>NZ_QZXA01000010.1 GCF_003601985.1 Mesorhizobium jarvisii
AGATCGAGCGGATCGCGCGCGAACTGTCACGCTACAAGGACGTGCTCTATCTCGGCCGCGACACCAATTTCCCGCTGGCCATGGAAGGCGCGCTAAAACTCAAGGAAATCTCCTACATCCACGCCGAGGGCTATGCGGCGGGCGAATTGAAGCATGGGCCGATCGCGCTGATCGACGAGAACATGCCGGTCATCGTCATTGCGCCGCATGACCGCATTTTCGAAAAGACCGTGTCGAACATGCAGGAAGTGGCGGCGCGCGGCGGCAAGATCATCCTGATCACCGACAGCAAAGGGGCGGCGCAGGTGAGCGTCAAGACGATGGAAACCATCATCCTGCCCGACGTACCCGAAATCATCTCGCCGATCATCTATGCGCTGCCGATCCAGATGCTGGCCTATTTCGCCGCCGTGTTCATGGGCACCGACGTCGACCAGCCCCGAAATCTGGCGAAATCCGTGACGGTGGAGTAGGGGCCTTAACAGGCGCTCTTTAAAAACTTCGCAGTTCCAAACGGCGTCCCGGTTCACTAATGTTGCGCTGCAACCCGCGCCCGGTGAACCATGTCCGATGCTCCCAAGACCTCCGGCATGACCCGGCTGAGGAACTATTTCCTCACGGGCTTCGTCGTCTGCGCGCCGCTGGCCATCACCGCCTATATCGCCTGGTCGTTCATCGGCTGGGTCGATTCCTGGGTGAAGCCCTATATTCCGGCGCGTTACAGTCCCGACACCTATCTGCCGTTCCCTGTTCCAGGGTTCGGGCTAATCGTCGCGCTGATCCTGATCACGCTGATCGGTTTCCTCACCGCCAACATCGTCGGCCGCGCCATTGTCGGTTTCGGCGAGCGCCTGCTTGGCCGCATGCCGCTGGTGCGCGGCATCTATGGCTCGCTGAAGCAGATCTTCGAGACCGTGCTGTCGAACAAGGGCGACATGTTCCGCCAGGTCGGGCTGGTCGAATATCCGCGCAAGGGCGTGTGGTCGCTGGTCTTCGTCGCCAGCGAGAAGGAAACCGAGATCAACGAGAAACTTGACCAGGAAGGCGACCCGCTGATTGCCGTGTTCATGCCCTGCACGCCGAACCCGACGACCGGGTTCCTGATGTATGTGCTGAAGTCGGACATCGTGCTGCTCGACATGACGATCGAGGACGGCGCCAAGCTGATTGTCTCGGCCGGGCTGGTGGCGCCGGAGGTGAAAAGCAAGATGGTGACGCTGAATGGCGAGCCGATCAACGGAACGGTCGCCAATCCGCCACTAGGGCCTCATCCGGCGCGCAGGAGCCGCACGGCCTCGTCGCGGCCGAACAAATAGAGCAGCAGGCGCAGCGCCTCGCCGCGGCCGGATTGCAATTCCGGGTCGCGTGACAGGATAAGCCTTGCATCGTCGCGGGCTGCCTCCAGGAGATCGGCATGCGCCTCGATGCGCGCCACCTGGAACCCCGGTGTGCCGGACTGGCGGGTGCCCAACAGCTCGCCTTCGCCGCGCAATTTCAGGTCTTCCTCGGCGATCAAGAAGCCGTCCTCGGTCTCGCGCATCACCGACAGCCGGCGTTTTGCGGTCTCGCCGAGCGGATCCTTGTAGAGCAGCACGCAAGAGGAGGGCTTGTCGCCGCGCCCGACCCGTCCGCGTAGCTGGTGCAGCTGTGCAAGGCCGAAACGCTCGGCATGTTCGATGACCATGACGGTAGCGTCGGGCACGTCGACGCCGACCTCGATGACCGTGGTGGCGATCAGGATGCGGGTTTCGCCCTCCTTGAAGGCGCGCATCGCCTCGTCTTTCTCGGCGCCCTTCATGCGGCCGTGGACAAGGCCGATGCGGTCGCCGAACAGCGGTTTCAGCGAGGCAAAGCGATCCTCGGCCGACATCAGCTTGATCTCTTCGGACTCCTCGACCAGCGGGCAGATCCAGTAGATTTTCTGGCCGCCGGCGACGGCATCCTGCATGCGGGCGACCAGTTCGTCGAGCCGTTCCAGCGGCAGCGTGACGGTGCGGATCGGCTGGCGACCGGCCGGCTTTTCCGTCAGCTTGGAGACATCCATGTCGCCGAAGGCGGTCAGCACCAACGTGCGCGGGATCGGGGTGGCCGTCATCACCAGCATGTCGGGCGCATCGCCCTTGGCGGTGATGGCAAGCCGCTGATGGACGCCGAAACGATGCTGCTCGTCGATTACGGCCAGCACCAGATCGTGGAAGGTAACCGTCTCCTGGAACAGCGCGTGGGTGCCGACGACGATGTCGATCTCGCCGCTTGCCAGGCCGGCCAGTGTTTCGGTGCGTTCGCGGCCCTTTTCGCGGCCGGTGAGTATGGCGATGCGCAGCCCGACTCTGGCGGCGAGCGGCGCGATCGTCGCCAGATGTTGGCGCGCCAGGATTTCGGTCGGTGCCATCAGTGCCGCTTGGCCGCCGGCCTCGACGGCGCGCGCCATGGCAAGCAGCGCGACCACCGTCTTGCCTGAGCCGACATCGCCCTGCAGCAGCCGCAGCATGCGCTCGGGGTCGGCAAGGTCGGCATTGATTTCGGCCAGCGCGAATTCCTGGCTTGCGGTCAGCGAATAGGGAAGGGCTGCGCGCAGTTTCTCGACGATGCGGCCGTCGCCGACCAGGGGGCGGCCGGACAGGCGGCGGATCTTTGCCCGCACCAGCGCCAGCGAGACCTGGCCCGCCAGCAACTCGTCATAGGCAAGACGCCGCCAGGCCGCGCCGTCGATGGAAACGTCGATGGGATCGGCCGGATTGTGGATGCGGGTAAGCGCGTCGGCAAAGGTGGGAAAGGTGTGCCGGCGCATGAAGGCGCCGTCCTGCCACTCCGGAAATTCGGGCAGGCGCGCCAGCGCCTGGCCGATCGCGCGGCGCAGCACCTTGCCCGAGAGCCCTGCGGTGAGCGGGTAGACCGGTTCGACCAGCGGCAGGTTCTCTGCTTCGCTGGCCAGCGCGATATGGTCGGGGTGGACCATGGTCGGACGGCCGTTGAACCATTCCATGCGGCCCGAGACCACGACATGCTCGCCCACGGGCATTGCCTTTTCGAGATAGGCGGCGTGCGCATGAAAGAAGGTCAGGCCGATCTCGCCGGTATCGTCATGGGCAAAGACCCTGTAAGGCACCGACCGGTTGCCGCGCGGCGGCGGCTGGTGACGGTCGATGCGCACGTCGAGGGTCACGATCTGGCCTTCCGCGGAACCGGCGATGCCCGGCCGGCTGCGGCGGTCGATGACGGTGTGCGGCAGCACAAACAGAAGGTCGCCCGCGCGGGCCGCTCGATCACCAAGATCCGCCGTGACGACCTTCTCGATCAGCGCGCCGACCTTGGGTCCGACGCCGGCAAGCGAAGTGATCGGAACAAACAGCGGATCGAGGATGGAAGGACGCATGATGTCAGCTTATGTCGCGACGGCCACAGCGCAAGGCTGACAGCCCCTTCTATCCACGCTATATGCGCCGCAGCAAGTGAGGATGCGCCACAATGACCGGAACGAAACGATCAAGCGAGGGGCTGGACGCCCACCGCCGCAAGCTGTTGTTCCGCTCGTGGCACCGCGGCATGCGCGAGATGGATCTCATTCTCGGCACCTTCGCCGACGCCGAGATCGGCGCCTTGACGGCTGAGGAAATCGAACAATATGAGAGGCTCCTCGACATTTCCGACACCGAATTCCTGCCGCTGATCACCGGTGAACGCCCGATCCCGGCGGATATCGATTGTCCTGTCCTGCAAAAGATCCTGGCGTCCCGCCGGACCATGACTTTCTGAACAAAAGCAATTCCAGGAAAAGTGCGAAGCGGTTTTCCCCACAGGAATTGCGACAAACAAAGACCGTGATTTGATGAGCCTCATTCCCACCATTGGTCTGCCGAAAGGCCGTGCCGGCCAGTTCATCGTCGATGGTGTCGCCGATGGATACGAGGCGTTTGCACTGGTGCAGGCCGCATTCGAGATCGCGCCCGACAAGCCGGTGCTGTTCGTGGCGCGCGACGGCCAGCGCCTGCCTGTTATCATCGAGGCACTGGCCTTTGCCGCGCCCGGACTGCCGGTGCTGGAACTGCCGGCCTGGGACTGTCTGCCCTACGATCGCGTCTCGCCCGGCTCGGATGCCGCCGCCAAGCGCCTCGACGCGCTGACGGCCATGATCGCGCTGGCGAAGAAGCCGCATCGCGCCGTCATCCTCACCACCGCCAATGCGCTGCTGCAGCGCATTCCGCCGGCTGATCTGGTCGAGGCACAGACCTTTCATGCCAGGCCTGGCAACCAGATCGACATGAACGCGCTGATTGCGCGGCTGGAAACGTCCGGCTTCGAGCGGGTGCCGACAGTTCGCGGCATCGGCGAGTTCGCGGTGCGCGGCGGCATTGTCGACCTTTTCGCGCCCGGCTGGACCGAGGCGCTCAGGCTCGATTTCTTCGGCGACACGCTGGAATCGATCCGCGTCTTCGATGCCGCCACCCAGCGCACCACCGGCCAGCGCAAGTCGATGGCGCTGCAGGCGATGAGCGAAGTGGCGCTGACGCCTGAAACCATCAGCCGCTTCCGCCGCTCCTATATCGAAGCCTTTGGCGCGCCGCAGCGCGACGACGGGCTCTACACGGCAGTCAGTGAGGGCAGGCGGTTCGCCGGCATGGAGCATTGGCTGCCGTTCTTCTATGAGCGGCTGGAGACGGTGTTCGACTATCTGCCGGATACGCCTGTGGTTTTCGACCATCTGGCGCATGAGGCGCTGGCCGAGCGCCACACACTGATCCTCGATCACTATGAAGCGCGCAAAAAGCAGGCCGATGCTGCGCTGAAGGATGCCGTGCCCTACAAGCCGGTGGCGCCGGATCTGCTCTACCTCTCGCCGGAGAACCTGATCGCCTCGCTCGGTCCACGCGAAGCGATCGACTTCACGCCCTTCGACGCGCCCGATGCCGGCGCGAAAAAGGTCTATCACGCCGGCTCGCGCCATGGCCGCAGCTTCGTCGAGGAGCGCGCCGATCCAAATATCAACGTCTTCGATGTCGTCGTCAGGCATATCGCCGACGAGCGCGCGGCACGTCGGCGTATTGTCATCGCCGGCTGGACAGAGGGTTCGCTCGACCGGCTTGGCCAGATCCTCACCGAGCATCATCTGGGCAATCTCAAGCAGGTCGAGACGCTGGCGCAAGCCGAACAGCTCGAGCCGGGGCAGGCGGCATTGGCCGTGCTGCCGCTTGAATCCGGCTTCGAGACCGAAAAACTGGTCGTCGTCGCCGAACAGGATATTTTGGGCGACCGGCTGATCCGGCGTTCCAAGCGCAAGAAGCGCGCCTCCGACTTCATCGCGGAGGCCTCTGCGCTGTCGGCCGGCGATATCGTCGTCCACACTGACCATGGCATTGGCCGCTTCATCGGCCTGCGCACCATCGAGGCGGTCGGCGCGCCGCATGACTGCCTGGAAATCCACTATGCCGGCGATGACCGGCTGTTCCTGCCGGTCGAAAACATCGAGCTTCTGTCGCGTTATGGCTCCGACTCCGCCGAGGCGACGCTGGACAAGCTGGGTGGCGGCGCTTGGCAGTCGCGCAAGGCCAAGCTGAAGCGGCGCCTGCTCGACATGGCCGGGCAGCTGATCCGTATCGCCGCCGAGCGGCAGATGCGCGCCGCGCCGGCGCTGGTGCCGGCCGAAGGTCTCTATGACGAATTCGCCGCGCGTTTCCCCTATGAGGAAACCGACGACCAGCAGACGGCCATCGACTCGGTCAGGGATGACCTCGGCGCCGGCAAGCCGATGGACCGGCTGATCTGCGGCGATGTCGGCTTCGGCAAGACCGAAGTGGCACTGCGCGCCGCCTTCATCGCGGCGATGGAAGGGTTCCAGGTCGCGGTCGTGGTGCCGACGACGCTGTTGTCACGCCAGCATTTCAAGACCTTTTCCCAGCGCTTCTCGGGCCTTCCCGTCCGCGTCGCGCAGGCCTCGCGGCTGGTCGGTGCCAAGGAACTGGCGGAGACGAAGAAGGCTCTGGCCGAGGGCCAGGTCGACATCGTTGTCGGCACCCATGCGCTGCTCGGCTCCTCGATCTCGTTCAAGAATCTCGGCCTGCTGATCATCGACGAGGAGCAGCACTTTGGCGTCAAGCACAAGGAACGGCTGAAGGATCTGAAGACCGATGTCCATGTGCTGACGCTGTCGGCGACGCCGATCCCGCGCACGCTGCAACTGGCGCTGACGGGCGTGCGCGAACTGTCGCTGATCGCCACGCCGCCGGTCGACCGCATGGCGGTGCGCACCTTCATCTCGCCCTTCGATCCGTTGGTCATTCGCGAGACGCTGCTTCGCGAGCGTTATCGTGGCGGACACTCCTTCTATGTCGTCCCGCGCATCAGCGATCTCTCGGAAATCCATGATTTCCTGAAAGAATCGGTGCCAGAACTGAAAGTGGCTGTGGCCCACGGCCAGATGCCGCCAGGCGAACTCGACGACATCATGAACGCCTTCTATGATGGGCAATACGATGTGCTTCTGTCGACCACCATCGTCGAATCCGGCCTCGACATCCCGACCGCCAACACGCTGATCATCCATCGCGCCGACATGTTCGGCCTCTCGCAGCTCTATCAGTTGCGCGGCCGCGTCGGCCGCTCCAAGGTGCGCGCCTACGCGCTGTTCACGCTGCCGGCCAACCGCAAACTGACTGACACGGCCGAGCGCCGGCTGAAAGTGCTGCAGTCGCTCGACACGCTGGGCGCCGGCTTCCAGCTCGCCAGCCACGATCTCGATATAAGGGGCGCCGGTAATCTCTTGGGCGAAGAGCAGTCCGGCCATATCAAGGAGGTCGGCTTCGAGCTCTACCAGCAGATGCTGGAAGAGGCCGTAGCCGAGGTGAAGGATTCCGGCGAGGTCCAGGATGGCGGCTGGTCGCCGCAGATCGCCGTCGGCACGGCGGTGATGATCCCGGAAAGCTATGTGCCGGACCTGCAGCTCAGGCTGGCGCTTTACCGCCGCCTCGGCGACCTCGAAAACACCGAGGAGATCGACGCTTTCGGCGCCGAACTGATCGACCGTTTCGGCCCGCTGCCGGACGAGGTGAAGCATCTCTTGAAGATCGTCTTCATCAAGGCGCTCTGCCGCAAAGCCAATGTCGAGAAGCTCGATGCGGGCCCGAAGGGCGTTGTCATTCATTTCCGCAAGCGCGAGTTCTCCAACCCGGTCGGCCTGGTCAAGTTCATCGGCGAGCAGGGTTCGCTGGCCAAGATCCGCCCCGACCACAGCGTCGTCTTCACCCGCGATTGGCCGACCGCCGAGAAGCGGCTGGCGGGCTCGGCGGTGGTCATGACGCAACTGGCGCGCCTAGTTGAGAAGGCTGTGTAGCCCACGCGACCCATTCGCCAGTGCTGAAATTCCGGTCTAGAATAGGAAATCGGCTTCGTGTATGGAGCCGCCAACCCATATAGGGGCGGAAAAGGCGGGCGAGGGTGCTCGCCGGAAAGAGTGTTGGGTGCAGCGATGACGAAATGGTCGCCGAATTCGTGGAGAGCAAAGCCGATCAAGCAGGTTCCTGCCTATCCGGACCTTGCTGCGCTGAAGAACACCGAAGCTCAGCTCGCCACCTTTCCGCCGCTGGTCTTTGCCGGTGAGGCGCGCAAGCTGACGAAGCAACTCGCGGCGGTCGCTGCCGGTGAGGCGTTCCTGCTCCAGGGCGGCGATTGCGCCGAAAGCTTTGCCGAACACGGCGCCGACAACATCCGCGACTTCTTCCGGGTCTTCCTGCAGATGTCGGTCGTCTTGACCTTCGCCGGCGCACAGCCCGTGGTGAAGGTCGGTCGCGTTGCCGGCCAGTTCGCCAAGCCGCGTTCGTCCGACAATGAGACCAAGGGCGAGGTGACGCTGCCGAGCTATCGCGGCGACATCATCAACGGCATCGAATTCGACGCCAAGTCCCGTATTCCCGATCCTGCCCGCCAGGAAATGGCGTACCGCCAGTCGGCGGCGACGCTCAACCTTCTGCGCGCCTTCGCCCAGGGCGGTTATGCCAGCCTGGAGAACGTGCATCGCTGGATGCTCGGCTTCGTCGCTGACAGCCCGCAGGGCGAAAAGTACGAGTCGCTCGCCAACCGCATCACCGAGACGATGGACTTCATGAAGGCCGTCGGCATCACCTCGGAGACCAATTACGCGCTGCGCGAGACCGATTTCTACACCAGCCATGAAGCGCTGCTGCTTGGCTATGAGGAAGCACTGACCCGCGTCGATTCGACCTCCGGCGACTGGTATGCCACGTCAGGCCACATGATCTGGATCGGCGACCGCACACGTCAGCCCGATCATGCCCATGTCGAGTATTGCCGCGGCATCAAGAACCCGCTCGGCCTGAAATGCGGCCCGTCGCTGACCGCTGACGGCTTGCTGGAGCTGATCGACCTGCTCAACCCCGAGAACGAGCCCGGCCGGCTGACGCTGATCGCCCGCTTCGGCTCCGACAAGGTCGCCGACCATCTGCCGAGGCTGGTGCGGGCGGTGCAGAAGGAAGGCCGCAGCGTGGTCTGGTCGTCGGACCCGATGCATGGCAACACGATCGAAGCCGCCGGTTACAAGACGCGGCCGTTCGACCGCATCCTGAAGGAGGTGCAGACCTTCTTCGAGGTGCACCGCGCCGAAGGCACGCATCCGGGCGGCATCCATGTCGAGATGACCGGCAAGAACGTCACCGAATGCACGGGTGGTGCGCGCGCCATCACGGCCGAGGAATTGCAGGACCGCTACCACACGCATTGCGACCCGCGCCTCAATGCCGATCAGGCGATCGAGCTGGCCTTCCTGGTGTCGGATCTCCTGAAGAAAAGCCATCCGGTGCAGCACAAGCAGGCCGTCAACGGCTGATCCTGCCGATCCCAAACGACCAACATGCGAAGGCGCCTGAGAAATCCGGCGCCTTTTCTTGTTCCGGGACGATGTTGTCCAGGCGGTCGTCGCGTCAAACCTTACGAAAATTTATGCTGACGCGACCTGTGCAAAACAAGATTGAGGTTAAGGTTCGCCGTCGACCCAATCATCGCTGGCCAGGATTCGACGAATGGCAATGGAAGACGCTACCCAGGAGCACCTCGAGAACGCCGAGCATGCCGAACATGCCGCGCATGAGGGCAATCCCTTTCTGACCACGGTCTCCGTCACAATAGCGGTGTTGGCGGTTCTCGCCGCGACGGTCGGCAGCTTCGAGTCGCTCGAAACCGCGGAGGCGATAAACGACAAGAGCGAGGCGGCCTATCTCCAGAACAAGGCCAGCGATCAGTGGAGTTTCTTCCAGGCAAAGAGCATCAAGAAGAACAGCTATGAGATCGCGGCGGCGACGGGTGGCCCAGGAACCGACCAATTTCAGGCCGCCGCGAAGCGCAATGAAGCCGATGGTGCGGAGATCCAGGCCAAGGCGACCGAATTTGAAAAGCAGGTCGACGAAAAGCTGCGCGATAGCGACGTGCGCGAACGCCGTCATCATGTCCTGACGCTGGCGGTGACGCTGCTGCACATCTCGATCGCCGTCGCGACGCTCTCCATCATCACCCGTGGCAAGCGCTGGCCGTGGATCGGCTCGCTGGCGCTGGGCGCCCTGGGTGTGATCGCGGCCGGCTTCGCCTATCTCTGAATTCGTCTATGTCTGATTGAGCCGGCCGGGCATCGCCATCCAATGGGAAAGAGGCCCGCATTGCCTGTCGACGGCGACTGGCGTCAGTCCTTCTTGTAGAGCAGCCAGCTCTTGCCGGCGCGGCCGGCCATCGTCGAATGTTTGGTGACGCGGTTGCGGCCGCTCACTTTCGAACGGTAGAGCGCCCGGTCGGCCTTGGTGTAGAGGTCCTCCGGGCCTTCGGCCTCGGATGCCATGCAGATGCCCATCGAGACGGTCACCGTGCCGTAATTCATGCCGGTCTGGCTGCTGGTGAACGGCGTCTGCTCGATCAGGGCGCGAATGCGCTCGGCGATCTCGTAGGTGGCGTCTTCGCTGGCACCCTCGACGATCAGCGCAAACTCCTCGCCGCCGGTGCGGGCGACGAACATGTCGCCGCGAATGCTGGTCTGGAAAATCTCGGCGATGATCTGGATGATCTTGTCGCCGACAGGATGGCCGTAGCGGTCATTGATGTCCTTGAACCGATCGATGTCGGCAAGGATCAAGGCGTTGAACAGGATGCCCTTGTTGCTGGTGTAGATCCGGGTGATTTCCTTGTCGAAGGCGCGGCGGTTCCAGATTTGGGTCAACGGATCCGTATCGGCCAGCCGCTTGTATTCCTCGAGCTTCGACTTGACGCTTTCGAGTTCGGCCGTCTTGTCGCTAAGCGTCGAAGCGATCTGCTTGCCGTGATCGATCGTCGAATTGGTGGCAACGGCCATGGCGTTGGCGATTTTTTGCAGAAGATCCTGCGAGAGCAGGCTGCGGCCACTCAGGCCATTCGATGTCTCGTCGAGGATCCTGCCGTATTTTTCGATGTGGCTGCGTTCGCTCCGCAAAAGCGCCGCGACCTCCTCGAGTTCCCGGGCGATGACGTCCCGCGCATGCTCGACGATGCCGGGGCCGTGGTTCTGGGCAAAGAAGGCGCGTCCGATCTGATCCAGCTCGTCCTGCGTCGGCCGGCTGCTCAGCGACACGACGGCGAGACTGAGTTCGCGGTTGGTGCCGCTCAATGCCTCGTAGAAGATTTCGTAATTGCGCGGCAGGCCGAGGACGCCAAGCTGGCGCATGGTGGCAACAACCGTGGCTGCGATGTCGGTGCTTCGTTCGGTTGTGGCGGCTGCCGGCTGCATGTCTGATCCACTCTTCCCCTCGGATCCCGGCGCGGAATTTGCGGGTTCCATGATCGCCGACCTGGGGAGCGCGACCTGATCGTCCAGAACATCTTGCGAAGAGACGCGTCCCCACCCGCCATCTTCGCTTGGCGTGACCATAGATGCGGTGGCGCTAAAGTTTCCTTAATCCGCACGACTTCCACAGGTTTTTCGCTACCTGTGGCTGTAGAAGCATAAATTTTGTACCACCATCGCGGGACAGAGCCCAGTTTTGAAGGCTTTGACTTCGAAATCCGGGCGTTGTGCTGATGGAAATGAAACTGAATTTCGAATCCGTCATGCCAATCGATGTCGCATTTGCTTGCGCGCAACCACCGCAAAGCTGGAATCCTGGCAACGATGTTGGGCGAGGTTTCTCCAGGGAGTGCCGAAATGAGTGACAGTCACCAGGGATCATGCCTGTGCGGCGCGGTCCGCTTCCGGACAAGGGGAGCATTGCGCGGCGTCGTCTACTGTCATTGCTCGCAATGCCGGAAGCAAAGCGGGCATTTCTATGCCGCGACCAACGTCGCCGACGCCGACATCGTTATCGAAGGCACGGAAAGCATCACATGGTATGAAGCGTCCGCTTTCGCCGGGCGCGGCTTCTGCAGGACATGCGGGTCCGTGCTTTTCTGGAAGCCAAGGGCTCAAGACTATATTTCGGTCATGGCGGGAGCGTTCGACAAGCCGACAGGTCTCAAGGGCGACTGTCATATCTTCGTTGGTGACAAGGGCGACTATTATTCGATCGACGACGGGCTGCCGCAGTTTGAAAAGTCGACGCCTTCGATAGCGGTCGCTGAATGAATTTTGGACGATACGCCTTATTCCCTTGATCGGGCCGTTGCTTTATCTCGTGCCGATAACTCGGAATGAGGTTTGGGCATGCAGCGGCTGATCGACGCTTTTTTCAATTCGGTGCGGGCGTTTCGCAAGCTGGCCGCCAGCGAGAAGGCTTTCCAGCAGGAACTGATGCTGCTGGTGCTCGCCCTGCCGGCGGCGTGGTTCGTTTCGGTCTCCTGGCGCGGTTATGCCCTGCTGATCGGGGCGGTGCTGTTGCTGATCATGGTCGAGGTGCTGAACACCGGCATCGAGGCGGCCTGCGATGCCTTCAGCCGGGAGTTCAATGTCGACATCCAACTGGCCAAGGATTGCGGCTCGCTGGCGGTGCTGATCTCGGTGGTCATCGTCGCCGGCGTCTGGGGCATTGCGCTCATCGAGCGGCTCACCGGCTTTCCGATCTGACCTTCCGAGTGAGGCCGGCGGCATCACTGCTCCCGGCGACGTTCCCGCTTGGCGATGTGGCGGGCGACAAGCCAGGCCAGCACGGCCACGGTGAGGCCAATGCCGAGCCCGATGAACAGCCGCTCGTGGCGCATCAGCGCCTGGCCAACGAAATGCTCGGCGCCGAGCCCGAAGACATAGCCGATCGTACTGAACAGCACCGCCCAGATCGTCGATGAGATGGCGTTGAGAATGACGAAGCGGGGTGCTGCTATGGTCGACAGGCCGGCCGCGATGCCACCGACCAGGCGCATGCCGTAGACATAGCGATTCGACAGCACGAAGATGTTGGGATGGGTGTTGAGCAGACGGTAGGCGCGGCGGAAGCCCGGCCGCCTGCGCAACCTGACGACATGGCGGTTGTCGGCGAAACTTCTGCCCAGGATGAAGAAGCAGGTGTCGCCGGCGAAGGCGCCGAGCGCTGCCGCGACAATGGCATGCCACAGCACGAAAACATTCTGGTGGGCGAAGAAACCGCCGAGGATGGCAGCACTTTCCCCTTCGGCGACGCAGCCGAGAAAGACGGCAAGCAGTCCATATTGTTCGATGAAATGATGGATCGCTTCGGTCATGAGGCCGACTGCTGCCGCGCCAGCCTCTCGTCGATGCGCTTGACCGCTTCCGCCAGCCGCACGATCTCGTCGCGCATGCCGATGATCTGGCTGTGGCGCAGTTCATCGAGTTTCTCGTGCAGCGCCATGATCTCGATCTCGGCCTTCAGATTGACCTCGTAATCGTGGGCGGCGTCGATGCGGTCGCGTTCGGTCTGGCGGTTCTGCGCCATCATGATCACCGGCGCCTGCAAGGCGGCGACCATCGACAGCACCAGATTGAGGAAGATGAACGGGTAGGGGTCGAAGGCATCGCGCGTCAGAAGCCAGACATTGCCAACTGTCCAGACAATCAGGAAAGCGATGAAGCCCATGATGAAGGACCAGGAGCCGCCGATGCGGGCGATCGTATCGGCAAGGCGGTCGCCAAAGGTCTGGTGAAAAGCGACCGCCTTGTTGGTGTCCCTGGAGATCGTGGTGCGCTCGAGCGTCGATTGCAGCACCCGGCTCTCCAACTTGCTGAGGCCGTCCGGCCGTCGCTTGAGCCAGCGGTTCGCCAGGTCGTCGATTGTCTTGTACATGGCCGTCTCCGTCGTCGGTGGAGATAGACGTAGAGGCTGCCGCCTCTCGCGGGAAGTGTTACATTCAAGCCAACAGCGAGGGACCCATGGCCGATTTCCAGAAAATTCGCCTGCGCGCGGCAAAACGCAAGGGCGGCGAAGCGGAGCTTGCAACGCTGCTCGGGCCAGTGCCCGACAATGCCGCGGTCGCCGATATCCCGGACGATCGCATTCTCTCGACCATGGCCGAGCGGATCTTTGCCGCCGGTTTCGTCTGGCGCGTCATCGAGCAGAAATGGCCCGGTTTCGAAGAGGCGTTTCTGCGCTTCGAGCCGAAGCGGCTGTTGTTCCAGCCTGACGATTTCTGGCACGATCTCGCTTCCGATCAGCGCATCGTGCGCAACCCGCAGAAAATCAAATCCGTCCGCGACAACGCTGCCTTCGTCGAGCGCGTGTCGAAGGAGCATGGCGGCTTCGGCGAGTTCCTCGCCAATTGGCCTGCCGACGACCAGATCGGACTGATGGCCTATCTCGGCAAGCATGGCAGCCGACTGGGCGGCAATACAGGCCAGTATTTCCTTCGCTGGCTGGGCTGGGACGCCTTCGTCATCTCGGCCGATATGGCGGCAGCGCTTCGTGACGCCGGCCTCGACATCGCCGAAAGCCCGACCTCGAAGAAGGATCTCGACAAGATCCAGGCCCAGATCAATCAATGGGTGGCGGACACAGGCCTGCCGCGCCGGCACATTTCGCGCATCCTGGCGATGTCGATCGGCGAGAATCATTCTCCGCAGTCGTTGCGCGAATATATGGGCGACGACTGATCGACGGTCTCGACACGATTGACCACGTCAATCGGTCCGGGGTTGGTCCAAGCGAACGCCATTGCGAGGCGAATTTTGCCGCGCTAAGTCAGCAGGCATGACCAAGAAGCCCGACATACTGCGCATCGCGATCGCCCAGCTCAACCCGACCGTGGGCGATGTCGCCGGCAACCTCGCCAAGGCCCGCGAGGCGAGGGCGGATGCCGCGCGCCAGGGCGCCGATCTCGTGCTCTACACAGAGCTTTTCCTTGCCGGTTATCCCCCGGAGGATCTGGTGCTGAAGCCGGCCTTCCTGAAGGCCTGCGAAAAGGCGGCGCAGGAGTTTGCCGCCGATACGTCGGATGGCGGCCCCGGCGTCATCATCGGCACGCCGCTGAAGCGTAAGAGCGGCACGCACAATTCGATCATCGTCGCCGACGCCGGCAAGATCATCGCCGAACGCTACAAGCTCGACCTGCCGAATTATGGCGAGTTCGACGAGAAGCGCGTGTTCCAGGTTGGACCCGAGATCCAGGGACCGGTCAATTTCCGTGGCGTGCGCATCGGCATTCCGATTTGCGAGGACATCTGGGGCGATGTCGGCATCTGCGAATCGCTGGCGGAAAGCGGGGCGGAAATCCTGCTGGTGCCGAACGGCTCGCCTTACTATCGCGCCAAGATCGATGTCCGCCACCAGGTGGTCATCCGTCAGGTCATCGAATGCGGGCTGCCGATCACCTATGCCAATCAGCTTGGCGGCCAGGATGAGCTGATCTTCGACGGCGCGTCGTTTGCCATCGGCGCCGACAAGACATTGGCTTTCCAGATGAGCCAGTTCGAGGAAGCGGTCGACGTCATCACGTGGAAGCGCGGGGAGGACGGCTGGGTCTGCTCGGAAGGGCCGATGTCGAAGATCCCCGAGCGGGAGGAGGCCGACTATCGCGCCTGCATGCTGGGCCTGCGCGACTACGTCAACAAGAACGGCTTCAAGAATGTGGTGCTCGGCCTGTCCGGCGGCATCGATTCGGCGATCTGCGCGGCCCTTGCCGTCGACGCGCTCGGGGAAGAGCGGCTGCGCGCGGTGATGATGCCCTACCGCTACACCTCGAAGGATTCGCTCAAGGACGCCGAGGATTGCGCCCGCGCGCTCGGCTGCCGCTATGACATCGTGCCGATCTTCGAGCCGGTCGAAGGTTTCCTGCATGCGCTGACGCAGCTCTTCGAGGGCACCAAGGAAGGCATCACCGAGGAAAACCTGCAGAGCCGCGCGCGCGGCACCATCCTGATGGCGATTTCCAACAAGTTCGGCTCGATGGTGGTCACGACAGGCAACAAGAGCGAGATGTCGGTCGGCTATGCCACGCTCTATGGCGACATGAACGGCGGCTTCAATCCAATCAAGGACCTCTACAAGATGCAGGTCTACGCGCTGTCGCGCTGGCGCAACAGCCATGTGCCGCCGGGCGCGCTCGGGCCATCGGGCGAGGTCATCCCGAAGAATATCATCGACAAGGCGCCGTCGGCGGAGTTGCGCGAGAACCAGACCGACCAGGATTCACTGCCGCCCTATCCGGTGCTGGACGACATTCTCGAATGCCTGGTCGAGAATGAGATGGGCGTCGACGATATCGTCGCGCGCGGCCATGACCGGGCGACGGTGACGCGCATCGAACACCTGCTCTACATCGCCGAATACAAGCGCCGGCAGGCGGCACCGGGTGTGAAGATCACCCGGAAGAATTTCGGGCGCGACCGCCGCTATCCCATCACCAACCGTTTCAGGGATCGTGGGTAAGCGTTCGTCCGTGGGGCGAAATAGACGGTACCGCGAGGATGCAACATGCCGGACTGTGAGATCAGCTTTGACCTCGCGCGGATCGATTTCCGTGCGACCTCCGACCTGTTGATGGCGAGCTATTGGGGGGCTGGACGCAGCGATGAGTTTCATCGCCAGGCCTTCGCCAATTCGTTCTGCGCGGCCGGCTACATCGATGGCAAGCAGGTCGGTTTCGGCAGGGCAATCACCGACCGCACGGTGTTCGCCTATCTCGCCGACATCATCGTCTGGCCGCAGAATCGCGGGCAGGGCATCGGCCAGCGGCTGGTGCAGGCACTCATCGATCATCCCGAGCTCGGTAACGTCTCGCACTGGAGCCTGTCGACCGGTGATGCGCATGGGGTCTACGAAAAGCTGGGCTTCAAGGCATCGACCGACGGTCGATACATGCGCTTGGACCGCATGCCCCAGTGATCGGCGCGCGGCGAACGGCTTCTGCCACCGTTGTTGCAAAATAATCGCAGTGGTTGGACCAGATATGCTTTTGGGCAGAGCCCGTCTTGGCGATGCATCAGAGCGTCTCTATAAGGACCACTCCGCGATTCACTTGCGGGAGGTCCGAATGGCAGTATTTAAGATGGTAATGCGAGGCCGCGAAGCCTAGGTCTCATCCGGCGCCCCGCGAAGGTCCGTCCTTCGCATTGGAGCCGGTTTGAGCACAGGCTTTTGCCGATGCCGGTCGCCGCCCGACTACGGGCGTAACGCCAAAATATGCCACTCCGCTTCTGGGCAATCATTCGCCCCTTGCGCGGCTTCTTCAATTTTCGACCTTACTGGGATCGGGCTCGTTTGCGCCCGAATGACATCATGGCTCGTTTCAAGATCGATTTGCGCGCGAGCGCCTTTCGCAGCGTTCTTGGTTTCACGCTTACCCATTGGCGGCGCCAGCCCTGGCGGCTTTCGCTGATCATGGGTGGTTTCCTGCTGTCGACGCTGGCAGACGTCCTGACGCCGCTCTATTCCGGCCGGCTGGTCGACGCCGTCGCCAGCAGCGCCGGCGCGGACGCCATTGCCTGGAATGCCGCGATGACGGCGTTTTCGATGTTGATGGCGCTTGCCTTGACGGGCGTCGTGCTGCGGAACCTGGCGTTCATGGGCATCGTCGAACTGACGCTGAAGATGATGGCCGACATCGCCGCCGATGCCTTCCATCGCGTCCAGCGCTTTTCCACCGACTGGCACGCCAACTCGTTTGCCGGCTCGACCGTGCGCAAGGTGACGCGCGGCATGTGGGCGCTCGACCTGCTCAACGACACCATCCTGATCGCGCTGCTGCCGTCGGTGGTCATGCTCGTCGGCTCGACGCTGCTGCTTGGCTGGTTCTGGCCGCTGATGGGTGTGGTCGTCGCCGCCGGCTCGGTGCTGTTCATCATGGTGACGGCGATGCTGTCGCTTGGATATGTCGCGCCGGCGGCCAGGCTCGCCAACACCTGGGACACGCGCCTCGGCGGTTCGCTTGCCGACGCTGTCAGCTGCAACGCCGTGGTCAAGGGCTTTGGCGCCGAGGAGCGCGAAGAGCGCCGCCTCGCCAGGGTTGTCGCCAAATGGCGGGCGCGCACGCGGCGCACCTGGGTGCGCGGCACCGTCAACGGCACCACGCAAGGGGCGCTGCTGCTGGTCATGCGCGCCGCTGTGATCGGCCTGTCGCTGCTCTTGTGGTCGTGGGGGCAGGCGAGCGCCGGCGACGTCGCCTTCGTGCTGACCTCGTTCTTCGTGCTGCAGGGCTATCTCAGGGATATCGGCACGCATATCCGCAATTTGCAGCGTTCGATCAACGACATGGAGGAACTGGTCGATTTCCAGTCCGAACCGCTCGGCATCGAAGACCGGCCCGGCGCCAGGCCGATCCGGATCACGCAAGGGTCGATCAGCTTCGACAAGGTCACTTTTCACTACGGCAATCACCGGTCGCCGCTCTATCGCGACTTTTCGGTTGATATCGCGCCGGGTGAACGCGTCGGGCTCGTCGGTCACTCCGGTTCGGGCAAGACGACCTTCGTCAAGCTGATCCAGCGGCTCTATGACGTCAATGCGGGCAAGATCCTGATCGACGGCCAGGACATCTCGCAGGTGGCGCAGGCGTCGCTGCGCGGGCAGATCGCGATCGTCCAGCAGGAGCCGATCCTGTTCCATCGCTCGCTGGCCGAAAACATCGCCTATGCCAGGCCGAACGCGACCCAGGAGGAGATCGAGCATGCCGCGAAGCTGGCGAGCGCGCATGACTTCATCACCAGCCTGCCGAAGGGATATGGCACGCTGGTCGGCGAGCGCGGCGTGAAATTGTCGGGCGGCGAGCGGCAGCGCGTGGCGATCGCGCGCGCCTTCCTGGCCGATGCGCGCATCCTGATCCTGGACGAGGCGACGTCGAGCCTCGATTCGGAATCGGAGGTGCTGATCCAGCAGGCGATGGAGCGGCTGATGGTCGGGCGCACCACGCTGGTCATCGCCCACCGGCTGTCGACGGTGCGGGCGCTCGACAGGCTGCTGGTCTTCGATCGCGGCAACATTGTCGAAGAAGGCTCGCATGACGAGTTGATCCGGCTGAAAGGCGGCATCTACCGCCGCCTGTTCGAGCGTCAGGCGCTCGAACTGACCAAGGGACTGGTCGTTTGACCCGAGATGGCCTCCGGCATCGGCCGGAGGCCATCTCCATCAGGCGCTGTCAGCCGGAGTGACCTGCGCAGCATGCTCTTGCGGCATTCCCGCGGTTTAGACGTTTTTTACGATGCCGGGGAACGACACGCCATTTCTACCACTGGTTGTCATATATTTACGCAAAAGCAATCCAGGTAGCGTAAGTCCGTATCCTGGGATCAGATTGGTCAGCGCGGGATTTCGGCTTCACTTATGCATCTTGCTTCCGAAGATACTGGTGCGGAAAAAGCAGCTGCGCCGCCGGTGCTGGCAATTCACCATGGCTCGGTTCGGCCACTCGCCGCCGAAGATCTCGAGCGGGTCGCCGCACTCTTCCTGACGAAGTTTCGCCGTCGGCGACGTCACCTCCTCGATCGTGCGATCGCTGAGGTGGCCGAGTATATGAGCAAGATCTACCTCGACCCTGCCGGGCAGCCAGGCGCGAGCAACGCTCTTGTCCAGATCAACCCGCAGGGAGATCTGGGTGGCTTCCTCGGTGTCCTGAAGGCCCGCTACGAGCTCAACGGCGCGACATTGAATGCCGCAATCATTGGTCCGCTCATGGCTGACACCGGCACCGATCACGGTTCGGCCGGGCCGCAATTGCTGCGTGCCGTGCATCAAGGCGAATTCGATCTGCACCTCACCGATTCGGCCAACCGGGTATCCCTGGCCTTCGCGCGCCCGATGAAATATCAGTTGCTGCCGGCGCATTGCCTGGGATGGACCCGCATTTTCCGCCCGGCCGCGGTGGCCTCCGCCGTGGCGCGCGGTAAATGGCCGGGTCTGCCGCGCTTCGTGCTCGATCCCTGCGCCCGAGCATTCGACGCTTTTACGAGAAAAAGGTTCGAGCCGCCTGTCCAGCATTCCTCGTCACACCGGGTCCATCGCGAGCCGATGGATGCCGCGCAGTTTGCGGAGCGGCTGCCGGCCATTATCTCAGATTACGCGCTTCGGCCGCGCTGGCAGGATGGCGAACTGCCACGGCTGCTCGCGCTGGCGGCCGAGAAACGGGCCGACGGCCCCCTTCATTTTGGTGGGACCTACGACGAGACTGGTAAAATGCTCGGTTGCTACGCTTTCTACGGGCAGGCCGGCGGCATCGCGAACCTGTTGCAACTCCAGTCTTCTGGACCTCACTGGGGTGCGACGCTGGATGGCGTGATGGAGGACGCGTGGAATATGGGCTGCGCAGGCATCATCGGGCAGACGCAGAGCAGGTTCATGCCGCAACTCTTCAGCTACAAGAATGTCTTCTTCCGCTATGCCGGGGGGACGATGGTGCGCTCGCGCATCCCCGAGGTCGCGCAAGCGGTCCGCTCCGGCGACATCTTTATCGGTGGGTTGATGGGCGACCGCTGGACCCGCCTCAGTTCCGACGACTTCGGCCGCTGATCGCTTTCAACCAGCTGTTCTGATCGGATAAGGGCCATGCGCCTCGCATGGCCTAGTCTTTTCATCGCGCGCATCATGTTCTATGTGTGCCGACCAGCGCGGGGGCGCATCTTGTCAATCACAAAGGCATCCGGTACGCCCCGCTCATGACAGTTACCGTTCGTTTCGCCCCGTCACCGACCGGCCGCATCCATATCGGCAATGCGCGCACCGCTCTGTTCAATTGGCTGTTTGCCCTGAACAACAAGGGCCGCTTCATCCAGCGCTTCGACGACACCGACATTGGCCGTTCGAAGCAGGAATTCGCCGACGCCATCCTCTACGACCTGCATTGGCTGGGCGTTTTTCCCGATGCTACCGAATATCAGTCGCGGCGCTTCGAGGTCTATGACGCGGCGGTCGAGCGGCTGAAGGCAGCGGGCGTTCTCTATGCCTGCTACGAAACACCGGAAGAACTCGATCTTCGGCGCAAGGTGCGCCGCACGCGCGGCCTGCCGCCGGTCTATGGCCGCGAGGCCCTGGCGCTGACGCAGGAGCAGGTGGCCGAATACCAGGCCGACGGGCGCCGGCCGCACTGGCGCTTCCTGCTGCCCAATTTTACCAGCGACCCGCTGCAGCCCGAACGCACCGAGGTTCATTGGAACGATCTGGTGCGTGGCCAGGAAACGGTCGATCTGGCTTCGCTCTCGGATCCAGTGCTGGTGCGCGAGGACGGCACCTATCTCTACACGTTGCCGTCCGTCGTCGACGACATCGAGATGGGTGTCAGCCACGTCATCCGCGGCGACGACCATGTCACCAACACCGGCGTGCAGATTGCCCTGTTCAAGGCGCTGGACGCCGAGCCGCCTGTCTTCGGCCACCACAATCTCTTGACCACCGTCTCGGGCGAGGGGCTGTCTAAGCGCACCGGGGCACTCTCCATCGAAAGCCTGCGCGAGGATGGCATCGAGCCTATGGCCGTCGCGTCGCTCGCCGTTCTGGTCGGCACCTCGGAGAATGTCGCGGCCGCGCATGACCTCGCCGAACTCGCCGGCCGTTTCGATCCGGCCGCGACCTCGAAATCATCGGCCAAGTTCGATCCGGACGAACTGTTCGTGCTCAACCGCGCGCTGATGCACCATATGCCGTTCGACGGGGCGCGCGACAGGCTGATGGTGCTTGGCATCTCCGGCGAACAGGCCGAGCCGTTCTGGCTGGCGGTGCGCGGCAATCTCGACCGGCTGGCCGATGCGGTGGGCTGGTGGCGAATCCTGCGCGAGGGGCCGCAGGACAGACCGGAATTCTCGGACGACGATCGTGACTTCCTCGGACAGGCCTTCGAAGTCCTGCCCGAAGAGCCCTGGAACGGAGCGGTCTGGAAGGACTGGACCGGCAAGATCAGGGAAGCGACAGGGCGCAAGGGCAAGGGGCTGTTCATGCCGCTGAGGCTTGCCCTTACTGGACTGCCTTCGGGGCCGGAGCTTGCAGATTTATTGCCGCTGATGGGTCGGGAAGGAACGTTGGCCCGACGACCCTGACCTTGCGCTGCTCCGGCGGCAAGGCGGATACCGGCGACGTCACCGGCTTGGCGGAAAGCCGCTTGATGGCGCCGCGGTCGAGCCCGCCGTCCCTGTTGGCCAGGGTTTCCGGGTCGATGCCCGGATCGGGCTTGGAGGCCGGCATGGGAACCAACGGTGCCGCTTCCGTTTCCGGCAGCGACTGATGCGGGGCCGGCGGGTTGCCGCCAATGATCTGGAAATTCTGCGCGGCATTGCAGCCGCAGGCCGGCGGCCGCGATATGTTGGACTGCTTGTAGAGATAGGCGGTCGGCAGATCGCTGTAGGGCCTGCCGGTGACCGATGACGTCATCGAGGCTGAATCGTCGTCCATGCCGCGCGAATAGAAGACCTGCATCTCGGTGCCGGGGCAGCTCGATTGGCAATTCTTCTGGTCGCGCTCGAAATCGCCGACCGAGGCGGCATTCGACATCGGGAAGAAATAGCCGTCGCAGGTGCGCACGCAGGTGGTGTGGAACTCGCCGCCGGTGCCCGGAGCGTCTGGAACGCCGGGCAGGTTCAGGACGCGGTGGACATTGCGTTCCTCGCCGGGATCGTCCGGCTGGTCAGGCGTGTCGCTCGGCTGGTTGTCGCCGCCGAAAAGCTGGTCGAACAGGTTGGCGTTGCCGTCTTCGCGGTCGGCTTCCTGCAGCGGCGGGCGGCGCGGCGCAACCGTGTCGTCGCGGCAGCCATTGGCGTCGAGCGCAGCCAGGATGCGGCCACGGTCGCGACGCGAGCCGCCGCCACCGGCGAGTTGCGCACGCTTGGCCTGGAGACTGTCGAGATTGGCGTTCATGCGGTCGATGGTGGCGTTGAGCCCGGCGCATCGATTGATGTTGCGGGAAAACAGCGAAAACCCGCAACCTGCATTGTCCGCCTGGTCGCGTGCCTTGGAGATCTGTTCGCGCTGCCGGTCGATCGCGGCATCGTATTTGCGGATCATGGCCGGACCACCGCCGCCGCCACGCGAAGCCGCGGCAAGATCGGCCTCCAATTGACGGCAGACCCGCGAGGCGGCCTGTGACTCCGTGATGGTGGCGCCGGACAGCAGGAGGCCAAGCAGCATGGCAGCATGCGCCCGCTTCGACCCTCCGCTTGTCATCCGTCTCAATCCCGCTAGCCTGTGCCCGCCAAGCTACCCCGTTCGCGGTTAATCGTCTATTTCGGCTGCTTGTCAGAACTTGTAGTTCATGCCGATCTTGACCGTGCTGAACTTGTTATCGAACTCGGTGTTGCTGCCGCCGTAGTCGATGGTCTGGTCGCGCAGATCGACATAAAGATACTCGACATTCGCCGACCAATGATCGGTAAATGCCTGTTCCAACCCTGCGCCAAGAGTCCATCCAGTTTTGGTGCCCTTTTCCGAAAAGCTATTGAAAGGCCCGTCAAGGTATCGGTTTTCAACGCTTCCGTAAGCAAGGCCGCCGGTTCCATAGATCAAGCTGTTGTCGAACGCATATCCGGCGCTGGCGCGCAGCGTTCCAAACCAGTCCACCTTGGTATCGTATGTATCGCCGCGGACGCCGACATTGATTTCGCCCGAGTGTCCCTTGATGTCCGCGCCGGCAATGTCGGCTTCGACGCCGAGAACCATGGAATTGATCTGGTAGTTATAGCCGACTTGAACACCACCCAGGAATCCGTCGATGTCGTAGTCCTGGCTTGCCTGAAACGTTGGCGTGTTGGGCGAACTGAAAACCGCGTCGGTCCTGCCGAACCCGTAGCCGATCTGCCCGCCGACATAGACGCCGGACCAGTCATGGACGGTCGCGGGCTCGGAACCGATGGCGTCCGCGGCCAGAGCTTGTCCGCCGATCAACGACAGCAATGCGGATGCGAGCAAGAAGCCTTTCATGACGTCCTCGCCGTCAGATCAGATGTGCAACCATATCAGGTCGGCCTTTCCTGCGAAATCTGCTTCCAGCCAAGGCCGAATTTCCACAATCGCAAGTTGCCTATCGGCAACACCACCATTTGCAACAACTTGTCGCCGGCATGTGAGGATGCTGCCCGGAAGACCAGGCCGAGCCAGCTGAAGCCGGCTTCGGCCTAGTCCAGATTGGCGACGGCCTGTGCCTTGTGCGCGGCCTCGACCACCGCCAGCGCAGTCATGTTGACCACACCGCGCGACGTGACCGAGGGCGTCAGTATGTGGGCCGGCATGTCGGTGCCGAGCAGGATCGGGCCGACATGCAACGCATCCATCATGGCGCGCAGCGCCGTCAGCGTGATGTTGGCCGAATCGAGGTTGGGGAACACCAGCAGATTGGCCTCGCCCTTCAGCCGCGAATGCGGATAGACGCGCTGGCGTAGATGCTCGGACAGCGCGGAATCGGCATGCATTTCGCCGTCGCACTGCAACTCCGGCGCGATGCGCGCCAGGATTGCCGCCGCCTGACGCATCTTGAGCGCGCTGGGTGAATCGCGCGAACCGAAATCCGAATGCGACAGAAGGGCCGCCTTCGGCTCGATGCCGAAGCGCTGGATTTCCTCGGCCGCCAGCACGGTCATCTCGGCGATCTCCTCGGCCGTCGGGTCGACGGAGACGTGGGTGTCGGTGAGGAAGATGATGCCGCGCTGCGAGATGAGCATCGAAAGCGTCGACAGGTCATAGTCCTTGATGCCCGCGCGCGGCCCGATGATCAGCGTCACGTTGCGCAGATGCCGCTCGAAGCGCCCTTCAAGGCCGCAGACCATGGCGTCGGCGTCGCCGCGCTTCAGCGCGAGTGCCGCGATCACCGTGTTGTCGGTGCGCACCATGGTGCGCGCGGCCTCCGTCGTGACGCCGCGCCGGCCGGCGAGTTCGATCAGCAGGTCGACATAGTGGCGGTAGCGCGGATCGTCCTCGGGGTTGATCAGGCCGAAATCGACGCCCGGCTTGATGCGCAGCCCGTAGCGCTTCAGCCTGACCTCGATGACATGCGGACGGCCGATCAGGATCGGCTCGGCGATGCCTTCCTCGAGCACCACCTGGGCGGCGCGCAGCACGCGCTCGTCCTCGCCATCGGCATAGATGACGCGCTTGGCGCTCGATGCCTTGGCGGACGAGAACACCGGCTTCATCACCAGGCCGGAGCGGAAGACGAAGCGATTGAGCTTGTCGATATAGGCGGCGAAGTCGGTGATCGGCCGCGTTGCCACACCGGTGTCGCAGGCCGCCTTGGCGACGGCCGGCGCGATGCGCAGGATCAGCCTGGGGTCGAAGGGCGAGGGGATCAGGAAATCGGGCCCGAAGATCGGCGTCTCGCCCGAATAGGCGCGTGCGGCGACGTCCGAAGGCTCTTCGCGGGCAAGAGCGGCGATGGCCCGCACGGCAGCCATCTTCATCTCCTCGTTGATGGCGCTGGCGCCGCAGTCGAGCGCGCCCCGGAAGATGTAGGGGAAGCATAGGACATTGTTGACCTGATTGGGAAAATCGGAGCGGCCGGTGCAGATCATCGCATCGGGACGCGCCGCGCGCGCCACTTCCGGCATGATCTCGGGATTGGGATTGGCCAGCGCCAGGATCAAAGGCTTTGGCGCCATGTGCTGCAGCAGTTCCGGCTTCAGCACGCCGGCGGCCGAAAGGCCGAGGAAGACATCGGCGCCCGGGATGACGTCGGCCAGCGTGCGCGCCTCGGTGTCCTTCACATAGGGGTCTTTCCAGCGGTCCATCTCTTCGGTGCGGCCCTTGTAGGCGACGCCGAAACGATCGGTGACCCAGATGTTTTCGATGCGCACGCCGAGCGAGACCAGAAGGTTCAGGCAGGCAAGGGCGGCCGCACCCGCACCGGAGGTGACGACCTTGATGTCCGAGATGGTCTTGCCGGCGAATTCCAGTCCGTTGAGCACGGCGGCAGCGACGATGATGGCGGTGCCATGCTGGTCGTCGTGGAACACCGGTATGCTCATGCGAGCTTTCAGCCGTTCCTCGACTTCGAAACACTCCGGCGCCTTGATGTCCTCGAGATTGATGCCGCCGAAAGTGGGTTCGAGAGCGGCGACGGTCTCCACCATGCGCTCGATCTCGGGGGCGTCGATCTCGATGTCGAAGACGTCGATGCCGGCGAACTTCTTGAACAGAACCGCCTTGCCTTCCATGACCGGCTTGGAGGCCAGCGGGCCGATATTGCCGAGGCCGAGCACGGCCGAGCCGTTGGAGACGACGCCGACGAGGTTCGCGCGCGCCGTGTAATCGGCAGCGGTTGCCGGATTGTCGCGGATCTCAAGACAAGGCGCAGCCACGCCGGGCGAATAGGCGAGCGCCAGATCGCGCTGGTTGCCGAGCGGCTTGGTTGCCTGGATCTCGAGCTTTCCCGGCGTCGGATGCTTGTGGAAGTAGAGGGCGGCTTCGTCGAGGTCCGAACGTGCCGTTTTCTTGTTCTCGCCTTCCATGCGGCCGCTCCCTCGAAACCTGTGTCGGGAGTCCTTTTAGCATGCGGCCTAGATTTTTCGCGACGCTAATTGACGCGCCGGCAGCATTAAGTGGCGGCGCGTCGACAATCAATATATATCAGATGCTTGCGGCCATTTCATGCCAGATGAGTCGCGCCGCTTCGCTGACCTCTAGGTCAGAAGGCGCTGACGTAGAGGCCGCCATCGACCGGTATGTTCTGGCCCGTGAGATAGCCGGCATGGACCGAGCAGAGAAAGGCGCAGATCTGGCCGAATTCCTCCGGCGTTCCGAGCCGCTTGGCCGGGACATCGGCGCTGATGCGGGTCTTGCGCGCGGCGGCAGCCGCCGGATCCTCTGGTGTGCCGGCCTCATGCGGGCCGCGCAGCCGGTCGGTGTCGAGCTTGCCGGGCAAGAGGCTGTTGATGGTGACGTTGCGGTCGATCACCGTTCGCGCCACGCCGGCAAGGAAGGAGGTCAGGCCGGCGCGCGCGCCCGACGACAGGTCGAGACCGGGAATTGGGACATAGACCGACAGCGAGGTGATGTTGACGATGCGGCCGAAGCCGCGCTTCGCCATGCCATCGAGGACGGCCTGCACCAGTTCGATCGGCGTCACCATGTTCTGGGTCACGCCTTCGAGGATTTTGGCGCGATCGAGTTCGCGGAAATCGCGCAGCGGCGGGCCGCCATTGTTGTTGACGAGGATGTCGGGCTCCGGACAGGCGGCAAGCAGCGCCTTCTGCACTTCCGGCTTCGAGACGTCGCCGACGACTTCCGTCACGGTCACGCCGTAACGCGCGCGCAGCTCCGCGGCGGTCTTGGCCACCAGTTCGGCGTTGCGCCCATTGACGACGATATCGCAACCGGCCTCGGCCAGCGCCATGGCGCAGCCTTTTCCAAGACCCTTGCTCGAAGCGCAGACGATAGCCTTCTTTCCGCGGATACCAAGATCCATGACGATTTCTCCTGTGATTTGGCCGGCAAGCTAGTCCTTAGGCTGGACCAATCGCAACCGTCATACGGTTGTTGCATGAATCGGGGCATAGGCTGCGCGAAAGCAAGGGTGAAATCGCGATGTCAGGCCCAGAGCCCCGCACTTTCCGAAGCATGTTCATTTCCGACGTCCATCTCGGCTCGAAGGCGGCGAAGACCGAGTTCCTGATCGATTTCCTGCGCTACCATGACGCCGACATCATCTATCTGGTCGGCGATATCGTCGATGGCTGGCGGCTGCGGCGCAGCTGGCACTGGCCGCAAAGCCACAATGACGTCGTGCAGAAATTGCTGCGCAAGGCGCGCAAGGGCGCCAACATCACCTATATCGCCGGCAATCACGACGAGTTCGCCCGCCAGTTCCAGGGCGTACATTTCGGCGGCATCGTCGTCGCCGACCGAGCCATCCATGAAACGGCCGACGGCAAGCGCCTGCTCGTCATCCATGGCGACCAGTTCGACACCGTCGTCCACAATCAGCGCTGGCTCGCCTATCTCGGCGATCACGCCTATGACGCGGCGATGATCGTCAACCGCGTGGTGACGCGGCTGCGCCAATTGCTCGGCCTGCCTTACTGGTCGTTTTCGTCCTGGGCCAAGGTCAAGGTCAAGAAGGCGGTCAACTTCATCGGCTCGTTCCAGACCGTGCTGACCGAGGAAGCCCGCCGCTCGCATGTCGACGGGGTTATTTGCGGCCATATCCACCATGCCGCGATCGAGAATTTCGATGACGTGCGCTACATCAACACCGGCGACTGGGTGGAAAGCTGCACGGCCGTCGTCGAGCACTTCGATGGCCGGATGGAAATCCTGACCTGGGCGCAGGTGCTGCCGGAGTCGTTTGACGAACCTTTCATCCCGATGCTCATCGAGGATCGGGTCGGGCAGGCGGCCTGACACGAAGGCCGCGACAACTTTAAGCGTCAATCGATTGGTCCAGCCGGTTTCCCCTGGTTTTCCGCCATGTTAAGGGATCGATCCACGTCGTCAGCCGGTAGAGCGCGGCGTAATTGGATCGATTCATGTCCCTGCCGCCGCTTTTGCCAGAACAGCTCGTCAAACCGCGCCATTTCGAACTGCGCATGAGCCTGATCTTCGGCACATTGTTCATATCGCTCGGCACGCATTTGCCCTATTTCCCGCTGTGGCTGCAGGCCAAGGGGTTTCACGCCGAACAGATCGCCGTCATCCTGGCCGCGCCAATGTTCCTGCGCGTGGTGACCACTCCACTGCTGACGACGCTCGCCGATCGGGCGAGGGACCGTGCCAATGTCTATGTCGCGCTGGTGGCAGCCTCGCTGCTGCTGTCGGCGGGTTATTTCCTCACGCCAACCTACGCGATGGTGCTGGCGGTGTCGCTGGCGCTGACCATTGTCTGGACGCCGCATTCGCCGATCGCCGATTCGCTGGCGCTTTCGGGCGTGCGCCGCTTCGGCTCGAACTATGCAAGCATGCGCAAATGGGGATCGATCTGTTATCTCTGCGCCAATGTCGCGGGCGGCTTCATCCTGGCGGCCACCGGACCCCAAGCCGTTCCGGTGATCATATTCCTTGCCCTTGGCGCGGCGCTCGTCGCCGGGCTGCTGGCGCCGCGCATGGGGCGCCCGCGCAAGGCCTCGCCGTTGTCGGCCGCGGAAATCCAGCACGCGGCGCCGAGCCTGTTCAATGCCTATTTCCTCTACTTCACCTTTGGCGTCGGCATCATCACCGCCAGCCACGCCTTCCTCTACGGTTTCGTTTCCATCTACTGGAAATCGATCGGCATCAGCGATTCCGTGGTCGGCCTGCTGTGGGCCTGGGGCGTGGTGTCCGAAGTCTGCATGTTCTTGTTTTTCAACCGTATTTTCGCTTCCGTGTCGGTCGTCAGGGTGATGGTGATCGCCGGCATCGGCTCCATCGTGCGCTGGATCATCTTTCCACTGGTCTGGCCGCTCGGGCTCGGCATCGCCGGCTTCTTCGCCGTGCAGTCACTGCACTCGGTGTCTGTCGCAATGGTGCTCATCGGTCTGCAGAGAATGATCGCCGAGACTGTCTCCGAAGAGCGCACGGGTGCGGCGCAAGGCATCGCCTATTTCTTCAACGGCTTCTTCATGGCAGCCGTTACGCTGGCTTCCGGCCCGCTCTATGACCGTCTCGGCGTCGATGGTTTCCTGGTGATGATCCCGATCGCGATCGTTGGCCTGGTGCTGATCGGGTTCGCCGCGCGCTCAGCCCCAAAGCGCCCGGTCCGGAGGGGAGACGAGCGATCCCTGGTAGACGAGACCCGGAACACGGTCGCGGGCAAGTAGCAGCGGACCGTCGAGGTCGACGAAATCGGCGTCCTGGGCGAGCAGCACCGCCGGCGCCATGGCAAGCGACGTGCCGACCATGCAGCCGACCATGATGCCAAAACTGAGCTCGCGGGCGCGGTCGCGCAGCATGAGCGCCGCCGTCAGTCCGCCCGACTTGTCGAGCTTGATGTTGACGGCATCGTAGAGACCGACCAGCGTTTCCAGGTTCTTCGCCTCATGCACGCTTTCGTCGGCGCAGATCGGCAGCGGATGGGCGATGTGGCGCAGGATCTGGTCCTGGCCAGCGGGCAGGGGCTGTTCGACCAGCGCAATGCCTCGCTCCGCCGCGAAGGCGAGGTTTGCGACGATGTTGTCGTCGGTCCAACCCTCATTGGCATCGAGGATGATTCGGCTCTGAGGCGCTGCTTCCGTCACAGCACGAATCCTGGCCATGTCGTTGTCGCCGCCGATCTTGACCTTTAGCAAAGGCCGGCCGGCATTGGCGCGGGCCTGTGCCGCCATCGCTTCGGGTTCGCCTAGCGACAGTGTGTAGGCGGTTTCCAGTGGACGCAGCGGTGCGGGCCAGATTGCGTTTGCCACCGGCTTGCCGCTGATCTTGGCTTCAAGGTCCCAGAGCGCGCAGTCGACGGCGTTGCGGGCGGCTCCCGCCGGCATTGCGTCGAGCAAAGCGGTCCGGTCGATGCCGCCGGCGATCCGCTCGCGCATTGCCTCAATCGCGGCGTGTACGCCGTCCATGGTTTCCCCATAGCGCTTGTAGGGAACGCACTCGCCGCGCCCGCTATGACCATCCTGGCTGATCGTGCATGTGATGACCTCGGCCTCGGTCTTGGAGCCGCGCGAAATGGTGAAGGTGCCGGCGATTGGAAAACGCTCGGCCTCAACCGAAATGACACGCGCCATATTTTTCTGCTCCGGCTGTGCCAGAAGGGTTGTCGGCAAATCGACAAGGTCGGACCCATCAGGCTAAACAGGACGCCATGTTGACCATCGGCAAGCGCGACGCAAGCGGCACCACCGCCTCGGAGGCTGACCACCAACCGCGCGTCGCGGTCGGCGAGGAGGGTGGCGTGCTCGGCTGCGCGTTCTCCGGAATCTGGACGACACGGACGGTGGCGCTGATCGACGCCGACATGCGCAAGATCGAGAAACGAAACGGTTTCAAGACCTTGGCGCTCGATCTTTCGAAAATCGAGAAGATCGATACCGCCGGCGCCTGGCTGATCGACCGGCTGGTCAGCGCCTTCGAGAAGAAGAACGTCGAGGTCCGGATGCAAGGCCAAAGCGAGATCGCCGCCATCCTGCTCGACGCGGTCGGCGAGGCTGTGCGGCGCGAACCCGAATCCGGCCCGGCGCGGCCGCCCAACATCGTCATTCGGGCGCTGGAGGCGGTTGGCCGGCGCGTCTACGAGATGCGCGACGATTTCTTCGCCTCGATGAATATTCTGGGCGCCACCATCCGCGGTGCGCAGATGAAGCTCGGCCGTGGCCATGCCGTCAACCCGGCGGCGATCTTCAACCAGATCGACCGCATGGGCGTCGGCGCCATTCCTGTGGTGGTGCTGATGTCGGCGATCGTCGGCGCCATCGTTGCCCAGCAAGGCGCCTACCAGCTCAGCTATTTCGGCGCCGATATCTTCGTCGTCGACCTCGTCGGCGTGCTGATCCTGCGCGAACTCGGCGTGCTGATGACGGCAATCATGATCGCCGGCCGCTCCGGCAGCGCGATCACCGCCGAGATCGGCTCGATGAAGATGCGCGAGGAGGTCGACGCGCTGAAGGTCATCGGTCTCAATCCGATAGGGGTCCTGGTCTTTCCGCGGCTGGTTGCGCTGGTGATCGCCTTGCCGTGCCTGACGATCATCGCCAATTTTGCCGCACTCGGAGGCGGCATCGTCGCGGCGTGGCTCTACTCCGATATCCCACCCGCCGCGTTCATCGACCGCTTGCGTGTCGCCATCGATCTCAGCACGATTTTCGCTGGGCTGATCAAGGCGCCGTTCATGGCCATGATCATCGGCACGATCGCCTCGGTCGAAGGCATGAAGGTCGGCGGTAGCGCCGAATCGCTCGGCCAGCACGTGACCGCCTCCGTGGTGAAGTCGATCTTCGTCGTCATCATCCTCGATGGGCTTTTCGCCATGTTCTACGCAGCCATCGAGTTCTGACACCATGGCGAAGGGCAATGGCATCAAGGTGGAGGAAAAGGACGAGAACGAGATCGTCCTTTCGGTGCGCGACGTCACCGTTGCCATCGACGACAAACTGATCCTCGACAAGCTTTCGCTCGACATCAAGCGCGGCGAGATCCTGGGGTTCGTCGGCGCTTCGGGCGCCGGCAAGTCCGTCCTTTTGCGGACCATTCTCGGGCTGATGCGCAAGCAGTCGGGAACGATCAAGCTGTTTGGTGTCGACGTCGACAAGGCAAGCGATATCGAGCGCCTGCGCATCGACATGCGCCTTGGCGTGCTGTTCCAGCATGGCGCGCTGTTTTCGGCACTGACCGTGCAGGAGAACGTGCAGGTGCCGATGCGCGAATATCTCGACCTGCCAAGGAAGCTGATGGACGAGCTGGCGCTGCTCAAGATCGAGCTGGTCGGGCTGCCGCCGGACGCGGCGCAGAAATTCCCTTCCGAACTCTCCGGCGGCATGATCAAGCGCGCAGCACTTGCGCGCGCCCTGGCGCTCGATCCGGATATCGTCTTTCTCGACGAGCCTACGTCCGGCCTCGATCCCATCAGTGCTGCCGAGTTCGACGAACTTGTCGTCAAGCTGCGCGACACCATGGATCTGACCGTCTATATGGTCACGCACGACCTCGATACGCTGTTTACCGCTTGTGACCACGTGGCGGTGCTCGGTAAGAAGAAAGTATTGGTCGAGGGCACCATCGACGACATGCTGAAGAGCGAGGAACCGTGGGTAAAATCCTATTTCCGCGGAAAACGCGCCCGCCAACTTGATCTTGCCGCACGTGCATAGCCATAAGTGAAATAATGGAAACCAGAGCCAACTACGTCATTGTCGGCATTTTTACGCTGGTTGCGATCCTGGCGGCGTTCGGCTTCGTTTACTGGACGGCGGCGATCGGCGACAGAGGCGAGACGACGCTGCTGCGCGTGCGCATCCCTGGTTCGGCTTCCGGTCTTGGCCGCGGCAGCTTCGTGTTGTTCAACGGCGTCAAGGTCGGTGACGTCAAGCGCGTCTATATCGACGTCGACAATCCGACTGTCGCCATCGCCGACACCGAGATCGACCGGCTGACGCCGATCACCAAGTCGACGCAGGCCGATATCGGGCTTGCCGGCCTCACCGGGCAGGCCAATATCGAGCTCAAGGGCGCCGACCCCAAGGAAGTGAAACTCCTCGACCAGGCCGAGAAGGAAGGCAAGGTCGCCGAGATCGTCGCCAACCCTTCCGCCGTGACCAATCTGCTGCAGACGGCGCAGAACATCTTCACCCGCGCCGACAAGGTGCTGAGCGAACTCGAGGGCTTCACCAGGGATGTTCGGGGGCCGCTGACGCAGACCGTGCAGAATGCGCAGACATTCTCCGATGCGCTGGCCAGGAATTCCGACGGCATCGACAAGTTCCTGTCCAGCGTCAGCGCGCTGTCCGACGAACTGAAGGGCGTGTCCGGCAAGCTCGACGGCACGCTGAAGGCGGCGGAAGGCCTGCTCAATGCCGTCGATAGGGACAAGATCAAGAGCATCGTCGCCAATGTCGATACGTTGACCGCGAACCTCAAGCAGACATCGCAACAGCTCGACGGCGTGATCAAGAATGTCGACACGGCGGTCGGGTCCGTCAATGATTTCGCCAAGCAGACGCAAGGCACGCTGGCCAAGGTCGACGGCGTGCTCGAGGGTGTCGACCCGGCGCAGGTGCGTGAGGCTTTGGCCAACATCCAGAAGGCCAGCGAAAACGCCAACAAGGCCGCTGCCGACATTGCCGTGGTGACCGACAAGTTCGCCAACCGCGCCGATGACATCGACCAGACGATCAAGGATGCCAAGCAATTGGCGCAGCGGCTCAACGACGCCTCGGTACGCGTCGACGGCATCCTCGCCAGGGTCGATACCTTGCTCGGCTCGGGGCAGGCGGACGGCGTGATGGCCGACGCCAGGGATACGCTGAAGTCGTTCAAGCAGGTTGCCGATACGCTGAATGCGCGACTTGGCGTCATCACCGACAATCTGGCGCGCTTCTCGGGCCAAGGCCTGTCGAATGTCGAGGCGCTGGTGCAGGACAGCCGCCGCTCGATCACGCGCATCGAGGAAGCAGTCACGGATCTCAGCCGCAATCCGCAGCGCATTCTTTCGGGTGGCGACGGCGAGGTTCGGCAATTCGACGGCAGGGCGCGGCGTTGACTTCGGCGCCTCCTCGCCCCAAGAACATGAGTTGCGGATGCGGGTTGATCTTACGATCCGGGGACAACGGGGATCGCGCGTGAAGTCGGTGTGGGTGAGAACAGGTGGATTGACACCGGCTGCGGCGCTGCTTGCGCTATCGCTTGCCGGCTGTGCGGTACTGGGCGGCAAGCCTGCGCCGCTCGACACATTCGAGCTTTCGGCGCCGTCGGTTGACGCCCATGGCCATAGCCGCAAGCAAATCCTGATCGCCCAGCCCTCGGCGCTCAAGGCGCTGGACAGCCAGAACATCGTCATCAAGCCCTCCGACCACTCGATCCAGTATCTGAAGGGCGCGCAATGGGCCGACCGGCTGCCGCTAATCGTGCAGGCGCGGCTAGCGGAGACCTTCCAGCGTTCCGGCAGCTTTGCCGGCGTCGGCAAGCCGGGCGAGGGCCTGGCGATCGATTACCAGGTGATCGTCGAGATCCGTTCCTTCGAAGTGAGTGTGGACGGTGGCGAACATGCCGAGGTCGACCTGTTCGTGCGCCTGCTCAACGATCGCAACGGCGAGGTGCGCGCTTCCAAGAGCTTCACCGCGTCCGCGCCCGTTTCGGGCAGCGGCAATCCCGCCTATATCAGTGCGCTCGACAGTGCCTTCGGCGATGCCGCCAAGCAGATCGTTCGCTGGACGGATTCGGTGATCTGAGCGCAATCCCGCCAGACGCTTCAAGCTACAAGCGGTCGAAGGCTTCCGGCCGCAGCTTCCCGGTCTTCATCAGATGCTGCAGCGTGTAGGTTACGGACAGCGCGTCGTCGAGCGCGTCATGTCCCTGCAATGGCGGGTGTTCGACGCCGTAATAGTCCGCGAGCTTGTTGCTCGGCGTGTGCGCTAGATCCTCGATCGGCATCCCGGCCGCGATCAGCAGCTTGACGGCGTTGTCGAAACCGGGTGGCGGGGATGGACGGCCGAATGCCCGCGACATAGCAGCTGATGGCCATCATGTTCAGTTCGTCCTTGCCCCAGGACCAGAACCGCGCGCCATCGGAAAAGCGATCGACCCCGGCAAGTGCTTCTCCAAGCGCAACCCCTTCGGTCTCGATGTTTTTCTCGGTGATGCCGGTCAGTCTGGTGAAGAACGGATCGAGTTCGTATCTCCGGCCAAACCGGTCGATCGGTCTGATATAGGCCTTGTGCGTGCCGAGCAGCGGAAAGTCATCTTCGAGACCGAGCCTGACCGCGCCAATCTGCGCGATGACCGGGTCGGGATCGTGGGCCGCGCACCGAAACCGACGTTGTGACCCCTCAAGGCAGAGAAACTCGCAGTCGAATATGATGGCCGTCTTCACGGTTGGTACCCTTTTGGCGAGGGTCAGACAGGTGTGAATGGTTCAGCGCGCGACGGAGCCAGGGCCAGGCGGGACCATGGCCCCGCCTGTTCAATTCGTGGTTAGTGCAGGCGCCCGCTGGCGTGGGCCAGCATGGTGTAGACCTTGCCGGTGTCCGAGGTCAGGTAGGTCTGCGCCATGATGTTGTCGCGGTCGTTGCGCGAGACATCCTTGAGCAGTTTTTCGAAGTCGTCGCAGTAACGATCGACGGCGGCGCGGAATTCAGCCTCGCCCTGATACTTGCGGCGGATTTCGTCGAACGTCTGCTGGCCCTTCAGCGTGTAGAGCCGGCGCGTGAACACGTCCCGTTCGCCGCGCCGATAGCGGTTCCACAACTCGATCGAAGCATCGTGGTCGATGGCCCGTGCGATGTCGACGGACAGCGAGTTCAGCGATTCCACGACATGCAGCGGCGAGCGCTGGGCAGGGGCCGCGCGCGGTGCTTCGGCAGGCGCCGAAGGCGGTGCTGCCGGCCTGAGATCCGCCTCGTTCGATGCCGCGGTCAGCAGGTCGCGCACCCAGCCGCCCTGCGGCGTGCGGGCGCCGGCATCAGGACGCTGGCGCGGCTCTGCCGGACGCTCGAGATCGAGCGTGCCGCGCAGTGCTGCACCGCCCAACGGCGCCTGGGGCGTGCGAAGCTCCGGCTGCGGTGCCGGCGCGCGACGCGGCGGTTCGGCAGGGCGTGCCGCCGGCGCTTGCGGCGCTGGACGCAGATTGCGTGGCTCCGGGCTGTCGCCGCCGCCGCGACCGGACTTCGCAACGATGTCCGAAAGCTCCTTCAGGGCGTTGATCTGCTCGGAAACGGCGCGGCGGATGGCAGAGGTCGATTCCTTTGCCTCTTCCGGCATCTCGATAACGCCTTTCTTGAGCTCGGCGCGGGTGAGGTCGAGTTCGCTCTTGATCGAGCTCGCGGTGCGCCGCATCTCATCGGTAGCATCGGCGAAGCGCTTGGTTGCCGAATCGACCACGTCGGTGATGGCGTTGCGGATCTTGTCGGCCGACTCCATCGTCTTGCCTTCGGCGTTCTGCAGCGTCTGGCCGACGAGGTTTTCGAAGGAGCGCATGACCCTTTCGAGGTCTTCCGACTTCTTGACCAGGCCGACGGCGAGGTCTTCGAGCGACGACTGCCTTTCCAGCGTGTGCTCGAGGTTGCTCTGGGCCGAACTCAACAGGTCCGAGGCGCTGGCCAGCAGGCGGCTGTGCTCATCGAACTTGGTGGCGATCGAGGCCACTTCGCGCAAGGTCGACGACGACAGTTCCGTCAGCCTTGTGGTGTTCGAGTCGACCAGGCGCGCCGAGCTGGCAAAGGTCTGCGCCGCTTTTTCGGTTGTCGCCGCGAAGCTCTGCGTGCTGCCGGTCAGGCGTTCGTCGACCTGGCCGAGATTGACCGCGGCCTGCTCGATCAGCTGGCCGAGCTGCGAACTGGAATTAGTCATGCGGCCGATGAGATCGGCAACGCTGTCCGACAGCGACGAGCGGGCGCCTTCAACCGCCGACAAGGTCTCGGCGGTGCGGTTGGCGAGCGCGTTGACCAGGGCAGCATTTTCGCTGCGCAGCTTCTCGGTCGCGCGTTCGGTGACCTCTTCCATGCTTTTTTGCAGTTCCGAGCCGCCCTGGGCGAAGCGCTCGACCAAAGGCCGCGCGGTTTCGTCGAGGATCTTCGACATTTCGGCCGACCGCGCCGCGAGCATGGTGTTGAGTTCGCGGGTGTTGGCGCCGATCGTCTTGGCGGCGTCGTTGGTGCTCTGGCCGATATGCTGGCCAACAGCAGTGAAGGTCTCGGCGATCACATTGGCGCGCGAAACGAGCTGTGCCTCGGCGCTCGACACCTGCTCGTTGAGCCTCTGGCCTATCGTTTCGGTGGTGTGGGCGAGGCGGTTCTCGACGCTGGCTATCTGCTCCTCGACACGGGCGGCCGCGGCCGCCGCGGTCGACGCAAGACGCTCGTCGGCGCCGGCAAGTGCCTGCTCGATTTCGCGGGCGTGCACGGCCAGTTCCTGGCCGGTCTGGCGCGCACGATCGGCGACCTTCTGCTCGGTGCTGGCGAAAGCCCCGACGATGGTCTGCGCATGCTCGCCGATCGTCGAAGAGCTGTCGGCGATGCGCGAGACCAGGCGCTGGTCGGCCTCGTCGAAGATGCGGCCGATCTCGGACGCACGGCTGGACAGAGCATCCGAGCCCTCGGCGATGCGCGAGACCAGTTGCTGATCGGCGGCATCGAAAATGCGGCCAAGGTCGGTTGCACGGGCGGCGAGAGCCTCGGCGGATTCGCCGATGCGCATGCCGAGCCGCTGGTCGGCGCTTTCGAAGTTGCGCAGGATGTCACCGGCGCGGGCGGCCAGCGATTGTGCCGTCTCGACGGCGCGGGCGACCAGTTTCTGGTCGGCTGCGTCGAAGGTGCCGGCAATCTCGCTTGCGCGGGCCGCCAGATGATCCGCGGTATCCTGGGCCCGGGCAGCCAGCTGGTCGGCCGTTTCCTGGGCGCGGGCGGCGAGCTTCTGGTCCGCCAACTCGAAGGTGCCGGCGATCTCGCCGGCGCGGGCGGCCAGCTGATCGGCGGTTTCGTGGGCACGGGCCAGCAGCGAGCTGGAGGTGTCGTCGGCGCGAGCGAGCAAGGCGTTGGACGTATCTTCCGCACGGGCGTGGAGGCGACGGTCGGCTTCCTCGAAGGTACGGGCGATGTCTTCGGCCCGCGCCAAAAGGGCGGCGGACGTCTGTTCGGCGCGCTCGGCGATCTTGCGGTCGGCGTCGCTGAAGGCTGCACCGGCCTGCTCATGCAGCGCGCTGGTGACTTCCAGGACCTTTTCGCGCAGGGCGCCGGCGACGAAGACCGCGCTCTTTTCGAGCACGCTGCGGACATTGTCGACGCCGGTCGAGAGCGCGCGCTCCATGGTTCCGGCGCGTTCCTCGATGATGCCGGTCTGACGGCTGAACGCCTGCTCGATCTTCTCCACATCGGCGGCGATCGCGGCCGAAATGTCGGTGCTTCTGGCGGCGATCTGGTCGATATGACCGGACAGCGAGCGGTCGACGTCCTTGCGGGTCTCGGCGAGCTTGCCGAGATCGTCTTCCAGCGCGCGGCTCAGCATGTCGCGGCCTTCGGCCAGCCTGCCGACATGGCCGGCGATGACGCCGTCGATATCGCCGCGGCTTTCGCTCAGCCTCTGCAGGTCGGCCTCGAGGGCGCGCTTGAGAATGTCGCGGCCTTCGGCGAGCTTCTCAACCTGGCCGGCCACCAGCCCGTCGATGCTGGAGCGGCTTTCGGCGAGCTTGGCGAGATCGGCTTCGAGGGCGCGCCTGAGAACGTCGCGGCCTTCGGCCAGTTTCTCGACCTGGCCGGCGACCAGGCCGTCGATGCTCGAACGGCTCTCGGCCAGCTTGGCAAGATCGTCCTCGAGCGCCCTGGACAGGGTCGAGCGTTCCTGGACAAGCCTGTCGGCATGGCTGCTGACCAGGCCGCTGACGCTCTCGAGGTCGGCTTCCAGCGCCTTCGACAGCGTCGAACGGTCCTGGACGAGCCGCTCGGCATGGCTGTTGACGAGGGTGTTGACGCTATCAAGGTCGACTTCCAGCGCCTTCGACAGGGTCGAACGATCCTGGACGAGCCGCTCGGAATGGCTGTTGACGAGGTTGTTGACACTTTCGAGATCGGCTTCGAGCGCCCTGGCGAACTGGGCGCGGTCGTCGACCAGCTTCTGCGACTGGTCGGCAACGGTGTTCTTGATGGTGTTGAGGTCGGCTTCGAGGGCGCGCTTGAGAATGTCGCGGCCTTCGGCAAGCTTCTCGACCTGACCTGCGACCAGCCCGTCGATGCTGGAGCGGCTGTCGGCCAGCTTCGCGAGGTCGTCCTCGAGAGCCTTCGACAAGGTCGAACGATCCTGAACGAGCCTGTTCATGTGGTCGGCGATGACGCTGTTCACATTCTGCAAGTCGGCTTCGAGGACCCGCGAAAGCTGTCCGCGATCCTCCGCCAGCCTTTCCGACTGGCTCGATATGACACCCTTGATGGTGCTGAGGTCCGATTCCAGCGCGCGCTTGAGAATGTCGCGGCCCTCGGCCAGCTTCTCGACCTGACCGGCGACGAGGCCGTCAATGCTCGAGCGGCTTTCGGCCAGCTTGGCAAGGTCGGCTTCCAGCGTCTGCGACAGCAGGCTGCGGTCGTTGGCGAGCTTGACCGAGTGATCGTCAAGCAAGCCCCTGATGCCAGATAGATCGTCCTCGAGCGAACGGCCGAGTTGGCTACGGTCTTCCACGAGCTTTGCCGAATGCACCTCGATCAGGCTCTTAATGCCGGCAATATCGTTTTCCAAGGCCTTGGCGAGCACCGCACGGCCTTCGGCGATCTTCTCGACCTGACCGGCAACCAGCCCGTCAATGCTGGCGCGGCTGTCGGACAGTTTGCCGAGGTCGGCTTCCAGGGCGCGCGACAGAATGTTGCGGCCCTCGGCGAGTTTTCCAACATGACCGGCGACCATTTCATCAATGATCGTGCGCGCTTGCACGAGTTTTCCGGAGTCTTCGTTGAGAGCTAGCGAAAGCCGGTTGCGGCCTTCTTCCAGCCTTTCGAGGTGGCTGCCGAGCGACGCGTCGATGGCGGCGCGCGATTCGTTGACCTTGCGCAGATCCTCTTCGAGGGCGCGCGCGATCAGGCTGCGGCCTTCGGCCAGCTTCTGCACCTGGTTGGTCACCGCGGCATCGATGCCGTCGCGGCTTTCGGCGAATTTCTCCAGGTCCGCCTGCATGGCGGCCGCCATGCGGTCGCGGCTTTCGGACAGCTTGCGGCTGTGGTTTTCGACGGCTTCCTCAATGCCGACACGGGCGTCGGCGAGCCGCTGGATGTCGCTATCGAAGGAACGCGAGACGACATGACGCGCCGCTTCCATGCGACCGGCAAAATCGCTGGCGCGAGCCTCCAGCATGCTCGACGTCGAGGTGACGATGTCAGCCATGTCGGCGCCGATCTGGGTCTTGCCCTGATCGATCATCGCGGCCAGCGTATCCTTGCTCTCGGCGAAGGTGTGGGCGATTTCGCGGGCGCGCTCGACCAGCGTCTCGTTGATCTGCCGGGCGCGGGCCTCGAGCGCGGCGTTGAGCTTCTGCGTGCCGGTGTCGAGCGCTTCGGCGCGGGTCTGGAATTCGCTGATCAGGGCCTGGCCGCGTTCGGCCAGCGTACGTTCGATGCCGTTGAGACTGGCTTCGAATTCCGAATTAAGGGTGCGCGCGGCGCCGCCGAGCAGCGAAACCATGCCGGTGGTGCGATCGTCGAGCAGATCGGTCAGCGACCGGGTCAGGCCGTCCGTCGTATCCGTCAGCTTGGCGATGCGCGTGTCGAGCAGGCTGGCGAAGGCCTCGCCGGAGGTCGAAAGCTTGTCGGTGATGGTGTCGAGCCGGCCTTCCACCGAATCGAAGATCGACATCGAACTTTCATTGATGCGGTCGATGAGCGTGTCGCCGGAATTGGTGATCGTCATCGACAGCTTGGTCGACGCATTGAGGATCGAGTCGCGTATGATGTCGCTGGCGGAGCCGATTTCATCCCTGAGCGTTTCATGCGCACCGGCGATCGAGGCACGGACGCGCTCGGCATGGGTGACGACTGCCTCGCGCTCGCTGCCAAGCCCGTCGACGAGCGAACGGATGCGGGTTTCGTTTTCCGAATAGGAGCGCTCGATCTGGTTGACTTCGCTGTGGACCAGCGTTTCCAGCTCCACGGCGCGGGCAAGCGTGCGTTCGATGCCTTCGCCCATTGCCGCCACCTCGCGGCGAACGGCCTGGCCGATCATCATGACGCGATCCTGCGCCATGTTTTCCGGCTCGGTCAGGCGGAAGGCCACTTCCGTCATCGACTGGGCGGCAATGCGCATGTCCTGGGCGCGGCGAATCATGGCTGCGAAAGCCCAGAACAGGATGATCGGCACGATCGCCGCGACGGCGAGGCCAATCAGCTCGGGACGGGCAAGGAACTGGTCGAGTGTGCGGATCCTCCAGATGCTCGGTCCGAACAGCAGGTTGGCGAGCCCGCCGGCGCCGGCGATCCAGGCGAGCGAGACAAAGGCAACAATCCAGTAGACGGTGTTGGAGGCGCGCCTGTTGAGGCCGTGCAGGAGGGTCTTGTAATCCTTCTGACGATCATCATTGGCCGGCGCGAAGCCCGTCGTGGACTGGGTGCCATTGCCATTGCCATTGCGTGTCTCAACGGGGCGCAGTTCGGCCGGCTTGGCCTTCGGCGCGGGATTCGCGGGCTGATTGGCAATGGGAGCCTGATTGGCGGCGGCTGCCGGCTTCTGGTTGCGTCCCTCGCGTGCCAGCTCGTCGGCGGCCTGGGATATCTGCGCTTCCAGATCTTCCATCGAAGCCGCGATATCGAGATCGCCGCTGCCGATATCGCCGCTGAGGTCGAGATCGAGCGCTTTTTCCAGTTCCCTGGCCACGTCGCTGTCGAGATTTCTCGTCGTCGTCGTTGGTTTCTTTGCCATGCCTTCGCTACCCTGTACTAGCTGCCGCGGGGCTTATAATTGTCTTTTGTCGTACCCCCGCGCAGGAGGCTGAAAATGGACCTTCGTATCGTAATGACACAGAGGGATAAAGAAAACATGCATTCCGCGGGATACGTAAAACTTTAAATATAAGGTTAACGCAACCGTGATCCGGGCGCCGTTTTCGCAACATTTTTCCGGGCCATCCATTAACCCGTTGTCCATTGGATTCGCCTAGTTTTTCAGGCGGCCGAAGAAAACGGAGTTCGAGTTCATGCGTGGCGAAAGCGGCATTGCCTTTTCAATGCCCGGAGGCGACGTCTCGGGAACCAGACAGTCCCGACCGGTCGATTTGGCACACCTTGCCCGGCAAACGATGGGCGACCGCGCCCTCGAGCAAGAGGTGCTGGCGCTGTTTGTACAGCAGGCGCTGTCGGTACGCGACAAAATAGTCGATGCCGATCTCAAGGACCGGCTTCTGCTGGCGCATGGGTTGAAAGGGTCTGCTCGCGGCGTCGGCGCCTTTGCGATCGCCGATTGTGCCACTGAGATCGAGCGGCAGCCGGAAGACGGCCAGGCCCTCAAGCGGCTCGGCAAACTGATCGACGAAGTGCGTGATTTCATCGCCGCCATCAATCGCTGACCCGGTTTGTGGAAAAACGTCACCGAGAGGCGCTTTCGCACGGCAGTTGACTTGTCTGCCGGAGTGATTATCTCGGCGGAAACTCCCTTCAGGTGACAAATGACCAAGCTGACCTTCATCGCCCATGACGGCACACAATTCGACGTGGACGCCGAAAACGGCTCGACGGTCATGGAAAACGCCATCCGCAACGCCGTGCCGGGGATCGAGGCGGAGTGCGGCGGCGCCTGCGCCTGCGCCACCTGCCATGTCTATGTCGACGAGGCCTGGACGGCGGAAGTGGGCGAGCCGGAAGCGATGGAAGAGGACATGCTGGACTTCGCCTACAACGTCCAGCCGAACTCGCGGCTGTCCTGCCAGATCAAGGTGCGCGACGCGCTCGACGGCCTGGTGGTGCGGGTACCCGAGCGCCAGGGCTGAAAAGCGGATTTTTCCCACTGCCGCTTGGCAGCGGGCCGGTGGTCATGCAGTCTCACGCCATCCAGCAACGAGGCAGGGCGCATGACCGGGATCATCAGCACAGACGTTCTCATTGTCGGGGCAGGGCCTGTTGGCCTGTTCGCCGTGTTCGAGCTCGGCCTGTTCGACATGAAATGCCACCTGATCGATATCCTCGACAAACCCGGCGGCCAATGCGCGGAACTCTATCCGGAAAAGCCGATCTACGACATTCCCGGCTGGCCTTCGATTTCGGCGCAAGGGCTGGTCGACAAGCTGCTCGAGCAGATCCATCCGTTCAAGCCTGACTTCACCTACAACCGCATGGTCTCCAGCCTCGAGAAACTGGAGGACGGCGGCTTTCGCGTCATCACGGACGAGAACGAGGTGTTCGAGGCAAAGGTGGTGGTGATCGCCGCCGGCGGCGGCTCGTTCCAGCCGAAACGCCCGCCGATCCCGGGCATCGAGCCCTATGAGGGCAAGAGCGTCTTCTATTCGGTGCGCCGGATCGAGGATTTTCGCGGCCACGACCTTGTCATCGTCGGTGGCGGCGATTCGGCGCTCGACTGGACGCTCAACCTGCAGCCGGTGGCCAAGAGCGTGACGCTCGTTCATCGGCGCCCTGAATTCCGCGCGGCGCCCGACAGCGTCAACAAAATGTATGCCATGCAGGAGATGAAGCAGCTGGCATTCAGGGTCGGGCAGGTGACCGGCCTGACCGGCGCCGACGGCCAGCTGTCATCGGCCACCATCAAGGGTGGTCCGGAAGGTGATATCGAAGTGCCATGCACCCGCATGCTGCCCTTCTTCGGCCTGACCATGAAGCTCGGGCCGATCGCGGAATGGGGGCTCAATCTCCACGAGAACCTGATCCCGGTCGACACCGAGAAGTTCCAGACCTCGGTGCCCGGCATTTTTGCCGTCGGCGACATCAACTGGTATCCGGGCAAGCTGAAGCTGATCCTGTCAGGTTTTCATGAGGTGGCGCTTATGGCGCAGGCCGCCAAGCGCATCGTCAGCCCGGGTGAGCGGATCGTGTTCCAGTACACAACCTCGTCGACCAGCCTGCAGAAGAAGCTCGGCGTGGTGGAGTAAAGAGCGCTTCTATTCCGCGATGACGGGCGCGACAGCCTCGTCGCGTCCGCGCAGCGCCTTTTCCGGCATCAGCATCATTGCGACAAGCGCCAGCCCCAGGGTGATGCCGGCGGTGATGAAGATCATCACGAACGGCAAGGCTGACGTCAGCTGGATATGTGTCTGCGAGCCCTCGGCGGAGAGCGGCAGGCCATAGCCCAGCGCCACCGCACCGAGCAGGGCGACGCCCAGCGCGCCACCCAGTGTGCGCAAGAAGGTCAGCACGCCGGTCGCGACCCCGAGATGGGTTCGATCGACGGCGTTCTGGACAGAGACGGTCGCGACGGGGAATGTCGTTCCGCTGCCCAGGCCGATCAGGGTGGTCAGGATCTCGACCTCGAGCAGCGAGGCGTGTCCGGCAATGGCACTAAGCACGCCGATGCTGACAATGGCCAAAGCGATGCCGATCATGGCGATACGCTTGTAGTGCACGAAGCGGGGGATCAGACGGCCGCTGGAGGCGGCACCGGCGACCGTGCCGAGCAAAAGGCCGAGCATGGCCAGTCCCGATTCACTGACGGAGAGCCCGATCACGGTTTGTAGATAGACCGGCAGGTAGACCGAAGCGCCGATATTGGCGGCCTGCAGCAGGAACATCGACAGCGCACCGGCGAGCACGATCGGGTTGCCCAACACTTCAAGCGAGATCAACGGTTCGGCGGCCCTCAGCAGCCTCAGTGCGAACAGGGCCCAGAACACGGCCGACCCGGTCACCAGGCCGAGAATTTCGCCCGAAAACCAGGGATAGGTGCTGCCGCCCCAGTTGAGCGCCAGAAGCAGAAGTGCCGTGGCGATAACCAGAAGCACGGCGCCCAACCCGTCGATACGGTGATGTTTGGCCGCGATCGGCAGCTTCTTCAGTGGCTTGTTGATGATGGCCATGGCCACCAGCCCAAGCGGAATGTTGATCCAGAAGATCAGCGACCAGTGCAGATGCTCGGCAAAGGTGCCGCCCAGCAGTGGCCCTGCAATGCTGGCGACGGCCCAGGTGCCAGAGACCCAGGCCGCGTAGCGTGCGCGTTCGCGCGGCGGCACGAGGTCGCCGATCACGGTTTGCGCCAGCGCAAACAGGCCGCCGCCGCCCGCACCCTGGATCGCGCGCCCTATCACCAGCACGAACATGTTGGGGGCCATGGCGCTGACCAGCGATCCGGCGAGGAAGATGAGGATCGCTGCGTAAACGGTAGGGCGGCGGCCATAGACGTCGGAAATCTTGCCGTAGAGCGGTGCCACGGCGGTGGCGGTCAGGAGATAGCCAGTGACCATCCAGGGGAGATACTCGGCGTGGCCGAGTGCTCGCGCGATGGTCGGCATGGCGGGTGCGATAATGGTCTGGTCGAGCGCCGCTAACAGCATGGACAGAAGAACGCCGCCGATGATGGCGTTCTTCTCGCTTTCGGTCAGCGGCGTGGCGTCGGCCGCCATGGTCTGCTTGTCGACAGCCTGGTCCATAGTATTATCCATATGCTTTGCGCGCGATCCGGGTCGACGATTGGGCTTGCTTGATGCGTTCGCCGCGCGATCGGTCGTGGTGCTCGTGCCTTGAGGGTTGCGCCTTGCCAACCCGTGATATGTCGTTCCGTTTAGGCCGATTTCGACTGCCGTTCGAAAATTTTTCGACGCTGGCACTACGCTTCGGCCCGGTTGGCTTGCGTCGGCGCCATCGCGCGCGCCGATGAAATTCAGGCCGGCGGCGGCAGCCGACCGTTCTCGATGCGCTGGATGCGGTAGCGCATGAGCCGCAGGATACGGCTTTCGAAATTGACGCTCTCGACGCGATCGAACTGCACCTGGGCGCGGTCGTGCCTGGCGAGAATGGCGGCGGTGATCTCGGCCGCCTTGGCCTTGGCCGTATCGCAATCCGTCCGCGGGTAGGTCGCCTTCAGCGCGTTTTCCAGCTCGCGGCCATAGTTCTTGGCGATCTCGACATGGCGTTCTTCATGGCGCTTGATGTCGGCCGACAGCGTGTCCCAGAACAGCTTCACGTCGGGATCCGCCTTGCGCGGGCGGCGCCATTCCGGAAGGATCACCTTGACCTTGACCGTCACGGCGGCGTCGGCGATCCGGCAGGAGCCAGCCTGCGTGGCGTAGCTGATACGGGTGGTGAAGGCCATCTGGGTGGCGCCGGGGTGGCGCGAGCCCGTGCTTTTGACCTGCGGCCCGTGTTTGGAGAGCTGCTTCTCGATGTCTTCGAGCGTGCTGCCGCCAATGGAAAAGTAGCTGTATGTCTTGACGAGATTGGCCGCGCCCGCCGGAACAGCGGTCATGGCAAGCAGCAGCGCGCAAAGCAGGGATCGTTTCATCATATTGCCTCTTTACCCACCTTGCTTTACGGCCGTTGCCGGCGCAACGGAATTGATCCTTTGCGGATCACACATCGTTGATGAGCCCATGGTTGATGAGCAATGACGGCGAGGCGATGGCAGCTGGCGCATGGACGTCATCTCGACCTTGGCGGCAAGGCCGTGGTCGTCGGCGTCCTCAACGTCACCCCCGACAGCTTTTCCGACGGCGGACTGTTCGATGCGCCCGAAGCGGCGCTGGCCCAGGCGCGCCGCATGATCGGGGAAGGGGCACGGATCATCGATGTCGGTGGAGAATCGACCCGGCCGGGCGCCGCCGCGATCTCGGCCAGCGAGGAACAGGCACGTATCCTGCCGGTGATCGAGGCGTTGGCGCGCTCCGGTGACGTGCTGATTTCGGTCGACACCTATCGCGCCGAAACCGCGCGGCTGGCCGTGGCTGCCGGCGCGCATATCGTCAACGATGTCTGGGGCCTCCAGCGCGAGCCCGACATCGCGCGGGTCGCCGCCGAAACCGGAGCCGGGCTCATCATCATGCATACCGGGCGGGATCGCGAGAAGCTGCCCGACGTGATCGCAGACCAGTTTGCGTTCCTGGAGAGATCGCTGGAGGTCGCCCGCCGCAACGGCATTGCCGATGATCGCATCGTGCTCGATCCCGGTTTCGGCTTCGCCAAGGAGACGGCGCAGGAAAATCTCGAGCTGATGGCGCGGTTTTCCGAGCTCCATGCGCTAGGCTTTCCGCTGATGGCAGGCACCTCGCGAAAACGCTTCATCGGCACCGTTACCGGCCGCGATGCGGCAGACCGGGCTGCCGGAACGGCGGCGACCAGCGTCATTCTCAGGCTCAAGGGCGCGCATCTGTTTCGCGTCCATGATGTCGCAATCAACGTGGACGCGCTGGCTATGGCGGATGCTATGCTGGCGCTTGAAAACGACCGATCGGGACGCTGAGCCATGTATGTCATCCGCCTGAAGAACTGCGCCTTCTTTGCCCGGCATGGCGTGCTCGACGAGGAGGAGGCGCTCGGCCAGCGTTTCTATGTCGACGCGGTGCTGTCGGTCGAACCCGGGCGCGCGCTTGTCGACGACGCCATCGAGGAAACCGTCAACTACGGCATTGCCTTCACGGTGATCGAGAAGATCATCACCGGCGAACGGCGTTTCCTGATCGAGGCCCTGGCCATGGAAGTGGCAAAGGCGCTGACGGAGCGGTTTCCGCAGATCAAAAGGGCCGAAATCACCGTGCGCAAGCCGAACGCGCCGGTGCCTGGCGTGCTCGATTATGTCGAGGTGACCGTTGTCTGGCCCGAGTAACACCGTCTACCTCAGCCTCGGCGGCAATCTGGGCGATCCGGCGGCCTCGATGGCGGCGGCGCTGCGCATTCTCGACGCCGATGCGGAAACGCGCGTCACCGCCGTTTCGTCGCTCTACCGCACGCCGCCCTGGGGCAAGCTCGATCAGCCGGATTTCCTCAACGCCGCTGCCGAACTGTCGACCCGGCTCTCGCCGCGGGCGCTGCTTGACCTCTGCCTCGACGCCGAGCGGAAACTGAAGCGGGTGCGCGAGGAGCGCTGGGGGCCGCGCCTGATCGATATCGACATTCTGGTGTTCGGTGACCGCGTCATCCATGAGACCGGTCTGGAAGTGCCGCACCCACGCATGCTGGAGCGCGCCTTCGTGCTGGCGCCGCTGGCCGAAATCGCGCCGGATCTTGCCGTCGGCGGGCGAAGCGTATCGGAACGGCTCGGCGCCGTCGACGCCGCCGGAATCGAGCGATTGCCGTCCGGCCGGGATTGGTGGCTGACGTAACGATCAGCCGGAAAATCCGCCTTCGTCGAGAAACGCCTGCTCCTGTGGTGTCGTCTCGCGGCCAAGCATCCTGTTGCGATGCGGAAACCGCCCGAAGCGCTTGATGATGTCGCGATGCTCCAGTGCGTATTTCAGGTTGAACTCGGCCCTGGCGGTGTGCAGCTCGACCGAAATGTCCTGGTCGGCAAGGTTTTCGGCATGTTCGAACGGCAAATACAGGAACACGCGGACTTCCGGTTCCAGCGCGAGGTCATGCCCGGCAGCGACCGCTTTTTGAGCAAAATGCTTCGCCAGCGGGTCGGTGGCATACATGTGGCCGGTGCCGCGAAAGCAATTGCGCGGAAACTGGTCGAGCAGGATCATCAGCGCCAACGAACCTTCGGCATGGTCCGACCAGGCGTCGCATTCACGCCGCGCGGCGGCGTAGTGCAAATCAAGAAAGCGATCGCGGAAATCGGCATCGAAAGCGTCGCTCTTCTCAAACCATGCATCCTCGCCGGCGTCGCGCCAGAATTTGGTGACCGACAGGGCTCTGCTGTCCAATTCCATGCATGATTCCTTGGTTCAATCGGCTGTTTCGGATTTGTGCAGAACGCCGGCCGTCTCCTCGTTGAGGGCCTGACCGGGGCGGCGCGGCGTGGAGAGCGGTGTCGGAATCGGCGTGCCGATATTGCCCCGCAGGAAGCGCTGGCCGGCGCGAATGCCTTCGGCGAGCTGGGTTTCGAAACGGTCGGTGTCACGACGCCTGACGTCCTCGATCGTTTCCGCCACGTCTTCGGGATCAACGCCAAGCGATTCCAAGGCCGAGCCGCCGAAAACCAGTGCCGATTCGAAGGTCTCGCGCAGCTGATAGTCGACGCCGGCGCGAATGAGCTGCAGCGCGGTGCCGCGGTCGAAAGCCCGGGCAAGCACGGTGAGCAGCGGAAATTCGGCCTTGATCAACTGGGCGATGCGAACGGCCGCATCGGCCTTGTCGACGCAGATCAGCACGGCGCGCGCCCGGCCGGCGCCGGCCGCGTGCAGGATATCCAGCCGGGTGCCGTCGCCATAATAGACCTTGAAGCCGAAATCCGCCGCCGCCTGGATCATCTCGACATCGTTGTCGATGATCGACACATCGATGCCGCGCAGCAGCAGCGGCTGGCTGGCGATCTGGCCGAAGCGGCCGAAACCGATGATCAGCACGCTGCCGGTCAGTCCGTCGGCGACATCGACGCCGTCGAGCGACTGCTCGTCGCGCGGGGTGACATAGCGCAAGGCGATGATCGCCAGCGGTGTCAGCACCATGGAGATGATGACGATCGCCGTCAGCGTCGCGTTGGCCTGGTTGTCGATGATGCCGACGGCAGCGGCGGCGGAGTAGAGGACGAAGGCGAATTCGCCGCCTTGCGCCATGAAGACCGCGCGTTCCAACGCTTCACGATGGCCGGTCTTGAGGATGCGGGCGACGATGTAGATGCCAAGCGCCTTCATGACCATGTAGGCGACGACATAGACCGCGATCAGCTTCCAGTTCGCGGCGACCACATGCAGGTCGAGCGACATGCCGACCGCAAGGAAGAACAGGCCGAGCAGGATGCCGCGGAACGGCTCGATGTCTGCTTCCAGTTGATGGCGGAAGGTCGATTCGGACAGAAGCACGCCGGCCAGGAAGGCGCCCATCGCCATCGACAGGCCGCTGAGCTGCATGGCGAGCGCCGATCCAAGCACCACGAGCAGTGCCGCGGCCGTCATCACCTCACGGGCACGGGCATCCGCCAGGATGCGGAAGAACGGGTTGAGCAGATAGCGCCCCGCCAGCACCAGTCCGACGATCGCGGCAAGGCCGATGCCGACCTCGGTCAGCCTTTCCGACAGGCTGGTGTCGGCGCCGCCCGGCGCCAGGAACGCGATCAGGGCCAGCAGCGGCACGATGGCCAGATCTTCCAGCAGCAGGATGGAGACGATGCGCTGACCTTTCGGCGAGGCGATTTCGCCGCGTTCCTCGAGAAGTTGCATGACGATCGCCGTAGAGGTCAGCACGAAACCAGCCCCGGCGACGAAGGATTGCGAGACCGGAAAACCGCCGGCCATTCCCACGCCGGTCAACAGGACCGCGCAGACCCCGACCTGGAGCGCACCGAGCCCGAAGATTTCGCGCCGCAGGCCCCAAAGCCGCGACGGCTGCATTTCCAGCCCGATGATGAACAGGAACATGACGACGCCGAGTTCGGCGACGTGGAGGATGGCGCCCGATTCGGAAAAGATGCGAAGACCAAACGGGCCGATCACCACGCCGGCGGCCAGATAGCCTAGGATGGAGCCGAGGCCCATGCGCTTGAAGATGGGGACGGCGACAACCCCAGCGGCAAGCAGCGCCACCACCTGAATGAGATCGCTGCCTGATGTTTCCGCTGCCATGCCTCTTGTCCCTAAGTCTCCCTATGTCCGACAGCACTCCTTGCATGCAGTTGGAGCGGGAGGCAAGGGCGGGGAGCCTGCCAGGACGGGTAGGGTGCCGTCGAAGCGTTTCCCCTGGTGGAACTACGGTCTCCGCTTGCCTGCCGGACGAATGGTATATATATCGGTAGGATGATTGACCATTCGTCCCGGCCGTCTCCGCCAGATATCCCGATGGATGCGCTCAGCGAAATCCTACAAGACTTTCGCTTGAGTGGCGTCAATTATGGCCGCTGCGAGCTCCAACATCCCTGGAGCATAGAATTCCCGCAACAATCGCTGCTTCGTTTTCACTTTGTCGGTCAGGGTCCATGCTGGATCCACACCGAAGCGCAGGGATGGCAGGAGTTGCGCGATGGCGATCTGGTGCTGCTGCCGCAAGGCATCGCCCATCGGCTGGCCAGCGCGCCGGACGTTGCAGGCGGCTCGCTCGATGATTGCCGGGTGACCAAGTTGGGGAGCAACGTCTGCGAAGTCGTACGGGAAGGCACGGGCGCGACAAGCACCCTTTTCTGCGGCTCAATGGCCTTGGGCGCCTGTGCGTTAAATCCATTGATCACGCTGATGCCGCCCATCATCAAGGGTTGCGACGTGGCCGGCAATGATCCGGTCGTTGGTCCTCTGCTGGCGGCCATGACCGTGGAGGCCGCGCAACCGCAGATGGGCAGCGCCACCATCTTGTCGCGCATGGCGGACTTGCTGACAGCCCGGCTCATTCGCTGCTGGGTCAATTGCACGGGAGCTTCGACCACCGGTTGGCTCGCTGCCATCCGCGACCCCCATATTGGCCGCGCCCTGGCAGCCATGCACAGAGACCCCGGCCATAACTGGACGCTCGAAAGCCTCGCCAGCCTGGCAGGCCAATCGCGCTCGATTTTCGCCGAGCGCTTCAGCGCTGTATTGGGAGAGGGTGCTGCACGCTATCTCGCCCGTTTGCGCATGCAGCTTGCCCGCGAGTTGTTGGGGCAAAACGGTTTGTCGGTGGCCGAGGTTGCTACTCGCTTGGGCTATGATTCCGAGGCATCCTTCGCTCGCGCCTTCAAGCGCATCACCAATGTCTCGCCAGGCGTTGTGCGTCGCACAATTCCCGGACGAATAGGCATGGATTTCGGATTTTGAGGTACATATAATCCGAAAAGACTCGTTTATGAAGATCTCCAAACCTTGGAGATCTTTCCGTGACTGACACAACATTACAACTTGAAGACGCGGCGATAGGCGTTGATGCCGATGCGCCGGCCGCGTGGAGCGCAACCACCTGGTTCGCAGTCATTTCATTGGCCGCCACCAGCTTTGCCCTGGTCTCAGCCGAATTCCTGCCGGCAGGTTTGTTGACGCCAATGGCGCGCGATCTCGGCATCAGCGAGGGAACGGCCGGACAGGTCGTCACCGCCACCGCTTCAGTCGGCGCCGTGACGGCCATGTTGAGCAATGTCCTCATCGGCCGGTTGAACCGCAAGACGGTGCTGGTCGGCCTTATGGCCCTAGCGGTTGCTTCCAATATTCTTGCGGCGCTGGCGCCCAATTTCTGGCTGCTGTTGCTGGGTCGGGCCGGACTGGGGATCGCTCTCAGCGCTTTCTGGGCGCTTTCGGTCGCCGTCGTGGCCAGGCTGGTTGGCGCCAGTGCGACAGGTCGGGGCATGGCTATCGTTACCCTCGGCGTCTCGCTCGCCACCATTGCCGCACCGTCGATGGGCGCGTTGATCAGCGACTGGCTGGGTTGGCGCAGCGCCATGGCCATGACGGCAGGGTTGGCCTTGCTGGCCATGCTACTGCAGTTGCTTAGCCTGCCGTCTTTGCCTGCAACGGCAAGCAATAGTCTTGCGGACGTCCTTCGGCTGACACGGCGGCGTGGCATTCAACTTGGTATGCTTGCCATCCTTTTGCTGATGACGGGGCATTTTGCCGGCTCGGTCTATGTGCGTCCCTTTCTCGAACATGTGACGCTCCTTGCCACCGGGCCAATTGCCCTGGCGTTGCTCGGATTTGGCATCGCCGCAGTGATCGGCAATATTGCCGGTGGCCGCATGGCCGACGCCAATATCCACGTGGCTCTCGTGGTTACCGCCGCATTGATGGCGTTTGCGGCGCTGTCATTAGTGCTTTGGGGCGTGCACATTGGCGTTGCCTTTGGCTTCGTGACACTGTGGGGCTTCGCCTTCGGCATGGCGCCGGTGGTGTTGCCGACAAATTTGTCTCGCGCCGCGCCGGACGCGCTGGAAGCAGCGGGCAGCCTGATGGTCGCCTCTTTTCAGGTCGCCATCACCGTCGGCGCGGTTGTCGGCGGCTATGTTGTGGACACCTACGGCCCTACGGCGCCTTTGACTGTGACTGCTATCCTTGCTGCATCGACAGCCGTCTTGGCGCTGCTACAGCCGCGTAACTGAACTTTGCCGCCGCTGACACAGCAGCCCGAATCCGACCCGGCCAATATTGCAGACGCGTTACACAAGTTTACGCAATGCGCGCGTTGCTTGTTGCCACAATCGAAGGCTAAGGACGCTCGGCTTCGGCCATTGGAGGGTGAGCGACGATCAAGTCGCGCCCTTTTGAGGAGATGACTGACATGAAGAAGTTTTTGCTTGTTGCCGTCGGCCTGGCGGTGCTTGCCGGTTCGGCCTGCTCGAAGGCGCCGGAATGCACGGCCGAGATCGCGACCAAGAAGGCGCAGGACATGGCCGCCGCACTGCAGGAGGCGATCACCAAGGATCCGTCCAAGGCGGCTGACCTGACCGCCAAGGTCCAGGCGGTAACAACCAAGTACCAGGGCACCACGACACTCGCCGACGCCTGCAAGGCGTATGACGAGGTGACGGCCGCCATCAAGGGCTAAGCGCCTTTTTGCTGGTTCGAGGGGGCGGTGGCGATGGGCTGCCGCCTCTTTGCTTTTGGGGATGTGCTAGGGGCAGGCGCGACAATGCGCTCAATTCGGCGCGATGGAGCCGACTTCGACGGCGTCGACGCGCTTCAGGCTCATGCCGATGACCGGCACCAGTTGGTCCTGGACACGCACGGCAACCGTCACCGTCATCGAATTGTCGTCGGGAATGCGGGCTTGCATGACGCCGCGGAGCTGATTGCGGTTGATGGTGAAGACCACCTTGCGGGCATCGACAACGTTGCCGCCGATGATGTCCAGGCCCGCACCGTCAGCGCCCCCCATGAAGGAGCCCTTGTAATCGCGGCCCTTGCGCTCGATCTTGGCCGACATCGGCTGGGTGAACATGCCGACGCGGCAGCCGCCGTCCAGAGTCATGCCCATCTTGCCGTCCGGCGTGGAGCCGGTGAAGCTGCAGTTGAATTTCGTGCCCTTGTACTTGCCGGCGACGATTTCGCCCGGGCCGACCCATTTGCCTTCGGCCGACTGGAAGAACTGCTTGTCCGGCTCTGCGGCGGAAGCCTCCGAGGCGAGACCGACGACTGCTGTGATCGCAACGGCCAGGGGCAGGACGCTGGACAGAATTACGCTTTTCATCGACGACACCCGGCAACAAAGAGGCTGTTTGGAACCGGTTCGACCATGAAGAAGATTGGTTAATGCTTCGTCACTGCGGGCCTTCGAAACGGCAATCCGCTCATCGTCAGGAAGAAGAGGACGCTATTTGCCGGAGCCTGTGGTTTCGGTGTCTTTCTTCGCGGCAAACGATGTCAATGCCGAGAGGAAATCGCCCAGTCCCGGACGCTTCGCGGCGCTGAAGGGCAGGGGACGCGCGGTTTCCATCGCCGCGATGCCGATGCGCGCCGTCATCATGCCGTTGACGACGCCCTCGCCAAGCTTGGCCGAAAGCCGTGCCGCCAGGCCGTGGCCGACGATCTGCTGGACGAAACTGTCGCCGACGGCGATCGAGCCGGTGACCGCCAGATGCGCAAGCACGCTGCGCGCCAGGCGGAAGAACCCCAGCGTTCCCGGGCGTCCGCCATAGAGTTCGGACAGACGGCGAATGAGGCGTCCGGCCTCGAACACGACATAGGCGACATCGACGAGCGCGCGCGGGCTGACCGCCGTCACCAGCGAGACGCGTTTGGCGGCTTCGAGAATCATCACCTTTGCCCTGGCGTCGAGGGGGCCGAGGATTTCCGCTTCGGCCAGGCGCACCAGATTGCCGCCGTCGATGATTTCGCCGCGCAGTTCGGCGAGCGCACGCCGGCCGGCCGCGGTCTCGGGCTTGGCCGCGACGAAAGCCGAAAGCTCGTCGACCACCGACCGTGCCGCCTTGGGGTCGTCGCGCGCGATGGCGTCGAGCGCGCGTTTTTGCAGTTTTTCGACTTCGGCAAGGCGGGCGATCGCCAGGAATTCCCGAATCAGGATCACCACGAGTGCCAATACGGCGATCGCCGCCATGCCGGCGGCCAGCCAACCCAGCCATTCGGCGCGGGCGAAGAGATCGCGAACCAGCTGGTCGGTCCACAGGCCGACAGCCAGCGAAACCAGCACGCCGATGGCGCCGAAGAAGATGCTGCCAAACAACGAGCGTTTCCTGGGGGCGACCGCCGGCGGCGGTTCCGCGGCCACGATGTCCGGTTCGTCGAAGACGTCGACTTCCGCCGGTATGACCAGCGCGACATCCGTCTTCAGCCCGCGGGGTTTGCGCGGGGGCTCGGCCTGCCGCGTCTTTGACGCCTCTTGTGTTGGCGCGGCTTCCGGTTCGATGCGGAAGGCCGCCGGTTTGCGGGGCGCGGTCATGCCAGATGGTCTCCGATCAGGAACTGCAAGGCACGGTCGAGTCTGATATGCGGCAGAGACAGCGTGACGCCTTCGGCCGTGCGTTCGAGTTTTGGTGGGCGGAACCGGACAAAGCGGATTGCCGGGTCCGTGGAATCCTGCCTGTGATCGGGTCCGGAGACGTCGAATACCGCATCAATCTTCTCCGGTAAGTCACCGGGAAATATGGCAGTTTCGGTCTTTCCGTCGAACGTTTCACTGTTGATCTTCTCGCCGGCGATCGGCGTGCCGATGATGACAGGCAACGTCTCACGGCCTTGCTTGACCGTGCCTTCGCGGGTCGCGCGCACCGCCGCCATGGCGACGACGTCGACGTCGGCGCCGGTGAAGTTCGCTCGTGCCACGGCACGGTCCGCCAGCCGCCGCACGATCGCCTGCAACCGGTCATGGCTTTCATGGTGCAGGTGATCGGCCTTGGTCGCGGCGACCAGGATGCGATCGATGCGCCGCGAAAACAGGTCGGTGAGGAAGCTACCCCGGCCGGGGCGAAAACAGCTCAGGATCTCGGTCACCGCACGCTCGAGGTCGGCCATGGCGCCGGGGCCGGCGTTCAGCGCCTGCATGGCGTCGATCAGGACGATCTGGCGATCGAGGCGGGTGATGTGTTCGCGGAAGAACGGTTTGACGACATGCGTCTTGTAAGCCTCGTAGCGCCTTTCCATCATGGCGTGCAGCGATCCCGGGCGCGGACGCCTGTCGAGGCCAGCCAGCGGCGCGAAGGTCAGTGCGGGCGAGCCTTCGAGGTCGCCAGGCATCAGGAAACGGCCGGGCGGCAAGGTCGAAAGCGCGCGCTCGTCGAGCTTGCAGGCCTTGAGATAGGCCGCGAAGCTTTCGGCGAGGCGGCGTGCCGTCATCTCATCGGCGTCGCCATTCGGGTCGATTTCCGCCGAGATCGCCCGCCAGGCCCGCGAAAGATCCTCGCGCACCGGCAAAGTGGCCATCTCCATGGCCTCGTGTGAAAAATCGGCGAAGGATTTGCCGAGCAGCGGCAGGTCGAGCAGCCATTCGCCGGGATAATCGACGATGTCGACCGACAGTTTGCCTGAAGAGAACATGCGGTTCCAGCCGGAGGCCGATTCATATTCGATGGTCAGCCGCAGTTCCGAAATGGCGCGCGTGGAATCGGGCCAGGCGCGGTCGTTGACCAATGCGGCGATATGATCCTCGTACTGGAAGCGCGGCACGGCGTCGTCAGGCTGCTCTTCGAGGAAGGCGCGGGCGATACGCCCGGATTTCTGTGCCTCGAACAGCGGCAGGCGTCCGCCGTGGATCAGATTGTGCACCAGCGCGGAAATGAACACCGTCTTGCCGGCGCGTGAAAGGCCGGTAACACCCAGCCGCAGCGACGGAGAAAAAAGCCCGGTGGCGCGTCCCGACAGCGTATCGAGGGCAATTTTTGCCTCGTCGGTGAAGGTGGTCAGCGATGATGCCAAAATGTGATCTCTCAGGCTTGGGTCCGTCCGATATAGGCGCTGGAACCCGGCTTTGAAATGGCGCCGGAAATCGATGCCGAAGCAATTCCAGGAAAAGTGTGGAGCGGTTTTCCCGGGAAGAGCGCATAGCGCTTTCCCTTGGAAATTGCGCCAAAACAGGGAGTTAGAGATCGGCCGGTGTCAGGAACGCTTCGAGATAGCCCGTGTCCTGGCCTGCTTTCGTCAGATTGTCCAGGAAACGCACGACAGCCAGGCCCGAGGTCGGGAAACCATGGTTGAGCATCGCCCGCGCCGTCTCGTCGCCATCGCCCGAGACCGCCATGGCGAGATCCTCCGTCATCGGGTTGTGACCGATGACCAGCAGCGAACCTGGCCCGCCATGCTCCCGGATGAGGCGGAGATAGCCGGCCGCATCTTCGCTATAGAGTGTGTCGAAAAACAAGACCTTGCCGGTATCGGTCTGGCCGGCCAGCCCTTCGAGCGTTTCCTTGGCGCGCCGGGCGTTGGAGCACAATGTCAGGTCGGGGACATAGCCACGCGAGCGCATGGCTGCGCCCATCGTCTCGGCATCGGCGCGGCCGGATGCGTCAAGCGGTCGATCGAAATCGCGCATGCCGGGCAGCGCCCAGCCAGCCTTGGCGTGCCGCAACAGATAGAGCCTGCTCACCCAACCTCCGATGATGCCGAAGCCGCGGTACGATTAGCCACAAGAAGGGCGCCGCGCACAATGGCCCCTTGTTCTTCCGCGCAAAGAATCAGCGGCACTTTCTCCATCGAATCAGCGACATCTCGCTCCAATGGGTGCCGCGGGGGAACTTTAACAATTGCGTGAGTCGGTGACTGATTGCGCTTGTGCAGGCGTCGGGCGGCGAATATATAAGCGCCAAATTTGGGGCAGTTTGGGTGAGTCGAATGAACGACATCGTTACCGCCGATTACGTACCCTCCGAAGACGAGCCGTTCATGAACGAGCGGCAGAAATCCTACTTCCGCCTGAAGCTCGTCACCTGGAAAAATGACATATTGCGCGAAGCGCGCGAAACTCTCGAAATCCTGCAGCAGGAAAACGCCAACCACCCCGACCTGGCCGACCGCGCCTCTTCCGAAACAGACCGCGCCATAGAGCTCAGGGCTCGCGACCGTCAGCGCAAACTCATCGCGAAGATCGATTCGGCGCTGCAGCGCATCGACGAGGGCACTTACGGCTATTGCGAGGAAACCGGCGAGCCGATCGCGCTGAAACGGCTCGACGCCCGTCCGATAGCCACCTTGTCGATCGAAGCGCAGGAACGGCATGAGCGCCGCGAAAAAGTCTATCGCGACGACTGACGCATTGCTTCTGGACTGCATCTCAAGGCAGTTACAAGTGAAGTCATTGTCAAAAATGGCCGGGTTTTCCGGCCATTTTTGTTGGCTGTATCACAAATCCGTTGCAGCAAGCGAAAGCAAAACCCGGCCGGCGGGGCGCCTCAGGCGGCAATCATTTCTTCTGGCTTGAAAGTTCGCCCAGAAGCCTGGTCATTTCATCGTCGAGCGATTGCGGCGCCTTGGCCACCGGTTTGCCAACCGGACCACCGGATCGCGGCTGGTCGAGCGAAACCTCCAGGTCCTTCATGAGCGCGTCGTCGATACTGTTCTGCGGTGGCGGTGGCGCGTGCCTGACAGCATTGGCGTTGGCGGAGCCATAGGCAGGCAGCGGCGTGACGTTGGTCGATTGATAGGGTTGCGCCGGTTTCGGTGCGGGGGCTGGGGCTGGTGGTGGCGCTGCCGGGCGCGGGCGGGCAGGCGGCGCCGAGGTCGCCGGCTGCGGCGCAGGTCGTGCCGGTGCGGGAGCCGGTTGAGGCGGCCGCGGTTTTGCCGCCGGGGCCGCGGTGGCCGGGACGGGCTGCAGACCGCCATCTCCGGTCAGCGCTGGACGGCGCGGCGCGGCAAGGCGTATGTCGCGTTCGACGACTACGTCGGTCGGACCGCCGATCAGAAGCAGATGTTCGATGTCGTCGCGGCGCACCAGCACCAGCCGACGATGGCTGTCGACGGCGGTGGCGTCCATGACGGCGAGCCGCGTCTTACGGTTCCGGCCACCGGCGACGAACGTGCCGAAGGTCAGGTTGCGGACCAGCCTGATGATGACGAGCACGATGACCAGCAGGATCAGCGCCGCGAAGGTCCACAGGAGTGCCGCCGCATAACCAGGGCCCGCCACGCTATCCAGCCACTGCATTGGTTTCCCCTGATCGGTCTTGGAAAGAGACGCGACACTAGACCGTTGCGGCTGGCCACCGCAAGTTGCCTTTCACGCATCGTGAACAGCTTGAAACACGGCCGGTATCATTTTTATCTGACATTTGCCGCCCGGGCCTTTTCCGGACTGGGAGAATGTGATTCAACCGGCTAAAGCGGGTCGCGCTGAAGCGGATTCACGCGAGGCGCTCTAGGGCCTTGTTTTCGTGCATGTCGTTTTCCCAAAACCGAAGTCACTTTTGGGCGACATGCATTAGGGGCGGGTGTCGGAACGTCGGACTTCACGAGCAGGGGGCATATGGCCAAGGAAGCGCGCGGCGATTTCTATCCGGTACCGATCGTCGACCAGAACACGCGACCGGGTGCGGTCACCCGGCTCATCATCTTCATCGTCGTTCTGACGGGGGCCGCGATCGTCTTCGGTCTGTTCCGCGAGCGCCTAGGCGATCCCTTCCTGCTCGGCATGCTGGGCGTGCTCGCGATGATCGGCGTCGGCTTTCTGTTCGCGACCGCGATCGGCTTCGTACAAGTCACGCCGCGCTCGACTGGCGATGAACTGTCCAAGGCTTTCGTCGATTCGATGGCGCAGGGCCTGCTGGTGACGGACACTAAGGGCCGCGTCGTCTACGCCAACCGTGCCTATGCCGACATGACCGGAGCGTCCTCGGCCGCCGACCTCAAGACGGTCGAAGGGCTCCTTTCGGATGTTCCCGAGGCCTCGGTGACGATTTACCGGCTGGCCTCCGGCCTGCGTGACGGGCAGCCGGGCGACGGCGAGTTTCGGCTGGCGCAGTCGATCCGGCCGGGAGCCGAAGCGGGCGCCCGCTGGTACCGGGCGCGCGCCCGGACCTTCAACGTTCCGGGCCAGCGCCTGCCGATGCTGGCCTGGCAACTCGCCGACATTTCGCAGGAGCGGGCCGAGCAGGAGCGTTTCTTCCTCGACCTGCAGAAGGCCATCGATCACCTCGACCACGCCCCGGCCGGCTTCTTTTCCGCCGACCAGGACGGTCGCGTCACCTACATTAACGCCACGCTCGCGGAATGGCTGGGCATCGATCTTGCCAGTTTCACGCCCGGCGCCGTCACCTTGCCGGATATCGTTGCCGGCGACGGCATGGCTTTGGTGCGCTCGGTCAAGGCCGACCCCGGCACGACGCGCAACGCGGTCATCGATCTTGATTTGACGACGATGACGGGAGAGGCGCTGCCGGTGCGCTTCATGCATCGCGTTTCGGCCAGCCGCGAAGGCATCGGCGGTCCGACGCGCACGATCGTGCTCAACCGCACGCAAGGCGAGGATGCCTCGGCCGATCTGCGCGCCTCGGAAGTGCGCTTCACCCGCTTCTTCAATTCGACGCCGATGGCGATCGCGGGTGTCGATGCCAGCGGGCGCATCCTGCGCACCAACGCACCCTTCCTGTCGCTGTTTTCCTCGGTCGTCGACCGGGATGCCGTGGACCGCCGCGTGCGGCTCGATACGGTGATCCATGAGCGCGAGCGGCCGGCCTTTGCCGCGGCATTCGAGAAGGCCCGGCAGCGGCAGGCCGACATCGAGCCGATCGACACCGTGCTGCCCGGCAACGAGGAGCGGCATATCCGTTTCTACGTCAATGCCGTCGCCGACGGCACCGGCGGCGAGGGCGCAGAGGAATCGGCCATCGTCTACGCCGTCGAGACGACCGAGCAGAAGGCGCTCGAAGGGCAGATGGCACAAAGCCAAAAGATGCAGGCGGTCGGGCAACTCGCGGGCGGCATCGCCCACGACTTCAACAATGTGCTGACCGCCATCATCATGGCGTCGGACCTGCTTTTGACCAATCACCGGCCGTCGGACCCGTCCTTCCCCGACATCATGAATATCAAGCAGAACGCCAATCGGGCGGCTTCACTGGTCAGGCAGTTGCTGGCCTTCTCGCGCAAGCAGACGCTGCGGCCGGAAGTGCTGAACCTCACCGACGTGCTCGCCGATCTCAGGATGCTGCTTGCCCGCCTGGTCGGCAACGACATCAAGCTGAAGATCGACCACGGCCGGGACCTGTGGCCGGTCAGGGTCGATATCGGCCAGTTCGAGCAGGTGGTGGTCAATCTGGCGGTCAATGCGCGCGACGCGATGCCCGCTGGCGGCGATCTCACCGTGCGCACCCGCAACGTCACCGCCGAGGAGTGCAAGATCTTCTCCTATCGCGAACTCGCCGCGGCCGACTATGTCGTGGTCGAGGTCGAAGACACCGGCAGCGGCATCGCGCCGGACGTGCTGAAGAAGATCTTCGAACCGTTCTTCACCACCAAGGAGGTCGGCAAGGGCACCGGCCTTGGCCTGTCCATGGTCTACGGCATCATCAAGCAGACAGGCGGCTTTATTTTCTGCGATTCCGAGGTCGGCAAGGGATCGACCTTCCGCATCTTCCTGCCGCGCCACATCGCGGAAGCGAAGAAGGCGGCCGAACTCGGGGAAACCCCGAGTGCCACGCCGGTCAAGCCGGTCGACAGCACCAAGGACCTGTCGGGGTCGGCCACGGTGCTGCTGGTCGAGGACGAGGATGCCGTGCGCATGGGCGGCATGCGTGCGCTGACCTCTCGGGGCTATACGGTGCATGAGGCATCCTCGGGCGTCGAGGCGCTGGAAGTGTTCGAAGCCCTGGGCGGCAAGGTCGACATCGTCGTTTCGGACGTGGTCATGCCGGAAATGGACGGGCCGACCCTGCTTGGCGAGTTGCGCAAGCGCCAGCCGGATATCAAGTTCGTGTTCGTGTCCGGCTATGCCGAGGACGCCTTCGCCAGGAACTTGCCGGCCGACGCGCATTTCGGCTTCCTGCCGAAGCCGTTCTCGCTCAAGCAACTGGCGACGATCGTCAAGGATATGCTGGAGTCCTAATTTAGCTTTCTCCAGTGGTCTGCCTTGCACAACGCCCCGACAGCGCCATGATTGCGGGCGAGAGGGTAGGCGGGCTTGGGGGAGCAGCGATTGACGCCACACATAGAGGCAGGCAAGGGCGACTACGCCGAAACGGTGCTGTTGCCGGGTGACCCGCAGCGCGCCGAATGGATGGCGAAGACATTTCTCGAAGCGCCACGCTGCGTCAATCGCAGGCGGGGTGCTCTCGGCTTTACCGGCCTTTATCGCGGCCGGCCCATCAGCATTCAGGCAACGGGTATCGGGGTTTCGTCGTTCCTGATCTATACCCACGAATTGCTCGACTATTATGGCATCCGAACATTGATCCGCACCGGGACCTGCGGTGGCCTGAGCGCCGAGGTAAAGCTGCGCAGCCTGGTGATCTCGCAATCGGCACGGCCGGAAAACAAGGAGAGTGGCCAGGTCTTTGGCCTTTATGACGCTGACGCCGGTCCGGATCCGGCGTTGCTCGCCCGCGCATTGGCCAAGGCAGCCGAACTCGGCATTGACCACCATGCCGGCCTGACAGTCTGCACCGACATATTCTACCATCCTGAAACGCACGCTCGATATGCCGAGGCAAGGGCACTCGGAGCGCTGGCCGTGGACATGGAAACCAGCGCGCTCTACCGCATCGCGACGCATTTCGGCGCGAGGGCGTTGTCGCTGTTGACCGTTGTCGACAATCTGGTTACCGGCGAAGAGGCCGACTATTCCGAGCGCCAGGCGCTTTTCACCGATATGAGCCGGCTGGCGCTCGAAATCGCTGGGGGGCGCTAGGCAGCTTCCTGCTTCAACGCCATTCGCTCGTCCACGCTGGGCCGATGGCCGCGCAGATAGAGCGCGCAGGTGGTGCGAAGCATGGATGCGAAATTGGGTATCTCGCCGTTGATCTCGATGGCTTCGTCATACAGCTTCGAGATGAATTTCGGCGTCGTCAGGTCCTGGCTGTCGGCGATTTCGTCCAGCAAGGTCCAGAACGTTGCCTCGAGCTGGATGCTGGTCGAATGTCCATCAATGCGGATCGACCGGTTGATCTGGCGATAGCCTTCCGGATCCTGTGCGGCAAACACTCTGCACATTGGTACCTCCCGTTATTGTTGGTCTTGGGCGTCGACGGAGCCATCGGCGCCTTTTGAACACTGCCTGCGATTTCATCTTCGACCGGACCGTCGATAACGGCAATCAGACTTTCGTCCTTAAGGCGATGGCCTCCCTGGAATCTTGGGCGACACTAGCCATTTTCAAGCCGCATGCGTGGTAATCGGCTGCCACCACCTTTTTTCGCCGGCGCGCATAATCGGCTTCGAAAGTACGAACGCTGCGGGGTCTGATTTGGCGAAGGCAATCCACACCATGATCCGGGTTATCGACGAGGCCCGGTCCATCGACTTCTACACCAGGGCGTTCGGGCTGGAGGTTGCCCAGCGGCTGGATTTCGAGACCTTCACGCTGATCTATCTCAGCAATACCGATACGCCTTTCGAAGTTGAGCTGACCGTCAACAAGGGGCGGCAGGAGCCTTATGCGCTTGGCGACGGCTATGGCCACCTGGCCGTCTCTGTCGCCGATCTCGACAGCGAACATGACCGGCTCGGTGCGCTCGGCTTCAATCCGAAGAAGATCGTCGAGTTCAACCGCGACGGGTCGCTCATCGCACGCTTTTTCTTCATCGAGGACCCCGACGGCTACAAGATCGAGGTCCTGCAGCGAGGGGGGCGCTTCCAATAGGGGACAACCCGCCGCGTGCACCGGCGCGGCGCCAGCAACGGCACCCGAAGGGTGCAAACAGCAAGCAGGGAGGAAACTATGGTCACGATCTATGACGGAAAGCCTGGACTTTCACGTCGTGAGCTTCTCAAACGCGGCAGCATCGGCGCGTTGCTCGTCATCTCCGGCAGCGCGGTCATCAGCCCGGAACAGGCCTGGGGGCTTGAAACCTCGGCGCTGAAGCCCGAGACGATGGCGACACTGATCCAAGTGGCGCGCGACATCTATCCGCACGACCAGGTGCCGGACAAATATTACGCTATCGCCGTCAAAGGCCATGACGAGACAGCCGCCAAGGATCCTGCCCACAAGGAGCTGATCGAGAAGGGCATCGCCGATCTCGACAGCAAGGCTGGCAAGGGTGGTTATCGCGGGCTCGGCTGGGAAGAGCAGCGTGTGGCGCTGCTCACCGAGATCGAGAAGACGCCTTTCTTCCAGGCGGTGCGCGGTGGTCTCGTCGTCAGTCTCTACAACCAGAAAGAGGTGTGGCCGATCTTCGGCTACGAGGGCGAGTCCTACTCCAAGGGCGGCTACATCGCGCGCGGTTTCAACGACATCGAGTGGCTCTGAGCCGCTCTGTCCGTAACCGCTTTTTGACCGATCTCATGGGAGGAAACCGTGGCAGCACAATTTGATCTCAAGAATGACGGCGTGGTCGTCATCATCGGCTCGGGCGCCGGCGGCGGCACGCTCGGCAACGAACTGGCGCAGAAGGGCATCGATGTCGTCATCCTCGAGGCGGGCGCCCGCCACGAATATGAGGACTTCATCAATGACGAGTGGGAATCGTTCGCCCAGCTCGCCTGGAAGGACAAGCGCACCACATCCGGCGACTGGCGTGTGGCGAAGGATTTCCCGAACCTGCCGGCCTGGATCGTCAAATCGGTCGGCGGCTCAACCACGCACTGGGCCGGCGCGTCGCTGCGCTTCCAGGAGCATGAGTTCAAGACGCTGTCGACTTACGGCAAGCAGGCCGGCGCCAATCTTTTGGACTGGCCGATTTCGCTGGCCGAGATGGAGCCTTATTACGCCAAGGCGGAAGCCAAGATGGGCGTGACCGGCACCAATGACTGGCCGCGGCTGCCGGGCAACAACAATTTCAAGGTGTTGAAGGCCGGCGCCGACAAGCTCGGCTACAAGGAATGCCATACCGGCAACATGGCGATCAACTCGGTCGAACGCGACGACCGCAACTCCTGCCAGCAGACCGGCTTCTGCTTCCAGGGCTGCAAATGGGGCGCCAAATGGTCGACCCTCTATACCGAAATCCCCAAGGGCGAAGCGACAGGCCACCTCGAAGTGCGGCCGAACGCCATGGTGATCAAGATCAACCATGATGCCAAGGGAAAGGTGACCGGCGTCGTCTATGCCGACAAGGACGGCAAGTTGCAGGAGCAGAAGGCCCGTATCGTCGCGGTGGCCGGCAATTCGATCGAAAGCCCGCGCCTGCTGCTCAATTCGCAATCAAGCAAATTTCCGCATGGGCTCGCGAATTCATCAGGGCAGGTGGGCAAGAACTACATGCGCCACACCACCGGATCGGTCTATGCCGTCTTCGACAAACCGGTGCACATGTATCGCGGCACCACCATGGCCGGCATCATCCGCGACGAGGCGCGGCATGATCCGTCACGTGGCTTCGTCGGCGGCTACGAGTTCGAGACGCTGTCGCTTGGATTGCCGTTCATGGCGGCTTTCCTCAACCCTGGCGGCTGGGGGCGCTCCTTCACTACCGCGCTCGATCACTATGACAATATGGCCGGCCTGTGGATCGTCGGCGAGGACATGCCGCGCGAGGAGAACCGCATCACGCTGCATGCCGATGAGAAGGACGAACACGGCATGCCGATCGCCGACGTGCATTTCGACGATCACCCGAACGACACGGCGATGCGCAACCATGCCTATAAGCAGGCTTCAGCGCTTTACGATGCGGTTGGTGCGACGCGCACCTTCCCGACGCCGCCCTATCCCTCGACCCACAATCTGGGCACCAACCGGATGAGCGAGAAGGCGGAGCATGGCGTCGTCAACAAGCATGGCCAGACGCACGACATCAAGAACCTGTTCGTGTCGGACGGCAGCCAGTTCACGACGGGTGCCGCCGAAAACCCGACCTTGACCATCGTGTCGCTGGCGATCCGCCAAGCCGACTACATCGCCGCCCAGATGTCGGCGAGAAGCATCTAGTCCACCTCCCGACTGCCTGCTGGCGCGGGACCCGACAGGGTTCCGCGCCTTTTTTGGGCGTTCAGCCCCTTGTGCAGGTCGAGGCGGTGAAGGCTCCGTCGGGCTGCTTCATGATGATATCGAAGGAGGGTGGGTTCTGGCCGTCCAGTGTCGCCTGGGTCATCGACAGCGAGTTGCCGCCGGCGGTGTAGCCGCCGAGCGGTCCCAGCCAGGTGATCTCGCCGGTTGCGTTCATCTGATAGTTGTAGGCGAGCTGGGCGGTTCCGAAGGTTACAGGGCCTGTATAGACGTTCCCCTTGATGGTGATGTCGCCGAGGTCGAGGAACATGCCGAGCAGGTAGACTTCGCAGTGATAGGTGCCGTCAGGCATCTTGCCGTCGCTGAAGTCGGCCTGTGCGGCGCCGGTCGCTGCCGCCAGAAGCGCGGTGCCGATAAAAATGCGTGAAATCAGGGATGCCATGACGTCGCTCGGTTGAGCAGGGAGCTTGCCCTATTCTTGTGCTGGGCCGCAACATTTGTCGCCCCGCCCACGCGCAGAGGCCAAAATCTAGGCATTTGGTGAAATTGGGCAAAATTTGGGCAGATGCTGTGTGCGCTGCGCAAATTTCCCTCAACCAATTCTTAACCGGCTCTCTTATGTTTGTTCAATCTAATATAATAGTCGTCTGATAATGTTGGTCTATTTGCCGTTTTTCAGCGCCCCGTCAGCGGTTGGCATGGGGGTTGCATTGTATCGTTGCGGTGCAATCAACCAGCTTGGGAGTCTTCCGTATGAGGGGTAATTTCTCGACAATAACAAAAATGTTTTCGGCGAGCGTGGTTGCCGCCGGTCTGTTGATGTCGGCTCCCGCCAGGGCGGCCGACGATACGATCAAGGTCGGCATTCTCCATTCGCTGTCGGGGACGATGGCGATTTCGGAGACGACGCTGAAGGACGCCATGCTGATGCTCATCGATGAGCAGAACGCCAAGGGCGGCCTGCTCGGCAAGAAGCTTGAAGCCGTCGTCGTCGATCCGGCTTCCAACTGGCCGCTGTTCGCCGAAAAGGCGCGCGAGCTGATTTCGAAGGATAAGGTCGCGGCGGTGTTCGGCTGCTGGACCTCGGTGTCGCGCAAATCGGTGCTGCCGGTGTTCTCCGAGCTCGACAACATCCTGTTCTATCCCGTCCAGTATGAGGGCGAGGAGAGCGAGCGCAACGTGTTCTACACGGGCGCCGCGCCCAACCAGCAGGCCATTCCGGCGGTCGACTATCTGATGAGCGAGGATGGCGGCTCGGTGAAGCGCTGGGTGCTGGAAGGCACCGACTACGTCTATCCGCGCACCACCAACAAGATCCTCGAAGCCTATCTGAAGGCCAAGGGCGTCGCGGCCGAAGACATCATGGTCAACTACACGCCGTTTGGTTTTTCCGACTGGCAGACCGAAGTCTCGGCGATCAAGAAGTTCGGTTCGGCCGGCAAGAAGACCGCCGTCGTCTCGACCGTCAACGGCGACGCCAACGTGCCGTTCTACAAGGAACTCGGCAACCAGGGCATCAAGGCCGAGGATATCCCGGTCATGGCCTTCTCGGTCGGCGAGGAAGAGCTGGCCGGTCTCGACACCGCACCGCTGGTCGGCCATCTCGCCGCGTGGAACTACTTCGAGAGCGTCGACACACCCGAAAACAAGAAGTTCATCGCCGACTGGCACAAGTTCATCAAGAACGACAAACGCACCACTAACGACCCGATGGAAGCCCACTATATCGGCTTCAACATGTGGGTGAAGGCGGTGGAGAAGGCCGGCACCACCGATCCCGACAAGGTCATCGACGCCATGATTGGCGTTTCGGTGCCGAACCTGACGGGCGGCTATTCGACGATGATGCCGAACCATCACATCACGAAGCCGGTGCTGATCGGCGAAATCCAGGCCGACGGCCAGTTCGAGACGGTTTCGCGCACGCCGGGCCTGGTGATGGGCGACGAATGGTCCGACTACCTGCCGGACTCCAAGGATTTGATCTCCGATTGGCGCAAGCCTCTGTCGTGCGGCAACTTCAACGTTGCCACCGGCAAGTGCGGCGGCAAGGGAACGAACTGATCCTCCCCGGGCTGACTAGTCAGACCCGGGCTGACCTAGTCGGACCGCGCGCGTCCGGACGGTTTCCTCCACCGTCCGGACGCCCAATTCAACCTCCAAGGGTTAACATAAGCCGATGACGTTGATCCGCACGGGCCTGACACTGCTGTTCCTGCTGGCGACGCTGTCGTCTTCGGGCGCGGCGGAAGCCGACCTGCGTGGCATCATCGCCAAATTCGCGACGGCCAAGGGCTTTTCGGAGATCGGAGCTGTCGTCCATGAACTGGCGGCCGCCGGTGATCCCCTGGTCGAACGGCCGCTTTCTGCGCTCGCCGACGGCAACCTCTATATCCGCAAGGCCGATTCCGTGGTCTTCGTCGGCAAGGAAGCCGGCGAAAGCGTCCAGCTTTCCGATCCGCTGAGCGGCGAGGCATCCGGCGAGGCGGCCAAGGACGACATCACCAAGATTAAGGTCAACAACACGCTGCGCCGCGTCATCCGCGACGCGCTGGGCACGCTGACGCTCGGCGCCAAGGACCCGACTGTCCGCATCGCCGCCGCCGACACCATGTTCAAAACGCCCGACGCGGCCAATATCGAACCGCTCGACGCGGCGATCGCCAAGGAGACGGTTGCCAGCGTCAAGGCTCTGCTGGAGCAGGCCCGCGCTGCCTCGATCCTTGTCTCGGACCGGCCTGAAGCCGACAAGCTGGCAGCCATCGCGCTGATCGGCGCGCGCGGCGACCGTGACGCGGTTTCGCTGCTCACCTCGGTCGAGGCCAACGCCTCGGGAGCGGTGAAGGAAGCCGCGACAGCCGCGATCGCCAACATCAATTCGACATTGGCGCTTTGGGATGCCGGGCAGAACATCTGGTACGGCATTTCGCTGGGCTCGGTGCTGCTGCTCGCGGCGATCGGGCTTGCCATCACCTTCGGCGTCATGGGCGTCATCAACATGGCGCATGGCGAGATGGTGATGCTCGGCGCCTACACCACCTTCGTCGTCCAGCAGGTGATCCGCACATCCTTTCCCGGCCTGTTCGACTGGTCGCTGGTGATCGCGCTGCCGCTGGCCTTTCTGGTCGCCGCCCTCGTCGGCCTCGCCATCGAACGCGGCGTCATCCGCTTCCTCTACGGACGGCCGCTGGAGACGCTGCTGGCGACCTGGGGCGTGTCGCTGATCCTGCAGCAGGCGGTGCGCTCGATCTTCGGGCCTACCAACCAGGAGGTCGGCAACCCCTCCTGGATGTCGGGTTCGTTCGATATCGGCCAGCTGGCCATTACCTGGAACCGGCTGTGGATCTTGGTCTTCGCGCTCACCGTCTTCGGCGTCCTGCTCTATGTGATGAAGCGCACGCCCTGGGGCCTGCAGATGCGCGCCGTCACCGCCAACCGCCGCATGGCTGCCTCGATGGGCATCAGGACGCCGTGGGTCGATGCGCTGACCTTCGCGCTCGGATCCGGCATTGCCGGCATCGCCGGTGTCGCGCTCAGCCAAATCGACAATGTCTCGCCCAATCTCGGCCGCGGCTACATCATCGACAGCTTCATGGTCGTCGTCTTCGGCGGCGTCGGCAATCTCTGGGGCACGCTGGTCGGTGCGTTTTCGCTTGGCATCGTCAACAAGTTCCTCGAGCCTTACGCTGGCGCGGTGCTTGGCAAGATCGTCGTGCTGGTGCTGATCATCCTGTTCATCCAGAAGCGCCCGCGCGGGCTGTTCGCGCTCAAGGGCAGGGCGGTGGAAGCATGATCACGGGACGCTTCTTCGCCGCCGGCGCCGACCGCCGCATCGCCATCACCATCTTCATCCTGTTGGCCGCGGCGATTGTCGTGCCGCTGCTCAACCTTGCGGTATCGCCAACCAGCGCCCTCTACGTCCCGGCCTATATCGTGGCGCTGACCGGCAAATATCTCTGCTATGCGCTGCTGGCGCTCTCCCTCGACCTGGTCTGGGGCTATTGCGGCATACTTTCGCTCGGCCACGGCGCCTTCTTCGCGCTCGGCGGCTATGCGATGGGCATGTATCTGATGCGCCAGATCGGCTCGCGCGGTGTCTATGGCAACCCGATCCTGCCCGATTTCATGGTGTTCCTGAACTACAAGGAATTGCCGTGGTTCTGGCATGGCTTCGACCATTTCTGGTTTGCGGCGATCATGGTGCTGGCGGTGCCCGGCCTGCTCGCCTTCGTCTTCGGCTGGTTCGCCTTCCGCAGCCGCGTCACCGGCGTCTATCTCTCCATCATCACCCAGGCGATGACCTATGCGCTGCTGCTGGCCTTCTTCCGCAACGATATGGGTTTCGGCGGCAATAACGGCCTGACAGATTTTAAGGACATTCTGGGCTTCAACGTTCAGGCCGACGCAACGCGTTCGGCGCTGTTCGCCGCCAGCGCGGTGATGCTGGCGCTCGCCGTGTTCATCACCTGGGCGATCGTCGGCTCCAAATACGGTAAGCTCCTGATGGCGGTGCGTGACGCCGAAAGCCGCACGCGCTTCCTCGGCTGGCGGGCGGAGAATGTGAAACTGTTCGCCTTCACCGTCTCGGCCGTCATGGCCGGCATTGCCGGCGCGCTTTACGTGCCGCAGGTCGGCATCATCAATCCCGGTGAGTTCGAACCGTCCAATTCGATCGAGGTGGTGATCTGGGCCGCCGTCGGCGGGCGCGGCACCATCGTCGGGCCGATCATCGGCGCGCTGCTGGTCAATGCCGGCAAATCCTGGTTCACCGGCGTGCTGCCGGAATTGTGGCTGTTTGCGCTCGGCGGCCTGTTCGTCGCCGTCACCTTGCTCTTGCCGAAGGGCATCATCGGCATGTGGGACAGCTGGCGCGGCAATGCGAAGGCGCTGCGGGCGGCCTCCGTCGCTGAAGAGGCCGGCACCAAGGTCGTAGTGGCGTCCGCGACCTCGAGGCCCGCTCGCTCGCCGGCGAGGAATCCGGGCGAGTGGTCCTTGTCCGACCCTGAACCGCAGGCGGCGGAGTAGCGACCATGAGCAAGTCGAACACCATCCTCTATCTCGACGGCGTCTCGGTCTCCTTCGACGGTTTTCGCGCCATCAACAATCTGTCGCTGGTGCTCGACAAGGGCGAGATGCGCGCCATCATCGGCCCCAACGGCGCCGGCAAGACGACGATGATGGACATCGTCACCGGCAAGACGCGGCCCGACGAGGGCGAAGTGTTCTTCGACGGCCAGGTGGATCTCACCAGGCATGACGAGGCCGAGATCGCCATGATGGGCATCGGCCGCAAATTCCAGAAGCCGACGGTCTTCGAAAGCCATACGATCGAGGACAATCTCATGCTGGCGCTGAAGGGGCCGCGTTCGATCTTCCCGGCGCTGTTCCACCGTCGCTCTGCGGCCGAGGCGCGGCAGATCGACGACATTCTCGGCGTCATCCGGCTGGGCGACAAGCGCCACGAGCTGGCCGCCAATCTCAGTCACGGCCAGAAACAGTGGCTGGAGATCGGCATGCTTCTGGCGCAGGACCCGAAATTGCTTTTGGTCGACGAGCCGGTCGCGGGCATGACCGATGCGGAAACCGAAGAGACCGCGCGGCTGCTCAAGGACATTGCGCGCGACCATTCGGTCATCGTCGTCGAGCACGACATGCATTTCGTGCGCGAACTCGGCGTCAAGGTCACCTGCCTGCACGAAGGCTCGGTGCTGTCGGAAGGCACGCTCGATTTCGTCTCAGCCGACGAACGTGTCGTCGAAGTCTATCTGGGGAGATGAGCATGATCTGGCGGGTGCAATTTCATCGCTTCGATCTGTCGTTTCTCCGGTTCTGGAGAAGGCGCTGACATGCTCGAAGTTTCCAACGCCACGCTCCACTACGGCGCCGCCCAGGCGCTGCGCGGCGTTTCGCTGAAGGCGGGCGCCGGCAAGATCACTTGTGTGCTCGGCCGCAACGGCGTCGGCAAGACCAGTTTGATGAGATCGATCGTCGGCCACCACCGGCTGACGAGCGGAAGCGTTGCCTTCGAGGGGAAGGCGCTCGACCGGAGCGCGGCGTATGACCGCGCCCGGTCGGGCATCGCATTCGTGCCGCAGGGCAGGGAGATCTTTCCCCTGCTCACGGTGCGCGAAAACCTGGAATCCGGCTTTGCGCCATTGAAGCGTGCCGACCGCAACGTGCCGGCGCATGTCTTCGAGCTGTTTCCGGTGCTGAAGCAGATGCTTGGCCGCCGCGGCGGCGACCTTTCGGGCGGTCAGCAGCAGCAGCTCGCCATCGGCAGGGCGCTGGTGATGCGGCCGAAGCTGCTGGTGCTGGATGAGCCCACCGAAGGCATCCAGCCGTCGATCATCAAGGACATCGGCCGCGCCATCCGCTATTTGCGCGACCAGGCTGGTATCGCGGTGCTGCTGGTCGAACAATATCTCGACTTCTGCCGCGAGCTTGCCGACGAGGTCAACATCATGGACCGGGGCCAGATCGTCCATACTGGCCCGGCGGAAGATCTAGACCGGGCTGATGTACGAAAGTTCCTTACCGTCTAGAATCGGTGCTGGACTTCAGCTGACGATCCAAAGTCCTTGGCAAGTCCAATATTCTTTCATCCAGCGATCCGCATCTCTGGCGCGCCAGAGGCGGCATGCTAGTCTTTTGTTGGCTTTGTGAGTCGGCCGCTTCCGTATCAGTCTGGTTATCGCAGATCGAGGGCGCGGCGAAGGCCGGCAAGTTCCACGCAAGCAAGGCTTCCTAGCTTCCCTCCTGCGATCTTTGTCGTTCAAACGCGTTTGGGCACACAGGCTAAGGGACAGCCATGGAACGTTTCGTCGAGGACTACCAGAAGCGGCGGCTTACCGAACGGGTCGACATCATCGCGGCCATCAACATTTTGAGGTCACAGGGCTGCGAATACGACGACCTGATCGAGGAGATCACCAAGGTGTTCTACGTCGACCTCGATACTTTCAATGAAATCGTGATGGCGGCCTAAAGCGCGTCGCGTCTGAATGGATTCCTGCGACGCGCTTTAGGTCCTTGATTTCATGCATGTCGTTCTACCGGGGCCACTTTTGGGCGACATGCATTGGAGCCGCTTTCGCCCATCCAATGGTCACAGCTCGGCATGATACGCGCGGTCAGCTCGCGCGCCGGAACGGAGAGGCGGTGACGCGGTTGCGACCGCCGCGCTTGGCGTCGTAGAGCGCCTTGTCGGCGGCACTGAGCACCTTGTCGAAGCTGAGCCCCTCTTTGCTGCCGAATGCAAAACCGGCGCTGACCGTGCACGTCAGTGAGCCGGTTTCGGTTTCTATCAGGCGTGTCGCGAAGGCGGTCCGGATGCGCTCTGCCGCGTCCTCGACCGCTTCCGGCAAGGTGCGCTTCAATACCAGCGCGAATTCCTCGCCGCCCATGCGCGCGGCAACGTCGGTCTGGCGCAGATTACCGGCGAGTTCGCTCGCAAACACCTTCAGCACCTCGTCGCCCGCCGCGTGGCCGAACTCGTCGTTGATGGTTTTGAAATTGTCGAGATCGAAGACGACCACGGCGGTGAAGGCGCCGACCGGGAGATGGCCATGCATGTCGAACAGCGCGCGCCGGTTGAGCAGGCCGGTCAAGGGATCGGTGAGCGCGTTGCGGCGGTGATGCCTCGCCAGACGCCCCTGGTTGAGCGCAAGTGACAGGGCGCCAATACCCGTCATACTGGCGATGACGACAATGAGGCTCAGTTCCTCGGCCCAGTTGCTTGGTGCATGGCCGAGCACCAGCTTGCCGTCCCATGCCAGGACCGCCGCGCACAGCATGAAGGAAACGGCAGTGGCCGAGTAGAGCGCGGTGATGCCGACCGTCAGGGCAGGGGCTTCGTCGCGGCCGCGCCAGTATTCGAATGCCGTCGCGAACAGGAGCAAGGCGGCGAACAGGTTCTCGAACATGAAGCCAAGGCCATCATAGCCCAGAGCCATGGGAGGCAGCGTCACTGCCAGTGAAACACAGCCCAACAGTGCTCGCGGCAGCGGCGAGCCGCCGGTTCTGAACTGGTAGGCCGCACCCAGCATGGTCGAGAAACCGAGCAGCAAAAGGGCAAGGGTGGCGATGCCGAGCAAGCGCCCGGGCATGTCGATATAGGCGTCATAGACAAAGATATCGCCGACCACGAACACCAGGCTGATCGCCCATGTCAGCAGGAACCGCTCCGTGCGGGCGGTCAGCCACATGCCGAACAACGTCAGGCTCAGGCAAGCGGCGGAGAAACCGACGGCCAGCAGAAGTGAAGTGTAGTCGAGCGACATGCCCCTCTTTCCCTGCCGGCGGCGGCTCAAGCTGTGCGGCTTGGCGTCGCCGCATTCATGCAGCAAGGAAGTGTCGATATGGTTACGATCGTGGCGAAGATGCCCAGGAATAGGCGCTTTGCTACGCGCAAAACGCATAGATGATGCGCTTACAGCATGTAGCCGAACAACAACGGATGCTTGTCAGCCGGCTACCCGCTTCATCAGCGCCATCGCCCCGAACGGTGCGCGCGCCTTGCCTTCGGTGATGAAGTAGACGAACACATCGCGCGGCTGCACAGGCGCGTCGGTGGCGGGATCGGCGCGCCGCAAATCGGCCGGCTGCTCGCCTTCCGCCCATGTCTTTGCCCGCACCGCCCATTCGTCGAGGCCCTTCGGCGTGTAGCAATCGGGATTGTCGTCCGAGCCGGTCTGCAGCCGTGCGTAGACGAAGTCGCCGGTGATGTCGGCGATATCAGGATATTTGGCATGGTCGGCATAGACGATCGCCGCCTTGTATTTGCGGGCAAGCGCCGCGAATTCCGGCACGATGAAACTGTCGTTGCGCACTTCCAGCGCGTGACGCAGTGCGACACCATCCTGTTTCTCCGGCAGCAGTTTCAAAAAGGCTTCGAAATCGTCCGGATCGAACTTTTTCGTCGGCGCGAACTGCCACAGGATCGGGCCGAGCTTGTCGCCGAGCGCGGCAACGCCGGAACCGAGGAAGCGCATCATCGATTCCCCGGCTTCGCCCAGCACGCGACGGTTGGTGACGAAGCGGTTGCCCTTCAGCGAATAGACGAAACCGTCCGGCGCCTCGCTTGCCCATTTGACGAAGGTCGGCTCCTTGAAGCTGGAGTAGTAGGTGCCGTTGACCTCGATGCTCGGCACCTGCCGGCTGGCGTAGTGCAGTTGCTTGGCCTTCGACAATTTGTCCGGATAGAAGGACGTGTCCCAGGGCTCGAAGGTCCAGCCGCCCATGCCGGAGCGGATTGTTCCCGATTTGCTCATTATCGTCCTCCCGAGTGCGGTGTCTGGCCAAATTCAGAAGTCTGGCCGCGTTCAGAAAATCAGGCTGTCGTGGTCTCGTCGACCGGTTTTGCCATGTCGACCAGCACCCATCCTGGCCGGTAGGGGTTGGGCCGGCGACCCGTTTCGCGATAACCGTAGGCGAGATAGAGCGCGATGTTCCGCTCCATTTTCGCATTGGTGTAGAGCCGTATCTCCGGCAGGCCCCACAAGCGCGTCTGTTGATCCGCGTGATTGAGCAGCTCTGTGCCAAAACCCTTGCCCTGGAAGGCGGGCGACACAGCGACGGAGAAGATCATCGCGTGATCCGCATGCCGCTCCAGTGTGAGCACTCCGGCAGGTTCGCCGCCGCTCTCCAGCAGCCAGACCTCGCCGTTCGCGATGCGCGGCGCGTAGTCTTCGGTCACCGGGATCGGCGGTGCGTCGAGTATGGCGTTGTAGGGGGCGTAGGCGGCTTCCGTCAGCGCGACGATCGCAGCAAGATCTTCAGGGCGGGCAAGTCTCATGACTGATCCATTCCAGCAGCAGCGGCGATCACCTTCTCCATGCCTGTGGCAATCGCCGCGACTGCAGCGCGGCTGACATCGCCCAGGCCGTGGCGACCGGCGATCCAGTGCGGATCGTTGTAGGACAGCCAGGCATTGCCTTGTTCATCTTCCCAGCCCAGCGCCTTGACGGGCAGATCGATGCCGGCAAGCTGACTGTCCTGCATGAGAGGGGTGCCACCTCTGGGGTTGCCGAAGATCAGCAGTTCGGTTGGCCGCAACGCAGCGCCGACATCACGTGCGCCGGCGGCATGATCGATGCGCGCGAAGACGACTAGGCCGGCACGCTTGACCACCTCAGCAAGGCGGTCGATGGTTTCGGTCACGCCAAAGCGGCTCTGAACCGTGATGAGACCATCCCCAGCCATCACTCCGCCGCTTCGCGCTTGCCTCCGGGGCGCCGCTCCAACAGCTCCTTGAGGAACTGGCCGGTGTAGCTGCGCTTCTCACGCACGATCGCTTCCGGTGTACCCTGGGCAACCAGTTCGCCGCCGCCGTCGCCGCCTTCGGGGCCAAGGTCGAGCACCCAGTCTGCGGTTTTGATCACTTCGAGATTGTGCTCGATGACCACCACCGTGTTGCCCTGGTCGACCAGTTCGTGCAGCACTTCCAGGAGTTTGGCGACGTCGTGGAAATGCAGGCCGGTGGTCGGCTCGTCGAGGATGTAGAGCGTCTTGCCGGTCGCCTTGCGCGACAGTTCCTTGGCGAGCTTGATGCGCTGCGCCTCGCCGCCGGACAGCGTCGTCGCCTGCTGGCCGATATGGATGTAGCCGAGGCCGACCTGCTTCAGCGTATCGAGCTTGTCGCGCACGCCGGGCACGGCGGCGAAGAAATCGACGCCTTCCTCGACGGTCATGTCGAGCACGTCGGCGATCGACTTGCCCTTGAACAGGACGTCGAGCGTCTCCCTGTTGTAGCGCTTGCCGTGGCAGACGTCGCAGGTGACGTAGACGTCGGGCAAAAAGTGCATCTCGATCTTGATGACGCCGTCGCCCTGGCAGGCCTCGCAGCGGCCACCCTTGACGTTGAACGAGAAGCGTCCCGGCTGGTAGCCGCGCGCCTTGGCTTCGGGCAGGCCGGCGAACCAGTCGCGGATCGGCGTGAAGGCGCCGGTATAGGTGGCGGGGTTCGAACGCGGCGTGCGACCGATCGGCGACTGGTCGATGTCGATGACCTTGTCGAGGAATTCCAGACCCTCGATGCGGTCATGCTCGGCCGGATGTTCGCGCGACCCCATGATGCGGCGCGAGGCCGCCTTGAACAGCGTCTCGATCAGGAAGGTCGACTTGCCGCCGCCCGACACGCCGGTGACAGCGGTGAAGGTGCCGAGCGGGATCTCGGCGGTGACATTCTTCAGATTGTTGCCGCGCGCGCCGACGATTTTCAGGCGCCGGTTCTTTTTCGCCTCACGCCGGACCCCGGGGGTGGCCACTTCAAGCGCGCCCGACAGATATTTGCCGGTGATCGAATTGGGGTTGGCCATCACCTGCTGCGGCGTGCCCTGGGCGATGATCTCGCCGCCATGGATGCCAGCGGCCGGCCCCATGTCGACGACATAGTCGGCATGCAGGATGGCATCCTCGTCATGTTCGACGACGATGACGGTGTTGCCGATGTCGCGAAGGTGCTTGAGCGTATCGAGGAGGCGCGTGTTGTCGCGCTGATGCAGGCCGATCGACGGCTCGTCCAGCACGTAAAGCACGCCGGTCAGACCCGAGCCGATCTGCGACGCCAGGCGGATGCGCTGGCTCTCGCCGCCCGACAGCGTGCCCGAATTGCGCGACAATGTCAGATAGTCGAGCCCGACATCGTTGAGAAAGCGCAGGCGCTCGCGGATTTCCTTAAGCACGCGCACCGCGATCTCGTTCTGCTTATCGTTGAGCTGCGCAGGCAGATCGGTGAACCATTTGTCGGCATTGCGGATCGACTGTTCCGTGACTTCGCCGATGTGCTTGCCGCCGATCTTCACCGCCAGCGCTTCCGGCTTCAGCCGATAGCCTTTGCAGACGGGGCAGGGCGTCGCCGACATGAAGCGCTCGATCTCCTCGCGCATCCAGGCGGATTCAGTTTCCTTCCAGCGCCGTTCGAGATTGGGGATAACGCCTTCGAAGGTCTTGGTCGTCTTGTAGGAGCGCAGGCCGTCATCATACTGGAAGGTGACTTCGCGCTCGCCGGTGCCGCGCAGGATCGCGTCCTGGGCCTCGGCGCTCAAATCCTTGAACTTGTCGCCGAGCTTGAAGTTGTAGGCCTTGCCCAAGGCTTCGAGCGTCTGCACGTAATAGGGCGAGGTCGACTTCGCCCATGGGCTGACGGCCCCGTCGCGCAGCGAGACGTTTTCGTCGGGCACGACGAGATTGGGGTCGATGGCGCGCTGGCTGCCGAGACCGTCGCAGGTCGGGCAGGCGCCGAACGGGTTGTTGAACGAGAACAGCCGCGGCTCGATCTCGGGGATGGTAAAGCCGGATACCGGACAGGCGAATTTTTCCGAGAACAGGATGCGCTCATGCGTCTCGTTCTTCGACTTGTTGACCGAATCCTCGCCGGTCTGGCTGGAATCGAGCGGCCTGTCGGCGAATTCGGCCACCGCCAGCCCCTCGGCGAGCTTCAGCGCCGTCTCGATGGAATCGGCAAGACGCGTGGCCAGATCGCCACGCACGACTATGCGATCGACGACGACGTCGATGTCGTGCTTGTATTTTTTATCGAGCGCCGGAACATCCGCGATCTCATAGAAGACGCCGTCGACCTTGACGCGCTGAAAACCCTTCTTCTGCAACTCCAGCAGTTCCTTGCGATACTCGCCCTTGCGGCCGCGCACGATCGGCGCCAGCAGGAACAGGCGCGTGCCTTCCTCCAGCGCCAGCACCCGGTCAACCATCTGGCTGACCGTCTGGCTCTCGATCGGCAGGCCGGTGGCCGGCGAATAAGGTACGCCGACACGCGCGAACAGCAGGCGCATATAGTCGTAGATCTCGGTGACTGTGCCGACCGTGGAACGCGGGTTCTTCGACGTGGTCTTCTGCTCGATGGAGATGGCAGGCGACAGGCCGTCGATCTGGTCGACGTCGGGCTTCTGCATCATTTCGAGGAATTGCCGGGCATAGGCCGACAGGCTCTCGACATAGCGGCGCTGGCCTTCGGCGTAGATGGTGTCGAAGGCGAGCGACGATTTGCCGGAGCCCGACAGGCCGGTCATGACGATCAGGCTGTCACGCGGCAAATCGAGATCGACATTCTTCAGATTGTGTTCGCGCGCCCCGCGAATGGAAAGGAATTTATGGTCGGCCATCGCCGGTCGCCGCCTCAGATCTGGAATTCGTGGGATTGGCGGGATTGTCCCGGCCATCCCCTATGTAGGTGTTTTTGCCGCCACGTCGAGAGACGCCACAATTCCCGACAGAAGTCGTTTAACCGCCTTTCACGCGAAGGGGCAAGCAGAAAGAACAAAGGCCGAACACGCTCCTGACAAAGCTGTGCAGAAACCTGACCTGTACGTAACCTCCCGGCGATCACAATTTTCCGTAACCGGCTATTGAAGGTTGACGTGGCCGGCTCAGGGGAGCAGTCTCCTGGGGTCAGCGAAGCCGGCCGTCTTTCGATGGCCTCGCCGCCCCAAGGCGGCCTGCGAGACGCCGCAGGTACTTGCGATTTGCGCTTCGCTACGACAATGTCGCAACGGACACAGGAGCGGAGCATGACGCCACCGGATAGTCCCCAAGGGCTCCACGCCTCGTTGGAGCCGCGGCAGGCATAAGTGCCAGGGTTTAGCGTTTGCGCCACCCGACAAACCGTGACTTGCCGTATTCCCCAAAAATCAGAGACTGCTAGTCGGATCGTCGGCTGACGCCGCGTAGCATCCGAAATCAAACGCCGGCAGTACACTCCCGGCAAAATATGGATTTGAGATCCAGAAAAGCCCCGTCCGTTTGCCTAAGGCACGGCGGGGCTGTTCGTTTGAGGAAATGGCTGAACTGGCCCAGCGGAGGGGCTGCTCACCTTGGGGGCTTAAACCCGCCCGTGGCCATATCGACCGTGATGGTGCCGGAAATCCTGACATCGGTATCGCCGATCTTGAACGTGCCGTTGCCGTTGCTGGGGAACGCATCGTCGGGTTCCGGCTGGGGAGCCGGCTTGGCGATGCGATAATCACCGTTCACGCCGGGCAGGGCGCCTTTCTGTGCCTGGGAGGTATTGTCCGCGGCAAAAGCCCCGCCGGACGTCGCTGCGGTGATCGCAATGGCTGTCATCAGTCTGTTCAGGCGGTAGCGCATGGCATGACTATAGTGCCGCGCTCATTGCGAAACCAGACCAGCGGCGGCGAAATGGATGCGACGCCGTCAGCCTTCAATGTGGTGATCAGGCTTCAAGGTCTTCAAATCTCTATATTAGTCTGACACAGGGCGTGCTGGCTGGCCTGGTTGCCAGTTGCTAAAATCCATGTAGCAGCGAATGGATATACCTTCGATTCGCACGTCGCCGCCACGCGCCAGACATCCATACCCTCCGGGAACATTAACTAGCAAGAAAAATGCCATGCATATTCCTGCTATAGCTAATATAGCGCGTAATGCTCGTTTGTTTGGATCGTTAGGCTTTGGCATTTATGCCTCTGTTGATAATTCAACGGATTCAATAGCGCCGAATTCATTGATAGGTGATAAAAACTATTTTCTGCATTTAGTGCATCTGCATTTGATTGATGACCAAAATCAGCCTCATGCCGCCTTTTTGCGGGTGTCGAAGACATGGTCGACAATGCCCCATGCCTGGGCCTCGCGAGCGGTCATGAAATGGTCGCGGTCGAGCGTGCGTTCGACCTCCTCATAGCTGCGGCCGCAATGCTGCGCGTAGAGTTCGGCCATGCGCTGTTTGGTCTTGCCGATCCGCTCGGCATGGCGCTGGATGTCGGAAGCCTGGCCCTGGAAGCCACCCAACGGCTGATGCAGCAGAACGGTGGCGTTCGGCAGCGCGATGCGGCGCCCCGGCGTGCCCGCCATCAGCAGGAACGAGCCCATCGAGGCGGCGAACCCCATGCACACGGTCGATACCGGGCAACTGACGTACTGCATCGTGTCGTAGATGGCGAAACCGCTGGTCACCACGCCGCCCGGTGAGTTGATGTAGAGCGATATCTCCTTGTCGGGATTATCTGACTCCAATGACAAAAGCTGCGCGCAAACCAGCGCCGAGACATCGTCGTTGATCTCGCCATTGATGAAGATGATGCGCTCGCGCAGCAGCCGCGAGAAAATGTCGAAGGCGCGTTCACCGCGGCTCGATTGCTCGATCACCATCGGCACCAGACTGGCAAGACCACTCATTTTTCGTCTCCGATTTCCGTGTTCAGGCTGCGAGCAGCAGGGTGTTCGGTATGTTCGCGGCGACAGGCTTTGCGCGCCCTTGCAATCCAAGCGAGAGCCGGCAGCCGGCGCCGGCCATGGCGACGGCAGGCATCGCTTTCCCCGCAAAACCGTCATGGACGATGCGCAGATGCGTACCGCCGGAAACGGTGCGGGCGAGCGTGAAGGTGACGACACTGTCGAACGGATCCCCAGCGTCGCCCGGCTGCTCACGCCAGGAATAGCGCAGCAAGCGCTCCGGCTCGGCGTCGAGGATTTCGCATTCGATGGCAGTGTCCAGCCCGGCGAAGGCAAAACGACTGCCGGTCTCAGGCTTGATATCGTTCGGCATCATCCAGGCGGCGAGCAGTTCAGGCACGGTCAGCGCCCGCCATACTTTTTCCGGCGGTTCGGCAAGGTCGTATTCGAACTCGAGCACATCCGGGGTCGCTTCGCTCTGGTTTCCTGCGTTCATTGATCCCACGCTCGTCATTGATCCATGTCCTTCAAAACCGTCTTCAGCCTTTCGATGCGCTCCGGCCAGAAGGTTCGGTAGCGCTCGATCCAGGAGAGCAAGGGGGCAAGCCCCTGCGGATCGGCACGATAATAGGCGTTGCGGCCGGCCCGCCGCTCGATCACCAGGCCGGCGCCACGCAGCACCGCCAGATGCTGCGACACTGCCGGCTGCGACACCGTCAGGCCGCTGCGCAATTCCGACACGCTCATCTCAGCTGCGGCGAGGCGCTCGAAGACGGCGCGGCGCGTCGGGTCGGCCAAAGCGCGGAAAATTTCTGCTTCGATCATGACAAAAGCATAAGTCGATACTTATTGATTTGGCAAGCGCTGTTTTGAATCCCATATGATGGGCTCGGGCATTGTTGCCATTCCTTGACAATCAGCAACAGTGCATATAGGAACGAAAAGGGAACAAAAACCTTGTGGGAAAAGCCAGCCTTAGCAGGCGGCTGACGTTCGTAGCCTGTAAGGTGCTGCGACAAAAATTTGTTTCTCGGATGAGCGCGGAGAAAAATCATGGCGGGTAGCGTCAATAAGGTCATTCTGGTCGGCAATCTCGGCGCGGACCCTGAAATCCGCCGCCTGAACTCGGGCGAGCCGGTCGTCAACATCCGTATCGCCACGTCGGAAAGCTGGCGCGACAAGAATTCCGGCGAGCGCAAGGAAAAGACCGAGTGGCACAATGTCGTCATCTTCAATGAGGGCATCGCCAAGGTGGCCGAGCAGTATCTGAAGAAGGGCATGAAGGTCTATGTCGAGGGCCAGCTGCAGACGCGCAAATGGCAGGACCAGACCGGCGCTGACAAGTACACGACGGAAGTCGTGCTGCAGAGATTCCGCGGCGAACTGCAGATGCTCGACGGACGCCAGGGTGAGGGCGGCCAGGTCGGTGGTTATTCCGGCGGCGGCAGCAGCCGCGGTTCCGATTTCGGCCAGTCCAGCCCGAACGAGAGCTTCAACCGTGGCGGCGGCGCCCCCAGGGGCGGCGGTGGCGGCGGTTCGTCGCGCGAACTGGACGACGAGATCCCCTTCTGATCGAAAGCAACCAAACGGCGTGTGATCGATACGCCCCGAGGGTCCCGCATGGACTTTCGGGGTTTTGCATTGTTGATTTGGGATCAAAGGACTGAAAGGACAAAGCGGTGAAGGCACGGATAAAGTGGGTCGAAGAGCGCACCTTCATCGGCGAGTCCGGCAGCGGCCACAAGGTGGTGCTGGGAACGGCACCTGGCCCTGAAGGCAAGACGCCGGGTCCGAGCCCGATGGAGCTGGTGCTGATCGGCACCGGCGGCTGCTCGGCCTATGATGTCGTTCATATACTGGAAAAGGGTCGCGAGGCGGTCGAGGACTGCATCGTCGAACTCGACGCCGATCGGGCCGAGACCGACCCAAAGGTGTTCACCCGCATCCATATGCATTTCATCGTCAGGGGCCGCGCGTTGTCGTCCGACAAGGTTCAGCGCGCGATCAATCTTTCGATCGAAAAATACTGCTCGGCCTCCGCCATGATGGCCAAGACGGCCACGATCACGCATGATTTTGAAGTGATTGATACGGCGGCGAAGTAGGGCAGGCGGCACTTACTTGGAATCACCTGCCTGACTCATGAGGCTGTCGAAGCTGCACGAGTTCCCTGGTGGAACACCAGTCGCCAATTCCCGTCACAATGTTTCCAGATAGAACTGCGTAACGACGCGACTGCGTTTTCTGCTCTGGGTCGCAGGCGATAGGTGAGAAGCACGACCTCCGGAGCCAGTTGAACCGCTCTGATATCGGTCATCTCCAAATGATCGTCGGGCGCTGGCTGTTCCTCGAATCCGTCAGCGCCGCCAGGATCGATCGTTTGTCATATTCGAAACCGGATTTGCCGAACTCGATCATGCTGTCGTCGAGAACGGCGTCAAGAAAACGCGGATCAGAGCGGGTTGGCGCCTTCAGCAATGCCAACTCCAGTTCGACAATCCTGGGATCGACAGCCATTCCCAACCTCACCCCGCCATCAGCGCCTTGATGCCGTCGGCCACGAACTGCACCGCCAGTGCGGCCAGGATGACGCCGAGCAGGCGGGTCAGGATCGAGCGGCCGGTCTGGCCGAGGATGCGGTCGATGCGTTCCGACAGCACGAACACCAGGTAGGTGATGGCGAGGCAGACGAAGATGATGCCGACAAGTGCTGTCTGCGCGGCAAAGCCCTGAAACGAGCCGGAAAGCAGAACCGTCGCCGAAATCGCGCCGGGACCGGCGATCAGCGGGATCGCCAGCGGGAAGGCGGCGATGTTGTGGATCATGTCCTTGGTGATGGCGACGTCGCCGATCTTCTCCTTGCGGTCCTGCCGCCGCTCGAAGACCATTTCGAAGGCGATGAAGAACAGCAGGAACCCGCCGGCGACGCGGAAAGCCGGCAGCGTGATGCCGAACACCGACAGGATCGAGGCGCCGGCAACCGCGAACAGCGCCATCACCAGGAAGCCGATGACCGAGGCGCGGACCGAAACCTGCTGGCGCTCCTCGCGGTTCATGCCGCGCGTCACGGCGAGGAACAGCGGCGCTAGCCCCGGCGGATCGATGGTCACGAGAATGGTGACGAAGGCATTGAACAGGCTGTCGAAACTCGGCATCGCTGACCCTCCCGCCGGGCCGAGCCCGCCTTCGCATTGGTAGAGCAAAGCCCGGTCGGTGGGAACTGTCTTGACTGCGAAACTGCGGAGCTCAACAGGGTTAGCCGGCAGCGCTGCAATAGGCGTCCAGGCGATAGCCGTCCGGGTCGCCAAGGCAGACAGATTCCTCCGATGCCGGCCAATCGGCGATAACAACGGTGCGGCCGTTAGGCCCTGAAATTAAGTCGGGACGGCAACAGTCGTTGGCGCAACTATCCGCTGCGCCATGGCTCGTCCCTTTGTCTGGAATGGGGCTTCGATGAGGCGGCACGCGATCTCGGCGATGGCGGCGGTGAGGATGAGCCCCCCCGCCAGAATAACGACGGAATGCGCCGAGTTCCGGATGGCTTCCGCACTGCCGGCGTAGCGGGCGCAGCCCTCTTTGACCAGCCTGAAGGCTATGGAGTGGAAAAGGTAGATGGCATAGGAGCGCTTGCCGATCCAAAGCAGCAGACGTTGGTTTTCCGCGTTTCGGAACAGGTAGCCTCGATCATAAGAGGCGATCCAGACCAGAGAGCCAGCCAGCAGAGCTATCAACCCGACATAGAACGAAACGATCAGTCCGCCCGACAGGAAACAAATGGCGGTGATGGCGAGCGCCGCGAAGAGAAGACCGATGTGGCGGTGGCGAAAGATGGTGGGAGCCAGTCGCCAATAGTCGGCATGCTGCGAAAACAGCGCGATGAGGACGCCCCATGAGATGGCATCGGTCCGCGTGATCCAAAGCCATGAGGTGTTGGGTCGGTAAAGCGGAAACTGGATGACGATGAGGAGAGCACAGATCGCTGCAAGCCATTTACGCGAGAAGATGAACACCAGCGGAAGGGCGATATAGAACTGTTCTTCCAAGGACAGCGACCAAAAATGAAGGTTGATGCCGCATGTCTTCCAGCCGGCTGACAGGCATTGGAAAAAGTGCCAGTTCTGGACGTAGATCACAACCGCCACGGCGTCGTAGAAATTGTTCTGCGGGCTGCCGAAAAAGCCGAACCCGTTCCAGGTGGCGGCCAACACTATCGAGAGAGCCAAGGTCATCCAGGAAAGCGGGGCGAGACGAAAGAAACGCCGGATCCAAAACGACTTCAAGGCGATGAGGGGCGTTTCAGACCGGATATGGCGCAGTAGCGTGGCAGTGACCACAAATCCCGATATCGCGAAGAAGATATCCACGCCAGCCCAAAAATTAGCTACCCTGAATACAGGCCACCAATACGCCGATTCCCAAGCCAGTATGAACGGAACGTGCGCAGTGATCACCATGAGGATGGAGATCGCGCGCAGAATTTCAATCTCGGCGTTCTTGGCCATTGGAGAAAAACCCTGCCTTGGGCGACCCTATATCGTCGCCCGTCGCCGATTCAATACGCGCGTCGTCTCAGCAGTTTCTTTTTCACAATGGGGCCGGCCAAGCCAGCTCGCCATTTCTGAAAAGTTCGACATGGAATCTGCCCGCGCGGGCCGGGCGGAAGGGATTTCTCATGCGTACAATCAGGAAATGGCGTCGCGGATGCCGATCGAGATATGATCGAACATGGTTTTCCCTATCGTTACAAGAGGTTGCTGGTTCAGGCTGTTGCAACGCGCCGCGCCAGGAACTCGACCTCCAGCCGCCATGTCGCGCCATTGTCGTGCGAGCGCTCGCCGAGCCAGCGGAAGGAATTTTCGGTGATCCGCGAAAAGCTCCAGCGCACCGAGGAACCGGTGCCGTCGGCGCCGACCTGCACAATCGCGTCGCCCTCGGCCCGGCCGAGCTGGCGGCTGAAATATTGATTGCGCGGATCGCTCCAGAAAATGTGCCAGGCGTCCGCGCCGGGATCATAGATCCGAAGCGTCGTGCCGTAGAACGTCCACTTGCCGAGGGACGGCTGGGAACCGATGTTCCGTGCGGGCAGGATCCAGACGTCCTGGATGGCGCGGCCCTCGAGCACCCAGCCGAAATGCACCTCGCCACGCCCGGTCAGCACGGTGCCATCCTCGAGGTGGCGCGAGGCGTCGAAAGTCCAGGCGCCGACGAAGCGGCCGTAAAGGTCCAGTTTTTCGGCAAGCCCGCCGATCGGACCGGGACTGTGCAGGGCTTCGGCAAAGGGGTCAAACATGACTGCGGTCTCTTTCTGTCAGGAGACCGCGAGGAGTAGGCGCTGACGGGGTTCTGGGCTTGGGAAAAATTGCTATATTTCGGCCATGACAGCGACGACCCGCACTCTCGCATCCGGACCCGGCTGGCATGTGGCGGATGTGATCTGCACGGCCGGCGCGGGCGACCGGCCGTTCGAGGAGGCCCATCGGGATTTCTGTATCGCGGCGGTCACCAGCGGCACGTTCCGCTACCGCGCGCAGCAGGGAACGGGCATGATGGCGCCCGGCGCGCTGCTGCTCGGCAATTCCGGCACCTGCTATGAATGCGGGCACGAACATGGCAGCGGCGACCGCTGTCTCTCGTTCCATTTCAAGCCTGTCTACATGGAACGGATCATCGCCGGTGTGCCGGGCGCGAGCACGCTTGCCTTCGAAGCGCCGCGCCTGCCGCCCTTGCCGGCCCTGGCGCCTTTGCTGGCCGAGGCGGAGGCCGCGCGCGAAATGGCCGACAAGGGTGCCTTCGAGGAACTTTCCCTGCGCATTGCCGCCGCGGCTGTGGCCACGGTTTCCGGCGCCACATCCACTAGGCGCGGACCTAGCCGCCGCGATCAGAAACGCGTGGCCGAAGCCGTGCGGCGGATAGAACTGGATGCCGACGGGCCGGTTTCGCTGTCGACACTGGCGGATGAGACGGCGACCAGTCCCTATCATTTCTTGCGCATTTTCCGGCAGGTCGCCGGCATGACGCCCTACCAGTTCCTGCTGAAGACCCGCCTGCACCGTGCGGCATTGCGGCTGCGCCTGTCCGCCGACGCGATCTCGGCGATCGCCTTCGACGCTGGCTTCAACGACCTGTCGACGTTCAACCGCCGGTTTCGACGGGTCATGGGTCAGACGCCGGGCGATTATCGCGCCAGCCGATCGGGCCGCATCGTCATACGCGCGCCTAAAGCGCGTCGAGACGCGCTTTAGGTTTTGTCTTTATGCATGTCGTTCTCCCAAAACCGAGGTCACTTTTGGGCGACATGCATTAGGCCGAGGCAGGCTCAGTCCGAGGTCGGGCCGCACCAGCCCGGCAGATAGTCCGCGTCCTTGCCCTTGGCCAGGCTGAGTGCCTCTTTCATCGCCTTGTCGAAGTTCTTCGCAACCGCGTTGCGATCGATGCGCCGACGGAGGAAATCCGCCCAGATGAATTCGCTGAACGGCGTCGTGTCCTTGGCAAAGCCGCCCATCCGGCGCAGTTCGCCTGCCATGCTCCGGTAAGGATCATCGATCAGTTCGCCGATTGTCTTGGGAATAGCCGAGTAATCGCGGCGCCGGCCGCTCTCGTCGAACGGGTGCATCCAGCCTCTGTTATCGAGCACGAAAAGAAACGTGTCCTTGTCGAGCGCGGACAGGTCGCTGATCACGGTCACAAGCACGTCCTTGACGCCTTCCTCGAGCAGGGCGCGAGCGAGGTGATGGTGATCGGTGACGTAGTTGCGATTCTTGGGACCCAACACGACCGGCACCATGTGTTTGCCGAGAAAAGCGCCGGTCTTCTTCTTGGCGTCCTGCTCCCGGATCATCTGGCGCTTCAACGCAACTTCCCGCATGCCGACCGTTATCTGCGTCGGCCTCAATTCCTCGACGGGAACCGGCGTGACAATGGGTTCTCGCGGGTCGATCATGACACTCCATCCTGTCCTTGCTGCTGCTGTTTTCCCGGACTAAGTGATTTGATCGCCGCGTCGACGCTGTGGAATATACGTTGCGGGCCCACCATTTCAGCAATGCCGAACCGCGCCAGCGCCGCCTGGGCGCGCAGCGATTCCAGCCGCGCTATGGCAAAGACCGCGCCCGCCTTGCGGCAATGAAGGATGGTGTCGATCAGGGCCTGCGCGGCGGTGTAGTCGATTTCGACGATGTTGCTGGCCTCCAGCACGACCAGTTTCACGGTTTCGTCCCTGGCATCGACAAGGTCGCAAACGCCGCGCTTGAAGCGATCGGCATTGACGAAGGACAGTGGCGCCTGGAAGGCCGCGACCAGCACTCCCGGGAGTTGTTCGCCAGCGCTGGGCTTGGCCGGAGGCCACCAGACGGACGTGCCCGGCACCTGTTCGAGCTCGATAGGCTCCGTGCGCGTCGCGCTCCATATGCCATGCAGCAGCGACAGGCCGATGCCCACCGCCACGCCGGTTGCGATCGGCAACACGACGATTGCCGCCATGGTGACCAGGATCAACACGAATTCGACCGGCGCTTGTCGATAGACGCCGGCGAACACCTTCCAGCGCAATATGTGCTGGGCAACGAACATCAGGACCCCGGCCAAGGCGGCCTGCGGAACATTGGCGAGCAGGGCGCCGCCAAAGGCACCGAGCGCCAGCACGATGGCCGCGGCAGTGAGGCCGGACAGTTGAGAGCGGCCACCCGACTGGGAGACGATGGCTGTACGCGGCGGGCTGGCATTGACGGCAAAGGCGCCGAACAGGCTCGACAAAATGCTGCCGGCGCCGACGCCGACGAAATCGCGGTTGACGTTGGGCGAGGCGTCCTGTTGCGAGGCGAAGGACCGCGAGGTGGCGGCCGTCTGCACCATGACGACAATGGCGATCAGCAGCGCCAGCGGAACGAGCGCTTGCACATCGCCGAGGCTCGTCACCGGCAAATAGGCGCCCGGCAGGCCGTTTGGCAGAGCGCCAAGCACCTCGACGCCGTGATTCCTGAGGCCGAAGACGACGACCGCAATCGTGGCAAGCACCATGCCGATCAGGGCGCCTGGGATGCGGGCGCTGATCCGTTCCGAACAGAACACGATCGCGAACACGCCGAGGCCGAGCCCCAGGCTCCAGGGATTGGTGAGATGGAGATTGCCGGCAATCTCGCCGACACGCCGCAAGGTTTCTCCACTCTCGGCAGGCAGGCCGAGCAGTCCGGGCATCTGTGAGACGATGATATGGACTGCGATGCCGGCCAAAAAACCTGTCGTAACCGGCACCGACAGGAGATCGGCGATCCAGCCGAGGCGAAAGACGCCGCTCAAGGTTACGATCAGCCCGACCATCAACGCCAGCATGGCCGCCAGTGCCAGATAATGCGGCGAGCCGGATGTGGCGAGCAGCGCCAGGCTGCCGGCGAACAGCGGCGTGATGGTCGAATCCGCGCCAACCGAGAGGTGACGATTGGCGCCAAACAGGGCAAACGCCACCGAACCGGCGACAAAAGCGAAAAAACCGATCTCGGGGGCAAAGCCGCCGAGCCGGGCCGTTGCCATCTGCTCGGGAATGGCGATCGCCGCCAATGTCAGGCCGGCGATCAGATCACCATTGAGATCCCGGAGCTGCCAGCCGCTCAGCGCCTGCAAAGGCAGCCACCGGCGCCAACTCATGGCGCTTGCGGCTTTCGCGTGGGAAAGTTGGTCCATTGCCGGCTTTTGCCTTGTGGCGGCGAAAAGCGTTGTGGCCATATCGTCGCAATCAGTGGTATCCTTTTGAAATTACCACCAAAAATGACACTGGAAAAGTGCCGCGGACATTGGAGTTTCGGCCTTGCTTCCTATATAAGCGGTCAGTGATTCCTGATTAGATTGTGATCCGATTTGACCGACCAAAAGACACCGCGCGGCGCCGACGGCGGCCCCACCGGCATCGAGCCGATCTCCATCATCGAGGAGATGCAGAGCTCCTATCTTTCTTACGCCATGAGCGTGATCGTCAGCCGTGCGCTGCCTGATGTGCGCGACGGCCTGAAGCCCGTGCATCGCCGCATTCTCTATGCTGCGCATGAGAGCGGTTACCACTGGAACCACAAATATGTGAAGTCGGCCCGCCCGGTCGCCGACGTGATGGGTAAATACCATCCGCATGGCGACGCCTCGATCTATGACGCCTTGGTGCGCATGGCGCAGGACTGGTCGCTGCGCGTGCCGCTGATCGACGGGCAGGGCAATTTCGGCTCGATCGACGGCGACCCGCCGGCGGCCATGCGCTACACCGAATCGCGGCTGACCAAGGTCGCGCATGAGCTTCTGGAGGACATCGACAAGGACACGGTCGATTTCCAGGAGACTTATGATGCCTCGGACACCGAACCGAAGGTTCTGCCGGCGCGCTTTCCCAATCTGCTGGTCAACGGCTCCGGCGGCATCGCCGTCGGCATGGCCACCAACATCCCGCCGCACAATCTGGGCGAAGTCTGCAACGGCGCCATCGCCATCATCGACAATCCGGCGATCGACCTGCCGGCGCTGATGGAGATCATTCCTGGCCCCGATTTCCCGACCGGCGGCATCGTGCTTGGCCGCTCCGGCATCTACAGCGCCTATTCTACGGGCCGTGGCTCGATCGTCATGCGCGGCAAGGTCAACATCGAACAGCGCGGCAATGACCGTGAATCGATCATCATCACCGAGGTCCCCTACCAGGTGAACAAGGCCTCGATGATCGAGAAGATGGCGGAACTGGTGCGCGACAAGCGCATCGAAGGCATTTCCGACATCCGCGACGAAAGCGACCGCCAGGGCTATCGCGTCGTTATCGAGCTGAAGCGCGACGCCGTCGCCGACGTCATCCTCAACCAGCTTTACCGCTTCACCCCGCTGCAGACCTCTTTCGGCGCCAATATGGTGGCGCTGAATGGCGGCAAGCCGGAACTGCTGACCCTGACCGACATGCTGAAGGCGTTCGTCTCCTTCCGCGAAGAGGTCATCACAAGGCGGACGAAATTCCTGCTGCGCAAGGCGCGCGACCGCGCCCATGTGTTGGTGGGTCTTGCCATCGCCGTCGCCAATATCGACGAGGTCATCAAGCTGATCCGCACCGCGCCGGATCCGCAGACGGCGCGCGAGCAGTTGATGGAGCGACGCTGGCCCGCGGGTGATGTCGAATCGCTGATCCTTTTGATCGACGATCCGCGCCACCGCATCAATGAGGATGGCACCTACAATCTGTCCGAGGAACAGGCGCGCGCCATCCTCGAACTGCGTCTGCAGCGCCTGACCGCGCTCGGCCGCGACGAGATCGCCGACGAGTTGAACACGATCGGCGCCGAAATCGTTGATTATCTGGACATTTTGTCGTCCCGGGCGCGTGTCCAGCAGATCGTCAAGGACGAGCTTGCCGCCGTGCGCGACGAGTTCGGCACGCCACGCCGCACCGAGCTCACCGACGGCGGCGCGGATATGGAAGACGAGGACCTGATCCAGCGCGAGGACATGGTCGTGACGGTGAGCCATTCCGGCTATATCAAGCGCGTGCCGCTGTCGCTCTACCGGGCGCAGCGCCGCGGCGGCAAGGGCCGCTCCGGCATGTCGACCAAGGAAGAGGATTTTGTCACAAGGCTGTTCGTGGCCAACACGCACACGCCGGTGCTGTTCTTCTCCTCGCGCGGCATCGTCTACAAGGAAAAGGTCTGGCGGCTGCCGATCGGCAACCCGCAGTCACGCGGCAAGGCGCTGATCAACATGCTGCCGCTCGAGCAGGGCGAGCGCATCACCACCATCATGCCGCTGCCCGAGGACGAGACCAGCTGGGGCGAACTCGACGTGATGTTCGCCACCACGCGCGGCACCGTGCGCCGCAACAAGCTGTCCGATTTCGTCCAGGTCAACCGCAATGGCAAGATCGCCATGAAGCTGGAGGAGGAAGGCGACGAAATCCTCGGCGTCGAGACCTGCACCGACAATGACGACGTGCTTTTGACCGCCAGCTCCGGCCAGTGCATCCGCTTCTCGGTCGGCGATGTTCGCGTCTTCCAGAGTCGCAATTCCGTCGGCGTGCGCGGCATCACCATGGCCGAGACCGACCGCATCATCTCTATGTCGGTGATCGAGCATGTCGATGCGCCGCCCGCCGAACGCGCCGCCTATCTCAAGCGAGCCGCGGCTGAACGGCGGGCTGCCGCTGGCATCGCGGCCGGTGAGGAGGAAGAGATCGCGCTGACCAATGAAGAGGTCGGCGAGGAGGCTGAGCTTTCCGACGAGCGCTACGAGTTCCTCAAGGCGCATGAGCAGTACGTGCTGACGGTAACGGAGTATGGCTACGGCAAGCGCTCGTCGTCCTACGATTTCCGCCTGACTGGGCGCGGCGGCAAGGGCATCCGCGCCACCGACGTGTCGAAGACGGCCGAGATCGGCCAGCTGGTGGCGACCTTCCCGGTCGGCAATGACGATCAGATCATGCTGGTGTCGGATGGCGGCACGGTCATCCGGGTGCCGGTCAACGGCATCCGTTTCGCCAGCCGCGCCACAAAGGGCGTGACCATCTTCAATACCGCCGAGGGTGAGAAGGTGGTTTCGGTCGAGCGGATTTCCGAGCCGCAATCGGACGAGGAAAGCGAAGAGACCATGGAGGGCGGTGCGGAGTCTGCTCCCGGGACGGACGCTGGCCCAGACGGCGCTGAGTAAGTCCAGACATAGCAACGCCGGCCCACCGGCCGGCGCGGCAGCAAGTCCAGAACTGACTTAGTAGTGACGATACGGCTTGCGGGGGCCGAAGCCTTCGAAGCGCTTGGTGGTTGCCTTGACGCGGATGCGTTGTGCCTCCTGATGCAGCCCGAATACGGTGGCGATCAGCATGGCGACTGTCATTGCGGTGGCGAGCATGTAGATCAGCATTTGCGTGTTCTCCTGCGCCTTACAACGGATAGATGGGATTTTGGTTTCATCTTATTAAGGTGCAACCTAGTGAACGCTGCGTGAAGGCTTCGTGATCAGCGTGTTCATCTGTCGTTCATGTGCTGGAAAAGGTTCATGCGCTCCGCGCCGATCGGATTTGCCTTTGCGAGAGAGGGTCGCTAGAGCCTGCTCCATCTTGGTGGACTGAAGATGGAACAGGCTCTAGCTTTCATTTGAGCATGATCTTTTCCAAAAACCGGTTTCCACTTTTTGGGATCATGCATTAGAAGCACCTGCCATGACTGAACGCACCGCACTTTACGCAGGCTCCTTCGACCCGCTGACCAACGGCCATCTCGATGTGCTGAAGGCGTCGCTGGCCGTGGCCGACATCGTCTATGCCGCGATCGGCATTCATCCGGGCAAGAAGCCATTGTTTTCCTTCGAGGAGCGGGTGCAACTCATCGAAGCCGCCACGAAGGCCGAATTCGGCCGCGATGGCGCTCGCATCAAGGTCGTTGCCTTCGACGGGCTGGTGATCGAGGCCGCCAGGAAGCAGGGCGCCTCGATCATGATCCGCGGCCTGCGCGACGGCACCGATCTTGACTACGAAATGCAGATGGCCGGCATGAACGAAACCATGGCGCCCGAGCTGCAGACGGTTTTTCTGCCCGCCAGCCCGTCCGTGCGCACCATTACCGCCACACTTGTGCGCCAGATAGCCTCGATGGGCGGCGACATACGCCCCTTCGTGCCGGCGGCTGTTGCTGGCGCGCTCACCGCAAAATTCGCGAAATAAGCCCGGAGAAAATCCTCATGCAGCTCAAAAGGCTCGCCTCGTTCCTCGTCGTGCTTGCCGGTCTTGTGACCGCCTCGGTCTCGGCCTATGCCGCCGATCCCGAAAACACCATGATCATCACGCTGAAGGACGGCGACGTGACCATCGCGTTGCGGCCCGATCTGGCGCCCAAGCATGTCGCGCAGATCAAGAAGCTCGTGCGTGACCATGCCTATGACAATGTCGCTTTCCACCGCGTCATCGACGGCTTCATGGCGCAGACCGGCGACGTCAAGTTCGGCAACATGAAGAAGGGGTTCAACTCCCAGGCCGTCGGCACCGGCGGTTCGGACCTGCCTGACCTGCCGGCCGAATTCTCGCAGACCGAGCATTATAAGCGCGGCGTGGTCGGCATGGCCCGCTCGCAAGATCCGAACTCCGCCAATTCGCAATTCTTCATCATGTTCGCGCCGGCGCCGCCGCTCGACGGCCAGTACACCATCGTCGGCAATGTCGTCAGCGGCATGGAACTGGTGGACCACATCAAGAAGGGTGACGAGGCGGACAATGGTACGGTCTCCGACCCCGACCGGATGATCAAGGTGCGCATCGCCGCCGACAAGTAATTTCTGTTTTCTCAAAAGGATATCTGACATGGCCGAAATCAAGGACCGCGAGAACGCGCTCATCATGGAAACGACCAAGGGCAAGGTCGTCATCGAACTTTTCCCCGATCTGGCCCCCGGCCATGTCTCCCGCATCAAGGAACTGGCCAGGGAAGGCGCCTATGACGGCGTGGTTTTCCACCGCGTCATCGATGGCTTCATGGCGCAGACCGGCGACGTGAAGTTCGGCAATTCCTCGAAGCCCACCTTCGCGCCGTCGCGCGCGGGCATGGGCGGCTCGGACAAGCCGGACCTGAAGGCTGAGTTCTCCAACGCCAACCACGGCCGCGGCACCTGCTCGATGGCCCGTTCACAGAACCCGAACTCGGCCAATTCGCAGTTCTTCATCTGCTTCGACGATGCCGCCTTCCTCAACCGCCAGTACACGGTCTGGGGCCAGGTCATCGAAGGCATGGACAATGTCGACAAGATCAAGCGCGGCGAGCCGGTCGTCGATCCCGACAAGATCGTGTCGCTGAAGGTCGCGGCCGACGTCAAGTAAGGCGAAACGACAATGATGGGCGTCGTCTGGTCGCTTCTCGGCATCCTGTCCGGCGCCTTCATTGCCATTCAGGCACCGATCAATTCGCAGCTGGCGCGCGGCCTGGGTCTCCCGGTCGCGGCGGCTGCATTCTCGTTTCTGTCTGGCGCGATCGTGCTCGGCATCATCGCCGTTACGGTGATGAAGCTACAAAGCATTTCGCTCGACTGGAAGGCGCCGGCGCCCTGGCTGTTCGTTGTCGGCGGCATGCTCGGCGGCTTCTATGTCACTCTTTCCACAATCCTGACGCCGCGCATCGGCGCCGCTGCGCTGATGGCGTTCCTGGTGGCCGGCCAGTTGCTCGCCGGCATGCTCATCGACCGCATCGGCTTCCTCGGTGTCGCGGTGCGTGAAATTTCGCTCGGCCGTGTCGCCGGCGCGGTGCTGCTCTTGGCCGGAGCGCTGCTTATCCGGCTCTACTGATGCGCGTTGATCTCTTCGACTTCGACCTGCCGGAGGAGCGTATCGCGCTTCGCCCCACCGAGCCACGCGACAGCGCCAAGATGCTCGTGGTCAGACAGGGGGAGGCGCTTGATGACCGCACAGTCGGCGACCTGCCATCCCTGCTCAGAGCCGGCGACGTGCTGGTGTTCAACGACACCAAGGTCATTCCGGCGCAGCTCAAAGGCATAAGGCGGCGCGGCGATGCACAGGCGCAAGTCGAGGCCACGCTGCATATGCGCGTGGCGCCGGACCGGTGGCTCGCCTTCATGCGGCCGGGTAAGCGCATTGCCGCCGGCGACCGCATCCATTTCGGCCATGACGGCAATTCCTGCTTCCTCGGCCAACTCGATGCCACGGTGATCGAGAAGGGCGAGGGCGGCGAGGCCTTGCTTGGCTTCGACCTGTCGGGGCCGTTCCTCGACGAGGCGCTGCATACCGTCGGCCACATTCCGCTGCCGCCCTACATCGCCTCGAAGCGTGATGATGACGAGCGCGACCGTGCCGACTACCAGACGATTTATGCAAGGGAGGAAGGAGCGGTTGCCGCGCCCACCGCTGGCCTGCATTTCACGCCGGAGCTTTTTGCGGCTCTTGACGCCAAAGGCGTCGAGCGCCACTTCGTGACCTTGCATGTCGGCGCCGGGACGTTCCTGCCGGTCAAGGCCGACGATACCGCCGACCACAAGATGCATGCCGAGATCGGTTCGGTCAGCCGGGAAACAGCCAATGCGCTGAACGCGGCCAAGGCGAGGGGCGGGCGCATCATCGCCGTCGGCACGACCTCGCTACGCCTGCTGGAGAGTGCGGCGCGCGAGGACGATACGGTGCCTGCGTGGTCGGGTCCGACCGACATCTTCATCACGCCCGGCTATCGCTTTCGCACCGCCGACATGCTGATGACCAATTTCCACTTGCCGCGCTCGACGCTGTTCATGTTGGTTTCGGCCTTCAGCGGCCTCGATACGATGCGCGCCGCCTATGCGCATGCCATCGCGAACCGCTACAGGTTTTACTCCTATGGAGACGCAAGCCTGCTGTATCGACCGGAGATGAGCGATGGATGATGACCTGCAGACCCTTGATCGCGATGCCCTGATTGCCGAGGTGAAGAAACTGCGCGCCGGCATTCGCGCGCATCGCGACACGTCAGGCCATGATCTCTGCTGGCATCACCCCGATCTGTGGGATCTGCTGCCTGAAAAGACCGAGCCGTCGATCGCCGTTCCGCCCTGGCCTAAATTCATGCGCGGCTGCATCCAATATCGGCAGTCGCTCGACAGACAGGCGCCTGACGCGCCGACCCACGACAAGGAATTCAATGGCTAAGCCGTTCAGCTTCAAGGTCCTTGCCATCGACGGCAAGGCGCGGCGCGGTGTCATCGACATGCCGCGCGGCGAAATCCGCACGCCCGCCTTCATGCCGGTCGGCACCGGCGGCACCGTCAAGACCATGTATATGGACCAGGTGCGTGGCGTCGGCGCCGACATCATCCTGGGCAACACCTATCACCTGATGCTGCGGCCCGGCGCCGAGCGTGTCGCGCGGCTTGGCGGATTGCATGAATTCGCCCGCTGGCCGCATCCGATCCTGACCGACAGCGGCGGTTTCCAGGTGATGTCGCTGTCGAAGCTCAGGAAACTGACCGAAAAAGGTGTCACCTTCCGCTCGCATATCGATGGCGCGCCCTACGAAATGTCGCCGGAGCGCTCGATCGAGATCCAGGGCCTGCTCGATTCCGACATCCAGATGCAACTCGACGAATGCACGGCACTGCCGGCCGAGATGAAGGAGATCGAGCGCGCCATGGAACTGTCGCTGCGCTGGGCCGAGCGCTGCAAGACGGCATTCGGTGACCAGCCGGGCAAGGCGATGTTCGGCATCGTGCAGGGCGGTGACAATGCAGCACTTCGAGTGCGTTCGGCGCAGGCGCTGAGCGCGATGGGCTTGAAGGGCTATGCGGTTGGCGGCCTGGCGGTCGGCGAGCCGCAAGCGGTGATGCTCGAAATGCTCGACATCACCTGTCCCGAACTGCCCGCGGACAAGCCACGCTATCTCATGGGTGTCGGCACGCCTGACGATATCCTGAAATCGGTGGCGCGCGGCATCGATATGTTCGACTGCGTGATGCCGACGCGAGCCGGCCGGCACGGCCTGGCCTACACCAGGCGCGGCAAGGTCAATCTGCGCAACGCTCGCCATGCCGACGACCCGCGCCCGCTGGACGAGGAAAGCGATTGTCCCGCGGCGCGCGATTATTCGCGCGCCTATCTGCACCATCTGGTGCGCTCGCAGGAGGCGCTGGGCGCTATGCTGCTCACCTGGAACAACCTGTCCTACTATCAGAAGCTGATGCAGGACATTCGCGCTGCGATCGAGACCGGCAGCTTCGAGGCGCGTGGAGCCGAGATATCAGAGGGCTGGGCGAGGGGCGATATACCGGTCCTGTAGAACCTCAGGTGCTTAGCGAGTTGGATGCGCGCAGGCTGCAGCCAGTGATCTGGAACGTGCCGTCGGGCTGCTGCTGCAGCGTATAGACCGCCTCGTAATCCTTGCCGTCGGGTCCGACGATCAGCACCTGCTGGATAATCGAGCCCGGACCTGTCTGCTCGACCTTGCCGAAGGCATAGGACTGTGGCTTGCGCACCGGCGGGTAGCCATTGGTCACCATGTTCATGAAGGCATCGACGGTCGGGAACACCTGCTTCACGTTCGGGGCGGCAAAGCTGTAGGCCTTGGCGCCGTCATCGGCCAGCAGCGCCTTCAACTGACCGTCGATGACGGCCTGGCCTGCCTTGATTTCGGCATCGCCGGCAAAGGCCGAGGATATGAAGAGGAATGGAATGACTGCGAATGCGAAAAAAGCGCGGCGCATGGCCTGTCTCCGTTGTCCCTCGGAATGATCCCTCAAAAATGATGTCCGAACACGCACGATAACATACGCTTGGCGGTGCATCCCGGTTTCACCGATTGCGAATATTCGCCACCGGAATGTCATGCCTGTTGCGGAGCTGCGCGAGGCCGTGGCCAGGGGCCGCGCCGGCTAAGTGCGGATTCCAGTGCTTGAAAGGCCGCCTCCAGTCTGCCAGAAGGGCCGCTTGGACTTGGACGTTTAGCGGGACGAAGCCATGAAGGCGTTTTTCGTGCAGATCAAATGCGAGTTAGGCAAATCCTATGAGGTTGCCAGCGCGCTTGCCGATGCCGAGATCGCTTCGGAAATCTATTCCACCGCCGGCAATTACGACCTGCTCGCCAAATTCTATGTCGATGACGAGGAAGACGTCGGCCATTTCGTCAACGAGAAGGTGCAGATTCTCCCCGGCATCAAGGACACGTTTACGGTCGTCACCTTCCGCGCCTTCTAGCCGGAAATGCATTTGCCCGGGCACGAGGCAAAGCCTGATCAAGGTCGTATTTCGACTGCCTCAATTTTAGGCAGCTGCAACATACTGATCGTCCGCATCTCCCAAATCACCGATTGCGCTTGATTTTATTCGGCGACGCCAGTGAAATGGCGTCACAGGGGAGTATGCGATTGGCAGCGTTCGATGAAATGCTTCCGGAAGTTTCCGGATTGAGAAGACCGTATTCGGCTTATGATCGCTGGCTGAAGGAGCAGGATCCAGCCAGACTTACCGAGAAGATGCAGGACGCCGAACGCGTCTTCCGCAAGACCGGCATCACCTTCGCCGTCTATGGCGAGCAGGAGGCCTCCGAGCGGCTGATCCCCTTCGACATCGTTCCACGCATCATTTCAGGCAACGAGTGGCGGCGCCTGACGCAAGGCATCGAGCAGCGGGTGCAGGCGCTGAACGCCTTCCTCGACGACATTTACCATCGGCAGGAGATCCTGCGTGCCGGCCGCGTTCCCCGGGACCTCATCGCCAAGAACGAGGCGTTCTTGCCGGAGATGATCGGGGTGCGGCCGCCAGCCGGCGTCTACACCCACATCATCGGCGTCGATATCGTGCGCATCAGCGAGGACGAGTTCTACGTGCTGGAGGACAATGCGCGCACTCCGTCCGGTGTCTCCTACATGCTGGAGAACCGCGAGACGATGATGCAGCTGTTCCCCGAGCTGTTTCAGAAGATCAAGGTGCGGCCGGTGGAGAACTACCCGCAACTGCTGCGCCAGTCGCTGGCGGCGGTTCGGCCGCAAACCACCAAGGGCGCGCCGACCATTGCCGTGCTGACGCCCGGCAGTTTCAATTCCGCCTATTTCGAGCATGCCTTCCTTGCCGACCAGATGGGCGTGCAACTGGTCGAGGGCCAGGATCTGCGGGTCGTCGACGGCCATGTCGCGATGCGCACGACCGAGGGCTACAAGCAGATCGACGTGCTCTACCGCCGCGTCGACGATTCCTTCCTGGACCCGCTGACCTTCCGGCCGGATTCGGCCCTCGGCATACCCGGCATCATGGATGTCTATCGCGCCGGCAACATCACCATCGCCAATGCGCCGGGAACCGGTATCGCCGACGACAAGGCGATCTATTCCTACATGCCCGAGATCGTCGAATTCTACACCGGCCGCAAGGCGATCCTCGGCAACATCCCGACCTGGCGCTGTTCGGAGGAGGACAGCCTGAAATATGTGCTCGAGCACATCCACGAACTGGTGATCAAGGAAGTGCACGGCTCCGGCGGCTACGGCATGCTGGTCGGACCGGCGGCGACCAAGAATGAGTGCGAGGCCTTCGCCAAGAAACTGGCGGCGAAGCCTTCGAACTATATCGCCCAGCCGACACTGGCGCTGTCGACCTGCCCGATCTTGACCGACAAGGGACTGGCGCCGCGCCACGTCGACCTCAGGCCCTACGTGCTGGTTTCCGACCGCATCCAGATCGTGCCCGGCGGCCTGACGCGCGTGGCTTTGAAGGAAGGCTCTCTGGTCGTGAACTCGTCGCAGGGCGGCGGAACGAAAGATACCTGGGTGTTGGATGATTGAAGTGAGTGAGTAGGAATAGTCAGTAGTGAGTAGTCAGCTGTCGAGGGAAGCGCATGCCATATTTCATTGAAGTTCAACTATTTACTACGGACTACTCACTATTCCCTACTCACTAACCCGAAGGGCCTCCCCATGCTTCTCGGCCGCACCGCCAACGGGCTCTACTGGATGAACCGCTATATCGAGCGGGCCGAAAACATGGCGCGGCTGGTCGATGCCGGCCTGCGCATGGCGCTGACCCGCACGCAAAGCGCGTCGGAGGAATGGAATTCCGTGCTGCTCAGCGCCGGCTCCGACGTCGCCTTCAAGCAGAAGTATTCGGACTATACGGCCGCCGATGTCGCTGATTTCCTTTTGCGCGACACCTCGAATCCGTCGAGCACCATGTCGTCGATCGAAACGGCCCGCAACAATGCCCGCATGGTGCGCACGGCACTGACGCGCGAGACTTGGGAAAGCATCAACGAAGCCTGGATGTCACTAAAGCGGATGCTGGCGAGGCCAATCGACGAGCGCGACCTGCCAAGCGTGCTCGATGCCATCAAGCGCGAGACGGCGCTGATCCGCGGCTCGTTCTACGGCACCATGCTGCGCAACGAGATTTTCGACTTCTCGCAGCTCGGCACCTATGTCGAGCGCGCCGACAACACGGCGCGCATCCTCGACGTGAAGTACTACGTGCTGTTGCCGTCGATCTCCTGGGTCGGCTCGACACTCGACAATTATCAATGGGAATCGATCCTGCGCTCGGTGTCGGCGCATCGTTCCTACCGCTGGGTCTATGATGCGGACTACAAGCCGACCAACATCGCCGACTACCTGATCCTCAACGTGCGCATGCCGCGTTCGCTGACCTTCTGCTACCGCTTCCTGTCCGAGCACCTGAAGTTCCTCGGCGACGATTACGGCGAACGTCATGCCTGCCACGCGACGGCGGAGAAAACGCAAGCCATGCTGAGGGCCGGGTCGATCAAGGATATATTCGACGCAGGCCTGCATGAGTTCCTTGCCGGGTTCATTCGCGACAACACCCGGCTCGGCGACGAGATCGCGCAGGATTACCGGTTTTATTGAGGAAGCCATGAGGCTCAAGATCACCCACCGGACCGAATACCGCTACGATGCGCCGGTGCAATATCTGCTGCAGCGGCTGCGGCTGCTGCCGGTGAGCGGGCAGACGCAGACGGTGCTGTCCTGGTCGCTGAAGGTCGAAGGAGCGCGCGAGGAAGTGCGGTTTACCGATCACTACGGCAACGACACAAGGCTGCTGAGTGTCGAGGGCGACCACGATTTCATCACGGTCGAGGCGTCCGGCGAGGTGGTGACGCGCGATACGTCAGGCGTTTGCGGGTCGCATCAGGGCTTTGCGCCGCTGTGGCTGTTCGCGCAGGAAACGCCCTTGACCACCATCGGTGGCGGCATCCGTAAGCTAGCCGAAGCGGTCGGCCCGGGAACCGACATCGAAAGGCTGCACCGGCTGATGGCCATGATCGGCGAGCGCGTCGCCTACACGCCAGGCACCACAAATGCGGCCACACCGGCCGAAGAGGCGCTGGCGCTGAAGACCGGGGTTTGCCAGGACCATAGCCATATCTTTGCCGCCGCCGCGCGCGCCATGGGATTTCCGTCGCGCTACGTTTCTGGCTATCTGATGATGGATTCTGTCGAGCAGGCGGCAAGCCATGCCTGGGCCGAAGCGCATGTTCCGGGTCTCGGCTGGGTTGCCTTCGATCCCGCCAACGGTATTTCTCCCGACGAACGCTATGTGAAGGTGGCAACCGGCCGCGACTACCGCGACGCCTCACCGGTGTCGGGAATTCGACTGGGACAGGCGCAAGAACGGCTTGCGGTCACCGTCACGGTAGAGCAGTAATCCGGCAAGGATTAGTGCCAGAAGAGATTCCATGACCTATTGCGTCGGCCTGAAGATCGATCGCGGGCTCGTGTTCATGTCGGACACGCGCACCAATGCCGGCATGGATTCGATCTCGACCTTCAAGAAGATGCATGTCTGGGAACAGCCCGGCGAGCGCGTCATCGTCTTGATGTCGGCCGGCAATCTGGCGACGACTCAGGCCGTCGTCAGCCTGCTTGACGAGCGCACCAAAGCGGTGACCGACCGCCACGAGAAACTGCTCGAAACGCCATCGATGTACCAGACGGTGCGGCTGGTCGGTGATACGGTGAAAGAGGTGATCGCGCAGGCATCACCCGCCGGCGAGAAGGCCGATTCTTATTTCAACGCCTCCTTCATCCTGGGCGGCCAGATCCTGGGCAGTCCGCCGCGGCTGTTCATGATCTATCCCGAGGGCAACTTCATCGAATCGACCGACGACACGCCGTTCTTCCAGATCGGCGAGACCAAGTACGGCAAGCCGATCATCATCCGCGCCTATGAGCGCACGATGAGCCTTGCCGAGACGGTGAAGCTGCTTCTGGTGTCGTTCGATTCGACACTCAAGTCGAACCTGTCGGTCGGCTTGCCGCTCGACCTGCTGTTCCTGGAGAAGGATTCCTTCAAGGTCGGCCTGAAGAAGCGGATCGGCCAGGACGACCAATATTATCGCACCATCTCCGATGGCTGGTCGAATGCGCTGAAGAGCGCCTTTGCCAGCCTGCCGGATTTTCCGGGGTGATGTATGTCGCCCAAAAGTCCCGGTTTCGGGGGAACGACATGCACAAGAACAAGGATCTAAAGCGCATCGCTTGGATCCGATCAAGCGATGCGCTTTAGGGCGCTTGCGGTAGCTGCCGGCGCTTGCATCTATTTCACATGTTAATTATTGATGAATCTGAGAGCCGGGCGAAGAGTGCCGGCATTGCATTCGTGTCGGGGAGGACAGGATGAACAATGACGAGTTCCGGCAGTGGTCGCGGCGTGCCGCCGACTGGGGCGCCGATTATCGCAATTCATTGCGCGACCGGCCGGTGCGGCCGCTGGTCGAGCCGGGCGACATTTTCAAGAGCATTGAAGCCTCGCCGCCCGAAGACGCCGAGCCGATGGACAGGATCTTCGCCGACTTCGAAGAGAAGATCGTGCCGGGCATGACGCATTGGCAGCACCCGCGCTTCTTCGCCTATTTCCCGGCCAATGCGGCGCCGGTTTCGGTGGTGGCTGAGTATCTCGTCTCCGCAATGGCCGCGCAGTGCATGCTTTGGCAGACCTCGCCGGCGGCGACCGAACTCGAGACCCGCACCGTCGACTGGATGCGCCAGGCACTTGGCCTTCCCGAAGGATTTTCCGGCGTCATCCAGGATTCGGCCTCGTCGGCGACACTCAATGCCGTGCTGACCATGCGCGAGCGGGCGCTGGACTGGCAAGGCAACAAAAAGGGGTTGGCCGGGCAGGGGCGGCTGCGCATCTATTCCTCGGATCAGGTGCACACGTCGATCGACCGGTCGATCTGGGTGTCGGGCATCGGCGAAGACAATCTTGTGCGCATTCCCGTCGATGGCCGCTTTCGCGCCATGGATGCGGCAGCACTCGAGGCGGCGATTGTCGCCGATCGCGAGGCCGGCATGCTGCCCGCCGGCATTATCGCCAGCGTTGGCGGTACCAGCACGGGCGGCACCGACGATGTCGCTGCTGTCGCCGCGGTGGCCAAACGCCACGGGCTCTATCTGCATGTCGACGCCGCCTGGGCCGGATCGGCGATGATCTGCCCCGAATTTCGCCATTTCTGGGCCGGTGTCGAACTGGCCGATTCCATCGTCTTCAACCCGCATAAATGGCTCGGCGCCCAATTCGATTGCTCGATGCAGTTCATCCGCCAGCCGGAGGATCTTGTTCGCACCCTGGCGATCAAGCCCGAATTCCTGAAGACGCATGGCCGTGACGGCATCATCAACTATTCCGAATGGTCGGTGCCGCTCGGCCGGCGCTTCCGCGCCCTGAAACTGTGGTTCCTGCTGCGCGCCCACGGGCTGGAAAACCTGCGCGCCATGATCCGCAACCATGTCGCCTGGAGCGAGGGTATTGCCGCGCGGCTGGCAAGGGAGCCGGATTTCGAGATCGTCAGCGAACCGATGCTGTCGCTGTTTTCGTTCCGGCACAGGGCGCCCCCGAGCGCCGATGCCGACGCGCACAATCTGCGGCTGGTCAATGCGATCAACGACGATGGCCGCATTTACCTGACGCAGACGAGGGTCGACGGGCAGGTGGCAATCCGCTTCCAGGTCGGCCAGTTCGAGGCGACCGCTAGCGATGTCGATGCGGCTTTTGCCGTCATCACCGAAATCGCGCGTGGCATGGTCTGACCGGCCAATACTGGATTGCGCTGGAGTTCGCCTTTGCAATCAGGTGATTTCCATTAGCCGGCTTATGCCTTTTCATTGCTTTCGTTTTCGGCTATAGACAAGAAAAACGAAAACGGGAGGTCGCCCATGTATCTGTCGCCACGCCATGCCGAGATCATCCAGATGGCCAAGGACCATGGCCGCGTGCTGGTCGACGATCTGGCCACGCATTTCAACGTGACGCCGCAGACCATTCGCAAGGATCTCAACGATCTCTGCGACCAACGTCTGCTTTCGCGCATCCATGGCGGCGCATTGTTCCCGTCCGGTATCGAGAACATGGAGTATGAGGCGAGGCGCAAGATCGCCGCGGACGAGAAGGAGGCGATCGGCCGCGCGGCGGCAAGGCTGATCCCCGACAACGCCTCGCTGTTCATCAACATCGGCACCACGACGGAAGCGGTCAGCAAGGCGTTGCTCGACCACAACGGCCTGATGGTGATCACCAATAATATCAATGTTGCCAATAGGATGCGTATATATCCTTCGATCGAGGTGGTGATTGCCGGCGGGGTGGTGCGCGGTTCCGATGGTGGCGTCGTCGGCGAGGCAGCGGTCGATTTCATCAGGCAGTTCAAGGTCGACTACGCCGTTATCGGCGCCTCGGCCATCGACCATGACGGCGCCTTGCTCGACTTCGATTTTCGCGAGGTGAAGGTGGCGCAGGCGATCATTGCCAATGCCAGGCATGTGATTCTGGTCTCCGACCAGACCAAGTTCGAGCGCACGGCGCCGGTGCGTATCGGTCACCTGTCGCAGGTCAACACCTTCATCACCGACCGCTGCGACATCCCCTCGGTGCGCAAGATCTGCCAGGAGGCCGAGGTTCAGCTGATCGAGACGTCGCTGGGGTGAGGCCCTTTCACGATCGTCTCACGGGTTTGTTATATTTCGTTTGACATTCGTTATGAGTTCGAAATAATTCCGCCACGGTTTCGCAAAAGACCAAAAATGGTGCAATGCGAAATCGTGGAGGAGTTAAGTGGACACGTCTTCAGTCCGGGATATTTTCGTCATAGGTGGCGGTATCAACGGTTGCGGCATAGCCCGCGATGCCGTTGGGCGCGGGTTTTCGGTTTTTCTCGCCGAGATGAACGACCTCGCCAGCGGAACCTCCTCCGGTTCCACCAAGCTGATCCATGGCGGCCTGCGCTATCTCGAATTCTACGAGTTCCGCCTTGTGCGCGAGGCGCTGATGGAGCGCGAGGTTCTGTGGAAGAACGCGCCGCACATCATCTGGCCGATGCGCTTTGTGCTGCCCTATGCCAAGGGGCTGCGCCCGGCCTGGCTGATCAGGCTCGGCCTGTTCCTGTACGACCACATTGGCGGGCGCAAATTGCTGCCGGCGACCAGGACGCTCGACATGGCGAGCGATCCGGCGGGCAAGCCTTTGAAGCCGTTGTTCAAAAAGGCGTTCGAATATTCCGACGGCTGGGTCAACGATGCGCGGCTGGTGGCGCTCAACGCACGCGATGCCGCTGATCGCGGTGCAACGATCCGGACCCGCACGAAGGTGGTCGGCGCGCGTCGCGAAAACGGCCTTTGGACAATCAAGATCGAGAACCTGCAGAGCGGCGAGACGGAAGAGATCAAGGCGCGGCTGCTGGTCAATGCCGCCGGACCGTGGGTCGATCATGTGCTTTCCGGTGTCGTCGGCCTCAACGATGTGCACAATGTCCGCCTGGTGCAGGGCAGCCATATCGTCATCGCCAAGAAGTTCGACGATCCGCGCGCCTATTTCTTCCAGAACAAGGATGGCCGCATCATTTTCGCCATTCCCTACGAGGACGAGTTCACGCTGATCGGCACCACCGACCGGGATTATCCCGGCGATCCGCACGATGTGAAGATCAGCGACACCGAGATCGATTATCTCTGCGCCGCGGCCAGCGAGTATTTCGCGCAACCCGTCAAGCGCTCCGACATCGTCTGGACCTATTCGGCCGTGCGCCCGCTCTATGACGACGGCGCCTCCAAGGCGCAGGAAGCGACGCGCGACTATGTGCTGAAGGCCGATGGCGGCGAGGGTGCAGCTCCGATCGTCAATGCGTTCGGCGGCAAGATCACCACCTACCGCCGGCTGTCGGAATCGATGCTGGAGAAGATCGAAGGTTTTCTCGGCAAGCGCGGCAAGCCGTGGACATCGGACGCGCCGTTGCCGGGCGGCGACTTCCCGGCGACCGGGTTCGACGCGCAAGTGGCGAAGCTTAAGACAGCCTATCCTTTCCTCGATGCGCGTCTCGCCCGCCGACTGACCCGGCTTTACGGGACGCGGGCTCAGCGTCTGCTTGGTCTTGCCAAGTCGAATGCCGAGCTCGGCCGCAATTTCGGCGGCGATCTCTATGAGGCCGAAGTGCGCTATCTCGTTGAAAATGAATGGGCCGTCACATCAGAGGATGTACTGTGGCGCCGCACCAAGCGCGGCCTGCATCTCAACCGCGAGCAGGTGGCGGCACTCGATGAATTCATGCGCGGCATAAGCCGGCGGCATGTCGCGGCCGCCGAATGAAGAGGGTCTTGAGCTGATGCGGAAAGCCTGGGAGGAGGCGTCATGCTTGAACTGAGGAACGTCACCAAGACGGTCGGTGCGGTCGAGCACGTACGCGATGTGTCGCTGACGCTTCAGCATGGCTCGCTCAACGTCCTGCTCGGGCCGACGCTTTCCGGCAAGACCAGCCTGATGCGGCTGATGGCAGGTCTCGATGTGCCGACCTCCGGCTCGGTCTGGTTCGACGGCCACGATGTCACCGGCATGCCGGTGCAGAAGCGCAAGATCGCGATGGTCTACCAGCAGTTCATCAACTATCCGGCGATGACCGTCTATGAGAACATCGCTTCGCCGCTCCGGGTGGCCGGCGGGGAGCAAGGCAAGATCGACAGCCAGGTGCGCGAGGCCGCGGCGCTGCTGAAGCTGACGCCCTATCTCGACCGCACGCCGCTCAGCCTGTCGGGCGGCCAGCAGCAGCGCACCGCGCTGGCGCGCGCCATCGTCAAGAATGCCAGCCTGGTGTTGCTCGACGAGCCGCTCGCCAATCTCGACTACAAATTGCGCGAGGAGTTGCGGGCCGAACTGCCGAGGATCTTCGCCGCCGCCGGCACCATCTTCGTCTACGCCACGACCGAACCGCACGAGGCGCTGCTGCTCGGCGGCAATACGGCAACGCTGTCGGAAGGCCGCATCACGCAGTTCGGACCGACCATCGACGTCTTCCGCAAGCCGGTCGACCTGGTGACGGCCAGGACCTTCGCTGATCCGCCGCTCAACACCATCGTGCTGGCCAAGAAGGGCGTCGACTTCCTGCTCGAAGGCGGGGTGAAGCTGCCGGTGCCGCCCGAACTCGTCGGCATCGCCGACGGCAATTACACGATCGGCTTCCAGCCGCACCATCTGTCGCTCGAACGGCCCAACGCCGGCGCCGTGCCTGTGCGGGCCAAGGTCACCATCACGGAAATCACCGGGTCGGAGAGCTTCATCCATCTCGATTTTGCCGACGTGCGCTGGGTCATGCTGACCCACGGCATCAGGGATTTCGAGACCGACGAAGTGGTCGAGGTGTTTATCGATCCGCGTCACATCATGGTCTTCGACGAGCACGGCCGCGCCGTGACCGCGCCGAAGCTGGCGGCTTGAGGAGAGCGATATGGCGCGCATCGACGTCAACCATGTCAGGCATTCCTACCTGCCGAACCCGCAGAAGGATGCCGATTTCGCGCTCAGGGAAGTGCACCACACATTCGAGGATGGCGGCGCCTATGCGCTGCTCGGTCCATCCGGCTGCGGCAAGACCACGCTGCTCAACATCATTTCGGGCCTGCTGCACCCCTCGCACGGCCAGTTGCTGTTCAACGGCAGGGACGTGACCAATCTGTCGACGCAGGAACGCAACATCGCGCAGGTGTTCCAGTTTCCGGTCATCTACGACACCATGACCGTCTACGACAATCTGGCCTTCCCGCTGCGCAACCGCGGCGTGCCGGAGGCCGATGTCGACCGCAAGGTGCGCGAGACGCTGGAGATGATCGACCTGGCGTCCTGGGCCAGGAAGAAGGCGAGGGGCCTGACCGCTGACCAGAAGCAGAAGATCTCGCTCGGCCGCGGCCTGGTGCGCTCCGACGTCAACGCCATTCTGTTCGACGAGCCGCTCACCGTTATCGATCCGCATATGAAATGGGTGCTGCGCTCACAGTTGAAGCAGCTTCACCGCCGCTTCGGCTACACTATGGTCTACGTCACCCATGACCAGACCGAGGCGCTGACCTTCGCCGACCAGGTCGTGGTCATGTATGATGGCGGCATCGTCCAGATCGGCACACCGGCCGAACTGTTCGAACGGCCGCGCCACACCTTCGTCGGCTATTTCATAGGCTCGCCGGGCATGAACGTCATGCCGGTGGGGATCGACGGCAAGACGGCGACGCTTGGCTCGCAGCGGATCGAACTGCCCGGAGCCCCCAAAGCCTCCGGCGCCGTCGAACTCGGCATCCGCCCCGAATATGTGCGGCTCGGCCGTGACGGCATGGCCGTCTCGATCAGCAAGGTCGAGGATCTCGGCCGCCACAAGGTGGTTCGCGCCAAGCTGGAGGGGCGCGACATCGCTGCCGTCATCGGCGAGGACGAGACCGTGCCAGCCGAACCGAAGGTGCGGTTCGATCCGGCCGGCATCAACATCTATGCCGATTCCTGGCGCGTCGAGATGGGGGCATAGATGGACAAGACCTGGAACAACAAGGCCTGGTTCCTCGTGCTGCCGGTGCTGGTGCTGGTGGCATTCACCGCCGTCATCCCGCTGATGACGGTGGTCAACTATTCGGTGCAGGACACGTTCGGCAACAATGTCTTCACCTGGGCCGGCACCGAGTGGTTCGAGGAACTGCTGTCGTCCAGCCGCTTCTGGGAGGCGATGGTCCGCAACCTGATCTTTTCCTTCATCATCCTGGCGATCGAGGTGCCGCTCGGCATCTTCATCGCGCTCAACATGCCGAAGAAGGGCTGGGGCGTGCCGGTCTGCCTTGTGCTGATGTCACTGCCGCTGCTCATTCCGTGGAACGTCGTCGGCACCATCTGGCAGGTGTTCGGACGCAACGACATCGGGCTGATGGGCTATTACCTCAACGCGCTCGGCATCGACTACAATTACGTGCAGGATCCGTTCGATGCCTGGGTGACGATCATCGTCATGGATGTCTGGCACTGGACCAGCCTCGTGGTGCTGCTCTGCTACGCCGGACTGGTCTCGATCCCGGATGCCTTCTACCAGGCGGCCAAGATCGACGGGGCCTCGCGCTGGGCGGTGTTCCGCTACATCCAGCTGCCGAAGATGCAGCGCGTGCTTCTGATCGCCGTGCTGCTGCGCTTCATGGACAGTTTCATGATCTACACCGAACCCTTCGTCGTCACCGGCGGCGGGCCGGGCAACTCGACGACCTTCCTGTCGATCGACCTCGTCAAGACGGCCCTCGGCCAGTTCGACCTTGGTCCGGCAGCGGCCATGTCGCTCGTCTACTTCCTCATCATCCTGTTGTTGTCGTGGGTGTTCTACACCGTGATGACCAACTACGACGCGGAGCGCTGAAATGGCTGGCGCCAATGAACGAACCGAGCGCAATGCGATGAACGGGACTGCCTCGGAAAGTCTCGCCGGTACGCTGTCGCAGAGCGATCTCGACAGGCGCATGCGCCGGCGCGGCGAGGAATCGCGCTGGTGGTGGATCGTGCCGACGCTCTACATCATCGTACTTTTGCTGCCGATCTACTGGCTCATCAATATGAGCTTCAAGACCAATGCCGAGATCGTCAACTCGATGACGCTCTACCCGCACGCGCCGACAATCGCCAACTACGTCACCATCTTCACCGAGAAGGCCTGGTACTCCGGCTACATCAATTCGATCACCTATGTGGTCATGAACATGGTGATTTCGGTATCGGTGGCGCTGCCGGCGGCCTATGCCTTCTCGCGCTACCGCTTCCTTGGCGACAAACATCTGTTCTTCTGGCTGCTGACCAACCGCATGGCGCCGCCGGCGGTGTTCGCACTGCCGTTCTTCCAACTCTACTCGGCCTTCGGGCTGATCGACACGCATATCGCTGTGGCGCTGGCGCATTGCCTGTTCAACGTGCCCTTGGCGGTGTGGATCCTCGAGGGCTTCATGTCGGGCGTGCCGAAGGAAATCGACGAGACCGCCTATATCGACGGCTATTCCTTCCCGCGCTTCTTCGTAAAAATCTTCATGCCGCTGATCGCGAGCGGCATCGGTGTCGCCTGCTTCTTCTGCTTCATGTTCTCGTGGGTCGAATTGCTGATCGCACGCACGCTGACGACCACCGATGCCAAGCCGATCGCCGCCACGATGACGCGCACCGTTTCGGCCGCGGGCATGGACTGGGGCCTGCTCGCCGCCGCCGGCGTCTTGACGCTGATCCCCGGCGCGCTCGTCATCTGGTTCGTGCGAAATTATATCGCCAAGGGCTTTGCCCTGGGGAGGGTGTGATCATGAACCTGGATCTCTCCTGGATGGCGTGGACGTGGCCGACGGCCGCTTTTTTTGGCGTCATCGCCCTGCTGCTGGTTGGCATGGGCGCCTGGGAATACGCCTCGCCGGGCGGCAATCCGCGCGTCGGCGTGCTGCGCTTTGAGACAACGCGCGGCGACCGCTTGTTCCTGTCGCTGCTTGGCAGCGCCTTTATTCATCTCGCTTGGCTGGGTCTCGTTGGATCCAACCTGTGGTGGGCTCTCGCTCTCTCCGTGGTCTACGCCATTGGCGTGTTCCGCTACGTATAGAGGGGGAAACTGTTGGAGCGGCCGCGTGCCGGCGACCGCTCCAGATCGCACTTGAAACCTGAAACAGTGGAGGAAACACATGCGACGGCAATTTTTAACATCAACGACGGCCCTTGTCCTGTTGCTCGGCGCGGGCAATGCCTACGCCGGGATGGATGAGGCAAAAGCCTTTCTGGACAAAGAGATAGGCGGCGTGTCGACGCTTTCCCGCGCCGACCAGGAAAAGCAAATGCAGTGGTTCATCGACGCGGCCAAGCCCTTCGCCGGCATGGAAATCAAAGTCGTGTCGGAAACCTTGACCACCCACCAGTACGAGTCTCAGGTGCTGGCACCGGCCTTTACCGCCATCACCGGCATCAAGGTCACGCATGACGTCATCCAGGAAGGCGACGTCGTCGAGAAGATCCAGACCCAGATGCAGACCGGCCAGAACATCTATGACGGCTGGGTCAACGATTCCGACCTGATCGGCACCCACTGGCGTTACCAGCAGGTGCGCAATTTGACCGACTGGATGGCGGGCGAAGGCAAGGACGTTACCGATCCGATGCTCGACGTCGACGACTTCATCGGCACGAAGTTCACCACCGCGCCGGACAAGAAGCTCTACCAGCTGCCCGACCAGCAGTTCGCGAACCTCTACTGGTTCCGTTACGACTGGTTCAACGACGAGAAGAACAAGGCCGACTTCAAGGCCAAATACGGCTACGATCTCGGCGTGCCGGTCAACTGGTCGGCCTATGAGGACATCGCCGAATTCTTCACTGGCCGCGACGTCAACGGCAAGAAGGTCTATGGCCACATGGACTACGGCAAGAAGGATCCGTCGCTCGGCTGGCGGTTCACCGATGCCTGGCTGTCGATGGCCGGCAATGGCGACAAGGGCCTGCCGAACGGTGTGCCGGTCGACGAATGGGGCATCAAGGTCGATGCGAATTCGCGGCCTGTCGGCTCATGCACCGCGCGCGGCGGCGACACCAATGGACCGGCATCGGTCTATGCCATCCAGAAGTATCTTGATTGGCTGAAAGCCTATGCGCCGCCGGAAGCCCAGGGCATGACCTTCTCCGAATCCGGCCCCGTGCCGTCGCAAGGCAATGTTGCCCAGCAGATCTTCTGGTACACCGCGTTCACCGCCGACATGGTCAAGCCTGGCCTGCCGGTCATGAACGACGACGGCACGCCGAAGTGGCGCATGGCGCCGTCTCCGCACGGCTCCTACTGGAAGGACGGCATGAAGCTCGGCTATCAGGACGTCGGTTCCTGGACGCTGATGAAGTCGACGCCGACCGACCGCGCCAAGGCCGCCTGGCTTTATGCGCAGTTCGTCACCTCGAAGACCGTCGATGTGAAGAAGAGCCAGGTTGGCCTGACCTTCATTCGCGACTCCACCATCCATGACAAGAGCTTCACCGAACGTGCGCCGAAGCTCGGCGGTCTGATCGAGTTCTATCGCTCGCCGGCCCGTGTGCAGTGGACGCCGACCGGTACCAACGTGCCGGACTATCCGAAGCTGGCGCAGCTCTGGTGGCAGAACATCGGTGACGCCTCGTCTGGTGCCAAGACACCGCAGGAAGCCATGGATTCGCTCTGCGCCGATCAGGAAAAAGTCATGGCACGTATCGAGAAATCCGGTGTCCAGGGCGACATCGGACCGAAGATGGCCGAAGAGCACGACCTTGCCTACTGGAACGCCGACGCGGTCAAGGGCGGCAATCTGGCGCCTCAGCTGAAGCTCGAGAAGGAGAAGGACAAGCCGATCACCATCAACTACGACGAACTGGTGAAGAGCTGGCAGAAGTAAGACTGCCCTATGCGGGCGCTCGCGCCCGTGTGAAATTGGGGGAGGCGGCATGTTGCCGTCTCCCCTGTTTTGTGAAGGCGGAGGATGCAATGAGCGGTTTTGTGCTCGCAATCGACCAGGGAACGACATCGACCCGGGCGATCCTGTTCGACGACAAGATGAAGGTTGCAGGCACAGGCCAGCAGGAATTCGGCCAGCACTATCCGGCCTCCGGCTGGGTCGAGCACGACCCGGAAGAGATCTGGGCAAGCGTCGTGACGACCGTGAAGGCTGCGCTGAAGAATGCTGGCCGCGAAGCATCCGATGTCGCGGCCATCGGCATCACCAACCAGCGTGAGACCGTCGTCATCTGGGACAGGGCGACCGGCAAGCCGATCCACAACGCCATCGTCTGGCAGGACCGCCGCACCGCGCCGCTCTGCCAGAAACTGAAGAAGCAGGGACTGGAGAAGAAGTTCACGCACAAGACCGGTCTGCTGCTCGATCCTTATTTCTCGGGCACCAAGATCGCCTGGATGCTCGACAAGGTGAAGGGCGCCAGGAAACGCGCAGAGAAAGGCGAATTGCTCGCCGGTACCATCGACAGTTTTCTGATCTGGCGGCTGACCGGCGGCAAGGCCCACGCCACCGACGCCACCAACGCCTCGCGCACGCTGGTCTACAACATCGCGGAAAATGCCTGGGATGACGAGCTTTTGGCCATTCTCAACATTCCAGTGAAAATGCTGCCGGAGGTCAAGGACTGCGCCGATGATTATGGAGTGACCGAGAAAAATCTGTTTGGCGCCGAGATAAGGATCCTCGGCGTTGCCGGCGATCAGCACGCCGCGACCATCGGCCAGGCCTGCTTCGAGCCGGGCATGATGAAATCCACCTATGGCACCGGCTGCTTCGCGCTGCTCAACACCGGGGGCGATCTGGTGCGTTCGAAGAACCGGCTCTTGACTACCATCGCCTATCGGCTGAACGGCAAGACCACCTATGCGCTGGAGGGCTCGATCTTCATCGCCGGCGCTGCCGTGCAATGGTTGCGCGACGGCATCAAGGTGATCGGCAAGGCCGAGCAAAGCGGCAAACTGGCTGATGAAGCCGACCCGACGCAAAACGTCTATCTGGTGCCGGCCTTTGTCGGTCTCGGCGCGCCGCATTGGGACGCCGAGGCGCGCGGCGCGATTTTCGGGCTGACCCGCAATTCCGGGCCTGCGGAGTTCGCGCGCGCCGCCCTGGAGGCCGTCGCCTATCAGACCCGCGACCTGCTCGACGCCATGCGCAAGGACTGGAAGGGCACTTCTGCCAAAACGGTGCTCAGGGTCGATGGCGGCATGGTCGCGTCGGACTGGACCATGCAGCGGCTGGCCGACATACTTGACGCGCCGGTCGACCGCCCGACCATCCTCGAGACGACCGCGCTGGGCGCAGCCTGGCTTGCCGGCTCGAAGGCTGGTGTCTGGCCCAAGGCGAAGGAATTCGCCAAGAGCTGGGCGCTCGAGCGGCGGTTCAAGCCGGAGATGGATATCGCTACACGATCCGCCAAGCTGGCAGGCTGGCGCGATGCTGTGCGCAGGACGCTGAGCGCATAAGAAAGACCCGCGCCGTTTCCGACGCGGGCCTTGTCTTAGCTACCGATACCTGGGGTTAGTAAGGCGAACGGCACTCCTGGCGCGGTCCGTAGTTCGGCTGGAATGTGTTGTCCGAAGCACGATAGCTGCGATAGCGGTCGTAGCACCACTGCACATGCGCATTGCCTTCGTGGACCCGGTTGTTCTCGCTGTTGACGATCGCACCCGTAATCAGCGCGCCCGTCGCGAAGGCCGCCAGCGGGAACCAGTTGTCGCCATGGCGACGATAGCCGCGATGGTACTCACGATAGCCGCGATGACCGTTCCAGTAGGCGCCGCCGTCGTTGTTCCGCGCAAAGTTGCGACGGACGCCGAAGTTGCGGTTGCCATGGCGGTTGTGACGCCATTGGAAATTCTGATCCCCGTTGCGGGCTTCAACGTTCAGGATATTGGATGAGGCCTCCGGTGCCTGCGGCACGAACATCTGAGCGGCATTGGCTGGAATCGCGGCCGCTACAAACGAAACGGACAAAGTGGCCGCCAGCATACCCGATATGATCTTGTTCATGATCTTCTCCTTGAAGGGTGGTTGACGTCCCTTGTGGCGAGACAACGGGCAGTATGGGGTAAGGTTCCTCGCTAAATCCCAAGTTGCTGATTTGTAATGTTTCTCCGGCCTCCCACCTAAGCCGGCGAGAGGTGATGCCAGTGCTTCGCCGGGGGCGTTGCGCCGTTGATCGAAGCAGGCAAGGTGCCACAGTGGGAATGCTTGCGAGGTCTGGCTTGCGGATGCTCTTTTTCCGGTTGACCGGTCGAGGCACTCTCCCTATGTTCCGCGCAATTTCGAGGGCCGCCCTTTCGCGCCCGCGGGAGCGCGTAGCTCAGCCGGTAGAGCAACTGACTTTTAATCAGTAGGTCTCGGGTTCGAACCCCGACGCGCTCACCAACGTTTCACGTGAAATATCAAGCACTTGCGGTTTTGGCGAAAAGAACAGAGCCGGAACCTGTGCGACTTTTTCGACCCGTGCGACTTCAAAAGTCGCACGGGCGTTCCTGCGTTGTTCCCGACCGATTCACGCGGCGAGGCGCAAGAGCAGCGACACGTCGCGGTTGGCGGCCGCGATCTTGTCGTGGGCGATGTAGCAAAGGCTGGTCGCCGAATGGCGCATCAGCTCGTGCTGGTGGTCCTCTACGTTTTCCGAAATGAAGATAAGAGCGTTCAGCAGATGGTCGATCTCGGCCAGCTGCTGGTCTATGCGATGCAACGGGTCTTCAGGCACTTCCTTCTTCCTTCCTGTCTCATGACGATCCCTACCGTCTTCAAGCGGCTTGGCCGTCACTTCACGGCTTCGTGATCGCAGGGTCAACGATACCGGCGGCTTTAGACAACATCGTTGTGGACAGTTGTGGATAGCGGGCAAGGCCGGCGGCGCCGCAACCTAATCTCAATCCCTCTGCCGGGCTTCGAATAGCTAGGCTCGCCCGCGCATCACTTCCGCAACCTTATCGGCATAAGCCTTCGACCAGATTGCGCCGCGAGATTGATTGAGCGCGCGAATTGTCAGGTCGCTTAGCGGATCGATCGGCCCCGGCTCCTGAAGCATATCTAATCCTCGTCGCCAGAAAGCACTTTGCCGTAGCAACCCCGCAATCAAGTCAGCGGCTTGAAGTGGTATCGAATCCCAGGAGACGCCGCCCTTCATGAAGATATTGAAACCGGGGTGGCCGGTGTCCCTACACCAAGCGTCATGAACGCGCACAACACCTTCGCGTTTTCCGCCCCAATCGTTGTCGAATACGACAACGATTGGGGCATTGTCGAAGGTAAGCCGCACGTCGTCTGCCAGCACCCCGAATAGGAGATAGAGGCAGGCGGCTTCGCGTGTTGGCAGAACCTCGCGGAATGCGGCATGATAGCCGAAGTCGCTCCAATCGGTGTCCTTCATTGAAGCGGTCACGGATCTAAGGTTCGACTGCGCAAGTATCCCAGCGAACGGTGTGATGACATCCACCCAGTCGTTGAACCGATGTTTGATGTCTTTCAGGTGGAAGTCCGCAATGCGAGCCACACCAAGCGCGTTGTTCCAACGTTCCTCGATGCCCAACCAGGCAGTTTCGTTTCCCAAGTAGCCGGCGACAGTGGTAATACCGGCCGGCTGGTCTTTGGAACTATCGAATGCAGCTCGAATAATGGCCATGACACTGGTGATCCCAAGACGACCCAAGCCGTCTCCTATACTGAAGAAGCTTCATCGCTTACCCGCCTTCCGCCCAGCGTATCGGGGGGGTAGGCGAAGTACAATACCAGGTCGCACGACCTGCCTAGTAAAGTTGTGCCAATGACGAAGCGCGCGCTGCCGGCGAGCGAAGGCAAGACAAAAAATCCGATTCGCTAAAGTAGAGGAAATATGCTTCCCTCCTGACAACTTTGGAGGGGGCGTATGAGGCGGATTTGGCTAACAGCCTGTGCAACATTGTTGGGCATCGGCGCTTGCTTCGGAGAAGAGGGAGTGAAGGCCGTCTTTCTACCCGGCACGTCAAGCGAACCGGCAAAAGTTCTCTTCACTGAAACCAAAATGCTTGCGGAGGTTATTAGTGTTTTTAATGGCCAACCACCGCCAAATTGCCCTGATGGGTCTTTTTGGACAAAAGACCAAAACTCGCTTGTCAGCTGCAAAGATGGTGTAACGTTTAAGCTTGCGCCGTTGAACCCCAGTGACAAATACTACGACCTATATTCCCGCCTCGATGCCATGAAGCTGCAGAAGATTAAGGGCGGCACAGAAACAGACGAGAATCCTCCTATGAGGTCAGATCAGAAAAAGGGCGTCAAGCCATGACCGAAAATAGCAGCCGGCCAGCCGAGGATGAGCTGGAAGCTAAAAGGAAACGCAGATTTGACTTCAAAGAGAAAGTTACTACGAAGATTAGCGATATCGTTAGATTTATAGGTCTTGGTCTAATTGCCGTATTCTATACGATTAAGAACGGAGCTGCCTATAAAGGTTTTTCCCCTGCCCAATATCTTATCTTGTATATTGTCGGTATTTCAGGGGTTATTTCAATATTTCTCGACTATATTCAATATAATGCAAATTACTACAGCGTCGACACTGCGCTTAAAAAAGAAAATTTGAACTACGAAAAAGAATCCTTCTCTTATCGCACAGCTGAATTTGCCTTCAGGTGGAAAAGGCATGTGACTACGTTTGGTGCAGCAGCCCTCATTGTTCTAGTTCTCCTTACTTGAGTTTTTCGCTGACAGATTTGGGCCTTCGTGGGTCAGAGCCCAAACTCCGTTTCGCCGTCGGCCTCGTACCACGCCACCATCTTCCTGATGGCAGCGTCGGCCATTTCCGGGTGCACGGCCAGATAGTGTTTCAGCACCCGCGTGGCGCTGGACAGGCTGTGGCCGGTGATGGCGCAGATTTCGGGGATGGTGCAGCCGGCCAGCGCCAGCCATGTCACCGCCGTGTCGCGCAGGTCGGGCTCGACGAAATCGGCCAGCGTCTTGCAGGGCTTTATCAGCCAGTCGACGCCGTTGTCGGCGCGGATGCCGGCGACGGCAATGTCGCGCACGCGGGCAAAGACGTGGCTGTAGTGCTGGCCCTCGAATGGCCGCCAGAAACACTTGCCGTAGCGCTTGTCGAAATGCTCGTTGAGGATAACGCGCTTGAAGCGGCGCTCGATCGCCGGCCGCTGGTCGGGATCGGCGCCGAGCAGCGCTTCGGCCTTGGCGGCGCGGCGTCGCTCGGCCGAGGCCGCAAGCCGGCGTTCCAGTTCGGGCGCTTCCAGCACGGCGACGATGGCGCCTGTCTTGGCCTGGCGGAAATGGCGGCGGCCCTTGATCAGGCCGAAGTCTTCCAGCGCCAGCCGATCGCCCTGGCGCTGGCCGCTCCACACGCCCAGCATGGTCATGTCGCCGCATTCCGGCACGCCGATATGGTCGGCGACGGCAACCAGCGTCTCGATCTCGGTGCGGGTGCCGAAGCGGATGCGCGGCGGCGGCGTTGCCATCTGCAGATCCTGCGCCGGGTTGACGCCCATGTTTTCGCGGAATGTGAACTTGCCGCGCCGCTTGCCCCAGCCGAGCGCGATCGACAGCGTGGCGATGGCGCCGCGCGCGGTGGAAATGCCGCGCCTGGCGACCAGTTCTTCATAGAGGCCGAACAGCACGGGCTGCGACAGGGCGTCGACGGGCGAGGCCCAAAGCGTTGGGTCGAACTCCTCGACGACGCGCAGCTTCTGCTTGTAGTCAACCACTGTCTTTGGCGCGTAGACGATCTTTTCCGCTACCTGCCGGCGCAGCTCGCCCTTGTCGGTGGGGAGCTGGAACTTGCGCGACTTCCGCCAGTCCTCGCCGAGCTGGGCGACCGTGTAGAATTTCGCGGTGCGCGCCGGCGCCGGCCTGGTGACGCCCTTTGCCTGTTTGGCGGCCTTCTCGAGTGCCTTGCTGAACGCGTCCGACCAATCCACGGCCTCGCCGCGGCTAAACCAGCGGCCGTCCTCGTGGCGAAGATCCTTGCCGGTGTGGCCGGCCTCGCGCAGGGTCTTGCTCGGCTGGAAGCGCGGCCGGCCGTCGCGCCATGACACGTGCTTGATGTTGATCGGCATCGGGTGGCTCCGTTGATGCTTTGCGCGCGAGGGTGAATCGCTTCGCCGGACTTGTCAAAAAAATTGCCGGGGCGCCATTCACGGCCACCCCGGCAGCTGCGCCCCTACCGACGTTCGTCAGGGCGGTTCGAGAATTCAGGCCCGGCGGGTACGCTGGCGGGAGGGTTGCCATCCCGCCGGGCTTGCCGGCCGCGTGGGGGAACGCGGCCGGCGGGGTCAGCGATCGTCCTTGACGTCGAAACCGAAGCACTTCGGGCGCGGCATGAGCCAGCCGAGCAAGGTGACCGCGCCGGCGAGGCCGAGCGCGCAGACGGCGCCGAGGCCGACCATGAGCCAGTAAGCGTTGGTGACGGTGTCTTCACTCATGTCAGGGCCTCCAGCCATGCTTCGGTGTTGATCGTCGCAACGCCCTTCTGGCCGGGGCCGTGCACAACCGTCAGCAGGCCTTTGCGCTCCAGCGCGTCGATCGTGTTGCTGTTCCAGCCGTGCGCGCGGCCTTCAAGCGTCCAGCCACCACGACCGCGCACCAGCGGGCCGCATTGGGCATCAGACATTGCTGCCAGTTCCGTGCCGGAAAGCTTCACGTGCGTTTCCTCGCGCGTTGTTCCATGACGGCATGGAGGTTGAGGCCGGAGCCGGTCAGCACCGGGCAGGACATGCCCGACGTGTCGAGGCGCACCAGGCCGAGGGCGAGCAGAGAACGCACGATGTCGAGGCTGACGCTGGCCGGCGGCTTGCCGTAGCCATTGGGCCGGCGATAGAGGCGGTGTAGCTTGATGAGGTTGACGGCGCGCCGCTGCTGCGAAGACAGCATCGACGGATCAACCTGAGCGGCGGCAAGTGCCGTCATTGGTTCACTCCATAGCGTTGACGAAGGGCGTCGGCGGCGGCGCTGACGGCGTCGACGGCCTGCCCGTTCTGGTTGGCGGGCAAAGGCGCGGGCACGAACTGCCCGGCCGTACGCAGCCACACTTCGACAGCCCGGCGCGGCCATACCCAGCCGGTCGGGATTTTTCGCGGGAAGCCTTCGCGCTGATGAAGCTTCAGCCAGTTGCGCATGAGCCACGGCACCGGCCGGCCGATCGCCTGGGCGACCTCTTCAAGCGGCGCGATTTCGTCGGTGAGCATTTCTGGGGCCTCGCGATGAGTCGCGACATGTATCCCGCATTTATGCGGTATCGTCAACATAGACCCGCAGAATTATGCCGCGCGCGCCGCAGCGGTCGCGCTGGCGTGCGGGGCGAGTCGCGTGGGAAGATGCGGCCCATGAGGGAAATATTGCTATTTATGATCGACGGCCCGGCCCACCTGCTGGGCGCCCTGATTGGTCAGTTCTGGGCGATTGGCGCGCTCGCTGTCAGCGGCTGGCTAGGATACTGCGCCTGGCGGCTTACGGGGCCAGACGGGCGGCCACGCATGGCGAAGGCGGCCGCCGTGGTCGTTTTCATCTACGCCGGCCTCGTGACCTTTCAGGCAGAGAAATGGACCGCCCTTTCCATGCTTGAGCATTATCACGGCGAAGATGATTGATCTGCAAAAGCCATGGCTTTTGTCAGGTGCGCGATTCGCGGAAAGCCATGGCTTTTGTCAGGTGCGCGATTCGCAAAAATCCATGGCTTTTGTCAGGTGCGGCGGGCCATGGCTTTTGTCAGGTGCTATTGCCGAGGGCGTACCAGGCCGTCGATCACGCCCTTGATGACGACGTCCTGATCATCGACCGGCACCGGTTTGCTGGTGGTGCCGGAATTGGTCAGCAAGTAAGGCGGCTCATAGACGCGGAAGACGGTTTCGGCCTTGCCGAGCTGCCATTGGTAGAGCTGCGCGCAGACGATGTCCTTGGGGCGCGGCTGCAGGTTCATGTCGACGATCAGGATATCGCCCGGCAAGATCCCGCTCATTTCCAGAACGCGCGAGCGCATCACCCACGGGTCGCGGCCGTTACGGCCACGGCATAACTCGCGCACGGCGCGGTCGAGGTTCGACCCGATCGCGTCGGTTTCCTTGTTGAAAACGTAAGGCGTCGCTTCCGGCTCGCCGAACCCGCCGCCGCTGCGCGGTGGGAATTCCATCGGCTGCAGGCCGGCAATTTCGCCAATCTTCGCCATGGTGCGGCCGGACAGCATGTGCGGCCAGGCGGGATCGTTCAGCGGCTTCTGAATGGTCGACGGCGCCATTTTGGCGCGGGTCGCCAGCTCATTGGGCGAAATGCCGAGGTGCGCCATTACGGCGCGAACCCAGGCAAGCTGCTGTTCCTTGGGGGTCACCATGACCCGCAAGTTAGCGGCAGGGGATGCGGCACTCCTATACACAGCTACACCTTGACGTGCCGCACAAATGCGGGACAGTTCCGCAGTTAAAGCACATGGGTGATTCGCGATCAATGTTGAGCTTCGAGGAAATCGACAAGCGCCGCGCAGCGGCAGGGCTGACCCGCAAGGCCATTTATGAGCGCGCCGGGGTCGACGGCGAGACCTGGCGGCGTTCGGCCAGCGGCGAGACGGAGCCAAACACCAAGACGCTGCGCAAATTGTCGGCGGCTCTGGATGAGCTGACCAGGGAAAGGGAACACGACAATGGGTAGCCTCTACACGCCGTCGCCGGCGCTTGCCGCGCGGCTGGTGCGCGACCAGGTGATGCAGCAGACGCTTGGCGAATTGCCGGCGCCGTCGCTGCGCCAGAAGCTGGCGGCCAGCCACTACGAACTGTCCTCGACCGTCAGCCCGTTGGCGGTTGCCGCGTACCAGCGGAAGCGCTGATGCGCTCGATGGCGGTGATGGTCGACGTGCCGAACCGCGAACTTGGCGTGGGGGCGCGGCGCGTCGTCGGGCTGATGGAGGACAACGCCACGGTCGGCGTCTGCGCCATGCGTGACGGTGACCGCATCGTCAACACCGAACTCGAGTTCAATTTGGGCGAGGCCGCGCGCCTGGCCGAGCTGATCCTTTCGGGCGACGCCAGGGCGAAAACCACGCCCGGCCTTGCCCGCATCCTTTCCGCTTCCGTCGCCATGCTGTTCCGCGTCTCGCACGCGGCGGGAGCCTTTGAACGCCAACAAGAGGACTTCGATGGCGGAGACGCTGACGATCTGGGAAATCAACAGGAAGCGGGCGGTGAAGAAGATCCCGATCGCTAGGCTGTGCCGACAGGCCGGTGTCGACGCAACCTCATGGTTCAAGGCCATGCGCGGCACGACGAAAATGCGGACCGTCACGCTGGCCAAACTGAACGCCGCGCTGGGGCGCGGCGCCAAGGCCTTGGCCGGTGAGCCCGGCCCGGCCGAGACTCACGGTGCCTACAAGCTGTGCCTGGTGCATGCCGCGCGCGAGTTGAACAGAAACCCGAAAGCGGTGCTGGCCAGCGACCCCAGCCGCAAGGCGACCAGCGATCCGCAATGGCTGGAAGCGGCGGAAGTGCGGCGGCTGGCCTTCTGGCTGGCCACGCGGCTGCTGGGCTTCGCGCAAGCCGATGTCGGTCGCGCCGCCGGCGTGACGCGCGCGGCCGTCAGCACCGCCGTGCAGCAGCTCGAAGACGAGCGCGACACCGACAAGCAACTGGACCGGCTGTTGAGCCATATCGAGGAGGTGTTTTCGTGAGCGCGCGGGACAAGGAAGACATGACCGACACCAGCCAGACGGTCGCCGCCGGCCAGCTGCGCGCCATCATCGAGCGCATCGAGCGGCTGAACGAAGAAGCCAAGGCGATCGGCGAGGACAAGAAGGAAATTTTCGCCGAGGCGCGGGGCAATGGTTTTTCGGTCAAGGCGATCAAGACCATCATCCAGCTGCGCGGCAAGGACCATGCCGAGCGGCAGGAAGAAGAAAGCATCCTCGACCTCTACAAAGCCGCGCTCGGGATGCTGTGATGAACGCGCGGCTGGAAAACACCGCCGTCATGGCGCGGCGGGTCGAGCCGGCCGACAGCCTGGATTATTTTCCGACGCCGCCCTGGGGCACGCGGGCGGTCTGCGAACACATTCTGCCCCGGTTCGAAGCCCGCGACGCCATCACCGGCTATTTCCCCATGCTGGCGATCGACCCGGCCTGTGGCGAAGGCCACATGGCGCTTGCCTTGCGCGAGTATTTCCCGCTGGTGACGGCCAGCGATATCTTTGACTACGGCTTCGGCGGCGTCGCCGACTTCCTGCATCCGGACGCGAAAACCGCGCCGCGTGACTGGATCATCACCAATCCGCCTTTCAACCTCGGGCCGGAATTCGTGCTGGCCGCGCTCGATATCGCCCGGCGCGGCGTCGCCATGCTGGTGCGATCGGCGTTTCTGGAAGGGGAAGGGCGGTTTGCAAAACTTTATCGGCGCAACCCGCCGCACCTGATCGGCCAGTTCATCGAGCGCCTGCCCATGCATCGCGGCCGGTGGGTCATCAACGGCACCACGGCGACCAGCTATTGCTGGCTGGTCTGGCACAAATACAGCCCGCGCCCGGCCGACCCGGCGTTTTCGTGGATCCCGAAAAGCCGCAAGGCGCTGACCCGACACGACGATTGGCTGCGCTTTAACGGCTGTATGGACGTGCCGAAAACCCATGCCGTCATGCGCGCGATCGAGGCACTGAAGAAGCCGAAGCCCTATCGCGCGCCAGCGCTGACGCTGGCCGAGGTGCGCGCCGAGCTGGAACGCGAACGCCGGCCGGCGACGATCGGCGACATCGCCCGCGAGCTGGGAGCGCTGCTGTGAATGGCGATCTCGACATCATCAAGTCGGGGCTGATCGATCGCATCGAGAGCGTATGCGAAAGGCTGCTGCCGGACGGCAAGCCCGAGGGCGGCCTGTGGGTGGCGTGGAACCCGGTTGAACATGACCAAAAGCCCGGCCGCCTGCCGGCGCTGAAAGTGCGCGTTCGCAACGGCGATATCGGCGCGTGGAGCTGCTGGCGTTCTGGCGCCAAGGGCGACGTGCTGAAGCTGGTGGCCTATGTCGAGCGCACCGACATCAAGGGCGCGCTGGCGTGGGGCCGCGACTTCCTCGGCATCCGCTCGATGTCGCCGGCCGAGCGGCAAAACCTGCGCAAGGCCGAAGTGGTGCGCCAGAAGGAGCGCGACGAAAAGGCCGAGCGGGCGCGGCTGTTCAAACTGCAGACGGCCGACCAGCTGTTTTTCGCCAAGCCGTCGAGCAAGGAAACCGGCCCGGCCTACTGCCCGCAAGGCACGTTCGCTTATGGCGAGGGCAGCGCGGCCGAGCTGCACGCCAAGGCTTACTTTCGTGGGCGAGGCCTCGACCTCGACGCGGTGCCGAACCTCAACCGCTATTCCTTCCGGTTCTCGCCGGCGACGGAATGGTGGAAGGGCGCGCGCTATGACAACGCAAACGGCCGGCGCTGGAAGGCCGAGCGCGGGCCGCTGTTTCCCGCCATGCACTGCGCCATGCGCAACCGCATGGGCATCGTGACGGCCTGCCATGTCACCTTTTTCGATCCGATCAAGCCGAACAAAGCGCCTCTGGCGCCGGCGAAACTGATGTGGGGCGAAGCGCTGGGCGCCGTCATCGAAATTTCCATGGGGCCGAACGCTATCCCGTTCTGGATGGCCGATCGCGACGGCCTGGTGCCCGACGCTACCGTGATCGGCGAAGGCATCGAGACTGCCGCCAGCTTCTGCGCGCCGGTGCCGGAAGCGCGCGTGTGGGCGGCCGGTTCGCTCGCCGGCGTCGGATCGGCGCCGGTCGATCTCGACTGCGTCGAGTGGGTGCTGTTCGCGCGCGACAACAACAACGGCAACGCCCAGGCGCAAAAGCAATTCGATACCGCACTCGCCGGGCTGGAACGCCACGGCAAGCACGTCAGCGTGGAAGCCAGCCACGTGGGAGACGATTTCAACGACCTGGCGCAAGGAGAAGAGTGATGACTGAAAAAAGCGAACTGACTGAAGGCGGCTATCGCGTCGGCGTGTCGTTCAACCCGAGGGGCAATGCCGCCGTCGACCTCATCAAGGGCAAGGCGGCCGAGCTGATCGATATCCTGCAGCCGATCTCGGAAAACCGCGCGCATCCCGGCGCCCGTTGCGCCTCGATCGCCATGACGGAAATCGAAAGCGCGGCGATGTGGGCGGTCAAGGCCGTCACCAAGCAGCCGCGCTAGGCCTCAACCGGCGGCGCGAATGCCGCCTATTTCCTCGAAAGGATCAAGACCATGGGACGCAAGAGAGGAAGCCGCAATGCCGGTGCCCGAGCTGATGTTGCAGCGCCGCAAGGAAATACTGCTCTTGAAACCAGCGAAGCGGTTTCGGCAGTGCAGGCGGCTGACGCCAGCAATTCTGAAGGCAACGAATTGTCAGGCGATCGGCCTGTGGCCGCCGCTGGCGACACGGCGAGTGATGGAACCGGGCTTCAGCTGGGGGACGTACAACGCCCAGACGCTGGCCCTTTGGAAAGGGCTGCGCTTCAGACTGGCGCTGCGAATGCGAAACAGGAAGACGCGGCGGGGGCCGCCGGTAAGGCCGGGCAAGCGCAGGCTGCACAGCCACAGCCGGCCAGGGCTGCACAAGCGGAAACGGAAGAGCTGACCGATGGGCAAGACGATGCTGGAACAGGCAAGAGCGGAGATCCTGAAAACCTTCCTCCTGCCGCCGGAGACACTACAGAAGCTTTGGCCGACACAGCTGGAAATGATCCAGGGGACGGCGGTGCGGCAGATCACGATCACGGCAACGGGGCTGGCGATCCGGCGGATCAAGACGAACTGACCTTCAAGTCACCGCTGGATGTCGCCGAGCTGGCGCGCGGCGTCGCGGCGGCGGCGCGTTTCTTCGCCGATGGCGCCGTGGGCGAGCCGGATATTTTCGAACGCGAGGAAGCCGCCATCATGGCCGATTTCGTGCGCGGCAATACCGAGGCGCCGGTGGAAGCCATGTTCATCCATCTTGGCCTGCAGAAGCGCTACCCGCGCACGGTGCCAAACCGGGACGATCTGTTCGTGCTGACGCTGTTTCATGCCGCCTGCAAGGTCGCGTTCCGCTTGGAGGCCGATCGCGACGCCGAGGAAGCGGCGCGGACGGCCCAGCCGGCGCCGGCCGGTGGCTGGCCGGGCGAACAGGCGATGAGACCACAGCCGGAAGCGTTCTCGCCGTCCGGCTTTTCCCCGCGCTAGGTCCGACTGCCCCAAGACGCCTAGCGCCCTTGGCCCGCCGGTGGGTGAATACGCCGGCGGGTCTTTTTAGACACCGAACAGCATGGAATGAGCAGTGGCCAAGGCGCAGACACAGACAGGCAGCAAGGCAATCCGCGCGGCATTCGCCGACGCCAAGCGGGCAAAGGACGAGGCCGACGCGCTCAACGTGATCGACCCCGACCCGAACCTGCCGCGCGAAGGCATCAACCCCGGCCAGTGGCCCGGCGCGCCGTTCGACAACATGCCGCCGGACTGCCCGGTCAAAGTCGTCGGCCGCGATTCGGAAGGGCTGGTCTACTGCATTTCGACCACCGGCAATCTTCGCAAGATCGAGCGCTGGGACATGCCGGCACTGTCCGACCTGTTCGCGCCGAAGCTCAACACGCTGTTTTGGAGCTGGCCCGGCTTCGGCAAGAAAAAGGTGTACGACGCCGACACCGACAGCATGGTCGAAAAGCTCGTGGTCAACCGTGTCGAGCGCGATAAGGCCATGATGGCGATCATCAATGAAGCCGCGCGAAAGCCGGATTTCGATCCGCATACGCAGCATCGCGGCCGTGGCGGCTGGCAGGACAGCCATGGCCGCTTCGTCTGGCATTCCGGCGGCTGGCTGTGGATGGTCGATGGCAAGCGGCTGGAACAGGCCCGACCGGCCCAGCATGACGGTTTTCTTTACACCAAGCAGGCCGGCACGATCGAGCCTTGGGCCGAGCCGGTGACACAGGAGGAAAGCCCCGCGCGGCGCATCCTCGAAGATCTCCAAACATGGAACTGGCAGCGGCCCTACCTCGACCCTGTGCTGGTGCTGGGCTGGATCGGCACGGCGCTGATGGGCGGCGCCCTGAAGGCGCGGCCGATCATCTTTGCCACCGGCGGCGCCGGCGTCGGCAAGTCGCGCCTGCAGGAAGTGGTGCGCTCGGCGCTGGCGGGCGCGGTGACGCAATCGGTCAACACCACGGCCGCCGGCATCTACCAGCGCGCCAAGACCGACAGCCTGCCGTTCATGATCGACGAGCTGGAATCAAAGCCCGGCTCGACCAGGGCGGAAAGCGTCATCGAGCTGGCGCGAGTCGCCTACACCGGCGGCGATATCAGCCGCGGCGGCCAAGACCACGAGGCGACCACGTTTACCGCGCGCAATTCGTTCTTTTTCTCTGCCATCATCCCGCCGCCCATGGGCGCGCAGGACAAGACGCGCATGGCCATGCTCAACCTTTCGCAGCTCGATCGGCCGGGCAAGAGCGGCCGCGACCTGGTGCTGAAACCGGAGACGGACGGCCGCATGATCTTGCGGCAGATTATGGACGGCTGGAAAGAGTTCAACGATGTGCTGATGCCCGACATGGCCACCATATTGGGCGAGCAAGGCATGTCGGCGCGCGCGATCGACACCTTCGGAACGCTGCTGGCGGCCGCGCGGCTGCTGGTCGGCGACAAGGTGCTGGAAGAGATCGGCTTGCCGGTCGCCGACGCCTCGCATTTGGGCGAGCTGATCGCCGAGGCCACCTCGGCCGACCGCACCGAAAACCTCGACCACTGGCACAAATGCATCGACACGCTATTCCAGAGCCAAATCGATGCCTGGCGCGACGGCGTCAAGCCGACGATCGGCGGCGTGTGCGAGCTGCTGCGCATCGGCCCGCAAGCCGGCGGCTGGGACGCCAAGGGCGCGCGCGAGCGCTTGGAGCTGGTCAGCCTCGGCTGCTTCGATCGCGGCAAGGTCGACGCTAACGCCGGTGCCGTGCTGGCGGTGCCGGCGAGCGGGCCGGCGCTGCACAGGATCTTCGGCGATACCGATTTCCACAAGGGCGGCTGGTATACGGCGCTGAAACAGGCGCCCAAGGGCATCGTGCTGCCGGCGCGCAAGGTCAAGATCAACGGCAGCACGACGCATTGCCTGCTGATCGATCTGGAAGCGTTCGAGCGGCATGTTGGAGCGGGGCTGTGAGGTTATCCCACGCGTTTTTTCTGGTCGTCGAGTAGCGCGTACATTTCGGCCAGCAATGCCTCCTCGTTAGTAATGCCGTGCTGGAAAGCGACGAGAATCCTAAAGGCCAGTTCCTCGCCTTCGATCGCCGTCCGCTCCCAGTTGGCAGAGACGCACAACTTGTCGAAAACCCTTTGGCATATGGCTAGGTCCTGCGGTCCCAGGAATTGAAATTGTGATACGAAGTCCGACATCGAAACCTCCCTCATGGGTGCCAATGAGCGGATTGGGACGATATCAAAAAACGGGCTGATTTACGAGTGGATTCGAGCTTGTTGACCAACAGCTCGCCGTGCCGGTTAGGTTCCTTCATCGTGCAAATCTTGCACCGAAGCGTGACGAAGTTTTGACTCGCCGCGAAGATACCGCACCCGGGCCGTTATGCCAGGGCTGACCCATTCAACGCTCGGGCCTGCTATCGCCTTAGGTACGCCCGCCGGCTGCTCGGCGCGGGCGCGCTCCAACCGTCGCAGCAACCGTTCCTTGATGGAACGGTTTGTCGCTATGACAGCACTGCCCACGTATTTCCCATCTCGGGCCATGAGACCCTCGGTCTGCTTGCCGCGCTCGCGCTTGACCCCAATCAGCTCGAAATCGGCAACGTCCCAGCATTTCGCCTTCACCCAGGCATCCGACTTGCCGGCACGATAGGGGCTGTTCTTTCGCTTCGAGACCATACCCTCGAGTCCCATTTTATCGACGGCCGCAAAGAACTCGGCGCCACCGCCCTCGACGTGCTGACTGTACTGGATGATGCCTTCCGCTGGCTTCACCACGTTCCAAAGGATCGCCTTTCGCTCGATCGTTGGCAGAGCGCGAAGGTCTTTGCCATCCTTGTGCAAGATGTCGAATGCGACGAAGGCCAACAGCTCGGCGTTCCAGGCCATGCGAGAGTGCATTTGATGGAAATTTGGCCGGCCGTCCGCCTCAGGCGCTATCACTTCGCCGTCGAGGATGAGCGTCTTCGCCGGCAGCTTTTCCAGCGCCGCGACGATCGGCCAGTAGCGCTTCGACCAGTCAATGCCGGTGCGGGTAAAGGCGCGACCGCCGGCCCAATCGAGAATTAGCTGGGTACGAAAGCCGTCATATTTGATTTCATGCAACCAGTCATCGCTCAGGGGCACTTCGAGTACCAGCAGCGGTTCCTGCGGTTTAATGAATTTAAGCCGCGTTTGGTCGCTACGCATCCACGCCTACTCCCACACCCGCCAATTAATAAGATTGAGCTAAAATAGTTCCGGAACTTTCACCGCCGCTGCCGGCCGGCAACATCACCGAAACCGACTGACGGAACCGACGACCGCTCGCGAGCTTTAGAGTCGATGAGCACGCGCGGAATCAACTTCCTCGACCAATGGATCGCCAACAACGTTCCCGAGACGGCCGGCGCCGACGTCATCTCGGTCGACAATCTGACTAACCGGCTCATCGCCGACGCCAAAGCGGCCGGCATCAACCGGGGCGAGATCGACGAAGAGGTCGACAGCCTCTACCGCACGATCCTCGACGCGATTGTGCATTACGACCCCGGCCTGCCCGAATAGGCCTTGCCCCAAGATCGAGACGAGGAATATAATCCTCCTCGTTGCGGCGAACCCCTCAAACGGAGTCGCCAAATGGCCAGAACCAAACCCTCCAAGCAGTTATCGCAGGCTGAAATCGAGTGCTTCCTGGCGGCAGCGGAAGCGCTACACAAGAGCATCGTGAAACCGTTCATATCACCGCATTGCGACCACTACCGGTCAACGCGTGTCCTGCATGAGGTGTTGTTGAAGACCGTGCGGGAAGTCACCGGGAAGGAAGTCGAGTTCATCCGCTGGTTTGGGGGCGGTTCGGCCTAGCGATCAGGTGCTTAGGCTTCCTCATCCTGTTCGCCCCAATATCGCCAATGAGTAGGCTCCACATCCACTAAATGGCCGGTTATTGCGTCTTTCCACCCGTCGACGGCGCGTCTGCACGGAAATACCAGCGTATGCATGCCGTCTTCGTCCAGAACGGCCAGTTCCAGGCTCCGAAAGTAGGGGGCATTGAGTATGGTCTGCCACATTAGAAAATGATGCGCCTATCGTCCCTGCCGGCTTTGATTTCGCGCAAATCTTTAACAAGCCCACGGAGGAGGCGCGCGACCAGCGCGCCTTGCAGCGCGCCAAGGCTGATAGGTGAGGCTGTGAGCGCACCCGGCGCCGGCGTTGCCATCGAGCGCCACCCTGGTGCGCGTGCCGGCCGCAATGCGTCACGCCGAAACAACCAGCAGCCCGGCAGGGCTGCGCCGCTTTCCCTATACCCGCCGCCACGGGATGGATTTATTCGCGATTTTTGGGCGATTTGAGCCGATCCCGCGCCCGTTTCGCCGGGTCATTTCGTGACATTCTGTCATCGTTTTCCCGCGCCCCATTTGACGCCCTGCGCCCCCGCCCAGTCCGGTTTCAGACGAGTTCCGCCGCGCCAAACCATGGCTTGCAATTGACGATAGGCGGTTTCGGCGAGGCTGATTGAGCCGCTGACGGGTTCGGGAGCGGTTACCGGGTTGCCCCAAAGTTACCGCATGGGTAACCGAGAAAAGCCAAGGAAATCAATAACATGACTGTTTCGGTTACCGGTTCCCCGGCTAATGCAACCTCGCATCACACGCGCGCGCGCATGCGCTGTATGAGGTAACCACGTAACCGGTAACCGCAGGGGTATATCCATTTGAATTATCTATCGAAAAGCCGGTTCCCGAACGGTTACCCGGCGCCTCGATCGGGAACCGGAATAAAAAATTGGCCTTGGAGCGCTTTTCATGGCGGATGACGCAAATCAGGGGCATCGCGACGCCCACACACCGCGCCCAGGCGGCGACAATGCGCCGCCGGCCGAGCTGCCGGGCGCCGATCCGCTCGACCTCTTGGCCGGCTTGCCAGATGGCGAGGGCGAAGACGTTCTGGCGCTGGCGGCGGAAATCGTTGCTGCGCCAGCGCGGGCGCGGGGGAGGCCGATGGGTGCCGCCAACCGCAAGAACGGCGACCTAATCCGCTACCTGCAGGCGCGCGGCCACCGCGACCCGATGGTGACGCTATCCATGATCCAGTCGGCCGACTTCGGCGCGCTGTGCAAGATGGTCGGCGCCGCCGGCGCGAAACAAAAGATCGCGGTCCTCGGCATCATCCGAGGCGCGGCGGCCGACCTGATGCCGTACCACCACGCGAAGAAGCCGCAACAGATCGAGCTGCCGACCGGCGACTTGCGGCCGCTGATGGTGATCGGCGAAATGAACGTGACGCAGATCAACGGCGATGGCGGGTTCATGTCGGCTGGCGTGATGCCGGACGAAAAACCCAATGAAATCAATGGTGCTGCCGTGCGACTAAGCGAGGGCCAGTCGCACGAGAATGCTAACGCGTTCAAAGATAACGACAATCCGGGGTCAAGCGACTGATTGCAAATCAGTTGCGATATTGAAAACCGGAATCGTCGGGGCAGTTCTCGTGCACGTGCACGTGAGCGGCGCGCCGCCTGGTGTATCGCCTCGACCCCGCCCCCCTGCCTTGCCTGGCCAGAACCGGCGCGGTCGAATTTCAAAAACGGACCCCACCCCCCACCGCCCACGGGGGCTGCGCCTCACACACACCGCCTATTTCGGCGGCTCGCACTGGACTCGCTGGCGGCGGAAATAAATTCGCTGCGTTGAATCGGGACGCGGGCACGCGGGACGCGCGCCGCAGAAGGGTCGAGGGTCATGGGTCAGTCGCAAAAAGATTACGATCGCCAAGCGCTTTTCAACATCTTCCAGTTCATTCCGCCGGGGCCAGTGGCTGCGAGTTATATCCAATCCGAAGGGCCCATGAACTTCATCCGTGGCCCATGGGGAAGCGGGAAGACTGTCGCGACCGTGTTCAAGATCGCGAGGCACGCCGGAACGGTTTTCCCGGTCTGTAGGGATGGCGTGGTGCATGTCCGGTGCGCTGCGATCCGCGACACCTATCGGGAAATGGCCAAGACGGCGCTGGCGTCGTGGCACCAGTTCTTTCCCAAGCGCGGCCCGTTTACGGCCCCACAAGCCGATGCCTATTCGGGCGGGCAGGATCGACCGGTCAAACACATCCTTGAATGGGACGTGGTGCGAAAATGGCCAGACGGCCCAAAGAAGACCCTTGTGCGGCTCGAAATGGAGTTCGGAGCGATCGGCAACGAAAACCTCGACAGCTTCTTCAAGGGCTACGAGATTTCCATGGGCTGGATCAACGAATGCGACCTGATCCACGAGGACGCCCCGGCACGGTTCTTTGGTCGAACAGCGCGCTTTCCGCCGCGCGCCGAAATCGCCGAGTGGGAGGCAGATCGCCTCGGCGTCGAGACCGATGAAGAAACGGGGCATCAGGTCATCCGATTGCCGCGCATCATCATGGGGGACTTCAATCCACCGGACGAGTCAAACTGGACTTACAAGCGGGAGATCGAAGAGCCGGAAAAATGGCCTGGCTACAAGTTCTTTGCGCAGCCTTCCGGCCTGTCGCCGCAGGGCGAGAACCGCCGCGGCAAAACCAGAAAAGACTATGAGGACGAAGAAACAAGTTTCGGCGGGCCGAAGGCGGCTGATGCACGCCGAAACGTGCACGGCGAGTATGCGGCGAAGAAAGTCGGAACAGTCGTCTACAGCAATTTTGCGCTCACTAAGCATCGCGCTGACACAAAGCTAGAACCGGTGCGCAACCTTCCGTATTTCATGGGCTTCGACGCCGGCGGCCGGCCGGCCTGCGCAATCGGCCAGTTCATGCCAACCGGCCAGTTCCGCGCGCTGCGCGAAATCATTTCCGATCCTGACATCATCACCGGGCCGCGCCGCCACGCCGAAGCGGTGATGGAGGTTCTGTTGCGCGACTTTGCCGGCATGGCCTGCGGGGGCGCCTGGGGCGATCCTTCGGCGTGGGATGGTGCCGATCGCCAGCGCGGCGAGCTGGCGCACATGGAAACCGTTTCGCTGGCGCTGAACATTCCGATTTATCCGACAGAAACGAACGACTTCAAGTCGCGCTTTGAGGCCGTCGATTTCTACCTAAACGGTGATCTCGATGCCAACACGCCACGCTCGCTGTGGTGCCCTTCGCTGAAGTACACGATCCGGGGCTTCGTCTCGCAGTATCACCTGACCAAACATTCCAGCGAGGCCAAGACCGAAAGCGTCGAGATCGACAAGAACGAATATTCCCACATCCAAGATGCTTGGCAATATTTGCTCTACGGCTATCGCGGCCGCGCAAAGGTTAGGAAAGACGCCGCCCAGCTCGGCCGGCCGGCGAACGTGGTGCCGATCCGCTCCATCACCGCCAAGTCGGATTTCGATGTCTTCAAGTCCTGACTCCTGGCGCATCGTCTCACCGGCGCCGCGCGTTGCCGCGCTCGCCCTCGCGGGCGCAGGTGCGCGTGGGAGGCGGCTGCTGCTGGCCCAGGCGCGCAACCGTGAGCATGTCGACACGGTCGGCATCTATCGCGGCGATGAGTGCATGGCCGTGGTGTACTTCGGGCGGCACGGCTGGCGGCGCATCGAAATGGCGCTGTCGATATCGCCGGCGGCCGCCAACCACATGGGCCGGCTGGTCCGCATCGCGCAATTGACGCTTTTTGCCATGGCCGAAACTCACCTCATCATCACCCGCATCCGGGGCTTCAACGCCGCCGGCCAGCGCATGGCGATGCTCGTTGGCTTCCACCCGCACGGCGATTTCGAGCCCGGCGTGTGGATCTTGAGGAAGGGCGGACATGTCAGCAATCCTAGATCCCGGCAAGGCGGCGCGCAAAGCGGCCGAAGAACAGAAGGCCAGCCAGGCGGTTGCGAATGACCGGCAGCTGGCCGAGCTGCGCCAGCAGGATGCCAGCACTGACGCAACCAGGCGCAATCCGCGCGGCCGCCGCCTGTTCGTCGCCGATGCCGCCTCCAAAGCCAATCTAAGCTAATGGCCGAAGTCGCCGCCGGGACCGGCACGCCGGTCGACAAGCAGCGCATGCGCTCCAAGCAGGTGTGGACGAACCGCACCGGCTGGGATGCCATGTATTGCGAGGCTTACGACTATGTGCTGCCGAACCGGCGGCCGGGCGGAACGGGCAAAGCGAAGCGCCCGACGCAGATGATTTTCGACATGACCGGGCCAAACTCGGCCATGCATTGCGCCGGCGAAATCCAGCGCCAGATGTTCCCGGCCTCGACGCCCTTCGTCGCCGAAACCGGCCCGCTCGTGGCGCAGCAACTGAAGGCCAGCGAAAAGGTCGCCTGGGACAAGAAGCTGCAGGGCGTGGCGAGCTTCGTCTACCCGTTCATGAAAACCGGCGACTATGACGACGCCATGCACGAGGCCTGCACCGACCTGACGCTCGGCACCGGCGTGGTGTTGCCGCTCAAAGGCCCGTCGATCAACGAACCGGTGCGCTTTGCCTGCATTCCGCAGGATGAAGTGGCAATCGGGCAGGATGCGTGGGGCCGCGTCAATTTCGTGTCGTGGAAGCGCTGCAACCTCGGCCGCGAAGCGATCGTCGAGGCATGGCCCAAGGGCGTCTTCAGCGCCGATTTCAAGAAGGCCGCAAAGGAAAAACCTTACGAGGAAATCACCGTCTATCAGGATTTCTACCGCCTGCCGAACATGCGCTGGCGGTTCTGCGTCTATCTCGAGACGGAAGGCGGCTTCATCGCGCAGGAAGAGTACGCCACTCAGCCGGTGGCAGTCATGCGCTTCTACCGCTGGCCGGGCGAGGCCTATGGGCGCGGCCCGGTGCTGTTCGCGCTGCCGACCATCAAGACCGTGAACAAGGCGCAGGAACTGACGCTGAAGGCGGCGGCCATCCAACTGCTCGGCATCTGGGGTTTCCGGGCCGGCGGCACGTTCAACCCCGACACGGTGCGACTTGGCCCCGGCGAGTTCTGGCCGATGCAGTCGACCGGCGGCCTGCTCGGCCCTGATGTGCAGCGGCTCGACCCCGCCGGCGGCCGCATCGACGTGGCGAAAATGATCATCGGCGATGGCCAGCGGCAGATTCGCGAAGCGCTGCTGGACACCCGCCTGTTCGATGATGGCGGCACGCCGCCCTCGGCCTCGGAAGTGGCCTTGATTCAGGCGCAGAACGCCAAGGTCCACATCGGCGCCTATGGCCGGCTGAACACCGAAGGCACCGGCGTCATCGTGCCGCGCGTCATGGAAATCCTCAATGAGTGGCAAATCCTGCCGCAACTGATGAGCTTCAACCAGCTGCTGGTGTCCATGTACATCAATTCGCCGATGGCGGCGGCGCTGAAGGCGGACGAGCTGCAGGCCTCGGTGAACTATTACCGCCTGGTGGCCGAGACGGTCGGGCCGGATCGGGTCAACGAGTATATTTCGGTCGACCGCTACCTTGACCGCACACGGCAGGGGCTACTGGTGCCGATCGACGTTGTCACCACGGAAGACGAAAAGACGGCGGCGCAGCAGGAGAATGCCCAGCGCCAGGCGGCCATGGTTGCTGCGCAAGCCGCCGTCAAGGCCGCGCCCCAGCTGGTGCAGGCCGCAACCCAGCCGGAGCAACAGGCAGCATGAGCGGCGGACCCTTTCCTTTTGCCCGGCCGATGATGGCCATCGACCAGCTGCTTGCCGGCACGCCGACATGGGAAGGCCTCAACCAGGCATTTTTCCCGAGCAAGACCGCCGACAATTTCGACCCCGGCGACGACATGAAGCAGGTGCTTTTCCATTTCTACAACACCCAGGAAGGCCGGCGCATCATCGAATGGATGGCCGACCTGACGGTGCGGGCGCCGTTCCCGCATGTCGGCAATCTCATGGAAGGCGCGGCGCTGGCCGCCGCCAAGCACGAGGCACGAACCGCCGTTGGCTATGCGTTGCTGCGCGCCATCGCCGAGGGCGAACAACTGTGGACGCAGCAAAGGAGCCAAACCCATGAAGCATCTTCTTGAGAAATATTTGCCCGTTCGCGAAGCCGAGGGCGGCGGCGCAGGCGGCGGTGGGGCTGGTGGCGCAACAGAACCCGCCGGCGGTGCCGGCGGAGCGGCGGCGGCCGCGCCCGCAGGTGGCTCCAACGACGCGGCCGCCGCCGCAGCAGCCGCAGCCGCTGGCCAGCCTTACCGGCCGCAAGGCCTGCCGGATACGATGTTCGGCAAGGATGACCGCGAGACCATGGACAAGATGGCCAGCGCGCTCGACGGCTACCGCAAGCGCGATTCGGCGGTGCCAGACAAGGTCGAGGCCTACAACGCTTTCGAGATCGACAAGGCGCCGGAAGCCATCCGGCCGCATCTGCAGGAATTGGCTAAGGATCCTCTGTTCGGCGCCGTCGCCAAGGTGGCGATGGAAGAAAAGGTGCCGCCGGCGGTGCTGCACAAACTGACCAGCGCGCTTTATGCCCAAGCGGCCGAGGCCGGCATTCTGGAAGCGGCCATCGACCCGGCCAAGGAACGCGCCGCACTGCTGCCGGAAAGCGCCAAGAGCGTGCCAAAGGCCGAGCAGGACAAGGCGATCGAAGCCCGGCTTACCGAAAACGAAGACTTCATCAAGCTGCTGATGAAGCCCGGCGCCGACGGCAAGTCGAAGCTTGACCCCAAGGTTGGCGAAAACGCCCTGCTGATGCTGATGGACACTGCCCACGGCAATCAGTTCCTCGAATTCGTGCGAGGCCAGATGACCGGCGCCGACAAGGCCCAGCCATTCGGCGGCAGCGGCACGACGCCGGCGGGCCAGGACGCGCGCGCTTCCCTCCGCGCCGAGCTGGCCGCGCCCGAAATGAACCCACAGCATCCCAAGTTCGACCGCGCCAAATGGGAAGAGCTGAACGCCAAGTATCAGCGCGTCGTCGGCGTCTGACCGGCTCGCAATTGACGCCGCGCCGGCCGGGTCATTCTCGGCCGGCGCAACCAAGGGAGCGACCCGGCGGCATCGGGCTATCCTTCACCGGACCCCGAAAGAACCGGCTCTATCGGCCCCACGGCTGCTTCAAACAGCAACCTTAGAAGGGGTCTTCCCATGTCACAGAATATCGCAGCCTGGTTTACCGAAAAGATCAAGGACCAGGTCACCGTCTCCTACCAGGCGCACGGCGGAATGCTCGACAACACCATGATGTCGGGCGACGTGGTGGCCAACACGGTCAAGTTCCCGATCATCGGCCGCACCGAAGTCTACAAGCTGACCGGCGCCATCGAACGCGTGCCCGCCGGCGGCCCCGGTCTCTCGACTGTCCAGATGACCTTCGACGATTTCGAAGCGTCGGATTTCTGGCGCACTCAGGACGCCTACAAGGCCGGACCGAATGAGCAGGCCGCCTTGGCGACGATCCTTGTCAACGCAGTTCGTCGCAAGCGCGACACCATCAAGCTGGACGCACTGGCTGCCTTCGTTGCCGCCGGCGGCAACGGTACCAAGACGATCGGCGACGGCACTACGCGTATCGACATCCTCGACCTCGAACAGGCCCGCGCCGAAATGGCCGGGGCCGCCGTCGATGACGAGGTGTATTGCGGCCTTCCGGCAATGTGGTTCAGCCAGCTCAAGTTCTACAAGGAATTTGCTGACTCTCATTGGGTCGGGCTTGATGATGCACCGTTCTCCAAACAACAGCGCATGAAGACCCGCACCTATTCGGGAGTGAACTATATCGAGCTGCCCGACGAGTATTTCACCGGCAAGGACGGCACCTCACTCTACGCCTACATGTGGGCGAAGAACGCGATGGGCGCCGAAACCCCGTGGAATCAGGAAACCCCTGACATCACAAAGCAGCCGCTGCTGCAGGGCTCGCCGTACCTCGTCAAGACCGGGCTCGGCGGTGCCGCGATCGGTATCCAGGGTCTTGCCGTGAAGCGTCTCGACTTCCTCAAAATCACCAAGCCGGCGCGTCCGGCCTAGGAGCGCGTCCATTTCCCGCCGGCAATCCAGCCGGCGGGGTATCCAACTTCAACGCTATCACAGGAGCATTTCCAATGGCTGGTTTCGAACCTCGTTCACTCGCGCTGTACAACTCGGTTCCATACGGCGCCAACACCGGCGGCGTTGCCTCGAAGACGGTGGATTTCTTCAGCTACGCCACCGCCGATGCGGTCGCGACCGTCATCGCCGCCGGCTACTTCAACGGCGCCCGCGCCAAGCTGAAGGTCAACAGCGTGATCGACGCCCTTTGCGTCGCTGACGGCGTCGGCGATCGCGTGTCGCTGATCGTCACGGCCGTGCCGGCATCGGGAAACGTGACTGTCGCCATCAACACCGACGCTTCGGGCGCGTAACGCCGGCTTGCCGGCAGAGGGACAGTCATGGCCGAGGCCGAGATTACCAAGGTGATGATCGTGAATTGGGCGCTGGTCGAACTCGGGCTGGCGCCCAAATTCTCGGATGACGATCAAACGTCGCTCGGCGGTTTCGTCAACATCTTCTGGCCGCGCGCGCTGGCGCGGTCGTTCGGCCTGCATGACTGGACATTCTGCCGGCAGACTTTTCGGCTCGACCGGCAGGTCGCAACGCCGGTGACCGGCTATCGCTACGGCTTCGACCTGCCGGGCAACCGGCTTGGGCCGGTGCTGAAGTACCTTTCCGATCCGCGCAACGAAACGCCGATCCGCGACTTCACCGTCGAGGGCAAGACCGTCTTCTGCGACGAAGAGACCGTCTATGCGCGCTGCAAGGTCATGGTCGAACCGGCCGCTTGGGAGCCGCAATTTTGCGACGCCTTCGCCACGCTGCTGGCCTCCTATCTCGCCATCCCGCTGCTGCAGGACGCCGAACTGGCGGCCGACAAGGAAGCCAAGGCGATTGGCTCGCCGTCGACCGGCGGCGCCGGCGGCATGTTCGGGCGCATGATTGCGCAGGATAGGGCGGCGGCGCCTGTCAGCTCGCCGGCGGTGTCGAACGCGCTCGACGGCGGCCGCACCAGCGGCGAGTGGTATGGGCGCTGGTAGATGGTCGCGCGCCCTTCGTCCCCGACGCGCTCCTGCAATGCCGGCGAATTCACGCCGGAGGCGAAAGGCCGCATCGACATCAAGCAGTATTATTCGGCCGGCCTTGCCTTCAAGGGCGTCGAGCCAGTGCCGCAATCCGGTTTCCGCCGCATGGGCGGGTCGCGCCGTGTCGGCAAATGGCGCAAGCCCTTGTCTGTGCGCGCCATCACAAGCCCGACGCCGGCAGCTGGCCCGTTCACCGGCACGCAAATCATCTGGACCGGCACCGTTGCCGGCACCGTCGCCGCCGTGCTGGCGTCGACCCTCGCAATCTCGGCCGGAACGGCGACCTTCACCATTGAAGCGTTTGTCGGGGGCGGTTGGGTCGCGGTCGGCGGACCGTTCGCGGTGAAGACCGGCACACCTGTGACGCGGCTGGCCGCCTACGCGCCCGGCCAGCAGAAGGCCGCCACGTCGCTGCGCATCGTCGCCACCTTCTCGACCGGCGGCACGACTGTTTCCGGCCTGACCGTCAGCGCCTTTTTCGAAAGCGGCACGGCGCTGCGGCCACGCTATGTCGCGCTAGCAACCGATCAGGGCGACGCGCTGTCGTGTTATGTTACAGCCGGCATCGCCGATTTCTTCACTGAAGCCGGCTTCAAGGGCTCGGCGCGCCTGGCGACCGTCACACCGGACATGTTGCCCGATCTCGGCTTCTATTCCGAAGGCAGCACGATCGGCATTTTCCACGCCCAGCTGGAAACCGTCCGGCTGTTTCTTGCCACAGCAGGCCAGCTGCAGGACTGGCGGCAGGATCTCTGGCCCTATGATCCGGTGCCTTCGGCCGACCTTGGTGGCGTCTACGCCAAGACCGACGACAAATGGGATTTCTCCATTCGCTATATTGCGGGCGTCAATTACGTCAGCCTCAGTTGCACGGTGAATGGCGAAACGACACCGGCGGTGTTCGTGCCGCGCACCGGCGACGGCGCGCCGGCCGATATCGACCCCGACACGCCCGACTGGCCGCTGTTCGCCACACGGGTGCAGACGGCGCTGCGAGCCCTGCCGACCATGTCGAGCGGGCTAACGGTCACTGTCGGTTCGGGGTTTCCCGGCTTCCAGAATTTCATTGTCACATTTGGCGGCGACCTTTCCGGCGAGGAGTATGAGTTTTCCGCCATCATCGCCAACACCAGCGATGCGTCCGTGCTGCCCTATCATACCCAGATCGGCAAAACGGAAACCGAAGCCGTGTTCTCGACCGCGAGGGGCTGGCCCGGCGGCGCCGAGCTGGTGCAGGACCGGCTGGATTACTACCGCATTCCGGCGGTGACCGGCGCAATGGCCATGAGCCGGGTTGCCGAATATTTCGACCTCAACATCGAGGGCAAAACGGACGCCACAGCGCGCCTCGACAAGCTGCGCTCGCAGACCTCCGAAACCATCGTGCACGTCAAGGAGTCGAGCTATCTCTTCACCTTCACCGATCGCGCCATGTACTTCGTGCCAAACCGCACCATCGAGCGCAACACGCCGTTGAACTTCGTGCCGGCCAGCGAGATCGGCGCCCAGCCCAATTGCAAGCCGTTCACGCTGGAAGGCGAGGTCTACTATGTCGCCATCAACCCGCAGGGCCTGGCTTTCGCTGCCAACGGCGGCAAGCAGGTGCTGCGTATCACCGAAGCGGTGACCTCGGCGACGACGAATTACAACGCCGACCCGGTGTCGCTGCTGGCCTCGCATCTGGCGGACAATCTCATCCGCAGCGCGTCCCAAAAGCCGGCGACCGACCTTGATGCTTCGAAAGGCTGGCTCATGCGTACGGATGGCCGGTTGATCGCCTGCCAGATGATCCGCAATCAGGACATCAACGGCTATTGCGAATGGCTGTGCGCCTCCGGCGGCCTGGTGCGCGAAATCGGCGTCGACGGCAAGAACCGGCTGTGGCTGGCGAACGAGCGCGCCGGCGGCAACTCGATCGAGATCTACGACACCTCGACTTACCTGCAGGATGCGGTCACCGCGGTGCCGGACCTCGGCGGCGTCATCACCGGACTGGACTATGAGGACGGCGCCGAGCTGTGGGCCAATGCCGATGGCTATGTGCTGGGGCCGTTCACCTGCGTTGGCGGCTCGATCTCGCTGGGCGACGCCTATGCTTCCGCCCTTGTCGGCCGGTGGATTGCGCCGCGCTGGGAATCGATGCCGCAAGTGCTGGTGGTCGGCAATGATGACGTGATCCTGCGCCCGGGCCGCATCCACACGCTGCACATCAACATCGCCGACACCGACAGTATCGCGGTCGGCGCCAATGGCGAGCCGCCGCAAGACATCATCCTGCACGAAACGACCGATCTGGTCGACGCGCCGATGCCGCTGAAAACCAAGCTGCTGACGGTCGGCGGGGACGTGCTGCTGGGCATGATGGAAGGCACCACGGCCGTCATCACACAAAAGCGCCCAGGCGAACTTCGGGTGCGCGACATCGCAATGGGGACCAAACTCTGATGGTTCAGCTTCTTCTTGCTCCACTTGCCGGCCTGTTCGGAGGCGGCGCCGCCGCCGGCACCGCCGCCGCTGGTGCGGGTGCCGCCGGCGCGGGCGCGGCGGCCGCCGGGTCCGGCATTTCGCTGGCCTCGATCCTGCAGGGAACGGCCACCGTGCTGGGCGTGGTCTCGGCGATCGGCGCCGGCAATGCCGAGGCGACGCAAAACGAGCTGGCGGCGTCTGATGCCGAAGGCGAGCAGGCGAGCGAAAGCCTGCAGGGCATCAACCGGCGCACGTCGATCCGCAAGCAGATGGCGCAGGCGCTGGGCTCGGAGGACGTGGCCTATGCCGCATCTGGCGTCGACCTTTCCTTCGGCACCGCTAAAGCGGCGCGAGCCGATGCATACCGCGAGGCCGACCTTGCGCTGAATACGGCGACCGGCACGGAACAGTCGCGCGTGTCGCGCCTCGCCGAGCGTGCCGCGAGCTACCGCGCGGCCGCCAAGAACGCCCGCCGCATGGGCATTTTCAACGCCCTGTCCGGCGGCCTCGACAATGTGCTGTCGTTCAAGGAGCGTGGCTAAATGGTAACGCGGCCCCTCGAACCGGTCACCTATCGTCAGTTCAAGACCGAACCCGTTCTGGCCGATGGCCTGTTGCCTGTCGCGCGCCCCGGCGGCGAGCTGCTGCAGCGCGCCTCCGAAGGCCTGTTCCGGCTCGCCACCCAGGCAGGCCAGATCGCCGATCGGCAGGCGCAGCGGCAAGGCGCGCTTGCCGGCGAGCAGGCGGCCTTGGCCGGTGCGCCGCAAGCCGAATATTCCGGCGGCGACGTGTCGGTCGGGGAGACCGGCGCCAGCGCGCCTGGCGGGTCGCGCAGCGAGCTTGCCCTGCGCGGCAAAAGCTACCTGATCAACAAATACAAGGTTTCCAACGAATTCGCGTCGGGCCTGATCGGCCAGTTCGCCGCCGAGAGCAATTTCAACGTCAACGCCATAAACCGCAATGACGGTGCCGATGGCTCGCACTCGATCGGTATTGGCCAATGGAACGGCCGCCGCGCCAAGGCGTTGCGCGCTTTTGCGGCCAAGCAGGGCAAGCCGGTCAACGACTTCGAGACGCAGCTCGATTTCGCCATGCACGAACTGAACACGTCGGAAGCCGGCGTCGGCCGGCGCCTCGCCGCCGCTCGCACCGTCGAGGAAGCAACCGCCGCCGCTGTCGGCTTTGAACGGCCGCAAGGTTGGACACCGCAGAACCCCACGGCCGCGCTTGGCTGGAAACACCGCCTGGCGGCGGCGCGCTCGATCTATGGCGCCCCGGTGGCCGCTGCTGCGGCCGGAGGTGATGCAACCGCCTCGATCCCGACCGGCGATGCGCCGGCGGCCAATGCTCCCGCGACAGTCGCGCCGAAGCTGACGACAAGCGGTGGCACCTTCCGCCCGACCGGCACAGACACCATTCGCGGCCGCGCCTTCGATGAGGCCGGCACCAAGGTGTATCTGCAGCAGGTCGACGCCGAAATGCGCTCGACCACGCAACAGGTCTATGAAAAGTACCGCGACGATCCGGTGCAGCTGCAAAAGGCCCTGGGCGACCTCAAGGGCCAGCTGCAGAAGGATCATATCTTTCCCGAGATCGAGGCCGATTATTCGGTCGGCTTCGACCGGCTGGCCGGCTCCTATCTCGGCCAGGCGCGCGAAAACCTCGCCAAAAAGGTCGAGCTACAGCAGCGCGCCGATTTCGTCGACCAGACCAACCAGCTCGAGACCGACCAGGCCAAGCAGCTGGCCGCCTTCGATCCGCACAGCCCGGCCGCCGGCGACGCCATCGCCAGCGCACAAACGGCAATAGATCAGCATTATGACGCCGCCGTGCGCAGGGGCATCATGTACCCCGACGACGCCGCCAAGGCGAAGCTGGAAAGCCGCCGCAACGCAGCGCTTGCGTACTACGGCAAGCAGGCCGATGCGCTGGACGCCGATGGCGTCAAGGCGATGCGCGAGGAAATGCAGAAAGACATGGCCGATGGAGGCATTGCCGGGCTGGACGGCGAAGGGTTCTCCACGCTAGACAACGGCCTGCAGAAGCTGGAACGCAGCAAGCGCGCCGAGGCCAAGCGTGGCGAAAACGACTATCGCGAGCGCGGCGACAAGATGGCTTTGCGGCTGCAGGACGGCGCCGACGTAAACCCCGGCGAACTGTCGGCGTACATGCTCGACGCCGGCAGCGTGCCGGGCGGCAAGGCCGTGCTGCAGGAAACGCTGGCGAAGATCTCCGCCGGCCGCGCTATCCGCGATTTCACCTTGCCGGAAGCCGAAAAGCATGTCGCCGGCCTGCGCAAGCAATACGGCAAGGAGTCGACCGATAGCCAGCTGCGCACGCTGGCCTTTGCCGAAAAGATGGTCGCGCAGAAGCGCAAGGACATCACCACGGACAGCGTCAGTTACGCCGAAAGGCAAGGCATCGTGCCGGAGACGCCGGCGCTCACCGATGCCGGCACGCCGCAGGACATGAGCGCGATCATGACGCAGCGGGCGAAGTCGGCCGAGCAGGCGGCAACAGAATTGGGCGTTCCTGTGCGCTACCTGAAGGCCGGCGAGGCGGTGGCGATCGGCAAGGCGGTGCGCGCCGACCCGGAGCAAGGCGCCGCCATGGCCGGCGCAATCGTCGCCGGCGCCGGCAATGCCGCGCCGCAAGTGCTGGCCGAGTTCGGCAAGGACGCGCCGATGATTGCCGAAAGCGGCGCCATCATCGCCTTTGGCGGCTCGCCTCGGGCGGCCGAAGACGTGATCCTTGGCTATGGCAAGCCGGACGGCAAGGCGCTGAAGGGCCTGAAACCCGACGCCGCGCAGCAGAGCTTCAAGAATGTGACCGGCAACGCGTTGGAGCTGGCACGCGACGATTCGGCCCGCATCGAGCGCGCCGCCGCCTCGATCGCGCGCAAGCGCATTGCCGAGGAAGGCCTTGACCCGACATCTGACGAGGCCGTTGGCGTCCACGCCCAGGCGGTGCAGGAAGCCGCCGGCGCCGTCTACGATCGCGGCGTGCAGTTCGGCGGCTTCACCACTGTTGGCGACGGCGTGTTCTCGGCCGGCCAAAAGGTGCTGGTGCCGTCCGATATCCGCGCCGATCGCTTCGAGGACCTGCTGCACGCCGTCACCGACGATGATCTGAAAACCTTGCCGCATCAGCCCAAGGCCGGCATTGGCATCTACGGTGGCGCGCGCGGCGGCGATCCGCGCTATGCGCAGAGCCCGGCCGCGACCATCCGCAACGCCACGCCGGTGGCGGTGCAGGGCGGGTTTGCTTTCGCCGCCGGCGACATCAACACCAGCGATCCACAATGGATCATGGCCGAGGACGGGCGCCCGTTCATCCTCGACCTGGTGGCGATGCGAACCCGGCTTGAACCGCGCGTGCCGGGGGCCTTCCGCTAATGTTCCTTTATGGCACCTCCTTCGGCGACAAGCCGACCTTTGCGCCGAGCTATACCGACACGATCGCCAAGGAAGCCGGCCAGCGCGCGGCGGCCGCCGCGCTGTGGCAAACGACAAAAGACCTTGCCGACTATCGCGACAACTCGAACGCCGAGGACACGGCGATCGGCGAGGCCTATGAGCGGCGCAACAAGGCGATTTTCGACGCCACGGGGGTGCAGCTCTCCAACCCGCGCAAGGATTTTTCCGACAAGGATTTGCAGGAAGGCGCCCGCATCGGCGACGCCGGCGGCGATCCGTGGAAGGTGATGCAGAAGCGTGAGGCCGACTGGCAGAGCCAGGCGGCAGCGCTGGCGCGCTCCAAGCCGGAATTCGCCGGGATCATCGCGCCCGATCGGCCGATCGCGCAAGACGCCTATGCGATCACGCGCGGCGCCGAGAAGGCAGCGGCCGCCACCGAAACGCAAGCCGAAGCCGCCGGGCTTGGCACTGGCCGGAAGCTGGTCGCGTCGCTGGGCGGCGGCATCGTCGGCGCGTTGCGCGATCCCATGCAGATTGCGGCGCTCGGCCTTGGCGGCGGCATCTCCTCGCCGGCGCGGTCGTTCGGCTGGCGGCTCTTGGAAAGCGTGTTCAGCGAAGCAGCAGTCAATGGCGGCATCGAGGCCGGCGTGCAGGTGGCGAGCCACGATTACAAGCAGCAGGCCGGCGTCGACGCCAGTCTTTCGACGGGCCTGAAACAGGTCGGCCTTGCGGCGCTGTTCGGCGGCGGTTTCGGCGGCCTGCTGGAAGGCGGCCGCACCGTGGCGCGGCTGCTTGGCCGCGACGTGCCCGAGGAAGTCTTGAGCCGCGCCGCCAACGGCAACCCGGAGCCCGGCGACTTCACCACGATCGCCGAGGCGCTTGGCGTCACGCCGGACCCGGCCACGGTCCGCGCCGCCGATCTGGCGGCCGAGCAGCCCGCGCTGGACGCCGCCGCCTTCGGCCCGCCACCGGAAGGGCTGGACGAGGCGCAAGCCACTGCCATGGCCGCACAGGCCCTGCGGGCGGCCGATTCGCCGGACGATGTGCGCGCGTCTGCAATCGACCGCATCGTCTCGCAGCAGTCACCGGTCGGGCCGGCGCCAAAGCGGCCGGTCAGCCTGATGCAATTCCTGTCCGGCCGATCGGTCGGCGGCATCAAGGATGAAAGCGGCGAGCTGGCGGCCATGGGTCTGTCGCGCAAATTCGTGCCCGGCGGCGGCGCCCTGGTGCGCAAGGGCGGAAAGCGGCTGGACGAAGCGCGCGAGGCGGCGGCCGAGGCCGGCTATTTCGATGACCTCTATGGCGACCCCCAAACGGCGGTGGCGAAGTCAACGCCCGACGATCTCTTGCGGCTATTGCGACAGGAGGCCGGCGGCGAGCCGGTGTTTTCGGCGCGCAATGATGGCGGCCGTCAATTCGCCTGGCTGGACTATGAACGCCAGCGTGCCGCGCAGACCGCCTATCGCCGCCTGGTCGAGGAAGTGGACAACGCCGCGTCATCCCTCGGCATCGAGCATCGGCTTGACGACAGCGTGCTTGTGCGCGCGGCCGAGCTTGTGGACGATGAGACTAGCCCCGTCGACGCGCTTGAGCGCGCGCTTGATGAAGACTATAGGAATTATGCCGATGCGCTCGCCGAGCGCGGAGAGGAAGCGCCCGATGTCCAAGACATCCCATTCTTCGAAGACACCCGAGCAGGCCCTGAAACTGGCCGAGCTGTTGGAGAAGCGCGCGCAGACGGCGCAGCCGGAGGACCAGGCCGAACTGAAGCGCCAGGCGGCGGGCTATCGCGTGTTGGCGGCGATGAAGGCGAAAGCGGCTTAAGAGGCCCAGGCGAAACGCCGGAGCCGGCCACGCCGGAAGCCGGCGAGCTGGCGGCGCTGGCGCTGACCGAGGCGCGGCGGCCAAGCGAGAAAACCGCCGCCGGCGAACAAACCCTGATCGAGGGCGTGAAGCCCGTTTCCACCAAGGAAAAGCTTGATGCGCAGGGCAACAAGCCTTTGCGCGGCGGCGATGCCGCGCCGCCAGAAGGCGGGCTGTTCGATCTGGAAGCCCGTAAGCAGCTTTCGATATGGGACGCCATGCCGGCCGCCAAGGGCGCGGACGGCACCATTCTGCACGCCACCCACGAAACCATGATCGCCGATGCAGACAGGACCGAGTTTTTCGGCGACCTGATTGCCAGCTGTAAGGATTGAGGCCATGGGCCTGAAAGACTGCCTGATTTCCGCCGTCGAGCAGAAGGCGATCACGCGCGAGGAAGCGTCCTTCCTGTCGGATGAGTTCGACCAGCGCTTCGCGCAGCATCGGCTTTCCATGGGCGACGATCTAGCGAAGGCCAAGGCGCGCAAGGATCTCGAAATCCAGCTGAAGGCGGAAGCGGCCGAGGCGCGCCGGCGGGCGGACCTGACCGAAGCGCGCCGCCTAGGCGTGAAGGGCTATCTGCAGGGCTATCGCGGCCGCGACGGCAAGGCGAACGTGTTCGAAGCGGCCATGGGGCTGTTGTCGCACTACGGCTTTCGCGGCGCGTCCAGTGTGCGCGGCAAGACCGAAGCCATCATCATCGGCGCGCAAAAGAACCTCGACAAAGTGATGTTTTCCTTTGAGCGCAAGGGCCTGCTGGGCAAGCGCGCCAACCGCGCGCTGCAGAGCGACGTGGTGAAAGAGCTGCACGGCGAGGCTGCGAACGACGCCACGGCCAAGTTTCTGGCAAAGTCGATTGGCCAAGTGTTCGAAGATCTCCGACAGCGCTTCAACGCCGCCGGCGGCGCCATCGGCAAGATCGAGAATTTCGGCCTTCCGCACATCCATGACCGGCTGAAGGTCAAAGCCGCCGGCCGCGATGCCTGGAAAGCTGAGATCCGCGGTTATCTCGACCCCAGCCGCATGACCAATCCGCTGACCGGTCAGGCCTTGACGCCGGCCGGCCTCGACCAGGCGCTTGACCATGTCTGGGAATCGATCGTTTCGAATGGCCGCGCTCATCTGCAGCCGTCCATGGTGCGTCGCGGGCAGGGCGCCATTGCCTCGCAGCGGCAGGAGGAGCGTTTCCTCACCTTCCGCGACGCCGCCAGCTGGATGGAATACAACGCCAAATTCGGCAAGGGCGACGTGGTGCAGGCGATCTTCAACCACGTCAACGGCATGGCCCGCGACATCGCGGCGATGGAAGTGCTGGGGCCGAACCCGGCCGCGATGGTCGAATACATGAAACAGGCCGTGGCGCTGGAAATCGGCAAGCTGGAAACCGGCAAGCCGACGCTGGCCAAGGGCGCCACCATCTTCAAGGACAGTCAGGCCAAGGTGGCCGAGTATCGCATTGACAGCCTCTGGCAGGCCTTGCGCGGCCGGCCGGAAGTGGCGAGCGGTGCCGCGCGCACCACATCCAACATCAAGAACGTGCTGACCGGCACCCAGCTGGGCAGCACGGTGTTTCTTGCCGCCGCCACCGATCCTTTCGTGGCGCGAGCCGCGCGCAAGCTCGCCGGCCTGCCGGTCACCGGCACCATCATGGACATGGTCAAGATGGTCTCGAAAGGCAACCGCGAAGACATCATCAGCTCTGGCGTGATGTGGGAAGAATATTTGCACGTCATGAACGATGAGCTGCGCTTTGCCGGGCCGGCGGTTGGCTCCGACTGGTCGCGCTGGATAGCCGATCGTGGCGTGACCTTCTCCGGCCTGCAGCCGCTGACGGTCGGCCGCAAGCTCCTCGAGGCGCGCGCCTGGCAGAAGACGGTGGCCGACAATGCGGCCAAGACCTTCGACAAACTCGACCCGCGCTTCCGCACGGCTCTGGAAGGCTTTGGCGTCACGCCGGCGCATTGGGACATCTGGCGCCAGGCGAAAGACCCGGCCGGCTTTGTCACGCCGCGCCAGATCGAGCTGAATGGCGGCGCCGTGCAATATCTCGACATGCGCACGGCCGCGCCGCACGACATCGCCGCCGAGGCTAAAGCCTTGGCGCATCGCGACGCCTCCGAAAAGCTGGCCGAGGTCATCAATAGCTGGTCGGAGCGGTCGGTGCCGGCGGGCACGCCGAACGCCCGTTCGCTGCTGACCGGCAAGGCCGAGCGCGGCACGTTCGGCGGCGAGCTGTTGGACTTCCTGCTGCAATACAAGAGCTTTGGCCTGTCGTTCACCGCGCTTCAACTTGAGGCGATCGGCGAAATGGCGGCGACGCGCGGCGGGGGCACCGGCTTTCGCCGCTCAGGCATGGCCTATTTCGCGCCGATGGCCATCATGCTGACGCTGGGCGGCGCGGCCTATCTGCAGATCAAGAGCCTGCTCGACTTCAAGAAGCCCGAGGACATGAACCCGGCCACCAATCCGGCGTTCTGGCTGAAGGCCGGCTTTCAGGGCGGCGGCTTCGGCCTGTTCGGCGATTTCGTCAAGTCGACGGAAAACCGGTTCGGCCAGTCGTTTCAGGAATCGATCATGGGGCCCGGCCTTGCCTTCGTAGGCGACACGGCCGGCCTGGTGCTGGGGAATCTGCAGCAGGCGGCCGCCGGCGAGAAGGTCAACCCCGGCCGAGCGGCGCGCAAATACCTGCAGCGCTACACCCCGATCGTCGCCTCGAACTGGCTGACGCGCGGGATCTACAACCGCCTGGTGCTCGACAATCTGCAATGGCTGACCGACCCGGAGGCCGACAAGAGTTTCAAGGCGCAGATCGGCCGGGCGAAGAAGGCCGGCACGCCGTACATGATCGCGCCCGGTCAGCTCACGCCGCCAGGGCGCTAGCCCCATTTGACACTTGCGCGCGCGGCCCATGCTGCAGCCTCCAATAGCGAGGACTGCCCATGGCCGCGACCCCTTACATTCTGCCGCGTGAAACCCGTGAATCCGCCATTCTGGTCGGCAACGGCACGGCCGGGCCTTATGCCCCGTCGCCTTACAGGATCTTCGACATCGCCGATGTGAAGGTGTTTGCCAAGGCATTTGGGGAAACGGTGTTCAGCGACGTGACGGCGGGCTGCACCATCGCCAAGGTCGACCCTGCCAGCGCCTACGATTTCTTCACGGTGACGTTCGGCGCGGCCGTGCCGGCGTCGACCGCCTGGTACCACCAGGCGCGCCGCGTTGCCAACCGATCGGTGGCGGTGACCAGGGGCGGCACGCTCGACTCCAACCAGTTGGAACAGGAACTGTCGAAAGAGGCCAGCGTCGAAAGCGAGGTGCGGCGGGATATTGATCGGGCTGCGAGTTTCCCGCGCGATTTTGTCGGTCAGACCGGATTGCCGCCGGCAGAGGCGGGCAAGGTCCTGGCTTGGAATGACGACGGCGACCGGCTCGTGAACAAGAGCCCCGTCGATCTTCCCGTCGATGCGATCGTCGGCGCCGCCGGACTAACTGTTATCGGCAAAAACACAGTCCCGGAAATCCGCGATTTTCTCGATACGCCGGCGTACGTCGCCAGTCGAGCCGAGCTTGCAGCGCTCGACGGGGCAAAGGACAAGGTTGCGATCATCTGGAACGAGGGCGGGCGCAACGGTCGTTTCGTGTTCTCATCGAGCAATCTGTCGACTCCGGTCACGGCGGACACGGCGCAGGGCATCTATGTGGCCCCGGCCAGCGCGCCTACGGGCGCGAGTGGCGCGTGGGTGCGGCAGAACGATGGGGTTGCCAATGCAGCATGGTACGGGCTCGACCGCAGCAACACGGCGGCTGCGAACACCGCCGCCCTAACCGCTGCGATGAATTTTGTTATCGCCCGCATAGGAGCGCTTCGGATACCGGGAGGCGACTACGACCTGAATGCAATTTCGGTCAACATGACCGTGTCGGGCCAAGCTCTCCACGTCACCGGCGACGGTGCCGGCGAAACCAACCTTCGGTGGAATGGGACGGACGGGATCGTTATCACGACGTCTGGTCCCCGGTCGTGGGTCGGCGGCTCTGGAAACGCAGTCACGTTTCACCGCCTAGGCCTCGTCAACACCGCAACAACTGGCGCTGCTGGCAGGGCTCTGTCGCTCGATGGCACATCGGCCGGCAACTTCTTCAATCCTGCGCTCGTTGTCAGTGAATGCTCAATCAGGTCGACAACCGTCAACGCTTCTTGGGCGAAGGGCGTAGAGCTCACCTCTGTCGGCTCTGCGACTATCGAAAAGACCTTCTGGTATGGAGCTCAAGCGAACAACACGCTTGGCATATTCGTCGATCTCATCGCCTCCGCTGGACATGATGCCTCGCCCTACCATATCCGGGGCTGCGAAGGTTATTTCTGTGGAACCTTCATCCGTGCCGGCTCCTATATCGAAGGCGTCCACGTCACCGACTGCGACTTTGTCGGGGGGTATTACGGCATTGACTGGGATGCTACCGTCAGTGGCGGTGAAGCGCAGCTTTGCATGGTCGGTACGCACATCAACGTGCATACTCGGGCCGTTCGTCTGAACCTCGTCGAGTGGAGCCAGATCACCGGCTGCTTGCTGTGGACTGACACCGTTGGCGGCACTGTCGTCGAGTTGATTGACAGCTCGTCCACGACTATCACCGGCAACTCTATTGCGCCGCAAGGCTTGAACAGCATCTGCATTGATGTGAAGGCCAACACTTGGAACGCAGCTACCTTTGATACACGTAGGTCGACGATCGTTGGCAACGTGTTCGAGGTCGGCGGGACTGACCCGGCTTTGGCCGTTAACCTTGCTGCAAACGTCCGTGGCTTCACGGTCGCTAACAACCCGTGCGACACCCTGCTTACCGAGTGCAGCGATCCCTCCTACGCCAACAACGTCCACTGGACACGTGATGCAGCATGGACGCCTATAGTCACCGGAGCCACCACCGCAGGGGCGGCGACTGGTGCCACCGTGGCAGGCCGCAAGCGTCGCCGTGGCAACAAGATCGAGTTTAGCTGCAACATCGCCTACACCGGGCATTCCGGTACGGGACCGATGCAGGTGAACATGCCGGACACCGCTTCGGTGGCCAATGGCATCGGCAATGCCCTGTCTGTGTACTGTGCGGGCGCAGGTGCGGTCTTCACAGGCGCACCACAGGCTCTAATCGGCAGCGGTGGCACCAACATCCTGCTCCGCCAAGCCGTATCGGGGACTGCCGCGACTTCCATCAACATCACCAACGGTGCCCTGACGATGGTGATCAGCGGCGAGTATGCCGTTGGCTGACGGAGTGCGGGCAGCTTTTGATATCAATCGCCGCGCCGGGTTTTCCAACAGCCTGAAAGAAAGCCACGCAACGGCGGTGGTGCCGACGAGCGCGACGCAAATGAACAGGAGCGGGCTCGTCACGTAGATGGGTAACTGCCGAAAAACGAAATGAACCGGCATGTGCAGTAGATAGACCGAATAGCTGATCATCCCGGCGAAGGCGGCGGGCCGGCTTCCTAGTATGATAGCGGCCCAGCGCGAATTGATGACGAGCAGGACAGCTGTCGGCGCCAAAACCAGATAGACGGGCGACCCCCACAATCCGGTAGGTCTGAAACCCATAGCCTTGGCCAGATCGGGCATGGCGAGCATTAGCGCCATGAACGCCGGAATGATCAGAAACTCGACAAGGCGCGAGTATGGGATCGTGACCACGGAGAGCAAAAGTCCGGCAGCGAAGTACGGAAAATAGAAGTGAAACAAGGCTGGAGCGGTTATCCACCCCGTCGGGATCACGGCGCCGACGATCAGCAGAAGGAGGGTTGCTGCGTTGCCGTACTTGCTGAATGCCCACCAGATGAGGGGGAACAGGGCATAGAATTGCACTTCGACGGGAACCGTCCAAAGCACGTTGTCTCCACCGTGCCAGAAAAGCATGAAATGCCATAAAGGGTCGACGTAATAAAGCGGCCAGACGCCGCCTCTAGTTAAGAGCAGAGCAAAGCTCGCTAGCACGATCAAGTAGTAAAGCGGCACCACGCGGGCGATGCGCTTGACGTAGAAGGCGCGCACACTCTCCTTGTTGAAGGGCGTTTGCATGTACAATTCGCCCATGAGAAAGCCCGATATCACGAAGAACAGCATCACGCCGACCTGACCGGCCAGCGTAAAGTAGCCGAAGATTTCCTGACCCGGATAGCGTGAGCCCGGGTTGGCTGATCCAAGGTAGTGGGAAATGACGACCAGATAGGCCGCGACGCCTCGAAGCCCGTCGAGTGCCGCGTACCGCTGGATTGCCATGGCCGGGGATTCGACTTCGACTGCTTTCAGCATCGTCGGTCTCAGTTCTGCGAGTTTTCATTTCTTACGCGTTATTTTATCCGACACTAATATCAAATCCCGGCCAAGATAATGCGCAAGCTGATAGCGCGGCTTCTGTTGTTATGCAATTGGGCCACGGCGATCTATTCGAGCAACCTTTTCACCTCTATGGCTTTCCATTCCCGCTAGCCAGCGCAGTTGACGGCCTCGTGCGAGCCTTAGCCTCCGCTCACCAACCAACGAAGTGGGCGAGCTATGGCAAAGGGCAAGGCACAGGATCTGTTTCGTTCGAAGGCGCCGTGGGTGATGGCGCTTTTCATGCGCGACTTTCAGCTGCAGCTGGATGACGCGGCGGCCATTCTCGGCAATATCGGCCATGAATGCGCCGGCTTCACCGCAATGCAGGAGATCAAGCCGACCGTGCCGTCTTCGCGCGGTGGCTTCGGCTGGGCGATGTTCACCGGCCCGCGCCGGCGCAAGTTCGAGGCCTATTGCAAGCGCAACGGCTTCAACCCCGCCAGCGACCAGGCCAATTTCGGCTACATGTGGTCCGAGCTGAAAGGGCCGGAGCGCGCGGCGATCGGCAAGCTGGTGGCGGCCAAGGGGCTCGCCGCCAAGGTCAAGGCTTTCGAGCTGGCCTATGAGCGGGCCGGCGCGAAACACTATCCCAGCCGCAACCAGTGGGCGGCCGTGGCACTCGATGCCTGGCACGAGGCCGGCGGCAGTCCGACGTTGCCCGCATGGGCCTTCCCGGCCGCAGAGAAGCCCGCCAGCGCGCAAGAGCCTGTTCCGGCGGCGCCGGAGCCGGCGCCGGCGACGAAGCCCGCTCCTTTGGCCCCGCCCGAAGTCGTGGAAAAGCCTGTCGTTGCCGACCCCGGCGAGCTGCACAAGCCGGTGACTAAAACCAAGACGTTCTGGACGTGGCTGCTGACGATCCTGGGCGCGCCGCTCGCGGCGTTCGGCGGGCTCGATTTCCGCGTGCAGCTGGTGATCATCGGCCTGATCGTGGCGTTCGGGATCTACGGCATTGCCCGGCGCGCCCAGCTAGCCCAGGCGGTGCGGGATCTGTGCTCGAGTATCGAGGGATGATCGCGGCGCTGTTCAAGGCGGCGCTGTCGCCGGCAGGGAAGGCGCTGGGCGCGCTTCTCCTTGCCGGCAGCTTGCTGGGCGGGCTTTACGCATTCGCCTATTCCAGCGGCCGCGCCGCCGGCCGCGTCGAGCAGCTGCAGGACACGGTCGCGGCTTACGAGAAACGGACGGGGATCGACAATGAAACGGACAGTCTTGGCAGGGTTGATCTGTGCGTTGAGCTTGGCGGGTTGCGCGACGAGTGCGAGCAACTGCGCGGGCTGGACGCCGCCGCCCAACGCCAATAACCCGGCGCGCCTGGCGGCCGAGGAAGAACCTTTATCGCGGTGGGTCGTTTCAACTAGGCGCTACGGTGCCGCGCAAGGCTGCTGGAAGACTTGAGCGATGAGTGGCAGTGATATCGCAGCTTTGATCGGCATCGCCGGCACCATTGTCGGCATCATCGTGGCGATCGTCGCATCGCACCGCACCACGGGCGACAAGATCCAGAAGGGGGATGATGCGCTGCATGAGCGCATCAACCGCGTGCGCGACGAATATGTGCGCCGCGTCGACCTCGACAGCCACATGAGCCGCATCGAAACCAATGTGAAGGAATTGCGCGAGGAAGGCCGCGAAGGCACCCGCGAAATCAATCGCCGGCTCGACCAGGTGCTGACCACCCTGCAGCCGCAAATGGGGCCGCCGCCGCCGTCACGGCGCCGGTCATGATGCGACAAGACCGTGCGGCAAACGCGGCGGCAAATTTGTAAGCCATTGATTTTGCTTATATATTGACGAACTTTTAATCAGTAGGTCATGGGTTCGAATCCCATCGCGCTCACCATTGTTTCATGCACAGGCAATCGTCGAGACCCTTGGCTAGGCCCGGGAAGGCAGACGCTGGACTTTCCGCGGCGCGTGAGTTCGGTCGCCTTCCGACATCAGTCGCTGCGCGACCGGCTGTACATTTTCCTTGTAGGTGATGCATCTGTCGTAGACTTTGTTCGCCACCCGCTCTTTGCCGATGCGCTCCCAGTCCGGCGTCCACGGCGCATCCCAGTCAAAGTGCTGCGAGATGAGAAGTTCCCGGTCGAAGCACTGCGGGTCCCGATCCAGAATCTGGCGGGCTTCATCCGCCAATGGCGTGTAGGCTTTGACCGCAGCCATCTTTCTGGCGCGCGCAGCCGAATCCAGTTGGATTTCCACCTCGACAGCCCCTGGCACGTTGGGAACCGCGGCGGAACAAAGCTGCTTGCGAGCCGGCCTTTGCAGCAGCCGGTTGACGGCATTGCCGAATGCATAGGCCAGATCGTGCATTGGATTGTAGCCATCGACGGCGTCCGAGACGATCTGCACGTCCTGCATATCAGACAGATCGGCATGGATCCTCGCCAGCACATCGGCAAAGAAGCCGCTGTCTCCAGCCAACAGCGCCTTGTACCAGACGGCATCAGGCATATCGCCGAACATCGCGCCGGCGGTTGCACCGGCAGCTTCCACGAGGTCGCGTGAATATTGGGTTCTGGCAGAATGGCGTCCGCCCGAACCATCCGTCAAAAGGTAGATTCGCGGTTTGCTCAGCTCAATCCAATGATGAATCCTAAGCTCATGCCCTGGATGCGCAAGGATCAGCACATGTTGTAATTTTTCGGGCAAACAACGGCTCCAATCCAGGCTTTGGCATATATCTGTGTTTTTCAATTGCATCCAAGGCGATCGGCCGTCAAAGGCTTCCCAACACTGGAGCAGGCGCCGAGGCAAATTTTGTACAAACTTGTCTGGTCGATGCCTTCAAACTAAGAACGCTGCCTAGCATCTGTTGTCCCTCGCCGCCAATGTGGTGGGTTGCGAAACAGACCGGAGGCGGCATTTGCGGGTTCTCATCACCAATCTGTTCGTATCGCGCAACAGCGGCACCGAAGTGGTTGTCGAATTGCTGGCCGACGGGCTTCGCGGCGCCGGTCATCAAACCATGGTGCTGGCGCCAACACTTGGCGACATGGCCGACAGAATGCGCAGACGGGGACACCATGTGGCGGACCGGATTGCCGAGATTGTCGAAAAGCCCGACATCATCCATGGCCAGCATTTGACGCCTTGCCTGACGGCGCTGGCGCGGTTTCCCGACGTGCCTGCCGTGTTTTCCTGTCATAGCGCTTTCTTTGAGATCGAAGCTCCCATGCATCATCCGCAGATACGCCGCTGGATCGCGGTCGACGAAGCGTGCAAGGCCAAGTGCCTGTCGCGTGGTGTACCGGCTGACAGGTTGGACCTCATCTACAACGCAGTCGACCTTCACCGTTTCAAGCCGCGCCTGCCGCTACCTTCCAGGCCCGCCAGAGCGCTGCTGCTGACCAAGAATTTCGAACACCAGCAGGCGGTGCGTGAGGCCTGCTCGAAGAGCAATATCGCGTTGGATGAGGTGGGTCCGGCTACCGAACGCTTTTCCCATCAGCTCGAAAAGGATTTGCCTGAATACGACATCGTCTTTGCAACCGCCCGTATGGCCCTTGAAGCGGCCGCGGTGGGCTGTTCGGTCGTCGTCTGCGACGCGCGTGGCTTCGCCGGCCTGCTCGATACAGCGAACATGGAGGCATGGCGGCGCATGAACCTCGGGGTTGGTCTTCTGACGAGGCCGACCACCGTCGAGAACCTGATGGAGGCGATCTCGCGGTTCGATGCCGGCGATGCCGCGAAGGTTTGTGCCTATTTCCGTGAAGTGGCTGATGTCTCGCACTTCGTTCAAGAGCATCTCAAGGCCTACAATCAGGCCATACAGGCGCAGACGAATACGACTGCCGACGAGCGGTCGCTGGCAACCGCGCGCTGGATAGAGGAAATCGGCGTTTCGGTTGCGCCCCGCAGATGGGCCCACATTGTGAAAGAGGTTCATGGATGGCAGGTTTCGCCAGACCAGACCGCGCTTGTGGAATTGCTGCAATCAAACACAAAAACGCTGGAGAGCAATGTCGCGTCGTTGGTAGAGCTTGGCGAGCAGGTCAAAGCCATCGGACCCGAAATCGCAAAACCGATCCTTGATGCCTCCGCTTCGCTCGACAGGGTGGCCCAGGACAGCCAGGCCAGATTGCATCGAATTGACGACGAGTTGTCGCGCCTTTCGAATTTCGTCAATGAGATCAAACGGCTCTACAACGGCATGATCCCGCTTTTCATCAGAAGAATGTTTCTCAGGGTTCGCAGGCGAGGCTGACTGCGTCCGAGCGCGTTCGCGGCTATTCCAGACACCGCGCCGCAACCCGGAACAAATCAGGCTGAAGAACCTTTCCAAATAGCTGCGAGACCTTGGCGGACTGCATGCGCAACGCACAGCGCGGCCGGCCGCCGGTTGAACCGATCTACACCCTGCAGGATGCGGCCGCATGCATGACTTTTTTTCGCGCCCTGGAATACGGCGCATGGACCACCGTCGCCGATGGCCTTCGCGCCCGCTTCTGGAACGCGGGCCATCTGCTTGGTTCGGCATCGGTGGAGCTTGAGATCGACCGACGCGATGCCCCGTTGCGCATCATGTTTTCGGGCGACATCGGCCCAGGCCACAAGCTGCTTCAAACCGATCCCGAGGGGCCCGCCGGCGTCGACTATCTGATCTGCGAATCGACCTACGGTGACCGCGACCGCCCGGACGTTTCGCCAGAAGAGCGGCGAACCCAACTCGGCGACATCGTTCGTGGCGCCGCAGAGGCCGGCGGGCCCCTTATCATTCCGTCCTTCGCTGTCGAAAGGACGCAAGAACTGCTGGTCGATCTGTATTTGCTTATGCAAGCAGGGCAGGTGCCGTCAGCGCCGGTCTTCGTCGACTCGCCGCTGGCAACACGCGCCAGCGCGATTTTCGAGCGACATGCCAAGGAGATCGAACAGGGCGATGTGCTGCGCCAAGCGCTCAACTCGAAGGAATTGCGCTTTACCGAGACGGTGGAGCAGAGCAAGGCGATCAACCGCCTGAGCGGCTTCTTCGTGGTGATCGCCGCCAGCGGCATGTGCGACGCGGGACGTCTTCGCCATCATCTCAAGGCCAATCTCTGGCGCCGGAACGCCACGGTCATGATGGCCGGATATCAGGCCCAGGGGTCGCTCGGCAGGATTCTGCTTGATGGTGCGCAACGCGTGCGCATCCAGGGTGAGGAAGTCGACGTCAAGGCGCGGATCAGCCTGTTCGAGCTCTATTCCGGCCACGCCGACGCCAGCGAGCTGGTCGCCTGGCTCAAGGCCCGAACGCCGGTGAGGCAGCGGGTGTTTCTGACGCATGGGGAGGACGCTGGTCTCGGCGGCCTGCGTGGAAGGCTTGCAGGACTTATACCCCACGACAAGATCATCATCCCAAGGCTGGACGATGCCTTCCAATTGACCCCCAGTGGCAGTTTGGTGGTCGAGCTCAACGAGCCACGCCGTCTGAAGTCGGAGAAGATTGCCCACCTCGATTGGCACAACGACCTTGCAAGGCTTCTCCTTGACGTAAATCAGGCGGTGAGCGCTGCGGCCGACGAGAGGGGCCGCGCAGCGATTATCAGGCGCATGCGTAGGGCGCTCGAGAACAAGGACGCATAAGGTGGAAGGCCGGCAATTGATTCAGGGCAAGAAGGGCGCGAGAAAGCCTGCCTGTCAACGGACAGCATATCGACTGCATTTTGATCCGCGGGTTGATCGAAGCTGCGATCGTGGTGCCGAGCGCTATGAACCCTCAGCTATTTGCGTTCGTCATGGCGAGCAATTTTGTCTTCAGCCAAGAACCGGATTGCCGGAGAGGGAGAAAGAACCATGGCAGGGCATCAGGGCTCAGGTTGATGGGATCGCTATTCTCGACTGGCCTCTAATTTTGCTCGCGCCGAGCAGATTGGCCGGTGATGGTGGTTCCCAGATAGGTGGGCGTGTCCCGCTGGGATATCTCTCCTACCGACCGGCGAACCAGGTGCCCCTTCTCACCTCTGACAATTTCAATGGCGTCATTGAGCTTGCCGGTTGCGGCAGGTTTGCCTGTCGCTTCAATGAACTCGATTGCTGCGCTGTCCTTCGGTCCCATGGAGCCAGCCGGAAAATTCTTCCCCGATAGCTCCTTCGGGCCTAAGCGCCGCGGCGGGCGATCAGTCGCCGTTCCGTAATCGATATAGACGCCTTCGACATCCGTCAGCATAAGCAGCGTGTCTGCCTTCAACGCGCGAGCGAGAAGCGAGCTTGCCAGATCCTTGTCGATGGCGGCTTCCACGCCGGAAAGACTGCCGTCGTCCCGGGCTATCACCGGAACCCCGCCACCGCCGGTGCAGATGACGATCACGCCGCGTTCTGCTCTTATCTTATCCGCTCCGCCCTTGTCGCATCGTGCTTCCAGGACCATGTCGAACAGGGAGCGACCAACTTGCGCCTCCGAAATCGTCCAGGGCGCAAATCGGATTTGGTCGGTTAATAGGTCGTCAGGCAATGTCCGCCGGCTCGGCCTTGCGTTTTCGCCCCGTGATCATGGCGAGTACCAGATTTTCGCGATGACGAAAGCTTGCCAGCGCGACGCCGCCAATATGGAAAAGGACCAGCACAAGTAAGCCGTGCGCGCTCAGGCTGTGCGCCGTTTCGACCCACGAGACGCCGAAATACGCGTCCGTCGTCATCAGCCAACCGGTCAATGCGGTTGACCCCATCGCCGCGATCAGCGCGACCACCATTGCGCCGCCGGCTGGGTTGTGGCCGATGTACCGGGCTTCGCGGCCGCTCAGTATTGCCGAGAGATAACGCAGCACCGTCGCCGGGTCGCGCACGAATTGCGAGAAGCGCGCATAGGGCGTGCCCAGAACACCCCATAAGAGCCGCATTGCGACCAGCGCCGCAGCGGTGTAGCCGGCCCAATGGTGAACGTCCTCCGAAGAATGGGAGGTGAGCCAGGCCGTGATGAAGCTGAGCACCAGCGCCCAGTGAAAGCCCCGCACGACCCGGTCCCAGACGCGCACCATCTCCAGCGATGGTTGCGCGTCCGCCGCTCTTGAAGCGTTGCGATCAGTTTTCGCCGGCTTCGGCATTGTCGAGCTTTTCAAGGGTCTCGGCATTGTAGGCCAGATTCACTTTCTTGCCGGCCTTGTCGACTGCGTAGACTTCGTAGCAACCCTTCTCGACCTTGATCTGGCGGACGGTAAGACCTTCGCCGGTCAATTGCGCCTCGAGCGTTGCCTTGGGCTTGAACTGTGATTTCGAGGCGGTGCTGCAGCTGCCGCCAGCAGCGAGCGCCGGTCCTGCAATGATGCCGGCGAGCGCGGCGAGGACGAGGGTGCGATACATGATGGCTCCATTCGAGAGGTTGGGCGCGGATGTTGCGCCTTGAGGGGTGGATTTCGACCGATTCGGTCAGACGGCGGTATCACCGTCATTGGTGCGGGATAGCCAATTCAACCTGACAACTGGCTGACAGCGGCATAGGCACCGCCGATCGGGCTCACCGCCGGTCGGTTTGATCTGGCGCAAGGACCGCGGGTGGCGCCGCGAGCAGGATGATGGCTCGGATACAGAGCGCTTCTGCTGCTATCCCAAGGAGAAAAGTCATGAAAACCATATCGAGGAGAGCTACGATCGGGCTTGCGGCCGCAATGCTTATGATCGGCAGCGTCGACGCGACCCGGGCTGCTTCGATTGTCCAGGTCTCGCTGTGGGACAAGGGGGCAAGCGTGGAAATGCCCATGGGGCTCGCCTATGCCACGCCCGGGATCGATCTCTCCAAGGCCACGATGGGTATCAAGGCTTCCCCTGGAGCGGCGAAGGCCGGGGAGGTCACATTCAGTGTGAAGAATGATTCCAAGGACACCGTTCACGAAATGATCGTCATGTACCTTGCTGATCCCAGCAAGCCGCTTCCCTACCTTGATGCCGAGAACCGCGTCGACGAAGATAGGGCTGGCGACAAGGGCGAAGTTTCGGAGCTTGATCCCGGAAAATCAGGCACATTGACAGTCGAATTGAAGGCTGGAAAATACCTGCTTATCTGCAACGTGCCAGGTCACTATGGAGCCGGCATGTGGGCCGAATTCACTGTCGAGCCATAGATGCTGAACCAGGCAGCCGCCCGGCCGGAACCTGCGACTGCCGCAGTTTTCGAAAGCCTGCCGGGATCGCCGGCCTTGTGGGTTTGGCCGCGCCACGGCGGAATAGGCTGGGCAGTCACGGGATTTGTTTTTCCGGCGCAATATGGAACACGTCATGAGAGCGATGGTGCTCGAAAACATCGGCGTGTCATTGAAGCTGGTCGACAGGCCCGATCCCATGGCTGGACCCGGTGAGACGCTGGCTTTCTCGACGGTCCGGGCTTTCCCGAAAATGTTGGCGGGCAGGTTGAAAAATTCTCACCATGGGCGCCAAGCCGGCCGGCACGTGGTTCACATCCTAACGCGTGCTGTTTGGTCTTTAGAGATTGTGGACTCGATCTCTGACACGAAGTCCTCCACCAGAAGCGAATTGGCATAGGCCGTGACATGATCGCCGTCGAAGAACAACGGGTGTCCGTTCCTGAATGCCGAACATGTAACTTGCGGGCAGAGCGTAGGCAAAGGGTCCCAGACGTGAATGTTCGGCAGAGCCGCTGATATCTCAGCGTAGCCCTTCAAAATTGGTGATCGAAGATTTTCTATCAGCTTTCGATCGATGTCGAATCCGTTGGCACAGGACGGATTCATTGAATTGAACCAATCACTGCATCGAAAGGCCGGGGCCCTGAAGATTGGCTTTGGGCCCTCGAAAACAATCGACAGTCCCGCCTTGGAGAGGGGGGTAAGTTGATCGATAGCGTTCTTGACGGCTTGTTCCGTCTGCTGCTCGCTGCTCTGCAGGCTGCTGTCGGGGCCAGCAGCCCATTGAAGGCTAAGTCTGGTCAGCCGGAGCGAGGGCAGGAACAGCAGGTCGCGAGGCTTGGCAATCTTGGCTATGTAGGCTGCACTGGCAGCCGTGGCATGAGCGCACGTCGGCTCAGTGTCGTGGCGAAGATCCAAGCTGACAAACGGGCAACCAGCGGTCGACACCACCACTGTTCGGATACCGGTTTCGAGCGTGAAGCGCTTCAGGAGAGGAATGTAGGCTCCCGCGTGAGAGTCGCCCAGCACGAACAAGGTCTCGCTACGCCCTTCGCCCGGGCACCCGCCTTTGGTGAAGAACTGCGCTTCTTCCACAGTTTCCGTGACGACGGCGCAACCAGGAGACTGGGGAGAGGTGTCTGGTGAGGTCGCGTACCATTCGCCTCTATTCCTCATGACCGTGCTCAAGGCGATTTCATATCGATTGTCGTGCATCAGTTTGAAGCCGAAAAATGCAGCAGCGATGACAGCCAGAAAGAGGGCGACAACGGCTATGTCGGGGGCGGTTCTCAGAAGCCGCAATCGACGCGTCGGTGTTTCGATCCAGAAATACGAAGCGAGGCTGAACGCCACGGCCGCCAGCAACGCTGTTAATTTTGTGGCGGTGGTTTCGGTGCCTATCGTCCATCTTGCGATCACCAAGATTGGCCAATGCCACAGGTAGAGAGAATAAGAGATCCATCCGACGAATCTGACCGGCTTTATTTCCAACACCGCAAAGTGTGGCGCACGGTCGCTTCCCAGATAGTAGAGGCATCCGATCAAGACAGTGGTGCAGGCAACGGCAGCGATGTTCTCAAGCCCATCGTAGGCCTTGCCAAAGTCGAGCGCGAACGTTGCCACGAGTCCGATCAGCGCGATCGTGGCTGCAAGATTGCAATGCCTTTCGAAGCCCGTCCGTTCCCCTATCCGGCTGACAAGCTGAAAGCACAATATGCCGCATGCCAACTGCCAAAAGCGGGCATAGGGCATATAGAAGGCCTGAAGCGGATTCGCAGCCAGTAGATGAAGCCATATCGCCACCGACACGACGGCGAGCGCACCATAAACAAGCGTGGAGAATCTCTTCCCGCGCGGTCCTATTACCCAAGGGAAAAACAGCAGCGGGAAAACGACGTAGAATTGTTCCTCAACCCCAAGAGACCACGTGTGGGTGAATGGGTTGAATTCGGTCACGGGTGAAAAATAGTCGGTTCCCTTGGCCAGGAAGATATTGCTGAGGCCGACAAAGGCGGAAGAGGCGGTTTTGCTGATTGATGTGCTGAGCCAAGCGTCCGGAACAAACAGAAAGGTGGCGAGCGCACTAAACAGTAAGCACACCAACAGCGCCGGCATGATTCTTGTGAATCGGCGCGCATAGAATTCCAAGACAAAATGAAAAGCGGACTGGCCCCGGTAGCGCCTCGACACCGTATAGCTGACGACGAAACCAGAAATTACGAAGAAAACATCAACCCCTAAAAAACCATTGGGGAGGCGGTCGCCATACAGATGGTAGAACACGACTGACAGGATCGCGATGGCCCGGAGCCCGTCAAGGAAAGCCAAGTAGTCCGTCGACGAGCGTTCCGACGTCGAACCAAAATTATCGGCCATTGGACGAAACACACGTTCTTGTAGGTAAAAAATTAGATCGGATAACGTTCCGGTTGAGGCCAGTTCAGCCCCAGTTGAAGCGCGGCAGCCTTAACCTGCGGGCAATTACAGTATGTGCCGATCATGGGAAAGGCCGGACACAGGATTTGTTTCATTCGACGGCGTTGTGGGGTCGATCCGTGGCTTTCCGCTGCAACCGAATGTCGCGAGCGAGGACGTTCGTCTCGCTCGCAGGACTCCGCAGCAGTGGCGATCGACCGTTCAGCTGTTTCGCGACAGATGCACGTCCAGGACGGCGGCCTTCTTGGCGATCAGGCCTTCCAGATCCGCGTCCGATCGCTTGGTGCCGGTCCGTTCGCGCAGCAGCGAGATCACCGCGCTCATTGAAAGCGGAGCAATTTGGGAAAGCGAAGTAATTTGGGAAAGCGGGGTGTCTTGGGAAAGCGGGGCGGTCTGGGTGGCCAGAATGGCGTCCACCGCGCCGGCAACATCGGGAATCTCCGTTGGTGCTCGCATGGTCGGTTCCTTTCTGCTCAGGTCGGCTTCGGCGGCGTCGGCCGGTCCTCGGACGCCGCGATCGAAGACGACAGCCAGGCCGTTCTTGACGGCGAGGGCGGCGACCATATCGTCGAGCTTGCGGTCGGAGAGGGCTGGGTCCGCGGGTTTCAGGATCTTGCGGATCACCCTGGCGGCCTGATCCGTCGATACGAAGTCATAACGCCGTTTTCTGGCCTCGACATATTGTTCGATGATCATGCTCAGGCGGCGGGCTGCAATGCCCCTGGGTTCCTGCACATCCTTGGGTTCCACCGGAGCCTCCCTAGGCTGCCGTGCGTACAAATTCGGCAGCCAAAAAGAAATAGGGCGGCTTGATCGGACATCAAACGTCCTTCGATCCATTTCGTCGCACCCGCCAAAGGGCCGGAACGATCCTGCGGCTGAAGCATTTCGTTCCATGACCAGCGCATTGAGGGAAGGCCGGGCCATGAAGATCGCTCATGTGGCGCCGCTGTACGAATCCGTTCCGCCAAGGCTCTACGGCGGCACAGAGCGCATCATTTCCTACCTGACCGAAGCCCTCGTCGACCTCGGCCACGAGGTGACGCTGTTCGCCAGCGGCGACACGAAGACTTCCGCCAAACTCGTGCCCTGCCGCGAGCGGGCGCTTCGTCTTGATCCACGCCCGCTGAAGTCCGAGATCGCGGCGCATCTGTCGATGCTCGACGAGGTGAGGAAACGCGCCGACGATTTTGACGTCATTCATTTCCACCTCAGCCATTTCCTGCATTTCCCATTTTTCCGCGATATGCCGCAGCGCACGGTGACGACGCCGCATGGCAGGCTGGATTACGCGGATCTCGCGCAGGCCTATGACCGGTTCCCGCGCTTCCCGATGGTTTCCATATCGCGCAGCCAACGGGCGAGGTTTGCGTCCGCCAACTGGCTTGCCACGATCCATCACGGCCTGCCCGTCGATCTCTACGAACCCGATTTCGAGGCAGGCTCGGATGGCGGTTATCTTGCCTTTCTCGGCAGGATGTCGCGCGACAAGCGGCCGGACCGGGCGATCGACATCGCCCGCCGCACCGGCCTGAAACTCAAGCTAGCAGCCAAGATCGGCGATGGCGACCGCGCCTATTTCGAGGAAGTCGTTCAACCGATGATCGATGGCGACCGGGTCGAATATGTCGGCGAAATCGGCGAGGACCAGAAGAGCAGGTTTCTTGGCAATGCAGCCGCCCTGCTGTTTCCGATCGATTGGCCCGAACCCTTCGGCCTTGCCGTGATCGAAGCCATGGCCTGTGGAACCCCAGTCATGGCCTGGAGTTGCGGCGCCATGCCCGAAATCGTCGACTATGGGGTTACAGGCTTCGTCGTCGAAACCATCGAGGATGCGGTCGCCACGATGCCGGCTCTCCTGCAGCTCGACAGGCGGCGCATAAGGGCGGTGTTCGAAAGGCGGTTTTCAGCCGACAGAATGGCCAGGGACTACGTCGAGGCTTATTCCCTGCTGCGCAACGGCCATGAGCAAAGCAGAGCGTCGTAGGCCTTCACCCGTCCGAAAAACCCAGCACGGGGACAATCCTGTTGACCATCACCCAACTCGACGAGCGCAAGCTTGATCCTGCCATAGCTCTGGCTTCTCTGGACGAAACCGCGCCGAGGGAGCCGCATCGGCTGTTCGCCCTCAAGCATGGCGATTGCTTTGCCGTTGCCGATGCCTATGGCGATATACGCGGTGTCGGCGACGGGTTTTTTCGCGACGACACGCGCGTGCTTTCCGAATTTCGCCTCACCGTCGGCGGGCGGTCGACGTCGTTGCTGGGCGCGTCGCTCAGCCAGGACAACGTGCTCTTCACCACCAACCTCACCAATCTGCCGATAGAGAGCGCCGCTGGCCGCCAGATTCCGCAAGGCGCTATGCATATCGAGCGCGTCCGGCTGTTGTGGGAGGAAAGGCTTTATGAGCGCATAACGCTGTCCAACTACAGCCGCGAGCATTCTACGATCCTGCTGTCGCTGCGTTTTGCCGCCGATTTCCGCGACATGTTCGAGGTCCGCGGCTCGACCCGATCGAAACGTGGAACCGCCCATAAGGCCGAGATCACGGGGAACGCGGTCGTGCTTCGCTACGAAGGCCTGGACAAGGTCGTGCGGACATCGGCGATTTCATTCTCACAGACGCCCGATCAACTGACTTCCGAGCGCGCCGATTTCGTCATCGCCGTCACCAAGCGCAGCAGCCAGACGCTTTATGTGGAAGTGGGCAACGCGACAGACGATCGCCCCGAAAGCCGCCGGTTTCGCGCGGCTGCCGCCCGCGCTCGCTTCGGCATGCGCGCCAAGCGCCGGCATGGCGCGACGCTGCATAGTTCCGGCCGCGTCTTCAACGACTGGATGGAGCGCGCGCGCGCCGATGTCGCGCTGCTCACCACGGAATTGGCGACCGGGCCCTATCCCTATGCCGGCATTCCCTGGTTCTCGACCGCCTTCGGCCGGGACGGCGTGATCTCGGCCTTGCAGATGCTTTGGCTCAATCCCGGTCTGGCGCGCGGCGTCCTGGCGTTTCTCGCTCAACACCAGGCGACCGAGACATCGCCTTTCAGCGATTCCGAACCCGGCAAGATCATGCACGAGACCCGCAAGGGCGAGATGGTGGCGCTAAGCGAACTGCCGTTCGGCCGCTATTATGGCGGTGTCGACACGACGCCGCTCTATATCCACCTTGCCTGCGCCTATGCGGACCGCACGGGGGATACGGCCTTCATCGATACGCTATGGCCATCGCTTTGCGCCGCGGCCGAATGGATCGAAACGGCGAGCCGTTCGACGGGGTTCCTCACCTACCAGCGCGCCGCGGAATCCGGCCTTGCCAACCAGGGATGGAAGGACAGTTTCGATTCCGTCTTTCACGCCGATGGCCGCATTCCGAAGGGGCCGATCGCGCTGGTCGAGGTGCAGGGCTACGTCTTCGCGGCGTTCCAGGGGTTGGCGAAGCTGGCACGGCTGCGTGGCGAGGCGGAACGCGCCGAGAGCTGGGAAATACGCGCCGACACCATTCGCCAAGAAGTCGAGCGCCATTTCTGGATGGAAGACCTCGGCTACTATGCGCTGGCGCTGGACGGCGATGGTCAACCTTGCAAGGTGCGCACGTCCAATGCCGGTCACCTGCTCTATGTCGGCCTTCCCGGTCCGGATCGCGCGCGCATGGTCGCCGATCAGCTGCTGTCGGCCTCGTTTCATTCCGGCTGGGGGCTGCGGACGCTGGCGGACGACGCGATCTTCTTCAACCCGATGTCCTACCACAACGGCTCCATCTGGCCGCACGATACAGCGATCTGTGCTGCCGGGCTGGCGCGGTACGGTATCCGCGACAGCGTCGTGCGGCTGATGAGCGGCACCTTCGAATCCGCTGTCCATTTCAACATGCGGTTGCCGGAACTGTTTTGCGGCTTCACGCGCGCGGCCGGCGAAGCACCGATCGCCTATCCGGTGGCTTGCCTGCCGCAAGCCTGGTCCGCCGGCTCCGCCTTCATGCTCATGCAATCGTGCCTCGGCCTGCAGATCGACGGCTGGACAGGCGAAATCCATGTGACCCGGCCGCGCCTGCCGATCGGCATCGACAACCTCGTCATCCGCCATCTTTCGGTAGGGCAGGCGGCGGTGGATCTGACGTTCCAGCGCGTCGGGGATCGCGTCGGCGCCTTCCTTGCCGAACCGCATGAGGGGCTGGTGCCGCTCGTGGTCAGGAGCTGAAAAATCGGAACCATCCTGCACCGTGAGCGTTGGACCACCACGCCATGGGGTGCCGAAACTCCAGCCCATAAAGCCGCTGCGGTATCCCATTGAAAGGTAATCGATTTCAATGCCCGACAACAGTTCGTATCTAGTCGTTCCCGTTTTCACATTGTGGCTCTTCGTTGTTGCGGCTGTCTGCGTCCTGGCCATTGTGCTGGTGACGATGGTGTTGCGGGCGCGCAAGGGCAGCAGGCTGGCCGCTGTGGAGGTTGACCCAGCTCGCGGCCCATTGCCGGAATTCGAGAAGAACGGGCAGTCGGCGGCCGCGGCACTGGTGCAGTGGTCGCCCGAAACGCTGCGTCACATCCTGGCCACCGAACTTCCCGATGCCCAGGTGATCGTCGTCTCAAACCGTGAACCGTATATCCACAACCGCGAGGGCGACGACATCCAGCTGGTCGTACCCGCGAGCGGGCTCGTCTCGGCACTGGAGCCGATCACACGCGCCTGTGCGGGCACGTGGATCGCCTATGGCGGCGGTTCGGCCGACAAGCTGGTGGTCGACAAGAACGATCGGATCGAGGTGCCGCCGGACAACCCTTCCTACACGCTGCGCCGTGTCTGGCTGAGCGAGGAAGAACAGCAAGGCTATTATCTCGGCTTTGCCAATGAAGGCCTCTGGCCGCTGTGCCATATCGCTTTCACCCGGCCGATATTCCGCGCCTCGGATTGGGAGGCCTACGAGGCGGTCAACCGCAAATTCGCCGACACCGTTGTCGCGGAGGCCCGCAACGAGCGGCCGATCGTTCTGGTCCAGGATTATCATTTCGCGCTGCTGCCGCGAATGATCCGTGAGCGGCTGCCCGAGGCGATCATCATCACCTTCTGGCATATTCCGTGGCCGAATTCCGAGGTATTCAGCATTTGCCCATGGCGCGAGAAGATTCTCGACGGCCTGCTCGGCAGTTCGATCGTCGGTTTCCACACCCAGTTCCATTGCAACAACTTCATCGACAGCGTCGACCGTTTCCTGGAAAGCAGGATCGAGCGCGAGGATTCGGCCATTTCCTATGGCGGCCAGATCAGCCTGGTCCATGCCTATCCGATCTCGATCGAATGGCCGCCGGCGCAACTGGGCGAACTGCCTGACGTGGCGCAAAGCCGCCGGCAGGTTCGCGAGAAATTCGGCCTGGCCGAAAATGTCAAGCTGTGCGTGGGCGTTGAACGTCTCGACTACACCAAGGGCATCCTCGATCGCTTCAATGCCCTCGATGAGCTGCTGACGCTTCATCCCGAATGGATCGGCAAGGTGGCGTTCCTGCAGATCGCTGCGCCCAGCCGCGGCACCTTGCCTGCCTATCAGCAACTCTACGAGGAGTGCCTGAGCCATGCCGAGGATCTCAACCGGCGCTATGGTCGCGAAGGCTACACGCCCGTCCTGATGATAACCGAACATCACTCGCAGCAGCAGGTCTACGAAATCTATCGTGCCGCCGACGTTTGCATGGTCACCAGCCTGCATGACGGCATGAACCTGGTCGCCAAGGAGTTTGTCGCGGCGCGTGAGGACGAACAGGGCGTGCTGCTGCTCAGCATGTTCGCCGGCGCCTCCAAGGAGCTTCTGGACGCACTGATCGTCAATCCCTATGACGCGGCCATGATGGGCGATGCCTTGCTGCAGGCCTTGACCATGTCGCAGGAAGAGCAAAGCCAGCGCATGCGACGCATGCGCGAGATCGTGCGCGACAACAATGTGTACCGGTGGGCGGGCAGCATGCTTCTCGATGCCGCGCGCTTGCGCAAGCGCGACGCGGTCGATCGTGCCGTCAGCGCCGCTCCAGCGGCCCCAGGCAACGTCATATCGCTGCTCGATCGCAGGCGGGTGGCGGCGCTATGATGTCGATCTCGCCAAACCTCGCCGTGCCTGTCGTTCCGCAAGGGCCATGGAGCCTGTTCCTCGATATCGATGGCACGCTTCTCGAACATGCCGCGCATCCCGATGCGGTGGTTGTCGGTGACGAATTGCGCACCCTGCTGGTGCGGCTCGAAGCGCAACTGGACGGAGCACTGGCGTTCATCACCGGACGGTCGATCGCCGCCGTCGATCATCTCTTCCAGCCCCTCAGATTGCGCGCTGCCGGGCTTTATGGCCTGGAGCACAGGCTGGCGCGCGATGGTCCGGTCGAGGCGGCCGGCGAACCGGCTGATATTGCAGCCCTTGCCAACGAAATCGCGACGGAACTGGACAATGCGGATGTCTATATCGAGCGCAAGGGACCCATCCTGGCCATTCATACGCGGGCGGCACCGCACCTGCTGCAACGCGCGACACAACTCGTCGAACAGGCACTGGACAGATTGCCTGCGGGATATCGGGTCCTGGCCGGAAATGCCGGTGTGGAGCTGATGCCGCTGGAGGCGGCGAAGGGAGCGGCCATCCGGCGCTTCCTGCAAATTCCGGCCTTCAGGGGACGACGCCCGGTGTTCCTGGGCGACGATACGTCCGACGAGAACGGGTTCGAGACCGTCAACGAATGGGACGGCATTTCGGTTCGCATAAAGCCGCAGGGATCGACAGCGGCGCTTTTTGGGCTGGCTGGGGTGGACGCGGCCCTGGCCTGGCTGGACGAGATGAGCAGAAGCGAGACCGCGAAAGCGGCGACGCTTGCCGCAACGTCCAAATGAACCGGACTGCCCCCTAAGTCGTTGCCGGTTCACGCGCATGGAAGGAAGTTGCAATGACCCAACTGACCAGCCTCATCCAGGAAATCATGCCCGCTTGGCTCCGGCGGCAATCCAAGACGAACAGCCGAGATCGCCAGGCGGCAGCTGAGCCGCTGCGTCCCGAAGATGCGGACGCAGTCTGGCGCAAGGCTGTCGAAAACGATTTGTTTGGAGCCAACACGCCGGATTACGCCAAGACTGGGGAGAAGCAGCCCAGCCGTCATTGACGGCTGCGCTCAGCCATCCCCGAAAATCAGCGAAACATTGCCGCCGGCATGGCGTTCGAGCCGGCCGGCGAGGTCGAGTTCCAAAAGCACCATGAAGACCTGGGCCGGGTGAAGGCCAGTGTGGCGGATGATCTCGTCGACTGGCACCGGTGTCGGGCCTAGCGCCTCATTGACCTTGGCGCGGTCGCTCTCGCCGGGTGGCGGTGTGGCCGAAAAGTCGGGCGGGTCCTCGAACGGTGGCACAGCAGGCGCCCGCATGCCGGTCAGCGGCGCGATCGCCCTCGAAACGTCCGATGCCTCGGTGACCAGCGTGGCGCCGTCCTTGAGCAGACCGTTGGTGCCGGCGGCGCGTGGATCGAGCGGAGAGCCCGGCACGGCAAAAACCAGCCGGCCCATTTCGCCGGCAAGCCTGGCGCTGATCAGCGAGCCCGAACGCTGGGCGGCCTCGACCACCACCAGCCCGAGGACAGCACCCGCGACAAGACGGTTGCGGCGTGGGAAATCCTGGGCACGCGGCTGCCAGCCGAACGGCATTTCGGAGATGATGGCGCCGCGCTCGGCAATTTCCGCGCACAGGCCGGCATTTTCGGGCGGGTAGGGCAGGTCGAGGCCTCCGGCCAGCACAGCGACCGTGCCGGTTTGCAGGCTGCCCTGATGCGCCGCCGTGTCGATACCGCGTGCCAGCCCCGAGACGATGCCGTAGCCGTCGCCGCCAAGGGCGGCCGCCAGCATGCGCGCCATCTTGATGCCGGCCAGCGATGCATTGCGGGCGCCCACGATGGCGACGCCAGGCAGCCGGAACACGGCGGCATTACCCTTGACCGCCAAAAGAGGTGGGGGATTATCCATGCTTCTCAGCAGCGGGGGATAGTCGGGCTCGCCGATGCCGACAAAGCGCGCGCCATCCCGGCGGGCTGCCTCGAGTTCGGCCTCGGCTTCGGCGACCGACGGAATGCGGGCGATCCGGCTGGCGCCGCCCGAAATCATCAGTTCCGGCAGGATTTCCAGCGCCACTTCGGCGGATCCGAAACGGTTGATCAGATCGCGAAAGGAGGCGGGGCCGACATTCTGGGTGCGGATCAGCCGCAGCCAGCTCAGCCGCTGCCGGTCGCTGAGGCGCGGCCCGGTGGCCGGCTCGCTCACCGCGGTGGCGCGCTCGCTCACCCCTTGGCTCCGATCTTGCCCTCGGCGCCGGCAAGCAGCCGCGAAATGTTCGCCCTGTGCTTGATGAAGACGATGATGCTCATCACCACGAACAAAACGGCAATCTGCGGCGCACTCAGGAAGTAGAGGGCTATCGGCACGACGACGGCTGCCGTCAGCGCCGCGAGCGACGAGTAGCGGAACAGGAATGCCATCGCCAGCCAGATGACGGCGAAGATCAGCGCCACCTGCCAGGCAAGGCCGATCAGCACGCCGAGATAGGTCGCGACGCCCTTGCCGCCCTTGAAGCCAAGCCAGACCGGGAAGAGATGACCGAGAAAGGCGCCGAGGCCGGCCCAGACCGCCGTTTCCGGTGCGAAATGGCCTGCGATCAGCACGGCGGCGGTGCCCTTCAGCGCATCGAGCAGCAAGGTCGCGGCGGCCAGGCCCTTATTGCCGGTGCGCAGGACGTTGGTGGCGCCGATATTGCCGGAGCCGATCTTGCGCACATCACCGAGGCCGGCGGCGCGCGTCAGCAGCAGCCCGAAGGGAATCGAGCCCAAGAGGTAGCCGAATACCAGCGCCAGGATCAGGCCGTAAGTCATTGTTTCCCCCGCATTTCCCCCAGCTCAGCCCGGTCAGGCGCGACGCCCGTTGCCGGTCTATGCCGAGAACACTGTGCGGCCCGCGACCAGTGTTTGCAAGACCTTGCCTTGCAGCCGCGCGCCTTCGAAGCAGGTGTTTTTCGAGCGCGAGCGAATGCCGCTTTCACTGACGATCCAGGGTTCATCGAGATCGACGATCGCGAGGTCGGCGACTGAGCCCGGCTTCAGCGTGCCGCCGGGCAGTCCGAACAGCCTGGCCGGCGCGGTGGACAGCGTTTCGACCAGCCGCAGCAGCGGCACATCGCCATTGTGGTAGAGCCGCAAGGCGGCGCCCAGCAGCGTCTCCAGCCCGATGGCGCCGGCCGCGGCATCGGCGAAGGGCAGGCGCTTGGTGTCGACATCCTGCGGATCGTGCGAGGAGACGATGATGTCGACCGTGCCATCCCTGACCGCCTCGATCATCGCCAGCCGGTCTTCCTCGGCGCGCAATGGCGGTGTCAGGCGGAAGAAGGTGCGGTACTCACCGACATCGTTTTCATTGAGCGACAGGTTGTGGATCGACACGCCGGATGTCACCGCCGCACCATCGGCTTTGGCGCGGGTCACGGCGTTTGCCGCCATGGCCGTCGAGATTTTTGCCGCGTGGTAGGAGCCGCGCGTCAGCCGCGCCAAAGCCAGGTCGCGCTCGAGCGGGATCGATTCGGCTTCACGCGGAATGCCGGAAAGGCCGAGCCAGCTCGCGTACAGGCCTTCATTCATCACGCCTGACGAACCGAGGTCGGCATCCTGCGTTTCGTGCACGATGGTGGCGCCGAAATCGCGGGCATAGGTGAGCGCCCGGCGCATCACCAGCGAACTGGCGATGGTGTGGCGGCCATCGGTGAAGGCGACGGCGCCGGCCTCGCGCAGCAGGCCGAATTCGGTCATCTCGCGGCCGTCGAGGCCCTTGGTGATCGCCGCCGCCGGGAAGACGTTGACGATCGCCGTGTCCTTGGCGGTGCGCAGCACGAACTCGACCAGCGCGACATTGTCGATGACCGGATCAGTGTCAGGCATCATGACGACGGAGGTGACGCCGCCGGCGGCCGCGGCGACGCTTGCCGAAGCGATGGTTTCGCGATGCTCGCCGCCCGGCTCTCCGATAAAGACGCGGCCATCGATTAGGCCGGGAATGATCGCCTTGCCGGCGCAATCGATGGTCGCGGCGCCATCGGGCGCGCCCTGGTTCAACGCCGCCTTGCCGGCGGCAACGATCTTGCGGCCCTCGACGATGACTGAGCCGACTTCGTCGATGCCGCGCGAGGGGTCGACGATACGGGCGCGTTCAAAGACTGTCGTGCTCATGCGCCGCGACCCTCCTGGTTGCGGCCCTCTTGATTACGACGCGGGTCGAGCAGCGCTTCCATCACCGCCATGCGCACGGCGACGCCCATCTCCACCTGCTCCTGGATCACGCTTTGCGGGCCGTCGGCTATTTCCGAGGCGATTTCGACGCCGCGGTTCATCGGGCCGGGATGCATCACCAGCGCGTCGTCCTTGGCGGCCTTCAGCTTTTCGGCGTCGAGGCCGAAATAGCGGAAATATTCGCGCACCGAAGGCACGAAGGCGCCCTCCATGCGCTCGCGCTGCAGGCGCAGCATCATCACCACGTCGGCGTCCTTGAGGCCTTCGGCCATCGAGCGCGTGACGATGACGCCCATCTTCTCGATGCCGGACGGCAGCAGCGTCGAAGGCGCCACCACCCGTACCTGCGCGCCAAGCGCGTTGAGCAGCATGATGTTGGAGCGCGCCACGCGCGAATGCAGGATGTCGCCGCAGATCGCCACGATCAATTTCGACAGCGGCCCCTTGGCGCGGCGGATGGTCAGTGCGTCGAGCAGCGCCTGGGTCGGGTGTTCATGCGCGCCGTCGCCGGCATTGACCACCGAGCAGCCGACTTTCTGCGCCAGCAGGGCGGCAGCGCCCGCCGACTGATGGCGGATGATCAATATATCGGGCCGCATGGCGTTCAGCGTCATCGCCGTGTCGATGAGCGTTTCGCCCTTCTTCACGGAAGAACTTGCCACCGACATGTTCATGACATCGGCGCCGAGCCGCTTTCCGGCCAGCTCGAAAGAGGACTGGGTTCGGGTCGAGGCCTCGTAGAAGAGGTTGATCTGGGTGCGGCCGCGCAGCGTCGAGGTCTTCTTCTCGGATTGCCGCGAAATCGCGACGGCCCGATCCGCCCGGTCGAGCAACAGCTCGATGTCGGCGGGCGAAAGGTCGCTGATGCCCAGAAGATGGCGGTGAGGGTAGAGTGGCAGGGACGAAGCGTCGGTCATCTCAAGGCGCTGCTATAGGGTGCGGATTTTGCGCCCGCAAGCACCAGCTTTGGATTGGCGCCTTTCTCCCCGGTATTTTCGTCGCGCACGCGGCAACGCTTGGCTATATCTAGCCGATGGCCCCGGATTCGTGGCTTTCCGACGATAGGGACGAATTGTGACCGACGACGTGACGAACCAGCCGCCGCCGCTGACGGGTGGCAACGCCTGGCGAGGCGATCCGTTGCTGATCCAGCTTGCCGAGCGCTTTTCCGACCCGGTGCGCAAGGACCTCGACGGTCTCGGCCGTTTCGTCCTGACGCAGGAGGCGCAGGAGCTGGCGCGCCTGGCCAATGTCGAGACGCCGAAGCTCAGGACCCATGACCGCCAGGGACGTCGCATCGACCTCGTCGAGTTCCACCCCGCCTACCACGCCTTGATGCGCCGCTCGGTGGCGAACGGGTTGCATTCCTCGGTCTGGGAAAATGGCGACGCCGAGATCGGCCGCCGCCATCAGGTGCGCGCCGCCCGTTTCTACCTGACCGCCGAACTTGAGACCGGGCATCTCTGCCCCATCACCATGACCAGCGCCTCGCTGGCGGCGTTGATGGCCAGCCCAAAGCTGTTTCGCGAATGGGCGCCGCGCGTGACGACGCGCAAATACGACCAGAGCCAGAAGCCGCCGGTCGAGAAGACCGGGCTGACGCTCGGCATGGGCATGACCGAAAAACAGGGCGGCACGGATGTGCGCGCCAATGTGACGAGGGCCGAGCGCGCCGGCAGCGGCTTCTATCGCCTGACCGGACACAAATGGTTCATGTCGGCGCCGATGTCGGACGCCTTCCTGGTGCTGGCGCAGGCGCCGGAAGGATTGTCGTGCTTCCTCGTGCCGCGCGTGCTCGGCGACGGGTCGGGCAACGGCTTCCGCTTCCAGCGGCTGAAGGACAAGCTCGGCAACCGCTCCAACGCGTCTTCCGAGGTCGAATTCGTCAACGCCATCGGCGAGATGGTCGGCGAGCCAGGTGCCGGCGTGAAGACGATCATGGACATGGTGACCTTGACTCGGCTCGACTGCGCGGTGGCGTCCTCGGCGATCATGCGGGCAGGACTGGCGGAAGCGGTTCATCATGCTCGCCATCGCCAGGTGTTCGGCTCGACCTTGATCGAACAGCCGCTGATGCAGCGCGTGCTGGCCGACATGGCGCTGGATGTCGCCGCCGCAACCGCGCTGTCGTTCCGGCTGGCGCGCTCCTTCGACGAAGCGGCGAGCGATCGCGGCGAGGCGGCATTTGCCCGCGCCATGACGCCGGTGGTCAAATACTGGGTGTGCAAGATCGCGCCGCCGCTGCTTTACGAGGCGATGGAGTGTCTCGGTGGCAATGGCTATGTCGAGGAGGCGCCGCTCGCTCGTTATTACCGCGAAGCGCCTGTCAACGCGATCTGGGAAGGGTCGGGCAATGTCATGGCGCTCGATGTGCTGCGCGTGCTCGGGCGCGCGCCCGGCCTGTTCGATGAGGTGCTGGCCGGCATCGACCGCGACCTCGGCGCCGGGGGGCGCGGCACGATCGGCGTGTTGAAGGCGGCGATGCAGGTGGCTTCGACCGACGAGGGCTCGGCGCGCCTGCTGACCGAACAGCTGGCGTTGTCGGCCGCGGCGGCGGAGCTGCGCCGGCTGGGGGCAGGGCGGATTGCCGATGCCTTCGTCGAGACCCGCCTGGCCGGCCAGTGGCGCAACACCTACGGCATGATCGATTCGCGCCACGACGCGCGCATGATCATCGACACGCTCTATCCGCCGGTGAACTGAGCCGAGAGCGGCGCACCGCTCGATTTTTCGATCGGTTCAACGCATCCGAGGACATCGTGAGTGCGTCCTGTGGATCGCCGTTAACCTTAACAAATGGTTTCCATTGCGGCGGCGGGCGGCAAAGCCCACTGTCATTCCTGCCGAAGCAGGGACCACGATGCGACACGTACTGACCTCCTTTCTGTCTGTGCACTGGGCGATTGTCTTCGCCCTGCTGGCGCTGATCTGCATAGATGGAAACCGTGGCGTGGCGGCGGCCCTCGGCGTGCTCGGTGTGACCGTCGAGAGCGCCCGGTTCGTCGATCTGCAGAACGTCGTCGTGGTCGCGCCGCTGGCGATCGCCTTGCTGGTCGTGGCGGTGCTGTTCTTCTGGGCCTTTGTCGATACGCTGATCAACGATGCGGCCAGCCCGGGCGCCGACAGCGTCGTTCGCATCGCCTTCATTTCCGCGTCCGGCGTCCTGTCGATGATCCTGATCGGTGGCGCCGCGCAAGGCATCAACGGGCTGTTCATGGTCGTCGCGGTGCAATTGGCGGCACTTCTGGCTTCCTATGTCGCGATGCTCGCCGAGCGGCGCTCCGCGGCCGCGTCGGATGACGCCGATTTTCGCGCCACGGCGCACAGCATGGCGAAGGCAGCGGCCCACAATTCGCTGCTTTCCCTGATATCGGGCCGGACCGGGCCGAACGGGAAGGGAGGCCGCTGATGCGCTATATCTTCGCATTGTGGGCGGCCCCGATGGCGCTGTTCTGGGGCTGGTTCTACCTGTCGCTCAACGACATGAATTTCGGCTATGTGATGCTGACCCGGCAGCTGCATGATTTCGTGTTCCAGCTTTATGGCCAGATGCTCGGCATCGATCCCGCGATCATCCCGGGAATGGTGGGAAAGGCCTGTATCTTCGACGGATTTCTGCTGATGGCGATATGGGCTTTTCGCCGTCGCCGCGAAATTCTGGATTGGGTCAGGCGTCGTCGTTCGGGCCCGGTTCCGCTTGACCGCCCAATTCCGTTCGATCGCCTGAATCGAGCGACTGAAGTCGGTCCAAGACTCCCTGCAGAATAAAGGCCGCGGCCGCCGAATCGATCTTGCCGGCACGTTTGGCGCGCGAGAAATCCATTTCGATCAACGTCCTCTCGGCCGCCACCGTCGACAGCCGTTCATCCCAGAACACAAAGGGCAGGTCGCTCAGCTGCGCCATGTTGCGCACGAAGGCGCGCGATTTTTGCGCGCGCGGACCTTCCGACCCGTCCATGTTGATCGGCAGCCCGATCGCCACCGCGCCGACATTCTCCTTCTTCAGCAATGCCAGAAGCACGGCGGCATCGAGCGAGAATTTCTTCCGCATGATGACCGGGCGCGGGTGAGCGAAGGCGAATCCCCGGTCGGAAACCGCGACGCCGATCGTCTTGTCGCCGAGATCGAGCCCCGCCAGCGTCCTGCCGTCGGCGAGCCATGCCGGCAATTGCTCAATCGTGATGATAGCCAACGGTTTTCCCTTGTCTTTTTCAGCAGCGTGCGTCCTTCCGGATGCGCGGCGGACACTATACCCTTTGATATCGAGGTCATCGGCGTTTTATCCTCTGGCCCGGCAATAATCGAGGAATGCATTTCATGAAACTCACCTGGTACGGCCATTCGGCCTTCCGTATCGAAACCGACGACGCCAAGATCCTCATCGACCCCTTTCTGATCGGCAACCCGTCCTGGACGGGCGGCTGGGAAGGGCCGGCCGAAGGGATCACGCATGTTCTGCTGACGCATGGACACAGCGATCATATCAGCGGCGCGCTGGAAGTGCTCGGCAAGAGCGGCGCGCAGCTGGTCGCCAATTTCGAGATCTGCATGTATCTGGTCGGCAAGGGCGCCGACGGCAGCAAGATCAATCCCGGCAATATCGGCGGCACGGTCGATTGCGGCGGCTTCACCACCACTTTCGTCCAGGCGCTGCACTCTTCCTCGTTTGGCGAAGAAGGCGGCAAGAACGTCTATCTCGGCAATCCGGGCGGGCTGGTCCTGCATTTCCCGGACGACCCGACGCTATACCATATGGGCGATACCGACATCTTTTCCGACATGGCGCTGATCAACGAATTGCATGAGCCGAAGATCGGCATCGTGCCGATCGGCGATCGTTTCACCATGGGCGGCGCGGTGGCGGCACTTGCCTGCCGGCGCTTCTTCAAGTTCGACACGGTCGTCCCTTGCCATTTCGGCACGTTTCCGATGATCGATCCGACGCCCGAGAAATTCGAGGCCGGCCTCGAAGGGTCCGGTGTGAAGGTCGCGTTGCCGAAAATCGGTGAAACGATTACGAGCTAGAAACAGCCAAAGCGGAACAAATCCATGGCGTTGGGGCGATCTCTTTGTGTGTCGATGTTTGTCGCGGCATCGCCCGCGCTCGCCGCGGATGACTTCATCGAAGGCGTCTATCTGCAGTCCGAGGAGCTTTGCACGCAGGCCAGGAAGGACACGCTGCAGAGGCTGATCGATGCCGGCAACATCGTGCTTTCCGTGCATGGCCTGCAGGGCGTTGAATACAATTGCGAATTCGTGCAGGTCAGCAAGGCGACACGCTCGCCGAGCTGGGCGGTGACGGCCATCTGCCAGGAGCCAGGCTATGTCTTTCCCGATGTCCTGTCGGTGACGCGGATCAGCCCGACGCAGATCGATCTCGTATCGGTCCGGCCGATCGATGACGAAAGCGAAGCGAGCGGCAACAGCGGCAGCTATTATCTGTGCGAGGGCGTCGCCTTGCCATAGACTTGTCCTTGGACCGATGGCCGTGAGCCAGGGCGCCACCACGGCCTGGTCTCTCGCATGATGCATGTTGCGCCGCGCGCGCGGCGCCGCTATAGCCCGGACTGGTTTTCCCCGAGGCAAAATCTATGTCCGTTGATCTTCAGACTGTGAAGCGCGTCGCGCGTCTCGCCCGCATCGCGGTGAGCGAAGAAGATGCAGAACGCATGACCGGCGAACTGAACGCCATACTGGGCTTCGTCGAGCAACTGAACGAGGTCGATGTCTCCGGCGTCGGGCCGATGACCTCGGTGACGCCGATGGAGATGAAGAAGCGCCAGGACGTCGTCACCGACGGCAACAAGGCGGCCGACATCGTCGCCAATGCGCCGGCGACCGAAGAGAATTTCTTCCTCGTGCCGAAGGTCGTGGAGTAGGGCGCCGATGGCAATCGAGATCGCCATCGAGACACCGTTGCAGGACGATATGCGCGGCCTGGTCAAGGAACTCAACGAGACCTTGCTCGAATTGACGCCGCCGGAGCACTGCTATCATCTGACAGTGGAGCAGATGGCCGGTCAGGACACGACCGTTTTCATCGCCCGCGACAATGGCATCGCCATCGGTTGTGGTGCGCTGAAGCGCCATGGCGGCGCCATTGGCGAGGTCAAGCGCATGTATACGCGGCCTTCGCATCGCGGCCAGAAAATCGGCGCCAGCATCGTTGAGCGCGTCGAGGCGCTGGCGCGTCAGGAAGGGCTGAAGCGGCTGGTGCTGGAGACGGGCGACCGTCATCCCGCCGCTTGGACCGTCTACGAACGTGCCGGGTTTTTGCGCTGCGGCCCGGTGCTGGATTATCCCGATTCCAAGTGGTCGGTGTTTTACGAAAAGAGCCTTTGATGAGCGACCTGACCAGACTGACGATTTCACAGGCCCGCGCCAAGCTGCGCGGCAAGGAAATCACCGCGACCGAGATCACCGAGGCCTATCTCTCGGCCATCGATCGCGCCAATCCGGCGCTCAATGCCTATGTCGCGGTGACTGGCGACAGGGCGCGTGACATGGCCAAGGCGTCCGACGCCAGGCTGGTCAAGGGCGAGGGCGGTGCGCTGGAAGGCATTCCGCTGGGGATCAAGGACCTGTTCGGCACCGAAGGTGTCCACACCCAGGCCTGCAGCCACGTGCTCGACGGCTTCAAGCCACTCTACGAATCGACTGTCACCGCCAATCTGTGGGCGGATGGCGCGGTCATGCTCGGCAAGCTCAACATGGACGAGTTCGCCATGGGCTCGTCCAACGAGACGTCGTATTACGGCCCGGTCATCAACCCGTGGCGGCGTTCGCGCCTCGACACAGTGGTGATGCCGACGACGCATCAGGGCGACGGCGGTTTCGTCTCGGCCGGCGGCACGAAAACCCAGCGCAGCCTGGACAACGCGCAGCTGGTGCCGGGCGGTTCTTCCGGCGGCTCGGCAACCGCCGTCTCGGCGTTCCTGTGCGCCGGCGCGACGGCGACCGATACGGGCGGCTCGATCCGCCAGCCGGCGGCCTTCACCGGCACCGTCGGCATCAAGCCGACCTATGGCCGCTGCTCGCGCTGGGGCATCGTCGCCTTCGCCTCGTCGCTCGACCAGGCCGGTCCGATCGCGCGCGACGTGCGCGACGCCGCGATCCTGCTCAGGTCGATGGCCTCGGTCGATCCGAAGGACACCACCTCCGTCGACCGCCCGGTGCCGGACTATGAGGCGGCCATCGGCAAGCCGATCAAAGGCATGAAGGTCGGCATTCCCAAGGAATACCGCGTCGACGGCATGCCCGAAGAGATCGAGGCGCTGTGGCAGAAGGGCATTGCCTGGCTGCGGGATGCCGGCGCCGAGATCGTCGACATTTCCCTGCCGCATACGAAATACGCACTGCCGGCCTATTACATCGTGGCGCCCGCCGAGGCGTCGTCCAACCTGGCGCGCTATGACGGCGTCCGCTACGGCCTGCGCGTGCCAGGCAAGGACATTGTCGAGATGTATGAGAAGACCCGCGCCGCCGGTTTCGGCCGCGAGGTCAAGCGCCGCATCATGATCGGTACCTATGTGCTGTCGGCCGGCTATTACGACGCCTACTACCTGCAGGCGCAGAAGGTCCGTAATTTGATCAAGCGCGACTTCGAAAATGTCTTCGCTGCCGGCGTCGACGTCATCCTGACCCCGGCGACGCCGTCCGCCGCCTTCGGCATCGCCGACGAGGACATGGCGGCCGATCCGGTGAAAATGTACCTCAACGACATTTTCACCGTCACTGTGAACATGGCCGGCCTGCCGGGCATCGCCGTGCCTGCCGGCCTCGACCCCAAGGGGTTGCCGCTTGGCCTGCAGCTCATCGGCCGGCCGTTCGAGGAAGAGACGCTTTTCCAGACCGCTGCCGTCATCGAGCAGGCGGCCGGCACATTTCAGCCTGAGAAGTGGTGGTAAGGGTATCGATCATCTGAAGGGGTGAGCGATGTTCTTCTATCTTTCCAAGGTCTTCTGGTTCTTCATCCAGCCGCTCAACCTGACGATCTTCCTGCTTCTGGCGGGATTGATTGCCGGGCTGATCGGCCGGCGGCGGCTGGCCTTCACCGGCAGTGTCCTGGCGTTTCTAATCCTGGCGCTCTCGACCTGGACGTCGCTTGGCGCGATGATGCTGAACCCGCTCGAGGAGCGCTTTCCACGGCCGCCGCTGCCGCAAAAGGTCGACGGCATCGTCGTGCTCGGCGGCGGCTTCGAGGGCGCCATTAACCTCGCGCGTGGCGGCTATGAATTGAGCAGCAGCGGCGATCGCATGGTCGAGACCGCAATCCTCGCCCGGCGCTTCCCACAGGCCAAGGTGGTTGTATCAGGCGGTCACGGCGCGTTTTTCATCGACGCCGAGGGGGACGCCGACACCGCGTCCCGCCTGCTCGTTCCGCTCGGTGTATCGGCCGATCGTCTTGTCCTGGAAGACAAGTCCCGCAACACCTACGAAAATGCTGTCTTCAGCCGCAAACTTGTCGAGCCGAAGCCGGGCGAGACCTGGCTGCTGGTGACCTCCGCCTTCCACATGCCACGGGCCAAGGCACTGTTCGACAAGGCTGGTTTTCCAACCGTTCCATGGCCGGTCGACTATCACACCTCCGGCAAGGAAGGTGTCGGCTTGTTTCGCGACAATGCGATTGATTCCGTGCAGAACACCACCATAGCGCTCCGCGAATGGATCGGGCTTTTTGCCTATTGGCTTTCCGGCCGCATCGATCAGCCCTTTCCGGGGCCGGGCGGCTGACCGATGACGGCGCGTCGCGCCGCCGAGAAGAACTGGCGCCGCACCAGCACGGCCAGCAGCAGAAGCGTCGACAGCACGAACACCACTGGGTCAACGAACCAGCCGAGATAGCCGATCGAGAAGAACACGCCGCGCAGGCCCGAGTTGAAATGCTTGCCGGCCAGCATGTTCATCTGCGCCGCGCGCCACACCGCGGTTTCCGTGACCGGATTGCGCGAGGCTTCGCCATGCGGGATCGGCACGGCGCCGATCAGGATCGAGCAATAGTTGAACAGCCGGTAGGCCCAGCCGAATTTGAAGAAGGAGAAGGCGAGGATCAGCACCAGCCCCAGCACCTTGATCTGAAAGGCCGGGCGCGATGGCGCGCCGCCGAGCGGCAGGTTGCTCAGCACTTCCAGCACCCGGTCGGACGCACCGAGCAAGGCAAAACAGCCGCCGAGCGCGATCAGCGAACTCGACGCGAAGAAGGCGGTTCCCTGCTGCAGGCCGCTCATGATGGCGGTGTCGACGATGCGGATTTCGCGCTCGGCCATGGTGCGCATCCAGGCTTCGCGCTGTGCATTCATCGCCGTCGTCAGCGACATGCGGCTGACCAGCTTGCCGTCCGAGGCGAGCGTATGCAGGAGCCACGCGATCAGGAAGAAGGCCAGCGCCCCGAGATCAGCCATCGAAAGATAGAAGGAATCGCCCATGGGCTGAATTTATCACATCCAGCGTGGTTGCTTCGATGCCGGCTCCCGTGATCGGCGGCAATGTCGCTGCCGGAGCAAACAAGGTCGGCAGGTGCTGCGCCGCGCCCGTCAAAAGAGCGGAAACATTCCTGGGAATTCCTATATGTAGAGTCCTCGACGCGACTCCAGGAGACAGCGTGTTCCTTTCGGTTTTCGACCTGTTCAAGATCGGCATTGGCCCCTCGAGCTCGCACACGATGGGGCCGATGACGGCCGCGCGGCGGTTTCTCGACGAGGTCGCCGGAGACGACTGGCCGCGCCCCGCCGGCGCCAAGGTTGCCCGCATCGGCGCCAGCCTGCATGGCTCGCTCGCCTATACCGGCATCGGCCATGGCAGCGACCGCGCCGTCATCCTTGGCCTTGCCGGCCAGACCCCGCAAACAGTCGATCCGGACCAGGCCGACGACATCATCAGCCGCATCACCGCCGACAAGATGATTTCACCGCCAGGTCACCCGTCCTACCATTTCGATCCGGCAACCGATCTGGTGCTCGACCGCAAGACACCGCTTACCGGCCATGCCAACGGCATGGCGTTCCATGCCTATGACGCCGGCGGACGCCTGCTGCTCAAGCGCATCTACTATTCGATCGGCGGCGGCTTCGTGGTGTCGGAAGAAGTGCTGCAGCGCGTGAAGGCCAAGGGGTCGGTGACATCAGAAGGCAAGAAAGTGCCTTATCCCTTCAAGAACGCGGTCGAGATGCTCAAGATGGCGGCCAAGAGCGGGCTTTCCATCGCCGAGATGAAGCGCGTCAACGAGGAAACGCAGATGTCGCGCGAGGACCTCGACGCCGGCCTCGACGCCATCTGGGGTGCGATGAAGAGCTGCATCGATCGTGGCCTGTCGCAGGACGGCATCATGCCGGGCGGGTTGAAGGTGCGGCGTCGGGCCCGGCAGTTGCACGACAAGCTGCAGGAACAGTGGCAGCAGAACCGGCCAAATCCGCTGCTCGCCAATGACTGGCTGTCGATCTACGCCATGGCGGTCAACGAGGAGAATGCCGCCGGCGGCCGCGTCGTAACCGCGCCGACCAACGGTGCGGCCGGCACGCTGCCGGCGGTGCTGCGCTACTGGCTGCATTTCCATCCCGAGGCCGACCAACCGAGCATCCGTGACTTCCTGCTGACGGCTGCCGCCGTCGGCGGCATCATCAAGACCAATGCGTCGATCTCGGGCGCCGAGGTCGGCTGCCAGGGCGAGGTCGGGTCCGCCTCGGCGATGGCGGCGGCCGGCCTGTGTGCCGTCATGGGCGGCACGCCCGAGCAGGTCGAGAATGCCGCCGAAATCGCGCTCGAACACCATCTCGGCATGACCTGCGATCCGGTCGGCGGGCTGGTGCAAGTGCCGTGCATCGAGCGCAATGCGCTCGGCGCGGTCAAGGCGGTGACGGCCGCGTCGCTGGCGATCAAGGGCGACGGCGTCCATTTCGTGCCTCTCGACGCGGCGATCGAGACCATGCGCCAGACCGGCCTCGACATGAACGAGAAGTACAAGGAAACCAGCCTCGGCGGTCTTGCTGTCAATGTCGTGGAGTGCTGAGCAACGCTTGGCACTGTGGAGAAGTCCCTCAGGCCGTTGACGTCCCGGCGCTCCGGACTAACCTTAGCGAATGGCTCTCAATCTCCTAAAACTGTGCGTCGGCTGCGACAGCGTCGAGGATCTCGAGGAATGGATCGAGTTCCGCCTCGACGAACGGCGCCGGTCCGGCGAACCGGCCGAACACTGGCACACCACCCGCATGGTGCCGACGCGCGGCGCCGAGGTCACCGATGGCGGTTCGCTCTACTGGGTGATCAAGGGCAATGTGCAATGCCGGCAGCTGATCACCGAGATCCGGCCCTTCATTGACGACGAGGGCATCGGTCGCTGCCACCTGATGCTCGATCCGCAAGTCGTGCGCACCGATTGGCAGCCGCGTCGGGCCTTCCAGGGTTGGCGCTATTTGAAACCGTCGGATGCACCACCTGATCTCGGTAAAGGCAAGGCGGGACTGGTCGAGATGCCGCCGAAACTCAGGCGCGAGCTTGCCGATCTCGGCTTGCTGTAGGCCATCGCGCGCAAGCGCTGTCTGTTTTGGCGCGGGCTTTTCTGGCCCTCCATCTTGCTTCGCTCTGGACTTGCAAGCGGCGCGACAACGCCACATCTTGAAATCCATGCGCGATGAAAAGCTGGCGAAGCCGACAAGGTCCACAGGGCTGGGGAGCCATTCCGCATGGCGGTCTTCTTCCTGTCCAGGTGAAAGCCTTCATTCCGGCGCAGAAAAAGTGTTGGATGACATCACGCGGCTGTCCAGGCGGACAGGGCATCTGCGGGGCGGTGGGAAATGTTAGGCGCAATTATCGGTCTGGTCGCATTGCTGCTGGTGCTCCTGGGCGTTGCCTCGGCCTTCCTCCGGGCCGATCCGGCCCGCTTGGCAACCGGCATGAGAACACTGGGACCGATCCTGCTGGCACTGGTGGGCGCCGCCGTGCTTCTGGTCGGTCGAAGCGGAATCGGCGGCGTCGTGCTGTTTGCGGCGATCGGCTGGTATGCTGCCACGCGCAAGAACCGGCCTGATGTCAAGCCGGCGCCGGGAAAACGCTCAACGGTGCGGACGGCAGCGCTTGAAATGGAGCTGGATCACGATACCGGCGGCCTCGAAGGGCTGGTTCTGGCCGGCCGCCATGACGGCAAGATGCTTGGTGCGATGGGCCTTGCGGAGTTGCAGCATCTCTACCGCGAACTCTCCGCCGATGCGGAGAGCCGCCAGTTGCTAGAGACGTATCTTGACGGCAGATTTCCCGTCTGGCGCAAAAACACTGAGACGAACGGTGGCGAAGGGCTGGGTGTTGCGCCAGGTCCGGGCGCCATGACTAAGGAGGAGGCCTACAAGGTCCTTGGTCTTGAAGCGGGGGCCGCCGCGGCGGATGTCCGCAAGGCGCACCGCCGCCTGATGCAGCGCCTGCACCCCGATATCGGCGGCACGTCTTTCCTGGCGGCGCGAATCAACGAAGCCAAGGACGTCTTGCTCTCCAATCACAACTAGTCTCCTTCGACGCAGAAATTTTCCGGGAGATTACTTCCACGCCGCCCTACTGCTGGACGGCGTAGCACTCGATTTTCTTCTTCTTTAAAGCGGTGCAGGCCTTCCAGGCGGCGTCCTTCGAACCAAAGCCGCCGAAACGGGCGCGGTAATAGGTGACGCCGTCCTTGTCGAAGGCGACGGTGAAGCCGGAAGCATCCGCCAGCGCCTTCGGCGCCTGCTTGCTGGTCTTGTCGAGGACGGCCTGGGCTTCCGACTGCTTCGGCGAAGAGGCGACCTGGATCGACCAACCCGACGGCACCGAAGCGGTGTTGACCGGATCGACGGTTGGCGCCGCCGCCGCCGCCGGCTCGGCATAGGCGGCCACGACCTGTGCGCTGGCGACCTTGGGGGCGGAGACGATGACCGTCTTCACCTTCTTTGCCGGGGCAACCAGCTTGGGCGCTTCGGCCTCGGCGCTCTCTTCGTCATCACCCTGCGCAGCCGTCGCGTCGTCGGCAACGGCGTCATCGGCGCTGGCCACCGCGACCGGCTTGTCGTCCGGGGTCGGCGCGTCGTGCTTGGGCAAAAGAACCTTGGCGAGGGCCTTGACCGGGTTGCTGCTGTCGGCCTTGGCGACGAGGTCGCCGCCACCGCGGGTCGAGGCCCTTGGCATGTAGGTGTTGATCAGGGACGCCATCTGGTTGTCGCGGCTGCCGCCCGACGTGCCGCCCATGACAACGGCGACGAGGCGGCGGTTGCCGTCGGACACAGATGAGACGAGGTTGAATCCGGAGGCGCGGGTGTAGCCGGTCTTGATGCCGTCGACGCCCTTGATGCGGCCGAGCAGTCGGTTGTGACCGTTGATGCGCTGGCGGCCGTAGAGAAACGAGCGCTGCGAGAAATAGCCGTAGTACTGGGGAAAATGTTCCCTGAGCGCAATGCCGAGCGTTGCCATGTCGCGCGCGGTGGTGAACTGGCCGGGGTCGGGCAGGCCGTTGGCGTTGCGGAAGACGGTGCCGTTCATGCCGAGAGCCCGCGCCTTGGCGGTCATCATGCGGGCAAAAGTGGATTCATCGCCGCCAAGCATTTCACCGAGGGCAGTGGCCGAGTCGTTCGCCGACTTGGTGACGATCGACAGTATCGCGGTTTCGACCGAGACCGAACCGCCCGGCTTCACGCCGAGTTTCGTTGGCGCCTCGGCGGAGGCCTTGGCGGAAAACACGACAGGCGTGTTCCGGCTGATCTTGCCCTTCGCCATCGCTTCGAAGGTCAGATAAAGCGTCATCATCTTGGTCAGCGACGCCGGATAGCGCCTGCCATTGGCATCCGCGGAGTACAGCACCTTGCCCGTCTTGGCGTCCACAACGATGGCCGCCTGCCGCGCTGCCAGCGAGGCGGCAACGTCGGAGCAAACGAACGTCATCGCCAGGGCGAGGACCATGATCGCTTTGAGGGGGGAGGTGGATTTGGAAACGATGCCCAACAACGCCTGACGCACTGATATTTCCCTTGAATTCTTCGTTGCGCTGGAGGCGGCAAAGGGTCCTGCCTCACTTTCAGCCAAGCTAACGGGGCAGCGTTACCAATCCGTTTATGGTAACCGCCGCGTTCACCATTTTCTTCGGGCTTGAAACACACTTTATTTGATTTTTAGCCATTGCCTGCGCAGGCGAGCCTCGCACGCCGGTGAAATATTGACTTTTGTGCGGCGCACAATATATTGAGGTGCATTGCACAACGGCGCCCCGAAGAAGGACGCCTCAACCGTCAAGGGAATCGTGAAATGACCCAGACCTATGAGGACTTCAGCAAATACGGCAAGGAATTCGCCGACACCGGTTTGAAGAGCTTCGCTTCGCTCTCCAAGGGCGCCCAGGCGATCGCCACCGAGGCCGGTGAGTACACCAAGAAGAGCTTCGAGGCCGGCAGCGCTGCTGTCGAGAAGCTGTTTTCGGCCAAGTCGCTGGACAAGGCGATCGAGATCCAGACCGACTATGCCAAGCAGTCCTACGAGGCATTCGTCGCCGAGGCCACCAAGATTGGCGATCTCTATGCCGAACTCGCCAAGGAAGCCTACAAGCCGTTCGAATCGATCGTTGCCAAGGCGAAGTAATTTCGCCCGGGCGAGGTAATTTTCGCCCTGACACTTTCAGATCCGGCCCTTTGGGCCCGGGACAAAGCCCGGTCGCGGAAACGCGGCCGGGTTTTTTCATGCTAATTTCCGGTTCGCGGCAGCGTAGCGCTTCACGATTGCGAAAATCCGCCAAGTTTGGTCACCTAGCCATATTGTCAGCTAACCAGAAGGGCTTAAAATCGTCCATCGAACACCTACATGTCGAACTCGCATGAGGATTCGAACGAGGCAGGATTACGTGACGATCAGTTTGACTGCCATGAGACAAGTGGCGCGGATGCAAAACGGCGGCGGCGACGGCAATGAGGCCGGCCGCGGGACGGCCGTTATCACGCGCACCAAAACCAAGACCAAGAAGCCCAGCCTTTACCGGGTCCTCATCCTCAACGACGACTACACTCCCATGGAGTTCGTGGTTCACGTGCTGGAGCGTTTTTTCCAGAAGGACCGCGAAGCCGCCACACGCATCATGCTTCATGTTCACAATCATGGAGTGGGCGAGTGCGGGGTCTATACATTCGAGGTGGCCGAGACCAAAGTGTCTCAGGTCATGGATTTCGCCCGACAGAATCAGCATCCGCTGCAATGCGTGATGGAGAAGAAGTGAGGTAACATGCCGGCTTTCTCCCAAGGCCTGGAAAAGGCGCTTCACCAGGCGCTGACGCTCGCCAATGAGCGGCACCATGAATACGCAACCCTTGAACATCTGCTGCTCGCGTTGATCGACGACACCGAGGCGGCCGCCGTCATGCGCGCCTGCAACGTCGATCTCGATGAGCTGAAGCACACTGTTCTGACCTATATCGACACCGAGCTCGACAATCTGGTCACCGGCTACGACGAGGATTCCAAGCCGACCGCCGGCTTCCAGCGCGTCATCCAGCGCGCGGTGATCCATGTGCAGTCGTCGGGCCGCGAGGAAGTGTCGGGTGCCAACGTGCTCGTCGCAATCTTCGCCGAGCGCGAGAGCCATGCCGCCTATTTCCTGCAGGAACAGCAGATGACCCGCTACGACGCGGTCAATTACATCTCGCACGGCATAGCCAAGCGCCCCGGCGCATCGGAAACGCGCTCGCCGCGCGGCGCCGATGACGAGCAGGGCGGCCAGAATGGCGCCGAGCCGCAAGAGGAAGGCGGCAAGAAGAAGCAGCAGCAGGACGCGCTGACGGCTTATTGCGTCAACCTCAACAACAAGGCCAAGGCCGGCAAGATCGACCCGCTGATCGGCCGCGAGTCGGAAATCAACCGCACCATCCAAGTGCTGTGCCGCCGCTCCAAGAACAACCCGCTCTATGTCGGCGATCCGGGCGTCGGCAAGACGGCGATCGCCGAGGGTCTCGCCAAGCGCATCGTCGAGGGCGACGTTCCCGAAGTGCTGCACAACGCCACCATCTTCGCGCTCGACATGGGCACGCTGCTGGCCGGCACGCGCTACCGTGGCGATTTCGAGGAACGGCTGAAGCAGGTCGTCAAGGAACTCGAGGACTATCCGGGTGCGGTGTTGTTCATCGACGAGATTCATACGGTGATCGGGGCAGGAGCCACCTCGGGCGGCGCCATGGACGCGTCGAACCTGCTGAAGCCTGCTCTGTCGTCGGGTGCGATCCGCTGCATCGGCTCGACCACCTACAAGGAATTCCGCCAGTTCTTCGAGAAGGACCGCGCTCTGGTGCGGCGCTTCCAGAAGATCGACGTCAACGAACCGACCATCGAGGACGCCATCGAGATCATGAAGGGCCTGAAGCCCTATTTCGAGGAGTTCCACAAGGTCCGCTACACCTCGGAAGCCATCAAGGCTTCGGTGGAGCTGTCGGCGCGCTACATCAACGACCGCAAGCTGCCGGACAAGGCGATCGACGTGATCGACGAGACCGGCGCCTCGCAGATGCTGGTGCCGGAAGCCAAGCGCAAGAAGACCATCGGCATCAAGGAGATCGAAGCAACGATCGCTACCATGGCGCGCATCCCGCCGAAGACGGTTTCGGCCGATGACGAGAAGGTGCTGCAAGGCCTCGATATCGAGTTGAAGCGGGTCGTTTATGGCCAGGATACTGCCATCACGGCGCTGACCTCGGCGATCAAGCTGGCCCGTGCCGGATTGCGCGAACCGGAAAAGCCGATCGGCTCGTATCTGTTCTCGGGTCCGACCGGTGTCGGCAAGACGGAAGTGGCCAAGCAACTAGCCGCCTCGCTCGGCGTCGAGCTGATCCGCTTCGACATGTCGGAATATATGGAACGCCACACCGTTTCGCGGTTGATCGGCGCGCCTCCCGGCTATGTCGGTTTCGACCAGGGCGGCTTGCTCACCGACGGCGTCGACCAGCATCCGCACTGCGTGCTGTTGCTCGACGAGGTCGAGAAGGCGCATCCGGATCTGTTCAACATCCTGTTGCAGGTCATGGACCACGGCAAACTGACCGACCACAACGGCAAGCAGATCGACTTCCGCAATGTCATCCTGATCATGACCACCAATGCGGGCGCATCGGATGCGCAGCGCGCGGCGATCGGTTTCGGGTCGACCAAGCGCGAAGGCGACGATGTCGAGGCGATCAACCGGCTGTTCACGCCGGAATTCCGCAACCGTCTCGATGCGATCATCCCGTTCGGCTCGCTGCCGGTGCCGGTCATCCATCAGGTGGTGCAGAAGTTCGTTATGCAACTCGAGGCGCAACTCTCCGAGCGTGGCGTCACCTTCGACCTGTCGCCGGATGCGATCGCCTGGCTCGCTGACAAGGGCTATGACGAGCGCATGGGCGCGCGGCCGCTCGGCCGTGTGATCCAGGAGCACATCAAGAAGCCACTGGCTGACGAGGTGCTGTTCGGCAAGCTCAAGAAGGGCGGCACGGTGCGCGTCACCGTCGAGAAGAAGGAAACCGGCGAGACCGGCCTGAAGCTCGAATCGCTGGCCGACGAGGCGCCGGTGAAGCCGAAGAAGGAAGAGCCGGAAGACGCGCCGAAGCCGCCCAAGGCAGTGGCCAAGAAGCCTGCAGCCAAGAAGGTCGTGGCGCAGAAGCCGGAGCCCAAGGGCAAGGATGGCGGCAAGCGCAGCCTGGTCCCGCAACTGCCCCGCAAGGGCTGATCGGCACGCACTCGAAAAAGCCCCGGCAACGGGGCTTTTTTTCATTTTTGAGCAATGGGGTGGCTATGCCAGGCCAGATCGTCATCCTCAACGGCGCGCCGCGGTCGGGAAAATCGAGCATCGCTCGCGCCATTCAGGAAAGCTTCGATGGCGCATGGATGAATCTGGGTGTCGACAGCTATGCCCAGATCATACCGTCGCGACTTCGCCCGGGAATAGGGTTGCGACCTGGAGGCGAACGCCCCGACCTCGAAGTCTTCGTGCCGCACCTTTATGCCGCCCTCTACGAATCGGTCGCGGTGCACAGCCGGCTGGGGCTGAACGTCGTGACGGACGTCGGCCATCACGATGCCTATTCGAAGCCGCTCGATTGCCTGGCCGATTGCGCGCGCCGTCTCGCCGGCCTGCCAGCGCTGTTCGTCGGCGTTCGCTGTCCGATTGAAATCATCATGGAAAGGCGAGCCGCCAGCGAGGCGGGCCGGGGTTATGTCACCGGCTCTTCGGACGATCCCACGCCTTTGCCGGTGCGTATGTGGCAAGAAGCGGTGCACCGGCCGGGCATATATGATCTCGAGGTCGATACCTCGGTCCTCAGCACTGAACAGTGCGCACAAGCGATCCGCCAGCGCCTGCGTGATGGCGCTCAGCCGGGTGCGATCGAGCGCTTGGCTCAAGCCGCTAGCTAGACTTTCTCCTGCCCCCGAAACGAAGTTCCGCTCAGCTTCCCAGCGCCGCCCGTATTTTCTCGGCGTTCCCGGCCAGCACTTCGGGTTTCTCCATCTCACCGCTATGCGGCTTCAACGGGATGCCGTCGAAGCGCGGGATGACATGGACGTGCAAGTGATAGACGGTCTGGCCGGAGGCCGGCTCGTTGAACTGCAGGATGGTGACGCCGTCGGCATCGAGCGCCTTCTTGACTGCCAGCGCCACTTTCTGGACGACGGTATAAAGCGGGCCGAAGGTCGACGGATTGGCGTCGAGCAGGTTGCGCGACGGGGTTTTTGGCACAACCAGCGTATGGCCGGGTCCTTGCGGCATCACATCCATGAAGGCGACGACGGCGTCATCTTCGTAGACGCGGTGCGAAGGGATTTCGCCGCGCAGGATCTTTGCGAAGATGTTGTTGGTGTCGTAGGCGGCCTCAGTCATGGCGAACGCTCCGGATTGTGCCTCGCGTCCCGTGTAGCGAAGCTCTTCCGGAGCGGCAAGACGATGTGGCGGTACGATCAGGCGAGATCGGCCATGCCAGAAGGCCTGCTACTCCTCGAGATCCTTGCGAAACGGCGTGTGTTCTTCGAGATAATCGCTCATCCGCTCCACTTCGCGCCGCTCGCGCTGGAGATAGTCGGCCACCGCATTGCGCAGGCCGAGGTGCGAAATGTAGTGCGCGGAATGCATCGTCACCGGCCGGTAGCCGCGCGCCAGCTTATGTTCTCCCTGCGCGCCCGCCTCCACCACCTTCAGCTTGCGTTCGATGGCGAAGTCGATGGCCTGGTGGTAGCAGACCTCGAAATGCAGGAAGGGATGATCCTCGATGCACCCCCAGTTGCGGCCGTAGAGCGCGTCCGAGCCGATGAAATTGATGGCGCCGGCGATGTAGCGGCCGTTGCGCCTGGCCATCACCAGCAGGATATCATCCGCCATGCGTTCGCCGATCAGCGAGAAGAACTGGCGGTTCAGGTAGGGGCGGCCCCATTTGCGGCTGCCGGTGTCCATGTAGAAGGCGAAGAAGTCGTCCCAGGCCTTTTCCGTCAGGTCCTTGCCGGTCAGCCAGTCGATGGTGATGCCATCGGCAAGCGCCTCACGCCGTTCCTTCTTCATCGCCTTGCGCTTGCGCGAGGCAAGCGTGGCGAGGAAGTCGTCATAGGTCGAAAAGCCTTCGTTGAAGAAGTGGAATTGCTGGTCGGTGCGGTGCAGGAAACCGGCGGCCTCGAGTGTCGCCACATCGTTCTCCTGCGCGAAGGTGACATGCGCCGAGGACACGCCGAGCTTGTCGGTCACCATTTTGAGGCCGGCGGCAAGCCCGGCCCTCACCGCATCCGGATCCTCGCCTTTGCCGACCAGCAGGCGAGGGCCGGTGACCGGCGTAAACGGCACGGCGCATTGCAGTTTCGGATAATAGCGGCCGCCTGCGCGCTCGAAGGCGTCAGACCAGCCGTGGTCGAACACATATTCGCCCTGGCTGTGCGATTTGAGATAGCAGGGGACGGCGCCCAGCAGCCTGCCTTGCGCGGTCTCCAACCGCAAATGATGTCCCTGCCAGCCGGTGCGCCGCACGGCGCAGCCGGAATCCTCCAACGCGCTTAAAAAAGCGAATGAAACGAGCGGATTATAGCCGTTTTCCGCATCGCCGCGCGTGGTGCCGGCAAAGCCGTTCCACTCATCGCAGGTGAACGCGCCGATGCCCGCGGCGATACGGATCGAATAGTCCGCATTTGCAGTTTGCCCGTCGCCATCGTCGCCCTGATCCATGAGGCTTATTTAAGCTCCATCCGGGGCGCTACAAGTCACGTTTCAGACACTCCGCTCAAGCGACTTTGACCAACTCGGGTTCGAACCCTTCGAATGTCATCTGATCGGCGTATTTGAAGGTCAGGTCGATCGCGGGCTGATCATGCACCGTCCAGGTGATGACAGGCATTTTGAGCTTTTCACGCACGAAACTGACGAACGGGTTCGGCAGGTCGCCGGCGGCGTAGGAGGTGAAGGATAGCTCATGCGCCAGCATGGAAAAATGCGCCTCGATCAGCTTGAGGTCCTTGCCGTAGGCGGTCAAGCCGGCGGGAATGCCGGGTGCATGTTTCGGGAAGTCACGGATCAGCCAGTGATCGAACGACATGATCGCCGCCTTGCCCTTGTAGCGCTTGAGCATCCTGCCGACACTTGCCACCAGGCCTTCATCGCGGCCGGGAGCCCCTTTCAGCTCGACGACCATGGGCACGCGGCCGTCGACGAGGTCGAGCGCTTCCTGCAGCGTCGGCACGCGGTCGGATGTGGCGCCAACCTTGAGCGCGGTCAGTTCGGCCGCGCTGCGCTGCCAGACGAAACCGTCCTCTCCAGTCAGTCTTTTCAGGTCGTCATCATGGATGATGACGGGAACGCCGTCCGACGACAGATGCACGTCGCATTCGATGGCGTAGCCCCGTTCGGCCGCGGCCGTGAAAGCGGAAAGCGTGTTTTCCCAGCGCGTCTTGTTCATGTCGTGGAAGCCGCGATGGGCAACGGGCCGGGCGGTTAGCCAGGATAGATCGGTCATGTCAGGCCTTCGTTCATTCGACTTCGAAGATGGCTTCGATTTCCACTGCGGCATTAAGTGGCAGGGAGGCAGTGCCGACCGCGGAGCGGGCGTGTTTGCCGCGCTCGCCAAGGGCGGCGACCAGGAAATCGGAAGCGCCGTTGGCAACCAGATGCTGTTCGACAAAGTCGGGGGCAGAGGCGACGAAGACGGTGATCTTCACCAGCCGGCTGATCTTCTCCAGGTCGCCGAGCGCAGCCTTGGCTTGCGCCAGAATGTTGATCGCGCAGTATCTCGCCGCGTCCTTGCCGCTTGCCGTGTCGACGTCGCGGCCGAGCAGGCCGCTCGCCTGCAGCTTGCCGTCCTTGAGCGGCAATTGCCCGGCGGTGAACAGCAGATTGCCCGACCTGCAGTAGGGAACGTAGTTGGCGGCAGGTGCGGCGGCGACTGGAAGCGTCACGCCGAGATCACTTAGCCGCTTTTCGATTGTTTCACTCATTGCTTTTCCCTATTGCTGGAAGGCGCCGCGCTGGCGGGGCCGAAATTGCTATTTTTGCCTCGCTTCCGCCACGACTTTTTTTAAGCTGGACCATCTTTCCCTGCGGCCTGCCATCAGCCGCGACGATCGGAGTACCTCATGCGCGCAGCGCGCCTCGCATTCCACGCCGTTCTGTTATCGGCGGTGTTCCCGATAGTCCCCGCCTTCGCCGTACCGGCGCTGCAGGCGCATCGCGCCGTGTATGACCTTACCCTCAAAAAGGCCTCCGACCGCTCCGGCATAACAGGTATATCCGGTCGCATGGTCTACGAATTCAACGGTTCGGCGTGCGAAGGTTATACGGTGAAATTTCGCTTCGTCACCCAGATCGTTACCGCCGAGGGCACGAAGCTGACGGACCAGCAGACGACGACTTTCGAAGATGCCGAAGGCAAGACTTTTTCCTTCGTGACCAAATCCTTTGTCGACCAGAACCTCGACAAGGAGGTCAAGGGCATCGCCACGAAAGACGCCAAGGGCCTCAAGGTCGATATCGACAAGCCCGAGAAGAACAGCCTGGAACTCGCCGCCACCCAGTTTCCGACCCAGCATCTGGTCGAACTGATCGGCAAGGCCGAGAAAGGCGAGAATTTCTACCAGACGAACCTGTTCGACGGCTCGGAGGACGCCAATAAGGTGATGGCGACCACTGTTGTCGTCGGCAAGAAGACCGAAGCCGACAAGGTCGATCCGGAGGCTCCGGCGCTGGCCAAACTCGCCACCGACAAGTACTGGCCGGTCGACATCGCCTATTTCGACGACAGCGCCCAGAACGGCGAGGAAGTGCCGGAATACCGGATCAGCTTCAAGCTGCACGAGAACGGCATCACCCGCGATCTCACCATGGACTATGGCGACTTCTCGATGACCGGCAGGCTGGTCAATCTTTCGCTGTTCGACCAGACAAAGCCTTGCCCGGTATCGAAGTAGCCGGGTTGCGCAATTGAGCTGGCCGCGGCGGGCTTGATGGCGGTCTACGTCGATGCGGCGATCTGGAAGTGGGCCGGCCATCGCTGGTGCCACCTGATGGCCGACGACACCGACGAGCTGCATCGTTTCGCCGCCGCGCTTGGCGTCAAGCGTTCGTCCTACCAGGGACCGCCCAAGACATCGGCCCCGCATTATGACATAACCGGCTTCGAGCGCGACCGCGCGGTGCGGCTCGGCGCCATCGAATGCAGCCGCGAGGAGATCGTCGCGATCTTCCGGCGCGTGCGGGTGCCCAATGGAAAGGCCCGGTCATGACACCAACAGCATTTCTGGCCTATTGCGCCGCTGTCACACTTGCTGCCGCCACGCCGGGGCCAGCGATGTTCACGGTCATCACCAATGGTGTGTCGCGCGGTTTCCTCCGTGCCTTCATGGCCGGCGTCGGGGTCGCCGCCGGCGACGCCGTGCTGGTCACCCTGGCGCTGCTCGGGCTGGTGGCGCTGGCGCAAACCTTCGAATGGATCTTTCTCCTGCTGAAATATGCCGGCGCCGCCTATCTGATCTTTCTCGGCATCAGGATGTGGCGCGCCTCGGCCTCGCAATCGAATGAGCCGCGGACGGCCGAGGCGAGATTGTCCCGGTCCTTTTTCCTTGGCGCGTCCATTGCGCTGGGCAACCCCAAGGCGATCCTGTTCTACGCCTCGATCATGCCGCTGATCCTCAATCTCGACACGCTGACCCTTGTCGATGGCCTTCTGGTGGTGGCCACCGTCATCAGCGTCAACATCCTGACCATGGGGGTCTATGCAGCGCTTGCGGGCCGGGCTTCGGGCTGGTTCAGGACACCGAAGCGCATGCGGCTGATGAACCGGTTTGCCGGCAGCGCCATGATCGGCACCGGCGCGCTGATTGCCGCACGCTGAGCGGGAAAACGTTACCCCGCTTGCGTTTGTCGCGCTTCCCCTCTATATGCGCGCTCATTCCACACACGGACTTTGGTGTCTGCCCGGGAGAAATCCGGCTGAAACCTCCGGTGGCGTTCGAGGACAAAGTCCAAAAATGCCTGTGTCCGTGGAGGCTAACCGGAAAGGAAAATAAGAATGGCTCTGCCTGATTTCAGCATGCGCCAGCTTTTGGAAGCTGGCATTCACTTCGGCCACCAGACCCATCGCTGGAACCCGAAGATGGCGCCCTACATCTACGGCGCTCGCAACAACATCCACATCATCGACCTCTCGCAGACGGTGCCTTTGCTGCACCAGGCGCTGAAGCAGGTTTCCGACACCGTCGCCAAGGGCGGCCGCGTGCTGTTCGTCGGCACCAAGCGCCAGGCGTCCGACATCGTCGCCGATGCGGCGCAGCGTTCGGCCCAGTACTATGTCAATTCGCGTTGGCTCGGCGGCATGCTGACCAACTGGAAGACGATCTCGAATTCGATCCAGCGCCTGCGCAAGCTCGACGAGATGCTGGCCGGCGAGGCCCAGGGCCTCACCAAGAAGGAGCGCCTGAACCTCGACCGCGAGCGCGAAAAGCTCGACAAGGCGCTGGGCGGCATCAAGGACATGGGCTCGACGCCCGACCTGATGTTCGTGATCGACACCAACAAGGAAGCGATCGCCATCCTGGAGGCCAAGCGTCTCGGCATCCCGGTCGTCGCCATCATCGATTCGAACTGCGATCCGGACAAGATCGACTTCCCGATCCCTGGCAATGACGACGCAGCGCGCGCCATCCAGCTCTATTGCGACCTGATCGCCAAGGCTGCCATCGACGGCATCGCCCGTCAGCAGGGCGCGCTCGGCGTCGACATCGGCGCTTCGATCGAAGCCCCGGTCGAGCCGGCGCTCGATCCGGCTCCGTCGACCGAGACCCCGCAGGCGTAAAACGGCGAGGGCCGGTTCCGGCCTTCATCTTTCTAATATTTTGGCACGCTAAACGGACGCATCATCGAGTACCGGTGGTGCGTCGGTGCATTTAAAACAAAGAGGCGACAATGAGCATTTCGGCTGCACAGGTCAAAGAACTCCGCGACTTGACCGGCGCGGGCATGATGGACTGCAAGGCGGCGTTGAACGAGACGAACGGCAACATGGAAGAGGCCGTCGACTGGCTGCGCAAGAAGGGCATCTCCAAGGCTGACAAGAAGGCCGGCCGCACCGCGGCCGAAGGCCTGATCGGCGTCGATGCCGGCGTGCGCGAAGCTGCCATTGTTGAGGTCAACTCCGAGACCGACTTTGTGGCCCGCAACGAGCAGTTTCAGGAGCTCGTCCGCAACATCGCCAAGGTGGCGCTCGCCTACGGCACGACCGAGGCGGTGGCTGCCGCCAAGTATCCCGGCTCGGACAAGACTGTCACCGAGGTGATCAAGGACGCTGTCGGCACCATCGGTGAGAATATCAGCTTCCGCCGCTCGGCGAAGCTCACGGTGCCGCATGGTGCCGTGGCGACCTATGTCCATAATTCGGTTGCCGACAACCTCGGCAAGCTCGGCGTGCTGGTCGCGATCGAAACCACAGGCAATGAACATGCCGCCAACGCCTTTGGCCGTCAGGTCGCCATGCATGTCGCCGCCACCAACCCGATGGCGTTGACGGCGGAGCAGATCGATCCGGCAGCGGTCGAGCGTGAGAAGGCGATCTTCTCCGATCAGGCGCGCCAGTCCGGCAAGCCGGAAGCCATCATCGAAAAGATGGTCGAGGGCCGCATGCGCAAGTTCTACGAGGAAGTCGTGCTCCTGAAGCAGGCCTTCGTGCTCAATCCCGACATCACCGTCGAGAAGGCGCTGAAGGATGCCGAAAAGGAAATCGGCGCGCCGGCCAAGATCACGGCCTATTTGCGCTTCGCGCTCGGCGAAGGCATCGAAAAGGAAGAGACCGATTTCGCAGCGGAAGTCGCGGCGGCGGTCAAGAAGTAAACTTCCTACTGCTTTATTCCAAAAGCGTTTTTCGGCCGGACGTCCGCAGGGATGTCCGGCTGATTTCTTGTGCGGTGTCGATAAAGGCCCGCAGTTTCGGCGCCATCGCCGCCCGGCGCGGGAAATAGAGGAAAAGGCCGGGTTCCTCGATTGCCGATTGCGGCAGAACCTGCACCAGGCGGCCGGCCGCAAGATCGGCGCGCGCCAGCGGCTCGAACATATAGGCAAGGCCCACTCCGGCAAGCGCCATGTCAATCGCTGCGAGCGAATCCGTGACGATGGCCGTACCGCCGGTCTGCACCACGACATCCTTGCCGTCTTCGGTCAAATCCCAGCGATAGAGGGCACCGGAGCGGACAAGCCGGTAGCCGATGCAATTGTGGTTGGCGAGATCGGCCACGCTGCGCGGACGGCCGCGGCGTCCGATATAGGCGGGAGAGGCGACGATGACGGTTTTGAACGGAGGCGTGAGCCGCACGGCCACCATGTCCTGCGCGATCATCTCGCCTAGCCGGATGCCGGCATCAAAGCCTTCGCCGACGATGTCGACCAGCCCCTGGTCGGCGAAAATCTCTACCGTAACGTCCGGATAGCGCTCGGCCATCGCCGCGACGACAGGCGTCACCGCCAACGGAATCGCGATGGTGGAGGCGTTGATCCTGAGCAAGCCGGAGGACCTGCCCTTGACGCTGCGGATTCGATCGATCCGTTCACCAATATCCTGAAGGGCAGGAGCCGCGGCCTCCACCAGCGCCTTTCCGGATTCGGTCAGCGAAACACTGCGCGTCGTGCGCGCGAACAAGGGCTGGCCGATACGCTCCTCGACCAGCCGTACGGCGTGACTGACCGCCGACGGGCTCATGCCGAGTTCGGCCGCCGCGAGCGCGAAGCCGCCACGCCGGGCAACGGCAACGATCACAGGCAGATGTATGAGGAGATCGCGATCCATTCATGAGCAATATCGCATGGTCTTTGCGAACAATGCAATCTTATCGATGCCTCCGCCGGGGTCCACATTGTCGCCAACGCACCGGCGCCCACACATTGGCAATTGGCTGGTTGCATCAAGGAGAAGAGACATGAATGCGTTGAAGCACGTGACGTTCGCGGCAGGCATGGCGCTGGCGCCGATCGATGCCGGCGGGGCGGAACCCTCCGGCTGGCAGGCACTTGCGGACGAACGCGCGGTCATCCGGATCGCCGACGCCATCGACCGCGCCGTCGACGCGCAGGACTGGAAACTGGCGCGCAGCTATTTCGCGGATCGGGTTACCGCCGATTTCAGCAGCCTGTCCGGGCAGCCGGCGGCCAACATCGCCTCCGACGACCTGATCGGCGCCTGGGCCGGCAACCTCAAGGGCAGCAAGACAAGCCTGCATCTGCGCACAAATCATCAGGTCGTTCTCGAGGCGAACACGGCGACGGTCCGCTCGAACGGCTATGCCTGGAACCGGATGGAGGGCAATGGCGACCCGCTTTGGGAAGTCTGGGGCACCTATGAGCATCACCTGACGCGCTCCACCGCCGGCTGGAAGGTCGACGGCTTCGCGTTCCACATGACGCATGAGCGCGGCAACGTTTGGGTCAAGGCAACGCCGGGCAATGACACGGCGGGCCAGTGACACCGCGGCATTCACCAGCAAGCATTGGAAGACGATCATGACCATGACCTATTACACGCTCGGCAACAGCGGCCTCAGGGTCAGCCGGCTCGCTCTGGGCACGATGACTTTCGGCAAGGAATGGGGGTGGGGAGCCGACAGGAACACAGCCCGGGCGATGTTCGACGCCTATGTCGAGGCGGGCGGCAATTTCTTCGACACGGCGGACCTCTACACCGGCGGCACGGCCGAAGCCTGGCTTGGGGAATTCATCGCCGAGCAGGGCTTGCGTGACACCGCGGTGATCGCCAGCAAGTTCACCATGAACATGCAGCCGGGCAATCCGAATGCCGGCGGCAACGGCCGCAAGAACATCATGCGGGCGGTCGATGCCTCGCTGAAGCGGCTGGGCACCGACTATATCGATCTCTATCTCATGCATGTGTGGGACAGGCTGACGCCGGCCGAAGAGGTCATGCGTACGCTGGATGACCTGGTGCGGATGGGCAAGGTGCGCCATGTCGGCCTGTCCGATGTGCCGGCCTGGTATGCGGGGCGCGCGCAGGCGATCGCCGAACTGCGCGGGTATGAGCCGGTTTCGGCCCTGCAACTCGAATACTCCCTGGCCGAACGCGCGATCGAGAACGAGTTCGTGCCTTTCGGCACGCGCCATGGCGCCGGCATCATGGTCTGGAGCCCGCTGGCCAGCGGGCTGCTCAGCGGCAAGTATCGGCCGGCCCAGGCCGGAAATGTGGGCCGGCTCGACGGGTTCCGCAATTCGACGCATCCGGGCTTCCAGAAATTCACGGAGCGCAACTGGGCCATCGTGACCGAACTCGAGAAGGTTGCATCCGAGCTCGGCCGCAGCATGCCACAGGTCGCGCTCAACTGGGTGGCGACGCAGCCGGGGATCGCAACAGTCATCCTCGGTGCGACCACGCTGGCCCAGATACAGGACAATCTTGGCGCGCTGGACTTCGAGATTCCGGCAGCGCTTCGCGACCGGCTGGATTCGGTCAGCAGAACGCCGACGCCGTTCCCCTATTCCTATTTCGGGCCGCAGATACAGGCGCGCGTCACAGGCGGCGCTGCGACCGGCGACAAGCCCTCCGGCTACGCATTGCCGGTGCTTGTCGAGGGCGAGCCAGCCAGCGTGTCCGCCGGCTGATCGATCCGGCAGGCTGCCACCGATTTGCCGGTCGGGCGCCGCGTGACATCCCGGCGCCCTTCGTGTATCGGAACTCGGCATCGTGCCAATGTTCGGGGCGCGACGCCTGCGCGAGGGCGGCCAGCCCAGGCGTGACCACATACAAAAATGACGAGGACCAGATGACGGTGAAGCCCCTCTACCGACGTGTCTTGCTGAAAGCGTCGGGCGAAGCGTTGATGGGCGAACAGCATTTCGGCATCGATGTCTCGGTCGTGGATCGCATCGCCGCCGACATCGCCGAGGCCCGCGCTCTGGGCATCGAGGTCGGCGTCGTCATCGGCGGCGGCAATATCTTTCGCGGCGTGGCCGTCGCCTCCAAGGGCGGGGACCGGGTCACCGGCGACCACATGGGCATGCTTGCCACGGTCATCAATTCGCTGGCGTTGCGCACCTCGCTGAACAAGATCGGCGTCGACGCCGTGGTGCTGTCCGCGATCGCCATGCCGGAGTTGTGCGAAAGCTTTTCACAGCGCCAGGCCACCGCCTACATGAACCAGGGCAAGGTGGTGATCTTTGCCGGCGGCACCGGCAATCCGTTTTTCACCACTGATTCGGCGGCGGCACTGCGCGCGGCCGAAATCGGCGCCGATGCGCTGTTCAAGGGCACGCAGGTCGACGGCGTCTATTCTGCCGACCCGAAAAAGGATCCGAAAGCGACGCGTTTCGAGCGCATCAGCCATGCCGAAGTCATAAATCGAGGCCTTTCCATCATGGATACGGCTGCGATTGCACTTGCGCGCGAAAACAACATTCCGATAATCGTCTATTCGATCCACGAAAAAGGTGGTTTCGGCGATATTCTGAGGGGCGGCGGCCGCTGCACGGTCGTCGCGGACGATTGATCCCGGGCCTGATCCCGACAAAGGGGAAACCGGCTTTTCGAAAATCAGGCTCGAACGGGGCCTTGCCCCGAAGCAGTGAACCCGCAGCAGACGGGTCGAGGAGACTAGGATGAGTGGTGAGTACGACGATCTCAAGCGGCGCATGGATGGGGCAATCGCCGCGTTCAAGCATGACCTGGCTTCGCTGCGGACCGGCCGCGCCTCCAGCAATCTGCTCGATGCCATCCAGGTGCAAGCCTACGGCACCACCATGCCGATCAACCAGGTCGCCAACGTCACGGTGCCGGAGCCGCGCATGATCTCGGTGTCGATCTGGGACAAGTCGATGGTCGGCGCCGTCGATCGCGCCATCCGCGAATCCAACCTGGGTTTCAACCCCATCGTCGACGGCACCAATCTGAGGATTCCGCTGCCCGAGCTCAACGAGCAGCGCCGCAAGGAACTGGTCAAGATCTCGCACGGCTATGCCGAGAATGCCCGTGTCGCCGCGCGCCATGTGCGCCGCGACGGCATGGACTTCCTGAAGAAGGCCGAGAAGGACGGCGTTATCAGCGAGGATGATCAGCGCAAACGTTCGGATCAGGTCCAGAAGCTTACAGACGAAACGATCAGCACCATCGATCATCTGCTTTCCGACAAGGAAGCTGAAATCATGCAGGTTTAGGGTTGGCGGCCGGCTGACCCGAAAGCGAGATCATGACAACGCCCGCGCACGTCGCGATCATCATGGATGGAAATGGACGCTGGGCCAAGGCGCGCGGCATGCCTCGGCTCGCCGGTCATCGCGCAGGCGTCGAGGCATTGCGCAAGACGGTGCGCGCGGCGCCCGATCTCGGCATCTCGTTCCTGACCGTCTATGCGTTCTCGTCGGAGAACTGGTCGCGGCCGAAGGCCGAGGTCAGCGACCTGATGGGGCTATTGAAGCTGTTCATCCGCCGTGATCTCGCCGAACTGCACCAGAGCGGCGTACGGGTCAGGATCATCGGAGACAGGGCAGGGCTGCAGGCCGACATCCGAGGGTTGCTCGAAGAGGCCGAATCGCTCACCGCCCGTAACGAGTCCCTGACGCTGGTGATCGCCTTCAACTATGGCGGGCGCGACGAGATCGTTCGCACGGCGCGCAAGCTTGCCTCGGCCGCGGCGCGCGGCGAAATCGACGCCGAATCGATCACCGCAGAGAGCTTTGCCGGCTGTCTCGACACCCAAGGCATTCCCGATCCGGAACTGGTCATACGCACCAGCGGCGAGCTTCGCCTGTCCAACTTCCTCTTGTGGCAGGCCGCCTACAGCGAACTCGTCTTCCTGCCTTGCTATTGGCCTGACTTCAGCCGCGAACACCTTGCCGAGGCGTTGCGCGAATTTGCCGGCCGCGAGCGCCGTTTCGGCGGATTGGGCCCGCAAGACGTCGCTTCGCGACCGGCCGCGGGATGAGCAACCTTCAGCTCCGCGTCATTTCAGCGGTCGTGCTTGCCGTCATCGCCCTTGGCCTGACCTGGCTTGGCGGCCTGCCATTCCGACTGCTGTGCGCGGCCATGTCGGCGATGATCTTCTACGAGTGGACACGCATGTCGCGGCCCGCCGCGGCCAATGGGCTGGGCTTCCTGCCCGAGGCGCTGGTCGTCGTTTTCATCGGCGCCTTGATTGTCGGGCTTGCCGCATCGTGGCTGCTGCTGCTTGTCGTGATTCTGATCGCCGTTACGGCGATTGCCGCCCTGGTTCGTAAGGCCGGGCAGTGGGAGGCAAGCGGTCTTGCCTATGCCAGCGTGTCCGGCCTGTCGCTTGCGTTGTTGCGCGATGGCGACCATCCGGGCCTCGTCGCCATCCTGTTCCTGTTCGCGGTGGTCTGGGCGACCGACATTTTTGCCTATTTCGTCGGGCGCGCCGTCGGTGGTCCCAAACTGGCGCCGTCGATTTCGCCCGGCAAGACGCGCAGCGGCGCGGTCGGCGGCGCGGTCGGTGGCGTTGTCGCCGGGGTCATGCTGGCAGCAGTCGCCGGTGCCGGCAATCTGGCGCTGCTTGGCTTCGTGGCGCTTGTGCTTTCGATTATCGCCCAGGCCGGAGACCTGTTCGAATCCTGGGTCAAACGGCGGCATGGCCGCAAGGATTCGGGCGTGCTCATTCCAGGCCATGGCGGCGTCATGGACCGTGTCGACGGGCTTGTCGCGGCGGCTCTTGCTCTATACGTCATTGGCTGGATTTCGGCGGGCGCCGATCATCCGGCGCAGGGGCTGTTTCCGATTTGAACGGTGTCGTTTCACGATCTGGTGCGGGCGTGCCTTGGATTCGCCTGGATTGATGTCACAGTCACCGCGACAGCGGAAGAATTTGAGGGCATGAGTTGAACGGGATTCTTCACGCGATTTTCAGCACCGAAGGCTTTTTTCTCGGCACGCTCGTGCCGTTTCTCTTCGTGCTGACCGTGGTCGTGTTCGTCCACGAGATGGGCCACTACCTCGTCGGCCGCTGGTGCGGCATCGGGGTCAAGGCCTTCTCGATCGGCTTCGGTCCCGAACTCATCGGCTTCAACGACCGGCATGGCACGCGCTGGAAGCTTTGCGCCATTCCACTTGGCGGCTATGTCAAATTTGTCGGCGACATGAACGCCACCTCCAGCCAGCCCACCCCGGAAGATCTCGAAACGCTGACCGACGAGGAGCGCAAGGTTGCCTTCCACACACAGGCCATCTGGAAGCGAGCGGCGACCGTGGTGGCCGGGCCCCTGTTCAATTTCCTGCTGGCGATCGTCGTCTTTTCCGTGCTGTTTGCCTCCTATGGGCGTTATGTCGCAGAGCCCATGGTGGCGGAAGTCACAGCGGACAGTCCGGCGGCAAAGGCCGGCATCCAGCCTGGCGATCGATTCGTCAGTGTTGACGGCAGCAAGGTCGAAACCTTTGGCGATGTGCAGCGGCTGGTCTCGGGCCGCGCCGGCGATACCATCACCTTTGTCATGCTGCGCGACGGCAAGGAAGTCACGGTGACCGCGACGCCGCAGTTGATGGAGCAGCAAGACGCGCTCGGCAACAAGGTCAAGGTCGCGGTGATCGGCGTCGTCAACAACAAGGAACTCGGTCAGCCGCGTCTCATCACCTACACCCCGGTCGGGGCGGTTGCGGCGGCAGTTGAGGAAACAGGCCACGTCATCGAGCGCACCGGCCAGTTCTTGCAGCGTTTCGCCGTCGGGCGCGAGGACAAGTGCCAGTTGGGCGGTCCCGTCAAGATCGCGGACATGGCCGGCAAGGCGGCGAAACTCGGTTTCGAATGGCTCGTGCAGCTCGTCGCACTGCTCTCTATTGGCATAGGTTTTCTAAACCTTTTGCCGATTCCCCCCCTCGACGGCGGCCATCTGTTGTTCTACGGGGTGGAGGCCGTCATTCGCCGGCCGGTGTCGGAACGGATGATGGAAATGGCCTATCGGGCCGGTCTGCTCCTGGTCTTGTGCTTCATGGGTTTCGTGTTCTGGAACGATCTGTTTGGATGCTGAAATCATGAAGAAATTTGGCTTTGGCATGGTCGATGTTGAGACGCCGTTTACCATGCACGGGGATATGAGTGACGCGAAAGCCACGCACCAGGGTTAAGTAAATACAAATTAACCAGAAGCCTTGCGTGTAGGGAAAATCCGGTTAATACGGTAGGGGAAATTACCGCACGTCCGGTTTTCTCGCCGTGGGGACTACGAGAAAAGGTTATTAAGCCCGATGAAGGCAGCATCCAAGTTTCTGAGCGCCGCGTCAGCGGCGGCACTGTCCGCCGCTCTGGTCGTGCCAGGTGCGCTCGCAGTACAATTCGTTGCCACATCGGCGGCTGAAGCCGCTGTCGTCAGCAGGGTGGAGGTGAGCGGCAACCAGCGTGTCGACGCCGATACCATCCGCAATTACATCACCATTAAGCCGGGCAAGGCCTTCTCCAGTTCCGATGTGGATGCGGCCGTCAAGGCGCTGTTCGGCACTGGCCTGTTCTCGGACGTCCAGATCAATCAGGTCGGCTCGACGCTGGTGGTCAAGGTTGCCGAGTACAAGGTCGTCAACCAGGTGCTGTTCCAGGGCAACAAGAAGCTCAAGGACAATGCGCTTGAGGCGGCGGTTCAGCTGAAGCCGCGCGGCACATTCTCGCAAGCGACGCTCGATTCCGACGTCGAGGCCGTGAAGGCCGCCTACAGGCGCATCGGCCGCGATGATGCCGGCGTGACCACGCAGATCATGGAACTCGGCGACAACCGCGTGAACGTGGTGTTCCACATCACCGAAGGCGACCGCACGCAGATCGCGGCGATCAATTTCGTCGGCAACAGTGCCTATTCGAGCCGTCGTTTGTCGGACGTGATCAACACCAAACGCTCATCCTGGGTGTCGTTCATCCTGCGCGACGACGTCTATGACGAGGACAAGCTGCGTGCCGACCAGGAGCTGCTGCGCCGCTTCTACTACAATCACGGCTACGCCGATTTCCAGGTCGTGTCGGCCGTCGGCGAACTCGACAATGCGACGAACAAATACACGGTCACCATCACCGTCCAGGAAGGCGAGCGCTATAATTTCGGCGATATCAGCGTCGAAAGCACGATCCCGGAAGTCGACTCCAAGTCGCTGGAATCGGTGGTCGAGACCCACAAGGGCGATGTCTACAACGCCAAGGATGTCGAGGACTCCATCATCGCTCTCACCGAGAAGGTGGCCGGTTCAGGCTATGCCTTCGCGCAGGTGACGCCGCGCGGCGACCGCAATTTCGAGAACCATACGATTTCGGTGGTCTATACGGTCGACCAGGGCACCAAGGCCTATATCGAACGCATCGAGATCCGCGGCAACGACCGTACGCGTGACTATGTCATCCGCCGCGAATTCGATGTCAGCGAAGGCGATGCGTTCAACCAGGTGCTCATCCAACGCGCGAAGAAGCGCCTGGAAGACCTGAATTATTTTGACAAAGTCGAAATCTCGAGTGTGCCCGGCTCGCAGCCCGATCAGGTGGTGCTTGTGGTCGACGTGGTCGAGAAATCGACGGGTGAATTCTCCGTTGGCGCCGGCTATTCGACCGGCGGTGACACGGCAGGCCCGTCCGTCGAAGGCTCGATCACCGAGCGCAACTTCCTCGGCCGAGGCCAGTTCATCAAGCTGTCGGCGGGCGGCGGCAAAAATTCACGCGACTACGCCGTATCGTTCACCGAGCCGTATTTCCTCGGTCGACGCATTGCCGCCGGTTTCGACATCTACAAGTCGACGAGGCAATACAACAACAACTACGACAGCGACACCACCGGTGCGACGGTGCGCTTCGGGTTGCCGATCACCAACAGCATCACGACACAACTGGCGTATAATATCTCTCAGGAGAAGTATAAGGTCGACGACAGTTGCGGCCCTACCGACCTTCCGAATCCTCCCGGCGGCACCTGCAACATTTCTCAGGCCATCTTGGATGGCATCGCAGAAAGCCCCTGGATCAAGTCGTCGGTCAGCCTGGGTTTGGTCTATAACACCATCGACGACATGAAGAACCCGCATGAAGGCATCTATGCCAACACGACCGTCGAGGTCGCGGGTCTTGGCGGCGATGCCAAGTTCGTGAAGATTACCGGGCGCGGCAGCATCTATCAGACGCTGTCCGAACAGCTTGACCTTGTCGGGCTCATTTCGGGTGGCGCGGGGCATGTCGAGGGATACGGCAACGACGGCGATCTGCGCATCTTCGATCACTTCCAGAGCACGGATCGCATGATCCGCGGTTTTGCTTACGGTGGTATCGGTCCGGTGGCTGAGGGCACCAGTGGCGACCATCTGGGTGGCACGACGTATTTCAACGCTTCGGCCGAAGCCCAGTTCCCGCTGCCAGTCGTTCCCGAAAGCTTCGGCCTGCGCGGCGCGGTGTTCGCCGACGCGGCGACGCTCTATGGCAACAAGATCGCCAATCAGTCACTGGTCAATCAGGACTCGACCGGCATGAAATTGCGCGCTTCGGTCGGTATCGGCCTGATGTGGGCCTCGCCGTTCGGTCCGATCCGTATCGACTATGCGATCCCGGTCAGGAAGGAAGCGAGCGACGACGTGCAGGAATTCAACTTCGGCATATCGACCCGCTTCTGATCGGCGGCAAACGATGTTCCTGGATTTTTTGGATCCGGGAGAAATGTTCCGACCTAGCTGGATATAGCTTCTGGAATGACCGATCCGGTGTTCTTCGCGCCATCACGCCGGTATACGGCGGCCGAAGTCGCGAATCTGACCGGCTCGGTGCTTGTCGATTCCGGCCAATCCGACGTTTCGATCGAGGCGCTGGCGCCGGCCCACGAAGGCGGTGCCAATGCGCTCGTCTTCGTCGACGGCAGGCGCAATTCCGCGCTGATGCCGTCATTGCGGGCAGCCGCGGTGCTGTGTCCGGCGGAATTCGCCAACAAGGCGCCGTCCAGCGTCGCCGTTTTGGTCCATCCGCGTCCGCAACAGGCATTCGCCCTGGTCGGCCGACTGCTGTTTCCGACAGCTGCCACGCCGGGTCCAATGACCAGTGAGACCGGTATTTCACCGCATGCCCATATCGATCCGACCGCGCATATCGAAGCCGGCGCCATTATCGAGGCAGGTGTGGTCATCGGGCCAGGCGTCTCGATCGGCAAGGGCACCGTCATCGCGCCAAACGCGGTTATTGGACAATCCTGCCAGATCGGCCGTGACGGCTATGTCGGCCCGGGCGCCAGCATCCAGTATGCGCTGATCGGCAATCGGGTCATCATCCACGGCGGCGCCAGGATCGGCCAGGACGGCTTCGGCTTTGTCGGCGGTGCCAAGGGTCCAGAACGCGTTCCCCAGATCGGACGGGTCGTCATCCAGGACGATGTCGAGATCGGTTCCAATTCCACCGTCGATCGCGGCGCCATGTCCGATACGATCATCGGTCAGGGCACCAAGATCGACAATCTCGTGCAGATCGCCCATAACGTCCGCATCGGCCGCAATTGCATAGTGGCCGGGCTTTCAGGTATTTCCGGTTCCGTGGTCGTGGGTGACAACGTTACGATGGGCGGCGGCGTCGGGCTCGCGGATCACTTGACCATCGGCTCAGGAGCCAAGCTTGCCGCCAGAAGTGGATTTATGAGCAATGTTCCCGCCGGCGAGATCTGGGGCGGTTATCCGGCACAGCCGATGGCGGAAGCCATGCGGGAGATAGCCATGTTGCGCACGATGGCCAGGGCACGCAAGCAGGGCAAGGACAATGGCTGATATGGTGGCGGCGACGACGCTGGAAGCGGTCGACATACTGGGGCTGATGAAGCTCCTGCCGCACCGCTATCCCTTCCTGATGATCGACCGCATCGTCGACATCGATGGCGACGATTCCGCCGTAGGCATCAAGAACGTCACCATCAACGAGCCGCATTTTCAGGGGCATTTCCCGGAGCAGCCGGTGATGCCGGGCGTGCTGATCGTCGAGGCCATGGCGCAGACGGCAGGCGCCATCTGCATCCGCAGCCTTGGGGCGTCGAAGCCGTCGCTGGTCTATTTCCTGACCATCGACAATGCCAAATTCCGCAAACCGGTCGTTCCCGGCGACCAGTTGAAGATTCACGTCAAGAAAATCAAGAAGCGCGGCAACCTGCTCAAATTCGCCTGCGAAGCCCTGGTCGATGGCACCAAGGCGGCCGAGGCCGAGATTTCAGCCATGATGGTCACCGGCGACTGACGATCGAGTGCTTATGAAAATCAAGACTTCAATCCATCCTTCCTCCGTCATGGAAGAGGGCGCTCAAATCGGTCAGGGTGTGCGCATAGGGCCGTTCTGCCATATCAGCGCCGATGCCGTGATCGGCGATGGTGTCGAACTGGTCAGCCATGTCTCCGTCATGGGCGCGACCACCATCGGCGCCTCGACCAAGGTCTATCCGATGGCGACATTGGGCGCACCGCCGCAGAACACCAAACACAAGGGCGGCCGCACGACGCTGGTCATCGGCGCCAACTGCACCATCCGGGAAGGCGTCACGATGCATGTCGGGACCGACACCAGCCGCGGCGAAACGACAGTGGGCGACAATGGCAATTTCCTTGCCTACGCCCACATCGCCCATGATTGCGTTGTCGGCAAGAACGCCACCTTCGCCAATGGCGCGACGCTGGGCGGCCACTGCGAGATTGGCGACAACGTCTATATAGGCGGCCTCAGTGCCGTTCATCAATTCGTGCGTGTCGGCGACAATGCCTTTCTTGGCGGGTGCTCGGCCTTCGTTGGTGACGTCATTCCCTATGCCATTGCCGTCGGCAACCGCGCCAGCTTGCGCGGTTTGAACATCATCGGCCTCAAGCGCGCCGGTCTGCCGCGTTCCGAAATCTATCTGTTGCGCAAAGCCTACAGGACGATTTTCGACCGCTCTCGCACCGTTGGCGAGAACATCGAATTCGCCAAGGCCGAGTTCGCCTCTTCGCCGACCGCCATGAAGATCGTCGACTTCATCAGCAGTCGCGGCAAGCGGCACTATGCAGTGCCATCGCTAAAAGGCAGCGATGGCGACTATACCGACGATGAAGACTGAGGCCGCTTCCGCCGGTCTTGATCTCCCGCCAGATGCCAGGGTCGGCATCATCGCAGGCGGCGGCAGTCTTCCGGTCGAAGTCGCGGCGGGCTCGGCCGGGCAAGGTTATCCGCCCTTCATCGTCCTCATGGAGGGCGAAGCCGACCGTCTGCCGGAATTGTGCCGGTACGAGCATGAGACCCTTGCCCTGGAGGCGATCGGCTCGCTTATTCCTTTGCTCAAACGCCACCGGATTACCCATCTGGTGCTTGCCGGCGAGATCAAGCGCCGGCCAAGGCTGACGCATCTGCGCCCAAGCCTTAGCCTGCTGGCGGTGATACCAATTGTCGTCATGGCGCTGGCGCGTGGCGACGATGGCCTGTTGAAGGTGGTGGCGCGCGGTCTCGAGGCCCGAGGGATAAAGGTCATGGGCGCCCACGAAATCGTGCCGAGCCTGGTCGCCGCCGAAGGGGTCTTGACCAAAGCGGTGCCGCAGAAATCGGATTGGCGCGACATCGAGGCAGGCTTTGCCGCGGCGAAGGCCATCGGGGCGCTGGATATCGGCCAGGCGGCGATCGCGGTCGGCGGCCGGGCCATTGCGCTCGAGGGCATCGAGGGTACGGCCGGATTGCTCGACCGCGCCAAACTGCTGCGTGGCCACGGCCGCATCGCCGGCAAGACCCGCGGTGTCCTGGTCAAATGTGCCAAGCCTGGCCAGGAACTGCGCGCGGACCTTCCATCCATCGGGCCGCAGACGGTCGAAGCGGCACATGCGGCCGGGCTTGCCGGCATTGCCGTCGAAGCGGGGCGCTCACTGATCCTCGAAGGCCCCGCAACCCTGTCGCGCGCCAATGAACTTGGTCTGTTCATCGTCGGCCTGGCCGCAGCGGAGCCTGCACATGGCTGACAGGCCGTTGAAGGTCGCGATCGTCGCCGGCGAGGAATCGGGTGATCTGCTCGGCGCCGACATCGTGCGTTCGCTCCGCCAGATAACAGGTCGCGAGGTGCGGCTCGTCGGCCTCGGCGGCCGGCATCTCGGCGAATTGGGCCTGGTGTCGCCCTTCGATGCCGGTGAGATCGCGCTGATGGGTTTCAGCGCCGTCCTGCGCGACCTGCCGCGCCTCATCAGGCGGATCGGCCAACTGGCCAAAACCATTGCCGAAGAAAAGCCGGACTGCCTGGTCACCATCGACAGTCCGGACTTTTCCTTGCGCGTCGCCAGGAAGGTGCGGGCAGCCAATCCGTCGATACCGATCATCCATTATGTCTGCCCGAGCGTCTGGGCCTGGCGGCCGGGCAGGGCGGTGGCGATGAAGCCCTATGTCGACCATATCCTCTGCATCCTGCCGTTCGAGGTGAAGGAACTCGACCGGCTGGGCGGCCCGCCGGGCACCTATGTCGGGCATCGCCTGACGCATGATGCGGGCGTGCTTGCCGCCCAGAAGGCGCAGGCCTTGCCGCGCGATCTTGCCCAGGACCGGATCAAGACATTGCTCGTCCTGCCGGGCTCGCGGCGCGGCGAGGTACGGCGACTGATCGAACCATTCGGCGACACCGTGTCGATGCTGCGCGCGCGCGGGCATCGGCTGCGACTGCTGCTGCCGACGGTTCCGCATGTCGCCGATCTCGTCAAATCCTCGGTCAATCGTTGGGACGAAAAACCCGAAATCATCGTTGATCCGCAACGCAAATGGCAGGCTTTCGGCAAGGCCGATGCCGCGCTGATCGCATCGGGGACCGTGTCGCTGGAACTGGCTTTGGCTGGTGTGCCGATGGTGTCGTCCTACAGGCTCGATCCGGTCGCCCGTGCCGTTGCGCCGTATCTTGTTTCGGTCTGGTCGGCGCTGCTGCCCAATCTCATCTCGGATCGCGCGCTCATCCCGGAGTTCTACAACGAGTACGTCAAGCCGAACAATCTGGCTCGCCAACTGGAAGCGTTGTTTGCCGACAGCGGCATGCGCGCCTGGCAGAAGGACGGCTTTGCGGAGATTGCGCTGCGCATGGCGACGGACAAGCCGTCGGGCGAGATCGCGGCGGGCGTTGTGCTGCGCCATATAAAAAAGGCGCCCTGAGAGGCGCCTTTTTTTAATCGGCAGCTTCGGTCAGCGCTTGGCGATCGGCACGTAGTCGCGCTCCGGCGCACCGGTGTAGAGCTGGCGCGGGCGGCCGATCTTCTGGCGCGGATCCTCGATCATCTCCTTCCACTGCGCGATCCAGCCGACGGTGCGTGCGACCGCAAACAGCACGGTGAACATGGTGGTGGGGAAGCCCAGCGCCTTCAGCGTGATGCCGGAATAGAAATCGACATTCGGGTAGAGCTTCTTCTCGATGAAATAGGGGTCGGTCAGCGCGATCTTTTCCAGTTCCATCGCGATGTCGAGCAGCGGATCGTCCTTGATGCCGAGTTCGCCCAGCACCTCGTGCGCCGTTTTCTGCATGATTTTCGCGCGAGGATCGTAGTTCTTGTAAACGCGGTGACCAAAGCCCATCAGCCGGAACGGGTCGTTTTTGTCCTTGGCGCGGGCGATGAATTCCGGGATGTGATCGACATGGCCGATCTCGCCCAGCATGTTGAGCGCCGCTTCATTGGCGCCGCCATGGGCCGGGCCCCACAGGCAAGCGATGCCGGCGGCGATGCAGGCGAACGGGTTGGCGCCCGACGAGCCGGCGAGGCGAACCGTCGAGGTGGAGGCATTCTGCTCGTGATCGGCGTGCAGGATGAAGATGCGCTCCATGGCGCGCGCCAGCACCGGGTTGATCTTGTACTCCTCGCATGGCACCGCAAAGCACATATGCAGGAAGTTTGCCGCGAAACCGAGATCGTTCTTCGGGTAAATGAAGGGCTGGCCGATGTGGTACTTGTAGGCCATGGCCGCGATCGTCGGCATCTTGGCGATCAGGCGCATCGACGCCACCATGCGCTGGTAGGGGTCGGAGATGTCGGTGGAGTCGTGATAGAAGGCCGACAGCGCGCCCACCACGCCGCACATCACCGCCATCGGGTGCGCGTCGCGGCGGAAGCCGGTGAAGAAGCGCGACATCTGCTCGTGCACCATGGTGTGGCGCGTCACGCGGTAGTCGAAATCGTCCTTCTGCGCCTTGGTCGGCAGTTCGCCGTAGAGCAGGAGATAGCAGACTTCGAGGAAGTCGCCGTGTTCGGCCAGCTGGTCGATCGGATAGCCGCGGTGGAGGAGAATACCGGCGTCGCCGTCGATGAAGGTGATCTCGGACTCACAGCTTGCCGTCGAAGTGAAGCCGGGGTCGTAGGTGAAGGCGCCGGTCGTGCTGTAGAGCGAGGCGATGTCGATGACGTCGGGTCCGACGGAGCCGCTTCGCACCTTGAATTCATGGGTCTTGCCGGCGAATTGAAGCGTTGCAGTAGCCTCTTGGTTCGCGCCGCCCACATCCAGTTTTTTCGCAGCTTCGGTCATTGCAAACTCCTTGTTGTTTCCTCATGCCGGCAAAGGCAAATTCTGCAGAGCGACACGTCGAAATCACCGCAATGCGCGTATTCGCCACCGCATTTTAGGAGGTGCGTGCCAGATTGGGCCAAGGCCTAATGTTGCACTGCGAAACGCGCCTTTCAATGCCAATCTTCTTGGGCCAGTTTGCTCCTAATCGATTTGATCCGCTATGCGCGCCAGGCTTTCCTCGCGCCCAAGCACGGCAAGCACGTCGAACACGCCAGGCGAGGTGCTTTTGCCGGTCAGCGCGGCCCGCAACGGTTGGGCCACGGCGCCAAGCTTGTGGCCACCGGCCAGCGCATAGTCGCGGATCACGGCTTCCGCCGCGGCTGCAGTCCAGTCGCCGGAAAACGCATTCAAAGCTTCGTGAGCGCCGCGCAGGATCTTGCGGGCGTCGTCGTTGAGCAGGAGGGCCGCCTTCTCGTCGACCGGCAGCGGTCGCGTGGCGAACAGATAGGCCGCGCCATCGACGAGCTCGACCAGCGTCTTGGCGCGCTCCTTCAGGCCCGGAAGGGCCGCCAGCAACTGCGCCTTGTTGTGTTCGTTGAGGCGCGCGGCCATCGCCGGGCCACCCTCGAGATAGGGCAGAGTGGCGATGAAGATGTCCAACAGCTTCGCGTCGGCCATGCGCCGCATATGCGCGCCGTTGATCGCTTCCAGCTTGGCAAAATCGAAGCGGGCAGCGCCCTTGTTGACGTCGCCGATATCGAACCAGGAGATCATGTCCTTGATCGACATGATCTCGTCATCGCCATGACTCCAGCCCAGGCGCGCCAGGTAGTTGAGCAGTGCCTCCGGCAGGTAGCCCATGGCCCGATAGGCTTCGACGCCGAGCGCGCCATGGCGCTTCGACAGCTTGGCGCCGTCGGCGCCATGGATCAGCGGGATGTGCGACATAGACGGCACGTCCCAGCCCATGGCGTTGTAGATCACGGTCTGGCGGGCCGCATTGGTCAGGTGGTCGTCGCCGCGGATGATGTGGGTGACACCCATGTCGTGGTCGTCGACGACGACGGCATGCATGTAGGTTGGGTTGCCGTCCGAACGCAGGATGATGAAATCGTCGAGATCCTTGTTGGGGAAGCGCACCTCGCCCTGGACGCGGTCATGGACGATCGTCTCGCCTTCGGTCGGCGCCTTGATGCGGATGGCGCCCTTGACGCCCGCAGGCGCCTCAGAGGGGGCGCGGTCGCGCCACTGGCCGTTGTAGCGCGGCGGCAGGCCCTTAGCCCGTGCTGCCTCGCGCATCGCCTCCAGCTCGGCCGGCGTCTCGTAGCTGTAATAGGCCTTGCCCAGACGCACGAGTTCCTCCGCGACCTCGCGGTGGCGCGGCGCGCGCTCGAACTGCGAGACCGCGTCGCCGTCCCAGGTCAAGCCGAGCCAGGAGAGGCCGTCGAGGATGGCAGCTGTCGCGGCCGCGGTCGAACGCTCGCGATCGGTGTCCTCGATGCGCAGCAGCATCGTGCCGCCGGTGTGTTTGGCATAGAGCCAGTTGAACAGAGCCGTGCGCGCGCCGCCGATGTGCAGATAGCCGGTGGGCGAGGGGGCAAAACGGGTGACGACCTTGTCGGACATGAAACTCTCGGAAACCATCTGAAGCGGGGTGCGGCCGCGCGGACTTTCGCGCGTCGCGCGTTCATGTAGCATAGGGCGTCAGGCGTGCAAGGGGCAGGACCCGATGGCTGGACGAGGCTGGGGCTCGGATCAGGGCGAGGACGCTGGTGTTGGCGTCAGCGAACGGTCGTTGTTTGCATCTCCCCTTGCGAACCCACTGCCATCGCCCCTTATGCCTGCACCCGGCAGCCAGCCGCCGCAGGCGGATATGCCGGCGACACTTCCGCCGCCTGCTTCAGGCCGGATTGTGCGTGTCCGGCGGCGACTCGCCCGGGTTTCCTGGCCTCGCCTACGCCATAGTGCGGCGACGGCAGCGGAGCTCGAGCTTGACCGGGGCATCGCCTTCCTGCTGGTGCCGGTTTGTCTGGCCGCTGGAGCGATCGGCTATTATTCGCTCGCGACGGAGCCTGATTTTGCAAAGCCTGTCGCGGTCGTCGTGCTGATGGCGGTCTGTGCGCTTGTTTCGCGCTCCTGGCCCAAAACCCATCTGGGCTTCACGGCGGCATTGTTGTGCGCGCTTGGCCTGCTTGTCGCCAAGGTCGAGACATGGCGGGCGGGCACCCAGATGCTGGGTTCGGAAATCTCGACGCAAGTCACCGGCCGTGTCGTTTCGCTCGACCGGATGGAGACCGGCCGCATCCGGCTGACCATCGACGTGACGTCGACCGCCCGGCCGAAACTGCGCTATGCGCCGGAAAGGGTCAGGCTTTCGGCGCGAGATATCCCGGCGGAAATGACCGCCGGCTCCCTGGTCACCGGCTATGCTAAACTGTTGCCGCCGACCGGTCCGGTGCGGCCGGACAGTTACGATTTCTCCTTCGACAGCTATTTTGCCGGCATTGGCGGCAGCGGATTCTTTCTCGGCAACCCAAAGCTTGTCTCAGCCACAGACGACGAGGTGCCGCTCACGGCCCGCCTTTTCTCGGGGATAGAAAATGCCCGTGAAGCCATTGCCGACCACATCAGGGCCACGGTTGGCGGTGCCGAGGGTGAGATCGCGGCGGCGCTGATCGTCGGCGTGCGGGCCGGCATTCCCGATGAAATCAACGAGGCGATGCGACGCACCGGCATCTATCACATCATCTCCATTTCCGGACTGCATATGGCGCTCGTCGCCGGTACCATCATGGGGCTGCTGCGCGGCGCCTTCGCGCTGTTTCCGGACTTTTCCGCGCGTCGGCCGGTGAAGAAATATGCGGCCGCCGCGGCCCTTTTCTCGATCGCCGCCTATCTCGTCATTTCCGGCGTCGTCGTCGCGGCCGAACGCAGCTTCATCATGCTGGCGGTGATGCTGATTGCCGTGCTGTTCGATCGCGCGGCGCTGACCATGCGCAATCTTGCGATCTCGGCGATCGCCGTCATTGTGGTGTCGCCGCATGAGGTAGTCGGCCCAAGCTTCCAGATGTCGTTCGCCGCGACCGCGGCGCTGGTCGGCGCTTATGCCGGCTGGGCGGATCACCATGCGGGAAAGGCAAGACCGCCACCGCCAAAGCGATCCCTGCCGGGTTTTCTCACGCGAAAATTCCTGCTGGCGACGGGTGGGTTGGCGATGACATCCATCATCGCCGGCTGCGCCACGGCGCTGTTTGCCATCTGGCATTTCCAGCGTGTGTCGCCGCTCAGCCTGTTCGCCAATCTGGCCGTCATGCCGATCGTGTCACTGATTGTCATGCCTTTCGCTGTTCTCAGTTCGCTTGCGATGCCCTTTGGTGCCGACGGTCCCTTCCTTTACGTGATGGGCAAGGGCCTGACCGCAATGATCGCCATATCGGCGTGGATATCGGAGCGCTCCCCGGTCGATGCGGTCGGGCTGATTTCGCAGCAATCCGTGCTGCTGGTGACCATCGCCCTGGTCATCGCGACGATGGCGACGACCTGGCTGCGGCTCGCGGCAGTGCCATTCGCGCTTGCCGGCCTGCTGACAGTATCGGATACGCGCGCCCCGGATGTGCTGATTTCCGAAGATGCGCGTTTGGTGGCGCTGCCGATCGGCGGTGGAGAACTCGCGGTCAGCCGGGCTCGCCCGAACGAGTTCACCGTCGACAATTGGAAACGCGCGCTGGTGTCCGAAACCATCGTCGTGCCGGAGATGTTCGACAAGGCGGACTGGCAATTCGACATTGCCGATGCCGCCAATCTGCCGCCGGGAGCGCCGTTTTATTGCACGGATGGCGTCTGTCTTGCCCGGCACCCGTCAGGGGCGATCATCGCGCATGTCGAAGACCGCAAGGACACCTGGAAGGCTTGCGGCTTCGCCGATTTGATCGTCGTCAATGACGCGACAGGCTATGATTCCTGCCACAATCCGCTGGTTCTTGTCGTCACCAAACGGCAACTTGCCCGCAAGGGCAGTGCCGCCGTCTTCTTCGACCGCCAATCGGCGACAGGTCCGCCAATCATCGGCTTCGCGGTGGACGGGCCATATCGGCCCTGGCACGAGCAGCGAAAATTTTCGCGCGAGGCGAGGGGGCTGCCGCCCTATCAAAAACCCGAAAAGCCTGCCGTTCCTGCTCAGTAACGCCGGATCAACCCGACAAGCTTGCCTTGCACCTTGACCCTGTCTGGCCCGAAAATGCGCGTCTCGTAGGCCGGGTTGGCGGCTTCAAGGGCGATCGAGGCGCCCTTGCGGCGGAACCGTTTCAGGGTTGCTTCCTCCTCGTCGACCAACGCCACGACGATCTCGCCCGGGCTCGCCGTGTCGGCGTTGCGGATGATGACCGTGTCGCCGTCGAAGATGCCGGCGTCGATCATCGAGTCGCCCTTGACCTCAAGTGCATAATGCTCGCCACCCATGATCATGTCCGGCGGTACCGAGATCGAATGTGTCTGATGCTGGATGGCATCGATCGGCACACCAGCGGCGATGCGACCCATCACCGGGATCGACACGGCGGAAACCGCATCGTCATTATTGCCGGCCGCGGGCAAGCGCGATGCCGCCGGCTTGATCTGGCGGCCAAGACCACCCTGGCCGAGGCTGCCCTGGATGACGCTTGGCGAGAATTTCTTTGCCGCGTTGAGGCCGGGTGCGATCGAATCCGGCAGCCGCAGCACTTCCAGCGCCCGCGCCCGGTTGGGCAGCCGGCGAATGAAGCCGCGTTCCTCCAGTGCCGTGATCAGGCGATGAATGCCTGACTTGGAGGCAAGATCGAGCGCTTCCTTCATTTCGTCGAAGGAAGGCGGAATGCCGCTTTCCTTGAGCCGTTCATGAATGAACATCAGCAGTTCATGTTGCTTGCGTGTCAGCATGGCGGCCCCCAAGGCATTGAACGACGGGTGTGAATCAGAATCGAAAAACAAACCCAGAACAAACACTATCTGTTCCAGTTGTGTTCCGCAACTGTTTAAAGTTTAATGAATTTGTTAACGCGTCTGAAATTATTTGGCCCCGGCAGCGGGCCGCGCTCGACCGCTTCCGCTCCCCGCAGGTTCATTGAAATCATTTTGGTTAATGGCCTGTGGCCTACCCCTGGATGCGGTTTGGCATCAGGCGTTTGAGAGGCGTCCACAGAGCGGATTTGTACGGTGTATCGATCCATTTCCGGCGGAACGAAACGAAATCAAAATGCCAACGATCGCGGGTTCAGGCCGGCCACGGCCGCGTCGATCTGGACGCCGCGGCGACGTCATCCGGAAACCGCTTTCAGGCTGCCGGCGCGCGCGGTGTAGGTGTTGGCGCCGTTGTCTTCGCTGTGGACATAGACATGCAGCGTGTAGCCGATATGCGCCGTCATCAGCGCCTTTGCCCGCTCGACGTCGCGATCGAGCGCCGCTTCCATGATTGCGGTGTGATGCTCGATGGCGATCGCTTCGCGCAGCGCGTCCATAGCCTCGCCATAGCCGTCCTTGAGGCCGGCCGCCGCCCGCAATGTCGGCGCCAGGCCGAGAAACCGATGATGCCGACACAGCTGATCGGCGATCGTCGAGCGAAAGCGCAACAGCCAGTTCGACGTCGCCGCGCTCAGCAACGCCGCATGGAAGGCCTCGTGGCTCTCGTCCCATTTGTCGACGGCCGCATCGGAAGGGTCTTCGACCGCGGTCTTGCAGCGGGAGAGCCGGTAATGAGCGGTGACAACCGCGTCCTCCCATTCCCTGCCGCCGTTCGCGATCGATTCCAGGAACAGCGGCATTTCGACAACCATCCTTGCGCGCGCCAGGTCCTCGAGCTCGGCGCGCGACACGGGAGCGACGGCAAAGCCGCGATTGCTGATGGCGGTGACCAGACGCTCGGCTTCAAGTCGGGACAAGGCTTCACGCAGCGGCGTCCATCCGACGCCGTATGTGCCGCGCAGCGCGCTCAGCTTGAGCGGCGCGCCCGGCATGAGGCGGGTGGTCAGGATATCGCGCCGCAGCAGCTGATAGGCCGCCTCGGTCTTCGTGGAATTGTTCTGATCCTGCATCGCCATCCGTCCGTCATCGGCTTGCGAAAATTATATATGAAGCGGAGGTATGGCAAGAATTATATATAATGTTTGACACACGGCGGGCGACTGACCATGATCGCCGCAGTTGCCGTCCTGTGGGCGGCGCTGATCAAATCTGGGAGGAAATGATGTTGAAGTCGAAGTCCGCTTGGCTGTCGGGATTGGCCCTGGCAGGCGCATTAATGGTCAGCGCAGGCAGCGCCGCGGCCGATCAGATACGCATCGGCATCGCCAATTTCGGCGAGCATCCGCAGCTCAACGCCGCCATAGCGGGCTTCAAGAAGGCATTGACGGACAACGGTTTTGTCGAGGGCAAGGACGTCGTCTACACCGAAAGCCATACCAATTTCGATGCATCGCTGGTGCCGCAGATGATCGCCAAGCTGCAGGCGGAGCAGCCCAAGCTGATCTACACCATCACCACGCCGGTCTCGCAGATCGCCAAGAAGGCGCTCGCCGGTTCCGGCATTCCGATCGTCTTTGCCGCGGTCACCGATCCGGTGGCGGCCAAGCTGGTGCCGTCGTGGGACGCCGGAGACGAAGGCATGACCGGCGCCAGCGATCTGCAGGATGTCGCCGCGGTGATGGCCTTCACCAAGAAACTGCTGCCGAACGCCAAGCGTTTTGGCGTGCCTTACAATCCAGGCGAGGCCAATGACGTTGCCCTGATCGAAAAGATCAAGGCGGCGGCACCCGCCGCCGGCTTTGAGGTCGTCGAAGTCGGTGTCGACAACGTCAATGACATCCAGCAGCGCATCGCTTCGCTCGCCGGCAAGGTCGACGTGATCTACGGTCCGGCCTCGAACCTGATCCAGCCGGCGATCGCCGCTGTCTCCGCGGCCGCCCGCCAGGCCGGTATCCCGGTCGTCAACTCTGATGACAGCGCGGTCCGCAACGGCACCGTGCCGGCGAGCTTCGCGCTCAATTACACGCAGGTCGGCATGAACGCCGGCAACATCGCCGCCGAAATCCTCAAGGGCAAGGATCCCAAGACGATCGCGCCGTCGCGCCCGGCCTACAAGGATCACATGGCAACGATTTCCCGCAAGGCGATGGCCGCGTTCGGCATCGAGATACCGGCTTCGATGGCCGATTGCGGCTGCATCGTCGACTGATATCGGGCTGCAAGGGGCGATGGCGTTGGCGCCGTCGCCCTTCCGGCCAGGGAGGAACGATGCTCGATATCCGATCCGCGCGCAAAGTATTCTACAAGGGGCAGGCCGACGAGAAGGTCGCGCTCGACGGCCTCAGCCTGTCATTGGCCACCGGCGAGTTCGGCATCGTCATCGGCTCCAACGGGGCCGGTAAGAGCAGCATGCTCAACGCTATTTCCGGAGCCCTCGGCCTGGATTCCGGCAAGATCCTGATCAACGGCGCCGACGTGACAGCCATGCCGGTGCACAAGCGCGCCACACGATTGGCGCGCGTCTTCCAGGATCCGATGCGCGGCACCGCCGCCAGCATGACCGTGGCGGAGAACATGCTGCTGGCCGATCTGCGCAGCCAAAAACGCACGCTGCGGCAAGGGCTGAACGCCACGCGGCTCGCGTCCTACAAGGAGCGCCTGTCGATATTGGGGCTCGGCCTCGAAAATCGTCTCGACACCCGTGTCGACCTGCTCTCGGGCGGGCAGCGGCAGTCGCTGTCGCTGATCATGGCAGTCGGCGGATCGCCGGACCTGCTGCTGCTCGACGAGCATACCGCGGCACTTGACCCGCGCACGGCCGAGATCGTCATGCAGGCGACGGTGCGTGCCGTCAACGCGCTGAAGCTGACCACGCTGATGGTGACCCACAACATGCAGCACGCCGTCGACTATGGCAGCCGGGTGATCATGCTCGACGCGGGCCGGGTCCTGCTGGAGGTCACCGGCGAGGAGAAGGCGAGGGTCACGGTTATCGATCTGATCGGCCATTTTTCCATCAAGACCGACCGCATGTTGCTGGCGAGCTGACCACCATGGGCTTTATTCAGGACGTTCTGACGAGCTTTGTCGCGATCATGCCGGTGACCCTGGCGCAGAGCCTGATCCTGGCCTTTGTCGTGCTAGGCATCATGATCCCGTTCCGCATGCTGAACTTTCCCGATCTCACTAGCGAAGGCGCCTTTCCGCTGGGCGGCTGCGTCTGCGGCGTGCTGCTGGCTGCCGGGGTATCGCCGCTGACCTGCATCGTCGTCGCGTTCGCGGCGGGCTTCGCGGCGGGTTGCTGCACCGCCTTCATCCATCTGCGCTTCCGCATCCACACGCTGCTGGCGGGCATCCTGATGATGACGATGCTCTACAGCATCAACCTGCGCATCATGGGCAAGTCCAACCTTTCGGTTTTCGGCTCGCCCACCGTGTTCGATTGGGTTCCGTTCGCGCGGCCGGGTTTTCCGGCCAGCAAGATCGTCGTCGCCGGCCTTCTCGCGCTCATCGCCTTTGCGGCGCTCTACATGTTCTTCAGAACCGAGAAGGGGACCGCCGTGCGCGCCGTCGGCGCCAATCCCGACATGGCCGAGGCGCAGGGCATCAATGTCTGGGCGGCGACCATAGGCGGTGTCGGGCTGGCAAGCGCGTTTTCGGCCTCGAGCGGCGCGTTGATGGTGCAGTCGCAGGGATTTGCCGACGTCAATATGGGGCTGGGCATCCTCATCAACGGCCTGGCCGCGCTGATGATCGGCGAGGCAGTCGTTGGCAAGCAGACGGTCTCGCGCCAGCTGCTGGCGCCCTTTGCCGGCGCGATCATCTACTACCAGCTGGTGTCGTTCTGCCTTGCCGCCGGCATGCCGCCTCCCGACCTGAAACTTGCCACGGGCCTGTTCGTGCTCGCCATGCTTGCTCTGCCGAGCCTCAAGCGCAGTCGGGGACCAGCGCCCGCGCGCGAAGCGATCCGTGAATAACCAGGGAATGTCACACATCATGCGTGCAACGATCGATCTCGCCGCAGTCGAAGCCATGGATGCGGCGGATCCGCTGCGTGCCATGCGCGACCGCTTCATTTTGCCGGAAGGTGTTATCTACCTCGACGGCAACTCGCTGGGTGCCGCGGCGCCCGCCGTCTTCAACGAGCTGCAAAAGGCGGCGACGCAGGAATGGGCGCAGGATCTCATCCGCGCCTGGAACACCGCGGGCTGGTTCGACATGCCGGTCGCGCTCGGCGACCAACTCGGACGTCTGATCGGCGCCGAGGCCGGCCAGACGGTGGTCTGCGACACGACCTCGATCAACATCTACAAGGTGCTGCATGCAGCCCTTGGCATTCGGCCGAACCGCTCGGTCATCGTCGCTGAGGGCGACAGTTTCCCGACCGATCTCTACATGGCCGAAGGCGTGGCCTCGACGCGGCCGGGCACGGTGCTGCGGCTCGAAGGCGTCGACGCGCCCACCATCGAGGAGCTGATCGATGAGCGCGTCGCGGTCATCCTGGTCAACCACGTCAATTACAAAACCGGACAATTGCGCGACATGGCCGCGCTGACGTGCAAGGCCCATCAGGTCGGTGCGCTGATCGTCTGGGATCTCTGCCATACGGCCGGCGCGTTGCCGGTCGAACTCGATGCTGCGAACGCCGATTTCGCCATCGGCTGCACCTACAAATATCTCAATGGCGGTCCGGGTGCGCCGGCGTTCATCTATGCAGCGAAGCGCCACCACGACGACGTCCATCAGCCGCTGAGCGGTTGGTGGGGCCATGCACGGCCCTTCGCTTTTGAACAAAGTTATGCGGCCGGCAGCGGCATCCGCCGGTTCCTGTGCGGCACGCAGCCGGTGCTGTCGATGCGGGCGCTGAAAGGGGCGCTCGATATCTGGGACGATGTCGACATGGCGGCGGTGCGCAAGAAGAGCATCGCGCTCACCGACCTGTTCATCCAGCTCGTCGAAGCCAGATGCGGCGCCTACGGCCTCGAACTCGAAGGTCCGCGCGACGGCAATGCGCGCGGCAGCCAGGTGTCGTTCCTCCACCCGCATGGCTACCAGGTGATGCGGGCCTTGATCGAGCGCGGTGTGATCGGCGATTTCCGCGCGCCGTCGACCATCCGCTTCGGCTTCACGCCGCTCTATGTCGGCTACAAGGACGTCTGGCAGGCGGTTGAGGTGCTCGAGGACATCCTGCGCACCGGCGCCTGGCAGGAAGCGCGTTTCGCGGTCAAGACGGCGGTGACTTGAGACCTCAGAGCCGCGTGCGGACCGTCCACAGTTCCGGAAACAGCACGACCTCGAGCATCTTCTTGAGATAGGACGCACCTGAGGTGCCGCCGGTGCCGCGCTTCAGGCCGATGATGCGCTCGACCGTGGTGACATGGTTGAAGCGCCAGCGGCGGAAATAGTCCTCGAAATCGACCAGCTTCTCGGCCAGCTCATAGAACATCCAGTAGCGCTGTGGATCGCGGTAGACGGTCTGCCAGGCGACCATGACCTCTTCGTTCTCGGTGCGGGTCTCACGCCAGTCGGTGCGCTTGGCATCGGCGCCGATGTCGAACCCGTTGCGCGCCAGAAGCAGCAGCGCTTCGTCGTAAAGCGATGGCTCGGCCAGGATGGCCTCCAGCTTGCCGGTGAGGTCCGGCCGGTGCTTGTGAGGTCCGAGCATTGCTAGGTTGCGGTTGCCAGCCATGAACTCGATGGCGCGGTATTGCCAGGACTGGAAGCCAGAGGATTGGCCGAGCGCGTCGCGGAACTCGGTGTATTCGCTTGGAGTCATCGTGCGCAGCACGTCCCAGGCGTTGTTCAACTGCTCGAAAATCCGGGCGACGCGCGACAGCATCTTGAAGCTCGGCTCGAGGCGGTCGGCGCGAATGGAGCGTATGGCGGCGCCAATCTCGTGCAAAGCAAGTTTCATCCAGAGCTCCGAGGTCTGGTGCTGGATGATGAACAGCATCTCGTCATGCGCCGACGACAGCGGCGTCTGTGCGTCGAGCACTTTTTCCAGATGCAGATAGTCGCTGTAGGACATGCGCTCCTTGAACGACATCTGCGCGCCTTCGGAGGCCGGATCGTAGGGCTCGCTCAATTGGTTTTCTCCGTACGCAGCCGGAAGCGCTGGATCTTGCCGGTCTGGGTCTTGGGCAGGGCGGCGATGAATTTGACCGAGCGCGGATATTTGTAGGGCGCTATCGTTGCCTTGACGTGGTCCTGCAGGCGCTTGACGGTCAACGCATCGGGCGCCACGCCTTGCACCAGCACGACATGCGCCTCGACGATCTGACCGCGTTCGCCGTCATCGGCGCCTATGACCGCGCATTCGGCGACATCGGGATGCGACAGCAGTGCCGCTTCGACCTCTGGTCCGGCGATATTGTAGCCGGCGCTGACGATCATATCGTCGGTACGCGCGGCGAAGTGGAAGAAACCGTCCTCGTCCTGGGAAAAGGTGTCGCCGGTGAGGTTCCAGCCCTCGCGCACATACTCCTTCTGCCTGTCGTCGGCCATGTAGCGGCAGCCGGTTGGTCCGCGCACCGCCAGCCGTCCGGTCTCGCCGCGTGGCACCTCTTGCATCGCGTCGTCGACGATACGCGCTTCATAGCCGCCCACCGGCTTGCCGGTGGATGCAGGCTTCATGTCGCCAAAACGGTTGGAGATGAAGATGTGCAGCATTTCGGTGGCGCCGATGCCGTCGAGGATCGGCTTGCCGGTCTTCTCGGTCCATTCCTCGAAGACCGGAGCCGGCAAGGTCTCGCCGGCCGATACGGCGACACGCAGCGATGACAAATCGGCACCTTCATCCATGGCCTTCAGCATGGCGCGGTAGGCGGTAGGCGCCGTGAACGAAATGGTCGCTTTGTAGGTCTCGATGATGTGGATCATGTTGGGCGGCGTCGCCTGTTCCAGCAGCGTCGCCGCCGCTCCAAAGCGCAGAGGGAAGATGGCAAGGCCGCCAAGGCCGAAGGTGAAGGCGAGCGGCGGCGAGCCGACAAAGATGTCGTCCGGCGTGACCTGGAGGATTTCGCGCGCATAGGCATCAGCGATGATCAGGAGATCGCGGTGGAAGTGCATCGTGGCCTTCGGCACGCCCGTCGTGCCGGAAGTGAAGCCGAGCAGGGCGACATCGTCGCGGCCGGTGTTGACGGCGGTGAAGGTGACCGGCTTGTCGAGCGCGGCGCGGTCGAGCTCGGCATCGTGGTTGGCGGTGCCGTCGAAACCGATCACCTGCTTCAGGAAGGCGCTGTCCTTGGCGCAGGCGGTCATCTCGTCCATCAGCCTGGTGTCGCAAAGCGCGGTGGTGATCTCCGCCTTGTCGACGATCTTGGTAAGTTCGCCGGCGCGCAGCATCGGCATGGTGTTGACGACCACCGCGCCGACCTTGGTGGCGGCCAGCCAGCAAGCAACCATTGCGGGGTTGTTGGCGGAACGGATCAGCACCCGGTTGCCCGGCTTGACGCCATAATTTTCGACCAGCGCGTGGGCCAGCCTGTTCGTCCAGTCAGACAGTTCCTTGTAGGTGCGGCGGCGGCCATTGCCGATCAGGGCGGTGTGATCGCCAAGACCCTTCTCGACCAGCCTGTCGGTCAATTCGACGCCGGCGTTAAGGCGTTCGGGATAGTCGAAGCCGTCGAGCAGGAAGTCCGGCCACTGATCCGGCGGCGGCAGATGTTCGCGCGTGAACGTGTCGATATGCGCTGAAGGCCCAAGCATGTCGCCGCCACCCCATTTGCTGCCTGGCCAGTGCGCGAAGCATCTGTCCGAGGTCGTGGATCTGAAGTTCCCGTCTTTCGCGAGAGGCCTTGTGTCGCCAGTTACACCTGTTCGGCGACGCCACCGGAAGGTTGGACATTCGCAGGTTTGGACAGCACAGCGGACCTCCCATTGTCGACTGTTCTCGGGGCAGGATCGCACCAGTCGAAATTTGTTTCAAGCCTAAAATGTTTTTGCCCTGAAGCATTGACGCATGGCATGGTGGCGGCCATTGCTAGCGTCAAACGCATGCGTTTTTGGGGGAGGGTGCCGATGCCTAGACATCGCATTGCCGATTGGAACAACGCCTACGCCAATGGCGCGAACATCGCCGGCAGCGACCGTTGGCCGGCCGCGTGGGCGGAACCGGCGCAAGCCTTCCGGGACGCGCTGGCGGCAGAAGGCCGGGCACGGCTGGACATCGCCTATGGCGAGCGGCCGCGAAATCGCTTCGATCTTTTCCTTCCCGAGGCCGCGCCCCAGGGGCTGATCGTGTTCATCCATGGCGGTTATTGGCTGGAGTCCGACAAGAGCGACTGGTCGCATCTGGCCAAGGGCGCGGTCAGCAGCGGCTTTGCCGTGGCGATGCCGTCCTACACGCAGTGCCCGGACATACGCATCGCGGGCATCGTCCGTGAAGTCGGCGCGGCGATCGAAAAAGTGGCGGCAATGGTCGACGGACCGTTGATGCTGACCGGACATTCGGCCGGCGGACATCTCGCCAGCCGCATGGTGACCACATCGACGCCTCTGGCGGCCGATGTGGCAAGGCGCATCCGCCATGTCGTTTCGATCTCGGGCCTGCACGACCTTCGTCCGCTCATGCGCACCGGCATGAATGGCGCTTTGGCAATCGACGAAGCCGAAGCGCAGGCCGAGAGCCCCGCCCTGTTGCGGCCCTTGGATGGCACACGCATCACCTGCTGGGCCGGCGGTGGCGAGCGTTCCGAGTTCCTGCGCCAGAATGCGCTGCTGGCCAATATCTGGACCGGTCTTGGCGCCGCCACCAGCTGCGTGGTCGAGCCCGACCGGCATCATTACGACATTGTCGATGGCCTCGCCGATCCGGCGCATGCGCTGACGCGAACCTTGATCTCGGAATAGGTGAGATCGTTTTTGTCCTGTTATCAGTGAATTATGGGATAATCCTTCAGCGCAGCATCAGCACGCTGCAAGAATCCCCGGCAGCGGATGCAGGGGCAAATGGCGCCCGCACGATCAGTCCATTGGCGTCGGCCAGCATCCTCAGCATGGACGAGTCCTGGATGCTGAACGGCGTCGCCACCAGCCCGCCATCATCCTCCCTGACCACCGACCGCACATAGTCTTGGCGCAGGTCATTGGCCGGCATTGCGGCGCCCAGTCGGGCCGAACGGATGTCCTGACGATGATCACGGCCGCCTAGCCTCGCCAGAAGCGGCTTGAGGAACAATTGCGAGCAGACCAGGCTTGCCACCGGATTGCCGGGCAGGCCGATGCACCTGATGTCGCCGAGGCGTCCGAACATCAGCGGCTTGCCGGGGCGCATGGCGATCTTCCAGAATCCGAGCGTCATGCCTTCGCCGGTCAGCACGTCATGGATCAGGTCATGGTCGCCAACCGAGGCGCCGCCAAGCGTGACGATGACATCCGCACCGGCCGCGACCGCCTTTTTGACCAACGCTGCGATGGCATCCTTGCGGTCGGCGGCAATGCCGAGATCGAGCGCGCGGGCGCCGACCGATTGCGCGGCAGCGGCGACGCCATAGGCGTTGGACGAGATGATCTGGTCCGGCCCGAGATCGCTGCCGGGCGGCAGCAGCTCGTCGCCTGTGGCGATGATGGCGACCAGCGGCCGCCTTACCACACTCACTTTGGGATGGTTGGCCGATGCCGCCAGCGAGAGTGCCGCCGCATCGAGCAAACGACCTTTTTCCAGCAGGACGTCGCCCTTGGAAAAGTCGAGGCCGATGCGGCGTATGTTGCGCCATTCCGCAGTGGGCTCGATCACTTCGATCTCACCGCCGCCGAGATCCCTCACGTTTTCCTGGATGACGATGGTGTCGGCACCTTCAGGCAGCGGCGCACCGGTGAAGATACGCACGGCCTGGCGCTCGCCGACGGTGCCCTCAAAACCGCGCCCGGCCGGTGCCATGCCGATCACCGAAAGTTTCGATGGCAGGGACGCCACTTCGGCCGCGCGCACCGCGTAACCATCCATGGCCGAAGCGTTGAAGGGCGGCTGAGTGCGAAGTGCCGCGACCTGTTCCGCCAGCACCCGATCGACCGCGTCGAACAGAGAAACGCTTTCGCTGGCCAGGGGGGCTGCACCATCCAGCAGGCGCTCAAGCGCCTCGGCCACCGGAACCAGCGCCATCAGGCGCCAGCCTTGTAGTCGCCGGACTTGCCGCCGGTCTTTTCCACCAGCTTGATGCCGGAAATGACCATGGCGCGGTCCACGGCCTTTGCCATGTCGTAGATGGTCAGGCAGGCGACCGATGCGGCGGTCAGCGCTTCCATCTCGACGCCGGTCTTGCCGGTGACACGCGCCAGCGCGGTGACTTTCAGGCCGGGCAGCGCGTGATCGGGCTCGATGTCGACGGAAACCTTGGTCAAGAGCAGTGGATGGCAGAGTGGAATCAGCTCATGCGTCTTCTTCGCCGCCATGATGCCGGCGATGCGGGCGGTGCCGAGCACATCGCCCTTCTTGGCGTTGCCGGCGAGGATGGTCTTCAGCGTCTCGGGCTGCATCGAGACGAACCCTTCGGCGATCGCCGTGCGCGTCGTCTCTTCCTTGTCGCCGACATCGACCATATTGGCCTCGCCTTGCGCGCCGAGATGGGTGAGGGCCGATGTCATCGTCAGACGGCCATAGAGCGACGTGCGTCCATTCGGACGCACAAAGTACGCTCTATCACTTTGAATCTATGCATCGTGCTCTCCGAAAATCGATTCCGATTTTCGGGCCGATGCATCCAGCGCCTTGCCCGTCAGCAGAAGGCGGGTGGCGGCGGTGACGTCCTGTTGCCGCATCAGGCTCTCGCCGACAAGGAAGGTGCCGATGTCCTTCTTCTGCAGCCTGAGGCAATCGTCATGTGTGAAGATACCGCTCTCACTGACCAGCAAGCGGTCGGCCGGCACCATCGTTGCCAGCCGCTCGGAGGTTTCGAGGCTGGTCTCGAATGTTCTCAGATTGCGGTTGTTTATGCCGATCAGCCGCGACGACAGCTTTAGCGCGCGCATCGTCTCGGCTTCATCATGCACCTCGATCAGCGCATCCATGCCGAGTTCAAATGCGGCCGCTTCCAATTCGCTCGCCAAGGCATCGTCGACGCTGGCCATGATGATCAGGATGGCATCCGCGCCCCAGGCGCGCGCCTCATAGACCTGGTAGGGATCGAACAGGAAATCCTTGCGCAGCGCGGGCAGGGAGACGGCTGCCCGCGCCTTGGTGAGGAATTCCGGCGCGCCCTGGAAGGACGGTGCATCGGTCAACACCGAAAGACAGGCGGCGCCGCCCTTCTCATAGGCCTGCGCCAGTGCCGGCGGATCGAAATCGGCACGAATCAGCCCTTTGGAAGGGCTCGCCTTCTTGATTTCGGCGATCAGGGCGAAGCGACCCGATCCGCGCTTCGCCTCGAGTGCTGCAAGAAAGCCGCGTGGTGCGTCGGCGTCCTTCGCCCGCGCCTTGATCTCGGCCAGCGGTTTCAGTGCCTTGGCGGCGGCGATCTCGTCGCGCTTGTAGGCCTCGATCTTGCGCAAAATGTCAGACACGGTTCACCCGTTCGAAATTTCGACCAAACGGTCGAGCACCTGCAGCGCCCGGCCGCTGTCGATGGCTTGTGCCGCGAGCGCGATGCCGTCGGCGAGCGTCGTCGCCTTGCCCGCGATTACCAGCCCGGCGCCGGCATTCATCAGCACGGTGTCGCGATAGGCGCCGGCAGCACCACCCAGCATGTCGCGCAAGGCCTTGGCATTGTAGGCGGCGTCACCGCCGCGCAGCTCGTCCTTGGTGTGGCGCTTCAGTCCAACCTCTTCCGGGGTCAGTGTGAAGCTGCGGATCTCACCGCCGATCAGTTCCGCCACCTGCGTCTCGCCGGTGGTGGTGATTTCGTCATAGCCGTCGCCATGAACGACCCAGGCATGCTCGGTGCCCAGCGCCTTCAATGTCTCGGCCACCGGCATGATCCATTCCGGCAGGAACACACCGACCATCTGCCTGACGACGCCAGCCGGATTGGAGAGGGGGCCGAGCAGGTTGAAGATGGTGCGGGTGCCGAGCTCGACGCGGGTCGGGCCGACATGCTTCATCGCCGGGTGGTGCGCGGGCGCGAACATGAAGCCGACGCCGGCTTCGTGGATGCAACGGCCGATCGTCTCCGGCGGAATGTCTATCTTGACCCCAAGCGCGATCAGGACATCGGCCGCGCCGGTCAGCGAGGACAGGCCGCGATTGCCGTGTTTCGCGACCGGCACGCCGGCGGCGGCGATAACGAAGGCCGAGCCCGTCGAAATGTTGACGCTGTGGGAATTGTCGCCGCCCGTGCCGACGATATCGATGGCACCCGCGGGCGCCTCGACGCGCAGCATCTTGGCCCGCATCGTGGCGACAGCGCCCGAAATCTCGCTGACCGTCTCACCGCGTACGCGCAGCGCCATCAGGAAGCCGCCGATCTGCCCCGGGGTCGCGTCGCCTGACATGATGATGTCGAAGGCCTCGCGCGCTTCCTCGAAGGAAAGCGCGGTGCCGGCCGCCACCTTGGCGATGTGGGTTTTCAGCGCGCTCATCTTGTCGAGGCTTGGGCAACGGCGGCCTGGTCGATGCGGACGTCATACTGCGTCTGCAACTGCGCCACCAACTGGTCGAGCAGATCGTCCGACATGCCGGAAGTGAAGGATTTTTGCGCATCCTCCGGCACCGAGCTGGCATCGGCTCCGGCGGGCTCGAACACTTCGGCGACCTTGAACAGGATCTGCCCGTCGCCGGTGGGCGAGGGGATCAAGCCGGTGCCGCCTTCGCCGACGCCGAACATCACGGCAGCGCCTTCCTTGCCGAAATCGGCATCGTCGGCTTCGCGCCTCAGGCCGCGCTTGGTCTGCTTCTCCAGTTTGAGATCGCCGGCGATGACATCGAGCGTGGCACCAGCCTTGAGCCGCTTGTCGAGCTCGCTCGCCTTGGCGGCAAGGCGCTTGGTGGTCTCGGCTGCCGTCCAGTCGGCGACGACTTTCTGGCGGACCTCGTCAAGTGTGCGGTCGCGAGCCGGCGTGATCGAGGCGACTTCATAGAAGATGAAGCCGTTGTCGGCCGTGGTCAGCGCTTCGTTTTCGGTTTTGGGTTCGGCATCAAAGACCGCCTTGATCAGTGCAGGAGATTCCGGCAGGTCCTTGACGATGGAGCCGTCCGGCCTGAGGCCGCTGCGATCGATGGCATCGATGGTGACGTCCTTCAGCTTCAGCTTGGCGGCCGCGTCGGCCAGCGAACTGCCGGAGGCGCGGGTATCTTCGTAATTGTCGTGCACATCCAAAAGGATGCGGCTTGCCTCGCCCAGCGCCAGGTCCTTGCGGATCTGGTCGGACACTTCGGCGAGCGGCTTCACCACCTCGGGCTTGATCTCGGTGACGCGCAGCAGCACCGGACCGAAGGCGCCCTGAACGACCTGGCTGACTTCGTTGGCGTTGAGCGCGAAGGCGGCATCTGCAACCGCCTTGTCGGCGATCTTGTCCTTGGCCAACGTGCCAAGCAGCGTGTCGGCCGGGGTCTTGCCTTCGGCTGTCACCAGCTTTTCGAACGTGGCGCCGGCCTTGAGCGAATCGAGCGCGGCTTTGGCTGCGTCCGGTGTCTTGAACACAAGCTGCTCGATCGTGCGCATTTCGGGCGTCGTGTAGCGCGCCTTGTTCTTGTTGTAATCGTCATTGACCTGCTGGTCGGTGACGGCAGTCGGATCCATGATGTCCACCGGCTCGAGGCGGACATAGGAGAATTTGCGGTACTCAGGTGCGGCGTAGGTCTTCTTATTGGCCTCGAAATAGGCCTGAAGCACGCTGTCGCTCGGTGCCTCGATGGGCTCGACGAGCTTCTTCGGCAACACCAGATAGTCAACGGTGCGGTCCTCGCCGCGATAGAGCGCGACGGCCTTGAAGAAAGCGTCCGGTGCCTTGAGGCCGTCCGAGACCGCCTCGACGATCTGCTGGCGCACCGCCACCTGGGCGCGATTCTTCAGATAATCCTCTGGCCGCATGCCGACCTGGCGCAGCATGTACTCGAATGTCCTCCTGTCGAACTCGCCGCCTGGACCCTTGAACGCCGGATCCTCGCGCGTCAGCTCGGCCAGCCGGTCCTTGGACAGGCCAAGGCCAAGCTTGCGGGCCTGTTCGTCGAGAACGGCGCCGGAGACAAGCTGAGCCAGGACCTGGTTGTCGATGCCGAGCGCCTTTGCCTGTTCGTGGGTGAGGCGCTGACCGAATTGCTGCGACATGACGGCGAGCTGGCGATCATAGGCGAGGCGGTATTCGTTGATCGATACCTTGGTGCCACCCGCTATTATCACCGAATCGTGGCCGGCAAAGCCGCCCATCAGCCGCCCGGAGATGCCCCAGGCGGCGAAACTGACCACCAGCAGCGAAAGCAATGTCTTCGCGACCCATGTACCCGCCGCGCTTCTCAATACACCAAGCATCGTTACTTCCGATTTATGCGCATTTTCGCATGCGCCGAGTCTGAAACAAGCGCAATAGCGCCCTTCCGGGCCACTGTCGATTGCTTTGTGGCCTGATTTTGGTAGTGAGGGCCAGAGCTTGATATCGCCCGGAGAAGCAGACCATGACGCCAGGAATTCGCCCGCTCGTCGCCGGCAACTGGAAAATGAACGGAACCAGCGCTTCGCTGAACGAGCTCAGGATGATCGGCAACGGTTTCATGAGCGGGCTCGACGCGGAGACCGAGGCCCTGGTCTGCGTTCCCGCGACACTGCTCTCCCATGCCGCGGAGATTCTGTCGCGCACGCCGGTCCATGCCGGCGGCGAGGATTGCCACACCAAGGAAAGCGGCGCCTACACCGGCTGCATCTCGGCGGAGATGCTGAAGGACGCCGGCGCGAGCCATGTCATAGTCGGCCATTCCGAATGCCGCGAACAACGCGGCGAGGACGATGCGACGGTCCAGGCCAAGGCCGCCGCCGCATGGCGTGCCGGGCTCGTGGCCATCATTTGCATCGGCGAGACGCAGCAACAGCGTGAAGCGGGCGCCACGCTCGACGTGCTGTCGCGCCAGGTCGCCGGCTCGGTGCCGCCGAGTGCCACGCCATCCAACACCGTCATTGCCTATGAGCCGGTGTGGGCGATCGGCACAGGCCTGACGCCGACCGCGGCCGATGTGACCGAAGCGCATGCGCATATCCGCGAAAAGCTCTCGGAGAAACTTGGCGCCGCTGCCGCCAAGATGCGCATTCTCTACGGCGGCTCGGTCAAGCCGTCCAATGCGGTTGAACTGCTCGGCGTCAGGAATGTCGATGGCGCGCTGGTCGGCGGCGCCAGCCTGAAGGCGGCCGATTTTCTGGGTATCGCCGAGGCCTATCGCAGCATTTCAGGCTAAGTTTCACGACGAAGGATGGGGCTCATCCCGTCCAAATTCGTTGCAAAGGGCGCGTTGCTTCCCATATTCCGGCCACGGGCTTGGAAATGCCGTGAAAGCATTGTATTGAGCCGCCTCCAATTCACCGGTCGTGTCCGCGGCCGGGCAAGGCCTTGCCAGGATAAACTATGCAAACCGTACTGATCGTCATCCATCTCATGGTCGTGCTCGCCCTCGTCGGCGTGGTGCTGCTGCAACGCTCCGAAGGCGGCGGCCTTGGCATTGGAGGCGGATCGGGCTTCATGACGGCGCGTGGCGCCGCCAACGCGTTGACCCGGGCAACGGCGATCCTGGCGGCGGCTTTCTTCGTCACGTCGCTGACCTTGTCGATCATTGCCCGCTACGGCGAAAAGCCGATCGACATTCTCGATCGCGTCCCGGCGACCTCGGACGGCGCCGGCAAGGGCGTGCTCAACCAGTTGCCTGGCACGACGACCCCGGCACCGGCCGGCAGCACCACCCCGACGCCGCCGTCGGGCAATGGCGCGGCGACGACGCCTGCGCCGGCAGCTCCGGCCACCGCGCCCGCCTCCGGTGCAACGCCGCCGGCAAGCAACGGCACCACCAACACGGCGCCCGCGGCACCGCAGGTCCCGAACCAGTAACCTCATCTGGTCCAAACCGCGACCTGTGATCGTTTGAACACAGTCGCGGCAAATGCTGCGCGATCACGAAGATTCAACGGGCAGCAGCGTGGTCTCACGCTTGAGGCATCCGCGCTTCTTCGACTATAGATTGCACGCGGCATTTTCGGTGTCCTTGGGGGACGCCGGGCGACGCCGTGGGCAACAAGCATTGAACGATCGGATCTTCGCCATGCAGCTTCGCAGCTTCATTTTCCTGGGACTTTGCGCCGTACTCGGCCTGAGTTCCCCGGCTTTCGCCGGCGTGCCGGCCAATTTGGCCGCCAATCAGTCGGTCGACAAAACCGACGCCATCAACGTCGCAGTCAAGAGCGATGCGGCGCAGTTGAAGGCTCTCAAGAAGAAGAAAAGCCCGACACCGGACGATCTCGCCCAGATCAAGAAAATCGAGGCCAAGATCGCCGCCGACAAGGAAGACGCCAAGACCAAGGCGCTCGAAGCCAGGAAGCTGGCGTTGCGCGAGGCGGCCAAGGCCAAGGCCGACGCCGAACGGCAGGCCTTCCTGGCTAAGAAGGGAAAGAGCGCTTCTACAACGGCCGAAGTGGCTGACGCCAAGCCGGCCAAGAAGACCACAAAGGTCATCGAGCTGATCGAACCGATCACACCAATCCAGTCAGCCGAGCCGCTTCCGGCAGAAGCGATGAATGTCGCTCTGACCGGCAACAATGGTGAGCTTCGTAGCGAGGTCATCGGCCAGAAGCAGCCGAGCCGCGGCCTGTTCGCCGGCCTGTTCGGCGGCACCTCTTCCGGCTCGTCGATCAGCTATCTGCCCGAGACGCGGGCTCTCGACCGGGCTCTCGCCCAGAAGGACGCCAAGAAGCCGTTCAAGGTGAAGCCGGAATTCGTGCCGCAGGACGTGGAATTCACCGGCTATGAGCCGGGCACCATCGTCATCGACACCAGCGCGCGCCGGCTCTATCTCGTCGAATCGTTTTCGACCGCGCGTCGCTACGCGATCGCGGTCGGCCGTGAAGGCCTGCAGTTCAAGGGTACGGTCGCGGTGGGCGACAAGCAGGAATGGCCGCGCTGGATCCCGACGCTCGACATGCAGAAGCGCGAGCCCAAGCACTACGGGCAGTACAAGGACGGCATGCCCGGCGGCGGCCAAAACCCGCTCGGCGCCCGCGCCATCTACCTCTATGACGGCAAGAAGGACACGCATCTGCGCATCCACGGCACCATCGCGCCGCAGTCGATCGGAACCAGCGCTTCCAATGGCTGCTTCCGCATGATCAACGAGCACGTCATGGATCTCTACAGCCGCGTCAGGGTCGGCACCAAAGTCGTCATCATCTGACGTTTCCGCCATCCTGCCGAAAGGGCCGGCTCAGCCGGCCCTTTTGTTTTGCCTCGCTCACGACAAGCCTGTCCGGTCGTGATCCCCGGACAAACGAAAACCGTTTGTTCGAGAAAACCGGGTTCCACACTTCGGGATCATGGTCCGACGCCTTCTTGGGAAAAAACCTTCGCGGTGGTTTTTTCTCTGGCGGAATCAATCCAGCCGCGTTAAGCGATGACTCCCATGGCGCGATATGTATTCATCACAGGCGGCGTGGTTTCCTCACTTGGAAAAGGCATAGCCGCAGCGGCCCTTGGGGCTCTCCTGCAGGCGCGAGGCTATCGCGCACGCATCAAAAAACTCGACCCGTATCTCAATGTCGATCCCGGCACGATGTCGCCGTACCAGCATGGCGAGGTGTTCGTCACCGATGACGGTGCGGAGACCGATCTTGACCTTGGTCACTACGAGCGCTTCACCGGCCGCTCGGCCAATCAACAGGACAACATCACCACCGGCCGCATCTACAAGAACATCATCGAGCGCGAGCGGCGCGGCGACTATCTCGGTGCCACCGTGCAGGTCATTCCGCACGTCACCGACGAGATCAAGAATTTCGTCCTCAACGGCAATGACGACTATGATTTCGTGCTGTGCGAGATCGGCGGCACGGTCGGCGACATCGAGGCGATGCCGTTCCTCGAGGCGATCCGTCAGCTCGGCAACGACCTGCCGCGCAACAATGCCGTCTACGTGCATCTGACCTTGATGCCCTACATTCCGACGGCGGGTGAGCTGAAGACCAAGCCGACCCAGCATTCGGTCAAGGAACTGCGCGGCATCGGCATCGCGCCCGACATCCTTCTGGTTCGCGCCGACCGCGCCATTCCCAAGGAAGAGCGCAGAAAACTGTCGCTGTTCTGCAATGTCCGGGAAAGTGCCGTCATCCAGGCGCTCGACGTGCCGCACATCTACGACGTGCCGATGGCCTACCACAAGGAAGGGCTCGATTCGGAAGTGCTGGCCGCCTTTGGCATCGACCCTGCGCCGAAGCCGCGCATGGAGCCCTGGCAGAAGGTGTCGGACCGCATCCACAGCCCGGAAGGCGAGGTGACCATCGCCATCGTCGGGAAATACACTGGCCTCAAGGACGCCTACAAATCGCTGATCGAAGCGCTTTCGCATGGCGGCCTGGCCAATCACGTCAAGGTCAAGCTCGACTGGATCGAATCGGAGATCTTCGAGAAGGAGGATCCGACGCCTTGGCTGGAAAAGGTGCATGGCATCCTGGTTCCCGGCGGCTTTGGCGAACGCGGCTCCGAAGGCAAGATCCTGGCGGCGAAATTCGCGCGCGAGCGCAAGGTGCCGTATTTCGGCATCTGCTTCGGCATGCAGATGGCCTGCATCGAGGCGGCGCGGTCGCTGGCGGGCGTCGAGCATGCCTCCTCGACCGAGTTCGGCCCGACCAACGAGCCCGTCGTCGGCCTGATGACCGAATGGCTGAAGGGCAACATGCTTGAGAAGCGGCGGGAAACCGGCGATCTCGGCGGCACGATGCGTCTCGGCGCCTATCAGGCCGACCTCGCCAAGGGCTCCAAGATCGCCGAGATCTATGGTGACACGCAGATTTCCGAACGCCACCGCCACCGCTACGAGGTCAATATCGACTACAAGGAGCGGCTAGAGGATTGCGGCCTGGTGTTTGCCGGCATGTCGCCAGACGGCGTGCTGCCGGAGACGGTCGAATATCCCGACCATCCCTGGTTCATCGGCGTCCAGTATCACCCTGAGCTGAAGAGCCGGCCGCTCGATCCGCATCCGCTGTTCGCCAGCTTCATCGAGGCTGCCGTGGAACAGTCTCGCCTGGTGTAGGCACCCGCCAGGCGGAGCCTCTCATGCAGACCTATGTCGCGCTCCTCTACAGCATCATCCTGGGTGAGGGGCGCCGGGTCGTCATGGCGGACCTCAAGGCGATGGCGGAAGGCCTCGGCTTGAGGAATGTTCGCACGCTGGTGGCGACGGGAAATCTGGTCTTCGAGGCTGAGAGGACCGCGACTGCCGCGCTTGAGAAGCGGCTGGAGGCCGCCTTCGAAACGGCCTTTGACCGCCACGTCGACATCATTGTCCGTGGCGCTGGAGATTGGCAGAAACTCGCGTCGCGCAATCCATTCCCAACCGAATCGGAGGAAGCCGGGGATCAGGTCGCGGTGCGTGTGATGCGCAAGCCTGTGGCCGAAGATGTCCTGTCGGGGCTTCAGGCCTATGCCGCCGAGGACGAGAAGGTGCTCCTGATCGGCGGCGACATATGGCTTGTGTTTTCGCGCGAACGGCCAAGCTCGCGGCTGCTTGCGGCCGCCAATCACAAGCGCCTGGGCATAGGCACGTCGCGCAACTGGAACACGGTGCGCAAATTGGCGGAGATGGTTGGCAGTAGGGAATAGGGAATCTGTTTGTGTATTCCCTAGCCCCTACTGCCTACTGCATCACTTTCAGGCTTTCGCTATCTTGGCGCCCGCACCCACGGCGGCGGTGCGCAGCACGTAATAGATGATGCCGGCAATCGCCACGCCGAAGAACCAGCCATAGACGCCCCACCAGGACGGCAGCCAGTTGGTGAAGTTCGGCAATATCGACGAGAAGACGGCACCGATGCCGGCCGCGATGAAGGCATTGACGTGCCAGCCGCCCTGGAAGCGGAACTCGCCGTCCTCGCGATACAGCGCCTCGACGTCGACCTCGCCTTTGCGGATCAGGTAATAGTCGACCATCATGACGCCGAAGATCGGCCCCATCGTCGCGCCGATGATGCCGACGAAATGCGCCGCACTGCCTTCCCACGGCGCGAATGGATAGAGCACAAGTGCGATGAGTGCTGCGATGTAGCCGCCCTTCTTGAAGTCGATCTGACGCGGGAAGACGTTGGAGAAGTCGAAGGCTGGCGAGACGAAGTTGGCGACGACGTTGATGCCGAGCGTGGCAACCGCGAAGGTCAGGGCCGCGAGTGCCGCCAGGAACCAGCTGTCGAACTTGGCCGAGATCTGGTCGGGATGCAGCAGCACTTCGTGGTAGACGTCATAGGCGGCAATGGTGGTGACGCCGGCGACCAGCGAGAACAGGATGAGGTTGACCGGAAGGCCCCAGATGTTGCCTTTGCGCAGCGCAGCCTTGTCCGGCGCGTAGCGGGCGAAGTCGCAGAAATTGAGATAGAGCGCCGAGAAATAGGTCACCCAGATCGCCGCGACCCCGAAGAGCGTCGTCCACGATCCGGGATCGCCCGGAATCCCGGCATCGGCGGTCTTTTCGCGCAGCACGTCCATCGGAATATCGCTGGTAAAGGCGAAGCTCCCTGATTTGACGCAGAGATAGATGGCCAGGAGCAGCATCATCACCCAGACGGCAGGCCCCGCCCAATCCTGGAAGCGGCGCACTGTTTCCATGCCCTTCTGGATGATCAGCAGTTGCAGCGCCCAGATGATGACGAAGCAGATCACTTCCAGCGTGGAATGGCCGAGAAGATGCGAGGTCTTGTTGAATTCGTCGAACCATTGCAGGCGAGTGAGCAATGCCACGATGGCGCCGGAGGCGGCGGCCGTTTGCGCGCCGTACCAGAAGCAGGCGACGATGGCGCGCACCAAGGCCGGTATGTTGGCACCCCAGATGCCGAAGGAGGCGCGGGCGAGCACGGGGTAGGGCACGCCAGTCTTGACGCCGGCATAACCGACCATGTTCATCAGCGCGTAGATGATCAGCGAGCCGATGCCGATAGCAATGATGAAATTGACGAAGCCGCCGCAGAACAGGAACAGGCTGGCGGCGAGATAATAGCCCCACAGGCTGTGAACGTCCGAGGTCCAGACGTTGAAGATCGAGAATGGTCCCCAGTTTCGAACTTTGGCCGGAGCGAGATCCTCGTTGTACAGGTCAGGCGATGCGCCTTGTATGGTCACTGCAATGTCCTCCCCTTGATTGGCCACGCGCCTCCACGCGATAGCCGTGCAGGTTAAGCCTGACGCTGGGGAACCGACAAGCAATCCATTTGCCGGCTTTGGCCTTAAAGATATTCAATGCGAACGGCGATTATCGAGGGGTCGCAATGGTGGGCCGCTGTTGGATACCAACAGTTCTGGTGATTCGAATTCGGGTGCCGCTTCTCGCCTAGGCGATGGCCATGACCCGCTTGTGGTCCTCGACTTCCGACAACAGCCAGTCCTGAAACAGGCCGGTGCCCGGCTTGTTGCCGATGCTGCGGCGCTGATGCAGGTAGATGCCGGCCGGATAGGTATGGCGGGCCTGAAACGGCGCGACAAGTTTGCCTTGCTGCAGCAGATCCTGCGCCATCATCGTATCGGCGAGCGCAATTCCGGCGCCATTGATTGCCTCGCGCATGATGAGCGTACAGTCATCCAGCGTCGTGCTGGATTTCGGCGTCGTGTCCAAAACGCCTTCCTGCTCCAGCCAACGCTTCCATCTCATGCTCTCGCATTCGTGGATAAGATGATGGTTGACCAGATCGGCGGGCGATCGCAGCGGCACGGGCCCATCGAGCAATGAGGGCGCACAGACCGGCGTCAGAACCAGCGGGATCAAAAGCGTCAGGGCCGGGCCGGCCTTGTAGACGAACTCGTCGACAATGGCCAAATCGAAGTTGGCGCGCTTGCCTGACGTCGAGATCTCCAGCTCCACGGTCGGATGCAGCTTGCGAAAGTTCGGCAACCGGTCCGCCAGCCAAAGGTTCAGGACCGCCGGGACGCACAAGACCCGGACGCGTTGGGTCCTGCCGTGGCTTGGGCCATCGGCGAGGCTGACGTCGTCGGTGGCGCGCCAGATGGCCTCGAACGCTTCGGAGAGGCTACGCGCATAGTAGGAGCCCCTGATGGTCGGTGTTATCTGGCGAAAGCCGCGTTCGAACAGATCCTGGCCGAGATTTCTTTCGAGTGCACGGATATGGCGGCTGATGGCCGAGGGTGTCAGGTGCAGCTCTTCGGCTGCATCCTTGATGCTGCCGAGACGTGCGGCGGCCTCGAAAGCGCGCATGCCATTGAGTGAAGGTAGGGCCATTGGCCGATCATGAATTGTCAGTTGAGTTTTTGTCAATCGACTTGGGCGAAATTGGCGTTTGATCGCCTGGCCTGTTCGGCGCTACCCAAAAGGCAAGAGCGACTAAGTCGCCATCAGAAAACGATTTTTTGGGGCCTCCGGCACCATTCCACCAAGGGCAGAGACCGGCAACAGGTTTAGCCATTGGCGGGCGAAGCGATGCACGCTGAGCCGAGGCCGGAGTCGTCAGCAAATGGGAGAATGCCAGTCTATGCCTCAATCGCCAGTGCCGGTCTTTGAAACGGCGGACGGGATTTCCTCGGAAACCGCTGTCGTCGTGATCTTGCGAACTGCCCAGACAGGCTTTGGCCCGCGGGCAGCGGCACTGGACGCTGATGTGAGCGGGATCCTGTCGCGTGCCTGCTCCGACCCGGCCACCTTGGCCGAATCCGGCACGTGCATCGATCTTATTGCCCCCCAGGGCGTGTCGGCCCGGCGCGTGATCGTCCTGGCCCTTGGCAAGGCCGAGGCCGTAACCGCCCTGTCACTGGCGCGCGCCGGCGGTTTGCTTGCCGCGCATCTGGAAGGCAAGTGCGAGTGCGCCGCGACGCTTGTCCTCGACCCCATTGACGGCATTGACCTGCCCGCAGCCGAGATCCTGGCGCGCGTCGCGCTGGGCATGCGGCTGCGGCGCTATCGTTTCGACATGCGCAACCGGCGCCAGGGGGCGGGAGCGGACCGGACCTTGCGGGTACAGCTGGTCGGAGCAAGCAGCGCGGATCTGACCCCGGCACTGGCGCGGATCAATGCCATCGCGGACGGTGTTGAATATGCGCGCACGCTGGTCAACCTGCCGCCGAACCATCTCCACCCCGACAATTTCCACGATCATCTGGAGCCGCTGCGCGAAGCCGGCATCGACGTCGAGATACTCGATCCATCGCGGCTGAAGGAGCTCGGCATGAACGCGATCCTGGCCGTGGGTTCCGGGTCGGTGCGGCCGCCGCGCGTCGCGGTGCTGCGCTATCGCGGCAAGGGCGCTCCTTCCCAACCGATGGCTTTCGTCGGCAAGGGCGTGTGTTTTGACTCCGGCGGCCTCTGCATCAAGCGCGGCGAGCAGATGTTCGACATGAAGGCCGATATGGGCGGCGCGGCCGCCGTGGTCGGCCTGCTGATCGCGCTTGCCCGGCAAGGCAGCCCGGTGCATGCCGTCGGCGTTCTCGGCATTGCCGAGAACATGCCGTCCGGCACCGCGCTCAAGCCGCGCGACATCGTCACCACGGCGTCAGGACAGACGGTCGAGGTGTTCGACACGGACGCGGAAGGGCGCCTGATCCTGGCCGATTGTCTCTATTATGCCGCCTCGCGCTTCAACCCGTCGGTGATCGTCGATCTGGCGACGCTGACCTATTCGGTGATGCGCGGCCTGGGATCGATCTTTGCAGGTCTTTTCAGCACCGACGATGCTATCGCGTCGCAGATGATCGCTGCGGGGGAAACGGTTGGCGAGCGGTTCTGGCAACTGCCGCTCGACAAGGCCTATGACGAGGGCCTGCAATCGCCCTTCGCTGACATCCGGCACCACGCCAAGGACATGGAAGACGGTGACGCGCCTTACGCGGCGGCGTTCCTGCGCCATTTCACCGAGGATCGTCCCTGGGTGCATCTCGACATCGCCGGCAAGGAAATGGCCGACGCGGACCGTCCGCTCGGCCGCGAAGGCGCCACGGCGTTCGGCGTGCAGATGCTGGAAGAGTGGGTGCAGACCAGGCTGAACTAGGCGCCTGCTGTCGGGGACAGAAACGAAATGCGTTCAAACGTGATGGGAACCGGGATGTCGTCAGAGGTCGCTAGCAAAGAGGGACGAGCCGCGTTCGGCAGTTACGAGACCTGGTATCGTATTTCTGGCGATCTCGATGCCGACAAGCCCCCGGTGGTGATCCTGCATGGCGGGCCGGGCGCCGCCCACAACTACGTCGATGCCTACAAGCATCTCGCCCGACGGGACCGCGCCGTCATCCACTACGACCAGTTGGGTTGCGGCAATTCCACTTTGCTGCCGGAGAAAGGCGCCGATTTCTGGACGCCACGGCTTTTCATCGACGAGCTGGAAAATCTCGTCGATCATCTCGGCATCCGCGCAGGCTTCCATGTGTTAGGTCAGAGCTGGGGCGGCATGCTGGGCGCCGAGTATGGGGTAACGCGGCCCAATGGCCTGAAGTCGCTGACCATCGCCAACTCGCCGGCTTCGATGAAGCTTTGGGTCGAAGAGGCCAACCGGTTGCGCGCCGACCTCCCCGGGGACGTGCAGGAGACACTGACCCGGCACGAGCAGGCCGGCACGACGGAAGATCCGGCCTACCAGGCAGCGACGATGGTGTTCTACGAGCGGCATGTCTGCCGGGTCGTGCCTTTTCCACCGGAGGTGACGGAGACCTTCGACCAGGTCGTGCGCAACCCCACTGTCTATCATCTGATGAACGGGCCGAACGAGTTCCATGTCATCGGAACGCTGAAGAACTGGAGTATCATCGATCGGCTGCAGGCCGTCGATGTTCCGACACTGATCATCTCCGGACGCTACGACGAGGCGACGCCCGCGACCGTGCAGCCCTTCAAGGACGGCATCAAGGGATCGCGCTGGGAGATATTCGAGCATTCCAGCCACATGCCGCATGTCGAAGAGCAGGACGCGTGCATGCGGGTGGTGGGCGACTTCCTGGACGACAACGACAACTGAGAAAAGGGGAACCAAGACATGAAGAAACTGCTTTTGGCCGCATCAGCCGCGGCACTGCTGGCCGGCACGTGGCTCGCTCCGGCACAGGCTGAATATCTCAAGGAGCACCGAGGTGGCACCATCCGCCTTCTGGCCCGCTCCGCGGCGGGAACGCTCGATCCGCACATCAACTATACCGACCAGGGCTGGCAGATGTACCAGCCGATCTATGACGGCCTGGTGGCCTTCCGCAAGGCCGAGGGCATGGACGGCTTCACCATCGTCCCCGATCTGGCCGAGGCGCTGCCGCAGGTCAGCAATGACGGCAAGACCTTCACCTTCAAGCTGCGCAAGGGCATCAAGTTCTCCAACGGCCAGGATATGGGCGTCAAGGACGTCGTCGCCTCCTTCCAGCGCATCTTCAAGGTTTCCGGGCCGACTTCCGGCACCTTCTATGCCGGCATTGTCGGCGCCGACAAATGCCTGGCCGATACCAAGAACTGCACGCTGGACGGCGGTGTCGTCGGCGATGAAGCGGCCGGTACTATCACCCTCAATCTCACCAAGCCCGACGCAGAGATACTCTACAAGCTTGCCTTGCCGCATGCCGTGGTGTTGCCGGCGGATACGCCCGCCGAAGACATGGGCTCCAAGCCCATTCCCAGCACCGGCGCCTACATGATCTCCGCCTTCGACCCCAACAAGGGCATGACGGTGTCGCGCAACCCGAACTTCAAGCAGTGGAGCGAGGAAGCGCAACCTGACGGCTACCCGGATGTCGTCCAGTATGATTTCGGCCTGTCCGAGGAAGCGGCCGTGACGGCGATCCAGAACGGCGAAGCGGACTGGATGTTCGATGCGCTGCCGAGCGACCGCCTGGGCGAACTTGGCAGCAAGTCCATGGACCAGCTGCACATCTCGCCGCTTTCGGCGTGGTGGTATGCACCCCTGAACAACCGTCTCGCGCCGTTCGACAATGAAAAGGCGCGCCAGGCCGTTGCCTATGCGATCGATCGCAACACGCTGGTCAAGCTGTTCGGTGGCAAGGTGCTGGCCTCGCCGGTCTGTCAGATCCTGCCGCCGGACTTCCCCGGCCATGAGGACTATTGCCCCTTCACCAAGAACCCAGGTGCCAAATGGTCGGCGCCGGATCTCGACAAGGCAAAGCAACTCGTTGAGGAATCGGGCACCAAGGGCCAGAAGGTGACCATTATCGTCGAGGACACCGCCATTTCGCGGTCGATCGGCGTCTATCTGCAGAGCGTGCTGACCACCATCGGCTATGTCGCCGACGTCAAGCCGATCTCGTCCAACATCCAGTTCACCTACATCCAGAACACCAACAACAAGGTGCAGATGTCGGTCACCCAATGGTACAAGGACTATCCTGCGGCTTCCGACTTCCTGAACATCCTGTTCAGCTGCGCCTCCTTCCGTGAAGGTTCGGATGCCTCGATCAACATCGCCGGCTTCTGCGACAAGGACATCGACGCCAAGATGCAAAAGGCGCTGGATCTCGGCGTGACCGACCAGAAGGCCGCAGACAAAATGTGGGCCGAAATCGACAAGCAGGTCACGGACAAGGCGCCGGCAGTCGGTCTCTTCACGCCGAAGCGGCTTGACTTCGTCAGCAAACGGGTTGGCAATTTCAAGTTCAACCGGCAGTTCAACTGGATGATCACCCAGTCCTGGGTGCAGTAACGAACTGCGGAGGGCACGTCCGTGTCGAACCAAGCCGTCGCCATGCCGCGCAAGACGCGAGGGCCCTGGGCCGTCGCGTTTGCGAAGCTGGCAAGGGACAGGGCTGCCATGGCATCCCTGGCCGTGTTCCTCCTCATCGTGCTGGCCTGCCTCAGCGCGCCTCTCTACGCGAAGTGGGCCGGCGTGGACCCCTTCGCCTCGACGCTCGACGCCGTCATCCAGATCGACGGCGCCGACGTTCCGGTGATGGAACAATCGACCGAGGGGCTGGGGCTCGGCTACACGCCGCTCGGTCCGACCTGGCGGCTCGGCAATTATTTCCTCGGCGCCGACAGCCAGGGGCGCGATGTCATGGCCCGAATGCTCTATGGCGGGCTGAGCTCGCTGCTGATCTCCGGTGCGGCCACCATCTTCACCCTGATCATCGGCACGGCGGCGGGATTGATCGCAGGCTATTTCGGCGGCATCACAGATACGGTGCTGTCGCGCCTGCTGGATGTCCTGTGGGCCTTCCCGATCTATCTGCTGGCGATTTCGCTTTCCATCGTCACCATCGCGCAAGGCATCAGGATCGGGCCGATCGATATCGAGTCCGGCAGCCTATGGTTGCCGGTCATCATCATCGGCATCGTCTATGTGCCCTATGTGGCGCGTCCGATACGCGGGCAGGTGCTGTCACTGCGCCACAGCGAATTTGTGCTGGCCGCGATCAATCTCGGCGTGCCGGGATGGCGCATCCTGTGGCGCGATATCCTGCCCAACATCACCACCACGCTCATCGTCTTCGTACCGTTGATGATGGCGCTGAACATGCTGACGGAATCTGCACTTTCCTTCCTGTCGATCGGCGTGCAGCCGCCCGCCGCGAGTTGGGGCACCATCATCCAGGACGGGCAGGCGCTGCTCTACACCAGGCCGCTGGTGGCGCTGGTGCCGGGCCTGGCCATCGCGGTGTCCGTCATGGCGCTCAATGTCTTCGGCGACGGCCTGCGCGACGCGCTCGACCCGCGCTCCAAGGTTCGGTTGGGGCGCGACTGATGATCTATGCCATCCTGCGCCGTTTCGGTCAGATGCTGTTCGTGATGTTCGGTATCTCGGTCATCGTCTTCCTGATCTTCTTCGCGACGCCGGGCGCCGACCCGGCGGCGCGCATCGCCGGGCGCAATGCAACAGCCGAAGTGCTGGAAGCGGTGCGCCACAATTTCGGCTTCGACCGGCCGCTCTACGTGCAATATGTGAAGATGATGGAGAAGATCTTCGTCACCGGCGACCTGACCTCCTTCGTCAATCGCGGCTGGAAGGTGGTGCCGGCGGTGATGGATTCGATCCCCGTCACGCTCTCGCTGGTGTTCGGGGCGGCGATCCTTTGGGTGGTTGTCTCCATCATCATCGGCATCGTTGCCGCCGCCACCCGCGACAGCTGGCTGGACAAGCTGCTGATGGCTTTGGGCCTGCTCGGCATCTCCATGCCGGTCTACTGGCTGGGCGAGGTGATGAACCTGATCACTCAGAGCCGCTACCACGACAGCTGGGCATTCTCATGGGTCCCGCCGCTTGGCTACAAGAATTTCTCCGACGATCCCAAAGGCTGGTTCCTGACGCTGGTCATACCCTGGATCACGTTGGCCATTCTCTACATCGGCATTTACGGGCGCGTGCTGCGCGCCGCTATCATCGAATCCTTGCAGGAGGACTTTATCCGCACGGCCAGGGCCAAGGGCCTGTCGGAGACGCGCATCCTGCTGCGCCATGCCTTGCGCACATCGCTCATCGCGTTCGTCACCTTGTTCGGCCTGGACTTCGGCGCGCTGGTGGGCGGCTCGGCGCTGCTGACCGAGGTGGTGTTCGGGCTGCACGGCATCGGCAAGCTCACTTATGACGCGCTGCAGAATCTCGACCTGCCGATGATCATGGCAACGGTGATGTATGCGTCCGTGTTCGTGGTCATCGCCAATGCGGTCGTCGATTTCGTCTACATCCTTCTCGATCCGCGCCTGAGGACATCATGATACTGTCGGTGCGCGACCTCAAAGTATCCTTCCGCACCAATGACGGTCTGGTGCGGGCGATCGATGGCGTTTCCTTCGATCTCGAGGAAAGCGAGATCCTCGGCGTCGTCGGCGAATCCGGGTCCGGCAAGACGGTGTCGCTGCTGGCGGTGATGGGCCTCATCACCGATCCGAACGCCAGCATCGAAGGCTCGATCCGCTACAAGGGCCGTGAATTGGTGGGGCTGCCGGCGCGGGAGCTGAGGCGGCTGCGCGGCAACGAGATCGCGATGATCTTCCAGGATCCGATGACGGCGCTGACGCCGGTCTACACGATCGGCTGGCAGATCGCCGAACAGATCCGCGCGCACCAAAATATCAGCAAAGCCAAGGCGATGGTGCGCGTCGAAGAACTGCTGGCCGAGGTGAATTTTCCCAATCCGCACGAGGCGATGTCGCGCTACCCGCACCAGCTTTCCGGCGGCATGCGGCAGCGCGCGGTGATCGCGATGGCCTTGTCCTGCAATCCGGCGCTGCTGGTGGCGGACGAGCCGACCACGGCGCTCGACGTCACGGTGCAGGCCGGCATTCTCGACCTCGTGCGCAAGCTGCGCGCGACGCACAAATCGGCTGTGGTCTTCATCACGCACGACATGGGCGTGGTCTCCGAACTCGCCGACCGGGTGATGGTCATGTATGCCGGCCGCGTGGTGGAACGTGGCAGCCGCATGGAACTGTTTTCCGACCCACGACATCCCTATACGCGTGCGCTGCTGGGTTCGATCCCGCCGCTGACCGGTGAAAAGCCGCGCCGCCTGCCGGCCATTCCCGGTTCGCCGCCATCGCTGCTCCGATTGCCGCAGGGCTGCGCCTTCGGCCCGCGATGCCCGGTGCACTACGAGCCCTGCGTGACCGACAGGCCAGAGCTTGGCATCGGCACTCACGCCGCGGCGTGCTTCCGGGTGGCGCAGGCATGAGCGGACCGATGACCGACAGCCCAATCCTCGAAACGCGTTCACTCGGCAAGCGCTTCTCGATCGGCACCCGTTTCTCCGCCGAAGGCAAGCGAACCGTCCATGCGGTTGACAATGTTTCGCTGACCGTGCGGCGCGGCGAGACGGTCGGCCTGGTCGGCGAATCCGGCTGCGGCAAGTCCACGCTGGCGCGCTGCCTGGTGAGGCTCTACGACATATCCGACGGAGAGCTGCTGTTCGAAGGCGAGGACATCACCTCGAAATCGCTGTCCGAACTGAGGCCGCTGCGGCGGCGCCTGCAAATGGTGTTCCAGGACCCGTCGGCCTCGCTCAATCCGCGCCGGCGCGTCGGCGATCTGGTGGCCGAGCCGCTGCGCATCCACGGCAAGCTTTCCTCGCGCGAGATCACCGCGCGTGTCGCGGAATTGTTCGAGCTCGTCGGCCTGCTGCCGGACCATGTCATGCGCTATCCCCACGAATTCTCCGGCGGCCAGCGCCAGCGGGTCGGCATCGCGCGGGCCATCGCGCTCAATCCCGATCTGGTCGTGCTGGATGAACCGGTCTCCGCACTCGACGTCTCGGTGCAGGCGCAGATCGTCAACCTGCTTGCCGATCTGCAGGAGAAGCTGAACCTCACCTACATCTTCATCGCCCACGACCTGTCGGTGGTGCGCCAGGTGTCGACCCGCATCGCTGTCATGTATCTCGGCTCGATCGTCGAGGAAGGGCCGGCCGAGGAGGTGTTCGCGACATCAGCCCATCCCTACAGCCAGGCGCTGATCTCGGCGGTTCCGGTCGTTGAGACCACGCCCAGCGGGACGCGCAAGCGCATCATCCTCACTGGCGATGTGCCGAGCCCGCTCAAGCCGCCATCCGGCTGCCGTTTCCACCCAAGATGCCCGATCGCGGTCGATCGATGCCGCACGGAACGGCCGGAGCTGAGGGAGTATCGACCCGGCCGCAAAGTGGCCTGCCACTTCCCCACGGTTTAGCTGGCGACCATCGACCAAAAGATTTTTTAAAGGTTCTGTTTTCTGTATGGAACCAACCGCAAGACTGTGCGTTTCATAAGGTTCGATCGGGCGGCATCGCGATCGACCGGGAGGAAACGATGGACTACCTGCATTTCTTTGCGCCCGTGCGGATCTCGCGCGGGCAGGGACATCCTGTAGAAGAAGTGGATAGTGTCGCAGAGGCGATGGTTTTCTTGCGTAAATGGCCGACGGGACGACGCGGGCCAGTGTATCAGTGCGCGCTGAATTGCTGCTCGGCAGCTTTGTCGGGGCAGATGTCGGCGGAGGAGGCCAGGAAGGCATTCACCGGCTTTGCCAGGATCACGCGGCTTCTGGACGACGACATGGCGCTGCCGGTCCCCGGCGAAACCATGGCGGACGTATACGCGCTGCGGCGGTAGCCGCACCCGGATTGCCGAACGCAAGGACTGCGGCCATGACGGCCGCAGTGTGTTGACGCGCCCGTGGTGACGTGGCCGGCCGGTTTTCCCGGAAGGCCTAATCCCAAGCGACGGAATAGCGGTCGATCACCCAAAGCCAGGAGCCGTCGGCCTGCCGCCGGGCAACCTCGCTGGTGACGTCGCCGTCGGGAAGTCGGGTCGAGGTGAGGGCAAGGTCGCCGCAAATGAGCGCCGGCCGCTGTTCTCCGACCGCAAACTTCCGTCCGGACGTAACGATCTCGGCATAGTAGTCACGAATGGCTTCATGGCCGCGCAGAAAACGTCCGCCGCCGCAGTCGATCACGGCATCCGCCTCGAACAGCGCGACCATGCCATCGACGTCGCCCGCATGCTGTCTCGCTATCAGCATGGGCTCCAGCTGCTGAGGGTCGTAGGCGCGCTTTCCCGCACTCGGATCGTTCATTGAGCGCGCCTATGAAGGAAGTTGGGGTGCGTGGATCCGCCGTGGTGCAAACTTACTGAACCCACTCCCGCGTCGAAACCAGCATATGGCTCATGGCGCCGCCGTGCCCGCAGCCCCCAGTTCGTCGGCGGCTTCACTGATCCCGTGCGCAGCCGCGCGTTCGAGCCAAAGGCGAGCGGCAGCCGGGTCGCACTCCCCGGCGAGGCCTTTCAAGAGATAACGTCCGAGCATGAATTGGGCTTGGCTATGCCCGCGTCCGGCAGCGGCGGCGTACCATTTCTGCGCCGCCGCCTGATCGACCGGCAGGCCGTGCCCGGCTCCGTACAGCGCGCCAATCGCAAACATCGCCCCGGCGTGACCGTCGGCGGCGGCCTGCTCAAACAGCTGCATTGCAGCCTCGGGCTCGGGCATGCCGCCGCGCCCATTGAGCAGCATCTCTGCGAGCGCCACACGTGCGTCGAGCACGCCGGCGTCGGCCGCCCGCGCAAACCACACGCGGGCCTGAGTTGGGTCGGCCGCCACGCCGCGTCCATCCTGAAGGAGGCGGGCATACATATATTGTGCCTCGGCGACGCCTTCGGCGGCGCGCCGCAGCCAGTGTGCCGCTTGCCCCTCGTCCTGGCGAACGCCGACGCCCTTGGCGAAGCAGAGCCCAAGGTTGAATGCCGCGATGAGGTCGCCCGATGATGCGGCCGCCTCGAACCATCCGGCAACGCTCGCACCGTCGTCCGGCTCGCCGGCCCCTCCGAGGATAAGATTGGCGAGGTCTGTCTGTGCCTGCTGATTGCCGCCATTTGCGGAAGAGCGCAGCCAGCGCGCTCCTTCCTCGACATCCTCAGCCACACCATTTCCCGTCAAATAGAGCGAGGCCAAAGCGCGGGCAGCGGCTTGGTGGCCCGCTTCGGCCGCCCGCCGGTACCAATTCGCGGCTTCTGCAAAGTCCGGCCGCTGCGTCTTGGCATAGCGATCGCCCAACATATAGGCTGCCTCGATATTGCCGGCCAAGGCAGCACGCCGCATCCATGCCTCCCCGGCAGCGACATCTTGGCCGACGAGTGCACCGTCGATCAGTGCCAGTCCCAACCGGAACTGGGCGGAGGGCAGGCCCTTCTCTGCAGCAGCCCGATACAGTTGAGCGGCTGCTGCCATGTCGCTTGCTACGCCGAGCCCGTGCTCGGTAAGGACCGCAAGAAGATAGGTCGCGGTCGGCAGGCCGGCGTCGGCCGCACGCCTTACCTCTTCCGCAATCCGAACTCTGTTTTCGCGTTTGCCGCGGCGGGCCAGCGACAGGGCAAAGCCAAGGCACCCTTCGGCGCAGCCGGCAGCAGCCGACTTCTCGTACCAGCGGTGTGCGGCATCGACATCGCGCATCGATGCGGGGCCGCTGGTAAGCATATAACCGAGGATCGCCTGTCCCGTGGCCGAGCCTGCCTCGGCCGCCTTGGTGGCAAAGTCGAAAGCGGCCGTGAAGTCTGGTTTTCCCGGGGAATCAGGTTTGAACAAGTGCTCCGAGGGTCCCTTGCCGTCGGCTTCCGCCGTCACCAGCCCGGTGACGTAGAGCGCGGCGAGAAGCGCCTGCGCATCCGCGCTCCCGTGGTTCGCCGCCCGCAGCAGCCATCGCGCGCCTTCCATACGGCTCGGTGGCACACCGGCGCCTTCCAGATAGCAACGCGCGACCCGGTACTCGGCGTCAACGATCCCCGCGCGCGCCGCTTTCGCCATAAGCGGAAAGGCTTCAGCGGCCTTGCCGCTGTCAGCAAGCTGGATCGCCCGACGCAACACCGCCGCCGGGAAGGCCAGACCAGTCAGCCGATCCAGGATTGTCATCGATCCGAGCCTCTGATTCCTCCAGTACTCTAAGGCTCCCGCATCGCCTCCTGGCCGATCGGGAGCATGACGCCGAGAAGGTACTTGAGTATCGTGCGCCGGCCGACCTTTACGTCGGCGGTCACCGGCATGCCGGGGCTGACTGCGAAACCGGCGGGAACGCCGTGGAGGGCGACCTGGTCGATGGAGATCCGCGTGCGATAGAATGGCTCGGCGTCGGAAGGCAACATGGCCAGGGAACTGTTCGGATCGCGCGCTTGCTCCTGTGCCGAGAAGGAATCTGGGCTGAGTGCCCGCACAGTTCCGTGGGCGAGGCCGTATTGCGAATAGGGGAAGGTGTCGAACTTGATGACCACCGGGTCGCCGACATGCACAAAACCGCTGCTCCTGCCAACGATGTTTGTCTCGATCTCGAGGGGCGCGTCGGCCGGCACCAGCGTGATAAAGCGCTCCCCTGACTGCATGACCGAGCCGACGGAGACTTTTGCCACCGATTGAACGATGGCGTCTGATTGGCTCTTCAACTCGACCAACTGGTTTCGAAGCTTTGCCTTGTTGAGAAGTTCGCGGGCGTCGGAGATCCGCGTGCTTGCCTCCGACAGGCTCTGCGAGACTTCAGCCCTCCAGCCCTGAATGTAGCCGTCGCGCTCGGCGGCCACCGCTGCCTGTTGGCGTTTGGCGGCTTCCGCGGTCTGCTCGGCATTGCCGAGCGCCCGGGACATTTCCGCGCGGTTGTCCTCGGCCAGGAGCGTGTTGAGGCGGCTCCCCACCTGCCTTGCCTCGAGCTGCCTGCGCATCTGTTCGATCGAGTCGGCGACCGTCAGCCGCTGCCGGTAGCCGTCGGCATCGGATTGCGATCGCGAAATCACCGAGCTGAGTTCGTCGCGCTGGCGTTCGAAATTCTCCACCTTCGCGTCGTAGACCGCCTTGCGTTGCTCGAATATCGACACCTGCAGGGTCCAACTCGGGTCGAGGCCGTTGTAGGTGAACGCCTGGCCGCTGGCCTCCGCCTTCAACCGCGCCACCTCGGCTTCAAGTGTCGAGACCTGCATCGCCAGTGCCGCCTGGTCGGCCGAGGAAAAGGTCGCATCGAGGCGGGCAAGCAATTGGCCGGCCTGGACGCGCTGTCCTTCCCGCACCTCGATCGAGCGGACAATCGCTGTCTCCAGCGGTTGCACGACGATGTTGGGGGATTGCGAGACCACCAGCCCTCTGGTCGTCACCACCTGATCGACCGGTATCAGACCCGCCAGGGCGATCAGCGCGATGACCAGGCTGGAAACGATCCAGACGATGCCGCGCGCCGCCCGCGGAATAGGCGCATTGGCGACAGCCGTCGACGGCCACTGGAACTCGAGTATGGCCGGCGTCGTCGGATCTCTCGTTTCCATCCGGTGCCACCGAGCGGGAAGGGCGGTGAGAGAGGTGCTGCTCATGGGTTACCGGACCTGATGCGAATATGAGGCGCGCGACATGATCAAACCAGCCGCGGCGGGACGGCGACGGGGCGGCCGTGGCGGCCATCGAGGTGCCGGTTCTGCTGCGACCACAACTGGCGATAGAGCGCGCATCGTTCGAGCAAGGTCGCATGCGGCGCGACGTCGAGGACCTTACCCTGATCCATGACGAGGATGTTGTCGCACTCGGTCAGCGAGGCGAGCCGGTGCGAAACGATGATCATCGTGCGCCCGCTGGCGATGCGCATGAGGTTGGCGCTGACAACCGCCTCGCTCTCCGGGTCGAGTGCGCTGGTCGCCTCGTCGAGGATGAGAATGGTCGGATCGTGGATGAGCGCGCGCGCGATCGCCAGCCGCTGCTTTTGACCGCCTGATAGATTGGGCGAACCTTCCTCGATGTAGGTGTCGTAGCCATTCGGCATCCGCTCGATGAATTCCTGGGCGCCGGCGAGGTGCGCGGCGCGCATGGCGTCGGAAAGGGTCAGGCCCGGGCGCCCGGCGATGATGTTGTCGCGGATCGATCCGCGGAACAGAAAGTTGTCCTGCAGCACCACACCAAGCCCTTGGCGCAAATGGCGCAGGTTGATTTCCTTGAGGTCGACGCCATCAAGCTTGAGGAACCCACTGTAGTCGCGGTTGATCCCTTGCAGGAGGCGGGCGACCGTCGATTTTCCCGACCCGCTGCGCCCAACAATGCCAAACATGCTGCCGGCGGGAATATGGAAGCTGACCCGGTCGAGCGCCGGTGTCTTGGTGGCGATATAGCTAAAGGTCAGGTCGCTGAACACGACCTCGCCGACCAGCTTGGGTCTCAGGCCGGCGGAATTCGAACTGCTCTCCAGCGGCCGGTTCAGGACCGACGCTGCCTCGCCGATCGCGGCACCGACCTCCTCGTAGTCTTCAACCAGCCGGGCCAGGCCAACCAGCGGCTGGGCCACACGCTGGGCGATCATCATGAAGGCGAACAAGCCGCCGACCATGTAGCCGGTGCGGTCGTTCATCGCGAGATAGGCGCCGATCAGCATGGTGCCGAGCACCATCACACGTTCGATCGGCGTGACCAGGGTCTGCGGCCAGCTTGCCAGCTGTCCGAAGGCGAGACGCGCCTTTCCCGCTTCGGCCACCCGCTCATCCCAGAGCGCCTTGCGCTGCGGCTCGAGACCGAGCGCCTTCACCGTTTTGATTCCGACGACCGTTTCGCCGAGCGCCGCCGACTTCCAGGTCTCGGCGTCGACCACCCGCTGATATCTGCCGCGCAGCGGCCTGAGGAAGGCGAGGATGATCAGCAGGATCACCACGGCGCAGGCCAGCACGATCCAGGCGAGGGAGGCGTTGATGTAGAACATCACCGGTACCAGCACGCACAGCGTGATCATATCCAGGAACGTGCTGAGGAGTTTTCCGGTCAGGAACTCGCGGATGCGATAGACCTGGGCGAGGTGATACATCGTCTCGCCGGCCGGATGCCGTTCGAAATAGTCGAGCGGCAGGCGTAACAGCCGGCTGAAGACGTGCAGCTGCAACTTGGTGTCCAGACGGGCGCCGACGACATTGATGATCAGCCGCCGTGCATGGCCAAGCAGTGTCTCATAGGCGAAAACCACGGCGATCACCGCCGACAACAGCACCAGCGTCGAGACGCTGTTGAACTGCAGCACCTTGTTGACCACCGTCATGACGATAAGCGGCGGCAGGATGGTCAGGACACTCAGCGTGAACGAGGCGATGGTGATATCGCGCAGGGCGTGGCTTTCGAGCCGCACCAGTTCGGCGAGCCAGCGAAGGGTGAAGGGCGCATCCGCCGCGACATAGGATCGTGTGGCGCGCAGCAGCAATGCCTCGCCCGTCCACACCTGCGACAGCCGCAACTCGTCGATGGCGACGGCTTCACCATCGTCGGGTGCATCCGCACTTTTCAGGAAGACGATGTTCCGCTCGGCGCTCGCCCCGGTGAGGAGAGCCGCGCCGCCATCGTTGAACAACAGGACGACCGGTCCGGCTTCCTGGAAACGCAAGAGGTGGGACCAGCGGATGCGCACGGCGCGCGACCACATGCCGGCGTCCTGCGCCCACTGCGACAGATCGGCGGCGGCCGGAATCGCGCTCGCGGCCCTGAATTCGTTCGGGTCGAGCTCGACGCCGTGATAGCGGGCGGCGCGCAGCATCGCCTTGAGGCGTGGCCCGATCTTGTCAAATTCGGCCGGACCGCCAGGGATCCGCGCCATAGTGCTCTCGCCGCCCGCCGCGTCGCCTTGCGCGGAACCGGCTTGGATCGGGACCGCTTGGATTTCGGCGTTCACGGGGATGTTCACCATGGACTTGTCTTCCGGCACGCAAGTGAACTCGACAATTCCCGGGCCGAAGTGCCTCTGCCGAGGGTTTCGATCATGTTGCCATCGTACTCCGAATTGATCGGCCGCGCGACTCTTCTGCCAAACCGTGTCCCGGGATGTTTAACGCGCGAACTTCGCTCTTCCGCGACGTTCGCGCGTTTCCCTTCGGTGGTCTCTCGCCAGTCTTGCTCACTCATGCGGCTTCAGAAGATCCTTCAGGGTCGTCTTGGCGGTGTGGTCGGTGCTGGCGTAGCCGGTACCGTGCTTGGTCGCATCCAAGGTCTGGTCCGTAGTCACGCCGGACGGCTGGTTCTGTTGGTGACCAAATCCCCTGATCGTATTGAGGATATTCAGGAGATCGGTCGTCACCGAGCCGGCCGCCAGGCCGATCAGGTGGTGTAGCGAGGGCTGGCCGCCGCTGCCATTGCCGGTCGAGCCCGGCTGCAGGAATTGCCAGCTATCCTTGAGGCCGAGCGAGTCGGGCGTGACATTGGCGGTCTTCGGGGTGGGCGTCACCAGGGTTGTCGTCGACGGAACGATCGAGTCGTTGTGACCGCCCGAGGGTCCGGTCGGACCAGTTGTGCCGGTCGGACCCGTCGAACCCTTCGGCCCGGTGTCGCCCTTCGGCCCGGTTGCCCCGGTCGAGCCTGCGGCACCGGTTGCACCCGTGGCCCCCTTGGGTCCGGTGTCGCCTTTAGGTCCGGTTGCCCCGGTCGAGCCGGTTGCGCCAGTGGCACCCGTCGAACCCTTCGGCCCGGTGTCGCCCTTCGGCCCGGTTGCCCCGGTCGAGCCGGTTGCGCCAGTGGCACCCGTCGCGCCCTTGGGTCCGGTATCGCCCTTCGGTCCGGTTGCCCCGGTCGAGCCGGTTGCGCCAGTGACACCTGTCGCGCCCTTGGGTCCGGTATCGCCCTTCGGTCCGGTTGCTCCGGTCGAGCCGGTTGCGCCAGTGGCACCCGTCGCGCCCTTGGGCCCGGTGTCGCCCTTCGGTCCGGTTGCCCCGGTCGAGCCGGTTGCGCCAGTGGCACCTGTCGCACCCTTCGGTCCGGTATCGCCCTTCGGTCCAGTTGCTCCGGTCGAGCCGGTTGCGCCGGTGGCACCCGTCGCGCCCTTGGGTCCGGTGTCGCCCTTAGGTCCGGTTGCTCCGGTCGAGCCGGTTGCGCCAGTGGCACCCGTCGCGCCCTTGGGTCCGGTATCGCCCTTCGGTCCGGTTGCCCCGGTCGAGCCGGTTGCCCCGGTCGAGCCGGTGGCGCCAGTGGCACCCGTCGCGCCCTTGGGTCCTGTGTCGCCCTTCGGTCCGGTTGCCCCGGTCGAGCCGGTTGCGCCAGTGGCACCCGTCGCGCCCTTGGGTCCGGTGTCGCCCTTCGGTCCGGTTGCCCCGGTCGAGCCGGTTGCGCCAGTGGCACCCGTCGCGCCCTTGGGTCCGGTGTCGCCCTTCGGCCCGGTTGCCCCGGTCGAGCCGGTTGCGCCAGTGGCACCCGTCGCGCCCTTGGGTCCGGTGTCGCCCTTGGGTCCTGTGTCGCCCTTAGGCCCGGTTGCCCCGGTCGAGCCGGTTGCGCCAGTGGCACCTGTCGCGCCCTTAGACCCGGTGTCGCCCTTCGGTCCGGTTGCTCCGGTCGAGCCAGTTGCTCCAGTCGAGCCGGTCGCGCCTGTCGAACCTGTAGCTCCGGTCGAACCCGTTGCACCCGTGGCGCCGGTAGCCCCAGTTGAACCTGTTGCTCCGGTAGCGCCGGTTGCGCCCGTGGCTCCGGTATCACCAGTTGCACCGGTTGCCCCGGTCGAACCAGTGGCACCCGTATCACCTGTTGCACCAGTTGAACCTGTAGCCCCAGTCGATCCTGTCGCGCCGGTATCGCCTGTGGCGCCGGTTGCTCCAGTTGCTCCGGTCGAGCCCGTTGCGCCCGTATGGCCAGTCGCACCCGTGGCACCTGTTGCTCCAGTCGAACCTGTTGCTCCGGTATCACCGGTTGCGCCAGTCGCACCCGTGGCACCCGTTGCTCCAGTTGCTCCGGTCGAGCCCGTAGCTCCAGTCGCACCAGTGGCACCCGTATCACCGGTCGCACCCATGGCGCCAGTTGCTCCGGTCGAGCCCGTGGCCCCCGTAGCGCCGGTCGCGCCCGTCGCTCCGGTCGCACCCGTGGCACCCGTTGCCCCAGTTGCGCCGGTCGCGCCTGTAGCTCCGGTTGCTCCGGTCGAACCAGTGGCACCCGTATCACCGGTTGCACCAGTTGAACCTGTAGCACCGGTCGATCCTGTCGCGCCGGTATCACCCGTGGCGCCGGTTGCTCCAGTCGAACCAGTGGCACCCGTTGCGCCGGTATCGCCAGTTGCGCCAGTCGCACCCGTTGCCCCAGTTGAGCCGGTCGCGCCTGTAGCTCCGGTTGCTCCGGTCGAACCAGTGGCACCCGTATCACCGGTTGGACCAGTTGAACCTGTAGCACCGGTCGATCCTGTCGCGCCGGTATCACCCGTGGCGCCGGTTGCTCCAGTCGAACCAGTGGCACCCGTTGCGCCGGTATCGCCAGTCGCACCCGTGGCTCCGGTTGCTCCAGTCGAGCCCGTGGCACCTGTATCGCCGGCCGCACCCGTGGCACCCGTTGCACCAGTCGATCCTGTCGCGCCGGTATCACCTGTGGCGCCGGTTGCTCCAGTCGAGCCGGTGGCGCCAGTGGAGCCCGTAGCTCCAGTCGAACCAGTGGCGCCGGTATCGCCAGTTGCACCTGTAGCGCCGGTCGCACCCGTGGCACCCGTCGCTCCAGTAGAACCTGTTGCCCCGGTATCGCCAGTTGCACCGGTCGAGCCCGTAGCTCCAGTCGAGCCGGTGGCGCCTGTATCTCCAGTCGCACCTGTTGAACCTGTAGCTCCGGTCGAGCCCGTGGCGCCGGTGTCACCGGTCGCACCTGTGGCGCCGGTCGCTCCGGTTGAACCTGTTGCTCCGGTATCGCCAGTCGCACCGGTAGCGCCGGTCGCACCTGTGGCTCCGGTTGCGCCAGTCGCACCGGTGGCACCCGTGGCTCCGGTATCGCCTGTGGCACCCGCGGCTCCGGTTGCTCCGGTCGAGCCTGTAGCTCCAGTCGAGCCCGTGGCGCCGGTATCGCCAGTTGCACCTGTGGCGCCTGTGGCTCCAGTCGCGCCTGTCGAACCTGTAGCTCCGGTCGAACCCGTGGCGCCGGTATCGCCAGTTGCACCTGTAGCGCCGGTCGCACCCGTGGCTCCGGTAGCTCCAGTCGAACCCGTTGCACCCGTATCACCGGTCGCACCAGTTGAACCTGTAGCACCAGTCGATCCTGTCGCGCCGGTATCACCGGTCGCGCCTGTGGCTCCGGTTGCTCCAGTCGAGCCCGTGGCGCCCGTATCGCCGGTCGCACCCGTGGCTCCGGTTGCACCGGTGGCGCCTGTATCGCCAGTGGCACCGGTTGCCCCGGTCGCACCCGTGGCTCCAGTCGAGCCCGTTGCGCCCGTATCGCCGGTTGCACCAGTTGCTCCGGTCGCTCCTGTGGCTCCGGTTGCACCAGTCGAACCGGTTGCACCCGTATCGCCAGTCGCACCTGTGGCGCCGGTTGCTCCAGTTGCTCCGGTCGAACCCGTGGCACCCGTTGCTCCAGTCGAACCTGTAGCTCCGGTCGAACCGGTGGCGCCCGTATCGCCGGTCGCTCCTGTGGCTCCGGTTGCACCAGTCGAACCGGTTGCACCCGTATCGCCAGTCGCACCTGTGGCGCCGGTTGCTCCAGTTGCTCCGGTCGAACCCGTGGCACCCGTTGCTCCAGTCGAACCTGTAGCTCCGGTCGAACCGGTGGCGCCCGTATCGCCGGTCGCTCCTGTGGCTCCGGTTGCACCAGTCGAACCGGTTGCACCCGTATCGCCAGTCGCACCTGTGGCGCCGGTTGCTCCAGTTGCTCCGGTCGAACCCGTGGCACCCGTTGCTCCAGTCGAACCTGTAGCTCCGGTCGAACCGGTGGCGCCCGTATCGCCGGTCGCACCTGTGGCTCCGGTTGCTCCAGTCGAGCCGGTCGCGCCTGTATCTCCAGTCGCGCCAGTTAAGCCTGTAGCCCCAGTTGAACCTGTTGCTCCGGTATCGCCAGTGGCACCGGTCGCCCCGGTCGAACCAGTGGCACCCGTGGTGCCGGTTGCACCTGTGGTTCCGGTTGCTCCGGTCGAACCCGTGGCCCCGGTCGAACCCGTAGCGCCCGTATCGCCGGTTGCTCCAGTCGAGCCGGTCGCGCCGGTCGAACCTGTAGCTCCGGTCGAGCCCGTGGCTCCGGTATCGCCTGTGGCACCCGTGGCGCCGGTTGCACCAGTCGAACCGGTTGCACCCGTATCGCCAGTTGCACCTGTGGCTCCGGTCGCGCCAGTTGAGCCTGTAGCACCAGTCGAGCCCGTCGCTCCGGTAGAGCCCGTATCGCCGGTTGCACCCGTAGCACCAGTTGCTCCGGTCGAACCAGTGGCACCCGTATCACCGGTTGCACCAGTCGATCCGGTAGCACCAGTCGATCCTGTCGCGCCGGTATCGCCTGTGGCGCCGGTCGCGCCAGTCGAGCCGGTCGCGCCTGTGGCGCCGGTAGCTCCAGTCGAACCCGTCGCTCCGGTATCGCCGGTGGCACCTGTGGCTCCGGTTGCTCCAGTCGAGCCTGTGGCGCCCGTATCACCAGTTGCTCCTGTGGCGCCGGTTGCCCCGGTCGAGCCTGTGGCGCCCGTATCACCGGTCGCGCCTGTGGCGCCGGTAGCTCCCGTCGAGCCCGTCGCTCCGGTATCGCCGGTCGCGCCTGTGGCGCCGGTTGCCCCGGTCGAGCCCGTCGCTCCGGTATCGCCGGTCGAGCCCGTCGCTCCGGTATCGCCGGTCGCTCCGGTCGAACCCGTGGCACCCGTATCGCCGGTCGCTCCTGTGGCGCCGGTAGCTCCAGTCGAACCCGTCGCTCCGGTATCGCCGGTGGCGCCCGTGGCTCCGGTTGCTCCAGTCGAGCCGGTGGCGCCCGTATCACCGGTTGCTCCTGTGGCGCCGGTAGCTCCGGTCGAACCCGTCGCTCCGGTATCGCCGGTCGCGCCTGTGGCGCCGGTTGCTCCAGTCGAGCCTGTGGCGCCCGTATCACCAGTTGCTCCTGTGGCGCCGGTAGCTCCCGTCGAGCCCGTCGCTCCGGTATCGCCGGTCGCACCTGTGGCGCCGGTTGCCCCGGTCGAGCCTGTGGCGCCCGTATCGCCGGTCGCGCCTGTGGCTCCGGTAGCTCCAGTCGAGCCGGTGGCGCCTGTATCTCCAGTCGCGCCTGTATCTCCAGTCGCGCCTGTGGCGCCGGTAGCTCCAGTCGAGCCCGTCGCTCCGGTATCGCCCGTGGCACCTGTGGCTCCGGTTGCTCCAGTCGAGCCTGTAGCGCCCGTATCGCCGGTCGCGCCTGTGGCGCCGGTTGCCCCGGTCGAGCCTGTGGCGCCTGTATCGCCGGTGGCACCCGCGGCTCCGGTTGCTCCGGTCGAGCCGGTGGCGCCCGTATCGCCGGTGGCGCCCGTGGCGCCGGTTGCCCCGGTCGAGCCTGTGGCGCCCGTATCGCCGGTCGCACCTGTGGCGCCGGTTGCCCCGGTCGAGCCTGTGGCGCCCGTATCGCCGGTCGCACCTGTGGCACCGGTTGCTCCAGTCGAGCCTGTGGCGCCCGTATCACCAGTTGCTCCTGTGGCGCCGGTAGCTCCAGTCGAGCCCGTCGCTCCGGTATCGCCGGTCGCGCCGGTTGCTCCGGTCGAACCCGTGGCACCCGTATCGCCGGTCGCACCTGTGGCGCCGGTAGCTCCAGTCGAACCCGTCGCTCCGGTATCGCCGGTGGCGCCCGTGGCTCCGGTTGCTCCGGTCGAGCCTGTGGCGCCCGTATCACCAGTTGCTCCTGTGGCGCCGGTAGCTCCAGTCGAGCCCGTCGCTCCGGTATCGCCGGTCGCGCCTGTGGCGCCGGTAGCTCCGGTCGAACCCGTCGCTCCGGTATCGCCGGTTGCGCCGGTGGAACCTGTGGCTCCGGTAGAGCCTGTGGCACCGGTATCGCCAGTCGCACCTGTGGCTCCGGTCGAGCCCGTGGCGCCGGTGGAACCCGTATCGCCAGTCGCACCGGTTGCGCCAGTTGAGCCGGTCGCACCAGTGGCTCCGGTCGAACCCGTGGCACCCGTATCACCGGTTGCACCAGTTGAACCTGTAGCACCAGTCGAGCCCGTCGCTCCGGTATCGCCGGTTGCGCCGGTGGAACCTGTGGCTCCGGTAGAGCCTGTGGCACCGGTATCGCCAGTCGCACCTGTGGCTCCGGTCGAGCCCGTGGCGCCGGTGGAACCCGTATCGCCAGTCGCACCGGTTGCGCCAGTTGAGCCGGTCGCACCCGTGGCTCCGGTTGCTCCAGTCGAGCCCGTGGCACCTGTATCGCCGGTCGCACCCGTGGCACCCGTTGCTCCAGTCGAACCTGTTGCCCCGGTATCGCCAGTCGCACCGGTCGAGCCCGTTGCTCCAGTCGAACCAGTGGCACCCGTATCACCGGTCGCACCAGTTGAACCTGTAGCACCAGTCGATCCTGTCGCGCCGGTATCGCCTGTGGCGCCGGTCGCGCCAGTCGAGCCGGTGGCACCCGTATCGCCGGTCGCACCTGTGGCTCCAGTTGCTCCGGTGGCGCCCGTATCGCCAGTTGCGCCCGTGGCACCGGTTGCTCCAGTCGAACCTGTCGCGCCAGTATCACCGGTCGAGCCAGTGGCACCCGTTGCTCCGGTCGAGCCCGTGGCTCCGGTATCGCCAGTTGCACCGGTGGCGCCGGTTGCTCCGGTCGCGCCAGTTGTGCCTGTAGCCCCCGTTGAGCCTGTAGCCCCAGTTGAACCTGTGGCACCTGTATTGCCGGTCGCACCTGTGGCACCAGTGGAGCCGGTGGAGCCTGTGGCGCCGGTTGCTCCGGTCGCGCCCGTTGAGCCTGTAGCCCCAGTTGAACCTGTGGCACCTGTATTGCCGGTCGCACCTGTGGCACCAGTAGAGCCGGTCGAACCCGTCGCTCCGGTTGAACCTGTGGCACCTGTATTGCCGGTCGCACCTGTAGCTCCGGTTGCACCAGTCGAACCTGTGGCACCCGTCGAACCTGTGGCGCCGGTCGAACCCGTGGCGCCTGTGGGGCCAATGTTTGTTCCAGCAGATGACGTGGTTACCGCAAAGACACCGTTGCTGTTGGTAGTGTCCGCATTGGCAAACGTCACCGTGCCAATGCCAGAAGCCGGAACCGTAAAGGTTCCTGCAGCAACTTGGGTAAAATCTTGATTGGAGTTGTTCCCAGCCTGGGGGACGAGAGCAGTAATTGTATATATTGTTGAGGCCGCATTCACAGGAACGTTCAGTATAACCGCAACTGATATGAAAGGGGGAACGGCCTCAGATGGAAGAGAGAAACTGGCAACAATAGCGCCGGAAGGACTGGTTACATAGTATTCAACAGCGAACATCTTTCCGACATTCGCCGATGTATCAAGCGTCCCATTAAGTGTAATTTCCACGCTCAATATGCCCGAATAGTTCGCGACCCCTGTCGTCGTCAGCGGCGCCTTTTGCTTGCCCGCCAGCTCCCATTGTCCACCCAGGGCAGCCGTGCCGACCAAAGCGCTGGTGGCGCCGACGCAAACCCCGGTAGCATCCTCGAGTGCATCGACGAACGCCTCACCAGCCAAGCCTCGGCCCGTCTCGCAACTCCACAGCCGCAGGTCGCCGTCCCCGGCCATGGCCCGGCCGATCGCAGCTAGTTCACCGGCGTCGCGCGCCAGAGTCTCAGCAGACCATTCGCCCGCCGCGAATCCGACACGTCCAGGCGCGCCGTGGGAGATGACGTGTACCGCAGCAAGGCCCCGGCGGCCGGATAGGGCCGCCGCCATCTGCGCGGCCGCGGGCCGCGTGGCATCGAGGAGCACCGGCTGCACGCCGGGCCTTAGCCCTGCCAGAAGGGTGCTGATGTCGCTGACGGCGGGATCGATGAACACGACTTCGGACGTCATGGCATGATCGCCCTGGGGGTATTGGGGCGAACCTTGCTGTGTTGATGGGCTGAAGCCCGGCCGCGCGGCGGCCGGGCTATGGAAGGGAATTGTGTGGTTCAGCACGACATCACCCCCTTGGTCCGACGGCGCCGGATGGAGGCGTGGGTACATCCACCGTGAAACCGGCCGAGGTGAACTTGCCGGCTTCGTCGAAGACGCCGACGTCGAGGCCCGTCGACCCGCCAGGCACCTTGACGGTGATCCGGAAGGGCCTGTTCGCCATGTTCGGAAGACTGATGTTGCCAACGATCGAGCCGTGGTCCCTGTCCACCACGAAGTAGGTCGTCGAGCCGGCCGTCAAGCCGCTCGGAACCAAGCCGGATACGGTGATCTCGATTGCCGCTAGAACTGCTACGTAGCTCATGATGCCCCCCCGGGTTAGCGGCGGCCGCGCCGCGGCGTTCTCTGTCCGAATGTTTAGTTTCCAGTCGCCGCCCAGCGTCTGCGACCCGACTAGGTCGTTCGCCGCCGCGACTGGCGTTCCCGTCGCGCGTGACAGCGCGTCGATGAAATTGCTTCCGGCCGCGCCAGCGCCGGCGTTGCAGCTCCATAAGAGCAGTTCGCCAAGTCCGCCCAGCGCCCGACCGATCGCAGCGAGATCGCCCTGGTCGTCGTAGAGCGTCTCGGCCGACCATTCGCCCGCTGCGAAGTTCACCCGCCCAGGCGCGCCGTGGGCGATGACGTGCACGGCGTCGAGGCCGTCGCGGCCTTCGAGCGCCAGCGCCATTTGGCGCGCGGCCGGGCGGTTGGCGTCGAGCACGATCGCCTCGACCTCCGGTCGCAGATTGGCGAGGATCGTGCCGAGATCGGATACAGAGGGGTCGACGAAAAGGATTTCTGAGGCGCCAGCCTGGCGCGCATCGGTCCGCGCATTCGGGCGACCGGTTGCCGCGGCCGGCAGCGGATGAATTTGGCGCCCATCGACCCGTGGCTCAACGCCCTGGGGCGCACGCGACAACACTTGATTCACAATACCCACTCCCGTCACCCGTGCCGCCGACGCCTCGACGGCAAACTCGCGAGCGAACTCCGGAATGGGAACGTCTGCCTTCCGCCGAGGACAGACATAGACGCGGCGTCTCACGGCGCGCCCGATGAGCGCACCTTGTTCTTCCGCTAAATTGCCTTGCTACCCAGATCCCTGCCCAAACTCGCCTGCAAGACCTCACGGCCACCCGACCGTGCGATCCGCGGGCACCCTCTATACCCATACATTAGTAAAATCGAAAATTAGCGATTTGTAAACTATTAAGGAAGGATTTGGTAAATTCTGAGGAGCGGGGCAGCAGACGTCGGTCAATATCGAGACGCCGGACTCGCCCAAATTGTTTTGGAAATCTAAGACTTTGGCGGCTTCCTTTAAGTTGCTTTCAATCCGCGAATGGTCGCCATGGCTGGGCCGGAAGCGGACACGCCTGCAGGCGGCTGACCCTGGTACCAGGCATGCCCTACGATGCTGCGCGAGCCGACAGAGCACGAATGAAAAGCGCGCGGGCTCCGCTTTCCAGCGAAGCCCGCGCGCCCGTTCGCCAACCTGGACCGGTTACCGTCCAGGTCCATTCGCCACTCAGTCGTGCGGCTTCAAGAGATCCTTCAGGGACGTCTTGACGGTGTGGTCGTTGCTGGCGTAGCCGGCGCCAGGCTTGGTCTGATCCGAGGTGAGATCCGTGCTCGCTCCGGAAGGCTTGTTCTGGTTGTTGCCAGATCCGCTGATTGTCTTGAGGACGTTCAGCAGGTCTGTCGTCACCGACGTCGCCGCAAGGCCGACCAGTTGGCCGAACGACGCATGCTTGCCGGGATCACTGTTGCCGTCGGGCGAGCCGGACTGCAGGAACTTCGCCGTGTCCGTCAGCCCCAGCGTGCTGGCCGTGACGTTGGCGTTATTACCGCCGTTGCCTTGGCCTCCGGAAGAGTTGCCCTGTCCCTGATGGCTGCTGTTGTCGGCATTGTTATGGTCCCCGGAATTGCCCGGCGCGTCCTGCTGTCCATTGCCGTGGCCGTTATTGCCATGACCATGATCACCGGTCTGACCGCCTGGGCCGGTTGCTCCAGTCGACCCCGTCGGACCAGGCGAGCCTGTTGGTCCGGTCGAGCCGGTCGCTCCAGTCGCTCCGGTCGAGCCGGTGGCGCCGGTCGAGCCAGTCGCGCCGGTTGCCCCGGTCGAGCCGGTTGCTCCGGTCGACCCCGTGGCACCGGTCGAACCCGTCGCACCTGTCGAGCCGGTGGCTCCGGTCGAGCCGGTTGCCCCGGTCGATCCAGTCGCTCCGGTCGAGCCAGTTGCTCCGGTCGAGCCGGTGGCTCCGGTCGAGCCGGTCGAGCCCGTGGCACCAGTCGAGCCTGTCGCGCCGGTCGAGCCGGTCGCACCAGTCGAGCCCGTGGCACCAGTCGAGCCAGTTGCTCCGGTCGAGCCCGTGGCACCGGTCGAACCCGTCGCACCTGTCGAGCCGGTTGCCCCGGTCGAACCCGTTGCTCCGGTCGAGCCGGTCGCTCCGGTCGAGCCAGTCGCGCCGGTCGAGCCGGTTGCTCCTGTCGAGCCGGTTGCCCCGGTCGAACCCGTTGCTCCGGTCGAGCCGGTTGCGCCTGTCGCGCCGGTTGCTCCTGTCGAGCCGGTTGCTCCGGTCGAGCCGGTTGCCCCGGTAGAGCCAGTCGCTCCGGTCGAGCCCGTCGCGCCAGTCGAGCCGGTTGCACCTGTCGAGCCGGTTGCCCCGGTCGAACCCGTTGCGCCTGTGGAGCCGGTTGCTCCGGTCGAGCCGGTTGCCCCGGTCGAACCCGTCGCGCCGGTCGAGCCCGTTGCTCCGGTCGAGCCGGTGGCGCCGGTCGAGCCAGTCGCTCCGGTCGAGCCAGTCGCACCGGTGGAACCTGTCGCACCAGTCGAGCCTGTCGCCCCGGTCGAACCAGTTGCCCCGGTCGAGCCGGTTGCTCCGGTCGAGCCAGTCGCTCCGGTCGAGCCGGTTGCTCCGGTGGCGCCGGTCGACCCAGTTGCCCCGGTTGCTCCTGTCGAGCCGGTCGAGCCAGTTGCCCCGGTCGAGCCGGTGGCGCCGGTCGAGCCTGTTGCGCCAGTTGCCCCGGTCGAGCCGGTTGCTCCGGTCGAGCCAGTTGCTCCGGTCGAGCCGGTTGCTCCGGTCGAGCCGGTTGCCCCGGTCGATCCCGTCGCTCCGGTCGAGCCGGTAGAGCCCGTGGCGCCGGTCGAGCCTGTCGCGCCGGTCGAGCCAGTTGCTCCTGTCGAGCCAGTGGCGCCAGTCGAACCGGTTGCTCCGGTCGAGCCGGTCGAGCCGGTCGCCCCGGTCGAGCCTGTCGAGCCGGTCGAGCCGGTCGCCCCGGTCGAGCCGGTCGAGCCAGTTGCCCCTGTCGAGCCAGTTGCGCCAGTCGAACCGGTTGCCCCTGTCGAGCCGGTCGCTCCGGTCGAGCCGGTTGCGCCGGTGGCTCCGGTCGAGCCGGTGGCGCCGGTCGAGCCAGTTGCGCCGGTTGCCCCGGTCGAGCCAGTTGCGCCGGTTGCCCCGGTCGAACCCGTCGAGCCAGTCGCGCCGGTCGAGCCTGTCGCGCCGGTCGAGCCAGTTGCTCCGGTCGAGCCCGTGGCGCCGGTCGAGCCAGTCGCCCCGGTCGAGCCCGTGGCGCCGGTCGCACCAGTCGCACCGGTCGAGCCAGTGGCGCCGGTCGAGCCAGTTGCCCCGGTTGAGCCGGTCGATCCGGTTGAGCCGGTTGCTCCGGTCGAGCCCGTGGCGCCGGTCGAACCGGTTGCGCCGGTCGAGCCCGTGGCGCCGGTCGAACCGGTTGCTCCGGTTGAGCCGGTGGCGCCGGTCGAACCGGTTGCTCCGGTTGAGCCGGTCGCTCCGGTTGCTCCGGTTGCTCCGGTCGAACCAGTTGCCCCGGTAGAGCCGGTTGCGCCGGTCGAGCCCGTGGCACCGGTCGAACCGGTCGAGCCAGTCGAGCCTGTCGCCCCGGTCGCGCCTGTTGCTCCGGTCGCGCCTGTTGCTCCGGTCGAGCCGGTTGCTCCGGTTGCCCCAGTCGCTCCGGTCGCTCCGGTGTCACCAGTCGAACCAGTCGCCCCGGTCGAGCCAGTCGCACCAGTCGAACCAGTGGCGCCGGTCGAACCTGTGGCTCCGGTCGAGCCAGTTGCGCCGGTGGACCCGGTTGCACCTGTAGAGCCCGTGGCGCCGGTATCACCCGTTGCACCAGTGGATCCAGTCGCGCCGGTCGAACCTGTGGCTCCGGTCGAACCTGTGGCACCTGTATCTCCGGTCGCACCTGTGGCTCCGGTCGAGCCGGTCAAACCAGTTGCCCCAGTCGAGCCAGTTGCTCCGGTCGAACCCGTGTCGCCGGTCGAACCCGTCGCTCCGGTCGAGCCGGTTGCTCCTGTCGAGCCAGTCGCCCCGGTGGAACCCGTGGCGCCCGTGGCGCCGGTATCACCAGTCGCCCCCGTCGAGCCAGTTGCGCCGGTCGAGCCGGTCGCACCTGTCGCGCCGGTCGAGCCTGTGGCACCTGTATCTCCGGTCGCACCTGTGGCTCCGGTCGAGCCGGTCGAACCCGTCGCTCCGGTCGAGCCTGTCGCACCTGTAGCTCCGGTCGCACCTGTGGCTCCGGTCGAGCCGGTCGAACCGGTCGCTCCGGTTGCTCCTGTCGAGCCAGTCGCCCCGGTGGAACCCGTGGCGCCCGTGGCGCCGGTATCACCAGTCGCCCCCGTCGAGCCAGTTGCGCCGGTCGAGCCGGTCGCACCTGTCGCGCCGGTCGAGCCTGTGGCACCTGTATCTCCGGTCGCACCTGTGGCTCCGGTGGAGCCGGTCAAACCAGTTGCCCCAGTCGAGCCAGTTGCTCCGGTATCACCCGTCGCACCGGTGGCGCCTGTCGCTCCGGTCGAGCCGGTTGCTCCGGTGGAACCCGTGGCGCCCGTGGCGCCGGTATCACCAGTCGCCCCCGTCGAGCCAGTTGCGCCGGTCGAGCCGGTCGAACCTGTCGCGCCGGTCGAGCCTGTGGCACCTGTATCTCCGGTCGCACCTGTGGCTCCGGTAGAGCCGGTCAAACCAGTTGCCCCAGTCGAGCCAGTTGCTCCGGTATCACCCGTCGCACCGGTGGCGCCTGTCGCTCCGGTCGAGCCGGTTGCTCCGATCGAGCCAGTCGCGCCTGTCGCGCCTGTCGCGCCTGTATCGCCGGTCGCACCGGTCGCCCCGGTCGAACCTGTCGAGCCCGTTGCCCCAGTCGCGCCCGTTGCGCCGGTCGAGCCAGTCGCACCCGACGAGCCGCTCGCGCCAGTAGAGCCCGTGGCTCCTGTCGCGCCCGTTGCCCCGGTCGCACCTGTGGCTCCGGTCGCGCCCGTCGCGCCAGCCGGGCCAGTGGCGCCTGACTGCGTGAGGTTGAGAGTCGCCGGCGTAAATGTATTGTTGTGTGTGCCGTTAGCAGCACCGGCCGCGAACGTATAACTAACACCAGGGACGAGGGGGGTAAGTGTACCAAATACATCGAAACTATTGTCGTAAATAGTATAACTATGGGTCGTATTTGGAATTGTTATAGTGATAGAAAACGCAAGTGCGAGGCCGGCATTAGTAGCATTTGGAAGTTGAAAGCTGCCAACTACTACGTTAGAACCTAAGGTTGTATCCACCAGATAATAGGTGTTGACGGAACTTGCGTTGCCGTTTCCTTGTATCGTGCCGTTGAGTGTCAGATCACCCGATGCAAGCACTCCGGCGTAACTTGCCATTCCATCTGAGGTCAGCGGCGGCAGGGGCATGGGTGCGCTCGCGCGTGCGAATATTTGCCAGGTGCCACCGAGGGCCGCTGCGCCAACCAGCGATCTCGACGCGCAGACGTCCGCGCCGACGGCTTCTTCCAGCGCCGCCACAAAGGTCTCGCCAGCATTCCCCGATGCCGTTTCGCAGCTCCACAGCCGCAGTTCGCCGTCCGCGGCAAGCGCCCGGCCGATTGCGGCAAGATCCTCTGCCTCTGCCTTCAATGTGGCTGATGACCATTCTCCGGCAGTGAAGCTGATCCGCCCAGATGCGCCATGTGCGATGACGTGCACCGCATCGAGCCCTTCGTGCCCTGCGAGCGCGGCAGCGATCTGCCGCGCCGCCGGCAGGCGGCCGTCGAGCACAATCGCTTGAACCTCGGGTCGCACGTTGCCGAGAACCGTCTGGAGATCGGAGACTGAAGGATCGACAAAGAGAATCTCAGAGGCACGGGCCATGACTGGCTCCTGTTGGCTTCGAATTCAATTCAAGGGAAAACCGCCCATCGGCTGGCCGGCGAGCGGTCGGAAGAAGGATCTTTGGGCGGCGCGGTCATCTTCCCGACGAGCCGACGGCGCCGTCAGGCCGTTCGACAGCGGGGCTCTCTACGCGGAGGAAGCTACAGGCCTGGAAATTCCCGCCATCGTCGAACGTGCCAATCGCAAATGAGCCGGCTGCGGCGGGAACCTTGACGGTGAGAGCGACGGCGAGGCTTCGCTTGACGGCCTTGGGAAGAATGACCTGGCCGACAACGGCGTTCTTGGCCGTGTCCAGGATAAAATAAGGCACATTTTCGGTGGTGTCGCCGATGGGCAAGACGCCTCTAACGGCAACTTCCATCACTGCAAACCCTGCTATGTAGCTCATCCTATCCTCCTTGGTCCGCGGCCACAGTGCCGCGCCGTCAATTGCCGTTGGCGCCAAATGCCCGCCGCCCGGCCAGGTCAGCGCATCTGGTGTTCGAAGTGCGTGCGACAGTGCATCGATGAAATTCGTTCCGAGCGCGCGGCCGCGCGGCCGGACGTTCGGCTGCGGGAGCGATCGACTGGCCTCTTGCCTCCGGTTCCGGAAGATCGTTCCGAAATCGGATATCGAGGGATGGATGAAAAAGGGTTCGGAAACGCGGGCCGAGGCGCGCCGGTCAGCCCATTCGGCCGGTCGGTTCTGACGACGCCTAGCCGCAGTGTTCTATCGACCCCGTGCAGTCCGGGGCCTGCACAGCTCTTGCGATACGCACGCGATGCCACTTGAATCACAACCCACTCCCGTTACCGTGACGCTGACGTCTCGGCGACAACTCTCGAAGGAATGGGAGGCCGTCCGCCTCCAAAGGGGAGGGCATGGACACGACACACCGTTGGCGCGCCCTGGGGACGCACCTTACAATCTGCCAAACGGCCCTGATTACCCAGACCCTCTAACTCAACTCCCTGAGAGAGACTTACGCAGAAATTCGGGCATGCGGCCGTCCGATCCGCGGGCGTCCCTCAACACCGCATTTTAGTAAATTCGAAATTTAGCAAGTTGTAAACTATAAATTAAGCAATTACTAAATTAGCTGAAAGCAGGGTAGCGCCGCTTTAACAATAGCAGCGGGCTGAGTTAGAAAACTGTTATGAAAATCAGATGCTTACTAGGATTACTTGCAATCCTGCCTGCTTCGGACAGCAATTGAAGGTCTCCATCTTCCATGCAAACCCATCGACGATGGCGCAGCCAGACGGGTTGGCAATGTGTCAGCGGATGTGGGTGCCTCGACCTTGACGGCAGCCTGCAAATGGCGGCGAAATACCGAACCTAAACCGGTGACCGGACGAAGCGGTGAATGCCGGCGGTTGCAGTTGGGGCAGGGTCCTTTCACGATCGCGGTTGCCGCCGGGCCGGCACGACGGCTGGCTGCTAACCACGATGGATAAGGTTAAGCGCGGTTTCCAGAGGACGACCTGTGAGATCCGTGAGAAGGAATGATCGGCTTTTTGGAAATATCAGCTGTTGCGCGGCCGGACTGGCAAGTGGACAGCGACAGCGGGGGGAAGGCATGAGCGATCGAGACTTGGCAAATCCGCATCGAAACGGATCCGGCATGGCGCGGCGACACGCGAACCGTCCTTATCGCCGACAGTCACATTGAGGGCCGATGGATCACGAATGGCGAACGGCAAGCGGCTCTGCCTCAACATGATCGTCAAGAACGAGATGGCGAACCTTCAACGCTGTCTCGGGGCGGTTGTCGACCACATCGACTGCTGTGTCATCGGCGATACCGGCTCGACCGACGGGACCCAGGATTTCATCAAATTGTTCTTCGCTGCCCGCAACCTGCCGGGCGAGCTGCACGAATTCCCATTCCACAATTTCGAGCAGGCGCGCAACGACCGCTGCTCAGCTGAAGGAATCGCATGAGCACCATCGGCCTGTGCATGATTGTCAAGAACGAGACGAAGGTCATCCTGCAATGCCTCGCCAGCGTGCTCCCCCTTGTCGACTACGTGCTCATCGTCGACACGGGTTCCGAAGACGGCACGCAAGACCTGATACGCGGCTTCCTCGCCGATCACGGTGTCCAAGGCGCTGTCATTGACGAGCCGTGGCGGGACTTCGCGTACAACCGTACCTTCGCCCTTGAACGATTGCGTAAAGTCGAGACTGTCGACTATGCAATGATCATCGACGCGGACGATGTTCTGATCCGGGACGCCGACTTCGATCCGATCAGGTTCAAGTCGCAGATGGAACACGATTTATACGACGTCGAGGTGTTACATGGTGGCATTTCGTTTTATCGCCCGCAGATCTGCCGCAACCGGCTGCCGTTCGCCTTCAAGGGCGTTCTGCACGAATATCTCGAGGCCCCTCCTGGCCATCTCACGCGGGAGACCGCCAAGGGTTTTCGCGTGGCGACGGGGCGTGGCGGAGCACGCAGTCAAAACCCGCGAAAGTACCAGGACGACTCGGCCGTTCTTGAAAATGCGCTTGCAACGGAGACCGACCCCTTCCTTGTTTCGCGATACACCTTCTATCTGGCACAGAGCTACAGGGATTCCGGCGAGCGTGAAAAATCACTGGCGACCTATCTGAAGCGTGCCGAGCTGGGTTTTTGGGACGAGGAGGTCTATGTCAGCCTGCTCGAGGCGGGCAACCTGATGGCTGCACTGGGGCGGCCATTCGAGGAGGTCGTTGCCGCCTTTGAGCGCGCGGCGCAGGTCGTCCCCGCCCGCGCGGAGGCTCTACACGCCGCGAGCCTCTATTGCCGCAACCAGGGCCGGAATGCGGAAGGAGCGGAATTTGCGCGTCGAGGGCTCGACCTTGTTCAACCCGCCGGACTTTTCATTCAGCCCTGGGTCTACGATTACGGAGTGCTCGACGAGTTTGCCGTCAATGCCTACTGGGCAGGCGCTTACCGGGAATCGCTCGACGCTTGTCTAAAATTGCTCGCCTCCGACAAATTGCCTGCTGAAATGACGAAGCGGGTGGTGGCCAACGCGCGCTTCGCCACCGGCAAGCTTCCGCTCAATGAGCCGCCGAAACTAGGGGCGTTCGGGACCGAGAGCTTGATCGACCAGCACAGGCTCGTCCGGCAGCGTTCGTTGCGGTCGCGCATCGAGGGCACGCCGCGCATCCTGGTGACAATCCTGGCAAAGCAGAAAGAGCCGGCACTGCCGCTGTACCTTGAGTGCATCGAGGCGCTCGACTACCCGAAGGCGTCGATCGTCCTGTACATCAGGACAAACAACAACACCGACAGGACCGAGCACATACTGCGCGAATGGGTGGAGCGCGTTGGTCACCTCTATGCCGCGGTTGAATTCGATGCCTCCAACGTGGCCGATAGAGTCGAGCAGTTTGGCGAACATGAATGGAACGAGACGCGCTTCAGGGTGCTTGGCCGAATCCGCAACATAAGTTTGCGGAAAACTCTCGAACACAGCTGCGATTTCTATTTCGTTGCCGACGTCGATAATTTCGTGCGACCGGCCACGCTACGCGAGCTTGTCGCGCTCGACGTGCCGATCGTCGCTCCCCTGCTTCGCTCCATCTCTCCCGGGCAATACTATTCGAACTACCACGCCGAAATCGACGCCAACGGCTACTATATGCAGTGCGATCAATATGGCTGGGTGCTCAACCGCCACGTGCGCGGCATTATCGAGATGCCGCTTGTGCACTGCACCTATCTTGTCCGCGCCGACGTACTGACCGAACTGACATACGAGGACGCCACATCACGCTACGAGTATGTGATCTTTGCCGACAGCGCCCGCAAGGCCGGCATCGTCCAGTATATGGATAACCGACAAGTCTATGGCTACATAACCTTCGGCGATGGCCAATATTATGTGAGTGACGGGATCGAGCGCGCCCGAGCGCTGTTGCACGGTGCGGGCGACACGCCGGTATTCACTGCCGCCACGCCTCCGGGCGCCGTACCAATGCCAGATCGACATGTCGAGCCGAAGGATCCGCCGAAAATACACCTGATAAACCTCGACCGCAGCGTCGAGCGCTGGAGCAGGTATCAAAGCAATAACTGGCACCTAACGTACAATACGGTTCGTGTGTCGGCCGTTGACGGCACTTCTCTCGACAGGGAGGCGCTCATAAAGGAAGGTCTGATCACCAATGATTGTGCGTACCCCCCGGGCACTTTGGGATGCGCTCTATCCCATATCGGCTTATGGAAGCTGGCGGTTTCAGAAAACAAGACGATAACTATTTTTGAAGACGACGTTCGAGCATCGTTTCGATTTGTGGAGGAATCCGCCAATATACTATCTCAAGCACCGGAAAGCTGGGATTTGATACAGTGGGGATATATATACGATCCGTTGTTTCTTTGGGTAAATCTCGGCTTCTCCAAAGCCAAGTTGGAATTTTATGATCGTCGATATAATAATAACCCCACCTTGTTTCAGGCCGAGAAATTTTCTCGATCCCTCATCAAGGTAGAGCACTCATTTGGGACTCAGGCTTACACAGTCACACCACGAGGCGCGCGAATACTTCTGGAAAAGTGTCTGCCGCTACGAAGCAGACAAATTCCCTTTTCTGGAACTGCCGTCATCCTTGATGACACGGGTATCGATTGCGCGATGTGTGCGGCATATGGCTCGATGCAAGCTTACGTTTGCATGCCACCACTCGTCATTCACGATACCGAACCGCCGTCAGACCGGGCAGACACAGATCACCGAGAGCCGAGCTAGTTTGTCATGGAAGCACAACAGACAGCATTGGCTCGACGCGCGCACGTGCAAGGGAAGGTGAAGATACTGACAAAGCCCGCCTACGGGGCGTTGGGATCTTGATGTTGTCGCGCGCCAATGTCGATGCGACGAGTAACATGAGGTGCACTCGATGACGCAAAGCACGCCCGATGAATCCCGCGAAGCGTTCGCGCGCATTTACCAAAGCAACGAGTGGGGCTCCGAGGAATCGCGCTCCGGACTCGGTTCAGCATACGCAACGACGCATCGTGTCCGAACCGTACTGCCGATGCTTTTGCGCGCACTGGATGTGAACTCCATGCTCGATGCGCCCTGCGGTGACTTCAACTGGATGCGCTTCGTTGACTTGGGCAAAACGCACTACATTGGCTGCGATATCGTGCCTGAGGTCATCGAAACGAACGGCATGCGATATGCGGATCGCGAATTTCACGCGCTTGATCTTGCTGCTGAGCCACTGCCGAACGTTGACCTCATTTTTTCACGCGACTGTCTGCAGCATCTGACCGAGCCCGATATTTGGCGCGTGCTACGCAACTTCAAGAAGTCCGGCGCGCGCTGGCTGTTCACCTCAAGCCATTCGACCTCGGCACAGGACATTGCGCGGGAAACGGGCGGATTCGGATTTCTCAACTTACAGCAACCGCCATTCTCATTGCCCCTACCACTCCTAGTCATGCCGGAGGAACACTACGCATCGAAGGCGATGTGTCTGTGGGACATGGCGCAAATCGGTGCATGAGAAACCCATTGCAATCACCGGTTCAAATGCTCGTCACCGGTGCGAAAGCAACTTAGTTCGCTGGTCGTGGGTTACGGTGCGGCCCTGCGATGCGCGCCAAAGGCAAAACAAAGTTTGTGCAGGAGTTCCTCCAGATGCCGCCGCCAGCCGATAGAACCGTCCACCTAACAAAAGACGACATAATTCTGCTCGCTTGCAAGCATTTCCCGTATCTCATCACGCACCAAAAGGTGAGGCGAGAATTTAGAAACCAATTGACTGGCCCTGCAATGCCGATAACGGAGACGGTCCTGTTCTCCGGCCACCGACTAGACCGCGTGAGTTTCTTCTGGTCATCGCGACCGCTGGGTGAATTCGGGCACATTGCTTTGCGATCGGCACTTTCTCATGGTCACCCGACTTACCTTTATACGTATGACGACCGTTCCCAGTTGCGTCAGGTCGTCCCGGATGGCGTCCACCTTGTAGATGCGCGCGAGGTGCTCCCGCCGAGGCTCTACGAGGAATGCCTCGCCAAGCGAGAGATACATGCGTTCAGTGATATTTTTCGATACGCCCTGCTGTATGAGCAGGGTGGCTGGTGGCTTGACACCGACATCGTCCTACTCAAGCCGCTTGATTTCATTTCCGATCACGTTTTCTCGACACAGTGGTTTGGCCTGGAGGGCGGCCACGCCTGTGTTAACGATGTGATGAGGGCTCCGAGCGGCTCCAAGCATATGCGACATCTCTACGAGAAGGCCTTGGCGGGATGGAATTCAGGCCATCGGCTCGAATTCGGTGCGCTCGGGCCGTCCTTACTAACCGAATACCTACTGTCAGCAGAGGGAACGGATTTGATCCCTTGTGTACTTTCGCCCACGTATTTCAATTCGATCGATTGGACCGAAGTCGATCTTTTCACCTCTGAAAACGGCGAAGCTTTTACCCTCCTCGCGGACCCGAGAGTCACTGGTGTGCATTTATGGACCAAGTCTTGGCGCGATAGAGGTTTGACCCCGGATGCCGCCCTGCCGAGCAGCGTCTTCCGTCACCTGACACGATTGTTCGAAAGTATTAATCTTTGGACCGATTTTACGACTGCCCACACGAGCTTTGAGTTGCGAGAGAAGCGCTCGTCGTCTGGCTACGAACGAATTTATTTCGATCTTCTGCGCGCACGATCGTTCGAAAAGCTCAACATCCTTGAAATTGGAACGTTCTGCGACGGGCAAGCGGGCTCTGACCAGGATCAGCTAGCCAGCACCAAGACATTGCTCGACTTCTTTCCGAACGCGATAGTGTCTTCGGTTCATCGACATAAAATTCGATACGAGCACCCTCGCGCAAGACGCTATTCTGTCGACCAACTCACCAGTGACGCCCTGGCTGGCTTTGTAGATGACCAAGTTGCAGGGATTGACGTGGTCCTGGACTATGGGACTTACCCAAGCAGCGAGAGACAGCTCGCACTCGGCATGTTGTACCCAGCTTTGAACCCGCACGGACTATATATTCTGGAAGAACTCCAGCAATCGGCTCCGGTCGATCACCGTAGCTTGGGGCACTACATTCGCAAGCTTCACGAGGAAGGGAGTTTCAACTCACACGTGCTCTCAGTTGAAGCCAATGCCTACATTTCACACAAAACTGCGTCTGTGCGCATTTATGACAACTTCGAGCGCTTGCTTGCTGACAATGTTCACGGGGAACTTGGTGTTCTCAGAAAGATAGGCGATGAAGACCGCACGTTTTCGCGCGTTCGTCCCGCCGGGCAGTCGCACTGGAGGACTCGCGATGCCACTAGAAGACTTGCTTTTCAGGAAGTTTACGCAAGAGGGCTTTGGGGCAGTGACAAGGAGGGCCGATTTTTCTCGGGCATCGGGTCGCGCGGCCCAACCGCTGATGCCTATCTCGACGCGCTCTGCCAAATCCTGAGGGAAACCGTCGCAGAAATAGGGCGGCCAATTACGGTCGTGGACCTCGGATGTGGTGATTTTGCCATAGGCCGAGAACTTCTTTCGCGCATGCCTGAGTTGTCTTACGTAGGGTGCGATATTGTACCTGAACTGATTGAACACAATCGCGATCTATTCGGGGGGGGGCGAGTATCATTTCTTGAAGTCGATATAGTCGAGGATCCATTGCCTCCAGGGGATGTCTGTCTACTACGGCAAGTGCTGCAACATCTGCCTAACCATGACGTCGATACTATCCTGCATAAGCTTAGATATCGCTACGTATACATCACCGAAAGCCAACCGCTAGAACATTTCGGACCGGTCAATCCTGACAAGCCTGCCGGCTGGGACGTGCGTTTCGACTGGCGAGTTGGCCGTGGACGTGGGCTAGAGCTTGACCAGCCACCGTTTTCTCGAGAACTGAAGGAACTCTGGCGTACAAATAATACGACCGGGAAAGAAACCTTGATAACCTATCAGTTGCTTGGGAACGTGAGCTGACGCTATATATCCAGGTGGTTCGGCGAGTTCGTGGCATGGATTCAAAGCTTGTTTGATTAGCGTGGTTCAATCCAAGAGGAATCACTTTTTCCCCGCAGCCCGTAAGAAACTGGCAACTGCGGCAATTTTGTTGCGCTTTTTGCTCAAGTTGAAGACTCATCACATGGCAACGTCGAACCTAGGGACAATTCGAACGCCAATCACGGGCAAAATACCTTGATAATAAGGCGAGAATTTTCAAAACTACTCATAGTGTTTGCGGCCGTCGGCTTGGTGCCTACACTCGTCGTGGAACGGAGTGCCTCTCAGAAGAGTTCTGGAGAGATGAAGCCTGGCTTACCCACCGACCATCCGACGACGTCCCTACTCACCGCGCCCATCGAGCTTGCCGGCGACTGGGGCCGCATGCTTGAGGGCGCGGCTGATCAGGTCGTCGAGCGCATGCGGCATGCCTGCCTCGATGGCGTCCGCCTTGTCTCCGACCGCCAGCCGACGCGGCTGCGTGTCGACGAACACACTTCTGGCACGCCGGCCATCTGGCTGCATCCGGACGGCACCAGCATGGCCTGGATCATCGTGGACATCGGCGAGCGGGACTGGTCAAAGCTCGCCTACCAGTTCGGCCACGAGCTCGGCCATGTGCTCTGCAACAGCTGGCAGCCGGACGCCAAGCCGGCGCCGCCCTGCCAATGGCTCGAGGAAGCCATGGTGGAGGCCCACTCGCTGCGCGGGCTTGGGCGTCTGGCGAGAAGCTGGAAGCAGAACCCGCCCTTCGCCGGCGACAACGCCTTCGGCGATGCCATCGCCCGATACCGCCAGGATTTCATCGACCGCTATACGGCTCTCGCAGTTAGCCAGGGGCTCACCCGCGACGCCGCGGCATGGTTCACCGATCATCGCGGCGAGATCGAAATGCCCGCCCTTAATCCGTTCGCCCAGGCTATGTCGCTGACCATCCTCGCCGAATACGACCGCGCGCCGGACTGCCTCGAGGCGCTAGGGGCACTCAACCGCTGGCCCGGCCGCAGCGGCCTGGCCATTGGTGAATATCTGCGGCAATGGGAGACGAGCTGCGCCGAGCTACAGGCCTCGCCCAGATTACCGGTCCGCCTGCGCGAGCTGTTGCGCATCGTCTGATCAGCAGCATACCCGCCACCCGTGATCTCCGGAAACCGCGCGGAACCAGCAGGAGGCAAAGGCTTCGCGACGATCGAAAAAGCTCGTGCCGAGCTCGCTTCCACAGCCCGCCTCGGACTGGGGCAAAACTGTCTGGGGCGGGCTTCGGTTCAGCCTTGCCCCCAAAGCGAGCATGGGCTTAATATTCGCTTGCGCTAATATAAAACTGACGTAACGTCACTCCCAGCATCTTGGGGATGCGCAACCGTGGGGAATTACGATGAGAGTGGTTATAGTTTGCGCGGCACTCGTGATCGCTGCGACTGGAGTCGCCGTTGCCAAGGAGAAGAAGGTGGCCGTCAGTGATGCTACGGCCCTTTGCTCTACCAAGCATTCGAGCAAGAGGCCGAGGCCAGAGCTTGACTGCAACTTGACCGGAACAGCGAAATTGCCGGACGGAGCAAAGCCGGATAAGCCGCACCTGGGATATGATACCAACCCGTGGATTATAACTGGCCCTTAGGGCCGGTTGACCCAGGCACCGGCTGTCGGTGCGGCGGCAAAGGCTGGTGGAGGGGCTCGACGGTCCGCGCCTCCAGGCGACCGCAGTTGATAACTGCATCATCGCCCTTGTGCGCTCGATCGAGTAGAGGAATATAATCCTCCATTGCGGCGACCGCCAAATGGAGATCGCCAATGGCGGGAGCCACATCTTCCAAGCAGCTATCTCAGGCTGAATGGAGTGCTTGGTGGCGGCGGCGGAAGCGCTCCACAAGAACATCGTGAGGCGGCTTATATCCCCACAACCAGCGAGCACTTCCGAGCTCTCCAAAGGACGCATGAGGCGCTGTTTAAGACGGTAAAGGATGTCACCGGCGACGATCCGCCGCTCATTCAAAGGAATGGGGCAGGTTTCTTTGCCTCCTAGGCCTTTTGTTTTGCGGCCCTGTACTCAGCTTCCCAAGGCAACGCGTCGAAGTCTGGCTTGTAGCCGCCGGCTCTGTAGGCGTCCCGGCTGATGTAACTAGCCTTGGCCCGCTCTACAATGCAGGCAAATGGCGGAATTCCAGGGCACCGGTAAAGGCCTACTGCTTCCATGAGGGTCCTCCATATACGGCCCGGCGCCTATAAGTTGGGATGTGAATAGGAACCGGGCCTAACCGACGGGCTGTTTGTGAGCACGGCGCCGCCGGCTGGTCGACGTATGCGCCAATGTAAATATGCGCGAAGCATGCATATGAAGGACGGGAGGGCCGTTGATGCCCGACAAGCCTGCAATGACCTACTGGTCAACGTCTTCGACAGGCGCACTGGAGCACCGCTGTTCACCACCAAAGACAAGCAGAAGGCGCTCGATATGGCGTTATCGTCCCATTTCGGGACAGGGGCGCTGGGCATCGATCTTGCGTTGGACCGGGGGCACCGGGTGATCCCGGGCCCTGATCACGCTCCTGATCGGGTAGCAGGCTCGCCGGGCTAGAGGTGGCAGGGGTCTTCGCCCGGCGAGTTGTTGCTACGTCATCCGATCGTTGCGCTGGCTAATTTCCGTTGGAGGTTGCCCGGAATGGTGTCCGCCGGACGGTCCGCTTCTCAGGTCCGCCGCACCTCACGCACACGGATCGTCGACTTCCTTATCGTCGGCCATCCGCTCGCGCCTGGCGATTGTGAAAGCGAATACTCGCCCATCATTTTCGTCAGTCACGCGGACCCAATCTTTCTCCCATTTTTGGGAGATTGATCTGCGCGAATTCATGATCAATGCAGCCGCGTCTGGACTACATGCTTCGACCGCCCTCGATCTAATAATTCGATCGAGGCGCATCTCTGCGACATCGTAAATTGGCATAGTACGCCCCCAACAACCCACACTTCCCCAATAGCAGTATTGCTCAGTATAGAAACGGCCGCAAGTGGTGGGCGTTGGACCCGCAAACGTGCGAAATCTTGCTTACGCCAAGGAGCTGGGCGCGAAAGGTTTGGGTTTGCCGGATGCGGCCTTGGAGCGGCGAGGGGACTTGCCTATATCGCACATGTCGTCGATATGAAGGCCGATGAGTTCGCCGAAAGGCTTTTTTGGGCGCTGTGCGGGACTTGGTCGGCGTCTCACCGCGATCGACTTGGCACACGGTTTCGGTTGCCCAGCGCCGTGCGGCGTCGGGGCGCAGGAGGGTCTCGCTGACGTAGCGACCTTTGCGACGGACTTGGACACGCCAGGAACCGGACGAGAGTTTAGTGTAGGTGGCCATTTTTTCGTGTGCGCTTCGTTTGTACTGAGAGATCGAAATGTCGCGAAAAGGGTCGTATTCTGGCGAAAATTCGTCTGCGTTCGGCAGGTGTCAACAATTTGATGTTAAGAAAAAATGATGAAAAATCAAGAGCATAGAGTGGCGGTGGCACCCATGATGGACTGGACGGACCGGCATTGCCGGTTCTTCCATCGTCAGCTGACGAGCCATGCGCTGCTCTACACCGAAATGGTGGTGGCCGACGCGGTCATACAGGGCGCGCGCGAAAGGTTGCTCGGTTTTGATGCGGTGGAACATCCGGTCGCGCTGCAGATCGGCGGCTCGGATCCGGCGAAACTTGCCGAGGCGGCGCGCATTGGCGAAGCCTTCGGCTATGACGAGATCAACCTCAATGTCGGCTGTCCGTCCGATCGCGTCCAGTCGGGCACGTTCGGCGCTTGCCTGATGAAGGTGCCCGACCTCGTCGCCGACTGCGTCGCGGCAATGAAGGCGGCGGTGGCAATACCCGTCACCGTCAAGTGCCGCATCGGCGTCGACGAACAGGATCCGGAGCCGGCGCTGGATGCGCTGGCGAACGGGGTTTTCACGGCCGGCGCCGACGCCTTGTGGGTGCATGCGCGCAAGGCGTGGCTGGAGGGGTTGAGCCCCAAGGAAAACCGCGACATCCCGCCGCTCGATTATGACAGGGTCTATCGGCTGAAGGCTGGAAAACCGAGCAAATTCATCGGCATCAATGGCGGCATTCAGTCGCTTGAGGAGGCACGCGCGCATCTCGATCATGTCGACAGCGCCATGCTTGGCCGCGCCGCTTACCACACGCCAAGTATTCTGGCGGGCGTCGACGCCGGCTTCTACGGCGCGAAGCCCGAGGCGTTCGATTTCGCCGGACTGATCGATGCCATGGCGGACTATGCGGCGCGCCACATCGAACAGGGCGGGCGGCTCGGCCATGTCACCCGCCACATGGTGGGGTTGTTCCACGGATTGCCGGGTGCTCGCCGTTACCGCCAGATCCTGTCGACCGACGCTAACCGGCCCGGTGCCGGGCCTGACGTGCTGAAGACGGCTTTCGCGGCAGTCGAATTCGGTGGAGCGGCCGCCGAGGCGGCCTGAGCTCAGTCCCGCAGGATCATGCGGTCGCCACGCACGTCGAAGCCCGACAGCGAGCCGATGAAGTTCATGCCGAGCAGGCTCTGGCTCAGCATGCCCGGGGCCGCGACCATCACCGGCATGTCCTTACGCACGATGCCGCCGATCGCCACCGCGTCGGTCTTGACCGCGGCGGCGCGCGCCATGCCGTTGGCTGTCGAAACCGGTATCGTGTAATTGAGCGCGGCCGGGTTGAAGCCGGCGGCTTGTGCATCTTCCGACGTCAGCACCGTGCTGGTCGCGCCGGTGTCAACAACGGCCCGGATCGGGTTGCCGTTGACCAGGATGCGCGCTTCGAAATGGCCATTGTCGGCCTTGTCGAGGGTCACCGTGGCGTGGCCGTCTTCGACGCCAAGCGCCAGCGGGCTGCCGGGAACGAGGCCCGCGGTCACCCGGCTGGCGATGTCCTGCAGTTCGTAGCGGTACTGGTAGCCGGCGATCAGAGCCAGCACGATTGCCGCCCAGGCGCCGAAACTGCGGGCCATGTCGCCCAACGGGCGGCCTGATCGCAGCAGGCCGGCGCCGATCAAGGCGCCGAAGGCGCCAAGCCAGATCAGCCGGCCAAAATCGTAATTCTCGACCCCAAGCGTGCTGCCGGCGGAATCATTGAGCACGAGCAGGGCCGCGCCCACGCCGATCACCGCCATCAGAATCCAGAACAGTCGGCTGCTCATCCGTGCCTCGCTAGAGCAATTCCAGGAAAAGCGTGAACGGTTTTCCCATGAGAATTGCGTTAAAACAAAGAGTTAGTGCGGTTCGCCGTTTTCCGTGAAACGGAGAACTGCGCTAGAGTGCGTCGCGTTCGCGCGCCATGCGGGTGCGGCGCGTTTCGCGGCGCGGCCGGCGCTCGACCGTTTCCAGTCGGGCCGGCAGTTCGGCCATCACATTGCGGCGCGTTTCGGGCGTCATCCCCATCCAGGCGCCGATTTCCTCGCGCGTGCGGCCGCAACCGAAGCAGAAGCCGGTTTTCATGTCGATCGAGCAGACCAGGATGCAGGGGGATTCGATGGCCGTCATGACTTTCTCTCGCGGGATCCGTGCGGACTCCGCTCTTCCACCTCCACATGGTGCAACGGCAAAGCCAATGCAAGCCCTCGCGATCGCGTCTTCCCAGGCCATCTTTGCGGCAATCAAGGCGGACGTTTGGGAGAGGTTGTGCCGATCACGCAACGCGGCTATGCCGCTCACGAAATCCAGGAATGATTGCTCACGACATGACCAGCGCTCTGCCTTTCGACGACTTTCGCAACTTGCTCGACAATCTGCCGGCGGCCGACCTCAAAGCCGAAGCGCGCGTGCGCGCGCTGTTTGCCAAGGCCGACAAGCCAGTGCATTCGCTCGGCCGCATCGAGGACATCGCGGCGTGGCTTGCCGCGTGGAGCGGCCGGGCTCCGCCCGCGGCAACACGGCCGCTGATGGCAGTCTTTGCCGGCAATCACGGCGTGACCCGTCATGGCATTTCGCCGCGCCCGGTGGCGGCAACCGCCAACGCCGTCGAGCTTTGCGCGGCAGGCGGTGCGGCGATCAACCAGATCTGCATTGCCTATGATCTGGGATTGAAGGTGTTCGATCTTGCCCTGCATATCCCGACCGGCGACATCGCAGAGGATGCCGCGCTTGACGAGCGCGGATGCGCGGCGACCATGGCTTTCGGCATGGAAGCGATCGCGGGCGGCACCGACCTGCTTTGCCTCGGCGATCTCGGCGCCGGCAATTCCACCGTCGCCGCCGCTTTGCTTGCCGCGCTGTTCGGGGGCAGGGGTGCCGACTGGGTTGGCCCGGGATCCGGCGCCGACGCGGCGATGCAGGTCCGCAAGGCCGATGTGGTCGATGCGGCGCTGGCCTTTCACCACGGCCATCTCGACGACCCGCTGGAAGTGCTGCGCCGGGTCGGCGGCCGCGAGTTCGCCGCGATAGCCGGCGCCATTCTCGCCGCGCGGATGCAGAAGATACCCGTGCTGCTCGACGGCTTTGCCGCAACGGCTGCCGCGGCGGTGCTTTATGCCGCGAACCCTGGAGCCCTCGATCACTGTCTTCTCGCCAGCCTGTCGCCGGAGCCCGCGCATGCCAGGGCCGCCGAACTGCTTGGCTTCCGCCCGCTGCTTGACCTCGGCATAAGCCATGGCGAAGGGGCAGGGGCAGCATTTGGCGCGGGCCTGGTCAAGGCGGCGGCGCTGACCAGTTCAGGCATGGCCGCGGCGGTTCGGATCTAGAGGCCTCCCGCCCTGGCGCATCAACGCCTGGGATTGGGGAGACGATAGACGACCGAGGTGTATTTCGGATTGGAGCGCGTCTCGACGATTGAACCGCCAAGGCCTTCCGCAATTCTTCGGCTCGCCATATTCTCTTCGGCGACAGGATATTCGAAGCCATCCGGATCGAGTTCCTCGGACGCCCATGCCACCACGGCGGCGACGGCCTCCCGGCCGATGCCGTTTCCATGGACGTCCTCCCTTATCCAAATTCCGATTTCGGGCCAGGCCGTCTTTGCCGCGTGAAGGCCGACAAGTCCCAGACAGTGATCGTCCACCAGTGAGCGCACAACAAAATGCAGATCCGATCCTTCAAGGATCGGCGCCAACCAGGATCGCCATACCTCGGCAAAGGCCGTTGATGATCGAGGCGGTTCCCACTGCATGAAACGGGTGATTGCGGGCGTGATGGCGGCAAAGACTTCGTCAGCATCAACGGCCGTAAAGAGCTTGAGGCGAAGCCGTTGCGATTTGATTTCGACGCTGCTGGCATCCCAATCTGCGGTCATTGCGGTCCGCGGTCCCCTTTGAGGCGGAATGGAGGCAAGTCGCTGGGGTTGCCTACCGCCGTCGCGCCGCCACCGCCGCGGTTGGCAGGGCCGGCAGTTCTTCCATCACCCGGCTCAGCGGGAAGATGGCAATCGCCTCCGTGCCTTCACGCAGCTTGGAATGAAGCTCGAACTCGCCGCCATGCATGGCAAGCAGGCCTTGCACGATCGGCAGGCCGAGCCCGGTGCCTTGTTCGGCGCTCTTGATGGCGATCGAGCCCTGGCCGAAAGCGGAGAGCACGACCGGGATCTCGTCCTCGGGAATCCCCGGACCATTGTCCTTGACGGAGATGTATTGCCCGCCACCCGCCGTCCAGCCGACACGGACGCGGATCTCGCCGCCGGTGGCAGTGAACTTTATGGCATTGGACAGAAGGTTGAGCGTGATCTGGCGTACGGCACGCTCGTCGGCGAACAGTCGCGGCAATGTCTGTTCGAAATCCTGGATGAGGCGGATATCCTTGTTGCGCGCCTTCAACTCCATCATGTGGCAGCAATCCTCGACGATGTTCAGCAGCATCACCGGCTCTTCGTTGAGCTGGTAGCGACCGGCCTCGATGCGCGACAGGTCGAGGATCTCGTTGATGAGGTCGAGGAGGTGCTGGCCGGAATCATGCACGTCATGGGCATAGTCCCGATAGGTGGGATTGCTCATCGGCCCCAGCACTTCGTTCGCCATCACCTCGGAAAAGCCGAGAATGGCGTTGAGCGGTGTGCGCAATTCATGGCTCATCGAAGCGAGGAAACGCGACTTTGCCAGATTGGCATCCTCGGCCCGCCGCCGCGCCTCGTCCGACATGGACTTCGCTGTCTCCAGTTCGGCGATCAACGCATCCTTTTCGGAGCGGAACGACAACACCATCAGCGAGGCGCGGTTGAGCTGACGGGCGACATAGACGAAGAAAGGCAGCGACAGGACAAGCAGCCCGGCCAGGACCGCCTCGACCGGCATCCACAGCTTGGTAGCGACGTAGGCATAGAGCGCCACCGGCACGGCGAAAGTCGCCAGCAACGCGCCGCTCAGCGATGAAGCCATAAGCGCCGTCCCGGCCATGGCAAAAAGCAGCACCACCGCCTTGACCACCTGGAACTGATCGACCTGGCAGGCGCCGCAGCCGAGCAAGACGAACCAGCCCCAGCCGAGGCCACAAAGGAAATGGCCGAGCAGGAATTCCCGTCGCGTTTGCAGGGGGTTAAGCTCGGCAGCTTCCGTGCGCTCGATGCGCCGCGCCATGAAGGCGACGATCGTATAGCAAATGAGCGTGAACAACGCCCAGAGCCCGATCTCATTGCCGACGCCGGCGAGCCAGCCGGCAGCGGCGATCGCCAGCACGAGCAACGGGATCGCCACGGCGCCGCTTGTCATGGCGCCGGCGTGGAGTTTCAACAATTCGCGGTCGAAATCGGGATTGCCGGCTTGCTGCGAAAGACGGTCGCGCGTCTTGCGCACCGCACGCGCGACATCGCTGTTGCGATGCCGTTTCCTGCGGTCCACAATAAACTTGTCCGCTGTGTTCGAGCGTTGCAAGGGCATCAAAAACTTCAAATTATTCGTGCAGCGGTTCCAAGGTGTTAAGCTACGTTCGAATGATTAACCAACCGTTTGCCATATGAGCCGTTCCTGGTCGCCAAGATCGCGCCGGCGGTACGCGGCGCCGCGCCCGAGAAGCCTGTGGCGCAAGGTGTTGGACTATGGTCTGGCCATCATCATTCTGGGACTGCTGATCCTGTTGGCGGCGCGCCTCGATCGGGTGGAGACGCGCCAGACCCAAGGCGCTGCCATGATCAATGATGGCGATTCGATCACGCTCGGCGCCGAGCGCATCCGCATGCGCGGCATCGACGCCCCGGAATACACCCAGACCTGCCGCAGGAACGGCGCCGACTATGCCTGTGGCACGCTTGCGCGCCAGTCGCTGGTGCGTCTGATCGCCGGCAGGCCCGTTACCTGCAGCGGCTGGCAGCGGGATCGCTATGGCCGGTTGCTTGGCGACTGCAAGGCCGGCGGCACCGACCTCAACCGCGCTCAGGTCGAGGCGGGCTGGGCGGTTGCCTTTGGCGACTTCGAAAGTGAAGAAGCTACCGCCCGGGCCGCCAAGGTCGGTATCTGGGCGGGTACGTTCGATCAGCCGCAGGACTGGCGCGACAGCCATCACGGCGAGGTGGTGGAGCGAAAACATGGCACGCTGGCGTCGATCGGCGACGCCGTGCGGGAGATTTTTCGCTTCTGGTAAGGCGTATCGGCTTGGAAGGAAAGGGGGGATCGAAATGAAGCTCTTCGACGGTGGCCGGGCGCCCAATCCGCGGCGGGTACGCGTCTTCCTCGCCGAAAAGGGGATCGCGGTTCCGCTGGTGCCCGTCGACATGGGCGCGCTGGAGCACAAGGGCCAAACGGTGAGCTCGCGCAACCCTTTGCGGCGCTTGCCGGTGCTGGAGCTTGACGATGGCACCGTCATCACCGAATCCGTCGCCATCTGCCGGTATTTCGAGGAGTTGCATCCGGAGCCGGCCCTGTTCGGACGCGGCGCGCTCGGCAAGGCACAGGTCGAGATGTGGCAGAGGCGGATGGAGTTCAACCTGCTCGGCTGCGTCGCGCAGGCCTTTCGCCATATCCATCCGGCCATGAAGGAATGGGAAATCCCGCAAATCCCCGAATGGGGCGAGGCCAACAAGCCGAAGGCGTTGGAGTTCCTGAAAATCCTCAATGGCGAGTTGGCGAAGCGGGAATTCGCCGCCGGCGACGGCTATTCGATTGCCGATATCACCGGCCTGATCGCCATCGACTTCATGAAGCCGGCGCGCATCAAGGTGCCGGAGGAATGCACCAATGTCTTGCGTTGGCATCAGGCGATCTCCAGCAGGCCGAGTGCCGCCGCTTGAGCCTGGAACTGGACAGTTTTGCCGCAGAGGTCCGGGCCTGCCGCATCTGCGTGGAAAACCCCGTCGGCAGGCCGCTGCCGCATGAGCCGCGGCCGGTGCTGCGGCCTTCGTCCAGTGCCCGCATCCTGATTGCCAGCCAGGCGCCTGGAACCAAGGTGCACCTGTCGGGCATGCCGTTCACCGATGCTTCGGGCGACCGCCTGCGCAGTTGGCTCGGCGTGAGCACCGATGAGTTCTACGACATCGAGAAATTCGCCATCGTGCCGATGGGCTTCTGCTTTCCCGGCCAGGATGCCAAGGGTGGTGACCTGCCGCCAAGGCGCGAATGCGCGCCGGCCTGGCGTGCGCCCCTGATGGCGCTGATGCCTCGGATCGACCTGGTTCTGACGATCGGCATCTACGCGCAGTCCTGGCATATGGGCGCCGCGCGCCGCCCTTCGCTGACCGAAACGGTAATGGACTGGCGCGCCATCTGGGAGAATTCAGTCGGCGCAAAAGTGCTGCCGCTGCCGCATCCATCCTGGCGCAACAGCGGCTGGCTGAAGCAGAATCCGTGGTTTGAAATGGATTTGCTGCCTTTCCTGCGCTCGGAAATCCGCTATCGCCTTGGCTAGGCATTCAGCAAGAAATCACTCGCTTTCATAGTGATTGGCAGAATTTCTTTCTTGTGAAAGCCCCGAATAAAGGGGAATATAGCCAAACTATTCCTCAGGAGCCTCTAATGGACCGCCTTGACCGAAAAATTCTCCGCCTCCTGCAGGAGGACGCGACCCTCGCGGTGGCCGATGTCGCCAAGAAAGTCGGCCTGTCGACCACGCCCTGCTGGCGCCGCATCCAAAAGCTCGAGGAGGAGGGCGTCATCAAGCGGCGCGTCGCCATTCTCGACCACGAGAAGGTCAATGTGCGGGTCACCGTTTTCGTCTCCATCCGCACGAATTCGCACAGCCACGAATGGCTGCGCCGCTTTTCCGAGGTCATCCAAGAGTTTCCCGAGGTGGTCGAGTTCTACCGCATGAGCGGCGACGTCGACTATCTCTTGCGTGTCGTGGTGCCCGACATCGCCGCCTACGACGCCTTCTACAAGCGGCTGATCGCCAAGATCGAAATCCGTGACGTGTCGTCGTCCTTCGCCATGGAGCAGATAAAGTACACGACCGAAATCCCGCTCGACTACATGGTGCTGGACAAGGAATCCGGCGCCAACGCCGCCTGAGCGGGCGGCGCCCGCTCAGTTCTTCTTCTTGTTGAGGAAACTCCAGGGCGAGTTCACCGGCAGGGTGACGGTGTCCGGCACGGTGTCGACGCCGATCACATCCGCCTTGCGCACGCTGTAACCGGACTGGATGACGCTGACGCCATCCAAAATGAACAACTGGCTTTTCTCCATGTCCGGTTTCAGAGCGCCGGTGATGGCGACCGACTGGTAGGCTTGCGACATCTTGTAGGGATGGGCTGGCGTGACCAGCACGATCTGATTGGGCGGCGGCGTCGGCATGTGGCTGCACGCGCCCGTCCACGGCACCAGCAAGAACTGATAGACGAGGTCACCATCGCGATCGACCGGCAATGCATAGCCGGCTAATTGTATGGTCTTGTCCTGCAGGCCGACGGACAGTGTCTCGCCATGATCCGGCAGTTTAGCCGCGATCATCGGCAGGCCTGCGTCTTCGGCGACCGCCTGGGTCGCCGGGCGCAAGTCCTTCCAGAAGATGTGCATGGTCTCGGCCGAGGCGCCGGCCGCGCAGAGAGACAACGCGGCCGCGAGCCCTGTGATTGACGTGAAATGGTTCATGGCCGCTCCCTTTGCAGGCGAGTAAAGACGCCATGCCAAATGACGTCAATGCTCGAGCCGCATCACATGTCGGCGAGAACCGGCCATGCCGGGCTCGTGGAAGCCGCGCGACGCGAACATGTCGCGAAAGCCCATGAAACGGTAGCTCGGCGACGCTTCGGCCACGGGATAGGCCTCGATGATGCGCGCGCCCTTGGCAAAGGCATGATCGATGGCTGCATCAAGTAGGGCCGAAGCAAGGCCGCCGCCGCGCAAAGCCCTCGGCACATAGAAGCAGACGATCGACCATACACCCGTCTCGCTGTCATCCTGCCGCTTTGAAAGCTTGCGATAGGTCTCGCGCGGAGCGACCGAACACCAGGCAATGGTCTTGCCGTCGATCTCAGCGAGGATGCCGACAGGGGTTCCGGCATCGATGAGCGTCATCATCTGCCGCTTCTTCTCGTCGTTCTGGATATGCTCCCGGCCAGAGTGCCGCCAGGCCATGCACCAGCAGTATTTTGGCGCACCTGGCTGCTCGAACAACGTCTCGAATCTGCCACGGGTCGCCAGCGTCACCTCGGTAAAGCGGATATTGGCGAGGTCAAATTTTTCTGGCGACGATCCGCGCGAGCGTTTTGGCATCGGTCAGTTCCTTCACGGCATTCTTGCCGTTCCAGCGTGCCGTCTTGTCGGTCGATCGCGCGAGCCTTTCGGCGACAGCAAGGGCAGCACCGTGCATAGCCATCGATCGCTTGCCGATCGAACGAAGCGCCCAGTTCACAGCCTTCTTGACGAAATTGCGCTCGTCAGTGGCATGCGCTTCGATGATCGGCAGGAAGGCGAGAAAAGTCGCCTCCGGCTCTTCCTTGCGGTGCACGACAGACCAGGCCATCATGGCGAAAGCCGTGCGTCGAACGAATTCCCGTTCATCGGCCGCGAACTCGCCGATCAGCTCTTTCCAGGCGTCCGTGTCGACGAAGAGTTCCGAGACGCCATCGACAATATCCCAGGAGTCGAAACTCGACGCCCATTGCCTGGCATCCCTGGCGGAAAACCGCTTCGGGTCGGCCGTGACGGAAGCGATGAACTGCGCCTCCATGATGCCTGACGCCCACAGCTTAAAGGCGCGCTCGTGGTTGCGTTTGATCTTCCGGGCGATCTGCCGCTGAATGCCATGCGGGATTCCAAGCGCGCGGTCGATCTTGATGCCGTAGCGCAGCATGCCGAGACGATTTTCCTCCGAGCCGATCGAGCGCAGATGCTCGACGATTTCGTCGGCACTCGATTGGGGCGAAAGCTCGGCCATCGCGACCCCTACTTCTCCAGGCGCGCCAGCAGCGAGGACGTGTCCCAGCGCTTGCCGCCCATGGCCTGCACATCCTTGTAGAACTGGTCGACAAGCGCGGTCACCGGCAGTTTGGCGCCGTTGCGGTCGGCCTCCGCCAGGCAGATGCCGAGATCCTTGCGCATCCAGTCGACGGCAAAGCCGAAATCATATTTGCCGGCATTCATCGTCTTGTGGCGGTTTTCCATCTGCCAGGAACCGGCGGCCCCCTTGGAAATCACCTCGATCACCTTCTCGATGTCGAGCCCGGCGTTCTTGCCGAAATGGATACCCTCCGACAATCCCTGCACCAGCCCGGCGATGCAGATCTGGTTGATCATCTTGGTGAGCTGGCCAGCGCCCGCCGACCCCATCAGCCCGACCATGCGGGCATAGGCGTCGATAACGGGCCTCGCTCTGTCGAAGGCAGCCTGGTCGCCGCCGACCATGACGGTCAGCACGCCGTTCTCGGCGCCGGCCTGGCCACCGGAGACCGGCGCGTCGAGAAATGAAAATCCACCTGCCTCCGCTGCTACCGCCAGTTCGCGCGCGACTTCCGCCGAAGCGGTGGTGTTGTCGATGAAGACCGAACCTTTCTTCATCGATTTGAAGGCGCCTTCGGGACCTGTCGTCACCGAGCGCAGATCGTCGTCATTGCCTACGCAGGAAAAGACGAAGTCCTTGTCCTTCGCGGCCTCCGCCGGCGTCACCGCAAGGCTGCCGCCATGCTGGCCGACCCATTGCTCGGCCTTGGCCTTGGTGCGGTTATAGACGGTGACGTCGTGGCCACCCTTGTTCCTGAGGTGCGCGGCCATGGGGTAGCCCATAACGCCAAGACCGAGAAATGCCACAGATGCCATAAGCTTGCCCTTCAGACGGAAACGAAATTGCTGCGGAAGCTCTAGGCCCTGCGCTCAATTCGTCAAGACGCCTGTGGTCTGATCGACTGGCACAGGCGAAAAACGGGTCACCGCTTCAGGTGGATGGTGATCCGGCGCTCGATCCATTCGATCGCATGGCGCAACAACTCGACCATCACCAGGTACACCAGGGCCACCCAGATATAGGCCTGGATGTCGAAGGAATTGGCAAAGGCGAGTTTTGCATTGCCCATCAGGTCGTAGACGGTGATGATGGCGACGATGGCGGATGCCTTGACCATCAGGATCAGCTCGTTGCCGTAGGGCCGCAAGGCGACGATCAGAGCTTGCGGCAGGACGATCTTGCGCAGCGTCTGCAATTTGTGCAGGCCGAGGGAGGCGGCGCCTTCCCATTGGCCCCTGGGCACGCTTTCGATGGCGCCGCGCAGGATTTCGGCCTGGTAAGCGGCGGTGTTGAGCGCAAAGGCGAAGACGCCGCAGTTGAAGGCGTCCTTGAAGAAATCCCAAAGCCCGATCATCTGGAGCTCCGGTCTGAACGACCCTAGCCCGTAATAGACCAGAAAGGTCTGAACCAGCAGTGGCGTGCCCCGGAAGAAATAGACGTAACAGTAGGCAAGACCGGACAGGATCCGGTTCCTGGACATACGCCCGTAAGCAACGGGCATGGACAGGACGGCGCCAAGCACCATCGAAATGGCGACCAGTGACAGGGTAACGCCCAGTCCGCGCAGATAGGCCGGCGCATATTTGGCGAAGAAGGCCGGGTTCCAGGCAAAAAACAGATAGCTGACGATGCCGAGGCCAAAGGCGATCCACAGGCAGACCAGCGCGTAGCCGACGATGCGCGGTCGCGGCCAGCCGCGGGTCCGCGGTGGCGGCCGTTCGACCATGGCGGCGGTGGCGCTCATCGTTGTGCCTCCCGTTTGCCAAGCGAGCGCAAGATGGCACTGGTGGCGAAGGATGACACGACGGCCAGACCGAGAAAGACCAGAGCCGCAATGCTGTAAAACAGGAACGAATGCTTGGTGACGCGAGCCGCCACGCCGGCATTGCGCAGTGTCTCGGCAAGACCGACGACCGAAACCAGCGACGTGTCCTTGAGAAGGCTAAGCCAGCAATTCTCGAGACCGGGGAAGGCAATGCGCAGCAGCTGCGGCAAAATCACCAGTCGCATGGTCTGCCATTTGGACAAACCAATGGAATAACCACCCTCATACTGACCCTTCGGGATGGCGCGGAAGGCCGAGAGGAAAACCTCGCTGGCATAGGACGAGAAGATCAGCGAGAGCACGATCATGCCAGCGACGAAGCTGTTGACGTCGATGGTCGCTTCGGGGCGGAAATACCGGATGAGATGCTGCAGCAGGATTGGCATGCCGAAGAAGAACAGGAAAAGCGTCACCAGTTCCGGCAGGCCGCGAAAGACCGTGGTGTAGATATTGGCGGCGAGGCGAAGCGACGGCTCCTCGGATTGCTTGCCCAGCGCAATGAAAAAACCGATCGCCAACCCAATGGGGAGCGTCGCCAGCGCAAGCAGAACCGTTACAATGACGCCATAGGCAATGTCGTCACTCCAGCCATCAGGTCCCCAACTGAGAAGTGTCCATATGCTTTGGGCTGGCATTGACAGGTGTTATCCCCACGACGTTCCCAGGATGAATAGAAAGACGGCGGGGTATTTCCCCGCCGTCTTGATCCTGTCTATCAGGACTCGGCGCCGAAGACGTCGAACTTGAAGTACTTGTCGTTGATTTCCTTGTATTTTCCATTGGCCCGGATGGCGTCGATGGCCTCATTGAGCTTGTTGACCAGGTCGGTCTCGCCCTTGCGCACGGCAATGCCGGCGCCCGGCCCGAAGATCTCGACCGGCTGCGGCGAGGGCTGGCCGAGAATCTTGCAGCAGGCGCCATCAGGCGAGTCCAGCCATTGCTGCAGCACGACGATATCGTCCTCGATGGCGTCGAGGCGACCATTGGCCAGATCTGCCTGCTCCTCGGGGCTGCTCGGATAACCCTTCACGGTGCTGTCGGTGTAGGTCTTCGAGGCATAGTTGAAATGGGTGGTCGTCGTGGCGACGCCGATGGTCTTGCCAGCCAGATCTTCCTTGGTCACGCCCTTCAGCGTGCTGTCTTTCGGCACGGCGAGAGCCGAGGGCGTGTTGTAGTATTTGTGGGTGAAGTCGACCTTTTCCTTGCGCTCCGGCGTGATCGACATCGAGGCGACGATAGCGTCGAACTTGCCGGCCTGAAGTGCCGGGATGATGCCGTCCCAATCCTGGGCGACGAAGGTGCACTTGACCTTCATCTGATCGCAAAGCGCCTGGGCGATGTCGATGTCGAAGCCGACGAGCTTGCCGTCGGAGGTGAGGTTGTTGAACGGGGGATAGGCGCCTTCGGTGCCGATCCGCAGGGTCTTTTCCTGGGCCTGGGCGACGCCGAGCGTCAGCAGCGCAGCCGATGCGGCGAGCGCGATACGCAGTGCAATACGCATGATAATCCTCTCTTTAATGGTCCCGGCCGTCGTTCCGAAACGGCTCTATGGGGCGGTGCTTTTGACCGCCCGCTGAAGCGATACTCCCACTCTTTCCAAGAAAAAAGCAACTGCAAAACCACCGAAATCGGCAATGGGGTTCTGCCGTTACGTTACATCTTAAGCAACGAGGCCGGTGGTGCGCTCGATGAAGTCGACTATCGATTTTACGTCGTCGAGGTCGAATGCCGGCAGGCTCTTGTCCGGAACGGCGAAATCGGCGGCGATGGCGACAATATTGGGATCACCCGCTGAAAGCGGCGTCCGATCCTTCGCTTCCAGGCGCCGCGTTTCGATCTTGCGGTGCGATTCGCGCTTGTAGCCTTCGACCAGCACGATGTCGCATGGGGCGAGCCGCGAGAGGATGCTCTGCAGCGGCGGCTCATCCTCGCCGCGCAATTCGTGCATCAGCGCCCAGCGGTTGCCGGACACGATCGCGACCTCTGTGGCGCCGGCCTGCCGGTGGCGGAAGCTGTCGGCGCCCGGCTTGTCGATGTCGAAATCATGATGGGCGTGTTTGACCGTCGAGACCTTCCAGCCGCGCCGCACAAGCTCCGCGACCAGCTTTTCGGTCAGTGTGGTCTTGCCGGAGTTTTTCCAGCCGGTGATGCCGAAGACGTTCATGATGTCATGCTCTGCAACAGGCGCCCGGCCTGGGCAAGGTCGTCAGGCACATTGATGTTGAAGAAAGGATCGAGCCCAGCGGATTGCACGAGCTGGAATTCCACCTCGACGTGACCACGGCGCTCGATGAAGGTCGAAACGCGCCTGTTGTCCTCATCAACCAGAAAATGTCGCAAGGCGTCGCGACACTCCATCGGCCACAGCGCGAAGGTCGGGTGCAGCCGACCGGCCGAGGAGGCGACGGCGATTGAACCCGGATGTTCGCCGGCCGCCGCCGCAAGGCGCGCGACAAGATCAAGCGGCAGGAAAGGCGTATCGCCGGCAGCAGTGACGACGGCCTTGCAAGGCGTATTGGCAACTGCCCATTCGAGGCCGGTCAGAATTCCGGCAAGTGGCCCGGCAAAGCCTTCGACGGTGTCGGCAAGCACGGGCAGTCCGAAACGGGAAAAGCGTTCGGGATCGCCATTGGCGCTCAGCGCCAGGGTTTCGATCTGCGGGCCAAAGCGCGACAGGATTTGGTCAAGCACGCTGCCGCCGCCAAGCGGCAACAAGCTCTTGTCGCCGCCTCCCATCCGCCTCGACTGACCACCGGCCAGGACGATCCCTGCAATATCTCGCCTCATGCATCGAGCCTGTACGCCAGCCGCCGGAAATCACAAGACCCGGCTAGATTCCATCCGGCGCCATGGCCGGCCCGGTTGTTTCGGCGACGATCCTTCGCCGGCCGACAACCCGCTCGCGATAGAGCGCGTAGAGACCCGAACCGACGACGATTGTCGCGCCGACGATCATCGGCATGTCCGGTATGTCGCCGAAGACGATCAAGCCAAGCAGAATGGACCAGAGCAGCGCGGTGTAGCGGAACGGCGCGATGAAGGAGATCTCGCCTGAGCGCATCGCCATGATGATGAATTGATAACCGATAAGCACCAGCACCGCGGCCAGCGCCAGCAACGCCGTGGTCTTGCCGGTCATCGGCGTCCAGCCACCCATCGGCGACAACAGCATCGCCCCGACGACGGTCATTGCCAGCGCCGTCGCGGTCGAGACCAGCATGGTCGGTATGGTTTGGGGAATGCGCTTGGTGGCGAGGTCGCGCACGGTGCAGCAGGCGACGCTGGCCAGCGCCCAAAGGGAATAGATGCTGAAGCCATCAAAGCCGGGCCGCACGATGACCAGTACGCCGGCAAAACCGGCTGCGATCGCCAGCCAGCGTCGCCAGCCGACCACTTCGCCGAAAAACAGTGCGGCACCCATCGTCACCGCCAGCGGCAGCGCCTGAAGAACGGCCGAGACACTGCCGATCGGCAAATGGGCAAGCGCGACCAGGAATGCCACGGTGGCGCCAGCTTCGCCCAGCACGCGGATTGCCACCAGCGGCTGCAGCATCAGGCGCGGCTGCAAAAGCGCGCCGCGTTGCCAGGCCAGCAGGCCGACGAAGAGCGAGGCAAAGGCTCCTCTGATCAGCATGACCTGCGCCATGTTCATCGATTGCGAAGAGTATTTGGTGATGGCGTCGTTGAGCGTGAAGCCAACCATCGCCACCATCATGAACAACGCGCCGCGAAGATTGGGGGAAAGAAGCAAGACATCTACCGGTTGCTTGGGCAAGCAAGCCTGTATCAGCCCGCCACGAAACAGCAATGGCAAAGGGCTGGGCCAGGACCGGGGCATTCGCCGGTGCCGGCATGAAATCACGTCCTCAATTCGGCGCCAATCTGGTCGGGAGGCGGCTTCGCCTCCCGGAAGCTGTGCAGGCGTGGTTATGTCTATTTCTTCGGCGTCAGCACTTCGGTGCCGTTGCCTTCCTTGCCGGCGATGGTCCAAAGGCCATGCAGCGAGCCGTCATCCTCGACCTTGTAGACGACGAGGCCGATGTCCTTGCCCATGACATAGCCAGCGGAGAATGCATCGTCGTTGCGCATGCAGATGCCGTCGGAGGAAGAGCCGCCAGTCTCCCAGTGGATCGCGCAGGTCGTCCCGCTGGTCAGGGTAATGGTGGCTTCGCCATCATATTTCGATCCGTCGAAATTGGTGCCGGCGACGGTGTAGGTTCCACCGATCGACTGAGCTGCCGCGGGCACGGCCGCAAGGCCGAGCAATGCAAGAGAAAGAATGAGTTTGCGCATGATTTTTGCCCCCTATCAGCGAAGAGCCGCTTTCAGGGGAAGGCTAGGCCGGAACGACGTGGCGGTAAATCCGGCGGCGGTTCGCGAACAAGACTTTTTCTGGGGTGTGTTCGGAAATACTCACTGCCCCTCGAGACTGCCGGCAATGGCGCCGACCAGCGGGTCGTATTTCGACTTCAGGGCTGGCGGGTAATCGATCCAGACCGTGCGGATAACGCCATCCCTGCCGAACAGGCGCCGCTCATAAAAGATCTTTCCATCCTTCGTGCCCGACAGCACCGCCCAGTTCTTGCCGGTCTTGCCGTAGGTAACGGTATAGCCAGGTTCCTTGCTTACCTTTTCATTGGCGACAAAGCCTTTCGGCGTGTCGTCATCGACGTTGAGGATGCCGGAGCAGGTCAAGCTGGCGCCATCCGCGCTCAGCCAAACCTGTCCGTCGCCATTTTCCGGCTCGGGCTGACGATCGGTGAATATCTCATCGGGAAAGGTGCAGACGGTGCCGAAGCGCGCGTTCACATAGGTGAAGGGCTTGGCGCTTGCAGTTGTTGTAACTGGCGTCGCCAAGGACAGAACTGTGGTCAGCGACGACAAGCCGATACGATAAAGACGCAGCACGATGCCCCCTTGGCCTTGGTGACCAAAGATACTCTTGCACCAAATCGGAGAAAAAATCAGCCGCCGGTGACGCTCATGTGCCGGGACACCGAGGGACGGCTGGTGCGGCGGTCGATGATGAAATCATGGCCCTTCGGCTTGCGGCCGATGGCCTCGTCGATGGCGTCGGCGACAAGTTCGTTGCCTTCGGATGCACGCAACGGCGCGCGCAGATCGGCTGCGTCTTCCTGGCCAAGGCACATATAGAGCGTGCCGGTGCAGGTCAGCCTGACGCGGTTGCAGCTTTCGCAGAAATTATGCGTCATCGGTGTGATGAAACCGAGCTTTCCGCCGGTCTCGGCGACGTGGACATAGCGGGCAGGGCCACCCGTCTTGAAGGGAATGTCGGTCAGCGTGAACTGGCGCTCCAGCGAGGCGCGCAGCAGCGACAGCGGCAGATATTGGTCGGTGCGATCGGCATCGATCTCGCCCATCGGCATGGTTTCGATGACAGTGAGATCCATGCCGCGGCCATGCGCCCAGCGCATCATGTCGGGCAGTTCAGCGTCGTTGAAATCCTTCAGCGCCACCGCGTTGAGCTTGACCTTCAGCCCGGCCGCCTGAGCGGCATCGATGCCTTGCATGACCTTGTCGAGATGGCCCCAGCGGGTGATCTGGTGGAACTTGTCGGCATCGAGCGTGTCGAGCGAGACGTTGATACGCTTGACGCCGCACTCGGCGAGCTCGGCGGCGAAGCGTGACAGCTGCGAACCGTTGGTGGTCAGCGTCAGTTCTTCCAGCGCGCCGCTATCGAGGTGGCGCGACAGCTGGCGCACCAGATGCATGATGTTCTTGCGCACCAGCGGCTCGCCGCCGGTAAGGCGCAACCTCTTCACGCCCTTTTCGATGAAGACGGTGCAGAGCCGGTCCAGCTCTTCCAGCGACAGCAGGTCCTTCTTCGGCAGGAAGGCCATGTCTTCGGCCATGCAATAGGTGCAGCGAAAATCGCAGCGGTCGGTGACCGACACCCTGAGATAACTGATCGTGCGACCGAAGGGGTCGATCATGTTCATGTTCGAGCGTTTCCGTGGCCGTTGGCGGCGCCGTTATATACAGCTATGTGATACGATCCAGCCCGGCATTCAAGATACCGCTTCTCGATCTTTGGTAACATCCCGGAGCCGACACGGTATGTCGGTTGTTCTATCAGGACTTTTCCCCTTTCGCGAAGCGGCGTAGGGAAGGGCAATCGACATGGGATCAAACAGCATGACCGCGCCAAAAGAACTCAGGGTCTCCAAGGACCGCAAGCTGCTGTCGGTCACCTTTCCCAGTCATCAGCCATTCGAACTGCCTGCGGAGCTTTTGCGCGTCGCCTCGCCATCGGCCGAGGTGCAGGGCCATTCGCCCGACCAGCGGGTGACGGTTCCCGGCAAACGCAACGTGGCCATCCTCAAGATCGAGCCGGTCGGCAACTATGCGGTGCGCATCACCTTCGACGATTTCCACGACACCGGCATCTTCACCTGGAATTACCTGCATACGCTCGGCCACGAGAGGGATGAGCGCTGGAACGCCTATCTGGCGGAGCTTGCGGAAAAAGGCTTGAGCCGCGATCGCTAGATCCCTTCGCTGTCGTCAAAACGTCATCGATGTGGAGTAGCGCCGGCAAAGGTTCGGAGACGAAGAAGATGTCGCTTGTCACCACGGTCGAACAGCTCGAGGCGCTTTACGGCGTTCCAGGCGCAGCCTCGCTGGTCAAGGAACTCGACCATGTCATTCCCGAATACGCCGCCTTCATCGAAGCTTCGCCCTTTGTCGCGCTTGCCACCAGCGGCCCGGAGGGACTGGACTGTTCGCCGCGCGGCGATCTCGCCGGCTTCGTGCGTATCGTTGATCCCAAGACAGTGATGATGCCGGACCGGCGCGGCAACAATCGCGCCGATTCGCTGCGCAACATCATCCGGGATCCGCGTGTCGGGCTGCTCTTCCTGGTGCCGGGCTCGGGCACGACGCTGCGCATCAACGGCCGCGCGCACATCACCACGGACGCCGAACTTTGCGCATCCTTCAAGGTCGACGGCAAGGCGGCGCGCTCGGTGACCGTCATCGACGTCGATTCGGTCTATTTCCAGTGCGCCCGCGCCATTGTGCGGTCGGAGCTTTGGAACCCGGCAAAACATGTCGATCCGAAATCGCTGCCGACGCCCGGAACAATCCTGGAAATCACCAGCCGCAAGAACATCGACGGCGAGGCCTACGACAAGGAATGGCCGGAGCGGGCGAAGAAAACCATGTGGTAGCCGGTGTACCGATATTCAGGTGAGGCTGGCCTGCAAATGGCGGCCTCCTGCGCTTCCGGTGCTCACGTACGTTAAGTACGCTCCGCTCCGGTTCTCGGAAGCCACCATTTTCGGCGCATCCTGACCTGAATATCGGCACACCTTGGTGCTAGGTCTCCTCACCTTGGTGTCAGGCCTCCTTCAGCACCTCATAGATCTTGCGCATCTGTTCGCCGATCATGTCACACTGCTCCGGCGTCGACTGGCTCATCGCTTTCTCGATCAGTGCCATATGCACTTTCAGCGCCTGCATCAGCAGCGCCTCGCCAGCCTCGGTCAAGGCGAGCCGCAGGATGCGCTTGTCCTTCTCGTCGCCTTCGCGGCGTAGCAGGCCGCGCGTCTCCAGCTGCGGCAAAAGCATGGTGATGTTGGAGCGGCCGACGAGCAGTTTGCGGGCAAGGTCGTGCTGCGACATGCCGGGATGGCGGTAGAGGTTCATCAGCACGTCGAGCTGCGCCGGCTTCAGGTCGAGCGGCGCGAGTTTCACCGCCAGCGTGCGCTCCAGCACATGGCAGGCGCGCGCCACCGCGACCCAGTTGCGAAAACGCGGGTTGTCCCAGGGTAGCTCTTGTTTATTGTTCATCTTTGAACTATTATGTTCATGCTTGAACGTATGGATGGATTCTCACTATGGCATCAATCGGGCTGAAGGTCATCCGGAGCGTATTTGGTGCGGCCGAACATATTGCGCCACGCATCAGCGGGCGCGCGGCTTTCGAATTGTTCTGCCGCACACCGAGCGCAAAGGCGCTGACCGATGGCGAGCGCCGCGCCATCGGCCGTGCCGCCGAGTTCATGACCGAGGCGCGCCATCATCGGCTGAAGACGGCAACCGGCTGCGTCATGGTGCACGAGTTCCGGCCGGAGCCGGGCAGGGCCGCACTTGGCACCGTGCTTGTCGTTCACGGCTGGCGTTCGCGCACCGAATATATGCGCGCCTTGATCGAGGGGTATCGCGCGGCCGGCTACAGGGTCGTTTCCCTGGACCTGCCGGGGCACGGTCATTCGCAGGGCCGGCACCTGAACATGGCCAACGCGGTCGACGCGGTGCGCGTCGCCGGCGAATGGTTCGGCCCGTTTGTCGCGGCGGTGGGGCATTCGTTCGGTGGGGCTGTCGCCGCCAATGCCATTGCCGGTTCCATCAAGAACATTCCGCCGCTGGCGGCCGGACGTCTCGTGCTGATCGCAGCACCGAGCTCCTTGCCGGCGATCTTCGCCGATTTCAGCCGCATGCTCAATGTCGGGCCGCGCTCACAGGTTGCGATGGCGGACCGTGTCCAGCACCTGTCCGGCCGGCCGCTGCATGAATTCACCGGCGACCGCCAGCTTGCCCAGGCGCCTGTGCCGACGCTGGTCATGCACGCGCCGGACGATCGCGAGGTGCCGGCCGAGCATGCGAAACGCTACGCCGGTGCCGGCGGCCATGTGCGGCTGCACTGGGCCGACGGTCTCGGCCACCGCCGCATCCTTGCGGACAAGGGCGTGGTGGCACGCGCTGTTGCCTTCGTCGCGGACCGCGAGCCGTCCTTGCTACATTGAGCCGCGGTCAGGTTACTTCTTCTTCTCGCCGGGCTCGACAGGCAGTCCGGCCGCCTTCCAGGCGGTGTAGCCGCCAAGGATATGCTTGACGGGCCCAAGCCCCATATCCTGAGCCGTCTTGGTGGCGAGCGCCGAACGCCAGCCGCCGGCGCAGAAGAACACAAAGCTCTTGCCCGAGGCGAAGAACGGCTTGTGATAGGGACTTTCGGGATCGATCCAGAATTCCAGCATGCCGCGTGTGACATGTTTGGCGCCGGGAATCCTGCCGTCGCGTTCGACCTCGCGCGGGTCGCGCAGGTCGACAAAGATGGTGCCTTCGTCCTCGAGCAGTCCCGCGGCTTCCTCAGGCGAAACCACTTCGATCTCGGCGTTGGCTTCGTCCAGCAGTTCGCGATAACCCTTTTTCACTATCATCCCTCCCGGCCTTGCTGGCAGGTCGGAATTTCGAGCACAACAGCCTGCGTTTGTCACGCTCTGTCGGGGCCTGCCAATACCTGCCAGGCAGCCATCGCGCCAGTGACGGTCGCCATCAGCGCGGTGCGTGACGCGCCGTCGCGCGCCTGGATGGACATGCCGTGCTGGACCGTGGCGTAGAAGGTCGCCACGGCATCGCAGTCGAAATCGGCAGGCAATTCGCCCTCGGCCACACCGCGCTCCAGGCGCTTGCGCAGGGCCGCAAGATTTTCGGCGCGGCGGCGGCGCAAATCCGTGCAGATGGCACCGCTGCTTGAATCCTCATGCAGTGCGCCCAGCGCAATCAGGCACCCCTGCGGGCGATCGGTCTGCGAATAGGCCTTGGCTGTCTGGCGCAGGAAGTTCTCGATCGCTTGGCATGCGGTCGGTGCCTCGTCCAAGGCGGCCCAGATCTCGGTTCCTTCGGCTTGCGTGTAGTATTCGGTCGCTTCGAGGAACAGCGCCTCCTTGCTGCCGAAGGCCGCATAGAGGCTGGGCGAATTGATACCCATTGCCGCGGTCAGCTCGGCGATCGACGTACCCTCATAGCCCTTGGCCCAAAACAGCTCCATCGCGCGCCGCAGGGCGGCCGTTCGATCGAAGGTGCGGGGACGGCCTCTTTCCGACATGTTCTTCTTTTCTGTGTTGATCGATACATAAATGAGTTGACGCGGTCGAGCAAGGCTGCCAGACATTTATGTATCAATCGATACATAAATGGAGAAACTAATGTCTTCCAGCAATTTGAACGGCAAGGCGGCACTCGTCACCGGCGGCAGCCGCGGCATTGGGGCGGCGATTGCGCGAAGGCTCGCGGCCGATGGAGCCAAAGTCGCGCTGACCTATGTGCATGGCGAGGAACAGGCCCGCGCGGTCGTTGCCGAGATCGAGGCCAAGGGCGGCCGCGCCATCGCCATCAAGGCGGACAATCGTGATGCCGTGGCGATAGACAGGGCCGTCGATGAGACCGTTGGCGCCTTCGGCCGGCTCGACATATTGGTCAACAGCGCCGGCATCTGGCGCGTGGCCCCCATCGACACATTGTCGTTAGCCGACTTCGACGAGACCATGTCGGTTAATCTCAGAGCCCCGTTCATCGCCTCGAAAGCGGCGGCGGCGCATATGGGCGAGGGCGGCCGGATCATCTCGATCGGCAGCAATCTCGCCGAACGCGTCACCGACACCAACCTCGGCGCCTACTCCGCCAGCAAGGCAGCGCTGGTCGGCTTGACCAAGGCGCTCGCACGCGACCTCGGTCCGCGCGGCATCACAGCCAATGTCGTCCATCCCGGTTCGACCGACACCGACATGAACCCGGCGGATGGACCGCATGCCGAGCATCAGCGCCAGAAGATGGCGACGCCGCGATTCGGCAAGGCCGATGACATCGCGGGCATGGTTGCCTGGCTTGCCGGTCCGGAAGGACGTTTCGTCACCGGCGCCGCATTGACCATCGATGGTGGCGCCAACGCCTGAATTTGGGGAGCTCTGCAGGCTGGAGCGAAGCACCCGCGCTCCAGCCGTCACGATCTTGTGAAACCGTTCTGCAACAGGCTTTCCAAAATTTATGAAAGCTTAACGAAATCGGTATGAATCGGTATAGTCGCGCCTTACATCCGCCATGCGGTGAGCGAGACGGTCTAGCGTGCGGAACGGGAACCGGTTGCGACCGGAGCGGGTGATCTATGAAATTCCTCGGTAACAAAGCAACCGCGATGCCGCTTGTGGCGATCGCGGCAACGCTCGCCCTGGGCGCGCCTCAGGCAGGCGCCCAGGGGCTCTTCGACATGCTGTTCGGCGGCGGCATCAGGCATGAGCCGCAGGGCGAATTTCCGCCTCCGCCAAAGCACAAACCCAAAGCCCCGGCCGGCAGCGGTGGCGGTGGCGGCGCAAAGATCAGCAGCCCGTCCTATTACACCTACAAGGCTGACAAGCTTGTTCGCGTCGACTTCTCGACGCTGTCCGCCGCGCCGCAGCCGGCGACGGCGCAGGACGCGGCCTTCGTTCCGTCGGCCACCGGGGCTGCGTTCCACGATGCCATTGCCAGCCTCAGTGACTACGAACTCTATGCCGAGCCCGATATCGCCAAGGCGTTGATCGCCTACTACTCGGCCAATCCGGACTTCATCTGGGTGAACGGAACAAGCCCCAACAACCGCGCCCAGGATGCGGTGCGGGTGCTTGGCGAGGCCGCGAGCTACGGGCTGACGCCCGCCGACTACACCGTCGATGTGCCGGCCACGACTTCGGCCTCAACGGATGACGCAGCCAAGCTCAAGGAACTCGTGCGCTTCGAGATGGCGCTGTCGGCACGCGTCTTGCGCTACGCCCATGACGCCCAGAACGGCCGTGTCGAGCCCAACCGGATGACCGGCTACTATGATTTCCCAGCCAAGCCGCTCGACATGGTCGGCGTGCTGAAGACGCTGGCGCATACGCAGGAAGTGCGCACCTATCTCGAATCGCGGCATCCGCAGAATGCGGAATATCAGGCGCTGCGCGTCGAACTGGAGGCCCTGCAGGCCAGTGCGGAAAATGAGATCGTCGTCGATCCAAAGCTGCTGCTTAAGCCCGGCGAGACCAGCCCCGAGCTGCCAAAACTGCTGTCGCTGATCGCGCGCAATCTCGATGACAATATGGGCGGCACCTATGGCGAGCTGCTGTCGCGGCTGGCGACCAGCGAGGTCTATGTCCCCGAGCTGGTACCGCTGATCAAGGCGGTGCAGGTGAAGGAAGGCATGAAGGGCGACGGCGTCATCGGTCCGCGCACTGTCGCCTTGCTGGCCGGCACGTCGAAGGCCGACAGGCTGCTCAAGGTGCAGGTGGCGCTTGAGGAGCTGCGCTGGCTGCCTTCCGATCTCGGCAGCCCGCGTGTCTTCATCAACCAGCCGGCGTTCACCGCGAGCTATATCGACAATGGCGAGGAGAAGCTGAAGACGCGCGTCGTCGTCGGCCGGGTGACCAACCAGACGGCTTTCTTCTACGACCAGATCAAGCAGGTCGACTTCCATCCCTATTGGGGCGTGCCGCAATCGATCATCGTCAATGAGATGCTGCCCAGATTGCGCAGCGATCCCGGCTACCTCGATCGGGCCGGCTACGAGGTGACGGATTCGCGCGGCAAGCGCATTCCCTCGTCGGCGGTCAATTGGGGCGCTTATGGCGCCAACATTCCCTACAGCGTGCGCCAGCAGCCGAGCGAGGCCAATGCGCTGGGCGAGCTGAAGATCCTGTTCCCCAACAAGCATGCGATATACATGCACGACACGCCGCAGAAATCGTTCTTCAAGCAGGATATGCGCGCGCTCAGCCACGGCTGCGTGCGCCTGCAGGATCCGCGCGGCATGGCGGCGGCGGTGCTCGGCACCTCGGTCGACTATGTCGCCGAGAAGCTCAAGCACGGACATTCGACCGAGGATGTGACGCGCAAGATTCCAGTCTATGTCGCCTATTTCACCGCATGGCCCGACATGTCCGGCAAGGTCGAGTATTTCAGCGATGTCTACGACCGCGATTCGCGGCTGAAGCAGGCGCTGGATGCCACGGAAGCAGTTCGCTCGCCGTCGAGCTGATCGGTTAGATTTGCGACAACGGGCGGCGGAAACCCGCCTCCCGCCCGGCGATCAGCCAGTAGATCAATCCGGCGACGAGGCCGGCGGCGGCGATGATGCCGATATCGGCCCATCGCTCCGGGTCTATGTCTTCCGCCGAGCTCGGCCAGATGAGGAAGAAGCCGCCGGCGGCGGCGGCGGCGCCGAAGACCATGTGCATCAGGGCATTGCGCAGCGAGAAGAACTCGGCGATCAGCGCGAAGATCAGCGTCTGCAGCCCCGTCACGACGATCGTCAGGAAGTAGACGAACATGCCGAGCGGCGGCACCGCCAGGACGGCGATCGGGCTGACGCCCATGACGTCGAAATAGGCCGGCGCGTTGGGCAGGGAAATGAGCGCGGCGTAGATCGCCGCCACAGCGACCAGGCCGATCAGTACCGCGACCAGATAGCCGGCCAGCATCATCAGGATGCGCTTCATCACATGCTTCGCCGTCGCCATGCCCATCCCCCATGCGGCGGAGTCAACCGTTGCAATCAGCCATCAAAGACGATCCAGCGCAAGGGCAGGCAACGAGCGGGCGGCTTTGGCGGGCTCGCGAACATGAAGCGGAGCCGATCAGGCGCCGCCACACAGATGCTCGGAGTCCGGCAAGGCCCACGAGCCTTTCGCAACCAGATCGATCGAATAATAGACCCGGCCACGGTCGTCGCCCTTCGGACAATCCCTGGGAATCGCAATCAGGCACATCATGACGGGTTCGCCGACCTTGGAGGCGGCAAGGCCCGGTTCGCGATCATAGGAGACGGCCCCACCGCCATTGGTGAAGGTGGCTGCGCTGCCGGCGTCGGGCGAGGCGGTTTCGAGCGGATCGTCGCCAAGCCGCGCGGTCAGCGTCTTGATATGCGTGGACGCGCATTGCCCGACGGCCGAGGGCAGGGGCTGATCGTTGTTGCCGGGATTGCGCGCGGCGGTATCCAGAGCCTTCTTGCCGATCAGGGCTATGTTGTAGTCCTGTACCCATGACGGCGCATTGCCATAGGTCTGCAAGGCGTTGTTCAGCGCGCTGACGATGCAGGCGGTATCGCTCTTGCAGGCGTTCCGGTCGGCGATCAGCCCGCGGGCGATCTTGCGCTTGTCGCCGCCGAAGGCCGGCTCGAACCCCTTGTAGGCCTTGGCGACCAGCAGATCGATGGCCGACAGCTGAGGATCGGCGCAGATCGCCTTCTCCGCCGGCAGGCTCGCCTTGGCGCAGTCGAAGGACGGCCCGTCCGCTCGCGACGAAGTCGCCGCAAGCATGCCGCCAGCCAGGACGATGGCTAAGACGAGCAAGAGATCGGTTCGAACGGAAAATCGCATGACTACCCCAAGCCAACAGGCGCTGCCCGCGCCTGGCGTGCATATCACACGCCAAGGATGGACAATTTGCGGCAATCGGATTGGCCGTCCAGGTGCACGGAGAAAATGGGCAGACCCGTCGAAATGGAGAGTCTCTGCTGGCAGCTCTTACTTAGGCTCGGCCGTCACTGGATCGTAGGTGATTTCGACCTTCGCCTTGTCCGACGTGTAATAAGTGACGGTATAGGCGCCATTGTCCCAGTCGACCTCTTTCACATAGCGAAAGCCGTCGCGCTGCTCGACCTTGGCGAGTATCTCCGACAGCTTCTTGGCGTTGGGCGGCGGCAGCGGCTTGTCATCCGCGGCCAGAGCAGGACCGGCGGCGAGAAGAACGGCGATGCTGGTCGCTACGAGAAATCTGGACATGGTTTTCCCTCAAGTTTCGACGCAAGGAAACGAGCTGGCGTGGCGGTTGGTTCCAGATGGACGCCATGCGTGCCCGGCCATGTCCGCGCAAGCTGCAATTCGCCGCGCCGCTGCCAACAGAATGTCGACGGGCTAAGGCTGGAAAACCATTTGGAAAATGGTGGGCGATGCAGGGATTGAACCTGCGACCCCACCCGTGTGAAGGGTGTGCTCTCCCGCTGAGCTAATCGCCCGCTCGTTGCCCGAAGGCCAAGCGAGCCGCGATATAAGGGAGGCCGGCCGGTTAAGTCAAGGCGGTGTTAGGCGTTCTTTCAGAGATCGGATTCCGCGCCTTTCGGGGCCGTGCCGACTGTATTCTCGCTGCTGTCCGTTCAGTGTCCCGCGGCGCGGATCAGCCGCTCCGCCAGATCCACGGTCAGGGCATCGAAATGCGAGATCACCGCCGAGGGCTCGAATTCGCGGACATGCCGGTCGGTGTAGCCGAAATCGACGGCCACCACCGGAATGCCGGCGGCCTTGGCGGTGTCGATGTCGGTTTGCGAATCGCCGACCATCAGAGCGCGGTGCGGATCGCCACCGGCCAGCCGGATGGTTTCGGTCAGGTGGCGTGGATCGGGCTTGCGGAACGCGAACGTGTCCTGGCCGGCGATGGCCGCGAAATGCCTGGTCAGGCCGAGTGCTTCGATCAGCGCCAGCGAATTGGCCTCGTATTTGTTGGTGCAGATGGCCAGGAGATAGCCAGCCTTCTCGAAGCGCGCGATCGCCTCGATGACACCGGGGTAGGGGCGCGATTTGCCGGGGATGTTGTCGGTGTAGTGATCGAGGAACAGTTTGAGCAGCCGGTCATGCTCGGCGACGTCGAGCGAGCGCTGCTGGGCGGCGTGCGCCCGCTCTATCATCACGCGGCCGCCATGGCCGACGAAGCGCCTGAAGCCGGCCTCGTCGACGGCCGTGAGTTCGCTGGCGGCCAGGCTGTGGTTCAGGCTGTCGAGCAGGTCCGGCGCCGTGTCAACCAGCGTTCCGTCCAGGTCGAACACGATGATCGGGCGACTCATGATCCATCCTGCGCAGGTTTCTACATCCGGAGGCGATAGCGGCTGCGGCGCGTCAAGGCAAGCAGAGCGGTGGATAGGTGCCCAAAGGCTTTGACCACGGTCAAAGGCTTTGACCACGGGCAAAAGCTTTGACCCGGCCGGCAAAAATGCTAGGAGCCCCGAACACTCGGGTTTCTGGGCAGCAAGCGGCATGGATGCAAGACAGTTGAAGGTCGAGGCCGCGCGGGCCGCCCTTGCCCATGTCAGCGACGGCATGCGGCTCGGCATCGGCACCGGCACCACGGCGGAAGAGTTCGTGCGGCTGCTCGCCGACAAGGTCGCCACCGGCATGACGGTCATCGGCGTGCCGACGTCGGAGCGCACCGCAGCACTTTGCCGCGAGCTTGGCGTGCCGCTGTCGACATTGGAGGAAACCCCCGAGCTCGATCTCACCGTCGACGGCGCCGACGAGGTCGACCCGGAACTGACCTTGATCAAGGGCGGCGGCGGCGCACTGCTGCGCGAGAAGATCGTTGCGGCGGCGTCGCAGCGCATGATCGTCATCGCCGACCGGTCGAAGATGGTCCAGACGCTCGGCCGTTTTCCGCTGCCGATCGAAGTCAACCAGTTCGGCCTGCGCGCCACCGAGATCGCCGTAGCCAAGGCGGCTGCGGAGCTCGGCCTTTCCGGTCCGATTACATTGAGGATGACGGGAGGCCAGGCTTTTGTTACAGACGGCGGCCATTTTATCCTCGATGCATCTTTTGGCCGCATTCCGGATACAAGAGCGCTTTCGAATGCTCTCCACGCCATTCCGGGCGTGGTCGAGCATGGTCTTTTCATCGGGCTGGCGTCAGCGGCCATCATCGCCGGCGGCGACGGTATCCAAACCGTCCATGCCGCCCGAAAACCAGGGAGTTCTACCAACCATGATGTTGCATAACCGGGTTCGCGGCCTTTGCGTCGTTCTGGCGGCTTCGGCCGTTTTCGCCTTGTCGTCGCCGGCGTTCTCGCAGGACGTTACCGAATCGCACCTCAAGGCGGCCCGAGCGGCGGTCGCGGCGATCCATGCGACCGACCCGTTCGACAATATCCTGCCGCAGGCGGCGGCCGCGCTCGAATCGCAGCTCATCCAGAAGAACCCGGACATGCAGGAGCTGATCGGCAAGACGATCAACGAGAAGGCGCTGGCGCTGGCCTCGCGCCGCGCCGATCTCGAGAAGGAAGCGGCCCTTGCCTATGCGAAGGTGTTTTCCGAAAAGGAACTCAACGATATCGCGGCCTTCTACAACTCCGACTCCGGCAAGAAGCTGCTCGACAGCGGCCCGACCGTGACGCGTGATTTGGTCAAGGCAGCCGACATCTGGCAGAACGGCCTTGGCCGTGACCTCGCCCAGCAGGTCGGCGAAACGCTGGCAGCGGCCGCCAAGGCAAAGGCCAAGGCCGCGCCCGCGCCCGCCGATGGTGCCGCTCCGGCCGGCAATGCGGCTCCGGCGGATGGCGCCGCGCCCGCAGACGGTTCAGCACCGGCCGACGGTTCGGCTCCCGCCGACGGCACGCAGAACTGATCCTGCGTTTTCAAATGCGGCCTTGCGGCCATCTGTGAAGCCCGGCTTGTCCGGGCTTTTCTTTTGGCCTTTGGCGGCCTACCTGTCTCTCACATTTTCCGACGTTCAAGGAGCCGCCTCATGGCCGGTTATGACTATGATCTTTTCGTCATCGGCGGCGGCTCCGGCGGGGTGAGGGCGGCGCGCATTGCCGCCGCACTCGGCAAGCGCGTCGGCATCGCCGAGGAATACCGTTTTGGCGGCACTTGCGTTATCCGCGGCTGCGTGCCGAAAAAACTCTATGTCTACGCCTCGCAATTTCCGGAGCATTTCGCCGATGCCGCCGGCTATGGCTGGACGGTGCCGGAAGCCAGTTTCAACTGGCAGACACTGGTCGCCAACAAGGACCGCGAGATCAGCCGTCTGGAGGCAATCTACAAGAAGAATGTCGAGGGCGCCGGCGGCGAGACCTTCCATTCGCGGGCGATGATCGTAGACCCGCATGTGGTTCATCTCCTGGACAACGACCGCACCGTCACCGCCGACCAGATCCTGATCGCCACCGGCGGCCGTCCGGCGGCCCACCCAGCGCTTCCCGGTCATGAGCATTGCATCTTTTCCAATGAGGCTTTCGACCTCAAGGAACTGCCGAAGGCGATCATGATCGAAGGCGGCGGCTATATCGCGGTCGAATTCGCCAACATTTTCCACGGTCTCGGCGTCGACACCACGCTGGTCTATCGCGGCAAGGAGATCCTCAGCCGCTTCGACATGGATCTGCGCCGCACGCTGCACGAGACCATGGAAAGGAAGGGGATCAAGATACTCTGCCATGCAGTGAGCGAGCGGGTGCACAAGCGGCCGGACGGCCGGCTCGACGCCTTTCTCACCAGCGGCCAGACGTTGACGGTGGACCAGGTCATGCTGGCCATCGGGCGCATCCCCAACACCGAGAATATGGGCCTGGAAGGCATCGGCCTCGAGATGACCCCGGCCGGCGCGATCAAGGTCGACGAGTACTCCCGCACCAACATCGACAATATCTGGGCGATCGGCGACGTCACCAACCGCGTGCAGCTGACACCGGTGGCGATCCACGAAGCGATGTGCTTTGTCGAGACGGCCTTCAAGGGCAACCCGACCGCGCCCGATCACGACACGATCGCGACCGCGGTCTTCTCACAGCCGGAAATCGGTACCGTCGGCCTGTCGGAAGACGAAGCCGTCAAGCGTTTCGCCGATGTCGAAATCTACCGGGCCAGCTTCCGGCCGATGCGGCATACGCTATCGGGCCGTGACGAGAAGATGCTGATAAAGCTGGTGGTCGACGGCGCTTCCCGCGAAGTGCTTGGCGCCCACATATTGGGGCCGGATGCCGGCGAAATGGCGCAGCTGCTCGGCATTCCGCTGAAGGCCGGCCTGACCAAGGATGATTTCGACCGCACAATGGCCGTGCACCCGACCGCGTCGGAAGAACTCGTCACCATGTACAAGCCGACCTACCGCGTGAAGGACGGCCAGCGCGTCCAGTGACGGGCGCGGTTTGCTCCATCAAGGTCGACGGAACCATCCACGGCAGGCAAGCCTGAAAGGCGGAAGCCGCCGCCGGCCATGGCCAGCGGCGGAGACAGCAATGCGGCTACAGCAACGTGCCGCGCAGGATCACCAGTGCCACCGAGAAATAGATCACCAGCCCGGTGACATCGACCAGCGTGGCGACAAACGGCGCCGATGCGCTGGCGGGGTCGAAACCGACCCGTTTCAGCGCGAAGGGCAGCATCGAGCCCGACAAAGAGCCGAAGGTGACGATGCCGACCAGTGCCGCGCCAACCGTCGCGGCAATCAGCGGCCAATGCGGGCCGTAGTCGTAGAAGCCCATATATTGCCAGAGAGCGATGCGGCAGATGCCAACCACGCCAAGCATGGCGCCCAGCACGAGACCGGTGGGTAGCTCGCGCAACGCCACCCGCCACCAGTCACGAAGGCCGATCTCGCGCAGCGCCAGCGCGCGGATGACCAACGAGGTTGCCTGCGAGCCGGAATTGCCGCCGGAACTCATGATCAGCGGGATGAAGAGGGTGAGCACGATCGCCTTCTCTAACTCACCCTCGTAGCTCTGCATGGCGTTGGCGGTCAGCATCTCGCTGATGAACAGCGCGCACAGCCAGCCGCCCCGCTTCTTGATCATGGAGAGGAAGCTCATCTTCATGTAGGGCTCGTCGAGCGCTTCCATGCCGCCGAAGCGATGCACATCCTCCGTCGTTTCTTCGATCATCGTGTCGATGATGTCGTCGATGGTGACGATGCCGAGAATCTTGCCGTGGTCGACGACAGGCAAGGCGAGCAGATCGTATTTGGAGATCGTCTGCGCCAGGGTTTCACGATCGGTCAGCGGGGTGACCGTCACCGGCACACGGTCCGGCGCGACCGACAGGATCGGGTCGTCCGGCTCACCGGTGATGAGTCGGCGCAGGCCGGTCGACCGCACCAGGAGGTGCGTTTGCGGATCGACGATGTAGATCGCGTAGACGGTTTCGCGCGTCCGCTCGACCTTGCGGATGTAGTCCAGCGTGCGCCCGACGGTCCAGTCAGAGGGAACGCTGACGAACTCCGTTGTCATGATCGATGCGGCGCTGCCTTCGGGATAGCCCAGAATGGACAACAGGGTGGCGCGCAGTGGCGGCGCCAGTGCGCCGAGCAGTTCGGAACGTGCCGGCTCATCGAGCTCGCGCAGTATGTCGGCCGCACGGTCGACCGACATGGCGGTGAGCAGCTTGCTTGCCTTGGCACGGGGCAGGGCTTCCGCGAGTTCGGGCGCACCGTCGAGTTCGGGCTGGTCGAAGATCTCGACCAGGCGCTCGAAGGGTACCGCGCAAAGCAGATCAGTCGCGGTTTCGCGCGATTCGTGGTTGAGCGCCTCGACCACGTCGGCGACATGGTCGTTTGCAAGGATGCGGGCGATGGCGACGGCCTCGTCGTCCGCTACGGGGGAAAAATCGTTCATGGTTCACTCCTTGCCGTCCGGCAGGACATGAACCATTCAGGTCACGTCTAGGCGGACGGCGGTTGCGTTCGACTAATACTGTCGCCAGGCATGGCGCGGTGACCTTTCCGCTTGCGGGTTCGCGTTTGACTATCAGCAAGCCGGCGCAACATAGGAGCGCGCCTTGCCGAGTCAATCGCGGTGAGTGAGGAAAACGGCGCCTGATGGCTCCGATCGCGATACTGTGATCGCCGACTGCCGCGGTGCCCGGCAAGTCGCCGTGAAACCAACGTTATTTCTGCTTCAGCCGACGTGAGAAACGCAGCCATTTGTCCTCGACCGGACGTGGCTGGGTCAGAATCGTGGTGAGTTCGACCGGCAGGGTCGGAACCAGCGGCTTCTTGGTGGCGACGCCGTCGGCGATCAACACGATCGAATGATAGAACTCGGTGCCGGCAGCCGATCGTGGCGCCACCGCTTCGTGCATGACGCTGATCACCGTGACATCGGGGCAGTTGTCCTTGATCGCCTGATGGAAGGCAATCTTGCCTTCCGGGTCAAGGGCGCCGGTCGCCTCGTCGAGGAACAGCAGCCCCGGCTGCTGCAGGATGATGCGGGCCACCACCAGCTTCTGCTTCTGGCCGCCCGACAGGACCTGATCCCAGCTTTTGCCTTCACGGCTTTCATTGGCCATATGCTCGATGAAGTCGCCAAGGCCGGCCTTGTGCAGCGCGGACGCGACCTGCGCATCGCCGTGGTCGTGCTCGGAGCCCGGCAGGCAGACCAGCTGTTTCAGCGACACCTGCTGGAGCTTGATCTCCTGGGCGGCATAAAAACTCTTCACCCCATCGGGGAAGACGATGGTGCCGCGGCCGTAGGGCCAGAGGCCGTTGATCGCCTTGACCAGCGATGTCTTGCCGCAACCGGATTCGCCCTTCAGGAATGTCCACTCGCCGCGCCGGAAGCGCAAATTGGCGGCGCTGAGGAACGGTGTCGCGTCCTCGCCCTGATGCGCCAGTTCGAGCTTCTGGATGGTCAGACCGAACACCGGGTTCTGGCTGGCATAGTGGAAGTCGGACTGGCCGGTCTGGCTGTAGAACGCCTGCGGATGCTGGACGCTCTCGATCGCGTTTGCCAGTTCCGTGACACGCTGGCTGTTGGCGCGCAGCGTGGCGATGGCGGGCATGACATGGATGAACCACGAGCACTGGCTGATCAGCTGGGCGACCATTTCGGAGCCGGTGATGTAGCCCTTGTAGTCCAAGCGATTGTGTATGAACGACACCAGACCGGGACCATAGGCGACGATCCGGGCGCCGAGGAAGTTGTAGATCAGCTCGAACGACGTGTAGCTATTGTTGACGACATTGAGCTTGCCCCAGGTCTTGTCGATATCGACGTAGAGCTTGTCGTGCATCGACTTTTGCACATCTTCGCCATGCGAGGCGGCGACATGGAAGCTGCGGCGCAGGAACGTCGTCAGTTCACTGCGGTAGCTGCCCTCGGCCTGCTGCATGCGGATATTGAGCCGCTCGAGCAAGCGGCCAAGCTTGACCGCAATCCAAGTGTTCAGCGGCACGTAAATGGCGACGGCGAGGAAGGCCAGCACTGCGCTGCCATAACTGCCGAGGAACTCCAGTCCTTTGACCTCAACCGAGGATCCGATCAGATTTTCGCCGATAAAATAGAGCGAGGTGGCGACACCCAGAACGCCCATGGCGAGACCGATCGCCCCGCCCGTCATGTCCTTGATCGATTCCTGGATGCGCTGGTCGATGTTGTCGGGTGCGACGATATCGCCGGCCGCCGAACCATGCTGAGCATGGAAGTGGGTATGATTGCCGTCGAGCAGAGCCTCGTTGAACTGGCTATTCAGCCAGCCACGCCACTTTCGGTGCAGGGTTGCCGAGACAAGACCACGCACGCCGGTGAAGCCGGCATCCTTGAGCACGACCAGCAGAACCAATATGCCGGCATTGGTCAGAATTGCCTGCAGTGGGCTGGTATTGGCTGCATCGTGGAAGAATGCAATCGAATTGCCCAACTCGCCCAATGCCAGGGCAAACCAGACGCCGGCCTTGCTGGAAAGCGCCGTCAGCAGAGCGATGACGATGGTGAGCGTCCAGGCTTCCTTCCAGCGCTCGGAGAACCAGTAGGCCTTCATCAGCCCCCAGAAACTGCGCATCGAGGATACCGGCGTCAAATGCGACCGCCCTGCGGCGCCGCGGTGTAGTCTATCCGGTACTGACTCCTGCGATCGTCTGCCGATCCGAATCACGATCCCGCCCAAACCTTTTTTGTTTTGTTACGGATGGTAACACCAATTGATCATTTTCCATTAATTTTTATAGGGGGTCAGCGATATTTGAAGATCCGGCCGTGTCGGGAAGGCAACAGAGCAGGCTTCCAAGTGCTTCGCGTAAGCCGGCAGAAAGGCGATTTAACATAACAATGTCAGATGGTTACTTGGCTACGACGCGGTGAGCCACAACCTTCCCTTAGGGAAGGCGTCCACACGATTTCGTGACTCATTTTGGCTTGTCCGGCGAGCCGATTTTTTGTTGGGGCTAACCAAATTCCCGAAAACCGGCCGTCCTTTGACGTCTGATTCCTGCCGCGATCGGCCTTTCCGGGAGCCGAGAAGTGACCTGAAACGGTCTTGTCGCAGGTGAAGGAATGACCGGCCTCAGCCGACCTTGTCCAATTCGCCGCTTGCCTTTGCCGCCGCCACCTGGCGGATGGCATCGGCCAGCGTGTCGACGTCCTGGGCGCCCATCACGGCATATTTGCCTTCAAGCAGGAAGCACGGCACGCCCGATATGCCCATGCGCGACGCCGTGGCGATCTCCGTGCGCACCGCCTCGACATCGGCGTCGGTCGGCAAGAGCGTGGCGACCACCGACGCATCCATGCCGGCCTCGCGGGCGGCTTCGACCAACACGGCATGGTCGCCGATGTTGACACCTTCCTCGAAATTCAACTGGAACAGGCGACGGACCAGCCTGTTCTGCACGGCTTCACCGGCAGCACCCGCCCAACGGATCAGGCGGTGCGCATCGAGCGTGTTCGGCGCCACCTTGATGGCATCGAAGGCAAAGGAAATGCCCTCTGCCTCGCCAAGCGGCTCGATGCGGGCATGAATCTCGCGAATGCGCTCATCGCTGCCGAACTTGGCCCGCATATACTCCCGGCGGTCCTTGCCCTGCGGCGGAATGGTCGGATCGAGCTGGAACGGCCGCCAGCGTATATGCACATCGACGTCGCCGGCCGCGGCAACCGCCTTGTCCAGCCGCTTCTGACCGATGAAACACCATGGGCAGACGACATCCGACACCACATCGACGGTTATGGCGTTCGCTTCGCTCATCTCGATCTCCGGATTTTCAGTTCGGTTTGCGCCACCATGTCGGCAGCTGATAACCGAATATGGGCGTCTTCTTCGGATGTTCCAGATAATTCCAGTAAGCAAGCCACTGCTGCGTGTTGTACTGCATCGGCACCATGTAATTGCCCGAGATCAGCAGCCGGTCGAGAACGCGGACGGCGGCGACATAATCCTCCTTCGAGCGGGCGCGCAGCATCGCGTCGATCGCCGCATCGACTGCCGGATCGGCAACGCCGGCGAGATTGAACGAGCCTTCGGCCTTGGCCGCCTCGGAGCTCCAGCGCCCGAGCTGTTCGAAGCCTGGCGACAGTGAATTGTTGAAGCCGCTCGATCCGATCAGAGCCTCGAAATCGAAGCGCTGCTTGCGTGACTGGATCTGGTCGCCGTCGAGGCTACGGATGCTGACGTTGATGCCGATCTTCTCCAGTGTGCGCTGATAGATACCGGCCAGGCGCTCTTCGTCTTGCGAAGCAGTCAGGATCTCGAATGCGAAAGGTTTGCCGTCGGGATCGAGCATTGTACCGTCCTGCACGTGGTAACCGATGCTTTTCAGGAGATCGAAGGCTGTCTTCAACACCTTGCGGTCCTGACCTGAACCGTCGGTCACGGGCGGTTTCCAGGTGCCGTCCATGACATCGGGCGGCACACGGCCGGGGTAGGGGGCGAGCAAGGCCTTTTCCCTGTCGTCGGCCGGATGGCCGAGCGCGGAAAGTTCCGAGTTCTGCCAGTAGCTCATCGTGCGGGTGTATTTGCCGCCGAACAGGTTCTTGTTCGCCCATTCGAAGTCGTAAAGCATGCCGAGCGCGCGCCGAACCACCGGATTGGAGAACTTCGGCAGCCTTGTGTTGAACAGGAAACCGGTCACCACGGGCGGAATGCCGGTGTCGAAGGTTTCAGAAACCACGTCCCCCCTATGGAACGCCGGGAAGTCCAGATCGCGCTCCCGTTTGACCGGATCGCCGTCGTCGTCGATGGCGCAGAGGCCTTTCTTGAAAGCCTCGAGCTTGGCGTTGGCGTTGAGGAAATATTCGATGGTGATCTGGTCGTAATTGTCGAAGCCGCGCTTGGCCGGGACATCCTTGCCCCAATAATCGGGGTTGCGCTTGAACACGATACGCTGGCCCGGCGCCACCTGGGCAATGGTGTAAGGTCCGCTGCCAATCAGCGGCTTCAGCGTTGTCTTGTCGAAAGTCTCCTTGTCGAAGGCATGTTTCGGCAGGATCGGCGTCAGCGCGATGATCATGGGCGTTTCGCGATTGGCCTTGTCATTGAAAGTGAAGCGCACGCTGTGATCGCCGGTCTTTTCAAGCTTGGCGATCAGGCTCATGCGTGCGTTGTAGGGTGGGCGACCCTTGTCGGTGAAGACGTCGTAGGTGAACAGCACATCCTCCGGCGTCACCGGCTCGCCGTCCGACCACTTTGCATTGGGATTGAGATGGAACTCGATCGACTTGCGCTCGGAATCCATGTCCGCGCTGTCAGCGAGCAGTCCATAGAGACTGAAGGCCTCGTCGTAGTTGCGCTGCATCAGCGGTTCGAAAACGAGGTTACCGTAGGTCAGATCCATCATGCCGCGCGCCGTCGTGCGCAGGCTTTTCAGGATGAAAGGGTTGAGGTTGTCGAAGCTGCCGACAACACAATAGGTGATGTTGCCACCCTTCGGCGCATCGGGATTGACGTAGTCGAAATGGGTGTAGTCGGGCGGCAGTGCCGGCTCGCCCTGCATGGCGATGGCATGCTTCGGTTCCGACATGGCCGGCCGCAGCGAAAGGGTGAAAAGCGATATCGCGGTGATCAGCCAAACAAGAACGCGGCCCATGACCGTCTCCTTAACAGGTCGGCTTGATGATTCGGTGCGCACCCTAGCATGAGGCAGGTCCCCGCCGGCCAATCGTGTCATCAAGAATTACAAGTGGGCGGGGCTGGATTCGGCACCGCTTGCAGTGTAACACGCCGTCCGAAGTCATTCTGTTGCCTCATTTCGGCAACAGGTAGCTGGACCACACGGCATAGAGAAGCCGGTTCCGGGATCATTTGAGAGGAAGTGCACGACATGACGAGCCTGAACAGCAATGCGTACCGCCTTTCGGTCATGGCCGCGGGCGTGGTCGGCTTTCTGGGCGCAGGACTTCCCTCTGCTTCCGCACAGCAGCAGCAACAGATTCCACAGGGCTGGTTCAAGGCCTGCACCAAGCAGGAAGACGTCGATATCTGCAACGTCCAGAACATCGTCACGGCCGGCAACGGCCAGCTCGTCACCGGTGTGAGCCTGATCGAGCTCAAGGGCAAGGTGAACCGCAAGGTGTTTCAGGTGACGGTCCCGACCGGTCGCCTGGTACCTCCCGGCATCGGCCTGCAGATCGACACCGGCAAGGCCGTAAAGCTCGACTATGTCATCTGCTTCCCGGATCGTTGCGTGGCCGAAGTGCCGCTGACCGACCAGCTCGTCGCCTCGTTCAAGAAGGGTCAGGGGATCACGCTGACCTCGATCAATTTCCAGAACCAGGCCAACCCGATCAAGATCGCGCTCCAGGGCTTCAGCGGCGCCTATGACGGTCCGCCGCTGCAGCAGTCGGACATCGAGGACCGGCAAAAGAAGCTCCAGGACTTCGTCGCCAAGAACAACCAGGACTTCGCCAAGAAGCTCAAGGATGAGCAGGACAAGGCCAAGACCGCCAACTGATCACCGGCTCGGCCATTCTCGAGTCAAAGAAAAAGCGGGGTCATGCCCCGCTTTTTTCATGTCTGGCCTTGGCCCGGATTTCCTGACCGACGACCAGAATGCCGCAAGGTCAGTGCCTGGACTGGCGTTTCGGCTCGTAACGCCCGTCCGGCCTCTTGTCGAACATCTCCTTGATCTGCGGGTGGCGGACCGGCTCGCCCGACCGATCCTCGAGGAGATTCTGCTCCGACACATAGGCGATGTATTCGGTTTCCGAATTCTCGGCGAGCAGATGGTAGAATGGCTGATCCTTGCGCGGCCGCACGTCGGCGGGGATGGCTTCGTACCATTCGTCGGTGTTGGCGAATTGGGGGTCGACGTCGAAAATGATGCCTCGAAACGGAAACAGCCGGTGGCGAACCACCTGTCCGATCGCGAATTTGGCCGTTTTCATCGTACTCACCACTGAATTCCTTGACTTTATTTGGCGCAGACTCCGAGTCAATTCAATCCCGAAGCGTTCGAGCGCCTTCAAGCTACGCAGAATGCGACGCAGAGGTTTTGATTGATGTCGCGACGTCGCGATAAAATCCGCAAAATCGCTACTGCTGCCGCATGGGTTTTCGCAGGCCGCCCGCGAGTGCTGCAAAACCACTGCCGGGGCGGAGCCCTTCGCGCATGAAGAAGGCGCGCAGCGGTGCAAAGCCGCCGAGCACGCCGAGACCGGCGCCGCGTGCCATCTGCGCCGGCAGCATGTCGGAAAGCAGCGACATGTTGAGCAGGTTGACCGCGCTGCTGCGCGCCAGAATGTCGGGCCGGCGCTTGAAATCGTAGGCGGCAAGGGCCTTGGCCGCGCCTGGATCTCGGCTATTTTCTTTTGCAATTCCAACCAGATCGTCAATATCCCTGATGCCAAGGTTGAGGCCTTGCGCACCGATCGGCGGGAACACATGCGCGGCTTCGCCGATAAGCGCCACCCTGTCTCGTGCGAAACGCAGGGGCGTCACGGTCGAAAGCGGATAGATCTGGCGGCCCGGCTCCACCGTCACCCGACCCAGCATCGACTGCATCTGCTGCTCGACCCGCAACGAGAGCGTTGCATCATCCAGGGCGGCAAGCTCTTTGGCGTTCTCGGGCTTCACCACCCAGACGAGACTTGAGCGATTACCGGGCAACGGAACCTGAGTGAACGGACCGGTTTCGGTGTGGAACTCGGTCGAGGTGGAGGCGTGCTCACGGCTATGGCCAAAATTAAGCACGAGTGCGGCCTGCGGATAGGCGTGCGAACCGGTCGAAATGCCCGCCGCCTCGCGCGCAGGCGACTGGCGACCATCGGCGGCGACCGCCAGTGAAGCGCCAATCTCGCTGCCGTCGGCGAGAACGGCATGAGCCCGATCGACATCGAGGTGCCAGGTCTTCACCATCGACCTGCGCCATTCGATCCCGGAATGCGCGGCCACCTTGTCGCCAAGCGCCGGGCCAAGGACGCTGTTGGGCAGGTTTAGCCCGAACTGCTCCTCGTCGATCTCGCTGGCGCGGAAGGTGACGACGGGGCTGCGGATCAGCCGGCTGGTCGCGTCGACGATGCGCATGACTTTCAAGGGAGCGGCCTTGGGCCTGATGGCTCCGAGGACCTCGAGCCGCTCAAGCACTTTCAGGGCAGGGTTCATCAAGGCCGTGGTGCGGCCATCGGGGGCCGACGCCTCAGGCCCGACCAGCGTCACCGGGAAGCCGGCATCGGCGAAAGCCAGCGCCGCGATCAGCCCTGCCGGACCGGTTCCGGCAATCAGTATTCGCGCTGTTTCCTGATGCTCCAAGATCGGTTTCCGGCTTGCGATGCGAGGCGGGTCACCAGACCTGCCAGTCGAGAAGCATATAGGTCAGTTCATGCGGCTTGATCAACGCGGCGATTCGGCTCATTCGGGTGTCATGACCGGCCCCCAGGACGATTTCAGCCATCTCGACCGCGCCGGCCGCGCCACGGCTGATATTGCGCGCCACCCACGTTTGACGGTCAATATCGTCGTCGGCGCCAGCATTCTGCTTGCATGGTCGTCGCTGGCAACGATGGCGATTCGCGGCGCCGAGGCCTGGGGCAGTGCGCCCGGCGACACACTTCTGCGCGGCCTGCCGCAGCTGCCGCTGCCCGATTTCCTGGAGCGGTTCTTCGCGCTCTGCCTGTCGCCGGCGCCGCTGGATGCAAGCATCGTCCCGCGTGCCCTGGCGTTGATCCTGATGTGGTTCCTGATGGCGATCGCCGCGATGCTGCCGTCGGCGGCGCCGATGATCCGCACCTATTGCGAGATCGCCGATACGGCCCGGCTCAAGGGCGAGCCGGTCGTCCATCCGCTGGTGCTGGTTGCCGGCTATCTCGGTGTCTGGCTCGCCGCCTCGATGCTGTTTGCGGCGCTGACGCTCTGCGTGCATGCATTCGCCGTGTCCGGCGAAATCTACGATCCGCTGCTTGGCCTTGCCGGGGCGCTCGCACTGCTGGTTGCAGGCCTCTACCAGTTCAGCGGCCTCAAGGAGGCCTGCCTGAAGAAATGCCGCAACCCGTTCTCGATCCTGTTTTCGAACTGGAGCGCCAAACCCGTCCGCGTCTTCCGGCTTGGTGCGGCGCAAGGCATCTGGTGCCTCGGATGCTGCTGGGCGCTGATGCTGGTGATGTTCGCAGTCGGCGTGATGAACATCTTCTGGATGGCGCTGATCGGCGTGTTCACCCTGATTGAAAAACAGACCACGGGCCGTCTTCCAACCCGGCTGGCCGGTGCGATACTGCTTGTCTGGGCAGCCGCGCTGCTAGTAGTCTCGCTGTGAGTGGGGGAAATTCAATGACAGATCAGGGCTGGGCAATGAAAGGAGAGCTCGTACTCTCCTGCAATTGCACGGTTTTTTGCCCTTGCGTGCTGTCGCTCGGCAGTCACCCTCCGACCGAGGGCTACTGCCAGACCTGGGCGGGTTTCCGTATCGATGCCGGCCATTTCGGCGAGGTCGACCTGTCCGGCCTCAACCTCGGGCTGATCATGGAAATCCCCGGTTACATGAGCCGCGGCAACTGGACCGCCGGCCTCTTCATCGACAAACGCGCCTCGGTCTACGCGATCAAGGCCTTGACGAAGATCTTCACCGGCAAGGCCGGCGGAACCACATCGCTGCTGTCGATCCTGGTCGGAAAATTCCTGGGTGTGGAACAGGTGCCGATCACCTATGAGACACGGGACAAGACGCGTATCTTCCAGATACCGAAGATCATCGATGGCGCAGTCACGCCAATCGCGGGCAAGGATCGCGAGAGGGATACGGTGATCACCAATTCGGAATACTGGATTGCACCGGAGATCATCGTGGCGAGATCCGACAAGAGCAAGATGCGAGCCTTTGGCCGCAACTGGAATTTTGCCGGTCGATCGGCCGAAATCTGCAAGCTGGATTGGCGGGGCCCGTGAGCAAGAACACATCGGCCAGGAACATGGCGGCACGGAGAGCCGCCAAGAAGATCACGGATCGGATTCCGCGACCGAAGAAGAAGGTCACCTGGCCGCAGGCGAGGGCGTTCTCGGTCCATCTGCTGACGGCGTCGGGCTCGTTCCTTGCCTTCCTGTCGCTGGTGGCGGCGAGTGAGGAACGCTGGACGGCAATGTTCTGGTGGCTTGGACTGGCGCTGTTCGTCGACGGCATCGACGGGCCGATCGCCAGGAAGCTCGAGGTCAAGGAAATCCTGCCGACCTGGTCGGGCGAGCTCCTCGACAACATCATCGACTACGTGACCTATGTGCTGATCCCGGCCTTCGCGCTCTACCAGCGCGGCTTCATGGGCGAGGGTCTGTCGTTCCTGTCGGCGGCGATCATCGTTGTCTCCAGCGCGATCTATTATGCCGACACCGGCATGAAGACGAAGGAGAATTTCTTCAAGGGCTTCCCCGTGGTCTGGAACATGGTGGTGTTCACGCTGTTCGTCATCGAGCCCGGACAATGGGTGTCATTCGCGGTGGTGGTGGTGGCCGGTATTCTGACCTTCATCCCGATCAATTTCATTCATCCGGTGCGGGTCGTGCGGCTGCGGCCCATCAATCTCACAATGACCCTTTTGTGGTGCGCCTTCGGCGCGCTTGCCCTCGCACAGGCGGCGCTTGCCGCTTTCTATGACCAGATCGGTGTGTTGGGCGCACAGGTCAGCACCTTCATCAAGATCGGCATCACCATTACCGGGCTTTACCTGGCCTGTATCGGTGGCATCATGCAGTTCTTTCCAAATCTCGGCGCCAAAAAGGCCTGACTAGCCGCTCCCACAGGAATCCCAATCCATGTCCAAAGCGATCCGCATCCACGCCCATGGCGGCCCGGAAGTTCTGACCTATGAGGACGCCGGTCCCGGCCGGCCGGGTTCCGGACAGATCCTGGTCAGGCATACGGCCATCGGCCTCAACTTCATCGACGTCTATCATCGCTCTGGCCTTTATCCGCCGCCCGGAGGTTTTCCGCTCATTCCGGGCAGCGAGGCCGCCGGCGTGGTGCAGGAGGTCGGCGAGGGCGTCGACTGGCTGAAGCCAGGAGAACGGATCGCCTATTCGACGAATGTCGGGGCCTATGCCGAGCAACGCGTTATCGCCGCAAGCCTCGTGGTCAAGATTCCCGAGGGCATCAGCGACGAGCAGGCGGCCGCGATGATGCTGAAAGGCATGACATCAGAATATCTCCTGCGCCGGACCTTCAAGGTGAAGGCGGGCGACACGATCCTGTTCCATGCCGCTGCCGGCGGCGTCGGGCTCATTCTCGGCCAATGGGCGAAACATCTCGGTGCAACCGTCATCGGCACGGCAAGCTCGACCGACAAGATCGAACTCGCCAAGGCGCACGGTTTCGACCATGTCATCAACTACAAGGAGCAGGATTTCGTCGCCGGCGTCGCGGCCATCACCGGCGGCAAGAAATGCGATGTCGTCTACGATTCGGTCGGCAATGATACATTCCCGGCCTCGCTCGACTGCCTCAAGCCTCTCGGCATGTTCGTCAGCTTCGGTCAGTCCTCGGGACCGATCCCGCCCTTCTCGATGTCATTGCTGGCGCAGAAGGGCTCGCTGTTCGCCACAAGGCCGACGCTGTTCGTCTACAACGCCAAGCGCGAGGATCTCGACGCCTCCGCTGCCGCGCTGTTCGACGTGGTGCTCAGTGGCGCCGTCAAGATCCAGATCAACCAGCGCTATGCGCTGAAGGATGCGGGCAAGGCGCATGCCGACCTCGAGGGGCGCAGGACAACAGGGACGACCATTCTCATCCCTTAGTCCCGCCGGGCTTGCTATCCCTTGAATTTCCGCTGAAATTCTTGAAGCTCTTTCAAGACGCGTGCCGCTTTCCGTTGAGAGCCAGCGGCGCCTACCATGCTTGCGGGAACACAGAACATATCTGGTGAACCAGATGGGAGGCACTGTGAGTGCAAATCATGATGGGGCGAACCTGCTCGAGGTTCGTGGCCTGACCAAGATATTCGGCACGCTGACGGCGTGCGATCATATCGATCTCAACATCGCCAAAGGTGAAATCCACGCGCTGCTCGGCGAGAACGGTGCCGGCAAGTCAACGCTGGTCAAGATGCTGTTCGGCTCGCTGGAGCCCAATTCCGGCGAGATTTTCTGGAACGGCCAAGCGGTGCGGATCACCAGCCCGGGTGCCGCCAAGAAGCTCGGCATCGGCATGGTGTTCCAGCATTTTTCGCTGTTCGAGGCGCTGACCGCGGCCGAGAACATCGCGCTTTCCCTGGACGACGGCTCGCCGATCAGCAGCATCGCCGCAAAGGCGAGGGCGCTTTCCTACAGCTACGGCCTGCCGCTCGATCCGGACTCGCTGGTCGGCGACCTGTCGGTCGGCGAACGCCAGCGCATCGAGATCATCCGCTGCCTGCTGCAGACGCCACAGCTTATCATCCTCGACGAGCCAACCTCGGTGCTGACGCCGCAGGAAGCCGACAAGCTGTTCGAGACGCTGGAGCGGCTGCGCTCGGAAGGCAAATCGATCCTCTACATTTCGCACCGGCTGGAAGAGGTCAAACGCATCTGCGACCGCGCCACCGTGTTGCGGCACGGCAAGGTGGTCGGCCATTGCAACCCGCGCGAGGAGACAGCCGCCTCGCTCGCCCGCATGATGGTCGGCAACGAGGTGCAGGCCGTGGTGCGTGCACCGGTCGAGGGGATCGAGACCGCGCAGCCGCTGCTTGAAGTCCGCGGTCTCACCCGCAAGCCGGCAACGCCGTTCTCCATTCCGCTCAAGAACATCAGCCTCAATGTCCGTGCCGGCGAGGTGATCGGCATTGCCGGTGTCGCCGGCAACGGCCAGGGTGAGTTCTTCGAATCCGTCTCCGGCGAAGTCTTGCAGCAGGACGTCGCCTCGGTGCGCATCCGCGGCAAGGATGCGGGTGGGCTGACCATCACCGGACGGCGCCTGCTGGGTGCCGCCTTCGTGCCGGAAGAGCGCCTCGGCCATGGTGCGGCGCCGCGCATGAAACTTTCGGAAAACCTTTTGCTGTCGCGCCATGCCACGGACGGCAAGGCGTTTGTCGGCACCGGGGGAATGGTCAAGAGCGGCGCCATTTACGCTGCCTCCCAACGCATCATCGAGGCGATGGACGTGCGCAAGAGCGCGCCGGATCCCGAAGCTGCGGCACTTTCGGGCGGAAACCTGCAGAAATTCATCGTCGGCCGCGAACTCGACCGCCGGCCCAGCGTCATGGTGGTGAACCAGCCGACCTGGGGAGTCGACGCCGGCGCCGCAGCCCACATAAGGCAGGCGTTGATCGAACTGTCGCGGAGCGGATCGGCGGTGCTGGTGATCAGCCAGGATCTCGACGAGCTGTTCGAAATTTCGGACGCGATCGCGGTCATGCACAATGGCGAACTGTCCAAGCCGATGCCGATCGCCGAAGCAACCTTCGAGAAGGTCGGCCTGCTGATGGGCGGCGCTGAGCCCGGCCACGCCGAACATACGCTGGAGACGGCATGATGCGCCTCGAACTCGTCAAACGCCCGCAGCGCTCCGCGCTGTTTTCGGCCCTGTCGCCGTTCATCGCCTTCGCGCTGACGATCATCGCCGGCGCCATTCTGTTCGCGCTGCTCGGCGTCAATCCGCTGACCGCGTTTCGGATCTACTTCATCGAGCCGATCAGCCAGGTCTGGCAGCTGCATGAACTGGCGATCAAGGCGGCACCGCTGATCCTGATCGCGGTCGGCCTGTCGGTCTGCTACAAGGCCAACATCTGGAACATCGGCGCCGAGGGCCAGTTTATTTTCGGCGCCATCTTCGGCTCGGCCATTCCGGTGCTGTTTCCGCAATTCGAAGGCCCGCTGGTGTTGCCGCTGATGCTTCTGCTCGGCATGGTCGGCGGCGCGGCCTATGCGGCGATACCCGCGTTTCTGAAGACCCGCTTCAACACCAACGAGATCCTGACCAGCCTGATGCTGGTCTATGTCGCCCAGCTCTTCCTCGACTGGCTGGTTCGCGGCCCCTGGCGCGATCCGCAGGGCCATGGTTTCCCGCAGACGATCCAGTTCGGCGACTCCGCCGTGCTGCCGGAACTGATGCCGGACGCCGGACGCGCCAATTGGGGCTTTGTCTTCGCGCTGGTTGCCGCGGTGCTGATCTGGATCCTGATGGGGCGCATGCTCAAGGGCTTCGAGGTGCGCGTGCTGGGTTCCAGCCCACGGGCAGGGCGCTTCGCCGGCTTCGGCCTCAGCCGCATGGTGTTCTTCGCCTTCCTGCTGTCGGGCGCGCTGGCCGGCCTTGCCGGTATTTCGGAAGTCTCCGGCGCCATCGGGCAATTGCAGCCGGTGATTTCTCCCGGCTACGGCTTCACCGCCATCATCGTGGCGTTCCTCGGCCGCCTCAATCCGCTCGGCATCATCGCCGCAGGCCTGGTTCTGGCTCTGACCTATCTCGGCGGCGAGGCGGTGCAAAGCGCGCTCGGCATTTCCGACAAGGTGGCGCGGGTGTTCCAGGGCATGCTTTTGTTCTTCGTGCTCGGCTGCGACACGCTCATCCACTACCGCATCCGCCTGATCGGCCTGGCGCTGACGAAACAAGAAGGCGCGGCAAAGCTCGACGCTGCACCGAAGTTGAAGGAAGCCCGCTGATGGACATCACCGTCAACATCCTCCTGACCATCGCAACGGCGGCGACACCGCTGTTGATCGCGGCGATCGGCGAACTGGTGGTCGAGCGCTCCGGCGTGCTCAATCTCGGCGTCGAGGGCATGATGATCATGGGTGCGGTCGGCGGCTTCGGGGCCGGCTATCTGACCGGCTCGCCCTGGGTCGGCCTATTGGCGGCGATCGCCATGGGGGCGCTGTTCTCGCTGCTGTTTGCCGTCATGACGCTGTCGCTGGCCACCAACCAGGTGGCGACCGGCCTGTCGCTGACGCTGCTCGGCCTCGGCCTCTCCGGCATGATCGGCACGGGCTTCGTTGGCCAGCCCGGCGTCAGGCTGCCCAATCTCGACATTCCCGGCCTGAGCTCCATCCCGGTTGTCGGCAAGCTGCTGTTCGGCCAGGATCCGGTGTTCTACATCTCGATCGTGCTGACCGCCGCCGTCATGTGGTTCCTGTTCAAGACGCGAACCGGCCTCACGCTGCGCTCGATCGGCGACAGCCATGCCTCGGCGCATGCGCTCGGCATCAAGGTCATCCGCTACCGCTATCTCTCGGTAATCTTCGGCGGCGCCTGCGCCGGTCTCGCCGGCGGCCATCTGTCGCTGGTCTACACGCCGCAATGGGTCGAGAACATGACCGCTGGCCGCGGCTGGATCGCACTGGCGCTGGTGGTGTTCGCCTCGTGGCGGCCGTGGCGGGTGCTGGCCGGCGCCTACATCTTCGGCGCGGTGTGGATCGGCCAGCTTCATGCACAGGCTTTTGGCATTCCGGTGCCCTCGCAGATGCTTTCTTCTCTGCCCTATCTGGCAACCGTCGTCGTTCTCGTTCTAATCTCGCGCAACAAGCGTCTGACGATGATGAACACGCCGGCATCCCTGGGGCAGCCATTCGTTCCGGATCGTTGACAAAAACAAAAAGACGGGAAGCTCCAAGGCTTAACACAGAGAGGTAACACGATGAAAAAACTGCTTATTGCCCTGATGACGACGACAGCGGCTTTGTCGCTGGCCGCGTCCGCAGAGGCTGCCGAAAAGTTGAAGGCCTGCTGGGTCTATACCGGCCCGATCGGCGATTTCGGCTACTCCTACCAGCACGACCAGGGCCGGCTCGAAGTCGAGAAGGCGCTCGGCGACAAGGTCGAGACCGCCTATCTGGAGAACGTCTCCGAAGGTCCCGATGCCGACCGTGCTTTCGAACGCCTGGCGCGCGAAGGCTGCAAGCTGATCTTCGGCACGTCGTTCGGCTTCATGGATGCCGAAGTGAAGGTCGCCAAGAAGTTTCCGAAAGTGATGTTCGAGCACGCCACCGGCTACAAGACCGGTGACAATCTCGGCATCTACAATGCACGCTTCTACGAAGGCCGTTATGTGCTCGGCCAGATCGCCGCCAAGGAATCGAAGTCCGGCGTTGCCGGCTACATCGTCTCCTTCCCGATTCCCGAAGTGGTGATGGGCATCAACTCCTTCATGCTCGGCGCGCAGTCGATCAACCCGAACTTCAAGGCCAAGATCGTCTGGGTCAATTCGTGGTTCGATCCGGGCAAGGAAGCCGACGCCGCCAAGGCGCTGTTCGACCAAGGTGCCGACATCATCGTCCAGCATACCGATTCGACCGCCGCCCTGCAGGTCGCCGAGGAGCGCAAGCTGCATGGCTTCGGCCAGTCGTCCGACATGATCAAGTTCGCGCCGAACGCGCAGCTGACCTCGCTGACCGACGAATGGGGTCCGTACTACATCAGCCGCGTGCAGGCAGCCATCGACGGCACCTGGAAGCCGGACAATGTGTGGCTCGGCATCAAGGACGGTGCGGTCAAGCTCGCGCCCTACACCAACATGCCCGACGACGTGAAGGCAATGGCCGAGGCGACCGAGAAGAAGATCGCCGGCGGCTGGAACCCCTTCACCGGACCGATCGCCAAGCAGGACGGCTCGGCGTGGCTGAAGGACGGCGAGGTCGCCGACGATGGCACGCTGCTCGGCATGAACTTCTACGTGAAGGGCGTCGACGACAAGCTGCCGCAGTAAGCGGCACGATCGATCGGATTTGGAGAGGGCGCCGCGAGGCGCCCTTTTCATTTGTCGGGAGAAAGCGACGGAAAGCTCAGACGGCCGAACCGTAGAGGTCGTAGGCGTCGGCGCGCTCGATCTTGACGGTGACGATGTCACCGGCACGCATCGGGCGGCGCGACTGGATGTGGACCGAGCCGTCGATCTCGGGCGCGTCGTACTTGGTGCGGCCTTTCGCCGATGTGCCATTCGCTTCGTCGATCAGCACCGGCAGGCGCTTGCCGACCTTTTTTGCCAGCTGCGTCGCCGAAATCTTCTGCTGGCGCTGCATGAAGCGATGCCAGCGCGCCTCCTTGACGTCCTGCGGCACCTGCTCGAGGCCGAGGTCGTTGGAGCGGGCGCCCTTGACCGGTTCGTATTTGAAGCAGCCGGCACGGTCGATCTTGGCCTCGTCCAGCCAGTCGAGCAGCATCTCGAAATCCTCGTCCGTCTCGCCAGGGAAGCCGACGATGAAGGTCGAGCGGATGGCAAGATCCGGGCACACGTCACGCCAGCCGCGGATGCGCTCCAGCGTCTTTTCGCCATGTGCCGGCCGGCGCATGTTTTTCAGCACTTGCGGCGAGGCATGCTGGAACGGGATATCCAGATAGGGAAGGATTTTTCCTTCGGCCATCAGCGGGATGACGTCGGCGACATGCGGGTAGGGGTAGACATAGTGCATGCGCACCCAGATGCCGAGCTTGCCCAATTCCTCCGAGAGGTCGAGGAATTTCGCGCGCACTTCACGGTCGCCGAACATCGACGTCTGATACTTGATGTCGATGCCGTAGGCGCTGGTGTCCTGCGAGATGACCAGGAGTTCCTTGACGCCGGCCTTGGCCAGCTTTTCGGCTTCGCGCAGCACATCGGCCGCCGGGCGCGAAACGAGATCGCCACGCAGTGCGGGGATGATGCAGAAGGTGCAGCGGTTGTTGCAGCCTTCCGAAATCTTCAGGTAGGCATAGTGGCGCGGCGTCAGCTTGACGCCCTGTGGCGGCAGCAGGTCGATATAGGGATCGTGCGAGGGTGGGGCTGCCTCATGCACGGCTGCCATGACGCTCTCATAGGCCTGCGGCCCGGTGATCGCCAGCACATTGGGATGCTTTTCGCGGATCACCTCCGGCTCGGCGCCGAGGCAGCCGGTGACGATGACCCTGCCGTTTTCCGAAAGCGCGGAGCCGATGGCGTTGAGCGACTCATCGCGGGCGGAATCGAGGAAACCGCAGGTGTTGACCACGACGAGATCGGCGCCGTCATGTTTGCGGGCGATCTCATAGCCTTCGGCGCGCAGGCGCGTGATGATGCGCTCGGAATCCACGAGCGCCTTCGGGCATCCAAGGCTGACGAAACTGACGCGAGGGGCGGACATAGGCAAGTTTCCAATGGGGGCACGGGCCGAAACGCTGGTCCGGCCTCAAATCGCTGTAAATGTCGGTCTGTGGCGCATGGCAGGAGCCAATACGCGCGGCGCAATAGCATGGGTTGCGCAATCAAGCAAACCGGCCGACGGGCTGGTCCGCGCCATCGGGTGGCTCAGTGCCCTCCGGATCCGAACCAAGGCGCCAGGAAAGCGAAGTGCTCGGGGAATTGCTGCACGGCCCCGTCAAGCAGCATCTTGACCGCGACATAGAGGATGATTGCCAGACCGATATAGGCAATCCAACGGTATTTGTGCAGCAGGCGCGCGACGAACGACGCGGCAAAGCCCATCAAGGCGATGGACAGGGCCAGTCCGATGATCAGCACCGTCGGATGGTTCATGGCAGCACCTGCCACGGCCAGGACATTGTCGAGCGACATCGACACGTCGGCAATGACGATCTGCCAGGCGGCCTGCGAGAAGGTCTTGCCGGATACCTTGCCGCCGATGACGCCGTCCTTGTCGAAATCGCCATTCGACAGCGCTTCGGTCGCGTCGCGCTCCTCATCGTGGCTGACGCGCAATTCGCGCCACATCTTCCAGCAGACCCACAGCAGAAGCAGGCCGCCGGCGATCAACAGCATCGGGCCGATGGTCAGCAGCCATTGCGTGATCAGGGCGAAGAAAATGCGAAGCACGGTGGCCGCCGCGATGCCGACCAAAATGGCGCGCTTGCGTTGGGCGGCCGGCAAGCCGGCCGCGGCGAGGCCGATGACGATGGCGTTGTCGCCCGCGAGCGCAAGGTCGATGGCAATGACCTGAAGAAGAGCCGAAACGCCTGCGGCGGTAAATATTTCCATCGACCAGGAAGCCCTTCGCCGAGTGTTCGTTGTCGATTGTCCAGACGGGCCTAAAGGCATGGTCCGCTGGCGTCAAGACGCAGGGACAGACAACACCGGAAAACCACTTTCGTGGCAGGGGTATTACAGGGGATTTTCAGCCGCTGTCGGCACGTGAGCCGAAGCCACGCAAGCCCGCGAAAAACTAATCGTAGAGATTGTATTTCACCCAGTCGGCTTCCGGAATTTCGTCGCCGATCCGGTAGCGCAGCTGCAGGACTTCCATATGGTCGGGGCCGGTCTGGCATTTGAACTTCAGCCGGTACCACTGTCCCTTGCTGCGGAACGCCGCACCCGGACTCCTGATCGCATCGGCGCTCATCTCGGGCGTCGCGAAGGCGTAGGCGACGACCCGGTCGGCCTTGAACTTGCGGTCATCGTGGGTGATCCGGTCCAGGACTTCAGCATCGCAGCGCTGTTCGAGGCGTGTTTGCGGATCAAGTTTCATCAGCCCGGCACGCAATGCATTGTCCATAGCGCTGGCCGGGAAAGCCAGCGTCAGGGACGCAATGGCCATCATGCAGAGTGTCTTCATGGGCGGGACTAGCAGCATGTTTTGTCTGAAAAATCAACCAAGCGGGGCGCGCCATAGCTGGCAAGCCCCGGCATTCAGGCGGTCGACGCAATCAAAATCTCGTGTCGGACATCATCATGCGGTGTCTGCGGCCAACGGACCAGCGAGGCGCGGCCAGCATCGGTGAGATCGTAGAGGCCGCGGTCGACGCGGGCGAACCAGCCATAGACATTGTGCTGCAGGATTTTCGGCGCGATCGGCGTCAAGGCCTTCAGATCGCGCGGTCGTTTGGGTCCGTCCGCCATCGCGGCCGCACAGGTGAGGGCACTTTGGCGGTAGGCGGTCATGATCGGATTGCGCGATCCTCCACCGGCGACAGGATCACCGCGGCGACGCTGGTGCTCGTCGACAAGGCGGGATCGCCGCCGCGCATTCCTGCGCGGCTCCGGCGCGGCGGGACTGACAAGCACCTCGACCTTGTCGTTGGCTGTCACGCCAAGCACACCGAAGCCAAGCCGGCGGCAGAGATTGCGGAACCGGGCGTCGCTTTCGCGTCCCTTGCCGCGCGCCGACATGCGCGCCGCCAGCCAGACTTCGTCGCAAGCGGCCGCGCGGTCGACGCCCTGCAGCACCAATTCCAGATTGAATTGCAGTTTCAATTCGCAGATGACGACCACCGGCGGTTCGCCCTCGCGCAGCGCGACGATGTCGCAACCGCCGATCTCGCCCTTCACGACAAAGTCGAGACTTTCGAGGAACCGCTTCACCGGCGCATAAAGTGAGGTCTCGTTCATGCTTCAAGGCTTAGCCGATTCGACGCGAAAAAGCCTTCCGGCTCCTGGGGGCGCGCACCCGACGTTCAAGAATGAATGTTTTCGAGGAAGGCCAGCAGCACGCTGTTGAACTGCCCGGGCCGTTGCAGCGGCGCGAAATGGCTGACACCGGGCAGGATGATCAATTCCGATGCCGGGATGCTGCGGGCGAGATAGCTCGCGTGCTCGTGTCTGATGAACTCGTCATGCTCGCTGTGAACGATCGCCACGGGCACGCGCGTCCGCGCCAGGTCGGCGGCGGTATAGTTGGGTTCGGTCTTCATCATCAGGCCGACGGCTTTGACGAATGCGTCGAACTGGTCCGGCGTCGCCGACAATTCGGCATAGTCCTTGGCGTGCCGGGCAAAACAGCGATCGATGACCGGACTCGGCTCGAATTCCTTGGTGCCGCTCGGATCCATGTTGCAGCCGAAGAAGAACACGCCGGTGACGCGGTCGGCGGCCTTCATGCCAAGGATCAGGGCGACGCAGGCGCCATCGCTCCAACCCACCACAGCAGCCTTCTTCAAGCGCAGCGCGTCCATCACCGCCAGGACATCGGAAGCCATCAGTTCATATTTGTACGGCCGTTCGTCGCGGCTGCTGCGCCCGTGGCCGCGACTGTCGATCACCACGACCTGGTAGCCGGCCTTGACCAGCGCGGGGACCTGAAATCCCCAATTGCCGCTGTGGCCGAGGCCGCCATGCAGCAGGATCACCGGAAGGCCGGCGCCAAACGTGGCGTACCAGATTTCTGCGCCCTCATGTTCCACCCGGCTTTCGTCCCTTGCGGCCGGCAGGGGCGTCGCGCCGTGCGCTTCGAATTTCCTGAGATCGTCGTCGTGATGGTCCATGCCGGGAATGCCTCGAGGCGAATGCGCAGGACCCACAATTATTGCCGGTATCAGCCGAAACCAACCCGCGACGGAACGTCTGCTGCCACCTGGCGACACCGCCAGTTTCGAGCGGCACAAGTCCTGCGTGTCGGTGTCAGCCGTCAGGCTTCGGTGCTCGGCACCGGTCCGTTCGATCGCTTCTCGCCCGGCAGGAGCGGATAGCTGACCTGCCCGAGATAGCTGGAGGGGATCGGATCATCGACGCCGTATTTTTCCGGCACCTTGTTGCCGGTGGCATTGTAGGTGCCGAACACCATGTCGAGGACAGGCAATTGCCCGGCGAAGTTCTTGTCATAGGCCTCGCGCTGGTTGGCATGGTGCCAGCGATGGAACTGCGGGCTGGCGATCAACCACTTCAAGGGGCCGAACGGTATCCGCACATTCGAATGAACGAGCAGCGTGTGCCAGAAGTAGATGACTGAAAAGATGGCTATCGAGGCTTCGGAGAAGCCGAGGAAAAAGATCGGCGTCAGCGACAATGCCTTTGTCAGGATGGCGTCGACCGGGTGGGAGTGGAATGCGCCGAGCCAGTCCAGTTCCTCGATGCCGTGGTGCACCGCATGGAATTTCCAAAGCGCCGGGATTGTGTGGAATGCCCGGTGTGCCCAGTAGACGCCGATATCCGTGATCAGGATGATTTCGGGAACCTGCAGCCAGACGGGCTGGCCGCCGACGGCCTGCGTGATCGATTGCGGAACGAGGATCGCAGCGGCTTCGAGTGTGTTGGCCGCGATCAGAACGATGACCGTTTTTACGATAAGCCCATTGAACAGCACATAGATCAGATCGACACCCAGGCCCTTGCGCAGGACCTTCTGGGGCCGCTCGGCAAACAGATGTTCGAACGGAATGAAGATCAGTGCGCAGATCAACAGCCCCTTGATGCCAAATATGTCCATTCGCCCGCCTCTATTGCCGTCTTTAGCCAGAACGCTCGCGCCTCGGCTTCCGGGAGAGAACCACATTTCTCCTTTCCAAAGGCTTGATGCCGGTGTCCGAGCCATAGGCATGGCCGAGCCATGGGATCGGGGCGAGAGTGTCACATCGGTGTCGTAACCGGGCGATATGTGGACAAGGCGCGGTCGACGAACGGCAGCGCGTGCCGCGCGTCCTCCCAGGACTAACCCCTCCGGTTCCCTGCCGGCGGGGTTTTCTATTTCCATCTTGGCAGTCGCGAATTGTCCTTGTTATCGTGTGGCCTACGGTCAGCACAGGACACCCCGCCATGCACGTTATGGCCGAGAGCTTGACCAACCAGACTTCCGTCCTTGAGGTGACCTGCCGCCGTAAAGGCGGCGGCTTCCGATCTGGACTATTTCACTGGAATCATCAGGTGCGCATAGGGCGTGTCGGGAAACATGACATATGGCTGTGTCTGATCCGGCTCGTGGGGATACAACGCCATTATGGTCGGGGCGTTCATGACCATTACGTGGGGGCCATCGTGTACCCATTTGCCGTCTACAGGCGGCCTAGGGGCATAGGGATCGGCATTGCTCGCCGCATCGCCCCCCTTCAGCATGTAGGCGAAAGCGACCTTGCCTTCGGGCGGCGCGCTCTTGGACATGATCGCGTGCATCCACGCCATCCCGTTCTCATCTGTGCACATGGGATCGTCTGTGGGAGTGCCGGGGTCGTCAGGGATGCATGTGAAGCCGTTCGTGCCCTTTCTGAGCGTCTTCATCTCCCAGTTCACGACAGCGGCATTCTTGCCGACTGCCTCAGGTGCTGCCGAAATCGCATTCTCAATCAGCTGCTCATCGGTTTTGTCGGCTGCCACGGCGGCAGATACCCAAGCGACGGCAATAGATGCCAAAAACACACGGCTTGAATGGATGCGCATTGCTTACTCCCCTCGCGAGCGTCAGGGTGATCTGCGCGTCACAACGGTCAGCTCCCGCTCTTTGGAGTTGGCTGCTGCCCCATGCCTAGTGCGCACCAATGAAGACTCTACTCCTATTCATGCGCGAAACCTAATATGGCAACGCAAACGCATTTGCGGGTAAGCTGATGGAGGAGATATCCTTGAGCTATTCCGCCATCGCTGACCGTTGCGATCCGCTTGAACCAGCCGTCATCCTCGACGTCTTGTCCAAGGTATTGGCCGCGCCCGATGCGGCAATCGGCAGGGTTCGGCGGACATTGCGTGCCACGGACCTTCAGCTCATTCACTTCCAATCATCACGCGGCCGGATCGAACGCCCCGACCAGTTCGCGGATCAGCGCCTGGATCCGCGCGGTCTTGTAGAGATCGGCATGGGCAACGAGCCAGACGTCGAAATCGGCCGAGCGCTCAGGCATGATCCGCACCAGCTCCGGCTCGGCGTCGGCGCGGTAGCAGGGCAGTTCGGCAACGCCGATGCCGGCTGCCGTTGCCTCGACAAGGGTGACGGATGATGATGTGCGGAACACCACCTTGCCGGCGCCGGCCGGCTCTCCGCAGAGGACCGAAGGCATCGTCGGCACCACCGGCTGCTGGTAGACGACGAGATCGTGGCCAGCAAACCCGTCGCCGGGGGCTGGCGTGCCACGGGCCGCGAGATAGGCACGGGAGGCATAGATTCCGGTTTTGAGCGTGGCGAGGCGGCGCACGATCAGATCGGGCGCGTCGGGCCGGATGGTGCGGATGGCGATGTCGGCCTCACGCCGGGTCAGGCTGGCGACGTCCTGCGAGGCCAGGCAGATGACCTCGATGCCGGGATGTTCGGCACGCATGCGGGCGATGGCCGGAATGACGAACCGCTTGCCGAGCGAGTCGGTCGTGGCTACCCGCACCGTGCCGATCAGCCGCTCGTCGATGCCCATTACCCGTCGCTCCATCTGCGCGACGGACCGCTCGATCGCTTCGGCCGGTTCGACCAGCGCTTCGCCGGCCGGCGTCAGCACATAAAGGGACGGCGTGCGCAGGAACAGCCGCGCGCCGAGTTCGTCCTCCAGCGCCGCCAGCCGTCGGCCGACCGTCGCCTGATCGACGCGCATCCGCCGCGCGGCGGCGCGCAGCGTGCCCGCCCGCGCAATCTCCAGGAAGAAGCGTGCATTGTCCCAGTTCATCGTGACCCTCCCGGCGACGCGAAGTGGATGATGCAAGTTTGCATCAGAGAAAGGCAGATATACTGCTTTATCGCATCGTATGCATTCCTAGATTGGATCTGCAGGAGGTGTCCGATGACAGGTTGCGATACACTGGAAGACAGCCGCGCTGGTTCAGCCGGTGCCGATGACGAAGCAATCTCGGCGAGGCGGCGCAGGTTCACCCTGTGGCTCGTGGCCGGCGGCATGTTCATGGCGGTGCTCGACGCCACGATCGTCAACGTCGCGCTGCCGGCAATGCGCGCCGATCTCGATGCGAGGGTCGGCGACCTCGCCTGGATCGTCGATGCCTACACGCTGAGCATGGCGGCGCTCATCCTCGCCGGAGGCGTTCTCGCGGATCGCTGGGGCGCGAAGCGCGTCTACCTCGCGGGGCTGGCCCTGTTCGTCCTCGCTTCCGCCTTGTGTGGCGCCGCCGGTTCGGTCGCGTGGCTTGTCGCAACCCGGTTGCGCAGGGCGTCGGGGCCGCCTTGTTCCTGCCCGCTTCGCTGGCCGTCGTGCGGGAAACCTTCGACGATCCCGACGAACGAGCGCGCGCGATCGCGACATGGGCCGGCATCGCCTCGGTCGCGGCGGCGATCGGGCCCGTGCTCGGCGGGTTCTTGGTTGGCAGCCTTGGTTGGCGCAGCGTCTTCCTTGTCAACGTGCCGGCGGGCTTGCTGGCATTTGGCCTGACGATTTGGATCGTGCGGCTGCGATCGACGCAGCCGACGAAGCGGTTCGACTGGGGCGGGCAACTCACCAGCATCGTCATGCTCGGCGCCCTCTGCTTCGCCGCGATTGAATTGCCGGAACGGGGAGCGGGTTCGCCCGCGGTCCGGCTTGCGGCGGCCATCGCTGTCGGCGCCGCCCTAGGCTGGTTCCTGATCGAGCGCCGCACTCGCGATCCGATGGTCCCGCTCGTGTGGTTCCGAAACCCGACCTTTCTCGCGGCCAACCTTGTCGGTTGCCTCGTCTATGTCGGCTATTTCGGCATGCTGTTCATCCTGAGCCTTTATCTGCACGGCGACTACGGGCTCGACGCCAGGCGAACCGGGCTTGCACTGCTGCCCACCGCGGCGAGCCTGTCGGTCGGCAATGTGATCGCGGGCAGGCTCCAGGCGAAAGTGTCGCCACAGCGCCTCATCGCGGGCAGCTTGATCTGTGCGGCCCTTTCCGCGCCCTTGGCAGCCGGGCTGCTGGTCGGCCATGCGTCCTGGCCGGCTATCGTGGGGACGCTTGCCATCTTCGGTGCGGGCACGTCCGCGTCCGTGCCCCCGGTGATCGCCACCGTGCTCGAGCAGGTTCCCGAGGCCGCGTCGGGCGTGGCATCCGGTCTCTTGAACGCGCTGCGCCAGACCGGGAGCCTGCTCGGCGTCGCCGCCGCGAGCGCCGCCTCGACGCTAACGCCAAACCTCCCCGCGGCTCTATGGATTGTCGCGGTGATGGCTGCAGTTGTCTACGCTTTCGCCGCAGGATCGGCGATCGGCTGGATCCGCGCGCCCGCAAGGCCGTGACCGGCCCGCGCCCATGCTGGCGGGCTTAGCTTTAAACCACTCCAGGGTGAAGTATTTGGCCGATATCGATAGTTGGCCGCTGCGGCTCGTCGTGAACGGCGCCTTTCAACAGAAGTCCCGCGCCGGCCAAGATAGCGAGGACGGCAAAGGCGGCGAGCGCAATGGCAACCCGAGGGCTCCTTGGCGACGCTTTCACAGCCTGGATCAGGTCTTCGAACGTGGCTTCCATCAGCAGATGCTAGACAGCCACTCGCCAACAAGCCGTTAACGCCCCGGCGCGCGCGTGGATATGACGGCGGCCATCATATCGAGACCGCGAGCGGCGCGAATAGGGTCAAACAGCGCGAGCAGCAAAGAGCCTATGGCGATCGCCAGTAGGAGATAGGCTAGCACCTCTAACGGCCTGTGCGTCCAGTGCGTAGGAAGGGCCGGCGGAACCGTCCAGGAGGGCGGCGCTGAAAGCTTCGGAATTCGACGCTCTGCCTTCCTGGCTCGTTTCATATCAAGTCGCTGCTGAGCGAATTGCTGCCGGGTCTGTTCCGATGACGAAAGGGAATTGGCCCGCAGCCAGGCTTTGAATTTGCCGGCGTGGACCTGCACTCTGATGGCGGGAAAGCCTTGGCGGCGTTGCTCAATTTCAGACGCCTTGAAACTTTCCCACCACTCCTCCCAGGTCGGCGGCAGATCACCGACTTCCGAAAGCTTGAGGATGAGTGCGTAATCATGAGGAGTGTAGACCGGGGCGGCCGGCCATTGACTGGTGTCCGTCATCGCCGAGCCTTGCGCCAGCCGGCCGCGCGCGCCTCGTCCTCGGTGCAAAACCACCGCTCGCCATACTGGGGGCTTATCTTCGTCTCCCAGTAATGTTCCTGGCCGGGCATGTGGTAAATCCGCTCCCCGGTGTTGATAGAAATGTTGCCTTTGATGCTGCAGCCGCCGGCGAGCAGAGATGACGGATCGGGAACGTCAATCTGCCAAGCCATTCGGCTGGTATGAACTTAGCGACTGTATCAAGACTGCTGGGGCTCACTGTGAGAAAGGCGGCCAGCGGCAGCATCACCAACGCAAACAGGTATTGTGGTCGCCACCAGCCGCGCCGACGCTTCCTTGCGTTCTGGCGCCATTGGTCAGCCTGCTCACGAACTATTTGATGCTGGACTTTGCCACGTCCAATTTCCCCCCAACTGGAAAATGCTTCCAATCGACGTGTGAGTCCATACATCAGACGCCGCTAAACTGTTGTCGGTGCCAATTGTGCTGCATTGACAGAAAACTCGCCGGGCGAGGAACCCCAATACCTCAAGCCCGGCGAAGTTTACTTCCTGATCCCCGATCAGGACCGGTGGGAGGAGCACCGGCAATCTCTGCAATGCAAAACGGGTGCCAACATTTTTCGTCCCGAAACGAGACAGTCTAAAGCTAGCCATTGGTGGGCGGCCAGGCTGCTCTAGTTGCCACTACGCCTTTCTCTGCCGGCCGCGCCACATTCTATTGTCGGTGACGAGACCGCTGTCACCTTCAGGGCGGGCTAGCGATGAAGAGCCTTCCGAGGTGAAGACAATTCCGGCGTCCTCAAATGCTTTGCGAATGGCCGTGATGTTGTGGGGACGGGGTTTCCTAGTGCCGTTCTCAAGAACGGCGATCGTCATCTCGCTAAGATTGGCTTTTGCGGCGAGGCGCACTCGCGACCAGTTCAGTAGGGCTCGCGCTGCCCTTGCTTGATCTGCTGTGAGGAGGTGTCGGCTGTCCATAGGCACGGAACATTCAACACGGCTAAAATGTTCCCCTGACTCGCCCTTATGTCGCCGAGCAATGTCGTGCCGCTGGGCGACCCGGCGCCGGCCGACACTCGGGCAATTCCACGCTGCCACCTATCCGTCGACCAGAAGCTCGCCGTCGGCCGCTGGCTGCTCAAGGTCAAGGCACAGTTGCCGCATGGCCATTTCGGGCCGTGGGTAGAGAAGCAGCCGGGCTTGAGCCGCGGCATGGCCCTACGTACGGTGCATGGTGCTGGCACGGGCCTATCAGACGCAGCAGGCCGTCAAGGCCAGTCAGTTTTTGTTCGGGTCGCTGGCAGAGTGCAATTTGGCACGGATAGCCTCAAGCTCGGCCTGTCTCTTCTTGCGTTTAGCGTCCCTTGCCTTTTGTTCGGGAGTGGCGGTTCCGGCTGCTATTGCTGCTTCGTCGGCGGCTTGTCGGAGTTGCTTCTTGAAGCCCTTCCCCTTGGCCATGGCCGGCTGCGCGAAGGCCATGGCGCTTACGATCAAGACGGTCAGAGTCGTCAATAATGCCTTTCTCATACGCACCTCCTCCATCGCCCACATTGTATCGCAGGGTGGGGGTCGGCGCGACTGCTATTGGGCGCACAGGCAAGCGCATGAGCGAGCCGGACGTTTCGGCGGCGTAAGGAGAGCGGGCAGAGGGAAACGCGCGCTGGCGCGGCGCGGCTAGCCGGTCTAAGTTCGGTCTTTTGGGGGAGCCGGGCAATGAAACGGGCCATTGCTTTCTGCCTGTTGATCGTCACCTGCTTCGCGGGAACAGCCAAGGCTACCGTCATTCTCGAGAACTGGACACCTGAACTTGAAGGGCTTGTCAGGGGCATCACGAGCCAGATCGAGGAAATGCCGTTCATCAGAGTATGGGCTTACGCGGAAGCGATTGACCGATATTGCTTCCCTGCAAAGTCGTACGCCAATGTTGTCGGCGTCACGTTGAAGGAGACCGCTCGCCATCAGGATAGTTTTAGCCCGGGAATGCTAGCAAGCGCTGAACGTGATGCGGCAGATCATCTGCGAGGCGAGTATCTGGCTTGCGCCCCCGCGATGAAGTTCGTTGAGGAAACGGTCGCTCGAATGCCCGAGCTTGTTGAGAAGCTCAACGTACTGCAGATGCAAATCAACGACGTCAAGGCCAAGATCGCTACGGCTTGCGCAATAAGAGCTCGGGAAGGATCCCCACCCCTTAAGATATGCATCGGCGGCTACTTGCCCGATTGATGCGGCCCGCAGCAAGCCGCGCTTACGCTTAGAGCGGCGGCCAGCCGAAACGCGCGCTGGTGGGCTTCCTGGCCTGCTATTTGATGCTGGGGGCAGGCGGTTTCATCATCACGCGCAACTGCATCTTTTCGATAGTAGCGACGATGGCAGCCGCCAACGCTTCCGCCTCATGAATTAACTCCGGCCCATAGAGGCCGTTCCCCGCTTCCTCGCTCGGCAGCACGCCGGGCGGGCAGTGTTCCTCGATCGTGCGCCGGATAAGCGTCAGGGCTGCCCGGCATTCGTCGGCTTCGATCTTCATCACGTTCAAACATGCAATTCGTCTAAAATGTTCCGGAACTATTTTAGCGCAGGCTAATTGAATAGCGGTTTGTGAGTCCTGTGCATGCGTTTGAGGTTCATCGCTCCCTTGATGCCGGCCCTTGTCGAGCAGCCTCCAGAAGGCGACGGCTGGATTCACGAGGTGAAGTTCGACGGCTACCGCTCGCAACTGATCATCGGTGAGGACGGCACCAGGATCTACACGCGTAACG
>NZ_QZXA01000011.1 GCF_003601985.1 Mesorhizobium jarvisii
GTAGGGCAGTAGGGCAGTAGGGCAGTAGGGCAGTAGGGCAGTAGGGCAGTAGGGCAGTAGGGCAGTAGGGCAGTAGGTAGAACTATTCAGGGGACAATTTGCGGACGAGGGGCCGCAAGAGCGTTCCCACGCTCTCGCTTCGGTTCATCAATGGTTCGGTTGCCTGATGGGAGGTGATTCCGACGCGCTGCGCGATCAGCAGATTGGTCTCCAACTCTTTGAGAGATCCCTGCAATTCTGAGAAACTGCTGATATGAAGCTCGGCTTTCTCGCCCATAACCCTCGGCAATGTTGGCGGGAACGGAGGTAGCTGCACGACGTACCTGAGCCGTCAGCCCGTAGCGCTCATCCTTTGGCCAGGCTCTGGTTGTTTCGTAGATCGAAACCGCCAGATCCATAGCTTGCTGCCAGACAATCAAATCTCTGTACGATTCAATCTTGGCCGCCATCCTTGCCCTACTGCCCTACTGCCCTACTGCCTTACTCCCCTATTCCCCTAAACATTCAGCAGAAGATACTCCCGCTCCCACGGGCTGATCACTTCCATGAAGGTCTCGAATTCCGCCCGCTTGATCGCCGCATAGGTGGCGGCGAAGGATTTGCCCAGCAGCGCGCAGAGTTCCTCGTCGCCCTCGAACAGGTCGACGGCTTCGAGCAGGCTGCGCGGCAGGTCGATCTCGTCCGCATTGGCGGTCGTCAGCACCGGCGGCTCGGCCTTGATCTTCCTGGTGATGCCGATCAGCCCGCAGGCAAGCGAAGCCGCCAGCGCCAGGTAGGGATTGGCATCGGAGGACGGGATGCGGTTTTCGACACGCCGCGCCGCCGGATCCGAACGCGGCACGCGGAACGCCGTGGTGCGGTTGTCATAGCCCCATTTGTTGTTGACCGGAGCCGAGGCCGCCTGCGTCAGCCGCCGGTAGGAATTGACATAGGGCGCGAACATCACCAGCGCGTTCGGCACGTGTTTCTGCATGCCGCCGATGAAATGGAAGAACGCCTCGGTCTCCGAGCCGTCCTCGGCCGAGAAGATGTTCTTGCCAGTCTTCTTGTCGATGATCGACTGGTGGATATGCATGGCAGAACCCGGCTGGCCCTGGATCGGCTTGGCCATGAAGGTGGCGTAGATCTCGTGCTTGAGCGCGGCTTCGCGGATGGTGCGCTTGAACATGAACACCTGGTCGGCGAGCTCGATCGGGTCGCCGTGGCGCAGATTGATCTCGAGCTGGCCGGCGCCCTCTTCATGGATGAGCGTGTCGATCTCGAGGCCCTGGCTTTCGGAGAAGTGGTAGATGTCGTCGATCAGTTCGTCGAACTCGTTGACGCCGGCGATCGAATAGCCGGCGCCGCCGCCGATTGCACGGCCCGAGCGACCGACGGGCGGGGTGAGCGGATAGTCCGGGTCCGGGTTCTTGCGCACCAGGTAGAACTCGATCTCGGGCGCCACCACCGGCCTCAGCCCGAGCTTGTCATAGGCGGCAAGCACGCGCTTCAACACATTGCGCGGCGTGAATTCGACCGAGCGGCCGTCCTGGTGAACGAGGTCGCAGATGACGGCGGCCGTCGGGTCTTCTTCCCAGGGCACGACTGTCAGCGTCGACAGGTCCGGCATCAGCTTGAGGTCGCCGTCGTCTTCCGGATAGTGGAAGCCGTTGCCGTCTTCGGGATAGCCGCCGGAAATCGTCGTCATGAAGACGGCCGAAGGCAGCGCCAGCGAGGTGTTGGAGGTGAATTTCTTCGACGGCATCATCTTGCCGCGCGCCACGCCCGCCTGATCAGGGGTGATGCATTCGATGTCCTCGATGCCGCGCCATTCCAGCCAGTCGCTGACTTCCTTCCAGTTCTTCACACCACGCAGGTTTTTCACGAAGGCAGGCGTACGCGCTCGTCCTCCGCGGCTCGACGGACGGACTTCCTTTTTTGCAGGCGGCATCATTCACCAGATTGGGTTGCGGATTTGCGAGTATAGCCGTGCCCCACTGTGTAAGGGAAGGGGAGGTGCCGCCGGCAGTCCTCGTTCCGGTTGAAAATCACGTCGGTCGGCCTAGGTTCGTACGGCTCCCAACCCGGAAGGCATCGATGCGAAACAACAACGAACTGACGACCATTGGCTTCGACGCCGACGACACGCTTTGGCAGAACGAACAGTTCTTCCGCATGACGGAGAAGCGTTTCGCCACCATGCTTGCCGATCATGGCGAGGAGAAACAGATTTCGGCGCGATTGCTCGAGGCCGAGCGGCGCAACCTTGCCGTCTATGGCTTCGGCATCAAGGGGTTCACCCTGTCGATGATCGAAACGGCGATCGAGGTCACCGACGGGCGTGTACCGGCTTCGGTCATAGCGGAGATCCTCGAGGCTGGCCGCGAGATGCTGAGCCACCCGATCGAGGTCTTGCCGCATGTGCGCGACACAGTGGAGAAACTTGCCGGCGCCTACCGCCTCGTGCTGATCACCAAGGGCGACCTCTTCGACCAGGAGCGCAAGCTGGCCGGGTCCGACCTCGGCGACCTGTTCGACGCGGTCGAGATCGTCAGCGACAAGAATGCCGCGACCTATTCCCGCCTTTTCAGTCGCCACGGTGACGGCCCCGCAAAGAGCATGATGGTCGGCAATTCGCTGAAGTCGGACGTGGTGCCGGCCATCGAGGCCGGCGGTTGGGGCGTTCATGTGCCGCACGAACTCACCTGGGTGCTCGAGCATGTCGAGGCGCCGCTCGCCGAGCCGCGGTTTCGCCAGATATCCAACCTCGGGCAATTGCCCGAACTGGTCCAAACCATCGCCAGAGGGAGTTGATCGCGCTCTGCACGTCGCCCAAAAGTAACCTCGGTTTGGGGAGAACGATATGCATGGAACAACGACCCGAAGCGCGCCAGGTGACGCGCTTAGCGGCTTATCAGGCGATCGATCACCGGTTGCAGCCGCTCGGGCGTGATCGGCTTGGCGACGACGACGTCAATCACGTTCGACAGGCCCAGGCTCTCCGGCGTACCGGTCTTGGTCGAAAGCAGGATCACGGGAGGAAACGATTTTCCCGAAGCCCGTCGCAATGTTTCGATGCCGGACATCAGGATGTCGCAGTCGTTGTTGTCCGCGCCGCCATCCAGCACGATCACGCCTGGCACGAGTGTCCGCAAGGTCTTCGCCGCCATGTCGGGCGATTCCGAGATTGGCTTGAGCCCGGATCGCTCGACGATCTTCGACACCACCACGCGATTGATCGGCGATTTCCCGACAACAAGCACTTGCGAGGGACTGCGTATCGTCTCGGTGCTTGAATCCTGGGTCACCAGATTCGGATGTTTTGCGGTCTCGCCCTCGTTTCTCACTGGGCACCCAAGTCGGCCAAGAAGCTCGCCCCTATTTCAATGCAGAGTTGAATCTGGGCGACAATTGGCGTGAGATAGCAGCCCATGTCAAGTTGAAATAAAAGCCTTCCGAAAACGCTCCTGCGATAGTGGAGTCAAGCAACAGTACTGTACTGCCCTGTCCACGGATTGGTTGCGTAAAAATAAAATTCACCTGCGCATACGCTGTGCAGGTGAAGGGCCGGTTGCAACGATTTCCGGTCAGCCATGGCTCTGTTGTGTGACGATCACCGGGATCAGAAGGTCGCCCCAATTGCCGTCGCCGCCATGGTGCCTCGCCGAGCGCACCAGCTCCACCGAGACGCCGGCCTCGACCGCCTTCATCACCGACTGGTTGAGCCTGTGCAGATCGTTGGCCAGCATGCGGATCGTCGCCTGCTGGTCGACGCTCATCGTGGTCGATTGTTCTTCTGCCCGTTCCTTGACGCGGCTTATCGATGCCATTGGTCTTCTCCTGTGTGTGAAGCCCTGTTGGGCGTTTCCTCGGTGTTTCTGATCCGCTATTCGGCGGCCGGCCTGAACTGTGCGTGCTCGGTCGATTCATGCATGGCGGTGGTCGACGACTTGCCGCCTGTGATTGCCATCGACACGGCGTCGAAATAGCCGGTGCCGACCTCGCGTTGGTGCTTGGTCGCGGTGTAGCCATTGGCTTCCGCCGCGAATTCGGCCTCCTGCAATTCGGAATAGGCCGCCATCTGCCGTTCCTTGTAACCACGCGCCAGTTCGAACATGCCGTAGTTGAGCTGGTGGAAGCCGGCGAGCGTGATGAACTGGAACTTGTAGCCCATGGCGCCGAGTTCCCTCTGGAACTTGGCGATCGTCGCGTCGTCGAGATTCTTCTTCCAGTTGAAGGAGGGCGAGCAATTGTAGGCGAGCAGCTTGCCCGGATGGTGCTTGCGCACGCCCTCGGCGAATTTTTTGGCCTGTGCGAGGTCCGGCTTCGAGGTCTCGCACCAGATCAGGTCCGCGTGGGGGGCGTAGGCGATGGCCCGCGCGATGCAGGGCTCGATGCCGTTCCTGACCTGGTAGAAGCCTTCCACCGTGCGTCCGGCATCGTAGTCGACGAAGGGCTGGTCGCGCTCGTCGATGTCGGATGTCAGAAGCTTCGCGGCTTCGGCGTCGGTGCGTGCCACGACCAGGGTCGGCGTGCCCATCACATCCGCTGCCAGGCGCGCGGCGTTGAGGTTGCGGATATGCGCGGCGGTCGGGATCAGCACCTTGCCGCCGAGATGGCCGCACTTCTTTTCCGACGCCAACTGGTCCTCGTAGTGAACGCCGGCGGCGCCCGCTTCGATGAACGCCTTCATGATCTCGAAGGCGTTGAGCGGCCCGCCGAAGCCGGCTTCGGCGTCGGCGACAATCGGCGCGAACCAGGTCTCGACCGAAAGCCCGTTGCCCTCGGAGGTCTCGATCTGGTCGGCGCGCTGCAGCGTCCGGTTGATGCGCTTGACCAGCTCCGGCGCGGCATTGGCCGGATAAAGCGACTGGTCGGGGTACATCGCCGAGGCGGTGTTGGCGTCGGCGGCGACCTGCCAGCCCGACAAATAGATCGCCTTCAGTCCGGCGCGCACCTGCTGCATAGCCTGATTGCCGGACATGGCGCCGAGCGCGTTGACGAAATCCTCCTCGTGGATGAGCTTCCACAGCCGGTTGGCACCCATTTCGGCGAGACTCTGACGGATCTGCACCGAGCCGCGCAGCCGCTTCACATCCTCTGGCGAATAGGGACGTTCGATGCCGTCGAAGCGGCCTTCCGGCGCCGAGGGAACGAGATTGTAAAAATCGGTCATGAGTCACTCCGAAGGATTGCTGGATTTTGTCCGCGCGCCAATCTTTTGGCGCATCGGGATGTGACTGAATTTACATTGCGGCGCAAAATCAGCCAGAAAAATCAGCCGATTCGGCCGAAGATTAGGGAAAACCTGTGTTGTGTTTGACAGAGGGTTGCTGTAAATTTGTCATAGTTGTAAAACTAACTGGCAATGGGATGCCGCGAATGTCGTGTAAATTCCTGTCAAGAGCAGTTGATGGCTGAGCAGAAGATTTTCGCCGGGCCGCGCATCCGCCGCATTCGCAACGCCAAGGGCCTGACCCAGACGGCGATGGCGGAAGGGCTCGGCATCTCGCCGTCCTACCTCAACCTGATCGAGCGCAACCAGCGGCCGCTGACGGTGCAGCTGATCCTGAAACTGGCCTCAGTCTACAAGGTCGACCCGCATGAGCTGCAGGGCGAGGCGAGGGGGTCGGTCGCGGCCTTGAAGGAAGTGTTCACCGATCCGCTGCTGGTTGGCGAATTGCCGGGAGACCAGGAGTTGATCGAACTTGCCGAGGCAGCGCCCAATGCGTCCGCGGCGGTGATAAAACTGTTTCGCGCCTATCGCGAGCAGGCCGAGCGACTGTCAGACCTCAATGAACTCCTGGCGCGCGAAGGGCGGGCGACCGCGCTATCCGGCGCTCGCCTGCCAATCGACGAGGTGCATGAGACCTTCGAGCGGCGGCCGAACCATTTTACGGCACTTGAGGAAGAGGCCGAGGCGTTCACCGCGGTGCTCGATCCCGGCGACGATCTGTTCGGTGCGTTGAAGGCATGGCTGAAGCGCGAATACGGCATCGTGGTCAAGGTGCTGCCGGTCGCCACCATGCCGAACTGGCGCCGTCGCTACGACCGCCATTCGCAGCGCCTGTTCCTGTCCGAGAGGCTGTCGCCGTTCGACCAGCTACGCGAAGTGGCGATGGAGGCCTGCCTGATCCGCATGACGGTCGCGGTCGCCGGCGAGATCCAGGCGCTCAAGCTGACCACCGACGAAGCCCGCCGCCTCGCCCGTTTCGAGCTCGGCCGCTATGCCGCGCACGCGCTGATGATGCCCTACCAGGCCTTTCATGCCGCCGCCATCCGTGCCCGCTACGACATCGATGTCCTGCGCTCGCGCTTCGGCGTCTCTTTCGAGCAGGCCGCGAACCGGCTGACCATGCTGCAGCGGCAGGGCGCACCGGGCGTGCCGTTCTTCATGCTGGAGGTCGACAATGCGGGGAACCGCTTTCGCAGGGCCGGCAGCCAGGGCTTTCCGCACAGCCGCTTTGGCGGCGGTTGCCCCAAGCTGCCCGTGCATGCCGCCTTCACCCAGCCGGGTCAGGTTTTCGTCGAAGCGGTGGAAATGCCTGACGGCGCCGAGTTCCTGTGCATCGCCCGCACGCTGGAAGGGCCGCAGGGCGCGTTCGCGGAGCGCCCACGCCGCACGGCGCTGCTGCTTGGTTGCGACATCGGCTTTCGCGACGACATCGTCTATGGCGCGGCGCTGCCCGGCGCCGTGGTCGGTGCAAGGGCTGGACAAGGCGCCGTCGCGGCGACGCCGGTCGGACCCGCCTGCCGGCTTTGCGAGCGCGTCGGCTGCCTGGCGCGGGCCGAACCGCCGGTGACGCGTCCGCTTGGCCTCGACGAGATGGTGACGGGCCTGAGCGCTTTCGACTTCCAGTAATGCGAGAACAAAGGTGCCACAATCGTCGCCGGTGTCTGGATCACCCGCGGCCTTAGTCTTTGCGTTACGCGAACAGAGCAGTTTTTTGTCGTCCCTTGCGCATCGTCCCGTCCACAAAAGCTCGACAGTCGCGCCCATGACAGACGCAGCATCATCGCCGGGCCTTGTTGCATCGACCTCCTCGCCGCGCGAGGAACGTGTCGGCATGCTTCTGGTCTTCCTGTCGGCGCTGATGTGGAGTTTCGGCGGCACCATCGCCCGCTTCATCACCGTTGGCGACAGCTGGACGGTTATTTTCTGGCGCTCCGTCTGGGCCGCCGCCTTCCTGCTCCTGTTCATGACCTGGCGTGACGGCTGGCGCGGCATGCTGAAATCGTTTCGTGACATGGGCCTGCCTGGCCTTGCCGTCGGCTTCTGTTTCGCCATCGCATCGACCGCCTTCGTCGTGGCGCTCGCCTACACCACCGTCGCCAATATCCTTTTGATGCAAGCCGGTGTGCCGCTTCTGGCGGCGCTGTTGGCCTGGGCCTTGTTTCGCGAACGGGTCAGTGCCGTGACTTGGGTGGCGATTGCCGCCGTCATTGCCGGCGTTGCCATCATGGTGTCGGAATCACTCAATGGCGCCGTCTCGCCCATAGGCGACGGGCTGGCGCTGCTGATCGCGTTCATGTTCTCGATCGCGACCGTCATCACAAGGCGGTTCGCCAGTGTGCGGATGACGCCGGCGACCTGTCTCGGCACGTTCCTGGCCGCGGGCTTTGCCGCCTCGCAGGCGTCGACCTTCACGGTTTCAGCCGGCGACATGGGTTTTCTCTTCGCTTTCGGCGTGGTCAATCTCGGCATCGGTCTCGCCTTCTTCGCAACTGGCGCGCGGCTGATCCCGGCCGCCGTCGCGGCACTGCTCGGCACCTTCGAGCCGATCCTTGGGCCGATATGGGTCTGGCTCATCCATTCCGAGGTGCCGTCCGGCCGCACCATCATCGGCGGCGCCGTGGTGGTCACGGCGCTGCTCGTCCATATCGGGCTCGAATTCAAGCGCCAGGCACGGCCGCGGCGGGCAGGGGTCACCGGAGTGCCGTCGCCGAATTGATGCGGGCCGCTGAAGCTTTGCCATTGACAATGTTGCTGCCGCCCGGGCAGGCTGGGTCCACAGCAACAACAAGACAGGCGTATCTTGCCAAGTCTCCCCGGCGGCCCGATCGAGACCGCTCCATATTTCTGTATTTCTGTCCGCGCGGCGGCGAAAGCTTCTGACGGCACCGCGATTCCTTCCAGCCTCGGACGATTGCGCGGCCGCGGCCGTCGCGCCAATCGGCGCTTGTTGTCCCCTGGAAAGCTCAAAAGTCTGAAACAAATGCCCGGTCGCGCACATGTCGCGACGAGCCGGCGATGGAACACTCACCAAAGGAGAATAGCATGATCCGCAAAGCGCTCTGGCTTTCGGCGACCTCGGTATTTCTGACATTGTTCACACCTGCCGGCCATGCGGAGGACCGTGTCGTCAACGTCTTTAACTGGTCGGATTACATCGACAGCTCCGTCATCGAGGACTTCACCAAGCAGACCGGCATCAAGGTCGTCTACGACACCTTCGATTCCAACGAGATCCTGGAAACGAAGCTGCTTGCCGGCGGTAGCGGCTACGACGTCGTCGTGCCCAGCGGCAATTTCCTTGCCCGCCAGATCCAGGCCGGCGTCTTCCAGAAGCTCGACAAGTCGAAGCTGCCGAACATCTCCAACATGTGGGACGTCATTTCGGAACGCACCGCCAAGTACGATCCCGGCAACGAATACTCGGTCAACTACATGTGGGGCACCGTCGGCATCGGCTATAACGTCAAGAAAGTGCAGGCCGCGCTCGGCACCGACAAGATCGACAGCTGGGATGTGTTCTTCAATCCCGAAAGTCTCGCCAAGTTGAAGGATTGCGGCGTCTATGTGCTGGATTCGCCGGCCGACATCATTCCGGCGGCGCTGAAATATGTCGGCCTCGACCCGAACAGCACCTCGCCCGACGATATCGCCAAGGCCGAGGAAGCCCTGATGAAGGTCCGCCCCTTTATCAGGAAATTCCACTCGTCCGAATATATCAACGCCTTGGCCAACGGCGACATCTGCCTGGCTATCGGCTTCTCTGGGGACGTCTTCCAGGCCCGCAACCGCGCCCAGGAGGCCAAGCAGGGTGTCGAGATCGGCTATTCCGTGCCGAAGGAAGGCGCCCAGATATGGTTCGACCAGATGGCGATCCCCGCTGATGCGCCGCATGTCGCCGAGGCGCATGAATTCATCAACTACATGATGAAGCCCGAAGTCATCGCCAAGTCTTCAAACTTCGTGCTCTACGCCAACGGCAACAAGGCTTCGCAGCAGTTCGTCGACAAGGCGATCCTGGACGATCCGTCAATCTATCCGGACGAAGCGACGGTGCAGAAGCTCTATACGGTCCAGCCGTACGATCCCAAGGCCCAGCGCGTCATCACGCGCACCTGGACCAAGATCGTCACCGGCCAATAATCATCTGAAGCGACCTCGGCGGACAGCTGCCGGGGTCGCGTTTTTTGGGGCACGAAGCAAGAAACAGAACGGAGTGGGGATATGAAATCGCTTGGCAGCATCCGCAGGGATTTCGCGCCATGGAACGACCCGAACGCCAAGCCATACATCCAGTTCGACAACGTCACCAAGAAGTTCGGTGACTTCACCGCCGTCAACAATCTGTCGCTGACCATCTTCGAGCGCGAGTTCTTCGCCCTGCTCGGCGCCTCGGGTTGCGGAAAGTCGACGCTGCTGCGGATGCTCGCCGGTTTCGAGGAACCGACGGCCGGCCGCATCCTGCTCGATGGCCAGGATCTGCGCGGCATCCCGCCCTATCGCCGGCCGGTCAACATGATGTTCCAGTCCTATGCGCTGTTCCCGCATATGACGGTGGAGAACAACATCGCCTTCGGCCTCAAGCAGGAAGGCATGCCCAAGCCCGATATCGAAAAGCGCGTCGCCGAGATGCTGAAGCTGGTCAAGCTCGAGCAGTTCGCCAAGCGCAAGCCGCACCAACTCTCCGGCGGCCAGCGCCAGCGCGTCGCTCTCGCCCGCTCGGTCGCCAAGCGGCCGAAGGTGCTGCTGCTCGACGAGCCGCTCGGCGCGCTCGACAAGAAGCTGCGCGAGGAGACCCAGTTCGAACTGATGGACCTGCAGCAGGAGCTTGGTCTCACCTTCGTCGTCGTCACCCACGACCAGGAAGAAGCGATGACCATGGCAGATCGCATCGCCATCATGGACAAGGGCGAGGTCATGCAGGTGGCGACGCCCGCGGAAGTCTACGAAGCCCCGGCCTCGCGCTTCGTCGCCCATTTCGTCGGCAATGTGAACATGTTCGAGGGCAAGGTCGCCGAGCGGTCGGCCAATACCACCCGCATAACCGGAGCGAGCGGAGCCCAGATCGTCGTCGAGAATGGCGGTGCCGTGGCCGCGCCCAATGCCGATATCGTCTTCGCCATCAGGCCGGAGAAGATCAAGGTCTCGTCGAAGAAGCCGGCCGATGCCGTCAACGCGATGGAAGGCGAGGTCTATGACGTTGCTTATCTCGGCGACATGACCGTCTACCACATCAGGCTTGACGATGGGCAGATCGTGCGGGCAAGCGCCTTGAACGCGGCGCGCGTGACCGAGGATCCGCTGACCTGGAACGATCGCGCCTGGGTGTCATTCCGGCCCGATGCCGGCGTCGTGCTGGCGCGGTAGGGGGCTGATATGTCCAACATCGCTGTCGCCGATGCCGCCGCGCCATCGACTGCCAAGCCTTTCCTGACGCGGCTGGGTGCCGGTTTCGTCAATCGGCTCGTCATCATCGTCCCCTACCTGTGGCTGCTGTTCTTCTTCCTCATCCCCTTCGTCATCGTCTTCAAGATTTCATTGTCGCAGACGGCGATCGCCATGCCGCCCTACACGCCGGTGCTCGACTTCAGCGACGGCGTCTCCGGCTTCTTCGCCGGGTTTCGCGACCTCAACTTCGACAACTATGTCTGGTTGACGCAGGACGCGCTCTATTTCAAGGCCTATGTGACGAGCGTCATCATTGCCGCGATCTCGACCGTGCTGACGCTGATCGTCGGCTACCCCATCGCCTATGGCATGTCACGCGCGCCGGCGACCATCCGCCCGACCTTGCTGATGCTGGTCATCCTGCCGTTCTGGACGTCGTTCCTGATCCGGGTCTATGCCTGGATCGGCATTCTGAAGCCCGAGGGCCTGCTCAATCAGCTGCTCTTGTCGCTGCACATCATCAACCAGCCGCTGGTCATCCTCAACACCTATACGGCGATCTTCATCGGCATCGTCTATTCCTACCTGCCCTTCATGGTGCTGCCGCTCTATTCGTCACTGGAAAAGATGGATTACTCGCTGATCGAGGCGGCCAAGGATCTGGGCTGCCCGCCGACCGCGGCTTTCTGGAAGATCACCTTCCCGCTGTCGCTGCCGGGCGTCATAGCCGGCTGCCTGTTGGTGTTCATCCCGGCCGTCGGCGAGTTCGTCATTCCCGACCTGCTCGGCGGATCGCAGACGCTGATGATCGGCAAGACGCTGTGGAACGAGTTCTTCGCCAACCGTGACTGGCCGGTCTCGTCGGCCGTCGCCGTCATCCTGCTTCTGCTGCTCACCGTGCCGATCATGCTTTTCCAGCAGGCACAGGCGCGTGCCCAGGAGCAGGGCAAATGAACGCCACCTGGAGCCGCTTCAACGTCACCTCGATCGTGCTTGGCTTTGCCTTCCTGTACCTGCCGATCGTGCTGCTCATCGTCTTCTCCTTCAACGAATCCAAGCTCGTCACCGTCTGGGGCGGCTTCTCGACCAAATGGTACGTGTCGCTGTTCCACAATCAGGGCTTGATGGACGCCACCTGGGTGACGGCGCGTGTCGGCGTCATTTCGGCCACCGTGGCGACCGTGCTGGGCACGTTGGCGGCGCTCACCCTGACGCGCTACACGCGGTTCCGGGGCAGGGTGCTGTTTTCCGGCATGGTCTTCGCACCGCTCGTCATGCCGGAAGTCATCACCGGCCTATCGCTGCTGCTGCTTTTCGTTGCCGTCGGCCTCGACCGCGGCTTCTTCACGGTGACGCTCGCCCACATCACGCTGACGATGTGCTTCGTGGCGGTCGTCGTGCAGTCGCGCCTGGTCTCCTTCGACCGGTCGCTGGAGGAGGCGGCGATGGATCTCGGCGCAACGCCGGCCAAGACCTTCTTCCAGATCACGCTGCCGGTCATCCTGCCGGCGATCGTATCCGGCTGGATGCTGGCCTTCACGCTGTCGCTCGACGATCTGGTCATCGCCTCCTTCACCTCGGGACCGGGCGCCACGACGCTGCCGATGAAGATCTACAGCCAGGTCCGTCTCGGCGTGACGCCGGAGATCAATGCCGCCTGCACCATCCTGATCGCCGTCGTCGCGGTCGGCGTCATCATCGCTTCGATCGCCAACAAGCGTCGTGAGGTGCAGCGCCAGCTCGACGAACAGGCGGCGCAACGCGGCTGAGCATGATCCCGAAAAGTGGAAGCCGGTTTTCGGACAAGATCATGCTCAACTGAACGGAAGCATGATCCCGAAAAGCATGCCCTCGGGCCTGACCCGAGGGTGAAGCCTGTTTGATGCCCAGCGAAACGTAAGCGCGCTTCTATTCGCCCGAAACGCCACGGCTTATCGGCGAAATGAACGGCGTGCTCCAGGTTCCGCCGACGAAGAAGGACGACTGGTTGGGGCCTTGCTGGCCGGTCTTCTGCGCCGCCGCCTGGTCCGGCTGGATAACGCCGCCGGACAGCGCCAGCCCGCGCCCCGCATAGGAGGCGATGCCGGAAAGCCAGATCTTGTATTTCGCCGAATTGGCCTCGGCCTTGTCCAGCCTCGCCACGCCGCGCGAAATGGTCGCTTTCACTTCGGCGCCGTCGATCGGCAGCGTGCCGTCCGAGACGTCGTCGAGCGCGAAGAAGCCGCCCTGTTCGGTATGCTTGAGAAAGGCCGGCAGGTTGAACTTGCTGAGTGCGCCGGGACCGAAGGTCGCCGAGACCGAGCCGTCGGCGTTTTCAAAGATCGAATCCCAGGTCCTGCCCGGTCCCTTGAGGATGACAGAAACGGTGCCTGTGCCGACCGGCACCAGCCGGGTCATGCCGGCCGCCGTGCCGAACGCGCCGCCATCGACATCGGACGCAAGCAGCCGGATCTCTACCTGTGTGCCCTCGGGCTTGCGGTCGAAACGAAGACTGGTCTGGATGTTGCCGCCAAAGGCCGAGGCGTCGGAGATATCGAAGACGGAAAGACCGTCCTTGACCTGGGCGGTGGCGGCGACATCGGCAAGCTGGATCGTGCCGGCCGTGGCGTGCGCCGCCGACAGCCTCAGATCCAGATTGACCCGGTCGGCGAAACTTGCCTCCACGTCACCTGGGCCGGTCCCGCTCGCTGGTCCGAGCGGGGTAAAGGCGGACAGAAACGATCTGAGGTCGAGCGTGTCGAAGGCGAGCGTGCCCGAGATCACGGGTTGGGCGTCGCCAAGCGACAGGTCGAGCGCGCCCATGCCCGGATTGTTGTCCAGCGTCAGCGCGGTGTTCTCGAACTTGACGCGTCCGGCCGACGCCGTGACCTTGCTCGAAATGCTGACCGAGCCGATCGCGGCACTTGGCGCGATACCGGCCTGCGACCATTCCAGCACACGGCGCAATGAGGGTGCCGCGAACTTCACCTGGCCGTCGAAATAGGCGTTGTCGGCCATGCTGGCCGTGCCGTCGAAGGAGAAGGTGGCGGGTGCTGCTTTGAAAGACAGAGTGAGCGGCGCCACACCGCCGGCAAACAGCACCAGCGGCTTCTGCGAGGCGGCGTCGAGGGCGACGCTTTCGCCGCGCCAGATCCCGGTTGCCGACAGTGTCGCATTGCTGTTCATCGCCGCCCAGGTCGCCTGGCCGCTAAGGCTGCTCAGGATCTCCACGTCCTTGCCGTTGACGGAAGCCACCATGCGGCCGTCCCTGAATTCAACCGTGCCGAAGGCATCTGTCGGCAGTTTGTCCAGGTTGGGTTTGGCGGGGTCGGCACTGACCACGCCGCGTGCCGTGTCGATGGAGCGCGCGATGCGCCCACCGGTCGGCGCGGTGGGCAGGAACAGGCCGTCCGCGGTCCGCTGGACCCGGATCGTCGGCCGCACCAGCCGCGCCGTGGAAAACACCACATCGCCCTGCAACGCCGCCATCGCCGATAGGTCGATTTCGACGCGTTCGGCTTCGACGACCGGCGGCGCGTCGGCGTCCGTCCATTTCGAAAGCGTGACATCGGTCAGGATCGCCCGGAATTTCGGCCAGACCTCGATGCGCGGCGAGCCTTCGATGGCGACCCGGAAGCCGCTCCAGGCGCTCATTTCCCAGGCGATGCGATCGCGCACGATGCGCGTCGAGGCGATCAGCGGCAGGGCAGCGACCACCAGAGCGATGACGATCACGGCAGCGCCGATCGCCCATACTCCGCGGCGGATCAAGGATGATGGCATCTCGCCCTATATGCTTCCGTTCCGATTAATCGCCTGACGTAAAACCCCAGTCGTCACTACGACTTAGGACTGAGGCATTTCAAGTCTTTATGGCCCGGCGATGGCATTTGCGCACACCTGAGCGCTTCGGCCCAACAAAATCTTGCTCTGCTGCGCTGCAATATGCATAAGCGATGGCGACCTTGGGAGGATCGATCATGGCTGCCGAAGTACCGCTCTGGACCCCGACGCAAGACCGGATCGACGCTTCGCCATTAACTGCTTTCCTGAAGGCGGCGGAGGCGGAAGCCGGCGCCACATTCGCGTCCTACGGCGACCTTCACCGCTGGTCGGTCGAGGATCGCGAAGGGTTCTGGAGCCTGGTCTGGGACTTTTCCGGCATTGTCGGTGAAAAGGGCGAGCGCCTGCTGGCCGATGGCGACAGGATGCCCGGTGCCTCCTTCTTTCCCGACGCGACGTTGAATTTCGCCGAGAACCTGTTGAAGAAAACCGGCGCGGGCGAGGCGATCGTCTTTCGCGGCGAGGACAAGGTGGAGCGGCGGCTGTCCTGGAACCAGCTGCATGGCCTGGTCTCGCGCCTGCAGCAGCTTTTCCTGTCGCTCAAGGTCAAGAAGGGCGACCGCATCGCGGCGATGATGCCCAACATGCCCGAGACCGTCGCCGCCATGCTGGCCGCCGCCTCGATCGGCGCGGTGTGGTCGTCCTGCTCCCCCGATTTCGGCGAACAGGGCGTGCTCGACCGGTTCGGACAGATCGAGCCCGTTATCTTCATCGCGCCCGACGGCTATTGGTACAATGGCAAGGCGATCGAGGTCGCCGACAAGGTCGCCGCGGTCGCGGCCAAGCTCGGCAGTGTCCGCAAGGTGCTGCTTGTCGATTATCTCGGCACTTCGGCCGATGTGGCGGCAACCATCGACAAGGCGGTGGCGATGGAAGAGGCGCTGTCGCCCTTCGCCGCCAAGCCAGTCATCTTCGAGCCTCTGCCGTTTTCGCATCCGCTCTACATCCTGTTTTCATCAGGAACCACCGGCATCCCCAAATGCATCGTCCACTCGGCCGGCGGGACGCTGATCCAGCATGTCAAGGAACATCGGCTGCATGCCGGTCTTGTCGACGGCGACCGCTTCTTCTACTTCACCACTTGCGGCTGGATGATGTGGAACTGGCTGGTGTCGGGCCTGGCTTCCGGGGCGACGCTGCTGCTCTATGACGGCTCGCCCTTCTACCCCGACGGCAATGTGCTGTTCAACTTCGCCGATGCCGAGAAGATGACCTTCTTCGGAACCTCGGCCAAGTTCATCGATTCCGTGCGCAAGGCCGGCCTCAAGCCGATCCGCAGCCATGACCTGTCGACAGTGCGGGCGATCTCCTCCACCGGTTCGCCGCTGTCGCCCGAGGATTTCCGCTTCGTCTATGACGGCATCAAGAAGGACGTGCATCTCGCCTCGGTTTCCGGGGGCACCGACATCGTCTCCTGCTTCGTGCTCGGCGTGCCGACGCAAGCTGTCTGGACCGGCGAGATCCAGGGACCTGGCCTTGGCCTGGCCGTCGATGTCTGGGACGACGACGGCAAGCCGATCCGGCAGGAGAAGGGCGAACTGGTCTGCACCAAGGCGTTTCCGTCGATGCCGATCGGCTTCTGGAACGACCCCGACGGCAAGAAATACCAGGCTGCCTATTTCGAGCGTTTCGACAATGTCTGGTGCCATGGCGATTTCGCTGAATGGACGGCGCATGGCGGCATGATCATCCATGGCCGCTCGGATGCCACGCTCAATCCGGGCGGGGTGCGCATCGGCACGGCGGAGATCTACAACCAGGTCGAACAGATGCCGGAAATCCTCGAAGCGCTGTGCATCGGCCAGGATTTCGACAATGACGTGCGTGTCGTGCTGTTCGTGCGGCTGGCCGCGGGCGCCGAACTGGACGAGGATCTGGAGAAACGCATCCGCGCCAAGATCCGCAGCGGGGCGAGCCCGCGTCACGTACCGGCCAGGATCGTCGCCGTCACCGACATCCCGCGCACCAAGTCGGGCAAGATCACCGAACTCGCCGTGCGCGACGTCGTGCATGGCCGCGCCATCAAGAACAAGGAAGCGCTCGCCAACCCGGAAGCGCTGGAGCTGTTCAGGAACCTGCCGCAGCTTGCCGAATGATCCCGACCGGCATGGTTAACGAAACATGTCGCGGGAATTTACCTAGATTTCACGAGTGGTACACATTCGTAAATTTTTCGGCGAGCCGGTAAGGACTTGTTAAGGCCCGGCCCCGATAGTCGCATGTAACTTGAGGGAGAAATCCCGTTCCTCAGCCCCCGGAGGATCTGAATTCGCTCAAGCCCCCGTTGTGACAGCAATCCCATCTCTTAAGGCGTCCTCCAGGGCGCCTTTTCTTTTGGGCTTGTTAGAGCGGTTCGCCATTTCACGGAAACGGCGAACCGCTCTAACTCATTGTTTTGACGCAATTCCCAAGGGAAAAGCGCTACGCGCTTCTCCCGGGAAAACCGCTCACACTTTTCTTGGAATTGCTCTACTCCGCCAGCACCCGGGTCGAGGGGAAAGCCACTTCCACCAGCGTGCCTTCGCCGGGCGTCGAATTGATGGTGAAGCGGGCGCGGTTTGCTTCCACCATCGCCTTGGTCAACGGCAGGCCAAGGCCGGTGCCGTCGCCGCGGCCGCGCTTCAGCGCGTTGATCTGCTTGAACGGCTTGAGCGCCTGTTCGATCTCGGCCTGGCTCATGCCGATGCCGGTGTCGCGCACCCGCATGACGACGTCGCCTGAAGTCTCATAGGCGGTCGAGACGATCACCTGGCCGCCGGCCTGGGTGTAGCGGATGGCGTTGGACAGGATGTTGAGCGCGATCTGGCGCACGCTGCGCAAATCGGCCACCACCTCCGGCAGCCGCGAGGCGAAGCTGGAGCGGATGATGACGCGTTCGCGATTGGCCTGCGGCTGCATCATCGCCACGGTCTCGGCCAGCGTGTCGTTGAGCGAGACCGCCTCATAGGCCATTTCCTGCTGGCCGGCCTCGATCTTCGAGATGTCGAGCAGGTCGTTGACCAGGTCGAGAACATGGTTGCCCGAGCGATTGATGTCGCGCAGATAGTCGCGGTAGCGGTCATTGGCGACCGGCCCGAACTTCTCGTCGACCATCAATTCGGAAAAGCCGATGATCGCATTGAGCGGCGTGCGGATCTCGTGGCTGATGCGGGCAAGGAAATCGGTCTTCTGCGAGGATGCCCGTTCGGCCACCGCGCGCGCCTGGGTGAGATCTTCCTCGGCTCGCTTCCATTGCGTGATGTCGCGCACGACGGCACAAAAGCCGCTGTCATTGGGCAGCCGGCCGATTGTCATGAACAGCGGGATGAAGCGCCCTTGCGCCTCGCGCCCGATCACCTCGCGGCCGTCATTCATGACGCTCGCCACGCCGGGTTCGGAAAGCCCGGCGAGATAGTCGCGCGCCGCGCGCTGGCTTTCGATGGCAAACAGCGAGGCGAAGGGCTTGCCGGTCACCTCGTCACTGTCGAAACCGAACAGCGCTTCGGCCGGACGGCTGATCGAGCGGATGGTGCCGTCGCTGCCGATCAGCACGACGCCGTCGGTGGCGGTGTCGATGATGGTGCGCATCTCGGCGATGCGGGCCTTGAGCTCGGAAATGTCGGGTTGCGTCGGCTCTTCGCCGACCAAGTGCAGCGCTGCGGGCGCGTCATCATCACCGGAACGGCGCACGACCAGCATCAGCGCCTTGCCGTCACGCCAGGGAACGGAGCGCAGGATGGCGTCGATCGGGAACTCCTGGCCATCGCGTGTCTTCAGCCGCAACGCCTGGTCGCTGCCTTCGGAGGCGCCGTCATCGGCATAGGGATCGGCAAACAGTGCACCGAGGCCACCGGCATCCTCGAGGTCATCGAGCGTGTCGTAACCGGTCAGGTCGAGGAACTCCTCGTTGGCATAATGCAACTGATCGCCCGAATGGATGAGCAGCGGCACCGGCAGCTTGCCGAGCAGCGAAGTGTCTGGAGTCTTGCTTTCGTCACCGACGGAAAAGGCCGACGGCACGATCCCTTCGGTCTTGAGCGGTGGCACTTTCAGGCGCGGCCGTTCGGCCGGGCTCCCGACGGCGTTGGCCGCTTTGGCGGTTTCGCCGCTGAATGTTGCGGCCTGCTCATCGGCGGCAGCGGTTTTCGCGCCGTCGACCCAGTCCTCACTGTCCTCGGCATCGCGAAAATCGGCTGACGTCATGCTGTCATCGTCGTCGGTCCCGACATGTCCGGCCTCTGCAACTGCCGGTTCATCGTCGATTGCGGCGGGCTCGGCACTTTCCGATTCTGTGGGGACCGGTTCAGAGGCCGTAGGCTCGTCATTGTCCGCGACGGGGCTCGCCTCGGCATAGCTGAGCAGCGAGCCTGTCGCGCCGGCCGGCGTGTCACTATCCTCCTGGCGAACCACGTCGTCGGGATGAGCGCCGTCGAGCCGTGCGAGATCCGCCTCGTCCTCGGCGTCGGTCTCGGATGGCTCGGCCGGTACCGCGTCGCTCTCCGGTTCCGCCACCGGGATTTCGCCGGTCTCGGCCGGCGCCTGATCCGGGGCGGCGTCTGGCGTCGACGCAACATCGGAGACCGCCTCGATCGGAGTTTCCGTCTTGGCGGCCGGGGCCTCCACGGCTGTTTCAGCCGCTGGCTCAGCCGGTGTGCCGGGCTCCGGTTTCGGCGGGCTTTCGATGCCGGGCTTGTCGGCTTCCGGCGGCTCGGCCGGCGCACTGTCCTTCTTCAGCCGCTCGCCGATCTCACGGAAGGCGCTGCGTTCCAGCGTCGACAGCCCCTTGTCGTTGGCCGGCTGCCGGTGTTCGGCCAGGCGGATGACCTTGTCGGCAAAGCGCCGTTCCTGTTTCGGCACGATGGTCAGCGCGGGCACCTCGCCCTTGAACGGGTCCGCTGCATCTGGTTCCTCGGCCTTCGACTCGTCCGCCTTCGGCTCTTCAGCGGGAGGTTCGACGGCTTCCGGTTCCGGCGTAGCCGGCTGCTCGCCATTGGGCACCAGGGCCATGCCGATGGCTTCCGGATCGACGATCGCATCGCCGGTCCGGGCAACGCCGAAGCCGCGAAAACCTTCGAAGGCGCGGCTGCGGCCATAGACAGGCAAAGCCGCCAGGTCGACGGGGATCTTCAGGTCGGTGCCGACGACAGGCCACAGCACGGAGCGGCCGGACCATGTATCGCGCCGCTCCAGCAGGCCGGCGATCTCGCCGGATGCGTCAAGGCCGAAGGCCGCTGCGACATCCCTGAAGCGCCGGCCAATCACGTCGGCCGCCGGCTTGCCGACAATGTCGGCGAATTCCGGCGACAGTGCGCTGAACTTGCCTTCGGCGTCGGTGCGCCAGACGAAGCGCAGCGGCGCTGCCGAGCGGTCTATTGTCCGAACTGGGGGCATGGTCTGGGCTGCCGGGGAGGCGGGCTTGCTCTCCTTCGCGCTGTCCACGGGAGCCTCGGCGCCGGTCGCTTGGACCGCATTATTCGCTTCTGGCGCGGCAGGTGCGGGTCGCGCGTCATCCTCGCCGACATTGAAGTACCAGTGATCGTGCTGTGGCGGCGTGCCGCCCGCTGTCGGCTGATCGTTGTCGGCGGCAACCGGTGTTGGCCCGGTCGGCTCCGAAATCTCTTGCGTTGCCCGTTCCGGCCGATCTTCAGCGGCCGGCTTGGAAGGGGCGGGCTCGGGCTCGATCTCGGCAGTGCCAGTTGACCGTTCGACGGCCTCCGCCTGCGAAACATCCGCCGTCGGTTGATTGTCCTGATGAGGATCGGGTTGTGCGGCGGTGCTTTCCGTTACCTTATTGGCGGCTTCTGCCGAAGCCTCTGAGATAGACGCATTGTCCTCGAGCTGATCCTCATCGATCACAACCAGGAGATGCCGCTCCGGCGTCAGCCGCGCGAGCCCGGCGGGGTAGGAGGTGTTGCCGCCCGGAACGAGGCGCTTGACGATGCGTTCGCCCTCGGCGGCCACATCGGCGACCAGGGCGGCCAGCGTCGCGGGCTGAATGCCGAGCTTCGAAAAGCCGTCCGACGCGGCCTCGACATTGCCCCCGGCGTCGATGAAGGCGATGAAATGGCCGTCTTCGGTGAAGCCGCTGATCGCCCGGTTGGCGATTTCGGCGGCTCCGCGCGAGCCTGTCTGCGCCGCCGGCACCGCCAGCATGATCGCCTTCTCGCCGTCGGGCAGCGTCACGGCACTTGCCTGGAAGCCGACGGTCCTGCTGGTCATGCCGGTCGCCAACCTGACGGTGATGCCGCGATCGCTGCCGATCTCGGGAAAGCCGCTGGTCGCCATGATCTGGCGGCGGGCGATCAGCGGCAGCTGTGCCGAGGCCCCGATGATCGCCTCGATGTCGGGATAGCCGAACACGGCGGCGCCCGGCCCATTGGCCCAGATTACCTGCTCCAGATCCACCGACAGGATCGCGATCGCGTCGCCGGCGGCAAAACGCTGGCGCACCGCGTCGAGCACGGCCACGTCGAGGAAGGAATATTCGGACGGCATGCGCTTGGCGAACCCTCACGGAGCGGCGAAATTTGCAGTTAACGCTTTGTTAATAAAAGCCGCAGCTGCGAAGGTCCACAAGCCAGAACGTGCAAAGGCTGGTTTCTGGGCTTTTGGTTAACGGCCGGAAAGAAATTTATGGTGCACTGCAACAAAGATATTGCAATGCACAAAATTTGCCTTTATATTGCCATCATAACTGAACGAGACGGCTTTCCGTCAAAGCCGCTGCCGCTGAAAAGGATGGAAAATGTCCAGGACCAAAACTGCCGAGACGATCGAAAACGTTGAATTCCCGAGCTTCGACGCTTCCAAGGCCACCGACCAGATCCGCGCCTTCGCCGAAAAGGGCGTTGAGCAGTCGAAAGAGGCCTATGCCAAGCTCAAGACCGGCGCCGAGGAGACCCAGAAGGCTCTGGAGTCGACCTACGAGACCGCCAAGACTGTTTCCAGCGACCTGTCGCTCAAGACCATCGCGGCGCTGCGCGCCAACGCCGAAGCCGGCTTCTCGCATCTCGAAGCCCTGATCGGCGCCAAGTCGCTGTCGGAAGTCGTCGAGTTGCAGACCGCCTTCCTGCGCAAGCGCGTCGAGTTGACGGTCGAGCAGGCCAAGGACTTCCAGGCTGTTGCCTCCAAGGCGGCGGAAGACGTCTCCAAGCCGATCAAGACCGCCTTCGAGAAGGCGATCAAGGACATCAAGGCTGCCTAATATTTGCGCATGATCTGAGGATGCAACAAAAGGTCGCATTTTCTTAAAAACGATCAGGCGTATGATGGTAGCCATCAAGAAATACCCGGCGAGTGGAACCTCCTCCCTCTGCTCCCCGGGGTGACCAGCCAGCTCCTCCTCCCGCTGGCTCGTAACAGGAAAAGGCCGGCACCTCCTCCCGCCGGCCTTTTTCTTTGCCCTGCGAAACCGCCGCCGTTGCGGCACATGTGGGGAAGTGGTCTTTGCTTCGCAAAAGCCTTGAATTAAAATCCATAAGCCCGTATGGACGCATCGCCGAACGACAGAGCGGATCGCTTAGGACGAGTTCCCGAAGAGATTCTGCTCAGGCAAATGTGCCGTTGTAGCTCAGCTGGTTAGAGCGCCGGATTGTGGATCCGGAGGTCGCTGGTTCGATCCCAGCCAACGGTACCAAAATTTTCACAACGAAATCAAATGCTTGACAAGTAGGGTAGGGCGCTTAGCAGCGTTCCATGTCGCGTGCATGTTGCAAACCGGTACGCTTGAATTACAATGGTTTGCGCAAGATGACGGCAACTCCACGCGACATGAACGCGACACGGAGGGCACTCGTGGAACGGCTTTTCGACGATCTGATTGACGTGATCCAGTCGCGACCTGAGCAGCGTTGGCGCTCCGTCGACATTACAGCGTGGGCGATTCGCCTGGCCGGAAACCTTGCGACAGGCGTCGCGATCGGCATAGGGATCGCGGCTGGAAGGGTTCTCGCGGGCTGAAGCCCGCCGCCTCGCGACGGCGGGATCTTCCTTCTAGGCCACAAGCGATCGAAGCAACTCAACGGCGCTGTCGGCCATGCGCTCGCCTTCATTGTCGACCTCGATGGTCGAAATCAGGTAACGCGCCTTGGCGGCGACCTCGCCCATATCGGCCGGCCGGTAATCGCGCAGCGCCTGAAACGCCGCCCATTCCGCATCGCTGGCGACCTCGACGGCCTTCTCAAGCCGATCGAGATCGACGGTGGCCGCTACGGCGAGACGCCGAGCTTTTGCCTGATCGAGATCATCCTCCATGACACAGCGCCAGGTCACGGCGTCGTCGGGTGAAACCTTCAGGTGCTTGACAGCAGCAGCTGCCCATTTGTCGATTTCCTCGGCGCTCCAGACAACGCTGGCCGCCATCGAACTGAAAAGCTGGACACTCGCGTCGGGGACCTTCTCGAACGCTTTGTCATACATTTCGGTTGCCGCGGTAAGCGCCGCCCTGGCGGCGCGGTGGGCATCGATGAGGGCGTCGACGCCCGATGGAGCGTCCGGAGCGGCGATCGCGCGCTGTAGGCCCGCGCCTGTGGCGATTGCGGCCATTCCGCTGAGAACGGAACGGCGAGTTGTTGCCTGGTGTATCATCTGGATATTTTCCCTCACGGTGAGAACCGGCTTCTCACAGCCGGCGAGCCGAAGGCCATGCCCCGGATCTAACTCGGCGATCGGCGCCGAAGCCGGGGGTTGAGAAACTGCCGTGAGACAGCTCGATGGCTTTTAGCTTCCGCTTGGACATGGCGCATCGCCCCCGGCCGTGCTACGACGGCAAGGACGGTGCGCCCGCCAAGGCGTCACCAACGCGCATTCAGAGCCCGCCAAGGCTCCGTGCGCCTAGGCAGTGCCAACGACGCCAATCGATGGTCTGCTCATCACGGTCCGGGTTCTCACACCCCAACGGACACGTTGCGCTCACAAAACGATTCTCGTCAAGCGATCCCCTCTCGGGGAACATCGCTTATGCACTGTCATCGTTGCACCACTCGATCGTCAGCGTCCCGCCGAGCGCCTTGACCGCCTTGTCGACCTTTCGGAAATCGTGCTTCTTCCTACGTTGCGCCAGCTTGCTGAAATATTTCCCAGTGCCGGCGTAGACGTCGAGGTCGGGCATGAAATGCCCCTTCGCGCGGCAGGCCTCGCGGACATCATCGATAACGGGATGGCTTGTCTTCACATATGGCTTCCGCCAGCGCTTCAATCCCATCTGGTAGCCAGAGACCTGGAGCGACGTCCAGGTACGGCCAGGGAACGCCGCGATCAGCTCATCCTTGCTGACCGTTGGGAAGAGCCGTTTCAGCCGTGCCCGATCGGCGGCCGTCCAGGCCGGTTTCGGGGTGCTGAGCCCCATGAGGTGACATTGCCCGCGGATCGCCGGCATGGACCTTTCCGGCAGTCGCATTTTCATCGCTATGTAGTCTGGAAACCATTTCTTCAAAACGGCACGCTCCGCCGTCGTCCACAGCGCGTGGCCGTTGGGTGTTCGACCCGCCCTGCGAATTCGATCTTGGGCGGCCAAGCTCTTGTGGAGGTGCTCGATATCTGTCGATCGGTATGCCATCGGAGTACCGAAACGACCACGGCGCACGCCGGCAAGCCCCCGATCGGTGAGCTCCCCGCTTTCCACAACCCGTGGTGAACGATATGTTTCCGCGCCGAGGAACATTGAAAATGACGATCCCAATTCGTGCATTCCGAAATCCGCCGTACCGCGCGGCGCGGACCTCGCAAAGGCGCAGCGAGTGGCTGATCAGAACCGCGTCATTGATCGGATCGAGCACCACGCCAATGAGATCCTCGCAAACTGTCCGGACGAATGGCAGACGCTGTCATTCGGGCAGATCGGCAACCATCTAGCCATCGACGTCAAACTTGTGTGTCACGCGCTTAGCGACGGCAATCAGAACGGGCGCGGGGTGCGGGTGACGCCGGCGGATCGCGTCTTGCTCGAACGCTTCAGGTCCTGACCTCGGCGCCCTTGAGCAGGCGCCGGTGCCGCTTTCGCTCCAGGAACGCCACGATCTGGCGATCGCGTTCCGCGGCCATGCCGGGATTCGGCATCCAGTCGGCCGGCGGTCTTTTCATCTGCCATTTGTCGCCATGGACACCCCACCGGTGCTCGCCGACGACCTCGGAGCCATCAAAGAAAAGGGTGACGTTTGCCTTCGGAAAATGCAGCGGACGCGCCTGCCACCACACGCGCCCGATCTCGACGTCGCCGTTGCCGCGATGCTGCCAGGGCGTCCAGTTCGAATGAGACCGCGTCGGCTGCCTGCCAGACCGGTGATAGTCATCGCCCAAAAGATCGCGCCAGATCTCGACGTCGGCGGCATCCTGAAGATCAGAGCGCAACGGCCGCCCGATCGTCGCCGGCGGCCTTAAGCCGCCTCCGCTTGGCGTTCTCCCTGCCCTTGCGCGCGATCTCCGCGCGCTTCGCCTCGGCGGCGACCTCTTCGGCCGACTGCTTCGGCATGACGATGTCCGGGCTTGCAAAGCGCCAGAGCAGCGCCGTCGCCATCGCCTCGGCTGTCGAACACCCAGGTTTCACGAATTGAGCCCAGGCGCGGACCTGGCCGAGGTCGACGGTGTCGAAGAGATCGGCGCGGATCTCAACCAGGTTGGAGAGCACAACACGCGAAACCGCCTCGATCGTATCGAACTGCAGCTCGCCGGCGTTGCCATCGCTTTCCACGATCAGGCGGAGGACCAAGCGGAGGTGATCGGCGCCGTGCGCCTGGCCGAGGCGCTTCAGGGTCTTCGGGCAGAAGCATACCCTTGGTCGGCCTGCCATGGCGCCGTGCAGCGCGGGCTTAAGGATCTTGATCCCGCATTGCTCGGCGATCTGGTGGACGTCGCAGGGAAAGGGCGCGGTGCGAATCGGCATGGCGTGACTGTACCGCCGGCGTGGTTTCCAAAATCACTCGCACGAACCGGATTTCAGCCAAGTGGCCGCACCGGTCCTGTGGTGTTCCATCTGATGAACTCGACTTCCTTGCCGGTCACTTCCCGCACGGTCTTCAATCTTCACGATGCTTTTGTGCAGCGCTTCCGCTGCCGTCAGAAAGCACTCGATTTCAGCCTGCGAAAGCTTCGTGGATGGTTTGGACCTGGCCATTGGCGATCTCCGTTTTGAGTGGGTCGCCGCAACGGGAGGATTATATTCCTCGCGTCCGTCTCGGTGGCAAGGCTATTCACGCAGGCCGGGGTCGTAATGCACGATCGCGTCGAGGATCATTTTTGGGAGAGGCTGTCGTCGACCTCTTCGTCGATCTCGCTCCGCTTGATTCCGAGCACTTTGGCGTCGGCGATCATCTTGTGCGTGAGTTCGTCAACGGAGATGACATCAGCCTTCGTCGTCTCAGGGACGTTGTTGGCCAGCCATTGGTCAAGGAAGTTGATTCCGCGAGTGCTCATGCTGCACATAAGCTCGCGGCGTATATTAGGTTCCATGCATATTGACGTCGGCGGCGGCCGCTCCAGAATCCAAATATGGGCAAGGGCATCAAAGTCGGCGACACCGTCGCGATAACTGCAACCGTGCGCAAGCGGGTCACGGAAGACCGCGTGAGTGTTCTGATCCCTACCTACGGTCAGCCGCACTCGATCGTTGACACCACGCCACACATAAGCAGCGGGCAGAAAATCGAGCTGGCCGGCGAAGTGCTTCGCGTCGACGAGGATACGGTCACGGTCGGCGGCCAGGATCTGGGCATTACGGTCAAACACAGTGCCGTGCGGCTCGTCACCAGCTATCTGCCGCCGACGCGCAAGAGGTTGGTCGACAAGGCGACGTGAAGGTCATGAAGATCGAAGCCGACGAATGCCGGGCAGCCCTGATACTGATCCGGCGCACGATCGAGGAGCACTGCCCGCCCGGGGTACTGCCGAGCGAGGAGGCCGTCAACGGCCTCTACGGGCCGGAGTTGATCCATGAGGCAGAAGCACTGGCGGCTGCCATCGTCGCAACTATCGACAAGATGCAGTTGCGCGTGATGATGAAGCCGCCGGCCCCCAGTATCAAATAGGAAGCCCGCCAGCGCGCGGGTTTCCGGTTGGCCCGCGCGCCTTGCCGTATGAGAACCCGCGCATCGACGACGACGTGAATGGCCAAAGACCTGATCGAAGCTGTGAAGGCACCTCAAAAGAGCCCTCGGCTTGCCATTGCGCTCGCCGCCTTTGCCATCCTCGTTGCCTTTGCCGGCGCCGGCTTTGGCAGTCAAAAGCCTCCGCTACGGCCCGAAGCTGATCGCGCCGCCGACAAAGGTCTTCGAGGCCGAGAGCGTGAAGGTGAAATCATCCGTAGTGGCCGCCACAGTGGTCGCGATGTGGGCGGCAGCTGTCGAGGTATTCGTCATCGATGCGGACTGATCGGAGTCCTCGACAACGCTGTCGGTGCCTGTCCAGCTCTCCGTTACGGATGCGCCGGTGCCCTGGGCGGCAATGCCGGCGATCAGGGCGCCGCCGACCTTCGTCTCGACATCGTTGATCGCGCAGCTCGTGCCGCTCGCTGAGGTCTTGGAGACCTGGTCAACAGGCGTGGCGCTCAGGCCCGAGCAGCAATAGACGTCCATGCTGGCGCGCTCCGCCGTGGTCGTCATTACGATATTCGGTGCCGAACCGCTGGCGACGATGCCATAGTAGATCTCGAAATAGCTGACGATGGCGGTGAATAGTTGGATACGACCCGGGCTCCAGCGTGTCAGCGCAGTGCCACCAACTGACACGCCAGTGGTCGTGTAATTTCCAACGCTTTCCCCCGTGATAACGACAACAACGAGGCGATCGGCCGCCGGCGCGGATAGCGGCGCGCTAGCATAGGTGACGGTGCCGCCAGAGGCAGCGGCTTGCGAGCGGCCGATATACGTGATCGGGGCTGCTGGCGGTGCTCCTGCAGCCTGCTCAAACCCGCCAATCGCGGCACCGATACCGGGGATCATGCGACTGCCTTGACTAGATTTGCATAGGTCTTGCCTGTCGAAAGAACCTGATAGAACAGAAGGTCTTTCGCCCCCGCTGCCGTCGACAGCGTTGGATCCGTGCCGCCGGCAAACAGCCAATCGGCATGATAGCCCAAAGTTCGGCTGCCGGTGCCATCCTGGATGATCTCGATACAGCCGGATTGCCCGTTCTTGGGGTTGGATGGCGCGCCTAGCGTGCGGTTGCCGCCGAGCGTCACCTTGGCATTCAGGAAGGTGGCCATATCGACGGCGATGGTCGTCGCGTCGGTCAGGGTAACAGGGTCGGCAGCGGTGAAGATGATATCGGCTGTGAGCACCTTGTTCGAGGTCGCAGCCTGAACCTGCGCGGCCGATGCCTTGTCGATGGCCACGTCATTGGCGTTGGCGAGGATGCCGGTACCGGCGCCCACATCAAACGTTCGATCCGCTGAAAGATCGCCACCACCGGTTAGACCAGCGCCTGCGGTGATGGTCCTTGACGTCGGGACGGACCCACCAGCGGAGGTAAGCTGAGCGAAAGCAAGCGAGGTCGAACCGACCGTGATCGGCGCGTTGGTCGAGCACGTCCATTGCGTGTCGGCAAGCGTCGTTCCCTCGCTGACATAGACCGATGCATTGACGAGCTCAGCGCCGGCATCGGCATCCGTGGCACGCGCCGGCGCACCGCTGGCGGCAACAACATAGATGCCATTCTCCGCGCCGCTCGACTGGTTCTTGATGAGGATGCGGTCGCCGGTGGCGAGGGTTACACCATCGATCGTGTCGCCATTCTCATAAGCGCTGGCGAGAGTGCCGTTGGCCGTAGTGGCGGCGCGAACGGCTTGCTTCCACGAGAGACCGGCCACCTTGCCGTCGACATAGGTCTTCATCCCCTTTTCGGTGGTGACCTTATTGTCCGAATTCGATGCGAGCGTGCCATCAGTCGAGATCGCGATGCCGCTGTCCTTGATGAGCTTTCCGGTCGTGGTGTCAAACAGGACGATGTTGTTGTTGACGGCGCTTGCCGGCCCGACGACATCTCCGACGCCGCCACCACCACCGCCTGCAAACAGAGACCAAGCTGACCCGCTGTAGAAATAGTAGGCGTTGTCGTCCTGCGCATAGGCAAGCGCGCCCTCTATCGCCGGTAGGAAGAACCATGCCGCGTTGTAGTAGACGGCGACATTCTTGCCTTGGCCTGACCACGCCCCTGTCGGCGAGGCGCCGAGCACATAGAGATCGCCTTCGGCCGGCGATCCCGGAGGAGCTGTGTCGCCAATCGAGATGGCGGCAAAGCACGTCGCGCCCGCCTCGAGCTTGGCGATCGCCTCGTTGACCGTGACCGAACGGTTGCTCTGCGTTTCGGCAAGTTCGGTAATGCCGAGGCGATTGGAAGTCGTCATGTTGCTTTCCTTTTCATCTTTTCGCCGATCTTGTCTGGCCAGCGGTGAAGCATCGTCGTTGAGACGCTGCCACGTTTCACAACCGTGATATCGAGAATTCCCCCGATCAGATGCTGCCGATCGGTGTTGGCGTCAAAGGGATCGATCGGCACCGGAAAGTTGCGGAAGTATTCAAAAATGCTAACCCCGTGCATGGACAGCCACGCTTGAATGGTCTGACCCCCGGCCGGTGCCGGTACACCCATCGCCTGCAAGGTGATGGCACGGCCGTCGGTACCGAAACCCCAATGCAATGGTCCAGGATCGATTAGGGTCGAAGGGGCGCAACCATATTTTGCCGGCCTGTTCTGGAACATTCGGTGCATCGGCCCGGCGGTCTCCGAGACGCCTGCGATCAGGACCTCGAGCATTGGTGAACTCGGCAGCCAGGGCAAGGCCGCTGCGATTTCGGCCAACATCTGGTCGAAACCGGATCTCTCTGCCGCGGCGATGATCCTTTGGGAGACGTCTTCCCCGAAGTCCAGATTCCCGCGGTAGGCAACGGCCAGCGGGAGGCGCTCCGATACCGCGACCTTTCGCGCGACCTTCAACAGCGTTCCGTCGCGATCGTAGACGGCGCCGTCAGTGAGAACGATGACGGCGTCCGGCGAAATCGCCGATGAGAGTGCTGACAAGATGCCCGACATTCAGCAGTCTCCTTTGAAAATTTCGACAGTGATCTGCGAGGCGTCGCAAGCCAGGCCGGCCAGCGCACATTCCTGTTCGAGGACGTCCTTGAGCGGGACCGGCAGGCGTTGTGCCCGCGGCAAATACCAGACAACAGGATCAGCTCCGCCCGCCGGCAGGATGAGAACGGCTTGCCATTGCTGATTAACCCCGAACTGGCCAAGGTCAGAGTTGAGCTTGAGCAGCCAAGTCGACGTGGCGGCGTCATAGCGGTTTACCTGGCCGAGGTCAGAGACGCGGAACTCGAAAATATCGTTATCGAATCCCTTGATCGCGATGAGATCGGAACCCAACTTCATCCGCTTCGACAGGGGCGGTTGGGCATTGGGAACCGCACCGATGCCCGTGTGGGTGTTCGACCGCAGCAGGGTTCCAAGATCCGACGTGTAGACGAACAATTGGCCTGCGGCATCGAGCACGACGACGCTGTCGCTCTCCTCGTCGTAGAAGCATGCGACCGCATCATCGGTGAGCGCGCCGAGCGTGATTTCCGTATCAGACAACAGGCCGGTGACATCCCAGCCGATCCTGGTCACCGCCTTCGATGTGCCTGCGATCCCTCCGCGGACGGCGTAGGCGTAGTCAGGACCGACAGAAAGCGTCTGGAGGTAGGAAAGCGGCGAATGCGCTGTGCTTGCCGTCCATATCTGCTGCCAGCCGGTGCTTGCATTCGACAGCAGCGATAGCTTGGCGCCAAAGACCCACACCAGCATATAGGTGACGCCGCCAAAGCTGATGTCGTCGAGGATGGCGGAAAGCTCGCTCAAGCCGTCAAGGCCGCTGACTTCCTGACGGAAAGCGCCGGTGGCGGCATCATAGAAGGCAATCGAATCGCCACTGCCGCCGACAACGGCGACGTCGAGGCGATCGCTGATGTGGACAGATCCCGCATAGGGAATCGTGGCGTTCAGGATTTCGGCTCCTGCCGGCAAGCGACTGATTATCAGCGTGCCGGAGTCATTGGCCGCCAGATAGTCGCCGGTGGTGTCATTCCTCCACTCGTTCGCGTTCGTAGAAAAGCCATCGATGCTGGCTGTCGCCAGTATCGCACCCTTGAGGATCTCGGCCTCGATATTGGGGACGCGGATGCCGAACTCGTCGAGCGGCAGATTCTTGATGACGACATAGACGATGCCTGGCCAAGCCGGCACCAGGCCGGCGCCGCGGTCGGCTTCAATGTCAGGATCCGGTTGCTGATCATCGGTGCCGAGATGCAACGTGACCGACGCACCCTTGGCGACGCCGATGCCGTTACCGCCGCTCGCGATGGCGTCCTGCAGCGCTTCGAACGAGACGTCGAAGATCAGCTTGTCGTCAGCCCAGATACGGGTGATCGCAGTGGCAGGACCGTTCCAGGCGAAGGCAACCGCAAAGGTTGCCGTATAGCTGTATGTCGTCACCTCCGGCCCGAGCGCCTTGCCCTGCCGTTCCGTCTTCACATGCTCGTCGACGTGGTCGCCCTTGAGCCAGATCACGGCCCCGGCGGTGCGGATCGATCCATAGACGCGCGCCAGCTGGTCGCCATATTGCGAGGTCTGCGCCTTCAGACTTTCCGCGCGCGGCCCCTTGATCTTCTGCGGGAAGAAATACGCAATCGCCAGATTGATGCCGATCCCGACGGCGGTGGTGACGATCGATCCGAGGAGGCCACCACCGACAGCGGCACCGGCAAGCGGGGCTATGAAGGCCATTTTGGCCCCACGTGCGCGGCGGCGAGGAGTTCGCGGGCTGGCATCACGTCGCCTTTTCGAGGTAGCCAATCAGCTGCCAAGTGTCCTGCAGATCCGTCGCCGTGATCACCGCTGCGGCGTTACGCTTGGCGATTTTCAAGGTCTCGGAACTCAGGATGGTGACGCCGTCGCCTGCGACGAAGGTGACCTGGCCGGTGCCGCCCTGGATCACCTTCCGCGATGTGCCCGGCGGGAACGGCACCGCCGAATAGGGCGGCACGACGATCGATACCGGGCTACTGCTCGTCGTTCGCACGCACTGCTCGCGTGGTGAGAGTGTGAACGTGGTGCCGTCGAAAGCCTCTATCCGATTGAGGATCTCGACGATGGCTCCAGGCTCGGCGAGGATGATGCCGCCGTCACGCACGATGATCTGACCGCCGGCTTCAATAATCAGCCGGTCACCCTCGACGCGCACCTTGTTGCTCATATCAATTCGCCAATCTCACGTTTCGCGCCTCGGGCCGGCCGGTGCGCTCGCTGACGCCGTCGTCGAACGACACCTTGGCGCCAACATGCAGCTCGTCGACGCCGATCACGTTACTGATGTGGACGAAGACATCGCTGCTATCACCACCGTCCGGGCGGATGAACCCGAAGCCGCGATCACCTCGCCAGGTCACGACGACACCGGTCCTCATCTGACTTCTGGGTGCAGAGAAGGCTCGATTCTCATAGTTGGTTTGCACGGCGATCGCCCCTTCCGAGTTGGTCACCGCCTGGCCGCCTTCTGCTGTCGCGACCAGGCGGGAAATCGTGAACGTCACGATTGAAGGAAAACCGGCCGCAGGCAAAATCCCTTGCCCGCGGCCGGAAGCAGCATGCCGCCCGTCCAAAAGCACCACGCTGAAACGCTGTCATTTGCGGCTAATCTCCGCCAAGGAGCGGCGTGCCGCGTCGAGCCGTGGTGTTTTGCTCACAGATCTGCCGGTGATCAGCGCGCCCGCGTTGGCCGCGACGCTGACGAAGGAGAACTCGAGCAGCTCACAACTGATGAATCGGAGGCCGCCGTAAGGCTTGGACGGATCGATCGGCACGCTTTTCAACGGCATGAATCCGATCGAGGTCGAGTTGATGATGCCGGCCTTGATAAGCCCATAGACTTCATCACTCTTCGCGCTGACGCCGACATCGGGGAACTGGACCAAAGCGACAAGCTTGCCACCCTCCATGCTGACACTCAGCGCCTTGGCTATGGGATGGTCACTGTCGTGCTGCCAGAGCACCGTCGGCGAGCGGCGGAAGGCGTCGAGCTTGATGCCGGCCTGGTCGATGATGTCGCCCATGCGATCGAGCTCGCCAGTCGACACGATGGCGCGCACCTGGCGGACACCGATGCCATCTCCGACGAACTTCAGAATGGCGGGAGACGCGGAACGGCGGATCTCGGTCATCGCCTCAGTTCCCGATCAGGCCGACGATCGGACCCGCAACCGTGTTGCTGCCCAGATCGTGCACGTTGATGTCGAAACGCTCGGTCGCACGACAGCCGATCTGGTCGTATTCCAGATATCGATTTGCCGTGGTCTGAACGGTGACGCCTCGGCGGTCGCCAAGCGTGGCCGCAAGGCTGAGATCCCCGAAGGCGATCATCACCTTGGCGCTTTGATCGCCGGCGCCCGGGAGGCTCGGCACAGGTTCGATCGGCCAGCTCAGGTACTGCATCGCCGGCCGCGCCCCGGTTGCTGTCATGGTCATGCCGGCGGCAGTGGCACCGAGACGCGCAAAGCAACGGCCGATCGCATAACTGGACGCGTACCATTTGGCGCTCGGCAAAGCGTATTCTGGACAGGCAGCGATCAGCGCGCCGAGATCCGCCGCGGTGATTTCGTCGAAAGTATCGTTGTTGGTGGCGGCAACGATCTTGCCGGCGTCATGGGTGCCGTCGATCAGCTTGACGTTGACGCCGGTGATCCCGCCGTACGAGCTCGTGCCGTCGCCGTTCCAACCGCAGGAATCTTCCAATGCCGCCAGGGCATAGGCCGCGTCCTCGGCGAAGTCCTGGCCGACGTCGATAGTCTCATCCTCGCCCAGCTCCGAGCTCATCCTCGACAGCGCTGCCGCTTTTTTGGCATTGAGGTTGACCGAGCTCCAGGTCCGGTCCTGTTCCGCGATCTGGGCGTTCTCGCCAACGAAGGCAGCGATCAAGCCGGTGTCGAGCCGGGGGAACGAGCGCGAGTCCGCGCCCATGCGCTTGACCGCTGCGTTGCGCCGGAAGGTGCCGGTCAGCGCGCGGATCTTGATGATGCCGGCTTCGACTTCGATCGGAACAAGGAACCCGCCAGCGATGCCGCTGGTTTCGCCCTGGGCCTTCTGCAGGATGACCCCGTTCTTGGCACACCAGGCACGAGCGACTTCGTCGCCCTTGTGCATCGCGGCACGGAAGAACATGCCGGCCTTGAAGGCGGACTCATCGTCATCGAAGGCCCGCGGACGGGCGCCGGCATAGGTCTTAATCGGCATCGTCGATTTCCTTCCTGGTGATGATGCCGGCCCTCTCGCAGGCCTGCAGGAAAACGTAGGCGTGATCGCCGACGACGGGCGGTCCGAATAACGGGCCCGACACCACATCGCAGATCAAATTTGGGTTTGCTTTTGCGAGGCGCCGCACCTTTTCACGGAAGCCAGCGGCCTCGGCGTTGACGCGCCGCAGTGTCAGCAGCGCCATTGCGCGTTGGCGGACGATCTCAAGCCAATCGGCCTCGGTTTCGCGCATCACCTCGGCGACCGCCATGATCCTGGCTTGGTTTTCGCGGCTTTCGAGGGCTTCCAGCGCGAAAACAATAGCGGCCCGCTCGGTCTTGATCCCATGCAGGGTTTCGCCTGGTGTCGGCAACTTGTCCTTCGGCAGTGCATGCCCGTTTAACAGGGTGGCGGCGAGTTCGCGGGCATCCGGTCCCGATTGCGGCTCGGCCGGCCGGATGCCGGCCTGCTCCAGCTGGATCTGCTCGGCCAATAGCGCTTTGTCGCGATCGCGAAACCCGCGTGCCTTCGCAAGGATCTGCTCGATGAGCGCCTGCGGCACTGGCTCGGCTGCTGATTCGGAGGTCGTGTTTTTCGCCATGGCTGGACGAATCGCACCGAAAGGGGCGGACAAAAACTATTTCGTCCGTTTATTTTTTCGCCGCAGTCGCCGAGCGATGGCTTCAGGGTTGCCGCCTGTCTGTTGCGCGATCTCCCGGGCTACGATCGTGACCGCGTGCGAGCCGCGACCCTCGGCGGCCAGCTCGGCGATGCGCGTCAGCGCCAGGTTGTCGTTTTCGGCTGGCCGGCCACTCGAACCCCGCTGCGCCCGCAAGATGTTGGCGGCCTGCCGCGCGCTGCCGTCACCCGCCTCGGCCAGGAGGTCCAAGGTGGCGAGGATCGAGAGCAACTCGGCAGGACGGCCGGTCGTCGGGTCGATTGGCGGAGGGTTGACGCGACGGCGCATCGATCAGTCGCCACTCCTGCCGAAGGCGTTGAGCCTATTTTTTTCGGTCATATCGCGATTTTCCCCGAATTTCCGGTAACGCCGAAAAATTTTGTGAACGTGAGCCCCGGGCGGTTCCGGGGGTCATTCGCTCCAGAGATCGAGACCCCCCACCCCTGGTTCGTCTTCCGGACCGTCGTACTCAACAGTGCCTTCATCATCATCTTGTCTCCAAGGTTCGTGATTGAAGCTGTCGTCTGATCGTGATGAATGGGACGCGTGCGGAGCACGAGCGTCCCCCTCGGCATCAACGTCTAACGTCAAGCTCGACCTGATAGAGGCAGCGTGTAGACGGGCGGTCGGCTTGGCGCCGCCGCCCGATTCTCCTCGAGGAATCTCCTCTATGAGATTCCCCGGGCCTTTAGTGCCGGTCATAATGTCGTGGGAGTGCCGGTCAAAGGGCACGGAAGTGCCGGTCATAGATGGGTTTTGACCGGAACTATACTGCCGGTCAAAAAGGGTCGGATAGGTCCTGTTCGGGTTGCCTTTGCCGGCTCGTTTGACTGCGATGTGGCCTCGATCGCGAAGAGCAGTGAAGAGGTCGCGCACATGCCGCGTCCCAATGCCGAGCAGCTCGGCGTAGCCGTCCTGGCTTCGAAATGAGAAGATCGTACCCTGCTTCGAGAGCGTGCGGCCGCAATCTTTCATGAAATGCCAGCCCAGCTTGAATGCCAGCGGAGCGAGGGTGTTATCGGCCGCGACTTGGTCGAGCCACGCGTTTTTGAACGCCCCGAAATTCACCTTGCTCATACTGGCTGCGCCTTTCGCTTGGCGGCAGCGCGCGCGGCTCGTCTGGCCTTTCGGTTCGCGGCGGCGATCCCGGGCCCGCCGGGCGCCTTGGTGATCAGCTTATAGACGGTGAAGTCCAGGCCATCGAAGACAACCAGTTCATCGCTTTCGACGCTGGTGATCCCATGTTGAGCGAGGATCTCATCCTGCTCTGCGCGCGAAAGCTGGCGGCTCATTTGCTGCTATCCAACCCGTCGGCCGCATCGTGAGCATTTGAACTTCCGGTCCACCAGCATCTCCAGCGGCAGCTCTACCTTGCCGCGGTGGCCGCAGGGGCAACGCAAGATCTTCGTCACGATCTCAGCGGCATCGGCTTCTTTATGGGCGCCCGCGCGAGGCTTGCCGACGCTCTCCGCGCCCTGGCGGGCGATTCGCTGGCGGTCTGAGTTGCGAGACCAGTCGCGCTTGGTCACGTCGCCCTCGCACGCCGCAGATTGACCTCGCGCAGCACCGCGCAGGCTTGGGCAGCGGACAAGCCGAAGCGCTCCTGGAGGAGTGGTACGATCGGTCGCTTCCGATCGTTGGGATAGGCCGCGTACCACTCGATCGCCTCGATGAGCTCGTCGCTGCCTTCTTCGGCGGTGTCGCCGCTCATCGCCGGGCCTCCATGAGCCTGGTCGCCGTCTCGATCAGCGCGTTGCCGGCGCGCAGCAGCAGCAGCGCAAGCCGGAGCCTACCGAGGCGCGTCTGCAACAGCCCGGCGACGACGAATAGACAGACGCCGGCGGCGATCATGCGGCGTCTCCGAGGATCGCCGCGAGAAGCTTGCGGCGCGAGGCAACCCACTTTTCGCCAATCTTGGTCGCCGGCAGATGGCCGGCGCTCAGCATGTGAAATGTTTGCCGCTCAGTCCGCCCAATGATCTTGGCGATGTTCTTGACCTCCCAGACGATGTCATCCGTCGCCGAGGTGGTACTGGCAGAAATTGGTTCCATGTCACTGTCTCCGATCTCGTGTGAATCATATCCAGTGGATACAATCTGCTTTACTGTAGCCAGTGGATATGCTTGACGTCAAAGGGAATATATCCAATGGATATGGTGATCCTGACAGCGAGCACCGACCGATGGTCAATCGAAGCAATCCGGAACAATTTCAGCTCCGCCTGCCGCCCGGGCTGCGAGAGCGCATAAAAGCTCACGCGGATGAAAACGGCCGCTCGACGAACGCCGAGATCGTTCGCGTCTTAGAGCGGGAATTTCCTGAGCCTTGGAAGCTCGAGGAGCGTGTCGATCAACTGCACGGGCTCCTCACCATTCTGGGCAAAGCCATGCCGAAGGACGCGGCCGACGAGGTGGTTCAGCACGTCCACGAGACACTTACGGCGATTGCGGTTGGCCGCACGACAGATGTCGATGACGACACGCGTGACGAGATCCTCCGCGGACTGGTGCGCTGGGAAGGCAAAGCGTTGAAAGACGCTGAGGGTCAAGGGCTGCCTCCAGCATTCTTACGCCGGAGCAAGACCTGACAATGTCAATCCGCAAGCGAACCTGGACCACGGCAAAAGGTGAGCAAAAGACGGCCTGGGTGGTCGATTACGTCGACGGGAAGGGGACACGACGGCTGAAGACCTTCACCAAGAAGAAGGACGCCGACCAGTTCGCCGCGACAGCAACGGTCGAGGTCCGCGAGGGCGTCCACGTAGCCGATGGCGCTAGCGCCACGGTGAAGCAGGCAGGAGCGTTCTGGATTGCCAGCGCCGAGGCTGCCGGGCTGGAACGCACTACAGTCGACAGTTACCGATCACACGTCGATTTGCATATCGTACCATTCATCGGCGAGACCAGGCTGACCATGCTGAGCATCCCGGCCGTGCGAGCGTTCGAAGACGAGTTACGCGCCGGTGGAAGGTCGGCCGCGATGATCCGCAAGGTGATGGTCAGCCTGGGCTCGCTTTTGGCGGATGCTCAAGAGCGAGGATTGACGGCACGCAATGTCGTGCGGGAGGTACGCGGCAAGCGCAAGGGCGGCGAGCGCCGCCAGGAGCGGCGCCAGAAGGGCAAGCTGAAGGTCGGCGTTGATATCCCGACGCGCGAGGAAGTGAAGGCCATCGTAGGCGCGCTGTCGGGGCGCCGTTGGAGGCCTTTGCTGTTGACCGCCATCTTCACCGGACTGCGGGCGTCAGAACTTCGCGGCCTTCGCTGGAGCGACGTGGATCTCGATCGCCGCGAGGTCCGCGTTCACCAGCGGGCGGACAGGTTCAACACGATAGGCAAGCCCAAGTCGATTTCAGGCGAGCGGACCTTGCCGGCGCCGCCGATCGTCATCAACGCGCTGCGGGAGTGGCGGTTGATTTGCCCCAAGCGTGACACCGGCAAGGTCGATGCCGACGGTAAAGCGGTGATGGTCCTTGACCTCGTTTTCCCGAACGGCAGCGGCAAGGTCGAGCAGCTCAATAATATCGTTCGCCGCGGGCTGCAGCCGGCACTAGTCGCGGCCGGGGTGACGATCGACACCGGCGAGGTCGACGAGGATGGCAATCCGGTCATTGTCGCGAAGTACAAAGGCATTCACGCGCTGCGACATTTCTATGCGTCCTGGTGCATCAACCGGCAGGAAGAGGGCGGCCTCGGCTTGCCTCTAAAGGTGGTCCAGGAACGCATGGGCCACGCGAGCGTGACGATGACGGCCGACGTCTACGGGCATTTATTTCCGAGAGGCGACGACGCCGACGAGCTAGCGCGCGCGGAGAACGCACTTTTGGGCTGACGCGACATGGGCGCGACATGAAGCCGGAAAGCTCAATGATTTCAATGTGCGCTTTCGGATTGTGGATCCGGAGGTCGCTGGTTCGATCCCAGCCAACGGTACCATTGGCATCTCCGACAAGTTATTGGTTTTGCTGAAGGGTTTCCTGCAAGGCCGTGGAATGTAGCCTGCCTTGTGGGTGGGCGGACTTTCCTGGTGCAATGAAGGCCGGCGTTCGGTTCGGGCGCTTATCGGCGGCTGCGACCTGCAAATAGGGATGGCTCTCTGCTCGTGGGGGATGATGGCGGGAGAGCGCTACCGCCTTTCCCCCACCCATCGAACCACCAGTTCCGGCTTCGCTGCCATGGCTGGCCGAAGCGAATGACGGATTCAGTGAACCCTGTGTGGAATAAACAGGTGATCCGAACCGGTGCCACTCGATACCGTCGAACAAGTCGTCTCTCGAAAAAACCGAAACCAACCGTGATCAATGCCGCTAGCAAGAAATATCCAAGAGCCGCGGCGAACAGAGGCTCGTAAACCCGAAAGGTCTGCGCGAACGAGGTTGGCCGCCCCCATAAGTTCGAAGGCTGTGATCGTCGAGGCCAGGGCAGTTCCCTTCAACAGCAGGATGTTCTGACCGCCGATCGCCGGCAGCGCCGACCTGAAAGCCTGCGGGAGAAGGACGGAAATCATGATCCGTGTTTTCGACAGGCCAAGCCATCCGGTCACGTAATCCCAAGGAAGCGGAAGCCGCAGCAAGGCGGGATGTCGAATCCGCTTGGCGAATTGCAAAAGAAAGCTCCGCGATGCCTGAGGGCAACCGAGATGCCGAAGGAGATCGTGTGGCCGCGCGGCGCGGTGAGAAATGCAGCGACGAGGCGCACGCAGTCGGCGAAGGAAAGGTACGACCAGCATGCGCCGGTCCGCCGGTTCGGGGAAAGCCCTGGCCAAGCAACTCTGCTCTTCATCTCATCATACCAGTTGACATGATGATGGTTGCCGCTAAGGTTGGTCAGGGCTCGGCGGATGCGGGTACACGGTCAAGGGAGGAGACTATGCAGACATCGAGGAAACTTCGGCGCGTAGCGCTTTTTGGCGCCATCGCCATGGTGGTCGCCAGCGCGGCGTCCGCGCAAGAGGTCAAGGTCTGGACCCTGACCTTCGCCAATGATTCCGCCAACAAGGCATGGGCTGACATCGTCAAGGAATTCGAGGCTGCCAATCCTGGTGTCACCATCAAGGTGGAAGGCCGCGGCACCGATGAACACAAGTCGGCGCTGCGGGTCGCCTCAGGTTCCGACCAGGGACCGGACATCTATTTCATGTGGGGCGGCCTTGGCCTTGGCGGCGAATTCGTCAAGGCGGGACTCAGCCTGCCGCTCGACAAATTCTACGCCGAATACAAATGGGACGATGAACTGCTCTCACCGGCGCTTTCCTTCTCCAAGCAGTATGAGGGTGGCAGGCACGGCGTGCCCTACACATTCCACGGAGAGGCGCTCTATTACAACAAGGCGTTGTTCGAGAAGGCCGGCATCACCACGGCCCCCGCGACCTATGATGAACTTGTCGCGGACGCCGAGAAGCTGAAAGCCGCCGGCATCCCGGCAATCACCTTTGGCGGAACCGTCAACTGGCACGTCATGCGTCTCATGGACATGATCCTGGAAACCAAATGCGGGGTCGAGAAGCATGACCGTCTGATGGGGATGCAGGTGAGCTGGGCAGACGAGGCCTGCGCCACGGCCTCCTTCGAGGAGTTCCACAAATGGACATCGAATTACACGCTGAAGCCGTTCATGGGGATCGATCAGGCGCAGTCGTTCAATCTCTTCCTCGGCGGTCGAGCCGCCATGATGCTTGAAGGCGACTGGCTGGTGGGTCAGCTTAAGGGCGAAAACCGCACTGCGGATTTTGGTCTGTTCCCATTCCCGACCGGTACTGACCGCCTCTACGGCTTCGCCGAGTACAACTACATTTCGACCAAGAGCAAAGTTCCCGACATCGCCGCCAAGTTCCTGAACTATCTCGAATCCACCGACGTGCAGCAAAAGCACCTTGGCGATTTCGGTTCGATCTCGGTCAACAAGAACGTCAAGTACACGAGCGCCGAACCGCTCGACCAGAAATGGATCGAGATCTTCGGCAAGTTCCCGTCGACGTTCGTCAATGGCGACCAGGCCTTCCCGCTCGACGTCACCACCGAATATTTCCGGGTGATCAACGAGGTTGCTAGCGACACTCTCGATCCCAAGGCGGCAGCCGCCGAGCTGCAGAAATTCATCGGCAACCGCAGCTGATATTGAACCTCGCGATGGCCGGCCCCGACAAGCCGCAGGCCGGGGCCGGTCAGCCGATTCTCTTGCACCGCTCCTGGGACGATACATGGCCGTGAACATTTCCGCCGCCGATCGCCATGCGCGAAAGCCTGCCCGGTCAGGCCAGCTTCGCCGAAAACTACAGGATCCGACCCTGCAGGGATTGATGCTGTTGGCGCCCGCGGTGCTGGCCTACGCAGTCTTTGCCTTCTATCCGATGATCGACGTCATCCAGCTCAGCTTCATGAAATGGAATGGACTGAACGCGGACAAGCATTGGGTGGGGCTCGACAACTACCGCTACGTGCTGCACGACGATCCGGTGTTCTGGGTCGCCTTCAAGAACACGCTGATCTGGACTTTCCTGTCGGTCATCTTCCCGCCGCTGATCGGCTTTGGGCTGGCGCTTGGCCTGAACCAGAACATCCCTGGCCGCTCGCCGCTGCGCGCCCTGTTCTACATGCCCGTGATCATAGCGCCGATCGCCGTGGCAACCATGTGGCGCTGGATGTTCGACCCTTTCTTCGGGTTGTTCAACAGTTTGCTCTCCGCAGCCGGATGGCCCAACCTGATCCAGGATTGGCTGGGCGACCGCAACGTCGCGCTCTATTCGGTCTTCATAGGCTATGTCTGGGAGGTCGCGGGCTTCTCGATGGTGTTGTTCCTGGCCGGGCTGCAAGGCGTCTCGCAGACGCTGGTCGAAGCCGCCCGCATCGATGGCGCAGGACGCTTCCAGCTGTTCCGCTATGTGACACTGCCGGCGCTGAGGCCCACCATAACCATCGTCCTGATCCTGTCGCTGATCAACTCGCTGAAAGCCTTCGACATCGTCTACGGGATGACCGGCGGCGGACCGGCGCAATCGACGCAGATGCTCGCCATGTGGGCCTATACGCAAGCCATGCAACTCGGTGACTTCGGCCGTGGCAGCGCCATCTCCGTCGTACTCTTGCTCATCACCGTTGCCATCGTCATCCCCTATCTGCGCTGGACGCTCAAGCGGCAGGAGGCCTATCAATGAGCGGCGTGGCCAGCCCCTTTCGCCAGGCCGGCGCGGAGCGGGTGGATCCGCTGCTGGTGGCATTGTGGATCGCGCTGATCATCGTCGCCGTGGTCTGGATCGCTCCGTTCATCTTCATCATCTTCACGTCGTTGAAATCGAACGCCACGGTGATGGGGACCGGCGCATTCTCTCCGCCCACCAGCCTCGCCTGGGAGAATTTCACCAATGCCTGGCGGCGCGGCGATTTCGGCACAACGGTCGTCAACAGCACCATCATCACCGTCATCAAGGTGCCGCTCGGGCTGATGATATCGGCCATGGCCGCCTATTCGCTGAGCCGCATCCAGGTCTGGGGACACAAGGTGGTCTTCCTTGCCATCGTGTTTGGCACGATGATCCCGTTCCAGGTGATGCTGGCGCCGATCTTCAAGCAGGTGAACAGCTTCGGGCTGATCAACACCTATGTCGGCATCATCCTGCCTTATCTCGCCTTCGGCGTCCCTTACCAGGTCTTCATCCTGCATGGCTTCTTCAAGGAGGTGCCCAAGGAGCTCAGCGAGGCGGCGCTTATCGACGGTGCGTCGCATTTCACCGTATTCCGGCGTATCTTCCTGCCGGTGTCGCTGCCGGTGCTTGCGGCGCTGCTGATCCTCGACTTCGTCGCCACCTGGAACGAGTTCGCCATGGCGCTGGTCATCCTGCAGGATCCGGATCGCTGGACGTTGCCGCTCGGCCTGATGTCGTTCCAGAGCCAGTTCGCCCGCGACTACGGCCAGCTCAACGCGGCGATCGTGATGACGGTGCTGCCGGCGGCGATCGTCTACCTCATCTTCCAGCGCTACTTCGTCTCGGGGCTGACCTCAGGCGCGGTCAAGGAATAGCAACGCAAGGAACCACGCATGGCCGACGGCACGACAGTCGAGAAATGGGACATATTCGAGATCGCACTGAAGGGCCCCGCGGATAGCAACCCCTTCGTCGAGATCGAGTTGTCCGCTAGCTTTTCGCAAGCGAACCGCAGCATCGCGGTTCCAGGCTTTTACGATGGCGACGGCACCTACCGCATCCGTTTCATGCCGGACAATGAAGGCAGCTGGAGCTATGTCACGCACTCCAACATCCCGTCGCTGGCGGGCAAGAGCGGCGCCTTCGAGGCAACCGCACCGTCCGCGGGCAACCACGGTCCGGTGCGCGTGCGCAACAAATTCCATTTCGCCTATGCCGACGGCACGCCCTACTTCCCGTTCGGCACCACTTGCTATGCCTGGACGCACCAGCCGCTCGACATGCAGGCCGAGACGCTGGCGACCTTGAAGAATGCGCGCTTCAACAAGCTGCGCATGGGTGTCTTCCCGAAAGACTATCCCTTCAACGTCAATGCGGCGCTGCACGCGATCTTCGAGGCCGGGCCGGACGGCAAGCAAGATTTCGACCGGCCCAACCCTCTGGCGTTCCGCCATTTCGAGGCGCAGGTCGGCGCGTTGCGCGATCTCGGCATCGAGGCCGACATCATCATCTTCCATCCCTATGACCGTTGGGGCTACGCCAACATGAGCGCGGCCCAGGATTTCCGTTATGTCGCCTACCTCGCAGCACGGCTTGCCGCGTACCGCAACGTCTGGTGGTCGCTGGCCAACGAGTACGACTTCCTGCTTGACACCAAGCCGATGGCGCAGTGGGACCGCTACTTCCATATCCTCGAGGAAAACGACCCCTACCAACATCTGAAATCGATCCACAATGGCGAGCAGTCGATGAATTTCGACCACCGCAAACCTTGGGTCAGCCATGTCTGCATCCAGAACTGGGATGTGAAACGCACGCCCGAATGGCGCGACGCCTACGGCAAGCCGGTCGTAAACGACGAACCTGAATATGAAGGCAACATCGTCTTCCCATGGGGCAACATCAGTGCCGAAGAACTGGTGCACCGCTTCTGGCTCACCGTCATGCGCGGCGGCTATGCCGGGCATGGCGAAACCTACATGCACCCCCAGGATCTGATCTGGTGGGCCAAGGGCGGCCGGCTTCACGGCGAGGCGTGGAAGCGGATCGGCTTCCTGCGCGACCTCATCGAAGAGGACGTCAGCAATGGGTTGGAGCCGATGGGCCACAACAGTGCCTGGCCGTGGAGCCGGGTCTCCGGCGCCAGCGAGGGCGATCTTCGCTACATCTATCTCGGCGAGCATCAGCCGGTCATCTGGTCTACCGGCCTACCGCTCGAAGGTGGCGACTACGACGTCGATGTGATCGATGCCTGGAAGATGACCGTGACGCCCGCGACGAAAGTGGCGGCGCCAATTCCGCATCCAACACGCCATGGCTCGGTCGTGCGCGGGGGCAAGGCGGACGCTGCTTTCGGGGTCGAGTTACCCGGCAAGCCCTACCAAGCCATCCGCGTCAGGCCACGGCGCTAGTAAACGGGGTTACAAGATGTCTTCTGTCCAGATTGTCGACGTGAAGAAGTCCTATGGTGCGACCCCCGTGATCCATGGGGTCAGCGTCGACATCGAGGACGGTGAATTTGTCATTCTGGTCGGCCCTTCGGGCTGTGGAAAATCGACGCTGCTGCGCATGATCGCCGGGCTCGAAACGATCTCGGGCGGAGAGATTTCGATCGGCGAGCGGGTGGTCAACCATCTCCAGCCAAAGGAACGGGACATCGCCATGGTGTTCCAGAACTATGCGCTCTATCCGCAGATGACCGTTGCGCAGAATATGGGTTTCGCCCTCGAACTCGCTGGCGCCAGGAAAGCCGAGATCAAGGAAAAGGTAGATACGGCGGCATCGATCCTGGGGCTGCAGCCGCTGCTCGCGCGTTATCCGCGCCAGTTATCCGGCGGCCAGCGCCAACGCGTCGCCATGGGCCGCGCCATCGTGCGCGATCCCAAGGTGTTCCTGTTCGACGAACCGCTGTCCAACCTCGACGCCAAGCTGCGCGTGCAGATGCGCACCGAGATCAAGGCGCTGCACCAACGGCTCAAATCGACCATCGTCTATGTCACCCACGACCAGATCGAGGCCATGACGATGGCCGACAAGATCGTGGTGCTCAACGGCGGCAGGATCGAGCAGGTTGGAAGCCCGCTCCAACTCTATGACCGGCCGGTCAACATGTTCGTCGCCGGCTTCCTTGGATCGCCGGCGATGAATTTCATCGAAGGAACGGTGCGCGACGACCCGCATCCCGGCCTCGAACTGGACGACAGATCAATCATCCCGCTGTCAGCCATTCCCCCCGGCGCCTCCGGACGGCGCCTAGTGCTGGGCGTGCGTCCGGAGGACATTCATATCGACAGCGAAACCGGCGCCGCGGCGAAGGTGATCGTCGTCGAGCCGACGGGCGCCGAGACGCATCTTTCGGTCGAAATGGCGGGCCATGAACTCGTCTGCGTGCTGCGCGAACGCGTCACTTTGAAGCCGGATGAGACCGTCATGCTTTCCGTACGAAAGTCGGCCGTGCATTTCTTCGATCCGGCGTCGGGAAGCCGTATCTGATGATGTTTGGCGATAGGCCGTCCGGGATGTTCGAGGGGTGGTTCTGCCAGCGACGCGGCGGCGTGCTCGTCGTAGCGACAGGGGGGCGTCGCGGGCTTCTGGGGTGAAGTGCTGACAGTGCGGTCGATGCCGCCAGTGTTGCCGGGCTAGTGATCAACGGCGGCGCTCGACATCGCGGTGCTGACCACGGCGCTTTCCCGTCTTTTGCCCCGGAACGCCGCGAGCCGCCGTGACGCTATTTGCCGCTAGGCAATCCCGTCAATCTCCGAGGCCGTCGCGAATTGCGCTAAAATAGCGATCGGATCCGACCTGGCCGCCCTTCAGCGCGATTTCGAGGCCGTCGACCTCGCCGCCGCCATGGGCAAGGCAGAGCGGCGAACCCGGTGATTGCGGCAATGGCATGCGCACGGTCAGTGCGTCGATGGACAACTGTCCCAGCGCATGGCTGGAGGTGTCTCCGCCGGCGATGACCGCGCGCCTGAGTTTCTGCTCGACGACCAGCTGGCGCAGAATGTCGCCCAGCGCCCGGCCGAGCCGGTTTCGCGCACCTTCAATATGGTCGATCTCGGCACTGCGATCGGCCTGGGGACCAAGGGCGGTGTAGAGGATGACGCTGCGCCCTGCCGTGAGACTCGCCAGGCCGCTCGCTACGGCACGTTCGATCGCCCCGCCGGCGCTGTCCGAGACCAGCTGCATGGCATCGATCTGGATGCCGTCGAACCCATGGGCGAGCGCGAAGCGGATCTGCTTCTCTGTGGTTGGCGACACACTGCCCGAGACCACGGCGAGCCGGTCCACCGGACCGGGTGGCGCGAAGGACGCGTGCCCCGCGGCGATGCCCTTGCCGGCCCATTCGGCGAGCAGCGCATATTCGACGCCCGAGGATCCGACGACGAAACCATAGCCTTGTTCGCAAATCCGCCAGATCTGCTCGCCGACGCGTGCCTGCGTCTGGCGGCTTTCGACGTCGAACAGGACGATTTCCTTGTCCTGAAGAGCCTGGTCGACCGTCTGCGAAAGATCATCCGCCTGCAACGCCGTCAGGTCGACAAGGCCGGAACCGAGATCGGTCTGCCGATGGAGGTGGATGAGGAGATCAGCCTCCTTCATCGGCGTCACTGGATGCCGGCTCATGACCGGGTGGCGATCGATGCGGAAATAGGTACCGCGAAATGCCGCGAAGAGGTTGCCGAACGCCGTGTATCGCTTGAGCTGGGGAGCCCCGACAACCAACGGCACGCTCTTCTGGTTGAAGACACGCCGGCCGATCTCGATGGCGCGGCCAATGCTGCCGATCGCCGGGCTGGAATCGAAGGTCGAGCAGATCTTGTAATGGCAAACCGTCGCTTGCAGCCGGCTTAGCCATTCGAAGGCCGGCGCCAGATTTTCGTCCATCCATTGCGGCGTCTCGCTGCGGCTCGTACCGGCCAGCCCCATGGCACGGCAATGCGAAAACCGCCCTAGCAGCTGCTGGTCGGGTTGACGCATGAACAGCACGGTCGGCACGCCGCCGAGCTCGAGCGCTTCCATGACGTCGGTCGAGCCGGTGAGGTCGTCGCCATAGTAGCTGAGCAGGAGGTGCTGCATGACGTCAGGCCGCCTTGCCGTCGCCGAACTTTTCGATCGACCGTGCCAGCTCGGGATGCTTCAGGGCGAATCTCGCCAGCGGGATGCCGTCGACTGCCGCTTGCCAGGCTTGCTGGACGGCGCGCACGCCGGCGCCTGGCCCGTCCGGATGGCTGACGATGCCGCCGCCGCAGAGATAGAGCAGATCGACCGTGCGGCCGGTTCGTTGGTAGGTCTCGGGCGCCTGTCCGCCCCACTGGCCGGAACCTGCGACCGGCAGCGCGCAATCGTCAGGCGAAAAGATCGGCGTCGTCACTGCCTCGAAGGAGCGGATGAAGGAGTCGTCCGGCTCCCAGTATTTCGAGGCGATGCCGTTGATCTGGAACTGGTCGACGCCAAGCAGCCGCCAGAACTGCTGCCACACCTTGAAATCCATGCCGAGCCCCGGATGGCGGGTGAGGATGTCCCAGCCGTTGCGGTGGGCGTGCAGCACCAGGCTGGAGCGCTTTCTCAAGTAGGCCATGCCGCCGAAGCCGATGGAGTTGATGTTGACCACGGCGCAATTGCCGCCGGCCTTCGCCACCAGATCGTGGTTGCGCATCATCACGTCGGGGTCGGCATGCGAGATACCGAAGGCGTACATCACCTTTTTGCCGGTCTTCTGCTCGTAATCGAGGATGAGCGGCATGATCGCCTTCACCCGCTCGGCCAGCGGCGAATAGGTCGGGCTCATCAACTTCTCGTCGTCTTTGATGAAATCGACGCCGGCTGCAATCAGTTCACCCACCATCGCGGCCGTCTCATGCGGCCGCAAGCCCAGCGCCGGCTTGACGATGGTGCCGATGATCGGGCGTCCCTCGACGCCGGTCAGCTTGCGGCTGCCGGCAACGCCGAACTGTGGGCCGGGATGGGCGCCGCGATAGTCATCAGGCAGCTTCATGTCGACAATGCGGATGCCCGACAGGCCTTTGATCGAATAGGTGCCGCCGATGGCGATGGTCATTAGCGCTGACAGGTCCGTGCCGATAGCGTCGAAGGGAAAGCCGATGTCGACATCGGCGCGTTTAAACGGTCCATTGCCGGCTTCCGGAATGGAGGGCTGCAAGGCTTCGGGTAGATGCCGGATCGCCAGGACACGCGCCGCCACACGGGCCTTCAGTTCCTCGGTCTCGCCGGGCAGCGCTACGAAGGTGCCAGTCGACTGGTCGCTGGCGATCTTGGCTGCCAAGGCCTCGATGCTTTCGGACGTTTCGATGCGATAGGTGAGGGTGATCATAGTCTGCTGTCTCAAGCCCAGGCGTTCGAAAAAGGTTCACCGGTGTTCGAAATCTGGTATAATGAGTACATAAGTATTGCAAGACATATCCGGCTGGAAGGTTTGCGAGGTCGACAGCCGGCATTTCCGCGAATTGTGGCGGCAGTGTTAGATAGGGCCGGGTCAAGGGAGTGATTCGCGACGATGAACCGTTCGGAACCGATTGTCCGGCGCAAGCTTTCCGACGAGGTCTTCTTGCGGCTGAAGCGCCTGATCACCAGCGGCGAATTGATGCCGGGCGACGATATGCCGTCGGAGCGTGAATTGATGGAGCGTTTCGAGGTCGGCCGTCCGGCGATCCGCGAGGCGATGCAGGCGCTGAGCAATATGGGCCTCGTGGCGATCTCGCATGGCGAGCGCGCCAAGGTGCTGCAACTGACCGCCAAGTCGATCATCAAACAGGTCGATAGCGCGGCCAAGATCATCCTGTCGTCATCGAAGGACACGCTGGAGCATCTCAAGACCGCGCGCATCTTCTTCGAGCGTGGCATGGTCAGGGAAGCCGCCGAAAAGGCCACCGCCGAGAATATTAAGCTGCTGCGCGCAACCCTTGCCGAACAGCGCGGCTTCAGCGGCGACTCCGAAGCTTTTATATCGGCCGACATGAAGTTTCATACGCAGATCGCTGCGATCTCCGGCAACCCGATCTATGTCGCTGTCAGCGAGGCGATGCTGGGCTGGCTGAAGGAGTATCACACCGAAATGCTGATCTGGACCGGCAAGGAACAGTTCACGCTGACCGAGCACGAAGAGATCATCGGACGCATCGAGAAGAAAGATACCGATGGCGCCGAGAAGGCGATGATCAAGCATCTGGAGCGCTCGCGCGCCCTCTATGTGATGAATTCTGAAAAGTAATCTGATTCAGCCGATCCGCGCGATCGCGTAGGGTGTCATCACAATACGGTCGCGGCCAAACTCCGAAAGGTCGACCGCCACGTCGCTTGCCGTCAGGTTCGTCAGCCACACGACCGTCTTGCCCGAGGATGAGCGCCCGGCCAGCGCCAGTACCCGGGTCTCGTCGCTCGTTTTGGCCGCGACGTGTTTAAGGCCGGCCAGTTCGCAAAGCCCCTTGATGGCCTGGAAGATCGGCCGGGGTGACCTTTCCGCAACGGGTTCTCCGGATGCCGCCAGCACGCCGAATGGCCCGGTGAAGGCGGACAGCGTCAGCATCTCCAGACCGACCGGCGCGACACGCGCAGCATAGCCGATGGTCCAGGCGGCGGCGAACTGGCCATTCTGGCGCGGATCGCGGTTCGCCATGGCGATGCGTTGTCCCTGCGGGTTGTCCTTGGTGGCGCCGCCATAAGGGTTCTGCCGCATGGCAATGGTCGACGGCCCGATCCGGTAGGGCTTGTCGCCGAAGATCGCCCGCACCGAGCGGGTAATGAACGGCAACGCCTCGAGCGACTGCATGACGCTGAGATCGTCGGCGGCGTGTACGATCGGGCAGGTGCAATGGGTCACGAAATCGAGCAGCCCGGCCGGAACGCGCTTGCGGTTCAGCTCAGTGAAATAGCTGAACATACCGCCGCCAAGACGGATATCCGGGAAGGCGCGGCGCGCTGCGGCGTAGACATCTTCCAGCGGCGGGCAGGGCGGCCAGGCACTGCCCGGCGGCGTCGATTGCCGATCGACAGAGGGCGAAACCGCGATGGCGTCGAGCCGCAGATTTGCCCGGCGCACCGTGTCGGCGACCTCTGCGAGTTCAGCATCGAGATCGCCGCTGCAGGCGACCACGCATTCGAGCGTTGTAAGGGCGGGATAGGCAGCAGCGACCCGGGCGAAGGAGCGCAAGGTATCGAGCCCATGGCCGCGCGTCGGATCGTAGTGAAACAGCAATTGTTGCGGGCCGAGCACGGACAGGGTGGCGAGGTTCGCCAGCGCCGTCTCGACATCGCCGGGGTGGATGATCATGCCGACATCCGGCAGCGCCGGACCGGGGTCGCCGAGCGTCACACGGATCGGACCGGATGCCTCGATGGTGGCCGGTGTGTTGTCGTCACTGGCAATGCGCAGGCTGATCGTCTGGCGGTTGGTCTCGCCGGCCGGCAGCACATAGGGCCACGGCAGCGCCAGCGGCCGCACATAGGTCTTGTAGGACGCATCGGACCAGTTGCGCTGGTCCTCCATTTCGAAGACGTCGCCTTCCATGCGGCATTGCGCGGTGACGCCGGGCCGCACTTCATGGGTGATGGCGCGCAAATCCTTGAAAGGCTGCCACGGGTTGATCAGGTCAGGCAGTTTCGTCGCCACAACGCTGCCATCCGTGTGCTCGACCGTCACGGGGCTGCCGGCGAGGCCGGCGATCGGATGCAGGATGCAGAAGCCGCAGCGGTTGGTCTCGAAGTCGCTGTCGGGCAGGGCGCTGACGTCGAAGACCAGCTGCCCATCAGAAGAGCCTTTGATGGTGGCGCGGAAGGCGAGCCGGCTTCCGCCAGGCCCGGTGCAGCTTGCCGCGTAGCTGACGGAGAAAGCATCGGCACCCTGGTCGATGGTCAAGTCCGTCAGCGCTGGCTCATAGGTGCCCCAGTCGCGGTCGCGCACGACATAGGCGATGGCGCGCAGCACCTCCGTGCCGCCGTGGCGGATCATGCGCAGATTGCCGTTGACGAAATCGGCGTTGAGCGGACCGGCGGTCAACCGGACCGGTTCGGTCTCCGCCGCGCTCGTGCCGCAAAGGAGGAAGCGATCCCAGGTCATTTCAGCAGGTCGTCGATGCGCACCGGTTCCCGGCTCGCGGCGCCGGCATAGGCGGCCTCGACCAGCGCGAATGTCTTGAGGTTATCGGCGCCCGCGGTCGCCGGCTCCTTGCCTGATGCAAGGCAGTCGACCCAGTGCCGCTGGATCGCCAGCACGCTTTCCTGGATGTTGTGCCATGGCCGCGAGGCCCAGGGCAGCAGCGGCGGCGAAATATCCCTGACCATCGTACCGCTCTTGCCGGTGACGGTGAGCTGGTAGCCCTGCGCCAGCCGGAGCGTGCCGTCGCTTCCGTCGATCTCGATCAGCGTTTCGGGAAACGGCTCCGCCGCAAGTCGGGTGGCATAGCTGCAATCGACCACTGAAATGGCGCCGCTCTCGTGATCCATCAGCATGGTGGCGACATCCTCGCCGGCGATGGCCGGGTTGATGCGCGCGGTACGGGCAGTGAGGCTCGACACATCGCCGAGGAGAAAACGCGCAATGTCGAGGATGTGGATGCCGAGATCCTCGATGATGAAGCGCTTTCCCGTCGCCAGATAAGGCTGACCGGAAAACACGTCATAGGCGGAGCGGAAGGAGATGCGCCCGAAGAAGGGCGTGCCGATCTCACCGCTGTCGAGCACCGCGCGCACCGCCTGGATCGGTGACTGCCAGCGGAAATTCTCATGCACCATCAGCGGCACACCGGCCTTGGCGCAGGCCGCGACCATCGCCTTGGCGTCGGCGAGCGTCGGCGCGAACGGTTTCTGGCAGATCACCGGGACGCGGTGGGCGGCCGCCATCTCGACCAGCGGCCGATGACTGCCGACGGTGGTGGCGATGTCGACGAAGTCGAGCGTCTCGGCCGAAAACAGCGCGGCTGCATCGGTGTAGCGCTTCGCCACGCCGAACTGGTCGCCGACGATCCTGAGCCGCTCCGGGTCGCGGTCGCAGATGGCGACGATCGAGGCGCCGTCGATGTCGCGCCAGGCATGCATCTGATTGACGGCGAAGAAGCCGCAACCGATCAGCGCTCCACTCAAAGTCGCCATGATCAACCCGCCTTTGCCATCTGCATCAGGGTGACACGCTGCTGAAGCCGGCGCTGCGCCTGGTCGACGACGACGGCGACGATGATGACCAGACCCTTGATCACCATCTGCCAGAAGGAGCTTACGCCCATCATCACCAGCCCGTCCGACAGGATGCCGATGACGAAGGCGCCGACGATGGTGCCGCCGATCGTGCCGCGGCCGCCCGACATCGAGGTGCCGCCAAGCACCGCCGCGGCGATGGCGTTCAACTCGAAGCTTTCGCCGGTCGCCGGATGCGAGGCCATCAGCTCCGACGAGATGATCAGGCCGACGATCGCCGCGCAGAAGCCGGAGAACATGTAGACGAACATCTTGACCATGTTGACGCGTACGCCCGAAATGCGCGCCGCGCGCTCGTTGCCGCCGACGGCGAAGATGTGGCGGCCGAGCGGCGTGTACCGGGCGAGATAGGCCGCGCCCAGCGCTACCACGATCAGGATCCAGATCGACACCGGCAGGCCGATGAGCCGGCCGGCGCCGAGGAAGCCGAAGCCGGTGGTGCCAAGTTCCGGTTTGCCGACCAGATTGGGGAAAGTGCGGCCGTCGGACGACAGCAGCGCCAGGCCGCGCGCTACATAAAGCACGCCGAGCGTGGCGATGAAGGGCGCGACGTTGAGCCTGGTGATCAGCAGTCCGTTGACGGCGCCGATCGCTATGCCGACCGCCAGGGTGATCAAGGCGATCTCGACCACGTTGAAGTAGATGGTGTAGCCGATCTGCAGATCGATGCCGTTGAGCACGAGATAGCCGGCCACCATGCCGCACAGGCCGACGATCGAGCCGACCGAAAGGTCGATGCCGCCGGTGATGATGACAAAGGTCATGCCCATGGCGAGGAAGGCATTGAGCGCCACATGCTTGGCCATCAGGATCAGATTGGCGGCCGACAGGAAATTCGGCGCCGCGATGGAGAAGAACACCAGCACGGCGATCAGCGCAATGAAGGTCCTGAGCTTCATCAGCGTCAGCAGCGCTGAGCCGCTGGAGACCGAAGAGGGGGCTGCCCTGGCCGGAATGTCAGTCATCAGTGTTGCTCTCCAAATTCTGGGGCAAGATGTGCGGGGCGGGGCCATGGCCGAACGCCGATGCGGCGACGATCGCGGCCTCGCTCGCCTCCGCGCGGTCGAACATGCCGGTCAGTCTGCCATTGCTCATCACCGCGATCCGGTCGGACAGCGCCATCACCTCGTCGAGATCGGAAGTGGCGAAGAGGATGCCCAGCCCATCGCGCGACAGCTTGCGCATGGTGCGGAAGACGTCGGCCTTGGCGCCGACATCGATGCCGCGGCTCGGCTCGTCCATCAAAAGCACCTTCGGTCCGGTGAGCAGCGCCTTGCCGATCACCACCTTCTGCTGGTTGCCGCCGGAAAGCGAAGAGACTTCCTGTGCCGGGTCTGCGACCTTGATCGAGAGCTCCCGCACCATCTGCGAGACAGCCTGCCGCTCGGCGCCGCCTCTTATGTGGAACAGGCGCACGAAGCGCGACAGGCTGGCCAGCGTCAGATTGCTGGCGACCGAGAGGATCGACACCAGGCCTTCGCGTTGGCGGTCTTCCGGGATCAGCGCCAGCCCGCGCCGTATGCGCCGCGTCGTGTCGCGTTCCCTGATCTGTTTTCCGTCGATGAAGATCTTGCCGCTGGCATGGCCGTGGCGGCCCATGATGCAGTCGAACAACTCACTGCGTCCGGCGCCCATCAGTCCGTAGATGCCCAGGATCTCGCCGGCGCGCAGCGACAGTGAGACGTGGTCGACCGCCAGTCCGCCGGTGACACGCGGCAGGCAGATGTCTTCGGCGCGGAACACCTCCTCGCCGGGAACATGGCCGTCGGCCTTGGCGAAATCCTTGGCGTCCGAGCCGATCATCTGCCGCACGATCCACTGCGTGTCGACGTCTCTCATCTCCTCCTGGCCGGTGATGCGGCCGTCGCGCAAAACGGTGATGTAGTCGCCGATGCGGATGAGCTCCTCCAACCGGTGCGAGATGTAGACGATCGCCACGCCGTGCGCCTTGAGGTCGGCGATCACCTTGAACAGGATCTCGACTTCCGCCGCGCTCAGCGCCGAGGTCGGCTCGTCCATGATCAGGATGCGCGCGTCGAGCGAGACAGCCTTGGCGATCTCGACCAGCTGCTGCTGGCCGATACGCAGATCCTCGACCAGCATGTCCGGCCGGATACCGGCTTCGAGCCGATCGAGAAATTCGCCAGCCCGCCGCTCCTGCGCCTTGCGGTCAATCTTGCGAAACCGGTTGGTGATCTCGCGCGTGGCGAAAATGTTCTCGGCGACCGTCATGTTGCCGAACAGGTTCAACTCCTGGAACACCATGCCGATGCCGCGGTTCACCGCGTCACCGGAGGATGAGAAGGAGACCTCGTTGCCGTCGAGCAGAATGCGGCCGGCCGTCGGCTGCTCGACCCCGGCGATGATCTTCATCAGCGTCGATTTGCCGGCGCCGTTTTCGCCGACGAGCACATTGACCGCGCCCTTGCGCACCTCGAAATTGGCCTGCTTGACCGCCACGGTGCCGGCATAGACTTTCGAGACGTCTTCCAGCTTGAGGATGACGTCGTAACTGGGCGCCGTGGTCATGGCTTAGGCCCGATCTCAGCCTCCGCCGGGGTCACCAATGGCAGATCCTGGCCGCCTTCGATCGTGTAGGCGCCAAGCACCTTGGCGGTGCGGCCCTCCAGCGCCTCGCGCGGCAGCTTGGACAGCACGGTCTTGTCGGCATAGGCATTGAACGCCTTGCCGAACTGGGCAAAGTCGATCTGGTTGGTGAAATCGTTGAACTGGACGAAATCCAGGCTGTCGCGCAGCGCCGTGCCGCGCACCGCCGGCCCGATCTGCACGCGCGCATCCGCCTTGCCGTCGCCGTCGACGTCGATATCCATCGTGCCCGCGCGCGACTGTGTGTTGGCGGCGATGATCTTGCCTTCGACGCGGACCGCGAAAGTCCATGGCGAATTCGCCTGCTTCTTGGGATTGCCGTATTTGGCGCCGGCCGCCGCCGGATCGGTCTTCGCCAGAGCATGGACCTCGGCAAACGGCCCGGCCTTTTGCTGCAGATACGGGATGACCTTGGAGGCCCAGATCTCCTCGACCATCTTGTCCGGGTTGAAGCCTGACGCGTCGCCTGCACTGCCTTGCGCTGATGGCGTCGGCAGGATCTTGCAGGCGCTGAGGCCGATGCCGGCGGCCAGCGCAAGGATCGGCCAAGTCGACTTAATCGGCCAGATCGGCTTGTTCAACATTGCGGTCAAAGCATCCCGGTGAAATGAAGGCGAGGGACGAACCCTGAGTTCGCCCCCCGCTGTTTGCGTTGCACAGGTTCAGTTCTTCAGCGCGAAGGTTTCCAGTTTGGCGGCGTTGTCACCATTGACAAGCACGCAGTCCATCAACTGCTTTTCCTTCTCGGGCGACTTCTTGTTCTTGATGAAGTCGTTGGCCTGTTCAACTGCCATCTGCGCCTGGGCGAAGGCCGGCTGCAGCACCGTGGCCTTGATGCCGCCTGATGTGATGGAGTCGCGCACGTCGTTGGAGCCGTCGAAGCCGACGACAATGACGTCCTTGCGGTTCGCCGCGGCGAGCGCCGCATAGGCACCCATCGCCATCGTGTCGTTGCCGGAGATCACGCCCTTGATGTCGGGATTGGCCTGCAGGATCGATTCCATCTTGGCATAGGCCTCGGTCTGGCTCCAATTGGCCGATTGCTGCGCAACCATCTTCAGGTCTGGATAGTCGTTGATGACGTCGTGATAGCCCTTGGAGCGGATGCCGGCATTGGTGTCGGATTCCTTGCCGACCAGTTCGACGAAGTTACCCTTCTCGCCCATCAGCTTGACGAACTCCTGCGCGCCGAGCTGGGCGCCCTGGTAATTGTTGGAGACGATTTGCGCCACGGCGACGCCCGTGGCGTTGATCTCGCGGTCGATCAGGAAGGAGGGGATGCCGGCGTCCTTGGCCTTCTGCACCGCGGCGACGGTGGCGTCGGCGCCGGCATTGTCGAGGATGATCGCCTTGGCGCCACGGCCGATCGCCGTGTCGATGAGTTCGGACTGCTTGTTGGCGTCGTCGTCATGCACCAGCACCAGCGCTTCGTAGCCGAGCTCCTTGGCCTTTGCCTCGGCGCCGACGGCCTCCGCCTTGAAGAACGGATTGTCGTGCGAGGGGGTGATGATGGCGATCAGGTCGGCCGCGAAGGCCGGTGCCGCCGTGCCAAGTGCCAGCACGCCGGCGAAAGCCGCAAGCGTCATTCTGCGAGTAAGTTTCATGAAGTCCTCCCTTTGAAAGCTCGTGCCTTTATCGAGCAAGGCTGATGCATTGAATTGGTCAGGCTGCGGATGGCGCCGGATTCAAGAGCCGCGTGCCTGCTCCTCCCCCCCGCCGTCCTCCACTCGTCCAGGTTTCCCAGCAAACCTTGTTTGATCCGAGTTCGCGGCCAGCTTAGCCAACTGGTATGATGAGTCAACCACTATTTCAGATGATCTGTATATGAGTGGTCGATGTTTCGTCCGTCTCCCGCAAGGGGAGAAGGGAAGGCGCGTTTCACGTGATCCGCTGGATGCTGGCGGCGATTTCTTCCGGTTCGAAGACGCGCTTCCAGTCGTCGCGCATCAGCACCGGCTTGCCGAACTCGATGGCCTTGTTGCAGGCATCCGAGAACACACCCTTGGTCTCGCCGAAGATGACGGCGCCGAGCACATTCATGTGGCCGAGCAGGAAATCGAGCGCGGCCTGCCGGTCGACGCCGCGCGCCACGACCTCGTCGAGGGCCTCCTTCATGACGACGAGCAGCGAGGCGCACACCGTTTCCGAAAGGCCTGGCTCGAGCAGGGCCATGTGCTCGACCGTGACGCGGTGCGAGCGCATCACCGGTGCCCAGATGATCTGGGCGATCCTCTCGCCCTTGGCGTAGTCTTCCTCCGGCCCTTGCATCAGCGCGCTGACGAAATGCTGCTTGGCCGCGACGCCTCCGAAGAAGTCCTTCTTGGCGGTCATCTCGGTCTCGTCGTTGAAGATCGGCGGATGGCAGGGATGGGTCACAAAATAGGTAAGGTCGGGACGATCGGGCAGATGCCCAGCAAAGGGCGCCGCAGCATCGAGCACGATCACCATCGTGCCAGGGGCCAGCTTGCTTTCGATGCTGGCGGCGACCTTGCCGATATGTGTGTCCGGCACCGCCAGGATCACGACCTCAGCACCATTGAGCGCCTCATCGACGCCGACCGCATCGACGCCCAGACCGGTTTTCAGCCGCTCCTTGCCGGCCTCGCTGATCTCGACATGGCGGATCGTGTAGTCCGATCCGCGAAAATTGGTCGACAGACGGTAGCCCATTTTCCCGCCCGCACCAAAAAGCGCAATCGTTGTCATCTGGCTTGCTCCTTGAACCTGGGCGATCGTCGTAGATCGTCATCTTATATACTGGTATGATCACTCTACCATAATTTGGCAAGTGGAATTGTCGGCCTGGCTGGTCACTCCAGCAACGACGTGGCCCCTTTGCCTGCGTCTTCGGCGTCGCACCCTGTTAGCTTACCTTGGGCGCGGGGTATGACGAGACACACCCGCGCAATCTCAAAATATTCAAGAGGGCATCCCGCCTTTCCCGGCCAAGGGTGCATCGTTGTGTGGATGTCCACAATTGCTCTTCAGGTGGCGCGGCCGAAGCGATCAACCCTGAAATCGTCGAGCGGTGTTTCGCAGCGGTCGGTCATGACGAGTTCGGCCATGGCGTCGCCAACGCCCGGACCAAGCTGGAAGCCATGTCCGCTGAAGCCGAAGGCATGGAACAGGCCTGGCGTCGTCGCCGAGCGTCCCATGACCGGCAGCATGTCGCGCACATAACCCTCGCAGCCGGACCAGGTGCGGATGACCGCGACCTGCGCGATTGCCGGCAGCAGTCGCGCGACCGCGCGCAATTGCAGCGGAAGGCGCGTGGGATCGGCGACCGCATGACCTGGATCGAGGTCGACCGGTACCCTTTCGGCCGCGCCGCCGAAGACGATGTTGCCCCGCTCGACCTGACGCAGATAGGCGCCATGGTCCTTGTCGCGCGTCCAGATGCCGATCACCGGCAGAATCCGGTGCGGCAGCGGCTCGGTCACGCCCATCTGCGGACCGCAGGCGTCGAGCGGAACCTCTTCGCCGAACTGCGCGGCGACGCGCGCGCCCCAGGCCCCGGCGGTATTGAGCAGACACTCGGCGGCGAATGTACCTTTGGAACATACGACAACGAACCCGGACCCCGAGCGCCTGATCGTGTCGATTTCAGCATCCTCGACGATCGCCACGCCAAGCTTGCGGGCGGCTTCGGCGAAGGCCGGCGCGATCAGTCGGGGATTGCCGCTGCCGTCATGCGGCGAGAACGACGCGGCGATCGCGTCAGGGCCGAGGCCGGGAAACCGGGAGGAGATTTCGCGCTGTCCGAGTTCCTCCAGTTCAAGCCCCCAAGGTCGCGCCGCCTCGGCATAAGCCCGCATGTCGGCAAGACTACCTTCATCAAAGATCAGCCGGATATGACCGGTGGCGCGGAATTCCACGTCACGGCCCAGCATCTGATCGGCCTCTCGCCACAGCTCAAGCGAGCGATGGGCCAGCGGAAGTTGGGACAGATGACGCCCCGTGCGCCGGATGTTGCCGAAGGAAGCGACGGTCGCTCCGGTGCCGACCCGGTTGCGCTCGATCAGCGTCACGTGCGCACCGCGCCTGGCGAGGAAATAGGCCGAAGCAGTCCCCATCAATCCACCGCCCAGCACGATCACATCCATGGTTGTTCCCTGCGCGGAGCGAATGATCTGAAGTCGCCGATCTTGTCGGCACCGCTTCATTGCGTCAAAGATGGGTTTGGACAACAGCCATAAGCCTGACCTATGGAGTGGCAATGCGGGCCCGTCAGCTCGAAGTGTTCATCGCCGTCATGCGCGCGGGCACCGTGACTGCCGCGGCGCGGATGCTGAACATCTCCCAACCCGCACTCAGCCAGATCCTGCTCCACACCGAGGACGAACTTGGCTTCACGTTATTCGAGCGCGTCAAGGGCCGGCTGCGGCCAACCCCGGAGGCGCTCGAGATATTCGCCGATGCCGAGCGTCTATCGGCGGGGTTGGAGGGCTTGCGCCGCAAGACCACTGATCTGCGTCTGGGTCGGACGGGGCTGGTCCGGGTCGCGGCCTCGCCGCCGCCGGCCCTGGCGATCTTGCCGCGCGCTTTCACCAGCTTCCGGGCGCGGCATCCCGATATTTTGCTGCGCTCCCACATGGCGCCGATCGCCGCCATCGTCGACATGCTGCGCGCCGGCGATGCCAGCCTTGGCGTGGCCTTGGACGACCGCCTGCCTCCCGACATCGAGGCGGAGGTGCTCGGCAGCGTCGGCTTCGCCTGCCTGCTGCCCATCGGGCATGCGTTGGCCGGGAAAACCGAGCTGACGCTCTCCGATCTCGCCGGAGAGGAATTGATATCCTATCGTGGAAACACCCGCCCCGCCGACGAACTGGCCCATGCCGCGCGCGCACAAGGTGTGGTGGTTTCGCCATCGCTCGAGATCGATGTCTCCATTTCGGCGGTTGGCTTCGTCCAGGCCGGTTTGGGGATCGCCCTCGTCGATGCGCTGCTGCCCTGGCACCAGTTTGCCGGGCTTGCCGTCCGGCCTCTCGCGAATGGCCCGGAATTCCCGATCGCGCTGCTCACCTCGCGCACACGGGCTCTTTCGCGGGTCGATGAGATGATGCGCGACCAGATTCGCGCGGCCTGTTCCGTTGTGCTGGGCGACGACAAGACAGGGGCATAAGTAAGACTTATATCGTTCCTCGTCATACGTCTTGGACCCTGGCCATCCTGTCGTGTCAGCTTTGGTTGGACCACAGGAAGGGACGTATCATGGATGGTTCCATCGCAGCGGACGAGGCGCGGAACGAAGCCGACTGGAAGGTCGGCGTCGATATCGGTGGCACATTCATCGATTTCTGCGCGCTCGAAGCCAATTCCGGGCACGTCGCCTCGCTGAAAGTGCTGACGACGCCGGAGGATCCGGGCGCCGAGCTGATGACGGGCCTCAGGCTTCTTGCCGAGCGCGAAGGCTTTGACCCCAACCGTATGACGCGCTTCGTGCACGGCACGACCGTCGGCATCAACACCATCATCCAGCGCAAGGGCGCGCCGCTGGCGCTGTTCACCAATGCCGGCTTCGAGGACGTGATCGAACTCGCGCGGTTGCGCATGCCGGACATGTATTCGCTGTTCTGCTCGCGGCCGGACCCGCTGATCTCGCGCGACATGGTGTTCGGCATCCCGGCTCGCATGCGTGCCGATGGGAGCGAATCCCAGGCGCCTGATATGGCGGCGGTGGCCAGGGCGGTGGCGGCGGCGAAAGCGAATGGGGCGCAGGGGATCATCGTCTCCTTCCTCCATTCATGGCGCAATGCCGCGCAGGAGGCCGCCGTCAAGGCAACGATCGCGGGTCTCGCGCCAGACCTCTTCGTCTTCTCTTCGGCCGAGGTGTGGCCTGTCATCCGCGAATATGAGCGCACCTCGACCGCCATCCTCAATGGCTATGTCCATCCCCGCGTCTCGGGCTATCTGACGGCGCTGGAAGAGCGGCTGAAGGACCGCGGCGTGCCGGCCCGTCCGATGCTGACAAAGTCGAACGGTGGGCTGATGAACGCTGCCGAAGGCAAGCGCGCCTGCGTGAACATGCTTTTGTCGGGAACGGCCTCCGGCGTCATCGGCGCCTCGTGGCTGGCGCGCCAGGCGGGCGAGGACAAGGTCCTTACCCTCGACATTGGCGGGACCTCGGCCGACTTCGCGCTCATCATCGACGGCGAGGCGCAGTTCGGCACCGGTGAACTGATCGGCGAATTTCCGCTCCATATCCCGTCCGTGTCAGTGAGCTCGATCGGCGTCGGCGGCGGCTCGATCGCCAGTGTCGACGCGCAAGGGGTGCTGCGGGTCGGGCCGGAGTCGGCCGGCTCGACGCCTGGACCAGCCTGCTATGGCCGTGGCGGCGAACGCGCGACGGTGACGGACGCCATGGTGGTGTGCGGATGGCTCGGTCACAGCGAGATGGCCTATGGCCAGCTCCGGATCGATACCCAACTGGCGCATCGCGCGGTCGGCGACCTTGCCGCCCGGCTCGGCCGCCCGATCGAGCAGACTGCGCAGGCGATCCTCGATATCGCGGTGTCGGAAATGTTCGTCGAGGTCGAGAAACTCGCCTCGCGCGCCGGCGTCGACTTGCGCGATTTCACGCTGATGCCCTTCGGCGGCGGCGGCCCCATGCTCGGCGCCTTCCTTGCCCGCGAACTCGGGATGAAGCGCGTCATGGCGCCCCGCCGCCCCGGCGTGGTGTCGGCGCTGGGCGGCCTGGTGGCGGATCTGCGCGGCGACTTCATCCGCACGGTCTTCACCCCGCTGTCGGGCGCTACGCTCCCGACAATTCGCAAGGCCTTCGAGACGCTCGCGCATGAGGGCCGCGGCTGGCTTGCGGCGCAGGGCCACTACGCGGCGGCGGAACTCACTCTCTCCTGCGACATGCGCTACTTCGGCCAAAGCTATGAGATCGAGGTCGTCCTTTCGCCGGAATGGCTGACGGGCGACGACGTAGCCCCGATCGAGCAGGCCTTCCATCTTACCCATCAGGGGCTTTACGATTTCCATGACCCGGATGGCGAGGTCGAGCTTGTGGATATCAGGCTGTCCGCTATAGGCGCTGGGCCGAAACTCTCTCTCCCGGAGACCGAAGAAGTGGACGTCGCGGCCATCCCGGCGCGCCGGCTCCCGGTCTATACGGGCCTCCGCGTCGAAACCGTCGACCTCCACGACCGCCAGGCCCTCGTGCCGGGCAGCATGTTCCACGGGCCTGCCGTGGTCGTCCAGGAAGACACTACCTTAGCCATTCCCGCCGGAGCGCAGGCACGGGTAGACCGCCATCTCAACCTTCTGCTGACCTTCGCGGAGTGACGCCATGTTTGACCGTACAAACCTCCAGGTTCTGGCCAACCATGCCCGCGCGGCCGCCGAGAACATGGCCCATACGCTGCATCGCACCGCGCACTCCGCCTTCGTCAAGGAGACGCAGGATTTTACGGTGATGCTGATGGATCGGTCGGGAGCGACCTTCGCCGTGCCGATGGAGCTTGGCGCCACCTGGTATCCGGGGCTTTCCTATCACCGCGCCATTGCGATGGTCGGCGACTACCGGCCCGGCGACATTGCCTTCACCAACGATCCCTATTCCGGCCACGTCGCTACGCACGCGCCCGACACGCATCTGTGGAAGCCGGTATTCGTCGACGGCGAGATTGTCGCCTGGACCGGTGGGCATATCCACAACACCGACATGGGTGGGGCGGTGCCGGCGTCGCTCAGCCGGGCACTGACCGAAATCCATCAGGAAGGCATCCGCTTTCCGCCGATGAAGCTGGTGCGGGAAGGTGTCTTCGACGAGATGATCCTGCGGATCATGAGCACCAATGTGCGCAAGCCCGACCTCAACATCGGCGACATCAAGGCGCTGGTCGGGGCGCTCAACACCGGCGAGCGCAAGATCCAGGCGATGGTGCGGAAGTTTGGCAAGGCCGGTTTCATCGAAGGTGTTTCGGCGCTTCTCGACCATGCCGAGGCGCAAGCGCGCGACGTGCTGCGCGCCATGCCCGACGGCACCTGGGAATTCGCCGACTACGCCGACGAGGATTCGGTCGAGGCCAATCCATGCCGGCTGAAGCTGACGCTGACGATCAAGGGCGACGAGGCGGTGCTAGACTTCACCGGCTCCGATCCGCAACTCGGTTCCTCGCTCAACGTGCCTTCGGGCGGCGATCCGCGTCACACTATGCTGCTGGTGGGTGTCTACTATGTGCTCTATACGCTGAACCCAAAGATCCTGCTCAACACAGGCCTCACCCGGCCGTTCACCTGCATCGCACCCACTGGGTCGGTGCTGAATCCGGTGCATCCCGCCGCGGTCGGCATGCGCTCGCTCACCTGCGCCCGGCTGCGGTCGGTCATCTTCGGCGCCTTCTCGCAAGCCGTGCCGGAGCGCCTGCCCGCGGCTCCGGCCGGCAACAACTGCATCGTCAACGTCATGACCACGGACGAGCGCACCAGCCGCACCGTCATCGCGGCGGTGAACCCGGTCGTGGGCGGCGGCGGCGCGATGCCGCATCGCGACGGCACCAACGGCTCTGGCGCGGATGCCGCCTACCTCAAGAACACGCCGATCGAGATCACCGAGACCGAGACCCCAATCGAATTCGTGAGATACGGGCTCGCCAGGGATAGTGGTGGCGCGGGCCGCTGGCGCGGCGGGCTGGCGACCGAGATGGCCTTTCGCGTCTTTGCCCCAGACTCCAGGATCACGGCGCGCAACCGCGACCGCAGTTTCTTCCGTCCCTGGGGTGTGCTGGGCGGCAAGGCCGCCGGACTGTCGGACATGGTCGTCAATCCGGGCACCGAGCGGGAGCGGCCGCTGGGCAATATCGACACTGCGGTCCTGCAGCCCGGCGACGTGCTCGAGATCCGCTCCGCCGGAGGCGGTGGGCGCGGCGATCCGTATGAACGCGAGCCCTGGCGGGTCGCGCAGGATGTGCGGCGCGGCTATCTTTCGCCGGGTGCGGCCGAACGCGACTATGGCGTCGTCCTCCGTGGCGACGAGGTTGACGAGCAGGCAACGGGGCAAGTGCGCGCGCATCACGAGCCGGCCACCGGCCATTTCCATTTCGGTCCGGAGCGCGAAGGCTACGAGGCGCAGTGGACGCCGCCAGCCTATGACCGGCTCACCGCCATACTAAGGGACTTGCCGATCCATTGGCGGTTCTTCGCCAAGACGGAGATCTTCCGCCGCATGAAGGGACGCTCCGGGTCGGAGGGTGTTCAGGCGGCTTTCGATGCCGTTTGCGAACGCTTCCCCGAACTGCCGCGTCCTCTCCCCGTGCGCGAGGCCGCGGAATGATCACCACCGGCCGTATCGTCCGGCTGGCCGAGCGCGACCGGGCGGGGGTGCATTTCTTTTTTGACGGGCAGATCCGTAGGGCGCTCGAGGGCGACACTGTGCTGACCGCGATGCTGGCGTCAGGGCATGCCTTGCGGATGTCCGAGTTCGGACCTGAGCCCCGCGCCGGCTTCTGCCTGATGGGGGCCTGCCAGGATTGCTGGGTGTGGCAGGAGGAGGGACCGCGCCTGCGGGCGTGCACAACCCTGATCGCCGAAGGCATGCGGTTGCGCACCACGCCGCCGGAGAATTGGCCGTGAGTGAGGCCCCGTCGACGCGGATCGCGATCGTCGGCGCTGGTCCCGCCGGCATAAGGGCGGCGGCGGCGCTGGTCGATGCGGGGCTCCATCCGGTTGTGATCGACGAAGGGCAGCGCGCCGGCGGCCAGATCTATCGTCGCCCGCCTGACGGGTTCGTCCGCACGCCGGAGCACCTCTATGGGTCGGAGGCGGCGAAGGCGCGTGCGCTGCATGCGGTCTTCGACCGGTTGGCGGCCGACGGGCGACTCACCCATTGCACGGGAAGCTCGGTCATCGCCGTGCAGGCGGGGCGGCTGCACGTGCTGGGCGAGGGCGGCGTGCAGGTGATCTTCTATGACCGTCTGATCCTCGCGACGGGCGCGTCCGATCGTGTCGCTCCAGTCCCGGGCTGGCAGAGTGCCGGTGTCTATAGCCTTGGCGCGGCGCAGATCGCGCTAAAGGCGCAGGGCGTGGCGCTCGGACGGCGGATCGTCCTGATGGGGTCGGGGCCTTTGCTGTCGCTGGTCGGTGCCCAACTCGTCAAGGCTGGAGCGGATGTGGCGGCGGTGCTCGACACCTCTCCCTGGGATCAGCAGATGCGCGGGCTCTGGAAGCTGGCCGCCCGGCCGTTCGTCGCACTGCGCGGCCTCGCCCTGCGGGCAAGGCTCGGCGGTCGCTATCACGCAGGCGTCAGTCTCGAAAAGATCGAGGCCGACGGGCAAGGTGTCACGGCGATGCGCTGGCGCGACGCCGGCGGAAGGCAGCGCCTCACTCCATGTGACACGATAGGCATGGGTTGGCACCTGCGGGCGGAGACGCACCTGGCCGATCTGGCGGGATGCGCCTTCACCTACGACGAGCAGTGGCGGCAATGGCTGCCAAAGACAGACCGGATGGGTCGCGCCGGCAACGGAGTCTATCTTGCGGGCGATGGGGTTCGTCTTCTGGGAGCGGACGGCGCGGAGATCGCTGGGCGTCTTGCGGCGTCGGCATGCCTTGCCGATCTTGGATTTCCAGCGCCCTCCACGGCGGTAGATCTACGCGAGCTTGCGCGGCTAGAGCGCTTCGCCCACGGCCTGGCTTGCGCTTTTCCCTGGCCGGCAGCGATGGTGCGGGCGCTCCCCGACGCCGCGATCGCCTGCCGCTGCGAGAACGTAACTGCCGGAGAGGTACGCCAGAGTCTGGATTTCGGCGGCGGCGAGGCCAACCGGGTGAAGTCGCTGTCGCGCGTAGGCATGGGCCGCTGCCAAGGGCGCTACTGCCAGTTGGCGGCCGTCGAACTCGCAGCGGCGCACGCCGGCTGCACGCCCGACGCCGTCGGCCGGTTTCGCGGGCAGGCCCCTGCGCGGCCTGCGCCTGTCGACGCCTTTCTCCGGAAAGGCTGATGCCATTGCGAAAGGCGCGCCTCGGCATCGGTCACGTCTTAGAAATCGGCGACCTTTCCCCAGGCCGAAACATCGAAGCGCTGCGGATCGTAGGATTTCGGATCGACGATCGGTTGCGACCCGATCATCAGATCGGCGATGAGGTGACCGGCGCCGGGCCCAATGCCGAAGCCGTGTCCTGAAAACCCGGCGGCCAGGAAGAAGCCCGGAACGCTTTGAATCTCGCCGATGGCGGGAACACCGTCCGGCGTGCTGTCGATGTAGCCGGCCCAGGCCGCGCTGATCCTGGTCTTTTGAAGGTCGGGCAGAAGTTCAAGCGCCCGGGCATGGGTCAAGCGGATTGTTGCCTGGTCCGGAACCGGATCGAGAATGCGCATCCGCTCCATCGGCGTCGGCTGGTCGAGTCGCCAGTGCCGAAGCGTTTCGTGGCCCGAGCGCGCGCCCTGCAGCCCGCCGGGCGCGAGGCTTCGCCACCGCTTCAGGAACATCGGCAGGAACTGCGAGGAGAAACGCAATTGCTGCGGCGTCACGTCCACGCGGCCACGTCCACTTATGGCGAGCGTGTAGCCGCCATCGCCGCGGCGCGTGGCCGAGATCCTTGCCGTGTGCAGCGCATCCGGCAGACCTTCCGCGCCTGGCGAGACGGACAGGATGGAGGAGCGGATCGATGCTTGCGGAAAGCGGAAGCCAAACTGCCGGCAAAAGGACGAAGCCCAGGCGCCGCCGGCGAGCACTGCCACCTTCGTCCTGATCGTTCCGCTTTCGGTGACCACCCCACTCAGGCGCCCGCTTTCGGTCTCGATGCCGCGCGCGGCGCAATTCTGATGCACGGTGCTCCCGAGCTTGAGGATGGCCCGGGCGACAGAGGGGGCAGCTCGCGACGGGTCGGCGGTGCCGTCGGTCGGGGAGAAGACACCGCCCTTCCAGGCCCGGCCGGTGGCACGGCCCCGCTCGCTGGCCTCGGCGCCGTCGAGCATCTGCGTGGTGACGCCGGCCGTTTTGGCGAAGTCACGCCAGCGTGCCCAGCCGGCCAGTTCTGCCTCGTCATTGCTGAGATAAAGCAAACCGCATCGGCGAAAGCCGGTGTCTTCGCCGGTTTCCGTGGCAAAGCTGTCCCACAAATCGAGGCTGCGTGTCGCCATCGGTAACTCGCGGGCGTCGCGATTCTGCTGGCGGCACCATCCCCAGTTCCTGGAGGACTGCTCGGCGCCGATGCGCCCTTTTTCGACAAGCGCGACCCGCATGCCGCGCCTGGCCAGATAATAGGCCGCGAAGACACCCACGATGCCGCCGCCAATCACCACCGCGTCCGCGGATCGCGGCAGTTCGCCAGATGTCTCGATTTGCTGTAGCGGCGCGCGCATGGTCTCTCTGCCTTGAAGCGCCAATCTACCGTGTTGCGCAGGCAGCCGCTGCCGCAGTTGAAGCCGAAGCAGAATTTTATTTCGGCAGCTCGGTCAAAATCGGGAGCGACTGCGTTTCAAAGCGCTGTCCGCTTGGATGGACAGGCCAACGGGCTGTGGTAGTGTCAATGCCTATATGCAAGGCAGCATTTTGTGCTGTGGCGTGCGTTCTGCGGAGACGACCATGAAGCTGGATCGGATCGATATCAAGATTCTTCACGAATTGCAGAAGAACGGCCGCATCACCAATGTGGAATTGGCCGACCTGGTGCATCTGTCGCCAAGCCCGTGCCTGATGCGGGTCAAGAAGCTCCAGTCGGAGGGCTACATTGAGGGCTATTCCGCACAGGTCAATATCGGCAAGCTTGGCCAGACGCTGACCGTGTTCACCGAAATCACCTTGAAGAACCATCGCCAGGTGGACTTCGCCCGCTTTCTCGCCGTGGTGGAGAAGATCGATCAGGTCATCGAATGCCACCTCGTGTCGGGCGGCTACGACTATTTGATGAAATTCGTGACCGCCGGCATAGCCGAGTACCAGACGATCATGGAGCGGCTGACCGACATGGATATCGGCATCGACAAGTATTTCAGCTTCGTCGTGCTGAAGTCCCCCATCGTCAAGGCGCACATGCCGCTGCCCAGCCTGTTTCCGAGGTAGTCGGCGGTGGCAGCGCCGCGCTACATCTGTCGCCTGCGGCTCGCTACGCGATGTCCAGCCGCAAGATCGGCTGCAGTGCTTTCAATTCGACTTGCATCTCGGCGATCATCCAGGCCTGGATATCGGAGACCACAGGCCGCACCGGCCGTGAGCGCGGTGCAATCAGCTGATGGATCCGGCCCGTGTTGATCTGCCTGTCTGAGGCTGGGACCAGGGTTCCCTGAAGCAACGCCCTTGAAACGTTGCTGAGCCAGCCGAGCGCCACGCCCTCCCCGTTCATCGCGGCCTGCAGCACGACCGCGTAGTCCGAGAATTCGAGCCATTTTGCCATGCTGGTCTTGCGCTCGGCCACCTTGCCCCAGGCGTCCAGCCACTGCTCCTTGGCGTCGGTCAGGTGCAGCAGGACATGACCTTCCCCGGTTCCGGCGTGGATCAGCCGACCGTGGGCCGCCAGATAGGCTGGGCTGCACACCGGAACGATGACTTCCGGCGAGAATGGCCAATGATGATAGTGCGTATCGTCATCGGCCAGGATTCTCGTGGCAAGGTCGACATTCTCGGCGGGGCCTCTCAGAACGCCCGCGATCAGCTCGAACCTCAGGTCCACATCGGGAAACCTGGTGTTGAAAGCCCCTAACCTGGGAACGAACCAATACGTCGCCAGAGAACTCGAAAGGGAAAGGGTAACCACCGGCTTTGCCGCATCGTTCTGCTTGATTCTCCGGATCACCTCCTCGATGCCGTCAAATCCCTCCCGCACGGCCGAGTAAAGGGCACGCCCTTCCGCGGTCGGCGCCAACCCGGTTGGCCCCCGCGTGAAAAGAGCGATGCCAAAATCGGCCTCGAGCTGGGCGATGCTGCGGCTGATGGATGGTTGCGTGACGTTGAATTCGCGCGCGGCGGCGGTGAAACTGCCCGACCGGGCAGCCGCTTCGAAGACCAGCAGTCCGCGTGCGGAAGGAACGAGTTTTGCGAAACCAGCCATACGCTCAGCGTATAGCAACCCCAACAATTTTCAAGCTTTCTCCGGCTCCGCAAATGACGAACTATAAGCTTCATGAATGGGGTGGAGCAGGGCGTGAAGACAGCGGCATCTCAAGCGGACGGCACATCCGGCGATCCCCTGCTGCAGCCGTTTCGGCTCAAGGGCCTGAGGCTCCGCAACCGTGTCGTCAGCACCAGTCATGCTTCGATGCTGGACGATGGCGGCCTGCCGCTCGAGCGCTACCAGCGCTACCATGAGGAGAAAGCGCGCGGCGGCCTGGCGATGAGCATGGCGGGCGGCTCGGCCATGACCTCGCCCGACTCCAGTTGGGGCGGCGGTCAGCTGGACCTCTCCAGCGATCGTATCGTGCCTCATCTCCAGTCGCTGTCGCAGCGCGTTCATCGCCATGGCGCCGCCGTCATGTGCCAGGTCTCGCATCTTGGACGGCGCGCCACCGCCTATGCCGGAAACTGGCTGCCGCCAGTGGCGCCATCGCGCATTCGCGAGACGCGAAACCGAAATTTCCCGAAGGAGATGGACGCCGCCGACATCGACAGGATCATCAAGGATTACGCCACAGCGGCAAGGCGCTGCGTGGACGGCGGTCTGGATGGCGTCGAGACGGTCACCGGCGGCCATCTGATCGGGCAATTCCTCTCACGCAGAACCAACAGGCGCACGGATGGCTTCGGCGGCTCGCTGGAAGACCGCGCGCGCTTCGGCCTGATGGTTCACGAGGCAATACGCCGCGCGGTGGGTGACGACTTCGCTGTCGGCATCCGGTTGGTGATCGACGAGGCGGTCGACGACGGGTCGGATTTCGAGGAATGCCTAGCCTTCGCCAGGCTGTTCGAGCGGGAAGGCCATGTCGATTTCTTCAATTGCATCTTCGGCCGCATGGACACCGACCTGTCGCTGGCCGAGCAGAACATGCCCGGCATGTTCAGCCCGAGCGCGCCGTTTCTGCCGCTGGTCGGGCAGTTCAAACGGGAAACCAAACTGCCCGTCATCCACGCCGCAGCGATCAGGGATGTCGCCACGGCTCGTCATGCGATCCGCGAAAACCTTGTCGACCTGGTCGGCATGACGCGCGCGCATATCGCCGACCCGCACATCGTCAACAAGGTGATGCGCGGAGAGGAAGAACGCATCCGCCCCTGCGTCGGCGCGTCCTACTGCCTGTACAAGAAGGTGCAGTGCATCCACAACCCGGCCAGCGGCCATGAGACCCTCGTCAACCACATCATCGACCGGGCGGAGACGCCGAAACGGGTGGTCGTGGTCGGCGGTGGTCCGGGTGGGATGGAAGCGGCAAGGGTCGCCGCCGAGCGCGGACACAGAGTGAGCCTGCTCGAAGCCGCGGCACGGCTCGGCGGGCAGGTGCTCGTCGCGGCCGCAGCGTCCGACCGCAAGGATCTCATCGGCATAGTCGACTGGCGCGTCGACGAACTCGCTCGGCTTGGAGTGGAAGTCCGTCTCAACACCTATGCGGACGCAGAAATCGTCCTTGCCGCAAAACCGGACGCGGTCATCGTGGCCACCGGCGGCATTCCTGATATGGAATGGCTGGAGGGTGCCGAACATTGCGATAGCGTCTGGGACGTCCTGACCGGGGTCGTGCCGGCAAAGGACGACGTGCTCATCTACGACGAGACCGGACGCCAGGCGGCAATTTCCTGCGCCCTGCATCTGGCCCGTCCGGGGCGCGTGGTCAGCCTGGCCATAGCCGACGACACTTTGGCGATCGAGACGCCCTATCCGGACCGGGTGAGTTTTCGCAAACGCGCCACGGAACGCGGCATCCGCGTTGTCAGCGATGTGCGTCTGGTCAAGGCGGTACGCCAGGGCAACGGCATCGCCGCCACGTTTCGGCATGAACTCACCGGTGCGGAAACGGAAATGACGGCGGCCCAACTCATTGTCGAGCGCGGCACGGTGCCGATGGAGGACACTTACCAGGAATTGCGCGCGCGCTCAGCCAATAACGGCGTCACCGACATAGCACTGATGACGGGAACGGAAACGAACGGGGACAAAGGTCCCCAAGCTGCCGGATCTTTCGTCCTGCACCGCATCGGCGACGCCGTTGCCAGCAGGGACATCTACTCGTCGATCTACGAGGCCTACCGGCTCTGCTCGCAATTGTAGGCAGGGCCTATGAAACTCGATCGGATCGACATCAAGATTTTGTACGAGCTGCAGAAGAACGGCCGCATCACAAATGTGGAGCTGGCGGAATTGGTCAATCTCTCCCCCAGCCCCTGCCTGATGCGGGTAAAGAAGCTGCAGGCCGAACGCTATATCGTCCGCTATTCGGCGCAGATCGACATCGCCAAGCTGGGGCGCACGCTCACCGTCTTCACGGAAATCACGCTGAAGAACCATCGTCAGATCGACTTCGCGCGCTTCCTTGCCGCCGTCGACAAGGTTGATGCCGCCGTCGAATGCCACCGCGTGTCCGCCCGTTATGACTATCTCTTGAAATTCGTCACGGGTGGGATTGCCGAATATCAGGCGATCGTCGAGCGGCTCACCGACATGGATATCGGCATCGACAAGTGTTTCAGCTTCGTGGTGCTGAAGTCACCCATCATCAAGGCGCATATGCCGCTGCCCAGCCTGTTTCCGATGTAATCAGCGATGGCCGTACTGGCTGACGAGCTCCGGGTCGCGGACGAGGCCATCGAGCCACGTCGGATCGAGCTTGGGCACGGAGGAGAACAGAAGCTTCGAATAGGGGTGGCTTGGCGCTTGCAGCCTGTCGGGCGTGATCTGTTCAACCCGCTGCCCATTATACATGACCATGATCTCGTCGCAGATCGCTTCGACGACGGAGAGATCGTGGCTGATGAAAATGTAGGAAAGGCCCAGCTCGCGCTGCAGCTCCTTGAGCAGGTCGATCACGGCGGCCGCCACCACCGTGTCGAGCGCCGAGGTGATTTCGTCGCAGATGATGAGCTTGGGTCCGGCCGCCAGGGCGCGCGCGAAGTTCACGCGCTGCTTCTGGCCGCCCGAGAGCTCCGACGGCCGACGGTAGCGCAGCGTCCTGGGCAGGCGAACCATGTCGAGCAGTTCATCGACGCGCTTCGAGCGCGCCTGCCTGTCGAGTTGGTGATAGAAGGCCAGCGGCCGGGCAATGATGTCCTCCACAGGCTTGGCCGGGTTGAGCGCGGTATCGGCATACTGGAACACGATCTGCATCTCGCGCAACTGGTCCTGGCCGCGTTTCCCCGCGGCGCGCTGCAGTTCTTTGCCGTCGAATATGATGTCGCCGGCCGCCGCCGGATGGATGCCGGCGATGACTCGCGCCAGCGTCGATTTTCCGCAGCCGGATTCGCCGATAATGCCGAGGTTGCGTCCCTTCTCGACGACCAGGCTGACGGAATCGACGGCCCGGATGAGTGGCAGCCCGTTATCCCGCACCGCGCCATAGCCGGCGGTCACATTGTCGATACGCAGCAACGGCTTCGCGCCGGCATCCGTGTCCGCGTGCGCTTGCCGCGGCCTCGGCTCGAAGGCAGCCAAAAGTTCGCGCGTATAGGGGTGCTGGGCGGCCGAAAGAATCTGAGCGGTGGTGCCGGTCTCCTGCACTTCGCCGCCCTTCAGCACAACGATGTGGTCGGCGATCTGGGCGACGACGGCGAGGTCGTGCGAAACATAGACCCCCGCTATCCCACCCGCCCGCATGACCGCCTTGAATGCTTTCAGCACGTCGATCTGCGTGGTCACGTCGAGCGCGGTGGTCGGCTCGTCGAAGATGACCAGCTTGGGATCGCCGATAAGCGCCATGGCCGCCGACAGCCGCTGCAATTGCCCGCCTGAAACCTGGTGCGGGTAGCGCGCGCCAATCCCTTCCGGATCCGGCAGCGACAAAGCCCGGAACAGTTCGACCGCGCGCTTTCGCGCCTGCTCGGGCGGCATAAGGCCGTGGATGCGCGTGACCTCGATCACTTGCTCCATGATCGTCGACGAGGGGTTGAAGGAGGCGGCGGCACTTTGCGGAACATAGGCAATGTCGGTGCCGCGCAATTTGGCGCGCTGCTTTTCGGACAGTGCCGCCATGTTCTTGCCGTTCACATTGATCTCGCCGCCGGTGATCCGGCAGCCGGGCCGCGCATAGCCCATGAGGGAGAGCGCCACCGTTGTCTTGCCGGAGCCGCTCTCCCCGATCAGGGCGACGATCTCGCCGTCGGCGATGTCGATGCTGACGCCCTTGATGATTTCGACGATGCGTCCGGCGTCCGTCGTCGCCTCGATCCTCAGGTTCCTGACCTCGACGAGATTGGTCATGTGTCCCTGTCCCTGATCTTCTGCGGCAGGTTGTCGATCAGCAGGTTGACGCTGATGGTGAGACTGGCGATCGCGAGCGAGGGAATGATGACGGCGGGAGCCGCGAAGGGCAGGCCGCCGATGTTCTCGCGTACCAGGGCGCCCCAGTCGGCGAGCGGCGGCTGCAGGCCGAGTCCGAGGAAGGACAGGCCTGAGAGCAAGAGCACGATGAAGACGAAGCGCAGGCCAAAATCGGCCAGAACCGGGCGGATGATGTTGGGCAGGATCTCGGACCCGATGAGATAGGCGGTGCTTTCGCCGCGGACGCGGGCGACGGTCATGAAGTCCATGGTATTGATGTTGACGGCGAGCGCCCGTGCGAAGCGGTAGGCGCCGGGTATGTAGATGACGGCGAGCGTCAGGATCAGCGCCGGGATCGACGAGCCCACCGCGGCGACGACCACAAGGCCGAACAGCTTGCTGGGGATGGAGTTCATGGCGTCAAGGAATCGGCTTAGGCAGGTGTCGAGCCAGCCGCCGGTGACGGCCGCGACCATCCCCAGCACCACGCCCGAAAAGCAGGCGATGGCGACGGCGGCGAGCGATATGCCGACAGTGTAGCGCGCGCCCATGAGCACCCGTGAGAGCATGTCGCGCCCCAGATAGTCGGAGCCGAGCCATAGACCCTGACGCATCGGGCCGAAATAGTCGTCGTCGACTATGTCGCCGATCGAATGGGGAATGATGGCGGGCGCGAAGATGGCGATCAGCGTCCACGCCAGGATGACCAGCGCGGCCACGACGCCCACGAGATTGTAGCTGTGGCCCAGCAAGGACCGTGGGGAAGCTGCCACACGCGCCATTGTCACCTGAGCCTCGGGTTGGACATGATGGCGATAATGTCGGCGACGGTGATGAGCAAGAGATAGCCGAGGCAGAAGATCATTGCGCAGCTTTGGATCAACGGCAGGTCGCGGGTCGCAACCGCATCGACCATCAGCTTGGCGATGCCGGGATAGTTGAAGATCGTCTCAACGATGATGACGCCGCCGACCAGATAGGACAAAGACAGCGCAACCGCGTTGACGATCGGCCCGAGCGCATTGGGAAGCGCGTGCTTGAGCACCATGCGGCCGCGTGAAGCGCCCTTGAGAAGCGCCATCTCGACATAAGGCGTGGAGAGCGTTTCGATCACAGCCGCACGGGTCATGCGGATCATCTGTGCGGAGATGACGAAGGTGAGTGTGATCACGGGCATTGCATAGATGCGCACGAGGTCGGTCAGCGTGTGCGCCTCATTGACCGAGGAAAGTGCCGGCAGCCATTTGAGATAGACAGCGAAAAGCAGGACCGCGAGGGTCGCGACCATGAATTCCGGCACCGAGATGACGCCGATCGAAAGGATGGTGACGGTTCGGTCGTAGAGGGAGCCACGCAGCATGGCGGCGGTGATGCCGAGCGTCAGCGCCAGCGGCACCGAGAGCAGGGTGGTGATGCCGGCGAGCTCCATTGTGTTGACAAAGCGCCCGCCGATCAGCGCCGCGACAGGCATCTCATTGGCATAGGAGGTGCCGAGGTCACCGTGGAGCAGGCCGAGAAGCCAGCGCAGGAAGCGCAGGATTGCCGGATCGTTGAGATGCATGGCTTCGCGCAGGCCGGCGACCGCCTCCGGGGTGGCTGCCTGGCCGAGCAGGATCGACGCGGTATCGCCAGGCAACATGCTGGTGGCGAAAAAAACCGCGAATAGCACTATCAGAAGCGTGACGACCGCGATCGCCAGCCGCTTCAGCACGAGGTTTAGAACCCCAGACGTCATTGAAGCGCTCCTGCGGTTGCGTTCGGCCAAGCCATGTTGCGCAATAGGTGCCGGGGACCGGCTGTCCGGTCCCCGGCAGGCGCCTCTCAGGCCTCGAGCCAGAGATATTCCGCCATTGCGTAGCCCATCATGCCACCGAGCGGGTTCGCCTCCAAACCCTTCACCTTGCTGGAGAGAGCATCAACGTTGGAAATGTAGGCCGGGATGATGGTGCCGGCCTCCTCTGAGACCATGCCCTGCATCTGGTTGTAGATTTCCTTGCGCTTGGCCTGATCAAGCGAGCCGCGCGCCTCGACGAGCAGCTTGTCGAACTTCTCGGACTTGTACTGGCTTTCGTTCCAGGGCGCGTTGGAGGCGTAGAGGAGCGAGAACAGGATGTCCGGCGTCGGGCGCGGATTGATGTTGCCGAAATGGATCGGCGCCTTGAGCCAGTAATTGTCCCAGTAGCCGTCCGACGGAACGCGCTGGACGTCCAGCTTCATGCCGATATCGGCGCCGGCGGCCTGGATGATAACAGCCATGTCGATCGACGAGGTCGCGGCGTCGGAAGCAATCACGGGGATGGACTGGCCGAGCAAGCCTGACTTCTGGAAGTGGAACTTGGCCTTGTCCGGGTCGAAAGCCTTCGGCTTGATGTCGGGATTGTGGAAGATGTTTGCCGGGGAGACAGGCTGGTCGTTGCCAATCTCGCCAAGTCCACGCAACGCCGATTTGACGATCTGCTCGCGGTTTACCAGATACTTCATGCCAGCCACGAAGTCGGCCTTGTTGCCCGGATCCATGTCGAGCCGGATGTTGAGGTCGGTGTAGTTGCCCGAGGTCGTCTTCGACAACTCGAAGCCCTGCTGCCCGCCAATGAGCTTCATCGCGCGTGGATTGATCGAAGCCGCAAAATTGATGTCACCAGAAAGCAGGGCGTTGACGCGGGCGCTGTCGTCGCTGATGGCGATGAACTCGAAGGAGTCGAGATAGGGCTTGCCTGATTTCCAATAATTCTTGTTCTTGGTGACGACCGACCGCACGCCCGGCTCGAACGTTTGCAGCACGAAGGCGCCGGTGCCGTTGCCCTTGGAGAAGTCCGTGGTGCCGTCCTGGACGATCATGAAGTGGTGTAGCGCCAGGATGGTCGGAAGGTCGGCATTCGGGTCGGCGAGCGTGATCTCCACGGTCGACTTGTCGACCGCCTTGAAGCCGGTCATCTGCGCTGCGATCTTGGCGACCTTGGAACCGACCGCCGGATCGAGATGGCGCTTCAGCGAGAACACCACGTCATCGGCGGTGAGAGCCTTTCCATCGTGGAAGGTGACACCCTTGCGCAGCTTCACCGTCCAGGTCTTGGCGTCCTTGCTGTCGAAGCTTTCAGCCAGCTCCATCTGCGTGACGCCGTCCTTGTCGAGGAAAGTCAGGCGGTTGTAGAGCGAGCAGCAGCGGACATAGTCGGTCGACAGCGACGCCTTTGCCGGATCGAGCGTGTCGGCGGTCGAGGACGACCAGCCGGCGGCCTTGAACGTTCCGCCGGAAACCGGTTCGGCGGCGACCGCATTGGTGGCACGGCCAAGCACTATGCTGCCCGCGGCGACTGCGGCGCCGCCGGCCAGCAGCATCTTGAGGAGTTCGCGGCGGCTCGCGCCCCGCCGGATGGCATTTTCGACCATGGCATCGTCTGCGCTGGTCCAGTTCGTGATCTTGTCGGTCATATCATTCCCCTTTCTGTTTGTTTTCCGGCTTGCTCGTCTTGCTGCGGCTTTCCGGGTTTGGGCTCAGGTTCGTTCCTTCAGGCTTTCCCGCACGGCTGCGGCAAGGGCGGCCATTGACGTGAAGTGGTAGTTCGGCGCGGTGAAGCGATCTGGCTCGATCGTGCCGCCATAGCCCTTCTGGGCGTGCCGGCGCTCGATCCAGCAATTGGTCACGCCAAGCGCTCGGGATATGCCGATGTCGTGGTACTGACTTTGCGCGACGTGCAGGATGTCATCCTTGCTGTCGCCCCGGCAGGCCACGAAATCGAAGACCTTCTGGAAGAAGGCCGGGTCCGGTTTCTCCGTGCCTGTATCATCGGCCGTGAAGGTGGCGAAAAAGGGCGAACCGAGCTGCTTTTCGAAATGATCTAGTGCCCAACGTCTTGCATTGGTCATGGCGATCAGCCTGTGCGACTTCGCAAGGTCCGCCAATGCCGCCGCGCTGTCGGGGAAGCCTTGCCAGACGCTGGCCGAGTCCCGCAGCTGGATGCCGTATTTCTCCTCGGCCGGCAGGCCGAGTTGCGGCGCGATGGCTGTGTAGACACGCACGAGATCGTCGGGAAACAGGCCGGCATCGGGCATGTAACGGGCCTGCCGGTAGAGGCTCAGCGCTTCCTCGCCATCGATCGAAACGCCGGCCTCGGCGGCAATTCCCGCCAGGCAGGTCGTGATCCCGCCTTCGAAGTCGATCAGCGTACCAACCACGTCGAAGGTCATATATTTGAATTCGCTAAAGCCCCTGGCCAAGACTGGCTCTCCTCTGCGTTCGGCCGAATTGCATGTGTTGAACAGAACAAAATTCCGTGCTGCCTGGGGCGTGGCCTTTCGAAGGCCCGGAGATCCAAGCTTTCTGGCCTTGTCTTATGAGCAGTCTGGCACTTCCCCCGCGCTGGATTCGCCGAAAAGGCGTGAAGGGGCGGCACAAAATTGCGAAATCATCCGCCCCGGCGATATTTCGAGACGCGACATATTCCGCCGCCTTCATGCCACAGCCTGGCGGACATCGGGATCGGCCAGCGTCTGGTCGAGCGTCCGGCGTGTGCGCTCGATGACCGCGTCGATGTCGGCGTCGGTGCAGCAGAGCGGGGGAGCATAGCCGAGAACCCCATTGGCAAACGCACGGATGATGAGGCCGTTGTCCCACGCCCTGTCGAAGATACGCCGTGCCGGCATTGCCGACGCCGGAAGCGGCGTCTTCTTGTCCTTGTCGACCACCAGTTCGATGGCGGCAAGCATGCCGCGACCGCGTACATCGCCGACAAGCGGATGGCCCCTCAAGCCCTCCAATCCCGCCATCAGGCGGGCACCGGCCTTGATGCCATTGTCCAGAAGGCCGTCTTCATAGAGCTTCAACACTTCGAGCGCGACGGCAGCGCTGACGGGATGGGCGGAATAGGTATAGCCGTGGCCGACGGCCGAACTGCCCGCGCCATCGGCAATGACATTGTAGACATGATCGGCCATGAACACGGCGCCCATGGGAACATAACCCGAGGTCAGCCCCTTGGCGGTCGTCATGAAATCGGGGACGATCTCCTCGTCGGTGCAGGCGAACAGCGGTCCCGTGCGGCCGAAACCGGTGATCACCTCGTCGGCGATGAACAGGATGCCGTACTCCCGGCAGAGTCCGCGCATGGCCTTGATCCAGCCTTTTGGCGGAACGATGACGCCGCCCGAGCCCTGTATCGGCTCGGCATAGAAGGCGGCGACCCGTTCCGGCCCGATCGCCTCGATCTTGGCCTTCACCGCGGCGAGCGATGCGGCGATGATCGCGTTGCCGTCCTCGCCGACCGGGTTGCGATAGGGATAGGGTGAAGGAATCTTGTGCTGCCATTCGAAGGGAATGCCGAAACCGGCGTGAAAGGCGGGCAGGGCGGTCAGGCCCGCGCCGACCACCGACGACCCATGGTAACCCTGTTCGATGGAAATGAACTGGTCGCGTTGCGGCTCGCCTTTGGCATTCCAGTAGTAGCGGACGAAACGGATCGTGCTGTCGACCGCGTCCGACCCGCCAAGCGTGAAAAAGACGTGATTGAGGTCGCCCGGCGCCCGCTCGGCCAGTTCTGAGGCGAGCCGGATGGCGGGCTCCGAACCGAGATCGAAATAGGCAGTGGCGTAGGGAAGCTCGCGCATCTGCCGGGCCGCCGCCTCGACGATGCTGTCATGGCCGTAGCCGGCATTGACGCACCACAGCCCGGCGAAGCCATCGACGAGTTGCTTGCCGGACGCGTCGGTCACGGTCGCCCCTTTCGCCGATTTCAGCACACGCACGCCAAGCGCCTCGTGGCCACGATATGAAGCGACCGGGTGGATGAGATGGGCGCGGTCGAGTTCGATCAGCGAATTGGCGAGCATTGTTATCCTCCTAGCCGAGCGCCTGGTTGGCGAGCGCGTAAACTTTCGGCCTGATCCGGTCCGCGCCCGTCCTGGGTGGACGGTCCATGGCCACACCGCCGCCGACATGGGTGAGGCCGATTTCCTCGAGCCAGCTGGCGATGCCGGTCACGCTGCCGGTATCCACGCGCAGGAAGGCGCCGGGACGCGGCGCGGCAAAGAAGCCGATCAGGGCCTTCGCCTCGTTGGCGCTTCCCGCGATGACCGGACCGATCACCTCGCCGCGTCCGAACGGGCGGATCGCGGCATAGGCCTCGATGGCGCCGTTGCGGCGGAAGACGGCGAACTGGCCGCGCTCCGCCAGCGCATCGATCAGAGCTTCGCGGTCGGCGCCATAGGCGTCGCGGTCCAGCGCCTTGATTTTAGGGAGATCGTCGATGCCTGCGGCTGCCACGCCACCGGGCGCACCAAGCTCCGCAACCTTGCCCTGATGCTGCAGGATGATGCCGGACGGCACGAAGCCCAATTTCTCATAGAGAGGCATGCCGTCTGCCGTCGCGACGAGCCGCAGCGGACGGTTCCCGGCCAAGGCGAAGGCCTGATCCATAAGCTGGCGTCCAAGCCCCTTGCCGCGCGCGTTCCTGTCGACGATCACCATGTTGATCATGGCGCAATCCATGCCGTAGGGCGTGACCAGGATGGTTCCGGTGACGCGGCCCTGACCATCGAGCGCGACCGCGCCGCTCGAAAGCTGCAACGCCATCTGCCAATCCTGCGGGCGATGCGGCCAATTCTCCTGGCGAGAAAGCGCCACGGCGCCCTCGATATGGTGCGGCCCGAAGGCCTGGAGTTCGATCTCGCCCTGCGGCATGAGGCATCCTTCCGTATGATGCCAAGTTTCGACCATCAGCGCGCCGCAGATCGTCTGAAGGCCCTGGCTTCGACGGTATCTTTCGCCGTAGCGCAGGCGGTGCGCCGCATCTTGTGCTGGCGGTGCAGGCGCCTCACGCCGCGGGCGGCACCACAATCGGCACGCCAGATGCTACAGCGTGCCAAACCGGACCGCGGATACGGAACTTTCTGCTTTCGAGAGGGTGATTTCGGTCAGGTGGGCCGCTGCCTGCCGTCCTATGATGAAATACATCCCAACGCGGATGTGCTTCCACCGGAGATCGACGGACATGGCTTCCTTCAGGCCCAAATACATCACCTTCGACTGCTACGGCACGTTGATCCATTTCCAGATGGCGGAAGCGGCGCGCGACCTCTACGGCAGCCGCCTCGACGAGCCGCGCATGCAGGAGTTCATCAAGAATTTCTCGGCGTATCGGCTCGACGAGATCATGGGCGACTGGAAGCCCTATGCCGACGTCGTCCATAGCGCGCTCGAGCGTACCTGCAAGCGCAACGGCGTCGCCTTCAGCGACGACGACGCCAGGATGGTCTATGAGCGCGTTCCGACCTGGGGGCCGCACGCCGACGTTCCGGCGGGCCTGGCGAAGGTCGCCAAGGAAATTCCGCTGGTCATCCTCTCCAACGCCATGAACGCGCAGATCATGTCCAATGTCGAGAAGCTCGGCGCGCCGTTCCATGCAGTCTACACGGCCGAGCAGGCGCAGGCCTACAAGCCCCGTTTCAAGGCCTTCGAATACATGTTCGACAGGTTGGGTTGCGGCCCGGAGGATGTGCTTCACTGCTCGTCTTCGTTCCGCTACGACCTGATGTCCGCGCACGATCTCGGCATCAAGAACAAGGTCTGGGTCAATCGCGGCCACGAACCGGCCAACCCGTACTACGGCTATGTCGAGATATCGGACATTTCCGGTCTGGCGGGCGTCGTTGGGCTCTGAAACAGGCGGATTGCCGATGAAGTTCGTCTCCTACTGGCACGATACCGCCCCGGTCTTTTCCGGCGGGGCGCAAGGCCCGGTCGAGGGGCACTATGATGCCGCCATCATCGGGGGCGGCTTCACCGGCCTTGCCGCCGCGCACCAGCTGGCGAAGGCCGGTGCCAAGGTGGCCGTGCTGGAGGCGGAGCGTGTTGGCTGGGGCGCGTCCGGGCGCAATGGCGGACACCTCAACAACGGCCTCGCCCACAGCTATCTCTCGGCCAAGGCGGAGCTCGGCAAGGAGCGGGCAATCGCGCTCTACCGGGCGCTCGACAGTTCCGTCGACACCATCGAGGCGCTGGTTGCCGAAGAGGGCATCGACTGCAATTTCCGCCGCGCCGGCAAGCTGAAGCTCGCCTCGAAGCCAAAGCATTTCGAAGCGATCGCCCGCAACTTCGAAGCCCTCCATGCCGAGGTGGACCCGGATACGGCGCTGCTGTCGGCGGCCGATCTGGAATCCGAGATCGGCTCGCCCTTCCATGGCGCGATGCTGTCGAAGAAGAGTGCCATGATGCATATGGGCCGCTATGTGGCGGGTCTCGCCACTTCTGCCACCCGCCATGGCGCCGTCATCCATGAGAACACGGCGGTGGCCGATCGCAAGCAGGCCGGCAGCAGGCATGAGCTGACCACTTCGCGCGGCCGCATCAGCGCCGACAACGTGCTGGTGGCGACCGGCGCCTACACCACGCCTGACTTCAGCTATTTCCGCCGCAGGATCATTTCCGTCGGCAGCTTCATCATCGCCACGCGGCCGCTAAGCGACGCCGAGATCACTGCCACCATGCCCGGCAACCGGACATGCGTGACCTCGATGAACATCGGTAACTACTTCCGGCTCTCGCCGGACAATCGTCTGATCTTCGGCGGCCGCGCACGCTTTTCGGCGACATCGGATCAGCGCTCCGACGCAAGGAGCGGACAGATCTTGCGGGCGGGCCTCGCGGCGATCTTTCCGCAGCTTGCCAAGGTTGAGATCGACTATTGCTGGGGCGGGCTGGTCGACATGACCAAGGACCGCTTTCCCCGCGCCGGTTACCATGACGGTGTCTGGTACGCGATGGGCTATTCCGGCCACGGTGCGCAGCTTTCCACCCATCTCGGCATGATCCTGGCCGATGCCATGCTCGGCCGCGAGGACCGCAATCCGCTCAAGGGCCTCGAATGGCCATCCATTCCCGGCTATTCCGGCAAACCCTGGTTCCTGCCGATGGTAGGCCTCTACTACAAGGCGCTCGACCGGGTGAGGTAGGGCAGTAGGGCAGTAGGGCAGGGCAGTAGGGTGCTGTCTTCCGTACTGCCGTATTGCCTTACTCCCTTACTCCCTTACTCCCTTACTGCCCTATTCCCATGTGGAAGCTCTTCATCTCGAGATATTCCTCGATGCCGGCCTGCGCGCCCTCGCGGCCGAGGCCGGACAGCTTGACGCCGCCGAAGGGGGCGACTTCGATTGAGACCGAACCGGTGTTCAAGCCCACCATGCCGAACTCCAGCGCCTCGCCGACGCGCCAGGCGCGTTTCAAATTCTCGGTGTAGAAATAGGAGGCAAGTCCGTAGGGCGTGCCATTGGCCAGCGTGATCGCTTCCTCTTCCGTCTCGAACCGGAAGAGCGGCGCGACCGGACCGAACGTCTCTTCACCGGCAAGCTGCATGTCCTTTGTGGCGCCGCTCAGCACCAGCGGCGCGACATACTGAGGGCCCTCCGGCAGCACCGGTTTCTCGGTGATGATGGCAGCACCCTTGGCGAGCGCGTCCTCGACGTGGCGGTTGATCTTCTCGACCGCCGCCATGTTGATCATCGGCCCGATAGCGACGCCGGGCTGCGTGCCCGGTCCCACCGTCATGGCGTTGACGCGAGCCGAAAGCTTGGCGGCGAAGGTTTCGTAGACACCGGCCTGGACGAGGATGCGGTTGGCGCAGACGCAGGTCTGGCCACCATTGCGGAATTTTGACACCAGCGCGCCCTCGACGGCGAGGTCGAGATCGGCGTCGTCAAAGACGATGAAGGGCGCGTTGCCGCCGAGTTCGAGGCTGAGCCGCTTCACGCTGTCGGCCGCACCGCGCATCAGCAGCGAGCCGACGCGCGTCGAACCGGTAAAGGAGATTTTTCGGACGGTTTCGTTCGCCATGATCTCGTTGCCGATCTCCGTGGGCATGCCGGTGACGATGTTGATGACGCCGGCGGGAATACCAGCCCGTTCGGCAAGCACGCCGAGCGCCAGCGCCGAATAGGGCGTGAACTCGGACGGCTTGATCACCACGGTGCAGCCGGCGGCCAATGCCGGCGCGACCTTGCGAGTGATCATCGCATTGGGGAAATTCCACGGCGTGATGATGCCGCAAACGCCCACCGGCTCCTTCAGCACGATGATGCGACGGTCTTGCGTCGGCGAGGGGATGGTGTGGCCGTTGATGCGGCGCGCCTCCTCCGCGAACCATTTGACGAAGGAGGCGCCGTAACGGATCTCGCCTTTGGCCTCGTCCAGCGGCTTGCCTTGTTCCGTCGTCAGGATCAGCGCGAGATCGTCCAGATGCGCCAGCATCAGGCCGTGCCATGCCTCGAGGAGGCCAGCACGCTCGGCGTTGGTTTTCTTCTTCCAGTCGCCATAGGCGGAGGAGGCGGCGTCTGTGGCCGCGCGGGTCTCCGGGCCGGCCATGTCCGGTACGGTGCCGATGGCAACCTGCGTCGCCGGATCGATGACATTGACGGTCTTGCCGGAGCCGGCAGCGACCCATTCGCCGCCGATCAGGCCGGCTTCGCGGAAGAGATATTTGTCTTTCAGGTTTTTCATCGAAAACGACCTTGCAATCAGGTGAGCGCCGCGACGACCGCGGCGGTGATGGCTTCCGTGCGGTCCTTGCCGGCAACGGTGCCTATGCCTCTGGCGGTTGCGGCTTCGACCGCCTTCATGACGCGGTCGGCCGCGGCCTTTTCGCCGAGATGATCGAGCATCATGGCGCCGGACCAGATGGTGGCGATCGGATTGGCGATGCCCAGATGCGCGATGTCGGGCGCCGAGCCATGCACCGGCTCGAACATGGACGGCGCCGAGCGGTCGGGATTGATGTTGGCGGAGGCGGCGTAACCGAGCCCGCCCTGGATCGCTGCGCCGATGTCGGTGAGGATGTCGCCAAACAGATTGGAGGCGACGACCACGTCGAGGCTCTCCGGCGCCATGATCATGCGCGCGGCGAGCGCATCGACATGATAGCTGGTCACTTCGACGTCAGGGTAATCCGCAGCCAGCTTTCGCGCGATCTCGTCCCAGAACACCATCGAGTATTTCTGCGCGTTGGACTTGGTGACGGAGGCCAGCTTGCCCCGCCGCGACCGCGCCTGTTCGAAGCCGAAGCGCAGGATGCGCTCGACACCGGCGCGGGTGAAGATCGAGGTCTCCACCGCAACCTCGTCCAGCGTGCCTTGATGCACGCGCCCGCCGGCGCCCGAATATTCGCCTTCGGTGTTCTCGCGGATGCACAATATGTCGAAACCTTCCGCCCGCAGCGGCCCTGTCACGCCCGGCAGCAGCCGGTGCGGCCGGATGTTGGCGTACTGCACGAATGCCTTGCGGATCGGCAGCAGCAGGCCGTGCAGCGAAACGGAATCCGGCACCTCCGCCGGCCAGCCGACCGCGCCGAGAAGGATGGCGTCGAAGCCGCGCAAGGTCTCGATGCCGTCCTGCGGCATCATGCGGCCGGTCTCCTTGTAGAATTTGCAGGACCAGGGGAACTCGGTTTTGGTCAAGGCAAAGCCCGCGTGTTTGGTTGCGGTCTCCAGCACTGACCAGGCGGCGGCGGTCACATCGCGGCCAATGCCGTCACCGGGGATCAGGGCGATCGAATAGGACTTCATCGGCATCTCTCTAGAGGCTGATCAGGACGCTCTTGGTCCTGCGGTTGGCGAGATAGGCCTCGCGGCCGAGATCCTTGCCGATGCCGGAGCGCTTGTAGCCGCCGGTCGGCAGGATATGGTCGCGCGAGCGGCTGTAGCGGTTGACCCAGACGGTGCCCGCTTCGAGCTTGCGCGCGAAGCGGATGGTGCGGGACAGGTCTGAAGTGAACAGGCCGGAAGCCAGTCCGTAGGTCGGGTGGCTGGACAGCGCCAGCGCCTCCTCCTCGGTCTCGAAGGTCTGGACGGTCAAGACCGGGCCAAAGATTTCCTCGACGATCGCCGGATTGGCCTGGTCTACATCTGCGATCAGCGTCGGCTCGTAGAAATAGCCTGGGCTGTCCATGACCCCGCCGCCGGTCAGGCATTGGCCGCCGGCTTCGACCGCGGCCCGCACGATGCCGTCGACACGCGCCCGCTGCCGCTCCGAGATTATGGGCGAATACTGCGTCGCCTCGTCCCAGGTCGGGCCGGGCCGTACCGCCTTCATCTTCTCCAGGATCGCGGCCGTCAGCCTGTCGGCCACACTCTTCTCGACGATCAGGCGCGTACCGGCCACACAGGCCTGGCCGGCGTTGAAGGTGACGCTGCCGGCAATCGCGGTCGCCGCCTTGTCCAGATCGGCATCGGCAAAGACGATCTGCGGGCTCTTGCCGCCGAGTTCCAGCGTCATCGGCTTGACGCCGGTGCGGGCGACATTCTCCATGATGGCCGAGCCGGCGCGGGTCGAGCCGGTGAAGCTGACCTTGGCGATCTCGGGATGTCCGGTCAGTGCCGTGCCGGTCGTCGGACCGTCGCCCAGCACCACGTTTATGAGCCCCGCCGGCAAGCCTGCTCTGACGGCGAGTTGTGCCATGTAGACTGCCGAAAAGGGCGTCATTTCCGACGGCTTCAGCACGACCGCATTGCCCGCCGCCAGCGCCGGACCAAGCTTCCACCCGGCCATCGAGATCGGAAAATTCCAGGGCGTGATCGCGCCGACCACACCATAGGGCTGGCTCATGATCATGCCGAGAGTGGTGTCGTCGGTCGGCACCAGCTCGCTGCCTTCCTTGTCGGCGAATTCGGCAAAGAAGCGAATCTGCTCGGCAGTCACGCCGATGTCGCCTGCGACGAGCTGGCCGACGGGCCGGGTCGAGCACAGCGCCTCGATTTTTGCCAGCGTTTCGGCTTCCGCCTCGATCAGGCCGGCCCAAGCCTGGAGTGCCCTGGTGCGCTCGCGCGGCCGGACGCCGCCCCAGTTGCTGGCCTTTAGCGCCGCCTTGGCGCTCGCCACCGCGCGGTCGACCATATCAACGTCCGCCACCGGGCTGGCGGCGTATGCCTTGCCATCCGACGGTCGGCGCATCTCGAGCGCACCCTCGGTCGCGATGAGTTCTCCGCCGATGAAATGGCCGACGGGAAGGGAGACGGTATCCGGGTCGAAGCTCAGGCCCATGGGCGCCTACTTTCAGCTATTCTGGACGACCCTAGCGCGGGCAGGAGCGCAGCATGCGCCGTTCGGCGATCGGTCGCGGATGATTGTTGCGTGCTGGCAATGAGGGACGGCAAAATCTGTTGCGGAGGCCAGCGCCTCAGGCGGAGCCGTTACCCTACTGTGACGTAGATTTTGCGCACCGTTTCGATGGTCTTCCAGACACCGGTGAAGCCAGGCTTCATCACGAAGCTGTCGCCGGTGCGGTAAGTCACCGCCTCGCCGCCATCGGGCGTGATCTCAATCACGCCGGTGAGGATATGGCAAAACTCGAAGGTCTCCCCCTTGATCGAGCGCGTCTCGCCGGGCGTCGCTTCCCAGACACCGGTATGGACGAGATCGCCCTTGGCCGTGTCCTGCGCCCAGGTCTTGAAGGCGGGGTTGCCGGCAATCAGCCGTTCGGGCAGCGCCTGGGATTCACGCGGCGGGAAGGCGGGGCTGGTGTCGACGGTCTTGAGCAGGGACAAGGGATGGCCTTTCAGGTTGGATTCAATAGCCGCGCGACCGGTCGACGAGCCCGATGGGGTCGAGGCCGGCGCGGTGGCGTCGGATGTTTTCGATGACGGCCCGCGCGGCTGTCGCGGGCTGGGTGACGCTGGCGACATGCGGGGTCAGGATGATCTTCGGATGCCGCCAGAAGGGATGGCCCACAGGCAGCGGTTCGGGATCCGTGACGTCAATCATCGCCGCCGAAAGGTGGCCGTGGTCGAGCGCGGCGACAAGCGCCTCGTGGTCGAGCTGTGGTCCCCGGCCCGTGTGAACGAGCGCCGCGCCCTTGCGCAGTTTCGCGAACAGGTCGGCATCGAGGAAACCACGCGTATCCCTGGTCAGCGGAAGCAGGCAAACGAGTATGTCGCTGGCCGCGAGCATCTCCTTCAGTCCAAGCTCGCCATGATGACAGGAGACGCCCTCGATCTGCCGTGGCGAGCGGCTCCAGCCGGCGAGCGGAAAGCCGAAGGGTTTCAGGCGATCGAGGACGGCCTGCCCGAGTTGCCCGAGGCCGAGCACGCCGATCCGGCGCGACCCGGCTTGGAGTTGCGTGATGTCGCGCCATTGGCCGGCGCGCTGCTGCGCGAGATAGGCCGGCAGGTTGCGGTGCAGGGCGAGCACGGCAAGCGTCACATACTCCTGCATCATGCGCACGATGCCTGCCTCGATCGTCCGCACGATCTTCACCTGTTCCGGTACGGTATCGAGGTGGAACTGGTCCGCGCCGGCGCCAATGGAAAACAGGATCTCCAGGTTCCTGTAGCGCGCGAGGTCTTCTGGTGCAGTCCAGGCAATGAGATAACGCACCGCGTCGGGATCGACCGTTGCGGCATCCATCGTGAAGGGTACGTCCGGCAGTTCTTTGGCGAAGGCTTCGGCGAAGATCGCCCCGCGCCGCGCGTCGGAATTGAACAGGAATGTCATTCCGGTTCCCTTCAAGCCGCGCAGCGGGCGCCCAGCGCCTCGGTCAACCGCTGGCAGGCGGCGAGTTCACTCGCGAGAATGTATTCGTCAGGCTTGTGGGCGCGATCGATGTCGCCTGGTCCGCAGATGATCGCATCGAACCCGGCGTCCTGGTAAAGTCCGGCCTCTGTGCCGTAGCTGACGGCGGCAAGCGGCACCTCGCCTGTCAACTCGCGCAGAAGTGCCGCCAGTGCCGCGTCTTGTGGGAGCGACAGCGCCGGATAGGCGCTCATCGGTTTCCACTCGACCCGAAAGCCTTGGGCCGCAAGCGCCTCTGCCCGTGCCTTGACGGGCGCGAGCAGGCTGGCAGGGTCGACGCCGGGTACGGCGCGCGCCTCAAGGTCCAGCGTGCAGGTGTCGGGAATGATGTTGACCTGATGTCCACCCGCCACCACGCCGGCCTGCAGCGAGGAGTAGGGCGGCTCGAAATCAGGGTCGAACGGACCGTTCGTCAGCCGCTCCGCTTCGCTCACGGCCGCACTTAGCGCGCCGGCCATGGCGTGGATGGCGTTGAGGCCGAGATCGGGCCGCGACGAATGGCCGGAGCGCCCATTGATCATCAAGCGGGCGGCTGCCTTGCCCTTGTGGCCGCGCACGGCGCGCAAGCCGCTCGGCTCGCCGACGATCACGCCGAGCGGCTTGGCGCAGAGTTCGGGAAGGCGGGCGATCAAATGCGGCACGCCGCGGCATCCCACCTCCTCGTCATAGGAGAAGGCGAATTGGATCGGCCTGGCAAGGCGCAGTCTCGCCAGCGTGGGCACGGCGGCGAGCACTGCGGCCAGAAACCCCTTCATGTCCGTGGTGCCGCGTCCGTAGAGCCGTTCGCCCTCCTTGCGCAGCGCGAAAGGGCTCGAACTCCATTGCGGCTCGCTAGCGGGAACGACATCCATATGGCCGGACAGGATATAGCCCGGGACATCACAGGGGCCGATCGTCGCGAAAAGATTGGAACGATCGCCTTCCGGCCCTGGAAGCAGCGTGACCTGCGTCGCGTGTTTTGCGAGATAGGCTTCGATCCAGCCAGCGATGTCGCCGTTCGGTTTGCCGGCGACCGATGGAAAGGCGACGAGACGGTCGAGGATGTCGAAGACGTCCATTCCTGCCCTCAAAACGTTCGGGTTCGCCGGGATCAGTGCCGTCGACCATATGCTGCTAGATTTCCGGAGAGAGTGTGTGCATTCTTGCGCTATTGCGTGCCGAAAGCTGAAATGTTTCAGTTGAATCTTGCGTTGCTGCACGGCTTTCGAGCTAATCGTACCGGTCCGCTCGTTTAGCGTTGGCGGGCAGAGGGTGGCCATCGGTGTGCGGCGCTCAGGACGACAATCTTTTAGGGGCATGGACTTGAAGCCGTCGGGAAGCTTGAAGATCGACACTTTCTCGATGCGGATCGGCGACATCGAAGGCGTCGAACTGGACCGCTTGCACGCGCACTCGCTCGCTGTGGGATGGCCGCATCGCGCCGAGGACTGGCAATTTCTGCGTGAATCGGGAGAGGGGGTCGTGGCCCTCGACGAGATCGGCAGGGTTCTAGGTTCGGCTATGTGGTTCGCGCATGGTGACGATTTCGCCACCGTGGGGATGGTCATCACATCGCCGCGACTCCAAACGCTGGGAGCGGGGCAATGGCTGATGAAGCGGGTCTTCGACAAGGTGGTCGGTCGCGATCTGCGCCTCAATGCAACGCGCGCGGCAAAGCGGCTCTATCTCTCGCTCGACTTCCAGCCGGAGAAGACCGTTTATCAATGCCAGGGCATCGCCCGGATGCAGACGATGGCTGGGCCGGCAAATGCGCGAGGCGATGTCCGGACTTTGGACGCAAGGGATATTCCCGCGGCAATCGCGCTCGACGCGGCAGGATTTGGCGTGAGGCGGGCGGCGCTCATTGAAAAGCTTTTCGCGCATTCGGTCGGCTATGGTCTTTTCAAGGGTGACAAGCTGAACGCGTTCGCGCTTTGTCGGCCGTTCGGGCGGGGCCATGTCGTGGGACCGGTCGTGGCGGAAAGCGACGCCGACGCCGTGGCGATCGTCCGGCCGCACGTGGCCGACCATTCGGGGTCTTTCCTGCGGATCGACACCCACATGGACACTGGCGAGTTCGCCGACTTTCTGTCGCACAGCGGAATGCCGGTTTTCGACACGGTGCTCACTATGTCCATGGGCAAACGCCTCAACGATTTTGCCATCGGCGACGCCGTTGCACCGGTGACCTATGCACTCGCCAGTCAAACTCTCGGGTAGTTGACCCAGGACCCGTACCGTCGCGGCTGCCCCACCTCGCGTCACTCTAGCGGCGCTAGCCAACGGTACCATAAATTTCTCGGTAAATAATTGATTTTGCTGCATAAATTTCAAATTTTTTAGCTGTCAATTTTCGCTTCCTTCTACTCATTTGTGTTACCTATTGTGCTACTTAGCGGACAAATTTGAGGGCTGAGCGAAACGACTTTGGGCCTCTTCGTCAATTTTCTCCGTCTCGTTGATGGCGCTCGTCACACGTAGCTCGGCCCTGCCGGTTTCGAAAGACCTTGCAACGACACGTGCGGTAATCGGCGGCAACGATGTGCAATTGGGCCGCTCCTGATTCGGCAGCAGGCATCAAAAATGCTCGAAGACGAGGTGCCGATCCAGCCGTCGTGCGGAGGAGCCCCTCTCGGCATTCAGCGGAGCGGGGCGTCCAGAAAAAAGGTGCCGGCTGTAGTAGTCCGTGAGCCCGTAGGGGGCTTGGACGTATCAACCGTCACGGCGGCGCGGCCGAGCACGTCGGGGCCATCGTCAGTACGCGGCGATGCCCGTGCCGAAGATCAGGCTTCGACTTGATGCTCGATAAGCGCGCTGTACCAAGACGCCTGCCATGTGGCTGCCCATGTCGCCTTTGCTCGGGGTGCCACCGGTCCGGCCCTGCGGACTGGTGCGCAGCTTCTTTAGCCGATATTCATCGGAAAAAAGGAGTCGGAAAATCATGACCGAGATCTGGCAATCACTCCTCGCCAATCTTGCCCTGGTCTCCGTCCTGGTCGTCGCCTGGGACCTTGTCGCCGATTTCACCGGGCGTCTCTCGCCGCGGATACAGTCGCTGCTTCTCGGCGCGGTCATGTGCGTGGGGGCGGTCATTTCAATGGCGACCGCCTTGTCTGTCTCCGGCTTCGTGGTCGATCTGCGCGCCGCTTTTATCGGCGCCGCGGCGTTCTTCGGCGGATGGCCGGCAATGATCGTTGCCACGACCGGCTCCATTGCCTATCGCCTCTATCTTGGCGGGCAGGGGGCCAATGTCGGCGTCATGGGCATCCTGATCACCGCCGTCGTCGGCCTGGCATGGCACCACATTGTCGCGGCCCGGTCGCGCACGATGCTCGACATATTCGGCTTCGGCGTGTCAGTTGCACTCGCCGGGCTGATCACGCTCCTGGTCATACCCCCGCAAGTCATCACAGGCCTGATCCAGCAGAGCACGTTCCCGTCCCTCCTGTTCCGCTTCCTCAGTACCATGGTGATCGGCATCCTGCTCGACCGGCAACAGCGGCGGCGCGATCTCTCCATGTCCAACATGATCTATCGGGCCATGGTTCGTGAACTGCCGGACTGCCTGAACATAAAGGATGTGGACGGCCGCTTCATCGCCGCCAATCCCGCCACCGCCGAAATGCTGGGGGCCGCTTCAGTCGAGGAGCTCATCGGCAAGACCGATTTCGACTTCTATTCGAAGGACGTGGCCGAGCGCTTCAGGCAGGACGAGGTGGGCGCACTGAAGGCGGGGCAGACATTGCGCATCGAACAGCCGGCGGTCTTTCCGGATGGCAAACAGGGTTGGCTTTACACGCTCAAGGCGCCGTTCCGCGACGAGGCCGGCAAGATCACCGGTGTCATCACCTACAATCGCGAGATTACCGAGCAGAAGCGAAACGCTCAACTCAAGAACGATTTCATTTCGACGGTCAGTCATGAGCTGCGCACCCCTCTGACATCCATCCGCGGCTCGCTGGGCCTGATCGCGGCGGGCGTGGCGGGTGAATTGCCGCCGAAGGCCGCCAACCTCGTCAATATCGCCCACACCAATAGCGAGAGACTGGTTCTTCTCATCAACGACATCCTCGACATGGAGAAGATCGAGTCAGGTGTGATCGCCTTCAAGATCAAGCAGATGCCTGTGCGCCCGATCATGGAGCAGGCCATTGCCGCTAGTTCCAATTACATGGCCGAGAGCCGGATACGCATCGTCCTGGTCGACGATGCACCGCGCGCCGAAGCCAACATCGATCCGGACCGCCTGCACCAGGTGATGGCCAACCTTCTGTCGAACGCGATCAAGTTCTCGCACGCCGACGGCACCGTGATGGTGAAGCTACAGCGTCGCGATCGCGACATGTTGCGCATCTCGGTGATCGATCAGGGGACGGGTATCCCCGAGGCGTTTCGTAGCCGTATATTCGGCAAGTTCGAACAGGCCGACGCGTCCAGCACCCGCAAGAAAGGCGGCACCGGCCTCGGCCTCAGCATCGTCAAGGCCATCGTGGAGAAGCTGGGCGGCGCCGTTTCCTTCGAAACCGAGGAAGAGAAAGGAACCTCGTTCCACGTCGACCTTGCCGAAGCCCGCAGGCTCCACCCGAGGCCGTATCCGCCACCGCGCCCGCCGCGGGAGCCCGATGGCCGCCTACGGGTTCTGATCTGCGAAGACGAGACCGACATCGCCACGGTGATTGCGGCACTCCTGGACTCGGAAGGCTTTTCCAGCGACGTGGCCCCGGACATCGCCACCGCGAAGGCGCTGCTGCAGTCCCGCGATTATGCGGCACTGACACTCGACATCAAGCTGGCAGAAGAATCGGGTATCAAGCTCTTCCATGACATCAGGGCGTCACCAGTGAATTCCGACATTGCGGTCATCGTCATCTCCGCCGTCGCCGATGAGGCCAGGCGCTCACTGAACGGCACCGCCGTCGGCATTGTCGACTGGTTGGAGAAGCCGGTGGATTCGGGGCGGCTTCACGCCGCTCTTGCCAAGATCGTCGCCAGCAGGAATGAGCAGAGGCCGAAGATCCTCCATGTCGAAGACGACGAGGGTGTGCTAGCCGTGATGTCGGCGGGGCTGGGCTCCGACGTCTCGATCATCTCGGCGAAAACGCTGCAGGAGGCACGGCGGGCGGTTGCGAAGCGTCACTTCGACCTGGTCATCCTCGACATAGTGCTTCCAGACGGATCGGGACTGGACCTGCTCGCCGATCTGCCGCTGGAGACCGGAGTCATCGTGTTCTCGGCGGCCGAACCGGACCAGAAACTCGGCGATCGGGTGCAAGCGATGATGACCAAGACCAGGGCGTCGGAGATCGATGTGGCAAAGCTGGTCAGAACCATGTTGGCCTCATCGCGAGATGGCACCAGACCCGCCGCCCGTGCCAAGGAGTGACGATCATGCCGGCAAGAATCCTCTACGTGGATGACGAGGACGATATCCGCGAAATCGCTCAGATGTCGCTGGAACTCGAGCCGGAATTCGAGGTGCGGTCCTGCTCTTCGGGCGCCGCGGCGCTGACCGATGCCGCCGCATGGCATCCCGACCTCATCTTGCTCGACGTGATGATGCCGGACATGGACGGGCCGGAGACGCTGAAGCGCCTGGCTGCTTCACCGCTGACGGCGTCGATACCCGTGGCCTTTATCACCGCGCGCACCCAGACGCATCAGGTCGAGCGCTATCTCGCCATGGGAGCGATCGGCGTCATCGCCAAACCCTTCGATCCGCTGGCCCTCGCCGGCGAAGTCAGGAAGCTGCTCTCGGAGCATCCCGGGCGCGCGTAGCCGCTGGGTCGAAGGCAGCGGCAAGAAGCCTGTCAGCAAGCTCCGTTTGCCGTTTAGGGCACCTATACCATACCCCAATATTCATCTACTGATTGTATCGAAATACGGCCGTCGCGAATCGGTTTTATTTATGATTGCGCGGCATCGGCCGGCGCGGGAGACCCGCACCGGCCTTGTTTGCATGGACCGCATTGGCGGATGTCGGTTCATGGGTTGATCACTCCGGGGGGCACGAGGCGTGAACCGGAGCAGCACTGGTGAATGGAGCGAAGGCAAGAGTTCTGATCTGCGATGATGACCCCTTGTTGCTTGAACTGATGGAATTCAGGCTGAGGGCGAAGGGATACGAGGTCATCACGGCAGTGGACGGTGCCGAGGCACTGGCGAAGGCGGAACAGGAGGGACCCGACATCATCGTGCTCGACGCGATGATGCCCAAGGCCGACGGCCTGGAGGTGCTGGCTCGCCTCAAGAGCGACCCGGCCCTGTCAGACACGCCGGTGGTGATGCTGACCGCCCGCAAGGCCGAAAGGGACATCGTCTCGGCCCTCGAGAAGGGCGCTGACGACTATCTGGTAAAGCCATTCATCCCCGAGGAACTGCTGGCCCGGCTGGCGCGTTTGATCGCGCGCAAGAATGGGAAACGCTGATGAGGCGCAGCCGGCGCACAGCGCTTGCCGCATGCCTGATCCTGGCCATCGCGGCCACTCCTGGTGCGGTGCTTGCGCAGACGGTCGATGAGCTCTACGCGTCCGCCGTGAAAGCCAGGCAGGCCCGGCATTTCGACGAGGCGGTGGATCTGCTTCGGCGCGCACTCGCGCTCAAACCCGACAACGCCGATGCCCTGGTTCAGCTCGGCTTCGCCGAGCTCGGCCGCAACGATCTGGCGGCGGCGCGCGACGCCTTTTCCAAGGCGCTTTCCCTTGCTCCGACCTATCAAGATGCCAGCTTCGGCCTGGCCGAGATCGAGTTCCGTTCGGGCAATCTGGATGCCGCGCTGCCGCTCGCCGAATCGGTGGCGCGCGCCCAGCCCGGCAACGCCGACGTCGCCGCGCTTGTAGAGAACATCCGCAAGGCCGTAGAGGCCGCCGGCAGTGAAGCGAGGAAGGCGTCGGTGGCGGCCCCGGCGCCGAGGGCGAAACCGCCCCTCCGGCGGCACGATCCCGTCGCCGGCCTGATGGAGCAAGGTCGGCGGTTGCGAACAACGGGAAAGCTGCCCGAAGCGGAGAAGGTTTATCGCCGCGCGCTTGGGCTGGCGCCGAAGAACACCGACATCTTGGTCGCCCTTGGCCTTATCGTGGGCTCCAGCCAGCGGTTCGACGAAGCCGGGCATTTCTTCGACCGGGCGCTGGCCATAAAGCCCGGCCTTCTCGACGCGCGGATCGGCAAGATCCGCCTGGCGATTTGGCAGGGCGACGTGCCGGGCGCCCGCGCGCTGGTCGATGATGTGTTGGCCTCGTCGCCGGACAATGTGGAGGCGCTCGACCTCGATGCCAAGATCGCCCTGCTCGAGGCCGACTACACGCGGGCCGGGCAGTCGTTCCAGCGCGTGCTTGCGATCGATCCGCGCAATGCCGAGGCGCTGGTGGGGATCGGCGATGTGCGCCGCGCCCAAGGCGACGACGATGCAGCGCGGCAGGCCTACAGAGAGGCGCTCGCCATCGAGCCCGGCTCTTCCGACATCGAGAAAAGACTGGCCGTGCCACCCCCGCGCAAATGGCGGCTCGACCTCGGCACCGAGGTGAGCGATCTCACCAACGGGCTGGGAGACTGGACCGACAGCTCGGCTGGCCTTGCTTATCGGCTGTCGCCGCGCACGACGATTTCGGGCCGCACCCGCGTGGCAACCCGCTTCGGCCGCACCGACGTTCAGATCGAGGGCCGCATCGACGAGGCCTTCTCGCCTGCCTTCTCCGCCTATGCGCTCGCCGCGGTGACGCCGGACGCCGATTTCCTGGCGCGCTATTCGATCGGCGCCGGCGCGTCCTTGCAGGTTATGGCGGCGGCGAAGGCGTTCGGCCCCTTGTCGCTCAACATCGACACCCGCTACGACAATTTCACCGACACAGACGTCACCAGTGTCTCGCCCTGGGTGCAGGCCTATATCTTCGACGGCCGGCTGGGGCTTTCCGCCCGCTGGGTGCATGCGGCCGACGATATCGGCACGCGCGCGGACGGCTATGTGCTTAGGGCCGACCTTGCGATGACGCAGCGCTTCAACCTGTTCGGCGGCTATGCGGACGCCCCCGAAATCTCCGACGGCACGCTGGTGCCGACGCGCACCGTCTTCGGCGGCATCTCCTGGGACGTCAACGATCCGCTGACGCTCCGCGCCAGTATCGCACATGAGCAACGCCCGACATTCGACCGAAGCACATTCGGGCTCGGCTTGACCGCGCGGTTCTGATCATGTGGTACATCTGGGATCTTTCCATTTTGCTCAGCGCCCTTTCCCTGGTGATCATGCTGTTCCTGATCGCGCGCCGGGTGCTGCAGGAACGCCGAGGCAGGGCCCAGATCGATCAGCGGCGCCAGCTTCACACGGCACTGATCGCCTTCACGGAAAACCGGGACCGCGAGGCCTTGAAGGTGGTGTTGCTCGCGGTGCCGGCGGGCGTGGCGATCGATGCCGGCTTCGAGTTCATTTCGCTGCTTCGCGGCGAGGAGTATGACGACGTCCTTGCCGCCTTCGACGAATGCGGCCTGCCGGCGCTTGTCGGCAAGCAGCTGGAAAAAGGCAACAGCGCCGAGCGCATGCACGCGGCCGAGATGCTTGCTGCGCTGCGTTCGGAAAACGCGGTGGCGAGCCTGCTCTCGGCGCTCGACCGTGATCGTTCGCGCGAGGTGAGGATCGCCGCCGCCATCGCGCTCTGCGATCTCGGCAGCCTGCCGCCGCTCGATATCGCGCTGGGCAAGGTCGGCGTGGCGGGACAGCGCTCGCGGCGCCTGATCGAGCTGTTCAGGCGCTTTCCGCCGGCGCGCTTCGAGGAGCTCAGGGATCATGCCGCGCGCACCGACGCGATACCCTTCATCCGGGCCGCCGCGATCGACGCGCTGGCTCATGCCGCCGGGTTCCATTTCGCCGATTTCTTCGCCCGCGCCACCGGTGATCAATCGCCCGAGGTCGCCGCCGCGGCGCTACGCGCGCTGGGCCTCACCGGGCACGCCGAGGCGCCTGCCATCCTGGCGAGCGCGATGGCCAACGGCGACTGGGACGTGCGCGCTGCCGCCGCTGATGCGGCCGGGCGCCTCGGGCTCGCCGGGCTCGCCGCGCCGCTCTCTGCGCTGATGGACGATGAGGCATGGACAGTGCGCTATGCCGCCGCCAACGCGCTGCGCTCGTTTGGCCAGCCGGGAGAACGGCTGCTGCGTGACATCGCTGCGAGCGAGGTCTCGCGCAGCCAGCGCACCGCCTCGCTCATCCTTGCCGAGGGGCCGGCCGCATGATGTCCGACTGGAGCCACGAGATCGTTCTGGCCGCCTCCATTCTGTCCTGGTTCATCATCGGGGCAGGGCTGGCGCAGACCACGATCTATCTGTTGCAGCTCATTATTGCGGCCTACGCGCTTTCCAGGCGCCCGCCGGTCGCGCGCTCGGCGCTGCTGTGGCACCGCTATGGCGATGTCGCGCCGCCGATCGCGCTCCTCGTACCCGCCTATAATGAGGAAGTGAACGTGGTCGAGAGCGTCCATTCGATGCTGGCGCTCGAGTATCCGAATTTCGAGGTGATCGTCATCAACGACGGTTCCAAGGACCACACGCTGCAGCGCCTGATCGAGGCCTTCAAGCTGGTGAAATTCCGCCGGCCTTATGAGGAGGCGCTGGCGCACGAGCCGATCCGCGGCCTCTATTCCTCGCCGATGACCGAGCGGCTGTTCGTGGTCGACAAGGAAAACGGCGGCAAGGCCGATGCCCAGAATGCCGGCATCAATGTCTGCCGCGCGCCGCTTTTCTGCGTGATCGACGGCGATTCCATCCTCGAGCCCGATGCGCTGATGCGCGCCGCCCAGCCCTTCATCGACGACCCCGAGCGCACCATCGCCGTCGGCGGCACGATCCGCATCGCCAACGGATCGAGGATCGAAGCCGGCAGGGTGCGCGAGATCCACCTGTCCAACCGCTTGCTGCCGTTGCTCCAGGTCGTCGAATATCTAAGGGCCTTTCTCATGGCCCGGCTGGCCTGGAGCCGCATCAACACGCTGATGCTGGTGTCCGGCGCCTTCGGCATGTTCCGCCGCACGGAGGTGGTGGCGGTGGGGGGCTTCACCAAGGGCTCGATGGGCGAGGACCTCGACCTCGTCATCAAGCTGCACCGCCACATGAGAGATGCCGGGCGCAAATACCGCATCCAGTTCATTCCGGAGCCGGTGTGCTGGACCGAGGCGCCGGAGACGCTGGGCGTGCTTGCCAGGCAGCGAACGCGCTGGCAGCGCGGCGCGCTCGAATGCTTCTTCCGTTACCGCTCCATGCTGTTCAATCCGCGCTATGGCCGCGTCGGCTTCCTCGGCTTCGGTCACATATTGGTTGTCGACGTGCTAGGGCCGGTAGCGGAGGTGCTGGGCTACATCCTGATCCCGGCATTCTGGCTGCTCGGCATCCTGTCGACCGAGTATCTGCTGGCTTTCACCTCGCTCATCTTCACCTACGGCGTCTGCGTCAGCGTGTGTTCCCTGGTTCTCGAAGAGGCCGAATTGCAGCGTTTTCCACGCGCCAGGGACCTCGCCGTGCTGACGGCCGTCGCCGTGATCGAGAATTTCGGCTACCGCCAGCTCAACAATTTCTGGCGCGTGAAGGGCTGGTGGCAATATTTGCGCGGCAACCAGGGGTGGGGCGAGATGACTAGAACCGGCCTGACCGGCGCCAAGAAATGAGCCCGGCCGGCCGCGTCATTCCAGAGTGCGCTCGATCTCCGCGATAAGCGTCTCGAGCGCGGCGCGGGCGGCGTGCGGCTGCTCGATCAGCAGCGTCTCCAGCTCGGACGCTCGTGCGCTGATACCCGGAAAGCCGAACGTTCCGGCAGCACCCGCCAGCGAGTGCGCTATCCTGACCAGCGGATCGCCCGCCTCCCGGGGCAAAGGGCCGCCCTCACATGCGATGGCCTTCAGCTGCCCGAGCTGATCGGCGCACCGGATAAGGAAGCGTTGCCGCAGGGGGGCGAAAGGATCGTTTGAGATGGGTGGTGCTCCAATGGGATGTCGAAACTATTCAAGCAGAAAGCGGGGTAGGTTTGAACTGGCTGCTTGTCGCGCACGACCTCTGCCCGAGGACTGCCCGAGGCCGCGGTTGCGCCAGAAGCGTCGTCGATGCTCAGAAATCGGCCTCCTCGAAGTATTTGGCCTTCAACCATGTGTTCGACGGTCCGCTCGTGTAGCTGCTGTCGGCGCGCTTCGAGATGATGCTCTTGAGCCCCACCTTCTCGATGGCGCGAAAGATCGCTGGCGCACTGCTCTCGAAATGCTCGCTGTACTGGATCTTGCCGAGGCCGTGCTCAACCAGTTGCCGTAGCGCCTGCTTGCGCTGCAGGAGGGGCAAGGAGACTAGATTGCGACCGTCGAGATGGAGGATGTCGAACGCGACGAACGCGAGCCGGCTCGGTTCGTTCCAGATCGCGGCTTCCAGCGAAGGGCAATCGTGGGCGCCCTCCTCGTCTGGCACAATGACATCGCCGTCGATAATGGCGGCCTGGCATGGCAGCTCGACAGCCAGCGCGATGGGCCAATATTTGGTGGTCCAGTCACGGCCGTTCTTGCTGTAGAGGCGCACGCCGCCTTTATCGATGATGATCTGCGTTCGGTAGCCGTCAAGATTGACCTCGTGAACCCATCCCTCATCTCCGGGCGGCTCCTCGACGCAAGTCGGGATCTGCGGCGGAATGAACTCCAGCCGGCGGCCGGTCGCCTTGGCACGCTTACTCAATGACGCCACCTTTGATCGCGCAACGGCGGCCAATCGGCACAGGCAGCCCGACATCCCCCCAACATGGACGCCTGCCGCCTGTGCCGAGCCCCCGCCGAGCCATTGCCAGCATCTGCGCACCAGGCCGAATTGTCGTTACCTTCGCATCCAAATACTTGTCATGGAGTACATATCTCACTCGGTGCGTCACTCTTGTAGTACGCAGTCCGTAGGCTGATTTCGGGCGACCAGGTTAAGGTCCGTTGAGATTCAGGTCAGGCCGAGCCGAGAATGGCGGGTTCCGAGAACCGGAACGGAGCGTACGTTTAGCTACTTGAGTACAGGAAGCGCGGGAAGTCGCCGTTCGCAGGCCGACCTCACCTGAATGTCAACAGACCTTAGTCCATCAAAAGCACCAGGGCGGGATGCAGCTTCTTCAGATTCGGCAAGGATTTCGATTGCCAGGGTATGTCGGGCGTTCCACGCACGACGAACCGAACATCGGGATGCTTGCGCACCTCGATGGTAAATTTCGCCAGCAGGTTGATGCCAGAAGAGTTGAGAAAGTGAAGGTCCTTTAAGTTGAGCGTCATGGAAGAGGGATTTGAGGCAAGAACACTGGTCGCCAGGGCCATGATAGGCGCGCCGGCTTCGGAACTGGCAAGCCGCATGACACCGTCGAAAAAAATATCGCTTCCTTCAAGCCACACGCGGTAGTCGTCTGTTTTGATTTCCATAGACTGGCTTCGCCTCAGCTAGTTGTGAGTTTGCGAGATCGGAATGGAGGCATATGTCTCCAGGCAAATCCGATCGCTTTCGTCGGCGGTGCTGAATATCCAAGCCATGCGTGCGCCATAGTCGCTCATCAACGTCAGCAATCCGAGTCCGGAGCCTGCCATGTCGGGGTTCGCGGCATTCGCTTCGATTCGCTGTATCAGCAGGTCCTTGGGGTCGCCAACCGTGATGTTCGCCAGGAGACTTTGGAACTCGGACACGTCATCACCATCGACGTCATTCAACACCTTGAGCTTGAAGTGCTCCGAATCCATCGATGCCTCGATCACGATCTCACCTTGTGCGCGAAACTTGACGGCATTTTCGATGAGCTCGTTGACCAGATATCCGATGCTATGGTGCACTTCCCTGTAGTCATTGCGGGACGCCTGAAAGCGCAACGCAAAAAGATCGGCGAAGAAGTCCGAGGTCGTGGCACAATGACGCCAACTCAAGTCGAGTGGTCCGTCGAACAGCCGCACACGACTGACACCTTCCATCGTCCCGATAGCAAGCTCAGATGTGCCGAACAGCGTGGTCATTTCTATGTGTGCCTTATGATCACGAGGGTGATGTCGTCATGGATCTTCTGGATTCCGATATGGGCCATCAGATCCTCGACGATTCCGGTTTTGATTTCCTCTGCGCTCCCGCCTTGACGTTTTCGTGCGCTCTGGCAAAGGCGCTCGAACCCGAACAGCCTTCTGTCCTGGTCTTCCGCCTCGGTCACACCGTCGGTGTGCAGCACGATCACGTCGCCGGTCCCGAACTTGATGTCATACGTATCAATGAACGGCGAGATGTCACTCTCCAGACCAACCGGCAGACCCAGATCAAGCGTGTCGATACGTTCGACTTCCCCGCCCGCACGGACGACAAGAACGTCCTCATGTTGGCCGGATAGCGTTACCCGTCCATCCTCAAAGTCAAGGAAGGCCAGCGAGAGATGCTTGTCGGTGTTCGTCCGCTCAATGTTCTTGTAGATCGCTCTGTTCAACCGATCCAGAAACTGGTGCGGATCCGCTTCGTTGGTCTCCTGCAACGCGCGTGCGACGGATTGGACCATCAGCATCAGCACGCCGCTTTCGAGACCATGACCGGTCACGTCGCCAATGCCGACCTTGACCCGTGAACCGTTCTGCAGAACGTCGTAGTAGTCGCCGCCGACCTCGTCTGCCGGCCGCATATACGCTGCGATCTCCAGCCCCGGAATCGCTTCGAGTTCGATTGGTTTCGGCAGGACCATCATCTGGATGTGTCTGGCAACCGCGAGTTCGGCACCGAGGCGGACGTTCTCGTCCCGCAACTTTTCGTTGAGTGCGGAAATCTCCTGATTGGCGTCCCCCAACTCCTTGGTTCGTTCGTCGACGAGTTGCTCGAGGTTTTCAGTGTGAAAGCTGATCTCCTCAGCCATCCGGTTGAAGGCAATCCCTGCCGCTCCAACCTCGTCGCGCGTTGGAATGCTCACGCGCACTGAATAATCTTTGGACTGGAGCTTCTGGGCGGCACTGGCAAGCGCCCTCAGGCCCGCTGTGATCCGCTTCGAAATTCCGAGCACGGCCGCAAAGACAATCAGAAGCGAAACGATGATCGCACCGACCTGAAACAGCAGGATGCGATTGGTTGCGCGCGAAATACTCTCCTGCGCGGCGAACAGGGACGCATAGATCTCCCGTTCGGGAACGACGATCCCGACCGACATCGTTTCGGACTTAATCGGTCCCGAACTCCACAGATTGGTCGGCTTCAATCTCTTGAGGACAACGATGTAGGGAACGTGTTCGCCCTTGTTGTCGAGCATGATGTGCTGGATGACACCGTCATTGTTCTGGTCGAGAGGCAGCGACGCGATAGCCGGCTGCGTACTTCCCCGCAGAGACCTTTCCAAGCCGGTGACGCCCTGCGTGCCGGCATCGCTCGATGAAGTCAGGCCGATGATCGTCTGGCCAGACGGATTGATCGCCACCACATTGCCGGTCGACATCGTGAGAAAGCCGAATCCGGTTTGAGCGATCTTCACCCTTTCGACGACTTCCGCCAGCTGATCGAGCGTAATGTCTGCTCCCGCCGTGCCGGCGATACCGGTGCGATCAAGCGTCCACAGCGGGTGGAAAAAGCTGACGATCAGCTTTCCCGTGATCGCATCCGTGTAAGGCGCTGTCTGGGTAATGTCGTCAGGAACCGGACGGGAGGCAGGATCCTTGGCCCATTGCTGCCATGAACCATAGATACCCGGAAAGAAGAATTCCCAGAACTCCGCCTTGTTGTGGCCCGGATAGAGCTTGTCGAAGGTCTGCGCCTGGTCCGTATACGGAACCGTCCTGAAGATGGGCCGTTCTTTTGGACCAATATAGTACATCTGCAATTTGGACGACCCGCTGGCCATGAGGGTCGGCGCGACGAGATCGATCACGGTACTGTCTTCTATCTCCTTCTGAACGCCCGGTAGCGGGGTATGGTCGGCACCCAGCAGGTAGCCCCAGACGCTCACCACGGAAGGCGCGCCCGGCAGATTCTGCGCCCAATTGCCCTGCGCGTCGTAGACGATCTTCACGGAGCCGGGCGCCTGATGCGAAAGCGTCGCTCCGACCTGTTGCTGCCTACTCGGATCGTCGATCTGGGCCTGCAGCACGCCGGCCAGCGCCTTGACGTCGCCATGAACCCGATCGAGCAACAGGTCGACGCTCAACGCCGTCGATTGCGCATAGGAACGAATGTATTCCTGGTTTGCGGTCGTCAGGCCCTCACCGACTTCGGATGTGGCATCGCGCGACAGCTTTTGAACGTTCCAAAGCGCCAGACCGCCGCTCAGCAGGAGGTCGAACAGGACGGCGCCGCCAACGACCAATACGAATTTCGCTCGAAAGGAGCGCAGGCCGAAGCGCGGTGTGGGCTCATTGTCGGCTTTCATTGTGGCCGTTGCCCCGATGCGACCCAGATCGGCCAACCCGCGTAACCCTTGGGGTGGAGTGCAGCGAAAATGTGGTCCTGGAAGCCCTGCCGGAACCGTGCGATGAACTCCGGTCCGTCGCCGCGTCGGGTCGCCATCTCGCCCGCATAGACATCCGCCCAGGCCACAATGACATCGGCGAAGTCCTGCGGATCGCCGTCAAGGTTAGTGACCATGAACGACTCCACACGTATATCTTCGAACCCGGCTTCGACCAGGTATCGCCGACTCTTGGGCCCGAGCTCGACGTCCATCTCGAAATGCCTGAACAGCTTCGCCACCTCGTTGTAGGTCCAACGAATGCTTTCGGCGCGCGGCTCGCCGAGGCAATGCGAATTCTTCTCGTTGGTAATGTAGACCCGCCCGCCCGGCTTGCATATGCGGTAGAGCTCCTTGAGGATGAGTTCAGGCCGATTGAAGATTTGAAGGGAATGCCGGCAGGTGACCAGGTCGAACTGCGCCTCGTCGAGCAGCATCTCCGATGCATCGCCATAGGTATACTCGATGCCCCGGATATCGAACTCCTTCATCACGCGTCGAGCATAGCTGAGGCTTGACATGGAGTGGTCGAGGGCGACGATCCGCGACGGCTGGAACTCCTTCTGCACGAGCACGGCGAAATCTCCGATCCCACAACAGATGTCGGCCATGACGATCCCGGGCCTCATGCCGTGTCGCGGCAAGATTGCGCGCTCGTGGCGCCAGGTCATCTTTGTTTGCGTGCGCAGGATCGGAACGAACGCGCCTTCCTCGAGGAAGCCCTGCCCCGGATAGAATTGACTGTCATACTCCTCGACCGTGATGTTCGGTTCGATTCCGCTCAAGCGACGGAATTTTCGCGAACTCCATCCGACGACGCTTGACGTGATGACGACGAATTTGAGATCAGGGCGAGCGCGGCAGGCATCGATGATGATCCTCGAAAAGGCGTGAAACGCAGCGCTGTTCATCTGCGTCAGGCGTCTGACATTGACATAGAGAACGCCGCGCACACGACCGATCGCATCGCGAAGCAATGCTATGCTGGGGCCAAGCTCATCGATCGCCTGAGGCCGGACCACCCCCGATATGGAGAACTCCTGGTTGTTCGCGTCGTATTGCGCCTTGAAGCGCGGGAGAAGGTCGTACGGGCCCAATTTTACTGGCCCTCAAGCGGAAGATCCACGACAAGCTTGATTGCATCGCCGTCGGCTTCCTCGACCCAGAGTGTCGCGTTGTAGTCGACAGCCAGTTCCAGGAGGACCATCTCCCGGCTGGGCGCAAGATCCCCAGACACCGAGTTAAGGTATCGCTCCTTGGCCTCGAATGCTGCGACTTGCGACAGGGCCTCTTGGTAGAATTGGCGCTCCCCTGGCAGGCAAGGGAATGTCAGCTCGATCCTATCCGTGGCGCCATGGCGAGACACCCTGCACGCCAATTCGCCGTCGGCAAGGCGCGTGCGAAAGGCGACTTCCAGCAGTTCGTTAAAGGCAGAGGAAAAGAGATTTGAATGCCGGACCGAGTCTGATCTATTTTGACTGATCATCCGCGCCATGTATGTCGAGACATAGTCGCAGTGTCTCCAAGCGGAGACGAAAGCCTTGATTTCCATGTCGACCTGGATCATGGGCTCAAACGTCGGCTCGCCAGCCAGGTCATGTTGAACAGGTCCCATCGGCATATTCCCTTGTTTCGTCGATATGAGCCCTGGTTGAGCCATGACCTCCGAGATGGAAAATTTCACCGCGCCCATCATGAGCCAGTCTCGCACCGACTCGAAGAATTGTGCGGTATCTGCCTCGATCGTTTCTACAAATCTCCATTTCACCGTTAACAAAGAGTGCAAGGCGCTAGACCGCCCGATTTGCCTCCATCGCGCGTACCACTCTCAGCGGGGACCGCCTGATGAAATCGCTGGTCGCCTCGGCTCCGAGCGGCCGACCCAGGAAATTGCCCTGCAGGCAATCGCAGTTCTCCTTGATCAGCCACCGTGCCTGTACCGACGTCTCGACCCCCTCGGCGGTGACGCTTATTCCCAGGCCGTGCGCCAGACTTATGATCGATCGCACGATCGTCTGGCTCTTGAGGTCGGTGTCTAGGTCTGCAATGAAGTATTGGTCTATCTTCAATGTGTCGAATGGAAAGTTCTTGAGGTAACTCAACGACGAATAGTATGTTCCGAAATCGTCGAGCGAAATTCGTATTCCTAAGACATTCAGAGTATTTAACGTGTCGATATTGTCGATCGTCTTCTCAAGAAGAACCGTCTCCGTTATCTCAAGTTCAAGTCTGTCTGCCCGGATTCCAACTGCATCGATGATCTGAGCGACCGTGTCTGTCAGCGTGCCGCTAAGGAACTGAGCCGGCGAGAGGTTGACTGCGACTGTCAGCGAGGAAGGCCAGGTCAATGCCTGGCGACAGGCTTCCTCGAGCACCCATCGTCCAATCTGATCCATCAGGCCGTCGGCTTCGGCGATCGGTATGAACACGCCGGGAGGAATGATTCCGACCTCGGGGTGCCGCCACCGCAACAGCGCTTCGAAACCGATTACCGACGCGGGAGGGCGAATGAGCGGCTGATACTCCAGATAAAGCTCGCCCCGCTCCAGCGCGGTTCGAAGGCTGCGCCTCAGATTCTCGCGTTGCTCGAGTAAGAGCAGCATCGAGCGGTTGAATGTTCGAGCGCAACCGCGTCCATCTGTCTTGGCTGCGTAAAGAGCAATGTCAGCGGCTTTCATCAACTGCTCGCCATCGGTCCCGTGTTCCGGCCCGAAAGCAATTCCGATGCTCGAGCCGACGAAGACGGGGATGCCGTTGATGACGAAGGGGATCTTGAAGGCGTCGACCAGCGACCCGGCGAGGCGCTCAGCCTCTGCTGGCTGCTCCCTTCCCAATTGGATGACAGCGAACTCATCGCCGGCATACCGGTACGCGGATTCGCCGTCCTGCAGCGCGTCGCGGATACGGCCCGCAGCCAGCTGAAGAAGCGTATCGCCCGCTCCATGGCCGAGCGTATCGTTGACCGATTTGAAATCGTCAAGGTCGATCTGCAGCAGGGCGGCTTTCGGCTTTGGTTCACCGAGGGTCGCCAGGGCCTGCTGCAACTGCTCGCCGAATCGCCGCCGATTCTGCAGTCCAGTCAGCACGTCATGCGTCGCCAGATGGAGCAGAATTCCATGCTCCTGCTCCTCCGCCGCGCTTCGCCCGCCATGCTTCCTTGATTCGATGATCCCCACACCATTTGCGGTGCCGAAGACGAAAACGGACCGGGGCGCTTCGCCCGATGATGGCGGCAAGTCGATGCTTGCCGGAGAGCCGCCCTGGAACACCCGAAGAAATTCGTCGCGGCACCTCGCATCGAGGAAGCTCGGGTAGATCGCCCAGATGGCGGCGCCCGTCGCCACCACGCCTCCGTATACGCCTTTGAGCTTGGTTGCGTAGTGTGTGAGACAGAAGTCGCGGTCATAGAACGACAAGAGTTCGGTCGTGTTCGCCAAAAGGTCAGCGAGAAGCGCTTCGCCCGGACGCGGAGCATCGCTTGAGGAAGGCCCCTCACTCTCCGAGCCGACGCCTGATGCCTCTGGGTGCAAGAACCACCTCGGTGCGAATCCACGTCCCCCAAATGTAGAAATAGCATAACCGCCAGACTTGGCAAACTTTCCACTTGCAGTCTTAACAAGTGCCGACGCGGCGTAGTTGCAATGTATGCTCCGCTGCGGTTGGCGGCGACAACGATGAACAGTCCAGTTGGTTACTAAATCGAAAATTGGCGGGAATTGGCTATATGATTGACGGCGTGGTGGACGGGACACGAAATATTCTCGCCCATGACACGGCTGGCTCGGCCCTGTGTTGAGCCCGCTCAATCTCGATCATCGCCGGTCCTGCACTCAGCTTCCGAGCGCTTTGAGCCAACCTTCAAAGGAAGAGGTCTTCTCGCGTTCAGCAAGCGAAACAGAGTGGGCGGGGCGCGGCAACATCATGGTACTGCGGCCTTCTCGGGGGCTGTAACCGAATTCCTTGCTGAATGCCCGGCTGAAATTAGCCGCTGAACTAAACCCGAAGGTCTCAGCAATATCAACAATTCGCCGACTGTCCGCCGGGTCGCTGAGCGCAACATGGGCTGCCAGAAGTCGGCGACTTTGTATGTAGTGGAGAACACCCCCGCTCGGTTCGAACAATTGATAGAGACGGGAGCGTGATACGCCGAGAGCCCTGCACATTGAATCCGGCGTCAAATGAGCCGCATCCAGATTGTTTTGGACGTATCGACGCGCTCGCTCCATCAGCCCGACGCTCGCCAATTGTTCGGCGGCCGCAGCATGGTCCGCCGGAGGCGCGAGGCAGGCAATGATCATGCTGCGGGTTGCGTGTACGATGCGGGGCAGATCTTCAGCCGTGAGACTGCGCAGTCTTGCTTCGACGCTATTGACGTAGTCGGCCAAGAGGTCGGCAAAGTTGCCGGACAGAATTGAATTGTTCTTTGCGTCGAGGGTTGATGCCGCATCAGAGAACAAATCGCGCGGCAGATAGAGGAAGAGACTTTCCGAGTCCGTTACCCTCCCTCGAAACGGGTAGCCAAGCGATCTGATCTCCAATTTGCCTGACTGGGTCTCCGCAACGCGGCGATCGACCTCCGTCCACGACCGGCCAGTGCGTGACAAGACGATATACCAATGATCGATTGAACTGGATCGGAGCTTGGCGGCCGAACGGATGTAGCTATGTGCCGGCGCGCGCTGCTGAACGATCAGCATTCCACCGAGATTCCAAGCTGTGTGGGAGGCGGGAAAGCCATCGTCCGGCGATTTGTCATCCGGCAATCTGACATCGACAAGCGGCGCCATATGCAGTTGCCAAGCGGCGAATTGATCGCGTGGCGCCAGTTCGAGCGTTGAGAAGGCCAGAGGTTCGAGCACTGGCACGAGCGATGGAGCGGCCTCATCGTGGGGTTGACCTTCGCGCGGCCAGCGACGCCTATCACGGTCCCGCGGCTGCCTCGCTGGGGCCTCGTCTTGCCTCTTAGTATCCATCGCGTGGTGCCATATCCGAATCGGGTATGCCCATGCCCCTCTCAATCATGTGGTGTATTTCAGCCATCTGGCAAGACTGGCGGAACTCGAGTCGACCGAAACGGCGATCCGCTGGATTGCAGTAAGAAATGCATTCCGAGATAAGTTTATGGATGCGAAGCTAACGACACTCTTCAACTCGATGCATATAGAATCTGGCATCGTGAACTAGGAGTTGAGGAAGCCGCGAAATGAACACAAAACTCAACAGCGAAGCTCGGCGCAAGATAATTCTTGATGGATACGGTAACAACGAGCCGTTGAAGGTTATTGCGGAAAGGATCGGATGCTCACTGGCGAGTCTGAAAGTCACCGCCAGTAAGCTCGGATGCACTCGAACTCCGAAAGAGGCGGCGGAATTTCGGCGCGGTTTTCACGTCCCGGAAAACAAACGGCGAGATTACTACCAGCTTATGATTGCTGGGCAGTATAGAGCTCGCGAGTGTGCGGTGATTTTGGGACTCCTAACAGAGGAATCATCAGGCAACAGGTAACTGATTCCAATACACTGTGGACGATATTTTCGCTTGAGAATTGCATCGCGTCAGCGGTTCATCAGCAAAGCCCGCCGCAAGTAAGGGGCGGGCCCTGAAAGGTTCGCACAGATGCTGCGTCGACGTTTCAATCGCACCTGCCTGAGCCCTCACGATCTGGCTATTTGCGAACGCGTGTTCGAACAGGTCTGCTCGGATGAGAAGCTCGACCCTTTGGACCCGGACGCCGAAATCTTGGCGGTGATGGTTGTGTCCATTTTTCGAAATGCTCGCACCAGCGAGCGCGAGCTGCTGGAGGCGGTCAGGTCTCGTCGGCAAAGGCTCCGGCAACCGGGCACCCGAGCAATTTCAGGAAAAGTGTGAAGCGGCTTGGCTTGTCGCGGCGGCGTGACGGTATGATCGGAATTGGTCACGGCGGGCTCGGGGTGGCCCCAGCGCACAAATCATCCCCCGGTCAGCGCTTCTATGTCGTGGCGCAGTTTCAGGATAGCCGCCGTGAGGCCGGCCTCGCCTTGTTTGAAGCGCGTCGACGGCGTCGGGATCGACACGCCGTAGAAGTCCCCCTTCCAGTCCTTGAAGGCGATACCGACCGCCGAAATGCCTGATGTATGTTCATCGCGGTCGAAGGCGACACCGTGCTGTCGGACTTGCGCAATTTCTTCGATGAAGCCACGCATGTCGCGCTTGATGCCCGCGCGCGCCCATTCGCCGCGCGCGAAGCGCTCCACCGCGTCGTCATCCATCAGCGCCAGGCAGGCCTTGCCGTTCGCGGTTGTCGTCAGCGGGAACGTTTCCCCGACTGAGGAAACCGCGCGCAACCTTTGCGTGCCAGCGATCTGGTCGATGAAGATCAGGATGTTGCCACGCAGGATCGACAGGTCGACGGTCTCCTCGGTATCGCGCGACAGGTCCTGAAGCAGCGGCCGGATGGTTTCCGCGATGTTGTAGTGGGCGGATTCTGCGAGCGAATGCAACTCGGGCCCGAGCCTTATGCCTGAGCCGGCGCTCGAAGCGATCACCAGCCGCTCGGCTTGAAGCGCGCCGACGATGCGCTGCACGGTCGATCTCGGCAGGTCGACCCGTTCGGCGATCTGGCCGAGGCTCATCCCGGTCTGCGAACCCTTCAGCGCCCGCAGCACCGATGCCGCGCGCGCGATGACTTGAATGCCGTTCCTCGCCTCGGCTGTATCGGCTTCCGACATCGTCCTGCTCCAACTCTCCGAAGTCTGGCGTTTGCCACGGAAACCCTGGGCGCGCCAGCCTCATTGTGGGTTTCGTAAACCGTATCATGATACAGCTTGACTGCGATACGGTACATATGTATCAAATTGCAGTACAGGAAACTCGGGAGGAGCTTTCCATATTTCAATCTGCAGACCTGGCCCTGCCTCGGTGGGGGATGGAGGATTTTGTCATGACGATCACGGTTCGCGGCATCGAATTCCAGAGCAATCTGGACAATCCGATGGGCATCGAATTCTACAATCTGTCGCATCGTTTCGGCTACCAGTGCCCGAACTGGCCCTATTTCCGCGACGTCCGCATCGAGCGCATGGACTACATGGCCAAGTCCGGCGTGCTGTCGCAGACCATCACCACGACCATGCATGTGACGACGCATATCGACGCGCCGGCGCATGTCGTGCAGGGCACCCCCTTCATCGACGAAGTGCCGCTGCCGCATTTCTTCGGCTCCGGCATCGTCGTGTCGCTGCCGAAGAACAAGTGGGAACAGATCACCGCAGACGACCTCGAAAAGGCCTGCGGCAAGGCAATCCGCAAGGGCGACGTGCTGATCATCAACACCGGCTGGCACAAGGTCTACGAAGACGGCGATTATTTCCCCTACTGCCCGGGCTTCGTGCCCTCGGCCGCCGACTGGATGATCGAGAAGGGCGTCAAGGTGGTGGGGCACGACACCCAGGCCAATGACCATCCGCTGGCCACCGCCATCGGGCCGCAGCGCAACGGTCCGCTGCTGCCGCATCTGGCGGAGGAGTACAAGCAGTGGTCGGGCGGCATCGACTGGAAAGATGCTTTCCCCGAATGGGAGCCGGTGCACCAGAAGATATTCAAGGCGGGCATCCTCGGCATCGAGAATGTCGGCGGCGATCTCGATGCCGTCACCGGCAAGCGCTGCACCTTCGCCTTCTTCCCGATCAACTGGGACCGCGGCGATGGCTGCATTATCCGCCTAGTGGCGATGATCGACAAAGGCCAGAAATACCGCATCGAGCCCGGCGAGGCGTTCTGATGCTTGCCAAACGCTTTGCCGACGCAAAGCCCTACTTGGCGCCCAACCATCGCGACGTTGTTGGGCTTCGTCTCCAGGGCTTCGAGGCAGGCGGCCCGGAGAACCAGTGGGTCGGCCTGTCGCAATTCCTTCCGTGGGGTGGAGCAGGGCCGGACTCGACGCCGTTCGAAAAAGTCTACGTCGTCCTCGAGGGGCAAATGACGGTGATCGCTAATGGCGTCGAGACGGTCCTGCAGAAATATGATTCCTGCACCATCGCACCAGGCGAAGTGCGCGAGATCGTCAATCGCACGAACCATGTCTGCACGATGCTGGTCGTCATTTCCCTATCCGCCCGGAGCGAAGCCATGAGCGACCTGAAGACCAGGAATGCGAAGCCATGAGCGACCTGAAGACCAGGAATGCGAAGCCATGAGCGACCTGAAGACCAGAGGTGGGAAGCCATGAGCGACTTTCTAAAGAAACCACTGTCGCTGTTCGACATTGCCGGCGAGGTTGCAATCATCACGGGCGCATCCGGCGCCTTCGGCGCACTGGCCTCGCAGGTCCTTGCCGGAGCGGGAGCAAAACTCGCCATTGTTGCGGGCAGCGCAAAGGCCCTGGAGGACACGGCGGCAGCGTGTCGTGAACTCGGCGCCGAGGTCGAAGCGATCAATGCTCGCCCGTCCGATGAGGCCGCCTGCGAGGCGATCATATCGAAGACGGTCGAACGTTTCGGCCGAGTCGACATTCTCGTCGTTGCGTCAGGCAAGAACGACGTCGCGAAAATCACCGAGATGGCGCCGGCCCGGTTCCTGGACGTGATGGATGCCAACGTCACGCAATCCTGGCTGATGGCGCGCGCCGCCGGCAAGCAGATGCTGGCGCAAGGCGAGGGCGGCAAGATGGTGCTGATGTCCTCGGCGCGCGGCCTGCTCGGCCATCCCGCCGGATACACCGCCTATTGCGCGTCGAAGGCCGCCGTCGACGGCATCACCAGGGCGCTCGGCTGCGAGTGGGGGGCGACCGGCATCACAGTCAACGCCATCGCGCCGACCGTCTTCCGCTCGCCGCTGACAGCCTGGATGTTCGAGGATACGGAAAACGCCCAAACTGTCCGCAAGGGGTTTCTGGCGCGCGTACCCAAGGGCCGCCTCGGCGAGCCTCAGGACCTGGCCGGGCCCCTGCTGTTTCTGGTCTCGAAGGCGTCGGATTTCTACACCGGCCACACGCTTTACGCCGATGGCGGCTATACGGCAGGCTGAGGCATGACCCGAGCCAAGCAAACCATCGCGATCGTCGGCGCCGGCCTCATGGGCCATGGCATCGCTCAGGTCTTTGCAAGGGCCGGCCATCGCGTCCGCGTCTTCGACGCGCAAGCGATGGCTCTTGATACGCTGCAGTCGCGCATCGCGAAAAACCTCGCTGACCTGGGTTTCGGGATCGGCTCGGAACGCAACGTGTCCGGCCACGCCGATCTCGCCGAGGCCGTCGCCGTTGCCGATATCGTCATCGAGGCGGCGCCGGAAAAGCTTGAGCTGAAACGCTCGATCTTTGCCGAGTTGGTTCGGCTGGCGCCGAAATCGGCGCTGCTTGCCTCCAACACATCGGTCATTCCGATCGGCCAGATCGCCGAAGGGCTGGAAACACGCGCGCGTATTCTCGGTACACATTGGTGGAATCCGCCCTTCCTGGTGCCGCTGGTCGAAGTGGTGGGATCCCCCGATACATCACCCGAGGCGATCGCCGCGATGATCGCCCTCTTGTCGTCGGTGGGCAAAACACCGGTGCATGTGAGGAAGGATGTTCCAGGCTTTGTCGGCAACCGGCTTCAGCACGCGCTGTGGCGCGAGGCAATCGCCATCGTTGCGGAGGGCATCGCCGATGCAGAGACCGTCGACACGGTCGTCAAGGCCAGTTTCGGCCGGCGGCTCGCGGTGCTCGGTCCGCTCGAGAATGCCGATCTCGTCGGCACCGATCTGACGCTCGACATCCACAATGTGGTTCTCCAGCATTTGAACCGCTCGCCTGAGCCGTCGCCTTACCTTAGCGATCTCGTCGCGTCGGGCAGGCTCGGCATGAAGTCGGGCGAAGGGTTTCGCAACTGGACCGACGAACAGGCCGGTGGGCTGCGGGGCACGGTATTTTCCTATCTGAGAAATTTCGCATCAACGCCAACAGGCTCGGGAGGAGACCATGGTGAAGACGATGAAAGCAGCCGGCGCGGAGCATAAGGTCACGCGCCGCAACTTTTTGAAGACTGCGGCCGGGACGGCGCTTGCCGCACCGGCAATCCTCAGCATGACGCGCGCCTATGCCGACACGCCGACCATCAAGGTCGGCTATGTCAGCCCGAAGACCGGACCGCTTGCCGGTTTCGCGGAAGCCGACGATTACATCGTCGGCGGCATCAACAAGGCCTTCGCCGGCGGACTGCAGAACAATGGCAAGTCGTGGGCGGTCGAAATCATCGTCCGCGACAGTCAGTCGAACCCGAACCGCGCCGCCGAGGTCGCTTCGCAGTTGATCCTCAAGGACGAGGTCGACATCCTGCTGGGCGCCGCGACGCCCGACACGACCAATCCGGTTTCCGACCAGGCGGAGATCAACGGCAAGCCATGCATCACCACGGATTGCCCCTGGCAGCCCTACTTCTTCGGCCGCGGCGGCAAGCCGGACAAGGGCTTCGAGTCGACCTATCATTTCTTCTGGGGGCTGGAAGACGTCATCGCCAATTTTACCGCGCTGTGGAACCATCCCGGCGTCGAGAAGAAAGTCGGCGGGCTGTTCCCCAACGATGCCGATGGCAATGCCTGGGGCGACGCCGAGCTCGGCTTCCCCAAACCGCTCGCGGCAGGCGGTTTCGCGCTCACCGATCCGGGCCGCTATCAACCGCTGAGCGACGATTTCTCGGCACAGATATCGGCCTTCAAGGCCGCCAATGCCGAAATCATCACCGGCGTGATGATCCCGCCGGACTTCGGCACCTTCTGGGCGCAGGCTGGCCAGCAAGGTCTCAAGCCAAAGATCGTCACCGTCGGCAAGGCTCTGCTGTTCCCCTCGGCCGTGGCGGCGCTGGGCGAGCGCGGCAACGGCTTGTCCTCCGAGATATGGTGGTCGCCCAACCATCCCTTCGTCTCATCGCTCGACGGCATGACCTCGAAAGCCCTTGCCAATGGCTACACCGCCGCGACAGGCAAGCCGTGGACGCAGCCGATCGGCTTTCGCCATGCGCTGTTCGAAGTGGTGGCGGACGTGGTCAAGCGCGCGGCCGATCTGGAGGACGCGGCCGCGATCGTCGAGGCGATCCGCGCCACCAGCCTGAAGACCATCGTCGGCACGATCGACTGGTCGAAGGGGCCGGTGAAGAACGTCTCCAAGACACCGCTCGTCGCGGGCCAATGGCACCGCAGGGATGACAAGCTGGAACTGGTGATCACCACCAACACCCAGGCGCCGGAAATTGCGGTCGGCGGCGAACTCGTCCTTCTGTAAGCTTCGGGCGGCGGCCGTGCTCCGGCTCGGTCGCTGCCGCACTCATTTGAAGGAAACTCACTTTGCCCATCCTGGCTGTCAACGGCGTCAGCAAGCGCTACGGAGCCCTGCAGGTTACGGACAATGTCACGCTGTCGGTTGCCAAGGGCGAAGCCCTGGGCATCATCGGCCCCAACGGCGCGGGCAAGACCACCCTGTTCAACCTGATCGCCGGCACCGTGCTGGCCGACGCCGGCACGATCGACTTCGACGGCACCGATGTCACCCGCATGCCGGCACGCCAGCGCTGCCACCACGGCATTGCCCGTTCCTTTCAGATTCCGCATCCCTTTGCCGGGATGACGACCTACGAGAACATCCTGGTGGGTGCTGCCTTCGGCCGCAAGGCATCGGAGCGCGACAGCGAGGCGAGGGCGGTAGAGGTGCTCGAACTTACCGGTCTCCGGCGCAAGGCGAATGTGCTCGCCGGCCAGCTGACGTTGTTGGAACGCAAGCGCCTGGAAATGGCTCGCGCCTTGGCAAGTGATCCCAAGCTGCTTCTGCTCGACGAGATTGCCGGCGGGCTGACCGAACCGGAATGCCTGGACCTTGTCGAGGCGATCCGGCAGGTGCGCGCCGCCGGCGTCTCGATCATCTGGATCGAGCATGTCGTCAACGCCCTGCTTGCCGTGGTCGACCGCATCGTGGTGATCGACTTCGGCCGGAAGATCGCCGACGGTGACCCGCGCGCGGTCATGGCCAGCCCGCAGGTCGCCGAAATCTACATGGGTCTGGATGCGGAGGCCGTGCATGGCTGAAACACTGCTCGCCATATGTGGGCTCAAGGCCTTCTATGGCGATTTCCAGGCCTTGTTCGGTGTTGACCTCGAGCTCGGGGCCGGTGAGGTGTTGGCGCTTATCGGCGCCAACGGAGCCGGAAAATCGACGCTGCTCAAGGCGATCACCGGGCTGGTGCCCTGCAGCTCGGACATGGTGCTGCTGCGCGGCGAGCCGATCGGCGGCGAGCGGCCTGACCGTATCGCGCGGCGCGGCATCGCCCTGGTGCCGGAAGGGCGCCGCTTGTTCCGCTCGCTCAGCGTCGAGGAGAATCTGGTGATCGGCGGCGAGCGCGCCAAACCCGGCCGCTGGACGCTCGACGCGGTCTACCAGCTGTTTCCGATCCTTGGCGAGCGGCGGCGCAGACCCGGCACGGCGCTGTCGGGCGGCCAGCAGCAGATGGTCGCCATCGGCCGTGCCTTGATGGCCAATCCCGACATCATCCTGTTCGACGAAATCTCGCTTGGGCTGGCACCGGTGGTCATCAAGGATATCTACGCCGCCTTGCGCCCAATTGCCGCCACCGGCGTCTCGATCATCCTGGTCGAGCAGGACGTCTCGCGGGCGCTTGGCGTCGCCAAGACATTCGTCTGCCTGCAAGAGGGCAAGGTATCGCTTGCGGGCCGTCCCGCCGAGCATGACCGCGCGGCGATCACCGCCGCCTATTTCGGGATGCATCGCTGATGGACTGGGTCAACGCCATCGTCCAGGGCGTGCTGCTCGGCGGGCTCTATGCGCTGTTCGCCGCCGGCCTGTCGCTGATCTTCGGCGTCATGCGGCTGGTCAACATTGCCCATGGCGATCTGATCGTGCTCGCTGCCTATATCGCCCTGGTCGTGGTGCACGCGACCGGCCTTCACCCGCTGGCGTCGGCCATCATCGTCGTACCGCTCATGGCGGCGATCGGCTACGGCCTGCAGCGCCTGCTGCTCAACCCGACGATCGGCAAGGATCTCTTGTCGCCGCTGCTCGTCACCTTCGGCATCTCGGTCATCCTGCAGAACGGCTTGCTGGCGACTTTTACGGCCGACAGTCGGCGGTTGGCCGCCGGTGCGCTGGAAACGGCCAGCATCCAGGTGCTGCCGGGCCTGAGCCTGGGCATCCTGCCGCTCTTCATGTTCGCGGTGTCGGTGCTGCTCATTTTCGGTCTCGAATGGATTTTCTACCGGACCAGTCTCGGCCGAGCCTTCCGCGCGACCTCCGATGACGCTGAGATCGCGCAGCTGATGATGATCGACCGCCGCCATATCTTCGGCATGGCGATGGCGCTGTCGGCTGGGGTGGTGGCGATCGCCGGCATCTTCCTCGCCATCCGCACCAATTTCGACCCGTCATCCGGCCCAACGCGGCTGCTGTTTGGTTTCGAGGCTGTCATCATCGGCGGGCTCGGCAATCTGTGGGGCACGCTCGCCGGCGGCATCGTGCTTGGCGTCGCGCAGGGGATCGGTGCGCAGATCTCGCCAGGCTGGCAGATCCTTGCCGGCCATCTCGTCTTCTTCCTGGTGCTTGCGCTGCGGCCGAAAGGCCTGTTCCCGAGGATGGACTGATGCACGCCGGTTTCTCGATCGAGCGCTCCACCGCGACCAGCCGGGTGACCGCGATTGCAACCCTTGTCCTTCTTGTCGGCCTTGTCGCGGCACCCTGGTGGGCGGATCGCGCCAACATCCGGCTGCTAGGCGAGATCTATTCCTTCATCGCGCTGGCCAGCCTCTGGAACCTGCTTGCCGGCTATACCGGCCTGGTCTCTGTCGGCCAGCAGGCCTATGTCGGCTTCGGCGGCTATGCGCTGTTTGCGCTCGCCATGTTCCTTGGCGTCCATCCGTTGCTGGCGATCCTGCTCGCCGGTGTGCTGGGCGCACTGATCGCCATTCCACTCGCACCGCTGCTGTTTCGCCTGCAGGGCGCCTATTTTGCCATCGGCACCTGGGCCCTGGCCGAAGTCTTCCGTCTCGGTTTCGCCCAGCTCTCGGTGCTCGGCGGCGGCTCTGGAACCAGCCTCACCGCGAGCGTCGTCACCGGCATCGCGGCCAACCGCGACGTGCGCGAAATGCTGGTCTACTGGACGGCGCTGGCGCTCGCCCTCGCGGCGTTGGCCTTCGTCATCCTGCTGCTGCGCTCGCGCATGGGGTTGGCGCTGACGGCGCTGCGCGACAGCGAGATCGCCTCTGAAAGCCTCGGCATCGACATCTGGCGCAGTAAGCTTTTCGTCTATGTCGCAGTCGCCGGACTGACCTCGATGACGGGCGCCTTCATCTTCCTGCAGAAGCTACGCATCTCGCCGGATGCCGCCTTCAGTGTCAACGACTGGACGGCCTATGTCATCTTCATCGCTGTCATTGGCGGCATCGGCACCATCGAAGGCCCGATCGTCGGCACGATCCTGTTCTTCCTGCTGCGCGAGACCCTGTCCGACCTCGGAACCACCTACCTGTTGATCCTCGGCGCGGTCGCCATCCTCGTCATGCTGAAAGCCCCGAAAGGGCTATGGGGCATCCTCGCGTCGAAGACCGGCCTCTCGCTGGTGCCCACACGCCGGCGCGTAGCCTTTCAGGACCAGTAGAACAATCGTCGCTTCCCGTGCAAGGAAAGGACCAGCCCGTGGCCGACCTGTCGAAGAAAGTCATCATCACCTGTGCCGTCACCGGCGGCATCCACACGCCGACCATGTCGGATGCGCTGCCTTTCACGCCGGACGACATTGCCCGCCAGTCGATCGAAGCGGCCGAGGCAGGTGCCTCGATCCTGCATCTGCACGCACGCGATCCGAAGGATGGCCGTCCAACGCCGGACCCGGCGGTGTTCATGCAGTTCCTGCCGCGCATCAAGCAGGCGACCGACGCGGTCATCAACGTCACCACCGGCGGCGGCCTCAACATGAGCGTCGAGCAGCGGCTGGCCGCTCCTCTCTTGGCCAAGCCGGAAATGTGCTCGCTCAACATGGGCTCGATGAATTTCGGCATCTACCCGCTCGCCGACCGCTATTCGTCGTGGAAGTATGAGTGGGAGGAACCGTATCTGCGCGGCACTGACGACTTCATCTTTCGCAACACGTTTCGCGACATCGAGCGCATCCTGAAATTGCTCGGAGACGGCCACGGCACCAGGTTCGAGCATGAATGCTACGATGTCGGCCATCTCTACAGTCTGGCGCATTTCGTCGATCGCGGCCTGGTGAAGCCGCCTTTCTTCGTCCAGATGATCTTCGGCATTCTCGGCGGCATCGGCCCCGACATGGACAATCTCACCTTCATGAAGCACAAGGCCGACAAGCTGTTCGGTTCGGACTATCGCTGGTCGGTGCTGGCTGCCGGCCGCTTCCAGATGCCATTCGCCACCCAGGCCGCCATGCTCGGCGGTTCGGTGCGGGTCGGGCTGGAGGACTCGCTTTATATCGGCCGCGGCAAGCTTGCGGGCTCGAACGCCGAACAGGTTCGCAAGATCCGCGCCATCCTGACCGAACTCGGCCACGAGATCGCCACCCCGTCGGAGGCCCGCGCGATACTGGGATTGAAGGGCGGCGATCTGGTTGGCTTTTGAGACCGCGCCGCGGTTGGATCGCATTCGCGCCAACCGTCGAACAGACGAGCACCAAGGATATGAGGTGATCGGTACGCTGTTCAGCGCCGTGAACATGAAGATAGTTATCGTCCGGCTACTCGACTCGCGTCAGGTAACCGGCGGTCACACTCGGGCCTGGAATGATCGCGACGATTTTCATCTGGGCAATCATGCGTTTCATCGCCGCGTCGAGATGCGTTTCCAGCATCGCGGCGGCTGCTGTCACCGCACCGCGGATGAGAAGCTCCACAATCAGGCGCAGTTCGGTGATGACCGTCGGATCACCGGGAAGCCCGAGCTTGCGCAGCAGCCGCTCGGACGCGCCGACGGGAAGCAGGTTGTTGCGAATGAGCTCGCGCAATTGCTCGTTCTCCGTGGTCAGTATGCAGGTTTCGATCAGCCGCGTTTGAAGCTCCTCGATGTTCTTCAGGTGATCGGTGGTATCCAGTTCCTCAAGGGTCACAAGCTGGCTGAAGAGCTTTGTCAGTCTGTCGCGGTCGATGAGCGGCGCACCCGCCAGCAGCGACGACGGCTCCAGCATGCGGCGGAGCGCAAAGTGATCCTTGATCGTCTGGGCGGTGAGGGGGCCGGCCATCCAATGGGAACTCTGGTTCTTGCGCACGAGGCCACGTTCCTGCAGGCGGCTGAGGACGTCTCGCACCACCGTACGGCTGACATTGAAGTGATTGGCGATTTCTATCTCGATGATCCGGTACTTGCCGAAAACGACGCAGCCGGCGACGTCGGCTTCGACCGTGTTGTAGATGCGCTCCCAGGACGAGCGGCTCTGAAGCGCTTCATCGGCATGCTGCAGAACGACAAGGCCGAGCGACTTTATGTCGGTGCGGTTGGGCACGACATCGCGACCTTGCGGGCCGACAAGAAAACCTCTGCCCTTGAAGCGATGGACAAGGCCTTCGGCTTCGAGGCGTAGAAGTGCGCGCTGAACGGGAGCCCGAGAGATCTGAAGGATTTCCGCGATCGGTCCTTCAAGAAGAACCAGCCCGCGAGGAAGCAACCCGTCCTTAATATTGTTGCGCAGCACATCTTCTGCAATTTCGTAGCGCCGCTGCGTGTTCTGGCCTGCATTGCTGCGTGTCATGGCGAGAGGCGTTCTCCGTCTTTGACCCTGATGAGAACAGGAAATTGGATGCCTGTGTGTACGCTATTTTGCGAACGTTTCACATCGACAAATAATGACTTTTGCATACAAAATCTGAAAAGCCAGAGTGGCAACGCCAAAATTTTCGGCGCGCGTAATAGTTGGCATGGCGCTTGCTTTGAACCCATGGCAGTCAGCGAATCTGCGCTTGAGAGTGAGGTTCGTGCCGTAAATTTAGGCTCTGTTTGCACCAAACAGGCAGCGTTTTCGCATTGCCTGGGCATAAATTGTTGCTCCGTTACAAGCCTATTGATCATTTCGATAGGGGAAAGCCGTTTGTGAAATGTCGATGCAGGCGCCAGCGCCGGTCAGCCATTTGACGCGATGCGCTCAAAATAGCGAAATGCTAAAAAGCCTATTGAATACAAAAATCATTTATGTCATATAATTTTGAAGCGGATGCCGGAAGAAGCATCCCGAGGTGGATGAGCACAACCACAAGAAACGGATTGCTTCAATGCGCGCAGATCATGCGCGCAACCGCTATCGGCTTGCCCGTTCGCGGAAACGTTTCCGCGTCACCACGCGGTGACGTAAGCGACAGTTTACTTGCGAGAAACCGGCAGGGAAATCGTGGCGGCAGTTTTGCAGCTCTCTCAGGTGACAAAGGCGTACGGCGCGCTGCGGGCGCTCGACGGCATCGATATCTCGCTGCCGGACAATGCCTACATCTCGCTTCTCGGTCCGAGTGGATCGGGCAAGACAATCCTGTTACGCGTGATTGCCGGCTTCGAGGCTCCCGATAGCGGCAGCATCCTTTTCAAGGGCGAACGCGTCGAAGCGGTTCCGCCGCATCGCCGCAACATCGGCTTCGTGTTCCAGAATTTCGCTCTGTTCCCGCACCTGTCCGTCGCGGGTAACATAGCTTTCGGTCTGGAGAACCGGGAATTGAATCCAATCACGGATTCGGCCGTCGTTCGCGCCAGGGTCAAGGATATCGTCGCTCTGGTCGGTCTGACCGGTCTTGAAGACCGAGGCGTCGCGCAGATTTCAGGCGGCCAGCGTCAGCGCGTGGCGCTGGCCCGAACATTGATAACCGAGCCGTCGCTGGTCCTGCTGGACGAGCCGCTTGGCGCGCTCGATGCCAATTTGCGCACGCGCATGCGCGCCGAGCTGCGGGCGATCCGCGAGCGCTGCGGCGTAACGTTTCTGCATGTGACCGGCAGCGAAACCGAGGCACTGGCAATGGGTGACACCGTACTCGTGCTGGATCGCGGACGCATCGCGCAGGCTGACGACGCCGACACCGTCTACAACCGGCCGCGGTCCGCGGCCGTGGCACGATTTCTCAATTGCTACAATCTTTTCGAGGGACAGCTCTCGAAGGACGATTTCATCAGTCCGGTGGGAAGGTTTCCGTTGCAGGGGCAGAAGGCCGATGTGCGCGGTCAACCAGCCTATGCCATCCGTTACGATCGGATCTCCGTCAGGCCGCTCGCGGCCCCTGTTACAGCGGAGGAAGTCCGCATCGAGGGCACGTTCATCGCCGACGAGTATTCGGGCGCGGCCATCAATTCGTTTTTCTCGCTCGATGACGGGCGCGTGATCGAGGTCGAGTCCCATCTCAGCCAGGCCGCGCCACAGACCTGTGTGCCGCACGGCCGCTACGCCCTCGTCTGGAAACGCCAGAATGCACTTGTCTATGCATGAAACGCGCTTGGGTCCTGTGTCTGCCTGCGGAATGGAGATTGTGAACGATGGCGATGACTGCCGCCACGGCTGAACCGGCGTCCGCCGACCGGCCCGCAAGGAAAATGCCCGACAGGACGTTGTGGCTGCTTGCGCCTGGCGTGATCTGGATGGTTCTTTTTCTCGTCGTGCCGATTCTGATGATGGTTTACGTCTCGTTCTGGACGCAGACCACATTTGCGATCACGCCGACGCTGACGATCAAGAGCTGGGTGATGTTTTTCTCCAGCGACACCTATCTCAGCGCGCTTTGGACGACAATTCGCATCTGGCTCATCGTCCTGGCGGCAACCCTGATCGTCGGTTATCCGGCTGCCCTCTTCGTCGGGCTGTTCGTGCGCAACAAGACCGTGCAGACGGTGCTCTTGGTGCTCTGTGTCATTCCGTTCTGGACGTCGTTTCTGATCCGCGTTCTTGCCTGGCGTCCGATGCTCGGCAAGGAGGGCGCAATCAACCTCATTCTTCAGGGTGTCGGGCTCATCAACAAGCCGATCGAGGTGCTGCTGTTTTCCGAGCTGTCGGTCATTATCGGCATGACGCAGATCTATTGCGTGTTCATGGTCGGGCCGATCGCCTTCATGATGGGCCGCATCGACCAAAGCGTCATTGAAGCCGCGCAGGACCTCGGTGCCGGCTTCTGGCGGATTTTCCGCACCATCATCCTGCCGTTGTCGATGCCAGGCGTCGTGGTCGGCGCGATCTTCGTGTCCGTGATGGTGCTTGGCGAATTCGCGACGTCCGCGGCCTTGTCCGGCCGCAAGGTCAATCTCCTGGGCAACATCATCGTGACGCAGGTCGGGTCGCTGAAATGGGCCTTCGCGGCGGTCGCGGGTGTGGTCCTGACCATCCTGATGGGCATCGTCGTGGCTGCGCTGCTGCGTGTGGTCGATCTCAGGAAGGAGCTCTGATCATGCAGGCAAGCGGCACGAAGCTGGTTCTTGGCATCTACACGACACTGTTCCTCGTGTTCCTTTACGGTCCGATGGTGGTTCTCGCGATCCTGTCCTTCCAGACAGGACCGGAAGGCGGTCCGCAATTTCCGATCATCGAATGGTCGGTCTATTGGTACAAGCATCTGTTTGGCATGACGCCGCCGACGCGCATCGCGCCGTTGCCGATCGAGGAGGCGCTCGTACGCTCGCTCGTCCTGGCGGTGATGACGATGATCGTCTCGACCGTTCTCGGGGTCACCTCGGCACAGGCATTCCGCAAGAAATTCACCGGCTCCGGTTTTGCTTTCTACCTGATCGTGCTCGGTATGATGGTGCCCGGTGTGCTGGTCGGGCTCGGCATGGCGCTGATCGCCAATGCACTGGGTATCGACCGGCACTGGTGGGGGACGACCTTCGTGCTGCACGTCGTCTACACCTACCCCTTCGCGTTCCTGGTGATGCTGGCAATCCTCAACCGCTTCGACCAGAACGTCGAGGAGGCCTCCTGGTCGCTTGGCGTGTCGCCGGTGAAAACGTTCGGCAAAGTGACGTTTCCGCTGATCTTTCCGGGCGTCCTCTCGGCCATGCTGTTCGCCTTCACGCTGTCCTACGACGAGTTTTCGCGCACCCTGTTTGCGTCGGGCCGTGACCTGACGTTGCCACTCGCAATCTACGGAACGTTCTCGGTGGAGGTCCATCCGAACGTCTTTGCGTTCGGTGTGCTGACGACGCTGTTCTCCTTCGCACTGCTTGGCACCTATGCGGCGCTGATGATGCTGTCGATCCGCCGTGCCCGCCGGGTGGCCATCCAGGAGGAGGCATGATGCCCGGCGAGACAGCGAGCGCAATCGTAACCGGCGCCGGTTCCGGGATCGGCAGGGCAATAGCCATCCGGCTCGCCGCAGATGGCTACGCCGTACTGGTCAACGACCTCGATCTCGGGCGCGCCCAAGCGGTGGTTTCGGAGATTGCCGTCTCTGGCGCAAAGGCTGTCGCTGCCGCCGGCGACGTCTCATCCGAAGTGGACGCAAGGGCCATCCATGCGGCGGCCGTGGCGGCCTTCGGCGACACGGACCTGCTGATCAACAATGCCGGCATCGTGCATCAGTCGCTGTTTGAAAATCTCGAAATAGCGGATTTCGACCGGATGTTTGCGGTGCATGTCCGCGGAACCTTCCTGATGACGAAGATGGTTCTGCCGGCGATGCTGAAGGCCGGCAAGGGCGCCGTCATCAATGTCGCGTCGCAGCTTGGCCAGGTCGGGGGTATCGAGCTTTCGCATTACGCGGCCGCCAAATCCGCGATCATTGGCATGACCAAGTCGCTGGCCCGTGAGGTGTCGAGCCGCGGCGTGCGCGTCAATGCGGTTGCGCCTGGGCCCATCAACACACCGCTTGTTCGGGAACTGTCGCAGGAATGGCGCACCCGCAAGGCATCCGAGCTGCCGCTTGGCCGTTTCGGCGAGCCTGAGGAGGTGGCGGCAACCGTTGCCTTTCTTGCGTCGCCGCAGGCCAGCCTGTTTGTCGGACAGACGCTCGGTCCGAATTCCGGCGACGTGATGCTGTGAGCGAGGACATGACGATCATGACTGACACGCTGCTCTCTTCCCGTGTTGTTCTCATCACCGGCGCTGGCATCGGCATCGGGCATGCGACAGCCAAGGCCTTCGCGGCACTTGGCGACCATGTCGTCGTCACCGATGTGCTGGAGCGCGAGGGCAACGACACGGTCGAGGCCATCCGGATGGCTGGTGGTTCGGCTGAATTCCATGCGCTGGACGTGCGTTCGACGTCGGCCGTCGATGCGCTGGTCGCCAATGTGGAGGCGCGTCTGGGCCGGATCGACGTAGTCGTTGCCAATGCCGGTATCGCCCACAAGGCGCCGCTCGAAACGCTTGACGACGACAAGTGGGACCTGACGTTCGATATCGATCTGAAGGGTATCTTCCGAGTTGCGCGTGCTGCGGTCCCCGCAATGAAGGCACGAAGATCCGGCGCCATCGTCGCGCTCTCCTCGATCATGGGGACGTCCTACGGCTGGGACGAGCATGTGCACTATTCCGCCGCCAAGGCCGGCGTCGTCGGCCTGGTGCGCGCCCTTGCCGTGGAACTCGCCCGTGACGGCATCCGCGTCAACGGCATGGCGCCTGGCTACATCCGCACCGCCCAGCTGCTGTCGGAGGAAAATTCGCTGGGCGCGGCGGGCGCCGAAGCCGCCGGCACCTTCATTCCAATGGGGCGCATCGGCGAACCCGAGGAAATCGCAGACGTGATCACGTTCCTTGCATCACACGGCGCGAGATACATGACCGGTCAGACGCTGGTCGTGGACGGCGGCCTCCTTGTGGGCCGGTACTAGCACACGACGTCCTCCGAAAATCCTCAACGGCCTTTCGGAATTATTCGCCAGAGCAACGGATCAGGGTGTCCACAAGGGGACGCTCCGGGGAACACAAGAACAACTGGAGACAAAGCAATGTCAGTTTCGTCAGAAATCAATCGTCGTTCACTGTTGAAGCGTTCCGCGGGCGCCATGGCGCTTGCGATGGGAGGCGGTACGCATTTCCTGTCTTCAAGCGCCGCTTATGCGCAAAGCACAGCACTTGCGTCCGAGCAGCTGCGCACCATCGGTCTTTCGGTGACCGTTCAGGAACGCATCCTGGCCGACTTCAAAAAGGCAAGCGGCGTCGGCTCGACCTCGGGCACGGCGGCAACCTTCCCGGATGCGCAGACCAAGATCCTGTCCGGCTCCAAGGACTATGACGTCTGGGAAACCATTGGCGAGCGTCTGCCGTCCGTCGTCATGACCGACAATGCCGATCCGATCGCGACGTCGGCGCTGAAGAACTGGTCGAACATCCGTGACATCTTCAAGAAGCCCGATCCGAAGTGGCCTGCCTCGGCGCAGATCGTCGGACAGATCTGGACCGACGACACACAGACGGCGTTGTGGATGGTGCCCTTCGGTCTTCAACTTCGATTCCGTTGGCTACAATCCCGACATCGTTTCCGAGGAAGAAGCAAACAGCTGGACGGCGATTTTCGATTCCAAGTGGAAGGGCAAGTCTGGCCTCAACACCGACCCATTGACCGCTTTCGGCCAAGCCGTGATGGCGATGAACACGCTTGGCCTCTCGGATGTGAAGAACCCGGGCAATGCATCGGCGGCCGAGATCGACGAAGCTGCGAAATTCCTGATTTCCAAGAAGAAGGACGGCCAGTTCCGCGCACTTTGGGGCGATTTCGGCGAACTCGTCAACTTCCTCGCCTCCGGCGAAATCGTCGTGTGCGACGCCTGGCAGCCGGCCGTCATGGCTGTCAAGGCACAGGGCAAGGCGTGCAAATACGCCATTCCCAAGGAAGGCTATCGCGGCTGGTCGATCGGCAACACCATGCTGAAGGGCACGCCGAACAAGGCTGCCGTCGAAGCTTACGCCGACTACTGGCTGTCGGGTCCTCCGGGCATCATCGTTTCCGAGCAGGGCTACTATTCGCCGACGACCAACATCAAAGAGGTCATGTCGCCGGAAAAATATGCCTTCTGGTATGAAGGCAAGCCTTGGGTCGGCGCCACGGAGCGCGGCATCAAGGAAGGCGATCTGCGTGACGGCGGTTCACTCGAAACGCGCGCGGCCAACGTCGCCTACTGGCACCAATGGCCGGAAGAATATGATCACCTGGTGCAGAAGTGGGATGAGTTCCTGAGCGCCTGATATCTGACGGGGCGGGCGATCAGCCTTGCTTGCCCGGCCCAACCTTTTTTTGCGAAGCGAGTGCGATGATTTACGATCTCGAACTGTACAGGATTGGCAAGGTTTACGACAGCGGCACGCCAGCCGTGATCGACTTCAACCTGTCCGTCAGCAAGGGCGAGTTCATCGCTTTCCTCGGCCCGTCGGGCTGCGGCAAGACAACGACCCTGCGAATGATCGCCGGGTTCGAGAGCATTTCCTCCGGCGACATGATGGTCAAGGGCGTTCGCATCAACGACATGCGGCCTGCCGACCGCCCGACATCAATGATCTTTCAGAACTACGCCTTGTTCCCGCACATGACGGTCCGCCGCAATGTCGGCTATGGCCTCGAGGTCAAGGGGATGGCGAAGGCCGAGCGTGACGCCAAGGTCGATCGCATGCTTTCGAAGCTTGGTCTGGACGATATTGCCGAGAAAAAAACCGACAGGCTTTCCGGCGGCCAGCGCCAGCGCATCGCGCTCGCCCGCGGCCTGGTGGTCGAGCCGGATATTCTTCTTCTGGACGAGCCGCTGGGCGCGCTCGATGCCAATCTGCGCAAAGCCATCCAGAACGAGTTGAAGCTGCTGCAAAGGACGCTTGGCATCACCTTCGTGTTCGTGACGCATGCGCAGTCGGAAGCCCTGGCGCTATCCGATCGCGTCGTGGTGATGAACCAGGGCCGGGTCGAACAGATCAGCCCGCCGCATCAGCTCTATACGCGTCCCAACACCCCGTTTGTTGCCCGGTTTATCGGCCGCAACACGATCTTCACTGGCGCGGTCAGGGGCATTGAAGACGGGCGCACCATAGTCGACACGCCACTTGGAACGCTTGCCGGCAGCGCCAATGGCGACATGAGCCCTGGCGCCGCGGTCAATGTCGTCATTCCGGCCGAAGCCATGGAAGTTCATACATTGAGCAGCGTCACCCGCGCTGCGATCTCCAGGCAGTCTGGCGGCAATGTCATCGACGCCAAAGTCAGCCGCTTCGATGTCGTCGGCCACATTTCCCATCTTTCGGTCGAGTTGCCGGATGGGCGGGCGATCGCGCTCGAGGCACATATCGACAAGTATCCGCCTGGCGTCTTTCCCGAGGGATCGGACATCCTGCTTGCCTGGAACCCGGGTCAGGCAACAGTCATCCCGGCGACCTGAAAGACCATCGAGCCCATAACATGGACCGGAAAACCTCAAGGAGAAAATGACGTGGCTAAGGAAATTCTGTGCAGCTTTGGCATCGATGTCGATGCAGTGGCCGGTTGGCTCGGGTCTTATGGCGGCGAGGATTCGCCAGACGATATTTCGCGCGGCCTGTTTGCCGGCGAAGTCGGCAGCATGCGCCTTTTGAAATTGTTCGAACGGTTCGGCATCAAGACCACATGGTTCATTCCCGGTCACTCGATCGAGACGTTCCCGGAACAGATGCAGGCCGTGGCGGACGCAGGCCATGAAATCGGCATCCACGGCTACACCCACGAAAACCCGATCGCGATGACACGCGAACAGGAGATCGAGGTCCTCGACAAGTGCATCGAACTGGTGACGAAACTGTCCGGCAAACGCCCGACCGGCTATGTGGCGCCATGGTGGGAGTTTTCCACCGTCACCAACGAACTGCTGCTGGAGCGCGGCATCAAGTACGATCACTCGCTGATGCACAATGATTTCACACCGTATTACGTGCGTGTCGGCGACAGCTGGACCAAGATCGACTATTCCAAAAAGCCCGCCGACTGGATGGTGCCGCTGAAGCGCGGCCATGAAACGGACCTGATCGAAATCCCGGCATCCTGGTATCTCGACGATCTGCCGCCGATGATGTTCATCAAGAAGTCACCCAACAGTCATGGCTTCGTCAATCCGCGCGATATCGAGGACATGTGGAAGGCGCAGTTCGACTGGGTCTATCGCGAAATGGACTACGCGGTCTTCCCGATCACCATCCATCCCGATGTCGCCGGCAGGCCACAGGTCCTGATGATGCTGGAACGGCTCTATGCCCATATAAGCAGTCATCCCGGCGTCAAATTCGTTACGATGAACGAGATCGCCGATGATTTCGCCAAGCGCTTTCCGCGTCGGAAATAAGGCCGATAGTGCCAGCGCCTTGTCCGTCCTGAGGTCTTTGTCATGTGTTCGCTGTGCGGAATTCTCGGAAGCAATGAGCATTGGACCGATGCGGTTGCACGTCCGGGCGTGTTCACGCGCAACACCGAGCGTGTCGACCGCCGCCGGGAGAGGGCGAAGCGCGTCCGTATCGCCAGCCGTATTCTCACCGAGTTCGGCATGACCCTGTCGGACTGGCAGGGCAGCTCGTTCCTTCTGTCGACCCGCACGGGCAAGACGGAGATGGTCGAGGATCTTGGACATCTGTGGCCGCTGGCGGAAAAGATATCCGGCCGCGTCTGCGATCCGCTGTCTCATGCTCTGATCGAGAGGCTGGAGGGCGGCGGCGATGCCTGATGCCTTCCCCGACTTCACGCCGGTCAATCTGCTGACCGGGTTTCTGGGTTCCGGCAAGACCACGCTGCTGCACCGTCTGCTGCAGGATCCGGCCCTGTCCGATACAGCGGTGCTGATCAACGAGTTCGGTGAAGTCGGTCTTGACCATCATCTGCTGGAGCGGATCGATGACACCATGGTGCTGCTGCAATCAGGCTGCGTGTGCTGCACCATCCGGGGCGAACTGGCGCAGGCGATGCGCGACCTGCAGTCCAAGCGCGAGCGCGGCATCGTGCCGCCCTTCCGGCGGCTGATCATGGAGAGCACCGGGCTTGCCGATCCGTTCCCGGTTTTGTCCACCCTCAAATCCGATCCTGTGCTGCGCCATCATTTCAAGGCGGCGAATGTGATCACCACGCTTGATGCAGTCAATGGCCTGGCACAGCTCGAAACCCATGGCGAATCGGTGCGGCAGGCGGCAATCGCCGATGCGATCGTTTTGACCAAGACCGACCTGACCGACGAGCCGGCGGTTGCCCGGCTTATGCAGCGCGTGCGCCGGATCAATCCGGATGCTCCCTTTGTCGATGCGCATGGCGATCACTTCGATATCGATCGTCTGTTGAGCGGGGCATCGGGTTCGGGTGAGGGCGCGCCTGCAAGGAGCGGCTTTTATTGCGAGGAGCCGGTGTCCGTCATTGGCGAAGCCGGCAGCGCCCATCAAAAGCCGGTGCATTCCTTCGTCATGACCATCGACGCGCGTATCGACTGGACCGCTTTCGGACTGTGGTTGACCATGCTGCTCAACAGGCACGGCGACAAGGTTCTGCGGGTCAAGGGCATCCTCAACATCGAGGGAGAGGACAACCCCGTCGCCATTCACGGCGTCCAGCATCTCGTCCATCCCCCTGTTCACATGACGGGATGGCCATCCGATGATCGCCGCTCCCGCATCGTTTTCATTGTTGACGGACTGGATGCCGATTTGATCCGACGCTCCTTTTCAGCCTTCAATCGGCTCGGGCTGCCACAACCCGCAGCCAACATCACCGAGACCGCGTAGAGGCCATGACCAAGCATCACAAGCCATCGGCGCTTTCGTCGCCAGCGGTTCACACAGAGGGTCGGCCGAAGCTTCGCATTCTCGGCACCGCCATTTCCCTGCTGGAGGAACTGCGGCTCGGCGCCGAGCGCGATCTCGGCATGGACATCGAATTCGACAATCAGGATTTCATGACGGCGCAGCACAAGGCGGCGCTGGAGCCGGACACCTATGATATTTACGACCAGTGTTTTCACAATCTCGATATCGTCTGGTACTGGCGCGCGGTGCAGCCGATCGATATCGACCGCATCGGTCTTTGGGATGAAATCACCGATCTGACCAAGACGGGGCGCATCGGTCCGAACGCGCGGATCGGCCAGGGCGATGCGCCGGTCACCAAGCTTTTCGTACAACCGAACCTTGCCTTGGACGAAAAGCCGTCGCGCTGGATTTCCATGCTGCCGACGACCCACAATTTCGACAGCTTCGCCTACAGTCCCGAGGTCGTAAGGAAAAACTCCGCGCGAATGAACTCGTGGGCAGCGCTGCTCAACGAGGAGTTTCACGGACACGCGGCGCTGGTCAACGAGCCGGCGATCGGCATTTTCGACGCGGCGCTGGCAGCCCAGGCGGCGGGCCTGATGACATTCAAAAATCTCGGCAACATGTCGGTCGAGGAGATCGACAAGCTGATGGATATTCTGGAGGCACGCAAGAAATCCGGATTTTTCAAGGGGTTCTGGAGGTCTGCCGAAGATGCCGCAGACCTGATGACCTGCGGCGACGCCGTGATCGAAAGCATGTGGTCGCTCGGCATCAGCAAGCTGGATCTGCGCGGCGTTCCCGTGGAGCTGGCAAATCCGGTGGAAGGCTACCGCGCGTGGCATGGCGGGCTATGCCTGTCCAAGCGGCTGAACGGACGCATGCTGGACGCGGCCTACGAATATCTGAACTGGTGGCTGTCAGGATGGCCGGGCGCCGTGGTCGCGCGCCAGGGCTACTACATGTCGACGCCGGAACGATCCCGGGCACACATGACGCCCGCCGAGTGGGACTACTGGTACCAGGGGCTGCCGGCGGCGAACGATCTTCCGGGACCGGATGGATTGCTTCGGGTCAAGGCGGGAGCGGTCAGAAGCGGCGGCTCCTACTGGCAGCGTGCCAATTCCATTGCCGTCTGGAACACCACCATGGACGAACACAATTATCTCGTGCGCCGCTGGATGCAATTTGTCGCGGCCTGAGCGCGCCTCAAAAAAGGAAGCATGGTCATTACACAAAAACTCAATTCCCTGTCTGTTGCCCAACTCTCGGTGATGATCCAGTCCGGTGCGGTGGACCCGGTCGAAGTGGCCGAGGCGACGTTCGACGCAATTGCCGCTCATGCCGATCCGGCTGTTTTCATCAGCCTGTTGCGCGACCGGGCAATGAGCGAGGCGGGTGCTGCCTCACGCCGGATCAGGGATGGCCGTTCACTTGGCCTTCTCGATGGCATTCCGGTTGCCTGGAAGGACCTGTTCGACATCACCGGTCTGGCGACGACGGCGGGCTCCAAGGTTCTTGCCCATACTGCGCCGGCCCTCGACGATGCCGATGTGGTTTCGCATTTGAAAGCCGCGGGCATGGTTGCCATCGGCCGCGTCAACATGAGCGAGTTTGCGTTTTCGGGGCTCGGTATCAATCCCCATTACGGCACACCGAAAAACCCCAGAAGTACGGATGTGCCGCGCATTCCGGGCGGCTCCTCGTCGGGCTCTGGCGTTGCTGTCGCGGCCGGTCTGGTTCCGGTCTCGATCGGAACCGACACCGGCGGCTCCGTGCGCATCCCGGCCGCTTTCAACGGGATTGTCGGATACAAGGCCACCCGCGGGCGCTACTCGATGCGTGGCGTCTTTCCGCTGGCGCAGAGCCTTGATGCGCTGGGGCCGCTCTGCCGCACGGTACAGGATGCCGTCTGGATCGATGCCGCCATGCGCGGCTTGTCGGCACCCTCGATAGGCCGAGGCACCCTCCAGGGACTGACCATCGTGATCCCGCAGAATGTGGTGTTCGACGATGTCCAGTCCGGCGTGTCGGACGCGTTCGAGGCCGCAACCGCCCGCCTTGCCAAGGCAGGCGTCAAAATCGTGCGGTTTGCCATTCCCGCGTTCGATGAGATTCTGGACCTGACGGCCAAGCATGGCGCGCTGGTGACGGCGGAAGCCTATGCCCTGCATCAGCAACGGCTTGCCGGCCCTGAGGCAGCCGACATGGATCCGCGCGTGGTGACCCGCACGCGGCTCGGCGCGAAGATTACCCTTGTCGACTATCTGAAAATCATCACTTCGCGCACCCGGCTGATCGGGGAGGTCGCTGGACTCGTGGATGCCGGAGCGCTGATCGCCTTCCCGACCGTCGCGCACGTGGCCCCGCCGATGGAGCCGTTGAAAACCGATGACGAGCTATTCGTCAAAACCAATATGCGCACGCTGCGCAATACGCTGCTCGGCAATTTCCTGGACTGGTGCGGCGTTTCCATACCTTGCGGCATGGGCGAGGCCGGCATGCCTGTCGGCTTCCTGCTGTCGGCGCTGCCGGCGCGCGATGAGCAACTGCTGTCGGCGGCACTTTGTGCCGAAGCGGTCATTCGCGGCGAATAGCGCTGCCGTCCAGATGAATAGGCAAGCCTTTGGTCGGGTTTTCCACCTGAAGAACAAGGAGAACGGCAATGTGCATGGCGTGTTACGTCGACGAGGCGATGAAGAGCAGAATTATTGCCTACAACGCCGAATTCCATAAGGTCACCAAGAGCCCCTACGGCAGCGACGACGAGATCGGCATGCTGAACCTCATCGATGCCGAGTCCCGCTCGGCCATCATGAGCCGCACCGATCCATCCAAGGTGTTCGATCTGTCGGTGGATCATTTCATCGGCATGCCCGGCTGGTTTGGTGCCGGCGATCAGCCATATCAGATCTGGATGACGCACACGCCGCAGGGTGAGATCGTTGCCAACGCCATGGGCGTTACCCCCGAAGCCAACAAGCTCGTCGGTTATTCCGGCGATGCTATATCGATGTACACCCATTGCGGGACCCACATCGATACCTTCAACCATTTCGGCTACAATGGTGAGATATTCAACGGCTTTACCGCGCGGGACCATCTCGGCAGCCGCGCCTGGCAAAAATGCGGACCGGAGAAATATCCGCCGATTTTTGCACGTGGCATTCTGCTGGATGTCGCGGCTCTGCACGGCGTCGATACGTTGCCGCCGAGCCATCCGATCGGCAGGGCCGATATCGAGGGCTGCCTGAAGAAGCAGGGCCTGTCGATCAAGCCCGGTGATGTCGTCCTGCTTCGTACGGGCCAAATGCTGCTGTGGCCCGACAAGGCGTTCGCCAGCAACACGCCGGGGCTTAATCGCGAAGGCGCCGAGTATCTCGCCAAGCACGGCGTGATCATGATCGGTGCCGACAATCTGACGCTGGAACAGACACCTTCGGCACATCCGGAGAATTTCTTCCCCGTTCACACCTATCTCCTGGCCGAAGCCGGCGTCCCTATTTTGGAAATGGCCCAGCTGGAGGAGCTGGCGGCGGAAAAGGTCTATGAGTTTGCCTTTTTTGGTGCCTGCATCAAGCTGCGCGGCGCCACGGGAACGCCGATGCGGCCGGTGGCGATGCCGCTTCGATAAATTGCGCGCACGCCCACGAAGCCGCGCGCTTGCAAGCAAATGTTCGCGGCCGTTCGATCGACAGCAACAGGCCAGAGCAATTCCAGGAAAAGTGTGAACGGATTTTCGTCCGGGATTGCGTCAAAACAAAGAGTTGGAGCAGTCACCGTTTCCATGAAACAGTGACTGCTTCAAGGGAACTCGAACCTCGCGCAGGCATGGGAAAGCAAGCCAACCACCAAACGGCCACATAAGTTTATTCGTTTTTGACCAATACGCGCTGGCAGATTCCTGTAATCTTCGAAAAAACACCGGGATAACCGGGCCAACCAGAAAGGTCGGGGAATGAAATACGTCGTCGATACGATCGGCGGTCCCGCAGGTGGTGATGCCTGGCAAGCCGCTGTTACCGAAGCCTATTTTCCGCTCGACACCGAGTATCGGAACCGTCGCGAATTTTCAGGTACGCTGGAAACCTTCTCCCTCGGGCTCGTCAGCGTGTCTAAAATGCGCTGCGATGCCGTAAGCTATCGTCGCCATCGCCGCCACTTCCTCAACGAGCGTGACGCCAGCCTGCTCATCACCATCCCGGAGATGTCGGAGGTGAATTTCTCGCAAGGGTCGAGAACCGTCAATTGCGGTCCGGGGGGCTTCCTCGTTGAAAGGGGAGATGCGCCTTACGAATTCTGGCATGGCAAGCCAAACGCGCTGTGGGTCCTGAAGGTGCCGTCATCGAGTGTTCGGGCGCGGATCGGATCCGCCGAACGGCTCAGTGCGCTCAGTTTCGATGCGACCCAAGGCATCGCCGCGCTCTTCCTCGACACGGTGCGCACCACGATCGGCCATGTCGATGAGATCACTGAAGCCGCTCGTGAGATGATGGGCAGGCACATCCTGGAAATGCTGTGCCTGTCGATCGTGAGCGACGATCGCGTGCTGGACAGCAGCATCTCGTCGATCCGGGCCGGACATTTGCATCGCGCCGAGCAGTATATTCGTGACAACCTGAAGAATTTCGGCCTCGGCCCGCAGGCGGTGGCTGATGCCTGCGGCATCTCCCTGCGTTACCTGCAGGTTCTTTTTCAGGACAGCAACCAGTCGATCAACGGCTTCATCCGCGACGCCCGGCTTGAACTTTGCGCCGAGGAGCTGATGTCGGTGACCAACACCAGCAGCGTTGCCGAGATCGCTTACCGCTGGGGTTTCGCTGACCAGTCTCAGTTCTGCAAGCACTACCGGACGCGGTTCGGCTGCGCACCGACCGATACCCGTCGCGAAGCGGCGAACCGGGCAGGCCGCCCTTCGGCCTCGAGAGCGCGCCACTAGACCCGACGAATCCGGGCCATTCCACCATTTATTGCAACGTCGCCCCGGCGAGGGGCGGCGAAGGCGGGGCTTTGCCCGCAAAGACCTTGCGAAGGAACTGTCATGAGCCGAATTAGAGTTGCCGTCGATGTCGGAGGGACCTTCACTGACATCTGCATCATGGACGAAGACAGCGGCGCGATCCGCATCGAAAAGACCGCCTCCACGCCTGACGATCCCATGCAAGCCATCATGAATGGCGTGGACCAGGGCCGCATCGATCTTTCGCAGGTGACGATGTTTTCTCACGGTACGACGGTCGCCACCAATGCGTTGATCACCCGCCGCCTGCCACGCACCGCAATGGTCTGCACCGAGGGTTTCCGTGACGTTGTCGAGATCCGTCGCGCCAACAAGGAAGATCTCTGGGACACCTATAAAGATGTCGCCAAGCCCTATATCCCGCGCCGCGACCGCCTGACCGTCCGGGAACGAGTCCGTGCCGAGGGCGCGATCCTGGAAGCGCTGGACGAAGAGGCTGCGCGCCGTGCCGCCGACATTCTCAAGAAACGGCAGGTCAAGTCCATCGCCGTCTGCTTCATGAACTCCTATGTCAACGGCGCCAACGAGCGCCGCATGCGTGAGATCCTGAAGGAGGCAATGCCGGATGTGCCGGTCTCGATCTCCTCGGAAGTCATGCCGGAAATCTTCGAGCACGAACGTTTTTCCACCACCATGGCGAACGCCGTCTGCGCTCCCGTCGTCGTCGATTACGTGTCCCGTCTTGGAGAAAAACTTGCCGCGGCCGGATACAAGCGAGATCTTCTGTTGCTGCACAGCGGTGGCGGCGTCATGACACCCGCGAGCGTCAAGGATTTTTCAGCCCGGCTCGCAGGATCTGGCATCGCTGCCGGCGCGATCGCAAGCCGTTTCATCGGAAATCTCTGTGGCTTCCCGAACTCGATCGGCTTCGACATGGGCGGCACCAGCACCGACGTCTCGCTCGCATGGAACGGGGAGTCGCGCATCACAAAAGACTGGTACATTGAATTCGGATATCCGATCCGCTTTCCTTCCATCGAAGTGCTGACCATCGGTGCGGGCGGCGGGTCGCTGGCATGGCAGGACGAAGGCGGCAGCTTGCGCAACGGACCGCAGTCCGCCGGCGCCTTTCCAGGTCCGGCCTGCTACAAGAATGGCAACCGCACCGCCACCAACACCGATGCCAATGTCGTGCTCGGCCGTCTCGGAACCAGCCTTGCAGGCGGCAAGATCACTCTCGACCCCGCTCTGGCCGCCCAGGCGGTGCAGGAGACGGTGGCGGCACCCTTCGGCATGGAACTCCATCAAGCGGCCGAGGCGATCATCGCCGTCGCCAACGCCAACATGGGCAACGCCGTCCGGCTTCTTTCCATCAGCCGAGGCTATGACCCGCGCGATTTTGCACTCGTCGCATTCGGCGGTGCGGGCGCTTTGCACGGAGCGGCCGTGGCCAAGGAGCTTTCGATTCCAACCGTGATCGTACCGCCCAATCCCGGCGTCACCTCCGCGCTCGGTTGCCTTCTCGTCGACGTGCAGCACGATTTCTCCGAAAGCTTCATGGCCGATGCTTCGACTGTCTCGCCCGCCGAGATGCAGACGGCGTTTGTTCTCATGGAAAAACAGGCTGTCGAACGCCTGGCCCATGAGGGCGTGGCGCAGGAAGACATGGCGCTGCAGCGCACGGTCGAGATGATGTACCAGGGCCAGTGGCGCTCACTTGCGGTGTCGGCACCGGCGCGGATCGAGAGCATCTGCTCGCTGATCGAGGCGTTCCACAACGAGCACGAACGAGAGTTCAACTACCGCCGCGAAGAGGCGCCGGTGTCGATCTTCCGCATCGCGGTCAAGGCGATCGGCATCGTTCCGAAAGCCGAGATACCGTGGCACGAAGTAGTGCCTCATGTGCCCGAGCCCCTCGGCCGCCGCGGCGTCTGGTTCGACGGCGTATCTCACGATGCAGCCGTGTATGAACGTGATCAGCTCAGCGCCGGTGCTGCTTTCACAGGGCCTGCCATTGTCGAACAGTTCGATTCCACCACCGTGGTTCCGCCGGGAATGAGCGCGACCGTCGATGGCTTCCTGAACATTCTCATCGTGACGAAAGGCTGAGACATGACAAAGCTGATTGAAACGAACCCTGGCCTCGATCCGGTAACCTTCGAGGTGCTGAAGAACTCATTCATCACCACGGTCGACCAGATGGCCGAACAGATGCTTCGCACCTGCTATTCCTTCGTCATCTACAACCGGGACTTTTCAAACGCTCTGCACGACGCCGATGGCAACTCCGTCGCCCAGGGCAATTACGATATCGCGGTCCATGTCGGCACACTGCACAACACATGCAAGGAGGTGATCCGGGTCTTTGAAGGCGATATGGCACCCGGTGACGTCTACGCAATCAATGATCCTTATGCTGGCGGTACGCATTTCAGCGATGTTCGGCTCGTCCGTCCGATCTTCGACGAAGACAAACTGATCGGCTTCTCCCAGTCGAACGGCCACTGGTCGGACCTCGGCGGCTCCGTGCCGGGTTCCTTCGACGTCACCGCCCGCGACATGTTCCGCGAAGGCCTGCGGATCACGCCATTGCGCCTTTTCCAGCGCGGCCGCTTCTGCTCCGACGTCGCCAACATGATCGCGGCCAACACACGCGATCCGGCATCGATCATTGGCGACATCCATTCCCAGGCGCAGGCGACGCAGGCGGCCGAGCGAGAACTGTTGCGGCTGGTCAAGAAGTACGGGCGACGCCAGGTCATGCGCGGTATGGAGGAGGTTCAGGACTACGTCGAACGCGCCGTGAGAAAGCGTCTCGCGGAGCTGCCCGACGGCACCTGGGAGACGGTCGACTACATCGATCGCGATCTCGGCGCTGGCGAGGGAATGATCCCGATCCGCATCAAGATGACGATCAAGGGCGACACGATCCACTACGATTTTACGGGAAGCCATTCGACCATCGCCTCGATGTACAATTCCGCGCCGGGCGCGACCTTCTCGGCCGTGGTCGCCGGTATGAAGACCTTCTTCCCAGACCTTCCACTCAACAGCGGGTTTTACCGGATGATCGAGGTGACCGCGCCGAAGAACAGCATCGTCAGCGCGGAATGGCCGGTGGCGGTGACCGGGTTCCTCATGCCATTCGAAAAGATCATGAACGCGATCTTCGAGATGTGGTCGAAGATCATGCCCCAACGCGCCATCGCCTGCGCCTTCAACCTCGAATATCTGCTGGCCGGGGGGCGGGACGCACGCAAACCCGAAAAGCCGATCTTCATGTTCTACGAATGGCTGCCTGGCGGCTGGGGCGGGCGCAACGGCAAGGATGGCGCCGATGTCACCACCGCCTGCTTCGGAACGGGCCTGATGTCGCAACCGAACGAAGGCAACGAGCGGGTGAATCCCACTCGAACGATCGAGTTCCAGATCAAGCAGGATTCAGCCGGTCCCGGCAAATGGCGCGGTGGCGTCGGCGTGCAGAAGACCTCGTTGTTGCTCGACGCCGAAAATGCCGTCATGTCCTATATTTGCGACCGCGAACGCGCCGTCGTCTGGGGCGTCGAAGGGGGGCTGCCCTCGATGCCCCACGGCTTGACCATGAAGCGCGCCGGAGAAGAGACCGAGATCTGGCTCGGCTCCGTGTTCTCAGATTACTCCGTCCACACAGGCGACCAGTTCGCGCGTCCGACGGCCGGCGGCGGTGGTTTCGGCGATCCACTGGAGCGCGAGCCTCGCAAGGTGATGGAGGACGTGATCGACGACTACGTTTCCCTGGAGCGTGCCAGGACCGACTACGGTGTGGTGATCCGCGAAATCGACCGCGACCTGTGCCAATACGAAATCGACGAGACGGCGACCGAAGCCTGCCGCGCCGACATCCGAGCGAAACGGAAGGATAGGGCACGCATGGATCCCGAGGAGGTCGCGCGCAAATACCGCTCGGGCGAGATCGATGCGCTCGATGCGGTTCGGCACTATGCCGTGATCCTCGATTGGGAGACTGGCGAACTGCTTCCCAAAACCACCGTCCAGTTCCGTGAAAGCTTTGAGAAACGGACCGTCGCCCACTGGGTCTGAGCGCTAACGAGCGCGCCGCAAACCTTGCGGGCGCTAGCGAGATGCCGCAGTTATCTGTTTTTTCGATACCATATTCAAAGAATTACTATTTCACAGGAGCCTGAAGCTGGAGCAACTATGTTGCAGCGTCGCGAAAGTTGGCTGCTTCCGAGGGGTAAGACAGATGGCAGCAAGCGTGGAACGATTGTTCACCGCGGCCAGCACGATTGAAGAGGCATTGGCCGCACGCCGGCAAGGCGCGACGGTGCTTGCCGGCGGCACCTGGATGATGCGTGACCCGCGGCGCGGGGTCGACCTTCCCGAGGCGGTGGTCGCACTCCACCGAATACCGGCCTTGTCCAAGGTCGAAATCGAGCCCGACCATATCGTGATCGGCGCGGCTGTTACCCACACGGTGCTTGGCCGCGCGCTGCGTGCGGTAGCGGGCTTCGAAGGTCTGGTTGCCGCGGCCGAGGGTGCGGCCAATCCCGGCATCCGAAGGGTCGCCACCGTGGGCGGCAACCTCTGTGCCCTCGGCTTTGCCGCCGCCGATCTCGCCCCTGCGCTTCTCGCCTGTGAGGCGACGGTGGAGTTGCAGACGTTCGAAGGCTCAAGACTCCTCGGTATTTCGGATTTCCTCAAAGACAGGCCTGCGCTGCTGACCGAAGCGATGGTGACGAGAATTCATCTGCGCCGCGACTTGATCGCAAGTGCTCACATCCGCCTGCCGCTCCGGCAAGCCGGCGACTATCCGGTCGCTATCGTCTCCTTCGCGGTGGACAAAGACAAGCGATGTCGCATCGCCGTCGGCTCGGTGGAGCCGGTAGCGCGGCGCTGGACGGCGCTCGAACAGGCGATGGCGGCTGGCCCGGCGCCCGCGCTCGATCCGAAGCGCGCCGCCGAGCTTGCACTGGAACACAATGATTTTCAGGGCCGCGACGGCAAGGAAGCGGAGGGTTGGTACCGGCGCCAGGTTCTTCCGACACTGGTCAGGCGCGCTGTTGCCGCACTTCTCAAGACCGAGGGCCTGGCATGGTTGTGACATTCCAGCTGAATGGCGAGGACTGCCGCTTTGATGGAGATCCGATGACGCCGCTCGTCGACATCCTGAGACAGGAACGGTTCCTGACGGGGACCAAGGCTGTGTGCCGCGAAGGCTTTTGCGGCGCGTGCACGGTGCATGTCGACGACGAAGCGGTGCCGTCCTGCTTGAAGCCGGTTGGACTCGTCCAGGGATGCGCGGTGACGACCATCGAGGGATTGAGTTCGGGAAACCAGGTGCTGCACCCGCTCCAGGCCAATTTCGAGGCGGCCGATGCCGTGCAATGCGGCATGTGTTTCCCGGGAATGGTCATGAGCCTTTCGGCGTTCGTGCGTGACAATCCGCATGCGAGCCGCCCCGAAATCAAGGCCGCGATGGTCGGCAACATATGCCGCTGCACGGGATATGAGCGGATCGTCGACGCCGTGGCCGACTGCCTCGACCAGGCGCGAAAGGCCGGCCAGTTGGTGGGAGGCATCCATGTCTGAGCTGGCGGCCACGGTGATGAATCTTCCGCGCCGCGATGCACAGGACAAGCTGCGAGGGCGGACGAAATACACCAACGACCGGACTCGCCCCGACATGTTGCATGCCGTGCTGCTGCGGTCGACCGTTCCCGCGGGGCGTATCCGCAAGCTCGACGTTTCGGCGGCGCTTCGCTGTCCTGGCGTGCGCGCGGTGGCGACCGGCGCCGATGCGCCAGGGCTCTACGGCATCGGCATTGCCGACCATCCGCTCCTGGCCATCGACACGATCCGCTATCACGGCGAGCCAATCGCCGTCATCGCCGCCGAGACGGAGAAGCAGGCGCGGGCGGCACTTGCCGCCATCGTGCTGGAAGTCGAACCGCTGGCACCGGTGTTTACCATGGCCGAGGCGCTCCAGCCCGCCGCCCGTCTCGTCCACGAGGGCTGGCGCGGCTATGAGGTGATCACGGAAGGCGGTGCACGTTCAGGCAACATCGCATGGGAGGCAAAATCCAGTCGCGGCGACGTCGACGCTGCCTTCGCCCGTCCCGATATACGCATTGTCGAAAGCAGTTTCACCGTCGGCCGGCAGAGCCATGTGCCCTTCGAGCCGCGTGTTGCCATTGGCTCCTGGGAGGACGGCCGTGCTCACATCCAGACCTCGACACAGGTGCCTTGGACAGTGCGCAACGTCACCGGAAGGGTCATGCAGCTTCCGCCCGGGCGTGTGCGGGTCACCGTACCGCCTGTCGGTGGCGGATTCGGCCTGAAATTCGATGCGTCCATCGAGCCGATCACGGCACTTCTGGCGCGGATGACCGGGCGCACCGTGGTGCTGGAAAATACCCGGCAGGAAGAGATGGCAACCTGCCTCTGCCGTGAGAATGCGGAAATCCGCATTCGGTCCGCTGTCACCGCCGAAGGATACATCGCCGGGCGCGAGGCGGTCGTGCTGATGGACTGCGGTGCGTATGGAGGCGAGCAGGTTTTCTTGACGACGATGACGGCGCACACGCTGGGCGGCAATTACAGGGTTGGCGCAACGCGGCTCGTCAGCCGCGCCGTATACACCAACACACCACCCAACGGCGCGTTCCGAGCCTGCAACGGCGTCTACAACACCTTCGCGTTGGAGCGACATACCGACGAAATCTGCGAGGCGCTGGGCTTCGACCCGATGGCGTTTCGGAAGAAGAATGTCCTGGGAGATGGCGATCTCGGTGCCACCGGCCAGGTTTTCGAGGCCGACGTGCTGGGTCCGATGCTCGATCGCATGGAGACGTTGCGCGCCAGCACCGGCACATCGCAAGCCAAGGCCGACGGCAGGCTCTATGGAATTGCGACCACGGTCGGCACATGGTTCGTTTTCGTCGGACCCTCGGCGGCGACGGTGAATTTGAACGCCGACGGCAGCGCAACGCTGGTCACGTCGGGTGTGGAGATCGGATCGGGCACGATGGTGCAATCCTTGCCACAGATCGTGGCTGGGCAGCTTGGCCTCGCTCCCGACCAGGTGATCGTGCGCGAAGCCGATACGGATGCCGCCGGTCTCGATGTCGGCGTTGGCGGGGGACGAACCACTGTATCCATCGGCGCGGCCAGCGTGGCCGCCTGCGCGGAAGTGCGTGAGAAGTTGCTGCGGACCGCCGGCGAGATGCTCCAGACCCGACAGGAAGACTTGGTGCTGCGCGAGGGGCGTGTGGAGATCACGGGACGTCCCGGTTCCGGAATGTCGATCCCCGCTATCGTCGCCCATGCGCAGGCCACCACCGGCCCGATCACAGGAAGCGGAGCCTTTACCGCCAGGAACGCCCCGGCAATGTCCGGCTGCGCCATGGGGCATTTCATCGACGCTCTCGACATCCCCGTCTTCGTTGTTCACGAGGCCGAGGTGGCGGTTGATGCGGACACCGGTCATGTCGAGGTGCTCGCCTATCGCGTGGTGCAGGATGTCGGCCGCGCGCTTAACCCGCGCGCCATCCTGGGCCAGATACAAGGCGGCGTGGTGCAGGGGCTGGGTTATGCGTTGCATGAGGAGGTGACGATCACCGCCGACGGACGCATCGCGCAGGACGATTTCGAGACCTATCGCCTGCCGCTGGCACAGGACGTGGTTGCGGTCGCCGCCGACCTCTACGAGGGCGCACCGTCGATGGGCCCGCTCGGCACCAAGGGCGCCGGCGAGGTGCCAATCCTGGCCGTTGGCGCAGCGATCGGCTGCGCAGTGGCACGTGCCATCGGCAAGCCGGTGCGGCAGCTGCCACTGACGCCTCCGCGCGTGCTTCGACTGCTGCACGAGCGCGAACCGCCGCCGGATTTCCCGCACATCGCCCCCGGCTGGGCGTCGAACACCCTGGGCTGAGGCAAGCAAACCATGGTCACCCTGAACTGCGACATGGGGGAAAGCTACGGCAACTGGCGTTTCGGCGACGATGCCGGCATCATGCCTCATATCGATTGCGCCAATATCGCCTGCGGCTTCCACGCCTCCGATCCGTGGACGATGCTGAAGACCGTGCGGCTAGCGCTCTCGCATGGCAAGCAGGTCGGCGCGCATCCTTCCCTTCCCGATCGCGAGGGGTTCGGTCGGCGGGAAATGAAACTTCAGCCAGAGGAACTGACAGCCGCCTTTCTCTATCAGATCGGTGCTCTGAAAGGGATACTGGCCGCCGAGGGCGGGCGGCTCAGCCACGTCAAGCCGCACGGCATTATCTACGGCATGGCCGCGCACGACATGGACACCGCCCGGGCAATCGCCGCGGCGGTCAAGCCGTTCGGCGTCCCGCTCTTCGGCATGGCGGGAACCTGTCACGAGACGGCGGCAGTTGAACTTGGCGTTGCCTTCGTGGGCGAGTTCTTTCCCGATCTTACCTACGCTCCCGGCGGCAGCCTGATCATCCCGCGCGTACAGTCGGCTATCGACCTGACACTTGCCGAGCACCGCATGATGGGGGCGCTTACCCGACGCGAACTCGTCGCGGTAGACGGTACGGTCCGCCCGGTCGACTTCGACACCGTCTGCATCCACTCCGATCCGCCGAATGCGCGCGACGTCGCCGCGCTGATGCGGCGGATCATCGACACGCATTCCAAAAGCCTGCCATGATTCATTCTTCCGTATCGTGAAGGCTCCGCGCATGGGATCGAAAACTATCTCGAACTCACAACCCCGAACCACTTCCCCAAGCCGCTGAGGACTTCCATGGACGCGCTTTCCAACTCTCTCGCCGCCGCCGACATCGGCGCCACCATGCATCCCTACACCAACCTGCGTCAGCACGAAAAAACCGGGCCGCTGATCATCAGCCGCGGCGACGGCATCCGCGTGTATGACGAGCGCGGCAAGGAATATATCGAAGGGCTCGCCGGGCTATGGTCGGTGGCCGTCGGCTTTTCGGAAAAGCGGTTGGCCGACGCCGCCTATCAGCAGATGCTGAAGCTGCCCTACTATCACACCTTCTCCTCCAAGGCGCATGAGCCGTCCATCCGGCTCGCGGAGAAACTCGTGGAGATGACGCCGCAAAACCTGACGCGTGTCTTCTTCACGTCGTCGGGCTCGGAAGCCAACGACACCATCGTCAAGATGGTGTGGTTCATGAACAATGCGCTCGGCCGACCCAAGAAGAAGAAATTCCTGGCGCGGACCAAGGGTTATCACGGCATCACAGTCGCCTCCGGCAGCCTGACGGGCCTGCCGATCAACCATCGCGACTTCGACCTGCCGGCGATTCCCGTTCGTCACCTGACCTGCCCGCACTTCTATCGTTTCGGCATGGAAGGCGAAGACGAAGCCGCCTTCACGGCGCGCCTGCTCGCCGAACTGGAGGCGGTGATCGCGGAAGAAGGGGCTGATACGATCGCGGCCTTCATAGGGGAGCCGCTTATGGCAGCTGGCGGCGTTCTGCCCCCGCCGGTCGGGTATTGGGAAGGCGTGGAGAAAATCTGCCGGGCAAATGATATTATTCTGATAGCAGATGAGGTGATCTGTGGTTTCGGGCGGCTCGGCACGCCCTTTGGCTGCCAGAAATTCAGCTTCACGCCTGATATCATGACGGTCTCCAAGCAGATCACCTCCTCTTACATGCCGCTTGCCGCCGTCATTTTCTCTGAAGCGATCTATCAGGCGATTGCCGACAACACCGTGACGATCGGTAATTTCGGCCATGGCTTCTCGGCGTCGGGCCACCCGGTCGCGACAGCCGTTGCGCTGGAAAATCTCGCCATCATCGAGGAGCGCGATTTGATGGGCAATGCGGCCCGCATGGAAGCGCTCTTCCAGGCGGGCATTCGCTCGTTTGCCGATCATCCCCTTGTCGGGGAGGCTCGCGGCACCGGCCTGATCGGGGCGGTCGAGCTGGTTGCTGACAAGGCGACCAAGCGGCCTTTCGCAAAAGTAGGACGCGCGGGCGCGATAGCGTCGGTGATCGGTCACGAAGAAGGTCTCATCTTCCGCAATATCGGCGACCAGCTTGCGCTTTGCCCGCCGATGATCGTGACGGGAGAGGACATCGCCGAAATCATGACCCGCATGTCGAGCTCGCTGGACCGGCTGGTCGGCGCGGTGGCGAAGGAAGGGCTGGAATGATCGGCGATGCGGACCAGACCGGCATGACCGGAGGCGATCTTTCGTTGCAGCGATCCGCGCTTCTAGGCCGGTTCATGGCGGCGTGGAACGCCCATGACCTCGACGGCTTGATGGCCTGCATGGCGGAGGATTGCGCCTTCCATGCTTCGGCTGGACCCGACCCCAACGGTCGCCGTCACACTGGGCGGGAGGCCGTGCGGGCAGCCTATGCCGCTATCTTCTCAACCTTTTCGGACGCTGCCTGGTCAAATGACAACCATGTGGTCAGCGGAGATACCGGACTGTCTTCGTGGCGCTTCACGGGAACAACGGCCGCGGGAGACAAGATCGAGGTCGATGGCTGCGACATCTTCGTTTTTTCAGGCGCGCGAATTGCGCTCAAGGATTCCTATCGCAAGGCCCGGACATAAAAGTTCGCATGTCATGGACTGATAGGTTGAACCCGGCCCACATCGTGCGGGCCGGGTTCTTTGCTTGGGAAGGACGGCCGGACCAAGCCGGCGCCACGACTACTTCAAGAGCGCGTCAAGCGGGATCGGTTCGGAGATCGTCCAACTGTCGATGATCGCTGGCTTGCCCTTCTCGGTGTCGGCGACCAGGTATTTGGTCTGGTTCTGGTGGTGCAGTTCGGAGGTGAAAGTGCGCGAACCGAAGAGGGTCGGCTCGTTCTTCATTTTTTCGAGTTCCGCGACAACGGCATCGGCATCGATGCTCTTGGCGCGCTCGACGGCCTTTGCCCAGACGTCGATCATGACATAGCCTGGATAGACATACATGGAAGATGGGTCGCCGCCGGTCTTGGCCTTGTAGGCTGCGTTGAACTTGGTGACTTCCGGGTTCGGGTCGTCGCCATAGATGGAACCCTGAACCGGAACGTAGAAGTTGGAAAGGTCAGGTACCGCCGACAGCCAGTAGCTGCCGTCCATGCCGGAGCCGTTGAGGATCATCGAATTGATGCCAGCGGCACGGATTTGTTTTATCGCCGAAACGCCGCCCGGCATCATGGTGCAAAGCATGATCGCATCGGGTTCTTTTGGCAGGGCCTTGATGCGGCTGATCTGGGCAGCGATTGAAGGGTCGTCATTCTTGAAGGTGTCTTGACCCAGAAGTTTGGCGCCCTTGGCCTCCAGCTTCGGCATCATCCAGTCGAAGCCGTCGCAGATGCCCTTGTTGTATTCCGTCCAGCTGTCGAGCAGGCGATAGAAGGTCTTGGCCTCCTTCTTGTTGTATGCCCATTCGGCCATCGTCGCTCCTTGCACGGCCGCCAGCACCGACGCCGAGAAGCTGTGCGGGCCTACGCCCTGGATGCCCGCCTTTACGGATTCAGCACAGAGGAAGAAGGAAACCTTGCCAGCCGCCTCGGCGGCAAGCGCCGCTGGCGAACCGAAGTCGTAGTCGCAGGAAACGACGACGAGGTCAGCGCCCTGGTCGAGAACGGAAAGACCGGCCTTTGCGCCTTCTGCACGGTCGGACTTGGTGTCGGCTTTCACGACTTCAATTTTCTTCCCAAGAAGACCGCCGGCGGCATTGATTTCGTCGATGCGGATCAGCGCGGCATCGGTGGCGGGCTTGTCGTAAGCCTCCATGAAGCCCGATTCCGCCGTGGCGAAACCGACGACGATCTTGCTGTCGTCCGCCAAGGCTGGAAAGGCAGCTGTTGCGGTGAAGAGCATCGTCATTGTCGTTATTTTCAGTTTGTTTATCATAGACTTCTCCTTTCAGGGTTGCGGCGGCTTACAATCCGCCGGTCAGTCACCGCGGTTGCGGGTTAAAGAGATCTCGCGATTGCCGAAGACGCCTGCCGGACGAAGCGCCAGAATGATGATCATGATGATGCCCAGGGCGATCTCCTGAAGGCCTTTCGGTATGGCGAACGCGACGTCGCCAATGGAAACCCCGGCTTCCAGCCAGCGCAGGGTCTGAATGAGGGCCGACAGGAACACGACACCGATCACGCCGCCCGAAAGGCTGCCCATGCCGCCAACGACGAGCATGGCGATGGTGATGAAGGTGAGACCGAGATAGAAGGTGTCGGGCGTCACAACCCCGATGGAGTGAGCCATCAAGGCGCCGCCGAGACCCATTATGGCACCGGAGATCACGAAGGCGACAAGCCGCTCCCTGGGAATATCGATGCCGGAGGCTGCCGCGGCCGTCGGTTCGTCGCGGGCGGCACGCAGTGCCAGGCCGGAACGCGAAATTGCATGTGCCCAGGCAATGAAGATCGAGAGGATGGCGGCGATCAGATAGGGCCAGATCGAACGGATGATCGGGATCCCGACGACCGACGATGTCCCGCCGGTAACGGTTTCCCAGTTGGAGTAGATGGTGTTGATCATCGCCAGCATGGCGAAGGTCGCGATGGAGGCGGCGATGCCCGACAGCCGCATCAGGATCCGTCCGAAGATCAGCGCCGCCAACCCCGCAAAGATCGCGGCAATGATGGCCGCCTCCCAATAGGGCATCTGGGCTTTTATCAGCCAGCCGGGAAGACCGGAAAAGGCCATCTTCTTCATGATGGGATTGATCGTCAGCCATGCCGCCACATAGGCGCCGAGGCAGGTGAAGCCGATATGCCCGAAGCTCAGCACGCCCGAATTTCCAATAAATACATAAAGGCCGACGACGAGGATGACCCGGAGGAAGACGTCAATGATCACCTGATTGAACGGTCTCGATCCGGTCATCATCGTCAGGAGTGCGATGGCGATCATCAACAGCGACAGCAGGATCGGCGTGATGATGGTACGACGCGCCAGCACGAAGGGCCGGGGGGTTTTGGCGACAATGGCGCCGGTGGTCATTTGCGGCTCGATGGCCGGGGACGCTGCGGACATGGATCAGACCCTTTCCTTTGTGCCACGCGCCGAAATCAGGCCTTGCGGACGGAAGAGCAAAACGAGGATGACCGCTCCGTAGACAAAGGCATCGCGGAAGGGCCGGGCGTCGATAGGCAGCATGACCTGCATGATCACCGACGCGGCACCGAGCAGGAAGCCCGCCAGCACGGCGCCAGCCAGGCTGCCCAAGCCGCCGATAACCGTTGCGATGAACGCCATCAGCATGATCGCAGCCCCCATCTGGATATCGGCGGTGCCGGTCTGCACCCCGAAGATCAAGGCGATGGCACCTGCCAGCGCGCCTGACAGCGCGAAGGCCCCCATGATGACCCGGTTGGCGCGGACGCCGAGCATGCGCGCCATGGAGAAATTCTCCGCCGCCGCCCGCATTTCCAGTCCGAACCGGGTCCGGCGCAGAAAGAGGGTCAGACCTATCAGGATCAACATCGTCGCGATGATGGTGATGAGCTGGAGAAGCGGCAGCCTGGCGCCGAAGATCTCGATGGGCTGGGAGAGTTCTGGGAGGAGATTGATCGACTTCGGCCGGCTCGAGAAAAGCATCAGCAGAAAATAGCGAATGACGAAACCGAGCGCGAAAGAAGCAATCATCATCGTTGCCGGGTTGGCGTTGCGGAACCGCCTGAAGACGACGATTTCGCACAGCACCGACAGCCCGGCCCCGCAGAGCAGCACGAAGGGCACCAGCAGGTACCACGGCAATTGGCCAGCGAAGACGATGGCCATGGCATCCGTCGATGGCCACAGCAGCGCGAAGACGCAGAAGGCGATGACGTCGCCATGCGCGAAGTTCACAAGCCGCATGACGCCGAAGATGAGGGCAATGCCAAGTGCCCCGAGCGCGTAGAGCGAACCAAGCGAGAGTGCGTCAAACAGGATCTGGAGCATCTCAATGGTCCTCGTAACCGAAGTAGGCAGCCTGGATCGCCTCGCCGTTTCCGAGTGTCCGGGCGTCACCATCGAGCACGATCTGCCCGCCACGCATCAGGATCATGCGCCCACCCACCATCATCGCCCGGGCCGAACTCTGCTCTACGATCAGCAGCGTGAGTTGGCGCTGCGCACGCAGCGCGATGAGCCGCTCGTAGACCTGGTCGTTGATGTTGGGGGCGAGGCCCAGCGAAGGCTCGTCGATGGCTATGAGCCGCGGATTGGTCATCAGCGCGCGTCCGATGACCAGCATTTGCTGCTGCCCGCCGGACAGCAATCCCGCCTGCCCGTGCCGCCTCTCTTTCAGCATCGGGAAGGTTGCGTAGACGGCTTCGAGGTCGCCCGCCGTTCGGCTTCGCCAGCCGCGGTCACGAGCGTGCATGCCAGTGCCGACGAGAAGGTTCTCTTCGGTCGTCAGCGAGCCGAAGACATCGCGCCCCTCCGGCACCATGGAGAATCCGAGCCGGGCGATGTTCTCCGGTGCCTGGCCGGTGATCTCATGGCCCGCCAGGTCGATCCGGCCGCCCGCCACCGGCGTCACACCGGCGATCGCACGCAGCAGCGAAGACTTCCCAGCTCCGTTCGGGCCGGTGATGAACAGGATTTCTCCTTCGTCCATGGAGAAGGAGACGTCGCGCACCGCCGTGAGACGGCTATAGCGGATGGTGATATCGGAAAGGGCGAGCAGGCTCATTCCATCACCTCCAGCACGGGCAGGTCGGTGTTCGCGGCCGTGCCCATATAGGCGTGGCGCACCTTCTCGCTATCGCGGATCGCGGCGGGCGGACCCTCCTCGATGATCGCTCCGGAATCGAGCACGACGATATGCTCGCAAAGGCCAAGCACCAGCCCGACATTGTGCTCGATGAGCAGGACACCGCAGCCGAGATCGCCGGCGATGTGTCTTATCAGCGCCGAAAGCTCCCGCGCCTCCGGCGTGCTCATGCCGGCCGCGGGCTCGTCGAGCAGGATGTATGCGGGCCGTCCCATCAGGGCGCGGCCAATGGCGACGCGGCGCTCATCCGTATAAGGCAAGGTTCCGGCGACGCGGGGACCCAGCGCGCCGATGCCGATCCAGTCGAGCATCGCTTCCGCTTCGGCGATGGCTGCGCGCCGGCTCATTCCCAGACCAACGCCGGTTACCTCCAGATTGTCCAGCACCGGCAGGTCGCGGAAGAGCCGCCCACCCTGGAAGGTGCGGGCGATGCCGCGCCGGCGGACCTGATGCGGCTTGAGACCCGAGAGTGCCGCCCCGTCGAGCTTGATGGTGCCTTCCGTCGGATCCTGGAAGCCCGTCAGCACGTTGACCAGCGTGGTCTTGCCAGCGCCATTGGGGCCGATGAGGCCAACGATGCGCCCAGGCGTAATTTGGAGGTCCACCGATGACAGGGCCTTTAGCCCCGCAAACGACACCGAGACGTTCTCCGCGCTCAGATGACTCATGTCCCTTTCCTTCTTGTTACCGACGGAAAGGCGCGAAGCATCCGGCCTTGCGGCCAGTCACGTTGCTGATGTCTTCCCCTGTCGGTTCCGGCGGTCTCTAGCGGACTGCTCGGATGGCCAAATTCACGCCGTTGCCCGGCGTCGTCTTGTCGTTTCGCGCACCGGATTTTGTCTTCCGCCGCGCGCGGTCGGTTTTGGCCGGCCGATCTCCTCACCTCCGGCTCCTCCGCCGGCATTTCGCGGCTGGCGTCAGCCGGCCAGGTACCCTTCGGCACGCGCCAGCGCGGCGCGCTGTTCCGCTCGCGCGGCCAGCGCGTCTTCCAGCGTCACCGCAACGAAGCGCGCCGGGGTGTGCGGCTGAAGCTGGGCGATCAGGTCCATGTCGGCCGAGATCACCACACCCAGCATCATATAGCCGCCACCCGAAACCGCGTCCCGGTGAAGAACAATCGGCTCCGTGCCACTCGGCACCTGGACGGATCCGTAGGGATAGCAGGCGTCGACGATGTTCGAGGGGTCGGAGCCTGCGCCGAAGGGCTGCTCACGCTCAACGAACTCCAGCGGCGTCCCGCCGCGGAAGCGATAGCCGATGCGGTCAGCCTCGGGCGCGACCTTCCAGGTTTCCTCAAAGAACCGATTGCCTGCGGCTTCAGTAATCCGATGCCAGTACATGCCAGGAAGCATTCTGAGTTCCGCCGGACTATTCCACACACGGCGCAGATTGACAGGCAGCGAAAGACCGGCTTTGCCGGAGCCTTCACCGATGGGAAGCTCGTCGCCGGCCTTCAGCGTGCGGCCTTGATGGCCGCCGAGTGCGCCCAGAATATAGGTCGAGCGCGAGCCGAGAACCACGGGTACGTCGATGCCGCCGGAGATGGCTAGATAAGCGCGCGCGCCGCCCTTGAGGAAGCCAAAGGACAGCCGGTCACCTGTCTTCACCGGAAAGCTTTCCCAGGTCGGCCGTTCCTCGCCATTAAGTTTGGGTGGCAGCTCTCCCCCCGTGACGGCGATGACTGCCGATTGGGTGAATTCCAGTTCAGGCCCCATGAAGGTGGCTTCGAGCACCGCCGCACCGGGATCGTTGCCGACAAGCAGGTTCGCGATGCGTGTGGCAAAGCGGTCCATGCCGCCGCCTTCGGGGATGCCGACATGATAGTGGCCTGGTCGGCCAAGGTCCTGCACGGAAGTGGAGAGGCCGGGAGAGATTACCTTAGCGGCCATTGATAAGCTCCATCAGCTTTGCATTTGTGCCGTAAATATCGCTGTTGAAGTCGGTCAGGCTGAAGGTGCATTCGCGAATCGTCGGCTGCCACTGATTGGCTTCGATTTCCTCCAGCGTGGCGTCGTACTCATCGCGACCAATGGCCTTGAACTTGACGATGTCGCCTGGCTTGAACAGGCACATATCATCGGCGAGGTAGCGCACCTTCCTGGTAGGGTCGTAGATCGGGGCCGGGGTTATGCCATACATCTGGTAGCCGCCAGCGCCGCGCACCGAATAGATCGCTGCAAAGCAGCCGCCATGGCCAATGGTGAGCTTGGGAGTGTCGGTGCGTGGACGCAAATATTTCGGAGCCTGAATCTGTTTCTTGCGCTCAACCATCTGGTACAGGAAGGGCAGTCCGGCGACGAAGCCGACCATGGATACGAACCAAGGCTGGCCGGAATAGGCCGCGATAAACTCTTCCACCGTGGCGTAGCCGTTGATGCGTGCCGAATATTCAAGATCGGTGGAGGACGGGTCCTGATGGCGCTCGCGGAAGCGCAAGCAGGTTTCACGCGTCCATGGATCCTGGAAAAAAACCGGCAGTTCGATGATCCGGGTCTTCAGCACCGGGGCAGCCTTTGAGGCCGCCTCTTCCATCGACTTCAGTTCGCTGAGCAAATCCTGCGGCCTGACGATGTCGGGGTCGAAGCGGATCTGGAAGCTGGCGTTGGCTGGGCAGATCTCGGTGACGCCCCGGATGCCTGCCGTACGCACCGCGTTGGTCATCGAAAGGCCGGTAAAGAACGAGGTGAGCGACATTTCCTCGGAAACCTCGCCGAAGATATGTTCGTCACCGCCGAAGTTGAATCGAATCGACATCGGTCCTCCTTAGCCCGCCGATGCTGCGGCGTTTTCGATGAGCCAGCCTTCCAGCCAGCGGGTATGCACGTCTCCCGCCCGCACCGCCGGATCGGCGGCCAGCGCAAGAAACAGCGGCTTGGTGGTCTTGAGCCCGCTGATCTTCAACTCGTTAAGCGCGCGGATCAACCGCACTATCGCCGCCTCGCGCGTCTCTGCATGGACGATCAGCTTGGCAAGCAGCGAGTCATAGAAGGGCGGCACCTGATAGCCTTGGTAGAGCATCGAGTCGAAGCGTACGCCCGGACCGCCGGGAACGCGAAGCTCGGCCACCTGCCCGGGGAATGGAGCGAACTCCTTCGCCGGATCTTCGGCATTGAGCCGTACTTCGATCGCATGCCCCTTGACGGAGACATCGCCCTGCCGAATCCGCAGCTTCTCGCCGCCGGCTATGCGAAGCATCTCAGCCACGAGGTCTATGCCGGTAATCGCCTCGGTGACCGGGTGCTCGACCTGAATACGGGTGTTCATCTCGATGAAGTAAAAGCGGTCTGCTTCATCGTCATAAAGATACTCTACCGTACCCGCACCAGAGTACTTGACCGCCTTAGCCAAAGCGACCGCGGAAGCGCAGAGCTCCTCGCGCAGCCCGTCGGAAAGTGCGCGCGACGGAGCCTCCTCCCAGACCTTCTGGCGTCGCCGCTGCAGCGAGCATTCCCGCTCGTAGCAGTGGATGGCATCGCTTCCGTCTGCCAGGATCTGCACCTCGACATGGCGGGCCTTGCCGATCACCTTTTCCATGTAGAGACCACCGTCGCCAAAGGCGGCGAGGGCTTCTGCTTCGGCCTGAGGAAAGGCTTGCTCGAATTCGGCGAACGAGTTCGCAATGCGGATGCCCCGCCCGCCACCGCCTGCCGCAGCCTTGATCATCACCGGAAAGCCGGTTTCGGCCAGCACCTCGCGGCCAGCCTCGAGGCCCTCGACCCGTCCAGCCGAGCCTGGCACCACAGGGACACCCGCGGCGGCGGCGGCTGATCGCGCCGAGACCTTGTCGCCCATCATCCGGATCGCATCCCCCGACGGGCCGACGAAAACCAGTCCGGCGCCTGTGACCGCATCTGAAAAGGCGGCATTCTCGGCAAGGAAGCCATAGCCAGGATGAACGCTGTCGCAGCCGGTTTCGCGGGCAGCCGTCAAAATTGCTTCGATGTTGAGATAGGACTTCTTTGCTGCCGGTGGGCCGATGTTGACCGCTTCGTCCGCAAGCTCGACGTGGAGCGCCCCGGCATCCGCGGCCGAATACACCGCCACAGTGGCGATGCCCAGATCTTGTGCGGCCCGGATGATCCTGACCGCGATCTCGCCCCGGTTGGCAACCAGAAGCTTTTTCAGCATCAGTCGAGATCCGCAATGGGCGCGCCAGCCATGATGGGCTCTTCATTGTCGGCAAGGAAGCGGATGTTCTTACCGGCCGTCTCGGCCCTCACTTCGTGGAACGACTTCATCACTTCGATGAGACCGATTACGTCTCCGGCGGAGACCGCGTCGCCATCCGCCTTGTAGGGCGGCTGGTCCGGCGAAGCGCTCCGATAGAAAGTGCCGGGAAGAGGCGATAGAATCTGGGCCATGAAAAGCTCCGGAAAACTGCAGACAGACTGATTTGAAACCGCCTGTGCGGCGGTTTCGGTTGGCTCAATGCCAAGGGGCAATTGCGGCGCGCACGGCCCTGGCTATTTCGATGGCGTTCGGCGTATCGGAATGCACGCAGATAGTTTCGCAGCGCACGGGAAAGAAACTGCCGTCCTGTGCCGTGCCCTCGCCCTTGCTGATGGCGCGCACGCAACGCTCGGCCATCTCCGTGGGGTCCTTGGCGTCATGAACGCGTGTCAGGATCAGCTTGCCGGAGGCATCGTAGTCGAGATCGGCATAGAACTCGGCGACGAATGGGATGCCGCGCTGTTGATAGATCTTCTCGTGCAGGGTGCCCGTCATGCCGAAAAGGGGGACGCCGAAAACCTCTGCCGCGTCGCACACGCCATGGGCAATTGCCTCCTGCTGCATGGCCATGAAGTAGAGGCTGCCATGCGGCTTGATATGGTGGAGTTCCACACCCTCTGCCTTGAGGAAGCCGGCAAGCGCTCCCACCTGGTAAATGATGGCGTTCCTGACCTCGTCGCGGGTCATCCGCATCTCCCGCCGGCCGAAACCCTGAATGTCCGGCAAGCCTGGATGGGCGCCGATCTTTACGCCATTCGCCTTGGCGCCGCGGACGGCGGCGTGCATGTGATCCGGATCGGAAGCGTGAAAACCACAGGCGACATTGGCGACGTCGATGATCGGCATCATGCCCACATCATCGCCAACCTGGTAAAGGCCAAAGCTTTCGCCCATGTCGCAGTTTAGCGTCACCGCCATCGCATTGTTACCCCTCGAAGCTGCCGTCTTTGCGGCGTTGCAGCATTTTTTGCGCATGCGCGGGCATTTGTGAAATAGTAGTTTATTGATTGTGATATCAAAAAAACAGATAATGGTTCTGGGTCGGAGTGCGCCATGACCATCACCTTGAAACAGCTCGATTATTTCATCGCCACCGCCGAGAGCGGACAGGTCAGTCATGCTGCGGTGGAACTCAACATCTCACAATCGGCGGTCACTGCGGCGATAAAGACGCTGGAGGCTGATCTGGGCGTACGGCTTTTGGAGCGTAACCACGCTGGCGTAAGGTTGACGATGGAGGGCGCGCGGTTTCTTGAACATGCGCGTGTCATCACCGGGGCAGTCGCAGCCGCTGTCCGAAGCCCGTTGCGCGACAGGAAGGGTCTGGAGGGTAAGCTGCGGCTGGGCATGACCTACACGGTCGTCGGCTACTACATGTCGCGCCACTACACGCGGTTTCGAAAGACCTACCCCCAGATCGAGGTCGAGGTGCTGGAACTTCCTCGAGACGCTCTCGAAAGCGGCTTGATGAGCGGGGAGATCGACATGGCTGTGATGCTGGTGTCCAACCTGGCGCACACCGAGGAACTGGCGCAGGAGGTCTTGATGCGGTCGAACCGCCGGCTCTGGCTCTCGGCGGATCATCATCTGCTCGCGCGGCAGGAAATCAGCCTCGCCGATGTGGCGGCGGAAGATTATGTCATGCTGACGGTGGACGAGGCACGCACGACGGCAGCCCGTTACTGGGATGCCGCGGGGCTTACGCTCCGCCCAGTGCTTACCACCAGTTCGGTCGAGGCCGTGCGTTCGCTCGTGGCTGCCGGCATGGGAGTCACTGTTCTGTCCGACATGGTCTACCGACCATGGTCGTTGGAGGGGCAGCGCATCGAAGTGCGCCGGCTTGTCGAACCGATCCCCAGTATGGATGTCGGCCTGGCCTGGTCGCGTGATAGACCAATCGGCCCGGCGGCGGCCGCCTTCCGGGCTTTTATGTCCGTGACCATGGGCGGCGGCGGCTAACCGCCAGCCCGTCAGACAGACACTTTACCTCAGGCTCGCTGGGTTGAGCAGCGGGTAGCCCACAAGGCACCTCGCCTGCGCATCCGCAGTTTATACGGCCAGAATGTAGACTGCTCGGCGAGTGGTCGTGCCGGATTCTAGACTCCTTCGTCGATTGGTTCTCGGAAGAAGCCAAGCGCGTCTATGGCGACGTCATCCGGTCGGCCGGTCGCGACCGGCGTTTCATCGTGTTGAAACAGCCGATCGGCGTCTGCGCCGCCATCACGCCCTGGAACTTCCCGCTGGCGATGATCACCCGCAAGGCGGCGGCGGCACTCGCCGCGGGCTGCACCATGGTCGTCAAACCGTCGGAGGAAACGCCGCTGACGGCGCTCGCAATCGCCGAGCTTGCCCGGCAGGCCGGCATTCCGGCCGGCGTGCTCAACATCGTGCCGTCGAAGGACGCCGCCGGCATCGGGCGGCTGCTCTGCGAGCATCCGGTGATCCGAAAACTCTCCTTCACCGGCTCCACAGCCGTCGGCAAGCTCCTGATGCGGCAGTGCACCGATACGCTGAAGAAGCTGTCGCTGGAACTCGGCGGCAATGCGCCGTTCATCGTCTTCGACGACGCCGATCTCGATCTCGCCGTCGCCGGCGCCATCGCCTCGAAATTCCGCAATTCCGGCCAGACCTGCGTCTGCACCAACCGCATCTATGTGCAGGACGGCATCCACGCTGCCTTCGTGGCAAAGCTGACCGAGCAGGTTGCTGGTCTGAAAGTCGGTGACGGCGCCGCGCCGGAGGTGGTGCAGGGGCCGCTCATCAACGCGAAAGCCGTGGCGAAGGTGGCGGAGCTTGTCGGCGACGCCGTGGATCGCGGCGCGCGCATCGAGACTGGCGGCAAGCCGCATGCGCTCGGCGGCACCTGGTTCGAACCAACCGTGCTGAGCGGAATGCAGGCGCCGATGCGGCTCGCACAGGAAGAAGCCTTCGGTCTTTCGCTTCAAGGACGAAGCGGACTGGCAGTAGGGACCGGCTGTTGGCGGTGGCCTTTGCGAGCGACAGCGAGAAGGTCGTTCGAGGCGATGCCGATCAGCGCTTTCATCTGGTCGTGAGCGTCGTCGACCCTACGCATGCGGATTGCTTCCAGCACATCGCCATGGGCGCTGAGCGTCTGCTGATAATTGGCCGTGGCCGATGTGGTCAGTCGGAAAGAGAAGCTGAGTGCGGCTGCCAGCATATTGCCGAGATTGGCGAAAACCGGGTTGCGGCTGGCGCGCAGGATAGCGGTATGAAAGCGGACGTCGGCATCGAGACAGGCCGCGAGGTCGTCCTCCGGCGCAATGCGCATGGCCTCATAGGCAGCTTCGATCACTGCGAGATCGCCCGAGGTCGCCATCCTGGCCGCAAGCTGGGCGGCAGCCGGCTCGATGACCAGCCGCGCCTCGATCAAGCCGCGGACGAAATCGAGATCAGGCTCGATATCGCGCATCCACTCAAGAACCTGCGCGTCAAGCCTGTTCCATTCGCTCGACGCGCGCACACGCGTGCCAGCCCGCTTGCGCGCCTCGATCAGTCCCTTGGCCGAAAGTGTCAGCAGCGCATCGCGAAGCGCCGTGCGGCTGGCGCCGTATATGACGCACAGTTCAGCTTCCGTCGGCAGGACCACGTGCTGCGCGTAGGTGCCGGCGAGAATGCGCTGTCCGAGATCGCGCGCGATGCGATCCTTCAGGGACAGATTGGCGCCATCCCCGGCAGGAAGGTCCTGCTTGCCTTGATCGATTGCAGCGGTCGCCGCGTCCATCGTCATGTCCTGTTCAAGTGGTACTCGGCAATGACCACAGCAAGGATCAGCAGTGAGCCTTTTGCAAGCAATTGATAGAAGGTTGGCACGGACGTCAGTATCATTCCATTGTTGAGCACGCCAATGATGGCGACGCCGAGCAGCGCGCCGACAATCGTGCCCTTGCCGCCCTGCAAGGCACAGCCACCCAGCACGGCCGCCGTGATTGCCTCGAGTTCCAGGCCCTGGGATCCGGATACGGGCTGACCCGAACCGGTACGGGCAGCCAGCAGGATCCCGGCCAATCCGGCGGCAACACCACTCATGATGTAGATGCCGACGCGGTAGCGGTTGATGTTGATGCCGGAGAAGCGGGCGACAACGGGATTGCCGCCGAGCGCATAGATGTTGCGGCCGACGATCGAACGCGCGAGGAAGAGGTGGAATGCGATCGCGGTCAGCACCAGAATCCAGACCAGCAACGGCAGGCCGAGGATGCGTCCAATGCCGATGAACCGGAACGTGTCGCTGAAGATGGCGATCGACTGGCCGTCGGACATGATGAAGGCGATGCCGCGAAAGATCGCCATGGTGCCGAGCGTGGCAATGACCGCGTTGACGCGCCCGTAGGTGATGATGATGCCGTTGACGAGACCGGCAAGGCCACCAAGCACCAGGCCGGCAACGATGCCGGCCGCCGGCGACCCGGTCGCCTGGATGGCCATTGCCGTCGAGACTGTGGTCAGACCGACCGTGGCGCCGACGGCGATATCGAGACCGCCGGCGACGATGACCACGGTCTGGCTCATCGCCAGCACGCCGAGAATGGTGACGCCAAGGCCGATGTTGAGCAGGTTTCGGCTGGAGAAGAACACGTCGCCGCGCAGCGAGCCGAAGATGATGATGAGAATGGCAAGCGCCACCAGAAGGCTGATGTTGTGAACGCCGAGGCGCTCGACGACGCGCGCGGAAGCGCCCCTGGCGTCGGTCTGCGCTTTCGATGCGCGAAGCTCGAGGCTGTTCATTGAATGTGGTCTCCAGGCGCTGGTGCGGATTGCGGCATGGCGTGTTTGAGGATCGTCGCTTCGTCGACGTCGGGGCGGGCAAGTTCTGCCGTGATGCGGCCGCCTGCCATGACAAGAACCCTGTCGGCGAGACCGATCAGTTCCGGCATTTCCGAGGAAATCAGGATGATACCAATGCCGCTTGCCGCGAGTTCATCGATCAGCCGATAGATTTCCGCCTTGGCGCCGATATCGATGCCGCGCGTCGGTTCGTCGAGGATGAGCAGCATCGGCTGCCGGGCAAGCCAGCGCGCCAGAACGACCTTCTGCTGATTGCCGCCCGACAGTTTCGAAACCTGCTCGTCGAGGTTGGGTGCCTTGATCGACATCTTGGCTGCCAGCGGCGAGACAATCTCCAGCGCCTTGCGCCGGTTGAAGAAGCCGAAGCTCGACGTCTTGTCAGGCACACAAAGTGCTGCGTTGTCGAGAATGCTTCGGAACAGGAGCAACGCCTCGTGCTTGCGGTCTTCGGGAGCAAAACCGATGCCCGCGACGATTGCCGCATGCGGACTGTTGGGGAGAACGGGCACGCCGTTCATGGCTATGGTGCCGGCGATGCGCCGGTCATAGCCGACAATCGCCTTTGCCAATTCGGAGCGGCCCGCACCCATAAGGCCGGCGATGCCGAGCACTTCGCCGCGACGAACCCTGAGGCTGACATCGCTGACGCGGTCTGTGGTCAATCCGGCCACATCCAGCAATTGTTCCCCGGACCGCCAGGTCTCGCGGGTGAACAGATCGTCGATGTTGCGGCCGACCATGAGCTTGGCGATGGTCTGCTCGCTGGCGCCGGCCGCCGGCGAATCGTCGACCAGCCTGCCGTCGCGCAAAACGACAATGCGGTCGGCAAGATCGATGATCTCGTTCAGCCGGTGCGAGATGTAGATGATCGATGTGCCTTCCTCGCGCAGCCGGCGGATGACGGAAAACAGGCGACGCGCTTCATCATCGGTCAGTGACGAGGTCGGCTCATCGAAGGCGATCAGCCGGCCGCCGGCACGGATGGCGCGCATGATCTCGATCATCTGGCGTTGCGCGGGGCCGAGCGTGCCGCAGAGTTGGCGTGGCCGCATGTCCTGCTGCATGCCGAAGGTCGCAAGCACCCGGTCGGTCTGCTCCTCCAGCTTGCGCCAGTCGAGCAGGACGCCAGCCAGGCGCGGCAATTCGCCGACGAAAATGTTCTCGGCCACCGTCAGGTTCGGAACGATCTCCGGCTCCTGATGGATGACGCGAATTCCGGCCCGGTGGCTGTCGCGCGGTTCGCCGAAAACGATCGGCGTCGCGCCGTGCCGCACGGTGCCGCTATCGGGCCCGAAGACGCCCTCGAGAATGCGCATCATCGTCGATTTGCCGGCCCCGTTCTCGCCGACCAAAGCGAGCACCTCGCCTGGCCGGAAGGCGATCGAAACGTTGTCGAGCGCCTGCACGATGCCGAAGCGTTTCGATATGCCATCGAGCGAGAAGAAGTCGGATTGCGTCAAAGCTCACTCCCAAGGATCGATCCGAGCAGTTGAAGAGCGTCATGCGCCTTGGAGGCGCATGACGCAGGTCCGGCTCAGTGGCAGAGCTTGGCCTTGTAGTCCGATGCAAAATTGCCGGCAGTGATGTATTCCGGGTCGGTGAAGGACTGAACGGGCAGCTTCGTTCCGTCCTTGATCGAGGCCAGCAGGATCTTCACCGCCAGCGCGCCATGGTTTGCCGAATTGAGCCACATCGTACCACGGAATGCCGAAGGCTTTCCTGATCCGAAGGCTTCGCAGGCGCGGCTGCCGTCAATGCCGATGCCCATGCCCTGGTCCGCGGCATAGCCGGCGTTTTCCAGCGCTCGCGCCGCGCCCAGCACGCCGTCATCGTTGCAGGAATAGAAGATCCAGTTGGTGACGCCGGGATTGGCCGTCAACGTGGTGGTCATGACGTCGATGGCGTTGACCATCGTGTTGTCATAGGGGACGCGAAGGATGTTCGCCGGCTTGAAATCGGGCACCGCCTTCAGGAATGCTTCCTCGGCACCCTTGTTGCGTTGCATGCAAGTGTCGGCCTTGCGGTCCTCGATCGAGGCGATACGCACCTCCTTGCCGGCCCAGCCATCGGCCTTGTAAAGCTTGGCCAGTTCTTCGCCCACCCGCGCACCGATATTGTGGGCATTCATGCCGACATAGGGGACCTGGGTGCCGTCCTGATAGTAGATATCGTCATCGACCGCCACCAGGGGGATTTTCGCCGCCTTGGCCTTCTCGGCGATGACCGGCCCCAGCGCCTTGTCGGGAACGACGATGGCGATGCCCTTGACGCCGTCACCGACCATCGTGTCGAAGGTGGTGATCGTCAGATTGGAGTCGAACTGGACGTCTTGCGAAACGAAGGTGGCGCCGGCCGCCTCGGCCGCTTTCTTGGCGCCGCCGACTTCGGCGACGAACCATGGATGCTCGCCCATCTTGTTGATGTAGCCGATCTTGATGTCGTCGGCGCTTGCTGCGCCAGCCATCAGTCCGGCAGCCAGTATCGCCAATGTTGCCAGAGCCTTTGTCGTCGTTTTCATGTGGATCCTCCCTGCTTGGTTGTCAGTCGTGGTACAGAACCGAGCGTCCACCATCGATGGTGATCGTCTCGGCATTGATGAACGGCGCTTCGTCCGAAGCGAGAAAAACCGCCGTCATTGCAACTTCGTCCGGCCTGCCAATGCGCTTGGGCGGATGAAGGTCGTAGGCCCGCCGCTTCTCCTCGGCCGGGTCGGGAAACGTGTTCCAATAGGCTTGCGCGATCGGCGTCTCGATGTAGCCGGGGGCGATCGCATTCACGCGGATGCCGCGCGCCGCATATTCGATGGCGAGCGAGCGGGTCAGGCCGACAAGCGCATGCTTGGCGACCGGATAGGGAAATGTGTGGGGAATGATCTTGAAGCCGTGGCAGCTGGCTATGTTGACGATCGACCCCGAACCGTTTGCCAGCATCGTCGGCAACACCGCTTTGGCACAGAACCACGCGGCCTCAAGATCGAGCCTGAGACAGCGGTCCCATTCCTCGTCCGGCATCTGCAAAGGTTCGTGGAAGACATTGGCGCCGGCATTGTTGACGAGAACATCGACGCCGCCATAGGCCGCGATCGTCTTCGCCACCATGTCGGCCACTGCCGCGGTGTCGGTGACATCGGTTTCGACGAAAATGGCGTCGGCGCCCTTGGCACGCAATTCGTCGGCGACCGCCTTGCCGGTTGTCGCATTGAGCTCGGCAATCACGGTCTTTGCTCCCTGCATCGCAAAGGCCCGGGCGGTGGCGGCGCCGATGCCCTGCCCGGCGCCGGTGATGATTGCGATCTTTCCCTGAAGCCTGCCTGTCATGGCGCTCACCAATCGACCACGGTGCCGTCGGGCATGACGGCGTTGCGGGCATGCAGCACTTCCTGCTTGAAGGGATGGCGCGCAATGACTTCTTCATTCACGGTGACGCCAAGGCCCGGCAGATCGGGCACGTCCCAGCGGCCGGGTTTGCGATCGATCGGCCAGGTGACGACATCGTCGTACCAGGCAACCGCGCCCGACATCTCCTCCTGGATGATGACGTTCGGCGTCGATATGCCGAAGTGAAGCGCTGCGACGCCGGCGATCGGGCCGAGCGGGTTGTGCGGCGCAAGGCCGATGCCGGCGGTTTCGGCCAGAGCCGCGATCTTCTTGGTCTCGAGCAGGCCGCCAGTATGGCAGATATCGGGCTGGGCGATGTGGAAGGCGCGCGCCGCAATCGAATGGGTGAATTCGCGGCGCCCGATCAGCCGCTCGCCGGACGCGATGGGGATCGCCGATCGCGCGGTGATATGCGCCAGGCCGGCGACATCTTCCGGCGGTACCGGCTCTTCGGCGAACATGATGCGGGCCGGTTCGATCGCCTTGAGATAGTCCATTGCCGCGTTGACGGAGGCCGGGCGTCCGTGAAAGTCGACCATGATGTCGATATCAGGACCGACGGCCTCGCGCAGCGCGCCAACCATGTTGGCAACGGAGTCGACCGCCTTCGCCGGCGAGACATAGTGGGTGTAGGGAATGCAGACGACCTTGACCGCATCGTAGCCGGCCTGCGTGACGATGCGTCCGCGCTCGACGATCGTGTCCGCCGACCCGCTCTCATAGACCGCCTTCATGTCGCCGAGGCCGAGATGCGTATAGGTGCGCAGATAATCGCGGACCTGGCCGCCGAGAAGCCGCCAGACCGGGACGCCCAGCGACTTGCCCAGAATGTCCCAGAGCGCGATCTCGATGCCGCTGACGGCCGACATTCCCTCGACGCCGAGACGCCAGAAACCGTGGCGCGTCAGAATCTGGTAGCACTGCTCCACATTACGCGGATCCTGCCCGATGAGCAGTGCCTCAAGATCCTGAAGCGCGCCAACGACGGCACGCGTCTTCCATTCCAGCGTTGCCTCGCCCCAGCCAAACAGGCCGGGCTCATCGGTTTCGACCCGAACGAAAACCCAATTGCGCATTTCCGCATTGCAGACGAGCGCCTTGATGGCCGTAATTTTCATAGATGCTCCCAGATGCGCCGTCTTTTTAAAAGTTATTATGTATGATTTATTATGGATCATATGAGCAAGTCAAGCGCGGCGTCGGCTGCACCGGCTTCGCGTCGTATTCGGCTGCCGTGCTGGCGGCTGACTACCGTTGGATGGATCCAGAATGGTAAGGGTCCGTCATCGCTTTTCACCAGCGAATGACCGCAGCGGGCGCGAAGCCCTCATCGGGTCTGAGCCCGCGATGGCTTCATAGGGTCAGGTCACGTCGATGAAACGCGGGGAGGTTGATCAGAAAAAACCGGTCCCGCCCGTCAGTTCTCTGCGCGGCGATATCTCCGACGCCATGCCATCATGAACGTCTCGGCATCGCCAGCTGCGTTGCGGAATGCCTGGGTCGATTCCGTGATCCTGCCGCTCATCAGAGCCGGACAGGACATTGCTCGCAGGCGAAGGCTTCTACGCCAAATTAAATCTGCGCATCTCGCGATGATTCCCCAAGCTCCTCACAAGATTTGGGTCGAACGTGGATGCGCGCGCGACATCGCCGTTCCAATCGCGCAGGCACTGTCATGAATTCGCCGGGCTTCGCCAATCATGTACTTGCCTGAACCCTAGGACCTCGCGCACTTTTCGATTTGAGATTGGCCCCTCGAACACATCCATGGAGCGCGTAATTGGCGTGTCGGGGGCATGTTTCTTGAGAAACTCCGCCGTTGGCGTGTCCGCAACGATGTTGTCGTTGACGGCGTTGAAGATCTGGAATCCCAAACCGTCCTTCTCGATGCACAGATCCACGATCTGGCCGAGATCGCGCGCATCCATATAGGTCCAGCCGTCTCTCCGCCGTTTTGGCGCGTCGGCCAGGAATTCCGGGAAGCGTGCATAGTCCTGCGGTTCAACGACACCGCCGATCCTGAGTGCATAGATGTCGGCTCCGCTACGGGAGGCGAAAGAGCGTGCAATCTTCTCGCCCAACACTTTGGAAAGACCATAGCTGTCGGTCGGATCGACGTCGTAATCCTCATCCACCGGAAACGACGTGAAATCGCGTTCGCCCTCGGCAAAGCACACGCCATAGACCGTTTCGCTGGAAGCGGTGACGATCTTGCGGATGCCGAGCTTGGTGGCGGCCTCGATCACATTGTAGGTCGACTGCACATTGGCGGCGAACATGGCGTTGTCCGGTCGCAGGAATATCCGCGGGATCGCCGCGAAGTGGACCACTGCGTCGACCGGGCCGCGCCCCTTTCCGCCGAAATACTCTTTGAACCCAAAATGCAGCGTCAGCGCATTGTAGGTTTCGCCGGCGTCCGCAAGGTTGGTGATGACGGTGTCGACGCCCGGCACATCGAGCGGCGTCAAGTCGAGGTTCAGGACCTGATGCCCGCGTTTCAGCAAATAGGGTATGACATGCCGGCCGATCTTGCCGCTGCCGCCGGTGAAGACGATCCGCTTGCCCATGGTTTCCTCCCAAGGATTTATTTGATCGTGCGGCGGATCCCGTCAGCCAAGCCGGTCATCCGCTATTCGAAGACGCCGAAGCCGGGGACGGCGTGTTTGCGGACACCGTCCATGTCGAGCTCGACGCCGATGCCCGGCAAGTCGGGCACCACGATGTGGCCGTCTTCGACGATCGACCTGGCGCCGTTCGGCAGGCGGATATAACTGTCCCACGCTTCCCGCTCCTCGAGCGCGTGCCATTCCAGCACCAGGAAATTCGGAACGCTGGCGCAAACATGGCATGTCGCCATCGTGCCCAGCGGCGTCGACACCAGATGCGGCGCGAACGGCACGTAGTACATCTCGGCGAGATTCGCGATCTTGCGGCTTTCAGCCAAGCCGCCGCATTTCGGCACGTCGGGCATGATGACGTCGGCGCCGTAATTCTGGAGCAGTTCCCGAAAGCCCCAGCGCAGATAGAGATTTTCGCCAACGCAGATCGGCGTCTTGGTCCGCATGCGGATCTGCTTCAGGGCCTCGACATTTTCCGCCGGGATCGGCTCTTCCAGCCACAGAAGATTGAAGCGTTCCATCTCGGCCGCTATGCGGCTGGCGCTGAGCACGTCATAGCGTGCGTGCAGATCGATGCACAGATCGATGTCAGGGCCGACCGCATCGCGCACCGCCGCGACGCGCTCGATCATGGAGCGCAGCTCCGCGCCATTGATGGTGTGGTTCACCGCGTCGAACTTCGCCGGGTGGTGCAGATTGTCGATGTCGAATTTCAGCGCGGTGAAGCCTTCCGCCACCATGCGGCGCGCGCGCGCCGCGCATCCCTGCGGCGATCCCGATTCATCATCGCCGTCGCCGCAATCGGCATAGAGCCTTATGCGGTCGCGGAACTTGCCGCCGAACATGCGGTAGAGCGGCTGGCCGGCGGCTTTCGCCGCCACGTCCCACAAAGCCATTTCTAGCCCGGTCAGGGCGATGAGGAAGATGCCGGCCTGGGCGCCGGAAAAAACATGATCGCGGCGAATCTTGTCCCAACAATATTCGACATTGCGCGGATCCTGGCCGATGAGTTCCGACTTCAACTCCGAGATCAGCCCGACGATTGCGGCCGCACCTGCGTCGGGATTGGCTTCGCCATAGCCGGAGATGCCGGCGTCCGTATCGATACGGATCAAGGTCGCCTTGCCGTGGTACGCGACCACCGCCGTCTTGATGTCCACGATCTTCATCGAATCCTCCCCGTGATGCCGCCGCGCTTACAGACGCAGATTTCTATCTAAGCCAAACTTGTCTAATAAGCATACAAGATGAAGCGACAAGACGTAAACCCCCTTTGAGGGATTTTGCGTGAATGGCCCATCAACCATTTAATACCATTGAGTTATTTGAGAAACTCGTGGCTCCCGATCAGGAATCACAAATCGCAATAACCTACTTGTTAGACGAGTATATAAGCGTATAAATTAGGTTTCAGCAGGGCGATAGCCCACGCATGCCGTCAATCAGGAGGAACAGGATGCAACAGCGACAGCTCGGATCGTCGCCGGTCAAGGTATCGGAGATCGGCCTTGGGACTTGGGGTATGTCCGGCGCGTTTTGGGGCGCGGCCGACGATGAGGAATCGATCCGGGTGATCAGACGCGCCCTGGAGCTCGGCATCACGCTGATCGATACGGCCGAAGCCTATGGACATGGCCATGCCGAGGAGGTCGTCGGCAAGGCGCTGGCCGGCCGCCGGGGCCATGCTGTTATCGCGACCAAAGTCGCGCCCAACCATCTCGAACCCGCCGCGATTGAGGCGGCACTCGACGGTTCGTTGAAGCGCATGCAGACGGACTATGTCGACGTCTATTTCGTCCACTGGCCGAACTCGGATTTTCCGATCGGCCCGACCATGGAGATGATGGAGCGGCTGCGCTCGTCAGGGCGCATCAGGGCGGTCGGCGTTTCGAATTTCAGCACCGCCGACATGGACAGTGCGCGCCAGCATGGCGTGATCGATGTTCTCCAGCCGCCCTACAACATGCTGTGGCGCGAGGTCGAGGCTGAGACGCTGCCCTATTGCCGCAAGCACAATATCGGCGTGATGCCTTATAGCGGTCTCGCCCAGGGACTGCTTACCGGCCTGTTGTCGGCGGATACCAAATTCGTCGAGGGCGATGAGCGTCGTACCACCGTTCTTTTCCAGCCGGGCACCTACGAGCGCGCGGTGAACGCCGTCGACGCCCTCAAGCCGATCGCGGCGCGCTATGGCAGGACGGTTCCGCAGCTTGCGATCCAGTGGCTGACCAGCAGGCCGGGCGTCAGCTCGCCGCTGGTCGGCGCGCGCACCGTCAAGGAGCTGGAGGAAAATGTCGAGAGCGCCGGCTGGACGATTTCCGACGCGGACATAGCCGCCATCGACAGGATTACCGCGCCGGTGTGGGCGGAAATCAAGGACAAGGGCGACATGTTCGGTTTCCGTGCACGCCAGCGCCAGGAACAGCAAGCGAAGAGAGCTTAGTTCACTTTTCCGGATTGCTCCAAATCAAGCCGTGTCCTCCCGACACGCTGCGGTGCGGCCAGCGCAAATGCTGGCTGCGCCGCTCCTTCATCGAGGCAAGCCGACCGCGGTGGTTTTCTTGAGGTGCCGGCGCATGGCTTCTTCCGCTCGCTTTTCATCGCGCGCCACGAGCGCCTCGTAGATTGCCCTGTGCATCTCCGTCGCCGAGGGCAGCGCATGCGGCATCTGATTGCTAATGCGCCTGCTCGCCATCTGCCACCACCGGGACGAATACATGAAACGGTCGAGGATCCTGTTCTGGGCCGCCCGGCAAATCTCCATGTGGAAATCCAGGTCGAGTTTCAGATAGGCGTCCGGATTGTCCTCGCTGGCCGACATCGCCGCCAGCAAGGTGCCAAGACGCTCAAGGTTTTCCTTGGTCATATGCTTGGCCGCGATCGCGGCGATGGCCGGTTCGATGATTATCCGCGTCGCATGCGCTTCGGCCAAAATCTCGCGGCTCTGCTCGGGCGGCAGCCAGTCGATGAGCAATGGACTGAGATAGTCCCACTCTTCGGCCGGACGCACCACCACGCGCCGGCCCTGCGCGATCTCGATCATGTCGAGAGACGCCAGGATCTTCAGCGCCTCCCGCGCGACCGCGCGCGAAACCCCGAACTCCTGAAGGATCTGCTGTTCCGACGGTCCCTGGCCACCGGTGATGCCGCTGCTGGCGATTCGACGCGCGAGCACGCCGGCCACCTGCTTGGGCAAAGTTTGAAGCTTGACCTCCATGGCATCCATCATTAACATCCACTTGTCTGATAAGCTTATAGGCTGATAGCTAGATATGCAGTCAACTTATCTCATGGATGCTCACTAGCCCATAACTCGGTCTGCGGGAAGGGAGGATCGAACGGTGGAGGTCCCCGACAGTTCCATTCCTGGCTTTCCGTCGTCCGAGATCAGGATCGTTACGCTTTCGCGTTGGGACAAACGTGCCTAGTCGCCCGGCGGGCGCGCAAGCGTCGTCCGGGACATAATCCAGGCAGTATCGCTGCGGGAGGAGCAAGCCGCCGCGGACTTGCCAGAAAGGTTGAAAGTTATCGGCCGACCCCTGGATGGGCCGACCAATCAAACCAAGGAGGAGATTGTGATGTCCGCAAACCTATCGAGACGCAAATTCCTGGCCGCAAGTGCGGCAGTGACGGCCGGCTCGCTCGCCGCGCCGTGGATTGCCAGGGCAGACGCGAACGAGATCACCGCACTGCTGATAACCGGCGGCCCGCTCTATCCCAAATACTGGGAAAAGATCGTTCAGGATTTCACCGCCAAGACCGGCGTAAAGGTTCGCTACGACCTGTTGGAATTTACCCCGCTGACGGCGAAGGTGGTCACGCTGAGCGCGGCGCGATCAAGCCAATACGACGTCTACAGCACCCACACGGCGCAGATCGATTCCTACTTCAACCATTTCGCTCCGCTGAACAGCTATTTCAGCGATTCCGAACTGGCGGAATTCTATCCGGTTGCGGTCAAGTACCTGCGCGATCCCAAGACAGGTAATCTGGCGGCCATTCCGCGCAACATGGATTCGCGCGTCCAGTACTACCGCAGCGACATCTACCAGGAGAAAGGCCTGAAGCCGGCCGAGACCTGGGAGGAACTCGTCGATGTCGGGCTGAAACTGACCGGCAATGGCCATTATGGGCTGGTCGTGCCGGGGCAGGGCGACCCCGCGCAACGCACCTTCAGCGATCTGCTCTGGCAAGCCGGCGGCGATTGGGTGGACCAGGCCAACAAACCGGCTTTCAATTCCGAAGCCGGCATCAAGGCCCTGACCTTCTATCGCGATCTCATCCAGAAGCACAAAATCGTGCCGCCCGACGCGGTCGGCTATCAGTGGAACGAAAATTCGACCGAATTCTCCTCGGGCACGGTCTATGCCAATTTCGATTGGCCGGGCGCCTTCGCGACCCTGTCCAATCCGGAGACCTCGCGCGTCGTCGGCAAATGGTCGACAGCACCTTATGTCAGGGACAAGGCGGCGATCTCATGCGCCATCTCCCATGCCATGGCGCTCAACGGGCAATCCGGACGCAAGGACGCCGCCGTCGAATTCATCAAATATACGGTCGGTCCGGAAGCGCAGCGGCTGCAGTTCGATCAGTTCACCAACTTCCCCAGCAGCCAGGCGATCGCCAAGGAAGTGATATCAGCGGCTAAGGGGCCTCAGGCCGTGTGGCTGCAGCAACTCGAGACGACGATAGCCAACGGCAAGGAATGGCCGAAGCTCGCCGGCTTCTCGAAAGTCTGCACGCTGATGTTCTCGGCCATCGAACAGGCCCTGACCGACCAGGCCTCTCCCGCCGACTCGCTCAACCAGGCGGCGACCGAGGCCGAGGAGATCATGCGCCGGGCCGGAGCTTACGATTGACGATGCCGCCCGTCGCGCAGCATCAGGTGCCGGGGCGTCGGCGACGTTCGCCGCTGCCCTACACCTGGCAGAGAGGATACCTTCTGGCCAGCCCGGCGCTCCTCGTCATGCTGGCCATCCTGATCTACCCGCTTGGATACTCGTTCATCATGAGTTTCTTCCGCTGGGATCTCAGCGGCTCGGCGCCTTTCATCGGGATGGGCAATTACACCGACGAACTCTTCGGCCGCCAGTTCAACCAGGCGCTGCGAAATCAGGCCATATTCAGCATCATTTCCATCACGATCGAGGTGGTGGCTGGAATGGCGATCGCCGTGCTCGTCAACGGCAAATTGCGCGGCATGCGGCTCGCCCGCACTTTGCTTTTGGTGCCGCCGATGATCGCGCCCGCCGTGGTGGGCCTGAATTTCCGCTGGCTGTTCAACACCCAGTACGGTCTGGTCGACGCGCTGCTGCGCATGTTCAATCTGCCCGACATTCCATGGCTCAACGACCCCACCTGGGCTCTTGTCTCGGTGATCGTCGCCGATGTCTGGCAGAACACGCCGCTGATGGTGCTGCTGTTCCTCGCCGGCCTGCAGTCCTTGCCGCAGGAGCCGCTCGAAGCCGCTACGGTGGACGGCGCCACGCCATGGCAGCGCTTCTGGCACATCGTGCTGCCGCTGATGCGCCCGGTCATCATGATAGCGCTGATGCTGCGCATCATCGACACGTTCCGGACCTTCGACGTCGTGTGGCTGATGACGCAGGGCGGGCCGGGTGGCGCCACCAACCTGCTCACCGTTTACTCCTACCTGCTGGCGTTTCAGGCGGTGGATTTCGGGCACGCGGCGGCGGTCTCCTACATCGCGCTCGGGATGTCGCTGTTCGTGCTCGGGCTCCTCTACGGAGTGCCGTGGCTGATTGCGAAACGGAGAGCGATATGAGCGAAGCCGCCATCGTCACCGCACGCGCCAGGCCAAAGCGCCGACGCCGGTTCACGGCAGGGACCGCTGGTCAATACCTGGCGCTGGCCTTGACCGTCGCCTTCACCGTCTTTCCGCTTGTGTGGCTGTTCCTGACCTCGATCCGCAGTTCGGCCGACATCTTCTCCGTCCCGGTACACATTATCCCCGAGACCGCGACCCTGACACAATACGTGGCGGTTTTCGCCGAGTACGACACGATGGGTTATGTCTGGAACACCGTCATCGTCTCGATCGCGACGGTCATCCTGGTCCATCTGCTGGCCATTCCTTGCGCCTATGCGCTGTCGCGCTTCAGGATGCCTGGCGCCATGCTGATTTTCGGGCTGCTTTTGATCATGCGCATGATCCCGGTCATCGCGCTTGCCATACCGCTCTTTGCCGTATTTGCCGCCTTGGGCCTGCTCGACACCATCTGGGCGCTGATCCTGAGCCATACGGCGGCCAAACTGCCTGTCGCCATCTGGCTGCTCCTGGGCTTCATCCAGGATGTGCCGAAGGAGATCGAGGAGGCAGCCCAGTCGGACGGCGCCGGCACGGTGCGCACTTTGGTCCAGATCGTGGCGCCGCTGATTGCACCTGGCATCGGCGCGAGCGCGGTCATCACCTTCCTCTTCACCTGGAACGACCTGCTGCTCGCCTTGACGCTGACCTCGAGCAAGGCCGCGCAGACGCTGCCGGTCGGGCTCACCAACTTCGTCTCGCAGTACGGCATCGACTGGGGCGCCATGTCGGCTGCCGGCGTCCTCATGGTCATCCCGACCCTTGTGTTCGTCTGGTTTGCCCAGGGCCTGCTGGTCAAGGGCCTCACAACCGGCGCGGTTCGCGGCTGAACGGCGGACATGCGCCACAAGGAACTCGATGGCTTCGACGACGGGTTGGATACGCAACTGAATGACGATCGATGAGGTTGTCACCTCACCGTGCAATGGAGGAAACGGCATGGCAGCTGACCAGATACCGGCGATATCAGATATTTCCCGACCGCCGAGAGAATTGGTCGACGCGCTTGCGGCGATCGGCTCGGCGACACTGGCCAGCGAGCTTTACCATAAGATGGGCATTCGCGACCCGCAAATACGAGGCCCGCATCCTCTGAGACCTGGCCGCACGGCGGCGGGACCTGCTCTCACGCTCCAGTGCATGCCGAAGCGCGAGGATCTCTACAACGAGACCGAGTATGAGGAGCCGGAGCGGCAGTTGCACCGTCACGTGCTTTACCCCACGCAACCGGGCGACATGGTGGTGGTCGATGCACGCGGCGACCTCGGCAGCGGCATCTTCGGTGAGATGATGCTGACCTATTTCGCCGGGCGCGGCGGGGCCGGCGTGGTGGTCGATGGCTGCATCCGCGATTCGGCCCAGGCGGCGGCATTGGATATCGGCATCTGGGTGAGGGACGTCACGCCGAATTTCCACGCCCAGACCAACATCGTCCCCTTTGCCGTCAACGTTCCCATCGCCTGCTCTAACGTGCTTGTCATCCCTGGCGACATCATTGTCGCCGACGATGACGGCGTGGTCGTCGTGCCTATCGCCCTTGCGGCAAAATTGGTTGAACTCGCCGGCGCGCATATCGAGTGGGAAGAGTTTTCGCGCTCGCGCCTGGCGCAAGGAGGAGACCTGCGGAAATACTACCCGCTGAGTCCCGAGGGCGAGGCCGAATACCGCGCATGGCGGCATGCTCAACAGAAATGAGTGGTGCCGGACGGGAGGAAACCAGATGTCTGCAATCGAAATAGAACAGCTCGGCAAGAGCTTCGGCGCCGTGGAAGTTCTGCGCGACGTGAACATCGAAATCGCGAGCGGCGAGTTTGTGGTGCTGGTCGGTCCGTCGGGCTGCGGCAAGTCCACGCTGCTGCGCATGATAGCCGGGCTGGAAGAGCAGACGACAGGCGAGATCCGCATCGGCGGACGCGTCGTCGACGAAATGCCCGCCAAGTCGCGCGACATAGCGATGGTCTTCCAGAGTTACGCGCTCTATCCGCATATGAGCGTGGCCGACAATATGAGCTTCGCGCTTCGGCTGGCCAAGGTTCCCAGGCAAGAGATCGTCTCGAGGGTGAAGGCGGCGGCCGAAATCCTTGGTCTGCAGGATTTGCTTGGCCGCATGCCGCGGCAATTGTCCGGCGGCCAGCGCCAGCGCGTCGCCATGGGCCGCGCCATCGTGCGCGACCCCTCCGCCTTTCTGTTCGACGAGCCGCTCAGCAATCTCGACGCCAAGCTGCGCGTGAAGATGCGGGCCGAGATCAAGAAGCTTCACCAGCGGCTCGGCCGCACCAGCATCTACGTGACCCACGACCAGACCGAGGCGATGACGCTCGCCGACCGCATCGTGGTGCTGAACAAAGGCCGCATCGAACAGATCGGAACGCCCTCCGAACTATACGAGAACCCGGCCAATCTGTTCGTTGCGAGCTTCATAGGATCTCCGGAAATGAACCTGGTCAGGGGCCGCGTCGAGAGTGGCGCATTCATCGCCGAACAAGGCCTGCGCCTGCCACTGCCGAAGGAGGCAGGGATAGGGAACAGGCAAGGCGTGGTTTACGGGATTCGCCCCCAGCACATCGCTGTCGGTGGCAGTCACGCAAAGGCGAGGATCCAAGTGGTCGAGCCAACCGGGGAAGCCCAGGAAATCACCCTAACTGCTGATGGCGTCGACCTGATGGCGGAAATCCGGGAACAGCCACCATTCAAACCTGATCAAGAGGTGAACCTGGAGATCTTGGTGCACAAGGTGCATCTGTTCGACACCCAGAGCGGCACCAGGATAAACTAGGGGGCGCTTGTTCTCTCGACACTGTCCACCTTCGCCAAGGCGATGCGCCCGCTCGGCGGCTCATCCCCATCGATGAGAATGCGCTCCGCCGCTCCATCAAGATCCTCATACTGGCCGCTTCTCAGGGCCCACAGAAAGCCGCTCAGTCCAAGCGCCCCGAGGAAGAGCGCCACGGGGATGAGATAGACGAGTGTCGTCATGGGTGTTGGACCGACAGGCCGGGGCGTTCGCGCCGGTTGCGCGAAGTGTTTTCAGGCGATGAGCTTTTCGCGAAACCTTGCAGCCGCATGGCGTTTCCGATCACCAGCAGCGACGAGGCGGACATCGCAATCGCCGCGATGAGCGGCGTCACGTGCCCCGATATGGCGATCGGCACGGCGAACGCGTTGTAGACAATGGCAATGGCGATGTTCTGTCGAATGAGCCGGCCTGCCTTTCGCGAGATATCCAATGCCAAGGGCACCGCCAGTAGGCTTTCGCGCAGGAAGACGAAATCGGCGGCATTGCGACCGACATCGGCCGCGGTGGCCGGGGCCATCGAGACATGCGCCGCGCCGAGCGCCGGAGTATCGTTGAGTCCGTCGCCCACCATCAGGACCTTGTGGCCTTCCCTCGACAGCGCCTCGATCCACTCGACCTTGCCGGACGGGAGCAGGGCTGGAACGAAGTCCTCGATCCCCAAGGTCTTGGCGACGTCGCGACAGGCATTGGCGGTGTCGCCGGACAACATCTGGACCGACATTCCGGCATCCTGCAGTTGCCCGACCGCGGCCTTGGCGTCGGCGCGCGCTGCGTCTTCGAAGGCAAAGGTGGCAACGATCATCCCGTTCTTCGAAAGCACCGTCCCGCCATAGCCGCCATATTTGCCTTCGCCGCCGGTCCGCGCCTTCCATCCAGCCCATCCGCGCCGGCCGAGGCGCCAGGTGTTGCCTTCGGTGACGGCTTCCATTCCGAAGCCGGGGTGCTCGCTGACGGACTGGAGACCGGGTTGACTGGAAGAGCCCGCGAAACCGGCTATGGCCTTCGAGAATGGATGGCGCGAATGCGAGGCCATGTCGGCCGCGATCGCCAGCATGGCCGGGTCGATGGATGGCCCATTGATCAGCCTTGGCCGTCCGAGCGTGAGGGTCCCGGTCTTGTCGAACAGCACCGTATCGATCGCCGCCAGTCGTTCCATGGCCGAACCGTCCTTGACCATGACGCCGGCCTCGAAAAGACGTCGCGCCGCGACGACCTGCACGATCGGCACGGCCAGGCCGAGCGCGCATGGGCAAGTGATGATGAGAACGGCAATCGCGATCGTCATTGCCAGATGCCAGTCGCCCGAAGCGACCATCCATCCAAGGAACGTCAGCAAGGCAGCGAGATGGACCACCGGAGCGTAGAGCGCCGAGACCCGGTCGGCGATCCTGCGATACTGCGAGCGGCCGCCCTCCGCGGCTTCCATGAGCCGGACCATTTCGGCCAGGAAAGAATCCTTCGCCGCGGCCGCCGCCTGCATGGTCAGCGGGCCGGTGAGATTGAGCGTGCCTGCCTGAACCTGGCCTCCCGCTCCCACGGTCCGGGGCGTGCTTTCCCCGGATACCAGTGAACAATCGATATCCGAAATACCGCTGAGGATATTGCCGTCGACCGGAATTCGCTCGCCGGCGGCGATGTGCAGCGCCATGCCCGGTTCGATCTCGCCGACCGGCAGGTAATCGCGCACGCCATCACCGCGCAGCACGACGGCGCCGCGAGCCGCGAGCCGCGACAGGCCATTCACTGCGGTGCGCGCCCGTTCGCGCATGACGTGGTCAAGCGTGCGGCCGATCAGGAGGAAGAACAGCAGCGAAACGGAAGCATCAAAATAGGCGTGGTCGCCATGGTTGACGGTTTCGTAGAGGCTCATGGCGTAGGCAAGTGACACGCCGACCGCAATCGGGACGTCCATGTTCATGCGCCCGTGGCGCAATGCATTCCAGGCCGAGCGGAAATAGATGCCGCCGGCAAAAGCCAATGCCGGGATGGCGATCAGCGCCGAGACCCAGTGGAACAGGTCGCGGGTCGCGCCTTCGGCGCCGGACCAGACCGAGACCGACAGCAGCATGATGTTGCCGGCGGCAAAACCCGCGACCGCGACCGCCCGGATCAGCTCCGAAAGCGTCTTGTCCTTGTTGCCGGTCTCCGGATCGAAGAGATGCGCTTGGTAGCCCAGCCGCCCGAGCGTTGCGAAAAATGGCGGAGCCTCGTCGCCATGCCACTGGACCGAGACCCGTTTGGTCGACAGGTTGACGCGAGCGCTCTCGACGCGATCGAGCTTTCCCAGTGCCGTCTCGATCGTCTGGATGCAGGCCGCGCAGTGGACCGTGGGTACCGAAAGATCAGTCTGGCAAAGGTTGTCGCCGATCGATCGGCTTGCCAGCCTGATCTCCTGGCTGGACGGCAGAACCGATGTGGCGCCCGCCAGATCCAGCGTCATTTCAGCGCCAGGTGCACAACAGCTCATTTCATCGCCCCATGGGAAATCATGATCCTGCGGACGTCACGATAGGCTTTGTCCAGACCGGCATCGGCGTCGACTTCGACGATCCAGACACCATCCTTCGGCGTATGCTGCGCGGCGAAGTCCTGACCCGAGGCGAGGGTGAGCGTGATGGCCTTATCCTCCTTCTCATAGGCGGGATGGCGAAACAGCACCTTGACGCCATGCAAGGCGACCGGCTTACCTCCGGCATCGGTAAGGCTGTAGCGAACCTCGCCCGCTGCGATGGCCAGTTTGCCGGTCCAGCCGAGGGCCGCCTGCGCGCGCCCCTCCTCGGCTTTCTTGTTGAATTGCTGGCTCGCCACATAGGTGTTCTCGACCACCAGGCCGGTCCAACTCGTGCTGGCGAGCGTCGCCATGGTCAGATTGACCGCGATGACCACGCCGAAGAAGGCAAGGACGATGGCCAGCATGTGCCTGCCGGTGAATTCGCGGGACTTTTGCGCCTTGGCGGTCATCTGGCGATCTCCGGTGCGTTGAAGGTGGCGGTGTATTCGTCCGACTCGAAGCTCGCCTTGTCCTCGGCCCGGAACTTGAAGGTCTGTGCCGTGCCCTGGATCTGGCCTGCCGGCTGACGTACGAAAACCTTCAGCATCTTCAGCCGGTCGGGTTCGACCGAGATGGGAACGGAGCGGCCTGCCGGGTGATCGATGCCGACCACGCTCATCTCTGCTCCTTCCAGGCCCTGAAGGGTGACGACGATCGTCCTGGGCTCGGGGATCATGTTGAGCAGCTTGACGGTGTAGCCATTGCGGATGGAACCGTCGGAAAGAGTGACGAACTGCGGATTGCGGTCGTGCAGCACGTTCACTTCGAGCCGGTCGCGCGTCAGCAGCGAATACAGCAGCCCAAGGCCGATCAGCGACCACAGGCCCATGTAGACGTAGGTGCGCGGCCGAAAGATCTTGCGAATGTGGAAATGGGCCACCTTGTCGGAGAACAGGCCGTCAGCGGTTCGGACCAGCGACGGATTGACTGAACCCGAGCCCCCGGCGGTCGCCAGCATCATGTTGGCGTTGTAGTCGGAGAGCGTCGCGTAGGAGATCAACCCATGCTCCCTGCCGAGCTTGTCCATGACGCCGTCGCAAGCGTCGATGCAGAGCGCGCAGGTGATGCATTCGAGTTGCTGGCCGTCGCGGATGTCGATCCCCATCGGGCAAACCGCGACGCAGGCATTGCAGTCGACGCAGTCGCCGACAGGCTGCCCCGCGGCGATCACCTTCTTGGCGTGGCGCGAGCGCGGCTCCCCGCGCCAGTCATTGTAGGTGACGGTGAGGGAGTTCTCGTCGAGCATGGCCGCCTGGATGCGCGGCCACGGGCACATATAGGTGCAGACCTGCTCGCGCATCAGCCCGCCGAACGTATAGGTCGTCGCCGTCAGTACGGCGATGGTGATGTAGGCGACGGGAGCCGCCGTGCCGGTGAAGATTTCGCCGGCCAGCGTTGGCGCATCGGCGAAATAGAAGATCCAGGCGCCGCCGGTGGCCGCGCCTATGACCAGCCAGATGGCGTGTTTCGAGACCCGCAGCACGAGCTTGCGGGCGGTCCAGGGGCCGGCATCGAGCTTCATGCGAGCGTTGCGGTCGCCCTCGATGGCGCGCTCGACGACCAGAAATAGATCGACCCAAACGGTCTGCGGGCACGTATAGCCGCACCAGGCGCGCCCGACCGTCGAGGTGATCAGGAAGAGGCCGACGCCGGCCATGACCAGGAGGCCGGCCACATAGTAGAATTCCTGCGGCCATATTTCGATGAAGAAGAAGTAGAAGCGCCGGTTGGCGACATCGAGCAGCACGGCCTGGTCCGGGGCGAACGGACCGCGATCCCATCGCAACCACGGCGTCAGGTAGTAAATGCCGAGCGTGATCGCCATCACGAGCCATTTGAACCGGCGAAAGCTGCCCGATGCACGCTTGGGGAAAACCTTCTTGCGCGCAGCATACAATGGCTGGCGCACTTTGGCGGAGTTGACCGCCTCTGCTTCGAGCCGTTCTACCTGCGTATTGTCCAGCACCGGTCTCTCCCGTCATGCAGCTTGTGATTTCGCCAGGCGGTCGCCCTATCGATGCGTGGCAGCGCGAAATGCAGCGTCGACCGGACTTTGCCTCCGGTTGGATCGCGCCGCGTTGATGCAGGTCAATCCCGGGACTAGAATACAGTCGAGGCCCGGCAGGGCCGGGCCTCGTCGCCTGGACGGAGAGGGCAGGAGAATAGGCCCCCGTCGCTATTCTCCGCCGCCAAGCGAATGTACGTAGACTGCGAGCTCCTTGACCTTGGTCTCGCCGAGACGGTCAATCCAGGCTGGCATCACGCCGTGTTTCGGCGCGCGCACCTGGGCGGCGATGGCTGCCTCGCCGGACCCGTAGAGCCAGATGGCATCGGTCAGATCGGGGGCGCCGAACTCCCTGTTGCCTTTCGCGTTGGCGCCATGACAGGCCACGCAGTTTTCCGCGAAGACCTTGGCGCCGGGCTCGATCAGACTTGCGTCCTGGACCTTGCCGGAGAGGCTCGCCACGTAGGCGCTGACCTGTGTGATTTGCTCGGGCGTGATGATGTCGCCAAAGCCCGGCATCTCGGAGATGCGTGTGTCCGGGTCGGACGCGAAGCGGATGCCGTGCGTGATCGTCTGCTGGATCTGGTCGGCCTTGCCGCCCCACAGCCAGTCGTCGTCATTCAGGTTGGGAAAGCCCTTGGACCCCTGTGCGCCCGAGCCATGACACTGAACGCAATTGACCTTGAATGTGGCTCCGCCGGCCGCGACCGCGAATTCACGGAGGGCATCGTCGGCGGCAATCTCGGACACGGTCTTCGATTGAATTGCCGCGACATACTTGCCCTTCGCAAGTTCGGCCGCCGCCAGCTCGTTCTTGACGTCATTTCGGCTCGAATAGCCAAGCAGCCCACTCGTCGCGGAGGACAGCATCGGCCATGCCGGATAGGCGATGGTGTAGCCGATAGCCCAGGCGATGGTGATGTAGAAGGTTATCACCCACCACCTGGGAAGAGGGTTGTTGAGTTCCCTGATGCCATCCCATTCATGGCCGGTCGTCGAGATGCCCGACACGTCGTCGATATGCTCTGTGCTCATGATCAGTCATCCTTGAGGGGAATTCGGGCGGCTTCATCGGCCTGGCTGCGGGCGCCTGGTCGAAGTGCGAAGGCAATGCATCCGACAAAAAAGAGCGCCATCGCCAGCAAGCCCCAACTGTCAGCGAATTCCCGCATCAGATTGTAGTCCATGGTCGTACTCCTCAGCGGTAACCGGCGGCTTCGTCGTAGTGTTTGAAATCGACCAGCGTGCCGAGCATCTGCAGATAGGCGACAAGCGCGTCCATCTCGGTGACCTGCTGCGGATTGCCGTCGAGATCGCCGACCTTCGCTTTCGGATAGCGGGCCAAGAGGCCGGATATGTCGGCGTTGGGATCGGCCTGCGCCGTCAAATCGGCGTTGGCGTTCGCGATCATGTCGTCGGAGTAGGGGACGCCAACGCGCCTGTTCGCAACCAGATGCGTCGAGAAGTCCTTCACCTCGATCGGCTTGTCCTTGAGAAAGGCATAGCCCGGCATGATCGATTCCGGCACCACCGATCGCGGATCGGACAGATGCTGCACATGCCACGTGTTCGAGTAGCGGTCGCCGACCCGGGCCAGATCCGGCCCGGTTCGCTTTGATCCCCATTGGAACGGGTGATCGTACATCGACTCGGCCGCCAGGCTGTAATGACCATAGCGCTCGACCTCGTCCCGGAATGGCCTGATCATCTGGCTGTGGCAGAGGTAGCAGCCCTCACGCACATAGATATTGCGGCCGGCGAGTTCGAGCGGCGAGTAAGGCCGCATGCCTTCGACCTTCTCGATCGTATTGTCGAGATAGAAGAGCGGGGCGATCTCGACGATGCCGCCGACCGTCACCACCAGAAGGGAACCAACGAGAAGAAGCGTGGCGTTCTTCTCGATGATCGCGTGTCTGTCCATCAAGCCCATTTCTGGCTCCTATTGTGCAGGCTGTAGAGCGGGAACGGAGCCCGGCAACGGTTGCTCCTGGCGCTGGTGGCCGAGGATCGTCATGGTGATGTTCCAGGCCATGATCAGGGCGCCGGACAGGTACATGGCTCCGCCGATGGCGCGCATGACGTAATAGGGATGCATGGCGGCGACGGTTTCGGCGAAGGAGTAGACCAGGAAGCCCTGCTCGTCGTATTCGCGCCACATCAGGCCCTGCATGATGCCGGAAACCCACATGACCGCGGCGTAGACGACGATGCCGAGTGTCGCCAGCCAGAAGTGCCAGGTCACGAGGCGCAGCGAGTAGAGGCGTTCACGGTTCCACAGCTTCGGCACCATGTAATAGATCGCGCCGAACGAGATCATGCCGACCCAGCCGAGTGCGCCGGAATGAACGTGGCCGATGGTCCAGTCGGTGTAGTGGCTGAGCGAGTTGACCGACTTGATCGACATCATCGGGCCTTCGAAGGTCGACATGCCGTAGAAGGCGATGGCGATCACCATCATGCGGATGATCGGATCGGTGCGGATCTTGTCCCAGGCACCGGACAGCGTCATCAGGCCGTTGATCATCCCGCCCCATGACGGCATCCAGAGCATGATCGAGAACACCATGCCGAGCGTCTGCGCCCAATCGGGCAGGGCGGTATAGTGGAGATGATGCGGGCCAGCCCAGATATAGAGGAAGATCAGCGCCCAGAAGTGGATGATCGAAAGGCGATAGGAGTAGACCGGCCGGTTGGCCTGCTTGGGCACGAAGTAATACATCATGCCGAGGAAGCCGGCCGTCAGGAAGAAGCCGACCGCATTGTGGCCATACCACCATTGCGTCAGCGCATCCTGGACACCGGAAAATGCGGAATAACTCTTCGAGCCCAGGAAGGAGGCCGGCATCGACAGGTTGTTGACCACATGCAGCATCGCGATGGTCACGATGAACGACAGGTAGAACCAGTTGGCGACGTAGATATGCGGTTCCTTGCGCTTCAGGATCGTGCCGAGGAACAGGAGGAGATAGGCGACCCAGACGATGGTCAGCCAGATGTCGACATACCATTCAGGCTCGGCGTATTCGCGGGATTCGGTAATGCCGAGCAGATAGCCGGTGGCCGCCATGACGATGAAAAGCTGGTAGCCCCAGAACACGAACCAGGCGAGATTGCCGCCGAAAAGCCGGGCGCGGCAGGTGCGCTGCACCACATACATTGACGTGCAAAGCAGAGCGTTGCCGCCGAAGGCAAAAACGACGCCGGATGTGTGCAGCGGCCGCAAGCGCCCAAAATTGAACCAGGGCTGGATGTTGAGATCCGGGTAGGCAAGCTGCAGCGCGATGACCACGCCGACGAGCATGCCGACCACGCCCCAGAACATGGTGGCGATGGCGCCGTAGCGGATCGGCCCATCCATATAGGCGGACGGATCGATCCGCGCTGCCGGCGCGAAACTGGTCTTGCGCAGAAGAATAGCGATAAAGCCCAGCAGCACGATGAACAGCACCCACATATGCTGGCGGAAAGGCTCATCCACGCCAAAGCCGGCGGCCACCAGGGCCGCGAATGCAAACAGGCTTAGAGCCACAGTTTCAGTGCCGAATTTCATGACATGTCCCCGACCTCGGATTCCGTGCGCGGAAAACAATCCGCATCAGCACCAATTCCTCAGCCGGGTTGCCGGCGCCTTGATCCATGTCAAAGCCCACCGCGTTATCATTGGGCAGCGTAAGCCTTGTGAAAGACCGGAGGCTGACATTGAATTCGGAGAAAGTGCGAGGATCGTCGCTGTTTGAAAACTACCGGGACATCTCCACGCTGGCCGGGCGGGAGGCCGTCCCGACCGCTGTGATGCGGCGTGCGCATGACGAGAAACTCCGCCTTTGCGATGCTTTGGAAAAAATCGCGGACGCTCTGCCGGGTGTTGATCGGATGATATGCCTCAGCACAGCCAACTCGATCGTGCCGCTTCTGCGCAGTATCCATCAGTACGAAGAGGCGATCATTTTTCCGGCTTACGAGGAGGCGGTGGTCGGCAGCGAGGCGAACCTTGCCTCGACCCGACGATTGCGGGCCGAGCATGTGGAAGACGAATGCTTTGCCGGTGAGGTGACTGAAATCCTGCTGGCCATCGGACATGGCGAGACAGTCGAGAATCCCGAAGCCATCGGGTTCATGTTGCGCGGCCTGTTCGAGAACTTGCGCCGGCACATCGCGTTTGAACGCGAGCACGTGCTGCCGATGATCGGGATCGCTGATTGAGGTCAGGCGCCAGAGCGGCCGGCCAAGCGGGTAAGGCTGGTCACCGTTACATGTCGATTGTTCTCGGTCCGGATTAGCCCATCTGTCCGCAGCCGGGTCAACTGGCGGCTCACCGTCTCGATCGTCAGGCCGAGGAAATCGGCGATGTCGGCGCGTGTGAGCGGCAGCTCGAAGCTCGTCGCGTTGGTGGCCGGATCGAGCGTGGGATCGATGTTTCTGGCAATCATCAGGAGGAAGCTCGCCACTTTTTCGGCGGCCGTCTTGCGTCCCAGCGTCACCATCCAGTCGCGTGCTTCGTCAAGCTCGTTCAATGTCTGCTTGAGCAGGCGATGCTCGAGCTCTGGCGATTCCCTCATCATTCTCTCGATGGACGCTCTTGGAAACGAGCACAGGGAGACGGCCGTTGCCGCTTCGGCGTTGATAGCGCTTTCCACCTTGAATGGCCGCCCCAGAAAATCGGGAGCAAACTGAAGCCCGACAATCTGTTGGCGACCGTCCGAAAGGCTTTTCGTCAGCTTCACCACGCCGGAAAGCACGTTGGAATAGCTGTCGACGGTCTCGGCGTCGCCAATCAGTTCCACGCCCGGTTCAATGGTGTGCTTTGACGAAATCTTGGCGAGCCCGACCAATTGATCGGCGTCGAGCGCACCGCAGACGCCGCGATGCCGCGCCTCGCATGATTGGCAAAGCACGGGAATGCCGGCGCTATGAACATCTTGACGCACTGTCATCACGATCGTCCCATGGCCCTGGGTATCGGCAAGATAAGTGTCGGCCATTGAAAAAGCCTTGTGACAGTTTGTCCGGTGCAAAGGCTTTGACCGAAATCAAGGCATTGGCGCGCGATTGCGGCCATTGCCTGACCTTGCAAACACAGGGAAAGCGACATGCAACCGGAAGTGGCCGCCAGGCTTGGCGAAAATGTACCGCGCTACACGAGCTATCCGACGGCGCCTCATTTCCACCCGGGGGTTGATGCGACTGTCTGTCGGACTTGGCTCGAAGCGCTCGAAAGCCATGACGAGATATCGCTCTATCTGCATATTCCCTACTGCGACAAGCTGTGCTGGTTCTGCGCATGCCACACCAAGCAGACCCGGCACTATCAGCCGGTGGCAAATTTTCTACACTCCTTGCATAGAGAGATCGAGACGATTGGCAGCCTCGTGCGCGGCAAGGGCCGGGTGCGCGCCATCCATTTCGGCGGCGGCTCGCCGACGATGCTGAAGCCCGAGGACATCCTGTCGCTGGGAAAAGCGCTGCGTGATCGTTTCGATGTGCTCGACGATGCCAGCCTCAGTGTCGAAATCGATCCCAGCGACATGGATGAGGCCCGGCTCGACGCCCTCTGCGCGATCGGCATGACGAGAGCGAGCCTCGGCGTTCAGGATTTCGATCCCAAGGTGCAGCAAGCCATCAATCGCGAGCAAAGCTTCCTGCTGACCAAGAGCGTAGTGGACGCCGTGCGGGCGCGTGGCGTGAATTCGGTGAACCTCGACCTGCTCTACGGACTGCCGCACCAGACCCTTGAGAGTGTTGCCCGGACCGTCGCCCAGGCGTTGACGTTGCAGCCCGACAGGCTAGCGCTGTTCGGCTATGCACATGTTCCCTGGTTCAAGAAACATCAGACCATGATCGACGAAGCATGGCTCCCCGATTCTGCCGGACGGTTGGCGCAATCGCAGCTCGCCGCCCGGCTGATCGTGGACGCCGGATACGAGGCCCTGGGCCTGGACCATTTCGCCAAGCCGGACGATACGCTCGCCATCTCGGCTCGCACCGGCAAGATACGTCGCAATTTCCAGGGCTATACAGAGGACAATTGCGAGACGCTGATCGGGCTCGGGCCGTCCGCGATCAGCCGGTACCGCCAGGGCTACGCCCAGAACATCGTCGCAACCGGCGCATACGAGAAGGCCGTGGATTCCGGACAGCTGGCAGTGGCGCGCGGCATCGAGCTCAGCGTCGACGATCTGGCGAGAGGCTGGATCATCGAGCGTCTGATGTGCCATTTCGCCTTCTCGGCCATCGAACTGGTCGAACGCTTCGGCGACGTCGGCCAGCGACTCCTGGCCCTAGCAAGTCGACTTGCGATCAGCGGCGGCGACCTGCTGCTTCGGCTCGACGGCGAAAACTTCGTCGTGCCGAAGGACAGCCGCCCGCTTGTCAGGACGGTGGCAGCGAAGTTCGACAAGTACCTCGAAGCCGGCACGGCCAGGCATTCAGTGGCGGTCTGAGCGCCTGTCCGGTCAGAAGTGCTCGCCGACCCTGAACGGGCCGATACGCGTTCCCGCCGCGATCAGATAAGCGGTCGACCAGCCGATCAGGAGAAACCCGTTCACGCCCTCGAGCGCCGCCAGGACGCGCCAGCCATGGGCGGGAACCACGTCCCCATATCCGACCGTCGAAAAGGTGATGGTGGAAAAATAAAGCGCGGTCTCGAAGTCAGGCAAGACGCCGAGTTCAAGATATACGCCGGCCCACAGCCACACCTCGGCCGTGATGACGGCAAAGAGCCCCATGACGACGCTGATCATCGCAATCACTCGGCTGCGCCGGCCATGCATGCGGAAGCGAGCCACGAGGTGCGCCATGGCGTGGGTGATCGCGATGAGGCCGAAGGTGTGGATGAGGACCGTCAGGCTGATGACGATCGTGCCGGCGAACAGATTTATGACCATATGCTGATCGTAGCGGCGCAGCGGCGCTTTGCATTGTGCAAGATCAAACCGATGGAGGCGGCCTTCTTCTGGGGCGCCGGCCAAGATCCGGCATTGCGCAAATATTTCGCGGTCGACTTTACCGAATTACAATCAGTCATCTGCTAAGGTACATCGATATCTCGGACGATCGCCGCCAGGCGAAGGCATGATGCCGCCCCGTCCGTGCCGGTTTGAGGCCGGCGGTTGCGCTCTTCACGCATGACTGCGGCGCCGGCAATGCGCCCTGTTTCGCCGCCGCGCCAAGCGCGTCGGCTTCCGAAAGGCTATCCGATGAAAATCCTGATCGTGGCGGCGCTGCTGGGCGCACTGCCTCTCTCCAATGCCATGTGCGCCACGCTTGGAGCACCCAGGGGCGATGTCGTCCTGACGGTCACCGGTCACATCGACAACACCAACGCTGGAAACACCGCGACCTTTGACATTGCCATGCTGCAGGCACTTGCCGGCAGGCGGGCGATCATGGAAACCCCCTGGACCGAGGGCGCCACCGAGTTCGATGGGCCATATCTGAAGGCCGTCCTCGATGCCGCCGGCGCCCATGGCAAGACGCTGCGGGTCAAAGCCCTCAACGACTACGCGGCCGACGTTCCGGTCGAGGATGCCACCGACTATGAGACGATCCTTGCACTCAAGATGAACGGCAAGCCGATGTCGGTTCGCGACAAGGGGCCCCTCTTCATGATCTACCCGTTCGACAAGAACCACGAACTCTACAACGAGAAATACTTCTCGCGTTCGGTGTGGCAGATCAAGGAAATCGAGGTCGTCGATTGAAACCCAAGCTGATCGAGAGCCGGGAGGCCGTTCGGCGGGCCGGGAAGGCGACGCGATACCTGATCGCGGTCTCCGTGGGGCTGATGCTTGCGCTTGGGGGCGCCTTCGCCCATCTGGCCGCTAGGCAGAACACACTGCAGGATAGCATTCGCGAGGACGCCTTGTGGGCGGTCTACCAGCTGGATAGGGAAAGCCGGAGCCTCGCGCAGGCGATAGACCGGCTGACCAGCAAAAGCGCCGTCAGCGCCGAGGAGGTCAGGGCGCTCAATCTGCGCTATGACATCCTTTATTCGCGGCTCTCGATCCTCGACAATTCAAAATATGCCTCCTTCTTTGAAACCAACGAAACCTTCCGAGGCGTGCGTATGCAGGTGCGGGGTCTCGTCGTCGGACTTGAATCCGTCTTCGACCGCATAGCCGCCGACGGAGCGGTCGAGCATGCGACCTTGATCGGCGCCTCGGATACCCTTGTTCGCCTGCTGAAGGTCACGGAAGGCCTGCTCAGCTACACCAACGCCTCGGTTTCGGCCTCACGCGCCGATGCCCGCGACGAGGTGATGCGGCTGCAGCAGCTGTCGGCGCTGGTCGTCCTGGCGCTGGGCTGCTCGATCGGACTGCTGATCCTGAATCTCATGCGCCAGTTGCGCATCGTTCAGGTCACCAGCCGTCAGCTTGAGGCGACGGCGGACGAATTGTCGATGGCGTACCGTGCGGCCGAGGTTGGCAACCGCGCCAAGTCCGAATTCATGGCCACCGTCGGCCATGAGATCCGCACTCCACTCAATGCCATTCTCGGCATGTCCGAACTGCTCTCCCTTTCGCAACTCGCGCCGCGCGACATGGAGAGTGTGCGTATCATCACAAGCTCCGGTCAAGCCCTGCTCGAGGTCATCAATGAGATCCTCGACTTCGCCAAGATCGAACATGGCGACTTCGCCGCCGAAAGTGTTCCCTTCGACGCGCCGGCCATGTTGCGTGACGTCGCCAGGGTCATGGAGGGCAGGGCGGACGAGCAGCGCGATCGCATCGAGATATCGAATGGCTGCGCGCATCATGGCGGATGGTACGTCGGCGATCCCACCCGGCTGCGGCGCGTGCTGCTCAATCTGTTGAGCAATGCGGTGAAATTCACCGAGAATGGCCTGATACGTCTCAGCATGGCGGAAAGCGAAGATGGGGCGCGGTTGCGCTTCCAGGTGTCCGACACCGGCATCGGAATCCCGCTGGAATCACGCCATCGCCTGTTCATGCCGTTCAGCCAGGTCGATGGCACGATCAGCAGACGCTTCGGGGGTACCGGCCTTGGGCTGGCCATCTGCAAGAAAGTGGTCGAGGGGCTCGGCGGCACGATCGGGGTCGACAGCAGCCTAGGGGTCGGGAGCTGCTTCTGGTTCGAGGTGCCGGCCAAGCGCAGCGATCCGCCCGTCGTCACCACGACGCGCGCCGTTGTGCTGCCATCATTCAACATCCTTGTGGTCGAGGACAATGCGGTGAACCGCGAGGTGGCGCAGCAGTTTCTCGAATTGCTGGGCCAACGCGCCGTTCTGGCCGCAGATGGCCGCGAAGGCGTTTGCCTGGCATCGGAATGGCAGTTCGATCTGATCCTCATGGACATGCAGATGCCGGTCATGGATGGGATCGAGGCCACCCGTACCATCAGGGCGGCGGGCAACAGGGTGCCGATCGTTGCGATGACGGCAAATGCGTCCGATGAAGATCGCAGACGCTGCATCGAGGCGGGCATGGACGGGTTCGAGGCCAAGCCGGTCACCATGGCGAGGCTCGGCCATCTGATTGACGGGCTCGCCGGAGCCGCCGGCCGAATGGCGCCTGTCATACCCCGCCTGGGCGGCGATGAAGCCGCTGACGGCGGAACTCCCATGGACCTGCGGACGCGCGAATTGATCGAGACTCTTGGACAGGATGCATTCCACAGATTGATGGATTCGTTTCTGGACGACTCCGCCGCGCTGCTTCGCGACCTGCATCGCGCAATGTCGAGCAGCGACCGGACGCTCGCCGACAGAACGCTCCATTCGCTCAAGGGCGCCGCTGCCAATCTGGGCCTGACGTCACTCGCGGCCTTGGCTGATGAGGGCCGCTGCCGACCACTCGACGTCAAGCTGACCAAGGATATCGAGCAGGAAGTTGCGCGGATCGACCGAAACGGCAGAAGGGCGGCGTAGTGATGAGCAACGAAAGCATCGGCATATTGATCGTCGAGGACAACCGCACCAACCGGATGCCGATGGAGATGCTGGTCGGCCAGATCCCGAACTGTGTTGTCACCAGCTATCCGGCGCCGGCGGATGTGCTGCGCGATCTGCCTTCGATCAGCTTCGACCTCGGCATCGTCGACTACCAGATGCCAGGCATCAACGGCATCGAGCTCATCGAACACATCCGCAGCGACCGACGGTTCGCCGACACGCCCTTCGTGATGGTGACGGCCGATGGCGACGCCAGCACGCGCATGGATGCCATCCATGCGGGCGCCATCGAATTTCTGCACAAGCCGATCGAGCCCGTGGAGTTCAAGGCTCGCACAAGAAACCTGGTGAGGCTGTGCGAGGCGCAGAAGGAGCTTGCCCACAGGGCGGAGTGGCTGAGGAGCGAGGTGGCAAAGGCCACGCTCGAACTGCGCCACCGCGAGGAAGAGATCATAAATCGCTTGACCCTCGCCGCCGGATACAAGGACCGGGAAACCGCCATGCACACGACCAGGATGGCGCACTACAGCGCCGTGCTAGCGAAACAGCTGGGATTTTCCCCCGAGCAATGCCGCGACATCCAGCTCGCGGCACCGATGCATGACATCGGCAAGGTGGGCATTCGCGATGCTATCCTCCTTAAACAGCAGAAGCTCAGCGATGCCGAGCGACAGCGGATGAACGAACACACACTGATCGGCAGCGCCATCCTCTCCGGATCGACATGCTCGCTGCTGAAACTGGCCGCCGAGATCGCTGAATCGCACCATGAGCGCTGGGACGGGGATGGGTATCCAAACGGTCTCAAGGGCGAGGCAATTCCGCAGGTCGGACGCATCGCCGCGGTGGCCGATGTCTTCGATGCCCTCACCTCGGAGCGTCCTTACAAAGCCGCATGGCCTGTCGGCCGGGCATTCGACTACATCAAGGAACAATCCGAACGCCATTTCGACCCAGCCTGCGTCCAGGCACTGCTAGCGGCGTCCAAGGACATCCTCGAAGTGAAAGCCGCCTATCCAGACGATCCCGCCGAGAAGCGCTACATGGCTTGAAGTCGCATACAGGTGTCCAGCAACCGGGGCGCAGGTCTGCCAGTTCCCTCCTTGCCGGCTGCTTGATCCGACGCCTTTGCGCCAGATCAAAGCCCGACTGTCGTTTGTGTGCGAAACGCTCCGGAGAGGCGAGGGGGGAGCACACGCGACGTCATGTCTACCAACGGCATCAGCACAATGATCCATATGACGCTGGCCAGGGCCGTTCCCTATGTTACTGGCGCGCTGGCCGCCCATGGCTTCGACGTCGTGCAGTCCATTGGCATGAGGAGCCAAAAGCGGGCCGAAGACGGTTCCAGGATTTTCGGCTTCAGGGTGCTCGGAGTTTCCAATCGCGATATCGTCTTCCAAGGCGCCAACGGCACCGCCAACGCGATCTGGTGCAACGTGTTTCTGTCCGAGCACAGTGAAAACGCGGTCAAGGTCATGGCGGTGGATCCGCTGCCATCGGTAGCGGCGGCCGATCCATCGGCGATGAACGTACGCCTGGCACTGTCCAAGGCTATACTAAGCCTTTAAGGCGCGACCGAGCCCGCAGATCTGCTTGGCGAACACCGTCTTCGTCCGAGAGTTGTCGATTTGCCCGCTGCTGTCGCAGGTGGCGGGTTCGGACTGGGAAGCCGCGCATGTGGGGACCGAAGCACGCGCCGCCTGCCGCCTGTCGGTTGTCCACGCGTCTGTTTTCTGGTGCGTCCTTTCACCGAGGCAAAGGGGAAGCAGCCCGATGCACCGACATCACATCTGAACGGCGCAGATCGTCGACCGCGTCAGGAATCGCTTCTCACGACCATTGTCAAGCGAGAACATGCCGCCGCGACCAGGCACCACGTCGATGATCAGATCGGTGTGCTTCCAGGCCTCGAATTGCGAAGCGCCGATGTAGAAGGGCGCGTCTTCGATGTGGCCGAGCAGTACATCGTGGTCGCCGACGATGAAGCCGGCGCGCGGATAGCACATGGGCGACGAGCCGTCGCAGCAGCCGCCGGATTGGTGGAACAGCACCGGCCCATGTTCGGCAACGATCTCCGCGATCAGTTCGAGGGCGGCCGGCGTCGCCGTGACCTTTGCGTGCATGGTCTTTCCGATCTCCAGTCTTGGGCGCGGCCCCTCGCGGAGCCGCGCCTGTGCGACAAAGAGCCGATCAGAAGAAGCCGAGCTTCTTCGGGCTATAGCTGACCAGCATGTTCTTGGTCTGCTGATAATGGTCGAGCATCATCTTGTGCGTCTCGCGGCCGATGCCGGACTGCTTGTAACCGCCGAAGGCCGCATGCGCGGGATAGGCGTGGTAGCAGTTGGTCCAGACGCGGCCGGCCTGGATCGCGCGGCCGAAGCGATAGGCGCGGTTGCCGTCACGTGTCCAGACGCCGGCGCCGAGCCCGTAGAGCGTGTCGTTGGCAATGCTGAGCGCTTCGTCGTCGTCCTTGAAGGTCGTGACCGAAACCACCGGTCCGAAAATCTCTTCCTGGAAGATGCGCATCTTGTTGTGGCCCCTGAACACGGTCGGCTTGACGTAATAGCCGCCCGCCAGGTCGCCAGGCAGAACATTGCGAGCGCCGCCGGTCAGCACCTCGGCGCCTTCCTGGCGGCCGATGTCGATGTAGGACAGGATCTTTTCCAGCTGCTCGGACGAGGCCTGGGCGCCAATCATCGTCGCCGGGTCGAGCGGATCGCCCTGCACGATCGCTTCGACGCGCTTGAGGGCACGTTCCATGAACCTGTCGTAGATCGATTCATGGATGAGCGCACGGCTCGGGCAGGTGCAGACCTCACCCTGGTTCAGCGCGAACATGACGAAGCCTTCGATGGCCTTGTCGAAGAAATCGTCGTCCTCGGCGACAACGTCCTTGAAGAAGATGTTGGGCGACTTGCCGCCCAGTTCCAGTGTGACGGGGATGAGGTTCTGGCTGGCATACTGCATGATCAGCCGGCCCGTCGTGGTCTCGCCGGTAAAGGCGATCTTGGCGATGCGCGGCGACGACGCGAGTGGCTTGCCGGCCTCAAGGCCGAAGCCGTTGACGATGTTGAGCACGCCTGGCGGCAGCAGATCGCCGATAAGATCGGCCCAGAGCAGGATGGCGGCCGGTGTCTGCTCGGCGGGCTTCAGCACCACGCAGTTGCCGGCCGCAAGCGCGGGCGCAAGCTTCCAGCATGCCATCAGCAGCGGGAAGTTCCAGGGAATGATCTGGCCGACCACGCCGAGCGGCTCGTGGAAATGGTAGGCGACAGTGTCGTCGTCGATCTGCGAAAGGCTGCCTTCCTGGCCGCGCACGGCGCCGGCGAAATAGCGGAAATGGTCGATGGCCAGAGGCAGATCGGCCGCGGTCGTTTCCCGGATCGGTTTGCCGTTGTCCCAGGTTTCGGCGCAGGCGAGGAGATCGAGATTCTCCTCCATGCGGTCGGCGATGCGGTTGAGGATAAGCGACCGCTCGGCCACGCTGGTGCGTCCCCACGCGTCCTTGGCGGCATGGGCCGCATCCAGGGCCGCCTCGATGTCCTGGGCATCCGAGCGCGCCACCTCGCACAGCAGCTGGCCGTTCACCGGGGAGTGGTTATCGAAGTAGCGGCCGGAGCGAGGCTCGGTCCATTTGCCGCCGATGAAATTGCCGTAACGCTTGTCGAAAGGCGCCTTGACCGGGCGTGAGAATTCAACCTTGTTCATGTGTCTTCCTCCCAAAGCTGACGTCGCGGGATGCGACGCTTCGGAAGAGACTTGCGATTTATGCTGCCAATGTCACCGCCACGGAGACAGCGGGCGGGCGGGATGTGTCGCAGAATTGCGACAGTCCTTTGAGGTTTCGACTGGTCAGTGCGACCTGTGTACATCCAGGCGATTGAGCTTGCGGTGAAGCGTCGCGCGGCTGATGCCAAGCGCCTGGGCTGCGGCCGAGATATTTCCGTCTGCCCGCGCGAGCGCTCGCTGCAGAACACCGCGCTCCGCCTCGGCAAAGACTTCGGGGCCAGCCCAGCCGAGCAGATCGGCCGCGGGCATCGGCTTGTCGAGGCACTGCTGGGTAATTCCAAGCGCAAGGCGAGCCGACCGGGTCGCGCCGACCACCAAATCGTCGGTATCTACAGCGATTAGAGCGCCGGAGCCTTTGTCGGCCACCGGCGCCAGCAAAATGCGCGCCTTGGGGAATGCCATTTTGAAGTTTTCTGCTTCGATCCGACGCGCCGCGTCGATAACGGCCAGCGAAATAAGGTTGGCAAAAGCTTCGGTCAGGTCAGCACGGCAGGAAGACACATCAAGCGCTGCCAGCAGATCTCCCTGGTGATCGTAGATCGGAGCCGTGGTGCAGCTGAGCCCCGTATTGCGCGTATGGAAATGCTGGTCGCGGTGGATCGTCAGCGCGCGCTGTTCGACCAGACAGGTGCCGATACCGTTGGTGCCCTCGCTTTGTTCGTTCCAGACGGAGCCAGTCCACAAACCCCAGGAATGAAACGTTTCGTCATCCACGGGCGCGCCGCGCCGTTCGACCGGCACGCCGTCACGATCGGCGAGGAGGACACAGCACCCGACGCCGCCCACCGCAAGATAGAGCCGGTCCAGACTCGATTGGGCAGCCCGGACGAGTGGTTCGATGCGTTGTCGGGCCTGCCCCAGCTCAGTCTCCGTGAGGTAGCGTGGGGAACTGCAGTCGGCTGGATCGAGCCGGTGCAAATTGGAAGACCGTCGCCAGGACGCGACCAGCGCGGATTTCGCCGCCGCGTCCGAAGCGATCGCGGCCTGAATGCGGTCGGCATGATGACCGGATAGGTCCTCGCCCATGCTTCCTCCCAAGACCAGTCTTTCCTTCAACTAAATCAGGCTTTCCTTCAGCTCCCGGAACATCGCTGCTTCAAGACAAGGTCGCGCTGGTGCCATACCAGATTCGGCTTTCAGTCATGACACTGTCAATTCGACAGAAGAACCAGAGGAGGAGTCACGAACTGCGATATCCGGCCAAGCCATAGCCCTCCTCGCCGAGAACACTCTTTGCTCCTAGGCGTCCATCAGGTGGTTCAAAATCTAGCACAAAGAACCGGGCATTCATTGATCGAGAGCAAAGATCTGCTCATTATGGCCTGGTCGCCGAAATTACCGCCAAGGCATACAGATAACTGCCCTGCAGACGTCGCTGATCGATGTGGAACAATGCAGGAAGATTTCTGATCGCAATCCACGAAAAATCAACAGAATCAAAAATATAAATGTATCTTCCGCGCCTGAAAATATCTTTCAGGAGTGAGTTCCAATGGAGAAGCATCTGGCCAAACTATGCATGAATTCACCTGGGGCTACGATCCGAAACCCGCAGATATGCCATTTCATGCCGCCTTTTAATTGGGGAAGGATTCATGATTTTCTTACTTGTCTCTTGACAGAAAGATAAAAAATCATTCGACTGAGAAAACGGCGGCTTGGGGTGCCGATATCAAAAAGAGGCTTCGCCATGAAGCGGGTCTTTGTCGAAGCTATCGGCAGCAAGGTTTCAAGTATCGGTTTTGGCTGCGCTTCGCTTGGCTCTCGCATCGGAGTTCGCAAGGGCATCGAGACCTTGGAACGCGCCTACGAAGCAGGGGTGACCTGGTACGACGTAGCGCCTTCTTATGGCGACGGCATGGCTGAATCGATCTGGGGTGAATTTGCGTCCAGGAAACGCGATCGCGTCTGTGTCTGCACCAAGGTTGGCATGCGCCCACCGAAGACCTCCGCCACCATGCGACTGCTGAAGCCGTTGTCGCGGATAGCTGTGGCGACGGTTCCGGCGCTTAAGCAGCATGCTTCAAGAGTGCGCCCCACGCCTTTCAAGGTGCCGCTGTCTGCGGCGTTGATAAGATCAAGTGTCGAGGAAAGCCTGGGGCGTCTTCGCACGGACTATGTCGATGTCCTCGCACTGCATCGTCCGACCGCCGAAGAGCTTGTTCGCGAGGATATCATCCGGGCCGTGGAGCGCGTGATTCAGGACGGGAAAGCCCGGGCCATCTCGGTCGCGGGAGATCTCGAGGCCGGAATGACGGCTCTCCAGGAATCGCTGCCTTATCGGTTCGTGCAGATTGCCAATACCCCGCTGGAGTCAAACCTCGCCAAGTTGAAGGCGCGCTCTCACCGGCACAGAACGTTCGTAACGCACGGGACCTTCTCGGGCCTCAATCGAATCGTCGCGAAATTCAATGCGCGCAAGGAAATACTGGTCGCTCTTGGTGACCTCGGATACCACGGCAGTCCCACTGAAATTGCGATCGCATTTCTCGCCGATTACGCATTCGCAACGAATTCAGCCGGCGTCACCCTGGTCTCCATGTTCAAGAAGGAACACCTCGATTTCAATCTGCGGCGATTGAAGCACGATCCAACACCCGACCGCCTGAATGCCGCCATAGCCGCGCTCGACATGGGTGTGGAAGACTGATCGGCTGGCAGCTTGCCGGGTTATCCAACGACAGGTTTGACTGGCGCAGGAATGCCGAACAGCTATACTGGGAAGATCAAGCCAGTGGGGTCGCCATGAGCAAAGAGTTCAGTGTCGCCGACGCCTATGGTACGGGCCGCGCCATCTTCATGGGACTTGAGTTGCTCGTCGCGCCCGGTGCGCTCGTCCCCCGGCCAGAGACGGAATTGCTGGGCATGACGGCCCTTGGTGTTTTGCATCAAATGAACCTGCCGGCGCCGCGCATCGTCGACATGTGCTGCGGCACTGGCAATCTGGCGTGTGCCATCGCCCACCACATTCCCACCGCACGTGTCTGGGCGAGCGACCTCACCGATGGATGCGTCGACGTGGCGCGCCGCAACGCCGCCCATCACGGCATGGCTGACCGCGTTTCGGTGCTTCAGGGCGACTTGTTTGACGCTCTCTCGGGCCTCGGGCTCGACGGGACGATCGACGTGATCGTCTGCAATCCGCCCTACATTTCGGAAAAGCGGCTAGAGGGCGACCGAGCGCATCTGGTCGAACTCGAGCCGCGCGAAGCGTTCGCGGCCGGCCCTTACGGCCTGAGCATCCACATGCGGGTGATGAAGGACGCGCCACGATACTTGCGGCCTGGCGGCACCCTGCTCTTCGAGGTCGGCCTTGGCCAGGACCGGCAGGTGATGGGACTGCTGGAGCGCAGCAAGGCATACGAGAACATCCGCGCTGTGTCGAACGAAGCGGGCGAGGGCCGGGTGGTTCTGGGGCAAGCAAAGGCGCAGGCATGAGCGTGCCGAAAGCCAGAGCAATTGCGCGAACCGCTCCGGGCTTTACGCCGGCAATCAGTTCATCTTGCGGATGATGTATTGCTCGATCCCTTGAATGGAATCGAGGTTTTCAGGCAAGAGTTCGCTGTCTTCCACGATGATGCCAAAGGTCTCCTCGATGAAGCCGATAATCTCAAGCACTCCCGTCGAGTCGACGATGCCTTGATCGAGCAAGGACGTGTCGTTCATCAATGTCTTCACGTCGCTCACGTAGAAATTCGAAACCAGGAAACTGCGGATCTGCTCGCTGTAGATTCCGGTGCGGTCCTTGATCGTCAACATGAATTCGCCCTCTGTAAGACACCATAAATTAAGCGACCTCGTCCCCGAGCCCACCTCATGACAAAGCCGTTTTCTTGAGTTTGCCGGTATCCGTCATCGGCAGGCTGGCCACAACGACGATGGACTTCGGAACCATGAAGTTTTCCAGTCGTTTCTGGCATTCCATCTGCAGCTGTTTTTCGCCGATGGTTCTTCCATTCTCCATCACGACGAACGCCTTCACGGCCTGCCCAAGGAGTTCGTCGGGAACACCGATGACCGCTGCTTCCCGGACACCGGGAATATCCATAAGGGCGTTCTCGACTTCCTTCGGCGCCACCTTCTCGCCTCGCGACTTTATGATCTCGTCACCACGGCCGACGAAGTAGAGGTAGCCCTCCGCGTCCATCCGGCAGTAGTCGCCGGTGTATAGGACCTGCTCGCCGGGCAGCGGGCCGGGTTTGAGCTTCCTGGCCGTCGCTTCGGGCTTGCCCCAGTATCCCTTCATCACTGTCGCGCCGCGAATGACGAGCTGGCCGACGACGCCGGGGGCGACCCGCCTGTCATGTTCGTCAACGATCCACATTTCCGTATTCGGGATCGCAATCCCGACGCTCAACGGCTTTCGCGCGAGATCCTCCGGCGGCAAATAGGTGCAACGCTTGCATTCGGTGAGGCCGTACATCGAATAGATGCGTGCGCTCGAAAACAGCTCCCGAAGCATGAGAATATGCTTGAGAGGCAGGGCCGCCGCGGTGTTCGTCACGTAGCGAATGCTTGAGAAATCCTGATCCTTGAGGGACTTGAGCTCGGAGAGTGCCGCAAAGATGGTCGGCACGCCGGGAAAACCCGTAACCCCCTCTTGCCTGATCAGCCCAAGGACCTGCGCCGGGAAGGCGAACGAACGTTCGAGCACCAGCCGGGCCCCGGTGCGAAACGCCATGATCATCTGGTACAGGCCGTAATCGAAGGCGAGGGGCAGGACATTGAGGATCACCTCGTCCTCGGCAAGCTCGAGGTAGGAAGCGATCGACGTGCATGCGGTCATCATGTTCCTGTGCGTCAGCATCACGCCCTTGGGTTCCCCTGTCGAGCCGGACGTGTAGATGATGGCGGCAAGATCGATATCGATGCAGCGCCGCGCCGGCGGCTTGGCGCTGGCGGCGACCGCGATGTCCCAGCGTACGGCTTGCGGCAATCGGGAGAGCTCGTCGTCATCGATCGATCCGGAAACAATCGTCCGCAGAAGTGACGGGCAGCTGCGCGCCGGTTCGCGGAAGATCGAGTGCAAATGCGCGTCCGTGATCAGCGCCGCGGGTAGGCAGTCGTTGAGCAGATAGTCAAGCTTGTCGCTCTTGGTCAGCGGGTTGACGATGCACACCACCGCATTCGCCTTGAGCACCGCCCAGAAGCTCACCACCGTCTCGACGGTGTTGTCGGCAAAGATCATCACACGGTCGCCGCGCGCGACCCCTGATGCGGCCAAATCCGTGGCGACTGCATTGGCGCGCGCCTCGAGCTCGCCATAGGTGACACGTTGCTTGCCGCACACCAGCGCCACCTTGTCGCCGAGCCGGCCGGCGGAGTGGGCGAGGTAGTCATGCAGCAGGGGTACGGCATCATGCAACATGCAAGCGCTCCTCCCGATGTTCGCGGTCGACGTCGACGCTGAGTCCACGCATGTGGGTTGCACTGGGACAGCTCGCGACAAACTGCTGGTGAAGGAGCTGGGTCGACAGCACGCCGACAAGCGCCATGTTGTCGGCATTGGAAAGATCACCGTCACCGGTCCTGGCCTGGCACTTGTCGAGCAGGCGTGTGACCGAAGCCGGATCGAAAACATTCGCCTTGCGTATAGCCGTCTCCGAAAGCGCTTCGCGAATGTACTCCGGTGCGGCGTCGGCAGCGAAGCAAAGCGCATTGGGTGCCCGGAATGGCTGCTTCTTGCGGGTTACGATCTCGGAGGGCACGATTGGCTCCGCCACGCGTTTCAGCACGTGCTTCTCGTCGAGGACACGCAGCTTGTAGGAAGGCGGAAGTGAATTGGCGAGCCTCACAAGTTCATCGTCCAGGAATGGGAAGCGTCCCTCGACGGAGTTAGCCATCAGCATCCTGTCGCCCTGCGAGGAAAGCAGATAGCCCGACATCAACGTCTGGACCTCGAGATACTGGTCCTGCGCAAGAGGGCTCCAGCGCGAAAACGCCTCGGGCAGACGGCCAAGCAACTCCGACACGGCGTCGCGGCGCTGGGATTCGGCGCGCAGATCCGCGGAGAACAGACGCTTGATGGCGCCGGTGCTGCGCCAGCGCGTATCATGGGCAAAGCCGGGCGCCTCATAGGCCTCGATCCCGCGCCCGAAAAACTGGCGCGCCATCGCTTGCTGTTGCACCGGCGAGCGGGTGAGATACGGGTAAAGCCGCTCCAGGAGGCGTGAGCGTCGTGTCGACGTCGGCTGGCGTCCCCAGAATCGGCGGACCTTGGCTTCGCGGAACAGGTCGTAGCCGGCGAACATTTCGTCGGCACCCTCGCCGGTCAGCACGACCTTGATGCCACGCTCGCGCACCAGCCTCGACAGCAGGAACAGCGGCGCCGGGGCGGTCCTCAGTATCGGGCGCTCGGTGTGGTAGATCACCTCAGGAAAGATTGCCGCGATATCGCCGCGCGAAACCACCACCTCGTGGTGTTCGCTGCCGGTTGCTTCGGCAACGAGCCGCTGGAAGCGGGTCTCGTCATATTCGGCGTCGGCAAAACGCAAGGAGAAGGTCTGGAAGCGTCGGCCGGCGAAGCGCCTTCCCAGTGTCGCCACAAGCGAGCTGTCCAGCCCTCCCGAGAGGTAACACCCCACAGGCACGTCGGCGCGCACCATTCGGAGTGCCGTCGCGGTTTCGAGGGCGTCACGCACGCGGTCCACCGCGTCATCGCACGACCCGGTGAACTCGCCCTGCAGCACTCCGAAATTCTCGGGGTAGGAAGGCTGCCAAAAGACCTGCTCGCGAACAGTGCCATCCTGGTAGATGCGGACATGCCCGGGCACGAGCTCGTGGATTCCCTGAAATACCCCCTGCGGTGGAACGACCGTCCAGAGCGTGAAAGTCTGATCGAGGCCGGCAGGATCAAACGCTCGGGGGATGGTTGGATCAGCGGCGAAAATGGCCTTCACTTCACTGGCGAAATAAAGGCGGCCCGCATGCTCACAAAAATGCAGGGGGCAAATGCCGAACCGGTCGCGCGACAGGACGAGACGACCTGCTATTGAGTCCCAGATTGCGATCGCCCATTGGCCGTTCATCCGCTCGAAGGCCGCTTCGCCCCACGCGCGATACGCATGCAGCGCGACCTCGGTGTCGCTGCGGGTTCGGAAGCGGTGGCCGAGCGCAATCAGCTTTTCCCGCAGCTCGACATAGTTGAATATCTCGCCGTTGAACACGATCCAGGTCGTATCGCCTGTGTCCGCAAGCGGCTGCTGGCCGCTGGAAAGATCGACGACGGACAGGCGGGCATGCGCCAGCCCCGCGCGTTTGTCCCGGTAAAGGCCGCGCTCGTCCGGACCTCTGTGCGAGAGCGTGCCCACCATTCTCATCAGCGCCTCGCGTGAAGGAGAAGCCGCCGCGGCGTTCAGGGCCACAATTCCAGCGATGCCGCACATTCCCGCTCAATCCTCGCCAATTTCCACGGAGAGCAAAGGCCGTGCGTGAAGATAGTGGGCGGCCCGCCGTTTCGCGTCGATGTCCTTGAAAACCTTCTGCAGCTGGGGCTCGGTGAGGCCGGCAACCGCCGCGACCTCGTCGTTGGCGATCCCTTGGTTCAGGCCGTAGAGGCATAGATCCATCAGATGATAGGGCAGCGCGAAGTAGAACTCCTCCTGGCTTTGCGCCATGGAGAATGTGTCGGTGGTCGGTGCCCGCTGGCGGATTTCCTCGTCCACGTCGAGATATTCCGCGAGCTGGTAAACCTGGGTTTTGTAAAGGTGGACGATCGGCATCACGTCGGCGGTTCCGTCACCCTGCTTGACGAAGAACCCCTGGTCGTACTCAAGACGATTTGGTGTCCCCGCAACCGCATATTTGAGGCGGTCGGCGTGGTAGTATTCCGTCATCTTGCGCAGACGCTGCTTATAGTTGGTTGCGGCGACGATCTGCAGATAGGCAGCAGGCGACAGACGCACCGTGTCGACCTTGCCCTCCGGATCCTGGACGGTGAGCCGGGTGATGTTGAGGCCGTTGCTCTCGAGAACCGGTTCGATCACCAGCTTGCATTTCCAGCCGTCCCCGTAGTCGGGAACGACGGTCCGGATCGCCTCGATCTGCCGACGGTAGGCGCCGACGGCCTCCACTGCCGGGCCTATGTCTTCCAGGATATTCTCAATGCCAAGCTGTGACGCGACCCGGCGGCCAAGTCTCAGGGAGTCGCCGGAGGAATCGCGCTCCGGCATGAACAGGCCCAAGACCTTGTCCTTGCCGAACGCCCGTGTGCACAGGGTCGCGACGACGGAGCTGTCGATGCCGCCGGAAAGGCCGACAACCACTCCGCGACGGCGGAGCGTGCCAAGAACCTGCTTGCGCAAGGTGTCAACGATTCGATCGACCTCCGCACGAGCATCGAGCACCAGCATGTCCTTGCTGAAATGTGAGATCACGTCGATGACAGATCCTCCCTTTTGCGAGACTCGGCCGGGGAGTAGGTCTGCACGACGGCCGTCTCGATGAGCGGGCGGTTGGTGGCAAGATTGGGCTCTACGACAAGGTCGATGTGGTTGCCGATGATCGGAACCACGTCCAAATGTGCCAGAGCACTTTCCCAGCCCAGGGCCCGAGGCATTCCCTCCCGACGGCATCGGAACAAGGTGCCGGAGATGGGCAGGGCCGGTTTGGGTGCCGCGAGCCACTGGAAGAAAGACTGCGCCCGCAAGACTTCCTGCAGTTCCAGTTTGGTTCTGAAGCTTGTCGGGCTGAACTCTCCCTTGCCAAAGCGGTCGAGAATCCTGGCGAGATACGCCTCGCAACCCATGGCGACGGTGATCTTGGCAAGAGCTCGGCAAGCCATCCGGTGGGCGGATATGCGATTGGTGCGAATGCGATGGAATGTGCGGGTAAGTGTTTCCCAATGGTTGCTCGGCTCGTCCAGAAGGCTCGTATCGAGGATACCCAAAAACCTTACCGATCGACCGGCCGCCAGAAGCCGCGCCGCGACCTCGAACGCAACCGCGCCACCAAGCGAATGGCCGAGAAGTCGCACAGGGCCGTCAGGCTGGGCGCGGTCTATCTGCTCGAGTGCGGCGGCAGCCATGGCAGAGAGACTGTTACGTCCGTCCAATATCGCAGCGAGGCCAGGATATCGAATGGGGTTCACCCGGGCGACTTTGCCCATGGCGGCTGCGAACGCAGCCAGGCTCGGACCATAACCGACGGACCCTGGAAACAGGAAAAGAACCGGAGGGTGATGCTTCTTGGCGTGTCGTTCGCCCGCCTGTGCGGATACGACAGCCTTAACCATCTCGTCGAAGCTCATACCGACGGTGAAGGCCTCGAGGCCGAGCTCTTGCCCTATGGCGCTCTCGATCGCCATGACGCAATGCAGCAGCTGCAGCGAATCTCCCCCCGCCTCATCCCAATTTCCAGCCGCAGCGCCCGTGTTGAGAACCTGCATCCACGCGTGCTGCACCATTTGCCTTGTATTCAGTTGGCCTCCTGTGGGGAGCGGTCGGGCAGCGGGCGGCTGGACGGCTGGCGCGGTCTTTCTCTCCGTACGATCCATTTCGGTGAGCGTTGCCAGGTCAACCTTGCCTCCCGGCAAGCGTGGGATCTCCGCGATGGTGTGCAACCGCAAGGGACGCAGCGGCGCCGGCAACGTCGTTCTGACGAGCTGACGGAGCTCCTCCGCGAAAGCAGCCCCGGCGAAGCGCTTTGCAACCGCGAATGCAATGAGTTCCTCGGCCGGCGTCACGATTGCCACGGCATCCGCCACCGAAGGCGCGCAACGCAGGACCCGTTCGAGCTCGGCGGGCTCGACGCGTCGACCATTGATCTTGATCTGGCGCCCCTTGCGGCCGACGATGCGCAACAGGCCATCATCGTCCAGCCGAACGAGGTCGCCCGTCGCAAAAACCCGCACACCGGGATCGTCCGGGTCCGGCCGCGCGGGAATGACGACGCCGTTCTCCCAATAACCAAGCAGAACATAGGGGCTTCTGATCAGAAGCTCTCCACTCTCGCCTGGCCCGACATCGTGTCCTGCTTCGTCGACAATGGCGAATGCCATCCCGGGAAGCAGCCTGCCGACGGGGATCGATGCGTCTTGCTCCGGCCAATCCTGCGGCAGGAACCATTGCGAGCCGGTGGTCTCGGTTGACGAGTAGCCGATCTGGATCAGGCACTGGTCCGAAACGGCTTTGCGCAGCAAGGCGATGTCCGTCCACGATACCTTCTCGCCACCGATCCGGGCCACTCTGAGCGACTGGAAAGCGTCAGGAGGGGCCTCGGTCAACAGTGCTCGAAGCAGCGCCGGCACAAGATAGGCGATCGACACGCCTTCGGCTTGAACCCGAGCACGGACTGCGCGGAGGCCGACCGCCTCCACCTCGAGAAGGTGCAACGTGGCGCCCGTCAGCAGTGCGGTAAAAATCTCCCGGCAACCGGCAATCGTGGCAGGCCCGGTCAGCGGCAGGAAAACGTCATCCGCGTTGATATGGCACGCGTCGACATATTGCCGGACCCGCCACAGCAGGCTGCGTTGGCTGTTGACGATGCCCTTGGGGCGTCCGGTGCTGCCTGATGTGTAAAGCACCATTGCGGGCGCATCGACGGAAACCGAAGGGAGCTGTGGCTGCTGTGACGCCTGTTGACCGTTCTGCGCGACGCCAGCCGCAATATCGATCCATAGGACTTCCTGCGGCAAATCGATTGGGCGAACGTTTCCAGCGCCTATAATGGCGCCGAGGCGTGCGGCATTCACAATCTCGATGATCCGAGAGCCCGGATCTCTCATGTTGAGCGGAACCGAAGGCCGCCCGGCCGCCATACTCGCCAGTATCGCCACAGCGTACCAGGCCGAGTTGGCCTGAAGGATTCCGACCGCCTGTCCTTCGGGAACGACGGCAGCGATACGGTACGACAATGTCTCGACAGCCCTGAAAAGCTCGGAATAAGTCAGGCGATTGACGCCGTCGCCGATCGCGAGCTTGTCGGGATATTGCCTTGCGACGTTTCTAAGGTGATCGAAGACGGGAATGTCAGCAAAACCGGCGCCCATCCGCTGATAGGGGCGCCAGAGGAGTTCCCCTTCGTCAAGAGCATATTCGGGAATATCTGACCATCCGCGGGTCGTCGTCGGTCGACAATCCACCCGCAGGTCTTGATTCACCGCTTCAGACTGCAAATACGCTGAAGACATTCAGGGCCCCACCAAGCTGAACGTCGACCATCACTCGCCACCGAAATCTTTTCATCAATCATTCGGATGATGCCTCAATCTTGATCAGACAGCGCTTTCCCGCCCCCGGCCTCGAGGAAGTTCTCCAATTCCCCTTCAGGAACGGCCGGTCCGCCCGGAGGTCCCCGATCTTGAGACGCTTGCCAAGGGCCAATCCCGCGTGCCTCCGGCATATATGAAAGGTCATTCAAACGAACGTTGGTGTGGCTCGTAATCCGGCTAATCTTTGACATGCAGGCGAATGACTGCTTGCTCGGAGACATTTGGGCATTGCGTGATGATCATCGAGTTGTTTGGGCCGCCTGGTGCAGGCAAGACCACACTTCTTCGCGGCCTCTGCCAGGGGATGGCGAAACACGGCATCAACGTGAAGACAGTGAACGGGTATCGCCTGATTGAATATGGGTCGGCCCAGGAAGATGGTCCGGAAGTACGCCATGGCATTGGGCGCATTGGCAAAAAGATTGCCACCTCCGGCCCAGTCTTGCTGTCGACCCTGCCGAAGGATGGTGTCGCGGCGCGGCTTCTGGCGTCAATCCCACTACGAAGCCGCACATGGTCATGGCGCATGAAGGTCGATATCGCCCTGCTGTGCGAGTCATGGCGTCAAGCGCAGCAATCGGAAGGTTATTTCATTTTCGAAGAGGGCCTAATCCAGGCTTTATGCGCGCTGGTTGTGCTGGCGCGAACTCCAAGCATTGACGTGGTTCGTGACTGCCTGGCGTTCATGCCGCGACCAGACCTCCTTATCCAGATCGATGCGCCGCAGGAAACGCTGCGCCGCCGTCTTATGGATCGGCATGCGCAGCAACCGCTCCTGGAGGTCCTCCTGTTCGAACTCGGCGTGGACAGGGGCTTGAGGCAGGCCGATATCTCAAGGGAGATCGGCAAGTGCTTGCGCCAGGATGGATGGCCCTTGATACAAGTCAACGGTGCTGAACCTCACGACCTCGACAAGATCATCGCGCGAGTCTTGGAAGAGTACGAGACCGTCCCGGGTTGACCAAGGCGATAAAAGCCATAAACACTGGCTTGGCTGGTGATCATGAAGTGGTGGGGACCTCACTTCGGCCGAGCAGCAGGCGTGTTGGCCGTGGACCTGTGCGACGTTGCCAATGCAACTGGCCGCGCAATCATTTCGTATCGCGTTGGTCGAGCACTTCAAGCATGGTGGTCAACATGCTTCCGACTTCTTCCGAGATTTCCTCGGGGCGAATTCCCGCCTTGATGGCGTCCGCCGTCACTTGCTCGGCGAGTTTGGCCGCAAGGGTCGGGTCGGATTTCGAATAGGGCGGCACATTATCCTCCACCCATTTCTGCAGGAATTCGATGCCGCGAGTGCTCATGATGGACCAATGCTCGTTGGAGCGGTTCGTTCCATCAAAGTATTTCACCGAAGTATATTGAGGTATATTCAAGAAAACGTCAGACCCTTGTGATCAGGGTCTGACGTTTCCCAAGGCTCACGCTACGATGAACGAGGACGCAGTCAAAGACAGATGCGGAGACAGGGTGGCAAACTGGATCTGATGTGCGCCACCCTCGCCGTCGCTGTCGAAAGACAGGGCGCCGGTCGAACTGTTATAGATGACGTGATCGCCGCTGTCGTGCGCACCCCTGCCTTCGTGGAACGCCGAGGTGGGAAGGGTGCCCGCTTGAAGGCCGGTAAACACATTGTGGTCGAGCACGATCTTGTCCTGGGTCACATTAAAATCGGTGATCTTGTCGACATTGCCGGTCTTGAGGGCGGCATTGAAGAAAAAGAAGTCCTTGCCCCCATTTCCCGTCAGCACGTCTTTCCCGCCACCGCCGTTGATGACGTTGCTGCCGGCATTTCCGTCTATGGTTTGGGAGAACTCGTTTCCCTTGAGGTTCATGGTCGTAGTGCCGGACTTGCTTGTGATGGCGAGGTGCTCGATCTCCGAGCCGGCCGACAGCGCATAGCTCACCGATGCCAGCACAGTATCGTTACCGCCGCCCAACAGTTCCACCACCTTGTCGCCGACGTTGTTGACATAGTAGGTGTCGTTGTAGCCGCCACCGATCATCGTATCTACGCCGGTGGTGCTGTGAAACACATCCGCGCCGCCCGTGCCGTAGAAAGTGTGATCGCTGCTCGAAGGCACGGTACTGGTTGGGGGCACCGTGCTGGGAGGGGGCACAGTGCTGGTGGGCGGAGTTGTTTCGCCGGTCGAAGGCACGCTGGTGGTGCTCTGATTGTGCTGAAGGAAGAGGGCCTGCAGCGCCGGCGAGTCGCCAAGCGCGGTGTCACCCTGTTGAGAGCCCCATGCATAGGCATAGTCGAAGGCGGGCGATGGCGCAACCTTGGCCCAGTGGTCCAGCATGGTCTGCTCCTGGGCGACGCTGGGAAGGACATATTGGCCGCCGGTATCGGTGGTGTAGTTGCCGCCGCCGAACGTCTGATAAACCGGAACGATCTGGCTGAGCGGAACGCCAGAGGCGACCGCCGCGGCCACGGTCCTGTCGATCATATTGTAGTCGACGGTGCTTGTGCCGGTGCGCACCGGGTAGGGATCCACGCCGTAATAGTCGATATGCGTGTTGGCGGGATTGAAAGTGTTTGAAAAATCGGGATCAGCCGAAGACCCCATGTTCATCATGGTGATGAAGGTCTTGGCGCCGGGCAGGTGGGTGTGGATCCAGTCGGATTCCGCCTTCAGATTGTCGGCTGTGGCATAGGTTCCCCATTTGCCCGTGGGATCGGGCTCGTCGACGAGGAAGAAGCCGAACACCTTCGGGTTGCCGATGAAGGGCGTGACTTTGTCAATGAAAGACGAGGTTGCGCCATTGGCTTCATCGAGCCAGACCAGACCTTTCGTGCCAGCCGGCAAGGCGTTGAGTTCGTCCACGGATGAAACGTCGACAAGATTGAACCCGGCGGTTGCGACCTCGGAGGCCGACCCACCCGAGGCATAGTGGAGGGTTGTCATGCAAATTTCCTTACGTCCGATTCGGTGGTGCCCCATGCCTGCCTATTGGAAAGGATATATTAGGGCCAAATCAAATACCGGCGCCCATTGATAGAATCGTTGATCATGGCAAGGAGAGCCTATGCGACGGGAAGGCTGCCCGGGTCCTGGTACTTGTTGATTATTTAGGGATATTTCAGCGCGGCGACGCAGGACCAGGCTGTTCTCGCTACGACGGCAGTGCCAGCGGATTTGTTGTGGATCCGTCAGCAAGATACACGGGCATCCGGTCTCGATTCAGCCTCCGGGTGTTCGAATCACCCGCTATGTGCCGCTCACCACAAAGGCTTTTTCTATCAGCGGACGGTTGTGGCTGAGATAGGGTTCAACGAGCATGTCCAGGTGCCCGCCGACGATCGGGATTATGTTCAGGCCTGTGACGAAAGCACTCCAGCCAAGGTCTGACGGAACGCCTGTGCGCCTGCATCGAAACAGGGTGGCGGTGATCGGCAATGTGGGCTTCGGTTGCGCGAGCCACTGGCCAAATGCGCGCATCCGCAGGACTTCTTCGAGCTCAAGGCGCAAGATGAATCGCGTTCTGGCGAAGCTCCTCCATTTCAGCCAGTCGATACCCCTCGCAAGCAAAGCCTCGGCGCCAAATTGGGCAAACAATTTTGCCAGAGCCCGCAAAATCATGCGATCCACCGTCACGCGATGCGTGCGGATGCGCTGGGCGGTGCGTGCGAGTCTTTCACGATAGTTGTGCTGTCCAGGCCCGATATTGGTGTCGAGGATTCCCAGGAACGTGACCGACCGACCGGCGGCAGCAAGTTTGGCGGCAACCTCGAAGGCGACGCCGCCGCCAAGCGAATAACCGATCAGCTTCACATTGCCATCGGGCTGGGCCTGGTTGATCTGGTCGACAACCGCATCCACCATCCGCGGTATCGTGCCATGTCCCTTCAGCAGATCGTTCAGATCCCCGTAGCGCACGGCAACAACCCTGGCGACATTGCCCATCTCGGCGCCGAAGGCAGCCAGGCTTGGACCGTAACCGATCGATCCGGGCACGATGAACAAAACGGGTCTCGGGTCGGGAGCCTCGACAAGCGAGCTGCTTGTGTCTTGTCCTGGAGACGCTGCCCGGACGACATCGGCGAAACTCATCCCGACCGTGAACGCGTCCAGGTTGAGTTCCCGCCCCAGAGCCGTCTCCAGTTCCATGACGAATTGCAGCAATTTCAATGAATCGCCGCCGGCATCGTCCCAGCAGCTGCCAGCTGCCCTTTTGCCCGGGAGAATTCTCTCCCATACGGCCGCCGCGGTGCCTTCGATATCAAGCGGGTTTGCCGCCTGCCGGGCGATGGGCATGTTCTGGGCGCCTTGCGCGTTCAGTGCGCGATCCAGTTCCCGCAGCTTGACACCGTCGACCTTGCCGCCTTTGAGCCGCGGTATCTCGGCAACACTGTGCAGGCGCGTCGGATGAACAGCCGGCGGCAGGGCCGTCCTGATCAGGTCGCGCAATTCAGCAATGAACTCGCTTCCGCCAGGTCTGGCGGGGACGGCAAAGGCCACCAGTTCGTTCGCGTCCGTCACCACCGCAACGGCATCATCCACCTGAGGCGCCCGGCGCAGGACGAGTTCCAGTTCGGCAGGTTCGACCCGCCTTCCGTTTATTTTGATCTGGCGCCCCTTTCGTCCGACGATCCACATCATTCCGGTGTCGTCGACCTTGACCAGATCACCTGTTGCGAAGATTCGAAGCAGCGGGTTGCCGGAGTTCGCCTGGAGAGGGACGTTTTCCCCATCCGTCCAGTAGCCAAGCGTGGAGTAGTTGCCTCTGATCAGCAACTCTCCTTCATCGCCCGGGGCGACCTCGCATGCGTTCTCATCCACGACGGTGTATTCGATGCCGGGTAGCACGAAGCCAACCGGGACCGTTGCGCCGCGTTCCTGGTAGCCCCTCGGCAGGAACCATTGCGTGCCGGTCGTTTCCGTGGACGAATAGCTGATCTGGACAAGGCAGGACTCGGGGACGCTGTCGCGGAGCCGGTCGATATCCGACCATAGAATCTTTTCTCCGCCGACCCGCACGATCCGCAAGGAAGAGAAAGTGTTGGGCGCAGAACCATTCATCAACACGCGCAGCAGCGCCGGCACAAGATAGACGACCGTCACCTGCCATTTCTCGAAATTGTCGCGGACGGCGCGAATGCCGGCGCTCTCTATATCCGAAAGGTACAATGTGGCGCCGCACAGCATCGGGGTCATCATCTCGCGGCATCCCGCGATCGTCGCCGGCCCGGTCAACGGCATGAAGACGTCGTCGGGACCGAAGTGGCAGGCATCCACATATTGCTGAACGCGTTGGAGGATCGCCCGCTGGCTGTTCACGACGCCCTTCGGCGCTCCGGTACTGCCTGACGTGTACAGAACGATTGCCGGAGCATCGACCGATACTTCGGGCGGCAACGCCGATAGGCTGCCATCCGGCGTTGCGGCCGTGCAACTTGTCGCGTCGATCCATTCAAGCGAGGAAGCATCCGGCCAGCCTGCCGGTTTACCTGGCCCTGGCTTGATGATCGCGGCCAGCCGCGCGCTGGTGGAAATTGCGACGAGGCGCTGAAATGGATCCCGGGGGTTCAACGGCACGGCGGGCCTGCCGGCCCGCATGGCGGCGAGCATGGCCACCGGATACCAGAGGGTATTTCCGATCAGAATCCCGACCGCCTTGCCTGGTGGGGTGGAACCGGCAATCGCAGCCGCCAGGTTTTGGACTGCGTTGAGCAGTTCCGAAAAGCTGAGGGACGTAGAGCCGTCACTGATCGCGATCTTGGCTGGGTATTTTTCGACAACCCGCTCCAGGTGCGAGAACGCCGATTTTTCGGAGAAGTCGTCGCCCATCCGCGGGAAGAGACGGGTGGTTGGTCCGCCCATATCCAGAGGGCGGGTGGAGGCCTGTTTCCATGTGAAGCCGTCTGGAGGGCTGCTGTTGCGATCTATCACAACATCTTGATCCGTTGTCGGACCGCCAACGGATGGCAAGGCACGTGGAAAACGGCTTTCTAAACGCGGGTACCCCGACGTCTCCAACACAGCCCCCTTGTTTTGCTGATTGGCTTTGCCGTGTCCTACGCGACCATGTCGGCCCTGGCATCGTTAGAACGAATGAGTTTCCGCTCAACTCATCGATCCGACAGCGGTTGCAGCTGCATCGCCGCACCGCCCAATCCCTTGCTTCATTTAAACAGACGAGGACAACGCGCAAGCCTGCTCCTAGCGTGAGGCTGGGTGTTGTGCGTACTGGGGCGATGAAGCCGGGCCGTGAACAGATCACAGGGCCAGCGGCTTTGCGCGGTTGGGATTCTGCCGGCATCCAGGAGGGACAGGATGAGTCCACATCTGGTTTGCATAGGAGGCGAGGATCACCGGCTTAGAATTCCGTTCCTCCTGGCGCTGCGCGAAAGGGGCTTTCGGGTCACTGCCGTCTCGAGCGATGCCGGAGACGCCTTTTCGCCTCACGGCATTCCGCATCGCAGCTTTGGGTTCGACCGCTTTGCCAGTGGCGGTGGAGAATGGGGAGCTGTCAGCGCGATCCGTAAATTGATGTCCGATTTGCGTCCGGACATTGTTCAAAGTTTCGACACCAAGCCCAACCTCCTCACGCCTCTGGCCGTGCGCGGGCAGGTTCCGGTCATTCGCACCATCAATGGGCTTGGTTGGACATTCTCATCACGGGAACCGCGGGCGCTGGCGCTACGTCCGGTCTTTTGTGGCCTTCAGGGGCTGGCGTCACTCTGGACAGCCATGACGGTCTTCCAGAATCGTGACGATCAGGCCTTCTTCGACCGCTATCGGCTGGTGGGTCGCGGCAAAGGGCGACTGATCCGGAGTTCTGGCATCGACCCGAATGCATTCTCGACAGCAAGGTACCGTGGCCCTTCGGCCGCCGCCATGCGCGAGGAGCTTGGGCTTCAGTCGGCCGAAGTCGTAATCTTTGTCGGGCGGCTGACTCGCCAGAAAGGGATTCCGACCCTGATCAAGGCGGTTCCCCGCGTCCTCTCCAAGAGGCCCAATGCGCGTTTCGTGCTTGTCGGTCCGCAGGACTCTGAAGGTCCGTTCGCGGTCAGCAGGTCCGATATCGAGCAATATGCTCCTTACGTCGTCGCCTTGGGGCCAAGGCGGGACGTTCCAGCTCTCCTTGGCATGGCGGATCTGTTCGCGTTTCCAACACAGTATCGCGAGGGCATTCCGCGCGTCCTGCTGGAAGCGGGTTTGTCCGGGTTGCCAATCGTCGCCTCGAGAATGCCCGGCTGCAATGACGTGGTTGAAGATGGCTGGAATGGCTATCTCGTCGCGCCGCGCGATGCCGATGGCCTGGCGTCCAGAATAGTCGATCTTCTGTCCGACCGCGCCCGTGGAAAGGTCATGGGCAGCCGTTCCGTCGGCCTCGTGCGGGAGCGCTTTTCGCTGTCGTGGGTCGTCGACCAGTATTGCGATCTGTACAAGACTGTCCTCGGTGGCAAATACCGCGGCAGTCTTGCTCGGCCCGCGCCCGTGATCTCCAGGGAAGAGGGTGCGCGGGGCCCCCGACTGGGTGAGGCGCGGCAATGATCCGTGATGTGATCCTGGCCTTCGGCATCGCAATGTCCTACGCGGTGCAGCTCAGCATCCCCGGGCTGCCGTTCGGCTACAGCGAACTGTTCCTCACGCTCTGGATATTGCTGTCGATCACCCGCATCCTTGCCGGCGGCCGACTGGAGGTTACGCCGGCCCTCACCAAACTTGCATGTTTCTGGGTGATCCTGACGCTTGCCCTGGGCGTGGGGTCCATCATCGGCTTTCTGACCACCACGCTGTTCCTCGATCCGTTGATGCATGACACGATGGCGTACGTGCTGTTGGTCTGCGTTACCTGCCTGGCAGCCGCGGAACCCAACGCTGCTTCCCGTTTACGCCGTATCGCCTGGTGGATGATCGCTGTCGCGAATGCAGGCTTTGTCATCCAGGTGGGGCTTGGTTTCGGCTGGATCCATCAGTCTGGCGTCCACCCCTGGTTCTGGGACCGCTTCAGCGGTTGGTCTGACAATCCGAACCAGCTTGCGCTCTACTGCGCGCTCCTCGGTCCACTGGCCCTGCATCTTGCCACAACCACCAGCAATCCATGGGGAAGATGTCTCGGGCTGTCCAGCCTGATCCTCACCTTCTATGTCGGAAGGCTGACAAAGAGCGATACCTATCTCTATACGACGATCCTGGCCTGCCTGATCCTTCTTGGGCTGAGGGTTCGGGCATGGCTTACTAGCGACGGCGGCAAGGTCAGCCTTTCACGGCAACTTGCCCTCCTGTTCACCGTTGCATTCCTTCCATTGGCGGTCTCCATCGCGCCTTACGCCCTCAGCGAGGCCGCCAACGCCGAAAACTTCGCCAAGAGCCTCACCAAGGACAAGGGCGGGGAAGCAACCGCGGAAACCGCGACACTTCGCCTCCAGCTTTGGGACGAGGCATTGGACAAGGGAGCAAGATCCGGATCGCTGGGTCTCGGACCAGGCCCGCACCTTGATCGTCCCTCCACAGTCGATCAGCAGTTTCTGCCGCGGCCTTTCGAGGCCCATAGCACGATCCTCGATCTCTACACTCAGGGTGGCCTGATTTCAGTCCTGGCCTTGCTGTGGATCCTCGGCTCGGCCGCCTTGTCCGCCTGGGGCGCGAGACAGGACACGCTCGTGGCGCTCGTGGCTTCGATCGCTGTCTTCAGTGCTCCGCACCTGATCATCCGCCATCCGATCGTGTGGTTCTGTGTGACCCTCTGCCTTGTCGCCGGAACGCCGCAGGCGGTCCCCGCGATCGTTCGCCAGAGGAGATATTAGAATGTGTGGGATCGCCGGAATCCTCTTGGCGCCCGATGCAGCCAATACCAACTCGCTCAGGGCGATCGGGCCGATGATGATGGCCCTTCGTCATCGCGGGCCCGATGGCGAGGCATTCTGGACGAGCCGTGAAGCCGGGATCGCCTTCGGGCACCGGCGTCTGGCCATCGTCGACCTGTCGGAGGCCGGTCGCCAGCCGATGCACTCCGCGAGCGGCCGGTATGTCATTACCTTCAATGGCGAAATATACAATTTTCGCGATCTGCGCCGCGAACTGGAAGGGGCGGGCCACCATTTCCGCGGCACCAGCGACACGGAAGTGATGCTGTGCGCGATCGAGAGTTGGGGTATCGAGGCGGCACTTGCGCGCTTCGCCGGCATGTTTGCTTTCGGGCTATGGGATCTGAAGAACCGGACTCTCCACCTCGCCCGCGACCGGATGGGCAAAAAGCCGCTCTACGTCGCCTCGACACCTGAAGCGCTTGTCTTCGCCTCGGAGCTGAAGGCGATCACCTGCTTCCCGGGCTTCGCCCCTGAACTCGATGTCGATGCGGCGGCGACGATGCTTTCGAAAGGGTGGGTGCCGGATGACCGTTGCATCTGGCAGGGCGTGTTCAAGCTGCCGCCCGGTTCAGTCCTGTCGGTGACGGCGGCGGATTTCGCCAATGCCCGTGGCGCCGGCTCGCTTGCGCATCGCATTCGCCGCTGGTGGTCGCTGGCCGATGTCGCCTGCAAGGCGCAGCGGAATCCGATCGCCGGCAGCGACGAGGACCTTACGACCGAACTCGACAGCCTGCTTCGCCTTGCCGTCAAAGAACGAATGGTTGCCGATGTGCCGCTTGGCGCCTTTCTGTCGGGTGGAATTGACAGCTCGGCGGTCGTCGCCCTGATGCAGGCGCAGTCCCCGACGCCCGTTCGCACGTTCACCATAGCGTTCGGCGAGAGCGGGTTCGACGAGGCCCCTCATGCGGCCGCGGTTGCGCGGCATCTGGGCACCGACCATACGGAACTTCATCTTTCACCGGCCGCGGCGCTTGAGGTCATCCCGGAGTTGCCGAGGATCTGGGACGAGCCGTTCGCCGACGAGTCGCAGATACCGACGCTGCTGGTGTCGCGCCTCGCCCGGCGGCACGTCACCGTGGCTCTGTCGGGCGATGGCGGCGACGAGTGCTTCGCGGGCTACTCTCGACACTTCCTGGCAACCCGCCTCAGAAGGCAGCATGAGCTGCCATCATCATTTCGGCGGATGTTGGCGGCGGGGGCAGGATTGCTGGCCCAGGCCTCCCAGAAAGACATGTTCGGCAGCCTGCCGCTTTCGGCGAACATGCGGCACGGATTGCGCGGTGACCGGTTGAACCGCCTCGCCCGCCTGTTCGCGGCGGCAAATGAGGACCAACTGCTTCAGCGGCTGACGGAATCTTCGACCAACAAGCTTCTTCATCACAAGCCAGCGGCATCCAATGCCAGCGCCACACAGCTCGACGGCCTGCTGTCGCGCCTCCTGTTCGACGACATGACCGGCTATCTCCCCGGCGACATCCTGGTGAAGCTCGATCGCGCCACCATGGCCAACAGCCTCGAGGGGCGATGCCCGATCCTGGACCATCGCGTCGTTGAATTCGCCTGGCGCCTGCCAACCGATGCCAAGGTGCGAAGTGGCAAGGGCAAATGGATACTGCGCCAGCTCCTTGATCGTTATGTACCGCGCCGACTGGTCGATCGGCCCAAGCAGGGTTTCGACGTTCCGATCGGAGCCTGGCTGAGAGGACCCCTGCGCGACTGGGCAACGGATATCATTGCCACGACACGCCTGTCCGGAGATGGGGTCATCGACTGTGCGAAGGTCGACGCATGTTGGCGCGATCATCTGCATGGAAACCAGGATCATTTCCGTGACTTGTGGCCGCTGCTGATGTTCCAGGCATGGCGCAACGAAGCCATGCGGCCATCGGCGCCGGCAACGCACGCTTCTTACGATATCGAACTGACAGGGGATTGAGATGGAAGGTTCCATAGCCAGCCGCGCCAGGCTTCCGCGTGCCACGCAGATGGCCGTCGCTACGCTCGACACCAATCCGCGGATGAGGCGACCGCCGCGCGAGCCCGTGCAACCGCCGTCTCCCTTCCATCAGCTCGTCGTCACTCTGGCGACGGGAAAATGGCTCTTGCTTGCCGTGGCCCTTCTGGGCGGCATACTGGCCGGCCTCGCGGGCTTTGCTCGTCCGGTGCTGTTCGAGGCGACGACCCAGATCATCATAGACGCCCCGAGCACCGGCACTTCGAACCCTACGGCGACCGCCCAGGACTCGCTGGATTCGAGCATCGATGACCATCTGACGATGCTCTCGTCGCAAGCCCACCTGCGCCGAGTTCTGACGGCACTGCGCCAACCGCAGGCAGCCGACGCCGCCGGAAAAAGCGGCATCAGTGCCGTCCCGCCCACCTCAGGCTCGTTCGTGGGCAACCTGCTGAGCCGGGTCTGGTCGAAGGGTGGACCTGCCGCCGAAAGTCCGGAAGCTGCGGATGCGGCCGCGCTGAAGACGCTGCGGGGCGGAATGAGGGTCGGACAAGAGCTGCGCTCGCGCGTCATCACCATCGGCTTCACCGATACCAGTCCGGTACGTGCCGCGCTTGTCGCGAACACATTCGCTCAGGTGTATATCGAAGATCTCGTACAGAAACGGCGTGCATCGGATCAGCGCGAACTGGAATCGCTGGTCGCCAGCCTGCCGCAAGTACAAAGGGACCTGGTCGACGCGACCGATCGGCTGGAGACGTACCGGCTGACGCATGGCGCCGTTGATCAAAGCGCGGCCAACAACGCGGCCAATGAGACAGCGGAGCTTGGCCGACAGATTTTCTTGTCGAAAGCCAATCTTTCCGCCTCGGAATCGCGCCTTCACCATATCGAGGACCTGCGAAAGGCGGGCGCCCCTGTATCGGCCATCGCTGAAGAAATCGGATCGCCTGTGTTGGCCGACCTCCTGACACGTCAGTCGGGTGCCGCTGCGGACGGCGATCTGGGCAGTGCGATCAACCGTGAGATTGAGCAGGGCATCGCGCGCATTGCCGCCGAGGCAAACGTCTACCGCGCCCAGGTTGCGGCTCTCGAGGACCGCAAGAGGGTGCGCGACGCGGCCGTGGCCGACACTGCGAGCCAGCTTTCCGGCTTGCGTGCCCTTGAGCCGCAGGTCACCATCGTGACACAGCACTACAACGAGCTCCTTAGCCGGCAGCAGGACCTGATACGGCGCATCGCCGCTCCCTCGCCAGGTGTAGCGGTCCTGTCGACGGCATGGCCGCCGTCAAATCCCAGCACCCTGTCGAGAATTTTCCTGGTTCCACCCGGCATGATCGTATTTGGTCTGATGGCGGCGGTCTTCGTCCTGATCCGTAACATGTTCAACCAGACCTTGCGCAGCGAAGCCGAAGCCGAGGCCGAGCTTGGGATCCCGTGCGTAGGACTGCTTCCCAAGGTTTCGGGACTCCATGCCAAACAATTGCGGCATCTGGTTCTGGGCCAGCAGAACTCGCCGTTCAGTCGCGCGGCGACATCCCTTCTGGTCACTGCGGCGCCAACTCAGGGAAGGGGGCAGCCGCCGCACATCGTCCTCGTGACGTCCAGCATCCTGGACGATGGCAAGACAGAGTTGGCGTGGAGCCTGGCGCTGGCGGCAACGCGATTGGGAGGAAGGGTGCTTTTCCTCGACCTCGACCGCAAGGACGCGCGCCTCACGAACGAGTTTCGTGGCGAATTCGGCACCATCAAAGCTCACAACTCCTTTGGGGACTATGTGAGTGAACGCTGCGTGCTCCAGGATGCGATCACGAGAATGCCAGAAGTCGGCATCGATCTCATGGCCGCTCCAGCACCTTCGGATGATCTGCTGACGCTTCTGTCCACGGTCGACAAATCCCAGTTCACCGAAGAACTTCTCTCGGTCTACGACGTCGTCATCATCAACGGGCCGTTGGGACTCGGAGGCCCCGAAACCAGGCTCCTGAAGCGCTGGGCAGACGCAGTGCTTTTTGCCGTTCGATGGGCCAAGACGAGGCGCAGCATCGCCCGTGGCGTTCTGGAGTCGCTCCGGGCCGGTGGATCCGTCGCCGTTCCAGTCGGGAGTGTGCTCACCCAGGTGAATTTAAAGCGGTACGCCGGCTCCAGGCTCGAGGACAACGCCGACCTGCTGTTGGAGAGGGTTTGATGAGAACCGTCGTCTCCGCTCTTCAAAAAATGCCACAGGGAACCAACTGCGTTCCAGCAATCGGACCTGCCCCAGAATGATCATTGAATTTTTCGGACCGCCAGGATCCGGCAAAACAACATTTGCGCATGCGCTCGCGCAGCAGTTGCGCGGGAAAGGCTATCACGCCAAGGTCGCTCTCAGCTATAAGCCCAGCACCAGGGCCGGAAGCTTCGACCTTGGGATCATTCTGTTCGTCTCCAGAATAGTATCGGCGATATTCTCGACTGCTGGAATATTTCTATCGTCGATCGGGCGACTGGACGATATTTCAAGTTCGGTGTCGATGGTGAGGTTGATACCGCCAAAGAAACGAATGTGGCGCGCCCGGATCTGGCGATATATCTTGCACCTTTCGCGTTGCTGGAGCGCCGCGAAGCAATCGCCCGAAATTGTCATATTCGATCAAGGATACGTTCAAGCGATTGGATCGCTGGCGATGTTCAATGGGGGCAACGACCGCGAAGCGCTCGAAAAGGCGCTCAGCCTCGCGCCGCCGGCCGATCTCACCATCAGGCTGGTGGTGCCATCTGCGATCGTTGAGAGCCGTCTCCGACATCGGATGGAGCACGAGCCGCCGGCGGAGCGGATTTTCGAGGCCGACTTGGACGTGAATATGAGCGCCTTTGGCGTGTTCGAATCGATAAACGATCTCCTCGCGATTTCCGGCCGAAGTGTCGTTTCCGTTGAGAACGCCGACAGTCAATCAGGGCTCAAAAGTATTTGTAAGGTCGAGAAGCAAATCATTTCCGCGCTGTCACGGATGGATAAAGGATTCGCAAATCGAGACCAAAAAGAAAGCGCACCACTTGCGCATGCTGCGGCAATCGATAGTCGCGTGTCTCGAAAGTCTCCGGGCCATCCCGCCGGTGCTCTTCCAATAGCCACACCCCGGCGAAATAGGGACGTCGGCTCGCGGCTCGCGAGGGCGAGCGTCTTCGCCCTCTTGATCTATATCGGAGGTGCTGGGCTGACCAGCCTTGCACAGCTGGCCATTGCGCGCCTCATCGGGCCTCGCGACTACGGGATCTATGCCTACGTTCTAGCCTGGACCTCCGTGCTCGCCTATCTGGCAACGCTTGGTTTCAATGTGTCCCTGTTGCGTTTTGTGCCCGCCTATAGAGCCAACGGCAGGCTTGACCTGGCGCGAGGGGTGATAAGATTCGCCCTGCGGAGATCGCTGCTCGCGGCGACACTGTTCGGGATGGCGGGTGCTGCCTTGGTCCTTTTCTTTTCAGAGCAGGCGCAACCGGATCATACGCAAAGAGGACTTGAGATAAGCACCATGCTTGGCATGGCGGCCGTACCCTTGATTACCGCTTATGCCATTGGCGCTACGCTTGTGCGTGCTTTCGGCGGCGTGGTTTCGGCATTGTTGCCGGAGCGCATCGTGCGAGACGGGCTGCTGCTGGTATTGGTGGCGATCATGGCCGGGTCCGGATTGTGGGCGGTGCACGCGCCGCAAGTGATGCTGGCGGTGCTGACAAGTTCGGCCATCACGGTTGCGCTGGTGTTCATCACCGCCAGGAAGTTTGAACCACCTGGCCTGCGGCAGGCTCAGCCCGCTTACGAACCGAGGGGATGGTGGCTTGCCGTCCCCCCGCTCATGCTCATCACCGGCCTCGATGTTTTCGTCAGTCGTGCCGGCGTGCTGGTGTTGGGCTGGACCAATCATATCCGTGAGGCCGGTATTTTCGCCCTGGCGTTGAACGTGGCGATGCTTGTGGGGCTTTCCCGCATCGCTGTCGCTACCATGTTTTCGCCTACAGCGGCCGACCTGCATGCCAGAGGCGATCATAAAGGCCTGCAGCAGCTGTTCGCGCGGGCCACCTTGCTGTCTGCGGGCGGCGCCATCGCGGTGGCCATCCCAATGATGGTGATTGCCGAGCCGTTCTTGAGCTTCTTCGGGGAGGGCTTTGCTGCGGGAGCGCCAATCGCGCGGGTTCTCATTTTGGGCTATGTTTTTGTTGCGCTGTGCGGGCCTCAGCAGAATCTGCTGGCGATGACCGGAAACGAATGGGCCGCGGCAACGACCATGATCGCTGGCGCGGCGGCCAACGTCATAGCCTGTGCCGTGGGCGTCGAGATATACGGCCCAATTGGCGCGGCTGTCGGTGTCGCGCTTGCCCTGGCCATCTGGAACGTTGCCATGGCGGTCTATATCGGCAAGCGACTGAAGATGCTGCCTGGCTTGGTGTCTGCCCTGCTCTCGATCAGGCCAAGCGCGATTGGCGGCCTACAATGGAACTGGTTATTGAGAGCCGGCAAATGAAGTGGCCGATCCATCGATGATGTCCCTCACGACAGCGCCGGCGCATCGATCGGCGTGCGACCGCTAGCCCATGCCTCCAACATGGTTGAAGGAGCAGGTCAGTGGCGGCCCCAAAGACGCATCGATGGTCATCTGCCTCGCGACACAATCGCACCCCGCCGACGCGGCCTTTGCATCTTATGGACCTCATGCGTCATTTGAAGGAGTATTGGTGGGAGGCGCGCCTCGTCAGCCGAACCGGCGGTGTGCTCGCCGTCCGGCCTCCCGTGGTCTCGCCCTATGCCTGAATGAACGCTTGTCGTTCTCGGCCGACGGGGCTTGCATGGAAATCCCGGTACCATTCCACGAAACGTTGCACGCCGTCCTCCAGTGCCGTCGCCGGTGCGAAGCCGACAGCGCGGCGGAGATCGCTTACGTCGGCGCGGGTTTTCAGGACGTCACCTGGAGGTAAAGGCACGTTGACGCGAAGGGCGCGGCGGCCAAGGGCAGTTTCGATGATTGCGATCAGACGGTTGATTTCTTCGGGCCGGTCATTGCCGATATTGTAGATCCGATATGGCGCCGAACTTGTGGCGGGGTCAGCCGCGCGGCTGTCCCAGTCCGGATCCGGACGAGGCGGCGCGGCGAGCACGCGAACCACCCCCTCTACGATGTCGTCGATATAGGTGAAATCTCGCCATACGCGGCCGGCATTGGCAATCTCGATCGTCCGCCCCTCGGCGATGGCATGGGTGAACGTATAGACTGCCATGTCAGGCCTGCCCCAGGGACCATAGACGGTGAAGAAGCGCAATCCTGTCACCGGCAAGCCGAACAGGTGGCTGTAGGAATGCGCCATGCATTCGTTTGCGCTTTTGGTTGCGGCATAGAAGCTGACCGGATGACTGGCGCCATGGTGCTCGGAAAAAGGTATGCTTCGATTGGCGCCGTAAACGGAACTCGACGAGGCATAAACGAGATGGCTGACGCCGGCGTGCCGGCAGCCCTCCAGAACATTGAGAAACGCGACTACATTCGACTGCACATAGGCATGCGGGTCGGCGAGCGAATAACGCACCCCAGCCTGGGCGGCGAGGTGCACGAAGTGCGATGGCTGGAAGTCGGAAAACAGCGCCTTCACCCGCGCCTGGTCCGCCAGGTCCATCCGCATGGGAGTGAACCTCGGCTCGGCACAGAGCTGCGCAAATCGCGCCTCCTTCAGCCCGACGTCGTAGTAGGGCGTAAAATTGTCGACGCCGATAACGACAAGGCCGCGCCGCAAAAGCCGCAACGCGACATGAAACCCGATGAAACCGGCGGCACCTGTGACGACGATCGGTCCCGCGCGTGCAAGTTTCAGTACAGCACCATCCGACCGCGTACGAGCGGCATCAGCCAGCTTGTGGACCGTCGAATTTGGTTCGACCATGGCAAGTCACTCCAATTGTGAGATTCCGCGCTCCGCCCGCGTTCGATAGCGCGTGGACAGGCTGGAGATGGCACCGCCAGCTTTGCAATCTGCGCAACCGCGGCCGCAGAATTTGCGGCCGCGTTGCCATGGCACATATCTCGGTTTGCTGAATTCGAGCGGGTGCTGACGCCCGCCGAAATCGCTATTTCATGGCAGGACCGAAATGCGTCCCAGAAGAGCAACCAGTTCAGCCTGACGCCTTGTTTCGGTCTTGGCGAACAGCGAGGCAAGCTGGGAGCGGATCGTCGTGCGACTGAGATGCCAACTGCGAGCAATCTCCAGGGGCGCATCGCCTTGCGCCAGGCGCAATGCCAGCTGCGTCTCCGCGCTGGTCAGACCGAACATCCTTTGCAAGGTCTGAGGGTTGGCCGCCGATGTGTTCTCCCGGTCCAGCAATGCGACGATGCTTGTCCCGTCGGGTGTGACGACGCCCGCCTCATTCAGGATCACAGGCCTATCGCCTCTGCTGCGGATCACCACCCATGAGAGTAATCCCGGCTGGAAATGGACCGGAACATTCGCGACCAGCCGCCTTAGCCCTGCGGACAGCTCGACGGCCGTGTCAGCCGCTTCGCCCTGGCGCTCAAGCGTCTCCTGCGCGGCTGCGTTCCATTCGATTACTTTCCTGTCGCGGTCCAGCACGATATAGCCGCAGCCGATACGCTCAAGCATGCCGGTTATGGATTCCAAACTGCGTCGCTGCGGCCCGCCAGGTCTGGCGTCTGGCCGATCCGAAAGATGTATCGGACGTGCGTGACGAGAATCTTTCAATACAATGTATTGGCTGACTGCAACGGTTTCGTTGCGCCTCTCAATCAGTGTCATCGCTTCTACCCCAACCCTAGTTGCTGCCCACTCAAGTAAATTTTGTATGATTTACTTGATTTGAATTCCGCCTGCTGGCGGGAACTTGCTCCTTCGACTCGAATTTCGACACAATTGTAGAAATCTGCGGAAGCTTTTTCCGCAGCGTTCCTTGAATATGGCTTCCTGAAGAACCCTGCCGATCCTGATTCTATTCGCAGGCAAAGGCATGGCAATCCGGCAGTGGTATTAGGCTGCCTCCTCGTGGCCTAGTCTCGACGAACTAGACATAAGGATGTAGTCTGGGCGCATGGGTTCGTATCTGCGCTGGCTTAAATCGAACGTGTCAAGCACCCCGTTGGCTCATGTAGCTTCGCTGTTGGTGCTTGCCGGATCGATAATACTCGAAGCGATAAATACGATATACATCGGCCAGGGGGTTACGTTTATTGCGTTTATCCCCGTAATTATTGTTATCGTGTACCTCGAAGGGCGGTTGGTTGCCATCGCCGTAACGCTTCTCATGGCCGCCGCCGGCTTGTGGATGCGACGCGTCCTGAACGCCCAACTCTCAGCTGAAGACTGGACGAGCGCTATCTTCCTTCTGGTCTCGGGTGGCCTGATCGCATCCGTGTTCCATCGCCTGCGACAGGATTTGCGCGGGGCGCTCGAGGTTGCAGAGGCGAGGCTCGCTGCCATCGATGCAGCCGAGAGCCGCTATCGTTGGGCCTTCGAGCGCGCTGCCTTGGGTTTTGCAAATGCCAATCGACGTGGCGAACTGTTGCAATCGAACAGACGTTTTTTTGAGATGACCGGCTACGGAGAAAAGGAGCTTGCCCAGCTGAAGCTGGAAGGGCTCGTTCTTCCCGACGATCGAGATGCCGTGCGGGCCTTGTTGAAGGATCTGGATAATGGCGCCGCGTCGTCCGCGGCCGATATTCGCGTGTTGCGCAAGGACGGCAAGGCATTCTGGGCTCGTCTGGCCCTGTCCTCGTCGCGGCCTGACGAGGCATCCACCGAAAGCGTGTTCGTGGTGGTCGACGATATTTCCGAGCGACGAGCCGCACGCGAGGCCCTCCGGGCTCAGAAGGAATGGCTCGATCTCGCTCTGTCTGCCGGACGCCTGGGCACGTGGCGAATAGATATCAAGGAGGGGACAGTCGCGGGCTCCGGCAAGTTCTGGGACATTCTCGGCCTGCCCTCCAAGCCCGTCCGCCCCTTGGAAGAACTCTCGGCCGTGGTCCATCCGGCCGACTGGCCGAAATTGGCTGCCTCGGCAAAACCCTCGCAGGCAGTGAACTACGACGTCGAGATTCGTGTCAGGCGGATGGACGGGCACATACGCTGGGTTGCTCTGCGCGGACGGCAGGAAGAACATGGCGACCGCGCAATGCGCATCGGGGTGGCGGCCGATCTGACAGAACGTCGACAGACCACGCTTCTTCGCGCCGCCGTAAAGAAGCACGAGCGCATCATGCTCGAAGACCGCCATCGGTTCAGCAATTTGTTCCCGGTGATCACGGCCCTGGTAAAAATGATCAATGTTCCCGAGAACGACGTTGCCAAATACAAGGAGATGCTGATCGATCGGATCAGAACGCTGGAAGCGACGCATCTCATCCTGTCTCGTCATAAGAGCCTGTCGGGGATGCTCCACGATCTCGTGGCTCGGGAGTTGCAGCCCTTCAAGGAGACACGGGACATAACGATCAGTGGCCCCTCGCTCACAGTGCCAAGTGGCGTCGCAGAGAGCTTTGCGATGATCCTTCACGAACTGACGACAAACTCCGTGAAACACGGCGCGTTGGGTGACTCACAAGGCAAGGTCGGAGTTAAGTGGCAATTCGCATCCGACGGGGCAGGGGACGATCTGGTTTTCGATTGGGTGGAATCGGGAGGTCGGAAGAACTCAAACGTCGTGCGCCATGGGTTCGGGTCCATGATAATCGGCGTGGACGGCACGCCGCTTGTCGGGCATTCGCCGAAATTGGAAATATCGGAGTATGGACTGCGATATTCGTTGCGATTATCGCGGAAGGAGATTGAGTTGTAGTGCCTGCCGCTCCGAAAGCGACTTCGGATTTGGGCACATGCACAGTAAGACGATCAAAAGCGCGCCGGTTCATGGGACGCGCCTAAGTCTATCCCATGCATGCCGGTCCGAACCGCTTCCCGCTTCGGGTGGCAAACATCAGTTCATATTTCTCGACATCCACGTTTGCAGCAAAACGGCTGCTTCAGTCCGGTTTCGCACCCCGAGCTCGCGCAGAATGGCGGCGGCATGGATTTTCGTTGTCGCTTCGGCAATATCCAGATTGCGGGCGATCTCCTTGTTCGAGTACCCTTCCGCCATCAGCTTGAGGACGTCCCTTTGCCTCGATGTCAGTCTGCCAAGATCGCTTGAGCCCATGCGCTGACGGATTGGATTTTTCACCGAGGGGAGGGCGGCATACGCTCTCTGGTCGGCAGACGTTCGAGACAAGAGTGATGGTACATAGATCCGGCCTGCAAGGATCTCATTTACTGCCAAAACGACTTCTTCGTCTTTTTGCGATTTGACGATGTAACCGTGAAGCCCGATCGAAAGAGCGGTCAGGATCTCCGAGCGAGAATCGTCCCCGGAAACGATCGCAAAACGTGTGTCAGGATACGCAGAGAGAACGTCGCTGAGCACCTCCTGGTTAACCAGCCCCGGCATGTTCAGGTCGAGGATCGCAAGATCGATGGATGCCTGCTCCTCTAGAAGATTGACCACAGCATCGAAACACGAGGCCTCGAATATTTCGGCGTTTGGAATTCCAGCCAAAAGTGCCAGCCGAAGGCCGCGCCGATACAAGCCGTGATCGTCGGCGATGACGATCCGATACATTGAACTACCCCAACGCGTTACCCGGTTCCCGACGAGAACACTCGCTGGAACCTCCCAGTCCTCTGTGATGGTCGGAACCGCGGTGGGTCTAAAAGTCGTGGCCACCGCTGGTCATCACATCACTGTGATGGTCGCAGCGTCCCAACCCACGCACATCACACATGGCTAATATAATACTAATTTGTGAGAGCCGTCGTTATTTTTTTTAACGCTGGCGTCCCGTGCCTGCCTACCGAGCGATATCGAGTGCCCGTCTCCAATGTTCGGTGTACGGCAGGGCATTTTGATGGCGGCACCTGCCTTCACCGAGGGTGCGCGGGATGGTTCCGGCACTTGGCGGATCGCTGCTTTTTGATCGCAGGACTCGTTCGGATTCATTGGTCTCATGGCCAGGTCCAGATGCTTGGGTCCGTCCTTGATCTCGCGGTTATCTAATACCGGAAACGCTTCGGATCGGTACCATTCGAATGCACGACGACAGCCGCCCCGGCTGTCACATACCCTTCAAGTATGATGTTCGGATTGCCGCCGAGGGTCGAGCCGGATTTGACGGAATGCCAGGTCCGAATGAGCTCGAACACGAAATGCCCGGACACAGGCAACTGCAAATCAGGAGGATCGGATGAAAGCGGTGATTCAATGTGGTGGGATGGGTACGCGCCTTCGGCCCTTCACGTCGGTCCTACCGAAACCCTTGATGCCGATAGGAGCCAGGCCCGTTCTTGAGCTGCTTCTGAAGTGGCTGCGGCGCAACGGCATCGAGGAGGTCTATATCACGACCGGGTATCTCGGGCACCTGATCCGCAGCGTCTGCGGCGACGGATCGCAATGGAATCTGAAGATCAAATACACGCAGGAAATGGAGCCATTGGGCACCATTGGGCCTCTCTCTCTGATCAGGGATGAACTGAACGACACCTTTGTCGTGCTCAACGGCGATGTTCTTACCGACCTGAGCCTCAGCCGGTTTGTGGCGGCGCACCGCATGCATAAGGATCCGGTTACGATCGCCACTGCCTGCCGCCTCATCAAGATGGATTTCGGCGTCATCGACGAGGTCGACAATGCCGTTCAGCTCTTCCGGGAAAAGCCGACGCTTTCCCACCTTGTCAGCATGGGGATTTACTGCATGAACCCGGATGTCCTGCGGTTCATACCTTCGGGCATCCCATTCGGGTTCGATGACCTGATGTTGCAGATGATGCAGGGTGGCACGACCGTGCACGTGTACAAGCATGACGGTCTCTGGCTCGATATCGGTCGCGTCGATGACTTCCAAAATGCGCAGGCGATTGCCTGGGAAGAGCAGTCGACCTCGATCGAGGTAGCCGCCGCGGCCGCATGAAATCCGGATGTAGAGGCCGAACCCATCACAAGGATTTTTAGGAGGTCAAGATGCTCTTGGTGAGCGCCCCAATTCTAGGCGAGCCGGAGAAGGCAGCCTTGTCAAAGGTGATTGACAGCGGCTGGCTTACCATGGGGGAGCAGGTGCGCGCATTCGAACTGGCCTTTGCCGATATGCATGGCGCGCGAGATTGCGTGGCGGTTGGTTCCTGCACCGCGGCGCTTCATCTCATCCTGCATGCACTGGGAATAGGACCCGGCGACGAAGTATTGGTCCCGTCGCTGACTTTCGTGGCGACCGCGAATGCGGTGCTTTATGTCGGAGCGACTCCGGTCTTCGTCGATATCGAGTCGGTCGACGTGCCGTTGATGTCTCTCGCGGAAGCCGAAGCGCGGTGCACCTCGCGCACGAAGGCGGTCATCCTCGTTCACTTCGCGGGCTATCTCGCCAATAGGGAACAATGGCAGCGGTTCGCCCGGGTTCGAGGGCTCCATATCATCGAGGACGCCGCGCATGCCCCTGGCCTGAGGGAAGTGGGAACGTTCGGCACCGCGGCGGCCTTCAGCTTCTATGGCAACAAGAACATGACGACGGCGGAAGGCGGCGCCGTGATCGCCCGTGATTCCGATCTGCTCGACAGGGTTCGCCAAGCCCGCGGGCACGGGATGACCAGCGGGACGCACCAGCGGCTGAACAGCCGTACCCCGCAATATGATGTCACGATGCTCGGGTTCAACTACCGCATGGACGAAATGCGTGCGGCAATCGGGCTCGTTCAACTGCAGAACCTGCAAGAGTGGAACGAGATCAGGCGTATCCTGGCCGTCCTGTATCGGCGCCTCATCGCGGAACATTGCCCGGCCGTGACCATTCCATTCAGCGAACCCCGGACGTCGGCTCACCACATCATGCCGATCCTCCTGCCGCGCTACGCAAGGCGGCAGGACGTGATCGACGAACTGCGGACGCAGGGGATACAGACCACGATCCATTATCCGCCGGTGCACCAGATGACGTTCTATCGCGAGCGTTATCCCGACATCACTCTGCCGCGTACAGAGGACTTTGCTCAGCGAGAGCTGACAATCCCGCTGCACCCTCAAATCACCTCAACTCTCGCCGAGGCGGTTGTGGCTGCACTTGCAAGCGCACTCAACGGCGGTGCCCAAACAGGAACTGCGGCATGAATGCGTCGGACCGTTCCCTTCATCGGCGCTTCGTCTCAAACCCCGCTCATGGTTTGGCGCGACGCTCGATCGATCTCGCGGTCGCGGGCGCCGCGCTCATCGTATTTGCACCGCTGATGCTTTTGATCGCCGGAGCGCTTCTGCTCGAAGGCGGTGGCTCGATCTTGTTCGCACAGACCCGCATGGGCGCCGGTGGCCGACCCTTCCGCATGTACAAATTTCGCAAGTTCGGTGTGAACTGCGGTTCCCAAGGCCTCGCACTGACCGTCGTGGGCGACAGCCGCATGACGACGGTGGGCCGGTTCCTCGCGGCAACAAAGTTCGACGAACTGCCGCAGCTGTGGAACGTCCTCAAAGGCGAAATGGCGATCGTCGGGCCACGACCCGAGAGCATGGCTTTCGCCGATTGTTTCCGAGGCGGCCTCGAGGCGGTCCTGCAATACAAGCCCGGCCTGCTGGGGCCAACCCAGGTTGTCTTCCGGCACGAGGCGCATTTCTTCCCCCGATCCGCGGATCCGATCCTGTTCTATCGGGAGGTTATGTTCCCCGCCAAGGCCAGACTCGACCTCTCCTATTATCCGCAGCGCACCATCGTCTCCGACATCGTGTGGATGGCGCGTGGCGTCCTGGCGGTTGTCGGCTGGGTTCCATCACAGCCGATCGACGTATGAACCCCAAAAGGAAAAGCGCTCCAGTCAGCCAAGGGAATGCGCAGTCATGAGCTACAACGGCAAGAAAGTTCTGGTGACAGGCGCGGATGGATTTATCGGTTCGCATCTCACTGAGGCGCTCGTCCGCAACGGCGCGGATGTCACTGCTCTGGCGCTTTACAATTCCTTCGACAGCCATGGATGGCTGGACGATTTGCCGGACAAGATCCGCAGCCAGCTGAAGCTCGTCCGCGGTGACGTCCGCGACAGCGCGTTCCTGAACCGGATCGTGCGCGGTCAGGCCGTCGTGTTTCACCTGGCTGCGCTCATTGCGATTCCATATTCCTACGCGGCTGCCCAGTCCTATGTGGAAACCAACATCCTGGGTACGGTGAACGTTCTTGAAGCGGCGCGTCAATGGGAGACGGAGCGGGTGGTGCATACCTCCACGAGCGAGGTCTATGGAACCGCCCAGACCATGCCCATCAGCGAAACGCATCCGCTGCAGGGACAGTCGCCCTATTCGGCATCCAAGATAGGCGCCGACATGATGGCGGAGTCCTACGCCAGGTCGTTCGATGTCCCTGTGGTCATCATGCGGCCCTTCAACACTTATGGTCCGCGCCAGAGCGAACGCGCCATCGTGCCGACCATCATCCGGCAGGCTCTCGATCCGAATTGCCCGGCGATCATGGTCGGCGATACGAGCCCGATCCGTGACCTGACCTTTGTCGAAGACACTGCGGCGGCCTTCCAGACCGCGGGCCTGGCCGGGCTCGAATTCGGCCACGCCTACAATGCCGGCAGCCAACGCGCCGCGACCATCTCCGACGTATTGGATCTTGTCCTGGAACTAAGCGGTTCCAAGAAACCGGTCCATCGTGACGAAAGGCGTTTGCGGCCGCAAAATTCGGAGGTTCGCGCCTTGCTCGCCGATTCCTCGCGTTTTGAAGGCGAGACTGGGTGGCAGGCGCAGACCAGCCTGCGCGACGGGCTGGAGCGAACGATCGCATGGTGGCGCGCGCGCCTTAGTGAAGGCCGGGTACGGCGCGAAATGGGTTACATGACATGACCCTGCTCCGCCGGCACATGTTGGTACTGCTGCTGATTGCCGGTGCCATGTTCGCGAATATTTATATGCTCGGTGGTCGCGAAAGCAGCGCATCGCAAACGTCGGCCACACCACCGGTGAAAAACCTGCCGGACTATCTTGGCGAAGCAACGGATCCCTGGTCCGGCACGACTTTCGTACGGATCACCCAGCCTGGAATTCTCGGCCTGGCGGGTGTCTGCGGGAAGAAATACTGCACCCACCGTTACTCGAGTGCACAGGCCTGGAATGCTGACCAGAGCCTTCTCGTGATCGTCAATGGTTGTGGTGGCATGTGCTTCCTCGACGGGCACAGCTACGTGCCATTGTTCCATCGCGACCGCTCGAATGAAACTGAATGCGAGTGGCATCCCAGGGATCCCCAGCTGATGATCTGCGTCGCTGGCAGGCAGATTTACACCTGGGCGCCGCGCACAAATCATGAGGATGTCGTGTTCGACACGGCAGCCTACAGCAAACTTCAGTTCGGACCTTACAAAGGCAATCCGAGCCGCGACGGCAACCGTATTGCGGTGCGTGCAACGCGCAATGACGGCAAATCGGTGGTCTTTGGCTACGACCTCAAGCAGCGGCGGAAATTCCCGGATATCGATCTTACCCAGCTTCCGGGGACCACTGGCTCCTGCTCGATCTCTCCGCTGGGGATCAATATTGTGTGCTCACAGGCATTGTCGGAAGACCATGAACCGACCTTCGTCTTTTCCATCGACGGCGTCTTGCAACAGAAGTGGATGGAGCACCACCGGCCCGGTCACGGCGACATGACGGTCGATGCCGACGGCAGCGAAATCTATGTCGGGATCAGCAAATCGAATCCCGACATATATCAGGTGATCAAGCGCCGATTGGCCGACGGCAAGGTCACGTCGCTGATGAAATATGGCGAGGCCATGCATGCGTCGCTCAGGTCCCTGGACAGGCCCGGCTGGGTGTTTCTGAGCTATGGCGGAACGCCAGCCGAAGTATCGCAGCACCCGGACTGGGCGCCTTACGCGCAGCAGGTCATTGCGGTGCGCACGGACGGCAGCGGAGAGGTCCGCCGTATCGTGGAAACGCAGAACACCCACTTCGACTACTGGAGCGAGACGCATGCCTCGCCCTCGCCGGACGGCTCACAGGTAATCTGGTCGAGCAATTGGGGTGTGCCCGGTGGCCCGGTATACGATTTCGTTACCCGTCTTGAGTGGCCTTCGGAGCCGGTCCCGAACCAGAAGGAGATTGTCGCAAATGGCCTTCAATAAACGAACCGTTCTTGCCGCGGTTGCGGTGATGTCCCTGACATCGATGGCCGCCGCAGGCGAAGCCGAGCAATATCAACTGTCACCTGGCGATACCGTCGAGATAGGGATAGCGCCGATCCCGGATCGAGCGCAGCGCGCCGTGGTCCAGATGGATGGCAATATCGCCCTTCCCGAGGTCGGGATGATCATGGTCGCAGGCCTGACGGCGTCTCAATTGCAGACGCGCATGCAAGCGCTTTTGCCGACCAAGATCTTTCACGTGCGTCTGGCCGATGGACGGGAGCAGATGGTTGTCGTCAAACCGGACGACGTGACCGCCATCATCGTGGAGTATCGTCCAATCTACGTGATGGGCGACGTGCTCACCCCTGGACAACAGGCCTACCGTCCGCTCATGACCGTACGGCAGGCGCTTGCCGTCTCCGGCGGCTTCAGCCTTTTGCGGTCACGGGCGGGCCAAACGGGTCCCGATCCGGTTGATCTCAGGCGCGATTACGAAACACTTTGGGGGGAGTACACCAAAGACTATTTTCACGCCGCCCGTGTCCGCGCCGAACTTCAGGGCCAGGCGGATTTCGACAAGCAGACGCCGCAGGGGTCACCTCTGTCGCCCAGCGTCGGAGCTGCGATCGCCCAGGCTGAAACGGACGGGCTGAAGATTGCGCTGAGCGATTTCCAGCAGGAGCAGACTTTTCTTGAGAGGGGCGAGAAGGATGCGGCTGATCAAATCGAGGTTTTGCAGAAGCGCGAACAGGTCGAGGCCGAGAGCGTGAAGGCGGATCAGGAAGACCTGGCGAAAGTAACCAAGGCGTTTGATGCAGGCAATCTGACCAACACTCGGCTCGCCGATGTCAGGCGCGCCTTGCTTCTGTCGTCGAGCGGTGCGCTGCAAACCTCGGTCGAGCTCATGAGAGCGCGGCGCCAGCAGGAGGACTATGTCAGGCAGCACGAACGCAATGACAATCAAAGGAGGATTGCCTTGCTGACGGATCTGAAGGACACCAACGCGCGGCTGGGTGATGTCACCGCCAGGCTCCACGCCGCCAGCGAGAAGCTGCAACCGACCGGAGCGTCCGCCCAGCCATTGCCGATTGCCGGCGAAACAATCCGGGCTCAGGTCACGATCGTCCGCAAGGTCGGCGATGAGTGGCGCAAGCTGTCGGCTGACGAAGACACGATCGTGATGCCGGGAGATACTGTCGAAGCCAAGTTCAGCAGCGATCTGCAAAGCGCGGCAATCCAATAGGCCGCTTTAGTCGCAGTCCGAAAAAAGAAATGAGTTGGGGGAACTTACTGTTCGATCAGGGCGTCGAACACAAGCGAACGGGAGATACAGGTGAGGCTCAATTCCAGGCAAGGGGTGCCGCCGACGAACGCGGCTCAGATGGCTCAGTCAGCAAGTTACGCTTTCGATACGCCTTCGGCATCGCGAGTTCCCCGGGCCAAGCCGCGGACCGGTGAGCCCGGAATTTGGCAGGAGCTGATGTCCAACCAGCAGGTCCACACGCCGGGCGACCGGGTGTCGGACGACTACAGGGCCAGCCATTGCGCACCGGGCTACGGCGCGCATTACAACAAGACGCACGAGTCCGGCTACTACGGCGCGCTTTGGGAGAAAATCGAAAAACCCTTGATCCTGAACGTTCTTCGCCCAATGGGCGGAGCCGGCCGGAACTGCCTCGATTTCGCATGCGGAACAGGTCGCATCACCAGCGTGGCAGCCGGCGTGTTTGGCGAGGTGGTCGGCGCCGACATTTCGAGATCCATGCTGGGCAGCGCGCAAGTTCCGCCCAATGTGAGACTGCGCCACGTCGACATGACAACAGAACCTCTCGGCGAAACCTTTGATGTCGTAACGGCATTTCGCTTCTTCCTGAACGCCGAGGATCAGCTGAAGCGGGATGCGTTGAAGGCGATAAATGAACATTTGAAGGACGGCGGGCGTCTTGTGTGCAACGTTCACATGAATGCGACTTCACCAATCGGCCTGGTTTGCCGGCTGCTCAATCGGCTGTTTGGACGGACAATTCGCAACACGCTGAGCGTGGCGAAGTTCAAGGAGCTCCTGACCGCGTCGGGATTCCTTGTCGAGGAGATGATACCTTACGGCTATCTGCCCCGGCCGGGAAACCTCTTGCCCGGAGTCTGTGAAGCGTTGATGGAGCCCTTCGAAAAGGCGTCCAGAACTCTTCACGTTCCTGGACAACTGGCGCAACATTTCCTGGTTATCGCGAAGAAGCGCTAGCGGAATCGCACACTCAAATGGCGACGTGAAAACGGCCGGGAGCCGTTTGCCTGAGGGGCGACTCACCCTCCGAAAAGGACGGCGCGGTGTCGCTCGCGTTGCCGGGAACGCGACCTCCACAGCCTTCCGGTACTCCTTAAAACGGTAGTTTTCCCCTGATTTAATGCGTCAGATTCGGGTTTCTCGGCTCGGCGCCACGATTTCGCTACATTTTGACCGAAGGCCACGTACGTTAGTGGGGCGTAAATTAGAAGGCAAAGAGGGATACGCTCCTGAAAACCCAAAAATTGTCCGTGGCCAACGGGGCCAGTGAGCTTGCGCAACGATTTCTCACCGGAGGTCGCAAGCGATGAGCTCCGGAGGGATACGTTCGCCCGATCTGCGTGGCGCCATGCTTGGTGCCGTGCCCGGGCTGGTAGGCGTCGGCGTCTTCTCGGCGGTGATAAACCTTCTCGCCCTGACTGGCTCCGTCTATATGCTGCAGATCTACGACCGCGTTCTGCCTTCGCAGAGCGTTCCGACCCTTGTCGGATTTACGGTCGGAATGCTGGGCCTTTACGCGGTCTATGGATTGCTGGATTTCGTACGGCTTCGCCTCCTGGTTCGAATAGGCAATCGTCTCCATAAGAATCTGCAGCAAAGGGTGTTCGGCCTGTCGCTGTCCTTACCGCTCATCGGCGGGCAGGACGCGAACCGGATACAGCCGCTGCGTGATCTGGATCAGATCCGCGGCTTCCTTTCGGGATTGGGGCCGACCGTCATCTTCGACGCGCCTTGGATACCGTTTTATCTGCTGATCATCTATCTTCTGCATCCTGCGCTCGGTCTGCTGGCAACAAGCGGTGCGATTATTGTCGTTCTGCTCACGGTGATAGCGGAAGTCCTTGGCCGCGCATCCGCGGCACGCGCGTCCGAGACGATGGTGTCGCAACGCAATCTTGCCGATTCCGGCCGCCGCAACGCGGAGGTTGTGCGCGCGATGGGCCTTTCCGGGCGGCTTGCCCGCCGCTGGAGCGAGATCAACCACGCCTATCTCACGCACCAGGAACGACTTTCCGACATTGTCGGCGCCACCGGTGCCCTCTCGAGGGCGCTGCGGATGGCCTTGCAGTCCTCTGTTCTGGGACTGGGCGCCTATCTCGTGATCGGGGGGGAAGCGTCGCCAGGTGTGATCATAGCATCGTCGATACTGCTGGGCCGCTCGTTGGCTCCGGTTGACGCTGCGCTCGCAAACTGGCGAGGCTTCGCGGCTTTCCGGCAAAGCTATTCCCAACTGGCCAAGGTGCTGGCTGTCGTCGGTGGGCATGAAGAAGTCATGGAACTGCCGCGCCCGCAGGCGGCGCTTGCGGTCGAGGACCTGACAATAGCGCCGCCGGGCCAGCAAAAACCGACGGTGGCCAATGTCAGCTTTAGCCTGTCCGGGGGCGCAGGAATGGCCATTGTCGGCCCGAGCGGTTCTGGGAAAACGACACTTGTGCGCGCGCTGGTTGGAGTGTGGCAGCCGCTACGCGGAAGGGTAAGGCTGGACGAAGCCTCGCTCGACCAATGGAATTCGGAAGAGCTTGGCGCTCATGTCGGCTATCTGCCGCAGGACGTCGAACTGTTTGACGGGACGGTTGCCGATAACATTTCGCGATTTGGTGGCAAGGACGACGCCAAGGGCGTGCTGGCGGCTGCCAGGGCCGCCGGCATCGACAAGATGATCATGCGGTTGCCGAATGGTTTTCAAACACGCGTAGGCGAGGGCGGGGCAGCCTTGTCGGCCGGACAGAGGCAACTGGTTGGGCTTGCCCGGGCACTTTATGGCGACCCGTTTCTGGTCGTCCTGGACGAGCCGAATTCAAACCTGGACGTCGATGGCGATGCCGCCCTGGCCGGCGCGATCCTGGGGGTGCGCCGACGTGGAGGGATCGTCATCATTGTTGCGCACCGTCCTTCTGCCCTCACCAATATCGACAAGGTACTCGTCATGTCGAATGGGATGCTTCACTCCTTCGGCTCGCGCGAGGAGGTCCTGGCCAATGTCATCCGGCCCTTCCCGACGCCTGCCGAACGGCAGGCATCGGTTGTTCCGATGCAGAAAGGGGTGAGCGGTCATGCGTGAGGTGCTGTTTCATGTCTGACGCGACGATGGTCTCGTATGCTCCGTTCGATAACGGGAGCCGAAGGGTCGAGGCGAATTCGGTCGAGGCGCGCGATGATATCAGGTCCAACCTGATCCTTGGTGCGGCGGTCACGGCCATGTTGGTTGTCGGCGGCGGGCTTTGGCTTGGGTTGACCAAGATCGCCGGCGCCGTGATCGCGCCTGCCACCGTGGTGGTCGAAAGCAACATCAAGAAAGTCCAGCATCTGACGGGCGGCACGATCGGGGGCATCTTCGCGCAAGATGGGGATCATGTGCGTGCTGGCGATGTGGTGGCCAGGCTGGATGACACGCTGACACGGGCCAATCTGCAGATAATCAGCGAGGATCTTGATCGCGCAACCGTGCGGCTTGCACGGCTGGAGGCCGAGCGACAAGGCCTGCCGGAAATGCAGCTTCCGTCCAGCCTTCAAGAACGCATGGGCGACCCGGAGCTGGCTGCGCTGGTCAGAGGAGAGCGCACCCTCTTCGAAAGCCGCGCAACGGCATTGACGGGGCAGAAGGCGCAGTTGGAAAGCCGCGCGAAGCAACTCGAACGCCAGATCGATGGCCTCAAGGCGCAGCAGGCCGCGGAAGACCAGTCGGTGGTCCTGCTGGACGGAGACCTTGGCGATGTCCAGGCGCTCTATACAAAAAAATTGGTGTCCAAGGAGCGACTGAGCAACATCCGATTGGATGCGACCCGAGCGCACGGAGAATCAGGACGCCTGGCGGCGGCGGTGGCTGAGGCACAGGCCAAGGTCAGCGAGACCGAATTGCAGGTTCTTCAGCTGGATGAGCAAAGGCGCAGTGAAGTAACGAGCGAACTTCGTGAAACCGAAGCCAAGCAGACCGAACTCAGCGAGCGCAAGGTCGTGGCGCAAGACGAACTGACCAAAACCAACATCCGCGCTCCGCAATCGGGAACGGTGCAGGAATCGGCTATCCACACAATCGGCGGTGTGATCGCTCCGGGGGAGGTGATCATGATGATCGTCCCCGACACCGACAACCTCGTCGTCGACGCGCTGATCCCCCCGTCGCGCATAGATGACGTTCGTCCGGGCCAGCACGTCTCCATCCGGTTTCCGGCCTTCGATGCCGGCACCACGCCTGCTTGCCAGGGATCGGTCAAGCGCATCTCGGCGGATCTGATCAAGGATCAGCAAAAACAGCTTTCGTATTTCTCGGCGCGCATCAATGTCGAGAACAAGGCGGCCTGCCTGACCGATGCCAAGGTGCTCAAACCTGGCATGCCGGCGGAGGTTCACATCAGCACCGACGAACGCAGCGTCTGGTCTTATCTGCTGAAGCCGCTCACGGATCAGATGTCCAGGGCTTTCCGCCAATGACGTGACGAACTGTTCGAAGCGAGCTGCAAAATATGATCAGCTGGCTCGTCCTCCTACGACGCGGTGAGCGCCCTCCGACGAACACGGCGAGCGGTGCGCACCGCTCGCTCCGCCGCCACCGGAAGCGTCTTGGCCACATCGTTCGTATGCGGCAAGGCGTTCGCAGCGCCACGGAACCTCTCATAGGGCAGCAATTCCCTGATCCGGGCGTTGACCGATGCAATTTCGGCTCGCAGGTCTTCGCATTCCTGCCGGCGGATATCGAGTTGTAGCTGATCGGATGCCTGCTGCAGCGAAAGCTGTGAGAAATTCGCGGTCATCTTCGAAAGGTTCAGCTTGTCGGTCTCGGCCTCTTTGGTGAGGGCCGCCAACCTTTCGTCCGCCACCTGTTTTTCCGCCACCGCGTCGCTCCATTGAAGCTTGAGCCTGGCGATCTCGGCCGAGGCCTCGCTGCTTGCGTTCGACGCGACCTCTAGTCGCGAGTGGAGATTCTGAATTTCGGAACGCAATCCTCGGATCTCGGCACGGCTGCGTTCGAGCTCGGCACCCTTGTCCGCCTCCATGATCCTGGCGGTTTCCGTCACTTCCGACAATTTCGCCTGGGCGGCCTCGAGCGCGGTGTGGAGCCGTGCCGCTTCCTTTTCGCTCTTGCCGAGCGCACCAAGCACTTCGGAATTTCGCGCGGCTTCGTTGGCATGGATCGTGGAGAAGGCGTCCAGCCTGTGCCGCGCCTCGTCCTCCCGCTTCAGCGCCTTTTCCAGGTCGATCGACAGGCTGACGTTCTTTTCACGCAGCAGTTTGTTTTCTCGCGCGCGCCTGTCGGCCTCGACGGTCGCGGCGGCAAGCGTGTTTGTGAGGTCTCCGAATTCCGCTTGGCTTCTTGCGTTGGTGTTCGCGGCTTCCACGAGTTCCAGCCTTGCCGCTGCCAATGCGCCACGAAGCGCCTCGGCGTCCTGAACCAGGCTTGCCTCGCGCTGCTGCAGGGCCTCCACCATGCTTTCACGCTCGTGATGCCTTCGGGTCAGGTCATTGAGCTTGTCCGACAGGCTCTTTTGCTCTGCGGTCAGGCTTTGATTGGCCAGCTCCAATTCGTTGGCGCGGAGAATGTCGGCATGAAGGATGTGAAAGAATTCAAAGGTCAGCTGATGTGTGCTTGCGATCTCGGACAGTTTCGCGTTGATCTCCTCGAAATGGAGCTTCGCATCGCGAAACAGCCCGTCAAAGGAACTCAAGGCAGCCATACGGCTCTGCGTATGAGAGGTCAGCCGTCGCACGGGTTCGGGAGTGCCGGCATCGTCGCTGCCGGCATCATCCTTGGTTTGCGCGCTCTCGTCCTGTTCGCTGTTGTCGTTTGGCATGGGCGGCTGGTCCGCGACATCGTCCATTGCCAGCGCCGACAGGTCATCCAAGCCAAGGCACTCGTCGACGGCATCAGCCAAGTCAGCTTCGAGATCCTCGAATGACTTCTCCACATTGTTGTCGGCACGTCTGATCAGATCTCTGAACTTCATGCCCTGCATCCCCCTTCCGCATGCCTGGACCCAGCAAGGCGCGGACTGAGCTTTCTTCTGTATCGAGAGATCAGTTCGGTGTCTTCGTTCAATCAAACGATGCCGGGTGCCGGCGATTCATCGCTTTAACGGCGAAGAGTCGTCGAGAATTGTAAGCGACAGCCCTAAGGTTCGGAGGTCGTCGGTCATTCCCCACCAACCTTTTTAACCTGTGCCGGGATGACCCTTCTCGTGTTCATCTTGACGTTTTTCGTCGCGTGGACCCCAGCGCCGCTCGCTTTCCGGCACGCGAGGCAGTCGGGAGCGCTTTCGCGTGCAAGCCCCAGATTGATCAAGCGGCCCGACAGCCTCTTGTAGGGGGGCATCAGGCGGCCGGGCCTAACCGGCTGTTGGGTGTGTTTTGGTTTGCCGGCTGCCTCAACATGCGCCTGGGCCAACGGAAGCGCATCATTCGAACGAACTGTTCGTCGGGCGGCTTCACGCGGCCGACGACGCAAACTCCGCTACCTGACCCTGCCCCCTCTCGAACCACTTCACAGCATGGCGGTTTCTGGTCGCGATTAAGGCCGTAGGCTCCTTCGAATGAACGATCAGTCCGTAATCAAGGAGGGATATCTTTGCCTTCTACGGCGATAAGGCCGGAATTCTGCAGATCAGGGGGGCAAAACCATGTGCGGCATCGTTGGAATCGTCGGCCATTCGCAGGTTACGCCGCTCATCCTCACCACGCTGAAGCGGCTCGAATATCGTGGTTATGACTCGGCTGGTGTGGCCACTATCGAACATGGCAAGCTCGCCCGCCGCCGCGCCGAAGGCAAGCTGATCAACCTCGAACGCCGGCTCAAGGAGGAGCCACTCGACGGCACGATCGGCATCGGTCACACACGCTGGGCCACCCATGGCGTGCCCAACGAGAC
>NZ_QZXA01000012.1 GCF_003601985.1 Mesorhizobium jarvisii
GCCCTACTGCCCTACTGCCCTACTGCCCTACTGCCCTACTGCCCTACTGCCCAGTGAGCACCATGCCTTACCAATCCCCCATTTCTCCCGGCCGCTCGTGGTATGAGGACACGGCCGGACCTAGACCGGAATATCCGGCACTCGATGGCGACCGGAGTTGCGATGTCGTCATCATCGGCGGCGGCTATACCGGGCTGTCGGCGGCGGTCCATCTAGCCAAGGCGGGGACCAATGTCGTCTTGATCGAAGCCTATCGCTTCGGTGACGGCGCCTCGGGGCGCAATGGCGGCCAGCTCGGCACCGGCCAGCGCTCCTGGGCAGAAGATCTGGAGGCCGAATACGGTCTGTCCCGCGCCAAGGCGCTGTTCGATCTCGCCGAAGAGGCGAAGGCGCATCTCATCGAATTCGCCGCCGCCAACCAGATCGATATCGACTACATGCCGGGCCAGCTCTCGGTGGCGCACAAGCCGCGCTATGTCGACGACTACAAGGCGCATGCCGAGATCATGGCCAGCCGTTTCTCCTATCCGCATATTTCCTTCATGGATAAGACCGAGACGGCGGAGCGGCTGGGTTCGACCGCCTATTTCGGCGGCACACGCGACACCGGCACGGGCCATATCCATCCGATGAAGCTGGTGATCGGCACGGCGCGGGTGGCGGCGCATGCCGGCGCGCAGCTGTTCGAAGGGACGCCATCGACCGGCATCGTTTCCGCTGGCGGCAAGGTCAGGGTTTCCACGCCAAGAGGTACCGTGACGGCGCAGAAATGCCTGGTCGCGGTCAACGCCTATGGCGGCACGCTCGAGCCGGTGAGTGCCGCGCACATCATGCCGATCGGCTCCTTCATCGGCGCGACCGTGCCGCTGGGGGCAGATTCGAAAGTGCTGCCCGGCGGCGAGTCCGTCGACGATTCCCGCTTTGTGGTGCGCTATTTCCGCAAATCGCGGGACGGCCGGTTGCTGTTCGGCGGACGCGAGGTCTACGGCGTCAACGACCCGAAGGACATCCACATCCATATCCGCCGCCAGATCGTGGAGCTCTATCCGGCGCTGAAAGACATCGAGATCACCCATGGCTGGGGCGGCTATGTCGGCATCACCGTGCCGAGGAAACCATTCGTGCGCGAAGTGATGCCCAATGTGATCTCGGCCGGGGGCTATTCCGGCCACGGTGTCATGCTGTCGAACTTCTTCGGCAAGCTCTATGCCGAAACCGTTGCCGGCAATCGCGACCGGCTGAAACTGATCGAGGATTTGAAAATTCCGCCATTTCCCGGCGGCCGCCGTTTCCGCACACCGTTGCTTTTCCTGGCGCTCAACTGGTTCGCGCTACGCGACCGGATCTAGGGGCACATTGGCCAGAAATGCCCCCCGCTTAGGGGAAACTATATAGGCCTGAAGTGAGTCGCATGGACCGGTTTCGAGGCGACGCGCCTCGTGCTGGATCCAATCGCCATCACGATCTGATGTAATATTGTAATATTCATTGCCCTTGCGACACATTGCGGAAATGGCGGCAAAGGCGCAGAATCGCTTATAATGGCGTACTGATGCCACAATCGGGGGCGAAAGGTTCGCGCTTCTGGGCGACTATTCGGGGATTGCTGCGGGCTTGCCCGTGTTGATTTTTGGGACCGATGCCGATTAGACGCCGGACTTCCGGCAACGATCGAAAGAACATCGGCCCGCGTATGGAGGTGGCGAGAGTGAGAGAGCCCTTCAGTTTCGGTGTCCCGGAACGTCGGCGCTTTGCCATGCAGTTTGGATACGACATGCGGCCGTCCTTCTGGCAGGGAGTCCGTTCGAACTCGCATCTGGTGATTGCCGCGGTCGGCACCGCCGCACTGCTCGGCGTGGCCGCGGTGGCGCTCTGGCTGGCATTGCCGACGAGCGAGCGGCAAGCAGCCGCCAGCCAGGAACAGAGCATTCCGACCATTCCGGTGAAAACGACGAAGATCGTCCCGGCCGGAACCACGGTGGCCGCGGCGACCGTGCCACAGCCCGCCCGCAAGTCCGACCAGGTCTCACCGACGATGGCGACGGCGAAAGCAACCATACAAACGCTAGCGGCCAATGATCCCCGCTGGACTGGAGCGCAGCCGAAGGCCGCTTCGGCGGCACCCGATCAGGCGGCTGCCCCCAGCCAGGCGGCCAATCAGGCTAAGCCGACGCCAGACAAGCCGGCCGTCGCGGCGGCATTCGCGCCATCGGCGACCGATACTGATGCCGCCAGCGAACTTGCCAAGGTTGCCGCGCCGGCACCAGCGGCAAGCAGCAATCCGGATGGAGCCAAGACCGCCGCGATCCCTGAAGTGCAGCCACAAGCGCCCGAACAGCAGCCGACGGCGAGTGATGATGGCAGCAAGGCCAAGGCCAAGCCACGCAAGGTGGCGGCGGCCGGCAACGGGCGCATCCTGAGACCGGTGACCATGCGCAGCGGCCCGAAGAAGAACGCAGCCGCCATCGGCACTGTGCCGGCAAGAACCTCGGTGCAGGTGATGAACTGCAAGCAATGGTGCCAGATCGTCTACAACGGCAAGACCGGCTGGGTCTACAAGAGCTACATCAAGACCGGCGGCTGATGTACCGGCGCATTTGCGGCTGAGGCCGGACTCGCCACCGCACGATTTGCGCCCTGCCGGTACAAGTCAAACTTGAAGTCACAGGCTCGGTCGAACCGACCTGCGCCACAATGACGATGCGCTTCAGATGCAGCGGCCGCCATCGACCTCCAGCGCCACGCCGGTGATGAAGGCAGCTTCGTCCGACGCCAGCCAGAGTGCGGCATTGGCGATGTCGAGCGGCGTCGAAAGCCGGCCGAGCGGGATCGAGGCGCGGAAAGTCTCGCGAATCTGCGGCGTATCGGCGCCCATGAATTTCTCCAGCATGCCGGTTTCGCCGGCGACCGGGCAGAGGCAATTGACGCGAATGTTCTTCGGCGCGAGTTCCACCGCCATCGACTTGGTGGCGGTGATCGCCCAACCTTTCGAGGCATTGTACCAGGTGAGGCCGGGTCGAGGCCTGAGGCCAGCGGTGGAGGCCGTGGTCAGGATAACGCCGCCACCTTGCCGCTCCATGATCGGCACCACGGCAAGGGCCGCGTGATAGATCGCCTTCATATTGACAGCGGTGATCAGGTCGAAGGTTTCCTCGTCGACCTTCAGCATGTCGCCGTTGCGGTGGGTGTAACCGGCATTGTTGACCATGATGTCGATGCGGCCGAAGGCGCTTTTGGCGGCATAGACCATCTCGTCGAATTCGGAGCGCAGCGAGACATCGGTCTGCGTCCAGATGGCCGCCTCGCCGATCTCACCGGCGACGCGCTCCGCACCCTTGGCGTTGAGGTCGGCCACAACGACCCTGGCGCCTTCCTGCGCGAAGCGCTTGGCCATGCCTTCGCCGAAGCCGGATGCCGCGCCGGTGATGATGGCGACCTTGTTTTCCAGACGCATGCTTTTCCCGCTCATCGATGTCTTCCTGGGACCAATAGAGCGGCTGACCGGCGCGGCCGATGCCGCGACAGACAAGGCGCTATTTCTCCCTTAGCTTTCGTCACATTCACGTTCTATGCTGCAACTGCGAAAGCTTCCGGAGTCTTCGTTCACCGACAAGCCTCCGGCAAGCGCCAGTGTCAAGCGCACATGTGGATCCAATCAATATCCAGCGATTGGTCCTCGATGTGACACCATGGCACTGGAAAATTTAAATCGATTAGAATATATCAGCCGCGTACTCGCGACCGGCGTCAAAGCGGACAGACCATGACCAGCCAAATCATTCCCGTCGACCCTTTCGACTTCATCATTTTCGGCGGCACCGGCGACCTGTCGGAACGCAAGCTTCTGCCGTCGCTCTATTATCGCCAGCGCGACCACCAATTCTCCGAGCCGACACGCATCATCGGCACATCGCGCTCGAAAATGAGCGACGAGGAATTCCGGGCCTTCGCCAGCCAGGCGATCTCCGACCACGTCAAGCCGGCCGATATCGACGCCAAGGAGTTGAAGACCTTTCTGGCGCGGCTTTCCTATGTCTCGGCCGATGCGACGAGCGGCGCCGGCTTCGACAAGCTTAAGAAAGCGATCGGCGAGAGCGAGAGCATCCGCGCCTTCTATCTGGCCGTTGCGCCGGCGCTGTTCGGCGATATCTCGCACAAGCTCAAAGAGCACAAGCTGATCACGCCGAATTCGCGCATCGTGCTGGAGAAGCCGATCGGCCGCGACCTTGCCTCGGCGCAAGCGCTCAACGATCTGGTCGGCGACGACTTCCACGAAAGCCAGATCTTCCGCATCGACCATTATCTCGGCAAGGAGACGGTGCAGAACCTGATGGCGCTGCGCTTTGCCAACGCGCTTTACGAGCCGCTGTGGAATTCCGCGCATATCGACCACGTACAGATCACCGTGGCCGAGACCGTCGGCCTGGAAGACCGCGTCACCTACTACGACAAGGCCGGCGCGCTGCGCGACATGGTGCAGAACCACATGCTGCAGCTGCTCTGCCTCGTCGCCATGGAGGCGCCGTCGTCGATGGACGCCGACGCCGTGCGCGACGAGAAGCTCAAGGTGCTGCGGGCGCTGAAGCGCATCAACGGCAACGAGGCGCCGAAGCACACGGTGCGCGGCCAGTATCGCGCCGGTGCATCGGCCGGCGGGCCGGTAAAGGGCTATGTCGAGGAGCTCGGCAAGGACAGCAACACCGAAACCTTCGTGGCCATCAAGGCCGAGATCGGCACCTGGCGCTGGGCTGGCGTTCCGTTCTACCTCAGGACCGGCAAGCGGCTGGCGACCCGGGTTTCGGAAATCGTTATCGAGTTCAAGCCGATCCCGCATTCGATCTTCGGCGACAGCGCCGGGCCGATCTTCGCCAACCAACTGGTCATCCGGCTGCAGCCCGACGAGGGCGTCAAGCAGTTCATCATGATCAAGGATCCAGGCCCAGGCGGCATGCGGCTGCGCCAGATCTCGCTCGACATGAGCTTCGCGCAGTCCTTCGACGGCCGCGCGCCCGATGCCTATGAACGGCTGATCATGGACGTCATCCGCGGCAACCAGACGCTGTTCATGCGCCGCGACGAGGTCGAGGCGGCGTGGAAATGGATCGACCCGATCCAGAATGCCTGGGAAGGCGCCAAGCAGGAGGCGCAGGGCTATACGGCAGGCACATGGGGGCCGTCGGCCTCGATAGCGCTGATCGAACGTGACGGGCGGACATGGCACGAGAGCAATTGAACGGCGCCAGCTACAACTGGAACGCTTTCCCCGACCGTCCGCAACTGGCAGCGGCGCTGGCCGGCCGCGTGGCCGACCGGCTAACCAAGGCGATCGCCGTGCGCGGCACGGCCGTGCTGGCCGTCTCCGGCGGCACGACGCCGGCAAAATTCTTCGCCGCCCTCTCGGCGATGCCGATCGCCTGGGACAAGGTGATCGTGACGCTGGTCGACGAGCGTTTCGTGCCCGCCTCCTCGCCGCGCTCCAATGCCGGGCTGGTGGCCGCCAATCTCTTGCAGAACGCGGCCAAGGCGGCGCGCTTCGTGCCCCTCTACCATGAGGCATCGGGCATCGAGGATGCAGCGGCATCCGACGATGCGGCGCTGCGCTCCCTGCCCTGGCCGCTCGATGTCGTGGTGCTCGGCATGGGGCCGGACGGCCACACCGCCTCGTTCTTTCCCGATGCCGACGATCTGGCCAAGCTGCTCGACCCGGCCTCGGACCGGATCATCCTGCCGGTCCACGCGGCCAGTGCGGGCGAGCCGCGGCTCACCTTGACGCTGGCGCGCATCATCGATGCCGGCTTCATCGCGCTGCACATAGAGGGCGAGGACAAGCGCGCCGCCTTCGACGGCGCGGTCGCGCCCGGGCCGCGAAAGCCGATCCGCGCCGTGCTCGACGCCGCGCCCAGGCCCGTAGAGGTTTTCTGGGCGCCTTGATTTCTTATATTTAGTGGTCCCGGCAACGGCGGGAGGATGTTTCCGGGACCTCGCCTGAAAGGACCGACCGCCATGACCGCAAGACGCGACATCGAAGCCATCACGGAGCGCATCCGCCAACGTTCGAAGGCGGGCCGCGAGCGCTATCTCGGCCGTATCGCCGAAGCGTCGAACCAGACCGCCAACCGGTCGGTTCTGTCCTGCGGCAACCTCGCCCACGGCTTTGCGGTATGCAGCCCCTCGGAGAAGCTGGCGCTCGGCGCCGACAAGGTGCCCAATCTCGGCATCATCACCTCCTACAACGACATGCTGTCGGCGCATCAGCCCTTCGAAACCTTCCCTGCCCTGATCAAGGAGGCCGCGCGCGAGGCCGGCGGCATCGCCCAGGTGGCCGGTGGCGTGCCGGCGATGTGCGACGGCGTCACGCAGGGCCAGCCCGGCATGGAATTGTCGCTGTTCTCGCGCGACGTGATCGCCATGTCGGCGGCGGTCGGCCTGTCGCACAACATGTTCGACGCCGCCGTCTTTCTCGGCGTCTGCGACAAGATCGTACCGGGATTGGTGATCGCGGCGCTGACCTTCGGCCATCTGCCGGCGGTGTTCATCCCGGCCGGACCGATGACGACCGGGCTTCCCAACGACGAGAAGGCCAAGGTCCGCCAGCTTTATGCCGAGGGCAAGGCGGGGCGCGCCGAACTGCTGGAAGCCGAGTCCAAATCCTACCACGGGCCGGGCACCTGCACCTTCTACGGCACGGCGAACTCCAACCAGATGCTGATGGAGATCATGGGCCTGCACACGCCCGGCGCCTCCTTCGTCAATCCCGGCACGCCGTTGCGTGATGCGCTAACCCGCGAAGCGACGAAGCGGGCCCTCGCCATCACCGCGCTCGGCAATGCCTATACGCCGGTCGGGCGGATGATCGACGAGCGGTCCATCGTCAACGGCGTCGTCGGCCTGCATGCCACCGGCGGCTCGACCAATCATACCATCCACCTGATCGCCATGGCGGCGGCAGCCGGCATCGCACTGACCTGGCAGGATATTTCCGACCTCTCGGAAGCGGTGCCGCTTCTGGCCCGCGTATATCCGAACGGGCTTGCCGACGTGAACCATTTCCATGCCGCCGGCGGGCTCGGCTTCCTGATCCGCGAACTGCTTGACGAAGGCGTGTTGCACGAGGATGTGCAGACGGTGTGGGGCGAAGGCCTGCGGCCCTATGCGGTCGAGGCAAAGCTCGGTGCCGACGGCTCTGTGGTGCGCGAGGCCTCGCCGCAGGCCAGCGGCGACGAAAAGGTGCTGGCGCCGTTCAGCAAGGCGTTCCAGCCGACAGGCGGCCTGAAGGTGCTGGCGGGCAATCTCGGCCATGCCGTCATCAAGACCTCCGCCGTCAAGCCGGAACGACGCCTCATCGAGGCGCCGGCGAAGGTGTTCGACAGCCAGCAGGGCCTCAACGATGCGTTCAAGGCCGGCACGCTCACTGGCGATTTCATCGCCGTCATCCGCTTCCAGGGTCCGAAGGCCAATGGCATGCCGGAACTGCACAAGCTGACCACCGTGCTTGGCATCCTGCAGGACCGAGGCCAGCGCGTCGCGCTGGTGACAGACGGGCGCATGTCGGGCGCTTCCGGCAAGGTCCCGGCGGCGATCCATGTGACGCCGGAAGCCGTCGAGGACGGGCCGATCGCCCGGATCCATGACGGCGACATCATCCGCCTCGACGCCGATGCCGGAACGCTGGAGGTGCTGGTGCCGGGAACCGAGTTCGCGCTGCGCCGCACCGCCGAAGCCGACCTCATCGGCAACGAGTTCGGCTTCGGCCGCGAGCTTTTCGCCGGCTTCCGGCAGCTGGTGGGCCGTGCCGACCATGGCGCCAGCGCCTTCGGAACCGCCTGATATTCCTGGCTTCCAAAAGAAAAGGGCGGCCTTGAGCCGCCCTTTTTTGTTTGTCCTGCTGGATGCTACTCGACTTTGAGTTCACTCCGCTCGCCGGCCTTGACCGTGAAGGGCGTCTCCTTGTCGGCCTTGTCTGTGGTGAAGTTGGTCACGAGCACGTAGTCGCCCGCCGCCAGCGTGGACTGCATCTTTTCGCCATAGGCGTAGGTCACCTGCTTGCGTTCGCCCTGGATGTTCTTCTTGGCCTCGTAGATCTTGAAGCCATCCGCGCCTGGCGCGTCGACGGCCAGGACGCCCGCGTTCAGCGTCACGTTGACATCGGTCATCTGCCCGACCGTCACGCTGAAAGGCTGTTCCGTGGACACGGCCTGCACGTCGACACCGATCACATAGTCGCCCGGAGGCAGATCGAACTGGCTGTCGGGGCCGTAGGCGTAAGTCACCTGATCGCGGCTGCCATCAAGCTTCTTGGCCGCCTTGTACACCTTCCAACCCACATCGGTTTCGGCCTTCTCGCCGCCCTTTGTGTAGAAGGCGTTTGCCTTGGCCTTGCCGACGCCGACGATCATGTCCTTGTCGACGACCTGGCCGGCGGCAAGCTGCATGGTTTCGCTTGCCTCGCCGGCTCCCAGCTTCACGGTGACCTTGGTCTCGCCGGCCGGAACGACGAACTTGACCTCGCCATAGTTGCTGTCCGACGTGCCGCCGGGATAGGCGATGCTGATCTGCGCATTGCGGTCGACATCGGCGCCTGGCGCCGGCCGGGCGTGGATGGAGAGCTCGGCGGCGTTTAGATTGAGCGAAAGCTCTGTTGCCTTGTCCGCCGTCAGCGTGACCTTCTGCTCGGCCTTGGCGCCGCCGCTCGAGGCGACGACGATGTAGTTGCCAGCGGGAACGTGGAATTTGACAGCATTGTAGCCGTCATTGACATGGTCTCCACCGACACCTTTGGCATCGTCCGGAAAGACTTCATAGTAGACGTCGATCTTCGGCACCTCGCCGCCCTCTTTCAAGAACGCTTGCGGGATGAGGTTGTAGTCGACCTCGGCGGCTTTCGGCGCAGGCGCCGGTGCGGGAGCCGGTTCAGGCGCGGGTGCCGGCGCCGGGGCAGCGACGGTTTCGACCAAGGCTTCCTGCAACGCCTTCTCATCGGAGGCCTGGATGTATTTGCCGCCGGTGTTTTCAGCCAGGCACGCGATCTGCTTGCCCTCGTCGGCTGTCAATCCGAAGCCGACGACATCGGCGGTGAAGTCGACGCCGGATGCCTTGAGTTCCTTGCCCAGTGCACAGGGGTCGCCGCCGCAGGTTTCGAGCCCATCGGTGATCAGGACGACGGTTGCCTTGTCCTCGGTGTATTTCAGCGCTTCCGCCGCCTGCTTGACGGCCGCCGTCAACGGCGTCTTGCCAAGGAATTTCAGACTGTCGGCGGCATCCGTGATGGCGCTTGCCGAGCCTGCCTGAGGCGGCACGATCAGCTGAATGTCCTCGCAGCTGCCTTTTTCGCGATGGCCGTAGGCCATGAAGCCGATCTCGTCGTCGGCGGGAACCGATTGAAGCACGGTCCTCAGAGATTCCCTGGCGATTTCGAGCTTGGGCTTGCCGTCGATCTGCGCCCACATCGAGCCGGACGCATCAAGAATGATGATGACCTTGTTTGCGGCAAAGCCGAACGTCGTCATCGACAAAAGGAGGATCGCCGCAGCGAAGCTCCGCGCAAATACCGCCATCGAAATCTCCTGAGTTAGCCCCCTAATCCGCACAGGGAAGCTATTTGAGGCGGCGTCAGGACACAAGCCCGGCGCGGCCGTGTCGCTCAGGCCTCTGGGCGGGGAAAAAAGCGTTCATGCGGCAGGATCGCCCGAGCAGCAGGCGTCTTGGAGCCAGACCGAAGCCCCGGCTCAGTAGGTGGTGCGGCGCTCTTCCGAAGGCGGCCTGCCGAACTGCAGCCGGTAGCTCTGGGCGAAATAGGAGTGCGAGGTGAAGCCGGTCGCGATCGCCACGTCGAGGATCGGCATGTTGGTCTGGCGCAGCAATTCGCGCGCCCGCTCCAGCCGCAACCGCATGTAGTAGCGGCCCGGCGTGACGTTGAGGTGGCGCAGGAACAGACGCTCGACCTGGCGCACCGAAAGGCCGGCCGATTTGGCGAGTTGCACCGCCGAGAGCGGCTCGTCGAGATGGTCGGCCATCAGCTCGACGATGCGCCTCAGCTTCTCCGACTTGCCGGTCAGATCGCGTTCCGGCCCGACGCGCTGGCGGTCGCCGGCCGAGCGGATGCGCTCGTGCTGGAACTGGTTGGCGACGCCATTGGCGAGGTTCGAGCCGAAATCGCCGCGCACGATCTCCAGCATCAAATCGATCGAGGTCGTGCCGCCGGCGCAGGTGTAGCGCTTGCGGTCGATCTCGAAGACATTGCCGGTGCAGTTGATGTCGGGGAAGCGCTCCATGAAGCCGGCGCGGTTTTCCCAATGGATGGTGCAGCGGTAACCGTCGAGCTGGCCGGCCTCGGCCAATAGGTAGGACCCGACCGACAGTGCTCCGAGCGCGTTGCCGCGCCGGCCCCAGCTGCGCAAAGCCGCCAGAACCTTGCTCTTGCCGGGAAATTCGGTTGTCAGCCCTACCGAAACGAAGAGGATGTCGACCGGCGGCAGGTCGGCTACGGCATAGTCGATCTTGAGAGGCAGGCCGTTGGACGCCATCACCGGATCGCCATCGGCCGACACCGTGGTCCAGCCATAGAAATCGCGGCCGAGCAGACGGTTCGCCGACCGGAACGTGTCGATCGCCGCGGCCAACGAGAACATGGAAAACTTGTCGACCAGCAGGAAGGCGAACTGCCGGCCACCTTGAACGGGATCAGTCGTGACCGGCCGTTCCGGGGAAATGGTGGGGTTCGGCAAAACTGGCGCTTTCAGGGTCAACCCGGGCTCAGAAGGAGGGCCGCTTCAATCCGGCCGCAAGGTAGGCAGAAGCTAACGTATTGGCCATCAGCATGGCAATGGTCATCGGCCCGACACCGCCGGGCACCGGCGTGATGGCGCCGGCTTGCTTGGCCGCCTCGGCATAGGCGACATCGCCGACGAGGCGCGACTTGCCCTCGCCCTTCTCCGGCGCGGGAATGCGGTTGATACCGACATCGATGACGGTGGCGCCCGGCTTCACCCAATCCCCCTTGATCATTTCCGGCCGGCCGACGGCGGCGACCAGGATGTCTGCCGTGCGGGCAAGCGCCGGCAGTTCCTTGGTGCGGCTGTGGGCGATGGTGACGGTGCAGTTGGCGGCAAGCAGCAGATTGGCCATCGGCTTGCCGACAATGTTGGAGCGGCCGACGACGACGGCGTTGAGGCCGGACAGGTCCTTGCCGCGCACGCGCTCGATCAGAAGCATAGAGCCGGCCGGCGTGCAGGGAACGAAGGCCGTGTCGAGCTCGCCCGTGCCGAGCTTGCCGACATTGATGAAATGGAAGCCGTCGACATCCTTCTGAGGCGCAATCGCCTGGATGATCTTGCCGGCGTCGATATGGGCGGGCAGCGGCAGCTGCACCAGGATGCCGTTGATGGCCGGATCGGCGTTGAGGTCAGCGATGATCTTGAGCAACGCCTCTTGGGAAGTCTCGGCCGGCAGCGTGTGCTGGAGCGAATGAAAGCCGCATTCCTTGGCCGTGCGCGACTTGGAAGCGACATAGACCTGGCTGGCCGGATCCTCGCCAACGATGACCACGGCCAGACCAGGCTTGGCGTTGCCCTTGGCGACCAGCTCGGCGGTCAACGCCTTGACCGTCCGCACCACATCCTCGGCAACGCTCTTTCCGTCAATCACTTCGGCCATGAACCATCCTCAACCCTGTTTCGCGCAACGCCGCTTTCGAGACGCGATGTCCCGGCGCCGGCAACATGCAGTGCGGCATTGTCACGAAAATTCCGGCACGCAATCCCGTCAAAGCGCCGTCCAATGCCGTTTACGCGAAAACCGGGAGGGTTTTATTCGGCCTCGGTGATGTATCTTGTGGCTCAGAAGTAGCGGCGGCGGGCGCGGCTCTCGGTGAGTTCGCGGACCGCCTCGCGGAATTCGCGCAGGCTGGCACGAATTTCCTCGATCGGCGCCTGTTCGGCGCCTTCCTCAACCGGCGAAGGCTCCACCGATGGCTGCGGTGGATAGGCCGGTGGTTGCGGCGGCGCGGGCTGCGGCGGATACGGCATGTGCCCGGCATAGGGCGCCATGGCTTGGGTATAGGGGTAACCTGCAGGCGGCGGCGCCTGCCAGGGCTGCATCGAGCCGGCCTGTAATGCAGGGGGATAGGGCGGCGGAGCCGGATAGATCGGCAGTGGCGGCATCAGGGGCGACCGTGACGGCGGTCCCATCGGCTGGGAATAGGTGGCATCGAAGCCTGGCGGGAAAGGCGGCCGCGAGTAGTCCGACGACCGCTGCATGAAGGCGGCATCCGGATTCGGGAAGCCGGAGGGCATAGCAGCATCCGCCGGCCGCGCCTTGTCGCCAAAGGCGGCGAATTCGCTGTCATCGTCCGCCTCAGTGGATGGCTTGCGGGACAGAGCATTGCGCAATTTCGCCATGAGCGCGGCGACCCGCCCGGGCCGCTTGGCGGGAGCGGCTTCGGCCTGTGCCAAGGGCGGTGGCGGTGCTGGTGGCGGGGGTGGCACCGGCGGCACAGGCGCTGCCGGCATTGGCGACGCGGGCGGCGGTGCTGCCCGGAATGCCTGGTCTTCGACAGGCGCCTTGCGGTCGCGGCGCGAGCGCGATGTGGCGGTCTCGCGCAGGCTTTCATAGGCGCCGCGCATGGCACCGAGACCAACACCGGAGGCAAAGCCCAGGAACAGGCCGGCAAGCGCCATCACGACCCGCGATGGACCGTTCGGCTCGAGCGGAATGGAGGGCGGCGAGATGACGGTCATATTGGCGGTATTGATACCCTTCTGCTCGCCAATCTCCTTGGCGCGCAGAAGATATTGTTCATAGACCGAGCGCTTGGCCGCGGCGTCGCGTTCCAGTTCGCGCATCGAGACCAGGTCGCTGTTGACGTCGCCGCTGCGGACCTTCATCTGCGCCAGTTGGGACGAAAGGTCCTGTTGGACCTGGATCGAGCGTTTCAGGTCAACCTGCAGCGACGAGGCGATGCGGCTGAGTTCCGCGGCAATGCGATCGCGTGCGCCGGCCAGCTGCGCATTGAGCGCCTGGAGTTCGGGATGGCGCGGACCCAGCCGGACCGCGGCACGATCGGCCTCCTGCTTGAGCGTGGCATATTGCGCGCGCAGATCGCTCATCGTGTTGGAATTGATTTCTTCCGGCAAAGTACCGCCAAGCACCGAATTGACATTGATCGAGCGGGCGGAGGCAGCGCGGGCGTTCAGTTCCGCCGTACGCGCGCGAGCAACCGACAGTTGCTCGTTGACCTTGAGCATCTGATCATCGCTGATCAGGTGGCCCTGCGCGTCGACAAGGTCGTGCGTGGCCCTGAAATCCTCGACCTTGCGCTCGGCCGCCTCGACGCTTTTGCGCATCTCCTCGAGTTTTGCCGTCAATTCGTTGTTGGCCCGGCCGGCGGTGAGGGATTGAAATTCACCCGAGGTCTGCAGAAAGACATCCGTCATCGTTTCCGCGATGCGCGCCGATTTCTGGGCGTTCTGGGTGGTGACGCCGATCATGATCGTGGAGGTCTTGCCCGCGCGCTCGACCGAAAGGCTTTCAGCCAGATTGCCGACGGCAAGCGACAGGCGACGCGGTTCATCGGCACCGCCTGGTCCGTCGTGGCGCAACAGGATCGAGCGGATCAGTGACATCGCGCCCAGGCCGCCCGAGCCTTGGCCATTGAACTCCGGATCGTCGGCGAGATTGAGCTTGTTGACGACCTTGCCCAGCACCGTGCCCGAGGTCAGCAATCTGATCTGGTTTTCGACATTGACGAGTGTCGCGTCGGGAACAACCGCCATCTGGGTGAGGTCACGGTCCGAAAGTTTCAGGTCGCGCGGATCGACGACCAATTCGGTCATCGATTCGTATTTCTTCGGTGTCGACAGCGCGATCGCGATGCCGAGCCCGGCACCGATCAGGGTGGTGGTGACGATCAGCAGTTTCGACCTGGCAATGCCACGCACGACCTGCATCGGATCGATCAGCGGCTTCCACTGTTGATCGTCCCTGCGATCGTCAAAGGATGCATTGGGCTCGCCTGCCTGGCGGGATCCGGCCGTGTCATGCGAGCGAGTGCTGCCGGAAGGTTCTCCAGCGGACTGCCTTGAATCCGGCATGGCCGGCTGCAGATTGTCGGCGTCCTCTTGCGAGCGCCAGGCGTCGTCTTGTGCAGCCGCTTCCCGCTCTGGCCGCAAGCGTTCTGTTCCGGCGGCGGCGGACGGCGTTGGGTTCGTCCGCGCTTCGCGCCGTGAACGGGCAAGGCGATGGCGCGTGGCGGCATCCTCGCGCCATGCCGAATCCGCGCGATCGCCTATCGAGACCAGGGATGCGTCGTCCTCACCGCGCATGGCCTGGCCGAGCGCCAGCAACGAACGCTCGCGCCTCCAGTCTTCACGGTTTTCCCTGTCGACCATTGTCTTGGAGCTTCACTCTTTGGCCGCTGGGCAGCGGCGGTCGGCTATTCGTTAAGCCACGCTAAACAAGCATAGGAAACAAAAGGTTAATTTCGGCAGGCCGGCGTGTAAGCTTTCCATAACCTCAAGTGCCGGAATTTCAGCGCCTTCGGGCCTCAGAACGGCACGTTAAGCTTTCCCGCCTATGGCTTCCCGGCACATGACCGAAGCTCGCGGCATACCGCAAAGGCGCACTTTCGCCCGGATCGGCACTTTCGTGGCCGAGCGACGGGGGCTGGTGCGCGACTATTTTTCGGCGATCAGCGGCGCCGGTGGGCGACTGATGTTTTCGCTGGCCTATTTCATCGCCCTTGCCAACACTTTGTCGATCTCCGAATTCGGCATGTTCGCCACAGCTTCGGCGGCGGGCGTGATGCTGTCGCGGATCCTGGCCTTCGGTTTCATCTCGGCGCTCTATCGCACCGCCACCATCCGCCCCAATCTGATCGGCACCTTCACGGCCGGCTTCCTGCTGCTCGGCGTCGTCTCGCTGCCGCTCCTGGCGTTGGCCTCGTTCGGGGTCTACCTGATCTTCTTCGCCGGCACCGTGCCGCTGTCGGTGTTTTCGGCGATCGTGTTTGCCGAAGCGCTGTTGTGGCGGCCGGTCGAGGTGGCGCTGATCGTCAACAACGGGTTGGGCAAGTTCGGCCGCGCTGCGATCCTGGCGATCATGGCGACGGCACTGCGGGCGCTTGGCGCGGTGCTGTTCATGGTCTCGGCGCAACACAGCATCTGGGCGTGGTCGTGGTTCTATATCGGCGCCAACGCCGCCTCGCTGGTTCTGGCTTTCGGCTGGTTCTATCCGCGCCAAAGACTGCGGCTGCGCATCGAGCTCTATCTCAGGCGGCTTGCCGATTCCATCTACGTCGCCGGCGCGGAAGTGTTGTTCTACCTGCAATCGGAATTCGACAAGCTGCTGGTGCTGGCGATCGGCGGCCCGCATCTGGCCGGCATCTATGCCATCATCATGCGGCTGGTCGACCTGACCGCGATCCCGATCCGCACCTTCTCGATGATGCTGGTGCAACGCATGATGCGCGCGCCGGACCTGTTGTCGCGGCTGGCGGTCAAGAGCGGCATAGAAGGCGGCGTGTTCCTGGTTTCGACGCTGGCGCTGCTGGCGCTCGGCATCGTGCTGCATTTCTTCCCCAACGCCCTCGGCAGGAACGTCTCCGAGGCCGCGCCGCTGGTGGCGCTGGCAATCTGCGTTCCGGGATTGCGCAATCTGGTCGAATACCAGGCGGAGCTTCTGTTCGCGCGCGGCCAGACGGCGGTGCGGGCGCTCAATCTCGGCTTGTTAGCCGCCCTGAAGGCGCTGCTTTTGACCTATGTGCTAACCACCATCACCGATACGTCAACGCTGGTGCTGTCGCTCAACATCGTCTTCCTGCTGCTCTATCTCGCCTCGATGCTGCTGACCTATTCGGCGCTGCGCAGGCCGGCGAAAGCAATCTGAATTCAGGTGAGGCCGGCCTGCAAACAGCGGCTCCCTGCGCTTCCGGTGCTCACGTACAGTGGTACGCTCCGCTCCGGTTCTCGGAAGCCACTGTTTTCGGCTCGTCCTGACCTGAATTCCTGCTCAGGCTAACCCAGCCCGATCAGACGACGGATGCGGCCGATATCGGTGCCGATGAAGGATTGCATGCCGATCGCCACCTGCTGCGGCGCCATGCCGGCAACGAAGCGGCGAAACTCGTCGTCCGATAAGGCCTCTCCCGTCCAGTGGACGCGGCAGAATTCCTCAGAACCGTGGAAGTGGCCGGCACCGTCCTGCAGATCGTCGACATAGCGACCATAGATCATACATTCGGAGAATCTGCGCGCCGAGCCGACCACCTCGACCCAGGCGCGGCCATGGGCCTTCTCGATCTGGCCGCACATGGCAAGCACGGTGTCGCGGCGCCAGGCGATCAGCGTCGAGATATAGTCGTGGGCCGACGCGCGCGACGGGTCGATGCCGAGCGCGGAACCCGCATTGCGCGACCAGATGCGATGCTCGTCGTGACCGTCATCGGCAAGCACGCCGTCGCGGCGGAACAGCCGCGCCTTGCCGTCGCGCCAGAAGGCGCCGCAGTCAAAGGCCTTCAGGAAAGCGACGTCGGAATCGCAGAAGACCAGAACGTCTTCCCGGGCATGCGCCGCGATGGCGATGCGGCGCAGCTGCTGCACGTGCCAGCCACGCAGCGGTTGCGTCTTCAGGCTGAACCAGACACGCCGGCGGAACAGGCTAAGCGGATCGTCGAAAGCGCGCAGCCAGCGCGGCAGCAGGTCACGCTCGTCGAGAACTGTGCGCCGGTTGGTCTCCAGCTGCCGGAAAAGCGCGACGTCGCGGTGTTCGACCAGGATGTAGTGGTGCGCGGCGCCGGAAACATGCCGGTCAAGCGTTTCGCACAACAGGCGGCAGCGCTCGAAATCCGGCGCGTAGCTCGCCGTCACCACCGCCGCCGTCGGCGTCTCCGGCAACAGGCCCGGGCCCGGGCCGACGAGAGCGTCTGGAACGAACCTTTTGTTCAACGGAGCTCTCCGGCCGTTTCGGCGCCGCGCGACCATCTCTGCTTGACGACCCGCCACAGGAACACCGGATTGCCGACGACGTAGCGGCGCCAGAGCCGGCCCGGCTCGACCGCCAGCCGGAACAGCCATTCCAGGCGCATGCGGCGCATCCACAGCGGCGCGCGGGGCACCGAGCCACTCAGGAAATCGAGCAGTGCGCCGACCGCGACCGGCATCGTGCAGTGGCGTTCGTCGATGTGGCGGGCGATCCACAGTTCCTGGCGGGGCACGCCCATGGCGACCAGCAGCATATCGGGCCGCAGCGCCGCGATCCGGCCGATGATCTCCGGCTCCTGCGCGGCGGAGAAATAGCCATCATGAATGACCACGAAATTGTGCTGCACGGCAAGGGCCGCGAGCTTGACCGACGCCGCCTCGGCGTTGACACGCGTCGCGCCAAGCAGGCCGACGGTCAGCGGCCGCGTCGAGGCCTGCAGGAAGGCCGGCACGAAATCGGTGCCGTTAAGATTGTCCGGAAAGGGCGCGCCATAGAGAAGCTGCGCGGCGAGATCGACGCCGATGCCGTCCGGCAGGATGAGGAAATCGTCGAGCGCCTCGGCGAAGACCGGGTCTGAATAGGCGATGTTGGCATTGTGGGCGTTGAGGAAACTGACCTTGGTGAAGCGCCGCTCGGCAATCAGGCGGGCAAGCAGGGCGATGGCATCGTCCCAGCGGATGGCGAGCACGGAGATGCCGAGGATCCTCTTCAAGCTGTCGAGCCCGAAGGCCGCGCGGGCGGTGTGCATATTCATGCAAACACCTCCTGCCTGACGGCCCCGAGTTTTTCCAAGCCATGCCGGATGGCGACATCCAGCGCCTTGACCTGCCGATGACGGAACGCGCCGCCATCGACGTCCCTGATATCGGCGGCCGCGGCCTCCAGGGCCCTGGCGAAGCCGGCCGGATCGTCGGTGACGACGCAATTGTCGGGGCGATGGTCGATGCCGCGCAATGAGCGGCTGGTGGCGACCGAAGGCAGGCCGAGTTCGAAGGTCTCGATGGTCTTCAGCTGCACGCCGCTGCCGGCGGTGCTGATCAGCGGGACGACGGCCGCGCCGCACACGAACGCCCTGGCATCCGGGACACGGCCGACAAACTCGACGCCCGGATGCGCCGAGGTGACGCCCGAAGGCACGCGGCCGGCGATGCGGATGCGGAAATCGGGCCGCAGTTGCGGCACCACCTTGCCCAGGAACCAGTCAAGGCCAATGCGGTTCGGCTGCCAGGTCCAGGTGCCTATGAGGGCAGCGTCGCATTCAATCCGGCGCGGGCCGTTCCGGGTTGGCGCCTCGGCGCCGGTCACCAGCGGCAGCACCGCCGATCGGTCGGCGGCGGCGACACCGAGTGCCGCCCGGTCTTCCTCGGCCAGCGTGAAGACATAGCGTGCGCGGCGGCAGAGACGCTCTTCCACGACCTTGAGCAGCCTTGCCTCGCGGCGGAACAGCAGGCGCTGGAAGGGGCCGGCGGCAGCAGCCGCGTTCTCCCGCGCCGAGAGATGCTCGACATTGTGGGCGACGAAGATCGAAGGCTTGTCTTCGAAGAGCTTTTCGAAGGCGCCGGCGAACTGGACGGAATTCAGCACATAGCCATCGAACGGCCCGGCCTGTTCGAGAGCGGCCTGCACTTCGTGCTCGGATACCGCACGCAGCTTGACCGAGGCGAAGGTAAGGCCCGACAGCATCGCCTTGCCGACCCAAGCGAGCTTTTGCGGCGCCGAGGCGCTTTCCGTGCGCACGTCGATCGCACCCAGCACAACGGTGTTTTCCGGGTCGGCCGCGGCCTTCCCGGGCCAGGTGAAACCGATGACCGTGACGCGCGCGCCGGCCCGCCGCAACGCAGCGATGATCGCAGCATTGGCGATCTCGTAGCCCGAGGCGAGAGCGCCGTCGGGCACGATCGATGTGGCGAACAGCAGATGCATCTCACCTATCCTGTGGTGTAGCCGGTAGCAAAGCGCGGTGAACCCTTGATTAAGCGAGCACAATCAACGGCCGAAAGCCCCTGCCCGACGGGCCTCTCCGTGCAAGGTGATTAACGAAACCTTATCACCGTGGTGCTACCAGAACGCGACTCACCATGTGGCTGGACACGGATGATCCCTTTGCCATCGGATGGTTCGGTATCGATCGCTGGACGGTCTCCCCGGCTTAACGTCGAGGCTGTCGAAGCGGTCGTCACCTTGCCTACCTTCAAGCGGCCCGAACAGGTGCTGGAAACGCTGGTTTCGCTGCGCGCGCAGCGGACCGGCAGGCGCTTTGCCGTCATCGTCATGGAGAACGAAGCCGAGGCGCGGGAAGGCGCCAAGGCGGTGCTGCCGCTGTTCGAGCGTGGCGGGATGCCGGGCATGGTCATCATCGCGCATGAGCGCGGCAATTGCAGCGCCTACAATGCCGGCTGGCAGACGGCGATGCTGCACTTTCCGAACTTCAGGCATCTGCTGGTCATCGACGATGACGAGATCGCCGATCCGCACTGGCTGGAACGCATGTGCACGGCTGCCGAGACGCTCGGCGCCGATATTGTCGGCGGCCCGCAAGTGCCTGTCTTCGCAGACGCTGTCCATGCGAGATGGGCGGAGCATCCGGTGTTCGCGCCGCCCTACCGGGAAACCGGGCGCGTGCCGGCGCTCTATTCGTCCGGCAATCTTCTGGTCGGGCGCAACGTGCTGATCGCCATGGGGCCGCCCTTCCTCGATCTCAGATTCAACTTCATGGGCGGCGGCGATTCCGACTTTCTCAGCCGTGCGGCGCAGAAGGGCTTTGTGCTCAGCTGGTGTGCCGAGGCCAAGGTTCGCGAGACCGTCCCGGCGCGGCGCGTCGAGCCCGACTGGATCCGGGCCCGCAGCCTGCGCAACGGCGTGATCTCGACGCTGGTCGAGAAGAAGAAGCGCGCCGGCACGCCGCTGGCCGGCGCCAGGGTGCTGGCGAAAAGCCTGGCGCTGCTGGCCGCCGCGCCGTTTCGCGGCCTGGTCCGGCTGGCGCGCACAGGATCGCCGGCGATCGCCATCTACCCCGTCCATGTGGCGCTCGGCCGCGTGCTGGCCGAATTCGGATATGCCAATGAGCAGTATCGCCAGCCCGAGAAAAACTGAGCGCGCCCCGCTCAGCGACGCGTTCACGCGCGACGGCGTGGCGACGGCCGTCGCCGCACTGCTGTTCACCGTCATCATGGTGTCCTTCCGCCCGTTCCAGCCGGCCGGCGCCGAGCTGACCGGCGACGGCGGCGACATCGTCAACCAGCTCGGCTTCGGCTCGCTCGGCGCCGTTTCGATCTTCTCGTTGATGGCCTTTGCCGATCCGCGCATCGTGCGCTCGCTGCTCAGCCCGTCCTGGGCGCTGATGCTGGGCTTCTTCTTCCTGTCGGTGGTGCTGGCGACCGACCCGCCCTCGGCGATGCGCGCCGCGTCCTTCACCATGATCGGCATCCTGACCATGGCAACGATCCTGGCGCTGCCGCGCGATGCCGAGTCCTTCTCGAAAGTCATCGTATTCACCGCCGTGGTGGTGATGGGCCTCTCCTATGTCGGCCTGATCGTCTTTCCGCACGAAGCGCTGCACACGGCCGATTCCCAGGAGCCCGAACATGCGGGCCTGTGGCGCGGCGTGTTCACCCACAAGAACATCGCAGGCCCGATCATGGCCTGCTTTAGTTTCGCCGGCCTCTACCTCTACCGGCGCGGGCAACGCTGGTGGGGCGCGGGTATCTTCTGCGCCGCGATGATCTTCATGCTGCACACCGGCTCCAAGACCACCGCCGGCCTGGTGCCGTTCTCAATCCTGATCGTCGTTCTGCCGAGCCTGATGGGCATGCGGCTCGGCACGCCGATCCTGTTTACGCTGGCGATCATCGCCACCGCGGTCGGCACGCTGGGCATCGTCTTCCTGCCGCCGGTGAAGCATCTGGCGGCGATCTATTTTCCCGACATGACCTATACCGGCCGCACGACGCTGTGGGAGTTCGCCGGCTCGATGCTGGCGAAGAAACCATGGACCGGCTACGGCTATGAAAGCTTCTGGGGCACGCCGCTGCTGCTCAACCAGGACCAGCCCTTCGACCGGCCATGGGATATCAGGACCATCGTGCACGGCCATGACGGCTATCTCGACATCGCCGTGTTGATGGGCATCCCCGCCCTTTGCGTGGCGGTCTATACTTTCCTGATCGCGCCGCTGCGCGACTACATGCGCATTCCGCTGCGCAAGGAAAACATCTATCTCGGCGACTTCTTCATGATGGTGGTGCTGTTCACCGCGCTCAACGCTTTCCTCGAAAGCTTCTTCTTCCATCGCGGCGACCCGGTCTGGCTGTTCTTCGTGCTCGGCGTGCTTGGCCTGAGACAGGTGTCGCTACGGCCGATCCCAGTGCGTAGCTCCAACCGTAACGTGCGATCGCCCGGTCCGTCCTGACGGGGCTTCCCCCCTGAACCGTGAGCGTCTATGTCAAAGCCTTCCTTCGGAGGGCTTTCGATGACGATCAGGCTTGTTCTCGCCGGCTGCGGCAATATGGGTTACGCCATGCTTTCGGGCTGGCTGAAATCCGGCAAGCTTGCACCCTCGGCGGTTTTCGTGGTCGAACCCAATTCCGAGCTGCGCCAGCGCGCCGCAACGCTTGGCTGCGCCACATCAGCGGATGCCAGTGAGATTCCAGGCGACGCCGTGCCCGACCTTGTCGTCATCGCGGTAAAACCCCAGGTGATCCGCGATGTCACCGCCGCCTACAAGCGTTTCGGCGACGGACGCACCACATTCGTCAGCATCGCCGCCGGCACGCCGGTCGCCACCTTCGAGGACATCCTCGGCGGCCGCGCGCCTGTCGTGCGCTGCATGCCCAACACGCCCGCCTCCATCGGCAAGGGCATGATGGTGGTGTTTTCCAACCCGCTCGTCTCGGATGATACCAAGCGCTTTGTCGCCGACCTGCTGTCGGCCAGCGGCGAAGTGGCCACCATCGACGACGAGGGTCTGATGGATGCGGTGACCGCCGTGTCGGGATCCGGGCCGGCCTACATCTTCCACTTCATCGAAGCGCTGACCGTGGCCGCCGAGAAGGCGGGCCTGCCGAAGGCAACCGCCAGGCTGCTCGCCATGCAGACGGTCTATGGGGCCGCCTCGCTGGCCGCCGAAAGCCAGGAGGAACCGGGCGTGCTGCGCCAGCAGGTGACCAGCCCGAACGGCACGACGGCTGCGGCGCTTGGCGTGCTGATGGGCGAAGACCGGCTGACCAACCTGCTGACGCAGGCCGTGGAAGCGGCGCGGCTGCGATCGATCGAGTTGGGGAAGTAAGCGCTCAGTACGCCCCGTACAGCATCTCGTCCTGCAGCCGGCGCAAGGCGAACAGCCTCGTCGTCTGGTCGGGCGCGGCGTTGTCGGCGGTCAGCAGTTCGCCCTTCCTGACCGGTTTCAGCACCTTGCCGCCCTCGAGCAGGCCGACCGGCACGGCGCGTTGGGCTCGGGCTTCGCCGACGGTCATCGTCCAGGAACGGTAGCAGGTCTCGCCGATCGCATCGAAGGTCTCGCCGGCCGCCAGGTCCCGCTTGGCGACCGCGCAGACCTCGGCGACCGGCCTTGGCAGCGGCACCATGTCGGGCTTGCCGGAAAGCACGATGCGGGCAGCGGTGAGCGGCACTTCCAGCGATGTCAGATGATAGGGCCGGAACAGGCTGTAGTAGGGACCATGGCCGATATGCAGATCGTCCATGCGCTCGATGATGCGCGGATGTGTGGCCTCGACGATGACGAAGACACCGGGCGCCACACCCTTGCCGATCGTGTAGTCGACGACGCCCTTTTTCAACAACAGTCCGCCATCCTCGCGCGGGATAAGCACCTTGACGAGATCGTCGCGGTCGGCCTTCGGGCCATGCATGCCGGGCACATCGGGCACCAGCCCGGTGGCGTTGGCGATGGCGCACATCTCGACCATGGTTTTGGAGCCGTCGACGAACTCGACCAGCATGCGCGGGTTCATGTTGCGGCGGATCGCTTCCTCGCGATAGTCGTCGGGCATGGCGTCGTGGTTGAGCGGGTTGTTCTTGCCCTTGCCGGCCGAGACGATGGTCAGGCCGAGGGCGGACGCGAACTCGATCAGTTCCATGCAGCTCGACGGCTCGTCGCCGGCGCCAACCGAATAGACGACGCCAAGCCGGTCGGCCTGCTGCTTCAGATAGCACCCGATGGTGACGTCGGCCTCGACATTCATCATCACCAGATGCTTGCCATGCTCCATCGCCATCAGGTCGAAATCGGCGGCGACGCCCGGTTTTCCCGTGGCGTCGATGACGACGTCGATCAGTGGATTGGTGACCAGCAGCTCATTCGAGGTGACGGCGATCTTTCCTGCCTCGATGGCCGCGGTGACTTTCGACGCCGCGTCTGCCTCGACTGCCATCGCCTCGTCGCCATAGGCGATGCGGATGGCGTCACGCGCGGTGTGCGGGCGCCGGGTGGAGACGGCGCAGACCGAAATGCCCGGCATCAGCATGCCTTGCGTGACGAGGTCTGTTCCCATCTCGCCCGAACCGATAACACCGATGCGCACCGGACGACCGTCGGCGGCACGGCTGGCGAGATCGCGGGCAAGTCCGGTCAAGGCGACATTGGTCATGCGTGAGATGTCCACAGTTTCTTGATTTTGGATGCGGCAATAGCAGGGAACCACCCGCTTTTGCCAACGAAACCGTTCGAACCTGGCTTCAGACCACCCTGACGTAACTCGTCATGCCCGATTTCTGGTGCTCGATGATGTGGCAGTGCAGCAGCCAGTCGCCGGGATTGTCGGCGACGAAGCCGAGCTGAACCTTCTCGTTGGGCTGGATAAGATAGGTGTCGGAAATCAGCGGCTGCACCGGCCGCGTCGAGGACGACAGCACCTTGAAGCTCATGCCGTGCAGATGCATCGGATGCGATTGCGGCGTCAGGTTCTCCATGTCGATGACATAGCTCTTGCCGAGCTTCAGTTCGGCCAGCGGCGCGGTCGGATCGGATGTATCGCCTGGCCACGGCACCTTGTTGATGGCCCAGAAACTGTAGCCTAGCGAACCGCAGATGCCGTCGCTCGGGACGTTTTCCGCCGTGGCGCTGAGCGCCAGGGAAATGTGCTGGGCGGCGGCGAGATCGACCTCCGCCACCGGATTGACCTCCAGCGGCGCAACGTCGCGAAAATCCCGCTTGAGCGAACTGCCCGTCGCCCGCACGGTCGCCAGGATTTTGGGCCTGGTGCCCCTGACATCGCGCAGGCTCACCACCGCGCCTTCCTGGTCGGGCATGCGGATGGCGAGCTCCATGCGCTGTCCCGGCCCAAGCAGCAAGGCATCGGGTGAAAAACGCTCGGGCACCGGATTGCCGTCCAGCGCCATCACGATCGCCTCGGCGCCGTCGACGCGAAAGGCATAGATGCGGGTGACATCGGTGATGGCCACGCGCAGCCGCACCAGGCCTCCGGCCGGCGCGTCATGTTGCGGCTGGTCAAGCCAGTTGGCGGTGCGCACGGTGCCGTAGGTGCCGGTTTTCGCGGCGTCGCGCGGCCGGAACTGGTCGATGAACTGGCCGTCGTCGCCCAGGCGCCAGTCACGCAGATTGAGGACGAACTCGGCGTCGAATTTCGGATCGTTCGGGTTTTCGACAACGATCACGCCGGTCAGGCCGTGGCCCATCTGCTCCAGCGTGTTGCAATGCGGGTGGTACCAGAAAGTGCCGGCGTCGGGCGGCGTGAAGGCGTAGTCGAAATGGTCGCCGGTGTAGACGTAAGGCTGCACCAGGAAGGGCACTCCATCCATCTTGTTGGGCAGGCGAATGCCGTGCCAATGGATGGTCGTGGGATCATCGATGGCGTTGACCAGGCGCGCCGCGAAGGGTTCGCCCTTCCTCATCCTCAGCACTGGCGGCATTCCGGCATTGCCATAGGTCAGCACATTGTTGGTCGGGCCGATATCCATCAGCCTGGCCTGGATTTTGGCCGTCTGCAGCACCACCGGTTCCGGGCTGGCGGCGGCGAGGCTGCCAAGCCTGCCGATGGCCGAGAGCCCCACTCCGGTTGCGCCAGCGATGGCGGCCGTTTTCAAGAGCCCGCGGCGTGTCCATCCGGTCATTCAGCGCTCCAAATGCAAAGCCTGGATTTATCGTCGCCTTGGATCACGGGCGAGCCACCAGTGCAAATGCCGATATTGGCACACGGCGTCTGGCCAATGCCATGGCGACGCGGTGGCATCCGCTCGGAAGCCTTCGCCCCCTATTTGAAACTGGCGATGGGCAGGAATTTCACGGCGGAACCTGTGAAGCGGCGGTGATCCGACGTCTGTCCCCGCGGCTGGAATCCGTCGAGATAGACCTGCTGCGGGGCCGTGCGGATGAAATTGGCTGCAATGACGGGCGCCGCTGCCGCGCCGGTTCCCCCGGAAATGCCGCGCTCCGCCACGGGCACAATCACGGCGGTGGCCTCGGGATCGAGGCGTGGCTGGACACGATCGGCCTTGGGGCTGGTCCTGACACGATCCTCGGATTTCGGTGCCGGAACGGCAACCCGCCGAGCGGCCGATCCATCAAGGACGGCATCGGGATGGTGCATGGCCAGCAAGGCAGCGACGGCATCGGCGGATTTGACCGCTTCCGGCTGACGCGCCAGGCTTGCCTCATTCTGCGGCCGCCATGTCGGCAAGGGGACGTTGAGCGCCACCACGTCCGGCGCGCTCGCGGCAGCGGCTTCCGTCTTGCCCAAGGGCATTTCGGCATTGGCCACCACCGGCTTGGTCACGGAGGGTTCGGCCTGCGCCGTGGACGCGCGAGCCATCGCGAACGGCGCGGTTTGCGGGCCCGGAATGCTGGCCGTGGCAACGGCGCGCGGGGCGAAGGCGGGCAACGGCACCGCGCTGGGCGCCATGGCCATGACGATCGCTTCCGGCGTCCTGCCCTTCTGCTCAGCGAGCGGTTCTTCGGCCGCACCGGCGGAAGCCATCTGGATGTCCGCCCGCTGGGCTGCCTCCGGCGGCACGACGGCGATGCCCTGCCCCGCGGTCTTGGGCTCAACGGACTTGGCCGGTTTGCGTGGCGCGGGTGCGGCTTCGGCGATATCCTCGGACTCGTCGGCGCCCCGACCGCCCAGAAGCGTCGCCAGCAGGCCGCGCGACTTGCGCTGACCGCCGTCGGCGCTTGCCAGCTCGATGTTGGGCGTGCCGGCGGCCTTGCGCGATTTGTAGGCGGCAAGCGCTTGGTCGTAGCCGGGCAGCGGCCTGCCGTCGCTCGGCACATGCAGCGTGTTGCCGTTCGGGAAGACCCTGGCAAGTTCCTGGCGGCTGATGCCCGGCCAATGCCGCACATTGCCGACGTCCATGTGAATGAAAGGCGAGCCGGAGGTCGGGTAGTAACCAACACCGCCGCCCTGCATCCTGAGGCCGATGTCGCGCAGTTTCTTCAGCGGCACATCCGGCAGGAAGAAATCCATGGCGCGGCCGACCATGTGCTGGCTTTCCCGTGCCACGCCCTTCGAGCGGCTGCGCAGCATGGCGTTGGTCGCCGGCGCGCGATAGGCGCTGACGACATGGATATAGCCGCTCGAGCCGCTGGCGCGATAGGCCTGCCAGACGAGGTCGAGCAGGCGCGGATCCATCCTGGTCGGCTCGTTGCGGCGCCAGTCGCGCAGCATGAAGTTGATCTTCTTCAATCCCGCCTGATCGTAGCGACCGTTGCGCTTGAAGACGATCTCGGCCTTCTCGCCGGTATGGAGATGCTGAATCTTCAAGGCGCGCGTCTCGGCGAACGCACTGGTGACGCACAGGCAAAGCAACGCGACGACAATGGCCGGCAACCATGTCCAACGATGGGAGGCGCCGGGCGCGTTCTGTTCGCTTTCAGTCACGTTCATGCCTTGCACATTGTTCTTGTTTCGGGCGATTTGACGACTTCGCCGGAGGCGGAGCCTTCTTTTCGAAACCTGGACACGCAGGCTTCGCCGGCTAGGCGGGCATCCGTCCTACGAACTCGTCCTGTCGATGAACAGCATCTTGGTTAACGAATCGTGTTCGCGCCGGGAACGAACCTTCCCTACCCCGGAGTGACTTCAACCGACCGCTTCAGCGGAACAGATATTTCGAGACTTCCGGATTGCCGCGCCGCCACATCACATTGTCCAGGAAGTAGTGGTGCACGTTGATGAAGATCCAGGCGATGAAGAGGAAGAGCGACGAGCCGAGCACCGCCTTGTTGTAGGGAACCATGGCCGTCAGCGCCATCGGCACCAGCCAGAAACCGAGCGCCCCAAGAATCCCGCCGAAGACCACGAACGCCAGCACGCGCAGCCTGTACAGCGGTCCAAGAACGGACAGGGCCTTCAATGCCGGCCTCTCGACGGCATCCGCACGGTCGCGCTCGACATTGGTCTGGTAGCGCCAGACCACGGCCAGGTACTGCAACGAATGCATCGCCGGCACGACGAGCAGCCAGAGCGGGTTCAGCGTCACGAACAGGATCCAGGCATAGAGGGACACGACGTAGGCGACGACGCCATTATAGGGCAGCGCCCCACCATGTTTGCGCCAGCGGTTGATGAACATCACCGCGGTTGCCGCCGAGGAGGCGGCGGCGATCGACATGGCGATGGTGATGAGCCATGGCGGGACCGCGAAAGTGTAATAGTCCAGGCCCCAGAACTGCCTTTGGGTGATTACCACGTTCGTCTGAAGCCAGGCGAACAGCCACACGGCATATCCATTGAACAGCAACACCTTCTTGTCCTGATCACTGAAGAATTTGCGCTTTAGCACGGCATCCACCATCAGCATGCCATAGCCTTGCTTGACGTAATGCCAGCCGACGAAAAAGCCCATCGCGTTTGTCGCATTGCCCAGCAGGCGGGCGTTGCCCGTCAGCGCGCCGTAGGCAAAGAAGGCAATCATCGCCAGCGGGACGACGATGCCCGCGAGAATATAGCGTATCTGAAGGCTCCGGCCGTAACCCTCGCCGCGCACCTTGCGCGCGAAATTGCGATAGAAGATCTGGTACGAATGACCGAAATGCGGCTGGTTTATCAGGTGCGAGAGCAAGAACATCGTCAGCGTCACGGTGGCTTCATACCGCAGCGGCAGGAAATACAGGACCGGCAGGATGAGAAGCGCGCTTCCGCCAAGCATGAAGAAGTCGATGAACGGCCCGAAGAGATATTTTTGCGGGGCGGTCGCGACTGAAGCCGGGGCATCCGCCGAAAGGTGAAGTGCCATGATGCCTTCTCCCCCTGTGGTGGTCTATTTAGCCATCGACCCGCTTATCCGGCAAGGTGTCGGCGCAGCTATCACGATGGCTATCCCATCAAGTATCCGGTACGTGAACCATTTCACCGACATGATCGCCGGGGCTTGCCTCTCATTGTTCTGGAAGCGTGGCGGTCTTATCACTGGCCAGGTGCTGGCACTTCCGAACGACGATAACGCGGCAGAAGCATCGGAACGCGCCGAGCATATTCATCATATTCGGAGAACGTCTGCCGAAGGATACCTTCCTCGTTCCGTGCACGTCGATACTGCAGAAGAAATTGGACCGCGCCTAACGCCACCATCAACACCGATAAATGCGAAAGGATCATCCCAAGAATGAACGTCGCTCGCAGATGTAAAGCGGATGGCGAACAATGGAATATGGGCCAGAGGCAACCAACTGCCGGGCCGTAGCCATAATGGAGACGAGCGGCCGAGCCAGTAAAGGCAAAACACGGAGCCCACCATGCCGATGAAAATCAGGCACAGCGCCACCATTTGCGCTGCCTCGCTTTCCAGTGGTGGGGTCACAAACGTTGCAATGATCATCAGGAAAGTTCCGGCTACAGAAGTGACCCTTGGCTCGATTCCCTGCGCGGTTCCTTTTGGCGGGAGGCGGCCGACCGTCAGGAAAGCCTGCAGGGCGGCGGCAGCGGCAATGGTGTCTCGGCGTCTTGGTACTGAGAAGGTGACGATGACAGTGAGCGGTCAGGCGACATGGCTCCAGGTCATAGAGATCATCATCCTGGCCGATCTGGGCGTATACGCCTCGGGGGACGATCAGCTTCCGCCCATAGAAATTGGGCGTTGCGGTAAGTTCGTACCCTGAATACCCATGCCGGTACGATAGGCGACCGATCTCACGACAAAGACGGAAACTCCCGCGACGGCTGCCCCGGCAATCAGGTCGACCAGGTGATGTCCACCTTCCGGCATCGTGCTGACGATCATGGTGATTTCCAAGAGCACCACCGGCCAAAAGACGACCCGGAAGTATCGCATCGAATACGCGATCAGAACGCCAAGGCTCGTGTGGAAAGACGGGAATGTGACGAGCGGTTGGGCCTCACTCAAAAGCAGGGCGAACGGTTCGCCGGATCGCAACTTCAGCAAAGTCTCGTGATGCCACATCCCGGCATGAGCGGTGAAATTGCTGAACGTGGCGGTCGATGGCTTGAAGAATGCATAGGCACCAGCAGCCGGGACCATCGCCACAACGACGCCCACGATCGTCAAACAGACCGCGCTGACGAGATAGTATTCAAGCAGTCGATCCAGCCGATGCATGGACGCGTGAACCACCGCGACAACTATCATCTGCAAACCGATCGAATGATACGCCGCCACAAGTACAGCACTGGCAGTCGGGCTGCGATTGGTCAGTTCCAAGAAGGCAAGCCAGTCGAAACCGAGCGTTCTGTCAAGAGCCGCCAGGTCTCCATCAAGCAATGGCCTGTTGTTGGCCGAAGCGAGGCAAATGAAGACCCCGACAGCAAGCCCGAACGGGATCGCGAGAGCACACAAATGCAGCAATGTCTGTCCTGTGCCGACCAAAGTTCGGATCAATCGAGCAGGACGAGACTCGTCGCCCCGGATGCGGTGGGCGACCAGTGCGACAACTCCATATAAAACAACGACAAGACCTGTTACCTTCGCGACGATCCAGCTGTTTGAAGGATCAAGATAGACGCTCGAATAAGGCAGCCAAACGCACACGGCTGCTGCAACAAGTGCTGTCAAACCCAATGATAAAAAAACTAACCGCCGAACTTCCCCCATTTCAATAATAAACCATGTCGTCGGCGCTCCGGCAAGAAGACGGGTTTCGGACGGTTAATTTGCACTGTCACGCCCTCGCGAGGTGTCGGGAGAACGTTGCAACATCAATGGCGGACGCCAATGGCCTCAGCGGGGCGGTACCTGCATCGTTTTTGGAGACGGGGGCGCATTTCGCCACCTCCAAGATAACGACAAGAATGGAATTAGCATGGGGGTCCTTCGACTGTACGCATCGTATTCGGAGAACGCCGCCCGCAAGACCTTCTCCTCGTTGATCAGACGTCGATATTGGAACGCGAGAGCGGTCGCGCCGATTGCGATCGTCATCCATGTTGGATTACGCAGGACAACGCCGAGAAGTACGATTGCTTCGCAGGCATAGAGCGGGTGCCGCACAATCTGGTAGGGGCCCGCCGTAACGAGCCGTCTGGCCTGCGCAGTGATGCTAAACGATCTGCCGAGCCACCACAGGCACCAGATGCAAAGTCCAAAACCCACGATGGTAACGAGGTCCGCAACGATCTGAAGCTGTGGAGGCGTCTGTAGGCGAGGGACAGCAATCAAAGTTACAGTGGCGAAGCACCCGATCAGTGCAGAAACCCGGGGTTCAATTCCCCGCGCCGTTTTCAACGGCGGCAGACGCGTAACTGTCGTCGCAACAATAAGCACGAGGAAACCGAGAGCGGCAACGTCTGCTATCCCGTCGATAATCCGCGGAATTGTCCATTCTGCGTAGCGAAGAGCTCTGACCAGAGTTCCGGCCTTCAAGGTCGCGCAGATCGTGAAGTAGAGTATCATCGTTGCGCGCCCGATGAAATCACGCGTCGTTGGTGGCGGGAGCTTCATTGGTTTTACCCTTCGGGATCAATGGGTACGCGAGTTGCTCGACATAAGTTGGCGGAATGGGACTATCGACGCCATAGCGCTCAGGCACTGCTTTGCCAGGGAGGTACATCGTTCCAAAGAGTATATCGATGAATGAAAGCTGGCCGGCGAAATTCTTGTCGTACGCCGCGCGCTCATGAGCGTGATGCCAGTGGTGGAATTGTGGTGAAGCGATCAGCCACCGAAGCGGGCCGACGTTCAGCCTGATGTTGGCGTGCAACAACAACCCGTGGGCGTGAAAAATGAACCCGAACAGAGCTATCGCAGGGCTGCTGAAACCCAGCAAGAACACGGGCACGAAAGACGCACTCTTCGTCAAAACCTGGTCAACAGGGTGAACCCTGTGCGCTGCCAGCCAGTCAAGTTCTTCGATGCTGTGATGGACTGCATGGAAGCGCCACAGAAACGGAACGGCGTGAAAGGCGCGGTGCGCCGCGTAAAAGCCAAAGTCCGCAATGACGATGATCTCTATCACCTGGAGCCAAACCGGCTGTGACGACACGGTGCTACCGACATAGCTCGGCACCACCGTTCCCACAGTACTTGTTGCCAGCGTAACAACCGCGACCAGACCAAGCGTTATCGGAATACCGTTGAACAGCGCATAAATCAGGTCGTTGAAAAATGCTTTCCGCAGTATCTTCTGATTTGGTCGCAATGCGAATAGGTATTCGATCGGAACGAATATCAGAACCGCAATCAGAAGCGCTTTGAGGTTGAAAGGATCCATATGGCGCCCCGCCGACGACAACCAATCCAATCACTTCGCCGGTTTCAGCGCAAGTTAATGGTTTCTAATAGGTTAATGCGGGCGCCCGCCCACACCCCTAGAGCACCAGAGGGCCAAAGCGGAACTGCGCAAGACGCCTGCGGCGTCTATGGTCGAAGCACTCCGATCCCAAGTGATTTTGCGGCGCTGCGAGTCAAACAGATAGGCCGCCGAGAACTATCAAGTTAGTATAGATCTGAAATGCTAGCGTGCAGATCGACGCGAGCGAGATCGGCACGCCAAACGGCACAACGCCCTTACGATCAAGATGCTGAACGTAAAGGCGGAAGGCGCTTTGGGGCAACATCAACGGATTTCTCACGATCAACGCCGTGGCGAGGGCGAAAACCAGCAGCAGCAGGGAAAACAAGACGAGATCGGTGCCGCCGATCAGGAGCGGCGTGACCGCCATCAGCTTGACATCGCCGGCCCCGACCCTGCGCAAGGCCCAGAACGGGAATAGCGCAAGAAACAGCACTAGGCCGGCTAGCGCGCTCAGGCCCATGTCCCACCACGATCCGGTCTGAACTGATGCAAGTTGCAGCGATCCAAGCGCGAGGCACAAAAGCAACAGCACGTCGCGGTTGCGTATTTTCTGGGTGGTGAAGTCGCGCCAGGCAATCCCCGCCAGCAGCAGGATGGCGATCGCCTTCAGCAGCAGCGACGCGACGAGCAACATGCAGGCGCTCTAGCGCTCGATATTCTGCACGCTGGAGGCCAGGAGCTTCAGATTGTTGGCTATGGTCGGATCGTTGGGCGCCAGCTCATAGGCCTTTAGGAAATTACTGCGCGCGTCTTGCAGCTTGCCGCGCAGCAGATATGAATAGCCGACATTGTTGTAATATTCCGGCGTCGCGCCAACCAGCTTGAAGGCTCGGGCGTAGGCGCGGTCGGCGAGGTCGAAGCGGTGGATCCGGTCGCAGGAAGCGGCCAGGCCCATCCAGGCGCCACCGTCATTCGGTGCCAATTGCGTCGCCTTGAAGAACAAGGCCCCCGAATTGCCGTAATTTTCGGCGCGGAACTGGTTCTTGGCCTCGGCGACAGCCTGGTCCGAAGCATAATATTCGACATTGCCGACTGTCTTCAGTCCGTCGAATGCGTCGCCAAAAGACGTCACATCGCCCTTGGAGGGTTCGTTCGTGCGAACGACACCGTCGACGGGGTCAGTTTGGCAGCCCGTAAGCACCATGATCAACAGGCAGGCTGTGGCAGCAATCAGCTGTTTCATACATTTCCCCAAGAGTCCCCCGACCCATATTAGGACCAAAGCATATGCGCAACTAGAAGAAAATGCCTTTCATGCGGATGACCACCGGTAACATGATCACCATCATCACGACAGGGAAGATGCAAAGGCCCAATGGAATCATCATCTTGACCGGCAAAGCGTTGGCGCGCTCCTCAGCACGGAGGATCCGCTGTGTGCGCATCTCGTCACTATAAACACGCAGGGCTTCCGTCAGGCTGGTCCCTAGTTCTTCAGATTGCCGAAACAAAACCGCCAAGGCCCGCGCCTCCTCGAGGCCGATGCGGTCGGCAAGATCACGCAGCGCTTCACGCAGCGGTTTGCCGGCTCGCAGTTGCAGATTCATGATCGAAAGCTGGATACCGAGCCATTTATGGGTGCCGGCCAGTTCAGCGCCGACGCGCTCAACCGCTGCCTCCAGGCTCATGCCGGCGTCGGCGCAGGTGATCATCATATCCATGAAGTCCGGAAAGGCGCGACGATAAATCTGCTTTTGGCCATTCTCGAATCGGTCGAGCGCTATGCTCGGAATGACGATGCAGCCAAGTCCTAATAGGGCCGAACCGGCAAAGGCCACGACGCCTGGCAATTGATGAGGCAATACGCGAGAAAGAAGCGCGTATGTCACCAAGAATCCGACACACACGGCGGCAAGGCGAGAAAATGTGTAAATGATCGGGGCGCTAGATTGATAGAATCCGGCCCGGAACAACTTGGCTTCAAGCGCGTTTGGCTCGCCGCGTTCCTTCTCCACAGCGCGAAAATAGGCATCGACAGGCCGCTGCGCCGAAATCTTAGTGAGTTCCTGCCGCGCGCCGAGCGATCGCCGATTGCTGATACCCTCGGATAAAAGGCTTTGCGCAACCATTCTTCTGGTTTGGAGAGCCGGCATCAAAACCAACGCGGCCACCATGAAAAGTGCAGCCGCCGCCAGAAAGACCGCAAGCGAGAGCAGAAGGGCCGGGTTTCCAATATTGGTGAACAAGTCCGCTCCCTCAGAAATCGAAATTGACCATCCGGTACATGATAAAGTCCCCCAGCAGCGCCCAGAGACCGAAGATCAGAAACACCGGAAAAATCAGTGGGCTTCCCCATACATCTCCATAGTAGCTCGGGGCGAGAGCCGCGAGGATGCCGAGCATCAGAACCGGAAACAGGGAAATGATCCAAGCAGACATGCGTCCCTCGGCGGAAAGGGCCTTTATCTTCATCCGGAGCGTCCGCCGCCCGCGCAACACGGAGGCGAGATTCGACAAGATTTCCGTGAGGTTACCACCGGTTTTGGCCTGGATTGAGAGAGCCACCGACAGAAGGTGAAGCCCTTCAAAGCCGACCCTTTCCGAAAGCTTTCGCACCGCTTGCTCTAAGCTCAGGCCGAAGGTTATTTCGTCTGACACGATACCGAATTCGGTCCCGAGTGGGTCGGGCATCTCGCGCGCGACAAGACCAATGGCGACGGTGGTTGGGTGGCCGGCACGCAGCGACCGAACAATCATATCGAGCGCGTCGGGAAGCTGTGACGCGAATTTCTGAATTCGCTTATTCCGGGCACGTCGCAGAACGAGAAGTGGCAAAGCGAACCCGACAAATAGGAAAGCTACGGTCGCGACGACAACTGAGAAGCCCAGAAGCAATAGCAGCAACAATGCTAACACCAAGCCAGCGAGCAGGAACATCGACGCAAATGCGAGCGGATTGCCCGTGATACCTGATTGCGTGTAAAGCCGATTCAGCGCAACCGCGCCGAAAAGGTAGTCGCCAGATGCGGTCAGGCCGCGTTCCTGTAACAGTCCTTGCAAACTCTGTTCCGCCGGCGATTCCTCTCCCAGTCGCTCGAGACGCCGATTGATTGCGCCTGCACGCGCCCGCCGCCCCGCAAAGGACAGATAGAAGGACTCGGCGGCGAGAATGACCGACGCCGCCGCCAACACATAGATGAAGTAGAGTAGGGTCTGACCGGTCGGCATCAGAGTGGTACCTGCGGATTGAACGCATCTTTTGCGAAATGGTACCCCATCGCCGCGGCTTCAGTCGCAAAACGCGGCCGTACACCGGTGGCGCGAAATTCACCGACAATCGCGCCATCGGCGCGGACGTCGCGGCGAACGAAGTGATAGATTTCCTGAAGCTGGACGACATTGCCTTCCATGCCGGTCAGTTCCGATATGGAAGTGACGCGCCTGCCGCCGTCCGAGAGCCTTTGTGTCTGTACGATGATATCGATGGCCGAGGCGATTTGCGCACGGATGGAATCATTGGTCATTGGCATGCCGGCCATGCCGACCATCTGTTCGAGCCGCGAGATCGCATCGCGCGGCGTGTTGGCGTGGATGGTGGTCATCGAGCCTTCATGGCCGGTGTTCATCGCCTGCAGCATGTCGAAGGCCTCCTCGCCGCGCACCTCGCCGACGATGATGCGGTCCGGCCGCATGCGCAATGCATTCTTGAGCAATTCGCGTTGACGAACCTCGCCCTTGCCCTCGACATTGGGCGGGCGCGTCTCCAGCCGGCCGACATGCGGTTGCTGCAACTGTAGCTCCGCCGCATCCTCGATGGTGATCAGGCGTTCCCTCGACGGGATGTAGCTCGACAACGCGTTGAGCAAGGTGGTCTTGCCGCTGCCGGTGCCGCCGGAAACCAGGATCGATTTGCGCGACTGTACCGCGATGCGCAGCAGATCGACCATCGGCTGCCGGATCGAGTTGAACGCCATCAGACGCTCTAGAGAATAAGGGTTCTTGGAAAATTTACGGATGGAGACCAGCGGGCCGTCCACCGAGATCGGCCGCACCGCGATGTTAACGCGTGAGCCGTCTGCCAGCCGGGCATCGACCATCGGTGCTGATTCGTCGACACGCCGGCCGATCGCCGAGACGATCTTGTTGATGACGCGCAACAGATGCGCCTCGTCGCGGAAGCGAATCGCGGTTTCCTCGATCACGCCATATCGCTCGATGAAGACACGCTTGTGGGTGTTGATCAGAATGTCGGCAATCGAATCGTCTTTCAACAATGGCTCGATCGGCCCCAGGCCAAGCATTTCGTCGGCCGTGTCGCTGGTCAATTGATCGAGTTCGCGCGCGTTCAGCGGAAGGTTACGACCACGCACGAACTCGCGCACGATGGGGCGGATTTCGTTGAGGATCTCGTCCTTCGACGCAGTTTCGAGCGACGCGAGATTGAACCGGTCAATCAGATGTCGATGCAGATCGACTTTCAGCGCCAGGAACTCGTCGCCATGCGGTTCGAGATCCGCGACAGGCGGGGCGCCGCTGGCAACTTGGAGGACCGCCACTGACTCCTGCTTTGGCTCGATCCGCGTCTCGCCACCCTTGATGAACCGCCCCAGCATAACCCCTTATACCCCTCCAGCGCATATTAGCGGAAACTAAACGTTAACCAAGCGCCGCACAAGCGCCGGGACGGCTCACGGCCAGGCAATACTTTCAACATAGTTAAGAAGCGGCGCTAGAAAATATCGTTTTTGTTTCCGGTCTCCACGCCGTCAATCATGAGTGGAGTACCAAGCCTCGGGGCGCCCGAGTCCCTTGCACGCCCAAACACCGATATCCATCCCATAATCGGCTATAACCCCTTAGATATAAAGGAATATGTCATATTGCTAAAATAGAGACAGCTTAATTAGCTTGGCGGCATAATTATGAACGAATGGTTAAGAGCGCTTGAAAAATCAGACGAATCAAGGTGTTGCTGAAATTTAGGGCCGGGCTCAACTCGACAGTTCATGTATTGGGAAGTTAAGGAACCGTTAATCCCGTTTGACTCTGCAATTTCTCGGGACCTAGGATCGAGATGACGGGGGATGCTTGGGTATGGGGTTCATCCTTGGCTCTGTCTCGTCGGGTTCAAACCTCCAAAAGGGAGAAATTGACATGAAGAAGCTCATGACGATGACCCGGCAGTTCCGCGACGACGAAAACGGCGCTGCTATGGTCGAATATACGATCTTGCTCGGTATCATCACCATTGCTGTGATCGCGTCGATCATAACTGTCGGCGGATGGGTCGGCGCCCGGTGGGTGACGCTGGCGGCGGCGCTGCCGTGATCTGACTCCAATCGGTCCTATCGGCGCCGAGGACATTTTCGGCGTCGATCATTGGGTAAGGCAGTAAACTTGAAGAAGACGGGGGATGCTTGGGTATGATTTCATCCTCGGCTCGTCTCGTCGGGTTCGACTCCAAACGGAGAAATTGGCATGAAAAAGCTCATGACGATGGCCCGGCAGTTCCGCGATGACGAAAACGGCGCTGCTATGGTCGAGTATACAATCCTGCTCGGCATCATCACCATCGCGGTGATCGCATCGGTCATAACCGTCGGCGCATGGGTGGGCACCCAGTGGACATCGCTGGCGGCAACGTTGCCGTGATATCTTGAAACACGTCGACGCCGGGGAAGTTACCCGGCGTCGATGAACCAAAGCAAACGCGGGCGGGGCAACAAAATGCGCGCAAATACTGTCATAATGGTCGTTCTCGCTGGCGTGTTCGGCGTGCTGGCGGTGGTGCTTGCCAACATCTGGCTGGCCAATCAGCGCAGCGCCATGGCACGAACAGGAGATGTAGAGCGCGATACTGTCGTGGTAGCGGCTGTTGCGCTGAAGTTCGGCGACACCTTGTCCACCGACAAATTGCGTGAAGTCGCGTGGCCGGCAGGCGCGGTTCCGGCCGGCGCTTTCAGGACGGCAGAGGAACTTCTGACCAAGGACCTTCCGGCTGGCGGAGGCTCCAAGCAGGCGTTGCAGTCGATCGGTGTCAACGAACCGGTTCTCGCCAGCAAAATCACCGGCCCGGGCCAGCGCGCCACGCTTTCGGCGGTGCTTGCCGAAGGCATGAAGGCAGTTTCCATCCGCGTCAACGACGTGCTTGGTGTCGCCGGCTTCGTCTTTCCGGGAGACCGGGTCGATGTGCTGCTGACGCGCACCGTGCGTGACAGTGACGGCACGGACCAGAGTTTTGTCGACGTGCTGCTGCAGGGCATGAAGGTGCTCGCCGTCGACCAGGTAGCCGACGAAAGCAAGGACAGCCCGACCGTGGTCAAATCGGTCACGCTCGAGGCCAGCACCAAGGACGCGCAGAAGCTGACGCTGGCGGCAGGCGCCGGCCAATTGTCGCTGGCGCTTCGCCAGGCCGCCGCCAGCAAGGGCGAAACGACCGAGCGGGTGACGCTTTCCGACCTGACCGGCGAAATGCCGGCCGACGTCGCCAAAAAGCAAGCGGAACTCGCCAGGCAGGCAGCGGCCGACGCTGCTGCGGCAGCCGAACGTCAGCGCGCGGAAGATGCACAGAAGCGCGCCGACGACAAGATCGCAGGATTGGCACAGGCCGTGGACCGGGTGGGAAGCAAGCTCGACGAGTTGGGCAAGGTCAAGCCGACTCCGGCGGTGGCCTCCGCGCCGGAAGCCCGGGAAGTTGTCAAATATGTCACACCTGAGCCGCCGTCGCGTGCCACCGTGGGCGTTTTCCGGGGTGTGAAGCTCGAGACATATGACGTGCCGCGACAACCGTGATAAGCTGCAGCTAATAAAATGGGGTTGCCATAGGCAGCAATCGGGGAGACGGGGATGCAGGGGTTTTGGGTAAGGATGGCGGCGGTCGCGCTGTCCTGTTTCGCGACGCTACCAACGTGGAGTCACGTGGCCGAGGCCGCAGACCGCTTCATCGATGTGTCGAATCCCAGCGTTCATCGTGTTTTCCTGCCGATGTCGCAGTCGGTGACGATCGCGGTGAACGCCACACTTGGCGATATCGTCGTCGGTGACGAAAAAATCGCCGACGCGCAGCCGATGACCGACCGCACGCTCTATGTCATCGGCAAGGGGGCCGGCACCACCACGGTCAATCTGTTTTCAACGGATAAGCGTTCACTCGGCGTCATCCAGATCGAGGTCGGCGTCGACGTCAGCGACATGGCGCAGGCGATCCGCCAGGTGGCGCCAAGGTCGCGCATCGAAGTCGCCTCGGTCAACGGCAGGGTCAGGCTTGGCGGTCATGTCAAGGACGGCGCCACGCTGGCGGCGATCATGGCGGTTGCGCAGCAATATGGTCCTGACGCCATCATCAACTCCGTGATCGTCGACGACAGCCAGCAGGTCAATCTGGAAGTGCGCGTGCTGGAGGCCAAGCGCAATGCTGGCCGCGACCTGGGCGTGTCGATCAGGAGCACAAACAGCCGGGGTACGACTCAAGTCGGAACCGGTATTACCGCCGTCGACAAGGACAATGTGGTGCTGGGCACCGGCGGTTTTCTCAGCGACCTCCTGTCCACCTCTACTCCCTTCGGAGCGCTGCTCACCCGCGTCATCGACAGCAACATCAAGGTCGATCTGTACATCGAGGCGCTTGAGGCCAAGGGCGCGGTGCGCACGCTTGCCAATCCCAATCTCACCACGCTCTCCGGCGAGCAAGCAAGCTTCAACGCCGGTGGCGAAGTTCCTATCCGAACTCTCGACAAGAACGGCGAGATCAGCATCGTCTACAAGCAATTCGGCGTCAATCTTCTGTTCACGCCGGTCGTGCTCGACGACGGCAAGATCCACATGAACCTGGCGCCGGAAGTCAGCGACCTGAACGGCTTCACCACCGCCGGCGACCCGATTTTCACCAACCGCAAACTGTCCACCGTCGTCGAATTGCGCGACGGCCAGAGCTTCGCGGTCGGCGGGCTTTTGTCCAGCAGGACCACCAAGCTGCAGAACCAGGTGCCATGGCTCGGTCAGGTGCCGGTGATCGGAACGCTGTTCCGCAATTCGAGCAACCAGAAGGAAGAGACGGAACTGGTCGTCATCGTCACGCCGCACATCGTGCGGCCGGTGAAGCCCGGCGAACAGCTGGCAACGCCTTTCGACAAGACGCGGCCCGCCAACGACCCGGAATTCTTCGTGCTCGGTCAGCTCGAAGTGAACAAGGACATGATCCGGAAATATGAAACGGGCGACGGCGTCACCGGCCCCTATGGCCACATGCTCAACTTCAAATCGAAGGACAAGATGCTCTATGTCAAAAAATAGCGCCTTGATCCTCGTCCTGAGCGCCGGTCTGCTGACGGGCTGTGCGGCGGACTATTTGAATCACTACGATTCAGTGACCTTGGCCGCGGGCGACTCGCAGAAGTACAATTCGCTTCTGCAGACGGTCGATCCGTTCAACCCGGCCTCCAGGAATACACACATAGGAGGCGATGGTGCGCGCGCAGCCGCTGTTGCCAACAACTACAAATTTCCACCACCACCGCCGCCACCGCCTGCCATCACGGTCAATGTCGGCGGGGCGGGGTCGGGTGTGACGACGACGACGCCGTAAACTGAAACGGAAGGATGCGGTTTCAGCGCGCCAGGCCATACGAGGAAACCTGGCGTCAGGGGAGCAAAGAGTAAGAGCCATGCTGCGAACCATTCGCGCGTTCTGGCACGATCAGAGGGGAATAGCGCTGCTCCTCGTCAGCGTTACGCTGCCGGCGATCATCGGCTTTTCGCTGTTGGCGATCGACATGAGCCGGGTCAACAATTTGCATAACGACCTGCAGAAGGGCGCCGATGCCTTTGCGTTGGCCGGAGCCGCCGAGCTCGATGGCTTGCCCGGCTCATGGGCTAGGGCCGAACGCGCCATGGCGACATTGGTTGCCAACCAGGCCGCATTCTCGACCGTTGGCGCCAATGGTCGGTTCACTTTGACGTCCGGGCAACCGGGCGGCACCGCACAGTGCAACAGCGCCGGCAACATTTCGTGGTGTTTCCTCAAGAGCTTACCCGCAACAGACGGAGCCCCGGTCACCAGCGCAAATTATGCCAATGCAACGCAATCCATCGGCGAAGATGAAACTGCTTTCATTGAAGTGAAGGTGGCGCCGACCGGTTTCGCCGCAATATTCCCGGCGTCGTTTCTGACGGGCAATTCGGCCAGTAACGGTTTCAACGTTGCAGCCCGGGCGACTGCCGGGTTCACGTCGGGCGTCTGCGATTACACGCCCGTTTTCATGTGCAATCCGTATGAGGACACATCCATCACCGGCGGCGTCACGCTCGAACAGGCGGCACAATCCAGGCAATACCGTCGCCGTCAGATCGTGCTGCGCGGCGACGGATCTTACTTTCCCGGCAACTTCGCTTTCCTGGCTTCACCATTTGGCAATGGCGCCAATCAGCTCGAAAAGATGCTCGCCGACTCCAAGCCGCAGAATTGTTATTCGCGCGACGGCGTCAATACCGAGCCTGGACAGAATGCCGGGCCTGTAGAGAATGGCATCAACTCGCGCTTCGGCATCGATTCGTCAAACTATTCGGACGGACCTGGAGTCAATGTGCGCAAGGGTGCCAAGAACGGCAGCCAGTTCGTCAAGAGCAACAAGGTCGACTACGAAACAGACCCGACAAAGGGTGTCGGGCTTGAGCGTGACTCGTGCCAGATCGCCGGCAACTGCACCTTGATGGGCGGCCGCATGGGCGACGGTAACTGGAATTTCGCGCGCTACTGGGCCGCCAATCATCCCACACGTGCCGTGCCATCGGCTCTATCCGGAACCGGCGCCAATCTCCCGACACGTTATGAGGTCTATCGCTACGAGATCGACAACAATATCTCTCAGGACGCCGCAGTCGGTGGCGAAACGGGTGTCCCGCCTGCGGCGGCAGGCACCCCGATCTCGATCCCAGACCGCCGGTTGCTGTACGGCGCAATCCTCGACTGCAATGCGCTTCAGGCTTCGGGCACGAATTTCAGCGGCCGCCAGACGGGGATTCCCGTGAGGAGGTTCGGTAGCTTCTTCATCACCGAGCCTATCAAGGACGGGAAGAATATCTACGTCGAGTTGGTCGACATCACCGGCAAAGGCGGCAACGGTACGCTCGACAACTATCTGCGCGACGAAGCGCAGCTCTATCGGTGACCGCGATGTTCAAGATGCTGTCCCGATATCTCAGTCGATTTCGTCGCGATCAACGCGGCGCGGTGATTGTCGAGATGACACTGATCACGCCGCTGATGCTGGTTTTGTCCGCGGGAGTGTTCGAGTTCGGCAACCTGATCCATGACAAGCTGCTTATGGAGGCCGGACTTACAGACGCCGCTCGCTATGCCGCGCGCTGCAACAGTCAGCTTTATACCGACTCCGGGCTGGCGGCGATCAACTGTACCACCATTGCCGCCAACATCGCCGTCTACGGCAAGCCATCTGTAACCGTTGTCAACGGCGTCGTGACCGATACTCCGCGCGTCAGCGGCTGGCAGACATCTAATGTCACCGTGACCACCAACAACTCCTGCCAGGATACCGTGGTGGGCGGCGTTACCCAATATCGCTCCACCACGGCACAAGTCTGCACCGTGCGCGCATCCGGTACCTACCCGTACACCGGTGTCGGGATGCTTGCGTTCATCGGCATCGGGCCGATCACGCTTCAGGGCTCCCACGACGAGCGGTTGATCCGGTTCTGACCATGATCCAGCGTTTCGCAAAATCAGAAGATGGCGCGGCGATGGTGGAAATGACCATCGTATCGACGCTGCTGTTCTCGCTTGTCCTGGGCTTCGTCGATTTCGGCTATGCGTTCTACCAATGGAACGCGGCCACCAAGGCGGTGCAGGTCGGCGCCCGGCTGGCGGCGATATCGGATGCGGTGGCAACCAACCTCGCGACCGCGGGTCCGATCTCGTCTCCCGGCGCCCCGATTGTCGCCGGCGCCTATGGTCCCTTCGTCTGCACCTACACCGCCGGCACGGGCGGCTGCAGCAACGGCGGCGGCTTCAGCGCCGCCAATTTCAGTCGCATCTTTCGTGGCGACACCGCCAACACCAATGATGACGCCTGTCCCAATGTGGGCACAAACCAGCGGCCGGGCATGTGTCACTTCTTCCCAGGCTTGCTGCGCAGCAACGTCGTCGTCACTTACTCCGCCACCGGCCTTGGCTATCAGACCCGGCTAAGCGGTCCGGTGCCGACAATCACCGTCAGCCTGCAGAACAGAACCTTCCAGTTCTTCTTCCTCCAGGGACTAATGGGTTTCGCCAACATCAACATGCCCTCCATGCTGAGCACGGTCACGGGCGAAGACATCAAGAGCACCTGGCCATGAATGCCATCAACACCAAGGTTACACCGACCAAGCGCAAGCAGGTCGCGCTGTTTTCGTCGGATCCGAATTTCAAGCGCGACGTGGCGACGCGGCTCGATGCGCTGGCGATCTATGACGTCAGGGTTTCCGAGACGGACGATTTTCTCAAAGGTCCGCCGGCCGATACGCGTCCCGGCATCGTCATCCTCGATCTCGGCGCTGGCGAGTTGCTCGGCAAGGCCGGCATCGTCGAGGCGCGCGCGCTGTGGGCGACGGTGCCGCTGATCGCGGTTTCCGATGAGCTGACGTCGGAACAGACGCGCGTGCTGGTGCGCATGAACGCCTCGGACTGGCTGCACAAGCCGCTAGACGGCAAGGAACTGCTCAATGCGGTGACCTTCCACGATACCGGCAACCAGGGCACGAAAAGCCGGATCATCACCTTCATCAGCGCCAGCGGTGGCGCCGGTGCCACGACGCTCGCTTTGTCGGCGGCCGAATTCCTGGCCTCGAAATCGGCCGAGCGCGCGGCCTCGACCTGCCTGGTCGATCTCGACTTCCAGAGCGCCAATTGCGGCGCCTATCTCAATCTGTTCAACCAGTTCGATCTCGCGGGCATTATCAATCAGCCGGAAAGGCTGGATGTCGAGCTGATGGATGTCATCAAGCTCACGCGCCCGTCCGGTCTCACCCTCTATGCGTTCGAGAGGCCGCAACTGCCCTTCGAGCCGCACGGCAGCGATTTCGTCTTCCGGCTTCTGGACCTCGTCGCCTACCGCTTCGACGACATCGTCATCGACCTGCCCAATATCGAAACGCCCTGGCACAATTCGGTGCTGTCGACCAGCGACGAGATCTTCATAGTCTTCGAACTCAACGTCGCTTCGCTGCGGCAAGGCAAGCGGCTCTACAAGAAGATCCGCGAACTGCGCGGCAATGCGGTCAGCATCACGCTGGTCGCCAACAAGCACAAGCGCAAATGGTTCGGGAACCATTTTTCGCGCAGCGAGCTCGAGAAGATATTCAAGGCGCCGCACATCAAATCGGTCGCGCTGGACAATGCCCTTCTGACCGATGCCTTGAACCGGGCGATCCTTCCCTCCGAAGTGGACGGCAGGGCGCGCTTCAACAAGGATCTGAAGAAGATGTTCAAAGAGCGGCTCGATGACGCTGCCCGGTAGAGATGGCCTCGTCTCCAGGCTGGCCGGCACCTGCGTGCTCGGCCTGGTGCTGGCGATGTCCGCCCAGGGCTTCGCCGAGGCGCGGTCGGGGCTTTCAGACCGGCCGCCGCTGCCGGCGATGGGCCCCAGCCTGCGCAAGGCGGTTGCCTTTGCGACCACCGAGCAGCCGGGAACGATCATCATCCGCAAGAGCGAGAAGGCACTTTACCTGGTGACCCGCCAGGGCCAGGCATTGCGCTACCAGATCAGCGTCGGGCGTGACGGATTTGGCTGGACCGGGGTGGTGAAGGTCGGCGCCAAGACGGAATGGCCGCAGTGGCGCCCGCCCCGGGAAATGCGCGCCCGCCAACCGGAACTGCCGGAGTTGGTGCCTTCGGGTCCCTATAACCCCTTGGGCGCGCGGGCGCTGTATCTGCTGCGGGACGGACACGACACGCTCTATCGCATCCATGGCACCAACGATCCCTCGGGCGTGGGATTCGATGGCACGTCGGGCTGCTTTCGCCTTACCAACACGGATGTGATCGATCTTTTCAAGCGCGTGCCAGTTGGCACCAAGGTGGTGGTTCAATGACGACGATCAGCGACCCGCATGTACCGACTGTCTCCGCCGAGCCGATTGAACCGCAACTGCTCGGCAAGGATGCGAGCCGGTCGCGGCTGGCCGTCGTCGTCGGCGTTGGATTGACCCTGTTTGCCGTGCTGAACGCAACCGCCGCCATCTACCTCTATCGAGGCATCAATGACCTGCGCACCGTGGAGGGACGGCTCGAGGAACTCGGTGCGTTCGAGCAGCGGATCGTTGCCCGGCTCGATACGGTCAACAACGGTTTTCAAAGCCGATTTGAACGGCTGGACAGCCAACTGCAGGGCAATTTCAACGAAATCAACGGCAGCATATCCAGGTTGGAACAAAACCCGCCCTCGGCGCGTGACGACAGCAGCACCAGTACGGCGGAACCCGTCGTCGTCACCAGCACCGTGGCGGACGCTTCTTCCGACAACAGCGATGTCGCGGCCGAACCCGCGGCTGTCGAGACGCCACGGCCAATCAAGCGCAGGAGTGCCGCACCCCCTGGCCCGAACCCCGCCTACCAGCGAACTGAAACGCCGGACGGCAAGGTCTATTATCGCAAGATCAATTGAGGCGTATCGGGGTTCCGGTGAAGCCGGACGGAGCTGAGCCTCATGCAATTGCCGACGTCCGGACGTTTCGAAACGCCCTATGCCAGACTAAAGATCCCGTCCCAAAGTCATGAGCCGCAGGGCCAGAGACTCACCGCGCAGTCGCGTCTCGCGAAGGAACGCGACATGACAGTACGCGCAGGCCACGAAGCCCAGAACGAGCACCAGGCTGTTCTGCCAAGTAAAATCGATCTTCAGGGCGAATTGGAGGCCGTTGGACATCGGAAATGCCGCGACCGTGCTCGCCGTCTCCGAATGACTGCTGGAAGCGATCATCAGTCCGGCAAAGAGCAGCGCGACGTGGTTGGCCAGGAAGAAGGCGGCCGCCGGTCTCACCCGGCAAGCGCTCCAGAACACCAGTGCCGCGGCAACCAGGATGACGGCATCCAGGGCCATCGAACCATAGAGATACGGGTCGATCTGTTGCCAGAACATCGCCGACAAGGGGCGCAGTTCAAGCCAGATCCTCCACATTGCGGGGCTTGCGGGATAACTCCCGAGTAGCATGGTCGCTATTCGCTCGCAGGCCAAAACGACCAGGATGAAAGCCGGAAAAGCGAAGAGTAGTATCGGCCTGCGCTTCATTTTGACCTCGACAATCTGGCATCAGCATAGATTGCAGAGATTGAGCGAGGCTTAACGCAAGGGCGCCACTATGCCCGTGCTTGGCAGTTCATTCGGGCAGCCCTCAATCCAGTATCGGCCCTTGATGCCGTGGTCGCATGGTCTTGGCCGAACGCCGTCCAATTTCCACGGCTGCCTTCCGGCCATGCAGGCGTCATACGATTCTGCCGGCATTGAGCCGTATCTGCGTCTGGACTTTTTCCACGCCAGGCGGCGTTTGGCTGAAGCCGCGGCCAACCCATTTTGTGCCATTTTTGCTACATTTCCCAACCTTGTGGATCAGGTGCGTGATTTAGGCTCCCCTAAATTAATAATAACTCACATATTTTCTTGAAATTGTTGGATAGTTGCCTGAGACAGGCTCAGGCTTGGGTCAGCGCCCGCAAGGGCGCAGGGGAAACGTTGGGGCGGGTTAGATGAATACGAGAAGCATCTCGACTGTGGGCAAGCGCCTAGGTCTTTTGATGGCGGCTACGATGCTGACATGCGCAAGTGCGAGTGCGCTTACGCTCAAGGAAGCGATGGCGGTTGCGGTCGAATCCAATCCTGAAATCGGCCAGGCCATAGAAAATCGCGAAGCAATCGAGTTCGAGCTGCGTCAGGCCAAGGGCCTCTATCTTCCCAGCGTCGACGTGGAAGCGTCGGCCGGGGCTCGCCGTCTCGACAATTCCTCCCGACGCGCGCTCTCGATAGAGGATGACGCACTTTATCCGGCGGAAACCGATCTGACGGTTTCGCAGACGCTCTATGACAGCGGCGCAAGGCGGGCCGAATTGAACCGCCAGGCCTCGCGCGTCGACGGCGCGTCGTTTCGTGTGCTGGAGCGGTCTGAATTCATCGGACTCTCGGTTGTCCAGGACTACCTCGAATACATGCTTCAGGCTTCGATCGTGGCAGAGGCAAAGAAGAACCTGGGCTTCCACCAAGCAATCCTCCACGACATCCAGGAAGGCATTGCTGGCGGTGGCTTGAACGAGGCCGACCGGCAACAGGCCGAAGAGCGCCTGTTTGCGGCCAAGGCCCGCATGCAGGAAGCCTCGGAGGAACTGGAGGCCTCGAGGATCCGGTTCTTCAAGACCGTCGGGAAGCCGTTGACCAATGCATCGAGGCCGGCCGATGTTTCCGGCACGCTGCCAAGGTCGCTGGACGATGCGATTGGCCTTGCGCGGGAGAGCAATCCGCGCGTCCATATGGCCAACAGCGATATCGCCGCCGCGGCCTCGCTGGTGGATGCGGCTCGCGCGAAATACGGCCCCTCGATCGTCGCCGAAGGCGTCGCCCGGGCTGGGTATGACATCGACGGTGACAATGGCGACACATCCGACCTGCAGGCACGCCTGGTGCTGCGGTGGAACTTGTATCGGGGCGGCATCGACAAGGCCAATGAGCAGGAGCAGATCCGTCGCACCAGCGAGCAGCGGCTTGCGCAGCACCAGGTGCTGCGGGAAATCGAAGAAGCCGTTCGCACATCGTGGGATCGCCGCTTCCGGCAAGCCGACCTGGCAAAGACGCTGAAGCTGCAGGCCGCTTCCAACGAGAAGCTGGTCGCGTCCTATCGCGAGCAATTCAAGGTCGGGCAGCGCTCGTTGCTCGATGTGCTGGATGCGCAGAATACGCGTTTCAACACGGCGACACTGGCCGACACCGCATCCTACGCCTCTCTCTTTGCCCAATACCGGCTTCTCGCGGCCACCGGGCAGTTGCTGAAAACGATGGACATCCGCCCGCCAAAACAGGCCGCGGCCTATGCGCGGACCGAGTTCGGCGCACCGGAAACGGCCGACACGGAAACCTATGCACGCACGCCGTCGGAACAGAAGAACGACCTGCCATTCGATATCCTGGCCCCGGTCAGGAAAAAGTAAGCGGATGTAAGGACCGATCGAAAGTCCCTAAGGGCAGATCGTGAATCAGCAACCCAACATCCTCTCCCCGAAGGAGGCGTTCAAGGCCTGCTTCTCGGCCATTGCCGGGTATCTCGGCAGGCCGAGCGCGCAAACGGTGCTGTTCGCCGGCGTGCCGCTGTCGGACACGCGTATCGACATCGAAGCCATCCGGCATATTGCCGAGCGCATCGGCCTCGAAATCACCGAATTCAGCCATCGCGAGTTTCTTCGGGGACGCATCGACCTCCCCGCCATCGTGTTTCGCGTCAGTCAATTGCCGGTTGCCCTGCTGGCCGAAACGGAGGACGGCGCATTCACGACCGCTCCCCAGGAAGACGGCCGCGTAACCATCACGAAATCCGAATTGGCCGCCAGCTACATCAGTGGCGGCGTTTCCTTCTCGATAACATATGCCAACACTGCCGAAGGGATGAATGTCGGTTCGGCGCCGAAGATCGAGCGGCGACATTGGCTGACGGGAACGATGGGTCCGTTCTGGCGCACCTATTCGAAGGTTATCCTGGCGGCAATCTTCATCAACATGCTGGCCATCGCCTCGCCGATCTTCACCATGAACGTCTATGACAGGATCTTGCCGAACAAGGCGATATCGACGCTATGGGTGCTGTCGATCGGCATCGCCGCGGTCATCCTGTTCGACCTGCTTCTGAAGACCGCCAGAGCGTCCCTCATCGACTATGCCGGGCGCAAGGCGGATCTGCGCATTTCCTATTTGCTGTTCGAGAAAGTGCTGAACTCGTCCCTGTCGGCGCGGCCAGGCTCGACAGGCGAATATGCAAATCGGGTGACGCAGTATGAATTCGTGCGCGAATTCTTCACGTCCAACACCATCAGCGTGTTTATCGACACCGCCTTCGTGTTCGTCTTTCTCCTGGTCATCTATGCGATCGGCGGATGGCTGGTCATCATACCGGCGCTGGCCTTTGTGGCTTCCGTGATCGTCGGGCTGATCACGCAACAGCGCATCGGCAAGCGTGTCGCGGCCTCCATGAACGAGGCCTCGCAACGGCAGGCCCTGCTGGTCGAATCCATCTCCACGCTGGAGACGATCAAGTCGCTGCGGGCCGAGGCGTATCTGTTGCGAAAATGGGGAGAGCATTCCAAGAACGCGTCCAACACATCCGAGAAGATCAAGCAGCTTTCGGCCGCCGCTGGCAACATAACGCAGGCCATCCAGCAGATGGTCACCGTCGCCCTGATCGTGGCCGGCGCCTACGCCTTCTCGGAAGGACACGTCTCCACCGGAGCCATTATCGGCACCGTGATGCTGGCCAGCCGGGCGGTGTCTCCACTCGGCCAGATCGCCATCACCTTGTCCAGGCTTCGCCAGGCCATGCTCTCCCTGCGCATGGTGAACTCGATCATGGCGCAGCCGGAGGATCGCCCGGATACGGTGGGTTTTGTCAACCGGCCCATTCGCAACGGCGCCATGGTGTTCAGGAATGTCGGCTTTGTCTATCCGGGCTCCGAGAACGAGGTCCTGACCGGTCTGAATTTCTCGGTGAAGCCAGGTGAGCGCATCGGCATCATCGGCCGCATAGGTTCGGGAAAGACAACGATGGGCCGGCTGATCGGCAGGCTCTTCCTGCCGACATCAGGCGAGCTGCTGTTGGACGGGATCGACATCCGCCAATACCACCCTTCGGAGGTTCGCGCCGCGGTCGGGATCGTCGCGCAGGCCAACGATCTGTTTTCGGGCACTATCAAGGAAAACCTCCTGATGGCATGTCCGGAGGCGACCGATGAGCAGATCGTCGAAGCGGCAAAGGCTGCCGGCGTCGACGATTTCGTCTCCCGTCACCCGCGTGGCTACGACATGAATGTCGGCGAGCGCGGCACCAATCTCTCGGGCGGTCAGAGGCAGACGATGGCGATTGCCCGTCTGTTGCTGACCAAACCGAAAATCGTCTTCCTGGACGAGCCGTCGGGTTCGATGGACCTGGCTTCCGAGCGGCAGCTGATCAAGCAGCTCAAAGTGGCTTTCGACCGGAACACGACGCTGATCGTTTCAACGCATCGCTTCAGCATGCTCGAACTGGCCGACCGTCTTATCGTCATCGAGCAAGGCAGGATCGTTGCCGATGGACCAAAGGACCAAGTGATACAGGCGCTGCAGAAAACAAGCACCTGAAAAACAGACTTATTGAACGCATTCAATGCGTTGGGGTTGTAGGACATGCTTGCAAGGGAAGACCGGCCGCCGCTTTTCGCGTCGGCGTCCTTGTTCATCATAGGGGCACTGTTTGTGTCTTCCGTCGCCTGGGCGTCCTTTGCCGAGGTCGACGAAATCGCGCGCGGCGAAGGCAAGGTCATACCGGCTTCCAAGACCCAGATCATCCAGGCCAGCGAGCCGGGCGTCGTTCAGGAAATTGCCGTGAAGATCGGGCAGATCGTCAAGAAGAACGATCTCATCATCCGCCTCGACAACACGATGAACACGTCCAGCCTCGGCGAGCAGCAGGCCAAGGCAAGGGCGCTCCGGACGCGCATTGCACGGCTGAAATTCGAGCAGACCGGCAATATAGAAGGTCCATTTCCCTGTCCGGCCGAAATTCAGAAGGTCGCGCCGGAAATCTGCGACAACGAGCAGAAACTGCTCGTTGCGCGCCGTGACAACTTCCAGGTCAAGCTGTCGGTCCTCAAGTCGCGTCTCGATCAGCGCCTGAACGAATTGGACGAAGCCAACGCCAATCTCGATCGCCTCACCAAGAATCTCGAAGTCAGCGACCGGGAAACGGCGCTGGTCGAATCCATGGTCAAGAAGGGGCTGATGGCCAGGACCGAGCAGATCCGCGTCGAGCGGGAGCAGACCGAACTGCATGGGCAGCTGAACCTCGCCGGTGAATCCATCAAGAAAGCCAAGGCGGCCATCACCGAAGCCCAGCTTCAAGTCAACGAGCTCGGCCTGCAGCTGCAACAGGAGGCGCTGAGCGACCTGACCCAGGCGCTGGCCGATCTTTCGGTCGTCGATGAGACCATACGCGGCGCCACCGACAAGGTGGCGCGCACGGACATCCGCTCGCCTGTCGACGGTATCGTCAACACGCTTGACATCAACACGGTCGGCGCCTTCGTGCAGCCCGGCGCGGTCGTGGCCGGCATCGTGCCCACATCCGAGACGCTGCTGGTCGAAGCGCGGGTTTCACCGCGCGATGTTGCCTTCATCCGGCCGGACCAGGACGCGCTGATCAAGATTACCGCCTATGATTTCTCGATCTTCGGCGGTATCGAGGGCAAGGTCTCCAACATCACCGCCGACAGCCTGGTCGACCAGAAGACGGGCGAGCCCTACTACCAGGTACGCGTCGCCACCGAGAGGTCGACGCTGACGCGAGATGGCAAGACCTATTCGATCATCCCCGGCATGATCTGTTCGGTCGATATCAAGACCGGACACAAAACCATCCTCACCTATCTGCTGAAGCCGATCAACAAGGCACGCGAGGAGGCAATGAGTGAACGATAGCGTCACGTCTCCCGCCGCCGATCGCGAGCAGCTGCTGCCGCCCATGGCGACAGAGGATTTCGGGCTGGAATTCCGGGTCGTGGCACGTGGCGGCACGCGACGCGGCATTCGTCTGGAGCGGGCGTTCTGGACCGCGCTGAAGCAGATGGCCGAAAGCCGCAAATGCACGATCGGCATGCTGATCGACGAGATCGCCGACAGCCATGCCCACACCGGAAACCTGACATCGGCAATCCGGGTGGCCTGCATGCGCGGACTGGCCGACGAAAACCAGACCTTGCGAAGGCTTGCGTCGATCAAGACGATCAACGCCATTCTGGTCGCCTGCCCGTCACCGGCTTTTGCGCTCTCATCGTCGAAGAGGATCCTGACCTTCAACGCGCCGTTCCAGCAGCTGGTCAGGCGCCAATTGCCGGTCGCGCCAAGCGAAGATGCGCGCCACGACCTGAAGCTTGCCCTGGATCTCAATGTCGCTGACATATTCGCGCGGCTCGACGCCAATGGCGAAACGCCGGTCGCCACCGGTTTCGTCATCGGCGCGGGCGACCGCCGCTACCGGGGGCAATTGAATGCGGCGCGGGCGCCGGTGCTCGAGCCGGAGCTGCTGATGGCCTTCGTCTTCGGCGGCTAATGCATATCGCCCGAAAGTGACCCCAGTTCTGGGGAGAAGACATGAGAGCGAAGGCGTGCCGAACCGGGTGCGTCGCTTGGCTATGCTATGGCTGCAGGCCCTCGCCAGGTGCGACCGTCGCAAGTCCGCCCTTGATATCGGCGACTTGGGCCGCGCCGGGCCTGGTGCCGTGGATCCACGCTCGGTCGGTGCTGAACGAGTACAATGGCACGTAGTCTGGAAGATCGCTGTCGCGCGAGACGACGTTGCTCAGGCTGTCCAGAATGAAGACGCCGCTGCCGGTGCTGACAGACAGCACGGCATGAAAGAAACCACGCTTGCGATCCTGCAAGACGACGAGCGACATGCTCTGCGCCGGAATGCCGGCACGCAGCAGCGCCGCCATCTTGAGAATGGCGAAATCCTCGCAGTCGCCCGCCCGCCGCTCGAGAATTTCGGAAGGTTTGGCCCAGTAGTCGAGCTTGCCGTAAACCACGCTGTCCTTCTTGTAGGCGATCGCGTGATTTATGCTTGAGTTGATGAAGGACAGCTTGTCGACAAACCGCTTGTCCTTGGCGGCGTTGACGATCGCGGTGAAGATGCTGTTCTTGCCGTCGCACGCAGTGCCCGCGGAACAGTCGACGATTGCCTTGTAGACCGGTGCCCAACGCGCGGAAACCGGAAAATTATGCATGGACAGCGCAACCGATCCGAACACGCCGGGAATGATCGCCGCCGTCTGGATGGGATCGATCCCGGCATTGCCTTGCGCCGTCGAAAGGCCGGTTTCCTGACCGCTGGTGGCCGGACCGTAGCTGCCGAGAACCATGCCTATTCTGTAGGCCGAGGCCGGCTGCCAAGGCTGCCGCCGCAGCAGCGAAATGCCCCCGAGGACAGGAGGCGTTTCGACGTTCGCCAGCAGCGAATCGACACGATCGGCGCCGGCTGGGACCGTGCTGGCGAACGATGGATGCGACAGGCCGAAAATGCCGATTGCCAGCAGCAGCGCTTTGAGCCCGCTTGCCCCCAGGGCAGATTTTTCTTTTGTCATAACGCCCACCTTTGACTGTGGACGCTACCAATCTCGTCTCAAATTATTGGAAAAGAAGGTGGATAAATTTCCTGTACTTCATGTCAGTTGTTTTGTGTAAAATTTTACACAAATTTATACTTCCATTTGCCAAGCAACCGAGGCCGGACCCCGCCAAGCGGATTGCACATCGGCCAATGTATATCAGGTTATATGTTTCGAGTTTACCACGCATAAAAAATGCCGAGGCCCGCATATCATAATATATGAAACAGATTGCGGGATAGTTGCAAAGTAGAAGTGGCCCATGTCTCTTTCCGGGAAATACCGAAGGGGTTTGGCTATGACCACCAGTAACGATTTGGACACCGTCTCTCATTCCTGGGACGAGCACTCTGAACATAACGGCCTGCCGTCGCAGGCGCAGGTCGCGGAGGCCAACCCGGCGCAAAAGGCGGCTCCGGCCGCCGCTGAACCGGTTCCCGTCGATGTCGGCAACGGCACGCCCGTCAAACCGGAAGCACCCGCGGAAGCCAAGGCCCCGGCGGCAGCCGCGCCGCACGAATATGTGGCCGACGCCAACCATGTGGTGAAGCTTCCGGCCAACGTCTCGATCGACAACATCAAGGTCGATGGCCATAACCTCGTGCTCGAGCAGGCGGACGGTTCGGTGATCGTCATCAAGGACGGCGCCCTCAACGTGCCGACCTTCATCATCGGCGATGTCGAAGTGCCGCGCGTTGCCTTGATCGCGGCGTTGGAAGCAAGTCATGTCGACGTCGCCTTCGGCGCCGACGGATCGATATCGGCAGGCGCCGGCGGTTCACCCTCGAGTGCCGGCGGAGACTTCTCGGTTCCCCCTGGCGGTATCGGTGACGGCTTCGGCCTGTCGGCGCTGTTGCCGCCGACGGATCTTGCGTTCGGCCAGCCGGAACATCGCGAACTGTTCCCGAGCCTGCTGCCCAATTCCACGCCGACGATCCTCGACCTGAACCCTGAGACCAGCGGCGGCGACACGATCGTGTATGAACACGGCCTGACGTCGGTTGCCGACACCAGCGAGATCAACACCGGAACCTTCGCCATTTCCTCGCCCGACGGAATCGGTTCGCTGACCGTCAACGGCCAGGTGATTTCGGGTGCCGCGCTTGCCAACAGCGCATCGGCGCCGATCAACATCACTACGCCGCTCGGCAACACGCTGACCATCAACGGCTACGACGCCGCGACCGGCCAGGTAAGCTACAGCTACACGCTTGAGCATAGCGAGCAGCATCCGGCAGGCGCCGACAACAATTCCATCTTCGACAACATGACGGTGACGGTCACCGACACGGACGGCGACGTCTCGGCTCCCGGCACACTGTCGGTTCAGATCGTCGACGACGTGCCGGTTGCGCACAATGCGAATGCCGGCGCGCTGACCGAGGACGGCGCCGCGACCACCGTCGGCGGCAACGTCACGACCGACTACAACAACACGTTCGGCGCCGATGGCCCGGCAGCAGCGAGCCCAGTGAACTGGGGCACGGCGACCGCCATGCTGAACGGTGGCGCTGTCAACCTGACCGACTACGGCACGCTGACGCAGAACGCCAACGGCACCTGGAGCTTCGTGCTGGACAACAGCAAGCCCGCGACGCAGGCGCTGGAGACCGGCGATACCATCAACGTGTCGCTCGGCTATACGCTAACCGATCACGACAGCGACGCCGACAGCAAGACCATCACCTTCGAGATCAATGGCGCCCACGACAGCTCGACCGTCACGGTCACGCCGAGCGACGACGCCAATGCCGGTGGCGCTTCCAATGTCGTTTACGAACACGGCCTGACCTCGGTTGCCGACACCAGCGAGACCGACACCGGCACGTTCAAGGTCACCGCCACCGACGGCATCAAGGACGTGACCATCGGCACCGAGACCCACACGCTGTCCGACTGGCTCGGCAAGACCATCAACACGGGTGAAGGCACGCTGACGATCACCGGCGTGACGCCGGCGGGAGCCGGCACGGAAGCCACCTTCGCCTACAGCTACACGCTCAATGCCGCGCAGGCCCACCCTGCCGGCAACGGCAACAACACGCTGCCCGACAGCGTTGCCGTCGCGGTTGACGGCATCGGCGGGACCCACGGCGACGGCACCATCAGCATCGTCATCGTCGACGACGTGCCGGTTGCGCATGCCGACACCAACAGCGTAACGGAAGGCGCATTGCTGAGTGTCAACGCAGCAGCCGGCGTGCTGGCCAACGACGTGGCCGGTGCGGACGGCTTTGCCGCCGGCGGCGCGGTGACCGGCGTGGCCACCGGCTCGAACGTCTTGAATCCGGTGAGCGGCGGCATCGGCGTCGGCATCGCAGGCCAGTACGGCACGCTGGTGCTGAACGCCAACGGCTCCTACGCCTACAAGGCCAATCCCGACGCGGTCACCGCCAACGCGGTCGACCACTTTGTCTACACCATCACCGACGGCGACGGCGACACCTCGACCGTAACGCTCGACATCACCGTCAACAACGTGACGCTGACCCCCGTCAATCAGACCGGCCAGGTCAACGAAGCCGCGCTCGACACCACCACCACGGGTTCCGACCTGACGCATGGTTCGGTGACGGGGTCCAATCCAACGAGCCCGCTGGAGACGGTCACAGGCCAACTCGCCGTCACCGGCACCGGCATCACCTACACGCCGATCAGCACCACGACCGCGCATGGCGTGTTCGAGTTGCAGGCCAACGGCGCCTGGACCTACACGCTGACATCGCCGTTCAACAGCGGTGCGGTGCAGGGCGCCAACACGCTGACCGGCGCGGAGAGCTTCACCTACACGGCGAAGGACACCAACGGCAACACGGTGACCGGAACGGTGAAGGTCGATGTCGTCGATGATGTACCTAAGATCGCCTCTATCGAGAGCCAGATCGTTGCCAACGCTGCTGGCGCGCATGCCGGCGACTGGACATATACGTCTGGTGCCGACGGACTGTCGACGATTGCGATTTCGCTGGCCAATCAGGCGAGCATATCACAAATCGACCATTCAACATCGACCTACGACGCTGCGACCGGCACGGCCAAATACACGGCGTTCTTCGACGCCGCGGGTACGCAACCTTACTTCACGGTCACGATGAAGGCGGATGGCACCTACAACTTCGAGGTGATCAATCCTGTACCCACGATAGTGGTAACAGATACGACAGCACTCAACGCCGGGAGCTTTGGCGGCAATAATTACGGCCTGTATCTTGAGCAAATAGCCGTAAAGAATAATATACCAACCCCCCTCCACACTGATATATTATTCACTGGTAATTCAGGATGGACTTCAGGCCTAAACCTTGGCAGTCAGGCCACCATAAACTCGAACAACCATGGTTTGGGCATAGGTTCTGGTCAAACCCTGGACAATAAAGAGTCGATAACGCTAAAATTTCTTCAGGGAGATGGCGACAAAAACTCTTCAACTCATCCAACGACCGCAGTTGGCATGGACCATGTCACGATCAATTTCCTGCAGGGATCCAACGGCGATGCAATGACAGGCAGCTACGCTGTTCGTGTAGTCACTTATGATCAGAACGGAGTTGCCCACGATCAGGGTAGCATGAACATTGTCAACGGCGTTCTGGACATCAGCTCGGCCAGCCTGATGTATGGTGTCTCAATTATCAATACCGGCAATACAGGACTGCTTGTTGGCGGTACCACCACCAGTGTGACAACCGCCACCGAGATACCGCATGACGTCGGGTTGCATTTCAACGTCGATGTCGTGGATGGCGACGGCGACAAGGCCAGCCATGGCTTCGACATCGTTGTCGACGCCAATGATGGGCACCAGGCCACGCTCACCGGTGACGCTGCCTATGATCCCAATATCCTGTCGGGCGGACCGGGCGACGACCTTCTCATCTCTGCTCCGGGCTACAACATACTGACCGGCGGCGCAGGCGCCGATACGTTCAAGCTCGACCATCTCGATATCAAGGATCTGATCGCCGACTACCATGGCGGCGAGGGCGACAAGATCGACTTGAGCGCGCTGTTCGACACGGCGCCAGCCAATAGCATCAGCAACTACGTGCACTACAACAGCGCGACCAGTACTGTGAGCGTCGACACCAGCGGTTCCGGCAACGCGGCCAACTTCGTGGATGTTGCCGTTCTGCAAAACGCGCCTGCCGCTGGAACGATCAACATTCTCTACGACGACTCGAACCACGTGCAGCACACGGCCACGATTTAGCACTTATGCGTGGCCGAGCTGGCGTGCTATATATTAGCGAAGAATAAAATGGCGGTTTGGAGAGGGACTTAAATGAAGCGTTGTACAAAATTGCTGGCTTCGGCCGCGCTGCTGCTGCTGGCTGGAACGGCGAGCTTCGCCGCCGACATCATCGAAGGGCCAACAGGCGACTATTGCCGCGTCGTGGGGACGTCCAACCTGGTCCTGAACGACAACATCGTCGACCTCAAGCAGCAGGTGGTGAAGCTGATGGACGAATCGGTTGCCGTCGCCAACAGCTCGGAATGGATCAACTCATCCCGGCCTGCCTTCGTCTGGGCTTCGGAAGCCAAGGTCGCCTGCGGCATGGCCTATGGCTATCTGAAGACGAACTACAAGGACGAAGACACGCTCAACAAATGCGAGTGTTTCCACGATCGCATGGTCGAGTACATGCACTGACCGGATGAGCCGCGCCTGTTGGCCATCATGACATCAGACGGATCAATTCCATGGGCGATCGCCGCAACGATCGCCCTGTTCAGCCTTGATCTGTCTGCCGCGCAGGCCGGCGCCAACTGGCTGGGCCGGTGCCGATTGCGTGCGCGGCGTGTTCGTACCCGGGCCACGACAGATGAAATGCTACCGACTATCGCGCCGCCAGGCGCGTCAAGGCGCCGACTCCCGGCTGTCGACGGTTGAATAACAGCAAGACGGCGCGGCAAGTCCGCCCTAACATGAGTTGAGGACCAGACCGGGAAATATCCGGCGGCAGACGGGGTGGACCAATCATGGAAGCTGTCCGACAGGGCCGCAGTCCGCAGATCTGGGCGATAGCCCTGGCGCTCGCCGTGCCGTTATCGGGCTGCCAGTCGAAAGGCGGCGTTTCCGAAGTGCTCGATCCGGCCGCGGTCGCCGCGCCTGCGGGACAGAATGGCGCCGCCAGCACCAGTCCGGCCCAGGCGAGCCAGTCGCTCGGTACCGGTTCGGCCAAAGTCACGATGCTGCTGCCCTTGTCCGCTTCCGGGACGTCGGGGGAAACCGGCAGGAAGATGCTCGACGGCGCCAAGCTGGCGATGACGGATATCGGCAATGGATTGCTGACGCTGACGATAGAGGACACGAAAGGCGACAGCGCGCAGGCCGGCAAATTGGCCGTGCAAGCCATAACGACGGGATCCAAGGTCGTCATCGGCCCGACTGAACTGCCGGCAGCCCAGCATATTGCCACGCTGTCCGGCTCGACGCGCCCTCTGGTTCTGGCGCTTGCCGACAATTTCGCCGGCAGCGCCGGGGTTTATGCCGTGCGCCTCAGCGAAGCCGACAGCGCCGCGGCTGGTGCCGCGGGGCTCGCCGCGAAAGGCCGCAAGAAGTTCGTGTTGCTTGTCGCGGAAGGCTCGAACGCCAGCGCCGTGGAGAAGCGGGTGGCGAACGGCCTCAGCATCTATGGCGCGACGCTCGCGGTCACCTTGCCCTATTCGGCCGGCGACGGGGGCACCAAGGCTGTCGACCAGATGGGCTCACTCGTCGACGCTCCCGACGCGGTCATTGTTGCCAGCGGCGATGCCAGCCCCGCGCCCGTCCTTGCCGCCCTCAAATCAAAGGGCATTCCGAGGAAAGCGGTTTCAGTCGTCGGAACCGACCGTTGGCTGGAGCGCCCGATAGATCCACTGTTCGAGGGGGCATACATCGCCACGCTCGATCCAGGCGAAACCGGACCGATCGCCGACCGCTTCAGGACGACATACAACTACCCTGCCGACGTCAATGTCGCCTATGCCTATGATATGGTTGCCCTGACGGCAGGGATCGCCAGCGCGGTCGGACCCGACGGCTTCAGCAAACAGACCCTCGAAAACCCGAACGGGTTTCGCGGATCGACAGGTCTGTTCCGTTTTCGCGCTGACGGTTCCAGCCAAAGATCGATGCCATTCTATCGGATAGAAAAGGGTGCGCTCAAACTGGTTGCCAAATCGACGTCGGGTTTCTGACCGGCCGCCGGCGGGTCATCGCGCGAACGCCGCGCCGGCCTGATGGGTTGGCATGCCCGCCTGGTGATCGCGATCGGGGGCCTCGAGCTCGTGCTCGGAATTGTCCTGATCATGCGGGCCGGAGCCTTGCTTTCTCTCGACCGGCCCGTCCCTGCGCCATCCCTGGAAATTGCCGGCAAGCAAGCACCCCCGGCAACCGCGGCCATTCCCGACCGACAGTTGCGGGAACCGGCGCGGCGGATTGCCGAGAGCCTTGTCGCCCCGCCACCGGTCGACGTGTCGGAAATCGAGCGGGTCGAAGCCCGGCCGCCGCTCGGCGAACTCGGCCTAGCAATCCGCCCCAAAACGCCCATGCCGCAAAACTGGCGCGAAACCCTGCTCTACCGTCCGATTGCAACGTCGTCGGCGACTTTCGAATCGATGGGATGGAAACTGGCGATCAGCGGAGCTCTGGACATCGGCGTGGACCAGACCTGTTCGTTTCGCGACGAGGTCTGGCCCTGCGGCCAGCGGGCTCGCGCGGCCTTCAATGCCTGGCTGCGGGGGCGCGCGCTTAACTGTTTCCTGCCGCCGGAAACCGAGCGCTTTGCCATCGCAGCATCATGCCGGCTGGGCAAGCAGGATGTCGGCGCCTGGCTGGTGTCCAATGGCTGGGCGACGGCGCTGCCCGGCGGTATCTATGGCAAGGCGGAAACAATTGCCAGGAATGCCGGGATGGGTATCTTCGGACCGCCGCGATAGGCAGCAGTTGATCGTCAAAACGCGGGGTTTTTCGCAAACCCGCTTCGTCCCGGTATGGAAAAACACCATTCGGCCTTTTTCCATCAAATTGTACAGTTCCGCGAAACCGAAATTACGGCAGGCAGGCCTTATACCAGCCGGCCTGACAGGAGATCGGCCGATGACGAGACCAATGGCGACCACCACTGCCCGGCCCTGGAAGCAGGTCGCGTGGCTGACATTGCTGGGAACCGCCGGGAGCCTCGGCCTTTCCCTTGGCCTCAACTACCTGCTCCTGTTCAGCGACGCGCTGACGCCGTTCGCCCGCAGCATGATCACCGCGGGACTGCTGCCGGTGATCATCGGCCTGCCGCTTTTCGCGCTGGTCGGCTGGAATCGGGTCGAAATCCACCGCTACCGGCAGGAACTCAACAGATCCGGGACGTATGACAGGCTGACGGGCTGCCTGAACGGGCCGGTCTTCACGTCGATGGTCGAGCGACGGGCAGCCAGGCGATCGGGGCCAGGACCGCGCTCGGGCGCCTTCCTGATCATCCATCCCGAACATCTACGGTCCATCAACATGCGCTTCGGCCTTGAATGGGGCGACGAGGCCTTGCGGCTCATCGTCTCGACCATCCAGTCGTCGGTGCGCGAGGAGGACCTGATCGGACGCATCGGGGCCTCGATGTTCGGAGTTTTCCTCTCGGGCGCCACCGAAGCGGAGGCCAAGGAGATCGGCGAGCGTATCCGCACGCGCATCGCGCAAGTCTACTTCGCGCCAAAAGGCACCGAGGATGTCCTCACCATCAAGGTTGGCGGTGTGATGCTGGAGAGCGAAATGGAGTTCTCGGACATGTTCCGGTCCGCCGAACAGCACATGTCCGACGCCCAGGATGACGCCGGGTTTGAACTGACGCACCTCCACAGCTGACAGCAGCCGGCGGCGCCAAAGAGGGTCAATTCAGGAACCAGGGAAATCTGGTGCTGCGAGAGAGGATTGAACTCTGGCTATCTATAATAAAATCAATATCTTACGAGACATTTTGTAACACTGTGACGTCCGGAGAAATGACCTCGCCTGTCGGTCTATGGGTAGTCACCGCGTGGCGCGGGACGCGCCTTTGCCTAGGCCCCCTGTTGCGCTAGCATAGACACAAATTAGCTATGCCTGACGAATCGGATTTCGCTGAGGGGGCGAAAATTCATGGAAATGCAGCAGGTCCGCTATTTTCTGGCCCTGTCCAGCACGTTGAACTTCACCAGGGCAGCCGAAGAGTGCAACGTCACTCAACCTGCCCTGACGCGCGCGATAAAGACCCTTGAGGATGAATTGGGTGGAGAACTCCTTCGGCGCGAGCGCCAGCATTCTCATCTCACCGAGCTTGGCCGGCGTATGCTTCCTCTACTGCAACAGTGCTACGACGCGGCCACTTCCGCCAAGTCGCTCGCCAAGGCTGTGCAAAGCAGCGACGTGGCGCCTCTCAACGTCACCATTTCCAACAGCGTCAACATTGCGCTGCTGGTATCGCCGTTCACGGAACTTTTCCGCGCCTATCCTGGAGTGCATCTCAAGATCAACCGTGGCTCGCCGACTGCTGTCGTCGAAGCCCTCAAGAACGGCGAGGTCGAGCTCGCCGTCGCCGGGCCCTTGGGGCAGGCCTGGGACCGGCTCGACACATGGCCACTCTTCCAGGAGGGCATTGAGCTCGTCGTCAATTCGGATCATCCGCTTGCCCGTCGCAACGAGGCCGATGTCGCATTGAGCCAACTGGCCGGGGAGCCTGTGCTCAGCCGTATCGATTGGGAAACGAGCGATGAGCTGTCGCGATGCCTCGCAGCGAAAGGCTTGACGCCTCGCACCGCGCATGAAGTCGAAACCGACCACGACCTGCTGGCACTACTGGAGGCCAACGCCGGGGTGGGCTTTGTCTCCGTAACAGCACCGCGAACGCCCAATATCCGCCGACTCAAGCTTCGTGATGTCGATATCTCGCGGGTCGTCTCCGTCTACGCGGTCGCCGGCAGACATCGTTCGCCCGTGGCCACGACTTTGCTCAACCTGTTGCGATCGACGGACTGGTCGTCTTTTGGTGTCAGCGAGCCCGTCTGAGCGAGTTGATCAGGTCGTCGATCTCCATGCGTCGCCGGTAGTCGGGATCGACGAAGCGATCGGTGATGATCCCGTCCGTCCCAACGATGAAGGTTGCCGGGATCGGGAGGAACCAGCTGCTATTGCCCTGATAGTTGGGGAGATCGAGGCCAAGGCCCATCAGCCGCTCCATCTCCGCCCCGACCCAGATCGCTAGGTTGAGGGACAGGGCGTAGCCATTGTCCATGTCGGTCAGGAAGGGGAACCTCGCCCCGACCGCAGCCTTCATCGCCTTCGCAAACTTGCGCCGTTCGGGCATGATCACCACGACCTGGCCGCCGAGGGCGGCAATCTCGTGCTGGGCTTCGACGATGCCAACCGCGTTCAAGCGGCAATAGGGGCACCAATGCCCGCGCTGGAAGGTGATCACCGCTGGCCCCCGTTGCAAGACGTCGGCCAGACTGACCAGCCTGCCCTCGTCGTCAGGCAGCAGGAACCCCGGCATGATGTCGCCTGGCGCCGGCGCCATGGCGCCTGCCCCTTGTTCCTCCAGACGCGCCACCAGGCGGTCAACGGCATCGGCGAAATCCGCGTTCAGGCGACGCACCGCGGCGGCAATCACCGCCAACCGCTCGTTCAGGGACGCATCAAGTTCAATGGCAGCCTGGACGGACTGTTCAAATGTCATTGCCTCTTCGTCGGCGGCCATTTCTGCACTTTCATGGACTGCGTGCACCCTATCATTGGCCCCCCTCGGATAGGGCCATGCTTTCCTTGCATCGTTTCGATGCCCAACATGCATCGAGGCGACAGGGTTCGTATTCTGTTCGCGGCCTCCCCTCAATTCGTTACATCATGTTCCTGATATCCGAAGAGAAGGTCGGGAAGCCGTAGACCATGTCGGATAACTGCGATGCTGTGATGCCGTGCTTCATGGCAAGTGCGAACAGATGGATCAGCTCTTCGCCGGCATGGCCGACAATGTGAGCGCCAACGATCCTGTCGGTGGCCTCCTCGACGATGATCTTCGACCACGCCACTGTCTCGGCATAGGTCCTGGCGGAGAGCCAGCCGCGCATGTCGTTGACATGGACCTTCACCCCAAGTCCTTGCTCTTTCGCCTTGGCCTCTGTCAGTCCGACACCCGCCAAGGCAGGGACGGTATAGAGCGCCGATGGTATCTGGCCATAGTCCGGCCGGTGTCTCGGTCCGTCGACGATATTGCGGCCAACGATACCACCCTCGTAAGTTGCGACAGGTGAAAGCTGCGGAGAATTCCACACCGCGTCCCCGCAGACATAGACGTCAGGGTTCGACCGCGAACGCAGATGGTCATCGATCTCGATACGGCCTTCGCGATGCACGACGACACCAGCGCCAAGGTCGAGCCCCTCGACATTGGCAACACGCCCGGCGCAATTCACAACCCTGTCCGCGTCCACTGCCCGCTCGACGCCATCCGCCACAAAGGTGACGCGTAGTCGTCCTTCGGCCTTCTCGATCTTCTTGACCCAGGCAAGCGTGCGGACCCGAATCCCTATGCGTTCGCTTTCGCTGCGGATCTGGGCCACGGCATCTGCGTCGAATGCCCCCAGAAGATGCGGCAAGGCTTCGAGGATCGTTACGTCAACGCCGGCGCGCGCATAAACGTGGCCTAGCTCGAAGGCGATGACGCCGCCTCCGACGAACACGACTGCATGAGGGAGCACCGGATCATTGAGGACATCGTCGGAAATCGTCATGTGGTCGGCGCCAGGAATTGGTAGCGATCGCGGCTTCGAACCGGTTGCGATGACAATGCTGCTGGCTTCAAGCTTACGGCCGTCGACGCCGATGGCATTGCTGCCCATGAACGAGGCCTCGCCGACGATGACATCGACACCGCGCTTGGCCATCAATCCGGACAGCCGGGACGGAATGTCGTCGATAATGTCTTTTTCGCGTTCGATCAGGGCTCGCCAGTCGAGCCTCGGCCTGCCTATCGCAATCCCGTGCCTATCGGCCCGTTCGATCTCGTGGAGCGCATGGGCGGCCGCAACGAGCACCTTTTTCGGTGTGCATCCGCGATTGGGGCAAGTGCCCCCGAGCTCGCGTGCCTCGATCATCGCCACCGATAGCCCGGCAGCACGAGTTGCCACCGTCACGCCCATCCCGGCATTGCCACCGCCAAGGATCACGACATCATACTTTTTCATCGCGCCGCCCGCTGAGGTTCAATGGAGCTTGATCCGAGACCTGGTGCGCCTCGCCACCATCTCGCCAATCGAATCCAGGGTGGTCTTCGCGAGGCCGTGCACCGCCTTGAGATGCAGCTTGTAGAGCGAGCGATACACCAGCCGGGCGAGCACACCTTCAATCTTCAACCCGCCGATCAGCCTGCCGAATGAGTCGTAGTCGGCGAGCGAAACAAGGGATCCATAGTCTCGATAGCGGAAAGCCGGCGCGGCCCGTCCTTCGAGGCGCGCGGCAATCACCTTGACCAGGTGATCGGCCTGCTGATGAGCGGTCTGAGCGCGCGGCGGCAATGGCTCGCCTCCGCCAGGCAGAACACAGCTTGCGCAGTCGCCGATTGCAAACACGTTTTCGTCCTCCCCAGCTTGGAGTGTCTCATCCACGACCAGGCGGTTGATGCGATCCGTTTCGAGGCCATCAAGCTTTTTCAGGAAATCCGGCGCCTTGATCCCGGCCGCCCAGACCACGAGCTCGGCCGGCACGAACAGTTTTTCACCGAGCCTGATGCCGTCTTCCCTCACCTCGCTGACTCTGATGCCGCACCGTATCTGCACGCCGAGCTTGACGAGCAAACGTGCGGAAGCCTGCGCGATGTGCTCCGGCAGGGCCGGAAGGATCCGTGGCCCCGCTTCAACGATGGTGATGCGGATCAGTCTCTCGAAGTCGATGTTGTCGAGATTGTGCGAAGCAATCTCGCGCATCGACTTGTGAAGTTCCGCAGCCAGCTCGACACCGGTGGCTCCGGCACCGACGATGACGCAATGGAGCTGGCCGGGCGACAGCTGCTCGTATTGCGCGTTGGCACGCAGGCACGCGTCGATCATGCGTTTGTTGAAACGGGCGGCCTGCTCCGCCGTATCCAGCGAAATGGCGTGGCGCGCGGCACCAGGCGTGCCGAAGTCATTGCTGACGCTGCCGACGGCCATGACCAGCGTGTCGTAACCCAGCACGCGCGGCGGGATGACCTGTCGACCGTCATCGTCAAAGCTGGGCGCGACAAAGACCTGGCGTTTGGCACGGTCGATACCGACGACCTCGCCGATGCGGTATCGATAGCCGTGCCGGCTGGCATGGGCGATGTATTCGACAGCGTCGTGTGACGCGTTCAAGGCGCCGGATGCCACCTCATGCAGCAGCGGCTTCCAGATATGGGTGCGGTTGCGGTCGACAAGCGTGACGGAAAGCCGTCGCTTGCCGAACTTGCGGCCAAGACGCGTCGCCAGCTCCAGCCCGCCCGCGCCGCCGCCGACGATGACCACGCGATGCAGTGATGTGTCCACATGGGAAGGCGTCTCTGGAATCGTGCGGAAAAGAGCCGCGTCGTTGGCAAGCACTGCCTCGGGGACGAGCCGCATGCCGGGGGTGATGATCTGCATCCGTATTCTCCGTCGTTTCCGAGGCCCTGGCCGGTCATTCCTGCGATTCGTGGATGACGATGCCCTGCAGCATGTCGACCTCGCACTCCCACGGCTTTTCCGAGAGCACGCGCTGGCCATGTTCGTATCCCGCCTGCCAGCGCGTGCGGATGCCGGCGCGCGTGAAGTCGATGTCCTTGGTGTGGTCCTCGCCATCCAGGCGTGGCGAAAGCAGCCGAACGAGATGCATGACAGAGGGACAGCCATAGGATGCGAGTTCCCTGAACATCGGATCCTCGCGTCGTTCCTCGGGAACCAGCTTTCCCATTTCGCGCACGACGTGGCGCAGGCGATGCAATTGCTCCTGGCGGGCAACGTGGCTTCTGCCGCGGCTGGCATATTGGAGATCCTTCTGCCGCCCCATGACCTGCCAGATCGATTTCGGCTCCGTCGCGCGCGGCTGCCACATGTTGACGGCAAAGATCAGCGCGTCGCGCCGTGGGCGCTCGTCCAGGACGACCTCGATGGGCGTGTTCGAATAGATGCCGCCGTCCCAGTAGGGTTCGCCGTCGATGCAGACCGCCGGGAAGGCCGGTGGCAAGGCGCCCGACGCCATGATGTGCGCCGCCGACAGCGTCATCTCACGGGTGTCGAAGTATTTGAGTTCGCTGGTGTTGACGTTGACCGCGCCAACGGTCAGCCGCGTATGGCGCCTGTTGAGGCAATCGAAGTCGATCAAATTGTCCAGCGTCCGCTTGAGGGGATCCGTGGTGTAGTAGGAGGCATTCTCCACACCGACTTCGCGATTGACCCCTAACATGGCGCTTGGGTTTGGTTCGAAGAACCCCGGTATGCCGCGCATCACCGTGCCCATATTGGCAAAGATGTTGCTCGGAACCATCATCCGGAAAAACTCGTCGAGCGGGCTGCTGCGGCTGACGCCATCCCAGAACTCGCGCAGCCTCGGCAGGCGGTCCTGCGGTTCGTTTCCGGCGATCAGTGCCGCGTTGATGGCGCCGATCGAGGTGCCTATGACCCAGTCGGGTTCAACGCCGCCCTCGACGAGCGCCTGGTAGACGCCAGCCTGATAGGCGCCGAGAGCGCCGCCACCCTGCAACACCAATACGGTCTGTCTCTTGACCGAACCCTCAGCGATACTAGCGACCTCCGGCACGGGTTCCGACGTCGAGGGATTTCGAGAGATCTTGTTCATGGCGTTTGCGTTCCTCCTAGCCGGTTTCAGTGGGCGGTCCAGCCGCCTTCGATCGGCATGATGGCGCCGGTGATCGAGGCCGCATCGTCCGAGGCCAAAAACAGACAGAGCGACGCAACCTGCTCGACCGTTACGAACTGCTTGGTCGGCTGTGCGGCCAGAAGCACATCCTTGATCACTTGCTGTTCGGTGATCCCGCGCGCCTTGGCCGTGTCCGGTATCTGTTTTTCCACCAGCGGGGTGAGCACGTAGCCGGGGCAAACCGCATTGACCGTGATGCCCTGCTCGGCCACTTCCAGCGCCACCGTCTTGGTCAGGCCGGCAACGCCGTGTTTGGCTGCGACGTAGGCGGATTTGTATGGTGAGGCGACGAGGGCGTGGGCCGAAGCGACGTTGATGATGCGGCCCCATTTGCGCTCTTTCATCGCCTGCAGGGCGCGCCGGATCGTATAGAACGACGAAATCAGATCGATCGCCACGACGGCTTCCCATTTCTCGATCGGGAAGTCGTCGATCGGCGCCACATGCTGGATGCCGGCGTTGTTGACCAGGATGTCGATCGCCCCGAATTCTGCGATGGCCTTGTCCATCATGGCGGTGATCGCGCCGCCCTTGCTCATGTCCGCATTGTCGTAGCGAACGGTCACCTTGTGGTCGGCGGCCAGCTTTGCCCGCAGGCGCTCGATCTCATCGGCATCGCCAAAGCCATTGAGAACGATGTTGCAGCCCTTGGCCGCGAAAGCTTCGGCAATGCCTTGGCCGATGCCGCTGGTCGAGCCTGTTATCAGCGCCGTCTTTCCTGTGAGCATCGTCGTTTCCTTCTGTTGGAGGCGCGGCAGAGCCATTCTGCAGCCACTGCGGGCAACGGTCTTCGCGCCCAGGTCAGAAATCCTGATCAAGTATGGCGAGCAGCCCGAAGCAGCGGAAATGCCGTTGAGACATGGATTCGATAGCCGACGGTCTGACCGATGCGGCGGCGATGTAGACCTGAAGGCTGGGTTGTTTGACGTTGGGGCAGCTAGTAAGATTGAGCCGCAACACGGGTCGTGCCGTATGCTCGCCCGTCGAGGGGAGTTGCCGTGGAGATCAGCCAGGTCAGATATTTCTTGGCCGTTGCCAAGGAACTGAATTTCACCAGGGCTGCCGAGCAGTGCAACGTCACGCAGCCGGCGCTGTCGCGCGCAATCAAGCTTCTCGAAGACGAATTCGGCGGGGCGCTTTTCCACCGCGAGCGCCGCTTCACCCATCTGACCGAGCTTGGCCGCATGGTCGAGACCTATCTTGAGGGTGTCTTCGAGAACTCCCGCCAGGCAAAGCAGATTGCCGAGCAGTATGTGCATCTCAAGAAGACACCGCTCAAGGTCGGCATCATGAGCACGATCGCGCCGGACGAAATCATCGAGCTGATCGCGGCCGTCCGGGCGCATCACCCCGGTGTCGAGCTTCATCTTTGCGACGCAGATGCCGTGAGCCTGCGGCGAAGGCTGCTCGAAGGCGATCTCGAGGCCGCCATCTATGCCTTACCCTCGAACGTGCCCGACGAGGACGTGCACTCGCTTCCGCTCTTCCAGGAGCAGATGGTGATGGCCGTCCATCTGAACCATCGCCTCGCCAACCAGCGTAGCGTGCGGGTGAAGGATATGAGCAATGAAACTTATATCCACCGCAACAATTGTGAGTTTGCCGGCTATGCCGATGCCATCCTTGCCGAGCAGGGCGTCACCGTCAGCCCGGTCTATTGGAGCGATCGTGACGACTGGACGCTGGCGATGATCGCCGCCGGACTTGGCTTCGGTTTCATGCCCGAACATACCGCCAAGCACCCGGGCGTGGTGCCCTTGCCGATCACCGACCCGGAATTCTGGCGCGAGGTCAATCTTGTCACGGTGCGCGGCCGCAGGCATTCGCCCGCGGTTGGCGCACTGGTGCGCGAGGCCACGCAGAAGAGGTGGTTCGGCGAACGGGCGAAGGCATTGTCCGCCGCCGAGTAGCCTCTCGCGAGAAGCAGGCTGCCTCGTCATGCACGGGCGGCGGATCTCCTTCACCTCATCCGCACTCAGTTCTTTTTGATCGTCGAGGTCACGGACTGGATGACTTCGGTTGCCATCTTGAACTGGGCCTCGCGGTCGGTGATGCCATGCCGCTTGGCGATCCAGGCAAAATCACTGTAGGCGGCATAAACCGTTCCATCCGAGGTCTGGTAGACCAGGACGCGGACGGGCCAGTCGAGACCGGCCTCGGGATTGGAGGTGATGAAGGTCGTGCCGAGCGCCGGGTTGCCAAACATCACCAGCCGCGACGGCTTGACGTCGTTGCCGGCGTCCTTGCCGAGCTTTGCCTGGTCGATGACGCCGAAGAACTTGATGCCCTTCTTGAGGACATCCTTCCTGATGCGGGCGACAGTCTCGGCGACCGAGTAGTCGCTCTTTACCGTGACGACACCGTCCGAAGCGGCCGCCGGGACGACGACGGCCATCAGCACGGCGGCGCCGGCAATCATGGTCTTCATGTAGCTGTTCATGTCAGTCTCCTTGTTGGATTTGCCTAGTTTTGGTCGTTCGGTCTCAGGTCCTTGGCGTTTGCAGCACGCGCGCCACCGCGATGGCGCAAGCCAGGACAGCGGCGAGCACAGTCACGCATGCGGTCCAGCCGATCCGGTCGTAGACCTGTCCAATGACGAAGCTGCCGGCGAGCCCGCCTGCATAGTAGGATGCGAGATAGATGCCGCTCGCGGCGGCGCGGTCGCGCGACGCGGTCCGGCTGACATGCCCGGTGGCGATTGCCTGCGCCAGGAAGGTGCCGATGGCGACCAGCGCCATGCCTGAAAGCACCACCGGCAGGCTGCTTGTCAGAAGCAGGAGCAAACCCAGGATGGCCAACGCAAGTGTTGCGCCGATCCCGATCCTAGGCCCCAGTCCTGCCGCAACACGCCCGGCGAGCGGAGTGGTCAGCATGGAGGGCAGGAAGACGAAATAGACCAGCCCCAGAGCCATCGGGGACAGCGATAGCGGCGCGGCGACGAGTTGGAAGTTCACATAGGTGAAGGTGCCGATGAAGACGAAGAGGATCAGGAACCCGATGGTGAAACAGGCACGCAGCTCGACATTCATCAACGGGCTCTTCCACGCGGCGCGGCTAGGTTCCCTCCTGGCGTCAGCGCGCATCATTGCCGATGTCTTCTGCAGGGTGAGCCAGACAAGGGCCGCGCCAACCAGATTGAGAGCCGCGAACGTCAGGAAGTTGGTGGAGATGCCACACGTGTCGGCGACGGCGGCAGACATTAACCGTCCGAAGAAATTGCTGGCGACGTTGCCGGTCACATAGGCCGCAAGTGCGCCGGTCGTCTGCCGCGCGGAAAAGTGTTCGGCGAGATAGGCCATCGTCAGCGTGAACGCTGTCGACATACACAAGCCCTGGACGACGCGCAGCAGCGCAAAGATCACGATGCTGTCGGTGAGCGACAAAAGCGTCGTCGGTATCGCCAGCACCGCAAGGCTTATCCAGATGCCGTTGCGTCGATCTATGCCGCGCCCGAAGAGAGCGACAGCGATGCCGGCCACCGCCATGCCGAACGTGCTGGCATTGACGGCGAAGCCCATGGTCGCTCGACTGACGCCGAATTTGATCACCAGCGAAGGCAGGATGGCCTGGGTGGCGAACAGGTCGACAAGCGTCAGAAACGCGATCAGCGCTATCAGGCCGAAGCGCCAGCTGTCCGCGGCAATCATGCCAAGCCGCGCTGGTCCAGTGTGTTCGCTTGTCGTCATGGCAGGAAGCTCCCGTTGCGCACGTCCCCGGGCGATCACCCGAGGACGCGCTTTCAGATGCCGGTCATGAAAAGATCGCTCGAGAGCGACGTTCACATCATGTGATCGTCGTGCATCGCAGGCGGCAGAACGTCGGCCGAATAAAGCACAGCCGGAACCTTGCCGTTGTTCTTCCACCAATGGGCGAGTTGGCCGAATTCGGCCGTCACGTCGCCGGCCGGATGTTCGATGCCGACCTTGCAGGTGCTGCGGTATTCGGTGATCGAGCCTTCGACGATGAGGATGTTGGCGGGGCGAACATTGTGCTCATGCCACGGCACGACGCCGCCGGGCTGAACGACGAGCTTGCGCAGGCGCAGCATGTTGCCTTTCCAGGCCTCGCCCTTACTGCTCAGGTCGATCGCGGAGAGAACCGTGTCGACAACGCCGACCGGCTTGCTGGGATGCTCCTGGATGTCGCTCGTGGCCGCCTGGCCGGCAGGGCAGTCGCCGGCAGAAGCCGGCGCCACGGAAAAGGCAGCGGTCGCGGTAAGCAGTCCGAGTGTCAGCGCCAGGTTCAGCGGCGCCCGTAATGCAATAGTCTTGGAAGCCATGTTATTTCTCCTTTGTCAGTGCCCAATCGCAGAGGCGGGGCATGGGAAGAGAGTGACGGCAGCCTCGAAGAAAGAGAAATGCTGACTGGCTCTTAAATCGATACCTGAAAACTATGGTCGGAGATCACGACGCACGAAAGTGCGCGAGAGGTTCTGTCGCGCAACGCAGGAGTTTATTTGATTTTTATTCAGGCCGCGGTCCTGCGGATTGCTTGAGCCAAGGCACTTTCCGGCCAGCCATGCGCCTTGACGCTGTTGACGAAGGCAGATGCCGCTGGTGAGAACCTGCGCCCCGCCACGACCACCAGAGACACTTCCCGCCAGACTTCCGGGTCGATGACCGGCCGGACCTGCAAGCCCGGGATCACCGCGCTGAACTCGGGGATGAAGCAAATCCCGAGACCACCTGAGACCATGTTCTGGATCCAGTCCTCACGCTCGCTGGCGTAGGAGATCCTGAGCTTCACGCCCCGGTCATTGCACAGGCCGGCGAGGTGATCGCGATACTCGCAGTTCAGCCGCCTGAGGTAATTCTCGCCGTCGAGTTCGGAGATGGCGACATTGTCGTTGCGGGCCAGCCGATGGCCGTTTGGAAAGGCCAGGACGAAGCGCTCGCGATACAGCGGCGTGACATCGAACCGCTCCGGAAAACTGTTGCTGGACGCCATGATGGCAACATCGATTTCGCCGGATTCAAGCAGTTGCGAAAGCGAAGCCGGCACGCCTTCCACCAACTGCAGCTGGATGCCCTGCTGGCGCCTGTTGAATTCGGCCAGCAGGCCGGTGAAGCGGCGCGGACCGATGGTGCACATGACGCCTACCTTGAGATTGGCATTTTCCAGGCACAAGAACCGCGAGGCCTCCTGCCGCACTCCGGTCAGTTCGTCGAGGATCTGTTGAAACCGGGGGCGCAGCAGCGCGCCCAGGTCGGTCAGGTGGGTCAGGTTCCGCTCGCGGCGAAACAGCAGGCCGCCGACCTCGTCCTCCAGCTGCTGGATCGCACGCGACAGCGCCGGCTGGGTGACGTTGCACTTTTCGCCGGCGCGCGTGAAGTTTCGCGTCTCGCACACGGCCAGGAAGTAGCGGATGTGATGAATGTCCATGCCGATTTGTCCCGAATTGCAAACGAAGGTTTTTCGTAGCTTCGGAGCGTGCAGCAAAGCCTGTCTCGGCGCCAATGCACTACCGCTATAAAGTCGATAGCGGTCCGTCATGGCGCGGCGATCGCGCGTGGTAGGCATCGTGTTCGGCTGGGACTCGCCGAAAGAGACGATGGCGAGCAGGAGGCTCGCCATCGTCCTGGTGCCGGTGTTGCCCGGGGCGGCCCGAACAGCTCAGTTGGCGCCGCCGAGCGCCTGCAGGTTGGCGCAGAATTCGGCGTGCGGCTTGCTCATCGCCGCATCCTGACATTCCTTCATCATCGCGCCCTGCTTGTCCTTCGCCATCGCGTCCCAGGCGGCCTTGAACTCGGCCTTGGGCTTCATCGTCTTCATGCTGGCGTCGGTGAAGAAGGGTTGCATGTTGGACGGTTCGTCGAGTGCGCCGGCGAACGAAACGCCGCTCAGGACGGAAAGGGCAAAAGCGCCGAGGCAGATGGCCTTGATATTCATGGTAAGATCCTTCTCTGAGGTTGGGCAATCGTCCCATCGACGACTGCGGTATTGATCGGCAGCAATTTAAAACTCTGCGGTTCCTCCTTGCCGAAATGGACTTTGCTTCAGTCGGCCTGCAACTCGCCAATGCCATCTGCGTATGAAGTTTATGCCGGTTCTGCATCCTGCAGATCCTTGGCGGCACGCCGCTAGTTGGCACCACCCAGAGCGAGCACGTTGGCGCAGAATTGGGCATGAGGCTTGCTCATGGCGGGGTCATTGCACGCCTTGGTCATCGTCCGCCGGTCGTGCTTTGACATGGCGAACCAGGCCTTCTTGAACCCGGCCATCGGCTTCATCGTCGACATCGCGGCGTCGGTATAGAAGGTCGGCAACGCTGCCAGGTCGCTGAAGGGGTCGGCACAAGCCGCCCCGGCAAGAAGACCGAGGGCAATCGCCCCCAGACACGCAATTCGTATTCTCATGACACACGCTCCTTTGTGCTGAGGCGACCGCCTTGGTGCGGGGTTCAAGCAAGGTTCCCGGATTTCCGCCTGTCTGACAAAAGCTTGCGGCGTGTGGGCGATCGCAGCCAATGCAATCTGCCTATGGAGTTCATGCCACCTTGGCATTTCGCCGACGGAAGAAGTTGCGGCAGTCTTTCCATCAAACGCCCAGCCTGGCGTTTTGGGGATGGAGACTGAAACATGCATATCCAGACCGGAACCGAGACCGACCAAGCCGTCGTTGCAAGACCCACAGTGGATGACCGGCAGGTCGTGGACATTGTCCTGGCGAGCGACGCGCACGGCGCCTTTGTCTGGGGCGTCTTCGACCGCTTGCTTGACGAACCCAGCCTTTTCATCGGCAATATCACCGCGTCCGGCTTCGGCGCGATGGAGGCCGCTGTTCTGGCCTATGGCCTGGCGCTGGGCGGCCGGCGCGGCGCGCGCACCGCGCTCGCCAACTTCTGGCGACGCGTCAGCCACGCATCGATGTTTACCGTCAATGCGGCAAGTCCGCTGCGATCGATCCTGGAGCAGTCGATCGATATTGCGGTGATCCGCAACAAGAGCCGCCCACTGCAACTGAGCATCCTGGCCTCCAATGCCCGCACCGATGCCGTGAAGATCTTCGCCGGCGATCAGTTGTCGATCGACGCGATCCTGGCGGCCGCGACGATCCCGTTCCTCTTCCCGGCCGTCGAGATCGACGGGGAAACCTATTGGGGCGACGGCGATCTTTCGGCTTCGCCGGCCCTGCCGTCAGATGCCGGTCATCGGCTGGTGGTCACGGGCAAGCCGGCACTGTTCATGACGCCGTGCGCGGATCGCCGCCCCGCCGCCACTCCTTGTGCGATGAAGTGCGCCCCAACCCAGGCCATCTTCGACAGCCAACACCGCGCCGGCGCGGCCCTGTTCACGAGGCCCTGGACCGACTGGGGTGAGCTGACCGACATGCGTGACCGGGGACGCGAACGTGCCGGAGACTGGCTTTTCGCCGAGCATTCCATCGCAGACGAATGCTCGGCCGTCGACCGCAAGAACCGATACGTCTAGGCGCCTCCTTCCCGCCTAGCCGCACCTGCTTCGCACACTCCCGAACGCAGGCGCCCAGCCCTCCGGTGCCCCCGCCGGAGGGCTTTTTGCGTGTGGCCGCTTCAACATAGTGGCCGCGTATCAAATCCATGCCGAGACAGCATTTCAGCTCAGCATACGGATCGGGGACACTGCTGGCAGACAGGTCGCAAGGCCAGTCTTTCCCTCGAAACGCAACCAGGAGACACGACCGTGATCAATACCAGGACCCTCATCGGATCGGCCCTCGCAGCCGCCACTTCGCTCGCCGCCACGGCGGCCTATAGCGGCCCCGCCGCCAAGCCCAGTTTCTCGTTCGAGAAATGCTACGGCGTGGTCAAGGCCGGCCAGAACGACTGCCAGACCGCGACGCATTCCTGCGCCGGCACCGCCACCGCCGACAACCAGCCGGATTCCTGGCTCTACGTGCCCGCCGGCAGCTGCGCCAAGATCTCCGGCGGCAGCGACAAGCCGAAAGCCTGAACCATCCAGACTTCAAGCCACCCCTTGAAAGGAGCAGACCGATGCCCCGTGCGTTTCAACCCCTCGCGATTCCCGCATCAGCGGGCATCGGTCTCCGCTCCCCTCACATCGGTGAAATGCTGACCCGAAGGCCTTCCGCCGGCTGGCTCGAGGTTCATGCCGAGAATTACATGGGAGATGGCGCCGGCGTCGAGGCGCTGGAACGATTGCGCCAGACCTATCCGCTGTCGGTGCATGGTGTCGGCCTGTCGCTGGGCAGCGCGCGAGGAGTGAGCCCCGATCATCTGGAGCGGCTGCGCAAGGTCTGCGAGCGCTTCCAGCCGGATCTTGTTTCCGAGCATCTTGCGTGGAGCGTCGCCGACGGCGCCTACCTCAACGATCTTTTGCCGCTGCGCTACGACGAAGAGGCCCTGGCGATCGTGGCCCGCAATGTCGCGACAGTCCAGGATACGCTGAATTGCCAAGTGCTGATCGAAAATCTGTCCGCCTATGTTGCCTTTGCAGACTCCTCGATGAACGAGGCCGAATTCCTGGCCGAGCTCGTGGAGCGGACCGGCTGCGGACTGTTGCTGGATGTCAACAATGTCCAGGTCTCGGCGCACAATCTGCAATATGATGCAAAAGCCTTCATCGATGCGCTGCCAGTAGAGGCTATCGGTGAGATCCATCTTGCCGGACATGCGACCAATCACGTCGGGACCGACACCGTGCTCATCGACGATCATGGCTCGCGCGTGCCACCGGTTGTCTGGAGCCTCTACCAGCATGCCATAGACCGGCTCGGACCGCGCCCGACGCTGATCGAATGGGACACCGACGTCCCGGTTCTCGATGTTCTGCTCGGTGAAGCCATGTGGGCCGACATGCTCACTGCTTCGATCATGTTCAACCGCAAGCAAGCCGCCAGACAAACTGCGACAGTCACGCCGCAGCCGATGCCCACCTCCCTTTCCTTCGAAACCGAAACGACGACGAGCATGCCAGTGCTTGCCGCATTTGCAGCTGCCAGGGCCGCCCGGCCTTCTGCAGCGCTGCCCTCAATCGAGGAGGGATACCATGCTGCCGCTTGAGCATCTGCAGACCAGCATGGCGCGCTCCGTGCTTGCCATCGAGCCATTGGTCAGCGCGAAAATGCTGACCGCCGGCAAGGCCGATCCGTTGGCCCGCCTGCGCATTTATCAGAACAACACGCGCAGTTCGCTCACCGCGGTGCTGATGGCGGTCTTTCCCGTCACGGTTCGCCTTGTCGACGAACGGTTCTTCCGCTTCGTGGCGAGCGAGTTCATCCGGCGCCACCCACCGGTGGAGTCCCGGCTGGCGCACTATGGCGCCGGCTTCCCGCGCTTCCTGAAGACGATCGACACGCTTTCCGATATGCCTATCGTCGCCGAAACGGCGCGGCTCGAATGGGCCATTGCCGAGGCACTCGACGTGGCCTCGCTACCGCCTCGGACCCTGGCGGAATTTGACAATACCGATCTGGGGCCTTCGCTCGATATCCTGTTGCAGCCATCGCTGCGATTGATTGTCTCGCACTGGTCGATCCTGTCGGTGTGGACAGCGCATCAGCAGGGCGCGGCCGTCGACCACCACAGCCCCTGGACGAGGCGCTCCGAACGCGTGGCGTTGTGGCGCGCGGGAGACAGCGTCCGGCTGGTTCTGCTCGATCGCGCGAATTTCGCCTTCCGGCATTCCCTGAATCACGGTCTTGGCCTGGAGCACGCAACAACCCGTGCCCTCGCCCTCGATCCGGCGTTCAACCTCGTGTCCGCGCTCGTGCGCCTGTTCGGCGACGGGCTCGTCACAAACCTGCGCATCGCCGCGCATCCCCTCTCGAACTGATGGAGACAATCATGTCCGCAATTTCAGATCATTCCTCGACCAGCCTAGGCGGCTTCGTCGCTGTCTACCGGCGCATCATCAAGCTGCCAGAACGCATTCCATTTTCGCTGATCCAGCTTGCGGCCCGCGTCGCGGTCTCACATGTCTTTTGGCAATCCGCGCAGTCGAAGCTGGCATCCTGGCCGGTGACGCTGCAGCTCTTCGCCAATGAATACAATCTGCCGTTCATCGATCCGTCGATCGCGGCGCCGCTCGCAACGGCCGCGGAACTCACGGGTTCGGTGCTGCTCTTCCTGGGGCTATTGTCCCGCCTTGGCGCACTGATGCTGCTCGGTGTCGTATCGGTAATCCAGATCTTCGTTTTCCCGGAAAACTGGGCCGAGCATCTGCTGTGGGCCTCGCTGCTGCTGCTCGTGCTGACCCGGGGCGCTGGCGTCTTTTCGCTCGATCACGTTGCAGAGCGGTCTTTTTCAGCATCCAGAAAGTGAAGATGTCGACCAGATAGGGAAGCACGATGCGCATCTTCATCGTCCATGCCCACCCCGAGCCCAACAGCTTCAACGGCGCCCTGACCCGCGCAGCACAGGCGGCACTGTCCCGGGCGGGACACGAGGTCATTGTTTCCGATCTCTATGCCATGGGCTTCAATCCGGTATCAGATCGCCGCAACTTCACGACCATCCGAGATGCCGACTATTACCGCCAGCAATCAGAGGAGGCGAACGCGGCTGCCCATAACGGGTTCGCCCCGGACATCCAGGCCGAGATGGACAAACTCTTCTGGTGCGACGCCTTGATCCTGCAGTTTCCCCTCTGGTGGTTCGGGCTGCCGGCGATCCTCAAGGGCTGGGTTGACCGGGTGTTCGCGGCGGGTGGCCGTGTCTACGGCGGCGGCAAATGGTATGATCGCGGTGTCTTCGCAGGAAAGCGCGCGATGTGTTCCGTCACGATCGGAGGACCGCCGCCGATCTATTCGAGCCGCGGACTGAATGGGCCAATCGCTGAAATCCTGTTCCCGATCAACCACGGGATGCTCTACTTTGTGGGGTTTACGGTGATCGAGCCGTTCCTTGTGCACGCACCAGCGCGCATCAGCGACCGTGAGCGCCGGATGTGCCTCGATCGTTACCGTGAACGCGTCCTCGGCCTCGCGCATGCCCCTACTGTCGCTTATCCGAAGCTCGCGGACTTTGACGACACACACGTTTTGAAATCGGCGTGAAACAAGTTGGCGCTGTTCATCAGGACAGTGAACCGCGCGCTGGCCAAAGCCGCATGGGACTAGCCTAAAGGCCGCTTGGATCCTTGGCGTCCAGCGCCATCTGCCAGTCATACTCCATGACCGCCTTGGCGAATGCGGCGATGGCGGGCGAAGGCGAGCGCTCCGCGACGGACACCAGCGACACTTCGCGCACAATCTCGGGATCGACAACCAGCCGGTGGCAGACGCCTGGCTGGCTGGCCGAAAATTCCGCGATGAAGCATACGCCCATCCCCGCCGCGACCATCGCGAGGATCCAGTCCTCGCGCTCGCTGCGATAGGCGCTCTTGATCTCGAAGCCGAGGTTTTGGCAGAGCGCGTCGATGTGGTTGCCGTATTCGCAGTTGATGCGCTCGAGATAGGGCTCGCTGCGCACATCGCTCAGCTGCAGCGTATTGCGCGTCTCGAACGGATGTCCAGTCGAGAAGGCGAGGCCGAAGCGCTCCGTATAGACCAGCTCCGCCTTAAGCCGGTGATCGAACGGCTGCGGCCGCGCCAAGAGCGCGATATCCAGTTTGCCTTCCAGCAAGAGATCGCTGAGATGATCGGCGGCGCCTTCGATCACAGTGACCTCGATGCCGGGATAGCGTTCGCGGAAGGCATTGAGGAAGCCGATGAAGCGCAGCGGGCCGATGGTGCACATGACACCCAGCGTCACTGGCGCCGTCTCCAGCGACAGGAAGTTTTTGGCCGTGCGCTTGGCATGCTCCGAGCGCTGCGCGATCTCGTCGAGGTGACTCCGCATCAGCCGGCCGAAATCGCTGAGCTGGACATGGCCCTTGTCGCGATGGAACAGGAGACCGCCGAGTTCCGCTTCAAGCTTCTGGATGGCGCGCGTGAGCGCAGGCTGGGTGACGTGCGCTAGGTCGGCCGCACGACGAAAGTTGAGCGTCTGGCAGGCTGCCAAAAAGTAGCGAATCTCATGCATTTCCATGACACATCCCCACTGATGCCCGGCATGCATCGCCGCAATCAGAAGTCGGCATTATCGGCGGTCCCTATCCTTAGGTAAACTTTCTCCGCTGTCCATGGCGAGGCCAATACGGCGGGAGCAGGCTTGTCGCCCTTGGCGAGTGTTTGGGATCGAGCTGGAGGAGAAAGCCGATGCTGGAGCGCAACAAGGACAATCAGCCCGATCAGGAAAAACTGGAGGCGCTGCTGGGAAGAATGGTCGGCGATCTTGGCGCGATCACCACAGGGGCCGCTGTGCTGTTGGGAGACAGGCTTGGCCTGTTCTCGGCGATGAGCGAAGGCGGCAAGATGACCGCCGGACAGCTTGCCAAAAGGACCGGCACCCAAGAACGGCTGGTCCGCGAATGGCTCTCGGCGCAGGCGGCAGCCGGCTATGTCGAATATGAAGAGGCCGGCGACAGCTTCTACCTCAGCCCCGAGCAGGAGCAGGTTTTCGTCAACGAGGACAGCCCGGCCTTCATGGCTGGCGCTTTCGAGGTGGTCTCGACACTGTGGCTGGACGAGGAGAAGGTCAGGCAGGCCTTCCGCTCTGGCAAAGGTCTTGGCTGGCACGATCACAGCGCCTGCCTGTTCCGCGGCACAGAGCGCTTCTTCCGGCCGGGCTACAACGCCAATCTGATCGACTCCTGGCTGCCGGCGCTCGACGGCGTGGTCGACAATCTTGAAGCGGGCATCGAGGTCGCCGATGTCGGCTGCGGCCACGGCGCCTCGACGGTGCTGATGGCCAAGGCCTTTCCGAAATCGCGCTTCACCGGCTTCGACTATCACGCGCCGTCGATTGAGCGGGCGCGCGCCGTGGCAAAAGAAACCGGCGTCGCCGGCAACACGCGCTTCGAGGTGGCGGCGGCCAAGGATTTTCCCGGCACTTACGATCTCATCGCCTTCTTCGACTGCCTTCACGACATGGGTGATCCGGAAGGTGCCGCCAGACATGTGCACAAGGCGCTGAAGCCGGATGGCACGTGGATGATCGTCGAGCCCTTCGCCAATGACAAGCTTTCGGCGAACCTCAATCCGGTCGGCCGCATCTACTACGCCGCCTCGACCTTCATCTGCACGCCGGCCTCACTGTCGCAAGAGATTGGGCTGGGGCTCGGCGCACAGGCCGGCGAGGCAAGGCTGCGCAAGGTCGTGTCGAGCGGCGGATTCAAGCGGTTCCGCCGCGCTACCGAAACACCGTTCAACATGGTCCTCGAGGCCCGCCCGTGAGGTCCGTGGCGCAAAGAGTTTTCGCAATCGATTGGAGGGAGGCATGACCGCTTACAACGTCGTTCGGTTCCGCACCAAGCCGGGCAAGGAACAGGCATTCATCGATGCGCACAAGAAGGCGACGCTTGACGTCGAAGGCTTCCGCAAGGGCGCGCTCGTCAAGACCGGCGATCGGTCATTCTGTGTCATCGGCGAATGGAACGACATGGACAGCCTCGCGGCGGCACGGCCGCAAATGATCGGCCTCCTGGATACGATGCGTGACATGCTGGAAGACCTCGGCGGCGACCTCGGCGTGACCGATCCCGTCTCGGGGACGGTCGTTGTGGATATCAAGACCTGAAGGCCGATCGGCTCTGAAGAATGCGCGCCTCGGGGCTAGCTGGAAGTAGCCAACTTGATGATTCTGCGTGGATAGCCGGCTCCGCGTGCTGCAGGCCCCCGGCAACCTGCGCGGACGGGAGTTGCAAGCGGGGCCTGAGCTCGTTGCGAGATTGGCGCGTGCTGCGAGAAAGGATTGAACTCTAGCTTACATTAATAAATCAATGACTTATCGGCTATTTTGTAACATTGTGACGACCGCCAGAATGACCGTGGATAACCTTCGAATCGATGGGCGTGTTTGCCTCCATGAGGCGCTCTTTAACCTCTAGTAACGTCGGCTGAATAGAAGCTGGGCGCGCCGCCGACGTGCTCGTAGACTTCCGCGACATTGCCAGAGGTCACTGCGACGCCCGGAAGCACAATCCACGGCGGCACAGCATTGCCGGTCAGCCCGACAATCGCGGCCGCGGCAGCGATCTCCCCCTGTTCGAAAGGCCGTTGCGCCGCAACGCCCTTGACGATCGTTCCTTCGCGAAGGGCCTCAGCGATCGCGCTACCGAGATCAACCGTGGTCATGACCGGGATCCGGGAGCGGCCAGAAAAAGCCGGCAGCGATGCAACTGCTGGCTCGTCCCAGACGACAAACAGTCCATCAAGATCAGGGTTGGCATCAAGGTAGAGACCGACAGCGCTGCCGGCATTTGCTGGCACTTCGAATTTCAGCTGCGTCAGCGTGATGTCCGGGCGCTCGTGCCGCATCCACTTGCCGAATGCGATCTCACGCTGCGCCGTCGCGAAGAAGTCGACATTGTAGGCAGCCACACAGACTGTGCCGTTCTGCCGGATGTGCGGAGAAATCAGACTGGCGGCGATCTGGCCAAGCCCGAAATTGTCGGACGATATGACACTTACATAGTCGGTTTCTTGAAGCAGGCCGGAAGGCGCGTTGTCGAGCAGGACGAGCTTGATCCCGGCGACCGCCAGTTTGCGGAAAGCTGCGGCCACGGCCGTGCTTCCGACGGGGATGCTGATCACGGCATCCGGCTTCGATAGCACCAGCCGTTCGATCGCTGCGATCTGGGTGGCCGGGTCGTAGCCGCAATCGACGATGTCGACGACGACGGCGCCCGCCTGCTCCAAGCCTGCCTTGATGCCCGCGATCTGGCGCTGCGCCCAGTCCGAAGCGGTCGTGTGCAGAACAATCGCCACGCGGAAGGCTCTTTCCCTGGCGCGCTCCAGCATGTCGGCAGACGGGCGCAGCAATTCGGGAGATGCCGGCCGTTCGCCATGTGGTCCCAGGCCTGCAACCAGCGGACGCGCAACAGACGAAACCGGCAACACACATCCGGGTGGCATTGCCGCATCAGCTCTCTGCATCCCGTTGCTCCTCCCATCCGCCACCTCTGCGGGCAGCTGTATTGAATCAAACCTACCGCAGGGGTTCGGGTTTGCAAGCGCCACGGCTGATCGCGGCGACTGAGCGACAGCCGGTTGGGCGGGCTGCAAGCTCAACCGCCTGTCGTCGCCGTCTTCTCGACAGCAGCCAGCAAGTTGGCAACCCCGGCGTGGGCAAGCGGCGTGCCCGATACGATCCATTCGCTGAGGAACGCGGGGGCGAACAGTTCGGTCACGGCGACAGATGCGGCGCCGACAAGTCCAGCCGACCGCCCCATGCGCGAATGGACAATACTGATATCGCGGCTGATGAGAGGCTGCGCGTGCCCGTAGATGCCCTCGCGGATCGCCGCCAGGCAGATGTCCCCCGTTTGGGACAGTTCCCCGCCGAGAACGATCATCGACGGATTGAGGATATTGGCCAGCGTCGCCAGGACTGTGCCGATCAGCCGTCCGGATTGCGCCAGCAGGTCGGCCGAGAACGGGTCGCCGAGGCGGGCCGCCGTGCCAATGTCGGCCGCCGTCACCGTCCCGGTCGCGGCGAGCGTTTCGCCGAGAAGACGGCTTCGCCCCTGTTCTGCCGCTAGTAGGCCGGCCTGGGCGATGGCATCGCAGCCGGCGACGGTTTGCAGGCAGCCAACATTGCCGCAACCGCAAATGCGCTTGTGCGGCTCGCCGGCGTAAACATGCCCTATCTGTCCCGCTATGCCTTGCGCGCCACGATGCAGGCGGCCGTCGACAACGATGCCGGCGGTGATATCCGAGCCAAGGTCGACATAGAGCAAGTCGCGGCTGGCTTCCGCCGACAGGGCGCTTAGTTCACCCATCGTTTCCATCTGCACGGCGCCCCGCACCCAGACTGGCGCTTGGAAACGATGTATCAAACGCTCCAGAAGCTTCGCCTCGTCCCAAGCAGGCATCGCACTAAGTTTGGGGATCGCCAGGCTTTTTGAGTCCCTCTGCTCGACCGACCCCGGCGCTCCCAGACCAATCGCCCACAGCGGAGCACCATCCTTGCCGAGCGACCATTTGAACAGCGCCTCGAGCCGATCGAACAGCGCCTGCGCTGGGGAAGCGGCGTCGAAATCTTCGTAGTGCTCAAGGATGAGCCGCCCGTCCAGATCGGCGAGACCGAGGCTGATGGTGTCGCCGTCGATGTTGGCAACCAGAATGCGCGCGGCCTCCGATCGAAACCGCACCAGACGCGGCGCACGCCCGCCTATGGAGCGCCCAACACCGCCTTCGTCGACAAGGCCGAAGGCAGCAAGCGTCGAGAGGCGGTCCGTGACCACGGCGCGGCCGAGCCGGGCTTCTCGTTCGAGGTCGAGGCGCGTGCAAGGTTCACTCGATCGCAGAATGTTGAGAAGCGAAACAAGACTCTGGCGTTCGGCTTCGAGGGCTTTGACGCGGTCCGTCGTCGCCGGAGAACCCGTCTCCCCGGATCGATCTGCATCCGCAACTGCGGTGCGTCCCAAGCCAGTCCTACCCACAGCCGATCGCTCCTTCGTCGTCCAACATGGACGAGCGCTTTCAGAAGACGCAATGCCTAATTTCGTCGCTAACACAGAAAAGTAAATTGACTTTTGATTTTTATCAACTAAAGATCCGTTTCAAGATGCAAAAGCATATCGGGACGTGTCGGAGGAGACGCCATGACTGCTTGGAAGCTGGCCTATCACGCCAATTGCTGGGGTCCACTTGGGGGCGACGCCGTTGGCGTTACCTCAATCAACCGATTGGCCTACCGGACCTTCGGGGACATGGCCGTGGCCGCGCGCGATATTGCAGCAGCGGGCTATGATGGCATCGAGTTCTTCGACGGCAATGTAGTCGAAAGCGCAGGCGACCATTACGCCGCCATCCGCAATATCCTCGCCGACACCGGCCTGTCGCTGGTCTCGGTCTATGCCGGCGGCAACTTCATCTTCAAGGACATCCTTGACGAAGAACTGGCTCGCGTCGCCAAGGCGGCGGACGCAGCCCGTGCGCTCGGCGCCGAGCACCTGGTTGTTGGCGGCGGCGCGCGGCGCCACGACGGGACGCGGCTAAGCGACTACGATGCCTTGGCTTCGGCGCTCGACAAGGTGATGGCAATCGCTGCGGAGCACGGCCTGAAGGCTCACTATCACCCCCACCTATCCACCATCGTCGAGAACCCCGACGAGGTGCGGACGATCTTCGGCAAGACCGCAATCGGGTTCTGTCCTGACACCGCGCATCTGGCCGCTGCCGGAGGCGACGTGGCAGCTATGGTGCGCGAGCACGCATCACGCATTTCCTATGTCCACCTCAAGGGCTGGCAGCGCGACCCGTTCGCCTTCGTGCCGGTCGGCCGGGGCGATTGCGACAACGGCGCCGTGATCCGGGCCCTGAAGGACATCCGTTACACGGGTTGGATCTGCAACGAACTCGACGCCTGGGCCGATCCTGCCGCCGGCGCGCGGGAAAGCCACGCCTTTGTGCAAGCGGAACTTGCCAAAGTCTGAAGTTACCGACCGGCATAGACGCCGGGAAGCGCCTGTAACTGCAACAACGAAAACCAAACAACATCAGGGAGGAAACACCATGCGCATGAAAACCTTGCTTCGGTCGACGGCAATCTGTCTGACGCTCGGCCTCGGCCTTGTCTCGAACGCCGCCTACGCCACTGACCCCGCCCAGGCGCTGACCGAGATCGGCCAGCATGTGATGAGCCTCGGACCGAACGGCGAGAAGCCGGAAGCCGCCTCGAGCGTCAAGCTTACCGATGAGGAACTGGCAAAGATCAAGGAGATGCATGCCAGGGCCGCCATAGTCATGCACTATGCCGGCAACGACTGGTCGCAGGCGCAGATCGAAGGCCTCAAAGCGCAGTTCGCCACCATGGGGATCGAAGTCGTCGCCGTCACCGACGCAGGCTTCAAGCCCGACAAGCAGGTGTCCGACCTCGAGACCGTCATGGCCCAGAAGCCCAATATAATCGTGTCCATTCCGACCGACCCGGTCGCGACCGCGGCGGCTTACAAGGCGGCCGCCGACGCCGGCGCCAAGCTCGTGTTCATGGACAACGTGCCGAAAGGCTTCGTGGCCGGTAAGGACTACGTCAGCTCCGTTTCTGCAGACAACTACGGCAACGGCGTCGCCACAGCGCACCTGCTGGCGCAGGCGCTTGGCGGCAAGGGCGATGTGGGGCTGATCTTCCATGCAGCCGACTTCTTCGTCACCAAGCAGCGCTACGACGCTGTCAAGAAGACGCTGGCCGAGAACTATCCGGACATCCACGTCGTTGCCGAGCAAGGCATCGGCGGTCCCGACTTCTCAGGCGATGCCGAGAAGGCGGCTGGAGCTCTGCTCGTCGCCCATCCCAGCATCAAGGGCATCTGGGCGGTGTGGGATGTGCCCGCGGAAGGCGTCATATCCGCCGCCCTCACCAATGGCCGGGACGATCTGGTGATCGTCAATTGCGACCTCGGCGAAAACGTCGCCATCAACATGGCGAGCGACGGCCCGGTAAAGGGCCTGTCGGCGCAGCGGCCCTATGACCAAGGCGTGACCGAGGCCATGCTGGCCGGCTACGGCCTGCTTGGCAAGCAGGCGCCGGCCTATGTCGCGCTGCCGGCACTGCCGGTAACCAAGGCCAATCTCGCCGATGCCTGGCAGCAGGTCTACCACAAGCCGGTCACCGACAAGATCAAGCAAAGCATGCAGTAAACTTCGCACACAGGTCCTCCCGGTGGCGATGGTTCGGCCGAGTTCAAGCAGAAGCGCAGCGTTTCTGTCCGACAGGCCGAACCAATCCCCCACACGACGCAACCTTTGTTTTGCCCCAGGTGTTGTCATGACCACTGCCAACGCAGCCGAAGCCGTCCGAATGCGAAATGTCAGCATGCGTTTCGGCGGTGTCCGGGCGCTTGACGACGTTCATCTCGACGTTAGCCCGGGCGAAGTGCACGCGCTGCTCGGTGAGAACGGCGCCGGCAAGTCTACAATCCTGAAAATTCTCCGCGGCGTGCAGCCGCCAACCTCCGGCACGGTCGAGATCGGTAGCGTGCCGCTAGCCACCTTCACCGCCGAGGCCGCGCGCAATGCCGGTGTCGCTATGGCGTTCCAGGAAATGAGCCTGATTCCGACGCTGACGGTGGCGCAGAATGTCTTCCTCAACCGCGAGATCATGACCAGCTCCGGGCTCATCGACGACAGAACCGCGGTGGCCGAATCGCGAAAGCTTTTCGCGCGCATGGGCGTCGAGATTGACCCCAGCGCCAAGGTCTCCGACATTCCGGCTGGACACCGACAGCTCACCGAGATCGTCAAGGCGACATCGCAACCGTGCAAGGTCTTGGTGCTGGACGAGCCAACCACGGCGCTGTCGCAGAACGAGGTCGAGCGGCTCTTCGACTATGTGCGCCAGCTTCGCGGCCAGGGCGTCGCCATCGTCTATGTCTCGCACCGTATGGACGAGATCTTCCGCATCGCCGACCGCGCTACCATCTTGCGCGACGGCAAGCACATCATCACCGCGCCGATGTCAGAGTTCACGCTGGAATCGATGATCGCCCATATCATCGGCCGACGCTCTCGCGGCTTCTCCGACGTGGTGCGCGAGACGGCGATGATCGGCGAAGTGCTGCTCGAAACACGCGGCCTTTCGGGCTCCAGCAAGCCTATCGGTATCGATCTGACGCTTCGCCGCGGTGAAGTAGTCGGCGTCGCTGGCCTGCTGGGCAGTGGGCGCTCGTCGTTGGCGCGCGTGCTGGCCGGGGTCCAGCCGATGACTAGTGGCGAGATCCGGATCAAAGGCAAGGTGGTTTCGATCGCTAGGCCGCGAGATGCCATCGACGCCGGCATTGCGCTGGTGCCGGAAGATCGCGCACGGCAGGGATTCGTCGCCTTCCATTCGGTGGAAAGCAACATCGACCTGCCCAACCTTGATCGCCTTTCGACCAAGACATTGGTCGATCGCACCAAGTCGGCGGCACTGGCCGAAAGCTCGATCCAGCGCCTGCGCATCAAGACCGACTCGCGCAAGGCGACCATCAGGACACTGTCGGGCGGCAATGCGCAGAAGGTGGTCATCGCCAAATGGCTGGCGACCGAACCGGAGGTGCTGATCCTCGACGAACCAACCGCCGGTATCGACATTGGTTCGAAATCGGAGATCGTGACGCTGATCCGCAACCTCGCCAAATCCGGCAAGGCAATCCTGGTGCTGTCGTCGGAGTTGCAGGAACTGCTCGCCGCTTGCGATCGAATCCTGGTGATGTCGGAAGGCCGCGTCGTGCGCGACATCGCCCGTCACGACCTCGACGACGCCGCCAAGGTGGACTCGATCGACAGTCTTCAGCACGCCGAACAGAAACTCAACAAATTCATGCAGGAAGCCCGCGGAGGAATTATCCAATGACCGACACGGCCGCATCAGCCAGCAAATTCTCGGCACTGGCCAACTGGCGTGAATACATCATCTATATCGGCTTCGTGGTTATCTTCCTCGTCTTTGCCGCGACGCTTGGCGACAGGGGCTTTCTCGACCCCAACAACCTGTTGAACATTATCCGTCAGACCGCGATCATCGCCGTGGTCTCGGTGACGATGACCTTTGTGCTCAGCACCGGCGAGATCGACCTGTCGGTCGGGGCAGTCGCGGGCCTCGCTTCCGTCGCCACTGCAATGGGCATCGACCAGTTCGGCATCCCCGGCGGCATCCTTTACGGCCTGGGCACCGGCGTCGTCGTCGGCGCCGTCAATGGCTGGCTGACCACCGGCATCGGAATTCCCTCGTTCCTCACCACGCTGGCCATGATGGGCATCGCACGCGGCGTCGCCATGTGGATCAGCGGCACGGCGGCGATCCCCATACTGAGCAAGCCCTACGCGGCGGTCTTCGGCGCCGGCAACATCGGCCCGATACCAAGCCTGTTGGTCTGGGTGGCAATTATCGGCATCGCCGGCCACATCGTGCTTCGCCGCACCACGTTCGGACGACGCGTGCTGGCCACCGGCGGCAACGAGACATCGGCACGCTACTCCGGGGTCAACACCGCCTCTATAAAATTCCGCGTGCTGATGCTGTCGTCCGTGGCGGCCGCCTTGGCCGGCATGCTCTATGCGGGCCGTCTCCATTCCGGCCGCTTCCAGTTCGGCGAAGGCGACGAGCTTTCGGTGATCGCCGCAGCCGTGCTTGGCGGCACCAGCCTGTTCGGTGGTGCCGGCACGGTGGTCGGCTCTATCATGGGCGCGCTGATGATTGGCCTGATCAACAACGGCCTCGTGCTGATGGGACTGGAATTCAGCCAGCAGTTGATCGCTCGCGGCGCCATCATCATCATTGCAGTCGCCATCAGCCAAACGCGCAAGCGTTAGAGGGACCGAGGAGACCACAGGCTGGGCGTTGCCAGGCATCAGGCTTGTGGTGCGCAGGTCCGACGCGTCGACCCGAAAAGATAGTTGCAGCAAGGGACATGCCATGTCTGACACCTTCTTCAATCCGCATCAGCGGGCCACCGTGGAGGCCGCGATGGCCCGCATCATTCCAACCGACGATACTCCAGGCGCACGCGAAGCCGGTTGCGTGGACTTTGTCGACCGCTATCTCTCCGGTATCGGCTACATCTTCGCCAAGCCCGACGGCTCCGGCTTCGAAGTTCTCGAAGGCGCATCGGCCAAGGCCTGGATGCAGCGCATCGAAATCATGCGCCAACGCTATGTCGCCGGACTGCTCGACCTCGACGCCCGCGCCCACGAGAGATTTTCGGCCAACTTCGTCGCGCTGGCGCCACAGCAGCAGGACGATATCCTCCACGAACTGGAGCAGGCCGGCACGCGTGCGCCGACGACGCTCGCCGTCAACGACGCGCTCGCTGGTCCGGTTTCGCCCCAACCCGCGCTGCAGCAGACCTCAACGGAGGTCGATCTCGATTTCCTGCCGTTGCTGGTCACCCACACGCGCCAGGGTTTTTATGCCGACCCCATCTATGGCGGTAACAGGAACCGGATCGGCTGGGAGGTGATCGGTTTTCCCGGCCCCGCCTCGCTGAAGGATGTGCACACGGGCCGCTACACCACGCTGCAGTATTTCGCCGACGGCGAAGCCGATAAGGTCAGGGAGTTCCACGATGGCCTATAAGACTAAACCCGCGAGAACCGACGTCGTGATCATTGGCGCCGGCGCGTCCGGCGCCGCCGCAGCAAAGGTGCTTTGCGAAGCCGGTATCAAGGTGGTGGCCCTCGAAAAGGGGCCGTGGCGGAAGAAGGAAAGCTTTGGCGGTGACGAACTCGCCAACATCAATCGCTACAATCTGTGGCCGGACCCGATCCTCAATCCGCGCACCTGGCGCGAGACCGCCTCAGACGACGCGCGTTCCGAAATGTTTTGCCCGGTGCCGCAGATGGTTGGCGGCGGCACCGTCCACTGGCAGGGTTGGTTGCCGCGCTTCACCGAGAACGATTTCCGCCTGCGCACCGTGGCCGGCGACCTGCCGGGCACCAGCCTTGCCGACTGGCCGATCACCTACGACGAGCTCGAGCCTTACTATCTCAAGGTAGAATGGGCATTTGGCGTGTCCGGCCAGCCCGGCGCCAACAAATTCGAGTCGCACCGCTCGGGCGGCTATCCGTGTCCGCCAATGCCGATGTCGCGCTATGCACAGAAGTTCATCAAGGGCTGCAACGCGCTTGGCTGGAACGCCTTCCCGACGCCGCAGGCCGCCTTGTCGCGCCCTTTCAACGGTCGCAAGGCGACGGTGGTCAGCGCTTTTGCACAGCAGCACGGGGACCCGACGGGAACGCGCTCGTCGGCGCTCAACGTTTTCATCCCGGATGCCGTTGCAACCGGCAATTTCGAGCTGCGGCCGGACTGCGTGGTTCGCGAACTTACTCTGGACAGCCAAGGCAACATCAAGGCAGCGATCTACCAGGACGCCGACGGCAACACGATAGAGCAGGAGGCTGATCTGTTCATTCTTGCCTGCGGCGCGATGGAAACCGCACGCCTGATGCTGCTGTCGAAGTCCGGACGCTTCCCCACCGGCGTTGCCAATGGCAGCGACATGGTCGGGCGCAACGTTACGTTTCACGAATATTCGGCAGCGGTCGGCACCTATGACGATCCGGTCTATGCCTGGGCCGGCGGCGGCTATGTCAGCGCTTCGACCTTCCAACATTACGAACATGACGCATCGCGCGGCTTCGTCTCCGGCGGGCACATCGCGGTGGCGGGCGTCGGCATCCCGCTGCCCATCAACTGGCGCATGCCGGGCACGCCTTCTTGGGGCGCCGAGGCTAAGAAGAACGACCGCGACCACTTCAGCCATTCGCTGGCGATTGCCATGGTGCTGCACGACATGCCCCAGCACGACAATCGCATAGACCTCGACGAAACGGTGGTCGACGCCTGGGGACTGCCGGTCGCGCGCGTGACAATCAAGCCGCACCAGAACGATCTCGACCAGGGACGCTTCCTGATCGATCGCGGTGCCGACATTCTGGAGGCCAGCGGCGCTTTGACCATCCGCAAGGTCTATGCTGACCGCGTCACCGGCAATTGCTCGCACCAGCATGGCACGGCGCGGATGGGCGACGACGGGGCGACCTCGGTGCTCAACAGATGGTGCCGGGCGCACGAAGTCGAGAACCTCTACGCAGTCGACGGATCGCCTTTCCCGACCGGCACTGGCGCCAACCCGACGCTGACCATCATGGCCAATGCCTGGCGCGTCGCCGACAAGATCATCGCCGAACGCGGGGCGGCAGCGTGATGGCGGGCGGGAGGCCGCCAAGGCCGCCCGCCACGTCCCCGATCGACCGCAGCAATGGAGAGCGCCATGAGCGGCAACCGTTTCGCTGGAAGGCGTGGCCGAATCCGCCTCGGGATGGTAGGCGGCGGCGAAGGAGCCTTCATCGGCGCGGTGCACCGCATCGCCGCCCGGCTCGACGATCGCTACGACCTGGTCGCGGGAGCCTTGTCTTCGGACGCGGGGCGCGCGGCGCGATCCTCTGCGCTACTCGGTCGACGCCATCGAGAAACTGAACGCCAGTGCAATCGGATAACAGAGTGGTCGCGAACGGGATGTTTTGGACAGGTCGCTAATCGGCCATGGGGGTTCACTCGCGAGCACCGGTGGCCCTCTTCTAAGGAGAAAGCGTTTTCATGAGCTTGATGACTTCTTTATGCCGCTCAAGATACAACTCAGCCGCTAACGAGCGAACAGGCTTGGTGGCGGAATACCAATCGCCATTGATGGGCCGGGATATTTGAGCGAGCCGCCAGCTTGTCCACGGCCGGATGTGGTTCCAACGCTTGGCGCTATAGAAGGCCCATATGACGCTTGGATCTTGCTTAGTATGGGCCTGATGCTGGCGAACTGACACCCACTCGCCGCCAGACAGGCGCAACGCTTTTCGGGCCGCCTTAGCCTCATCAGACGTAATCTGAAGCTCGCCATGCAGATGCAGCTTATTGTGATCCGAGACCTCCAGCGCGAACCACCTATCTACCTTGCGCCCAAGCGATCCTTCCAGCTGCCTGGCGATACGCTTAGACAGCCACCCGGCAGTTGATCCCTGTCCCCTAGCGCTCGCCTCGACGTCGTCGGACAGGCGCAGCGTGAAGGCCTGCACCTCTCCTTGTGATCGAAGAGCATGGTGGAACCACTCCAGCCGAGCAGGATCACTCAGGTCGCGCCAGGGCGCCGGGACAACGTGCTTGCGCAGGCCGTTGACGATCACATCATAGTCGCGCCAGAACCGGGCCTGTCGACGCTCTTCTGCATCGGTCAGGTTCTCGTGCTTGTAGGGTGTGCTGGAGGGCATGTGGTCGTTGATTATGTGAAGGACAGGGAACAGAGGGTGAGAGGGTGTAGCGTAAGTAACTGAAGTCCCTCCAGTCGAACGCAGCTTGTCTAACTCCGCAACCGCTTGGAAAAGCGGGCGAAACAGAGCGTCGCGATAGACGGATTTGACACGTGTTCTCTTTACTTTGTTGTCAACCCGCTCCTCTGCTTCGAGGGCGTTGAGTGCGTTTAGATCATCGTCACTGAGGGTGTCGAAGTCGTCATTGTCGCCGCTTGTGTTCTGAATATGCGCCTGGCAACCAGGCGCGGAACCGCTATAATCCATCACATCACCATCTGATAAGACCGGTCGCGTTTGGGAGACGCCGGCCGGTCTTTTTTTGCTGGTGAGGGTTATAGCGAAAACCATCCGGCCTGTTCGTCGGGGTTGTCACTTTCCTGAAGCAAATGATGGCGTCGACCTGTTCGCTGCGGCCGACGACCGGATCAGTGCGACGAGCCATGGTTGGGCGCGCCCAAGGAAATCACCGGAAGGCCGTGGACAACCAAGGCGCGTATTTGTCCAATCAACTGTCGAATTCCTGACCACTGATCTATTCGCTCACTCGCACAGGCACCGGTGCTACTTGGTCTTTAAGCGCGCGCTGTGGGTGCTCGTCTCTACGCGATGACTCGGTTGGGCCTCCATATTAGATAAGCGTCTATCTGGCTCGGGAGCTCTATTGAGCGTAGTCGTTGAATCGCTATTTAGCCCTTGGGCTCTTTAGCGTTGCCTAGGCTGGTAGCTCTTCGAGGTAGCTGGCATCAGGGAAGCGCTGTGACTGCTATTCGCGGTCTGGCCGCTGTCTCTCGACGTTGGAGTGTGTCGTCTGCTGCTGGTGAGCTTGCCTGTCAGTTTTAGGGGTGCGTTCGTCTGGTTGCGGGAGTGCGAAAAATTAAATTCGGGGGTTGGTTTGTCAACCGGATGCCAACTTAGTGGAAACTAGTTGTCATGTGGCGAATGATGACTTTACAGGAAGTGGTTTACATCGGCGTAAACCGTGGCCTGGGTGGGGATGGACCTGGCCTGGGGAATGGTTGACCTGCTGGTTGCCGGCGCCAACCGTCAGGCTTGAAGTCGACTGCATCCCATGAGGAGAGGCGCTTCCGTTTTTCAGATCTTGGTGGCGCCAGGACGCATCCGGATAGATAAACCGCTATTTTTCCTAGGACATCGCTTTTTCCAAGGGCAACGTTCTGGGGCATTTTGCCCATACAGGGATGTTGGTTGGTTCCTGGGGATTCGCATTGGCAGATCATGAGCACGGCACCTTCTAGCTTATGTGTAGGTGCGGCTCACCGATCTTGCGCCGGCGGTTCTCCGATGCGTTCGACAACCCGCTCTAGACCAAGGACAAGGTCCACGCCAATGAGGAAGAGGCAAGGGCTGCGCTGACGGCGATCCGGCGCGCCCTGCACCACGGCGAATACACTACGAGAACCTGTCTCCCGAAATGGGAATTGAGCGGCTAACCGAATACGGAGAGTTCTGACAGATCTCGGCGCGGGTGCTCTACAAACATTATATTAGCGTTTACTAACTTTTGAAGGTGTCAGGCAAGTGTAGGCACAGTGGTCGATACCAGGTTGGTCCAAGGCAAAATAAAGATAGTTGCAAATACATCACGCACTTTTAACACCGTCCCGGCTATTGTCGTGGATGAGGGGTTTACTTGGTTTGGGAGAAATACGTGAATAAATTCCTTGTAGTTCTGGTTGGTGCCGCCCTGTCGGCAAGCACGGCCTCGGCAGCCGACATGGTGGCGGCACCGATCGCGGGGTCGACCTACGACTGGAGCGGTTTCTATGTCGGCGGCCATGTCGGCTTTGCCAATGGCGACATCACGGCAACGGACGTAACCGAGCCGAACGGTGGGTTCTTCACCGACGCCGTGCCGGCCGGCACCGAAGGCTTCGACTTCAACAAGGGCGCCGTGGCTGGCGGTATTCATGCCGGCGCGCAGTGGCAGTGGGGCCAATGGGTTCTGGGCGGCGAGGCTACCTGGACGGCGACGGGCATAAAGAAGACCATCACCAGCCCTTACTTCCCGGACAGCGACACCGAGTCCGCCAAAATCTCGAACTACGCCACGGTCGTCGGTCGCGTCGGCTACGCCTTCGATCGCGTGCTGATCTACGCCAAGGCGGGTTATGCAGGCGGCAAGGTGGATTTCCGCGCCCGAGACAACGACGCCCTCGTGACCTACGAGAAGAATGAGTGGCAGAACGGCTATGCGCTCGGCGCCGGCATCGACTATGCCCTCACCAATAACCTCTCGCTTGGCGTGGACTACACCCACGTTGACCTCGGCCATAAGACGAGCACGGGCAACAACGTGTTCGATGACGGCACCCTCGGTGCTAATCCCGAGACCTATCGCACCAAGGCAAAGGTCGATGCCGTGATGGCCCGGCTGACCTACAAGTTCGGCATGGGTCAGTAGTTAGAGCCCATTACGGGCTCCAGCAGATCAGATCTAGGCGTCAAGGGGAGCTCCGCAAAGAGCTCCCCTTTCCTTTTTTGCACTCTTCTCTTGCTATGTATCCCCGATTAGCACGGTAAGAATTTACCGTCCGGGCTGCGGAGGACGAACGTCTTGACGCACCGACTCACAGCGGTTTTGAAGGCTCTAAACTGCAGGTGAGAGCACTGGCTAGCCGCCCTCATTGTGATCGGCGGCTTTAAGAAACAGAAGGACTTCCTGGTTGCCTCGCGGTCAGAGGGATGACGACGATAATCCGCCGCGGGTGCCCGCCTATGCCAATCCACCTCGGAAAAGCGGGGGCGGTGGTTCATGGCATTGGCCGAACCGGCGCTGATTTAGGAACGGTCTAGTCGGGGGATTGAGGGATGCCCCCGGCTGTTTTGCGCGAAAGACTTGGTGAACCGGCATACGGGTTGATCGGACGTGACGGTCAGCCGTCCCGCTTGCGCATTCGGCGTCGCTTTTCGTTCAACCGTTTCTCAGGCGGCCAGGCAGTGATGATATGCTTGCCGTCTGAAAGGACGTAGATGCGTTCGCCCAAGCGATCGATTTTGACAGAATAGATGGCTGTCGTTTTTGACCGCTTTTCGATGACTTTGGCAAAGCCGGTCTTGATGTCCCGAACCATGTTCGAGAACTCGCCGGGTCCAAGAACGATGCCGTAGCGGATGAGTAGCTGACGATGAAAGTGCCAATGCTTTTCCGGGATCGAAGCGCCGAGCCATCGTGGATTGAGGTATGGCTTCTTGCTCATCGGCAACTGCTCGATTTCTGAAACACCTGCCGAAGCAGTTGCACTCGTTCTAACGTCGGAGCTGGGTCGGTTTCGCCGCTCACGAGTCTGATGAATTCAATCCATGCGAATTCATTTGGCGTGATGGAGGTCTCTGCGGTGCGCCATCGGTGGGTGACAACTGAGATTTCGTCTTCGGCGTCCGTCATTTGCCAAAGATCCCGCGCAGCACAGCCCTTGCCCTCGACGTCAGGCTCGGGTCCGAGTAGTTGGAAGCCTTTCGAATTTCCTCCAACCAGGCCGTCTCGTTTTCGGTCACAAGGGTCCCGAAGATCTTCCGGATTGCCAACTCTGTGGTGTCGCCGCCGAGCTGCTCGACGGCCATCATGAAGAGCAGAGCGGGATCGCATTCGAGTGCCTTGGCCAGAGCCGGGACCCGATCGAGCGGCAGCTTGCTGTTGCCGACCTTGATGTTCGTCAACATGTTGTGTTGCGCGAAACCGGCCTCGGCTGAGATGAGGGACTGCGTTTTTCGCGGCTTCAGCTCGAGAATTCGCCTTTCGACGAATTTGGCGAGCCTTGTTTCGGAGTAAGGTTTGGTTGTTGTTTGCTTTTTCATAATAAATCTCTCTCTTTTCACAGCATAATTGCGCTGCTTGATGAGAGTTATAGCGATCGACTTGTGGGTTATTTCTCTAGCAATATGGCGTAACGTTTTGTATAGCGATCGCCACGCGGTTTTCTGCGTGACGCCACGCCCGGCGAGATCCGAGCGGGTATCGTAAGGGGGCGGACCGGGACCTATGCAGGCTTAGTGGTCAGCTTTTTGACCCGAAGACGGATGCCATCTGTTGCTCTGCACCGGCAGCGGTGTTCACTGTTCCCTCGCGGGCGCAAAGGTCCACATACCGCGCTATCCGAGAAGTGGCGCATATAAGGGTCTCGATCGAATGCCGAAGAAACTCAAGGTCTATCAAACCTCCATCGGCTTCTTCGACCTTGCCGTCGCAGCACCATCGATGAAAGCTGCCGCAGAGGCTTGGGGTGCCGATCCCGACATCTTCAAACGCGGATTCGCGAAACCGACGGTAGACCCCAAAGTCGTGGCAGCAACAATGGGCGCGCCAGGCGTGGTGTTGCGGCGGCCGGTCGGATCGCTAGGGGAATTCACTGAGAAGGCTGTGCTTCCTAAAGCACCCAAGGCGGTTCAGCGGGCTCCGCAGGATCGTGCGCAGCGCGCGGACACCAGCAAACAAGCCGAGATGAAATCCGACGAGAAAGCGAAACGGAACGCTGCGGTCGCTCTCGAAAAGGAAGAACGACGTGAGGCCCTCGATCGCGCAAAAGCGGAGGCTGAGAGCGAGCGTGCACGTAAGCAAAGCGAGCGGTTGGTCGCCAAGGCGAATGCCGCTTTCGAGCGGGCTCGGAACCGCCATAACAACACCATGGACTCTATCGCACAGCGACGAGAGGAGTTGGACGAAGAGGAAGCCAACGAGAGCCAAAGATGGGAACGCGAGCAGCAGGCGCACAACGACGCGCTGAAGGAGGCAGAGACGTAAGCAGGCGGTTCCACTGGTGCTGCTTCCTTAGGTCCTGTTCTCACGCGCGGCTTATGGCTAGCGCGAACATCATTTTTGGTGAACTGAGGGCCGCGGCAAATGTCTACGAGGACAAATCGTAGTGCGGGAATTTGTCCAGTGCGGCCTTCTTTGCGGCAATTGTCACGTCGCCATAATGGTCACCGGCGGTCCTTACTGCATGGCCCTGTATCGCATCAAGAGTCCGACCGGAGATTCCCAGCTCCCGCCCAACCGTTTTGAAACGATGCCGCCAGCCATGGTTCGGGCTAACGCCTTCGGGGATTACCTCCAGGGACTGAAGCCACTGGCTCACGCGACCGGCGACGGTGCGTGCCGCGGAGATCCCATCCTTACGATTTGTATGAAACAGTGGGCCTTCTTGAGCAGCATCGACGAAATCCGCAAAGCCCATTTCGACCAGTTGCAGATGCAGCGGCACGTCCCTGTAGCCACCCGCCTTCACCGTGCCAGCCTCCGGGGTGATCCGCATGACATAGGTCTCACCTTCCTTGCGGAAGTCTTGCTTTCGTAGCTGGGTGATTTCGGCAATGCGCGCGCCGGTGAAAGCACACAGGAGGGGAGACCATCTCTTCGCCGCTGTTGTCTGTGACGCTTCGGTGGTTCGGGCGTTGTCAGTTTTGGCTGGAACGTAGTCGCGGGCCTTTCGGAGAATGGCAGTCGCTTCAGGCAGCGTAAAACCCTTCTCGCGGCTGAGGTGCTTTTTCGGCGCGTCCTGCCGAACCCGCTCGGCGACATTCGATTCCAGGCGGTCGTTATTAACGGCCCACGACAAGACGGTGCGCACCGACGCCAAGTCAACGTCAGCAACCGTCTTTGCAGACAGCGTCGTCAATCGCGCATCACGCCATTCCAAGAGGTTCTGCTTTGTAAGGCGTCGCGCATCATTATGGCCAATGAATTGGGCCAGGTTAGCAAACACCGGCGTCCAGCGCCTTTCGGCCTCCCTCCCCTTTCCAACTGCCTTGCGTGACTTGATATAATCCGCCAGCAATCCCTTCAGCGGAACGGGGGGTAGTTCATCATCAATCGGCTTCGTCTCGGCGATGAGGGGGTGGGTCGGCTTGCCTGTGAAATCGCCCTCATCCCTTTCGGCGACACGGGATAGGGCCTCGTATTCGGAAATGCAGATCGCACGCGCCAGTGTGCGCCACTCTTCGGTTCCAAACTCGGCAGTGGTGTTTCCGATCGCCCGGAAACGGTCAATCCGATTTTTGACCAATTCGGCAAGATCCCGATCGTTCAATTGACCGGCCATGCCCCGTCGCAACTGGGCTACGTTGCCATCGTCAATAGAGGCGGAGGCCCACTGCGGATCGGCATTTCTGAGCCGCTCATCTTGAGCAAGCCGATCGTTGTAATTGCGGAGGGCGATCTGGTCGAACGACAACGGGTAGCGGCCGATCGCGACGGGTCGATCGCCCGCTTCCGCAGCACGGCGCTCGCCGAGGGCGATCTTATGCTGAAGGGCGGCGACCGCGCCTGGTAGAGCTTTCAGTGCCGTCCTATAATCAGGCCCAAGCGCTGTTCGGAGCTCTGTCTTGCCGTTCATGAAGGGCCGAAGGTCCCTAGGGACTACAAGCCGAGCAAAGTAGCGACCGTCTCGATTAAGGAGATTTCGATCACGTCCAGCCATAACTTCCGTCCATTTGTTACACAATTTGTAACGTCAGAATGGACAGAAGGCCTTCTTTGTCAAGGGTTGGAGCGATTTCAAAGGGATAGGATGGTGCTGCGAGAGAGGATTGAACTCTCGACCTCTCCCTTACCAAGGGAGTGCTCTACCACTGAGCTACCGCAGCCGCTGATGGCGGGGCTTCTGCCATATCGAACCGGCAAGCGCAAGGCCAAGAACAACGCTTCTGTGAAAGCCTTTGCCGAATAGCTTTCAATGACATGGCGGCGCCACAATGTTGGCTATCCCTGAACGGCAGGTTTGGCCGGGTCGTCGGCCGGGACGGGACGATGAGCGACAAGACGATATCACCGAAAAAGGGCGGCACGGACCGCAAGGACCGGCTCGCCGAGCAATTGCGCGCCAATCTGCAGAAGCGCAAGGCGCAGTCGCGCTCGCGCCGCACGGGTGAAGCCGACCAGAGGCCGGACGGGCTCGGTGCGGCCCAGGAAATACGGAAAGATTAACTCAAATCGGCCACTCTTGGCCCGGATGCGTGGAAATCCTATTTCTTGAACCACACCGGCCAATGGTCTAGACGGGCCGATACTCAAACGATTGAACCGGCCTTTTTGGCCGAGAGGGACATTCTCCAATGGATCGCATCAGAATTGTCGGCGGCAACAAGCTTGCCGGGAGCATTCCGATCTCGGGCGCGAAAAACGCCGCTTTGCCGCTGATGATCGCCTCGCTGCTGACCGACGACACGCTGACGCTGGAAAACGTGCCGCATCTGGCCGATGTCGAGCAGCTGATCCGCATCCTCGGCAATCACGGCGTCGATTACTCGGTCAATGGCCGCCGCGAGAAGCAGAATGAAGGCTATTCGCGCACCATCAACTTCTCCGCACGCAACATCGTCGACACGACGGCGCCCTACGAGCTGGTGTCGAAGATGCGGGCTTCATTCTGGGTGATCGGCCCGCTACTGGCCCGCATGGGCGAGGCCAAGGTATCGCTGCCCGGCGGCTGCGCCATCGGCACGCGCCCGGTCGACCTGTTCCTCGAAGGCCTGCAGGCGCTTGGCGCCGATCTCGACGTCGACACCGGCTATGTCATCGCCAAGACCAAGAATGGCCGCCTGGTCGGCAACCGCTATGTCTTCCCCAAGGTCTCGGTCGGCGCCACCCATGTGCTGATGATGGCGGCTTCGCTGGCCAAGGGCGAGACAGTGCTGGAAAACGCCGCCTGCGAGCCTGAAATCGTTAACCTCGCCGAATGCCTCAACGCCATGGGCGCCAGGATTTCCGGCGCCGGCACACCGACCATCACCATCGACGGTGTCGAATCGCTGTCGGGCGCGCGCGTGCGCGTCATTCCCGACCGCATCGAGACCGGCACCTATGCCATGGCGGTCGCCATGACGGGCGGCGACGTCGTGCTCGAAGGCGCGCGGCCGGAACTGTTGCAGACCGCGCTGGACGTGATTTCGCAGACGGGTGCCGAGATCACCCAGACCAATTCCGGCATCCGCGTGAAGCGCAACGGCGCCGGCATTTCGCCGGTCGACGTGACGACGGCGCCCTTCCCGGCCTTCCCGACCGATCTGCAGGCGCAGTTCATGGGCCTGATGACCATGGCCAAGGGCAAGTCGCGCATCACCGAGACGATCTTCGAGAACCGCTTCATGCACGTCCAGGAACTGGCCCGGCTCGGCGCCCACATCACGCTTTCGGGCCAGACGGCGATCGTCGACGGCGTGGCGAAGCTGAAAGGTGCGCCGGTCATGGCCACCGACCTTCGCGCTTCCGTCTCGCTGGTCATCGCCGGCCTCGCCGCCGAAGGCGAGACCACGGTCAACCGCGTCTACCACCTCGACCGCGGCTTCGAGCGGCTGGAGGAAAAACTGTCCAATTGCGGCGCGGTGATCGAGCGCATTTCCGCCTGACGATCGAACGGCGGCAGCTTCGGACGGAGGCTGCCCGGGCGGCCTTCATCCCCCTGCCAGCACCGCAAAGCCGAGGCAATTGCCTCGGGCGGAAGTCGTGTCGCGGTTGCACCGGCCGGAAAGACCGCCTAACAGAGGGCTGAAACCAACCTTAGGTACAAATCCCGCATGGCCCTCAAGCTTATCGCGCTCGACGACCAGGATCTGAGCATCGTCTCGGCCCATGTCCAGGACGCCGTGATGAAGGTGTCGGACCTCGAATTCCTGCCTGCGGCCAAGCGTTTTGTGCTGACCATGAACCGTTTCGTCTGGGAGGCGAAGTCGGGTCTGTTCCGCCAGCACAATGAGCGGCGGCAGGCCGTGCTGCATTTCGACCGGGTGCTGGGCGCCAAAACCAATGGCATTGCCCGCGACAAGCCGGCCGAGGTGCTGTCCCTGCTGGCGATCAGCTTCATCGAGATCAGCAAGCCGGCCGGCATCGTCGAACTCATCTTTTCGGGCGGCGGCACCATCATGCTCGATGTCGAATGCATCGAGGCCCGCCTTGCCGACATAGGCGGCGCGTGGGAAGCCACGTCGCGCCCCATCCACAAGGCTTGAGCGCCCATGGCCATCACGCTTCGCCAGTCCGACGCCGATTTCGAGCAGCGCTTCGCCGCTTTCCTGACGACCAAGCGGGAAGTGTCCGAGGACGTCGACGCAGGGGTTCGCCAGATCATCGCGCGTGTGCGCGCCGAAGGTGACGCGGCACTGATCGACTATACGCAACGATACGATCGGGCCGATTTGAAGAGCCTCGGCATTGCCGTGTCGAAGCAAGACATTGCGGCCGCTTACGAGACGGCCGATCCAAAGGCGATCGAAGCGCTCGAATTCGCGCGCGATCGCATCCGCTCCCACCACGAGCGGCAGCGGCCGAAGGACGATCGCTACACGGATGCCGCCGGCGTCGAGCTCGGCTGGCGCTGGACAGCGATCGAGGCGGTTGGGCTCTATGTGCCGGGCGGCACGGCGAGCTATCCAAGCTCGGTGCTGATGAACGCCGTGCCGGCCCGGGTGGCCGGCGTCGAGCGCGTTGTCATGGTGGTGCCGGCGCCGGGTGGCATCATCAATCCGCTGGTGCTGGTGGCGGCCGACATATCAGGCGTGACCGAAATCTACCGCGTCGGCGGCGCGCATGCGATCGCTGCCCTTGCCTATGGCACAGAGACCATAAAGCCGGTTGCCAAGATCGTCGGACCGGGCAATGCCTATGTCGCGGCGGCCAAACGCCAGGTGTTCGGCACGGTCGGCATCGACATGATCGCCGGCCCCTCGGAAGTGCTCGTGGTGGCCGACGGCAGCAACAATCCCGACTGGATCGCCGCCGATCTGCTCGCCCAGGCCGAACACGATGTGTCGGCGCAATCGATCCTGATCACCGACGATCCGGCCTTCGGCAAGGCGGTCGAACAGGCGGTCGAACGGCAATTGCAGACCCTGCCGCGCGGTGAAACGGCAGCGGCGAGCTGGCGCGATTTCGGCGCGGTGATCGAGGTCGCGACTATCGAGGCCGCGCTGCCGCTGGTCGACCGCATCGCCGCCGAACATGTCGAACTGGCCATCGACGATGCCGAAGGTTTCCTGTCGCGGATGCGCAATGCCGGCGCCGTCTTTCTCGGGCGCCACACGCCGGAAGCCATCGGCGACTATGTCGGCGGCTCCAACCACGTGCTGCCGACGGCACGCTCGGCGCGCTTCTCGTCAGGCCTGTCCGTGCTCGATTTCGTCAAGCGCACCTCGATCTTGAAACTCGGGCCGGAGCAATTGCGCGTGCTCGCGCCAGCGGCGATCGCGCTCGCCGAGGCGGAAGGGCTCGACGCGCATGGCCGCTCCGTCGCCATCCGGCTGAACATGTAGGCCGAGATGACGGGCTCCGATCAAACCCGCGCAAAACTGATCGATGTCGAACTCGATGAATCGATCGGCCGTTCGACGCCCGATGTCGAGCATGAGCGGGCAGTGGCGATCTTCGACCTGATCGAGGAGAACAGTTTTCAGCCCGTCAACGACAGCGGGGCCGGCCCCTACCGGCTGAAACTGTCGCTGGCCGAGCAGCGTCTGGTCTTTGCCGTTACCCGCGAGGACGGTACCCCGGTGGTCACCCACATCCTGTCGCTGACGCCGCTCAGGCGCATCGTCAAGGATTACTACATGATCTGCGAAAGCTACTACGACGCCATCCGCTCCTCGACGCCGAGCCATATCGAGGCGATCGACATGGGCCGGCGCGGCTTGCACAATGAAGGTTCGCAGACGCTGATGGACCGGCTGTCCGGCAAGATCGACATCGACTTCGACACGGCGCGCCGGCTGTTTACGCTGGTCTGCGTGCTGCACTGGCGGGGCTAGCCCTGGCACCCGGCGCCCTGCCCCGCTCGATCCTGTTCGTGTGCGGCATGAATGCCGTGCGCTCGCCAATGGCCGAGCAACTGGCGCGCCGGATGCTGCCCGCCACTATCTTCGTCGCTTCGGCCGGCGTGCGCGCCGGCGAGCGCGACCCATTCGTCGATGCCGTGCTGGCGGAGGAGGGCCTGTCGCTGGGCGAGCGTCATCCCAGAACGCTGGACGATCTCGAGGACGACTATTTCGACCTGATCGTGACGCTGGCGCCGGAAGCGCACCATGCCGCGCTGGAACTCACCCGCTCGCTCGCCGTCGAGGTCGAATACTGGCCGACACAGGACCCGACTGGCGCCAGCGGCACGCGCGAACAGATCATGGCGGCCTACCGCGAGGTGCGCGAGCGGCTGAAGTTGCGCATAAGCCGACGTTTCTTGGCTTCAGAGGCAAAAAACGCGACGGATTAAGCGTGTTCACAAGCGGACGATTATCATATAGGTTCCGCCGAAATTCCAGCCGGGGCGCTGGAACTGCCATCCAAGCAAAGGTATCGAATGCCGAAGGAAGAAGTCCTCGAGTTTCCGGGTGTCGTGACGGAATTGTTGCCGAACGCGATGTTCCGGGTGAAGCTCGAAAACGAACACGAGATCATCGCCCATACGGCCGGCCGCATGCGCAAGAACCGCATCCGCGTGCTGACCGGCGACAAGGTTCTGGTCGAGATGACGCCATACGACCTGACCAAGGGCCGCATCACCTACCGCTTCAAGTAAGATCAAGCCTGACTGGTCCGCGATGAGCATTTTGCAGAAGCTGGTGCTTGCTTCGGGTTCGCCGCGCCGCATCGAACTGTTGCAGCAGGCCGGCATCGAGCCGGACCGTATCATGCCAGCCGATATCGACGAAACGCCGCTGCGTGCGGAGCATCCGCGCTCGCTGGCCAAGCGGCTATCGACGGAAAAAGCCGAGAAGGCGTTCGCCTCGCTGAAGACCGAGACGGACTATGCGCCAAGCTTCGTTCTGGCCGCCGACACGGTGGTCGCGGTCGGGCGGCGCATCCTGCCCAAGGCCGAAACGCTGGACGATGCCGCCAACTGTCTCGGGCTGCTGTCCGGCCGCTCTCACCGGGTCTATTCCGGCATCTGCCTGATCACACCGGGCGGCAAGCTGCGCCAGCGGCTGGTCGAGACGCGGGTGCGTTTCAAGCGGCTGCCGCGCGAGGAGATCGAAGCCTATGTCGCCTCGGGCGAATGGCGCGGCAAGGCCGGCGGCTATGCCGTCCAGGGTCTCGCCGGCTCGTTCGTCGTCAAGCTGGTCGGCTCCTACACCAACATCGTCGGCCTGCCGCTCTATGAGACGGTGGCCCTGCTATCGGGCGAAGGCTTCAAGATCCATCAGAACTGGCTGACCGCACGGCCATGAATTCCGACTCCAAAGTCACGCCGCTGCGGCCAAAGCGCCCCTGCCCCGAATGCGGCAAGCCGTCGGCGCGCGACACCTTTCCGTTCTGCTCGGCCCGCTGCAAGGACATCGACCTCAACCGCTGGCTGAAGGGCGCCTATGTCATCAAGGCCCGCGACGACGAGGAAGAACCCGACGCCGACGAGCCCAAGTAAGACCGAGATCGCCCGTCAGGCAGCCTCGGTCTTGCGGCTCACGCGCGCCCAGGCCGGCAGCCAGTCGCCGTGAGCGGCCAGGAGATCGTCGACCAGTGACCAGATCTGGTCGAGGTCGAGTTCGGCCGCCGTGTGCGGATCCATCATCGCCGCATGATAGATGTGCTCGCGATTCTCGCTCATCAGCGCCCGCACCGTCAGTTCCTGGACGTTGATGTTGGTGCGGATCAGCGCCGTCAGCTGCGGCGGGAGATCGCCTATATAGGTCGGCTGGATGCCGGAAGCATCGACCAGGCAGGGCACTTCGGCAGCGCAGTCGCGGGGCAGCGAGGTGATGCAGCCATTGTTGCGGACATTGCCGTAGATAACCGATGGTTCGCCGGTCCAGACCGAGTTCATGATCGAGGAGGCATACTCCCTGGACTCCTCGACCTCGATGCGCTGCGCCGAGCGGTAGGCCTGCGCCTGGTCTTTCCAGCGCTCGATCTGCTCGATGCAGCGCTTGGGGTATTCGTCGAGCGGAATGCCGTATTTCTCGATCAGATCGGGGCGACCTTCCTTGATGAAATAGGGCGTGTATTCGGCGAAATGCTCCGAGCTTTCGGTGACGAAATAGCCAAGCCTGGTCAGCATCTCGTAGCGCACCTTGTTGGGGCAGCGCGGATTCCAGCCCGGCTTGGGCGCGCGACCTTCGCGATAGGCGCGCACGAGATCCGGATAGAGGTCGCGGTAGGAGCCGTCGGGCTGGCGGTGCTCGAATTTTAGGTAGAAGGCCATGTGGTTGATGCCGGCCGAGCGGTAGCGGATGTCTTCGTAGGGAAGGCCGAGATCATGCGCCAGTTCCATCGCCGTGCCCTGCACCGAGTGACAGAGCCCGACCTGTTTGATGGCGGGGTATTTCTCCGAAATCGCCCAGGTGTTGATCGCCATCGGGTTGACATATTGCAGCATGATCGCTTCGGGGCAGACGGCGAGCATGTCCTCGCAGATCTTCCATAGATGCGGCACGGTCCTCAGGCCGCGCATGATGCCGCCGACGCCGAGCGTGTCGGCGATCGTCTGGCGCAGGCCATATTTCTTCGGCACTTCGAAATCGGTGACGGTGCAGGGCTCGTAGCCGCCGATCTGGAAGGCGACTACGACGAAATCGGCGCCGGCAAGTGCCTTGCGCTGGTCGGAATAGGTCTCGGCCTTCGCCTTCACGCCGAGCGTCGCGATCAGCTTGTTGACGACGATGGCGCTCTCTTCCAGCCGCTGCGGATTGATGTCCATCAGCGCGATCGTCGCGCCCGAGAGTGCTGGCCGCTGCAGCACGTCGCCGACAATGTTCTTCATGAACACGGTCGAGCCGGCGCCGATGAAAGTGATCCTGGGATGTCTTGCCATACTAACCTCCGGCATATGTTCAAGCCACGTCGAAAGCGGCTCGGACGAGCCGTTCGGTGTAGGCGGTCTTGGGATTGGTGAGGACCTCGTCGACAGGTCCCTGCTCGACGATCTTGCCGTGCTGCATGACGATGACGCGGTGGCATAGCGCGCGCACCACCTTGAGATCGTGCGAGATGAAGAGGTAGCTGAGGCCGCGCTCGTCCTGCAGCTTGCGCAGTAGGTCGATGATCTGCGCCTGGACGGAGAGGTCGAGCGCGGATGTCGGCTCGTCGAGCAGGATGAATTCGGGCTCAAGCGCGATGGCGCGGGCGATCGCGACGCGCTGGCGCTGCCCGCCAGAGAATTCGTGCGGGAACCGCGACAGGATATCGCCCGGCATGCCGGCGCTGACCAGCGCCTCACGCACCCGGTCCACCCGCTCCGCCCGCGTCGCGCCGATGCTGTTGACGACCAGCCCTTCCTCGATGATCTGGCCGATCGTCATGCGCGGATTGAGCGACGAGAACGGATCCTGGAAAACGATCTGCATGCGCGAGCGCAGCGGCCGCATCTCGTTGCGCGACAGGCCCTGGATCGGTTGGCCGTCGAAACGGATTTCGCCGCGCCTGGTGTCGATCAATCTCAGCAGCGCCTGGCCGAAGGTGGTCTTGCCGGAACCGGATTCACCGACCAGCCCCAGCGTCTCATGGCGGCAAAGCTTGAGGCCGAGATCGTCGACGGCGACCAGCTCGCGCCAGTCCGGCTTCAGGAAACTGCCGTGGCGCAGCATGAAGCAGACGCGCACATCATTCGCCTCGAGGATGGCGCCGCTGCCCTCAGGAAGCGGTTGCGGACGCCCGCGCGGCTCCGCGGCGAGCAGCCGCTGCGTGTAGGGATGCTGCGGGTCGGCAAACAGCCGTTCGGTGACGTTGTGCTCGCACATCGCGCCATGCTGCATGACATAGACATAGTCGGAGAATTTGCGCACCACTGTGAGATCGTGGGTGATCAGGATCACCGCCATCCGCAGCTCTTTCTGCAGATTGCGGATCAGGTTGAGGATTTGCGCCTGGACGGTGACGTCGAGCGCGGTGGTCGGCTCATCGGCGATCAACACGTCAGGATTGTTGGCCAGCGCCATGGCGATCATCACGCGCTGCCGCTGACCGCCCGAAAGCTGGTGCGGATATTGCTTGAGCCGTGCTTCCGGCTCGGGGATCTGGACGTGCCGCAGCAGCTCGAGCGCCCGTGCCCAGGCTTGCCGGCGGCTCACCTTACGGTGCACCCGGATCGCCTCGACGATCTGGCTGCCGACCGTATAGATCGGGTTAAGCGAGCTCATCGGCTCCTGGAAGATCATCGAGATGCGGTTACCGCGCAGCTTGCGCCGCTCGCTCTCGGGAAATTTCAGGATGTTCTGGCCGTCGTAACAGATGCTCGATTTCGGCGACACGGTGGCCCGGCGCGACAGCAGCCCCATGACGGCGCGAGCCGTCACCGACTTGCCGGAACCGGATTCGCCGACGATGGCAATCGTCTCGCCACGATAGAGCTGGAACGAGATGTCCTTGACCGCTTCGACAACACCGTGCTCGACCTTGAAGGCGACCTCGATATTGCGGGCGTCGATGATGGGCTGGTCCTGGCGCCCGTCATGGTCATGACGGACGGTGGGGGCGAAGGATTCGGCGAGTACGACGGTCATCCCAGCCACCTCAATACGGATCGACGGCATCGCGCAGGCCGTCGCCCAGCGCGTTGAAGGCAAAGACGGTGGCGAGCACGAAACCGACCGGCGACAGGATCCAGGGATAGGTGCCGATGACGGAATAGGTCGCGGTGTCCTGAAGCATCAGGCCCCAGGAGATCAGTGGAGGCTTGACCGCGAAGCCGAGGAACCCGAGGAAGCATTCGAGCAGCACCACCGTCGGGATTGCCAAGGTGACGGCGACGATCACGTGGCTCATCACATTGGGCAAGATGTGCTGCAGGATGATGCGCCGGTCGGTGGCGCCGACCGCCATGGCGGCGCGCACATATTCGATGCGCGCCAGCGCCAACGTCTTGCCGCGCACCTCGCGCGACATCTGCGCCCAGCCCAGCGCCGACATGACGATGATGACGAAAGCGAGGAAGACATTGGTCGGCGCAGTGACGGGGATCAGCGTCGTCAGCGCCAGATAGAGCGGCAGCTGCGGGAAGGCGAGCACCAGTTCGACGAAGCGCTGCATCCAGATATCGAACCGGCCGCCGAAATAGCCGGAAACGGTGCCGACGGTGGTGCCGATGACGGTTATGATGAAGACGACCGTCAGCGCGATCATCAGCGAGACCCGTGAGCCATGGATGGCGCGCGACAGCACATCGCGGCCGAACTTGTCGGTGCCGAGGAAATGCACCGGCTGGCCGTCCATCGAGGCGAAGAAATGCCGGTTCGCCGGTATTAGTCCGAAGAGCTTGTAGGGCGCGCCCTCGGTAAAGAAGCCGAGCAGCCTTGGATGGTCGTAGTCGGGGCCGACCACGGGCTGGAAGGTGACCGGATCGAGGTCGGCCGAATCGGCCAGCGCATAGACCCGCGGCCGCGCAACGAAATTGCCGTCCTTATCGTGGAAGGAGGGCAGTTGCGGCGGCGCGAAGCCGACATCGGTCGCCTTCGGGTCCATCGGCGCCAGGAACTCGGCGAACACGGCCATGACCAGCAGCAGCACCACGAGCCAAAGCCCGGCCATGCCGGTCCAGGAGCGCTTCAGCCGGCGCCAGACGAGCGCGATATAGCTCTCGTTGCCGCGCGCCGGTTTGGCGACGATAGGCCCTTCGGCGGGCAGCGGCGGCGGTGATGGATCGCGGGCCAGCATCTAGCTCTCTCCGTATTGGCGGATGCGCGGGTCGAGCAGGACGAGCAGCATGTCGGCGATGATGTTGCCGACGATCAGCGTCGCCGCCAGCACCATCATGAAGGTGGCGGTGACGTAGACATCGCCGACCGCCATCGAACCGACAACCGCCGGGCCGACGGTCGGCAGCGCGAAGATGATTGCCGTCTCGATCTCGCCGGTGAGCATGTAGGGCAACACCACACCCTGATACATGACGAGCGGATGCAGCGCATTGGGCACTGCGTGGCGCATGACGACGGCGCTGCCGGTCAGGCCCTTAGCTCTCGCGGTTTCGACATATTGCGCGTTGAGGGTATCGAGCAGATTGCCGCGCATGACCCGCATATTGTAGGCGAGGCCGCCGAAAGTGGCGATCGCGACCACCGGCCAGACATGCTTGACCAGGTCGACGAACTTCGCCCACGACCATGGCGCACCGCCATATTGCGGCGAGAAGAATGAGCCGATCTCCGACACGTTGAACTGGAAGACCAGCAGATAGACGATGATCAGCGCCATCAGGAAGCGCGGCACGGTCATGCCGAGGAAGGCGATGGCCGAAAGCGTCGAGTCGATCCAGGTGTATTGCCTTGTCGCCGCCCATATGCCGAAGGTGATGCCCAGCACCGAGGCAAGCAAATGGCAGACCAGCGCCAGGAGCAGCGTGCGCGGCAGGCGCTCGCCCACCACATCGGCGACCGGCTTGTTGTAGTAGAGGCTGTAGCCGAAATCGCCGCGAGTGATGATCCCGCCGATCCAGTTGAGGTACTGGACGGGCAGCGGCTTATCGAGGCCGTGTTCGACGCGGTAGGCCTGGGCCTGCGCATCGGCCTCGGCGAAGGAGGCACCGCCCTGGTTGATCAGCTGCGAACGGATGTAGTCGGCATAGTCACCAGGTGGTGCCTGGATGATGGCGAAGGTGACGAGGCTCAGGATTGCGAGGACCGGTATTGCCGACGCTATGCGCATAGCCAAGAATCGCAGCATGGACGGTCGGCTTCCTCATTTCGCCGGACGCTCCCATCGAGGGTCGTTCGGAGGGTTGGTTTGCCCTGGCCGCGCCAGCGGCGCGGCCAGGTCTCTTTTGGTCAGGGGAGGTAAACTTACATCGGACCCTTGTCTCCGGGCTTGCCCGGGAGCTCCTGCGGGAACAATTCGTATTTCGCCTGCTTGTCGGCCGCGACGAAAACGCGTTCGCGGACGATCGAATCCTCGGCCCAGTTGAACATGAAGATCGGCGTGCCCTGCGGAATGTTCGAGAAACGCTTGTTGACGATCAGCGCGCCGGGATATTCCGTCAGGCCGACATTGTAGACATGTTCCGTCGAGATCTTCTGGAACTCTTTCATCAGGCTGGCGCGTTTGTCGTTGTCTTCCGACGCGACGAACTTGTTGACGATGTCGACCAGGTCTTTTTCGAAAGGCATCAGGTCGACCTCGCCGCTTTCCGGCGCGCGGTGGTTCCAACTGGTCTTCGGACCGACAGGCGCGAGCTGCTCGGTGTTCTGCACGACCGAGGTCAGTTCCTGGTCGTTGCGCCGGATCAGCCAGTCGAAGCGGCCGGAGTATTGCGAGGCATCGCGCTGGGTGCCGTTGAGGCCGTTGAGCACGACCCTCAAGCCCAGCTTTTCCATCTGGGCGACAACACCTTCGGCGAGGCTTTTGTCTGTGCCGTAGTCGTTGTTGACCAGCATCACGATCTCGACGTTCTTGCCGCCGGCGGTGCCGGCCGGGAAGTTCACGAAACCGTCGCCGTCGGTATCCTTGAGGCCGGCCTTTGCGAGTTCGGCCTTGGCGCCAGCGAGGTCGAACGGATAGTAGACGGTCGACTTGCGGTCATAGAAGCTGGTGCCCGAGGAGAAGCCGCCGGGATAGATGGCGGTGAACGGCCCTTTGACCAGGGAGTCGCCCAGCGCCTTGCGGTCGAGCGCCATGGTGACGGCCTTGCGGAAATCCTCATTGCGGTTCAGCTCGCGAACCGCCTGGCTGCGTTCGTCCGGGTTGCCCCAGCCGTTGGCTGAAAAATTCATGCGCAGATTGTAGCCGATGAGGCGTGGACCGAAGGCGAGCCGTGCCGGCGCGTTCGCTTCAGCGGCGCGCTTCAGCGAGGCGACAAAGTTTTCCGGCTGCTCGAGGTTGGAGAAGTCGCCCGAGCCGGCGACCGCCTGGACGTCGCGGTCGGCCCAGGTCGACAGCTTGTACTGCAGTTCGTTGAGGTAGGGCAGCTGGTTTCCCTTTTCATCGACCTTCCAGTAGTAGGGGTTGCGGCGCATGACGATGATGTCGTCCGGCCGGTATTCGACCGGAACCCAGGCGCCCATCACCGGCATGTTCATATATTCCGGCGGGAAGGCGTTCTTGAACTGGTCGTAGGTGTTCTTCGAATATTTCGGATGCTGCGGCTTCAATATGTGCGCCGGGCCGGGACAGAAGGTGCCGTAAGCCATGGCGTAGAGGTACTGTTTCGGAAAGGCGTCCTTGAACGTCCATTCGACAGTGTAGTCGTCGATCTTCTTCAGCGTCGTGCCGACGCCGAAGGTTTCGGGCGTCGCGCCATTGAGCGGCGAGACGTTCGGGTCGACCACCTCGTCATCCCAATAGAACATGACGTCGTCGGCGTTGAAGGCCACGCCATCGGACCATTTCGCGCCCTCGATCAGATGCATGGTCAGCTTGTGGCCGTCCTTCGACCAGTCCCAGCTTTTGGCCAGATTCGGCAGCGGCTCGGTGTCCTTGGCTTCGACCTGGAACAGCGGCGCCGTGCGCGTCAGGCATTCGGAGAGGCCGATATCGATGCCGCCCCAGCCCTGCGTTTGGCCGGCGCCGTAGTTCCAGCCTTCGGGCCGGCCGCCGATGACATGGCGCATGGTGTCGCCATAGACGCCGATGCCGTTGGGCATGTTGGCCGTCTTGAAGACCAGCGGCTCCTTCGGCAACCTGTCCTTGACCGGCGGCAGTTTGCCGGTCTTGACGTATTTTTCGGTCACCCAATCCGGCTCGTGATATTCCGGCAGGGCCTTGAACTCCAGGATGGAGTCGCGCGCCACGTATTTGATCTTGCCCTCGGCCGGAAAGGTCGCCGGCACCGGCGGGACTGTCGGCTCTGAAGCGAAAGCGTTGAGTGCCGGAACCGAGACGCTCAGCGCCAGTCCGGCGGCAATGCCAATGCTGCGTAGGTTTCTCATAGTCTCCTCCCTCATGTTCAGACGTTTTCTGCTGCTCGTCTCTGCTCGGACGGCTCAATGCGATGGACCTGCCTCCCAAGGTCCGCCGCCGCGCCCGGGTTTTTCAGCCGGCCTGTTTGAGCGCGGCTTTTTCGGCGCGCAATTCCTCGATCGAGCGCACGTTTCGCCGCGCAGCACCCGCCCATTCGCGGGTCTTGACCGCGGATTTCGACAGCCGCTCCTTGGCGGCAGGAACCGCATGCGCATATTGCGGCAGCCATTGAGCCTGGGCGACGACCATTTCGTCCACCATCTGCCAGACTTCCTCCGGCGTCGATACCGCACCGACCAGCGGGTCATGCAGCACGGCCAGTTTCAAGAGATCGATGTCGCCTGATACCGCGGCATGGACCGACATGCGCTGGACGTTGATCGAGGACATGCAGGTGGCCGCACAGGCCTCCGGCAGCGTGATGCCGGCGGCCATATTGATGCCGAAACGGTCGACGAAACCGGGCGACTCGATGATGGCATCCTGCGGTAAATTGGTGATCACGCCGTCATTCCTGACGTTGAAGTGGCCACGATAGACGCGGTTGGTCTCCAGCGCCTCCAATATGTGGCTGGCATGTTCGTTGGAGCGCTTGGCCGGATCGATCGGCTTCGACGCCGCTTCGAGGAATTGCGGATACTCCGTCTCGAACCAGTTGCGGGTTTCGGTGGAGTAGCGGAGATAGCCGCCGGTCTCGCCATGGATCCAATCCGACATGTCGATCCAGCGCGTGATCTCGTCGGGGCGCTTGCGGTACCATGGCAGATATTCGGAGAGATGGCCGTTGCTCTCGGTCGAATAGACGCCGAAGCGCTTCAAGACATCGATGCGCAGCTTTTCCTGCTGCGAATAGACCGGATGCGCCTCGAAGGCGGCAACCAGTTCATCCTTGCCGATCTTGCGGCCATTCAGCCGCAAATCGATGAACCAGGTCTGGTGATTGATGCCGGAACAGACATAGTCGAGCTCGTGCCTGGACTTCGCACCAAGCACCTCGGCGATCTGCTCGGCACCATGCTGGACGCCGTGGCAGAGGCCGACCGTGTCGACCTTGCCGTACTCGATCGCCGCCCAGGTGTTCATGGCCATCGGGTTGGCATAGTTGAGGAATTTGGCGCCCGTCGCGGCGACCTCGCGTATGTCCTTGCAGAAGTCGAGGATCACCGGAATGTTGCGCTGGCCATAGAGGATACCACCGGCGCAGATCGTGTCGCCGACGCACTGGTCGATGCCATATTTCAACGGAATGCGGATATCGTCGGCATAGGCTTCCAGACCGCCGACCCGCACACAGCTGATGATATAGCGCGCGCCTTCGAGCGCCTTGCGGCGATCGGTTGTCGCGGTCACCCTGGTTGGCAACCCATTCGCCTCGACGACCTTGTCGAGAATAGCCTTGATCATCCCGAGATTGTGTTCGCTGAGGTCGGTCAGCGCGAATTCGATATCCCTGAATTCGGGCACGCACAGGATGTCGGTGAACAGTTTCTTGGTGAATCCGACACTGCCGGCACCGATGATAGCGATTTTGAAACTCATCAGCCGTACCTCATCCTGTTCCAGTGACAGGCCGGGAATGACAGGGGTGGGTCGCAGCCACATGCCATGGCAGGTGTACGGGACAAGCCGGATTCCGGCCTGCCAACCTCCCTGTCCGCTCCTCGCCTGCGGATCTCTCTCGCTTTTCGAGGGGGATTATGCCCTTATTCACGAGCGCGACCAGAGAAGGATTATGCTTTCAAGGGTAATTTTGTGCTACGAGATTTGATCGCCAACGGACAGTCGATGCGCACCATCTCGCTGCCGCGCGGCCGGCAGCGCCTGCATGCCATGCCGACAAGCACCGGCTATGAGGTGCGCGAGGACGAGATCTATGACTGGGACGGACGCAAACGCGGCCAGACGCCGTTCACCGTGCTCCAGCACACGATCAGCGGCACCGGCCGGCTGCGCTACGAGAACCGCAACTATCGCCTGCAAGAGAACGACACGCTGCTGGTGCTGGTGCCGCACAACCACCGCTATTGGCTGGCGAGCGACGAGCGCTGGGAATATTTCTGGATCTCGATGAACGGCGAGGAGGCGCTGCGCATCCATAAGTCGATCCTCAGCATCTCCGGTCCGGTGTTCCGGCTTAAGCCAGCGACGATCGACCACCTTGCCGATTGCAGCCTGCGCCTCATCAAGGGGGCGGCCTCAGCGGGTGCCGCGTCCGCTATCGCCTACGAGGCGGCGATGGCGCTCTATGACGATGTCTTCGGCTCGCATGCCTTTGCCGAAAAACAGAGCGCCATGCAGCCGGTCATCGATCATATCAACGCCAATCTCGACAAACCGCTGCCGGTGGCGGACCTCGTCCAGATCAGTGGTCTCAGCCGGGCCCATTTTTCGCGCTGCTTCGCCGAGAGCGAAGGCCTGCCGCCCGCCGAGTTCGTGCTGCAGCAGCGCCTGCAGCGGGCGGCGAAGCTGTTGACCAAGGCGGACTTTCTGCCGGTGAAGGAAGTCGCCATCCTGAGCGGCTTCGAGGATGCGAATTATTTTTCGAAGGTCTTCCGCCGCCTCTACGGCACCACGCCCAGCCAGTTCCGCACCACCGGCATGTATGCCAGTCTGCGGACCCCGGCCAGGCGCGGCGTCAGGGTGTCGGACGACGAGACCTGACGCCGCTTTTTGCGACCTGTTCTATCAGGCCGCGTGAAGGCTGCCGCCGTCCAGCCACTCGAGATCGGCCGGCGAAAGCGCGATGTCCAGCGCCCGCAGGCTGTCTTCCAACTCGCCCAGCGTGCGCGGCCCGATCAGTGGAACCGACGGGAAAGGCTGGTTGAGCACATAGGCCAAAGCAACATGGATCGGGCTCTTGCGCAGGCGCGCGGCGAGCTCGATGGCGCGGTCGCGGCGGCCGAAATTGCGCTCCGAATACCAGACCCGCACCAGTTCCTCGCTGTCGCGCCTGTCGCGCCCGGCGCGCTCGGTGAAGAAGCCACGGCCCTGGCTCGACCAGGCGAAATTCGGCATCTGCCTGGATGTCAGCCAGGCCTTCCAGTCGTCGGTGGACGAAGCCACACAACCCGCCCAGATCGGCTCCAGCATCTCGGCCAGCGAAAAATTGTTGGAGAGCGCGCCGGGCTTCTGCTTGCCGGCGCGCTCGGCATAGGCAATCGCCTCGTCCATGCGCTGCATCGTCCAGTTCGAGCCGCCGAACGGGCCACGGATGCGCCCGGCCTTCACCTCACGGTCCATGGCATCGACGAACTCGCCGACCGGCACATCCGGATTGTCGCGGTGCATGAAATAGATGTCGACATGGTCGGTCTGCAGGCGGTCGAGCGACTGGGCAAGCTGCTTGCCGATCACGTCGGGATAGCAGAGCGGCGAATGCGCGCCCTTGGCGATGATCACCGACTGCTCGCGCACGCCGCGGTTCTGCAACCACTGGCCAAGCAGCGTCTCGGTGTAGCCGCCGCCGTAGACAAAACCGGTGTCGAAGAGATTGCCGCCGGCCTCGAAGAAGGCATCGAGCAGGATCGAGCCCGAGGAGAAAGTGCGGAAATCCTCGAAGCCGAGCGCCACCACCGACGCCGGCTTCACCAGGCCCGGAATGGTGCGCTTGCCGATCGCCGTGCCGCCCGACCGCAAAGGCCTGCCGGAGATGGTGCTGGTGCGCAGCGGGGCCTTTTCGATCTCGTACTCCAGCCCGACGGCAGCGCGCCACCTGTCGAGCACCCGCAAGGTGCCGAGACTGTCGGCCCAATCCATGCCCGGCCAGGCGAATTCCTGCCGCCCGGCGAGGATGGCCTCGCCGGCGCCGTCGACCTCGAAGGAATAGACATGGCGCTTTTCATCGACGCTGATCGTCTCGCGCGAACCGTCGGCGCCGATCACGTCGATCCGGCCGAGGCCGACATCGCGATTTCCGCCGGCGAACCAGAAGTCCGGCACTTCGATGCGGCCCTTGGTGCCGAGGATACGCAGCACATTGTCCTGGTTCAGCGAGATGCTGCAGGAAACCTCGGCGACGATGCCGCCGGGAAAATGCAGCAGCGCCGAGGCCCATTCGTCGACGCCGGACTGGCCAAGATGAGCGGTGCCAACCACCTTGTCGGGCTCGGCAAAAGGTTGTCCCGATGCTGCCCCGGCAATCAGCCGCGCCATCGAGACGGTATAGCCGCCGACGTCCAGTATGCCGCCGCCGGCAGAATCATTGGCGTAGAGCCGATGCCGCGGCATGAAGCCCGGCATGGCGAAGCCGAAGCTGGACTTGATCATCCTGACCTCGCCGATGACGCCCGACTTGATCAGTTCCACCAGCTTCAGCGTCTGCGGGTGCAGCCGGTACATGAAGGCTTCGCCGAGAAAGGTGCCGGCCTTGCGCGCGGCATGGAACATGGCGTCGGCCTCGAAGGCGGTCAGCGCCAGCGGCTTTTCGCACAGCACGTGCTTGCCCGCTTCCGCGGCCCGGATCGCCCATTGCGCGTGGCCGGGATGTGGAACCGCGATGTAGATCGCATCGATGTCGGGATCGGCTAGCAACGCTTCGTAGCCGTCGACGATGCGGGCGCCGGGAAAATTCCCGGCGAGGCTCGGCTTGCTCGGATTGCGCGCGCCGATGGCGACCAGTTTTCCGGTGCGCGAAGCGGCCACGCCGCCGGCGAAGGCCTGGGCGATGCTGCCTGGGCCGAGAATGCCCCAGCGAATGGGCATGGTTGCGGTCATTGTCATTCTCCTTGAAGGCTGGAAGGGGGCGGCCGGTCAGCGCAGCCGCAGCCCTTTTTCGTCGAACAGGTAGGATTTGCGGATGGAAACGGTGACTTCGGAGGTTGTGGGAACCTTCGCCGCGTCGCGCTGGATCACCACGTCTTCGCCATGGGCCGTTCGGGCGTAGAGGAAGCTCGTGCCGCCGAGATGCTCGACCACGTCGATAGCGACGACAAGGTCGGTGTCGCCTTCCCCGGCGCTGCCGAAATGTTCGGGCCGCACGCCGACGATGACCTTGCTGCCCACTTCTGGCGCGGCGCCGGCCAATGGCTGGGTGATACGGGTCTTCTCCTGGCCCGCCAACTCGACCACGACGCCACGCGCATCCTGCCCGACGATTTGCGCCTTGATGAAGTTCATCTTCGGCGAGCCGACAAACCCGGCCACGAACAGATTGTCGGGATCGTCATAGAGATCGAGCGGTCGGCCGATCTGCTCGATATGGCCGGCGCGCAGCACGACGATCCGGTCGGCGAGCGTCATCGCTTCGGTCTGGTCGTGCGTGACGTAGATCATGGTGGCGCCGAGTTCCTTGTGCAGGCGCGAGATCTCGACCCGCATCTGGACGCGCAGTTCGGCGTCGAGATTGGAGAGCGGCTCGTCGAACAGGAACACTTGCGGCTCGCGCACGATGGCGCGGCCGATGGCGACGCGCTGACGCTGGCCGCCGGAGAGTTTCCTCGGGCGCCGGTCCATCAATTCGCTGATGCGCAGGATCTCGGCCGCGCGCTTCACCCGCCGGTCGGTGTCGGCCTTGGGGTTGCCGGTCATGCGCAGCCCGAAGGAGAGATTTTGCTCGACGCTCATATGCGGATAGAGCGCGTAGGACTGGAACACCATGGCGATGCCTCGATCGGCCGGCTCGACATCGTTGACCAGTTTGCCGCCGATGGCAATCTCGCCGCCGCTGATGTCCTCGAGCCCGGCGATCATCCTGAGCAGGGTCGACTTGCCGCAGCCGGACGGGCCGACGAAGACGACGAACTCACCGTGCTTGATGTCGATGTTGGCGCCATGGACGACTTCGAAGGCGCCGAAGCGCTTGACCACATTGCTCAGCGTAACGGTTGCCATGCTGCCTCTTACTTGACTGCGCCGGCGGCGATGCCGGCGATGAAATGGCGCTGCAGAAGCACGAAGACGATCAGCATCGGCACGGTGAGCATCACGGCCCCTGCCATGATGCCGCCCCACGACACTTTGGTGAGGCCGATCAGGGTGCCGAGCGCCACCGGCGCCGTCATCGAACCGGGCTGGCTGTTGATCAAAAGCGGCCAGAGATAATTGTTCCAGGAGGCGAGGAACAGGATGATGGCGAGTGCGGCCAGCATCGGCCGCGCCAGCGGCAGCGCGACAAAGAGGAAGATGCGCCACTCCTTCACACCTTCGACGCGGGCGGCGTCGAAGAGGTCGTCCGGCATCATCGAAAAACTCTGCCGCATGAACAGCACACCGAGTGAATTGAACAGCGGCGGCACGATCAGCGCCACCCAGGTGTTGGCGAGTTGGAAGTCGCGCGCCACCATGATGAATTGCGGGATCAGCACCACCGCATAGGGCAGCGTGATGGTGCCGAAGATGATGCCGACGACCACGCCTTTGCCGAAGAACTGGTAGCGCGCCAGCGCCCAGCCGGCCATCGACGTCAACAGCACCGACAGGAAGGTGTAGGTCACCGCCACCGAGACGGAGATGCCGATGGCGCCGACGAAATTGGTGTCGCGCTGCAGATTGTTGAAATTGTCGACGAAATTGCCGTGCGGCAAGAGCTCGATGCCGGGGCTGAAGATGCCGTTGTCGGGCATCGTCGAGAACACCACCATCATCCACAGCGGGAACAGCCAGATCAGCGCCAGCGGTGTGAGGAAAAGATGCAGCGCGATGCTGCGCCTCAGGCGGGCGGAGGAGAGCGAACTCATTGCTTTTCCCTCGTCAGCCACAGCTGCACCAGCGTGATCGCGATCGCCAGCGCCGCCATGGTGTAGGCGACGGCCGAGGCATAGCCGAAATTGAGCGACCGGAACCCCTGGCGGTAGAGCAGCAGGCCGAGCGTCTCGGTGCCGCCGCCCGGCCCGCCGCGCTCGGTGATCAGGAAGGGCTCGGTGAACAATTGCATGGTGCCGATGATCGAGAGCACCAGGCAAAACACGATGACCGGCTTCAACAGCGGCAAGGTGATGTGGAAGAACTGCTTGAGCTTGCTGACGCGGTCGAGCGTCGCCGCCTCGTAGACATCCTCGGGGATGGATTGCATGCCGGCCAGAAGGATAATGGCGTTGTAGCCGGCCCAGCGCCAGGTGACAGCGATCATGATCAGCGCCATGGCCGGCGTGACATTGGAGAACCAGTCGATCTTGGGCAGCCCGATGCTGTTCAGGAGCTTGTTGACGATGCCGAAATCGAGGCTGAACATCAGCCGGAACACCGCCGAATAGGCGACCTCACCGACCACCACCGGGGCGAAGAAGGCGAAGCGATAGAGGCCCCTCGCCTTGAGGAGCGGCGAATTCAAAAGCACGGCCATCACCATGGCCAGCGCGATCATCACCGGCACCTGGATGACGAGGATGAGCAGCGTGTTCTTCACCGCGTTGAAGAAGGCCGGATCGCCGATCAGACGGCCCCAGTTGAAGCCCGGCGCGAAACGCCAGGGCACGGTGCGTGTCGCCTGGAAGGAGATCATGAACGACGAGATGATCGGCCACACCCAGAAGACGGAGAAGATCAGCAGATAAGGCGCCAGGAAACGATAGGCCGTGGCGTTGCGGTTGCGCATCCTGCTCCTCCTCCTTCATATCCGGTGTTTCAGCCAAGCTCGCAGGCGACAGGGTCCGGGCGGCAAGAGTCGTCCCGGACCCCATCCCTGGGAGGTTATGACTTGACCGGCAGTCCGGTCGCCGCGGCGATCTGTTTTGCCGCATCGTCGAGTGCCGCCTTGGCGTCGGGATAGCCGCCGGCCAGATATTTGGTCTGCACCGCGCGGACGATGATTTCGGCATCGCTCTGGAACTGCGTGCCGCGGCTGGGGACGACCTTGGGCAAGGTGCCCAGAATATCCTTCCACACCGCCTGGCCACCCCAATAGGGCAGGCCTTGGCTGACATAAGGATCATCCAGCGCCGAGACCAGCGAAGGGACGAGGCCGAACTCCTTCAGCATGGTGATCTGGCCTTCATTGGTTCCGAGCGTGTATTTCAGATACTCGTAGGCCGCTTCCTTGTTCTTCGAGGCCGAGGTGATGGCCAGCGACGAGCCGCCGAGATTGGCGGCGCGCGGACCGTCGGCGGTTAGGCTCGGCATCAGATAGACGCCCCATTTGCCGTTCTCGCCGGCCGATTCTGTGCGGATGGTGCCTTCATACCAGCCGCCATAGACTTGGGTGGCGACGGTGCCCGCCGTGTTGTTGGTGATCTTGGTGCCCCAGTCGGCGGACGAGACGATGCCGGCGTCCTTCATCTCCTTGACCTTGGTCATGGCGTCGACGCATTTGGGTTCGCTGACCGTGATCGACTGGCCGTCCTCGGCGAAATAGGCGCAGCCCTGCTCGTTGGAGATCATGCGGAAGAATTCACTGTCGCCGTTGAAATCGGCATTGGTCATCGAGACGCCCGGATTGGCCGCCTGGATCTTCTTGCCGGCGGCGATGAAATCGTCCCAGGTCTTGATCGATGCCGGATCGACGCCGGCCTTCTCGTAGAAGTCGCGGCGATAGAAGGCGGCGACGGGCCCGGAATCCCACGGCATGGCATAGGCCTTGTCGCCGACCTCAAGTTCGGTGCGTTTGAAATCGGGGAATTTCTTCTGGTCCTCGGCACTGTAGCCCAGCGTATGCAGGTCGACGAAGCAGTCGGGGAACTGGCTCCAGTAATTCTCGGCTTCGCCATTCTCGATGGTGACGATGTCGGGCAGGCCGACGCCTCCGGCCGCACAGCCGGCGATCGACTTGTCGTAGGTCGGCTGGTTGCCGAGATCCTGAACCGTGACCTTGATGTCGGGATGCAGCTTGTTGAAGCCGGCAACCGTCGCCTTCAGCGACGAAGCGGCGACATTCCAGCTCCAGATGGTGATTTCGCCGGACTGCGCAAAGGCCGGGGCTGAGCCCAGGGCAAGCGCGAGCGCGGCGCAAGTCAGTGTGATGCGCATTGAAATCCTCCCATTTCATTTGCTCTCTCTGCGAGCGTGGCTACACTATTCGGCGCGGAAGGCTTGTCGCCGACAAAGGGAATACGGAATTGGCGGAAAGTAAGATGCCGGAACGGCCGTTTTACCAGCCGGGCGCCAGCAGCGTGGAGGGCCTGCCGCTGCTCCTGCAGATGTTTCACACCGCTCCGCTGGTGATGCTCAAGCCGCACTGGCATGCCCAGGTCGAGGTGAATTTCATCGTGCGCGGCAGCGTGCACTACCGCATGAACGAGCACGAAATCTCACTTTCGGCCGGCGAGATGTGCTTCTTCTGGGGCGGCCTGCCGCACCAGATGGACGATCTCAGCGACGACGCCATCTATGCCGGCGCGCATCTGCCGCTGGTGCATTTCTTCCGGCTGCATCTGCCGGCGGACGTGCGCCACCGGCTGATGACGGGCGCGACGCTGGTGACCAGCGCCACCGACCAATCCGACAACGACAATTTCGCCCGCTGGAACCGCTATGCCCGCTCGGGCGATCCGGCCAAGGCCGAACACGCCGTCAACGAGCTTCTGCTGCGGCTGGAGCGGGTGCGGTTCGAACCCTACAGGCTGGTGCCAGAGACGGCGGCCGGGCAGGAAGCCGGCAGTGCGTTCGACCAGCAATCCTCGCGCAATGTCGGGCGCATGTGCGATTTCATCGCCGAGAATTTCCTCTACGACATCGATTGCATGAACATAGCGGCGGCGGCCGATATCCATCCCAAATACGCCATGAGCCTGTTCAAGAAATCGACCGGCATGACGCTCAACGAATATGTCAACCTTTTGCGGCTGAGCTACGCGCAGGCGCTTCTGATGCATCAGGATGCCAATGTGCTGCGCGTCGCCATGGACTCCGGTTTCGGCTCGCTCAGCGCCTTCAACAAGTCCTTCCGCAAGCTGGCCGGCATGACCCCCTCCGACTTCCGCAAAGGCGTGGCCGGCGCCAGGTAGGGCGACAGCTCGTTGCCCCCGCGGCATCTCCACCGTCGGCTAACGAGGGATCCCGGCGGTTGCAGCGCGGCATGGCGGCGCTAGGACAGAGGCCAAAGGGCAGAAGGAGGCCAGCCCGCGCGCCATTGCGGTTGTGAAAGCGCCTGAGGAGGCCGGCCTTTCCACAGCCTCGCTTTTCCTGCCGGAAATCGCCACCTAGGCGCTGGACAGGCTAAATTCCCGTGCTATAACCCACGCGCTTTCAAGGGGTGCCCCACGGCGCCTTCATGAAATCCGGTTCACGCGTTTTCGTTTGCCGGAACAGGCCCAGATAGCTCAGTTGGTAGAGCAGCGGACTGAAAATCCGCGTGTCGGTGGTTCGAATCCGCCTCTGGGCACCATTTCCTTTGTAAGGTGTTGACGCAGCTGAAAAACTAGCAAAATTATATGCTTAGGCCTGCCCGAGTGCTACACACGGGTGTTACACATGGTCCTTGCTATGGGCCGTCCTGTCAAACATCGTAAGACTGGGGTGTACTGGTTCCGAAAGCGCCTACCGGCGGACATTGCCGCGCTGGCGCCGCATGTGCGAGCGATGGCATAGATGTCGCAGGGATGGTGATCGGTCCGAGCCAGCATGCCGCGCGCCCTTGCCGTGAGAACGCCGCGTAAATTGCATAAGTCTCCGCTTATAGGCAAGGCTCAACGAAGCCCGCCCCAGACAGTTTTGCCCCCGTCCGAGGCGGGCTGAGGAAGCTGATGGAGGCAGCCTCCGGCCTTGGCCCACGGGGATCAAAACCAAGGCAGATTCAAAACTTCACCCGGCGAAGAATGTTCCGGCCGTGGTGATCTCCGGCTGTAGTCACATTAGCCCCAACTAACGCTCTCTGGACTCTTTTCGCCAATGGAAGCATTCTTCCGGCGGGGAGAGTGGGACTGTGGGCCAAGTCCAGCAACAGGGGTCAGCCATCCTGATCGATGGGGGGATCGCAGGGCAGCGGCTCAATCTGCCGCTCGCGATCATCTTGACCGTCAGCCTGGTCATCGCGGCTATTGCGCCATTCGACGTTGGCTTCGTCGCCGTCACGTTCGGATCTCCAGTTCTACGCGTCATGCTTATGGCCGCCCTCGTGATGATCGGCGCTTGGTCAGCGAGCCAAGTCGGCCTACGTCTGACCGCATCGGCTCGATCAGCATTGATCGGGGCGATTGGTGCGATCCTGGTTGCCGGCTATGTAGTCTGCATCGACTGCTATCTATTTCGAAGCGTTGTCCCGGAATCCTATGCGCAATTTTTCGAGCAAATGCCGCTGGGTGAGCGCTTTGCCTATTTCATGCTCCGCGCGTTCAACGAGAATGTGATCTATCGCCTGTTCGTATTCGCGACCGCCCTTTGCCTGCTTTCGAAGCTGACGAGGGTAGGAGCAAGGGAGATGGCACCGATCGCCATCCTAGCCGTCATGGTCGCAACCCAGGCGCTCAACATTGGGATGAACGTGACGGCGTTCTTACCGGGCCCGATATCGCCGCTGGTGCTCACCTACGAGGCTTTGCGCTACGTCGTCCCAGGCGTAATTTGGGCATGGCTGTTCTGGCGCTTCGGTTTCCTGACTGCCGAGATTGCTTCGGTTGGCTGCCATCTGTTTCTTCAGCCGGCGCTGGGCATTCTGCTTTAGCCGCTAACGGTCTATTGCGTGATCCTCGTTTAGCATCCGCTGATGGATGACACGTTCGAAGACTTGATTCACGCTGTGAAAGCTGCGCCAAAAAGCGATCGGCTTGGCATCGTGCTGGCGAGCCTTGCCATCCTTGCCGCGGTGGCCGGCAGTGTATTGCTCAAAGGAACAGGGCACGATCAGCCGCGACCGCCAACTGTCGACATTGGCCAGATCCTTCACCCCGGAGTGGTCTGAAGCTACCCCCATGCAGAGAAGCCCGACGGCGGAGACTGGTTAAACGCAGTGGCGCCAAAATTGGCGGCGGAAAAGTCTGTGCTGTTATGAATGCTGATACCTGCAAAAACAGCGCCGGAATTGAGGCCACTGGGAAGCGATATCCCGCCGGCACCAGTCGCAGGATCGAGATGTCAGCGCCGTGGTTGATGTGATAGACGGCGCCGTCAATCACGAGCGCCGGGACGGACTTGACCCCGGCTTCTTTCGCTTCGGCAAGCCGGCCCTTTGTCACGCCCCGTGCGGCCGTTGCCGATCCTGGCGCCGTTCACGGTTTCACGGAAACGGCAGCCTGCTCTAACTCTTCGTTTTGACGCCATTCCCAAGGGAAGGCGTCTGCTCTTCCCTTGGGAATGGCCGGCGCGCTGGCGTGCCGGCCATTGGCGTCAAGCGTGGCGGATTTCGGTTCCCAGCACCTTCAAGCATTCGCGGATGAACGCGGCAAGCGCCGTCCAACCCTTGGCGGACACCATCGTCCCGTCCACATAGGCATCGGTGGGAGACAGGTCGATGTAAGTGCCGCCGGCAAGCGTCACCTCCGGCTCGCAAGCCGCGAGAGCCCCGACCTTCTTGCCGCGGACGACGCCATCGACCGCGATCAGAATCTGGACGCCGTGGCAAATCGTGAAGATCGGCTTTTTGGTCTCATGGAAATGGCGCACGATCGCCTGCACGCGCTTGTCGGTACGAATGTATTCCGGCCCGCGGCCGCCTGCGCAGTAGACCGCATGATACTGGTCGAGCTGTCTTTCGGCGTCCGAAAACGTCTTGTTGATCAGCGCATAGTGGCCAAGCTTTTCGGTGTAGGTCTGGTCGCCCTCGAAGTCGTGCAGCGAGGTCTTGATCAGGTCTCCTGCGTTCTTGTCGGGGCATACCACATGAACCGTGTGGCCCACCGCCTCCATCGCCTGCTGATAGACGAAGATTTCGTATTCCTCGGTGAACTCACCGGTCAGCATCAGTATTTTCTTGCCTGGCATGGCTCTTCCTCCTGTTGGGGCTGGGCGAGGTGCGGATCGCGCCTCGCCTGTCTTCGAAATCGGATCGGATCAGAACGGCGGGTCCCGGAAATGAGCGCTCGGCGCGCAGCACCGGTTCGACGGCGCCCGGCACGCCACCAGTAGGCAGCGTGCTTCCTCCCTCTCCGGCGATGTTCGCGGCAATGGACATCGGCTCCGACCTCAATCGAAGGCCGGAAGCAATCGATCGCGCGAATGCTCGATATGGACGCGCATCGCCTTTTGAGCGGCGTCGGGATCGGCCGCGCCGAATGCGGCGAGGATCGCCTCGTGTTCGTCGAGCGCTTCCTCGGTCACGCGGGCATGATACATCAGGCGAAAGATATGGAAGTGGGTATGCTGGTGGCTAAGCGTCTGCCGAATGAGTTCGTTTTGCGAAAACTCCATGATCTTGTCGTGGAAGATCGCGTCCTGCCGGGCGAAATTCGAATAGCGCAGGCGATCGTCCTTGCCTTCGCGCCGTGACATCACACCGGCTGCTTCCAGCAAAATGTTGAGCTTGGCTTCATCCATGGCAGCGGCGGCTTTCGCCGCGGCATGCGGCTCAAGCAGAAGGCGCATCTCGTACAATTCGTCGAAGCGGCGCCGTGTGATTTGCGGTGCCGCGCGATAGCCGATCAGGTGCGTCTTGAGCACCAGGCCCTCGCCTTCGAGGCGGCCGAGCGCCTCGCGGATCGGCGTGTGCGAGACGTTGAATTCCTTGACCAGGCTGTCGACGGTGATGCGCGAACCCGGCGCGATCTTCAGCGCCATCAGCTGCGCGAAGATCGCTTCATAGACATCCTCGACCAGGCTGTTGGAGCGCTGGATGCGACCGCCGCCGGCGGTCGTTTCGGTCGTGTCGGCTGAGTTCGCGATCTGCATCTTTTTTGCCTCTTGACAGTGCGGACTGCTAACACGATGCTCCAGCAGATGCAATCCTATATCCTATACGATTTTAAAGCGGATATGTCTGTCGGGCCGTTGCATGGGTGCTACAGGGTGTCCTGGCGCGGTTGCGGACAGATGGCGGATCCGTAGCGAGAACCCTAGCCAGTTCAGCCGCCTTCAAAGGACAAAAGATCATCATGAGCCTCTTCGCCGCCCTCCGGCTTCCGCGTGAAATCCTTTTCGGGAAAGGCCAGCGCCATGCGCTGCCGACAGTCGCCGGCAGGTTCGGCCGGCGCGCCCTGGTCTGTACCGACGAGCGTTTCGCCGGCACGGCGGTGTTCGCGGAAATCGTCAAATCGCTCCAGGCCGCCTCGATCGAGGTGCTGGTGCATGACCGCGTGCTTCCCGACGTGCCGCGCGACAGCGTCAGCATTTGCGTCGACGAGGCGGAGAAATTCCGGCCCGAGATGGTGCTCGGCATCGGCGGCGGCAGCTGCCTCGATTTCGCCAAATGCGCTGACTTGCTGCTCAGCCATGGCGGCACACTTCAGGAGTATTATGGGGAGTTCAAGGTGCCCGGCCCGACGCTGCCGCTGATCGCCGTGCCCACGACGGCGGGCACCGGTTCCGAAGTGACGCCCGTCGCGGTGATCTCCGATCCGGACCGGACGCTCAAGGTCGGCATATCGAGCCCCTATCTGATCGCCGCGGTTGCCTTGTGCGACCCCGAACTGACGATGACATGCCCCCCCGCCCTGACCGCGATAGCCGGCGCGGATGCCTTGACCCATGCGATCGAGGCCTTCACCGCGAAGCGGCGCGGCGAGGACCCCAGCCTGGCGCAACAGCATGTCTTCATCGGCAAGACCGCGCTGACCGACCATTTCGCCCTGCTGGCCATAGAGCTGCTGGGCCGCAGCCTGGAGAAAGCCTGCACCGATGGCACCGATGCCGATGCGCGCGCCGATGTGATGATGGGCGCGCTGGCGGCGGGCTGCGCATTCGGCACCGCCGGCACGGCGGCGGCGCATGCCGTGCAATATCCTGCGGGCGCCCTCACCCACACCGCGCATGGGTTGGGCGTCGCCACGATGATGCCCTACGTCATGACCTACAACAGCCGCGTGGTCGCCGCCGAGATGGCCGAGATCGGCGCCGCGCTTGGCCTCGAAGCCAAGGGGCGGAGCGCCGAGGAGATGGCGGATGCCACCATCGGGGAAATCCGGCGGCTATTCACGGCGATCGGCATCACGCCGACGCTGGCCGATCTCGGCCTTCCCGCCGACAAGCTCGACTGGACCGCCGATCAGGCGCTCGGCATCGACCGTCTGATCAAGAACAACCCGCGCCCCTTCGATGTCACTGCCATGCGACGCCTGGTCCAGGCCGCCCATGACGGCGACCTCGCAGCCTGCGCCATGTAATCCACGGAACAAGACCATGAACCTTCCTCCCAATGCGCTGTGGATCGACCAGGACGACTATGATGTTCGCGGCTTTTCGCACGGACTGTACATCGACGGCAGATGGCGACCATCTTCCGACGGCCGGGTCATTGACGTCGTCGATCCTTCGTCGGGGTCTGTTATTGCAGCGGTCCCCGACGCGACGCTCGAGGATGCCCTGGCCGCGGTCGATGCGGCAGCCAAGGCGGCGACGGGATGGCGGGAGACGGCGCCGCGCAAGCGCTCGGAAATCCTCAGGCGCTGTTTCGAACTCATGGTCGAGCGGTCGGAAACGCTCGCCATGCTGATCTCGCTCGAAAACGGCAAGGCTCTGCGCGACGCGCGCGGCGAGGTTGCGTACGCCGCCGAGTTCTTCCGCTGGAACGCGGAAGAAGCGGTTCGGATCACCGGCGAGTTCGGCACCGCGCCATCCGGCACCAACCGCATCGTGGTCGACTATGAGCCGATCGGCATCTGCGTGCTGATCACGCCCTGGAATTTTCCGGCCGCGATGGCGACACGAAAGATCGCGCCGGCATTGGCGGCCGGTTGCACGGTGATCCTGAAGCCGGCCAGCGAAACGCCGCTGACGGCCTATGCGCTGGCCGCGCTCTACGGCGAGGCCGGCGTTCCGGCCGGCGTGGTCAACGTGCTCACCACGACCAGTCCCGGTCCGCTGACATCGGCCATGCTGGCCGATCCGCGCGTCAGGAAGCTCTCTTTCACCGGCTCGACGGGCGTCGGACGAACCTTGCTTGGCGAAGCCGCCAAGCATGTAGTCTCCTGCTCGATGGAACTCGGCGGCAATGCACCCTTCGTCGTCTTCGACGATGCCGACCTCGATGCCGCGCTCGATGGCGCCATGATCGCGAAGATGCGCAATGCCGGCGAAGCCTGTACAGCCGCCAACCGCATCTATGTCCAGTCGGGCATTCATGATGCGTTCGCCGACGGCCTTCGCAAGCGCATGGCAGCTCTCAAGGTCGGACCAGGCATGAGTGCGGATACCGAGTGCGGGCCGATGATCACCAGAAAGGCGGTCGCCAAGATCGACCGCCTTGTCAATGACGCCGTGGCCCGGGGAGCCAAGGTACTTTGCGGCGGCTCGATCCCGGAAGAGGAAGGCTTCTTTTATCCGCCGACGGTCCTGTCGCAGGTTTCGCCCGATGCCGACATGGCGCATGAGGAGATCTTCGGGCCGGTAGCGCCCATCACGCGATTCGAGACCGAGGCCGAAGTCATCATGCACGCCAACAACACGGAATACGGCCTTGCCGCCTATATCTATACGCGCGATGTGGGCCGAGGATTGCGGGTGGCATCGAGGATCGAGGCCGGCATGATCGGCCTCAATCGGGGGCTGATGTCGGACCCTGCGGCGCCCTTCGGTGGCGTCAAGCAGAGCGGCCTGGGTCGCGAGGGCGGCCAGCACCACGGCATCGCCGAGTTCATGGAGGCGAAGTATATCGCCGTTACCTTCTGATCGGGCATCCATGCAGAAAGACCCCTTCCGCACCCGCGATCACGTTGCCGACTTCGATGACATCGTGGCCGATATCGTGGCGCGCAGCACCGCTACCCGGGCGACGCTGCCCATGGTGGCTAATGTCGCCTATGGCAACGGCGCGGCCGAGAGGCTCGACCTGTTCTTTCCCCCGGTCGGGCGCAAGAATATTCCGGTTCATATTTTCATCCACGGCGGCTACTGGCGCATGTTTTCAAGGGGCGACTATTCCTATGTGGCGAACACAGTCACCAAAGCCGGCGCGATCGCCGTCATCGTCGATTATGCGCTAATGCCCGAGTTCAGAATGGCGGCGATCGTGGAACAGGTCCGGCGCGCCAAACAATGGGTGCTGGACAACATCGTCGACCATGGCGGCGATCCCGCCCGGATAAGCGTCAGCGGCCATTCAGCCGGAGCGCACCTGGCCACATTCCTGTTCGAGAAGACGCCAATGCCATCACGCATCCGTGCGGCGCTGCTGCTGGGCGGCCTTTACGACCTGAAGCCTCTGCGGAGATCCTTCCTCGAGCCGTTGATCGGCATCACCGACGAGGAGGCAGCTGCCTTCACGCCAATGACGCGGCGGCATGACCCGAAGACGGCAGTGACCATTCTCGTCGGGGACCAGGAAACGCAACCCTTCCACCAGCAAGCGGCCGACTTCGGAACACTCTTGCGCGCGCAGGGGCACGGTGTCCGCGACCTCCGCCTGAATGACCGGAACCATATGAACAGCGTACGGGATCTGGGCATCGTCGGCACGCAGGCTGGCGATTGCCTGATGCAGACGATTGAAACAACCCTCGTCTAGAGCAATTCCAGGAAAAGTGTGAGCGGTTTTCCGCAACCTCAGGACTTGGCCCTGTTGCGCGACCAGGCGACTCGCCGAGCGAAACAGCTTTGCTCTCATTGGCCATTCAGCGGATTCGATTTGCTTGGTGATCCCCCACCCTTAGGGCAAACTCCCTGCCGGGGCTGCAGGAGGTGAAATGAGAGCACGCGCAGCAACGCTCGGGGATCTCGAGGATGTGTTTCATGGCCTCTCCAAGCGGATGTCGGAGGAGTACGCGGCGGCCGGCAAGGACAGCAAGATCGCCTACGACAATCTGATGATGAATCTGAAGGAAGGCCGGGCGCACGCGCTGGTCGAGGGCGAGAAGGCCGTGGCGATCATCGCCTGGCATGAGAACAGCGACGCCGCCGATACGCTGTTTGCCGCGCAGGAGGACTTCTTCCGCGCCTCGACCGTGCGCTTCTGCAAGCGGCATATCAGGCACATCCAGGCGCTCGCCGGCAACCTTCCCATCCACTCGCGCAGCTGGCTGCAGGGGCCTGACGTCGCCCGATGGTTCGGCATTATCGGTTATGTCGAGCGCGGCCAGGAGAACGGCGCCAACCTGTTTGAGCTGCCGCCGGCCCGCGCCAGCTAAGGAACCCTGGCTGGCGGCATGTGTTCCTCCTTGCCGCAAACGCCGAGTATACCTCGCCATTGCCCGCGCAGATTCGTCGATGCGGGTCACCTCTTCGGCTCCAAGCGCTTTAACTCGGTGGCCGTGCAAATTGCACACTCGGCCGCCTTGGACTGCCTCAGCAAGCGGCTTGCACGGGGCGACGATTGGCGGGATGTTACTGGGGGCAACCGGGGCCAAACCGGCAGGCCGAGATCGATATGGCTGCTGGAAAATGTCGCGAGCTTGCTTCGCCCTTTTTATCCTTGTTGCCTTGCTGATGCCGGTGGAGGCCAGCGAGCGCATGTCTCATCTGCTTGACCGCTCCAACCTGCCGGTCTCCTATCTTCGCGAATCGGATGTTGTGACCGCATACACGACTGCAATGGCGCGCTTCCGTCTGCAGTTCGCAGGACGTGCCGGCGAAACCAATCTTGCGGTCTCTCTCGAACCATTGCTTTTGCGGGCGGAATTCCGTGCGCGGACCTGGCGCTCGGCGGACGGCAGCTTGTTGCAAGGCTTCGCCGGCAAGGGCGGCTTCCGATTGACGATCGGTAACTGCCTAGCGCGTATCTGCGCTGCCAGCGAATGCAGCGATGCCGGTTGGCCGGTTTACGCCTGCAGCGACGGACGCAAGCGCAAGATGTCCGTCACGGATTTTGTGACGGCAAGCTTCGACGGCGTGCCCTATCGTCGATTGAGCGCCCCCCCTTCGCAGGAATGAGGGCGCGAAGTGCCACCATCCTACCGAGGCAGGCGTTCAGCAAGGGGCGGTATTCCTTCCCGCACCGCGAACGCCTTCCCAGTCAAGAATTACTCGCCTCACGCCCAGCGCTGCGACTCCCCGCCGCAGTCGCGCAGGGCGTTGCGGCACTGAAATTGACGCTCGGCATCATCTTTTCCCCGCGAACTCGGTCCAAATAGAATAGGATGGTGGCGCGCCATCCGAACGCGGACGCGTGTTGCATTCGACCCAGGCAGCCGGAAAACCGGTGACAAGCGCCGCCGGAACGTGTTGAAGGTGACGGTCGACACAGAGAGGGACGTGCGATCGGGTTGCACTCGGCAAGTGTTGATGGTTTGTTGCCGGTCTGCGGAGAACGAATGATGCGAGAATCGATCGGTCAAGACGAATATGGGTCGGCGAACCCTTTCGATCCGGACGACCTGCCCAATCTGAATGCGATCGGGCCAGGGATCGGCAACAATGATTTCGAGAAATACGCGGTCGCCGTGATCATCGTGTTCGGCGCCCTGATCATCGGCGGGCTGATGGCCGCGTCGATGACCTTCGGCCATCGCAACGGGTTCCTCTTCGCGCTTGGCGGCGCCACATCGGCCTGGATCTCCGGAAACGCGCTTCTGCTTGACCGGCCGCGCATCTACGCGCTGTTCGTCGGCATCGCCGCCCTGATGCTGATCGCATCGACCATCACACTGGTTACCTGACGGTTCTTGCCGGGCCGCGACCCTGTCCGAGGGTCCGCCCCGGCATCAATATCCGAGTGCCTCGCCAGAGGCCGCCCGGCTGTCGATGGCGCCATTGTAGCGCGCGCCGCCGCCTTTCCCGATTTCCGCGAGGCTTTTGCCGCCGACCAAAATGCCGGCCGCCTGGCCCCAGGTCTGGTCGCCGAGATCAAGGTGGTAGCCCATGCCGGCCAGCAGCCTTTCGGTGTCCGGCGACAGGCCGAACGGCTCGACATAGACCTTATCGGGCAGCCATTGATGGTGGATGCGCGGCGCGTCGATCGCCTCCTGGATGTTCATGCCGTGGTCGATGACGTTGACGATCGCTTCCAGCGTGATGGTGATGATGCGCGAGCCGCCGGGGCTGCCGATGACCATGAACGGCTTGCCGTCCTTGGCCACGATGGTCGGGCTCATCGATGACAGCGGCGTCTTCTTCGGCTGAATGGCATTGGCCTCGCCCTGGACCAGGCCGTAGAGGTTAGGGACGCCCGGCTTCTGGGTGAAATCGTCCATCTCGTTGTTGAGCAGGATGCCGGTGCGGTCGGCGACGACGCCGGCGCCGAAGGAGCCGTTCAGCGTGTAGGTCACGGCGACCGCGTTGCCGTCCTTGTCGATGATGGAATAGTGCGTCGTCTCCTTCGATTCGCCAAAGCCTTTCGGCATCAGGTCCTGCGACACGCCGGCGCGGAATGGGTCGATCTTGTCGCGGATGTCCTTGGCGTAGGCTTTATCCAGCAGTTTCGAGACCGGATTGTCGACGAAATCGGGGTCGCCGAGCGCGGAGTTGCGGTCGACATAGGCATGGCGCATCGCCTCGACCATGACATGCACGGTCTCGGCCGAACCGGCGCCGAGATAGGACAGCGGGTAGCCTTCCAGCACGTTGAGGATTTCGCAGATGATGACGCCACCGGAGCTTGGCGGCGGCGAGGACGTGATCTCATAGCCGCGATAGGAGCAGGTGACCGGTTTCAGTTCGCGCACCGCATATTGCTCGAAATCCTGCTTGGCCAGGATGCCGCCCTTGGCGCCACTCGCCTTGACGATGGCGTCGGCGATGGCGCCCTTGTAGAAGGCGTCGGGGCCTTTCTCGGATATCGCCGAGAGCGAGGCGGCAAGGTCTGGTTGGGTGAGCCGCTCGCCAATGCCAAAGGGCTTGCCATCGGGTTTCAGGAAGGCGGCGGCCGCCGCCGGATCCTTCGCCAACCTTTCAGCGTTGCCGGCGAACGAGGCGGCGTCGCCCTGATTGAGAATGAACCCGTCCTTGGCATAGCGAATAGCCGGCGCCATCAGCTCTTGTCTTGAGAGTGTGCCATATTTTTCGCGCGCCATTTCGAAACCGGCCACCGAGCCCGGCACGCCGACGGCGAGATAGCCGTCGAGGCTGGCGCCCTTCACCGGGTTGCCATCCTTGTCGAGATACATGGTCTTGGTCGCGGCCAACGGCGCGCGCTCGCGGAAATCGAGGAAGGTCGATTTGCCATCGGCGAAACGGATGGTCATGAAGCCACCGCCGCCAATGTTGCCGGCATTGGGGTAGACGACGGCCAGCGCATAGCCGACGGCGACCGCCGCATCGATGGCATTGCCGCCCTTCTGCAGGACCTCGACGCCGACTTCCGACGCCAGATGCTGGGCCGTCACCACCATGCCGTGCTCGCCCTTGGCCGGCGCCGGCGACGCCGCAAGGACGCTGGTCAATGGTGCGAGGGCAAAGGTGATGGAAAGACTGGCGGCGATCAGTATCCGACGGGTGACGTGCATGGCGGGTTCTCCTGGCGGGGACGCCTAGAAGAGCCCGTCGCTGCGGCCGAGTCCACCTTCAACAATGGGCCAGGCGGATCAATTCCGATGTCAGGCGTGTCAGACAATTCCACCCGAGCCGCCGGCGACAGCCGGGCGTTCGGCCGCGACCTTGGCGCGGTAGCCCGCTGCCCGGTAGGCGGCGACCGGATCGATGGCGCCCCCGGTTTTCAGCCGCGCCATGGCCAGGATCGGCTCGACATCGGTGCGGTAGGCCGCCTTCAGCGTCTGCGTCGCCATCAGCGCGTCATTGCCGTCCTGAAAACCTTCGAGCGCCTTGCGGTCGACCAGCAACGCCTGCGCATAGGCGCGCTGCACCTCGACCGCCGAGAGCATCAGGCTTTCAATCGGATCGGTGACGTTGTGGCTCTGGTCGAGCATGTGGGCCGGATCGAAACCCTCGGCGCCGGACAGTTCGGCATCGACCAGTTCGTTGAAGACCAGGAACAGCCGGTAAGGATCGATCGAACCGGCGTCGAGATCGTCGTCGCCATATTTCGAATCGTTGAAGTGGAAGCCGCCGAGCTTCTTGAACTGGATCAGCCGCGACACGATCATCTCGATGTTGACATTGGGCGCGTGGTGGCCGAGGTCGACCAGGCAGAAGGCCCTGTCGCCCAATTCCTTGGCGATAAGGTAGTTGGTGCCCCAGTCCTGCACGACCGTGGAATAGAAGGCCGGCTCGTACATCTTGTGTTCGGTGAACAGTTTCCAGTCGGCGGGCAGCCCGGCATAAACCTCCTTCATGGCATCGAGGTAGCGCTCGAAGGCTTTGGCGAAATTGACCTGGCCCGGAAAGTTCGAGCCGTCACCGATCCACACCGTCAGCGCCTTGGAGCCGAGCGTCTTGCCGATCTCGATGCATTCGAGATTGTGCTCTACCGCCTGCCGGCGGGTGCCGGCGTCGGCATGCGACAGCGAGCCGAACTTGTAGGAGAGTTTCTGGTCCCTGGCATCGGAGAATGTGTTGGAGTTCATGGCATCGAAGCCGAGGCCGAAGCGCGAGGCCGCCTGCTTCAGCCGGTTCGGATCGGCCTTGTCCCATGGAATGTGCAGGGAGACGGTCGGCGTCGCCTGCGTCAACTGGCTGATGACGGCGCAATCCTCGATCTTGTCGAAAATATCGCGCGGCTCGCCGGCGCCGGGAAAGCGCGCAAAGCGCGTGCCGCCGGTGCCGACGCCCCATGAGGGGATGGCCACGGCGAATTTCTCGACCTTGTCGCGGATGGCGTCGATGGCGATGCCGCGGCGATCCAAGCGTTCCCCAAGGGAGGCGTAGTCGCGCTCTAGGTCGGGCTTACGGGCGGCGTTGTGGCTGTCGACGATTTCGGCGGAAATGATGGTTTCGGACAAGTACTGGTTCCTCCCAAATGCGTTCCGTCAGCGCTGCCCCTCATCCGGCCCTTCGGGCCACCTTCTCCCCGTGAACGGGGAGAAGGGAAGCGCTCCAAATCAGCGCGTAAAGCTCTGCGCGTTGCCGGCGTCGACGTTGATGATGTTGCCGGTCGATTTGGCCGACATGTCGGAGGCGAAGAAATAGATCGCCTCGGCGATGTCTTCCGGGAAGACCGAGCGCTTCAGCATCGAGCGCGAACGATAATGCTCTTCGAGGTCGTCCGTGGACATCTTGTAGGCGGCGGCGCGCTGTTCCTTCCACTCGCCGGTCCAGATTTTCGAGCCGCGCAGCACGGCGTCCGGATTGACGACATTGACCCTGATCTGGGCTTCCGCGCCTTCAAGCGCGAGACACCGGGCGAGATGGATTTCGGCGGCCTTGGCCGTGCAGTAGGCGGCGGCGTTGGGCGAGGCGGCAAGGCCGTTCTTGGAGGCGACGAAGACGACATTGCCGCCGATCTTCTGCACCCGGAACAGCCGGAACGCTTCCCGCGAGACCAGGAAATAGCCGGTCGACAGGATGTCCATGTTCTTGTTCCACAGCGCCAGCGACGTCTCCTCGATCGGCGCCGAGGAGGCGAGACCCGCGTTGGAGACCAGAATGTCGATGCCGCCGAACTCGACCGCCGTCTCGGCAAAGCCCGAAACGACCTGGTCTTCCGAGGTGACGTTGATCACAACCGGGCGGACGAAATCCTTGCCATAGGCTTTCGCCAGTTCCTCATTGGCGCTGGCCAATGCAGCCTCATCGATGTCGGCCAGCACCACGCAGGCGCCTTCGCGCAGCAGCCGGTTTGCGGTCGCCCGGCCAATGCCGCCGGCGCCACCAGTGACCAGCGCGATCTGGCCGGCGAGCGATTTCGGCTTCGGCATGCGCTGCAATTTGAGATCCTCGAGCAGCCAGTATTCGATGTCGAAGGCTTCCTGGGCGGGCAGGCCGACATAGGACGAAACGGTCGAGGCGCCGCGCATGACATTGATGGCGTTGACGTAGAATTCGCCGGAAATTCGCGCCGTCGCCTTGTCGCCGGCGAAGGTGAACATGCCGACGCCGGGCATCAAATAGACCACGGCATTGGGATCGCGGATGGCGGGCGAATCCGGATGCTTGCAGCTGTCGTAATAGGCCTGGTAGCCGACGCGGTATTCGGCGATGTCGTCGGCGAGGCGCGCAATGACGGCATCGACATCGGGTTTTGCCGGATCGAACTCGATAACCAGCGGGCGGATCTTGGTGCGCAGGAAATGGTCCGGGCAAGAGGTGCCGAGTGCCGCCAGCGGACGCAAATCCCTGGAGTTGACGAATTCGAGCACGGCGGCGGAATCGTCGAAATGGCCAAGCTTGTGGCTCTTTTCCGAGATCAGGCCGCGGATTTTCGGCATCAGTTTCGCCGCGACGGCGCGCCGCTCCTTGGCATCGAGCGACTTGACCACTTCGCCGCCGAAGATGGCGAGGCCCTCGGAGCGGCGCTCGAACCACTCGATCGCCTGGTTGATCACCGAGATCGTCGTCTCGTAGCATTCCTTGGGCGTGTCGCCCCAGGTGAACAGGCCGTGGCTTTCGAGGATGACGCCCTTGGCGGCGGGGTGTTCGAGGCAGAACCTCTCCAGCCACAGGCCAAGCTCGAAGCCCGGCCGCTTCCACGGCAGCCAGCCGATGGCATCGCCGAAGATCTCCTTGGTCAGCGCTTTGGAATCCTTCGCCGCGGCAATGGCGATGATGGCGTCGGGATGCATATGATCGACAAACGGCTTCGGCACATAGGCGTGCAGCGGCGTGTCGATCGAGGCCGCGCGTGGGTTCAGATTGAACGTGCAGTGGGGCAGATATCCCACCATCTCGTCCTCATGCTCGACGCCGCGATAAAGGCCTTTCAGCGCGCGCAATTTGTCCATGTAGAGCGTGGCGAAGCCGTCAAGCTTGATCGAGGCGCTGTCGCCGCCCGAACCCTTGACCCACAGCACTTCGACAGTCTCGCCGCTGAGCGGGTCCTTCTGCCATATCTTGGAGGAGGTGTTGCCGCCGCCATAGTTGGTGACACGCTTGTCGGAACCCAACGTGTTCGAACGATACACCAGAAGCTCGGGGTCGCTCATCCCTTGGGTTTTCGCATCATCCCAAAGATTGGCAAGGCGCGAGCCGGAGCGCTTATCGAGCATAGGTATCCTCCCTGGGACGCAAAAAGCCGCAGTCCATTTTGCCCGGAATGTCTACGCAAGCATCTCGCTTGTCAATCATAAACGATCACGATCGATCATATTGCACTGCACAATGAAATTATATGATCGGAAATGATTGACACTGCTCGTTATGAGTGCCTAGATGGCCAGGCAGGGAGGAACCATGCACGAAAAAGAGCGCCACAGGATCATTCTGTCCGCCGTCCAGGAAAAGCCTGTGGTGACGGTGCAGGAAATGGTCGACCTGACGGAGTCGTCGGAGGCGACGATCCGGCGCGATATCGCGGCTCTGCATGTGCAAAAGCGCCTGCGCCGGGTGCGCGGTGGCGCGGAAGCGATTTCGCCACCGCAATTCATCGGCCTGGCCGGCCGGCCCTTCTCCGTCAACGAAACGATCAACGCTTCGCAGAAGAGGGCGATCGCCCGGGAAGCGGTCGAATTGTGCGGGGATGGCGAGCCGATCATCATCAATGGCGGCACCACCACCTTCCAGATGGTGCATTTTCTGACCGGTCGGCGCATGCCGATCTTCACCAATTCGTTCCCGATCGCCGAGCATCTGCTCAAGCACTCGAAGAACACGGTGATGCTATCGGGCGGCACTATCTATCGCGAGCAGAACATCATCCTGTCACCCTTCGACAATGACGTGACGCGCAATTTCTATGCACGCCGCATGTTCATGGGCGCGCAAGGGCTGGGACCGCTCGGCCTGATGGAAGGCGACCCGCTGCTGATCCAGGCGGAGCAGAAGCTGATCGACCAGGCAGACGAGCTGGTGGTGCTGGTCGACTCCTCGAAATTCCGCAAGCGCTCCAGCCTGATCCTGTGCGGGTTGTCGCGCATCGCCACCGTCATCACCGATGACGGCATCGAGGATCGCGAAGCCAAGATGTTGGAGACCGCGGGCGTGACGCTGATCGTCGCCCGCAAGACGGCAAAGGAAGAATCTTCACTGCAGGCCTGAGACACCTCACGCCCGCAGCGGCGATGGAATGCAACGCTCAAGGGAGGATATGCGATGAGCTTTTTGAAGAAACTGATGGTGACGGCCGCATTCTCGGCCGCCATGTTCGTGAATGCCGCCTATGCCGAAAACGTCAAGATCGCACTGGTGGTGAAGTCGCTCGGCAACGGCTTCTTCGACGCCGCCAACAAGGGCGCCGAAGAGGCGGCCAAGGAACTCGGCGATGTCGACATCATCTACACCGGCCCGACCAAGGCGACCGCCGAAGCGCAGATCGAAGTGGTCAACTCGCTGATCGCGCAGAAGGTCAACGCCATCGCCATTTCGGCCAATGACGCGGACGCGCTGGTGCCGGTGCTGAAGAAGGCCATGGAGCGCGGCATCACCGTCATCTCCTGGGATTCGGGCGTTGCCAAGGAAGGCCGCCAGCTTCACCTCAACCCGTCCGACACCGGCCTGATCGGCGAGACGATCATCAAGCTTGCCGCCGACTATCTGCCGGAAGGCGGCGATGTCGCCATCCTGTCGGCCTCCTCGACCGCGACCAACCAGAACGCCTGGATCGACGCGGCCAAGAAGGTGCTGCCGGAGAAGTTCCCCAAGATCAAGCTCGTCGCCACCGTCTATGGCGACGATGATTCGGCCAAGAGCACCGATGAAGCCAAGGGCCTGCTGAAGTCCTATCCGAACCTCAAGGCGATCATCGCGCCGACCACCGTCGGCGTTGTTGCCGCCGCCCAGGTCGTCACCGACGAGAAGCTGATCGGCAAGGTCAATGTCACCGGTCTGGCGCTGCCGTCCGAGTTCAAGAAGTTCATCGACAACGGCGCCAGCCAGGCGGTCGCGCTGTGGAACCCGATCGACCTCGGCTACTCCGCCGTCTACCTCGCTCACGACCTGGCGGTGAAGAAGGAAGAGGCCAAGCCCGGTGCGACGCTGTCGATCGGCCGCGTCGGCAAGGTCACGCTCGACGATAGCAACTCGGCTGCGATGGCTCCGCCCTTCCAGTTCGACAAGACCAACATCGAGAAGTTCTCCAAGATCTATTGATCTGGGACCCTTTCAAGCCGTCGCGGCGGGGCTCACATCCCGCCGCGATTTTTAACGGACCTACTTTCAGGGCTTGATACGACCATGGACACGACAGCCCAGCACGGCACGGTGAAGGAGGGGCCAGCGGCCTCCGCGCCAAGCCTGTCGCTGTCCGGCATCTCGAAAAGCTTTCCCGGCGTGCGCGCGCTGCACAATGTCAGTCTGTCGCTCTACCCCGGCCAGGTGACGGCACTGATCGGCGAGAACGGCGCCGGCAAGTCGACGCTGGTCAAGATCATGACCGGCATATACCAGCCGGATTCGGGCACGATCAGCATCGACGGCCAGGCCGTCACCTTGCCCAGCGCGCATGCCGCCTTCGGCCATGGCGTCACCGCCATCCATCAGGAAACCGTGCTGTTCGACGATCTGAGCGTCGCCGAAAACATCTTTCTCGGCCACGCGCCGCGCACACGGCTAGGCACCATCGACTGGCGCACGATGCGCAGAAATGCCCGCGAAGTGCTCGACACCATGCATGCCGGCCATATCGACGCCGATGCGCGTCTGAAAGATCTCGGCATCGCCAACAAGCATCTCGTCGCGGTGGCGCGCGCCATGTCGATCGACGCGCAGATCGTCATCATGGACGAGCCGACAGCAGCCCTTTCGATGAAGGAGATCGAGGAGCTGTTCCTGCTCATCGAATTCCTCAAGGAGGAAGGCAAGGCGATCCTGTTCATCAGCCACAAGTTCGACGAGATTTACCGCATCGCCGACCGCTACACGGTGTTCCGCGACGGCGAGATGGTTGGCGAAGGCCTGATCAAGGATGCTGGCCAGAGCCAGATCGTGCGCATGATGGTCGGCCGCTCGGTCGACCACATCTTCCCGCAGCGCAAGGCCGAGATCGGTGCGCCGGTCCTCTCCGTCTCCGGCCTGTCGCACCCGACCGAGTTCAACAATATCGGCTTCGAGCTGCACAAGGGCGAAATCCTCGGCTTCTACGGCCTTGTCGGTGCCGGGCGCAGCGAGGTCATGCAGGCTATCTCAGGCATCACGCGCACATCAGGCGGCACGATCACGCTGGAAGGCAAGGCGATAGCGCCGAAAACGGCGGCGGATTCGATCGAGGCCGGCATCGTCTATGTGCCGGAGGAACGCGGCAAGCAGGGCGTGGTGATCGGCCTGCCGATCTTCCAGAACGTCTCGCTGCCCTCGCTCAAGCGTACCTCCAAGTCAGGCCTGCTGCGGCTGGCGGAAGAGTTTTCGCTCGCCCGCTCCTACACCGAGCGGCTTGACCTCAGGGCCTCGTCGCTCAGCCAGGATGTCGGCACGCTGTCGGGCGGCAACCAGCAGAAGATCGTCATCGCCAAATGGCTGGCGACCGCGCCCAAGGTGATCATCCTGGACGAGCCGACCAAGGGCATCGATATCGGCTCCAAGGCCGCCGTGCACGGCTTCATGGCCGAGTTGGTGGCGCAGGGCCTGTCGGTGATCATGGTGTCGTCGGAACTGCCTGAAATTCTCGGCATGTCGGACCGTGTCGTCGTCATGCGCGAGGGCCTTGTCGCGGCGGTCTATGACAATAAGGGGCTGGACGCCGAGACGCTGGTGCGGACGGCAGCGGGGATCGCGGCATGAAAGCCTTTCTCAAATACCGCGAGATCTGGCTGGCTGCGGCCATCATCGTTTTGATCGGGCTGATTTCGACACGCTTCCCGGCCTTTGCCGACCCCGGCAATCTGCGCCAGGTGTTCAACGACACCTCGATCCTGATGATCCTGGCGCTCGGCCAGATGGTGGTCATCCTGACCCGGTCGATCGACCTGTCGATGGCCTCCAACCTCTGCTTCACCGGCATGGTGGTGGCGATGCTGAACGCCGCGCACCCGGCGATCCCGATCCCGGCACTGATCGTCATCGCGCTGGCGGTCGGGCTGGTGCTCGGCGCCATCAACGGCCTTCTGGTGTGGCTGCTGAACATCCCCTCGATCGTGGTGACTTTGGGCACACTCACCATCTATCGCGGCGTCACCTTCGTCCTGTCCGGCGGCGCCTGGGTCAATGCCGACAAGATGAGCCCGGATTTCATCGGTTTCCAGCGCGCGGCCTTCCTCGGCATTCCGGTGCTGTCCTGGATCGCCATCCTGGTCATCGCGCTGTTCTTCGTGCTGATGACACGCACCGCGCTCGGCCGCTCGATCTATGCCATCGGCGTCAACCCGACGGCGTCGGTCTATACCGGCATCGATGTCGGCCGCACGAAATTCATCGTCTTCTGCATCTCCGGCATGATCGGCGGGCTTGCCGGCTACCTCTGGATCTCGCGCTACGTCATCGCCTCGGTCGAGGTCGCCAACGGTTATGAACTCAACATCATCGCCGCCTGCGTCATCGGCGGCATCTCGATCGCCGGCGGCATCGGCTCGGTCGGCGGCGCGGTGCTTGGCGCGCTGTTCCTCGGCATCATCTCCAACGCGCTGCCGGTCATCAACATCTCGCCCTTCTGGCAGATGGCGATTTCGGGCAGCGCCATCATCCTGGCTGTTGTGCTTAACGCGCGCGGTGAACGCCAGCAAGGCCGCATCATCCTGAGAAAGGCGGAGGTGGCATGACCGACATCCCTGCCCCGCGGCATATTCCCGACCGGCTCGACAAGCCGTTTCGCTCGGCGATCTTTTCCTGGGAGGCGCTGTTGATCGTGGTGGCCGTCGCCATCTTCGCCATCAACAGTTTTGCCTCACCCTATTTCCTCGATCCGTATTCGCTGTCCGATCTCACCTTCAACTTCACCGAGAAGGGCCTGATCGCCTTTGCAATGGCATTGCTGATCATTTCGGGCGAGATCGACCTGTCGGTGGCCGCCATCATCGCACTGGCATCCACCATGATGGGCATGGCGGTGCAGGCGGGTGCGGGCACGCCGGTGCTGGTGTTGATCGGCATCGTCGTAGGCCTCGGCTGCGGCGCCTTCAACGGGCTGTTGGTGACAAGGCTCGGCTTGCCGTCCATCGTCGTCACCATCGGCACGATGAGCCTGTTCCGCGGCATCGCCTTCATCATCCTCGGCGACCAGGCCTATAAGGGCTATCCCGAAAGCTTCGCCTTCTTCGGCCAGGGCTATGTCTGGTGGGTGGTCTCGTTCGAGTTGGTGCTCTTCCTCATCGCCGCCGTCGTCTACTGGTTCCTGCTGCATCGTACGAGTTTCGGCCGCCGCGTCTTTGCCATCGGCAACAATCCGGTCGCGGCGCAGTTTTCCGGCGTGCGCGTCGGCCGCATCAAATTCATCCTGTTCTGCCTGACCGGACTGATGTCAGGCATCGCCTCGGTACTGATCACCTCACGGCTCGGCTCGACGAGGCCGTCGATCGCGCAAGGCTATGAGCTGGAAGTCATCACCATGGTGGTGCTCGGCGGCGTCAGCATTCTGGGGGGGGCCGGTAGCATTGTCGGCGTCGTACTCGCCGCCTTCATCATGGGGCTGGTGACCTTCGGGCTCGGCCTGCTCAACGTGCCCGGCATCGTCATGTCGATCTTCATCGGCGTGCTGCTGATCATCGTCATCGCCCTGCCGATTGTCTGGCGGCGACTGCGTGGTAGCAGCTGATGCCTGAGAAATACGCGTTCAAGATGAAGCTCAAACCGGGCATGAAGGCCGAGTACAGGAGACGCCATGACGTGATCTGGCCGTCGCTGGTCGCGCTCTTGAAGCAGGCCGGCGTGTCCGACTACTCGATCCATCTCGACGAAGAGACCAACATCCTGTTCGGCGTGTTGTGGCGGCGGGACGATCATGGCATGGCCGAATTGCCGAAGCACCCGGTGATGCAGCGCTGGTGGGCTCACATGGCCGACATCATGGAAACGAAGCCGGACAATGAGCCGGTGGCCGTGCCGCTGGAAACTATGTTCCATATGGCATGAGCGCGCTTCGCCACATCGCCGTCATCGACATCGGCAAGACCAACGCCAAGGTGGCGCTTGTCGACCTCGCGACATTGAGCGAGGTGGCGCTGCGCCGCATGGCAAATGCGCCGCTGCGGCAGGCGCCCTACCCACATCACGATGTCGAGGCGCTGTGGACATTCATCCTCGACAGCCTTGCCGGCCTCAACCGCGAACGGCGCATCGACGCCATATCGATCACCACGCATGGCGCGACGGGTGCGCTGGTCGACGCTTCGGGCGAACTGGTTCTGCCGGTGCTGGACTATGAGTTCGACGGCCCCGACAGGCTGGCGGCGGACTATGACGCTGTTCGACCGCTCTTCGTCGAGACCGGGACGCCGCGCCTGCCAATCGGCCTCAATCTCGGCGCGCAACTCTTTTGGCAGCAGAAGTGCTTTCCGACCGCGTTCGCGCATGCGGCCGCGATTCTGATGTACCCGCAATACTGGGCGCTGCGCCTGACCGGCGTCGCCACCAACGAAGTGACCTCGCTTGGTTGCCACACCGATCTGTGGAATCCATGGCATGCCGACTTTTCGTCGCTGGTCGATCGGTTGGATTGGCGCGGCCTGATGGCACCGGTGCGGCCGGCCAGGGATCGCCTTGGTCCGATCCTGCCAGCGCTTGCCGCGCGCACCGGCCTTGATGCGCAAACCCCCGTGTTCTGCGGCCTGCACGATTCCAACGCCTCGCTGCTGCCGCATCTCCTGTCCGACGTGCCACCCTTTTCGGTCGTCTCGACCGGCACCTGGGTGGTGTCGATGGCGGTGGGCGGCAGGACGGTCGATCTCGATCCGGCGCGCGATACTTTGGTCAATGTCAACGCGCTGGGCGACCCCATCCCCTCGGCCCGTTTCATGGGCGGCCGCGAATTTTCCGTTCTGACGGAAGGCCGGCCGGAGACATGGAGCGACGCTGATGTGCGGGCCGTGCTCGCGCGAAAGACATTGCTGCTGCCGTCGACGCAACAGGGATCAGGGCCGTTCCCAGATCAGGCCGCGACATGGCTCAATGCCGACGGCATGAACAATGGCCAGCGCTTTGCCTCCATCTCGTTCTACCTGGCACTGATGACGGCGACCTGCCTCGACCTGATCGGCGCCGATGGCCCGACTACCATCGAAGGACCGTTTGCCCGTAATCGCCTGTTTGTCGGCATGCTGGCCGCAAGCACAGGCCGCGCCGTCGTCGCCTCTGAAGCGGCCACGGGAACCAGCATCGGCGCGGCACTGCTGGCGTCCGATCAGGTCACGGCGCATGGCAAGGGCGCGCGACTGGAACCGCCGACCGACGCGGCCTGGGCAGCCTATGTCAGGGCGTGGCGCGCGGCGGTCGAAGCACGGGGCTGATCACAGGATCCGCTTGCCGAAGGCCGACATGACGAAGTTCACGGTGTCGGCGCCGATCCTGGGCTCCATATGCTTGGTCAGGCCCGAAATATCCATCGACAGCAGGCCGCCGGAGAGCGCGATCGCCTCCATCGCCTGATGCGTCTCTCGCACCGTTAGCCCGCCGGAGCCAGCCGCCCAGCCGGCGAATTCAGTCGCTGTCGGCGAATAGCTGAGATGAAAGCCTTGCGTGCCCGACGTGGCGATGCGGATCGCCTCATGCATCAGGTCGCGCATGCCCATGGCGTCGATATCGGTCATGGTGAAGGCCGACACTCGCGAATCCTTCAGCACCCGCGCCTCGGCCGGGTCGGCATGGCGCAGGCCGACGATGACGACATTTTCCGGCGACAGCTGCGGCTGCAGCGCGCCGGCCTTGTGATCGAGGCCGAGGGTCCGGGCCAGCACAGAACCTTCCGGCAGGTCGATGCCCTCTTCGTCTTCCGGCATCAGCGCGGCGATGGAATCGATCCAGATCAGGCCGAAGGAGTGCGTCGCGCGCGCCGTCGCCGTCAGCGCCTTGTGGGCGATGCGGCGATCGGCGCCGGCACTCAGCCGGATCAACCCGGAGGGCGGCCGCTCGACATCGGTGAGTTCCACGACGTCGAAATTCATCGCCTCCAGCCGCGCGCCGGTCCCCTCGCGGGCAAGAACGCCGGCGGCTTCCTGTTCGGCCGAGATCGACACCATCTTGCGGCCGGAAAAGTCGGCGACGTCATGCATCGGGGCCTTTTCGACATATTCCGACGTCATCGCCAGCAGCATGGCGCCATAGCTCATGCGGAAGGCGACGCGGTCGCCGACGGCGGGCGGCGGGTCGGCGTCCTGCACGTCGAGCAGCAGATGGTCGCTGGAGGCGCCGAGAACGCGAATCCCCTTGGCGATCGGCGTCAGCCCTTCGACCAGCACATCCTCGCGGCCGATATTGGCGATGGCGCGCAGCCTGTCACCCTCGTCGGGAAAGACCGGCTGGTTGCCGAAAGCGTCGTAGCCGGACTCGCCGATCGGCCGCGACGGCTTCAGCTTGACCTCGATGATGTCGCTGGTCAGGCGGCAGGCGTCGGGCTCGAGTTCGGCCCATGGCACATCGCGGAAGGTTTCGACGCCGCCTTGCAGGATCGCCTCGCCGACCCGGAGATTGTTGATGCCGGCGGGCAGTTTGCCTTCGAGCAGCAGTGTCAGCGACGACGAGGCGCCGCCGGAGATCCAGTCGAGGCTTTTGCCCGACAGGCGCTCGGTCTTGTAGGCGTGGGCGACGAGTTGGCCGAGATTCTCCGACGTCGGCATGATGGCGCCGAAACAGCCGAGATTGGTGCCGATGCCGGCGACGCGCACGCCCTTGAACTCGAGGATCCGCTCGACGGTGGGGATCAGGTCGCTCGGCCAGATGCCTTCGCGGAGGTCGCCGAGATCGATCATCAGCATGATGTCGTGGACGCGGCCCATGCGCTCGGCGATGCGCGAGATCTCGCGGATGGTGGCGAGTTCCGACTGCAGGCTGATGTCGACGGTGCGCACCACCTCCTCGATGCGCGCCATGGGTGGACTGCGCAGCAGCATGATCGGCGCGTTGATGCCGCTGTCGCGCAGCCGGCGGATGTTTTCGAAACGCGATTCGGCAATGCCGGCGACGCCGCCGCGCAGCATGGCACGCGCCACTTGCGGCATGCCGCACATGCCCTTGGTGACACCGAACACCTTGATGCCGGACAGGGCGCAGCGGTCGACAATGGTGCGGGCGTTGCGCTCGATACGGCCAAGGTCGATGGCGACTTGCGGTCCCGACATCCTATCCCCCGTACACAAGCCCCTGCGGGTCGATCTCGGGCTTACGGCCGGCAACGAGGTCGGCCAGGAATTTTCCGGAGCCGCAGGCCATGGTCCAGCCGACATGGCCGTGGCCGGTGTCGAGATAGAGGTTTTGATAGCGTGCCTGGCCAATGACCGGCACGGAGCCCGGCATCATCGGCCTGAGGCCCGCCCAGAGCTCCGCCTTCTTCTCGTCGAAAGCGCCGGGAAAGAGGTCCTTTGCGGTCCTGAACATGGTGGCAAAGTCGCTGGGTTTGTGGGAGCGGTCGAAGCCGGTGAATTCAGCGGTCGAAGCCAGCCGCAACCGGTTGCCGAGCCTCGAATAGGCCATCAGCTGGTCCTCGTCGGCGCCGCCCATGGTCGGCCCCTTGCTCTCGTCTTCCAGCGGAATGGTCGCGGTATAGCCCTTCACCGGATAGACCGGCAGGTCGATGCCGTAGCGGCGGCCAAGCAGACCGCTTTCCGGCCCCATCGAGATGACGACGGCGTCACCGGTCACCGGTCCGGCCGAGGTCATCACCGCCCGCACCCGGTCGCCCTCCATGTCGAGACCCTCGACCGTCGTGCCGTAGAGGAATTTCACGCCGAGCTTTTCGGCGGCATGAGCGGCGAGCTTTTCCACGAACTTCCGGGAATCGCCGGTCTGGTCGATCGGCGAATAGACGCCGCCGGCGATCTTTTCCTTTACGCCGGCAAGGCCCGGCTCGAGCTCGACCAGCCGGTCGCGGCCGACGATCTCGATCGGCAGGCCGTGCTCGGCCAGATAGCGGTAATTGTCGGTGCCGGTGTCGAGGCTGTGCTGCGAGCGGAAGAAATAGAGGATGCCTTTCTTGCGCTCGTCATAGTGGATGCCGGTGTCGGCCGAGATGGCGTTGATGCAGTCGCGCGAATAGAGCGCGAGGCGCAGCTTGACCTGGCTGTTGGCGCGCAGGCGGGCCACCGTGCATTGGCGCAGGAAACGCAGGCTCCAGGCGAGGAAATAGGGATCGAAGCGCAGCCGCACCTTGATGCCGAGATCATGATTGTAGAGCCCGCGCAGAAACGTCTTCAGCGCCGCCGGCGAGGCCCAAGCGGTGGCGTCGCCTGGCGAAACCAGGCCGGCATTGGATTGGCTGGTGCCCCGCGCGGGCGCCGCATGGCGCTCGATCACGGTGACCTCGTGGCCGTCGGCGGCCAGGTAATAGGCTGCTGCCGTACCGACAACGCCGGCGCCGAGCACCGTTATCTTCATGCCATCCCCCAAAAGCTCTCGGCGGCGCGGCGCCTCGACGCCGCGTCGCGACTGCTTCCATAGCGCGTCGCCGCGCGCCTTGCGAGCCCTCGGGGCTTGGCTCAGCCGCGGGCGGAGTTCTTGCTGGTCAGGATGCGCTCCCAGGCGAGTGCGTCGGCAACGATCTGGTCGAGATCGTCGCGTTGCGGCGTCCAACCGAGTTCCGCCCGGGCAAGGTCCGAATTGGCGACCACCGCCGCGGCGTCGCCGGGACGCCGGTCGCCCATCTTCACCTCGAAATCGTGGCCAAAGGCACGGCGCACGCTCTCAATGACCTCGAGCACCGAATAGCCATGGCTGTAGCCGCAATTGGCGATGAGGCTCTGTCCCCCGGCGCGCAGCCGCTGCAGCGCCAGGCGATGCGCGGCTGCCAGGTCGCTGACATGGATATAGTCACGCATGCAGGTGCCGTCGGGCGTCGGGTAATCGGTGCCGAACACCTGCATGAAAGGCCGCTTGCCGAGCGCGGTCTCGCAGGCGACCTTGATCAGATGCGTGGCGCCCGGCGTCGACTGGCCGGTGCGGCCCTTGGGGTCGGCGCCGGCGACGTTGAAATAGCGCAGCGCGGTGTAGCGGATGTCGTGCGCGAGGCCGGCATCGCGCAACATCCATTCGCTCATCAGCTTGGACAGGCCATAGGGCGATTCCGGCGCCAGGCGGGCATCCTCGCGCACCGGCTCCAGCCCGGCGCCGCCATAGACGGCGGCGGTCGAGGAAAAGATGAAATGCGGCACGCCCTCGCGCACCGCGGTTTCGATCAGCGTGCGGGTCTTCGAGGTGTTGTTCTCGTAGTAGGCGAGCGGGTCGGCGACCGATTCGGGGACCACGATGGAACCGGCGAAATGGATGATCGCGTCGACATGATTGTCCCTGATGATCGAACCGACCAATTCCTTGTCGGCGACATCGCCGACGACCAGCTTTGCCTCCGGCGCCACCGCCCATTCGAAGCCGGTGGAAAGGCGGTCGAGCACGACCACGCTTTCGCCCGCATCCAGCAATTCCCAGACCATGTGGCTGCCGATATAGCCGGCACCGCCTGTCACCAAAACCGTCATCCGCATCCTCGCATCTCAAGATTTATCGGAAACTGTCTCAAACACCGCCTTACTGGAAAGCCTGCCGCATGGCCATTAGAACCCTTGGTAACCGGCGTTCACCAAATGTGGCATCGTGCTGAAACAAAAGTGATCCACAGTGCGTGTCGTGGAATGGGAATAGGCCACGATCCGCCATCGTTAGGAACATGTGCGGGGCGTGGCATTTTGACCAAAATGGCCCGGTGGACGACCAATAGGCCAATGATTATGATCCCGCGCAAAATTGGGAAGCCGACATGAACTACCAGCGGTTCTTCGAAGATGCGATCGACCAGCTCCACGCGGAGCGTCGCTATCGTGTCTTCGCCGACCTCGAGCGCATCGCGGGCAAATTTCCGCGCGCCATCTGGCGCTCCAACGGCCGCGCCGAGG
>NZ_QZXA01000013.1 GCF_003601985.1 Mesorhizobium jarvisii
CCGCCAACCTCGGCAGCAGAAAAATCTCCGCCCCCTCCGGCAGCTTCTTCGACCACGTATCGCGATAGATCGTCCCGTCGATCGCCACCGCAATGCCGCGATCGATCCATGGCTCAAACCCGGGATACCGTTCAGCCAGTTTCCTGAACAGCTCCCTGATGTCCTTGGCTTCGACCTCGACCTTGCTCTTGCCGCCGGCGAGCTGGCCGAGCGGGCCCCAAAGGGTGACTTCGACCATCGCCGCTATGGTGTGCTGATATTCAGGTGAGGCCGGCCTGCAAATGGCAGGTTCCTGCGCTTCCGGTGCTCACGTACTTCAAGTACGCTCCGCTCCGGTTCTCGGAACCCGCCACTTTCGGCTCGGCCTGACCTGAATCTCAACACACCTTACCCCTAGCTTTCGCCCTATTCTCCCCGTTCCGCCTCGATCGCCGCCAGGATGCGCGGCGGCGACATCGGGATGTGGGTCATGCGCACGCCGGCGGCGTTCGACACCGCGTTGGCGATCGCCGCCAGCGGCGGCACGATCGAGGTTTCGCCGACGCCGCGCACGCCATAGGGGTGGTTGGGGTTGGGGATTTCCAGGATCTGCGTGTCGATCATCGGCAGGTCGGAGCACACCGGGATGCGGTAGTCGAGGAAGCCGGCGTTCTGCAGCCGACCGTCCTTGCCGTAAATATACTCCTCGTTGAGCGCCCAGCCGATGCCTTGCGCGGCACCGCCCTGGTACTGGCCCTCGACATAGGTCGGGTGCACCGCCTTGCCGGCATCCTGCACCACCGTGTAGCGGATCACCCGGGTCGAGCCGGTCTCGGGGTCGACCTCGATGTCGCATATATGGGTGGCGAAGGAGACGCCGGCGCCGTCGGCGACGAGCTCGCTGTGGCCGGCGATCGGCCCGCCGGTCTTGCCGGACTGGGCCGCGATCTCCTTCAGCGACAGCTTGCCGAGATTGCCGTGCTTCTCGCGCTTGGCGACCGCATGGCCCTGCTCCCAGATCACGTCGTCGACGGAAATGTCCCACATCTGCGCGGCGCGCTCGCGCAGGATTTTTATCGCGTTGCGGGCGGCCGAGATGGTCGCCATGGAGGAGGAGAAGGTGCCGCGGCTGCCGTCGGTCATGTCGTTGTAACCGAGGGAGGACGTGTCAGCGACGATCGCCTTGAGCTGGCTGTAGTCGATGCCGAGTTCCTCCGCCGCCACCAGCGACAGCGACGCGCGCGAGCCGCCCACGTCCACCGTGCCGACGGCGAGCGACACCGAGCCGTCCATGCCGATGTTGAGGTCCACGCAGGTCTGGCCGCCGAAATTGAACCAGAAGCCGCAGGCCATGCCCCTGCCCTGGTTCTTTTTGAGCGGCGCCTTCATGTGCGGATGGTGCTTCACCGCCTCCAGCGTCGGGCCGATGCCGATCGGGCCATAGACCGGGCCGTAGGACGAGCGCGTGCCTTCCTGCGCGGCGTTCTTGATGCGGAAGTCGACCGGATCCATGCCGAGCTCCTTGGCGAGCTCGTCGACAGCACTTTCCACCGCGAAGGCCGCCATCGGCGCCGACGGCGCACGATAGGCCGCCGTCTTGGGCCGGTTGACCAGCACTTCGTAGCCGACGGTCTTGACGTTATCGAGCTTGTAGCAGGCGAAGGCCGTCATGGCGCCGATCTCGGCCCAGGAGCCGGCATAGGGGCCGGCGCTGTAGCGCAGCGTCGCTTCCGCCGCGGTGATGGTGCCGTCCTTGCGGGCGCCGATCTTGACGTCGATCGAGGTGGCGCTGGTCGGACCCGAGGCGCGAAAGACCTCGTCGCGGGTCATGACAAGCTTCACCGGCCGGCCTGCCTTGCGCGACAGGGCAAGCGCCACCGGCTCGGCCCAGACATGGGTCTTGCCGCCGAAGCCGCCGCCGATCTCGGACGAGGTGACGCGCAGCTTCGAGGCTTCCATGCCGAGCAGCTGGGCGCAATGCTGGCGATAGACGAAATGGCCCTGCGTGCAGACCCAGAGCTCAGCGGTGCCGTCGGACGAGACGCTCGCCACGCAGGCATGCGGCTCGATATAGCCCTGGTGCGTCTGCTCGGTCTTGAAGGAGCGCTCGACGATGAAATCGGCGTGGCCGAAACCCTGATGGACATCGCCGTGGCCGAACTGGCTGCGCTTGGTGACGTTGGAGGGCTTTACCGGCTTTTCCTCCAGCCCCTCGGTGAAGATCGTGTCGTTGATCAGCGGCGCGTGGTACTGCATCGCCTCGTCGACATCGGTGACATGCGGCAGGATTTCGTACTCGACCTCGATCAGCTTCAGCGCTTGCCTTGCCGTGCGGGCATCTATCGCCGCGACCGCGGCCACCGCATGGCCGTCATAGAGCGCCTTGGTGCGCGCCATGCAATTGTCGAGGATGTCGTACATGGCGGCATCGCCATCGGTGAGGTCGGGCAGGTCTTTCGCCGTGATCACCGCCTTCACGCCGTTCAGCTTTTCCGCCTTCGAAATGTCGATCTTGAGGATTTTCGCATGCGCATGCGGGCTGCGCAGCACGCGCCCGACCAGCTGGCCGGCCATGTTGAAGTCGGCGCCATAGCGGGCGCGGCCCGTCACCTTGTCGACGCCGTCGGGGCGGATGGGGCGCGTGCCGACGGATGCGAATTTACGCCCGGAAAAACGCGGATCGAAATTCATCTTCAGGCTCCCTTCATCACAATTGCGGCGTCCTGGACGGCGCGCACGATCTTGTCATAGCCGGTGCAGCGGCAGAGGTTCCCGGCGAGACCGAAGCGGATTTCCTCCTCGGTCGGGTCGGGGTTTTTCGCCAGCAGATCCTTCGCCGCGATCAAAAAACCAGGCGTGCAGATGCCGCATTGCAGCGCCGCGTGCTCGAGGAATTTCTGCTGCAGCGTATGCAGCTGGTCGCCATGCGCCATGCCTTCGACGGTCTCGATGCGCCGGCCTTCGGCCTCGGCGCCAAGCACCAGGCATGAGCAGACCAGCCGGTCGTCGAGGATGACGCTGCAGGCGCCGCAATCGCCGGTGCCGCAGCCTTCCTTGGCGCCGGTCAGGCCGAGCCGGTCGCGCAGCACGTCGAGCAGCGTCTCGTCAGGCTGGCAGAGATATTCGATATTGTCGCCGTTGATTGTCGTCGAGACTGCAATGCCAGCCATTATTTGCCTCCTGCACGTGCGTAGGCGGTCGTTGCGGCACGTCTGGCCAGCACACCCGCGACTTTCCGTCTGAATTCGATGGTACCGCGCTTGTCGTCGATGGGGCGGCAGGCGCCGGCGCAGACTTTGGCCAGCCGCTCGAGAGCTGCCTCGTCGAGCTTCCTGCCGATAAGCGCCTCGGCGGCCTCTTCGACCAGCAGCACGGTCGGTGCCGCCGCGCCCAGCGCCACGCGGGCGGCTGTGACGACGCCATGCTCGTCGATCGTCAGGTTCACCCCGGCGCTGACCACGGCGATGTCCATCTCGGTGCGCGGAATGAAGCGCAGATAGGCATCGCCCGAGCGCGGCGAGCGCTTGTCGAGCAGGATCGCCTCGATGATCTCGCCCTTGGCGAGCGAGGTCTTGCCCGGCGCGGTCGGCACGGCCTCAACGGCAATGGTGCGCTTGCCCGAGGGTCCGGCAATCACCGCCTTGGCGCCCGCGGCCACCAATGCCGGCACGCTGTCGGCGGCCGGCGAGGCGTTGCACAGATTGCCGGTGATGGTGCAGCGACCCTGCACCTGCTTGGAGCCGATCAGCTTGGCCGCCTCGACGACGCCCGGCCATGATTTCTTCAGGGCCGCATTCTCGCCCAGCACGGCGCAGGGAACGGCAGCACCAATGCTGAAGCCGTCGGCGGTTTCGCGGATGTCGCTCAAGCCGGCGATCGACTTGATGTCGACGATCAGGTCGGGCTCGACGAAGCCCCCCTTCATCCTCACAAGGAGGTCACTGCCTCCGGCCAGAATGGCTGATATGCCAGCCGATCCGGCCAATTGGCCGACGGCATCTTCGATTGAAAGCGGACGTATGTAGCGCATCGTCTCCCCTTGGATATCGCGATTTCAGCGACCGTTATAAACACTCTCCTCATAATGGCTATCGGGTTCGTCGTTTGCGACGATTGGTCCAGCCACCGTAAAATCGAGTCCCAAATAGACCTGTTTTGCCCTACGCCTTCGTGACAGGCCCGTGGCCGGGTTCTCGAAAAATTTGCGAGCCCGTGTCGGATCGGTCAAGCCCCGTTCGTCCTTGGGACATCGAACTGGCATCATGAAAGGACACGATATGCCCGGTACCGTACGTTTGCACCGCGTTCTCACCACCAGCCCGCAAAAGGTCTATCGCGCCTTCGTCGAAGCCGACGCGCTGGCCAAATGGCTTCCGCCTAACGGCTTCACCTGCACGGTCGATCATCTCGAGGCCAAGGTCGGAGGCACGTTCAAGATGTCGTTCCGCAACTTCACCACCGGCGGCAGCCATGCCTTCGGCGGCGAATATCTCGAACTCGTCCCGGGCGAGCGCCTGCGCTACACCGACAGGTTCGACGACCCCAATTTGCCCGGCGAGATCCAGGTGACCGTGATCCTGAAAAAGGTGTCGGTCGGCACCGAGATCGACATCACCCAGGCCGGCATTCCCGACGTCATCCCGGTCGAGGCCTGCTATCTCGGCTGGCAGGAGTCGCTGCGGAACCTGGCAAAGCTGGTCGAGCCGGAGATCAATCAGTAAGGCCAGTCCAGAAACTGCGTAGCGCCGCCGCCGATGACATGCCCATCGGCGGCGGTTGTGCGTCGAGGGCCTTGACCGTGCGATCGCGTGCGTGAAATCCTCCCGGCCAAAGGGAGGATTTTTCATGCGACGTCTTCTGCTCGTGCTTCCCGCCCTGCTACTGGCCACCTCCGCCGAAGCCAGGACCATCTACTACGGCAACAAGGTGGGAATGGAACTCACCATCGTCAAAAGGTCGGGCATCGGCTCCGAGCACGCCAGCATCCTGGCCAAGCACAACAGGCAGAAGGCCGGCGTCTACTGCCGCGAATATGGCCACGATTTCTCCCAGGAGTGCATAGACGCGGAAATGAAGTCGCCGCTGCATTTCGAGATCACCGCCAACTGCAAGACCGGCAAATTCACCACTTTCTATGGCGGCAACATGCTGTTCCAGGGCCGCAACAAGGGCAGTGAGGTGACCACGGATTACCTGATCACATCGATCGATGACAATGTGGTGCTCGATGGCTCCGGCGCCTCGTCATACGATGTGACGCTGGACCAGTTCAAAGCGCTCTGCCCCAATCGCGTGCGCTAGCGGCGTTTGCGACACTGTGCCGATCGGAACAAACGGAGGCGCAAACGCATGACCCTGACCAACCGGGATATCGTCGAGCTGACCGAATGGCGGCGCAAGCTGCACCGGCAGCCGGAAATCTCCAATGAGGAGGAAAAGACCGCGAAGGAAGTCGTCTCCTTCCTCGCCGACACCGGGCCGGACAAGGTCCTGACCGGCCTCGGCGGGCATGGCGTGGCGGCCGTCTACGACAGCGGCAAGGCCGGGCCGACCGTGCTGTTCCGCTCCGAACTCGACGCGCTGCCGATCGAGGAACTTTCCGGCGTGCCGCATGCCTCGCAAGTGCCGGGGAAGTCGCATATGTGCGGCCATGACGGGCACACCGCGATCCTGGCCGCCCTTGGCCGCCAGCTCGGGCGCGAGCGCCCGGCCAGCGGCCGCGTCGTGCTGATGTTCCAACCGGCGGAAGAGACCGGCAATGGTGCTGCCGGCGTCGTCGCCGATCCGCGTTATGGCGAGATCGCGCCGGATTTCGCCTTCTCGCTGCACAACCTGCCCGGCGTGCCGTTCGGCGAGGTCAGGCTCAAGCCCGGCGTGGTCAACTGCGCCTCGCGCGGCATGCGCATCGTGCTCGAGGGCAAGACCGCGCATTCCTCCATGCCCGAGACCGGCATTTCGCCGATGCCGGCGATCTCGGAGCTGATGCCGGCGCTGCCCGCGCTCGGCCGCGCCACCTTCGCCGACGACGATTTTTCCATGGTCACCGTCACCCATGCCGCGATGGGCGAAGCCGTGTTCGGCATCGCGCCCGCGCATGCCGAGGTGTGGGCGACGCTGCGCACCCGCCGCGACGAGCGCATGGCGGATCTGTGCGCCGCGGCGCAAGCGCTGGTCACCGAGATCGCGGCCCGCCATCGCCTCTCCGCACGCTGGGATTATCACGAGATCTTCGTCGCCAGCGTCAACGCGCCGGACGCGGTGGAGCACCTGCAACGCGCGCTCGACGAGGAAGGCGTCGTGCATGGGCAGGAAGCCCTGCCGATGCGCGCCTCGGAAGATTTCGGCCTGTTCGGCCACAGCGCCTCATCGGCGATGTTCTTCCTCGGTGCCGGCGAACGGCACCCTTCCCTGCACAATCCCGACTATGATTTTCCCGACGACCTGATCCCGATCGGCTCGAGGATCTTCATGCGCACGGCGCGCAATCTGCTGGGGTGAGTTCGCCCGCCTCTGTTATGCGGACCTGAGGAACGGACGCTTCTGGACGCCCCGCCTTGCCTGGAAGCTCGCGGCAGGAACCGGACGGCCAACGCGAAAACCCTGGATCCTGTCGATGCCGAACTCGCGCATCAGCGCGATCTGCTCGTCGGTTTCCACGCCTTCGACCAGGATCTGGTGGCCGCGATTGCGCACCAGCGCGATGATGTCCTGCAGCATGGCCATGCCTTTCGGCGTGCCGCAATCGTGCAGGAACGAGCGGTCGATCTTCACCGTGTCGAAATCGATCAGACGCAGCCACGAAAGGCCGGCGAAGCCGGTGCCGAAATCGTCGAGCCAGATCTTGATGCCAAGCAGCTTCAGGTCGCTGATGCAGCGCAGGATGTCCGAGTGCATCTCCATCTCGAGACCTTCGGTGATCTCGAAGGCCAGCCTGTTGCCGGTCACGCCCGTCTCGCCCAGAATGGTCGCGACGGACGCGGCGAAGCCAGGCGTCTTGAGCTGGATCGGCGAGACGTTGACACTGACGAGAGGGACGTGATCGTCCGCCAGCAGCTCGGTGCACACCGTCCGTATTGCCCAGCGGCCGAGTTCCAGGATCGCGCCGGTGCGTTCCGCCACGGGAATGAACAGGCTCGGTGGAACCAGGGTTCCGTCCAGCATCTTGAGACGCATCAGCGCCTCCACCGCTTCGACGCGGCCCGACACGACATCCTGGATGGGCTGGTAGACGAGTGAAACGAGGCCCTGGCCGATCGCGATCTTCAGCAGCGCCGCGAGGTTCTCGCTCTCGTCGCTGCTCTGCGGATCGGTCGGGTCGAACAGCCTGGCACAATTGCGGCCGCTGGCCTTCGCCAGATAGAGCGCGCGATCCGCCTCGTGGATGATCTTCTCCAGCTTGGCGCCGGCCTGCGTCCTGGTGAACGCAGCACCCACGCTCGCCGTCACGATCGAAATACCGTCGCGCCGCAACTCATGGGTGATCGCCAGGGTCTCCACCGTGCGGCAAATGGCTTCCGCCAGTTCCGCGACCTGGTCCTTCTTGTCCATGCGGGCGAGCACGATGAATTCCTCGCCGCCATAACGCCCGATCGAGCCATTGTAGTCCCTGATCAGGTCGCTCAGCGCGTTGGCGACATGGATCAGGCAGCGGTCGCCTTCCTGGTGGCCGTAGCAGTCGTTGAACTTCTTGAAGAAGTCGACATCGATGAGGATGGCCGCGAAGCCGTTGCCAAGCTTCTGCCAGTCGCTCCAGTAATCGCGCAGCTTCTCGTCGATCGCGCGCCGGTTTTCCAGGCCGGTGAGCGGATCCGTCCGCGACAGTCTGAGCAGGGCCTTGCCGCGTTCGGTGGCCTCCTTGTGCTGGATCTTGGCTTCCAGCGCGTTCAGGAAGACGTTGTAGCGCTCCTCATTCAGCTTCCAGTTCACATAGGAGGTGAAGGTGAAGCACGAAACATAGAACGTCCCGAACACCATCTTGTATGTCAGCGAGGCGGGCAGGAAATAGTTCACCACGTACAGGATGCACAATATGATCGTCGACGTTATGATCGACACTTTGAAGCTGAACGTGAAAAATAGATTGGCACTCATCATGAAAATGGTGCCGAACACCATGTAGTAGGCAACGGTTTCCTTGTTGGCGCCCAGGGATGCCGGGAACAACCAGCCGACATAGCCGAAGATGATCGCCGCGGCGCAGGTCACGTCGAGCCACTCCGTCGCCACGCCCCGGCGAAGCTGTGCTTCCAGGGTCAGCAGAGCGGCCAATCCGACCGCGAAGCGCGCCGTGATCGTGTAGGCCGCCACGTCAGGTATCAGCAGCAGGTCCGATACCGAAAACAGCACGTAGATGACGACGGCGATCCAGAGCCCAGGCCTGGCGTCTTTCCGTCGCTTCGCCAGGGCTTCGGCGCGGTAAAGGATGCGCAGTTCCGCCGCCCCCAGTTCCTGGCGCGGATCATACGGCTCCACATCAACCGTATCGGCCGATCTGGACGACGCGCGTTCGCTCACAAATCCCAGTGTTGGGGGATTTTGCGCTCCGAACTCTTTTCCAGCTTCTGCCCCCACGCAGGACGACTCCTTGGGACGCGACACGATTGCCACGCGGTAAAATGCGATGGCGCCAGACAAGTTTGCGTTAACTCGAACCCAGAATCTTATCTGCAAGATCGCTAATAAATTGAGATGGTTAGCGGGAAATTAATCATAACAATAAAATGCGTCCGAAGCGCCGTTGGCAAATGGAGCATTCTACGCAATAAGTTAACTGACTGTTAACCAAGGAGTCCTGGTGTGCAAACCGTGTTTGATGGCCAAAGCCTGATTACCGCAGAAATCATCGCCGACAGTCTGCGCCGAGGTAAGCTCAAGCATCATGGCGAAGAGTTCGAAACCGCCCGCGCGGAACTGGCACTGATCCTCCACGCCACACAGCAGCAGATCGAGCAGCAAAAGTATCCCGCCGAGATCGTTCGCCGGCTGTTGTCGATGCTCAGCGGGTTGCGGGCCAAGGTGCATTCGGACGTCTGGCAGGCCTTGATACCGGTGGCGCAGAACCACCCGATCCTGGAGTATTTTCTCCAGGATCCGCTGACGCACTGGTCGTTCACCAAGCCCAGGGGCTATTCCGGCGACGCGCAGCTGCTCGACTACATCTATTGCGACCCGCACGTGGCCGAGAGCGTGGCCAGCGCCTCGGAGATCGGCAAGGCGCTTTACAGCCATACCCAGAACGTTCCGTCATGCGTGGCGGCACGCGAACGGCGTAATCTCCTGACCCGCTATGTCGACGAGACGGCGGCCAAGAACGGACCCGAAACCGAGGTGCTCGCCATCGCCGCAGGCCATCTGCGCGAAGCCAACCGCTCCGTCGCCTTGGCCGAGGGCGGTCTCAAGCGCTGGGTCGCGCTCGACCAGGACCCGCAAAGCGTCGGGCTGATCGCACGCGACTTCCAAGGCACCGCGGTCGAGGCCATCGACGGCTCGGTGCGGACCGTGCTGACGCGGGGCCACAAGCTCGGCAAGTTCGATCTCATCTACGCCTCGGGCCTCTACGACTACCTCCAGCACAATGTCGCCGTGAAACTCACCAAGACCTGCCTGCAGATGCTGAAGCCGAACGGCACATTCCTGTTCGCCAACTACGCCGAGGGCACCCCTGACGCCGGCTACCGGGAAACCTTCATGGACTGGGTGCTGCTGCTGCGCTCGGAGGTCGACATGTGGAACATCGTCAACGCCAGCGTCGACCGCAACGCGGTGGAGGCCAAGGTGTTCTTCGGCGAGAACCGCAACGTCCTGTATGCGGTGATTGAAAAGCGGGGATAGGCGGACCGAGCTGGAATCCAGGGAGTGCCCGCGTGACTTGTCGGCTTGGTCCAAAGGTGACCTTCGTCCCCTGGCCGATTTCCGCCTCATCGCGGCGATGGGAAGCCCTGAGCGGTTCTGCGGTCAGGCCGAAGGCGATCTACTGTGCACCCGGGAGGGATTGCGGCAGGCCGAATTTGGGCAGGACCGTCTTTTCGAAGGCGGTCATGGCGCAGACTCTGTCGCCGGCGAGAGCCAGCACGAAGAGGCCTGAACCGTGGATACCTGTGGGGGTATGCCGGTAGACGCCGAATGCCGGCTGACAATTGGCGCGCGTCGGCACCAGTTCGTATCTCCGTCCCGAGCCGAAGATGGGGGCAAAGAAGCGGGCCACAATGTCTCGGCCCCGATATTCCAGCGGCACCGGCGGCATCGACAGGAAGACGTCGTCGGTCAACAGAGCCACCATCGCATCGATGTCGGCGGATTCGTAGGCGCTGACGAACTTCGCCACGATCGCGTCCTCGCCAGGTGAGTTGCCGGCTGGCGGCGGCTCTCGGTCAGTGGTTACCGGCAGTCGGCGCTGCATTCCCGCACGCGCGCGTTTGAGAGCGCTTTTGACCGATTCAACTGACGTGTCCAGCATGTCGGCGACCTCGTGCGCGTGGAATCCAAGGACATCGCGCAGGATGAGGACGGCGAGCTGGCGAGGCGGCAGGATCTGCAGGGCGGTCACAAAGGCCAGGGAAATGGATTCGGTCTGCTCGTAGCGCGCCTCCGGACCGAGCGGCACGCTGATCGCGCCGTCCAGAAGGGCGTCGGGATAGGGCTCGAGCCAGGGAATTTCGCCGAGTCCAGTGGGTTCGGGCGGTTCGATACCCGGGATATCCCACTGCTTTGCAGGACGTCGGCGAGCGGAGCGCAGCACGTCGAGGCAGCGGTTGGTGGCGATGCGGTACAGCCAGGTGCGAAGCGAGGCACGTCCGTCGAAACGTTCGAGACCTCGCCAGGCAGCGAGCATCGTGTCCTGGAGAGCGTCCTCGGCATCCTGAAACGATCCGAGCATCCGGTAGCAGTGCACCTGCAGCTCGCGACGATGCGGCTCGGTCAGTGCCCGGAATGCCTCGCCGTCGCCGCTCCGCGCCCTCGACATCAGGTCCGTTCTCGCCAACGCCACGCCTCCTTCTGTGCAGTTCCATACTGTATGGACGCCGGCCAGGGCTCAAAAGGGGCGGTCGCGGAGCGCCCCCTTTTGCGATGCCGCGGCGTCTACACCAGCGACAATATCGTCAAAGGAGCACCGAAATGGGAAAGATCGTCATCAGCACAAATGCCACACTCGATGGAGTGGTCCAGGATCCGGACGGCCAGGAAGGCTTCGAGCTGGGTGGCTGGTTCCGCCAGTCCGCAGGGGCCAAGGACCTCGAAGACTGGACCGCCAACGAGACGGAGGAAGTGCTGGGTGCCGAGGCGCTGCTGCTGGGCAGGCGCAGCTTCGAGTGGTTCGCGTCCCGGACGCCCTTTATGGACGTCCGCGTAGGCAGCAAGTGGGCGGCCAGAATGAACGGCATCCCCAAATACGTCGTGTCCTCGACACTCGACCATCCTCAGTGGAGCAACACCACGGTCCTCAATGGCGATGCGGTAAAGGAGATTTCGGCGCTGAAGCGGAAAGTGGACGGGGAAATCCTGGTCTATGCCAGCTATCAGCTGGTGCGCACACTGATAGAACAGAACCTGGCCGATGAACTGCGGCTGACAGTGTTCCCGGTCGTGCTGGGAACCGGCCAGCGTCTCTTCGACGAGACCAGCGACAAGAAGCCGCTGCAACTGGTCAACACACGAAAGATCGGTGACGGCCTGGTGTCCCAGGCCTACGAATTCGTGCAGGGCTGACGGCTGAAGACGGCGACGAAGTCGCGTTGGTCGGTGTTGAAGCAGTGTCCCCCGTTTTCACGGAATTTGGGGAGACGCTTGGTGGCGGTGCGCGCGGAGAGCGCAAGCCCATGGCGTGGACGGTGTCTGCGTCCACGCCGACGCCGGAGCGCCTGACAAAGAAGCGAAAGAAGCGCTTGTCGACGGTGACGCCGACCCCGGTCATAGTACGCCAAGAGCGTGCCCGCGCGGCCTCATCGCCGATGCACTGGCGCCAGGCCTGGGCAACCGAAGACCGAAAGCGGGGGAACATGAGCACAGTCATCGTTGTCGGCCACGTCAATCACGACCAGGTCTGGTCGCTGTCATCGCCCCTCGCCTCGGGCTCGCGCATCACCTATTCCGATCGGGTTGTCAGGCTTGGCGGCGGCGGCTTCCACACCGGCACGCAGTTGGCGAAGCTGGGCAACAATGTCCGGCTGATCAGCAATCTGATGGACGACGACCATGGCCGGGAAGCACTCGCCAAATTGCAGGCGAGCGGCATCGACACCGGCTACGTCACCCTATGGCCCGGTGAAACCCGGTTCACCGAAATCCTGCTCGAGCCGAACGGTGAGCGCACCATTTTGAACCCCGGCGGCCAGCTGCGTCCTCCCTTCGCCGCGCCGGAGCCTGTCAGGGGCGACGCCGCCTATCTCAACGCCCTGGTGCTCGACGACGGCCTCGTCGCCTCGCTGCGGACGATCCCGCTTGTCGTCTCGCAGTTTCCGCTGCGCAGCGCCTCGAACCGCCCGGCCGACATTGTCATCGGATCGCGCGCCGACTTTCCCGGCGAGGACACGCGAGGGATCTGGGAGCGAGCGTCGCCGATTGCCGGGCCTCGCCTGAGGACACTGGTGCTGACCGACGGACTGCGCCCAATCTCGCTTTATGACGGCAAGACACTCAATCACGTCACGCCGCTGAAGCAGGTTTCCGTGCCCGACACGATCGGCGCCGGCGACTGCTTCACCGGGATCTTCCTGCACGGCCTGCTGCAGGGGCTGAGTTTGGAGCTTTCCGCCGAACGGGCCAGCCAGCAAACCGCCGAATGGCTGTCGGAACGGGCTTGCACCGGCTGAGGCAGGCACTCCGGGAAACGCCGGCTTTCATGAAAATGTCATAAAAATCAAATGGAAACCGGCATTCGAGTGAACTAGAAAACATGTCCTGGAGAGATCCTGATTGAGGCGTCGGCAAGCCGGTGCATCATCGCCATGATCGGCGTCGTCCATCGCCCCAACGATGTCGCCGACCTTGTCGCCCGCGAAATCCACCTTGAAATCGCTGCCTTGCAAGAGACATGACATGTGGCTGAGTGAATTCGAAATTGTCCTGCGCGACCGCGTCATCCCGAACGGCGCCGTCAGGATCGAGAACGGCCGGATCGCCGAGATCCGCGAGAAGCCTGTCGGGCATGCCGATATCGAGGGTGGCGGCCGCCTGCTGCTGCCCGGCTTCATCGACATGCATGGCGACATGGTGGAGAGGGAAGTCGAGCCGCGCATCGGCGTGCACGTGCCGATGCGGATCGGCATTGCAGAGCTCGACAAGAAGCTCGCCTCCTGCGGCATCACCACGGCCTATGCCGCGCTTTCCTTCATCGGCGCCAGCGTCACCAGCGGCGTGCTGCGCTCGCAAGACCATACGACTGATATCATCGACACCATTGCCGGGATGAAGGACCATTTGTTGGTCGACCACCGCATCCACGCCCGCTTCGAAGTGACCTTCACCCCGGCGATTCCCACGCTGCAGAAGCTGATGGACGCCGGCAGGCTGCATTTGATCTCGCTGATGGACCACACGCCCGGACAGGGCCAGTACCGCGACGTCGAGCTCTACATCGCCCGCATCGCCAAGGAGCGCGGCATGACCGTTGCCGCGGCCTCCGAGGTCGTCGGCAAGCGCATGGCGGGCCGCAATGGCCAGGGCGATGTGCTGAACGCCCTGCAGGACCTGTCGGCGCGTGCCCGGGCCGTCGGCATCGTGCTCGCCTCGCATGACGACGACACGCTGGAAAAGGTCGAACTGGTGCATGGCCTGGGCGCAGCGCTCTCAGAATTCCCGGTGACCCTGGGAGCCGCACAGGAAGCCCGCAGGCTGGGCATGCATACCGCCATGGGGGCGCCCAACGCACTGCGCGGCGAGTCCTATTCCGGCAATCTTTCCGCCCGGCAGGCCTATGAAGCCGGGCTGCTCGACATGTTGGCCAGTGACTATCATCCGGCCTCCATCCTGCCGGCCGTGCTCGGCCTGTCGGAACTGCGGGGCGATGGCCTCGCGGCGGCGGCGGCGCTGACAAGCGCCAACCCGGCCAACGCCCTGGGGCTCACCGATCGCGGCGTCATCGAGCCCGGCCTTCTGGCCGATTTCGTGGTGGCCGACCGCCATCCCGTGCCACGCGTCCGCGCCACCTTCCGTGCCGGCCGCATGATCTACGGTGATGGCACGCTTGCACCAGCCGGCAAAGCAGAACGCCTTGGCCCGGTCGCGGCTGAACGGCTACCCGCTGCCGCCCGGGAAAGCGCGTAGCGCTTTCCGGTTGGGAATTGCGTCAAAAACAAAGAGACGGAGCCTGAGCAAATTCCAGGAAGAGTGCAGGCCTGCTTTCCCGCAGGAATTGCGTTGGAGGGGTTTGCGCTTTCGAGACAAGGTTAAGCTCTAAACGTCGAGCACGACCATCATGCCGCGCACCTCGGCCATTTCCAGCAGCATGTCCTGCAGGGTTTCGATGGTGAGCGCCGCGCCGGTCACTGCCAGCAACTCTGTGATACTCTCTCTCATGGAAATGACCGCGACTCCGGTCTTCTCGGATAACAGCCGTCCGATGGCTGCGCGGATCAGGGCATTCTGGTCAGGCATGATTCCCCTTTCATGCTGGATGACGGTATTAAGTCTTCTCAAACGGCACGCTTTTTTGCACAACCTCTGCGAGCTTTAGCCTGCGCTTGCAAGCCGTTTCGATGTGTCTGATCTCCATTATTTTTCTGACAGTTGCTCGGCGACGACAGCGACGGCAGCACCCATAGTTTGCCAATGGAAACCTCACCATCCCCGGGAGCCTTGCAACGCACGCGCCCATCAGAGGTTGCATGAGGGTGGAATTTTTTTGCCGGGGTGAACTTGTGGAGCGCGCGCGCTGCGGCCCAACGAGCGAAAATCGCTTCGCACCATTTTAAATCTTGACGCGTGTCAATTTTTTATAAAACATGCGCAAACGCTGATGGGGCTAGGTCAGCGCTCTGGGAGGAGAAATGCCTGACATGGAAAAGGTCCCGACCGGGGTCCGTCGTCCGCGAGACGTTTGGCGTTCGCCGGGCCGCAGGCCGCGTGGCGTTGCCGATGCAAGCATGGCTCTCGCAGCACCGGCCACGGGCGTCCGTGGGCTTGCCGACAAGACACATCCAACAATCAAGAAGCGGAGGAACAAAATGCGCATCTTCAACGGCCTGACGCTTGGCGCGGGCCTGCTGGCAACCATCGTCACGGCGCCGTCCCATGCCGAGGACGCGGCCAAGGTCGCGGCCATCGTCAAGGGCCTCGACAACCCCTTCTTCCAGACCATGCAGAAGGGCATCGAGGAGCAAGGCAAGACCAGTGGCGTCAATGTCAGCGTCCAGGCCGCCGCCAATATGGGCGACGCCACCGGCCAGGCCGACCGCCTGACCGCCATGGCCATGCAGGACTTCGATTGCTACCTGGTCAATCCGATCAGCGTCTCCAACCTCGTCCAGGCTTTGGTGCCGGTCGCCCAGAAGAAGAAGCCGATCGTCAACATCGACTCCACCATCGACGCCGAACAGGCCAAGGCCGCCGGCTTTGCCGTCTCGACCTATATCGGCACCGACAATGTCGCCGCCGGCGCGCTGGCCGGCGAGGAAATGCTGAAGCTGGTGCCCAAGGGCGCCAAGGTGGCGTTGATCGCAGGCATCGTCGGCGATGTCGGCTCCAATGCCCGCATCAAGGGCTTCAAGCAGGCCGTCGAGGGCAAGCTCGAGGTCGTGGTGATGGTGAGCGCCGACTGGGATCGTGAGAAGGCGTTGACCGCCGCCACCGACATCCTCGCGGCGCACCCGGATCTTGCCGGCTTCTTCGCCGCCAACGACATCATGGCGCTCGGCGTCGAACGCGCCGTGCAGACCTCGGGCAAGGACGTCAAGGTGATCGGCCTCGACGGCATCGTCGACGCGCTGAAATCGATCGCGGCAGGCGAACTCACGGCCACCGTCGCCCAATATCCCTATGTCGTCGGCGCCATGGGTGTCGAAGCCTGTGCATTGGCCGCCAAGGGCAAGGAACTGCCCGCCAACGTGCCCGCACCCGTGCTCCTGATCAACAAGGCCAATGCCGACGCCTCGCTGAAGAACTTTCCGCGTCCCGGCGGCGATTATCCCGATCCCTTCCGCGAGATGCTGAAGTGAGCAATCCCACGGACAACGCGCCCGTCGCCCATTCGGCGGGCGCGGCGGAGGAGAGCCGCCCCTCCCTGTCGGCTCTCCTCCTGGATCCTTCCTTCTGGGCCGACTGGGCGTCCGTCGTCGGCCTGGTCGGTCTCGTCATCGTCTTCGGCATCGCCCAGCCGGTCTTTCTCAGCGTCGCCAATCTGCAGGCGCTCTTGCTGGCGGCGGCTATCCTGGTCGTGTTGTCGATCGGCCAGACCTTCGTCGTCGCGACGTCAGGCATCGACCTGTCACTGGCGGCGGCCGTCATGCTTGGCGCCATCATCCTTGGTCTCGTCAACGCGGCGGGCTACGGCATCTTCATCGCCTGCGTGCTCGCGGTGCTCGCCACCAGCGCCATCGGCTTCCTCAACGGCCTCATCATCACCGCCGGCAAGATCCCCGATTTCGTGGTGACGCTCGGCACGCTGTCTGGCATCACCGGGCTTGGCCTGATCCTGTCGGGCGGTGAACCGACGATGGTCGGCTCGACCTTCCTGCTGAAACTCGCTTCGGGCTCGTTCGGGCCGTTCGGCTATCCGGTCTGGGTGGCGATCGCGGCCGTCATTGTGGCCCATATCGCGCTCTACCACACGCGCTTCGGCGTCCATCTCTTGGCGACCGGCGGCCAGGTCGAAAGCGCCGGCGCGCTCGGCATCCGCACCAACCGCGTCAAGATCGCCGCCTACACCATCTCCGGCTTCTGCGCCGGCATTGCGGCCATCCTGCTGGTTGCCCGCATCGGCTCGGCCGAACCGCAGATCAACACCAGCCTGCTCTTGAATTCCGTGGCGGCGGTGGTGCTGGGCGGCGTCAGCCTGTTCGGCGGCCGCGCCAGCATATTAGGCCCGGCCATCGGCGCGCTGATGCTCACCGCGCTGGTCAACGGGCTGACGCTGCTCAACGTCTCGGCCTTCTACCAACCGCTTGCCGTGGGCGCCATCGTGGTGCTGGCAGCGCTGATCATGCGGTACCAGAAATGAGCGCCGTCAGCCTTTCCTCCGCCTCGGACTCGATCATCGCCTGCAATGGCCTGAGCAAGCATTTCGGCGGCGTGCGCGCCTTCACCGACGTCGCCTTCCAGGCGCGCCGCGGCGAGGTCACCGCCGTCATTGGCGACAATGGCGCCGGCAAGTCGACGCTGATCCGCTGCCTGGTCGGCGTGCATGTGCCGGATGCCGGCTCGATCGTCTTTGACGGTCGCGAGCACCCCTTCTCCAACCCGGACGGGGCGCGCAAGGCCGGCATCGAGACCGTGCACCAGAACCTGGCGCTGATCGACGAACTGACGGTGGCGCAGAACCTGTTCCTCAACCGCGAGCTCGTGCGCCGCATCGGCCCCTTCGCTTTCCTCGACCGCAAGGCGATGAAACGCGAGGCCCGTTCCATGCTGTCGCGCCTGTCGATCAACGTGCCGTCGATCAATCAGCGTGTGCGCCGCCTGTCGGGTGGCCAGCGGCAGGCGATCTCGATCTGCCGCGCCGTCGGCTCCGGCGCCAAGCTGGTGGTGATGGACGAACCGACGGCGGCGCTTGGCGTGCAGGAGACCGCCAATGTCGAGGCGTTGATCCGCCGCCTGCGCGAACAGTCGGTCTCGGTCATCCTGGTCAGCCATAATTTCGATCAGGTGCGGCGCCTGTCCGACCAGATCTGGGTGATGCGGGCGGGAAAGATGGCGGCGACCGTGCGTGCCTCGGAGACGTCAGGCAACGAACTGGTCGCGCTGGTCACCGGAGCGGCGTGATCTGCTCAACCGTGAAATCAATCGTTGGCCGCTTCGGCCAACCCTACAAAATGAAATCAAGGGAGTTCGAGAGTGGCACCACTTCGTGTCGGGCTTGTGGGTCTTGGGGAGGTCGCGCAGTCGATCCATCTGCCTGTTCTGGCTGACCAGCGCGACTGCTGGGCAATCGCGGGCGTCTTCGACGTCTCTCCGAGCCTGGTGGCGCTCGTCACATCCGAATATGCCGCCAGAGCCTTCGACACGGCCGAGGCGCTGATCAATTCACCCGACATCGACGTCGTCTTCGTTCTGTCGTCGGACGACACCCACAGCCGCTTTGTGCGCACTGCCATGCAAGCCGACAAGCACATTTTGCTGGAAAAACCCGCTTGTCTCACGGTGCGTGAGATCGACGAGTTGCTGGCGCTGATGCCGGCCTACAGGAAGACCCTGTTCGTCGGCTATATGCGCCGCTACGCGCCGGCCTACCTGGCGGCCCGGGACGAATTGCCCGCCCATGCCGACATTACCCATGTCCGCATCTTCGACCTGATCTCGGAGGGCCGGCATTTCCTGAAGAAGAGCCGGAACATCCTCTACCCCAACGACGTCGACCCTGCCCTACTGGCGCGCGGCGCCAGGGAGCGCGACGCGCTGATCCGCGAGGTTGTCGGCACCGACGCGCCGGCCGACCTGGTGCGCGCCTATCGCGGGCTGACGGCGTTGTCCTCGCACCACATCTCGGCGATGCGCGGGCTCATTGGCGAGCCCAAGGGCGTGGTCGCCGCGCACCGCACCAATGGCGGCGCCAACACCTCGGTCACCTTCGATTACGGCCATTTCGCTTGCCTCTATGACGCGGTGGTCGACGATCTCGGCCTGTTCGACGCCATGATCGAAGTGCGCTCCAACACCCGGCGCGTGCGCATCATCTACGACACGCCCTACATCCGCAGCCTGCCGACCAGGCTCGAGGTCACCGAAGCCGGCCCGCTCGGCCCGGTGACGAAAAGCTTCGGCCCGCTTTATGGCGACGCTTTCTCCAACGAACTGGAGATTTTCCACCGCCACATCGTTGAAGGCACCAAGCCGTTGACCGACCTCGCCGATTCGCGCCGCGACCTGGCGCTGATGGCCGGGATCATCGAGAGGATGAAGGAGAGCGGCGGGAACGTCTGAGCCCTGCCGGCAAGGTACAGGCAGGAACAATACGTTCCGACAAAGACTGCCGATTGGCTCTTGCCGAAGCCGGCGGGCTCGCTCATCCATTTCGTGCAGACAACAGCCTGGAACCAGTGATGACCTATGCCAGCCTTCATCTCGTCGAAGCGACGATCGACCAACTGCGCCGCGCCCTCGATGACGGCACGGTCACCAGTGTCGAGCTGGTCGCGGCGTATCTCAGGCGCATCGCGCATTTCGACCGGCATGGTATCAGCCTCAACGCCGTCCCCGTGCTCAATCCAGCTATGTTCGAAGAAGCCGCCGCTTCCGACCAGCGGCGGCGCGAAGGTGCTGTACTCGGGCCGCTCGACGGCATCCCCTACACCGCCAAGAACAGCTACAAGGTCAAAGGCCTGACGGTCGCGTCCGGCTCGCCAGCCTTCGAACATTTGGTCGCCAATGAGGACGCCTTCACCATCGCCCGGCTGCGCGCCGGCGGGGCGGTGCTGATCGGCCTCACCAACATGCCGCCGATGGCCAATGGCGGCATGCAGCGCGGCATCTATGGCCGCGCCGAAAGCCCCTACAATGCCGATTACCTGACCGCCGCCTTCGCGTCGGGGTCATCGAATGGTTCGGGCACTGCAACGGCCGCCAGCTTCTGCGCCTTCGGTCTAGGCGAGGAGACCTGGTCGTCCGGCCGGGCGCCAGCCACCAACAATGCGCTCGTCGCCTACACCCCGTCGCGCGGGGTCATTTCCGTGCGCGGCAACTGGCCGCTGGTGCCGACGATGGATGTCGTGGTGCCGCACACGCGGACCATGCAAGACATGCTGGAGTTGCTCGACGTGATCGTCGCCGACGACCCGCAGACGCGGGGCGATTTCTGGCGCGCGCAGCCCTGGGTCGAACTGCCGAAAAGCGCCGACCTACGGCCGCAACGCTATACCGATCTGGTATTTGCGGGCTCGCTAAAGGGCAAGCGGCTCGGCGTGCCAAGAATGTATATCGGCCGCGACAGCCAGGCCGACAAACCGATCGAAACCCGCGCCTCGGTGCTTGCTCTGTGGGAGCAGGCGGCGGCCGATCTCAAGCGGCTTGGCGCAGAGGTGGTCGAGGTCGATTTTCCCGTCGTCTCCAATTACGAGCGCGACCGTCCCGGCGCACGCACCATGGTCGAGCGCGGGCTGGTGCCGCCGGATTTCGCCGACCGCGAAATCTGGGATCTCTGCATGTGGGGCTGGGACGATTTCCTGCGCGCCAACGCCGACCCGAACATCCCCGATCTCGCTTCGGTGGATGGCCCAAGGATTTTCCCGCAGCCGCCGGGCACATTGCCTGATCGCTACGAGGGCGGCTTCGACCTGGCGGAGTATGTCGAGCGCGCCAAATCCGGCGTCACGCCCTTCAGGGATATCCCGACGCTTGAAGAGGGCCTGAAGGGGCTGGAAGCGACACGGCGGATCGATTTCGAGGACTGGCTCGACGCGCAAGGCATCGACGCCGTGGTGCTGCCCGCCGCCGCCGATGTCGGCCCGGCCGACGCCGACATCAACGAGGCGTCGGCGGACCTTGCCTGGCGCAACGGCACCTGGGTTGCCAACGGCAATCTGGTCTGGCGCCATTTCGGCATTCCGACCGTCACCGTGCCGATGGGCACGATGCCCGATATCGGCATGCCGGTCGGCCTGACCTTCGCCGGCAAGGCCTATGACGACGAAAGCCTGCTGCGCATGGCCGGCGACTACGAGACCGCCACCCAGCGCCGCACAAGCCCGCCCCGCACGCCTGAACTCGCCGACGATGTGTTTTCAGGTCGACCCAGCCAAGCTGGCAACGGTGAGGCACGTCCGCTCGCAATCGCGCTTGCCGCAGAGACGCTGACCTCAGGCGATCAGCATGAGATCACCATCACGCTCGACCTGCCGGCCGAGGCGGAGAACGCCTGCATCAAAGTGCATGTCAACGGACAGACGGTCGCGATGCAGCGGAGCGGCCCGCACTTCAGCGGGCGTGTGTTTGTGCCGGCCGCCGAGCATCAGCGGTTCCACAGCGTCTGGTGTGGTTCGTATGGCTCGATCGTAACCGCGGTGGTGCGGCTTGAGGATGGACGCACCGTTGGCGCCTATGTGGTCACGGGCGGAATTGGGTGAGGGCTGGGCTATGATGCACGGTTGGCGGCGATGAAGGCATCAATCGATCCGAAGAACGTCGGCAGTTCGGCCTTGATCTTCTCGTCGCTCCACTCCCACCAGCGAATAGCGAGCAAACTGGCGATCTGGTCATCCGTAAATCTGTTCCGGATCAACCTGGCAGGATTTCCGGCGACCACCGCGTAGGGTGCGACGTCCTTCGTGACGATCGAGCCGGCTCCGACAACGGCACCGTCTCCAATGGTTATTCCCGGCAGGATGATTGCGCGTCGTCCAATCCAGACATCGTTGCCGATTTTTGTCGGCCCGTTGACCACCAGATCATCATAGGCCGCGATCGAATTTGTCATGTGGACTTCGAATGGAAAAGTCGAGACAAAGTGCGTCGGATGATTGGCACGACAAAGGAATAGCGTCTCCTCCGCTATGGAGCAGAACGCTCCTATCTCAAGCGGTGAGGTCTCGTCACAGCCAAAGATATTGCTGGGCTTTGTGTAGAAGAGTGTTCTACGGCCAATCGATGCATGCTGCGGTATGTTTTCCGGCTTTGGAGCTCGTCGAAGGCCGAGCATGGTTCGAAGTTTTCTTGCAAATCCCATTTGTTTCTAAGCCATGGTTGGTCTCGACCGACCGTCACAGAAGGTGGGCGCCGCAGAGCACCACCATTGCCGCTATCCCCGCGCCGCCCAAAGCAAACCACGCTCGACAATCACCGCCATTTCCGGCACCGCGAACTCATCCGCCGTGTGCCCAAGCGAACTGTAGAAAACCTTTCCCGCGCCATACCGACGCTTCCAGACCACCGGCATCACGACCCCGTCAATGCCCGGGAAATGCGCGTCGCTGAAAGTGGTGGTCGCCAGCACCTCGTTGCTAGGGTCGACATGCATGTAATACTGCTCCGACCGGTAGGCGAAATCACCGACGCCTTTGGTGATCGGGTCGTCGGGTTGTGTGATCACCACCCGATAATCGATGATGTTGCCGGGGTGCGCGACCCATTGGCCGCCGGTCATGAACTGGTAATCGGGCTCGTTGCGGAAACTGTCGCCCATCGTGCCGTGGAAGCCGCCAAGGCCTGTTCCTTCGCGAACCGCGGCAGTCAGGTTCTGCAGCTCGGCCTTTTCGATCGTCGACATGGTGATGGCAGGCACGATGAGATCGAAGGAAGGCAGTTCCGGATCGGCGAACATCGCCGTGCCCTCGCCCAGCGTGACATCGAAGCCGTTGCGCTCAAGCAGCGCGCGAATGACGTTGGCGCTGCGTTCCGGCGTGTGGCCTTCCCAACCGCCCCAGGCAATCAAAGCCTTCTTCCCCATGCCGTAACCTCCTGAATCGCCCGCCGCGATCGATGGTTACATGGCGCGGCCGTCAGCGCCAGCCCAGGGCCGGCGCGACATGGGTCAGGATCGCCTCGATGACATGGGCGTTGTAGTCGACGCCGAGCTGGTTGGGTACGGTGAGCAGCAGCGTGTCGGCCTCCGCGATCGCCTCGTCCTGCGCCAATTCCTTGATCAGCACGTCGGGCTCGGCGGCGTAGCTGCGGCCGAAGATCGCCCGCGTATTCTCCTCGATGAAGCCGATCTGATCGCGGCTCTCATTGCCGCGGCCGAAATAGGCGCGGTCGCGGTCGTCGACCAGCGCGAAGATGCTGCGGCTGACCGAGACGCGCGGCTCGCGCTCGTGCCCGGCCGCTTTCCAGGCCTCGCGATAGATCCGGATCTGTTCGGCCTGCTGGATATGGAACGGCTTGCCGCTCTCGTCGAACTTCAGCGTCGAGCTCTGCAGATTCATGCCGAGCTTGGCCGCCCATTCCGAGGTGGCGTTGGTGGCAGCGCCCCACCAGATGCGCTCGCGCAGGCCTTCCGAATGCGGTTCGAGCCGAAGCAGCCCGGGCGGGTTGGGGAACATCGGCCGTGGATTGGGTTGCGCGAACCCCTCGCCGCGCAGCGTGTCGAGAAAGACCTCGGCGTGATGCCGCGCCATGTCGGCGTCGCTTTTGCCTTCCTGCGGCTGGTAGCCGAAATAGCGCCAGCCATCGATCACCTGTTCGGGCGAGCCACGGCTGATGCCGAGTTGCAGCCGGCCGCCGGCGATGATGTCGGCGGCACCTGCGTCCTCGGCCATGTAGAGCGGATTCTCATAGCGCATGTCGATGACCGCCGTGCCGATCTCGATGCGGCTGGTCTTGGCGCCGACCGCCGCTAGCAGCGGGAACGGCGAGGCGAGCTGGCGGGCGAAATGATGCACGCGGAAATAGGCGCCGTCGGCGCCGAGCTGCTCGGCCGCGACGGCGAGATCGATGGACTGCAGCAGCGCGTCGGAAGCCGAGCGCACCTGCGATTGCGACGAGGGCGTCCAGTGCCCGAATGATAGAAAACCGATTTTTTTCATGGCCCTGAAGTATATGCGGGCGGCACTTGCTTCAATGCCAAAACAGCGGGGTTACACACCGTCACCTTGCGCCCATACTCTAGGGCTGAACGCCGTGGAGGGTGGAATGCTGAAGGGGACGCGTATCGTCGAGATCGAGGCGCTCGGGCCAGCGCCCTTCGCCGGCATGTTGCTCGCCGATCTCGGCGCCGATGTCATCGTCGTCCACCGCAAGCAGGCGCCCATGCCTGGCCTGCCCGAACGCTCGCTGCTCGATCGCGGCAAGCGCTCCATCGCGCTCGATCTCAGGGATGCCGGGGATGTCGCCGTGCTGATGCGCCTCATCGCCACCGCCGACGGCCTGATAGAGGGATTTCGGCCCGGCGTCATGGAACGCCTCGGGCTCGGTCCGGATGCCTGCCTGGCGGTCAATCCAAAGCTGGTCTATGGCCGCATGACCGGTTGGGGCCAGGACGGTCCGCTGGCCGGCACTGCCGGCCATGACATGAACTATACCGGTGTGTCGGGCGCGCTCTGGTATGCCTCCTTGCCGGGCGAGCCGCCCATGGCGCCGCCGACGCTCACCGGCGACATAGGCGGCGGCGCGCTCTATCTGGTGATCGGCATGCTGGCCGCCATCATGAACGCGCGTGCCGGCGGCCAAGGCACAGTGGTCGACGCGGCCATCGTCGACGGCTCGGCCCACATGATGAACCTGCTGATGGTGCTCGGCCAGTCCGGCGGGCTCGTCGCCGAACGCGGCCAAAGCCTTCTCGACGGCCCGCACTGGTGCCGCGTCTATCGCACCGCCGACGGCGGTTTCATCAGCGTCCAGTGCATCGAGCCGAAATTCTACGCGCTGTTCCTCGACAGGCTCGGCCTCGCCGCCGATCCGCAATTCGCCAAGCAATTCGACCGCGATCTCTGGCCGGAGCTCGGCAACCGGCTGGCGGCGATCTTTGCCGCCAAACCGCGCGACGAATGGACCAGCCTGTTCGAAGGCTCGGATGCCTGCGTCTCCCCGGTGCTCAGCCCATGGGAAGCAGCCCGGCATCCGCACATGGCCGCGCGTGGTTCCTGGCTGGCGGTGGACGGCGTCCTGCAGGCAGCCGCTGCTCCGCGCTTTTCCGGATGGGCGCAAAAGACGCCGACCAAAGGTCCCGCGCGCGACGAACACGGCGCCGAGATTCGCGCAGAACTGGCGGATCCAGATACAAACCGTTGAAATCAGCCAGTTTCAGGCCGCTGAAAGTTGCCCCAGGTTGCCGGAAATTGGCGACAACTGGCTTGCGCTGCGCGGCCCAGCTATTTCCCGCAATGATGATCGTTGATCTTGTTCAACGCGTTCGCATCCGGCCCGACCCGGTGGTAGGAGCAGGCGCCCGCCGCCGTCGTGAACAGCTGCTGGTCGTAGTAGCGCGGACCGCCGAACAGGAAGCCGATGAAATCGTCATCGGCGGGAACGTAGCGTTCCGGCTCGGCCTGGTGGTGGCGATGCCTGGACCCAGCGAAGGCCGAAATTGACATGCCACAGGCCATTGCCACGGCAAGAGCGCAGATCGCAAACCGTTTCGTCGTCATCGGCAACACCCTCCTGGCCGTTCGCATGTCCTATATAGGCAAAAATCACCAGCTGAACAAAGGTTCCCTGGCACCGGTTTGCCTGCCCCTCGATTTGCATGCCCGCCGGGGCAAACTGCGCAGCGCATCACCCCCCACACGCGCCAGGGTGTGTCGATATTCAGGTCAGGCCGAGTCGAGAACGGTAGCTTCCGAGAACCGGAGCGGAGCGTACTTACAGTACGTGAGCACCGGAAGCGCAGGAAGCTGCCGTTCGCAGGCCGGCCTCACCTGAATATCAGTCGGTCTGGATCCAGACTGACTTGGTCTCCAGATACTCATGCAGATGCTCGATGCCGCCTTCGCGGCCATAGCCGGACATCTTCATGCCGCCGAACGGCACCGCCGGGTCGATGGCGTGGTACATATTGACCCAGACCGAGCCGGCTTTGATGCGGCGCGCCAGCTTGTGCGCGGTGCCGAGATGCGTGGTGAAGATGCCGGCGGCGAGGCCATAGGGCGTCGCATTGGCGCGCGCCACGGCCTCATCGAGCGTGTCGAAGGGCATGGCGGAAATGACCGGCCCGAAAATTTCTTCGCGCGCGATGGTCATCTTGTCCGATACAGCACCGAAGATGGTCGGCGCGATGAAGTTGCCGCCGTCATAAAGCGCGCCCGTCAGCCGCGAGCCGCCGGCGACCAGTTTCGCGCCCTCGTCGCTGCCGGCCTTGATATAGCCCTCCACCTTGCCGGCCTGCCTGGCATTGATCAGCGGCCCGATTTCGGTCTCCGCCTCGATGCCGTGGCCGATGCGCAGCCTGCCGGCGAATTCCGCGACGCGGCGCACGAACTCGTCGTGGATTTCGCGCGCCACGAACAGGCGCGAGCCGGCGATGCAGATCTGGCCCGAATGCACGAACACCGCCATTGCCGCGACCGGAACGGCCTTGTCGATGTCGGCGTCGCGGCAGACGATGATCGGCGACTTGCCGCCGAGCTCCAGCGAAACCCGTTTGAGGTTGGCCACACCCGCCCGCGCGATCGCTTGTCCGGTCAGCGTCGAGCCGGTGAAGACGATCTTGTTGACGTCGGGATGCTCGGCGAGCCGCGCGCCGGCCTCGGCTCCGGTGCCGGTCACGATGTTGACGACGCCGTCAGGCACGCCGGCTTCCTGCATCAGACGCGCGATCAGCAGCGGCGTCAGCGACGCCTCCTCCGAGGGCTTCAGCACGATGGTGCAGCCAGTGGCGAGCGCCGGCGCGATCTTCCAGATCGAGGCGGCGGTCGGCGCGTTCCAGGGAATGATCGCGCCGACGACACCGACAGGCTCGCGCCGGGTGAAGGAGACGATCTCGCCAGGGATCGAATTGTCGATGGATTCGCCATGCAGCGCCGTCGCCATGCCGCCATAGAAACGCAGCATGCCGATGACGCGGCGCCGGTTGGCCAGCGTGCGGGTGATCGGCAGCCCCATGTCGAGCGTGTCGGAGACGCTGAGCTCTTCCCAATGCGTCTCGAACAGATCGGCGATGCGCAACAGCACGCATTGCCGCTCATAGGGCGAGAATTTCGACCACGGCCCTTCGAAGGCGGCGCGTGCGGCGGCCACCGCAGCGTCGACATCGGCCGTCCCGCCGCGCGGCACCGTGGCCAGCACCTCGCCTGTCGCGGGGTTCAGCGCCTTCATCTCCTGGCCGGACTGCGCCGCGACCCACTTGCCGCCGATGAACATCGGCCGGAATTCGCCATGGTAAAGCGTCGTGGCCTTCGCCCTCGGGTCGAAGTTCAGCGTCATCCCTTCCTCCTACGAATTCCGCCGCGACTATTACTCCCGGCGCGGTCGACCTCAACGAGGAAAGATGAGCTTGGGCTCCATGCCGGCGGCGACGAGCACCGCAAACGTCGCCCGAGCGGCTGTCGGAAGCCGGCGCCAGGCACCGGCTCGCATGGTGAAAGAAGGATGGTTCAGTCGAAGAAGCCCGCATCCTCCTCGCTGAGATACTTCCTGGCCGCTTCGGCGTCGATATCGAGCCCCAGGCCCGGCGCTTCCAGCAGGTCCACCATGCTATCCCTGACGATCTGCGCCGGCAGGCCGATCACCAGCTCCTCCCACCACGGGTCCGAGGCGCTGGGATATTCGAACGCCACGTAATTGGCCGGCAAGGTGGCGCAGACATTGATCAGCGCGCCGAGGCCGAGCAGGCCGTTCGCGGTGCCGTGTGGCGCCATCAGGATCGAGTGCATGTAGGCGTGCTCGGCGACCCATTTGAGTTCGGCGATGCCGCCGATATCGGCCGGATCGGGGCCGATGACCCGCACCGCCTGCGTCTCGATCAGTTCCTTGAAATTGTGCCTGAGGTAGATCTGCTCGCCGGTATGGATCGGCGTCGAGGTGGAGGTGGTCAGCTCGCGATAGGCCTGCGGATTGACCCACGGCACATAGTCGCCGGTCAGCATGTCCTCCAGCCACATCAGATTGTACTTCTCGACCGCGCGGGCGAACTTGATCGCATCGGGCAGCATCCAGCCCGGGCCGCAGTCGAGCGCCAGGCTGACCTTGTCGCCCAGCACCTCCTTCATCGCGATCACGCAGTCGAGCATGTGATTGAAGCCGCGCTCGCTGATCACGCCCTGATCCATGGCGCCGTGATAACCGGCCTTCTTCTGCGTCACGCCGTAATGGAAGCCTTCGATGCTGTCCTTCATGTTGGAGTGGAACGAGATTCCCTGCTTGACCATGAAGAAGTTCTGCGGCTGCTCCATCATCCATTTGACGTCGGCGGCGTAATCCTCCGGCCGGTCGCCGGCGCGTTTCCGGCGGATCGAGCCGTTGTAGACGCGCACCTTGTCGCGCACCTTGCCGCCAAGCAGCTTATAGACCGGCACGCCCGCCGCCTTGCCGGCGATGTCCCATAAGGCGTGCTCGATGGCGGAGACGGCGGCGCCATAAGGCTTGAACGAGCCGCGCTGGCGGATCTTCAGCATCACCCGCTCGACGTCGGTCGGATCCTCGCCGATCAACGCCTCGCGGAAATGCAGCACAAACGGCTTGAGGTAGGTCTTTGTGAACTCGACCTCGCCAAGGCCATGGAGGCCTTCATCCGTGATGATGCGGACAATCGGGTGCTTGCCGATGACGGCGCAGCGCAGGTCGGTGATCTTCATGGCGCAGTCCTATTTCACAGACGAGAAAGCTGTCGGCGTGAGCAGCTGGCTGCTGATATTGGCAACGATCTGCCCGTCGCGCTCCGACTCGTCGCGGGCCCTGTGCCATGCCGGATCGGTGACGAAAGCCGCCCATTTCGCCTCACGCTCGGCCAGCGATTCCCAGGCGATGAAATAGGTGAGCCGATTGCTGTTTTCGCCGATCGCCGTGGTGAAAAACCCGGCTTGGCGGATGCCATGCCTCTCCCAGATGGCCAGCGTTTGCTCGGAAAAGCGCTTGAGCAAAGCCGGCAGCCTGCCCGGCAGGCAGTCATAGATACGCAGTTCGTAGATCATGGTTTCGTCCGTTTCTTTCTTCGCCTCTCCCTTGGGAGAGGTCGACACCAATGGTCGGTCGTAGGCCCTGTGAGCCTGGCGGGAATGATGGCAGGGGGCCTGGGCTAACTCCAGGTCCGGTCCCAGCTATATTCATTGTCCCAATGCTCGGTGGATTGCCATATCCCCGTGACACCGGGCTGCAGATGCTGGCCGATCACCTCGTCGACCACATCGTCTATGCCCAGCCCCGGTCTGTCGGGCACGGTGATGAAGCCGTCCTTGACGAGCGGCTTGGGCAGGCCGGTGACGATATCGTCCCACCAGTCGACATCGGCGGAGTGGTATTCGAGCGCCATGAAGTTCTCCGTCGCGGTCGCGACATGCGCGGCGGCCATCGCGGCGATCGGACTTTCGGCCATATGGATCGCCATGGCGACACCGTGATCCTGCGCCATGTCGCCGATCTTGGTCTCGAGAATGCCCCCGCTGGTGAGCAGGTCCGGGTGGATGACCGAGAGGCCGCCGCTCTTGAGCAGCGGCTCGAAGCCCTCCTTGAGGTAGATGTCCTCGCCGGTGCAGATCGGCACCGTGGTGGCCTGCTGCAATTGCCGGTACTGTTCGGTATATTGCCAGGGGATCACATCCTCCAGCCAGGCCGGAACGTATTTCTCGATACGGCGCGACAGGCGTATACCGTCCTGCAGCGAGATGTGGCCGACATGGTCGATGGCGAGCGGGATCTCATACCCGATCACCTCGCGAACCTGGTGGATGTACTCCTCGAGCAGATCGATCCCCTTTTCGGTGAAATGCAGGCCGGTGAACGGGTGCTGCACGTTCTGCGCGTCGTAGGCGAGATTGCGGGCCTTGCGCTCCTCAAGCGTGCCGCCACGGCCGCGTGGATTGGCATGAAACCCGTCGAGCGCTCCGGCTGGCGCGGACACGGCGCCCGGGACATGGGCGATCTGCATCAAGCCCAGATCCATCTTGAGGAAGGTGAAACCGCGATCCATGCGCTGCTTGAGGCGCTTTCCGGTTTCGGTGCCGCTCGGTTTCTCGGCGTCGGTGTCGCAATAGACGCGCACCTGATCGCGGAACTTGCCGCCGAGCATCTGGTAGATGGGGACGCCATAGGCCTTGCCGGCGAGATCCCACAGCGCGATCTCGACCGCCGACACGCCGCCGCCTTGCCGGCCGTGCCCGCCGAACTGCTTGATGCGGCGAAACAGGCGATCGATATCGCAAGGGTTCTCGCCAAGCAGCCGGCTTTTCAGCATCAACGCGAAGGTAGCGCTGGCGCCGTCACGCACCTCGCCGAGCCCGACGATGCCCTGGTTGGTGTAGATCTTGAGAAGCGCCGAGGTGAATGGCGCGCCGACGATTTCGGCCACCCGCATGTCGGTGATGCGAAGGTCGGATGGCTTGGAATTCGTGTTGACCCGATTGAGAGCCTCGCCGGCTCCACCCGTCTTTGGCATGATCTATCCTCGTTCTGGTCGGGGGCTTGCGCCGCGAACGCCGCCCGGCATTGAGCGTTGCTAGCTCAGCTCGATCTCGTGGGCTTGCAGGTAATCGCGGTTCATCTCGACACCGAGACCAGGCTTCGACGTCAGCTTGAGGCTGCCGTTCGAAACGTCGAGCGGTCTGTCGATGAGGTGATCGTATTTGCCCAGGTTCCACTCCGACGTTTCGAGCTTGTAGAAGTTCGGAACGGTCATCATCACCTGCGCCCCCGCGACCACGTTAATCGGCCCCGCGGCGTCATGCGGCGAGACCGGGATGTAGTAGGCTTCGCACAGGGCGGAAATCTTCTTGAGTTCGGTAATGCCGCCGGTCCAGGTGACGTCAGGCATGATGTAGTCAGCGAGCTTGTTCTCGAGCACCGGCACGAAATCCCATTTCGTGTGGCCGCGCTCGCCCCATGAGATTGGAGCACTAACCTTGTCACGCACCTGCTTGAGCGCGTTGAGGCTTTCGGGCGGACAGGGCTCCTCGAACCAGTCGATCTGGCCGGCTTCCTCCAGGCTGCGGCAGAGGCGAATGGCGGTGGGAACGTCGAAGCGGCCATGCGCATCGATGAGGATGTCGACGTCAGGACCCGCCGTTTCGCGGATCAGCGCCGTGAGTTCGGCCGCTTGGCGCTCGTCCTTGCGGGTCATGCTGCCATCGAGGTAGCCGTCCCGCTGCTCGCGCGACAGCCCATCGGGGCCGCGGCCCTGATGCGGAAAAGGGTCGAACTTGAGCCCTGTGTGCCCGGACTCGACGATGTCCCTGATTTCGCGGACCACAGCCTCCTTGCTGGTGAACTTGGCCTGGTTGGGATGGGTGTAGAGCGCGATTTCCTCGCGCACCGGACCACCAAGCAACTCGTAGATCGGCTTGCCGAGGACTTTGCCACGGATGTCCCAGAGGGCTATGTCGATGGCGCTCACGCATTCGACGGCGGCGCCGCGGCTGCCCATATAGGTGAAGCTGCGGAAAATCTTGTGCCACAGCTGCTCGATGCGCGCCGGGTCCTCGCCGGTCACGGAGGCACCGATCTGTCGCAGGATCGTGCAGAGCGCACGGTTGGCAAGCTTCGTCGTGGTGGTGATCTCCCCCCAGCCGCTCACGCCTTCGTCGGTCGTCACTTCGACGAACAGGTACTCCCCCCAATAGGAAGCATCGGATTTGATCAGCCACGGCCGAATGCTCGTGATTTTCATCTCTCAACTATCCTCATCTGGATGACCTAAAGAGCGGTGTTCCGGGCCGATTGATCTACCCTGCCCGCGCGGCGTTGCGCGCGCGCATGTGTTCAAGGACATGCCGCCCGGAGCCCTCGACATGGCGCGCAATGAGTTCGGCTGCCTCGTCGGCATTTCCCGCCTTCACATGCGCGATGAGCTCGCGGTGCTCGCGGATGATGGCGGCACGCCGGGCGAGCGTGAAATTGAAACGACGGCTCACGGCGCGCAGCACTTCGCGATGTTTCCACCAAAGCTCGGCGGCATGGCGGTTGTAGTGCCTCTGGTACATCACGGTGTGAAAAGCGGTGTCCAGCTCGCTGTGCCTGAACGTGTCGGCAAAATTGTTCTCTTCGATCAGACCTTGAAGACGTTCGAGTTCGGCGATGTCCTCGTCGGTGGCCATGCTCACGAACCATCGCGTCAGGGCCGGCTCGATCAGCACACCGATCTCGTAGATATCGCGGACAAAATCCTGATCTATGGGCCGCACGCGTGCCCCGCGATTGGGCAGAAAGGTGACAAAGCCTTCGCCGCGCAACAGTTGCAGGGCCTCGCGCACGGGATTGGTCGAGGTGCCGTGACGCCGGGCCAGATCGGTGACCACCAGACGCTCGTTGGCGGCGAGCCGGCCCTCGATGATGTCCTCCCTGATCAGCTCATAAAGCGAGGCGCCCTCGCTCGAGGCGCCGAGAGGATCGATCCCCTCGGGTGGCTCGGCTTTAAATTCCCGCGTGTCGGCCAAGGCCGGTTCCCCCTTCCATGAATACACACCTTTCTCGATATCACGCACGATTTCCATAAACAATGTACGATTTGTTGCGTTGACAGCCAATCTGCGATCTGAAAACGTATAAGTTGCTCTAAGGGGTACATTTGAGGAGATGTCCCCGCGACCGACGAGTAAGGCCGCTCGCCTCGATGCAGAGCGGCATGGGAGAGAAACCTGGAGGATACCTATGACGAGGATCACACTCGGCGGTGCCGTCCTGCGCGGCACTGTCTCCACTGCATTGATCGCATCGTTGATGTCCGCACCGGCCCTGGGCGCGGCGCCGGTCGACTTGAGCAAGTGGTCGCCGGAATATGTGCGCTCCATTGCGGGCACGCAGGAATTTGACACGGCCGCCGATTGCGGCAAGGTCACCCCGCTCGACTACAAGGGGCGACTGACCTTCTGGTATCAGGGCGTGTTCGAGGGCGACCCCGATCTCTTGCGCCAGTACTACAAGGATTTCTTCGAGACCTTCCGCAAGACCTATCCGAACATCCAGCTCGAAGAACAGGCCCTCACCTACAACGATCTCCTGGACAAATTCCGCACGGCGCTCCTTGGCAATGCGGCGCCGATGGCGGTCCGCCTGCAAATCCTGGGTGGCACCGAGTTCGCTTCAAAGGGCTATCTGCAGCCGCTCAAGCCCGAGGATGTAGGGTATTCGGCGGATGATTTCTGGCCCGGCGCCATGAAAGCCGTGACCTGGGACGGCGTGACCTACGGCATTCCAACCAACAATGAGACGATGGCGTTCATCTGGAACGCCGATATCTTCAAGCGCGCGGGCCTCGATCCGGACAAGGCTCCGGCAACCTGGGACGACGTCGTCAAGTATTCCAAGCAGATCCATGACAAGCTCGGCATTGCCGGTTACGGCCTCGTGGCCCGCAAGAATGCCGGCAATACCCCGTACCGCTTCATGCCTCAGTTATGGGCCTATGGCGGCGGCGTCTTCGACGAAACCTCGGCGAACCCGACCTATCAGCAGATCGAGCTCGACAGCCCGCAGAGCAAGGCCGCGCTGCAAGCCTCTTACGACATGTATGTCCGCGACAAGTCGGTTCCGGTCTCGGCACTCACCAACCAGCAGGCCGACAACCAGCCGCTGTTCCTCGCCGGCCAGCTCGGCATGATGATCTCGCACCCGTCCGACTACAATGTCATGCTCGACCTGCAGAAGAAGGCGACCGGCACCGACAAGGACAAGGCGCAGACCGTCATCGACAACATGCGCTACGGCCTGATCCCGACCGGCCCTGACGGCAAGCGCGCCGTCGTCTTCGGCGGCTCGAACATTCACATCCTGAAGCCCGAATATGTCGAGGGCGGCAAGGTGGACGAACCGGCCGCGAAGGCTATCATCTGCATGTGGACCAGCCCGGAATGGTCGCTGAAGATGGCCTATGCCGGCTCGAACCCGGGCAATCTCAACGGCTTCAAGACCAAATGGATGAAAGAGCGTCTGGACAGCATCAAGTTCCTCGATGTCACGACCTCGATGTTGCCATACGGCATCCCGTTCCCGGCGCTGCCGCAATCTCCCGAGATCATGAACATCATCATCCCGGACATGCTGCAGAATGCCCTGACTGGAGCGATGACCGTCGATCAGGCAGCGGACGACGCGGCCAAGAAGGTGAAAGACCTGATGGGCGGACTCTAGTCCGAGCCTGACCTGCGATCCTGACCGGCTGCCCCAAGGGTCAGCCGGTTCGTTCCGACGAACAAGGGCACGCCAAAGTGACGATCGTGACCGGCAAGACCGAGGCTCGCCGAAGATTGCAACCCGGTAAATCCGGTGTGCTGCGCAAGATCTGGGAGCATCGCGCTGACTATGCGTACGTGCTGCCCGCGATCGCCGTGATGCTCGTCGTCATCGCCTATCCGATCTACTACACCATCGAGCTGTCGTTCTTTAATACGCCGCCTGGCCTGCAGCTCCGCGACAAGACCTTCGTCGGCTTCAACAATTACACCGCCATCCTCACCAGTGCGGTGTTCTGGAAGGTCACCTGGAACACGCTGATCTGGACGGTGGGGTCCACCGGCATCTCCTTCGTCCTGGGGTTTGCCGCCGCGCTGGCGCTCCACCGTGACTTTTTCGGCCGTGGTGTGCTGCGCGCCATCCTGATCATTCCCTGGGTCATCAGCGCGGTCGCCGCCTCCTATATCTGGAAGTGGATCTACCACTCGGACTTTGGCATCATCGGCGCGGTGCTGGTCGGCCTCGGACTGGCCGACCGGCCGCCGAATTTCATCGACAGCGTCTCGACGGTGCTGCCCTCCCTTATCGTCGTCAACATCTGGCGCGAATTTCCGTTTGCCATGATCATGATGATGGCCGGCCTGCAGACGGTCCCCGACCAGTTGCTGCGCGCCGCCAAAGTCGACGGGGCCAATGCGTGGCAGCGCTTCTGGCACGTCACCTTCCCGCATTTGAGAAACGTCTCGACCGTGACGATCCTGCTGCTGGCGGTCGCCAACTTCAATTCCTTCATCATCCCCTGGATCATGACCGGCGGCGGTCCGTCGAACGCATCGCATATCTGGATCACCCACATCTATGAACTCGCCTTCGGCCGGCAGCGCTGGGGGGTGGCGTCGGCCTACTCGGTGCTGCTGTTCATCATCCTGATGACGTTCGGCTACTTCTACGTCCGCGCGCTAAGCGGCAACGACAGGAAGGATGGCAGCGCATGAGCACGATCGCCGAGACAGCCGCTCGAGGCCAGGCCCGTCGCCGCCTGCGCTTCGACGGATGGCGGTGGGGCGGACGCATCTTCCTCGTGTTCATGCTGCTTTACACCGCGTTGCCGATGGTCTGGATGCTGCTCACCTCGATCAAGTCGGGCTTTGCCGCGATGCAATTCCCGCCGCAATGGTGGCCTGACCAGCCGACCCTTGCCAGCTACCAGAAGCTGCTCGATCCGCAGAACAGCGTCGGCCAGGACTTCCTCCGCTTCTTCTGGAACAGCCTTTTCGTCTCCACCGCCACGACTGTCCTCTCGGTGATCGTGGCGGTTCCGGCGGCCTACGCGTTTTCGCGCTTCACCTTCCCGGGCCGGAACTTCCTGTTCTTCACCGTCCTGCTGCGCAACATGTTCCCGGCGGTGATCTTTCTCGTGCCGCTCTTCATCCTGATGCGCGCGATCGGGCTGGTGAACACGCATGGCTCGCTCGTTCTCACCTACCTCACCTTCGGCCTGCCGCTGGCGATCTGGCTGCTCAAGGGCTTCTACGACAACATCCCGGTGCAACTCGAGCAGGCGGCGCGAATCGATGGCGCAACGCGGTTCCAGGCCTTCATCCTGATCGTGATGCCGCTGTCGACGCCGGGCATCATCGCCACGGCGATCTATTCCTTCATCGGTGCGTGGAACGAGTACATCTACGCCTACACCTTCCTCTCCAAGAACGAACAGCTGACACTGCCGGTCGGCATCCAGCGCTTCTTCTCGGAAAACACGACGGACTTTCCGGGCCTGATGGCGGCCAGTTTCATCATGAGCGTGCCCGTCGTGGTGCTGTTCCTCGTCCTGCAACGATACTTCGTACGCGCCCTTACAGAAGGCGCGGTCAAGCATTAGGGAGTTGCCGATGGCCCATGTGGTCCTCAAAGATCTCGTCAAGACCTATGGCAGCTTCAAAGCCGTCAACGAGGTCTCGCTGACGGTCAATGATGGTGAGTTCGTCGCGCTCGTCGGCCCCTCGGGCTGCGGCAAGACGACAACGCTCAATCTCATTGCCGGGCTGATCCCGATCACGTCGGGCGACATCGTCATCGGCGACCAGGTGGTCAACGATCTCGACCCCAAGGACCGGGACATCGCAATGGTGTTCCAGAACTACGCGCTCTATCCGCAAAAGTCGGTCTATATGAACCTCGCCTTCCCGCTGCAGATGCGCAAGCTGCCCAAGGCCGAGATCGACAAGAAGGTCCGCGAAGCGGCGCGTGTGCTCGACATGACGCAGTTGCTCGAGCGCAAGCCGCGCGAACTTTCGGGCGGTCAACAGCAGCGCGTGGCGCTTGGCCGCGCGCTTGTTCGAGACCCCGCGGTGTTCCTGATGGACGAACCGCTGTCCAATCTCGACGCCAAGCTGCGCGTCCAGATGCGCTCCGAAATCAAGCGATTCCATCAGGACCTCAAGGCGACGATCGTCTATGTGACGCACGACCAGCTCGAAGCCGTGACCATGGCGGACAGGATGGCTGTGATGAACGGCGGCTTTCTGCAGCAATATGATTCGCCGGCGCAGGTTTTCGCGCATCCCGCCAACATGTTCGTCGCCAGCTTCGTCGGCAGCCCGGCGATGAGCCTTATTCCGCTGGAGGCATCGACGGCAAACGGCGACACCGTCCTGAAGAGCGCCGAAGGCTGGAGCCTCCAGCTGTCGCAACGCAACGCGCGCAAGGCCCAGAGCGCGACCACCAGGAAGGTCGTGCTCGGTGCGCGACACTCGACGATCAAACTCCACAAAAGCGCGGTCCCCGGCGCCATCCCGGCCAAGGCCTATACGGTGGAACCAACCGGAGACGTCACCTTCGTGCAGGCGCTCCTCTCCGGCGCCATCGTCAACATCAGCGTATCCCCCAACATTGCCGTCAAACCTGACGAGCAGATCTGGCTCGAGTTCGACCAGGAGCGGATGCACCTGTTCGACGGCGAAACTGAAATGGCACTCGAGGCCGCCTGAGACAGGGCGGATGCGATTGGGACGTGGGCGTGGATGACGACGAAGCTCAAGATCACGGCGATCAAGCCCTACCCGGTGTGGGTGGGAACGCGCAACCAGATGCTGGTGAAGGTCGAGACCGACCAGGGCATATTCGGCTGGGGCGAGAGCGGCTTGAGCGGCCGCGAAAGGGCCGTGACCGGCGCGGTCGAGCACTATCGCGAATTCCTCATCGGCCGCGATCCCCTGCAGATCGGCCGGATCTGGCAAGAGGCCTATCGCAGCCAGTATTTTGAAGGCGGGCGCGTTCTGCAGGCGGCGATTTCCGCCATCGACATCGCGCTTCATGACATCAAGGGCAAGGCGCTGGGGGTGCCGGTCTACGAACTGCTCGGCGGCAAGCAGCGTGACCGCATCCCCACCTTCGCTTCGACCGGTGACGAGGCCGAGGGCGATGTCGCCATCGAACGGGCCCGCGAGCTGTACAAGCAGGGCTGGCAGGCGATCCGCTTCTTCCCCGCCGGGCAAAGCAGCAAGGACATTTTCGAGCCGCGCGAGTCGATCGGCGTGACCGCCCGGATGCTGAACAAGGCCCGCGAGGCGCTGGGCGACGAGGTCGTCCTCGGCATCGACTATCATCATCGGCTGTCCGTGGCCGAGGCGGCGAGCTTCTGCAACAAGCTCGGCTGCGGCGTGCTCGATTTCCTCGAGGAGCCGATACGCGACGAAACCCCGGAAGCCTACGAATCCCTGCGCACGATGACCGACATCCCGTTCGCCATCGGCGAGGAATTTGCCAGCAAGTGGCAGTTCCTGCCCTACATCGAGCGCGGCATCCATCAGTTCAACCGGCTCGACGTCTGCAATGTCGGCGGGCTCACCGAAGCGATGAAGGTCGCCGGCTGGAGCGAGGCGCACTATGTCGACCTGATGCCGCACAATCCGCTGGGCCCAGTGTGCACGGCCGCGACCGTGCATCTCGCCGCCGCGGTCCCCAATTTCGCCTGGCTCGAGACCAGGGTGCCCGAAAGGAAGCTGGGCTTCGACAGTTCCGAGTTCTTCCCCGTGCAACCACAACTCGACGGCCCCGCCTATCCGGTCGGCGATCTGCCGGGGCTCGGCGTCGAGGTCAACGAGGCGGCGATCCAGGCGCAGAGTTTCCGTTTCTGGGAGGCACCCCACCTCAAGCGCCGCGACGGTTCTGTCACCAACTGGTAGTTCAATTTCAACCGGAGTCCACCATGACGCATACCTCCGACATCATTCGGCCGCCCAAGGACCTGATCGAGGGATTGAGGGAGATCGGTGCCGCGACCGTTGCGGGCACGCTCGGCCATATGGGCTTCCGCAATCCCCACATGGTCGGTCCGGTGGCGCAGAACCACGGCAAGTCGATCGTCGGGCCGGCGCTGACGCTGCAATTCCTGCCGCAGCGGCCGGATCTCTTCAACGAGGGCGAATATGCCGACCCGGAGACGCAACTGCACCGGCACGTGCTTTATCATGCCCAGGAAGGCGACGTGGTCGTGGTCGACGCGCGCGGCGATATGAGCTCGGGTGTCTTCGGCGACATGATGTCGACCTACTTCAAGGGCAGAGGCGGCGCGGGCATCGTCATCGACGGATGCATGCGCGACAGGCCCAATGTCGAGAAGCTCGACCTGCCGCTTTGGCTGCGCGGCTGGACGCCCAACTATCATGTTCAGACCAGCATTTACCCCAATGCCGTCAACGTTCCGATTGCCTGCGGCGGTGTCACGGTGATCCCCGGCGACATCATCGTTGCCGACGATGACGGCGTCGTGGTGGTTCCCGTCGCCATGGCCGCAAAGGTCATCGAAGAAGCAAAGACACATCACGATTGGGAAGAGTTCTCGCGAGAGAAGCTTATGCAGGGCGCCCCGTTGCAACGCTATTATCCGCTGCATGACGACGCGCGCGGAGAGTACGAGGCGTGGCGCAAAGCAAACGGCTTGGGGAACCCAAACTAGCGCAGGGATCACCCGCGGCAGATGGCAGCCCCTTCCGGCGGCGCGATGGCCTCTCGCCGCAGCGTCGCGCGATATTTTGAGCCTGCCTCGCCTAGGGGCGGGCTCAAAGAAAACGTGACGAATCAAGCAGCTCGGCCACGCCGTCCAGTTCCTTGTGCAGGCGATGCCAGCGACGGTCGAGATAGACCAGCGAATGCGCCTCCGGAGGGACCTCGTCCGGCTGTACGTCGCCTTCCAGCAGCTCCGCCGCGACCAGCGTCGCGCCCTCGATCGGCAGCAGGCCGAGCCGGCGCGCGCGGAACCAAGTCGAAACGCCGGTATAGCGCGGCTCGCCCGTCGGCAGCCGTGCCCAGGCGCCCCCGGGCGGAAAGCGTTCCGCGCCGCTCGATGCGCAGAGTTGCGCCAGGTCGATATCGGTGAAGCGGAGCAGGTGGATCACCATGGTCTCGGCCCGCAGCAGGGGCTCGGACGAGGTCGATTTCATCGAAAGCGAGAAGGCGACGACCGGCGGCGCCGCACTCACCGAGATCAGCGAGGACACGGTCATCGCCACCGGCCTGTCGCCGGGGTCGGCCGTGATCACGGCGACACCCGCCGGATGGCGGCGAAAGGCTTCGCGGAAGGCGTTGGTCATCGGATGCGGCAAGCTCATCGACGTATCTCAGCTCCACTTTGAAAAGGAGGCCGGGCGGCGTCCCCCGCCCGGCCCTTCGGACTACTTCTTCTCGATCAGGTCGTAGAACTGCCAGACGCGGTCGCTCCACATGCCGCCGATATCGCGGCCGGCCGAGGTGACGATCGACGGCGCGATCGTGAAGTGGTTGGCCGCCACCATCATCTCGCGGAAGGTGCGCTGGATCACGCCGGCGCGCAGCGACGCGCCGCCGCCCGCGCGGTAGGCGAAGTTGCAGATATCGACGCCGACTTCGTGAATCTCGGACTTGGCCAGATGGACAAGGCTGATCTGTCGCGTCGACATCCTGTTGCCTGCCTCGACCGTCGCCTCGACGTCGCGCCAGGTTTCGAAGACAAAGGCGCGGGCGGCACGATAGCGAGCCTCGGCGCGGCCGTAGTCGTGCCAGAACTTCTCGCTCTCGCCGATCAGCCCGGCGCGGCCCGACTTCGAGCGGGCGAACTTGGCGATCTCGTCCAGCATCCGCCGGCCGGCACCCAGCGCCCAGCCGGTATGGCCGATGGCGGCGAGGCCCACGACACCGAGGCTGAAGAACTCCTTCTGGCGCAGCGGCGGCGCGGTCAGGATCGGGAAGACGAGATCATCGGCGATGAAGACGTCCTCGGCCGCGTAGTCGATGCTACCGGTGCCGCCAAGGCCCAGCACGTCCCAATTGCCGAGCTGCTTGTGCTCGGAGATCGGCGCATGGGCGCACATGACGATGACATTGCCGTTCTCATCCTTGGCGGGCTTGCCGGAGCCGTCGTCGACGAAGGCGGCGCTGTGGCTGTAGGTGGCGTGGCTGAATCCGCTGCCATAGCTCCACTTGCCGTTCAGCCGGTAGCCGCCGTCGACCTTCTTCAGCATGCCCAGCGGCGCGCCCTGCCCCGAGAAGCGGTTGTCGGTGCCCGGCGCGAAAAGCCGCGCGACCGCACTGTCAGGCAGGAAGGCCGCCGACATCGCGCCGATGCAGCAATGCACCATCGAAACCCAGCCCGCCGCACCCGAATGCCAGGTGATCGCCTCGATCAGTTCAAGGCCCTGCGTGGGTGGCAACTGCGCGCCGCCAAGGCTTTCGGCGGCGAAGATATGCGACATGCGCAGCGGCTTCAGCGCCTCGAAACTAGCCTGGGTCAGTTCGCCGCTCTCCTCGTCGGCGGCGGCATTGGCTTCCAGGATCGGCCCGATCTCCGCGATCTTCTTCAGCAGGTCGCGATGGTCGACGGTCGTTCCCCAAGAGCCATGCTTGATGGGTTTGTTCATCGTTTTCTCCTCCTTGTTTGAAATGTGATCAGCCGGCGAGGAAGTCGCCGATCTTGCTCAGCGTTTCGGGTTTTTCCTGCATGACGAAATGGCCGGCATCCTCGACCAGGATCAGGCGTGCATCCGGGAGCGCCTCGACGAAGAGTGGCGCCTGGCCGGCGGGCAGAAGACGGTCCCTGGTGCCCCAGACGACCAGCGCCGGATTGGTGATGCGCGCCAGGAAACGGCGCAGATTCGGGTGGCCCATGCCGAATGGCGCCAGCAGGCGACCCAGCGTCTCGCCCTCACGGGCGCGATCGGCGCCGAAGGCCTCCGCAAAGGCCGGGTCCGAGCCGTCGGGGAAATAGCGCAACGCCACCGAGACGTCATGCGCCAGAAAGGCCGGCAGCTCCTGCGGCGCCACCGCGCCCAAATCCGTCGCCGGATGCGCGGGATCGTTGAGCCCGGCCGGCGCGACCAGCACCACCTTGTCGAAACGCTCGCGGGCAAGGCCAGCCAGCTCGGTCGCCATCCAGCCACCCATGGAAAAGCCGATGAGATGAGGCTTCTCCGGCAGGTCCAGGGCATCGAGCAGGTTCAGATAATGCAGAACCATGTCGGACATGCCAGCCACATGCGGCGCGGCACCCGAAAAGCCGAAGCCCGGATGGCTGGGGCACAGAACGCGGAAACGGTCGGCGAGACCTGCTGCAAAGTCGAAACCTTCCAGCGTCGAGGCGCCGTGCAGGAACAGCACGGGCTTGCCCTTGCCGATGGCCTTCACCACCGTCTTTACGCCGCCGACATCGTATTCGAGCGTTTCGAACTGGACGGTCATTCTATTCCTCCTCAGACAAGGTCGGGCTGGATCAGCACTTTGCACTGCGTCGTGCGGCGGCGAAGGCTCTCGAAGACCTGCGGAACCGGCGACAGATCGATCCGGTCGGTGATCAGCGCCTGCGGCGCGAAAGGTCCGCCGCGCAGCGCATCGAGGGCGACGCCGAACTCGTTGCGCTGATGGAAGAAGACCGAAAACAGCAGGTTCACTTCTTTGGTCAGCGCGACGAACGGGTCCCATTCGTCGCCGCCGATGCACAGGCCGACGCCGACCACCGTGCCCTGCAGCCGGACGGCCTTGACCGCCGCGTCGATGAGGCCGCGCTTGCCGACGCATTCGAAGACGATATCGGGCGCGCCGCCGCAGAGATCGGCAAGGTTCGCGGCCAGCTTGTTGCCCGATAGCGCGAAACCGGTCGCGCCAAGCGCCAGCGCGCGGTCCCGCTGATGGCTGTGGATATCGGCCACGACCACGCACGACGCCCCCATCCGCCGCGCCCAGAAGGCGACGAGCAGGCCGATTGGTCCGGCGCCCAGGATCGCGACCCGGTCTCCCGGCTTCATGCCCGAGCGCACGATGCAATGCAGCGCGACCGAGAGCGGCTCGGCCAGCGCGCCATCCTCTATCGCCGCCTCTTCGTGCAGGACATGGCATTGGCGCGCGGCGACGGCCGCGTATTGCGCATAGCCGCCGCCAATCAGAACCATGTCGGGGCAGCGGCCTGGATCGCCGCGCCGGCAAGCCTGGCAGTGCCCGCAGCCGCGCATCGGCACGACGGCGACACGGTCACCGATCCGAAGGTCGGCCACCCGTGATCCCAGCGCGACGACGTCGCCGGCGAATTCATGGCCGAGGACGAAGCCTCCACCGATGCCGAAAGGCGCTGGATCCTCGGTGATGTGCAAGTCGCTGCCGCAGATGCCGCAAGCGGCGACACGCAGGACGACCTCGTCGGGCGCCGGGGTCGGGTCCGGCACCGTGCCGACGCGCAGCGGACTGCCGACCGTATCGAAGATGGCTGCTTTCATAGAACCCTCCCTCTCAGCGGTCCGGATCGACGAGCTTGCGTCGGATCGGGAACCATGGCGCATCCCACCGTTTCGAGATCAGGCCCCAGATGCCGGTGCGGGCGTAGAGCGCCACCAGCAGCGTCATCAGGCCGAGGACGACGAAATAGGTTGCGCCGTATTCACCGAACCAGCGGTCAGCGATGAAGAAGATCAGGGATCCGATCAGAACGCCCTCGATGGAGCCGATGCCGCCGACCATGACGATGAAGATCGCCACATTCGCCCACATCGGATCGAAGGCCGAACCCGGCGTGATCCGCAACTGCGCCATGAAGTAGATCGCGCCCGCAAGGCCGCAGCCGACCGCCGACGCGACGTAGACGAGGAAGCGCAGCTTTGCGACATTCACGCCTTGGCTGGCAGCCGCAACCGGATTGTCGCGCATGGCGATCAGCGCAAGGCCGAAGCGCGAGCGAAGCAGCCAGTAGCTGCCGCCCAGCGTGACCAGCAGCATGCCGGCGCAGAGCAGTGACATGGCGACATTGCGCTCGAAGGCCGAATAATCCTTCATCACGCGCAGCGACATGCCCGCGCCGGAATTGACCAGCGGCAGGTTCGAGGCGGTCAGCCGGAAGACCTCGGCCACCACCCATGTGCCGATCGAGAAATACGGACCGTCCAGGCGATGAAGCAAAAGGTAGATCGGCACGGCCAGCGCCGCCGGCACCAGCAGCGACAGGAAGACCGCCGCGAACGGATTGATGCCGTAGGTCTGCGCCAACACGAAAAGCGCGTAGCCGGCCGCGCCCATGAAGGCGTGCTGGCCCACCGAGACAAGGCCGGCATAGCCGGCGAGCAGGTTCCACATCTGCGCGACGGCGATGTAGCAGCATAACACCAGGATCGAGCGGATCGTACCGGTCGAGGCCCACCACGGCATGGCCGCGACAGCGATCATCGCCAGCACCGCCAGCGTCATCGCGAGGCGGCCCGACCGGGTCTGGCGCTGCACCAGCACCTCGGGCGCCTCGGCTTCCGTGTAGGGGATCGCGCTCATGCCAATGCCTTTCCGAACAGGCCCTGCGGGCGGGTCGCCAGCACGATCAGGAAGACGATGTGTCCGGCGAGCACGCCAAAACCCGGATCGATGCGGAAGCCGATGGCCTGCGAGATGCCGAGGACCATCGAGCCAACGAAGGCGCCCCAAACCGTACCCATGCCGCCGATGATCACCGCCTCGAACGCGTAGATCAGTTGCGCCGGTCCATCGGCCGGCGCGACGGTCGACCGCAGCGCCTGGAAGACGGCTGCAAAGCCCAGGATGCCGACCGCCGCCGCCGTCGCCATCGCATAGACGGCGCGCGGGTTGATGCCGGTCATCGCCGCCGCCTCGACATCGGCCGACGCGGCGCGCAGCGCCCGGCCGAAGCGCGTGCGCTTCAACGTCAGATCGAGGCCCCAGGTCAGACCCGTGGCGACCGCCAGCACGATCAGCGGCAGCAGGCCGATATAGACGGCGCCGATCTCGATGGATTGGCTCTCGATCCCATGGCCGGGCAGCGACCGGCTGTTGGCGGACCAGATTTGCAGCATCAGGTTCTGCAGCGCGATCGACAGTCCGAAGGTCGCGATCAGCGAAGGCAGCGGATCGCTGCCCACAACCCGGTTCAGCACGGCCTTCTGCAGCACCCAGCCCATCAGCACCGCGAGCGGCACCAATACGATCAGCACAGGCAGCGGTCCCAGACCCCAGGCCGAGGCCATCGAGATGCCGATCAGCGACAGCAGGATCACCAGGTCGCCATGGCTGATGTTGACGATGCGCATGACGCCGAACATCAGCGCCATGCCGAGCGCATACTGGGCATACATGCCGCCCAGCAGGATCCCCTGCACCAAGGCGTCAAACCACTCCATGGCCCGCTCCAAAATAGGCTTTGCCGATCTGCTCGCGCGTGATTTCGGCCGACCTGCCGGTCAGGGTCACGCGCCCCTCCAGCATGCAGTAGAGGCGATCCGAGGCGCTCCGGGCGAGGCCGACATCCTGTTCGACCACGATCATCGCCGTGCCGGTGGCACGGATTTCAGGCAGAGCGGCATAGATCTCGCGGATCACCTTGGGTGCAAGGCCGAGGCTGATCTCGTCGCAGAGCAGCACGCGCGGCTGGCACAGCAGCGCGCGGCCGATGGCCACCATCTGCTGCTGCCCGCCCGAGAGGCTCTGCACCTGCGTGCGGGCCTTCTCCTTGAGGATCGGGAAGAGCTGGTGCAGCCGTGGCAGCGTCCATCCGCCCTTGGCGCCCATGCGCGCGGCCTGGTCGATGGCGACGCGCAGATTGTCCTCGACCGACATGCCGGTGAACAGGCGGCGGCCCTCCGGCACGATGGCGACGCCCTTCTGCACCATGCGGTCGGTCGCGGTGCCGCCGACAGGGTCGCCGTGCAGCCGCACCATCTCGCGTCCGACCGGGAGCAGGCCCATGATCGAACGCAGGAGGGTGGACTTGCCTGCCCCGTTGGCGCCGATCAGGGCCACGGCCTCACCCTGGTGCAGCTCGATGTCGATGCCGTAGAGCGCCTGGAAATCGCCATAGCGGGCCAAGAGCCCGTGGGTGGAAAGAACGGCCGTCATGCCTCGATCCCCATATAGACGCGCTGGACCTCGGGCAGCGCGATCACCTCGGCCGGCACGCCTTCGGCGATCTTCTCGCCGAAGTTCAGCACCAACAGCCGGTCGGCCACCGCCAGCAGCGCATGCAGCACGTGCTCGATCCAGACGATGGTGATGCCGCGGTCGCGGATGCGGCGCACCAGCGCCACCAGCGCTTTCGATTCATCGTCGGTCAGCCCGCCCGCGATCTCGTCCAGCAGCAGCAGCTTCGGATCCGACGCCAGCGCGCGCGCCAGTTCCAGCCGCTTGCGGTCGAGCAGCGTCAGGGCACCGGCCGAGACATTGGCCTTGTCGGAAAGCTCGCAATCGCGCAGCACCTGGGCGCAGAAGGCATAGCTTTGCTTCTCCGACCGGCCGCCGCCGAACGCGGCGGCGACCAGCAGGTTCTCGAAAGTGGTCATGCCGGAATAGGGACGCGGGATCTGATAGGTCCGTCCGATCCCCATCCGGCAGCGACGGAAGGGCGGCTCGCCGCGCAGCGCCGTGTCGCCGAGCTGGATCTCGCCGCCGGACGCCTTCAAATCGCCGCTGATCATGTTGAACAGCGTCGTCTTGCCCGCCCCGTTCGGGCCGAGGATGCCCAGCACCTCGCCCCGACGCACGTCGAAACTCACCTCATGCAGGACGCGGACGGCGCCGAAGGACTTCGACACGCCGCGCGCCGTCAGCAGGATTTCCCTATCCATCGATCCGTCCGCGTCCCTGCTCATGTCACCAGGCGATCGGCTTGATCGCCTGTTGCGGCGCGAAGAGCTGATTGACCGTGTTGTCGACGATCTTCAGGTCGTAGGGCCATTTCTCGCCCTTCACCCACTGGCCGCCGAAGATCGGCGTCTTGCAGATGTTCTTGTGCGCCGAACCGTCGAACTTGATATGGCCGACCAGCGTCTGCAGATCGGTGGCGACCAGCGCGTCGCGGTTGGCCGTCCGGTCGAGCGGATTGGAGGAGCGCTTTAGTATGTCCAGAGCGACCTCGAGCAGGGCATGCGAATAGCCCAGAGGCTGCGTCCACTGCCGCTTCGAATCGGCTTCCCATTGGCTGGCGATGTCGCTGCTGACCTGGCCAGTCAGCGACGACTTGAACGGGAAGGCCGGCGTCCACCAGACCTCGGAGGACATGCCGTTGCCGAGCGGACCCATCGCCTCGACACCGCCCGGGAACAAGAGTGCTGCCGCCACCGTGACCGCCTTCGGCTTGAAGCCCTGCTGGTTGCACTGGGTGACGAAGGTCTTGAGATCGTCCGGATAAGTGATGCCGCCGATGATGTCGCAGCCCTGTTTCTTGAATTCGGATATCTGCGCGGAGAAGTCATTGGTGCGCGGCTGGAAGTAGCCGGGCACGACGACCTCGTAGCCGGCCTTGCGGGTTGGTGCCGGCAGGCCGTATTCGTCATTCCCCCAGGTCTCGCCGTCGATGTTCTGGGGAAACAGCATCCCGACCTTCTTGTTGGTCTCCAGATGGTTCCAGAGCCCGACAAAGGTGTTCAGCGCTTCGTCGAGACCCCAGAAGAAATGGTAGGTCCAGTCGAAGGTCTGCTTGCCGCCGCCGCGCGGCATGATCACCGCTTGCCAGGGCGCGCCCGAGGAGATGCAGGGCGTCTCATAGAGTTCGGACTGTTCGGCCGCGGGCAGGATCGTATCGGTGGTCGAGGCCGGAACGAGCAGGTGCACCTCGTCGTTCAGGATGAGGTTGCCGGCGATTTCCGATGCCTTGTTCGGATTGGACTGGCTGTCGCGGTCGAGGATCTCGATCTCGTAGGTATTGCCGTTGGCGCATTGCAGCTGGCCGCCGAGCAGGGCGCGGATCTTCTGCAAGGTGTAGCCGTCCGTCTCGCCGAAGAGGGCGAGCGGACCGGTGGTGGGGCTGAGATAACCCAGCTTGATCTTGCCCGCCGTCGCGGCGCGCGCATAGCGCGGCATGGCCAGCGTACTGGCGGCGGCAACACCAGCTCCAAGCCCCTTCAGCACGGTCCGGCGGCTGGGCAAGCCCGATTTCACGAGTTTGTTGTAGTAGGTCATGGTCATTTCCTCCCTTGGTTAAGCCGGCCCGTCCCCTCGACGAGACCGGCGTCAGTTCAAAACTTGTTCAGGTCATCCGCAGCAGCGAGCCGCCATCGATGACGATCAGCGAGCCGGTGACGTAGGACGCGGCGGGCGACGCCAGGTAGAGCGCCAAACCCTTGATCTCCTCCGGATCGCCGATGCGGCCGACGAGCGACTGGGCCTCGAAGGCCTTGCGGTCCGCCGGGTTGCGCAGCCTGCCGCCGGCGATGTTGGTGATGAACGGTCCGGGCAGGATGGCGTTGATGCGGATGTTGTAGGCGCCGAGTTCCATCGCCATGTGGCGAACGAGATGGTTCACCGCGGCCTTGGCCGGCATGTAGGGGGTGCCGACGATGCTCTCGTTGATCAGCGAGGCGATGGACGATGTGACGATGATCTGGCCGCCGCCATTCGGCTTCATGTGCCGCACGGCATGCTTGATGGTGGTGTAGACCGAGGTCAAATTGATCTCGATCACCTTGTCCCAGTGCTCGTCGGGAAGGTTCTCGATGGCGCCCTCGGGGTTCCTCTCGCCGGTCGGGGTGTTGAAGCCCGGGCCGGCGTCGATCCCGGCATTGGCGAACACGACATCGATCGAACCCGCCTTCTCGGCCACCTTGTCGAAGGCTCGAGCCATCGCCGCGCGGTCGCCGACATCGACGACCTGGCCCCAGACCTCGCCGCCCGAAGCCCTGATCGCGGCGCCGGTCTTCTCCAGCCCGGCGGGGTTCAGGTCGAAGATGCAGACCTTCGCGCCATGCTCGGCCATGATCTCTGCATAGGCCTGGCCAATGCCGCTGGCGCCGCCGGTGACGATCACCGACTTGCCTCTGACATCGAACATCTTCTCAAGTGCGGCCATCAGTTTCCTCCCATTTGTGCGATACCGGCCTGCGTGCGGGCGCCTTCGCGGCACCCGCGGCGCGGCGGTTCACTTCTTCTTTCGCGAAAGCACGAAATCGAATTCCACGTCGTAGAACGGCGCGGCAACCTTGGCCTTCGCCGCGGCGTCGGCATCCTCGACCTTGCGGAATTCGGCGAGCAGGCTCTGCTTCACGCCGAAGACGGCGTCCGTATCGATATACGGGTCGTCCGGATCGAAGATGTGCGTGGTCAGCGCCTCAAAGCCCTCGCCCTCGACGATGTAGTGGAGATGCGCCGGGCGGTAGGGATGGCGTCCCAGCGCGCCGAGCAGCTTGCCGACCGGCCCGTCATCCGGGATCGGGTAGTATTTGGGCTTTGCGCCGCGAAACCAGTAGCGTCCATCCGCACCGGTGCGGAAGACGCCGCGCAGGTTGAAGTCGGGCTGGATGCCCTTCTGCTGGACGTCGTAGAAGCCTTCGTCATTGGCCTGCCAGACATCGATCTTGGCGCCCGCGATCGGCTTGCCCTCGGTGTCGAGGATGCGGCCATGCACGAACATCGGCTCGCCCTTCTGGTCGAGGCAGATGTTCGAGCCCATCGGCAGTTCGGGCGCGTCGGCGACATGGAATGGCCCCAGTACGGTGGATTCCGAGGCGCCCGACGGCTTGCGGTTGTTGATCGCGTCGACCAGCATCGAGACGCCGAGGACATCCGACAAAAGGATGTACTCCTGCCGCCACTCGTTGCAGATCTGGCCCGTCCGCGTCAGGAACATGATCGCCTCGAACCATTCCTCCTGCGTCGGCTCGATCTCCTTCACCGCCTCGTGCAGCTTGCGGGTGATGACCTCCATGACCTGCCCGAGCCGCTGGTCCTTGGCGTTCTTGTTGCGCGCCACGACGACTTCGGCCGAGTTGGCTTCGGTGAAATAGCCGTGTTCGTGGTCGTCGGTCATGGGATCCTCCTCAGCGCGCCAGAACGGATTTGAAGACGCGGCGCAGCTCCGCCGCCGGATCGGCCGCCAGCGTTTCGGCGCGCCAGGCGATGTGGTGGTCGGGACGCACAATCAGGCATCCCGCGTCGCGGATTTCGCGTGCGCGCGCCCAGTCGCCGGTATGGTCCTCGACCGCGCGGCGCGGGCCGATCACATATGTGCGGATCGGCAGACCGAGTTCCGCGCCCACCGCGTCGGCAGCGGCAACCCAGGCCTCGCCGCCAATGCCGGTCAACAGCGTGAACTCGCCATGTCCGCAAAGGTCGAGCGTCGAGATCTTCCGGCCCGAGCGCTCGAACACCCAGACATGCGGCAGACGCGCGCCCGGCCAGGTCGTGGGCGCATAGTGGAGCTCGCGATCCTTCTCGAAGGCCGGCTCGCGCTGGCCGTCGCTTGCGACGGCGCCCGACGCATAGCGCTGGTTCATCTCGACGCCATGGGCGTCGAACTCGTACTTCTTGAAGGCGATGGCCTTGCGCAGCGCCTCGCGTTGCGTTTCGGCGGCTTGTGTGGCGTCGGCGCGGGCCTCCATGTTCTTCTGGATCTTGTCGTGATCCACGCCGCCATCCATGCCGAGCGCCTCGAAGATCGGACCGAATTCGGCGATCGACTGGTTCGCGCGCGTCACGATCTGGCGCGCGATCGGCGCACGCTCGGCCGAATAGCTTTCCAGCAGCCCGATCCCCGCCTGCCCCTTGACGACCTTGGCAAGTTTCCAGGCGAGGTTGAACCCGTCCTGGATCGAGGTGTTGGAGCCAAGCCCGTTCGAGGGCGGATGCCGATGCGCGGCGTCGCCCATGATGAACACTCGCCCCTTCTGCATGTGCGTGGCGAAGCAGTTGTTCACGGTCCAGGTGTTGGCGCCCAGGAGCTCGATCTCGAGCCCGGGATCTCCGACCAGCTGGCGGGCGACCTCAGTGGCCAGTTCCGGCGTCACATCGGGCGGCGGCTGGTTGATGTCGTAGCCCCAGACGATGAGCCACTCGTTCCACGGCCGCACCATGCGAACGAGACCCATGCCGATCCCGCCGACATCGGCGCCGGGCTGCATGACCCAGTAGAGGACGCTTGGCCGGTGCGCGACGTATTTCGAAAGATCGGCCCGGAACAGGATGTTCATCGACCCGCCGACGCCCATCTTGCCCTCGAACGGCAGGCCCAGATGCTCGGCCACCAGCGAGTTGCCGCCATCGGCACCGACGAGGAATTTCGACCGCACGGTGAAGTCCTTGCCCGACAGCCTGTCGCGGCAGGTCGTGGTGACGCCGTCCGCATCCTGGACGTGGCTGACATATTCGGTGCTCATGCGCGCCTGCGTGCCGCGCGCGCACGCCGTCTTGAACAGGATCGGTTCCATGAAGGTCTGGGGCAGATCGTTCATGAAGGACGGCGACGACTGGAGATGTTCAGCCTTGGAGAGCGGGTCGGTGCCCCAGCTCTTCATCCGGCCAAGCTCTTCGCCCGCCAGACTTTCGCAGAACACGTTCTCGCCCATCAGTTCCTGCGGCGAGGCGTGCATCACAGCCTCGGCCTCGACTTCCGGCCCGAGGTCGCGCAGCACCTCCATGGTGCGCTGGTTGGTGATGTGGGCACGCGGCGTATTCGACAGCCAGCGGTAGCGGTTCACGACCATGTTGGCCACGCCGGAGCTGGCGAGAAGTGCCGCCGTGGCCGAGCCGGCCGGGCCCGTGCCCACGACCAGTACGTCGGTTTCGATATCCGCCATCAATTTCCTCCCTCGATCTTCAGACCGGCCAGCCTGCGGCGGACCGGAAACAGGTGCAGGCCGCTGCGGGCTGATATCAGCCCCCACAGCCCCTTCGGTGCGAACAGCATCACCGCGATGGCGGCGAGGCCGAGTGTCATCAGGTACCAGCTGCCGTAGTCGGCCAGCGCCGAACGCAGCGCAAAGAAGACCAGCACCCCGACTATGGGTCCCTCGATGGTGCCGATGCCGCCGATGACGACGATGAAGATCACGTAGGCCGTCCAGTCGGTGACGGCGAAGGCCGCCTCCGGCGAGATGCGGGCCGTCTGCACGAAGATCAGCGCGCCGGTCAGTCCGGTGGCGGCCGCGGCGATCAGAAACACCGCCCATTTGAGCCGCCCGACATCGACGCCGACCGATTGGGCCGCCTCGACATTGTCGCGTACGGCTGCCAGCGCCAGCCCGAGGCGACTGCGCAGCAGCCAGTAGATGCAGCCGGTGACGACCACGACCAGCGCCAGCGCCAGCCAATAGGCGAGAATGTCGCGCGCGGCCGCCTCGCGCACGCCGAACAGCGCCTGGATCGCATCCGTGCCCATGATGTTGCTGGTCGCCTCGCGCGGCAGCGAGGTGCCGGTGCCGCCGCCGAGCGCCTTCCATTGCGCGATCAGCAGCCGCGTCACCTCGGCGATCACCCAGGTGCCGATGGCGAAATAGGCGCCCTGCAGGCGGAAGGCGAAGAAGGCCGTGGGAACGGCCAGGGCCAGCGCCGCAAGGCCGCCCAGCAGGATCGCGGCAACCGGGTTCCAGCCCAGCAGGATCACGCCAGCGAACATCGCATAAGCGCCGATGCCGACGAAGGCCTGCTGGCCCACCGAGATGAGACCGCCATAGCCCGCCAGCAGGTTCCAGATCTGCGCCAGCGTCAGCATGGTGAGAATGAAGAACAGGTCCTGTATGACACCGCGCGAGGTCACGGCGGGCAAGGCGAGCCCGGCCGGGACGAGAACGAACACGGCGATTTCCGTGGCAGTTCCGGCGCGGGTGCGGGTTGTCAGCCGATACATGCCGCCCTCAATCCACTGCGCGCGGGAACAGGCCCCGCGGCTTGAGCAGCATCACGACCAGAAAGGCGATGTGGCCCACCAGGATCTGCCATTCCGGATTCACCGCCGCGCCGGCCGTCTGGGCCACGCCGATGATGATCCCGCCCGCAAGCGTTCCCCACAGGCTGCCGAGGCCGCCGATGATCACCGCCTCGAAGGCATAGATCAGTCGCGCCGGCCCTATCGAGGGATCGAAGTTTGCCCGCATTCCGAGATAGAGCGCCGCCAGCGTCACCACGACCATCGCGATCCCGGTGGCGACGGCAAACACCCGCTTCGGCTCGATCCCCATCAGGCCCGCCGTCACGGCGTCGTCCGAGGTGGCGCGGAAGGCACGGCCGAGGGCGGTGTGATAGAAGAGCCCGTTCAAGGCCACGATGGCGAGGATCGCGGACACAAAGGTCATCAGCGGCATGACCCCCAAGGTGACCAGCCCGAGATCGAGCGATGCCCCCTCCAATGCGCCTGCCGGAATGCGCCGGCTGTCGGCGGAAAAGGCCTCGAGCAGCCCATTCTGCACGGCAACCGACAGGCCGAACGTGACGAGGAGTGGCGGCAGGATATCCTTGCCAAGCACCCGGTTCAGCACGGCGGCCTGCAGCAGCCAGCCAAGCGTAAACATCACCGGCATGGCGATGACCGCAGCGACCCAGGGCGACAGGCCAAGCAAGGTGACGCCCATCAGCACCAGATAGGCGGCAAAGACGATCAGGTCGCCATGGGCGAGGTTCACCAGCCGCATGATGCCGAAGACGAGGCTCAGTCCGGCTGCGAACAGCGCATAGAGCCCGCCCAGCAGCATTCCCTGCACGAGGGTGTCCAGCCAGATCATCGCCGCGCCCCCGTCGTCAGGCGGCGGGAAAATTGCCGGGGCATGCGGGGCTGCCTCGTCATGCCGCCACCCCGAAATAGGCGGAATGGATTTCTTCGCGCGTGACCTCGGCCGCCTTGGCGACCAACGTCACCCGGCCCTCCATCATGCAGTAGACGCGATCGGCCACCGCCAGCGCCTTGCCGATATCCTGCTCGACCAGCACGATCGCGGCACCGCCTTCACGGATCTTGGGAAGTGCTGCGTAGATGTCGCGGATGACGACGGGCGCGAGGCCGAGGCTGATCTCGTCGCAGAGCAGCAATTCAGGATTGGACATCAGCGCCCGGCCGATCGCGACCATCTGCTGCTGGCCGCCCGAGAGCGCCGTGCCGGGGTTTTTGCGCCGCTCGCGCAGGATCGGGAAGAGCTCGTAAACCGCCTCCAGGCCCCACGGCCCGGGCGCCTTGCGCGCCTGCCCGCCGATCAGCAGGTTTTCCTCGACGCTCAGCGAGGCAAAGAGCCGGCGCCCTTCCGGCACCATGGCTATGCCGCGCTTCATGATCTCGGCCGAGGACAGCGCGCCTATGGGCTCGCCCCGGTGCAGAACCATGGCGGCCTCGTTGCGGATCACGCCCGTGATCGAACGCATCAGCGTGGATTTACCGGCACCGTTGGCGCCGATGATCGCCACGCATTCGCCCGCCGCGACAGTGATATTCACACCGAACAGCGCCCGGAACTGGCCGTAATTCGCGGTGAGGTCGCGCGTCTCCAGCAGCATCAGACCTCGAGCCCCAGATAGATTTCGCGAACCTCTTTCGAGGCGATGATCTGATCCGGCTCACCGATTGCGATCACGCGCCCGAAATCCAGCACGAGAAGCCGTTCGACCACCGATCTCAGAGCGTGCAGCACATGCTCGATCCAGATGATCGTCGTGCTCCTGGCGTGGATCGCCTTGATCGTCGCGACCAGCGCCTTGCATTCGCCCTCGGTCAGCCCGCCGGCGATCTCGTCCAGAAGCAGCAGCTCGGGTCCCGTCGCCAGGGCGCGGGCGAGCTCCAGCCGCTTGCGGTCGAGAAGGCTCAGCGATCCGGCGAGCACATTGGCCTTCCGGAGAAGTTCGGTCTCTTCGAGGATAGCAGCGCAATCGTCGACCATTTCGGCCTCGCGGCCGCCCCGGCCGAAAGCGGCGGCGGTCAGGAGGTTCTCGAACACGCTCAGCCCCTCGAAGGGCTGCGGGATCTGGAAGCTGCGGCCGACACCCATGCGCACCCGATCCATGGCTGGGGCGCGGGTGACGTCGCGGCCGAGGAATTCGATGCGTCCCTCATTGGCGAGCAGATTGCCGGTGATCAGGTTGAAGAGCGTCGACTTCCCCGCCCCGTTCGGACCGATGATGCCCAACGCCTCGCCGCGCGGCACCGTGACGGTCACGCCATCGGTAACCTTCAGGGCCCCGAAGGACTTCGAGACGTTTTCCAGCCTGAGTATCATCACTGTCATCCTCGGGTCGCGCCGAACGAGGGCGGCGGCATCCGCCGCCCCGGCGGCGTCAGGCCAGGGCTTCCATCTTGCCTGCGGTGGGGATCTCAGACGCGGTGGCGTTTTCGACGATCACCAGATCGAAGCCGCCCCCTGCCTTCTTGCGCCACTGGCCGCCGACGAGCGGCGTCTTGCAGACGTTCTTCGCAGCGAAAGGCGGCAGCCCTGCGCCGCTCCAGGCCACCTTTCCGACCACGGTCGTCATGTCGGTGGCGGCTATCGCCGCCGCGATCGCCTCGGCATTCGTCGGATCCGAAACGCGGCCCATGACATTGGCCGCCACCTCGAACAGCGAATGGACAAAGCCGATCGGCTGGGTCCACGGACGCCCGGTCTTGGCGGTGAAATCCGCCGCAAGGTCAGCCGAGCTCTGGCCCGTCACCGACGACTTGAACGGATGCGAGGCCGACCACCAGACCTCGGACGAGAGGTTGTGGCCGGCATCGCCGAGCGTCTCGACCGATTGCGGGAAGAGGATGGCCTTGGCCACCGTCACCGCCTTGGGCTTGAAGCCTTGCTGGCGGGCCTGGTTCCAGAAAGTGGTGAAGTCGGGCGGGATGACCACGCCGGTGACGATCTCGGCATTTGCCGCCTTGAAGGCGTTGACCTGCGCGGTGAAATCGTCCGAGAGGTTCTGATAGCGGCCGGGATCGCTGAGGCCGAAGCCGGCGGCATCGAGGCCGGGCTTCAGCCCGTTCTTCGGATCGCCCCAGGCATTGCCGTCGGCATCGTTGGGGAACAGCCCGCCCACCTTGCCGTTGGTGGAAAGCTGCTTCCACATGCCGGTGTAGACGGCAATGATGTCTTCGAGACCCCAGAAATAATGATAGGCGAACTTGAAGGGCTTCCATGACGACGGGTCGCCCGGATTGCCCTGTTGGCCAATGAACCAGGGTTGCCACGGCGCCATGGTCGAGATGACGGGCACGCCCTCCGCCTCACAGGTGGTGGCGACCGGGTTGGTGTTCTCGGGCGTCGAGCCGACCAGCATCAGGTTGATCTCGTCGTCGACGATCAGGTTCTTGGCCACTTCGGCCGCGCGATTGGGGTTCGACTGGCTGTCCTTGACAATGACGTCGAAATTCTTGCCCGCCTCGGACGCGAGGAAAGCCTTGATGTTGTAGGCATCGCTTTCCGCGAAGCCGGCGAGCGGCCCCGTCTGCGGCGAAACATAGCCCAGGCGAATCTTGGCGCCCTGCGCCAGCGCCGGCGTCGTCAGCCGGGAACCGGCAAGCGCCAGGCCTGTCGCCGCCGACGCTTTCAGTAAGCTCCGTCTCGTAATCATCTGCTCTTCCTCCCTCTTGCCTCTTTTCAGCTCCCTGGACGGCGTCCCTCAAACGCCGCCTGGAGGAGTTCCCTTATCGATCCCGGATCGATCGGCCTCGGATTCGCATAGGCGTTCTTCACCGCGATCGCCGCCGCGTGGTCGAGATCGGTCTCCTTGATGCCGATCTCCTTCAGGCTCAGCGGAGAGCCGACGGAGCGCGCGAAATCCCAGAGTCCGCCGCCCGCCGAGCCGCCGCCGAAGGCATCGGCGATCGGGCGCAGCAGATCGGGCACCGCCACTTCGTTGAAGGCTGTCGTGTAGGGCAGCAGGATGGCGTGGGTTTCGGCATGCGGCGTGTCGAACGAGCCGCCGAAGACATGCGCCAGCTTGTGATGCAGCGCCATCGAGACATAGCCGAGCGCGGTCGAACAGCACCAGGCCGCGTAGAGCGCCTGTGTCCGCGCGGCGCGGTCCTGCGGATCGTCGATCAGCCGCGGAATGCCGTCCCGGAACGCAGCCATGGCATCCCTGCACATCAGCACGATCACCGGGTTGCGGTCGGCAGCGTAGAAGGCCTCCATGGCGTGGGCGATCGCATTCATCGCCGACGTGACGGTGAGACCAACCGGGAGGCTCATTGTCAGATCGACGTCGTAGATCACAGTTTCGGGGCGGATGTCCGGCGAGCGGCGGGTGGTCTTCTCGCCGGCCGCCGTCTCGCCGAGGATGTCGGTCATTTCCGAGCCGGCATAGGTGGTCGGGATCACCACCTGATCGGCGCCGGTGCGCACGGCGATGGCCTTGCCGAGCCCGGTGGTCGAGCCGCCGCCGAGGCTTACGACCGCCGTGGCGCCGCTGGCGCGGAAGGCGTCGACGGCCTTTTCCGTAACCTCGACGGGTGTATGCATGACCGCGCCGGCAAACACCCCGGCGGCGAGGCCGCCAAGGCTTTGAGCCAGCTTGTCCGCATCGGCCTTCTGATGGGGCGTCGACAGCACCAGCGCCTTGTCATGGCCGAGCCGCCGCACCTCCTCCTCCGCGCGGCCCATCGTGCCGGCACCGAAGATCACCCGCGTCGTCAGCCCGGGAAAGGTGAAACTGTCCATCATCGCGCAGCCCCCATGCGCGCACCCCGGCCGGCTTCCAGGTCGGCGATGATGGTGCCCAGCATTGCAATCTCGGCATCCGAAACCTCATGGCTCCGGCCGGGAAACAGATCGGCCCGCAGGCTCGCGCCGCCGCGGCCCAGCGACTGCGCCGTATCGGCAAAGGCCGAAACCGGAATCCAGGGATCGGAGTCGCTGCCGGAAAGATAGACCGGCACGCCGGCCGGCACGGCTTCGGATCGCCCGTCCGTTGGCACACCGACGCGGCAGCCCGTGAAGGCGGCAAGCGCATCCGGCGGCGGCAGCCCGGCGCAGAGATATTCGATCGACAGACATGCCCCTTGCGAGAAGCCCGCCAGGAGCAGCGGCAGTCCGGGCAATTCCGACCGTGCCGCCACGACAGCGGCCGCCAAATGATCGAGCGCGTCGGAGAGGTGGGCGCGGGCGACCGGCGTCAACGGGTCGACGGCGCGCGCCTGCCACCACGCGCCGAGCGGCGCGCGCGGCAGGATGAATGCCACGGCCGGCGCGGAAAGCCGCGACAGCACATGGGACTGCATCTCCTCCGGCGATTGGCCGCGGCCGTGGACGAAGACGCAGATCGCCTTCGCTTCCGCGCCCTTTGGCCCGAGCCGGAGTGGACCGCTGCCTGAGCTCACGCGAAATCCGCCTGTTCCAGACCGGCCTGCAATTCGCCCTCGCGGTCCTTGAACCACGGCGGGAAGACCAGCGTCTTGCCGATCTGGCCCGGGGGTTCGTCCTTGGCCCAGCCTTCCGGCGTGGTCCAGGCAAGTTCGAACAGCGCGCCGCCGGGCGAGCGGACATAGCAGGACTTGAAATAGTTGCGGTCCTTCTGCTCCGAGATATCGGTGAAGCCGAGGCCTTCGATATGAGCGCGCAGCTTCAACTGGTTCTCTTCGTCGCCCGTGTTGAGGGCGAGGTGGTGGATCGTCCCGCCCGCGAGCGTCCAGGTGCCCTGTGCGCTGTCGCGATCGACGATCACCTCGACCCGCTGATTGACGCCGCTCGCGTCCGGCACGCGGAACACCAGCCCTTCGTGATTGTCCGCCTCCTTCTCCAGCGGCAATGCGATGGTCAGGAAGTCGTCCATCGCGGTGCGATCCATCACCGCCACGACCGCGCCGTAGATGCCCTTGATGCCGTGGGCCTTGCCGATGCCCTGTGCCTCGTTGGTGATGGGCGCGCGCGGATCGCTGTCGCTTTCCACCAGCTCATGCGAGATGCCGCAGGGATGCGCCAAAGCCACGCGGTCGGCGCCAAAGCGTGTGATCTTGGTGGCCTTGATGGCGCGCGCGTTCAGCCGGTCCACCCAGAAATCCGCGGCCCCCTTGGGGATGGATTGCATGATGGTGCGCGACTGGTTGGTGCCTCGGCGGCCATAGACGCCCGGCTTGCGGAACGGGAAGGTGGTGATGATCGTCGAGGCATCGCCGTCGGGCGAGCCGTAGTAGAGGTGATAGACCGGGATGACGCCGTCGAACAGGACGGTGCGCTTCACCGAATGCAGGCCGAGTGCCTTGGTATAGAAATCAAAATCTTCCTGAGCGCCGTCGGTCGACAGTGTCAGATGGTGGTAGCCGCTGATACGGGCCATCGGTCATCTCCTCCCAGAGGTTTCGGTTTCGCCCGGCCGCTGCGGGCAGAGCACGAGATTGAGGTCGAGTGCGTGCTTGCGCTTTCCTCCATGGGGCGGCAGCGCGCGGAACTCGGCCATGAGTTCGGGTTTGACCCCGAAAATGGCATCCCGGCCGATCGCAGGGTCCGACCGGTCGAAGATGTGGGTCGTCAGCGTTTCGAAGCCCTGTGCCGAAACGCGAAAATGGATGTGGGCCGGTCGCTCGAGGCCAAGACCGAGCGCGGACATCAATTGACCGACCGGACCATCCGCCGGCAGCGTGTAGCCCTTCGGCTTCACCGTCATGAAGCGGAAGCGCCCCTGCGGATCGGCACGGAAGCGTCCGCGCAGATTGAATTCCGGTTGCCTGTCCGGTTCCTGGTTCTCGTACAGGCCCTCGGCATTGGCCTGCCAGATCTCGACCATGGCATCGCCGATCCCCGCGCCGCCGAGCGTCACGATCCGCCCCGTAACCTCCAGCGGCTCGCCCTTGTGATCGCGCGAAATGTTCCCGCCGAGCGGCATTTCCGGCACATCGGCCCGGTAGAAAGGTCCCGCCAGGGTGTTGGGGGTCGCCCCGGCGGGGCGCGGGCTGTTTTGATCCTCGATCAGCGAGGACACGCCCAGCACATCGGCGAACAGCACCCACTCCTGGCGCCGCGCATCGGCGTAATGGCCTACCTCGGTCAGAAAATCGATCGCCAGCCGGAATTCCTCGCCGGAGGGCCGCAACTCCACGATCAGCGCGTGCAACCCATCGACCGCGGCCTGTGCCGCCGCCGCCAGGCGGGACTGGCCCATTGCCGCCAGACGCCGCGCGAATTCTTCGGCCTGCGTCGAGATCGCCTTGGGGAGTTCATCCCTCTGGGGGTCGTGCTGGCCGTCCATTTCGCCGGGGCCTCCCTTCCCCTTGCCAAACGGGATAACACGACCCGAGACGATGCTTGATGAGATGTGGTGGCCCTTGTATAGCGTTTTGCTATGAAGCTGAACGAGCGCCACTTGATGCAGCTCGCCGCGGTGCTGGATGCAGGCGGCGTGTCGGAAGGAGCCGCCATGCTGGGCCTGACCCAGCCTGCGGTCAGCCGATCGCTGGCCATGCTGGAGGCGCGGGTCGGCGAGCCGCTCTTCCTGAAGGGCCGCCGGCCGCTGCAGCCGACACCGCTCGGTTTCCAGTTGGCGGCGCAAGGGCGCACGATCATCACGGCCTCGCGCAAGGCGTCGGATGCGGTGCAGGGCTTCATGAAAGGCACCAAGGGTGTCGTCCGTGTTGGCGGCGTGCCTTTCTTCATGGATGCGATGATCAGCCGGATGATCGGCGAATTCCAGAAGCTCGAGCCCGAGGTCACCGTCCAGCAAAGCTATATGAACCTGCCCGAGATGGTCGCGGCGCTGGAGAGCAACCAGATCGACCTCGGGATCGTGCCGATCGGCGTGCTCGACCTCGGACCCGGCTTCGAATTCACCGAGATCCTGCCCGGACGCAATGTCGTGGCTTGCCGGCCGGACCATCCGCTGCTGCGCAATCGCCGCCTCAGGGCGCATGACCTGACCAGCTTTCCCTGGGTGGCGCCCCTGCCCGGCTCTCCGCTGATGTCGGACCTGCAGATGATCCTGATGAGCATCGGCATGTCGGACCTGAACGTGCGCTATTCGGGAGGCTCGCTGATGAGCGTGATCAACTTCCTCGCAGAAACAGATGCATTGGCCGTGCTGCCATTTTCCGTGGTCTTCGCGCAGCGCAAGGAGAACCGGGTGACGGTGCTGCCCTATGAAATCCCGCAGCCCAGCCGCTCACTGGGCATCCTGCGCCGGGTTGGCGGGCCGCGCTCTCCGGCGGCGGAGCGCTTCGCGGGCCACGTCACGACCGCTTTCGAGAATTTGAAGCACATCATAAAACGGCACGAGAATGCCGTCATCTGGGGCCGCTAGCCGGCTCGAGCCGGCGGTCTGGCGTGTTTCCGAATACGCATATTCCCGAGACTTGCGATCGCGACGGGAACCGCTATGAGCGTGTTGCACTTCAGGTGACGGCGCGTTGGCATGGGCAGCGCTGAGTCTTTAGACTTGTCATTTCGGCCAAGTTCAGTAATGCGCCAGTTGACCGGCCAGCATGGCATCCGGAAGCATACAACGAAGGATTGAAGAACTTGGTCGATCCCAACACCCACATTGGGCGTCCTGCGCGTGATCGGAACTCCCCGCGAGTCGTCGCGGTCCTTACAACGCGGAACGAGGAACGGTTCGTTGCCGGATGTCTCGAGAACCTCTTTCGTCAAGGCGTACAGGTCTACATTTGCGACAATCAGTCGACTGACCGAACGCTTGAGATTGCCCAGCGCTACCGCGGGGCCGGATTGATAGGAATCGAAAGCATCCCGCACAACGGCTGGTATTGCTGGGAGCAGCTTCTTCGTCGCAAAGAGGAACTATTTCAGTCGCTCGAGGCCGACTGGTTCATGCATCTTGACGCTGACGAGATCCATCTTCCGCCGACTTCGTACTCATCGTTGGTCTCCGCCATTGCGGCAGCCGACGCACTCGGTTTCAATGCGATCGAGTCTTCCGAGTTCACGTTCATTCCCACCAGGGAAGCCCCCGATCACGACAATCCCAATTATCAACACACGCTGCGCACCTACTACCCGTTCCGGCCGACCTCCCCACACTGCGTCCGTGCGTACAAGAAACAGGACGGCCCCATGGAGATCGCGTGGTCAGGCGGCCATCGCGTACGCTTCGAGGGGCCGGTGAGGCTCTCCCCCGAGCGTTTTCGCATGAAGCATTATCTGTTCCTGAGCGCAGAGCACGCCGCGCGCAAGTATGGCGGCCGGCGGTTCCTGAGCGAGGAGGTCGACGGTCGTGGTTGGCACGGATGGCGACCCCGCTTGCGACCAGGCGATATCCAACTGCCCGACGCTACCCAGGTGCGCACCACTGCGACGGACGATGATCTGGACGAGGCCAATCCATGGTTGGCGCACTGGCTTGCGCGGTACGCCTCGTGAGCGATGGACACCTACCCCGCATCCTGGCGATCGCGGACCGACCCGGCTGGGCGATCGATAGAAAGGCCCAGAACCTTCGGCGCGTGCTGGCAAGAAGGTTCGAGATCGTCCAACGATTTCAGCATGATGTGACTGAGTCCGACGTGAACGCCGCGGATATCGTGCTCATTTTCTATTGGTTCCAGATCGCGAAGCTGCCCCTGCCGGAATCGGTCCTCGCCCGGCGGTCTGACAGGCTGGTCATCGGGATCTGCAGTCACAGAGAGATGGAGGGCGAATTCCGCGAGCCCGGGCTCGCTATCCTGCAGCGGTTGGCGCGCGCTGTCTTTGTCAACAATCGGAAGCTCGAGCACGAATACGCCCCTCTGCTGCGTATTCCGGTCCACTACACGCCCAATGGAGTCGACACGACATTCTTTTGCCCCCCGCCAGAGCCGCAACCTTATTCTGGCGAGCTCCGCGTCGGATGGGCGGGAAGTCTCGGCAACCATGGTCCGGCACATCGCGGCTTCCACGACGTCATCGAGCCCGCGGTCGCTGCAGTGCCGGGCGTGCGACTGCAGACTGCGATTCGGGAGCAACACTGGCGCAACCATGACGAAATGCTCGACTTCTACCGGGATCTCGACGTTTATGTCTGCGCCAGTCGCAGCGAAGGCACTCCCAATCCTTGCCTGGAAGCGGCGGCGTGCGGTGTCCCCTTGGTGACGACCCGTGTGGGAAACATGCCCGAGCTGGTTCGGGATGGCGACAACGGGCTGTTCTTCGATGGAACCGCGGAAGGGCTTGCGAACAAACTCGCCCTGTTGCGGGACACGCCATCGCTCTGGTCGCGGATGGCCACCCGTATGATCGAGACGATCCGAGAGTGGGATTGGAGCGTGCAGGCGGAGAACTACGCGCACATGTTTACCTCGTTGCTCATGGCAGCGGAGCGGTCGGGCCGGTGAGACGTGCGGCTTCAGATGTGCCCGGCCAAACCTGACCTTTGGCGGCCGAACTCGATGCCGAAACACATCGCGCCTCTGCTGAAGATCGACAGGATGGCGAGGAGCTTCGGGTATTTCGAGCCTGTGGCGTGCGCCCCCTTGGCCGGCGGTCGATCCAGGGTCATTGTGCGGCGGGCAAGCATTCACTAGTCTTTCGGCCGGGTCGAGGATCGCACGCATGACGCCGAAACTGAACCGCTGGAAGCGCTTCGCCGATTGGGACGAGCGGCCGTTGCGGCTGGACAAGTTTGCGGCGGAAGACCCCGCCAACGGCTTCTCCGCTTTCTCCAGCCCGGCCGATCCGAAACCAGGCATCGGCATCAAGGACGGGCGCGTCGTATCCCTCGATGGGGTGCTCGAACACGACTACGACATGATCGACCGCTTCATCGCCCGCCATCACATCGATCCGGAGGTGGCGCCGGAAGCGATGGCGCTGGACTCGGCGACCGTCGCACGCTGGCTGGTCGACATGAACGTGCCGCGCGAAACGCTGGTGCGGCTCGCCCATGGCATGACACCCGCCAAACTCGCCGAAGTGGTGTCGCAGCTCAACGCGCTGGAGATCGCGTTCGCCTACTCGAAGATGCGGGCCCGCAAGACGCCGGGCAACCAGGCGCACGTTACCAACGCCAAGGACGATCCGCTGCAACTCGCCGCCGATGCCGCGACCGCCGTCGCCTTTGGCTTCGACGAGATCGAGACGACGATGCGCGTGTCGCGCAACGCCTGGTCCAACGCGGTGGCGTGCGCGGTAGGCGGCGCGGTCGGTCGCTGGGGAACGCTGTTCCAATGCTCCAGCGAGGAAGCCGAAGAGCTGCGCATCGCCATGGCCGGCTTTACCTCCTACGCCGAAACCGTCTCCGTCTACGGCACTGAAAAGTCGTTCACCGATGGCGACGACACACCGTGGTCCAAGGCATTTCTGGCCGCCGCCTACGCCTCGCGCGGCGTCAAGATGCGCTGTACGTCGGGTGCCGGCTCCGAGTTGCTGATGGGCTTCCACGAAGCCAAATCGCTGCTCTACCTGGAAGCGCGCTGCCTCTGCCTGCAGCGCGGCATGGGGGTGCAAGGCACGCAAAATGGCGGTATCGACGGAGCGCCTTTGACCGCCACCATACCCGGCGGTGTTCGCGAGCTGATGGCCGAGAACCTCATCGCCGTCTGGCTCGATCTCGAATGCGCGTCGGGCAATGACGCGCGCTCGACCGAATCGGAAATTCGCGTCGGCGCCAAGATCCTTCCCTACCTGATTGCCGGCTCGGACCTGATCTGCTCCGGGATGGGATCGATCCTGAAATACGACAATTCGTTCAACCCGTCGCTGATCAACGGCGAGGAACTGGAAGATTATCTTGTGCTGCAGCGCGATTTCGAGGCCGATGGCGGGCTGACGCCGCTGCCCGAGTCGCGCGCGATCGAGCTGCGCGAGCGCGCGGTGGAAGCGATCGCCGCCGTGTTCGAGGAACTCGGCCTTTCCTCACCGACCGAGGACATGAAGAGCAGCGTGGTCTACGCTTCCGGTTCCGACGATACGCGCAGCCTGATGCCGCGCGACGTCAGCTTTATCAGCGAAGCCATCAAGGAGCGCGGCATCACAGTGATCGATGTGGTCAAGGCGCTGGCCAAGCGTGGCTTCCGAGAAGAGGCGGAGAACCTCCTCGACGTGGTCAAGCTGCGCCTTTCCGGTGACTATCTCCAGACATCGGCGATGATCCGCAATGGGCGGATCGTCAGTGCGGTCAACGATCCAAACGACTATCTCGGCCCGGGTTCCGGCTACCGTGTGTCCGAAGAACGGCGCCTGCAGCTAAACGACATCCGCGATGTGCTGGACCAGAAGGAAGTGTTGCGCTCGGAAGCCCTGCACGAGAAGGACGAAGCAAGGCACATCCGCTATCGCAACCTTGGGCCGGCGGCCAACGGATCGGCGAAGGACGATGTGGTCATCGGCATCAGCCCGGCTTTCGGGCTCAAGCTTTATCGAACGACGGCCGGACATCGGCTCTCCGAAGTGCTCGGCGCCATGCTCGACGCAATCCGCGCGCGCGGGCTCAAGGCGCGCGTCGTACGCTTCCGCCATACGGCCGATACCTCCTTCCTCGGCCTGTCCGCCGCCCGGATGGCCGGCAGCGGCATCGGCATCGGCATCCAGGCCAAGGGCACGGCCGTCATCCACCAGCGTGGCCGCCAGCCGCACAACAATCTGGAACTGTTTTCCAATGCGCCGATCACCAGGCTCGAGCATTATCGCGCGCTGGGTGCCAATGCGGCGGCCTATGCGCTGGGTGAAATGCCGGAGCCTGTCGTGGTGCCGCAGCGGGGCGAGGCCATGGGGTCTCGCTACCACGCCCGCGTCGCCCTCATCTACGCCATCGAAACCGGACTGACCGAGGCTGGTGCGGCTCCCGAAGAGGTCGACGTCATCCTGACGGGGGTGAAATCGTGACCCACACACGCGCCGACTATCCGCTCGCCGAAACACAGCCCGGCGCCGTGACGGGCAAGCGCGGCAAGTCGCTTGCCGAGATAACACTGGATTCGGTGCTTGCGGGCGACGTGACGATGGAAGACCTTCGCATCACCCCACAAGCGCTGCAGGCACAGGCCGATGTGGCGCGCGATGTCGGACGGCCGACACTGGCACTCAACTTCGAGCGTGGGGCAGAGCTTGTCGAGGTGCCGCAGGATTTCATCATGCAGGTCTATGAACTGCTGCGCCCCGGTCGCGCCAAATCCAAGGAAGAATTGCTCCAGGCCGCAGCCACCATGCGCGATACCTACCAGGCGGAACGCATCGCCCGTTTCATCGAGGAAGCCGCCGAGACCTACGCGGCTCGCGGCCTTTTCACGTTCCGCTTCTGAAAGGACCGCATGAGCTGGAAAACCGGATTCCGTTCGCTCTACTATCTCGGCGCACCCGAGCCGGATGATCCGGTGCTGGTGCCGGCGCAAACCGCCATCCTGGTCATCGACGTTCAGAACACCTACCTGGAACGGCCGGATCGCGCATCGTTGTCGCCGCAGGAACAGCAACGCTACGATCTGTGGACGCCGTTCCACGAGCGCATGCACGGCACGGTCATACCGAACACGGCAAGACTGCTGGCGCTGGCACGGCAAAACGGCATCGAATGCCTTTTTGCCCGCATCGCCTGCCACACCAAGGACGGGCGTGACCGCTCGCTCTCTCAGAAAATGCCGGGCTGGAACAATTTGCTGCTGCCAAAGAACGACGCACCGTCGCAGCTGGTCGCCGAGCTTCAGCCGGCCGGCGACGAGATCGTGGTGACCAAGACCACCGATTCCGCGCTGACGGGAACGAATCTGCGCCTGATCCTTCACAATCTCGGCATCCGCAATGTCATCTGCTGCGGTATCTTCACGGACCAGTGCGTGTCCTCGACAGTGCGCAGCCTGGCGGACGAGAGCTATGCGGTCATCGTGCTCGAGGATTGCTGCGCCGCGGCGACCGAGGAGCTTCATCGCAAGGAGCTCGAAATCATCAACATGATCTATTGCCACGTCATGTCGAGCGGCGAGCTATGCAAAATCATGGCCTTGGCAAAGTGACGCTGCGTCCGTAGTGTCATGGTTGCACGAGCAGGCTGGGACACATCGGCCGCCCGGTGCGGGGAACTGCATACAGCTGTCACGAATGGAGAGGGCTTCATGGCGATAGAAACTGCACGCGGGACGATCGACGTCTCGAAGAGTAACAGCATCAATCTTTTGCACTCGAAAGCCGTCGGGCTCGCCGGTGTGCTCTTTCTGGCCGTCACCGGCGCGGCGCCAATGTCGGCGATGCTGGGCAATGTCCCGTTCGCGGCAGGCTACGGCATCGGCAAATATACCCCCGCCGCCTTCCTGATGGCGACGATCGTGCTGACCATCTTCTCGGTCGGCTATGCCGCGATGGCATCGCGCGTATCGTCGGTCGGCGGCTTCTACTCCTTCATCAGCCAGGGGCTCGGCCGCGAGGTGGGCATGTCGGCGGGCATCGGCTCACTCGCCTGCTACTCGCTGTTCGAGGCTTCCCTCACCGGACTGTTCGCCTTTTTCGGCAATCTTTGGCTTTCCCAGCATTTCGGCATCAACGTTCCGTGGATCGTGCTGGCGCTCGCCATGATCGTGGTCATCGCAGCGCTCGCCTACCGCGACGTGAAAGTGTCGGCACGGCTGCTCGGCATAGCCCTGATTCTTGAAGTGATCATGCTGGTGATCTTTTCGCTCGGCGTGATCTTTGCCCATGGCGGGACGAATTTTTCCGGCGATTCGCTCAATGTGTTCAAAGTGTTCACGCCTGTCGCCGAGCAGAAGGTCGGCACCGTCGCCATTCCGGCGGGCGAAGCGGCCGTCGGCATCTTCATGGCGTTCTGGTCGTGGGTCGGCTTCGAGATGGCGCCGAACTATGCCGAGGAATCCCGCGATCCGAAGCGCATCATTCCGCAATCGCTGCTGATTTCGGTCATCGGCCTTGGCTTGTTCTACACCTTCGTCAGCTGGTGCGCGGTGGCGGCCTATCCGACCGAGGCCGATATGGTAGCCAAGGCCTTCTCCGACGGCGTGAACTTCTTCCTGACACCGGTGCAGGCTTTTGTCGGCGGCTGGGGCTACCAGCTGATGTCGCTGCTCATCCTGACCAGTTCCTTCGCCTGCGGCATGGCTTTCCACAACACCGCTTCCCGCTATTTGTATTCGCTGGCGCGCGAAGGCGTCCTGCCGCAGGTGATCGCCGAGACGCATGACCACCACAAGAGCCCACACAAGGCCTCGGCGCTGCAGTCGGTGCTGGCGGCGGTATGGGTGCTGCTCTACGGTCTGGCCTACGGCTTCGACGATCCGTCGGGACAGGCCTGGCTTGGCGTCTATACGCTGTTTGCCGTGCTTGGCACCGGACTGCTTTTGGTGCTGCAGGCGGTTGTCTCGCTGGCCATCTATATGTGGTTCAAGAAGAACGGCGGCGGCAGCATGCTGACGACTGTCATCGCGCCGTTGATCTCGCTGGTTGTGCAGTTGGTCCTCGTCTACACGCTGGTCGCCAATCTGGCGACCTTGGGCGGCACCAATGGTTTTGCCAGGAGCATCCCCTATGTCGGGCTTGCGATCCTTGTCGTCGGCCTGATCTGGGGCTTCGTGCTGAAGTCGGCCAACCCCAAGGCCTATGAGAACATCGGTCACATGGTGAACGAGGGCTAGAGCAATTCCAGGAAAAGTGTGAGCGGTTTTCCGTCCGGAATTGCGTTAAAACAAAGAGTTAGAGCGGTTCGCCGTTTCCATGAAACGGTGAAACGTTCTAAGGCATTCCTCGCCCTGGATTTCTTGCCTCAACGGGGACGGAGCATCACTCTGTCCCCGTCTCATTTTGGAGCTTCAAGTCATGACCCAGTCTTTGAGGGGTCGGTCCGTCGTCGTTACCGGCGGGTCGAAAGGCATCGGCAAGGGCATAGCGCGGGTGTTCGCGCTCTCGGGTGCCAAGGTCGCCATCGTTGCGCGCCATATCGACCAGGCCGAAGCCGCGGCCGCCGAGATCGGCCATGGCGCCTTTGGCGTGGTTGGCGACGTTACCTCGCTCGCCAGCATCGAGCGCGCGCTTGCAGCGGCAGCCGCCAGAAACGGTAGTATCGATGTTTTGTGCGCCAATGCCGGCATCTTCCCGCAGGCACGGCTCGAAGACATGACCTCGCAGCAATGGGACGAGGTTGTCGACACCAACCTCAAGGGCACCTTCCACGCGGTCAAGGCAGCGGTTCCCTATCTCAAGGCATCCGACCAGGGCCGCATCGTGCTGACGTCGTCGATCACCGGCCCGATCACCGGTTTTCCCGGGTGGTCGCACTACGGTGCCACCAAGGCGGGACAGCTCGGCTTCATGCGAACGGCCTGCATCGAACTGGCGAGATACGGCATCACCGTCAACGCCGTCATGCCGGGCAACATCGTGACCGAGGGCCTTGTCGGCCTGGGCGAGGACTACCAGAAGACCATGGCCGCCTCGATCCCGCTCAAGCGGCTCGGAACCGTGGAGGACATCGGCTATGCCGCGCTCTATTTTGCGTCGAGGGAAGCCGGTTACGTGACGGGACAGACAATCATTGTCGATGGCGGCCAGATCCTGCCGGAGAGCCTGGAGGCACTGGCATAGAATGGTTCAAAACTTGCTCAGATAGGCCTCGCACAGCCCGACCGTTCCCTCGGTATAGGGAAGGCCCATCGACTTGGCGAGGTCGGTCTCGGCGTGCGAGCCGATCCACGCGACCAGGAGCAGACGGCGCAGCATCACGAAGGTCGGGATCTCGTCTTCGTCCGCGCTCGGCAGGTCAAGCACACGGCGATAGCCGGTCGTCCATGACCGGATGAGATCGGCTGCCTGTGGCTCGTGCTCATAGAAAGAGATGGGCGTCGCCGCGTCGTACATATACCAGCCGAAGCCGCAGTCGTCGAAGTCGATGACCTTCACCGTCTTGCCGTCGATCAAAAGGTTGGCGAGCCGCAGATCGCAATGGATGAGGCCGAAGCGGTCATGGCCCTTGCCGAAGGCAGTGAGCCTGCGGCCGACCAGCTCCGCGGTGCGGCCAAAGAGCCTGGCTTTCGCGGCGTCGACGCCGATGCCGTCACGCCACCGTCCCCAAAGCGGCCTCTCCTCGCCGAGGCTTGTTTCGAAATCCCACACATGGCGGCTGAACCAGGAAGGGCGCTTCCACTGCCGGGCGTGGATGTGCATGCGTGCCGTCACCTCGCCCAGCAGTTCGAAAGGTTCGCCAAGCGCCTCGCCTATGCCCGGCTCCGAACCGGTCTCCCATTGCGACAACACGACATGGCGTGGTTGCGCCAATCTTGGATGGCCGACACGCTGGATCTGTTCGCCGTCCTTGCCCGCGACCGGCACGGGCGTGGGGACGATCCCGGTCTGGCGCAGATCGGTCAGCCAGGCCAGTTCGGATTGGATGGCCGTCCTTGAATGGTAGCCGTCGCGATGGATGCGGAGCGCCCAGCGCCGGCCGTCGCGAGCCGCAATCTTGTAGGTCGCGTTCTCCGACAGGTTGATCATCTCGACGGAAACGTCCGCCGGCAGATCGTAGTTGGCGGTGGCCGCCTCCGCCGTTTCCTGCAGGATGCCGAGTTGCTGGTCGTGGGTGAGCGCGTCGAAATCCATCACTGTCCGTCCTGCCCCATCCTTGCACACCTGTCCCCTGCCGGAACCCGCGCGATCTCGGCAAGCCCAGCCGCCAGCTCGAACTGGACGCCTGGTAGTTTCAACGAGGGTTGGACCATGTCAACTCGCCTTGCCTGCCTGATGCAGCAACTCCCGGGCGCGCGGCATTGCCGCGTCGAAGCGATCCATAATGTCCCGGCAGGTCTCGTGATCCAGGAGAATACCGGGCTTCCACTGCAGCACCCGCTTGTCGAGCGATGAGAAGATCGCCCAGACGCCCTGCTCGTAGAGCGCACGCGACACGAAGACGGCGCCTTCCGGGTGATTGCTGAATTCCAGGCCGAGGATCACGCCTTTCTGGCGTACCCCGGTGAAGATGTCGCCGTGACGAACCAGCATCTCGCGCATGGCCTGCGCCATGAACTCGGTCACGGTGCCGACATTGGCCACCAGTTCGGGCCGCTGCAGCATCTCGATGACCTTGTGGCCGACGACGCAGCCGAGCTCGGCCCCGCCGGTGGTCGAAATATGGGCGGCCCCATCCTCGTTGAGCCAGCCGCCGGCTCTGTCGTTCACCAGCGCCGCGCTGATCGGATAGAGGCCGCCGGACAGGCCCTTTGCCGTCACCATGATGTCCGGCTGGACGCCGTAGGCCTGCCAGCCCCACATGCTGCCGGTGCGCATCAGGCCGGTCTGGACCTCGTCGGCGATGTACATCGCGCCATGCTTTTCGCACAGCGCCTTGCAGGCGCAGAGATAGCCATCCTTCGGCATCGGGAAGCCGTAAGTGGCGGGAATTGTCTCCATGATCAGCGCCGCGACGTCTTCGCCCTTGAGCGCCCGTTCCATGGCGTCGATGTCGTTGAAGGGAACCTGGATGAACGTCTCCGGCTGGTCGGAGAGAAAGATCTTGGTGAAGCGATCGTCGCCGGTCGCCACGGCTAGCCCCGAATGCCCGTGATAGCCCTTGATGATCGACACGATCTTGCGCCGCTTGGTGGCATAGCGGGCGCTCTTAATGGCGATGTCCACCGCCTCCGCGCCGCCCGGCGCGAAGATCGCGTATTTCATTCCGGGCGAGACATTGACGAGGGATTCGGCCAGCGCCGTTCGCGCCACGGATGGGAACCAGTGGTTGCCGATGTCGAAATAGTCGAGCGCGCTCTTCAGCGTCTCGACCAGCTCCGGATTGCGGTGACCGAGATTGTAGGTGCCGCCATTGAGGTGCAGGTCGATCAGGCGGCGCCCCGACATGTCGTAGAGGAAATAACCTTCCCGCCTGCCGATCACCAGGTCGATCCCGGCCTTCTGCCAGAACCTGGTCTTGTCGGGATTCCAGAAACGCATTGCCTTGTCGAAAAAATCCTGCTTCGACTCGAACTCGAAGGGGCCGAAGTCGTACATGCCTGTCTTGTCCTCAAAGGTTGATCGGCGCGCCGGAGCGGGCGAGGCCCGCCCGCCGGATGATGCAGGATTAAAAGCCGGCGAGAAAGGGTGGAGAGGGATGATCCTGAAGGACAGGACCGCGATCGTCACCGGGGCGGGATCGGGCATCGGCAGGGCGGCGGCGCTGATCATCGCGCGCGAGGGAGCGGTGGTCGGCGTGGCGGATCGTAGCGCCGACGGCGCCAACGCGACCGTCCAACAGATTCTTGCCGCCGGTGGCCGGGCAAAGGCGCTTGTGTTCGACCTGACCGACGATCAGGCGCTTGAAGCCGGTTTTCACGATTTCATCCACACCCAGGGCAGGATCGACATCCTGCACAATCATGCCGGCGTACAGGTCGAAGGCGACGTGCTCGGTGTGAGCGTGAAAGGCTTCGACACCTCCTGGACGCTCAATGTGCGGGCTCACTTCCTCGGTGCCCGCATCGTCATGCCATTCATGAAGAAGGCAGGCCGCGGCGTCATCCTCAACACGTCGTCGAGTTCCGGCGTGCTCTACGACCGCGAGATGATCGCCTATACGACGACCAAGCACGCGGTGATCGCGATGACCAGGCAGATGGCCGGCGACTATGGCCGCTTCGGCATTCGCGTCAACGCGCTTTGCCCAGGTTGGGTGGACACGCCCTTCAATGCTCCTTTCATCGCACAGATGGGAGGCCGGGAGGCCATCGAAGCCTACATCCGCGAAAGGGTGCCGCTTGGCCGTTGGGCAAGCGTCGAGGAGATCGCCGAGGCAGTGCTGTTTCTGGTGTCTGACCGGTCCTCGTACATGACGGGTCAGATCCTGGTTGTCGATGGAGGAGAAACGGTGATCTAGAGCAACTCCAGGAGTGCCGGTGCGCCAATGATTGGCCTGACCAGTCATAGGAATGGAATGCGTTTTGGTCGGCGCTAGGGCACGAACGGCAAATCCCAACGAGCTCTATTCGAAAGAGTAGGTAAATCCTTCCGACGAGGCACCGACGGTGACTTTTGTCATCTTCTTGCCCTCGAGCGAGCGATTGAGCACGCCCCGGCTGAGTTCCGGCAGCAGCGTGTTGGTGAGGATGGCGTCGATCATGCGTCCGCCGGACTCGATCTCGGTGCAGCGCGCCTTGACCATGTCCATGACGCCGTCGCCGATCACCAGCTCGGCATCGTTGGTTGCCTTGAGGCGCCGCGCGATCTTGCCGAACTGGTGCCTGGTGATTGCCTCGATCATCGCGTCCGAGAGCGGATAGTAAGGGATTGTCACCACGCGGCCGAGGAAGGCGGCCGGAAACACTTTCAGCAGCGGGCCGCGCAAGGCGGTGTCCAGGTCGTCCATGCCGGTGCGCAAGGTGCCGTTCTTCGTGCGGTCCATGATGACCTCGGAGCCGACATTCGAGGTGAGCAGGATCAGCGTGTTCTTGAAGTCGATCCGGCGGCCTTCGCTGTCGTCCATCATGCCCTTGTCGAAGACCTGGAAGAAGATCTCGTGTACGTCCGGATGCGCCTTCTCGACCTCGTCGAGCAGGATCACCGAATAGGGCTTGCGCCGCACGGCCTCGGTCAGGATGCCGCCCTTGCCGTAGCCGACATAACCGGGTGGCGCGCCTTTCAGCGTCGAGACCGTGTGCGCCTCCTGGAATTCGGACATGTTGATCGAAATCAGGTTCTGCTCGCCGCCATAAAGCGTTTCGGCAAGCGCCAGGGCTGTCTCGGTCTTGCCGACGCCTGAGGGGCCGCAAAGCAGGAACACGCCGACCGGCTTCTCCGGCGCGCCGAGGCCGGCGCGGCTGGTCTGCACTCGCCTCGCGATCATCTCCATCGCATGGTCCTGACCGACAACGCGCTCAGACAAGGTCGCGGCGAGCTTGAGCGCCTTCTCGGTCTGGCTGGACAGCATCCGTCCCGTCGGGATGCCGGTCCAGTCCTGGACGACGGCAGCCACGGCGTTGCGATCGACCGACGGCAGGATCAGCGGGGTCTCGCCCTGCGCCTCGGCAAGTTCCGCCATCAATTCGCGCAGTCGCGCCAGGTCGGCAGCGGAATCCGGCACGGGCTCGTGCGCAGCAGCAGCCTCCGTCTTTGCCGCCTTTGCTTTCTTGGCCTTGGTGTTCGAGCCCTTGGGTTCGGCCGTCTCAGGTTTCGGCGTTTTGGCCTCAGGTGCCTTGCTTTCATGCGCCGTGGCAGGTGACGCATCGACGGCCTCGCCCGAAGCGGCTTCCCCGCCCTCCACCGCGTCAAGCGGCACGCCCTCGCCTCGGAGTTTGGCGCGCAGGTCGAGTATCTCGGCGACAAGCGCCTTTTCCCGATCCCAGCGCGCTTGCGCTGCTGCAAGCGTGGTCTCGGTTTCCGCCAACCCGGCCTCCACGCGAGCCTGCCTGTCGGCCACTTCGATGCCGATCGCCGCCTCGCGGCCGATGATGCCTTCCTCGACCTCGAGCGCCTGGCGGCGGCGCAGAATGTCCTCGACCTCCGCGGGCGTAGCGTGCTGAGAGACGGCAACGCGGGCGCAGGCTGTGTCGAGGAGGCTGACCGCCTTGTCCGGCAGCTGCCTGGCCGGAATGTAGCGGTGCGAAAGCGAAACCGAGGCCTCGATCGCCTCGTCGAGGATCTGCACCTTGTGGTGCTGCTCGAGAACGCCGGCGACACCGCGCAACATCAGCACGGCCACCGTTTCGGAAGGCTCTTCGATCTTGACCACCTGGAACCGACGGGTCAGCGCCGGATCCTTCTCGATATGCTGCTTGTATTCGGCCCAGGTCGTGGCGGCGATGGTGCGAAGCTCGCCGCGCGCGAGCGCGGGCTTGAGGAGATTGGCCGCATCGCCGGTTCCCGCCGCGCCGCCGGCGCCGATCAGCGTGTGCGCCTCGTCGATGAAGAGGATGATCGGCGTCTCGGAGGCCTGGACCTCGTCGATGACAGCCTTCAGCCGCTTTTCGAACTCGCCCTTGACGCTGGCGCCCGCCTGCATCAGCCCGACATCGAGCATGCGTACGCTGACATTCTGAAGCGTCGGCGGAACGTCGCCCTGGGCGATGCGCAAGGCAAAGCCCTCGACGACCGCCGTCTTGCCGACACCTGCCTCGCCGGTCAGGATCGGGTTGTTCTGCCGGCGGCGCATCAGGATATCGACAATCTGGCGGATTTCAGGATCGCGGCCGACGACCGGATCGATCTTGCCGTCGCGGGCACGCTGGGTCAGGTCGGTGGCGTATTTGGCGAGCGCCGAATCCCCGCCCGGGCCGCGTTTCATCGGTGTTTCGGTCGCAGCCGCGGCAGGAGGTGGACCGGCTTCGAGCGAGCCCTCGGTGACGTCGGCGAAGCGGGCGATGACCCCGTCCGCGTCGATCTTGTCGAATTCGGCGCTGATTTTCGAAACCAGCCCTTCCAGCGCCGGTGTCTTCAGACAGGCGAGAAGAATATGCGCGCTACGCACCTCCTCGACACCGAATTGCAGTGTGGCCAGGCTCCAACCTTCCTGTATGGCGTGGAAGATGTGATCGGAGAATTCCTCCACCGAGGTCGCGCCGTAGGGCAGCTTGTCGATGGCGCGGGTCGTATCGGCCGTCAGCCGGCTGACATCCAGCCCGGCATCGGCGACCATCATCTGCACATCCGAGCGCTCGGACAGCACCAGTTGCTGGACGAAATGCACGAGTTCGACATAGGGATTGCCGCGCATCTTGGCCGTGTCCGCGGCGGCCTTGAAGGCGCGCACCCCCGTGGGATTGAGCTTTGCAACGAGTTCCTTGCGCTTGAAACTCTGCGACGATCGGCGCTGTTCCATTGAACCTGCCCCCGAAATCTGCTGACCGTACCCTGCCATAGAAGCGGCCGCTTGACAAAGCCGCGTGACGAAAGAGGCCTTCCGACCCGGTTCGGGCGGCACCTCGTGGTTACACAAGCCCTGCAAACTCCTCAAACAAACCCGCACCTGGGGTCCAAACCATGCGAGCCATTTCGCATGCGCGGCCCGCCAATCGCGCAATGGGTTTGGTTGAAAGATTGCGGGAGATTCAGCTTCTGTTAGTTTTTGGGGAAGTGCTCAATTGTCGTGGCATGGGACCGATGATAACGTTGCGTCACATGGGTCACAGGGCCCTTTGCTGGGGGTAGGTGTGATTGATCTCGCACTCTGGCTGAATCCTCTGGACGGCGCGAACCCGTCGGGAGAGGACTTACGCAACGACCCGGCTTTTCATGAGCTGGAGCGGCTCACGGAAGCCCAGCTCAAGGTCGTCCACGACGGTGGCAACAAGGCTTCGCAGTCAACCAGCGCTGTCGACTGGGCGGCAGTCCTCGAAAAATCGGAAGAATTGCAGTCGCGCGGCCGGGATTTGCGCCTTCTGGTCATCGTCACGCGCGCGCTGGCCAATGAAGAGAAGCTCGCCGGCCTCGCCCAAGGGCTGACCCTGATCGCGAGGACTCTCGACCAGTACTGGGATACGATGCATCCGGCCTTGCGGACGGGTGCCACGCCGCGCGACGCGGCGCTGCGACGCATCAATGCGCTGCTTGACCTCCAGAACGGCCAGGAAGGCCTGCTGGCGAACCTCAGGCAAACCGTCTTCTTCTCACCGCGCGCCATCGGGCCGATCAGCGGGCGAGACCTGGAACAGGCAGCGCTCGACGAGCGCGTCATGCTCCAGGAAGCTGCCTCGGGCCTCGGAACCGCCGAAAAGGCGGCGCTGGCGGCCGCCCACAACCAGCTGCTGAACCGGGTGCGCACAGCATGCGCGGCGCAGATCGATCAGGCCGCCGACACTGTCACGACACTTTTGGCCGATGCGCGCGCCGCGATTTCGGCGCTGGAGGCGGTGGATACCGCGCTCAATGCCCGCATCGAGGGCAATGGCGCGGCCGTTCCGGATCTGAAGAAGTTCCTGCAGCGCCTGCTGACGACGCTGGAGCGGAACTCCAGCGCCGGCGCCATGGCCAACGGTGCGGCAAAGCCTGCCCAGCAGCCGGCCCAACCGGCATCGACGCCCACCCAAAACGGTCATGGAGCCGAGACGATGGCAAGTGTGGCAAGCTCTGTGGAACCCAGCGCCGGCCTGCCTGACCGGATCAACTCGCGCGACGATGTCGTCAAATGCCTCGATCTCGTGGTCGCCTTCTACGACCGCACTGAACCGTCCAGCCCTATCCCGCACCTCGCCCGGCGCGTGCGCAGGATGGTGCACATGGATTTCGTGGAACTGATGGAAGATCTCGCCCCGTCGGGGCTGAAGGAATTCCGGCTGCTTGCCGGTGTCGCCGATCCCAAGAAGCCGGCCCAGAAGGATGAAAGGTAACCAGCATGCCAGCAGAGAGCAAAGCCAAGGTCATCGAAAGAAACCGCGCCCCGCGCGTGCAGATCGCCTACGACGTCGAAACCTACGGCAGCCCCACGACGATCGAGTTGCCGTTCGTCATGGCTGTCATGGCCGACCTTTCGGGCGCCTCGCAGACCAAGGAAGCGTCGAAGTCGGTTCTGGACCGCAATTTCGTCGAAACCGACGCCAATCGCTTCCCCAAATTCATGGAAGCGATGGGACCGCGCGTGAAGGCGCGCGTCAAGAACACGTTGCCGCAAGCCGAGGGCGCCGAGCGGGACGAGGAACTGGCGATCGATCTCACTTTTTCCAAAATGGGTGATTTCGCGCCGGACAAGATCGCCGAGCAGGTGCCGCAACTGGCCGAGATCCTCAAGATGCGGCGTCAACTCGAGGAACTGCTGGGCTTCATGGATGGCCGGGTCGACGCCGAAAAGCGCATCGCGCAGCTTCTGAACAACGAGCCGCTGCTGAGCAAGATCGCCGGCCAGGCGATTTCTGACGGCAAGGGCGAGGAGTAAGTCATGGCCGAACAGCAAAAGACCGCAGCCGCTACCGCCGAGGCCGAAGCCATCGATCTTGGCGAATTCAGCGGCCTCCTTGAAAAGGATTTCAAGGTCAAGAAGGACGACAGCGAGAAACTGCAGCAGTTGGTGCGCAACCTGGCGCTGGCCGCTCAGTCCCGTTCCGAGACGACGACCATCTCGTCCAACGCGATCAAGTCGATCAAGTCGCTGATCGCGGGCATCGACAAGATGCTGACGACGCAGGTCAACGAGATCCTGCATGCCCCGGAAGTGCGGGAGATGGAAGGCACCTGGCGAGGCCTTTGGTACCTCATCAACAACACCGAGACAGACACCAAGCTGAAGATCCGGGTGATGAACATCTCCAAGGAGCAGTTGGCCGACACGCTCGAAGACTATGAAGGTCAGATGTGGGACCAAAGCCCGATCTTCAAGAAAGTCTACACGGACGAGTATTCGATGCTGGGCGGCGAGCCGATCGGCTGCATCATCGGCGCCTACGAATTCTCCAACCATCCGCGCGACGTCGGCCTGCTGCGCAACATCTCGGGTGTCTGTGCCTCGGCGCACACGCCATTCATCGCGGCCGCCTCGCCGCGGCTGTTCCGCATGGACAGCTGGCAGGAGCTGCCGAACCCGCAAGACCTGCAGATGATCGTGAACAACCCGGCCTATGCCTCATGGCAGTCGCTGCGCGAGAGCGAGGACGCCCGCTATATCGGGCTCACCATGCCGCGCGTGCTGGCACGCCTGCCCTACGGCTCGGAAACCGTTCCGGTGAAGGGCTTCACCTTCGAGGAAGAGGTGGGCGGCGACCACAACAAATATGTCTGGATGAACGCCGCCTTCCCGATGGGCGTCAACATCAACCGCAGCCATAAGCTCTATGGCTGGGGAACGCAGATCCGCGGCGTCGAGAATGGCGGCACGGTGCTCAACCTGCCGGTGCACGCTTTCCCGACGGACGACGGTTCGATCGCAATGAAATGCCCGACCGAGGTCGCCATCGACGACCGGCGCGAGGCCGAATTGGCGAAGCTCGGCCTGATGCCGATCTTGCACCGCAAGAACACCGATCTCGCGGCCTTCATCGGCGCGCACTCGCTCCAGGATGACGAGACGCGCGCCGGGCGCCTCGTCGACCCCGACGCCCAGTCGAACGAACGGCTGAGCGCCAACCTGCCCTACCTCTTCCCGGTGTCGCGTTTCGCGCATTACCTCAAGGCGATCGCGCGCGACAAGATCGGATCGTTCAAGGAACGCACCGATATGGAGATCTGGTTGACCGAATGGATCAACCGGTACGTACTGGCCAATCCGGCCTTCGCCGACGACAAGGCGCGGGCCAAGCGTCCGCTTGCCGCGGCCGAGGTTCAGGTCGACAGCGTCGAAGGCCGGCCCGGTTACTACAATGCCCGTTTCTATCTGCGTCCGCACTACCAGTTGGAAGGCATCAACGCCTCTCTCCGGCTGGTGTCGGAACTGCCGTCAGTGAAGGGCTGAAGTCGCAGCGAAGTCATCTTGTTTCGTTTGAAAGCGGTGGAGAAAGACAATGCCGACCACAGAGAGAAGCGAGGCTCCTTCCATGAAGATCGATGGTTTTTTGAAAGTCCCGGACATCAAGGGCCCGAGCAAGCGCGACGGCCATGAAGACGAGATCGAAGTGCATGGCGTCGATTACAAGATGATAGCGCCCTACGACCCGAATTCGCTTTCGCGACGCGGCCGTGTGTCGATGGGAATGATCAAGTTCATCAAGCACTACGACAAGTCGTCGCCGTATCTGAAGAAGGCACTGTTCGAGAACAAGGCGCTCGACGAGGTGGTGTTCTCGGCACGCCGCACCATTGACGGCGAGACCAGCGACTATCTGGTCGTGACGCTCACCGACGCCTCGGTCATGGAGTACGATATGCGGCAGGCCGCCGACGAGGCCGATCTTATCGAGGAAGAAGTCAGCTTCGCCTACAAGAAGATCAAGTTCGTCTACGACAAGGACGACGAGATCGAAATGGACGTCTATGTCGGCAAGTGAGGCCAAGCGGCCTGGCGCGAAGCCGCAGCTTGCCGGCAGTTCGCGGGCAAAGCGCGAGGCGGTCCAGCCTTCGCTGTGGGACCGCCTCGTCAACGACTTGCCGGGTGTGGCGTCGGAGATCGACGGGCTGCGCCGTCTGCTGGATGAAGAACTCGGCGCCGAGCGCGTCGGGGCTCTTCTTGACGGCAGCGCGCGCGCCATCGATACCGACGCCGAACTGACGCCTGAGCAGAGACGGCGCCTGCACCGGCTGGCCTTCCAGACCGAGCATCGCGCCGAGATCGAAAGCCGCGGCGTGGTGGTTTCGGCACGCGTGTTGAGAGAAGCCGTGCGGCGCGACATCGAGGCGCTGTTCAACACCGAGCGCTTCGAATCCGTGCCGATGCTTTCCGATGCCGAACACGAACAGCCGCTGGACGAACTGCCATCACTGGCCGACTTTCCCGAGGTGCGCCGCAGCGTCGTCAATTATGGCGTGCCCTCCTTTTCCGGCCGCTCTTCGCGGGATTTCGACCGCGATGCGCTGGCGCGCGAAATCCGCACGGTGCTTGCCACCTTCGAGCCGCGCCTGAAGGAGAGCGCCACGACCGTCAACGTCACGCTCGGTGACAAAACCGTCGGCCTCAAGATCGAGATCGACGCGGTGCTGATCATGACCCCGACACCGGAGCGTATGCGGCTGCGCACCACGATCAATCTCGACAACGGCCTGGCACGAACCGAATTCCGGGAGACCTGAGATGGATCGGGTCTTCGTGGAGTATTACGAAGAAGAACTGACCCATATCCGGGCGTTGGCCGCGGAATTCGCCGACATGCATCCGGCGGTCGCCCGCAATCTTTCCCTCGACACGGTCCCCTGCCCCGACCCCTATGTGGAACGGCTGCTTGACGGCGTGGCCTTCCTGGCCGCGCGCACCCGTCTCAAGGTCGACGCGGAGCGCTCGCGCTTCTCGCGCGCCGTGCTCGATGTGCTTTACCCGGATCTGGTGACGCCAGCGCCCGCGACGGCGATGGCTGTGCTGAAACCCGGCCAGCAGGTGCAGTCGATGATTGCCGGCCACGCCGTCCCGCGTGGCACACGACTGGTCTCCGGCCTCAATCCAGGGCTTTCGACGCGTTCGACCTTCACCACCGCGCAGGAGGTCACGCTGTGGCCGATCGCGATCGCCTCGGTCGGCTATTTCCAGGATCGCAGCGCGCTCGCCGCTGCCGGAATCGCGATGATCGGCGACGCGCGCGGCGAGGCGGCGTTTCGCATCACCCTTGCCCGGACGGGAAAGGGTAAGCTCAGCGAACTGTCGCTCGACCGTCTCGACCTCTATTTCGCCGGGCGTGCCAGGGCACCCTTGCTTTTCGATGCGATCTTCGGCGCCTGCTCGGCTCTCGGCGCGCGGGCGGAAGGCAAGACCAATCCGCTGACGGCGCTGCCCGAGCCCGAAATGATCGGCATCCGCGACGACGAAGCGTTGATGCCGCGCACCCGTCCGACCTTCGAGGGATACCGGCTGCTGCGCGAATATTTCATGATCCCGGAGCGCTTCCATTATGTGCGGGTCGCCGGCCTCCAGCCGGTGGTGCGCAAGTGCGATGCGGGGATCGAGATCATCTTCCTGTTCCGGCGTCCGGTGCCCGAGCTCGCCGATGTGACGGTTGCCGACTTCGAATTGTTCGTGACACCGGTCATCAACCTCTTCGAACGCGAATGCAACGTCATCGAGATCGATCCGCGCAAAACGCGTCAGGTGCTGCACGCCGACCGCACCCGGGCGCGGGATTTCGAGATCTTCCGGGTCACCCGGGTCGAGGACGCCGACGCGGAGAGCGGCGAGGCGACAATTCCAGAATTGTTCAGCCTGGGGCAGAACCGCGGCAGCGGCTGGGTCTATTCGATCGAGCGACGTCCGCGCCGAGCCACCGAAGACGAACGGCGCGAAGGTCTGACCCGCACCTCCTACACGGGCGACGATGTCTTCATCGCCGTCTCGCGGCCGGCAGGAAGCTCGCCAAACCGGCCGCTCAAGCGTCTCGACATCACGGCGCTGTGCACCAACCGCGACCTGCCGATCCTGGACGACACGCCGACGCTGACGCTGGAGACGGCCGATCCGGTCGAAGCGGTGCGCTTGCTTGGAGCGCTGCGGGCGCCGCAGCCGGCAATCCCGGCGTCCCTCCCGGCCAGCGCGGCAGGCGAATCCCGCGCCGATAATCTCGCCTGGCGGCTGGTGGCGCAGCTCTCTCTCAACTTCCTCAGCCTTGCCCAGGAAGGCCGTGGCGTCGATCCGCTGCATGCCTTGCTCGACCTCTATGCCGATCGCGGCGATCCCAGCCTTGCCCGCAACGTGCATTCGATCGTGCGCATCGATTCACGCCCGGTGATCGAGCGGCTCCAGATCGACGGGCCAATGTGTTTCGGACGCGGCACCGAAGTGACACTGCATGTCGACCAGTCCGTGCTGGCGGGGCAAAGTTCGCTGCTGCTTTCGGCCCTGCTTTCGCGGCTGTTCGCCCGCCATGCAGGGATAAACGGATTTGTGCGGACCCGTACTCGGTTGCTGCAGAAGCAGGAGGATGTGCCATGGCCGATGACGCCCGGCAATCGCTGCCTGATCTAGCGGAGCCCGCAACGGTCGCTGCTGAACCGTCGCTGGAGAACTTCGATTTTTTCGAGCTGCTGCGGCGCCTGGAGCAGCGCGGTGGATTGTTCGGCCATTCCGGAACGGCCGACCGCGAGCCGGCGAGACTTGGCCAGCATGTCCGCCTGAGCTTCTCGGCCCGCGACGTCGTCAAGTTCCAGGGCGTCGGGGCCTCCGCCCGTGTGACCGTCGCCAATCTCGGGCTGCTTGGACCGGAAGGACCGATGCCATTGCATCTGACACGCTGGGTGCTCGACCGGCTGTCGCAGCGCTGGTTCACCGGGGCCGATGCCGAGCAGACCAGCGACACGACCTTCGTCGATTTCGTCAACATCCTGCAACACCGCATGATGGCCCTTTACTATCGCGCCTGGGCTGACGCGCATCCGGCGGTGCAGGTCGAGCGGTCCGTCGGCGGGCGAGTTCGCGCCATGCTGGAGGCAATGTCCGGGATCGGCCTTCCCGGCACGCAGGATCCCGAACTCGACACTGTGCGACTGCGACAGGCTGGATCGCTCGCCAACCAGGTCGACGGCGTGGAGCGGCTGACGCTGTTTCTCGCCACCGCCTTCAAGGTGCCGGTGCAGATCAAGGAATTCGTCGCCGCCTGGATCACCATACCGACGGCACTGCAGACGCGTCTCGGCAAGGCCCATGCCGGGCTTGGACGCGGCGCGACGATCGGGCCGCGGGTGTTCAGCCGTCAAAGCAGGATCGAATTGCGCGTTGGTCCGCTGAGCCTTGACGACTTCAAGTCGTTCCTGCCCGGCGAACGGCGTCTTGGCCTGTTCAAGAAGGCGGTGCGCGACATGATCGGCGAGACGCTCGACGTCGATTTGCGCATCGTGCTCGCGCGCGAAGCCGTGCCGTTGCCACGGGTCGGAACTGTCCAGCTTGGCCGGACGGCCTGGCTGGCGCGGCCCTCCGCAAAGGGTGACGCCGACGATCTTAGATTGCACACCATCGTCGGCTGGCGGCCGGAAATGGCGGAGGCGGCCGCATGAGCCTTCTGCTGACGCTGGAACAAGGCCCGCGCTCGCAAGTGGTCAGGCAGACCCGGCTGGACGAGGGCGAATTGGTGATCGGGCGCAGCGCCGATGCCGGCTGGCAGATCGACGACCCGGACATGTTCGTCTCGCGCGCACATTGCAGGATCAGCGGCGACCGGGATGGCTATTTCATTACCGACACGTCGAGCAGCGGATTGTTCGTCGATGACTCCGACAGCCCCCTGGGACCTGGCAGGTCGATGCGGCTGCAGAGCGGCATGCGCCTGCGCATGGGCGACTATATCTTCCACGTCGAGGTTCAATCCAAAGCGAACCGGACGTCGGTCGGCCCAGCCCCTGTCGCCGGCCATCCCGCGCCTGCGTGGTCATCGCCGGGAGCGAGAACGCCTGCCAGCATCGGCGGTGACGACTTCTTCTCGGCTAAGGTCGAGGAAGAACCACGCCAGCCACGCCCGGCGGACCTGCCGAACCCGTTCGAGCAGCCTGTTCCCGGGGCTTATGATCGCCCATCGAGCCAACGCAGTTCGCCTGCCTTTGACGACCCGTTCAGCCTCGACCCGGTGGCGACGTCGCAATCCGGTGATGTCGCTGCTCCAGGTCAGCCAGATCCGTTCGGGTTCGGCGAAATGCCTTCGCGCAACGATGCGTCCGGGCATGCGGCAAAGCCGGCCAGCTTCGATGACGATTTCAGCTTTGGGCCGGCAGCGACCCCGCCTCTCGCCAACGGCGCCGCCCCGGCAGGACGTGTGCAGCATCAGGCTGAAAAGCCGCGAGCCGGGCATCCCTGGGATGTGCCGGTGCAGCCGGCCGAGCCACCGCCGCCGCGACGCGCCGTTCCAGCGCCCAAGCCTGCGCGTCCGGCGCAGCCCGCATCCGGCGATATGGCGCTTCGCGCCGCATTCTTGCGCGGCATGGGCGTCGAGGAGGCTGATTTTCCCGCTCGCGATCCGATCGCCGAAATGGAAAAATTCGGGCGTGAATACCGGCTGATGCTGGATGGCTTGATGCAACTCCTGCGCAAGCGCGCCGAGGAGAAGGGAAGCGCGCGCGTCGCCCAGACGGTGGTCGGCGCCTCCGAAGTCAACCCGCTCAAATTCCTGCCGACGGCCGAGGATGTCATCGTCACCATCATCTCCGAACGCAGTCCGGGCTTTCTCTCCGGCGAGGCGGCGATCAACGATGCGGTAAAGGACCTTGCACAGCATCACGTGCGCGCTTGGCGCGGCGTTCAGGCCGCGCTTCGGCGCATGATCGACCGTTTCGATCCGGCCGCGATCGAGGAAGAGCTCAAGTCCAATTCCGCCATCGGCAATCTGCTCTCCGGCGGACGTAATGCCAAGCTGTGGGAGCTCTACCAGAAACGCCATCGCGACATCGCCCAGAGCGCGGAATCGAGTTTCCTGGGCGAGATCGGCGCAGACTTCAGGGACGCATACGAAGAGGAGGAGTAGGACATGATCGACAGACGCGAATTCGTCGTTGCCCTCGGCGCTACGGGGCTGCTTGCGGCTTGCCAGAGCGGCCCGCCGAAACCATCGGTGATCTCGGTCAACGTGACCGGAGGCGCCGGCATGAATCCAGGACCGGGCGGCGGCGACAGGCCGGTGACGGTACTGGTGATGCGGCTTGCCAGCACCGGCAAGTTCAACTCGGCCGACTATTTCGCGCTGCAGGGCGATGCGAGCTCGGCGCTCGGTGCCGACCTCATCGGCTCCGACACGATCTCGGTCGCGCCAGGCAAGACGGCGGCCAAGACCATCACGGTCGAGCCGAACGCCACGGCACTCGGCTTCGTGGCGCTGATCCGCGAGCCGGGCGGACGCAACTGGCGCACGACCAAGTCGGTATCGCCAGGGTCGAAATTTACCGTCAATGTCAGCCTCGGCAAGGGCGGCATTTCCGCCTAGCGACAGGGGCCACGGATGGTTGTGGCCAGAAAGTAGTGGCATGAGCGATGCAAACAGGGTGCTGTGGTCGGAGGGCCTGTTTCTCAGGACCCAGCACTTCCAGCAGCAGGATCGGTTCTTCGAGGGCATGGTGCGCGGCGCATTGCAGGCCGGCCAGCTCCATACTTTCGGCTTCCAGCAACTGACCCTCGACCAGTCGCTGCTCGACGCCGGCCAGGTCTCGATCGTGTCCGCCCGGGGTATTTTCCCGGACGGCACGCCCTTCTCCATCCCGGAACTGATGGATGCGCCCAAGCCGCTGCCGGTCACGGCCGACACCGGCGCCGGTCCGGTGCTGGTGGCACTGCCGCTCGAGCCACCCGGTGGCGTCGGGTTCGATCCGGCGCATGCGGCATCGACGGGCGCGCGCTACCACGGCAAGATCGTTTCGGTGCGCGACGCCGTCCAGAGCGGCGCCGATCCCGAAGAGATCGAGATCGCCCGCCCGCAAGCCGCCCTGCTCGCGCCCGGCAAATCGGTCGGCGGTTATACCGCCTTGCCGATCGCCGACATAAAGGGCGTGCGCGCCGACGGCGGCATCTCGCTCGATGAGACGTTCCTGCCGCCGACGCTGATCACCGGCGCGGTCCACTGGTACCGGCAATTGCTGCAGGAAGTGGTGACCGGCCTCGACCAGATCGCCGAAGCGCATGGCAAGATGGTGATGGGCGGCGCCGGCCGCAGCGTCGAAGACCTTTTGATGCTGCACCTCGCCAATGCCGCTCGCCCGCGGCTTGCCCACATGCTCGCGCAGGATGTCTTTCATCCGGCCGAACTCTATCTCGAACTGGCCGGACTGGCCGGCGAGATGGCAACCTATGGCTCGAGCTCGCGGCGGCTCGGCGAATTGCCGGCTTACGACCATATGGCGCCCGGCCCTGCCTATATGGCGCTGGCCGACGCCCTGCGTTCGCTCATCCTCAGCCTGCGCTACATCGAGCCGAAATCGCGCGCGCTGCCGGTCATGCGGCACGCGACCAATGTCTGGAAGGTGCGCATCGACAACCCGAAGCTCTTGGTCGCCAGCCGCATCGTCATCCGCGTCGGATCGGAACTGTCGGAGGACGCGCTGCGCAAGATTTTCGTCAACCAGGCGACAGTCGGCGCCGCTGACCAGTTCGAAGGCCTCTGGAAGTCGCGCCTGCCGGGCATTCCGCTGAAACCGCTTCATTCGCAGCCACGCGAGATTCCCTATGATGGCGACCGGCTGTGCCTGGAGCTTGACCAGAAGAGCGAGCATTGGGCCTCGTTGCTCGACGCCCCCGGCTTCGTCATCGGCGTTTCCGGTGTCCTGCCGAGCGAGCCGCAGGTCGACTGCTACTCAGTGAACAGGTGAGGCCATGAGCCGGGATGATCCTTTCGGACTGTCGGAGGATCGCGAACGCACACGCATCAGGCTGGCGGGCGCCGCCCCACGGCCGATGGCGCCGCTGTCACCGGGCGCGCCGGTAAAAAGGGCGCGCGCCCATCCCAACACGCTCATCAATATCTTCGCGCCGTTGCTCGAATTCGCGCCCGAGCTCGAAAGCGCGCTGGCGCCGGAGAACCCGGAAGCGATGCGCACGCGCCTACTCGACGAGTTGGTTCAGGCGCGCGACGCCGCCATGGCAGCGGGCTCCTCGCTGGAGCGCGCCGACCAGGCGGCCTGGGCGGTGGCGGCGTTGCTCGACGACCTCGCGCTGAACACGCCGTGGGGCGGCGCCAGCGCCTGGCCGCGCCAGCCTCTGGTGGTCATGCTGCGTGGCGACGTCGATGCCGGCACCCAGTTTTTCACCCGCCTTGACGAGCTGGAGCGCCATCCCAACCGCGACCGGGAGATGCTTGAGCTTCAGTATTACTGCCTGGCGCTCGGCTTCCGCGGCAAGTATCGGGTGCCCGGCCGCGCCGGCGACCGCTCGCTCAATGCCGTGCGTGTGGCAGCCGCGCGCTTCCTGCGCAATGCGGACGCCGAGGACGCGCCGCTGTCGCCGAACTGGAAAGGCGTGATCGCTTCCGACGAGCCGCAGCGCTTCATCGTTCCGATCTGGGTGATGGCACTTGCCGCGGTTGTCGTCGCCGCCGTCGCTTATATCGGTCTGTCGATGAGCTTGAGCAGCCAGGCGGTCGAACTCTCCGCCCTCGTGCGCACGCTGCCGCCGGCCTCGCGCGCGGACGTTACCCGCGCCGCACCCAAGCAGGATGCGCCCGCACCTGAACCGCCACAGCCGGTCGATTTCGCGCTGCTGCCCGCGTTCAAGGCCGAAGCGCCGGCGAGCCTCAAGGGCGCGCTCAGCGGTACCGAGAGCGTCTCGCTGGCCAAGCTGATCATCCAGTCCTCCAACCCCGAGCTCTTCCAGTCTTCGCGGCCGACACTGTCGCAGGGCTACGAGCCCCTGATCCAGTCTATCGCCAAGGTGATCCTCGCCAATCAGGAGCTGATCGGCAACATCACGATCGTCGGCCATACCGACAATGTGGGCCTGCAACGGTCCAACCCGCTCGCGAGCAACCAGCGGCTCTCGGAGGCACGTGCCCAAACCATAGCGGACCTCCTGGTGCAGGCTGGCGTGCCACAGGAGCGCATCCATTCCGAAGGCCGCGCCGACTCCGATCCGGTGGCCGACAACTCGACGCGCGAGGGCCGCGCGCTCAACCGGCGCGTCGAGGTCCTGGTCGAGAAGAGGCTCTGAGATGTTCATCCTGCGCTTCCTCTGGGCGGTCATCACCTCGCGCTTTCTCTGGACGCTGATCGGCATTGCGCTGCTTTCGCTTTTGATCTGGGTGTTCGGCCCGATCGTCCAGGTCGGCCCGTACGCGCCGTTCGAATCCGACAATGTGCGCATCGCCATCATCGCGGGGCTGATCATCCTGTGGCTGATCTGGCTGATCATCGCGCAACGGCGCGCGATCCGCGCCAACCGCATGTTCGTCGCCGAAATCTCGGCGCCCGTGGCCGAAAAGCAGCTCACCCCCGGCGAAGAGAGCGTTGCAGCCGTAGGCGCCAAGTTCGGCGAGGTGATGGCCGAGCTCAAGCGGCGCAAGCTCGGCGGACGGAAGTTCCTGCGCGAGATGCCGTGGTATGTGATCGTCGGGCCTCCGGCCACCGGCAAGACCACGGCATTGCGCCAGTCGGGCCTCAATTTTCCAATCGATCTGACCGATGATCTGCAGGGTGTCGGCGGCACGCGCAACTGCGACTGGTTTTTCTCCGAGAACGCGGTGCTGATCGACACCGCGGGCCGCTACGTCCAGCAGGAGAGCCAGCCGGACGTCGACGCCGCGGAATGGCTGGGCTTCCTGGACCTTCTGAAGAAGCACCGGGGCCGGCGTGCGCTCAACGGCGTCATCGTCGCGCTGTCGATCGATGCCCTCTCGGAGGGCGACGAAGCAATCAAGGCGCACGGCCGCAAGATCCGCCGCCGACTGGCGGAGCTCAACGATCGACTGGAGATTCGTCTGCCTGTCTACCTGATGCTGACGAAGGCCGACCTGATCAAAGGGTTCGAAGCCTTCTTCGGCGGCTTGTCGACGAGTGCGCGCGAGCAGGTGTGGGGAACCACCTTTGCGCTGGATGCCCGCGTCAACGCAGGCATGATCCAGGCGGAGCTGGCCAGGCTTGGCACCGAGCTGGAGCGAAGGCTGGTGCCGCGCCTTGAAGACGAGGACAAGCTTGGCTCGCGCGCCGAGATCTTTCGCTTTCCGGCGCAGTTGGCGAGCCTCTGCGGGCCGATCCAGGTGCTGATCGAGGCGATGTTCGGCGAAAGCCGCTATGAGGAAGCCGCGTGGCTGCGCGGCCTTTATCTGACATCGGCGACACAGGAAGGTGCCCCCATCGACCGCCTGACCGCGGCGTTGTCATCGTCCTTCGGGCTGCCGCCGCGCCGCGCCATGCCGGCGGCGCGCGTCGAGAAGCGAAGCTTCTTCCTCAGGAACCTTCTCACCGAAGTGATCTTCAAGGAGGCTGGCCTTGGCACATTCGATCCGCTGGCGCAGCGCCGCCGCGCCTGGATCTGGCGCGGCGCCGCCGCCGCCTGTGCGCTCGCGGCCCTGCTGGCCGGCGGACTGTTCACCTGGTCCTACCTCGACAACCGCAATGCGATCACCGAACAGGCCGGCCAGTTCGAAGCCCTGCAAGGGCCGCTCACCCAAGTCGCCGCCACGCCGGCCGCGGTCGAGCAGCCGACCATGGATGGCGCGCTGGCGGCGATGGACGCGGTGGCGACCGCCCGAACGCCGCCGCCAGGCGCCGTCCATAACCTGCTCGGCCCGACCGCTTCGCCGGAGCTGGTGCGCGCACAGACCGATACCTACGACCATGCGCTGCGCAACGTGCTCGAGCCGCATATGGTCGCCCTGCTCGAGGCCACGATGTGGCGGCAAATCCGCGATCCGGATTTCATGCTCGGCGCGCTGAAGACCTACCGGATGATGACCGGCCTGTCGCAGATGGACACCGATTTCGTCCAGAACTGGTGGGTGAACAGCCTGCCACAATTCGCGCCGGCACCGCCTTTCCCCACGGCCGACGCCGAAGAGCACCAAATCGCAGCCATCCGCCGCATGGCCGTCGACGACAGCTACATCGCCCCGGACAAGGCACTGGTCGCGGAGGCGCTGAAGACTGTATGCACGATCTCGCTGCCGCAGCGCGCCTACAAGCAGCTCCTGGCCGACCCGGAGGTAGCCGCCATCAAGGAATGGGTGCCGGCCAATTTTGCCGGGCCGAACGGCGCCAAAGTGTTCGCGCGCCGCTCCGACAAGACGTTGCGCGTCGGTGTTCCTGGCCCCTACACCTATGCCGGTTTCCACGACGCGATCCTCGACCGGGTCGAGGATGTAGCGGGACAGGCGGCCCTCGATCGCGCGGTGTTTGCCGGTGGCTGCTCGGAGAATTCGGAGACGTCGGTCTCGGCGCTCTCGCAGGACATCTTGAAGCTCTACTATGACGACTATATCGCCCAGTGGGACTCTTTCCTGCGTGACATGCGGCTCGCGCCGCTTACCGATCTCAACATCGCCAGTGAAAACCTTAAGGATCTTTCCAGCGCCGACTCCGCGCTGAAGCGCCTGTTGACGGCAGTGGTGCAGGAGACAGACCTCACCCGCTCCGACGATGCGCCGGCCGACGACAAAAGTGGCGCTGCCGCCAAGACCGGCTCCAAGCTGCTCAGCAAACTCGGAAAGCTGGGCAAGGTGGTGACCTCGGGCGCCAAGCTCCTGCCGCGCGCCGGCTCCGCCAACCAGGTGGACATGACCGGCAGCTTGGTTGCCGAGCATTTCAAGCCGCTCAAAGGCACCATCGCCCAGGTCGACGGCCAGCCGCCGGCGCTCGACGCCGCCGTCGTGGCGCTGACGGCGCTGTCGAATGTGTTGCAGACGGTGACCGCCAATCCCAACCCGCAGGATGCAATCAAGAAGCAGGGCGGCCTCGCCGAACTGACGGGTGCCGTCGCCAGGCAGGCGCAGATCCTGCCTTCGCCGATCAACGAGTGGCTGGGCGGCATTGCCGGCGACACCAGCGGGCTGTCGCAGAAAGCCGTAACCAACGAGCTCAACGCCATCTGGCGGGCCGATATACTGCCCTTCTGCCAGGCGGCGCTCAACAACCGCTATCCGTTCAGCCCGGACAGCGCGGTCGATGTCAATGTGCGCGACTTCCAACGTCTGTTCGGGCCGACCGGCCTGATCGATGCCTTCACCACCGACCATTTGATCAACTATGTCGACACCGCCAGCGAGCCGTGGAAATGGCGTGCCGATTTCGGCCTCGACCCAGCGGCACTCGCAGCGTTCGAGCAGGCGAGGCATATCCGCGACGATCTGTTTCCGGGCGGCACCGGCCCGGTGATGAACTTCACGCTGGAGCCCAAGGACCTCTCCCCCAACGTGGCGCGTGTCACGCTCAACCTCGATGGCCAGAACCTCGTCTACTACAACAACGCCACCAGGCCGCAACCGATGACGTGGCCCGGCAAGGATGGCACCGGGGTGATCTCGCTCGCCTTCCAGCCGGTCGACGGCTCGCCCGAAGTGATGCTGAACGAGACCGGCAGCTGGGCGTGGCTCAGAATGCTGCGCGGCGGCCGCTTCGCCGCGACCAAGCTCACCGACGTCTATAGCCTGCGGCTCGGCACGAAGGGGATGTGGGCCGATTTCGAACTCAAAGCCGCCAGCGTCGAGAACCCCTACACGCTCGAAATGTTCAAGAAGTTCACATGTCCGCCGCAGATCTGATCGTGCCCGGCTTCTATGGCAAGATGCCCGCCACCGGCGATTTCGTGACCCGGCGGCTGCCGGCGGATTTCGTGCGTGGATGGGACCGCTGGCTGGCGCAGCATATCGTGCCGCTGTTCGGACTTAAAACCTGGCCGCAGCACATTGCGCTGCGTTTCCTCAGCGGGCCTGGTTCCTTCGGCGCCTCGGCCGGCATCCTACTGCAAAGCGCCGACAGGGTCGGCCGGCAATTTCCATTGAGCGTCGTCGCAAGGCTCCCGGAGGCGCCCCTTAAGCTGGCTTTTGCGGACGCATGGTTCGAAAGCATCGAAACCCTCGCCTTGGCGGCGCAGCGAGGAGAGTTGACACCCGACGAACTCGACGCGGCACTGGCCGCCCTGCCCGTTCCGCTTATCGATGGCGAGGGCGATCTCATCGACGAGTTCGTGGCGTGGACGGCACATACGGATATTTTCGATGTCGATCAGCAAGCGCCGCAGCCGACCCTGGAGCAGATCTTCGCCGCAAGCTGGGAGACCAGCTGATGCAGATCTGGAACCAGATGGGCTTTCCGCATCAGTTCACTGTGGGCACGGACAAGGACGCCCATGAGTGGATTGTCGTGGTGGTCAAAGGCACGTTCGACTTTCCCGAGACGCCTGGCGGGCCGGTGCAAAAATCGGCGAAGCAGATACCACTTGTCATGGCCGACACGCAAACCGGTGTGCCTGGCTATTCGGCAACCTTGTGGGAGACCGACTTTGCCTTCCGCAAGCCACGCTGCGATGTCATCGCCAATGGCTGCGCCTATGCGCCAAACGGCAGACCAGCCGAGCGCATACCGGTCGGGATCAAGGTCGGCAACTGGTCGAAGCTGTTCGAGGTCGTCGGCCACCGGGAATGGCGCTCCATTGGTCCGGTCTTTACCGCCACGTCGCCGCAACCCTTCCTGAAACTGCCGATCTCCTATGACGTTGCCTGGGGTGGCGTCGACAGGCTGGATCCGGAGGACCAGCTTCCCGCCAGCTATAGATACAACCCAGTCGGAACCGGATGGTCGCGCACCAAGAACCAGCGTCTAGTCCCAGGCCTGCGGCTGCCCAACACACAGGCAATTGGCGAGGACATGCGCTCCCCGTTCGGCGACTACAAGCCAATGAGTTTCGGCCCTATGGGACGTGGTTGGCCCGGCCGGATCGAATATGGCGGTACCTACGATGACAACTGGGTGGCCAACATTTTCCCATTCTTGCCTCCGGATTTCGATGAACGCTATTTCCAAATGGCGCCGCCCGACCAGCAGATCGAGCTACCGAAGGGCGGTGAAGAAGTGCAACTCGTGAACCTGACCCCTGAGGGCCGGGTAGGCTTCCGCCTGCCACAGACCGCACTGCCGATGACGCTCTTCAGGGAGCGAGAGCTCTCATTTGAAGGAGAAATCCTTCCCGACACCATTTTGTTTGACCCAGAGAACCGCTGCTTCTCCCTGGTTTGGCGCCTATCTCAGCGCATTCACCGCACGATCCTCGACTTCACCGAATGCTGGATCGGTCCGCCGACCCAGTCGATGCTGCGAGCGCGAGCCACCGGCCGGGATTATGTTCGCGCTGCTGGGGTCGCGCCCGAGGATGAAGCTGTATGAGCGCGGCGATCGACATCGTTTCGATCGGTATGGTAACCGCCGTCGGTCTCAGCGCACCGTCGTCGTGCGCGGCGATGCGAGCGGGAATAGACGGATTTCAGGAGACAGGTTTTCTCGCCTCGGGCGGCGATCAGCTCATCGGCGCGCCCGTCCCCCTGCCCGGTGACTGGGTCGGCGAGAAGCGCATGGCCTACCTTGCCGCGATGGCGATCACCGAAGCTTTTGCCGGCGTTCCGGAAGCGCGAGGCTCCGCCGTCCTCATTCTATGCCTTGCCGAAGACGATCGCCCCGGCCGGCCGGCCCCGGACGGACAGCGTATGCTCTCTCGCATAGCCTCGATTACCAAGTTGACTAGTCCCAACAAAGCACGGATCGTGGCGCATGGTCGTCCCTCCGGGCTGGTCGCATTGGAACAAGCCCGCAGAATTTTCTCGGCCAGCGATGCCCCCTTCGTGATGATCGTCGGCGTCGACAGCTACCTGACTGCAGGCACCGTCACGCACTACTTTGCCGAAAACCGACTGCTGGTGCCCGACAATCCGGACGGATTCATCCCCGGCGAGGCGGCCGCCGCGATCCTTTGCTCCCCCCGACCAACGCTCGGCAGTCTTCGCCTTCAAGGCCTCGGGCTCAGCCGAGAGCCCGCCTTCATCTACAATCCCGACGATCTGGCGTCGCGGGGTGACGGCATGACCGCTGCCTACCGGACCGCGCTTGAGGAGACCGGTATCGCCATGCATCGTGTCGGCTATCGCATCTCCGACCTGATCGGCGAGAAGTACTGGTTCAGGCAAAGCGCCCTGGCCACCTTGCGTCTGACCCGTGGCCGCCGCGAATTCATGGATATCTGGTCGCCCGGCGAAACCCTGGGCAATGTCGGGGCTGCCGTGGTGCCGCTGATGCTGGGCTGGGCATTCACCGCTGCGGCCAAGGGCTATGCCATGGGCGATTCCGTGCTCGTTGAAGCCTCCAACGACACGGGCGCCTGCGGGGCAGCCGTCTTCACCGGACGGGCCGTCTGATGGGAAACGTCTTCGCAAATGGGTTGGAAATCTCCGGCCAGGGAAGCGATGGCAAGACGATTGCGGCATTTCCGGACGTTTGCTTCACGCCTCCGGAGAATCCGGCAACGCCTCCTGGCGTGCCTGTCCCGTACCCCCTGTTCGGGGTGTCCAGCGACACCGAGCAGGGTACCGGAACGGTCAAGATTTCCGGCAAAACCGTCAACATCAAGAACAAGTCCGACCTTTCAAAGACCAGTGGCGACGAGGCCGGATGCGCGGCCAAGAAGGGGATCATCACCTCGACCAACACCGGCAAGGAGTATTTCAATTCCTGGTCCAACGACGTGAAGTTCGATGGGGAGCCGGTCATCCGGTTCACCGATCTGTCGACCAACAACCACGCCTCGACCGCCGCGACCGCAGCCGTCCCGTGGGCTCATATCCTGACAGTGAATATGGGAAACGTGACTTGCGGAACCCTTCTGCAAAAGCACAACATGCGGCTGCATGCCCATGAAGACAAGAAATGTCCCGACGGGTATGAATCAGAACACTTTGTCAGCAATGAATATTTTCAGAGCGATCGTGCTAAGAATATCTCATATCCAAAATGGAGGAATTACGACCAGAATACCGCGCCTTGCGTCTGTATTCGATCGTACAAACACAAGAAAGGTGGTGGGTATCAAACAGGAAAAGGGAGCAAGAAGGGCTCTCCGCACAATCTAAAAACCAACATGATGAGCGACTACAACACCAGGCGGCTCAATCAGGGGCAACCACCGAAATTGAGGGGCGGCGTCAGCAAGGCAGTCGAAGCTGTTACAGTCAATCACAAGGAAACCAAGAACGCCAGCCCAAAGACGCGAGAGAATGTTCAAAAATGCCTCAAAATGATCTTTATGGCATATATTCAGAGTGTCGTCGTTCCCAAGAAAACGCAAGAAGAACTTAACGATATGTACACGATGCGCTAGGAGCGTCTGTGATGCCTTCGAAAAATCCCTTCTCCCATCTCAGACCCGATCAGATCGACTTAGAGGTAATGAGCGGATTTCATCTGGAGGGGAAATATTTCAGCGTCTCTGTCCAGCTTAGTGACGAAAACGACGAAATTGGGCACTCATACCTGCTGAAAGTCCTTTTCGACGGAAAGACACTTCGCTACGAGACATTGCTTGAGGTTCCAAATCTTATCCTTGCGCATGTTAGCCCTACCCCAATCGACCACGTCGCATTGGAAATCGGCGGTACGACCCATTTCCTTCACGGCACTGCGCATGCGGCCAGCGGAACCCCTGACCTGTTCTTTAACAAACTCTACCATCAAGAGGATGGCGCGGTTTATTTGTATGGCGAGCACGGAACCGTTTGTGTCGCCGAAGGCCATGCATGGCGGACAATCAAGCCGATCGCCAAATCTTTCCTGCGGGCCATGCATAGCGCGAGTAACGGGCCTGTTCACGTGGCGGGAGACGATGGCACGCTGCTTCGTCTTGCTGGCAATGGTTGGAAGAGAATTCCTCTAAATTTCAATCGCTCGATAAATGCGGTTCAAGTCGCCGAGGACGGGGTCATAAACATAGGCTGCGAGGACGGCTATTGCTTCCGGTACCTCGAAGACGATCTTACGGCCATCGAAGCGCCTGACCGAGATTTCTTCTCAATTTGCGAGTTCAAGGGCAAGCGCTATTGGGGTGACGATGAGTATGGCCTCTATGTCCAGAAGGGGCTGAAGCTCGCTCCTCTCAGGGCGTTGGGCTACGGGTATGCGATGCAGGCATCGCCCGAATTCATGGTTGTGGTTGGTTGGAAAGAAGTCTTCTTGTTCGATGGGTCAAGCTGGTCCGGCTTCGAGTTCGGATACGACAACGGTCTTCATGCCAGCATAATCGACATGTCTCGAAGGTTCTTGTGAGAAGCTGCCGCGCAAAAAACGCCGGGCCTCGTCCGTAACTATCGTTTTGCAGCCGCCAAAAAGGCTCGAACTTTTTCGAGGTCGAGCGCCGCGATGCGCGGTGGATCGGGTACGGAGAGCATGCGCAGGACGAAGAGCTCGCCCGCTTCCGGAAACGCCTCATATGCCTTTGCGGCAATCGCTAGCCCCTCAGGCCCTGCTACCCGCAAGCCGTCCAAATGCGCCTCGATCCTCGCAACAAGGCGCCCTAGACGCACCTCGTCCATCTCAGGGTTCTCGTCTGGATGAAGCAGGTGATAGTCGTACACCGTCCATAGGAACGCCGCCATCTCAGCGTGCTGACGGACTATTTCCGGGAGGACAGGCACTTGCATCAATTGAGATTCACGGATCCGCCGCGGATACGGTTTGCGGCGCTGGCGTGACTGGTCAGATAGGTTCCACGTATCGTGATATGGCCATCCTTCTCCATGATGATCGTGGCCTTGCCACAGCGCAGTTCGATCCGTTCGTCGCCGACGATTTTCACATTCTCGCCGTCGCGGATAACCTGTGCTGGCGCCACCTTGCGCGCTGGCTCAACGATCCGGCCAACGATAAGCGGCCGTTCCGGATCGCCCTCCTGAAACAACAACGCCACCTCAGCTCCGATCATTGATGAGTTGAGCTCCGCCAAACTACGAGCCGGAATGGCGATCTGCTTAGGATTGCCCGGAAAAACTACCAGCGGCGCATCCTCGCCGAAGCCGAGGAAGACGCCGATCACCACGCCTTCGATTTTTTCAACGATCCTGGTCTTCCCAATGGCCTTCGTCATAACGAGCCCTAGTTCTGATTGATCTTGCTGCCCTTCATGGTGATGTCTTTCGAGGCTTTGACGCCAATCTCACCTGAACCTACGATGGTTATGTCCTTTCCTTCGATCGTGATCGTTCCGTCCTTCTTCAAAGCAATTCCAGCGGAACCACATTTGATCATTATGGAATCGCCTGCTTCGATCAGCAGGGCTTTGCCCACCTTGATGGCACCGTCTTCGCCGATTTCGACAGCGCTGCCTTTTGCAATCTTGAGCGCGCGCGCCCCGCCTACTTCAGTCGAATCATCATTAGCCACCTTGGTGGTGCGGCCCTTGCCGATTTCGGAGGCATGCTCGCCTGCCACAGTGAAACTCTGATCGGCGCCGACATTAACCGTTTGCGCCGCGCCGATGTTCCAGCTGTCGGCAGCCCCGATATCGTGGCTCTGCCCCGCCCCCACCGTCACACTCCGCGACGCCCCGATCGTATTCGTTTGCGCCGCGCCGACGCTCCGTGTCTCGGTGGCGCCCACGGTATCGACGCGCGCCGCGCCGACCGTCACCGTCTGCACCAGCCCCACCGTCTGCGAATGGCTGGCGTCGATGTTTTCCGTCGAATTGGCGACGACGTGGATCGTCTCGTTCGCCATCACCGTTAGCGACCGGTTCGCGCCGACCGTTTCGGTGTCGTTCGACCCGATGTTCGTCGTCTGGTCGACGCCGACCTTGACGGTCTTGTTGTTGCCGACGTCCTCGTCGAGGTTATGGCCGACGGAGTGCTTGGCGTCATGGTCGATGCGGTCGGACTGGTCGTGCTGTACCGTCTTGTTGCGGTCGTGCTTGATCAGCAGATGGTGGTCCTTCTGCGCCTGGAAATTGACCAGTTCGGAACCGGCCTTGTCCTCGAACATCAGCTCGTTGTAGCCGCCACCGCCTTTCGAGGAATTGGACTTCCAGCCCGATTGCGTGGCGTTGGCAGGTAGCGCGTAGGGCGGCATCTCGGAGGCATTGTAGACGCGACCGGTGATGATCGGCAGGTCCGGGTCGCCCTCGATGAAATCGACGATGACCTCCTGGCCGATGCGCGGGATCTGGATGAAGCCCCAGCCGCTGCCAGCCCAGGTCTGAGACACGCGCACGAAACAGGACGAATTCTGGTCCTTCTTGCCGAGGCGGTCCCAGTGGAATTGCACCTTCACCCGCGCATATTTGTCGGTGAATATCTCTTCGCCCGAAGGGCCGACCACCGTTGCCGTCTGCGGGCCGCGCATGATCGGTCTGGGCGTGATGCGCGGTGGCCGATAGGGCAATTTCGTGGGCGCTACGCCCAGCACCACCTTGAAATTCTCGATGTGGGCTTCGTTCTGGGTCCGGTAGCCCGGATCGAACAGGCGGTATTCGGCGCTCACAACCAGATATTCCGTATTCTGGTCGTCGCGCGGAAAGCTTTCGAGCGTGAACTTGCAGCCGGAAAAAAGGCCGCGCACCGTACCGACGGCGGTGTTGCGATGGTGCACTGCCTGAAGTTCCTCGCGGCGGATCCCCGCGATCGTGTCGCCGCGCCCGACATCGAGATGCGCTCCGGGCTGGCGGTAGTTTTCGCCCGAAGCCTCCTTGTGGCTGAAGGGCTGGGCGGACTTCGCCATCAGATCAGCGCCGGGCTTCTCGAAGTCATAGTCCGTATGGGCGTAGGCGCCTGGCCGCACCGCACTGCCCGGGATCCATTCGGTGATGTATTCTACGTCGCGTCGCGAGCCATAGCCCTCGAAATTATAAAGCACCTTCTCGTAGCCTGGAGCCGGCTTCAGCTTGCTCATCGCATCGCACAGCACGAGCGTGTGCTTGTCCTCATCATGCTCGAAGAAATAGAAAATGCCTTCGTGCTCGAACAACCGCTGTACGAAATCGAGATCACTCTCGTCATACTGGACACAGTATTCGCGCGATGGATACGAGCCCTGCAGGCGCTTCTCGAATTTTGCGATGCCGTATTTCGAAAAGATCTTTTCGACGATCTCCACAGCCGTCATGTTCTGGAAAATGCGGCAATCGGTGGTATTTCCGAGGAACCAGAGCCACGGTCTGACGGTGGCCTCGTAGTAGGCCAGCCGGTCTTCTATGCGCGTAAGCTTGAAATCCGACACCAGGCCGCTGAACCAACGCTTTGGATCGGATTCACCTTCGACCGAAACGACGCCGCCCAGCATCTTGAGCGGATCGACGTCTCGGCTCTTGCTGACGAACCCGACGGTATAAGCAAAACTTCGGCTGATCTCGTCACGACCGACGAGATGGGTGAAGGTCAGCACATCGGCGCCAACCGGCGTGTGTACAACCGTGGCACGTTCGTTCGCCATGGGGTGTGCCCCTCCTCGACGCAGCCGCCAGTGTGATGGATTGAAGCCCCCGCTCCGTAAACTGCATCACGCACGGGAGGTTTTCGAATTCACCGCATCGGACCTCTGCAAGCCTACCATATGTTTGTTGGAGGCCAAACAGAAGCAATGTCTAAACCGTGGCGTGCATTCATGTGAAGCGCACCTCTCCCACTGCGCTGGCAAGATGCTAGAATGCCTAGGATTTCAGGTTTGCCAGTGGCGTCGAATGTTCATTTCGCTCCAGATCAGCAATGTTGACAGACTGCCGCCAGGCATTTCGGCGAGCTATGCCGCCCGCGACCGCAGCTTCGAAATCGGGCGCGAAAATTGCGACTGGACACTTACCGACCCCGACAAGTTCATCTCAGGCCGGCATTGCGAAGTCCATTATCAGGCGGGCTCGTTCTGGCTTCATGACGTCTCGCGCAACGGCACTTTCGTCAACGGCTCCAGCCAGCGCATGAATGCGCCGCATCGGCTGACCCAAGGCGACCGGCTGCTGATCGGCCGTTATGTCGTCGCCGTTTCGGTCGACGAAGAGCGCGCCGCCACCGGCCATCCGCAAGCCAGGACCGGTTCAACGCAACGCGAGTTGCCGCCCTCGACGGGAAGGCCGCTGGAACTTGGCAGCGCGCCATTCCACAATCCAGCGGGGCAGCGCCCGGCCGGGTCAACGCCGGTGCCGACGTCTTCGGCGCTGCAGCCCAGCCCCGCTGTCCCGGTCAAGCAGTCGGGGGAAGCGGACGGGATACTGCGCGATATCGCCAGGGCGGCCGGCTTATCGCCGGAGCTGTTGCAGTCGCGCGACCCGCATGACGTCGCTGCGGAGATCGGTGCGGTGCTGAGAACCACGGTCGAGCAGCTGTCCTTGCTGCTCAAGGCGCGGGCGGCGGCCAAGGTGCTCGCCAAAAGCGCGCACCGCACGATGATCAGTGCCGAGGACAACAACCCGCTGAAATTCGTGCCGGGCACCGACGACATACTCGAGATCATGTTTGCCAAGCGCCGGGCCGGCTATCTCGATGCCAGGCATAGCATCGAGGATGCGTTCCGCGACCTGAAGACCCACGAAATCGCAACCTACGCCGCCATGCAGGCCGCGCTCTCGCGGCTGCTCGACGACCTGTCGCCGGAGGCGATCGCTAAAAGAATCCCGCCTGCGTCCTTTTCGTCCAGGAAAAGCCAGGCCTGGGACGCGCTCGTCGCAACGTGGCGGACGATGGAGGACAAGCACGAAAACGGCATGCTGGATGTCTTCCTCGCCTATTTCGCCGAAGCCTACGCCAAGGCAGGCAAGCAGAAATAGCCGCGCTCGGCAAATGTCGTCAGCAACGCTCTTACGGGCTGTGTGAGGGACGCCGTGGAAGAAGCCGCTTCCTTGATCATCCTGCTTTCCGATTTCAATCGGCTTGCCGTGCGACTAGGATAGCGCATGGGCGCTTGCCTGGCTGGCAAAGCGGTGTGGCTTGGGGCGTGTGCAGGAATGTCATGTTTCGGCAAGATCAGTCTTTCCATCCGGCTCGCTGTTGATACCCAGCCTGGTACGCGCACCTCGACGGTGGTGCGCCGATGAGCTCGAAGGACGATCCCTCCGAGCCGCCGGATAAAACCGTCATCCGCGCACCACGGCCAAGACAAAAGCCGCGCGTGGCTCCCGGTCGTTCCGGTGCGCCATCACCCGCCAGGGAATCGACAGTGTTCGACCCCGGCCTCGGCCGACAAATGCCCCCCGGCTGGTCGTCCGGAACCGTGGTCTTTCAGGAAGCCGGCCACGGGGCTGAGCCCGCGGCGGCACCGGCGTTGCAGCAGGACGCCTTGCTCGACGCCTCAGCTGGCGTGAAGTATGCCGCGACAAATCCTATCCTATCCGCCGCAGCCCCCTTGCTCATGCTGTTCGGTCAGCTACGGCTGATACCGGTCGAACGGCAAGCCGCGGCCTTGGCGGAGCATATCGCAGACGCCATCGAGACCTTTGACCACACCATCGCCAAAGCCGGCATTGGGGAAGAAGACGCACGGATCGCGAAATTCGCGCTTTGCGAAACCGCCGACGATCTCGTCGGCAACCTGCCCTGGCCGAACAAGGAAACCTGGCTTCAGCACAGTCTGGTGGCGCGGTTCTTCCACACACGACCGACAGGCACCGGCTTCTATGAAGCGCTGAACAACCTCCTCGCCAAGCCTGAAGCGCATTACGACCTGCTCGAATTGATGCATGCCTGCCTGTCGCTGGGGTTCGAGGGCCAGTATCGGGGATTGTCCAGCGAACGGAACACACTCGAGCGCGTCCGGCGCGACGTCTATGACACGCTGCGCTATTTCAGGCCGCGCGCCGCCGAGGACATTTCGCCCCGGTGGCAAGGCATGGCGGCGGCAATGACCAGGCCAGGAGGGCGGCTGCCTCTATGGGCGATCGCAGCCGCCGCGGCGACCCTGGTGACGGCGGCTTTTTTCGGGCTACGGATCCTGATCACCGATGAAGGCGATGCAACCGCCGGCGCGCTGCTGGCGCTCAATCCTTCCACCCCGGTCACCATTGAACGCGCCAGCGTGGCGGCACCCGCCGAACCGGTGCAAGCCAAACCGCCGCCACCCTCTCCCCCGGACACCACGCAGATCGACCGCATCCGCGCGGCACTCGCCCAGGAGATCGCCGCCGGCGGACTGAACGTCGGTACGAAGGGCGACTTCATCGTCGTCGAGATCAGCAACCAGCTTCTGTTCGCATCCGGCCAGGCTGATTTGAAAGCACAGTTCCAGCCGATCGCGGCCGATATCGCCACGGCGCTCGACGCCGAAGCCGGACCGATCAAGATCGTCGGCCACACCGACAATGTGAAGCCGAAGAAGTCGAGCACGTTCAAATCGAATTTCGATCTCTCGGTCGCCCGCGCGAAGGCCGTGCAGGCGATGATCGCCAGGCAATTGAACGATCCGTCGCGTCTGAGCGTGGACGGCAAGGGCGAAGACGAACCCATCGCCGACAACGCGACGGCGGACGGCCGCGCCAAGAACCGCCGCGTCGACGTGATGATCCCGAAACAGGAGACCTTGCAGACCGGCTCGGCGGAGAACGGCAACTAATGGGCTGGGTGCTGCGGATATTCAGCGTGCTCGCCCTGGCCGGCTTCTCGGCCGCCGTCTGGTATGCCGGACCGCTGATCCGCTTCGCCGATACCCGCCCGCTCGGATCCGTGTGGCTCAGGGCGGTCATCATCGGGGTAACGGTGGCCGTGCTGGCGTTGTTCTACGGCATCGGCTTCTGGCAAAGGCGCAAGGCGCAAAGGGCGCTCGAAGCGGCCATCGTGCGCAGCGACGAGCGCAACGACGATGCACAGGTGCTCGAAGCGCGCATGAGCGAGGCCATCGCGACGCTGAAGCGGACGAGCGGCAAGCGCAACTTCCTCTATGATATTCCCTGGTACATCATCATCGGCCCGCCAGGCGCCGGGAAGACGACGGCTCTGGTCAATTCCGGGCTGAAATTTCCGCTTGCGGGCTCCGGCAATGCCCAGCCGGTGGCCGGCGTCGGCGGCACGCGGTCATGCGACTGGTGGTTTACCGATGAGGCGGTGCTGATCGACACGGCCGGCCGCTACACGACGCAGGAATCGGACCGCGAGCGCGACAAGGCAAGCTGGCTTGCTTTCCTCGGATTGCTCAAGAAAAACCGCGTAAGGCAACCGATCAACGGCGTGATCCTGGCCATCAGCCTCGCCGATCTCATTGGCCTCGACGACCAGCAAATCGAGGCGCATGTGACCGAGATAAGAAGCCGCCTGCGCGAATTGCACGAGACGCTGAAGATCCAGTTTCCCGTCTATCTGCTTTTCACCAAGGCCGATCTCGTCTCCGGCTTCATGGATTATTTCGGCCAATTCGACGAAGCAGGCAGGCGCAAGGTGTGGGGCGCGACGTTCCAGACCGCCGATCGCACAAGGAACATGGCCGGCGAGGCGCCGGCCGAATTCGACGGGCTGGCGAAGCGCTTGGCGGAAGAAGTTGTCGATCGCTTGCAGGAGGAGGCCGACCCGGTGGCGCGCATCGCCATCTTCGGCTTCCCGGCACAGTTCGGTGCGCTGGGGAACCGGATAGCGCATTTTATCGGTAGCTTGTTCGATGCCTCTCGATCGCATGTCAATGTCAGCCTGCGGGGCCTCTATTTCTCCTCTGGTACTCAGGAAGGAACCCCGTTCGACCAGGTGCTGGGCACGATCGGCCGCAGCTTCGGCAGCACCTCGCAGGCGCATCTTTCCGGCATCGGCAAGAGCTTCTTCCTGCACGATCTGCTGACCAATGTGATCTTCCCGGAATCGGGCTGGGTATCCTTCGACCGAGCGGCCGAACGGCGCGCCAGGCTCGCGAGATTTGGCGGCCTCGCCGCCGTTGCGCTGGCGGCCTTGGCGGCTCTCGGCGTGCTTGGCCTCAGCTTCTTCGCCAACAAGTCGCTGATCGCCTCCACCCGGCAGGCGATGGCACAGTATCGCGACAGCGCCGATTCACTGCTGAAGAGCACGACGGTGACCGACGTTGATCTCGAAAACGTCATCGGCCCGCTCGACCAGTTGCGCAACCTGCCGGCTGGCTACGAGAACGGCGACCAGGCAAAGCCGATCGAGGAGACGTTCGGGCTCAGCCAGCGCGAGAGGCTGCTGTCGGCCTCCAGGACCGCCTACCGACAAGCGCTCGAGCGGACATTCCGCTCCCGGCTGCTGGTGCAGGCCGAGCGCACCATCCAGGCCAAGATGGCCGATCCGATCGCGCTTTACGAACCGCTGAAGATCTACCTTATGCTGGGCGGCAAGGCTCCGAAGGTCGATGACGAGTTGATTGTCTCCTGGATGAGGCAGGATTGGGAAGAGAACCGCTATCCCGGCGAGAACAACCGCGAGGGCCGCGCGCAGCTCGAAAAGCATCTGCGTGCGATGCTCGCGCTCGACGACGCCTACGATCCCGTCTTTGAGCTCAACCAGCCACTGATCGAAGCCGCCCAACGCTCGCTTGGGCGCATGAGCCTTGCCGACCGCGCTTCGGCGCTGATCAGGTCGGCCGTCTACGCCGCAAGGCTGGAGGACCTCTCCGTCGCCGCGAAAGCCGGTCCCGAGACGCAGCTGCTGTTCGAACGCATGGATGGCAGCGACCTCGCCGATCTCAACGTTCCTGGACTTTACACGCGCGCCGGCTTCAACCGCTTCTTCCTGCCGCAGCTCTCGCGCATCGCGCAAATGCTCGTCAACGACCAGTGGGTGCTCGGCGGAGGCGGCGAACAGGGCGGCATCGACCAGGACCTGCCCAAGCTCGGCCCCGAACTGATCGACCGCTACGGCAAGGAATTCTCTTCCGCATGGAGCCGCGTGCTCGACCAGCTCAAGTTCAAGGCGTTGCTCAAGGACAAGCCGCAATATCTCGCGCTTTCCACCCTCGCCGCACCGGACTCGCCTCTCGATCAGCTGTTCACCGCGATCGCCGATGAGACCGCATTGACGAAGCAGAACACCACGGCCGAGGGCGAGAGCGCAGCGCAAGAAGACCCCGCCAGCATGGCCAAAGGTCTGGCACGCATCGGCCTGCAGATCGCTGGCGGCAAGTCGCAGAGCCGAGCCGGATTGGACCCGGCTGTCGCGCAGAATGCCGGTGCGAGCGTCGAGGCACAGTTTCGACCGTTCCAGGCCCTGGTCAGCGGCGCCAGTGGACGGCGGCCGCTCGATGCGTTGACGCGGAATTTCCGCGACATCTTTCAAAGCCTCAAGCTTTCGGCCGATGTCCCTTCCCAGACCGAACGCGTCAACGCCAACCTGCAGCTGCAGATCTCCACGCTGCGCGCAAACGCCTCGCGCCTTCCGAAGCCGCTTGCGCGCATGGTCAACGCGGCAGCGGACGAGTTTGAAGGCAATGTCGCGGAAGCTTCGGTGGCCAACCTCAACCAGAACCTCGACCAGACGGTCACACGAGCCTGCGAAGAGGCGGTCAACGGTCGCTATCCCTTCGTCAGTGACGGCACCGAAGAGATCTCGATAGCGGATTTCGCCAAGCTCTTCGCGCCGGGCGGGCTGATGGACCGCTTCTTCGCGCAGAACCTTGCGCCGCTGATCGACATGACCGGCCAGGAATGGACCTGGAGACAGGACGCCCGCTCCAGCCGCGACCTGGCGAAGTCGACCTTGAAATCATTTCAGGCGGCCGCCGAAATCCGCAGCGCCTTCTTCCCTTCCGGCGGCTCGGTGCCGTCGGTTTCGATCACCATCACGCCTTTTTCGCTGAATAGCGACGCAGACAACGCGGTTCTCGACATTGACGGCCAGACCGTCCAGGGCAGCCAAACGGGGAACGCGCCAAGCACAGTGACCTGGCCGAACAGCACTGCCTCCGGTTCCGCCAGCCTAAGCCTGATGCCGGAAATGCCAGGCCGCGACTCCGCTCTCAAATTCGAAGGACCGTGGGCCTTGAAGCGTCTGTTGGACAAGGCGACCATCACCGCCAATGGCGCCAACACCGAAGCTCGCTTCGTGATCGGCGGACGAGACGTCGCTTACACGATGCAGACCGGACCGGGGGCCAATCCATTCCTGCTGCCGGCCCTGTCCGGTTTCAGCTGTCCAAAGGCGTTCTGACATGGCTGTGTTCCAGCGCGCCGCCGGCCGCAGCCCTCATTTCGGTACTCTAACGTATGCGCTTGTGGCAAAGTGGCCTGGGCACGCCGCCCATGATTGGTCACAGAGGACGCTCGCGAAGCGCTTGGTGGCAAATTGAGTTCTGTCGCCCTTCCCATCGAAAGCTTCGGCGTAAGCCATAAGGGCTGCGTGCGCGACCACAATGAGGACAACTACCTGATAGAGCCGCAGACCGGCCTGTGGGTGGTGGCCGATGGCATGGGCGGGCACGAGGCCGGCGAGGTCGCATCGGCCAGCATCGTCGATCATCTGGCGACGATCGGCATTGCAAGCTCGGCGCCGGACCTTCGCGCGCGCTTCGAAGACCGGCTGAGCCGCGCCAATTCCGAAATCCGCGACATCTCGCGATCCCGCGGCATCACCATCGGGTCCACCTTCGCGGCCTTGCTTGCAATGGACGGACGCTTCGCTGGCCTGTGGGCCGGCGACAGCCGCATCTATCTGGTCCGCAACGGTGTGATCTTTCAGGTCTCGAAGGATCACACCGAGGTCCAGGAACTGCTGGACCGCGGCATGATAAGCCCGGAGGAAGCGCTTACCTGGCCGCGCCGCCATGTCATCACCCATGCCGTCGGCGTCAGCGATGAGCTCGAGATCGATTTCCAGCAGGGCGAGCTGATGCCGGGGGATGTTTTCGTCCTGAGCACCGACGGACTGACGGCGCATGTCAGCGACGCCGAGATCGAAGCCGCAGTGATATCCGCAACGCCGCAAGCGGCGTGCCGAAGCCTGCTGGAGACGGTGCTGGCGCGCGGCGGAACCGACAATGTGACCATCGTACTCGTGAAGATCGGCGGCGGTCGCAACGGCGCGCTCCATTCGGATCGGTCCGGAGCGGAGAGCCTGGTGAGATGAGCGACGACGACAAGACCCGGATATCGACGAACGACATCTATGCCGGCGTCGGCACGCAGCTCAGCGGCATTTACGAACTCGACGAGAGGATCGCCTCCGGCGGCATGGGAGAGGTCTATCGCGGCCACAACATCCAAACCGGCGACCATGTGGCGATCAAGATCGTATTGCCCGAATTCGCCCGCGATCAGACGATCCTGTCGCTGTTCCGCAAGGAAGCGTCGATCCTCAATCACCTGTCGCATGACGCAGTGGTGCGCTATCACGTCTTCACCATCGATCCGAGGATCGGCCGCCCGTATCTGGCGATGGAGTTCGTGGACGGCCAGTCGCTATTCGACGTGATGCGTCGCGGACCGATGCCGGCGGAAGAAGTGCGGCGACTTTGCCATCGCCTGACGTCGGGGCTCGCCGCCGTGCACCGGGCGGGCGCGGTTCACCGCGACCTCTCGCCGGACAACATCATCCTGCCTGGCGGGCAGGTGGAAAGCGCCAAGATCATCGATTTCGGCATAGCCCGGTCGGCGACCGCAGGCGGTGAAACGCTGATCGGCGGGAAGTTCGCCGGCAAATACAATTACGTCTCGCCCGAACAGCTCGGTCTCTATGGCGGTGAGGTCAGCGAGCAGTCCGATATCTATAGTCTCGGACTGGTGCTCGCCGCCGCATTGCGCGGAAAGCCGCTCGATATGAGCGGCTCGCAATACGAGGTGATCGAGAAACGCCGGACCGTGCCGGACCTGTCTGACATCGACCCCGATTTCCAAGAGCTCATTGCCGCGATGCTGCAGCCGGATCCGCGGGATCGGCCTGCCAGCATGGCCGAGATCGCCAGGGCAACGCGTGGCGAGGATGTCGACGTGACATTGCCGCCGGCATCGTATGGTCCGCGTGACCGCGCGGGCTTGCCGCGCGCCGGCTGGACGGCGCTGTCCGACACCGGGCCGCAGCCTTCGACGTCCGCGGGCGAAAAGCACTTTGTTGAACATGTGCGACCGGCGCATCTGTCACAACCACGGCCTGCGCCAGCGCCCGCGCCGGCCAGCACGCCCATGCCGGCTGCGCCGCGAAAATTGTCGCGGATGCCGGCTGTCGCCGGCGGCCTCGTGACGCTGGCGGTCCTGTTGGGCGGCGGCCTTTACTTCAGCGGCATCCTGGCGCCTCCGCCTGCCGAAGAGAAACTCAAACCGTTGACACCGAAGCCGGTGCCCAAACCCGTTGTTGAAGCCCCCAAGCCGGTGGCTCAAACGCCGCAGCCGGAAGCATCGAACCCTCAGCCGCCGATGCAGCCTCAGCCGGAGCCTTCAAAACCCGAAAATGCCGCCACTATCGAGACGGTGAACCCACCTGCCCTACCGGATGCACAGGTGAAGACCCCAGTGCCGGCCGAGAACCAGGCGGACGCTGCGGGCCAGCAGAAACCGGAGGCGGCCAAGCCTACCGAAATCCCCATGCCGACCACCAGGCCCGAGGTGCCGCCGGCAACAGAAGCACGGCAACCCGCTGAGCAGGCGCCGGTAGCGCGGCCCGTCGGCAAGCCAGCGCCGTCCGAAACCACGGCCAACAGTCAGGCGCAAGCGCCCCCGGTCGAGACCAAGCCTGCCCAAAACCCGACCGCTAACCCACCGAAGACGTCCACGCCAAGCCAGGCGGAGGCAGAGAGCAAGCCGGCGCAGCAGGCAAACCCGCCGGCGACAGAACCCAGCGCAACGGACCTGGTCGAGATCCTTTCCAAGCTGGCCAAGCCGGAGGCTTCCTCGCCACCGACCTCGGAGAGCCGGTTGCCGGCGCAGCCGACCAGCCCGCCGGCTAAACCGGTGGCCCCGCCCCCGGCCGCCAGCGAGCCGACACCACCAACCTCGCCCCAAGAGCCGACACAGGCAGCGCAGCCGTCCCAGCAACCGCAGCCGCCGGTAACCACACGGCCCGAAAATACCGAAGTCGCGATCAATGTGCCAAAGCCGGCGGTTCCGCCGGCGAAGCCGGTCGACGAGGCGGCGCAACGCGCCTCATGGGTGCGCGACTTCAGCGGCGGCGACTGTTTCTATGCGTCGCTGACATCGCAAACCGCCAGCTCCGCCGCCATCGAAGGCCTCGCAACAGCCGTGCAGCCCTTCGAGCAGATGCTCAATGATTTTCGCTCGAGGTTCCATCTCGAGCCGGACATCAATGTCCGTCTCATCGAACAGCCCCAGTGTGAAGTGACCAACTTCCTGCGCGTCCTCGACCGGAACCGTGTGGAAAGTCCGCGGCTCGTTCTCGACCGGACATCGGTGCCGGATGGCGCGCCGATCAGCGGCACTCTGGTAACGCGTGGCGGGTTGGTTTCCAACGTCATGTTAATCGACCACAGGGGCATCGCCTTCAACCTCGATGATCGCATCGTGGCGCAGACCGACAAGGCGACCTTCAACATCCCGATCGGTCTAGGCGCCGCCGACAAGGCGGCCGGCAAACCCCTGCCGCAGATCATGCTGGTGATCACCGGACCAAAGGACATTCAGGCCGCGATGTTCTCGAGACCGACACCGGTCTCCGAGCTTTTGCCAAAGATCCTCGAGGAGATCGGCGCCGACGGCCGGCAGTTCTCCGCCACCGCCAAATATTTCCAGCTCGGCGGATAGATATGAACGCCGATGGACCTTCGCCCCTCGCATTCATTTTGCCAGCCTTCGTCACGCACAAAGCGTAGCTGGTTTCGATTACTGGCGGACTTCTCCGACCGCTTGGCATTTTCCGCGCTGCTCGGCGCGGCGCTGCTCGTTATCTTCTCGACCAGAAGCGCGCATGCCGAATTCACCGTCTGCAACCAGACGCTCGACGTCGTCAACCTCGCCGTCGGACAGAAGGTCGACAATGCCGACCAGACCGATGGCTGGTGGACCATCGGCGCCAACCAATGCGTGAACGTCATCCGCGAGGAACTGGCCAACCGCTACATCTACCTCTACGCGACCGACGTGTTCGGCCATGCGATCCTCAACGGATCGACCGAGATGTGCGTTGATCGGCGCCGCTTCTCCATCCGTGGCATCGAGGAGTGCTGGCAGCGCGGTCATATCGCGGCGCGTTTCGTCGAGGTCGACACGCTGGAGCAGGTGCGCTGGACCTATTTCCTGACCGGAAACAGCCCGTGACGCACAGCATCGACACGAGCTTCAAACAGAAGAAGCTGGCACGCCTGGCCGAGCGCAGACGCAAACTCTGGCGCCGCGTTCTTGCTGGCGTTGCAACGCTCACCGTCATCGCGATCGCCACCGGCTTCTATCTTACGAAGGACAACTGGTCGTTCGGCGACGAGGATGAGGAACTGCATCCCGTCGAAGGCATGGAGGACGTGCCGCCCGACGCCTCGGTCTATGTGCCGGCCATCATCGACCTTGCCGGTGATCCGATGTGGATCACGCTGGCGCCCGATGCGGACACCGCCACGAAGGGCCACACGGTTGCGCGCCCGGCCGAACTCGACAGTTCCGGGGCCTCGCCGCAGATCGAGATTCTGTCCGACGTGATGCTGAGCGCCAGCGAGAAGTTCATGACGACGATCCCGTCGACGCAGGAGGATTTTGCCTTCTTCAAGGCGCAGCGGCAGCCTTCAACCGCAGCACCAGACGATCAGCAACCGACCTCGCCCGCACCTGCTGCGGCGCCCAACGACCAACCGGGCGATCTGGCGAACGACCTGCAGGCGCCGCCGGACGCGGGCGAGCCCCCCGCCGGTTCGGCGCCCAAGGCCGACGCAGACGACCCCGAGGCCGGCTGGGGGGAGACCATCGACCAGGGCGAGGCAGCGCTGCCCGCCTTCAAGAAAACCGCGATCGAGAACAACACCACCGTCGCGACCGTCACCAGCGAATATCAGCGCTTCGCGGCGACAGAGGACACTTTCGTGAAAATCCTCAACGACCGCAGCCTGGATAGCGTGGCGCTCGACGCGCATTTCTCAGCGGACGACGCCAGGCTTGCGGGCGAGGCGCTGAAAGCGCTGTTCAAGCGCGACGGGCTCGAGGCCGGTTTCGTGGTCGCCATGCGCGGCTTCCGGCCGAATCGCGAGACGACGACCATGTCGCTGATGCAGGTCTCGGTCTACGCAAGGAACGTCTATGTCGGCACGCTGACGCGCAACGCAGCGGGCGCCTTCGTTTCCGGCGTCGACCCCTGGGTTCGCGAGGACCTCTTCAACTATTCGGGTGCCTCCGACCAGGGCGGACCCAAGCGGCAGTACCGGCTGCTCGACGCAATCTACTCGACCGCGGCGCGCAACAAGGTGCCGACCAGCGTGATCGGCGAAGCGATCATGTATCTGTCGAGGGGACAGGATCTCGACGCTTTCGCCAGCGAGGACCAGCGCCTGGTGATGATCTACTCGCAGACGCCGCGCGACGAGGGCGAGATCTCCGGACGGGTGCTTTACGTCGGCGTCCTGGGTAAGGACAAGAACCTCGACTGCTTCGTCTTCCAGCAAAGTGACGGCCAGTATGCCTGCGTGACCGGCGATGATCAGGTTCGCTCGCTGAACGTCACCAACGGCATGGTCACGCCGGTCGCCGGGGTGATGACGTCGACCTTCGGCCCGCGCAAGCATCCGATCCTCGGCACGGTTCGGATCCACAAGGGTGTCGACTGGGCGGCTCCGGTCGGGACGCCGGTCATGGCGGCCTTCGACGGCGAGATTTCCTTCCAGGGCGATGGCGGCAGCTACGGCAATCTGGTGAAGATCACGCATGCCAACGGCCGCGAGACGCGCTACGCGCATATGCAAAAATTCGCCATCGCCAGCGGTGTCGGCACCAAGGTGAAGGCCGGCGACGTCATCGGCTATATCGGCACGACGGGGCTTTCGACCGGCCCGCATCTGCATTTCGAGCTCTACGAGAACGGCGAGGCGATCGACCCGCTCGGGACAGTCACCACCGTCGCCACCGCCGTTTCCGTCAGTTCCGGCGGGCCCGGCGATTCCGCGGTCGAGACGCTGACCGACCGGATCGTCCATGTCGAAAGCGGCGGCAGCGCCCGCGCCAAGAACCCCAACTCGTCGGCAACCGGCGCCGGCCAGTTCATCACCAAGACCTGGATCCGGATGATGAACACCTATCGTCCCGACCTTGCCCGATCGCTTTCGACCGCCGACCTGCTCGCGCTTCGCTATGACGCGACGCTGTCACGCGAAATGGTGCGCAACCTGGCGCGCGAAGGCGAGGCCTATCTGCGCGCCCGCGGCCACCAGATAACCGCCGGTCGCCTGTATCTTTGCCATTTCCTCGGCATGGAGGGGGCACACCAGGTGCTGGCCGCGTCCGGCTCGTCGCAATTGAGCGCTGTTCTGGGCGCAGCCGTGATCCAGGCCAACCCGTTCCTGACCGGCAAGACCGTCGGCTACGTCATCGATTGGGCCGAGCGGAAAATGGGGCAGAAAGTGCCGCGCGTGGTGACCGATCAGAGCCAGCCGGCGACAACCACGACCGAGGTCCGGCAGACGTCGCCGGAGTTCGAGAAATACAAGCAGGCGATAACCGCGTTGCTCAATTCAATCCAAGAGACGCTTGAGCCGGGCTGAGCAATTCCAGGAAAAGTGTGAACAGAACGGCTCACCATTTCCGTGAAACGGTGAACGGTTCTAGTGGCCGTCCCGGCTCAAAGGCGGCACGATCGCCTGGTCGATCGGTTTCGACAAATATCTGCGGAAGCCGGGGGATCCGGTGAACCTAAGCTGTCGTCGGGGCTACACAAGCCTGAGAGCCATTTTTGGCCGAAGCGACTTCGTCGCTGACGAATTGAGCATGCGCAGAGATCCATAGCGTGCCCCGATGGGCAGGAGGGCTGATCCATGAAACTGTTTGCCATCCTTTTGAGCGGAGTTGTCCTTTCCATCCTTGCCGCCTTCGGCGTCCAGGCCGCAACAGCCGAGAGCAAGCGTGTCGCGCTGGTCATCGGCAACAGCAAATATGTCAACGCCGTTGCCTTGCCCAACCCGGCGAACGATGCCCACCTGATTGCGTCGACGTTGCGCAACGCCGGCTTCGACGTGATCGAAGGTGTCGACCAGGACAATGCCGGTATGCATGGCCTGATCAGCAAATTCACCGAAGAATCCTACAACGCCGACCTCGCGGTCATCTTCTATGCCGGCCACGGCATGCAGGTCGACGGCAAGAACTATCTCATACCGGTCGATGCCGACCTGACCTCGCCCGCCTATCTCAAGACCCGCACGGTTCAGATCGACGAGTTCATGGCGGCGCTGCCTGCCGATCCCGCCGTTGGCATCATCATTCTCGATGCCTGCCGCGACAATCCGCTGGGTCGTACCCTGGCTGCGGCTCTGCCCAAGAGCCGCTCGCTTGGCGCCGGCCTCGCGCCGGTGGATGCAAAGGCAGACGGCGTCGGCACCGGCGGTGTCTTGATCGCCTACGCAACCGATCCCGGCGCTATCGCTTTCGACGGCGACGGCGACGGCGTCGACAGCCCCTACTCCCTGGCGTTGGCCAAGCACCTGACCGAACCCGGTGTCGAGATTCAGAGCGCGCTGACGCGCGTGCGCGGCGACGTGACGGAAGCCACGCAGGGCCGGCAGCGCCCATGGCACAACGCATCGCTGGGACGCGAGGTTTTCCTTGGCAAGCCGTCGGCACAGGCCGCGGGGGCGCCGATCGCCGATGCAGCCAGGACGACGGCCTCGCCCGCCCCCGCGCCGATCGCAAGCGATCCGCCGTCCTGGCAGGTTGAGCAGCGGCTTTGGGATGAGGCTTCGAAAAAGAATGCCATTCCCTATTACGAGGCCTATCTCGACCAGTTTCCAAGCGGCCGCTTCGCCACGGTGGCAAGGCTCGACATCGACCAGTTGAAGGGCCCCGAGGCGGGCAAGCAGGTCGCGTCGCTCGACACGAACGATGCGAACGCGAATCCCGGCTCAGCCGTTCGCACCTCGGCCGCCGACCAGGTCCGCACCGCACCACCGAAGAAACAGGTCGTGCACAAGACCCGCACGCTGAAACCGATGGCGCAGCGGAAACCGCGAAGACAGCAGATCGTCGAGCGCTGGCGCAACAGGGAGACTGTGATGCGCGACGAGCCGCCGCGGAGAGACAACAATGACTTCCTGACCAAGGCGCTGATTTTCGGCAGCGGCGTCGTGATCGGCGGTGCGATGAGATATTGATCATAGTCAGCCAAAGGGAACCCGCGTTGGACGAGTTCCCTTTTGCCGCTATCGCTGTTGCCGGATCGGCCTGGCGGCGACCGCTTACTCGGTCCTGATGCGCATTTCCACGCGCCGGTTGACCGGATCGTAAGGATTGGCGACCCGCGGGTGCGACTTGCCCAGGCCGATCGCTTCGAGCCGCGCCGATTCAACGCCGTTCGCTTCGAGGAAAGCGGCCACCGACTGGGCCCTGCGCTGCGACAGGTCCTGGTTGTAGCGATCGGGGCCGGTTGCATCGGTATGACCTTCAACGACAAAGCTGAACGTGCTCAGCCGATTGTCCTTCAGCGCCTTGGCGAACTCGTCGAGTTCGGTGCGCGCCGTCTGGTCGAGTTGCGCGGAATCAAGGGCGAAATTGATCATCATGTCGAGACCGGTCTTTTGTGCAGCTGAGCCAGTCTTCTCGGCCTTGCTCTTGCACTCTTCCTCGGTGCCGACGCAGATGCCGCGCGCGGCACCCAGATTGCCGGACTGTCCGGCGAAGAACTTGACGATGTCTTCTGATTTCTGAAGCGGATCGGCAAAGACGTGCGTTGCAAGAAGCATGGCCGCCAATGCCAAGGCTGAACTGCCCCATCGCATGACCGTCACTCCTGTCTAAGAGGATTTCGCTGGCGCGCATCATATCAAATCGGGAAGCGATTGTCTGTGAACAAACGCATGCCGCTCGTGGCCGCCATCTGCCAACGACTGACGCTTGACCGGCGCTCGGCCACAGGCTTGAGTGCTGTTCTGGTGGTTCTTGGGGTGTGGCAGCCATGGCCAATGAACTCGGATACAGAACGGCACGGGATCTGTTTCTTGCTTGTCCCGCCATCGCCAGGGACATGAAATCGCTGGCCACGGGCCAGCCGCCGCTTGATTTTTGCCGAGCCCTGCTTGCCGGGCGCGTGCCGGAAGAAGCAGTCACGTTCTGTGCCTACCTTCTGCCCGAGCGAGCCGCCGTCTGGTGGGGACATGAGTGCCTGAGCAATCTCGCCGAGCTCCTCGCGGACCGGGATCTCGAATTGCTGGCGCTTGTCCATGACCGCGTCGGCGAACCTGACAATCCCCACCATCAAGCCGTCCTGAGCAATTCCCTTGACCTGCCGCCGGCAACACCGGCCGCCTGGATCGCTCTGGCAGCGGTGTGGCGCGACCCGACCCTCGACATGGTGTCGACCGGATTTCCTGCCGCTCATGCCGTCAATGCCGGAATTCTGGCCGGGTTGGCCCGCGCCTCGCTGGCGGACCGGTTTTCCGTGCTTTCGGCCTTTGTCGAAATGGGCATCCAGATGGCGGAGATGGAGGCGTAACGGCATTCGCCGATCCCTACGCGCCATCCGTCATTGCTGGCCTCAGGCCGGCATTATTTGCAGCCGCCTTGCGCCCATCTGGCCAGCGCGACCTTGAAGCGCGTACCAAGCGGATGCTGAAGGCGCAGGACCGAGACGTCGTTGGCGGCGAAATTCTTCGCCTGCTCGCAAAGGCGGACCTCATTCCACTCATGGCAGTTGTCGCAGTGCTTGCCTTCCCAGACCGATTTGTCGAGGCCTTCCACCGGACTGAAAAGCGGTTCGCTCTTGATCAGTTGGGCGATGCTCTTGCCGTCGATCGCCGGGTCGCCGAACTTGACGGGACGATCGAAAAGGATAGGGCCGTCGGTAGCGAGCTTCGGGATTTTCGCACGCAGCGTATCAAGCGCAAGCTGGTCGGTGTTCTGGCCTGGCGAAGCGCCGGTGTTGCGCGTGTCGGATCCGGCTTCAGCTTGCGGAGTGCTCGCCTCGCCGACGATCAACGGCGCGTTGAGATCGACCTTGTGCAGGACGACCTCGGTGGTCAAAGAGACATTGATCCAGGGGCGTTGCTTGCCGGCGGTCGCCTTGAAGACGTCGCTGGTCACTCTGTTCATCGCTTCGGTGATGGAGACATTGGATTCCCCAATGTGCTGAAGCAATGCCGTCGTGAAGGGCGAGTGGTCGCCGGACCCGTCATAGGCGAGTTGGTTGGGACTGGCGGCGAAGGCGACGAGCGTTCCGGCGCCGCCATTCTCGATCGGAATTTCCGCAAGGCCGCTGCTTGCACCCTTGATGCCGGCGGTCTTTGCCAGCACATCGGCCAGAGGATTGTCCCGGCATGCGTCCAGAAACACCAGCCTTATGCTTGTCTCGCGAGACATCTGGCGCAAGATGAAATCGACCGACACGGCCTCAAAGTCGAGCGAGGTCTCGTCCTCGAGCGCGGCATCCACCGGAAGCAGATAGTTCTTGCCTGAAACCTGCAGGCCATGGCCGGCATAGAAGAACAGCGCCACATCGGCGCCGCGCACCTGCTTGGCGAACTGGGCGACCGTGGTCTGTGTCTGCTGCTTGGTGAGGTCGAAGCCGGAGACCACCTCGAAACCAAGGTTCTGCAGGCGATCGGCCATCGCCTGGGCATCGCGTGCAGGATTGGCGAGCGGCGGCGCGGCGTGCTGATATTGCGAGTTGCCTAGCACCAGCGCGATACGGCGCTCGGCACTGGCGGCCGTCAAAGTCAAAAGCAGGACGAGCGCGACAAGGCCGGCGCCGTGAAGCAAGGCGGCGCAATACGCGATTGTACGGGAACCCACCCCGACCTCAGTTCGCAAGCTTCGTGGCGGAGAATTCGATCCGCCGGTTGAGCGCCTTGTTTTTCGGCGTGTCATTGGCGGCAACCGGGCTCTCCTCGCCATGGCCGGCGGCACTGATCTGCTGACGCGGCACGCCACCGGCGACCAGCGCATCGGCAACCGCCTGCGCGCGCCGTTCGGAGAGTGCCTTGTTGGCCTCGGGCGAGCCGTCCGAGTCCGTGTAGCCGGAGACCTCCACCTTCAGGGTCGGGCATTTGCCGACGACACCTTCAACTTCGGTGAGCAGCGGACGGCTCTTGGCATCGAGCCGGGCGCTGGCCGGACGAAAGTAGATGGCGCCGGTGCGCGACAACACGGCAAACCGGTTAAGGCACTCCTCGTCGCTGAAATTGGCCTTCGCGGCGTCGGTGGCCACGGGACCGACACCGGTGGTGCCGGCAGCGACTGTCTGCACCGCGGCCGGCTTGCTGCCGTCGGCGACAAAGACGAAGTCGAAGGACACCGAGGCGGTGGGCACGATGTTCGTCACATTGGCGGCCTGCTGCAGCTTGTCGACGTTCGGCAGCAGGCCGAAATCCTCGACATGCACCGCGACGGGAGCCTCTGAGGCGACAGAAACCTGAGTGTCGCTGATCATGGTTACGACGACGCTCGCCTCCAGATCCTTATCGACGCCGTGCAGGCTCAGCCGGAACGGCAAGCTTGCCTTGATCCGGCGTTTGGCCGGCAAGTCGGCAAATGCGGCCGGGTCGACCTTCGCCGTCAGCTCGGCCGTCGGATATTTGAATGTTTCGAAGAACAGGAAGCGCATGCGCACATTGCGCAGGTCGACGCCCGTGTCGACGGAATTGAGATCGAAGCTGACCTTGGCGTCACCGGCGGAACTCAGCGTGCCGGTGATATTCCTGATCTTGTTGGTCTCGACGATCGTGTTCTTCTTGACCGACTGATAGGTGAGCACCGAGGCGTCAGGATCGAGCGTCCAGTTCGGCGCGGCGTTGGCGGCGTGCGGTTCGAGCAACAGCAAGCCCAACAGCGCGGCAAGGACCAAGCTAAAGGCTGCGGCCTTCGCGCGCACTTTTCGACAGAATGCGACGACTTCGAACATGGAACGCCCCCGCCAGGACAACCTATCTCGATACCGCAGGAGATGGGAGCATAGAGCACTTGCCCTTGCTTGGCGAGCGGTTCGAGTCGGCCTCGACACATAACGTCAACCTGCCGTGCGCTCATCCCCATTATCGAATGTCGGCCACATGGGTTCCTCCAAACAAAGGAGCCGCTGAAACTAGGTTTTGTTGCAGGGCTTTTTCTGGCCCTTCCGTGAAGTCCTGAAGCGATGCGTGGCGCGCCTCCTCGTCCCCGCGCACACGCTTCACACCGCCGATCTGCCCTGGCTTGAGCCAGTGTGCGGCCGGCTGCACGAAATCTGTCCCTGCCGTTGGAACATTAGAGATCGATGACGGTTCTTTCGCTTTATATGCCGCTGCGTGCTGTCGGCTGAAGGTCGCTTGGGCAACCCGAGCGGCTTGCGCCCATGATCTCCTGGCCGCGAGCTCTTGGACGTCGAGCTGAAGACCGTAGGTCGAAGACGACAGGCTGCGGACGCCGCTGAAAGCTAAGAACAAAACTAAGAACAGGAGCTAGTCATGAAACATCAGACACTTGAGGAACTGCAGTCGATCGCCGACATCAATCCGATGGCGCCGGCCCTGCTGATGACCAGAGAGCAGCGGATCGAACGGTGGGCGGAACTGCTCGAAATGAATCCGTCGCGCTGCCTGACCGCGCTCACCGGTACCGAGCATCTTAACTCCGGGCTCCGCGAAGAGGCACGGGCAACCGGGTCGCCGATCACGGTTGCCTTCGATGATTCATTGCTGCGTCAATCGGGCCTGAAATCGGACACTTACGGCGAAGCCAAGCGCTTCTTCGAACTGTCCGACTGGCAGTTGCACGACATCGTCTGCAGTTGCCACGCCGGTGCCACGATGCGGGCCGACTGGGCGGCCGGCAGGGTGCGCAGGACGCTTGGAGGCAGCAAGGTTCTCGCATGGCTGAGAGGTTTAATGGCGCACGGTTGAGTGCCAAACGTTAGGCCAGCGAAGACCCGCGCCGCCGCCTCAGCTGCAAATTGCCAGCTGGCGAGGCGGCGCTCGCTGGCTTGCGGGGTTTTGCGGAGCAGGTCCTAGACTGGGGCCGGTGAACCATATCGGCCTTGCTGCGTCGTACGAACTGGTTCTGGTGGAGTGCATCGATGGTCAGGCTCCTTCTCGTCGCGGCTGCGGCGCTTGCCCTCACTTGCGGCGGGACAGCGGCGGCCAAGCTGGACCTCGCCACTATCAATCAAGCGCAATTCTCAGCCGAAGGATCGAAAGGCTTCAGCCCAGTTATCCTGAAGGCGCAGATACTTTTGGATCGCGCCCGTTTCTCGCCAGCCGGGAGGCGGCGTACCACCCGCTCAATGGTAGCGTGATGAGGAGAACGTAAGGGAGGCCGTGTCCGGCACGAGCCGCGAGGTCGAGCCATCGTTTCTGTGGATCTTCGATCCGGGCGCAGCGCCCAGCCATCGGGCCAGTAGACGAGGAATGACCAACGGCAACACGGCAAGGCCTACTCGAGATTGATCCCGATCAACGTCTGCGCGCGCGGAACGCCTTAGCCTGACCCAAAGGCTGGAGGCGGATCAAATGAGATTCCGGACGACGATGGGTTTCTTCGCGTTGACGCTGAGCGCCGCGGCGGCACAGCAGATCAGCAACGGAGAGCAGGAATATCTGAATTCCTGCGCCGTCTGCCACGGCGTGGACGGCAGGGGTGACGGACCGATGGCTGAATTGTTGCGGAAGCGCCCTGCGAATTTGACCACGCTCACGAGGCGCAATGGCGGGGAGTTCCCCTACTGGCGGGTCTACGCGACAATCGACGGCCGCGGCCTCGTTCCGGAGCATGGCGAGCGCGACATGCCGGTCTGGGGCAATCAGTTCCTGCCTGACGACGTGAAGAAATACGGTCCCTACGGTGGGGAGGCCGTGACCACGGAACGGATTCAAAACCTCGCCGGTTACGTCAAGACGCTCCAGCGCTAGCACGACACGCGGAGCTGGCGACTCGAAGGATAAGGCAACCAAAGTCAAGGCGACAGGCGATGATCGTTCAGAACCAAGACACCGTGGTCGACATGCTGAAGGACCCCGCCACCTATGGCGACGCTGGTCCCGTCGAGACGATCGAAACCCACATCTCCCGGATATTCCTTGTCGGCCAACGCGCATTCAAGATGAAGCGCGCGGTCAAGCTGCCTTATGTCGATTTTTCGACGCCGGAATTGCGGGTCGCCGCGTGCGAAAAGGAAGTGGAGTTGAACTCCAGAACGGCTCCCGGTCTCTATCTCGGTGTCCACCGCATCACACGCGCGGGAGACCAGCTTGCCTTGGATGGATCGGGCGAACTGGTTGATGCCGTTATCGAGATGGTTCGCTTCGATCAGTCGAACCTCCTCGATCGCATGGCCGCCGCAGGGACGTTGACCCCCGCGCTGATGACGAATGTGGCGCGCATGATTGCGCGATACCACCGCAGTGCCGACGTGATCCATGCTGCCGGCGGATCGGCGAACATCGGCGGCGTCCTGGCAATCAATTCAGCCGGATTTGCGACAAGCCAAGTGTTCGATGAAACGGAGATTGAAACGCTCAACGCGGCGTTTCGCGCCGCCCTCGCCCGCCATGCCGCTCTGCTTGACCGGCGCGAGGCGACAGGCCGGGTCCGTCGCTGCCATGGCGACCTGCATCTGCGCAACATTTGCGTCTTCGATGGCGAGCCTCGCCTCTTCGATTGCATCGAGTTCAACGATCAGATCGCCACCGTCGATGTCCTTTACGATCTCGCATTCCTGCTGATGGACCTGTGGCATCGCGGTTTTCCGGAGTTCGCCAATCTGGTGATGAATCGCTATCTCGACGACGCCGACGACGAGGACGGCTTCGTCCTGCTGCCCTTCTTCATGGCGGTGCGGGCGGCGGTGCGTGCTCACGTGACCGCGACACAGGTCGAGGAGGGCAGCCAGGACTCAACAAAGCTGGTCGCCGACGCGCGATCCTATTTCCAGCTCGCGCAAGTCCTGCTTGCCGAAACGCCGCCTCGGCTCATCGCGATCGGTGGTCTGAGCGGCTCGGGCAAGACGACGATAGCCGAGGCGCTTGCACCGCAGATCGGCGCGCCGCCTGGCGCCCGGATCGTCGAGAGCGACCGCATCCGCAAGGCAATGCATGGCGTGCCCGCTGAAACAAGACTGCCGGACAAGGCCTACCGGCCCGGCGTCTCTGAACGCGTCTATCGCCAGATCGCCTGGCGTTCGGGACTGATCCTTGCCGAAGGCGGCTCCGTCGTCGCCGATGCGGTATTCGACAAACCGAAGGATCGCGACAAGGTCGAACGCGCCGCGAACGAGGCGAATGTCCCGTTTGCAGGATTTTGGCTGGCCGCCGATCCGTCCGTGCTTTGGCGCCGGGTCGGCGAGCGCAAGGGCGGCCCGTCGGATGCCACGGTCGACATCCTGTCACGGCAATTGCAGCGCGACGCCGGTGCTTTGACCTGGCGCAAGATCGAGGCGGACCGCAAGGTGGCCGAAATCACCGCCGAGATGGTGGCCTTGATGGAAGGCACGGCTTCAACCGCGGTCAGCTTCAGAAAGACAGGATGAGATAAACACTGCCGTCGCTTAGCTGACCTCCAGCCTCGCTACAGACAGGCCCGGCTCGCTGGCATGGTGCGCAATCGAGAAGCCGAACTCCCGGCACATTGTGAGCATCTTGCAATTTTCGTTGAGGATTGTGCCTTCGATACGACCGATGCCGTCAGCCTTCGCATAGTCGATGAGCTGTTTCAGCAAGTCCCATCCGAGGCCATGGCCCTGAAGATCCGACCGAACGAGCAAGGCATATTCGCCGGTCCTGTGATCGGGGTCGCAGGAAAGCCGGCCGATTGCGGCCAGCGCTCCCGTGTCCTTTTCCAGCGCGACGAAGGCGATGTCGCGATCATAATCCAGTTGGGTGAGCCGCTTCAGCATCTGATCCGGAAAGTTCTTCCGGAGTGACAGGAACCGTAGCCGCAGATCATCGGGTGAAATCTTGGCCAGGAACGCAGGATAGAGCGCTACGTCCGCCGGCATGATCGGCCGGATGTGGAAGGAGAGGCCGTCGGAGAGAAGATCGCGACTCCATCCTGACGGATAGGGTCTGATCGCAAGAGCCGGGTTTGGCGCCGTTTCATCCACCCGGCGCGGGTCGATTTCGATGCGGGCGTCGAGCGCAATCACACCCTCTGCGTCCGCCAGCAGTGGGTTGATGTCGAGGGACACCAGGCAGGGAAAGTCGACGATCATTTGCGACAGACCGTTGAGCGCGGCGATAATCGCGGCTCGGTCGGCTGGCCTGCGATCGCGATAGCCGGCAAGCAGGCGGCCTATTCTGGTCGCGTCGATCGCGTCTGCGGCCAGCACGTCGTCAAGCGGCGGCAGGGCGATCACGGTGTCGTTCACAATCTCGACAGCTATGCCGCCGGCGCCAAACAGAATGACCGGCCCGAACATCGGATCCACGCTCATGCCCAAAATGAGTTCCTGCGCATGCTTGCGCGCGACCATTGCTTGCACGGTGTAGCCGTCCGGCTTCGACCCCGCCGCCTGCGCGCTCAAGCGTGCCTCGATCGACCGGGCGGCCTCCGCCGCCTTCTCGGCGGTCGCGATGTCGAGGACCACGCCGCCGACATCGGACTTGTGTGAAACCATCTTCGACAGCAATTTGACGACCACTCTTTCCGAGCTTTCGAGAAGCTCGCCGGCTGCCCGCGCCACTTCCGCGACGGTGCCGGCGACAATGGTTCCAGGCACGGCGATACCGTAGGCGGCTATCGCCGCTTTTGCTTCCGGCTCCGTCAGCATGCGCCGTCCTTCGCTGGCCACCTGCCGGAAAATCGCATGTGCGGCGGCCTTGCCGTCGGCCCGGTCATCACTTTGGCTCGAGGGCGTCCGCAGGAGCGCCCGCTGCGCCTGCGACCATTTGCTGAGATAGGACGCCGCGATCGCGGCGTCCTCCGGCGTCTCGAAGCAGGCGATACCGGCTTCCGTCAGGACGCGCCGGCCCTCTCGCGCGGTGTGCTCGCCCAGCCAGCACGCCAGAAGCGGTTTTCCTCCGATCTCGCCCTCGTCGCCGAGCTCGGCCACCTTCCTGGCTGCGCCTGCCGAAGAACCAAGTCCGGTGGGGCAGTTCATCACCAGGACGACGTCCGTTCCCGGATCCGCCGCCAAGGCCTCGAGCGCCGCCCCGTAGCGCTCCGGCGCCGCGTCCCCGACGATGTCGATCGGGTTCGCACGCGACCAGGTCGACGGGAGCAGATGGTCGAGCCGCGTGATCGTCGAAGGCGCAAGTTCAGCCAACTCGCCGCCACGATCGACGAGCTTGTCGACGGTAAGAACGCCGGCCCCGCCGCCATTGGTGACGATGCCGACGCGTGCTCGCTCGAGGGGAGCGTGGCGCGCGACCGTCTCGGCCGCATCGAGCAACTCCGCGAGATCATCCACACGAAGCACCCCTGCCCGTCGCAAGGCGGCGTCCACCACCCTGTCCGCGCCCGAAAGCGCGCCTGTGTGTGTCGCCGCCGCCCTGGCCGCCTGTTCGTGCCGGCCAGGCTTGATTGCGATGACCGGCTTGAGGCGCGCCGCCGCCCGCGCGGCCGACATGAACTTGCGCGGATTGGGTACCGTTTCGAGATACATCACGATGGCGCGCGTGTGGAAATCGCCCGCCAGCATGTCCAGGCAGTCGCCGACGTCGACGTCCGCCATGTCGCCGAGGGAAATGATCCGGGAAAAGCCGACATTGTTCTCGGCCGCCCAGTCGATCAGCGACGTGGCGATCGCGCCGGATTGCGAGATCAGCGCAATGTTCCCGGGCCTCGCCGCCATATGGGCGAAACTGGCGTTGAGCTTCGCTGGAGGGACCATCAGCCCGACGGTGTTCGGCCCAATGATTCGCATAAGCGAGGGCTTGGCCGCATCGAGCATCGCCTGGCGCAGACCATTGGCGTGATTGAGCCCCGCGGTGATGACGACGGCAGCTCGCGTCCCCTTTTCGCCCAACTCACGCACGATAGCGGGGACGGTGTCGGGAGGGGTAACGATCACAGCCAAATCGGGAATGCCCGGCAGGTCGGCAACCCTACCGTAGCAACGGTGGCCGGCCACCTGCGAGTGTTTGGAATTAACCGGCCAAATCTCTCCCTCGAAGCCGCCGCCGACGATGTTCTCGAGGACAATGCGACCGACGGAGCCTTCGCGCCCGGTCGCACCGACGACAACGACGGATTTCGGTGAGATCGCGTATTCAAGATTTCGGATCGTCATCCCGGAAAACTCCTTGCCGCCACATTCACCGAAGGCGGCGAGCATTCATTGCGCTGGATCAAAGCGGCACCGGCCTCCTGCGGCTAGCTAAAGCGACGCTGCGACCAAGCTGCTCTGCGGGCGAACGTATTCCGTCGAAGGAGGCTCCTATGCGTTACTATTTCAGCAAAAACCTCGACATGCCGTTTGCCGCGGCGATCGAACATGTCACCAAAAAGCTTGCTGGCAAGGGCTTCGGCATCCTGACGAGGATCGATATCCAGCACACGATGAAGGTCAAGCTGGGCGTCGACTTCAAGCCCTACATGATCCTCGGCGCCTGCAATCCGCATTTCGCATGGCGGGCGCTGCAGGAATTGATCAGCGAACTTTGATGGCTGACGCCATGGACGAGTCCGCATTGCGCCGCGCGCTGCTGCTCATCGCCACAACAGGTCTGGCGCTTGGGTTGGGCGTGTGGCGGAGCGGTACTGGTCCCCTCTCGCCCGACACAATCTGGACAGTGGCGACCCTGCCGGTCGTTGTCGTACTCGCCATCTCCATCTTGCGGGATTTTTGGATCGGCCGGATCGGCGTCGACGCGATCGCGCTGGTTTCGATGTCGGCGGCTCTGCTGCTGGGGCAGGCTCTGGCAGCGGTGGTTGTCGCCATCATGTATGCCGGCGGCACGGTGCTGGAAGACTTCGCGCGTGGTAGGGCGGAACGTAATCTCAGAGCGCTGACCGATAGGGCGCCGCGCGTCGCGCATCGTAAATGCGCACAGGGCACCGAGACGGTTCCGATCGAGCAAGTAGCGGTCGGCGACGAGCTTCTGGTGCGCGCCGGCGAGTTGCTGCCGGTCGACGGATTCCTGATCGACGCTTCGGCCGTGTTGGATGAATCGACAGTCACCGGCGAGCCCCTGCCGGAGCGTCGCGGCACCGGCGACGCATTGCGCAGCGGCACAGTCAATGCCGGCGAAGCCTTTTTCATGCGGGCCTCGGCCATCGCCGACAACAGCACTTATGCCGCGATCGTGCGCATGGTCGCGGCAGCGCAAACGGCCAAAGCGCCATTCATACGCATCGCTGATCGTTTCGCGCTGCTCCTGCTTCCGGTCACTCTCCTGCTCGCGGGTATCGCCTGGCGACTTTCGGGTGACCCGATCCGAGGGCTCGCGGTTCTGGTGGTCGCCACGCCTTGCCCGCTGATCCTCGCGGCGCCGGTTGCGTTCATCGGGGGCGTATCGCGCGCTGCCCGCGCCGGCATTCTTATGAAAGGCAGCGCGGCGCTGGAGGCGCTCGCCCAGATACGCACCGCAATCTTCGACAAGACGGGAACTTTGACGCTGGGCGGCGCCGAGCTGATCGAGATCGACGTCGCTCCAGATCGGCAAGCCGATGAAGTGCTGCGGCTGCTGGCCTCGCTCGAACAGGCCTCCCACCATGTCCTTGCGGATTCGATCGTCCGCATCGCCCGCCGTAGAAAGCTAACGCTTTCCCAACCTTGTGATGTCCGCGAGCATCGTGGAGAAGGCCTCAAGGGTCTGGTGAACGGGATGTCGGTCGCCGCCGGGTCGAGGCCGCTCGTTCTTGGGGGCGGGCCGCTGCCAGGATGGGCGGAAAGTGCTGAAAAACGGCACCGGAGCGCGCAAGTGCTGAGGGTGTTCGTGGCTTTGGATGGCCGACTTGCCGGTATCTTCACATTCGGAGACGCCATACGCGAAGATGCTATCGAAACGGTTGGCGCTTTGCGTGCGGTAGGCGTCACGCGGATAGTCATGCTCACCGGCGACGACAGCGCGGCCGCCGAAAAAGTTTCCGCTTCGCTCAAATTCGACGCCGTGTTTGCCGATGCCACGCCGGCGGGCAAGGTCGAAACGGTCAAGGTCGAGAAGGCGACGGCGCCGACGATGATGGTCGGCGACGGCATCAACGACGCTCCTGCGCTTGCCGCGGCGACCGTTGGCGTCGCGCTCGGAGCTCGCGGCGGTACGGCCTCATCGGAAGCCGCCGATGTTGTCGTGCTGACCGATAGCCTGCAGCCGGTTGCGGAGGCGTTGCGGATCGCCATGCGCACGCGCGGTATCGCCCTGCAGAGCATCATTGTGGGACTGGCGCTTTCGGGCGCTGCGATGATCGCGGCCGCCATGGGGCACCTGACGCCAGTGGCAGGCGCGTTGCTTCAGGAGGGGATAGACGTCGCCGTCATCCTCAATGCGCTGCGTGCGCTTGGCGAGGGGCGTTTAGGGCACAGTCGGAAATAGGAGCGCCGAAAGGTCATGTCGCAGGAGAATCTGGTGGTTTGCACCAAATGCGGGGTGGTCAACCGCGTGCCGCGCGGCCGGAATGGCACCGACGCGAAATGTGGAAAGTGCGGTGCGCCGCTATTTTCGGGATTGCCGCAGGACATCGATGGGGCAAACTTCGATCGCCAGGTCGGGCGCGGCAGTCTGCCCGTGCTAGTCGACATCTGGGCTCCCTGGTGCGGTCCCTGCAAGATGATGGCGCCGGCCTATGAAGCCGCCGCCAAGGCCCTTGAGCCTCACGTTCGGCTGGTCAAGCTGAATTCCGACAAAGAGCAGGCTATCGCGGCGAGACTGAGTATTCGCGGCATCCCGACGATGATCTTGTTTCATCGTCAGAAAGAAATAGCGCGAATCTCGGGCGCGATGAGCGCCAGCCAGATCGTTGGCTGGGTTCGCGAGCATATTCCGACAGGCACGAGCTAACCTTTCGCGAAGTCAGGCCATTTGACCTTGATCAAGGCCCAGCTCGGACGCTGCGATAGGAATGGCCTCGAAGGAGTTTGCCATGACCGCATTGCACGACCTCACCCCCAAATTCAGAAATATCCGCCTGCTTCTTGCTCGCGAAAAAGGCCATCCGGAAGGCGACCGCGAGGAAGGCTATGATGTGCTGGCACCGCTCACAGACGAAGGACGACTGGACGCCAAGGAATGGAAATCACACCAGGCGCTCTGCCGCGTCCGCCATTTCCGAGCCGGCGAAGACGATCTTGTCGGGCGCTTGCGCCGCAAGCCGGGCGGACAATGGTTTTTCGACTATACCGAGGGCGACCGTGACGACGAGGCCGGATTTCACCTCGACGACGAATGCTTCGTGACCGGCGAGTATGTCTCGATAAGGCGCAACGGAGCCATGCACACTTACCAGGTCGCCCGCGTGGAACGGCCCTAGCAGTTTCTTGGTTGGTAGGAGCCAAGTGGTGCCTCGCCATATCCTCGTTGTCATCGGCCACCCCGATCCATCACCGGAGCGGCTCTGCCGGGCCCTGGCTTCTGCTTACGCCGATGGTGCTGAACGTGCGGGCCATATCGTACGCAGGATCGATCTGGCCTTGCTGGACATTCCGCTCCTTCGGACGATGCAGGAGTTCGAGCACGGAGCGATCCCCGACAGTCTCAAGGAAGCTGCCGAGGCGGTCGTCTGGGCGGAGCATTTCGTCTTTGTCTTCCCACTTTGGCTGGGCACAGTGCCGGCGATGCTGAAAGCTTTCCTCGAGCAGGTGATGCGACCAGGCACGGCGTTCGCCTACCCAGCCAAAGGCGAGAGTTTCGCCAAATCGTTGTTGCGTGGTCGCTCCGCCCGCCTGGTCGTGACCATGGGAATGCCCGCGGCCGTCTACCGGATCTGGTTCCTCAGCCACGGGATAGCCGGCATGCGACGCGGCATCCTCAACTTTGTCGGCATCAGGCCAGTAAGGGAAACGCTGTTCGGCATGGTCGCCAGCACGAGCAAGGCGAAACGGGCGAAGTGGATCGGGCAAATGCGTCTGCTCGGCGAGCGAGGGCTTTGAGGTCGGTGGCCGTAACAATCGCGAGAGCAATCGGGAGTGCTGGCTCCGGCCGACAAATGCCGAGCCACTTCTTGGCAGGGTGCCCTAAATTTCGAGCGAAACTGGCGATTTCACCCAAGCTGCGAAGCTAAGGCGGTCGCGGATTTCAGCCGAGAGCCACCAGCCTATGGATTAACTGTAAATTCGGCCCACATGCCGGCGCCGTAGTGGCCTGGCACGTTACAGATGAGCAGGTATTTTCCCGCTTTCAGATCAACGGTCAAATGATCCAGATTTGCTGGGATCCAGTTCCGAAACCACGCCCTTGTCGCCTGCCTTTTCTTCGTCGACCCGGTTCTCGGCGTCAATGTAAGGAAGGGACTTCTTCGGGTCGGCGAGAAACATCGCGATCATTTCGTGAACGGTATCCTTGGAATCATTCTTCACCTTGAAGGTGACCCTTCCGGCTTTCACCGCACCGGGCGAAACCTTCATGCCCATGGTGGCTTTTGTCATGTCCAGTCCTGGCGTCGCATAGACGAGGCCGATTGGCATCTCAGTACTTGCGCCTTTGTCCCAAAGGGAGACCTTGACGAGTGAAGCAGCTCGAACGGCGCCGGTATTGCAGGTGATGAGTATGGCTGCGACAAGTCCAAGCTTGAATATGGTCTTCATGACGATCCTCCATCCGGGTGGCAGGACAAGCATTTACATTCCCACTATCCTGCTTGCGCGGTCGCGTGCTGTCCTTGCGCCAAGTCAAACTGGCCGGCCAACTCATCCAAGGCATCATGGCCGCAGAACCGCTGCGCCGCTCAGCCTGCCCATCCGCAAATCCTCCAGCGCCTGGTTGGCCTGCTCCAGCGGATAGACCTTTGTGTGCGTGCGCACCTGAGCGCGCTTCGCTATCGGGAAGAATTCCTCCGCGTCACGGCGAGTAAGATTGGCGACTGTAGCCAACTCTCTTTCTCCCCAGAGAAGTCGGTAAGGCATCGGCGGGATGTCGCTCATATGGATACCGCCGCAAACCACGCGGCCGCCTTTGCGCACAGCCCGAAAAGCCGCTGGCACCAAGTCGCCGACCGGGGCGAAAATGATCGCCGCGTCGAGCTCGGCAGCGGGCAATTCCTCGGACGACCCTGCCCAGACAGCGCCCAACGAGCGCGCGAATTCCTGTGCTTGAGCATCGCCGGACCGCGTGAAGGCGAAGATCTGACGTCCCTGCCAGACCGCGACTTGCGTGATGATATGCGCGGCGGCGCCGAAGCCGTAGATCCCTAGCCGCCTGCCGCCGCCCGCCTTCTTGAGACAGCGCCAGCCGATCAGCCCTGCACATAGGAGTGGCGCTAGCGACACTGGATCCGCCGTGGCGTCGAGATCGAAGGCGAAACGCTCGTCGGCAACGACATGACTGGCGAAGCCGCCATCACGTGTGTAGCCGGTGAAAAAAGGCAGATCGCAAAGGTTCTCGGCACCGGCGACACAATAAGGGCAATGCCCGCAAGTATGTCCCAGCCACGGAACGCCTACTCTCTGGCCAAGCCGAGACTGTGACACGCCCTCGCCAACCAGGTCCACGATGCCGACGATTTCGTGGCCGGGCACAAGCGGCAGCTTCGGCCGCGGCAGATCGCCGTCAACGACATGCAGGTCGGTCCTGCAGACGGCGCAGGCTTCGACCCTGAGCCTTATTTCGCCCGGTCGCGGCGTAGGGTCGGGGCGATCCATAGCCTTCAACGGCGAACCGGGCTTCTCCAATACCATTGCCTTCATGACGTATCCTCGAAATGAGGAGTTAAACGCTCTGTCCGACGGGGAACGGTATTATCGCGAGTGCTTGCTCCTCGCCGCGCGCGGCCTGGTGTGGCGACCGAAGCCGTAGCTCGCGGCAACGCGACTGCGCTTCCGGGCGGAAAGCATTTCCGAATAAAGGCCCAAGGCGGCAATATAGGCAAGGCCGAGTATCCCAGCCCAGATTTCGACGGTGTCGGAGGTCATGACCAAATTCCCTTGGTTGGATGGTTGGTTCCGACTCGATAGTTGCCTTGCCGAGGCATGCCAGCCTTGATCGCGGTCAATCGCACAGAGAGCGCAACTAGGACGGCAAGACCTGGATCGATCGGGTGCTCTCGAGCTCGGCTCTAGGTAGTTTCCCGTAGGGACATAACCGAATTTCGGCGTTGCCGGTTTTGCGCGATTGCTGTTGTCACGGATCAACCGGGACCACAGCCATGTACGCCTCCGCCAAGATCGAACTGCCGTCATACCTCCCCCAGCAGAACCCAGCCGCCATCTTTGACGGCGCGACCGTGCAGCCGGTGAGCTTCTTCTCGGCAGGCGCCGAGATCTACGCCCAGGGCGAAAAGGCGGGTGCCCTCTACCAAGTCGAATTCGGCGCGGTCCGCATCTACCGCCTGCTCGCCGACGGCCGCAGGCAGATCAGCGCGTTCCATCTGGCGGGAGAAACCTTCGGGTTCGAGGCCGACGCCACTCACCACTTCTTCGCCGAAGCGATCAACGCAACCGGTGTCCGGACCTTCCGCGCTCCATCAGGCACGGATATGTCCCGCCAGCTGCTGCCTCTCGCGCTCAAGGGCCTGACCCGGGCGCAGGAACATCTCCTGGTGCTTGGCCGTCAGAACGCCATTGAGCGCGTCGCGGCATTCCTCGTCGAGATGTCGGAGCGTCAGGGCGGTTTGCGGCAGGTGGAATTGCCAATGTCGCGGAACGACATCGGCGACTATCTCGGCCTCACCATCGAAACCGTTTCGCGAGTCTTCACCCGCCTGAAGGAGAAAGGCGTTATCCGCCTGCTCAGCCTGCGCAACATCGAAATTCTCAAGCGCGATACGCTGCTGGCAATGGGGGAATGAGGCCATTTAAGCCAATCCCGCGCATCAATCCTGAAAGGGGCGGAAAATGAAAACCACACTTACAACCCACACCGGATTTCGCTTCGAAGTGCGCCGTGCACGCCCCGACGATGAGCCGATCGTTGCCGAGTTCTTCACCCATGTGACGCCGGAGGACCTGCGCTTCCGCTTCCTCGGAGCCTTGAAGGAAGTTTCGCATGAGCGACTGGTGGAGATGACCCGCTCCGACGATCCGCACGTCCATAATTTTCTCGCCTTTTCGACCGACGGAATGCTGATCGCGGTGGCAACGCTTGCCAGCGATCCGGCCGACCGGCGTGGCGAAGTCGCCATCTGCATTCGCGAGGATCGCAAGCATCTTGGCGTCGGCTGGGAGTTTCTCGGCTATGTCGCGCGCTATGCCGACGACCATGGCATCGAGACGATCGAGTCGATCGAAAGCCGCGAAAATCGCGCAGCGATCGAACTCGAGCGTGAAATGGGCTTCACCGTCACAACGGACTCCGACGACGCGTCGCTCGTCCTTGTTCAGCGGAAGCTCGGCGCCAAGTTGCCAGGCTAGAACGGTCCACCGCCCACAGAGGTGCCGAAGCGCTCTATCTTGGCGGCCACCGCACGTTCCTCGTCGGCTGGAATGACAAGCACGTCGACGAGGGAATCCGGGGCGCTGACCAATTCTTCGCTGTTGCCGTTCAACTCCTTGTCGAGCGCGACGCCCAGCCATCCGGCTGCTTCGCAGATTCTCTGCCGGATCACGGGCGCATGCTCGCCGATGCCAGCAGTGAACACGAGGGTGTCGAGCCCGCCTATCGCCGCGGCAAGTGATCCGATCTCACGCCCGACACGGTAGACGAAAAGATCGACGGCACGCATCGCCGCCGGGTCTTTCGACGCAAGCAGCGTCTGCATGCTCCCGGAGATGCCGGATACTCCCAGCAGGCCGGATCGCTCGTAGAGCAAGTCCATCAGCTCATCAGGCGACAGCTTCCGATCCTGCAGAAGATGCAGGAGGACGCCGGGATCGATCGCTCCGCAACGCGTGCTCATGACAAGGCCGTCAAGGGTTGAGAAACCCATTGTGGTGGCGCGGCTTACGCCCTCCGTCATCGCGCACAGGCTTGCTCCGCTGCCGAGATGGGCAACGATCGTTCGGCCGCCGGCGGCAGCGCCGTAACGGTTGTGGAGCTCGCCGGCGATGTGGCTGTAGGAGAGCCCATGGAAACCGTAGGACACGATGCCTTGCTGCGACAGCTCATGCGGCAGGCCATAAAGTCTTGCAAGCTCGGGCTGCATCGCATGAAAGGCGGTGTCGAAGCAGCCTACCTGCATGGCGCCGGGCAGAAGGCGGTTGGCCAGGTCGACGAGTTCGAGGTTTATCGCCTGATGAATTGGGGCGAGCGGCTTGAGCTTGCGCAGGGCATCGAGTGTGCGCTCGTCGATTAAGGTTGCGCGGGTAAACTCCCGACCGCCATGAACGATGCGATGCCCGACCCTGCGCACCCGTTGCAACAGACCGCGGTCCGCCAGATAGGACGCGACGGCCTCGAATGCCTTGCCGATGGAGATCGGCTGTTCGCCCAGGCTCCTGTCGAAGGGCGGCGTCGTTGCCGTGGGCGCAACGTGGAGTCGGGGCCGCTCGCCTATTGACGAAACGCTGCCGCGCACCAGCAGGTGAAGTTCGTCGCCCCCTTGAAAGGCGGCGAACTTCAGGCTCGATGAGCCGCCATTGAGAACGAGAATTGCATCGGTCATTGCCGAGCGGTCCCAGCCGCTTTTGCGGATCGTATCCTGCCAGCCTGGCCCATCGTCATCGACTACCCCTCCCATTTCCAACCGAGTATCTCGGGCATGTCCTGCCCGTGCTCGCGGATATAGGCTCCATGCTCGATCAGCTTGCCTTCCATGGCCTGTTTCAGTTGGATGTGCGCGCTGGCCGGCCCGGGAATGCGGTCGAGCACGCCGAGCACGAGATGATAGCGGTCGAGCCCATTGAGCACCGTCATGTCGAACGGCGTCGTCGTCGTCCCTTCCTCATTGTAGCCGCGCACGTGGATGTTGTCGTGATTGGTCCGCCGGTAGGTAAGGCGATGGATGGTCCATGGATAGCCGTGATAGGCGAAGATGACAGGCTTATCCCTGGTGAACAACGCATCGAACTCGCGATCCGACAGCCCGTGCGGATGATGTTCCTTCGGCTGCAGCGTCATCAGGTCGACAATGTTCACCACACGGACCTTGAGATCGGGAATGTAGTGCTTCAGGATCTGAACTGCGGCCAGCATCTCTAGCGTCGGCACGTCGCCGGCGCAGGCCATCACCACATCCGGCTCGGCCGCACCGTCGGTCGAGGCCCACTCCCATATGCCGATGCCGGCGTTGCAGTGGACTTTCGCCTCTTCGATGGACAGCCACTGCCAGGAATTGGCTTTGCCGGCGACGATGACGTTGATGCGGTTCCATGTCTGCAGCACGTGGTCGGTCACGCAAAGCAGGCTGTTGGCATCCGCCGGTAGATAGACGCGCACGACATCCGCCTTCTTGTTCAACGCCACGTCGATGAAGCCCGGATCCTGATGGCTGAAACCGTTGTGCTCCTGCTGCCAGACATGGCTGGACAACAGATAGTTCAGCGAAGCGATGGGGCGCCGCCAGGCGAGCTTGCGGCAGGCATCCAGCCATTTCGCATGCTGGTTGAACATGGAATCGACAATGTGCGTGAAGGCCTCGTAACAGGAGAAGAAGCCGTGACGCCCGGTAAGCAGGTAGCCTTCCAGCCAACCCTGACACGTATGCTCGGATAGAATTTCCAGAACCCTGCCTTCCCGTGCCAGGTGGACATCCTCGCTAAGTATCTCTTCCATCCAGGCGCGCTCCGTCACCTCGAAGACGTCCTGCAACCGGTTCGAAGCCGTCTCGTCGGGCCCGACGATGCGGAAATTCCTTGCGCTTTGGTTCAACGCCATGACGTCGCGCAGGAAACGGCCCATCACGCGGGTCGACTCGGCCTTGATGCCCCCGGGCCGCTCGACCAGGACGGCATGCTCATGCAGGCTGGGCAGTTCCAGGGACCGGCGCAGCAGGCCGCCATTGGCATGCGGGTTGGCGCTCATGCGCCTGTTGCCTTCCGGCGCGGTGGCGCGGATCGCAGCCACAGGCGCGCCGGCAGCATCGAAAAGCTCTTCAGGCCTGTAGCTTCTCATCCATTCCTCGAGCATCCTCAGATGCGCGGGGTTTTCGGCGAGGCCGGAGAGCGGAACCTGGTGGGCGCGCCAGAACCCCTCGGTCTTCAGTCCGTCGACCTCCTTGGGACCGGTCCAGCCCTTCGGGGTTCGCAGCACGATCATCGGCCATTTCGGCCGAGACTGCGCGGTCTTCGCGCCGCTGCGGGCCGCGTCCTGAATCGCCTTGATGCGGTCGAGCGCATCGTCGAGCACGACCGCCATCCGCTCATGCATCAAGGCGGGATCGTCGCCTTCGACGAACAGGGGCTCGTAGCCATAGCCGATGAACAGCGCACGCAGCTCTTCCTCGGGGATGCGGGCGAGAATGGTGGGATTGGCGATCTTATAGCCGTTGAGATGCAAGATCGGCAGCACCGCGCCGTCAAGCGCGGGGTTTAGGAACTTGTTGGAGTGCCAGGAGGCGGCGAGCGGCCCGGTTTCCGCCTCGCCGTCGCCGACGACGCACGCGACGATCAGATCCGGGTTGTCGAAGGCCGCGCCATAGGCATGCGAAAGCGCGTAGCCTAGCTCGCCGCCTTCATGGATTGAGCCGGGCACGTCGGGCGCGGCATGGCTTGGGATGCCGCCGGGAAACGAGAACTGCCGGAAGAGCTTCTTCATTCCGGCCTCGCCCGGTGCGATATCCGGATTGATCTCGCTGTAGGCGCCTTCTAGATAGGTGTTGGCGACCATCGCTGGTCCGCCATGGCCGGGACCGCAGACATAGATGACATTGGCGTCGCGTTGCCGGATTACCCGGTTCAAATGCGCATAGATGAAACTGAGGCCCGGCGACGTTCCCCAATGGCCAAGCAGCCTCGGCTTGACATGCTCCAGCCGAAGCGGCTCGCGCAGCAGCGGATTGTCGAGCAGATAGATCTGCCCGATGGTCAGATAGTTGGCGGCGCGCCAGTAGGCATCTATGTCGTGCAATTCCTGGGCAGACAAGCGATTGGCGCTGGGACGCTCGGTCATTTTCCGACTCCTTCGATGGTTTAAGCCGATCCGGCTGAGGCACAACGCATCGACGCTGCCACCGGTTCACGACGGCTCGGTGTCAAGACCGGTCGTCATCGATCTATCCGGCGAAGAACGATCGAGCTTTGATCCATCGCAAATGCCGGCCAAGGCGGCAGCCGCCTTGGATCCAAAACGCAATCGAGCTGCAGCTTGTCGAGCCGCTCATCGCGGCGATCGCGATGAGTGCCTCTTCACTGATCGTTATTGCAAATGCGATGCGGCTTCACACAGTGGCGGAAGCCGCGCCTGAAGCTGTGACGGCCCGACGCCGCACCGATGTCATCCACGCGGCTCGTCCATGACCACTCACGTCCATCTCATACCAGTGGCCCTGTTTCTGGGCGCGCTCGGCTTGTCTGGCTTCCTCTGGGCTCTGCGCAGCGGCCAGTACGAGGATCTCGACGGAGCTGCCGAGCGGATACTGATCGAGCCTGAACGGCAAAACAGCGAAGGCCACCGAACAAACTGACGTAGATCAAGGCAGCGCCGCTTCCGGCATCCGAAAAAGAAGCTGATCAAAAGCGGGAGATTTCTATGCAAGTTCGGGACATCATGACGACGCCGGTGGTCACGATCACCGCCTCTGCCTCAGTCGCCGAAGCGGCCAATCTGATGCTGACCAGAAACATCCGCTGCCTGCCGGTCCTGGGAGACGATGGATCGCTGGCTGGCGTCATTAGCGAGGGCGATTTCCTGCGCCGCAGCGAACTTGGCATCAGACGGGCGCGGCCTCGCTGGCTAGAATTTCTTGTCGGTCCTGGCAAGCTCGCTGACGAGTATGTCCGGTCGAGCAGCCGCCGAGTGGCCGAGGTTATGAGCACCAGCGTCGTTTCGGCAGCGCCTGGCGCTTCGCTCGCCGAGATTGTAGACCTCATGGCGACCCACGACATCAAGAACGTGCCTATCCTTGACGCGGGGAAGATCGTCGGCATCGTCAGCCGCTCCGATCTGATGCGTGTCCTGCTTCGCACTCTGCCCAGGTCAGGCTCCGCGACTGTCGACGACGAGGTCATACGCAGGAACATTCTCGCCGAGTTGCAGGGGCAGTCCTGGAGTGTCGGCGGCGACCTCATCGGCGTCACCGTCAAACAAGGAGAGGTCGAACTGAATGGCGCCATTTTCGACGAGCGCCAGCGAAAGGCCGCTATCGTTGCCGCGGAGAACGTCGCCGGGGTCAAGAAAGTCACCGACAAGCTCTTCTACGCCGGACCGCTGTCGGTCGTGCTCGTCTCCTGACGAGCGTGCATCGGCCTTATCGCTTCCTGTAGAACGTTAGACCGCAGCCGCTATCAACAACGGTCGAAGCAGCAGCAGGGCAAATCCAAAAAGCGCCGCGCCCGCGACCTTGTCGGCTATCCGCCTGCTTCCGCGAAGCCGCTTGCCCAGCAAAACCCATAGCGATCCTGTAAGCGCGGTGGTCCCTACGAGCAGCATCCAAAAGATGCCGAGATTACCCGGACCGGCATCCATCGGCACCATCGCCAGGCAATAGACGAAAGCCTTGGGATTGAGCACGGTGGTTGCCAGCACGGACAGGCCATCGCGGCGTTGCGATACGTCGATCGAATTGCTGGCTATCAGGCGCAGCCCCAGGATCGAAAGCCATCCAACCGCGACGAATTTGAGCATCTCAATGGCGTCAGGCGGCATCAAGGGACGCGACAAAAGCCAGAAACCCGCCGCCATTCCATAGCCGCACGCCTGTGCCGCCAGTAGTTTGGTCGCCTGCTCGCGCTTGACCGCGCCCGCCATCAGGAGAGCGTTGGTTGGCCCCGGAGCGACAAAGAGCAGAAAGGCTTCCAGAAGAAACAGGCTGTTCGACATCAGTCGGCCGCTATTTGCTCGCGCTTTCCTGCCAGCAGGCCGAGCGCATCGAAGGTAAGTCCGAAAACAGCGCCCAGGAAGAGCAGTCCCGCCAGGATCACCGACAATCGCTTGCGCGTCATCCCTTAAGTCCTTCGAGTTCAAGCCGACGGGGCCGCCAACGGGTCAGCGGAGGGACTGCAATCGAGCGATCAGGTCGCTGTTGCGGCAATAGGCCGGCGGATGGTCGGCATCCTCGGTTTCGTCGAGCCAGACCGCACATTCGTCCTGATGGCCGCAAGACCTGCACCGGTCACCGGCACGACTGGTGACGGCTGCGTGATCCGCCACAACTTTCAGCTGCCTGTCGACGCCCATCTTCTGCATCATCCGTTCCATCAAGGCAGTTCTGGCGTCAACCCCGATCAGATATTCCAGAAAGCTCATGTCGTCATACTCCTCAGATGACAATTCATTGCCATCCCAGGCGGCTCGCGACGTTGATCTCGATCAAGGAGGGCTATCCATTTCGTGAAATTGCTTCGCCCGACGGGCCGATCTTCTCGCCCAGAAGCCTAGCTGGCGGTACCGAATATTGCCCCAATGCCTGCGGTCAATGCCATTGCCAGCGCTCCCCAAAAAGTGACGCGGGCAGTAGCTTTCAGCACATTGGCGCCGCCGGCTCTCGCGCCGATTGCGCCGAGCTCGAAACTGGAACAGCGCTTGTGAAACAGATCGCCTTGTCTCCTTCGTGGTCGCCTCGTCCGGGGCTTATGCATGGGATCAAGCGGGCAAGCTTCCCGACAACGGTCTGATCGACACGCAGGGTGCCGCCAATGCGGCAGAGCAGACAGCGTTGCCGCGGGTCAGCCCGTTTTCCACTGCCGATCCGGTCCTGGCGCCGGCGGCGACCTCATCGTCGTCATTGTGCGCCCTGGCGGCGGCCAACGGCGTGGCCAGCACAAGCGCGGCGATCCCCAGAGCGGCCAGGCGCATCAACACGATTTTCATCGAAGAGGCCTGTCGCATGCCGAAGCTGTCAAACCGCTGTCAATCATCGTCAGCCGGCAGCAAGGAACACGTCTCTATCAAGGGCCGCCGCGCCCGATGGTGGTCGCGCAGAGAAGGAGCTGAAACCATGCGCAATCTTCCTGTCCTAATTGTCGCTCTTGGAGGTCTAGCCGCCTTTGTCATACCCGTCGCCGCGGAATCCGACCATGGATCATGCGCAACCGCACCCGCCACGTCTTCCCCGACAATCGACCTTGAGGCCATCCCCATGATGAGCGCCACCGGTCCCAAGGCGGTCAAAAGTGTCGGCGAAGACGAATGTGGCGGCGACAGGTCCACCGGGCGCGGTGACGAAGAACTTGACGACAGCGACGACTAACAACCGATGAGACGCCTGACTGACCAATAGCCTCAACCTTCCTGGAGAATTATTTGCAATGCCTGAAATTCAGCATATCCATCCCATTCTCGTGCATTTTCCCATCGTGCTGATGTACACGCTTGTGATCATCGACCTCGCCGCGCTCGCGAACCGCAACGCCGTTACCACGCGCACTGGTGTGGGCACGATTTCCAGCTTTGCGGCGGCAGCCGCGGGAATGTTTGCCGTCGGCACCTGGTTCTTTGGCGGCATCGCCCTCGACCATGCCGAGGCGGCGGGATTCAGCAGCCAGATAGCCGAAATTCACGAGGGCTTGGGCGAGATCAGCGCCTTCGGCTTTCTGGGCTGGGGTCTGTTCCGCCTCGCGCTATGGGTGCGCAATCGCGAACTCAAAACGCTGGGGCCGGCCATACCCGCCATTGAAATCGCGGGCGCCGCCCTGGTCACGGTAACAGCCTATTATGGTGGGCAGCTGGTCTACGACCTCGGCGTGAACGTCGCCAAGGCCGCCGTCGTCGGTTGACGTCGCACTTCAGGACATCGGGCCGTCCACATCGAACCGCATCCTTCGGCTCAGCCCGGGATGCGGATTGGCGCGGCCCGGTGCGGATTTGAGGCCGCGGTTTTTCGGCTGGGCTTGGTTCGGCTGCCGTGGTCGAAAAGCCAGCTCTTTGTAAGCTCGGATACGAGCACGTAGAGCGCTGTGATCGCGAGCAGCCCTGCCAGTACCGGTGTTGCCAGAGGCACGAACCCGAACCAGCCGGCGAACGGGGCGAAAGGAATGGCGATGGCGACAACACCGACGCCGACGGCCAGGCCAGCAAGCAACAGGCTCGGACGGCTGCGCCAGAGTCTCCTGCGGGTCCGCACGACGAGCACGATAGCGAGCTCGGTGAGCACGGATTCCACGAACCACGCGGTCTGGAATGTAGCTGCCGTGGCATGAACGGCCAGAAGCAGGAACGCGAAGGTTGCAAAGTCGAAGAGCGAGCTCACCAGTCCGAAACTCACCATGAAACGTCTCACGAAATGAATATCCCAGTGACGCGGACGGCGCACCTGATCAACATCGACATTGTCACCCGCAATCGCGAGGGCCGGTATGTCGGAGAGGAAATTGTTCAGCAGGATCTGCTTGGCCAGCAGCGGCAGAAACGGCAGGTAAAGCGAGGCGACGGCCATGCTGATCATATTGCCGAAATTGGCGCTGGTCGTGATGGAGATGTACTTCATCGTGTTGGCGAAGGTCTTGCGGCCATCGTCGACGCCCCTCACCAACACGCTCAGGTCGCGCTTGAGCAGGATGATGTCCGCGGCTTCGCGAGCCACATCGACAGCCGTATCGACTGAAATGCCGATGTCTGCCTCATGAAGCGCTGGCGCGTCGTTTATGCCATCGCCCAGATAGCCGACCACATGGCCGCTCCGGCGCAATGCCTCGACAATGCGCTCTTTCTGGTTCGGGTCGATCTCGACGAAAAGATCGGTATTGCGGACGCCGGCCAGAAGCCCGTTCTTGGTCAGCTTCGATAGATCCTCGCCGGTCATGATCCTGTCGGCCCGCAGGCCCACGGCCTCGGCCAGATGCGCCGCGACATAGCGGTTGTCGCCGGAAATGACCTTCACGCCGATGCCTCGGTCGGCAAGCGCCGACAATGTCTCCCGCACCCCCTGCTTTGGCGGATCGAGAAACAGCAGGAACCCCGCGAACGCCATTTCAGTCTCGTCGTCACGGCTGACGCCCGCCTTGCTCTGAAATCGCCGGGTCGCCAAGCCGAGAACCCGATAGCCTTGCGCGCTCCAGCGTCTGAATCGTTCGTCGATCGCCTTGCGTTCCGTCGCGCCCAGGGGCGTCAAGCCATGCGAACCTTGCACGAAGCCGCAAGCATCGAGGACGTTCTGTACGGCTCCCTTGGTGATAAGTATCTGTTCGCGCTTGCTGTCCTGCACGGCGACCGACAGGCGCTTGCGCACAAAATCGTAGGGGATCTCATCAATCTTGGTGAAGCCGGACAAATCCTCCTGTCCATGCGGTGCGCCCGCAATCGCCTCGTCAAGAGGATTCTTCAAGCCCGTCTGCAAAGTAGCGTTGAGCCGGGCGAAAAGCAGGACGTCGGTCGACGCATTGCCCTCCACGTCGAACGATCCATCGAGGTGAATGACGCCCTCGGTCAGCGTCCCGGTCTTGTCGGTGCACAGCAGGTCCATGCTGCCGAGATTCTCGATCGCCTCGAGACGTCGCACGATGACACCGCCGGCGGCCATCGTCCGGGCGCCCCGGGCCAAGGTCACGCTGATGATCGCCGGAAGCAGTTCGGGCGTCAGACCAACCGCCAGCGCCAGTGAAAACAACAGCGATTCGACGAAGGGCCGGTTGAGCATCACATTGGCAAAGAACACCAGGATGACGATCACAAGCATGATCTCGGTCATCAGATATCCGAACATCCTGATGCCGCGGGCAAATTCGGTCTCAGGTATCCGTCGCTCCAATGCTTCGGCGATCGATGCGAATTCGGTGTGCGCCCCCGTGGCGACTGCCAGCACCTTTGCGGTTCCGCTGCGAACCGAGGTGCCGGTGAATACGGCATTGGTCCGTTGCGCGATGCCGGCTTCGGGCGCGGAGCGGCCGGTGGACTTCACGACGGGAAAAGTTTCGCCGGTCAGAACGGATTCGCTGACGTTGAAATCCCGCGACTCCAGGATGACGCCGTCGACAGGGATGAGATTGCCAGCCGACAGGCAGACAACGTCGCCGGGAACGATCTCCTCGACATCGACGGTGCGTTCGAAGCTGTCCCGCAGCACGGTCGACTTGCGGGAGATGCGCTGCTGCAGCACCTCCATCGCTCGAGACGCCCCATATTCCTGGGTGAAGCTGAGGGCGCAGCTGGCAAGCACAATCACGCCGATGATTGCAGCTTCATGCCCCTCCCCCACGAACGCCGAAACGGCGGCGGCAAAGACCAGGATCAGGACCAACGGGCTGCGAAACTGCCGCGCGAATACGCTTAGCGCCGATCCGCCGGCCCGAGGCGCCAGTGCATTGCGACCGAATTTGGCCAGCCGGATAGCAGCATCAACGCTTAACAAGCCGGAAGTTGAGGTTTCCAGCCGGCCGACAAGCTCATCGGTGGCGAGCGACCAGTATGCGGCCTCGACATGGCCGGAAAAGCGGCTGATCGGTCGCTCCTCACCTGGACCGCCGTCCAGCCGATCCGGGCTATCTGCCGTTGTGGTCACCATGGTCCTGCAGTCAATTCGAAAACAGGCGGCTGATGCCGCTCTCGCCAATCAGAGAGCGTGTGATGCCGCCAAAGGCCCATTCCCTGAGCCGGCTGTGGCCGTAGGCCCCGCAAACGATCAGGTCGGCGCCCACCGAGCGAGCAAACGCAATGAGCCCCTCGCCATCCGCGGCACCGGCGATCACTTCGGTCCGCGCCAAGATGCCATGCTGTTCCAGAAACACCGCGACGTCGGCGAGGCTGTCTCGAACATCCGTTTCCGAGGCGGCTTCCATTGTGGCGACGACAACTTCTTCAGCCTTGGCGAGGAGCGGCAAGGCATCGGACAAGGCTCTTCGTGCCTCCCGGCTGTCCTTCCAAGCGACCAGTACGGTTTTCCCTATCAGGTGTTCGGCATAGCCAGCCGCGACCAGCACGGGGCGACCGGCCCCGAGCACCAGGCTTCCTATATCGAGGGCGCGGAAGACATCCTCGCCGCCATCGGCTGTCACGATCAGGTCAGCTGAACGGGCTACCAGCCCGAGAGCGCGAGTCGGACCGCAAATATATTGTTTCCATTCGCTGCTGATGGAGTGCGGGACGCGGCTTTCGAAAATGTCGCGCAGTTCGGCAAGGCGCTTCTCGATCTCCTGCCGTTTGACCTGCATGACCTCGCCTTCGTAGACTAGGCCTTCACCCGTGGTCACCAAAGGCGGAACGTCCGCGGCAGCGAAGCCGACGAGGTGAGCATCGAAGCGGTGCGCCAATTCTCCCGCAAGCTTCACGATTGGCGCGGGATCGGCATCGACGGCCAAGTTGACGACAATCGTTTTGTAGGACATGCGGCACCTTCAGGAGATGATGATTGGTTGATGAGTGCCATTCCGCGAGGTGCATGACCTTGACGCTAATCAAACTCCGGCAGCTCCATGTTTGCGAATGCCTGCATGGATGCTAAACCAGCGATCGCCAGTGTTCCTCCTGATGCAGAATGAATGTGACCCAGAAGAACCCAGCTTCCGCGGAAATCATCGCCGAAGCGGCCGCCCCGCCAAGCGGCTTGCCGCGAGGTGACGATTTGCCGGAACATGATTTGCTTGCATCGATGTTCGAGCAGGCACCAGGTTTCATGACGTTGCTCAGAGAGCCCGGGCACGTATTCGAGCTGGCGAATGCCGCCTACAAGCGAATGGTTGGCCAGCGAAAAGTCATTGGCAGATCGATGCGCGAAGCCTTTCCCGATCTCGAGGGCCAAGGTTTCTTCGAATTGCTGGATCGCGTCTACGAGACCGGCGAACCCTATGTGGGCCGAAGCGTCAAGGTCGTCTATCGCAACGTCGAAACGGGCGTTGCGGAAGAACGCATCCTCGACTTCGTCTATCAGCCCATTAGAGCAAAAGACGGCCGGATCACGGCGATATTCGTTCAAGGCACGGACGTCAGCGAGCTGTCCTTCGCTAACGCCGCGCTGCAGCTGCGTGAGGATCACCTGCGTTCAATCCTGGCGACCGTGCCCGATGCCATGGTCGTAATCGACGAACAGGGGCTGATGCAGTCCTTCAGCACGGCTGCCGAAACGCTGTTCGGCTACAAATCCAGCGAAGTCATCGGTCGAAATGTCAGTTTGCTGATGCCCGCCCCCTATCGGGCGGAGCACGACGGCTATCTGCACAGATACCTCTCCACCGGAGAACGCCGCATCATAGGACTTGGACGCACTGTGACTGGGATGCGCAAGGACGGCTCGACCTTTCCAATGGAACTAGCCGTGGGCGAAATGCATCCGGGAACGGGCCGTTTCTTCACGGGCTTCTGTCGCGACCTGACCGAGCGCCATAGAACGGAAGCGAGGATGCAGGAACAGCAGCAGGAGCTGCTCCACATGGCAAGGTTCACCGCGCTGGGGGAAATGGCCTCGACATTGGCGCATGAGATCAACCAGCCGCTGACAGCCATCACCAATTACCTCAAAGGCAGTCGCCGCCTGCTCGAGAAAAGCAACGACGAGAACGCGACCATGTTGCGAGAGGCTGTCGAAAAAGCAGCGGAGCAGGCCTTGCGCGCCGGCGACGTCATTCGTCGTCTCAGGGACTTCGTTGCCAGAGGAGAAAGCGAGCGCCAGGTCGAACGCCTGCCAGCCCTTATCGAGGACGCCTCATCCCTCGCTCTGGTCGGTGCGAGGGAGGCAGATGTGCGTGTCACCTACGATCTCGACCCGGCGGCCGAACTCGTCCTGACCGATCGAATTCAGATTGAGCAGGTGTTGCTGAACCTTATGAGGAACGCCGTCGAGGCCATGCAGGGCGCGGCGCGCCGCGAGCTGCGTGTCACTACCACGGCCCGGCATGACGGGATGGCAGAGGTTGGTGTGATCGATACCGGGCCGGGACTGGCGCCGGAGGTTTCGGCCCAACTCTTCCAGCCCTTCGTCACCACGAAGAAGCAGGGGATGGGCGTCGGACTGTCTATTTGTCGCACTATCGTCGAGTCGCACGGCGGTCATATCTGGGCTGAGTCGATGCCTGGTGGCGGAACCGCCTTCCGCTTCACTCTGCGCGCAGTAGAAAAGGAAGAGGTCGATAGTGGCCAGTGATGTCGTGCATGTGGTCGACGATGATGTCGATGTCCGCAAATCGTTAGGCTTTCTTCTCGCGACGGCCGACTTTGCCGTGCGCCTCTATGAGTCGGCGACCGCGTTTTTGGCGACAGAACCGAAGGAAGTCGAGGGCTGCATTGTCACCGATGTGCGCATGCCCGGTATCGATGGCATCGAGTTCCTGCGGCAACTGAAATCCCGCGGGTTGAGCGTGCCGGTGATTGTGATGACGGGGCACGCCGATGTCGCGCTTGCCGTCCAGGCGATGAAGGAAGGCGCCGCCGACTTCATCGAAAAGCCGTTCGACGACCAGATTCTCATCGATTCGCTGCGTTCGGCCCTGAACCACCGCAGCCATCCCATCGCGGCACACCCGCAATCAACTGAGATCCGGAAGAATCTTGCCACTCTTTCGGAACGTGAGCGCCAGGTGCTCGACGGGCTCGTCTCCGGTCTGCCGAACAAGACGATTGCTTACGATCTCGGGATCAGCCCGCGCACGGTTGAAATCCATCGTGCCAATGTCATGAGCAAGATGGGTGCGGGCAGTCTCTCACACTTGGTGCGCATGGCGTTGATCGCCGAACCCAGACACTAAGGCGATATTTGATTCCTGACACCGCTACGCTTTGAGGCAACCGTCAGGACAGGTCTCGCAGCAAGCTCGCACGCCGCTCTTTTGGATTCCAGTCTCGCCAGTGGGTCGGCCTGATGTCGACACGAACGCGCTTAGCGACATCCACCCATCCTTCTCGGCCCTTTTCGCAAGGAAAAACAAGCGCGTGCAGGCCATCCTCGTCTAGAACGGCTAGTTCGAGGCTTCGGCCAAACGGGGCGCTTGCTATTGGATTCCACATCCGATCATCGTGAATCGAGACGCCGCCGCGCGCTTTGATTTGAATCAGTTTTGCAAGTGATTTCGGACCAAGCCGGCTACCTTTAGCCGAATTTTAGATGGAGCATAAAAGTCCGCCCCGACCAGACCAACGCGGACGCGCCCCTGCCAGGAAAGTCAGCCTGCGTCTCCGTTTGGGCGGGCGGGTGGATTGTGGAGGAATGCCGCCTTTCAAGACCCAGCAAACACTCGATGACTTCCGTTCTATCGCTTTAATCGAGTTGGAGTTGCGAATTGATGTGGCTCAAAGTCAAGGCTCGCAAGCCGAGTATGGTGACCCTGAGGATAAGGCCTGCCGCCACCGGCCAAGGCATCCCGAACAGGAGTTCATCATGAACTATCAGCGGTTCTTCGAAGATGCGATCGACCAGCTCCACGCGGAGCGTCGCTATCGTGTCTTCGCCGACCTCGAGCGCATCGCGGGCAAATTTCCGCGCGCCATCTGGCGCTCCAACGGCCGCGCCGAGG
>NZ_QZXA01000014.1 GCF_003601985.1 Mesorhizobium jarvisii
AGAGTCGCCGCCGCCATACAGGTGACACCGAGGGCGCCAAGCCCCATCAGCTTCCACCGTGTCACCTCAGCGGCCACTTACTCGATGCTCGTCGTTATCGGCGGAGGACGCGACGGCCTTCAAACGCGTCGCGAATAACCCCGTATGTCCTTTGATTTTGCAAAGCACATAGATTTCTGGTCAATTCCGCTGAAATTTACCAGAACAACGGTCATCCCTTGCGCAAATAATAACTTTAGGAGATGCTGATCTTAAGCCTTGGGAGGGCTGGGGATATGAACAGAAATATGTTGATGGCACTAGTTGCCATTGCGCCGCTGTGCGGATGCCAAACAAGCAATCAAGCCGACTACATGCAAATAGGTTATGGGCCTAGTTTCGACGTCGCCCATGCTCAGTGCGAAATGCAAAAAGGGTCGGTTGACCAAGGCTATATTGCTATCGGATCGCCCGGCTTCGTTGCCGGGGCCGGAATTGGCAATGCACTTGGTAACCTGGCCGCCGAAGATCAATATATGAAGAACTGCCTCATCCTAAGTGGATGGAAGCGCGCGCCGCACGGACAAGGCGCCGCGGCTGCGTCAGCCGTGGCAGCTGGTACGCCGCCGACACCCTACGGGATTCAGCGCGCACCGGGCAGTTGGATCAACACGGCGCTGCTTGACTGGTCGGACGCGAACAACAAATGCGTCGCTGGCGATAAGGCCGCATGTGGCACCCGGGCGAAGCTCGGCGCGCGGCTTAGAGCCGCTGGCGTCAACCCGGCGCCGGTCTGATGGTTCGAGTGGCCCGTCTGGAAGTGGTGCTTTATCTAGGCGCCATGCTCACGGTCGCCGGGTGCGGCGCGGACTACCTTAACTACTACGACTCCGTGACGCTCGCCGCCGGCGACGCCAACCGCGCCAACAGCCTCGCCCAGACGGTCGACCCGTTCAATCCGAACAGCCAAAACACGCACATTGAGAGCGATGGGCAGCGGATCGCCGGCGTCGTTCAACGATATCGGGGGACGATGTTGGGGCCTGCACCGCAAGCCGGCATCGTGGTGAATGTCGGTTCAGGCGAACAACATCCTTGCGACCTTCAAACACAAACGGACAGCGCGGGCAAGCTTTGCGGCGGCCGAGCTGCCGAGGCCAAGCCAGGCGGTCGTACGGGACACGAGACGGGCTACTAACGGGGCCGAGAGAGACAGACGAACGTGGGCAAAGTCCAGCGTCATGAAGGTGCCGATCAGACTGACAGTTGGCGCAAGAACGCCAGGAAACGGCGCAGACGCGGGTTTTGGCGACCCCAATACCTGTTCGCACTGGTGATGGTTCCTCTTGCGGCTGTTCTCACGGCAAGCCCGAGCAGCCTCGAGACTGTCGCGAAGCTCATTCCGGCCGAATGGCTTGGCAGCATAGACGTTCCCGATCCGTCATCTCTGCTCGCCGGCGGCTGCAACATCAAAGGAAATATCTCGATCAATACCGGGCAGCGCATTTACCACGTGCCCGGCCAAGAACATTACTCGGAAACGCGGATCAGCCCCCAATATGGCGAGCGGTGGTTTTGCAGCGAGGCAGAGGCGCGCGGTGCCGGCTGGCGCAAGGCGCGTCGGTAGAATGCTGAGTATCGCGCTGGGGGCGCTAGTTGGTTCCAGACAGTTGGTGCACAACAGCGGCGCCGGCAGAACTGCGAGCCATGGCTTCCTGGTCATCTGGTCGACCGATGCCCCAGCCGATCACTGCTAGCAACAACCCGCCCAGCAGCATGCCAAGCACAGGCCTCCCAGTTGCTGCTCGCGCTCTGATGTTGGTCATGATGCCTCACACCCAGGGTAGTGGCCCGCGACATCTTGGAGATGCGCGGGCCGACCAAGATTTGGGTCTTTGGTCAGCGGCCGCCGCTGAAGAGGCTCCCGCCTCTAGTCAAACAACCAATTAAGACCGATGTTCCACCCCAATACGAAAAAGCCCGCCACCTTTCGGCAGCGGGCAACTTAACACGGAGTTGTTAGGTGGGCCCGCCTCAATGGGGGAAGAAGCGGGCCCGGCCAAGAGCGAATTCCCCTGGCCGCAGCGGAGGGGATTGCTGCACGCCAAGAACCAGCCGACGAATATCAGGTTCCGCTTATATGCAAAAAAGACCTGCCCTCCGTCAGGTAGAGCAACGGGTAAGGGATCAACCAGCGCTGAGAAAAACTGTCGTCGGACGGGTTGTTTCGATCACAACTTTGTGGGGTCAGCCAAGGCTACTTGCATTAACAACGCTTCGCTGGAAACGTCTATTTGGAATTGAGGGGCGCTAAATGGCTGTTGATGGCCAATCTCAAAGTTATCCGTTAGGCGGCACACAGACTGAGCGGGATCGATTGCTTGCCCAAGCCAAACAATATGAGGCCTCGGCCAATTGGCTCCTGGATCAGATCACAATTCAGCCTGGCTGGACAGCCGTCGACATTGGCTGCGGCCCTATCGGAATTCTCGATTTGTTGTCACAACGCGTTGGTCCCCACGGATCGGTCGTTGGTCTCGAACGCGAGCAGCGCTTCGTGGAAATGGCGCGCGGCGAGATCGCAAGGCGCGGGCTGAGCAACGTAACGATTGTCCATGCCGATGCTCTCAATACTGGGTTGGAGAAGTCCGCATTCGACTTCGCCCACGAGCGCCTGGTGATGATCAATGTATCGGCCCGTGAGCAGTTGTTATCTGAGATGCTGTCGCTGCTTCGCCCAGGCGGAACGATAGCCGTCGAAGATGTGGACAATGTCTCATGGCTTTGTCAGCCAGCTCACGCGTCTTGGGATGTCTTGCTAAACGCGTTTCATGCAGCCTTTCACGCGGGCGGCGGCGATGGCTTTATTGGTAGACGACTTCCTGGGTTGCTGCGTGCAGCCAACGTCCAAAATATCCGGTCAAGGGTAACAGTCGAAACGCCTCCAGTGGGAGATTACCGCCGCACCCACCTTATTGCACTCATTGAGTCAGTTCGAGAGAAGATACTCGACAAAGGATTGTTGGCGGAGACCGAATTGAATGAGCACAAAGAGGCGTTGGTCCACCATCTGAACGATCCTGCCACGACGGTGATCGACAAACTCCTCGTCCAATGCTGGGGACAAAAATCGGGCTAAAATGGTCCGCCATAGCGAGAGGCCTGGTGAAGTTGTTTAGTGGATGGCAAGGAACATCACCCGCCCCGCAGCACACGCCAGATATTTGACCAATACGCCGTGATCAAGGATGCCAGCGCCGCCGCTGCCATGCCCGTGACGCCGAGCGCGCCAAGCCCCATGAGCTTCCAGCGTGTCACTTCAGCGGTGACGTCCTTGACGCTGGTCATGTCGGCGTTGAGTTTACTGACAGCACTTTCGGTAGCGGTCACACGCTCAACCAGTTCGTCGGTCTTCTGATACATTTTCGCACGACTGGAGGCGGCGCGCTGTTCCGATTGCTCGTAGCTCAGCGCGGCTCGCGCATCGCTGTCCTTAATGTCGCGCCGGATTTCGGTGATGTCCCGCTGCATATCCTGCGTGGCTTGCAGCAGCCCGCCGATCATCATCTCAAGGCTCTTCGTTCCCGACGTCGGGATCATTCCCTGCCCTGCTATGATTTAAGTTCGGCGCGGCGCGCGGCGCTGGCCTTGGTGTGCAGATCGCATTCTGCGCGGGTGTAGAGCTTCACCGCGCAGCCTGGCGCTACGGTGCGGTCGATCTTGTTCTGATCGGCAACCGTCTTGCCTTGTGCACCGGGAAGGCTGCTACCGAGGGCCGAGCGTAGCGGCGGTACACCGCTGACGTCCGAAGTCGTACACGCCGCCAGCGTCAATGCACTCATCAAGAGACATGCGAGCGTCGATGCCCTTGCGTATCGCATCCTGATTTCCCTTCTCGATTTTGGCGCGAACCTCATCAGCGCCTTTGTCCTTGATGAACTCGTAGCCGGCGAACACGGCGCCCGAGATGGCAACCGCAATCGCCGTCCACGCGATGATGACAGCGACTGGCCGGGGCACGCCGACGACGCCGGCGACAAAGGTGATGAGCCAGGTCACGCCGGCGCCGTTCCAAGCGCCGCGGCGAGACGCTTGGCCTTGCGATTGGCGTACCAGCGATAGCCGAGCCCGCCGATCGCCAGCACCGCGCTTGCGAGTGCCACGACCACGACCACCTTGCCGATCCACTCGCTGGTGTAGGACAGCGGCGACAGCTGGTTCTGCAGATCATAGAGGTAACCAGACAGACCGAGGCCACCGGTGCCGGCGCCAGTTGCCAAGTCCGCCGGCGCGGTCGACGGTGCGGCGTTGGCATCATCGACAAAGGCTTTCGCTTGGCCGCCGTCGACGAAGTTAGCCGCCTGTGGCACCTGACCGGTTGCCCATGCCTGGCCGATTGCTCGGACTTCAGCAACGCGAGCCGTCCAGCCCCGGCCGAAGGTTCCGAACGTGCTGAGGTGCTTCAGGAAGGCCATGCGGGCGCTACAAATGCGGTCGATCAGCGCGTCGTTGTTCTTGTCCGCCTTCAGCGCCGCAAGCGTGCCCATGCCGAGGACGCCGTCAATGCGGCCGGTATAGGCAGGCCGCAACGCCTGCTGAAGCCACATGATCGAGCGACCGGGACCGGAATTCACCGCGCCGTCAAGAACTACTTATCGTAATGTTACACCTATCTGTACATAATTTGTACATATATATTGACGAGGATGTACATCCAACCGTAGCGTTGAGCGGCTGAGGCGGGACGCCTTCGCGCAACTCAAACTCATGGGAGGACCCCCGATGAAATTTCGAGCCCGATCGGCTGCGATTGGCCTGGCCTGCATCGCCTATGCCGCGCTTGTTGGATCTGTGCTGCCGGCAACGGCAGAGACCACGAAAGAACGCGTCTTGAAGGAAGGGCGCATCGTCATCGGCGTCCACAACCGCTCGCCATGGGGCTACAAGAAGGAGGGAACCGGCGAACTGCTCGGCTGGCATCCGGATCTTCTCAGGGCTGCCTTTGCCGATCTCGGCGTCAAGCAGGTCGACTTCGAGGTCACCGAGTTCGGCGCCTTGATCCCGGGCCTGATGGCCGGGCGTTTCGATGCCGTTGCATCCGGACTGTCGATAACGCCGGAGCGATGCCAGCAGGTGGCCTTCGGCGCTCCCGACCTGAGGTCGGACGACGCGGCGATCGTGCTCGCCGGCAACCCCAAGGCGATCCATAGCTATGCCGATCTTGCCAAGAAATCCGACGCGATCATGGGTGGCGGCCGCGGCAGCAATGTCATCAAGAACGCCATCACCGAGGGCGTGCCGGAAGACCGCATCCTGCAGTTCCCCGACATCGAGACCAACATCGCGGCACTGCGCGCCGGCCGCATCGACGCGGCTCTGTTCTCCTCCCCGACGGTGATCGGGCTGCTTGCCGGCAATAAGAGCCCCGATCTGGAGCGCGCCAGCCCGTTTACGACGGACGAGAAGTCGATCAGCTACATCGCGATCGCGTTCAGGAAGGACGATGGCGATCTGCGCGACCTCTACAATCAGGGTCTGGCGAAGGTCATGTCGAATGGCATGATCGCCACCATTATGGCGAAGTACGGATTTGGCCCGACGGAGAACGTGCCGCCAGGATTGACAACGTCGCAATTGTGCGGAGCCGCCAACTGAACGCCATCAGCAACAGAACCCAGCTGGCATCAACAGCGCGGGCGGCGCTGCGCTAGCGCGGGCGGCCCGCGCTGGCGATGACCGGGTGCGGACCGCCCTCTCCCAGATGCGGCGTCGTCATCATGGCCGCCTTGGTCAATTCGATCGGGCGCTTCGGATCGGACAGGAATGCCGCGACGCCGCCAGGGTCTTGTCCGGTCCGGCATCGAGCACGCGCAGGATCGCACCGACCAGCAGCGCGTGGCTCGTGTTTTCCCAATGGTTGCGCCTTTCGAGCTACCCTTCGGGATCGACCAGGATGTCGGCGATGTTTGTACGTCGCGGACCTCCCATTCCCCACACCCGAGCTCGGGAAAGTAAGTCGAGGCGTAGCCGCTCGGGCAGACGCTCGTGTTGCCAGCTGACAAGTTGTCATCATACGCGGTCGCGTATATCTTCACCATATACGCGACCGCGTATACTCCCCTTTATACGCAACTCCGTATATTGACGATCAATACGCGATCGCGCATATTGCGGGCGTGGAGACCCATCATGACAGACCAGATCGCTCGCAACGAAAAACAACTCGGGGCCATTCTGCGCCGCGCCCGCAAGAACGCCGGGCTCACACAGGGCTCGCTCGGCAACCAGATCCACTTGCGCCAGGGTACGGTCTCCCGCCTCGAGGCCGGCGAGCCCGCGATGCAACTCCGCACCTTGATGGCCGCCCTCTCCGCCCTCGACCTTGAACTCGTCGTGCGCGCGCGCAGCAAAGGCAGCTCTGCTGATATCGAGGATCTGTTCTGATGGCACGTCGCCGGGTTCACATCCCCCTGAATGTCTTCCTGAACGGGCGCCTGGTCGGCATCCTGCGCAGGGAATCGACGGGCGCCATCGACTTCCAATACGCCCGCGAATGGCTGGACTGGCGCGGCACCTTCCCGATCTCACTCTCGCTTCCTTTGCGGGAAGACCGCTATATCGGCACGCCGGTGACCAACGTCTTCGACAACCTGCTTCCCGACAATGACGCCATACGCAGGCGTGTTGCCGAACGGGTAGGCGCCGACGGCACCGACCCCTACAGCATGCTGGCTGCGCTCGGCCATGACTGCGTCGGTGCGTTGCAATTCCTGCCCGATGGCATGGATCCAGGCCCTCCAGGCAGTGTCGAAGGCAAGCCGGTCAGCAACGAGGACGTCGCCGGGATCATCGAGAACCTTGCTGCCGCTCCGCTAGGCCTCGGCGAGGATGCGGACTTTCGCATCTCGATTGCCGGCGCGCAGGAAAAGACAGCACTGCTGCGCAAGGATGGAAGCTGGTTCAAACCGATCGGCACGGCAGCGACCACCCATATCCTGAAGCCGCAGATCGGCCGGCTGCCAAACGGCATCGATCTCTCCAACAGCGTCGAGAACGAGTATCTGTGCCTTAAGCTGCTGCAAGCGTTCGGCGTTCCCGCCGCCCAGGCGCAGATCGCTGACTTCGGCGTGCGCCGTACGCTGATCGTAGAACGCTTCGACCGGCTGTGGGCCCGCGACGGCCGCCTCCTGCGCCTGCCGCAGGAAGATATCTGTCAGGCGCTGTCGGTGCCGCCGACGCGCAAGTACCAGTCCGATGGCGGTCCCGGGATGCGGGAGATTATCGAGCTCCTGAAGGGCAGCGATACACCTGATGAAGACATCGCCACCTTCTTGCGCACCTGCATCTTGTTCTGGCTGATTGGCGCGACCGATGGCCACGCCAAGAATTTCAGTATTTTTCTCAGCCCTGGGGGACGATTCCGCATGACGCCCCTTTACGACGTGCTGACCGCGCAGCCCAGCCTTGATACCGGACAGATTCCGCGCAAAAGATTCAAATTGGCAATGTCGGTCGGCAGGAACAGACACTATTCGGTACCTGACATCATGCCACGCCACTTCCTGCAGACCGCTGACATTGCCGGTGTGGGTACCCCTGTCATGCGCAGAATTTTCGATGACATTGCTGAAAACGTGGAGAAGCAGGCCGACGAGGTGATCGTCTCGCTGCCCCGCGGCTTTCCTGAACAGCTTGTCGACGCGGTCAAGTCGGCTATCGGCAAGCGGGCGGCCCTCCTCGCCGACGACAAGGCTGATGCCATCGATTGATCAAGGTGCGACGAACCGGCTGCCGGGACTTGCTCGCTCATCCTGTTGCCGCGGCTGATCATCATCGGTCGTCATCGGTACGCCAACTTTGTCGTCGCGTGACCGCCAGGGGCGTCGAGTATACCCATCATCATGATGAACATGGCCATCATGCTCCAAGCCAGCCGATGATTGGCCTGCAATCCGTCAGGGTGGGTTTCCGCTGCTATCCATCGGATTGATATCTTCGGAAATCTCCTGCCGCAGTTTCGGCCCCTTCGCCAGGCGCCTGCCCAAGGCCGTCACGAAGGCTTCGTAACGTTCGGCCGCCTTGGCGCGTGCGGCCTGGGCGGCGGGCTCGGGCAACGCCGGCGTTGTCGCGAGCCAGAAGCGGACGAACACCGCCAGTGTCTCGACCGCAATGCCGATATCGCGCTCCTGCCTGGCCAGGCGGCGATCGACCTGGTCGAGGCGTTTGGCGATAGCGGCCTCGCGGCGTGCGTCCGCATCCGGCGACAGGAAGGAAGCCAGTGCTGCTTCCGCAATCATGGATTGGGGTTGACCGCGCCGTGCCGCATAATCGCCGAGCATCGTCATGATGCTCTGATCGAGATAGACGGAAATCTGCGCCTTCTTTTTGCGAGCCGTCATGGCGCCTACAACTCCATGCCGTCATCGGGGTCTAGGGAAACCTGCCGCGCAACGCCCTGCATGAGGCGCGCCAGGCGCCGGTTGCGCACCGCATCATCGTCGTCGGCATCGTCGTCCGGTTCCATATCGAATTCGTTTTCGATCGGCGCCGCTTTCTCGACCGCCTGCGCCCGATTGAGTTCGGCCTGCAGGCGGCGCTCCGATCCCGTCGGATCTCCGTCGTCCTGCTGCAGCGTTCCGGAAGCCTGCGTGACCTCCAAGTGAGCCAGGACCGGCAACTGGCTCCAATCATCAGGTACGGCCTCTTGCGACCGCGCCAGTTCGGGTGGCGGCAACACGCGCTCCTTGAAACTGGGGTCCTCGTAATACCGGGCCTTCTTGGCCCTGATCGGCGGCGCGCCCGCCACCATGACGATCTCGTCGGTCGGCGGAAGCTGCATGATCTCGCCAGGAGTGAGCAACTGCCGCGCCGTCTCTTGCCGCGACACCATGAGATGCCCGAGCCACGGCGAAAGCCGGTGACCGGCATAGTTCTTCATCGCCCGCATTTCGGTCGCCGTGCCGAGTGCGTCCGAGACCCGCTTGGCAGTTCTCTCGTCGTTTGTGGCGAAGCTGACGCGGACATGACAATTGTCGAGGACCGAGTTGTTGGGACCGTAGGCCTTCTCGATCTGGTTGAGCGACTGCGCGATGAGAAAGCTTTTCAGGCCATAGCCCGCCATGAAGGCCAACGCGCTCTCGAAGAAATCGAGGCGGCCCAGTGCCGGGAACTCGTCCAACATCAGAAGCAACCGGTGGCGGGTTGTCTTGGTAGGCAGGTCCTCAGTGAGGCGGCGACCTATCTGATTGAGGATGAGGCGGATAAGCGGTTTGGTCCGGTTGATGTCCGAGGGCGGCACGACGAGATAGAGCGTTGATGGTTGCCTCCCCCCGACGATGTCGCGAATTCGCCAGTCGCAGCGCCGTGTCACGCCGGCGACAACCGGATCGCGGTAGAGACCGAGGAAGGACATCGCGGTGGACAGCACGCCCGAGCGTTCATTGTCGGATTTGTTGAGCAGCTCGCGCGCCGCACTGGCGATGACCGGATGCGGGCCGGCGTCACCGAGATGCGCGGTCTTCATCATCGCGGCAAGCGTCGATTCTATCGGGCGCTTCGGATCGGAAAGAAAGGCGGCGACGCCGGCGAGCGTCTTGTCCTGCTCGGCGTAGAGAACGTGGAGGATCGCGCCGACCAGCAGCGCGTGACTGGTCTTCTCCCAATGGTTGCGCTTTTCCAGGCTCCCTTCCGGATCGACAAGAATGTCGGCGATGTTCTGGACGTCGCGGACCTCCCATTCGCCGCGGCGGACTTCCAGAAGCGGATTGTAGGCTGACGATCGCGAATTGGTCGGATCGAAAAGCAGCACGCGACCGTGCAGAGCGCGAAAGCCTGCGGTGAGCTGCCAGTTCTCGCCCTTAATGTCGTGGACGATCGCCGAGCCCGGCCAGGTCAGAAGCGAAGGCACCACCAAGCCGACGCCCTTGCCGGACCGGGTCGGGGCGAAGCACAACACGTGCTCGGGCCCATCGTGGCGCAGATAATGGCTGTTGTAGCGCCCGAGCACGACACCATCGTTGTCGATCAGGCCCGCTGCCTCCACCTCTCGCTTTTCGGCCCAGCGCGCCGACCCGTAGGTCTGAACAGTCTTGGCTTCGCGCGCGCGCCACACCGACATGCCGATGGCAACAATGATCGAAAGGAAGCCACCGGACACGGCGATCAAGCCGCCTTTCACGAAGATAGACGGGGCGTAGGCATCGTAGAAATACCACCACCAGAACAGAGCGGGCGGATAGTAAACGGGCAACCCAGCGATCTCGAACCAGGGTGGACCGAGCCCTGTCTGAAAACCGAGTTGCCATGCGGTCCATTGCGTTGCCGCCCAGGTCGTCAATAGGACGATGAGGAAAACCGTGAGGATCTGACCCCAGAGGATTTTGGTGGCGGACATGGCGTGGTCCTTTCTTCCGTTGTCAAAGGCCGAGCCCCCTCTTGCGGCCAAAACTCCAGTCGATGCCGCCATCGCCGCGCGCGACACCGGAGACGTGCTGGCCGAGATGCTTTTCGAGTGAGGGCGTCCAGGGGACGAGCTGGAAGCCCAGCCCGTCGTCGATCATGGCGAAACGGCCGGAGGCGAGTGACAAGCGCTGGCGATAGGCGCCGGCAACAAAGTCTCCACTGGCGGCGCGCTGGAAGGGCTTGCCAGTGTCGGCCGCCAGCCTGTCGCCAAGTATCCCCAGTTCCGCCCGCCGCAGTGTATCGAGCAAGCTTCGGGTGAAGATGATGCGTCTGCCTTGCCGCTCCGCGAGCCCCTGTTTGACAAGATGTTCGGCGCGCCGGTCGAGGGCGTCGCGAACCTCGGCGCCGAAGCCGGCCTCGGCCAGGGCGGCCGGTTCGCGCGCGATTGCCTGACGGTCGAGCCAGGTCGCACCCGATGCCGTAATCTGCTGATCCACGCCAAGGTCGGAGCGCACGGCGAGTGCGGCCCGGCCTTGACCGCGCGCATCATCGAATTTGCGCAGCTCGACAATCGATCCCGGTGCGCCGTCGCCAGCCGCCTCCAGATCGGAAAGCTTGATGTGATGGGTGCGTCCGTCGATGCCGTCGACAACGGCATAGGCCGTGCCGATCAGTTCGTCATCGAGCCCACGATCGACCAGCCGGCCGATAACCGGCGTCTCCAGGCTTTCCGCGGCCAGGACATAATTGGCTGAGCCACGCTCGATGCCAGCCGCACTCATCGCGCGATGGATGCGCTTGATGATGTCGCCGCGTTCGCCTAGCTCGCGCAGTGCTGCTTCGGCCCGTTCGTCAATTGCCCATTGGCCAGGCCCGGCCTGTTGGGCAAGACCAAGGGTCTCGAGCTTGCGCAGGCGGCCGATCTTCAGCGCGTGATACTCGTCCGGTTGCCTTTGGCGAGATGGCGCGAGATCGATGATCCCGCTGTCACGGCTGTCGCGAAGCAACTGCCGATCGAGTTGCGTCCACCGCTCGGACTGGATCTGGCTTTCGAGCCTGTGGCGGATATCGAGATCGGTGCGCGGACCCAGTTCCTGGGTGACCAGATCGCGAGCCCGGTCGCGCATGCCTTCCTTGATGTAGTCACGCGCGATGACCAGATCCTGTCCATCGTCGCGGACGCCACGCACGATCAGGTGAATGTGGGGATGCTCGGTGTTCCAGTGATCGACCGCCAACCAGTCGAGCCGCGTGTCGAGGTCCTTCTCCATCTGCCCCACCAGATCGCGGGTGAAGGCGTTGAGGTCCGCCATCTCGAGAGCGTCGTCCGGCGACACGATGAAGCGGAAATGGTGACGATCGTCCTTGGCGCGCGCGGCGAAGGAAGCGGCGTCGGCATTCTCCGTCCCCGGACCGAACAGATGCCCCTTCTCCCCGTCCCGGCTGACACCCTCGCGGCGCAGATAGTTGAGGTGGGTGCCAAGTGGAGCGGCGCGCGCGGAATGACGGACGACTCGCGCCTTGACGACGGCGCCGCGCGACCGCGAGGTGATGAGGCGGTTGGCCTGGATGCTGGCGCGCTGACCGTGACCAAAGCGGGAGCGGCTTGGCTGTACAATCCGGCCCGAGCGCGAAATACCGCAGCCGGCCTTTTTCGCCGCGGCCAACACCTGTGCGATGAAGGGTCGGGCCTGCTGGGCGCGCGTGGAGCGGATGCGCCCGGGTCGAAGGCGAAACTCGCGCTCATCGGCCATGGCGCGGCACCGCAATGTGGAAAAAGAAAAACAAATACAATACCTTGGCTGCTTGATACACATTGCGCCGGTGGCCGGCAATGTGCGGAACGCGCCAGAAAATCAAGCAAGAACAACCACCCGACCGCCGCGCAATGTGCGCGCTTTTATCCTGCCATCCCTCGGTTGTTGCCCTGTGCTCTGCGCGCCTCATTGGCTGCGACGTCAAACGAGACGCCAGGGGGCGATCTGACGGAGACTTCGTCATCGCTGCGATGTCCGGACGTCGGACCAGGTGAACAGCTGGCGCGGATGCGAGCCGGCCGCGAAAAGTTTGCGCGCCAATGGTGAAGACGAAAGCTCGACGGAGGCGTCTTCGCCGGACGGAAGACCGGAAGCGGCAAGGGACCCGGACGGCACTATGAACAGCGGCGCGGCCTTCCAGGTGACGGCCTTGGCACAATCGACGGTGAGCGCGCCGGCTGCATCACCGCCGCCCCAGAAAGGGCGGAGCGTCGCAACATAGGCCCGGGTCTCGGCCGGCAGCGGACGCCCCTTCAAGGAGGCTTCGTAACGCCCTGGCCCGGCATTGTAGGCGGCCAGAAAGCCCGGTGAACCGTATCGATCATAGAGCTCGCGAAGATAAGCGGCGCCTGCAAGGATGTTGTCGCGCGGATCATAGGGATCTCGGCCGAGCTGGTGGCGAAGGCGCAGCTCGGCAAAGGTTGCGGGCATGATCTGCATCAGGCCCACGGCCCCCTTTCGCGACACGGCGCGCCGATCGCGAGCGCTTTCGAGGCGCATGATTGCCCGTATCCAGCGCTCGGGAACGCGGAAGCGATGCGACGCCTCGGCGATAGGTGCTGCATAAGGATCCTCCGCGGATTTGCGCGGGGCCGGCGCGGACTGTGCCAGCGCCCCCGTCATTGCGTGACAGACCATCAGCATGCCAGCGATAAGGCAGAGTGCTTCACGCCGACCAGGCAACCGACTGACGGGTCGGCTTCCGTCCGCACGTTTCGGCGCCGATGGCCCACTCATCGAGCAGGCTCCGGCCGCGCTTTCGGCCGGATCCAGCGCAGCGACCAGGAGCCGTCGTCGGATTGGAACAGACCGGCGCGAAAGCGCCGGCCAAACAGCGGATCCTCCAATCGGCACGACAGATAGTCGCCGGCCGTCTGTCCGGTTTCCTTCCAGGCTGCGCCGACCTCGGGGCCGCTGCCGTCGCCGATGTGGATGCGAAAATCCGGCGCTTTACCGTCAGATATTTTGGTCGGCACGAGCACCAGCTCGGCGTCGACGAGCAGCGTTCGAATGCGTCCGGCATAACCCGATTCTGTTTTGTGGAAGACGCCGATCTCGGCCATGGATTGTCTCCTTCCTCTTGTTGGCTGGGTTGAATTTCAGTTCGCCGGAGCGAGCCAGGTGTAGTGGCCATCGTCCCTCTCGTCGGTCCAAAGCGGCAGCGCGGCTCCGACGATCGAGCTCGTCGGAAACGGCCCGAAATAGCGGCCGTCGAGACTGTCATCGACCTTCCGGTTCATGACGAAGATCTCGGCGGCGGCGATGACGCGGCAACCCTGCCATTCAGGCAGCGCGCGCCCCTTGCGGTCGCGCTCCAGCGCTGCACCCACCGCAAGTCCGTTCACCATGATGACGCGGCCTGCGCGGCAGACTTGGCTCCCAGGAAGACCCTCGATGTGTTTCAGCATCGGCACGCCGAGCGGAAGGTAGCCACGCCTGGCGGCGAACCGGGCGACCTTGTCTGGCGGTTCGATGACAGCGAGCGCGCCAGCCGTTGGTACGGCCATTTTCCTGATCGCATAGAGCCCAAGCGGCGCGCTGGCCGATGCATTCCACAACAGCAGCGGCGGCATTTTCATGACAGCCGGAGCGACCGCCGCGACGACGGCCGCAAGCGCTGCGACCATGCAAGCGACGCGGCTCATGACGTCGCTCGCTTGCGCAACAGAAAGGCCCGGTGCTGGTCGAGCGAATAGGCACGCGGCGTTGCGCCGGCGACCAGACGGTTGTGGGTCTGACGCCAATAGTCTGGTGCGGCCTCGACCGGATCGAGGCCGATCGCCTCGATCGTATCGATCCGTTGGAGAACCCGCTCAACCTTGTCCCAGCCGGCGACCTTGAGGAGGAGCTCGCCGCCTGGCCGGATGTAAGGCAGCGTCTGATAAGGTTCAGCGGGCAAGACGGCGCGCACGATGTCGATGCGCGAAACGACAGTACCAAAGTCATTCGCCGCCCAGCGCACGAACGCAAAAACACTGCCTGGCGCAAATCCGACGACGCGCCGCTGCTTGTCGATGATCGTCTCATGGGATGGACGTCCGAAGCGGATGCGATGCTCGACCCGCTTCTCGATCCAGATCAGCTCGACCGTCGTGAGGTTGCCGCGCGGCGTCGATTGGGGAGACGACGTCATGTGTCGTCTCCCTCGCGCCGGCCAACGCATCGCCTCTTCTGCCCACCGTCAGTCCGCAGCTTGCCCGCAAGACTGTTAGATTGAGAGTTAGACTCTAAGTTAAGGGCGTGATTTTCCGTTGCGGGCCCGTTCCTTAAGGCCGATCGCGGTTCCCGAAAGCACGAGGATGCGGTTCCCGTTGGCACGATAGTTCGGGTTCCCGATAGCACGATCCTGTCCACCGACGCGGGCGCCGGTTCGAAAGCCAACAGCACACGGCCGCTGGCTTCGACCTCCGTGAAGAGCAGATATCCCGGCAAGGGTTGGCGGCGCACGATGTCACGCAGCTCGAAGGCAAAGCGCTTGAGCGGCGAGAGGCTGCCGGACTTCTGATGCAGGTGCCGGATGTCGAAACGCCAACCGGCGCGCTGGCGTCCGCCATGCTTGCGCACCAGCCGATAGAGCCACCGATCCAGGCCGCCCGTCAGTCCGAAATAGGCTCGGTCAATCGTCAGGATGAGCGCATCGTCCATGACGGCGCGGTAGAACCAATCGGGCAGGATCAACTCGACGCCAAGCGGGCGGCCGTCTCGATCGAAGCGCTCCTGCCATTCATTGATCCACGAGAAGCGATGGCGCCGGCCTTCGGCGGGCTGGCGAATGGAGGTGACGACGCTTGTCGACTGCAGGCGGTCGAGCGCCGCCTTGAGGCGCAAATAGTCTCGCTTCGAGACGCCGCGGCCGACGAAGGTGAGCATTTCGTAGGGCGTCGCGGCCATCAGGCGCGACGTGCGCAATCCGGCGTCCCGCGCGCTGACGATCTGGCTCGCGGCCCAGATCAGGATATCGGCATCCCAGATCGTCGCCATGCCGTGGTCGGGCATCGCTTCGACACGGATCGCGATATCGCCGGCGCGAAAGTCGATCGGCGCGATGCGCCTGGATTTGGAAAGCGAGAAGAAGGGATAGGCCATGAGGTCCTGCGCATCGCGTGGCGCGACGACACCGGGCAGCGCGTGGAACAGATCAAGCTGTCCGCGTTCCGACGGTTGGCGTGTGCGTCCAGACATAGGAGAGATCAGCGGGCTCAGCGCCGCTCGCGTCCGGCATAGGCGATCAGGCGTGCGGCTTGAGGCTTGGCGGGCAGCACAGAGCCATGCGGATCGGATGTCGATGTCATCGCGCCACGCTGCACCCAGGCCTGCAAGTCGTCGACGGCGTAGACGACGCGGCCGCCGAGTTTGCGATAGGCAGGCCCGGTGCCGTAGGTGCGATGTTTCTCCAGCGTACGCGCAGAAAGACTGAGGAAACGCGCTGCTTCCGAAGTGCGCAGGTAGCGCGGCGGCAATGGCGCGGCGTCGGCATTCATGGGGTGTCTCCTTGCGGCCGTCGCGATTGAACGGCGATCGATGGCCAGGATGGAGGAGCAAGGGCGCCGTGATCAGGTGCGCAATTGCGGGGCGCTATTTCGCACCGCCAAGAGGCCTTCAGGAGCGGCGGCGGCGCGCACAGCAATTGGGGACAGCGGCGCTCAACCATCTTCGCGCCATCGCGCGTCAAGCAATGCATCCGATGACAGGAAGCCCGTCATGGCGGCCGGGGGAGCGAAAAGCTTCCGCGGTTACCGAGAGGAAACGCCTCGCCCGGTACCGGGCGAGGCGTCTGGCGATTCACTCGCCGTTGCGGCGGTTGGGGCGCGACCAGATGAGGCTGTGGCCCTCGCCTTCCTCGTCGGCGAAGAGGTTGGCGTAGATCGGAGCGGTGAAGCTCGCATCGTCGAGCTTGAGCCCGAGATAGTCGCGGCCCTCGGTGGAGCGCTTGGACCAGGCGGCGCCGATTTCGGCTTTGCCCACCACCACGCGGTGGCTTGGAGCGTTCTCGCCGCTGGCCCTTGTGTCGGGGACGATGCGCACGCCCTTGGCCTGGACGCTGAGGGTGACGATCTCGCCGGTGAACTCGTTCGCATTGGTCTTCTTGAAAGTGCCGATGGTAGCCATTTTTCAGTCTCCGTCTCTTCGTTTCCGAGCCCGCACCATGCGACCTCGATGGCGATCGAGAGGCCGGAGGCGACCGCCGCCGCATCGCTTGCGACCGCAGCAAAGCGGAGGATGGCGCAGGCGCGCGTTTCTTGGTTCCGCGAGGAATGGGCTTCGCCCAGGGGAAGAAACGCGCGCCGCGCCATTGCGGCATAGGCGGTCGAGGCTTTAGCCGTCCTTCGGTCAGATCAGCCCGTTCGAGAGGTCGTTGGTGCCCTCCGCGAAATGGCCGACGTGGAGGCAAGGGCACCACTGGCTTTCACGAAAGATGAATCGAATTGGTGGCCGAGATGTCAGCCGACAACAGCTTGGCATGACCTGAATGAATCCTTGAGACATCCGCTGCCAGCAGCACTCGGTGAAGTACCGCGAATGTCTCATTTGGGGCGGTGAGTTCAATAGGTCGCCGCAACACCCTCTGTAGCCTATCGGCCGGCGTTTCGAAGTCCAGGATTTTTCGGGGGCGCTGATTGAGCCGCAGGGCGACGGCGTAGAGTTGGTCCTGCGAGACGTGGGAGAAGTTGGTTGCTCTGGGGAAGTACTGCCTGAGCAGACCGTTGGTATTTTCGTTGCTGCCGCGCTGCCAGGGACTGCGCGGATCGCAGAAGTAGACCTGTAGGTCGGTGGCAACGGTGAAGCTCTTGTGACGAGCCATCTCCTTGCCCTGGTCCCATGTCAACGAGCGCCGCAACTCTTCGGGCAATGTGCCGATCTTCTCGGCGATGGCCCTCACGACGGTCGCCGAGTCCCTTCTCGCCAACTTCACAAGCATAGTGAACCGGCTGTGTCGCTCGACGAGGGTGGCGATGTTCGTGTCGTTAGCACCGGTGAGCAGATCACCCTCCCAATGACCTGGGATGGCACGATCCTCCGCCTCGGCGGGGCGGTCGCGGATGGAGATCATATCGAGTATTTGTCCTTGCCCCGTCCGGCTCTGTGCGCCTTTGGCGAGGCGCATCTGTCGTTTGGTACGCAGGTGCGCTGTCAGTTCCTTCTTGAGCACCCCTCGCGACTGGATGAATAGACTGCGATAGATCGCTTCATGAGATATCCGCATGCTTGGATCGCCCGGGTACTCTCGCCTCAACCAGCCCGCTATCTGCTCCGGCGACCATTGCAGCGCCAGCTTTTGCGCCACCCGCCATCGTAGCCGTCCAGAGCATGCCAGGCGACACTGCTTCGGGCGCAGCGCTCGCTCCCAAGCATGCTTGTCAGCCCGGGTTGCACGATACGTTTGTGCACCGCCATTGCGCGAGATCTCGCGACATATTGTCGATGGGGATCGCCCGAGACTTCGTGCAATAGCGCGTATTGCGAGACCCGCCGCGATCCCGCGAGAGATCTCTTCGCGCTCCGCCAGCCCGAGCGCCGAGGCCGCTCTACGCCTTGCTGACGGAGCAATGCCGCCGTGTAAGGATACGATCCGCTGAACGCCGGTCTTGTTCCGGCGATCCAGTGCCCGCGAGATCGACAAAATGCTCTGACCTTGCTTCCATCGCTCCCAAAGCTCGGCCTTCTGCGCTGACGTAAACCAGATCCGTGAAGTCACCATGCAACACCTCCTCATCCTCTCAGATTAAGAGTGTTGCGGCGACCTATTGAACCCACCGGCCGTAACCAGCCTGTCTGGTTTCAGTACAATCTTTAAGCAAGCCGCCGTTAGGCTCGCGGGTCATTCAACACGGCTCCATCAACAGGGCGTTTACTCCTGTGCCACGCCAACTGGCCTTGACAATGATCATCGCCTTATAGACGCCGTCCGTTATGATGCGAGCAAAGCGACGAGATCGTCGCTCTCGGGATCCACGAATGCAAATATCGGACCGCCTTGCCCGCGCTACTCGGATTCCGCCAAGAGCATGACTGGCAAGACGTAGTCCGCCATTTCATGACCAAAATCGTGAACTGCGCAGAAACCGCGTTGCTTTGAAATGGCGCGTGCACCGCGCGATCACACTGCGGCGAGCAGCACAGCGCCGTGAATGGCCGCCTGCCAGCCAAGGGCCGCCCAGCGTATGTCCAAAGGCTGTACGACAAGCGAATGCGGCAGGCTGTCGGCGATGCGCTGCTTGAGCGTCTGGCGGGGATAGGACTTCATGTCGACGATGCCGCCGCCGATCAGGATTGTTTGCGGAGAGAACAAGGCGGCCGCCGTTGCGATGGTCACGGCCTGCTGCCAGACGATCTCGTCGAGCCATTCACCCAGCGACGGGGGCTGCCCGACGGCCGCAAACAAATCCGCCACCGGAACCTCATAATCTGATGCAAGTTCGACCAGTGTTGCCCCCGACGCGTACGTCTCGGCGCGCTTTGGCCGTCTGCCATCATCAGGCCTGTAGACTGGCATATGGCCGATTTCGAGCGCCCAGCCGCCGCCGCGAAAAATGCCGTCCTTGCCGAGATAGGCAGCGCCAATGCCCGTACCGAGATAGACCGCCAGCACCTCGCTCTGCTGCGCCACTGCACCGGCAACGCTTTCGCCCAGTAACTGCAGCACAACGTCGCGTTCCAGGCGGACGGGAACGCCGAGCTTCGACGCCAATTCGGTGCCCAGCCGAATGCCTTCCAGCTCGGGAAAGTTGGCCGTGTGCAGTACGGTGTCAAAATCCTTGTCTATGAAGCCAGGCACGGTCGCCACCACGCTGGCTGGCTTGAGGCCGGAGTCGCGGGAGGCCGCCGCGACGACATGGGCCAGCCCTACCACTGGCGCCCCTTGGCGCAGCTGCGCAGTGGGGTAGGTGCGGGCAAAATCCACCGGGATGCCATGGTCGGCAAAGCCGACCTTGACCGACGTGCCGCCGATCTCGACCACGGCGATCGTGTCGTCCGTCGTATTGTCGGTCATGCGAGCGTTTCCAGAAATTGCGAAAGGCAGGCGCGAAATTCTCGCCGGTAGGCGACGCGATCCTGCGACTTGGCAGTGATGGTGTGAAGCGTGGCGGACGGAATGAGCCCGGCCAGCGCCTGCGCATCGGCCAAGCGATGAACAAGGTCGTGGTCATGGCCGATGACCAAAGTCGGAACCGCAATGGCGCGGATATCGGCCTCGCTGACGCCGGGACCATCGCCTGCAATCGCCATCAGCAGCCTGCCGAACCGAACCGAATCCGGGCGAGTGAAGAAGCCCTGCAGGCTGCTGAGATTGTCCGGCGCCAGCTTGCCCAGTTCGGCCGCTATAGGGCTGTCGTCGAACAAACGCCTGGCGTCCCCGGGCGAATGGCGGGTCAAGAGATCGCCGACCATGGCATAAGGCTTCATATTGGCGGGCGCTGCCTCGAACACCCAGGCAGGCCGCGCCAGCACCAGCGCGCGGACACGGGCCGGCCGGTGCACCGCCAGGCGAAGCGCCAGCGCCGCGCCCATCGAGATGCCGCCGACGACAGCAGGACCGATGCCGAGCGTATTGGCCAGCGCCTCGATGTCCTCGGCAAAGGTCGCGATCGAAAGCCGCTCGACCGGCCCATAGCCAGACCCTCCCTGCCCCCGGCATTCCAACGTCACACGCCGTGTCGCGGGCTGATCGGGCAACACATCGGCAACCTGCGCCTCATCGCCGCCCAGCCCGTGCTGGAAGATGACGGGAAGGCCGGTGCCGACATCCCGGTAAGCAAGGTCGACGCCATCGCGGCTGAAGGTCTTCACGCTATGTCGCTCTCTTCCAGAACCCTGCGCAGAAAGGCGCCGACGCCAGGCGCCTCGGCTTCCGTCAGGCCATGCGTGATCAGGGGGCCGTCAAAGCCGGCGGCCTTCAGACGGCCGATGAAATGAGGGAAGTCGACGACGCCCTGCCCGGCGGCGGCAAAGCTGCCATCGGCATGACGGTCCTTGGCATGGGCCATGCCGATCTCCGCGGCCAGCAGATCGACGGCCTCCTCGATCAGGCGATGACGCTCGGCTGCATCGGCCACTTCGAACAGATTGGCCGGATCGAGCACGATGCGCAGGCGCTTGCTGTTCATCTCGTCGAGCAGTCGGCGCGCGGCCCGCGCGCCGGAAACGACATTGGCGAGTTCCGGTTCGATGCCAAGCTCGATGTCGAAGCGCTCGGCAATCGCGACCGCCGCTTCCATCTCCACGCGAAGATCGCTCCACGCGGCGTCCGTGGCATTATCCGGGTGCCAGCGCCACTGATCCTCAGCATCCCTGGTGCCAGTGCACAACGTGATCAGGCGAGTACCGAGATCGGCGCATGAGGCGGCCAGCACCTCGAGCCGGACGAGGCCTGACTCCCGAACCCTGCGATCGGGATGGATCATGTTGTAGGTTCCGGAAATCGCAGAGATTGACACCCCGATCTCGATGCTTGCCACGGCGACCGACCGAGCCGCGTCGGGCTCGATCCTGTCCGGCATCGACGGCAGACCAAGGCAAGCCATGTTGAACTGCGCCGCCGTGTAGCCTGCGTCCGCCACCGCGCGCAGCACCGGCAACGCGCCGGTGGCAGCAAAAGTCTTGGCGAAGATACCAAGCTGCATCACACCGCCCCGTCGACATCGGCGAGGTTGACGGCGCGGCCGCCGGCAGCGGCAGAGCGGGCGATTGCCGCCATCCCCCTGACGGAGGCAATGCCGTCATCGATGCCGGCGCCGACCATCGGCGCGCCGTTCAGCACGACATCGGCAAAGCCTTCGAGCTGGCGGCGGTAGAAGTGACCATCCGCGCCAAGCGTACGATGCCAGCTGCCATCGGCCTCGCGGAAAATGTCGACCTCGCTGCTCTTGTAGTACCAGGGGTTATAGGTCTTCGCGAGAACGCTGCCGTTCTGGCCGTAGATCTGAAACCCTTCGTGCCAGTCCATGCGCACCGCGACCGTCAGGTCGAGATGGCCGACCGAACCGTCGGCGAAGATGGTGGTGACGAACCAGCAATAGGCGCCGTAGCGCTCAGTGAGCCGGGCCTCGACCGCCTCGATCGGGCCGTGCAGATGGCGCGCCGTGTCGATGAGGTGGCTGCCATGCGCCAGCATGTAGTATTGGCGCAGATCCGCCTTGGGATTGACGGCGGGCTTGCGCGCCTTGGCGCTGGTGATGATCAGCGGCTGCACCGCATCGGTCATCGGGTAGCGGTGGGTGCTGTCGCAATACCAGCCCTTGAAGGCCAACCGCTCGCCCATCTCGTTATCGACAAAGACCTTTGCCGCCTGGATGCCGGGATCGAAGCGCTTCATATGGCCGACCTGCAGCACCTTGCCGCTCTTCTCGACCGCTGCCCGCAAGCCTTCGACTTCCTCGACCGAAACACCCAGCGGCTTTTCGCACAGCACATGCTTGCCTGCCTCGAGCGCCAGCTCCGCAGCCTTGACATGGAACGTGTCCGACGTCGCGATGATGACGGCGTCGAGATCGGGATCGGCCAGCATCTGGCCATAGTCGGCATAGGATTTTTCGGGCGCGAAAGTGGCCGCCATCCTGTCGCGCAGATCGTCGGCGACATCGCAGATGGCATAGAGATCGGCATTGCGCGCCTTGGTGCAGGATTCGAAATGCGCCGCCTGCGCAATCGGGCCGCAGCCGAGCACGCCGACACGCAGCCGCTTTTCATCTTTGCGAGGCATGGAATCTTCTCCTGATTAGCGCGCGGCAAGGCCGCGAAGTTGAAATTGTGGATCGCCCGACAGAGCTGCCTGATGCAGCAGGCAGGCAGCACCAAGGGCGGGACCGTCAGCGCCGACGCGCGCCAGTTCGATACTCGGAACGGGATAACCTTCAGCAAGGAAGTCCGACAGGAACGCCTCGATCTGTTCGGCGACGAAGGGATAGACGGCATTGACCGAGCCGGAGAGGATGATGCGCTCCGGCTGCAAGGTGCAGGTCAGCGTCGCCAGGCCACGGCCGAACCAGAGCGCCCAGTCGCGCGCCGTGGCGACAGCCGCCGGATCGCCGCTGGCGATTGCCGCGACGAATTCGTCCACGCCGACGCGCAGCCCGCTTATGTGCAAATAGCGGGCGAGCAGCGCATCCTTGCCGACATAGGATTCCAGCCGGCCCGGACGCTTCGCGTCGAAGACAAAACCTTCATCGCCAATGCGCAGATGGCCGATTTCGCCAGCGCCGCCGAGCCGGCCGCGATGCAGCCTGCCTGCATTGATGATGCCGCCGCCAACGCCATTCTCGATCAGCATGACCAGGACGTCCTCATCGTCCTGTCCCGGCTGTGCCCGGTACGTCTCGGCCACCGCGACGGCATTGGCATCGTTTTCCAGCAGGATCGGAAACTCGTCGCCAAAGGCACTTACCAGAAGCTCGGCCAGATTGACCCCGTGCCAGCCTAGGATGGTGGCATGGTATGACACGCCATCGGCGGCGGGAAAGCCGGGCACGGCGACATTGAGCCCATAGGGGCGCGTGCCCGCAGGCAATTGCGAGCGGACCTCGGCAACGAGCTCCTTGATGATGGCGACCGCGGCCGCGGGCGTGCTGCCCGGGCCGGCAAAGACCCGCGAGGCGCCGGCACGTTTGACGCCGGCAAGATCGACAGCCACCGCCGCGATCCAGTTGACGCCGATATAGGCGCCGAGAAAGAAGCCGCCATTGCCGTCGATCTCGACCAGGATACCGGGGCGGCCGACCCGGCCCTCGCCATCCTGTTCGTCATCGGCCCCATCCGACCGCTCACGGGCCAGACCGGCTTCCGTCAGGCCGAGCACCAGCGCGCCGGTGGTCGAACGCGTCAGGCCGAGATCGCGCGCGAGTGCCGCCCGGCTCAACGCGCCGGCTCGAAACAGCGCCGCAAGAGCCCGCGTTTCATTCGGCCGAAGATCGGTCGACACCAGCACATTTTCCTCCGACGTTTGTTCGATTTGCATACTAATTGACTTTCATGTCGGTTTGAAAGAGCCAAAATGATGTGCATTGCAACAAAAAATTTGACACTTCGCGGCTATTGACCCGAGTTTCAAACGGTGATTTGTATCCAAAACTTACAAATTGGCACGAGAGGAAGCGATGCCGGTTCTAGCGCGTCTCGAACATATCGTGAAGGATTTCGGCGCCGTCCGCGCGCTGGACAATGTCTCACTCGACATCAATGAGGGCGAAGTTCTCGGCCTGATGGGCGACAATGGCGCCGGCAAATCGACGCTGGTTAAAACCATTGCCGGCAATTTCCAGCCGACATCGGGCACCTATGCGCTGGAAGGCAAGCCGGTGCTTCTGTCAGGACCAGCCGATGCCCGCAGGCATGGCATCGAGGTCGTCTACCAGGACCTGGCGATTTGCGACAACCTGACAGCGTCGGCCAATGTCTTCCTCGGTCGCGAAATCATGAGAAAGCTTGGGCCGCTGAAGGTGCTCGACCACAAGAGCATGAACACCCGCTCGGCCGAGATTTTTCGCGAATTGAAGTCGGAGACGCGGCCCGCCGATCTCGTCATGCGCATGTCTGGCGGCCAACGGCAGGCCGTGGCCATCGCCCGGACAAGGCTCGCCAAATCCAAGATCGTGCTGATGGACGAGCCGACCGCGGCCATCAGCGTCAGGCAGGTTGCCGAAGTGCTGGCGCTGATCCTCCGCATGAAGGAACAGGGCCTCTCGGTCATCCTGATCAGCCACCGCATGCCAGACGTGTTCGAGGTCTGCGACCGCGTGGTGGTGATGCGCCGCGGCCGCAAGGTCGCCGACAAGCCGATCGCGCAATCCAGCCCTGAGGAAGTGACCGGCCTGATCACCGGCGCCATCCAGACCGCCTGAACCAGCCTTCCCACGGAGCCATGCCATGAGCGCCCCCGACGACCATCCCGGAATGGAGATCGACCTTCTCAAGGGATCGAGCCGCACGCTGTTGAACCGCGTGCTGTTGGCGCAGGAAACCTGGATCGCCATCGCCATACTGGTGCTCGGCCTCGTCGTGTCGATGATCGCGCCGAAATTCGCCACGCCGGGCAATCTGCTCAACATTTTCCAGAACGCCTGCTTCATTGGCATCATGGCCATCGGCATGACGCCGGTCATTATCAGCGGCGGCATCGACATTTCGGTCGGCTCGATCCTCGGCATGTGCGGTGTCACGCTGGGCATCGTGCTCAACGCCGACATGCCGCTGGTCGTCGGCATCGTGGCGACGCTGGCGATGGGCGTGCTGTGCGGCGCCGTCAACGGCACGATCATCGCCTACGTCAAACTGCCGCCCTTCATAGTTACGCTCGCGACGCTGTCGATCGGCCGCAGCCTGGCGCTGGTGCTGACCAACAACCAGGTGTTCTATGAATTCGGGCGGGCAAGCGATGCGATCGTCGCGCTTGGCGGCGGCTACACACTCGGCCTTCCCAACGTGGTGTACGCGCTGGTCATCGGCGTGATCGTCCTGCATTTCCTGCTGACCATGTCGCGCTGGGGCCGCTATCTCTTCGCCATTGGCGGCAACGAGCCGGCGGCACGGCTGTCGGGCATCCCGGTCGATCTCATCAAGATCTCGGCCTATGCGTTCAGCGGCTTCATGGTTGCTGTCACCGCCATCTTCCTCGTCGGCTGGCTCGGCGCCGTCACCAACTCCATCGGCACCGGTTACGAGCTGCAGGTCATCGCGTCGACCGTCATCGGCGGCGCTTCGCTGACCGGCGGCTTCGGCTCGGCGCTCGGCGCCGGCATCGGCGCCATTCTCGTCGAAACCATTCGCAACGCGCTGCTTCTGGCAGGCGTCAACCCGTTCTGGCAGGGCACGTTTGTGGGGTGCTTCATCCTTGCAGCCGTCCTCCTGGAAAGAATCCGCTCTGTGCGACGCTAAAGCGTGATCTCGAAAAGATCATGCTCCAAGAAAAACCCGAGCGGACACGTCACGGCGAACCCAAATGGAGGAAACAATGTCGCTGTCGAAAACGCTTAGAACCACGCTTTCCATCGCCTGCCTTGCAATCGGTATGACGGCGGTCCAGGCCAAGGCCGAAGAGCGGGAATTCGCGCTCGTCTTCAAGGTCCTCAACAACGCCTTCAGCCCGCCGATCCAGGCCGGTTGCGAAGCCGCCGCCAAGAAGCTCGGCGACGTCAAATGCACCTATCTCGGACCGACGGAATATGACGAGGCCAAGCAGGTGCAACTGGCGCAGGACATGGTCACGCGCGGCGTCGCCGGCCTCGGCATCTCGGCGGGCAATCCGAAGGCCATGGCCCGCATCATGAAGATGGCCAAGGAAAAGGGCATTCCTGTCGTCACCTATGACACCGACGTGCTGCCGGAGGATGCGGGCCTGCGCTCGACCTATATCGGCACCGACAATTACGAGTTCGGCGTGGCGCTGGCGCAAAAGGTGCTCGCCCACAAGAAGAGCGGCACGGTGTGCATCCAGTCCGGCGCGCCGGCTTCCGAAAACCTCAAGGCGCGCGTGCAAGGCATTCGCGACACGCTCGCCGGCGTCACCAAGGACAAGGGCGTCGAGAGCCTGACCGGCCAGAACGGCTGGACCGAGCCGTCGGGCTGCCCGGTCTACAACAATGACGACATCACGCTTGCCGCCCAGCAGGTGCGCGACGTCATGACCAACAATCCAGGTCTCAGCGCCTTCGTTGCGGTCGGCGGATGGGCGCAATACGCGCCGGAAGCCTACAAGCAGGCGATGACGCCGCTCAAGGCGCGTCTCGACAGCAAGGATTTGGTCGTTGTCTTCGGCGACAATTTCGGTCCGCAACTGCCGCTGCTTGCCGCCGGCCTCAGCCACTACAATATCGGCCAGCGCCCCTATGACATGGGCTACGAGACCATCATGGCGCTGGACAAGCTGAGCAAAGGCGGCACCGTCGAACCGTTCATCAAGACTGGCACCGAAGTCTGCACGCCGCAAGACGCCCTCACCACCTGCGGGAAGGTCGCCAACTGATCTCTACCGACAAGCTCACGCCCCGGCTGCCATCGGCCCGGGCGTGAGATATCAAGCGCAGCCGACACGAAACACGTCCAGAAGACATTTCAGTTCGGCTCTACGCGTAGTCTTGCCTCGATCCGCAGGATCACGCTTCACGTGGCGAGCCGGTCGTGCGCAACCGGCCCTGCTTTACAAAAGCAGCCGAACGGGATCGTGGCAACGATCCCATTAGGCGTCCATTGATTTCACGCAATTGACCAGCCGCCATCGATCATCAGGTTCGCCCCGTTGACAAGAGAGCCTGCCTGTGAGGCCAGGTAGATGACGGCTCCGGTGACATCTTCCGTCTCCCCAATTCGACCCAATGGGATATGTGCGAGCGTCTGCTGGTGAGCTGCAGGGTCGCTCAGATATGGACGGGTTGAGTCTGTCCAGATAAAGGTCGGTGAAATGCTGTTCACGGCTATTCCCAGTGGCCCCCACTCTGCTGCCAGGCACCGGGTCAGGTGATTGATCGCTGCTTTCGACATGCAGTAGATCGCTTCCCCACGCAATGTGACGGTCCCAGCTTGCGAACTTATGTTCAGGATGCGGCCGGCCCTTCGCTCGATCATCGTCTTTGCAACAGCCTGCGTCAGGAAGAACGTGCCTTTCAGATTCGTGCCGAGAACCAGATCGAAGTCTTCTTCACTGACGGACTCTGCCGGGCTTCGGCGCGATATCCCGATATTGTTGACCAACACATCGATCTGTCCGAAATGAGCTACCGCATCTCGCACACTGTGCTCGATTTGCCGGGTCTGGGATATGTCCAGCCTGACGAGCAGAGTGCGGCGCCCGAGTGCTTCGATGGCAGAAACCAGATCTGCGCCGGCACTGTTGTCGCGAACAATTGCCACGACATCGGCTCCGGCCTCGGCGCATGCCAGCGCGCAGGCACGACCGATGCCGCGCCCGGCGCCTGTCACCATCACGACCTTCCCGTCAAGACCAAAATTGGGCAGAGAACTTTTTGTCATCTCAAGGGACTCCATAGGTGACGAGGCTTTTCGACCAGGCAGTGTTTGGGTGTTTGCGAACTGGCGAAACTCAAAGAGCGGTGGGTAGCGCTCGAGCGTTTCGCACCGGCCTCACAAAGCTCTACGCCGGGATTTCACGAAGGTGTCGAACGCGACCGCCAGAACGATGATGACGCCGATGATGATTTGCTGGACGTAGGCGGAGACGTCGAGAAGGACCAAGCCGTTGAGCAACACACCGATCAGAACGGTACCGATGACCGTGCCGAATATCGTGCCGGTGCCACCAAACAGACTAGTCCCACCGATCACGACCGAGGCGATGACAGTCAGTTCAAAACCGGTCCCCGCCACAGCTTCAGCCGAGTTAAGCCGTGCGGCGAGGACGAAGGCTCCCAGCCCCGAAAAAAAGCCAGTGATGACATAGACGCTGAGGATTATCTTGCGGACATTGAGGCCCGCGAGACGTGCGGCCTCAGGGTTCCCACCAACGGCGTAAATCTGTCGACCATAGCGGGTGTAGCTCAATGTTATGTGGGCAATGACGGCGAACAGGACAAAGATCAGAACTGGAACCGGAACCGGTCCAACTTTGCCTTGGCCCCACCAAACGAATGCATCGTCGAATCCGCTTACGGGGCCACCTCCAGAAAAGAGCAAAGCCGCGCCGCGAAAGGCTGACATGCCCCCGAGCGTCACAACAAAAGGCGGCACCTTGAACCGGGTGATGGCAAACCCTTGAACAAGACCGGCTGCGACGCCGACACCGATCGCTGCAAGTGCGGCGAACTCCCAACCCAGTCCCAACGAGGCAGAGCCATCACCGACGCTGAAACGGTTGTCGAGGCCGCCTTTTGCCACCATCGCAGCAACCAGACCGGCCATCGCGAGAATTGAGCCAATTGAAAGGTCAATGCCGGCCGTGAGGATGACGAACGTCATTCCGATCGCCAGCAATCCGTAGATGGAGACTTGTCGAAGAACATTGAAGAGGTTCAGCGCTGTGAGAAAGCGCGGCTCAAGGATCGAGAAGCCGATCATGAGGACAACCAGGAACAACACCGGCGCAAAACGTGCCGCAACATTGATTGGCCGAAACTGGGGCCGCCTTCCGATCGCCTCACCTGCCGTCACTTGTACCATGTTCTTCTCCCCTGATTCATCCTGCCTCATGCCGCAACCGCATCCACGGTCATCAGGGCCATGAGCATCTCAGGACTGGCGGCATCCGCCTGCACTTCGCCCGTTACACGGCCTTCGCGCATCGTGATGATCCGGTCGCTTATCGCCAGCACCTCAGGCAGTTCCGAAGAGATCACGACGATCGCGATCCCAGTGCTTGCCATTTGAAACAAAAGGTTGTGGACTTCCGCCTTGGCGCCGACGTCAATTCCGCGGGTCGGCTCGTCGACGATGAGGACCTTGGGACCCAAGGCGAGCCACCGCGCCAGAATAACCTTCTGTTGGTTGCCGCCGGAGAGGTCGGATACAATCTGCTCCGGTCCTACCATTCGGATGCGAAGCAGTTTCCTGTATTGTGCGATTAATGTGTCCTCGGCGTTTGAATCGATGAAGACACCCAGCCGGGACACTCTGTCATGCGCAGCCACTGTCAGGTTTGCGCGTATCGACAGTGACAGGAACAAGGCTTGCTGCTTTCTGTCTTCCGGAACCAATCCGATGCCTTGGCGAATTGCATCTTGGGGCGACGTCGCATGCAACAACACCCCATCGATGAAGACCTTCCCGGAATCGAAGGGGTCAGCGCCAAAGATAGCTCTCGCGGTCTCCGTCCGGCCGGAGCCAACCAGGCCGGCAATCCCAAGAATTTCTCCGCGTCGAACCTCGAGGCTAATGTCACTAAGGGCCATCGCATTGAGCCCTTCAGCACCCCGGCGCCGCGAAAGATGCTCGACACGGAGAACGACCGCATCGGTCGCCGCGGGGGCCGGACGCCGTTGCGTTGCCGTGATCTCGCGGCCGACCATGTGGTGAATAATTGCATCGATGGATGTGTCGGCGACGTTTCCATCGCAAACGAACCTGCCATCCCGAAGTATAGTGAAGCGGTCGCACACGCGCATCACCTCTTCCAGGCGGTGCGTGACGAAGATGACACTGAGACCATCGGCCTTGAACCCGCTCACGATATCAAAGAGTCGGTCCACTTCAGCATTTGAAAGGGCTGCGGTCGGTTCGTCCATGATGATAAGTTTGGATCTCATCGAAAGGGCCCGGGCGATCTCGACCAGCTGCTGTTCGGCCACCGACAAGTCCCGAGCGGGTGCGAGAGGATCTTTCTCAAGCCCGACCCTCGCCATCAAGCCTTTCGCCTGGTTCACCAACCTTCGCCAGTTCACGAGGTTCGCCCAGCCCGGTTCACGCCCCAGGAAGATGTTCTCGGCAATCGACATTCCAGGAACGAGCGTCAATTCCTGATAGATCGTCGCGATGCCACAGCGCTGTGCATCCTGGGGAGAATTGAACGCCGCCTTTACGCCCAGAAAGGTAACCTCGCCATCGTCTGGTAGCTGAGCGCCCGATAGTATCTTGAGCAAGGTTGACTTGCCGGCACCGTTCTCTCCCAGCAGTGCGTGGACCTCACCCGCGTCCACGCGCAAATCCACCGACCTGAGTGCGGAAATGCCGCCAAACGACTTGGTGATGCCGTTCATCTGCAAGAGAGGCTGAGACATAATAGTATCCAAATGAAAAGCAGTGGCTCGGAAAGCGCGTGACGCTGTGAGCCGGTCGGGGTGGGGCCGCTGCTAGCGGCCTCACCCATGCCCGCGATCGAAATTGGGAGGAATTTGCGTTCGCGCGCCGACCGCCGGGTGGCTACTTGAGTTCGCCCAGGCGCTCGCCTGCATTCAGGTTGTCCTTCGTCACAGCGACCGGGGTCAGGAGGGTGATCTTGTTTTCCGGTGCTTTTCCGTCGCGGGCAAAGGCCACGAGAATATCAACCGCCTGCCTACCCTGCTTGCCCGGCATCTGCTCGATGGTCCCGGTCATGCTTCCATCGCGAACCTTGCCGAGGGATTCAGGCAGGGCGTCAAATCCGATCAGTTTTACCTTGCCAGTCAACTCGCGACCCTTGAGCGCCTCCAAGGCCCCGAGCGCCATGTCATCGTTTGCCGCGGCAATCGCGTCCGGCGGCGTTCCCATCGACGCCAAGGCAGACTCCGTAACGGAAAGGCCTTTGGCGCGATCAAATCCGGCGGTGTCCTCGAAGACGAACTTGTATTTGGTTGCCAGTGGATCAAGCGCGTTGTGTAGACCTTTGTTGCGGTCGATCGCTGCGCTGGTGCCCGGCTGTCCCTGCAGGTTCATCACATTGGCTCCGTTCGGAAACAGCTTGATGATGAGCTCGCCCTGAACCTCGCCGCCTTTCACGTTGTCGGCACCGACATGGGCGAGAATTCCCTTGACGCTGTCGACAGAGCGATCGACGGTCACAACCGGAATCTTGGCATCGATCGCCTCCTGGATTGCCGGCGCCAGTGCTGCGGAGTCATTCGGGCTGATCACGATGCCGTCGACGCCCTTTGTGATTGCGGCCTCAATGTCGGCGCTCTGTTTGCTGGAATTGCGCTGACCGTCACTAACCACCACATCGATGTTGCCGAGTTTTGCAGCTTCATCCTGCATCTCTTTCATGATGTGGACCGAGAACGGGAACGCGAGATCAGGGCTCGACAGCATGATTGTCAGATGCTTGTCCGCCGCCCATGACGGGGCCGACACCAGCAGAGAGCCGACAACTGCCAGGGCTGTAGCTAAGGTCCTTGTGCTCATTTTATCCATCCTCCCAGGTTTGGCGCGCAGGCTCCGGATAAATGTCCTCCCGGAAGCCAACGTTTAATTTGTTTACAGACTATACATATTCTCGAAACTAGAAAGACGCAAGCCCCGGCGAATGCAACGAGCAGGTTAGTTCGCAGGGGCGACAACGCCCTTCTTCAACAGGATGTTTCCATAGAGCCTCCCGTCGCCGCTCAGGACGATTGCAAAGCCCTTCTTGGCGCGCGCCTTGAACTCGGCCGGCGTAATCGGCGCCAACGCCAACGACCGGCTGGCATGCTTCGAGACGATTTCCAGGAATTCGCCGAATATCGGCAGCTCAGCTTCAGGATTTCCATCGACAATCATGCGGCACGCCGCATGTGAATCGCCACTTTCAAGCGGCATCACCGAAAGGATGGCTTCGAGGATCCGAGTGCCCAGGACACCATCCAGGCGAATGATGTGGGCGTCGTCATCACAGGGATAGTTGGCATCCACGATCGCGATCTCATGGCCATGCCCCATGGACCGCAACACATGGAGAAGGTCGGGTGACAACACGGGATCAATACCCTTCAGCATGACAGATGTCCTTTTTTGGATTGGGATTTTCGCCTGATGAGTGCGCAGGTCACCCATCAGCCAGGGGTTTGGTCAGCGATCGTTAAAACTAGTCGCTATCGAGGTCTTAGCTTGTATTTGCATTGAACCTATACTAATTGCCTTCAGTGGTCGTCAATGGGCAATTTCGATGCGAGTTTCCGCGGCTCTGAAGTGGGAGCGCCCAATCACGCTGGACGCGACCGGCTGCCTGACGTTAACAGGACGATTGCAACCGAACAGACGATCGAAAAGAAGAGCAACTTGAAAACCACCAACCTCATCCGACACGTCAATGAGACGAGGTGTCTGCGCTTGTTGCGAAGGGCTTCCCCTCTTTCGCGCGCCGACATTGCCCGCGAACTCGGCTTAACCCGCGCAACCGCTGGCAACGTTATTGCGGTGCTGCTCCAGGCTGATCTGGCAATGGAACTGACCGAACCGCAGGAGGCCGCCAAGGTAGGCAGGCCGGGAATACGGGTCGCGCTAAACCCGAAGGGAGCCTTCTTCATCGGGATAGACGTGTCGAGCACTTGGCTGACCGGCGTGCTTGTCGATTTCGGCGGGACTTTGCTCAACAGGATAGTCGTCCCCAACAGCAAGAATTTTCGCGATGCGGGCCCTGTTGCTCAAACAATTGCGGACCTGGCCCGCCGTCTCGTCGTGGGGGCGGGAGTCGATACGAAGCGGGTGCGGGGCGTAGGAATCTCCGTCCCCGGCATCGTGGATCGCAACGGAGTCGTGGTATCGGCAAAACTGTTGGAGTGGGAGGATGTCGATATCGGACAGCTGGTCGCAACCTCGCTTGGAGCACCCTGGCCGATCCGGGTGTGCAACGACGCCGTAGCGCTTTCCGCCGCCATCGGTGCGCTGGATACGCATGACACGGAGGACTTGCTGGTCGTATTGCTGTCGGAAGGCGTTGGCGCGGCTATCATTCGCAACGGGCGTGTTGCTGAGGGAGTCAGTGGGTTTGCTGGCGAAATAGGTCATATGGTCCTCTCCGCCAAACCCGAAGATGCCAAATCGCAGACCCTAGGCCTGCTTGGAGGCTACGGCCCTTTCTTGTCACTTCTATCCGATGAGCAATCAATCGCAGAAGGGCTGGCAAATTTGGCGGCTATACCCAACCCCGGCAGAGCCCTTGAGACCACGCTCGACACATGGGCAGCAGTCATCTCTGTTGGTGTGCTCAATCTGATCCACATACTGAACCCGGCTCGGATAGTCCTCGGCGGCCCACTGGCTGTCTTGTTTCCGAGAGTTCAAAAGAAGGTCGAAGCGGTTCTTGGGGCCAACTTGCTGCACGGTTTGACGTTGCCGCCTATTGAGGTCGCCGGAAGTGAAGCCGACACTGTAGCTCGTGGCGCCGCCGGTACCGTGCGCGACGGCATCTTCCTGCTGCCCGAGCTGGATCAGATAGGCAATGGATTGCTCCCTGGCCGACCATCCCAATCTGCCGAAATCGCTGCGACGTATGACGGGCACTAGTCGCTTAGCACGCCATTTCTTCGCAACCGAGAGGCCGAGAGCACTGCATAGCTTTTGTATCGCCAGAATCGCAGTACCGCACAGCGCACTTGTCGGTGCCATCAGAAAATTTCGCAAAGACCATGCGCGGTGCAAGTAGGCTAAGAACAGCAGCTAAAGGTTCCATTGGGGCGAGCTTGCTCAAAAATACGGGATGACTGGCGTCTAATGTGGTGTCGTCTTGGAGTAGCGGCCGGGCGGCTGACCGACATAGCGGCTGAAGGCCGTGCTGAAGGTGCTTGCTGACCCATAGCCGACGCGCTCGGCAACCTCGGCGATGTCGATCTCCTGACGGCGCAGCAGATCCTTCGCCAATGCCATCCGCCAAGCCAGGAGATACTCCATCGGCGGCACCCCGACACTGCGGCTGAAGCGGTCAAAAAATGCCGATCGGGAAAGTGCGGCCTCCTTCGCGAGTTGCGCCATCGTCCACGGGCGCCCCGGATCGGCATGCATCTGCCGGATGGCTTCGGCTAGCCGCACATCCCCCAAACCACGCAGCAGCCCGGCCGGCGCGTCGGATGTTTGTGTCAGCCGCAGGGATTCGACCAGAAGGATTTCGACCAGCCTGGTCAGCACCAGATCGCGTCCGGAATGTCGCTGTGCCGCCTCGTCAATCAATAGCTTCACCAGGGTCGAAAGCCGCTCGACACCGCGGACATGGACCTGCGCCGGCAGCAGCGAGACGAGAAGGCCTGAATCCTCGCTGTCGAAGATGAAGTAGCCGCCAAGAATACGCACGCTGGGTGGCCCCTCTTGCGTCCCGTGACGCACCTCGCCCGTCGCCTGGGCCGCGATGTGCGGATCTATGAAGTCCGGGATGACAGCCTCGAAGCCCGACATGACAAAGCCAGGGGTCCTCGGCAGCAGCACGAAGTCGCCGGCTTCCAGCATCAGCGGCTCCTGGCCGTCCACAGCAAGGCGGCACGCCCCGTCGAGGACCACGGCAAAGCTCGGGTGCCCGAAATCATCGTAGCGGACGCCCCAGCGGCCAGCACCGCTAATGCCTTTGGTGAACACGGCCCGAGGCCGGAGGAGTCCAATGACTTCAGAGAGAGGATCAATCATGAGTTGGACTATAGCAAACGAATTCGCACCATCAATTGCAGGTCGTCCTGAATAGTCGACGAAACTTGATGTCATCCGCACCGTTGCGCCGATCGGGTCGGAATTCCCCGAGAGTGACGCAGCGACAACCGATGTTCGCTAACCGACGCGGGGATCCGCAAAATCCCGGTTCTGGGCTTGCTGACGATGCCGCGCCACTTCGGCTTCGAAAAGACTGACCAGGACAGTAAGTTCACCCACGTCGCTTCCCGCTATGGCAGACGGGTATCAAAGACGATCGCCAGTCGTCCTCCGGCATTTCCCGCTTTCAACCGGTCCAGTGCGCTGCTCACTTCCGCAAGCGCGACGCGCTCTATTTGCGTCTCGAGAGGCTGCGTGTGATGCAGTTGCATCAGCTCCTGCATCTGCGCGCGCGTTCCCACGCTTGTCCCCGTTATCCAGACGCCACTTGCGGTGAGCCACTCCTGGCTCAGGGGCACCGTTTGCGAGACCATCGCCGCAGCGACGATCCTGCCACGCGGGCGGATTGCCGCGATCATCGCGCCCCAGGTTGCTGGCGTCGGCGCAAAATTGATGCAGACATGGGCACGCAGGTTCGCCGGCCAACTGTCGGCCAGACTGGGCGGCGAAAGCAGCGTATGCTCGGCGCCATACGAGGCTGCGAGTTGAAGCTTGGCCTCATCGGTGTCAACGGCAACAACCGTTGCGCCGAGCCGCCGGGCGATCTGGATCGCATAAAGCCCCAAACCACCACAGCCAAAGACGGCGCAAACCTCTCCGGCTTTGACCCCTGCCCTTTGCACGGCGCCAAAAGCGGTCAGGCCAGCGCACATCAGCGGCGCCAGCAAGGCAGCATCGCCTTCCTCCGGCACACGCGCTGCGAAACGTGCATCGGCAACGACGTATTCGGCAAAAGTGCCTGCGACATCGAAGCCATGCGCCCGCTGGTGCTGGCAGAAAGACTCCATTTCAAAATGGCATTCGTCGCAGGCGCCGCAGGTATCGTGAAGCCAGGCGACACCGGCGCGCTCGCCAAGGCGCCAGCCGGTAACGCCGGTACCGAGTTGCACCACCCGGCCGACGCCCTCATGGCCGAGGACAGTTGGAAGCTGACCCGACGCCGGCCGCAGATGCCCTTGCCACACATGCACGTCGGTGTGGCAAATGCCGCTCGCCTCGAGGCGAACCAGTATTTCACCGCGACCCGGTTCCGGCCGCGGCACATTCATGATGCGCAGCGGCTCACCTGGCATCTCCAGCACGGCGGCCAGCATGCTGTGGCTCATCTACAGACCCAGCGCTCTTTTCACGGCGGGCAAGCCTGGCTGACCGTCGAAGGTCGAGACGCCGTCCAGCCATTTCGCGAGCTTGTCCGGATTGCGCTTGATCATCTCGCGGGCGGCTTCGTCGGCGGATTTCCCCTCCCCAAGGATCATGCGCATGCCGTAGTTTTCATAGGTGAGATCGAAGGCCAGATTGGCGAACAGCTTGGCCGCGTTGGAGCACTCTGTCGAAAAGCCCTTGCGGGCGATGGTGCGCACGGTAGCACCGCCAAAATTCGGTCCGAACTCGACGTCGCCACCCGAAAGATAGGTGATCCTGTAGTCGAGGTTCATCGGATGCGGTTCCCAGCCGAGGAACACGACCCAGCCCTTGTCGGCCACCGAGTTTGCGACCTGCGTCAGCATTGCCGCCTCACTGGACTCGATGATCTGCCAGTTGCCCAGCCCGTGCCGGTTGGCTGCCACCATGTCGAGCAACGGTTTGTTCGAGCCTGCCTCGATGCCATAGATCTTGCTGCCGAACTTGTCGGCATGGGCTGCGAGATCGTCAAAGCTTTTGATGCCCTGGTCAGCGACATACTGCGGGACGGCGAGCGTGTATTTGGCGCCTTCCAGATTGACGCCGAGCACTTCGACCGATCCCTCGTCGAAATAGGATTTGTATTCCTCGTCCTGCACCGGTCGCCAGTTGCCCAGGAACACATCCATGTCGTTTTCCTTCAGCGCCGAATAGGCGACGCCAAGGCCGAGCAAGGTCTGCGAGGCGTCATAGCCCAGGGCGTCGAGGATCACCTCGGCGGTGGTGTTGGTGAGCGCGATGTCGGTCCAGCCCAAATCCGCCATGCGGACCTTCTGGCACTGCGCCGCATCGGCGGCCATGGCGGGCGATGCGATCAACCCTGAAAGCAAGGCAAGAATGACTGTCGTACGCATTTTTGGTTCCCCGTTTTCTTGATGAGACGACTGCACGTCAACGCTATGGCCTCGGTGCTATATGTCATTACAGAATCTTGTACGAGCATACAAAAATCTTATTTGCTAAAAAGGGAAATGGCGACTCAAGGCAAGCGAACCAGAATCGAAGACATCCGGCGCATCGAGCTGATCGCGGCCGCGCATCGCGTGTTCCTCGAACATGGATTGCAAGGCATGACCTCGGCCCGCATATGCCGCGAAGCAGGCATGTCGCCCGGCATTCTTGCCTATTATTTCAAGGGCAAGGACGAAGTCCTGTTCGGCATGGTGCGCTACAACAACCGCCTGCTGATGGAAGACGTCATCGCGCGGCTCAGCGCGGCGCCGACCAATTGGGCGCGGCTGGAAGCGATCGTCGAGGGGAACTTTCCCAGCCAGGCTTTTACCCGCGCCATCGCCAGCGCCTGGATGTCCGTTTGCGCGGAAGCCGGCGTGAACGAGCAATATGCCCGGCTCCAGCAGCTGTTCCACCGGCGGCTGCGCTCCAATCTGGCTTCAGTGTTTGACGGGATGTTCGATGCGGCGCGCCTGCACGAAGCGAGCCTTATCATTGCCGCGCTGATCGATGGGCTTTGGCTGCGCAAGGCGGTCGCCGACGACATAGGACGCGACGAGGCCATCACGCTGGTGTTCCGCGGAATTCACTCCTTGGTGAGCGACAAGGAAGAACAGCGGCTGCGTTACCCTCCAGGCCGAGAGCCCAAGCAGGCTGCGGCCGGCCGGCGAAGGCGACTATGATCCTGTGGGGGGGGATCGTGCGAACCCCTCTGCCGCACCGGACGGGATATCCACCGGGTGCGGAAGATCTGGAGAAGGGACTAGGCAGCCCTGGCATGGCGCGCTTGGCTCATCGCCACCGCATCGGGTCCGGCAGGAAAGCTGATCGTCGCGGAGTCGTCGTGTGCGACCTGCCAGACAACCTCGGCGACGTCCTCAGGCACGGTGTGTGCCATCGGGCGGGTCATCTCGGCGAAAATCTCGCTGGCATAGCCGGCATAGGCTTCGGGAATGAACCGCTCGACATAGGAACCCGCATCGCGGGAGAACGCCGTCGTCGGGCCGTAACCCGGCTGAACCATCTTCACACGGATACCGAAATGATTGAGCTCGTTGGCCAGCGACGCAGTGAATCCGTCGATGGCCGTCTTGCTGGCCGTGTAGATGGCGACCAGTGGCATTGGGACCAGCACCGCGCTGGACGTGATGTTGATGAGGGTGCCCGAACCGCGGGCGCGGAACTGGGGAATCACCGCTTGGGTCATGGCCATGACACCGAACGTGTTAGTCTCAAAGACCTGGCGGGCCGTCTCCATCGATGTTGCCTCGAAGGCACCGAACATGCCGATGCCGGCATTGTTGACCAGCACGTCGATCGGGCCTGCCGCTGCTACCGCTGCCCTGATGCTGTACGTATTGGTAACGTCGAGCGGGATAATCCGGATGCGGTCGGATTTGGGGAGGACATCCTCGCGCGGCGTGCGCATGGCGGCGACGACGTTCCAGCCCTTGGCATGAAAAAGCTTGGCGGTTTCGAGGCCGTAGCCTGACGATGTTCCAGTGATAAGCGCGGTTTTCATGGCGATCTCCTTTCGTTTGTGATGCGCCAATGTACCCCAGTCGATCCCGGACTATATATAATCAGAAGTCCGCAATTAATTTGCGATAGTCCGAATTGTCGCGCACTACCTGCCACCGTAGGCGGTGATACAAGCGCCGCTGTCGGTTCTCTGGGCAGGGTCGAGGGATAACGGTGAACGAAAGCAACCCTATTAATTCTTGTTCCATAGCCGCCGCGGCGGCCGAGCAATCGATTGCGACGCTGGAATAGTTTGAAAGCCTACCACGAACTTTGAAAGTCATCGGCGATCGAGTAGTTTCCGGTCGAATTTCGGACGGTGCCCGGAGCCCAGGCTATTTGCTCGGCGTGGCTGGATCGGTCGAGCAATGGCGCGGATCACAGGGAGCGGCAATCGGGAACAGTGAGTTGAAGTCCGAAAAGGGGCCGGTAGCGGGATGGCAGCTTTGGAGCGCCGAACGCCATAAGTGGACAAGGCTAATCACCTCACGAAGCGGCCAAGACCCCAACCCGCCATTCAAACATCAGCTTCATTCTAAACGCGGACGCCCGTTGATCCTGAGATACCCGCCGCCAAAAAGGCGTCACGCCGCAGGAGCGGCGCAGCTACTTGTAGACCGCTTCCGTCTTCGACTGGATGGCCCCGGCCAGCGCCTTCAGTGTCACGATGACGTGCCGGAAATAAGCATCGTCAATGACCAATTCTTCCCCAGCGTCCCCCCGACGCTTGTCGCCCGCCTTCTCGACGTAGAGCTTGTTGATGAGCCCGCTGTTGTGGATGATGATATCCCGTGAGGCCTTGATCTCGATGAAGGCGCGCACTGTTTCCGGCTCAAGCTCAATCGACAGCACCTTCGCCGCCTTGTCGAGATATTCGGACGGTTTGCCAAACATCAGTCCCTCGCACTTCAGCTCGACGAAACGGCGGATCACGTCATCCCGGTCTCCGTGCTCAAGGAACAGGTCGAGGGGAATACCGCTCTTGTCCGCCAGCACCGATAGTTTGGCGGGAAAGGTACTCGCGGCGATCGCGATACATTCCTGGATGAAGGCTTCGACCCGCGACACCATCGAGACGATGTTCGTCTCGAAGACGCCCCGCTCGTGCTGGGCGTAGAAGATCAGGCCGATATCCTCGTCCCGGCGCCGGCTTGTAACCGTGCCTTTGCGCTTCGGTACCGGATAGGGCTTTTTCGCCTTGCTCTTTGAAGACCGGAGCTTGTCCGCGCGCGTCTTCAACTCCGGTCGCAGCAGCGCCGTAAATATCCATGCGTCGTTGAGATAGCGGTAAAGCCGGATGTGGCGCGTGTAGATCGCCTTCGATACAGCACTTTTCCTTGCCACACCTTCTCCCCTGTCGTCATCGACGATCCTACGGTATCCTGGACATTACGGCCACTGACATCCCCCTCGTATAAAGCTATGTCGTTACAGAACCGGAATTGTCTCCCTCACCTCCCGGGAAGACCTCACGCTAATGTTCACATCAGATTAGACCAGTCTTGGCGCTTCCGGGAGACCGATGCTGAAAGGCCCAAAACACTGTCGCGGGGATGAATGCTTTACGCCTGGATCGACGGAATAAAGCGCGCTCCCCTCGCCAAAGGGGAAAGCACGGTCTGCAGTGATTGCGGCGGGTTGCTGACCTCCGTCATGCCGGTCGAGAATGTCAGGCACTGGCGGCACAACGCCGGGGATTGCGATCCATGGAGCGAACCGGAAGGCCCTTGGCATCTAAGCTGGAAAGAGGCCTTTCCCGAGAACTGCCGCGAGGTCGGTCTGATCGACCAAGCGACCGGCGAGCGCCACAGGGCCGACGTGCTTTGCAACGCCGGTACCCCGCACGCGGCCGTTCTGGAGCTGCAATACTCTCCGATTTCGGAGGAGGAACGAGCGGCACGCGAAGCCTTTTATCGTCAGGGCCACCGCCTGTATTGGCTCGTCCACGTTCATGACGGGCCGTCGAGCTTCACCGGCTGGAGCTTCAAGGCCTCAATGAATTGGGGAGCCCGGCCCGTCGAGATCGATGGCCGCCGCTATGCGATCATGCAGTGGATGGGCCGCAGCAAACAGCTCATCGAGAAGTGGAAACGAGCGACGGGCTATGTTTTCCTTGAGTGCGAAACTTACATTTTCTTTCTCGCCGGCGACGAGCTGGCGCGGCGCGTAGCCGGCGGAATTCCCCTCAAAAAGGGCGAATACGTGCTCAGTCGATGGAGTCGGGAAGACTTCATCCGTTCCGTTCATTGGACGGGCGGCGCATGAACCAAGGCAAAGCATGCGTCGAGTTGGGCGACGGGCTCGTGCAATACATGGCGGCGGCCGATGAGACCATGCGCGACCTGCGGGAAGCCGACAGCCCCTTGCTGAAGGCGCTGCTGCAGTACGACGCCTATTTTCGGCGCGACCTGTGGGAGCACGTATCGCCGACGCCGGCCTTCGCCTTCGTCCTCTTCCTCAACGCCTACCAGATGTTTCTCGGCGCGGCGCGCATGGCATTAAGCGGGCATCCGGCGGCGGTTTTTCCACTTGTGCGGACCGCCCTCGAATCTGCAAGCTATGGTTACCTGATGGAGCAGCAGCCCGCCCTCTCCGAGGTCTGGGGCAATCGACACCGCAGCGAGGCCGACAAGAAGGCCTGCCGCAACGCCTTCACCTTCGATAAGGCGATCAAGGGTTTTGCCCATAAGGCTCCGGATATCGATAGGCTCGCCAAAGAGGCCTACGAGGGCGCGATCGACTACGGCGCGCACCCCAATCCGAAGGGCGTTTTCGGCCATGTGTCGATCAACGAAGATCGACCGGACGGCATGGTGGCTGTCACCCACACCAGCCTATACGGCTCAAGTCACCACGAGACGATCCGCGGCATCTGCGCCTGCCTCGACTTCGGCTTTGCCATTATCGGCATCATTGCGCTGTCCGGCCCGACCGCGACTGGGAAGCTGCAGGACGAGCTCCAGGCGTTGAACGACGCCAAGGAAGCGGCGATCGCCGCCTATCAGTCTGCGCGATAGTTCGTCCGCCGTTCCTGAATCAACGGCCCCTCCGGCCGGCGAAGGTAGCAGAAGAGAGGGCGACAATACGGCGATGTGTGCGGGCCGACCGGGCCTTGATGCAGATCGGCGCCGGCACCAAGCCGCAAATTTCGGGCGCCCAATCACACATAAACGAACGTCGGCTTTGAGGGTCAGCAATTGGCCCGGCGAACGGCCGACTTGAGGCGCATTGTGGTCGGCAGGCGGGAATGGAAGCGCCCCGCTTGCCTTAACTGTTGAGCGCTTCCCGCGACGCGTCCGACGCAGAAGCGGGAAGTCTCCGTCTCATGCCCGATCCGTTCCGGGCTTACGCCTTGGCGGCGTTCTGTGCAGCCTCGAATACATCGCGTGCGGACGTGGTACCGGCTACGTGCTCCGTACCCCCGACGCCGACGTCCATCCATCCTGCGTTCACCGCCTCAAACATTTCTTCGGCAGGTCCGGTGTGGCCCTTCGGGATGCCGAATTGCTCGAACGCTTCCGCCCACCCAGCACGCGGGATCGCGAAGGCTTTCACGTCGCGGTTCAGGACTTCACCCAATTGCTCCGCGACTTCATCCGCGGCGACCATCGAACCAAGCTCGACGACGCGCTGCCCTGACCACGCTGGCCCGGTCAAAAGGGTTGCGATCTCCGCGCCGATGTCGTTGGTCGCCACCATGGTCGATTTCCGGTCTGTCGGATTGTAGTAGACCGGCAGCGTTCCGCCCTGGGCGACGTGCAGGCCGTAAAGAAAATTCTCGAAGAATCCGCCTGCGCGGACAAATGCGATTGGCGACGGCAGAGCACGAAAACCTTGCTCCATCAGCGACAGCGCCGTGATCATCCCGAGCCCGCTGGTCCTGTTCGCGCCCATCGACGAGAGCGCAACCACTCGAGGCGGCGCAGCCTTGCTGAGCGCGTCGACGTAGTTTGCGATCACGCCCTTTGCTTCCTTGTAATCGGCCGACGGCGCCCAGACAGAGGGCAACATGACGAACGCGCCTTCGACGCCTCTGAGCGCCCGCTTGATGGCCGCCGGATCGTTCCAGTCGCCGTCGATCAGTTCCACGCCCCGGCTCGCCCAGTCAGCCGCCTTCTCGCGATTGCGGACGAGCGCGCGTACCTTCTTGCCGTGCGCCAACAGATGTTCTGCCGTTGCGCCGCCAACTTTTCCCGTGATTCCCATTACTAAAAACATGTGTTTTCTCCTGATGTTGAGGGACAGAGCACTGCCCGGTTGGTTCATTGGATGAGCGGTAGAATGGCCCGGATTCGGGGATCGCGCGCGTAGAGGCCGCCCCATGTCATCGCACCCAGAAGCAGGGAAATGATTTCCGGCGGCGACCCCAACTCACCAATGCGGACATGTGCGCAGATGGCACCGCCCAAAAAGCCCGTCACCAGGATCGCGCCGAGGACGGCGGTGGCCGGGATCGCGTAAAGGATGGCGCAGGCGAGTATGATCGGACCCACGACACAGGTCAGGTCCATCGCGAACCCGGTTTCCTGCAACATGCCCGCGATCTGTGCCGGCGCGAAAAGCTGAATAGTGCCGTCTGCCGCCAGAGCGACAACGACAAACGCGCTCATTATCCGGCCGGCCCACAGGGCGCGATGCAAGGTCATGGTTTCAGGTATCTGATGCAAGTTCATGGTTTCGGACACTTGTCATTCTCCGATGGGGGGATCCCATATTCGAAGCTTACTGTGCCTCTCAGGTGTGATAAACACCGAGAAAATGAACCAACTGTTCTCTTTTTGGAGAACAATGCCAAGGCACGAAAATGCAGAATCTCGAACCCATCCTCATTTTCATAACGGTAGCGGAAATGGGGAGCTTCACCCGCGCGGCGGATAGCCTGGGTATCCAAAAAGGGAGGGCCTCAACGGCGGTCCGGAAGCTGGAAGAAGATGTCGGTGTCAGGCTCCTGCACCGGACGACGCGCAGCGTGCAGTTGACGGAGGACGGACGCGCATTTCATGCCCGTGCCCGCGATCTGCTTGCCGAAGTCGATGACCTACACTCGATGTTCGCGAGCGATCGCGTGGCCCTTCGCGGACGTTTGCGGGTCGATCTCCCGACCGAGGTGGCGCGCACAACGATCATGCCGGCCTTGCCGGATTTCATGGCGACACATCCCGAGTTGGAGCTGGAGGTGTCGAGTACGGATCGGCAAGTCGATCTGGTTCAAGAGGGGTTCGACTGCGTATTGCGGCTTGGCCCCATCAGAGACGAGACGCTGATTGCCCGCCCACTGGGCCTGTTGCGCATGGTCAATGCCGCCAGTCCTGCCTATCTGGCGCGCCATGGCGTCCCTCGATCGCTGGAAGATCTCCAGCGCCAGGAACATCGGACAATTCATTTTTCAACGATGCTGGGCGCAAGACCCCATGGATGGGAATATCCGGACGGCGACAGCTACGCGACGCTTCAACTACCAGGTGCACTGCACGTCAACAGCGCTCAGACCTACGAAGCCGCTGCCCTCGCCGGCCTTGGCCTGATTCAGGCGCCACTCTTGGGGATTGGCCGATACTTGGAGAGTGGGGCGCTTGTGGAGATCATACCCGATTTTCGTCGCCGGCCGCTCGCCGTGTCGCTCGTCGTGGCACATCGCGGCAACCTGTCGCGCCGGGTCCGCGCATTCATGAAATGGATCGAGGATGTGCTGACGCCGTATATGGAATAGCCTGACGAACATCTTCGTCCGGCCTTCGAATCCCGCTGTTCACAACCTTATCAAGGGTCGCACGTCGAGCAATCGGAACGAATGGCCGCTTTCGGGACGGCTCACTTTGCCCAGGAATGTCCGGCATTGGGCGCAAAGCCGCCATTCTTTTCAGGATTGAGAGTAGGCGTCGGCTTGGAGACAGCGCAAGTCAGTGGACAACGAGACCGGCGGCACTCGTCAGAGTTGACGCCGCCGCGCGCGCAACAATTGGCGGTAGTCGCGCTCGACCATCTTCAGTCCGTCGCGCACGAGGCGATGCGTCTGGTAGCGAAAAGGCGAGTCCTGCCAGTCGGCGGCGCTAACCAGCCGCCGACCGAACAAGGCGGTCGCGACTTCAAAATGGGATGCCTGCTGTTCGCGGCCATCCAGGCATCGCAGCATGAGGCCAAGGCGTCGGCGCTGGGCCGCAGTCAATCGAGCGTCGGGAACGTGCTGCCTATGGATCGAGCGGATGAACCGCTCGATCGCCTGGAGCCGGTCGTGCGCCATGTCGTCGAGCGGGATGATGGCGGCAAGCGGTTCGCCTGGCTTCGCGTCGTCGAGAAGCGCCAGTTGCGTGCCGCCCGGCGAAGAGCGCGTGTGAAGACCGACCTCGTCATGCCGGCCCGCGGCCAGCGGGACGTCGGAAGCACTGCCTTCCTGCGCTCGCAGATCCGGCGGCATCTGGACAAGGTTCACGACCCCAGGATCGATCTGAGGCGCCCAATAGACGGTCTGCTCGACTGCGGACTGGTCAGGCCTGGCGGCGAAACTGCAAACCCCAGCGCTGGCGCAATGCGCGCATCGCCTTGGCCGAGCGGGAGGCCGCGAAGTCCTGCTGATACTGGGGATTGCGTCGCAGGAACTCCCAGGCAATCGCATCGGCGGCGGCACCTTGGACGAACGCATATGCCTGTGGGTCACGCCACTGCGATGTATCCGTCTTCATCCGCATCCTTCCCTTCTCAAGGATTTGATAGGGGGACGTGGCTTTGAGCGAAATCCTTGGATTCCGTCATTGACGAATGGACGATGAGATATCTCGGCGCCGAGCAGTCAGGTGACACTTCGCGATGCTTGCTGGCTTGCGCCTTGCAGTGTCTTGAATGTGTTCGTCCAGGCGCGATAGGCGTCGTCATCGCCCTGGCTCCAGGCACTGAAGGCGCGCCATGCGGCGAACGATGACGCAGGCTGCTCGAACAGCGCGCCGATCGACTGGTCGCCTGCGGGCCAGCCGGCAGGCTCGTCGCCTGTCGCTTCGTGCGTGAGGCGCCTTAGATCGGCCAAAGCAGAGCGGATATGCGGCAGCGGAAATTCGCAAAGGTCGGTGTTGTCAGTCGCCTCCCGAAGGATGACCGCAAGCTTGGCGACCACGCCCGCCAAGGATTGTGCAGGCGTCGCCACAATCTCAGCCAGCAACGCGTCGGCCTTTTCAGCGCCATCCTGCTCTTCCTTCAGAAAATCAGGCCAGTCGCGGTCGGCGCCAACCCTCTCTCCGCGCCCAATCACTTCGCCGACAGGCATGAGCGCACCGCACTCCAGGACCCCCTCCTCAGCCTGCTGCTGCCGAACGCACGAGGCCAGCATCGCAACGTGAGCGTCAATCCAGGCAAGGGATAGGAGAAGTGCTGGATCGGCCGACGGCTGGTTTTCGCCAATTGATGGGGATTGTGAAGCTGCCTTACCTCCACTCACCGGCGCCTCCCGTTCTCACCCGTGACGAAAGGACAATTGGTAGCTATCGTCAGAATCAATGAAGATTCTGAGCTATCAACGTCGTCGCGTAGTGGGGCCGAGCGAGGCTATTTCGCCAGACCTCATCAATGACTTCCGTAGGGTGGCATACTAAAAGCGGCTTTTTTGACCTATGTCAACCAAAAAGAACGATATTGAGAGTGATGCGATCTCTGTTCAGCAGTGTCGTGCTGCACGAGCTATGCTCGGATGGAGTCAGGGGGACCTAGCCGAGGCAGCGGCTGTTTCCAGAACTACGATAGTAGACTTCGAGAGGAGTATTCGTATTCCGCACCGAAACAATCTAGTGGATTGATTCCAACGCTTGGTGCCCGCGTTTGACTGCTGCAATGATCTCATTGGGGTCTGCTTTCCAGACGAATGGCCGCGGTTCGTGATTGTGCTCGGTCATGAAGCGGTTGATTGCCGCCTGCAGGTCGACGACGGAGTGGAAGACGCCGTGTTTCAGTCTGCGTCGTGTCAGTTTGGCGAAGAAGCCCTCGACGGCGTTGAGCCATGAACATGATGTTGGAACGAAGTGGAAGGTCCATCGCGGATGTCTAGCCAGCCAGGCGCGGACCTTCGGCTGCTTATGGGTCGCGTAGTTGTCGAGAATGACGTGGACTGCCTTATCCTTCGGCAGTTGCGCCTCAATCACGTTAAGGAACCGGATGAACTCCTGATGCCGGTGTCGCTGCATGTTGCGGCCGATCACCGAGCCGTCGAGAACATTGAGGGCAGCAAACAGGGTGGTGGTCCCGTGGCGCTTGTAATCATGGGTCATCGTGCCACCCCGCCCCTTCTTTAAAGGAAGTCCCGGCTGGGTGCGGTCGAGCGCCTGGATCTGGCTTTTTTCATCGACGGAAAGAACAATGGCATGGGCCGGCGGCGAGACGTAGAGCCCAACGACATCGTGCAGTTTCTCGGCAAAGGCCTTGTCATTCGACAGTTTGAAGCTGCGCCAGCGGTGCGGTGCAAGACCATGCTCGTGCCATATCTTGACGACCGAAGAGGCCGCGATCCCCACCGCCTTTGCCATCGCGCGAACGGTCCAGTGTGTGGCCTCTTGCTTGGGCGTTTCCAGCGTCAGCGCGATCACCTGATCGACCAGTTCGGGATCGAGTGGCGCAATACCTGGCGGGCGGCTCTTGTCGCGCAAAAGGCCATCCACGCCTTCGGCCATAAAACGCTCCTGCCATCGCCACACGCAGGTCTTCGATTTGCCTGTAGCCTCCATAATGGCCACAGTTCCCAAGCCGTCATCGCTCATCAGAATGATCTTCGCCCGCCACGCATGCTTCTGCGGCGAACCGCGCTTTGCCACGATGGCTTCGAGCCGGATCCTGTCGGTGGCAATGACGTCAAATGTAATACCGGTGCGCATGCCCGATCGTCGCACATGCGAAGACCGATGGGAATCCAATATTGGACTCTTTTGTCTCGATCAATCCACTAGCTGCGATCCGCCGTGCGTTTGAGACAGCGGGAATCGAATTCCTTGCGGAAAATGGCGGCGGCGCGGGCTTACGATTTGCGCGACGGTCTGATCAGACCTAGAGAACTCTCGCCCGGCGCGATTGCCAGGCGAGAGGATCTTCATTCATTCGCCGTTGCGGCGGCTGGGGCGGGACCATATGAGGCTGTGGCCCTCGCCTTCCTCGTCGGCGAAGAGGTTGGCGTAGATCGGAGCGGTGAAGCTCGGATCGTCGAGCTTGAGCCCGAGATAGTCGCGGCCCTCGTTGGAGCGCTTGGACCAGGCGGCGCCGATTTCGGCCTTGCCGACCACCACGCGGTGGCTTGGAGCGTTCTCGCCGCTGGCCCTTGTGTCGGGGACGATGCGCACGCCCTTGGCCTGGACGCTGAGGGTGACGATCTCGCCGGTGAACTCGTTCGCATTGGTCTTCTTGAAAGTGCCGATGGTAGCCATTTTTCAGTCTCCGTCTCTTCGTTTCCGAGCCCGCGCCATTGCGGCATAGGCGGTCGAGGCTTCAGCCGTCCTTCGGGCAGATCAGCCCGTTCGTGAGGTCGTTGGTGCGCTCTATGAAATGAAGAAGGGAGGCAATGGCGGCACCTGGCTATCAAGAATGATGAAGCGAACTGCAGGCCGAGATGTCCACCGATAACGGTTTGACGTGACTTGGATGAAAGCTTGCTCCATCCAACCGCACAAGGCGGCGTACCGAGTATGTCTCGTTTGGGCCGCAAGAAGACGGTGCGGTTCCGAGACGAACCACCCAGAAAGTTGCCGTGGAGGGGGGTCGTGCCAACAAAGGAATTCAATCCATTCGCACCGCGCTCGTTTTTAGTAGGCTGTCGCGAGGAAAGGTTGAGGATCTGGCGTGACGCTAGTCAACGATCGTCTTCTCGAAAGCAAGATGACGAAGGTGGAGCAGGCGCGAGCCTGGAGCCCGCGCGTCATCTCGAAATTCGAGACACTGATCAACAGCGCCGACGACCACTCTCAGTTTCGCGGCATGCTGTGTATCTCCAGCCGAACCGGTCCTCCCTTTTTGCAACTCGTGCAGAAAAGAGCGCGCTCCACCGAGCTGAACAGAGCTTCCTTGCCGTAGCGCCGGATCAGACCCTCGGGCTTCACCTCGGCATGATGCGAGCAAGTCGTGCACCACGCACGCAGCGTGTGCCAGCTGCGCAAGTCGCCCAGCGCGAATACTGCCGTCGATGATCGTCTGCGGCGGAACCTTCACCTCGCCCGGGGTAACGATCTTCTCCATAACGTGGCGGCTGTTGTAGTGGATCAGCAGCATGCCCGGCCGGCGCCGGATGGCGGCGTGCCAGGCAGCTTGGCTCACCACCGCGTCCGGCGTTCGACAGATGGTTTCGAGATGCGTCTTTTCCTCCCGATCCCAAACCTCGATCCGGAAATTGTCTTCGGCAGTGTCCACCATCTAGGGGCGCGCCTTGTGCCAGCCGCGAGAAAAGCCATTCGAGACCGCCGCGCGTGACAAAGCGAGTTCGCGTTCAAGTTCGGCGTTCCTAGCCAGAGCGGTCAGCAAGGCGACCACAGCGTCGCCACCGGCTGCAGCAATGGCTTGCTGCGCCGCCAACTCCAATTCAGACATAGCTTCGCCGATCGGCGCATTTTGGCGCTTTCCCATGGCTCTTTTCCTGCTCAGATAGATCAGGAATAAGGAACATATTCCTGTCCGGTCAAGAGGCGCTTGACTATTTTGTTCTCATTTCGTTCACTGTCGGCAGGATAGCTGCACCGAAGGATCGGGAAGCCTGTCGATCGAGGATATGTCATGTGCGGCCGCTACACCCGATATCTGACATGGTCGGAGATCCACCGTCTCTACCGCCTGACGGCGCCGGCGGAAATCGGGCGAAATGATGAGCCTCGCTACAACATCGCGCCGACGCAGGATGTTCCTTTCGTCACCGCTGGCGAGAACGGGAACCACCGCCTGCGGGAGGGGCGATGGTGGCTCGTACCGTTCTGGGCAAAGGAAATGCCCAAGGCGGCCATGTTCAACGCCAGGATTGAAGGCATCGATACGGCGCCGGCGTTCAGGGACGCCTTCAAGTCGAAACGATGCTTGATCCCAGCTGACGGCTTCTTTGAGTGGACGATCTCGCCGGCCGACGGCAAGAAGGACCCTTGGCACATCTACCTTCCCGGCCACGCTCCTTTTTCGTTTGCCGGGCTTTGGGCCCACAACTCAAATCTCGACATCACGAGCTGCACAATCATCCCCAGCCGGCCGGCGAGCCGAATGAAAAACCCACGACCGGCAGCCGGCAATCCTCGACCAGGCCTATTACGACGCATGGCTCGACCCGGGAACGCCGAAGGAATATCTGAAAGATATCCTCAGCCACGACATCGACGGCCAGTTGCAGTTCAACCGAGTTGGGCGCGACGTCAATTCGACCGTCATAAACAGGCAGCCGAATGATCACCCTGCCCTGGTCGGACCGATCAATCCGCTGTGAGCGACGAACCCATCAAGCTTGCCGAAGGCATGACGGCGGCGCGGCAAGGTGGACGGATCGAAAATCATGTCTGCGAGTTTGACGTGTGCGGGAAGCGCGCGCCGTTCGGATTTGCAAAGCCGACAACCATCACATTGGTCTGTTTCGAACATCGCGAACACGGCGACAGCTATTTGGCGGGGGGTGAGATGATCAGTCGACCAAGAGAAGCGAACGATTATCCAGACCGAGTCATCGACTGCCAGGAGGCGATGGAGCCCGGCTTCCAGGCCATCGTTGGTTGCATGCTGGAGGCCGGCTGGTCGCGCGGCGAAACTCTGCGGTCACTGAAGCGGCTGATCGCGGCGGACAACATGACCCAGAAGGAGAACGCCAGGACGGAAACGCAGCTTGCCATCGCTCGGGCCATGATGCGCGCCGGGAAGCCTTTATAGCTGAGGGATTGTAGGCACAGCACCAGCCGCAGTTACTCGAAGGCGGACCTGGGGCCCGCCTTCGACGTCCGGCCTAGGTTCAGCCGCCCATCTTCTTTGCCATGGCGCAGAAATCTGCGTGCGACTTGTTGAGCGTGGTATCGCCGCAATCTTGCAACACCGCTTTCTGTTCATCAGGTTTCAGAGTCGTCCATGCTCTAAGACCGCCGCTGGGGTGATCGCCTTCAGCCGCTGCGGCGATCCGGCCAGTGGCGAATATGAGGACGCCCGGGTGTTCTGTTCTACGGGTCGTTGCCCGTATTGGAGGTCGAGACCGCAATCGCCTGCTAGGCAAATGCGATCGAAACCACCACGCGAGCTTGTTGTGTTCAGGCCGACTCGGAAAAATACGACCCCCACCGCTGGAACCAATATCCACACGGGCTGTTGAGCTGTGCTGGTACAAATGTTCCGCGGTACATTTCCACCCGATTGGCGTGCTCGACACACGAAGTCAAAGCAAGAAGCCGCCTGTGGGAAACAATATGAAATTCGTTAAGGTTGCAGCGCCGTTGGCATTGTTTTGCGCGCTTGGTGTCAGCCCGGCGTTCGCTGTATGCAATATCTCCGATGCGAAACTCGAGGAGGCCGTGCTCAAGAGCCCTGAGTTGCGCAAGCCAGAAAACCGATACCTGGTCCATGACCTGCGCACCTTGAGGGATGCGGCGTTCGTTCTATGGACATACGGTTTGCACGACGATTGCGAGCGCGTGCTCGCCAATATCCGCCAACTGATCGCCGCGCCGTCAATGGCCAAGCTCGCGGGTAATGATGAGGATCTTGCCGATGAGCAATTGGCAGCAGGCGAACCTAAGCAGCATGAAGGTGGGGGTATCCAGGGCAATCGTGACGCCCCAGACGCCCGCCCGCTCATCAATCTCGACGACCTTGGACCTGGCCTTCGCGTCGACGAGATCGTCGGCTCCGAGGTCCGCAGCTCGGATGACAAGATCGTTGGCGAAGTTCGAAATGTCGTGATTGGCACGAAGGACCGATGGGACTACGCAGTCGTTGCCTCCGGTGGGTTCTTTATCGCCGGGAAAGACAGCATCGTCGTCCCGCTACGTTATCTTCAAGTGAACGAGGAGCGGACAAGCTTCTACCTCCGCATCTCCAGCGCCGATGTCAAAGCCGTGCCGTTGATGCCCGACCAGAAATATCTGTGGCTTGCGGATGAAGCGTGGCGAGCGAAGAACGATGCGATCTTCCAGAAGTTGATCCCGGACCCGGTTCGCTCTGGAACCCCGTCGGTCCCACAAGCCAATACCGACTCCAAGTGAAAGATCGAGCCAAGCCAGCTCGTTCCCTGGCGGTCGAGCCCGCGATCACGTGTTAGGCGAACGCACGAGCCTTCACGCGCACTTCTTGCGTTCAGCTACCTCGACACCAAGCCGGAACGCCTGGCCGTCCGCGTAGGAGCGCGCGTAACTTTCGGCCTCGAAAGGGAAGGTCAGCGTGTTGCCGTAGGCTGTCACGCGGACGGTCCATTTCTTGTCGCGAATGATTTCGACTGCGTGCTCGGGCGATCCCATGTGTCCTCCCACGATCACCAAGTGAGGGCACGGAGATAGCGTCGCAAAAGTCGTTTGAATGCAAACAATTCGACACGTCGGTGTCGTAATGGCGTTGGTCCGGTCAAATGGCCTGTTGCCCAGCCTCCGGATGGTGCGTCTACTATCGAGATTCAGACGACCAGGGGAAATTGAGATATTGATCGCGGCTGTCGTAGCAGATGTTGCCATACATCCGTAGATAGCCATCTCTTCGCGCCGGATCGGCATAGACCGCGCCTGGATTGGCAAGATCCTTTTGATAGTCGCCAAGGTTTTGCGCCGTGATGACGTGCGGCAGGATATCCATCGCTTGCGGGATCGGCTTTCCCTCGAGCCAGTCGGCCGCATGCTGGCCCATCGCATATCCGAAGACAGGCGAATTCAGGCTGACCGTCATCTTGTAGGGACCTCCCTTTGTGATTTCGGCTATTGCCTCGGGCTCGCCGTCGATCCCTCCGATGAACTGATCCGGCCTGTCCTTGCCAGCCTCCCGCAGCGCCTGCAGGGCGCCAAGGACGACACCATCGGCGCCCAGCACCACGTCCACATGCGGATGCGCCTGGATGACCATCCGCATCGTGGCCAATCCTCCTTCCTTGCTGACGGGATTGGGGGAGATATCGGCTACGATGCGCACGTCTGGCAGCGTGTCGAGCGCATCGCGGATGGCGACAAACCGCGGCGTGAGAAATTGCAGGCTGTCCTGGGTCAGCAGCACCACGTCGGCTCGGCCGTGGAACTTGTCCTTGATATACGCGACCGCCGCGTCTCCCAGTTCCTTCCCGGTGAGATATTGCGGCGCGTTGAGCAGCGACGTTGCCGGCGGTGCGACGACCGTGCTGACATAGGTTCCAGACCACATGGCCTTTTGCAGGCTGGGGGCCAGCGCCGCCGGGTCTACGGGAGACACAACGATCCCGCCCACCCGCTCGGCGCGCAGCGCCTCGACGTCCGAGATCATCTTGGCGCTGTCATTGGCGGCGAGGGCGACACGATATTCCAGATGGTTGTCTTCGGCCGCCTGAGCCAGGCCATGATCGACACCCTCGATGAACTCACGCTTGTTGTCCTTGGCGAATGCCAGGATCGGCTTGAGGTCGGTTGGCTTCGAGCAGCTCGGCGCCGTTGGAACGAATGGCTGTAGAACCGTCGGAACGGTAATGCCGGGTGACCCCTCGGCCATCGAGGCGACATTGGTTGCGAGCAGCAGAGCAGCGATCGGCAGCAACTGCTGCATGGCGAATCTACCGGTCTGCCAAAACATCGAACTCTCCACCTGAAGAAAACGCCGGGCGCATCCTTGCATGACCCATGGCGGAGGCAAAGCCTGCCAGCGCGCATAGCCCGTCACTGCGGCAGGGCAAAGCTCAGCACCACCGCTGTCCCCGGGTCGCGTGCGTGATAGACAACGTCGGCGTCGATGCTTCTAGCCATTGCCTTGATGATGCGCGTTCCCAGCCCGGTTCCCTTGATGACTTTGCCGGCGTTGCCGACGCCATCGTCCTCGACGGTCAGCAAAGCGCGCCCTGGGCTGTCCTCGCGCAGGAGTACCCGCACATCGCCGGATTTGTCGGGATAGGCGTATTTGAAGGCATTGGTGACCAACTCGGTCACGATCACCCCGAGATTGATCGTGGCGTCGATGCCGAGTGTCAGCGGCGCCAGATCGCTGATCAGGTTGGCGCCGTGCCCCTGGCCTCGCATCGAGCCGCCAAGGTTTTCCAGGAGGCCGCCGAGATAGCCGTCGAGTTCGACGATGCCGACCGAGCCGGAGGTGTAGAGGCGCTTGTGCACCGAGGCTATGGCGAAGATGCGCGCCTGGGTTTCGGCAAGCGCATCTTTGGCGCCCTTGTCCGTCAACACATTGGCCTGCAGGTTGACCAGCGCTGAGACCATTGCAAGGCTGTTGGCGACCCGGTGGTTGACCTCGGCCAGCAGGAGTTCGGCGCGGTCGCGCGCCGCACGCACCTGCGCCTCAGCGGCTTCCTTCTCGGCAACGAGGCGTGCCTTGGCGACAGCCTGATCGAGGGCGGAGGCCAGAAGCGCTATGAAGTCGTCACCGATCGTCTTCGGCACGAAGTCGCTGGCCCCGGCCTTCAGGGCGGCCACCGCGACACTCATTTCGGAAGAGCCGGTCACATAGACGGCGGGAGGGCCGGCGCCGCGCGTTGCAAGCCTTGCCAGGAATTCAAGCCCGGTCCCGGCACCCAGATAGTGGTCGAGCGCCAAGACGTCGAAGCCGCCTTCCTCAAGTCTGGTCAGAGCCTGTTCCGGACTGGAAGCATGCTCGACGACGAAACCGAGGCGGCCGAGCTTTTTCTGCACGAGGCGCGCGAGCGCGTCGTCGTCATCGATGTAAAGGACCCTGGTCTTAGGCATCGTTTTTCAGGCCGTTTCCGGGACCTGAATGACGGTGAACAGGAGGCCGAGCTGCCTGATGGCGTTGGCGAAGCCTTCGTAGTTCACGGGCTTGGTGATGTAGACGTTGGCGCCGAGATCGTAGCAGCGCTGGATCTCGCGACTGTCATCGGTCGTTGTCAGCACCACGACAGGAATCCGCTTGAGATGTTGATTGGCCTTGATTTGTTGCAGAATATCGAGGCCGGTCATGTCAGGCAGATTGAGATCGAGAAGCACAAGAAGATGACGCCCGACGCTCGCGTCGCCAGAGCCGTCCGGCCCCAGCAGGTAGGCGAGCGCGCTGGAACCGTTGGTGAAAGCAACGACATCGTTGTTGACCCCGGCGCGGCGAATGTTCTTCTCGATGAGGCGCGCATGGCCCTCATCGTCCTCGATCATAACGATCGTTACTGGTTTGCCGGCTTGGCTCATGCAAACGCTCTTTCGTTTGATGCCGCGATCATCGGCAGCTCTATCCTGAAAGTTGTCCCAACGTCGAGCGTTGATTTGACCGTGATGTCGCCGCCTAGCCTGCGCAAGATGGCTCGTACATGCGCAAGTCCGATACCGTCGCCAGGCTGGTCCTGTAGACCCGATCGCCGGAACAACTCGAAAATGCGTTCCACGTCCTGCTCGGCGACGCCGCGGCCATTGTCCTCGAAATCGATGGCGATGCGATCGCCGGCGATAGTCCTTGCTCCGACCCTGATGCGAAGCGGCCGCGCGGGCGAGCGATATTTGGTTGCATTGTCGAAAAGGTTGGCAAAAACCTGTTCGAGCGACAGGCGATCGGCCTCGATCTCCACGCCTGCGAGGTCGACGTCGATCTTCCCGTCCGCTTCCTTGACCTGATGCTGGAAGCTGGAAACCGTGCTTTCGATCAAAGCCGCAAGTTGTATGGCTTCGGGCCGCAACGGCCTGCGTCCTTCGCGCGAAAGCTGGAGGATGGCGTTGATGAGCCCATCCATCTTGCGCGTTGACGAGCGGATAAAACCGATGGCTTCCGGCAGGTCCTCCTCCGCCGCCATTCGTGCGTTGGCAACCAGGGGGTCGGACGCGTTGGCGCCGATGCCGGACTTTTCGATGAGCGTCTGCAGGGTGGCGACACCTGCTTCCAGCTCGCTGGTGAAACCCATGATGTTGACGAGGGGCGCGCGCAGGTCATGGGTGACGATATAGGCGAAGCGCTGAACCTCTTCATTGGCCCGCACGAGGTCGGCGGTACGTTCGCGCACCCTGGTTTCCAGCCCGCTGTTGAGAGCCTCGAGGTTCCACCGTGCGGCGCTGAGTTCGCGCGTGTGGCGCAAAAGCGAGGCCCAGGCGAAGCCGACCACGATAACGATCGCAATGCCGCCGGCTATGGTTATCATGCGCAGCCAGGCGAAGTAGGACCTCTGTTCCGCCACGCGCGCGGTCAGCCGGTCGTCGGCCGCAAGGATGATGCCGTTGAAGTAGACGTTGGCCTGATCCATCAGCGCCTTGCCACGGTTGGAAGCGACGATCGCCGCCACGGCATCGTCCTTGCGCTGTCGCTTCAGGGCGACGGTCCTGTCCATTTCGGCAAGCTTTTCGCCGATGATTGCCTTGAGCTGGTCGATCGATGCTGCCGCCTCGGGTTCCCCGGCAACGAGGAGCTGCAACTTTTCGAACCGGCGAAGAGCCGACGACTTTGCCGTATCGTAAGGCGAGAGATAGATCTCGTTGCCGTTGTAGAGGAAACCCCGCTGACTGGATTCCGCCGAGAGGAGAGAATTGCGGACATCGACGGCAGCGGTGCGGGTGTCACGCGCGGCAGTTACATCGTCAAAACTGATGCGCGACTTCTCGGCGAGCAGGTATGTGGCGGCAACGATGCCCATCAGAACCAGCAGGCCCATCGCCAGCAGAGCGCTGGAGCCGCGCAGCATGACCTTGTCGGTTGGATTTTCAGACAAATTCGTCTCACTGGTGCGCATTGGTGGCGTTATCTCTAGCGAGCGTTATACTTTCCCACAACCGACGCGCCGGCCAAACAAGCATGTGTCCGCGTTGCATTAAGGGAGGGAACAAGTGACTTCGACTTTCACAGTCCATGATGCCAGCGGCTATGAGAAGCTCATGGGCCGATGGAGCCAGAAGCTTGCGCCGCTGTTCATAGATTTCGCGGGCATCTCGGCTGGCGAGAAGATCCTCGACGTCGGCTGCGGCACTGGCAGTCTGACATTTGCCCTGCTGAAGGCGGCTGAGCTCAAGGAGATCACCGCCATCGACTATTCGCCGGTTTTCGTGGCTGAAACGATCAGGCGCAGAACAGATCCGCGGATAAAGGTTGAGCAGGGCGACGCCTGCGCGCTCGCCTTTGACGATGGAGCCTTCGATCGCGCGCTGGCGCTTCTGGTGCTGCATTTTGTTACCGACGCCGGCAAGGCTGTGGCCGAAATGCGCCGCGTCGTTCGGCCTGGTGGCGTCGTGGCCGCTTCTGTCTGGGATCATCTGGGAGGCATGCCGGGCATGCGCATGATGGCCGATACGGTGGCGGCGCTCGGCGAAGCCGGCCGCCAGTTTCGTGCGCGCTATTGCTTCCAACCCATGATGATGCCGGGAGAGATGAGGGCGACCTTCATTGAGCAAGGGCTTCTGCAGGTTAGCGAGACGCAGCTGATGATCCGGATGGATTACAGCAATTTTGACGACTATTGGTCGCCGATGGCCGCAGGCGAGGGCCCGTTCGGCAAGTTCTTGTCGTCCCTCGATGCGCCGGATCGCGCGAGAGCCGAGGCGGCGGTGCGCGAAGCATATCAGGCCGGCCAGCCGGACGGCCCGCGTTCCTTTGCAAATGTCGCCTGGGCTTGCCGAGGGATCGCGCCCTGAGAGCCCCAAGGAGCCGGTCTCATTCTGGCCGGAAGGGGTGACAGCCTTTGGCCGAGGAAGGCGCTAGGAAGACTGGCGCGAAATTTCCTGGTCGGCATCCCGCGAGGCGCGTACTTCCGAGCCCTTTGGCGTTTCTGGCTCGGGCCGCTGCGGGTGCGCACCGGCCTCCAGCCCATGCGAATAAATCTGCGTCACAGGGAAGCGGCCGCACTTGCGCGATAGGACGTGCATCCGACCAGTTCACGTCCGCCGAGGCTGGCAGGTCTGTCGGCGACGCGGTCCCATACGGTCCACTGCAGGTTGGCCTCTTTCTGGCAAAAGAAGCGAGAATTGGGATTATCCGTTTTACTGATAAGGGGGTCCGGGATTTCTTCACCACTAAGTCACCCAAGAAAATGGTGCTGAGCTTGGGATGAAATAGTGTATGCGAAATCATCGCCTTGACCGGGATCAAAAGATTCTGGCGTCCAATTTAGAACCAACACACTCAAGGCGACACAAAGGAGGCGCCAACACGCCTCACGTTGCGAAATCAGGCCGCCTGTTGCTACCGGGTTACAGCGCCGATTGAGCTTTTAAGCTACGGATGGCCGCAGCGCTGAGTTTTCTGGATTTCTGGCGGGGGCCATCCCGGGAAGCCGCGTAGTACGAGGAAAAAAGCCCGTCGGCTTCGGTCGGCGGGTTTTTCTTTGCTGCTTTGTCCGAATGGGGGGGAAACGGCCAGTCCGCTATCGGGGCGAGCACGGCGGATAGCTGCCATTCGGCAGACGGGGCGTTCATCAATAAAAGTGCGGCGAGGAACCCATGACGGAGGCTCCAGATATCCGGGCCGCCAGTTGTAGGGACGCGCTTATAGCGGCGATATTGCCGACGAGCGGACGCATTTCTACGGCTGCCCTTCCGTAATTCACCCTCCAGAACGGCGATGTCGAGTTGACAGAGGGGGCGATAACACGATGTCTTCCTGCTACTGGAGCAGGCTCCCCTTTTCGGCCAGTCGCTTGCGCCTTTGTTCGCGGAAAACTGTCATGCCATAGCGGGTGATGCCATAGAACAACAGGCCAAAAATCAGCCCGAGTGGCACCGCACCGCACAGCATGGGCTTTAAGACCGGTGCCCACAGTTGCGAAATTGAAAGGGTCTGCAACATCTCACTCAGATGGGCTGGCCGTTCGTGACTTTGCATGTGGCCGTGCAACATGATCTTGCCGGTCTCCCAAGTCGCTCCCACAACAAACGGGAGGGTCAGCGGATTGCCAAAGACAAATGTTCCTAGCCCTGCCGCCACCATGTTTCCTGAAATCAGCCAGCACACGATGGCGGCAATGGCGAAATGGGACCCTAGTGGAAAGAAAGACGCGAAAACCCCAGCCGCCACCCCCGCCGCGACGGCCGTTGGAGTGGCGTTCAGACGGAGGATACGCTTTGAAACATACTGAAACGATCGCGAGAAGGAGCGGCGCGGCCACATATAAATGCGCAATCGCTCGAATAGACCATCAGGATTTCGGCGTCTAAAGAGCACTCTCTTGCCCACTTGAAACGCGGTCGGTTGAACGGATGGACCTCGTCTCTGAAAACGTAGCCTGTGCTGCTTTGTTCCGAATTTGCTGATCAACCGGGTGTCCGAAAGCGCAGCGGATAGTCGGGCAACAGTTGGAAAAACCCAGGCTGAGAACGCGCGGCATAGTTTTGTACCGCGTTGAATGGGTAGAGCGTCTGGTTATCGGCATTTTGCCAATCCGCCCCTACGTCGGGCGCCCCTCTTTTCGGCTCCCGCGCAATGCGCCACGGGCCGCCGGGCTTCTGGCACTTTTCACCTCAACATCGCCCAGGACCAGTACGCACCAATTACCATTTGCACTGTGAACGCAGTGAACCTGAGACTGACCGCGACCTGGCTCGTGGAGACGAGGTGAATTATCGACTGAACTATTCGCGCGGCTAATAGTGTAGAAGCCAGCGGATCCGTCACATCGGTCTTTGAAATAAGGATCGCGACTCCGAGCAGACCTCCGAAGATTGGAAGCCCTTCTATGCAGTTGGCGTGGGCGCGGGCCAACCTTTGCATAAAGGGAGAAAGAGCCGCGTTATCTGGCGTAAAGCCGTTTGCTGCGACCTTCCCAGAGATCACCAGATATGTACGGATCACTTCCATCACGATCAGCAGTCCCAGTGCCCACGAGATGAATCCAGTCAATGCAAACGCAGTCGCCGACATATGCCGTCCCCGTCGCTAGCAGTCTCGGTCGTCGTAACCAATCACCTAGTCTACCGCTAAGTTTCCAGGAACTCGACCGGAAAAGCAGCCTTTGCTGGAGGCTAATGCTTCAAAATCTGGCTGAGGAACAGCTTGGTTCGGTCGTGACGCGGGCGGCTGAAAAACGCGTCGGGCGTGCCCTCCTCGACGATCTGACCGGCGTCCATGAAGATAACGCGGTCGGCTACCGCCCGTGCGAACCCCATTTCGTGCGTCACGCACACCATGGTCATGCCGTCGCGGGCCAACCCGGTCATCGTCTCCAGCACCTCCGAAACCATTTCCGGGTCGAGCGCGGATGTAGGTTCGTCGAACAGCATGACAGCCGGCTCCATGCACAGGCTGCGGGCAATCGCCACACGCTGCTGCTGGCCTCCGGACAACTGGATGGGGAACTTGTTGGCCTGCTCGGGAATGCGGACCCGCTCGAGGAACTTAAGCGCGGTCTTGCGCGCCTCCCTTTCCGGCACGCCCTTCACCCACATCGGGCCGGCCATGCAGTTCATCAGTACCGTCATGTGCGGAAACAGGTTGAAGTGCTGGAACACCATGCCGACGTTGGAGCGCACGTCGGCGACATTGCCCATCTTCCCATGCAGAGCGACGCCGTTGACGGTGATCTCGCCCTCCTGATGCGCCTCCAGGCGATTGAAACAGCGGATGAGCGTCGATTTGCCGGAACCCGAAGGGCCGCAGATAACGATCCGCTCGCCCTTATGAACCGTCAGGTTGATTTCCTTCAGGACGTGAAAGGTGCCGTACCACTTCGACACGTTGCGCGCTTCGATGATGGCGGGAGCGCTCATCGGACCTTGCTCCTGTGGTAATGTCGCTCGATCCGCGCCTGGATCAGTTCGAGGCAGATCGACAGCATCCAGTAGATCATGGCTGCGGAAATCAGCATCTCCATGTGCTGGAAGGTCTTCTGGCCGAGGGTGCGCGCCAGGAACATCAGTTCCCACACGCCGATGACAGAGACCAGCGAGGAGTCCTTCAGCATTGAGATGAATTGGTTGCCCGTCGGCGGAATGATGACCGGCAGCGCCTGCGGCAGGATGATGCGGCGCATGGTCAATGCGAAGCCGAAGCCCATGGAGCGCGACGCCTCCCATTGGCCGCGATCGATGCTCTGGATGCCGGAGCGGAAGATCTCGGTCATGTAGGCGCCGTAGCAGAGCGAAAGCGCAAGGATGCCGGCGGGCACCGCATTGATGACGAAGCCGAGTTGCGGCAGGCCGAGATAGATCAGGTAGACCTGCATGAGTAGCGGAAGGCCGCGGAAGAAGGAGGTGTAGAAACTGGCGATGGCGTAGGCGAAGCCATTGCTGGAAAGCTTGGCGACCGCGCCGGCCACCGCAATGACTGAAGCGATGACGATGGAAATCGCCGAGACATAGAGCGTGGTGACAACGCCCTGACTTATCAGAAACGGCAGCTTCTCCCTGATGAAGGGCAGGCTGAGGTGGAACGTCTCGAAGAAGGCAATGAACAGCAGCAGCAGTTCGAGCCAGACGATGCCGATCTGGACCTTGAGCGGCGCGAAACCAATCAGCACGACGTTGAGCGTGAAGATCACCGCTATGGCGAAGCCGATAGCAAAGCGCCCGTAGAGGCCGCTCGTCGACGGCTCTCCGATCACCGGACGCATGAGTTCGGCGAAGCTGGTGCTCGACATGTTGAAAGCCATGAAGAGAAGCAGGACGGCGCCGAACATCGTCGCCACGAACCAGGGTTTATGGACGAGGATTTCGGCTTCGACGGTATCGGGATAGAGCATATTTGAGCACCGGCTGTTCGGCGGCCTGCCCAGGGGAAGGCCGCCTTTGAAGGGAGCTAGTTGGTCTTGGAATAATCCTGGCCGTACCATTTTTCGGAAAGCTTGCTCAGCGTGCCGTCAGCTTTCATCGCCTTCACGGCGTCGGCGATCTTGGCCGACAGTTCCGGGTCGCCGCGCTCGATGGCGATTGCCAGCGGCTCGTGGAACACCGGATCGCCGACCTGCTTGATCGGGTAGCCGGCCTTCTCGGCGTCGAGGATCGACGGCAACGAAGAGACCACCGCGTCCAGGCGCACGCCGTCGCCGAGGCGAAGGTCGTCGAAGGCGGTCGTCGAATTCTCGTAGGAGTGGACCTCCTTCGGATTGAGCTTGTACTCGAAGGGCGGCGCGCCGGCGGCGTCGAGCGTCAGATCCTTCTTGGCATAGGCCTCGAAGGTGGAGGTGCTGGTGGCGCCGACCACCTTGCCGTCGAGGTCGGCCAAAGTCTTCGCCTTGCTGTCCTTGTGCACGGCAACGGCCGCCGGTGTGTAGTAGTAGACCGCCGGAAAATCGAAGATCTCGGCGCGCTTCTTGGTCGGCGTCATCGAGCCGGCATGCATGTCCCAGCGCCCCGCCCAATTGCCGGCGGTGATGATGTCCCAGCCGGGCGTGACGAACTCGACCTTGACGCCGAGGTGCTTGCCGATTGCCTTGGCGACGTCGACGTCGAAACCGTCTAGCTCGTTGCTGGCATTCACGAAGGACTGCGGCGCCCAGTTGGCGTCGGTTGCCACTTTGAGCGTGCCGGCTGCCATCACACGGTCTAGCACCGCGCCTGCATGGGCAGGATATGCGCCAAGCGCAAGCGCCACCGCGGCTATCGTCAGCTGTCGTCTGGTCCAGATTGTCATATGCGTATTCCCCTTGTTGTTGTTCATTCACTTGCCCTCATGGCCGTTCAGCCGGTCATGATCTCGCAATCCCTTGCCGACGAGGTCGGCATCCTCCGGACGGCTCGCGGATTTAGCGATGCCCGAGCCGGTCCGGTCTTCCGCTGCCGTGGAGGATGTTTGCAGCCGTCATTCCCTCGCTCACGGGGAAAGCTTTGGCCTGTTGCCGGCGAGATGCCCTCACCTGCTCCGCGAAGACCGCTATCCATGCGCGACCGCCCCTCTCGCGCGACCAGCGCCCAGCAGGAAGTCGGCCATCGTGTCCGCGACGAGAGCCGGCGCCTCGATCAGGATGGAATGGCGGAGCCCAGGCAGGATGGCGAGTTCGGAGCCCTGCACCTGTTCGTGCATCAGACGTGCCATGCGCGGGCTGGAACCCTGGTCGTCCTCGCCGGTCACGATCAGTGTCGGGCAAGTGATGCGGTCGAGGATGCCGCCGAAATCGGTTTCGGCGAGAACTCTGTAGGCGGCGGCGTAGCAATCGCGGTCATTCTCGGCGTCACGCCGGCGCAGCTCCGCGACAATCTCCGGGTTGTTGTCCTGAAACTCCTCGGTCAGCCAACGCGACAGCGACGCGGCGTGATGCGCCGGGGCATCGCTGGCCATCAGCGCCGCCAGCCGACCGCGCACCGCGTTGCGTTCCTCGGGCGTGCGGCCGGCAACCGTCGACAGCAGCACCAGTTTTTGCAGGCGCTCGGCATGCGTCAGCGCAAGACGCTGTGCGATCAAACCGCCCAGCGAAAACCCTGCCAGATGGAAGGTGGCAAGCCCGATATGATCGGCCAGCGCCAGCGTCTCCTTGACGAAATCGTCGATCTCGTAGCGGCCTTTGACCCGGCTGGAGCGGCCATGGCCACGCAGGTCGAAGGTGAGGACCGCGAAACGATCCTTCAGCCGCCCGGCCACGCCACTCCAGGCTTCGAGATAGGAGCCGACGCCATGAATGCAGACCAGCGGCACGTCGCCCTTGCCCTCGAGGCGCCAGTTGATCAGCACGCCTTCGACATCGAGATGGCCGGAGCACGCCATGGTCACGCCCTCGCCGCCTGGCGCGCCTTGTCACGCTCGCGCGCGGCGAAGACCGGCATCACCTCGTCGACCCACAGCTTGATCGTCTTCTTCTGCAGCTCGAACGGCAGGTTGAAGGTAAGGCCGAGGCAGTACTGGTCGACGCCCGCCGCTTCATAGTCGAGCAGCTTCTCGATCACTTCGTCCGGCGTGCCGAACATCAGGTTGCGGCGGATGTTTTCCGGATCGTAGTTGTCCTTGCCCTTGACGCTCTCGTAGGGGACGGCTTCGGGAAAGCCGTTCTGCACGGTGCCGATGTTCTGGAATAAGTTCTCGAAGGCGCGGCCATAGTCGATGGCATGACCGACGGCGATCTCCCAGTCCTGCGCCCGTTCGTAGACGCAGGTGCGCCGCTGCATCATCAGGCGCGGGCGCGGGACCTCGGGATGATCGGCGACGGCCTTGCGGAACTTCTCGCCAAGCGCAGCGATCTCGGCCGCCGGCGCCGACAAGGGCGTCGACAGGATCGACGCGCCGATGCTCACTGCCCAGTCGAAAGTGCCCGGGTCTCGCGCGGCCACCCAGATCGGCGGATGCGGCCTCTGCAGCGGCTTCGGCACGCCGGCTGCCAAAGGGAACTTCCAGTAATGGCCGTCATGGGCATAGTCTTCCGCCCAGAGCTTCTTAACCGCCGGAACCAGCTCCTTCAGATAGGCGACGCCCTCCTGCTGGGGCATGCCGCCGGCCATGCGGTCGAACTCGTATTGGTACGAGCCCCGCGCGATGCCGAACTCCAGACGTCCGCCGGTCAGGTGATCGCAAAGCGCTGCCTCGCCGGCCAACCGGATCGGGCTCCAATAGGGCGCGACCAGTGTCGAGGTGCCGAGCCTTATTTGCTCGGTATGCTGGGCAAGCCAAGTCAGCGTCATCAATGGATTTGGCGAGATCGTGCATTCGATCGTGTGGTGTTCGGCCGTCCACAACGTCTCGAAGCCGCCCTCGTCGGCCATGCGTGCCAGTTCGAGCAGATTGCTCTTCACCTTCGACATCGGGATGTCGGGCGAGAAGCGCTCCATGGTCAGCGAAACGGCGAATTTCATGTCGGTCTCCCCAGTGTGTCGGGTTGGTCAGCGAAGGCGGATAATGAAGGGGTCCTGCATGGCGCCGGAGTAGTCGATGACGACGTTCTTCAGGCGCGAGAACTCCTCCATGGCGTCGAAGCCGCCGCGCCGGCCGTAGCCGCTCTCCTTGAAACCGCCATTGGCGGACATGAAGGAGGAAGCGCGATAGGTGTTGATCCAGACCGTGCCTGCCTCGACATTCCTGGCAAAGCGCAGCGCGCGGTTGATGTCGCGCGTCCAGATGCCGGAGGCGAGCCCATAGCGCGTGTCGTTCGCGAGCCGGATCATCTCGTCTTCCGACGAGAACGGCATGACGCCGACGACCGGACCGAACAGCTCTTCCTGCATGAAGTCCATGCTGTTGTCGGTATCGGTCATCACGGTCGGCTCGAAATACCAGCCGCCGGCAAGCTCGGCCGCTTGCGGCCGCCTGCCGCCGGCCGCGATGCTGGCGCCCTGGCGCACACCCGAGGCGACATATCCTTCCACCTTGGCAAGCTGCGCCGACAGCGCCAGCGGACCGATGTCGGTTTCTTCCAGCGTCGGCAGCCCGACCCGCACGCGCCTCGTGCGCTCGACCAGCGCCTCGACGAAGCGATCGTAGACGCTGGCCTCGACGAAACAGCGCGAACCGGCGACGCAGGTCTGTCCCGCCGCCGCAAAGACACCGGATACGACGCCGTTGACGGCATGGTCGATGTCGACATCACCGAAGACGACATGCGGCGACTTGCCGCCGAGTTCCATCGAGCAGGGAACGAGATTCTGCGCCGCGTTGGTGGCAATCCGCCGGCCGGTCACGGTCGACCCGGTGAAGACCAATTTGGCGATGCCCGGATGCCGGGTCAGCGGGTCGCCGGCCACAGCACCCGTGCCGGTGACGACATTGACGACGCCGGCCGGGAAGCCGGCTTCCATGATCAGCTCGGCCAGAGCGAGTGTGGAAGCACTGGCATGCTCGGACGGCTTGACGACCACCGTGTTGCCGAGCGCCAGGCATGGCGCCAGCGTGCCGGCGAGCAGCATCAGCGGCGAGTTCCACGGCGTGATCATGCCGACGACGCCGATCGGCTCGCGCAGGTTGAAGTTCAGCATGTCGAGCTTGTTGACTGGAATGGTGTCGCCAAGCAGCTTGTCGGCCATGCCGGCGAAATAGGTGTAGCTGTCGGGCATGGCGCGCATCTGCGCCCGCATTTCCTTGAGCAGCTTGCCATTGTCGCGTGTCTCGATCAGCGCCAGCTCATCGGCGTGCTCCATCACCAGTTCCGCCAGCCGACGCACGAGCTTGCCGCGATCGGTCTGGGTCATGCGCCGCCAGGCTGGAGCGGCGAAAGCGGCGCGCGCGGCCTCGACAGCCGCGCCGACATCCTCGGCGCCGGCCTCGGCAAACTGGTACCAGGGCTTGCCGGTGGTCGGGTCGAAGCTGTCGATATACTGCCCGCCGTTCGGCGCCACGAACGCGCCGTTGATGAACAGGTTCTGGCGCGAGCCTTCGAGCGATGCAATCGTCGTTTTCATGCTGTCTGTCCTGGGAGATTCATTATTCGGACGCCGCCTGCGTCCACGATTGCGACTGGCCGTCGATCATGGCGACGCGACCGCCGTCACCGGTGTCGATGTAGATGCCGAAGCGCTTGTCCTGCCGCTCGCGCGCATAGCGGCGCAGCATGGCGCGTAATTCATGCGTGGCGATCCGCTCATAGGGCAGCGCGTCGACGGAAAAGAAGGCATGGCCGTCCGGAAGCGCGGCTTCGGCACTCTCGCGGCTCAGTTCGGCGCGGTAGATCAGATAGCCGGGGTCGCTGTCGGCGACGTCGAACACCGAATAGAGGAAGGTATTTTCAGGAACGAGGCTCAGCGCCTCGCCGCCGTCCAGCACAAGCTGGCTGTCGGCCTTGCGGCGCCGCGCCGTCGGCAGCACCCAGCTGCCCTTGCCGTCGGCGCACAGGAGGATGCGGTCCCCCGCTTCGACGAGATAGCCGATGATCATATCCTGCGAGGCGAGCCAGCCGGCCGGCAGCGGATCCTTCACGCTGGCGTAGCGGCCGCGGCAAAATCCGAGCGGCGCCGACGGGCTCGTCCCAAAGGCCTGGACCTGACCGATCAGGATGATGTGGTCGCCGGCCTCGATGCGGTTGTGAACGGTGCAGTCGAACCATGTCAGGCTGTCGGTGAGGACCGGCGCGCCGGTGTGGGCGCTGTCATGATTGACCGACTGGAATTTGTTCGCCGCCTTGGAGGCGAAGACCGATGAAACATCGACCTGCCCCTCATGCAGGAAATTAACCGCGAAAGCGCTCGTTTCATTGAATGCCGGAAAGCTTGCCGCCGACTTGCCGACACAGACCAGAAGCAACGGCGGGTCGAGCGAGACGGAGGTGAAGGAGTTGGCGGTCATGCCGCGCGGCTTGCCGTCGCTGTCGCGCGTCGTGATGACTGTGACCCCCGTGACGAAAGTTCCGAAGGCACGACGCAAGGCGATCGGGTCGATCGTCCTTTGTGCTACAGCGTCCGCCATTGCCTTCCTCCACATTTCTGGGACGGAGGCTAGGCAGGGGCCGGCAGCGGTTCTTCCTCAGATCTATAGGAAGGAGTTGGCAACCGGCTGCTGCCATCCCGAGCAAGCAGAAGCACGGCAGGTCCGCGCCTGGCGGGACCGCCCCAGCGACGGCAATGACGCGATGAAATGGCTCTAGCGGGTTTCAGGCAACCGGCTGTCGATGATGCCGCTGAGGCGGATCGCCAGTTCGGCCGCGAAGCGTTGTTCGGGCGTGTCGAGCTTGATCCCGAACAGCTCTTCCATGCGCGACAGGCGATAGCGCAAGGTGGTGACATGCAGCCCCATCGCATCGGCGCAAGCCTGGCTGCGGCAACCTTCGCGCAGATAGGCAAACAACGTGTCCAGATAGGGGGTGTGGTGCTCGCGATCATGCGCAATCAAGGCGCCGACGCTCTTGTCAACGAAGTTGCGCACATCAGGCACATCGGCGGCAGCGACCAGCATCGGCAGCGGGCCAAAATCCTGGCCGGCGAAAACCCCGGTGCGTCCGAAAGATCGCCCGATGCGGATCATGCGGCGGCAACGCTCCCAGGCGGTGGGATAATCGGCCAGCAAGGCGCAGATTTCGGAAACCAGCACCGCCGGCTCACGTCCGAAATGGCGGCCAAACTCCGCAGCGATTGTGTTGGGCAATTTCGTCAGGCGAATGCTCTCCCGGTTATCGCCCACCACGAGACAGACAAGATCGCCTTCTACGGCGATGACGGTGCCCGCCACGCCTGCCTGGTCCAACAGCCGGACAAGGGTATGATGGGGGTCGGCCAGACCACCGCCGCCGTGCTTGGCCGCGTCGGCGTAGTCGACCACAATCAGCCTTTGCGGTACGGTCAGGTCAAGCCCCAGCCGCCGTGCCCGGTTGACGATATCCGCCTCGTCACGCCAGCGTCGTTCTACGACTTCCAGGAAAAGCTCGGTCAGCGATCTGGTCTCGAAGCGGAAGCGGACGAAGCTGCGCATCATCTGCACGCTGAGCGCGAATTTGGCGCTGTCGAGCAGCATCTGGTCGAGTTGGCCCGATTGCTGCGGCGTCGGAAAAATCATGAGCGCGCCAACCACTTCGTCATCGATTGTGAGCGGCTCTACGCGCACCGAAAGCTTGAGGCGATGCTTGCCGTCATCAACGAACAAAGTCTCCTCCTGGCGCGCTTCCGACGCGCCGCGCGCGACCTTGACGATCTGCCGGTTGAGCGCGCCGCCAACGGCCTGACGCCAGGCCGCGGCATCAAAATGCGCTTCGCTCGGCGAGCGGCCAGCCACGACCAGGTTGGCGTGGAAATCAATGACCACGACCGCATTGGGTAACAGCTCGCCGACCTTGTCGGCGAGTGAGACCACCGATCCTTCCGACAGAGCCTGCTGCAGAAGCGAGGTGTGCGCCAACAAGGCGCGCTGCAGACGCTCGCCTGCTTGCTTTTCCTGGCGCAGGCGATGCTGCTTCTCCACCGCTATCTCGCCCAAATGCACGATCATGCCAATGAACGCGATATCCTCGGCACTCACTTCGGTGATTTCGCGCGAGACCACGGTCAGCACCATTGGCCGGCCGTCGTCGTCGACGCAGTTCATCGGCATGACGAGCACGCTGCGATAGTCGCGCTCGAACGCCTCCCGGCGATAGCCAGGAAACTCCTCGGACACACGCGCATCCCTGATATAGACCGGCTCGTTCCGGTTGAGCGCGACAATCGACGGACTGGTCGCCAATTCCCAGCGGTCAGGCAAACTGCGTTGAATGAGCGTGGGGTCATGGCGCACGATGACATAGGCGTGGCCATGCGGCGCATCGATGCTCATGATCGAGCCCAGCGTCCATTTGGCATGGCGGCAGGCTGCCAGCACGAGGTCTCGCAACACGGACTGGAGATCGCCACCCGAGTTGATGAGGCTGGCGGCGTCCCGCAAAGAGAGAATTTGAGACTCGTGGTCCACGCCCGGTCTTCCGCCTCGCGAAGGGCCAATTTAAGCCGTCGCGGATATATGAACGCTACACCGCTTCCAAGCGGGGTGCACGTCGATTTTTCCTACGAACCGGAGGAATACCCGTCCGCTAGATCCGATTAGGCTGAGCTTCCACCAACAGGGCCCAAAATTATGGAATTGCGAAAAGTCTGCACCTTCATCGAAGAAGTGCACATCGAAGGCGGCAAGGCCGGCGCCAGGCCGGTAAGATCGATCGTCGTCGCCGCTGTCCTGCGCAATCCATGGGCGGGGCGCGGTTTCGTCGAGAACCTGCGGCCGGAGATTGTCGCTATCGCACCCCGTTTGGGACATGAGCTCACGCAACGCGTGCTCGAACTCATGCCTGCCGAGCGCATCGAGAGCTACGGCAAGGCCGCCGCCGTTGGGGTCGCTGGCGAGATCGAACACGCTTCCGCCATGATCCACACGCTGCGCTTCGGCAATGTGTTTCGCGATGCCGTCGGCGGCACGACCTATCTCGAATTCTGCAACACGCGCAACGCGCCGGGCGCGCTTCTGTCATTGCCGATGATGCACAAGAGCGAGAACGGCCGCCGCTCGCATTTCATCACAGCCAACTTCCAGATCGCCGATGGACCGGCCGCCGACGAAATCGTCGTAGCCATAGGCGCGGCGGATGGCGGCCGCCTCCATCCGCGGATCGCGGATCGTTTTCAGGACATGAAGGAGATGGAGCAGGAAGCAGCGATGTGATGGTTGCGCGGCATTCCTGCTCGGTCGTTGATGATGCCAAGTTCTCGATTGGCGCGGCTGTTAAACGGCGGACATGAGGCGCAAACAGCCATTCGCTTCATGATTGACAGTAACCGTCGGCTTGAAAACAGAGTAAGAAATTGGGCAGCGCGGCCGGCGGGACTTGTCAGTGATGGCGCCTTCGCGCGTGCAGCAATTGGCGAGAGCCGCGCTCGACCATCTTCAGCCCGTCGCGCACGAGGCTGCGTCTGGTAAAACGCCGGGTCGTGCCAGTCGGCGGCGTTGACCAGCCGACGGCCGAACAAGGCGGTTGCGACTTCTAAATGGGATGCCTGTTCCTCGCGACCGTCCAAGCATCGCAGCATGTGACCAAGGCGCCGACGCTGGACAGCGGTCAACCTGGCATCGGGAAGGTTGGGCGTGTGGATCGAGCGGATGAACCGTTCGATTGCCTGGAGCCGGTCAAGCGCCATTTCGTCGCGTGGGATCGCAGCAGCCATCGGTTCGCCTGGCTGCGCGTCGCCGAGAAACGCCAGTTGCGTGACGAGCTCTACGCACGGGCGCAACGTCGAAAGATCGCTGACCGGTCAAAGATGACGAAGAAGCAACTGGAGAATGCCTTGGGCATCTCGTGAAATCCTCAAACCAGAGGCGTCGCGTCCGCGTTGATCAATCAAAGGGCCGACGTCTCTGACGCTCGAGCAATCATTCTGATCTGCTTGAACCGGCCTTTCTCGACCACGTGCAAGGCCGTCATCGCGGCGCCATTGTCCTGCCTGGCATCCCATTTGACGACGTCTGGGTATGCAATACCGCGATATTGGCTTTGCCGGAGCGCCGATATCACGCCCTCTCGGCTAAGCCGGTTTCCGCGCTGGGCCAGCCTTATGGCTTCGATCAACTGACGCACCGCTCGACGAACGCCGCATCATCATAAGACGCTATGGCGGCGATGTTGAGATGCTTGAATTGCCATGGGGTCTCCAACCCAGGGAACCCGGCGGGCGACCTTTCACGGTCGTACGCGCAGAGGACCGATCGTTCCCGAGCCATCGCTGCCTGGTGCCGGCGTCCGAATTCCGGCATCGCAGCCAGGGAAAGAACTACAGCTTTCGCCTCGCAAACGGTGATTGGTTCTATTTCGCCGGCATCTGGCGGCCAGCGACCCGCGATTGGTCGGAAGCCTACGCAATCCTGACGATCCAGGCCAACGACGATATTGCGCCCTACCATGAGCGCCAGATGGTAGTGCTGCGCCGGGACGAACGCGCGGCTTGGCTCGACATGACGCAGCCCGAACACGAGGTCCTTCGTCCCCTTCCAGGTGCAAGCTTTGCGATTTCGCGTCTCCGCCAGGGTCGCAGACAGGCTGAATTTGCGATCTGAAGATTGTAGGATCCGGAAGCACGAACCTTACACCCTGGCGAAATGACATTGCAGGCAAATGGCCCCTGAACGCGGCGCTGGCCCGCGCAAGATCATCCATGTCGACATGGATGCGTTTTACGCTTCGGTCGAACAGCGCGACAATCCGGAACTGCGCGGCAAGCCGCTTGCCGTCGGTGGGGCCGCGGCCCGCGGCGTGGTCGCGGCCGCAAGCTATGAGGCCCGCGCGTTCGGCGTTCGCTCCGCCATGCCTTCGGTCACGGCAAAGCGCAAATGCCCCGAACTGATCTTTGTACCGCCCCGCTTCGAGGTATACCGGGCGGTTTCGGCCCAGATCCGCGACGTGTTCGCCGAACACACCGATCTCATCGAGCCGCTTTCGCTCGACGAAGCCTACCTCGACGTCACGGAGAACCGGTTCAATATTCCTGCGGCCTCAACGATCGCAGAGCTGATCCGGGCAAAGATCCTGGAGGTAACCGGGCTGACTGCTTCCGCCGGCATCTCCTACAATAAATTCCTCGCCAAGATGGCCTCCGACCAGAACAAGCCTAATGGCCAGTTCGTCATCACGCCACGTCACGGTCCCGCCTTCGTAGAGACCTTGCCCGTCAAGAAATTTCACGGTGTCGGCCCCGCGACAGCCGCGAAGATGGAAGCGCTCGGTATCGAGACCGGCGCCGATCTCAAGGAGAGGTCGCTCCCCTTCCTGCAGCAGCATTTCGGAAAGTCAGGGCTCTGGTACTATCAGATCGCGCGCGGCATCGACAAACGCGCCGTCGAACCGGATCGGCCGCGCAAATCAATCGGCGCGGAGGACACTTTCGCAGCCGATATCGTCGAGCTCGATGCATCGCTCGCCGAACTTAAGCCGTTGATCGCCAAAGTCTGGGGATACTGCGAAGGCAAAGGCATCCGCGGCCGAACCGTCACGCTGAAGGTCAAATTCGCCGACTTCCAGCAGATCACGCGCAGCCGCACGGTGGCGATGCCGATCGAGCTTCGTGATTTCGAGGAGCTCGCGGCCGATCTCCTGAGGTCGGTATTCCCCGTGCGGAAAGGCATCCGCCTGTTGGGCATAACACTGTCGTCGCTAGGCGATGTGTCGCCGTCGGATCAACGACAACTTCGGTTCGAGGTGTAGCGCTGCCTCTCAGGCCGGACGCAGAGAATCACCGGCCGCAACTTGTCCGGATCATCGCTCGTGCGGATCGATCTCGCGGACGATCTGGGAGACCTCTCCTTCATATTCGTCGGCCCGCACGACCGTGAGTGTTCCGTCGCCGGCGCGGAAGATGACGATGCTGACCATCAGGCTGGTGGCGAGGCTGAAGGCGAAGGCGTTGGCTTCTACGAGGGACATTTTTCCGGCTCCTGTTCTGGAAGCGGGGAGCGATCCACGCGTGACAGGCGCCCGATGTGTCCGGCCAAGGGCCGCGATCACCGTGAAGGCAAGGCCGAAACGGCGGCACGCTTTGCGTAGTCCGACCCTTCATGGGTTGATGGCATCAGCCCTTGGACCGGACCAAGGAATTGCGCCGACAAACGCGGCGATCGGTTCCCTGTCCTCCATTCCAAGACCAGGTGCGATGTGAACCTCGTGGTCCACCGCCTCGCCTTCATCGACGCCACATCGGCAGGAGCGGTCGTCCGATCAACGCGCCAAGAGTGACGGGAATCAGAGCGAATGACTTGAGGCGGGTCGACTGGTGGCCCCTTCACGTTGCACCAAACTTCATCACCGGAATGCCGAGCCTGCGGGCCTTGTCGGCGAGGTTGTCCTGAATGCCAGAGCCGGGGAAATGAATGACGCCAATCGGCAAGGTGTCGAGCATGGCGTCGTTGCGCTTGAAGGGCGCGGCCTTGGCATGCCTGGTCCAGTCCGGCCTGAAGGCAATCTGCGGCACCTTGCGGCTGTGAGCCCATTTGGCCGCGATCAGCTCGGCACCTTTTGGTGATCCGCCGTGGAGCAGGACCATGTCCGGATATTTGCCATGGACCTGGTCGAGCTTGGCCCAGATCAGCCGATGATCGTTGAAATCGAGTCCTCCGGTGAAGGCGACTTTCGGTCCAGGTGGCAACAGCACCTGGCCGTCTGCGTGCTTCCTCGCGGCAACGAAGTCCCGGCTGTCGATCAGTGCCGCGGTCAGGTTGCGGTGGTTGACGACAGAGCCCGAACGCGGGCGCCAGATCGAGTGGGTGTGACGCTCGTAGTGCTCGGCGGCCTGGTCGCGCATCAATTCGAAGCCGCTGCGGCGTTCGAGCAGGGTCTGACCTTGGGCGATGAGGCGCTCGAGTTCGACCGAGTTGACCTCGGATCCATCCTGTTCGCGCTGCAGCCGTTGCTGGCCAACTTCGTTTTCATCGAGCTCGCGTTCGATCCGCTTGGTCGCGCGATGGAACAGATTGACCGTGCCCCACAGCAGCTCCTCGAGGTCGGGCTCAAGGCGTGTGTCGGCCATCGCCACCACGAGAGCGTCGAAGATGTCGGCGATGCTGGCTGCCACGACCCGGCCTTCGGGAAGCGGGCGCGGATCGGGTTCGTCGTCGAAGGGACGGTAGCCGTAGAGCTGAAGCTCCTGAAGGACGTGGTCCATGGGTGATGATGCGGTCTGTGACTGATATTCGGTATCGTGCTCGGTGCTCATGGCGGCTTGCCTTCGTCGGACCGGCCGCGCCCATCGCGGCCTTCATGGCGACGAAGGCGATGGACGATCCGGACTTGCACCCGCAGCGTCAGCGCAGGGCCGGAACGGGAGTGGAGGATGGCGAAGCCCGGCTATTTTGCCTCGCGATGGAAAGGCCCGAAGACGGGGCCCCGCGCGGCCCGCCGCGTGGGGTGGCAAGGGCCGCCGGAAAATAGCCGGGCGCAGCCATTGCCTGTCCGGACCGGCCGGCGCCCGATCGCCCTCTTGAAGGCCGTGGGCCGGCCCTCGCCGAGCGAAGATCCACCCGCGCACGCGAGCCACGCATCGCTGGCACGGCCCCTTCTCCCCTTTCCGGTCAGGCCGCCAGCGTCATGAAGCGTTCGACATCCTGTGGCGCGATCTGAACCCGCAGGATCCCCCTCAGCGCATCGGCGCCGAGCAGACGCAGATCCTCGTTGAAGTCGCCAAGTTTCGGCGTCAGAACCATCGCCTCGATACCCGCCGCGCTGGTGCGTTCGATGAGGGTTGCCACTGCTGCGTCGCCTGCCGGATCATCGTCGCGGGCAATGTAGAGCCGACGCAATGTGTCAGGGAACAGGATTGCGGACAGGTGCGCCGCCGACAGCGCCGCGAGTGCCGGCATAGCGGGCAGGACAATGCGTTGCGACAGCATGGTTTCGATGCCTTCGCCGGCCGCCATGACATCGCGGCAGCAGCCGAAGCGGACGGCGTGACCGAGCAGTTCGCCCATGGCCCGTCTTGGCGTGTCGATCGGAGCGCGGCCGAGATGAGCCTCGCTGAATCCGCCCGGATCGAGCCAGGTGCGGTGGGCGCCGGTGAGCTTGCCTTTGAGGTCGGTGACCGTCGCGATCATTGCCGGCCATGTTTCGGTCGGGCCGCTCTCTGGACGGTAATAGCAGCGCGGATGAAACCGAAGGCTCCCGGTCTCATGCAAGATTGTAATCGCGCGTCCGCGCAGATACCTCTCCACAAGCGTTCCTGGTATCGGCTGCGACATGGAGACCAGCCGCCGCGCCGCTTCGGTAGAGCCGCCCGCAGCGGGACCGGCTTGCTCCCGCCGGTCCTTTGGTTCGTTCGTCGTTAGGGGCATGGACAGAAAGCTCCGCGCCTCGTCGAAAACTTCCTTGAAATCGACAAGGCCAAGCGATTCCCGAATGACGTCCAGAAGGTCGCCGTGCTCGCCGGTGGCGGCGTCGGTCCATTTCCCGGCAGCACCCTTGCCGGAATCCGATCCCTTGAGACGGACGAACATCGAGCGCCCCGGTGCATTGCGGGCGTCGCCAACCAGCCAGTAGCGGCCCTGGCGGCGACCATTGGAAAGGTAGCGGCGGCAAACCGCCTCCGCCCGCTGGGCGAGACGGCTTGCGAGTTCGGATGCATCGCGAGGCGGCATCAGCTGGCCTGCCTCTCGCTGATGCGCTGTATCGGATGACGCTCGATCACCTTGGCAAGCACCGCAGGTCCACTCGCGTCCGCAGGCACGAACATGCGCAGTTTCCAGGATATGATCTCATGGAAAAGTCCGTAGGCCGTGAGCCGCTCGCGCATAGTATCGGTGAAGCCCGACAGCTCGATGCGATTGGCGCCCATGACGCGGACGCGGCGCAGATGAAGTCCCTCATCGAGGTCGAGCATCGTCCGCCCATCCGCAAGGGCGTTGAAGGCATCTTGTGCCGTCAGCGTGCTGACGCCTGTTGCGAGCGCATCGGCGGCCCATGCGGCCGAAACCCTGCGTCCGATGATGCGCTCCCCCTCGTCGGTCTGGAGCCGGTAGACCCGGCTCGATTCGTTTGGAAGTCGCTTCCAGATCGGCAGCAGCAACCCCGCGACGATGTGGATGGTCGAGTCCGAGAAAGTCGGGACGCTCGCGACCTCGGCACTCCAGGCGGCAGCGAAGGTCGCGCGATCAGCCTGCTGCCAATGACTGTCCTCCATCATACGCAGCGACGCATGGTGTTGTTCCATCGGCCGGATCAACCTGACCCGCCGCTCGATTTCGCCATCATCTAGCATGAACGATGGCGCGGGGACTTGGACGGCAGCACGCCCTGAGCGTTCGTTGACCAACAGGATGGCGCGCTGGTCGACGAGATGGGCGACAGCTTCCTCGACGGGCACGGGTCGATTGCGCTGGCGCTGATCGATGGTGAGGAGCTGCGTTTGGGCGCCGGTGCCCGGATGGGTGTAGATCGCCCGCCGATCCGTGACGACGAAGCTCTCCGCCCGCAGCGTTTCGAGCCCAACATCATAAACCCCAGCCGCGATGGCGCCTTCCACCTTGGCTGTGAGCAACTGCTCGAAGGCCGCGAACAGGATGTCCTGTAGTTCGATGGTAAGCGCCAGCAGCCGGTTGAGGAAAGTTGTGATCGGCGGCAACTCGTCCTTGATGCCGTTCTCGTCCGTCAGCGTCAGCCCCGTGGTCTGCTCGAACAGCGTGAGTGAGCAGCCCTCCACCTTGCCGCGGACGATCAGCAGGTAGAGCTGGCGCAGTGCATCGCGCGCATAATGCGATTCCAGATTGTCCTCCGGGCGAAACAAGCCCTGCCCGCCGGTCTGGCGCTGGCCTCGCGTGATCGCGCCCAGCGTATCGAGACGCCGGGCAATCGTGGAGAGGAAGCGTTTCTCGGCCTTCACGTTGGTGGCGATCGGTCGAAAAAGCGGCGGTTGCGCCTGGTTGGTCCGATGCGTTCGGCCAAGGCCCTGGATGGCGGTATCGGCTTTCCAGCCAGGCTCGAGAAGATAGTGGATGCGCAGGCGCGTGTTCCGCGCCGAAAGCTCCGCATGGTAGCTTCGGCCCGTCCCGCCGGCATCGCTGAACACCAGGATGCGCTTGACGTCATCCATGAAGGCCTGCGTCTCGGCGAGATTGGCCGAGGCCACGCGGCCCTCGACCATTAGGCGTTCGCCCTTCCTGACGATGCGTCGCGACCGGCCCGTCACCTCCGCGACCATCTCGGTGCCGAAGCGCTGGACGATCTGGTCGAGCGCGCCAGGGACCGGTGGCAAGCTCGCCAGCTTCTCAATCAGGGCCGTGCGGCGCGCGAGCGCCTCGCGGCTTTCAACGGGCTGGCCGTCGCGAAACACCGGCCTCGACGACAGGTTGCTTTCCGAATCCGTGAAGGGTTCGTAGAGTTGAACCGGAAAGGCATGCTTGAGGTAATCGAGCACATATTCGCGCGGCGTAATGTCGACACGGACATCGTTCCATTCCTGCGTCGGCACCTCCGCCAGCCTGCGTTCCATCAGCGCCTCGCCGGTGGAGACGATCTGAATCACGGTCGAATGCCCGGACTGGAGATCCTGCTCGATCGAGCGGATCAGCGTCGGCGTCTTCATCGACGTCAGCAGGTGACCGAAGAAGCGCTGCTTGGCGCTCTCGAAGGCCGAACGCGCGGCGGACTTGGCCTGGCGGTTCAACGTGCCGCCGTCGCCGGTGATGTTCGCGGCCCGCATGGCCGCGTCGAGATGGTTGTGAATGACGGCGAAGGCGCCCGCATAGGCATCGTAGATGCGCCGCTGCTCAGGCGTCAGTTCATGCTCGACCAGTTCGTACTCGACGCCGTCGAAGGAGAGCGAGCGTGCCGTGTAGAGGCCCAGCGCACGAAGGTCCCGGGCGAGCACCTCCATTGCCGCCACGCCACCCGCCTCTATCGCCTCGACGAACTCCGCTCGGGTCGAGAACGGGAAGTCCTCGCTACCCCAGAGGCCAAGCCTTTGGGCGTAGGCCAGATTGGCGACGGTGGTCGCGCCGGTGGCGGAGACATAGACGACACGGGCGCCAGGCAACGCATGTTGCAGGCGCAAGCCGGCGCGACCCTGCTGTGAGGGTGCGACATCGCCACGTTCTCCCTTGCCGCCGCCGGCATTCTGCATGGCGTGCGCCTCGTCGAATATGAGCACTCCGTCGAAATCCGAGCCCAACCATTCGACGATCTGCCTGACGCGCGAAACCTTCTCGCCACGGTCGTCGGAGCGCAGCGTGGCATAGGTTGTAAACAGGATGCCTTCTGGAAGCGTGATGGTGCGCCCTTGCGCGAAGCGCGACAGCGGCGTGACCAGCAGACGCTCCATGCCGAGCGCCGCCCAGTCGCGCTGCGCGTCCTCAAGCAGCTTGTCTGATTTCGAGATCCACACGGCCTTGCGCCGGCCTTGCAGCCAGTTGTCGAGCACAATGCTCGCAGACTGCCGGCCCTTACCGACGCCGGTCCCGTCGCCGATGAAGAGGCCTCGCCGGAAGCGCACGGCTGTTGGCGCGTTCTCGGCCCCTGCTTTGACAACATCGAGCGTGTGGTCGACCGACCACGATCCGGCGAGAAACCCATGATGAGCCTCGCCGGCCAGGATCACCGTTTCGAGCTGGGCGTCCGAGAGAGACGTCAGGATATCGCCGGGCAGGGTTGGACGATAAGTGGGCTTTGGCGGCGCGACCGATGCCATCGCCGCGGACTGGACCAGCCTGGTCGGGTGCGCCTGCGAACCAGGAATACGGATGGTCTGCAATCCATATTCCTCGTAGATCGCGTCGGTCAGCCGTGCTCCCTCGCCGGGTGCCCAATCGACCGTCTCGTAGGACAGTTCAACGCCGACTGGCTCGGACAGCTGCCGGTGAATCGGGCCTGCGACAGGACGGGCGAGATAACCGCGGACCGACCGAGGCGCGGGAATGGCGGGAACAACCCTGGCCGCTTCGGCGATCGGCAGCCGTGCCGGGACGTGCTTCTCGATCCAGCTGAGCAAGGTCGCGACATCCGGCGCAAAGCCGGGCGAAGCCGGCATGAAGGACGGATCACCAACCCTCGTCTTGTCGATGACCGTCAACCGGGTGTCGATCGTCGTACCATGCTTGGCATAGACGGCGCCGCTGATCGTGGCGGAAAAAACGACATGACCCTGCTCCTGGAGGCGCAGGAATGCATCGCGCCATGCCGACATCTCCGGCCCGAAACCCGCGCCGGTGATGGTGACCAGCCGACCCCCGTCGGCAAGCCGGCCGAGTGCCGAGGCGACATGGCGATAGGCCGCATCCGCGACGCGCCCGTGCACATTGGCGAGGACCGAGAACGGCGGATTCATCAGCACGACCGTGGGCAAGCTGGCGGGATCGAGATGATCGTCGATCTGGGCCGCGTCGAACCGCGTGACCGAAAGGGTTGGGAAGAGATTGGACAGAAGACCCGCACGCATCTCTGCAAGCTCGTTCAGGACAAGCGAGCCACCCGCGATCTCGGCGAGGATGGCAAGCAGCCCGGTGCCCGCGGAAGGCTCAAGCACCCGGTCAGACGCCGATATTGCGGCTGCGCAGACGGCTGCGAGGCCCAGCGGGATAGGCGTCGAGAATTGCTGCAGCGCCTGAGTTTCCTCAGAGCGGCGGGTATGCGTGGGCAGAAGGTCTGCAATCCGGCTGAAAAGCGGTAACGCGGACGCCACAGAGCCGGCCTTGCGCAGAAGCGATTTTCCGTATTTGCGAAGGAACAGGACGGTCGCGGCCTCGCAGGCGTCATAGGCCGTCTTCCAGTCCCAGGCACCGCTCGTGTCGGACGCCCCGAATGAGGCTTCCATCGCAGCTCGCAGGACGACGGCATCGACGCGGCGGCCGCATTCGAGGTGGGGAAGTAGACGCAGGGCTGCCGCGTAGACTGCTGCGGCTGGATCGGCAGGGTTAGCGGCGGAAGGGACCGGAGTGCCGGTTAATGTCGGAGCCAGGAAGTTCATCGGAGATCCTCTGGAGAGCGAGACCGGGAAAGCCCATCGGCGCTCTCTCTGACCGCACGGGCTCAAGCCGTCCCGGCCGGACACTCACTCTCACCACAGCACGCAAAAACGCCCGGCACTCTTGCGAGAGCCGGGCGAAAGGTGCGGAAGGGAAAGGGCCTATTCGGCGGCGTCGAGCTGTTTTTCTTCCCCGTCGACCAAAGCAACGTCATTGTCACCTGCCAGGAATTCAGGCAGAGCTTCATCTTCGTCGCCAGTGTTGTTGTCGACTGCTTCGACATCGCCGTCGACAAGCCGCAGAGGCTCGGGCAGCCAGCCACTATCGGCGAGCAGGCGTTCGGCTTCCTTGGCCATGTCGCCCTTCTTGAGGTGATCGATGAGCTGGGATGCGCGCTCGCCAGCACCCTCGCGAACGGCTTCCAGAATACGCGCTTTGGTGATGCGGCCGAGATAGTTGCCGACGGTGGGGCGCCATCCGGCGTCAATCATGTCGAGCCCAACTGCCCGAGCAAGGTGATCGGCGTCGGCAAGCCGCCGCTGGACGCCGTGCGTCGAGATGGCGCCATTACCGTAGCGATCAGCCCTTTCGTAGAGCGCGTTGACGCCGAAGGATGCGCAATGCGCGAACAGCTCAGTTTGCTGGGTGCCCGTCAGTGCAGAGAGCGCGTTCCAAAGGTCGGCGACGTCAGCTGGAAGACGCTTTTCCCAGGCATCGTGGCGGGCCTTGATCGAGCGCGCATAAATCGTATCCCGAAGCCCTTCGGACTGGACCGGAAAGACCGTGCCGCGGACAAAGACTTCCATCGCCACGCCTTGAGCGCTGTAGCGAGAGAAGGTGTCACGGACGAATTTGTGAAGCACGGCCAGAAAAGCGGTTGCCGGGTCGTTCGCGAGCTTGTCTCGCAGAGCCAGCGTGCGATCCGCGGTCAGTTCCATGATGAGCCGATCCGGCAATGGCTTGATGCCATCCTCCTCCTCATCATCCGGGTCGACCGGCCGGCCACCGATGGTGATGATGGCCCGCTGATTAGAGCCTGTGGCCGAATTGCCGGATTCGTCGATGCCGGGATCGTTGTCGCCCTCGGGTGTCACGGGCGCCTCATCCTCCGGCTTCACAAAGCCGCGCTCGACGAGAAGCATTCCATCCGTATCGACGCTGACGAAGACACCTGCGCGCGCGATCTCGACCGGATCGAAGCGGACGGGCCGCGCCTCGAGCGATTTGATCGCGGTTTCGATCTCGCCAAACCGCTGGTCGACCTCATCCGGCAGCTTGTCGGCCTCCTCGTACTGCGCCTGAAGCTTGTCAAACTCGTCACGCAGCGCATCGAGCGTGGCCTGCTCGTCGCTGGCGAGGTCGATCGGCGTGCCCTTGAGTTCACGCAAGCCATTTGTCGCGCCGTAGGGGAAGCTCACCGCGACTTCAATCCACTTCCAGCCTTCGCTGGCGATTTCGTCGGCCATCATCTGCAGCTTCTCCGTGACAAGCCGTTCAAGCAGCGGGACGTCCTGCAACCACCCGCCATCGTCCGACTGGAAAAGATCGCGCAGCACTTCGCCGCCCGCCGCCTCATAGCGCTCCAGACCGACGAACAGGGCCCGCTTGTCGGAGGCACGCACGGTGTTCTCGGTCAGCATGCGACGGATCTGGTATGGCTCCTTCGACCAGCTGTTCTTGATCGCCTCCCAGACCTGGTCCTGTCTGGCGTGGTCGTTGCTGACGGCGAATGCTTCAAGTTGGGCGATCGTCATGCCATCGTCGGCGTATATCTCAAGAAGCGCCGGCGACACTTCAGCGAGCTTGAGGCGCTGTTTTACCACGCTTGTCGAGATGAAGAACGCGGCTGCGATCTCCTCCTCCGACATGCCCTTGTCGCGCATATCCTTGAACGCGCGATATTGGTCGAGAGGGTGAAGCGGGGCGTGTTCAATGTTCTCGGCAAGGGAGATCTCCTCGGCCGCGATCGGCCCGGACGAATTGCCGACGACACAGGGAATGGACGCGGTCTTCGCGAGGCGCTTCTGGTTCACAAGCATCTCAAGCGCGCGATAACGGCGCCCCCCGGCGGGAACTTCGAACATTCCGGTCTCCTTGCCGCCGGCATCGAGCACGGGACGAACATGAATGCTTTGGATGAGACCGCGGCGGGCGATCGAGGCCGCGAGTTCCTCTATCGAGACGCCGGCCTTGATACGTCTGACATTGGTCTGGGCAAGCACCAGCTTGTTGAAAGGAATGTCGCGCGAAGGCGACAGGCTTATCTTCTGAACGGCGTTGGCCATCGGGGTTTTCTCCGCGACGGGCGCCGAGAGCCTCTCTCTCGACCTTGAACCCGTCACGAAATCCCTCCAACACTCTCCCTCTCCTGCCAGCACGATCCGGCACGCCGTTGATCGCCTGCCGAGCCTGCACAGCGCGCACAGCCGTGAACGCAGTTTCTGCATGAGCCGACAATGAGAGGGATCGATCAAGCGCGGCTGGCGCTTGATACCCGGGACGGTCGGCGGGGCCGCTGCGTGCAATCCCGACGCGGAACCCTGTGAACCCGGTGATTGACGGACCGCGCTTGCGCTGGTCCGGTCAACGATGGCTATGCAGCCCTTCTATCGTTGCCTGCGCCCAACTCAATGGATGCTCCGACCTCATCCGGCAGGTGGCCAAGAAGCCACTCCGCCGCCTTGCTGGCCTGGCTGGCGGCACGAACGATGGCACGATTGTCCTCTTTCAGAACCTCTAGCCATGAGCCGATATAATCCGCATGCCGAACAGTAGGCACGATGCCCAAGGCCGCGCAGCAGAAGGCCGCGTTGATCTCTGCCACGAGTTCCTCGAAAGCATATTTTCTGGAGGCGGTAGAGGCGGAGAATCTGCGATCCAGGCGTGAGCTGTGACCGGTTGCATGACCGAGCTCATGCAAGGCTGTCCGATGCCAGTTGATCGGCTCGAAGTAAGCTTGGGGCGGAGGCACCTGGATATAATCGTGGGCAGGCACATAGAACGCCCTGTCGCCGCCAATACGGAAGTCGATACCGGTGGCCTTGATCAGCGCCTCGACCCGCGGTTCGATCGGGCTTGCCACCGACAGCGGGGCCGAAGCTGCGACTTCGTCAGGTAACCCTTCACATTGCTCGATGTTGAAAACGGTGAAGCGCTTGAGGAACGGTACGGCTAGAGCATCCTCGCCCGTCTCGCGAGCGCGCTTCTTCTCGTGATCCGGGACAAAACGATCGGCATAGACGACCGTTGTCCCGTGCTCGCCTCTGCGGACGTTCCCGCCGAGCGCGAAAGCCTGTCGATAGGTTATCCAACTCTGTGTTGAGAAACCGCGTTCGACGACGGCGCCCCAGAGGATGAGCACGTTGATCCCGCTGTACGCGCGATACGTGCTGGCATTCTGCGGCAGGGAAAGCGCGGCTTTTGCCGCGGACGTCCCCCAGGGCTGAACCCAAGGAAAACGACCCGCTTCCAGCTCGGCAATTATCTTGCCGGTGATCTCGTCGTAGAGGTTCGACCGGTCGGCGACGGCATGGGTTCGATTGGTCCGGACAGACATCGTGGTTCTCCGCGACGGGCGCCGAAGGCCTCTCCTCCCGCTTACAACCCGTCGCGGAAAACCCGGCCCCTCCTCGGACTCTCCGTCGGGAGAGCCCTGCTCTCCCGACCAACGTGAAAAAGGGCGTACAAGGCGGAAGCACCGAAATGTCCGTAAGCGGGAATAAGTCAGTTCGGTGCTGGAGCACGTTCGTGGCCCTGAGACCGGTTCGACAGGGCGGCCGAAGGAGCATCAGCATGGCGCCGCCGTGAGGCGGGATGCGGGACCGACCGCCCCCGGCGAAGGGCGCCATATGAGACTATGCAGAGCAGGAAGCGATCCGCCCCGCATGACGCATGGTCGATCCAGGCCCAGCTCACCCTCACCGCCAATATGTACCTGGCATGGCCCCGTGCCTGCTCGACTCATGCATCGGAGCCCTCCGCCCGGTAAATGATCGCCCTGCATGAGTTTCCGGCTTTCGGGATGTCCTTCCCTGAAGAACTCAGCTTCAATCGGCTGCTTTAGCGATGGAGGAATGGCGCCATGACTGGCCCCCGGGAAAGGTGGAGGGGCTGCGCGCGTCCCCCAATAATGACCGTCCGCAGGGGCGGATCTTGCCGCGCTGCTGATTTTAGAAATGGACACTTCCAATCGCGCATTTGATCGCCGCTAAGATGTTGGAGAAGTACTCAACTGGCGGGACCTCCTGAATAAGCCGCCAAATTGCCGTCGCGGCGTTTGTGTTCCGGGGCTCCAGCAAGAGCTGACAACCGGCAGAACAATCACAGGTCGACTTTGGCGTTGTCGCCGACGTCTGGCTTCGAGCCCGTGACGGCCGCGAACATCATTTTTGCCGTAGCAACGACCAATCCGGGGCTGTCCCACAACTCGCCTTCGTCGGGTTTGACTGTAATCAGTCGAATCTCGGGGTCGTCAGCGTTGTCCCACCAAGCCGCGTCGGTTTTCTCCCAGAGGTCGGCAATCTTCTTCCTGTCATTGGTCACCGCAGCGGAACCGGAGATGGTGGCGTACTTGTAGTGCCTGCTGTCACTCCAGGCCAATGTCACTTTTGGATAGGTCGAAAGTTGCTTGTTCTTCGCGCTGTGATCATTGACGAGGAAATAGATGGCGTTTTCTTCTCGGGAGACGCGTGCGGAGAGCGGACGGGCACGATTGTATTGGCCGTCCCAGGTGACAAACATACAGATGTCGATTTCCTCGGCGAGTTTCCAGATGCGGTCCACCGCCTCGGCGGGTGTCAGTTCTGCCTGTTGCTCTCGACGCGTGACCATAGCATGTCCTCCAAGGTGAATGTGCGGCCTTAGAACTTGCGTAGCGCCGCGACGTTCCATGCTCGCTTTCAGGGCGGTCAGTTTTCCCTCGGACTGATTAGGAATAGGATCGCGCCGGGAGGCCTGATCGATGCAGAGGTTCACCGTCGAGTTGGTACGTGACGGCAAAGCGGTGAAACGCGTCGCAATACTGGCTGAGAACGTTGTTGAGGCTGCGAAGATATGGGGACCAGTGACCATCCCGCCCGGCGATGAGCCTGACATGGGCGAATGGATCAGAGTAACGCATCCTGATGACAGCACGGCAGCCTGGTTTGAGCTGGATCGTTAAGACGGCGCGATAGATCGGTGGAGGACCACCTGTCTTCGCAAAAATCTCTGCCGTCTGGCGATCGACACAGCAACGGCCGCAACCATTCATCTCGCGGCGTCTTTTCCGGCGTCTGCACGTCGCCAGGGGTCGGGCGTGGTGCAAGCCCAGGGCGCGGTCGGCGTCCCCGTGGCGTGCGGCAAGTGCAGGGGAACAGAAGCTCAAATCCGAACGTTCTAATGCGGTAAAGGAGCATAGAAATGGTACGCCAAATCGCAATTATGGTAGCGCTGGTCATTCAGTTTTCAGGTTCGGCATTTGGAGACACCGCTCAATATTGGGTCGCTAAGGATGCCGTTTCGAAGCAGTGCGAGGTCGTCACAAAGAAGCCAGACGGAACCTTGGTCATAGCCCTTAGCAAGGCCACGTATAAGACCGAGGCGGAAGCGAAGGATGCCTTGAAGAAGCTTCCAGATTGCAAGTGACCCACTGCGGGCCGGCCCGCCTCAATTGTTGGACTTCGCCAACCAGCGCCGGTGCCCACAAACCGCGACAAGGGTTGCTACACAGCGCGCAGGGTATCGGTTTCCATGTCCGCCTGTGGGGCTTGAGGCGCGCGCTTGGAGTGAGCTGAGGTGAGGCTCGACAATGGGAACAAGCAATCGCCAATAGTGAGCTTCACCACGAATTCCTTAGTTTTTCACCGTCCCCTATCCGTGACAGCGATGAAGTATTTTGGAGCCGTGAAATGTCGTGGCCTGAGAACCTTGGCTTCAGCGGATCGGGCTCCAGATCCGCCAGCGCCAGGAGCGGATGTTTCCACAACTGCATTCCGCCTTCACCAGCATATCTTCCCGCTCCCTCTAGTCGCGGCGAAACTCTGCGTTCCCTGAAACGGCTGATCGCCGCCGACAATGACCGGGACAGAGACTGCAAGGATGGAAGCTCAGCTAGCAATCGCTCGGGCATGATGCGCCGGAAAATCCCTTGAGGAACAAGCGATTTGTTCTATGCAGGGTGCGCGATCAACCATAGCAGCAGGATGAGAGCCGCTCCGAACGCAAACAGCATGTAGCCTGTCAGGAGCAGAAGGAGGGGGAAAAAGTCGCTGCGATAGGCAGCAACGATGACGCGGGTTAGAGGATTGGGAATTTCATTGTCGAATAAGCCGTGTTGGTCGTCGACAACCTTTGGGATTCCATCTTGCGTTGTGGCCTCCGCCCGCTCTGACTTCGCGGCCGCCTCCGCCTTCTCGGCCTCTAGAATTCTGCTTGCGCTATGGATTGCCGCCACGCGATCATCGGATGGATGGTCCCGTGCGACCGATTTGGCGAAGAGTTCGGCTCCGCTTGTGCCCATGGACAAATAAGCATCTTGCGGCACTTGACGTTCCCTCATGGGACCTTGGTCCAATCAGTGTGCGACTGAAGTCTGCGACCAGGAACCATGCCGCTGTCTGAAAGTTCCGCCGGGGGGCAAACGGTCGAGTCATCAGTGCCGGAGAGCGGTGTGCAAATTGGAGAGATTATCGCTAATGCCTTCGCCACTATTCTTCTAATAGGTCTTCTGGCAATAACGTTCTTAATTTCCGGAAAACAATTCGGGTCTCAACCGATGGTGCGAATGGTGATTATCTTGCCGGTGGATCCGCTGAAAACAGCCGCGTTCCAGAAGAAATACTTAGACTTGCCAGTTAATTTTGACGTAGGCCTTATCCAGCCTCGACCCACTGGTCGTTGACGTTCAATGCTTGTTAGACGTGAAAGCAGAAAGACGAAGCTCGAACGCCTGGCGGCGTCGATACCAAAGCACGAGTTTGAATTTCTGATGAAGCTTGGCCAAATGACGCGAGCGGAAACGTTGGCCCTGATCGAAAAGCATGACGGACACCGCACCGCAATTTATGCCGATCTCGCCAGTGTCGCCGCGCGCCGATGAATGGTCGGCCTCTCCGTGGCCTGGTGCCGGTCTTCAAGCGCCAACAAACACCAGTTTCCTTTCACGGTCGCGCGTCATGAGCGGCGCTTCGATGCGCTGTCGAACGTTGAGTTTCGACAGCACCCGGTCATGTGGCGGTTAAAGTGATAGAAGCCTGCGGAGAGAGGGTCCTCCGCATGGTCGATGAGGCAGGAGAACTAACCCGATAGCGTGCGGCCTTCATGGAGGCTCGACCTCACCCGGCCGGTTGAGTTCAGCCAGCAAAATCTCAGTCGCTTTTTTGAGCCGCTGTTCCCTTAACCGGGCGGTCTTTGCCTCCCTGGCTTGCCGCTCTGCATCAAGTACGAGCCTGCTTTCTCGATCTGCTCTCTCTATCCTTTCGCGATCAACCTTCCGACGTTTCATCCGCAACCTCCTTCGACCAGACGGGCCAAAAAAGGCTGACTTTTTAAATTGTTCCCGACGAAATTTTCCGCTTCTTACATCATTTGTTATTGAGCGCTGCCGCGCCGAGCGTTGAGCCCTGAAGGACTGTTTCGGTGCTGACTCACTGATTGCCAGATCCTCGGATCCGGCGTCCATCTCGCCCGCAACAGGCTGACATGGTCAAAAGTCCATCGGTCCTACCGGCTGACGGCGCCTGCAGAGATCGGACCCAATGATGCGCCGCGCTACAAAATCGAATCTACTGATGAAGGCCCTTTCTTCAAGGTTGGGGACGATGGCAATCACGAGCAGCGCAAGGTTGATGGTGGCTGGTTCCGTTCTTGGGCGAAGGAAATGCCCAAGGCGGCTATGTTCAACGGCAGGATTGAAGGATCGACACGGCGCCGGCCTTTCGGGACGCCTTCAAGTCGAAGTGCTGCCTGATCCCGATGGCTTCTAAGAATGGGCGATTTCGCCGGCCGACGGCAAGAAGGATCCTTGGCAAATCTATTTGCCTGCGCACGCGCCCTTTTTCCGTTTGCCGGACTCTGGGCGTAGAACTCCAATCTTGACGTCGCCGGCTGCACCATCCTCACCGCGTCCGCCGGCGAGCCGATGAAGAACCTGCACGATCGACAACCGGTCATCCTCGACCGGGCCTGTTATGAAGCCTGGCTCGACCGGCGACGCCGGGGGAATACTTCAATTCGACCGTCATCACACAAGCAGCCGAATGACCACCCTGCCTTGGTCGGGCCGATCGATCCGCTGTGAGCGACGAACCGATCAAGCTTGCCGAAGGCATGACGGCGGCGCCGCGGCAAAGTAGACGGATCGAAAATCACGTTGGCTCTTTTTCGAGCATTGAACACGGCGACAGGCATTTGGCGGCGGCGAGATGATTGGTCGACCATGAGAAGAGGACGAATATCCCGACCGCGTCATCGACTGCCAGGAGGCGTGGAGCCCGGCTTCCAAGTCATCGTCGACTGTATGCTGGAAGCCGGCTGGTCGCGCGCCGAAAGCGGCTGATCGCGGCCGACAACATGACCCAGAAAGAGAGCGCCAGGACGCTTATGCGGTTCGCCGTAACGGGAGGATTGTATTCCTCGCCTCGATCTTGATTGCAACGGTTATTCAAGCAGGCCGGGATCGTAATGCAATCGCGTCGACGATCGTTCGATGGAGGCTATCGATTCTTCATCGACTTCGCCGCGCTTGATGCCAAGCGCCTTGGCTTGTGCGTGAACTCGTCGACGGAGATGACATCGGCCTTCGCCGTTAGGAACGTTGTCGGCCAGCCATTGATCCAGGGAGTTGATCCTCGCGTGCTCATACCCAACAAGCTCGGCAAATCCGAGTTGGCCGGCTTGGCCTGGCCGCTCGCTGTGGCCATGTAAATCCCTCTAGCCACGCGTGGGCAGACTCCTGCCAGAAATAGGGCACTGCTCGCTCCTTGCCGTCTTTGCGGCCTGAACGCCGTACATCCAGGCGTAGCTGGTGCGCTCTTGATCCTTCTTGGCAACGGCCATGTACTTCCGTCCTTCCCGCAGCAGCTTCGCGTGATCCGAAGCCAGTTGGCCTCAGTCGACTTCGATAATTTTCCGCGACGGCTTTTTGGCGGGCGCCCGGCGCCTTTTGACGGGAGCTGGACTCTCCGCGGGCTGGGCCGAAAGACGTAGCGCCCGCAATCGCGCCGTCTTTGCATTTCGCGCATTCGTCTCCGCTTCGACTAACAGCCTCGCTCTCGATCGGCCCGCTCGATGCGCTCTTTGTCGATCCGTCGTTGGGTCAAGATAGCCCTCCCTTGGCTAACTGACCTATGAAATCATCACTTGCTTAAATTGTTCCTCGTTGGTCTCCGGCGGCCAATTTCGTGACCGCGCCAACGATATCGAGGATACCCGCCGGCTTCACTAGGAACGTGCCTGATCGGAAAGCGTCGTCGACCTCTGTCGGTGCCAGAGCCGAATGCACAATGAAGGGTACGCCGTCTGCACGAAGTTTCTTAGCCACATCGACGCATTGGCCGTCGCTAAGGAGAATGTCTAGAATTGCGACATCCGGCCGACGAGTATCGAGGAAACCGGCGGCTTGGGCGCATGACCTCGCTGTTGCGACGAGATATCCGGCTTCCGCCAGCAAGACCTCCAGGTCCCAACTGATCAACTCTTCGTCTTCAAGCACAAGCACAAGGGGCGCCAGCATCATGGAAATAGAGATAGCTTGTCGCGGGAAGGGATCAAGACGGATTCGCTCACCGCCGCTCCGGACACCGACCGTCTGCGGATTGATCCTCTTCCCGGAAGTCCTGCAGGGAAGCGTGCCGCAAATCCTCTTCGCCGCGCAAGTGCTTCACGCGGCCAATGATGCCGGGCTTGACCCATTGCGTCGCCGGCCGCTTCATGCCCTTGGGCGCCGGCCCGGCATGCTCCTGGACCCGCTTCCACAGCCGCTCGCGGATACCCTGGCCCGAGGTGATGAAAGCCGAACCGATATAGCGGCCGGTCGCCCGATCGGCCATCAGGGCGAAGGCAGGCTTGCCGGCTTCACGCTCGACGCCAAGCACTTCGTATTCGTCTATGGAGTAGCATTTCGCCTTTAGCCAATTCGTCGAAGGGCCGCTGCGGTATTTGCTGTCACGGCGCTTCGATACCATTCCCTCGAGGCCAGCCTTGTCGAGGAGATGAAAGATTGCCGTGGCCTCGCCCGGCAGTGGCTCGCTGAACTGGATCCGACCGCCGGGCTCGATCATGCCGGCAAGGATCTCCCGACGCTCCTCGAGCGCCATGTCGCGCAAATCATGGCCATTGAGGTGCAGCAGGTCGAAGGCGACGAAATAGAGGTCATGCTGGCGACGCATGATCGCCTTTCGCAGTTCGCCGAAGTCGGAAAGGCCAGCGTCGTTCGGAACGATGATCTCGCCGTCGACCATGGCATTTTCCGCGCCGAGGCTCTTCGCCTCCTGCACCAGGTCGCGATATGCAGTTATGGCCGTTGCGGGTGTAGATGCGTGCCCCGTCTTCGTCGATGATGAGCTGCGAACGGTAGCCGTCGAACTTGACTCCGTGAATCCAACCATCGCCTTGCGGAGGCTGCTCGACAAGGGTGGGCATCAAGGGCGAGACGAACTTCAAACGCATCTATGGAACTCTTACCAGCCGAGATTCAATTAGCTACAGCTAAAATAGTTCCGCGCCTGGAAATGCCCAGCGAAACAAATTGACCTGACGCGCGTTGCGGTCGAATCGCAGCTTGGGAGAACCATCATGCCTGACGACAAGAACAAGCTTGGCTATCACGATCGAAGCCGCGTGAGCGGCGACGAGGAATACGAGGTCGGCTATTTCGCGAGCAAATTCGGCCTGTCTATCCCGCAGGTTCGGCAGTTGATCGCAAAGCACGGCAACGACCGCGACACGCTGGAACGGGAAGCCGAGGCCCTCAAGGGTCGGTAAGAAGATACCTCGTCCCAGGTGGAACATCATGCCGACGAAGTTCCACGTCCGTCGTATGGTGGGTCGGGTTGCTGGGTTCGCGCGATCGGAAGCCTCGGATGCGATGCCTGCAAAGCTTTGGTGCGCACACGTTCGATTCCTGCGACCTGAAAAGGCGCCGCGCCATCAAAGGCCAAGAGGCGGATCGACCAGTTCCGCGGTGCCTCTGTATATAGCAACGAAGCTGGTGGCCCGGCGGTTGAAGATTTGGGCTACTAGGTCGGCAGCCGGGCCTAGGCGGCGGTTTGTTGAGGTATAATGCTTGCCGGCGGCTAGGGCCAAAACGCGCCCAGCCCACTGGGCTGGCATCATTCGAACGGATAGGCTAGCTGGGCGACGCACTATCGAAGCAGCGAGCGACCCACCGGCACATGGTCGCGCCCCGCAGCCGGCGCGACTGTTGGGGATCTTTAGTCAATGCCTGGCTCTACAGTCGGCCCAGAACGCGGGATCCGGGTTTCTTCGGCTATAACGAGAAGCGCCTCCAACGTGACGGCGATACCGGACATCAGTGCGGAAATATCAGTGTTCCCGCCGGGCAACGCGAGTTCGTCCGCCCGGCTTTGCATGCTCGTGCTCAGTTCCTTGAGCTTCCGGCGCAGGTCGTCATCCATAGTCGCTCTCTGTTTTGAGGCCCGCACAGGAACGCGCCCGTAGACAACCAGTTCCGCCTTGCTGGCTATCAAACCCGCGTATTTGCAACGGTGACGCTTGAGCCGGAAAAAGGTCAACGCCGACGGCAGAGGATGCCCAAACGCATAGTCCGAAGGCTGTCGCGAAGGAGATCAGAAGGGCGGTCGCGATAGGCAGACGATGCATGGCGGGGCTTGTCCTCCTTTGTTGCAGACCCGCCCACAACCTTCTGCAACCTGATATGTTCTCCACAAAGTGTTTACCCTGATGGGATGGTTAAAGAACTGTTTCGACCCGTTCGTGCTGGTGCCCGGTCGCCCCCTACGCGTGGATTTCGGCTTCACGGCCACTGACGCGGCATTCTTCGCAGCCTCGCTCGCGGCCGCGACGGACGGGAGTTCGGTTCGAATCGCTTGTGTATCGCGACTGATCCCCGACCTGGGGCTCAGCGTTTGACTGACGCGTCGGATTGAATCATTGCAAGCTCCTGCTTCGCGCAGCAAACGATTGGCCGTGGCAGGTCGAAAGTGTCGACTTTGTCCACGACCGATGAAAGAGCAGCGCCGGTTTAGCCAGGTGGATCCTTGGCCTTTGTTTTTCGGGGTTTGGGATTTCCTAGCAGCGGCGCCTGAGAGCCTGGAACAGGTCAATCGGATGACCAGAGGTTGCTCATACACAAGCCCGTGGGCAGCAACGTGCTTGTCAGATGGCGGTCGCGATTGATAGGCGATGCATGGCGGGGCGAGCGCTCTTTGTTGCAGCTCTGTCAACCACCCGCAATCTGACCGTTCTCCAATGCTAGCTTGCCCACTCCGTTCGCCATTTCAGGTCGACGCCCTGGGTCACGACTTCGGCGTCGTAGCCGCATGAGGCGGCGGCTTTCGCAGCCTTGACGGCGGCCAATACGGCATCGCTGTTGGAATCGTATGGGTATTCCTTCCCGTCGTAACGGATCTTCCAGCGGTCCCCCTCTTTGAAAACGTAATACTTCGCAGCCGTAATAGCTACTCCCCGGAATGAAGCTTGAAACACTTTCATGCAGCAAATCATGGCAGTAACCTCTCTACAAGTTGGCATCCGTCCAGAACGAAGAAGACCATCCAGGCCCCTCCCCCAAAGGATATCAGTTTTGGAAAGCGCATCAGCTCTCACGGCCGCGGCCCGATATTCGTCAATGCGGAATGGGATGCTGGACGCCAATATTTCCAATGAGTCGACGCCGATGCCCACCCCGCAATTTCGGGTGATCGGCCGTGTATATCAGCCGCGAAGATTTTTTCAGCACATCACCAGCCAGTTCGAGGAAATTGTCCGACGAAGGAATTCAATGGCGCCCCCCGCGAATCTGGGTGAACGCCAACATCATCGCGCGAGAAGCCAGGCTTGCGCAGACGTGCTTGCCGGCTGCGGTCGCCCACTGCCATTCAAGACAGTGTCCTCCTGGTCCGAGACCTTAGCGCTTCCAACTCGTCATCAGGGAACCCTTGCTTCCATATAAGGGGTCGTTACGAGGACGAACAACGGTTGGGATGGTCGCGACCGCATCATCGTGTTCGTCCTTGGTGGTGCATTCGTCGTAAGTGCCGAACCGAGGATATGCGCCTACAACCAAAAAATCATCGGATGAAGACAGACATTGGTGCCCGGTCCCGGCTGGGAGAATCGCCACGTCGCCGGCCTTCACCTTCAACGTCCGCCCCTTCTTGCCGCCAAACCGGACCTTGGCCGTCCCGCGCGCCACCCCTAGGACCTCGTGTATTCGCGAATGGTAGTGGACGTAGTCATAGATGCCATTTCGCCAGCTATCGCCCCAACCGTTTCTTTTGAAAATCACCTCCATGACGGCCGCCGGATCAAGCCTCTCCGGCAGCTTCACCGCACCGCGATAAAAAACAAGCGGCCATGATGGATGATTGGGCACCAGCCCGTCGTCATCAAACCGGAACTCATTCGGTTTTCGCTGCCTCACGAAGGCGGCGACTTCTTCCTCGCCCGGAGTTGCGAAACCGGTGATGGTCTCGATCGCTTTTCTGGTGGTTTGTAGAATGCTCATCGATGCGGTCTCCGCCGGATAGATGCAAACACGTTTCGGTTTTAACATGCCTACAGGTCCGGCGGTTCCTCCCGCTTTGGCAGGCCGAGCTCCGGTTGCCATCCAATGGAAGGGCTGAATCTGGTGGATTTCCCGACAAAGAATGACAAAGAATGATGACGTTGAAGACCTTTTTTTGCGGCCGGCATGTCCAGCTCAGACGTCCCGCAGCGCTTAACGCCCGATGACCTGACCAATAATCTCGTCGCTGGCCTTCGGTCCGCCAAATCTCTCTACCGGACTTCCGCGCAGTGTACGTTTTTAACCAACGAGTTGCCTGCCGTTCGGGGTGTTGTAGATTTGGCAGGCGGCAACCCCTCAAGAAGCCGTGGTGGCCGACGTGGGACTGGCAGGCTTCACCGGCATTTCCCTCCCCGCGTCGGTCATTCGGGCCAATTGGGCTAAATTCACCGTCAGTCCAATCTCAGCTGCCGGTCTTCGGATTGCGGCGGCAACTCCGCGGTGGCCGTGCTTTACGCGCTGGACGACAAGCCTCGCTGAAAACCTTTGCCTTGGATGTAGAAGAGCGTCACGGCGATGGTTGCATCGAGGTTCACCCCCCTGCCCCGCCCAGTATAGAGGCAACGAAACGCACCGTCGCTCGTTGACGTCGTGCTGGGTTGATCCCTAGCCACTCCAGACCCTGCCCGCTGCCGATCGGTGGCGGGCCTTTTTGAAGAGCGTGACGGAACCCGATTTTTCACAACCAGTTACATACGGCGGCAGCGTCCCCTCGCGCTGCTGGCCATGGGCGTGAAGCCTTGGCCGGGCCCGCATCGCCTTGCCAGTGGTGCGGGCCAACAAAGGCTGGAAGGGCAGCCCATCGGTAGCGCGGATGGCTGAAGATTTCCCGCCATACTTAGGAGGCATTTGCGGGCGATCCAGTTCGTTGGCGGAGGTCGCCAGATTTCGGCATGACAAACGCGGCCCCGTGATTTGGATAGCGCGGTTTCTCGCCAGGGCATCGAGCGGCTGCCACCCAAAATAGGCGTCGCCCATGACGCCGTAATGGGGCCGTGCCGGCCGTCGACGGCTATTACCCCCCCCGGTGATCGTGACTACAAAGGCGCCTTTACATGCCAATCTTCGCTTGGGGCCGCTCAGCCTCCCGCTGGCGCTCAATTTCCTCTGGTTCCTTCTTGTCGATCTGTGTCAGTTCGTCTCTGGCCGCGCTATTGGCGCGCAACAGTTCGTCCAATTTTGACTGTATGGCCTGGGTATCCCGATGTTCTGCTCTTTGTATGAAAAGGGTCATCGCCCAAGTGGCCAATGTCGCGGCGCCGTGCCAATCAAAGCTGCTGCGTTCGAAAATAATCCACAGCACGGCGTAGACCACCAGGATCAGAAATGCCCATGGCCTCGCGGTCAGTGTACCGGCTTGCGTGATGATGCTGGAGGCATTCATTTCCCGATTCCAATCTTGTTTTTTCAACCAGTTTGGGGAAAGTTTGTTCCGTCGTCGTCCTCGGCGAACTTCCCCATGCGTTGAGATAGAAGTGGGTCCGTACTGCCTGCCAGGGCTTGGTCTGGCCGAATCAGGGCGGTCAAACGCAACGAGCGTTTGACCGTGCGCGGGTTGCTGGATCGATCCGGCAACGCGTCGACGCGAGGTTCGGTTATTTGTCGCCGCATAGTCCGTTGAAAAGATCCGTGGGATGATCCTTTCGACTCCATTGCTGCTATCAGGCGGCTGCTGCGATGGCCGACGCGAAGTTGCGATATGGGCGAAGTGGACGGCCCAGAAGCGCAGTCACGCGCTCAGGCGCATGTCGTAGGCCATCCAAGGCGGGCAGGAACTGCTTGAGATTTTGCTCAAAGCCTTCTGCATTGTCGCCACCATAATTGATCGGGCGGGCGAGCACGTCGGACCAGATGGCGGCGATATCCGTCCCAGTCAGTGTCTGCGGACCGACGAGGTTGATCCGGTCGAGCGCAAGCGGCTCTACGGACTGTTCGCGGCGCAGCAGCTCAAGGGCAGCGATCTCGGCTATATCACGGACATCAATCATGGCGAGACCCTTGGCGCCGATCGGCATTGGGTAGGTGCCGTAGCCAGTGATGGCGTCTTCGATCATCAGATCGTTCTGGATGAAGTAGGCGGGGCGCAGGATCGTGGCCTTGAAGTCCATCTGCTCGATCATTCGCTCGACGCCGAACTTGCCCGCGAAATGCGGCACGTTCACATAGACGTCAGCGTGGATCACCGACAGATAGACGATGCGCTCGATGCCGGACGATCGGGCGACGTTGAGCGCAATCAACGCTTGGGTGAATTCGTCCGGCACCACGGCGTTCAAGAGAAACAGGGTGGAAATGCCTGACATGGCCTTGCGCAGCGAATCGACATCGAGAAAGTCGCCTTGCGCGACGGATACGCCTTCCGGGAAGCTGGCTTTCGATCGATCGCGCACGAGAGCACGGACATCAGCGCTGCGCTTGACGAGGTGTTCGACGACTTGGCGGCCAATATTGCCTGTGGCGCCGGTAACGAGAATGGTCATGAAATTTCTCCTGTTGGTTGCTTGACACCTCCAATATGTGTGGCTCACTGAGAGCGTAATAGACGGAAATTTTAGACGCACTGTCCCACTCGTGGAACACTCATGGATCTTCTTGCCCTCGCCGATTTCAATCTCGTTGCCCGCCATGGAGGCTTCGGCAAAGCGGCAAGAGCCACCGGACGGCCCAAGGCAACGCTGTCCCGGCGTGTTGGAGAATTGGAAAGCAGCCTTGATCTACGCCTGTTTGAGCGGGGTGCGCGTAACCTGAAGCTGACCGAAGAAGGACGGGCGCTCTTCGAGCGGACGGGGGCGTTGCTCACCGAACTGGACGAGACGGCTTCGTCGATTGCCTCGGGCGGTCAAAGTCCCAAAGGCAGGTTGCGGATCAGCGCACCTTTACATTTTTCGCAGACCGCAATGGGGAAGATCGGCGCGGGGTTTGCCCTCAAATACCCGGAGGTGACGCTTGAAGTCACGACTGAGGATCGGCCTGTCGACATGATCGAGGAAGGCTACGATCTGGTAATCCGGGTCAATCCAGATCCCGACGAAAGCCTGGTCGGACGGGCGTTTCTCCGCGACCGTCTGGTTGTTGTGGCGAGCCCCGACCTTCCTCGCACGACCCGTGAGCGTGCCGCTCCTGGCGTTGCGCGCGGGGCGGGCGAACTGCAAACATGGCACGTAAAGACACAAGGTGGCCGGTCAACAATTACAATCGAGCCGGTTCTCGTTTTGTCAACGCTCATCATGGTTCGGGATGCCGTGCGAGCCGGCGTCGGTGCAGGACGGCTCCCCATTTCTTTGGTTGCCCACGACCTCGCTGACGGCACGCTGGTGAGTTGGGGGGATATTGATGGCTCCGAAATCTCACTATGGACGCTCTACCCATCGCGGCGGCTGCTCAGCGCGCGCGTGTCGGCGTTCTTGGGCTTTTTGAAACAGGCCTTCCCGAATGGCACGCCGGACGAACTGGCCGCGTATATTGGCAGGGGATAACTTAGGGTCTTTTCGCGCCGCCCGACGATTTTAGCCAATAAAACCCTGAAAGCCGGTGAGCGCTCCTCGCCTTGGCGTCTCGCTATCCGCGGCCAGGTCTAGCCGTATTCAAGGGCAGGCCGAGGTGGTGCGTCAGGGACAGTGACCCGCAGAATCGAGCCGGGTACTGGTGCGGCGCATCCATGGAAGGGACGGAACGAATTGCATGGAACAATCGCATCGGCGGACCGTTCTCAGGCGATCTTCAGGCTCAGGATTTTCTCGTGTTGCAGCCACCGAACGAAACCCATGACGAGGCTTCGCAGACGGTTTGCGATTTCGCAGAGCGTGAGGCCGCGTTGGGCGATCGACACACCACCAATGATGCCAGATCGCGACGTCTGGTTGTCGTCTCGAATCGGCTCGGCAACGTACGCGATCTGGCGCAAGCCGGCGGGCTTACGGCGGGCATCCTCGACGCCTTGGCCGAGCGTGGAGGGCTGTGGCTAGGAGCAAGCGAAGAGCACCATGGTTCAGCCGCGAGCGACGAACCGCTCATCCACCTCGAACGCGTCGGCAAGATCGAGACGGCCGCACTGACGCTGCCGCAGCAGGAGTATTCGCTCTACTACAACGGCTATGCCAACAGTACGCTTTGGCCGCTCTTCCACTATAGGCTCGACCTCGTACAGCACCGCAGCGAGTTTCTGCACGCGTACAGGCAGATCAATGCGCGCTTTGCCCAGGCACTCGCGCGCTTGCTGTCAGGCAATGATGACCTGATCTGGGTTCATGACTACCACCTTATCCCCCTGGCTGCGGCGTTGCGGCGGCTCGGATTGGGAAATCGGATCGGTTTTTTCCTCCATATACCGTTCCCGCCGCCGGACCTGTTTGTCGCCACTCCTGACCATGGAGAACTTATCGCTGATCTGCTGCAATACGACGTGCTGGGTTTCCAGACCGCGACCGACGTAACGAATTTTCGACGCTCCGCTCGGGCGACAGGTTCGACCACCTTCGACGCCGGCGGCGTAGCCCAAAGCAGCGGCCGGACCGTCCTGTCGAGAAGCTTTCCGATAGGCATCGATGTCGACGCCTTCGCACGCATGGCAAATGAGGCGGCAGAGGATGTTCAGATCGATTCCATGCGCCGCCAGATTCTTGGTCTCAAGCAGATCATCGGCGTCGACCGGCTGGATTACTCCAAAGGACTGCCCGGCCGCATGCAGGCTTTTGCGCGCCTTCTCGAAAAGCACCCCGAACACGAGCGGGCGGTAACCTATCTGCAGATAGCGTCGCCCACGCGAGAAGAGGTCGCAGCGTATGCCGAAATACGCGCGCAACTCGAGGCAACGGCTGGCTCCGTGAACGGAAAATACGCGGATTTGACCTGGACGCCGATCCGCTACATCCACCGCACCGTTCCGCGCTCGCGCCTGGCCGGTCTGTTGCGCGCCAGTCAGGTCGGGCTTGTCACGCCCCTGCGTGATGGAATGAACCTCGTCGCAAAAGAATACATTGCCGCCCAGGATCCAGCCGATCCCGGGGTCCTCGTGTTGTCGCGTTTTGCCGGCGCGGCTGAAGAACTCGCGCAATCCTTGATCGTGAACCCGTATGCGGTCGACGAGGTTGCTGACGCGATAGCAAAAGCGCTGGCCATGCCGCTTGAGGAAAGAATTGCAAGACACGGTGCTCTGATCGAACGCATCCGGCGCAATGACGCGGCACAATGGCGGAAGTCATTTCTCGAGGCGCTGGCGAACAGGATCTAGCCCTGGCCTGGCGGGGAACCGACCGGACATCCTCATCGCGCACCGGTTCCAGACTCTCTGGCGAGATTTTCGTCAGCGGCATGAAACGAGTGCCATTCTGCGACGTTGCCGCTGCAGGTGAAGATATACGGGAATAGCGCCATGAAGCTATCGCTGTTGCAATTTCATGAACTTGCAGCGCCACGCGGAGAGGGGTTGCATCCGATTTTCTTGCAGCACCGGTTGACCAATCCGCCGGACCTTGTCGCGCTGCCGATTGTTGAGGTTGGCCAGGAACGGACCCCACGCCCCGTGCTCCGCCTGGTCCGACCTCAGTCGGCAGACAGCTGAGGGAGCTCGGCTGGCCGTGGCGTGCGGCTGGGATTTAAGGTGGAGGTAAGTATGACCATGACACGCCAGGACGTTGTCTCGGTCCTCGGACCCGTCGACGAAGCAACGATTGCCGAAATCATCGCGTCCGGTGCCTCGCTCGAGGAGTTGAGAGAGGCATGGGCGTGGACCTTCGGGGATGAGGCGTTGATGAGCCAGGGACGCCCATTGCCAGGAACACGGGTAGCAGGCTTGATCGACCTGATCGAGCCCGATGATGAAGGCGATATCAGGCCCAGCTGAATCCGGACGCCGACGAATGATCAGGGGTTCGGTCGCGCCGTTCAAGGTCTTCTTGATTGTCTCGCAGATTTGGTAGGCCTCGCCCGCTTGAGCCGCGGTGCGATCGGCGGGCAGTGCAGGCCGCCCGTTCATAGACCAGGGCGGCCTCCACCGACCTGGCAGTTCATTTGCAGGCAGCCAGTTCCTTCAGCGCCTTTTCGGCATTGGCCTTGCTTGTATATGTCTTATTGCCGGCATCGGTCAGTTTTGTGCCGTCCGGCTTTTTGCTCACAACCTCGCACTTCTTGGTCGCCGCATCCTTAGCAACCCAGTACTCCGTGGCTGCAACAGCAGGCATGGTGAAAATGGCGACAAGTGCACTGGCAATAGCGGCTTTGCGGATCATTGCTAACCTCCATTCAATGTCAGCCCAAAAAAGGGCGCATTGCATTTTGATCGCCAACGATTTTGGCACGATTTTGACGTTACACCACGGCACGTTTGCGCCTGCGTTGGTCGACATAAAAGGATGAAAGTCCTGAGCCATCACACGGCGCGCTGGGCGTTCCTGTCGAGTCCGAAGCGACCTGCCAACCAGCGGACAGGCACGGAACGTCGCCACGAACGAAGCATACCAACAAGCTTGCGGCGCGACTCGATCCGGCCGGCTCGCCCTCGTTGGCTAAGCGGTGACCCTGACTATCTTGGCTCGTTCGTCATACTCAGGTAAGTTGGGTCAAACTCAGCCATTTGGGCGAGCAGTCGCCAGTCCACGATGGTGACCGTGTGGTTGGCCCAGTTGACGGCCGCCGACTTTCTCAAGCTGCCAATGACTCGATTCATGTGGACCACGGACAGTCCCAACACGTCCGCCAATTCGGCCTGTGACAAGGGTAGATTGAAACTCGTTCCATTCGTGTGCCCGACGACCTGCAGACGTATAAACAATTCGCAGATCAGATGTGCCAAGTGGGAGACTTTCGATCGGCGTCCCATCGCGACAATCCACTCCCGGTGGATGGCCGCGTCAACGAGGGTGTCAAGCCACAGCAACCGACCCAGGTGCGGCGCCTTCTCCGTGATGACGCGCAGCTTGGTGTGGTCCGCGAACATGACGCGGCACAATGATAAGGCCACAATCCCATGGTCCATGGTTTTGAGCAGGAACGCGTGGAGGTCCACAAAGTCTCCGGGCACCTGCAGGGACGTGAATTGCCGGCCACCGCTCTCCAGAACTTTGTAGCGCGCTGCTAGCCCCTCAACGAGCAACGTGCTGTAGATTGGCCGGGAGCCCTCAGACACCAGGTCCTGTCCGACCGAAAATTCCTTTCCGCCCGATACGACCTGCGCCAGCATCGACCTTTCGGCATCAGAAAGAACATCGTGCTGGGCAAGCTGCAGGTACAGCGGTTCAAGCATGGTCAATCCCCGGGGCCCGATTTTGTGAATCTGCCTGCATTTCGCGTAAAATGCCAGCATAACGAGGAACCAGACCGAAGAAGGGGTATTGATCTAGGTGCTCAGCCCAAGCGAGCGTTGAATGGACCGGTATTTCTTTGACATCTACAACAGCGAGGGGCAGGTACTGGACGAGGAGGGCCAGTTGTTTGCCTCTAAGGAAAGTGCCAAGGACGAGGCCTTGCGTGTCCTCCAGGATGTCGCGCGCGACGAGATGCCCGATCGCGATCTTTTCAAACTGACCGTCAAAGTGCGGAGCGAGAATGGAGCAAAGGTGTTTGAAGCATCACTCATTTTGACCTCTGGCTGGACCGCCAAGCAGCCGTAGGCGCGTTAATCGACAAGTAGCTGCCTCGGTAAAACAGGTCGGTCTCGATCTCGCTTCGGCGGGGACCAATAGCCCGCCAGGTTTCGGAGCGACGTTAGGTCAACGGCGCCACAGAGCCAAAGAACAACCGGACCTGAGCCGCGTGCCAAAGCGTTCGCGCTTTTTCAGATCAAGCTTGATTTCCTAGCCATCCAGTACAGCCTTTCATGCTTTATGTCTGCCATCACGTCCGCGCCACCTCCGGCGACGGCGCGGCCGACCAAGGCTCACGGCTTCATCCAGCGCTCCAAGGAAAAGGGACGCGATTCTGGTTCCAGGAAGGTCCTTGGAAAAGCCAACCCGTGCCCCAGGGAGCGGATCTGTTAACTCATGAAGACGACGGCTGGGCCGAGTGCCGGACGGTGTATGCAAACATCCTGTGTTCGCCGTTGAGCTCTGTCACCCTGATCCACTCATTTTCCTTGCGACGAAGCGTAACTGGCTTCTGAGCATGCCGTTCGGCGGCTTTAAACGGCAGTGCCGCCTCCACTGTCGAGGATGAAACGACAACCGTTCCGGATATGACCTCGACCTTGAAGGTGCGCATACCGGTCCCTTGGGGCTGACCTCTGTATTTTCGTAGCGCACGATAATGCGGCTACGGGGGCATCTTGTGAAGCGGCTCCAGGCTCCGATTCTGGAAATTGAAAACGCAGTTATCTCCGCGCCAGCAAGCCCGGCCGGAGCTGGGCGGGCAACTGTCCCGGACGGATGCGCCAAAGAGCTCTGACGGACGTCTCCTTTTGCCGCCAAGACCAAAGTCCGATTCAGATGAGCAAAGGTCCGAGGTCGGGAAACTTTCGCCCGCTCCGTTGGTTTTGAGGGCCGGCCGCTGAGCGGAAGAGAAAACCCATGCCTCTATCTCAAGAACTGCGCGATATTCCGATCGAGTTTCGTTGTCCGATCTGTTGCCATCCCACTGCCAGAAAAGGCTCATGGCTGATAACGATTGGGAGGTTCAAATGCGAGCGCTGCGGAGCAACGGTGCGGATTGGCTACGAAGAGAAGATCGCTATTTTTGAAAGACATCGCATGAACAGGGACCCTCAACAGAGAAGCGGGAGCATGAAAATATCGTCCACAGCGCTAAACGGCGGTGCGATGCGAAATAGGGGGACTTCCGTCAGCCGAACCTAAGGTCGCCTGCTCCCGAACCGGCCGGGGACGGAAGTTCACCTCCTTCGGCAGGCGGTGGCAAAGGCTGCGCAATGGTCCGCCCAGCGGCCTGACAGGAAGCGCCGTGGCGTGCGTGGGCGTTAGGCGTTCCGAATTTAGGAATGCGGTTTTAGGCCGTCCTAACCGACAAGGTTCTGGTTGCCGTCGTTCGCATTCCGGCATTCGGTGACCTGACAAATTGGCATGTCGCTATGAGGGGACCACTTGTGACTGCGTTCCCTCTGCGTCCTGCGAATCTTCGCGGTCAGCCTCAGCAGTTTCCAAGGCAGGGTGGATAGGGGCGAGCGAATTCGCGTCCCGGAGGTCTGCCGTCTTCTCCTGCTAGCCTAATCGAGCGCGCATTGAATGGCGTCTTCGATGTGGCCAATTTTTCGGCCTAACCGGCTTCGTCAGCGTCAAGCTTCAACTGCTGGGCCATTGTCAGAAGAAAAAGCCCGCTCCTGGGGGGAGCGGGCAAATCGGATAGGAATGTGCTGTCGCGGCGGACAGCAGTCTGAGGCGTTGCGAAAAGGACGCGCCGGAAATTGACGTCGGGCGGATATCCGATTGATTCCAGCTACCAATGGTCGCCGCCGCTAAGACGCCTATCTCCGACCCAAGCTGCCACCTCAATATCAAAAGCTTTAGTGCCACAGTTTCTCGCTCAGCCATTCAAGCAGCTTGTTGCCGCCAATCGTTCTGCGAACCCGTGCGGCCGCCCATTGAGCCTTAAATGTCGTGCCGACGTGGCAACTGCATACGATGCTGTGCAATTGCCGGTCGGTCAGTTCGAAGAACCGCTTGGCTTCTCCATAAGAATCATCCCTCAGGCCCAGCTCCCGCAATACCGGATCCTCGAACGCCACGGTGATGGGCGAGCCCTCACAGCGTGCCGAATCACGGGCCTCCCGCTTCAGGTGCTCGGTGCCTGTAAGAGCGACCAGGCACCGATCTGGGTCTTTTTCCAGCAGTACTGCCCAACGTTCTATGCGCTGTTGGCGAGTCATGAACGGGTACGTCGACAAAGGCTGAATCTTCGCGACTGTGTGCAGTTGTTCCAGGGTTTGATGTTTCATGGTGGGCTCCTGTGGCTTGAGGTCCCCTACCCTTCAAAAATTATCGCGCACCGACGTCCTGACAAGACCCGGCCCCGCTGCGTATCAGCGACGAAATTGGCATAGCGCGCTCGTTGATGCGGCCGCTGTCACTGCCGGCGCTGCGAACGCTCGTGCTTGATTATCCGTGCGCCGGCCCACGTCAGGCGCACTTCCAGCGGCGCCAGGCGGCATCGAGGCGGCACGACCCTAACGGCAGATCGAATAGAACTTGGCGCGTTCGCTCAACGGACCATGTTTGGAACATATTTTTTCAACCGGTGAAACAAACCGCGCAAATCTCAGTTTCGGCGTTGGCATGGCCGCAAAGACGCCGGCGTGGCCAACAGGAGGTTCAGCATGCTTGCGAAGAAACAGTTCTGCGTTGGGGTGGTGCTGGGAACTCTGATGATCCCGCCCGGTTTTGCTCCCGTCTCAGCTCAGGAGATCCCGAACGATTTCAGCGCAATCGTGCAGCAGAAGCTACCCGCTGTCGTCGCCATCACGACGAAGCAGCTTATCGACGATCAGGCGTCGCTCAACGATTTCCTCGACCCTTTCGACAGTCGCGGCTCGGGCACTGCCCAACCGCAGGTCCGAGAGGCGTTGGGCTCGGGGTTCGTGATCAGTCCACAAGGTTACATCGTCACCAACAATCACGTCGTGGCCGACGCCACCGAAGTTCACGTTGTGTTTTCCGACAAGGAAACCAAGCCTGCTCGCCTTGTCGGCCGCGATCCGGGCACGGATATCGCGGTACTGAAGGTTGATCCGCGGCCCAATATGGCAACGGCTGCGTGGGGCGACTCCGACGCCGTTAAACCGGGCGCCTGGACCATTGCGATAGGCAGTCCCTTCGGACTCGGCGGGTCTGTCACCGTCGGAGTGCTTTCTGCCCGTTCCCGAGACATTCAGGCCGGGCCCTATGACGATTTCCTGCAGACAGATGCATCCATAAACAAGGGGAATTCCGGCGGGCCGCTGTTTAACGCGCGCGGCGAGGTGATTGGGGTCAATACGGCGATCGTCTCGCCATCCGGTGGGAGTGTTGGGATCGGCTTTGCCGTGCCCTCTCGAACTGCGCAGAGTGTCGTTGATCAGTTGATCAGCGCCGGTCACATCGAACGCGGCTTCATCGGAGTGCATCTTCAGGAGGTCACGCCCTCTCTTGCCGAGGCACTTGGCATTACAGGCACCAGGGGTGCGCTAGTCGCCTCGGTAGAGCCCGGTAGCCCGGCCGACAAGGCAGGAGTGCGTCCCGGCGACGTCATTACCAGGTTCAACGGCAAGGACGTTCAAAGCGTCCACGATCTCACTCTCGCAGTCGCCAACCAGAAGCCAGGATCCAATGCGACGCTAACAACAACCCAACAAGGCCGAGAAAACGAACTCAACCTGACAGTCGGCAAACGTAAGGATGAGGGGCTGCGGACGGGTACCGTACCAAGTTCGGGAGCAGCCGAGCAACACCTGGGGCTCTCTCTCAGCCCGATTCCAGAAGAGGCGCGCCAGCAACTCGGCCTTCAGCCGGACGCGACAGGCGTGTTTATTCAAGACGTCGCCCCAAATAGCCTCGGCGCTGAAAATGACCTTCGCCGTGGGGACGTAATCGTCTCGGCCAACAATCGCGATGTAGCGCAGCCGTCAGATATTCAGGAGGAATGGGTTAAATCCAAACAGAAGAACAGGCCTATTCTGTTGCGCATAAATAGACGCGGACAATCGCTTTTCGTCGCCATAGCTTCTCCCTGAGGCCTACTATCAGGAATGAAAACCGAAAATATCGCCGGGTTGCGGATGATTTTAGTTATTCTTTCGGGAAGTTTGCCCAGCACGGTAACCGAGAGAACAACAAGCCGGTCGTCGCCCCTGTGTTTCTTCCAGGTTTTTTCACCTAAGTTCGAATGTCAGGGTACAAAGGAATTCCGGCGACCGGCCCAGCTAGGAGCGCACTAGCAGCGGCACGAGCCCTTCATGGCGCTCGTCGAGATAACAAACAATGTGGTCGCCGACGCGCTCGAACGTGAGATCGACTTTCGCCTCCCCAACCGCCAGGTGACGAATGACGATATTGTCGATGCCTATTGGCAACCGTGGCCGGTCGACCTCGATCGCACGGTTCCACCCGTCGATCCGAATTCCCAAACAGGCCTGCAGCATCATGAAGGCCGAGCCGGCGGACCAGGCCTGCGGCAGACACGCGACAGGATAGGCAACCGGTGCATCGCCAATCGCGCGGGTGAACCCGCAGAATAGCTCGGGGAGCCGCATGTTAAAACGAACCGCGGCCTCGAACATGCTGCTCATGAGTCTCACGACGCCGGCACGCTCTTGGTAGCGGGCGAGCCCGGCGGCACAGATGGCAGTGTCATGCGGCCAGATCGAGCCGTTATGATAGGACATCGGATTGAATGGCACCTCGTCGTCGGCCAAGGTGCGGACGCCCCAGCCGCTGTTGAGGTGACCCGAAAAGAGCTGCTCGGCTATTGACGACGCCCGCTCCGCCGACGCTAGCCCGATATAAAGCAGGTGACCGGCGTTAGAAGCGCGCACCGCGCATTGCTTACCTTCCCCGTCTATGGCCAAGGCGTAGAAATTTTGGTCTGGCATCCAAAAATGCCTCTCCACTGCGTTGCGGATACTTTCCGCCAGAGCGCTCCATCGCGCTGCCTTCACCGGGTCGCCGCGTCTGGCTGCGAGTGCTGCCATGCCCTGGTAGGCTGCAAAGGCATAGCCTTGCACCTCAACCAGCGCGATGGGTCCCCTCGGGATCGTGCCGTCGGCATGGAATATGGCGTCGGCACAATCCTTCCAGCCTTGGTTGAAAAGCCCAGTGTCCGCCGCCCTGCTATAGGTCACGAAGCCCTCGCCGTTGCGCGTTCCGACATCCTCTATCCATCCGACCGCCGCACAGAGCGAATCCCACATGCGATTGACAAACAGCTCATCGGCAGTGCGATCGGCGTAGGAGCAGGCGAGGTAGACATAGAGCGGGGTCGTATCGACGCCGCCATAGTAGCGGCCGAACGGCAGTTCGCGCAGCACCGCCATTTCCCCCTTGCGCGTTTCATGCATGATCTTGCCGGGCTCGGAATCATCGAATGTCGAAGTCTCAGTGGACTGATGGCGCGCAAGGAATGCCAGGACCCCGCGGGCAAGTGCCGGGTTGAGCCAAAGCATCTGAAGGGCCGAAATGACGCCGTCGCGGCCGAAAGCGGTCGAGAACCATGGAATGCCGGCGTAAGGATACGGGCCGGTCTCAAGATCGGTGGTCAGCAGTGCGATGTCGGCGCGCGTGCGCGTAAGCCAGTCATTGAACACGCGGCCGGAACTGAAGACGGTGGCGCCCTGCCGCCGCTTCGAGCGCATCGCAAATCGTGCTCGGGCCGCAGCGGCTCGAAAGCGGTCGCTGGAGGCGGCTTCTTCGTCGTGACCAACCTCTACAAACAGCGCCATTGCGTCACGCCTGCCCACTACAATGAAGAACACGGCGTGGTTGGACTGGATCTGGTCAGGCCGCGTCGAGAACGAAATATTCGACTGGCGCGCCAAATTGTCGAGCCCTTCGTAGCGAAACGTGACGCTTGCTTCGCCGATCAGCGCGTCATGGGCGTGACCTCGGCGGCTGCGCGTAGTGCCACGGACCTCGAACATGTCGCGAAAATCGGCGTCGAAGTCGAATCTCACAGGCAGGAGCACTTCGCGCCCAGAGTAATTCGTGAAGGTGACCCGCTCGAACATGCGATTTTGCCAGATGAACCGTGTCCGTTCGACGTGGACGACACCCGGCAGCGTTTCACGACCGTCTGGACCCGTAGTGGCCAAGTTCGTGAGATTGGCGGTGAACAGTATGTTGTCCTGCGACAGCGAGGCGCCAAGCAGGGAAGGAATGCGCCCGCCGATGAACAGACGGAAGCGCGACAGTACGCGCGTGTCGTCGCGGAAAAGACCGTCGCCGGTGCCACGTATGTCGCCGTAGCTGTCCGAGACGATGAAGCAGTCCTCATGCTTGAGCGCAAATTGCCTGTGAGGCTCGCGTGGCGCCGATTCATCGATCGCCGGCAGCGCCACAGCTGGGTCAAGCTTGCGATCTTCGGTTTCAGCGATCATGTCAGCTCTCCCGTTCGAAAGAGACTTTGCCCATTGAGGGCACATGCTTGTCGATCGTCGCCGACATCGAATTCGTCACCACCGCCCGCCTCGGCGCGGCATGGTCCGAACGCAAAAGCGTCGTTCGACTGGAGGTGGTATGATTGGCGAATTTTGGATTTTGAGCAATCAAACTTGATATCCAGCCGATCGCTTACGCCGCCGGTTCAGTCGCCTGACCAGCTATGTTTCCAGCATAGCTACTACGTCGGAAGGAACGTTGCTTGGCGCCCGTGAGCGAGCGATAGATCGCCATATAGTCGGCGCACATGCGCTCGGCGGTGAACCGCTTCTCAAAAGTCCTCCTCACCCGAGCTCGATCGAGGTCACCTACGCGATGAACGGCCTTCACGGCCTCTGCGATATTCTTCACGATAAATCCCGACACCCCATCATCAATGACTTCGGGAACGGCGCCACGATTGAACGCCACCACGGGGGTTCCGCAGGCCATCGCCTCAATGGTCACGAGGCCGAACGGTTCCGGCCAGTCGATCGGGAATAGCAACGCTGCCGCATTGCCCAAGAACTCCGCCTTTTGCCTCTCATTAATCTCGCCGATGAACTCAACATTTGAATTTCGAAGCACCTGTGGTTCGACGCTTTCTCTCCAAAACGAGCGGTCAACCGAATCGATCTTGGCCGCGATCTTCAGCGGCATTCTTGCGCGGGCGGCGATTTCTATCGCGGCCAGCGGTCCCTTTTCCGGTGAGATGCGGCCAAGGAACGCCAGATAGCTCGAGGCCTTCTCACGGAAGGGCAGGATACCAGGCGGCAAGCCGTGATAGACCGTTCCGAGCCAATTGACCGGGGGCATCGGCCGGCGCTGATCATCGGAGATCGAAACCAGTGGAATGTCATCGAACATTGCATAAAGCCGTGCGAGGTCTGGGAGGTCAAGCCGGCCATGAAGGGTCGTAACGGTTCGCCTGCTAAATTCTCTAATGATCGGAAAGTGCAGAACGTCGACGTGGAAATGCAGCACATCGAAGGCTTCCGCCCATCTGCGTACCTGCTCAAGCATCGAAACGTGACACGGCACGGGGTCCCTTCCCTTAGGGCTCAGGCGTAACGCAGCGTCGCAACACGCCACAAGTTCGGCCGACGTCCTTGAGTCGCCGCTGGCGAACAGCGTCACCTCGTGGCCTTGTCGAACCAGCTCCTCGGTCAGATACGAGACGATGCGCTCGGTACCCCCATAGAACTTGGGAGGGACGGACTCCATTAGAGGTGCAATCTGGGCGATCTTCATTGTAGGTGCGTCCGCGACTTAAGACTTGCCAAGGCCGACGGCATGCGAGCGCCGCTCCTTTCGCCCGCAAACTTTCGAATTGCTAATATGTTCCCGAAAGACGTAACGGCTGACGGTCTGACGGAGGGGAACCGCACACAAGGGCTCGGCCGCGGGTGCGATCGCTGCAAAGTCCCACTTCAGGCAAGCCACCAGGTGTTCGGGCACGCCTTAGTATATTTTCACCAAAATGCGGCCAAGCCTGCATTGGTTCGCTTCGAATCCGGAGGGGCCGGTCCGCCGGTCCGGCGGTCCGGAGTGGGCCGGCCCGAATGGATTCCATCGAATGTGAGGCCAAACCGCGATTGGTCACGGTCATCTCGATGGCTGCGGCGCCACCCATAACAGTCAGGTTCCTCAGCCTCGATAAACAGGTCAGGTGTAGACCCGATTTTGGGACCAAAGTCCGACTCTGGAACGGTTCGACGCCCTCTGGGTTAGATTTGTGAGCGCCGACGAGGTGCTCTTCAACTAGCATTGAAGGAGAAAATCATGAGGATGCATTTCGGTGCCGCCGCTGCGGCTTTCTTGCTCATAGCCGGAATCGGTGCGGCCGCGGCAGAGGATGTGGTCATCCAGCCTGAACAGGACACGGTCATCCGGGAATATGTGAAAAAGCAACCGTTGGCTTCCGTAAAGCTTCCTGGCGTGGAACTCAATGTTGGCACAGCTTTACCTGATACCGTTGAGCTGCATGAGGTTCCCAACGTCAAATACCGGTACGTCGTGATCGACAACCGGACCGTCCTGGTCGATCCGGGTACGCGCAAGATCGTCAAGGTGTACGATTAAACGGCAGACGGCAGACGTTGATCGGGCGGCGGAAGTCGAAGGGGTGGCAGCAGGCTTTGTAGTCTTTGCGGCCACCCTCTGCCGCTCTGGCCCGACCTGTCCTACTGGAGCCTACGCGCATTTCGGGCCTCATCCCCATCCTCGCAAGCAACGCTGGCTCATTTGCCGCTACGCATTTCCCGGCCCTAGCGACAACACCCGGCAGCGCGTGGAACAGATCAAGCTGTCGTCCTTTAGCCAGATCCATCCGTTCGAGAGGTCGTTGGTGCGCACTGTGAAGCGACGGGGGAGGCAGCGGCAGCATTGGCTTTGAGACAAGCGGCTGATCGGAAAAAAACCAGAAGAGAACACCAAGACGGAAAACACAGTTCGCCATTGCTCGAACCGTGATCCGCGCAGGCAAGTCGTTTCAGGGTGATCTACTGGGGTCGGGCAACGCCGTCAGACCCATGCCGACAATCACAACTCCGTAAAATCGTACATCGATTTATTATTGAGAGCCGACTCAAGGAGAGTGAGATTCGTCGCTTCGCCCGGCTGGCTCAAAGGGCCGGCGCGGCCCGGCTAGTCATCCTGTGTCAGCCCGAAGGCGGGCCGGGCCACTTGCCACGACTGATCGCCTCGAAAATCACTTCGGACACGCTTCTGCCACGAGCATGCATTTCGTCAAGCCCGTATTGTGGTGCACAATATGCGGCATCAACGTCCCACCGAGCGCAAGTTCTATTGATTTGGGCTATCCTTTGCCATGACGTTGAAGAGTACGAGGCACGCCAGCAGGGATACGACACCGCCCAGCAGGTCGTTGCTCGTCAGACCGGCAAAATGGACCAATTCAAACGCCAATACGGACATCATAGCCACCCGGGATTCGAAGGTCTCCAACCAAATTAGAACCGCTACGCGGTGCTAATGTTCCGCCCATGGGTTGGGGATTCACATTTCCGCAGATTCGACCAGGGTGGAAGGGTTATCCCTCTATCCAGGCCTTGTCGCCGATCATCCTTGCCTACGCTCCGATACACATTTGATATTGAAACCGGCCGCGGGCGAGCCTTATAAAAATCGATGTTTTCCCCATTGCTTTCTAAGGAGCTTGCGATGGATAGCGTGACCGTAAGCCTCAATGATCAGGTCAGCCCTTGCGTTGAAGTGATCGAAGTCTGCGGAGAATGGTTCGTCCGCGTGGTCGACGGCGACGAGGAACTAACCCGATCATTCCAATTGGAGCCGTTCGCCCTGGCCTACGCAGAGGGCCAGCGAATACGTCTCGGGCTTACTGATTTCGATCGGCTGTAGCGGTTAACGCCCGCTATCTTGCCGGGAGCTGGGACGTTCCACACGCTCATAGCCTCCGTCACCCTGATCGGCTGGCGCACACCATCACGCCGGGCATCGGCACGATATGGCTATAAGTTCGAGGGGGTCGGCTCAGCTACGCCAGTCACGTTCGCGTCATCTGATGCGCGAACATCCTCGTAATCGACTGTCGCGACGACCGCCCCGCTTGCATCCTTAGCCCGCACCGCCCAACCGACAGGCGTTTCACCACGCGAGAGCGCGTCCTGCCACAGGTCGGCCGCAGAACGTCGGCATTCGTCCAAGACCGCTTGCAGCGTGGGAAACGAGAGGCCTGCGAGCTCTCGCACTTGACCCTTGTCTTGATACTCGAGGGTATAAGACGCGGCGCGGCCTGATTCCAGCTGACTTCGCATACTGGCGTCTGCGGCGCCGCTGTCTTCATCGAACGCGGCGGCGTGCAATAGCAGCACCTTTGCCTTTGCAATCAATTGCACGTCATCGAGGGCGCTGTCATAGGCCAGGGAGACGGAAATCGCCTCACCACCTTCGCCCACGAAGCGGACTGTCGGGAAAGGTCCGTTCTCGACGACCGTTTCAAGAATCTGCATGGGATACTCCACCGCTATCGGTCTTTCGGATCAGTCCTTGACATACGCCCCAGGCTGTCGCCCGCTCTTTGGCGCCTTGGCGTCCTTGGAATGCTCGGAAAGGGCGGGCCCGGCGCCGGAGACCTTCTGGGTGGACGGCGATGGCGTTGCAGGCCGTGATGGAGACTTGGATTGAGGGGCCTGAGGGTTCTTGTCGGAAATTGTCATGTCGGTTTTCTCCCATGTCATGAGTCAGGGATGAACTAACCATTGACTTGGAGGTTCCCCCGTCGTCGCGTTTCCAGAGAACCGCTTAGTTTGCGAGAGCGAACCGTCGGCAATGATCAAGATACGCAAGCTCATGCGTTGCGAGCAGGTCAATGACGCTCGTCCATAACCACGACGGTGTCTTAGTGTTCGCGCCAGTCGCGTGCGACAGTTCGCGGGTCCAACAGCGCCAATCGGCGACGTCCATCTGGCGTGCGTGTGCTTCGCCCACAATCGAACCGAGGTGGCGGGCAAGCGCCTGCGTCTGTCGACTTGTCAGCCGGTCGATTTCGAGTTTCATATCGCGTGGCGATATAGCCCTTACAAAGACCGGCTTCCCCTCAATCTCACCGCACACCATGCGATCGCCAAGGTTTGGAGACATGGCGCGCGCGCCTGCCCGGACACGCTCAGCATGATTGCCCGGCATCTGTGCCCGCCGTGCCGAGGGAGCGGCCGCAGCAGTCGCTTCCTTGATGTCGAGCAGCGCCATGCGGCGATGCTTGCCCCGCATGAGGGCCGCAAAGCGCAGATGCCCGAGCGAACTGCATCCTTTGATCCAGTACGCCGCGTCCATGAATTCCCAGCCTTTCTTGCCGTGCTGTTCCGTCTCAGGAGTTAGGCCTGAGATATCCAGAACTTGGCAGAAGGTGCGCACCTGGCTGCGCTCGGGGTGATGCAAGGGCCAAAACCGACGGTTCCGCGGCAACTGCTTCTGTTGTCCTTCAAATCGCTCAAGGGCGAGGTTGTGCCAGCGGCGATGCGCGGCGCGTTTGAGCAGCTTTCGCAGGTCCTCGGATCCCCGCGCGCCTGACGAAGGCGCTGCCTTGATGTAGCCGGCGAGGAGGTTGTCGAGCATGTGCGCTGTTGTCACGCCCGGGAGGTCGGAACTGCGGATGGCCGAAGCCAGCGAGAGGCCCAGCCGCACGAGGTCATCTGCCGGGTTGCCGATGACGGTCTGGTCAAAATCCCGGATCTGGATCGCTACGCCGCCTTCCAGGTCCGAGAGCGCTCCCAGGTTGCCAAGATGGCAGTCGCCGCAGATCCAGGCAGCGGGGCCTTGCGGCAATCCTTCATCATGCTTGTTCAGCCAGTCATAAAACAGCCATGCGCTGCCGCGCACGAATGCATGCTGCGACTTTGCCATTTTGCGGAGGCGCAACCGCTCCAGATACCTTGGCCGATCCGAGAAGTTCATGGCTGCGTCTCCCGCCATCGGCGCAGCAGCGGCCAGACATGCCAAAGGCCGACCAGCACAATTATTGAGACGGCGGCGGCAAATACGCCCACTGCGGCTATCCCCGTAATCTTGCTCACCACGACGTACATCTCCACGGACAGTCCGACCGCCAGGAATACAGTTGCGGCGAGGACCAGCCTGCTCGCCACGGTGTAGAACGCCGGCGCCGCCTCTCCGCCATAGACGATCCTGTGATAGGCCGCCGGCGTCATGAGCAGGACGGTCGACAACGCAACGCACGCCAGGGCAATCCCATGAGAAGCTTTGTCAAGCGGCGGCATGGCGGCGAAGCCTTGAGTGACCACAATTGCCAATTGAAAGCCCAGCATGGCTTGTGCCCCGGGCAGCACAATGCGGCTTTCGGTCATCGCATACTCGATTTTGGTCTCGGTCGACGTTTGATGCATGGCTGATGCTCCCTCCTGTCGCCCCGCTCTGAAAACCATCGGGCCGTACCAGAACGTCAGCGCCAAAACGAGCCCCGCAGTCCCGGCACCGAAGGCGACAGAGACTCCACCGGTAACCTCCCCGGCGATAGCAAGGTCCAGGGCCATCGCCAAAGCGAACGGCGCGAGTGTGGTTTCGGCGGCTCGGGTAATAAAACGATCAACGCGCGGTCCAGCCGCGCCGTGTTCGACAATGCGATGGTAGGCGCTCGGCGTAATTAAAAGCCCGACAACGAGGACCATCAGGCCCAACGCGATGACGTAGATCACTTTGGCATCGGACGGCAGGGACGAGAATGCTGTCTGAAAGGGTCCCTGAAGCTGGAAGCCGAGCAAAATCTGCGCGCCAAGCATCAGCGTCCGCGATTCATCCAATGCCAGCTTGGTTCTCTTGTCGGGCGTCACCTCTTCTCAACCTCGGATGAGTTGTCCAATCATAACAACGGCCGCTGCAGCCATCACGACTGTTGCGACCCAACCCACCACGCGCAGCCCCAGAGGAACGGTGGCCTTTCCCATAATGTCAGGCCTCGCGGTCATCGCCATCATCACGGCCATAACGGGGACGGCAACCACGCCGTTGACCACGGCGCTCCAGTACAGGGCTTTGATTGGGTTGATAGGCGTGAAATTGAGGCCAACCCCCACGACGGTCGCGGCAGCGATCGTGGCATAAAAGGCCTTGGCTTCGAGCGGCCTGCGGTCGAGACCAACCGGCCACTTTCGCGCCTCTCCCAAGGCGTAGCCGGCCGAGCCCGCGAGCACGGGTATTGCCAGAAGCCCTGTGCCGATGACGCCAACGGCGAAGATTGCGAAGGCAAAGTTGCCCCCGACGGGTTTAAGGGCCTCCGCCGCCTGACTCGTGGACTGGATGTCCGTCACACCATGAGCATGTAAGGTCGCGCCGGCGGTAATCATGATGGCAAGCGCCACGATGTTCGAAAAGGCCATGCCGACATAGGTATCGAGGCGGATGCGTTCGACCGCGTTTTCCGTTTGCTCCGGGGCGTCCTTCAGTGGCTGGCGCTCTGGCTTGGCTTTCTCGTCTTCGACCTCCTGCGACGCCTGCCAGAAGAACAGGTATGGGCTGATGGTCGTGCCGAGTATCGCCACCACCGATGTCCAGAAATTGGCGTCGGCAGTGAATTTGGGGATTAGCCCCTTCACGACGTCGGCCCAAGGGACGGACACCACCAGGACCGTGGCGAAATAGGCGAAAAGGGATAGGGTCAGCCACTTCAGAACGGAGACGTACCGCGTATATTTCAGGAAAATTTGAAGGATGACCGAGATGGCACCGAAGGCCACCGAATACGCCAGGGGCGGTCCTCCGACAATCAACTTCAACGCGTCGCCCATGGCACCGAGATCGGCGCCGATGTTGATGGTGTTGGCTACGAGCAGAAGGAGGACTACCGACTGAAGCAGCCAGTTCGGATAGTATTTGCGCATGTTACCAGCGATGCCGCGTCCGGTCGTGCGACCGATCCTGGCACTGATCTCCTGGACGACCGCCATAAGCGGGTAGCTGAACAGCATAGTCCAAGTCAGCCCAAAACCGAATTGGGCTCCCGCTTGAGAGTATGTTGCGATTCCGCTCGGATCATCGTCGGACGCGCCGGTGACGAGGCCCGGCCCGAGCACTGCAAGGAGGCGTGGTTTTGACGGCCTGACGACCGGGCTGTTCTTGACGTTGTTCATGGGCTGTCGCCTTGCCTTTAACGAGCTACCTTGAGCAAAGGTCCGTAGGCCAAATAAAATCTCGCTGCATTAGCAAAAGTTGCAGATGCCGGCGCACTGTGTCCTTGGTGAGCCAGGTCCAGTCTACCCATCTGCACCGAACCGCAACTTCGGTCTCGAGTTGCCATACCAACTCATGACCCATGCTGATTCTCTACCCGCTGTGGGTAGCCAGACCCAGGAACACGCTGAGCTCTTCCTAATGCGTCTCGAACAGATCGGCGATGCGCAACAGCACGCATTGCCGCTCATAGGGCGAGAATTTTCGACCACGGTCCTTCGAAGGCGGCGCGTGCGGCGGCCACCGCCGCGTCGACATCGGCCGCCCCGCCGCGCGGCACGGTGGCCATCACCTCGCCCGTCGCGCGGTTCAGCGCCTGCATCTCCTGGCCGGACCGCGCCGGCGTCCACACGAATTCCGCCGCGACCATCGCTCCCGCCACCGGCGACCTCAAACCAGGAAAGCTAAAAGGGCGTTCGGATAATCGGACTGTGCAACAAGCGCGACTTCGCCGGACGTTGCCGGCGACGAAGGAACAGATATGAGACTTGCTGGCTAGGTCGCCATCGTCACCGGCGGCGGTTCGGGATTTGGCGAAGGCATCGTCAGGCGTCGCCGAGGGCCAAGGCCCCGGCGTTGCGCCGCGGTCAATCTGACGTCAGGAAGATGTTGCCAGTGAATCGAGCGGATGATGGACGATGCGAACGCCATTTACCGCGGGAACCTTGAACCTGAATAGCACCTCACCCACTGGATCGCGTCATGGAACGTTTTAGCCCTATCGAATGTTCATCATGCATGACGGAGTCAAAAGAAACCGAGCCAGGTGTGGATGCCAGCCGGCAGGAGTTTTCCCCGGCGTATTGCCGGGCAGCTCGCGCACTATTGGACTGGTCCCAGGCGCGCCTGGCTGCGAAGTCCAACCTAAGCGAATCCACGATACGCGACTTTGAGAGCGGTCGGCGCATCCTGCGCGCGGAAAGAATTGTAGCGGTCCGCAAAGCCTTCGAGTCCGCCGGCGTCACGTTCATGGTCGGCGGCCCTTTGCTGGCAGCGGCCGCCACAGGCCTGCCATTACCTGAAACTGGAGGCCGCCCGGCCGAGGCACCAATGGCGGACGAAGGATTGTCGAGGCGATCGTTGCAAAAGAGACGCAGTCGACCGTTGAAGGGTGAAGATGCCGAGGTCAAACACATCGTCGAGATGCATGACATTTCGCCGGCCCAAGCGCGAGAACTTGTGCGCCGTCACGGAAACGATTGGCGCAAGATCGAGGAAGCTGCGAAATCCTATAAAGACCAGAATAAAGCGCCGCTGGAAGGCAAAGCTTGAGCCGCAATCCTTCAGGTAGTCACGGGAGTAGCAGTCGTAGCGGCGTTCCCGAGAAAATGTTGGAGCTGGCGATGCCGGAGATACTCACTGCGCGGTGAAGAAGGTCAAAAGCACCTTGCCCTTTTCGCCGAGCAGACAAACGAAGCGATCAGCCGCTCCCGTTTTACCATTGCGGGCGACGTCTTTGCACCGCACTGCACCCAGGCCTGAAGGTCGTCGAAGGCGTAGACGACGCGACCGCCGGGTTTGGGTAGGCAGGCCGATTATGTAAGTGCTCTCGTGCGCGTCGAAAGACTGAGGAAATGCGCGCCTTCGCAAGTGCTCAGGTAGCTCGGCGGCAATGGCGCGGCGTTGGTGTTCCCGGCGTGTCTCCTTGCGGCATACGCGGGCGAGACTTCAGCTGTCCGTCGGCCAAATCCGCCCGTTCGAGAGGTCGTTGGGGCCCTGCGTGAAGCAGGAGGCAGGCAATCGCCGCATCAGCGGCTCCAGACCTACGGCACATCATCCTTAGCTTTCGGCTTTGAACTTCGCGGCTTCGGTTTTGGCCTTCTCTTTGCCGTGTTCGGCGGTCAGGTCCTTAGCCTGCTTTGGCGAGATGTCGGTAGTTTCCGCTATTCCAACGCCTCTTTGTCCGACAACTCGGTATGCTGTCGAATGAGCCGAGAAGCAACTGACCAAGCTGCAGGCCGACCTGATCGAAGCGACAGCCTTCGGCTATTTCGGCTTGGACGAGGCGAACGCGGGATCCGCGTGCCGGTGGATCAGCTTCCATTCGCCGCCATCGCGCTTAAAGATTTCGGTGACGCGCAGCTTCAAGCTGGCGGGATGTCCGTCAATCATGCCTTCGAAGTCCTGAAAACCGGTCCAAAACGCAACGTCCTGAGAGGCCTGCAACACTTTCAGTTTTGTTTCGTTTCCGAGCGAGAACGCCTTTGCGTCGCCGTCATAGCGCGCGGCGACTTCTGCGGCGCCGGAAACTGAACCACCGGTAGGGGGGAAGAAGGTTGCCGTGCCTTTGCGCGCGACGATCGTATCGAGCATGCTCGCATCTCCGGTCGAATAGGCCGCGGCAATCTTTTCGCGCCGCGCCATGAAGTCTTCGAAGCCGCCATCGGTGTCCGCTCTACCAAGAGCCGTAGCCCACTTCTCGAAGTCGGCCATAAATTTGCCGAGGAAGGCCTTGGTCTTGTCGTTGTTGAGCTTGCCGGTCTTGTCGAGCAAGGCGGCGACATCACCAATGTAGGCTTCCGGCTGCTGCATGGCTGGAACATCGAGAAAAACCAGCGCTTGGCGCAGCGCATGATTGGCACCAAAGGCGCCCATCTTGTAGGGCGAAACACTGACAATGGCGGCCGGCTTGCCGGCCCAGGCGTTCTTGCCTTCCGGGCGGGAGGCGACATCCAGCGCATTCTTCAGGCAGGCAGGGACTGAACGGTTGTATTCGGGCGTCACGAATAGAAAGGCATCAGCGCCGGCAACATCGCGCCGTAGTCGCTCCCATGCCGCTGGCTTCTGGCCTTCCAGATCGTCATTGAACATGGCGACATCGCCGATTTCGACCAGCCGACAAGCCAGGCCCGGCGGCGCGAGTTCGATCAGCGAATTGGCTACCATGCGGGTGAACGAAGCCTTGCGCAGACTACCTACAAAGACGGCGACATTGATCGACATGATGGCTCCAATCCCTGGCTTTTTCTGACCAGCGACAAACGGGGGCGTGCTGGCATTGTTCCGGTATTTTTATTCGAAGGGTGCCGCCGACCGACCGAAGCCGATGAACTTGCCGTGCGCGACGGCGTTCGCGACTACAAGACGCGGTGGATTCAGCGCGATCGCGGGTAGAGCGCCGAAGGCGCGCCGGCTCTTTTGCGCGCCGGGCGGCGGCGCGTAGCTCAGGGGAAGCGCCAGTCTGTTCGGCGCCGTCGTCAAATCATTCGCGAGAACACACGGACCGTCCGCGTGACGGCCTTCGGCAATACGCTGACTTTCCCATTTGAGGCTGAACGTAACGCCCGCTCCTACGCCGATGGCCAAGCGTCCGGCTCGGCGTCGAGATTGCGAACGCAACAAGTGCGCCTGACCGTCTGATGATTACCTCTCGGAGGGGGCGCGAACCTCTTCGTTGCGGACGAAATAGTCGCCGGCCGCCGCCAGGACCGCCAGGAAGGCGGCGCCGTATCGCGCGAAGCCGAAGGCCTCGGCAGCTGCAATCTTTGCACCGCGCTTGTGCTCGAGGACAAATCTAGCCGCGGCCTCCCGAGCTTCGCCGGCAGCCTCGCCGAACAGTGCGCGCTCTTTGGCCGTTGGCTGAAAGGCCTGGCCAATGGCATGGCCAACCAATACTCCTGCCGCCGAGCCGGCGATCATCTTGGCGCGATCGAGATTTGTAACGGCGCGAGGCGTTCCAGCCTGATAACCGTTTCGCTCTGCATGGGCATCTCGGCCGCTCGTCAATGTCGCCGGGGATGCGTCGACGCGCCCTGTAGCGGCATTGCCGTCAGCACTCCTTCGTCCCGCATCAAAAACGGCGACTGCTCCCAATGCCACGGCGGCCGCTATTCCGCCATTCTCCTTGACGGCATCCGAGATCCCCCCGACCACCGCGGCGACTTTCTGTCTGGCGTATTGAGTGGAAACGTCCGCCAAATGTCTGGGCTGCAGCCGGCGGCTCACTTCGCTCACCGGGCCGAACAGAGCTTGCCGTTCGGCTCGGCTCTGCACCAGGATATCCCTGATTTCATTGCTGGGTTGAGCCATAGCGTATTCCCTGCTTCAAGGCCGCCAGGTCGGTCCGCACCTGATTGACCGTCTCGACGGGCGTGATGGTCCACCCGGTCAGCGCCCGCTTGGCAAGATAAAGGGACATCGAACCTGCCCCGATCAAAACAAGGGCCACAACCAGGCATGCTAGCATTGGGCCAATCCCTAAAAAAATCATTGCAAGGATGAGACACTGAACAATGGCGAACGCAGCCAGCGCAAAAAACATGACAGCGGCCATTCCACACGCGCCCGATGACACGAGTGTCGTGGACTTGGCTCGCATTTCCGCCTCGAGCAGACGCAGATCGAGGCGAATCAACGATCCAAACTGGCTTAGCGCTTGGCCGAGCACGCTCCCGAAGGGCCGGTGATCCATTCCATCATCCATGCGAATGATCCTTCTCAGGAACGATCGGCGCTCCGCATGATCCGCGTCAGGACGACGCCGGCGAGGATACCGACGCCGAAAAACGCGGCTGGCTGACGCTGCGCGAATTTCGTGACGGAATCGAGCAACTCGCCGACGTTGCGGTCCCTGATATCGGTTGAGATGCGCTCGACACCTTCGGCAGCACTGCGCACCATGCTTGCGACCTGGGGCGCCTGCTTTTCGATGCCGTCCGCCGCGTCCTTGACGGAGTGGGCGATATTGGCGATAGCGTCGGCGCCGGCCGTCTTATTGGACTCGACTGCCTCCTTGAAGGCGCCCGCGGCATCAGCGGCAACAGACCCGGCATAATCCTTGGCATCGCTCGACACGGAGGCGGCGGCATTCTTCAGATGCGACGCGGTCTCCGCCGCACTTGTCTTGAGCTTGCCCAAAGCTTCTTTGCTCGTCTCGGCACGCTCAGCACCCTCGCTGCCCCGCCAGCCGTTTTCGTTGGTACCCGGTCCCGTAAAGTCGTCCGTAGTTGGCGTGTCCATGATGTTTCACTCCTGTTCCTAGGAATTGAACTTCGCTATCATCAAGCGGTTCCTGCCCCCGAGGAATAAAGGATCTGCCGCTGCGGCTGGACGCGATCACCCGGCGCTCGCCCCCTTTGGGCCCTTCGCATCGCGCGCCGTGCAGTAGGCTTTACATCGCAACGCGTCCACGAACGCCAGGCGACGACCGGTTGGTAGAAGCGCTTGAGGCTGGCTTGGCACCGCGATCACGACCGTGCCAACAGCAAAGCGATCGAGTGGATCGCTGGGGCATCTCGGGGATTAAGAAGTAATGGTGTCGCCGATTGCTCGGCTCCGCAGGTTTGCGCTGGCTGCGAAATCGCTCGTAGCGGACCCTTCGTCGGGCAGGTTGAGGACAGTGTCCCGCCGGGACTTAGGCACTAAGCGGTGGGTCGCACTCGCCCTGATGGCTGGCGCGAGCGCAATCTGCGGAGGGTCGTCAGGTAGCTGCCGATCGCTTGAAAACGATGGTGACCCTGGTCCCTTCAGTGGCGCTGGATTTGACTTCGAATTGCGCTTTGGCGTTCTCGGTCAAGGAGCGCGCGATGAGAGCACCGAGCTTGCCGGGCTTCG
>NZ_QZXA01000015.1 GCF_003601985.1 Mesorhizobium jarvisii
GAAGCACTTGCGCGGCGAAGAGGATCTGCGGCACGGTTCGCTGCAGGATTTTCGTGAGGAATGAGCAAGCGAGGGAGCGATTTTCTCTATCTTTGGATTTCGGACCATCTATCCGACGATCCGATCACTGACCATGTGCTGCTGATCATCGAAATGGCTGTGGATGCGAAACGGGCGGCTGAAGCACAAGGCATTTCCGGTCACGAGATCGACGAGGAAATCGGCACGATCTACAAATTCATCATGCAGGGGCTGCGCTGACCACCGGGTGCCTTTTGGTCGGGCGAAGACAAACCCGGGGCCGGGCACCTCTATACTTCAGTTTTGGCTAAACTACGGAACGTCCAACGAATGTTACCGGAACCAAAACGGAAACGTCAGACTTTCGCTGTCGGTAGGCAAGACCTTAGTCTTGCTACCCACGGTTTAAGGTCTGAAGCTATTCGGAAGACATAGGGCCGCACCGCAAAGGATCAATCTCCACGGGTGGCTACCGCCTAGATGTGCTTGCAAAGCTTGTTCAAGCCGATGCGCATGCGTTGTCCGTCCGCGAAGGACCGGGCGTAAGCTTCTCCCTCAAACGTGCTGACCTGCGCTTTCCCGTTGATGACGACGCGCACGAACCACTCGCCCATATTCTCGACTACTTCGACGCCATCCGGTTCGGGATCTGTCTTTTTCGCGTCAGCCACGGCTTTCGTCCCAGAGGCGAAAGCACCTGATTTGGCTTCCAAGCGCCCGAGTGCCTTGAAAGGGCGAGCGACGCAGAGATTGTACGCTTCCAACAATTCTTTGGCGACTCAGAACGAACGTGTGGCTTCCTATAGCGGCTTGCCTGCGCGCATCATGGCCCGAGCGATTGCGAGCTGTGTTTCCGTCCTCGCGTTCTCTTTCTGAGTCATATTGTCCGCCGCGATCAGCCGCTTTAGTGACCGCAGAGTTTCGCCGCGCGACCATGCGGCTTCCAGCATGCAATCAACGATGGCCTGGAAGCCGGGCTCCATCGCCTCCTGGCAGTCGATGACTCGGTCTGGATAATCGTTCGCTTCTCTTGGTCGACTGATCATCTCACCCCCGCCAAATAGCTGTCGCCGTGTTCGCGATGTTCGAAACAGTACCAGTGCGATGGCTGTCTCGGCTTGGCAAATCCGAACGGCGCACGCTTGCCGCAAACGTCAAACTCGCAGACATGATTTTCGCTCCGAACACGTGCGAGCGGCGGTACGGGCAGGCCGTCAGTTTGTCGGGTGGGTTCCTCGCTCATGGCTAAAAGATTCCACAGGCCGTCTTGACGTTCAAGGAAAATGTTCCTTTTCTGTTCTCATGGCGCATGAACCGATCGACACGCTGGGGAAGGCGACCCGGCATAACATGCTTGTGAAAGCGGAATGCAGCTGCGGCAACGTCCGCTACTGCCGATCTGCCGATCTGATGATGGTCTATGGCGGCGGTGTCGATCCGCTGAAGCTGAAGTTCGACTGCAACCGCTGCAAGCCGGATATAAGGATCACTCTGCTCGAGGTGCACCCAGAGCACCTGCCAAAGCGCCTCATGATCCACAAGCCGATGAAGGTCGACGGCAAGATCACCTGGTACACGGAACGGTTTCGTGGATAGCGAACGCCTCACGGTCCGATCCGCCTTCCAGCGCGGCTGGCAGGTCGTCGAGAACAACCGCGCGATCGAGACCTTCGACAGCAAGGCCGAGGCCTTCAACTTCGTCCATACCAGGGATGCCCGCGTCCAACTCACATGGGGGCGGACCGCCATCAGTGGAAAGGTGCTGCACTACGATTTTGGGGCGACTTATGGGGATACCTCAGTTGGCCGCATCATGAAGGAGATACATGGGCCGTCGGCGGGCACCTGGTCCTGGACGTGTTACGACGGCGGCGCTCGAGGGCGCAGCGATACCAAGGATGAGGCAGCGGCCGCTGTCGAGGTCGCCTACACGCGCCGCGTAGTCGGGGCGGATTTGGCTCGAAAGAGCTAGCTTCCCAAAGCTGAACGCTTCACGGGCCGCCGATAATTTCCACGCCTTCAATCGGCACATACCAACCGCAGGCTTTAAACAATGATTTTTCTTGCGACCCGGTAAACTTCTCTGGCCTCGGATCAGCCCCCCAGACTTCGCAATGGTAAAGGATTGCCCTCAACGGGATCGTATCCGATACGAAGCGAAAGCCCTGCCGGCCGGAGCGTTTTGGCATGGACTATTCGCGTTGCTGCGCGGCGTGCGGGGAAAGCACGGGCGCGGTCATCGCTGTCGATTCGCCGAGCCACGCCTGAAACTTGCCGCCTTTGCAGATTTGGCCCGCTGCCGCTGGTGGCGGGCCTATTTGGTAATCGCTTCTAGGGAAGCGGCAACGGTGTTTCACTCAAGGTCCGCAGGTACGCGATAAGGTCTGCTCGCTGCTTCTCGTCCTGCAGACCCGGAAAAAGCATATCTGTTCCAGGCAAGGTGAGCGCGGGATTTGAGATAAACAAATTGAGCTCCTCGAAAGTCCAATCGCCGCCGGCGTCCTTGAGACTTGCCGAATACTCAACATCGCCTTGCGAAGCCTTCCGCCGCCCGACGATGCCCCACAGATTAGGCTTGGGATTCTTGATCCCGGGCGCTACAAGATGACAAGTCCCGCACGTCTTGCCGAAAAGTTCTTTGCCCGATTCAGCGTTTGCCGATGCAAGTCGTGGCGCAATCGGCGCGATGGCCGGTCGTCCGGCGCCATGGCTGCGTAAGTAGGCCACGACGTCGTCGTGACCGGCGAGCTTGGCCAAATGTATAGGTGGACTTCCGTTCGACGTCAGTGCGTTGACTTCTGCACCAGCGTCGACGAGGTGCACGACGCACGGAAGGCAGCCATTTTCTGCAGCCACGTGAAGCGGCGTCTGCGATTTCGCCAACTGATTTGGATCGGCTCCATTATCGAGCAACAGCTTCACGATGTCAGCGTGCCCACCCTTGTTGGCGGCGTAGAGAGGCGTTCGTTGCCAACTGACGGGCAGGTTCACGTCCGCCCCGCGATCGATCAGAAGTTTCGCTATTTCGACATTTCCGCCTTCGCAAGCGATATAGAGCGCAGTAACACCATCAACGTCGTTGACAGCGGCGCCTTTGTCCAAGGCAGACGTTACTCCAACTAGGTCGCCACTTTTGACTAGATCTCCGAGGCTGCCTGCTTGGGCAGGTATGATGAAAAGCGAAAGGATCCACGAAGCTCCTTTCAGCCACACGCGTCGCTTGGTCATCGTCTCCTCCCTGATGCGTTTTTCGACTTCCGACAGGTCGCGGGCTGCCTGCGTGCGGTTTCCTTCGCGGAAAAGCGCCGAAGGTTGGTTATTGCCGCACAGACAGTGGCCTGGACAAACAGTGGCCTGCACAAAGACGAATTTTAGCAGATCCTTATATAGCGGCCAAGGAGCAGGTCGCAGTTGCTACGGCCCGGTGCCTCGGCTATCGGGGCGCACTCAGAGCGCCCCTAGATGGTGGACACTGCCGAAGACAATTTCCGGATCGAGGTTTGGGATCGGGAGGAGAAGACGCATCTCGAAACCATCTGTCGAACGCCGGACGCGGTGGTGAGCCAAGCTGCCTGGCACGCCGCCATCCGGCGCCGGCCAGGCATGCTGCTGATCCACTACAACAGCCGCCACGTTATGGAGAAGATCGTTACCCCCGGCGAGGTGAAGGTTCCGCCGCAGACGATCATCGACGGCAGTATTCACGCCGGACTAGACGTCGCGCTGGGCGACTTGCGCAGCTGGCACACGCTGCGTGCGTGGTGCACGACTTGCTCGCACCATGCCGAGGTGAAGCCCGAAGGTCTGATCCGGCGCAACGGCAAGGAAGCTCTGTTCAGCTCGGTGGAGCGCGCTCTTTTCTGCACGAGTTGCAAAAAGGGAGGACCGGTTCGGATGGAGATACACAGCATGCCGCGAAACTAAGGGTGATGACCGACCGCTCACGACCCGGCCTGCGGCGGGTGTTTCTTGTATCGAGCCTCGCGGAAGTCGAGCAAGTTCTGAAACACCTCCAGTTGCCTCGCGAAATTGCGCGCTAGATATCGAACCAGCTTGGGGTTGTTCAGCAGTCGGTCGAAATAGCTCGTAGCGGCGATCAGGTTTAGCATTTCTGAGCCGTGGGTGCTGGCAGCGCTCAGATAGTCATGGCTGGCCTCGGCAATGTCGGCTTCCATGGCGGCCATTTGCGCAGGGGAAATACCCTCGTATCTTTTTCTGCGAGCCAAGGGATTGGTGAGTTGTGATCGTGGGGTGAGCTCGATCAAGAGCCTCGCTACTCGAAATTCCACGCGGTTCATCGCGAGCATCAGCCGGACAATTTCAACCTGCCGGCCCGGCACGACCTCTCGTAACAAGCCGAAAATCTTCAAGGGGGCGCCGAAATCGTTCAGCATGTCGAGAGCTTCGAGGCAGATGCCTTCGACAAGCGGCTCGTCGACGCGCGGCAAGGAAATCTGCCGGTCTTCGCCGATACCTGCTTTCACCCCGGCCTCTGGCGAATTTTGCATCAAGATCGAAGGAGGCGTTGCGAAGCCATTCGATTGAAGCAATCCTTGAAATGCAGCGATGCGCAGGACATGACGAAAGGCATCGACGACGCTTTCCATCTGGTGTTTCACCGCGTCGGCTTCCCTGATGAATTCCTGCATATTGTCGACTTGGCGCCTGTAGGTCTTCAACAAACCGGAGACACGCAGCGGGTTCATCGGCGCCCGCGAATCTACCGTCAGCCGAATGGCATGCCGATTGTTTGTGACGAAGTCGCGAAGCCGGGCTTTCGTAGTTCTCATATATTTGCCGGCATTGGTTCTCGTCTCGCCATCTCAACTACAGGATCAAGCGAAGCGAAGAGGAAGGCATCAAGGCGCACGCCATTGTTGGCCTTGAGCATGTGAAGAGCAGACTGCGCTTCATGAGCGGGTGCGATCAGGAAGTCACGAACGGTCTGATTGTCGGACTCCATCCTGATCAAAATCGTTACCTCTGGCCCGATGAGACCCCGCTTCCAGAACGGCCAGCGTGGAAAACCGGTGACGTTCATCCGATATTGCGCAGTCCAAATCGCCACGGAGAATTCATCATTGACACGCATAATCTTTGTTTGGGGATCGTACAGCGCTGAGCCACCGACCCCGTCGATGTCCGACATCAAGTTCTCGATTGTTTGCTGCCGAATCTGAATGAGCCGCCTTCTGATGTCGAGTTTCCGATAGTTCGCCGACCCGTCGTATCCGATCAACTGGTAGGCGGCGTTCATGCTTCCAAAGCGATGCGCGTAAATGCTGGCTGAATGACAGCCTGGAGCGGCATCAATGATTGGGCTCGACAGCCTTCCCCGTTCTTTCAAAAGCTTGGTCAGATCGGCCAACAACTCTTCATCGGGTCTGAGGTAAGTGCGCGCCCGCCTGATAGCTTGCGCACGATCGAACAGCGCCCGGGGTACGAGCGGTTCGATGACGTTGTCGGCGCGAACAACTGCGCTTGGCGGATTTCTCAGCCGGTTTTGCAGAAGCCTGTGGGATATTCGGTTCCATACAATGTTGCCGACATATTTCTCGCTGGCCAATATCGTGCCTACGCACGCTCCGGTCCAAGGCCGGCCAAACTCGGTGACCAGGCCGCGCGCGTTTAGAGCAGACGCAATTTCGACTGCCGTTTTTCCTTTCTTCACGAACTGGTTGAATATCCATCGGACGGTTGACACCTCATTTTCAGGCCCGGGGACGAGAACGACGCGGTCGCTGGCCAGGCCTTTTCGCTCATCACGATGGAGGATTGCCTTGGGATTTCCAGAGCCGTCGACGAGAAGGCGCCTCAACCCATAGCCCGCAGGGCCGCCTCCGCTGAAACCCAGTTTGACTATTCGGCTTTGACCGGCAAAGACCCTATTCGACAGCATTCGGCTGTACTCCGCAGCCATGCTGCGCTTGATGGCCTTCAGAACATCGGACCCAATGCTGCCATCGTTGACGAATAGCTCAGCGCAGAATTCGATCCGTACTCCGGCTCTTTGGCATCGGTATTCATAAGAGGCGCTTTCATCAGTGTTCTGAAAGCGTCCCCATCGACTGACGTCATAGACCACGACAGTTTCGAAATCGGCCCGCCGGCTTTCGATATCTTCGATCAGCCGCTTCAAGCCCGGGCGCCCCAAGATGCTGAGCCCGCTTCGGCCTGGATCTTCATACGTGGCAACGATGTCGTAACCCATGATCTCTGCATAGTTACGGATCGCGTCCCTTTGATTGTCGATGGAGTAGATCTGCCTCTCCGTCGACATGCGCAGGTATTGAGCAGCGCGAGCCCTTCGCCTTTCAAACTCGGGGGGTGTGGTTGCTTTGTCCATCGCGCGGGCCATGGTACTCAGACCTGATAATAGGGGCCTGTACCGCCTGCGATTTGGTTAGGAAAACATGTCGAGTTTGCTTCGAATGCGAGCCGTCGGCCGCATCCAGATATAAATATATATCCGTGCGCAACTTTATCGGCCGTTGAGATCAGCGGGTTTGCCCGTTTCCTTTGCGCTTTGGAAACCATGGCTTTCAACTCATGGGAAACCCTGACTCACTTCGTGAGAGTGTGCGCCCCCGTTCCGCCGCAATGCGGCCTCACGGGACGATCGATAGGGATTTCAGACGTTTAAGGGAGACTTCACATGACCTTTCACAAAGCCATAGCCGCATTGCTGCTGACCGCCGCACTTGCCGGCTGCCAGTCGCAGACCGAAGGCCAGCAGCGGGCTACCACCGGCGCGCTCATCGGCGGCGCCGGTGGCGCACTCGTCGGCCAGGCGATCGGTGGCAACACCAAGAGCACGGTCATCGGCGCGGCGAGCGGCGCGCTGCTTGGCGCCGTCGTCGGTTCCGCCACTACGCCGCAGCGCCGCGGCGAAGAAATGTGCCGATACCAGGACCGCTACGGCCGCATCTACACGGCACCTTGCGACGACCGGTACTACAACGGCAATTATTGAGAGGCCGCTGGCTCCTTCTTTGCGAAGGCCCAGACCATCAGCGGGTATTCCTCGTCGTTGCTGAGGTCTCGCCAAAGACCGTAGGCGTACCGGGCCACCGATGTGAGCCCGGGCGCACGCCTTGTTGCCCCAGCCATGGACCTTCACGTTGGCTTCGGGGAAGCCGCCCTCGACCATCAGCTGCTTCAGGCCGGCGGGCGTCCACCTGTTGTAATCGTGCGGCCGGGCATGGACCCGGAACAGGAATGGTGTCGCCACCATCGCCCAGCCGCCGGGCCGGGTCATGGCATGGATGTTCTGGGCCGCCGCTAGCGGCCGCCGCACGTGTTCCAGCACCTGGTCGGCGATGACGATCGAATATTGTTCCTCCGTGCGGTCCTTGCAGATGTCGAAGGCCGGGAAATCGACCGAGCGATAGTTGGGGCACATCGCCCGCCAATAGCGGTTCCAGCCCGGCGAGATCTCGATGACGTCAGAGGCCTTGCGGTTGCCGGCTTCCAGAAAGACGGTGAACGCCTCGATCTGGCGGATACGCAGCCAGTTTCGGGAATCATAGCCAAGCAGGCGTTTGGCCATCTGTTTGCCGCGGTTTTTCAGGGTGCCGGCAAGGCTTGTCGTCATCAGATCGACCTCCTCCAAAGCCCGCCGTGAAAACAGCCTAGCCTAGGCAAATGGGCAAAAGATGACAGGACAGCCTATCTCTCTACGCGCGCCAGGGGATGATCGACCGCACGCACAACCGGGCGCGATAGCCTATTGAACAGTCATCTGTTTGCGCCATTCCCATGGGCGGTCGAACGCTCCAGCCCACAGGCCGCGCTTGGCGATCCTCGCGTCAGTCTCAGCCTTGGCATAGAAGCCAGCGCTGTATCTCGGCCAGTCGACCGCATAGCCCTTCCTGACAATCCATTCCCCGATATCGGCGCCTCCTGCCGTGCAGACGGCCACCATGCGTCTGAACCGGTCGCGGTCGACCTCGATGCACGATATGGGGCGATGCGCCTCGAGGAAGTCGGCCAGGGCGAGAGACGCCCTTTGCCCGCAACGATATTTCTTGCCGGAGGCGTCAAGGCAGAGCTGCGCACTCTCAGGTGCGTCGATGCCGTTGAGGCGAATTCGCTGCCCGTGAATTTCGATTGTGTCTCCGTCAATGACGGAGGGAACGCCCAGTTTATGTCTTGCGTCGAGGGGACGGTGAATATCACCCCGGCTAATACCCCGCTTATCGCCGAGGCTACACGAACCGGTTTCCAACAGATTTCCGATGCCATCAACCAGCCGAAGAGCCTCAGAGCTCTGGTGAAGCTGGATGAGCCAGGGCTCTACATTTGGATTGGATATCCGATTTGGAGCGGCGGCCTGACCAGCGTCGGTGTGGGCTTCGACCAAGGCGTCACCGTCGGAAGTATCAATCAGCAGTCCGCGATCAGCCTGACTGGCAGCGAGTTCGTGCAGGACCACGAGGTTTGCGTCGCGCGGAACGTCCCCGTCGGGCTGCACATGGTGACACTATCATCGAGTGCAGGGGCGGCCGCACTTGGCCTCAGCTACGTCCGGACGCGCCGATCGTCGGTCAAGAAGTCGTTCGGCAGAACTACGGTGACTGGCTTTGACCGGCACAAGGATCTTTCGGCGCCGATGGCCGAGCATCGAAAAGGCTGCCCGACATGCCGAGCCCGAAGAAAGGAAGCGACGCCGAGAAGCCGCAAGGGACACTGAAGCTCGCAAGGCCTCGAAAAAGTGGATTGCCGACGTCGGCGTCATCGCTATCCACTGCTAGCCGAGATTTGCCGCCGCTTGGTCGGCTGGTTGCGACAGCGCAATACGGTATCGTCTTTTCATCCAAGTGACGGGTGAACTTGTTGAGCCATTGGACTTGATGGCTTCCTATCCAAACGCAATGCGTCGAGAAGGCAACTGCATTTGGGGTAGGTGGCGTTCGGCTACGCTCGCCGAGTTGGTTAGGACATGGCCCACACCCCATCGCCAGGAGCGGACGAACTTTTGCGCGGCAGGTGGCAGCCGGCGCTTGCCGAACTGAGGTCGCCCGTCGAAATGCCGGGAGCCTTGAGCGGAAAAATCCATGTCGCAAGCTTAAGACGACTGGCTGACTTGCAGTCTGAACGAGACGGATCATATCGGGCGTTCGGTAACTGTCCGTGTTCACATGTGGCGAGGCAGGAACACAGGTTCTGGAGCAGAGATTACGAACAGCGGTGGGCAAAAATATGAACTTTTTCGTATGCTCATGAGCCGGCCAGCCGTTGGCCGAGCATCCTTGTGCTACGAGCTACTCGCCGCCTGCGCTCGCCGTCTCGTCCTTGAAGCTGACTTTCGTTCCTTTCTGCACCATGGACGCGAGGTCCTCGGCATCCCAGTTGGTCAACCTGATGCAGCCATGCGAGAAGGTCGCGCCGATCTTGCCCGGTTCGGGCGTGCCGTGAATACCGTAGCTCTCGATGGACAGATCGATCCAGACCGATCCCACGGGATTGTTCGGTCCGGCCGCAATCGTGAACGGCCGTTTGGCTTTGACCCCCTTGAAAGCGAAGTTCGGATCGTAGTGATAGGTGGGGTTGCGCGCGACGCGTTTGACCTCCGCCTCGCCACTCGGCGCCGGCTTCTCGGCGCTGCCGATGGAAGCGGGAAAGACCGCGAGCCATTTACCGGAAGGATCAAGAACGCGCACCAGGCGTGCGCCCTTGTCGACCTCGATGCCGGCAATCCTGGCTGGAGATTCCCCCCGATCAATATCCGGAACCAGCAACTTAGTGCCGGCCTTCATGAACCCGATCCCCGGATTGAGCCTCCTGAGCAATTGCTCGCTTATGTGGAAGCGCTCGGCCAGTTTCTCCGTCACGTTGTGATAGCCGAGCGTCCGCAGGCGGGCCATCTTCTCCATGCGCGCCGGAATGCGCTTGGTAAAGGGTCCGCTCACATCCTTGCGTGTCAGTTCGTAGCTCACCACGACTGGGTTGGTGGAGGTTGCCGTCAGCCTGTCCCAGGTCTCCGGCGTAAGCTTGCCGTCGGAGGACAATCCGTTCGCAGTCTGAAAGGCCCTAATGGCCTTTGCGGCGTTGTCTGAGAAGCGGCCCTCGATCATGCCTGGCGAGAAACGGGCGCGATCCAAAAGTATCTGCGCCTTCAGGATAACCGGGCTGAAGCCTTTCGATCTTTCGGGTGAGAATTGCGCTTGATTGACAGTGGCGGAGTCGAGCTTGGCCGCCGCTGTCCCGTCGCAAGTGAGGGCAAGCGCCGCAGCCGCGACGAGAAGGAGCCTGACCATCGATGCCTCCACCAGAACCTGTTTCTATGACGCATCAACGCCGATATGGTTCCGGCCCATGAGGCTCCTCCAACGGCTTAACGGGCCTCGGATACGCTGGGGCTCTGGCCAGGCGCTTCGCTGTCAACCAGAAGATGGTCATGATGGAAGAGGCGAGCATCGCTCGCCGACCTGCCTGCCGGCCCGAAAGAACCGGCATCGGCGATGCTCGCGATTCTGGAGGCCGCGGTCAATTGTCGCTTTCCGCCGCAAAATGACGCTGTCGCACGACGCTGCCTCTAGGCCACCTCGAGGAAGAATGAACCGGACCATCAGAGGCGCCATCCTCAAGACCATCAGAGGCGCCATCCTCAAGCGCTCTTACGACGACGAGAGCCAAGCATCGTCGCGCCACGTCGTCGTCGCTTTACAACTTCGCCTGCATGAGCCGCACCTCGAGGTCTGACCTGCGAGTCCGATGGGGCAATCGACAACGGGATGGTTTCGAACTCGACCTGATCCAGCAAAGTGCCGGTACTGAACATCTAGGAACAGAGGTAGTGTAAGGTTTTGCGCCAATTGCGCCGTTGGCAGGAACTGGCACGGCTGCACGACGTTTCCAGGACACGCAGTCAAGGGAGTGCTAGAATGCAAACCTCACCAGCGAGTCCCGAGTATCCTCCGACCGCGCCTGCCATCCTTCCCTTTCATGGTACGGTGACGGTCAGATTCTCTGACGCCATTGTTGCGTCAAGCGAGTGCGCAAAAATGCTCTACGAAGACGGGCGAGATCCAGTCTTTTACATCCCGTTCGAGGACATCTATTTCGAGCTTTTCGAGAAAACCAACGCCACCTCGGAGTCTGCATGGGGCACGGCCGGCTATTGGCGCGTGCATGCAGCCGGTGCATCGGCTGACAATTTCATGTGGGCCTACGAGACTCCCGAAACGGCCGCCCTGGCCATCGCCCGGCACGGCGCATTCGACCCGCACAAGGCCCGCATCGACGCCGATCCGGCCGAGGACAAGCAGCATACCCCGCACCTCCCCGAATAGTCATGTAATGGGGAAGCTGATAATGCCGGACATGTTTTGGCATGTGGACGCAGCAAAGGAACTAATCAATGCGCCCAAAATCATCGCGCGATATTCCGGGACAAAAGCCTCGCAACGACAGGGATCGGACCAGCCGGAAGGCCGCTGCTAAAACCCCGGATAAGACCAACGACTGGGATCGAGATGCAGTCCACGGTGAGGGCGAGTCGATCGGAATAGAGATTGAGCAAGTAGAGATTGAGCAAGGGATCGAGTCGAAATAGGCGTTTATTCAGGATTGTCGAAGGGCCGAATTGAGCCACTCGTACAGGAATCCCTGCGCGTCCTCGAAATCAGCAATTTCCCGTACCAGATTATCGGCGCTCTCACGAAAACAGGGCAGTCGAAAATCCGATTGTTTTTAGGATCCTGCAAGTCAACGAACAACTGAGTTTTTGATGCAGGCCAGCCATATGGTCAGCGGCCGAGCGCGATATGAGGATTTTGTGCGTCAAGACGGTCGAAACGGGCGTGGGAGAAATCAACGGAACGGTTGGCTTCCACCTCCACATATCCTCCGGCGTTCGTGACCGCGCTGTACTGAATGATGACGGCACGCTTTCCTAACTGCCCGCGCGGCACCGCTTTGCGCGACGGGTCCGCATTTGGAACACAGTCATGCTGGAAAATTGGGGCCGCACTTGTCCCCTTCTTGCTTCTCCGTGAGACTTGCAGGCGGCGGGCTTTTGCCTATCGCTCTGCTAGGACCGCCGCCGGCACGGATTCAAATAGGATTTGTATTAATCTGGTGCGCCCCGCAGGACCGGCTTGGGCTTGCTACAGGTCTCGACGCATAGCAGATAAGCCGCCGCCACAGAGGGCGGCGGGCAGTTATCCTACCAGTCTTGCCTGGTGTACCAGGCGTCGATATCCCTACGCGCGCGGTCGCGTTCGATGCCGTAGCGCTCCTGGATCTTACCTTCGAGTTGATCGCGTTTGCCAGCGATGCGATCAAGGTCATCATCAGTGAGTTTTCCCCACTGTTCTTTGACCTTGCCTTTGACCTGCTTCCAGTTTCCCTCAACGCGGTTCCAGTCCATCACGACCTCCTTCATTCGAAAAAGGATCGAACGTCGTTTTGCCGCGGAAGTTCCAGGCAATCGGGGGTGCCGAGCCCGATCCACGAAAGTCCCGCGTGTTGCCGAATGAATCATGGGCAGCGTGTATTCGTCTATCGACGAAGCCGTCAACCTTCCTCCCCATATGTTGACCAGCCCGGGATGCGGAAAGCGCACCTAAATTGCCCAGGTGTGTCGCATCGTTAATAGCCGCTACAGCAATAAGTTGCATAACATACATTATGGAACTTGAAAGTACTCAATACAATCAATATGGTAAGTCCTCATTAGGCCGACCTTGGCGGTGGCCGGGACACTGGTCTGCTATCTAACCCTTCGCACACCTAAAACCTATTTTGTGGCCTTCTACGATCAACGATTCTGTCAAAGGGCGTCTGTATTTGATTGTACGCTAATGTACGTTTTCAGCTAGGCAAGCACGGGGGCTATCGAATCCGACGAAGGAAATTGGATGGCCACTCTCCATTATGCATCAGGCGGATCAGCGACGGACGTCGCAACCGCCGGATTCAATCTTGTCGACGTTTCATCCGTGGACGAACTCAACGCCTTGCCGGCTGGCACGAAAGGTCTGGTTTGGCTGGATGAAGCCAATGGCGCAACCTCGTCTTTCATTGACAAAGTCACGCCCTTCATCGGCAACCCGAAGGTGTTCGGCTTCTTCCTCGTCGACGAGCCCGATCCCACGGGCAAATGGGGAACCTATGCCACAGCCGACAATCTGAAGGCGGAATCCGACTGGATCCACACCCACCTGCCCGGCGCCAAGACCTTCATCACCATGATGAACATGGGGTCTTCGGCTGATCCCGATTTTTCAAACACTTTCAATCCCGCCAACACGCATATCGACTATTACGGCGTGGATCCCTACCCGGTGCGCACCGGCACAAGCACCGTCGACTACAATATGATCGACAGGACCGTGGCCGCGGCGGTCGCCTCTGGCGTTCCGCTCAGCCAGATCGTTCCGGTTTATCAGACGTTCGGCGGCGGCAACTACACCACCGATACGGGCGGCCAATATGTCCTTCCCAGCGTCGCCCAGGAGCAGACCATGCTGGACCACTGGGCCAAGGTTGCGCCATCGCCCGCCTTCGACTATGCCTATGCGTGGGGCTCTCAACAGGGCGACACCGCGCTTGGCGACTCGCCGGAGCTGCAGGCCTTGTTCCAGCAACATAACCTCAGCAGCGCCGCAAGCGCCCCGGCAACCCCTACCCCGAGCACCTCTGAAACCTCCAGTACTCCTGGCATTCCCCCCAGTACGTCCGGTACGCAGGGGAGCCCTGGCACCGCTAGTACACCGAGTACTCAATTTGTCGCCAATCCTAGCGATGGTAGACATCATAATTCTGATGGTGCCGATTTGATCCACGGAACCGGTGCCGTCCATCACCTCGCGAATGCCAGCCACTGGGTGACAGAGTCGGCCGGTGTCGGCAGGGGCATAGGACTTGCCTCACTGGCCGATGCCGGCAGCGATGCCTTCGCATTCGATGCAGGCGCTCTTGCGGCCCGCGGTGCCGACCGCCCTACGGACTTCAGCGTCTCCCAACAAAAGTTTCATCTCGACCACGCTTTGGGGCTTCACACGGGCGCTCCACCAAATGGCGCTCTCGTCGCCGGCATGGGCTCGCATGATGGTAGCGACCATATCATCTACAACAGTTCGACCGGAGCGCTCTCTTTCGACAACCATGGCACCGGAGGTGCTCATCACATAGAATTCGCCCATTTTCCCGCTGCCTTAATCTGAAAAGGCCTTTAGAACGGCCGCCATTGACCGAAGCCCCGCAAATCACTCAGACCAAGTCTGTGGCCCTCGAAGTGCGTCTCAGAAGATGATTGGTGCCTGGGAATGATCAAGCGCGTGACCGACGATCGCATCAGCGTTGAATTCCCAGCTACAATTTCCCTCATTCAATTATCGAACGGCCAAGTTGTTGAAGGGCCAACAGAGCCGCGTTTGGCGGACTAGAAAGAAGGCGCTGATCGATGAGCCGGATTGACAAACCATGACTAGGCCTTCCGACGTTGGCCGGCCGTTCCCCTTCATCGTGCTCATCGATTGGCGCTGCCGTTCACGAAAATTCATCATTAGCAACTAGGTGGAATGTTGGGCCGGAACCTTCCGCCCGCGTCCCGCTGTCCGGGGGAACCTCACCCGCTTCCGACAGCGCTGGAAGTTGATTTGTAGCTGTCCGGCAAAGCCTCAGTTCAAAAACGAAGGTGGACCATCCGCACCATGGGTTTGAGCGATCCCTCGCCAGAATAATTAACCGTGGATGCTGTGTGGATATCCCCGCCGCGCCCATTGCGAATCGAGGTGATGCGGGCACCTTGGCCGAATGGTCGCAGGATATGTTGAAATGGTGCTATTCGAGCAGTCGCTTTGCGACGGCGACGGTATGCATCGGCCATTCGCCGATCGCGTCGCTGACGCTGCGGCGAAAACATCCGGAACGGTCTTGTTCGACGTTCGTATCGATGGTGACACCCAAGTCCAACGAATGGCCGCTATCGGATATGACGACGCTGGCACCGCAATAATTTTGATGGAGAAGACCGGAGACTTGAGGTGCGCGTCGGTAAACGGCGAGACCGCCGTGTTGGTAGCGGAGCTGGCCGCTTGGGAATCATCTCCTCTTAGCGAGCATGCGCGCGTTGATTTCCGAGGGACGGCAGCGATGCTGTTGGCAAAGCTTCGCAGTTCCGGTCACTTCGGCCGATCCATTTGATCCTCTGCAGCACACGGGGCACGTTTGGTGCGGCGCCCTCCGTCCAGCCCGGTTAAGTGCGAGGGATGCTCTGAGCGTCGTGCAGCAAACGTTCGAGCCTGACAATCGTATCTCGAACCAAATCGTGAGCGCGGCTGCTCTCTCCGAGACACATTGCCGCCTCGCATTCACCTAACACAGCGACAGCGTTCTGAATCTCTCGCTTGAGGTCATCGGTCTTTTTGCTCATTATCAATTATAGTCCCTTCGAGCCGTCGCCGCAAATCGTTGCCCTGAAGGCGTCAGGTTATCAATCGCGGGCCGCAGGTCTCGCCATAGGCGATAGAATTCGACCAGGATGTTCGTCTTCGGCTGCTCGTACCTCCAGGGAGAGGCCGCACTTTCACCGGATCTGGAAGCTGCTATATTGGTCTTTTGGTCATTGCCTGCGCGCCATACGGTCCTCCTCGGGAACAGTTTCACCGAACAAGCTGGTCAGCAATCAGCGTGAAGCGATAGGTTCTGCCCCAACCTGCGAGTTCGTCGGATTTCTTTAAGCGGGCTCACGGCGATTTTGTGGGCTGCTGCCCTCCCAGCGCGCCTGGCGATCATCGGCGCTACGCGAAGGTTAAGCTTGGTTTTTAGGGTGACCGGTCGTTGCGGGCGTGCAGGGGCCATGGCAAAGGACGCCGCCCTCGATCTGATGGCAAAGCCAAGCTTTCGCCTCGCTGAAACGGGACCGAATAATTGATCCTGGTTGGTGCCAATTCCGACGCACGAACCATGGCAGGTTCATCCGGCGAGGCGCCAGATCGATAAAGCACTACGCTCACTGCAATCTCACTGCGACTTCCCAAGACAGCGCCTACACGTCGCTCATGTCGTCGCCTGACAGAACGGCGGGTTGTGGCACTCGTCAGGCATCCTTCCGCCTGGCCTTCCGCGTCCGCTCCCGATCCTGCGCGCCAGCTTCACATCGACTCGATCTGTCTGCCATTGGAACCAAGCAATCGCCGGGAGGTTTGGCTCTCATCGTCGTCTCCAACAAAGGAGTAGCTGCATGAGAAATACCTTTCGCCTAACGTCTCTGTCGCTTGCCACCTCACTGGCGTTTGCATTGCCGTCATTCGCCGCCGAGACTGCGCAAGACTTCGTAACCAAGGCCGCGATTGGCGGAATGTTTGAGGTCCAGTCGAGCAAGGTCGTCCAAGACAAGCTTCAGGACCAGGCGCTGAAGGACTTCGCCCAGAAGATGATCTCCGATCATGGGGCTGCCAACGCCAAGCTCGAAAGCATCGCCGGCGAACAGAAATTGCAGGTGCCTGCCGATCTCGATGCTTCTCACAATAGCGACCTCGACAAGCTGAAATCAGCTTCAGCACCAGTCGATAAGCCATATGCGGTCATGCAGAAGGCTGCTCATGCCGATGCTGTTAGTCTGTTCGAGGCGTACGCCAAGGATGGCGACAACGCCGCCCTGAAATCCTTCGCTTCTGAGACATTGCCTACACTCAAGATGCACCGGGACATGATCCAGAAGGCTGAAACCAAGGCGCCTGCCAACGAAAGCACAACGCCCGCAGTCTCAACCAGCGGCGTCAATAATCCCGCAGCTCCGGTACCCGGCGCCAACAGCTTCACCGAAGACCAGGCAAAAAGCGCGATCCAGAAGGCCGGTTATACCGACGTCTCTGCACTCAAGAAGGACGACAAGGGCATCTGGCGCGGGACGGCGAGCAAGGACGGCAAGTCGACTCCAGTCGCTCTCGACTATCAGGGCAACGTCGTTGCCGACACTCAGTGATCAAAAGAAAGGATAAATGCGATGCAAACCGTAACGGGATTGTTCGACGACTATGATGACGCCAACGATGCCGTAGGCGAACTTGTGGCAACTGGCGTGCCTCGCGATGAGATCAGCCTCGTGGCCAACAACGCGACCGGGTGGTACAAAGCCGACGACGCCGAGGCGGGTGAGGATGCGGCCACCGGAGCTGGCCTTGGCGCCGTCGTGGGCGGCGCCGGCGGCCTGGCGACTGGCCTCGGGTTGATGGCCATCCCTGGCCTTGGACCTGTCGTTGCGGCTGGATGGCTGGCGGCCACGGCTGTCGGCGCGGTCGGTGGTGCCCTGGTTGGTGGGGCCGCAGGCGGCATTATCGGGGCTATGACCAAAGCCGGTGTCCCGGAAAACGATGCCCATGTCTATGCGGAGGGTGTCCGTCGCGGTGGAACGATGGTCACAGCCAGGGTCGAGGACAGTCTTGTTCCGAACGCCGAACAGATCCTCAAGCAATACAACTCGGTCGACATCGCTGACAGGCGCTCTGCGTATGAAGCCGCCGGCTGGACCGGTTTCGATCCCGCGGCCGACGTCTATCCTGACGACGACCTCCGGCGGGGGACCCGGGCGCGATCTCTGATGTAAACCGCAGGGCGGCGAAGCCGCCCTGTTCTTCTCTTAGATGGGATAGAGCCAATGCGCCTAAAGCGGCTCGCGACCGCTGAGGTCAACCCAGGCGGGAGCATGGTCGCTTGGTTTCTCCCATCCGCGCACTTCAACATCGACGCCAGCTGAGTGTATCCGACCGGAAAGTGAGGGGCTCACCAGGAGGTGATCCATGCGCAGGCCAGAACTGCGATCGTAACCTCCCCGGTAGGTGAAATTCCAGTAAGTGTAGATGCCTTTTTCCGGATGTATTGTGCGCACGGCGTCCACCCATCCGCCGGCCAACATGTCAGCATAGGCCTTGCGGGTCTCGGGAAAATACACCGCATCGCCAACCCAGCGGTGCGGCACGACCGCGTCTATTTCGGTTGGGACGACATTGTAATCGCCACACAGAACCGTCGGCACGTTTTCCTCAAGCAGTAGCTGTCCGTAGGCAATGAGACGGTCGAACCATCTAAGCTTATATTCGAATTTTGGCCCCGGCGCTGGATTGCCGTTTGGCAGATAAAGGCAACCGACGACGAGGCCATCGACCTCCGCCTCAAGATAGCGGCTATGCGTGTCGTCCGGGTCGCCCGGCAACCCGCGTCGTCGTTCAAGCGGCACTTGCCCCCGGGCCAGGATGGCAACACCATTGTATGATTTTTGACCGTGCCAGATCGCGCCGTAACCGACGGCCTCGATCGCTTTTTCAGGGAACTTCTCGTCCGAGGTTTTTAACTCCTGCAGGCAAACAATGTCGGCACCGGTTTCCGACAGCCATTTCAGCAGCACAGGCAGCCGACCGTTTACACCATTCACGTTGAATGTTGCCACCCGGGTCATTTTCGATCGCATGGGGCCACCTACTGTGTTGACTTCGGAGCCGGATGACGTCGCCGCATGATATCGATAAGGCTGCTGTGAAGATCATCCCAATTTTCGACTATGTCTTTGTCGGTGATGCCTTGCGCCTCTGCTTCGACCGCGAGCCGTTTGGCGAGTTCCGTTATGTCCGCATTACCCACGCGCCGGCCGTCCAGCAGATCGTATCTCTCCATCCACAGGTGTAAAAAGTGAACGGCGCGCTGACATTTCACGTTCGCGCTCCCACATCGAAATTTTCCATGGCGTTGACAACAATGCGGCAGAGGCTTTCGAAGTCGGCGTCTATTTCAATCCGCTTGAGGCCGTCGGCCCTGAACTCGGCGGCAGGTTTATGGATGGGCTCGTCTCTGAATAGATGCATCCGCATTGGCGGTCTCCGGAGTGCCGTCTGCAAATTCACCAGGGCAGAAAATTGACGCCGCGCGTGTTCGTTTATTCATAAGCTCAAGCGCGACTTTCCGTTCCTATAGCGTTTTCGATATTCGTCGTGGTCAGAGCAGGGACGTTGCGAAAGTTGCTCCCGCTCGACTGGCGAAATTCCATCCTTATCGGCAGGAGTGCCGCCTGCGGGAGACTGCCCGGGCCGAATTCCCTGTCGACGGCATCACTGAGCTGTCGTTTCCTTGCCATAATGGATCCGAAAATGGATTCTCCCCTTCCTGCGGGCTAATCACGGCCTGAAGAAAGGCTAGAGGCGACGGGAAACGCGCGCCCGGACCGTTCCTCACCCCGAAGCGGGCAGCTTCATTCCGAGCGGTGAATTCAGACAGCGGGAGGTCTGATGGTCGCGTTCGCGGGCTATTGTTCAAGCCTTCTCACGTTGGTGTTCGCCGGGATATCTCCCGAGACATCTGCCCCTGCCGATGTTGGACGATCGCGTCGAGTACTGCTTCGTACGTGCTCCCGTTGTCTTGCTTGAGCTCCTCGCTACGGATGCCGATCGCTTTGGCGTCGGAGAGAAGCTTCTGCGTTGCTTCAGCAAGCGTGACCACATTGGCACCAACAATTCCCGACATATTGTTCATCAGCCATTGGCGAAGGAATTTTGCGCCGCGTTCACTCATCGTTTTGCTCCACGCAATTCCCTTTCCATCTCCTGCAGAGAGGCGGCCCGTGATGCAGTTCTCTTATGGGTGTTGGCCTTTTCATCGCCCCAGAAAGCCACTGTTCGCGCAACCTTCCCGTCTTGGATTCCTGAGCCTTTTGTCGGCATGAATGATCCGGAGGGCATCTCTGGCCGCGCGTTTTATTCGACGTTTGTCAATCTTTCTGCGCATGAAAACCTCCCCTGTGGTTGTTTCACAAAATGTGATCCGCCGCAGGAGGGTTCCAGCGCGCAAGCACAGACATTGGCTTGGTAAAAAACGTACAAATGACGCCGAACAAGCCCACTTGCGAACGGTAAAGCGAACGGTTCCGAGACAGGAAATGATCGCTGTCCTAGCCTGCTTCCGGCTTTGCGGACAAATTGCGAAAACAGCACATGAGGGTGACGGGGATGCAGTCTCGGCATCGCGCAAACAGGTTCGTTCAAATCCTAAAACCCGTCGAAGGTTTTAGAGGCGCGTAATATTGGTCGCCCTCACGACAATATCGTTCTGGCGGAATTCCTCCGCGAGCTTCCCCTTCACTGTTTGCCAATACGTGGCTTCCAGAGTCTCGGCCATGACCTCGAACAACACGACGTCATCGTGGTGGCTGCCGCCTCCGCCTTCGTGCCACAAGCCATTGGCCGGCGAACGCATGTAAGCGGTCGCACCGCCAAATTTCTCAGCGAGACGTTCTTGAACGTCACGGTAAAGCGTCGTTGGGAAAGGTGTCCCGGAATTGTCGCTCAAGGGGAGCAGTATTTCCACCAGAACCATATTCAAGTCCTTTGCGCGTCTCTCTGAGAATGACATTCCGCGCGGGAAGTTCCGTTGACGCAGGCTCCGCGATCCTATTTGACGCTGGCCTCCGGCCTCCCATCTGCCGCCGCGGTCTCCTCGTTGGGCGCTTGAAGGCCCCGCGGGGTATGGCTTCGTCCTTGCCAGGGCGCTCGCGACCTGGATCGCGCGTCGCGCTGTCTATCTTGGAGATGGACACCTCCAATCGCGCATTTCATGGCCGCTACGAGGTTGGTGAGTGCGCGACCGGCGTTGACGGTGGTTCTTGCCCGATATGTTTATTTCGTCGCGGGTATTGTGTCCCTTGGCTCCAGTACGGGGCTGCGATAGGCTGAGCAATCACAGATCGACTTTGGCGCCTGTCGCCCACGTCTGCGAACTGGCAGCAGCGTTGGCGATCGAGCTGTTCTCGAAGACCGCGTCCGACATTTCAAACGGTCTTAAGCATATTGATGACTATACGCGACCGCGTCTTTTTGGCATTGCTCGTTTTGCCATGCGGCGTGGCGCTCAACCTTTCCGCTCCTGCTTGGCTCTGGCAAAGCCCCGATCCGTCGCGATGAATCGCTCAAGCATGGGCACAATCAGGCGAAGAGGATCCGTGGAAGGCTGCCCCGCGTCGCGGCCAAGGATCTCAGCATATCTGGACAGATCGCGGTGCAGCGGCGCAGGCAGTTCCACCGTGACCTTAACCGGCTTGTCATCTGCAATCGGACCGAGTTTCAGCTTGGCCATTTCAGCCTCCATAGGGTTCGAGCACGAGATCGCGCGTAACGACGACACGCACATCAAAGCCCGGTCGTATCGTCAATGTCGGTGCGATGTTAAGTTGGCGCTGGACGATCTGCTGGCCCACCTGGCTGAGACTGTCGGAGGCGCCGCCGCGCAAGGCGCGCACGGTGTCACTTTCCTGGCCGGACGAGCCGGCCTCCGCACCGACACTGAGGATGGTGGTGAGTGCGGCCGCCTTGAACAGGTCGGCCCAATGGTAGTCGACGCCGTCCTCAAGGCCGGCATAGCCTTGGGTGTCAGTGCCAGGCTGGCGTTCAAGAACAATGGAGCGGCCGTTGGGAAAGACCAGCCTGCTCCAGACGAGCAGCACGCGACGCTGGCCGAAGCCGACCCCATTGTCGTACTGGCCAATGACACGCGTGCCTTGCGGGATCAGCAGCGAGCGACCCGTGGGACTGTCATAGACATTCTCGGTGACCTGCGCGGTGATCTGACCGGGCAGATCGGAACGGATGCCGGTGATGAGTGCTGCCGGAATGACGGCCCCTGCCTGGAGCACATAGGGCGATACCGCCGGCGTGACGCGATCCGGCGCCACGGTGCGCCGATCAGCGGCCGCATTCAGAAAGCCGAGCTGGCGGTCCTGCGTGGTCGACTGGCCGATCTGACCGGCAAGGTCGGGGCCGCCAAGGTTAGGCGGGGAAGTTCCTCCGGGCGGGGTTTCGGCCATCGCCGCGGTTGACTGCCCTGTCTGGAAGAAGACACGCGAGATTCGGGCCGCCTCCTCTTCGGTCCGCCGGCGCTGTTCCGCCTCATCGACCATGGGTGTGGCGATCGTTGGCGGCACGACGGGCTGTCCCTTGTTCTGGGCATCAAGCATCGGCCGGCCAAGATCGCCAGGCAGCGGCGGCCCAAGAACGGGACCGGTATAGTCGCGCGGCAGGCTGGCCAGTCCGTCGGCGGGCTGTCTGTTCGACGTCGAGTAGAGCTCGTCGCCATGCCTGCGCGTTTCACCCGTCTGAAGCGCGTAGATCAGCGCGCCGCCGACGCCAAGCGATGCACCTAGGCCGATGCCGGCGAGCACCTTGCGGGACAGGCGCGTGACACGCGGCGGATCGGCGCGAAGCCGCATGGGGGCAGCCGGGATTTCGTTCTCCTTCATGATTGCTCCCCTCCCCTTTGACGAAATGCGTTCTTTGCATTCGGCGCCGCGTTGGTGCCTGAGATCCACAGACCTCTCCTCGCATCGGTGCGGACGATCCTGACCGTCTGTTGCCGCTTGCCGCTGCCAAGCCGCAATTCCGCCGCGCCAAAGAGACGGTCGACGATCAGGGTGTTCTGGTAGACGCGGCTGTTGGCGATCTCGGCCTCGCCGTCCGGGCCGATGACGAAGATGGGCGGCATCTCGCCTTGCACGATCCCGCCTGGAAACTCGACATAGACCCGCCTGCCGTCGTCATAGACGCCGACAGGCCTCCAGGGGGGCGCGTCGCCGGTGAGACCATAGCGGTATTTGCGTTCGGCAATGGCGGGAATCACCGGTGTCGCCGGGATTACCCGCGCTTGTCCCGCCGGCGGAGGGGGATAGGCCCATGACACGGCTGGCATATACGGCTTCTCGCCCGATCGGAGCTCGATCATGTAGCTGCGCCGGTCGGTGGTGATGACGAGATTGGTGTTGATGTCCGAGCGCAAAGGCTTGACCAGCACATGGACGCGCCTGGCGACGCCCGCTCCGCTTTCGGTGTCACCGATGATCCAGCGGGCTGTATCGCCCGCCGCGATCGGACCTTCGCCGGTCAGGCTTTCGCCAGGCTCAAGCGCGATGTCCGTTATCTGTCCTGGAGCGGCATAGACCTGGTAGAGTGCCCCTTCGCTCCAGGGATAAATCTGAATGGCGTTGTAATAGCCCTCACGACGCGGCTGGACCCGCGCCGCCGCGTTGGCGTTCTCGACGCGCGCCACCGGCGTGCTGCCGGCGACACCGCCGCGGGTCGCGACCCACCCTGGTGGAACGTGCAGCGGCTTTGGTCTTTCATCGAGCGCGGCTGCCGGAGCGGCGGGCAAAGGCGGCACGTAGGCATCATAGGAGATCTGAGGTGGTTTCTGCGGCATGGCGCAACCGGCAAGTATGGAGCCAGATAGCAACACCACGGCAAACGCCGACCTTGTCAAACCCGGAGTGGCGATGACACACAATGGCAGGTTCATTGGGTCATCTCCCGGGACCAGTTGATGGCGTTGACGTAGATGCCGAGCGGATTGGCGCGAAGACGTTCGGCGTCGTTTGGCATCTGTGTCACGATCGTCAGGATCGCGGTCCAGCGCTCGGTGCCGGAAAGCTGGCCGTTTTCGTAATGGTGCTCGATCCAGGCGACACGAAAGGAGCCCGGTGAAGCCCTGATGACCGAAGAAATATCCACCGCGACCTGCTGCTTGCCGACCCTGGAGAAAGGATCGTTGGCGCGAGCATAGTCATTGAGCGCTGCGGCGCCCTGGTCGGTGGTCCAATCATAGGCGCGCAACCAGTCCTGGCGCAGAACAATCGGGTCTGCGGGGATGGAGCGCACCTGTTCGACAAAGCGGGCGAGATGCCACGCTATCTGGGGATCAGTCGGCTTGTAATCCGCGATCGCGGGCGCGGTCGCTTGAACCTGGCCCATCTTGTCGACCTGCACGACCCAGGGCACCACAGTACCGCGGCCCAATTGCCAGACCAGTGACGTGGAAAGGCCTGCCGACAAGATGAGCGACCCGAACGCCATGGCGCGCCAGTTGCGTGCCTGCACGCGCGCAGAGCCGATGCGTTCATCCCAGATCTGCTCCGCCTTTTGATAGGGGGTTTGGGGGAGAGGGGTCTTGCCGTAGTGGACGTCGGGTCGCCTGAAGATGTTCATGGATCATTCGCCTTCAGAAAGAGAAATCGAAGCTCCGCCGCCATGGCTGTCGCCGGCGCGTACCGCGTGGGCAGCGGTCTGGGCGCCATGAGAGAGGCGTTGAGAGCGCTGCAAGCGTCTGGCCCATTCCGGCTGCCCTTGAGCGCTCGATGGCTTGCCCGCGCCCGACGCAGGAGCATCGGTTGACACCGCGGCACCACCGATCGTTCCCATGGTCGACGAACCGCCGGTGATTTCAGCCGCCGAACTGGCGCCGAAGGTGAAGCTGGACTTAAGCGATTGACCGGTGTTTGCGGCAGCACGCTTGAGGGGGGAGGAGGCTGCCGTAGCGCCAGCACGCGCAATGCCGCCCAAACCGGAGGCGATGCCTGCCGCGCCAGTCTGGCCGGCGGCGCCAAGCGTATAAGCGGCCGAGGCGCCGCCAGCGAGTGACGTGGCGCCACGAGCGGCTGACACAGCGCCCGAGAATGCGGTCGTCCCGCCTCGCGCTGCCAGGCCGGCGGCGCCATAGCCCGCAACCGACATGCCCCCCGCCGCAAGGCCGGTGCCAACGGCCGCACCGGCGCCAAGCTGCGGTCCACCCGCGACGAGGCCGTTGGCAATACCGGGACCGAAGATGCCGAGGCCAAGCAGCGACAGCGCCGCCAGCACGATCGCCATGGCCTGGTCGATGGTGGGGCTCTCGCCGCCAAAGCCTTGGGTGAATTCGCCGAAGAGCGTCGACCCGATGCCGATCACCACGGCAAGCACCAGAACCTTGATGCCGGACGAGATGACGTTGCCGAGCACGCGTTCGGCCATGAAGGCCGTCTTGCCGAAGAGGCCGAAGGGGATCAGCACGAAGCCGGCCAACGTCGCCAGCTTGAACTCGATCAGCGTCACAAAGAGCTGCACCGCCAGGATGAAGAAGGCGAGCAGGACGAGCGCCCAGGCAAAGAGCAGGCAAACAATCTGGATGAAGTTTTCAAAGAAGGAGACGTAGCCCATCAAACCGGAGATCGCCTCAAGCAATGGTCGTCCCGCATCGAGACCGGTTTGCGCCACCTTGCCGGGGTGCAGCAGGTCCTGTGCCGAGAAACCCGTTCCACTCGCCTTGAGACCAAGACCGGAGAAACTCTCGAACACGATTTGAGCGAGACCGTTCCAGTTGGATATCAGATAGGCAAAGACACCGACGAAGAGCGTCTTCTTGACGAGCCGTGCAAGAATGTCGTCATCAGCGCCCCAGCTCCAGAAGAGCGCGGCGAGCGTCACGTCGATGACGATCAGCGTGGTGGCGACGAAGGCGACCTCGCCGCCGAGCAAGCCGAAACCGCTGTCGATGTAGCGGGTGAAAGTGGCCAGGAATTGGTCGATGACACCGGTATTGCCCATGTCTATCGGGCCTCGTGCAGGGCAGCATCCGGCGCGTCCGGCTCGACAATTGAACGCCCCGATGGCTCTTTGAGACCAAGAAAGCGATCGCGCTGTTCGGCCCATAGCCGCGCGCATCCATCATCACGCAGGGCAGCCTCGCCAAGGACCTGGCAGCGGCGCAGACTGTCGTGAAGCGGATTTGGCATGTAGGCTGAGGTTGCGCGCGGGCGCTGGCCCGCCGGCTTGTCCTCCTTCCGGCTCATACCGAGCGCCGCCGCCGTGGCGGCGGCCGCGACAAAGATGACAGCCGCCATGCGAGCGAGCGTTTTTCCGTCCATGGCCTTCGACCTCAGCGGTTGAACATCTGGACCGAGCCGGCCTCGTAGCCCGAGCCTGGAGTGAGGAAGCGGCGCCGCTGCTCGCGTCCCTGATCGACCGCGGCAGCCCGTTCGGCCTCAGTCAGAGCCTGTGCGCGGCCGTTGGCAGCGACCACAGCGGTCAGATCCGCGAGCTGCTGGCCCTGGAGCGCGAGAAGCTGATTGCCAGCTTGCGTCGCCTGCAGAGCTCCGGTCGCCGATTGGCTGGCGCCGACCAGCGCCGACATCTGCGCCCGGCCGGTCTCGATGTTTCCAACCACACCGGCCTGGACGCGCATGGCGTCCTGAAGGCCGCCCACCGTGTTTTGCCAGCGCGAGCGCGCGTCCGTGACGAGCTCTCGGTCGGATGCCGAGAGCGAGACGCTGGCGTATTGCTGCTGAAAGGCCTTGTCGACCTGCTCGACGTCGAAGGCGATGTTCTGTGCTTGCCCGAGAAGCTGTTGCGTGCGTTGCACCGACTGTTGCAGTTGCTGGAGCGAGGACAAAGGCAGGCTCGCCAGGTTGCGCGCCTGGTTGATGAGCATCTGGGCCTGGTTCTGCAGCGAGGTGATCTGGTTTGTGATCTGCTGCAGCGAACGCGCGGCCGTCAGAACATTCTGGGAATAGTTCGATGGATCAAACACGATGAGGGCATAAGCTGGCGCCGTCATCATGGGTGAGATGGCGGCCGGCGCGGCGAGCATTGCCGCGACCAGAAAGATGGCGCGTGGGCGGCTTTGATGAACAGTCATGGTTGCGGATCCTTTTCAGGTTCGGGAAGGGTCAGGTTGGGAATAAGGTCGGCGGCCCAGCCGACGTCGCGGGCACGCAGCCAGGCCGCCAGGAAGCCGTGGCGGCCATGCTCGGCGATGATGCTGCCAATCAGGGCCTGATCGCCCTTCGAGGACGCGGCGCAAAGTGCCAGCCCGACCTCGGACAGGCCGAGCTCGAAGAGACGGTTGCCGCGGCGGGACTGGCAGTAGTAATCGCGCTTGGGTGTCGCTCGTGCCAGGATTTCGATCTGGCGGTCGTTCAGGCCGAAGCGCCGATAGATGGCGGTGATCTGCGGCTCAACCGCGCGCTCATTGGGCAACAACAGCCGGGTTGGACAGCTTTCGATGATCGCCGGCGCGATGGTCGAATTGTCGATATCGGCAAGCGACTGCGTGGCGAAGACGACGCTGGCGTTCTTCTTGCGCAGCGTCTTCAGCCACTCGCGCAACTGCCCGGCAAACCCCTCGTCGTCGAGGGCAAGCCAGCCTTCGTCGATGATGAGCAGCGTTGGACGCCCATCGAGCCGATCGCCGATGCGATGGAACAGATAGGACAGAACAGCCGGCGCGGCTTGCGTGCCCACCAGCCCTTCTATCTCGAAGGCCTGGACGGATGCCTGGCCGAGATGTTCGGCCTCGGCGTCGAGCAAACGGCCGTGGGCGCCTCCGACACAGTAGGGGCGCAACGCCTGTTTCAGGTCATTGGCTTGCAAGAGCACGCTGAGCCCGGTGATTGTGCGCTCCTCGACGGGAGCAGAGGCAAGCGACGTCAGCGCCGCCCAGATATGCTCCTTTGCGTCCGGGGTGATTGGGACGCCCTCGCGCGTCAGCAGCGCAACGATCCAGTCAGCCGCCCAGGCGCGCTCGTACGTGTCATGAACCCGGGCGAGCGGCTGAAGCGAAACGGAGGCATCCATGCCTTCGGTAAGCTGCCCCCCGAGATCGTGCCAGTCGCCACCCATGGCGAGCGCCGCCGCGCGGATAGAGCCGCCGAAGTCGAAGGCGAATATCTGAGCGTTGCGGTAGCGGCAGAATTGCAGGGCCATCAGCGCGAGCAGCACCGACTTGCCGGCGCCAGTGGGTCCGACGACGAGTGTGTGACCGACATCGCCGACATGAAGGACCAACCGGAACGGGGTCGAGCCTTCGGTCTTGCCGTAAAGCAAGGGAGGACTGACCAGATGCTCGTCCCGTTCCGGCCCCGCCCACACGGCGGACAGGGGCATCATGTGGGCGAGATTGAGCGTTGAGATGGGAGGCTGGCGGACATTGGCATAGGCGTGCCCAGGCAAGGAGCCGAGCCAGGCGTCGACGGCGTTGACGGTCTCGGCAATCGCCGTGAAGTCGCGGCCCTGGATGACCTTTTCGACAAGGCGCAATTTCTCGTCGGCGACGCGTGGTTCGGAATCCCAGATGGCGACGGTCGCGGTGACATAGGCCATACCCGCCATGTCGGCGCCGAGCTCCTGCAACGCCGTATCGGCGTCGGCCGCCTTGTTGGCGGCGTCGGTGTCAAGGAGGGCTGACGCTTCGTTGGTCATCACCTCCTTCAGGATCGAGGCGATGCTCTTGCGCTTGGCAAACCATTGCCGCCTAATCCTGGTCAACAGGCGGACAGCGTCGACCTTGTCGAGCAGGATGGCGCGGGTCGACCAGCGGTAGGGGAAGGCCAGCCTGTTGAGGTCATCGAGCAGGCCGGGTGTTGTGGCGGTCGGGAAGCCGACAATCGAGAGCATGCGAAGATGCTTGTCGCCAAGCCGCGGCTCGAGCCCGCCGGCGAGCGGTTCATCGGCCAGCAGCGCATCGAGATAGATCGGCGTCTCGGGGACGCGCACCTTATGGCGCTTGGTCGAGATCGTCGAATGCAGATAGGTGAGCGTTTCGCCGTCATCGAGCCAGTGGCATTCCGGCATGAACCCGTCGAGCAGGGACAGCACGCGCTCTGTCCTGTCGACAAAGGCGCGCACGATCTCGCCCGGATCCGCGCACGACTGGTTGCGCCCCTCATAAAGCCATCCCTCGGCGCGCGTGGCGTCTTCGGGCGGCGGCAGGAACAGGAAAGTGAGAAAGTAGCTCGATACGAAATGAACCCCCGCCTCGTCGAAGTCGGCTTTGCGCTCGGCATCGAGCAGCGCGGAGGCTGCATTGGGGAACTGGCTCTCGGGATAGGAGGCCGCTTCATGCCGCTGCGCTTCGACGAAGATGCTCCAGCCCGAGCCGAGGCGACGAAAGGCATTGTTGATGCGCGATGCCACCGCCACAAGCTCGGCCGCGACGGCGGAGTCGAGATCGGGCCCGCGAAACTTCGCGGTGCGCTGAAAACTTCCGTCCTTGTTGAGCACGACGCCCGGCGCGGCGAGAGCTGCCCAAGGCAGATAGTCGGCAAGGCGAGCGGCTGTCCGGCGGTATTCATGAAGGCTCATCACGGCCGCGTCCTCAAACCGACAGGTGCCCGGGCAGCCGCAAGTGCCGGCGTCCGACCTCGAAAAACAACGGATCGCGCCTGGCGGCCCATACCGCCGTCAGATGTCCGATTGCCCATATGAGGAGACCGACCAGCCACAGCCGCAGCCCAAGACCGACCGTGCCCGCCAGCGTGCCATTAAGGATCGCGATTGCGCGCGGCGCGCCGCCGAGCAGGATCTGCTCCGTCAGCGCCCTGTGGACGGGCACCGTCCACCCCGGCACCGCGTCGAGTTGTTCAAGAGCGCTTGTCATCAGATCAACGCTCCGCCGCCGAACGAGAAGAACGACAGGAAGAAACTCGACGCGGCAAACGCGATCGATAGGCCAAAAACGATCTGGATGAGCCGCCTGAAGCCGCCCGAACTGTCGCCGAAAGCCAGCGTCAGGCCGGTGACGATGATGATGATGACGGCCATGATTTTGGAAACCGGTCCCTCGACCGACTGCAGGATCTTTTCGAGTGGCTGTTCCCACGGCATCGAGGAGCCTGACGCATGGGCGCTCGACGCGACCAGGAGATTGATGGCAAGGGCGGTGGCCCCCGCGGCCAGGTGGCAGCGTGCAAGGAGGCGGATCATGAGATTTCTCCTGGGTTGATCGGTGTGGCGTCAGCAATGCGATAATCGCCGTCGGGACCGAGACCCTCGACCCGAACGAGTTCGCTAAGCCGTCTAGCGGCGCCACGTCCGGCGAGCACAGCGACGAGGTCGATCGTGTCGGCGATCAACGCACGCGGGACAGTGACGACGGCTTCCTGGATAAGCTGCTCAAGGCGGCGCAGCGCGCCCACGCCGGAGCCCGCATGAAGGGTACCGATGCCGCCGGGGTGCCCGGTTCCCCATGCCTTCAGCAGGTCGAGAGCCTCGGAGCCACGCACCTCGCCGATCGGGATGCGATCGGGACGCAGACGCAGCGAAGAGCGGACCAGGTCGGCGAGCGTGGCGACGCCATCCTTGGTCCGCATCGCGACAAGGTTGGGCGCGGCGCACTGTAATTCGCTTGTGTCCTCGATGATCACGACCCGGTCCATCCCTTTCGCCACTTCGGCGAGCAGCGCGTTGGTGAGGGTCGTCTTGCCAGTCGATGTGCCGCCGGCGACAAGGACATTCGCGCGCTCCGCAACCGCGGCGCGCAAGATCGCGGCCTGGCCGGCTGACATTATGCCCGCCGCGACGTAGTCATCGAGCGTGAACACGGCGACGGCGCGCTTGCGGATCGCGAAGGCGGGTGCTGCGACGACGGGCGGCAACAGCCCCTCGAAACGCTCGCCGGTCTGCGGCAACTCGGCCGAGACGCGTGGGGAACGGGAATGGACCTCGGCGCCGACATGATGGGCGACCAGACGCACAATCCGCTCTCCAGCGGCCGGCGCCAGTGTTTCCCCCGTATCGGCCAAACCTTCCGAAAGCCGGTCCACCCAGATGCGGCCATCCGGATTCAGCATCACCTCAACGATCGCGGGGTCGTCGAGAAACCGGGCGATGGCTGGTCCGAGCGCGGTGCGCAGCATGCGCGAGCTGCGCGCGCGTCTATCGGTATCGTTGTGCGATATAGCCATCCTGTCCCCGTTTGAGCCGGGAACGCGTCAGACGACGCCCGGTCGGGGACGATCAAAAGAGCTCTGGAGCGGTCGGGTTCAACGGGTTTCAGCCATCATCGTAGCGTGGCGTGCAATTACTGGCGAACGGCGGCGCCGGCGGCAGCGACCAACATAATGTGAACTTTCGCAATAATATGTCTATGTTTATTGACACACGACTCCTGCGAGGTTTATGAGAGAGCCATCGATGGCCTGCCCCTACAGGCGATCGTTTTCTATGGCGCGGAGGGTTGTCATGAGGTCCGGTCCGGAGGGTGCGATATCTCGGCGCATAAAAGCCCTCCTCAAGCACGCCGAAACGATACCGACAACGCCGCCGGCCCCGACGAAGAGGGTTGGCACCCCGTGAGCATGATCGAGATCTGGCTTGGCATTCTGCAGGGGTTGGGTATCACCGCAGAGGTCACGGCCTATGGCCTGCTCTTTGCGGTCCCCTTCGCGCTCGTCTTGGGCGTCGCGCAGTTTCTGACCACCGGCTTGACGCGCTTTCTGGTTACCGCCGTGATCGAATTCTGGCGCAGCTCAGCGGTCGTCGTCCTGCTCTTCTTCTTTTACTACGTGCTGCCGGTGATGGGGGTCACTCTGTCGGCGCTGACCGTCAGTGCATTGGTGCTCGGTCTCAACACCGGCGGTTATGCCAGCCAGGCGGTGCGCGCCGGGCTGCAGTCTCTTCCGGCGGGGCAACGCGAGGCCGGCATGGCGCTCGGCCTCTCGCGCCCGGCGATCCTGCTCCTGATCGAGCTGCCGCAGGCGCTGGTCGCGATGAGCCCGACCTTCGTCAACAACCTTATCCAGCTCGTCAAGGCGACGTCCCTCGTCTCGCTGGTCACGCTGACGGACATGACCTTCCGCGCCAAGGAAATTGCGCAGACCGACTACGACCCCGTCGCGATTTATTCGGCGCTGCTGCTGGCCTTCTTCGTCGTCTGTTATCCGATCGCACTTGCCGGCCGCTGGCTCGAGGCGCGGGTCAATCCCGAAAGAGGAACGCCGCGTGGGATTTGACTTCGATTTCGCACTATCGACCATCCCGACGATCATCGGGGCGATCGGGACGACCCTGCTCGCAACGGTCTTGAGTTGCCTCGGCGCCTCAGTGCTCGGCTTCACTTTCGAAATGATCCGCCGCGGCGGCGGTGCGACTGGCCTCGCCGTCCGCTTCCTGATCGACTTCATCCGCTCGACGCCGGTTCTGGCCTGGCTCTATTTCCTGTATTTCGTCCTTCCTTTCTACGGGATCCGGCTTGGCGCCGTGACGGTCGGCATACTGGGGCTGAGCCTCTATTACAGCGGTTACTTGGCGGAGGTGTTCAAAGCGGGCATCGACGCGATTCCGAAAGGCCAGCAGGAAGCGGCCAGAGCCTTGTCGCTGACCCGCCGCGACACGGTCGTTTTCGTCATCGCGCCGCAGATGTTGCGCAACATCGCCGCACCGTTGGGCAACTATCTTGTTTCAATCCTCAAGGCGACGCCCTATCTCGCAATCCTGGCTGTGCCCGAAATGCTCGGACGCGCCTTCGATATCGCTTCCGAGACCTATCGATACGCAGAGCCGCTGACCGTTGCCGGCATTCTGTTTCTCGCCTTGGCCTTGCTCATCTCTTACGGCGTGAAGCGCATCGAGCAGCGCCTGCTTGCGGCTGGACGTCGCTGATGCTCGCTGAAACCTCACATCCAGTCGCGGCCGTTCAATTGATCCCTCATGTTAGGATCGACGGCCTCAACAAGTGGTTCGCCGCCCTGCAGGTTTTGAAAAACATCGATCTTTCCGTACGGCCGGGCGTACGCATCGTCGTTTGCGGACCGTCCGGCTCGGGCAAGTCGACCTTGATCCGCTGCATCAACGGTCTGGAGCCTTTCCAGAAGGGAACGATCCAGCTCGACGGGATAGCACTGGGAAGAAATGCCCGGGACACTGCGACGGCGCGCCGGCTGACAGGCATGGTGTTCCAGAGTTTCAACCTGTTTCCGCACCTCACGGTGCTTGCCAACTGCACGCTGGCGCTGCGCCGGGTTCTCTTGAAACCGGCACGGGAGGCCGAAGAGATCGCCATGCAGCATCTGACCGCGGTCCGCATCCCCGAAAAAGCGCAGGCCTTTCCGGCCCAGCTCTCGGGCGGCCAGCAACAACGGGTGGCGATCGCACGTGCGCTTTGCCTCAATCCCCGCATCATGCTGTTCGACGAACCCACTTCGGCGCTCGACCCGGAAATGATCAAGGAAGTCCTCGACGTCATGATCGCGCTCGCAGGAAGCGGCGTGACCATGGTCTGCGTGACCCATGAGATGGGTTTCGCACGCGAAGTCGCCGATGAGATCGTTTTCATGGACGAAGGCCGCATTGTCGAGCATGCCTCGTCCAGAGACTTTTTCTCTCGAGCCGCTCACCCACGCGCCCGGCTGTTCCTGGATACCATCCTGAGCCATTGAGAGCCGACGCGTGTGGACCCTGCGTGACGGCAGTCGGCGCGCAAGCACGCCACATGCCGGAATCGCCGAGCAGGTCACCAGTCCGGCGCGAACGCGTAGCCAGCCGAGCGGACCGTCCGGATCACATCGCTTCCCACGGACGCCCGAAGCCTTTTGCGCAGCCTGGCGATATGGACATCGACACCCCGCACGTCGGTTGCGGCTGCATGTTCAGGCCATGCGGTCGCGACCAGTTCCTCGCGGCTGAAGACCTTGCCAGGCTGCGCCAAAAGGCTGCGCAAAAGCTTGAACTCGATCGGTGGCATCACGATTTCTTTTTGCCTGAAGAATGTCCGGTGAGTCTGCCGCTCCAGCCGGAAATCGCCCTGAACCAACTCACCCGAATCCGTTTCGCGCGACTGCTTCGCAAGGCCCGCTTTGCCATGCAGCCAGGCCAAAAGCTGTTCGGGGGCGAACGGCCGCGAAAATATCTCGTTGACTCCAGCCTTGATCAAGTCGAGATGAAGCTTGCCCGAACGCGGGGCAACCAGGCTCACGACCGGCGTCCCTTTGGTTGCCGCGCCAGATTTCAACCAGGTGGCCTGTTTGACCACCGCACGGTCGCCTGGATGGCAGTCCATGATCACGGCAAGCGGGGATGCCGCCTCGATGGCGCGTGCGATTTCCCGATCTCCCGAAATCAGGCGAATCTCGAACCCCGCTACCGAAAGTATGTGCCCGAAAACCAGGAAAAAATCCGGGTCCTTCGAGGAGATCAGGACCAGCGGCTTCATGAGTCCGTCAACCGGGTTCGACACATCATAAGGCTGACTACCGCGCAAATGGGCGCGATGACAATATCCATGGGTTTCTTTGAATCCTTTCAACCTTTCTGAGTCGTGCCTCTACCCAAGTTTCGGGTGCTTATGGATAAGCGGGAATGCATCGAGTGTGGACGGCAGCTTTGCGCCGCGTTTCGGACATTTGTCCTAGCCCGGTAGTTCATCAAGACCGGTCGTTTCTAACCAGTGTCACGAAGTGCGCTAAGACATTCTCCGCAGTTCGCTCCGCTGTGTTTCCCGTCACTCCCCACTGTGCAAAGTGTCCGTCAATGCACATGCGTGCGAGCCCGTAGACCAGCGCCCTCGCGGCGATCTGCGTCTCTGCTATGTCGTTTGACCGGAGCATGTCTCGTCGCTGAGCTTCTACCATTGCCCCTTCCATCAAAGCACGCACCGCTTCGTTATCGCGACGCAGCGACTCCGAACTATCCCAATCAATGAGGCTCCTAGCGGAGATGATTTGGAAATGGGTGGGGTTTCGAAGTGCCCAGCGCAAATAGGCCATTCCAACAGCGGCAAAGCGTTCAATCGAATCGTCCGTAGCGACATTTTTGACGGCGTTCGTAATCTCCGAGCGGAATCGGCTCATTGCCTGCTCCGCGACAGCCGTCATCAATGCGGTCTTACTCGCGAAATGACGGAAGGGTGCACCGGGGGAAACGCCCGCTCGCTTGGCGACTTCGCGCACGCTGACATTTTCGGCCCCGTCCTTCTCTATCAGTTGAACCGCAGCATCGATTAGCACCTGCCGCAGATTGCCGTGGTGGTAGCCAGTGCGGCTAGGCGTCTTGTCCTTTGGCATTTCGTCCTTCGTTCGTTTGAACTGCACAATGCATGCGTATCACCGATGCGGGCATGATGTAATCGCTGTTTACAACGAAGATGATAGGATGTAAGCAGTGATTACAAATGGGATCGGAACAGGCCTGCGACTTTCGCGGTTGCCGAACTCCCAGATGGAGGAGCTGAACATGTTCGCCAGAAACGCCGAAACTCACCCACTGCAATCGTCTATTTCGGTCCCCAGCCCAGCCGGAGAACCTCGGCCGGAGGTAAGCTTAAGCGCGGCTGTGACCAACGTTCCGCTTTATCGGCTTGCGTCCATCGCCGGAGTGGGAAGCGCACTTATTCTTCTGGTCAACGCGGCCAAGCGCAGCTCGGTCATCCCGACCACCGATTTGACGCAACTTCTGGCGCCCCTTGCAGAGATATTGGCGCTGGGTCTTGTCGTGGGTTTGTTTCTTGCTTCTGGACGGCGTGCTGGCCGGCTTGGCACTATCGCGTTTGTCCTCAATTTCGTTGCATTGGCAAGTTTGGAAGGAGTGGAAGTGGTGATCAATCTCGTATTTTCGAAACTTCCGCTGACAACCATCATCGACTTACGAGCCGGGCCATTGGGACTCGCGCTAGTCGCCAGTTCGCTGCTTTTCTTGATTGGGACGTTTGCGTTCGTAATTTCTCTTGTCGTTGTAAGAAGCGTGCCACGCATTCCACTGGCGCTCTATCTCCTTGGCGCGGCGCCTATCGCCCTCCGTGCGTTCGTGCCGGAGTGGGCTCTCGACCTTGGCTTAATGGTTCTTGCGATAGCTATCGCTTGGTTGGCCGGCTGGCTGTGGAGAAGCGCGACCGCCATCGATGATCCCAATGTGCACTTAACGCGCGGTGCGCTGTGACCTCGCCGCCGATATCCAGGCGCACATGATCGACGATATTGGCTTGACGAAGGCCGAAGTCGAATCTGAATCATTCTGGCGATGACCGGGTCCTGACTTGGCCGGGCACTTGAAAGCTCTAACCATTGTCGGGTGCTCTCACGTCACCCTTTAGGTCCAGCCAGTGCGATGCCCACGCCAATTGTCCGCTCTTGAAGAGTTGCAGCTCGAAGCTGCGGCTCCGCTCTCGGCCCCAAAATGGTCGTCGAATAGTTCTGCAATTTGCGATCGATTGGCGGTCGCCGGCTGGCGAACTTCAGCTGGCGATGGGTATCATTCTAGATCTTGTCGGCAAGTATGACGCCGCTGATGCCGTAAGCGCGGCGCGTCTGTTCAACTGCCTCGGGCGTGACATCGATCAGCAACGCGATGATGTCGCCGTCGGGATGTTCCAGAACGTCGCCGAGCTCGGTCAGCGTCCAGCCAAGCGCACGCAGCCGTTTTGGCCAGAACGCCTCGCAGACCACACTGATCTGTCGAATCCCCAGGCTTTGTGCGGCCTCGAGCAGACCGCAAAGAACAAAGCCGGCGACCGGCGATGAGGCACCCTGCGTGCGGAGCGATGGAACGACGAAGAAGCGCGTCCATTCGAAAATCTCAGCCGCTCTCGGCGGCCTGCCGCCAGCGAGACCCGGGAAGACCTCGCTCATGAGATGCGGCTGCAGCGTCGGCACGAGGCGCGAGCCGCCTACGATCTTGCCATTGGTATCAAGCGCCAAGACATAAAGCGCATGTTCGTTATCGAAGGCATCGATCTCGATGTTGATCGGCCGGGCGACGGCGCGCCAGCGTCTCTGCTTCACGTAGATCTCGTACCGTATCCGAAAGTAGCGTTCCAGAACTTTCCTGTAGTGCTTCCTGTTATCCCAAGTGACCAGATGCATACGAACCATGACGCCTCCAGGCGGAGGGTCGTAGGAAAATCGACTTGCCGTACGTATGACGGTATTCAGGTATTGCTAAATCTGGATTTCCTGCCGTCGCAGCGCCTTGACAATGGCATGCGCCACGTTGATTGCATCGAGCTTGCCTCGAATGTTGCGCTGATGGCTTTCGACCGTGTTCCTGGTGACACCGAGGATACAAGCGATGTCATCGGTGGATTTGCCTTGCGCGCTCCACTCCAGGAGTTCGCGCTCGCGCGCCGTCAAGGGCGTCGGCTCATCGCGATCGCCGGGTGTTCCCAGCGCTGAGAGGCTGCGAAAGGTATGCACGCAAAGTGTCTCGATAAAGGGCATGGCGCTTGGCGGAACGTCCATCCGGTCACTCGCCATCGTGACGACGCCCGGCCCGGCCAACGGAACATGAATGGGGACACAGATACCTTCTTTCATCCCGAACTCGGCCGCCTCGTCCATGACCAGCTTCGCGCGTGGAACCAGCCTTGCGGCCGGCAGCTCGCCCCATCGGAAAGGCTCTGGCGAGTGCCGGCACTGGGCGACACAAGGATCGTGCAAAAAATACTCCTGGGCGACATAGCGACGATGCCATTCAGGCGACCAGCCATCTGCAAGAATCTCTCGCTGCCAGTCCGTGCCGTGCGGCACGGGCAGTCCGGTGATCAGAAAATTGCGCAATCCGTAATGCTCCATCGCCGCGCGGAACGCTTGAAGGATTGCATCGGCCGACCGTGCGGTGTCGATCTTCGTGATCGCCGCAAAAAGGTCGACAATAGTTTCGCTCTCCATCGACAGACCTCAACCAAAGTCAGGCCCTACCCCGCGAAACAACCTATGGCTGTCTAGATCCAATCTTCAATAGGAAGCGCATCGAATGTACACTGAAGGAGTCAATCCCATGTCACAGCGAAGAGACAAGTGAAAATCAGGTCAGCACTGCTTTATAGAAGGTTGGCTTCAATCGGTCGACTTTGAAGCGGCCGGTTTCGTCACCCGTATAGCTCGCTTGTTTGCCGGGCCTGCCGAAACCAACTCTTGCGGCTCGACATTCAACGCCTTGGCCAAAATTTCGACTGTATCCAGCGTGGCGTTGCGCCGGCCGGCCTCGACGCTGCTGATATAGGCACGCGTGCGGCCCGAAACGAAAGACAACTGCTCCTGAGAGAGTTTTCTCTCTCTCCGGAGCCGCTGCACGTTCAGGCCGAAAACGCCGCGAAGTTTCATCAAACAACGGATGCTACGACGCGCACTATGGTGCGACACACTATAGTGCACATTCCGCATTGACATCGCTGCTGTTGGCTGTTTGAAACAACCAGCGATTTCATCGTTTCCTGGATAAGGAATAGCCATGGCGAGCCGGCCGTTTCGCGACCTCGCACACGATATGTCCGCGCATCTCCCAGGCGAGCAAAACCGACCCGTTATGGACACAGGTCGCGTCCTGGAGTTCGTCTGCATCCGATGCAGCACTTCCTATCCCGCCGACGTCACCATCGACTCCAAGGGATGCGCGCGCTGCCAGGACACCGCGCCGGCAAATCTTGCGCCCGTCTATGCAGCTCCGCAGCCCGACCCTTTAGCCGGCGCCACCAGCTCGCGCTCGCTGTGGCGTTTTGCGCATATGCTGCCTTGCACAGAGGCGGAGGCGGTGAGCCTCGGCGAGGGGCTGACGCCTTTGCTTGCCGCGCCGCGCATCGGCGCGTTTCTCGGCGTGCCTGAGCTTGCAATCAAGGATGAAGGCCGAAACCCGACCTGGTCGCACAAGGACCGCTTCTCGACCATCGCGGTCAGCGTGGCGCGCGCGCGCGGCGCGAAAATCGTCGCGACCGCCTCATCTGGAAACGCCGGCGCCTCGCTGGCGGCCTACGCTGCCCGCGCCGGGTTGAAATGCGTCGTCACCACTTTCGCGGGATCGGCCGGCGCGATGCTGGCGCAGATCCGCAAATATGGCGCGACGGTCCTGCCCTTGGTCAGCAAAATGGACCGATGGTCGCTGCTTGAACAGGCAGCGGCCCGCTACGACTGGTTCATCGCGTCGCCCTATCACGGTCCGGTCGTCGGCAGCCACCCACTCGGCATCGAGGGTTACAAGACGATCGCCTACGAGATCGTCGAGCAGTCAAACGGGACGGCGCCAGACTGGTGCGCCCTGCCGGTCTGCTATGGCGATGCGTTGTCCGGCGTGTGGGCTGGCTTTTGCGAGCTGTTCACCCAAGGGTCGATCACGCGCCTGCCGCGTCTCGTCGCGGCGGAGGTGCATGGCTCGCTGGCGGACGCTCTGGCGAGCGGCGCCGATGCGTTGAGTGAACGCAAGCTGCTCTTCGACAGCCTTGCCGTATCGATCGGCACGCCGCGCAGCACCTTTCAGGCGCTGAAGGCGCTGCGCGAATCCGGCGGGCACGCCGTCCCTGTCAACAATCACGGCCTGATCGCGATGCAGGAACGCCTTGCGCGGGACGAAGGGATCTTTGCCGAACTGGCGTCGGTCACGCCACTGATCGCCATATCGAAATTGAAGGACCAAGGTGTCATCGCAGCCACAGACCGTGTCGTGGCCGTCGTTACAGCCAGCGGTCTCAAGGACCTCGATCGGTCCGCCGGATCGAACGAACACGATCAGATCTTCCAGACGACGGACGATGCCTGGCGCTGGCTCGACAAGAACGGGCTGGATCTCGCTTCATAGATTTTCCGCCGCGCCAACAGCCGGTGGCACGTCGCTTGCTTCGCGCGTTTTCAGCACATCGTCGAGACTGCGACGCAGCCAGAGAAAGCGTGTCCATTGCGTCTCCGCGGCCGGTGCAATGGTGGTCAGCGTCCTTGGCTCGGACGGTTCCTTGCAGGGCCAGCCAGGCAGAGCGCTGAGCCATTCATCGTTGTAGACAGTCTCGGCATGGCGATGGCCTTCGTCAGGCATGATGACCGCCACTTGCGCATCCGGAAGGGTCGTTGCAACCCAATGCGCCACCAACGCGGCGGCGCCGCTGGTCGGCCCCATGAAGAGGCCGTGCTCGCGCAGCAAGCGGTGCGCGGTCCTATACGCCGGATAGGCGCCAACCCAATGGATCTCGTCGACAAGCTCATGCCTGACATTTTTCGGCAGAACGCTGTTGCCCAGGCCGCGAAGCATGCGTTTGCCGACGGGCTGTCCGAACAGGATGCTGCGATGGGTATCGACGGCAAACACCGTCAGATGCGGAAAGACCGTTCGCAAAAAGGACGCGGTGCCGCATAGCGAGCCGCCCGTACCGACGCAGCCGACCAGGCAGTCAACCTTGCCCATTGCCCGGATGAAAAGTTCGGCCAGCCGCGCATAGGCAAGCCAATTACCCGGACTGTCGTATTGGCGGGTCCAGAAGCCGTCCGGCTCGTTGGCCAGGATTTCCTGGAGGCGCTCCAGCCGGCCAGGCTGGTTGCCGTCGCCGCGCGGATCGTCAAGGGCGATGACCGTGGCGCCGATGCGCTCCAGGCGGGCTTTGTATTTGGCATCGATCAACGTTGAAGCGGTGACGAGTGTAAGGCGATAGTCACGCGCCGCCGCCAGCAGCGCGACCGCCATGCCGAACGTGCCCGATGTCGTCTCGACAATGTGGGAGCCTGCCTTCAGTTCGCCATTCGACGCTGCCCGATCCAGAATGAAGCGGGCCGGCATCAGCTTCATCAGCGGAAACGCCGCGGCCACTAGATTTGGCGCAAGGCGCGCAAGACGCGGGGTCTCAAGATCCCTGAAATAGTCCACGTCGAGGGTCACCATGACCAGCCCTCCGCATTGACCAGATGGACTTCGACATCCTTGAAGCCGGCACGTCTTATCTGCTGCGCAACCAGGGCCGCCCGTCGCTTCAGATTCGATGCGAAAAGATCGAAGATCAGGCCGAACAACGAACCGCTATGGGCGACCTGCACCCCGCACGCCCCGCCCCGTCTGGCAATCTCGGCGATCTCGTTGAAGCCCTGTTTTGGCAAGTGCCGTTGACTGATCAGGGCACTGGCCGAGGCGGCGCGTCCGAGAAGATAGGGATCTTGAAGGCGAACCGCCCGCGCCACCAGCGCCCGCAGCACGCCGAATTCCTGGATCTCGGCACTGTCGTAGCGTGCGGGCGGCAGCTGCAATGTATCGACCGGAACCCCGCCATTTGCCTTGAAGCCGACCAGAAGCAGCGGCGGCAGCGAGCCTCCGAAATTCTCGATCACCTTGCCTTCGCGTTGCGCGAAAAGCACCGCGTGATCATCGAAGGCGATCGCGTCGCTGGCGCGCTCGGCAGCCACGGCCAGACGCCCGATGCTTGACGGCCGCAACTGGACGTCAACGGCTGCGGCGACAGCGCGAATGGAAGCGACAACGTCAGCCGTCGATGAGCCGTAGCCGTGCCCCACGGGGATTGCGCTTTGAAGCGTCAGCTCGCCACCGCCAGTGACGTTCAAGAAATCGAGCGTGAGCCGCGCGGCTGCCGCCGCTTTGACCTTATGGTCGGGAGTGACGACGACCGCATCGCCGTCACTCCTGTCAAAGCGCGCCTCCGATCTCAAGCCGGCGATCGGCAGTGTCACGAGCCCGCGATGAAGACTCCCATCATCATCCTTGAAGACGCCCTGGATGAGCTCGCCATGATGCGCTATCGCAATCGCCGTACCAACCGGCGACGGCAGCGCTCCACGGCTCATGAGATCGCCGGCCTCAGCCATTTTCATCTTTCCCCAGGCTTTGTCGCCACGCGGGAAGATGGCGCCGACGACTGACGGCCGCTCTCAAGGAATTCCGGTATTGACGGCTTCCTGTTGTACCAGCAGGGGACGAGGCGATGCTGGCCGATCGTCAGGCGGCGGAGCCGAGGTGCCTCAGCGGCCGGCCGGCCGAAACCGATTGCGCCGCAGCCATGATGCCTTGCGCATCGATCCCGTAATACCGGTAGAGGTCCGCGATTGTACCGGTCTGGCCAAAATGCTCGACGCCGAGCGCGCGCGTGCGATGGCCATGGACCGAACCCAGCCAGGCGAGCGTCGCGGGATGCCCGTCCAGCACCGTCACGATGGCGCATGAGGCGGGCAGACCAGCCAGCAGGCGCTCGACATGGCTGGTGGCGCGGGGATGGCCATACTGGCGCGCCCGCGCCGCGGCAGACCAGCCGGCGTTCAGCCGATCGGCCGAGGTCACGGCCAGAAGCCCGACATCGCGCCGGTCACCCGCCATCAGCCCCAATGCCTGGACAGCTTCCGGCGCGACAGCTCCCGAATAGGCGATCACCACAGCGGCATTCGGCCCGGGTTTGCGCAGCCAGTAGGCGCCATCGACGATGGCGCGCGCCAGCGGATCCTCCATCTGGCGTGCCGGCTGCTCGATCGATCGCGTGGACAGCCTGAGGTAGACTGAACCTCCGGTCTGGTCGCGCAGCCAGCTGTGGTTGTCGGGCTCGGCCTCGCCGGAGCGCTGGATATAGTCGAATGCCCAACGCAGGATGACTGCCAGCTCGTCGACATAGGCCGGCTCGAACGCCGCCAGGCCGTCTTGCGCCATGCCGATCAGCGGCGTGGCGATCGACTGATGCGCTCCTCCCTCGGGCGCCAGTGTCACGCCTGATGGCGTCGCCGCCAGGATAAAGCGTGCATCCTGATAGCAAGCATAGTTGAGCGCATCGAGACCACGCTCGATGAAGGGGTCGTAGAGCGTTCCTACCGGAAGCAGGCGCTCGCCGTGAAGCGTGTGCGACAGACCCAGCGCCGACAGCATCGTGAAGAGGTTCATCTCCGAGATGCCCAGTTCGAGATGCTGTCCCGACGGCGAAAACGTCCAGTTGAAGGTAGAGGGAATGCGCTCTTCCCGGAAGAGGTCTGCCTGTCCGCCGCGCGCGAACAGGCCCCGCCTGTTCACCCAGGCCCCGAGATTGGTCGAGACCGTGACGTCCGGAGACGTGGTCACGACACGCTTGGAAAAATCGCTGTCTGACTTGGCGATCTCGTGCATCAAGAGGCCGAAGCCCTGTTGTGTCGACATGGAGGCCTGTGCGCCCCAGGGGATCTGCGGCACGGGTACGGCTGGAGTTTTATGGCGACGGGTAGCTGCCTGCGCGAAAGGCGACGACGCCAGATAGGACCGGATCGCGGCCTCATCGTATGCAAGGCCCTCGAACAGGTCCCATTCACGCCCCTCGCGTACACCCATGCCTTGCCGCAGCGCGTCGACCTGCGCCGGCGTCATCAATCCGGCGTGATTGTCTTTGTGGCCGGCGAGCGGCAGGCCGAAGCCCTTGATCGTATAGGCGATGAAACAGGTCGGACGATCATGACCGCGCGCTTGCTCGAAGGCATCGATGATGCTTGCCAGATCGTGGCCGCCAAGGTTTGCCATTAAGGCGGCAAGGTCGTCGTCGCTTCGCTTCTCGATCAGGCGGGTCACCGGTCCTTGGTCCCCCAGGTCATCCAGAAGGCGCCGGCGCCACGCGGCGCCGCCCTGGAAGGTCAGCACCGAATAGAGCTGGTTGGGGCATGCATCGATCCACGACCGCAGCTTTTCGCCGCCCTCTTCGGCGAACGCCGCCTGTTGCAATGTCCCATGTTTGAGGATCACCACGTCCCAGCCGAAGTTTCGAAAGATGGATTCGAAGCGCAGCCACAAGCCTTCGCGCACCACCGCATCAAGGCTTTGCCTGTTGTAGTCGACGACCCACCAGGTGTTTCGCAGGCCGTGCTTCCAGCCTTCGAGAAGAGCCTCGAAGATATTGCCTTCATCCATTTCGGCGTCGCCGAGAAGGGCCACCATCCGACCTTCCGGCTGGTCCGCGTTCCAGCCTTTGGCCCTGACATAGTCCTGGACCAGCGAGGAGAACAAGGTCTGCGCCACGCCCAGTCCGACCGACCCGGTCGAGAAATCGACATCGTCGATATCCTTGGTTCGTGACGGGTAGGACTGCGCGCCGCGATAGCCGCGAAAATTCTGCAGCTGCTCGAGCGTCTGCCTGCCGAACAGATACTGGATGGCATGGAAGACGGGGCTCGCATGCGGCTTGACGGCAACGCGGTCTTCAGGCCTGAGGATCTGAAAGTAGAGCGCCGTCATCAAGGTCGACGCGGACGCCGACGACGCCTGATGACCGCCGACCTTGAGGCCGTCCTGCGACCCGCGAACATGATTGGCATGATGGATCATCCAGACAGCCAGCCACAGAACCTTGCGTTCAAGCTCGGAAAGGATCGTCATCGTCGGCTCCCGTGAAATCGCGGCTCAAAGATAGCGGCCAAGGTCTGTCAAAAGTGGCTATTCTTGCGCAAGCTTATCGATGATATTGGCTGATCCAGCCAAAAATGACGCCCACATGAGGGAAACGTGCCAAATCCGACGCTCGATGCAATCGACCTGAAAATCATCGCCGCGCTGCAGAAGAACGCAAAGGCGACGACGAACGACCTGGCTGAAGCCGTGGGCCTTTCGCCTTCACCATGCGCCCGGCGCGTGAGGCTCCTGGAGAGCGCCGGCGTCATCAAAGGTTACACCGTGGTCCTCGACCAGAAGAAGCTCGGCCTGCCGATCAGCGCTTTCGCGTCGATCAAGCTTGAACGGCAACGCGAGGACGATCTCGACCGCTTCTCCCAGGCGGTGCTGCGCTGGCCAGAGGTTGTCGACTGCTATCTGATGACCGGCCAGCGCGATTACCTGATGCGCATCGTGGTGCGCGACCTCGAGGCCTATGAGCGGTTCATCAAGGACAAGCTGACGCGGCTGGACAACATCGCCTCGATAGAAAGCAGCTTCGCCCTGGGGCAGGTCAAGCGGTCGGAGGTCCTGCCTGCCTAACCGACCGGTAGTCTCCAGCGGGCGGAACGCCTTCTGCTTGTCTTGGTGGTCAGCACAGTGCGCCAGTTCGGCTTCTCGAAGACGCTGACGACACGTTGTTGCAGGCTTGTCGGTCATCGCTAAGCCATGCGCGTTCGTATGTTGCGCTGATATTAGCATGAGCGCATGTATTCCAGCCGGCATTCTGCGCAAAGCCGGTCAAACACCCGCTGGAGCACGTCCAGATGCTCGGGCTCAAACACTCCGCCACAACCAGCGAGAGGCATCACAATGCGCCTCGATAACCCACGCAACTAATTTACTCTCGGCACAGGCTCGGAAAAGTCGAATCGGTAAATTGTATGGAACCGTACCATGTTCGGGCGATCATTTCCCTGAATGTAGACGAAGCCCGCACTCTCTGGCGGAGAGAGCGCGGGCCGATCGGAGTCCGATCTTCGACAAGGGGGCGCGGGCACCCGCCCTGCCGCGTGAGTCAATCTTTAGGAATGACTAATGTTCCGCAGGGATCCTGGCCGCCGCGACGGGGGTGCTGATCGGTTTCATCTGCCCTCAATACAAGAAAGGTCTCATTGTCCGCCGCCCAAAGCTAAAGCAAGAATATTCGACACTCGATGCGGCGGGGTTCAATCGACTGATGGCAGCAGCGGGCGGGATCCAAAGCTGTTTTGCCTCAGTTGACTTCGATAATTTTCGTCGACCACTTTTTAGCGGGCGGCCGGCGCGTTTTCACCGGAGCTGGCCTCTCCGTGGGTTGTGCCGAGGAAAGACGGAGCGCCCGCAATCGCGCCGTCTTTGCATTTCGTGCCAGCGTTTCCGCCTCAATCAACAACTTCGCCTCTCGATCGGCGCGCTCGATGCGCTCTTTGTCGATCCGTCGTTGGGTCAAGATAGCCTCCCTGGCTAACTAACCTATAAAATTATCGCTTGCTAAAATTGTTCCTTCGCTGGTTTCCAGCGGACAGTTTGTGAGCGCCTCAGCGATATTGTAGCCCGCAAAATCGTTTGGCCCCTCCGCGCAGCTTCATTTGGCACCAGCTTTAAAGGTTTTGAAACCTGACAAGTAGGATGTTTTTTGTTCGTGTTGCCGCCCAATTCGGAGCTACCGCCATGACGCAGCCGATGGAAGAGTACATACGATTTCAAACTGCGAATGAGGCCTTGCGGCAGGCGCGAGCGCTAGGAGCTACCGGTGACCTAGCCGCCGCCTTCGAAATGCTTTGCACCGCATTAGAGCGCATTATCAAGGACGCTGACGAGGACATTGAGGACCTCGTCCAAGTTTATTATGACCTGGACAGCAGGGTAGGCTAGACCACTTACGCAGGCTCGGTGTCGAATTTTGCGCCGAAGCCGGCCGGGCTTACTCATCGCGGACGGTGTCGCTCACCGCCGCTTCGTTGTCATCTGTCTCCTGGACATCTTGCACGGACGCATGGCGCAGTTTGTTTTCGCCTCGGAGGTAGCGGACACGCGCCCTGAAACCAGGCTTGAGCCATTCCACTTTCGGGCCTGTGACCGCTTCCGGGATACCCTCGGGCCGTCTTATCCTTGCGGACCCGTCCCATAGACGTTTGGCCTTGCGATTGGCGTACCAGCGATAGCCGAGCCCGCCGATCGCCAGCACCGCGCTTTCGAGTGACCACGTTGCCGATCCACTCGCTGGTGTAGGACAGCGGCGACAGCTGGTTCTGCCAGATCATAGAGGTAACCAGACAGACCGAGGCCACCGGTGCCGGCGCCAGTTGCCAAGTCCGCCGGAGCGGTTGACGGTGCGGCGTTGGCATCATCGACAAAGGCTTTAGCTTGGCCGCCGTCTATGAAGTTAGCCGCCTGTGGCACCTGGCCGGTTGCCCATGCCTGGCCGATTGCTCGGACTTCAGCAACGCGAGCAGAGGAAGGCCATGCGGGCGTTGCAGATGGGTCGATCAGCGCGTCGTTGTTCTTGTCCGCCTTCAGCGCCGCACGCCGCCCATGCCGAGGACGCCGTCAATGCGGCCGGTATATGCAGGTCGCAACGCCTGCTGAAGCCACATGATCGAGCGACCGGGACCGGAATTCAGCGCGCCGTCAAGAACCACGTAGTCGACGCCGGCCGGCAACGTGTCGCCCTGCACCGCGTCCCAATACTGACGAACATAGATTTCATTCAATTCGGCGGTGGTGAGGCTTTTTACTGAGCGAGTGGCAAGGCCTTTGCCCTTCCGAAAGCCGTCATAGACGCGCTGCGTTCCCTTCATCGTCGGGCCACCGGGATCATTGGGATGGTTCGAATAGCCGCCCTCATGCGCAAGTACGCGGGCAAGCGATTCCTTTTCACGGGAAACAGCCATGAGTTTTCCTTTCGGGTGATGATGGTATGGTCGCCGGCCCCAGAGGAGGCCGATGCGATGGTGAGGAAGGATGACAAGCTGTCGGATCAAATCCCGATGGATCTCAGCGGGCCGCCGACAATGATGGGCCAACGGGGGACCTAAGCTATCTCAGCATGCCATGGGCAAAAGCCAGCTATGACGGCGGACTGCTGGCGCTCGTTGATGGTGTCTGGATTGTGCTGAAGAGCGGCGACGGCAACGATGCCGCTGTAGTTCGGGAAGCACTGCGGAAGGTGGCTAGGCCGCGACCTCGGCAGAACGCCCAATCATGGCTTTAGACTGCACGCCAGCCAGTCGGGCCAACCATCCGGACTTGTTGATGGGTCGCTCGATTGCGTAGTAGCTGGCAAGGCCGATGAGAACGGCAATCGAACAGGAAGTCAGCGCCAAAACCTCCACCGGCACTTTGCCAATAATCCCCAGGTCCGCGTAGCAGGCGGCCAGCACCGCGAACAGGGGATAGTGCCAGAGGTACAGAGAGTAGGAGGAATCCCCGACACCAACCCACGGCCTCGAGAATACCCATCCGGCCCTGATCTCCATGGCTACCAGGCCGTAAACGATGAAGGCGCTGGGCAGGCCAAAACACAGGACACGCCATATGTGACCAAGAGCCCACCAGCCGCCTTGAGAATGGAAATAGACCGCGCCAATAATCATGCCGCCGACCCCTACGGCCAGCGATGACGCTGCGTGCCCGGAGATCTTCCGCTGCACCAACAAGGCGACGACTATGCCAAAGACGAACTCCAAGAAAAGATATGCCATTGGCTTAACGATGCCGGCGACACACCCAAAGAAAACAGCCACTGCTACCGGACCTAGCATGAGCAGGATGCGCCGTGGAAACAGCAGGATTCCAAGCGCGCAGATTGCGTAAAAGGTCACCTCATACTGCAGCGTCCATGCCGCCCCAATTCTGTTGTTGGGCTGGTCAATCAGAAGAAGCAATCCCCACAGGGGTCTCTCTGATATCTGCGGTGGGGCCACGACCAACGTGGTTGTCAGAAGCAGAACCGAAGCGACGAAAAACGCGACCCAATAGCCGGGATAGATTCGAAGCACTCGCTTGACGGCGAATTCTCGAAAGGAGCGCCACCGGCCCACGATCTCGGCCTTTTTGCCCAGTCTGTCGGCGGACAAATAGACGACGAACCCTGAAATCACAAAGAACAGATCAACGCCGTTGGGTCCCATGGTGCCCACATAAGGCAGCGTCCAATGAGCCTGCATCGGCAATGCTGGGTAGATATGGGCGAACATCACCATCAATGCCGCGACGGCGCGAAGACCCTGGATGTTTTTATAGAGCATTGGCTCCAACTACCATCGCGCGCGCCTTTCCCTCTCAGGCCGCTTCCTGAACGACTATGCGGGTTTGTTCTTTTCTCCCCGCCACCCGCGAGGCGAAGCCCTTGCCCCATTCATTCAGCCAGTTTTCCCAGCCGTAGAAGGTCAAGGCAGCAATAGGGATCACGCAAGCCAGCGTCAGTCCCAGCGCCAGTGCATAGGTTTCAACTGGGCCTAGTCCCAACGCGTGAAGGTGCTGGTACACCGTAGATCTGTAGGCTAGCACAACGATTACCGGGCTGTGCACGAGATAGATGGAATAGCTGATATTGCCGAGCCACACGGTTGCCGTGTTGACCAGCAGCCTGAGCGGGAGAAGGTAGAGCCCCACCAAGAGGCACCCAAACATCGGCCCTTGCCAATAGATGGCCGGGCCGAATGGGACCAAGCCATGGATAATCACATAGAACTGAAGCGGCACCGAAGCCAGCAGGAGAGCGCCGATCACTCGTTTATGTTTCCATTCGCCAGCAGCCCGGACCATATAAAACGCGATGATCCCGAACATGAACATCGGCGCCAACCCAAAGATGGACTGATTTATGTACGAGGCGGAGTCGGCCACCAAGTTCCCGATGACAGATCGAAAAGCCGCGGCGACTAAGAAGGCAACAACGAGCGCCCGAATGGCCAACGTCACACTTTTGGTTCTGGCATATATGAAGGGAAACATCACGTAGAACGCCATTTCCACGCCAATCGTCCAGCCCGCCAGGACCATCGCCGTTTGATATCCGCTGCCTGGAATGAAGTTGAAGACGAAAAATATGTTCGCGGCTAGCGCACTCCATCTGAAAGGAAAGATGCGCATCAGGCGTGTCACGATGATCAAGAGGTAGAATAGCGGAGCTATCCGAAAAAAACGCCGCAGCATGAACCCTAGATAGGGCCTTTCTTCTTTGTCATGCTTCGGCATTGTAAGGCAAAGCGAAAACGCGCTCACGAGGAAGAACAGATTAACGCCCATAACGCCGTTTCCGACGAACCCCTCTGCCCACCATGGAAGCGCCAAATGCGGATTAGGCATATGGGCTACATGGACCATCACGACCCATAGAGCAGCCATCCCGCGCAGGGCGCTGAGATAGGGAAAGCGATCCGGCCGTTTGATCTGCGTCGTCAATTTGGACACCCGGCGAGCCCCCGCCAGATGCATTGCTCCTACAGGGATTGGAATTTTGACGCAACGGTTGAGATCGTCGGCCAGCATGTGATATTGCCCATCAGCATGATGACCAAGTTGAACAAAACAGAGATGCTCGCCGTCTGTCTGGCCGCGCTGGTACTTCTAACCTAGATCATCAACTACCCCAATCGAGACAGTGCCCAGGGACGGCGAGTGGCATTATTCCTATGCCAGAAAGCCCGTCTTTATTCAGGATGGAACCACGGCAACGGGCACTGTTATGACCCGGTGGGGTGGAAGTTCTTGGGAACACCGGTCACCGCACAGAGATGAGGCAATGGCGCTGGATACCGCTCCTGTCCTCGGGCCTAGTGCTCAATAGACCGCAAGTCAGAAATGATTGGGCTACTGCCGCTGACGTTAGACCGCAGCCCCATGAACCCGCCGAGATAGGGCGTTGTGAGCGCCACCGTGCCGAGCAGCGGCCCATTATAGACCTTGAGGCTGCTGGAGCCCGGGTCAATGACAAGCCGATATTGCTTGGAGACCCCACTGAAATCCGCCGCATTGACGGCGGTGGCCGTGTAGGTGTTTTCCCCGGTCAACTGATAGACCGTGACAAATCCGGTCGAGGCCGCACAGCCGACGCCGACGCCCATGCGAGCTTTCATGCCTGTCGCGCCGGTCGGCGGGGCGGTGTTGACTCCGTGCAGAACGAATTGTGTATCCTTCGCGAAGGTGGCGGCGAAGGTGATGTCTATGCCTTCCGTCGCGATTAGGCGAGAAATGGGAAGCTCGTCCCACAATTCCACAGCATCGGCGCCATTGGCGAAGATCGTGACACTTTGGCCGCCAAGAAGCTCCTCAAACGAAACGGAACGGCACCCGCTAGGCCTCGCAGCTCGTCGTCCCAACTTGCCCACGGGATTGCCCGCAATTCCTCAAGGACGGTCTTCGAACAAGGCGTGCGAACAGGCAGGTCATCGGAAACCTCCGGATATGAGCTCGAGATCGGATCGAAAGGCCGAAACCAGTCCCGTCAGCCTTAGAATGTCATGCAGGTAGCGATCATACCAAGCATTGCTTTCGGCCTCCCTCGACAGGATTGGTTAGCACGGCAAAGGCATGTCGGCTCAGTTAGCACAATTTGATCCACGTCATAGCGAGCTCAGCTGCCAAGGGTGTGAAATGTAACAGGATAGAGGGTCGCATCATGCTGGTCCGCACGCTCTCTACTTTGGAATGCACGAAATTGCTGGCTGCCAATCGTGTCGGCCATTTGGCATGCGCTAAGGACGGACAACCCTACGTCGTCTGCTTCAACTACGCCTACGCCGACAGTCACCTCTACGCGTTCTCTTTACCGGGAAAGAAGATCGACTGGATGCGTGCCAACCCCTCGGTGTGCGCCCACGTTGTCGAACACACGCAGGGACGCGGATGGAAAAGCGTGATTGTCGACGGCCGCTTCGAAGAACTGCCTGACCAGATCGGTCACAAGCTTCAGCGCGATCACGCATGGTCAGTGTTGAGCAAGCACGCGGACTGGTGGGAGCCCGGTGCGCTCAAGCCTGTGATCCCACCCGCGTCACATAGCTTGCCACACGTCTTCTTCCGGATTCTCGTAGAAGAGATGTCTGGCCGGGAAGCAAGTGAGTAGGCTCCGCCAGGCGCGTGGCCGGTCGCACGGGACCAGAATTGCGCGGGCGCGGTCCGTTTTCGACGGACCAAGCCCGCCCCCAACTCGGCCAAGTTTCTCTCTACCTCGAGTGTCCGCCGCCCGAATAATGATGCGTGAGCTGCTTTGCGCGCGGATGCCGACGCGCTGGAATGCCGATTTGGCAAGAATGCCTAAACGACCCGCCGGGGTGCGGTAGACGCAGAAACTCGGAAACTGATTATTTATAAATTCTAATATACTTTGTACGACGTCGCAGGCCAGTTATGAGTAGTGCGACGCTCTCATACAACGAAAGCCCGGCCCTCCCCCGCGCCGGGCTTTTCATATTTGGCCTTTAGCAACCGGCCATACGCCCCGCGCGTCGTAACGCTTCTTGCCAGGCTTGGGTTTGCTCTGTCGCGTGCCGGCAAGGCTCGGTGGCCTGTAGGTCACCCGAAAGACTGCGTCGCCGTTGAGACTCGATCGCGGTCAGGTAAGTTCGACAATCTCGGGGTACAACTCACACCAGTTTCCTGCCTTCGTGGTTTTGTGGAAGGGTCCTTGGATTTCGATTGCATTGCTTTTTCAGTAACACCTAATATCAGCTTGTTGAAATCGGCATTCTGGGGAGGAAGTGTCATGCCTAAGGTCTCAGATCTTTTCTTTAAGACAGCTATCGTATGGCTCATTCTGGGGATCGGCGCCGGCTTGCAGATGGCAATCTCGGGCGACCACGGTGCATTTCCTGCACATGCACACATCAATCTGCTCGGATGGGTCACAAGCGCAATCTTTGGCGGCTACTACGCTCTTAATCCGGCAAAGGCAGCGCGGAGAACCGCCATGGTCCACTACGGCCTCTACAACGTCGGATTGGTGGTAATGCTGCCAGCTCTGTATCTGATGCTTCACCAAGGCTATACGGCAATCGAGCCCGTCGTCGCCGTAGGTTCACTGATCGTGGCTGCCGCCGTCCTGGTATTCGCCTTCGTTGTTTTCTCAAGCGCAAGCGAGCGCGTGGCGTCTGGGTTATCGACCGCGACACGCTAAATCGGCGGAACTCGGCAGTATGAGGGCCGGCATGAGCCACTGGAGCCGGAAGCACAGGCTGACCGACTCTAGCGCGAGCAATCGTTCTGGCCTCAGTTATGGCCTGTTTCTGTGGTCGCAACGCAAAAACGCTCCGCTCACAAGTGGCGGGCTGTGATCTCAAACTTCCTTTGTCGAGCGTTCGCCGAGCATCGCACCGGTTTCAGCATCCACTGCCACCATGCTGACCTCGTAGCCCCAAAGGTTTCGGATATGGCGCAAGGTCGCGTCGCGGCTTCCGCCCTCGAGCATGAGACCATTCTTCACCGTGTGCTGAAGCCTCAGACGCCGATCGCCCAGGAGATCGACGTCAATCACCTGGATGTCGGGCCGGCTCGCTCCCACGTCGTAGCTTTGAGCAAGCGCTGACCTTATCTTGGCATAGCCTCGCTCGTTGTGGATCGACGCGACTTCGTAGTGCGGCTCGTCGGCGTTGTCGGCCAGCATGAATAGCCGCCACTTCCGGATCAGAGCCGGGCTCAGATATTGGCGGACGAAGGATTCGTCGCGATGGTTGGCCCAGGCATCGAGCAAGGTATCGCGCCAGTCGCCGCGGCCGGCTATGTCTGGGAACCAGTCGCGGTCCTCTGCAGTCGGCGCGGTGGAGATGCGCCGGATATCCTGCATCATGTCCAGACCAAGCGCATAGGGATTGATGCCGGAATAGCGGGGGTCGTCATAGGCCGGTTGGAAGATGACGTTAGAGTGGTTGCGCAACATCTCGAGCATGGCGCCCTCGCTGATGCGGCAACGGTCGAAAAGCGTGTTCATGAGCGTGTAATGCACGAAAGTGGCGCAGCCTTCGTTCATCACCTGGGTTTGCCGCTGCGGATAAAAATACTGCGCAATGATCCGCACGATCCGGATGATTTCGCGCTGCCAAGGCTCAAGGACGAGGCTGTTCTTCTCGAGGAAATAGAGCAGGTTTTCCTCCGGAAGTTTGAGCGACTTCTTCCGCTCTGCAAGGATTTGGTCGGTGGCGTCCTGCTTGCTCTTTCCCGGCGAGGGCGGCAGCGTTCTCCAGAGATCGTTGAATGAACGCTCCTCGTATTCGAGGCGTTCGTGCAGCCCCTCGCGCTGCTGTTCCGATGACAGCTTCGGCGGCCGCCGGTAACGGAAGACGCCTTGCTCCATCAGCGCGTGGGCGGAATCCAGGATCGCCTCCACAGGGGTCACGCCATGCCGTTCCTCACATCGCGCTATGTAGCTCTTGGCAAAATCCAGATAGCTCAGGATGCCGCCGGCATCCGTCCATTGGCGGAAGAGATGATTGTTCTTGAAGAAATGGTTGTGGCCCAGTGCTGCGTGCGCCGTCACCAGGGCTTGCAGGGCCATGGTGTTCTCTTCCATCAGGTAGACGATGCATGGATTGGAATTGATGACCATTTCGTAGGCCAAGCCGCGAGCGCCCTTGCGGTAGAGAAGTTCGTCGTAGAGGAAACGTTTGCCGAACGACCAATGCCGATACATCAACGGCATGCCCAGAGATGAATAGGCGTCGAGCATCTGTTCAGAAGAAATGACCTCCATCTGCACAGGATAGATGTCGAGACCAAGCTCTTCGAGGCCGAGCGACTCGATCTCCTCGTACACTCGCGACAGTTTCGCAAAATTCCAGTCCGACCCGGAAAACAGCAGTTCGGACGTGCACGCCTGACTGACCATTGCCGAAGTCCCTCACGCGCTCTTGCGTAGACCAGGCTGCCTGGCGAACAGCTGGCGGAAAACCGGATAAATGTCGGCCGGGGCGGCAATGCGCCTCATCTGGAAGTTTGGCCATTTGCCGTCGATGGCGTTATAGGCGCGCCAAAGCGATGTCCCGTTCTCGGTCGCGCCGAAAATGTGGCTTTCCCGTTCGTCGATGATTTCTACATAGGCGAAATATTGGCAAAGCCGCATGAGCTTGCGGTCGAGCAGCTCTATGCAGCGCTCGGAGTCGCCGGCGAAGTTGTCGCCGTCGGAGGCCTGGGCGGCATAGATGTTCCATTCGGCGACCGGATAGCGCTGCTCGATGATGCGGTGCATTTCCTCGAGGGCGGTGGAGACGACGGTGCCGCCGCTTTCAGTGTGGTAGAAGAAGGTATGTTCGTCCACCTCCTTGGCCAAATGGGTGTGGCGAATAAAGACAATGTCGGTGCGTTCATAGCGCCGTGTCAGGAAGAGGTGCAGTAGCACAAAGAAGCGTTTGGCCAGATCCTTCTCGCGCTCTCCCATCGATCCCGAGACGTCCATCAGGCAGAACATGACCGCGTTCGCATTGGGCAGAGGCTGGGGATCGAAGCGATTGAAACGGATGTCGACCGGATCGACATAGGCAATTCGCTTGCGCCGGCGCTCGAGCCGGTCAAGCGCCTCGCGCAGGGCGGCGATGCGTTCGCGCACCAGGGCGCTTGCCGGCTTGGCTTCCAGCTCGGCAATCTGGCGGGCGATCGCGTCGAGCTCCGCCTGTTTGGGGCGCCTGAGCGCGATGCGCCGCCCGTGGCTGTTTCGCATCGTGCGTCCGACATTTATGTTGGTCGGCGCCCCGCTTGCCGCGAAACCTGCCCGTCTCGGCTTGAAGCTCAGTACCTGCTTGAGGTTGAGCTTGACCAGATCGGGTAGCTCGAGATCCTCGAAGAAAAGGTCGAGCACTTCCTCGCGCGACAGCACGAAACGAAAGTCGTCTTCGGATTCGGTGGTTCCCGCGGCCGAACCGTAGCCTCCGCCGCCGCCCGGCTTGGGGATAAGATCACCAGAGCTGAATGTCCGGTTGCCGGGCAGGATGTGCTGACGCCGGCCGCTTTCCTTGTCGTCGCCGAAGCTCGGTTCGCCGGTGCCTTTGCGAGGGATCGGCACCACATGCTCGCGGTCGAGTTCGGCGATGCCGCCGGCGCGGACCTTGTCGCGGATGCTGCGCTTGAGCTCTTCGCGCGCGCGTCTTAGAAAGCGCTGGCGATTGCCAAGGCTCTTGTCCTTCGGATTCAGGCGGCGGTCGATGAAGATCGGCATGGCACCGTTCGGGCGTCGCTCAACCCGCCTTGTTCACGCGCATGTACCAGTCGACCAGCCGGCGGACCTGCCGCTGCGTATAGCCGCGCTCCACCATCCGCTGCACGAATTCGTTGTGCCGCTTCTCCGTGACGCTGTCCTGCTTGGAGCCGAAGCTGATCACCGGCAGAAGGTCCTCGACTTGGCCGAACATGCGCTTCTCGATGACCTCGCGAAGCTTTTCATAACTCGTCCAGGACGGGTTGCGGCCATTGTTGCGCGCGCGGGCGCGCAAGGTGAATTTGACCACTTCGTTGCGGAAGTCCTTGGGATTGGCGATGCCGGCGGGTTTTTCGACCTGCGACAATTCCTTGTCCAGGACGTCGCGATTGAGGATCTGCCCCGTATCGGGATCCTTGTAGTCCTGATCCTCGATCCAGGCATCGGCGTAGGCGATGTAGCGGTCAAAAAGGTTTTGACCGTATTCGCTATAGGATTCCAGATAGGCTTTTTGGATCTCGTGACCGATGAACTCGGCATAGCGCGTTGCGAGTTCCGACTTGATGAACTCGAGATAGGCGGCTTCCGTCTCCTTCGGGAATTGCTCGCGCTTGATCGCCTCCTCGAGGATGTACATCAGATGCACGGGGTCGGCTGCGACCTCCCTGGTGTCGTAGTTGAAGGTCTGCGACAGGATCTTGAAGGCGAAGCGCGTGCTGACGCCGGTCATGCCTTCGTCGACGCCGGCGGCATCGCGATATTCCTGGACCGACTTCGCCTTCGGGTCGATCTCCTTGAGGTTCTCGCCGTCATAGGCGCGCATCTTGGTGTAGAGCGGCGAATTTTCGTGTTTGGCAAGGCGGGTCGAGACGGTGAAGCGGCTGAGAATGTCCAGCACCTCGGGCGCGCAGGGGCTGTTCGCCAGCTCGCTTTCGCGCAGCAGCTTCTCGTAGATTTGCCTTTCTTCGGTGACGCGAAGGCAATAGGGAACCTTGACCACGAGAATGCGGTCGAGGAAGGCCTCATTGTTCTTGTTGTTCTTGAATTGCTGCCATTCCGATTCGTTGGAATGGGCAACGACGATGCCCTGGTAGGGGAACGCGCCGAAATTCTCGGTGCCGTTGTAGCTGCCTTCCTGGGTCGCCGTCAGCAGCGGGTGCAGCACCTTGATGGGCGCCTTGAACATCTCGACGAATTCGAGCAGGCCCTGCGTCGTCCGGTTCAGGCCGCCGCTGTAGGAATAGGCATCCGGATCGGACTGGCTGAAGTTCTCCAACTGCCTGATGTCAACCTTGCCGACCAGCGCCGAGACGTCCTGATTGTTCTCGTCGCCGGGCTCCGTCTTGGCTATGGAAATCTGGCGGAGCCGTGACGGCAACAGCTTGACGACGCTGAATTTGGAGATGTCGCCGGACAGTTCGTCCAGACGCTTGGCCGCCCAGGGCGAGATCAGTCCGTTCAGGCGGCGGCGAGCTATGCCGTATTTGTCTTCCAGCAGATCGCCCATGCGGTCGGGATGGAAAAGGCCGAGCGGCGATTCGAAGACCGGGCTGATCTGGTTGCCGACCTTGAGCGTGTAGATCGGGCGCTGCTCCATTAGCTTCTTCAGCCGTTCGGCGAGCGAGGATTTGCCGCCGCCGACCGGGCCTAGAAGGTAGAGGATCTGCTTGCGCTCCTCGAGGCCTTGCGAGGCGTAGCGGAAATATCCGGCAATGCGCTCGATCGTGTCTTCCATTCCGTAGAAGTCGGAAAAGGAGGGATATACCTTGACGGTGCGGTTGGAGAAAATGCGGCCGAGCCGCTCGTCCTTGCTGGTATCGACCAGGTTTGGCTCGCCGATCGTCTCGACCATGCGCTCCGGGGCCGACGCATACATGGCCTTGTCCTCGCGGCAGGCTAACAGATACTGCTGGAGGCTGATCTCTTCCTGGGCCGCGTTGGAATATATCTCCGAAAACAGATCGAAGACGTCTGATTGATTTTCGCGCATGATGCCTTTGCCTCAACAGGCTGCCAATCGGCTCATCCACTCATATTAACTGCCGGGAAGCATTGCGGTTCCCTTCACGTGAAGGAGAGCGCATGCAATGCGACATCGACCTCGGCGACTCGGTGCATTCGAGCCAGGCGATCCCGGCTCTGGGGCAAATTCAAGGCATTGCCGAAGAAGATCTATCCTTACTGACGTTCGCCGATATCCAGGACAAGCGCGTTGGCCTCATGGCAGCAGCGGCCATCCAGGATCTCCTGAAGTTCGCCAGTCGCCTGGCCTGTAGAGAAGCCGCGGATCAGGTTTGTCTTGTCCCACTGGCTTTAAGTTTGGCCTAGGGACGCGGGCGAGGCGGTTGGGTTAAGACCGCTGGAAGCCCAATCTTCGGACTTTCGCGCGTCTTCAAAAACAATCCCGTGAAAATCGGACGCGGCGGGCTATCGCCACGCGGTCCAATTCGCAAGGCTCGATTAAGGCTCCTGAGCGCACCCTCAAAGCCCGCGTGTCTCAACAAGTATTTTTACGAGTGAGGGGGCCGCTTTGCACGCCCGCTTGACCGGAATCGGCACATCGCGGTCATTCTGGAACATGGCTCCTAAGCAGGCGAATGTTCAGGGCTGGCGTTGGGCTTAGCTAAAGCCGCCGTTATCGCGTCCCGGAATCGATGCTGACCAGCTTCGCCGCACCACAAAGTCGAAGGGGGTGATCGTCGAGGCCGCGCTCCTTGAGGACATTCCCACCGCCGATCCCCAGGCCGATGCGGCTCAAAGCGGCATTTCGATCAGCCGAAAACGTCGATCAATCGACGCCGGCTTTGAGATCATCCCGAACCGCAAGCTGATCGCCAGATTGTGGAGGTAGTCGGTACTCGGCCCCGATCTGATATGTCATTCCGCGGCGCTGGCTATTCGGCATCATCCATTCTTCAATCACAGCAATGCCGTTAACGCCTGCCTCGCAGACCGGGCTGGCCTGCGCGATTCCCTGGAAGCGCTAGGACAGCAGGAAAGGCCGGAGATCAATTTGTCCTGTTGATAGAAGTAACAGCTAGGTTCGTCAGCTTGTTGTTGGTGGCTTTTTCCTGGTCGAGGATCTCGCTGAGCAACTTGTGCGCCTCATCATGCCCAAGATCCTTTGCCCATTCCCGTAGCGAGCCGTACCGAGATATCTCATAGTGCTCGACCGCCTGGCAGGCGGCCAGCAGGCCAGAATCGAGGGCCGTTCCTGAGGCCTCCTCGATCAGCCCGTCGGCTTCCTTGATGAGGCCCTCAATCGCGTCGCACTTCTCGCCAGAAGCCTTCATGCCTAGCGACTTGAACACCTGCTCGAGCTTCTTGATCTGCGCCTTCGTCTCCTCCAGATGGTCCTCGGCTGCCTGCTTTAGCTTCATATCCTTGACGGCCGCAGCCACCTTGGGCAACGCCTTGGTAATCGCGTTCTCAGCATAATACATGTCCTGCAGTGTATGCTCGAAAATATCGGCTAGAGTTTTCATTACAAAATGCTCCTTGCCCGAATTGGCTTTGAGTGAAAGAGCCGGCAACGCGAAAGGTTCCGTGCCTTTCTCGTCATGCCGCCCGGGTGCACTGGCAAGTAGAATAACATCGCCAGATGGTGGGAAAAACACGCGTGATCCTACCAGACCACGCGTCAATCATAGGTCAGACTGCACGCAAGATCGATTGCTTGGTTCAGCGCTTGATCATTCGGGCCACGGCGATCAGAATACATGCGCCGATGAAACCGGAGACAAGATAGCCAAGCCAGCCGGCCAAGGATACACCCAGCAACCCAAGAAGGACGTTGGCGACGATGGCGCCGACGATTCCCAGAATGATGTTCATGAGCACGCCCATGTTGCTTTTCATGAACATCTCGGCCAGCCATCCGGCGATACCGCCGATGACGACAGCCGCTATCCAACCGACACCTGGATTTTCCATATTTTCCCCTTCTCCTTGGAACCGAAATTGGTTCGGCGGGAAAACGTGCGTTAAACCAATAAGGTTCCGTGGGTGAACACTGAGCCGCAATCAGGTCGGGCCGCCGGGCACCAAGTCGCGCTTAACGTTGGAGGCGGCGACGAAGCAATGTGATATTGCGATTGTTGGCCTTAAAATACACGTCGAAGAAAGAGCCCAGAATAGGGACGCTTCCTACAATGGTATCAAGCAGTACGTTCCCTAACATTCTGGCGACCAACGTCTTTCGAGCACCGCAGCTTCGGGCTCGCAACACGATGTAAACCGAAACGATGCCTGTCGCCGCATCTCCCAGGACAGGCACCAGACCCACCAGGGCATCCAATCCGAAGCGAATGGATGTCCCCGTAATGCGCCAGCGGGAATCGAGTAAGGCAGCCAGCAAATCCAATTCGGCAACTACGTTTGTCGCCTTGGCGCCATGATAGCCCTGCCCAGTTAGATCAACTGCCGAGCCCGTACGAGGCAGCGGGTCTCCCCGGGGCATGGTCGTTACTCTAGACATCGTTTTGCCCGGTTCTACTCGGGGGCACGTCGTCGAGTAGGGTTATCGCATTGGAGCTTTGCTTGGGCAGGGGTGGGAGTTCACCATTTGGCGTCATCTTGTTGATCGCCTCGGGCAGATCCCGGGTGATCCTGCTGATGAGTTCCTCGCGCGAAAGTCCAGTTTCCATCGAGAGCGATGTCAGTGTGTCTTCATCGATTGCCGCTTCCACGTCATTTGGCTTGATTGGCTGGTTGGGCCCAGTGCCTACCCACGAGTCGACCTTTGATCCTGCCCCCACACCTCTAAACCGATCAAGGATATCTCGAAGCGCCGTCCCCGAGACGCCTTTGGAAAACTGATCCAGAAGCCCGCCTTGCGGGTCGTTTGGATTACGATCGCCCGCGCCACGGATCATTTCGCCGATTTTGTCGCGATTCTGGTAGGCTAGAACGCCGAGCATCGCGAGCGCCAATTTTCCGAGATTCGCCATTGGTATCTCCACCGTTCAGTAGAGAAGGGCTCAACTCCACAAAGGTCGACGCCGATGAATGCCGGGCAGCCCTGATGCTGATCCGGCGCACGATCGAGGAACACTGCCCGCCCGGTGTGCTGCCGAGCGAAGAAGCGGTGAACGGCCTTCACGGGCCGGAGTTGATCCATGAGGCGGAAGCGCTGGCGGCTGCCATCGTCGCAACTATCGACAAGATGCAGTTGCGCGTGATGATGAAGCCGCCTTCCCCCAGTATCAAACAGTAAGCCAGGAAGCCCACCAGCGCGCGTTTCGGCTGCCGTCCGTTCCGGTGCAATTACGGCCACCGGTGCTGTCGCCGTCTGCTTTCAGCACTAGACCAAACTGATCTCTAGGCCGACATGTGGCGCAAAGCGGTCATTGGCGATTCTACTTTTTCGAGAATGTGCGCCAGCAACAATGCCGTTTGAATTACCGGAGCTCGTGGATGACCACGTTAGGGACAACCGACTTCGCAATCTCACACAGGTGTTTATGATGGGTGAGGTAGATCACCTGGCCCACATTAGCCATCTCACTGAACAGTCGGAAAACTTCCTCCGACCGGAGATGGTCAAAGGTTTCCATGATGTCATCGGCGATGAACGGAACGGACGGCCTGAGCTTGGCAAACTCGTAATATCCGGCGAGGCGCAGAGCCAGGTAGAGTTGAAAACGCGCGCCTTTCGACAAAGCGTCTGCGACCTTCGATTGGCCATCCCGCTGCGTGGCGATGAGGACCTCACCGCCCTTTACCGGCTGGGTCGTCAAGCCTGTGTACTGGCCGCGCGTGATCAGCGCAAAGGCGTCGGAGGCCTGGCTCATCATTCCAGAGCGGTGGCGTTCGCGGTAGACCCGGAGCGCGCTTGCCGCCGACATGACACCGAGTTTCAACTCGATATAACGGGCAGCCTTCTCCTCGATTTCGAGAAGCACGGTGCGGCGCTCGGCATCGATGCGGGCAACTTGGCTGTCGCCGCCAATCGCGTCGAGCTTGTCGGTCGCTCGGGTACGCCGGACGAGTTGCTGTTGCAATGCTTCATCGAGGTCAGCGAGGCGCCGCTCGATTTCGGCCTTTTCAATTGCCAACTCGCCGAGATCGAGGCACTCCAGCAATGAGCGCGCCTGGGCGAAGTCCTCAAGGGCGAGCTCGCTCGTCAGCCGTTCTTCTAGCTCGGCCACGGTGCTCTGCAGGCCGTCTCGCTCGCGAAGCTGTTCATCGCGCTCTGAGACCTCCGACAGAGTTCTTACCCCAAAGGCATCCAGCACTTCCTGTTTCGTCGTGTCGTTTGCCCCGACCTCGCCTTTCAGCGCCTCCCGAACCTCGCGCAATGTCTGAACATCAAGGAGGAGATTTGCCCTCGCCTCTCGAGCACGCTCAGCTTGCTCGAGACGCTCTGTCAGCCTGACGCTAACCTGCTCTGGCGCCTCGTCGCTCACACACTCGCCGCCCTTCGCACCGAGTCTGGCCACCTCTTCGGCAAGTGCAGTCCTGTCCGCCTCCATCTTCAGGATGCGGATGCGCATGGCCTCACGATCCTGCAGGGCCCTCGACAGCTCCGACAACTGGTCGAGCACACTGCCAAGTCCTGTCCCGGCAATGCCTTCTTCGAGCCAAGTGCCCTTCAGCGTTTCCTTGACCTCGGCCTGCCATGCACCCTCTCGCCTTTCGGCAATTTCAACAGGGAGCCGCCTGGCGGCCAGCTCCTCTTCTTTCGCGGCGATGCTCCTCAGCGCTTCAGCTCGTTCGGCATCGACCTTCGCCTGCCTATCGAGAAAGCGGTCGGCGGCTACAACCGTTGCTTCCAAGGGCTCACCAGCATCCGGCTGAATTCCAACGCTTTGAAGAGCCGAGGCCAATGCGAGAGGGATCCGCTCTCCCTCGGCTATTGCGCATTCAATCCGTGCGCGTGCGAGCAGAATGTCATCCCAAGAGGCAAGCGCGTCAGCGCGTGCGGAAAGTCGCTCTTCGAGAAGTCCTATCAAAAGGTCGAGCGACTGTGCCTGGCAATCCTGAAGTAAGGCGCTAGCTGCCTCCTTGATTTCAGCGGACGCTATCTCTGCACGCTGCGACGCCCCGGCGAGCTGGCAGCCTGCGCGCTCAATTGCCGCTTCGGTCTCGGCAACCTTTTGTTTCACTGCGCGCAGATCTGCGAGCTCGCTCGCATGGGCCAATCGTCCAGCCCCGACATGATCATCCTTGGCCAATGCTGTGGCAAACAGGTCCGCGGTTTCAACCTTGAGGTCCGCCCGGTGACTTCGCCAGGCCTCGTCTCTCTCACGTCGTATGGCTGCGGCTGTTTCATCGTCAGCGAGATTGGCCGAGGCGCGGACAGCAGCCAACCATGACGAAGTAGTTATCCGACTTTGTTCATACTCAGCCAGACGCTCGGTGAAGACTGCCTTGTCCCTTCGAAGGTCCGCGGCCAGTGTTTTCCAGGCAGCCAACTGCGTCGGCGGCGGGACCGACATCTTCGAAAGTAGGTCGACATCTCCTGACCACGGCTGGAGGCGCCGCATCGCATCCGCCAGCCTTATTTGCCGCTCGGCCTCCACGGCGCGCGCCTCTCGAATTTCGCGTGTGTGACTACTCTGCTTCGCCCCCGACACGGCTGCCATCAGTCTGGCTCTTGCGGGCTCGGGCACTGCCCTCTCCTCGCCAACTCGGCCTCGCGCAGCGTTGAGCCGGTCGAGCGCGGCAGCGGCTTCATCGCGGGCCATCTGCAGGCTCGTCGTGATCCCGGAGCGTTGCTCGACCATATTGCGAAGGGTGCCTACCACAAAGGCAGGCAGAGTGAGCCGGGACGGATCCTGTTCGGCCGACCTTCCGAGCGCGGCGAGACAAGTCGCCACGACCTGGTCGAGCATCTGGACTTCCATCTTGCGGGTCGGCAGATCCATGCCCGCGGACAGATATCGCGCCTTGCGATCGGCAAGTCCTCGCACCTGCTCCGAGATCGCCAGCACAGCTTCATCGACAGCGATTGCTTCGATCTTTGCCTTCGCGCGCTCGATCTCATCGGCGTTGGCCTGGAGGCGGGTTCTCAAACGGGTATCCTGATCGATCAATTCCGCGACGCTGCCACTCCAGGTCCGGGAAGGAGACGGCATGTCAGGCAGCTCAGCCAGCCTGCTTGCCTTGCGTTTTATTTCGGCAAGGAGCGGCGCGGCGCGCGCATATCGTTCGATCGTGGCGAGCCGCGCCGACAAGACCGCGCGTTCAGCCAGGCTGCGGTCATACTTGTCCTGTGCTTCCACCCTTTCCGCCTCGAGCGCCTCGAATGTCGAGGCCAGCGTGTCGATCGCCTCCTTGCGTAACTTGAGCTCCGCGAACCGCTTCTTCAGCAAGGCGATTTCGGTGCTGTGGGCCTGTTTGCGATAAAGACCGTCTGCCTCCGTATCCAGTGCAGCCAGGACGTCGCTGGCATGCCCAAGCCCGGCGCTGGCAGTGAAAAGGAGCTTGCCGAGATCGCCACGCGATTCAAGGATCGCTCTGCCGCCCGCTTCCAGCGTCTCGTCATCGAGTGAGAACATGCTGCTGTAGGCATCGCGGGACAAGCCCGTGAGGTTTGCCGAAATGGCAATTTCGCTGAGCGGCCTGCCTTCAGCGTCGTGCAGGGAGTTACCGCGGCTTTTGGTGCGTGAGACGGCAAGCGTCCGTCCCTCGAATTCCAGCAACCCGCCGATGCGCATGGAGCTGTATTCGTGCAGAAAATTATAGCGGCTGCGCTCCTCGATGCCAAAGAGCAGATCCAAATAGGCGGAAAGCGCTGTCGACTTGCCGGCCTCATTCAGGCCGAAGACGATATGCAAATCCGGGGCCGAAGACGGCTTCTCCCCGAAGTCGATCGCTTTATCGGTAAACTTGCCATAGCGGGTCAAGTCAAGGCGACGCAATCTCATCGCGTCGCGCCTGCCTTGAGCCGGGCCGTGACCAGGTCTACGCTTCCGGCAAGCACATCGTCGAGAAACTGTTCGAGCCCTGCTTCGTCCTTGCCGGCGAAGCGCCGCGCATCGGGCGGCAGGTCCGCGATCGTCTTCAACACGAATTCGCGCGCTTCGGAGCGAAATGCTTCCGAGCTCGCATTGGAGCGCATTGATTGAGCGAGCTCCAAAGTGGGATCCGCAACATTGCCCAAACCCCCGACAGCGGAAGCCGAAAGATCAAACTCCAGCTTCTCCACCCAGGTGTCGCCCACCTGCTCCGCTGCCTGCTCGGCTTCTGCGACGGCCAAGTCCCGGTCGCGCATCAGCGACCATGAAAGGGCAGACGTGCCGACCAGGCGAAGGCGGGCAACAAGGTAGCGCGACCTGGCACCCTCCCGGAATTGCTCCAGCCCTGCTCGGACACGAATGATGGCCTCGCCCCATTCCGACACCCCGGTCAGATCGACACTCACCCGCTCGAACTGCGCGACACTGGTGAGCCTCTCCTCGATCTCGACCGAGCGATCATCGCGGATAGTGACCAGCGTGACCGATTTCTCGCCTGCCTCGTTGACGTCCCTACCCTGAGGAATCCCCGGCATGACGAGCGTCGCGCTCGCACCGGAATACACCTGGCGAACGTGAATGTGGCCAAGCGCCCAATACTCAAACCCGTGGCCGTGCAGGTCGGCGACGCTGCAAGGTGCATAAACGTCATGGCCTGGGGAGCCGGCCAGGCTCGTGTGCATAATGCCGATGTTCGCAGCTCCCTCTTGCGGCGCGGCATATTTGGGCAGCAGGCTTTCGGGCGCCTTGGGGCTGGCGAAACTCAGACCATGGAACGCAACGTCCACCCCAGGGCCAGACTGGATCACGGATTGGCAGCGGCCGCCAAAAATGATCACCGTGTCGGGCAACACAAGCTGCTTCGTAATCCGCGACATGGCGTCGTGGTTGCCGCGGATCATGTAGACCGTGACGCCAGCTTGATGGAGACGCGCCATCTGGGATGCCAGAAAGCGTGCCGTCTTCATCGAAGTCTGGTCGCCATCGTAAAGATCACCGGCGATCACAAGCGCATCGACACGCTCCGCAAGGCACAAATCCACGATCGCGGTGAATGCCTGGCGGCTGGCATCTCCGACGAGCTCGGCAAGCTCGGCGTTGCGCAACGCCAGCGAGCGCAGCGGGGAGTCTAGATGAATGTCGGCGGTGTGTACGAATCGAAATGCCATTCAGATCTCCGGTCGCTGAACATACTGCGTTGACGAGTTCTTCATAGGCCGGGCATGTGCGCGACGGGTGCGGCGGCGACCGCGACGTTCGATCAAATTGAGCGCGCAGTTCGCGACCCAGGAAACGTGTGGACAGAAATGCTGCGGAACCGTTCGGGCCAGCGCCAAGGCAACACGCTTCGTAAGCCGTCATCGGAGCGCTTGCAGGGTCGGATGCGCGAAATGGTGAAGGAGATCTCGGCCGCGACGGAGCTCACCGGCGCCGTCGACAAGGCGATCTACTGGTATCGCAACGAACCTATCGCTGACTATGGCCATCACACGGCGGCCGAACTCGTCGCTGACGGTCAGGTCGAAGCGGTTCTGGCCTTCATCCGGATCACGAGAATGGGGCGCGCGGGTGAAAGTCACCCGCGTCGGCCCCGACGAGATCTTCCATCGCTATCTGACACCCAAATGGGCTTTCCTGCCCACAAGCGGTGCAGGCGCGGCGATGGACGGCGGTCGTTTCAACCTACCTGGCATCGAAGCGCTTTATGTGTCCCGTTCGGGCCAATCTTGTCGAAGGCGATAAGGTCACGGTCCATGATCCCGATCCCCGGCTGCCGCACGACCAGTCGTCCTGGCCGTGAGTGATCTACTGTCTCTGGGATCACAATGAGCTGACGCCCGCGTCACGGCGCTTGGTCCTCAACGACATCGTCCGTACCGTCGCCCTCCCCGCTAGCCAGCCCGGCTGGGATATCGCCGGCCAGCAGCTTGTCCTTCGACAGCAGTCCGGCATCCTCCAGCGCCTCGAAATCCGGCAGCTGGCGCAGCGTGTCGAGCCCGAACTGCGACAGGAAATTCTTGGTCGTCACATATGTGTAAGGCGCGCCCGGCTGCGGGCTGCGCGGCCCCGACGCGATCAGCTCCTGCGCGCGCAGCACGCCGATCAGATCGCGCGACACTTCCTTGCCAAAGAAGCTCGACAACTCACCCCGGGTGATCGGCTGAAAATAGCCGATGCACATTAGGACAAGTGCCTCCGCCTGCGACAGCTCTTTTTCCCCCTTGCCGCTTCGCTGGCCGAAGGCGGCGTGGATGACGTCGCCAAACACCTTTTTGGTCCGGTGCTGCCAGCCGCCGGCGACCGAAACCAGCTCGTACGGGCGGCTGGCGAGCTCGGCGCGAATGTCGTCGATGATCAGCTCAAGATTGCAGCTTTTACCGACGACGCGCGCCAGCACCTCGCGCGGCACCGGTTCATTTGCCGCGAAGATCACCGCTTCGACGCGGCCCATCCATTCGCGCCAGCGAAGTTCTTGCGGCAGGTGCTCAAGCTCAGTGTCGACCAGCATCGGCTGGACATCATCCTTGCCCCGCGGGCGTTCGGATCGGGCGGCCTCGCTCATCGCTAGAGCCCAAACAGTCGAAAGCTTGCGCGGCCGGACAACTCGTGCACGGCTTCGAGTTGTTGCAGCCGCTCGAACAGCCGCCGCGATGCAAAGCGCGACAGATTCTTCGTCGTCAGCGATCCAGAGATGGCGTCTTCACTGAGCAGCAGAAAGATTACGTCGCCAGCGCCTTTGGCGCGCAGTTTCGGCGCCACCGCCAGGAGCCTTTCGGCCCGGCGTGCCAGCTCGGCGGCCAACCGACAGGCGTCTGCGGTGGCAGCAACGAGCGAGACGCAAACCGCCCGCTCAAAATTCTTGTCCCCGGGCCGGATGCGCCGGCCACCGCCGGCCCCGATGCGAAAGGATGGTCCAAAAACCTGCGCCATTAGGAGCGGCAGGGGCTGCGGCCAGCCCAGGCGTTGCGCCAGCACCAGGTCGGCGAGCCACCAGCCAAAGAGTTCGGCATCCGGACGCATCGCGACGACCTCAGTGGCGATCGCCGCGGCGTCGAACGGCGCCGGACGCTGGGATACCCCGAGTTTTTCGACCTGGGAGCAAAGATCGGCGAGCGCCCCGCCGTCCCAATGGAGGCCAAGCTGGTCAAGTATCTTTCCGAGCCGGTCAGGAGTAGCGGCGGGCGGCTGCCTGGCCAACTGCCGCCAGGCGCCAAAGACGGCGCCGGCGGGGCCGGGATCACCACCTGGGGGACGCAAATGCCAGGCATCGCGCAAGGCGGCGGCGTCCTCGGCGCGGCCGGCAAGCCGCATGCTGGCGGCGGCGCAGCTAAGCGCCAGCCGCTGCCGCCAAGCGCCGGCCCATGCAGGCTGCGCGCGGGCGAGCGTGTCGAGGGCACCCAGGGCGGCCCCGGCCCGGAAGGCGGCGCCGCCGTCGCTCGGCGCGCCGGAGCTTGTGATCGCCCAGGCCGGAACGGAGGGCGGCGCAGAGAAGCTGGCGGTCGCGGGATCGAGGCGAATCATGATCTGGAGAGTAAAGCGCCGGTGCGCTTTTTGCTATGATTGTTGCACCAAAACGCACAGCCTGTCGGCGTGACAAAACGAATGATAATCTTGCATTATCGCTCATTCTGGACAAGCTTGCCGATTCAGGTAGAAATTGCCGGAAAGGTAGACCCAAGGAGCCTGTCTTGCCCCTGAACCTCCAAAATCCGCAACCGTCGCCCCCGCCGACGAGCTCGCACGCCGCCGGGGCATCAGCAAGACAGCGGCTGTTCACCAGGCCGGCAATGCCTTCTCCAAGACAGATGTCGAGGCAGCATGACAATGACTGAGGATGGTCAGGACGCCACTGTGGCTTCCGGAGAGGACGATCTCCCCGACATCATCGACCTGGTCATGGAGATGGGGCGCCCGGCGAAGCACGAGAAAGCCCCCTCCCCTATGGCAGACAGCATGGAGCGGCTTCCCGCCCATCTTGACGCGCTCGCCGGCCGCGCCCGCGACTATATCGAGGCGGCGAGTTCAACCAACACCCGTCGTGCGTATGCTGCCGACTGGAAACATTTCTCGGCGTGGTGCCGGCGTCAGTCTTTTGACACCATGCCGCCGGATCCGCAGGTCGTCGGGCTCTATATCACGGCCCTGGCCTCTGGATCTGGAGGGGACAGGAAAGCGGTTTCGACGATCGAACGGCGCCTTTCATCGCTAACATGGAATTTTGCCCAGCGTGGCCTCCCGCTCGACCGACAAGATCGTCACATATCAACCGTGCTTGCCGGCATTCGCAATACCCACGCAAAACCCCCGGCCCAGAAGGAAGCCATTCTGCCCGAGGATCTTATCGCGATGCTGGAGACGCTGGATCGCGGTACCCTGCGCGGTCTGCGCGACCGGGCCATGCTGCTTCTGGGCTTCGCCGGCGGCCTGCGCCGCTCCGAAATCGTCGGCCTCGACGTGGCCCGCGACCAGACTGAGGATTCGTCCGGCTGGCTCGAGATTTTGGACAAGGGCATTCTGGTGACCTTGCGTGGCAAGACTGGTTGGCGCGAAGTCGAAATCGGTCTTGGATCGGCCGACAGCACCTGCCCCGTGGTTGCCGTGACGACCTGGCTGAAGCTCGGGCGTATCGTGCACGGGCCTGTTTTCCGCCGCGTGACCGGTAAAGGCAAGGCCGTCGGCGCCGAACGGCTGAACGCCCAGGAAGTGGCGCGGCTGGTCAAGCGTGCGGCACTGGCCGCAGGCGTGCGGGGCGATTTGTCCGAAAGCGAGCGGGAAATGAAGTTTTCAGGCCATTCGCTGCGTGCTGGTCTGGCCTCCTCGGCCGAGGTCGACGAGCGATATGTGCAAAAGCAGCTTGGCCATGCCTCCGCCGAGATGACCCGCCGCTATCAGCGCCGGCGTGACCGTTTCCGTGTCAACCTCACCAAGGCAAGCGGATTATAGGCTGGGACCAGTCCCCTCCCCTGCCCTTCCACGAGCACGCTATGACCAAGACAACTGGTCCTTCGGCAACCGGCCGCTCGGATCGAAGACAGTTACTTTATGCGGAAGGTCCGGACCCCAGTCCCAAAGGACCAGGTTACGATCCTCGTCCTGGGCACTTGGCGCGAAACTTGGGACCACAATTCCAGCAACATGGCGAGACCGCAGCCGGTCATAGATGGACCACGACGCCGGGCGCTCTGCGTCGCCCAGAGCCGTCGCCCAGGCACAGGCCATGTCCTCGAGCGCGATGGCGAATTCACCCCTGGCCTCTTCCGTTGTCAGATCCACGATGTCGTCGCAGTCGACCTCATAGGAGCAAAGGACACAGGGATTGATCCGGTGCGCAAAGCCTTGGTTGGCTTCCTTGACCGCCGTCATGATTGTCAGCCCCAGATAGAGGGCCGGCACGCCTTTGGGGTTGAACCGGGCGCCTCTGATCGCCGTTCCATCACCGGAAGTCGGCTTGAATGCCCAGCGTGGATCGTGTGCCCTGTAACAGGTTCTGACGAACCTCACGCAAAACCACCAACGGCCATGTGATCGAGATAATCACGGACCGCGGCGGCCTTGCCATCCTTCACCAGCGCTTCGGCAGTGCGTCCGCCAAATGCCGGAAGCGGCTGAGCCCGATACCAGGCCATTGCCTGTTCCTTGCCGCCTGCCCAACCGCTCACGCGGCTGATGATCTCGAGCATTTCGCGCAGACGCCCCTGGGTCTTTACCGCAGCACTTCGCTCCGAGCGATAGAGTGTCTCACGCGCAAGACCGGCGGTCTGGGCCAACTGACCCTTGGACATGCCAAACCCATCCGCGACCTGCTCGATCGCGATCTTCCCGTTCCGGTCCATATAGGACAAGATGAGAGGCCCATTCTGCTCGGCTATCTTGAGTGCTTGGCCCACAGCCTTTATCCACCATATCGGGAGTCATGTTTCTTGTGCAAAAGATATGGCATTTCCGGACAGCTTTCAAGCCCGGAGCCCGCCGCCGATAGGTGGTCGCATGCCGTAACCTATCCAGGCGCCCTTGAGCAGCGCCGAGCAACCTGCCCCAAGAACCCTGGAACCAATCATCCCGTCATCCTCGCTGCCGCGCCGTTGGCCTTGAGCGCGGCCATCAGCATCGGTCCGACCGAGAACTCCCCTGCCCTCGCCTTTTCCGTCAGCGCGCGCAGATAGCCACCGGCCGAATTGATGTGCTGTGCCCGCTGCAGAATACACGCAATCACGATCGCGGCGACTTCCTGACCCATCACATGGCAAGCCTCCTCATAGGCTGACGGTGAAACGCCAAGGTAGCCGCGCACCTGGGCCGCGGTGAGCATCAAATCGCGCCAGTTGGCGATTCCGTCGACGGCATAGTCCGCAATCTCGGGGCAGGCCCTCAGCACCAGTCCAATCGGATAGCTTTTCAACCGCTCGTCCGGTGCCGGTCTTGGCTCAACGGCCGCCCTGCTTTTTTCGAAAGCCGGTTCAAATACAAAAATGGAGTCTGTGTTTGAATCAGATTGCTGCCGCTCAGTTTGGGACTCATTGCCGCCAGGATTCGTGGAATTCGTAAAGCTTTCCAGCATCCTATCCACTTCATCATGGAGTGCGGTCAGCTCGGCAACGATCCCTTCAAGCTGTGACCGCCCTGCCCGGCGCGGAATTGCATCCACGATGGACCGAAACCGCCTCCAGACGCCGCCCCAGTCGCCAGGAACCCCTTCCTCGATCGCCGCCTCGACCAGCTTCTGGACGTCCCTGCGATGCAGCGTGATCCGCTCCCGCATCAATTTCAGCGCCAGGCACTCGGCGCGGACCTGCTCGGCGGCGCGCTGAAACTCCGCGGCCCGTGTCAGCAGAGGCGCCAACGAGAATCCGAAGGCTTCCGTGACAGCACCGCCCTGCCCCTTGCGAGCGAATCTCTTGCCGTTCGGACTGTCGCGGCGAATGATCAGGCCGCAACTCACGAGCTCGGCCAGGTTCCTTCTCAGCGTTGAATCGGCCATGCCGTGCGCCCGCAAAGATAGCTGTGCGTTCGACGGGAAGACCATCAAGCCGTTTTCCTCGCTGATCTGGTCGTCAGGATAGAACGTCAACAGCCCGCTCAGCACCGCCAGGGCACGATCGCCAACGCCGACAATCGACTTGCCCTCGCATAGCCACCGGTAGACCTGCCATTTCTCAACGGTGGCCCCTTCCGGAATCTGCCGCGACGCGGCATTGGCCTTCACCAAGGCAAGCGTCATCGGCCGCCGCCCAAAGGGCGTCGTCGCAAACCCACTCTCCATTTCCCTCACCTTTCACGAAGGCAAAAGAAACCTGCTCGCTGAAACGGCGCCACGACTCTTGACAGTGATTCGGGGAAGTGCGATTCTCAGCTTGCTACAGACGAGAAGGGCTTCCGCGACGGCGACGTTCGGGGGCCTTTTTCTTTTGCGGTTTCAGTCTCCCGTTTTCTTTGACATTTCCGATTGCCGGAAAGCTTCGAAAAGCTCGTCCAGCCGTTCGGTGATGAAAGCACCGAACGGCGAGGCTTCCCTCGCTTTCAGGGCAAGCGTGAACACTTTTCCGGTGTCGGTGATCTTGGCCCGCACCGAGCTGTCCTGCGGCGCCCAGTCCTTTTCTCGTGTCTTGGGCGCAGCCCGCGAGCGTTTCGCCGGCGCGCTCAGGAAGTCGAAAAGGAGCGCAAATCGTGCGTCACTGCTTGGCCCCGCGAAACCAGCGCTCTTCACATAGTCTACCGCCCTGCCCGCGTTCCCTGGATGCTCCATGAGCTTGGCCAGTTGCCACCATCTGTCCCGACCGACGGCCTTGGCCGCGCCAACCGCCACGATGACTGGCTCGGGAATATTGCCGGTCACGGAGCGCATCTTCGAGAAGGTCGTGTCATCGAGCGCCAAAGCGGACTTCACCGTGTCCGAGGTGTGGCCGCGCTTGAGAATGCGATCGGCAAACAGGGTCCTTTCGATGAAGGACAAATTGGCCCTGGCGGCATTCTCCTGGCCCTGGGCGATGACATGGTCCTCGTCGCCCATCTTCTTGACGACGGCGCGGACGGGCCTTCCCAACTGGCGGGCAACCTTGACGCGGCGATGGCCGAATACTGTCTGGAATCGCCCTGAAACCTCCGGATGCGGTCTGACCAGGATCGGAGAATCCTGGCCTCTTTCCCGAATTGCCGACAGCAACTCCTGATACGCCTGATCGTCTTCTTCCAGGCGGTCCGAGACGAACGAGGTGTCAACCATGGCAGGATCGAGATCGACGACCGAATTCTTGGAGAGCTCCTCGAAGGATTGCATGATCGAACGGGAGGCACCACGAACGGCATACCCCGATACATCCTTGTTATCGGCCACCGCAGCGACGGGACCCATCACACTGCCGAAAATATCCTTGCGGGCCATTCAACCGCCTCCACACAAGGCTAGCGATCTGATTTTACGAACAAAATAGCCCATCTTTACTGCCGTAAAGTTCGCCATCACGAGCGACCCCACGCACGATGGATGAGTGTGACGACCTCAGCATTCACCGCGTCAAGCGACTCCAGGGCGCGGTCATATGTGGATCGGGTGAAGGCAGACTTCTCCACCTCGTAAAGCGTCTGCTTGGTGAGGCCCGCATCCGAAATCGCCGTCGACTTCAACATCGGGTTTTCCAGGATCTGGCCGGCAAGCATCGACTGCATGAAGCCCACCATCTGCGCCTGCGGAATATCGGTCGGTTCGTAGCGCGTGATCAGGTAGCGAAACCAGTCGAGTTCGATCGCGGCGCCGGCGGCCTTGATGGTCTTCAATATGCCGCCAAGCATCAGCAGGAACTGGCTCATCGACATGAGGTCGAGCATCTGCGGATGCACGGTAATGAGGACCGATGTCGCCGCCGACATTGCAGTCAAAGTCAGATAGCCAAGCTGGGGCGGGCAATCGACAACGACAACATCGTACCGGTCGTCAACCTCCGACAGCGCCTTGGCCATGCGCGTGAAGAACTGGCGGCCGGCATTGGAGGTTTTGTCCTGCATGGCGAGTGGCGTGTCGTACTCGTATTCCTGCAGCTCGAGATTGGCGGGGATGATGTCGAGACCGGGGAAATTTGTCGGTATGATCACGTCCGCGATCGATCTGCGTTCATCGTCATACCTGATCGCTTCATAAAGCGAGAGGTTGCGATCGAGCTCGGGCTGGAAGCCATGCAGTGCGGACAGCGAAGCTTGCGGATCAAGATCGATCGCAAGAACCCGATGACCGGTCAGCGCCAGGTGCTGGGCGAGGTGGGCAGCCGTGGTCGTCTTGCCGCTGCCCCCTTTGAAATTGACCACCGCAACCACCTGGAGCTTATCGCCAAGCTTGCGGTGCGGAACGTATTTCTTGACTTCCGTCCTGCCATGCTGGTCCAGGAACTGTCTGAGCTCGAGCATCTGTGTAGCCGTGTAGGAGCGACGGCCGGAAGGACTTTGGTCAGGCAATGGCCCCTTGCCTTCGAGATGCAGACGCTTCAGATTGTTCTGCGAGACCCCGAGGTAGTGAGCGACCTCCGCCATCGAGAATGTGCGCAGCGTCTTGGTCGCATTGGGCGGAAATTTCTCCATCCGGAGCTGGTTCAACCGCCGGGAAATCTCGGCGCCCTGTTCGAGGATTTTGTCATCGAACTCGAAACGTGGCAGCCGCATGGAAACATTCATTCTCGTCGAAACCTGAATTGGCGCTTTTTGTTAGCAATGCCCACAAGAAGCGCCATTAAGCTCCGATTCGGACTTACCGGCAAGAAGTTTTGGGTTAACAAAAGGTTAACGCTGGCCAGACCACGGCCAACCGCGCGCAACGCATCCATAAATTTACCGCAGTAAAAACACCGCAGAACGATATTGAAAACAGAGATTTGCGCGGGCTGGAAGCGACCACTCGATAAGCAACGGGAATCGCAGCCGCGATGATGTTGCCAGGACCGCTACGTTGACGCGGATTCAGCGACGGATGTCGCGGAGGTCTCGGTTTTGAAATTGGCGGGGTAGGATTTGCGTGTGAAGATTTGTCTCGGCAGTTCGGCACTGGCGGCGTCGAATGCCGAAAGGTCGCCAATGTGTAAGGCGGCCGCTGCGTTCTTGCAGAGCCAAGGTTCGGGAAGGGGAGGGGGACGGGCACGTCCGCAGTCGTTTAGGGCATGAAAAATTTGCCGGTATATAGCGCAAAAGTTTGAGCTCGACTGGACCTCATACCGTTGCAACGCACATGATGCGTGACGATCGCCATTCCGAAATCGCCGCAGACGAAGATGGCGATCGAGCGCCCAATCGCCGACCAGGGTGAGCTTCTGGCGGTGCTGGACGGCAGCCAGCATAGTCGGGCCAAGGCCAAAGGCCCTGAAGACCCTCGCGGATTGTCGCTTCCGGCCTCAACAGCCCATTGTCGGCCGGCGCTTTGATGGGCAGGGGGCGCTTTATCTGGAGAAGCCGCGCCAAGAGATTCTGGCCCAGGGACAAGGCCATTTCCGACGCCGTGGAGCAGAGCATGATTTTCCGCACGTCATTGGCATTGAGTTCGCGGTTACAGCCGTTACCACTGCTTCGGCGCTGGCTCGCCGGTCTTGTCGGCGACTCACTCTCGGACAGGGGCGATATCGGGCGCGAGGTTCTGCGTTTTAACGCAACCGCTGCGCAGCTAGCGTCGACGATTTCCTGACAGTCAAGCGCTGGGCTTATAGAGGGCTTCGAATTCTCAGCCGTTTGGACGGCCCGCAGACCGACTTTGAAAGAGGGCGGCAACGGGTCCCGGCTGGAGATGCCGCATGGCGAAACGAGTGAAGGATGCCCATCGCCAGGAAGCTCACTTCATGCATCTAGTCCTGATTGGCAACGGAAGGATCCACTCCGGCCAACGGCGCTTCCAGGTTCCATGTGATCCCCTGCGGACCATATTCAAGATTTCCGTGCCCACCCACAGCCTCAGGTGCAACCCGTTTCAGGACCACGCTTCCAAAGCCGCCGTGTGCGATGGTGCCGACACGCGGCCCATCGGTTTCGGCCCAGGTCAGGTGAAACAACCGCTTTGCTCCCGAACCCGTGATACTCCATGTAACAGAAATCTGACCGTCATCGCCCGAGAGTACGCCGTATTTCGCCGAGTTGGTCGCGAGTTCGTGGAACGCAATTCCGAGATATTGGACCGCATTGGGACCAAGCACAAACGACGGGCCCGACATATTGATGATCTCACCGCGTGGGAATGGCTGGGCCTGCGCCGCCAACAGCTCACTGATGGCCGCGCCCTTCCAGTCGGCCGAAACAAGCAGGTCGTGGGAGCGCGACAACGCCATGATGCGCTCGCGCACCTGCGATTCAAATTGCCTGGGCGTCTCCGATCGTTTGTTGGTCTCCCGTATCATCGACAGGATAACAGAATACTGGTTTTTCACCCGGTGATTGACCTCGCGCATCAACGTGCGGATACGTTGCTCGTTTTCCCTAGCCGATGTGATGTCGCGCGCAATCTTTGAGGCACCGACGATCTGCCCTGTTGCGTTGCGCACAGGCGATATGGTCAGCGATACCGGCACCAGGCTGCCGTCCTTGCGCCGACGTATCGTTTCATATGTGTCGACGCGCTCCCCACGGCGGAGGCGCTCAAGGATACGAGGTTCCTCGTCCAGGTGGTCATCAGGGATAAGCATGGTGACCGACTTGCCGATCGCTTCGCTGGCGGAATAGCCAAAGAGCTTTTCGGCGCCTCTATTCCAGCTCTTTATGATCGCGTTGAGATCCTTGCTGATGATAGCGTCAAATGAGGATTCCACGATCGCCGAAAGGTGCTGCCTGGTTTCTTCGGCACGCTGGCGGTCCGTCAAGTCGAGCAGCATATTCACCGCGCCAACGAGGCGGCCCTGCTCATCGCGCAGCGGTGTGGGGTAGGGCATGAACGGAAAAAAGGACCCGTCCGGACGCTGCGCTACAGCCTGCTGGTCGCGGACCGGCCGGTTCTCCTTGAGGGTGATCGCCATCGGGCATTCGTCGTGCGGCAGCTCCTTGCCGTCGGTGGTGAACAGCTTGAACGTGACACACCATTTGTCCTTGCCGACCTGAGGCTCCCGCCCTGCCAGATCGGCAGCGGCTCGATTGTAGTAGGTAATGATCCCATTCTGGTCAGTCGTGTAGATGGCGACCGGAAGGCCATCGAGAATCTGGTGATAGGTGTTGTCCTGCCGCCTGAGTTCTTTGCGCGTCCGCTCAAGGTCGGTTACATCGACGGTAAAGCATCTGGTGTTGACCAGCTTACCGTCGCGGAAGTGACCGCTCGACGTGAGTTCGACGTGCTTGATGGATCCATCGCTGGCTCGCAAACGCGCCGGATATCTGGCAATCTTCTCACCACGGGAAAGCCTACTCCAAATGTCGACGATAACGTCCCGGTCGGGATAAAACTCCGCAATGTCATGGCCGATATAGTCCTCTGGACGATAGCCTAGGAGATCGAACTCCGCCTTGTTGGCATGCAAGATTAGGCCATCCGCGCTCACCAGATGGAGCGCTATGGCCCCGTTTTCGAAAAAATCCTGATAGTCGAGGTTACTGTCTGGGACCGTTCCCGCCTGTGGTAGTTCAGTCAGCGGCAGTTCACTCATAACAGGTCCCCGATGTAACCGGACCTAACGCGCCGTATAAACGATCGTTCCAAGTCGCTGCCTGCATACGATTTGCCAAGAACCCACCTTCAGGGGTGAACAACTTGTGCTGAGGGGGCTCCCATTTCCTCGGGCCAGCGCCTCACAGGGACCCCTTCTTCGGCTGCCGGGTGTCGTGGGAACCTCGATCAACGCATCCCGTTGTGATGCATCAAGTTGCCGTCCTGTCTGGAAAACGGGCAGGGCGCGCGCGACAACAACACAAAGGATAACCACAATGAGCTACAAAACTCTCGCTGCCGCCACCGCACTTGCAACCCTAATTGCCTCAGGGGCCTTTGCCGCGAACGTCGTGACATCGGCGCCCGCGGATAACAATGCTGCGACAACCGCCGCGGTTGCCCCAAATGGCAGCCTTGCTTCCAAAATAATCGGCGCTTCAGTTTATAACGGGACGGATGCTAATGCTCAGACGATCGGCAAGGTCAATGACGTCCTCCTTGCGAAGGACGGCAAGGCCCAGTCGCTCATCATCGGCGTCGGGGGCTTTCTCGGCATCGGCGAAAAGAATGTCGCTTTCGACTTCAACAAGGCCCAGTGGGCCGAAAAGGACGGCAAGCGCTGGCTCGTGATCAAGACCACCAAGGAAGATCTCCAGGCTCAGCCGAACTTCGATTCGAAGGCCTACGATCCAACCACGGCTTCCAACACAGCCCCCGCACCAACGACAGTGGCGCCTGACTCAACCACCACCGGGGCGGTCGACAAGACGGCACTGACCGCCGTCCCGATCGACAAGGTCCGGGCCGAGGATCTGGTCGGCACGACTGTCTATGGCGCCAACGACGCCAAGGTTGGAAAGATCGGCGACGTTGTCCTGACGGGCGACAAGAAAGTCGACGCCGTCCTTATCGATGTCGGTGGGTTCCTCGGGATAGGCGCCAAGGAGGTGGCCATTGGCATGGACAACCTCAAGTTCATGACGGACAAGTCGGGAAATAGGTACCTATATACGAATTTTACAAAAGAGCAGTTTAATGCGCAGCCGGCCTATGAAAAAGGCACTTACGCAAGCGCGCGCGACAAACAACGGATGATTGCAAACTAAAGTTTCTTTGGTCTATCCGTTGAGTAGATCTTCGCGGCCCGGTTCGTACCGACTGGGTCGCGGGTGATCATTCGGGGGGCGAATAGTATTGCGCTTCGCGAAACTTCGGAGGCGAGGTACCGCGCTTCCTCCAAGACTCGTCTTCCATCAGTGCGCCGCTCTGACAAGCCGTTCAAGCGTCCTGAAGTCGTCCAAATCCTCGTATGGCGTCAGATCCAAGTCGGCCGGGACGCGTGTCAGCTTTTCCTGGTCGATCGGCTTTTCATGGGCCTTCATCAATCGTTGGTAGGCTCGCCATGCTAGACCCGCCCCTCGCACGGCGTCGCGCTCGGCGCGCAACGCAATCTGGTGCGCGTGCAGGTAGTGGAGCCGTAGCTCGTCGAGCAAGGCTTTTTCGACGACTTCGTGCGTTACCAAGAACCGCGCTAGCCTGAAGTTCCGTCCCCTCCAAGACAGTGTCCGGGGCAGGTGCCGGTCGATGTAGACGGTCTTCGCGTCGTCGCTGTAGCCGGCAATATATGGAATGTCGTAGTCGTGGCTAATGTTGACGCGCCTATACAGTGCCGTCACGACGTCAGCCAGGACGCGATCATCCACCTCCTCGGAGGTGTGGGGAACTTCGTTGTCGATCTTCAAGGCGCTAGATCCTTTGGCACCACGAATCACGCTCTGCATGAAAGGCTCCGATCGCGCAGTCAGCTGGCTTGGACGCAGAAGGGAATAGCCGCTTCCTCGCTCTCTGCCGGGGCTGGAAAGCCGCATTGGTCAGTCGAGCCGCGCCTTTAGTGTCCTGGGTGGCCCGCGCTCCCAGCACAGCGCGGGCCGAGCATGCCAGCGGCGACACCAGGAAAGACGCCGCACGGCATTGAACGTAGACCCCGAGGGTAAGTTCCCTTTGGGCGTCCGATACCAGCCTCGGTGCCGCCACACCTCGGAGAAAGTCGCAGGCTGTTTTTATTTGCGGGTTGTTCGCGGCGGCCGGCGCAATCTGCGTTAAGCATCGGACGGTGCAGGGTCTGCCAGCCGGAAAGTCGATCGGGACCGTGCTGCCGGTAAGTCCAGCTACCGAAAAGGGCCTCGACGAGATGACTTCCGCCAGCGACCGTGGCGCAAGGACTGGGCGTCGACCGCGACTACTAGGTGAGCCGATGGTCGTTTGTCTCATCGCGTCTGGCCCGGGCCTACGTGGAGGATGTCCGTCGACGCGGAAGGGCCTACGAAACGAATCCGGCGGGGAGGGGTCCCAAACGGGACCCCTCGAATGACCGGATCAGGCGGCCTGCTGTTCGGCAGCTCGGTCGTTCACGCCCGCATCGCCAAGCGACGTCAGTGCTTCGTCGGTGGCTTTTTCTTCTTCCAGGTTGGCGTTGAGCAGTTCCGCGACGTCATCCCTACCAAGAGATGTCGCCCACGCAATCAAAGTGCCATAGCGGGCGATCTCGTAGTGCTCGACGGCCTGCGCGGCGCCAACCAGCCCGGCGTCCAAAGAGACCGAGCCTTTGTAGTCCTCGAGAATCTCGGATCCTTCCTCGAGTATGCCATCGATGGCCGGACAGGTCTTGCCTCGGGCCGCCGTGCCGAGAATCTCAAATACTTCTTCCAGCCGTTCGACTTGGCCTTCGGTCTCCGCAAGATGCTTTTCAAAGGCGGCGGTGACCTGCTGGTCCTCCGCGCCCCTTGCCATCTTCGGCAACGCCTTCAGGATTTTTTTCTCTGCATAATAGATATCTCTCAGGCCATCGAGAAACATGTCCTCAAGGCCTTTATTGGCGATTGCCTTCTTCGTAGCTGCCATTGCGATGTTCTCCTTGTTCATGAGCCCGTTGCGGGTAAGGTTCCCAACTTCATCGGGCCTGCGAGGTTCCCACAGCAATTAACAAGGTCGGCCTTTTGCTGGGCGACCTGACGTCGCGGACTCTGAACAGCCAGGGAGTTCATGCCGGGCAGCGCCGGTTTTGACGTTCAACATGCGAACCCGTTGGTAAATTTCCAGGAGGTGTCGCGAGCTGAGGAACGATCCAAATTCCCCTGCATTAAGGGGCCTAGATTGGACAGCCTTTGGAGCTCGCCGGTGTCATCCGAAAGGTACCGTTTGGCCGATGAGAGAACCAACGAGGTTTCAATCGTTGATCTCATACCTGCCCTGCGGGCTTTTGCGCGCACCTTCTGTCGCATCCCCGACGACGCCGACGAACTCGTGCAGGAGACCTTGACAAAGGGACTCGCCAGCATCGCCACGTTCAAACCCGGCACGCGCATGAAGTCGTGGCTCTTCACGATTATGCGCAATACTTACTATACGCGCATCAAGCTGGCAGCCAGGGAGGCGCCAGGCCTGCTTGGCTGTGCGTCGCTGAGACCGATTTCAGAGGCGACCCAAGAATGGACTGTCCAGAGCAAGGAGGTCCACGCCGCCATTCAGAAGCTGCCGGAGCACCAACGCGAGGTCCTGATGCTGATCGGCGTCTTGGGTATTAGTTACGAGGAAACGGCCGATATCTGCGGTTGCGCGGTGGGGACGGTCAAAAGCAGGCTCAGCCGTGCCCGAGCCAGCCTCCTTGAGTACATGGGAGAATCCTCGCTCCAGACATTGATTGAGAGAAGAAATCTTCTGGCAGACGGGCAACTTGACAGCGAACGTCACGGATAGTCAGTTCTTCGTGCCACCGTGGCGCTTCTCTAGTAGTGCTTTCTGCAATTCCACTGCTAGCCTCACCAGGCGATCAGGAACTTTTTCCCTCTCGATTTCGACAAGCAGGAAGGCAATCTCGCGGTCGACCAAAGTGTCTGCGGGGGCGTCCACATCGTCACTCGAACGAGACATCGTTTTCCTTGAGACGTCGATACATTAATCTCAATGTGACGAGAAGCTCTCGGCATTTCAAGGCGTCGCGATGCACCGCAGCGACCGCCGGCCACTGCCAAACCAGGAGCGGGTGCCGCCGAGACGAAACAGCCAAGGACCAGCTACCCGACAGGACATGACATGGGGGCGGTCGCGGACCACCTCGGCGCAATTTCCAAAGGCACGGCCGACAGAACGGAGCGAGCTGTGCGTAGGGTGTGGTAGACCTTCCCAACGGCGCCGAAACCAGAAACAGCAACATCACCTTGGGACTGGCTATTCAATTTGTGGCTAACGCCACAATTCTTGGTTACGACGTCCGCGCTGCCATGGTTACCTATGGCGAACCGGGAACTCCAAGTCTTAGGTCAAGAGACTGTGATCGACTGTGGGCGCAATTGGGCGGTGCGCTCGTTCGGCCGTGACGACCGCTTCCCCGGTCCGCTCACTTATCCATCTAATGAGACAAGATTACCCGAAACTCGCAGATCAATCCCGATTCTTCAAATTTCAGCGCCACGCTGCCTGACTTGTCGGAATCAAATACCCTCTCGAGGAGCTGTGTCCCGAAGCCCTTGCGGCCGCCCGGGCCAACGCGTGGACCTCCCGTCTCGCGCCAATCCAGATCTAGACAGCGATGCTGCTTGTGACTGACGAGACTCCAGCGGATGCAAACCCGGCCCGTGGGATTCGACAACGACCCGTATTTGATCGCATTGGTCGTAAGCTCATGAAATGCCAAAGCTACCGAAAGGGCGATGTTCGGCGGGAGCCAGACCGGCTCGCCGCTGATTTGGAACCGCTCAATCGGGACGTGCGGCATGATCGATCCCAAAATCAGGTCATTCAGGTCAGCCCCACTCCAGTTTTGCTGCGTGAGGAGGTCGTGTGCCTTTGCCAGCGAGATGAGTCGGCTAGAAAGTGTTCGTTGCGCCTCGGTCAAACTGGTGGCATTGCGGATGGTCTGAGCCGCAATGGATTGGACGACGGCAAGCGTATTCTTGACGCGGTGGTTAAGTTCATTGGCCAGCAGTCTTCGGTGCTCTTCGCCGCGCTTGCGCTCGGTAATGTCCAGGCTGATTTGTACTGCGCCGAGGATCGCGCCACCGGGATGGCGAATTGGCCGTGCGCTTGAGAGCAGGAAGCGTTCAACCCCCGACGGGAGGGTGTAAGCAAACTCTTCCTGATCGACCAGTTCTCCGCGCATTGCACGGCTCAGCGGCCGATCCTCTCGGCTGACTACATGACCATCCTTAACCGCCACTGTGTCGATTACGTGCTCTGGCTGGCCAAAGGATTTTGACGCTTCTGTCGGCAAACCCATCAGTTCAGCCGCGAAGCGGTTCCGGATAACCTGAAGCGCTTTCGGATCATAGGTGAACCATACTGCTGCAGGCACAGTATCCAAGACCGCTTCCAACTCGGTTCTGCGTGTGGCAATGGCCCGCTCTGCATCAACCATTGCATCGGCAATGGTAGCAAACTCGGCGATTGAGGAGTGCAGAGGTTCGACCTTTTGTCCGTGGCCCAGCGCTTGGGCGCGCGCCGACAGTTGGGCCGTAGCCCCGATGAAGCGTTTGGCGAAGATATATCCCAGCGCCATGGAGACAAGGAGCGACAGGAGGCCGATACCGGAAATTGCGATTAAGGAGCGCCAGAGCGGAGCCTTTGCCGTTGATAGCGGCAAATTGGCTGTAAAAAACCAATCGGAATACGAAGACCTGTAGTAGCCAGCCAGAAGAGTGATGCCTTCTAGATTGCGAGATGTAAAGCTGCCGGACCGCCCGACAACTTTCTCAACATATTCGGGCAATCCGGGCTTGCCGGTCATCTCCTCATGCAACTTGGAACGGGCCACGAAGTGGCCTTCACGGTCTCCAACCCCGACCGTCCAGCCCTCTGGCACTGCCGGCATCATTACATTGCGGATGCGCGAAGTCGGGACAGATATTGAAAGGATAAGGTCCTCGCCTTTGGGAGCCGGCACCCGCACACCGACGGCAACGCGATAGTCCTTCGACCCCGCGGCGGCGAAGACATCACTGACGAAAAGACCCGAAGTCTGCAACCTTTGGCGGTCATGGTCGGTGATCGGTTCTACGGGTGGGAGGCTAGTCCCGTAGCCAATTTCGGTGTTCATCAGCTGGTTGCGGCCGAGATCGCGTAGGACGATGACACGGTCAGTACCCCATACTAGATTGACCGCTTGGTCGTGAAAGGCCTGCAAATCGCCTTTGGAAAGAGCAGCCGATTTTGACAAGCCGTTGAGGACCGTCTGGAGATTGAAGAGCTCGCCTTCAACCACGAGCGAAACCTGCCTGGCCGTCTGCACAGCTTCGTGTTCGATGCGGTCTCGCTCCCGAAGCGCGAATTGGACCAGCAAATAGGCCGCAAATAACCAGACCGGCACGATCGCAGCAGCGATCAGTCCAAGCAGGTGCAATCGAACGGATCGAGGTTGCAAGCCGAACCCTCCGCCGCCTCTGGGTTATGCCAACCATAGTGCCAAGGCGTCGAACAGCAAAGGTTTGTTCAAGCGAATGTTTGGAAAGCCTTTTGGGCTAGCGTGGCATGACGGAAGCCTCTGAGACTCTCCCGCCGGCGCAAACAGGGCCTTGCCCGCTTCAGAAGTGTCGTGCGCGTCGAACCACCACTTGCCTCAGGCAAGTGAAGACAGGCGCAGTCAGCGCTCAAAGGACTGGTCCTGAACCTCGACGGCACCGGATTGCAGTCGCCAGAGGCGTCATTTCCATCTTGATTCCATCCCGGACACCCTGGCTCTAAGAGATCAAGCTCAAGGCGTTTTTTTAGAGGAGACGCGCGAAACTGCTTATCAATGGCTCCTTTGGTGGTCTCGCGTCTCGCGCATCATGAGCGCCGCTTCAGTGCGGTTTCGCACATTGAGTTTCGACAGCACCCCGGTCATGTGGTGCTTGACCGTCTTTTCCTGCAGCTCCAGGCGCAAGGCAACCTCCTTGTTGGAGAGCCCCTCCGCCACCAGCCGCAGGATTTCCGTTTGCCGTTCGGTCAGTTGCCGCAACCGGTCCGCCGCGCCGTTGGTGGATTGCGGGGACTGGAGATCGGAAAGCAGCCGCGCCGACAGCATCGGCGAAAGATAGCTCTCGCCGCCCGCCACGTTGCGCAGGATATCGGCGAGCGCGCGCGATCCGACACCCTTGAGGATATAGCCCTGCACGCCCGCGTTCAGCGCCGTGGTTACATCGGCATTGGCCTCCGAAACGGTCAGCATGACGATCCTCTGGGCGGGATGGGCGGCAAGGATGCTTGCGACCGCGGACAGGCCGCCACCCGGCATGGAGATATCGAGCAGCAATATGTCAGGCTGCATCGTCGAGGCGATGCGTTCGGCATCTTGCGCTGTCGCGCCTTCGCCGACGATCTCGAAACCTCCGATCTCCGACAGGCTGCGCGTCACGCCTTCGCGAAACAGCGGATGATCGTCGACAATAGCGATGCGGATAGTGCCAATCATGCTTGCTCCTCGACCGAAAGACTGATCACCAATCGCGTGCCTTGCGGCCAATTTCAAAAAGGCCGCGCGATGCCTCTAGCCCTCTCTCGGCGCCCAGTCTGAAACCATACACAACTAATCGTCTTTGAACGGCTAAAACTACGGGGTTATTTGAAGTCTCCGCGCCGCCGCTAAGCCGGTTAGGCCAAGGGTCTTGGCTGTGCATTGCCACAACAGAGCCTGGCAGGGGTGTGATTGCCGGCCGCTGCTGCGCCAGCATGTCGATCCTGCGCATAGCGCCTATAATCGGGGACTAGAAACGCCCCGGTGGGCGGGAGCGCAACGATTGGAAGTCCCCGACACCGGTCGGTCGCTTGCGCGGCATGCCGACCAGATGCCCGTGCCAGGAGTCCTGCAGAACCTGGTGGTCATCTTAGGGGTCCTGATCGGTGCAGATGTCATCGGGCAGTGCGACGCACCACCATTCGTCTATGACCGATGGCGCTGGCGCAACGTGATTGCCCATCCGTGATGCGCGCCGACCTTTTTGCTTTCTCTTTTGTGGATGTCGATCTGGTGGCGCATCGCGTCTGAAAGTGACAACGCCAAATCGAGGTCTTTCGGGTAGTCTGGCAGGATCCAGACGGCCGTCAGCTCTGTCGCGGTGATAGGGTTCATGACGCCTGTCTCCAGAACACCTCTTGACTTGACAGGAATATATTCCTTATTTTAACGGCGTCTAGGCTAGGAAAGGCTTATGGGAAAGCGCCGAGACGCGCCGGCCGACGAAGCTATGTCGGAATTGGAATTCGCGGCCCGAGCAGGCCATCACCGCAGCCGGTGGTGACACTGTGGTTGCCTTGCTTACGCCTCTGGCCAAGAATCCCGAACTTAAGCGGAAACTCGCTCTGTCACGCGCGGCGATCTCGAATGGCTTTTCTCGCGGCTGGCACAAGGGGTGCCCTGGATGGTGAACACCCCCATGACAATTTCCGGTTCGAGGTATGCAATCGAGAGAAGACCCATTTCGAAACCAAAACTCAATCGCTCGACGCCGTGGTGAGCCAAGCGGCATGGCACGCCGCCAGTCGGCCCCAGCCGGGCGTACTGCTGACCCAATACGACAGCTGCCATGCCATGGAGAAGACCACGTCCCCGCGCAAAGTAGAGGTTCCGCCGCAGACGATCATAGACGGGAACATTCATGCCGACTGGACGTGGCGTTCGGCGACCTTTGCAGTTGGCACACGCTGCGATCGTGCCGGAGGACCTTGTCACATCCCGGAGGGGAAGCCTGCAAGCTTGATCTAGCGGTATGGCAAAGAAGATTGGTGGAGCGGGCTGTTATGCACGAGTTGCGACGGGGCGGACCCGTGAGGTTGGAAATCCACAGACTACCAAGGAACTGAAAGGATTTCGGGAATGCACGACTTGATCGAATTCTTCCAGGCCAATGCGGCTCTGGTGATCGCCAACCCCATGGCCTTCCTGACTTTCGCTGTCCTTTTTGGAACCGGAGGGTTCACCGTCGGTCGCTATTTCCTAACCGAACGCATCGCCAATCTAGAAAGTCGAATTGCTCGGCGTGATGATGAAATCGCGGCACTGAAAACAGACAGTGCAAAGACGGCAGAGCCGTCAATGATCCCGATCATAGGCACGTCGGCGCTTGGTAAAAACGACGCAATCCCGATGTTGAGAAAATGGCCTGATCGGCGTCTGCCGGAAACCCCGTCGGCACCTCTAAGTCGAGGCCGTGGCTAACCACTCGTTACTTGGGTTATCTCATCTTTTGAATCCGCACAAAACCCATGGGGAAATTCTGCGCGAAATATCGGACAACGCGCGCTCTCCATCAGCGTATCGAGGTATCACCTTGTCGCCAAAGAGCACGACGCGTCACCAACCAACGCGTTCGGCGTGTCTCAGAGCCTTCTGGCTCAGGGCTGCCAAATCTGGCTGCTCCGGTGATCCGAAGGCTTTCCCTGGTGTTACCTGCGATGTGGCGTGGCGCTACGAAATGCAGACCACGGCCTGCGCCCTGGCCTCTTGTCAAATGGTATCAGGCTCGGCCTTTGCCCGTAACCGTCCATCCATGGCGACGTGGGTGATGGAGTGGTGGGGCGGGGCAGGGCGCTCCTGAAGCCGAATGCCCATTGGCCAGAGCCGCAACGCCTCCCAATGGATGCCGGCGGTCACCTTGAGTGTCAGCAGAGGATACGAGATGAATGCGCGCAGCAGACTGGCATCGCTCAGCGCCCGCCGCTTGCCGGCGAAGCTTGCCACCATCAGCGGCCCTTGGTCATCGCTGGCAGTGATGTGTATCGCGACGTTTTCGTCGGGGAGGCCGATGCGAAAGCGATAGTTCAATCCCATGGCTATGAAAGGCGAAACGTAGAAGCGCTTGTCGCAGTGTTGCCTGACAGTCTCGTCGTGCCGGTCGCCGACAGGGATCAGGTAGCTGTGGCGCTGCCCAAAGGTGGATCGCGACGAGGTCGCCCTGCCGGCTATGGCAGAAATAGATGCTGAGCGGATTGAAAGCGTCCAACCATCAATCGATCCGGGGGATCGATCGGATCGCGAACATGGACCTCCTCCGCCATCGCCTTCCAAAATGGCGTGTAGACTTTGTAAAAGCCGCCGGACCCAGTCTTGAGGTGCGAAGGTTCATGCAGGAGCGCGCCATCGAAGCTGAGCGCCGTGAGCCCCTTCTCGCGCAGGGCGGCTTTCATCCTGGCATCTACCCCCGCCTCCGAGGGGTCGTAACGCCTGTTCCAGAACACGCAATTCGCGCCGCTGGCGTCGATCGCCTTGGCGACGGCGTCTTCGGTGCGTCCATGCGCCAGAAATAGATTCGCTCCAGCCTTGCGAAGCAGATCGCCAAGAGCCGCGAGCGAGTGATGGAGCCACCAGCGGCTGGCCGCTCCCGTAGCCCTTAGACCTTTGGTTGTCTCGTCCAGGATATAGAGCGCCACGACGGGAGCGCCGCGATCGGCTGCCGCCGCGAGCGCGGCGTTGTCACCAATGCGCAGGTCGCGCCGGAACAGCACAATGGTGGGAGCTTGGGCTTGTCGGCTCATTCCGTCTCGCAGATCATTTTGCCGGCGTCCAGCGCACGTTCTTGCAAATCAAGCCTGCGCCTATGCAGCCTCGCGTTGTGAGCCCCCCCTTCTTCACCGTCAACGTCATTGAATAGGTACGGTTTCGCTTGGGGTCGTAAGCCTTTCCGGCCAGCGTGCCTTGTGACGCCGGTAATGATCAGCTTGTCGCCGGCCTGTTCACCCTTGCTGTTGTCGCCGATCCACAGATTGGTCGCGCACAATTGCTGTCCACAAGGCGCGATTGAGACCTTGGCGTTGCCGTCGTCTCGCATCCATATGCCGCGGCTGTCCGAGAATGCCCGAACGTCGCGTCGTCCTAATGCCGATCTGGCGCTGCGCCGCAGTCGGCATAAGGCGTCTCGGGTGCCGGTAGCGCAGCTTCGTCGTCGTCGCAATTTCCAAGGACAGTGCGAGTATGTCCACAAAGTGCCTGAGGCGTTGCAAAAGTCTCTGCAGGGGCGTGCGGAACGGCCTAAGAATGGAGGCGCATTTCTAACCCGCTGGCCGTTGCCGTGTCGAAAGCGACCGGCACACCGTGAGCAATGCATGCCTCTGCGAACAACTCCTCCAACATTTGGTCGGTGACGGTGCAAGCCGGCATGAGGGTTCTAATGGCACGGATCGCCATCGCCATCGATAGGAACCGCGCTTTGCGTCGCGAGAGCACGTAGGCTTCGGCAGCCCTTTCAACCGCCACTGTTTGAAAATCGTGGACCATCAACACTCCTCCCTGGAAGCACGTTAGGGCGGGCTCTCTTCGCACTTCAAGGCTTGGTATGAATCCGAACAGTTAGGTTGAGGACATATTGAGCGATCTTCCAGGGGAGCCAGGTCGATGCCACATCAGGTTTCTGAAACCACCTCGCCGAACGGCATCACCAGCACAGTTATGCCGCTCTCGTCGGTCACTTCGAAGCTGCAGTCGAACCAGCTGCGGAGCGAGTCCATGCGGGTGTGAAAGACGAGATCATAGGCGTTGGCAAGCGCATGGCCTTGCACGGCTTCCTCGTTCTCCAGCTCATCGCCGTCAGGGTCCGGTATGAGCCGGCCGCGATAGCGAACATTCATGAAGTAGCGCACGATCCACCTCATCTGTCTCGCTTGATCGGGAACTGAAATACGTTGGAATATTCCTTCTCTGCGAACCCGTAAGCTTGGCCGGCGATCTGCTCCAGCTTCTCGCGATCTCTCACCGTGACGTGGCCGCGCGTGGCCCGGATCACACCGGTCCCCTCCAGCATCTGCACCGCCAATGTCACACCCGGACGACGCGTGCCCAGCATGACGCTCAGAAACTCGTGGGTCACGGGCATATCGTCTTTTTCCAGACGATCGTGGGTCATCAACAGCCAGCGGGCCAGCCGGTCCTCGATGGAGTATCCGGCGTTGGCATAGGCCGTCTGGCTGACCTGCACGATGAAGGTGTGCACGAAGCGCAAAAGCAGCGCGCGCAGCGTGGCACTGTGGTCCATCGCTGCCTGGAGTTCATCGGCCCCGATGCGAAACGCTTCGCCCGCAGCCTGTACCATGCAGGTGTGAGGCGTGCGGTCCACGCCGAGCACAACGGCCGTGCCCACCAACCCCTCCGATCCCACCATGCCGACCTCGAAGCGACCTTCTTCCGTGTCGGCGACGATCGAGGCGATGCCGTATTCGGGGAAAGTGACATGCGTGATCTTCTGTTCCGCCCGGAACAGGTGTTCACGCACCCCAAGCGTGACGGCTTCGAGATGCGGCTGCACGAGCGCGAAGTCGTCGCACGACAATGATGCAAGCAGACGATTGCGGATGCTGGATTGCTGAAGCTGAGCCATGCTCTCGCCTCCCGTTTTGGGGCAAGAGCACACGCATCTCTCAGCCGCTTGCGCCCACACAAATCGGCAAGCGATCGCTCACCATCCTCTCAAGTCGCGCGGCCGGCAATTGCGAATGTCGCTTTTGGGCTTCGGAAATATCCTTGGGTACGATTTCGAACAGTGGGCGAAAGTGCGGGCGGCGTTCTCGAACCGGCACTGAATGGTTCTGCCGGAACAATTCCAAGCTGGCCGGGTTTGAGAACAAAGGTGGCTACAATGGAACGAGAGCATCCTCGCAACCTCGCCGAATTGCTGCGACGGCAATTTTCCAATGAAGTCTTGCGACGGCACCTGCGCAGTCTGCCAATCTTTCGTGTCGAAAAATGGCTTCCCGATCGACTAAGGTACCTGGCGGATCGCTTGTCGCGGAAGGCAGCAAAAAAGTAGGCGCGCCACGTTGGGCTTGGCCCTCAGGATGATGCGAACCTGTTTTATTCCACACGCTGGATACGGCCCTTGTTTAGGCAGAAGACGCCATGGTGACCGCCCTGTCTCTCAAAATCGGTTTGGAGTTCATCCCAGGTGCCCAGATACGCTCCACAATCATCGCAAAAAATCGGGGTGTCTGGGCGAGCGTCGGTGGGAATTCTCAGCCGTATGGTGAGGCAGTATGGGCACTCCAGCTTATGGTCGAGGAATTTTGGTGGCTTTGGTCTAGCATGTTCCGACTTGCACGCTATCCAATCCAGCAGGTCCGGATCCACGGTGTCAAAACCGGTGAATTCACGGATGATCTGCGCGGCGAAGTCGCGCCATTGGCTTTCCGGAATCTTCTTCTCGGAGATCGCGCGGCGAAAGGCACGCAGGATAGCGTTGTCGATTGACGCCCCTTTGGTATGTGACATTTTCATCCTCCGCATGCAAAGGCGGAAGCACGGCCAACTCCCAGGGCGCGCCCGCAATGCCACTGTTCGGTATGAGCGGTCCCGCCAAGTATACGCCGGTTCGAACTCCGCCGAGTCCCGCCAGCGATGGGTACGAATCCGTACCAGCATTTCTTATTGAAAGGACGATACTTCGCCGCCCTACAAATTTGAAGATTGCCATGCAGGATAAGCGAGATAGCGCAAGATGGCGAACGGCCGTTGAAGTTATAAAAGCCGGTGAGGAATGGTTGGTCCGCTTGGTCGAGGACGACCAGGAACTAACCCCTCATTCGCGCTGCAATCTTTTGCCTTTGCGGAGGGCCAGCGGATACGGCTAGGCCCTCCCCGATTTCAAACGGAAGGCAGCCTTCAGATGCAAGGTCCGCAATTTAACGGCATAATTGAACCGTGACGGTCGCGTTGTTGAACGACCCTCAAACCCCGCCGGCAAACTGCAGCCGCCGCAGCGGCGAGCCAGGCTGGTAATTCGAGGCCGCCGGAACGCAATGTTCAACCAATGCGTTTCATGATCCAGCAAGGGGCACTTTTCGGAGGCTGAACATGAGCAGCTTCGAACTGATCGATCTGCTTTGCGTGGTCGAGGCCTGCCGGCACGATCGCGTGGTCGGAAATTTTGTCTCGATGGCTGAGGGCGTGGAAGAGTTGCGGGTGCTGACCGGCGATTTCGTGTCGTCGGACGAGGTGATGGCAAACGCCCTTTCCACGGTGGCGCTTGCGCGGGGCTGTTCAGTCTTGTTCGATGAACAGGCAGGGGCCGAGATCCAGCTTTGACGTCCTGACCGCCACACTGCTGGTATTGCCGCTTCCATGAAGGGAAGCCATCCTGCAGCTCGACCGCGGTTGAGTCATCGTCAGGTTTCATAGAACGCCCGCCACCTGGATGTGGCGGGCGTTTCAGATCGGGCGCCCAAGTCAGGTCAGGGTAAGGACGATCTTCAACGTATCCGGATCGACGATGACGATTTAGCCGTCGGCCAATATGAAATACTCTTAGCTTTCGTACGCTGGTACGATTTTGACGAGACGCGCGGGCAGACGATCTGAATTACCTTGTAGCCGCGGCCTCTCGGCCAAGCCATGAAGATGTGGCGCCTTGTGTCCAAAAGGTTCGCCTTCTGGTGACCTCCGCCAGATCGCTAGGAAGCGCTGACGCCGCTCCTAGGGGGCAAGTTCCGAACTCGACGGCTCAAATCGCAGACCATCCCAATCATCCATGCTGGTCACCGTCCGCGCACGGCAGCTGGGATCGTGGGCTACAAGGTCGCCTTCGTGCCGTTCAGCGCCGAACATCCAACGGAATGGGGCAGGACGTCTTCACCGGCCTCCTCAAAGGGCGAGGCGAGGGGAAGGCCGGTTGGTGTCAGGGCCGGCGCGCTTTTGATCGCCGACGATGTCGGCAATACGGTGTGGCGGGTGACCTGACAAGCGGTGCTCCGAAACCGGTGGACGCGATGTTCTCATTTCGCGGCCTGGACCAGCAGATGGGCGGATCTCGGCCCGACCTCGATCATCTCACTGCCCACCGCCCGTCGGTCTTGCTGCGAAGCTGGGAGTTGGGCGGCGCCAGCAGAAGCTGGCCTGCGAGAATGCGCCACAGGCTGCCCGGCATCGGCGGCAACTTCCTCGCGCAGACGGATTAGGGATCAAGACAGACGTCCCCGAAAACCTCGCACCTGGCAATCAGCCGCCTGCTCGGCTCATACTTCGTCGAAGCGGCTTCCTTCCTTCGAAGGATCGCGTGACAAAACTCGCTCCTCTTCGTCATCGGGCAACGCTTCGTCGCTGTTTTGGTAAGCGTTGTCGTCGTCTTCTTCAGGAAGCGTTCCGTCCCTCTCCGTCGCACCATCAGCCTCGCCCTCGGCCGCCACGATGCTGGCGCCTTCGACCGCATTCCAGTTCTGCTGCTCGCTAGCCGGCGCGCCGGTCCGATCTTGCTGAGCGGTTCGCTTATTGCGCGGTTCCATGGCGATCTCCACGATTTGATTGGGGCCTTTGCGTTAGAGAAAACCGCCCAGGCGACGGGAGGTTCCAGCGCGTCCGATGCCGCAGCAGTCGAATGGAACCAGCCAGGCTTGGACTGGCAACCTCAGAAGCGGTACGCCTGTCTGGTCTGCATACCGCCCGCCGTCCATTCCTGCGAGGCGGCTGACATTACACGTTAAGACCGATGTGGCATGGGCATCAGCGGTGCGATGATGGCCGAGGCGCTGACGCGAGATGGACTTTGCGTGGTCTGACGACCGGTGCGGACCGTTGAAGGATCGACGGCCGTGACGACCGCGCTGGTTCAGTTTGAAATCGATCGGCCGCTGACGGAACTGTCGCATATGATTGGTGCCGGGGCCGCCCAACAGGCATGGCCGCGCTCGCGCCTTGCCCTCTTGAACCTGCAGGAGGCATCCGGTCCGTATCTCTATGCTCGCCTACGGCGGATGGTCGTGATTGCGGCGGCGAGGACGAAGATTTCACCGACGAACAAAGACGAAATGCCCTGACATCGAAAAGGCAAAACGCTGGCGAGGAAGCTCGCACGGATTTTCCCGCACCTGGACGTCTTTTCGCAGATTGCTTCTAAGCTCGTCTCAAGCTCGATCGCCGGTGTGAAGGACACGTATATGGCCTTGCTCGCATTCAAGCCGTGAATGGTGCCTTGTTGAAGACTGGAAGCGGGGGGTTACGCGATCTGCTCGAAGGTGCATTGGCGCGGGGCTTTGTCCGGCCGCCAGCGCAAAAGTTTCGTTCCGTGCCGGAAGCGGTCGCCGGTGACGTGGTCGAAGCGAACCTCGACCACGAGTTCCGGTCTGACCGGTTCCCATTCGCCGCTACGCTCGGTGCTCCACCGGCTAGGGCCGCCCGGCGCCTTGCCGTTGAAGCCGGATCCGCCACGCAGCTGTTCCAGCCTTTCCGTCAGTGCCGCACGCTCGTCATTGGCGATGGTCGAAGTGAAGCCGACATGGTCGAGCAGACCATCGTCGTTGTAGAGACCGAGCAGCAGCGATCCAACCTGTCGTCTGCCGTTCAAATAGCGGAACCCTCCCACGACGCAGTCGGCCGTGCGTAGGCGCTTTACCTTCACCATGGCGCGTTCGCCCGGCCGGTAGGGGCCGTTGAGAAGCTTGGCCACGACACCGTCGGTGGACCCGCTACCAGCGCCCTTCAACCACTTGTCGGCTGTCGCCAGGCTGGTGGTGGCCCGCGAAAGCCGGAGAATCTTGGTCTTTGCCTTGGCCACCAAGTCTTCGGCCGCGGCACGCCGATCGTGCAATCGCAATTCGATCAGCGGCCGATCTCCCGGAGCCACAAGCATATCGAAGACGACCAGCTGCGCGGGAATTTCCCCACTGAGCTTGCGGATGCGGCTCTCTGCTGGATGAAGCCGCATCTGCAGGGCGTCGAAAGAAGCACGGCCATCGATCTCGACTATGATTTCGCCGTCGACGACGAAGTCCGTTGCCGCGAGCGTACTCAAGGCCCTTACGAGTTCGGGAAAATAGCGACCAAGCGGTTTACCGGATTTTGCCCTGAGGTCGACGGCCTTGCCGCCCTTGAAGGCGAGGCAGCGGAAGCCATCCCATTTCGGTTCGTACTGCCAGGGACCGTCTTCTCGCGGCAATGCCTCCGCCGCGCGCGCTTCCATTGGCTGCGTGCTCAAGGGCAAGGGAAACTCGACGCCAGATTCCGTTACCATCGCTCTTCCGTATTGCGATGAGGCAGGTCGAGGCCGCAGCTAACCCAGCTGAGCCGCTGCGCGGACCCGTGGTTGTATTGCGGCTCGAGTTCCGCCGGATTGTCGAAGGTTCCGACATGCAGCGCGATTTCGTCAATTGCGGCATCATAGGCCAGAGTAAGCGGCGTGCCGCATGCCCGGCAGAAGCCGCGTTGCGCAAGGGGTGATGACCGGCGGTAGGTAGGTTCCTCGCTTTGCCAGGAAACTCCGGCAGAACGCAGCCATGCGAGCACCGCAAAGGCGCTGCCGGTCGCACGCCGGCACATGTCGCAATGGCAGTAATGCACGCGCGGATCGCCAGTCACCCGATAACGGATTTTTCCGCAGAGGCACCCGCCTGTACGTTCGATAGCGAAGGTTTGGACGGAATTCTGTGCTGTATCCATCCAATCTGAACGCGCGGCGCGGTAACTGGTTTCCGAGGGAACGCGTAGCCGGGGAGGGACGTTTGTCCGACATTGCGAGGATCAACCATTGAATCTTAAGAAGCGCCGCTGCTCGCCGAAACAAATGTTGTCCTGCTTGACGTTAGTACAGTCGAGCCAAGCGCGCTTGGGATTGTGATGTCAACTCCGGGCTTGAGCTACGGACCGCTTGGCGATCGCTGCGCGCATCTTTGCGTCGATATGCAAAAGCTGTTCGCCGAGCCGTCCGAATGGGCGACGCCCTGGATCACCCGGGTCCTTCCGAGAATTGTCCGCCTTGTCGAAAGGAAAGCCGAGCAAACGATCTTCACCCGCTTTATCCCGGCTGCAAAGGTAGGGCAGGGCGCCGGGACCTGGAAGCGCTACTACGAGCGCTGGGCATCGATGACGATAGAGGCCGTCGGTCCGGAGATGGTGGACTTGCTGCCGCCGCTGCCTGCATTCAGTCCGCCGGCGAAGATAATCGACAAGCATGTCTATTCGCCTTGGCCGGAGGGAAGGTTGCAGACCGAGCTCGCTGAGCGTCGGATTGATACGTTGGTGATCACGGGCGGCGAAACCGATGTCTGCGTCCTCACGACCGTTCTTGGCGCGATCGATATCGGCTATCGCGTCGTTCTGGTCACCGATGCGCTTTGCAGTTCGTCCGACGCCACCCATGACGCGCTGATGACCGTCTATCACCAGCGTTTTGCCCAACAGGTCGAGACCGTCGAGATGGAGACGGTTCTCTCGGCGTGGAATTGACGAGCCCCACCGCTACGCTTCGAGGACGATCAACGCAACGCCGAGTTCGGAACGCTTCCTGCGGCGAAGGTGGCCAGCAATAGTGCCGCTCGAAAGAAAGGTGTGTCACCGCCTTTCCGTCGTTTTTCGGGGCGATGATGCCACGCGGCGACAAATCAAAATACGCGGACAAGCAGGAACGTAAGGCTGATCATATCGCCGAAGGCTATGAGAAGCGCGGCGTTTCCGAGAAGGAGGCGGAGCGACGCGCCTGGGCCACCGTCAAAAAGGATGATGGCGGCGGCAAGAAAGAGGGAGGGTCGGGTCGAGGCAAACATACCGGCCATCCCGCCGCACACAAAGGCGGCGAAAAGGGTGGGGCCGCTTCCGCAGACCGACCCGCCGCCGCGCGTTCTGCCTCCGCAAGGAAGGCCGCGAAAACACGGGCGAGGGATGAACATTCTTCCCACTGACAATCCAGGCTTTCCGGCAGTGTTTCCCAGGAGCGTGCGCAATGGGTGGAGGGGCTAACTCCCGAGGGCATTCAAGCCAACTGTGCCCAAAAAATACTATGTCGGCAGACAGAGCCGTCGATGAGGTCCACGCGAAGAAGCGCGTCCACGGCTCGCCAGCCGAGCATGAACCAAAGAGGCGGGCAAGAGTCGAGGCGCTCTCGCAACGCTAAGGCCGTAACGCCTCAGGAGAATCCGCCGCATTTCCAAGCGCCTAGTTTTGGGACGGGGGCGGGGACGCAGGAACATGTTGATTTAGAAGGGTCGACAAAGCGGTGATGACCTGAACGACGGCGAATGGCTTGGCGATCATTACGCTTCCCGGCACGCCTTCCGCACCCCAATGAATGTCACTGTCGCCGCTAATATAAATTACGGGGAGGGCTGAATTGGCTTGACGCAAATGCCTTGCAACTTCCCATCCGGTTTTACCCGATCCCAGGCGAATGTCCGAGATGAGCGCCTTGAACGATGTCGGATCGGCATCGAAAGCTTCAATGGCTAGAGCGGCGCTGTTAGCAGCGACGACAAGAAACCCTGCCTCTTCAAGCGCCGATTGTATGTCGAGCAAAATCAGCGCCTCGTCCTCGACGACTAGAACCGAACTGCCGTTCATTATCATTCCCCTCTAGCGCGGCCGTAAACGGCTACCGGAGGTTTAAGTTCCGAACCAATGAATCACTTTAGCGCGAGCGCCGAGTCCTCGGTCACGGAAAGGGCTGTGCCCATAAACATCACAAGAGCGACGCTCCTCATGGTTTTGCTCCTTGTGTGTTGGAGCAGCCTATTCTTCAGCGAGACGCGGACTTCGTTACAGTGGAATATTTGACAATAGGGAGAGCCGATTTGGAACATGGTAAGTCAAGGCCACGACGTGACGTTACTCGGATTGGTGGTCGCATCTGTCACACTTCTTCGCCAAAGAGCATCGCCTCCAGAACGTCCGTGCGAACCGCTCGCATCTGCTTGCGTAATTTCCACTTACCTTGAAAAGCCGCCGACCGCCCAACCTAGCGATATGGCTAAAACAAACCCGAGAATGACAGCTGTAAAGAACCACATATTATTGTTCCTTGCTCGGTATACGAGCATGAATGATTTTTGCCTGAAAAGGTTGCGCACCAACTTGTTCGAGTGCGCTTCTGATCTTTTCCCTCATGAGGTGACATCAAGCGGCCGCAATGTCTCCCTTCTGTCGGACCAGAAGACAAGCGAAGTTCGAGCCATTCTGGCCCGTAACACCGGCTTGCCAGAACATCAGTCATCTAAAGGTTGACCGCTGCAGGGCGGTGCCCGCGGCTCCTGCCGCTAGAGGGACATGATAGTGACGGCCCATCTTTTCCCCTTCGCCACGGGGCATGGGACCGTACGCAGCGAAGCAGGCCGAAAGCGATAGGCGGCCGGAACCGGCTTCAGCGAATGGCGTTTTTCCCGAGGTCACTCAACTGACCTATCAATGGAGGAAAACCAAAATGAGCATCAAGATACTCACTCTGACTGCTGTGGCGCTTGCAATGATGTCGGGCTCGGCCCTACCGCTAGCAATACGTCGGCGCTTGACGATCCGGCAACGATGTCGCCTTTCTTCACGGATGCCGGCATGAAATCTCTGAGATCGGAAAAGGATTTCAAGACCGCATGGAGCGCCATGAAACCCGAGCAACAGAAGGCAGTGCTGAAGGACTGCGGCGACACTACGCTCAATAAATCGCACGCAGAATTCTGTGCCATGGCAAAGAAAATGGGCGGCTGAAATCCAACGTCGAAGGCTGAACAGCTTCCAGACTCGTACTGCAGGAGGTCCGGTGCGATCCCGCACCGGACCTCATCACGTGTGACCCTGCGCGAAGGGGAACTAACGTTCCTGCGCGCAGCATCGCCAATAGGCTGTGTTTCTTTCCTTGCGTTCTTCTTTTTGCGTCGAAGCCATCAAAGGGAGCGACGATCCGGGCAAAGAACCTAGAGCAGTGGCCGCCGGAATCGGAAAGCCCAGATCGGCCGATCCGAATTTACTAACCTTTAGACGCGAGTTGGACATGGGAGTGGCGTTTGGCGCAAGCAGTACGGTTCTCCCGTGGTGATTGAGGATGATACTGGCGGTGTCATAAAACGCTCTGGCACACGGTTGCTGGCAACGCATTGACTGCGGAGGAAGTGGCGCGCGCCCGCAAAACTCGCTGAAATCGGGACTTGGCGGGCTTTCGGCACGAGCCTCGATACCTTCGAACGAGCGCGATGACCGAGCTTCCCGGCTGAGCCCGCTACGTGTCGATCGCCGGCGAGGCGTGCTGTTGCGGCGCCCGAATCCAAAAGAGTTTGAAAAGTGGCGCCATCGATCGCATCAGGCCGAACGGCAGGAAATTGCTCCCGAGCCTTGCGGCGCCGGCGGGCCGGCTGAACGGCGGTATAACAAGAAGAGACGTCGTCGCTACTGATAACCAGGTCGCCCACCCGGCGACTGCAATGCGCTTCGCCATCAGGGGAACCCAAATGTTTGTGTAATTTTCGACTTGGGAAAGCTAAATGCCGCCCGGAACCAAATTGAAATCGCGGCGTTTGGGGACTTGCGGGGGAATGTATCGTTCGCACGCGAGGGGCATTTATCCGACATGGATCGACCGGGGAGGGGCACTGTGACTGTGCAGGCATCCAAGACGCAATTGGACCGTCGTAGCATACTGAATTCTCTAAAGGCCTTCCGGCGCGGTGACTTCTCAGTCCGCATCGACAACGTCTACGAAGGCCTCGATTCCGAGATCGCGGAAACCTTCAACGAGATCGTCGATCTGAACGACCAGGTGTCCCGAGAATTCGAGCGTCTGAGCAGGGTCGTCGGCAAGGATGGGCGGATAGGCGAGCGTGGCCGCGTCCGAAACGCTACAGGCAGCTGGGAATCCAGCGTACGCTCGGTCAACGATCTCATAGAAGACATGGTCCAACCGACGGCCGAGGTCGCGCGCGTCATCGGCGCCGTCGCTAAGGGTGATCTGTCGCAGACGATGATGGTCGAGATCGACGGTCGACCGCTGCGCGGCGAATTTCTGCGCATAGGCAAGATCGTCAACACCATGGTTGGTCAGCTTGCTTCCTTTGCCTCCGAGGTAACGCGCGTGGCGCGCGAAGTCGGCACCGAAGGCAAACTCGGCGGCCAGGCGCGCGTGAAAGGAGTCGCCGGGACGTGGAAAGATTTGACCGACAACGTCAATGCCATGGCAACCAACCTGACCGGCCAGGTGCGCAACATCGCGGAGGTGACGACGGCGGTTGCATCCGGGGACCTGTCGAAAAAGATCACCGTCGACGTGAAGGGCGAGATTCTGGAGCTGAAGAACACCATCAACACCATGGTCGACCAGCTCAATTCCTTCGCCTCGGAAGTGACACGCGTGGCGCGCGAGGTCGGCACCGAAGGCAAGCTGGGCGGCCAGGCACGCGTGGAAGGGGTCGGCGGGACGTGGAAGGATCTGACCGATAATGTGAATTCCATGGCCGAAAATCTGACCGGCCAGGTGCGCAATATCGCCGAGGTGACGACGGCCGTCGCCTTGGGCGACCTTTCCAAGAAGATCACGGTCGATGTGAAAGGCGAAATCCTTGAGCTGAAATCGACCATCAATACCATGGTTGATCAGCTCAATTCCTTCGCCGGCGAGGTAACCCGCGTCGCGCGTGAGGTTGGCACCGAAGGCAAGCTCGGCGGCCAGGCGCAAGTGCGCGGCGTTGCCGGCACGTGGAAGGACCTCACTGACAACGTCAACTCGATGGCTGAAAACCTCACTGGACAGGTGCGCAACATCGCAGAGGTCACGACGGCGGTTGCCTCTGGAGACCTTTCAAAGAAGATCACCGTCGCGGTTCAAGGCGAAATTCTGGAATTGAAAGACACCATCAACACGATGGTTGATCAGCTGAACTCGTTTGCCTCGGAAGTGACGCGCGTGGCGCGCGAGGTCGGAACCGAAGGCAAGCTGGGCGGTCAGGCCGAGGTGAGGGGCGTCGGCGGCACATGGAAGGATCTGACCGACAACGTCAATCTGATGGCTGCCAATCTGACCGGACAGGTGCGCAACATCGCAGAGGTCACGACGGCGGTGGCTCGCGGCGACCTGTCGAAGAAGATCACCGTCGACGTCAAGGGCGAAATCCTGGAGCTCAAGGATACCGTCAACACGATGGTCGATCAGTTGAATTCCTTCGCTTCGGAGGTCACCCGTGTGGCGCGCGAAGTCGGTTCGGAAGGCAAGCTTGGTGGGCAGGCTCATGTCGAAGGCGTCGGCGGCACCTGGAAGGACTTGACCGACAACGTCAACGCAATGGCCGGCAATCTGACCGTGCAATTGCGCGATGTCTCCAAGGTGGCGACGGCGATTGCCACCGGAGACCTGACGCAGAAGATCACGGTTGATGCACTGGGCGAGATCTTGCAGATCAAGGACGTCATCAACACGATGGTGGATCAGCTCAATTCCTTCGCCTCGGAGGTGACGCGCGTGGCACGCGAAGTCGGCTCGGATGGCAAGCTGGGCGGTCAGGCGCAGGTGCGTGGTGTCGCCGGCACCTGGAAGGATTTGACCGACAACGTCAATGCCATGGCCGCCAATCTAACCGGCCAGGTACGCAACATCGCCGAAGTGACCACGGCCGTGGCGCTTGGGGATCTGTCAAAGAAGATCACTGTCGATGTGCGAGGGGAAATCCTGGAGCTCAAGGACACGATCAACACGATGGTCGACCAGCTCAATTCCTTCGCCTCGGAAGTGACGCGGGTAGCGCGCGAGGTCGGCACCGAAGGCAAGCTGGGCGGCCAGGCGCAGGTGCGCGGCGTGGCTGGAACTTGGAAAGACCTGACCGACAATGTGAACTCCATGGCCGAGAACCTGACTGGCCAGGTGCGCAATATCGCGGAAGTAACGACCGCTGTTGCGCGCGGTGACCTGTCGAAAAAAATCACGGTTGACGTGAAGGGTGAAATCCTTGAGCTCAAGTCGACCATCAACACCATGGTGGACCAGCTCAACTCCTTTGCCGGCGAAGTGACCCGCGTGGCGCGTGAGGTTGGCACCGAAGGCAAGCTTGGCGGCCAGGCGCGTGTCGAAGGCGTGGCCGGTACCTGGAAGGACCTGACCGACAACGTCAACCTCATGGCGACGAACCTGACCAATCAGGTGCGTGGAATCGCCGACGTCGTGACAGCGGTCGCGCAGGGTAATCTCAAGCGCAAACTGACGGTCGATGCCAAGGGTGAGATCGCTTCGCTCGCTGACACCATCAACGGCATGATCGAGACGCTGGCTACCTTCGCCGACCAGGTGACCAATGTCGCGCGTGAAGTGGGCATCGAGGGCAAGCTCGGCGGTCAGGCGCGCGTGCCAGGTGCTGCCGGCCTGTGGCGCGACCTCACCGACAACGTCAATCAACTCGCCGCCAACCTGACCACGCAGGTGCGCGCAATTGCCGAGGTTTCGACAGCGGTGACCAAGGGCGATCTGACCCGCTCGATCAGCGTCGAGGCCTCCGGCGAGGTCGCCGCGCTCAAGGACAACATCAACGAAATGATCCGCAATCTGAAGGATCAAACCCTTAAGAATGCGGAGCAGGATTGGTTGAAGACCAATCTCGCGCGATTTTCGCGCATGCTGCAGGGCGAACGCGATCTTGCCACCGTCTCGCGGCTTATCATGTCCGAGCTCGCTCCGCTGGTGAACGCCCAATACGGGGTCTTCTACGTCACCAACCGCGACGAAGAGGAATCCTATCTTGAGCTTGCGGCGTCCTATGGCGCCGAAAGCAGGGCCGCCATCAAACAGCGTCTCGATCTGCGCGAAGGTCTGGTCGGCCAAAGCGCTGCTGACAAGCGGGCCATCATGCTGAACAATGTGCCGCCGGAATTTCTTCGCGTCACGTCAGGTCTCGGCAGTGCCTCGCCAGCCAACGTCATTATTCTTCCCGCCTTGTTCGAGGATGAGGTCAAAGCCGTTATCGAACTCGCCTCGTTCGGCGAATTTCGCGAGACGCACCAGTCCTTTCTCAACCAGCTGATGGAATCCGTCGGCATCGTTCTCAACACCATTGCCGCAACGATGCGCACCGAGGGGCTGCTCAAGCAGTCCCAGCTGCTGACCTCGGAATTGCAGGCGCGTCAGACCGAACTGACCAAGAAGCAGGAAGAGCTGCATGCGACCAACGAGGAGCTGCAGGAAAAGGCGCAGCTTCTCGAGAACGAAAAGAAGCAGGTGGAAAACAAGAATCTCGAAATCGAGATGGCGCGGCGTGCTCTGGAGGAGAAAGCCGAACAACTGGCGCTTACGTCGAAGTACAAGTCCGAGTTCCTGGCCAATATGAGTCACGAGCTGCGCACACCGCTCAACTCACTGCTTATTCTTTCCAACCTTCTTGCGACCAACCAGCAGGGCAATCTCAATGAAAAACAGGTCGAATTCGCGCGGACCATTAACTCTGCCGGAACCGATCTTCTCAGCCTCATCAATGACATCCTCGATCTGTCGAAGATTGAGTCCGGTACCGTCTCCATAGACATCAACGATATGCCGGTGACCCATCTGCGCCAGCATATGGAACGCACATTCCGGCAGTTGGCCGCCGACAAGGGCCTCGGTTTCACCATCAAGGTCGATCCCGCACTTCCCGAGACGGTCCGCACCGACGAGAAGCGCCTGCAGCAAATTGTCCTCAACCTTCTTTCGAATGCATTCAAGTTCACCTCGCAGGGCGAAGTCAGCCTGAATTTCCGGGTCGAGAAGGCCGGCCGCCGCAATGGCTCCGGGCAAGCGATGAAGGCCTTGGCGATCGCCGTGACCGACACCGGCATCGGCATTCCGGAAGACAAGCAGAAACTGATCTTCGAAGCCTTCCAGCAGGCCGACGGTACCACCAGCCGCAAATATGGCGGCACCGGGCTTGGGCTATCGATCAGCCGGGAAATCGCACGCCTGCTTGGCGGTGAGCTACGCGTTGAAAGCACGCCCGGCAAGGGCTCGACCTTTACGCTGGTCATACCGTTCGACGGCCCCCATGCGGCGGCCGCTCAGTCGGTCTTGCCTGCGCCAACCGAGGCAGTTGCCGCGCCGGCATCGCTCGGCAGCTCGCCTTCGGCGGAGCTGATCGACGATCGCGATTCCATCACGCCGACGGATCGGGTCGTATTAATCGTCGAAGACGACCCGACCTTTGGCGGGTTGCTGCTTGGTCTCGCGCGTTCGGCCGGCCTCAAAGGTGTCTTGTCGACCGCCGGTTCCGGCACACTTGCCCTGGCCCGCAAACTCGTTCCTGATGCGATTACGCTCGATCTCGGTCTTTCGGATATCGACGGCTGGGTGCTTTTCGATCTGCTACGTCACGATCAGAAGACCAGTCACATCCCGGTTCATGTCATCTCGGGTGCCGAGGATATCGACGCTCTCGCCCGCAAGGGGGCGTCCAGCATCGCGACCAAGCCTGTCTCTTCCGAGGAACTGATGAGGGTGTTTCAGCATATTCATTCCAGGAAGCTGCGCATTCAGAGGCGCGTTCTGGTCGCGGACCCCGACCCGGAGCGCCGGCTATCGCTGGTCGAAGCGATCCGCGACGGGGTGACGTCGGTCACTGCGATCGGCCGTTTTGCGGCAAATGCCGACGATATCGGCACGGCTTCGTACGATGCCGTCGTGCTTGGCTTCGGGCGCTCGGCTAGGGACAATGCACAGGTGCTCGACGAGCTCACCGGCCAGTTTGGCGAAGCGTTGCCTCAGCTGTTGTTCTTTGCCCCTCATCCCGATGCGCTTGAACAGGTGTTGGCCCTGAACCCGGCGCTTGCGAATGCGCCGCGGGCCGAGAATTTTGCCCAACTGGCGCTGCAAATCTCGGCGACCCTGCCCGGAGAAGGACGCGAAGAGGGGGATCCAGCAGTCGAGCAGGCCGGCAAGTCCGATCTTGCCGGAGCGAAAGTGCTTATCGTCGACGACGATATCAGGAACATCTACTCTCTCACCAGCGTCCTTGAGACCTACGACATTCAGGTTCTGCATGCCGAGCGCGGCCGCGACGGCATCGCACTGCTGGAGCAGACGCCCGATGTCGACGCCGCTTTGATCGATATCATGATGCCGGAGATGGATGGCTACGAGACGATGCGGCGCATTCGCGGGATGCCGGCGATCGCTCACATCCCGCTTATTTCCGTCACTGCCAAAGCGATGAAGGGCGATCGGCAGAAGTGTTTGGACGCCGGTGCTTCCGATTATATCGCCAAGCCCGTCGATCTCGATCTCCTGCTGGCATTGCTTCGTGTCTGGATAGGCCGTTCCAGGGCACGCACGGACACTCCGGAACAGATGCTCGTGGCAGTGAACTGACGGCCATGCAAAAACCTCAGAGGAATAAGGTCAGAAAGCTTGAGGCCGGGCAATTGGCCGAGAGACCGGCAAGGGCGCGGATCCTTGCCGTTGATGACGATGAACGTAATCTTCTGGCGATCAGCGAAGTCCTTGCTTCGACGGGCGATGTCATCTGCGCGCAATCGGGCGAAGAGGCCTTGCGGTTTCTGCTGAAGGAGGACTTCGCCATCATCCTCCTGGATGTCCTCATGCCGGGAATAGACGGCTATGAGACGGCTGCGCTTATACGCCAGCGCGAGCAATCCAGGCGCACTCCCATCATCTTTCTTACAGCCATCAACAAGGAGCAGGCCCACATGCTGCGCGGCTATGATGTCGGCGCGGTCGACTATGTGTTCAAGCCGTTCGATCCGGTCATGCTGCGTTCGAAAGTCGCTGTATTCGTCGACCTCCACGAAAAGACGGCGGAAATCAAGCGAAAGGCAGCGACCGAGAAGAGACTGCTGGCACAGGCACTCCAGGCGCAGAAGGACAAGCTTGAGGCGGAGCAGACGCTGCGCAACGTAGAGGAACGGCAGGACGCCATTTTGAGTTCGCTGCCGGTTTGTTTCCATGCGAGGGCAGCCGAGCCGCCCTTTGCAGCGCGCTTTGTCACCGATGGAGTGGAACGTCTGACCGGTTTTTCGGCCAAGACATTGACCTCGGATCCGCCCTTTGGCCTCAGCAGGGTCCATCCGGACGATCTCGCCAGGTTGGAGCAAGCGCTGCTGGCGGCAAAGACGACCGGCTCCTACACCTGTGAATTCCGCTGGCTGTGCGCCAATGGCGAGTATCGGATCTTTCTCGACCAAGGTGTGATGTCTAGTGGCTCTGATGGCCGCGCACCGGAAATCTTGGGGACGCTGCTTGACGTCACCGAGCGGCGGGCTCTCGAGGACCAGCTGCTTCAGTCGCAGCGACTTGACGCCATCGGCAAACTGACCGGTGGTTTGGCTCATGATTTCAACAATCTGCTCGCCGCAATCTTGAGTGGGCTGGGACTGCTCGAACGCGGTGCAAGCTTGGATGACCAGTCCCGGCAGGTTCTCGAGCTGATGCGACGCTCGGCCAGACAAGGGGCCGATCTCGTCACTCGAATGCTCGCCTTTTCGCGACGCCAGACGCTGAAACCGCAAGCGGTGCGTCTTGCAGGGTTTGGCGACACCATGAACGGGTTGGTAGCGCCAGTTTTAGGGGGCTTGATTCGCTTCGATTGGCAGATCGACGACACGGTATGGCCGGTACATGTCGATGCCGGGCAGCTTGAACTTGCGCTGATGAACCTTGTTTTCAACGCACGCGATGCCATGCCATCTGGTGGAACGATCGTTGTGCATGCAAAAAATCGTGCCCTCAACGCGACGTCGCAAGATTTGGCGGCCGGCGAATATGTGGTCGTAACGGTCAAGGACACGGGTTCGGGAATCGCTCCCGACATTCTGGAGAAGGTCATAGAGCCATTCTTCACGACAAAGCCGGTTGGAAAGGGAACTGGGCTCGGGCTCAGCACGGTTTATGGCTTCATGAAGCAGTCCGGTGGTTCTCTTCGCATCGACAGCGCCCCTGGACGAGGAACGGCAATGGAACTGTGGCTGCCACGCTCTTTTGATAATTCCTTCAACGATAACGCGGCGAGCAACGAGGAACCCGTAACTTACAGCGGCAAAGAAACCCCGTCTGTCCTTCTGATTGACGACAGCAGCGTGTTGCGGCAACTGACTGCCGAGTCGCTTCGGCGGCGCGGTTTTCCGGTAACCTGCGCGTCCGGCGGCGCTGAGGCGCTGGCTGCCATTGAACGGGCACCGCATGATTTTGACGTAATCGTCACTGACTTTGCCATGCCGCTAATCACCGGGATCGACGTCATTCGATTTGCGCGTAACCTTCGCGGCGACTGGCCCGCCGTGATAGTGACGGGCTATGCCGAAGCGGATACGATTTCGGATCGCCCGTCGGACGTCCCATTGTTAAGCAAGCCGTTCCGAGAGAAGGATCTCATCGAGGGGATCTTTCGGGCAATCGCACAGGCGGCCACGAAAATAACAAAGGCAGGATAGGGCGAGCCACTTGACCGCAGCGAAGCGTCCAGGAAACCATCTCGCTGCGCGCCAAACGGGTCAAGGCTGCGACGCTGTGAATGTCGAATGCACTCCTACCAATCTCTCAGCAGGGGCCTAGCGCCTGACCTTGAATCAGCCAGGGCGTAAGCGCGAAGACTGCATTGCCATTGCGCCTCGGCCTATCTGATCGGCGAAAGAGCCGAACCGCGGCAGCCGCACGTCCCATCGCAGGGTCGCGCTGGCCCGGCGCCCTCAATACCCCTCGGGACACCGCGCAACATAGACGCGCCCCTGGCGATCCCTGTAGCGGCACTGGCCGGCCTCGCTGGCGTGCCCGATCACCGCTCCGGCGATGGCACCCGCAGCTCCGCCGACGACCGCGCCTTGGACTGGGTTGCCAGCCACGGCGGCGCCGATTGCCGCCCCACCCAATCCGCCCACGGCAGCACCCTGTTCCGTGCGGGAACATGCAACAAGCGCACTGAGAAGGCTTAATACGAGCATTGTCCTTTTCATGAGTCGTCCTCCAGCAGCCCGAAAGTGAGCCGGATGTTAAATGCGCGATTCCCGCTTTGGATCCACATCAGCCTAATTTAGATCTGGCTAAACGATGATTTTTGACGAGCCACATGAGTATCTCGGCGGATCCCCGGAGTGCGGGCCTCGAGCGCTGTGCCGCCGCCTTTCGGCACACTTCGGATCTAATCCAAGCCAAGCGGAACATCCAAAGCCTCGACGCATTGCATTAGCAAAGATGGAGCTCGTTCGGTTTTAGGGACCAGCATGCTCCTTCTTCTCAAGGCGATCTGGCCAGGCTGGTTCCCGCGCCGTTGCCTGCAGAGACAGCGAATCCGGTCACAGCGAGCAAATGACTCTCGGCGATAAAAAGAGAGCATGTCAGGCGGGGTTTTGGCGTCGCCATGGCCTGTGTGAGTGCGACGATAACCGCTATCGTACCGGGTCCACGCCGCCCTTAGCATTTGTTGATGAAAATGCATGTGGACGAAGCCGGTGGGCACGCGCGTTGGGGCGCTATGAGCATGAACAATTCTATGCTCCGTGAAAGGCATCCTTGGCTCGGAGGGTTCCGCTTGCTCCGGAACGCGCCGGCCTCAGCCTTGCTGCCAGACTTGCCGACAGTCCGCCGTCATTTCGCAGTGGTGTTGAATTCACGGTTTGCTGCATAATCGATGGTGAAAATGCCCGGAGGAGCGCGAACGCCCTCCTTCACATTGGAGATAGTGACCGTCGTGCTTTACCCTCTTTCGTCGGTTAGGCTCCATCTGCGCAAATCGAGCGATTTCCTGTCGAAGACCATCGTGATGTTCGAGTTTCCAAAGACCGACTTGTCGGCCAGCTTGATGGTAACAACCTGGGCGCCATCGTCTTTGACACTTTTCAGGCGACTGCCAGAGAATTCGACCTTGTCGTCCAGCAGGAGCTTGAGCGGCGTCTTCGAGAGAGAATCGAGGTGCGACGTCTTGAGCCTTTCGTTGTAGATTTCCATCTGCAATCAAGCTGATCCCGGATTTGCCTGCATAGTCGAACCGAAGCTTGCCCGGGCATTGGAGAAAAAATCTACCTCCGCTCTTTTCCTCCCTTGGGCCGGACTGAACGAAGTCCCCGGACATGGACTTTATCGCCGAGAAATGATTGGCAATCGTCGCTGCATCTGAGATGCGCGTCCGAAAAGGCAGGCGCAAGGTCAAGATTGATGGCGGTAGCGCTGACAACTACAAACCCGGAAGCCAGCAGTCTTTTGATCTTTTCCGCATTCCAGGTTCGAGCGACTACATGATTTCATTAACGGGCAATCCATCGCCTAAATTTTCTCTCGCCGATTGCGATAATGCCCCTCTCGTGCTCGATGACGGCGACGAAGCTTTTGGCCGATGTCCTACCGTTACGTTGTAATACATTTGTGCCCGGCTCTCGAATTGAGAGCCGGGCATAGGGCTGCCGTCAGTATCCTCCATTCTCGTCCTGCTGGATAACAACGTGGCGATGCCGATGGTGCGATCGATCCATCGGGCTTCGGATTACGACCGTGTCGGAGCGATGGTGCCGGCGACCGTGATCGAAGAAAGCGATATCGCCATGTCGGCGGTGATGGAGGCGATGTCCTTCGCGATAGATGACCACACGATCATTGTTCCAGTGAGTGTCGGTGATGTCGATGGTCTGAACTACGATCGCGTCGGCCGAGGCCACGGATGGTACGAGCAGGCACAGTGCCGAAGCACTAAGAATGGCGGTTTTCAGTTAAGATCCTCAACGATTTAAGATGGCCCTTCGCCTGCTTAACATCGTGTGATCGCTTTGGTTCCGGGCGATTTGAGGAAGGCTGGCGGGTGGTGATCTATGAGCAGGAGCATCCAGGACTCGTCCCGATCAAGAGGTGGACTTCGATCGCGGCAGCAATTGCCGCTAATAAGGTCGCCGGCCACTGAACGGTTGCGGCGTTTGGAAGAAAGGGGTTTCCTAACGTTACCGAAGGACCCGCCGGGGCATCGAGGGGACTACGGGTCGGGCGATGGCGAAGGGCGTATCGTCGAGATCCATTGGTAGACGCTATTTCGGAGGTAAACGGATGTCCTGTTGCCATCAAAAAGATCTCGGTCGTTTGTCGGACCGTTTCCAAGGCGCGCACCAACGCAAGGACCAAAGCAGCAAAACCCGCTAAAGCCGCCCAAGGACGACGTCGTAAAAATACGGCCTCCTATGGAACATTAGGCAGTCGGAAATGTTGATTTCGACGCAATGACCAGATCGGCAGGCAAACAGCGTGGACTGCCTATTATTTTGGAGGCCGACATATGCACAGCATTATCTACATCGTAGGGCTAGTCGTCGTTGTTCTTGCGGTGCTGAGCTTTTTTGGCCTGAGGAGATAGGCCGGCAATATCGTTGGTGCCGCTACTGATCGCGGAATGGGATTGCCTGGTAGCCGACCGAGCTGAGGGAGACCAGGTAGGCTCCTAAGGCCGCGGCCAATGCTGAAAAACGTCAATGCGCTACCGCTTATGCGCCGGCAATCCTCGCAGTTCGGTTCGGCAGCTTCGCTGGGGCCAACGACCTACCTTAGGAATGTTCCATCTGGAACTAGCACTGGCGTGGGCGGGTTATCTTTGATCAGGAGTGTCAAGACATGCGTGACAACAAGAGCCATCGCGAAACCGGGGCGACAAAATATCCGGCAAAGACCGGCGCGGACCCTTCGGATGCATTCTCTCAGGACGCGGCGGGAAACGAGAAGACCAAGCATGGCGGTGGGCTGACGCGCCCCGTGAATGAGGTGGAAGACAAGACTCATCAATCAAACGGGCAGCAACCATCCGACCAAGTACCCAATTCAAGGTCATAACCCTCGCCATCTGGCGTGGCTGTCGCGCCGATCACTAATATCGCCCTGGGGAATTTCCCTGGCCAAAGTCACTGGCCTGGATAGGCTCCACGCAGATTGCGACGCCATCTGCTTCCCGATCCGGAAGTTGAAGACACGCTCCTGCGGCCAAAGCGTCGCGCAGGCATGGAGGCTTCGCTGTTCAAAACCTTTCAACGACCGTCGAAAATCGTCCTCACCTTCTCCGCGAGATCTTCGTTCCAGAATCGAGAATACCGTCGTGAACGATAGCGTTGCGCGTGTAGCCCGTGGTGTAGAGAACCTTGAGTTCTGGATTGTCCGTGCGCAGGATATCAACCATTGCCGCCCCGACTTTCCGGCATGAAGGCATCGTTGTAGAGCCAGATGTGGTCCTGGCCCCAGACGACAAACATAGGTTGTGCAGAGCCTAGAATGAGATCGACGAGTGTCTTCAGCTCTGTGGGCCATGAAGAGACCGGCCCGATAGATGTAGCGCCCCAACCAAACGAACCGATACGCTCAGCCATGTCTCCGGCGCTGCGAAACGCGGCGCTCGCCCTGTCCTTGCTGGATGGTCCCAAGATATCCCCCGAAATATCGAACCGGACAAAACGGCGGTTTTGGTTGCACGGCAAGGGGTAGGGCAGCGTGCGCCGCATGAAAGCAGACGCGGTATCGACATCGCTGTTCAACTTTTTCCTTGAACGCACGTTGTGTCCTGAGGCGGTGGCAACTCAGAAAAGTGGCCGTATCTAGCTTCGCGCGCTGGTAGGATCCACGACGCACGGCTGCTCTGTGCGCTTGCCAATCAGTCTGCGGTTTTGCCCAACGTATCCGCTACAACTGCACCACGCTTGCCCATGGGCAGGGGCGGGCCTGTCGTGGAGTCTAGGGCTGTCTGATGCTCCATCTCGACATTGATCGCGGCACCGACGGATGATGACGGAAATCCACGTCCACATCATCAAACCGACTACGGCGCCGAGGGATCTATTGCGGTATGGCCTTCTGCCGGTTTCTGGGACACCGAGATAAGGTGTTTAACGGAACTGGAGAGTTGGAATCGAAGGAAATTCAGCCGCGAGTTAAAGCTTGAGGCTGTTAGATTGATCAAGGATCGGGGCGTTACGGTGGCCCAGGCTGCCCGCGACCTCGATGTCCACGATCGCCTATGAGGAACGCGAAAAACGCAGCCTCATCACGCTCAACCTGATGTCGATCCTATTCACCGTCGGAGCGTTGCTGATCGGCATCGTGCTGTTGCTCACGGTGGGCGTCGTTCCCGCATTCTTGCGCTATTTCTATCTCGATGCGTGGACGGAGACGCTAGTCGCAGCGGCCCGGTGGCCGGTCCTGGTCTGCGCGATGCTGACCGGAATTTCTCTGCTTTATCGCTTCGGCCCAAGCCGCGAACGCGCCAAATGGCGTTGGCTGAGTTGGGCTCTTTGATTGCGACCGTGGCGTGGATCGCGGCGTCGTGGTTGTTTTCATCCTATTTGCAGAATTCGCCAACTACAATGCCACCTACAACCGACGCATTCCCCTGATTGCGTATGATCAAAAGGCAACGCATTTTTCCGCTACGGCACCCGGAGGGATTGTCCCTTTCTAGCGCCACAGAGTGAGCACCAGTGATCACCTTCACGCAGCTGGAGTTATCCTATGACTTCAACGCTTGAGCTCCAGGTTAGCGCCAAAAAGTTCACCGACCAGGTGCTCCAGACGCTGCTCGCGATACCGCGCCCGCTACCGGACCCCTACCTTGGCATGCAGCTACAGCGGGTGCGCTACCGCGGCGCGAGCCTCCGCCGCGACGTGATGGCGTCCTACCAACTATTGCATGTCAACGCCGGCCACGACCAAGGTCCCGGCTACAACGCAATCACCGCGCGACAGACGCAGCTGGCTGTTGACGTTACTGTCGATATAACGGCCGAAGCCAACATCGCAGCAAACCCGAACCGCGTCGCTACTCCGGATGTGACCATCGACGGCACGCTCATCTTCGACCTCGAGGTAAAGCAATCTTCGATTGGCGTGCTGGCGCTTTAGACGAGATTCCGCGACCTCCTGGTCGGCATCACGTTCCCGTCGATCGCGGGCGTCGTCGACCCAAAGCAATGTGCGATGGACAAGCTGAAAGCGCTTCTCAACCTGAAGCCTCTCAAGTTGGATCTCTCGGACACGCTCGCCAAGGGCCTGCAATTCTGGAACCAGGGGATCGCCCTCGACGCGACCGGGCCGAGTGGCCGACGACGGCAACGCCTATCGCTGGACCGACTTCTATAACGGCGTGATGACGGTGAGGCTCGGCGGCGCCGACTGGGCCGTTGTCGCACTTCCAAAGGACCTGAGCCTCACGATCCAGACGCAGATCTGGGGGCGGCTCACGCAGGCGCTCGGCCAGTATCGGGTGCGCACCGTCGATGTGCAGTATTCTGGCCACGGCGATCGCGCCTCCTTCACGATCAGGCCCTATCTTAATGTGCGGGAGGACGGCGTCGAGGTGCTTGGCAACGTCGTCTCGGCCTCGTTCGGTATCTCGGTGGGATACGAGGCCGGCGAGGTAATAGTCGAAATCGACGCCTCCGCGGCCGACGACCTTGCCGACGGGATTCGGGCCGTGATCGCCGGCCTCGTCGCAGCGTTCGTCCCGCTCGTCGGTTTGGCTGGCGGCGATAGTGCTCAACGAGCTGCTCGGCGTGCTGCTCGACGAGGTGTCCCACACCATCGCCGAGATCGCCTCCGGGATCGACGGTCTCCCGGAGGGTACGACGGTGGAGGAAATCGAACGCTTTAAGTACCGCGCCCGCATTCCGTTCACAGCACCGAGAGCCCTTCCTGGCGCGATCACGACGTTCTCAGCCGATGCCGAAGCGGTGACCGTCGGCGGCACATGGAGCGTTACGAACCTAAGCCCCGGCGAGTTGAGGGTGACAGCGTCGCGGTTTGCACAAAACGCTCCGTTCGTGTCGTGTGGCGTGCTGGGCTACTCCACCCTCAAGGCATTCGACGACGACCCAGCCCGCTCGATCAGTATGCATGCGAGGCTAAGCTCACGACGACCGGCACAGCGTCCGTATCGGTCGACAAGGTCATTCCCGTGCGCATGCCCGCCACCGACGGCAGCACTGGCGCTGCCCTCGAAGCTCGAGCTCGACGGGCCAAGCTCGCTGCAGCTCGCCGAACCGATTTTGGTCGAAGTCCGCACTAGCATCGGTGTGGTGCGGCCGAAGTTCGACCAGGTCGCCAGCACTGTGATCACGTGCAGGAACTGAAGCGGCTGCGATCGCAGATCAACGCGAACCTGGCCCACTGCGACGCCGAGGAGCTACCGATCTGGTGGCTCAAGAAGCACGATCTGATTCCGGGAGGCCCAGACCTCACACCCGAGGAGATTAAGGCCAAGCTTCAGGAGGAGACCGTGACCACCATCCCCGCCTTCAACTAATCCCCCTAGTTGCGAGGCGCTGGGTGCCTTCTCGCACCATAATTCCGTTGCGGCCGCGCTCCTTGGGCGCTGAGAGGACGGGCTCCTATGCGACATGGTGTAGACAGCGAGGCCCGGAAATGGCGGAAGCAAAAGGGCGCTTCGAGGCAAAGCAATGGGCGTCGTGTGCGGCCCGCTCGACAAGCGTCATTTGCCCATTGTCAGACTGTAATGCTTGCTTTTGATGCCTAAGAGACCCTGGGTGCGGCCAGCGGCCTCGCCTAGAGCCCTGAGCGCATTGAAGAATGTCGCCCCTCCCGTAAAGGGCGCAAGCAACAACAGCACCAACCCGGACAGAAGTTTGAAAATTGCAGACACAGGCGCACGGAGCCATTTCGATGCCGGCCGTCGATGAGATTTGTCATTCAAAGATACAAGGGCGTGGTCGCGCGCTCGTCTAATCTGGTACCATGGCGACAGCCGTTCGCGCACGATCTGCTCGCGAACGACAGCCTTGGGTGCCCACCCCGTCTTGGCACCAAGTTGCCATGCATCCCGCAAAAACCGCGTATCTTCTCCTCCAGTTAAATTATAGCGCTCATCGAACCTCAAGTTCGCCTTTCGAACGAAAGGCAGGCTCACAAGCCAGTTATTCGTTGAGAGGACAATCTCTGACTCTTTGCCGTTGGCTTTTCTTTCGCCGCATGTTTGCTCCACCTGCTGTACGCGCGATGAGAGACCCTTCCAGACGATTCGGTTCCAGAAGGTCAATGGACGCGGGTCAACAAATGCCCTGACCGGCCCTCCGACAATGTCATATTGGCCGCGTTGTTGTTCCGATAGCAGTTCGAGAATCCAGGTGGGCGTGACGACCTCATCGTCATCAACGAACGCCAAGCCATCGAACTTCGAGTTGATAGCAAACTCGAGAGCGGCGTTGCGCGCGAAAACAATACCCAGCCGCGGTTCGACAAGGTGATGAATCTTGATGCTAGCACGGGTTGCCGCAAAACGCTCAACTGCCTGCCGCAAGACTTCGCCATTGCCATTCTCAACGAGAATGATTGCCAGCTCAAGGTTCGCTCTGATGTCGAGGCGAGCAACCGAGTCAAGAAGTTCTGAAACCATTTTCGGCCGATCTCGCGAGGCAATGCCAATATAGACGCGCGTCATTACCTCAGCACGCGGTTCGCGGATCATCGCCTTGCCGTCAATGATATGTGAGAGTCGGGACCTGGCTCATAGTGGAAGTGACCTCGGCTGACGGTGCCATAATTGAAGAGTTTGACGGAAAAGTTTTCTGCGAGCTCCTCAACGAGCATGCCGCTCAACTGAACCGTCCAACCAGCGCCCAGACACCGGTGATGATCAAGTCCGAGCGGAGCATAAGAAGCGCCTGAGAATTTCTTGTCGACAAATCGGTCGGGCTTGAAGACATCCGGATCGAGAAACTGGCCGGGGTCTCTGTGCGCTTCCCAAATGCAGATCCTGACTCGACTTCGCCTTGGAATAAGGAAGCCTTCGAAGACGATCGGCATGATGGCAGTCCGAAGGATAAACTCGCTTTGCTGCATGCGGAGGGTTTCGGATACTGCTGATTTTGCCATCAACTCGCGTCGCCCAGCATCGGGTTCGGCTGCTATCAAATTCAGGTAACTCTCCTCGCCCGCCAGTTCGAGAAGTATCCAACGCCACAAGCCGTGAAAATCGTAACGAGCAAATTCGGTCATATGTATCAAATTGCCAATGACCGTGTCATCGAGCGTTTGGGACCGCACCATGTATTCGAGTAAGCTCGAAGGCGCAGGTTCCGATCGTTTCAGGTCGTCCGCCAATGCAAGCACTAAACGTTTGATGCGCTCGTATTTGGCGCGCTCGGTGGGCGTGATGACAATATGCATGCCGTTTGGGGCATAGTCATCGTACGCGTCCGTGAGTTCACCAGCGATCTCGGACCCGTCTTTGGCACCCAAGACGAGTTGCAGCATCAACGCCGTCGACGCTTGTTTAAGAATTCGAGCTGCTGCCTGGGAGCGCAGCCGGCCTTCGCCGGTGGTCAGTTCGGCCAGGCGGCTGCGAAGGATAGTCCTAAGTTCTGCGCTGCGACCTTCAAGCGAGACGGCTCGGAAAGCAGCTAGAAACATGCGGCGATAATGGACGTGGGTGCTTCCCTCCATTGCTCGTAGGAAGCCCTCTGGAAAGATCGGCGTCATATCGATCGTGGCGGCGCGCAGCTTGGCTTTGTTTTCCGTCAGAAACCTCAGGCCTAGTTCATGCCCCACGATGCAGGTTGTCAGCTTTCCACCCGACCATGTCTTGAAAATATTGCCGTATTGACGGTGCTGTTCAAGAAGATGAAATTGGTCAGCGGGCGCCCCGCTACTCTTTGAAATAAGTCCGGGAGCCAGTCGGCTTGATGTGAAAATACCGTGCAGCCATGCTTGGCCTATTTTGCTCGCAATTTTCAGGCGATCTAGATGTCTCTTCGTAGCGCCCATTCACCACATTCCCGGATGTCCGCGAGCGTCCCTCAATTGTCGCCGACGTTGACGTTTCAAGCTAGCGCTTCCAAGCTGCGATGCAGCCGTTCATCGGGGGGCGGCAGATAGGTGGTTACCTCTTTGGGAACCGCAAAATCGCGACAAAAAGAATTTCGCAACTCGTGCCGCCAGTTTTGATCGTTTTGAAAAAAACCTACGATGTCGACTGAGTATCAAGCTGCTCGCCCTCTTTTCAACCCTAAACGAACGGGACCGAGTTTAGTTCATGTCGATGAGCGAATAATCCAGAAAAATGCGTAGGTTGGTGAGCCCCTATTCTCGTCGCATCACACGTTAAGATGGACCGCGCAGTTCTGGGTTGGCCCTGCACCGACGCGCCTGAACAGCCCTGCAGGGTTCGCCTTTAACGACAGCCTGCCGCATGGTAAGGGGTTGCTCATGCAAATCTTAGCGCCGTCTTTTGTTAGGTTGCTTTCCACACCCACCGCCAAAGAACGAAAGCGCATACTTGCATCGATGCCAGGTGGACCGTTCACGTCAAAAACGACACGGCCTAACCGGTTTCTTGACTTGGACACAGCCATCATCTCGGCCACCCGGTGGTTACCGATAGACAAGGAAGTCACCGTTCACGACATGGCTGCATCTGACGGTATTACGTCTTTGGAACTGTTCAACAGGCTAAGCCACGAGCGACCTGTCAGGCTTACGGCAAGCGATTACTACGATGAGATTTGCGCGGCCCGCAAAGGGATATTCTGGGTCTTCTTCGACAAAGACCAAGTTGTGCTCCAGGTAGCACTGGGCGCTATCGCATTGAGAAGCCAGCGGGCAAATGAGTTTTTGGCTCGGCTGTTGTCTCCAAGCGTAACAAAGCTGACGTCCGTTTCACTTTTCCATCCCGACGTCATGGCAAGGACGAAAATTGACAACTGCTTCGTAGCAACTAGGGATAATTTCTTTTCGCCTTCACCTACGCAGTATGATGTCGTGCGCGTGATGAATGCCCTTGGGGAGAGAAATTTTCCGCGCGTTCAAATCGAACGCGCGCTCCGGGCCGTTGCAAAGACAGTCGTCGATGGCGGTTTGCTGGTTTTGGGACGCAGTGCCGACGAACTCGATGGTGGTGCTCAAGCCACGATATTCCAGCGGCGTGAAAATATGTTCGGAGCTGTTTCCGACATGAGAGGCGGTTACGAATTGAGGGATTTCGTGTTGGAGCTGCAGCCTGATGCTTAAATTGACAAGACTGTGTTTCTTAGGATTGCTTGCGACCCGCCGCCGTGCCTGACACCTCATCCAACCCAAGCAACGCGGACGGCATTTTCTGGCTATTGATTCCCGGATCCGGACCGTCTGCTGCCGTGAAGAGTTTCGGGCGCCGGCAGGCGTACGAAAGTCCCCGATGAAGGAACCCGCGGGCCACAGGCGATGGCTATGGGGATTTCGATTTTCGGCAGGCGTCGGCGATGGCGCGACCGCCGCCGGGAAGCGGCGGGTTTGATGCGGCCGGACCGCTTCGCCTTTCAGCCATGCGGTATTAGCCCTGGGATGCTTGTCAGCGCTGAGCTTGATGCAGCGGACCACTTGCGAGGCGAGTATCTGGCTTGCGCGCCCGCGATGCGATTCATTGAGGATACCGTCGTTCGAATGCCGGAGCTCGTGAACCAGCTCGCCACAGCGCAGTTGCGACTGAACGACGCCAGGGCCGCCATCGCCAAGTCTTGCGCTCTAAGAGCCCCGAAGCGTTCCCCACCCCTCAAAGATATGCATCGGCGGCTACTTGCCCGATTGATGCGGCCCGCAGCAAGACGCGCTTAGAACGGCGGCCAGCCGAAACGCGCGCTGGTGGGCTTCCTGGCCTACTATCTGATTACTGCGGGCAGGCGGTTTCATCATCACGCGCAACTGCATCTTGTCGATAGTAGCGACGATGGCAGCCGCCGGCGCTTCAGCCTCATGGATCAGCTCCGGCCCGTAGAGGCCGTTTACAGCTTCCTCGCTCGGCAGCACGCCGGGCGGGCAGTGTTCCTCGATCGTGCGCCTTCATCACGCTCAAACATGCAGTCGTCTAAAATGTTCCGAAGCTATTTTAGCGAAGGCTAATTGAATCGCCGCTTGTGAGTCCTGTGCATGCGTTTGAAGGCCGTCGCGTCCTCCGCCGATAACGACGAGCATCGAGTAAGTGGCCGCTGAGGTGACACGGTGGAAGCTGATGGGGCTTGGCGCCCTCGGTGTCACCTGTATGGCGGCGGCGACTCT
>NZ_QZXA01000016.1 GCF_003601985.1 Mesorhizobium jarvisii
CGCCAAGTTGGCCGGCCTGGCGCCGATCGCCAATGACAGTGGCAAGCGCAGCGGTCGAAGACCAGTGCGCGGCGGTCGGGCAGGGCCGCGCGGCGTCCTCTTTCTCGTTGCCAGCATCGTTGCCAAAGCTTTCAAGCAACGGTTGCAGACTGCCGGAAAGGAGAAAATGGTCATCCGCATTGCGCTCGCCCGCAAGCCGCTCGTCATTCTCAATGCAAAAGCACGCGACGCGCGTAACGAATTCGCAAATGCAACTTGACACCTCAGATAGTCGCTCATCCGTCTCGGCGCTACGCGCCGATCCACCTTCTCCCGCAACGGGAGAAGGCAAGAACTATCGATGCGCACCTTGCACCATCCCCTCCGAGGCATACCTATAAGAGAAGCCGCCAAGCATTTGCATCGCAGGACAAAATCATGGCCATCAATCCCAATCCGCGTTCCGTCGTTGCCGTGCGCGCGACCGTTCCCGAAGATGCCTTCACGGCCGGTGCGCTGGGCACGCTCAGGGAAGGCAGCGGCGTCGTCATCCGCAATGACGGGCTGGTGCTGACCATCGGCTATCTCATCACCGAGGCCGAGGAGGTCTGGCTGACCGCGCATGATGGCCGTGTCATCCCGGCGCATGCGCTGGCCTATGATCAGGAATCCGGCTTCGGCCTGGTCCAGGCACTGGCGCCAACCGGTCTGCCGGCGGTGGCGCTGGGCGATGCCGGCAAGGCCAGGATCGGCGACGCGGTGGTGCTTGCCGACGGCATCGGCCGGGCGGTCGAGGCCAAGATCGTCACCAAGCAGGAATTCGCCGGCTATTGGGAGTATCTGCTCGACGAGGCGATCTTCATCGCGCCGGCGCATCCGTCCTGGGGCGGGGCGCCGCTGTTCGGCGCCGATGGCGCGCTGCTCGGCATCGGTTCGCTGCGCCTGCAGATGAGCCGCGCCGGCGAGGTCGCCGATATCAACATGGTGGTGCCGATCGACCTGTTGCCGCCGATCCTCGATGATCTGCTGACGCGCGGCCAGGTGGCCAAGCCGCCGCGTCCGTGGCTCGGCGCCCTGTCGGCCGAAAGCGACGGCAAGGTGGTGGTGATGAGCGTGACGGAGGGCGGCCCGGCGGCCAAGGCCGGACTGCGCCAGGGCGACGTTATCTCCGAGGTGCGCGACGGCGCGGTCGACGGTCTCGCCGATTTCTATCGCAAGCTGTGGGACAGCGGCTCGGCCGGCGCCGAGATCCCGATGCGCGTGGTGCGCGACGGCCGCGAAACCTGGCTGCGCGTCAAATCCGCCGACCGCGGCAGTTTCTTGAAGAAGCCGCAGCTGCAATAGGCCTGATGTCGGCCGGGCGATGCATCCCAGACTGCTCAAGACCTTTCTCGCTGTGGCACGCAGCCGCAACATCACGCGCGCCGCCGAGGCGGTTCACCTCGCGCAATCGAGCGTCAGCGACCAGATCCAGTCTCTCGAGGCCGAACTGGGCGCTGCCCTGTTCACACGCTCGAAGTCCGGCTTGGAGCTGACGCCGGCGGGGCTGGCGCTGAAGCCTATCGCCGAAGAGCTGCTGCGGCTCGACGGCGAGGCGCGCGCGGCGGTGCTGGCGGCTGCCGGGCGCACTAGCGGGGCACTGACCATCGGTGCGCTGGAGACGATCGCCTCGGCCCGTCTGGCGCCCTGGCTGCCAGGGTTCCAGGCCGGCCATCCCGATATCACCGTGCGGATGAAGGTGGCCGACAGCGGCACGCTGCGACATTTGCTGGAGGACGGCGACATCGACGTCGCTTTCTGCTTCGAGCGTCAGGACGGTGCGAAGGGCGCGGCCGACGGACGCCTGGCCAGGCGCGCGATAGGGGCCGAACCGCTGGTTCTGGTCGCGGCTCCGGGACAAGGCACCGCGCCGCGCGACCTGGCAGACCTTGCCGCGCTGCGCTTCGTGGCGACGGAGCCCGGATGCGTCTACCGGCATATGTTCGACACCGCCTTTGCCGAGGCGGATATGGCGCCGCCCAAACCAGCGGCCGAAGTCGGCAGCATCGGCGCCATTGCCCGGCTGGTGGCGACGGGTGCCGGGCTCGGCCTCATTCCCCGTCTCGCCGTCAGCGATGCGCTGGCGCGCGGCGACCTCAGGGAATTGCGATGGCCCGGCCGAATGCAGGCGGCACCGCTGACGATGATCTGGCGACGCCGGCGCGTCCAGCCGCCGGCGCTCAGGCAATTGCTCGCCGCCGCGCTGGACACGCTGGCGCCGGAACGTCTCGAGACGGGTTCAGAACTTGAATCGGCGGATAGCTCCAAAGCACTGTTTCCAAACAACACCCTGGCGAAGACTGCCGCCAGCTAAACCAGCCGGTGCCCGCCTTCGACATGCAGCGTCGTGCCGGTGGTAAATCCGTTGCCGATGAGGAAGAAAATGGCGTCGGCGATGTCTTCGGGCTGGCCGACCCTGCCGACCGGCAGCCGCTCGGCCATCGCCGCCAGCATCTCGGCCTTGCGGTCGCCGGCGACCTGAGCCCAGATCGTGGTGTCGATCCAGCCGGGCGAAACGGCGTTGACGCGGATCGGCGCGAGTTCGACGGCAAGCGCCCGCACCAGCCCTTCGAGCGCGGCGTTGACGGCGGCGACGACCGAGCCGCGCGCGGCCGGCCGATACGCGGCGATGCCGGAGATGAAGGTCATAGAGCCGTTCGCGGCAAGCCGTGGCGCGCCGTGCTTGGCAAGCAGCAGCGGGCCGAAGAGCTTGCTGTCGACCATGCGTTGCGCCGCCTTCAGGTCAAGCTCCGGCAGCAGCCTGTAGGCGCCCTCGATGTCGGCCGCCGTGCTGACGATGTGGTCGAGCCCACCGATCTCGGCGAACAACGCCGCGACCTGGTCTTCCCGGGCGATGTCGACGACGGCTACCTCCAGGCCGGAGGGATTGCCAAACGCCTCGCGTGCCTGTCGCAGCCTTGCTTCGCTGCGCCCGGCGATGATGACTGTGGCACCAGCCTCGACGCAACGCCTGGCAAGCGCCAGGCCCATGCCGGAGCCGCCGCCGACGATCAGGATTTTCTGGTTTGAAAGGTTCATTTCGCTCTGCCTTTGCTTTGACGGGACAAGGGCAGGGAATTGGCAGGTCGGTGTGCCGAGAAGGAAACGGAAGAAACCGATAGCGCCATCGGAAATGCCGATGATGCCGCACATGAATGCGGTTCCGGTCAGCGCACCAGTGGGCTGTCCCAGACGGCGAACAGCAGCGCTTTGAGCTGGTCGAAGCGCTCCGGCCCAAGCTCGGTGCGCCACTCCTCCTCGATGTCGCGCAAAATGTCGACCATCTTCCAGAAAGCAGCGTGGCCGCGTTCGGTGGCGTGCACCACGCGCGCGCTGCCTTCGCCGTCGGAGCGGACAATATAGCCGTAGCCTTCGAGGCTGCTGAGCAGCTGGTTGATCGCCTGTTTGCTCATGCCGGCACGTTCGGCGATGGTGCCGGGGCGCGCGCCGTCCGGGCCGGGAAACTGCAGCACGGCCATGTGCGGCAGACGCAATTCGTCGAAACCGGCAGCGTTGAGCTCCTTGATCAACCGGCGCTGGATGGCCTGCGCCGGCACGCGCAGCAGGGCGCCGATCAAAAGGTCGGTGGTCTTGGTCTGCAGGACTTCGGCTGAGGTGGCCATTGACGATCCGGTAAATTGAGTTTACAGATAACTAGTAAATGTAATTTACCGGAGGGGTTTGCGCAATGTCAGCCATGGATCTTCAGGTCAACCCGGCCAACGAGACCATCGGCACCAAGGGGTTGTCGGTCCGTTTCCTGGTGTCGGGCGAAAATTCGAACGGCAGCGTCGCCACCTTCGAACTGATGGTGCCGGGCGCGCAGCGCCTGCCCGCGCCGGCGCACAGCCACGATCATTACGAGGAAACGATCTACGGCATTGACGGGGTTTTGACCTGGACCGTGAACGGCAAGCCAATCGAGGTTGGGCCGGGGGAGGCGCTGTGCATCCCACGCGGCGCCGTCCATCGCTTCGACAATAATGGCACAAGGGATGCCAAGGCGCTGTGCGTCATCACGCCGGCGGCAATTGGTCCCGACTATTTCCGCGAGGCATTCGGTTTGCTCAACGCCGCTGCCGGCGGGCCGCCTGACAAGGCTGGGATGATGGAGATCATGCGCCGCCACGGGCTGACACCGGCAATGCCGCCACCGGCCTGAAGCCGGCCGAGGGACAGGGCGCGCCCCTTATTCCTGGCAAGCGGCGAAAGCGTCGCCCGCGTTCCAGTCCCGGAATGCGACGGTCCGGCCTTCAGTCGACACGGTCTCGTGCTTGGTGCTGCCGTCCGGCTGCTGCTTCGAGCTGGTGCCCTTGCCGGTCAGCACATTGTAGTCGCAGGTGCTGGCGGCATTCTCCTGCAGGTAATCATCGGAATCGTAGGCGAAGCCGGCAACGATGAAGGCGCCGTCGCGGTAGGCGATGGTCAGCGTCTGGTTGGTGCGCTCGCTGCCGATCTCCGGCGCCGGCAGATAGAATTTGATCGAGCCGTTGGGCAGCATCGTCAGTTCCGGCTCGGTGTCGGAGTTCTCGTAGCCCGGCTGGTCGTAACCGTTCCACTCGCCACCGATCTGTTCGCGCACGATTTCGACGGGCTTGAGGTAATTGTGCTCCTTGTCCCCGAGGAAGAAATGGATGTCCATCGGGTCGGTCGGCCCGGTCTCGACCACCATGTCAAGGTCGGGAGCGCCGTCGCCGTTGAAGTCGCCGGTCAGCGCGGTGATGATCTTGCGGGTTTCGACCGGTTCGGCCAGCGCCACGCCCGGCAGCAGCAAGGCAAGGCCGAAGAGCAGAGATTTCATTGTGGCATGTCCCCCAAGCCTGGCATTTGTGGTCCTATAGCACGGTGGCGACGTGTCGCGCTCCTCCATCTGGTCGGTTGCGCTCCAGCGGCAACACGGCGATGTATGGTGCGTTCCCTATTTCGCGGCACCGTGCCTCACTGCTGACGGGAATTGACGGTGGGCGATGCCATGATGCCGGGAATCGCAGGATGACGGAGGCAAGATGACAGGGACGCCAGCGACAATGATTCTGAACCGGCAGGCCCGCTGATGGCGCCGGTCAAGGTCGATCCGGACAAGGTCCGGGAATTCCCCGACGCGGCGAGTTTTTATGCCTGGCTCGGCCAGCACCACGCCACCGAAAGCGAAGTGTGGATCAAGGTGCACAAGGTCGGGTCGGGACTGAAGTCGATCACGCCGAAGGAGGCCATCGACGTCGTGCTGTGCTTCGGCTGGATCGACGCGGTGCGCAAGGGGCTGGACGAGAACAGTTTTCTCCAGCGCTACACGCCGCGCGGCAAGAAGAGCATCTGGAGCAAGATCAACATCGACAATGTCGCGCGGCTGGTCGAGGAGGGCCGCATGACCGGGCATGGGCTGAAACAGGTCGAAGCCGCCAAGGCCGACGGGCGCTGGGCGCGCGCCTATGGCGGCAGCAAGGAGATGAAAATCCCCGACGATTTGCAGGCGGCCATCGATGCCGAACCGGCGGCGAAGGCGATGCTGGAAAAACTCAGCGCGCAGAACCGCTTCTCGCTCGCCTTCCGCACCCACAACATGAAGACCGAGGCCGGCCGCAAGAAGAAGATCGAGACCTTCGTGGCGATGCTGAAGCGTGGCGAGACGATCTATCCGCAGGGCAAAAAGTAGTTCTCAACCGCCTGAATGCGGGTCGATGCTGTAGGGATGGATCGGATAGCCTTGGCCGACGGCGTCGCGCACGCGGCCGGTCCAGGCGAGGAATGCCGGGTAGTCCGCCGGCGAGAAGCCGCAATCGCCGGCACGATGGCTGTAGGCATAGATGGCGATGTCGGCGATGGTGAGGTCGTTTCCGGTGAGGAACGGCGTCTCGCCAAGGCTGCGATCCAGGGCGGCCAGCGTGCGGGCGCCGGCCTCGCGCTTGCCGGCAACCATGGCGTGGTTGCGTTCGAGCCGTCCGGTCAAGGTCCAGAAGCGCAGTGAGCCGATGACGGGCTCGACATTGTACTGTTCGAAGAACAGCCACTGCATCACCTTGGCGCGCCGGAAGCGGTCCGACGGCAGCAGAGGCGTGCCTTCGGCGAGATAGGTGAGGATCGCATTGGACTCGGCGATGGCGCTGCCATTTTCGAGCTGGAGCACAGGAACCGCGCCGGCCGGGTTGAGGGCAAGGAAGGCATCGGTGTGGCTCTCGCCCTCAAAAATCGAGACGAGGCGGGTCTCGCAAGGGATCTTCAGCAGGCCGAGCAGGACCCGGACTTTCCAGCCATTTTGCGATGGCAGATAATCGTGAAGCGTGAGCATGGCCGATCCTCGTGATGGGTGGACGATCGCATGGCGAGACGTCTGGCGACACCCGATTCCTGCTCGGGCATGAGGTTTGGGAAGGGCAAATTGCGGAAACCTCGGCGCTTGAACACCCCCTCTGTCCTGCCGGACATCTCCCCCGCAAGGGGGGAGATCGGCAGCTTCAATCGCGCTGCTCTATCCTGCAACGTCGATGATTGGCGAAGGCGGAGCCAACATCCAATCTCCCCCCTTGCGGGGGAGATGTCCGGCAGGACAGAGGGGGGCGTGACGGAACGCGACGTCGGACAGCTCGATCACTCATGCGCTTGATCGCACAATGACTGCGATCTCCGCTGCCTAACAAACCAATTCGGCCTGTGCCATCTTTCCCCGAGACGACAAACAGAGGCATCCGAGAATGACCACACACCCCAACAAAGTCGCCATCGTCACCGGCGCCAATCGCGGCATCGGGTTGGAGACCGGCCGCCAGTTGGCGAAACTTGGCTTCACCGTGCTGCTCGGCGTGCGCGATCTGGCCAAGGGCGAGGCCGCGGCGAAAGGGCTCGACGGCCACGTCGAGGCCATCGCGCTCGATGTCGCGGCACCCGACGCGGCTGCAAGGGCAGCCGATGAGGTCGAGCGCCGGTTCGGCCGGCTCGACGTGCTGATCAACAATGCCGCCATCCACTACGATACCGGCTCGCGCGCCTTGCGGCCGGACTGGACTGTCATCCGCGAGGCGTTCGAGACCAATGTCTTCGGCGCCTGGCGGGTGGCGGCCGCCTTCGCGCCGCTGCTCAAGGCGAGCGGTCATGGAAGACTGGTCAATGTGTCGTCCGAAGGTGGATCGCTGGCCTCGATGGGGGCGGGCGCGCCGGCCTATTCGACATCGAAGGCGACGCTCAATGCGCTGACCCGTGTGCTGGCGGCGGACCTGCGCGGCTCCGGCGTGCTGGTCAATGCCATCTGCCCCGGTTGGGTCGCCACCGAAATGGGCGGGCCGGGCGGACGCCCGGTGGCGCAAGGGGCGGCCGGCATCGTCTGGGCCGCGACCTTGCCGGACGACGGCCCGACCGGCGGCTTCTTCCGCGACGGCAAAGGACTGCCGTGGTGAGCGAACAGGAGGCGAAGATGAGAATCGGAGTGCTGGGCGCCGGCATGATCGGCGGCACGGTCGGACGGCTGTGGGCGCAGGCCGGACATGAGGTGAGCTTTGGCGTGCGGCATCCCGAGCGGCTGCGCTCGATGCTTTCCGGCCTTGGCGGCAAGGCCACGGCCGGCTCGGCGCTCGATGCCGTTGCCGGCGCGGATGTCGTGCTGGCCGCCATCCCGTTTCGGGCCTGGCCCGGTGTCGCGGCCGAAATCGGTGCAGCGCTCGGCGACAAGGTGCTGCTCGACGCCACGGTGCCCGACCCGCCGCGCGACGGCGCTTTCGGCGACGCCGCACTTGCCCGCAAGGACGGCGTGGCTTTCGCCGTCGCGCTGCTGCTGCCGCGCGCGAAGCTGGTTCGCGCCTTCAGCACGGTCATGTGGACAACGCTGCAATCGCAGGCGCACCGCGCCGGCGACAGGATCGGCATTCCGCTCGCCGGCGATGACGAAGAGGCCGTTGCCCTTGCCGTGCGGCTGGCGAGCGACGCCGGTTTTGACCCGGTCGTGGTCGGACCGCTGTCGCAAGCCCGGCGCTTCGATCCCGGCACGGCCGTCTTCGATAGCGGCATGAGCGGACCGCAGGTTCGGGCCGCACTCGGGGTGGCTTGAGGCGGTTCACGATCTGAATCGTGGAATTGCCGTAAGCGCCTGTTTAGACGCACTTTCAGCGGATCTGACTTGCCTTGTTGCGCACAAGAAAAAGCCGCCCTCGCTTTTCAGCGAATGGCGGCCTTTTCCCGGGAGGAAGTCAGAAAGAAAGCTGGCGATCAAGCCGCCTTGGCGTGGCCGTGCTTCTTGTGGGTACGCTTGTGGGTGTGCTTCTTGGCGACGTGCTTGTGGCCGTGCTTCCTCACATGCCGGTGGTGCTTCTTGCCGTGCCTGACATGCTTCTTGAGGTGCTTGTGCGCGGCAGCCTGGGCCGGCTTGGCCGTGGCAGCGGGAGCCGTAGTCGACGCAGCGGCGGCGGGAGCCGTGGTCGACGTGGCGGGAGCCGGAGCCGTGGTCGGCGCAGCGGCGGTGGTGGCGGCCGCGTTGGCCGTGCTGGTGCCGACAACCGGCATGGCCAGGCCGAGCGCGATGGCGAGACCCAGGGCGGAGAGGAGGGGCTTGTTCATGATAGGCTTTCCTTCGGATTGATGGTTGCTGTCACTGGTCGAGGTTGACCGGTGTCACTCCAAGAAGTTTCAGGGCGTTGGCGTAGGTCCGGATGCCTTGCGCCTCCTTACGCTCGGCACAAAACCGGTTGGCCTTGTCCTGGAGTGCCTCTGCCGTGGCGATCTGGCTGGCGCTGGCACCGGGTTCGGCTTTGGTCCGGATGGCTCCGTCGAGTTGAGAACCGAGCCGGCTGCAATATTCGCTCCGGGTAACCGCCGCCTGCGCACCCGATTGCGCGACCGCAAGCATGGCGAGCGAAATGCCTGCGAGGGCACCCATCCATCCGGTCGAACGTCGTTGCATTGTCGGGACCATCCCTTTGCGTTGTGTGGCGACCGCTGTCCGGTTGCTACGAGGGTGGTTATGACAGGTGATGTTTTCCTCAGTTTTTCCCGCATGTTGAATCTTGTTTCTGAAGTGTGTCTGGCTCTCACCCTCCCCCTCGTGGGGAGGGTCGCTCCGCGCAGCGGAGCGGGGTGGGGGTCTTTTTAAGTCGGCGCCGCACCCCCACCCCGTCCCACCGACCTTGCTTCGCAATGCCGGTGTGCCGACCCTCCCCACAAGGGGGAGGGTGAAGCGCTGCGGCGCTTGCGCCTCTTCCTTTGCCGCCGTCCTTCGCGTAAGGCGCCGGGCAAATCCTTTCAGCGCAGGCATAGTCCGGAAACCGCATGATCAGACTTGAAAGCATCAGCAAGCAGAACGGCCGTCAGCTTGTCTTCATAGAGGCGTCGGCTTCCCTGCAGAAGGGCGAGAAAATTGGCCTTGTCGGGCCGAATGGCGCCGGCAAGACGACCCTGTTCCGCATGATCACCGGCCAGGAGCAGCCGGATGAGGGCCAGGTGCAGGTCGATCGCGGCGTCACCATCGGCTATTTCAGCCAGGATGTCGGCGACATGGAAGGCCATAGCGCCGTCGCCGAAGTGATGAATGGCGCCGGGCCGGTGAGCGATGTCGCGGCCGAGATGGCGGAACTGGAAGCGGCGATGGCCGACTCGGACCAGGCCGACCGGATGGACGAGATCATCGAGAAGTATGGCGAGGCGCAGCATCGCTTCGAGGAGCTCGACGGCTATGCGCTGGACGGCCGCGCCCGTGAGGTGCTCGACGGTCTGGGCTTTTCGCAGGAGATGATGGACGGCGATGTCGGCAAGCTGTCGGGCGGCTGGAAGATGCGCGTGGCGCTGGCGCGCATCCTTCTGATGCGGCCCGATGTCATGCTGCTCGACGAACCGTCCAACCATCTGGACCTGGAAAGCCTGATCTGGCTAGAGCAATTCCTGAAGGGCTATGACGGCGCGCTGCTGATGACATCGCACGACCGCGAGTTCATGAACCGCATCGTCAACAAGATCGTCGAGATCGATGCCGGCTCGCTCACCGCCTACTCTGGCAATTACGAATTCTACCAGCAGCAGCGGGCGATCGCCGACAAGCAGCAGCAGGCGCAGTTCGAGCGCCAGCAGGCGATGCTGGCCAAGGAGATCGCCTTCATCGAGCGCTTCAAGGCGCGCGCGTCGCATGCCGCGCAGGTGCAGAGCCGGGTGAAGAAGCTCGACAAGATCGACCGCGTCGAGCCGCCCAAGCGCCGCCAGATCGTCAATTTCGAATTCCAGCCGGCACCGCGCTGCGGCGAGGATGTCGTCACCTTGAAGAACGTCCACAAGGCCTATGGCAGCCGCAGCATCTATGAGGGGCTCGACTTCCAGGTCCGCCGCCGCGAGCGCTGGTGCATCATGGGCGTCAACGGCGCCGGCAAGTCGACGCTGCTCAAGCTGGTGGCAGGCGCTTCCGACCCCGACACCGGCACGGTGGCGCGCGGGCCGAGCGTGAAAATGGGCTATTTCGCCCAGCACGCCATGGAGCTGCTCGAAGGCGAGCGCACCGTGTTCCAGACGCTGGAAGACAATTTCCCGCAGGCCGGCCAGGCGCCGCTTCGCGCGCTCGCCGGCTGCTTCGGCTTTTCCGGCGACGAGATCGAGAAGAAATGCCGCGTGCTGTCAGGCGGCGAGAAGGCGCGGCTGGTGATGGCGCTGATGCTGTTCGACCCGCCCAATCTGCTGGTGCTGGACGAGCCGACCAACCACCTCGACATCGCCACCAAGCAGATGCTGATCGAGGCGCTATCGCAATATGAGGGCACCATGCTGTTCGTCTCGCACGACCGGCATTTTCTGGCAGCACTTTCGAACCGCGTGCTGGAACTGACGCCCGAAGGCGTCCACACCTATGGTGGCGGCTATACCGAATATGTCGAGCGCACGGGGCAGGAAGCGCCAGGATTGAGAAGTTGAGGGCGAGCCCAGATCACTGGGTGCCATGCCGCTTCGATCTGTGTTGATCGCTCAGCCGGTCAGTCTAATCCGGCGATGCGCAGCCCCTCGATATAGCGCGCGCGATCCTTTTCGTGGACGATCGGGTGGTACCTCTCGACCCAATCCACGGACACGGATGGATGCAGGCGCCGCGTCTGCGCCAGCGCATGGGCGGCGGCGGCGCGATCGCCCGCCATGCCTGCCGAGGCGGCGTATGTGCGCCAGGCCGTTCCAAAATTCTGCCTGAGATCGACCGCACGCCGTTCGAACTCGGCAGCCTCGGCATAACGCCCGGCCATGAAATGACAGAGGCCAATGACGGAAAGGCTGCCCGCCTGCGTGAAGTCGCGCGGGCTCAGCCGGTCGGCCAGCGCGACATGGTGCAGGCCGTCGTCGGGCATGCCCGCATAGGCATAGGTCGACCCAAGGATCATATGCGCATAGGCCAGGCTTGGATTGAGAGTAATCGCCTCGGACAAAGCTCTCACGGCTGGATCGAAACGGCGTGAGGCCATGTGCACGAAGCCCGTTGCGAAGTGCGTCCAGGGGTCCTCCGGGTCGCTGCGGATCGCCCGTTGCGCCATGTCGTGTGCGGTCGGCAAGGCCGCTTCCGCATCGGCCAGTCCAAGCATCGCCTTTGCCGCTAGGCCCCAGGCGATCAGGCAATTGGCGCGCGGATAATCGGGATCGATGTCGATGGCTTTCTTGAGCAGCCGCTCTGCGATCTCGAAATCCGGCAGCGAGGCCCAGGTCCAGACATAGGGCATTGCCTTCATCACGAAGCCCCATGCGTCGAGACTGCCCGGCGACCGGCTCTGGAAACGCTCCTGCTCGGCCACGTAGAGCCTGGGCTCGATGGCGCCGATGACGCTCTCGGCTATCTCGTCCTGAAGCGCGAAGAAATCGGCGATTTGGGCATCATAGCGTTCCGCCCAGATCTGGCGACCGGTGTCGGCGTCGCTGACTCTGGCGTTGATCCGCAAACGCTGTCCGGAGCGGCGCACGCTCCCGTCGAGCACATAGCGCACGCCAAGCTCGCGCCCGATCTGCTTCACGTCGACCGCCTTGCCGCCATAGGTGAAAGACGAGTTGCGGGCCGAGACAAAGAGCCAGCGCAGCCGCGCCAGGCGGGTGATGATGTCTTCCGCGAGGCCATCGCCGAAATATTGCTGCTCGGCGTCGTCGCTGAGGTTGGCAAAGGGCAGCACGGCGATCGAGGGTCCGGCCTCGGCGCTATCGGCAACGGCCGCGGCCGCGTCGAGGCAATCAACCGTACCACCGAAGCGATAGCCGATCCGGGGGATGGTCGCGATCCATTCGGCGTTGTCAGGCCCCGGCCCAAGCAGTTTGCGGAGCAAGGCGATCTGGACGGACAGGTTGCTTTCCTCGACCGCCGCGTGCGGCCATGCCGCGTCCATCAGCGTCGCCTTGGATAGGACTTCGCCCGGCCGTTCCACCAGTGCCGCCAAGAGCAGCACGCCGCGATATCCAACCGGAACGGGAACGCCCTGCCGGAGCAGTGTTCCCGCCTCCGGATTAAGCTCGAACGGACCGAATGCGAACCGTTTCCCCACCATAGCGCAAAAATAGCATCTTTTCGGAGCTTTTCGGAACTATTCGGTCGTGTGACCCGGACGAAATCCGCCCGCAGGGTCATCCTGTCACCATGTTTCGTGACAGGAGAGCCGAAAATGACCGCACTTGTTTTTGACCGTATCGGGTTTGAGACCGAGGCCAGCCAAACGGTTCCAACGAGCAGCAAGTGTCCGCGCGAGGAAGAATTCCGCGCCGCTCTCGACCGCTATATGGCGGACTACATCGCCTGTCAGAAGCGCCGCGAATGCCAAGGCGCCCGGACCGACCTGACTAGTTCAGCACCCGCTCGTCGACTTCGTCGATGCTTGTCGTGCCTGTCAGCGCCATGGTGACGGACAATTCCTTGCGAAGGATGTCGATGGCGGTCGCCACGCCGGCCTCTCCGCCGGCACCGAGGCCGTAAATATAGGCTCGACCGACCAGGCAGCCTCTGGCGCCAAGAGCGAGCGCGCGCATGACATCCTGGCCTGACCGCACGCCGCCATCGAACAGCACCTCGGTTTGTGATCCCACCGCTTCAACAATCTTCGGCAGCCTGGAGATCGTCGATGGCGCGCCATCCAGCTGCCGGCCGCCATGATTGGAAACGACGATGGCGGTTGCACCGGCCTTGCTGGCGATGCGCGCATCCTCCACGTCGAGAATACCCTTGATGATCAGCTTGCCCGGCCAGATGCTCCTGACCCACTCGATGTCATTCCAGTTCAGCGCGGGATCGAACTGATGCGACACCCAGTCCGCGACTTCCCTGACGCCTTGCTGGCCTTTTACATGGCCGGCGAGATTACCGAACGTCCAGCGTTTGGCAGCCAGCATTCGCCGGGTCCAGCCGGGCTTGGTCGCCATGTCGAGTAGATTTCGCAGTTTCAGCGCCGGCGGAACCGAAAGCCCATTTTTGACGTCGACGTGCCGCTGTCCCAGCACCTGCAGGTCGACGGTGAGCACCAGCGCGCTGCAACGGGCAGCGAGCGCCCGCTCGACGAGCGAGCGCACGAAGCCACGGTCTTTCATCACATAGAGCTGGAACCAGAACGGCTTCTCGACCGCCTCGGCAACGTCCTCGATCGAGCAGATCGCCATCGTTGCAAGCGTATAGGGGACGCCGGCCGCCTGCGCGGCGCGACACGCATGGATCTCGCCGTTGGCCCATTGCATCCCGCCAAGGCCGATCGGCGCCAGCGCTATTGGCAATGAAACCTTCTCGCCAAGGATCGTTGTTGCGGTATCCCGTTGCGAAACGTCGACCAGCACGCGCTGGCGAAAAGTGAGGCGCTCCAGGTCGGCTCTGTTGGCGCGCAAGGTTTGTTCCGAGTAGGCGCCTGCCTCGACGTAGTCGAAAAAGGCCCGGGGAACGCGGCGGCGGGCAGCCTGCCGCAGATCCTCGATGCAGGTCATGGTCTTCAGCGGCAAGGCGGCCGGTCGCGCCTTGGACCGGTCGCGAAGCGCTGCAGCTTCACTGATTTGTCCTAGATCAGGGACTGCCGTGATCAGCCTGTCCATCGTCGCCTCCCATTGAATATTAGGTATATCTGATGCATTGAATGCCGGGTGCACGCGGATGTAAACTCACTAGCGAGTATACATTCATCGGCTTCAGCCCCGTGCCCAGATCGTCCGACCAAACCCGACCAGACATATTGCAGGCGGCTTACAAGCTCTTTCGCCGCCGGGGATTCTTTCGCGTCGGCATGGACGAGATCGCGCGCACCGCTGGCGTCACCAAGCGCACGCTCTACTATCATTTCGACAGCAAGGACGCGTTGCTGACCGCGGTGCTTGCATCACAGCACGAGCGGGCGTTCGGCGCGTTCCAGACCTATGGCATCGACCTGTCGGGCGGTCCGGAGCAACTGATCGACAAGCTGTTCGGCGGACTGGCGAGGTGGTCGGCCAAACCGCGCTGGGCGGGATCGGGATTTACCCGGCTGGCAATCGAACTTGCCGATCTCTCGGGGCATCCCGCACGCTCGATGGCACACCAGCACAAGGCCTTGATGGAACAGCAACTGGCAACCCTTCTCGCCAAAGCGAACGTGGCAGCGCCGCGCGAGCGGGCGCGTGAGCTGGTCCTGCTGGTAGAGGGTGCGATGGTCATGCTGCTGATCCATGGCGACCGAGACTATTGCACCGCCGCGGTCGAGGCAGCCAAACGGCTGGTCGTGGATAGACCGGCTGTTTGAAGCGGATGTTCGGTCTTCGTCGGCCAAGTGCCGCCTTCTGCTCTAGCCAAGCAGTTCAGGCTGCTGCCTGAGGATGCGGTCGTGCAGCGGTTGGCATTGAAACCAGCCGGCATGGGGCGTGCCGTTCACCGCCCGGGCGGCTTTGGCGTTTTCCGGGTCGACCTGCAGGGGTATCCCCACACTTTCGGCGAGGAATTGTGCCTGGCAACACCGTTCCATCGAGATGAACCACCAGACGGCCTCGTCGACGGTCTGGCCAACCGCCAGCAAGCCATGGTTGCGCAGGATTGCCGCCTTGTGTCCGCCGAGGCACTCGGCAATCCGCGCCGCCTCGCTCGCCTCGGTGACCAGCACCCGCGTGTCGTCGAAGAAGACGTGATCCTCATAGAAGGCGCAGGCGTCCTGCGTAATGGGATCGAGCAACCGGCCGACCGCCGACCAGGCCTTGCCATAGATGGAATGGGCGTGCGCTGCCGCCACCACATCCGGCCGTGCCGCGTGGATCTGGTGATGAATGGCGAATGCGGCGACATTGACCGGCATCGTGCCCTCGACCACGGCGCCGGCGCCGTCGACCCGAATAAGATCCGAGACGGTAATGTGCGCAAAATGCATGCCGAACGGATTGACCCAGAATGTATCGGTAAATTCCGGGTCGCGGGCCGTGATATGCCCGGCAACGCCTTCACTGAAGCCCAATGCTGCGAATATACGGAAGCCGGCGGCAAGCCTTTCCTTTCGGTGCTGCCGCTCCTGTTCGAGGTTCTCGAAGCTGGGTGGCCCGCGCAGCTTGAAAAGCGGCCCATAGGCTGCCCGCTTGCTTGCGGCCAGATCGCTTTCGGTGTCTGGAATTGATGTGACGATGTCCATGACGCTCTCCCTGGGGCTGCACCGTCGGCATGACGGCTGGCCTCAGATTGGCGAAGCTTGGGATCGGCGTATCAAGGTCTCCGTAAATTGTTCCGAATTCTTCCGAATAGGCGCAAACTATTCGTTGTCGTGCAATGATCGGCCCAACCTGTTGGTGCTGGGCGAGCGGACCAACCACTTCGACATCGCCAGGACGTTTTGTGACCGCCCGCCGGCATTGGTCGCTCTTGGCCATTGTCGTCTTGGTGCGCTCAGCCGAGTTCCTGGGCGAGGCCGATGAGAAGGTCTCCGGGTCCGCGAATGTAGCAGAGCCGGTACACGTCCTTGTACTGAACGACCTCGCCTGCGAGCCGCGCACCGTGCTTGCGAAGCCTTTCAAGCGTATCGTCGATGTCGTCCACGGTGAACATGACGCGCAGGTAGCCCAGAGCGTTGACCGGGGCGTTGCGGTGATCCGCGACGACGGGCGGCGTGAGGAAACGGGACAGTTCGAGCCGGCTGTGGCCGTCCGGCGTGCGCATCATGGCAATCTCGACGTGCTGATCGCCCAGTCCGGTGACGCGTCCGGCCCATTCGCCTTCGATCGTGGCCCGCCCTTCGAGCTCGAGGCCGAGCTCGCGAAAGAAATCGATCGTCTCTTCGAGGTCATCGACGACGATTCCGACATTGTCCATCCGTTTGAGCGCCATGTGTCCAACCTCGTGTCTGGATCAAAAGCGTGTCCGTCTCAGGGAAAAGGCGGCTGTCGGGCCGACGCCGCCTTCTGGATTTTCCGTCCGACCTCTTAGCGTCGAAGGAATGGGTCCCTTACCTCAACGAGATAGCCAAGCCGCTGAGATCGGCGTTGACCTGCAGCCCGACCTGCTTGCCGGAGAGTTCGAGCTGGGCACCCCTGTCATTGGTCATGACGATCACCTGGGCGCCTTTGCCGAGCGTGCCGCCGCCGCCCGCCGCACCGTAGACCCCCGTCACATCGCGGACGCGCCTGATGTGCCGCACGGTGCCGCGGAAATAGGTCTTTGAAACGCCAAAGGCCAGGCCGCCCGAGACGCCGCCGATCGAGATGGGATAGGTTTTGCCGTGGAAGGTGAACGTGCCTTCGCCGCCGGAGCCGCCGACGAAGAAGGCCGCCTTGTAGACGGCAAAGCGGATCGTGCCGCTATCGGCATGCGCGGAGCTGGCAAAGCCGATGCCCGCGGTGGCGATGGCGGCAACCGCGATTCTACGAAATCCGGACGAAATTTTCATGATGAAAGCTCCTCAAAGTCGCCGCTTGCCCAACCGGCCGGGCGCGCCAGCGCTGTGTTAAAGTTACAACGGAACAGTCTCGCCCGTCATTTGGTTCCAGGCACGCGGCCTGAATCTGGCCGCGGGAAGATCGACATGAAGCGAGGCCTATGGCAAGCGCTGCGGCGAGACATCGCGTACACGTGATTGGCGCGGACGCGACGCCTGCGAGTTCTGCGGAAAGCGAGAAAGGCTTCGGGATGAGAATTGCGATGCGAATTGCAGTGTCCGTCGCAATGGCCGCGACGGTGGCCGGATGTGCGACCTCTCCGGTCGACTATGGCGCGTCGCTTTCGCCGCAGGATCCGAAATGGGCCTCGCCGGATTGCCAGCAGGCGCGGGCGGCGGCGGCGGCCTACGAGGTTCGCGAAAAACAGCACCCGGGCTGGGAATTCGCGGCCCTTGGCCCGTACGGCTTAGGCATCATCGCGGCCACAAAGGAGGCCGAGCAGAAGCAACGGAAGCTTCACGCCCGCGACGTGCACCTGCAATGCTCGAGCCTGCCCTTGCCGAAGGAATTGCAGGGCGATCTAGGCCCGGGCGCAAAGGCGAAATATCCGTAGCCGTCGTGAGTCCTCGAAGCGCTGGACTCGAGCTTTATGTCACCAGCCTTTGGAACGTAAATTCATTCGCCAAGTTCTTAGCGTCAGGACAAGCGAAGGGACATCGACACATGCTGACCGCCGTTCGAGCCATGATTGGCCAAGCCCGCTTCACCACCGCGAAGAGCGAACCCGAAGCGCAGAGCACCCGGCACACGCCGATCTCGAAGGAACTCGAGACCCTGGCCGCGATCCGCTTGACTGACATGGCGGGCCTGGGAGCCTGGTCTCCGGACCGCTGATTGGTTTCGACACGGGTCGGACCGCATCGCGACGGTTTGCTGTGGTCGAACGCTCGGTGATATTCCGACTTCCAGCCTGCTGCCGGCTGAGGCTTTATGATGCGGCGTTGATCGCAAGTTGCGCAGCGAAGGCCCTGGCATAAGCGGGCCGGGCTTCCCCGCGCGCCACATAGGCATCCAGGTTTTGATATTCGTCCAGAATGCCTGACATGCGTAGCCGAAGCAGCACCGACACCATCAGCAGATCGCCAGCGCTGAACGCACCATCGAGCCACTCGGCGGCGCCCAGATAGACCGAGAGCTGGTCCAGCCGCGCGCGAACACGGTCCTTGACCAGCGGCAGGCGCTCCTCGCTCCAGGACCTGTCGGCTTCGAATATTCTTGCTGTCACCAATTCGAGGATGGGCGGCTCGACGGTGTTGAGGGCGGCAAACATCCAGGTGATCGCACGGGCGCGGGCATCGCGATCCCTGGGCAGCAGGCCCGCATGCCGTTCGGCAAGATGAAAGACGATCGAGCCGGTCTCGAACAGACGCAGAGATCCTTCCTCATAGGTGGGGATCTGGCCGAACGGATGGATGGCCAGATGGCCCGGCGCCTTCATCCCGGCGAAGGAAACGAGACGAACCTCATAGGGCTGCCCCACTTCTTCGAGCGCCCAGCGCACGCGCGTATCGCGCGCCAGTCCCTTGCCGCCATCGGGCGATCGTTCAAAGGCGGTGATGGTGGGGATCATGAGAGGCTCCGAAGGGTTAGTGTCCAGGTCTTGCGCTTGCACACAGAGGACGAACGACCGGGGCTGTTCCCGACAAGCTGCCTCGTTTTTAGCGCAGCAGGCCTTCCGCCTCGAATGTGTCCCAGCCCTCGAGCTTTGGCGGTGGAGCGTCGTCCTTTCCCAAACTCCTGGCGCTGCGAGCCTTGGGCTCCCGGTTTCCCGCGCGCGTCAGTGCGGCCTTGCCGGCGCCGCGCCGCCTGTTCTCGGTGACTTCCCGCGCATCTTCCTCCCGCCAGGCGCTCGCCAAGTCGCGATCGAGAATGTCCTCGATGTGGCGTGGATCGAAGACGTGGAAGGTGACGGCCTTGGACCGCCCGCGCATCTTGACGGTGCGGGTGCCGATGCTCTTCAGGCGGCCGTCCTTCAGCCACTTGTGACGCTCGCGGGCCGAGATGGCGAGAATGTCTTCTGCCTCGCGCGGAAGCACGGGCAGGGCTTCGATCCCCTCCAGTGTCCTGGAGATGGTTGCCGAGGCCGCCGGGAACGCATCCGCGTCGGTTTTCAACATGCGCAAGACGATGCGGCCCGTCTCGGCCTTGGCAAACTTCCTCACCACCCACGGCAGGCGGGCTCGAACTTCACGTTCGATTCCCTTGAGGCGCATGGAGGAGCCAAGCGTTGCCGATGGCGGCAGCGGCCATTCGGCGACCACTGACTCTTTAGGGGTGTCGCGCTCGGATGTGCGATCAGGAGCGGTGGCAATTGCGGCAACGATGCCGCTCACGATCTTTCGCAGGGAACCACGCTTCTTGTCTGTCATGTTTCATGTTCGCTCATCAGCTGCCTTCGTGGAACGGTAGTTCGTACAGCAGACAACCGAAATCAGGCTCAAACAGTTCCTTCAGGATACGCAGCCACCTGTCCGGGTTCGCCGAACCATCGCGACGCGGCCTGAGCGGCGCCCTCCAGATCAGGCTCACCATCAGCGGCCCAGGCGACAAAGCCACCGGGCGCGCGAGCACGGCGCTCAGGCCCAGGCGCTCCGTGGCATCCCCGGCGACATAGGCGATCCGCCTGCTCCATCTAGCCCGCGGCCAGCCATTTGCGCGACTGGGCGAAGGCCTTGAAGGCCTTGGCCTCCATCGGGCGGCCAAAAAGGTAGCCCTGCAGGATGTCGCAGCCTAGTTCCTTGAGGATGCGCGCATGCTCCATCGTCTCGACGCCCTCGGCGACCACTTCGATGCCGAGCGATTTGCCGATCTCAATGATCGACGCCACAAGGTGCCGTTGCGCCACTGAGCCGGTGATGGGTGTGATCAGTTGGCGGTCGATCTTGAGGCGGCGCGGACGCAATTTGAGCAGCGAGACGATCGAGGCGTGGCCAGTGCCGAAATCGTCGATCTCGATGTCTATGCCGAGCTCCTTGATGTGGTCGATATTCCACGTGACCAGGTCGTCGTTTTCATCGAGGAAAATCGACTCCACCAGTTCGAACGACACCGTTCCCGCCTTGATGGCGAGCTTGCGCAGACCCTCGATCAGGTCCCTGTCCTCCAGCCGCCTGGCCGAGACGTTGACCGACACGCGCGGGATGTTGAGATGGCTGCGCGACCAACGCTCGAAATTCTCCAGCGCGTGTTTGAGGACGATGCGGTCGATCAGCGCCACGACATTGAGTTCTTCGGCCACCTTGAGATAGGCGTCCGGGGCCAGGATGCCGCGTCGCGGGTGCTTCCATCGCGACAACGCCTCGACGCCGACGATCTCGAGCGTGCTGGCGTCGAACTGCGGCTGATAGTAGGCGACGAATTCGTTCCGCTCCAACCCGCCCAGGATCTCGTCGGCGATCTGCTTGGTCCGCACGATCTCGCTCTGCAGCTCCTCGTTGAAGAACTCGTAACGGTTGCGGCCACGGCTTTTGGCCCGATAGAGCGCGAGATCGGCGTTGACCAGCAACTGTTTCACGTCGACGCCGTCGTTGGCGGCAATGCCGATGCTTACCCCGAAACGGCACGGATGACCGCGATAATCGACAGGCTGGCGCATCTCCTCGATGATGCGGTGGGCAAGTGCCGACAGTCCGTCATCGTCAAGCCCATGGCTCACCACGACGAACTCGTCGCCGCCGATGCGCGCAACGAAATCGTCACCGCCCGCATTGGCCTGGATGACCTTGGAGGCATGCACCAGCATGGCATCGCCCGCAGCGTGGCCGAGCGTATCGTTGATCTGCTTGAAGCGGTCGAGGTCGAGATGCAGCAGTGCCGTGCGCCGGTCCGGTTCGCCGATCTCGGCCAGAAGTTCATCGAGATAGCGGCGGTTGGGAAGGCCGGTCAGCGAATCGTGCAGCGCCGCATACTCGATATGTGCCTTGGCGAGATTGAGCTCGGCGTTCTTCGATTCCGTCAACTGGCGTTCGCGAATGAGGTTTTCGTTGAGCAGCACGTCGCTGGTCACGTCCCATTCGGCGCCGATCAGCTTGGGCGTTCCGCCGATGTCCTGGAAGTAGGTCGCGCGCGTGCGCACATGGCGGACGGTGCCGTCGGGGCGCAGCAGCCGGTATTGTGAGGAATAGGGGCCTTGTTTGGCCGCGGCGAGATCGAAGTCCTGTCTCGCCCGCGCGAGATCTTCAGGATGGATCGCCTGCGCCCAGTCATCATAGCCGCGCGGCCTGCCGTCGGCTGACTTGCCGTAGATCTCGTTGACGCGGTCATCCCACACCATTTCGTTGGTGGTGAGATCGTGTTCCCAAACGCCGATACCAGAGGCTTCCAGCGCCAGCTCCAGGCGCCCGGACAGGCGCCTCAACTCGGCGTAGTTTTTCTGCCTTTCGCCGAACAGCCGACCGGCCACCATGATCGGCAGCACCACCAGCGCTCCGGCGAGCAACATGAGCGACCGCAAGGCCCACTCGTTTTTCGGAGCCGCCGGCCAGCCGGCCTTGGGTATGGCGGAAATCTGCCAGGAGCCCGACGGCAGCTGCACATCGGCCGATACGGGATTTCCGGCTATGACATTGCCGCCGCCGAAAAAACGTTCGCCGCCACCGCCCAGCGCATCCTTACCGGTGAGCGCGACATCGATGTCGAGATCCGGATCGGTCAACCCACTCGCCGCGTAGAGTCGGTCGACATCGACGACCGCCGAGACGATGCCCCAGAAACGGTCGCCGCCGCCCGCCGTCGGCACGAACACCGGAATGCGGCCGATGAAGCCGCGCCCGCCCTGGGCGAGGTCGACCGGACCGGCAAACACCAGGACCCGCTGGTCGCGCGCCCGCAGCGCCGCCATGCGCTGCGCTTCGTTCTTGCGGTAATCGAGCCCAATGGCCTTCTCGTTGCCTTCCATCGGGTACATCAGCGAGATGACCAGGTCGGGCGCGCCGGCAATGTTGCGCAATTGCGATTTCTGCTGGAACAGATTTCCGGCAAGCGAGGCAAATCTCTGCTGGCCCATATAAGGTTCGGTATTGATGGCCGAGACCAACCCCTGAACAAGCTGAAGATTGCCGTTAATGTTGCCTTCGAGCTTGGCGCGGATGATGTTGACCTTGGCCAGCACATCGGCGCGCGCCAGTTGGTCGGAGACCCTCCTGTTCTGCTGGTCGGCAACGATTGAGCAGACCAGAAGCACGACAAAAGCTATCGCCGCCGGCAAGTTGGCGGAAGAAAAGACGGCCCGTCTCACGCGGCCGAGGCTGAATCCAGTGATGGCCAATTCGACCCGGATACCTTTCCTGAACTGTAGCTCATCGAACGACTGTAGTAGAAAACGCTTAAATTTGCCCTTCCAGGCTGGTGGTAAGTTGCGGCATCGGCTAAGGCGGGCGAACGAGTTGCGGAAGTATAATGGCAAGGCGGTTTGCGTTTCTCCTGGTGCGCGACTTCACGCTGTCGCCGCTGTCGCTGTTCATCGACACGCTGCGGCTGGCGGGCGATGAGGGCGACCGCAGCCGCAGGATCGAGTTCGACTGGGAGATCGTCGGCGAACGCGGCCTGCCGATCCGGGCAAGCTGCGGCGTCGAATTGCTGCCGACAAAGGGGATCGGCAATCCGGAGGATTTCGACAATATCGTCGTGGTCGGCGGTCTGCTCGACACCAACCGCAGCCTGAGTTCCGACAAGGAAGCGTTCCTGTTGCGGGCGGCCGAGAAGGGGGTGCCGCTGACGGCGCTCTGCACCGGAAGCTTCGTGCTGGCGCGCTACGGCCTACTCGACGGCTACGCCGCCGCCGTCAGCTGGTTCCACATCAAGGATTTCCGCAACCAGTTCCCCGATGTCAACGCCCATGCCGACAGCCTGTTTTCCGTCGACCGTGGCCGCTCGACTTGCGCCGGCGGCACGGGGGCGGCCGACCTCGCCGGCTATTTCGTGTCGCAGTTCATCGGCCAGAAGGCGGCGGAAAAGGCCGCCAAGATCCTGGTGCTCGACCGCATCAGGAGCAGCCGGGACGTGCAGCCCGTCGGCGACCTGTTTCCGGCGGCGTCGAGCCGGGCGGTCAAGCGCGCTTTGCTGTTGATGGAGAGCAACCTGCAGGAGACGCTGTCCATCGGCGAGATCGCAACCCGGCTGAATTGCTCACGGCGCCAGCTCGAACGACTTTTCGGCACCGAACTCGGCATCGGTCCGATGGCGGCCTATCTGGCACTCAGGGTGCATCATGCGAAGTCGCTGCTGGAAGGCAGCGACCTGCAGATCGGCGACATCGCCTATCGCTGCGGCTTCACCAATGCCGGCCATTTCAGCCGCGTCTTCCGCCAGCAGACAGGCATTTCGCCGACCCATCTCAGGCATCCCAACCGCCTGGCGAGCGTCGCGGCGGGGCAATGAGGCCGGCCGCGTAGCGCCACCTCAGCTGCGCCTGAACCACTCTCGCTTTCGCGCATGCCAAGGCAAGCCGCTTCAAAGGCGAGCTGGGGTGCACCAAGACAAAGGCCAGGCCTTTCGAGACCGAGACGACTTGGCTTACAAAGCCCAGGATCGGAAGCGGAACCGCAGGTTTAGTCTAGGCTTACACAAACACGATCGGGTTACGCTCCTGCCGCGCCGCGCCGATCAGTGCGCGCAATGCACCGACAAATCCCCTGAGGTGTTCGTCGGGACTGATTTCAAGGAGATCCAGTTCCTCCTCGATCTCGCCGAATCCCGTTTCCTCAATTACGTCTCCGGCATGGCTGCCAGAGTAGAGAACAAGCCGCTCAAGCGCCGATGCCTTGCCGAGATGTCGAGCAATCCTGCCCCGAAGGACGCCGATATGAGAGATGTTGCCGAGGAGTCGCTCACACGCTTTGGCGGCATCCCAGGAGACGCGCGCGCTATCTGGATAAACGACCTCGCATTCTCCCGAGATCGGCTCACGCTCAAAGCGATATCCGGGAAACTCCTGTTCCAGGGCCAACATAGCTTTGTAAACGACCGCTGAAAGGCTCATCTCAATCAATTTGCAAGTCAGAAGTGTTCAAGGCCTTCCTGCCAACTATCCGCATCACGAAATGCGCTGACCGTCCTCGTCGAGCAGAACGCAGCCTTCGGGATCGAAGCCGAGGTCGATCGCCTCGCCTTCGCTAAGGACGCGGCCGGTGATCGGCGCGTTGGCGCGGATGCTGGTCTTGCCGCCGATGTCGATCTCGTAGATGGCGCTGCCGCCCAGATACGAGGCCGAGACGACACGGCCGGACAGCCTGTTGGCGCTTGCCGCCGCGCCGACCGACAGTTTCTGCGGCCGCAGCACGACAGTGACCTTGCTGCCCTGCGCAAGCGGCCTTGGACAGGCCACCTCGACCGTCTGGCCGGTGGCAAGCACCACCGCCATTGCCTGGCCGGACCGGCTCACGGTCCCGGCCAGCATGTTGGCCTTGCCGAGGAAGTCGGCGACGAAGGCCGTGGCGGGCGTTTCATAGACCTCCTGCGGGGTTCCGATCTGCTCCACCGCGCCGGCGTTCATCACCACGATGCGATCCGACATGGAGAGCGCTTCCTCCTGGTCGTGGGTGACGAAGATGGCGGTGATGCCGGTTTCCTTCTGGATCTTCTTGATCTCGACGCGCATCTCCTCGCGCATGTTCGCGTCCAGCGCCGACAGCGGCTCGTCGAGCAGCAGCACCTGCGGCTCGAAGACGATGGCGCGGGCGAGCGCGATGCGCTGCTGCTGCCCGCCCGACAGCTGCGACGGCAGCTTCTTCTCGCTGCCCGGCAGCCGCACCATTTCGAGCGCCTGGCCGACCTTGCGGGCGATCTCCGGCTTCGGCACGTTGCGGTACTTCAGGCCGAAGGCGACATTGTCGAAGACGTTCTTGTGCGGGAACAGCGCATAGCTCTGGAAGACCAGACCGATATTGCGTTTATAGATCGGCACGTCGTCGACCCGGCGCCCGTCGATCATGATCTGGCCGCCCGAAATGTCGACCAGGCCGGCGATGGAGCGCAGGATCGTGGTCTTGCCGCAGCCCGAAGGCCCGAGCAAGGTGACGAAGCTGCCCTTGGCGATCGACAGCGAGAAATCGCGCACGGCCACGAACTTGCCATAGGCAATGTCGATGTCGCGGAACTCGACCGCCGCCTGGCCGGCCCTGGCGCTGCCGCCCGGAGCGGGTGCGCCCGCGCCGGGCCTTGCCACCCCGGCCGCTTCCGGCCGGGGCACTTCTGAAAGGTCGTTTCTGTCAGGCACCTTTCGAGATCCTGTTCCACTGCTTGGTCCAGGCGTCCTCGTTAGTCGCCCAGTAGACCGGGTCGGCGAAGGTCAGCGACTTCATCGTGCCGGTCTTGTCGAAGGCCGGCAGCTTCTCGATCTTCTCGGTGAGCTTGACCTTCGTCGGATCGAGCGACGGCGGATAGCTCTGGCCTTCGGCCACCGCGATGGCGGTCGCCGGGTCGAGCATGAAGTTGATCAACTCCTCGCACTCGGCCATTGGCGAGCCTTTCAGGATCAGCATGTCCTCCATCCAGGCATAGGAACCGGCCGGGTCGAGATAGCCGATCGGATGCCCCTGATCCTGCAAGGCTGCAACGCGGCCGGACCAGGCGTCGGTCACCACGATCTCACCCTTGGAAAGCAGGTCCATCAGCTCCGCGCCGGAACTCCAGAATTTCTTGGCGAGGTCGCGCGTCTCGCGCACCTTGGCCCAGATCGCATCCATGTCCTTGAGGTTGTTGGGATCCTGTCCGGTGGCGAGCGCGGCGTACCAGACGCGCGTGGTCATGTCGGAATAGCCGCCGACCTTGCCGGCATATTTCTTGTCGAGCAAAAGGGCGGCGCCCTTTTCCTTGGCTTCCTCGGGCGAGATCACCTTGGTGTTGTAGGCGATGCCGGTCGTGCCGTAGTCGTAAGGCACGGCCGAGAGTTTCGGCGTCAGCTTGCGGAACGGATCGATCATCGGCTGCAACACATTGGCCATGTTGGGAATGTTGGCCTCGTTGATCTCCGAGGTCAGGCCGCCGTTCACATATTTGATGTAGTAGTTGACGCCGGAGGAATGGATGACCTGGTAGTCGCCGGGCTTGGCGGTCTTGATCTTGGTGATGATCTCGTCCTCGTCGCCGAACGTGCCCTGGACCACCTTGATCTTGGTCTTGGCCGTGTAGGGCTTGAAGGCATATTTGTCGATCGCGTCCTGCACCGTGCCGCCCCAGCCGTCGAAGCGAACCTCCTCGACCGCGGCGAGCGCCTGCCGCATCCAGGGCATGTCGAGACCGACCGCGGCCGCTGCGGCGGCGGTCAGCGTCAGGAAAGTGCGGCGGCTGAGATCGCCGTTTTGATACCTATCGTGCAGCCGTTCAAGCCGCTTGCCGTTGGACAATTTCATCGTGCTTCCTCCTTTGGTTCGTCGCGTCGTTTCAATCTGGTCAGGCTTTGCAGGATCAGGCCGCCGAGCAGCGGGATGCCGACGGTCACCAGGATCATCACGGTGCCGAGCGCATTGATTTCCGGGCTGATCGAGATCTTGAGCATCGACAGGATCTGGGTGGGCATGGTCTCGACGCCCGCCGGCCGCCAGAACAGGCTGGCCGAGGTGTTGTCGAACGAGATGGTGAAGGCGAGCAGCGCGCCGCCGACGACGGCAGGGATAAGCAGCGGCAGCGTGATCTCGCGGAAGGACGAGAAGCGCGAGGCGCCGAGCGAGAGCGCCGCCTCCTCATAGACGCGGCGGATGCCGACCATGCGCGCTTGGGTGATCAGCACCACATAGGGCACGGCGAGCAGGATGTGGCCGAGCACCAGCAGAAGCATGGTCCGCGGCTGGTCGACCGCCTTGATCAGCACCAGAAGGCCGACGCCGAGGATGGTCTCCGGCACCAGCGCCGGCAGGATCACCAGCGTGCTCAGCGCCTGCTTGCCGCGGAATTCGAAGCGCACCAGCGCAAACGAGGTGACGACGCCGATGGCCGTGGTGACGGCTGATGTGACCAGCGCGATCCACAGCGAGGTGCGGAAGGCGGCCAGCACCGGCTCGTTGGCCATCAGCTTGCCGTACCATTGCAGGCTGAAGCCGGTCATCGGGAAGCCGCCGAACATCGAGGCGTTGAACGACAGGATCACCGTCGCCACGATCGGCGCGAACATGAAGATGTAGACGCAGACCGTGACGAGGCCGGTCAACCGCCAGGCCCATCTGCCTTCCTCTTTGCGCCGCGCCTTCATCCGCCCAACCCTTTGACGATTTGCGACATGCCCATGAAGCGCGTGTAGATGGCGGCGAAGAAGCCGAGCACGAGGAACAGCACGATCGAAAGCGTGGCGCCCATCGGCCAGTTCAGCTCGCTCATGATGGTGTCGTAGATCAGATTGCCGAACAGTGCGTCGCGGCCGGAGCCGAGCAGCTGTGGCGTGACATAGCTGCCGGCGGCGAGCACGAAGCAGAGCAGCAGGCCCGCCGCGAGGCCCGGCAGCGAAAGCGGAAGCGTGACCTCGCGGAACGCCTGCGCGCTGGTGCAGCCCATCGAGCGGGCCGCCGAAATCAGGGTGCGGTCGATACCCTCGAGGCTGACATAGACGTTGAGGATCATGTAGGGCAGCAGGAAGTGCAGCATGCCGAGGATGACCGCGCCCTCATTGTAGAGCATCGGCAGCGGCTCGCTGATGATGCCCAGCTTCAGCAGCGCGACATTGATGACGCCCTGTTCGCCCAGGATGTTGATCCAGGAAAAGGTGCGGATGGTGAAGCTGATCCAGAACGGCACGATGAGCAAAAGCAGCAACAGCCACTTGTGCTTGAAGGTCGTCGCCCAGATGAAATAGGCCGGGAAATAACCCAGCACCCCGCAGAGCAGCGCCGTGATGGCGCCGACCCGCAGCGTCTTCAAGAGGAAGCCCGCATAATAGCTGTCGGTCAGGAATTCGTGCCAGTTCGCCGTCGTCAGTGCGCTGGTTTCCACGCCGGCGGTGACGAAAGTGAAGAAGGTGTAGGCCGCCATCACTGCGATCGGCAGCACCAGGAAGAAGATCAGCAGCAGCAGCACCGGCGCGACCAGAAGCCATGCCAGCCGTGGATCATACAATGTCCATCGTCGTTTCATGAGCACCCGGTGCGCTTTCTTTGAAGCGCCTGTCTTGTTCCCGGGCCAAGATTGGGTGATTGATGGCCCGATGTCTACACCAGGCGATTGAGCCAGCGGACATCGGGCGCGTCGCCGGCTGCGATCGCCGCCGGAAACACTGTCGGCGGACGGCATCGCAGCGGCTTCGGTAGGCGAAGCTCAGCCCTTCGCGATGCCGCGTGCGATCAGCCGTGCCAGGCGCTCGGAGAATGCCCTGGCGTCGGCCGGCTTGTCGCCGTCGAGCACGCGCGCCTCGTCGTAGAGAAGATGGGCCGCGTCGTCCTTGAAGGCCTGGTCCTCGTCGCCGAGGCCGGCCAGCGCCAGCACGCGCTCATGGCGTGGATTGATCTCCAGGATGGGCTTGGCCGCCTTGTCGAGGCGGCCGGCGGCGTTCATCAGCCGCTCGAACTGCCGGTCGGGACCATGCTCCGGAGCGACCAGGCAGACGGCGCTCTCGGTCAGGCGGTCGGAGGCCTTCACATCCGAGACGGCATCGCCAAGCGCCGATTTGACGAAGGCCAGGAAGCCGTCGACCTCGGGCGCTGCCGTCACATCCGGCTTCTTGGCGTCGTCGAGCAGCGGGATGTCGGACAGGTCGGCGACGCCTTGCGTCACCGACTTGAACGGCTTGCCGTCGAAGTCCGGCGCCATCGTCACCCAGAAACTGTCGACGGGGTCGGTCAAGAGCAGCACCTCGATGCCGCGCGCCTTGAACCCTTCGAGCTGCGGCGAGGCTTCGAGCCGGGCGCGGTCGTCGCCGGCCATGAAGAAGATCGCTTTCTGGCCTTCCTTCATCGCCGCGACATAGTCGGCAAGGCCGCGCCAGCCTTCGCCCGAGGCGGTCGAATGGAAGCGGGCGAGCTTCAGCAATTGCTCGCGCCGCTCGTAATCCTCGTAGAGCCCTTCCTTCAGGACGACGCCGAAATTCTCCCAAATCTTGGCATAGGCTTCGGCCTCGTTCTCGGCCAGCTTGGCGAGGTCGCCGAGCACGCGGTTGGTCAGGCCCTTGCGGATGGAGGCCAGCAGCGGGCTTTCCTGGATCATCTCGCGCGAGACGTTGAGCGGCAGGTCGGCGGAATCGACCAGCCCACGCACGAAGCGCAGATAGCGCGGCAGAAGGTCGGCATCGTCGGTGATGAAGACGCGGCGCACATAGAGCTTCATGCGGCCCTTGCGGTCCTGGTCGAACAGATCGAACGGCCGCGAGCCGGGCACGAAAGCGAGCACGGAGTATTCCTGCCGCCCCTCGGCGCGAAAATGGATGGTGGCGGCCGGCTCGTCATACTGGCCGGCGACGCTGCGGTAGAAATCGGTGTATTCCTCTGGCTTGATCTCGCTCTTCGGCCGCACCCAGAGAGCCGTGCCATCGGCGATGTCGCGCGCCTCGGCGCCTGGCTTTTCGACGAGCGTGATCGGCACCGGCACATGGCCCGATTGCGACTTGGCCAGCTGCTCCAGCCGGTAGGACCCGGTGTAGGATACGGCGTCGTCCATCAGATGCAGCACGACGCGGGTGCCTCGCTTCGGTGCGGCTTCAAGAGGGGCCGGCGCGATCTCATACGAACCCTTGCCGTCGGATGACCAGCGCCAGGCTTCCTCGCTTCCGGCGAGGCGGCTGATGACATCGACGCGATCGGCCACCATGAAGGCGGAATAGAAGCCGACGCCGAACTGGCCGATGAGTTGCGTGTCCTCCGTGCCTGAGCCGACGCGCTCGATGAAGGCGCGCGTGCCCGAGCGGGCGATCGTGCCCAGCGCCTCGGCCATGTCGTCGCGGCTCATGCCGATGCCATTGTCCTCGACGGTGATCTCTTTGTTGTCCGGATCGGCCGAAATTGAAATGCGCGGCTTGGGATCGTCGCCCAGCAATTCGGGGTGGCTGACGGCCTCGAAACGCAGCTTCTCGCAAGCGTCGGCGGCGTTGGAGATCAGCTCGCGCAGGAACACGTCCTTATCGGAATAGACCGAATGCACCATCATGTGCAGCAGCCGCGAAACATCCGCCTCGAATGCCCTGGTTTCCGTCGCTTTCGTGTCCGTCGTCATCTAGATTTTCCCATGCTGTTCATCCGCACGCCGCGCCGGGCGCGTTCGGGACTTTCCTTTCAACCATTTTTTGCGGTGCTGGCAACTGCGTTCAGTGTGCCAGCGCGCCGACGATATGGTGGTGGGATGCGAAGGCGACAAGAGGGCGCCTGCGGGCGAGACTATCGATCTCCCCCCTCGTGGGGGAGATGGCCGGCAGGCCAGAGGGGGGCGTGAAGGAACTCGGCCTTGCCTATTTGCTGGGCTCAGCGGTGACCGCTTCTTCCAAAGGGTACAGCAATCCAACGCTATGAGACGTCGGCGGGTCAGCGCCCCCCTCTGCCCCGCCGGTCATCTCCCCCACGAGGGGGGAGATCGGCAGCGTCAGCGTCGCGCCTACTTCCCCGCCATGTGATCCGCCAGCGCCTGCGCCTGGGCGAGCAGGGCGGGGTAGGCCGGGGTATCCGGCAGGCTCTTGCCCATGCAGGCGCGGAAGTCGTTGTCGCCTTTCGTCCAGGCGGCGTTGGCGGCGTCGGATGTGTTTTCGTCGCTGTCGTCGGTGGCCTGCTTGGCGAGTTTTTGGGCGGCGGCGTCGGCGGCGGTCCACGCCGCGTCGCAGGTTGCGATCTTGGGGACGGGCGGTGTCGCGGGCGCTTCGGCGATCAGGACGCTGTTGCCCTTGACGACTGTGACGACGACCTCCTGGTCGGAGTTCGGTCCGATATCCTGTGCCCAGCCGCCGAGGCGGGCGATCGCCATGTCGGCGCCGTCAGGCTTCTTGAGCGCGAAGTCGAGCGTGCCGGTGAAGGCGGCGTCGCTGCCGATGGCTTGGGTGTAGAAGGCATCGAGCTTCAGCGCCGCGTCGAAGCTGGTGGGCAGTTTGAGATCGGCGTCCGTCTCGGCGGCGCGCGACTTAAGCCAGTGCTCGACCAGCCCGCGCGTCGAGGCCACGATGCTGGGACCATCCTCGGTGCCGTGGCGCAGCCCGTCCAGCATGCCGAAGCCGACATCGGAGGAACTGAGGCTTTCGATGTTGATCTTGCCGGCGGCCGGAAAATCCTTGACTGTGAAAGGCCCGAGCAGGGCGGAAAGCCGCTTTTCGAGATCGGCGCGGGCCTTTTCATTGGCCGCATCGAGCGTCTCCACCGGTGCGTTCGTGCTCTCCATCGCCGCGATGTCGGCAATCGCCTTGTCGCGCGCGGCTATATAATCGTCCTCGGGCGAGGCGGCGAAGGCAGCACTGCTCGCAAGGGCAAACATGACCGTCCAGACCAACCGCATGACAGAACCTTTCTTCGTGGCGGATCAACAGGCCAGGCAGCCATCGGGCAGCTTTGCGGCTATTGCGCGGCAGAAAACGCCGAGGCGAAACATCCTGATCGGGGAGGCATGGCAAGCGCTGCCATTAACCATCGATTAACTATCCGGTCGCCTTTGATTCAAATTTGATGGATACTGTTTTTAGGCCAAACGAGCCTGCTCAAGAGGCCGGGGAAGACAGTAGTTGCAAGCTTGGCGCGCCACTCTCGGTCGTGCGGCAGGCTGAAATCAAAGAAGAAGCGACGGACCACCGTCGCCTTGCGGGGAGGCGTCAGCATCATTCTTGATGAGGATCGCCAGAATGAAGATCGAAGACGCAGTGACCGCTGTAACAGCCGAGGCCAACGCGCTCATGTCCTGCCTCGGCCAGCCCGTGGTCGCCTATCACGTGACGGAAATCATGCGAGAGGCCAATCTGGAACACGCCAGGCGGATGCAACTCGCCCTGATGCAGCGAAGCATCGAGGCGCTGGTCGATGACGGGCTGGAGGATATCGCCGCGGAGCGGTATGTTTCGCAGTTCCACGGTCATCTAGGCTCGACGTGGAGGCTGCTGCACGCTTCGGATGGCGTGGCGCATTGAAGGAATGGCTTACGGACCAGATCGTAGGGATACGGCTTGGCTCACGCCTTCTGCCTGGTCAGCCGCTCCAGCGCATCCACGATCAGGTCGCAAAACTTCGCGTGGTCCAGCTTCATCGCCACGGTGTGGCGGAAGTCGGTCTGCTCGCTCGCCGTGCCGCCGAAATGGCGCATGCCGCCCATTTTCTCGAAATTGCAGACCGTCATGCCCTTGGTCCAGCGGCCGGCGATTTCGACGCGGATGTCGGCCCTCTCGGTGATGAAGATGGTCGGGTCGATCATGGCCGCGACGCAGCAGGCGTCATGGATGGCGGGATACTCGATCTGCAGCAGGCCGCCATGCGTGGTCGCTATGAACGCCCAGATATCGAGGATGAACCTTGCCATCGGGCCGCCTATGGCGCGCACGCGGTCCTGCAGGTCCGGTGTGGCCAGTGCCTGGTGCGTGAGGTCGAGCCCCACCATGGTGACGTCCCAATCGGCGCGAAACACCACGTCGGCCGCCTCAGGATCGGCATAGACGTTGAACTCCGCCGCGGGCGTGATGTTGCCCCGCGTAAAACTGCCGCCCATCGCGACGACCCGCTTCACCCGCTCGACGATGCGCGGGTCCTTGCGCACGGCGAGCGCGATGTTGGTGTAGGGACCGACCGGCACCAGCGTCACCGTCTTCGGCTCATGCGCCATGACCGTGTCGATGATGAAGTCGACGGCATGCCGCTTGTCGAGCGCGAACGAGGCGGGCGGCAGCACGGGGCCGTCGAGCCCGGTATCTCCGTGGATCTCGACGGCCAGCACCTGATCGATGATGAGCGGGCCGGGAGAGCCCTTCGCCACAGGCACTTTGATGCCATAGGCGGTGCACACGGAAAGCGCGTTACGCGTGGTGTTGTCGACATTGTGGTTGCCCGAAACGGTGGTGATGCCGAGGAGATCGATCTTGGGGTTTCCGGCCGCGAGCAGGATGGCGATCGCGTCATCATGCCCGGGGTCGCAGTCCAGGATGATCTTTTCCATGGTGGGCACCTCCCTTGTCGGCCGAACCTGTGGGCACAAGAGGCTGGCGCGCGCGCGCAGTCAAGGTTTTGCGCTCGACCACTCCAGAGCTCGTTTGCTCCCCGCTCGGGTCCGGACGGCCAAGCCTCTTATGGAGACCGCCCGCCGGTGCATCGCCGTTGCTGATTCAAACAGAACCGTCTTTGCCGCATGGAGCAGGGGAAAGCTTCATTCGTTCGTTCGAATGACAACAAGCAGGGAAATAGGAGGTAGCGTCCAGGTGACGCGGCATCCCAGCGCCGTGGCTCGAACTAAGTGGAGAATACGATCGCGGTGAGGGTCGCGCCAGGTGGAGTCAAGTGATGAATCATTTGCAGGGTACCAGGTCCAAATGTCTGCGCTTTGACTTCACCTTTACCGAACGACCGCCTTCGATTTTGCTTTACGGGATATGTGGCAGCGGGCGTAACGCCGTGCTGCCCCTCGTTTCGTCACTCCTCATTCTGCTGTTTGCGTCCCCGGCAAACAGCCAGCTGGCGCCCGATGCGTCCGCAACTGCCGCGGCCAATGGCCGTTCGCCGGTCGCGGTTTCGAACCGCACCGATATCGCGAAAGACGAGGGTGAGCAGGCCTTGCGCCGCGAACTGGCCGCGGCACGGGCCGAGTTGGCCAGGCAAGCGCAGGCCTTGAAAGCGCAACAGCAGACGGACGCAGCGCTCACGCTCAATCTGGAGACGGCGCAGCGTGCCATCGAAGATTTCAGGGCGGAAGCCAGCCTCTGGGACAGCAAGAAAGCCGCTATGCCTGAAGCGCCTCCCTCCGTGGATGGCTCCCAGGCTGCCACGAAGCAGGCGCTTGATGAGCAGAGCCATAAGATCGGGCTGCTGGAACAGGAACTCGCCACGGCTCGTCAGACGATCGATGCTCTCAAGACAGCGGCAAATCTGTCTGTGGCGCAGCAGGCCGAGGCCGTGAAGGACCGGCAACAGGCCGACGCCGCCGCGAAGCAGGCGCTGGATGAGGAGCGCCATAAGGTCGGGCGCATGGAACAGGAACTCGCCACGGCTCGTCAAACGATCGATGCGCTCAAGGCAGGCGCAAATCTGGCCGTCGTGGACCAGGCCAAGGCCGTGAAGGACCGACAACAGGCCGATGCCTCTTCAAACCAGGCTCGCAAAGCGCTCGAACTGGAACGTCAGCGAGCAGATTCAGCCATGCGTGACCTCGACATCGCCCGCAAGGAACGCGACGCCCTGAAGCAGAGCTCGATGGATTTGAGCGCGGCACTCGAACAGGAGCGCGAAAGAGCCAACGGCCTGGCACGCAGTCTCAGCGCCGCGCGCGAGGAAATCGACAGCGCCAAGATCGACAGTATGAAGGAAAAACGTCGGACCGCGGCCGCGGTGCGTGCGCCTAAAGCAGGTGCCTCCAAGACCGCGCTCGCAAGTTCACCGTCGCGCCCGGTTGCAGCCCGTAAGCCGGGCGTGCTGAAAAAACGCAAGGTGAAGGGTCCAAAGCCGCCGCAGCCTGTCATGATGGCAACCTTCGCTCTTCCCCCCGCATTGCTGCCAACCCGACCACTTTCGCAGTGAAAGACAGGTGAGCGAAATGCACGGCGCAGGGAGGATGACATTGAAAAAATACTTCGTGGCCGCGTTGACGATCGGCATCGCGATCGGGCCTGCCTCGGCTCTCGATGCGGGTTTAGGCGGTAAAGTCGGCGGCGTCGGGATAGGCGCCGGAGTGAGCGCCGGTTCGCAAGGCGCATCCGTAGGGGTGGGCGCGAGCGTAGGCGGTGTCGGCGGAGCAAATGTCGGCGCTTCGGTCGGCGCAGGCAACGTAGGCGTCAGTGCCAGCGGTAACGTTGGCTCCGCAAGCGTCAGTGCCGGCGGTAACGTTGGCTCCACAGGCGGAGGCCTTTCGACAGGTGTCGGCCTGGGCGCCGATCCATCCGCCGAAAACGGATCGGCGGCCGCTGCCAGCGGTTCGGCCGCCACGGCAGCCAGTGGTTCTGCCGCGACGGGCACGGGTTCTGCCGCGACGGGCACTGGATCTGCCGCGACGGCCACTGCCACGACCGCCACTGCCAGGACCTCCAGGCCATCGATCGCCCTGCCGCCCGTCCTCAGGCCTTCCAGAGCCGGCCAGGGCGACCTCACCAGGGGATATCCCTTTGCACCCCTGGAAGCACTGAAAGCGAAACCCGGCACGCCAGTCGCGGTCGTGCAAGCCTGTCGCGCGGCGATCCTGTCCGCCGCCAAGCCGCTTGGCGCCGTCCGTGTCCGCGCGGTCAGCGCAGGTGCCTTGCGTCGACGTGGGGGTGCGCTGACGGCGCCGATCCAAGTGCGAATAGACTATGCGGGACGCGGTGGCATCGAAATCCGGCAAGCGCAAGTCGGCTGTCGCCTCGATGCGGCGGGCAGGGTGATAGCGGTAAAATAGAACCGATCTGCAACAGGGCACGCGGCGCTCCGCCGACGTCGCCCGAGTTGGGCCGGCATATGCGGCCCCGCTACCCCTTCCGCTTCTCCACCTCCGCCTTCCGCAGCAGGAACCGCTGGATCTTGCCGCTCGGCGTCTTCGGCAATTCCGCGACGAAATCGATTTCGCGCGGATAGGCGTGGGCCGAAAGCCGCTTGCGGACGTGTTGCGCCAGTTCCTCGGCCAGTTCCGGGCTACCCTGATAGGCGGGCGCCAGGATGACGAAGGCCTTGACGATCTCGGTGCGCTGCGGGTCGGGCACGCCGACCACCGCCGCCTCGTTGACCGCGGGATGTTCGATGAGCGCGCTTTCGACATCGAAGGGGCCGATGCGGTACCCCGACGAGGTGATGACATCGTCGGCGCGGCCGATGAAGGAGACCGAGCCGTCCGGCTCGTATTCCACCGTGTCGCCGGTGCGGTAATAGCCGCCCGCGATCGCCGGCGTCTCGGCCTGGTGGTAGCCGTCGAACCAGCGCAGCGGCGAGTTGGCGATGTCGACGGCGAGGATGCCGGGCTGGTTGGGGCCGAGCTCGTTGCCTTCGTCGTCCAGCACCACCATGCGATAGCCCGGCATGGCAAAGCCGGCAGAGCCCGCGCGCACGGGATGCGAAAGCCCATGGTGGTTGTTGACCATCATGCCGTTTTCGGTCTGGCCGTAATGGTCGTGGATAGGGGCGGCGAGATGGGCGTCGAACCAGCGGATCACTTCCGGGTTGAGCGGCTCGCCGGCGCTGCTCACCACCCGCAGCCGTCCCTTGATGGGGGCGGCAGCTACAGGCCCTTCGGCGAGCAGCAGGCGGAAGGCGGTGGGCGAGCCGGCAAGGCTGGTGACGCCGAGCCGCTCGATGATTTCATAGGTGCTTCCGGCGGCGAAGGCGCCTTCATTGAAGGTTGTGGCGATGCCGAGCAGCAGCGGGCCTGTGATGGCGTAGTAAAGGCCATAGGCCCAGCCGGGATCGGCGATGTTCCAGAAGACGTCGTCGGGGCGCAGTCCGATCGCATCGCGCATGTAGGCGCCGAAGGCCAGCAGCGCGCTGAGCGGCACCGGCACGCCCTTGGGCAGGCCCGTCGTGCCTGAAGTCGACATCATCATGAACAGGTCGTCGCCCTTGCGCATGACGGGTTCGCAATCGGGGGAGGCAGAGGCAAGCGCGGCGCGGAAGTCGATGTCGCCCTGGGGCAAGGCATCGCCAGCACCAAGAATGGTGGCGATCGGCGGGCAGTTCTCGATCTCGTCGAGCTTGCCGCGATTGGCCGGATTGGTCACCACCAGCTTGGCGCCGCTGTAGCCGAGGCGGTGCTCGATCGCCTTCGGGCCGAAGGCGGTGAACAGCGGCTGGTAGACAGCGCCGATGCGCCAGGTGGCTAGGATGAGCGCGACGAGTTCGGGAATGCGCGGCAGCATGCCGGCGACGACATCGCCGGGACCCACGCCTGCATCCTTGAGCAGGTTGGCGACGCGGCCCGACATATCGGCGAGGTCGTCGAAGCTGAACAGCCGGAGTTCGCCGCCGGCCGAGATCGCGCGCAGCGCCAGCCGGTTCTCACCGGTATGGCGGCCGCAGCATTCGACATAGGCGTTGATGCCAGTCGCCGGGTCGCCGTCAAGCCTGGCGATCTCATCCTCGATGCGAAAGGCCGCGACGGCGTCCTCGTAGCGTGGCAAGCCGGTCATGTCAGTCCTCCCTGGCGGCGCTCCATCTCCCCATGGCGCGCCTTCATCAGTCAGATTGCCTGAAATCGTGGTGATGGTCGATTGCGACGAAGGTGGACCGTGAGGCGGCAGGCATTGGCCTCGGTTGCACCGGCCTGTATCATAGCCAGGTTAATGCAGGAGAGGAGGCTCGGACGTGCGGCTGGAACGGAACCTCTGCCACTGGCGAATCTGGCTCTGCATCGCCGTGCTGGCGCTTTGGCCGCGTGCTGCGTCGGCCGACGCCATTACGCCGGAGCGCATCGCTGTCGCCTTGTCGAAGCTCGAAGCGCTCGCCCAAGGCGCCGTCGCGGGCGGCGGGGTGCCCGGTCTCGCCATCGCGGTGGTGCACGACGATGACGTGATCTTCCTGAAGGGTTTCGGCCATCGCCAGGCCGGCAAGCCGGAGGCGGTCGACGCCGACACGGTGTTCCAGATCGCCTCGCTTTCCAAGCCGGTCTCCGCCACCGTCGTGGCGGCGCTGGTCAGCGACGGGATCGTGTCCTGGGATTCGAAGATCGCCGACCTCGATCCGGCCTTCCGGCTGGCCGATCCCTATCCGACCAGCCAACTCACCGTCCGCGACCTGTTTTCGCACCGCAGTGGACTGCCCGGAACCGCCGGAGACGACCTCGAGGACATAGGCTACGACCGCGCCGAAATCCTGCATCGCCTGCGGTTCGTGCCGCCATCGTCGAGCTTCCGTGCCGGCTACTCCTACAGCAATTTCGGATTGACCGAGGGCGCCGTCGCGGCCGCCATGCCGACAGGCAAGTCCTGGGAGGAGGTCGCCGAGGAGAAGCTCTACCGACCGCTTGGCATGGCCTCGACCAGTTCCCGTCATTCGGACTTCGTCAAGCACGCCGATCGTGCCGCGCTGCACATCAAGGTCGATGGCGCCTGGGCCGCCAAGATAGAGCGCAATCCGGATGCGCAGGCGCCCGCGGGCGGCGTCAGCTCGACCGCGCGCGATCTTTCGCAATGGGTGCGCCTCATCCTCGGCAACGGGGTCTATGCCGGCAAGACGCTGATAGCGGCCGATGCGCTCGATCAGACGCATGTGCCCCTGATGACGCGCGGCAAGAACCCTGTCTCCGGTGGCGCGTCCTTCTACGGCCTCGGCTGGAATGTCGAATTCGGCCGGCATGGCTTGAGCTGGGGCCATGCGGGTGCCTTCAGCGTCGGCGCACGCACGCTGGTGACGATCTTCCCGCAGGAGAAGCTTGGCATCGTCATCGTCGCCAACGCCTTCCCGACAGGCGTGCCGGAAGGGCTGTCCGACAGTTTTGCCGACCTGGTCTTCGAGGGTTCGGTCCAGAAGGACTGGGTCAAGGCATGGGACGATATCTATGCCGGAATGTTCGGCCCGGCGGTCGCGGCGGCCAAGGCCACCTATGCCGCGCCGCCATCTCCGGCAAGGCCAGCCAGGCCGGCAAGTGCCTATGCCGGCCGCTACGCCAACGACTTCTTCGGCAATGCTGTCGTGGCGAGTGCCGGAGACGGCCTTGTGCTCAAGGTCGGCCCGGCCGGCGCCCGGTCCTATTCCCTGGCGCATTACGACGGTGATCTTTTTCTCACCTTCCCCGATGCCGAGACACCGGACAGGCCAACCAGCGTGAGCTTCGTCCTCGGCCCCGACGGCAAGGCGTCGGCCATCACTATAGGCTTCCTCGACGACAATCATCTGGGCACGCTGCGGCGTGTGGGTGACTAGGGGGAACGGGCGGCGTCGACGTTCACGCGGTCGGGCTCATCACCGGAAAGCTGCGTCTTTCTATTCCAGATACGGTGTCAGCACATCTTCGATCCATTTCATGAATGCGCGGACTCGACGCGACAGGTTGCTGCGATGTGCCACGACGAGGGACACGGCGAGCGCTCGGCGACGAAAATCGGGTATGATCTCCACCAGCGCTCCACTCTCCAAGTATTGGCCAACCCCCAAGAGTGGAGCCTGAATCAGGCCAAGGCCGGCGAGGGCGGCGGCTTCGTAGGTCTGAGCGCTGTTGACGTGTAGCGCACCTGGCAACTGAAGCGTCGCGTAGCTGTCGCCGTCCGGATACTCCCATCCATGGGGTCTTGCGCCCAGCATCGTCGAAAAATGAATTGTCCGATGTTCCTGACGCTGGAGATCCTCCAGCGATCGAGGGACGCCATAGCGCGCCAGATAGGCGGGACTGGCAGCGTTGACCATGCGCAACAGGCCCAGTGGGCGGGCAATCAGCGTCTCGTCCCGTATAGGGCCGGAAGCGTTCGAGCAATTCGGCATCCCGAAGGGCCGCTCCGGACCTGCCGAAGAAATGTTTGAGGCCGTGAATGCAGGTTGGATGGACCTCGGCATTGCGGGTACGGAGCACGCAGCGGGGACGACCTCTGCGCGCGATGTATTCGAGGCTGCACGGAACGCCGCGAAGGCGTAAGCCCGGGATGGATCAGGCATGACACGGAGACTTCCCGCGCCTGCGTCGGACGCGTCGCGGGAAGCGCTCAACAGTCAAGCTAGCGCGAGGCGGCTTCCATTCCCGCCTGCCGACCACAATGCGCCGCATTTCGCGGCCCTCAAGAATGCCTAGCGATCGGGGTTTCTCTCGTCCGCTTCGCACAATCGATGTAGTCAGGATGCCTAAACGTCCACTTCTGACTATTCCCAGCGTAAAGCTGCCAGACCGCATCCGGTCCAAACAGAACGCTCTGTTTCTTCTACATCGGGCTTGAGATTTTTCCCCTAGGTATCGACGGCGCACGGGGCTAGCATAGGGATCACTGGGGGTGTGCGATGACAGCTGTCTCGATACGCCGGGCGGACTTCATGATGGTCCTGGCTTATGCCTCGGACCTCGCCACTGGCCATTCTCGCGACTTCGCGCTGAAATCCTGCGTGCTTGCAATGCGGATCGCCGACCTTGCGGGTGTTTCCGATGAGGTTCGGCGCAACGCCTACCATCAGTCGATGCTGCGCTATGTCGGCTGCAATGCCGACACGGACCTTCTGTCGGCCACGTTCGGCGACGAGATCGCCCTGCGCCAGGATCTTGTCGGTCTCGACATGGGCAATCGTGCGGAACTGGGCAGGGTCTTCGTGCAGGCCTTCAAGCGGTTCTACTACGATCTCGAGCCTGACGCGCAGGGCAGGGCGATCGAGGCCGCGATGTCGCAGGCGCTCGCGGTGGCGCGCCCGGTGCTCACCGCGCATTGCGAGGTCGCGCAACGGATCGGCGAGCGGCTCGGCCTGTCCGACGAGATCCGGCGCAATCTCGGGCAGATCTACGAACGCTGGGACGGCAAGGGCCTGCCGCGCGGGCTGAGTGGCGAGGATGTCCTGCCCGCCGTGCGCCTAATCACATTGGCGCAGGATGCGATTGCGCTCAGCGATGCCGTCGGCATCGACGGGATGGCCGAAACCGTCGCCAGCCGCGGCGATGGTCCATACGAAGCGGATCTGGCCCGGCTCGTCTCGGCCAACGCGGCGGTCCTGATGGAGGGCATCGGCGCGACGGTCGACCGCGAAACCATCCTGGCGCTCGAGCCGGATCCGCCGGTGACGCTGGACGAGGCGGCTTGCGATGAGGCGTTCCTGGCCATAGCCGACATGATCGACATGCGCATGCCGTTTACGCAGGGCCATTCGAGGATGGTGTCGGAACTGGCCATGGGTGCGGGCAAACGGATCGGGCTGCCCGACCCTGATGTTCGCGCGCTGCGCTGGTCGGGCTGCATCCACGACATTGGCGAACTGGTGGTGCCGGTGGCGACCTGGATGCGCAACGGTCCGCTGTCGGTGCGCGAACGCGACGCCGCACAGCTGCACGCCTATTACGGCGAGCGGGCCCTGGCCTCGTTCGGTCGCGAGGGCGAGGCGATGGCCGCGCTCGTGCTTCGCCATCACGAGCGCCTGGATGGCTCCGGCTATCACCGCAAGGTCGGCGGCTCGGACCTGTCCCCGGCGGCAAGGATCCTGGCCGCTGCCGAAGCCTTCCAGACGTCGCGAGAAGAACGTCCGCACCGCAAGGCGCTGTCCAGCGAGGCGGCCGCCGCCCAGCTGCGCGCCGCCGTGCGTGACGGCTGTATCTGCCCCGACGCCGCCGAGGCCGTATTGTCCTTCGCCGGGCAGCCATCGCGGCGAGCCGTGCCGCAAGCGCTGGCCGGCATGACGCCGCGCGAGATCGAGGTGCTGCGCCTGATCGCCGCCGGGCTCACGGCGAAGGAAGTGGCCAAAAAGTTGGATATCTCGCCCAAGACCGCGGACCACCATATTCAAAGCGTCTATTCCAAGATCGGCGTGACCACCCGTGCCGCGGCCGCGCTCTACGCGGTCGAGCACGGCCTTGTCCGACCAGGCGAAACGCAGGCATAGGGAATCCACCCCATGTGCGCCCGCTCCGGGGCGCGCATCGTAGTCCTGTCGACGGTTCAATGGTGACCGCGACCGACAGGAGGAACTCAGATGCTTCTCGCAACGACCAAAGTGGCTGATATCGACCACTTTATCCGTATCTTTTCGACCAAGGGCGCAGACAAGCGCCGGCTGCACGGCTCGAACGGCGCGACCGTCTTCCGCGACCCCAGCGAGCCCGACCGCGTCTGGGCGATCTTCGACTGGGACGCCGAGGGCTGGAAGAATTTCGTGTCCGATCCGGAGGTGCCAGCGATCCTGCAGGAAGCCGGCCATGTCGGCAAGCCGCAGGCGGCGCTGCTGCTCGGCCACTACGAGGCCTGAAGCCCCGCATTGAGCGCCGCCTGCCGCTCGGCGGCGGCGCGTGCCCGACGAACCCCAGATTTGGAGAAATCAAATGGATCCGAAACCCATCAAGATCGGTCTTATCGCCGAACTCACCGGCCCATTGTCTTTCATGGGCGTTGCAAATGCGAACCTCACCACCATGCTTGTCGACGACATCAACGCCAAAGGCGGCCTCCTCGGCCGGCCAGTGGAACTCGTCATCGAGGATGGCGAGACCACAGACAGCGTTGCCAAGGCAAAGGCCGCGAAACTCGTCGACGTCGACAAGGTCGACGTGGTCGTCGGCGGCATCTACAGTTCGACCCGCCTGGCCATCAAGAGCGAGGCGGTCACCCGGGGCAGGACGCTCTACATCTACACCGAGCAGTATGAGGGACAGGAAAACGATCCCCTGATCTTCTGCACCGGGCCCGTACCCGCCCAGCAGGTCGAGCCGCTGATACCATGGCTCATGAACAGCACCGGCGCGAAACGGTTCTATTTGCCGTCGGCCGATTACATCTGGCCCCATTTGCTGAACAAGGCGGCGAGCCGGGCGGTGCGCGCCAATGGCGGCGAGATCGTCGGCGAGGAGTATTTTCCGCTGGACACCGTCGATTTCCGGCGGACGGTGCAGCAGATCATGGCGAGCGGCACCGACGTGGTCTTCAACACCATCGTCCCGCCGGGCCTGACGCCGTTCCTCGAAGAACTGCACAAGGCCGGTTTCGGCAAACGCGGCGGCAAGATCGTCTGCACCTACTTCGACGAGAACTTCTTCAATCTGGTGCCGTCCGATCAGATCGAAGGCCTCTACAGCTGCCTCGACTACTACCAGGAACTCGACGAACCGTTCGGTCGCGCGCTGTTGCGCCGCTACGGTGAGCGGTACCCTGGTGGGGCTACCCTGACCGCGGGCAGCGGATGCACCGGGCACTACCGGGCGATCAAGATGTGGGAAGCGGCGGTGAAGGAAGCGGGCAGTGCCGAGCGGGACGGGGTCATCCGGGCTCTCGATCACGCCCGCATCAGCCAGGGACCGGGTGGTCCGGCCGAAATGGTCCCCGGCCAGCATCATGTTCGCATGAACATGTACATCGCGCAGGCGCAGGGCGGTCGATTCCGGGTTGTGAAGAATTTGGGTTCGATCGATCCCAACGAGCGCGCGCTTAGCGACGAATTCCAACTTAGCAACGCGGGGTAACCGGCGGCGTCGGAAACGGACAGTCCGCTTCCGGCGCCAACCCAGTCTTTGAAAGTGTTTGGCGCTGTCACCAGAGCAGCGGACCTTGCCCGCTCGTTCACACCTCACGACCCCTGGCCGTAGCGGAGCAGTTTGAAGCAGTCGCCGCTGCCCGACTTCGACTGTGATAGCACCGATCTTGAGCGGTCGAGCCATTCCTGGTGCGACCTGGCATCGGCCTCGATCGCATTGACGGGGGCCGCGCCGACGAAGCCGCGCCCTTGGCTGAACAGCCAGCACGCGCGAGCCAGATGCTGCCTGGAGCGCTGGCGCAGCAGATCGGCATCGTAGAAGATGTCGAGCACCTCCTGCTTGACCCGGCGCTCCTTTTCCGGGTCGGCGACCGCTGCCTCCGCCGGATCGCCGCCGATCGTGTCCCGCAGGTCCTTGTAGTCGAGGGCGAGCTGGGTGGTGGCGTATTTGATCTCGCTCTCGTCGCGCACGATGTCGAACCACAGCCTGGAATCGAGCTCGTTGACGACAAAAGAGGATTCGAAATCGCGCGACAGGTTCAGCACCTCGAAGTCCGCGAGATCGACGTCGCGCTCGACCAGCAGGATCCTGGCCGCCTGTTTGCCGAGCTCTGTCCCGTGAAGACTGACCGCGGTGTTGTTGCCGCCGAGTTGAGGGCTGAGATAAGGCCCGCCTTCATCCAGCAACTCGTCGAATTCCTCCAGCGACTGCATGACCGGCGCGCCGCGGGCAATGCGCGCGGCGAGTTTGGCGAGAACCTGCTGCAGTTCCGTCTCGCGTCGGCGCTGGTCCTGATAGTTCTGCTGGAAGAAGAAGATGAACAGCGACACGCCGATACCGATCAGGATCACGCCCAGCTGTGAAAAGATGTTGCGATAATATTCGAGCAGCTTTTCGCGATGGCGCACGTCGTGGCGCACGCTGTGGGCAACGCGAAGATTGACGATCAGCGACAGGATGAGCAGCCCGGCGCCGACCAGGATAAGGCCGCCGATGAGGAGGTAGCCATGGCCCGTGCTGAAATCCATCCCTTTGCCCCGAGACCCCAGACTGCGCAGAATACTGCCATTTTGCTTCAATACCTACGGTTTCGTCGCGATGGGGTCGATGGCGGCGAGATTCCTACAGGTTCGCCTCGGCGAAGATGCGCGCCGCCCAATCGAGGAAGACGCGCAGGCGCGGCGAGAGCTGGCGGTTCTGCGGGTAGAGCGCCGACAGCGGCGTCGGCGAGGGCGGGTAGTCGGCCAGCACTTCGACCAGCATGCCCTGAGCAAGATCCTTCTCGAAGCGATAGCGCGGCGCCTGGATGAGGCCGAGGCCGAGCCGCGCCAGGTCGGCGGCGGTGTCGGAATTGTTGGCGGCGACGCGGCCCGGCAGCCTGATCTCGTGGGTCTTGCCGTTGACGGTGAATTCGAAGGGCAGCACCTCGCCGGTACGCGACGAGACGAAGCCAATCGCCTGATGGCCGTCGAGCGCCTCGGGGGAGGCGGGTATGCCGTGGCGAGAGAGATAGGCGGGACTGGCGCAGGTCATCTCGCGGATCATCCCCAGTCGCCGCATGATCATGCCGCTGTCGGGCGGCTCGCCCACACGGATGACGCAATCGACGCCTTCGCGCACGAGGTCGACCAGCCGGTCGCTCTGGCCGATCTGCAGGTCGATGCGGGGGTAGCGTGCAAGAAACTCCGGCAGGCGCGGCAACAGGAAGGTGCGGGTGAGCAGCGTGCTGGCGTCGATGCGCAGCAGGCCGAAGGGTTCGGCCTTGCGGAAGGCGGCTTCCGCGTCCTCGATCTCGGCCAGGATCGACAGGCAGCGCCGGTAATAGGCCCCGCCGTCCTGCGTGGCGTTCACCTGCCGCGTCGTCCGCTCCAATAGCCGTGCGCCGAGATGTTCTTCGAGCCGGCGGATCGCTTCCGTCGCGGTTGAGCGCGGCAGGCCGAGATCGGCGGCGGCAGCGGTGAAACTGCGCCGCTCAAGCACGCGAACGAAGAGCCGCATCGTGTCCAGGCGATCCATGCTCTTTGTTCGCAATTTCCGAATAGTGATGTCAAGAGACGGCTGATTATCCGGCAGATGGCTGCGTCTATATCCGTGTCACCAGCAATACGGAGAGACTTCCATGACATCTAATCCAATCAGAACCGCGATCGTGACTGGCGCGTCCAAGGGCATTGGTGCGGCGATCGCGCGGCGGCTTGCCCGCGACGGTTTCGCCGTCGTTGTCAATTATGCACGGGGCCGTGCCGAGGCCGAAGCGGTCGTCGGCACGATCGAAGCCGAAGGCGGCAAGGCGATCGCCGTGCAGGCCGATATCGCCGATCCCACGGGCATCGCCACCCTTTTCGATGCCGGCGAGAGGGTGTTCGGCGGCGTCGATATCCTTGTCAACAATGCCGGCATCATGAAGCTGTCGCCGATCGCGCAGACCGACGATGCGTCCTTCGACGCGCAGATCACGGTCAATCTCGGCGGCGTGTTCCGGGGCATGCGCGAGGGCGCGAAACGCCTTCGCGACGGTGGCCGCATCGTCAATTTCTCCAGCAGCGTCGTCGGCCTCTACCAGCCGGGCTACGGCGTCTATGCCGCCACCAAAGCGGCGGTCGAAGCGATGACGCATATCCTGGCCAAGGAGCTCGGCGCTCGGCGCATCACCGTCAACGCCGTGGCGCCCGGCCCGGTCGAGACCGCGCTGTTCATGGACGGCAAGAGCGCGGCGCAGATCGAGGCCACGGCCAAGATGATCCCGCTCGGCCGGCTCGGCCAGCCCGACGACATTGCCGGCGTCGTGTCGTTCCTGGCCGGGCCGGACAGTGGCTGGGTCAACGGGCAAATCATCCGCGCCAATGGCGGCGTGATCTGAGGGGCAGTCGCCGGTGTCTTCAGCGACCCGCTCCACCCCAAAGCCTGAAACCCAATCCGCACCAGAAAAGGAAACCATCATGCCATTCGCCAACATCAAGATCCCGCAGGCCGCGCTCTCCAGAGCGCAGAAGAAAGACCTCATCCACCGGACCACCGCCATGTTCGTCGACTTTTTCGGCGAAGGCGTGCGGCCCACCACGATGGTGCTGGTCGAGGAGGTCGCCGATGGCGGCTATGGCCGGGCCGACGAGGTGTTCGTCATACCGGAAGCCTATCGCGCCAAGGAGTAGGGGCGGCCCTGGTCGGCAGGCCTCATATGACGACTGGTTGCCGCTGATACCAACGTCCGCTCTGTGCGCGGGGGCCTTCAATGCATGTCGGTTCCCTGAAAATCGATGCCCCCCTTTCGGGCGGCATGCATCAGGCCCGAGCCAGGTGGACAGTCCCGAGCTGTCCACCTGTCCTGGGCCCCTGCCTCTCCTGATTTTTCAAGATACCAGGCTCAGCGACCGCGCTTCGGCGTCACCCGACCGTTCGGCTTGCCCCGCGGTTCGATACCGCTTGGGCGCGGTGCCGGTGGCGCGCTTGAAGGCATTGCTGAAGGCGCTTTCCGAGGTGTAGCCAAGGGAGCGGGCAAGCACCGCCACCGGGGTATCTTCCTCGCGCAAGGCGCGCTCGGCCAAATGCATGCGCCATTGCGTCAGGTAGGTCAGCGGCGCGACACCGGCGGTCTGCCTGAAATGGAAGGCAAAACTGGTGCGCGACATGGCGGCGGCCCTGGCGAGTTCCTCCAGATGCCAGTCGAGACCGGGGTCGCCATGCATCAGCCGCAGCGCTGGCGCCAGGCGCGGATCGGCGAGTGCGCGCAGCCAGCCGGCGGGCATCAGGCTCGACGTCTGCAGATGCGCCGGCAGCACCTGGATGAACAGAAGTTGCGCCAGCTGCGCCGAGGCAAGGCTGGCGCCCGGCTGGCCATCCGCCTGCTCGCGCACCAGCTGGTCAAGGATCCAGCGCAGGATTGTCGCTTGCGGCGACGAGGCGTGGATGTGGATCCACGGCGGCAAGACGTCGGCCAGCAGCCGCCCGCTCGCCTGGTCGAGCAGCACATGGCCGCCAATATGCGTAAAATCCTTGCCGTCGCCGAGTTGGGCGATCTTGCAACCGGAGAACACCGCCATGGCGTCGAGCGGCGGCACGGACAGGTCGCTGGCGAGGATGAAGGAGCGCCGCGATGCCAAAAGCAGCACGTCTCCTGTTTGCGCATGCACCGGCTCGTCCTCGCCCTCGAGGCGGATCCAGCAACTGCCCTTCACCACGGCGAAGAATTTGATTTTTTCGGGCGCCGGAAAGCGTAGCGCCCATCGCCCGCCGGCGGTGAAGCCGCCTGTCACCATGGTTTGCGCGCTGGTGAATTTGAGGATGTCGGAGAAGGGGTCACCGGTCATTTTCGTACTTTCGCGCAATTTATGCGGATTTTCAAGCATTCACAATCCGATCCGGTGCGCCTAGCTGATGGCCAATGAACATCAGGAGACTGACATGAACGACGAACTGGTGCTGGTGACCGGGGGCTCTGGCTTCATTGCATCGCACTGCATGCTGAAGCTGCTCGACGCCGGTTATCGCGTGCGCACGACGGTGCGTTCGCTCGAGCGCGAAGCCGAGGTGCGCGCGATGCTCAGGGAAGGCGGCGCCGAGCCCGGCGATCGGCTGTCCTTCGTCGCCGCCGACCTGACCGGGGACGCTGGCTGGGCTGAGGCCGTCGCCGGCTGCGCCTATGTAATGCATGGCGCATCGCCGACGCCCTCCGGCAGCCAGACTCGCGAGGAGGATTGGGTGAGGCCCGCCGTCGACGGCGTGCTGCGGGTGCTCAATGCCGCGCGCGATGCCGGCATAAAACGCGTGGTGCTGACCTCGGCCATCGGTGCTGTCGCCATGGGCCATGCGCCGCAGACACGGCCGTTCAACGAGACCGACTGGTCCGACCTCAGCGGCGCCGTCGCGCCCTACCAGAGATCGAAGACGCTGTCGGAGCGCGCCGCCTGGGATTTCATCGCTCGCGAGGGCGGCGGCCTCGAACTCTCCGTCGTCAATCCGGTCGCTGTGCTCGGCCCGGTGCTCGCCGCCGATTTCTCGCATTCGATCGGGCTGATCAAGCGGCTGATGGACGGCATGCCCGGTTGTCCTAGGGTCAACTCAGGCTATGTCGACGTGCGCGACCTGGCCGATCTGCATCTGCTGGCGATGACCAGTCCTGCGGCCAAGGGCGAGCGCTTCATCGGTATTTCGGGCCACAGCCTTTGGATGGCGGATGTTGCGAAAGTGCTGCGGCGCAGGATGGGCGCGGCAGCAGCCAAGGTGCCGACCAGGGAGATTCCCAATTGGATGATCCGCCTGCTGGCGCTGCGTGGCGATCCCACGACGAAGATGCTGGCCAGGCATCTCGGGGTGATGATGGACGCCACCAGCGAAAAGGCGACGCGCCTGCTTGGCTGGACGCCGCGTCCGGCCGAGGAGGCGATCGTCGCCACGGCCGAGAGTTTGTTGCGGCTGGGGTTGGTGGGTGGGTCAAAAGCGTAGGCGGGTCTTTCGCCTCAATCCCTCCGAGACATCCCGACCCAGTCAGCCGCCACCTCGGCAAACAGCCAGTCGCGGAACGCCTTGATCTTCTTCTGCCGCAGCGCGCCGTCGGGATAGACAAGGTAGTAGCTGGCCGCCGATTTCAGCGCGAGGTCGAAGGGCCGCACCAGCCGCCCTGCCGCGAGGTCGGCCGAGACCAGCGCGCTGCGGCCGAGCAGCACGCCTTCGCCATGCACGGCAGCCTCGACGGCGAAGGTGGCGGAATCGAAGCGCACGCCGCGCTTGGGGTCGATGCCATCGACTCCGGCCTGCTGTAGCCATGTCGCCCAGTCGATGCGAAAGGCGTCATGGATCAATTTGTGGTGCCTGAGGTCCTCGGGCCGGCGCAGCGGATGTTCGCCTTGCAGCAATTCCGGGCTGCAGACCGGGAAGACCTCTTCGTCAGCGAGAAATTCCGCCGTCACGCCGGTGTAGCCGCCCTTGCCGTAGCGGATGGCGACGTCGATGCCGTCGCTGACGAAATCGGCCAGCACGCCCGAGGTCGCCAGCCGCACGTCGATATCGGCATTGGCGCGGTGGAAGCGATGCAGCCTCGGCACCAGCCAGCGGCCGGCGAAGCCGTCCGACGTCGAGACGTTCAGGATGCGCGTCGAGCGGTCGGGCGTGGCGGCGATGGTGGCGGCGGCGATCTGGTCGAGCGCCTTGCCGACCTCGACCGCATAGGCCGCACCGACGGCGGTCAGGCGTACGGATCGCGTTCCCCGATCGAAAAGCTGGATGCCGAGCCTGTCCTCGATGTTGCGGATGGCGCGGCTGACCGCGCCATGGGTGAGGTTGAGCTCTTCCGCCGCCCTGGAGAAGCTCAGATGCCTTGCCGCGGCGTCGAAAGCGGGCAGGGCGGTGAGGGGCGGCAATCTGCGCGGCATGGCCTCGACCTGTGAGTGTTGCTCACAAATCCTGCACAAAGAGTCGTTTGTCGTCCAGCCCGAAAATGCACATTATCGCTGCGTACCGCGCATCGATATCGACCTCTCCGGTTCTCCGATGCGTTGAAGACCAACTAAATGTGTGAGCGATCGTCATGCTCGCCCGATGGGCGGCACGAGCACGCTTGCGCCCTGACGAACGTAGGAGACAGACAATGACCTTGACCCTTGGATCCATTGGCGCCGCGATGAGCGGCCTCGCCATGCGCAGCACGGCAGCCTTCGAGCGCCGCCGCGTGCGACGCCGGATTTCCCGGTTTTCCGACCGCCGCTTGCGCGACATTGGCCTGGAGCGCGACTGGGACGGTTCCATCCTGCGCAATGGGAGGGGGATATGACCAGCACCCTGATCATCGGCGCGACGGGGCTCCTGGGCAGCGAAATGGCCAAGGCCAGCGCGCGCAATGGCGACAGCCTGCATGTCCTGGTTCGGCCAGCAACGTCAGCCAATGAAGAGCGGATGCGGCCGCTCAAGGCGTTGGGCGCCACGGTGCATGTCGGCGATCTCGACAATTATGACAGCCTCGTGCGCGCTGTCGGCAAGGTCGACCGCGTCATCAGCTCGGTGCATGTGGGTTCGGCCAGCGAGATGACGCTGGTGCGCGCAGTGAAAGATGTCGGGGTCTCCCGCTTCGTGCCCTCCGCCGGCTTCGGCCTCGACTTTGCCGCCGCCGCCCCCGGCACGATCGCACCGCTCGACACCAAGAGGGCCGTGTTCGACGCGGTCAGGGAAGCTGATCTGCCCTATACGATCATCTATACCAACGGCTTCTTCTCGACCTGGGTGGCGACGCTGGGCGATTTGACGCGCTTCGGTTCGGCAGTGCTGCCGCCGGATGAGGTGACGCTCTATGGCGACGGCACCGTTCCGGCGACCTTCGTCAGCGAGAAGGATATCGCCGCCGTCACCATGCGGGCGCTGGAGGATCCCGCCGCAGTCCGCACGGAAATCCGCATCGCGCGGAACAGGATCACGCAGGGCCAGATGATCGACCTCTGGCGCCGCGTCAGCGGCCGCTCGCCGCGCGTCGTGAATATGAGCGCTGAGGAGCTGGAGGCGTTGATCGCCGCTGTGCCCGGCCTTGGTCTGTTGCGGGCGTTCTGGATCCGCGGCGAGACCGCGCTGGAGACGGATACTGTGGAGGCGGGTGTGCTTTATCCGGAGCTGAGGTTTGAGAGCATTGAGAGTGCATTTGTGGCGATGGCCGAGAGGGGTGGAAGGACTGGGTGAAGGGGGCGCTGAGCGGCAAGGGCCGGCGTTCTGTCGCGCCCCCTCTGTCCTGCCGGACAGAAGGGGCGCCGTAGAGTGTGACGGGCATGGTTGGCGTTGCGACAGTGGTTGACCGAACCGTCCATCCGGCCGATAGGTCCGCGCGACCACTCCGAGACCTGCTATGACCGACCTCAAAGATGTAACCCGCCCCCCCGACTGGCAGGACGATGTCCGCCAGGGCGTGCGCCACGTGCGCGACCTTGCCGCCCTGCCGCTGTCGCCGGCCGAGCGCGCCGCCGCGCAGGAGGCCGCCAGCCGCCACAAGGTGCGTGCGCCGAAAGCCTATCTCGACCTGATCGACTGGAACGACCCGGCCGATCCGATCCGCGCGCAAGTCATCCCGTCACTGGGCGAACTGGAGGAGACGGAGGGCGAGCTTGGCGATCCGATCGCCGACCATGAGTTCAGCCCGGTGCCGCGACTGACGCACCGTCATGCCGACCGGGTGCTGCTGTTCCCGACCTATCAATGCGCGGTCTATTGCCGGTTCTGCTTCCGCAAGGAATCGCTGACCTCGATCGGCCGCGGCTATACGCGCGAGGCGCTGGAGCCGGCGCTGGCCTATATCGCGGATCATTCCGAAATCCGCGAAGTGATCCTGACCGGCGGCGATCCGCTGTCGCTGCCCGACAAGGCCCTGGCAGAAATCTTCGCGCGCATCGAGGCGATCCCGCATGTGCGGCTGCTGCGCATCCACACGCGCGTGCCGGTGGCGCTGCCATCGCGCATTACATCAGGGCTGGTCGCTGCGCTGCAGGGCCGGCTGATGATCACCGTCGTCACGCATTTCAACCACGCGCGCGAGATCACGCCCGCGACCGAAATGGCATGCCGCACGATGCGGCAGGCCGGCTTCGTGCTGCTCAACCAGAGCGTTCTTCTCAAAGGCGTCAACGATACGGTCGAGGCGCTGGAGGAGCTCTGCCGCGAACTGATGTACCGGCTGGGGGTAAAACCCTATTACCTGCACCATGGTGACCTGGCGCGCGGCATGGCGCACCGACGCACCACGATCGCGCAGGGCCAGGCGCTGGTGGAAGCGCTGCGGGCGCGCCTGTCGGGCATCTGCAATCCCGTCTATGTGCTGGACCTGCCGGAAGGCGGCGGCAAGGTGCCGCTCGGGCCATGTCCTATCGAGGGCCGCGACGGGGAGAGCTGGCGGATACGCGGCCAGGACGGCGCGATGAGGACCTATCGGGAGATCGTGGGCGAATAGGGCGGCGCTATTCCCCGACAAACGCCAAAACGACCACGCGCGGGACGACGCAGTAGGCGAGGCTGACCATACGGCCGGTCTTCGTCGTCGCGCGGCCGGCATCGAGGTCCACGGCGATATCCTCGTAGCCCAGCACATCGCGATCGAGCGGATAGGCCGCCTTGTAGACCGCCTCCTTGGCGGCAAACAGGATGCGGCCGGCAAGGCGCGGGTCCGCCGCGCCTGTGCGATCCGCGCCGGTTGCAACGATCGCGAAAATGTCGTCCGGCAAGGGTTCGGCGGGCTCGACGTCAATGCCGAGCGAGACGATACCGCCGACAGGCGCGACCGCCGCCACGGCCATGTCGTCGTCGTGGGCGAGCGAGCCAATTATTCCGTCCGGCCAGACCGGGGCACCGGATGGCGCGCGCATGATGGCGACATCCGTGATGCCGATATCGGCCAGCAGCCGGTGCGCGATCCAGCGGGCGGCACCGCTGGCGCGCCGCATGGCCGGCTGCCGCGCGGGGATGGAACGCGCTTCCTCGGGCAGCAAGTGGGCCTCATCCGCGTCGCCTATCAGCCGGCATCCGGTCCGGACATTTCGGGGCGCGATTGCCGCCATCGCCTCGGCCAACGCGGCTTCAGGGGAGGGTGGCCGCGTCAAAGGGTCATCCCCTCGGCAGGACGAGATCGGCGATCATTTCTCCATCCTCGTCGAGCCCTTCTTCCACGAAACCGGCGGTGCGATAGAGCTGGCGCGCCGCTTCATTCTCGGGTTCGTAACAGATCGAGACGTGCCTGACGTGATCGAGCCCGCCGATCTCGTGCAGCGCCGCGCGCAACGCGGCCTTGCCGTAGCCTCTGCCCTGGCTGGCGCGGTCGATCATGAAGCGGTAGATGCGCGCCTCGTCGTCATCTTCCGGCGCGTCGTACATCAGGAAACCGACGATGCGATCCCCGGCCATGATTGCGCGGGGTCGCGCGTCCTCGTCGGTTTCGGCCTCTTCCAGCGACGCCGCGTTGCCAGCGACAAGATCCATCTGCTCCGGCGCCAGTTCCAGCGACGCGACCAAGGCCCGATTGGCCTTGGTCACCGCGGCGAGGCGGATGTCTCCGGCCTTCAAGCCGACGCCTTGGCGCCGTCGTTCGTGACCGGGATCACGAAGCGATGCAGCTTGGCCGGGTTGCCGCGCCAGATCGAGTAGGGCTCAAGCTCCTCGCCCTTCATCACGAAGGAATCGGTGTCGGCCACCGATCCTTCGCCCATCACGACGCCGTAATGGACAAAAGCGGACGGTCCGAGCGTGCAGCCCTTGCCGATGCGGATATAGTCGGACTTGAACGCGCCTTCCTCCAGCGAGTGAGCCTGGATGACGCAGCCTTCGTTGAGTGTGACGTCATCGCCGATCTCGACCAGGGAACGTTCGGTGAGGTTGGCTCCGCCATCATAGACGCGACTGCCGACCTTTACCCCCAGCATGCGCAGGAGCATCGGCCGGAACGGCGTGCCGGCGAACAGGCGCACGATCGGAGAATCGGCAAGCTTCCAGTGGCGTTCGTGGCGCCAGAAGGCGACGTCGTAGATGGTCGTCATCTGCGGCTTCAGCCGGCCGAAGCCAAGGCTTGCCCGTTCGACAAAAATGTAGAACGGAATGGTAATCGCCGAGGTCAGGAGCACGGCGACGAAGAGAGCCACTTCAGCCCATTCGGTGTAGTAGTTCAGCGCCCGGTCCCAGATCGCCAGCGTGGCGAACAGCATGACCCATTGCGTGGCCATGAACAGAAGGATCGTCACCGCGTTGTGCAGGTTCTTGTGCGGGATGCGCTGGCGTCGGTCCGCCTCGTCGACGCCGGCGATGAGTTCCTTGTCGCGATTGACCATGCGCGGGATTTCAAAGGCAGGCGAACCGAGGAGCCCGACATTCTCGCGCACCGGCCCATCGATGGGGATCATCACCTTGGTGCCAAGCAGGACGTTGTCGCCCGTGCGTCCATCCGGCGGGTAATAGATGTTGTTGCCGAGATAGTTGCGTTCGCCGATGCGCGTCCGCTCGAGCCGGAACGCCGAGGCGGATTTGTGCATGTTGATCATGAACAGGCCGTCCGACACCATGGTCTCGGTGCCGATCTCGCACAGAAGCGGGTTCTCGTGCTGCTGGTTGGAGCCGAAATTGGAGCCGGTCTGCACCACCTTGTTGAGTTTCCAGCCGATGGCGCGCATGTAATAGACGATCGCCGAACTGTCGCCGAACAGCAGTCCCAGCACGCGGGAATTGCTGGTGAACTCGGTGGCGGTCTGCAGCCAGTAGCGGAAGCCGTAAAGCGTGTAGGTGCGGCCGGGTTTCAGGATCACGCTGAGCAGGCGCGGCAGCACCGTCGCGGCGAGAAAAGCCGCGGCGATATAGCCGAAAAGCGTGACCGTGGTGCCGACGGCGACCACGCCGATCGTCTCCTGATAGTCGTCGCCGACATTTTCCCAATAGCTGTGGAACAGCAGCGGCAGTGGGATGACAATGGCAAACAGCCCGATCAACTGGACCGCTTCGAAGAGGAAGCGCCGGATGTCGGAAGGGTTCTCGTTGCGCACCTTGCAATAGTCCGCCGTGGTCGGCACGGCCGGCGAGCCATGCCAGTGTTCGCCATCCGGGATGCTTTGCCCGCGCTGCAGCGAGGACGAATGGCCGAGCTGGGCGCCGTCGCCGATCGAGGTGTCGATGTCGAGCGTCGAACCCACGCCGACGAAGGCATCGCGGCCGATGGTCAGCGGTCCCATGTGGATGTAGCCGGACTGCGCCCGAAAGCCGAGGATCAGCGATTCCTTGCGCAGGATGGTGTTGGCGCCGATCGAGATCAGGTCCGTACAGACCGGCACGGATTTGGATTCGATGACCGCGTTCTTGCCGATCCTGGTTCCCAGCATCTGCAGATAGAAGCTGTAGAGCGGGCTGCCGCGGAACAGCACGACTGGGGCGGTGCGGATCAAGGTCTTGACCACCCAGAAGCGGTAGTAGCGCAGGCCCCAGATTGGGAAGGCTTCCGCCTTCCAGCGGCCGACGAGTACCCATTTCGCCAGGACGGCAAAGCCCGTCATGCCGAAGAACACGCCGGCCGAGAGCGCGACGCACCTGATATAGAGCTGCAGCGGATCGTCGAGCGTGTCATACATCCAGTTGAGGCCGATGTTGAGCGCCCACAGGCCCGCATAGCTGTAGACCCCGTAAAACAGCAACTGCGCCATTCCGCAGGTCCAGTAGGCAAAATTCGATGCCTGGCGGGTGAGAACAGGCTCGTTGGTGGCGGTCGTCACCTCTTCCGAGACGCTCAGGTGCTTGGCCAGGCGCGCCACCGTCGGATGGAGATAAATGTCGCGCATGGACGTCGTCGCCCATTCCTTGCGGGTGCGCACACGGGCGCAGAAATGCGCCATCAGCAGCGAGTTGGCGCCGAGATCGTCGAAGAAATTGTCCTCGACCGAGACCTCGTCGAATTTAAGCACCGCGGCCAGCGCCTCGGCCAGGAAGCGTTCGTCGTCATTGCCGGGCGCAACCATCTCGCGGTCGGCGGAAAGCCGCACGCTGGTCGGCTTCGGCAGCTGGCGAAGGTCCACCTTGTTGGAGACCGTCATCGGGATCGCCGGCAGCTCCTCGAGATAGGAAGGCACCATGTAGTCCGGCAGGCGACGCTTCATCGTCTGGGCGAGATCGGCGCGCGAGAGCGCCGGCTGGCCGGCCTTGGGCGCGTAATAGGCGACGAGTTCGACGCGGCCGGGCTCGATCTCCCAGGTGGTGACGGCAGCCTGCGCGATCTCGGGCTGGTCCAGCAGTACCGCCTCGATCTCGCCGAGCTCGATGCGATAGCCGCGGATCTTCACCTGGGTGTCGATGCGCCCGGCATATTCGATCTCGCCGTCGCCGTTGATCCGGCCAAGGTCGCCCGTGCGGTAGATGCGCTGCGAGGGGTTGTTCGGCAGGCCGATGAAATCGGCGATGAACTTCTGTTCCGTCAGGTCTTGCCTGTTGAGGTAGCCGACCGCGAGCCCGATGCCGGCAATGCCGATCTCGCCCAGTTCGCTGGGCTCGGCCAGTTCCGGCAGCGACGGGTCGAGGATGACGATGGAATAGGTGGGCAGCGGCGCGCCGATGGTGACGGGCTTGTCCGGCGTCAGCGCACCCATCGTTGCGGTGACGGTCGCTTCCGTCGGGCCATAGGTGTTGAGGATCTGCCGCCCCGGCTTCGACCAGCGCACAACCAGATTGTGCGGGCAGGCCTCGCCGCCGACCAGGAGCGTGCGCAGGCTGGGCACATCCGATGTCATCGACGACAGCAGTGTCGGGCTGCAGGCCATGCAGGTGATTTCATGATGGCGCAGGAAATCCGCCAGTTCCTCGCCGACGAGCGGCATCTGGCCGGGCGCTGGCACCACGGTCGCGCCGGCGACGAACGGCACCCAGATCTCCTCGGAGGAAAAGTCGAAGGCAATCGTCATGCCCTGGTAGACGCGATCGCCCGGCCTGTAGCCGTAGGATGCGGCGGCGACGCGGATGAAGTTGACGAAGCTCTGATGCCGGATGGCCACGCCCTTCGGCCTGCCGGTCGTGCCCGACGTGTAGAGGATGTAGCAGATGTCTTCCGCCGGCGCCTCTTGCGGCTTCAGCGGCGCGCTGGACTGTTTGGCGATCTCGGCGGCGGCGCCGTCGATCAGCACGTGGGGAACCGGCAGTTGGTCGGCCCGCGACGCATAGGTGGCGATGGTGACGATCAGGCTGACGCTGGCGTCTTCGATGATGAGCGCCATGCGCTCCTGTGGAAAGGCGGTGGCCAGCGGCACGAAGGCAGCGCCTGCCTTCACCACGGCGAGCAAGGCGACATAGGTCTCCGCCGAGCGGTCGAGAATGAGCCCGACCCGGTGGCCCGGCCGCACGCCGCGCTTGATCAGCACACGGGCGAACTGGTTGGCGCGGCTGTCCAGCTCCTGATAGGTCCAGACATTTCCGTCGGAGATCACTGCCGGCAAGGTGGCGAACGTTGCGGCGAGCTCTTCGAAGACCGTGTCGAGCCGCTCGCCGGGTTGGCCTGCCCGCGCGAAATCGGCGCCGGTCAGAATCTGGCCATGCGCGGTCAGGGTCCGCTGAGCGCCCCTTACAAGGGTATCGACGCCTGCCAGCCCATTCTGGGCCAGCCCAGTTTCGGGCTGCGCGCCTGGTCTTGCCGTGTCCCTGTCCAGGGCAGCAATGTCGATACCGTAATCCATTTCCATACTTTCTCGTCCTGGCCGCGTATCGCCCGGCTGTTCATGCCGCTGTTCGAGCAGGCATTTTCGGCTGTGCCGCTGCTGCAATTTGACCCTTGTCGATGGCGGACCGAAGCTTCCGAAAAGGAAATCCGCGCAGTCCCCCGCGGGATGGTTATGCCATGCGATCTTTTCGCCAGTTTTTCCGAATTGTTGAAACTTGTTTCTGAATTGTGTCTGGGCGCTCCTCCTGCCTTGCCCCTGATGGTCTTTTCCTGAGGTGATGCCGCCGCCTTTCACCCAGGCTCTGCCAGGCCGCGATCCCTCAAATCCGCCCCTTCCAAAAAATCTCACTGCCCTCGGGAATAAAGCACCGCCTTGCCGGGTCTTCCCTTCAGCGGGGCCAATCCGGCCCGCGACGCGAAGAAACGAAACAAGGATTTACCTGAAATGACCAAGCTCGCTCTCAGCGTGGCTGCGATGTTGCTTGCCTCGAGTGCTGCCTTTGCCGGCAGCGACCATGGTGCCAACAACTCCAACCAGCCTGTCGCTTCCGTCGACACCAATGCCACCGCCTCGATCCCTTACACGGCCTATGTCGATGCCAAGACGACCGGACCGAGCCGGCCGGCGACCAAAACTGATGCGGACGAACCCGGCCAGGGCATCTGGGGCCGCTGAGTTCAGGGGCGGGACAGCCTCGAGGTCCCGACCCGATCCGCGATCAGGACGGGGGGCCATGTGGCGTGGCCCTCCGTCGACCGCGATCTTTTGCCGCCACCGCAACCCACAGGAGACCACAATGTTCAGCATGACACGCCGCACAGTGCTTCAATCCGCCGCCGCCGCTGCCGCTTTCGGCCTTGCCGGCAAGCTTGAATTCACCCGCCCCGCATTCGCCGAGACGTCCGTCGAGCCGACCGTCGGCTTCTACAAATACACGGTCGGCGATATCGAGGTCACCGCCATCTATGACGGCATCTGGAAGAAGCCGCACGACCCGGCCTTCATCAAGAATGTTTCCGTCGACGACACCAAGGCGGCGCTTGCCAAGGCAGGGCTGACCACCGACTTCATGCCCATCCCGCTCACCGTCGTCGTGCTCAAGATGGGCGGCAAGCTGATCATGATGGATGCGGGCTCCGGCGTCGGCCAGTGGCAGGCCAACGCCACGCATCTGCCGGCCAACATGGCCGCCGCCGGCATCGACTACAAGGCGATCGACACCATCATGATCTCGCATTTCCACCCCGACCATGTCTGGGGCTTGATGGAGAAGGGCACCAACACGCCGGTGTTCCCCAATTCCGAGCTGATCGTCAACGCCACGGAATACAATTGGTGGACCGATCCGAGCCGGCTGGCCAAGCTGCCCGAAGGCCGCAAGCCGGCGGGCAAGCGCATCGCCGAGAACTTCCCGAAATGGAAGAACTGGAAGCTGGTCGAGGACGGCGCGGAAGTGGCGCCCGGCATCCAGATCATCGCCGCCCCCGGCCACACGCCGGGACATTCGGTGTACCTCGCCAATTCCGGCAAGGAGCAGCTGATGATCTCGGCCGACACCATGTATGTGCCGGCCCTGCTGGCGCCGCATCCGGAATGGCAGGGCAGCTACGACCAGGATGGGCCGACCGCGATCACCACGCGCCACAAGATCATCGACCGGGTGATCGCGGACAATATCCGCATTTCCGGTTCGCACTTCCCGTTCCCCGGCACCGGCGTCTTCGTCAAGGACGGCAGTGCCTATGGCTTCACGCCCGTTCAGATATGAGACCGTTTGGAAACTCTACTCTGGCGGCCATCTGAAGGCGTTTTCCGCGCTTCCCCGCTCTACTGCGTCGACGCAGTAGAGCTGAGCTCACGGACCCGAACGTCCGCGGCGCTCCGGTTCTCGAACCCACCATCCTATGACTCGCCAGAGCGAATTTCGAAACGGTCTCTCAACGCTAACGCACAAACCAAGCGAGAAAGACAATGAAACAGCTTCTTTTGGGCAGAAACGCCCTGTTCGGTCTGCTCGGCGCCATCGCCGTGCTGACCGTCGTTCCCGTCGCAACGATCATGCCCGCCTATGCGGTGGATGATATCGAGGGCGCCGACGCACCCGATCTCACCGCCGTCCAGGCCAAGATCGCCGCCAAGGATTACAAGGGCGCGCTGGCCGATCTGCGCGACCTCGCACAGGACAACCAGCAGGCCGACGTCTACAATCTGCTCGGCTTCACGCTGCGCAAGACCGGCGACGTCACCACCGCGCTGACCTATTACAACAAGGCGCTGGAGCTGAAGCCCGACCACAAGGCCGCCCGCGAATATCTGGGCGAGCTCTATGTCGAGACCGGCGACATGAACAAGGCCAAGGAGCAGCTGGCCTCGCTGCAGAAACTCTGCCCCGCCGGCTGCGAGGAGCTTTCCGACCTGCAAAAGGCCATCGACACCAAGGTGACGCAGTAAGCGGTGACCCGTTCCAACTCCCCCACGGACGTGGCTACGGCATGAGCTTGGCCGTGCGTTGGGGGAACCACGTGGCAATCAAGCCTCGAGCTGATCAGTCGCGGACGGGGGAGAGGTGGCCGCCAAGCGGCCGAGTTGGGGACTGGCACTGACCGATCCAGTCCCCACCACTGTTTGGGCGCTCGTGGCTGGCGCCCATTGCCGGAGCCGGCGCCTCTCCCTCGAGCCGGCTCCGGCCTTTTCGAACATCACATCCGGCAGGCGCCGTTTTCGCGCGTCGCACGGCGCGCGGCGCTTGCCTGTGCTCAAAGATTGGAGGCTGACCATGACACCGAACGAAATCGCCGCGAAGCTCACCGGCCTCGCCACGAAATACCACATCAGGGACGTGACCCTGCTTGCCGGCCGCCTGCTCATGTCCTTCATCTTCCTGCATGAGGGCGTGACGCTGGCCACCCATTTCGACGGCGCCGCCAAGGCGATGGCCGCGCAAGGCGTCGGGCTGCCGTTGTTCGTCGCCACCATCGCGCTGCAACTGGGGGCAGGGCTATCGGTGGCTTCAGGGCTGCTGACGCGGCTGGGCGGCATCGGGCTCGGCCTGTTCTGCCTGGCCACGGCCTTGCTGTTCCACGTCAACTTCGCCAGCCAGAACGAGCTGCTGCATTTCGAAAAGGACCTGGCCATATCAGGCGGCATGTTCGTGCTGGCCGCCGTCGGCGCCGGCCGGATCTCGCTGGACTGGCTGCTGGCCCGCCACCTGCAAAAGCGCCAGCGCGACAGGGAAATGGTCAAGGCATTGCTGGCCGTGGAGAGCGAGTTCTCCATGGACGTGCGGCTGCCGGTTTGAGGCAGCAAGGGCTGCCGCCTTGCGCCTCGCCAGCCGCTCCAGTGCCGACCCCTGCAACACGCTCGCCCGCTGGAACCAGTCCCGGTGCTCCGCATTCTATTAGCGGGGACGCAAGGAGTGTGTGATGAAAGCGGTTCTGGCACTGGTCGCAGGCTTCGTCCTCACCCTTGCGGTCTTCGCCAGCGGGCTGGCTTTCGCCGCCTGGCTGATTCTGGCCAAGCCCGTGCATCAGGCCAGGCCCACCGACAGTGTCTCGCAACTGTGGACCAAGGACGCACAGCCCGTGGACAAGGCCGCGCCGGCCCTGGAGCGCGTGGCCGCCGCGCAGCCTCCCGCACCCGACGCCGCCGCCAGGGTGCAGTCGGTCGACCCGACCAAGACAGCCGCGGTGGCGCCCGGGGCAGACGAGCAGCAGGCCAGGCTGCCGGCTGCCCATGTCAGCTGGTGCGCGGACCGCTACCGCTCCTACAACCCCGACGACAACAGCTACATGTCCTACAGCGGACAGCAGCGCCCCTGCGTCTCGCCCTATCTCGACAACAGTGCCGACGCCGGCCAGGCCGCGCAGCAGCCCGACGAAGTCAGCTATGACGAGGGCGGCGCGGCGCCGCTGGTGGCGACAGCGGACCTTTCGGACGACCACGTCCAATCCTGCTTCAACCGCTACCGCTCCTACCGTCCCGACGACAACAGCTACCAGCCCTATTCCGGTGGTCCGAGGCGCCAGTGCGAATAGGCGACGCGCGCCGCTTGCCATGGAAGGTGCGGGCAGAACTTCGCTTCACGGTTTAGGCGGAGGCTCCCGATTTAGGGCGCGCAGCGCTTTGCGGCCGCATTCCACGCAAAATTCCACTCTTTGAGCGGTTCTTACCACGCCCTTTCCCACGCCCGCACAAACACCACACCCCTACAAGACGCCCCAACAGCGCAACAATGAACCGAGTGCGCTGAAACCTGCAGCCGCAGGGATCCTGTGGGGGTCGCGGTTGGCCGGTTTCGCCCGAGACCATGAACACACAGCCTCACGAACGCGATGCGGGCGGCGCGTCGAGGCCGATGTCAACTTGTAGAGATGGAGACTTGAAATGAAGAAGATCATTCTGACTGCTGCTGCGTTCCTGTTCGCCTCCGGCATGGCTTTCGCCGGCTCCGACCATTTCGGCTCGGACTTCGTCCCGGCCGCCGGCAGCTACCCGACCACCCATTCGATGATGTCCTCCAAGGCGGTCGACCCGAGCGTCACCAAGAGCATCACCGGCAGCGCGGCGGGACAGTCGATCCTCGACATGCCGGCCGAATACGGCCAGGGCATCTGGGGCCACTGATATCAAGGCTGCCCAGTACGGCCTGTATCCAGGTGGCCGGCTTGCCCCGCCGCCTGGATCATTTTGCGTCCTGCCCGGCGCCTCGCGCCCTCCCACCGATCCGGCAGTTCCACCCGGACCAGCGATCACGCAGATTTTTTGGATCAATCCCATCACCGCGGCGTTCATCCCTGACACGAAGGAGGAACGACAATGGGCGACGAAAGGCACGAGAAGATCCAGAAGCGCGCATACCAGATCTGGGAGCGTGAAGGCGGCGGCGATCCCGAGCATCATTGGCACCGGGCCGAGGCCGAGATCGACAGGGAAGCGGCTCTGCCGCTGACGGCCGACGACGCCTTGCCGCAGACCCGTGAGATAGCCAGCACCGACGTTCTGGAGGTCGAGGAACTGGCCATGCGCACCGGCATATCCGGCGACGAGGCGCAGGCGCTGCTCGACCGCCTCGGCACCGACCGCGCCGCAATCGAGCAGGCGGCGCGCGGGCTGAAGGCCAGGAAGGGCGCCAAATCCTGATCGGGGAGAGCGAAGATGATCCGCAAACTCAAGGATGGCAAATATCGGCTCTATTCACGCAAGAAGGATGAGAAGACCGGCAAGCGGCGGAACCTGGGGACATTCGAGACGCGCGAGGCGGCGGAGAAGCATGAGCGCGAGGTGCAGTATTTCAAGCGGCATTGAGGGGGCGCCTGGCCTCTGCAGCGCCGGGTGTCCACCTCATCCCTTGGCCGGCTCTTCGTAGATGCCAATGATGAGGAGCCATGCGCCTGAAATCAGGAAGGCGAACAGGACGATGGTTCCAAGGGCCGCGATGTAAAGGCCCACGCCGCGCCCGAGAATGAGGAAAATCGCGCCTGCAACCTCGGCCAGGTAACACATCGTGCCGCCCGCCAACCGCGGCCCGGTCAACCCGATGGTGCTCATCCCCGCCTTGATGGCCACGACATATCCCCTGACGAAGATGAATGTCGCTATGCCCCAGAGCAAAAGCCATTCGAGGCCGAGTGCCGGAAGATATTGACCACCCAGAAGCGCAAGGCTGCATGCCATGAAAATCGCGCTGAAGCCCGACAGCATGTTGATTGCCCGGTTCTTGTGCGTCGTGTTGCGGACAATGCGTTCGGGATTGATCGAGATCGCAACGAAGATCAACCCGGCAAGCCCCGCGGCGCCGCCGCCCACCATGACGAAGAAATCAGTCCATTGATCCAACATGACTTGCCCCCGAGCTTCAGCCGGCTCGATGGAAGCTAGCATGGCTGCGTTCCCGAACTCCACGGGCGGGATAACTGATCGCGGGGTTTGTCGTTCCCACGTTCGGACCGGCGCGGCGTTCACCCCGACGGAGCAGGCAGCGCTCGGGCTGAAGGCCAGGACGGGCGCCAAATCCTGATCAGGGAGAGCGAGATGATCCGCCAACTCAAGGACGGCAAATGCCGGCTTTATTCAAGCAAGACGGATGAGAAGACCGGCAAGCGGCGGAACCTGGGGGCGTTTGAGACGTGTGAGGCGGCGGAGAAGCATGAGCGGGAGGTGCAGTATTCAAGCGGCATTGAGGGAGGGCTGTTCGGTGCGTACCTCTGGCGACCGCGATGGCGACACGCTGCAAGCTTGCGTGACCGATTTACTCTTAATTCCGCTAAAGCACACGGCAGCTTTGCGTCTCATGCCGTCATTCGGGCCGACTTGGCGCTTGTCTGGACATAGGGATCGACGTGAAAGCGAGACGGGCGCATGCATGTATCGCGTCGAGCGCTGCCATCGGATTGGGCATGCCAATCATTGAACTGGCCGCGGACGAAGCGGAGTCGCTCCGCCCGTCACGCCAGATTACGTCAGCTCATAGTAGAAATCACAAATCAGGTCCGCGACCTTGACGGCCTCGAAATCCGTCATGTGTGCGGCGGTCTCAACAGCGACCGTTTCCATATCGTCTTGATCGATAGCAAGCAGATCCAGTATTTTCGCAAACTTGAACTTGAGTTCCGGGTCACCATCGAACTCATCGATCGTAACGTCCAGAATGTTCGTATTTGCGTCGATCAGGCGCGTTTGAACACTGTCGGAAGAGGCTGCTAGCGTCCTGATCGCCGCAAAAAAGTGCTCGCGCGCGTTGGCATATTTGTCGTCCATTTTTGATACCTTTATGGGTGAAGCGCTGCGCCTTGGACGTGAGACGCGCACCGCGACTTACGCTTTTGGCATGGCCTGAGTCAACGACACAGACGCGGCCCGTCGCGCGCCGATATCCGTGAGCGGCCGGACTGCAGGCGACCATTCAGACAACGCTTCACCGCATGTTCGAGCTTCAAAGGACGGCAAGCGCCTCGACCAAAACTGGATTGCAAAGACTGGGGACGGTGCTGATGGAGATGCCGGACGATGATGAAGACACACGGCCGTGCATTGCAGCCGGAACGCTGGGCACTTCAGGAAATAGGCGGCGTTTGCAGGGCCATCTTCAAAAGCAGGGCGGAAGGCCTGCGTTTGCGAACCCGCTGCGAACCGGCGCAGCGGGTTGCTATGTGCCTTTTCGCTAACGAGCGCTCAGTCAGGCATAGGCCGGCTCGCGATTGGCCATCACATACGCGCCACTTTGCCCGCCACCTGGCACGCGCGGCGCGACGGCGGCGGGGCAAGGCGGCGGATCATCATCATCGTCCCTGCCGGTAAAGCGCCGTCTGCGCGGCGATCCATTGATGCGCCGGTCATGGCGATCGAACGCCACGGTCCACGGCATTGCCCGACGCGAAAGAACCTTGCCGGCGGGGCCGACTTGATTCAGCGCCTTCAGGCATCGCAAGATATCGTCGACGGGAACGATCTTGCCATTGTCCAGTTTGCGTAGGGTGGGGCGATTTTCGACGGCATGCGCATCCGATGCCCATGATGCGAGCAAGGCGCGCTTTTCGTCCAAGGTCATGCGTGGATGCTTGAGCACATCGCCCGGGCTGTCGAGAAGGCAAAAAAGACCCTCGAAACGCCCGGTGCGCCGGGTTGGGGCACGGAATGTTTCAGTCTGCTGATTCATCTCCAATCTCCGCAATCGAGGCCTCCCGACCGAAGCCGGGAGGCGACCGCAGTGTTCGTGTTGAAATATCGGCGTCAGGCAACCTTACGCGGTTTCTCGACGTCCTGGCTGATCTGCTTGTTGACCGCCATAGCGTCGCCAGAGCCGATGTTGATGCGGCGAGGTTTCAGTTCCTCGGGGATTTCCCGCACGATCTCGACGCTGAGCAGGCCATTCTCCAGGGACGCAGCGACGACCTTCATGTGGTCGGCCAGCTTGAACACGTGTCTGAAGTTGCGCAAGGCAAGGCCCTGGTGCAGCACCTGACGCCCCTCCGTGTCGGTGGATTTCTGGCCGACAACCACGAGTTCCGGGCCATTCTGCGTCAACTCCACCTCTTCGGAACTGAAGCCGGCAATAGCCATGGCGATACGGTAGTCGTTTTCACCGGTCTTCTCGATATTGTAAGGCGGCCAGTCGGTCCTGGCGTTGTTTTCGAGCATGTCGAAAAGACGATCGAATCCGACGGTGGTTCGATAAAGCGAGTCAAACGTTCTCATAGCCACATTCTCCTTGAAGCAACATGGGTACAAGGTGCGCCGCCCAACGGCGCCGCCCGTCGTCGAGCCATACAGCCTCGACGGCGAACGATTTGGGAAGCGCCGAAAAACGCTTCAAGGCCCCTGCGCAAAAAAATTTGAGCCTCTTGATGGTACGAAAAACCGCTGCCGGGAGGAGAGCGGCGAGACGACCTCGCCAGCTTGACCATATGCCTTCTTCAGCAGCATCGCACGACCTCACATCCACGCGAGGGTACTGCCTCATGTGGTCCGGAGAATCGCTCAAACCAGCGATTCAAATCTTGCAGCGTCGACCGGTCGACCGAGCAGAAATCCCTGCCCGAAATCACAGTCCATGTCGCGCAACAGCGTGCGTTCCACCTCTGTCTCTATTCCCTCGGCGACGACATGAAAGCCGAGTTCCCTGGAAATCCTGATGATGGACTCGATGATGACCCGCTTGGAACGGCTTTGCGCTAGTCCTTTGACAAAACCGCGATCGATCTTGATCTCCGTAAGGGGGAAATCTTCGAGGTAGCGCAGATTGGCGTAGCCGGTTCCGAAGTCGTCGATGGACAGGCCGACGCCCAGTTCGCGCAGATGTCTCATGATCAACAGCATTTCCGCGGAACTTTCGACCATCAAGCTCTCGGTGAGCTCTAGCTTGATCCATGCAGCATCGGCGCCGCTGGCGGTGAGCACATCGGAGACAAATTTCGGCATGTCGCGAAGCTTGAACTCGAGCGGCGAGACATTGAACGAGAAGACTATCGGCACTTGTCGGCCCCGGTTCACGCGCGCGGCAAAGTCCGCGACGGTGCGAAGTCCTCGGGCGCCGATATCGAGTATAAGACCCGTATCTTCGGCATGGCCGATGAACTTGTCCGGCGACTGCATCCCAAACAGCCCATGGTGCCATCGCAACAGGGCTTCAGCACCGACAACCGTTCCCGTGGCGAGGTCGACCTGCGGCTGGTAGTGAAAATCGAACTCGTCATGTTCCAAGGCCTGCTGCATTTCGCTGGTCATGCGCAGTCGGTTTCGCGCACGCTTATCGTCCTCGGAACTGAATGCGCAGATATCGAGGAACGCCGACGACTTCGACCGATGCAAAGCGGCACCGGCACGACGAACCAGCGTTATGGCGTCCGTCGTCTGGTTGCCAACGACATAGCCCATCGCGAAACGGATCCTTATCGTTGCGCCCGCAACGAGATAGCGCGGCGCCAGGGACTGCCGGATCATTTCGATTGCCGCTTGGGCCTCGTCGGCATGGCCAAGCGGCTGAGCGAGCGCAAACTCATTGGATCCCGTGCGGCAGATCAGTGCAGCGCCTGTGTTGGTCAGGCGTCGCGCAATCTGCATCAGCACCTGGTCGCCAACGTCATATCCGTACCCTTCGTTGATGTCATGGAAACGAGCCATGTCGATCTTGACAAGCAAGATCCGCCGTTCCCCTTGACGCAGCAGGATGTCGACGTCCTCGACGAAGGCGTATCTGTTGAGAACACCGGTGAGCATGTCGGCGCGGGTGCTCTGGGCAATTTGCGCGGCGGCGACCCTGCTCGCCGTCACGTCCCGCATCAGTCCGATATAGTGCGTCGGCTCGCCACCAGCGATGCTCATAGGTGCGAGGCGGAGTTCGTTCCAGAACCAGCTACCGTCCTTGCGGTAGTTCTTCAGCGTGACGGCAACATCCTCACGCCGGGCGATGGCTTCACGAATGGACTGGATTTCGGGTTGAAGGCGATCACTGCCTTGCAGGAAGCGGCAGTTTCTCCCGATCAGTTCGTCGCTGGAATAGCCGGTGATGTCCTGGAACGCGCGGTTCACGTAGACCAGCGCCATACCCTTTTCACGCAGATCGCTGATGGCCAAACCATCCCTCGATAGATCGGGCAGCCGGGCCGCGATCTCTTGCGGCACGCCATAGCGGCGCGGGTTCGCGACCGCAGTACTGCGGATCAGATTGCCGAACCCGGCCTTGAAAATCTCTGTCATGTTGGGGCGACGGCTGATAGTGTCCGGAGATGCATGCCCCCATAGATGGCCAGCTATAGCGCATATTCTACTGGCACGATCAACAGGTTCCGTAGCGGAATGGCCGACGTGGCGTGGGCCGCCGTCGGCTGCGACTGATTTAGCGGCTCAGTGACGTACTCGTGCACCGGAAAGCGGCATCGACATGAACGATGAGCCTGCCCACGCGCTCCGCAAGTCCGGCATCCGCGTCATGGGCGAGATGTGCTGGGGCACACACATCTGCGTCTTCTACGAAGCGGAACAGGACCTGCTTGCCACAAACGCTTCCTATTTCGCGGCCGGGCTGGAGAACAACGAGTTCTGCATCTGGGCGGTCTCCGATCCGATCGACGCAGAGACGGCGAAGGATGCGCTACGGCAATCCATCCCCGACATCGATGCGCGCCTGGTGGCCGGCCAGATGGAAATCATTGCTGCTACGGACTGGTACCTACCTGGCGGCGAGTTCGACATACAGCGCATCACCGGCGGCTGGAACGAGAAGCTGCGCGCAGCGTTGGAACGGGGGTATGCCGGGATCAGAATCAGCGGCAACGCATTCTGGATCGGGACCAGCCACTGGCAGGAGTTTTGCCAATACGAGCATGAACTCGACCACTCGCTGGCGGGTCAGAAGATGCTCGTTTTGTGCACTTATTCCCTGTCGGAAAGCAGGGCAGTGGACCTGCTCGATGTCGCACGAGCACATCAATTCACCATCACCCGGCGAAACGGAGAATGGGAATTTCTCGAGACGCCGGAGCTCCAGGCTGCCAAGCAGGAAATCAGGAAGCTGAATGGCGCATTGAATATCCTGGCGGACACCAGCCGCGCCACTTTCACGGCTCGCGAGCGTATCGTGCTCGCCCAAATCGTCAGGGGCTATTCGAGCAAGGAGATTGCTCGCACCTTGAAAATTGCCCCACGAACGGTCGAGTTCCATAGAGCCAACCTTCTCAAGAAAACCAACGCGCGGAGCACGGTCCAGCTCTTGCACATGGTTCTTGGCGAGTAGCACAAGTCCGGGGTTGCTTCTGCGATGGAAGCTGGACCGGAGCCTGCGCTCCAACGCGGCCTGCGAGTGCTGTTTTGCCCGGTGATGAAAACTGCGATATGCGATGCGTTTCCGGGCAGGCTCTGCGGGTCTAACGTCCGCTGTCACTTCTCGGCAGCCACAAGTCGCCAGTCCGCTTCCGGCCCCTATCAAGACATTCAGGGTGTTGGGGGTAGCGGCCGCAACTGGCGTTTGGCCCGACCTTCCAATTTCTCGAAGACTGCCAAGTCGCACCCCCTCGTTAACCATTCGTTAACCATTCCCTCGCTAGCGTTTACCTCTCAGTAAGGATTCGCCAGCCGTGACCTTTGCCGCTCCCCTCGAGGCCAAATCCATTCGCTTTCGTGCCCGTTCTTTCGTCGCTTTCACATTGACCCCGGAAGCGCCCATGGTGGAGTGGCTGCAGGGGCTGGATCATTGGATCGGCAACTCGCCGGGCTATTTTGCCGGGCGGCCGGTGCTGCTCGATCTGAACACGCTGAAGCCGCAGACGAGCGAGATCGCGGCACTGGTGGCGGAGCTGGGGACGCGCGGCATCCGCATCTATGCCATCGAATTGGAAGGGGCCGCGCTCGGGCCCGACCTGCCGCCTCTGCTGGTCGGCGCCAAGGAGGCGACGACGGAGGGGCTGCTGCCTGGCCGCAAGGGCGGGCAAGAGGCTTCCGGCAAGGAAGGCAAGGCCGCCGAGGGCAGGGCGCCGGACCACCGCGTCGATGCTGGCGGCGTTGCCAAGCGAAAGGCTGGCGCAAGCAAGACTGAGGAAAGCGTGCCGCAGGTTTCGCATTACGATTCGGGCACGCTGATGATCAAGACGCCGATCCGTTCCGGCCAGGCGATCATGCATGCGCATGGCGATGTCATCGTGCTGGGCTCGGTCGCGTCCGGTTCGGAGATCGTCGCCGCCGGCTCGATCCATGTCTACGGCACGCTGCGCGGGCGCGCTTCGGCGGGCGCGTTGGGCAACACCGCCGCGCGCATCTTCTGCCGCCGCAACGAGGCCGAGCTTCTGTCGGTCGACGGCTGGTACATCACCGCCGAGGAGATGGAAGGCGTGTCGCGCGGCAAGCCGGTGCAGGCCTTCCTCGACGGCGACGGCCTGCGCGTCGAGACTTTGAGTTGAAGCGGCTTGGGAGCTGACGACCGCTGACTGAATAAAGGTCGGCGAGCCGGCCCGAGACAACAAACTGATAACAACGGAGGCTTTTTTCATGGGCAAGGTAGTGGTGGTCACATCGGGCAAGGGGGGCGTCGGCAAGACCACCTCGACGGCGGCGCTCGGTGCCGCCGTGGCCAAGACCGGCAAGAAGGTGGCGCTCGTCGATTTCGACGTCGGCCTGCGCAACCTCGACCTGATCATGGGCGCCGAACGCCGCGTGGTGTTCGACCTCGTCAACGTCATCCAGGGCACGGCCAAGCTGTCGCAGGCGCTGATCCGCGACAAGCGGGTCGACACGCTGTTCCTGCTGCCGGCCTCGCAGACGCGCGACAAGGACTCGCTGACGGAAGAGGGCGTCGGCGAGGTTATCGACAAGCTGCGCTCGGTGTTCGACTATGTCTTCTGCGACAGCCCGGCCGGCATCGAGCGCGGCGCGCAGCTCGCCATGCGCTTTGCCGACGAGGCGGTCATCGTCACCAATCCGGAAGTGTCGTCGGTGCGCGATTCCGACCGCATCATCGGCCTGCTCGACGCCCGCACCATGCGCGCCGAACAGGGCGAGCAGATCGCCAAGCACGTGCTGGTCACCCGCTATGACGCGGGGCGGGCCGCACGGGGTGAAATGCTCAGCATCGACGATGTGCTGGAAATCCTGTCGGTGCCGCTGCTCGGCATCATCCCGGAGAGCCAGGACGTGCTGCGCGCCTCCAACCTCGGTGCGCCGGTGACGCTGTCGGAGCCGCTCAACACCGCGGCCAAGGCCTATATCGACGCCGCAAGGCGGCTGGAAGGCGAGGATCTGCCGGTCGTCGTCCCCTTCGAGCGCAAAGGTTTCCTCGACCGTCTGTTGGGAAGGAGGGCGGCATGATGAACGTGTTCGACCTTTTCAAGCGGCGCTCCAGCGCGCCGGTGGCGCGCGAGCGGCTGCAAGTGCTGCTCGCCTATGAGCGCCGCAACCGCAGCCAGCCCGACCTCGTCTCCATCCTGCGCGAGGAGATCATGGCGGTGATCGCCAAGCACGTGCAGATCGACCAGGACTACCTGCAGGTCTCGATGGACCGCGGCGAGACCATGTCGACGCTGGAGATCGATATCCAGATCCCCAACAAGAGCGCCGTGCCGATGGCGATCGCGGGCTAGCGCCGACGCCATTTCCTCGCCCCCGCAAAGCGGGGGGTCCGAAGGACGGGCGAGACCCGTGGCTCGCCCCGGCAAGGTGGCCGCGAAGCGGTCGGAGAGGGGGCAGCGCGGCGCTCGCCGGTTCCCTCTGAATTCATTGAGGCCGAGCCATTCCCCCGCTCCGTCTCGGGCTTCGCCCGAGCCACCTCTCCCCCACATTCGTGGGGGCGAGGAACCCAGATTCTGCGAGGCCAGCGCAGCCCCGCACCCTCACGCCGCCGTCTGCGCGAGGCAGCGGATGACCAGAGCGAGGGGAGGCCGGCGCCGCATCTGGAGAGTAAGCGATGGGCACCGGCCCGGGCGGATCGACAGGTCCGCCGCGAAGGAACGGTAGCGAGTCCGGGCACCGCATGGCATTGGTGCGATCGCGCAGGGTGCCAGCGGCACGTCATGGGCCCTTGATTCGGATGGCCGAGCGGCGCACCAGGAATCGCGGTCCCGGCCCTTGTCAGTCCTGCGGTTCATGCTGGTAGAGCTCGTCCATCGAGAGTGATGCCAGGGCGCCGAAGGGGGCCTGCTTCTTCACCCGGCCGCCGCTCAGGATCACCACGTCGTCGCAGAACGAGATGGTGCTGTAATGGTGGCTGATGACGATGGTCGTGCGCCGTCCCGCTCTCGACTTCAGCGTCTCGACGATGGCCGCTTCCGACAGTCCGTCGACCGCATTGGTGGCTTCGTCGAGGATGAGCAGATCGGGGTCGCGCACCAGCGCCCTGGCCAGTGCGATCCGCTGCCTCTGTCCCGCCGACAGATTGACGCCCCTGTAGCCGACCAGCGTCTCGTAGCCCTGGGGCAGCCGCTCGATGAATTCATGCGCCTCGGCCAGCCTCGCGGCGCGCTCGGCGTCTGCGAGCGTCGCCGCGTCCTGCCCGTAGCTTATGTTCTCGAAGATCGTGCCGTCGACCAGCTCCAGCTCCTGGCTGGCCAGCGCGATGTGGCGCCGCCACTGGTTGGCGTCGATGCGGTCCAGTGGCGATCCATCGACGAGGATCCTGCCCGTGTCCGGTTCCACGAAGCGGCACAGAAGATTGACGATCGTCGTCTTGCCGGCGCCGGAGCGGCCGATCAGCGCCGTCGAGCGGCCACTGTTGATTTCGAACGTCGCCGCATGCAGCACCACTTCACGCTGGTCCGTGCCGGAATAGGTGAATGTCACGTCATCGAACTTGATGCCCCGGCGCAAACCGTGGAACGGCCCGTCGCCTTGCGGCGGCTTGGGCTTGCCCGTGGGATCCAGCATCCATGTCACCTCTTCCAGCGATCCGCTCAGGCCCTGCAGCTGGCTCCACGATCCCTGCAGGGCCCGCATATGCGGCTGCAGCCTGTAGAGCAGGATGACGAAGGCGATGATCAGCGGGAAACTCACCTGCGCCAGCCAGGCGCCGATCACCACCGCCAGGAACAGCATGGCGTGGAGAACCTCCGTCAGCGGCGGCAATGCGCCCTGGCGGACCTGCAGGACGAAGGAGGCGCGGCGAACCGCATCGGACGCGGTGTCGAAGATCGCCTTCTCCCGGCCCTCCTGGCCGAAGATGCGGATCAGCCGCCCGGCATGCACCAGATGCAGCATCTGCGAGGCGAGATGGCTGTTGCGCGAAGCGACGCTGCGGCTGGGCTCCTTCAGATTGGCCGAGAGGATGGCGTGCGCGATCTGGACGAGCGCCAGTCCGAACGTGACCAGCAGCGTCATGCGCCAGGACAACAGCAGCAGGAAGGCCAGGAGGATGATGGCGGCCGATGCGCTGACGATCGACGACAGCATGATCTGGATGGCATCGGACGCCCGCCAGGATTCGTTTGAGATGATGTTGAGCAGCCGTCCGGGGCTCTGCCGCAGGAAGAAGGGATAGCCGACCCGCAGCAGCTGCTCCGACAGTGCGCTGCGGATCGAATGGCTGGCCTTGCCGGAGATGAAGGTCGTCAGCAGCGTGTTGGCGAAGCCGAAGATGTTCTTCAGGACGATCGAGCCGAGGATGGCGGCCGAAATGACGACGAGCCGGTCGCGATCGCTGAAGCCCGATCCGACTTGCTGGAGAACAGCGGAGAAGCCCGCCATTCCCGTCGCATCGCCATGTCCCATGATGATGCCCAGCAGGGGGATGATCAGGCCGATGCCGAACCCTTCGAGGGCAGCGCCGACCAGGCCGAGGACGACCACGGCCGGAACCAGGCGCAGTTGCCGCGTCCCGAAGGCGCGGAACAGCATCGGCAGGCTAGGCGGGAGCAATGGCATCAGGCCTCGGCATTGGCTTGTTGGTCCTGCCGCACCGGCTCGGCCTGCGGTCGTCTCGCCAGCAGTGCGTATCTGGCCGCGCCGAGCACATTCATGCCGACGATCGGCCAGTGCGACAGATCGAGTTCGCGATCGAAGGCGGGCCCGCCCGCCAATTCCCGCAAGGCGCCTCTTGCGGCCCAGTAGAAATGGCGAAGCAGCCAGGGCGCATGGCGGGCATGTTTCAGGCAGAGCCCGCCATTGCCCAGGCTGTAGTCGCGGTGGAGCTTTTCGATGGCTTTGCGATCGCGCCGGCCATGGTGGTGGAATATCGTCATGTCAGGCACATACTCGACCGGGATGCCGAGCAGCACCGCCCGCACGAGGTAGTCGGTATCCTCCGCCGACCGCAATGGCCCGCCCGCGCCGAAGCGCTCGTCGAAATCGCCGATGCGGGCCGCGACGTCGCGGTGCATGGTCATGTTGCAGCCCAACACGAAGCCGCCGGGATGAATATCGGGCGTCAGCCGCTCGCGCACCCGCGATCGCTTGATCGTGAAAGGCAGGTCCCTGGGATCGCCAAGCTCGACACGGCCTCCCCGGATGAGCCCCTGTTCCCCGGAAGAATAATGTCGCTCCAGATCGCGCAGATAGTCGCAATGCACGGCGCAATCATCATCGACGAAGACCAGCACGCGCCCCCTGGCGCGCCTCAACCCGGCGTTACGGGCCGCCGCCAGCCCGGGGCGTGGCTCGTTAACGGGCGTGAATGGAATGTCCGACTTGGCGGCGATGCTGGCCAGCCGTTCCGCCGTGCGGTCGCTCGAGCCATTGTCGACGACCACGAGCTCGGCCGCGAAGCCGGCATGCGCACGGCACGCGGCCTGCACCGACTTGATGCAAGCCTCGAGCACCGCGACGCGGTTGCGCGTACAGATGATGAAGCTGACTTCCGGCGCCGATCGGTCCGGGCGCGGGCCGGCCGGGGCGCCGCCCAGCGCGGTCGATCGCTCGCGCCGCAGAGGCTGGTGGGCTTTGATCGTCATTCCTCTAGCCCACCTGATGAGATGCCAGAACCGCCGCGGCGGGCGCGGATTTGAAGAAATATTCCACGGCGTCCGCTTGCTTGCCGGCCGACAGCGAGGCGAGGCTCAGCCAGGGTGCCAAGGCGCCCGGCCGCAGCGCATATTTCTCGCGCCGCCGGATGGCGTTCCACTTCGCGGTCCGCGTCAGCAATTCATGCGTCAGGGGCGGCTGCCTTTCGTCGGTCACGAGCTGGTAGAGGAAATAGAACAGGTTGAGAGCGCCGGCCTCGAAGCTCGGCCGCGTCTCGGCCGGCAGGGAGCGGATCTGCTGCTCCAGCGCGACGATGAAGTCGGCCGCACGGGTGACCGTGTCGAAGCTGACCGCTTCGCCGATGTCGCGCAGGTCCCACGTGGCTTCCGCGAGGCCCTCGCGCTCGAGGTTCTCGGCCACGATGCGCAAATGCGTCCTGCGCATCTCCTTGCTGTGCCGGCTGGTCACGCTTGCCTGATGGACGCGGTAGACGACAAGGTTCTCGGGCATCATGGCCGCCGGGTAGCGAGCGGCCAGCCGCCTGAAGAGATCGAAATCCTCGGCGTGCCTGTAGGTCGGGTCGTAGTGGAGAGCGGCGTCTTCGACGACCTTCCTGTTGTAGACGACCGTCGGGTGCATGAAGATGGTGAAGAACATCGCCAATATGGGCATGCGGCCGAACCGGAACACCGGATCGGGCTTGCCCCTGGCGATGCGGCCGCGGATCAACATGTCGACGCCGGCGCCGCAAAAGCCCAGCTCGGGCCGCTGCTCGAACAGCGCCACCTGGCGCGACAGGCGCCAGGGATAGGCGACGTCGTCGGCGTCCATCCGCGCGACCAGCTCGCCGCTGGCGACCGCCAGCCCTTCGTTGAGCGTCGCGACGAGGCCGCGGTTTTCGCGCGAGATGATCGAGACGCGGCTGTCGGCCTGCCGGTATCGCTCGAGGATCTCGAGCGAATTGTCGCTCGAGCCGTCGTCGATCGCGACGACCTCCAGGCGGCGGTAGTCCTGCCGCAGGATGCTTCCAAGTGCTGCGGCAAGGTAGGGGCCGGCATTGTAGACCGGCAGCAGGACGGAAACGAGCGGCGCGGCGGTCATGGTCTTGCATCCGTCCGCGGGAGGTCGAGAGATGGCGCGCGGCCGTCGGGCGATCCGCCGGGATAGGCCTCCACCGGCCTCGCAAACCAGCCGGCACGGCCTGCCTGGGCTCGCCGGACATAGGGGAAGTGGCGCTTGAGGCTGTTGAGCGGCCTTTCGAAAACCAGCCAGGAAATCGCGGCCACGACAATCGTGGCAATGCTTGCAACCAGGAACCGTCCTGACCCTTGCTCCGAGACATTAAGTGGAATCCAGGGCTGCGACTTGACGGCGAGCGACAGCAATATCGGATGATAGAGATAGACGCCGTAGCTGATACGGCCGAGGGCCAGCAGCGGCGGCAGCTCCGCAAACCTGCCGGGGATGCCGCCAAGGCCGCGCGAACAGGCGGCGACCATGGCCATCAGCGGCACCAGGGGCAGGACTTGCAGCAGCAGCCAGCGGGCCCACTCCAGCGTCGGATCGGGAGGTGCCGGGACAAACCACTCGATCATCAGGAACGCGGCCGCGAAGGCAGGCCAGCCCAGCCGCATCCATTGCGGCAAGCCGGCGCCCCTCGACCGCCAGCAGGCAAGCAGCGCGCCCGACGCCAGCGCGTCCATGGATGCCGGCGGCAGCAGGTCGCGCGCCAGCGCCGGAGTGGCGGTGACCGGCCAGTAGAAGCGATAGGCCAAGGACAGCGCGATGACGCCGATGCAGATCTGTTCGAAGCGCCGGTATGGGGCCAGCAGGACCACAAGCGGCCAGGCAATATAGAACTGCTCCTCGATGCTCAGGCTCCAGAAATGGCAGAGAACCCAGGGGTTCCAGTCATTGCGCAGCGCATACCAGAAATTCGACAGGTAAAGCGCATGCCAGACCAGCGATCCCCTGGACTGCTCCAGATCGAACAGCCAGACGAAACCCAGCACGGCAAAATAGGGAGGGAATATCCGCAGCGCCCGCCTGATGTAGAAGGACCGCAGCGCGGGGCCGGCTTCAAACGCGGCGGCCGAACGCGCTTCCAGGAGCAGGCGGGTGATCAGGAAGCCGCTCAGAACGAAGAACAGCCGCACGCCGATATGGCCCCAGAACGAAGATCCTCCCGCCGCGTAGAAATGGGAATACATCACCATCGTCACGGCGATGGCCCTGAGCGCGTCCAGCTGGATGTCGCGGGCGTTTGCCATCAGCGGCTTCCACGGGGGGCCGGATGTCCGCGATGAGGCTGGCAGAGTGCCGTTTCGAGCGGCAGACCAATGCACGCGAAATTCGCCGGGGCGCCATCAAACCCGCGCTGTGCGAGCCTGCCTGGGTCGATCTCGCAATCGACGGACGGACGGCTCAAGTCGGTCAACCCGGCGGAATCCTTCACGGCGTATGTCCAGTCGCAAAACGAGTCCCCCGGCGGATGGTTCGGTCACCGCATTGTGCAGCGCAACACAAAAAATTTAGCGACCTGAAATACTTATGTGAGCAAGGCCAAAAATTGGCAAAAATCCGCAATTGTTTCGGATTCTGGAAATTCCCCATAGCTTTTCAACTTTTTGGTTGGAGTTGTATCGGCTTGCTCGCCTTAGTTGATCAGAAACATTTCTGCTCGAGCAGATAGGAAGCATCGGAATTTTCGTTAAAAAAACCTCGAGATTTAAGAATCTACATTTTACCTATTTTGGTTCATTCGGAATCATCCGGCGAATGAACTGGAATCGTTAGCTTTTTGCGATGCAGCATAGTAGCCTTCTTTCGTTGGCTTACCACGCGGCTTGCTTCCCTCAAAAGCAGGCATCCGGCCAAGCTGCAGGTTGCTGGAAAGGCCTTTCATACGGCAAAACCATGGCTCGCCAGCGCCTCACAGCGCCGCGAGGTGACCTCCAACTTGCGATATATGTTTTTGATACGGCGCACGGCGTCGTGAACAAAATGTGTAACCAAAATCGGGGGCCGTCCGTTTATGATGCGACGGAGGCCATGCGATGTCGCGCACCTACGATCTTGCATCCGATGTTATCCGGCGTGTCTATGAAAGGCGCATAGACGCGCCGGCGATTCTCGATACCGCCAGCGAATTTCCCAACGCGGCGAAGTTCACCGGCGCCTGGCGCGACATCCGTGATGAAGCGCTTGGCGTGCGTCTGGGCAAGGTCCCGCGCTTCCACGACATCATGCCGGAGCAGGCCGATATCTCGGCCAATGACGGGCGCGACTGGCGCATGTTCGTGCTCAAGGCCTATGACATGGCGGTGCCGGAGAACCTGGCGCGCATGCCGGTTCTCAGCCGCTTGCTTGCCGAATGCCCGGAAGTCAAATCGGCGGCTATCTCGTTCCTGGCGCCGCGCAAGCACATACCCAGCCATCGCGGGCCGTTCCGCGGCATCATGCGGTTTCACCTAGGCCTGGTCATCCCGCGCCAGGCCGATGGCCGCCCGGCAACCATCATGATGATCGACCATCAGGAAGAACGGATCACCGACGGCGAAGGCATGTTGTGGGACGACACCTATCCGCACGAGGTGATCAACAACGCCGATGAAGCGCGCATCGCCCTGCTGCTGGATGTCTGGCGTCCGGGCATGCCCTGGGACATGGAAATACTGTCCCGGATGATCGTGCGCGGCGTGCAGGCGGGCATGCGCCGCCGGGGCGTGTCGTTCAGCGGCTGAATCGGCGAGGGCGCCAGCGCGCCCGCACTGTCTTGACCCTATCAAGCCGCCTTCACTGCCTCAGGACAGGCAAGCCGGTTCGGCCTATCCCGATACTGCCGCGTCTGCATATCGCGGCAGGGAAGGACAAACCAAAGTGACATCGATGCCGGTTGCCAGTCGCGAAGCGGCGCCCTTGCCCGTCGCGGCGCTGATGGGGGCCATGGTGTCGATCCAGATCGGCGCCACCTTCGCCAAAACCCTGTTCCCGCAGATCGGTGCACAAGGCACGACGACGCTGCGGCTGGTCATCGGCGCGCTGATGCTGATCGCGGTGCTGCGGCCCTGGCAGATGCGGCCGACGCGCGCCACCTTGCCGTGGCTGGTCGCCTATGGCGTGACGCTCTGCGCGCTCAACCTGCTGTTCTATGCAGCCCTTGCCAGGATCCCGCTCGGCGTCGCCGTGGCGCTGGAATTTTCCGGGCCGCTGCTGGTGGCGACGCTGACCTCGCGGCGCGCCAGCGACTTCGCCTGGATCGCGCTTGCCCTGGCCGGCATCATCCTGTTGTCGCCCTTCATCCACTCCTTGCAGCCGCTCGATCCGACCGGGGTGATGCTGGCGCTGGCGGCCGGCGGCTTCTGGGCGCTCTATATCGTGCTGGCGCAGAAAGCGGGTGCGGAGCTTGGCACCCGCACCACCGCCTATGGGATGGCGATCGCCGCCGTGCTGGTGCTGCCCTTCGGCGTGGCGCAGGCGGGAATGGGGCTGCTGGCGCCGTCGATCCTGGTCAGCGCGCTGCTCGTCGGCCTGTTTTCCAGCGCGCTGCCATTCTTCCTGGAGATGGTGGCGCTGACCCGCATGCCGGCCCGCATCTACGGCACGCTGACGTGCCTGGAGCCGGGACTCGGCGCGCTGGCCGGCTTCCTGTTCCTGCACGAAAGCCTGACCCCGCCGCAACTGGCCGGCATCGCCGCCGTCATTGTCGCTGCCGCCGGGACGGCGCTGACCTCGAAGCCGCCGGTGCCGTCGCCGGAATAAAGGTGGACGCTAGGACCGCCCGGCGACGTCAATTTTGGCGCGAGCCGGCGCCCTGTTGTCGTCAGAACTTGACGCTGAGGTTGGAGCCCGGTCGCACAGTCGTCGCAAAATCGCCGCTCTTGCCGGGAATCGTACGGCTGGCAGCTGCGTGGCACGCGGGGGAGAAGCCATGATGAGACTACCGATCATGGCGGGCCTCGTTCTGGCAGGTTCTCCGGCGTGGGCAGGCGACATACCCTATGCGCCCTCGGCCAATGTCCCCGACTATGTCGCGACGATGACGGTGCAACCATCGGGAAATTCGGCCGGATCCCATACGAGGATCGTCACACATCATGACGGCTGGGTCCGTGTGGACGAACTCGGAACTGTCATCTACGGAAATCCGGCAAAGCAAATAACGGTCTCGTTCCTTAGGGATTCAAACTATTCCTCTGTTTCGGTAAACCGTCGGACGTCGACGTCCTACGAACGAATTCGCGCAGTAACGGAAACCGGCCAGACCGAGACGCATGCCGGCGAGCGATGCGACGTGCGGGACGTCGTGCGGCGCGATCCGGACAAGCAGGTTCCTAAACTGCAATGGCTGAGTTGCCTGACGGCTGATGGTATCGAGATCGCCACGAGGGTGTTTGTGAACGGCTCGCTGTTTCAATCGACGGCGATTGTCAGACTTGATCGGCGCCCCGTGTCCGCCGAGAAGGTCGAGCTGCCTGCCAATTTGCTGGAGGTTGCCCAATGGCTGCACTTCGACCATCCGCCACCCCAAGCTGCAACCGCTGTCAAGCGCCCACCGGATTTTGCCATGCACATGCAATGGCAAGGTGCGGTCAGGGCATTGCGGCGGCACGATCCATGGACCTACGATGAAACATCGTATCCCGATGGACGGCGAACCCTAAATATCCGCAACGACCAAACGGGGCAGGCACTATCCTTCGGGGCCGCCAAGGGCGGTGCGTTTGAGCGTCTCTCCATATGCGAGAAATGTCAGTTGGCAGATTCGCCGGCTATTCACCTCGGCCGCAATGTCATCCCGGAGAGCATGGGCCGCATGGACAGTGTTCTCGGCGAGGCGTGCGACTGGTTCGACATGGCTCCGGGTACGTTTGACATAAACCTTTCGCAATGTCTGACGCAGGACAAAATCCCGCTAAAAATCGGCAGTGGTGGAGCGTGGGGGCCACGTGAGGAATTTGTCGCCGATGAGGTTCAGCGCCGAGAACTCAAGCCCGAAGAGATTCTTCCACCCAGCGATGTCCTGAACCGGTCGAACTGGGATTTTCCAGGATAGGCGGGGAGATAAACCGGATGACGGCACTTCATTGCCGCCAGGGCGGCACCGGCGCGAAGCGCTTGCTGATCCAGTCGGCGAAGGCGCGGGTCTTGGCGGCCTGTCCCTTGGCTGAGGGCACGACGACATAGACCGCGCCTTCGTCGGCCAGCGTCCACTCCTCCAGGACAGGCACAAGGCGTCCGTCGCCGAGCTCGCGGCCGATCAGCCAGTCGGTGCTCATCATCAGTCCGAGGCCCTGCACGGCGGCCTCCACCAGCACCTCGGCATCGTCGCTGACCAACGGTCCGGAAACCTCGACGCGTGCGCGCCGGCCCTCGCGGTCGGTCATCTCCCAGGCCGGAAATGTCTGGAAGCCGCTGAAGCCCAGGCAGGAATGCTCGAGCAGCGCCTGCGGCGTCCGCGGCCTGCCTCTTCGGGCGAGATAGGCGGGGGCGGCGCAAAGCAGCCGGCGCCGCGTCGCCACCTTGCGCGCCACCAGGCGCGAATCCTCCAGCGCGCCGAGCCGCACGGCGACGTCGAAATTCTCGGCGACCAGATCGGCGAAGCGGTTGGAGAATTCGGCCTCGATGCGGATATCGGGATATTCGGCCAGGAATTGCGGCAGCAGCGGTCCGATCCACATGCGCCCGAACGTGCCGGGCAGCGCCAGCCTGAGCAGGCCGCGCGGGCTGCCGTCGGCATGAGCCGACGCGGCGGCCTCTGCCTCGTCGACGGAGGCGAGGATGGCGCGCACGCGTACCAGGAATTCGGCACCGGCTTCGGTCAGCGACACGCTGCGTGTCGTGCGGGAGAGCAGCCTGACCCCCAGCCGCTCCTCCAGCGATTGCAGGCGCCGCGACAGGATGGTCGCGTCGCGCCCGACACGCACTGCTGCCCTGGTGAAGGAGCGCGCCTCGGCGATGGCAGCGAAGGCCGCCATTTCGGCAAGGGCCGCCGGTTCGTGAGATTGCTGCATTTTCCGCATTACTCAAATGCAAAATGAAACGATTATATAGGAATAGCGCAGCAGATAGGTTCACTCAACCATCAATCGTCCCACCGGAGTGAAAACCATGAAAGCCATCGAACTGAGCCAACCCCGGCTCGACGCCTTCCGCGCCGCCACCGTCGCCACCCCCGAACCGCAGCGCGGCGAGGTGCTGATCCGCCAGCGTGCGGCAAGCCTCAATTTCGTCGATGTCGCGGTGGCGAGCGGCAATTATCCCGGACCGAGCTTTCCGCTCATCCCGGTCGCCGACGGCGCCGGCGAGATCGTCGCGCTGGGCGAGGGCGTTACGAGTTTCAGCACGGGTGATCGCGTCGTCGCCCATGCCAAGCCGCGCTGGATCGGCGGCCGGCCGCGGCCCTACGAGATGACGCAGATGCGTGGCGTCTCGCTGCCGGGGTCACTGGCCGAATATGTCGCGCTGCCGGCCAATTCGCTCGTGCCGGTCCCGGCGCATCTCTCCTTCGAGGCTGCATCGACATTGCCGATCGCCGGCACCACGGCATGGAACGCGCTGCGCACCGCCAATGTCGGGCCGGGCTCGGTGGTCGTGCTGCTCGGCACCGGCGGCGTCTCGATCTTCACCCTGCAGCTTGCCAAGGCCGCCGGCGCCACCGTCATCATCACCTCGTCATCGGACGAGAAGCTGGAGCGGGCGAAGGCGCTGGGCGCCGATCATCTCATCAACTACCGCGCGACATCAGACTGGGACGGCAAGGTGCTGGAACTGACCGGCGGCCTCGGCGCCGACCTCGTCGTCGAGACCGGCGGCACCGCCACCTTCGCCCGCGCCATCAACGCCACCGCCCCCGGCGGCACGCTGTTCACCATCGGTTTCGTCACCGGCGCCGAGGCCACGATCAACCTGTTGCCGATCATCATCAAGGCGCCGAAGGTGATCGGCAACAACACCGGGTCGGTGTCCGACCTTCGCGACGCCGCCCGCGCCATCGGCGCGGCCGGGATCGAGCCGGTCGTCGACAAGGTGTTTTCGCCTGGTGACGCGGCCGAAGCCTACGCCCACATGGCCGCCGGCGGCCTGCATTTCGGCAAGCTGGCGTTCGGATTGGAGTGGTAGGGGCGAAAGCGGACGAGCGCGTAATCTCCAGCGCAAAGGGAGATTACGCGCTCCACCCTCAGATCAGCTTCTCCAGCGTGATCGGCAAATCGCGCACCCTCTTTCCCGTCGCGTGGAACACCGCATTGGCGATCGCGGGCGCGACACCGACGATGCCGAGTTCACCGACACCCTTGCCGCCGAGCGCCGAGGAGTGCAGGTCGGGAATGCCCACCGAGATCACCTCGATGTCCGGGATGTCGGCATTGGTCGGCACCAGGTAATCGGCGAGGTTGTTGTTGACGATGCGGCCATAGCGACGATCCATGATGCCTTCTTCCAGCAACGCCTGGCCGATGCCCATGATGATGCCGCCCTTCCATTGGCTTTCGGCGAGCTTCGGGTTGTAGAGCCGGCCGGAATCCAGTGCCGACACCACGCGCGACACGCGCACCGTGCCGAAATCCTCGTCGACGCGCACCTCGATGAAATGCGCGCACCAGGAATAGCGCGAATAGTCGCCCTCGGTGTGTGGCAGCGCCATGGCGATGGTGGTGTAGTTCTTGTAGCGGTCCTCGGCGGTCGAGTTGGCCGGCATGGTGTCGCCGGTCGCCTCTATGCGGTCGCGGCCGACGCTTTTGAGCAGTTCGGCGATCGAGACATCCGGGCCGTCGCCGCGCGGCGAAGCGATGCGGCCCTTTGCGACGACCAAAGTGTTGGCCTGCAGCGCGTGGAAGGGCGAGCGCGGATCGCTGATGGCAAGCCCGACCAGCTGGTCGAGCGCCGAGGTCGCCGCCTTATGAACCGCACCCGTCATCACGCCGGCCAGCCGCGAGCCGCCGCTGACGCCGGCTCGGGCAAAGCGGGAATCGCCGAGTTTCACCACCACATCGTCGGCCGGCACGCCGACCGTCTCGGCGGCGGTCTGCGCAAGGATGGTGTAGGTGCCCTGGCCCATGTCGATCGAGGAGCTTTCGACCTCGACCGAGCCGTCGGCCAGGATGCGCACGACAGCCTCGCCATAGGCGCGCCGCACCGGATAGGTGCCGGCGGCCACGCCCCAGCCGATCAGCTGGTTGCCGTCCCGCATCGAACGCGGTTTTGGCGAGCGCCTGGACCAGCCGAAGTGTTCGGCGCCCGCGGCAAAAGCCTCGCGCAACTGCCTGGTCGACCAAGCTTTTCTGGTGTGCGGGTCCTGTTCGGCATAGTTGCGCAGGCGGATTTCCAACGGATCGATGCCGACCTCATAGGCAAGCTCGTCGATGGCGCTTTCGATGCCGAAGGCCGAGGGGTTTTCGCCCGGCGCGCGCATGGCGCCCGGCACCACGGAATTGACCCGCACGACATTCTGCTTCGAGGAGAAATTCGGCGTCGCGTACATGATCGAGGTGACCGAGCCCAGCGGCTCGACCCACATGCCGTCGATGGATGTTTCATTGACGCCGCGATGCACGATCGACTGGATCATGCCGTCGCGGTCGGCGCCGATCGTCACCGTCTGGCGCGTCGCGGCGCGGCCGCCATAGCCGGTAAAGGTCTGCGGCCGCGTCATCACCAGCTTCACCGGCCGTCCCAGCATCTTGGCGGCACTTGCCGCCACCGCGCTATGGCTGAGCGCCAGCGCCTTGGAGCCGAAGCCGCCGCCAATATAGGGCGAGACCAGCCGCACATTCTCGAACGGCACTTCGAACCATTCGGCATAGGTGCGGGCCATGCCGTCCAGCCACTGGCTCGGCTCCCACACGGTGAGATGATCGCCTTGCCAGTGCGCGATCAGCCCATGCGGCTCCATCGGCGCCTGATATTCGCGCGGCGTGTTGTAGGCGGCGCAGATGCGCACCGGCGCGGCGGCGAAGGCGGCAGGCGCGTCGCCCCATTCCTTGGTCATGGCATCGATCGGAATGCCGTCGCCGGCCTTGCCGTCGCTGAGGTCGACGATGGCGGGCGTCTCGTCATAGCTGACCTTGACCAGGGCCGCCGCGGCGACCGCCTGCTCGAAGGTATCGGCGACGACCGCCGCGACGTGCTGGCCCGAGAAGGTGATGTCGCGCGCCAGCGGGCAGTAGGGCTTGTCCGGCGGCGGCGTGCCGAACCAGTCCGACGCGGTCCGGAGGCTGATGATGGTGTCAGGGGTCAGCACTTGCAGGACGCCCGGCGAGGCTTCAGCGATTGCCGTGTCGATCGCGCGCACCTTGCCCGAGGCGATCGTGCTTTCGACCAGCACGGCGTAGGCCAGTCCTTCGAGCTGCTGTTCGACCGCGTATTTCGCGGCACCGGTGATCTTGGCCGGGCCGTCGACGCGCGACAGCCTGCCGCCGACGGCTTCCGTCAGTGCGCCGTCGGAGGCGTCGCCCCGTTTCGATTCACCAACTCTGATGTTGTGAACGGTCATGCCGTCTCTCCCAATTTGAGGATGGCGCGCGCGACAACGCGCGGCGCGAGTTCGATCTTGTAGTGGTTGGCGCCATGGTCGACGGCGCCTTCGATGGCGAGCAGGCTGGCGGCGCGGACGGTTTCCGGCTCCAGTGCCTTGCCCTTCAAGGCGTCTTCCACGGCACGGACACGCCAGGGCTTGGTCGCGACGCCGCCAAGCGCTATGCGAAGATCCCGAATGGTGCGGCCATCGGCTTCGAATTCGATACCGACCGCCGCACTTGCCGCCGCGAATTCATAGGATTGCCGGTCGCGGATTTTCAGATAGGTCGAGCGGCGGGCGGCGGCGGAGCCGGGGATTTCGATGGCGGTGATCATCTCGCCCGGCTCGATGGCGTGTTCCCTGTCGGGCGTGGTGCCGGGCAGCAGGAAAAAGTCGTCGACCAGAAGCTTGCGCTCGCCCAGATGAACTGTTGCGTCGAAGGCGACCAAAGCGGTGGCGAGGTCGCCAGGATACATGGCGATGCAGGCCTCGCTGGTGCCAAGCACGGCGTGTCCCCGGGTGACGCCGCCGATCGCCGAACAGCCGCTGCCGGGCTTACGTTTGTTGCAGGCGGCAAAATTCGCGGGATCGCGGAAATAGGGGCAGCGCGTGCGCTGCATCAGATTGCCGCCGATGGTCGCCATGTTGCGGATCTGCGCCGACGCCGCCTGCCACAGCGCTTCGGAGATGGCGGGGAAGCGGCTCTTGATATCGGCGTGGTCGGCGACATGGCCCATTTTGGCAAGCGCGCCGATGGTGGCGCCGCGTTCATTCACGTCGATCCGGTCGAGCCCCTTGAGATGGGTGATGTCGACCAGCGTGTCCGGCTCGGCGACGCCGCATTTGGCGAGGTCGATCAGCGTGGTGCCGCCTGCCAGCAGCATGGTGCCGGGCAGGGCGGCCGCCTGGCGTGCGGCATCGGCAGACGTGGCGCGAAGATAGGAAAAATCCCTCATGATGCGAACTCCTGAGCTGCCTGGCGCACGGCGGCGACGATGTGCGGATAGGCGCCGCAGCGGCAGAGATTACCGGCCATGTATTCGCGGATTTCCTCATCCGAGCCGGCATGGCCCTCGCGGATGCAGGCCACCGCCGACATGATCTGGCCCGGCGTGCAATAACCGCACTGGAAGGCGTCCTGCTCGAGGAAGGCAGCCTGCACGGGATGCAGTTCGCCCGCCCGTGCAAGCCCCTCAATGGTGGTGATGGCGCGGCCTTCGGCTTGCGCGGCCAGCGTCAGGCACGCCAGCACGCGCTCGCCGTCTATGTGCACGGTGCAGGCGCCGCACTGGCCATGGTCGCAGCCTTTCTTGGTGCCGGTCAGGCCGAGCCGCTCGCGCAAGGCATCGAGCAGCGTGACGCGCGGCTCGAGCTGCAATTCGTGATGCTGGCCGTTGATGTCGAGGTGGACGGGGATTTTTGTCATGGGCGTCTGGCTCCAGTTGCTTGACGCTGAGGGGAATGAATTGGTGTCGGGGCGGAGGAGGGCAAGGGGCGCGGAGGAGGGCAAGGGGCGCGGAGGGCTAGATGTTGGCGGCCTTCGCCAGTCTCCAGTGGGTAACCGCTTTGTCTTGCGGGTTCGAAAGAGGTGACATACGGGGTTCCCTGCCTATATGATGAAAGCACTCCACTTAAAGCGGAGGTGCCTCCGTTTATTACGTGGGGGCTGGCCTAGCCGGGTTCAAGTCCCCATATTTTGTCCGTGGAGAAAAAATTGGCCGAAGCCGTCATCGCTGAAGACGCCGCCGCGGAAACCAAACCGCTGCGCGCGGATGCCCAGCGCAACCGCGACCGGCTGGTCGAGGTGGCGGCCTCGGTGTTTGCCGAGCGCGGCATCGATGCCTCGCTGGAGGAGATCGCGCGCCGCGCCGGCGTCGGCATCGGCACGCTCTACCGGCATTTCCCGACGCGCGAGCATCTGGTCGAGGTGGTCTACCGCCGCGAGGTGGAGGCGCTTTGCGCCGCCGCCGGCGAGCTTGCGGCAAGGCATCCGTCCGATGTCGCCCTGGAGGAGTGGATGCGGCGCTTCGTCGACTACATCGCCACCAAGCGCGGCCTGGCGACCAGCCTGCGCATCCTGCTCACAACCAATTCGACGCTGTTTTCCGACACGTCGGGGCGGGTCTCGCAGGCCTTGCGGCAACTGGTCGAGGCGGCGGTGGCCGACGGCACCATCCGCGGCGATGTCGATGCCTCCGATGTGCTGCACGCCCTGTCGGGCATCTATTCCGCGCCCGATACGCCGGAGTGGCGTGACCGTTCGCGGCGGCTGGTCAAGCTGTTGATGGATGGGTTGCGGTTCGGGGCGGGGAACCCCGCCAAGGCCTGACGGTCTCCAAGACCGGTCTCAGCGAACCAAGAAACCTCGTAGACAGACGTCTCCGTTAGCCATGGCAGGCCGAGCCCGCGCGCCGCACTTGCATCTGAATGCGAGCGGTTGTTAAAATCCTCACATTTCAGGATGCACAGGCCCAACGCATGACTGCTCGCAAGGCGCAAAGGACAGCCCGGTTGATCGATCTGCTGTCGCAGCGGCGGGTCATCCATCTCAGCGAAGCGGCGGCGCTGCTCGGCGTCTCCGAGATGACGGTGCGGCGCGACATCGCCACCAACCAGGGGCAGATCGCCTATCTCGGAGGGCACATATTGGCGGCGGCCGAGATCGAGGCCGATATTCCCTACGAATTGGCGACCGCGGCCGACAGCCATGCGGCGGCCAAGCGCGAAGCCTGCGCGCATGCGGTGCGCAAGATACGGCCCGACGAGACGATCTTCATCGACTGCGGCACGACGCTGATCCATCTGATCGATCTCATTCCCGAAAATTATCAAATAACGGCAATATGTTACGCCATGAATGTCGCGGAGCGGCTGAGCCGCAGGCCCAATGTCACCATCATCATGCTGGGCGGCGTCTATCATCCAGCGTCGGCGTCATTCTCGGGCACGCATGATTTCGACATTTTGAACAGCGTCGGCATCAACGCGGCCTTCCTGTCGGCCGCCGGCGTCGATGCCAAGCGCGGTGCCACCTGCGAGCATTTCCACGAGGCGGTGGTGAAGCAGAAGGTGATGAGCCTGGCGCGCGAAAATTACCTGGTCATCGACTCGAGCAAGATCGGCAAGCTCAAGCGCGCCTTCTTCTCAGCCATGGACGGCTTCGACGCCATCATTACCGAGCACGGCGAGGTCGGGCCGGATTCATTCCTGCCGCAGGCCTGACTCCGTTTGACATTTCACTGGTCTGATGGAAAAGTCACAAAAAAAGTAAGAGAAGTCCCAAAAGGGGCTCGACAAGGGTAGGGGACGCGTCAACGGGAGGAAGTGCGGGCGTCATGATCGAACAGGGTTCGATTGCGCCATTTTCCGGGACGCCCTTGCTGCGCGTCGAGGGCGTCAGGAAGCGGTTCGGCGGCGTCAATGCGCTGCGCGGCGTCAGTCTCGAAATCCGCGCCGGTGAAGTGCACGCACTGCTCGGTGAAAACGGCGCCGGCAAGTCGACGCTGATCAAGATCCTGAGCGGCGTGCATGTGCATGATGGCGGCTCGATCGAAATCGACGGCAAGCCTGTCTCGTTTTCTTCGCCGGCCCAGTCGCGCGATGCCGGCGTGGCCGTCGTCTATCAGGATCTGAGCCTGGTCGAGTCGCTCTCGGTCGCCGACAATCTGCTTCTCGGACGAGAGCCGAAGACGCGGCTCGGCTTCCTGAAAAAACGTCAGCTGGTGGCGCAGGCCGAAGCCTTCCTCAAGTCGCAGAACATTCCGCTCGATGCCCGCGCCATGGTCGGCTCGCTGCCCTTCGCCTATCGCCAGATGACCGAGATCGCCAAGGCGCTGATGGGCGATGTCCGCCTGCTCATTTTGGACGAGCCGACCTCGGCGCTGACCGATGATGAGGAGAAGATCCTGTTCGAGGCGATCCGGGCGGTCGCGGCGCGGGGCGTCGGGGTGATCTATGTCACGCATCGCCTCAACGAAGTGTTCCGCATTTCCAACCGGGTGACCGTCTTCCGCGACGGGCAGAACGCCGGCACCTTCTTCACGGCGCAAACCAATATGCGGCAATTGGTCGGCGCGATCGTCGGGCCGGATCACGCTGTGCTGAAAGCAGATGGCGATGCACCTGGGCAAGACACGGCGTCATCGGCCGGTTCATCTGAAAAGCCCGTGCTCGAATTGAAAGGTGTCAGCAATGACCGGCTCGACGGGGCCAGTCTCGAATTGCGCGCCGGCGAAATCCATGGCCTTGCAGGGCTGATCGGCAGCGGACGCACCGAAATCCTGCAGACCATCTTCGGCCTGCGATCCGTTCAATCGGGCGAGGCCAGCCTGGACGGTGTCTCGCTGAAGGGCACAGACCCGGCAGCGGCGATCGGGCTGGGCATCGCGCTTGTGCCGGAGGACCGGCACGTCCAGGGCCTGGTCCTCGAACATTCGATCGAGCGCAATCTGACCTTGCCCCGCCTGCCTTATTTCTCGCGCCTTGGCTGGCTGCAGCGGCGGCCGGCGAGCGAACATGCCAATGCGGCGATGCGCCGGCTGGCCGTGAAGGCGCCGAGCGCGTCGACCATGGTGAAGAACCTGTCGGGCGGCAACCAGCAGAAAGTGGTGTTCGGCAAATGGAACGAACCACGGCCGCGCGTGCTGCTGCTCGACGAGCCGACGGTCGGGGTCGATGTCGGCGCGCGCGAGGAGATTTACGGCGTCATTCGCGCCGCGGCAGCGGCCGGCAGCGGCGTGCTGCTGGTGTCTTCGGACCTCTCCGAACTGCTGCAGCTTTGCGACCGCATCTCCATCGTCGTCGATGGCCGGATCACCAGGACGGTCGCGCGGCCGGACTTCTGCAGCGCCGAGGATCTTCATCACCTCATTCAACTTTCGCAGCCATCGGAAGAGCACGCGGCATGACCGACATCCAAAGCCCAGCGAAAGCCGCAGCCAGCCAGCCAGGTGGTCGCTCGGCCTTGCAGCATCTGCTCCAGGGCGACCGGCCCTACATGCTCTACGTGGCCTTCGCCATCATGCTGATCGTGTTCAGCCTGGCGTCGCCCTGGTTCCTGTCGATCGACAATTTTCTCAACATCGGTCGCCAGACGACACTGGTCTCGATCATCGCGGTGGGCATGACATTCGTCATCATCTCCAGGCAGATCGACCTGTCCGTCGCCTCGACGCTGGCACTTTCGGGCATGAGCGCATCGCTGGCCATGGCCTTTGTCGCCAACAGCTGGGTCGTCGGCGCCGTGGCGGGGCTGGGCACCGGGGCGCTGATCGGGCTGCTCAACGGTGTCTTGACCACCCGCCTGGAAATCCCGTCCTTCCTGGTGACGCTGGGCACGCTGAGCGGCGCGCGCGGCCTGGCGCTGATGGTCACCAACACCAAGCCGGTCATCATCACCAACGAGTATTATTTCGCGATCTTCGGCGAAGGCTCGGTGCTCGGCATACCGGCGCCGATCCTGTGGACGCTCGGCGTCACCATCGCCGGCATCTTGCTGCTGCACTACAGCGTCTATGGGCGGCGGGTTTACGCGGCGGGCGGCAACCCGACGGCAGCACTCTATTCCGGCGTCCATATCAAGCAAGTCACGACGCTCGCCTTCGTGCTGACCGGCACGCTCGCCGGGCTGGCGTCGCTCATCCTGTCGGCGCGCTCGCACGCGGCGCGGCCCGATGTGGTGCAAGGCATGGAGCTCGACGTCATCGCCTCGGTCATCCTCGGCGGCTGCAGCCTGTTCGGCGGCCGTGGCTTTGTGCTCGGCACGCTGCTCGGCAGCCTGATCATCGGCACGCTCAACAACGGACTGGTGCTGCTCGGCGTCAGCTCGTCACTGCAACTCGTCATCAAGGGAGCAATCATCGTCGCCGCGGTCGCGTTCACGAGGAGGTAAGGCGCACGCGGAAATCAGCAGAAGCCGCCGACTCCAAACGGCAAAACAAATATCAACAATCAACGGAGGAAGTCATGAAGAAATCGGTTCACTCGCTTTTCTGCACATTGAGCCTCGCCGCCAGCGCCTTCGCGCTGTCGACGTCCCTGAGCGTGGCGCAGACGCCGGACACTTGCGTTACCGGCGTCGACATGGCGACGCTCGGTCCCAAGGGCATTGTCGGCCAAGGCCCGCATGGCGAGAAGGCAGCCTCGCCCGACGAGCTGAAATTGACCGACGAAGAGGCCGCCAAGGTCAAGGCCGGCAAGTTCAAGGTCGGCATTTCCATGCAGACGGTGAACCTCGACTGGTCGCAATTGCAGGTGCAAGGCATCAGCGAAACGCTGGCAAAATATGGCGTCACCGTCACCGGCGTGGCGTCGGCCGAGTATCAGGTCGACAAGCAGATCGCCGATATCGAGAACACCATCCAGCAGCATCCGGACGGCATCATCTCCATTCCCGTCGATTTCACGGCGACGGCGCCGACCTACAAGAAGGTGGGCGAGGCCGGCATCAAGCTGGTGTTCATGGACAGCATCCCCGTTGGCCTCTCATCTCCCAAGGATTTTGCCTCGATGATCTCGGCCGACAGCCAGGGCAACGGCCAGATCGCGGCGCAGATCCTGGCGTCCTGCATGCCCAAGGGCGGCACGATCGGCCTGGTCAATTTCGGCGTCGACTATTTCAGCACCAATGAGCGCACCAAGGGTGTCGGTGAGTGGATGAAAAAGAACCGTCCCGACATCGTCATGAAGCAGGTCGACTTCACCGATCCCTCCAAGGTCTCGCAGATCTCCGGCGATTTCCTCACCGGCAATCCCGATGTGAAGGGGCTGTTCGCGGTATGGGACCAGCCGGCGCTGGACACGCTGTCCTCGATGCGCGCGCAAGGCATCGACATTCCGATCACCACCGTCGATCTCGGTCTGCAGTCGGCGATCGAGATCGCCAAGGGCGGACCGCTCAAGGCAACCGGCTCGCAGCGCCCCTATGACCAGGGCGTCGCCGAGGCGCTGGCGATGATGAAGGCGCTGATCGGGCAACCCACGCCCGCTTGGGTCGGCGTGCAGTCGCTGCCGGTGGTGCAGTCCAACGTGCTGGAATCCTTCAAGACTGTCTTCCACAAGGATCCGCCGGCTGAACTCGTCGACGCCTGCAACAGCGCCAAGCCGAAGTGCAATTGAGATAGCGGCATGGGCGCGGGAGAGATCCCGCGCCCACAATAGCCGGAACGGCCATTCATCCCGGGCGTGGGGCATGCTAGGCGTCAATAGCTTGATTTGCCTGTTATCCACGTTTTCGAGGGCATGCGATGTATGTAGGCCGTTCCTACAAACTGATCGATTTCGCGCTGTGGTCGCGGCGCAGCGTCATCTACATGGTGGTGGTGAGCGGACTGGCCGTCGCGGCCTACCGTCTTCCGGGCATTGCCGGGTTCTCGGTGCCATGGTCTGTCGTGCTCGTGCTCGGCACCACCGTGTCTCTCGTCGCCGGCTTCAAGAATTCGCAGGTGCTGACCCGCAGCGGCGAGGCGTTGCAGGCCTTCACGCAAATCATCGCCAGCAGCCGGATGTGGTCCAATTTCTGCCGCGACTTCCTCGACGCGCCGACGGCGAGGCAGCTCATCTACCGTCATATCGCCTGGATGACGGCACTGCGCTTTTCGCTGCGGCGGCCGATGCCCTGGGAATCGATGGGGAAGGCGGCCAATATCGAGTATATGCGGCGCTACCGCATCAGCGAGGACAAGGGCTCGCTCGCCGAGGAATTGCCGCCGCTGCTGGCCGAACAGGCCGACAAGGTGCTGAGATCGCCGCAGCCGGCGCTGGCCCTGCTCGAAATGCAATCGGTCCAGGTCAACGCGCTGTTCAAGGACGCCAAGCTCCCCCCGCAGATATACGTCGAACTGACGAAGCTGATCCGCGACTTCCACGATCAGCAGGCGCGCTGCGACCGCATCAAGAACAATCCCTATCCGCGCCAATACGCCATCGTCAGTTCCATGTTCGTGATGATCTTCTGCACGCTGCTGCCGTTCGGCGTCGTTCCGGTCTTCGCGGAGATGGGCAAGCTGGGCGGTGCGCTCGGCACATTCGGCATCTGGCTGACGATCCCGTTCAGCACGCTGCTGGGCTGGGCCTACATGTCTCTCGACCAGGTCGGCGAAAGCAGCGCCAACCCGTTCGAGGGCAATGCCAACGACGTTCCGATCTCGCAGATCTGCCGCGACATCGAGATCGAGCTGCGCGCGGGCCTTGGCGAGGCTGACCTGCCGAAGCCCTTGCTGCCCGTCAACGATATCGCGACCTGAAGTGCCTGATCTGGCGCGGCTACGCTTTCGCTTCGACGAGGATCACCAGCGATTCCGGCACCACGCCATCATGCGCCATGGCGTCGGCGGCCGCCTTGCTCTGCATTAGCGCGGCCATCTTATCCATATCCGGCACGTCCATCATCACGGCCACCCGTTTCGGGTTCTGCGGATCGACGAAGGTGCGGATGTTGGTGATCCCCAGCGAGCCGAAAAGCTCCTTGCGCTTGGGTGAACTGAGCCAGTGCTTGCTGTCTTTCGAGATGTTGTGATGGCCGATTACGGTTGGCATGGCATCCTCCCCAGGGTGAAGCCGGCGGTCGATATCGCCCGCCTGATGCTGCGATCCACCTGTACGGGCCAGTGAGCGCCGTTTCCCGTAGACTGTCAATTAGCTGTTGCTGATGGAGCTGTCGCGACGTGGAGTCACCGACAGATCAGGGCTGCGAACGATGTGGCGTGCGTTCCACCCGTGCCTGGAGTTATGAATTGTAAGCCATTGCTGCCGGTTGAGGATATCGAAACCTAGGCGGGACTGACGCCTATTCCGAGATTGCTCGATTGCCGATCGCGACGCCACCCCAGTCCTCAGGCGCGACGTCGGCGATCGACTGAGAGAACGTCCAGTGGTGGCCGGCGAAGTCGCGACAGGAATATTGCCGCTCGCCATAGGGGAAGCTGACCGGCGGGCTCAGGATCACGGCACCGTGGCGCACAGCTCGCTTGTGATGGGCATCGACATCCATGACACGCACCATCACCGCTAACGGCGCGCCGGCCTGCTCCGGTATCGGTTCGCCCTTCTTCGATCCGGCGACAATCAACGCTCCCTCACCGAAGTCGAGTTGGTGGCGGTGGTTGCCGATGATTAGCCTCTGTTCGAACCCGAAGACGTGGCAGAGCCAGCGGCTGGCCGTCTCGACATCGGGATAGGCGAGCACTGGTATAATCGTGCTCGCGGGCATCGACCGATTGGTGATCATGTCATCTCCCGTCGCGTTTGGTGCAAGGGCATGAAGGCTGTGCGCGAAGCGCCCAGCGCCTCAACTATAGGGCGACCAGCACTGCTGGCGGGGTCCGCTATAAGGCTGATAGCTGTTGTCCCAGGCGCGGTAGGAAACGTAGCGCTCATGGCACCAGCGTACGTGCGCCGCTTCCAGACGCACCGCGGGACGCGGCAATGGCGCGACAGTCGCCGCCGCGACACCGGCGGCAAAGGCGGCGGCGGGGAACCAGTAGCCGTTGTAGTAGCGGTAGCCCGGCCGCACGCGGACATAGCCGCGATAGCCGTTATAGTAGTAGCCGCCGCCGACGACGTAGAAGCCGCGCCGGAACCACACCGGCGTCGGCGCTGTGGTGGCCGATGCCGGGGCAGAGGCCGGCACGACCGGCAGGGCCTGAGCCGGCGAGGCCAGCACCGAGGCGCCAATCATCAAACCGCAAAATGCCGCAAGCGTCCGTTTCATCATGTCTCTCCTGTGGGATGGGTTGTCTAGGGGATCACTGGCGCCGGAGCGCCCGCAGTTCGGAGATGGAAAGCGCACCGTCGCCATTCGTGTCCGCCCGCAGCAACCGGTCGGGAATGAAGGCGGCAAACTCGTCGCGCGAAATCTTGCCATCGCCATTGCGGTCGATGCGGCTGGCCTGTGCTCGGAAGTCGGCGAATTGCGCGGCCTGGAAGTCTCGCTTCGACTTCACCTGCTCGACGGCAGTGCGCACTTCGCCCGCGTCGAGCAGACCATTGTGGTTGGCATCCATCCGGTCGAACATCCGCGCCCGCGCGGCCTGGATTTCGCTGAACTCCAGCTTTCGGTCGCCGTTGGTGTCGATACGCCGGAAGAGTTCCCTGGCGCCGCTGCCGTCCGCCGCACAGGCGCTGCCAGCGCCAAGCAGCAGGCCGGCAAGGGCTATGACGATCTTGTTCATGCTGGTCTCCGCATTGGGTCGGATGGTCCGCCGCGGACCGTCCTTGCAGAGCCTTCTACGCAGGCCCTTTTGTGCTCCTACGCGCGATCGGGAGATTTTTCTCGAGATGCTGCGGGCGCAACTGCCGAGCGATGCCGCGACGCAGATTGGCGCGTTCGAAAAGAATCTCCCGTGTCGAGCGTAGGGTCCGGCCCGGTGCTGCGTATCGGTCAGCAGTCGCCCCCCGCGACCCGACCACGAAAGGATCATCATCATGAAACGTTCAGCACTCATTGCGGCCTTGCTTGTCGGACTTGTGCCGCTCCGTGCGGCGCAGGCACAAGACATGCCGGGCCAGCGCATCCTGCAACGCATCGATACCAATGGCGACGGCGCCATCTCCAAGGACGAGATGACGGCCGCCCGCGAGCGGCTGTTCAGGCGGCTCGACCGCAATGGCGACGGCGTCATCGACGAGAAGGAGATCGACAGCGCCCGCCAGGCGATCGAGGATCGCGCCGAGGTGGCGCAGGCGCGGCTCGGCAATCGCTGGCGCCGCCTCGACACGAATGGCGACGGCAAGGTGTCGCAACAGGAATTTGCCAGCAGCATGCCGTTGTTCGACCTCATTGATCGCAACGGTGACGGCAGGCTTTCCGCGGACGAGATCGCAACCATCCGCAAGCTGATAGCCGAGCGTGCCAACTAATCGGCAGCGATCATTCCCTTTACAAAACAAGGAGTACGACATGTTGTTTTCAGTAAAGATTCCGGCGCTCTGTATCGGCGCGGTGCTTGCCTGGTCGGCCGCTTCGCCGGCCTCGGCCGAGGAGTGGCGGCGTCCGACCGCGCATGGCGGCGAGATCAGCCGCAGCGTGACCCGGGACGGCAATGTCTATACCGGCTCGACCACCCGCACCGGGGCCAATGGCGGTGCCTACACATCGAGCTCCAAATGCATTGGTGGCGTTGTTGATCGCTGCGCCAGAAGCTATTCTGGCACCGGCCCGAATGGGCAGACCTTCTCCGGCAAGCGTGTATCGGCGGCGGGGCCGTTTCGAGGCCGTTCGGCAGGTAGCTTCACCGGTCCTAACGGCAAGACCGTCTACGGCATTCGCCGCTGGCGCCGCTGACATCTGGTGATGGATTTGAGCCCGAAATTCGTTTCTGCGCCGATCCGGATCGATGCGAGGTTCGGACTCGCCATCGAAGTCTTGCCAACCGGTGGCCGCCACCGTGCAGCATGACGAGCCCAGAGGCGACGACGAGCTTCTGGCCCGCATCGCCGGGGGCAACCAAAGCGCGCTGTCCGAGCTCATCGCTCGCCATGGCCGCGGGTTGCGAATGTTCGCGGCGCGTTATCTCGGCAATGCCGGCGACGCCGAGGATGTGGTGCAGGAGGTGTTCGTGACCGTCTGGAAACAGGCCGCGCGGTTTGATCCGGCCAAGGGGCGGGCTTCGACCTGGCTCTACCGGATCACCGCCAACCGATGCATTGACCAGCGTCGACGCAGGGCGCTACGCAGCTTCATCGGGCTGGACGACATAAGGGATGAGGTCGCCGCGCCGGAGGCGGACGCCGAGGCGACGACCGCGGCGCGGCAGGAACTGGCGATCGTCCGCGACGGGCTCTCGCGCCTGCCGGAACGGCAGCGCATGGCGGTACTGCTGAGAGCCGTCGGCGACCTCGACATCGCGGCGATCGCCGAGGTGATGGGCGGCAGCATCGGCTCGGCCGAGCAATTGCTGGTGCGCGGACGGCGTGCGCTCAGGGATCATTTGGCAATGGCGGCCGTGAGCCGCGAAAGGGAGTCCTCATGACACGGGACGAATTCGAACGACACAGCCTGCGCTTTGGCGCTGCGGTCGAGACATGGCCGGCGCCTTTCCGCCAGCAGGCGCTGGCGCTGCTGGCGGCCGAGCGCAAGGACGACCCGGATGCCGCGCTCGATCGTCTCGTGCTCGAAGCGGCGCTGACCGATGGCGACGACCAGGCACTGGCGCGCAAGGTGCTGGCCCGTATCGAAGCCGGCTCGGCACGCCCGTCTCTCTTGCCGCGCCTGCTCTTCAGTCCGGCCGGGTTCGCGGCCTGCGTCGCTGCCGTGCTGGTGGCGGCAACGTTGGCAGGCTACCAGGTGGCGCGGCTACAGGATGATCCGTCCGATACGGAGCTTCTGGCGCTGGCGTCCGGTTCGTCGCTGGCCGATGGCGGTATCGCGGCCGACGCGGAAGGGGAGGGCTCGCTTTGAAGCGTCCCTGGATATGGACGGCGACGCTGGTGCTGCTCGCCCTTTCGCTCGCCGTCAACTTCTTCCTGGTCGGTTATGCCATGCACGGGTTGCGCCAGGGCGCGGCGGCGCGCGTACTGTTGTCGGAAATTGCCAGCAGCTATCCGCCCGAGGTGAGGAAGGAGTTCCGCGGCATTCTGTGCGACAACCGCTCGCGCACCTTCCAGGCGTTGCGCGACTTGCGCAGTGCTCGCGCCAATCTGGCGGCGGCACAAACCGCCAAACCCTTTGATGAAGCGGCGGTGAAGGACGCGATGGCGGCGGTGCGCAGCGCAACGACCAACCTTCAGGCGACCATGCAGGATTATCTCCTGACCGCGCTGAAGAACGTTAACGCCAAGCCCGCCGCGGGAGGCTAAGCCGCGACGGCCCTACTGACGGCACAATCGTCGCCGACCTATGTCGATGTCCAACCGGCTTGCGATCGCAAAGATGGAACAATGCGGCACGACAGGCTTGTCCTGACCCTGATTTGGCGCGAGCTCTCGGCTGGCCTGCGCTCGATGCGCCGACGCGATCTCGTTTGGATCGTCGCTGGCGGTGGGGCGTTGCTCGCCTACGCCATTGCCGACATCGTCGTCGCCTTGCATGCGGTATCCGCCACCCTGCGTCAGGCGCAGGCGCTGTGGGCGGTCGGCTTGCCGGGGGTGCTTCTTTGCCTTGGCGGCTTCGCCGGCAGCGCGATCGCAAGACTTTGCCTGTCGCGCGCCTTCGCGCCGTTCCTGAAAGCATTGCCTCTTTCACTCATGGAGCGCCGGCGCATGGCGGCCGTGGCGGCATGTGCGCTGGGCGTTCCCCTTGCCTTCATCGCGGCGGCGGCCGTGGGCCTTGGGTGTTTCGTCATCGCAAAACCACTGGCGCCGGCCTGGGGTCTCGGTGCCGTGATGCTGTTTGGCGCCGGCTTTGGCGCGGCGGCGGTGCTGCGCCTGCGGAGCGCTCGCGACCTGGTCCTCAGCGATAGTGCCGATCCGGTGAGCGATCCGGGCGGGCGCAAGCCTTGGCTCGGCGCCTTCGATCGTTCGACGCCGGCCTGGCTCTCAAGCTGGGCCTGGGACCTGCCCGCCGGGCGCGTAAGGCTTTCATGGCGGCTGGCGGGGGCAGCCATCCTGTTCGGCCTCGCGGCAGTCGTTGCCGGCTCCATCAGCCTTGCCCGCCATGATGCCGTGCCGGCGGCGATGGCCGGGCTGACCGGCGGCCTTCTGGTGTTCATGTTGAGCGCGCGGTTCCATCCACTCGGCTCGCCGGTGCTGCGCACGGCTCCGCTCGGCTTCGTCAGGGCCTGGCTGCGCCTGGCGCGGCTGCCGCTGCAATTGTCGCTCGCCTTCTTCCTCCTGCCGGCGGGAGCCGCCCTGGCGGCGGAACCGTCGGCCTGGGCGATGCCGCTCGCCAGCGGCTTCTGGCTGCTGGCGCTGAACGGCGCCTATGCGGTGTTTGCCGCCTATTTCATGACCGCGCCGTTCGTCGCGGCGCTGACCTTCCTCAGCGCCATCGCCTACGCCAGCTACGAGACGCTCGAATATGGGCGCACGGTGCTGATCGGTTTTGCCGCCCTTGTGCTGTTTCTGTGGCACCAGGCGCAACGGAGATATCGCCATGGATAGCAGCATCGATCCTGCCGAAATCCTCGCGGTTCGCGGGCTCAGCGCCGGCTATGCTGGCCGCGCGGTCGTCAGCGGCATCGACCTGTCGCTCGACAGGGGCGACATCCTCGGCCTGCTCGGCGCCAACGGTTCGGGCAAGTCCACCTTGCTCAGGGCCATCACCGGCCAGATTCGGCCGCTCGGGGGGACCGTGGCGATCGATGGCGCCGACCTTGTCAGGGCACCGGAACGCGCCAAGTCAGGCTTCGGCCTTGCCGTGGATCCATTCGACCTGCCGGCGGCGCTGAGCGGGCGGCAATATCTCCAACTCGTCGCCTCGATCCGCGGCTGCGCCGAAGACGACTGGCCTGGCGTCGATGTCACTGATCGGCTTGGGCTCAATCGCTGGATCGAACGGCCGATAGCCGAATATTCGCTCGGCACGCGGGCCAAGATCGCCATTGCCGCGGCCCTGCTCGGCACGCCACCGCTACTGATCCTCGATGAGTCCCTGAACGGCCTCGATCCGCTTGCCGCCTTCGAGGTGAAGCGCATCATCCTGGCCCTGGCTTCCAATGGCCGCCATGCCGTCATCATCTCCACCCATGTCGTGGAAGCAGTGCCGGGCCTGTGCAACCGCGCCATCCTCCTGGCCGATGGCCGCATGGCACGCGCGTGGCACGCAAGGCAACTGGCCGAGGCCGGCCAGATGCCCGGCGCCTTCGAAGCCGAAGTCATGCAGGCGCTGGCGGTCCAGGCGGCCGATGGGTGATGGCACGTCGCGCCTGGACGGCTGAAACCCAGGCGTTTCGCAACGGCTGCGGTCACGCAGGGCTCAAACCTCCAGGCAGACCTTGCCGAAATGCTTCCGCGCTGCGTAGTGCGTGAAGGCGGCGGCTATCTCGCGCAGCGGGAAGCGACGGTCGATGACGGGCTTGATGCGATTGACGTCTATGGCGCGGATCATGTCCTCCTGGTCCGCCCGGCTGCCGATCGAAATGCCGCTGATGCGGATCTGGTTCGAGAATATGGCCGGGATCGAGACATCTGCCGCAAAGCCGGTCAGCACGCCAATCAGGGCGATGTGGCCGCCTGTCCGGCAGGCGGCTATGGACTGCGCCAGCGTGGCGGGGCCGCCGACTTCGATCACGTGATCGACGCCGCGGCCATCCGTCAGCTCCCGAACCTTGCGGCTCCAGTCCGGCACGGCCTTGTAGTTGATGACGGCGTCGGCGCCGAGGCGGCTCAGCCGCTCCAGCTTTTCCTCGTCGGAGGAGGTGGCGATGACCCGGGCGCCGGCGGCCTTGGCGAATTGCAGCGCAAACAACGACACGCTGCCGGTGCCCAGAACCAGCACCGTGTCGCCGGGCCTGACCTTGCCGGATACGACCAGGCCTCGCCAGGCGGTGACGCCGGTGCAGGTCAGCGCCGCGGCTTCCCCGTGCGTATAGCCCGCGGGAGCTTTGGTGAAGGCCTGCGCGGGCATGCAGACATATTCGCTGGCGAAGCCGTCGAAACTCTCTCCTGGAATGTCGCGCCTGGTGGCGGGCGTCATGTCGCCGTCAAGCCACCGGGGATAGAAGACACTGACGACGCTGTCGCCGGGCTTGAGCGCATCGACTTTGCTGCCGACGGCGATCACTTCACCCGCACCGTCGGACAGCGGCACGCGGCGGTCGGCCAGCTTTGTCTTGCCTTGCACGGCGAAATCGTCGCGCATGTTCAACGAGCAGGCGCGGATCCTGACCATCACGTCACCAGGGCTCGGCTGCGGCGGATCTTCCTCGACCAAGTCGAGCCTGTCCAAGCCACCCGGCGCTCGTAGCCTGACCAGCCTCATTGTCTTCTCCGAAATGTGGGATGTTTGATGCAGGCGCGCCGGCTCTATCGGACCTGGCGGCCGGAAATCACCCGCAGCCAGGGTGCCAGATGAAAGGCGCTCATCAAGAGATACATGGCCGGCATCCCGGTCAAAGACGGGCCGGTCAGCGGGGAGGCGCCCATGCACAGCATGGCCGCGTCGCCGCCTTGCAGGCAGGACAGCAGGGCCATCAGGGCGAAGGTGGGCGCCGCGGCGAGGCAGAGCCAGTCGGCGACGCCAAGGGTGGTGGTGCTTTCACGGGTCGCGCTGGCGGTGCTTATGTGGGTATCGCTCATGATCTTAATTCCTTGATGGTCGCGGTCCTTCAGGATTTGGGCTCCTCTCCCTCGCCAAGAGCGAGGGAGAGGAGCGCTTTCCTGTCCAGTCCCTGCTTACTCACCCTTATCCCTGAAGGCGGCTTCGCCGGCGGCGGCCACTTCGGCCCATTTCTTGTCCGCCCCGGCTTCGTAATTGTCGTGCCAGTTCCACCAGCTGTAGAGCGGGGTCTGGGGATAGCCTTCGGGCGAATCCTCCCAGATCTCCTGGCGGCCGAGCGGGGTAGCGTCGAGATAGCTCCAGACCGTGCCCATCTGCTCGTCGCCGCGGCTGTTGATGAGATAGGTGCGGAAGACGCGGTCGCCGTCATGGATGAAGACGTTGTGGCCGTGCCACTCGTCGACGCCGAAATCCTTGTCGAAGCTGTCGGTGATCGTGTACCAGGGCATCTCCCAGCCCATCCGCGCCTTCAGCCTGACAATGTCGGCCTGCGGTGCCCGTGAGGCGTAGGCCAGCGTGGTGTTGCGGGCGTTGAGATGGGCGAGGTGGCCGACCTGGTCGGCGCCGAGTGAGCAGCCGCGGCAGGCATGATCGGGCCAGCCATAGACGCCCGGCTCGAAGAAGGCGCGGTAGACGATCAGCTGGCGGCGGCCTTCGAACAGGTCGAGCAGGCTTGCCTTGCCGTTGGGGCCTTCGAATACATAGGCCTTGTCCACTTCCATCCACGGCATGCGCCGGCGTTCGGCGGCGAGCGCGTCCTTGGCGCGCAGCGTCGCCTTCTCCTTCACCAGCATCTTTTCGCGGGCAGCGTCCCATTCCTGCCGCGAAACGATCGGTGGGGTCTTCATCGTCATGTGCTTGGTCATTGGTCTTCTCCTTTGTCAGTCATGGTGCCGTCGCGGGCCGTGATCGCCTTGGGATCCAGGCTAGAGCGATGAGGCTGGGTGAGGTGAGTTACATCTGCGACGGGATTTGAATCATCCGGCACGGCGCAGCAGGGGTGGCGGGGGCGTGCGGTGTGTTCGAGATTGTCGGTTGCAGGCATTTTCAACTATCCCTAATGAGATGCTTACTATTAATACCTGAGATGCTCAGGCTAACGAGTGCCGGAATTGGCGTCAACGGTGCCGATGGCGGCCTCAGCCACATGGCTAGGTCTCCATCGGGCCAACGCCGCTTGCTGACCGGCGGTGGTGATTTAAGTTAGGGCGCAAACGTGCCGGGGTGGGAGTTACAAGTGTGACGGGATTTGAATGGACTCGCTGATCACCGCGGCGGCGCTGGCGCTGGCGGCGGGTGATCCGCTCGGGGCGCTCGACCGCGTCGCCCTGCGCGAGGACGCGCCGGCGCTGGCGCTGCGCGGCATCGCCATGGCGCAGCTCGGCGACTTCGATCGCGCCAAGCTTCTGTTGCGGCGGGCCGCGCGCGCCTTCAGCCCGAAAGAAGCTGTCGCGCGCGCCAGATGCGTCGTCGCGGAGGCCGAGATCGCGCTGGTCTCGCGTGACCTGGGCTGGCCGGCCAAGGCGCTCGACGCGGCGCGCACGACGCTGGAAAAGCATGGCGACCGGCTGAACGCGGCGCATGCCGGCCACCTCAAGGTGCGGCGCCTGCTGTTGATCGGCCGGCTCGACGAGGCCGAGCACGTGCTGGCCGGGCTCGACCCGACGCCGCTGCCGCCGGCCGCGCGGGCCGCGCATGAGCTCGCCGTCGCCGGCATCGCCATGCGGCGGCTCAGAACCCGGCCGGCGCGCGCGGCGCTGGAATGGGCGCGCAACGCCGCCCGCCAGGCCGGCATTCCAGGCCTTATGGCCGAGGTCGCCACCGCATCCCTGGCGCTGGAAACGCCGGCGGCGCGGCTGATCACGCAAGGCAGGGAGCAGCCGCTGCTGCTCGAAGAGGTCGAGGCGCTGCAGGCATCGCCGGCGCTGGTCGTCGATGCCTTTCGCTACACCGTGCGCGCCGGGGACCGAACAGTCTCGCTGGCGAGCCGGCCGGTGCTGTTCGCGCTGGCGCGCGCACTCGCTGAAGCCTGGCCCGGGGATGTGTCGCGAGAGGAGCTCGTGGCGCGGGCCTTTGGCGGCAAGCATGCCGATGAATCGCACCGCGCCCGGCTGCGCGTCGAGATCGGCCGGCTGCGCGCCGAGCTTGCAGCACTTGCCGACATCAGCGCCACCAAGCGCGGTTTCACGCTGGCGCCGGGCCTGGCGCGCGCGGTGATGGTGCTGGCGCGGCCGATCGAGGAACGCCACGCCGCCGTGCTGGCCTTGCTCGCCGATGGCGAAGCCTGGTCGAGCTCGGCGCTGGCGCTGGCGCTCGGAACCGGCCAGCGCAGCGTGCAGCGGGCGCTGGAGCCGCTCGCCGAGGCCGGCAAGGTGCAGTCTTTCGGCCATGGCCGGGCGCGCCGCTGGATGACGCCGCCGGTGGCCGGATTCACGACCACCTTGTTACTCCCGGCGCCGCTGCCAAACGGCTAAGGTGTGGCGATATTCAGGTGAGGCCGGTCTGCAAACGGCGGCTTCCTGCGCTTCCGGTGCTCACGTACGAAAAGTACGCTCCGCTCCGGTTCTCGGAAGCCACCATTTTCGACTCGGCCTGACCTGAATCTCGACACACCTAAATCCCGTAACGTAGATCAGCGGATGACGACCACGAGGATCAAGACATGAAGCATTCACCGGCCGAAATCCTGCGCGAATACGGACCCTTTCCCGGCGTGGAGCGGATACATGGGGTGAGCTTCGACGGCGAGAACGTCTGGTTTGCCTCGGGCGACAGGCTGAACGCCTTCGATCCGCAAAGCGGGCAGACGCTGCGTTCGATCGATGTCGCCGCACACGCCGGCACCGCCTTTGACGGCCGGCATTTCTTCCAGCTCGCCAATGATCGCATCCAGAAGATCGATCCCGATACGGGCGCGGTGCTCGCCACGATCCCGGCGCCCGGCGGCGGCCGTGACTCCGGGCTGACCTGGGCCGAAGGCACGCTGTGGGTGGGGCAGTACCGCGAGCGCAAGATCCACCAGATCGACCCCGAGACCGGAAAAATCCTGCGCAGCATCGAATCCAGCCGCTTCGTCACCGGTGTGACCTGGGTGGATGGCGAATTGTGGCACGCCACCTGGGAGGGCGACGAGAGCGATCTGCGCCGCGTAGACCCGAGAACCGGCAAGCTTCTGGAGAGGCTCGACATGCCGGCCGGCATGAGCGTCTCGGGGCTGGAATCCGACGGCGCCGACCGCCTGTTCTGCGGCAGCACATCCACTCCGGTGGTGCGGGCGGTGCGCCGGCCGAAATGAGCCGGTTCCCCTGACGAAGACATCAAGTCTGTGAAGTCGCCGGCGAATTTGTCCGCCGGCGACTGGTCGTCGTCCCGGCACGTGCCTAGATAGGCTGGGTCGGGCGACCGCCCGGACATTTCTTCGCAAAGGATCCGACCATGCCAGAACTGATGACGTTGAACGACGGCACCGCCATTCCCCAGCTAGGCCTTGGCGTGTGGCAGGTCGATCACGGCATCACCGCCGATGTGGTGGGCTGGGCGATCAAGGCCGGCTACCGGCTGATCGACACCGCGCAGGGCTACCGGAACGAGGAAGGCGTCGGCGAGGCGATCCGCGCCGCCGATGTGCCGAGAAGCGAGCTGTACATCACCTCGAAGCTGCGCAACGGCGCGCATGAGCGCGACGCGGCGCTCCGCGCTTTCGACGACACGATGGAAAAACTCGGCATCGAGCAGCTTGACCTGTTCCTGATCCACTGGCCGGTGCCCAGCCGCGACAAATATGTCGAGGCCTGGAAGACCCTGATCGAGCTGAAGCAGGCCGGCCGCATCAAGTCGATCGGCGTTTCGAATTTCAACAGGGATCATCTGGAACGCATCATCGGCGAGACCGGCGTGGTTCCGGTGGCCAACCAGATCGAGCTGCATCCGCGCTTCCAGCAGCGCGCGCTCAGGGAATTTCATGCCGGGCATGACATCCAAACGGAGAGCTGGAGCCCGCTCGGCAGCGGCCGGCTGCTCGGCGACCCGACGATCGCGGGCATTGCAGCGAAGCATGGCAAGTCCGCCGCGCAGACGATCATCCGCTGGCATCTCCAGCAAGGGCTGATCGTCATCCCCAAATCGATCCACCAGGACCGCATCGCGGCCAATTTCGACGTCTTCGACTTCGAACTGGACACGCAGGACCTGAAGACGATCGCGGGCATGGATTCGGCCGACGGACGGGATGGACCGAACCCGGCGACGGCGGCGTTTTTGTTTTGAGGTCAGGCTCTTGCCAAAGCAGCAGTGCTAATAAGGGCGCGCCGACGGCAAAACTGCCGATCTCCCCCTTGTGGGGGAGATGCCCGGCAGGGCAGAGGGGGGGCGCTGGCCCGCCGGCCTCTCAGGATCTGGTTCCTCGCCCCCGCGAAGCGGGGGGAGAGGTGGCCGCGAAGCGGTCGGAGAGGGGGCCTTCGTAAGGCGCTGGCACTCCTGCCGGAGCATTCCAGCACAGGTCAGCGCCATTCCGCTATCCGTCTCGGCTTCGCCGAGCCACCTCTCCCCACTTCGTGGGGCGAGGAACCCAAGCTGGACTTCTGTCCTGCCGGACGTTCGTCGTTCAGAAAGCCAAGCGATTGGCTTTCTGTCCGCTACGCGGACCACTCCTCAACCCCCACGAGGGGGGAGATCGGCGGCTTCACCGTCCGCGCTCGCTAAATTCCGACCCATCCTAGGGGACAGATCGGCCGCTTACGCCTTTGCGCTAAATCCCAGACCCGTCCAGTTGTTGCGCGTCGTCGCCTTCCCAGGGGGCGGGCATCGAGCCGCCGCGGCTGAGGTTGGCCGAGGGCATGGGCATCCAGCATTTCAGCTCGGGTTCGGCATATTCGACGACGCGGCCGGGCGAGGAATCCGATGCGCGCCAGCCTTCACCGGCGAACTGGTCGCCGCGCGACCAGTAGGCGAGGTCGACTTCCGCAGGCCCCTGTTCGGAGGGTCGGACCGTGACCAGGATCCGGCTGCCGTCCTTGGGTGCCGTCGACATGTGGCGCCACCGTTCGGGCTCGTCCATCGCAATTCCTCCTGCTTTGGTGCGAGATGAAGTGTCGCCTTGCCATCGATGGTGGTCAACCCACACTTTGTCGGATTGCACCTGCCGGACGCGTCCTTGGTCTGGCATGTTCGCCAGGACCAGGAGTGACACTCATGAATGACAAGGTCGAGCCGAAGCCGGGCGGAATGAAACTCTATTTCAGCCGCAATCCCAATCCGCGCCTGGCGGTCGCGGTGGCGCGTCATCTCAAGGCGCAGGTGACTTTCGAATTCGCCTCACCCTTTGCGCCGGGGCAAGCGGAGCGATTCCGGCCGCTCAATCCCAATCTCTCCATTCCCATCCTGGCATGGCCTGGCGGCAGCCTGTGGGAGGCCGACGCCATCGCCTGCCGGCTGTCGCGCGCGGCGCGTTCCGATTTCTGGCGCACCGGCGAGGACGAGCCCGAGATGATTCGCTGGCTGAGCTGGGGCAAGGAGAATTTCATGCGCGCCTGCGACACCGTGCATTTCGAGCGCGGCACCAAGCAGCGCTATGGCATCGGGCCGATCGACGAGGACAAGGTCAGGGAAGGGCTGGAAGAGTTCCACAAGGGGGCCGCGATCCTGGAGGCGGAACTGGCCGACCGGCAATGGCTGGTCGGAACGTCGCTTTCCTATGCCGATTTCCGCATGGCGGCCTTCCTGCCCTTCAACGATGCCGCCCGCCTGCCGCTCGATGACTATCCCGCGCTCATCAGCTGGTATCGCCGGCTCGAAGCCATCGAGGCCTGGCGCGACCCGTTCAAGGGGCTGGATGCACCGCCCCTGGCACCGGTGCCGAGGCAAGCTGCGGCGCTGTAACGGGTAGGCTGACGACCGGCGCATACAGAAACGAAACTTGAAGACGCCGGCCGCCATTTGGGGCGTTGGGGTGCATCTCGTTGGGGCGCGATGCAAGGTCAGGCTAAACGGATGGCCGGCCTCCGCAACCGCAACGCCGGCCCATGGTGAACAGCTGGTTACTATCCACAGGGGCGGCTGATGGCGGCCGTTCCTGCCGACCCTTCCCTCACAACTGTGCGCAACACCGGGCTGCCGGCCATCGGTGCTCGACGGGCCGCGCCTGGGTTGCTAAGCCCCATGCCGCGCAGGAGACCTTTTTGAGTCGAGACATGACCGTTGCGATCGAGATGGGACACACCACGGCGGGCGCCCCAGCGAACCTCGATCTCGAGGAACTGCTGGCGACCCGCCTTCTGGTGCAGGGCAATTCGGGCTCCGGCAAGTCGCATCTGTTGCGCCGCCTGCTCGAGCAGAGCGCGCCCTGGGTGCAGCAGACCATTGTCGATCCCGAAGGCGACTTCGTCTCGCTCGGCGAGCGCTACGGCCATCTGGTGATCGATGCCGAGGAGCATACCGAGCGCGGCCTGCAGGCGGCCGGCGAGCGAGCGCGCATCCACCGCGTCTCCACCGTGCTCAACCTCGAAGGGCTCGACGCCGAAAACCAGATGCGGCGCGCCGCCGCCTTCCTCGGCGGGCTGTTCGAGGTCGCGCGTGACCATTGGTACCCGATGCTGGTGGTGGTCGACGAGGCGCAGCTGTTCGCGCCGGCGGTGGCCGGCGAGGTTTCCGACGAGGCGCGCAAACTCTCGCTCGGCGCCATGACCAACCTGATGTGCCGCGGCCGCAAGCGCGGGCTCGCCGGCATCATCGCCACGCAGCGTTTGGCCAAGCTCGCCAAGAATGTCGCGGCCGAAGCCTCCAATTTCCTCATGGGCCGCACCTTCCTCGACATCGACATGGCGCGTGCCGCCGACCTCTTGGGCATGGAGCGGCGCCAGGCGGAAGCCTTCCGCGATCTGGAACGCGGGCAGTTCATGGCGCTGGGGCCGGCGCTGTCGCGGCGGCCGCTCGGCCTGCGCATCGGCCCGACCGACACCAGCCCGCGCAACGGCACGCCGCGGCTGATGGCGATGCCGGAGGCGGCGCTGGAGGACGCCCGCGCGATCATCCTGGCGGCGCCGCCGCCAGAGACGGTGCGCACGCCGCGCCGGGTGGCGTCGCCCGACCTGCTCGACCAGCTGATGGCGGCAAAGTCGGCGGCGCTGGAAATCCGCCCCGAACCGGCGGAGCCGCAAATCAGCGCCGAGGACCTGGCGGAGCGGCGCGAGCGGGTCGACCGCGTGCTGCGCGCCATCCTGGCGCAGCCCGATGCGGGTTTTCGCGTCATCGGCGTGCTCTACCAGGAATTCGTGGTGCGCTGCCGCATCGAGGGCCTCGCCTCGGTGGTGCCGGACCTCGCCGAATTCCGCCGCATGCTGACGCGCGCCCGCGCCGGGCTCGGCTCCGAGACGACGCAGGACGATGCATGGCGGGACGTTTCCGTGCGCGCCTCGCTGCTGCCCGACGACATGCAGGGCGTGTTCATGATGATCGCGCGCGCGGCCAAGGAAGGCTGGCCGTGCCCGAGCGACGCCGCGATCGCGCGCGCCTACGGTTCGCACTCGCTGCGCCGCGCCCGGCGCCTGCTGACCTATATCGAGGAGCAGGGCCTGATCGTCTGCCAGCTCGACGGCACGGGAAGGCGCACCGTGACGCTGGTCGAACTCGCCTGGGCCACGGCCCCCGGCGACCCCAATGCCGAGGAGGCGCAGCAGGGGAGCCTGGCGCTGTGAGGGCGGCTGTGGCGCGTGCGACTCCCGGCGCGACATCGATGCACGGGGCAAGACAAGGCTGACCGGTCAGCCCGCCGCCGCAATGCCGGCGTGGTGGCTGCCCAGCTGCCATAGGGGCAGGGGGAAGCGGCCGTGCTGCACTTCGAGCAGGCGGAATCCGGCCCCGCCGATCAGCCGCAGCGGATCGCGGTTGAGGTGGCAGCCGCCGGCGATCGATCCCCACAGCCGGTTCAGGCGCTCCTGCCAGCGGCGGCAGCGCGGTCCCTCGGCCTGGCCATGCTCGATGAAGATCAGCCGGCCCGTCGGCTTCAGGATCCGGCGGATTTCGCTCAGCGCCGCCTCAGGGTCCGGAATGGTGCAGAAGGCATAGGTGACGACCACCGTGTCGGCGATGCCGTCGGCCAAAGGCAGGCTTTCGCCTCCGGCCCGGATGCATTCGACGGCGAAGGGCATGGCGCGGCTCTTGGGTGCTGCGAGGCCAAGCATGGTGCCGTCGGGGTCGATGCCGACCAGCCGCTCGACCCTGGCGGCGTCGTAATAGGGCAGGTTGAGGCCCGAGCCGAAGCCGACCTCCACGACGACGCCTTGCGCAAGCGGGATGACCCGCTTGCGCATTTGCGTGAAGGCGCCGGCCGAACAGCCGGCATGGACGAAATACGGCGCGACGCAGCGCGCGTACCAGGAGAGGCAGGTCTGGCACATGGCTCAGCCTCCATGTCTGGTGTTGGCACCTGAGGTAAGCCGTTCTGGCGTGTGATGGCTTGATGTATTGACCGGTGACATTTCTCGCTCCAAGGGAGTTGATCGGGCCGGATCGGCGCGATTTCGCGGGGATGGATAGAAGGCCGGCGTCCCCTCAACGTCCTCTACTTGCGCGGCCGCGTGCGGATCGATGGAGCTGATACAACTCAGGCTGCTGGGGTTTCCGGAGTTCCGGCTGGACGGGCGGCGGATAGAGCTCGCCTTGCGCAAGGCGGCCGCGCTCGTCATCTACCTGGCCGAGGCCGGCGGACCGGTGGCGCGCGACGTCGCCGCCACGCTGCTGTGGCCCGAGGCCGACGCGGAAGCCGCACGCGCCCGCCTGCGGCGCACGCTCTACAAGATCCGCGTCGCCTTCGGCGAGGAGATCATATCAGCCAGCGCGGCATCGCTCAGCCTGCGCCCGGCAGTCGAGGCCGACGCCATCGCCTTCGACCATGCCTGCGACGCCGGGCGTCTCGACGAGGCCGCCGGCCTCTACAGCGGCGACTATCTCGCCGGCTTTTCGCTGCCGGATTGTCCCGAATTCGAGGAATGGGTGTTTTTTCGCCGCGAGGCCTTGCGGAGCCGGCTGGTGCAGGCGCTGGAGCGGCTGGTGGAAGCCAGGATCGCCGGCGGCGCTGCGCGGACTGCCGTGCTGCACGCGACGCGCCTCGCCGCCCTCGACCCTTTGAGCGAAAGCGCGCACCGCCATTTGATCCGCGCCCATCTGGCCGCCGGCGACCGGGCGGCGGCCGAGCGCCAGGGCGAGGCCTGCGTGCGGCTGCTGCGCGACGAACTCGGCGTGGCGCCGGACCCGGCCACGCTGGCTCTGCTGCACGCCAGCGATGCCGAACCGGAGATGCCGAGAACCCGCTATGTCGCCGTGGACGGCATCCATATCGCCTACCAGACCATAGGCAGCGGCCCGGCCGATATCGTGCTGGTTCCGGGCTTCATCTCGCATGTCGAGCGGATCTGGGAAGACAGGAGCTGCCGCGCCTGGCTCAGCGCCGTGTCACGGCTCGGCCGGCTGATCCTGTTCGACCGGCGCGGCATGGGCCTGTCCGACCGCGTCGGCGCCCGCCCGACCGTCGAGGCGACCGCGCGCGACATATTGGCTGTCATGGATGCGGCCGGCAGCCGCAAAGCCGTGCTGGTCGGCGCCTCGGAGGGCGGGCCGGGCTGCATCCGCTTTGCCGTCGACCACCCCGACCGCCTGACCGGCCTGGTCCTGTGGGGCTCGCTCGCCAAGGGCAGCCGCGCGCCCGACTACCCCTTCGCGCTCACCTCGGCGCAGTACGACCTCTGGCAACAGCGCCTGCTTGCCGGCTGGGGTGGCCCGGCGGAAATCGAAACCTTCGCGCCGAGCGTCGCCCAAGACCGCCAGGCGCGCGCCTGGTGGGCCGGCCTGCTCCGGGCCGCCTCCAGCCCCGGCGCCGTCGCCGGCCTGCTGCAGGCGCTGCGCGACGCCGACGTGCGTCCGCTGCTGTCAAAGGTCACGGCGCCGACGCTGGTCCTGCACCGCAGAGGTGACCGGGCGGTGCGGGTGGAAGCCGGGCGGGACCTGGCGGCGGGGATAGCGGGGGCGCGGTTTGTCGAGATGGAGGGGGAGGACCACTGGTTCTGGG
>NZ_QZXA01000017.1 GCF_003601985.1 Mesorhizobium jarvisii
CTGTCAAGCCCGCCTCGCCCCCTCCACCAGCACCTCGCGCTCGCTCAGCATCTGTGCCTCGCTGCGCACGCGCTGACGCTCGTCGATGAAGGCGGCCTGGATCGACACCGCCGTCCCCGGCAGCCCGTCGGCGCGGCAGGCCGAGCAGACGATGCGGCCCGAAAGCTCCGCCAGCGGCGTGCTGCCCGTCACCCCGAAACGCCGGAGTTCATCCGGTTTCCACCATCTGTTGCGGCCGCAATCGGCGCACTCGACCGATATCGAGGCGACATGCGCGATGACTGGTTTCCTGCCCGGCAATGCCATTGCCTCTCCACCCCGTTTGTTCCTGATTTGTTCGTATAATCCTGTGTTTTGAGCCGGGAGTCGAGTCGCAGTTTTAACACTTTCCCAAAAGTTTCCCTTTTATCGGTTTTTGAGTTATGCTTTCAAGAACTCGCAAATGTGAGTCGCCTGCCGCATCAGACCCGGGAGCAGTGATGGATGCCGCCGATTTCGCCCGCGCCTGCGGTTACACCGGCGACAGTCCTGCTCTGCTCGAAGCCTTCGAGGTGATCCGCCGCAACGGCATCACGCACGCCCGCCAGGATCATTTCCGGCGCAAGGCCGTCATCGACGAGTTGAAACAATCCGAACCACTGTTCCTGGCGGCAATCGGCCCGGCGCTGTCGGCGCAGGAGGCCATCGAGGACACCGCCCGCTTCATCGCCTGCTGGCGCAACATGCCGCGCTGGCGCCAGGAACGGCGCCTGCCCGATCTCGTTCGGGCCAGGCAGCAGCGTCTCGCAGCCCGCTTCTTCCGCCGCTACGGCCATCGCCTGTGGGCGCTCGAAGCGGCCTGAGGCCCGGCACGCTAGACCAGCCATTTGCGGGTTCCAATCGGTTCCGTTTCTTTCTAGATTGCGCGTGGGTGGCTCTTCGTTCGACGTGCATGATTTGGAATGTTCAGGACTGCCCGCTCAAAAGTTCAAACCTGGATCACGGCCGGCGCGGGAACCATCGCGGCGCTGTTCGTCGCCGGCCTGATGGGCGCCTTCGGCGCCCTCCCCGCCCACGCTCCGCCGCAATTGCCGCTCGACACTGCCATCGATGCCGGACGCTGGCGCGTCCAGCCGGTGCGCGCCTATGTCAGCCACGCCAAGGTTTATGGCGTGCTGATGAAGCCCGGCCAGAAGGCGCTGGTGCTGGAGGCCGACATGACCAATCGCACCGCGCAATCCGACAAGGCCTATTTCGATGTCTTCAAGCCGGACGGGCTCGCCCTGCCCGATCCCATGCCGATGATCGCACTGACGCGGGACGAGACGCTGACGCCGGAACTGCATCCCGGCATGACGGAGCGCATGGCCTATGTCTGGCCGCTGGCCGGCGACGCCATTGTCCCGGCCAGCCTGAGCTTCGGCGTCACCGCCGAGATCTTCAAGCCGCGCGACAACCTCTATGGCATGCCCGGCTGGTTCAATCCCTACCGGCTCGGCACCATCACCTTGCCGGTCGCCGACGTGCCGGCAACCGGCTCATGAGAATCCGCATCCTCGGCAATCTCGTCATCCTCGGCGCGACCGTGGTGCTGAGCTATGGCATGCAGGTGTCAAAGCCGCATTATGCCGACCTCACCGCGCCGATCCCGGCCGATGGCGCCATGCACGACACCATCCGCGCGCGCAGCTTCGATGTCCGGCTCGACAAGGTGGTCTTTGCCCGCGCGCTGAAAACCAACCAGTTCGGCCGGCAAAAGCTTTTGACCACCAGCGGCCTGTGGGCGGTGGTGACGACCAGCCTCACCGCCACCGCTGCCTCCACCACGGTTGCCGACGGCACCTGGCAAGGCCCGACCGGGCTGCGCTATCACCAGACGGAGCGGCTCGGCTACCGCCAGGACATGCCGCCGCATGGCGTCGATCCGGGCCTGGAGAAGCGCGGCCTGTTGGTGTTCGAAATACCGCCCGACCAGATCCGCGGCGCCAGCCTGCTGATAGCAGCGCGCCAGTTCGGCCCGCTCGACGCGCAAGCGCGCATCAGCCTCGATGGGTTGCCGACAAGCGCCGATGGCCAGCCGGCGGATGTGCTGCCGGAATACGACCTCGATGCGCCGCCACCTCAAGGCAAGTCATGAGCGCCGTTTCTACCGCCCCTGGACCGATCGCCAGCGAAGACCGGCAGGCCGAGCAAAAATGGCGGCGGCGCAGCCTTGTGGCGCTTGCCATCCTGCTGCCGCTGACGCTGGCCGAGACCAGCTATGACAGCCTGCGCGAATGGCTGCATGGCGAGGACCTCATCGCCAGGGATGTCGATTTCGGCCAGTCCGTGCCGTTCGGCGGCAGTGACTGGAAACTGGCCGATCTGCGCGGCGGCAAGGCCGGCCGCCTGCCCGACCATGCCTTCGCCGTCATCGCCACGTTCTCGGTCAAGATAGGTGACCCCGACCTGCAAAAGCAGTGGCTGGGCTGCAAGCTGATGCTGACCGACGCCGCTGGGCGCCGCTGGCTGCCGGATGTCATCGCCGGCGTCAGCCTGCCGGCGGGTGTGATGAACTGCACCTCGGCGATCTTCTCCGGCGTCAAAAAGGGCGACACCGTCACCATCGGTGACATCTTCATCGTGCCGGAAGACGCGGTGAAAACCATCCGCCCGGCAGTCGGGCTGAGCAGCGAGCGGCCCTGGTTCTTGCGCTTTCAAAGGCCGCCGAAGTAGCCACTTTCTCCCCGTCACAATACGGGGAGAAATGCCCGGCAGGGCCATGAGGGGCAGCGCCAACGCTCCGGTAAGTGGCTGATTTGCCTAACGTCACGGCCAGCGCCGGCCCTGCGAAATCAAGCTCAATTCTTTCGCGACAGCGCCGCCCCTCATCGGCCTGCCGGCACCTTCTCCCCGTAAACGGGGAGAAGGTAGCTCATCTACCCTTCGACAGCGAAAACGCCGTCTCCAGCACGGCGGCGAGAAAACATATCCTGATCGGTTCGATCAAAATGCCGGTGGAGGAATCCTGGAACGGGCTGCCGAACAGCAGCGTCACGCCGTGCGAGAATATCTGCCAGACATCGAGCTCGTGCGGGCCGATCAGCCGTGTCGCGCCGAGCCACAGCCAGGCGGCGCCCCAGTCGATGAGGCGATAGCCGATGATCAGCGTGCACAGAAGGAGAAGGCTGGAACTCACCGTCAGCCGCACGCCATTGGCGATCGGCAGGTAGCGCGAGCGGTAGCCGGCGATGAAATGCTCGACGAAGTCGCGCAGGAATTTCGGCAGGCCGGCATAGCGCTTGCCGAAGCGCTCCACCCGGTTGTGCACGCGCATCAGCGCGGCATCGTCGCGCACGTCATAGCCATAGATCAGCGCCGCCATGACCAGCCAGATCAGCGGCAGGAGCATGTAGAAGAACAGGTTGATGGCGACCGTCGACGGCGCGATCGAGGTGATCTCGACCGGCACCATCGGGGCCGCCGTCGCCACCGGCACCGGGCTCGCCAGCCCATCGGCCGACGCCTGCACCACCGACCAGAAGGACCGGCTCATCAGCCATTGCAGCGCCGTATCCTTCCAGCGGCTGATCACATACAGACCGACGAAGATCCAGTTGGTCTCGCAGATCACCACGACGATCTGCCAGAACGAGGCGGTCTTGGTTTTCGTCTGCATGAACTTGGCCAGCCGGCGGATCAGCCAGGACACCGCCACCGAGATCAGCAGCCAGCGCGAATCCAGCACGTCGAGCACATTTCCGGCCTGGCCGAAATCGGCCTGGTCGAGCGTGGCGCGCGAATATTGCCGCACGATATCGCCGAGGAACCCCCAGGCCGCGTAATAGGCGAAGAAAGGCAACAGCGCGATGGTGATCATGCGCACCAGCCGCGAGCCGCGCCGGTCGCCAGTGACCTGCTCCTCCGCGGCCTTGTTGGCGCCGCGCTGCGCGGCCAAGAGATGCGGCAGGCCGGGGCGCAGCACATGGAACATCGCCACCGTCACCACCAGTTGCGCCAGCGCCACCAGTGTCAGCATGGCAAGCCCGGCGAAATGATTGGCGAGCGCCACTTTCGCCGCCAGCTGCAGCAGGAGATCGCCGGCCAGCACCCCGGCCAGCACCAGCGCGACAAGCTGCGGCCAGAAGCGTTGCAGCAGCGAAAAACTCAAGCTGATCGGCCTGATGATATCGGCAAACATGAGGTCTCTCACGATGCCACCCGCCCCAGGCCTTTCTAGCAAAGGGCGATCGTTTTGCAACCGGGCCGGGAAATGGCCGCGCATCTCCTTGGTTCAATGCCGGGATGCCGTGGGTACCGTGGCGGCCCTGATTCCGTCGAATTGATACGTTGATTGGTCGGCTCGAAACCCAGGGAAGGACCGCCATGAAACCCCTCGTTCTCGCCGCCCTGTGGGTGATGGCGCTTGCTCTGTCCGCCCATGCCGCCGGCAACAGCACATCAGGGCTTGCCGACGCCACGGTGCTGATCGTGCGCCATGGCGAAAAGCCCGACAGCGGACCCGCTCTGTCGCCCGAGGGCGAAGCCCGCGCGCAGGCCTATGTCGCCTATTTCCAGCCCTTCCTGCTCGACGGTGTCGCCTTCCGGCCCGATATGCTGGTGGCCAGCGCCGATTCGAAGAACAGCGCGCGCGAGCGGCTGACGCTCACCCCGCTCAGCCGGGCGCTGAAACTGCCCATCGACCAGCGCTTCGCCGACAAGGACGTCAAAGTCCTCGTCGCCGCACTCTCCAGTGAAACCCACGGCAAGTCGATCCTGATCGCCTGGCATCACGGCCAGCTCGGAAAACTCATCAAGGCCTTTGGCGCCGACCCGCAGGCGCTGCTGCCGAACGGCAAATGGCCCGGCGATGTCTTCAACTGGGTGGTGGTGCTGCGCTTCGATCAGGCCGGGCATCTGGTGCCGGGCTCGGCGCGGGTGATCGAGGAGCAGTTGCCGGGGTGATGCGCCATCTTCCCTTCTCCCCCTATGGGAGAAGGTGGATCGGCGCGTCAGCGCCGAGCCGGACGAGGGGTGCTCCAGCTTGGCGCCACGCTTGTTCTGCGGCGGGTATATCGGCGCAAAATCATCAACGCCTCGTTCCGTCGAACACCCTCATCTCCGCACCCGCGACTTCAGCCACCGGTCAAACGCCACCGCCAGGATCAGGATCAGCCCGATCACGATGCTTTGCGTGTAGGACGAGACATTGTTGAACTGCAGCCCGTTCTGCAGCACGCCGATCAGCGCCGCACCCACCACCGTGCCGCCGACCGAGCCGATGCCGCCGAACAGCGAGGTGCCGCCGATGACGACGGCAGAAATCACCGTCAGCTCATAGCCGATGCCGGCCACCGCTTCCGATGAGTTGAGCCGCGCCGACAGCACGAAGGCGGCGAGCCCGGCGAAGAAGCCGACGATGACATAGACCGAGACCAGGATGCGGTCGACGCGCAGGCCAGACAATCGGGCCGCCTCGGCATTGCCGCCGACGGCATAGACGGCGCGGCCATAGCGCGTGTAGCGCAGCACGATGTGGCACAGGATCGCGGCGATGGCGAAGATGATGGCCGGCACCGGCACCGGGCCGATCAACCCCGTGCCGAACCAGCGCATAGAGGCGTCGAAGCCCGAGATCGGGCCGCCATTGGAGATGGTCAGCGTCAGCCCGCGAAACACCGTCAACCCGCCCAGCGTGACGACGAAGGGCGGCACTTTCAGTCGGGTGATGGCAAGCCCCTGCACGCCGCCGGCGGCGGCGCCGACGATGACGGCCGCCAGCAGCGCCGCGAACCAGCCATAGCCCTGCGTGCCTGAGGTCGACAGCGACAGCGTGTTGGCCGCACCGCCCTTGGCGACGACGGCGGCGACCATGCCGCAGAAGGCCAGCAGCGAGCCGACCGACAGGTCAATGCCGGCGGTGAGGATGACGAAGGTCATGCCGAGCGCGATCAGCCCGGTGATCGAGATCTGGCGCGTGATGTTGAACAGATTGATCGGGTCGATGAAGCTCGGCTTCAGCACGGTGAAGACGACGACCAGCGCCGCCAGGAACAGCAGCGGCCCGAAACTCATCAACAGCCGCGCGATCGTCGCGCCGCCGCGCTGGCCCTGCTCTTCAGCGATGCTCATCGTGCCTGATCCTCCGCATCCTGCCCAAGCGCGTCTTGCCCAAGAGCATCCTGCTTGTCGAGCGCCATCAGTTCCATCAGTTTTTCCTCGTTTGCCTCGACGGCCGGCATCTCACCGGTGATGCGGCCCCTGCGCATGGTGACGATGCGGTCCGACACCGCCAGCACTTCGGGCAGCTCGGACGAGATCATCATCACCGCGATGCCGCGCGCTGCCAATTGCACCAGGATCTGATGCACCTCCGCCTTGGCGCCGACATCGACGCCGCGCGTCGGCTCGTCGACGATCAGCACTTTCGGATCGCGCGCCAGCCAGCGCGCCAGGATCACCTTTTGCTGGTTGCCGCCCGACAGGCCCTCGATCGCCTGCTCGGCCGAGGCCATGCGGATCGACAGCATCTTCCTGAAACCCGACAGCGCGTCGCGCTCGCGCCGCTCGGCCATGAAGCCGAAACCGTTGCTGAACGTGCCGAGCGACGCGACCGAGAAATTCGGCAGGATGCCAAGCGCGGCAAAGATCGCCTGGTGCTTGCGGTCCTCCGGCACCAGGCCGATGCCGAGCGCGATGGCATCCGCCGGTGAGGCCGGCGCGATCTGTTTGCCGTCGAGCGTGATGGTTCCGGCGGCGATGCGGTCGGCGCCAAAAATGGCGCGTGCCAGCTCCGTGCGGCCCGAGCCGACAAGCCCGGCGACGCCGAGGATTTCGCCGGCCTTGAGATCGATGTCGACGCCGTCGAGCACGATGGCATGCGGCGCCTCGGGGTCGCGCACGGTGCGCAGACCACGCACCGACAGCACGACATCGCCGGCCACCGCGCGCTGCGACGGCCTTGCATAGAGTTCGGAGGCCGCGCGGCCGACCATCTTCTCGATGATCCGCGGCAACTGGATCGGCCGCCCCTTGTCGCGGTCGAGATGTCCGGCCAGCCGCCCGTCGCGCAGCACCGTCATGCGGTCGCAGATGGCGGAGGCCTCCTCCAGCCGGTGGGTGACGAACATGATGGCGACCTTGTCCTGGCGCAACCGGCCCATGATCGACAACAGCCGCTGCACCTCGGTCTCGGTCAGCGCCGAGGTCGGCTCGTCCATGATGATCAGCCGGCTTTTGAGCGACAGCGCCCGGGCGATCTCGACCAGCTGCTGCTCTGCCACCGACAGCGCCGAGACCGGCGTCATCGGATCGATGGAAAGGCCGACACGGGCGATGATGTCGCGCGAGTCGCGCTCCATGCGCTTCCAGCTCACCAGGCCGAACGGCCCGACCGGCGCGCGGCCGATAAAAATGTTCTCCGCCACCGTCAGCGTCGGGATCAGGCTGAGCTCCTGGTAGATGGTGACGATGCCGAGCCGCTTGGCATCCTGCGGGCTGGAGGGCGCGTAATCGGCGCCGTCGAAAATGATGCGCCCGCTGGACGGCGGCATGACGCCCGACAGGATTTTGAGCAGCGTCGATTTTCCCGCGCCGTTTTCGCCGAGCAGGCCGAGGATCTCGCCGGGGTGGATGTCGAGCGAGACGTCGCTCAGCGCGGTGACACCGGCGAAATGCTTGGTGACGCCCTCGACGGCAAGCAGGACAGGTGCGGCTTCAGCCAATGATTGCTTCCTCGATGCGGTTCATGCTGGTCCCGTCAGCGCGTGAACACCCCCCTCTGTCCTGCCGGACATCTCCCCCGCAAGGGGGGAGATTGGCTGTCCATTCGGCTTTCGCTAATCTCCAACGTCGCAAGGAAAGTGCCGTCATCGACACTGCCGATCTCCCCCCTTGCGGGGGAGATGCCCGGCAGGGCAGAGGGGGGTGCTGTCCCGCCGGCCTCATCCAATCAGCCTACTTCGTCTCGCTCAACCTCTCGGCCTTGTCGAGATTGTCCTTGCCGATGACGATCGGCGTCAACAGCACCAGCTTCTCCTTCGGCTCGGTCTTGTTCTTGGCGTAGGCGACAGCGATCTGCACGGCGGTGCGCGATTGCTGGCCGGGGAACTGTTCGACCGTGCCGGCGAGCTTGCCGTCGCGCACGGCAACCAGCGCTTCCGGCAGCGCGTCGAAGCCGTAGATCTTGACGTCGGTGAAGTTGCGCGCCGCGCAAGCCTCGAGCGCGCCGAGCGCCATGTCGTCATTGGCGCAGATGATGGCGTCCGGCTTGCCATTGGCGGCGAGCCCGGCTTCCGTCACCGACAACGCCTCGGCGCGGGCGAAGTTTGCGGTCTGCTCGAAGATGATCTGGTACTTGTCCTTCAGGGGATCGAGCACATTGTGCACGCCCTTGTTGCGGTCGATCGCCGGGCCGGCGCCGGGCTGGCCCTGCAGATGGAACAGCTTGGCGCCGTTGGGGAACGCCGCCACCATGGCTTGCGCCTCCGCCTCGCCACCCTTGACATTGTCGGCGCCGACATGGGCGAGGATGCCCTGGACACCGTCGACGCGGCGGTCGATCGTCACCACGGGAACACCGGCCTTGACCGCTTCCTCGATCGCCGGCGCCAGCGCGTTGACGTCGAGCGGCGAAATCACGATGGCGTTGACCTTCTGCACCAGCGCCGCTTCGATGTCGGCGGTCTGCTTGGTGGCTGAATTCTGGCCGTCGCTTTCGGTCAGGTTAACGCCTTGCGCCTGCGCTTCGGCCTTGATCTCGTTGAGCATGTGCACGAAGAACGGAAAGCCGAGATTGGGCACCGAGCCCAGTATGGTCAGCTTGTCCTCGGCGAACGCCGAAGGTGCTGCAAGCATCATGGCGCCGGCGGCCACGGACGTCATCAGGAATTCACGTCTGTTCATGGTTGATCTCCTCCACAAGAACGCACGCCCCGGAAACCGGGACGGTTTCAGGAAGGATCATGCGTCGGTTCAAAGTGTTGGAGCATCCTCCTTGCGCAGGACAGCGCATGCCGCTCCAGCTGATCGCCGTTGCAAAAACTGCCTCCCATCGGCATCAGCAAGGGAATGCTAACCCAGGGTCAACCATTTGTGCAACATCGATATAACAGTGCTGGAGGCGAATTATCGGAATTGTCGGAATTTTGATCAAACCGACTTGCCTCGGCTTCCATTCCGGGGCTGCGGCCCTAGTTTGAACCCCCGAGTCCTTCTGAAGATCAGTCCGTCCCTGGAGAATTGCATGAAGCCGCATATCATCTGCCATATGCTCGCCTCGCTCGACGGCAGTCTTCATCCGAGCCGCTACACCGCCAGCCGGGACGGAACCCGGGCCGAGTGGTCAGGCCTCTATGAGCAGATCCACGGCGATCTCCGGGGCGACGCCTGGATCGTCGGGCGCGTCACCATGGCCGAGATGAGCAAGGCCGGCGCGCACCCGCCGGCGCATGCCGGCAAGGTCGAGCGGCCGCATCATTTCGCGCAACGCGACGCGGGAACCTATGCCGTGGCGCTCGATACCTCCGGCAAGCTCCACTTCGCCAAGCCCGATGTCGGCGGCGACCATGTCGTGGTGCTGCTTGGGCGTGACGTCTCCGACAGCCATCTGGCCGAGCTCGCCGCCGACGGCGTGTCCTACATCGTGTCGGAAACGGCCGAGATCGATCTCGCCGCCATGCTCGACGTGCTCGGGCGTGAGCTCAGCATAAGGCGTCTGCTGCTCGAAGGCGGCGCCGGCATCAACGGCTCCTTCTTCGCGGCCGGGCTTGTCGATGAACTAAGCCTGCTCGTCGCGCCCGCGCTCGACGCGCGGGCGGGAAACCAGGGTTTTGTCGAGTTCGGCGAAAGCGGCCTCGCCGGCAAGATGCAGCTGTCGCTGACAAGCTGCGAAACGCTGGCGCATGGGCTGATCCACTTGCGCTACGCCGTCAGCCCTGGCTGAGGCCGCAGCGCCTCAATAGCGCATGGCGTCGAGATCAGCGATCAGCGTCGGGCCGGTCGGGTGCCAGCCGAGCCGTGCCTGGGTCAGCGCGCTGGACGCGGGCAGGTCCATGGGGGCGAACATTCCCATCCAGCCGAAATGCTCCGCCGCCTTTTCCGGCGCGATCGAGACGACGGGCAGGTTGAGGCCCCGGCCAAGCGCCTCGGCGATGGCGCGCACCTCGACGCCTTCCTCGCCGACCGCGTGATAGCGCGCGCCCGGCTGGCGCTTTTCGACAGCAAGCCGGTAGAGCCGCGCGGCGTCGGAGAGATGCCCCGCCGAATAGCGATTGCGGCCTTCGCCGACATAGGCCGAGACGCCTTTTTCGCGCGCGACCTCGATGAGCGGCGAGATCAGCCCCTGCTTGACCGGATTGTGCACCTGCGGCAGGCGAACGACCGACAAATTGATGCCGGCCTCCAGCAAGGCATTGCCGGCGAGTTCCGATGCGATGCGCGGATTGGGATGGCTGGCGTTGAAGACGTCCTCGACCGCCAGTTGGCCATGTCCGGGGCTGCCCATGCCGACGCCCGACGTGATGACCAGCGGCCGGTCGGATCCGGCCAATGCCTGGCCGAGTGCCGCGATCACTTGGCTGTCCTTTTCGCAGTTTTCGGCAAAGCGCGAGAAATCATGGTCGAAGGCGGTGTGGATCACGGCGTCCGCTTCGGCCGCGCCGCTGCGCAGGCTTGTCGGATCCTCGAGGGTTCCGCGATGCACTTCGGCGCCCGCCGCCGCCAGCGCCTCCGCGCCTGCATCGGAGCGGGTGACGCCGACCACCTCATGGCCGGCCTGGATGAGTTCGGGAACAAGCGCCGAGCCGATGAAACCGGTGGCGCCGGTCAAAAAGATACGCATGCAAAATCTCCTGCACAGTTGCCTGCGCAATATCTCCGGTCTATTATTCCATTAAAGTAGTGACCTTATCATGGTATAATGGCTACCAGGATGCCCACAAACTCAGCCGGCACGCTCGCAGCCTTCCTGAAAGACCGGCGCACCCGGCTCGATCCCGCCTCGTTCGGCTTCTCCGGGCGCCGGCGCACGCCGGGGCTGCGCCGCGAAGAAGTCGCCCAGCGCGCCAACATCAGCCCGACCTGGTACACATGGCTGGAACAGGGCCGTGGCGGCGCGCCTTCGGCCGATGTGCTGAACCGCATCGCCAAGGGGCTGCTGTTGACCGAGGCGGAGCGCGAACATCTCTTCATGCTGGGGCTCGGCCGTCCGCCCGAGGTCCGCTACCGGGGCGACGAGGGCGTCAGCCCCCGGCTGCAGCGCCTCATCGACACGCTCGAGGCCAGCCCCGCTTTGGTCAAGACCGCCACCTGGGACGTGGTCGCCTGGAACCGAGCCGCCGAGATCGTGCTGACCGACTACGGCACCATCCCCGCCGGCCGGCGCAACATATTGCGCTTCATGTTCCTCACGCCCCACATCCGCGCCAAGCAGCATGATTGGGAAAACCTTGCCCGTTTCGTCGTCGGCGCTTTCCGGGCCGATGCGGCGCGTGCCGGCGCCGTCTCCGAGGTCACCCAGCTGGTGGACGAACTGTGCAGCGGCAGCGCCGAGTTCGCCGCGCTGTGGCAGGAGAATGACGTGCTCGCCCATGGCGACGGGACAAAGCGGCTGAAACACCCGGAACTGGGTGACATCGAGCTGGAATACTCGTCCTTCGCGGTCGACGGCCGGCCGGATTTGAACCTGACGGTCTACAACCCGATCGACAGCAAGGTCGCCGACCGCATCCGGGCTTTGGCGCGGCGTCCAAAGGGGTAAAGGCTGGGCTCATTGCGCGGCGTCTTCGTCAAGGACGCTCGCACACCGCCTTCAGGATCTGCAAGGTCGGCCCCCAGTAGAGATTGGCGTGCGGGCGGATCGCCGGTTCGGCGAAGTCGCAGAGCGTCAGCGTCAGCAGCGTTCCCTGATCCGCCGGCGCCAGGGCGAAACGGACCAGCGTATGGTTTTCGGGCAACGTCCGCCAGGCGCGAGGCCGACAGCGTGCTCCAGTAGCTGTAGGAGAACAGCCGCTCCGGCTCGAACGCCCGGACCGTGCCATGGTTCTCGAACGGCATGCCATGCAGCAGCCCGCGTATCACGATCGCGCCACCGGCATGTCCTTCCAGCCTGACGCTCAGTTCCTCGTCCGACATCCATTGCGGGATCATCGCGGGCGTCGTCAGCACCTGCCAGACCTCAGCCGGCGCGGCGGCAACGGCGATGGTCTTGATGATCGGCGGAGAGGAATCGGCCACCCCCGCATTTACCGCGACTGCCGGGGGAAAGTGTAGCGCAATATCGGTTGGCACTTCCGCGCAATTTCAGCTGGCAGCAATCCGTGCCTAGGCGGGAACAGCCCTGCTGGATCAATCCTTGCCGATCTGAACAATCGTGCTTCCACAATTTGATCACCGGCCGGCGACCGCGACTGATATGCTGGACGGTGTCACCAAAAGTGAGGCCCGGCCCGATGGAGAAAGAGGCATCGCAGTTGCACTGGAACGCAACATATGAATCGAAACGCGAGGACGGCGTCAGTTGGTTCCAAGATAATCCCGAGCCCTCTCTTTCGTTGATAAAAGAGATTGCCGATCGCAGCTCTGCCATCATTGACGTAGGGGGCGGCGCCTCTCGATTGGTGGATAATCTTCAGGAACAACACTTTGAGGACGTCACTGTCCTGGATCTGTCTGCGGCGGCGATCGCGGCGGCTCGCGGTCGACTGGCTGGGACAGGCGGCCAAATCGATTGGATCGTGGCTGACATTCGCACCTGGTCGCCGAGGCGACTTTACGATGTCTGGCATGACAGGGCTGCCTTCCATTTCATGGTCGAAGAAGCGGATCGTGACGCTTACCTCTCAACACTCGGACGGGCACTCGCACCGAATGGCTACGCGATGATCGCGACTTTCGCGCTCGACGGGCCGGAGAAATGCAGCGGCCTGCCCGTTCAACGATACGATGCAAGCAAGCTCGCCCAAGTCCTTGGATCCGGCTTTGCACTGGTTCGCACACTCGACCATCTGCATCTGACGCCATGGGGCTCCTCTCAGTCCTTTCAGTTCAGCGTTTTCAGGCGAGCACCTGACACGTAACCTGGCGCTGCTGCAAAACTGTCCGCGCCCGGCGCCGTCGCATCGGCCGTGCCGCCCTTTTCACCCCTACGCGATTGCCGGCTGATCAGTGCGACGGCGGCGAAGGCGGCGATGCCGAACAGGCCGACCACGACGTTGAGCCACAAGGCCGGGAAGACGCCGAGGCCCGATATCATCAGGGTCAGGCCGAACGGAGCGAAGGCGGAGCTGAACTGGCGGGCCGCCGTGATCCAGCCGACATAGGAGCCGTAGCGCTCCTGGCCGAACAATTCGAGCGGCAGCGTGCCGCCGACAATGCTCATCAGGCCCGAGCCGAAGCCGAAAAGCACGGCAAACAGCATGGCGCCGGGAACGGAGGGCGCCACCATCAGCAGCACCGCAAGGCCGCCGGCCAGTCCGGCGGTCGCACCGAGCGCCAGCGATGTCTGCGACAGGCCGCGGCCGAACAGCATGTTCACCAGCCGGCTCGCCACTTGCGACGGGCCAAACAGGCTGGCGACCAGCACCGAGGCCCCGCCGAGACCGACCAGAGTGAGCAAGGGCACCATCTGCACGAGGATTGCCGAAAGCATGAAACCTTCTATGGCAAAGCCGGCCAGCACCAGGACGAACAGGAGCGACCATCGCCGGTCGGGCGCTGGCCCTGATAGGCCCGCCGTGACCGGGACGACCCGCTCCCTCGCCTTGCCGATGCGGGTGGAAAGCCGGGCCAGCCACCAATGGATCGGCAGGCAGACAAAGGCGTTGAGCGCGGCAAAGAGAGCGAGAACCTCGCGCCAGCCGAGATGCTGGTGCAGGAGCGTCGTCAGTGGCCAGAACAGGGTCGAGGCGAAGCCGGCGATCAAGGTGAGATGGGTGATGCCGCGCCGCGCACCGCCGAGCTGCACGATGGCGACGAAGGCCGTGCTGTAGAGCACGAAGCAGGAGGCGAGTTCCATGGCCAGCACGCCAAGCGCAAAGCCGGCGCGCCCCGGCGCCAGCGCGCACAACAGCAACGCGCCTGCCGCCGCCAGCGACCCCGGCACCATCAGGCACCCTGCCCCGACCCGGTCCGCCAGGCTGCCCGCGAACGGCGCCAGTATGGCGCTTGCCAGCAGCGACACCGACAGCACGGCGAACACCCATTGCTGCGACCAGGCGAGTTCCGCCGCCACCGCCGGCGCCAGGATGCTGTAGCTGTAGTAGAGCGTGCCGTAGCCGACGATCTGCGTGGTGCCCAGCGCCCAGATGGCGCAAGCGGGGATCTTGGCGTCGCTCACTCGGCGGCTTCCATCTTGCCCGCGCAACCGCAACCGCTTTTGCCGGCGGCCTTGGCGTCGGCATCCGCCACGCAGCACGCATCGATCGCCGCCGGCGCCGGCCCGCCGCAGCAGCCCTGCGACGCACGGCCAGCCGGCACCGTGCAGACGCCGGTTTCGGGCAGCACCAATTGCACCGCGTCGGCCGCCGCCATGTCGCCGGCGAGCGCCGCCGCGACCGAGCGCACCTGCTCGTAGCCGGTGAGCAGCAGGAAGGTCGGCGCGCGGCCATAGCTCTTGATGCCGACCGTGTAGAAGCCTGGCTCCGGATGGCTGAGTTCGCGGTGGCCATGCGGCGGCACGTCGCCGCAGGAATGCTCGTTGGGATCGATGAGCGGACCCAGCGCCTTGACGCCTTCCAGCCACGGATCGAGATCGAGCCTGAGCTCCCGGGTCAGCGACAGGTCCGGACGCTGCCCGGTCGCGGCGATGATGCGGTCGACGGGGCCGAGTTGCAGCAATCCCTCCTCGCTTTGCCCCTCGACGATCAGCCTTCCGTCACGCTCGCGGATCGCAAGCGTCGCAAAGCCCGTCACCAGCTGGACGCGGCCGCTTTCGGCGAGGTCGCGGATATCGGCGCCGAGTTCGCCGCGCGCCGGCAATTGGTCGGCGTCGCCGCCGCCATAGATGCGCACGAGGTCGGTTCCGCGCACCGCCCAGATGAAGGCCGTGCCGGGCGCGACATCCGCCAGCCTGGCAAGGTCGAGCAAGGCGTTGGCCGCCGAATGGCCGGAACCGGCGACCAGCGTCGTGCGGCCGGCATAGAGCGCGCGGTCGCGCCCAAGGACATCGGGGATGCCGTAGGCGATGCGGCCGGCAAGCTCCGCCTCGCCTTCGGCCGCGATGCCGCCGGCGCCGAGCGGATTGGGCGTGCGCCATGTCCCCGAGGCATCGATGACCGCGCGGGCGCTGTCGCGCCTGGTGCCATTGGCGGTTTCGACCACGAGCATGAAGGGCCGCGTCCCGCGCTCGCTGCCGCGCACCTTGTCGGCGCCCCAGCGCGATATGGCGACGACACGCGCCTTGGTTTCGATCGCTGGCGCCAGTTCCGGCAGGTTGGCGAGCGGCTCGAGATAGTGCGCGACGAGTTCATCGGCGGTGGGAAAGGCTTCCGCGTCCGGCATCCGCCAGCCATGGGCTTCGAGCAGCTTCCTGGCCGCCTCGTCGACGCAATAGCGCCAGGGCGTGAACACCCGCACATGGCCCCAATCCCGCAGATTGGCCGCGACACCGCTGCCGGCCTCATAGAGCTTCACCGGCAGGCCCCGGGCCATGAGATGAACAGCGGCGGCGAGACCAACCGGACCGGCGCCGATGACGGCGATGGGCAGATCGTTTTGCATCAGCTTCTATCCTTCCGGTACTATCGAAATAACAGGCAAAAAAATCAGGCGGCCGCGTCCCCCGCTGCCGGGCTGCAGGCGGCATCGGCGCAGCATTCGTCGGCCAGGAAACCGATGAGATCGTTCATCACGGGATAGTTGGCGCGGCAGATCAGCGTCGTCGCCTGCCGCTCCTGGCTGACCAGCCCGGTCAGGATCAGCCGGTGCAGATGGTGCGACAGCGTCGAGGCGGCGATGCCGAGGCTCTCCTGCAAATAACCGACCGGCCGGCCCGCTTCGCCGGCCCGCACCAGGATACGATAGAGGTTCAGCCGCGTCGGATTGCCGAGCGCTTCCAGCTGCTTCGCTGCTTGTTCGAGTTTCATGGAAATAGCATGCGGCCGGCGACGGAGACCGTCAAGTCCTATTTCGAAGAATATCGAAATAGACTTCAGACGACCCGCTTGCTGTCGGCATCGATGACGACCTCGCCGTCCTCCTTGATGAACGGGCCGATATCCGGATTGGGCAGGATATCGAGCACCGCTTCGGACGGCCGGGCCAGCACGACGCCCAGCGGGCTCACCACGATCGGCCGGTTGATCAGGATCGGATGCGCCAGCATGAAATCGAGGATCTCGTCGTCGCTCCATTTGGGGTCGCCTAGGCCGAGTTCCGCATAGGGCGTGCCCTTCTCGCGCAGCAGCGCACGCGGCGTCATCGCCATCGCCTCGATCAGTTCGACGAGCCTTTCGCGCGACGGCGGCGTCTTCAGATACTCGATCACCTGCGGCTCTTCGCCGGATTGGCGGATGATCGCCAGCGTGTTGCGCGAGGTGCCGCAATCGGGGTTGTGATAGATGGTGATGGTCATTGCGCGGCTTTCATCTGAGTGAGGGTCTTGGGTTCAGCCAGCAGCCATCCGGCCACGGCCAGCGCCAGCAGCGCGCCCACCAGTTCCGCCGCTATGAAGGCCGGCACATCGGAGGGCCGGATGCCGGCAAACGTGTTGGAGAAGGCGCGCGAAATGGCCACCGCCGGATTGGCGAAAGAGGTCGAGGCCGTGAACCAATAGGCTGCGGTGATGTAGAGCCCGACCAGCCAGGGGATGGCGTCGCTGCGGAAGCGCAAGCCGGCAAGGATGGTGAAGACCAGGCCGAAAGTCGCGACCAGTTCGGCCAGCCACTGCCCCTGCCCGCTGCGCACCGTCGCCGACACCTGCAGCAGCGGCAGCTCGAACATGGCATGCGCGACCAGCGTGCCGGCGAGGCCGCCGAGAATCTGGACAGTGATATAGCCCAGCGCGGCCAGCCAGCCAATGTCGCGCCGCAGGCCGAAAACCAGGGTAACAGCCGGGTTGAAATGCGCGCCGGAGATTGGCCCCAGCGTGGTGATCAGCACCACCAGAATGGCGCCGGTGGGAAGGGTGTTGCCGAGCAGCGAAAGTGCGACATCGCCGGTCAGCCGTCTGGCCATGATCCCCGAACCGACCACCGTGGCGACGAGCATGGCGGTGCCCAAGGCTTCGGCTGCGAGGCGGCGACGAAGATCGGTCATGTCAAGCTCAACATTTGCAGGTCACCGCCTGGAGGATCGGCTGGCAAAGCTCCGGCGCGCCATTGCAGCAATCCTCCATCAGATAGGCCAGCAGATCGCGAAACCCGGTCATGTCGGCCGTATAGCGGATGCTGCGGCCTTCGCGCTCGGCATGGACCAGCCCGGCCTGGCCGAGGATCTTCAGATGCGCCGACATGGTGTTCTGCACCGTGCCGAGCCGCGTCGCGATCTTGCCTGCCGGCACGCCCTCGTCCCCGGCCCGCACCAGCAGCCGGAACACCTCCAGCCTGGTTTCCTGGCCGAGTGCTGCGAGCGCCAGCAATGCTGTTGTCTTGTCCATCAATCCATCTATCCAGATGTATGGATTAGTGGCAGCGGACCATGACAGTGGTGTGACGACCAGGGCTCACGCCTTGTGCCGGGAACCCGTCGTGCGTGGTTCGCTCAGATGCGGGCGCCAGCCATGCACGCGGTCACGCCCGGCGGCCTTGGCGCCATAGAGGGCCTCGTCGGCGCGCCGCAGCAGATCGGCAATCTCGATGTCGGCACTCCCGTCGAAAGTGCCTACCCCGATGCTGACGGTGACGATGCCCTTTTCGCTGCCGGCATGCGCAAGCCGGAGGTCGCGCACCTTGCCTCTAAGGGTCTCGGCGATGACGAAGGCGCCTCTGGCATCGGTCTCGGGCAGGACGATCGCGAACTCCTCGCCGCCATAGCGGGCCGCCGCGTCGGCCGGCCGCCGCGCCGTTGCCTCGATGCAGCCGCTGACGGCGCGCAGGCATTCGTCGCCCGCCGGGTGGCCATAATGGTCGTTGAACCGCTTGAACCAATCGACGTCTATGATGAGCAGGCTGAGCGGTGTGGCGTTGCGCCGGCCGCGGGCGAATTCGCGCGCCAGCGCCTCGTCGAAGGCTCGCCGGGTCAACAGTTCGGTCAGCCCGTCGCGATGCGCCAGGAGGTTCAGCTTCTCGTTGGCGGCCAGCAATTCCGCCTCGACCTGCTTGGCCTCGGTGATGTCGGAAAACACGCTCAGGCTGCCGCCATTGCCGGTCGGCCGGGTCCGCACGTCGAGCCAGCGCCCGTCGGCGAGCCGGATCTGGCGGTGGCTGGCATGCGTTTGCGTGACCATGATCTCGGCAATCCAGCCCTCGACGGCGTCGGGCGGCGTGATGCTTTCGCCGCGTGCGACCGAGGCACGCAATATGTCGCGATAGTCGGTGCCGGGCACCCTGATGTCGGCCGTCTTCGGAAACAGGGCCCGATACTGGGCGTTGCACAGAATGAGCTTTCCGGCGGGATCGAACATCACCAGCCCGTCGGCCATGTGCGTGAGCGCGTCTCCCAGCCTTGCCTGGCTTTCCGCCAGCTCGGTCTCCAGCCGCTTGCGCTCGGTGATGTCGCGATTGTGCGTGATCAGGCCGATGACGGCCCCGGTCCTGTCGCGAAACGGCGCCTTCAGCGTCGCCAGCCAGCCATCGGTGCCGTCCTCGTGGTGAAGATGCTGCTCGATGGTGGAGGCGGTGCCGGATGCCAGGACGGCGAGTTCGTCCTCGCGGAATGCCCGCGCCGTTTCGCTGGGGTAAAAATCGAAATCCGTCTTGCCGATCAGCGCCTTCGCGTTGGCTGCGTGCATCAACTCGGCGGTCGCCGGATTGGCGGCGATGAAGCGTCCGTCGAGATCCTTGACGTTTAGGCAGTCGGGCAATGTCTCGACCACCGCCTTGAAGATGCGCCTCGATTGCAGCGCCTCCAGGCGACGCCGCTCCTGGTAGAGCGCCAGCCCCGACATTGCCACGGAGACAAAGATGAGCAGGCTGGAGGGAAACACCACCTGCGGCAGAACCGTCTGTACGACCGAGCGCGGCAGGACGCTGAGGCCAAGCAGCGAGCCACACGCGGCTGCGGCACCCAGGATCATGATGTCGGCCATGCTGGGCCGGCGGCCCCTGAGTGCAAGATTGCCGGCAACACCCACCAGCATGGTGGCCGCGATCCCGACCGCTCCAGCGAAGGCGCCGATGCCACCCTCGAAAGTCCGGAAAGCACCGGCCATGACCCCGGCGACAATGCCGGCGACGGGACCGCCGAAGAAGCCGGCAATGGCGATCATCGTCGCCCTGAGATCGACCAGCACGCCCGGCTGCAACTGCATGGGAGTCAGCATCAGGACGATGGCGCCGGCGCCCATAAGCAAGCCGAAGGCCGCGGCTTTTACCGGGGCCGGCCTGCGATCCAGCCACACATGCGTGTGGATCCAGACCGAAACGAACATCGCGACGACCGCGAGATTGGCCAGCAATTCGGACCAGGGCGAACCCATTGCGCGCCTTTCCTGTCACCGGGCTTTCGCCGTATCGCCCTCTCGATAGTCCCTCAATGACAACAAAGTGTTACGTCAGGCTTTTGACTCTTTGTCGAAGGAACCAGACAAGCAGGGCCAACGGGCATGGCCATCCGGCGGCGCGATATCGGCTCGAAATCAGCCCCAGCGCATCGTGCCGACGAAATCGATGAACGCCCTGAGCGGCGCCGGTGTGAGGCGGCGGCCGGGATAGTAGAGGAACGGGCCTGAGAATTCCTGCCACCAGGGTTCCAGCACCGGCTCCAGCCGGCCATCGTCGAAATAGGGGCGCAGCCAGTCCTCGAACAGCGAGACGATGCCGCCGCCGGCGACCGCCACTTCGAGCGCAAGCGCCATCGCCGTGCCGGTGCTGACCAGAAGCGGGCCGGTCGGTTCGACGCTCACCACCTCGCCGTCGCGTTCGAATTCCCAGGGCGGCGTCAGGCCGCTGGCGAAGCGGCCGCGCAGGCAGGCGTGATGCAACAGGTCGCGCGGGTGCTCGGGGCGGCCGTGCCGGTCGAGATAGGAAGGTGCGGCGGCGGTGGCGTAGTGCTGCCGGCGCGGGCCGATCGGCACGGCGATCATGTCCTGCTCCAGCCGCTCTTCATAGCGGATGCCGGCGTCGCAGCCGCTCGCCAATATGTCGACGAAACTGTCCTCGGCGGTCACTTCGACGCGAATGTCGGGATAGGCGGCGAGGAAAGGCGGCAACAGGCGCGGCAGCACCAGTTTCGCCGCGACGACCGGAACGTTGAGCCGCAGCGTGCCGGCCGGGCGCCCGCGAAAGCCGTTGACCACGTCTAGCGCCGCCTCGACTTCGCCGAGCGCCGGGCCGAGCCGCTCGAGCAGGCGCGCGCCGGCCTCGGTTGGGGCGACGCTGCGCGTCGTGCGGTTGAGCAGCCGTACGCCAAGCCCGGTCTCCAGCCGCCGCACCGTCTCCGAGAGGCTGGAGGCGCTGACATTGCCCACCCGGGCCGCTTCGCGAAAGCCGCCGGCGCGCGCCACCGCGATGAACGCCTGTAGGTCGCCAAGATCCGCTGCCATTGTTCGCCTTTCCGCACAGGCTGTGCCGATTGCGCCATATTATCGCGCAGGCGCGCTTTGTCTACATTGGGCCGATCCAAAGGAGATGAGACCATGACCGACATCAGCAAGGCCGGAACCTACAAACTCGGCGACCGCACCGTGAAGCGCCTCGGCTACGGCGCCATGCAACTGGCGGGACCGGGCGTCTTCGGCCCGCCGAAGGATCGTGACGCAGCCCTCGCCGTGCTGCGCGAGGCGATCGCCAGCGGCGTCGACCACATCGACACATCGGATTTCTATGGCCCGCACGTCACCAACCAGATCATCCGCGAGGCGCTGCACCCCTACCCCGCCAACCTCACCATCGTCACCAAGGTCAGCGCCCGGCGCGGCGCCGATGCATCCTGGCTTCCAGCAATGTCGCCCAAGGAACTGACCGAGGCCGTGCACGATAATCTGCGCAATCTCGGGCTTGATGTGATCGAGGTCGTCAACCTGCGCTCTATGCATGGCATCCACGGCCCCGCCGAAGGATCCCTCGAGCCGCAGTTGAACACGCTCGCCGAATTGCAGCGCCAGGGCCTCATCCGCCATATCGGCATGAGCAACGTCACATCGACCCAGATCGCCCAGGGACGCAGCATCACCGAGATCGTCTGCGTGCAGAACCAGTACAATATCGCGCAGCGCGACGACGATGCGCTGATCGACGCGCTTGCCGCCGACGGCATCGCCTATGTGCCGTTCTTCCCGCTTGGCGGCTTCACGCCGCTGCAGTCGGACACGCTGGCCAATGTCGCCCGGAAACTCGGCGCGACGCCGATGCAGGTGGCGCTCGCCTGGCTGCTGCGCCGCGCGCCCAACATCCTGCTCATCCCCGGCACCTCCTCGCTCAGTCATCTCCGCGAGAACCTGGCGGCGGCCGAGCTCGACCTGCCGGCCGATGCGCTCAAAGTGCTGAACGGCATCGGCAGTGAAGCCGAGCAAGCGGCATAAGGCATTGCTGCCGTCGGTCGGCAGCTACCGGCTGCCGACCCTGGCGATCCGTGTCTGCGGATCGCAATAGATGCCGTAGAGCGTCTGCAGGATTCGCTCGACCTCCACCGAAGCCAACCGATAGTAGACCTGCTGGGCGTCGCGCCTCGTGTCCACGAGCTTGAGCGCGCGCAACTTTGAAAGCTGCTGCGACAGCGCCGACTGGTTCATCCCAACCAGTTCGGCCAGTTCGTTCACGCTCGTTTCGCCGTCCAGCAGATGGCACAGGATCATCAGCCGTTTTTCATTTGCCATCGCGGCGAGCAGTTCGGACGCTTCGCGCGCCCGCTTGTCCAGTTCGGCTATTTTTATGTTGCGCATATGAACACATTATCATATTAAGATTTACAAATAATATTAGCCTGGCACGGCTGCCTGTCAAGTCGATGGATCGATGCCGATGCTTCGCTCCGTCAACGTCGCTTGATCAGCGTCAAATCGCAGCCCGCCACAATGGCGCAAGATCAACCAATCCCGCAAGGGATCGGCAGTGTCGGCGTTGCGCCAAAGCGACGCCGCAACGGAGGAAGAACATGGCGCATATTGTCGTCCTGGGTGCCGGGCTGGGAGGCACCATCATGGCCTACGAGCTTCGCGACGGACTGGCCGGGGAACACCAGGTCTCCGTCGTCAACAATGGCAGCCACTATTCATTCGTGCCGTCCAACCCCTGGGTCGCCGTCGGCTGGCGCGACAGGCAAGCGGTCGAAATAGACCTTGCTCCGGTGCTGGCACGGCGCAAGATCGGTTTTCATCCGCAGGGAGCTAGGCGCGTCCATCCCGTCGAGCGCACGGTGGAACTCAACGACGGCTCATCCGTCTCCTACGACTATCTGGTCATCGCCACCGGCCCCGAACTCGCTTTCGACGAGATCGAGGGTCTCGGGCCGGAGCACAACACCCAGTCCGTTTGCCACATCGATCACGCGCTCAAGGCCAGGACGGCCTTCGACGCGCTCGTCGCCAAGCCGGGCCCGGTCGTCATCGGCGCTGTCCAGGGCGCGTCCTGCTTCGGGCCGGCTTACGAATTCACCTTCATCCTCGACAAGGCCTTGCGCGACGCCAGGGTGCGCGACCGCGTGCCCATGACCTTCGTCACCTCCGAACCCTATATCGGCCATCTCGGCCTCGACGGCGTCGGCGACACCAAGGGCCTGCTCGAGAGCGAGATGCGCCAGCATCACATCAAGTGGATCTGCAACGCCAAGGTCGACAAGGTCGAGCCCGGCAATATGTTCGTCCAGGAACTCGCCGACGACGGGTCGGTCAGGCAGGCGCATGAATTGCCGCACGCCTATGCCATGATGCTGCCGGCTTTTCGCGGCGTGGCGGCGGTGCGCGGCATCGAGGGCCTGACCAATCCGCGCGGCTTCGTCCTTGTCGACAAGCACCAGCGCAACCCGGCGTTCCCCGAAATATTCGCGGTCGGCGTCTGCGTCGCCATCCCGCCGATCGGCAAGACGCCGGTCCCCGTTGGCGTGCCCAAGACCGGCTTCATGATCGAATCCATGGTCACGGCGACGGCGCGAAACATCGGCCGGCTGGTGGAGGGCAAGCAGCCTGACGCCCAGGGCACATGGAATGCGGTCTGCCTCGCCGATTTCGGCGATTCCGGCGTCGCCTTCGTGGCGCAGCCGCAGATCCCGCCGCGCAATGTCAACTGGTCGTCCTCCGGCAAATGGGTGCACACCGCCAAGGTCGGTTTCGAGAAGTATTTCCTGCACAAGATAAGGGCCGGCAAGTCCGAACCCTTCTATGAGCGCCTCGCACTGCAGGCGCTTGGGATCGATAAGCTCAAGCAGATCAAGGTCGAGGCATCGACCGACGTCCCGGGAGCCTGACCCGCGCTAGCCTTTGCGGACGGTGGTTGGCGGGCGCGGTGCACCGTCAGCGACAAATCTGGCATCGCCTCTTGCGGTCAGTGGTAATATTCATATATTTAGATATCATCATATACAAATGGAGATGACAATGTCCCTCGACCGTTCCGTTCTCGCCTTCGCCGGCGTCATGGTGCTGCTGTCCGTCGTGCTCACCGCCTTTGTCTCGCCGCTGTTCGTATGGCTGACGGTCTTCGTCGGCTTGAACATGCTGCAGTCGGCGTTCACCGGCTTCTGCCCCGCGGCGATGGTCTTCCGCAAGCTCGGCATCAAGCCGGGATGCGCGTTCTGAGGAAGATCCGCATGCGCATGCCTCTTTTGTTCGCCGCGTTGCTGGCGGCCTCTCCGGCGTTTGCCGGCACGCTGACACTGGCGCCGACGACGGTGACCGAATGGAAGGCGGTCTATGGCCGTGTCGAGGCACGCGACACCGTTCCTGCGCGCGCCCGTATCGGCGGCCTTGTCGTCGATCTGGCCGTCACGGAGGGCGAACTGGTCAAGGCGGGGCAGAAGATCGCGACCGTCCAGGACGACAAGATCGCGTTTCAGGTCGCCGCTCTGGACGCCCAGCTTCGTGCCTTGCAGGCGCAGCTTGAGACGGCGCAGTCCGAACTTACCCGTGGCCAGACGCTGGTCGACAAGGGCGTGATGACCGCGCAGCGTCTCGATCAGCTGCGCACCGAAGTCGACGTCGCGCGCAACCAGCTTGCCGCGACCGAGGCGCAGCGTTCGGTGATCGTGCAGCAGGGCGCCGAGGGCGATGTCTTTGCGCCTGGCGACGGCCGCGTGCTGACCGTGCCGGTGACGCGTGGCGCGGTCATCATGGCCGGTGAGGTTGTGGCCACCATTGGCGGCGGCGGGGTGTTCCTGCGGCTTGCCGTTCCGGAGCGTTACGCGGGGTCGCTGAGAGAGGGCGCGGCCATCCGCATCAATGCCGGCGGCAAGGAGGCCCCCGGCCGCCTCGCAAAGATCTATCCGCAGATCGACAATGGCCGCGTCATCGCCGACGTCGAGGTCGATGATCTCGATACCAATTTCATCGATGCCCGTGTCCTGGTCGAGCTGCCGGTCGCCGAGCGCTCCGCGCTGCTGGTGCCGGCTTCGGCAATCCAGACCCGTTCGGGGATCGACTTCGTGCGCGTCGCCGCAGGCGGCGGCAGTGTCGAGCGCGCGGTGGTCGCGGGCGAGCGGACCAAGCGCGCCGACGGCGACTATGTCGAGATCCTGACCGGTCTTGCGGCTGGCGACGTCGTGGTCACGCCATGAAAGGTCCCGCCTCGTTCGGCATTGCCGGCGCGCTGACGCGGGCCTTCATCGCGTCGCCCCTGACGCCGCTGTTCCTGGTCGCCGCCTTCGCCTTCGGGCTGGTGGCGCTGCTCACGCTGCCGCGCGAGGAGGAACCGCAGATCTCGGTGCCGATGGTCGACATCTTCGTGCGCGCCGACGGGCTGAAGGCCGACGACGCCGTCAAGCTGATCACCGAGCCACTGGAGACGATCGTCAAGGGCATCGACGGCGTCGAGCACGTCTATTCGCAGACGCGGGACGACCAGGTGATGGTCACCGCCCGCTTCATCGTCGGCACCTCGTCGGACGCTGCCGTGCTGCGCGTCCACGACAAGGTGCGCGCCAACATGGACCGCATTCCCGTCGGCGTGCCCGAGCCGCTGATCGTCGGCCGCGGCATCGACGACGTCGCCATCGTCACGCTGACGCTGTCGCCGAAGCCGCAGGCAGCCGCGCGCATGACGGCCAACGACCTCACCCGCGTCGCGCGCGAACTCCGCACCGAGATCGCCAAGATCGACAATGTCGGCCTGACCTACCTGGTCGGCGACACCGGTGAGATCATCCGCGTCAATCCGAACCCCGAAAAGCTCGCCCTTTACGGCGTCACCCTGCAGCAGCTCGCCGCCAAGGTGTCGGGCGCCAACAAGGCCTTTCCCGCCGGACGTGTTCGCGACAAGGGCGAGCAGATCGACATCGTCGCCGGCGAGACATTGGCCTCGCCAGACCAGATCGGCAACCTGCTGCTGACCTCGCGTGACAACCGCCCCGTCTATGTCCGCGACGTGGCCGACGTCGCCTTCGCCACCGACGCCGGCGATACGCTGGTGTCGACGGTCACCAGGGCCGGCGTTGGTGTCGAGCGCGTGCCGTCGGTCACGCTCGCCATCGCCAAGCGCGCGGGATCGAACGCGGTCGCCGTCGCCGACGCCATTCTGCACCGGGTCGCATTGCTCCAGGGCGGGCTGATATCAGGCGATATCTCGATCGACGTGACGCGCAATTACGGCGAGACCGCCAACGACAAGGCCAATGAGCTCCTCTACCATCTCGGCCTGGCGACGATCTCGATCATCGTACTGGTCTGGGTCGCCATCGGCCGCCGCGAAGCGATGGTCGTGGCCGTCGTCATTCCGGTGACCATCCTGCTCACGCTGTTTGCCTCGCGCGTCATGGGCTACACGCTGAACCGCGTCTCGCTGTTCGCGCTGATCTTTTCGATAGGCATTCTCGTCGACGATGCCATCGTGGTGATCGAGAACATCTCGCGCCACTGGGCCATGGGCGGCGGCCGCGATCGCCGGCAGGCGGCAATCGAGGCGGTGGCGGAGGTCGGCAACCCGACCATCGTCGCCACCTTGACCGTGGTCGCCGCACTGCTGCCGATGCTGTTCGTCTCGGGAATGATGGGCCCCTATATGAGCCCGATTCCGGCCAATGCCTCGGCGGCGATGATCTTCTCCTTCTTCGTTGCGGTGATGGTGACGCCGTGGCTGATGCTTAAACTTGCCGGGCGGGCGCCGGTGCATGCCCATCAGGATCATGGCAATGGCGGCCCGCTCGGCCGCGCCTACACCGCCGTCGCGCGGCCGATCCTGGCCTCGAAGAAGGCGAGTTGGGCCTTCCTGCTCGTCGTCGGCGTGCTGACCCTGGGCTCGCTCGCGCTGTTCTACACCGAGCATGTCACGGTCAAGCTCCTGCCCTTCGACAACAAGTCCGAACTGTCGGTGACCATCGACCTGCCGGAAGGGTCTTCCGTCGAAGCCACCGATGCGGTGGCGCAGGCCGTCGCCGCCAGGGTTCTCGAATTGAAGGAGGTCCGATCGGTCCAGACACATGCCGCGACGGCGGCACCTTTCAACTTCAACGGCCTCGTCCGCCATGCCGTCCTGCGCACCGAGCCGCAGCAAGGCGACGTGGCGCTCAACCTGTTGCCGAAGGCGAACCGTGCCCGCTCCAGCCATGAGATCGCGCTCGACGTTCGCCAGCGCATCGCCACGATCCCCGTACCGCAAGGCACCAGCCTGAAGGTGGTCGAGCCGCCGCCCGGTCCGCCGGTGATGGCGACGCTGCTGGCCGAGATCTACGGACCGGACGGCGAGACCCGCCGCAAGGTCGCCGCCAGGATCGAAACGGCGTTCCGCTCCGTGCCCTTCATCGTCGACGTCGACAATTCCTGGGGACAGCCGGCACGCCGGCTGCGCGCCACGATTTCCACCGACGACGCGGAGTTCTTCCATGTCGAGGAAAGCGACGTCTTCGACACGCTTGCCATCCTCAATGGGGGCAAGACCGTCGGCTATTCGCATCGCGGCGGTGGCCGCCAGCCGATCCCGATCCGCATCGAGCGGCCGAAGGGCGAAAGGACGCTCGACGAGCGCTTCCTGACCACCCCCATTCCGGCCAATGTCCTGCCTGGCGACCGCGGCGTCGTCGAACTCGGCGATGTCGTGCGGGTGACGCCGGAGCGCGCTTCGTTCCCGGTGTTCAGGCACAATGGCCGCGCCGCCGAAATGGTGACGGCCGAGCTTGCCGGCAGCTTCGAGGCGCCGCTTTACGGCATGCTCGCCGTCAGCAAGGCCATCGACGTGCAGGACTGGACCGGACTGCCGAAGCCCGCGATCTCGCTGCACGGCCAGCCGGAGGATGAAAGCCGGCCGACGCTTTTGTGGGACGGCGAATGGGAAGTCACCTGGGTGACCTTCCGCGACATGGGGGCGGCCTTCGGCGTCGCGCTGCTCGGCATCTACATCCTCGTCGTCGCCCAGTTCGGCTCGTTCAAGGTTCCCCTGGTGATCCTGACGCCGATCCCGCTGACCTTCATCGGCATCCTCGGCGGGCACTGGCTGTTCGGGGCGCCGTTCACGGCCACATCGATGATCGGCTTCATCGCGCTGGCCGGCATCATCGTGCGCAATTCGATCCTGCTGGTCGACTTCATCCGCCATGCGGCGTCGCCCGACAGGCCGTTGAGCGAGGTGCTGATCGAGGCCGGCGCGATCAGGTTCAAGCCGATCCTGCTCACCGCGCTTGCCGCCATGATCGGCGCGGCGGTGATCCTGACCGATCCCATCTTCCAGGGGCTGGCGATCTCGCTGCTGTTCGGCCTGGCCTCCTCGACGCTGCTGACGGTGCTGGTCATCCCCGCGATCTACCGGGTGCTGCGCACGTGAAGGTGACGGGGGGCCGGATTATCACATGGATCACGCGAAATCTCTGCACGCCAAACAGGCGGTCCAGCCAAACCAGGATCAGCACAGCGCCACCGCCAATCGTCACTGACTTCAGAGTGCGTCTCGCAGCCGTTCAAACAGGCGGCGAGGACCTGACAACAGATTTTTGAGCCCAGGATGCACCTGGGCATCCGGAGTGGCTTCCGGCAGCGGTGCGCCGGGGCATCCCTCCTGCACCTTGGTCCAAGACGGAGCATTGAGCACGGTGTCGCAGCGCGCCAGGTGCGTACTGCCGGCCACGACGAGACAAGCAAACCCGCCGCCCGGGATGAACTTGCCGTTGGCCCGGCAAACAGACGTAGCCGCCACGGGTTTCGGCGCGGTGCCGCCTGGGCAATGGTCAAGCACCTCGTTCCAGGACAAGATATCGAGGTTGACCTCGCAGCGAGCCAGGTGGCTCGTCTCGCCGACCCTCAGGCAGGCATATTGCCCGAGCTCAAACCGTCCCATATTGGCCATGCATGCCTCATCTGCCCGCGCCGGCAACGCCGTACCGAGGAGCGCCACGAGGGTACGAAATACAGTGCTCTTCAACGTGTTGGACCCATTGCTGATGCCTGTTCCATCGCATTTCCCGATTGTGGCAACATGAGGTCCAGACAGCGCTTGGCCATCGGAGACGAAACGAGGCACCCCATGCTACCAGCGCGCCGCTGATCGAAGCCGGCGCGATCAGGTTCAAGCCGATCCTGCTGACCGCGCTTGCCGCCATGATCGGCGCGGCGGTGATCCTGACCGATCCGATCTTCCAGGAGCTGGCGATCTCGCTGCTGTTCGGCCTGGCCTCTCCTCGACGCCGCTGACGGTGCTGGCATCCCCGCGATCTACCGGGTGCTGCGCACGTAAAAGGGCCGCCTCAGGGAAAATCTGGCGGCGGCCGAACTGGAGTTGCCGGCCGACGCGCTCGAAGTGCTGAACGGCATCGCGGACAAAAAGACAGGAGCCTGGGGCTTCACGCCGTATTTCCCCGAGCTCTCCCAGTCCCGTAAAGCGCGTTGACGGCTCAGGTAAAACCATTTATAGAACCAATTAGTTCCAGAACTGATTGGTTCCGCAATGGCTTATCAAACCTCCCTCGACGACACATTCGCCGCCCTCGCCGATCCCACGCGCCGGGCGATACTGGCCCGGCTGCTCGACGGCGAAGCGTCGGTTGCCGAACTGGCGCAGCCCTTCGCGCTCACCGTGCGCGCGGTCTCCAAACATGTCGGCGTGCTGGAGCAGGCCGGCCTCGTCACCCGCAGCCGGGCGGCGCAAAAACATCTCAGCCGCATCGAGCTCAAGCCGCTGCGCGACATCGACCGCTGGCTCGACGACTACCGCAAGCTGTGGGAAGGCCGCTTCGACCGCATGGAAGACCTGCTGCGGCGCGGCGCGGACAGGCCGGAATGACCGCGCCCGCAACCGCCGACCGCAGCTTTGCCATCGAGCGCATTTTCAACGCGCCGGTCGAACGCGTCTTCCGGCTGTGGACCGATCCGCTCCTGGTGGCGCAATGGTGGGGCATCAGGGACTGCACCATTCCCCTTTGCGTGCTCGACGTGCGCGTCGGCGGCCGCTGGCGCATCGACATGCTGACCGCCAGTGGCGCGCTCTACCGCAACCAGGGCAGCTATCTCGAAGTCGTCGAGAACGCCAGGCTGAGCTACCACGACGAACCGGATCCTGAAATCCGCGAATGGGCCGGCAAGCCGCCGGGCCGGAGCCACCACACGGTGAGCTTCACGCCCGACGGCGTGCGCACCCATGTCCATTTCGAGGTGACGCTGGCGACTGCCGCCGACCGCGAACGCCTGCTGGCGCTCGGCATGCGCGGCGGCTGGATGCAGAGCTTCGACCGGCTGGAACTGCTGATAGGCAAGGGAGCCGACGATGCTGGCTGAGAACGCCAAACCGATCACGCAAGCCGTGCTGTCGCGGGATGGAACGCCGATCGCCTGCGAGCGGCGCGGCCAGGGCCATCCGCTCATCCTCGTCGACGGCGCGCTCTGCTCGCGCACCATGGGTCCAAGCGGCCCGCTGGCCAAGGCGCTGGAAGGCGGTTTCACCGTCTTTCGCTACGACCGCCGTGGCCGTGGCGACAGCGGCGACACCACGCCTTACACGGTCGAGCGCGAGATCGATGACATCGAGGCCGTGCTGCGGGCGGCCGGCGGCGAAGCCTATGTCTGGGGCATGTCTTCCGGCGCCATGCTGGCGCTGATGGCGGCAGCCCGCCTGCCCGGCATCAGGCGGCTTGCGCTCTACGAAGCGCCGCTGATCGTCGACGACAGCCGCACGACCACGCAAGGCGACTGGGCAACGATCCGCCAAGCCATCGCGGACGACAGGCGCGGCGACGCCGTGAGCGCCTTCCTCAAATCGGTCGGCATGCCCGGCCTGCTGATCGCCGTCATGAAGCTGACGCCGATCTGGCGCAAGCTCAAGGCAGTGGCGCATACGCTGCCTTATGACGGCGCCATCGTCGCCGGCGACCAGCTCGGCAAGCCGCTGGATCCCGCACGCTGGACCACGCTCGGCGTGCCGACATTGGTGACCGATGGCGGAAAAAGCCCGTCGTGGATGCGCCATGGCAACAAGGCGTTGGCACAGGCCCTGCCCAATGCGCGCTACCAGACGCTGGCCGGCCAGAACCACATGCTGAAACCCGCCGCGCATGCGCCGGTGCTGACGGCGTTCTTCAACGGGCGGGATTGAGCGCGGACGCTGACCCGACGCGAACAAAAGGAAATTTGACCATGCGGCTTCGTCATATCCTCATCAAGGTCGATGACCAGGACAAGGCGCTGGCCTTCTACACGTCGGTCCTCGGTTTCGTGAAAAAGCATGATTACGACGGCGGCAAGGCCCGCTGGCTGACGGTGGTGTCTCCGGACGAGGCCGACGGCGCTGAACTGGTTCTCGAGCCAAATCGCGATGCGCCGGCGCGTGCCGCGCAGCAAGCGCTCCATGATGCCCAATTCCCGCCGGCCCTGATCACCAGCCGCGACATCCAGGCCGACTTCGACCGCCTCGCCGGGCGCGGCGTGAAATTTCTCGGGCCGCCCCGGCGCATGGGGCCGGTCAGCGCCGCCTTCTTCGACGACACCTGCGGCAACTTCATCGTCATGGCTCAACAGGCCGGTTGAGGCACTATCGCCTTCACAATGGCGGCTTCGCCCGCAACCAGCGGGGTGCCGTGCACGTGAGCGGGGCCAGCAGGGCCGGATTCTGACGTGGATCAAAACCGGAGTCCTGAAAAGAGGCTAGAAACGCCTGAATGGCGCCCGCCGCGGGCGGCGAAGCAGGTGGCCCCATGTTCGAATACAGCGTCGAAGCCAGACGGACCGATGCACGAGGCAGCGCAGCCACGACCAAGGACGCCGCACTCGTTCTCGACACCAGTCTCGAGGGCCGGGCCGATGCCTTCAATCCAGCCGAACTGCTTCTGGCGGCGATCGCCGGCTGCATGATCAAGGGCATCGAACGAGTCACCCCGATGCTCGGTTTCAAACTGCGCGGCGTCATGGTCGCATTGCATGCCGTTCGGCGCGACAGCCCGCCGGGGATTGCCTCGATCGACTACGAGCTTGTCGTCGACACCGATGAAACCGACCAGCGGCTGGAGTTGCTGCACAAGAATGTCCGCAAGTACGGCACGATTTCCAATACAGTCGCCGCCGCCACGAAACTCGAAGGCAAGATCAGGAGAAAAGCATGAGCCGGCTGCATGTCGAGAACCACCAGGTGTCGCGCATCGGCTGGCTGCGCGCCGCCGTCCTGGGGGCCAATGACGGCATCGTCTCGACCGCGAGCCTGATCGTCGGCGTGGCGTCGGCCGCAGCGCCGGCTTCGCAGGTTCTGGTCGCCGGCATAGCCGGCCTGGTGGCAGGCGCCATGTCGATGGCGGCCGGCGAATATGTCTCGGTCAGCTCCCAGTCGGACACCGAGAATGCCGACCTCGCCCGCGAACGCCAGGAACTCGCGACCCAGCCCGAATTCGAGCGCGAGGAGTTGGCGCAAATCTACGTCAAGCGTGGGCTGGAGACGGACCTGGCCCGCCAGGTCGCCGACCAGCTCATGGCCAAGGATGCGCTGGCCGCGCATGCCCATGACGAACTCGGCATTTCGGAAATGACCACGGCGCGGCCGATCCAGGCGGCGCTGACCTCGGCGGCGACCTTCAGTGTGGGCGCGGCAATGCCGCTGCTCATGGTGCTGGTGTCGCCCGCCTCCATGCTGGTCCTGGCGGTGTCGATTGCGTCCCTGCTCTTCCTTGCCCTGCTGGGCGCCATCGGCGCCAAGGCGGGCGGCGCCAACATCCTTCGCGCAACGTTGCGCGTGACCTTCTGGGGCGCCTTCGCCATGGCGCTCACCGCCGGCATCGGCGCGCTGGTCGGGAACGCCGTGTAAGCGGCCGCCCGACTGTCGGACCGCTTACACGATTGCCTGCCGACCGCGACCTTGATCCAGGACAAGGCCATCGCTTGCGATTCCCGCGCCTCCCATGCCATCTGTCCGATACAAAGGACCGACCCGCAGCAGAATGGCAGCACGACCGACATCGCCCACAACCAAGCCGCCCGGCGTCAGCCTCAACCGCGCGCTGTCGAAACTCGGCCTGTGCTCGCGCACGCAGGCCGAGGTGCTGATCGCGGAAGGCCGCGTGCGCGTCGGCGGCAAGGTGGCGCGCGATGCCGCGCTGCGCGTCGACCTGAACCGCGACCGCATCGTCGTCGACGGCGCGCCTGTCGTTGCCGAACGCAAGGTCTATGTCATGCTCAACAAGCCGCGCGGGCTGGTCACCACCCGCGACGACCCGCAACAGCGCGACACCGTCTATACCTGCCTGGAAGGACTCGATTTGCCCTTTGTCTCGCCGGTCGGCCGCCTCGACAAGGCCAGCGAAGGCCTGCTGCTGATGACCAACGACACCCATTTCGCCAACCGGCTGATGGACCCGGCCTCGCATCTGCCCAAGACCTATCACGTCCAGGTCGGCACGGTGCCTGACGAAGCGATGCTGCAAACGCTGCGTGCGGGTGTCAGCGTCGACGGCGAGACCCTGGCCGCCAATTCGATCGCGCTTTTGCGCAGCGGCGGCCGCACCGCCTGGCTGGAGATCGTGCTGGACGAGGGGCGCAACCGCCACATCCGCCGGCTGCTCGCCGCGCACGGCATCGAGGTCAAGCGCCTCATCCGCATCGCCATCGGCCGGCTGCCGTTGGGCGGCCTCGCCAAGGGCACCGCGCGGCATTTGACGCCGGAGGAGCTGGCGCTGCTGGGCGGCTGAGCAAGCGTCCCGCCGGCCAGACCGCAAGCGGCCCAGGCTCAGTTTTCCGTCGGGAGTTTGCGTTGGAACGAGGAGATGGGCGGCGGCCCATCAAGCCTTGTTGGTGATCCACATGCTTGGCGCGCCGACCACGCCGGCGCTCGCCATCGCCTCCTTCAATTTTGGGTTCTTGATGAAGGCCTGCGCTTCGGCGGCACTGGTGAAATCATGCGTCACGGTGACGTCGTTGGGGTTGTCCGCCGCCTGATAGACGGCCTCGGCCTTCACGCCGTTGGCCTTTTGAACCGGAGCGAACCCGTCATAGACTTTGCGCCAGGCCTTGTAGTCGGACACGGTATGTCTCACGAACAGTGTCGTCATATCCATTCCTCCCAGGTTTTCGTTGCGCCCAAGAGATCGGCGATGGGCCGTCCAGTTTATCGCTCCAATCATGTCCTGGACAAACCGGCGAACGAATGAGAGCCGCCTGATCCGCGCCCGCGAAAGATTTTCGCCGCCCCACCGATGATTTCCGCCCGCCTCCCCTGTCTTCACCTACAGGCGCCGGAATTGTCCGGGCCGGAAAAGCGAGGTGATCCATGGGATCGTTGCAAGGTCAAAATGTCGTCGTGGTCGGAGGCAGCCGGGGTGTCGGCCGCTCGATCGTGGAAGCTGCGCTCGGCGAAGGCGCATATGTGCTTGCCGTCGCCCGCGGCGCGGAAGCCTGAAGGAGCTCGCCTGGGAGGCGTCTGGAGTCAGGACGCTGGCCGCCGACGCCACGCAGGACACGGCGCCCGACACGGTGTTCGCCGCGCTGCAGCCCGACGTGCTGGTGATCTGCGCCGGCGCCTTTGCCCCGTCGGCCTGCATCCAGGACCAGAGCTGGGACGATTTCTCGGCGAATTGGGAGACGGACGTCAAGGCATCGTTCCTGTTCTGCAGGGCAGCACTTCAGGGCCGGTTGAAGGCGGGCAGCCGCGTCGTGCTGATCTCCGGCGGCGCGGCATTCAGCGGCGGACCGCCGAACTCCGGCGGCTATTCCGGCGCCAAGCAAATGCAGATGTTCCTCGCCGCCCACAGCCAGAAGGAGGCCGACCGGCTGGGCCTTGGCCTGCGCTTCATGGCGCTGGCGCCGATGCGCATCATGGCCGGCACCGGCGTCGGCCAGCGCGGCATTTCGAGCATCTCCGCCTATCTCGGCATCAGCCCGGCGGATTTTCATGTCATCGAGCCGGCCTATGGCGCCATCGCCTCACTCACGGTCTATGTCGCCCCGCTCGGCCCCGGCCTGTTCGCCGCCTTCGGCCTGCCGCCGGTCTGGTCCGGACCGGAAGCGTAGCCGTCGCCCACTTCTGCTGACAGAAAGCTGGCGGGAGGCTTGGCCTATAGATCGGCCGGGAAGCCCGGCCGCGGCTTCGACGATCAAGGAGCCAATAATGAATTTCGTCTCTATCCGCATCATCACCTCGGATGTCCAGCGCCTCGTGCGCTTCTACGGCGAGATCACCGGCATGCCGGTGACGGTCTACACCGAGGACTTCGCGGAACTCGCGACCCCTTCCTGCACGCTGGCGATCGGCAGCACGCGCACCTTGATGCTGTTCGGCGGCGACATCGCCCGCCCGGCCGACAACCACACCGCCATCCTCGAATTCCGCGTCGACGATGTCGATGCCGAATTCATCAGGCTGTCGGACTTCATCAGGGACACAACCGTGCAGAAGCCGACCACCATGCCCTGGGGCAACCGCTCGCTGCTGTTTCGCGACCCCGACGGCAATCTGGTGAATTTCTTCACGCCGGTGACGGCCGAAGCGATCCGGAAGTTCGATGAGTAAGAGGTGGACGCGCGGTTTGAGTTGGTTCAGCGCCTGGCGTCGGGAATTGGCCAAAGCCACCCAACACGTCGTCATCCTAGGGTCTCAGCGACGGAGCTGCGCTCCTTGCTCCGCCTGTGGATGACGAAGCGAAGGCGTTTCTCGCTGAGCCAGCGTTCCTGCCACCGCTACTTCAGGTTCCACTTGCGCACGACCGGCTCGCTGAGATCATGCTCGTAGCCGAGCACGCTGATGCTGGCCGTATCGAGCACGAACAGCGCGCCGCCTTCCGGCGGCAGGCCGAGCCAGCGGGCGGCGAGCACGCGCAGGAAATGCGCGCTGGAAAAGATCAGGATCGAGCCGCCGGCTTCGCGAAGCTGTTTGATGATCCGGTCGGCGCGGGCGCCGACATCGGCGGCCATCTCGCCTTGCGGGCAGCCGTCGCGAAACACGTTCCAGCCTGGCCGCTCGGCCAGGATCTCCTTGGTTGTCCGCCCCTCATAGGCGCCGTAGTCCCACTCCTGCAGATCGTCGTTTCTGACGCTTTGCGCACCAAAGCCGGCCAGCACGCTGGTGTTGTAGGCGCGCTGCGAGGGGCTCGACCACACCGCCGAGAACGACTGACCCTTGAGCCGCTCCGCCACGCCTCGCGCGGCGGCCTCGCCCGCCGGCGTCAGCGGCATGTCGGTGCGACCGGTATGCTGCCCCGAAAGGCTCCACGCCGTCTCGCCATGCCGGACCAGATGGATTTGCGGATACGCGCTGCTCATACGCTCGGCCCTTCGTTGATGTCGGGCCAAAGCTGTAGCGGTCGGCGCAAGGGAGCGAAAGACCCGGCGGCCATCGCGGCACTTGAGCGCCGCTTCGCCGCCTGCGTTTCGCAGCTTGGCGGCGGCGGTTCTTGTGCATCACCGCTGGCTTACCAATCCGTAAGGTCCTTTGCCAACGAGTTTTCATGAACCTGTCATGTGCACTCGCCTATCCTTGATCCATCGCGGGCTGCGAGACGAGGGACACTTCAATGAAAACACTATCTCTGGCGTTGGCTGCCGGTACGCTGACGGCGGCATTGGCTGGCGCGCTGTATAATTCCAGCGCCATCGCCGCGCCCTACAAGCACGTACTGCTCATCAGCGTCGACGGGCTTCATGCGCTCGATCTGGCAAACTATGTCGCCGCAAATCCGAAAAGCTCGCTCGCCGCGCTCGCCGATACCGGGATTTTCTATCCGAATGCGCTCGCCAGCGCCCCGTCCGACTCGTTTCCTGGCCTTGTGGCACAGGTAACCGGCGGCACACCCAAATCGACCGGCGTGTTCTACGACGACAGCTACGACCGCACCTATTTCGCGCCGGCTTCGGACTGCAAGGGCGAGCCGGGTGCCGAGGTGGCCTTCGCCGAGAACATCGACGTCGATTCGACGCGCCTTGATGGTGGTGGCAAGCCAGGCGATTACCGCAGCCAGATCGACCCGGCAAAGCTGCCGATGACGCTGATCAACGGCAAATGCTCGGTGGTCTATCCGCATGATTTCGTGCGGGTCAACAACGTCTTCGAAATCGTGAGAGCGCATGGCGGCCGCACGGCCTGGTCCGACAAGCACCCCGCCTATGAATGGCTGAACGGACCTTCGGGCAAAGGCATCGACGACCTCTACGCGTTGGAACAGGACAGCCTGATCCCCGGCACCAAGGTCAAGACGACGGGAAGCTTCAAGGCCGAGCGCGACTTCGATGAAGCGCGGGTCCAGGCGGTGCTCAACGAAATCAAAGGCCTCGACAGCACCGGCTCGCATCCCGCGGCGGTTCCCACGCTTTTCGGCATGAATTTCCAGGCGGTGAGCGTGGGCCAGAAGCTTCCCAAGGCCGGTCCCGGCGACGAGGCCGGTCTGGTGGGCGGCTATCTGGATGCCAGCGGCACGCCTGGCAATGGTCTCGCCGGCCAGCTCGCCTATGTAGATGGCGCTGTCGGCGAACTGATGGCCGCACTCAAGGACAACAAACTCGCCAATTCGACCCTGATCATACTTGCCTCGAAGCATGGCCAGTCGCCCATCGACCCGGCGTCGTTCCAGCCACTGGACGATGATCCCTATACGAAGACACCGGGCTATGCCTTCCACATCGCCGACGACGCCGCGCTGATCTGGCTCAAGCCGGAAGACAGGGTCAAAAACCTCGCGGCCGCGCAGGATTATCTCGAGAAATCGAGCAAGGCTGAAGGCATCGCCCAGATCCAGCCGCCGAATGCCCTTGCTCTCGCCTATCAGGATCCGGCCACCGACAGCCGTACGCCGGACTTCATAGCCACGGTCAATCCGGGTGTGGTCTACACATCCGGCTCGAAGATTGCCGAGCACGGTGGCGCCAATGCGAACGATCGCAACGTGGCGCTTCTCATCAGCGGTCCTTCGCTCAAGCCGAGGTCGGTGCCAGCTCTGGTGCAGACGACGCAGGTAGCTCCCACCATCCTGCGGGCTCTTGGCTATGACGCGAACGAACTCCAGGCTGTGAAGCTCGAAGGCACCCAGGAGCTGCCGGCGGCACCGTTCTAAGCCAAGGATCATACCGTTTCGCGATTGGCCCGCCGGGCATGCTCGGCGAGCTGCCCAGCGCCTGCGGTGGGCCACCTGGCTGGATGCAGGCCCGGCAAGGCGTTCAGCTTCGGAGCAACAGCCTGACGGATTCGCTGACAGAACGCGCGATTTCGACCTCGCGGCGCTGACGCTTGCGTATTTGCGCCCGTTTGTTCGGCTTGTAGTCGGCTGGATCGCGTTGAGCCTTCACCAGGGGCAAGGCATACATCGTCCGACGTATTGGCCTACCCCCGGACTCCACCCAGAAGCTGTCATAGTCCGCGGTGATGCGGCGGCGCAGCGCATAGTCCCTCGAAAAGACGTGGCCTGCGTTTGATGCCGCGACAAGGCCACGCAGTTTGAGTGAGGATGCCAAAGTCTGGGCGACCAGGAGCAGCAGGGTTTTCGGCCGCAGACCTTCCATGGCTTTGGTCAGTATCCGGGAATCCTCGAGACCTTGCACACCGGTCGACGTCGACTTCAGAGCGCCGATATAGAGGATCTTGCCGCCGCCACCGAGACGTAGAAGCGACCGGTCCACAATCGCGAGCGCCATTTCGATGACGGGACGTCCTTCCAGGCGCAGGAGAAGGCGCCATTCCCCCTCTCGGTACAAACCTGCCTGGCCCGTCAGTTCCACCGTGACTTCACCGGCAACGGTCGACATTGCCAGGAGATGACGACCGCGCGTGTGGCTTTCGACCAGGGCGGCCTCGGTCAAAAGACGCGCCGCCGCAGTGTAGTGACCAATGACGGCTGCACAACGATGGATACGCATCAAATTGGCGGCGAGATACGGCCGAACCGGCTTCAGCGCAATGTCGGGATATTGAGCAAGGATTGCAGTGAACGGCTCAGCACCGAGGGCCGATCGAATGGCGGCGATATCGCGCCGGAACATCCACCGAAGCGCCGCCCATTTGCTTTCATGCACCCAATTGTTCAGCTTGCGCCGAAACTTGGAGGGCGACCGTTTTATTGGGCCTGTTGGCCGTAATGGCCGCGGAGCGCCCATGGCAATCATCATTTGCTGTATTCTCGGTGGGACGTGTCAGTCAAAGGCAGCGGATGATCTCAATGTTGGATGTCGTAACTTACCGCCGCCTCGCCGCGGATATACGAATTCGTAAGGTAGCCACTAAGGTCGACCTTCCCGCGCGTGGTCTTCGGCACCCGCTCTTCGTCGCAATAACCTCGGTCGCGGCACAACCGAGCAAAGGCCAACAGGGATACCGGAAGATCGCCGCGGCACGCTTCCTCGCCTGGCCCTGATCCACATGACGCTGGCCCTGTGAGCAGACCGGCGGCGCAACTATATCAGGAGGAGCCGCACCAAGGCTCCCGCCACCCCAAGGGCGCCAGCCCTTGCACAACAGGTCAGATCATCATGTACAAACATCTGCTTATCGCCACCGACGGATCGGAACTGGCCGACAAGGGCGTTGCCCATGGCCTCACATTGGCAAAGGGCATCGGCGCCGCCGTCACCCTCGTCACGGTCTCGGAACCGTTCCCCATCTTCGCCTGGGGCGGCGCAATGGCCGGTTATGCGGCGGGCGACGAACTGGCGGTCTACCAGGAAGAGGCGCGCAAATATGGCAAGGAGGTTCTGGCCAAGTGCAAGGCCTCGGCCGATGCGGCCGGCGTGTCCGCCAAGCTTGTGCATGTCGAGGACAAACGGCCCGCCGAGGCGATCCTGGAACTGTCGCAGGCGCAAGGCTGCGACCTGATCGTGATGGCCTCGCATGGCCGCCGCGGGTTGGGCAAGCTGCTTCTCGGCAGCCAGACGGCGGAAGTGCTGTCCTACACCGCAATCCCGGTGCTGGTCGTGCGCTAAAGCAATTCCAGGAAAAGTGTAAAACGGTTTTGCCGGGAAAAGCGCGAAAGCGCTTTCCCTTGGGAATTGCGTTAAAACAAAGAGTTAGTGTGACCCCGAGAGCTGGAACCGGCTTTCGGAATCATGCTCAAGTAGACAGCCAAGGGGCGCATCCCGGCGCGGCCATCGCGCGCCAACATTCGTTCGACCGGGCCTGTGAGGAAACGACGAATGGCGCATGAGGATCGTACCAGGATAATCCCCGGGAGAACGTCGGAATCGGCGGCCATGCTGGTGGACGTCAAGCGGACGATGGCGATCACCGCCCGTCTCAACCGTCTGACGTTCAACGACGCGGACGAGGTCCGCGCCCTGTTCAGCGAACTGATCGGCAGACAAGTGGACGACAGCTTCCTGCTGATCCCGCCCTTTTACGCGACCGGCGGGGCCGACACCCGGGTGGGGCGCAATGTCTTCATCAATCAGAACTGCACCTTTTATGATCTTGGCGGGCTCGACATTGCCGACGACGTGCTGATCGGGCCGAATGTCAGCCTCATCACATCAGGCCACCCGCTCGAACCGTCACGGCGCCGCGCCTTCACCAACGCGAAGCCGATCGTCATCGAACGCAACGTCTGGATCGCCGCCGGCGCTACGGTGATCGGCGGCGTGACCATCGGCGAAAACGCCGTCGTCGCGGCGGGCTCGGTGGTCACGAAAGACGTTCCCGCGAACACGCTTGTCGGCGGAAACCCGGCGCGGGTTATCCGGTCGATTGCCGAGTGAGACCAACCTCACCGCAACGCCTCCAGCACCAGATAAACTCCCAGCGTCAGCAGCCCGACAAGAAACACCTTTCGAAAAGTCTCGACGCCCATCGCCTGCCGCAGCGCCTGGCCGATGAACATGCCGGCCAGCGCGGGCAGCAGCGCCAGGATCGAGCCTGTCAGTTGCGCCGTCGGCGATGCCAGCGCGCCCGTCCTGAACAGGCCGATGGCAAGGGCCGCCGTCGAGACGGTGAAGGACAGGCCGAGCGCCTGGATGAGATCTTCCTTCTCCAGCCGCAGCGATTGCAGATAGGGCACCGCCGGGATGACGAAGACGCCGGTCGCGCCGGTGACCAGCCCCGTCGCCACGCCGACCAGCGGTGACATCAAGGCCTCGTGGCGCGCCGGCGTGGTGAAGCTGAGCTTGAACAGGCCAAGGATGGCGTAAAGCACCAGCGCCGCCCCAAGCCCCACAGAGGCCGCGCCCGCATGCGCGCCTGTGAGCACCCCTGCCCCCGCGACGGTGCCCAGCATGATGCCGGCCATCATCGTCCACAGCCGCCTGCACAGGCCGCCGAAGGCGGGGCCGGTGAACAACTGCCAGAGATTGGTGACCAGTGACGGGATCAGAAGCAAGGCGGCGGCCTCGGCCGGCGGCATCGTCACCGCCAGCAGGCCCATCGCCACGGTCGGCAGGCCCATGCCGACGACCCCCTTGACGAAACCGGCGGCGAGGAAGACCGCGCCGATCCAGGCGATGGAGCCGGCGCTGAGCATGCCCACGGGATCAATCATGCAGCAGCATGTCAGCGGCATCGGCATCCGGTTTTGCCGGCACGGCATCGTGGCTGGCGGGAACAATCGTCGTGCATCCGCGCGGGCCAGGCTGTGCCTGCGCCATGGCAAGCGAGGCCACGGCGACCGCAAGCACGATCGCCATGCCTTCAAGAATACCGAGCCGGCCCGTCGCTTTTTCGCTCATCGCAAATCTCCATCGCAAAAGATTTGACGGACATCGGGCCCGCGCACAATGTGGAAGTTGCGCTGTCAGCCTTCGTCCAGGACGAAGGCTGAAGCCAACGCCGTGCACCTCGCAGGGAGCAAGAAATGCGCTTCGATCTCACCGATCTCCGGCTGTTCCTGCTGGTGGCCGAGCGCGGCAGCATCACCCATGGCGCCGAGCTTGCCGGGCTGGCTCTGGCTTCGGCGAGCGCCCGCATCAAGGGCATGGAGGAGCGGCTCGGCGCGCCGCTGCTGGAACGCCGCCGCCGCGGCGTGGTGCCGACGGCGGCCGGCCAGGCGCTGCTGCATCATGCGCGCGCCGTGCAGAACCAGATGGAGGCGATGGCCGGCGACCTCGGCGCCTATGCCGGCGGCCTGCGCGCCCGTGTCCGGCTGGTGGCCAACACCGCCGCCACGGCCGAGCTTTTGCGCGATACCTTGCCGGCCTTCCTGGTGGCCCACCCCAGCATCGACATTGATTTGGACGAGCGCCCCAGCCACGAGATCGCCGAGGCGGTGGCAAGCGGTGCGGCCGATCTCGGCATCGCCGCGACCTGGGCCGGCCTCTCGCATCTCGAACAGAAACCGTTCTTCGTCGACCGGCTGGTGGTGATCGCCGCGCGGAACTGGCCGGGGCTTGCCGGCCGGCATAGCGCCAGCCTCGCCGACATGCTGGGCGAATCCTTCGTTGGCCTCAGCCTCGGCCATGCCCTGCAGGAGCACATCACCCGTCAGGCCGCGCGCCTGGGCGGCCATCTGCACATCCGCATTCGCGTGCCCGGCCTCGACAATGTCTGCCGGCTGGTCGCGCAAGGTGCCGGCATCGCCATCGTGCCGGAGAGTGCCGCCCGCCGCTCGGCCCGCACGCTGCGCAGCCTGCGGCTCAGCGACGACTGGGCCACGCGGCAGCTCAACCTCTGCGCCCGCAGCTTCGACGAACTGACACCGCAGGCAAAGCTGCTGGCCGCGGCCCTGGCCGGAGCCGAAACGGGTGGCCTGCCGGGCCGTTACCAGGGCAACGGACCCTCATCGTAGAAATAGCCGCCGGTCGGACCGTTTTCGTCCAGGGTCGCCAAGCGAACAATGATCTCGGCCGCCTGCCCCACGGTGCGGTACCCGCTGTGTCCGTTGAAGTCCGTCGCGGTATAGCCGGGATCGGCCGAATTGACCTTGATACCCGCTGCGGCAAACTCCTTCGAGAAGGCAACGGTGGCGGCGTTGAGCGCCGTTTTGGAGCTGTTGTAGCCAAGGATATTGATCGCATAGAATTCACTGGCCGGATCGGTCAACCCGCCGAGTGACCCCAGCCCGCTGGAAACCATCACCACATTGGCGCGCGGGGCAGCCTTGAGCAGCGGCAGGAAGGCCTGCGTGGTACGGATCGGGCCGAACACGTTGACCTCGTAGACATCCTTGATGATGGCTATGGGCTCTTCACTGGGAGCGAGCATGGAGCCCAGGATGCCGGCATTGTTGACGAGCGCATCGAGGCGTCCGTCCTCCTCAAAAACGCGCAGCGCGGCGGCCTCGACGCTGGCGTCGCTGGCGACGTCGATTTCCAGCATGCGCACATCAAGCCCCTTTTGCCTGAGCTCGGCCGCCGCAGCTTCGCCGCGTTCCCTGTCGCGGCTGCCCAGCCAGATCCTGTAGCCCGCTTCGCCCAGCCGGCGCGCGGTTTCGTAGCCGATGCTCTTGTTGGCACCGGTCACCAGTGCGGTCTTGTCGGTCATGTCCATCTCCAGTTTGATCTGTGGTTGGTCTCCGGCAGAGATGGGGCGGACCGCTGGCCGCCGCGTGCCGAAAACTGGTGAGTTCTTGCCTATTCCTGCCGGGAGCTTGATTGCCGGCCGCTCCGATGCGATCTACAGGCTGTGATGAAATCGCTCGACGACCTCAAAGCGCTGGTGATGCGGCATGCGCGCGGCCGGCTGACCGAAACCGGGATTCCCCGCGTGGCCATCATGAAGGGCGAGGCGACGACCGGGCCGTTGCTGGGGCTCTACGACCCAAGGCTTTGCCTGGTCCTGCAGGGCGCCAAATCCGTCATGATCGGCGATCAGTTGCTGCATTACGACGCCGGCCGCTACTTCATTGCCGCGGTCGAAGTGCCGGCCGTCGGCAAGGTTTTGCAGGCCAGCCCGCAGCATCCCTACCTCTCGGTCAGCCTGGCCCTCGACACCACGCTGATCGCTCCGCTGCTGCTCGACATGCCCCCCGTTGCCGAGGCGCGGATCGGCCATGGCTTTGCCGTCAGCCGGGCCGACGAGGCGCTGGTCGATGCGTGGCTGCGCATGATGGAGCTCATCGATCATCCGGCCGAAATCCCAGTGCTGGCACCCTTGCTCGAACGCGAAATCCTGTTTCGGCTGCTGCAGGGGCCGCAAGGCGCCATGCTGCGCCAGATTGCCGGGGCCGATAGCCGCCTGTCGCAGATTCGCCGCGCGCTGGCCTGGATCCGCGACCACTATGCGGAGCCGTTCCGCGTCGAGGATCTTGCCCGCATGGGCGGCATGAGCGCCTCGGTGTTCCACCGCCACTTCAAGGCGGTCACGGCGATGACGCCGATCCAGTACCAGAAGCGCATCCGCCTCAACGAAGCGCGCCGCCGCCTGCTCGCCACGTCGGGCGATGCGGCCGGCGTCGCCTTCTCCGTCGGCTATGAAAGCGCTTCCCAGTTCTCCCGCGAATATGCCCGCCTCTTCGGCGCACCGCCGGTGCGCGATGTCGGCCGCCTGCGCGCCACGCCGGAGCCCACCGAGCTCGCCTGATCCCCTTGAATTCGAAGATGCAACAGCAAGGCGAAGACCACGCCTTGCCAGCCCATGCGCCGCGCCCTCGAGCGGCCCCTGCGTCGGCTTCGACAGGTCTACCACCAGGCGCTTGATCCCACCTGCCTGCATGGAAGAAGAGATGGTCACAGCCCAGAGGCTATACGGGCCTTGCTGTTATCAAAAATTTCCCATAGTATCTTTTCACATAAGAAAGAAAATAGCGTCTATTTCTCTCATTTGTGAAAGACGGGCACTTTGCGGGAACATCTCGATCTGACCGATCGGCGGCTGGTGAAACAGCTGTCGCAGGACGCGCAGCCGGGCATCAACCGGCTCTCCGAGATCTTGGCGATTTCGGTGCCCACGGTGCGCTCGCGGCTGCGCAATTTGCTCGACCGCAACCTGCTCAAGATCGTCGGCCTGCTGAACCTGACCGAACGGCCCGAGTTGATCTCGGCCATTGTCGGCATCAATGCCCAGGGGCGCGGCCGGGCCCGTGAACTGGCGCAGCGCATTTCCGAACTGCCCTTCGTCAACTCGGCTTCGGTGGTCACCGGGCGCTTCGACATCATCGTCGACGTGACGGTGGCCGGTGACGTCGCCGATCTCTACCGCGTCACCAGCGAACTGATCCCCGGCGCCGGCGAGCCGGGCGAGGTCGTGCGCAGCGAGACCTTCGTCGTCATGGCGTCCTGCAACAAATGGGTCAGCCTGCCGGAAGGCTGCTGGTCGGACGACCGCAAGGAGCCGGCATGAGGATCGCGGTTCTCGGCGGCCTCGGCCTGCAAGGCCGGGCGGCCATCGCCGATCTTGTCGCCAGTGGCGTCGAGGAGGTGATCTGCGTCGATACCACGCCGGACGGCGCGGCCCGGCTGGCTGATCTGACCGACCTTTCCCGCGTGCGCTTCGTCATGCCCAACGGCGCGATCGGGCCGGCGCTGGCCGATGTGCTGGCTGACGCCGACGCCGTCATAGATTTGCTGCCGCAGCCGCTGATGCGCGAGGCGGTGCAAGCCGCCATCGCGACCCGCACGCCGCTGGTCACCACCAATTACGGCAAGGCCATCGCCGATCTGGCGCCGGAAGCCGAACGCGCCGGTGTTTCGATCATGACCGAATGCGGGCTCGACCCCGGCATCGACCTCGTGCTCTACGCCCGCGCCGCAAAACAGTTCGATGCGATCACATCAATCGATTCCTATTGCGGCGGCATCCCCGAGCCGAAGGCGATGGCCAAGCCGCTTTGCTACAAGGTGAGCTGGAACTTCGACATGGTCCTGGTCAGCCAGAACCGCGACAGCGTCATGATCGAGGACGGCAAGCGCGTCGAAGTACCCGCCGCGCGCCAGCATGACAGCCCTTTCATCCATGAGATCGAAGTCGCCGGCCTCGGCCGGCTGGAAGCCTTCCCCAATGGTGACGCGCTGCATTATGTCGAGATGCTTCCCTCCGCAAACGGGCTGCGCCGCTCCGGCCGCTACACGTTGCGCTGGCCGGGATGGTCGGCCTTCTGGGCGCCGTTGAAGGAGCTTGGTTTTCTCTCCGAGGACAAGGTGCCCGGCACCTCCAGCAGCCCGCGCGAATTCCTCGGCCGGCTGCTCGGCCCGCAACTGCAATACGGCCCCGGCGAGAAGGACCTTTGCGTGATGCGCAATGTCTTTTCCGGCCTCGAAGGCGGCCGCGCCAAGACCGTGACATCGGACCTGATTATCGAGCGCGACCTGACCTCGGGCCTGTTCGGCATGAGCCTCGGCGTTGGCTATCCCGCCAGCATCGTAGCGCAGATGCTCGCGCGGCGCGAGATCACCACGCCGGGCCTTTTGAACCCGCTGCTCGACGTGCCCGACGAACCCTTCTTCGACGAACTGGCCAAACGCGGCATCAAGGTTGCCGAGACGGTGGCCTGGGACTGAGGATTTTCGAACGGTGGCCGCCGCCGGCAAACGGCGCCGCCGCTCAAAAAAAGCGCCCAAGGGAATCCGCGGGCAAACAACAACTGGGAGGAATGCCAGAATGAAGATTGCCAGACTTTTCATTGCCGGACTTGCGCTCGCGGGCTTGACCGCTGCCGCCAGCGCCGGAACGCTGGACGAGATCACCAAGCGCGGCGAATTGCGCGTCGCCGTGCAGACGCAAGGTCCGCCCTTCTCGCTTGTCGGCGCCAATGGCGAACGCACCGGCAGTTCGGTCGAACTCGCCGAGCTGATGGCCAAGGAAATGGGTGTGAAGATCACCTTCCTCGACTTCGACTGGGACGGCCTGATCCCGGCGCTCTTGTCGGGCAAGGCCGATCTTCTGGTCGCCGACATGACGCCGACGCTGGCGCGCGGCATGAAGGTCGCCTTCACCACGCCTTACATGTACACGGGCAGCACCGTCTTCACCAAGGCCGACAGCAAGTTCAAGACCACCGAGGACTGCAAGGCCAAGGGCACCAAGATCGCGGTGCTGCTCGGCGCCACCGGTGAGAAGGAAGCCAAGGCCGCCTTCCCCGATGCCGACATCAAGAGCTACAAGGGCGGCGGTCCGCTGCTGCTCGACGCGGTCAACAACGGCCAGGCCGATTGCGGCGTCAACGACGTCTCGGCGGTCAAGGGCCAGTCGACCGCCTATCCGGCCGGCACCTTCACCATCATGCCGGAGCTGCTGTCGAAGGAGCCGCTTGCCTTCGCCACCCGCTATGACGAGCCGGACCTGCTTATCTGGATGAACCTGTTCCTCAATCAGGTCACCATCGACGGCCGCCTGCAGAAGAACCTCGACTACTGGGTGAATTCCGACGCCTGGAAGAAAGACCACTGAGGAATTAGCGAATAGGAATTAGGCAGTAGGGAATAGTGAGTGGTGAATAGCCATTCCATTCCGACACACTCCCCTACTGCCTACTGCCTACTGCCTACTGCCTACTCACTACTCACACCGCTGCGCGCCATGCTCGAAAATTTCAGTTTCCGCACCATCGTCGAATACCTGCCTTTGTTCGGCCAGGGCCTGGTCACGACCGTCTGGCTGTCGGCGCTGTCCTTTGTCGGCGCGCTCGTCGTCGGCATCGTGCTGTGCGCCATGAATTTGCAGCGCGGCTGGCTGTTTCGCGCGCCGGCCAAGGCCTATATCGACGCTGTGCGCGCCACGCCCTTGCTGGCGCAGCTCTATTTCCTCTATTTCGGCCTGCCGCGACTCGGCTTCGTGCTGCCGGAACTCGTCGTCGGCATCCTCGCTTTGTCCTTGAACAGCGGCGCCTATATCTCTGAAATCATTCGCGCCGGCATCCTGTCAATCCCGCGCGGCCAGGTCGAGGCCAGCGTCGCCTCGGGCATGACCTACACGCAGCGCATGCGCCTGGTCGTGCTGCCGCAAGCCTTCAAGGTGACGATCCCGCCGCTGCTCGGCCAGGCGATCGTGCTGGTCAAGGATTCCGCCCTGCTGTCGCTGATCTCGGTCGCCGAGCTGACGCGCGCCGGGCAACTGCTCGCCTCCGACCGCTTCATGCCGGCGGAAGGCTTTCTCACCATCGCCGCCTTCTATTTGCTGCTCTACTACGGCCTGAAGGCACTGGCCGTTCTCTCCGGCCGCTGGCTCGGCACGGCGGGGGCGCGCGCATGATCTGGCAACAATTCCTCAGCCTCGCCGGCTCCTATCCGCTGGCCCTGCGCGGCCTCGGCATGACCGTGGTGCTGTCGCTGATCAGCCTGGTGCTCGGCACCTTGCTCGGCTTCGGTCTCGGCATCCTGCGCACCGGCGGCAACCGGCTGATCTCCAGCATCATCGGCGCCTGGGTCGACCTCATCCGCGGCACGCCGTTCCTGGTGCAGATCTTCCTGATCTTCTTCATCCTGCCGGAGTTCGGCATCGAGCTCGACGCCTTCACCGCCGGCATCATCGCGCTGACCAACCTTGCTGCCTGCTTCATCTGCGAGATCGTCGCCGCCGGCATCCGTTCGGTGCCGACGGGCCAAGTCGAGGCGGCCCTTGCATCCGGCCTGTCGCGCTGGCAGCGCATGCGCCAGGTGGTGCTGCCGCAGGCGATGCGCATCGTGCTGCCGCCGCTGGTCGGGCAATATGTGCTCTTGATCAAGGATTCCTCCGTCGTCTCGGCCATCGGCCTGACCGATCTCACCCGCGTCGGCTGGCTGGTGGTGCAGCGCGTGCCCAACGGCCTGCTGGTCTTCTTCCTCGTCGGCGTCGGCTATTTCATCGTCTGCTATCCCCTGATCATGCTGGCGCGCCGGCTCGAACGCCGCATGGGCGCGGCGCATGGCGAGGTGCAGCTGTGACATCGAACCCCGAAGGGCCAACGACTATGACCAAAGCGGGCATGATCCAACCAGGCCTGACCAAGACCGGCATGATCGACTTTCGCGGCGTCAACAAATGGTTCGGCGCGCTCAACGTGCTCAGGGATATCACGCTCAGCGTCGAGCCGCGCGAAGTGGTCGTCGTCTGCGGCCCGAGCGGCTCGGGCAAGAGCACGCTGATCCGCTGCATCAACGGCCTGGAGACGATCAAGGATGGCGACCTCGTCGTCGACGGCCAGCGCGTCGGCGACCCCGCCACCAACATGACGCAGCTGCGCACCGAGATCGGCTTCGTCTTCCAGTCCTTCAACCTCTACCCGCACAAGACCGCGCTCGAAAACGTCACGCTCGCTCCAATCCATGTCCGCAAGATCCCGCGCGCCGAGGCCGAGCATGCCGGGCGCGAACTGCTGGCCAAGGTCGGCCTCGCCGACAAGGTCAACGCCTATCCGGCGCAGCTCTCCGGCGGCCAGCAGCAGCGCGTGGCGATCGCGCGCTGCCTCGGCATGCGGCCCAAGATCATGCTGTTCGACGAACCGACCTCCGCCCTCGACCCCGAAATGATCTCGGAAGTGCTCGACGTCATGGTCGCCGTCGCCGAGGAAGGCATGACCATGATGGTGGTGACGCATGAGATGGGCTTTGCCCGCAAGGTCGCCCAACGCGTTGTGTTCATGGACGCCGGCGCCATCGTCGAAAGCGGCACGCCCGACGAGTTCTTCTCACACCCCAAGACCGACCGCAGCCGCGCCTTCCTGAGCAAGATTTTAAGGCACTGAGGGCGGCGAAAGGCCGTCGATCAGTCCGGCGGCCGTTAGCGTTGCGGTGCAACGGATCTGTACGCCGTTCGGGTCAAATATTCAGTCCGATCATGGACCGGGCGAGCGGCTGCCCTTCCGCTGGAAGCGAAAGGGCAAACCGTCTGAGATGGGCGGCTCAGGCCGCCGTCGGGTAATCCGTATAACCCCTGGCATCGCCGCCATAGAACGTCGCCTTGTCGGGAGCGTTCAGTTCGGCATTGCGCTTCAGCCGGCTGACGAGGTCGGGGTTGGCGATGAACAGCTTGCCGAACGCGACAAGGTCGGCATAGCCGTCTCCGACGGCCTTTTCGGCCAGTTCCTTGTCGTAGCCATTGTTCACCAGCCAGGCGCCGGTGCCGCCGGCCTTGCGATAGGTGGCTTTGAGCTCCGCATAGTCGAACGGTCTGTCGCCTTGGCTGAAGTCGCGCGCGCCGCCGGTCGCGCCTTCGACGATGTGGATATAGGCGAGGCCCCTGCTGCCGAGGCCCGTCACCACATGGTTGAACAGCGGCTGCGGATCGCTATCCGAAGCGTCGTTGGCGGGCGTCACCGGCGACAGCCTGATCCCGGTCCTGCCGGCGCCGACAGCGCCCGTGACCGCGTCGACCACCTCGAACAGGAAGCGCGTCCGGTTCTCGATCGACCCGCCATACGCATCGCTGCGATGGTTGGTGCCCGAACGCAGGAACTGGTCGATGAGATATCCGTTGGCGCCATGGATCTCGACGCCGTCGAAACCCGCCACCTCTATCGCCGCCTTGGCGGCGCGGCGGAAATCATCGACGATGCCGGGAAGTTCGGCCGTTTCGAGCGCGCGCGGCTCGGAAGTCTCGGCGAACTCGCCGCTGCCATCCGGCTTGACCAGGAACGTCTTGGAGTTTGCTCGGATCGCCGACGGCGCCACCGGCTTGCCGCCGCCGGGCTGCAATGTGTTGTGCGAGATGCGTCCGACATGCCAGAGCTGCACCACGATCTTGCCGCCGCCCCTATGCACGGCATCGGTGACACGCTTCCAGCCGGCAAGCTGATCCGCGCCATAGAGGCCGGGCACGTTGGCGTAGCCCTGGCCCTGATGGCTGATGGCGGTGGCTTCCGTCACGATAAGACCAGCCGTGGCGCGCTGGCTGTAATAGGTCACCGAGAGGTCGCCGGGCACCGCATTGGGCGAGCGATTGCGCGTCAGCGGCGCCATGACGATGCGGTTCGCCAGCGTCAGGTCGCCGGCCCGCAAGGGATCAAAGAGGGTAGTCATGAGAAATGCCTTTCATGCATTCGGGGGATCGGGGGAGGATCGTCAGAGATCGGACAAGGCGGCCTGAAAGGCGGCGATGGTTTCTTCGTTGCGCTTGTAGAACACCCATTGGCCGACCCGACGCGTCGTCACGAGGTCGGCCGATGCCAGCGTCGCCAGATGCGCCGAGACGCTGGACTGCGCCAAGCCGCGATGGTCGAACTGGCTGGCGCAGACACCCATCTCGAGCGGATGCGCCTGCGCGGCGAAGTGCTGTTCAGGCTCCTTCAGCCACGCCAGGACATCGCGTCGAAACGGATGCGCCAGTGCCTTCAATATGATGTCGCGGTCCATCTTCACCTCGCATCGATCTCTCTCGATATATAGATCGGGTAGAGCCGATATGGCAGGAAATCCATACCATTTTCGAAGGCAATCGGAGCAAACTGGTCCCTGGACACGGCACGATGCCGGAAATAGCGCGGCCGGGCGCCAGCCTCCGCGGCGAATGCGCCGCCATCGCGTCAGGTGACCGCCAGCACCTTGCCCGTATCGTGCTGGCGCACGAAATCGACGCGCTTGCCGTCCCAGTGGTAGGAGTAGTGCCGGCCTTGCACCGGCACGGGGATGACGTCGGGCCAGAAGATGCCGATGCATTGCCCGTCCGGCATGCGCACGCTGTTCCAGACAAGCCCGTCGCTGCCCCCTGCCCGCAGCGCCCGCCCCGCCGCCTGCGAGGCGGTGTAATCGTCCGGGTCGAGCACGCCGGGCACGCCGTTGACGTCATCGAGGTCGCGGTCGACGCTGCCGATCAGCACACGAAAGTCAGCCGTCCAGCCGGGATCCTCATTGGTGGCACGCATGAAATTCTGGTGGTGGTGGATGGTTTCGGCCAGCGCCACATCCTCGCTGTCGCCGGCATAATAGAGGCCGTAGCTGCCATCCGAGAAGCGGCCGGGCCGCAGCGTCGAGCAGTGCACGAAGGGCGCCATGACGAAGCTGGCGCCGGGGCCGGAAACCCGTCTTGCCGCGGCGACCTTGCCGAGGTCGCCGATCTCCAGCCTTATGCGCGGATTGGTCTTCTCCTCGACGGCGGCCAGCGCCTCCCAGTCGCGCGGATCGGCAATGTCCTCGAACAGGTCGATCGGCGGATGGATGGAGCGGATGATGCGAAACGTCTGGGGCCAGTGGACGCGGCGCCGGACCGCAAGCCCACTCACCATGCACCACGCTCCGCGTCGAGCCATTCGCGCATGGCGGCGAGATCGGAGATTTCGCCGCGCAGCATCAGGTCGAGCGCCGACTGGCCGCCGAACGTGGCATTGGGCTTGCGGATCCAGGCATAGCCGCGCGCCGGCTCGGTGAAGAGATAGCGCAGGCCCTTGTGGATGCCCATCAGATGCGCCATGCGGGTGCGCAGGTCACGGTCGATCCGGCCGATGCCGCCTTCCTTCCAACGTGCCCCAGTCTTCCAACGTGCCCAAGTGCGCGCCGACATGCCGCCGAGCAGGATGCAGGCCTCGAGGTCCGTCAGGTTCCACGCCTTGAACAGATTGACCGTGGTGCGCGCCAGCGCGCCCGCCTCTTCATCCGAAATGGCTGACCCGACCGCGGCCGGCGTGGTGACGATGGACTGAAGCTGCATGTTGCTCACCCTGCTGTTGGCAGAGATATAGCATATATTTGCCAATTGGCAAGGATGAGAGCTGCAACATACTTGGGTTCCTCTCCCCACGCAGCTCGGCGACGCCCAGAAGGAAAGGGGATGACTCGGCTCTTGGAGAATTCAGCGAGACCTAGGCCGGGAACTCATAAATGCGAAGTAGAAGCCGAGGGTTACGCTGCAAGCGCCCGTTCTGCCAAAAATTTGGGGATGCTTCTGGGTGTCCTATCTATTGTTCGACCAGACATGGAGATGAGTTGGTGAGTGCGCTTAATTCCGAGGCTCCCAGATGTGAATGCGGGGCACTTGAAACGCTTTCCAAGGAACCGTCGATTCCCATCGTGTTCGATGCTGAGCTCAATGAGTATCACATCGTTGGAACTGGTCAGCAGCAGGTCTTGATCTATCACTGCATCTTCTGCGGCGGACAAACGCCAGACTCACGCAGGGACGAGCTTTTCATGCATGTGACCAAAGAAGAATTTGAAAAGCTTAGGAAGGCGACAAACGGCCTGAAGACGGTGGACGATGTTGTGGGGGCTTTTGGGCCACCGGACTTCGACCATCCAGCCGGAATCAGTTCCACCGAACCCGTCGGTCTCGGTCCGCGCAGAACCACCGACTTTAGACAGATGACTTTCAGTTCCCTATCAGACACCGCAGATGTCCACGTCGCCATAGGTTTGAACGACAAGGTCCAATTCAGCTTTACGCCCAAGCCCGTAGCGCGAGACTGACGGCAAGATGCAGATGATCGACGCCGCCATTGCTCGCGTCCATCAGGAATCCACGCCTGCAGACTCGGCGCGAGATACTCTACTCCCCCAGCACCTGCGCCTTGCAGGCCGGGCTCAGATCCGACAGATGCTTCTTCAGGCATGGGCCGGCGCTACCGTTCGGAAAGTGCGGGCAGAGCCGCTGCCGGTCGCGCACTGCGAGGCACAGAATTGGAGCTTCAATAATTTTGTGAAGTATAAAGACAAGGCCGCCACGCCAACTATTCCTGCGTGGCGGCCTTGGATGCCAACAAATGAACCGTTTCAGCCGGCGTTGCGTTGCCGCCGGCCACATTGTGTCGTGCCCTACTCCGCCGCCTCATACCCGGCGATGCCCTTGATCTCGAGGAAATCCTCCAGCCCGTATTCGGCATATTCGCGGCCGTTGCCCGACTGCTTGTAGCCGCCGAAGGGCAGGCCGGCGTCCCAGGTCGGGTAGTTGATGTAGACATTGCCGGAGCGCATGCGTGCCGCAACGTCGCGCGCCTTCTGGATGTCCTTGGCCTGGATGTAGGAGGCAAGGCCGTAGACGGTGTCGTTGGCCTGCTCGACCGCCTGTTCGACCGTGTCATAGGGCAGGATCGCCAGCACCGGCCCGAAGATTTCCTCGCGCGCGATGCGCATGTCGTGGGTGACGTCGGCGAACACCGTCGGCCTGACATAGTAGCCGCGGTTGAGTTCGGCCGGGCGGCCAGGGCCGCCGGCGACCAGCGTCGCGCCTTCGTCGATGCCGGCCTGGATCAGGTCCTGGATCTTGTCGAACTGCACCTGGCTGACGACGGGGCCAAGCTTGGTGTTGGCGCCGTCGGCCGGGCCGACCACGAACTTCTCAGCCGCCGCCTTGGCGTAGCCGGCGGCCTCGTCATGGCGGTCGCGCGGCACGAACATGCGGGTGGGTGCATTGCAGGACTGGCCGCTATTGCCGAAGCAGCCGGCGACGCCCTTGGTGACGGCGCGGGCGAGGTCGACATCCGGGAACAGGATGTTGGCCGACTTGCCGCCCAGTTCCTGGTGCACGCGCTTGACCGTGTCGGCGGCGGCCTTGGCCACCAATATGCCGGCCCGGGTCGAGCCGGTGAACGACATCATGTCGACGTCGGGGTGGCTGGACAGCGCCTGGCCGACGCCGGGGCCGTCGCCATTGACGAGGTTGAACACGCCCTTCGGCACGCCGGCCTCGTCGATGATCTCGGCGAAGATGATGGCATCGAGCGGCGCGATCTCCGACGGCTTCAGCACCATGGTGCAGCCGGCGGCAAGTGCCGGGCCGACCTTGCAGGTGATCTGGTTCAGCGGCCAGTTCCACGGCGTGATCAGGCCGACGACGCCGATCGGCTCCTTGACGATCAGCGAGGAACCTTTGGCGTGGCGGAACTGGAATGTCTTCAGCGTCTCCGCCATCTTCTCAAGATGCGCCAGGCCGACGCCGACCTGGCTGTCGAGCGCCATCTGGCGCGGCGCGCCCATTTCACGCGACACGGCAAGCGCCAGGTCCGTGGAGCGCTTCTTGTAGACCGCGATGACGCGGTTCAGGATATCGAGGCGCTCCTCCACCGAGGTGAAGCCGAACGAATTGAAGGCGCGCTTGGCGGCGGCCACCGCCTTGTCGACATCGGCCTTGGAGCCGAGCGAGATCTGCGCGAAAACATCCTCATTCGACGGATCGATGACATCGAGTGTGTTGGGCACGACAGGATCGACCCACGCGCCGTCGATATAGAACTGCAGATTGTGTGACATGGTTTCTCCTTGGGGTGCCGCAGGGCCGGCCCAACCGTGATATCCAGCTAGAAATAACGATGCGCGAACCGCACCGTCAAAGGCAACCCCCGAAGTGGTTGAGCCAGCGCGCCAGTGATTGAGCCAGAGGCGTTGGGCCAGAGAACCCAGCCGTTTTCGACGGCATGGGATGGATTACAGCAGCGTGTGTCCTGCCCCGACCAGATGCTGTCGCGCCGCTTCCTGGTCCGCCGCTTTCACCAGCAGGTGATCGCCGTCGAAGGTGGACACCAGGAAGATGCCCAGCTCGTTTTCCGACAATGGCTGGATGACCGACAGCACGATGCCGGTTTCGTCGAAAGCAAAGGGTCCCTGCAGTTTGAAGGCGACCCAGTCGCCATCGTGCTTGACCGTGCCTGGAACACGATCCTGAAGGCAGGTGATCGAAAGCTCGTCGTCGGTCCTGGTCATGCTAACGAAGCCCGGCCCGTCCGCCCAGCCGGGAATGCCGTCACCCGCCCCGAGCCGCGAAATCGCGTACGAGCCGGGAAGTTGCCTCAATTTGACCCTGGCAGCCATCGTCTTGTCCATGCCTCCGATTTGCCGGCTATCGCATCAATTTCTTGCTCATATAGACCGTCATGCCGCCCATGAACGGCTCCTCCCGGTCGATCGTATAGCCATGCCTTTTGTACAACAACACATTGGCCTCGAAGGCGCCATTGGTCAGCAGGCGCAGCTCAAGGCGGCCTGCTTCGAGCGCCTTCCGCTCGGCCCGCTCCAGCAGCAGCCGGCCGATCCCCTTGCCCTGCGCCTGCGGCGCGACGCAGACATTCTCGATCCACAAATGATCGCCGGCCAGCATGGTTTCGATCATGCCGACGATGCGGCCGTCGGCGACAGCGAGCTCGAACGGATGCTCGGCAACGGCCTTCCCGTAGTCGGCGCGCATCGGCAGCGGCTCGCGGCCGATCACCGGCACCCATTTGCCATAGGCTGATCGCACGATGTCCCTGATCGCGGCGGCGTCAGCGGGTTCGGCCGGCCGAAACCGGATGGAAGAATTGATGGTCATGACAATGCTCCAGACATGAAAACCCCCGCCGGCGGTGTCGCGGGCGGGGCTGGAAACGAACGAACCGGATCTATCCTGCCGGCCTTTGTCGTCGCGCAATCAGCTCGCCGCTCCGCACTGTGCAGTGGCGGCGTCGCTGTGTATTTGTGGGCGCGAGGGCGAACATGACGCCAAGCTGGAGCATGAGGCGCGGCGCGTCAAGATGTCGGGATTGGCCCAAGCCCCCCGCCTTCGTCATCCACCGGCGGAGCGAGGGGCGGCAGCGGCGTCGCGGAGACCCGAGGGTCCATGCCGCGACCTTGCTGACAGGCGCAGCGGAGCAGGATTCCGAACCGTAGTGGCGCGTTGGAGTCCCGGCATGGATCCTCGGGTCTGCGCCGCGTCGCTTCGCTCCTTGCTCCGCCCGTGGATGACGAAGTGTTGGTGCTTCAGCCAATCGCCAAAGGCGTGATGCGAACGAGCGTCAGACGTCCCCGTCGCGCGCCTAATACTCCTGCGCCGTCGGCCTGAACAGGATCTCGTTGATGTCGACCTCGTCGGGCTGGCTCATGGCGAACACCACCGTCCTGGCGAAGGAATCGGCGGGGATGGCCACCCGGTCGTAGAGCGCGCGCACGCCCTGGGCGACATCGGGCTCGGTGACGCTGTCGGGCAGTTCCGTCGCCACGGCGCCGGGCGAGATGATGGTGGTGCGGATGTTGTAGGGTTTCACTTCCTGCCGCAGCCCTTCCGAGATGATGCGCACCGCGTGCTTGGTGGCGGCATAGACCGCGCCGCCCGGCCCGACCTTGTGGCCGGCGACCGACGATACGTTGATGATGTGGCCGCTCTTCTGCGTCTTCATGTGCGGTAGCGCCGCGGCGATGCCGTAGAGCACGCCCTTGATGTTGACATCGATCATCCGGTCCCAATCCTCGACCTTGCCACGTTCCAGCGGCGAATGCGGCATCAGTCCGGCATTGTTGATAATCACGGCGACGCGGCCATGCGTCTTCACCGCATGGTCGACGAGCCGCCGGACCTGGCCGACATCGGTGACGTCGGTCTGCATGATGGCGTCCTTGCCCAGCGAAAGCTCGGCGGCCAGCGCCTCGAGCCGGTCGAGGCGGCGCGCGCCCAGCACCAGCTTCGCGCCCTCCTTGGCCAGCAGCCGCGCGGCGGCTTCACCCAGCCCGCTGCTGGCGCCGGTGATGACGACGACCTTGTTCTTGATGCTGTCTGTCATGGGATTTTCCTTCCGCCTCAGCGATCGATCCTGGCCGCCTGTTGCGGCGAATAGCGCTCGCCTTGCACGGCAATCGCCGAGACCGCGTTTTCGATGTCGGCAAGATCCTCCGCCGTCAGCGCGACGGCCGCCGATCCGATGTTCTCCTCGAGGCGATTGAGCTTCGTCGTGCCGGGGATCGGGACGATCCAGGGTTTTTGCGCCAGCAGCCAGGCGAGCGCGACCTGCGCCGGGGTCACCTTCTTCTGCGCAGCAATCGCGACGATCGCGTCGACCAGCGCCTGGTTGGCTTTGCGCGCCTCCTCCGCGAAGCGCGGCACGGTGTTGCGGAAGTCGCTGCTGTCGAACCTTGTATCGGCATTGATGGCGCCGGTGAGGAAACCCTTGCCCAGCGGGCTGAAGGGCACGAAGCCGATGCCCAGTTCTTCGACCACTGGCAGGATCGCCTCCTCGGGTTCGCGCCACCACAGCGAATATTCGCTTTGCAGCGCGGCGACCGGCTGCACCGCATGGGCGCGGCGGATGGTGCGCACGCCCGCTTCGGAGAGGCCGAAATGCTTGACCTTGCCTTGGCCGATCAAGTCCTTCACCGTCCCCGCCACCTCCTCGATCGGCACGACCGGATCGACGCGGTGCTGGTAGAGAAGATCGATGCGGTCGGTCCTCAGCCGCTTGAGCGAGGCCTCGACGACGTCGCGAATATGCTGCGGCCGGCTGTCCATGCCCTCATGTCCGGCCGTGCCGGCGATGTCGATGCCGAATTTGGTGGCGATCACCACCTGGTCGCGGATCGGCCGCAGCGCCTCGCCGACCACCTCTTCATTCTTGAACGGCCCATAGACCTCCGCTGTGTCGAAGAAGGTGATGCCGCGCTCGAACGCGGAGCGGATCAGGCGAACGGCATCCGGCGTCTCCATCGGCTGCCCGTAGGAATGGCTCATGCCCATGCAGCCGAGGCCGATGGCCGAGACTTCGAGACCGTTCTTTCCAAGTGTGCGCTTTTGCATTTCAATTCTCCTTCGGTGTGATCCGCACTGTGGCGGCGCGGGCGCGCGCCGCGATCATCGGTGCGAGATAAGGGCTGGCTGCGTATTTCGCCCGGTAGGCGTCGTCGATGCGGGCGTTGACGGTTCCCTCGACTGCTTCGAAGGCAACGTCCCTGGTCAGGCCGGCGGCAGTGATGCGTCCGGCCTTCTGCCTGATCGCGGCCCGATACCAGCGCGACTGCTGACCGTTGTAGCCGCGCACATAAAGCGCGCCGTCGGCAACGACCGACCAGATCCAGGTCGGCGTGCCCAGGGTCACGCCGTCATCGCGCAAAGGCGAAATATGCAGATCGTCGGTTGCCGCGATCCTCTCGAGTTCGTCCTTCGACCAAGGCATTTTCCTATTCCTTTTTCTCGGCATCCGCCTGCTCGAAAACCTTGCGGGCAACGCCGATCGCCGTGCTTGCAACCGGCCATCCGGCGTAAAAGGCGAGATGTGTGATGGTTTCGATGAGTTCGTCGCGGGTGACGCCATTGTCGAGCGCCCGCTTCATGTGGAAAGGCATCTCGTTGACCCGGTAGTTCGAGATCAGGCTGCTGACGGTGACGAGGCTGCGGTCGCGCGGCGAAAGGCCGGGCCGTTTCCAGACATCTCCGAACAACACATCGTCGGTGTATTTGCCGAGCGCGGGCGCGATATCGGAGAACGGATTCCTGTGCGGCACTGGTTTATCGATCATTTTGGTTTCCTTCGTTGCGGTATCGGTTCGAGCGCAAAGCGCTGATGCCTGCTCAAACCGCGTATTGCTCGTCGGTGACATGCTCCATCCAGTCGACGACCTTGCCGTCGAGGGCCTCGGCGATGGCAATGTGGGTCATCGCCGTGGTCGGTGCCGCGCCATGCCAGTGCTTTTCGCCGGGCGCGAACCAGACGATGTCGCCGGGGCGGATAGGCTCGACCGGGCCGCCCTCACGTTGAACCAGGCCGGCGCCCGACAGGACGATCAGCGTCTGGCCGAGCGGATGCGTGTGCCAGGCGGTGCGCGCGCCGGGTTCGAAAGTCACGGTGGCGCCGCCGACGCGGGCCGGCTCGCTGCCCTTGAATGGTGCGTCGATGCGCACCGTGCCGGTGAAGTAGTCGGCTGGACCTTTCTCGGAAGGCTGCGAACCGCTTCGCTTGATATCCATGGTTTCTCCTTCTAGACGCCGGACAGCACGCTGCCCCAGGCCTTCAGGGCCGCCGATTCCGACAGCCCGATTGTGATGGCCTCTATTTAGCGCCTGCGATTGGCGTGGATTAGGTGCTATATCCGGCATGTACTTATGAGGAGAGCTCATCAATGCCGCGAGACAATCTGAACGAGCTGACCGCCTTCCTCGCCGTCGCGCGGGAAAAAAGCTTCACCCGGGCGGCGGCACAGCTCGGCGTCTCGCAATCGGCGCTCAGCCACACGGTGCGCGCGCTGGAGGAGCGGCTGGGCGTGCGGCTGCTGACCCGCACCACGCGCAGCGTGGCGCCCACCGAGGCCGGCGAGCGACTGGTGCGCTCCGTCGGGCCAAGGCTCGACGAGATCGAGGCCGAGCTCGCCGCGCTGAGCGCCCTGCGCGAAAAGCCCGCCGGCACCATCCGCATCACCGCCGGCGAGCACGCCGCCGAGGCGGTGCTGTGGCCGGCGATCGCGCGGCTTTTGCCGGACTATCCCGACATCAAGGTCGAGATCATCGTCGATTACGGCCTGACCGACATCGTCGCCGAGCGCTATGACGCCGGCGTGCGGCTTGGCGAACAGGTGGCGCACGACATGATCGCGGTGCGCATCGGCCCGGACATGCGCATGGCGGTGGTCGGATCGCCCGCCTATCTCGCCCGACAGCCGAAGCCGCGCACGCCGCAGGAGCTCACCACCCACAACTGCATCAACCTGCGCCTGCCGACCTATGGCGGGCTCTATGCCTGGGAATTCGAAAAGGCCGGGCGCGAACTGAAAGTGCGCGTCGAGGGCCAGCTGATCTTCAACACGGCGAGGCTACGCATGAACGCGGTGCTGGCCGGCCTCGGCCTTGCCTATCTGCCCGAGGACCAGCTGCGCGCGCATCTGGCCGACGGCCGGCTGGTGCGGGTGCTGGCAGACTGGTGCCCGCCCTTCCCCGGCTACCACCTCTATTACCCCAGCCGTCGCCAGGCGACGCCGGCCTTCTCGCTGCTGGTCGATGCGCTGCGCTATCGCGGCTAGAACGACTGGACTGCGCTCGCAGCCGTTCTATCTTCCTGCCGGAACGCGATTGAAGAAAACCCGGAGCCGTCGCCGTGACCGAGACTGACCTCTACCGAGGCTATATCGACTGCCTCAACAACCAGGATTGGCAAAGGCTGCATCGCTTCGTCCACGACGAGGTCCACTACAATGGCGACCGTGTCGGGCTGTCAGGTTACCGCGCCATGCTGGAGCGGGATTTTCGCGAAATCCCGGATCTCTATTTCGACGTCCAGCTGCTGATTGCCGACCCGCCCTTCATCGCCGGCCGCCTGCAGTTCAACTGCACGCCCAAGGGAACCTTCTTCGGCCTGCCCATCAACGGCAAAAAGGTCTCATTCAGCGAGAATGTGTTTTATGAATTTCTGAACGACCGGATCAGGAACGTCTGGTCGGTCATCGACAAGGCGGCGATCGAGGCGCAGCTCTGACGCGGCCAGTTCCCTTCTCCCCGTTGTACGGGGAGCTGAGGACTGATCCGCACAGCGGACAAAAGCCAATTGCTTGGCTTTTCGAGAGACGAACGGCAGGCAGGCGGATGAGGGGCAGCGCCAACGCTGGTCAATGATTGCTGATCGTTCGTAAAAATCGATCATTATGACCATAACAATTCGTTGGAAAGATCGTTTCAGGAATGGCATTCCTCCGGAATACCAGCCTGGAGCATTGCATTGTCTTCCGCCACCCACATCGCGAACGATATTCCGAAAAGCCTGATATCGGCAGACCTGGCCGCAGGCCGCAAGCGGCTCGATTCGGTGTGGAACGGCATTATCCCCGGCATTGTGCTGGTGGCGATGATCACGGCCGTGGCCTTCTCGGCGCACAATGTCTCCGGCTTCGCTTTGTTCAGCCCGATGATCCTGGCCGTCGTCGCCGGCATGGTCTATTCCAACGTGCTCGGCACGCCGGTGCACGCCAAGGCCGGCATCGCCTTCTCGCAAAAGCGCCTGCTGCGCTTCGCTATCGTGCTGTTCGGCTTCCAGCTGACGCTCGGCCAGGTCGTCTCGATCGGCGCCGGCGGCGTCGGCATCGTGGCGGCGACGCTTGGCGCCACCTTCCTCTTCACCGTCACGCTCGGCCGGCTGATCGGCGTCGACCGCAAGCTGGCGCAGTTGATTGCCGCCGGCACCTCGATCTGCGGCGCCTCCGCCATCGTCGCCACCAACATCGTCACCGATGCGCGCGACGAGGACGTCACCTACGCCGTTGCCTCGATCACGCTGTTCGGCACCGTCGCCATGCTCGGCTTCCCGCTGCTGGCGCCACTGCTCGGCCTCGACCAGCACGCTTTCGGCCTATGGGCCGGCGCCTCAATCCACGAGGTGGCGCAGGTCATCGGCGCCGGCTTCCAGAACGGCACCCAGTCCGGCGAGATCGCCACGGTCGCCAAGCTGACCCGCGTCGCCATGCTGGCGCCGATGGTCATCGCGCTCGGCCTGATGGCGCGGCGCGGCAGCCGCGACCAATCGGCGGCACGGCCGCCCATGCCGTGGTTCGTTGCTGCCTTCATCGCCGTCGTGGCTCTGAACAGCCTGGTCACCATGCCGGCCGAAGTAAAATCAGCGATGGCACTCGCCACCACCATCATGCTGACCATGGGGCTTGCCGCCATGGGCCTGCAGGCCGACATTTCGCAGCTGCGCTCGCGCGGCCTGCGCCCGCTGGCGCTCGCCTTCTGCGCCTTCCTGTTCATCGGCTGCTTCAGCCTGATGCTGGTGAAGTTGGCTTAGCTCGGCAAGCTTTCCACGAGGTTCGCATACCGGCGTTCGCAGGGACGTCGGCTGTTCGCCTGGCCGCATCTCATTCCATTTTCCGACGCGCTCCTTCCTTGCGCCAGCACAACGACCGGCCAAACGCCTCTGCTACGATCGACGGATGGGAGAACCACGAAGGAGACGCCCATGCGGATCGATCCGAACATGTCCATGGATGAGGTCATGAGACGATGGCCGGCAAGCATCGCCGTGCTGATCCGGCACGGCATGCACTGCGTGGGCTGCCACATCGCCCCGTTCCATTCGATCGCCGAGGCCTGCCGGGATCATCGAATTGACGAAGCCGATTTCCTGAAAGGCCTTGAACGCGCCATCGCCGGCGGGCCGGTCAGCCGTCCCGATGCTCCGCCAGCATCACCAGGCGATGCGCGTCGGTGATGGTGACACGCTGGCGGCCGCTGACGATGATCCCGCGTTCCTCCCAGGCGCTCAGCAGCCGGCTCACCGTATGCAAGGTCGTCCCCGTCATCTCGGCGATGTCCTGGCGAGAGATCGGGAAGTCGATCTCGATGCCGGCATCGGTCTTGCGCCCCGTCTGCTTCACCAGCCGCAGCAGCGCGCTGGCAACGCGTTGCTCGACCTGCTCGGTGGCCAGTTCCATGACGCGCGCCTGCGTGTCCTGCAGCCTCGCGCCGACCGTCTTGAACGTTCCCGCGGCAAGAACGGGAAACCGGGATGACAGATCCGGCCACACGGCATTCGGCCAGACCAGAACCACGCAGTCGACCGCGGCGATCGCGGTTGCCGGATAGGTCAGCCGGCCGAGTGCGGCGGCAACGCCGAATATCTCGCCTTCACTGATGTAGCGGGCGATCACCTGGCGCCCGTCGGGCGTGGTCCGCACGACGCGAATATGTCCCGCCAAGAGCACGTAGAACGAACGCGCCTCGGCCTCCTGCTCGAAAATTGCAGTTTCCTTGGCAAAGCGCACGGACCGGGCATCCCGCAGAATGCTGTCCAGCTCCGCGGGCCCCAGGCCCTCGAACAGCGAAAGCCTCGCGATGATCGACCGGTCAAGCGGCAACCCCAAACCCTCGCTGCCCACGGCTCCAGATGACGCCGGCACCCAGTCTATATTTCGTGCGCCAGTTTGCGCCAGCGCAAATCGCCTGTCCGTGCGGTCGGCTAGAAGGCTGCAACGGTTTGAGCCGTGATGCACCCAAGAAAGGACTTACCCATGAAATTCCACCTGATCGCCGCGGCCGCCGCCCTGCTTGCGCTTGCCGGCGTCGCAAACGCCGAAGAGCACGTCGTGCAGCTGCTGACCAAGGGAGACAAGGGGTCCATGGTCTTCCAGCCTGATTTCATCAAGGCGGCTCCCGGCGACACGATCAAGTTCGTGCCTGGCGACAAGACCCACAATGTCGAAACCATCAAGGGAATGGCCCCCGACGGCGCCCAGGAAATCAAAAGCAAGATGGGTGAAACGACCACTGTCACCATGACGCAGGAAGGCGTCTACGGCGTCAAGTGCAGCCCGCATTACGGGATGGGCATGGTGGCTCTGATCGTGGTCGGCAAGCCCGTGAACCTCGACGCGGCGCAGGCGGTCAAGCAGGTCGGCAAGGCCAAGACCGTGTTCCCCACGCTGTTTGCCCAGGTGACGAAGGCGAACTGATCGAGGCCGAATGCCGGGCGGACAGACAGGTTTTGTCCGCGCTCGACATCGGAATTGCAAAGTCCTGTGGGAGTGGCGGCTTCGGCGCCGTCACTCCCACACGACGTTTTGGCGCCCGGCGCCGTGCGGGCATTTCCATTCACCGGCAGTTGCCGGTCTCCCGAACAGGCATCGCTCCCCCGGCAGAACCAGATCAAGACAAATGAATCTCAAGTTTGCGCCAGCGCAAAGAAGTCCTCGTGGAAAGGCTTATTCTCCAAGCATCGAACGGTTCAAAAAAAGGAGCGGGAAATGCTTACGAGACGCGAAGCCCTGTTAGGGTCTGTTCTTGCGGCTGCGGCCGTCGCGACGGTCGGCTCGATGCCGGCTATGGCCAGCGCCAAGGAAGTCGCTGGCTTGCCGCGGGAGAAGGTGACATTGGTCGCGCCGCCTTTCGTCCATGCCCACGACCAGGTGGCCAAAAGCGGTCCCAAGGTCGTCGAATTCACGATGACCATAGAAGAGAAGCCGATGGTGATCGACGCCGACGGCACCCAGCTCAACGCCATGACCTACAATGGCTCGATCCCGGGACCTCTGATGGTCGTGCATGAGGGTGACTATGTCGAACTCACGCTGATCAACCCCGACACCAATACGCTTGCCCACAACATCGACTTCCATGCCGCCACCGGAGGGCTTGGCGGCGGTGCGCTGACCCTGGTCAATCCCGGCGAGCAGACGACGCTTCGCTTCAAGGCGACGCGCTCGGGGACCTTCGTCTACCACTGCGCGCCCGGCGGTCCGATGATCCCCTGGCATGTCGTTTCGGGCATGAACGGAGCGATCATGATCCTGCCGCGCGACGGGCTCAAGGACGACAAGGGCAAGCCGGTCCGCTATGACCACATCTATTATATCGGCGAAAGCGACTTCTACATTCCCCGCGACGAGCAGGGTAAATTCAAGAAGTATGACTCGGCCGGCGACAATTACGACGACACGGTGAAGGTCATGCGTGGCTTGATCCCCACCCACGTCGTGTTCAACGGCAAGGCAGGATCGCTGACCGGCGAGAACGCCATGAAGGCCAAGGTCGGCGAGACTGTCCTGATCGTCCATTCGCAGGCCAATCGCGACACACGTCCGCACCTGATTGGTGGACATGGCGACCATGTATGGGAACAGGGCAAGTTCGCGAACCCGCCGGCAAAGGACCTCGAAACCTGGTTCATTCGCGGGGGTTCGGCCGGCGCTGCCCTTTACACATTCCTGCAGCCGGGCGTCTACGCCTACGTCAACCACAATCTGATCGAGGCGGTGGAACTCGGCGCGACCGCGCATTTCACGGTCGACGGAAGCTGGGACGACGACCTGATGATGCAGGTCGAAGCCCCAAGGGCGATTGCGTCCTAGCTGCCGCCTCGGGTCCTAAGGTAGACGCGGCCTTGCGACATTCCTGCAGGGCCGCGAACGCGGGAAAACTGCCATGCCCCTCAACCCCATCCTGGCTCTCGGAGGTCTGGCTTGCGCGCTGTTCACGCTGGGCGCGACAGGCGCCGTCGGCTGGCTCCCGGTGCCGGATCGGGAGTTCCTGGCGCGCTCCGAACTCGTCACCCTCGCGCCCGGATCGTTCGCCCATCCGCTGCCCGGGGAATTCCTCAGGCAGAACCACCCCGTCAGTGCTCCCGTGGTGCGGGCAACGGTGGCAGAGCCCTTCGAGATCATGAAATACCAGGTAAGCGCTTCGGACTACCGGCGCTGCGTCATGGCCGGCGCCTGCAAGCCGGCCGATGGCCGCGGCAGCGGCAATGTTCCGGTTACGGGCGTGAGCCATATCGATGCCGAGGCCTATGCGGACTGGCTCTCGGCCGAGACCGGATCGGCATGGCGCCTGCCGACGGACGTGGAATGGGCCTATGCGGCGGGCGAACGCTTTCGCGGCGACATCGAGGCTGGCGAGACCGACCCCAACAACCCGGCGCAGCGCTGGCTCGTCCAATATCGCACCGAGGCTTCACTCGGGCGGCAACCGGACCCGCAGCCGAGGATCAGGGGCGGATTTGGACCCAACTCCAAGGGGGTGGCCGACATTGCCGGCAACGTCTGGGAGTGGACTTCGACCTGTTACGTCCATACGACGGAAGCCGCCGACGGCGCCGGCATAGCAAGCTCGATCGACAATTGCGGCGTTCATGTCGTGGAAGGTTTCCATCGCACCTATATGTCGAACTTCATCAGGGACGGGAAAAGCGGCGGTTGCGCCGTCGGCACGCCGCCCGACAACCTGGGATTCCGCCTCGTGCGCGACCGGCTCAACCTCGTGCAAGCCGCCATCCGCTGGCTTCGGCTTTCCTGATCACGACAACAACAGGACTTCTGCAATGACATTGAAATCGTCGCTGGCGGATCATGCGCGTCCGGCCCCGGAAAAGCCGTTGCATCATGCAGGCGTCGATCGCGCTGCGATCGGCAGGCTCGTTCGCGAATTCTATGCGCGACTGCGCAAGAACGAACGTCTCGGACCGATCTTCGCGCGCGAGATCCCCGGCGACTGGGAACCGCATCTCGAGAAGATGACCGACTTCTGGTGCTCGGTCATCCTCAAGACGGGCGACTATCATGGCCGCCCGGTCCCGGCGCACCTGAAGCTCGGGGACGTGACCGAGGCCGATTTCGACATCTGGCTGGCCATGTTCAGCCAGACGGCGGCCGAACTCTTTGGGCCGGAAATCGCCGCGGTGTTCGTCGACCGGGCCGAACGGATCGCGACGAGCCTGAAGCTGGCGATGTTCTTCCGCCTAGGGGATCGTGCCTAGACAGCCGGCCCGGAAAAAAATGCGCGCTCAATCCTCGAACGAACTCGCGGCCGCATAGATCGCCGCGAGCGTTTCGATGCCGGCCTGGTCGGCCTTGTCGAAGCGGCCGGGCAGCGGGCTGTCGAGATCGAGCACGCCGAACACGCCTTCATCGTCCTCGAGCAGCACGACCAGTTCCGAACGTGAATCGGCATCACAGGCGATGTGGCCGGGAAAATCATGCACGTCCTTGATCAGCATCGAGGTGCCGAGTTCGACCGCGGTTCCGCACACGCCCTTGCCGACCGCGATGCGCACGCAGGCCGGCTTGCCCTGGAACGGTCCCAGCACCAGCTCCTCGTCCGAGGCCAGGAAATAGAAGCCGGCCCAGTTGAGGTCCGGCACCATCTGGAAGATCAGTGCCGCGGTGTTGGCGGCATTGGCGATCGAGTCGCTCTCGCCGTCGAGCAGTGCCTTCAGCTGAGCGGCGAGGTCGCGATAGAACGCGGCCTTGTCCGAGGTGTCGATGGCCTTGGCGGCAAACATGGCTTGTCTCCGTGTTCAGAATCGCGGTTGCGTTTCCGCAAGCTCTCTGCACCAAACGACCACCGGACGATACTAGCTTGAATTCCAGTCGCCGCGAAAGTCGCAAGAAGATGCCCTGTCCGTCAGTCGGCAGCACGGCACGTCCATCGAACCGTGCTGCCTTGATCAAGCAGGCAAGTCCATCAGCCGGCGGGTTTGTAAGCGCCGGCAGCCTTTTTGGCGGCTGCGAGCACTGCCTTCATGTCGAGTTCTTCCAATACAACCATCTCGGTCAGTGAGCCGCTCGCTCGCACGGCAAGGGACATGCCAATCCCCGCTGATTGGTCCGGCACCTCGCCATTGACAACGACGTCGTAGATGCCGCGCGTGAACATCACGCTGCTCACCTTGCCGCCAACGCTTTCGAAAAGCGCCTTGACCGCAGCCTGCCTGTCGGAGCCTTGCATCAATCCTTTGGCGGCATGAGGCGCATAGTTTGCCAAGATAGTCACTTTCATGGGTATTTCCTCCAAATGTCATTGTCTCGTGCGGCTCCATAATTCGAGCGGCACGGAGTGATTTATTTTTCGGAACAATTGCAGGCGCCCTGGGACGCGTTGGCGGCCAAGGGCCTACTGCCAGATGAATATGCGCTTAGGCTAATATAATGACAATACCGGACGCGCCGATACTGCCGACAGGAAGGTGTCTGGCTGGACCACGCTCGGCCAACGGCATCGAGCTCGCGCCGTTGACGCGCGATGTGTGGTGCTGAGGTTGAACGGCCAGTAGCGGCGCGGTGCAACCTTACATCGGGCGCTTGGGTTCGCCCTTTTGTGGCGTTGCCGTGTCGGAATCCGATTTCCTGTGCTTGTCGGCGGCAATCCTGCGGATGCGGTCGAAGCGGCTTTCCTCGGTGGTTTCGGTCGTGACGACCGTCTGTGGCTTCTGCGCGAACACGATCATGGATCGATCTCCTGGGCTAGAGGCCTGTGCGCCGGGAGAGATCCCCCGGCGATCGTATCCGGCTGCAAAAACCGGCGTGGATTCAGCTCAGACCTGGAAGACGGCTTCGATGAAGCCGCCCCCGCAGGCAGGCCGAGTTCTTAGTAACCGCCCATGCCGCCGCCGCCACCGGCAGGCGCGGCATCTTTCGCCGGAACGTCGGTGATCATGGCTTCAGCGGTGATCAGCAGAGCCGCGATCGAGCCGGCGTCCTGCAGTGCGGTGCGCACCACTTTCGCCGGATCGACGATGCCGGCCTTGATCATGTCGACATAGGTCTCGTTCTGGGCGTCGAAGCCCTGATTGTGGTCCTTGCTGTCGGCGAGCTTGCCGACGACGATCGAGCCCTCGACGCCGGAATTCTCGGCGATCTGGCGGATCGGCGCTTCCAGCGCCCTGAGCACGATCGAAATGCCGGCGGTGACATCGGCATTGGCGCCGTTGAGGCCCGACAGCGCCGACCGGGCGCGCAGCAGAGCGACGCCGCCGCCGGGCACGATACCTTCCTCGACCGCCGCGCGCGTCGCGTTCAGCGCGTCGTCGATGCGGTCCTTCTTTTCCTTCACTTCCGACTCGGTGACGCCGCCGACGCGGATGACGGCAACCCCGCCCGACAGCTTGGCCAGCCGCTCCTGCAGCTTCTCCTTGTCGTAGTCGGAGGTCGTCTCCTCGATCTGGCCCTTGATCTGGGCGACGCGCGCCTGGATGGTCGCCTTGGTGCCGGCGCCGTCGATGATCGTGGTGGTATCCTTCTCGATCAGCACGCGCTTGGCGCGGCCGAGCATCTCGATGGTGACGTTTTCGAGTTTGATGCCGAGATCCTCGGAGATCATCTGGCCTGAAGTCAGCACCGCAATGTCTTCCAGCATCGCCTTGCGGCGATCGCCAAAGCCCGGCGCCTTGACGGCCGCGACCTTGAGGCCGCCGCGCAGTTTGTTGACGACCAGCGTGGCAAGCGCCTCGCCCTCGACGTCCTCGGAGATGATCAGCAGCGGCCTGCCGCTCTGCACCACCGCTTCGAGGATCGGCAGCATCGCCTGCAGATTGCCGAGCTTCTTCTCGTGAAGGAGCACATAAGGCTCTTCCAGCTCGACACGCATCTTGTCGGCATTGGTGACGAAATACGGGCTGAGATAGCCACGGTCGAACTGCATGCCCTCGACGACGTCGAGCTCGGTTTCGGCGGTCTTGGCTTCCTCGACGGTGATGACGCCGTCATTGCCGACCTTATCCATCGCCTTGGCGATCATCTCGCCGACGGTTGCGTCGCCATTGGCGGCGATGGTGCCGACCTGCGCGATCTCGGCCGACGACTTGACCTTCTTGGCTTTCGCCTTGATTTCGACGACAACTGCGGCAACCGCCTGGTCGATGCCGCGCTTCAAGTCCATCGGGTTCATGCCGGCGGCAACCAGTTTGGCGCCTTCGCGCAGGATCGAGGCGGCCAGCACGGTCGCGGTGGTGGTGCCGTCACCGGCGAGGTCGTTGGTCTTCGAGGCCACTTCGCGCACCATCTGCGCGCCCATGTTCTCGAACTTGTCGGCAAGCTCGATTTCCTTGGCGACGGTGACGCCGTCCTTGGTGATGCGTGGCGCGCCATAGGCCTTGTCGATGATGACGTTGCGGCCCTTGGGGCCGAGCGTGACCTTCACGGCATTGGTGAGGATCTCGACGCCGCGCAGCATGCGGTCACGCGCGTCGGTGGCGAATTTGATTTCCTTGGCAGACATTTTTTCAATCCCGTTCGAATTTGGAGTGGACGAACCCCGCGCGGAAGGCGCGGCGCACCAGTCAGGCGGCCTTCTTGGCTTCGACGCTCTTCTCGATGACGCCCATAATGTCGGCTTCCTTCATGATCAGAAGGTCCTCGCCATCGATCTTGACCTCGGTGCCCGACCATTTGCCGAACAGGATCAGGTCGCCGGCCTTGACGTCGAGCGGCACAAGCGCGCCGTTTTCGTCGCGTGCACCGGGTCCGACGGCGATGACTTCGCCTTCCTGCGGCTTTTCCTTGGCATTGTCGGGAATGATGATGCCGCCCTTGGATTTGGTATCGCCTTCGGCGCGCCGGATGACGACGCGGTCGTGGAGTGGCCGAAACTTCATGAAAACTTCTTTCTGGGGCCGGCTTAGGCGGCCGCTTCCCCCATATAGGCGCTTTGGCACTCGATAGATAGGAGTGCCAAAAATTATTCGCGGACCCGATAAATATTGAAAAGTATTATTTCGCCTTGCCGTTTCGTGATATCCGAAGGCGGTCAAATAATTCAAAAAATTGAATTTTGCCGGTCGAGTGCCTATTTATCGGACAAGTTCATTTTCACGATTCCAGCACCAAGGAGATTTATGCGATGGCCGACGGCAACCAGACGATCATGGAAAAAGCTGAAGCCCGCTTCGTCGACAAGCAGAAGAAGACGGCGGAGCGCAACAAGGCAACCGCCGAGTACATGTCCGAGGCGAAGGCCAGGGAGATCAAGACCGCAAAGCTCAGGACATTGCGCCTGGCCAAGGAAGAGGCAGACCGCGTCGCCGAAGCCCTGAACCCGACGCCGAAGAAGAAGCGGGCGACCAAGAAGGCCGCCGCAACGGAGGCAAAAACATGAGCCTGACCTTCCCCAACCGCAGCCGAAGCTATGACGAAGCCGGCAAGCGCATCCGCTTCGTCGGCCATGACGGGATGTTCCAGATTTCCTTCTCGGTCGCCGCCGATGCGATGACCAAGATCCAGCCGCGAACCAGCGCCGATGAAGCGGGCTACCTCGCAACGTTCGACACCGAGAGCAGCGTTATTCGCGATGTTGCGTCGAAGGCCTACGGCCGCACGCGCAAGAGCATGTATGTGCTGACATCAGACGACTTCGGCTGATCAGCCGAGGTCCATGTCCTCGATCATCGTCCGTATCTTCGCGGCTTTTTCGAAATGGTCGAGGCGGTGGGTCCTGATCCACCATTCCGCTGCTTCCATCAGCAGCTCGGGATCGTCATTCCTGTTGGCGAAAAACGCGTAGAACGACACGCCCACGGCAGGCCCTTTCTCGGAAATCTTGCGGTCGCAGACCTCCAGTATCTTTTGCCTCAGGCTCGCTCTCACGGGAATCCTCTTGGTTTTGGTGTTGCGGGCCTTGGTCCTGTGGGCCGGCGGCCGGAACGTTCAACCCTTGCGCTCCGCCCTCTCCCGGCGCCTGATGTCGCCGACATTCATCTGCACGACCATGTCCTCGGCCTCGCGCGGGCTCATGCCGACCATCACCTTTTGCCTGATCACGGCTGGCTGGCCAGTGAACACATCGACGATGGCCCAGCTCTGGGGCAGATCCATGCGCAGCGCGTAGCGGTTTGCCATGATCCTCAGCCCTGCAACATGAAAAACACCGTACCCAGGACCAGAATCGTCCACGCGATCACCGACAGCTTCAGCGCCATGCCGCCATGCGCGGCCACAACCTCCCGCAAGCGCGGCACGATGCCTGCCGAGGCGGCGGGCGCCGCCACGACGGCGACGGATGGCTTGACGCCGAGTTTTCCAAAGACCGGCAGCGATGGCGGTTCACGCACGAAAATGACCTCGAATGTCGGGGAAGATCGGAGCGAGCAGGCTCGCGCTCCTGCCATAGCACTCTTTTCGCGAGCGCCCTGCATGCCAAATGCAGATGGGTGGTTTTAACGTCGGCCCTACATCTTCGTGGCCATGATCGTCGGATGCGACAATGGCCGCAACCGCGCAAATCGGCCGCGACAAGAGGTCGGGCACAGGGTCTCGGCGATAAGATTTTTGGAGGCCTCGCCTCGGGATCGAACCGAGGCTTCAGAGATTTGCCGTCTCCAGCGTAGCCGCTCCGCCACGAGGCCATTGCAACCGACCTAACGGGGAAATGCTTGCGGAAACGTTAAGTCCCACGGCTGTTCTGTCGGCACTTTGCAAAATGTCGCCTGGCGTCGCTCTTCGGCAGACTCTGTGCCCCGAAATCCCGAAGGTGCGAGCGGTGCCACTGGGAGGTGAGTATCCAGGTTGCGCGGACAATAAATGACCGACACGCAGTGTGCCGTCAGGCGATTCAGAGCTTCAAATCACAGCCATATCTCTTTGTTCGCAAACAATTCCAAGGGGAAGCCATCCAGGCCTTCCCTGAAAAACTCAGGCCTTTACGCCGCAGCGCTGCGGCCTTTCCCGCCGGCCTCGGTCTTGAAGATGCGGAACGTGTTGCGCCCTGCCGCCTTTGCGGCGTAGAGCGCGGTGTCGGCCTGCGCGAACAGGTCGCAAGGCGCGCCTTGCCCGGCAAATGCAATGCCGACCGAGGCGCCCAGCCGCAGCGACTGGCCGCGGACCGCGACCGGCTTGCCCATCCTCTCGACGATCTCGCGCGCCACGCCGGAGACGGCAGCCCGGTCGAGATGCGAGCCAAGCAGCACCGCGAACTCGTCGCCGCCGACGCGCGCCACCAGATCTGCCTCGCCGCAGCCTTCGGCGAGGCGCTCGGCCGCCGCCTTCAGGCACTCGTCGCCGACGACATGGCCGAACGTGTCGTTGACCGCCTTGAAGCCGTCGAGATCGATCAGCAGCAGCGCGCCCAGTGGACGGCTGGCATCCACCTGCGCCAGCCGCGCCTGGAAGCGGGCGCGGTTGGCAAGCCCGGTCATGGCGTCGAATTCGGCGAGATAGCGCATCCGGTCCGACTGGATCTTTTCCTCGGTGATGTCCTGCTTCATGCCGAAGATGCGCACCGGCACGCCTTCCTCGCACTCCACGGTCGCGGTGATGCGGATCCATCGGCTGTGGCCGGCGAAGGTGGTGATCTCGGCGTCGAGGGTGAAGCCGCTGCGCTCGGCGATCGCGCGGCTGCGCAAACTGTCCAGCGCCTTGCGCGACTCCGCAGGATAGCACTTGATGATCTCCGAGCGGTCGAGTGCCGTGCCGCGAGGCAGGTCGAACAGGTCGTAGACCACATCGGTCCAGTGCAATTGTTCGCCGGGCAGGCTGCATTCCCACACGCCGATGCGCGCGGCGACCGAGGCGCGGTCGAAGATCTTGCGGCTGTGCGCCAGCGCAACCTCCTGGCCGGCGATCAGCGCCGCCTGCGCGGCGAGTTCGGCGTTGAGCTTGGAGATGTCGGCATCGCGGCGACGCTCGGCCCGACGCGCATCCTGCCCACCCTCCCCGTTTCGTGCCGAAGCGACGGGCCGCGCCGGACCTTTGGGATTGTAGGGTGTGTCGGACATTGCGGGGCTCTGCTGTCTTGGCGGACAGCCACCATGGCGCAGGAGCGATTAACACTTCGCTGACACTTCCGGAGCGGCAGCGGAATCTCCGGCGAAAATCCGTCGATGCCAAGCTTGCGGTGAAGCGATCGCCGACGTCAACTTTCCCCTTGAACGATCCCCCGATCTGGCTTAGCCTCGACTTGAGAAAAGGTTTTTCCAAACAGTTTCGATCGGGCTCGGCCATTGGCCGGGCCTTCTTCCGGCCTGTAAGAGAAAACCTTTTCCCAACTAAGGATACTCGATGGTATCGGACGATCAGCCTGTTCCGGTTTTCCCCAAGCCCGTCACCTTGCGTGACGTGGCGGCGCGGGCCGGCGTCAGCGTTGCCACCGCATCGAAGGCACTCAACGACCAGGGGCGCATGACCGCCGAGACGCGCGAGCGCATCCGCGAGACGGCGCGCAGCCTGGGCTTCCGGCCCAACAGCCTGGCGCAGAGCTTGCTCAGGCGCCGCTCCTTCACCGTCGGCCTGCTCACCAACGATACTTATGGCCGCTTCTCGCTGCCGCTGATGTCGGGCATTTCGGACGCGCTCGTCGACAATGGCGTCTCGGTTTTCCTGTGCAATGTCGAGGAGGACCCGCGGCTGGGCCAGCTGCATGTCGAGGCCATGCTCGACAAGCGCGTCGACGGCATCATCGCCACGGGAAAACGCATCGACCGCCATCTGCCCGTCGATCTCGCCAATCTGCGCATCCCGGTGATCTATGCCTTCACCCAGCCCGATCCCGACGCCGTCGCCTTCGTCTCGGACGACGCCGGCGGCGCGCGGCTGGCGGTCGAACATTTCTACCGGCTCGGCCGCAGGCGCATCGCCCATGTCAGCGGACCGGCGAGCTTTGCCGTGGTGCACGCCCGCGCCCAGGCCTATCGCGACGTGCTCGCCGAAAACGGGCTGCCGGTCACCGATCCGCTGCTCGGCGCCTGGTCGGAAGCCTGGGGACATGAAGCGGTGGCGCACTTGTTCGACGGCAAAAGCGAACGGCCCGACGCCGTCTTTTGCGGCAACGACCAGATCGCGCGCGGTGTCATCGATGCCTTGCGCGAGCGCGGCCTCGACGTTCCCGGCGATGTCGGCGTCATCGGTTTCGACAATTGGGAGATCGTCGCCGAAGCGACGCGCCCGCCGCTGACCTCGGTCGACATGAACCTGGTCGCCCTCGGGCGCGAGGCCGGGCTGACCCTGCTTTCCCTGGTCGGCGGTCAGCCCGCCGCGCCGGGCATTCGAAAACTGCCGTGCCGGCTGGTGGTGCGTCAGTCCTGCGGCCGCTCACCGGACGGCTGAAAACGAAAGCGCCGCGTGACCGGCGCCAAGCCGCGCACAGCGGCCAACCCTTGGAGGAGGAAAACATGAGGAACCTGATTGCCAAACTGGCCCTGGCCACTGCCGTTCTCGGCAGCGGTCTCGGCACCGCCGCCGCCGACACCGCCAACATATGGGTGCGGGCCGACGGCTCGAATTTCATGCCGCGCATCGTCGACGCCTACAACAAGGCGCATAAGGACCAGATCAAGCTCGACATCATCCCCAATGCCGAGATCATCCCGAAATATGGCGCCGCCGCCGCCGGCGGCACGGCGCCCGACGCGCTGTCGCTCGACCTCATCTACACCCCCTCCTTCGCCGCCGCCGGCCAGCTGGAGGACATCACCGACTGGGCCAAGTCCCTGCCCTATTTCGCCAGCCTGTCGCCGGCGCATGTCAAGACCGGCACCTACAAGGACCACATTTACGGCCTGCCCTTCTCGGCCGACGCCTCGGTGCTGATTTGGAACAAGAAGCTGTTCAAGCAGGCCGGCCTTGACCCTGAAAAAGGCCCCACCAACTGGGCCGATATCGCCGCCGACGCCGAGAAGGTCAATGCGCTCGGCGGCAACATCTTCACCTTCACGCCGCTGATCTGGGCCTCTGGTGGCGACATCCTGAGCACGGACGGCTCCAACGCGACGCTGGACAGCCCGCAATTGCGCGGCGCCATCGATCTCTACCGCTCGATGGTCAAGAAGGATCTGGTGCCGGCAGGCGCGCAGACCGACACCGGCGCCAACTTCTTTGCCGCCTTCGCCGCCGGCAATATCGGCATCTCGCCCTCCGGCGCCTTCGCCATCGGTGCGCTCAACACCCAGTATCCCAATGTCGATTACGGCGTCACCTTCCTGCCGGGCAAGGATGGCGGCTGGTCGTCCTTCGCCGGCGGCGACAATTTCGTCGTCACCAAGGGCACCAAGAAGCTCGCCGTGGTGAAGGAATTCCTGGATTTCGCCTATTCGCTGGAAGGCCAGACCATCCTCGCCAAATATGGCAGCCTGCCGGTGCGCGGCGACATCGCCAAGGATGCGCTGAAGGATCTCGATCCGCGCTACCAGATCGCCGCCGAGGCCATGGCCAAGGGCAAGACGCCTTATTCGGTGGTGTTCAACGATCTGATCAACTCCGCCAACGGCCCGTGGACGCAGATGATCAACGAGGTCTTCTTCGGCGACGATGTCGATGGCGCCATCGCCAACGCGCAGGAGACCATGCAGTCGATCATCGACCAGGCGCCGCAGAAGTAGCGGCCGCCTGCCGGCCGCCCGCCTTTCTCCCTGGGCGGGTGGCCGGCAATTCCTTACCCTCCCGTTGTGGGGAGGGTCGCTGCGAAGCAGCGGGGTGGGGGTCAGCGCCAGTCCCGCACCCAGACCTGCGGTCCGACCTCCCCACAAGGGGGAGGTAGGGCGTCCAATTGGATCCGACGTAAGAACAGGCAAAGCATGACCACCATCGCCGCAAGCACCGCCGCCCCGCCCCGCGCCCGAAAACTCGTCGGCGCCGGACGCCGGCAATGGATCGGCCTCATCTATGTCGCGCCGGCCGTGGCGCTGGTCATGGTGTTCTTCGTCATCCCGCTCGGCATGACGGCGTGGATGTCGCTGCACAACTGGCCGCTGATGGGCGAGCATGCCTTCATCGGCCTCGACAATTACTGGGCGATTCTGCGCGACACCAGGTTCTGGAATGCCCTGAAATTCACCGGCTACTACACGGTGATCGTCACCATCGCGATCTTCGCCGTCGCCTTTCCCCTAGCGATCTTCATCGAAAAGCCGCGGCCGCTAACCAACCTCTACCGCACGTTCTTCTTCATGCCGGCGGTGGTTGGTTTCGCTTCGGCGAGCCTGCTCTGGTCATGGCTGCTCAACGTCGATTCCGGCCTGTTCAGCCCGGCCGCCTACGACCTCGGCCTCATCGACAGGAAGTTCAACCTGCTCGCCACCTTCCAGCCGGCCTTCTGGTCGATCATCGCCATGGTGGTGTGGAAGGTCGCCGGCTTCACCATGATCATCCTGATGACCGGCCTGCAATCGATCCCGCAGGACCTGCAGGAGGCCGCCGTGATCGACGGCGCCGGGCCGTTTGCGCGGTTCCGGGCGATCACGCTGCCGCTGATGCGCCGCACGCTGGCGCTGGCGCTGATCCTGTCGGTCGCGGGCTCGATCCTTGCCTTCGACCAGTTCTACATCATCCTGCGCGGCGGGCCGCGCAACCAGACGCTGACGGCGGTCTACTGGATCTTCAACCAGTCCTTCGTGTCGTTCAAGCTGGGCTATGGCGCGGCACTCTCGATGGTGCTGCTGGTCATCCTGGTGGCGCTCAGCCTGATCCAGCTGTGGCTGCTGCGCAAGCCCGAGGGGCTCGACTGATGGCGCAGGCTATTTCAGCCCGGGGCAAGTTTGCCGCCCGCCTCGCCAGGCACTCCACCGGCATCATCGCCTCGGTGTTGTTCGTCGCGCCGATCGTGTGGACGGCGCTGTCGGCCTTCAAGCCGGCGGCCGAGGCGCGCCTGCCGCCGCTGCCGCCATGGCCGACCACGGGCTTCTCGCTGGAAAACTATGCCACGCTCAACTCCTTCGGCGACGGGCTCTGGGCCTCGGCGCAGAACAGCATCTATGTCTCGGTGATGACCGTCCTTTTGTCGGTCATCGTCAGCGTGCTGGCCGGCTACGGCTTTTCGCGCTTCCGCTTTCCGTTCAAGGACCTGTTCTTCGTCCTCATCCTGTCGACGATCATGATCCCGTTCCAGTCGATCCTGACGCCGATCTTCCTGGTGCTGACCAAGCTTGGCCTGCACAACACGCTGACCGGCCTGGTCGGCGTCTATGTGACACTGCAATTGCCGTTTTCGATCTTCATGATGCGCAACGCCTTCGACGCCGTGCCGCGCGAGATCGAGGAGGCTGCGCGCATGGACGGCGCCGGCAACGCCACCATGCTTTTGAAGGTGATGCTGCCGCTGGTCTGGCCGGGCGTCGTCACCATCGCGCTGTTCGCCTTCCTCGGCGCCTGGAACGAGTTCCTCGCCGCGCTGGTGCTGATGACCGCCCAGTCCAAATTCACGCTGCCGGTGATGATGACGGCACTGCAGTCGGGCCGCTTCGGCGCCATCGACTGGGGCGCCGTGCAGGCGGGCGTCACCGTGATGATGGTGCCGTGCCTCATCCTGTTCCTTGCTTTGCAGCGCTTCTACATCCGCGGCCTGATGGCCGGGGCCGTTAAATAGACAGACTGAATGGAGTGAGTTCATGACCGCATCGCCATCCCCCCGCCCCGCCACGAAGGAAAAGCCGAAACTCGCCTTCCGGCCGCTGCCGGTGCCGCAGGTCGATGTGCACGGCTTCTGGGGCGACCGCGCCGACGCGGTGGCGACCCGCACCGCCGACATCCTTTACGAGCGCTGCGTCGAGGCGCGCATGCTGGAGCAGATCGATCCGGACCGCCCCTCGCCCGGCATCGTCATCCCCTTCCACTCGCCTTCGCCCGATGAAGCGGACCGCCAGGGCGCCGAATTCACCGGCTCGACGGTGACGACGCAGATGTTCTGGGATTCCGATCTCGGCAAGACGATCGAGACCGCAGCCTATTCGCTCTACCGGCGCAAGAACCCCGAACTGGAGAAGAAGATCGACGCCGTCATCGACATGTACGGCAAATTGCAGCAGGAGGACGGCTATCTCTCCAGCTGGTACCAGCGCATCCAGCCCGGCAAGCGCTGGACCAACCTGCGCGACTGCCACGAGCTCTATTGCGCCGGCCACCTGATCGAAGGCGCGGTCGCCTACTACCAGGCGACGGGCAAGCGCAAGCTGCTCGACATTATGTGCCGCTACGCCGACCACATCGCCTCGGTGCTCGGGCCTGAGCCCGGCAAAAAGAAGGGCTATTGCGGCCATGAGGAGATCGAGCTGGCGCTGGTCAAGCTGGCGCGGGTGACGGGCGAGCAGAAATACATGGATCTGGCGAAGTACTTCATCGACCAGCGTGGCCAACGGCCGCATTATTTCGACGAGGAAGCGCGCGCCCGTGGCGCCGACCCCAAGGCCTATCATTTCAAGACCTATGAATACAGCCAGTCGCACAGACCGGTCCGCGAACAGGACAAGGTCGTCGGCCATGCGGTGCGGGCCATGTACCTCTATTCGGGCATGGCCGACATCGCGACCGAATATGGCGACGATAGCCTGCGCGTCGCGCTCGACCGGCTGTGGGACGACCTCACCACGAAAAACCTCTACATCACCGGCGGGCTCGGCCCGTCGGCGCACAATGAGGGCTTCACCAGCGACTACGACCTGCCCAATGAGAGCGCCTATGCCGAGACCTGCGCGGCGGTAGGCCTCGTGTTCTGGGCAAGCCGCATGCTCGGCATGGGGCCGAACGCCCGCTACGCCGACATGATGGAGCGCGCGCTCTACAATGGCTCGATCTCCGGCCTGTCGCTCGACGGCTCGCTATTCTTCTACGAGAACCCGCTGGAAAGCCGGGGCCGGCACAACAGGTGGAAATGGCACCGCTGCCCCTGCTGCCCGCCCAATGTCGGGCGCATGGTCGCCTCGATCGGCAGCTATTTCTACAGCCTGGCGGACGATGCGCTGGCCGTGCATCTCTACGGCGACTCCACCGCCCGCTTCGACATTGCGGGTACGCCGGTGCAGCTCACGCAGGCGAGCCGCTATCCCTGGGACGGCGCGGTCGAGATCACGGTCGAACCGCAAGCGCCCTTGGAGTTCACGCTGCATCTGCGCATCCCGGCATGGAGCAGCAGCGCGACGCTTGAGATCAATGGCGAGGCGGTCGACCTCGAAGACATGACCAGCGACGGCTATGCCGCGATCCGGCGCAGTTGGAAAAAGGGCGACCGCGTCCGGCTCGACCTCGAAATGCCGATCGAGCGGCTCTACGCCAATCCGGAGGTCCGGCAGGATGCCGGCCGCGTCGCGCTGTCGCGCGGGCCGCTGATCTACTGCGTCGAGGCATCGGACAATGACAGCCGGCTGCATCGCCTGACCCTGCCGCGCACGGCAGGCATCGAGGCGCATGAAGCGCCCGAACTGCTGGGCGGCGTGGTGACGCTTTCAGCCACGGCGCGGGCCGATGCCGGCGACGGCTGGCAGGACGGGCTCTACCGACGTGAGCCGCCGGCCAGCGTCGAGACGCGCCTGACCGCCATCCCCTATTACGCCTGGGACAATCGCGAGCCCGGCGAGATGCTGGTGTGGCTGCGGGACGGCTGAGGCTCTTGTTTTGATGCAATTCCGGACGGAAAACCGCTTCACACTTTTCCTGGAATTGCTCAGGCTCGGCTATGTCCGGCTTGATTGAGCGGCGGCAGCAGGCAGCGCCGCGCTCGGTGCCGCCAGCGGCGCGCTGTTGTCGATATGCGCCCAGGCCGGCCGCTCGAACAGGAACATGCCGAAGCCGACGCGCTGGATGATGAGATAGAGTACGACGGGGCTGATGATCGAGACCAGCAGTACCGCCAGGCTGAGCATGCCGGTGTCGGTCAGCAGGCCGCTTGCCAGTGCGGCGCCGCGGAAGAGCGACATCGGAATGGTGAAGGCGACATAGACGACCAGCGAATGTTCGCCGAGCCAGCGCAGCCATTCCATCGAGGCGAATTGCGACAGCAAGCCGCCAAGCACGCACAGCGCCACCGCACCGGCGACGGCCAGAGTAAGATGCAGCGGCGGCCACGCCGCCAGCCCCATCTGCATGCCGACCGGTTGCATGGCATAGCCCGGCGAATAGACGAGCAGGCCGTTGACGACAGCCCACAAGAGCAGACCGGCGACGGCCAGCATCGGGCGGGGCTGTGTCCATTCGACGAGCCGGAACACCAGCGGCGCCATGACGAAGCCGACATAGAAGAACACGAAATAGGCCGCGAACTGTTCGACCGCATAGCTGTCCGGATGCGGAGCCCACATCTGCAATGCGGCAGCACACGGGATGACAATCCAGGCGGGCACGCCGAACTGCCGCAAGAGCTTGGCCACAAGGCCGAACACCGCCAGCATGTAGATGAACCACAGCACGCCATAGGGCTGGACGACGGCCATTGCCAGATCGTGCAGCATGCCTGCGGGATCGCGGCTGAAGATGCCGATCTTGAGCCCGATCGAGATGATCGCCCACAGCACGTAGAAATAGAGATAGTGGACGACGCGCCGGTCGATGTAGCGCCGCCACGGCCGGTCGATCACCTGCGACAGGAACAGGCCGGAGATCAGGAAGAATTCCGGCATGCGGAACGGCGTCGCGAAGCCGATGACATAGTGCAGGAAGCCGACGCCGCCCGTGTACTCGCCTGTGTTGTAGGCCGCGTACATCATGACCACGAGGATGATCGAGAGGCCTTTGGCCGTGTCCACCCACGGCATGCGCATCGGGCTGTTCATGGCAAATCCATCCGGGGGCCGGCCAAGGCGGCCAGCCATCATCCGGCGCTATCTAGCACCGTCAAGCTTCCCAGATCGTAAACACGGCTGGTTTGCGGTGTGCGAGGCGATATCAGCAGCTGCCTTCCGGCAGATCCCATGGTCGCGTGGGCGTCGAAATCGCCACAACTTCCAACGCCGGCGCTGCCCCTCACCTGCCTGCCGGCATCCTCTCCCCGTAAACGGGGCGAGGGACGCTGTTGTGGCCGATTTCGCCAATCGCCAGCGTTGCAGAAAATGCGCCGGCGTTGCGGCCAGGCCCTCTCGCCCCGTTTACGGGGAGAGATGTCTGGCAGGACAGTGAGGGGCAGCGCTAACGTCGACCGTAGGATAACTGCCAATGACGCAGTTACTTTCGAGCCTTGGAAGTATTCAGCGCCACGGCGGCCCGCACGAGCGCCTTCAACGCCTCTTCATTGACCTCCTCACCCTTCTGAAAATCGATGGCCCGCCGCGTATTGCCGTCGAGGCTGGAGTTGAACAGGCGCGCGGGATCGGGCAGCGCAGCACCCTTGGCGAAGGTCAGCTTGACGATGCTCTTGTAGGTCTCGCCGGTGCAGATCATGCCGTCATGCTCCCAGACGGGAACCCCGCGCCATTTCCAGGTCTCGATCACATCGGGATCGGCCTGATGGATGAGTGCGCGCAGCCGGGCCAGCATGTCGCCGCGCCAGTCGCCGAGTTCCTGATCCTGCCGTCGATCAGTTCGGAGGCAGTTTTGCTCTCCTGCGATCCGGTCATGCTGTTTCTCCTCAAACCATGAACAATAGCGCGCTCACATGCGCTCGCCAGGCAATTGGCTGGCCTGCTTCACCCAGGCGCTGAATTGCGCCTCGTCGAACGCGTCGTCCTCGTGGATGTCGAGGTAGCGCGTGTCCCGGCTCCGGGATTCGCCCGGCGGCACCGGATCCAGCGACAGGCCGCGAAAGAAGGCCACCTTGATGTATCTGGTGAAGCAATGGAAGCTGACGAACCAGCCTTCGCCTTCGACGCCGTAGAAAGGCGAATTCCATTTGACCGCCTTATGCACGCCGGGCACGGCGCGCTCGATGAGCGCATCGAGCCGCCCGCCCATCTCGCGCTTCCAGCCCGGCATGGCCGCGATATAGGCCCGCACGGGAGCATCGCCGTAGCCCTTGGCGATCTGCGGATTGCCGCCCGAAAGCAGCTTCGGCTCAGCCTTGGCGGCCGTCGACTTGGCCATGCGCTTCCTCCTATCCGTTGGCCCGCTGTGCGCTGCGTCCTTTCGCGACATAGGGCAGCACGAACATATAGAGGCCGCTGAACAGCATAAGGAAGAGCGGCGGCAGTGGCGAATAGACCACCCAGGCGGGCGGCTGTCCAAACGCCATGGTGACGAAATTGGCGACGACGGTCGCCGTGAAGATGATCGACAGCCAGCGATGCGCCTGCCTGATCCATTTGCTCCAGTCCAATTTTACCTCCCGTGAAAATGTGTGAAAACCGGGCGCGCTACCAGCGCGCCAGCTGCGTGATCTGGATGAGATTGCCGCAGCCATCGTTGAGCTTGGCGATGGTCGAGCCGGTCACCTCGGTCGGCGCCATGGCGAAATTGCCGCCGCGCGCCTTGATGCGCTCATGATCGCCCTTGATGTCGTCGGTGAAGAACATCACCGCCGGCTGACCCTGCTCGAACATCGCGTGCTGGTAGGCCTTGGCCGCCGGTTTGTCGTTGAGCGCCAGCTGCAGCTCTGTGCCCTCGGGCTCGTCCGGCGAGGCGACCGTCAGCCAGCGGAACGGCCCATTGCTGAAATCGGCCTTCTTGGTCAGGCCGAGCACGCCGGTGTAGAAGGCAAGCGCCTTTTCCTGGTCGTCGACATAGATGCTGGTCAGTTTGATCTTCATCGTCTTTCTCCATAGGTTTTGCTGGCGGTGGGCCGCCCGGTGAAGTCAGCTTCGGTTTTTCAAATCGGCCGGTGGATTTCAGTCCGTCCGGTCGAGAAGCTGCTCCAGCTTCTCGAAGAATCGCGGCCAACCCATCTTGGCGCCGCCATAGGCGCGCCGCTGCTCGGGCCGGAAGCCGGATTGCTCCATGCGCAGATGCGTTCCGGTTGGCGTCGGGGTGAGCGTGAAGGTCACCACGCTCCTGAGATCGAACGCCGGATCCTGGTGCGCAAGGTTCCAGGTGTAGGACAGCGTCTTGTTCGGCTCGACCGCCAGCACCTCGCAGTCGAGCACGCCGCCCCAATCGGCGCTGATGTTGAAGCGGTGGCCGACAGCGGGCTTGAAATCGTTCTTCATCAGCCACTCCTCGATCAGATGCGGTTGCGTCAGCGCGCGCCAGAGTTTTTCCGGCGGATGGGAAATCTGCCGCTCGACGACGACAGTGCGGTTTTCAGTGGCACTATCGTTCACTGGTCCATCCTTTTGAGCAAATCCTCGAGATCATCGAACCGAGCCTCCCAAAACCCGGCCATCTCGCGTGTCCAGTCCATCAGCGGCGCCAGCGCGCCAAGCTGCGCGCTGTAATGCGTCTGGCGACCCTCGTGGCGGTCGCGCACCAGCCCAGCCTGCTTGAGCACGCCCAGATGCTTCGACACGGCCGGCTGCGAGACGCCGGACTGGCTCGTCAGCGCTCCCACCGTCTGCTCGCCCTGGCGGCACAGCCGTTCGAAGATCGCCCGCCTGGTCGGGTCGGCGAGCGTCCTGAAGAGCATGTCATGGGTATCCGGCATGTCAGATCGATAACCCGTTGGCTATTGGTTGACGTATAACCGCAGGGATATATGTTCGTCAAGTGCAAGATTGGACTGGCACAAGACTGGACTGAGCAGAAGATGGAGCACCCTGATGATCCTCGTCACCGGAGCCGCCGGCCATGTCGGACGCGCGGTCGTCTCGAGGCTGGTGTCATCAGGCCACGAGGTGGCCGCGCTGGTCCGCAAGCCTGAGGCCGCGCAAGGGCGCCTGCCCCGGGAAACAGCGCTGCGCGTCGGCGACTATGAGGATGCCTCGGCGCTGAAGACAGCCTTCACCGGCATCGACGAGCTGGTCCTGATTTCAAGCGATGGCGCTGCGGAGGCGGTCATGTGCCATCACGCCAACGCCATCGCGGCCGCAGCGGCCGCCAGTGTCCGCCACATCACCTTCACCAGCATCGTCGATATCGGTGAATCCTCGCCCTTCTACTACGCGCCCGCCTACAGCGACGCGGAGCGCCGGCTGGCCAACTGCGGCGTGCCCTCGACTATCCTGCGCTGCGGCCTCTACAGCGATTTCATTCTCGACACCTGGCTTGCGCCCGTCTCGGGGGAATTGGTGCTGCCTGCCGGACAGGGGCTGGTCGCGCCGGTTTCGCGCGACGACGTGGCGGCGGCCGTCGCCGCTGTGGCGGCAAAGACCGACACATCCCGCACCCTCTACACAATCACCGGAGACCGGGCGCTGGGCTTCGACGCGATCGCTGCCTTCTATGCCGAGGCGACAGCACGGCCCCTGCGCTATCGTCCCTGCGCCCTCAGCGACTATCTGGCTTCGGCGTCGGCGCGCCTCGACACTCCCTGGCCACAGGCTTTCGCCACACTATGCGCCTCGATCGCCGAGGGCCCTTACACCTCGACCTCCAGCGATTTCACCACGCTTACGGGTAAGCCGCCGGAAAGCTTTCGGGATTTCCTGGTTCGCACGGTCCCCGGTAGACCCGCGAACGGCTAGACAGCCGCATGGTCGCGCCCAATCTCCTGCGCCACCAGTTCCTGCAACTGCCACAGATTGCGGTCGCGTATGCCGCAGGCGTCGAGGTGGCGGATCGTCTCGAACAGATATTGCGCGCCCGAGCCCCAATGGCCGACGGCCTTGGCCAAAGTCGCCGCGACCGCGGACTTGTCGAGCTTGCCGGCATAGCGCGGATTGGCGGGATCGACGACGAAGCCGAGCGCCTGGCCCACCCCGCTCTCGGTCCTGACTTGCAGCCAGCGCGGCACGTTGACGGTGGGCAGGATGGTCATCTCGCGGCGCAGCAACGCTTCGAGATTGGCGGCAACCGGCTCGGCGATTTCGAACACCATGCCCTGGCATTGGCCCCCGCGGTCGAGCGCCATCATCAGGCCGGGCTGTTCGAGCGTGCCGCGAAAGCGCTGCACCGTGAAGCAGAACGACCGGTGCCAGCCCCGCGCCACCGCGCGTTCGCCACCCCGCACCTCGCCGGCCGGCTTCCACAGCAGCGAGCCATAGGCGAACAGCTTCACTGGTCCGGGCGGCGCCGAGGCCAGGATCTCGTCGCGAAACCGCGCGTAGTCGGCGTCCGTCATGTGGACCATGCCGGGCGTCGGCCCGGCATCCGCGACCACCCGCATGGTCCGCGCCACCAGCGTTTCGGTCAGCGCCATCGGCGCCTTGCGCGGTACGGACTTGCCCGGTGCTGCGGAAATGGCCTTGCTCATTCTTGCGCTCCCAGCCTTGCCGCCATGTTGCCGAAGGCTGGGGGATTCTCAAGGGCGACCGGCGCGAAATCCGCCGGTCAATGCCGGGCGTGCGCGGCACGCGCGCCCGGCAGGTCTGTTCTAGTGCTTGGTGCTCTTGCCGCCGATGGGGACGCGCTTTGCCTTGCTCTGCGCCTTCTCGGACTTCGGCAAGCTCACGGACAGTACGCCGTTGCGGAAGTCGGCGGCGACCTTGTCCTCCGCGACTTCGAAGCCGATCGGGATGCGACGTTCGAAGCGGCCATAGAACCGCTCGGTGAACTGACGCTCCTTGTCGTCGGTCTCGGAGTGTTTTTCGCCGCGCAACGTCAGGACGCCGTCATCGAGCAACACCTCGATGTCCTTCTCCTCCATGCCGGGTATCTCGGCTGTCACGCGGATCTCCTTGTCCGTTTCGGAGATTTCCACGCTGGGCCAACCGGTGCCGGCCAAAGAGAACCTGCCCATGGACGGAAGCCGCGACTCGAAGCCGCGGAACATGTCGTCGACCAGGCGGCTCATCTCGCGATGCAGGCCCATGAACGGGTCCCGATCGCCTTCGCGAAAGAGGGTCGGAGACTGGCTGGTGTCGCGGCTCCACGGCATGAGATCACGAATGGTCATTGCACTTTCTCCTTCTTGATCCTGTTTCTGGCACGTTTGTATGCTGTGGCTGCCATGCTCCGGAGGACAACGCGCCGTCTGAAGCCGGCATCGCTCCCCGCCCCATCTGTGCTGCTTTTTTGGCTCTGCTTCTGGTCCGATCCGCTCAACCTTTGGGAACGCCCTCGCCCGGTCGCGGGTCTCCTGTAACGCTCCGGCACATGATGCCCGAGTTCGACGGTCACAAGACCGCCGCCCATGGAGCTGACGCCCGAGTCTGCACCGGCTCATCTGGCGGCGGCATGGTCGATCTGGGGTTCGTTGCGGAGGGGTCAAGACCTGGTAATGCAAAGTGATCGTCGGCGATGTCGACCGTCATTGCGACTGGTAGAAGGTGCACATCCAGTTGGTCGTCAGCCTCCCTACGACACCAGCGGCATCGGCACCTTCAGCCCGTCGATCAGCGCATCTCGAAACAGCGCGATCGGACGGGCGAGCCGTCCCGCCGGCGGGCGGTGCAGCAGCCAGGCGCGCACTTGCGGTTTGAAGTCGGGGCAGTCGATGACCTCCACCTTATCGCGCCAGCGGCTGTCGGCAAAGGCGCCGGGCGTGACGATGCCGATGCCATGGCCGCGTGCCACCAGCGACATTCTGAGGTCGACGCTGAGCGCCTCTACCCCGACCTGGAACGGCAGTCTGGCCGCCTCGAAACTCTGACGGATGAAGGCACGAAACCCGCAGCCGTTTTCGTTCATCACCCAGGCAAAGCGCGACAGGTCGGCGAGATTCGCCGGCTTCGGCACGCCGAGGCTGGGGGATGCGACCAGCAGCACCGATTGCACGCCGAGATCGTCGCAGACCAGCTCGTCCGGCGGCGCCAGGCCTTCGGCGAGGCACACCGCCACGGCGTCGAGTTCGCTGCGCGCCACCTGCTCCACCAGCCTTGGCGACCAGCCCGAGGTGATGCGCAGCGTCAGTTGCGGAAAGGCGGCGCGCAAAGTGTCGAGCGGCAGCGCAAGTGCCGCGTCGGAGAGATAGGGCATGACGCCCAGGCGGAACTCGCCCTTGACCTCGCCTTGCGGCGACACGCCCGCCCTGAGATCCTCCAGCGAGCGCAGCACGCGCCTTCCATGCTCATAGGCCTCGCGCCCGGACGCCGTCGGCTTCAGAGGCTTCGACTGGCGGTCGAGCAGCGCTGTCGCCAGCCCATCCTCGAGATTCTGGATGCGGCGCGTGACGCCCGGCTGCGTCAGGTTGAGCCTAGCCGAGGCGCCGACGATCGAGCCGGTTTCCACCACGGCGATGAAGGCTTCGAGGTCATGGATATTCATGCACATCTCGCATAATCATTATCGAATTGATTGAATTGTAGCATGATATTGCTTCGGCATAAAGTCCTCCCACAATATGCAACTTCCTGAGGACTCCATGCCTGATACCAATGATGGCCAGCTGTGCGAGCGGCTGCCCGCCGGCACCATCACCGGCCCGCAGACGCTGCTCTTCGCCGCCTCCACCGGCATCATCGTCACCAATCTGTTCGCGCCGCAGACGCTGGTCGGGCTGATCGGCCGGTCGCTCGGCGCCAGCGCCGCCAGCGTCGGCCTTGTCGCCATGGCCACGCTGCTCGGCTATGCCGCCGGCCTGTTCTTCCTGGTGCCGATGGCAGACCTTACCGAAAATCGCGCCCTGATCCTGCGCATGCTGGCCGCGGCCGCCCTTGCGGCGGGCGTCGCTGCCTTCGCGCCCACCATCGCCTCGCTGCTGATCGTCCTGTTCATCCTCGGCGCTGCCTGCTCGGCGATCCAGATCCTTGTGCCGATCGCCGCCTCGATGGCGCCGCCCGGCGAGGCCGGCCGGGTCATCGGCGATGTGATGAGCGGGCTGATGATCGGCATCCTGCTGGCGCGGCCGCTGGCCAGCCTCGTCGCCGACGCGTGGGGTTGGCGCGCCTTCTACGGCCTCAGTGCTACCGCGCTCGTCCTGCTCGCCGGCGTGCTCGCCTTCACCTTGCCGCAGCGGCGACCGGAGGCGAAATCGACCTATGGCGCGCTGATTGCCTCACTGTTCGGGCTGCTGCGCGACGAGCCGGTGCTGCGGCGGCGCGCACTGACCGCGGCGCTGGTGATGGCGGCGTTCAGCCTGTTCTGGACGGCGGTCGCCTTGCGCCTCGCACAGCCGCCCTTCGGCCTTGGCCAGCGCGGCATTGCCCTCTTCGCGCTCGTCGGCGCCGGCGGCGCCGTGGTCACGCCTTTGTTCGGCCGCGCCGGCGACCATGGCTGGACGCGATCCGCCACCATCGTCTGTCACCTCGTGCTGATCGGCGCGATGGCACTCGCCGCCTGGGCCGGCGCCTCTCAGTCCGAAGCGTCATGGCAATTGCTGGCGCTGATGGGCATCAGCGCCGTGCTGCTTGACATCGGCGTCACCGGCGACCAGACGCTCGGCCGCCGTGCCGTCAATCTGCTTCAGCCCGAGGCACGTGGCCGGCTCAACGGCCTGTTCGTCGGCATCTTCTTCATCGGCGGCGCCATCGGCTCCTTGCTGGCCGGAGTTGCCTGGACTTGGGGCGGCTGGACTTGCGTGTGCGCCATCAGCGCAGTCTTTGGCGCCGCCGCCCTGCTGGTCGACTGGATCGGCGGGCCGGAATGACCGGGCGTTCTTACAATCACGCCAGGTGACCCAGGGGAACAATGTTGCCGGCAAACTGTTTTAGTCCTTGCCGGAGGATGCCATGAACGATGCGTCGGCGACGCCCGCGGGTCCCGTCCTTTCATCGACGGAGCGCGTGAACACGCTGTCGCATTTCCATCGCGCCGAAATCGCGCGCATGGCGGGCTGGCGCGATCGGCTCGACAGGACCACGAACTGGGCGATCACCGTGGTGGCAGCGATGCTCTCGGTCTCACTGTCGACGGCCAGCGCCCATCATGGCGTCTTGTTGTTCGCCATGCTGCTGATCCTGCTGCTTTTGTGGATCGAGGCGCGCCGCTACCGCTTCTTCGACTTCTACCGCGCCCGCGTGCGCCAGTTCGAGCGCCACTATTTCGCGCAGATCTTCTCCCCGCAACCCGACTTCGCATCGGATTGGCTGCTTATCGTCGGCGAAGGCCTGCGCGCGCCGAAATTCCTGCTGTCGCAACGCGCCGCCTTGGCGCGGCGCCTGCGCCGCAATTACATCTACCTCTTCCTGATCCTGCTCTTGGCATGGGTGCTGAAAATATCGACGCCCAGCCTTCAGGTCGGGGGTGCCGGGACCGGCTTCGTCGGCTCGCTCCGCTATGCCGTCGACAGCGCCGCCCTTGGCCCCATTCCTGGCATGGTGATCGTGGTCGGCGTGGCTGCATTCTATGCCTGGCTGTTCGCCATCGTCCTTTTCGCGTCCGGCGGCGACGGCGAGCTCACCTTCGGTGATGTCCACGTCTGACCTCGATAACTTCCAAATGCGGCAACGGGCGGCTGCAACGCAAAGGCCGACCATGCGTTGTCATGGTCAGTCCGCCGCGACGCTTGAGGGAACCCATGAACCGGCAACCGGCAACGACGTCAGGCCGTCTCGCGGCCACCCTCGTGCTGGCTACCCTTGCCCTGGCACCGGCAAGCCGCGCTTTCGCCGCCCAGCCGCCCGGACATGCCTCGGGCATGGGCGGCTCGGCCGAGGGCCTGTTCGTCGCGGAGATCGTGCTTCTCCTGCTGGTCGGCCGCGGCCTCGGCGAAATCTTCCAGCGCTACGGCCAGCCGGCGATCATGGGTCAGCTGATCGGCGGCATTCTGCTCGGCCCCTCGCTGTTCGGCTGGATATGGCCCGACGCCCAGCACCTGATCTTCTCCAGCGATCCGGCGCAGAAGGGCATGATCGATGCGGTGTCCCAGCTCGGCATCCTGCTGCTGCTCCTGCTGACCGGCATGGAGACGGATCTGCGCCTGGTGCGCCGCGTCGGGGCGGCCTGTTTTTCGATCTCGATCACCGGCGTCGTCGTGCCTTTCGCCTTCGGCTTCGCGCTGGCGCATTTCCTGCCGGACTCGTTGCTGCCCGACCCGCGGCAGCGCGTCGTCGCGGGACTGTTCCTCGGCACGGCCCTGTCGATCTCCTCGGTCAAGATCGTCGCCATGGTGATGCGCGAGATGAACTTCATGCGCCGCAATCTCGGCCAGGTCATCATCTCCTCGGCCATCATCGAGGACACGATCGGCTGGCTGGTCATCGCGATCACCTTCGGCATAGCCACCCATGGCAGCCTGCAGGTCGTGCCGCTCATCACCACCGTGGTCTCGGTGGCGCTGTTCATGGTGTTCTCCTTCACCGTCGGCCGCCGGCTTGTCTTCACGCTGATCCGCTGGAGCAACGACTCTTTCCGCAGCGAATGTGCCGTCATCACGGTCATCCTCATCATCATGGGCGTGATGGCGCTGATCACCAACCTGATCGGCGTCCACACGGTGCTCGGCGCCTTCGTCGCCGGCATACTGGTCGGGGAATCGCCGATCCTGTCCGACCACATCGAGAGCCAGCTGCGCGGCGTCATCACCGCGCTGTTCATGCCGGTGTTTTTCGGCATGGCCGGCCTGTCCGCCGACCTCACTGTGCTCACCGATCCGACGCTGGCATTGCTGACTGTGGCACTGGTCGCCATCGCCAGCATCGGCAAGTTCGGCGGCGCCTTCCTCGGCGGCCGGCTGGCCGGCATGTCGCTGAAGGAAGCCACCGCCGTCGGCAGCGCCATGAACGCCCGCGGCTCGACCGAGGTCATCGTCGCCAGCATCGGCCTGTCGATGAACATCCTGTCCCACAATCTGTTCACGATGATCGTCACCATGGCCGTCATCACCACGCTCGCCATGCCGCCCATGCTGCGCTGGGCGCTCGGCCGCCTGCCGGTCGGCCATGCCGAGAAGCAGCGCGTCGAGCGCGAACTGCTCGACGAGCGCGGCTTCGTCTCCAGGCTGGAGCGCCTGCTGCTGCTGGTCGACGACAGCCCGGTCGGCAAGTTCACCGCCTATCTCGCAGGCCTGGTCGGCGGCGGCAGCGGCATGCCGACCACACTGCTTCATCTTCAGGACGGCGAGCTCGCCGGGCAGCTCGGCGACAAGGGTTCGGAGCGGGCGTCGAGGGAGGTCAAGAAAGGCGCGGCCAGGAGTGCGAGGGCCGTCAGCAAGGCCGAGGACACGCTTGTCGACAAGGTCCATCTCACCGCCCGCACCGAGCTTCAAGCCAGCGCCGAGACAATCGCCGCGGAAGCCCGCAAGGGCTACGGGCTTCTGCTGGTCGGACTGGAGAACACGCTGACCGACAAAGGCACCTTCAGCGGCGCGCTGAAGGACATCAGCAGTGGTTTCGACGGCCCGCTCTGCCTGGTGCTGAACGGCGCCAAGGCCAATGGAAAGATGCCGGCGCTGCGCGCCGGAACGACGATACTGGTCCCCGTCAACGGCACCGAAGTCGCGCGCCGCGCCGCCGATTTCGCGCTGGCGCTGGCGCGGCCGCACCGGGCCCGCGTCAAGGTGCTCTATGTCTCGCAAGCCAGGCAAGGCAGCGGGCCGGGCACGGTCTCGCACCGGCGGGAGGAAGCCGTGCTCAAGGATGTCGCCGATCTCGCGGACCGCTACGGCGTCGCCGTCGACACCGCGATCCGCACGCGAGCCACGGCGGACAGGGCGATCGCCAGGGAGGTGGCCAAAGGGGCCGCGATGGTGGTCATGGGTGTCACCCAACGGCCGGGCGAAGAGCTGTTCTTCGGCGACACGGCGACAGCCGTGCTCGCCGCGGTCGCCTGCCCGGTCGTGCTGCTGGCCAGCGAACGCGTCAAGCGGGCCGATGCCAATGCCGAGGACGCGGCAGCCGAAATCAGTGGCTGATATTTCGGCCGAGCGATCGGAACCTACAGGCCGAAGAACTGTCGCCCGATCATGTATCCCAGCGCCGCCGCGACGAGCGGAAACAGCGCTGGGGCCACCTTGCCGAAGAAGGAAACCTTCATGTCCTTGGGCGGCACATAACGTGCGTTGCCGAGATTCTTGGTCATTGCGTACCCCGCGCCAAACCAATCAGTTTCGCGCATGCCGTTATCCCAAACCGCTACGCGGTCCCGGCCGGCATGCATTAGCAAACGCTTATTGACAGCATGGCCAAATTAACGGGTTGCAAAGAAATTCGGTAGAATCGCCGACCATTGCGCGGCGAGGCCCTGTATTCCAAGGAAATTTCCGCGCGTCGGGAACCGATCGGCCCCGTCCCGGGTTTTGCAGGTCGGGGCATGCATGGTCACAATCTCATCGAACGCGAGACAGTTCGGCGGCGCGCCGGTGGCGCGAAGTCACGTGGGTGTGACGACCGATGGCGGGCAATCGTTGACGGCGATGCCCGAAATCCTAGCGACGACCCGACTGAACCCGAATAAACGCCGACCGATCCACGAGACGCCATGCCAGCGACCAGTACACACGCGATAGGAGATCGTCATCATGCCTTCCTCGCCGGCGGCGGAGAGCTCGGCCGGCTGATCGCGGCTTTCGACTGGGCTCAGACCTCGATCGGACCGATCGAGGTCTGGCCGCAGAGCCTGAAGACGGCGGCCTCGCTGATCCTGCGCTCCAGGGTGCCGATCGTCATGCTGTGGGGTGAGGATGGCGTCATGATCTACAATGACGGCTATTCGGAATTTGCCGGCGGCCGCCATCCGCAATTGCTCGGCTCGAAAGTGCGCGAAGGCTGGCCCGAAGTCGCCGACTTCAACGACAACATCATGAAGGTGTGCCTGGGCGGCGACACGCTGGCCTATCGCGAGCAAGTGCTGACGCTCAACCGCACCGGCAGGCCCGAACAGGTCTGGCTCGATCTCGACTATTCGCCGGTGCTCGACGAAAGCGGCGAACCGGCCGGCGTCGTTGCCATCGTCATCGAGACCACCGCCAAGGTTGCCGCCGACCGCTGGCGCGCCGGAGAGCGCGACCGCCAGCGCCAGATGTTCGAACAGGCGCCGGGCTTCATGGCCATGCTGTCTGGCCCGCAGCATGTCGTCGAACTGACCAATGCCGCCTATATGCAGCTCGTCGGCCACCGCGACATCATCGGCCTGCCGATCCGCCAGGCCTTGCCCGAGGTCGAAGGCCAAGGCTTCTTCGAACTGCTCGACCAGGTTTTCAACTCCGGCGAGGCATTCGTCGGCCACGCGCTGAGGGCCGAGTTGCAGCGCACGCCGGGTGCGGCGATCGAAGACCGCTTCATCGACCTCGTCTATCAGCCGGTGCGCAATCCCGCTGGCGAGGTTTTCGGCATCTTCGTGCAAGGTGTCGACGTCACCGACCGGCTGCTTGCCGAACAGGCGCTGCGCCAGAGCGAGACCCAGTTCCGCACCTTCGCCGAGGCGATGCCCAATCACGTCTGGACGGCGACGCCGGAGGGGCTGCTCGACTGGTTCAACCCGCGCGTCTACGATTATTCCGGTGCAACACCGGGCGAGCTTGACGGTCATGACTGGGCCGACATCGTGCACCCTGACGACATCGTCGCGGCCGGGGAAAAGTGGCAGCACGTGCTGGCCGCCGGCACCTTCTACGAAACCGAGTTCCGGCTGCGTCGGCATGACGGCATCTATCGCTGGTTCATTGCCCGCGCCGTCCCGATCCGCGATGCCGATGGCGCCATACTGCGCTGGATCGGCACCAACACCGATATCGACGGCCAGAAGCAGGCGGCACAGGCCCTGCTGCAGAGCGAGCGCCGCTTGCAGCTGTCGCAGAATGCCGCCGGCATCGCGGCCCTCGAACTCGACATCGCCAGCGGAACCGTGGTCGGCTCCGAGGGCTTCTGGGGTCTCTGGGGACTGTCGCCGCGCGACAGCGTGCACATCTCGGTGCTGGAAGACATCGTCATTCCGGAGGACAAGGATGTCCGCTCCAACCCGCGTACGCGAGAAGAAGGCACCGCCGTGCCCGCCGTGGAATACCGCATCCGGCGTCCCGACACGGGCGAATTGCGCTGGCTGTCGCGCCACATCGATTTCGTCCATGACGAGACCGGCAAGCCGGTCAAGATGTTCGGCGTCATGCAGGACGTCACCGACCGGCGCGAGGCGCAGGCGCGGCAGGAGCTGCTGACCCACGAGCTCGAACATCGCATCAAGAACATACTGGCGATGGTCGCGGCCATCGCCTCGCAGACGCTGCGCAACACCGATATCGCCACCGCGAGCGCGACCTTCAACGAGCGTTTGCGCGCACTGGCCAACGCCCATGACATACTGAACAAGACCCGCTGGACCAGCGCCTCGATCCGCGAAGTGGTCGACAACACCATCGCCACCTTCCCGCTCGAACAGATCTCGATTTCCGGCCCGACCCTGCCGATCAACCCGAAGATGGCGCTGACGCTGGCGCTCGCCGTCAACGAGCTGGCCACCAACGCGCTGAAATATGGCGCGCTGTCGACCCCGCAAGGCAAGGTGGTCATCGAATGGTCGCTGCAGCCATCGCACGAGAGTTCGGGCGGCATCAGGCTGATCTGGCGCTGGCGCGAAAGCGGCGGGCCGCCGGTGACGCCGCCGAGCCGGCGCGGTTTCGGCCGGTTCCTGATCGAGCGCGTCTTCGGCACCGACTTCGGCGGATCGGTCAAGATCGACTACCACCCCGACGGCGTCGAATGCGTGCTGAACGCACCGGCACCCCAATTGCCGACAGCACCGTACTGACTACATAAGGCATGCCATGACCATTCAGACGCCTGTCACCGTCCTCGTCGTCGAAGACGAAGCCTTTCTGCTGTTCGCCATCGCCGACGAGCTGCGCGAGGCGGGGTTTGGCGTGCTGGAGGCGAGCAATGCCGACCAGGCGATCCAAATACTGGAAAGCCGTCAGGACATCGCCATCCTGTTCACCGACATCGACATGCCCGGCTCCATGGACGGCCTGCGCTTGTCCGCCGCGGTGCGCGACCGCTGGCCGCCGGTCAAGATCATCATCACCTCAGGCAAGCAACAGCCGACCCGGGACGCCATGCCGAGCGGCGGCGTCTTCCTGCCCAAGCCGTACGCGCCGCAAGCCGTGGCGGCCACCATCCAGGGGCTCCTCGGTTAGGCACGGTGCCTTACTTTGTCGGCTTTTTGCGAACGCCCGATCCCGTGCGACGGATAGCTGGCCAGGCCCTACGCCGGCAGCGTCGGCTCGGTGTTCGGCTCCAGCGCCTCTTCCGCCTCATGCTCGTCCGGAAGCACCTCGCCATGCACCCCCAGCGGCCGGCCGATCCAGACCGGATCGACCAGATGGTCGCGCTTGGGGTTCTGCGTATTCGGGTGGATGAGGATGCTCAGGCCGCCATGGTTCAGCATCAGCCACGGAACCAGCGCGCCGAAAATCTCGTTGGCGAAGGAGACCTGGTACATGGCCTGCTCATGCGGGCCGACTTTCCCATCGTGCCAATTGCCCAGGCGCACGCGGAAACGCTCGCCGATGCGAAGACGCAGCCATTCGGCATGCCGCCGCTCGGCCTCTCCGCCGAAGTAGATATGGGCATGATAGCTGGCGATCTCGGCAAGTGGTCTTGGACTGTCTTGGGTCATCTCGATACCCTCCCTCGCAGCGTGGCTGCGTTCCGCCATTCAGCCCAAGAACAAGGGTTTAAGCAAGGTCCGCTGCCCGGGGTCGTTTGCGCGGCCGGGAACATGGCTCTCGATAGGCGCTCGAGCGCAGGGGCCGCGAGGTCGGCGCGCTGGAAGGCCTGATCCGCCACCAGCCGGTGCCGGAAAACGACCGCATGACCCAGCGCTACCGAGGGGGGCATTGCGAACCTCGGCCGCGGAACGGCGTCTGTCTTTATTTGCAAGGCAAGCCGTAAACCGCTGAAATCCTTAACACGATTTTCATTCCGCTGTCCTAACCACGATGCCATGGCAAGGCATTTCGAGCGCTTGTTTGCTGGCCCCCCTCCCAAGGGGCAGAGCGAAGCCGTGGCAACGGGGATCCTGCGCGATCAGTTCGCTGATCTGAGGAAAGGAATCTTCATTTCCATGCCTGTGGGCACGGTGCTGTCGGCGCTGGTCCTTCTCGTGCAGTTGCTTTCGCATGGCGGCCTTGACGCGGTGCTGTGGTTCGCGACGGTCAGCATCATCAACGGCGCGCGCCTTGTGCTTGCCGTCTCCCGGCCGAACATTTCCGACGGTGACCCTAGGCGGGTCGGCGCCTGGCTGTCCCTCTACGGCGCATTGGCCCTGCTGTCGGGAATAGCCTGGTCTTTCCTGGCCTTGCTGGCGGACGGATACACCACGGCCCAGGCGCCGCTCTATCTGATCGTGCTCTCGGGGCTGTCGGCGGGCGCGGTCACCTACTCGGCCTCATACGCGCCGGCGCCGATCAATTTCATGACAATGCCGCTTCTGGTCGCCGCCGGATGCGTGGCGGCCAAGGGCGGCATCGAGAATTATGTCCTGGCTTTCACCATCGTGCTTTTCCTCTGCGGAATGGTCAGGAGCGCGCTGATCGGGCAGGCCAGCTTCCGCGAGGCCAGCCGCCTCAAATACGAGGCGACGGAATTAGCCGCCGAGATGGACCGCAATTCCAGGCGCGACCCGCTGACGAACTTGCTCAACCGGTACGGGCTCGAGCAGGCGATCCGTGAGCTCGGGCCTTCCGACGGCCCGTTCGTGACCATGCTGATCGACCTCGACGGCTTCAAATCCGTCAACGACACCTACGGCCACAACATCGGCGACGATCTGCTGGTCAAGGTCGCGCGCAGGATCGAGGACAATGCGCCGCAAGGCGCGACGATCGCGCGCATAGGCGGCGACGAGTTCGTGCTCTTGTTCCCCGCCGCGACATCCTGGCAAGCGGCCGGCGCGCTCGCCTCAGCCCTCATCGCGGCCATCGCGCAACCGGATCCGCAGTTGAACTCCGTGCGCGTCGGCGCCTCGATCGGCATCTACATCTCGGAAAAACCGCGGCTGACGGAAATGCTGCTGCGGGCCGATTTCGCGCTCTATGCCGCCAAGCGCAAGGGCAGGAACGAATACTGTCTCTTCGATGCCGGGCTCGACCAGGCGCTGGAGCGCAAGCACTGCATCGAGCGCGACCTGCGCGGCGCCGCCGAGGCCGGCGCGCTCAGCTCATGGTTCCAGCCGCTGGTGCGCCTGGACACCAACGCCGTGGTCGGCTTCGAGGCGCTGCTGCGCTGGCAGCACCCGCTCCATGGCGCGATCGCGCCGCCCGAGATCGTCAACGCGGCGCGCGAGACCGGCCTGCTTCCGCTGCTGACGGAAACGGTGTTCCGCAATTGCTGCGCCATGATCGAGGCCCTGGTGAAGAACGGCCGCGGCGATGTGCGGGTCGCCATGAACCTGTCGCCGCGCGAGCTCGAGGCCGGCAATGTCGACGACATGATCCTGGACATGCTGAGGGCGAGGAACCTGCCCGCGGCGATGCTCGAGATCGAGATCACCGAGGAAGCGCCGGTCGACCGCGAACGGGTCGACGAAAAGATCGGCCGCCTCGCCGACGCCGGCATCTCGATCGTGCTCGATGATTTCGGCACCGGCTTTTCGACCCTGGTGGCGCTGAAGGACAGCCGCATCAGCAAGATCAAGATCGACAAGCATTTCGTGCGCGACCTGGCCAAGTCCGTCGAGGACCAGGCGCTGGTCAAGACGGTCATCGATCTCGGCCGCACACTGGGCATAGAGGTCATGGCCGAGGGGGTCGAGACGGACGCCGACCGCCTGATCCTGCGCTCGCTCGACTGCATGGTCGCGCAAGGCTTTCTCTTCTCGCCCGCCCTCCCCGCGCCCGAGGCGCTTGCCTACGAAGCGGCCCATTCCAGCCAGACGCTGGCGGCGGAAGCCCTGTTCGACCCCGCCACGAGGCGCCTGAGCGGCGCGGCCTGACCTTGCGTGCCGCGACACCGCTCGCGGCGCGAGGCTTTCGGCCCCGAGCGCATCGTGTAGTCTGACGGTTTCCCTGGGGAAACATGACACGATGAACACTGCCGAAACCCTGCCCTATCTGTCATCGGCGGTTCTCGATCGCCTGGCGATCTCCACGCCTGAAATCGTCGACGAGATCGAACGCCAGATCGTCGGCCAGCGGCAGGGCGAAGTCTGGTGTGCGCCGAAGGCGGCCGTGTGGCCGGGCGACGACCGCTACTTCATGGCCACGCTGGGCGTCGCCACCGTGCCATCCGTGCTGGCCACCAAGTCGCTGGTGGTGAACCCGCGCAACGCCGCGCGCGGACTGGCCACGATCAACTCGCTGATCACGCTGCTCGACGCCGAGACGGGCCTGCCGCTGGCCCTGGTCGACGGTAATTGGGTGACGGCCAAGCGCACGGCGGGCCTCAGCGCCGTCGCCGCCAGACGCATGGCGCGCGCCGATGCGTCGTCCGTCGCCTTCATCGGCTGCGGCGTGCAAGCGCGCGGCCACCTCGAAGCCTTCGCGGACCTCTTTCTCCTGCGCGAAATCCGCGCCTTCGGCCGCGGCAAAAGCAATCGCGACGCACTGTGCGAATTGGCGCGGTCGCGCGGCCTGCAGGCAATCCCCTGCGACACGGCAAGGGCCGCGGTGGAGGGCGCCGACATGGTGGTCTCGACGGTGACGCTGGTGCCCGAACCCGAACCGTTCCTCGACGCGAACTGGCTGAAGCCGGGAAGCTTCACCGCCATCACCGACCTGGTCCTGCCCTGGCTGCCCGAAACCATGCGCCACCTCGACCGCATCGTCGTCGACGATCTGGAGCAGGAGAAAAAGATGCCCAAACCCATGGTCGACCCCGCGCTGGTCACCGGCGACCTGACCGGCCTGGTCTGCGGCGATTTTGCGGGGCGGCAGGGCCCAAGCGAGGCCACGGCGTTCGTGTTCCGGGGGATGGCCGTGGGGGATCTGGCGG
>NZ_QZXA01000018.1 GCF_003601985.1 Mesorhizobium jarvisii
CTTCAACAAGGCCAAGCAATTCCGTCGTATCGCAACCCGATACGACAAGCTGGCTGAGAACTATCTTGCCGCCCTCAAACTCGTCGCAATCCGCCTCTGGCTACGCGGTAATGAGTCTACGTCCTAGGTCGCCACGAACTGCCGATGTCGGGCCTGATCTCGACATCGCCCTGTGATCGCCGTCAAAAAGTCCGATCCTCAAGCAGGATGTCGCCCGGGACAGGCGAATCGAAAAATCATGCGCAAACGGACAATCTTCTTCACGTGCGTCACCGTCGCCTTGGGAGGTATCTGGCTCAACAACAGCTCATTGCTGTCGAGCCGTCCTGCCGGCTTTCCGGCAGTACTTGCCCATCGCGGTCTTGCCCAGGATTTCGACCGCACGGATCTTGGGTCCGACACATGCACGGCCAGTCGCATGCTGCCGCCGCGCCATGCCCACCTCGAGAACACGATCGCCTCGATGGAAGCTGCCTTCGCGCTTGGCGCGGACGCGCTCGAACTCGATGTCCAGCCGACGACGGACGGCAAGTTCGCTGTCTTCCACGACTGGACGCTGGATTGCCGGACCGAAGGCAAGGGCGAGACCCGCGGCCATTCCATGACCGAGTTGAAGACGCTCGACATCGGCTACGGCTACACGGCCGATGGCGGCAAGACCTACCCGTTTCGCGGCAAGGGGATCGGTATGATGCCGTCGCTAGACGAGGTCCTGTCGCACTTCCCGGCTCGCCGCTTCAACATCAACGTCAAGAGCAACGATCCCCATGAAGGCGAGGCGCTGGCTAACTGGCTCGCCAAGCTGACGCCCGCGGAGCGCGGCTACCTTTCGGTCTATGGCGGCGACAAGCCGATTGCCGCGGTCAAGGCGGCGCTGCCGGACATGCATACGCTGAGCCGGGCGTCGCTCACGCAATGCATCGCACGATACGCCGCGCTGGGGTGGAGCGGATATGTTCCGGATGCCTGCCGCCAGGGCATATTGCTGATCCCCATCAACGTCGCCAAATGGATGTGGGGTTGGCCCGACCGTTTTCTCGACCGCATGCAGGACGTCGACACGCGCGTCTACCTACTCGGCCCCTATTCGGGCGGCGGTTTTTCGCAAGGGCTGGACGATCCCCAACTCATCAACCAATTGCCGGATGGCTATTCCGGCGGCATTTCCACGGATGCGCTGGATCGCGTCATGCCTGTGATCAAGCAGCGTTTTGCATCCTAGGCCAGCCGGCCCGCTGTTGTGCCCCTTCACCTCCTTCGATCGCAACCTCTTGATGCGAACGTGATGAAACCGGGATCACGCGGCTATCGTTTCGACGCATCCGACGCCCGCGCCCAACCCAACGCCGAGCGCCTCTGATCATAGGAGGCTTCCTTGAAGCGAACTGTTACCGCCATTGCCATCCTGCTTGCCGCCCTATCCGCCGCCGAAGCACGGCGCGGAGTTCCACCAACAGTCATGAATGATCCGCTGGGCCGCAGCCTCAGCCCAGCCTTGACGCCTGGTGCGAGCGATCTCATCGACAACACGCCAACCTCGACCATCCACGAGGTGCACACTCCGGCCGGTATGTCGCCCCTGACCGTGCCCAGCGACCCGACTGGCACGTCCCTCGAGCCAACGCAGCCAATCAGCCCGCAAGCCCCCGCGACGGCCTTGCCGCTGGCGCCGGCTCCTGCAAACTGACGCCGTGCGATGCGGATCAGAGAAGGATGCGATATCTAGCGAACCCCGCTTCGCCCTCGCCCGCCGGTTCGATCTTCAGCGACTTCACATCGGCAATGAAATCCTTTGCCTTGACGCCTGTCTCGAACACGACGCTGGTTCCCGGCAGCGGTGCGAACGACCAGTTGCCGTCGACCGACGGGTTGATCGTGCCCTGGCTCACAATGTAGCGAACGATCACGTCGCGGTTGGTGTCCGGCGCCTCGTAGATGATCTTCGAGGCATTGATATCGGGGAAATTGCCGCCGCCGCCGGCCCGGTAGTTGTTGGTCGCGACGACGAATTTCTGATTGGGATCAATTGGTTTTCCGTCGAACATCAAGTCGGCGATGCGGTTGGCGCCGGCGTTCGCCACTCCGCCTTTGGCATCATATTTCGGCGGCTGCGACAGGTCGATCTTGTAGGAGACGCCATCGATGACGTCGAAATTGTAGGACGGGAAATCGGTGTTTATGAGCGCCTGGTCAGCCTTCCCCACCTCGATCTTGTTGAAAATGCCGGCCGACATCTCCAACCATTCCTTCACCTGCGCCCCCGTGATCTCAACGGCCCGCACGGTGTTCGGGTAGAGATAGAGGTCGGCGACGTTCTTGATGGCAATGTCGCCGGCCGGCACGTCGGTGTAGTAGTCGGCGCCGTTGCGCCCGCCCGCCTTGAAGGGAGCAGCGGCCGACAGCAGCGGCACGTCCTTCCACTGCGTGTTCTTGAGAATGTCCTTCAGGTACCAGGTCTGCGCCTGGCTGACGACCTGCACCGACGGATCGTCGGCGACCAGCGCGAAATACGAATAGAGCGGCGCGGAGGTCTTGCCGACCGGGCGGCGCACATAGGCCAGGGTCGCCTGATGGTCCTGCTCGAGCGCCGCGATGACGCGCTTGTCGTCGGGGACAGTCGGCTTGTTCTTGTTGTCGACGCGCTCGAAGATCGGCCGCGCCTCGGTGGTCGCCGAGACGACCTTCCATTTCGATCCGTCACGCTCCAGCATGAGGTCGATCAGACCCATATGCGAGCCCCAGAAGCCGCCCATCACGGCGGGCTTGCCCTGCAGCGTGCCTTTCTGCGTGTCGACGCCTTCGAGCGACTGGAAGTCCTTCTTGCCGGGGAACACCAGATGCTGGTGGCCGGTGAAGACGGCATCGATGCCATCGACACCGGCAACGAAGAACGAGGCGTTCTCCATCATGTCGCCCTGCTTCACGTCGATGCCGGAATGCGAGAGCGCGATGACGATGTCGGCGCCTTCTTCCTTCATTTGCGGCACCCAGGCCTTGGCCGCCTCGACGATGTCTCGCGTCTTGACGTTGCCTTCGAGATTCTTGAGGTCCCAGACCATGATCTGCGGCGGCACGAAGCCGATGATGCCGATCCTGATCGGCTGCTCGGCGCCCGAACCATCCTTGATCTTCTTGTCGAGGATCACATAGGGCTTGAGATAGAGCTTGTCGTCACGCGGGTTGGCGGCAAGCTCCGTGCCGCGGACCAGATTGGCGCAGACGAAGGGGAAATTGGCGCCGGCCAGCACCTTGTCCAGGAAAGACAAGCCATAGTTGAATTCGTGGTTGCCGAGTGTCGAGCACTCGTAGCCCAGCAGGTTCATGCCTTTCATGATCGGATGCAGATCGCCGTCCTTCAGGCCTTTTTCGTAGGCGATGTAGTCGCCCATCGGATTGCCCTGCAGCAGGTCGCCATTGTCGATCAGCATCGAATTGACGGCTTCCTTGCGCACCGCGTCGATCAGCGACGCCGTGCGCGACAGGCCCATCGTGTCGTTGGCTTTGTCGGCGTAGTAATCATAAGGCAGCACGTTCACATGGATGTCAGTGGTTTCCATGATCCGAAGATGCGCCTGGTTGGCCTGCGCCCGGGCGGAGAAGGGATGAAGCACGATCAGCGCCCCTGTGGCTGCGGCGCCGGCGAGGAAACCGCGGCGGGAGACGGGATGGAGCAGTTGCGACATGTTCTCTCCTCATTGACAACGTGACACGCCCTGCCCCGCAGCGAACTTCGCGCCGAATTCGGCTCAAGTCCACTCAACAAGTCGCGCGCATCCGCACATCAATCCATCAGCGAGAGATGACGGGCGGATGAATGGGACAGTGGAGAAAAGTCAGGCCTTGTCGTCATCGCCCTGGGTGATCAGCCGGGCGCTGCGCTGGCCCGTGACGTAGATCCATAGCCAGCTCAGGGAAACCGCAAGCCGGTTGCGGAAACCGATCAGGAAATAGATGTGCGCGATGCCCCACAGCCACCAGGCGAGCCAGCCCGTGAGCTTGATCCAGCCGAAATCGATCGCGGCTGCGCGTTTGCCGATCGTCGCCAGATCGCCGGCATGTTTGTAGTGGAATGGCCGCACGGTGTTGTCACCGGCGAGCCTGGCCTTGATCGTCGCGGCGACGTGGCGACCCTCCTGCTTGGCGGAAGGCGCCACGCCGGGTACCGGCCGACCATCGGGCCGCAGCACAAGGGCGGCGTCGCCGATGACGAAAATCTCCCGGCTGCCGGGCACGCTGAGGTCAGGCTCGACGAGCACCCTGCCCGCGCGGTCCGCCTTCGCACCCAGCCATTCGGCGGCGGGCGAGGCGGCAACGCCGGCTGCCCACAGGATCGTTCGGGCTGCCAGTTGCTTGTCGCCAAACACGACACCTTCGGCGTCGCAGCGCGTGACGGCCCGGCCGAGCTCGACCGTCACGCCGAGCCGCTCGAGCGCCTTGCTGGCGTATTCGGAGAGTTCTGGCGCGAAATTGGCCAGGATGCGGTCACCGGCCTCGATCAGCACCACGCGCGTTTGCCGCGTGTCGATGTTGCGGAACTCGCCGCGCAGGGTGTCGTGCGCCAGTTCCACGATGGTGCCGGCCAGTTCGACGCCAGTCGGCCCGCCGCCGACGATTGCAATGGTCAGCAGCGCCTGGCGTCTGGCGGGATCGGTTTCCCGCTCGGCCTGCTCGAAGGCCAGGAGAATGCGCCGCCGAATGGTGGTGGCGTCCTCCAGTGTCTTCAGGCCAGGCGCGAAAGGCTCCCATTCGTCGTGGCCAAAATAGGCGTGACGGGCGCCGGTGGCGAGCACCAGCGTGTCATAGGCGACGGCGCTGCCGTCATCGAGCAACACGCGTTTGCCGGTACGGTCGACGCCGGCGACGTTGGCCAGAAGCGTCGTCACGTCCTTGCGTTTGCGCAGAAGATGGCGAATCGGCCAGGCAACCTCGGAGGTCGCCAGCGCGGTCGTCGCCACCTGATAAAGCAGCGGCTGGAAAAGATGGTGGTTGCGCTTGTCGATCATGGTGATGCGCACGGGCTGTCCAGCCAGCGCGTGGGTGAGTTCGAGGCCGCCGAACCCCGCGCCGACGACGACAACATGGTGGCTGGCCTGGTTCATCTCATTCACCCTGATGGCAAGATACCTGTCCCGGATGTAGGTATTTTTGTGCAATGCAACAACAGAAGGATAGTGCCCAGGACTCGCCGTCCCATGTCGTGAATGCACAAGTTGTATCGTGTCGCGAGGTATAGCGTCACCGAACACGCTATGAGGTGACGCATGGCCAACGATCATGACGACCAGGGTCCGGGACAGTATGCCTCGCCTCCCTGCTTCATGCACGAGTTCGATCCGGAATTCCGGGCGCCGCTGTCCGACTGGACCGATGTGCGGCGCTGGCGCAAGGCCGAACGCGAGCGACTGATCGCGGCCCGCCTTGCTGTTTCGGCCGACGCGCGAGCAGCAATGTCCCGGCGCATCGCCAAAGGGCTCGACACGATCATCGGCGAGATCCGCGGCCGCATGGTCAGCCTTTACTGGCCGTTTCGGGGCGAACCGGATCTGCGATCATGGATGGCGTCCGTCAACGAGCGCGGCGGCCGCACAGCGTTGCCCATCGTCGTCGAGAAAGGACACCCCCTGATCTTCCGTGCCTACAAACCGGGCGACGGATTGGAAAAGGGCGTCTGGAACATTCCGATCCCGGCCGAGGGCGATCCGGTGCTGCCGGACATCGTCATCGCGCCGATCGTCGGCATTGATCCGGCAAATTATCGCCTGGGTTATGGCGGCGGCTTCTTCGACCGCACACTGGCCGCCATGCCCGTCAAGCCGCTGGTCATCGGCGTCGGCTACGAACTGCAGCGCATCGCCACCATCTATCCGCAGCCGCATGACATTCCGATGGATCGGATCGTCACTGAAGCCTGAAGCCCGTCTAGAGCAAGGTCAGGCCGGCAAGCTCAAGCCATCTCAGGCTTCATGCCCATGGCGGTGCGGTCGACGATTTCGCGCAAGGCGAAGGACGAGTTGATCTTGGTCACGTGCGGCATGGCCGACAGCCATTCCTTGTGGATGCGCTCATAGTCGACCAGATCTTTCGCCGCGATGCGCAGGATGTAGTCGTACTCGCCCGACATCAGGTGGCAGGACAAGACATTGGGGCAGCGCTTGATGGCTGCTTCGAAATCCGACAGCGTCTTCTCGAACTGGCCCGACAGCGATATATGCACGATCGCCGTCATCTGATGACCGAGCGCGGCATTGGACAGCCGGGCGTGGTAGCCGCGAATGGTTCCGGATTTTTCCAAATTATCGAGCCGGCGCGAACAGGCCGACTGCGACAGGCCAACCTTCTCGGCGAGCGCCGCATTGGGTATCCTGCCGTCCTTCTGCAAAGTCTCAAGAATGGCGATATCGATCCTGTCGAGCGGCATTTTTCGTGAATCCTGCGAATATCCTGCTAATTCACGCAAGGATTATCGAAACCGACCTGCCCGCGCAAGCGCATTCGCAAACACTTGCGAGCCGATTCATGGTTCACTCCGACAATACAGGGAGTGAGCCCAAAAGGGCCCGGATCAGGAGAAGAAAATGCGCGTCGGCTGCCCCAAGGAAATCAAGAACCACGAATATCGTGTCGGCCTCACGCCAGGCTCGGTCCGCGAATATGTGGCGCACGGCCACGAAGTGCTGGTCGAGGCCGGCGCGGGCGCCGGCATCGGCGCCGATGACAACGCCTATCGCGCCGCCGGCGCCACCATCGCCAAGACCGCCGCCGATGTGTTCGCCAAGTCGGACATGATCGTCAAGGTCAAGGAGCCGCAGCCCAATGAGTGGGTTCAGCTGCGCGAAGGCCAGATCCTCTACACCTACCTGCATCTGGCTCCGGATCCGGAGCAGACCAAGGGCCTGCTCGCTTCGGGCGTCACGGCGATCGCCTACGAAACCGTGACCGACGATCGTGGCGGCCTGCCGCTGCTCGCGCCGATGTCGGAAGTCGCGGGCCGCCTGTCGATCCAGGCCGGCGCCACGGCGCTGCAGAAGGCCAATGGCGGCCGCGGCGTGCTGCTCGGCGGCGTGCCCGGCGTGCTGCCCGGCAAAATCACCGTGCTTGGCGGCGGCGTCGTCGGTCTGCACGCGGCCCGCATGGCCGCCGGCCTTGGCGCCGATGTCACCATCATCGACCGCTCGATCCCGCGCCTGCGCCAGCTCGACGACCTCTTCGCCGGCCGTGTGCACACCCGCTACTCCACCGTCGAGGCGCTCGAGGAAGAATGCTTCTCGGCCGACATCGTCGTCGGTGCCGTGCTGATTCCCGGTGCCGCGGCGCCGAAGCTCGTCAGCCGCGAAATGCTATCGGGCATGAAGAAGGGCTCGGTGCTGGTCGACGTCGCCATCGACCAGGGCGGCTGCTTCGAGACCTCGCATGCGACGACCCACGCCGAGCCGACCTACGAGGTCGATGGCGTCATTCACTATTGCGTCGCCAACATGCCAGGTGCGGTGCCGGTCACCTCGGCCCACGCCCTCAACAATGCGACGCTGCACTACGGCCTGCAGCTCGCCGACAAGGGCCTGAAGGCGCTGGTCGACGACCATCACCTGCGCAACGGCCTCAATGTCCACAAGGGCAAGATCACCAACCGGGCGGTCGCCGAAGCGCTCGGCTACGAGCTGGTCGAGCCGAAAGCTGTTCTGGCCGCCTGATACACCCAGAAAAAGTCAACTTGCTATTCTTGCCCGCCGGTCCACGCCGGCGGGCTTTTTATTGGCCGATCTAGGGCAGCGGCCTGGTTACTGGGCAGAACAGTACCGACCGCAGGTTTTGGTTTGCCCAAAACTGTTGCATATTTGTCATTCTTGGTCTGACCGACTCCCTGCTAGAGACGTGGTGGGTTTATTGATTAGGGGTTGGGCTATGTTTCTTCGCGTTTCTGCGAAATCTTTCCTTTTGGGTGCCGTTTCTGTAGTGGCTTTGATCTCCGCCGCGCATGCGGCTGATGTGGTGCAGCCGGTCGAGGCCTCCGGTTTCAACTGGAGCGGTGCTTATGTCGGCATCGGTGGCGGATTTGGCGCCAGCGTGCACAAGTTCAGCGTGGCGCCGATTGTCGACTTCAACGGTATCGGCGGCAATGGCGTCTTCGGCGAACTGACCGCTGGCTACGACTATATGGTCAATGAACGTTTCCTGCTCGGCGGCTTTATCGATGCCAATATCGGCAATATCGGCCCGTCGATCAGCATTCCGGACGCCGATATCGACCTGACCAATGCCTACGGCTTCGACGTTGGCCTTCGCGCTGGCTACCTCCTCAATCCAAGCACGCTCGGCTATGTGCTCGGCGGCTATAGCTGGCAGCATTTCAAGCTGGACGGGTCTGGAGATGCCGATGGGCTCGAATTCACCGAGAATCGTGGTGGCTATGTTCTCGGCGTGGGTATGGAAACCGTGCTGCGCGGTAACTGGACGCTGAAGACCGAGTATCGCTACGCGAACTATGGTGACAAGTCGGTTATTGATTTTGGCGGAGGTTCTCTGAACGTCGAGCCGTCCACCCACACCTTCCATATCGCCGCCAACTATCGCTTCGGCGCTCAGAGCGGTGGCGGCGCCTCATTTCCGGCCCCGACCTACAACTGGACCGGCTTCTATGTTGGTGGTGCGCTTGGCGCCGGCACGGCGGTTCACGACCTTGGCGTCGACCTTGGCGGCGGCGGCGCTCTCGATCTCAATGGCATTGGCAGCGAAGGCGTGCTCGGCGAAGCCAGCATTGGTTATGACTACGATTTCGGCAGCTGGGTTGCCGGTGTACAGCTCGATGGCAGCTATTCTGGAATTCGCTCCAAACTCGACATCCCTGGCGGCTCGATCAAGCTCGACAACGATTATGGCTTCGATGCTTTGGCCCGCGTTGGCGCCAAGGTCAACGAATCGACCCTTGCCTATGTCATCGGCGGCTACAGCTACCAGCATTTCGATCTGCACGCTTCGGACCCGGTCGGCGATATCATCGATTGGAGCAAGAGCGGCTTCACGGTGGGTGGCGGCCTCGAAACAGCCGTCTCCAACAATGTGACGGTCGGCCTCGAATATCGCTATTCGCAATTCGCCAAGAAGGACTTCTCATCGGAATTTGGCGCACCGGATGGTACACTCACCGACAAAGCTTCGTTCCAGACCGTGCGCATCGGCGCGAAGTACAAGTTCAACTAAAAGCCCTCCAGGCTAAAGTTGCGGCCCGCCGGCCTAGCCGGCGGGCTCTTTTTTGCGTTGAAGGCTTTTGCGCAGAACCCAAGGCAACAAAAAAGCGGAGCCAAAGCCCCGCTTCCTCGATATCGAGATCGCCGCCGGTTCATCCGCGGTCGGCCAATCTATCGACACTCGCGTTCTATCCGACCTATGCGACGGGAGTACGACAGGCTTCCTGGGCGCAATCCTTTGCGTTTCAGGCTCGCTCAATCCGGCACTGGTAGCAGTTGTTACGCGCCGAGCGGACATGCACGTAGGCGATGTCATCGCGCTCGAACAAGGTCTCGGCCCGTGCCGCAATTGCGTCGGTAGGAATGACCCCGCCACTGCCGTAGACGATTCGATCATCCCTGCCATAGCCGCGCACGATGTAGTCCGGGCTTTCGAGGACCTCGGGAAGCAATTCGGTCTCGGCCGCACGCTCGCACTCTTCCGCATGCAGAAAGATCGGCCCGGTTTCGGCATAGGGCTGAAGCTCCGGAAAGGGGCGGTAGGCAAGAATGAGATAGGCATCGCCGGCGGCGATGTTCTTCAGGCAATGGCGGCAAGGCATGCCGTCGCCGTCGGAAATCCTCAGCTCTGGCGTCTGGCCGTAAGCATCGGGACCGCCGCGTTGCAGCGTCCTGACTTGTTCGCTGGGGAGCGCTTTGAACTGAATGGCCATGGTGAAAACCTCCGGTTTGCTGACCGGAAATTATGTGGTCGGGCCAATGCTTCCCACCCGATTCTTGCCAAGGCATAGAGGGACCGATCCGATGTCGGTCCCTCCCATAGATCAAAAGCATCATCGATAGCGCCAGCCGATTAAAATACGCCAGTTCATTAAAGTTGACCGAACCCTGGTTCACCGAATGAAATCGTCGAAGCGTCGCAATGTCACCCTGCGATTCCGCCAGTTTTCGTTCTGCGTCGGCACGAGCAGGAACTCCTCGCCGTAGCCAACGGTTTCCAGGGCATAGCCGGGCACGCCGAATTCGCGCACCAGCGTGCGTTTCAACGAAGCGGCCCGTTGTTCGGACAGGATCTGGTTCGACTGGAAGGAACCGACGGCATCGGTATGCCCTTCGATCAGCACGCGGGCGCCGGGATCGCGGCGCAGGATGCGCTGCAGCGCGTCGGCGATATTCTCGATCTTGTCGTATTGCGAACTGGAAATAGCGGCCGAGCCAAAAGCGAAATTGATCGACTGGATGTCGATCGAGCGCGCCATGCGGCGCAAATCCGGCCGGCGCTTGAATTCGCGGATGGTGACACGCTCGTTCGGCCGCAACTTCACCCGGGGCGTCGCCTCGAGCTTGCGCTCGATCGTCGCGGCCGAAGGCGTCGTCGCCTGGGCGGCGGCAAGGCTCGGCATGGCGATCGCTGCGATCAGCGCGACGACAAGTGTACGGCGTGTCAGCATGTCTATCCTCCTTCGGCCTCAGCCGCATTGATGATGCGGGCAAGATGCCAAAGGCAGGCTGAAGCGCCGATGAACGGCCGGTTCAGGTTCCGGCCGATTTCGGATTCCAGCTGAAATCAGGGCCGCATGACGCTGGCCGAGCGCTCGGCGAAAGGCAGCGGATGCACGACCTCCTTCTTCTGCGCGACCGGCTTGAAGCCGAGCTTCTGGTAGAGCGGCAGAGCCGCCGGATGGTCCAGCGTGCAGGTCTGCACCGTCACTCGTTTTGGCCCATACGACCAGGCGGCTGAAATCGCCGAACCCAGGAACCAGCGGCCAATGCCTTGCCCGGTGGCATGTTCCATCATGCCGAAATAGGCGAGTTCGACTTCATCAGGCAGATGCGGCTTGAGGTCAAAGAAGCCGGCTGGCGCGCCGTCGAGGTAGAGCACCCTGATGTCACGGTCCTCGCGGTGGATGCCGGCCGAAAGCTCCTCATCGTCCAGCCTGAGAACATTCACCCAATGCCATTTGCGCCCGACCCGGTCCATCAAATAGCGATAGAAATGCAAGGGGATGTCCTTGGTCTTCAACAGCGCGACCTGGCGGTTGTAGGGCACTGGCGGGGAGACCGCAGGGGGGGCATGCATTTCGAGAAAAGTCACGGTGACTTCAATGTCCTGCAGCACACCGTTTTCCATCGCGTTCATTCCTTGCTGGCCTTGGCGGGGCCGGTCTTAGCGGGGCCGGCCGTCGCGGGGCCGGTCACGACAGGCGTGTCGGAGAGCCCGCCCCATTCCGTCCATGAGCCGTCATAAAGCCTGTTGTCGGTGTGGCCAAGCGTCTCCAGCGCGAGCGTAACCACCGCGGCGGTGACACCGGAGCCGCAAGATGTGATGACGGGCTTCGACAGGTCGATGCCGGCGTCCTCGATCACCTTGCGCAAACGGTCCTTCGACAACAGCATGCCGTTTTCCGACAGTGCGGAGTACGGCACGTTGCGTGCGCCCGGCATATGGCCGGAGCGGATCCCCGCGCGCGGCTCGGGCTCGACGCCGGTGAAGCGGCCGGATCCACGGGCATCGGCAATCTGGCTGGCGCCGGTCTCGACGATCCGGCGCATGTCGGCGAGGCTGGCGACGCGGCCGGCGTCGAAGTCGGCATGGAACACGCTTGGCGCGATCTTCGTCGGCTCGGACGTTACCGGGCGGCCGGCCGCCTTCCAAGCGTCGAAACCGCCATCCAGAATATAGGTCTGGAAAACACCCATGATGCGGAACATCCACCATGCCCGGGGTGCCGAGAAGAAACCCGGACCATCATAGACGACAATGGTGTCGTCGGCGGACACGCCCATCGCACCGACATATTGCGCGAAATGCTGAGGCGAAGGCAGCGTGTGCGGCAAGGCAGCGTCGGGATCCGACACCGCGTCCTGATCCAGGAAGCGGGCGCCTGGAATGTGGGCGGCATTATATTCGGCGCGCGCGCCGCGCTTCTGCGCCGGCAGGTACCAGGACGCGTCCACGATGGTCAGGCCGGGCTCGCCCAGGCGCGCCTGCAGCCAGTCCGCATCGACGGTGAAAGGACTGTCTTCGGCCATTCTGGTTCTTTCTGTTCCGGGTAGGGCTAGGTTGCGTGTCAGGCGGCCGGCATCGGGCCGAAACGAATGCGGAAGCGCCTGTTCTCACGGCCCTTCTTTTCGATCTTGCCGATGTGGATTTCACCGATTTCGCCGGTGCTTTTCACGTGCGTGCCACCACAGGGCTGGCTATCGACCGCGCCATTCTCACCAATGCAGACCAGGCGGATCTTGCCGGTGCCGACCGGCGGCAGGACATTCTTCGACTTGACCAGGCCTGGGTTCGCGGCGAGTTCCTCGTCGCTGATCAGCCTGGTGAAAATCGGATGATCGGCGCGCACCAGATCCATCAGGCTCGCGGTGACCTCTTCCTTCGAGAAGCTGGCGTCCGGAATGTCGAAATCGACCCGGCTATCGTCCTCGGAAACCGCCGCACCGGTGATCGGAAACGGGCAAACGACGGTAAGCAGATGGCAAGCCGCGTGCATGCGCATCAACAGGTGCCGACGTTCCCAGTCTATCGCGAGTTTGACCTTCTCGCCAACCGCCAGGGCCGCCTGCTCCGGCGCCGGCACGTGGATGATCTCGTCCTTGGTCTCACCTGTGATGGTGGCGGCAATGACGATGCGGCTGCCGTCGGCACGTTCGAGATAGCCGGTATCGCCCGGCTGGCCACCCGAGGTGGCGTAGAAGATCGTCCGATCGAAAATGATGCCGCCACGATCATTGACGGCAGCAACCGCCGCATCCGCCATGGCGAGATAGGCATCGTCGCGAAACAGCGCTTCCGTCTTGTGCGCCATCATGCGACCTTTTCGAAAGGCACCGAAATCTTGCTCTGCAGTTCCATCCAGCCCGGCACCGGGAGATTCTTCTCGCGCAGGAATTCCGGATTGAACAGCTTCGACTGGTAGCGCGTGCCGTAGTCGCAAAGAATGGTCACGATGGTGTGGCCGGGGCCCAATTCCCTGGCAAGCCGGATGGCGCCGGCAATGTTGATGCCGGTCGAGCCGCCGACGCACAGGCCTTCTTCCTGGATCAGGTCGAAGACGATCGGCAGCGCGTCCTCGTCCTTGATCTGGAACGAGAAATCCGGCGTGAACCCTTCGAGATTGGCGGTAATACGCCCTTGCCCGATGCCTTCGGTGATCGAACTGCCTTCGGACTTCAATTCGCCGCTGGTGTAGAAACTGTAGAGCGCGGCGCCAAGCGGGTCGGCAAGCGCGATTTTCACATCCTTGTTCTTGGCCTTCAGCCCGAAAGCGACGCCGGCCAGCGTGCCGCCGGAACCCACCGCCGAGACGAAACCGTCAACCTTGCCGCCGGTCTGAGCCCAGATTTCTTCCGCCGTGGTGCGGATATGCCCATCGCGGTTGGCGACGTTGTCGAACTGGTTGGCCCAGATGGCGCCGTTGGGCTCGGTCCTCGCCATCTGCTCGGCCAGCCGTCCCGACAGTTTCACGTAATTGTTGGGGTTCTTGTAGGGCACGGCCGGCACCTCGATCAGCTCGGCGCCGAGCAACCGGATCGTGTCCTTCTTCTCCTGGCTCTGCGTATCGGGAATGACGATGACCGTGCGATAACCCAGCGCCTTGGCGACCAGCGTCAGCCCGATGCCCGTATTGCCCGCCGTTCCCTCGACGATGACGCCACCCGGCTTCAACAGGCCGCGCCGTTCGGCGTCGCGGATGATGAAAAGGCCGGCGCGATCCTTGACCGATTGCCCCGGATTCATGAATTCGGCCTTGCCCAGGATCTCGCAGCCGGTTTCTTCGGACGCTTTGTTAAGGCGGATCAGAGGCGTGTTGCCGATCACGTCGATCACAGAACGGGGCATTCAAGATTCCTTGTGTGCATGCGCCGAAACCCTAGAAACCCGAAGCTTCGGTTTCAAGGCAAGAATTCACCTGGTCCAGTCGCATTTCCGGCACTGCTGTGCGTCTACACCCCTTGCAGCCTGCTCGATATCCCAAAGTTCATTTGCACCCGTGGTCGAAAAGCACTCTTTTCATTCGATTTCCTGACCGCTAGAGCAAGGCACCAACAACTCGGCAGGGCGCAACATGACACTCTATCGGGCCGATCCGGAACACGGCGTCGCCTGGGTCACGGGCGGCAGCAGCGGCATCGGCCGCTCGCTGGCCAGGGATCTGGCGTCACGGGGCTATACGGTGGCCGTAACGGCACTGGACGATGATCCGATCGACACGCTCATCGTCGAGACCGCGCAGATGCCGGGCAGCGTCACCGCCTTTCCCTGTGACGTCACGGATGAGCCGCGCATGGCAAGAACGGTGGCCGCGATCGAGAGCGAACTCGGCCCCATCGTGCTCGCCGTCTTCAATGCCGGAAACTACATTTCGACGCCTGGAGAGGCTCTGGTCGTCAAGGACTTTCGCCGGTCCTTCGAGGTCAACTATTTCGGCATCATCAACGGCCTGGTGCCGGTCGTGGAGTATATGCGCGTGCGGTCGCGCGGCCACGTCGTGCTGGTCGGATCGGTCACCGCCTATTTCGGCTGGCCAACCACGGCCGCCTATGGTGGCACCAAGGCGGCGATCAACATCCTGGCCGAGTCACTGAAGTATGATTTCGACAAGATGAACATCCGCGTCCAGGTGATAAACCCCGGTTTTGTCGACACGCCGCTGACCGAAAAGAATATGCTGCCAATGCCAGGCCTGATGCCGGTCACCCGGGCAACACGCCGCATGGTGAAGGCTATCAAATCCGGCGGCTTCGAAACCACGTTTCCTTACCGCACGAGCTGGCCACTGAAATTTCTCGCCATGTTGCCGAGGCCGATAAGCCGATGGGTGATCATCTTGATGACCAGTTGGAAGGCAAGGCCGCTGCATTACGAGCGCAAGCCACCCAACGAATAGGATGCCCACAGGATTGGTGGTGTGGCTGCCTGAACGGCCGTTGCCTGTTCATGGCCACCACCATAGGCTTGTTGTTGTTGCGTGGAGTCTGCGATGGGGCGACGGATCGTGCTTGCTGTGCTGGCCCTGGTCGCCGTCCTTGCATTGGCCTTCGTCCTCGGTCCGCGCGTTCCCGTCGACACCACGATCCGCTTCGATCCTTCCGTCGTCGGTGACGATCCGCAGGCCTATGTGGCAAAGGTGGAGGCCGCCGTGCCCGGTATCCGCGACGGGCTGGAGAAGGAGATCGTCTGGGCCAATCCCATGGTGCATGCCAAGACGCCGCTGTCGATCGTCTACATCCACGGTTTCTCGGCTTCGAAGGGCGAGGTCCGCCCCCTGCCCGACGACGTGGCCGACCTGCTCGACGCAAATCTCTTCTACACCCGCCTGACCGGTCACGGGCAGGACGGCGCGGCGATGACGCAAGGCAGCGTCAATGCCTGGATCAACGACTATGAGGAAGCGCTCGCCATCGGCCGCGCCATCGGCGACAAGGTGATCGTCATCTCGACCTCGACCGGCGGCTCGCTGGCGGCATGGGCGGCTACGCAGCCCGCGGCATCGAATGGGGTGGCTGCCATTGCATTCATCTCGCCCAATTTCGGTGTGAAGGCATCCGGCGCCGAGATCCTGACCATGCCCTGGGGCAAACAGATCGCCGAACTCGTGATCGGCAAGGAGCGCAGTTTTGTGGCGCGCAACGCGCTGCACGAGAAGTTCTGGACCATCAAATATCCGGTTGCCGCGACGCTGCCGATGCAAGCGTTGACGGAACTCGCCTACAGGGCGCCGGTGGAGAAGGCTGATATCCCGGCTTTGTTCATCTTCTCGGATTCGGACAAAGTGGTGCGGCCAGACCGCACCCGCGAAATCGCAGGGCGCTGGGGCGCACCGCACGAGCTGGTGCCGGTCGACGACACCGGCGACCCGGACAACCATGTCATTGCCGGCGACGTGCTGTCGCCATCGACCACGGCATTTCTCGCGCAACGGATTGCCGTCTGGGTCGAGGCGGTGGCGAAGTAGGTGCGCAGACGGAAAGGGCGGCCGAAGCATCGCTTCGGCCGCCCTTTCTCTAATCGGTCAGGCAACCAGCCAAGCGCTAAGACTTGGCCGACCGCGACGAGGCTTGGTTAAGCAGCCCGCGCTGCCGGACGCTTGCCGCCGAAACGGCGCTTGTTGTTGCCCTTGAAGGGCTTGGCGCCTTCCGGCTTGCGCTCACCGGCAAAGGCCGGCTTGTCGCCGAACCGCTTCTTGCCAAAGCCGTTGCCCTTGTTTTCGCCGCCCGGCCGCCGGCCGTCACGACGGCCATTGCGGTCGTTGCGATCATTGGCGGGCTCGAAGCGCTCGTTCTTTTCAGCCGGATTGCGCTGCGGATCGGGGCTGCCGAGATGGTCGGCGACGATCGGCAGTTTGGTGCGGATGATGCGCTCGACCTGGCGCAGCTTGCTGTTCTCAGAAGGATCGCAAAGTGTGATCGCGATGCCGTCCATGCCGTTGCGGCCGGTGCGGCCGATGCGGTGGACGTAGCTTTCCGCCTCATCCGGCAGGTCGAAATTCACGACATGGCTGATGCCGGGGACGTCGATGCCGCGCGCCGCGATGTCGGTCGCGACCAGAATGCGGACCGATCCATCGCGAAAATCGTTCAGCGCCTTCTGACGGGCATTCTGCGACTTGTTGCCATGGATGACGGCCGCCTTGAAGCCATCGCGCTCGAGGTCCTTGGTCACCCGGTCGGCGCCATGCTTGGTGCGCGAAAAGATGATGACGGACTTCATCGCCTCGTCAGCGAGCATCGTCGACAGAACCTGGCGCTTCTGCTTGGTGCGGGCGAAGACGACGCCCTGGACAATCTCGGCCGCCGCGGTGCTTTGCGGCGAGACTTCGATACGGACCGGGTTCTTCAGAAGACCCTTGGCCAGTTCGGCGATCTCGTCAGGCATGGTGGCCGAGAACAGCGCCGTCTGGCGGTCAGGCGCGGTCGCCTTGGCGATGCGCTTGACGTCGTTGATGAAGCCCATGTCGAGCATGCGGTCGCCCTCGTCCAGCACCAGCCATTTGGTGTCGGAGAGGATGAGGTCGCCCTCGCGCACCAGGTCGGTCAATCGGCCGGGCGTAGCAATGAGGATGTCGACGCCGGGAGCAACCTTCTTCACCTGGCTGAAGCGCGAGACGCCGCCCAGCACGAGTGCCGTCGAGACATGCGCGCCCTTGGCGAGGATCTTGATGGTGTCCTCGATCTGCACGGCGAGCTCGCGGGTCGGCGCCAGGATGAGCGCGCGGGTCGTCTTGGCGCGCCGCTTGGTGCCGAGCGCGATGATCTTCGACAGGATAGGCAGCGCAAAGGCCGCGGTCTTGCCGGAGCCCGTCTGCGCGATGCCGAAAATGTCACGGCCTTCCAGCTGGGGCGGGATTGCCTGCATCTGGATCGGCTTCGGTTCGGTGAATCCGGCATTGTGGGTGGCCTTGAGCAGCGCACCCGTGATTCCCAGCGCTGCGAAACCGAAGAGTTCCGCGGTATCGTTGCCGGGCAATGTGTTTTCGTTGGTCAAAATAATCTTCTTTCACGCGGCTTCTTTGCCGCAAACATCAATGGCGGCAGGGCGCAACCTGCCGTCGAAAAATTTGATATGAAACGACAAGGCGGGCGGACGTGTGCGTCCACTCGGCTGCGCTGTCGTGCCCGCAGGCATCATGCCACGGGGCTTTTTCGCCGCCTTGCCGATTTGCCGGAAAGAGGGAAAACAGACGCAACCAGTCTCATTTGTCGAGAAGGCCGGAATCTCCCGGCCCAAGCGCCTATGGGCTGCATATGGCTGAGTTCGCCCCGGAATGCAAGGGGCGTAATGTTGCAGCGCAGCAAAAGCCGGCTAGAGAGCAGTCCGAAATGTCCGCTCAGACCTCATCCGGCCACTTCCTGGCGCCATGTTGCACAAACAGAATTTCTATCTGAGTGTCCGTGACCCGATAGGCGACGATGTAGGGTGTGCCGGGAATCACCAGTTCACGCGTGCCCTTGATCTCCCCAACTCGTCCGATGAACGGGTTGGCGGATAACAGCCGGGGGGTCTTTGAATGGATCTCACTGACGATCCGGGCAGCGGCCCGCGGCTTATGTTGGCCAATGTAGTCGCCGATTGACGCTAGCTCGATCAGATAGTGTCGGGTCCAGACAATTCACACAGAGGCTGATGCCTGACTGTACTTGTTGAGAACGGTCGCGATCTCTTCCTCATTGGCGAAGTCGCCACGGTCGGCGCCCTCTATTCCCGCCTGAACGCCTGCGACCCATTTTTCTTGCCACGCCAGCGAACGTCCATGGGACAGCGCATCCTCAATGATCTGATCACGTGTCAGTGTCGAGCGGGACGTGAGCATATCAATCCGGCGGTTCAAATCCTCGGATATTTCTACGTTGTTCTTCATAGGCTTATTCTGCCATATCTGGCGAATGCCTGCCAAGAAGTATCGCGCATGGGGGACCGAGCGATGAAGGACGTGCTGAAGGAACTCGAGCGCCGGCGCGACATCGCCCGCATGGGTGGCGGCCAGGCGCGCATCGACGCCCAGCACAAAAAGGGCAAGCTCACCGCGCGCGAACGCATCGAGGTGTTCCTCGACGAAGGCTCGTTCGAAGAGTTCGACATGTATGTCGAACACCGCTCGACCGATTTCGGCATGGAGAAGACCAAGATCGCCGGCGATGGCGTCGTCACCGGCTGGGGCACGGTCAACGGTCGTCCGGTCTACCTCTTCGCCAAGGATTTCACCGTATTCGGCGGCTCGCTGTCGGAAGCGCATGCCGAAAAGGTCATCAAGGTGCAGGAGATGGCGCTGCGCAACCGCGCGCCGATCATCGGGCTTTACGATGCCGGCGGCGCGCGCATCCAGGAGGGCGTTGCGGCGCTCGGCGGCTATGCCGAAATCTTCCAGCGCAACGTGCTGGCCTCCGGCGTCATTCCGCAGATTTCCGTGATCATGGGTCCATGCGCCGGCGGCGACGTCTATTCGCCCGCAATGACCGACTTCATCTTCATGGTGCGCGACACCTCCTACATGTTCGTCACCGGCCCGGATGTGGTGAAGACCGTCACCAATGAGACGGTGACGGCCGAAAGCCTCGGCGGCGCCTCGGTGCACACAACCAAATCCTCCATCGCCGACGGCGCCTACGACAACGACGTCGAGGCGCTTCTGCAGATGCGCCGGCTGGTCGACCTGCTGCCGGCTTCGAACACATCGGACATTCCCGAGATCGAATGCTACCAGTCGGTCACCGACCACGATCTGTCGCTCGACCGGCTGATTCCCGACAACGCCAACAAACCCTATGACATCAAGGAGTTGATCCTGAAGGTCGCCGACGAGGGTGACTTCTTCGAAATCCAGCAGAGTTTCGCCAAAAACATCGTGACCGGCTTCGGGCGCGTCGAGGGCCGCACGGTCGGCTTCGTCGCCAACCAGCCGATGGTGCTGGCCGGCGTGCTCGATTCCGACGCCAGCCGCAAGGCGGCACGCTTCGTGCGTTTTTGCGATTGTTTTTCCATCCCGATCGTCACCTTTGTCGATGTTCCTGGTTTCCTGCCCGGCACCGCGCAGGAATATGGCGGGCTGATCAAGCACGGCGCCAAGCTCTTGTTCGCCTATGCCGAGGCGACCGTGCCGAAGATCACCGTCATCACCAGAAAGGCCTATGGCGGCGCCTATGACGTGATGGCGTCAAAGCATCTGCGTGGCGACATGAACTATGCCTGGCCGACGGCGCAGATCGCGGTGATGGGCGCGAGAGGCGCGGTCGAGATCATCTACCGCAAGGACATTGGCGACGCGGACAAGATCGCGGCCCATACAAAGACTTACGAGGATCGCTTCCTGTCGCCCTTCGTCGCCGCCGAGCGTGGCTATGTCGACGAGGTGATCATGCCGCACTCGACCCGCCGCCGCATCGCCCGGGCGCTGCGGATGCTGCGCAACAAGGACATGCAGAACCCCTGGAAGAAGCACGACAACATCCCGTTGTAAGCCGCCGAAGGGCGTTTACCGGGAAGCAGTAGCCGCTCATTCCTCCTCAGTCGCGCCGAACCCAGCGTCCCTGGGCATGCTGGTAGCGCTCGCCCAGGGTGTCGCGTGGTTGTCGATGCGCATCTGGAAGATGAAATAGGTCGGCGAGCAGAAGCCGATGCCTTTCACTTTAGGAGCGCCCGGCGTGTCCGGCGGTAGCGACTGGCACATATAGTCCTCGCGGCAGAAATGATCGGCCGAGCAGGCCGGCCGGTTGCCGCGATTGACTGCGCCGCCGAGGCACTGGTCGAAATTGTTGGTCGCCACGCAAGTATCGAATTTCTTGCCGCCGACCAGCCCGCAGATTTCGTTCGGCATCGGCTTGCCCTTCTTGAAGGCGGCGAAGCTGCGATCCTTGTCGTCGCAAGCGCGGTAGGCGATGCCGGCCGGCACACCGATCTTGGGCGGCCGGCAGGTATAGGCTGTCCGCGAAATCCCCGGCGCGAAGGCGGCGAACTGGCCGGTAATTTTGTAGCGATCGTTGAAGGGCTGCGACTGGTTGCTGGCGATCGACCCGTTCAGGCAGGGATGGCCGGAGAACATCCTTTCGCTGTCCTTGGGCAACAGACACTGCGCCAGAGTGGTGCGCACGCCGGACGCGGCCACCAGCGGCGTGCAGACCGTACCGCCACCGCATCGCCAGGTCGCTCCGAAACGCTTGGCATCGTCCGGCATCAGGCACGGCATCGCCATTTCTGCCGGCGCGTAGTCGATTTCGCCGGCATCGCTCCATGTGGCTGGCGGCGCGAAGGACAGCGGCCGGTACCGGTTCGGCTCCTTGCCTTCTTGCGTTGCGCGCAGCCAGGCCTGGCGCCGGGGGACCTCGGCATGCAGATGTGGCGAGATACCGACCTCGATGCGATTGAGCGGTGATGTCGTGCTGTCGTCGAGGCCGATGAAGTGGAAGCCGGCCGTGGAGCCCGCCTGGTGGCAGCCCTGGCAGGCGCCATTGTCCAGCCGCTCGACCAGTGCCTCCGGTGTGCGCACCAGCTTCAGCGCCGCATAGTCCAGGCCGGCGAAATCCGTGGGCTTGAACAGCGGCGTGAACGGATGGTTGGCCTGTCTTGCGCTGCCGAAGGTCGACCATGAGATGACCTTCTTCGCCAGGAATTCGCTGGGGAGTTCGTAGACGCCGAGATCGACCGCCCCGACATTGGCGCTGACATAATCGGCGAGCTTTTTCTTGAGCGCTGCGTCTTGCGAGAGCCGTGGGGTGTCCGGCGTGTTCTCCAGCGGCTTCTCACTGACGGCGGCGCCATCGATGCCGAATATCCGCATGAGATAGGCGGCCTGCCCGCCGAATTCGGTCTCCTGGCCGGAGGGAAAACGCACGATCTGCGCATTGAGTTCAAGCTGCTTGAAGGTCAGACCGGCCCGCTCCAGCGGCCCACCGGTCAGCCAGCCGGCATCGACGCTCTCATCGAGTTGCGGCGTCCAGCGCCCGGCAACGCCGACGCAGCCGCCGTCGGCATCGGGTGCCGCACGGTAGACGGCGTTGAAGTTGAACGGCAGCCGGGAGGCCAGGACCTTGCCGTCCTTCTTGAAACTGTAGGCCAGGCGATAGATGAACCGCACCTCGCCGCAGCTCTTGTCACCTTCCAGGGCAGCGAAATCACGCCGGTCGAGCCGGTTGACGACGCCGACCAGCCGGAAGCGCGCCGCCTCCGTCTTCAGCCAGCGCATATCCATGATGCGGCCGACATTGGCGTCGGTCACCTCGTAGAGCGTGCGCCCGCCGGCCTTCATCTCGGCGCGCAGCGTGGCAATGTCTGATGCCGCCGTATCGACGACCGCATGATAGGCCGGCGCCCTTTCATAGAGTGTCTTCAGGTTGTCCTCGCCATCGACGGCGAAAATGCCGGCGAAGCCAAAACCCCCGGCATCGAGGGCGGCGAGCACCGCCGGATCGTCGACGATGGTCACCGGCTGCTCGGCGCGCACGCCTTGCGATGCAAATAGCGCGATGACGGCCGCGACGGCGAGCGCGAAACGCTTCATTCGACGGGCACCTTGCGACGTGCTTCGACCAGTTCGCGCAACACAGGCACCAGCGCCAACGGCAGATCCTCGGCAATCAGCCCCGGTCCGAACCGGCTGCCGGCCTCGGCATGGATCCACACCGCCGCGCAGGCCGCTTCGAACGCCGGCATGGCTTGCGCCAGCAGACCGGCTGATATGCCGGACAGCACGTCGCCAGACCCGGCAGTGGCAAGCCACGCCGCGCCATTGGAATTGATCGCCGCCCTGCCATCGGGCGCAGCGATCACCGTGTCAGCGCCCTTGTAGACGATAACGGCATTGGCACGTGCGGCCGCCGCGCGCGCCTTGTCGAGCTTGGACGAGGCATTGTCATCGGCGATATCAGGAAACAGCCTGGCGAACTCCCCTTCGTGCGGGGTCATCACCAGGGCCGGTGCATTCGGCCGGCGCGCCGCTTCGAACAAGATTTCTGGCGCCTCACGAAACGCGGTGATCGCGTCAGCGTCGAACACAAGGCCATCGACCTGTGTGGCGGCATCCTGAGCTTGTCCGGAGGCGAGGAGCGCCAGCCCAAAGCTTCGCGTTTTGTCACCAACGCCGAAGCCCGGACCAAGGATGAAGGCCGAAGGCCGGCGTTCGCCGACAAATTCCCGGATGTCCGCGACATCATCGGTCTTGCGCAGCATGATCGAGGTCAGATGGCCGGCATTGACCTGCATGGCGTTGCCCGGCGACAGCACGGTCACCGCCCCTGCCCCGCTTCGAGCCGCGGCAAGCGCCGACAGCCGCGCCGCCCCGGTAGCGCTCGGCCCGCCGGAAAAGACGCCGACATGGCCGCGCTTGTACTTGTGTGCATCGACAGCCGGCACCGGGAAATCGCGCAGCCAATGCACTTGCCTGTTCTCGAACGTCCGGGGCTGGAGCCGTGCGATGATGTCATCGCCGATGCCGATATAGGCAAGCACGATCTCGCCGCATCGCTCACGGCCAGGCAGGAGCAAATGGCCTGGCTTCTTGCGCGCGAAGGTCACGGTGACGGCGGCGGTAAATGCCACGCCCAAAACTTTGCCACTGTCGCCGGAAACGCCCGAGGGCAGATCGACCGCGACAACCGGCAAACGCCGATCGGTGGCGACAGCCACCGCCCTGGCGGCATCGCCGGACAGCGGTTTGGACAGCCCTGCCCCGTAAAGCGCATCGACCACGATCGAGCCAGGCTCGGCTTCGAACCCGGACAATGGCCGGGACGCGATCGGGCACTGTGCCGCGGCAAGTGCTGCGTCGCTTCGCGGCCTCGGCGCACCGGACGCCCAGATCGTCGTGGCAACGCCGCTGTCAGCCAGGATACGGGCGACGACATAGCCGTCGCCACCATTGTTGCCGGGACCACACAGCACGTGGACATGGGTCGCTGAGGGGTAACGCCTGAGAACTTCGCCCGCGACCGCTTCGCCGGCGCGGCACATCAGGCCGATGCCGTCGACCGGGCCGGCGGCAATCGTCAGCCGGTCCGCCTCGCCCATTTCGGCGGAAGTAAGAAGTTCATCGCTCATGGATTGCCGATCCGCATTCGATCAAGCATTGTCCAGTTTTCGAGCCGAAGCAAACAAAGAGGAGCGCATCAGCAACTGCGGCCATGCCACCAAGGCGGGCATCAAGGCAAAAAGCGCACACCAGATGAGCATTCCGCCTAATTATTAGGCGGACGCAAGCATGGGGACTGTGTAGGCTTCAGCAGGCCATGCCGCATCCGATGCAGTGAATGACGCGAATTTGCATCTCGGTGCGGCATGGGTTGGAAATCGTATGAAACCGCTTCGAATCCAGCTATCTGGCACAGTTCGTGCTTGATGGAGGCGCAAGCGGGGGTTCACAACCCGTTTTTTTGGCAGTGGAGGCCACTTTTTACATGAAAAAGATCGAAGCGATCATCAAGCCATTCAAGCTGGACGAAGTGAAGGAAGCGCTTCAGGAGGCCGGACTGCAAGGTATCACCGTAACCGAGGCCAAGGGCTTCGGACGTCAGAAAGGCCATACCGAACTCTATCGTGGCGCCGAATATGTCGTCGATTTCCTGCCGAAGGTGAAGATCGAGGTCGTGCTCGGCGACGACGCGGTCGAAGGCGCCATCGAAGCCATCCGCAAGGCGGCCCAGACCGGCCGTATCGGCGACGGCAAGATCTTCGTCTCCAATATCGAGGAAGTCGTGCGCATCCGCACCGGTGAGACCGGAATGGACGCAGTCTGACGCGACCAGCCTTCTAAGAAACGTCATCCATCAAAAAACGTCATCAAACAGGGATACATGACATGACGACAGCCAAAGACATCATGAAGCAGATCAAGGACAACGACGTGAAATTCGTCGACCTGCGCTTCACCGACCCGAAGGGCAAGCTGCAGCACGTGACGATGGATGTCGTGGAGGTCGAGGAAGACATGTTTGCCGATGGCGTCATGTTCGACGGCTCCTCGATCGCCGGCTGGAAGGCCATCAACGAGTCCGACATGGTGCTGATGCCCGATCCGGACACGGTCCACATGGACCCGTTCTTCGCCCAGTCGACCATGGTCATCCTGTGCGACATCCTCGACCCGGTCTCGGGCGAATCCTACAACCGCGACCCGCGCGGCACGGCCAAGAAGGCCGAGGCCTACATGAAGTCGGAAGGCATCGGCGACCAGATCTTCGTCGGCCCGGAAGCCGAGTTCTTCGTCTTCGATGACGTCAAGTACAAGGCCGATCCCTACAACACCGGCTTCAAGCTCGACTCCACCGAACTGCCGTCCAACGACGACACCGACTACGAGACCGGCAATCTCGGCCACCGCCCGCGCATCAAGGGCGGCTATTTCCCGGTGCCGCCGATCGACAGTGCGCAGGACATGCGCTCAGAGATGCTGACCGTGCTCGCCGAAATGGGCGTGCGCGTCGAAAAGCATCACCACGAGGTCGCGGCTGCGCAGCACGAACTCGGCATCAAGTTCGACACGCTGGTCCGCAACGCCGACAAGATGCTGATCTACAAGTATGTCGTGCACCAGGTCGCCAACGCCTATGGCAAGACGGCCACCTTCATGCCGAAGCCCATCTTCGGCGACAATGGCTCGGGCATGCACGTCCACCAGTCGATCTGGAAAGGCGGCAAGCCGACCTTCGCCGGCAATGAATATGCCGGCCTGTCGGAAAGCTGCCTGTTCTACATCGGCGGCATCATCAAGCACGCCAAGGCGATCAACGCGTTCACCAACCCGCTGACCAACTCCTACAAGCGTCTGGTGCCCGGCTATGAAGCGCCGGTGCTGCTCGCCTACTCCGCGCGCAACCGTTCGGCCTCCTGCCGCATCCCGTTCGGCTCGTCGCCAAAGGCCAAGCGCGTCGAGGTCCGCTTCCCCGATCCGGGCGCGAACCCTTACCTTGCCTTCGCCGCCATGCTGATGGCCGGCCTCGACGGCATCAAGAACAAGATCCACCCCGGCCAGCCGATGGACAAGGACCTCTACGATCTGCCGCCGAAGGAGCTGAAGAAGATCCCGACCGTCTGCGGTTCGCTGCGTGAAGCCCTCCAGAGCCTCGACAAGGACCGCGGCTTCCTGAAGGCCGGCGGCGTCTTCGACGACGACCAGATCGACAGCTACATCGAACTGAAGATGGCTGAGGTGATGCGCTTCGAAATGACCCCGCATCCGGTCGAATACGACATGTACTATTCGGTGTAAGAACCCGTACCGATAGCGTTGAAAAGGCCCTTGAAGGATTTCCGCCTTCAAGGGCTTTTTGCTGTCGTCAATGCGCATCGATGAGCGCGCGAGTGGTCAGCCACGCAAGCGCGAACACTCTCGCTCGGTTCCAAAGCATCGTTTGATGGCGCGACTTGCCAGCTTCGTGGCCGCCGGCGGAAATCGCAAATGAAGGCTGGTGCGTGGCAGTTTCGAGCGCGCAATCGAACGCCAGGAGCGAGCGGCGCACTGCCTCAGGCTGCAATGCCCGCTCGTCCGGCGCCCCCGCCAATGCCGTCGTTCAAGAAACCCCGCCCCGTTCGAACAGCATCGCTTTGGCGTAACCCATGGCCACGAATACGCATGCCGCAGCGTGATCTGTCAACGTCGCCCGACGAATGCATAAATCGCCGATTTCGATGTATGAACAGAGGCTTATACTGGGGATCGTTGGAGTGCGGATGAGCCGGAACACGCCGTTTTCCGGGCTTTTTCGACGAAGTCGAGAGCGTACGACACCAGTGGCGGCAAGCAGCATCAGCCAAAAGCCTCTCCATCCGGCGTATTTGCCCTGGCCTTTTCAACCTGACTTTTTTTGGGGGTATTCGCTTCGCCGGCCAGCACTGCAAAAAAGAATCACGGCGAAGGCCGGGATTCTCGCAAGGACAGGGCGTCGGAGGGCGACGCCTATCCTGCATGGACGATTTCTACGCAGCCGTCGTACAGGCGACCGAGGAGGCGGTGCTCAACGCGCTCGTCGCCAACGATGACATGATCGGCCGCGACGGCAACCGGAGCCCTGCTCTGCCCCATGCCAAGGTGCTGGCGGCGCTGAAGGCACGTGGGGCTGTCGCCGGTTGAGAACGGCAGACGCGCCTCGCAAACACGAAAAAGCCCTGGCGTTTCCGCCAGGGCTTTTTGTTGTCGAGTTCTGGTCGCGGCGAAGACCTTGCGATCCGCGCCGCGAAAACAATCAGGCGGCGGCCGAGACCTTAGCGTCGGTCGCAACCTGCGAGATCGTCTTCAGCACCTGCGAGGCGATCTGGTAGGGGTCGCCCTGGGAGTTCGGACGACGGTCCTCCAGATAGCCCTTGTAGTCATTCTTGACGAAGGAGTGCGGCACGCGGATCGAGGCGCCACGGTCGGCGACGCCATAGCTGAACTTGTTCCACGGCGCGGTCTCGTGCTTGCCGGTCAGGCGCTTGTCGTTGTCCGGACCGTAGACGGCGATGTGGTCCATCAGGTTCTTGTCGAACTGCGCCATCAGGGCTTCGAAATAGGCCTTGCCGCCGACTTCGCGCATGAACTTGGTCGAGAAGTTGCAGTGCATGCCGGAGCCGTTCCAGTCGGTGTCGCCGAGCGGCTTGCAGTGGAACTCGATGTCGATGCCGTAAGTCTCGGTCAGACGCAGGAGCAGGTAGCGCGCCATCCAGATCTGGTCGGCGGCCTTCTTGGAGCCCTTGCCGAAAATCTGGAATTCCCACTGGCCCTTGGCCACTTCGGCGTTGATGCCTTCGTGGTTGATGCCGGCAGCAAGGCACTGGTCGAGATGCTCTTCGACGATCTTGCGCGCGACGTCGCCGACGTTCTTGTAGCCGACGCCGGTGTAGTACGGACCCTGCGGCGCGGGATAACCGCTCTCCGGGAAGCCGAGCGGGCGACCGTCCTTGTAGAAGAAATATTCCTGCTCGAAGCCGAACCAGGCGTCCTCGTCGTCGAGGATGGTCGCGCGGCTGTTCGATTCATGCGGGGTGACGCCATCGGGCATCATGACCTCGCACATGACGAGAATGCCATTGGTGCGGGCGGGATCCGGGTAAAGCGCCACAGGCTTCAACACGCAATCGGAGCTGCGGCCTTCGGCCTGCATGGTCGAGGAACCGTCGAAGCCCCACAGCGGCAGCTGTTCGAGCGTCGGGAATTCCGCGAATTCCTTGATCTGCGTCTTGCCGCGAAGGTTGGGGACCGGGGTGTAACCATCGAGCCAAATGTACTCGAGCTTGTATTTCGTCATTCTAGCCTCTCGTTGCTTGTTCACCGAACACCAAACGGCCTCGACACGCGTCTGCCGTCGGCAGCCGGCGCTGCCGATCCCTACAATGCAATTCATGTGCCACTCCGACTTCGGCGGGTGCGGCAAAATGGCAGGGATATCGCGTCGAATTTGCTGAGCCGCCTCAGCACTGGGTCCAAATCAATCAAACGCGAATTATGCATAAATATTAGGCAATTGCTGATCTTTTCGTAGGCATATTGCCTAAAGGAATCGCAGGACTTATCTTGTAGGAAAGCTGAATCGACAAGCTCCTGAAAAAGAAAGGAGACCGCCCATGGAAGTCGTCCCCTCCCGTCCGTCGGCAAAAATTCTGATGTTCCCTCTGGCAGCGCGCAAATCTGCCTCAAATTTAGGCGCAAAGGCGAAATTCGCGGCAGAGGTCGCCTCGTTGCGCTACACGTACGCCGATTTTGACGGCTGGTATCACGAGGCGGCCATCGAGGAAGATAATCAGCCAAAGAGCTGATCCGCTTCTTCGGGTCTCAGACATGGAAAAGCCCGGCGTGAGCGATCACGCCGGGCTTTCTCTTGGCCGATGACGGCTAGGCTATTCCTTGCCGTGTAGGTCGGTGCCAAGCGTATCCTTGACGAAGATCATGCCGATGATCAGCGTCATCGCCGCGATCACCACCGGATACCACAGACCATAGTAGATATCGCCCTTGTAGGCGCTGAGCGCGAAGACTGTTGCCGGCAACAGACCGCCGAACCAGCCATTGCCGATATGATAGGGCAGCGACATGCCGGTGTAACGAATGCGGGTCGGGAACATCTCGACCAGGATCGCCGCGATCGGCCCGTAGACCATGGTCACGAACAGGACCAGGATGAACAGGATGCCGATCGTCATCGGCCAGTTCACGGCGGCCGGATCGGCGAACATGGCGAAGGCACCGCCGCCCGGTATGTTGTAGACGGTGACCTCTGGCGCGCCGGCGGCCTCCTCCGACGTCAACAACTTGTCCTTGACCGCCTGATCGATCGGCACCGCGGTCTTTTCGCCGCCGCGAATGGCAGCCGCGTCGAGCTTGAGTTCAGGATTGGCCGCGACGAAGGCGTCGAGCTTCTGGTCCGCTACCTTGATCGCCGCACGCTTGAGCGGATACCCGCCGTCCTGCAGCGACATGTTGACCGCCTTGACGAAGGCCGCGTCCTTGGCCTTGGCCTGATCGCCAGCGGCGACCGCGTCGTAGGACGACACCGTCTCGTTGCCGATCTTGACGGTAGCAGCCGTACCGGCTGCCGCCGTCGATACCACGTCATAGGGAACCGAGTTCTTGGTCAGGAACGAAGTCGCGATGTCGCATGACGTCGTGAACTTGGCGGTGCCGACCGGGTTGAACTGGAACTTGCAGTCGCCGGGTGCTGCCGTGACCGTTGCCTTTGTATTCAGCTGCGCCTTGGCGAGTGCCGGATTGGCGGCCCAGGTCAATGCCTTGAACAACGGGAAGGTGCAGACGATGGCGAGCGCAAGGCCAGCCATGATGATCGGCTTGCGGCCGATCTTGTCGGAGAGCCAGCCGAACACGACGAAGAAGATCGAGCCGAGTGCCAACGCGATCGCGATCATGATGTTGACCGACTGCGCATCGACTTTCAGTACGTTCTGCAGGAAGAACAGCGCGTAGAACTGGCCATTGTACCAGACGACGGCCTGTCCAGCAGTGAGGCCAAGCAGCGCCAGCAGTGCGATCTTGGCGTTCTTCCACTGACCGAAGGCTTCCGAAAGCGGTGCCTTCGAGCCCTTACCTTCGTCCTTCATCTTCTGGAAGGTCGGAGACTCCGAGAGAGACAGTCGAATCCAGATCGAGACGGCGAGCAGCACGAAGGAGACGATAAACGGAATACGCCAGCCCCAAGCGGCGTAGGTTTCCTTGCTCAAGGAGCCCTGAACAATCAGAATGACGATCAGCGACAGGAACAGGCCAAGTGTCGCCGTCGTCTGGATCCACGACGTGTAGAAGCCGCGACGGTCGTCAGGCGCGTGCTCAGCGACATAGGTCGCCGCACCGCCATATTCGCCGCCGAGGGCCAAACCCTGCAACATGCGTAGCACGATCAGGATCACCGGAGCCGCGATACCCAAGGTCGCATAACCGGGCAGCAAGCCGACCAGGAAGGTCGACAGACCCATGATCGTCATGGTGACGAGAAAGGTATATTTGCGGCCGACGAGGTCACCGATACGGCCAAACACCAGGGCGCCGAACGGGCGGACGAGAAAACCGGCGGCAAAAGCCAGCAGCGCGAAGATGTTGCGCGTCGCCTCCGGAATGGTCGGACTGAAAAAGGTCGAGCCAATGAAGGCCGCCAATGAACCGTAGAGATAGAAATCGTACCATTCGAAAACGGTGCCGAGTGAGGAAGCGAAGATGACCTTCTTCTCTTCCCGAGTCATGCCGCGGCTCGTTCTGCCGGCGGTCGATGCCATTGCCATTGAGTTGTCCTCCCGTGAGACGCTGTCCTCGATGGCGGGCGCCAGTGTCAGCGCTCTCCTCCGAACGCGGACTCGGAAATGCCGGGCCATCACGGGAAAAATGACAGAAAGCGCCCGCCGACGGCAGAGCGACGATGGGATTATGACTTTGGTATTAGGTGCGGCGCGGCAATCGCCGCAGGGTCAACCCTTGAGCGCCTCGAGAAGGCTGACGGCAGCCATCATATCGCGTCTGCGGGCGGCACGGCGCGCGACCGCTTCGGCGTCCTGCCCCCAATGCTCGATCTGCCAGTCCTCGTCGACATGGCCGGCGGCCCAGGCAGTCTCGGCATCGAGCTCGCCGAAATCGACCGCCAGCGCCAGCAGCGCCGAACCCGTCAGCGAGGTCATGAGGTGGATGGCGGCCAACCGCAGCGGCTCGGCGCGCTGATTGAGATGACTGCCCAGAACGGCGATCGTCTCGCGTGGCTGCTCGACATGGATGATGCCCTCGGCAAGGTTGAAGCGAGCCCCCAATGTCGTGCGCGCCCAATCGATGACCGGATCCCACTGCTCGTTCTGCCGCGCGACCAGCCCTTGGGGAGCGTCGGCGCGGTAACAGAGCAGATCCGATGAGGCAAACCGCAGTATGTCTTCCAGCACCGCCTGCGGATCGTTGGCAACGCCGTCGATGGTAGTGTTGACCAGGCGCATCACCGGCATCGTCACCGGATTGATCGTCTCGCCCTGTTCCGCGAACTCGCCTGCAACCAGCACTGCCGCCGCCTCGGTCGGCAGCGCCAGCAGCGCCTTGCCCGGCGTGCGCACCGGCTTGCCGTCGAGATGCACGGCAAAACCTCCCTCTATCGGCACAACCGAAGCGGTTTTGTAGAAGCGCTTGGGCAGCGGCGTCTTCATCTGAATCTGGGCGCGGCGGACCGGATCCGGATCGGAAAGATACTTGCCCGCTTCGAGGTCGTTGAGGATGTCACGCATGAAAAGTCACTCTCACACCGGTGTCGGCTTGCGCGCCGGCCGGTTAACGATGATCAGGCCCGCCGCAATCAAGCCAAGTGCCAGAAAAATGCGAATGGTCAGCGGCTCGTTCAAGATGATCGCGCCGCACAGGACACCGAAAACCGGCGACAGGAAGGTAAAGCTGGACAGGCCGGAGGCCGGATAGCGGCGCAGAAGCCAGAACCACAGGACATAGGTGAAGGCGACGATATAGATCGCCTGGAAAAGCAGCGCCAAAGTTGGCAACAAGGACGGATCGCGCACCGGCGGGCCGGCGAGAGGCAGCACCAATATGCCGACGATCGCCGCGCCGGCGAGTTGGTAGAGCAGCAGCTTCTCGGCGCTCGCCACGACCAGTTTCGACCGCTTGATGAGGATATTGGTCAAAGCCCAGAAGAACCCGGAGCCAAGACTGAGCAGATCGCCGAACAGCATGTCGCCGCCGCCAAGCTTGTCGGAAAAGACGGCGGTGAGGCCGGCAAAAGCCAGCAGCAGGCCGAGGAACTTGCGCATGGTGATCTGTTCGCCAAGCAGGAAGTGACCGCCAATCAGCATCCAGAACGGCATTGAGTTGACCAGCAGCGTGTTGCGGGCAACAGTCGTATGCTCCAGGCCGACATAGAGGCAAAGGAACTCGATGCCGAAAAGCACGCCCACGGCAATGCCGGCGAGCAATGTGCCATCGCGCCTGAACAGAGCGATGCCGCGCCAGCGGCACCAGAGGAAGACGCAGAAGCCGCCGATGATCGAGCGTGCGATCGACAGGAAGACGGGATCGTAGCCGGCATAGGAGATTTTGGCGGCGACATAGTTCAGGCCCCAGGAAAAGGTCAGGCCGACCATGATGGCGGCGGCGGCCATGTCGACTGTGTCGCGCCGATCGAGCGCGTCGGTGGCGCCGCTCAAGATCAATCCTCCGCGCTGGCGTCGTCGAAGCCGATCAGGTTCCAGCTCTGGCGCATGTGCGGCGGCATCGGCGCGGTGACGTCGATGACGCCCTTGTCGGGATGCGGAATGATGATGCGGCGCGCATGCAGATGCAGGCGATTCTGGATACCGCCGGGGAAATCCCAGTTGGTGTCGGCCTCGAAATATTTCGGATCGCCGATGATCGGGCAGCCGATATAGGCGGCATGGACGCGAAGCTGGTGGGTGCGGCCCGTGTAAGGTTCCATCTCCAGCCAGGTCATGGTCTGCGCCGCCTGCTCGATGATGCGGTAGTAGGACACGGCATGGTCGGCGCCTTTTTCACCATGCGCTGCGACCCGGACGCGGTCGCCATCCTCGGTCGGCTCCTTGATCAGCCAGGTCGAGATCTTGTCCTCGCGCTTCGGCGGCACGCCCTTGACCAGCGCCCAGTAGGTCTTCTTCGTTTCGCGGGCGCGGAACGCTTCCGACAGCTTCATGGCGGCCAGTCTCGTACGGGCGACAACCAGCACGCCCGACGTGTCGCGGTCGAGCCGGTGGACCAGCCGCGGCTTCTCACCCTTCTGGTTGCGCCAGGCTTCCAGCATGTCGTCGACATTGCGGGTGACGCCCGAGCCGCCCTGCACCGCAAGGCCCGCCGGCTTGTTGAAGACGAAAACCTTCGGATCCTCATGGATCAGCATTTTCGCCAGGACGTCGGCATCGCCCTGGTTGCGGATCGAATGGCCAGTCAGCGCGCTCTCGCCCTTCTTGTCGACCTCGAGTGGCGGGATACGCACCACCTGGCCGGGCTCGACACGGCTGTCGGCCTTGACGCGGCCGCCGTCGACGCGGATCTGGCCGGAGCGCAGCAGCTTCTGCAAATGGCCGAAACCAAGGCCCGGGAAATGCGTCTTGAACCAGCGATCGAGCCGCATGCCCGCCTCGCCGGCCTCCACCGTGATCTGTTCAACGCCTGCCATTTTTTCTTCGCTTATCCGTTTCCAAAGCAGGGCTCGGCCTGCGCTTGGCGCGGCAATAGCATTAAGGCAGGCTTCTTGCGAGCCAAAGACCCAAAAACAGGGCGATGATCGCGCCAATGACACTGGCCAGCGCATATCCAAATGCCGGCAGCGTGGCTCCGCGCTCCCACAGCGTCGCGAAATCGAGCGAAAAGGCGGAAAAAGTCGTGAAGCCGCCAAAGATGCCGGTGGCGACGAACAGCCTGACTTCGTTCGACCCGCCGCGGCGCGCCAGGGCGGCGATGAACAGGCCCATGGCAAAGGAGCCGACGATGTTGATGACCATCGTGCCCCAGGGGTAGTTGGGGCCGACAAGACGCAGCGCGCCCATGTTGGTGAGATGGCGGATGCCGGCGCCGATGCCGCCGCCGACGACCACGAGAAGCAGATTGAACATCATCGTCTACTGCCCGTGTCGAGGCCGTGGCGTCAATCCCTTCGCAATCACCATTCAGGCACCGTCCAGTCTGGATACTTCTTCTTGAATTCGACGTAGAGGGCATCGACCTCGGCCTTTCTGACCGGGCGTACCTGTTCGTAGAGATAGCCGGCGACACCGCCTGACAATCGGTACTGCGCAATGCGCCTGTACGCGGCACCGATACCCTTGCCTTCAAGAATATACTGGTTCGGGAGCGTGACGCAGATCTGCGCGCCCGGTTGCAGATGAGTAACCGGCCGGTCGGTCACGACAACATATCTGGATTTCAATGCGTCCGGTCGGAACCGATCACGACTGTCCACCTGGCAAATCCATCCGACATGGGTAACAAGATCCCGTTTCATGCCGAACAACAGGGCGTCGCTCATCACAGGACCCGACGCAAATACCGAAAAGCGGTCCTTCGGTTCCATCCTGTCGACGAGGTCATCGATCAGGCGGCTGTATTCGGGGAGATTGTCAAGGTGAAGGGGAAGCGTGGCTTCCCTGGCGAAGACGAAGCCAACCGGGGACAACAACTGACGGCCGGCTGGAAAAAACGTGCCCAAAAAAGCAAATCCGGCAACAGCGGCCATGGCGACGGTCGGCCATCGTGATTTCAGTCCCGGCACGGAGACGATCGAAACGATTGCCTGGGCATAGGCGGGAAAGAGCCAAAGAAAAATCGGCAAGGAATGATGACGTTCCGGGTCCTGCGTCCGGATGAAAGCCAAGAAGGTAAGCACCGAGGCCATGGCACAGAAGACGGCAAATCTGTTGCGGCGCACAACCGAGATGTAGAGGCCCACCACAATCAACGCCCAGTTCAGATAGCTGAGCCGGGATCCGACGTCACCGAGCTGGGTGACAAAGGTCGTCTTGTATCCGCTGTAAAGGTCGGCGTAGCTGGTTTGCAGAATCTTGGCAATTAGCGGCAGCTGGAAGTTCAACGCCGTCGCGGCAATAAGGAAAATCGCGCACGCGCCGCCCAGAGCCGCGTTGCGGAAGGCCGGCAAATCCCGCTCCCTTGCGATCTGCAGCAAACCCAGGAATGCCGCGGAAACGGTGATCCCTATGTCCGCATAGGCGTACCAGCGGCGCAGCATGAACGCCAACCACAGGCAGGCGCCGACGGCTATTCCGCTCATCACCGGTTCGCGGGTCAGGAATTTGGATTTCCAGAAAAAATAGGTTGCCGCGGTCAGGGCGAGACAGCCGGCAATGTCAGGCATTCCCCGAAGCGTCGGCGCCCAGAACGGCGTGTACAGGAAGGCCGCGATCCAGACGGCGATCCAGCTACGGGACGGTATCTCGGAGACCGCCTCCTGATAGCTTATTCTGCCTATCAAAAGAACCGCTGGAACCAGGTAGACCGCGACTATTCCGGTAACGAAGGAAAGCCTTGAACCGCCAAAAACAAGGTGAAACGGCATCAGCGGCACCAGGATCGCCACGCCGTAATCTTCCGTGGCGATGGAGGTGCCCAATTGGCTCAGCCATTCGAAAGGGCTTTCGACCAGAAGTGCGCCCTGCTGGTTGAACATGTTGAAATAGGCCGCGAAGTCCCAATAATAGACGGACTCTTCGAGACTTATGTACGCGGCGCTCACAGCAGCGCCAAGTAACACGGCGCAGATGTAAGCCCCCAGAATCCGAAGATTTTTTTCCCGATCACTTGAAGCCGCCAAGAATGGAAGAGACGGGGTCCGCCTAAGTCTTATTTAAGCTATTTCTAATACACTCGAATGCCGTTTCCGCGATCGGGATTTGCCAATTCGTATCACGAATTATTGATGACTTGATAAAGATGTATACTTGAACGCATGGACGTCGCAAGCGTCGACGACACACAGAAATACCGCCGAAGGGACCGCTTCTTCCAAGCAGCCGTTCGATATATTATTCATATGTGATATACAGAAGCCGTGCGCGAGAAGTCGGCAAAAGATAATGCATCGCACCCTGACGCTGCCAGCAGAGCCGGCAGCGTCGACGTTTTCAGGTCAGGTGGTTTCGATCTTCTTCGGCTTGGTCGAGCCGATCATCTTCCAGTTCTTGTAGAACATCGAATTGATGCGCTCGACGCTGACCGAGACAACCGCGAGCATGCCGGCAATGAGTCTCGGGAACGGGGACGGCCTGATGATGTCCATGAACACGCAGTAGCGGCGGCCGTCATATTCGTTGACCGAACGGTGCAGCAGCGTGTCGTCGAAGATGAACTGCGGATTGTCGTACCAGTAGTTCTTGACGTTGCCGCATTCGACGAAGATTTCCGCCTTCACCGGGATCAGATTGTAGAGGATGCGAAGGCTGAGGCGCAGCGGACCGAAGTGCCAGGAGGTCGATTCGCGCTTGCTGAAGACCGAAACGGCGATGGTCTTGATGTATTTGAAATCCTTGTTGAACTCGGCGACGTTGTCGATCCGGTGTTTGCCATACCACTGGTAGACATACATGCCACGCCGGCCGGCGCCGAAATTGGCATCGATATCGGCGATGATCTCATCCTTGCGCGCCTTGAAGATGTCCAGGACCTCATTGACCTCGCGCTGATAATCCTCCGGAAACTGCTCCAGCTTCCACACACCGGGATTGCGGTAGCAGAGCAGATCGACCAGCAGGTTGAACGGCGACAAGAGCCAGGTGAACAGGCCGTTGCCTAGGAAGTAGCCTGAGAACAGCGCCAGATCCTTCCTGTCGTTGCGCAGCACGTCGATCAGGCCGCAGACGATGAAGATCGTCGTCAGAATGGGGATGAAGTAGAAGCCAAGGGCGAGAAGCGGGATGGCGATGGCGAATTTGCGAAGGGTTTTGCGAAGGGTTTTTGTCATTTTTCCACGCGCGGAGCGCGATCCTGTTGCGAATGAGTGTGCCAAATCTCGGCAACGACCACCGCCCGGCCGTGCGCCTTGATAAGGTTTTTTGGGTCGCCGCACAACGCCACGACATCGTGGCCTGGCAGTTGCCTGGTGGAATTTGCCAGACTTCGGTCAATGCATCGCTGGGGTCAATGCACCGCTGGCAAGCCGAGCTCGTTCCATTTCTCCCTGGCCACGGGATCGCCGACCAGGAACTCAAAGCCGATGACGCTTTCGCCGTCCCGCGCGAGCTGGCATTTGAACTTCAGACCATACCAGTTTTTGCGACTGCGGAAAGCCGCGCCGTCCGCGGTGATCGTGGTGCCGCCGATCTTCTCCTCGGCTGTCGCATAAGGCACGACGCGTTCCGGCTGAAAGTCCACGCGCCATCGCCGGATCTGGTCCATGGCCTCGAGATTGCACAATTGCACCATGCGTTCGTCGGAAGCGAAGGTCGCGAGATCGGCGCGCGCCTGCCGGCTGCGCGGATCGGCGAGCGTCTTGGCCGACAGCATTTCGGTCGGCCGAATCATGGTCGGCGCGGTGGGCGATATAGATCGAGGAGTGGTTGATGGTGTTGTTGGTGTTGGTACGGACGCTTGCGCCTCGGGCGCTGAAGGCGGTGCTGGCGCCGGCGGCGGCCTTGTCGAGGCCTCGAACTGCTGGGGTGTCAGAATGTCGACCGACACCCCTTCCTCGTCCAGCCGCTTCGGCCGCTTTGGCAGCGGCATGAGCGCCAGCATCGCGGCCAGCAGTGCGTGGAGAGCAACCGAGGTTGAGATACCCCATGGCGGGGCCTCGCTTCGAAGCGTGACGACCACCGGGCCACGCAAATCCGCTATTCCCGTTCCTTGCGCAGCTTCGCCCAATAGTCGAGCCGCTTCCTGATGTCGCGCTCGAAACCACGCTCAGGCGGATCGTAGAAGGTCTGGCGGCCCATCTTCTCCGGAAAATAGTCCTGGCCCGAAAATGCGTCGGGCTCATCATGATCGTAGCGATAGCCCGCGCCGTAGTCCTCTTCCTTCATCAGCTTGGTCGGCGCATTGAGGATATGCTTCGGCGGCAGCAGCGAGCCATGCTGCTTGGCTGCCTGTGTCGCCGCCTTGAAGGCCGTGTAGACGGCATTGGATTTGGGCGCGGTGGCGAGATAGACGGTGGCCTCGGCAAAGGCGAGCTCGCCTTCCGGAGAGCCCAGATAGTCGTAGGCGTCCTTGGCGGCATTGGCGACGACCAGCGCCTGCGGATCGGCTAGGCCGATGTCTTCCATCGCCATGCGCACCAGCCGGCGGCCAAGATAGAGCGGATCCTCGCCGGCGTCGAACATGCGCGCGAGATAGTAGAGTGCCGCGTCGGGATCGGAACCGCGCACCGATTTGTGCAGCGCCGAGATCAGATTGTAGTGGCCGTCCTGGCCCTTGTCGTAGATCGGCGCACGGCGTTGGACGATACGCTGCAGCCCTTCGGGATCAAAGACCTCACCGGGCTTGGCGGCGCGCCAGACTTCCTCGGCCAGCGTCAGCGATGCGCGGCCGTCGCCATCGCTCATGCGGATCAGCATGGCGCGGGCCTCGTCATCGAGCGGCAGCGCCCTGCCCTCCGTCTCCTCAGCCCGCACCATCAGCTTGGCGATGCTCTCCTCGCCGAGCGAATGGAAAACCATGACGCGCGCGCGCGACAACAGAGCCGCGTTGAGCTCGAAGGACGGGTTTTCCGTCGTGGCGCCGACCAGGACGACCGTCCCGTCCTCCATGACAGGGAGAAAGGAATCCTGCTGGGCGCGGTTGAAGCGATGGATCTCGTCGACGAACAGCAAGGTCTGGCGGCCGTTGGCGCGGCGCAGCTTGGCCGTCTCGAACACTTTCTTCAGGTCGGCAACGCCGGAAAACACCGCCGAAATCTGCTCGAAGGCAAGGCTGGTCTCGCCGGCGAGCAGCCTTGCCACCGTGGTCTTGCCGGTGCCCGGCGGCCCCCAGAAAATCATCGAGCCGAGTGAGCCCGAGCCGATCAGCCGGGTCAGCGCGCCATCGGGGCCGGTCAGATGCTCCTGGCCGACGACCTCGCCAAGATTTCTCGGCCGCAGCCTGTCGGCCAGCGGCCGACCGAGCGGCGCCTTTTCCGGTTCATCGACACTGAACAGATCGGCCATGTACTTCTTTTGGTTTGGAGCGCGATCCCTTCAGATCGAACTCAGTAACGCAGCACCTGGCGCAGTATCTGCCCGCCGCGCTCGACGGTAAAGCGCCACCAGCGCGTATCCTGCTGGGCTACCTGCGCCAGGGTCGCGGCGGTATCGATGGTGGTGCCGTTGACCTCGCGCACGATGTCGCCCGGCATGAAGCCGAAATCGGCGGCCGGCGAGTCGCGGTTGATGTCGATCACCGTCACGCCCTTGAGGTCGGTGCGCAGGCCAAGCTTCTGGGCAAGCCGCGGCGACAGTTCCGCGACCTTGGCGCCCGAGAACGGGCTGCGGCCATGCAGCGTCACTTCCGAGGCTTTCGCACCTTCCGGCGCGCGCTCCAGCGCGATGTCCATGGCTGCTTGCTGGCCCTTGGTCAGGATCGCGAAATTCGCCTTTGTGCCGATCGACAGCGTCGCCATGCGATAGTCCAGCGCCTCGATGCTCTCGACCGGCTTGCCGTTGACCTGCAGCACGACATCGCCAGCCTTCAGCCCGGCCTTGCCGGCTGGCCCAGTAGCATCGACCGAAGACACCAGCGCACCGGTCGGCTTTTCCATGCCGAGCGATTCGGCGATCTGCGGCGTCACCGCCTCGAACTCGGCGCCGATATAGGGCCGTTCGAAGAAATCGAGGCCGGCCTTGGCCGCATCGGCGAAAGCCCGCACCATGTTGGCCGGGATGGCGAAACCGATGCCGATCGAGCCGCCGCTGCGGCTGTAGATGGCGGTGTTGATGCCGACCAGCTGGCCGCCCATGTTGATCAGCGCGCCGCCGGAATTGCCGGGATTGATGGCCGCGTCGGTCTGGATGAAATAGCCCGAATCCGAGACGCCGATATGGCTGCGGGCAAGTGCCGAAACAATGCCGCTGGTGGTGGTCTGGCCGACGCCGAAGGGATTGCCGATGGCCAGCACCAGGTCGCCGACCTCCAGCGCGTCGGAATCGCCAATGGCGATGACCGGGAACGGCTTGTCGGATTCGATCTTGAGCACGGCTAAATCCAGCGTCTCGTCCTTCAGCATCACCTTGCTGGTGAATTCGCGCCCGTCGGCGGTCGCCACCTTGACCTCGTCGGCATCCTTGATGACGTGAAAATTGGTGACGATGACGCCGCTCGGATCGACAAGCACACCTGAGCCCAGCGAGGATTGGGCGCGCGGCTGCGCACGGCCGAAAAACTCCTCGAAGAACGGATCGCCTTCAAAAGGCGATGTGACCTTGGCCGTCTGCGAGGCATAGACATTGACCACGGCCGGCGCCGTCTGCTTGACCAGCGGCGCGAACGAAAGCTGTACCTCCTCACGGCCGAACGGCACGCGCTTGTCAGGCCCCGAGGTGGCATTCTCGCCTTCGACACCGTGCAGCAGGTCGGTCAGCACGTCCGACAGGCCCGGATCGGCGGGTTTTGCCGCGTCTTCGGCGAACGCCTGCCGGACTGCCGGTGCGGCTGCGAACACCATGAAGGCGCAGAGCAAAACAAGGGACAGTCTTTTGGCGCGCATTCGCGAATCCTCCAAAGCAAGTTCGGGCGCATTGTCCCGACGATTGTGCAAAATGAAAGGCTAAGCCGCTGAAATCCGATTATTTTCGCGCCGGCAGATCATTTTGGGCACGCTTTGACGCGCGTAGAACATGAAAAAGGGGCCCGCAGGCCCCTTCAATTCATTCCGGAAAGACGGAGCCTTATGCGGCCGCGGCTTCCGCGTCGGTGCCTTCGGCTTCGAGGCGGGCGCGGTCGCCAGCGCCCTTGGCCGAGGTGTCGCGATCGACGAACTCAATGACGGCCATCGCGGCGTTGTCGCCGTGACGGAAGCCGGCTTTCATGATGCGCAGATAACCGCCGTTGCGGTTGGCGTAGCGCGGGGCGATGGTGTCGAACAGGCGCTTAACGACGCCTTCATTGCCGATCTGCGCGATCACCTGGCGGCGGGCGTGCAGGTCGCCGCGCTTGCCGAGCGTTACCAGCTTCTCGACGATCGGACGCAGGTCCTTCGCCTTCGGCAGGGTGGTGACGATCTGCTCGTGCTCGAGCAGCGACACGGCGAGGTTGGCGAACATCGACTTGCGATGGCTAATGCTTCGGGCGAAGCGACGGCCTTTGAAACCGTGGCGCATGGCTCTTTTCCTTCTTCAGTTGTTCAAGAGGCCAAGGCCTCTGATGGTTTTCCGCATGACCGTCGGATCGAGCGGCTCACGCCGCCGATCCTTGGAATTCATGCTCAATATTGGTCTTCGTAACGCTTGGCGAGGTCTTCGATGTTTTCCGGCGGCCAGTCCGGCACTTCCATGCCGAGGTGCAGGCCCATTGCCGCCAGCACTTCCTTGATCTCGTTCAGCGACTTGCGGCCGAAGTTCGGGGTGCGCAGCATCTCGGCTTCGGTCTTCTGGATGAGATCGCCGATGTAGACGATGTTGTCGTTCTTCAGGCAGTTGGCCGAACGCACCGAAAGCTCGAGCTCGTCGACCTTCTTGAGCAGCGCCGGGTTGAAGGCGAGCTCGGTGACGGCTTCGGCGGCGACTTCCTTCTGCGGCTCGTCGAAGTTGACGAACAGGCCGAGCTGGTCCTGCAGGATGCGGGCGGCGAAAGCCACCGCGTCCTCGCCCGAGATCGAACCGTCGGTCTCGATGGTCATGGTCAGCTTGTCATAGTCGAGAACCTGGCCCTCGCGGGTGTTCTCGACCTTGTAGGAGACCTTCTTGACCGGCGAATAGAGGCTGTCGACCGGGATCAGGCCGATCGGCGCGTCCTCGGCGCGGTTGCGCTCGGCCGGCACGTAGCCCTTGCCGGTGTCGACGGTGAATTCCATGCGGATTTCAGCGCCTTCGTCCAGCGTGCAGATGACGTGGTCGGGATTGAGGATCTCGACATCGCCAACCGTCTGGATGTCGCCGGCGAGAACCGCACCCGGTCCCTGCTTGCGCACAACCATGCGCTTGGGGCCGTCGCCTTCCATGCGGATGGCGATTTCCTTGATGTTCAAGACGATGTCGGTCACGTCCTCGCGCACACCGGCGATGGACGAGAATTCATGCAGAACGCCGTCGATCTGCACGGCGGTCACAGCCGCACCGCGCAGCGAAGACAGAAGCACGCGGCGCAGCGCGTTGCCCAGCGTGAGGCCAAAGCCACGCTCAAGCGGCTCGGCGACCAGCGTGGTCAGCGTCTTCTTCTTCGACGAGAACTCGATCTTGTTCGGCTTGATCAGTTCCTGCCAATTTTTCTGGATCATGATGCTTTCCTTCCGTTGACCCGCCACCATCCAATCGTGGCGGGCGACCTGGAATACCGCGGAGGAACGCCCCTGTGGGCGTTCGCGCGGCGTTCGGTAATTTCTTAGACGCGGCGCTTCTTGCGCGGGCGGCAGCCATTGTGCGGGATCGGCGTCACATCACGGATCGAGGTGATGGTGAAGCCGGCCGCCTGCAGGGCGCGCAGCGCCGATTCACGACCGGAGCCAGGTCCGCAGACCTCGACTTCGAGCATGCGCATGCCGTGTTCCTGGGCCTTCTTGGCGACGTCCTCGGCAGCCATCTGGGCGGCGAACGGGGTCGACTTGCGCGAACCCTTGAAGCCCTGGGCACCGGCCGACGACCAGGCAATCGAATTGCCCTGCGCGTCGGTGATGGTGATCATCGTGTTGTTGAAGGTCGAATTGACGTGGGCAACGCCCGACGAGATATTCTTGCGTTCGCGACGGCGAACACGTGCGGCTTCCTTGGCCATGGTATTCCTTTCAGTTGATCTCTACACCGCCGTAATGCCAGCGGCTCCACCTTCGTAAGGGAGTGGGGGAATAGGGCAGTAAGGGAGTAGGGAGAAATGCGACCCGACTGGCGGGCATTCCCTACTGCCTTACTCCCCTACTCCCTTATTCACCCAAATTACTTCTTCTTGCCGGCGATCGACTTGGCCGGGCCCTTGCGGGTGCGTGCATTGGTGTGCGTGCGCTGGCCGCGGACCGGCAGCGAGCGACGGTGACGCAGGCCGCGGTAGCAGCCGAGGTCCATGAGACGCTTGATGTTCATCGACACTTCGCGACGCAGGTCGCCTTCGACCTGGTAGTCACGGTCGATGGTCTCGCGGATCTGCAAGACTTCCGCGTCGGTCAGCTGGTTGACGCGGCGCTCGGCCGGGATGCCGACCTTGTCGACGATCTCCTGGGCGAACTTCTTGCCAATGCCGTGAATGTACTGAAGCGCGATGACGACGCGCTTGTTGGTCGGAATGTTGACGCCGGCTATACGAGCCATGTTCTTTCCTTCTCCATGTGGGCCGGCCAACCTTTAAAACAAGGTAGTCCCGGCGCTGTCAAAGTTGCCCCGCGTCCGGTGGAGGCCGGCCCTTGCGGGAGTTTCCAGTTCAAAGCGACTGCCTTGCCCTTGCGGACAAGCAAAGTTCGCACCTGATAGGAAGACGGGCCGCCATACCGCAGCGAGCCGCTCCCGTCAAGCCTAATCTTTAGATTCCGTTACCGCGCCTTGGCGGCGGCCGCGAGCACGGCTTCGATCTCGGCGGTCACCGCGTCGATGCTGGCCATGCCGTCGACCGTCTTAAGCTTGCCCTTGGCGTAATAATAGCCGGTCAGCGGAGCGGTCTTCTTGTAGTACTCGCGCAGGCGCTCCTCGAACACCGCCGGATTGTCGTCCTTGCGCACCGGCTGCCCGGCGGCCTTGGCGTCCTCGGCGCGCTTGACGATGCGGCCGACCAGGGCCCTGTCGTCGACGACCAGTTCGATGACCGTGTCGAGGCCGATGCCACGCTCAGAAAGCATCGATTCAACCGCATCGGCCTGCACCAGTGTGCGCGGGTAGCCGTCGAGGATGAATCCCTTGGCGCAGTCGGCTTGGTCGATCCGCTCGGCGACGATGGCATTGACGATGGCGTCGGACACCAGTTCACCGGCATCCATCACCGCCTTGGCACGCTTGCCGACTTCGGAACCGGCCTGAACGGCGGCACGCAGCATGTCTCCCGTCGAGAGTTGGGGTATGCCGTGTTTTTCTACCAGTCTTTGTGCTTGTGTCCCCTTGCCCGCCCCTGGCGGCCCAAGCAAAATCAACCTCATCTGGCTTTCTTCCCCCCGCGCAGCTTCGACTTCTTGATCAGGCCTTCATACTGGTGCGCGATCAGGTGGCCCTGAATCTGCGCAACCGTATCGAGCGTGACACTGACCACGATCAGAAGCGATGTGCCACCAAGGTAGAATGGTACGCCAGTCGCCGAGATCAGGAACTCCGGCAGCAGGCACACCAGCACCAGATAGATGGCGCCGACGACGGTGATGCGGGTGAGAACGTAATCGATGTAATCGGCGGTGCGCTCGCCCGGGCGATAGCCCGGGATGAAGCCCGAATGCTTCTTGAGCTGGTCGGCGGTGTCCTTCGGGTTGAAGACAATCGCTGTGTAGAAGAAGGCGAAGAACACGATCATCGCCGCGTAGAACGCCATGTAGAGCGGCTGGCCATGGCCGAGCGAGGCCAGGATGGTGCTCGCCCAGGCGGGCATGTTGGTGGTCTGCGAGAAGCCGGCGATGGTGGCCGGCAGCAGGAGCAGCGACGAGGCGAAGATCGGCGGGATGACGCCCGACGTATTGAGCTTCAGCGGCAGATGCGAGGTGTCGCCCTGGAACATGCGATTGCCGACCTGGCGCTTCGGATACTGGATCAGCAGGCGGCGCTGGGCGCGTTCGAAGAACACGATGAGCGCGATGACGACGATGGCCAGGACGATGATCGCCAGGATCAGGCCGGTCGACAGGGCGCCGGTGCGACCAAGTTCCAGCGTGCCGGAAATGGCATGCGGCAAGCCGGCGACGATGCCGGAGAAGATGATCAGCGAAATGCCGTTGCCTATGCCGCGCGCGGTAATCTGCTCGCCGAGCCACATCAGGAACATGGTGCCGCCGACCAGCGTGACGACGGTCGAAACGCGGAAGAACATGCCGGGATCGCTGACGATGCCGTTGCCGTTCTCCAGCCCCACCGAAATGCCATAGGCCTGTACCAGTGCCAGAAGCACGGTGCCGTAGCGCGTGTACTGGTTGATGACCTTGCGGCCCTGTTCGCCTTCCTTCTTCAGCGCTTCCAGCGACGGAATGACCGAGGTCATCAGCTGCATGATGATGGAGGCGGAGATGTAAGGCATGATGCCGAGCGCGAAGATCGCCATGCGCTGCACGGCGCCGCCGGCGAACATGTTGAACATGCCGAGCACGCCCTTGCTCTGCGAGGAGAAGGCTTGGGCGAAGGCGTCGGGATTGATTCCGGGCAGCGGGATATAGGTGCCGAGGCGGTAGACGAGCAACGCGCCAATGGTGAACCAGATGCGTTTCTTCAGGTCCTCCGCCTTGGCGAAGGCCGAGAAATTCAGATTCGAGGCTAGTTGTTCAGCAGCCGAAGCCATGCCTGATTCTCCGCTTGGTAACGCTTGATGGCCCGTGAGGTCAGGCGGTGCGTTTCACCGAAGCTCACGAGATAAGCTCCGGGCTCTAAACATGCAAGCGGCCGCGTTGACGCGGCCGCTTAATTGAGCAGATCAAAGCGCAATCGTGAGCAAAAACGGGATCCCACTCTTGCCGATCGCGCTTCAAATTGCCGTTACTCGGCAGCTGCCTTTTCCGGCAACTTGACCGAGCCGCCGGCCTTTTCGATCTTCTCGATCGCCGCCTTGGAAGCACCGGCGACGTCGAAGGCAAGCTTGGCCTTGAGTTCGCCATCGGACAGCACGCGCACGCCATCCTTGACGCGGCGGATGACGCCGGCGGCGACGAGCGCCTCGGCCGTCACGGTTGCCTTGGCGTCGAGCTTCTTGGCATCGACGGCTTCCTGGATGCGGGCCAGCGACACGACGACGAAGCTCTTGGCGAAGATGTTGTTGAAGCCACGCTTCGGCAGGCGCCGGTAGAGCGGCATCTGGCCACCCTCGAAGCCGTTGATGGCGACGCCGGAGCGCGCCTTCTGACCCTTGACGCCGCGACCGGCGGTCTTGCCCGAGCCGGAACCGATGCCGCGGCCGAGACGCTTCTTGGAATGCGTCGCGCCGTCCTTGTCACGCAGATCGTTGAGTTTCATCTGAGTTCTCCTGCGCTTTGGCTCAGCCCTCGTCCACGACGCGGACGAGATGCTGAACGGCGGCGATCATGCCGCGCACGGAAGGCGTATCTTCCAGGGTGCGCTGCTTGTGCATCTTGTTGAGGCCGAGGCCGACCAGCGTCGCGCGCTGTTCCTTCGGGCGGCGGATCGGCGAACCGATCTGCTCAACGGTGATGGTCTTGGTTGCTTTCTTGGCCATGGTCAAAATCCCTGGTCAGATCGACTATTCTTCAGCCGCAACGGCGGTGCCGCGGCGGGCCTGAAGGGTCGAATACTTGATGCCGCGAGCGGCAGCCACATCCTTGGGATGCATCTGGCTCTTCAGCGCGTCGAACGTGGCGCGAACCATGTTGTAAGGGTTCGACGAACCCATCGACTTGGCGACCACGTCATGCATGCCGAGCGTCTCGAAAACGGCGCGCATCGGGCCGCCGGCGATGATGCCGGTACCCTGCTTGGCGGCGCGCAGCAGAACGCGTCCGGCGCCCCAGCGTCCCTCGACGTCGTGATGCAGCGTACGGCCCGAGCGCAGCGGCACGAAGATCATGTCGCGCTTGGCCGATTCAGTTGCCTTGCGGATGGCTTCCGGCACTTCGCGTGCCTTGCCATGACCGAAGCCGACGCGGCCCTTCTGGTCGCCGACGACGACGAGTGCGGCGAAGCCGAAGCGACGGCCACCCTTGACGACCTTGGCGACGCGATTGATGTGGACCAGCTTGTCCACCATGCCGTCGTCGCGCTCTTCGCGCTCACGCTCGCGGCCGCCTTCCCTACGTTCCTGTGCCATATCCTGTTCCTTGTTTTTTTCCGGAAGCACGGTTGATGATACGATCCGGCGCCTCTGTGGGTCACCGGGGGCGAAATTAGAAGCTCAGACCGCCTTCGCGGGCAGCTTCAGCCAGCGCCTTGACGCGGCCGTGATAGATGTACGGGCCACGGTCGAAGACGACTTCCTTGACGCCGGCCTTGGTGGCGCGCTCGGCGATCAGCTTGCCGATCGCGGCGGCGGCGGCCGTGTCGGCGCCGGTCTTGAGCGAACCCTTGAGGTCCTTCTCGAGCGTCGAAGCGGCAGCGATGGTGTGGCCCTTGGCGTCGTCGATCACCTGGACATAGATGTTCTTCGAGGTGCGGTGAACCGACAGGCGCGGACGCTCGCCGGCGACCTTCCTGATCTGGCGGCGAACGCGCTGCGCACGGCGCTGCGTGGATTCCTTGGTACCCATGATGGTCTTCCTTGCCTTCAAAAATCGGGGGCCGCCATATGCGGTAGGCGAAGCGCCTCCCGCGACCGCTCCCCGCGGCGTTACACTTACTTCTTCTTGCCTTCCTTGCGGACGATCTTCTCGCCAGCGTAGCGGACGCCCTTGCCCTTGTAGGGCTCCGGACCGCGATATTCGCGGATCTCGGCGGCGACCTGGCCGACCTGCTGCTTGTCGATGCCGGTCACGGTGATTTCCGTCGGCTTCGGCACAGCGATGGTGACACCGGCCGGCGTCTCATAGACGACGTCATGGCTGAAGCCAAGAGCCAGCTGCAGGTTCTTGCCCTGCATGGCGGCGCGATAGCCGACGCCGGTGATCTCGAGCTTCTTCTCGAAGCCGTCCTTGACGCCCTGCAGAATGTTGACGATCTGCGTGCGCGACATGCCCCACTTGGAGCGGGCGGTCTTGGTCTGGTCGCGCGGCTGGACAGCGATCTCGCTGCCTTCCATCTTGACCAGGACTTCGTCGTTCACCACGAACTTCAGCTCGCCCTTGGGGCCCTTCGCCGTCACGGTCTGGCCGTTGACGGTCGCGGTCACGCCCTGAGGCAGCGAAACGGGTTTCTTTCCAATACGAGACATTTTGTTGTCCTCGTCACTTCTCTTGTTTCAGGTCTCTGTCTTCGGAACGATCCGAAGACCGGATTCCAATTTGCGGTCAGCTGCCAGATCAGAAGATCTGGCAGAGGATCTCGCCGCCGACGTTCTGTTCGCGGGCTTCGTGATCGGCCATCACGCCCTTCGGCGTCGAAAGGATGGCGATGCCGAGGCCGTTGGCGACGTGCGGGATCGACTTGGCCGAGACGTAAACGCGGCGGCCCGGCTTCGAGACGCGGGCGATTTCGCGCACGACCGGCGCACCGTCGAAATACTTCAGCTCGATTTCGATCTCGGACTTACCGTTGTCGAAGTCGGTCTGGCTGTAGTCGCGGATATAGCCTTCAGCCTTCAGCACGTCGAGGACGCGGGTGCGCAGACGCGAGGCCGGCGTCGAGACACTCGACTTCTTGCGGCCGTAGGCGTTGCGGATGCGGGTCAGCATATCGCCGAGAGGATCGCTCAATGACATGTTATGTCCTCCTTACCAGCTCGACTTGACCAGGCCCGGGATCTGGCCGTTGTTGCCGAGATCACGAAGCGCGATGCGCGATACTTTGAGCTTGCGATAGTAGGCACGCGGACGGCCGGTGACTTCGCAGCGGTTGCGGATGCGGATCTTGGCCGAGTTGCGCGGCAGGGCAGCAAGCTTGAGCTGAGCGCGGAAGCGCTCTTCCATCGGCTTGGACTGATCCATGATGATCGCCTTCAGGGCAGCGCGCTTGGGACCGTACTGGTCGGCAAGCTTGCGGCGCCTGTTGTTCTTCTCGACTGAGCTGGTCTTTGCCATTTCAGATTTTTCCTTTTCTCGCTGCCGTTACTGGCGGAAGGGGAAGTTGAAAGCCTTGAGCAATGCCCGGGCTTCGTCGTCCGTCTTCGCAGTCGTACAAACGATGACGTCCATGCCCCAGATCTGATCAACCTTGTCGTAGTTGATCTCCGGGAACACGATATGCTCCTTGATGCCCATGGCGTAGTTGCCACGGCCATCGAAGCTCTTGGGGTTCAGTCCGCGGAAGTCGCGGACGCGCGGCAGCGCGATGTTCACGAGGCGGTCGAGGAACTCGTACATGCGTTCCTTGCGCAGCGTGACCTTGGCGCCGATCGGCATGTTCTCGCGGACCTTGAAGCCGGCGATCGAATTGCGGGCGCGGGTGACGACGGCCTTCTGGCCGGCGATCAGCGCCAGGTCTTCGGCCGCAACCGAAGGCTTCTTCGAATCGGCGGTCGCTTCGCCGACACCCATGTTCAGCACGATCTTGTCGAGGCGCGGAACCTGCATGTCGTTGTCGTAGCCGAACTGCTCCTGCAGCGCCTTGCGGATGGTCTCGTTGTAGACCTGCTTCAGACGCGGCGTGTTGGTGGCAGTCGCCTGCTTGCTTTGAGCCTTAGCCATTGATGACTTCTCCCGAGCGCTTGGCGACGCGCACCTTCTTGCCGTCCTTCTGGAAGATGAAACCGACGCGGGTCGGCTTGCCATCCTTGGGGTCGGCCAGCGCGATGTTCGACAGCTGGATCGGCGCTTCCTTGGTAATGATCCCGCCCTCTTGGGACTGGGTCTGCTTCTGGTGACGACGGATCATGTTGACGCCGCGCACCAGCGCGGTGTCATCCTTCGGCTGAACCGAGAGGACTTCGCCCGAACGGCCCTTGTCCTTGCCGGCCAGCACGACGACCTTGTCGCCTTTTCTAATCTTTTGCATTGGTCCGGCTCCTTACAGCACTTCAGGCGCGAGCGAGATGATCTTCATGTGGTTCTTGGCGCGGAGTTCGCGCGGAACCGGTCCGAAGATACGCGTGCCGATCGGCTCTTTCTTGTTGTCGACGAGAACGGCCGCGTTCTTGTCGAAACGGATCACGCTGCCGTCCGGGCGGCGGATGTCCTTGGCCGTGCGAACCACGACCGCCTTCATCACATCGCCCTTCTTAACGCGGCCGCGCGGAATGGCTTCCTTGATGGACACCACGATGATGTCGCCCACGGAAGCGTATTTCCGCTTCGAGCCGCCCAGCACCTTGATGCACATGACACGACGCGCGCCGGAATTATCCGCCACGTCGAGGTTTGTTTGCATCTGAATCATGACTGGCCGCCTTCTTCTTTTCTAACGGGACGGGCTCGAAGCCCCTCCCCGGTCTGTCCAAAATTCGTTGTTTACGCCCGGAGGTCAGGCTTGGTCCGAAGACACGACGATCCAGCGCTTGTCCTTGGAAATCGGCTTCGATTCCTGGATGAACACCTGATCGCCAACCTTGTGGGCGTTGTTCTCGTCGTGCGCCTTGTACTTCTTGGTCATGCGCACGGTCTTCTTCATCACGGGATGCGTGAAGCGCCGTTCGACCTTGACGACAACCGTCTTCTCGTTCTTGTCGCTGACGACGGTGCCCTGCAGAATGCGCTTTGGCATGGTTTTCGTCCTTAAGCCTTCTTGGCCGCGGACTTTTCCGCAGCGATGGTCTTGATACGCGCAATGTCCTTACGGACCTGCCTCACGCGCGCGGTCTTCTCGAGCTGGCCGGTGGCCTTCTGGAAGCGCAGGTTGAACTGCTCCTTCTTCAGGCTGGCCAAATCGTCGGTCAGCTGGTCCTGGGTCTTGGTCCGGATGTCTTCGGCTTTCATGATCAGCCCGTCCTTATTCTGCGATGCGCTGTACGAAGCGCGTCCTGACCGAGAGCTTGGCCGCGCCGAGACGCAGCGCCTCACGGGCGGTTTCTTCACTGACGCCGTCGATCTCGAACATGATGCGGCCCGGCTTGACGCGCGCCGCCCAGTAGTCGACGGCACCCTTGCCCTTGCCCATGCGGACTTCGGTCGGCTTCGACGTGACCGGCAGATCCGGGAAAATGCGGATCCAGACGCGGCCAGCACGCTTCATTTCACGAGTGATCGCGCGGCGGGCCGCCTCGATCTCACGCGCGGTGACGCGGTTCGGCTCAAGCGCCTTCAGCCCGAAACCACCGAAATCCAGGTTGGTGCCGCCCTTTGCGGTACCATGGATACGGCCCTTGAACTGCTTGCGGAACTTTGTGCGCTTTGGCTGCAGCATCGTTCTAACTCCAAATTCCTAAATGTCTCAGGCGTTTTCGCGACGACGACCGCGTTCGCGATCACCACCACCGCCATGCGCAGCATCACCCTCGGTCGCGCGACGTTCCGAAGCCATCGGATCGTGCTCGAGGATCTCGCCCTTGAATACCCAGACCTTGACGCCGCAGATGCCATACGCCGTATTCGCCTCGGCCGTGCCGTAGTCGACATCGGCGCGCAGCGTGTGCAGCGGCACGCGGCCCTCACGGTACCACTCCATGCGGGCGATTTCGGCGCCGCCGAGACGGCCCGAGCAGTTGATGCGGATGCCTTCGGCACCGAGGCGCATCGCCGACTGCACGGCGCGCTTCATGGCGCGGCGGAACGCGATACGGCGCTCGAGCTGCTGGGCGATCGACTGGGCGACCAGGGTCGCGTCGATTTCCGGCTTGCGCACTTCAACGATGTTGAGGTGCGTCTCGGACTTCGTCATCTCCATCAGCTTCTTGCGAAGCTTCTCGATGTCGGCGCCCTTCTTGCCGATGATCAGACCCGGGCGCGCGGCATGGATGGTAACGCGGCACTTCTTGTGCGGGCGCTCGATCACGACCTTGGAGATCGCGGCCTGCTTGAGTTCCTTCTCAAGATACTTGCGGATCTTGATGTCCTCATGCAGCAGCTTGCCGTACTCGCCGGTGTTCGCGAACCAGCGCGAATCCCAGGTGCGGTTGATGCCGAGGCGAAGACCGATCGGATTGACTTTCTGGCCCATTATGCGGCCTCCCCTTTTTCTTCGACTTCACGAACGACGATCGTGAGGTGCGAGAACGGCTTCTCGATACGGCTGGCGCGACCACGGCCACGAGCGTGGAACCGCTTCATGACGATCGACTTGCCGACATAGGCTTCCGCCACCACCAGCGCATCGACATCGAGGTCGTGGTTGTTTTCCGCGTTGGCGATCGCCGATTCCAGCGTCTTCTTGACCGTGCCGGAAATCCGCTTGGCCGAGAATTCGAGGTCGGAAAGCGCTGTCGCGACCTTCTTGCCGCGGATCAGCGCGGCAACGAGGTTCAGCTTCTGCGGGCTGATACGGATCGTGCGCAACACGGCGCGCGCTTCGTTGTCAGCAAGCCTGCGCGGAGCTTTGGCCTTGCCCATGATTATTTCCTCTTCGCCTTCTTATCCGCGCCGTGACCGTAATAAGTCCGCGTCGGAGCGAATTCACCGAACTTATGACCGACCATGTCCTCGTTCACCGAGACGGGAACATGCTTCTGGCCGTTGTAGACACCGAAGGTGAAGCCGACGAACTGCGGCAGGATGGTGGAGCGACGGCTCCACATCTTGATCACCTCATTGCGACCACCTTCACGAACCTTGTCCACCTTCTTGAGAAGGTAGCCGTCGATGAAGGGGCCTTTCCAAATAGAACGAGTCACTTGGCGTTACCTCTTCTTAGCTCTTGCGCTGATGGCGCGAGCGCAGGATGAACTTGTCGGTCGCCTTGTTGGACCGCGTCTTCTTGCCCTTGGTCGGCTTGCCCCACGGGCTGACCGGATGACGGCCACCGGAGGTGCGGCCTTCACCACCGCCGTGCGGATGGTCGACCGGGTTCATTGTCACGCCGCGATTGTGCGGGCGCTTGCCACGCCAAACCGTGCGGCCGGCCTTGCCGTCGTTGATGTTGCCGTGGTCGGGGTTCGACACGGCACCGACGGTGGCCATGCAGGAGCCGTGAACGACACGCTGCTCGCCCGAATTGAGGCGCAGGATCGCCATGCCCTGGTCGCGACCGACGAGCTGGGCGTAACCGCCGGCCGAACGGGCGACCTGGCCACCCTTGCCCGGCTTCAGCTCGATGTTGTGGACGATCGTGCCGACCGGCATCGATGCCAGCGGCATCGCATTGCCCGGCTTCACGTCGACCGCTTCGCCAGCCACGATCTTGTCGCCGGCGGCAAGGCGCTGCGGGGCGATGATGTAGGACAGCTCACCATCGTCGTACTTGATCAGCGCGATGAAGGCGGTGCGGTTCGGATCGTATTCAATGCGCTCGACCGTGCCGACGACGTCGAACTTGCGGCGCTTGAAGTCGATGATGCGGTACGAACGCTTGTGACCACCGCCGATGAAGCGGGCGGTGATGCGGCCGTAATTGTTGCGGCCGCCCGACTTGGTCAGGCCCTCGGTCAGACCCTTGACGGGCTTGCCCTTGTAGAGGCCCGAGCGGTCGACGATGACCAGCTGGCGGGTGCTCGGCGTTACCGGGTTGAATTTTTTCAGTGCCATTGTTCTGTCCTCGCGGCCTTGCTCAGAGACCCGTCGCGACGTCGATCGACTGGCCGTCGGCCAGCGTCACAATCGCCTTCTTGACGTCGCTCTGGCGGCCGATCGTGCCGCGGAAGCGCTTGATCTTGCCCTTGCGGACAAGCGTGTTCACGGCCATCACCTTGACGCCGAACAGCGCTTCGACGGCGGCCTTGATTTCCGGCTTCGACGCCTTCTTGGCGACGTTGAAGACGACCTGGTTCTGCTCGGAAGCCATGGTCGACTTTTCGGTGATCGCCGGGCTGACGATCACGTCGTAGTGACGAAGGTCGGTCATTTAAAGCGCTCCTCGAGAGCCTCGACGGCGGCCTTGGAAAGGACCAGCGTGCCGCGGCGCAGAATGTCGTAGACGTTGATGCCCTGGATGGGCAGCACGTCGATGTTGGGGATGTTGGTCGCGGCCAGCTTGAAGTTCTTGTCAAGCTCGGCACCACCAATCACCAGTGCGTTGCTCAGGCCCAGCGTCGCGAAATTCGCGATCAGCGCCTTGGTCTTGGCCTCGGTCAGCTTCAGTTCGTCGATGACGATGATCGACGCGCTCTTGGCCTTGGCCGAGAGAGCATGCTTCAAGCCGAGAGCACGCACCTTCTTCGGCAGGTCGTGCTCGTGGCTGCGAACGACCGGGCCGTGGGCCTTGCCGCCGCCGCGGAACTGCGGAGCGCGTGCCGAATGGTGACGGGCGCGGCCCGTACCCTTCTGCTTGTACATCTTGGCGCCGGTGCGCGCGATTTCGGCGCGGCCCTTGGCCTTGTGCGTGCCCTGCTGCTTCTTGGCGAGCTGCCAGCGCACGACGCGCTGCAGGATGTCCTCGCGCGGATCAAGGCCGAAAATCTCCTCGGAGAGTTTCACCTTGCCGGCGTCCTTGCCGCCAAGCGTTGTGATCTTGAGATCCATTATTCCGCTCCCTCTGTGGCCGGAGCCTCGTTCTTAACAGCGGCGCGGATCGCGGCGGGCTTCGGCGCATTGGCCGGCAGTGCCACCTTGGCCGCATCGCGGACCAGGATCCAGGCGCCCTTCGATCCGGGAACCGCTCCGCGGATCAGGATCAGGCCGCGGTCGGCATCGGTCGAGACGATCTCGACATTCTGCGTCGTCACACGGGTATCGCCCATGTGGCCGGCCATCTTCTTGCCCTTGAACACCTTGCCGGGGTCCTGGCGCTGGCCGGTCGAACCGTGCGTACGGTGCGAGACCGAGTTACCGTGCGTCGCGCGGCCACCACCCATGTGGTGACGCTTGATGACGCCCTGGAAACCCTTGCCGATCGTCGTGCCCGTCACATCGACCTTCTGGCCGGCGACAAAGTGCTCGACGGTGATCTCGGCGCCGACATCGATCATGTTGTCGGCCGAGACGCGGAACTCGGCAACCTTCGCCTTCGGCTCGACGGAAGCGGTCGCGAAATGGCCGCGCATCGCCTTCGACGTGTTCTTCACCTTGGCGAGGCCAACGCCGAGCTGAACGGCGGTGTAGCCATTCTTCTCCTGCGTGCGCTGCGCCACGACCTGGCAGTTCTCCATCTGGAGAACGGTGACGGGAACATGTTCCCCGGCATCGTTATAGATGCGGGTCATTCCCACCTTCTTTGCAATCACACCTGAACGCATCGGTTCAATTCCTTTAGAGTTCCGGGCCAGGGGCACCGCCCCTTACCGCGCTCTCATTCCCTTAGAGCTTGATCTCGACGTCGACGCCGGCGGCCAGATCGAGCTTCATCAAAGCATCGACGGTCTGCGGGGTCGGATCGACGATGTCGAGCAGACGCTTGTGCGTGCGCATCTCGAACTGCTCGCGGCTCTTCTTGTCGACGTGGGGCGACCGGTTCACCGTGAACTTTTCGATCCGCGTCGGCAGCGGAATGGGGCCGCGGACGTTTGCGCCGGTGCGCTTGGCCGTCGACACGATTTCCTTCGTCGAGGCGTCGAGCACGCGGTGATCAAACGCCTTCAGGCGGATGCGGATATTCTGTCCGTTCATGCGTCACTTCCTTGTTCTGGCGCGGCGCGGGCAACTTCCGCGCCCGCGACAGATCGGTTTAAGTCCAAATTACTCTTTGATGGTGACGACGATGCCGGCACCGACGGTGCGGCCGCCTTCACGGATGGCGAAGCGCAGCTTCTCTTCCATGGCGATCGGCACGATCAGCTCGACATCGACCGTGATGTTGTCGCCAGGCATGACCATCTCGGTGCCAGCCGGCAGCGACACGATGCCGGTCACGTCCGTCGTGCGGAAGTAGAACTGCGGACGGTAGTTGGTGAAGAACGGCGTGTGACGGCCACCTTCGTCCTTGGTCAGGATGTAGGCCTCGGCCACGAACTTCTTGTGCGGCTTCACCGTGCCCGGCTTGGCCAGAACCTGGCCGCGCTCGACACCTTCACGATCAACGCCGCGCAGCAGCGCGCCGATGTTGTCGCCAGCCTGGCCCTGATCGAGCAGCTTGCGGAACATTTCCACACCCGTGCAGGTCGTCTTGGTCGTCGGACGGATGCCGATGATTTCCAGCTCCTCGCCGACCTTGACCACGCCGCGCTCGACGCGGCCGGTCACGACCGTGCCGCGGCCCGAGATCGAGAACACGTCTTCGATCGGCATCAGGAACGGCTTGTCGAGCGGACGAACAGGCGTCGGGATGTAGGCGTCGACCTGAGCCATCAGCTCGCGGATCGCGTCCTCGCCGATCGTCTTGTTGGAATCCTCAAGCGCGGCCAGCGCCGAACCCTTGACGATCGGAATGTCGTCGCCGGGGAATTCGTTCTTCGACAGCAGCTCGCGAACCTCGAGCTCGACCAGTTCGAGCAGCTCGGCGTCGTCGACCTGGTCGACCTTGTTCAGGAACACCACGATCGACGGCACGCCGACCTGACGGGCAAGCAGGATGTGCTCGCGGGTCTGCGGCATCGGGCCGTCGGCGGCCGACACGACCAGGATCGCGCCGTCCATCTGCGCGGCACCGGTGATCATGTTCTTCACATAGTCGGCGTGGCCGGGGCAGTCGACGTGAGCGTAGTGGCGGTTGGCCGTCTCGTACTCGACGTGAGCCGTCGAGATGGTGATGCCGCGCGCCTTCTCTTCCGGCGCCGCATCGATCTGGTCGTAGCGCTTGTACTCGCCAAAATACTTCGTGATCGCCGCCGTCAGCGACGTCTTGCCATGGTCAACGTGACCAATCGTGCCGATGTTCACATGAGGCTTAGTGCGCTCGAATTTACCTTTTGCCATGTGATGTCTCCATTTCCTGCTCGCCCATGCGGGCTTTGAATTGCGTTACCGCGACGGCTCTTTCGAGTTACGCGTATTTTTTCTGGACTTCCTGGGCGACCGCGGTCGGGACCGGCTCGTAGTGGTCGAACTGCATCGTGTAGGCCGCGCGGCCCTGGCTCATCGAGCGCAGGTTGTCGACGTACTTGAACATGTTGGCGAGCGGCACCATCGCGTTGATGACGACGGCCACGCCGCGTGCTTCCTGGCCCTGGATCTGGCCGCGACGGCCGTTCAGGTCGCCGATGACGCTGCCGACATAGTCTTCCGGCGTCACGACTTCGACCTTCATGATCGGCTCGAGCAGCTGCACGCCCAGCTTGGGTGCGGCTTCGCGGAAGCAGGCGCGGGACGCGATTTCGAAGGCCAGGACCGAGGAGTCGACGTCGTGGTAGGCGCCGTCGATCAGCGTCGCCCGGACACCGATCATCGGGAAGCCCGCGAACGGACCAGCGCCCATAACGCTCTGAATGCCCTTTTCGACACCCGGAATGTATTCCTTCGGCACCGCGCCGCCGACGATCTTGGACTCGAAGACGAACTCTTCGCTCTCCGTGTTCGGCTCGAAGATAACCTTGACGCGGGCGAACTGGCCGGTACCGCCGGTCTGTTTCTTGTGGGTGTAGTCCTGCTCGTGCTTGCGGGTGATCGTCTCGCGATAGGCCACCTGCGGAGCGCCGACATTGGCTTCGACCTTGAACTCGCGACGCATGCGGTCGACGATGATGTCGAGGTGCAGTTCGCCCATGCCGGAGATGATGGTCTGGCCGCTTTCCTCGTCGGTCTTGACGCGGAAGGACGGATCCTCGGCAGCCAGTCGGTGAAGGGCGAGGCCCATCTTTTCCTGATCGTTCTTGGTCTTCGGCTCGATGGCGATCTGGATGACCGGGTCGGGGAATTCCATGCGCTCGAGGATGACCGGGTGCAGCGGATCGCACAGAGTGTCGCCGGTGGTCGTGTCCTTGAGGCCAGCCAGAGCGACGATGTCGCCGGCGAAAGCTTCCTCAACGTCGGCGCGCGAATTCGCATGCATCTGCAGCATGCGGCCGATGCGCTCCTTCTTGCCCTTGACGGTGTTGTCGACCGAGACGCCCTTGGTGAGCTTGCCCGAGTAGATGCGGGCGAAGGTCAGCGAACCGACGAACGGGTCGTTCATGATCTTGAAGGCGAGCATCGACAGCGGCTCGTTGTCGTCCGCATGACGCTCGATCTCGGCGTCGGTCTTGGCATCGACACCCTTGATGGCGGGAACGTCGGCCGGCGACGGCAGGTACTCGACAACGGCGTCGAGCAGCGGCTGCACGCCCTTGTTCTTGAAGGCCGAACCGCAGAACATCGGATAGAACTTGACCGCGATCGTGCCCTTGCGGATCAGCGAACGGATCTCGTCATTCGACGGCATCTTGCCTTCGAGGTAGTTTTCGAGGGCCGTCTCGTCCATTTCGACGGCGGCTTCGATCATCTTCTCGCGGTATTCCACGGCACGAGCCTGAAGATCGGCCGGGATCTCGACGACGTCCCAGGCAGCGCCCAGCGTCTCGTCGCGCCAGACAAGCGCGTTCATCTCGACGAGGTCGACGACGCCCTTGAATTCGGTCTCGGCGCCAATCGGCAGCTGCATGACGACAGCCTGCGCACCGAGGCGTGAGCCGATCATCTCGACCGAGCGGTAGAAATCGGCGCCGATCTTGTCCATCTTGTTGCAGAAGATCATGCGCGGCACGCGGTACTTGTCGGCCTGGCGCCAGACGGTTTCCGTCTGCGGCTCGACACCGGCGTTGGCGTCGAGCAGCGCAATGGCGCCGTCGAGCACGCGCAGCGAACGCTCGACTTCGATGGTGAAGTCGACGTGTCCGGGAGTGTCGATGATGTTGAAGCGATGCATCTTGCCGTCGCGACCTTTCCAGAAGGTCGTAGTGGCGGCGGACGTGATGGTGATGCCGCGTTCCTGCTCCTGCTCCATCCAGTCCATGGTGGCAGCGCCGTCGTGCACTTCGCCGATCTTGTGCGACTTGCCCGTGTAATAGAGGACGCGCTCGGTGGTCGTCGTCTTGCCGGCGTCAATATGCGCCATGATACCGAAATTGCGGTAGTCTTCGATTTTGTATTCGCGGGCCATCGTAGCTGCCTCTCAGTCCTGTTCGCGCTTTACCAGCGGTAGTGTGCGAAAGCGCGGTTGGCTTCAGCCATCTTGTGGGTGTCTTCACGCTTCTTGACGGCCGTGCCGCGGTTGTTGGCCGCGTCCATCAGCTCGCCCGAGAGGCGGTCGATCATGGTGGTCTCGTTGCGGTTGCGGGCAGCCGCGATCAGCCAACGGATGGCCAATGCCTGGCGGCGCTCGGGACGCACGTCGACCGGAACCTGGTAGGTGGCGCCGCCGACGCGACGCGAACGCACTTCCACATGCGGCGCGACATTGTCGAGTGCCTGATGGAAGACGGTGACCGGCTCCTGCTTGGTCTTCGACTGGACCTGGTCGAGCGCGCCATAGACGATGGTCTCGGCGACCGACTTCTTGCCGTCATACATGACGGCGTTCATGAACTTGGTAACGATCAGATCGCCGAACTTCGGATCTGGGTTGATCTCACGCTTTTCTGCACTGTGACGACGCGACATGGCTTTTGTCTCTCAATCTCGTAGCCCGACGCGTTCAAGCAGCGCCAGGGCCGGAAAATCTTACTTCGGACGCTTGGCGCCGTACTTCGAACGGCGCTGCTTGCGGTTCTTCACGCCCTGCGTGTCGAGCACGCCGCGGATGATGTGGTAGCGGACGCCCGGAAGATCCTTGACGCGGCCGCCGCGGATCATGACCACGGAGTGTTCCTGAAGGTTGTGACCTTCGCCGGGGATGTAACCGATCACTTCAAAACCATTGGTCAGGCGGATCTTGGCCACCTTGCGCAGCGCCGAGTTCGGCTTCTTCGGCGTCGTCGTGTAGACGCGCGTGCAGACGCCCCGCTTCTGCGGGTTCTGCTGCATGGCCGGGACCTTGTTGCGCTTCACCGGCGCAATGCGCGGCTTGCGGATCAGCTGGTTGACGGTAGGCATTAAACCCTCTTGTCTCTCAATTCCGTGTCTCGCCCGGTCAGGGCCGCTCAAAGCGTCATTTCCATACGCAAATTCGGGCCACAAACCGCGCCTCGCGGTCTTGCCCGAACAAATGGCAGAGGAAGCGGAAGCCGCTTCGTGCACGCCGGAAATGTCTTTTCGCTCGTAAAACGAACCCTGTTTGAAGCAAACTCCAAAGCGTGTCGCTTCGGAAGGGAGAGCCTCACATCGGTTCTGACTGGGCGGCTTCTACTCGTAAGCCCGCGAACCGTCAACCCCGCAGTGCCAAATATTGCATTGATGCCGGGGCTTGGCAGCCATGCGAAAGGCGCATGTAATTTTCTTTCGCCATTTTGCAAGTGCGAGGAAGAAAGTGACCGGCTTTTGGCTGTCGCGCGGCCCCGCTTCATGCGAAAAGGCGGCCTGAGCTCTGAAAACCCCCTCGCCTGTCCTTTGCCAAGAGGAATCAGCCCGTGAACGACAATGAAGAACGCCCGGTCACCATCATCACCGGCCGGGTGTGGAAGCGCAAAGGCGGCAAAGCGGAAGGCGTTCATGTCATGCTGGTGGCTCCCGACGACGATTCGGCGGTGCGCCGCGCCCTCGAATCGCTTGCGGCGGAAGGTTATGCCGAGGCCGAGCTCGATCAGATCGGCGATATGGACGGCGTGCCCGATGACGAGCCGCATCTGTCGGCCTATCAGGGCGCGCTCGAAGGCGAAGTCTCGATCGTCACGTTCGACGCGCCGATCTGAGAATCAGGTCCGGACACGGCTTACGCCGGCCGGACCGCCGCTCCACCTTTCGCAACTTGCCCGGTTGTCTTTCTCGCGCCTAGAAAAACCTGTCCTTCCCATTCCGGAGCCCCCATGTCGTCAAACAATAACCCCATCAACATAGGTATCGTCGGCGTCGGCAAGATCGTCCGCGACCAGCACCTGCCGGCGCTAGCCAAGGACCAGAGCTACCGACTCACCGCTGCCGCCAGCCGGCATGGCAAGGTCGACGGCATCCCGAACTTTCCAACCATCGAGGCGATGCTCGACGCGGTGCCGGAGCTTGAGGCCGTTTCGCTCTGCATGCCGCCGCAATTCCGCTACGACGCCGCGCGCACCGCGCTCGAGGCAAGGAAGCATGTCTTCCTGGAAAAGCCGCCGGGCGCAACGGTCAGCGAGGTCGAAGACCTGAAGGTGCTGGCCGAGAAAAACGGCGTCTCGCTATTTGCCAGCTGGCACTCGCGTTATGCGCCGGCGGTGGAGGCCGCGCGCGGTTTTCTCGCATCGACCCAGATTCGGTCGGCGGCTATCGTCTGGAAGGAAGATCTGCGCCGCTGGCATCCGAACCAGGAGTGGATCTGGGCGCCGGGCGGCTTCGGTGTCTTCGATCCCGGCATCAACGCACTGTCGATCGCAACCCACATCCTGCCGGCGATGTTCATCACCTCCGCCGTGCTCGACTTTCCTGAAAACCGCGCTGCCCCGGTCGCGGCGCAAGTCGCCTTCCGCACGTCGAACGGATTGCCGGTGACGATGGACCTCGACTGGCTGCAGACCGGCCCGCAAAGCTGGGACATCCTGGCCGACACGGATGCCGGCAAGATGGTGCTTTCCGGCGGCGGCTCGAAACTCGCCATCGACGGCCGCGTCGTGCATGAGGAGCCGGAAGCGGAATACCCCATGCTCTACAAGCGTTTCGCCGAGATCGTGCGCGCCGGCATCTCAGATGTCGATCTCGCGCCGCTGCAGCATGTCGCCGACGCCTTCATGCTCGGCAAGCGCAATGTGGTCGAGGCGTTTTTCGACTGACCTTCAACTGACAATCGCAATCGCAAAGCCGTCATAGCCCTTGGCGCCTACTGTCTGGATGGCGGTGCCATCCAGGCGCTTGTCGCCGCGTATGAATGAGAACGCCGCCCGGGCGCCCACGACATTGGCGTCATGCCCACCGCCGTCGATCACCGCGCCGTCGCGGATGACATTGTCGCAGATGATGACTGTTCCCGGCCTCGAAAGCCGCGTGGCCCAGGAGAGATAGTTCGGGTTGTTCGGCTTGTCGGCGTCGATGAAGATGAGATCGAACGGCCCGGCATTTCCAGCGCTTAGCGCGGCCAGCGATTCAAGGGCCGGCCCGACCCGCAATTCCACTTGGTTCGAAACCCCTGCACGTCCGAAATTCGACCGCGCGACCTTGGCGTGATGCGGGTCAAGTTCAAGCGTCACGATCTTGCCGTCCATGGGCAAGGCGCGCGCCATCCAGATCGTCGAATAGCCGCCCAGCGTGCCGATTTCGAGGATCTTCTTCGCACCCCGAATCCGCGCCAGCAGTGAAAGCAGCTTGCCCTGCGCCGGCGATACGTCGATCGGCGGCAGGCCTTCGTCACGGTTGGCGGCGAGAACGGCGTCAAGGGCTGGATCCGCTTCGAACAGAGCATCAACGATGTAGTCGTCGACCGCAGCCCAGGTCTTCCTGCTCATCGTTTCTTCTCCGATCAAAAGCCGAAACGCGAAAACGTAGCCCCGGGGCCTTTCTTGCCGCCATGGATACCAACTTCGCCACGCTCCGGAAAACAAAAAAGCCGCCGGGTTACCCCGACGGCCTTGTTGCCTGAGATTTCTTGCCGCCGCGCTTACTGCGCGGCGGTCGTCATATCGGCCAGCATCGGCTCGGCGATTTCCACACCGGAGGCCTTGCGGCGCTCGTCGATGATGAGTTCGTCGCGCGAGGTGGCGATGCGCCGGATCTGGCTCATCGTGCCGCCCGTACCGGCCGGGATCAGCCGGCCGACGATGACGTTTTCCTTCAAGCCCTGCAGCATGTCGGTCTTGCCGGCAACCGCGGCCTCCGTCAGCACCCTGGTCGTCTCCTGGAAGGAGGCGGCCGAGATGAAGGACGGCGTCTGCAGCGAGGCCTTGGTGATGCCGAGCAGCACCGGCTGACCTTCGGCCGGCTTCTTGCCGTCCTCGATCAGGCGCTCGTTGACCTCTTCCAGTTCGATCACGTCGACGTGGTCGCCCGGAATGTAGGTCGAGTCGCCCTGCGTGGTGATCTCGACCTTCTGCAGCATCTGGCGAACGATCACCTCGATGTGCTTGTCGTTGATCGACACGCCCTGCAGGCGGTAAACTTCCTGGATTTCGTTGACGAGGTAGGAAGCAAGTGCCTCCACGCCCTTGATCGCCAGGATGTCGTGCGGCGCCGGATTGCCGTCGAGGATGTAGTCGCCCTTCTCGATGACGTCGCCGTCCTGGAGGTGGAACGGCTTGCCCTTCGGGATCAGGTATTCGACCGGCTCGAGCGTCGAGTCATGCGGCTCGATGATGATGCGGCGCTTGTTCTTGTAGTCGCGGCCGAAGCGGATCGTGCCATCGATCTCGGCGATGATGGCGTGATCCTTCGGACGACGGGCCTCGAACAGTTCGGCAACACGCGGCAGACCGCCGGTGATGTCCTTGGTCTTGGCGCTTTCCATCGGAATACGCGCCAGCACGTCGCCGGGACGAACCTGCGCACCTGGCTCGACCGAGAGAATGGCCTCGACCGAGAGCAGGAAGCGGGCATCGCCACCCTTCGACAGCTTGCCGACCTTGCCCTTGGCGTCCTGAACGACGATCGCCGGCTTCAGATCGTTGCCGCGCGGCGTCGAACGCCAGTCGATGACCTCACGCTTGGTGATGCCGGTCGACTCGTCGGCCGTTTCCTGGACGGAAATGCCGTCGACCAGATCCTCGAACGCCACCTTGCCCTCGATTTCGGTGAGGATCGGGCGGGTGTAGGGATCCCACTCGGCGATACGCTGGCCGCGCTTCACCTTGTCGCCATCGTCCACGAAGATACGCGAACCATAGGTGACACGGTGCGTGGCACGCTCCTTGCCGGCCTCGTCGAGGATCAGCACCGCCATGTTGCGGCCCATGACCATCTGCTGGCCGTCGGAGTTGCGCACCACGTTGCGGTTGCGGATTTCGACCTTGCCCTCATAGGAGGCTTCAAGGAACGAACTATCCACCACCTGCGCGGTACCGCCCATGTGGAAGGTACGCATGGTGAGCTGGGTGCCCGGCTCGCCGATCGACTGCGCCGCGATGACGCCGACGGCTTCACCCTGGTTGACCGGGGTGCCGCGCGCCAGATCGCGTCCGTAGCAGACCGCGCACACGCCGACCCTGACCTCGCAGGTCAGTGCCGAGCGGATGCGGACCGACTGGACGCCGGCCTTTTCGATCTGCTCCACGTCACGCTCGTCCATCAGCGTTCCGGCCTTGACCAGCAGGTCACCGGTCACCGGATGGTTGATGTCATCGAGCGCGGTGCGGCCCAGCACGCGCTGGCCGACCGAAGCGACGACCTGACCGGCATCGACGATCGGCTGCATGGTGAGGCCCTTGTCGGTGCCGCAATCCACGGAGTTGACGATGCAGTCCTGCGCCACGTCGACCAGACGACGGGTGAGGTAACCCGAGTTCGCCGTCTTCAAGGCGGTGTCGGCCAGACCCTTGCGGGCGCCGTGGGTCGAGTTGAAGTACTCGAGCACGGTCAGGCCTTCCTTGAAGTTCGAGATGATCGGCGTCTCGATGATTTCACCCGACGGCTTGGCCATCAGGCCGCGCATGCCGGCGAGCTGACGCATCTGGGTGGGCGAGCCACGCGCACCGGAGTGCGACATCATGTAGATCGAGTTCATCGGCTTCTGACGGCCGTTGTCTTCGAACTCCACCGCCTTGATGCGGGCCATCATCTCGTCGGCGACCTTTTCGGAGCACTTGGCCCAGGCGTCGACAACCTTGTTGTACTTCTCGCCCTGCGTGATCAGGCCGTCATTGTACTGCTGCTCGTATTCCTTGGCCAAAGCCTCGGTGTCGGAGACCAGCTTGATCTTGCTGTCCGGGATCAGCATGTCGTCCTTGCCGAACGAAATGCCGGCACGGCAGGCGTGAGCGAAGCCGAGCGCCATGATGCGGTCGCAGAAAATGACCGTCTCCTTCTGACCGCAATGGCGGTAGACGGTGTCGATCATCTTGGAGATGTTCTTCTTGGTCATCTCCTGGTTGGCGGTCTCGTACGGCACATTGACGTTCTTCGGCAGAAGCTCGCCGATGATCATACGGCCAGGCGTAGTGTCATGGATCTTCGACACGACCTTGCCTTCGGCGTCGACCGTGCGGAAGCGGCCCTTGATCTTGGCGTGCAGGGTCACCGCCTTTGTCTCGAGCGCGTGCTGGAGTTCGCCCATGTCGGCAAACACCATGCCCTCGCCCGGCTCGTTCTGGTTGACGATCGAGAGATAGTAGAGACCCAGAACCATGTCCTGCGACGGCACGATGATCGGAGCGCCGGAAGCCGGGTGCAGGATGTTGTTGGTCGACATCATCAGCACGCGGGCTTCAAGCTGCGCTTCCAGGGACAGCGGCACGTGGACCGCCATCTGGTCGCCGTCGAAGTCGGCGTTGAAGGCCGTGCAGACCAGCGGGTGCAGCTGGATCGCCTTGCCTTCGATCAGGATCGGCTCGAACGCCTGGATGCCGAGGCGGTGCAGCGTCGGCGCACGGTTCAACAGAACCGGGTGCTCGCGGATGACCTCGTCGAGAATATCCCAGACTTCCGGACGCTCCTTCTCGACCAGCTTCTTGGCCTGCTTGACGGTCGAGGAGTAACCCTTGGCGTCGAGACGGGCGTAGATGAAGGGCTTGAACAGTTCGAGCGCCATCTTCTTCGGCAGGCCGCACTGGTGCAGCTTGAGCTCCGGACCGGTGACAATGACCGAGCGGCCGGAATAGTCGACGCGCTTGCCGAGCAGGTTCTGGCGGAACCGTCCCTGCTTGCCCTTCAACATGTCGGACAGCGACTTCAGCGGACGCTTGTTGGCGCCGGTGATGACGCGGCCGCGACGGCCGTTGTCGAACAGTGCGTCGACGGCTTCCTGCAGCATGCGCTTTTCATTGCGCACGATGATGCCGGGAGCGCGCAGCTCGATCAGCCGCTTCAGACGGTTGTTGCGGTTGATGACGCGGCGATAGAGATCGTTCAGGTCAGACGTCGCGAAACGTCCCCCATCCAGCGGAACCAGCGGGCGCAGGTCCGGCGGGATAACCGGAACCACCTTCATGATCATCCATTCCGGACGGTTGCCGGATTCCATGAAGTTCTCGACGACCTTGAGCCGCTTCAAATACTTCTTCTGCTTCAGCTCGGACGTGGTCGAAGCCAGCTCCGAACGCAGGTCGCCGGCGATCTTCTCCAGATCCATGCCGGCCAGAAGGTCATGAATGGCCTCGGCGCCGATCATGGCAGTGAAGGAGTCCTCGCCATACTCGTCGACGGCGATCATGTACTCTTCCTCGCTGAGCAGCTGGTGCTCCTTCAGCGCGGTGAGGCCAGGCTCGGTGACGATGTAGTTCTCGAAGTAGAGGACGCGCTCGATATCCTTCAGCGTCATGTCGAGCAGCGTGCCGATGCGCGAAGGCAGCGACTTCAGGAACCAGATGTGAGCGACGGGAGCGGCGAGCTCGATATGGCCCATGCGCTCGCGGCGGACGCGCGACAGCGTGACTTCGACGCCGCACTTCTCGCAGATGACGCCCTTGTACTTCATGCGCTTGTACTTGCCGCACAGGCACTCGTAGTCCTTGATCGGGCCAAAAATGCGCGCGCAGAACAGACCGTCACGCTCCGGCTTGAAGGTGCGGTAGTTGATGGTCTCCGGCTTCTTGATCTCGCCGAACGACCAGGACAGAATCTTCTCAGGGCTGGCCAGTGAGATCCGGATGGAATCGAACACCTGCGCAGGCGCCTGCGGATTGAAGAGATTCATGACCTCTTGGTTCATGCCGTTCTCCTTTTCGGGGTCCTCGAAAACCCCTTGCATCTAGTCGCGGGCCAAACGCCCGCCGTCTTTGTCGGCCACCGGCCGTCGAATTCCTTTGGCGCGCCGCAACTTCGTGCGGCGCGCTGTAGCCGTTACTCAGCCGCGTCGGGCAGCCGAACCGGGGCGTCGTCGAGCTTGGTGTTCTCCAGCTCGACATTGAGGCCGAGAGACCGCATTTCCTTGACGAGCACGTTGAAGCTCTCCGGAATGCCGGCCTCGAACGTGTCGTCGCCGCGCACGATCGCCTCGTAGACCTTGGTGCGGCCGGCGACGTCGTCCGACTTCACCGTCAGCATTTCCTGCAGCGTGTAGGCGGCGCCGTAGGCTTCCAGCGCCCAGACCTCCATTTCGCCGAAGCGCTGGCCACCGAACTGCGCCTTGCCGCCCAGCGGCTGCTGGGTGACGAGCGAGTACGGACCGATCGAACGCGCGTGGATCTTGTCGTCCACGAGGTGGTGAAGCTTGAGCATGTAGATATAGCCCATCGTCACCTTGCGATCGAACGGCTCGCCCGTGCGTCCGTCATAGAGCTGCGACTGACCGCTGGTGTGCAGGCCCGCCTGCTCCAGCATGATGTTGATGTCAGCCTCGTGGGCACCGTCGAACACCGGGGTCGCGATCGAGACGCCGCGGCGCATCTGTTCGCTGAGGCGAACAATGCTCTCGTCGTCATACTCGCGGATCGGCTCGTTACGGTCATTGGCCGGCATGAAGCTCTCGAGCGTCTTGCGCAGCGGCTTGATGTCGCCGGCGGCCTTGTACGTGTCGATCAGCTCGCCGATCTTCTTGCCCATGCCCGCGCAGGCCCAGCCCAGATGCGTTTCCAGGATCTGGCCGACATTCATGCGGCTCGGCACACCCAGCGGGTTGAGCACGATATCGGCATGCGTGCCGTCCTCGAGGAAAGGCATGTCCTCGACCGGAACGATGCGTGACACGACACCCTTGTTGCCGTGACGGCCGGCCATCTTGTCGCCCGGCTGCATCTTGCGCTTCACCGCCACGAAGACCTTGACCATCTTCATGACGCCCGGAGGCATTTCGTCGCCGCGCTGCACCTTCTCGACCTTGTCCATGAAGCGCTGCTCGAGCGCCTTCTTGGAGTCGTCGTACTGGCCACGCAGGGCTTCCAGTTCGCTCTGGAGCTTTTCGTTCTCCACGGCGAACTGCCACCATTGCGAACGCGGATACTCGTCGAGCGTATCCTTGGACAGCGTCGAGCCCTTCTTGAAGCCCTTCGGTCCGGCGATCGCTTCCTTGCCGACGAGCACGTCGGAAAGACGCGCGTAGACGTTGCGGTCCAGGATGGCCTGCTCGTCGTCGCGGTCCTTGGCGAGGCGTTCGATCTCCTCGCGCTCGATCGCCATGGCGCGCTCGTCCTTCTCCACACCGTGGCGATTGAACACGCGCACCTCGACGACGGTGCCGAAAGTGCCCGGAGGCATGCGCATCGAGGTGTCGCGCACGTCGGAAGCCTTTTCGCCGAAGATGGCGCGCAGAAGCTTCTCTTCCGGCGTCATCGGGCTTTCGCCCTTCGGCGTGATCTTGCCGACCAGGATGTCGCCCGGCTGCACTTCCGCACCGATATAGACGATGCCGGCTTCGTCGAGGTTCTTCAGCGCTTCTTCCGAAACGTTCGGAATGTCGCGCGTGATTTCCTCCGGACCGAGCTTGGTATCGCGCGCCATGACCTCGAACTCCTCGATGTGGATCGAGGTGAAGACGTCGTCGGCCACGATGCGCTCGGAGAGCAGGATCGAGTCCTCGTAGTTGTAGCCGTTCCACGGCATGAACGCGACCAGCACGTTGCGGCCGAGCGCCAGATCGCCGAGCTCGGTCGACGGGCCGTCGGCGATGATGTCGCCCTTGTTGACCCGGTCACCCATGCGCACCAGCGGACGCTGGTTGATGCAGGTGTTCTGGTTCGAACGCTGGAACTTCATCAGCCGGTAGATGTCGACGCCGGACTTGCCCGGATCGAGATCTTCCGTCGCGCGGATGACGATACGCGTCGCGTCCACCTGGTCGACGATGCCGCCGCGGCGGGCGCCGATGGCGGCGCCCGAGTCACGGGCGACGATCGGCTCCATGCCGGTGCCGACGAACGGCGCCTCGGCGCGCACCAGCGGCACGGCCTGACGCTGCATGTTCGAGCCCATCAGAGCGCGGTTGGCGTCGTCGTTTTCCAGGAACGGGATCAGGGCCGCGGCTACCGACACCATCTGCTTGGGCGACACGTCCATCAGGTCGACGTTTTCGCGCGGCGCCATCATCACTTCACCGGCACTGCGGCAAATGACGAACTCGTCGACGAAGCCGCCATTCTTGTCGAGCTCGGCATTTGCCTGCGCGACATGGTGCTTGGCTTCTTCCATCGCCGAGAGATAGACGACGTCATTGGTCAGCTTGCCGTCGACGATCTTGCGGTACGGGCTCTCGATGAAGCCGTACTTGTTGACGCGTGCGAAGGTGGCCAGCGAGTTGATCAGACCGATATTCGGGCCTTCCGGCGTTTCGATCGGGCAGATACGGCCGTAATGCGTAGGGTGCACGTCGCGCACTTCGAAACCGGCGCGCTCGCGGGTCAGACCGCCCGGTCCAAGCGCCGAAAGACGACGCTTGTGGGTGATCTCCGACAGCGGGTTGGTCTGGTCCATGAACTGCGACAGCTGCGAGGAACCGAAGAACTCGCGCACGGCGGCGGCCGCCGGCTTGGCGTTGATCAGGTCCTGCGGCATCACCGTGTCGATCTCGATCGAGGACATACGCTCCTTGATCGCGCGCTCCATGCGCAGCAGGCCGACGCGGTACTGGTTCTCCATCAGCTCGCCGACGGAACGCACGCGGCGGTTGCCGAGATTGTCGATGTCGTCGATCTCGCCCTTGCCGTCGCGCAGTTCGACCAGCGTCTTGACCACGGCCAGGATGTCTTCCTTGCGCAGCACGCGCACGGTGTCCTCGGCCTTGAGCTCGAGGCGCATGTTCATCTTGACGCGGCCGACAGCCGACAGGTCGTAGCGCTCGCTGTCGAAGAACAGCGAGTTGAACATGGCTTCGGCGGTCTCGAGCGTCGGCGGCTCGCCGGGGCGCATGACACGATAGATGTCGAACAGCGCGTCCTGGCGGCTCTCGTTCTTGTCGACGTTGAGCGTGTTTCTGATGTAGGCGCCGACATTGACGTGGTCGATGTCGAGAACCTTGATCTCCTGCTCGCCGGTGCCAAGCAGCACCTTCAGGGTCTTCTCGTCGATCTCGTCACCGGCTTCGAGGAAGATCTCGCCGGTGGCATAATTGACGATGTCCTCGGCCAGGTAGTTGCCGAGCAGATCCTCGTCGGTCGCCTTGATCGCCTTCAGGCCCTTTTCGCCGAGCTGGCGCGCCTGACGGGCGGTGATCTTCTTGCCGGCCTCGACAACGATCTCGCCCGTATCGGCGTCGACCAGGTCGCCGACGGCCTTGAGGCCGCGGAAACGCTCGACGTTGAACGGAATGCGCCAGTGGTCGCCGGCGCGGACATAGGTGATCTTGTTGTAGAAGGTCGACAGGATCTCTTCGCCATCCATGCCGAGCGCCATCAACAGCGACGTCACCGGAATCTTGCGGCGGCGGTCGATGCGGGCGTGCACGACGTCCTTGGAATCGAACTCGATGTCGAGCCACGAGCCGCGATAGGGAATGACGCGCGCGGCAAACAGAAGCTTGCCCGACGAGTGCGACTTGCCCTTGTCGTGGTCGAAGAAGACGCCCGGCGAACGGTGCATCTGCGAGACGATGACGCGCTCGGTGCCGTTGACGATGAAGGTGCCGTTCAAGGTCATGAGCGGCATGTCGCCCATGTAGACGTCCTGCTCCTTGATGTCCTTGATCGACTTGGCGCCAGTATCCTCGTCGATATCGAACACGATGAGGCGCAGCGTCACCTTCAGCGGCGCGGCATAGGTCAGGTCGCGCTGGCGGCATTCGTCAACGTCGAATTTCGGTCCTTCGAACTCGTACTTCACGAACTCCAGCATCGAGGAGCCGGAAAAATCGGAGATCGGGAAGACCGACTTGAAAACAGCCTGCAGTCCCTCGTCCGGACGGCCGCCCTTGGGCTCGTCCACCATCAGGAACTGGTCATAGGATGCCTTCTGAACCTCGATCAGGTTCGGCATCTCCGCAACTTCCGGAATCTTTCCGAAGAACTTGCGTACGCGTCTGCGGCCATTGAAAGTCTGGGTCTGGGCCATCGTCGCTCCTTAGCTCTAAACTCGGGACGGACCTCGCCGCGGTCCGCCTTGCATACCGAGCCGCCTGGGCGGCGGCTCTCTGTCTGTTCTCCGTTCGCCTTTCGGCGGCCGGCTAAAACGGGAGAAAACCCGTTTCCTGAAGGCCGGTTTTCGGCCCTCAGGAAAGAGGTTCTCGTACATCTCGCGCTACGCGTCCTCCCTCCAGGCGAAGGGAGTGGCGGACGGCGCGAGGCCGCCCGCCGCTTTTACGCTTACTTCAGGTCGACCTTGGCGCCGGCTGCTTCCAGCTGGGCCTTGAACTTGTCGGCGTCGGCCTTGGAAACGCCTTCCTTGACCGGCTTCGGAGCCGCTTCGACCAGGTCCTTGGCTTCCTTGAGGCCAAGACCGGTGATGGCGCGGACTTCCTTGATGACGTTGATCTTCTGCGCGCCAGCGTCGGTGAGGACGACGTCGAATTCCGTCTTTTCCTCGGCCGGAGCAGCAGCAGCGGCAGCGCCGCCAGCAGCGGCAACCGCCACCGGAGCAGCAGCCGAAACGCCCCACTTTTCTTCCAGAAGCTTCGACAGCTCGGCCGCCTCGAGGACGGTCAGCTTCGAAAGGTCGTCTACGATCTTTGCGAGATCAGCCATTGTTGTATTCCTTCGTTAGGTTCGAACGTGTGTTTTTGATAGCGAGGAACGGCCTCATGCCGCCTCGTCCTTCCGGGCGTAAGCGCCGATGACGCGCGCGACCGAGGCCGCTGGCGCATTGACGATCTGGGCGATCCGGGTTGCCGGCGTGGCGATCATGCCAACCAGCCTGGCGCGCAGCTCATCGAGCGACGGAAGTGTGGCGAGTGCCTTCACACCGTCGGCATTGAGCGAGGTGGTGCCCATTGCGCCGCCGAGAATGACGAGCTTGTCATTTCCCTTGGCGAAATCGGACGCGACCTTCGGCGCCGCAATCGGATCCTCCGAATAAGCAATCAGCGTCTGTCCCTTGAACAGGTCGATGATCGATGCGGAGTCCGTGCCCTGAAGAGCGATTTTGGCGAGACGGTTCTTCGCGACTTTAACGGTGCCACCGGCGGCGCGCATTTTCGACCGAAGGTCGTTCATTTGCGCGACGGTGATACCGGCATAGTGGGCCACGACCACTGAACCTGCGTTTCCGAACGCTTCGTTCAGGCCCGTGACGAGTTCGCGTTTTTCCGCTCTGTCCACTGCCTATCTCCAGTTGACCCCAATCCCGTCAATGAGAACATCTCATTTCGAGGACAGGCGTCGGGTTGCCTTTTTGCCGGCCGGGCCATCCAGTAACGGATCTCCCGAACGACGCTCGAGGATCCTGCCCCCTTTCGCCACACCGACGGACAAGCCGGCGATGCGCAGACAAAAGGCAAACACGGTTCGAACCTTTCATTGGAGCATTCGCTCCGTTGTCGGGTCTTCACCCGTCTCATGCAGGCCCACATGAATTAAGGCTTTTGGGCCGCCTGCAATCTCGGACAGGATGTCCGGAAGCCTTTCGGCTTCCGGTACCGGGCCCAGGATAAATCCGGGGCCCGGAATTCAGTCACGGATCGGCCTTGCGGCGGCCGATCCAAATGGTCTTAATCAGGACGCTGCGAGCGTCGAGACGTCGAGCTTGAGGCCCGGGCCCATCGTCGAGGTGACCGACACCTTCTTGACGTAGTTGCCCTTGGCGCCAGCCGGCTTTGCCTTGGTCACCGCATCGGCGAAGGCGCGGATGTTCTCTTCCAGCGCCTTGACGTCGAACGAGACCTTGCCGACGCCGGCATGAACGATGCCGGCCTTCTCGACGCGGAACTCGACCGCGCCGCCCTTCGATGCCTTGACGGCGGCGGCGACGTCGGTGGTGACGGTGCCGACCTTCGGGTTCGGCATCATGCCGCGCGGGCCGAGCACCTTACCGAGACGGCCGACCAGCGGCATCATGTCCGGAGTGGCGATGCAGCGATCGAAATCGATCGTGCCCTTCTGGACGATGTCGACCAGGTCCTCCGCGCCGACGATGTCGGCGCCGGCGGCCTTGGCTTCCTCGGCCTTGTCGCCACGGGCGAACACGGCGACGCGAACCGAGCGGCCAGTGCCGTTCGGCAGGTTGACCACGCCGCGGACCATCTGGTCGGCATGGCGCGGGTCGACGCCGAGGTTCATGGCGACTTCGACGGTCTCGTCGAACTTGACCGAGGAACGGTCCTTGAGCAGCTTCAGCGCTTCACCCAGGGCATAAGCCTTGTTGGGATCGATGCCTTCGCGGGTCTTCGATACACGCTTTGCAATCTTTGCCATGATCTCAGCCCACCACTTCCAGACCCATCGAGCGGGCGGAGCCCTCGACCATGCGCATGGCCGCCTCGACGTCGTTTGCGTTCAGATCCTTCATCTTGGCGGTCGCGATTTCGCGCACCTTGTCGCGCGAAACGGTGCCAGCCTTGACCTTGCCCGGCTCCTTTGAGCCCGACTTCAGGTTCGCGGCCTTCTTCAGGAAGTAGCTCACCGGCGGCGTCTTCATGACGAAGGTGAACGACTTGTCCTGATAGTAGGTGATGACGACCGGAACCGGCGATCCCTTTTCCATTTCCTGGGTCTGCGCGTTGAACGCCTTGCAGAACTCCATGATGTTGATGCCACGCTGACCAAGCGCCGGGCCGATCGGGGGCGACGGCGTAGCCGAACCCGCGGAGACCTGAAGCTTGAGCTGGCCTGCAATTTTCTTAGCCATCTCTTTTCCTGCCTTTGTCTATGCCGGCCCCATCTCGGGAAACACCGGCGGTTGCAGTCTGGTGGTGCGGTTCGCGCGGCCGGCTAAAGCCACATTCGCCTCCCACCGTTCTCAGGCCATGCGTTTCCGCACCGCCTCCCCTGATCGCCAGACCGGCATCAGGGATTTCGGATCAGCCCTTTTCGACCTGTCCGAATTCCAGATCGACAGGCACGGCGCGCCCGAAGATCGAAACTTCCACCTTGAGCCGCGCCCGCTCCTCGTCCACTTCCTGGACGAAGCCGTTGAACGACGCGAAAGGACCATCCGAAACGCGGATCGCCTCGCCGATCTCGAAAGTGACCGAGGGCTTCGGCCGCTCGACGCCTTCCTGCACCTGGTTCAGGATGCGCTGCGCTTCCGCCTCGGTGATCGGCACTGGCTTGGAGTCACCGAGAAAGCCGGTGACCTTCGGCGTGTTCTTCACGAGCGAGAACACGGCGTCGGTCAAATTGGCCTTCAGGAGCACATAGCCCGGGAAGAACTTGCGCTCGGCATCGACCTTGCGGCCACGACGAACTTCGACCACCTTCTCGGTCGGCACCACGATCTGCTCGATATCGGCGGACAGGCCCTTCTGCTTGGCCTTGTTCTCGATGTCCTCGGCGACCTTCTTTTCAAAATTCGAATAAGCGTGGACGATGTACCAGCGCGCAGCCATTTTTTTAGACTTCTCCGTAGTCGCCGGACTTAGCGTCCAATGCCCAGAATCTGTTCGATCGCGAGGCCCATCAACTGATCGGCGCTAAAGAAAAAGATCATCGCAATCACAGCGAAGGCCAGAACCATCACCGTCGAGATCATCGTTTCGCGCCGCGACGGCCAAGTCACCTTGGCGGTCTCCGAGCGAACCTGCTGGAGAAAGACGAAAGGATTTGTGGTTTTCGAAGCCATATGCCGCTCTGTCTTCAAGACCCGTTGGCCGGGTCCCCTGGATGATCCCGCTGGCCGGGACGTGCCGCCTGAGCCCAGTCTCGCGCCGAATCAGCGCAATCATTTCGCCCATGCAAATCAGACGCGTAAAGCCGGCTTCCCAGCTCCACGCGTCGCGTGTCTGTTCTGTCTACATAAAACCGATTCTTGATCCACGCAAGTGGCAAGTGTCCGCTTTATGACCAAACGCCGCCTCGGAACCATCCAGTCGTTCCGTCCCGGCTATGGCGTCCTTATGCCCCAATTGGCCTAATATGGCAAGCGTGTCGCCGATTTTCAAAGGGCGGTCCGCGGAATTATCATTTCTGACGGCCATTTCGAAATGGCACGGGCAGCAGGGCTCGAACCTACGACCTGCGGTTTTGGAGACCGCCGCTCTACCAACTGAGCTATGCCCGTATCGTGCGCGCCTCGGCGCAACAGGGGCTTCCTAAAAGCTTCCGCGCTCTCTGTAAAGAGTGGTTTGCACGCAAACGCGCCTTCATCCCCTTTGCCAGAAATCCGGATAGGTCACGACCAGCCCATCGCGGTCGCTCTCGAGATGCTCGATGCCAGGGCCGTCCCACTCGCGCCAGCGCACGATCTTGAAATCGTCCGACATCAGTCCGCACTCCGAGGCGGCTGGAAGCTACTTTGTTTCCGGCGGCGTGTACGGCCCGCCCGGCACGCCCCAGCCCCAGGCAGGCATCGGCTCGGTTTCCGGATCGCAGGTCTGGCCTAGATTGGAGTTCATCTTGGCCAATCGGGATCCCCATTCGACATAGCCCATGAAGGCCGAGCGGAATTCGGGATCGTCCGGCAAGCCGACCTCGTCGGCTGCATCGGCGAGCAGGTTGATCCAGCGGCGGCGCTGCTCCTCGGTCAAGTGCTTGCCCAGATGATGCATGACCATCTCGCGGTGGCCGCCGAATTTCTCGCTATAGATCTTCGGTCCGCCGAACACCTCGCCGATGAAGGCCGCGACATGGGCGGGATGGTCCGGCGACATCGTCTTGAATACCGGCCCGACGACCGGGTCCTTTGCCACCTTGTCATAGAAGGTCTGCGTCAGCCGGTTCAGGGCATCGCTGCCACCGGCCCATTCATAGAGTGTCGGAACATCCCGGCTCATTATCGATCCTCCGCCAGCCCCGGCGCCACCCGCGGCGACGATAGCGGAAAGATCGAAGGCAGCTCAACCTGCCTCGATGGCCAGTTTCGGAAAGCCGCGCACTACAGCTTTGCGGGCGCTTCGGCCGCCGCGTTGGCGGGCGGCAGGCCGCGGCAATTATCGGGCCTGGGAACGGCCTTGCAAATCGTGGCGCCGGTCAGTGCGTCGACCGATTGCGGTCCGGTTGTCAGTCCCGCTTTCAGCATGATGTCCGGTTCAAGCCGGCGCTCGGCCGAACGCCCCGCGATCGCCTTGAACAGAGCGGGACCGATCGCCATCTCCTCGAGATACGCCTTGACCATCTGCTTCTGTCCCATCGGGTACAGGCTGAGCCGCGCCTGCGGACCGACAAGCCTTCTCGCGCCGCCGGCAAGCATCAGCGCGCAGGCCGTATCGCACTCCACGCCCGCATCGATGCTCAATCCGGCATAGGCACCCTCCTTGGCCAGGCAATTCCATGCCCGTGGGTCGCAATCGACGAAATCGGTCCAGCCCACGGCGACGTCGAGCCTCCTTTCACGGATAAGCCGGCCCGCTGCCAGGGCGCCAGACAGGTCCCCTCCCCGTGAGCTGATCACGACAGGCAGGCGCCGATCGCCAAGCGTGGCGAGCAACTGGCGCAGCTTCGGCAGTGTCTGGCTCGTAATCACGCCTTCCGCCGAGATCCATTCCGGACAGTCAGGATTACACAGCGGATTGCTGCCGCGAACCACGACAAAGCGCATGTCCGCGCCGGCCTTGGCGGTTTCCGGTCCAACTGGTGCGACATCCCTGGGCTTGCCCGTCGCAGCAGCCGATGGCGTCGCATTGTTTGCAGGGCTCGGTATCTCCCGGCAATTCGCGGCCGGCTGTTGCGGCGCGCACAGGCCGGCGGAGGTCAACAGATCCGCCGCGTCCCGGCTGGTCACCAGCTTCATCGCCAGCATATCGTCGAGCGTGATCTGGCGGATGTCGCTGGCCGGCGTGGCCTTCATCATTTCCAGCACGCCGTCGCCTATACCCATTTCCCTGAGATAGGCCGATAGCGTCTTCTCGACCGTCTTGCTCATCTCGTAGGTCTTGTAGCTGCCGGCATTTTTCCGGCTGACCACCTTGGTGTTGATCACCTTCTTCTTGCCGTTCACGATCCGGTAGGTGGTCCGGTAGAGCAGCTTCTCGCGCTTGTAGGTGGTGGTGATCTGATGAACGCCGAGATAGGCGAAATCTCCGACCACGCGGCGGATACCGCCGGAAAACATCAGCGGACAGGCCGAATTGCACATGGCCCCGTCGTCAAAGGCCATGCCGAAATAGTCGGCACCCTTGCCCTTGTTGTCGCTGCAATTCTTCGCCTCCGGCTGGCAGCCGGAAAACACCGTCACGCCGACGGCGATATCGAGCTTGGCCTTGCGGATCATCCTGCCAAGTGCGAGTGCGGCATCGACATTGCCGCCGGGCGAGCTGACGACGACAGGCAGTTGCCGTCCCTTCAGCGTTTTGAGCGTGCGTTTGAAGAGTGACGGCGTGCCCGCCGCGATCGTGCCTTCAGCCGATACCCATTCCGGACAATTGGGCTCGCAGCCCGGCGCATTGCTGCGCACGACGGCGAAGCGCATCGGTGGGATGTCCAGCGACTGCTCCTGGGCCCGGGCCGGCAGGACAGGCAGCACTATGGCGGTCAACAGCATGAGGCGAACCAGCGCCCGCAACCACCATGCCTTCCCATTGAAACAGCGCCCTGGAACCACTCTTTCGCCAAGCTCCCGCAATGCAACCTATACTAGTTGCCGTGATAGCGCTTGCAACAGGGTAGGCGCAGTTCCGATGTCACGCAGCGACGTAAACGAAAAGGGCGGCCCGAAGACCGCCCTTTCCTTGTCGATCCGGCTTATTGCCGGTCTCGATTATTCCTTGATCGTGACGACGATGCCGGCACCGACGGTGCGGCCGCCTTCACGGATGGCGAAGCGCAGCTTCTCTTCCATGGCGATCGGCACGATCAGCTCGACATCGACCGTGATGTTGTCGCCAGGCATGACCATCTCGGTGCCAGCCGGCAGCGACACGATGCCGGTCACGTCCGTCGTGCGGAAGTAGAACTGCGGACGGTAGTTGGTGAAGAACGGCGTGTGACGGCCACCTTCGTCCTTGGTCAGGATGTAGGCCTCGGCCACGAACTTCTTGTGCGGCTTCACCGTGCCGGGCTTGGCCAGAACCTGGCCGCGCTCGACACCTTCACGATCAACGCCGCGCAGCAGCGCGCCGATGTTGTCGCCAGCCTGGCCCTGATCGAGCAGCTTGCGGAACATTTCCACGCCCGTGCAGGTCGTCTTGGTCGTCGGACGGATGCCGATGATTTCCAGCTCCTCGCCGACCTTGACCACGCCGCGCTCGACGCGGCCGGTCACGACCGTGCCACGGCCCGAGATCGAGAACACGTCTTCGATCGGCATCAGGAACGGCTTGTCGAGCGGACGAACAGGCGTCGGGATGTAGGCGTCGACCTGAGCCATCAGCTCGCGGATCGCGTCCTCGCCGATCGTCTTGTTGGAATCCTCAAGCGCGGCCAGCGCCGAACCCTTGACGATCGGAATGTCGTCGCCGGGGAACTCGTTCTTCGACAGCAGTTCACGAACCTCGAGCTCGACCAGTTCGAGCAGCTCGGCGTCGTCGACCTGGTCGACCTTGTTCAAGAACACCACGATCGACGGCACGCCGACCTGACGGGCGAGCAGGATGTGCTCGCGGGTCTGCGGCATCGGGCCGTCGGCAGCCGACACGACCAGGATCGCGCCGTCCATCTGCGCGGCACCGGTGATCATGTTCTTCACATAGTCGGCGTGGCCGGGGCAGTCGACGTGAGCGTAGTGGCGGTTGGCCGTCTCGTATTCAACGTGAGCCGTCGAGATGGTGATGCCGCGTGCCTTCTCTTCCGGCGCCGCATCGATCTGGTCGTAGCGCTTGTACTCGCCAAAATACTTCGTGATCGCCGCCGTCAGCGACGTCTTGCCATGGTCAACGTGACCAATCGTGCCGATGTTCACATGAGGCTTAGTGCGCTCGAATTTACCTTTTGCCATAGTCTCTTTCCTTGGACGGCCTTGACCTTCAGTTCAGTCGAATGCGGGGCGATTAGCGACAAAGGCCAAAAAACACAAGCGTCTTTTGGCCGGGTGCCGTCTCACTCAGTCCGAACCTGGGATCCGATTGCGGGGATATGGCGCTGATATAGGAAGGCGATGGGGGAAATGGAATGGCTGACTGGCCGATCGGTCGAGGCCTGCATCCCTTGTTCTTGCCGGCCAGTTCCTGTCTCGGCCACGGCCGGTTGATGGCCCATTGCGGCGGCCACCGAGGTCTGATCTCCTGACCCCATGCATTTCATCCCTGCCTCGATCCGCGGCCCGCTGTTCATGATCATCTCGACCGGGTCGTACCTGGTCAACGATACGATGATGAAACTCGCGACCGCGGGGTTGCCGTCCTATGAGGTGCTGTTCCTGCGCGGTGTGGCGGCAGCGCTCTGGGGCTTCCCGCTGTTGTTCCTGCTGGGCTACGGCAAACAGATCCCGTTGATCTTCGACGGCCATGTGCTGCGCAGGAACCTGCTCGAGCTGGCGGCGATCCTTTGCTATGTCGTGGCGCTCGCCAATATGCAGATTGCGGATTCCACGGCGCTGGGACAAATCACGCCGCTGCTGATGCTGGTCGGTTCCTCGATCCTGTTTGGCGAGCGCATCGGCGGCCAGCGCATGGCGCTGATCGGGCTCGGCTTCATCGGCGCGCTGATGGTGGCGCAACCGACGATGCAAGGCATCTCCGTGTACGCCCTGCTGGCGCTCGGCAACGCCGCGCTGTCAGCCGCGCGCGACCTTGCCGGCAGGCGTGTTTCTGCAGAGGTGCCGGGGATGATCGTGGCGATTTCCGCCGTGGTGGTGGTGCTGATCGGCGCGGGCGCGGCGCATCTGGCATCCGAGCGCTGGGTGATGCCCGAAGCACGCCATTTGCTGCTGCTGGCCGGCGCCGGTCTTTTCCTGATCTTCGGCCACTTGTTCATCTTCATGGCCTATCGCGTCGGGCCGACCAGCGCGGTGGCGCCGTTCTATTACTGTTTTACCGTCTGGGCCGTCATTTCGGGCCTGCTGGTGTTCGGCCAGTTCCCCAATACTCTGGCGGTCTGCGGCATCCTGCTGGTGGTGGCCAGCGGGCTGACCATCGTGTCGCTGGACCAGCGCAAGCGCCGGCTGACCGTCGTCGCCTAGCATCGGCAGCCGAGCGCCTGTGTCCAATGTTGCGGAGGCCAGGTCGATCGTCTATTCGGCGATGTATCGTCTATCCACGACGCCATGATCAATCAGCCAAGGGAGCTCCCCATGACCGATTTTGACCAGAACAAGAACTCCGACGCCGAGCACAAGGCCGCCATTCGCAAGTCGCTGATCGGCTGGGCGGTGTTCATCACCGGAACGCTGATTTTCTTCGCTGCCGCCGATGCAGTGCTGATGCCATAGGCAAGCCCGAAGCCGGTCTCGCCCCAGCAGAAATTCGAAATTTCAGACGATGCGGCCGGCGCTTAAAGCGTCCGCCTTCCGCTGAATTGGTGGTAGGCCCACAGCACAACCACCGCGCCCACCACCGCGACGATCAGGCTGGAGATGTTGAGGCCGGTGACACCCACGCCGAAGAGCTGGCTGCAGATCACGCCGCCGACGATGGCGCCGACGATGCCGAGCACGACATCCATGATCAGACCCTGGCCGGTCTTGTTGACGATCTTGCTGCCCAGGAAGCCGGCGATGGCGCCGAGAATGATCCAGCTGATGATACCCATTTTTTCCTCTCCATCCCCCGCCATCGCGACATTTTCATATGATTGTCAAAACCTCAAGCCAGCTTGAAATTCCGCCCGGATGCGCCATTGTTGAAGGTGGGCCGGGCTTGGTCGAGATGGAGGATCCACTATGGGACTTTTTGACAACGCCGTTCCCGGCGGCAACATCACCAAACCGCTGATGATCGCGCTCGGCGCGTTGCTGGTCGGAAAAATGCTGAGCGGCAGAAGTGCCGAACAGCCGGATCAGCCTCAAACGCCCGTGCCTGCCGACCCCGCAGCTAGTGACGGCGGCCTGCTCGGCGGACTGGGCGGCCTGCTCGACAGGCTCAAGGACGCCGGCCACGGCAATGTCGCCGATTCCTGGGTCGGCACCGGGCAGAACCAGTCGATCAACGCCAACGATCTCGGCGCAGCACTCGGGCCGCAGGTCATCCGCGAGATCGCGCAGCGCACCGGCCTGGACGAACAGGAATTGCTCAAGCAGCTGTCCACCGCCCTGCCCGGCATCGTCGACAAGCTGACGCCGAACGGCCAGGTGCCGCAGCAGCACCAGGTGGCTTCAGCGTTCAACAGTTGACGCGCACACCGATGCCCTGAAGCGCTGCGCGCGTTGTCGCGCAGTGTCCAGGCTTAACGATTGTGGGATGGAAATCTGGAGCGGGTAGCGGGAATCGAACCCGCATATTCAGCTTGGAAGGCTGCTGCTCTACCACTGAGCTATACCCGCGCCTTGCACTGAAGTATCGGATTCACCCGAAAAGCGCCATGCACTTTTCGGCCCGATGCTTTTCTCGTTTCAGGGCTTCCGGGCCGGCAGTGGTGGAGAGGGTTGGATTCGAACCAACGTAGGCTAAGCCAACGGATTTACAGTCCGTCCCCTTTAACCACTCGGGCACCTCTCCAGCCTGCCGCCGGAGCCATGCAACGAGGCATTCTTGCCGATCCCGGAGCCCGAGTTGGATATCTTCTCCGAAATCAGCGAAGCGCCTTATGGCGGCAAGGCCAGTGGGTGTCAACCGCACTGGGAAGGGTTTTTCGATGTTGTTCGCCGGCTGCGGCGACGGGCCGTATCCTTGGCCACGCGAGACGGCTATAGAAGCCGGCCATGAGCAACAAGACCAATACCCCCAAAGACACCCATTACGCCAAGCTGCGCCGCGCGCACCGCGACGAGAAGAGCGGCGGCGCGCCGGCATTCCGGCCGCGCCAGCCCGTGCCGCCCGGCGAGAACGCCGCCGACGGCCTGGTGCGACTTTATGGCCTGCACACGGTGCGGGCGGCGCTCGACAATCCGCGCCGCAAGATTCGCAAAATGCTGGTGACCCGCAACGCGGCCGAGCGCCTTGAGATAGACGATCTCGCCGCCCTGCCCTTCAAGGCGGAGCTGGTCGAACCCAGGGACATCGACAAGATCACCGGTTCGGACGCCGTGCACCAGGGCGTGCTGATCGAGGCGGAGCCGCTGAAGCCCAAGCGCCTCGACGCACTCGGCGACACAGGGCTGGTGCTGGTGCTCGACCAGGTCACCGATCCGCACAATGTCGGCGCCATCCTGCGCTCGGCGGTCGCCTTCGGCGCCGGCGCGCTGATCACCACGGCCCGCCACAGTCCCCAGGAATCGGGCGTGCTGGCGAAATCCGCCTCCGGCGCGCTGGAGCATATCGACCAGATCGAGGTGAAGAACCTCGCCGACGCGCTCGGGCAGTTGCACGAAGCCGGCTTCCAGACCATCGGGCTTGATTCGGACGGGCCGGCGGAACTCGAAACCAGCTTTGCCGGCGACAGGATCGCGCTGGTGCTCGGTGCCGAAGGCAAGGGCCTGCGCCAGAAGACGCGCGAGACGGTGACGACGCTGGCGCGGCTCGACATGCCCGGCGCCATCCGTTCACTCAACGTGTCGAATGCCGCGGCGGTGAGCCTTTATGCTGCACGGGCGTTCTTGAAGCGCGGCTGAGAGCCGGAAGCGCTCTACCAAGAAACAAGAAACGGGTTCCAGCGACAGCGCGGGAACCCGTTCTTGTGCAGGACAAGAGGTGGCGGCTTGGGAACGTTGCGCCGCCCTCTCCCGGCCTATGCTGCTTTGCCCTTCACGTCGGTCAATTTGCCACCGACCTCAAAATTGGCCATCCGCTCCAGTGCCCTGACCAGCGCCGAGTGATCTTCCTTGGCGCCGCCATTGGCCGCACACGAGTTGAACAGCTGCTGCGTGGTCGAGGTGTTGGGCAGCGCCACGCCGAGCGCCTTGGCGCCCTCCAGTGCCAGGTTGAGATCCTTCTGGTGCAGTTCGATGCGGAAACCGGGCGCGAAGGTGCGCTTGACCATGCGCTCGCCATGCACTTCGAGGATGCGTGACGCCGCCAGCCCGCCCATCAGCGCCTGCCTGACCTTGGCTGGGTCGGCGCCGGCTTTCGATGCAAAAACAAGCGCTTCGGCGACGGCTTCAATGGTCAACGCGACGACGATCTGATTTGCCACTTTGGTGGTCTGGCCGACGCCATTGGGCCCGACCAGAGTGATGTTCTTGCCCATCTTCTCGAGGACGGGTTTGGCGCGTTCGAAGGTCTTTTCCTCGCCGCCGACCATGATGGTCAGCGACGCCGCCTTGGCGCCGACCTCGCCGCCGGAAACCGGCGCGTCGAGATAGTCGCAGCCCAGCTCGTTTATCTTTCCGGCGAAAACCTTGGTCTCGATCGGCGAAATCGAGCTCATGTCGATGACCAGCTTGCCTTTGGTCAGGCCGGACGCGACGCCATTGTCGCCGAACAGCACATCGGCCACCTGCGGGGTGTCGGGCACCATGGTGATGATGATGTCGGCGGCCTTGGCCACGGCGGCATGGCCGGAGACTGCTTTCAGGCCCTTGGCGACGAGATTGGCAGGCGGCTTCGAGCGATGGTCGCTGGCGATGACCTTGTAGCCAGCATCCAGCAGATGCCCCGCCATCGGCGCGCCCATGATGCCGAGGCCGATGAAGCCTATGGTTTCCATTGTGGTTCTCCTGAAAGTCTTGCTCGAACTCGTCGAAGGTCGGCGCTGCCCCTCATCCGCCTGCCGGCACCTTCTCCCCGTATAGTGAAGGGGAGAAGGAAGCTCTTAGGCCGCCGCGCTGCCTTGCCTGGTCAGGTCCCGAAACCAACCCAGGCCTGCCTCGGTGCCGGCCTTCGGCTTGTATTCGGCACCGATCCAGCCGGAATAGCCGATGCGGTCGATGTGGTCGTAGAGGAAAGGATAGTTGATCTCGCCCGTACCCGGCTCGTGACGGCCGGGATTGTCCGCAAGCTGGATATGCGCGATGCGGCTAAGGTTGGCCTCGATTTTACGGGCGAGATCCCCCTCCATGATCTGCATGTGATAGATGTCGTATTGCAGGAACAGGTTTTTCGAGCCGACGCGGTCGATCAGCGCCAGCGCCTGGTCGGAGTAGTTGAGGAAGAAGCCTGGAATGTCGCGGGTGTTGATCGGCTCGATCAAAAGCCGGATGCCAGCCTGCTCCAGCTTCTCCGCCGCGAAGGCGAGGTTTTCGGCGAAAACATCCTCGAGCACCTTGCGGTCGACGCCGGCGGGTGCAATGCCGGCCAGGCAATTGACCTGGGGGCAGCCGAGCGCCTGCGCGTAGGTGATCGCCTTGGCGATGCCCTGGCGGAATTCCGGCACGCGGTCCGGCAACACGGCGATGCCGCGCTCGCCCTTGCCCCAGTCGCCGGCCGGCAGGTTGAACAGCACCTGCGCCAGGCCGTTCTTCTTCAGCCTGGCGGCCACCACCTCCGGCGCATGGTCGTAAGGGCCGATATATTCGACGCCCTTGAAGCCCGCGCGGGCGGCGGCGTCAAAGCGATCGAGGAAATCATGCTCGCCAAAGAGCATCGACAGATTGGCTGAAAAACGCGGCATTCTTTTTCTCCTAATCCAGCATCACGATCGCGGTCGGCGCATCCTCATGGCTTTCGGCAAGGTCCTCGAATTCGGTGATCTTGTCGATCTCGGTGCCCATCGAGATGTTGGTGACGCGCTCGAGGATGAATTCAAGCACGACCGGAACCCGGTGCTCCTTCATCAGCCGCTGCGCCTCTTTGAAGGCGGCGGCAAACTCCTCGGGCTTGCGCACCCGGACCGCCTTGCAGCCCATGGCTTCGGCGACGGCGACATGGTCGACGCCATAGCCGGCCTCGGGATCGCCCGATCGGTTGACGTTCTCGAAGGCGAGGCTGACCTCATAATCCATCGAGAATCCGCGCTGCGCCTGACGGATCAGGCCGAGATAGGCGTTGTTCACGACGACATGGATGTAGGGCAGTCTGTGCTGTGCGCCGACGGCCAGTTCCTCGATCATGAACTGGAAATCATAGTCGCCCGACAGCGCCACGATGGTGCGGTCGGGATCGGCGGCGCGCACGCCAAGGGCTGCCGGCAAGGTCCAGCCGAGCGGGCCGGCCTGGCCGCAATTGATCCAGTTGCGCGGCTTGTAGACATGCAGGAACTGCGCGCCGGCGATCTGCGACAGGCCGATCGTGGTGACATAGGTGACATCGCGGCCGAACGCCTTGTTCATCTCCTCATAGACGCGCTGCGGCTTCAGCGGCACCTGGTCGAAATGCGTCTTGCGCTTCATCGTCTTCTTGCGGGCCTGGCATTCCTTGGCCCAGCCCGACCAGTCGCGCAGCTTTCCGGCCGTCTTCCACTCGGTGGCGACGTCGAGCAGCATTTTCAGCGCCGCGCCAGCATCGGAGACGACGCCGAGGTCCGGCGCGAAGACACGGCCGATCTGCGTGGGCTCGATGTCGACATGGATGAACTTCTTGTCCTTGGTGTAGACGTCCACAGAACCAGTGTGACGGTTGGCCCAGCGATTGCCGATGCCGAAGACGAAATCGGCCTCCAGCATCGTGGCGTTGCCGTAGCGATGCGAGGTCTGCAGCCCGCACATGCCGGCCATCAGCCGGTGATCGTCGGGGATCGCGCCCCAGCCCATCAGTGTCGGGATGACCGGAACGCCTGATATCTCCGCGAATTCGATCAGCAGGTCGGATGCATCGGCATTGATGATGCCGCCGCCGGCGACGATCAATGGCTTGTCAGCCGCGTTGAGCATCGCCAGTGCCTTTTCGGCCTGGGCGCGCGTCATAGCCGGCTTGAATGGCGCCAGCGGCTCATATGCATCGATGTCGAACTCGATCTCGGCCAATTGAACGTCGACCGGCAGGTCGATCAGCACCGGGCCGGGGCGCGACGAGCGCATGAGATGAAACGCCTTCTGCAGCGCCATGGGCACGAGATAGGGCTCCATGACGGTGACCGCCCATTTGGCGACCGGTGCGGCGATGGCGGCGATGTCGACGGCCTGGAAATCCTCCTTGTTGAGCCGCGCACGCGGCGCCTGGCCGGTGATGCACAGGATGGGGATGGAATCGGCTGATGCCGAGTAAAGCCCGGTGATCATGTCGGTGCCGGCCGGACCCGAAGTGCCGATGCAGAGCCCGATATTGCCCGCCTTGGCGCGGGTGAAGCCTTCTGCCATGTGCGAGGCGCCCTCGACGTGGCGGGCCAGCACGTGGCGGATGGTGCCCCTCGCCTTCAAAGCCGAATAGAGCGGATTGATCGCCGCGCCCGGCACACCGAAGGCGCAGGAGATGCCTTCCTTTTCGAGAACGAGAACCGCCGCATCGACAGCGCGCATCCTGGCCATTTTCCGGCCCTCCACTTGGGTTGTCATTGTTGGATGGCCGAGAATGTCAGCAAGCCGGCTATTTTTCAATTTTTTCAGAATATTTTTTCATTTCTAGAAAACGGCGACTATTTGCTGATTTTATTGGATTTTCGGTTTTTCAGGAATTTGCCGCCTCGCCGCAGTGAAAAACTTTTTCATTGCACGTTTGGAGAAATCGGCGAAACTGGCGCGATGGAAACCACTGAAAAACGCCAGCGCGGCCGTCCGCGCGCTTTCAACGGGCCTGCCGAGGCCAGTTCCGTGCAATCGCTGGACCGGGCCTTGCGCATCCTGGCCATTGTGGCGGAGGGCAGCGGCCTGTCGCTGAGCGAGATATCGGCGCAGAGCGGCCTTGCCGCCTCCACCGCCTACCGCATGCTGACGACGCTGGAAAACCACGGCATGGTCGAGTTTGACACATCAGACCAGCTGTGGTCGATCGGCGTCGAGACCTACCGCATGGGCGCGGCCTTCCTGCGCCGACGCAAGCTGGTCGACCGCGCCCGCATCGTCATGCAGGAGCTGATGGAAAGAACCGGCGAGACCGCCAATCTCGGCGTCGCCGAGGATGATTGCGTGGTGTTCGTCAGCCAGGTCGAGACGCACCAGGCGATCCGCGCCTTCTTCCGCCCGGGCACGCGCAGCCCCTTTCACGCCTCCGGCATCGGCAAGGCGGTGCTGGCGCATCTCGAGCCGGAGCGCGTCGGGACCATTCTGCGCAAGGCCGGCCTGCAGCGCTTCACCGACAGGACGCTGTCCGAGATCCCTGCCCTCGCCCACGATCTGGCTGTCATCAAGCAGCGCGGCTGGTCGGTCGATGACGAAGAACGGCACCCCGGCATGCGCTGTGTGGCGGCTGCCATCTTCAACGAGTTCGGCGAGCCGATCGGCGGCGTCTCCGTATCGGGGCCGACCGTGCGGGTGACGCCGGAGCGGCTGGCCGAGATCGGGCCGATGGTGCGCAGTGCCGCGGCCGAGGTGACCCGGATGATCGGCGGCGCGCAAGTCGGCTGATCAGCCTGCCCCGGGAAGCGCGCTCCTGGTCGCAATATCGAAGAAATCGAGCCGTATGGCCATGCCGACACCGCAAGCGCCGGCGGCATGGGCACTCTCTTGCCGTGGCGTTCGAATGCATGCGAAAGGGCGCGGATGAGGAAAACGGTTCAGCTTCTGCTTGTCGCTTCGCTTTGCGGATGCGTGGCGACGACACCTCGACCCGATGCCGGCGACCAGCGTGTCGATCCGATTCCGTTCTCGCTCGCGCTCGAGGAGATCGTCATCACCGGTATTCGTCAGCACTTGCCGGATCCAGCTTCGGCCAGGCTCGGAAGGACGCTTGCCGGGGAGCGGACACTGAACGGCCGCAAGGAGATCGTGGTCTGCGGCTTCGTCGACGGCAAGGATCCGTCCGGCGGCAATGGCGGCGACCAAGCCTTCATTGCCAGGATCTACCCGGATTCGGCAAGCAGCTTCGAGCTTGTCGCTATGGGCGGCGCTTCGGAAACGAGGCGCCTCGTCGATAGCACCTGCCGCGCAGCCGGGTTGCCGATTTCCGATTCCGCCTGATCACACAACTGTAAGTATTTGTGAAACAACGAAAAGGGGCTCGCGCGAGCCCCTTTTTCTGTTGTTGAGCGGTCTCCTCTCAGAGCCGGCAATAGTGGCTGTAGCCGTCGCGGCCGATGTAGGTGTCGGAGTCCGGATCGTAGCTGGAGTAACGATCGAAGCAGCGGCGGACGTGCCAGGAACCACCGTCTTCGTCGACATAGACGGTACGCGGCGGCTGCTGGGCAAGCAGGCTGCCAAGGACGAACCCGCCGACGCCGGCGGCGATGCCGATGCCGAGGTCGTGGTGATGCGAATGAGCCGCCGAAGGCTGAACGGTGCCGACCAGCGCGGTGGCGGCGACGGTGGTGGCGATGAGGCCGGAAACGAGAGTGCGCTTGAACATGATGATCTCCTTGCTTCGTTGACCGAGGCGATCCATCCGCCTCTTGATCATCTGTCGTTGCGGCAACGAAAAAGGTTCGAAGCTTTTTTGATCTTTTTTGGAGGTGCTGTCGGTTCCTGACTGTGGCCCACGGAGAATGCAAAAGGGCGGCCGAGGCCGCCCTTCCAAACGCAACAGGCCGCGGCATCAGAAGATGACAACGACCCCGCCATGATGACGATGGTGGTGATGATGCCGGTGATGATGGTGGTGGTACCACCAGTAGTCGCCATAGTCGTCGTCATAGTAATGATGGTGATGATGCATACCGTGAGCCGACGACGTCTGAACCGTGGCGGCCAACGCGCCTGTGGCAACGAACACGGCGACGAGAGCGGAAGTGAGCATGCGCTTGAACATGATGATCTCCTGGATCCTTGACCGAGACGACCATTCGCCTCTGGAGACCAGTCGGCGCGAGGTGGGAAAAGGTTCGAAAGGGGTGGGGAGATATCTTGGCGGG
>NZ_QZXA01000019.1 GCF_003601985.1 Mesorhizobium jarvisii
GCTCATCCACGGTTGTAGCCGCAGGGGTGTCGGGCGACTTCGCCAAGCCTCGAATCGGATGGCCGTCCGGTTCGAGGCTCAGTCGCTTCCATCGCACAAAGTCTCCTCCGTGCAGATACAAGGGGTGTGTGACGGAGCGCGGCGGCGCCAAGCTGGAACACCCCTCATCCGACCGAGCTTCGCTCGGCCACCTTCTCCCGCAAGGGGAGAAGGGAAGGCCTGCGCGGACCGCTTCTCACCCCTTCCCCATCCTCTCCACCTCCCCCGCCGACAGGAACAACAACACCACGTCACTCATGCCCAGCAGCGGCGTGAAGGTGACGATCGTTATCCCGCCGGTGGCGTTGGTGCGGGTCAGGCCTTCGGAATAGATGTCGAGCGGCGGCTCCTCGTCGAACCAGACGCCGTGCAGCGTCTCGCCCTGCCATTTCTCGCGGCCCTTCTCGAAGCTCTTGAACGACAGCACGCTCTCACCGGCCTGGACATCGCCGCCGCCGCCATGGCGCACCACCACGCTGTCGAGCGCGCCCGGCGCGCCGCGGCCCATGATGGTCTGACGAATAGCGTCCGCCGGGATCATGCCGGTGCCCCAGGCCGCCTGCTGCTGCGGCGGGCCGACGAGCACGCGCTGCGGGTTGTCGCGCGTGCCCTCGCCGGTCACGCCGGCGGCCCACAGCCGCACGGGCGTGTCGAAAACCTTGCCTTGCCACCACGCGGGATAGCGGCCGGTCAGATGCATGGCCCATTCGGCGCCCCCGGCCCTGGTCTTGCCGAGCTGGTTGCCGGCCATGAACAGCCTTTCGCGGTTGAGCGCTCCCGCCGCGTGAAACTCGGCCTGGCGCCGATACGGTTTGTAGGCCGCCAGCAGGTTGCGGCGTCTTCGGCGGTCAAGTTCCGCCAGCAGCGCCAGATACTCCGTCTTCGCGGCGAGCGGCGGGCTCTTCGAGGAATGGCCTGAGGACGGCTTCGAGGCTGCGGATACGGCTGCGGATCTCTTCATCGCTCCAGGCGTCCAGTTGGTTGATGGCAACATCGAAGTCCCTGGGCAAGACGGACAGCACGATCTTCAGATACTGGTCGGGCTTGTCGGCCCGCACCTCGGCAATGACGCCGGCGCCATGCGCGCGGAAATCGGCCCGCACGGCGGCCAGGAAATCACCGCCCAGCGTCTTCTTCGTCCGCTTCGCGCGGGGCGTCGGCGCCAAGGCAGCCTTGGCGGCAGGCCTGCGCCTTGCCGGCTTTGTCATACGGCGCACCGGCCTGGCGTCGGCTTCGTCAGCCATCGGCCTGGCCCATCGCCTTCGCAGCGGCATTGTTGGCCGCCTTGCTTGCCTTCGGCATTGATCCGGCCGGATTCCTCGATCGGACGGCTTTCTTCTTCGTCCGCTTTGTCCGCTTGGATTTTGCGATCGCGGAAGGTTTTGGCGCCGCGGCCCGGGCTTTGAGCCGCGCCATGGCAAGCGACACCGCGTTGGCGCCGGCGCCCGGTAGCTCGAAAGAAAAGCCGCCGCCAGCATCCCGCACCATGCCGATCAGCACGCCGGATGCCACCGGCTCGATCCGGCCCAGACGCGGGCGTGGCGCCGCACCCTCAAACGCGCCGATGGCGCTGACGATTTCGCGGCCGTCATCGTCGGTGATGATCGTGGCGTAGCGTTGGGTCATTGGATTGCTCGCAAAGGTCGCGCTCTACGGCCCGCCAGCGTTCAAATAGGCAGCCACAGCGCCGTCACAGAAAGGGGGGCAGAAACACAAAACCCGCCTCGGCGGGCGGGTCGTTGGCGCAAATCAGCACCATGGACAAATATGTAGCATGGCTGCCCTCACCCGGTCAAGGAAAAAATTCCTATACCATCAAAAACCCTCCTTCTCGGCCAAGCTCTGCGCCGCCACTGATGCCCGCATTGGCTAGCCGGCTTTTCATCAGCCGCCAGCTGTGGGACCATCAGAAGAAGCTCATGGAATGATTCGCGTCGTACGGCCTTGTAGGAGAGGACGATGGACAGGCCAGCCATGGCATCCGTCTTCAGGATGCGGCATGCTCCAGCCACGGTTTCCGGTGTGCGCAGCACCGGTCAGGGCCAGGCTGATCCGATGATCCGCGTGAACTCGCTTGGCGACGCGATCCGCTTCGTCGCCAACGCCTACCCCAACTACGACATCAGCGCCGTCGCCATCACCTGCGGCGATCCGTCGATCCCGCGCCTCGGCAGCCTCGAGGTCAAGGCGGTGTGGCGCGAATATGGCGAGCGCCTGACGCAGGAATAGGCCGGTAGCACGAGCCAGCGCCTGCCCGGCATCGCGGTTGAAACCGGCTCCGCGCCTGGCTTCGGATCGGAAACGCCGCTGGCGCGTTTCCTCTTTGGTCAATGGAGGGAACACCATGAACGTCGCCAATCTGCAACTCGAAGGCCTGCTGATGGCAGTCGCCTCGATCAACCACGTCCTGGTTCGCAAGGGGGTGCTGACTTCGGAGGAGATCGATATCGCGCTGCGCAAGGCCGAGGCCAGCGAAACCGGCGAGGAGCGGTCCAACGGCATGTCGGCGTCGAGCCGCGACGCCGTCAATTTTCCGATCCGGCTGCTGGAACTCGCCAACCAGTGCCAGCCGGAAGCCGACATGCCGTCCTTCTCGAAACTGGCCCGCATGGTCGGCCAGATGAAGGAACCCTACAACGATCAGATGTGATGACATCACGCAGGGGCGATTGAAATAGTTGCGCTATTTGCGTTGCAAGAATTGTGCTCCCGCTGTTTCACACACTATTTTAGAGCGCCGATCATATTCGTTGCGCGCCTGCGGCACGCTTTGACTCTCCCCAATTTTAGTGCCGAATTCTTTGGCGATCTCGACGTCGATAAGATGAAAATTGGCCCTATGCAATTAAGAAAACCGCAACGCGACAGCGATACTGATTGCAAGTCGGGCGAAGATGGGAGACGGGGTGTTGGTCGAGGACAATATTTGGGCGGCTTCGCTCGAAGTTTATATCCGCAACTGGAAATGGGTTGTCGGATACATCTTCTTGGCCGGTGGACTAGCGTTGCTCAACAGGTTCATACACATCAACTCCGGAGCTTCAATCTTCGTCGGTGTAATGGTTTCGAGCTTCTTGGCGATTCCTGCTCACATCGCCGTTCTGACACAGCTTGATCCCGACCAGGTATCCGATTGGCTGAAGGAACGGCCCAAGGCATTCTTCACTTTCGTGAAGCGTTGCCTGTTGCTCGGCTTCCTCGGCGCGATAGGTCCACTTGCGTTTGGGATCGTCATGGTCATCGGCGGCATCCGTCCATCCGTCGCCATGCTGGCAGCGCTCCTGGTCTGGGTTCTTTCCGGCATCGCTGCGTTCGCGAAATGGGGCACCATGTTGCCTGCGGTCATTGCCGATGATGACCAAACGCTTGCAGTTGCCGGCCAACGCGGCTCCAAAGTGTTCGGCTATGCGTTCCCGCGTCTGCTGATCTCGTTCGGCTTGCTTACGGTATTGTTCGTAGCGATATTGATGTTGCTGGCCTCTCTGCTGGGCATCGATCCAAAGGATTCAAGCCCCGCGTCTTTTATCCTGCCTGTCATAGGCGCCATGATCGGCGCCTATCAAATCGTGATGACATCAGTCGTTTTGTCACGCTCGTACCTCAGGGCACAACCGGCTGCACGCCGGATGGCGGATAAGTCCTTGCTGTCCTTTCGAACCTGACAAACAACGACAAGCTGTGAGGCCAGGCCTGCTCATGCCCTGCCTGGCCAGCCCAGGTTCAGCGCCAGTACCCTGCCCGGGCCATGCACGGCGGCAAACAGCAGTCCGGCCATGAACGAAAAATGGTCGACGAAGAAGCCGAACTCGGCCTGGTTGCCGGCCCAGTGGCTGGGCCCGTGGAAGGCGAAGCCGAGGAACAGCACATAGGCGGCGGCTATCAGCGCTGCCTGTGTAAAGAAGGCGCCGCTCAGGAAGCACAGCACCAGCGCCACCTCCAGGATCGCCGCGCACCATGCCAGGAACAGCGGAAACGGAAAGCCGGCGGCTGCGATGAAACCTGCGGTGGCACCCATGCCCATGAATTTGAAGGTCACCGCCATCAGGAAGACGGCTGCGAAGATCAGGCGGGCAATGAGAAGGGCCGCGGTCTGCCACGGCGATTGGGTGAAGTCCGACATGCTGTCTCTCCAGGGTTGCAATGGATATCGACCCAAGGACGAGCGACGCCGTGCAGTTCCGACACCGGCCCGGAATTTTTTGTCCGCAAACGCTGCCGCGACGGACGTCGGCACCGGTCCGGCGCTTGCCGACAGGAGGCCGTCGCCGGGCTGCAACCTTGCCGCGGGCTGCCTGGAAAGCTACCCTCAACAGGGGGGCTTGATCAGTTTGCGAGGAGAGCCAGCAATGGCGACGGTCCGGTATCTCGTCAGCGATGTCGAGTTGGCGATAGAATTTTACACCAGCCATCTGGGGTTCGCGCTGCGGCAGCAGTTCGGTCCGGCGATGGCCATCCTCAAGCGCGACGACCTGACGTTCTGGCTCGCCGGCCCGATGGCGTCGGCGGCAAGACCGATGCCCGATGGCCGTACGCCGCAGCCGGGCGGCTGGAACCGCATCGTGATCGAGGTGCAGGACCTGCCGGCGCTCGCCGCCCGGATGCGCGATGCCGGCGTGCCGTTCCGCAACGAGATCGTCGACGCCCCGGCGGCCGCCAGATCCTTTGCGAGGACCCGTCCGGCAACGTGGTCGAGCTTTTTGAACCAAGGGCATGATTCCCTCCCGAAGCCCGCGGGATGATCATTTGGCCCTTCGTTGCCTCGCCTGGACCTAGTTCGCCACCGGCGCCGGCGTGCTGAGTTCGAGGAACGGCACCGTCGATCCGGGGATCATCGACTTCGGTAACTGCCCGTCCCACTTCTCGGCCTTGGTCAATTCGACCAGCAGCGGATTGTTGGCGAGGGCGGCGGCGCGCGCCTTGATCGCTTCGGCGGTCGCCTCGCCTTCGATCTTGGTCTTGTAGGCGCTGGCCTCGGCTTCCGCCTTCACGCTGTCGGCACGGCCCTTGGCCTGGGTGACCGCGATGTCGGCCTTGATCTTTTCCTGCTGCAGGTTCTGTTCCTGCTTCTGCACTTCCACCTGCGCCGTCATCCTTGCCTCGACCGCCTGCTCATAGGCGTCTGAAAAGTCGATGTTTTCGACCTGGACGCTGTCGATCATCACCGGGCCGTCCGTCACGGACGAGATGGCGTCGGCGACATCCTTGTTGAACTTGGCGCGGTTCTGGATCACCGACACGGCGTCGTACTGGCCGAACACCGTCTTGATCTCCTGCGGTGCCTTGCGGGCGATGACCCGGTCGGCCAGCGCTTCGATCGACCCGTAATTGGTGTAGACGTTGGAGACCTCCGCCTCCGGCACGTGGAAATTGACGGTGACGCGCATGTCGGCCGGCTGCTGGTCACGCGAATAAGCCTGCATGGCCGGCAAATTGCCGCAATCGCTCTGGTTCTCGCAGCCCCATTTCAACACCTGCTGGCGCAGGCTGATCTTCTCGACCCGCTGCAGCCAGGGCAGTTTGAAATGCAGGCCGGGATCGACGACCGAACTCAATGCGCCATTGGTCAACAGCACGCCGCGGTCGCCCTGGTCGATCGTGTACCAGGACCCCATGACGGCACCGACCAGCGCCAACACGATTGCCAGTGCGACAATGCCGCTGCCGATCGAGCGCGACCCGACGGCACCGTGCAGTTGGGCACGGTTCGAATTCCCTTGCGTGTCAGTCATTGCCAACCCCCGTTGTCATTGCCCGATCCCAGGATTGCACGGAATCATGCCGGCAAGATTGCTGAGATGTGGAGTGCCGCGGCCGTCCGCGCCAGTAAAATCGGATTATTTTCGGTTGCCAGCTGATAGCATCATCCTCCCCGGCTAGGGGGGAATCGACCATGGCCAAAAGCGATGACTATCGCCGCGCGGCGGCACCCGGCGATGGTTGCTGCCAGGATTGGCGGGAGATGCTCGTCCCCATGTCGACCCGCTGCTCGACAAGGTCGAGGCCGCCGGCTGGGATCGCGGCCAGGCCGCGTCTCGCCGCCAGACTGAACGCTGACCGAGGCCGACGCGCCAGGCCCTTGGCGCCAACGTTCAACAACAATTTGCGATCCTGAAACTTGTCCGTAACCGGCAAAGTGATATTGTAGACATGGCTAATGTACAGGCATGTCCGGTGCATCCATTTGGGGGGTAAGTTTTGGGCGCGAGCGTCAGGTTCAGGACGGGGTCCTATCTGGTCCGGTCACCGGTCCTCGAGTGTAGCGGCTGTGGCGGCACCGGGCAGGTTTTCCAATGCCCACGCTGGACAAGCTCCAACGGCCTTTGCTGTCCCGCCGGCACGCATCAGCGCGGCTGTCCCGGCGCCAGCGCGCCTTGCGCCGAATGCGGCGAGGCCGATCCCCATGCCGCTGGCCCCGCCCCGGCCTGACAGCCTGCGATCCGCGTCCGGCAGGCTTCTGTCCGCCGTATGCCATGGAACCAGCAGCGCCGATCGCTGTTATGTCTGATCGCGGCATCCTATATACTGGTGTTCCGCGACCGTGCGGCTGACAGAAAGCGAGGCACGCAATGCCCGACGACAAAACGAAGATCAAGCAGGACCGAAAGCTGGTTTCGAGCGAGGAGACCTATGAGGTCGCCGCCTTCGCGCGCAAATACGGCATCCCGCAGAGCGAAGCCCAGACCATCATCAAGCGCTACGGCCCGTCGCGCAAGAAGCTCGACAACCACATGGCCGCGCGCGGCTAGGCAGCGAGCCGCAACCATTTCGCCGGCATTGCGTTGAAGGATGCTGCGGGCCACATCGAACGGGTTGGTAGCACCAACCTGTTCGGCGGTACGATGAACCGGATTTTTTCCCGGTTTCTGACCAACGAAATGGCGAGCATCTGTTCCGCCCGGCCCCCGGCGTGCCAGACTGACGAAAGCCAGACCGAGGGAGGGCCGCGATCATGTCCGACACTACACGCAGAACCGGCAGTTGCCTGTGCGGCGGCGTGCATTTCGTCGTCACCGGCCAGCCAACACGCGTCGGCCTTTGCCACTGCAAGGACTGCCGCAAGGCCAGCGGCTCGGCCTATTCGGCCTTCGCCATCTGGCCGCGCGACGCCTTCGAGACATCGGGCGAAGTCGCCTCTTACGGCACGCGCAGCTTCTGCCCGACCTGCGGGGGCCGCGTCGCCTGGGTCGGCGACGATGAAGTCGAGGTGATGCTCGGCAGCCTCGACGTCGCGCCGACCGACCTGGAGCCGCAATATGAATTGTGGATCAGCCGCCGCGAGACATGGCTGCATGCCTTGCCCGGCACCGAACAATTCGAGCACGACCGGCCCCTTGACGGGCCAGCGCCGGAAGACGCCGCTCCGCCGCCACCGCGACCTTTGTCCGACGCCGTCGCGCACGACTGAAAATTGATCTTTCGGGCCTGGAACCCTCCCTTGTCGACGGCGTTATCCGGCGCCCCTCAAAGTACCGTTGTCCCACATCCGCGGTCACTGTCGGGCGACATGCACGGAGACTTCAGTTGAACGACAAGATGTTCCCCCGACCAATCCGCCTAAAATTCTCCCCCGAGCGTGAACGCGTCGTGCGTAGCGCCTGGGAGGGCCTGGAATGCCTCGGCGACTGGCCGGCCGGCCAGGGCCGGCGATACCGGGCGGCGCTGCGCAGTTGCCGCGATGCGCTGGATGGCTGGACGCCGCCGGAAAAGGCGATGCGGGCGATGATCGACGCCGCGCGCGAAGCCCGCATCCTTCAATAATAGCGGGAAAACCGGAGGTGGGAAAAACAATGGCCGAAATGATGCTGTCGACACCGGTGCGGATCAAGCCGCACGGCTCGGACACGATCCGTGAGGTGGCGACCCTGCAGGACGCCAGTGAAATCCTCATCGACTGGCCGCATGCCAGCCGCGGTCCATTCTACCAGGCCGCGCGCGAAAAGATCGAGGCGGCGCTGGAAGACAAGGACGGCGCGGCACAGGCGCAGGAAGCCTTCACGGCGCTGTGCGATCATGCCGGTGTGCTGGTTCGCTAACCCAAGAAGCAGGCGACGCCCCTCGCCTGCTTCTCTGTTGATGCCGATCCCTATTTTTGCGTGGGCAGATCGCCATCCACGATCGGATGAGAGGTCTCGAACCCAAAACTCTTCGGCGCCATCAGCATCAGGACGATGACGATGGCGATAGAGGCAATAAACGTGGCTGTGCTGGCAATATCTCTCAAGGCCCCGTCCTTTCAAATTGAATTCCTGAAAGAAACGTTTCGTCGGATACGAGGTTCCGGCTTGCGGAAATAACGCCGCCAGCCAAGCTTTCTACTTGGCGGGCGGCTGGGCCGGCACTTCGCCCGGTTTGATCACCGGTGTCTTGCCTACGTCGGGCGCCGGCGTGGCCATGCCCTGGTCGCCGGTGGCCGGCGGCTTCAGCACCCCGCCGCAATCATTGAGCTTTTCGCTCAGATTTCCGCCACCTGGCTGCTGCTTGCCTTGATCGGGCTGGACCCGGCATTTGTCGGCCTGCGGGGCCGGGTTGTCGGTGCGCTGCTGCTGATCTATCTGTGCCGCCGCCGGCACGGCCAGGGCCAGCATCAGCGACGCGATAACCAGAGGTTTCATCCGAGCCTCCTTTTGCTTTTTTTTGACGGCCGCCCGCGGCAGCCTTCCTCGCAGGGACAACGCCCAACCGCGCGAAAGGTTGGCGAACAAAGGTGGACACCGAGCGACCGCCCGCAACCAAATCCGGCCTCCGGCCGTTGCCGGCAAGGAGGCACCACCATGTTTGGTATCTTTCAGTCGATGGAAATCGATACCGGCGAAGCCGGCATATTTATCCGCCGTGCGGGCAACGGTCCGGCGCTGCTGCTCCTGCACGGTTTTCCGCAGACCCATCTGATGTGGCGCGACGTGGCGCCTGAATTGGCCGAGCGGTTTACCGTCATCTGCGCCGACCTGCGCGGCTACGGCGCCAGCGCGTGCCCTTCGTCCGACAGCGCTCATGCCCCTTACGCCAAACGGGCCATGGCCGCCGACATGGCTGCCCTGATGGCCAAACTCGGCTTCGGCAGCTTCATGGTCGCCGGCCATGATCGCGGTGGGCGGGTCGCCTACCGCATGGCACTCGATCATCCCGGCCGCGTTGAAAAGCTCGCGGTGCTGGACATCGTCGCAACGGCCGACGCCTGGGATCGGGCCGACGCCAGACTGGCGCAGGGCTACTGGCCCTGGTCGCTGCTGGCGCAGCCCGAGCCCTTGCCGGAATTGATGCTGGCGGGAGCCGCCGAGGCGGTCGTTGACAACGCGCTCGGCGGCTGGGGATCGTCGCCGTCGGCATTTCCGCCCGAGGTGCGCCAGGCCTATGTCGATGCCTTGCGCGATCCCGCCCACATCCACGCCATCTGCGAGGAATACCGCGCGGCGGCGACGCTCGACCGCGAGCACGACCATGCCGACAAGGCCGCCGGCCGGCGTATCCGCTGTCCGGTGCTGGCGCTGTGGAGCGGGCAAGGCGCGCTTGCCGACTGGTACGCGGGCGAAGGCGGGCCGCTGGCTCTTTGGCGAGGCTGGGCCGATGATGTCCGCGGCCAAGCCATGCCCGGCGGCCATTTCTTCCCCGAGGAGGCGTGGCAACAAACCGCCCGGGCATTGGCGAATTTCTTCGGCGAACCAGATCGCGCCTAGTGGTCGACCTTGCCTGGACTATCGCCCGAGCGAGGAGACGGCGCACCGCGATCTCCTTTTATGTCTTGCGGGTGGGGACCGAGCCGATAGACCAGCCCCGCGACGACCAGCACGATCAGCGTGGCAAGACCGGCCACTTGCCACAGGCCAAGACCGCATGCGACGCCGATCGCGCCGGCGAGCCACATCCCGGCGCCCGTAGTCAGCCCGTGCACCTCTCCACGCGAAAACAGGATTGACCCGGCGGCGAGAAAGGCAACGCCGGCAGTCACCGCCTCGACCACGCGGATCGGATCGACCTTGACGGAGTCCTGCGCGAACATTGGCGCATGGACAATCTCGATGGTGAGGATGCCGAAGGTGGCAGCGGCCACGCAGATCAGGATGTGGGTGCGCAGCCCGGCGGGACGGTTGCGCCATTCGCGCTCGAAGCCGATCACCGCGCCGTAAAGCGCCGCGAGCAGCAAACGCGCGGCAATGACCGGGAACGAGGTGTAGCTCGGATGGCCGAATTCCTCGACGAGTTGTTCCATGATTCCCTCTGAAGATCTGGAGTGCACAACGTGGACGACGTGCGGGAGTTCCGTCCACGAGGCGAGCGGGTGGAACCTGCCGTCTTCGATGCGCGACAGGGAACCTTGCCAAGCGGACGGAGTTGCGTTCTCGACCTTTGAACCAGGAGGAAACTGATGGCCATTGAGAAAAACGACCTCGACCGTGTCTGGAAGCTGATGGATAAGATAGGCTTCTGCATGTTGGCCACCCGCGAAGGCGACGACATCCGCTCGCGACCGATGGCGGCGCATGTCGTGCGGGGTGAGAACGCCGTTTACTTCCTCACCGACGTCGATAGCCACAAGGATGACGAGATCGAGGCGGAGCCTAATGTCGCCTTGGCCTTTGCGGATTCCGGTGGACAGAAATACGTCTCCGTCAGCGGACAGGCGGAAGTCTCCAATGACCGCGCCAAGATCAAGGAATTGTGGTCGACACCGGCCAAGGCCTGGTGGGACAGCGCTGACGATCCGGCGATCCGCGTGCTCAAGATCACGCCCAAGGATGCTCAGTACTGGGACAGTCCCGGCACCGTGGTCAGTTATGTGAAGATGCTGGCGGCGGCAGTCAGCGACAGCCGTCCGGAGATTGGCGATAGCGGCAAGGTCAGAATGTAGCTCCGACAGCGCAGGTCGCGCCCGCGGTGCGGCCTGCATTGCATCGTGCGGCAGGTTTGACTGACGGAAAAGTTCTAGCCGCGTCGGGTAGGCCGAGAGTGTCCGCTATCGTCCTGATGCTGCGTGGCAGGCGGATCGGCCCTTTGCGGGCACTCCTCGAAGCGGTGGTCTCGGCCGCCGCAGAAGGAACAGCACATAGCTTCGCGGCCCTCGTTTCCGGGCCACCATTGCGGCGTTTCGTAAGGCTTCCTGCCATCCATGACCAGCAATGCGCGATGCCTGATTTGGTTGCGTGGGCGGCCACCGCGTCTTTCCCGCGCAATGCGCGGCCCGTCGCGGAACCGGCGGACACATCCCGGGTTTTATGGGACAATGCAGCATCCTGAACCAAAGAGAAGCCGTCATGCCCGCTCGCCTTCCTGTCCTGTTGATGTCCTTGGGCGCCTTGCTCGCGGCGACCGCTGCAGCCGAGGCTCGCCCCGACAGCCGAGGCATGAGTTGTGCCGACATCCGGGCCATGATCCAGAGCCGTCGCGCCGTGGTGCTGACCACGGGACCGAACACCTATGACCGCTATGTCAGGCAGTTCGGCAATGAATGCGATTGGCCGGAAGTGCCGATGTCGGCCTATATCCCGGCGCGCGACGGGCACTGCCCGGTCTATCGCTGCGAAGAGCCGGTCGACAACTTCCCGAATTGACGCCTCGCCGTCCTGACGGCATAAGCATCCGAGCTTCTCCCGCTTCGTCTAATGGTAGGACAGCGCCCTTTGAAGGCGTGAATCGTGGTTCGAGCCCATGAGCGGGAACCAGCCACAATCAGATCGCTGGCTTCTGGACCTTCCTTCTGTCGAACATCCACCGCATGAGGGATGTTCAGGACATGGCCCCGGACAAGAACGCAAAGCCGCCTTCCCCGGTGTCTCGGCGGCAATCGAGCGGGCACATCCCACCGTGTTTGCAACCGAGCCCCAAGCCTGCCTTCCGCGATCACACCATAGGCTAACGCGGCCACGTGGTTCACAGTGCAATCACAAGCGGTCGATTCCTTCGGGATGTAGCCACTGCGAAAGCCCGCTGCGGGTCGCTCCCGTGGCGGGCTTTCCCATGGGGACCAAGGTCCCATGGCCCTCGCGCAAAGGTCTGATGTAACCGCTTTGGTTCCGGTATCGTCCATTGGACGTTCCGTTACTTTATCCAATCGCGATATACATCTCCTTCATTTGAATGCTTCAGTTGAATTGGACGTGCCGCATATATGGCCAGCCGGCAGCCGCCCCAGGCCGGTTAGGCCCGGTGCGCTGCTTTCCCCAACCAGAGGTGTACCGGGCCGCCCTAAGGATGAAAGCCCGCGCTCTCGGCCAGAGGCGCGCGGGCCGATCGGAAGCCCGATCTTCGGCAGAGATGCCCCCGCCCTGCCGACAAACACAAACAATTAGAAACGACTAATGTTCCATCAGCCCGTCATTCATCTTCGATCGAATGCCGGTTTCCCGTCGCGGCAAAATTGCCACTCAATTAGCAGGGACTTAATTAGCTATTTTGGATTTTAACGAATCGTTGACCGCGCTGTCCTATTTTGGAACAGCGCGGTCAAACCCCAACCGGACCGCGTAGGCGGCTCCGGCAACCCGGCCCCCGTTGCACTGCCGGAGCCGCCACCACACCCATATAAAATACCAGCAATGGTTGAATCAACAGTTACCACGCGTGCTTTCCAGTGCGCTAACGACGCCATTGGCAGTGCCAACGGATCGGGGAACGCGTTCCGCTTCGATCGAGAAAGCCCGCAGGACCTTCAGGTCTCGCGCCTCGTGCGTATCCCCGAGCCAACATTCGAAGATGTCGCCACAGCAGTGCCCAGCCTGACGCGACAGTGATTGGAACCGGTGAAACCTTGCGCCGACATGCGCGTTTTTCGCCGGCAACCTTGTCGAGGTTCCAATGCAACCTGGATGGTTCTCCAAGCCGGTGGTGGTTTCGGTCGGCGTGGCCGGCGCCACCCGCCACCTGTCCAATACACAGCAGGCCATCGAATTGCTGACGACACATTGGCGCGACGCCGGCAGCCTGAAACATCAGTCCGCGCTGCGCGCCTGCCGCCAAGCGACAAGCGGCGACGTGCCTCCCGATATCGCCAGGGAGGCTCTGATCGAGGCCGCGCGCGAGGCGCATATACTGGTCGAGTAGCCCGCGCCCCATTCACGGATCGCAACCCTCGTTCACAATTTCGTGATCGAGGGAACCGTTTGAAACGGCAGGCGTTTTTTTGCAGGCGTCTTTTTGTCAGGCAACATCAGGAGGCGTTTATGCGCATCATGAACCTCGTCACGCTCGCCCTCATCATCCTCGGCGGTCTCAACTGGCTGTCCATGGGTGTGACCGGCTATGACGTAATCGGCACGGTCCTTGGGGGCGCCATGCTGGCCCGCTTGGCCTATCTGATCATAGGCCTTGCAGCCATATGGCAGCTCATGCCGGGCTTCCAGAGCTTCACCGTTGGGGAAGTCGACGCCGAAAGGCATCTCCCGCATCACCGGTGACCGGCAAGCCGGGGCGGCGGAAAACCTGCCGCCCCGGTTGGGCACGACGCCCTTGGCTGGCTGTGTCCATCACCTGATTATCGCTGGTCTCGAACAGTGCCGCGATTGCAGTGGCAATCAAAATCCAACCGTTGCCGGACGGAGAAACGACGCCAATCTCTTTTTACGGGGCATACGGGACGTTCAGATGCCGAAGCCCAGCGCGGCGCCGTCGTCGCCTTCGATGCCGGCTTGCGGCACGATGATCGATGCCAGCGGTGCACTGAGGCGCCAGCTGAGACGGCCGGGCGAGCGCTCCAGTTGAGCCGAACCGCCCAGCGACTGCGGCGCCACCCGCTGCAAGACGACGGTGCCGAACCCCTTGCGCGCACTCTCGTCCCCCTTGTCGTCCGGGCGAGGCGTGGAAGTCTCGGTCCAGAGCAGCTGGAAGTCGCGTCCGCCCGATGCACCGACACTCCTGCCCAAGTCCTTGGCACCCAAGTCCTTGGCACCCAAGTCCTGGGTGCCGGAGCCTTGGGCGCTTGAGCCGATTGTCCAGGTGATCTCGACCTGGCCGTCTTCACTGCCCAGCGCGCCATATTTGGAGGAATTCGTGCCAAGCTCGTGGAAAGCCATGCCGAGATTCTGTACCGCATTCGACTGCAGCGTCAGGACCGGGCCGGAGAGCAGGATCTGCTCCTCGCGGCCGAAAGGCTTCAGATGTTCCTGGATCAGGTCGAACAGGCTGGCGCCGGCCCACTCCGAGGTGACGAGCAGATCATGCGAACGCGACAGCGCCATGATGCGGGCGCGGATCAGTTCCTCGAACTCCCGCGGGTCGCTCGAGCGCTTGCTCGTCTCCCTGACCATCGACAAGATGACCGCGAACTGGTTCTTGACGCGATGGTTGACCTCCCGCATCAAAAGCCTGATGCGGCGCTCGCTCTCCTTTGCGGCGGAAATGTCGCGGGCGATCTTGGAGGCGCCGACGATCTCGCCATTGGCGTTCTTGATCGGCGAAACCGTGAGCGAGACGGAGATAAGCGCGCCGTCCTTGCGCCTTCGCGTCGTCTCATAACTCGCCACGCGGTGGCCGCCGCGAACCCTGCTGATGATCTCGGTCTCCTCGCTCTTGAGGTGATCGGGAATGAGCATGAGGATCGACTGGCCGACGGCTTCCTCGGCGGTGTAGCCGAACATACGTTCAGCCGCCAGGTTCCAGCTCGTGATGATGCTGGTCAAATCCTTGCTGATGATGGCATCGAAAGAGGAATCGACGATGGCCGCGAGGCGTGCGTCGGCGGTCGCGCTCTGTTTTTCGTTGTTTGTTGCCGTCGCCGCCACGATTTCGGTCATTGGCATGAGGTAGCGCGCAAGCGGATCAAGACAATCTCCCCGGACGCAATTCACATAGGCGGCGCGCCACGGATGAAGCAAGCTTCACTCCGAAGGCCGATCGCTCGTCTTGCCGTCGCCTTCGGGCAGCACGCCGAATTCCTGCGACTTGACGCCCTGCTCGGCCGTCAGGAACCCATCCGAGGAAAGACCGCGCCGCAGCAGCTCCCGGACCGCTGCCGAGCGGCTCGGCATGCGCTTTTCGAAGCGCCAGTTTTCCAGCGCCGCCAATTCGTCCGTGGTGAGCATGATCTGCAGCCGTTCCGGGCGTTCCAGTTCAGCCATGTGCGCGCTCCTCGCTCAGGACTAAAAATACGGTGAGTTAGTATCTAACTCATTCAGCTTATAATTATGGTAACACCCATTACGCGTCAAGGCCGGCCAGTGAGCCCTCCGCACATCAAACGCATGATGCTCATCGAACGTCTGATACGCATTCCTGTAATTTCACTAACTAACTGATTTTATTTGTATATTTCACAGATTTTACTTGCCAGGCCGACACCCCGGGCGCATGCTCCAATCTGAACAGAAAACCGTTCCCTTTGGGAGGTTTCGATGCGGTACGATTACTCCATGCGCCTGCGCGATGACGTCAATTCAGCGGTCGAGAAGGCGTTCAAGACGGCCGGCATCGTCAACATTACGGTGACGGCCGAGCAGGTCAGGGTCATGAATCTGGCCGAGAATGTCGCGCTCGAGGATGTTGAATACCTGGTTTTGCAGGCTGCCCAAATGCTTGGAGCGGCAATCGAATTCGACACGTTGGGCAGCGGGTTGGTGCTGTCTGGAAACGGTGTCGAGGGTGATGAACCAGTGATCAGCCCCCTCATCCTTTCGCAGCCAGCCTCGATCCAGTGATGCCGCTCCGACGCGGCGCCCTCCGGTCGTGGCGTCGCTTCCAACATGTGAACGGATGGCTCCGGTCCGAGCCTGCACGGTGCCTGGCACCCTTGATCACAGTCGGTTGAGGTGGCGCTGGACACCTATGGCAACTGAGCACACGCTCTATATGGTGCTGCAAACCCCAAACGGAGCAGCGCAGCCATGACCCTCGCGACACGAAAACTCGGCAGCCAGGGATTGAAAGTCTCGGCCATCGGCCTCGGCTGCATGGGCATGAGCCAGTCCTACGGCCCGGCCGACGAGGCCGAGTCCATCGCCACGCTGCACCGCGCCATCGAACTTGGCTGCACCTTCCTGGATACCGCCGAGGTCTATGGCCCGCACACCAACGAGGCATTGCTCGGCCGGGCGCTGAAGGGCAAGCGCGACCAGGTGACGATCGCCACCAAATTCGGCTTCCGCATCGAAAACGGCAAGCAGCTCAGCGGCGTCGATAGCCGGCCCGAGCATATCCGTGAGGTTGTGGAAGCCTCGCTCGGCCGGCTCGCCACCGACCATATCGACCTGCTCTACCAGCACCGCGTCGACCCTGATGTGCCGATGGAGGATGTCGCCGGCGCGGTCGGCAAGCTTGTGGCCGAGGGCAAGGTGCGCTTTTTCGGCATGTCGGAGGCCGGTAGCGCCAACATCCGCCGGGCGCATGCCGTCCTTCCTGTCTCGGCGCTGCAGAGTGAATATTCGCTATGGGAGCGCAATCTGGAGCCGGAGATCATCCCGCTGCTCAAGGAGCTCGGCATTGGCCTGGTGCCCTTCTCGCCGCTCGGCCGCGGCTTCCTCACCGGTGATGTCAAGCGCGCCGAGGATTATCCGGAAGGCGACTATCGCCGCAACGACCCGCGCTACCAGGGCGAGAACTACGACGCCAATGTCGAGGCGGCCGGCACGGTGCGCGACATCGCGGCCGCCCGGGGCGTCAAGCCAGGACAGATCGCGCTGGCCTGGCTGCTCGGCAAAGGCAGCGATTTCGCTGTCGATATCGTGCCGATCCCCGGCACCAAGCGCAGAAAATATCTGGAGGAGAACGTCGCCGCCACCTCGCTGAAACTCGACGCCGCCGAAATGGCCGCGCTGGACGAGGCGCTGGCGCCAGGAAAAATCTCCGGCCCGCGCTACGGCGAGCGCGGCATGGCGATGGTCGATCGATAGCTCGTCTCGATCGCGCGGCGAAGGCCCGGCGGCAATCATTACCGGATCGGCCGATGCGGACGATCGCCAGCCGTCCATGCACGGTCGCTCCGTAAGCAGTTCCGCAAAAAGGATCTCATCGACAGCATCCCTGAATGTGATTGTCCCCGCCTGTCTCCCGAGATTTCCGCCTGTCGATTTTGCCAATTCGCCGGGAACGAAGTTTTTTCGTTGAGGTTTACCCCGCGAAGGGACTGATGCTTTCGAGGAGATCTCCCATGAAGCAAATTCTGATCACCAGCATGCTCGCGCTCGGCATCGGATGCGGTGCCGCGATTGCTCAGACACAGCCGGCTGAAACCCAGTCGGGCGGTGACGCCAATTGCGCGGCCGCTGCGGCCAACTGTCAAAAAGGCTCGAAGATGAAGATGGGCGAGCAGGCCCAGGGCAAGGCCAAGGTCCAGACTGACCAGCAGGCCCAGGGCAAGCCCAAGCTCAAGACCGACGAGCAGGCTCAGGGCAAAGCCAAGGTTCAGACGGACCAGCAGGCCGAGGGCAAGGCAAACGCGACCACCGATCAGCAGGCCCAGGGCAAGGCCAAGGTCCAGACGGACCAGCAGGCCCAGGGCAAGGCGAATGCTACCACCGATAAGCAGGCCCAGGGCAAGGCCAAGGTCCAGACGGATCAGCAGGCCGAGGGCAAGGCAAATGCTACCACCGATCAGCAGGCCCAGGGCAAGGCCAAGGTCCAGACGGATCAGCAGGCCCAGGGCAAGGCAAATGCGACCACCGACCAGCAGGCCCAGGGCAAGGCCAAGGTCCAGACGGATCAGCAGGCCGAGGGCAAGGCAAATGCTACCACCGATCAGCAGGCCCAGGGCAAGGCCTCGACACAGACTGATCAGGGGTCGACTGCTTCCATCAGCAATGTGACTGTCGAACAGAAAACCCAGATCACCCAGGTCATCAAGGAGACCCGGGTCGAGCCGGTCTCCAATATCGATTTCGACATTACTGTCGGCGTCGAGGTTCCCCGGCACAAGATCCGGCTGCATCGTCTGCCGGCGCGCATCGTCAAGATCGTACCAGCCTACGAAAGCTACGAGTATTTCGTATTGGCCGACGGTCGGATCGTCATCGTCGATCCGGATACGTTGAAGATCGTCCTTATCCTGACCTGACTTGGGCGCTCGCTCTGAAACGCCCGCCACATCCAGGTGGCGGGCGTTCTATGAAACCTGCCGATGAATCGACCGTGGCCGAACGACTGCAGAATGGGTTTCAGCGTCATGCAAGCAGAGCTGGGCAATGCCGCCAGGATTTGGCCGTCAGGACATCAAAGCTGGATTTCAGCCCCTGCCTGTTCATCGAACACGACTGAGCAGCCTCGTGCAAGCGCTACAGTGGAAAGGGCGTTTGCCACCACGTCGTCCGGCGACACGAAATCGCCGGTCAGAACCCGCAACTCTTCCACCCCTTCAGCCATCGAGACAAAATTTCCGACCACGCGATCGTGCTTGCAGGCCTCGACCACGTAAAGCAGATCGACCAGTTCGAAGCTGCGCATGTTCAGCCTCCAATAAGAATGTCCCTTGCTGGATCGTGAAACGCGTTGGCTGAACATTGTGTTCCGGCGGGCTCGAATTAACCCTGCCCCACCGCTGCGTCCGGCGCTGTTGGCGACGAACTTCAGCGCCAACGACGGCTCGTTCGGCGTGCGCCCGTCAGGGCGTCCACCATGCCATGCGCGACAAAATCCGCGCTGATGTCATGGGCGAGCGCTTGCCGTCGATCGTCAAACTCACTTCCGAATATCGGAACATTTTCGGCCCGGCGCGCCTCGCCGACATCAGCGCCGATGGGTTTTTCCCGCCTGATCTGAAGCCCTCGCTGTACATGAGGTTCTGACGCCGACGATGCGCAGCGCCTGTGGCCGTTGGAATTTTGCCGTTGCTTGGGTTATGATCAGCCGGATGCTTCCCTCTGGAAATGGCGGTGAAGGCATGTTGCGGAAGAGCTTTTCCAGCTATTTGAGGCAGGGCCTCCTGCTCGCGTTCCTGGCCACGTTCAGCACGCTCTGGCTCGCCCAGGCCCACGCCGAGCGGCGTGCGGCCATTGTCGTCGGCAACAGCGAATATCCGTTTGCCCCGCTGACCAATCCCCGCAACGACGCCAAGCTCATCGCCAATACCTTGACCGAGCTCAAATTCGACGTCCTGCTCTTTTATGATGTCAAGAAATCGGCGGAGAAAGACCTGAACGACGCGATACGCGCGCATCTCATAGGCGCCGACATGGCGGTCTTCTATTACGCCGGCCATGCCTTGCAGTATAACGGCCAGAACCTGCTGCTCCCCGTCGATACCCGGATCTCGTCGGCCAAGGACGTCGCGGCCGACGCCATGAGGCTCAACGATCTGATCGACATCGTGAAGAACGATCCGGTCGGGGTGAAAGTCTTCATCCTCGATGCCTGCCGCAACAATCCGGTTGCCAAGGAGAAGGGGTTGCAGCAAGGCCTCGCCTACACGGAGGCCGGCAGCGGCCAGGTGCTGGTCGCCTTTGCCACCAGCGCCGGTGAGGTCGCTTATGACGGGACGGGCATCAACAGCCCCTATTCGTCGGCGCTCGCCAACGCCCTGCTCATGCCCAATCTCGATGTGTACGACACGTTCCGCACGGTGCGGGGCGACGTTCGCCAGGCGACAGCCGGCTCACAAATTCCCTGGATCACCGGCTCGATCGAAACGAAATTCGTCTTCCGGCAGGGTGACGCCGGCAAGCAGGTTGCGCAAGCCGAGCACGCCGCCGAAGCGAATGGCGGCCTGACCATCGATGAGGTGTTATGGTCCTTCATCAGCGACAGCCAGAATCCGGAGGACTTCGAGCGCTTTGTGAAGGTCTTTCCCAATAGCCGCTACGCGGCCGAGGCGACGGAGAAGAGCCGCTTCAAGGTGGCTGCGTTGACCAAGCGCGGACTCTACGTCAACGGCAATCTGGTCTCCAGCTCGATCGCGGCGGTGGCGCCGGTCGAGGCGAGTGACAAGGCGTTGAGCGAGGAGTTCGTGTTCCAGCAGGCCGGCGAGCGCGCCGTCAGCGAGACCTTTCGTATTTGGCCGAGCAACCTGCCCGACACGCAGCGCGGCATGCGGACGATGGTGACGGATTGCGATCTCTACGCCGCCGATCCCAACGATCCACAGCGCGCCGTGCCTGGTGTCACCAACGGGCTCGTCAATGTTCGGGACGCGTTGCGCGCTTGCGCTTTTGCACTGGCGGCCGACATCAACAACCCGCGCCTGCAGTTCCAGTTCGGCCGTGTTCTGGAAATTGCCAGGCGCTACAGCTGGGCCGAGCATTTCTACGAATTGGCCGGCAATCAGCAATACAGCGCCGCGCTCATCAATATGGGCTACATGGCGCGCGTCGGCATGGGGCGGGAGATCGACTACGGCCGCGCGTTCGACTTTTACGTTCGGGCCGCTGCGCTTGGCAATCTCAGAGCCAGGACCGATATCGGCTCCGCCTATATTGCTGGCCAAGGCGTACCAAAGCTGCCGCAGGAAGGCGTTCTTTGGTATCGCCTGGCCGCATCAAGTGGCTGGGCGAATGCGATCACGGCGCTCGGCGACGCTTACCGCCTCGGCACTGGTGTGAAGCAAGACTATGTCCAGGCGGCCTCCTTGTATTCAGCAGCGGCCGATACCGGCCAGATCGATGCGATGGCTAATCTGGGACAGGCGTATCTCGCGGGCGAAGGCGTGAAAAAGGACGTGCCACGAGGACTCGAACTGTTGCAGCGCGCAAACGACATGGGCAACAGGTACGCACCGTATTTTATGGCGCAGCTGTATCTGAAAGGCGACCGCAAGCTGGCTGCCGATCCTCGCCGCGCCTTGACCCTCCTCGAGCTTTCCGCAAACCGGGGAAATGAGTACGCCTACGTCCGTCTCGCCTGGGGGCATCGCGACGGGCTATTCACCGGCAAGCCTGACCTGCGCCGAGCCTACTTCGACGCCTCGCTCGCCGCGAGGCTTCGGGCCGATCAGGGAGAACAGGCGAAGGCGGAGATAGCCAAGAAAATAGACCCCGCGACTCGAAAAGAAATAGACGGAGAAGTTGAACTATATATCAAACAGAATGGTCCGTAACGCGTGATAGACGTTGCGCGATATTCGAGATGATTGCGTTATCAGAAACCAAAGACCGCGCTGGTAGTTGGTGGCGAACAAGGCGGCGGATCAATAGTGGGAATCGCCGCGCTTCGAACTCGATTTGTCGGGTTGAGGCGTACTTACCTTGGTGACCTTGGTGAGCTTGGTGACCTTGGCGCACCGTCCATCCTTCAGCGAAAAACCGAAATCGCAGAGGATGGGCCTTCCTGCAATCGTCCAGCATCCGCTCAGCATGACTGAGGTCGAAACCAAGGCGGCGGCCGAAGCCATCTTTGCCAGCAGCAATCTTGCCATTTGCGTCGCTCCAGCCTCGACCAAAACGGCCGCGGCATCGCATCAGGACTTTCAACGTCACGCCGTAACAAGAAAATACGCCTACTGCCCTATAGTCAAGGGGAACGCAGGCGAGTGTGCCAGTCCTGCTTACTGACGGACTGCCCACCGAGTTTGACGAAGGCATGTAACCGGAGTGTGCCGCCGTTGCGGGGCTTTCTCGCCAGGGCCGTGCAGGTTGCAGCTCAACGACAATGCGTCGGCATCACACGGCGCGGTGCTCCGGCCTGAACGTTTGACACGTACAAATCGCCATTGGTAGATTCCTCCATCCCTCATGTGAGCGCCATCCAGATGAGAAAGCTCAAGGAACTCTTCCTTCGAAAGGATAAGCAGGATCCGGGAGATGAAGGTCCGGGGAATATTTATGTATACAAATCCAAAGAAGAAATTTCGACAATTATCGTTACGACTTTAGGTGTCGATCCTGACCTTCTCGAAGAAATCATTGTTACGACCAAGCGCAAGCTCTCAGGAAAGAGCGACCGGCTCATCTATCTGACCGACAATTCGGACTTCACGATATTCCGCCGCCACGGTGTGATTTTCGAGTATCTGCCTCCATTGGTTGAGCAGCGGCTGCACGCAGCCGACATGCCCTGGCAGGCTTATTTGCGGGAGCACTGGGGGCTCCTTCTTGCAAAATGGCGCCCCCGCCGTGTCCTGGCTTACGGCACGACTATCGACAGTTTCCTGGCGGCGGCACCGACGGCATCCGTCCGCAACGCCCCGGACATGCCCAGATCATGAGGCTGGACATTCTGTTTGTCGCTGATGTCCGCTTCGAAGGCGGCACCTCCACGGCGCTCGCCGTGGAAATCCGTGCGGCCGCCCGCGCGGGTTTCAAGACAGGCTTGCTGGCCGTGAAGGGACCATTGCTGCGTAACCCCTACCCTATGCATCCCGACTTGCGGGCACTGATTGATGGCGGCGCGACAGAACGGATCGACCCGGACACGAAGGTCGACGCCGACCTCGTCCTCGTGCACCATCCGGCGATAATGTCCAACCGCTTCACCAGGCGGACCGGCATCCGGACCGAACGCATGGTCATGGTTCTCCATCATCCCATGGTCGACCGGCGGGGCAAGCTGCAGTACGACCTCGCGCGCATCGTAAGCAATTGCCGTTGGGCGTTTGGCGTCAAGGTTTGGCTCGCCACCGTCAGCGCCGTCGTTCGCGATGCCTTGCCCCGTCATTTGCCTGCGGGCGCGGAACTCCTGCCTGAAAACTGGACCAATCTGATCGATCTCGACGACTGGCCTCGCAGGCCGGACGGCCCGCCGCACAATCCGGTCATCATCGGCCGCCATGCCCGCCCGGACAAATTGAAATGGCCGAGCAGGGCCGCCGACGCGCTGCGTATCTATCCTGCCGACGCAGCCCGCTACAGCATCAGGATCCTGGGCGGCGGTCCCTTCCTTAGGGAACTCTATGGTCCGCTGCCGGCAAACTGGGAAATACTGCCCTTTGCATGGACCGGCATTGCCGGGTTTCTCCAAGGGCTCGATTTCTATGTCTACTACCACAGCGATTCCTGGTCGGAGGCTTTTGGCCGCACGATCCTCGAAGCGCTGGCGGTAGGGCTCGTCACGATTCTCCCCGCGCACTTCCAGCCATTGTTCGGTGACGCGGCAGTCTATGCGGCGCCGAGAGATGTCGAGGGCGTCATCGGCAAATTCATCACCGACGCGGATGCCTACGCGCGGCAATCGGCGTTGGCCAGGGAGTTCGTTGCCCGCTACCATTCCGCAGAGCTTTTCCCGCAACGCCTTGAGAGGCTGTTCAACATTTCCAAACCGCGGGATGCGGCGGCCGTGCGGGCGTCGACGATCCAGCCTTTGCCGATACGTCAGGTGCTGTTTGCATCGTCCAACGGCATCGGAATGGGGCATCTCGCGCAGCAGCTGGCTGTCGCCCAGCGACTGCCGCGAGGGCTGAAGCCCGTTTTTGCGACGATGTCCTACGCCATGAAAATTGCAGCCGAGGAGGGTTATCACGCTCACTTCCTGACCCATCACCGCGGCATCGATGCCGCGCCCGTGGACTGGAACGACGTGCTTGCCGAAGAACTGTTCGACCTGATCAGTCATCTGCGTCCAGCGGTATTTGCCTATGACGCCACAGCTGTCTTCGACGGTGTCGTCGCAGCCCTGGCCATGGACCCCAACCTGTTCTCGATCTGGGTCCGTCGACCGATGTGGCGGGAATCGCACCGCCCGTTCCTTGAGATGGCGGACGCTTTCGACGCTGTTATAGAGCCCGGCGAACTGGCCGATGAATTCGATCACGGCCCCACGTCGGAAGTGCGCGATAAGGTTCTGTTGGTTCCGCCAGTGTTGTTGCTGGAGCCAAATCAGCGCCTGGACAGGGCCGCCGCGCGCAACTTCCTCGAAATACCCGATGGCATGACCGTCGTCGCCCTGCAACTCGGCTCCGGCAGCAATTTCGACATGCGCGGCGTCCGCAACGGCGTTCTCAAGGCCGTGCTTGACCGTCCCGATACGCTGGTGCTGGACATCCGCTCGCCGATCCGCGCCGATTTCGAGTCGGACGAGCCGGTCGGGCCGAGGCATCGCATCGTCGAGCTGTTCCCGAGTTTCAACTACAGCCGGGCATTCGACGCCGCGGTCGTCGCGCCTGGCTACAACACGTTCCATGAGAACATCCTTGGCGCGGTGCCGACCTTGTTCGTGCCCAACGAGAGCGACGAGATGGACCTGCAGCTCAACCGCGCCCGCTGGGCAGAGCTTGGCGGTTTTGGCCTGCTGATGCGCCGCGACCATGACCTTCCGCATGTCGACCGCTTCATCGAACAGCTGCTCGACCCCACCGAGCGCGAAGGAATGGCGGCGCGCTGCGAGGCGGTCCCCTGGACCAACGGCGCTGACGTCATCGCGAACTATATCGAAGACCATGCCAGGATGGTCCGAACTGACTGGGACATCACCAAGGATAGCTGATGTGTAGCGCTGCACCGAGGAACGGCACTCTTGAAACAAGCCAGCCTTCGACGCCGTCGCCCCCTGGACCTCCAGCGCCTGCGCCAGCATCGCCGCGGCGTGCCCGGCGCGCGCCGGCAGCCAGAGTTCAGATGTCAGGATTGTCGAGAATGCGAGACAGCGTGCTGCGCCCCAGCGCACTCATGGCGGGGTTGGTGCGACGGTAATACCAGACGAGGCCCATGGCCTGCTGGAACGCCCAGGCAGCACCGCGCTTCCATAAGAGGTCCTCGACTTGAAGGCCGCTCCGAAAGGTCGCCCTTCGCTCGCGGTCGAGAAGATGCCACGCGACCGCCAGATCCAGCGACGGATCGGCCGGCCCGAAACTGCCACTATCAAGCACGCCGACAAGACGCTCGCCCTGCACGAGAAGGTTTGGCGGGATAAGGTCCTTGTGGCTCATCACGACGGGCTCAGCGGCGGGCAACTCCCGCAACCGGGCCCACAGATCGCGCAGTCGAGCCACATCGAGAAGGCCCTCGCTGTTTTCAAAGCAGACAGCCATCCAATCGTCATGATCGGGGAGATGTCCGCCACGTCCTTGCCCGTCGAAGCGTCGGCCCCGTGTGTCCGCCTGGCGCAACGACGCCACGAGGCTTGCAAGGTCGAGGGCGAAAATCGCCGATCCACTGAGCCCGTTCGGCGTGGCAACCTCGCCTTCGATCCACGTTTGCACTGCCCATGGCATTGGATATCGAGGACCGGGCTGGCCGAGCCCAATCGGTTGCGGCGTAGGAAACAGGCAATGCTGTCCAATCTCGACCATGGCGGCGGCCTCCGAACGAAGCATATCGGCGCATTCGGTCGGCTTCATCGCCCGCAGCGGGAACCGCGCAGCGCTCTTTGAGCCAATGCGGAAGATGGCGTTGACGGTTCCCGACGATCCGACCGAGGTGACGTCCTCATGACGATACTGGGGAAACTGATCGCGGATCATCTGGCGGGCGATATCGATGTCGATATCCACCTGATCGTCATGCATCATGAGTTCTCATCCTGCCGAGCTCGGCATCAAGGGCAAAAGCACCGACCTACAGTAGCTGACGTCAAGGTTGAAGCAGGTGTCGATCAGATTCCAATCGCCCTTCTATCATCGCCAGCAGGTCACTCGGAGGAAACAGGCGACAAGAATGCAGCTGATATAGTATAAAGAGTCCACGGCATATTGTCTCAGAGGCGCATCGATATGCCCACAAGATATGTTCGAGTTTATTTAACTTTGCAGCTTTGTGAATCCCGTTAACAGGAGGGGCAACGGATCATGCCAAACGAGCAAACGTCAATTGACCCAGGCGCAGCCGAAACGCAACTCGGCCCGAGTGTATCGGTGCAAGTCAACCCCGAGGATTCCGTACCTTTCCGGCCGGAGCCGGTGTTCATCTCGCTCGGCCTGAAACGAGATGTTTTCGTGGGATTCTCGGGCGGTAACGCGGCACCGAATCCCGATCCGATGGGCATCCCGCCGGTAGACCTGAAGACCGAGAACGGACTGCTGAAGGCCTTCCTGCTGCTCGGATTCGAACCGGGCCCGGACACAACCCCATTCGGGTTTTCGATGCCAGCAATCTTCCGCGCTTCAGCCGCGTTCAGAGAAACCGTCGACCTGCCCGGCCTCAATGTCCCCATGCCTCCGGCTGTCATTGGCCAACAACCTCCAGTGATCAAGCCGGGCATGATTCAGAATTACATGGCTCTCCAGGCCAATTTCTTTCAAATGTCGCTGGCTCCGCTTCAGGCGAAGCTCAGGGAGGCGCGTGTTCCGTTTACGCAGGGCGGCATACCCGCGCCGGAGGACCTTCGGCCACAGCTCTTCCTGGTCGAGCAATATCAGCTTGCTAGCTTTCGCGGAGACCTGGCGCGGGATGATCTGGTCGACTCCATCAGCCTGTCGCCCGGCGGCTCGATGACCTACAAGGTGATCATCAAGAAGCGAACATCGGCGAGCAACGAGCTGACCTCCACCGTGTTGGACAGTCAGGACCGCGAAGCGAAAGACAATTTCAACAAGCAGCTCAAGGATACCGCCGACAAAAGGTCCGGCACGAACAACTATGATTATGGATTCGAAGGGAGTTTCCATGGGGAGGCTTCGGTCGAAATCGGCGGAGGCAGCGCGGACGCCCGGGTTCATGCGCGCGGATCGACCAATGAGGTTCGACAGGATTTTGCGGAATCGACCACATCCGCCATCGATTCCCAAGTGTCCGAGACGAACCGTTCCCGCAAGCAGAGCATAGAAACCGGGAGAGAGGACACCCAGACTGACGAGCAAACCGAGAGCGTCAGGGAAAAGACGGCGCATAACCCGACGGCGCAGCCTGTGAATGTCGGAATTTTCCTGCTCAAGGAAGAGTTCGTTTCCGTTCTCAGCCTGGTCGATGTCGAGATTGCCTATCGCAATGGCGATGCGAACCAGGACCGTCAGGTGCCGTTGCGCAAGCTTGGCGAACTGCTGGATGCCGTGATCGAGCGCCCCGAGGATCGCACGGAGATTGCCGCGACAATCAAGGCGCTCCTTGAAGGGATCGCCGACTACCAGGATGAAATTCGCAGTATCGTCAAGCCGGACCCGAGCAGTCCGCTTGGCTTCAGCCGCGATGCGCAACTGAGATCGGAATATCGGCTTCTGAAGTCGGACGGGACCTTGCGGCGGACGTTTTCGGTGAAAGGCATCCCGATACGCGGCTGCGAAAGGTCGTTGCGCCGGCCGAATATCACGGTCGAGCTGCCGATCGCCGGAATATGATCCGCTGGGCGACGGGATGCCGCGCAAAGCCGTTGTGAGCGCCTTTGCCGGCAGGTCCGCCTGGGCCAGCGCGCTCGCAACTATCGGTTTTCACCCCTAGCTTGCCGCCGCGGCCGGCACCTTCCTTGGCGCGGCGCGCGGCCGGCGCATGCGCCGTTTGGCGACGAGCTTCAGCGCCACCGGCGGCTCGTTCGACAGCGCGCCGGTCACCGCGTCGACCATGCCGTGGGCGACGAAATCCGCGTTGATGTCCTGGGCGAGCTTGTCGGCGGCTTCCTTGTCTCCGTTGCCGGTCTCCGACCAGAACACGATGCCCACCCGTAGCGCCGCCTTCGCGCGCTTCAGCCGGCGGACCAGGAAGCGGGCGTGCTTGACTGAATCGCGGTTGAGGAAGCCGACCACCACTGTGTCGATGGTTTCGAGCTCCAGGCGGCGAATGCTGGCAGGTTCCATGTCGGCAAATCCGGCCTTCGACGCGGTCGCCCCCTGGACCTCCAGCACCTGCGCCAGCATCGCGGCAGCGGCATCGTCGAGTTCGCCGCGCCCGCCGGCGCAAAGCAGCGACATGCCGGTGCCGTCGGGCAGTTCGGCCTCGTCCTCGTCGGCGGCATCGCCGGGCTCGCCCGCTTCCGGGCTTTCGTCCTCGGCCGCTTCCTCCTTGGCATCGTCTTCGAGATTGGCCACCAGCGCGAGCGCACTGGCCGCCACTTGCCGTCGCTGCAGGTCGCCCATGACGCCGCGCACACGATCGCGCTCGCCCAGCAGCAGGGCCGGAATGGCCACCTTGTCGTAGAATTCGACCAGATATTTCTCCTCGAGCATTTCCTCGGCATGATCGGTGGCCTCGTCCGGGTCGCCGGCCAGAAGCCGCTGGTAGAGCCGAGCATGCGGTTCCAGCACCGGCTCGTTGCCGAACAGCACGTCGAGGAATTCAAACTGCGGCACGTGCCTGCCAAGCACCACGAGGCAGACGGTGAGCGGCGTCGACAGGACGAGGCCGAGCGGCCCCCACAGCCACGTCCAGAAGATGGCAGCAACGATGATCGCCAACGGCGACAGCCCGGTTCGCGAGCCGTACAGCCAGGGCTCGACGACATTGCCCGTGACCAGTTCCATCACCACGAACAGGGCAGCAGTCCACAACACCAGCGACCAGCCGGGCGCCACGGCCAGTGCCAGGAACAGCGGCAAAAGCATGCCGATGGCCGGACCGATATAGGGAACGAACCGCAATGCCAGCGCCAGCATCCCCCACAACAGCGCATTGGGAATGCCGAGGATCCACAGCCCGATCGCAATCGGTATGGCGTAGACGATGTTGACGACCAGTTGCATGAGCAGGTAGCGGCCCACCCGCTTGGCTGCATCCTGAAGCGCCTCGGTGGTGCGGTGAAGGTCGCCATAGCCGACAAGCCTGATGAAGCGGTCGCGCAAATCCTCCCGTTCGAGCAGCATGAAGATGACGACGACGATGATCAGTCCGGCCGATCCGAGCGGACTGATCAGCGGGCCGACGATGTTCTGCAGGACTTCGAGCGGCCTTTCGCGCGCCACGATCTCGACCGGCACCGGCTCGCGCGGCGGCTTGTCCGCGGTGGCGGCCGGCAATGTGGCGTCCTGCCGGTCGATCTCCTGGCCGACACGCTCGACCACGCTGCTCAATCTGGCGATGATACCGCCGCCGACGCCGGTTTCCTTGAGCGAGCGGATCTTGGCCAGGATGTTGGTCTGGTAGACCGGAATGTTCTGCGCCAGTTCGCTGACCTGCGTGGCGACGACGAAGCTGAACAAGGCAAGTGCCGCGAAGGCGCTGAGCACGCTGGCGATGACGGCGGCGATGCGGGGAATGCCGACCCGTTTGAGCGCCGAGACAAACGGCGCCAGCGCGAACGTCAAAAGCAGGGCGATCGCGATCGGCAGGAACACCTCGCGGCCGAAATACAGCGCCGCCACCGTTGTGACGGTGGTGGCCACATTGGGCAACGCGGTTCGCGGATGGGGCGCGGCAGCCGCAAGAATATCGTCCAGCCCATGCGCCTCGGACGCCGTCCCGTTTCGACGATTGGCCGCCACTTGATGTCTCTCCCCCTGCCAGCGGCCATGGTCTGACATATTGAGCCGGCGTGCAACATTTGCCGGCAGACCGCTGGTTACCCTTCAATTCCGGGCGGGTCAGTATGTTCCCTACGGCCCGAGGTATTGGCGAGAAGCACCTTTATCCGCCCATCGGGATTCTCGGGCCAAGGCCGGCGGCAAGCGTGGCGTGACGCTGAACAGAGCCGATCAGCGCGCCGCATGCCTGGCCAGCGCGTGCTCGATCAGCACGTCGATCACCTGACTGTAGCCGATGCCGATCGCCGCCAGCGCCTTGGCGTACATCGAGATGTCGGTGAAGCCGGGCAGCGTGTTGACCTCGTTGACCAGCAGCGAACCGTCGGCGCGCAGGAAGAAGTCGACGCGCGCCATGGCCTCGCAGCCGAGCGCCCGGAAAGCCCGCGCGGCCATCTCGCTCGTCCTGGCAACGACATCCGCCGGGACATCGGCGGGCACCTTGACCAGCGCGCCGTCGGCGTCGAAATACTTCGCTTCGTAGGTGTAGAACCCATGCTTGTCGGCCGGAATGATCTCGCCGGGCGGCGAAACCGTCAGCGAACCGTCGGCCCGCTCCAGCACCGAACACTCGATCTCGCGGCCGTCGACGAACTCCTCGATCAGCGCCTTGCTGTCATAGCGCAAAGCCGTTTCGACGGCCTGTTCGAAGCCATCCCTGTCATGCACCTTGCTCACCCCGAAGGACGAGCCCTGGCGCGCCGGCTTGGCGAAGAAGGGCAGCCCAAGCGCCCCGGCAATCTCCTGGAACGAACCGACATCGCCGCGTCGCACGGTGACCGAGCGGGCAACGGCAAGCCCTGCCTCGCGTAGCAGCCGCTTGGCGACATCCTTGTCCATGGCGGCGGCGGAAGCCAGGACGCCGCAGCCGACATAGGCGACATCGGCAACCTCGGCATAGCCTTGCACCGAACCGTCCTCGCCGAACGGCCCATGCAGCACGGGAAAGACGACATCGACAGGGTCAGGCTGTTCGCCGCTCTCGGTGAGAGCCACCAGCCGGCCCTTGCCGCCTGGCAGCAGGGCTACCTCCACGCCATCCTCAGACACCGGAGCCCCTGCCCCGTCGGCGCCGGCCTCGGACGAAGGCTGCAGCCGCCATCTGCCATCCCTGGAAATGGCGATCGGCACCACCTGGTAGCGCGTCCGGTCGATCGCCTTCAGCACATTGGCCGCCGACAGCCGCGACACGTCATGCTCGGCCGAGCGCCCGCCATAGAGGATGGCGACCCTGGTCTTTTCAGTCATTGAAACCCCTTAGAAATCAAATGGTGACGGCAATGCCGCGATTGGCAAAGAAACGATCGAAATCGGCTGGCGATAACACTGCGTTGGCCTGTGTGGCGCTGGTATGGCCGGATGGGTTGTGGAAGCGAAAACCATCATCCGACGCCGCCGTCACCAGCACCAGATGGCCGCCCTTCGACGGCGGCTCGCGCTCGGGCCAGCGGATCGAACTGCTGACCGAGGCGATGAAGAAGCGTGAGCGGGCGAGGATCGCCGGAATGTCCGACGTCGCGACATTGGTCATCACCTGCGCCTCCAGGCCGAACTCCGCCTTCACGAAAGTGACGAAGGGCGCGTAGATCAGGCCCCTGATCGAGCCTTCGTTGACCACATAGCCGCCATATCGGGTGCAGCGTCTCGCCAAGTCGATCGTCGGCACGATCTCGCCGCGCGTGGCCAGGATCATTTTCAGGCACGCCATGCCGCAGATGTTGGCGGCCCAGACCGCATATTCGTCTGGTGTTTCCGCTCCCGACCCCCGCCACAGCGGATCGCGCCGCAGCGCCACATCAGCGCCATCGGCGAGCACGGCCAGCGTCATGTCAGGCGTTTCCCACTGGCTGAAAAACGGCACGGTTTCGGGCGATGTATCCATGGAACTCCGCGGCTGGGTTTCCATCTCGTATCGAGGATGTCGGACAAAAGGAAGGCCACCTGGTCAGTGCTTCGAATTGGTGCTGGTGCGCCAGTGCGTCGAAGGTTCGGCGCAGTCTTCGGTTGGTCTGTAAGAAATTTCGTTTAGGTACGACTACCTTGACATGACCATGCTTTACCAAAACGAGAGGGGCGGTGCCGAAGCGGCCGCGCCACCGGATGTCGACCGGCTCTACATCCAGGCGGTGGATCAGCTAGGTCCCGCGTTGGCTCGTCTGGCAGTTGGATACGAAGCAAACCCTATCGAGCGGCAGGACCTGTTGCAGGATATTCATCTGCAGGTCTGGCGCAGCCTGACGTCTTTCGATGAGCGCTGCTCGCTGCGCACCTGGGTCTACCGTGTGGCACACAATGTCGCTGCCGATCATATCGGGCGAGCCCGACGCCTGAAAGGAATGATCGGCCTCGATCACCCGGCGGCGGAGATCGCCGCTGACCCGAATCCCTCCCCGGAGACGGAGGTATCCGACCGGCTTGCGCTGGCCCGGATCCACGCAATGCTCCACCGCCTGCAGCCGATCGATCGGCAGGTGATGATCCTCTACCTGGAGGAGGAGGATGCCGCGACCATCGCGGAGGTTTCCGGTCTCTCGGCCGGCGCGGTGGCGACGCGTATCAGCCGCATCAAGCGCGTTCTGGCCGGCCAGGTCGTTCTGGAGGCAGTACGATGATTAACCGGTCACAATCTTCCTGGAAGGAACAACCTGTTATGACCTCGGTCATAAATCTCGAAGACATCAAGGCGCGACATGCCGCTTTGAGCCGAACCACCAAGCGCCGCAACACTTTGGAATATGTCTCCGCAGGCATGGCCGCCGCCTTTCTGCTCGTCACCAGTGCAGTGACATTCCTGGCAGCCGACTCGTCGGCGGAATGGATCATGGCGTCAGGATTTGCAACGCTGGTGCTCGGCCTCCTGTTGGTGGGCTTGAATATCTTCCGCAAGAGCACACGTGCCGGATTCGATCTTGCGACAAGTGGAATGGGCCATCTGCAACAGCGCTTGGCTCATGAGCGCGACCTGCTGAGATCCGCCTGGCTTTGGTATGTCGGGCCAATAGTGCCGGGGTTCGTCATGATCTATCTCGGATCATGGGCGACAAATCCCGCGCGCCCGATCTTCGCGCTGGTCGGAGGCGGGTCGACCTTTGCCTTCCTTGTTTTGGTCATCATCCTGAACCGCCGCGCGGCTCGACGGATTGAAACGGAAATGCGTGCCCTGCGGGAATGACGATGCTTCGCGAGCCGCGCCGTTCGTGCACCGTCTCTAGAAGGTGATCTTCACCGAAGCGGCGCTGCGCGCGTGCGCACCGTGATGGACGGCCTCGATGTTATTGCCGTCGGGGTCGAGCAGGAAGGCGGCGTAATAGCCGGGATGATAGGGCCGCTCGCCCGGCGCGCCATTGTCCGTGCCGCCGGCCGCCAGCCCGGCCTTGTAGAAGGCATCGACCATCGCGTGGTCCCTGGCCTGGAAGGCCAGATGGTGACGGCCGGTGAGCTTTCCCAGTGCTGCCCGGCTGTCGCCGCTGGAGATGAACAGCTCATCGGACCAGAAATAATCCTCGCCGGTCCCGCCGATCGGCACGCCGAGCACCTGCAAGACCGCCTCGTAGAAACGCCGGCTGGCGGCGAGATCCCTCACCACCAGCTGGATGTGGTCGATGAGCCGGCCGCGATGCAGTTCCTGGGTTTCCACGAAAATTCCTCCTCGCAATGTTCCAAATCTAAATTCGCTTGGGGCGCCGTCAATGCGGGCGGGCGCAGGCTACTGACAGGCGCTGCCTTCCGGCGTCGTCGCCAAAAATGCCGCCCTTCGGTCCTTTGCAAATGAAAAGCCCGCCGGAGAGGGGGAAACCGGCGGGCTTTGAAAAGCCTCGTTGAAAAGGCCTTCGGATGTCTGCGGGGGTCAGACACCTAGGAACACCTGTCGGCTAAAGAGGTTCCACGCAGATCTCTTTTCAGGAGAAATTCTCCTGACGGGAACTTTCCGATCAAACCGGAGTTTCGTGGCGCGGCGGGAGGGACATCGATTGGACTGTTTTCAGAGACTGGAAGCGCTTATCGACAGCGCTGGGGTTGGCGACGTCGAGGAAGCAAACGCCTTGCTGCGACGCTTCAAGGGCAAGTCGCAGGCGGTCGACACGGCAATAGACGAGTTCATGCTCGACTTCATGACATTGATCTTCGTCGTCGAGGCCGGCGAGGAACGCTTTGAAAAACCGCTCCGCAGACTGGCGCGCACCAGGCTTGCGATACTCAAGCATCTGGTCACCGTGACGGCATAGAAATGCCGCCTTCTCTGACCGGCCTACCCCTTCAGCAGCGCCGCCAGCCTTGGAATGCCCTCGGCCACGGCGCGCTGGTCGGCCAGCGTGAAGGACAGCCGCAGCGTGTTGCGTCCGGTGCCGTCGGCGTAAAAAGCGTTGCCGGGCACGAAGGCGACGCGCGCCTCCTTCACCGACCGAGCCAAAAGCTCGGTGGCGTCCGACCCTTCCGGCAGCGTCGCCCAGACGAACATGCCGCCTTCCGGCCGGCTCCAGGTCACGCCCTTCGGCATGTTGGCTTCGAGCGCGCCCAGCAGGCCGTCGCGGCGCTGGCGATAGGCGCCGATAAGTTTGTCGACCTGGCCGTCGAACACGGATTCGGCGACGCGGTGCATGACCAGCTGGTTGATCGAAGGGCTGTGCAGGTCGGAAGCCTGCTTCATCAGCACCAGCTTTTCCACCACATGACGCGGCGCGCACACCCAGCCGACGCGCATGCCCGGCGACAGGATCTTCGAGAACGAGCCGCAATAGAGCGTGCGCGCCTTGTCGATAGAGCCAGAGCGCGCGCAATCGAGCGCCAGGATCGGCGGCACGCCCTCGCCATCATAGCGCAGCGCCCGATAGGCGGCGTCCTCGATGACGGCGATGTCGAGTTCGCCAGCGAGGTCGAGCACCGCCTCGCGCTGCTTTCGATCGAGTGTATTGCCGGTCGGGTTGGCGAAGTCGGGCACCAGATAGGCGAACTTGACCTTGCCGCCCCCTCTTGAAGAACCGGTGGGGGCGGCGGCCGCCGCGCGATAGGCGTCCGGCGTCATGTTGCCGCCTTCCGGCCGCAGACGGTCATAGCGCGGCTCATAGGCGTTGAAGGCCTGCAGCGCGCCGAGATAGGTCGGCCATGTCACCAGCGCGGTGTCGCCCGGCGACAGGAACAGCTTGCCCAGATAATCCAGCGCCTGCTGCGAGCCGGAGGTGATGAAGATGTTGGCCTCGTCGCAGGCGACGCCGAGCTTGCCCATCTGCCCGGCGATCCAGCGCCGCAGCGGCAAATAACCTTCCGACACCTGGTATTGCAGCGCCGCCCCTGCCTCCGCGCCGCCCAGCACCTCGGCATAGGCATCGCGGATGGCATCGGCCGGAAACAGCGCCGGATCGGGAATGCCGCCGGCGAAGGAGATGATGTCGGGCTGGTCGAGCAGCTTCAGCAGCTCGCGGATTTCGGAGGCCTTCATGCGCGACGAGCGCGAAGCCAACAGGTTCAAAAGGGTCAAGTCACGCCTCCCCAGACGATTTTCATATAGGTCAATGTAGCTGACCTATATCCGCTTTGTCAGGCAATTTGAATAGTGCCTGAAAGCCTGCCGCTATACGCCAGTCGCCGCCGGGGCGGAACGGAGTTGCATCTAGAGGCTCTTCTTGTAACCAATATGGCTGGCGGTGAAGCCAAGGTTTTCATAGAAACGGTGCGCGTCCGCCCGCCCCTTGTCGGTTGTGAGCTGCACAAGGCTGCAGCCGCGCGACCGACACTGATCGATCGCCCATTCGAGCATCAGCCGGCCGATGCCGCCCGAGCGCCGATGGCTGGCGACACGAACCGCCTCGATCTGCCCGCGCCAGGCGCCCTTGCGCGACAGCCCGGCAAGAAAGGTGATCTGCAACGTACCGATCACCTCGGCCCCGTCCACTGCCACCGCCAGCAGTTGATTGGAGTCGGCATCGATCGCGGCAAAAGCATTGAGATAGCCCTGGGCCAGCGGCAAGGAGGCATCCTCGCGAGCAGCGCCCAGTGGATCGTCGGCGAGCATCGCGACGATTTCCGGCAGGTCGGAAGCTTGCGCCTTGCGGAAGGTGATCATGGCGCCGGGATAGCGCGAGGCGGTGGCGGCGGCAAGTGAGCTCTCCCTTCTCCCCTTGTGGGAGAAGGTGGCCGAGCGAAGCGAGGTCGGATGAGGGCGCTCCAGGGAACGCCGACGCCTCACTCCGCTGGAACACCCCACATCCGTCTCGGCGCTGCGCGCCGATCCACCTTCCCCCACAAGGGGGGAAGGTGGAGGTGCTAACTAACCTCGCCCTCATACACCGCCTGCGCCTGCATCAACGCCGCGTCCAGCCCTTCTCCTTCTGCATACCCAGCCAGATTCCCCGGCCGCTCGATGCCGGGCAGCAGCCTCGGACACGGCTCGGCCGCGCCGATCACGGTCCGCACCGGGATGACCCCGGCCCACACCGGGTGACCATAATCCTCCTCGTCGTCGGCGACGCCCTTGGCGCGCACTTTGGCCGATGCCTCCTCGATACGCATGCCGATAACCATGGTCGCCTTGGCTTCCTGCGCCGAGATGGGCCGCAAGGTTTCTGATCGGCCGGGGTAGAAGCGGTCGACGACGCCGGCCAGCGCCTTCATCTTTTCCTCCGGCTCATCAACAATCCGCGCGGTGCCGAAGCACATCGCCGAGCGGTAGTTGGCCGAATGGTTGAAGCCGGTGCGCGCCAGCACCAGCCCGTCGAGATGCGACACGGTGAGACAGGCCGGCGTGCCGCCGCGCAATTGGCGCAGCATGCGGCTGGCCGACGAGCCGTGCCAGTAGAGCATGTCGCCCTCGCGCCAGTGGATGGTCGGCGTGCAATAGGGCTGGCCGTCGAAGGTGTACGCGACGTGGCAGAGCAGCCCGGCATCCAGCACCGCGAAGACGGCCGCATGGTCGTAGCTGCCGCGCTCATGCAGGCGCTTGACCCGGTTGCGGCTGGTGGTCGGAAAGCTGGCGGCAACGTCGTTCACGGCTTGCATCCTCGGCTGTTGTCTGCCAACCATGCGCCATGGCATTGGTCGAGAAAAGAACCAATCACAGCAACAAAAATCAGACCAATCCGCCGGATTGGTCGGCGCTGATCCCGGTTCTGCCCGGGGACGGACCGCGCAGCCGCGAGCTTTACGCCGCGCTCAGGCGGCTGATCGAGACCGGCGCGCTGGCTGCCGGCGCCAAGCTGCCGACCACCCGCGACCTTGCAAAGCGCTTCGGCCTGTCGCGCTCGGCGGCGGTCGCCTGTTTCGAGATGCTGATCTCGGAAGGCTTTGCCGTGGCCAAGGTCGGCGCCGGCACCTTCGTCGCTCCCGACGTGCCGTATTTGCCGACAACGCTGGTCAAGGCGCGCCCGCCGGAGATCGACGCCGCCATCTCGCTGCCTTGCGGCCTTGGCGTGGCGGTGTCCGACCCGCGCACGCTTGATGTGTTCCGCATCCTGCTGTCGCGCCACCTCGCCCGCCCCGGCCCCGAGCATTTCCGCTATGGCGATCCGCGCGGCGGCATCGCGCTGCGCACCGCGATTGCCACTTATCTCAGGACCGCGCGCGGCGTGCGCTGCGACGCCGGCCAGATCCTGCTGACCTCGGGCACGCAACAGGGGCTCGACCTCCTGGCGCGCGCGGCACTTCGCCCCGGCGACGCCGTGTGGCTGGAAAACCCCTGCTATCCCATGGCGCACGCAGTGCTGGCCGGCAGCGGCGCCAGGATTGTCGCCGTGCCGGTCGATAGCGAAGGGCTCGATCCCGAGATCGGCGAACGTCTCTGCCCAAAGGCGCGCGCGGCCTATGTCACGCCCTCGCATCAATATCCGCTCGGCGTGACGATGACGATGCGCCGGCGGCTTGCCTTGCTCGACTGGGCGCGGCGCAACGATGCCTGGATCATCGAGGACGATTACGACAGCGAGTTCCGCTATGCCGGCCCGCCACTGACCTCGCTGCAAGGCATGGATGGCGCGAACCGCGTCGCCTATCTCGGGACCTTCTCCAAAGTGCTCTTCCCCGGCCTGCGCATCGGCTATGTCGTGGTGCCGGAGCCGTTGCTCGATGCGGTCATGGCGATCAGGGCGCGCTCCGACCGTTACCCCTCGACGCTGGCCGAGGGCGCGCTGACCGACCTGTTGAACGAAGGCCACTTCGCCGCCCATCTCAGGCGCGTGCGCCGCCGCGTGCAAGCCGCGCGCGACGTGCTGGCCGCGGGCCTGCAGGCGCATTGCGGCGACAGGCTCGATGTGACAGTGCCCGAGCAGGGGCTGCATCTGATGGCGATGCTAAGGGGCAACGGGCCGGACACGGCGATTGTCGAAGCGGCGAAGGCCGTAGGGGTCGGCGCGCGGGCGCTGTCCGCGATGTTCATCGACGGCGCGCCCAAGCATGGGCTAGTGCTGGGCTTTTCCGGGTTTTCGGATGAGGAATTGAGGGCGGCGGCGGTAAGGTTGGGCGGGGTGATGCGGTAGCCGCTCAATCTGCATCAGCGGCAGGCTTCGCCTTCCCGCACTGCGCCAGCACCTTGCCGATGGCCCCCTTCGAACCCTTTAGCGCAAAACTGTTCGAACCATACTTGGCCGAACCGACAGACACATCGCCCTTCCCCCGCAACAGATCGAGCAGCGGATCGGCTTTCTCCAGGTCCACCACGAAGTAATTGTACATTGCCTCCAGCTGCAGGGTCTTGGTCACCGTCCTGCCGTCGGCCTTGAAATCGAACGCGCCGCTGAGGCCGGGCTCCAGCTGCTGGCCGCTCGCACCGAGGTCGTAGCTCAGCACCGGCTTGTCGAAACAGGCCAGCATCAGATACGCGTCGCCCTTCGGGCCGCCGCAGACCGAAGCGGTCAGCACGCTGCCGCCCTCGTCTTCCTCCATCTTCGCGCTCCAGCCGCTGCACGACGCGGCAAACGCCGGCTGCGCAGCCTGCAATGCGGCCACGGCACCGGCGACGACAAGATATCCAGCTTTCATGACTTCCCCCTGATAATTGCAGCACCCGCAACCAGCATATAGGAAAAGCGATCCCGTGACATTGCCCGTTGCGGCAAGGTCGTCTGGTCCGGGTTTGGAGAGCGTTGTGTCGAGAGTTCGTCTGTGTCTTCTGGTGGCCGCCCTGGTGGCCTTGCCAGTCACCGCCCATGCGCAGTGGAAGCCGGTCGAGAAGGTCGAAACCTATGCCATTTCGGGTCAGTCCGGGCCCGAACTCTATCGCTCGATCGGCGAGAACGGGCCGAATGTCGGCGTCGCCCGCGCCATCGCCCACACCAATTTCAAGCTGACCTGGACCAGGGACTATCAGGCACGGGCCGGCGCCTGCGTGCTGGTGTCGGCGAAGCCGAAATTGATCATCACCTACACCTTGCCCAGCCCCACTTCACCGCTGCCATCCGCTGTCCAGAAGAACTGGGAGGTTTTTCTCGCCGGCGTCAGTGCCCATGAAAAGGTGCATGGCGCCACCATTGTCGACATGGTGCGCAAGATCGAGGCGGCGACCGTCGGCCTGACGGTTGCCGACGACCCCAAATGCAGCAAGATCCGGAGCGAGATGACCAAGCGCCTGTCCGCACTCTCGCAGGCGCAGCGCCAGGCCAGCCGCGATTTCGACCGCGTCGAACTCGGCCCGGGCGGCAATCTGCAGAAGCTTATCCTCGCTTTGGTGAATGGCGGCTGAGCCACCACCTTCAAGCCTCGGACACCAGCCCGTCGAGAAGCGCAAAACCTTCCGGCCAGTCGCCCAGGCCGCTTTCGGCGTTGATGTGGCCGAACGGCCCGATCACGGCCAGGCGGCTGCCCCATTGCGTCGCCCGCGCCTCGGCATACTCCGCCGAACCATAGGGGTCGTTGGTGCTGGTCACCACAAGCGAGGCAAAGCGCAGCTTGCCCTCGGGAAGTTTGGCGAAAGCCATACCGTATTCGGGAAAGACCGCCGACGCCGGATCGGGAACGCCGACCAGCAAGGCCGCCTTCACGGGCCTTTGCGAAATCTTCTGCCAGTGCACGATAAGCAGGCAGGACAGGCTGTGCGCGACCAGCACCGGCGGCTCGGGCGCGGCGATCACCGCGGCCTCCAGAGCCGCCAGCCAGTCGGTGAAATCGGGCAGGTCCCAGCTTGAGGGCCGGAAGCGCCGCATCGCCGGATTGGCGTCTTCCCACCGCGATTGCCAATGCGCCGGGCCGGAACCGCCGCTCCCCGGCAGGATGATGAAATGCGGCATGTCGCCTTGCTCCTATCGATCACCGGTGCATGGTGACGTCTTGCGCTGGCACCGGGAATGGGAAATCATCGGAAAAATCATGTCCTTACCGATGGATTCAAAGTGACACCATGAGGACCAGCGATGAGCGCGCGCCGCTCGACCCGACCGACATCGCCATCATCGAGGCCATGCAGGAGAATGGCCGCATCGGCATATCGGAGCTCGGCCGGCGGGTCGGCCTGTCGCAGCCGGCCACCTCCGAGCGGGTCAAGCGGCTGGAGGAGCGCGGCGTCATTGCCGGCTACACCGCGGTGATCGACCCGGCCGCCCTTGGCCTCGGCATGATGGCCATCATCCGCGTGCGCACCACGCATGAGCACATCCGCCCTTGCCTGAAGCAGTTCGCCGAAATGCCCGAGATTACCGAGGTGCACCGGCTGACCGGCGAGGATTGCTTCATCCTGAAAGTGGTCGTGCCCTCGCCCGCCCACCTTGAAACCATCGTCGACGCCGTCGCGCGCCATGGCGCGGTCACCACGGCACTGGTGCTGCGCAGCGAGACGCCGAAGCCGATCGGCCGCGAACTGATCCGCGCGAACACGGTTTCGTAAGCGCCGAACCAGTCATCAATCCGTCGCAGTGCGAACCTAACTGCTCAGCGAAATGGACCTGGAACGCATGACGACAGGACGAGGCAAACGCCTGATGATCGCGGCCGCTGCCGCATCGTTGTTCGGCTTTGCCATCGCTTTGCCGGCAACTCTTGTTCGCGCCGGAACCGGCAGCGTCCAACCCGGCCCCCTATCGCGCGCCGACGCTTTTGCCCGGGCGCAAGCGCTGACCGCCCTTGGCCGCAAAATGTTCTTCGATCCCGCTCTCTCGGCTTCGGGCAAGCAGGCCTGCTCGTCATGTCATGACCCGCGCCACGCCTTCGGTCCGGCGTCGGCAGATCCGGTCGAGATGGGCGGTCTAAACCTCGACCGACCGGGCGTGCGCGCCGTGCCGTCGCTGCGCTATCTCCAGGCGGCGCCCTCTTTCACCGAGCATTTCTACGATTCCGAGGACGAGGGCGACGAGAGCGTCGACAATGGTCCGACCGGCGGCCTGACCTGGGACGGCCGCGCCGACCATGGCAAGGACCAGGCGAAAATCCCCCTGCTCTCGCCCTTCGAGATGGCCAACAAGGATGAGGCCGCCGTCGCCGCCGCCTTGCGCAAGGCCGCCTATGCCGATGAGTTCAAGGCGGCCTTCGGCGACGACGTGTTCGACCACGCGAGCGATGCCTTCGACGCCGCCGCCGAGGCGCTCGGCACGTTCGAGCAGAGCGCTGCCGACTTCTACCCCTATTCCAGCCGCTACGACGCCTTCCTCGCCGGCAAGGCTGAGCTGACGGCGCAGGAATTGCGCGGCCGCGCGCTGTTCGAGGACGAGACCAAGGGCAATTGCGCCAGTTGCCACTTGAGCGAACCGGCCAATGACGGCGAGCCGCCGCAATTCACCGATTTCGGCCTGATCGCTATCGCCGTGCCGCGCAACGCGGCGCTTCCCGCCAATGCCGACCCCGCCTATGCCGATCTCGGCCTGTGCGGCCCGCTGCGCACCGATTTCAAGGGACGGACTGAGTATTGCGGCCTGTTCAAGACGCCGACCCTGCGCAACGTCGCGCTGCGCAAGAGCTTCTTCCACAATGGCGCCTTGCACACGCTGCGCGACGCGGTCGCCTTCTATGCCAGCCGCGACACCGATCCGGCCCATTGGTATCCCAGGAATGCCGACGGCACGGTCAGGAAATATGACGACCTGCCAAAGGCTTACTGGGGAAACTTGAATCAGGATCCACCCTTCAACGGCAAAAAGCCCGGCGACAAACCGGCGCTCAACGACGCCGAAATCGACGACATCGTCGCCTTCCTGGGCACGCTTACCGACGCCGACCAGCAGGCGGGGCCAGCGAACTGAACCGCCCTACCCGGTTTGGCCTGTTCGCCGGTGAAAAGAAGGTGCCTCGATCTACCGGATCCGATGCGCCGCAACGCCTGGGACCGGTAAAGAAAGACACATCCCATTAGCGCTTCCTAAACCGCCTTGCGGTATTCCTCGTCACTCGATGGTGGGACGCAGATGAACGCATTCAGGCGAGCGGCCGGATTTGTTGTGATCCTGTTGACCGGGGCGGCGACGCTGGGGGCGTTGCATATCGATGCCCAGCGAAACTTCGCGCTGGCCAAGGAGCGCTATGTCGAGAACTCCCAGGCAGCTTCCAGAGCGACGGCCAAGACCGTCGAAGACGCCTTGCGGGCCGTCTACGAGAATGTGCGCACCCTGAGCTATCTGCCGAGCGTGCGCAACCTCGACCGGCATGGCACGAACCTTGGCGATGAGGGCCGCGCGACGATCCAGCAGATCTACAACAACCTCGCCAACAACGTCTCCATTTCCGAGGTTTACTTCCTGCCGGTGGATTTCAGCCCGGACCGCTTCGATGCCGCGACCGGCAAGCTCGAGGAGCCGATCCTCCAGTTCGACCAGTTGATCGTGAACGCCAAGGCGAGATCCGATGCCGCCGGCAGCGACAAACAGGCGAAGCTGGACGAGAATGCACTGACCCGCCCGCCGGAGGAGATCGAGACCTACGAATACCATGAGCTGGCCAAACAGCTCGCCTGGCTGAAGACGAACTATCCGAATTCGAGCGCCATCGACGGGTTGAACGTGCCGATCATCGGCACGAAGTAGATCATCACCTGCGACAACACCGATTTCATCCATACCGGCAATGACGCCGATCGCTCAGGCTTCATCCTTTCGGTCCCGGTCTTCGGCCAGGATGGCAGCCTGCGCGGCTCCGTCTCGGCGATCATGCTTACCTCGGCGCTGCGGAAACTGTTGCCGGGCAGCGACTATGTCATCGTCAATTCAGGCTACGGTTTTGAATCCGACCAGCACAGGATGTCGACGGCCCTGGCGGCGGATTCCCGTGCCTTCACGGCGGCCGACCCCAATCTGATCTATTCCGAAGTCATTCCGCTCTCGCTCAACGATCCCAGGAGCGCATGGCGTCTTTGGGCCGGTTTCCCCAACAGCCGGTTCGACAACAACATGGACGTCCAGTCCGTAAGGGAATTCGAACTGGCCGGTTATGCGGCGGTCGCGTTGGTCACGCTGCTGGCGCTGGCATGCTGGTACGCTATCGGGCGCACGATGACGATGCAGGTCGAGGCCGCCGAGACCCTTGAGCGTCGGGTCGAGCAGCGCACCGCCCAGATCCAGCATCTGGCCACGCATGACATTCTCACCGGCCTGCCCAACCGAGGCCTCCTGGCCGACACGATGGACGAGGCATTGCGAAGCCTCAGGGACGACGAGAAGCTGGCCGTCCATTGCGTCGATCTCGACCGTTTCAAGCCGGTCAACGACACGCTCGGCCATCCGGTCGGCGATGAGCTTCTCGGCGCGGTGGCGAAGCGGTTGAAACACCATGCCGGCGAAACCGCCATGGTCGCCAGAATTGGCGGGGACGAGTTCGTCATCCTTCAGCTCCTGCTCGACGGCGACGACGAGGCCGGCGTGCTGGCAAGCCGTGTCATTCATGCCCTGTCCGACGAATTCTCCATCCAGGGCCACAAGATCAACATCGGCGGCAGCATCGGCATCGCCGTCTTCCCCGACGACGGACAAAGTTCGGAAACCCTTATCCGCAATGCCGACCTTGCCTTGTACAAGGCCAAGATGGAGGGGCGCGGGACCTGCAGGTCGTTCGAGCCGGGAATGGACGCAAGGCTGCAGGAGCGGCGCCAACTCGAGTCCGAACTGGCGCTCGGCGTGAAGAAAGAACAGTTCGTCCTGCATTATCAACCGCTGCACGATGCAAAGACCTCGCAGCTCACCGGCTTCGAAGCGCTGGTAAGATGGAACCATCCGCGCCTCGGCCTGCTGCCGCCGTCGGAGTTCATCCAATTGGCCGAGGAGACAGGCGCCATCGACGCGCTCGGCGAGTGGATCATGCGGCGTGCCTGCGCCGACGCCGTGAAATGGCCCCTCCCCGTCAAGGTCGCGGTCAATCTTTCGCCGGCCCAGTTCAAACAGCAGGGGCTGTCGCTTCAGGTTGCCGCGGCGCTCGCGGCTTCAGGCCTGCTGCCGTCACGGCTCGAACTGGAGATCACCGAGTCGGTGCTGTTGGCGAACAACGAAAACACGCTGAACACGCTGTACAGTCTGCGCGACCTCGGCATCTCCATAGCCATGGACGATTTCGGCACCGGCTACTCCTCGCTGAGCTATCTCAGGTCGTTCCCGTTCAACCGCATCAAGATCGACCGCAGCTTCGTCAGCCTGATGTGCGAGAGCAGCGAAAGCCGGGCGATCGTCAAGGCCGTCGCCGAACTCGGCACCACGCTTGGCATGACGACGACCGCCGAAGGCGTCGAGACAGAGGACCAGTACAGGCTGGTCAAGGAGAATGGCTGCACGGATGTCCAGGGCTGGTATTTTGGCCGCCCTATGCCGGTCTCCGAGCTTCATGCGCTATTCGACCAGCCGGAAGCCCTGACCGCGTAATCAGCCAGACGGCATGATGGCGAAAATCGGCAGCGGCCGCTACCTCCGCCAGGCCGCCAGATCGGTCAGGATCCGCGCCTTCAGCGCCGGATCGGCGTAGCTCGCCTGCACCGATGTCGCGGCGAGATGGCGGATGGTCTCGTCGTCCCAGCCGAAGGTCTCGGCGCAGGCGGCGTAGGAGGCTTCGAGCGTGGTGTCGAGCAGCGACGGGTCGTCGGTGTTGATCGAAACCGGGACGCCGGCCTTGCGTAAGGCATCGATCGGATGTTGCGCAAGCGAGGGGTAGACGCCGAGCGCCAGATTGGAGACCGGACAGATGCCCAGGGGGATCTGTTTGCGCGCCAGCAAGTCGACGAGTTCCGGGTCCTCGATCGCCCGCACCCCATGGTCGATGCGGTCGGCGCCCAGCAATTCGATGGCGTCGCGAACCCCTTCCGGGCCGCTCGACTCGCCGGCATGAACGGTGCGCCGCAAACCCGCCGCGCCGGCCCGGCGAAACGCCTCGGCAAAGCGTGGGCCGGTACGGCCGGCGGCCGCTTCGTTGCCGTCGATCGACAGGCCGACGACACGCCTGTGCCTGATCCTGCTCAGCAACTCCACCAGCTCGAGTGATTCCGCCGCCGACTGGGTGCGAAGCAGGCTGACGCAAAGCCCGACCGGCGGGTGACGATCCTGTTCGGCGGCCGCGAAACCCGCATCGAACGCGTCGATCATCCCCGCAACGTCCTTGTGCCAGTGCGGCCAGTGCGTCGGGTTGACGATGGCGTCGGCGTAGCGCACGCCGCTCCGGCCCATGCGCTGCGCGAACTTGTAGGCCGTCGTGGCGAGTTGCTCGCGGGTACGAAAAGTCCCGCACAACCAGTCGAGCATTTCGAGGAAGCTCTTGAGGTCATGGGCTTCGAACAGCCTGTCGCGCGGCGCGCGCAGCGGAATGCCGGCTTGCTCGCAGTTCGCGATCACATCGTCGGCCTCGAAGCAGCCCTCGATGTGGATGTGACTTCGGCTTTCGGCAATCCGATGAAGTCGGTCAATGATGTCTCCCCTCTTGGCCGGAAGCATCAAACCATGAAACGGCTGGTACCGATTTATTTCAAGAAATGATTGAAAGAATTGCGCATGGGCCGCGAGAGTGGCGAGCTCCGAAGCTTCACAGCGCCCGGATAACACCCCCATCCACGCGGATATTCTGGCCGGTGATATAGCCCGCCCCTTCCGAAGCCAGGAACGCAATCGTCGCGGCGACCTCCTCTGATGTGCCGTAGCGCTGCATCGGAACGTTGTCGCGGCGCTCTTCGACGGTCGGCAGGCTGTCGATCCAGCCCGGCAGCACATTGTTCATGCGCACATTGTCCGGTGCGTAAGTGTTGGCGAAGATCTTGGTGTAGGCGGTCACTCCGGCGCGGAACACGGCGGACGTCGGGAACATCGCGTTCGGCTCGGCCACCCAGGCAGTCGAGATGTTGATGATGGCGCCGCCCTTCTGCTTGATCATGTGCGGCGCCATGATGCGTACCGGCCGGATGACGTTCATCAGATAGACATCCATGCCGGTGCGCCACTGCTCGTCCGTGATCTCCAGGATCGGCGCGCGCGGCCCATGGCCGCCGCTGTTGACCAGCACGTCGATGCGGCCAAAGCGCTCCAGCGTCAGGTCGGCGAGGCGCTGCAAATCGTCATTCGACTGGTTGGAGCCGGTGACGCCGAGCCCGCCCAACTCCTTGGCCAGGGCCTCGCCCTTGCCCGAGGAGGAGAGAATGGCGATCTTGAACCCATCCGCCGCCAGGCGCTTGGCCGCCGCCGCCCCCATGCCGCTGCCACCGGCCACGACAACAGCCACTTTTTCTACACTCATCGGATTTTCCTCTCAGGGTTGGCAGGCACCGCAACCGGTGTTTTCGGTATTTGGACGGTGATATAACTGGTTTTATCACCCGGTTCGAACCAGAATGCCTGAAATCAACCAGTAGAAAAACTCCTGCATGCCCGAAGCCTTCCTCAGCCTGCCGCCATTGAATGCGCTGCGCGCCTTCGAGGCCTCGGCGCGCCATCTCAACTTCCGCATCGCCGCCGAGGAGTTGAACGTCACGCAAGGTGCGGTAGCCCGCACATTCGCGGCCTGGAGACCCATCTCGGCGCGAAACTGTTCGAGCGGCTGCCGCGCGGCCTGGCGCTGACCGATCAGGGCCGCGCCTATGTGCCCAACATCCGCCGCGCCTTCGACCTGATCTCGGAGGCAACCCAGCTGTTGCGCCCCGAACCGGCACGTCTGACGATCAGCGTGACGCCGAGTTTCGCCACCAAATGGTTGATCCCCAGGCTGCAGGATTTCATGGCCGACAATCCGCTGGTCGACCTGCGCGTGCTAGCCAGCGAGAGCGTGTCGAGCTTCCAGGCCGACGGCGTCGACGTCGCGGTGCGGCAAGGCCGCCCGCCCTTCGGCGCCGGCCTGATCGTCGACCTGTTGTTTCCCCAGCAGATCATCGCAATCTGCAGCCCGGCCCTGCTGCCTATCGGGACCGCCGAAATCCCGGCGGCCGAAATCCAGCATCACGTGCTGCTGCACGACGCGCACAATCTGTGGCCGGAATTCATGGAAAAGGCGGTCGGCCTGAAGATGACGGCCGAGCTCAAGCGCATGCGCTTCAACCAGACCAGCCTCGCCATCGACGCGGCCATCGCCGGCCAGGGCATAGCGCTGGCCAGCCGCTTCCTCGTCGCAGCCGATCTCGCCGCCGGCCGCCTGGTCCAGCCGGTCAGCGGCGAAATGCGCGGCACGCAGGATTTTTATGTCGTCATGCCGAGAAAGCAGCGCCATCCCGAACCGACACAGGCCGTGCGGCAATGGCTGCTGGATGCGGGGGAACGGCCGCCGGTCTAGGGCGTGTACTCATTAAGCGGCTTGCCGACTTATGTCCGCTCACCCCCAAGCTGCGGAAGAGCGGACGTTGCCCGAGGTCGCGGAAGGGTCATCAGCAGAAGTTCCTCGACACGTTTGATGGAGAGCCCTTTCGTGCTATTGGAACGCACCAGCTCTTCGCTTCCATTCAGTCCGGGGCGGAACATCTTTGACGCGCGTTGCTCGAGTCGATTTGCCGCAACATTCCGCGCTTAGGCCGCTCTACGCCGAGGCAGGCTTCGCTGACGCATTCGCGATCGATCTGCCAAGCAATGCGACCGGCGACGCCGAGCGCCTCGCCGCCCATATGCTTATGGGTCAGGCGCGGTGGGTCGGCTGGCTAATAGCTCTAAGGGACACTTTGGTTGCGGGGTTTGGTCTCAAGACATCGTCTGCGTTGCGCGATGACGTTGCGACCGACAGGATCGATTTCTTTCGGGTCTACGATCGGCGGCGTCACGAGATTATTCTTGGCGAGGACGATCGCCATCTCGACTTCCGTTTGTCCGTTTTGGTTGAAGAGTCCGCTTTGCGCCGTCGACTTGTCGCAACAACGGTCGTGACCTTCAATCATTTGGGAGGGCGGGCCTATATCGCGGGAATTGCGCCTTTCCATCGCCTGATCGTAAAATCGTCTTTGCGTCGAGCCGAGCGATCGGGCTGGCCATCTGAGCTGTGAGGTCGCGCGCCGCCGGCTGGACCAAATTCGGTACGTCTGCTTTCGGGCGTATAGCGTCCAGGCTACGGCTCGGCGCTAGCGAGTCCGCGTCCTAGATCGGCAGCAGCGCGTCCGGCTTCACATTGGCGATCGAGGCGTAGGTATGCGTCTCCCTGACGCCGGGCAGCGGCAGGATCACCCGCTGCAGGAAATCCTGGAACATCGCCATATCGGCGATGCGCGCCTTGACCAGATAGTCGAAGCCGCCGACCACCATGTGGCATTCGATGATCTCGGGCGCCCGCACAACCGCCTCGGCGAAGCGGTCGAAGACATGCGGCGCCGTATGATCGAGCCGCACCTCGATGAAGACGAGTTGTGCCTGCCCGATCCGGGCCGGGTCGAGAACGGCCCGCACCGCCCGGATGAAGCCTTCGGCGAACAGCCGCTTGATGCGTTGCGCCGCCCCGGTCGGCGACAGGCCGACGCGGCGGGCCAGATCGAGCGTCGTGCGACGGCCATCCTCCTGCAGCAAGCGCAACAGCGAGCGGTCGATACGGTCGAGATCGTCCATTTTTTGAATTCACACTTTCCAGCCACGGATAGCGCGATTATCACGCAAAAATCGCGAAAACAGCATATTTCATCACGCTGTCGAGTGGCAATACCGTTGGCGGGCAACGCAACCCGACCAAGGTAAATCCCATGACATCGACCATACGAACCACCCGCAGTGCCCAGACCAAGGGCGACACAGCTGTGCTCATCCTGAGCGAAGGCGAGGTGAAAACATGCATCGACCTGCGCCGGCTTCTCGATGCGTTGGCGGAGGGCTTCAAGGCATTGTCCCGCGGCGAGATCGTCAATCCGGCGCGGCCACAGCTCGACATTCCGCAAGCCGGCTATTCGCTGGCGATGCCGGCCTGGATGGCGGGCATGCATCTGACGGTGAAGATCGTCAACGTCTTCGAAGGCAACATCGCCCGCGCGATCCCCAGCCATCTCGCCACCATCCACCTGTTCGACCCGCAAACGGGCATGCCGGTCTGCGTCATGGACGGCACCTATATCACCGCCGTGCGCACCTCCGGCTCGGCCGTGCTCTCGGTGCGGGAACTGGCCCGCCGCGACGCCAGGGTGGCAACGGTGGTCGGCGCCGGCGTGCAGGCCGGCCAGCACTTGCACCTTTTGCCGCTGGTGCGGGACTTCACCGAAATCCGCGTTGCCTCGAAGGAGTTCGCGGACGCGCAGGCACTGGCAGCGCTGCATCCGGGCGTCGTCGCCGTCAGCGATCTGGAGGCCGCGGTGCGCTCGTCGGATGTCGTGTGCCTGGCCACGCATTCCTACCAGCCGGTGATCGCCACCGAATGGCTGCGGCCCGGCACGCATGTCTCGTCGGTGGGCGTCGCCCCGCCCGGCGGCGAACTGCCGATCGAGCTTGTCGGCCGGGCCAGCCTGTTCGTCGAGACCAGGGACGCCTTCGCCCCTACCCCGGTCGGCTCTTGCGAACTCGATGGCATCGATCCGCAAACCGGAACCGAGCTTGGCGAGATGCTGCTTGGGCTGCGGCCGGGAAGGACCAGCGCCGACCAGATCACCGTCTACAAGGCCATGGGTGTTGCCATGGAGGACCTGGTGGCGGCCGACCTTGCTTATCGCGAGGCGGTTCGTCGAGGATTAGGGCGGGCTGTGGCCTTGTAGTGGACGTTGCCGATCAGCGGAGCCAGCGCTGCCCTCACTGCCCTGCCGGCCATTTCTCCCCTTGGAACGGGAAGAAATGGCTGCGCAAACGACCGAGGGAAGGTCGCGCCGTTTGACTGGATACGAAATCATTTTTACGACTGCTGGATGCAGTCGAATCCTCCCCAAAAAATCGTCGTCATCGGTGGTGGCATTGCCGGCCTGTCGCTTGCGGCGGCCTTGCGGGATTGGGCTGACGTCACCGTCCTTGAGCGCGAGCCACATCTTGGCTATCACGCCAGCGGCCGCTCCGCCGCTTTGTTCACCGAGACCTACGGCAACCGGCTGGTGCGCGCGCTGACGCTCGCCAGCCGGCAGGCAATCGTCGAAGGCGGCTTCATCGCCCATCGGCGCGGCGCGCTGCATGTCGGCTGGAAAGGCGACGGCGCCGCGATCGACAAGCTGGCCGATGAATTGCAGGCGCTGGTACCCAGCGTGCGCCGCCTGTCGTCGGCCGAACTCCACGCGCTGGTTCCCGCCATTGCCGCTGAAGCCACTTGCGGCGGCGCCTATGAGCCGGACGCCGTGGATATCGACACCGGCAAGATGCTGGCGGCCTGCGCCTCGGCGCTGAAGGCCGGCGGCGGCACAATCCGCACCAGCGAGGAGGTGCGCGCCATTTCGCAAGACGGCGGCGGCCTGCGCGTGGAAACGAGCGCCGGTGTCTATCCAGCCGACATCGTCGTCAACGCCGCCGGCGCCTGGGTCGATGTCGTCGCTGGCCTGGCGGGGCTTTCCGGCCTCGGCTTCCAGCCCAAGCGACGCACCGCCTTCCTGTTCGATCCGCCCGCCGGCACCGACATCGCCAGTTGGCCGCTGGTGGTCGACTTGCACGAACAATTCTACTTCAAGCCCGACGCCGGCAGGCTGATCGGCTCGCTCGCCGACGAGACCGATTCCGAGCCTTGCGACGCCTGGCCGGAAGATATCGATGTCGCCATCGCCGTCGACCGCATCGAGCAGGCGACGACGATGCGCATCGGCCGTCCGTCGACGCCATGGGCGGGCCTGCGCACCTTCGCGCCGGACCGCACGCCGGTCGCCGGCTTCGACCCGCGCCTGCCCGGCTTCTTCTGGCTCGGCGGCCAGGGCGGCTATGGTTTCCAGGTGTCGCTGACCTTGGCCAGGCTGAGCGCGGCGCTGATGCGCGGCGAGCCCCTGCCGGAGGATGTCACGGCACTCGGCGTCACCGCCGCGGCGCTGGCGCCCGACCGCTTCCTGGTTTCGGCGACGGCGCCATGAAGCCCACACTGCCGCTGCTGCTGAGCCTCAATGGCGGCTATGTCGACACGGCCGGCTTCCTGGCGCTGCAGGGCCTGTTCACCGCGCATGTGACGGGGAATTTCGTCACCCTCGGCGCTTCCCTTGTGCTCGGCATTTCGGGCGTTCTGGCAAAGCTGCTGGCGCTGCCGGTGTTCTGCATCGTCGTCATCCTGACCCGGCTGGCCGGCGAGCATTTTCGCCGGCGCGGACATCAGGCGCTCGGGGTCCTGTTAGGAACCAAACTGGCGCTGCTTGTCATCGGCGCCGCGTTGGCGATCCGCTTTGGCCCCTTTGCCAGCGGCGACAGCGCGGCCGCCATCGTAACCGGCATGGTGCTGGTCGCCGCCATGGCGATCCAGAACGCGGTGCACCGGGTCCACCTGGCGGCCGCCCCGCCCTCGACGCTGATGACCGGCACCACCACCCAGATCATGATCGATCTCGCCGACCTCATCGGCGGCACGGCCCCGGAGGCTCGCCCGGCACTCATTGCCCGCCTGCGGCGCATGGCGGCGGCGGTCGCCGTCTTCGCCGCCGGCTGCGCGGCCGCCGCCCTCGGCTATGCCTACGCCAATGTCTGGTGTTTTATCGTTCCGCCGGTGATCGCACTGCTCGCCCTGATGCTGCGGCTTTCCGCGCCGGACGAGGAAGCCAACTAGCCCTCACCCTTCCTCCGTCCAGATCAGGCGCAGCAGGCGCAGCAGCGTCGCCCGCTCCTTCTTCGTCAGCCTTTGCAGGAACCTGTCCTCGTGCCGGCGAACCTGTCGCCGCCAGCCAGGCATGGCCTGTCTGGCCGCCGGCGTCAGGGTCAGCATCCGCACGCGCCTGTCCTCGGCATGGTCGTCGCGCTCGACCAGCCCGCGCTCTTCCAGTTCGGCGAGCAGCGGTGCCATGTTGGCACTCTTCATGCCGAGAAGACGGCACAGTTCCGCGGCGCGGATGCCAGGCCGCTCATCGATCAGCGCCAGCATGCCATAGGTGACCGGGCGCAGGCCCGCTTCGGTCAGTTCGACCGCGAAATCATTGAGCGCGAAAGCCGAGGCACGCTTGAGATTGTAGCCGACCTGCGCATCGAGCGCGTCGTCGGACATCATTTCTGGCCCGGTGTGAGGCTGGGTTTCGTCCATGCCAACCGATCGCCGCGATGCCGGCTCTTGTCAAGCGAAAAAGACTATGCGACATAGCAATTGAGATAGCTATGCTCCATAGCAATTCCCATGACTGTGGTGGAAGGGGAGGATACCGACCATGACCGACGAAACCGTGGCCTTCGACGTCGAGAACGGCATCGCCTGGGTGCGCTTCAACCGACCGGACAAGCGCAATTGCATGAACCCGGCGCTCAACCGACGCATGATGGAGGTTCTCGACGAACTCGAGTATCGCGCCGATGTCGGTGTGCTCGTGCTGTCGGGCGAAGGCAGCGCCTGGTCGGCGGGCATGGACCTCAAGGAGTATTTCCGCGAGACCGAAGCCAAGGGGCTCGGCGCCATCCGCAAGGCGCAATCCGAAGCCTATGGCTGGTGGCGGCGCCTGCGCTGGTACGGCAAGCCGACCATCGCCATGGTCAATGGCTGGTGTTTTGGCGGCGGCTATGGCCCGCTCTTCGCCTGCGACCTCGCCTTTGCCGCCGATGAGGCGCAGTTCGCTCTGTCCGAGATCAACTGGGGCATCCTGCCCGGCGGCGGCGCCACCAAGGTGGTGGTCGACCTGCTGTCGATGCGCGATGCCATGTACCACGCGCTGACCGGCGAACTCATCGATGGCAGGAAGGCCGCCGCCTGGAAGCTGGTCAATGAAAGCCTGCCGCTGGCGCGGTTGAAGGCGCGGGTCACCGAGGTCGCCAACATCCTTCTGAAGAAGAACCCGATCGCGCTGAAGGCCACCAAGGACGCCATCCGCCGCGTCGGCGAAATGACCTATGACAATGCCGAGGACTATCTGGTCCGCGCCCAGGAGGCGGCCAACTCGCACGACAATGAGGGCCGCAAGGAAGGCATCCGCCAGTTCATCGACGAGAAGAGCTACAAGCCGGGCCTCGGCACTTACGACAAGGCCAGATGACGCGACAAGCCAACGACGCGAGCCATCGACGCAATCTGGGAGGAGATGCGCATGCCGGCCTTGACGACTTCAGACCCGGTGGCTCTGCATGCCGGCGCGCAGCCGGACCGTGTTGCCTGCGTCGACCTGGCCTCCGGCCGGCGCTGGACCTATGCCGCGCTTGACGAGGCCATCCAGCGCACTGTGCGCGTTCTCGAAACCGGCTACGGCGTCAAGCCCGGGCAACGGATCGCCACGCTGGCCCGCAACAGCGCCGACCTCCTGATCCTGCAGCAGGCCTCAATGCGGCTCGGCGCCATCTTCGTGCCGGTCAACTGGCGCCTTGCAAGTGCCGAACAGCAGGCGATCCTTGCCGATTGCGATCCGGCGCTGCTGTTGCATGACGCCGTCCCGCAGGCGGCATTGCCCGGGCGCTGCATCCCTGTCGATGTCGCCGCCTTCGCGGTGGCGGTCGAGGCAGCGGCGCCGGCGCCGCGCCGTCCCTTGCCCGCCGACGATGCGCCCTCGATCATCCTCTACACATCGGGCACGTCGGGCCGGCCAAAGGGCGTCATCGTCACCGAGCGCAATGCCTTTGCCACGGCGGTCAATTTCGGCGTGCTGGGCCGCGTCGGCAATGCCAGCATCTTCCTCTGCGACGCGCCGATGTTCCATGTCATCGGCCTCCTCACCAGCCTGCGTCCGCCACTGCTTCAGGGCGGCACGGTGCTGATCTCGCCCGGCTTCGATGCCGGCGCCACCAATCGCCGCCTCGCCGATCCCACCCTTGGCGTCACCCATTATTTCTGCGTGCCGCAGATGGCCAGGATGCTGCGTGAACACCCCGACTTCACGCCGGCGCGCTGGACCTCGCTCACCGCCATCTTCACCGGCGGCGCGCCAAATCCGGCCACGGACATCCGCTGGTGGCTGGCCCAGGGCGTGCGCATGGCCGACGGCTTCGGCATGACGGAGGCAGGCACGGTGCTTGGCATGCCGGTCGAGGCCGACCGCATCGCCGGCAAGGCAGGCGCGGCTGGCCTGCCGGCGCCGACGATCGGCCTGCGCCTCGTCGACGACGATGGCCGCGACGTCGCGGCCGGCGAGCCCGGCGAGATATGGCTGTCCGGCCCCTCGATCACGCCCGGCTACTGGAACCGCCCGGAAGAGACGGACCGCGCCTTCACCGCCGATGGCTGGTTCCGCACCGGCGACATCGCGCGGCGTGACGAGGAAGGCTTCGTCACCCTCGTCGACCGCCGCAAGGACATGTTCATTTCGGGCGGCGAGAACGTCTATCCCGTCGAAATCGAAACCGTCTTGCTCGACCATCCCGGCATCGCCGAAGCCGCCGTGATCGGCATCGCCGACGCGCGCTGGGGCGAAGTCGGGCGCGCCTTCGTGGTGGTGAAACCCGGATGCGTGGTCGACCCGGCCGATCTGGCCAACCATTGCGGCGCCCGCATCGCCCGCTTCAAGGTGCCGAAAGAGTTCCTGCTCACCGACACGCTGCCGCGCACCGCATCCGGCAAGATCCAGAAGCACATTTTGCGCGCGTGGACAGCACCGGTCCCCCGGCTGAGCTAAGGCAGACCGCGGTTCAGCCGGCGGACGCCGAGCGGAAAACCGCCACCGCAGCCGCGAAGATTTCCGCATTGTCCTTGGCCACGGTTCCATCGGCCAGCGTCTTGCCGTCTTCCAGCCCGACCCTCGTCGACCAGCGCTTTTGGCGCGCCAGTTCGACGAACGGCCAGACGGTGGCGTCGACGCCATGCAGCAGGATCGGCCGCCGCATTTCGGCGCGTTCGAGCACGGCGGCGATGCCGCTTGCCTCGGCGAGTGCTGCGGCGAGGTCCGGCATGTCGATCTCGATCAGGATGCGCAGCACCCGGTCGTGGTCGGTGAGCGCCACGAACCGCTCGGCGTCTTCCATCGTGGCGAGCCCGGCCTCGATGCCGACGCCGCGCTGGCGCAGCAGATCCATCACGGCGGGCGCGTCGGCCTCGGAGAGATTGACCGAGGCGTAGTCGGGCAACTGACGCCAGCCGGCGACCGCCGCGCGGGTGCGCGCGACATCGTTCTCGATCCAGGCGCCGGTCGACACGCCGACCAGCGTGCCCGGGCAGGCCCGGCGCACGGCCAGCACCGTCGCATCGACGGCGGCCAGGCTTTCACGCCCATCGGCGCCGCGCGGATGGATGTGCAGCTCGGCGGCACCGGCCGCGACGCAGGCAGCGGCATCGCTGGCCATGGCCTGCGCCGTCAGCGGCAGCTTCGGGTGAAAGTCGCGCGGACGCGCGCCGTTGATGCAGGCCTGGACGATCATCAATGTCACCTCGGACAAGGGAGGCCGCAGTCTAGACGCACGACAAGGCAGGGCAAAGCGTTGCGCGCTGTCTCTCCTGACAGCGCGGCCATGATTCCTCGGTATTTGAATAAAACCCGCCTGTGGATATTTACCCCACATTCCGCCGGAGCGGCCAAGATAAATTAGGGCGGGATCATGGAGGGAACCATTGACCAGCGATTTTTCAGCCGCCCGCATCCATCTCGAACGCGCTTATCATTATCTGCGCGGCAATGATGAGACGAGCCGCTCGGCATGCGAGGCCCTCGACCTCCTGATCGAGACGGTGGCGGAAGCCCAGCATAGGCGGCCCGAGACCGGCGTGCTGGAATTTCCGCAAGCGATGGTGCGGCAAATCTGACTAGGACGCCTTGCGGGCCGGCGCCGCGCTTGCCGGCCCGGTGGCGCGCGCGACGATCTGCTCCAGCGGCTCGGGCCGGTGCAGCAGGAAACCCTGGCCGAAATCGACGCCCATCGCCTGCAGGATGTCGAGCGTCTCGGCTTGCTCGATCTTCTCGGCCACGACGGCGCAGCCGACGCTGCGGGCAATGCCTGATATGGCCGAGACGATCTCGCGGTCGAAGCGGCTCTCGGCGATGTGCTCGATGAAGGAACCGTCGATCTTGATGGCATCGACCGGAAAGCGCCTGAGATATTCGAACGAGCTCATGCCGGCGCCGAAATCGTCGAGGCTGACCTTGCAGCGCCGCTCGCGCGCCTTGCGCACGAACGTCTCGGCGGCGTCGAAATTGGTGACGGCGGCGGTTTCGGTGATCTCGAAGCCGATGCCGGAATGCGGCGCCCCGGTCTCCTCGATGATGCTGTCGACGAAATTCCACAGTCCGGGATCGCTCAGTGTCTGCGCCGACAGGTTGAAGCCGAGCGTGATCGCGCCGGACTTCATCGCCGCGCCATGCCGCGACAGCGCGGTGCGGATGATCCAGCGATCGAGCCTGGCGGCGATGCCGAAGCGCTCCGCCGCCGGGATAAATTCGCTGGGCGGGATGAGTTTGCCGCCGCGTCCGGCGAGCCGCGCCAGCACCTCGACATGGCGGGTCTCCTGCCAAGGCCGGCCCAGCCGGTGGATCTCCTGGCCGAACAGTTTCAGCCGGCCGTCCTCCATGGCGTCGACCGTGTCGGCGGCGAGCCGCGCCGCGTTGAGGCCGCCGGTGGCGGCCTCGGCCGAAAACACCGCGAAGCGATCGCGCCCGGCGGCCTTGGCCGCGTAGCAGGCATCGTCGGCGCAGGCCAGCGCATCGGCGACCGTGGTCGCCCGGTCGTCGACAATGGCGATGCCGATGCTCGCCGCGAGCCGCCGCGCGGTCGCGGCAAGGCCGAGATCGGCGCCGCGCACGGCCGCCAGTATGGCTCCGGCCAGCCGCTCGGCCTGCGCGGGATCGCAATGGGGCACCAGCAGGGCGAACTCGTCGCCGCCGAGCCGCGCCGCATGCGCCGATGGCGGCAGGCAGCGGCTAATCCCCGCCGACACGCTCTTCAGCGCCAGATCGCCTGCGGCGTGGCCGGCGAAGTCGTTGAGCGCCTTGAAGTAGTCGAGATCGACGTAGAACACCGCCAGCGGCACGCCCGCGGCGATGTGGTCGGCCAGCAGCCTGTCGAAGGCGGCGCGGTTCCACAGGCCGGTCAGCGCATCGTGGCGGGCGGCGAACGCAAGCTCCTGTTCGCGCAGCTTGTCCTCGGTGATGTCGCGCACCGTGCCGAGGACCTGGCCGGCGGCACCCGCAGCTGCGACGAAGCGCACCAGCGATTCGACATGGCGGACCTCACCGTCACGCTTGATGATGCGGTATTGCCAGGCGGTGACCGCGTCCGAGCCCGGAGGCGGCAAATGCGCCCGCTCGGTGGCTTCCTTGTCGTCCGGGTGCAGAAAGCTGTGCCAAAGGTCGGCCGTCACCTCGTCGGTATCGGCAACGAGCCCGAATATGTCCCTGGTGCGGGCATCCCAATAGCTCTTGTGGGTGGCGATGTCGTGGTGCCAGATTCCGGTGCCGCTGGCGGCGAGTGCCAGGCGGAAGCGCATGGTGACCTGTTCGAGCGCGGCCTCGGCCGCCTTCTGCTTCGAAATATCGGTCTGCACGCCCATCAGCCGCAGCGGCCGCCCATCGGCGCCGCGTTCGACGATGCCGCCGCGGTCGAGCACCCACACCCAGTGGCCCTGCTTGTGCTTCAGCCGAAGTTCGGTCTCGATGGCATCGGTCAGCCCGGCAATGTGGCGGTCGCCGCTGGCCAGCGCCCGCTCGCGGTCGTCGGGATGGGTGAGCTGCAGCCACAGATCGCTGGTGTTGGCGAGTTCATCTGCCTCATAGCCCAGCATTCGCGCCCAGGTCGGCGAATAGAAGCAGTCGCCGGTGCGAAGATCCCAATCCCAGACGCCAAGATGGGCCCGCTCCAGGGCCTTGGCCCAGAACGCTCCATTGCGACTTTTCTTGCCCTGACGCGCCATCGTCTGTTTTCGCCTGCTCCACCCGCGGGCAATCTGCGACAAAACCAGAGAAGAAACAGTTACCGGGACCCGGCAGGCATGCCTTCCCGCCTGCAATATTTCGTGGCGCCTCGTCTTTCGATTGGCCGGCAAGAACCGGAGTTTTGCGCTCCCCCGATGGTCCTAGGGATGGCTCAGGTCATCAGCGACACCGGTACGCGGATGACCCCAGCAAAACACGAAAGGACGCTCCCAATGACCAAACAGGAAGACAACAAGGCCGTCGTCGTCAGATGGTTCACCGACTTCTGGGGTGAAACCTGCGATCTGTCCGTCGTCGACGACATCGCCGCGCCCGACATGCTGCTCAAATATTCGCTGCATGAGCCACGCCGGGGCCGCGACGACATCAAGGCCTTCATGACCGATTTCCGCGCCGCCTTCCCGGATCTCAACTTCTGGGCCACCGCCGATCTCATCGCCGAGGGCGATTTTGTCGTCGGCCAGTGGGAGGGCGGCGGCACGCATACCGGCCCGGCTTTCGGCGATTTCCTCGCCGGTTCGCTGCCCGCCGCCACCGGCCGCGCCATGCGCTTCACCGGCACCACGGTGCTGAAGGTGATCGACGGCAGGATCGTTGAGGAGATCGGCCTCGACGACGGCGTCGCGGCGCTGACCCAACTCGGCCTGATCAGGGCCGCCTGATCCGCAGGGCCATCGCCGACCAGGCGATGGCCCGCTTCGACTGCGGCCGAAGCCCGGCAACCTTTCGGGTTTGGAAACCGCTCCGGCGCAGACACTACTTCTGCATTCAACGATGACATCTTCGTCAACGAATCCTTGACGGAAAGGGAAGAAATATAAGCATTCAATATTTGTATTTTTTATCCACCCCAAAGTGTAATCGAATAGTAATACTTCATCGACGAAATACCCCTGTTAATGCTTGGGCAGTTGGCGGGTTTCCTCAATGAGTGCGCACACCGCGCAGCGGAACGGCAAACGCCGCCCGCTTGGCGTTTTTGACCTGGACATCGCCGCGACCAGGAGCGGCTGGCTGCTGACCGCATTGTGCCTGGCCTATTCCCTGGCCGCGCTTTGCCTGCAGCCGGGCCGCTATATGCACCTGGCGCAATCCTACGCGGAGCCATTCGTCTTCTTCCTGCCGACGCTTCTTGCCGCCGGCCTCGGCGTCATGGCGCTGACATTTGCCAGGCATAGCCCGACACGGTTCATGCTCGACATGCTCAGGCAGCGCTGGCTTGGCGCCGCACCGGTGATCCTCCTGTCCTTTCTCGGCATAACCGCCTTTACCGCCTTCAAGATCGCCATCCCCGACATCGTGCCATTCTATGCCGACCGCATGCTGGTGGAGCTCGATGTTGGGCTGCATGGCGCCGATCCCTGGACATGGGCTCATCGCGTCGTTCCCGAATCCATTTCGGCTGTCATCTTCATCGCTTACGGATATGGCTGGCACGTGCAATGGTTCGGCACCTTGCTGTTCGTCGCCTTCTGGAACAGCCCGGCAGCGCGTCTGCGTTATCTCTGGGCGCTCGCGCTGACCACGATCCTGTGCGGCACCGTTCTGGCCATGGCGCTGTCTTCCGCCGGCCCGATATTTCACGACCAGTTCTACGGCGGCGACCGGTTTGCCGGATTGCGGACCGCCCTGGCGCGGAACGGCTACGCCGCGCCGGTCCGTATGTATGCCAGCTATCTGCTCACAGCCTACACAAGCGGCCGCCCCGATCTGGGCGGCGGCATCTCCGCCATGCCAAGCATGCATGTCGCCTTCGTCACGCTCAACGCGTTCTTCCTGAGCGGTTTCGGCCGCCGCTGGGCCGTCGCCGGCTGGTCTTTCGCGGCGCTCATCCTGTTCGGCTCGGTCTACACAGGCTGGCATTATGCCGTGGACGGCTACCTTTCGATCCTTGTCGTGTCCGTGATCTGGTACCTGACCGGCCGTTTCGTTCTGCCGCGGACGAGCCGCGACACCATCGGGATGCGCCTGCCTCTGCCCGAACCGGCGCCGCAATGACCGGGCCTGGCTGAGGCCGGGCGAACAACCCCACCGCCTTTCGGAAGGCCAGACGGCATTGGCGCCGCCTGACCTTGCCGGCTACTGGCTCGGCGCCATCGTGTGTTCGCACGACACTTTCGGGTTCATGTCGGCGAACGTGCCGGTCGGGTTGCCCTTCCAGGCCCAGACATGCAGCTCGTAGAATTCACCCAGGCCATAGCGATTGGGGGCGCTGTTGAAGTTGAACAGCTGGCCTTCCAGTGACGCCGGCCCCTTCGAGGTGATGTATTCGACCGCCACCAGCTTCAGCGTACCATCGGCCATCGGCTCGTACATCACGGCCTCGGGACGGGCGATGTCGATCTTGTCGTCCTTCAGATACTGGCCGTTGACGTAGTGGATGCCCATGGCGCCGCCGCTGATGCCGCTGGCGCAGGGAATGGGCGCGTAGCCCTCGGCCGTCGCCGCCTTGACGTCGAGGAACCGGCTGTTGGCCGCCCGTACCTTCTCGGCCAGCGGATTCGAACCCGTCTCGGTGCTGGCCGCTTCCTGATGCGCCTGTGCGAAGGTGGCGCAGACTGCCAGCATGGCCCCCGCCATGACGAGCCTGTTGCGAAGATTTGACATCATGTCCATTCCATTCTTCTTGAAAAAGCACAGCTGGCCGGCCGCCGGAAATACGGAGGCCCGGCAGGCAAGCGCTGTGGCTGTTGTTGCTTGGAGATCCCGAAATCGCTGAGAGGAATGCCGGGGAGGATCATCCCTTCGGCAGATACGGAATCGTTCCGGCCAGATCGGTATCGTCGATCAGCTGGAAGCGGCTGTCGCTGCCGCCCCGGCGCGCCGAAACGAAAGGCGCATAGGCCGGATCGTTGGTGAAGGCGCGCGCCGCCGCTTCCGACGGGAACGCCATCAGGGCGATCAGCGTGGTCTCGAGCGGCTTGCCTTCAAGCGTCTTCACATTGCCGCTAGATATTTGCCGCCATGCTTATGGACGATGTCGTGCACCGAGGCCGCGTAGGCCGGCACCCATTTCGGATCGTTCATCTTGATGTCCGCGATAACGTAGGCAGTCATGGTCGTCTCCTGGTTGCGGCGCACAGAGGTATCCCGTGCAACCGGCCAAAGGGCTCGCATGGCCGGCCCCTCGCCAACCAGTCCGCGATCTGTACTGGGGTGGTACAGTTTCCGTACTGGCCGCTTCATTCATGAAGGCCTAATGTTCGGCCAGCTTCGAGGAAGGAGCACCGATCATGGCCCAGCACGGATACAAGCAGTTCTGCCCGCTATCGATGGCCGCCGAGGTGCTGTGCACCCGCTGGACGATGGTGCTGATGCGCGAATTGGTGGCGGGTTCGACCCGCTTCAACGATTTGCGCCGCGGTGTCCCCAAAATGTCGCCGACCCTTCTGTCGCAACGGTTGAAGGAGCTCGAGCTGGCGGGGATCGTCGAGCGCAAGGAGGTGCCGGGCGAGAAAGGCATCTTCGACTACCGGCTGACCGAGGCCGGCCGCGATTTGCGCCCCGTCGTCGAAGCAATGGGGTTCTGGGGGCAGAAATGGGTCGAGTCCCGGCTGTCGCTCAAGAACCTCGATCCGTCGCTGCTGATGTGGGACATGCGCCGCAATCTGAACCCCTCGCCGCTCCCTGAAGGACGCACGGTGATACAATTTCTGTATCAGGATCTGCCGGCGTCCAAACGCTCATGGTGGCTGATCGTCGAAAAGCACGGCGAGGTCGATTTGTGCTGGTACGATCCGGGCTTTGATGTCGACCTTTACGTCGCGACGGACCTGCACACGATGACGGCAATCTGGATGGGGTTGCTGACCGTCGAGAAGGCCGGCGCGAAGGTTTCCCTGACCGGCGACCAGGCTATCGGCAAGAAAATGCAGACCTGGCTCGGGCTCAGCCCGTTCGCTGTGGAGCCCAAGCGGGCAGCGTAGGAGAACCGGTCCATGCCGCGAAAACAAAGGCTTACAGCGAGTCTTTGAATCCGGCTGGACGCGACCCGTCATCGGGATCGGATGCCTCAATCAGGTAGCGCTTGTTCTCATATGTCTCGATCAGGGTCGCGAGAACATCGAAGCGGTCACCATCGAGCGAGCCGACCTCCGGCTCGTTATCGAAATATCTTGTGATTTCGACGATCGCCCAATCGTAATCGGCTTCGGTCTTAAGGGATCGAATGTTTTCCATCGCACCTTCTCCGGGTCGATCTTGTCATATTCTTTGTTGGCAGGAAACGGGTGGCGGGGCCGGCTTCCAGCGGCTCCAATGCGGCATGTTCATCACTCTCGCCAAAGACCTGAAATCCACGCCGCTGCCGGTCACCGACGACCCGCGCTGGGCGCGCATCGTGGCGCGCGACAAATCCGCGGACGGACAATTCTGGTATTCGGTGGCGACGACCGGCGTCTACTGCCGGCCCTCCTGCCCCTCGCGGCGCGCCAACCCTGCCAATGTGCAACTGCACGACACGCTGGCTCGGGCGAAGGCGACCGGCTTTCGCGCCTGCCGGCGCTGCAACCCGGATGGCCCTTCGCTGGAGGCCGGCAATGCCGCGATGGTCGCCGATGCCTGCCGCAGGATCGAACAGAGCGAGGAAGAGCCCTCGCTCGTTGAACTGGCTGATGCCGCCGGCCGCAGCGCCGGCTATTTCCACCGCGTATTCAAGGCAATCACCGGGCTGACGCCGAAGGACTATGCCGCCGCACACCGTGCCGCCCGGGTTCGCCAGGGCCTGGAAGACGGCGCCAGCGTCACAGTGGCGATCTACGATGCCGGCTTCAATTCGAGCGGGCGCTTCTACGAGAAATCCACCGGCATGCTCGGCATGACGCCGACGCGCTATCGTGCGGGCGGCGCCAATGAGGACATACGCTTTGCCGTCGGCGAGACCTCGCTCGGCGCCATACTGGTCGCGTCGAGCCGCAAGGGCGTCGCCTCGATCCTGCTCGGCGACGATCCGGACACGCTGGTGCGCGACCTGCAGGACCGTTTCCCCAAGGCGCGGCTGATCGGCGGCGACCAAGACTACGAGGCGCTGGTCGCCCGCGTCGTCGGCTTCGTCGAGGCCCCACAGCTCGGCCTCGACCTGCCGCTCGACGTGCGCGGCACCGCCTTCCAGCAGCGCGTCTGGCAGGCCTTGCAGGACATACCGGTCGGCAACACGGTTTCCTATGCAGAGATCGCCGAGCGCATCGGCGCTCCCAAGGCAACCCGCGCCATCGCCGCCGCCTGCGCCGCCAACGCCCATGCGGTCGCGATTCCCTGCCACCGCGTGATCCGCAAGGACGGCGCGCTGTCCGGCTACGCCTGGGGCGCCGAGCGCAAGCGCGCGCTGCTCGACCGCGAGGCCCACGGGTCGGCGAAGGCCGCCGACAGGGCCTACCGGTCTTCGCGGGCGTGACGACCGGCGATGCGCACGATGGCAAGGCCTTCCGCCGCCGGTGCGAACATCGAGATCGCCAACGGTGCTGCCATAGACGCGAAGACACAGGTCTTGGCCGCCATCGGCAGGCTTGTCGCCGATGGCAAGGCCGAGTGGAGCCGCACCGCGAGTGGCGAGGTTGAGCTGCGGTTGTTGAGTGGCGAGGTGTTCGTGCTGGGTGAGGTGTCCGTCACGCGTGTTGCCTGACATTCTCGGTGAAATGCGAAATAGTCCAAATCAGCGCTCTACGGCGCCCCCCTCTGTCCTGCCGGACATCTCCCCCACGAGGGGGGGAGATCGGCTGTGATCACGGCTTCGCCAATTTTCAACGTTGCAGCAAGGAGCGTGGCGCCAAAGCTGCCAATCTCCCCACCCGTGGGGGAGATGTCCGGCAGGACAGAGGGGGGCGCCGTAGGGTGCTTACCTCAAACCCGAGATTTGAATTTGAAAGCAAGCATCGGAGTGAGGGACGCAAGGCACACAGCTAGGGTTCAGCCACAGACACAGGAGTGAAGACAATGAACCCGATGCAAACCCACATGCCCGCGACAGCCAGCAACGCTGCCACCCTCGACGCCATCGCCTACGCCGTCGGCCAATCCGCGATCGGCAAGATCCTCGCGGCGCGCAGCGCGATCGGCGTCTGCGCCATCCTGATCGGCTCGGACGCCGACGCGCTGGAGCAGGACCTCGCCGACCGCATTCCCGGCAAGGTGCTGGTCGAAGACAAGGGTGCCCTCCACGATGATCTCGCCGCGATTGCCCGCTTCATCGAAACGCCGGGCGCCGGCCTCGACCTGCCGTTCGACATACGCCACGGCACGCCATTCCAGCAAAGGGTGTGGGAGGTGCTGCGCGCCATCCCTTGCGGCGCCACCATCACCTACACCGCGCTTGCCCGGCGCCTTGGCCAGCCGTACGGCGCGCGCGCCGTGGCGACCGCCTGCGCCGCCAACGCCATCGCGCTCGGCATTCCCTGCCACCGCGTGGTCCGCGCCGACGGCACGCTGTCGGGCTACCGCTGGGGCATCGAACGCAAGCGCGCTCTGCTCGACAAGGAGGCCGCGATATGAACGCCCATGCCAAGGTTGCCACAGCGGCGGTGGAAGCCGCCGAAACACGCGTCGCCATTTACGACTGGCCAGCGCTGGCCGCCGAGCTCGACGGCTTCGGCTGCGCGGTGATGCAAAAACTGCTCTCGCCTGAGGAGTGCCGGCAGATCGCCGGCCTCTACATCAAGGAAGAGCATTTCCGCAGCCACATCCACATGGCCAGGCACGGTTTCGGCAAGGGCGAATACCGCTACTTCCGCTATCCCTTGCCCGACCTCGTCGGCGGCCTGCGCAGCGCGCTCTATCCCAGGCTGGCCGAGGTCGCCAACCGCTGGAACGAGCGCATGGCGATCCCCCTGCGCTACCCCGCCACGCATGCCGAATTTCTCGACCAGTGCCACGCCGCGGGCCAGGTCAGGCCGACGCCGCTTTTGCTGCAATATGTCCCCGGCGACTTCAACTGCCTGCACCAGGATCTCTATGGCGACCTCGCCTTTCCCCTGCAGGTGGCGATCCTGCTCTCCGAGCCGGGCAAGGATTTCACCGGCGGCGAATTCGTGCTGACCGAACAGCGGCCGCGCATGCAGAGCCGGGTCGAGGTGGTGCCCTTGCGCCAGGGCGACGCCGTGGCCTTCGCCGTCCACAACCGGCCGGTGCAGGGAACCAAGGGCAACTACCGCGTCAACCTGCGCCACGGTGTCAGCCGCCTGCGCTCAGGCATGCGCCACACGGTCGGCATTATCTTTCACGATGCGAAGTGAGCGTTTCTTACCTTCCCCCCCTTGTGGAGAAGGGAAAGCGCCGCCTCGTTCCGCGTCGCCGAAGACCATCTCCAGGATCCACGGGCACGCGTAATAATCGGCGATGCGGTCGATGACGCCGCCGTCGGCATGGACGCGCACGAAATAGGCTGGCCGCCAGAGCTCGCCATGGCGCCTGTCGACGACCAGCACGGCCTCCCCTTCGATCGTGTCTGGCCGCATGCGCCAGGGCTCGCCGTGCTCATACTCGACGAAATAGGGCGAGTCGGAGAGCAGGCCGTTGTAGCAGTCCGAAACCCGCAGCCGGGCGTCGGCGCTGGTCAGCGCCCGCACCCCGTCCCAGTCCCTGGCATTGAAGAGCTCGACATAGCGGCTAAGCAGCCGCTCCAGTTCGGGATCGTGCGCCGGCGCCGCGACCGGTTGCGCCGGCAAGGCGGCGAGCTTGGCCCGGCCGCGATTGAGTGCCGACTTGACGCCCCCCGATGTCGAACCGACCAGGCCGGCAATCTCCTCCAGCGAATGGTCGAAGACATCCTTGAGCAGCACGCAGGCGCGCTCCTTCGGCGGCAGGTGCACCACCAGCCTTTCGATGGCGCGGCCGGCGCCCGCACCGGCGGGTTCGACCGGCAGCACGATCTCATCGCTGGCATAGCCAGCTTCGGCCTTGAGCCGCGTGCGGCGGGTGCGGATGAAGTCGATGCACTTGTTATGTGCGATGCGGAACAGCCACGGCCGCAGCGCCTGTGTGTCGTCGAGCAGCCCGATCTTGCGATAGGCCTCGAACAGCGCCTCCTGCATGATGTCCTCGCCATCGAGGGCCGAGCCGGTCATGCGCGCGCAATAGCGGTGCAGACGGACGCGCAAATGCGAGACCGTCTCCAGGAACGCCCTGTAGCGCAGGTCGAACAGGCCTTCGGGGTCGAGGCGCGGCTCGATGCCTTGCCTCGTCTCAGGGGAATTGCGGATCTGCTGGTTCATCGCGGCACGTCGCTCAGCGTCACCGCAGCATTGCGCAAGCGCTGCGCATCCACAAGCCCGAAGTGCGACCCGATCGGCCCTCTCATGCCTACGCCGCCTTGCCGCCGGCGACCTTGCCGCTGACGGCATTGTCACCGGCATCCGGCAGCCCGAGCCTCGGCCGCACCCAGGCGGCGAGGCGGCCGATCGCGTCGTCGGCCTCCGGCGCCCGGCCGGCCATCATCTGGAAGGAGTGCAGCATGTCGTCGAAGACGTCGAGGCGCGTCTCGACGCCAGCCTGCCGCGCGCGCTCGGCGAACATGCGGCTTTCGTCGACCAGCGTCTCGTCGGCGCCGGCCTGCAGGAAGACCGGCGGAAAGCCACTCAAATCGGCATAGAGCGGGCTGACCTCCGGATCGAGCCGATCGTAGTCGCCGATGAAGTTGGTCACCAGCCAGTCGACGCCTCCCTTGGCGAAGAAGGGATCCTTTTCACGGTTGGTTTCGTAACTGGTGGCGGTCAGCGCCATGTCGAACCAGCCGGAGATGATCAGCGTGGCGGCCGGCAGCGGCCGCTCCCGCGCGCGCAGCCGCTGCAGGACGCCATAGGTCAGCACCGCGCCGCAGGAATCCGCGGCAAGCGCGATCCGCCTGGTGTCGAAGTCCTGGTCGATGAGCCAGTCCCAGGCTGTCATCGCCGCCTCGAGCTGGGCCGGATACTTGGCCTGGTCGGCCAGCGGATAGCCATAGAGCAAGGCCCGGCAGCCGACGGCCTTGGCCAGATGGCCGACCAGCTTGCGATGGGTGTAGATCGAGCCGCCGACGAAGCCGCCGCCATGCGCATAAAACAGCACCCGCCGCTCGTCCGCGCCCTTCGGCACGACCCATAGCGCAGGCACGCCGCCGGCATCCACCTCGACATAGTCGACGCCGCCGGGTTCGCCGGTCAGCGCCGTCCAACTGGCATCGTTGAACTCGACGAATGCCTGCGGGCTCATTTTGCCGGCATTGGCGCCGATCGCCGCGTAGTGGTTCCTGTTTGCTTCGCTCTCGATGCTCGCCATGATGCTCTCCTGGGTTACGGATCGCGGACCGCGCGACCTTTCGAGAAGCAGAGACGGATGGGCCGACAAAAAGGATACGTCGCCGCGGACGATTTTCCGCCCCGGCTAGCCCTCACCCCGAAACATCGCGGCGTGGCGTTGGGCGAATTCGACGAACGGCGTCGGCCGCACACCGAACATGTCGTGCGTCACCAGATGCACCCGCGATTTCGGCCGTCGCAGCCGCTCGGCCAGTTGTTCGTCCAGCGCATCGGCAAAGCCGGCCGGGACGCCGCTGGCCAGCAGGTTGCGCCGCCGCTCTGCGGGGCTGACATCGATATAGCGAACCGGCTTGCCGATCGCCTGCGATATCAGTGCGGCGATATCGCTCATCGTCAGCGCCTGCGGCCCGGTCATATCGAGACTCTCGCCTTCATGGCCGCCATCGCGCAGCAGCCGGAAGGCCACCTTGGCGATATCCTCGACATCGACCGGCGACAGTTCGGTCTCGCCGAGCGCGAGATAGAAGGCGCCCTCGGCGGCAATGGTCGGTGCATCGCGCAGGTACACCTGCATGAACTGGCTGGGGCGCAGATGCGTCCATGCCATGCCGGCCCCCTCCAGATAGCGTTCGACCTCCTCATGCATGCGGGTGAAGCGGAACCTCTTCGCATCGTAGCCGATGTTGGATTCGGCGCCGGAGAACTTCACCACATGCGCGACGCCGGCCCGGCCGCAGGCATCGATGAAACGGCACTGCGTTTCCGTCATGTCGTCGGCGGCGGTCGAAATCATCAGCACGCGGTCGATGCCGTCGAGTGCCGCGCCAAGTGTGTCCGCCAGGCGCATGTCGCCCTCGACCAGTTCGACGCCGACAAGGCCGCCGAGCCCCGCCACTGACGCCCGGTCCGCATCGCGCACCAGCGCCCTCACCTCATGCCCCTGCCGCGCGAACTCGTGCACGATCGCCTTGCCGTTCAGCCCCGTGGCACCCGTCACCAGGATCATCGTCATCTCTCCGTCTGCAGTGAGGCGGCCGCCCCACCGGCGACCGCGCCTTGAAGACGAAGAGACGAGGGCAAAGGATTCTGCCCACACAGTTTTTTGACGGGAACCTTCGCCGTGCCCCCTCACCGCGCCGGGGCGTAGCGGTTGACCACCATGCCGCAGGCATAGGCTTTCGAGCCGAGCAGCCGGAGGTTACGAAAACCGCCCTGGTCGAAGATGCGGCGGCCGGCACCCAGCACGGCCGGATTGATGAACAGCTGGAACTCGTCGACCAGTCCGGCCGCGATCAGCGACGAGGCAAAGCCGGCGCCGCCGAAGACGATGATGTCGCCGCCCTCGCCTCCCTTCAGCGCCTCGACTTGGCGCGGCAGGTCGCCGCTCACCACCGCCGTGCGCTCCCAGCGCGAGGTTTTCAACCTGTCGCTCGGCACCACCTTCCGGACCTCCACGACGCGCCGGGCGAAGGCGTAGAACGGATCGCGTGGAAACTTCTTCGCCGCATTGCCCCAATGGCTGAGATAGCCCTCCTCGGCCATCTTGCGGCTGAGCAGGATGGTGTCGATGCCGGCGAAGACTGTGTTGAAATCCTGCTTCAGCTCCTGGTCCCAGCCGATGTCGTCGCCCCATTCCCAGAGCTGCCAGCGATGGTCGTCATTGGCGCCGACAAAACCGTCGACCGACATCTGCATCTGCAAGATAAGCTTCTTCATCGTCGTCTCCTCGTCTGTCCGGCTCAAAGAAAATTGCTTTACTTTTGGAACCATTGACGCAAGGCAAAAATGGGGTCAAGAGTAAAGTGATTTAAAAATGGAACCATAGACATGTCGACGCGCGAAAGGTCCGGCTGCCCGATCAGCCTGTCGCTGGAACTGCTCGGCGACCGTTGGACGCTGCTCATCATCCGCGATCTGGTCTTCGCCGGGAAAACGCATTTTCGCGAATTCCTGCAATCAGATGAAGGCATCTCCTCGCGCACGCTGGCCGAGCGGCTGCAGACCCTGCAGGACGAAGGCATCCTCACCCGCAGCGACGATCCGAGCCACGGGCTGAAGGCGATCTACCGGCTGACGGAAGCCGGCATCGACCTGTTGCCGGTGCTGGCCACGCTCGGCGCCTGGGGCAGCAAGCACCGCAAGGCCGACGATCAGCTCGCCCGCACCGCCGACGAACTGGCGGCCGGCGGCGAGCCGGCGCTGGAACGGATGAAGGCGGCGCTGCGGGCCGAACATCTGGCGAACACATGATCGCCGAAACTCTTGAAGGATGCCGCGAGGCCGAGGCGCCCCAACCGCGCGGCGATAACGGATCGTCAGCCATCATACTCGTCGTGAAGGCGAACCCAATCGCCCAGCGTATGTGACGGCCCGTTTTCATTGCGGCCGATTGGAGTGAGGTCGAGATAGCTATAGGTCCCGATCAGGTTCTCGCCGCCCCGGCTCCGCACCTGGAAAGTGCAGTAGATCGTGCCATCGTCATCCCTGTAGAAAACGGTCGCGCCGCCGCGATCCCTGCCTTTCATCGCGACCTCTTCGAAATTGAACAGCACCTTGCCCGACTTGATCTGGTCCTCGGTGAACGACACCTGGAAGTCGAAATTGAAATCGCTGCCGAATGACGAAACCCAATCGAACTGCCAATTCATCCGCGCCTTGAAATCCATGAACTCGGCCAGGGGAGCGCGCGCGCAGACGACCAGGGAGACGTCGTGATGCCTGAGATGCTGGTTGGCGGCGTCGATGTGGTCGCAAAGGAATGAACAGCCGGTGCAGCGATAGTCCGCATTGGGCGGAAACATGAAGTGATAAATGATCAACTGGCTGCGCCCCCCGAAGAGATCGGCCAGCGATTTCCTGCCCTGGGTCGTATCGAACTCGTAGAGCTTGTCGATGCGCAGCCACGGCAGCGCGCGCCGCTCCGCCGCGAGTTGTTGACGCTGTCGGGTCAACGCCTTCTCCTTTGCGAGATGCGATTTGTGCGCTTCAAACCAATCCGAGTAAGGCGCGATGATGTGGTCGGTCATGTCGTGCTCCTTCCGCATTCAGGCATGCTGACAGCCTCGTTGCCCGTCTTGAAGACGTAGTTGAAAACCGCGATCCGACATGGGCCGCGCAATTTTCGCGGGAAGAGAGCAGGCGATACAGCCGGACGCGGACATGCCGCTTGACAGATGTACATGTTATGTTCTCTATTCGTTCCGATCCATCAGCAACCGCGGATATGCAGCCGGATGGAAACGACAGCCACCATCCTGCATGCCGATCTCGATGCCTTCTATGCCTCGGTCGAGCAGTTGCTCGACCCGTCGCTACGCGGCAAGCCGATCGCGGTCGGCGGCGGCGTGGTGCTCGCCGCCTCCTATGAAGCGCGCGCCTTCGGCGTGCGCGGCGGCATGCCGGGGCGCAAGGCGCGCGAGCTTTGCCCGCAACTGATCTTCGTTGGCGGCAATTTCAGCCACTACCAGCGGCTGGGCGACGCGGCGATCAAGGTGCTCGACGATTTCACCCCGGTGGTCGAGCGCATTTCCATCGACGAGGCCTTCGCCGATGTCGCCGGCTGCACGCATCTGTTCGGGCAGCCGCAAGAGATCGCCACGGCGATCCGCCGCCGCGTGCGGGCCGAACTCGGCCTGCCGATCTCGATCGGCGTCGCCCCCACCAAGCATCTGGCCAAGATCGCCTCGCAGGTCGCCAAGCCCGACGGGCTGCTGGTGGTCGACCCCGGCAACGAACTGGCCTTCCTGCACGATTTGCCGGTCTCGTTAATGTGGGGCGTCGGTCCGGCGACCAAGGCGCGGCTGGCCGAAATCGGCATCGAGACCATCGGCGAGCTGGCCAGGACGCATAGCGGCGCGCTGACGCGGCTGCTCGGTCCCGCCGCCGGCGAAAAGCTCGCCGCTCTCGCATGGAACCGCGATCCGCGGAAACTGGAGACCGGGCGCCGGGCACACTCGGCCGGCGCGCAATCGGCGCTTGGGCAAAAGCCTGCCGTGGCGCAGGTGATCGTGCCGACGCTGCTGCATCTGGCCGACCGCGTCGCCAGCCGGCTGCGCGCCAAGGCGCGGCCGGGCCGCACGGTGACGGTGCGCGTGCGCTTTGCCGATCTCAGCGCCGTCACGCGTTCGATCACGCTGGATCAGCCTATCTCGGCGACCACCATGCTGGCCGAGATCGCCGGCGACCTTGTGCGCGGCGTGCTCGCCGACCATTCACGCGAAAAGACCATCTCGCTGCTGGCGATCTCGGTCTCGCATCTGGAGGAAAGCGCGGAACTGCAACTCGACCTGCCGCTTGGCCTCGCCGACGAGAAGCGCCGGCCCGGCAGCAAAAAAGGCCTCGCCCGCTTCGGCGCCGACCGCGCCATCGACAAGATCCGCGAACGCTTCGGCAAGCAGGCCGTCGGCTACGGCACGGTGGCGCTGGAAGCGGCGCGCTCCGTGCCCGACGAATTCAGGGAACTGGCGGAAAAGGAACTGTGAGCTATCTGCCGGTCCGCCAATAGCGATGCACGCTGACGCCGCTGCCGCTTCCCCCATGCCAAGGCTCACAGGCGATCCCGTCCTTGTCGGAATCATGCGTCGGCCAATAGCCCGGCTGTCCCCTGCGCGCTGGGGCAAGCCCGACGGCGCGGGCGGCCGCACAGTTGGGGAACGCGGCAAAGTGCCTTAAGGCGGCGAGCGGCGAGTCAATCTGGATGCCGACAAAGCCATAGGCGATGTAGCCGGACAAGAGGATGAACGGCGCGAAAAGAGCCAGATATTTCAGCCTGCCGTGGCGACGAGTTGCAGGCCAATGCAAGAATGGCAGAAGCATTCCCGGCGCGCCCCCTGCTTCAGACCCCGACACAAATCTATCTTCACCGGGCTGTTGCGACAACCGGCAACGCTTGCCAAACCCCGCCGTGCCGCCCATACAGCGGGACGGGCGGATCGCCCATCCCGAGAGGTCCGCGCCTCTCCCATCCTGCCGGGAATACTGTCCGATGTCAGCGACGCTGTGCCCTTGGTCGAAGCCGTGACGGCCTCCTCCCCCTCCCTTGCCGACCTTGGATGGTCGGAGTTTTTCGGCGACCAGCTTGAAGCGAGCGATGCAAACCTCATCCCGACCCGCATTGCCATGGTCCATCGAGACCGGCTGAGCGGCCTGTCCCAGACGGGACAAACCGACCTGTCCCTGGCGCCGCAGGCCACCACCGGCGACTACGCCGTCGGCGACTGGGTGCTGGTCGAGCCGCACAGTCACCTTCTGCAGCGTCGCCTCACCCGCAAGACGGTTCTGGAACGCCGCGTCCAGGGCGGCAGGGGGCCACAGCTGGCCGCCGCCAATGTCGACACGCTGTTCATCGTCACGTCCTGCAATGCCGACTTCAACATCGCCCGGCTCGAACGCTATCTGGCGCTGGCCAACGAGGCCGGAACGACGCCTGTGATCCTGTTGACCAAGGCCGATACGGCTGAGGACGCCGAGGCGTACCGGAAGCAAGCTGCCGCGTTGCAGCGCGGATTGGCGGTGGTGACGCTGAACCCGCGCATACCGGGCGCCGCGAGCGCACTCGCCGCCTGGTGCGGCGCGGGGCAGACGGTGGCGCTGATCGGTTCCTCCGGCGTCGGCAAGTCGACACTGGTCAACACGCTGGCCGGATCGGCGCAGCAATCGCCGCAGCAGACCGGAGCCATCCGCGAACACGACGCCAAGGGGCGCCACACCACCACGGCGCGGTCCCTGCACGCCATTGCCGGTGGCGGCTGGGTGATCGACACGCCGGGCATGCGCACGCTGCAGGTCAGCGATGTCGGCTACGGCATCGACACGCTGTTCGCCGAAATCACCGAGCTGGCACCGCTGTGCAAATTCCGCGACTGCACGCATGTGCATGAACCGGGCTGCGCGGTGCAGGCAGCGTCGAAGGCCGGCACGCTCGATCCGGAGCGCCTGGCCCGCTGGCGCAAACTGTCCGACGAAAACCAGAACAACACGCCGGTTCAGACGGGACCTCGCGGCGCCAAGTCACCCGCCGGCCGCGGCAAGCGACGTTGAACGGCTGCCCTACTGCCCTCAAAGCCGGGCCGTGCCGAAAACCCGATCCCAGAAAAGCGACGTCACGCCGAAATTGGCGTTGTCGTCTATATGGTGATGCACCGCGTGGCGGCGCTTGAGCGTGTAGAGATAGCTGGGATGGGCGGGATGCCAGTGGTGGATCATGTGGTGGACGCTGATGTACCAGAGATAGCCCAGCATCAGCCCGCAGCCGACCGCGCTGGCGGTCGCGAAATCCGAGAGCAACCAGATGGGCAGCGCGATCAACGCATGCACGCCCAGGCTGAGCCAGGTCGGCGTGCCCACCGGACTGCGCTCTTCGACGTGATGACGGTCGTGCAGATCCCTGATGTAGGGAACATGATGCAGGACGAAGCGGTGCAGGACGTATTCGATCAACGTCCAAAGGCCGAGACAGATCACCACCGTGCCGATCCAGTCCGGCGCACTCTCCTCCCCGGCCTCGATCAGCCCGGCCACGCCCAGAAGGGCGATCACCAGCGGATAGACCACGAAATCGCTGTAGTAGCCGATCAGACCGAGTTGCATTCCGGACGCCCCAACTGATTTCGACGCCGCCCCAGAATCGATGCTATCAGATTGCCGAACTCGCGGATGAGGTGCAATGCAGATGCATCTGACATAGCGTCGCAATTTCCCGGTGCAAGTTCAGCACGCATGATCGACTCAAGAATCGGCGGGCCTCGCACCGGCGCCGCAAACGGACATGCAAAAATGGCAAAACGCAGTGCGGGCCTGCTGATTTATCGTCGAAACGATGGGGATATCCAGGTGCTTCTGGTTCACCCGGGCGGCCCGTTCTGGGCAAAGAAGGACGACGGCGCCTGGTCGATCCCGAAAGGCCTCGTCGACGAGGACGAGGACGAACTGGCGGCAGCGCAACGCGAGACCGGGGAAGAGCTCGGCATCACAATCGACGGCCCCTTCGCGCGCCTCGGCGACTACAAGCAACCGGGCGGCAAGATCGTCATTGCCTGGTCGGTCGAGGCTAGCACCGAGATCGATGTCGCCACGATCAAGAGCAACAGCTTCACCATGGAATGGCCGCCGCGATCTGGGTCGATGAAAGAATTTCCGGAGGTCGACAGGGCCGGCTGGTTCAGCCTGCCGGAGGCGGAGGTAAAACTTCTGCAGGGCCAGCGCCCGATGCTGTCGGATCTGGCGAAGCGGCTGGGGATCGGGTGATTGCCGGCGGCAAAGCTGCCAATCTCCCTTCGTAGGGGAGATCGGCTGTCACCCCGCAAACCGCGCCGCAGTCCACGCGCCGCCCGCCGCATTCGACTCCACCGCCGCCGCGACGAACTTCACGCCGCGCGCGCCATCGACGACGTCCGGCACCCGCGCCGCACGCGCGGCATCGACCACGCCACCGGAGCGATGCGCGCGGATGATGTCGGCGGCGTCGCGGTAGAAATTGGCGAAGGCCTCGATATAGCCTTCCGGATGCGCCGCCGGCATGCGCGAGACGCGCCGGCTTTCCTCGGTCGAACCATGGCCGCCGCGCACCAGCGTGCGGGTTTCCTCGCCATAGCGCGAGAAGCGCAGTTCCTCCGGCCGCCCGCCCGACCATTCGAGCCCGGCTTTGTCGCCATAGATGCGAACGGACAGATCGTTGTAGTGGCCGGGCGAGGTCTGGCTGGCCAGGATCGTGCCGCGTGCTCCATCCGCGCAGCGCACCATGACATGCGCATTGTCGTCGAGCCGGCGTCCGGGCACCGCGGTGAACAGGTCCGCCGACACCGCCTCGGCTTCGCAGCCTGAGATATAGCTCGCCAGATTGAAGGCATGCACACCGATATCGGCCAGCACCGCCGACTGCCCTGCCCGCGCCGGATCGGTGCGCCATTCCGCCTGCTTCTGGCCCTCGGCGTCGATCGGCTTGGTCAGCCAGTCCTGGATGTAGGCGCCATGCACCGACACGATCCGCCCGAGTTCGCCCGCCATCACCATTTCGCGCGCCTGCCGGACCATGGCGTAGCCGGTGTTGTTCAGCGTCACGACGAAGCGGCGTTTTTTGGCGCGCGCCAGCGTCACCAGCGCCTCGGCGTCGCTGAGCGTCGTCGACAGCGGCTTGTCGCAGATCACATCGATGCCCGCCTCGAGGAAGGCGGTGGCAATCGGTGCGTGCAGATGGTTGGGCGTGACGATGACGACCGCCTCGATGCCATCAGGGCGCCCGGCTTCCGCCAGCGCCATGGCGTGATAATCGGCATAGCTGCGCTCCGGCGCGATGCCGATCTCGGCGGCCGAGGCGGCGGCGTTCTCCGGGTCGGAGGACAGCGCACCGGCCACCAGCACGATCTGGTCGTCGAGTCGCATGGCCAGCCGATGCACGGCGCCGATGAAGGCATTGCGGCCGCCGCCGACCATGCCGACCCTCAGGCGCTTGCCCGCCGACCCGTCCGATGTTGCGTAGACCATGTTTTCTCCTCCACCTATCACTTCGTCATCCTGGGGCGGAGCAAGGAGCGCAGCGACGCGGCGCAGACCCTAGGATGACGACGGTGAGGCCTAACACTTTCGAACACAATTTCCAATTTCCGTATTGTAATACGATTGTGCCACACTAGCCTGCGATCATGAGTGGGGCGGGCAAATCTTCGGGACGATCTCATGCCGACGAGGCGGCGACGCGCAAGCGCGGGCGCTCGCTGGCGGCGTTGGGCTACATCAAGCCGCAGACCTATGAGGAACTGCGCGCCGTGCTCTCCTCCGGCACCGTGCATTTTCCCAAGCGGCTGCGCCAGGTGGCGATCTTCATGTGGCAGCATCCGAGCGATGTCGCACTCGGCACCATCGCCCAGGTGGCGGCACAGGCGGGCGTGCAGCCCTCGACGCTGGTGCGCTTTGCCCAGATCTTCGGCTATTCCGGCTTTTCCGATTTCCAGGGCCTGTTCAAGGAACACGTAAAGGGCTCCTGGCCGGAAGCGCGCGGCGAGCCGCGCGCCGAGGTCGAACCCAACGCCGCCATGCATTTCCTGCGCGGCATGGTCGGCGCCTCGCAGGCCTCGCTCGGCCGTATCGAGACCGGCTTCGACGTCGAGAGCTTCGAGAAGATGGTGACGCTGCTGGCGGCGGCCGAGCTGATCTATGTCATCGGCTCCAAGCGCGCCTTCCCGGTCACCGCCTATCTGTCGCTGACCTTGTCGCAGCAAGGCGTGCGCAATGTGCTGGTCGACAATGTCGGCTCCTCCGCGCTCGACCAGGTCGGCTGCATCGGCGGCCGAGATGCCGTGCTGGCCGTTTCCTTCAGCCCCTACAATTCGATCACGCCCGACCTTGTCGCGGTGGCGCATGAACGCAAGGCCCGCATCGTCACCATCACCGACAGCACCTTCAGCCCGCTGATCGCTTTGTCGGACAGTTGGCTGGAAGTCGTGGAGTCCGACTTCGCCGGCTTCCGCTCGCTGGCGGCGTCTCTGGCGGTCGGCATGGCGCTGGTCCAAGGCGTCGCGGCAAAACGCGGCGCATGAGGCGCTGCTGGCACAATTGACTATCGGGAATTGCCGTTCCATATTTTAAAAAATAGAAACTTTGTTCCGGGAGGAGGAATGGAGCTTCATCTCCAAGGTAAGGTCGTGCTGGTCACCGGCGCGACGCAAGGCATCGGCCGCGCCATCGCCGAGGCGCTGGCGCACGCCGGCGCCGGCGGGCTGCTGATCACCGGTCGCGACGGCAAACGCGGCGACGCCGTGGCGGCGGAACTGTCGGCCATCGGGACGCCGACCGTCTTCGTCGCCGCCGACCTTGGAGACCCGCAGGCCCCTGTCCTGCTGGCGCAGGCCTGCATCGACCGCTTCGGCCGCATCGATGGCCTCGTCAACGCCGCCGGCCTGACCGACCGCGCTTCCTTCCTCGATGCCAGCCTCGACGACTGGGCTTCGCTGTTCGCCGTCAATGCGCGCGCGCCGTTCTTCCTGATGCAGGCGGCGATTGCCGACATGAGGAAGCGCGGGGAGCCCGGCGCCATCGTCAACATCCTGTCGATCAACGCCCATTGCGGCTCCCCCGAACTCGCCGTCTATTCCGCCACCAAGGGTGCGCTTGCGACGCTGACCAAGAACGCCGCCAACGCCCACCGTTTCGACCGCATCCGCGTCAACGGCATCAATGTCGGCTGGACCGACACGCCGGCCGAACGCGTGATGCAGTCCGAGACGCTGGGCCACGGTCCGGGCTGGCTCGACGCCGCCAATGCCGCGCAGCCTTTCGGCAGGCTGCTCAAGCCGGACGATATCGCCAACCTTGCCGTCTTCCTGCTTTCCGACGCGGCCGGGCCGATGACCGGCGCCGTGATCGACCAGGAGCAGTCGGTGATCGGGGCGAACCGGTGAACGCCGCTTCGACAGCGCCGGAAACGCTCGGGCCGGCCTTGCTGGACCAGCTTCCGGCCGCTGTCCGGACGCCTGGATATGACCGGGCAACTCTTGCGCCTGGCATGGCGCATCTCGGCGTCGGCGCGTTCCACCGCTGCCACCAGGCCGAATACACCGATGATTTGCTGGCGCGCCAGTTCGACCGCTGGGGCGTTGTCGGCATCAATATCCGTCCGCCCACCCTTGCCGACACGCTCGGTCGGCAGAGCGGGCTCTACACAAGGCTGATTCGCGAAAACAGCCATATCGAGGCTCGCGTCATCGGCAGCATCGTGAAGGTGGTGGACAGCCAGGCAAGTGCCGCACCGGCACTCACGGTGCTGTCCTCGCGCGATATCGAACTGGTGACGATGACCGTGACGGAGAAAGGCTATTGCCACATCCCGTCGAGCGGCGCGCTCGATCTCGATCATCCCGACATCGTCCATGATCTCGGCAACCCTCATGCGCCGCGCAGCGTGCCCGGCATCCTCGCGCGGGCGCTGGAGCTGCGGCGGGCCACGCATGGCCGGCCCCTGACGCTGCTCTCCTGCGACAACATCCCGGCCAACGGCGTCATCCTGGAAACCGTCGTGCGGAGCTTTGCCGAACGGCGCGGCAATGGCCTTGCCGACTGGATCGCGGCCAATGCCGCCTTCCCGTCGGCCATGGTCGACCGCATCGCGCCGGCGGTGACGCAGGATGATCTCGACAGTGTCGAGCAATGGTTCGGCTACCGCGACGCCGCCGTCGCCGTCGGCGAGCCGTTCCGGCAATGGGTGATCGAGCAGAAATTCGCCGGCCGCGTGCCGCGCTGGGACCTGGTCGGCGCGACCTTCGTCGACGACGTCACGCCGTTCGAGCATCTCAAGATGCGGGTGCTGAACGGCGCCCAGACGACGCTCGCCACGCTCGGCGTGCTGGCCGGGCTGGAGCATACATCGGATGCCATCGCCGACCCGCTGCTGTCGGCCTTCATCAGGCGCATGCTGGTCGAGCAGACGCTGCCGACGCTGATGCCGGTGCCCGGCATGGATCCACCGGCCTATGTCGAGCAGAGCCTCGGCCGGCTGAAGAACACGGCGATCCGCCACCGCAACCACCAGATCGCCACCGATGGCTCGCAGAAGATCGTGCAACGCCTGCTCAACCCGATCCGCGACCGGCTGCGCCAGGGCGCCTCCATCGGCTTGCTGTCGGTGCCGGTCGCCGGCTGGATGGCCTATCTGATCCAGGCCTCGGACCGCTTCGGCAAACGCTGGCCGGTGTCGGATCCCTATGCCGGCAAAGTCGCCGAGATCGCCGACGCCACTGGCCGCGATGCACCGGCTCTGGCTTCGGCCATCCTTGCCATCGACACGATCTTCGACCCTGGCATTGCCGCGAACGCTGCGTTTCGCGCGGCCGTGACTTCGGCGCTGGGCGAGCTGCTTTCGGACGATCCGATGGCGGCTGTCCGGCACAGTCTCGAACATGATGAGGCCGCAAGGTTGAAACGATCCAAACAATAGGCATTATAAACATCGACCGTGAAGACACGGCTAGGGGAGGCACTATGAAACTTGGACTGCTCACCGCACCCTTCGCGGAGACGCCGCTTGCCGATGTCGCCGCCTGGGCCAGCTCTGCCGGCTTCGAGGCGCTGGAAATCGCCTGCTGGCCGAAAACCTCCGGTGCGACGCGGCGCTATGCCGGTACCAGCCATATCGACGCTGCCTCCACCTCGCCCGCAAAGGCGAAAGAAATCACCGCCTCGCTGGCGGAAAGGCACCTGACCATCTCAGGCCTCGGCTACTACCCCAATCCGCTGCATCCCGACGCCGCGCATCGCGAGGCGGTGATCGGCCATCTGAAGAAGGTGATCGTGCTGGCCGCCAATATGGGCGTGCCCGTGGTCAACACCTTCTGCGGCGGCGATGCGTCCAAGACCGTCGACGTCAACTGGCAGGACGCGCTGAAAGTCTGGCCCGAAATCGTCGCTTTTGCACGCGGCCATGGCATCAAGCTTGCCTTCGAGAATTGCCCGATGATCTTCAGCTATGACGAATGGCCGGGCGGGCACAACATCGCCTATTCGCCGCAGGTCTGGCGCCGCATCCTGGAGACCTGGGGCGGCGATATCGGCATGAATTTCGACCCCTCGCACCTGGTCTGGCAGATGATCGACCAGGCCCGCTTCATCAGGGAATTCGGCCCCTACATGCTGCATGTCCACGCCAAGGATTTGATGATTGATCATGATGGTTTGTACGAGCGCGGAATCCTCTCGGCCGGGATAGGCTGGCAGGTGCCGCGCATGCCGGGGCTGGGCGATGTCGACTGGAGCGGCTTCTTCTCCGGCCTCTACCGCGCCGGCTATGACGGATCGGTCATCATCGAACATGAGGACAGGCGGTTTGAAAGCAGCGACGAGCAGGTGAAGCGGGGTTTTCTGCTCGCCCGCGACGTTCTGCGACCCTACGTCAAGTGAAAAGCATGCCGGTAACGACATGCGGAGAACAACGAGTTGAGCCGCCTGACTCTCTTTCTGAACGGCATGTCTCAACGACTTGGAACTGAAACTGAAAAACAATGTGGAGGAAGTCTGAAATGAAGAAAATCCTGACCATGGTCCCGCTCCTTGCGGGCGCTGCCTTGCTGGCCTCAATGGGCGTCTCGTCGGCCGCCGGCAAATACACGATCGGCATTTCCAACACCGTGCAGGGCAATGGCTGGCGCGAGGAGATGGTGTGCGCCATGAAGGCGCAGGCGCTGGCTTCCGGCGAAGTGGCGAAACTCAACATCGCCCACCGCAACACCGATGCCGCCGGCCAGTTGGAAGACATCCGCAACCTGATCAGCGCCAAGGTCGACGCCATCGTCGTCAACCCGGCCGATCCGGCCGGCATCAAGGCGGGCCTGGAGGAAGCCACCAAGGCCGGCATCGTCGTCGTTGCCGTCGACCAGGCGGTCACCGAGCCGTCGGCCTACATCATCTCCAACAACCAGGAGGAATATGCCTATCTCGGCGCCAAATGGCTGTTCCAGCAGATGGGCGGCAAGGGCGAGGTGTTTTACATGCGCGGCGCCGCCGGCGCTTCGGCTGACTCCGACCGCGACAAAGGCTTCAAGAAGGCGCTGGCCGAATTCCCCGACGTGAAGGTGGCGCAGGAAGTCTTCACCGGCTGGCAGCAGGACCAGGCCAAGCAGCAGATCCTCTCCTTCCTGTCGACGGGAACGCCGATCAACGGCATCTGGACCTCCGGCATCGACAACGTCATCGTCGACGCGCTGGTGGAATCGCAGGCGCCGCTGGTGCCGATCGTCGGTGCCGACAATGCCGGCTTCGTCGGCCAGCTGAGCTCGGTAAAGGGCCTCGTCGGCGCTGCCGTCACCAACCCCGGCTCGATCGGCGGCGCGGGCGTGACGCTGGCGCTGCAGATCCTCGACGGCAAGAAGCCGGCACAGCAGACCGTTCTGGTGCAGCCGCAGCTCTGGGAAAACGCCACCGAGGAAGGCAAGGCCAATCTGAAGGCTGCCGCCGACCCGTCGCTCAGCCCCGAATGGCCGGTCTCGATCTCGATCCCGGACTGGACGACGTATACGAAGGACCAGATCGTGGCCTGCAAGGGGCCGGGCGAGTAAGGGCTGGACGCGCTTCTTCCTTCTCCCCTTGTGGGAGAAGGTGGCCTCGCGAAGCGAGGTCGGATGAGGGGTGCTCCAGGGAATGCCGACGTCTCACTCCGCTGGAACACCCCTCATCCGTCTCGGCGCTACGCGCCGATCCACCTTCCCCCACAAGGGGGGAAGGAAAGTCGCCGCCTTCGGCCGACTTGCCGCACCGCCGCAGAGATCGAGAACAACACATTTTGACAACAAACCCGTTGCCGCAAAGCCCCCTCCTCGACGCCACTGGCGTCGCCAAGAACTACGGCGCGGTTGCCGCCCTTCGCAACGCGTCGCTCTCCGTCCTGCCGGGCGAAGTGCATGCGCTGATGGGCGCCAATGGCGCCGGCAAGTCGACGCTGGTGAAGATCCTGACCGGCGCGATATCGGCCAATGCCGGACGCATCCTGATCCGGGGCGAGGCGCGCGACATACGCTCGCCCGCCGCCGCGCGCCGCGCGGGCCTGCTGCCCGTCTACCAGGAGCCGTCGCTGATCCCCGATCTCGACGTCCTGTCCAATCTGCGGCTGACCGGCACGCCGGTCGAGCCGTTCCGCGCCTGGGTGCGCGAGCTCGGCATTGCGGACCTCGACCTGCGCGACACCGCGCGCGACATCCCGCTGGCCGTGCTGCGCGTGCTCGACCTCGCGCGCGCCCTGGCTGTCGAGCCTGACGTGCTGCTGCTCGACGAGATGACGGCCGCGCTGCCCGCCAACCTTGCCGAAAAAGTGCTGGAAGTGGTGCGCCGCCAGGGCGATGCCGGTCGCGCCGTCATCTTCATCTCGCACCGCTTCGTCGAGATCTCGGCGCTGTGCGACCGCGCCACCGTGCTGCGCGACGGCGAGACCGTCGGCGTCGTCGACATCGTGCCGGGCGTGGAGGAAAAGATCGTCGAGCTGATGCTCGGCACCCGCATCGTGAAAACCCATGTCGCCGCGCGCAGCGCCGCCGAGAAGGCGGCACCCACCCCTGCCCGGCCGCGGCTCTCCGTGCACAATCTGCGCGTCGGCGCCAAGCTCAACGACGTCTCCTTCGATCTCAGGGATGGCGAAGTCGCCGGCGTCGTGGCGCTCGAAGGCCAGGGCCAGGACGAATTGTTCGCAGCCCTTGCCGGCTCGATCCGCCCCTCGGGCGGCACGATCGAGGTCGATGGCAGCCCAGTGAAGTTTTCGCACCCGATCGACGCCATCCGCTCGGGCATCGCCTATGTGCCGGGCGACCGGTCCGAGGCGCTCGCCATGCAGCGCTCGGTGCGTGAAAACATCGCGCTGCCCTTCAGTGCGGCGCTGCGCAACTGGGGACCTATCCCCATGCGCCGCGAGCGCGCAAAGGTGCTCAGCGCCATCGAGCGGCTGCAGATCGACACCCGCGCGCAGGGCGAGGTGCAGCGCCTGTCGGGCGGCAACCAGCAGAAGGTGACCATCGCCCGCTGGATCGCGGCGGACGCCCGCACCATCCTGTGCTTCGACCCGACGCGCGGCATCGATGTCGGCACCAAGCAGGAGATCTACAAGCTGCTGCGCGAGCTCGCCGGCCACAGCAAGTCGGTGCTGTTCTACACCTCGGAACTGGAAGAGGTGCAGCGCGTCTGCGACCGCGTCATCGTCATCTTCGGCGGCCGTCTCGTCGACATTTTCGCCGTGGAGGAGGCCGACGAGCCGGCACTGATGCGCGCCGCCTACGGCCTGCCGCGCGGCGCCAAGGCCGATATCGGCATATTGGCCGATCCCCAGTCCCCGTCTTCGGGGACGGCGCCATGAGCCATTTCCTACGCCGCCAGGGCTGGGTCATCGGCCTGTTCGCCCTGCTCATCGTGCTGTTCATCGCCACCAGGATCATCCAGCCCGGCTATGGCAGCGGCGATTTCGGCTCGCTGGCGCGGGCCGTGCTGCCCTATGCCTTCGCGGTCGCGGCGCAGACGGTGGTGGTCATCGCCGGCGGCATCGACCTGTCGGTCGCCGCCATGATGGCGCTGACCAGCGTCACCGCCGCCTCGATGATGGCGGGCGCTAGCGAGGAATACGCGCTGTTCGTGGTGCCCTTCGTGCTCGCCATGGGTCTCGTCCTCGGCGCGCTCAACGGCCTCTTGATCGTCGTCACCCGCGTGCCCGACATCGTCGTCACGCTCGCCATGCTGTTCGTGCTGCAGGGCGCCGCCCTGCTGGTGCTCGACGCGCCGGGCGGCGCCGCCGCCGAATGGCTGAAGGCGCTGATCTCAGGCACCGTGCCGATCCCGGGCCTGCCCGACGCCATCGACGCCTGGGTCCCGAAGGCACTGCTGGTGCTGATCGTCTGCCTCTGCGTGATATGGATACCGCTCAGGCGCTCGCGCCTTGGCCTGTCCATCTATGCCATCGGCTCGAGCGAGCTGGCGGCGTTCCGCTCAGGCGTGCCGGTCAAGCGCACCCGCATCATCGCCTATGCGCTGTCGGGCCTGTTCGCCGCCTTTGGCGGCCTGGCGCTGACCATGAGCACCGGCATCGGCGCGCCCATCCCCGGCCCCTACCTCCTGGCCAGCGTTGCCGCCGTGGTGCTGGGCGGCGTGGCGCTCGGCGGCGGCAAGGGCGGCCTGCTCGGCCCCATCGTCGCCGTCTTCGTGCTGCGCCTGGTGCGCACCGACCTCACCCTGCTCGCCATCGACCCCAACGTCACCGCCATCATCGAAGGCGCCATCATGGTGGCCGTGGTGATGTTCGGGGCGTTTATTACGATGCGGGGGCGGCAATGAGGGGTGGGTATGAAATGAAGCGCTGCGCCCTACGACGCCCCCCTCTGTCCTGCCGGACATCTCCCCCACGAGGGGGGAGATCAGCAGCTTTGGCGCCCCACTCTTCTCAGCAACGTTGGAGATTGGCGAAAGCCGCGACAACAGCCGATC
>NZ_QZXA01000001.1 GCF_003601985.1 Mesorhizobium jarvisii
AAGGTCTCATCTGATACCGGAACGTGAAGAATCAATTTGCGAGCGAACGGCATAGTCAGATTGTAGGCCGACGGGTGACTGCTTTCCAGCGTCTCACTGATCCAGCATTTATGAGTTCACGGCCTAGTGCCCGGCGCGCTGCCTGGTCATCACACTGCGCACCGCCAGCACCAGCACCGTGATGATGATTAGGATCACCGAAAGGGCGGCGATCGCCGGGTCGATGTTGTCGCGCAGGCCCATCCACATCAGGCGGGGCAGCGTGATGGCATTGACCGAGGTGATGAACAGGGTGACGCCGATTTCTTCCCAGGACAGTACGAAGGACAAAAGCGCTGCTGTGATGATGCCGAACTTGATGTTGGGCACGATGATGCGGGTAGCACGCTCCCAGACAGTTGCGCCAAGGCCGCGCGCGGCAAGGTCGATGCGGCGGTCGAGCTGGCTGAGCGAGACCAGGATCAACACGGTGGCGAAGGGCACCGTCATCACCGAATGGGCCATGGCGACGCCGAGCCAGGTGTCGTAGCCGAAGTACGAGCTGAAGCCGGAGATCGAGGTCAGCAGGAAGTAGAGCGTGATCGCCGACACCACCGGCGGCACCACCATCGGCAACAGCACGAAACCGACCAGTGCCGCGGTAAAGCGGGGCTGGAACATCCACACACCGAGGCTGAAGCAGAGCGCCAGCACTGTGGAAATCGCGCTGCTGACGATGCCGATACGGATCGACAGCAGGATCGACTGGAGCCAGCGCGGATCCTCGATCAGCGAGCGATAGTGGCGCAGCGACAGTTCGCCCGTCGGCATCGCCAGCATGCGGCTCGGCGTCAGCGACACCGGGATGACCGCAAGCAGCGGCATCAGCAGGAACAGCGCCACAAGGGCGGCGAGGATCAGCGAGACGGGACCGGGGCGATAGGTCGGCATCAAATCAACTGCTTCGGTCTGACATAGCGGAACAGCAGCGCCATCAGCGCGCCGACGAACAGCACCAGCACGACGCTGATCGCAGCCCCCAGCCCCCAGTCCGGACTCTGGAAGATCCTGAGATAGATCAGTTCGGCGATCATCACGCTGCGGCCGCCGCCGAGGATTGCCGGCGTGACGAAGAAGCCGAGCGAGAAGACGAACACGATGAGCGCCGAACCGATGATGCCGGAGCGTGTCATCGGCACGAACACCGTCCAGAAGGTGCGCGTGCGGCTGGAGCCAAGCCCGCGCGCCGCAAGCAGCACGCGGTCGTCGAGGCTGCGCATGGCGGACGCCAGCGGAAAGACCGCGAAAGGAATGAGGAAATGCGTCATGCCGACGACGACGCCGAACTCATTGCGCACCAGGGTCAGCGGTTCGGAGATGAAACCGATCGATTGCAGCCAGGTGTTGATCAGGCCGCGATTGGACAACAGCGCCACCCAGCCAAAGGCACGGGTCAGCACAGAGATCCAGAACGGCACCAGGATGCAGAATTCGGCGATGAGGCGCTGCGCCGGGCTGCCACGCACCCAGACGACCGTGATGGCGTAGGCGGCGGCGACGGAAACAACTGTGACGATCGCCGCGATGCGCAGCGTGCGGATGAACACCGACTGGACCAGATCGTCGGTGAGCAAGGCATCATATTGGCCAAGCCCCGGCGTCGGCAGAGTAAAACTCCACTTCACCACGCCGAGAAACGGCCAGGCATAGGCCAGGACGAGGAACAGGAGCAGCGGCGCCATCAACAGCGCCGCGCCCATCCTGTCGGAGAGAACGCCTCTCATCTCAGATCAGCATCCCGCTCTCAGGCGGAGATGATCTTGGTGTATTCGTCGAGCGCCGCGCCGTAGTTCTTGGCGTACCAATCCATGTCGAGTGCGATCTGCTTCTTCATGTTTTCGGGATCGACCGGGTTGATGCGCTTCTTGTCGGCGGGGATCAGCGCATCGGCCGCCGGGTTGGCCGGGCCCTGGCCGAGCTTGTCGAACATGACGAGCTGCTTTTGCGGATCCTGTGCGCTGGCGATGAACTTCATCGCCGCGTCCTTGCCGCCGGGATTGTTCTTGAGCACGGCCAGCGCGCCGGGCGAGATCAGGCCCTGGTCCCAGATGAACTTGATCTTGCCGCCGGAATCCTGCTCGATCAGCGAGGCACGGGTCGACCAGACGATGGCCATCGAGGCTTCGCCATTGAGCAGCACGCTCTGGCTCTCGGCGCCGCCGCCCCAGTAGGCGACGACGTTTTCCTTGAAGGCGGCGATCTTGTCATGCGCCCGCTTGAGGTCGAGCGGATAGAGCGAAGCCGGCGCGATGCCGTCGGCCAAAAGCGCCGCTTCCCAGCTCGACACGCCCCATTTGTAGAGGGAACGCTTGCCGGGGAACTTCTTGACGTCGAAGAAGTCGGCCATGCCGGTCGGGGCATTGCTGCCGTATTTCTCGGAATCATAGGCGATGACATAGGAGAAGAAGTAGGTCGAGGCGGCATATTCCCAGCCGAAGCCGGGGCGCATCTTCTTCTTGTCGACGATGTTGTAGTCGATCGGTTCGAGCGCGCCCTGTGCGCCGAGCGTGATGGCCGAGAACGGATCGACGTCGACCAGGTCCCAGGTCGGCGCACCGCTCTTGAACTGCGCCGAGATGGCGCCCTCGGTCGGGCCCGAGCCGTCCATCTTGACGGTGATGCCGGTGTCCTTGGTGAAGGCCTGGCCGTAGGCCGCATCATAGGCGGTGATGGCGTCGCCACCCCAGTTGACCAGCACCAGTTCCTTGGCCGCGGCAAGGGCTCCGGTCGAGCGCAGCAGCATCGGCGTGCCGGCGAGCACGAGGGCTGCCAGCTGCGTGAACTGGCGGCGCGAGATCTCGCCGCGTCTGGTCCTTTCGGACAGCGTGTCGATGGCGTTTTTCTTGGTGTCGTTCATGTCAGTTCCCCTTTGTTTTCGTTGATTTCAGTCCGGAAGCCGGCGCGGCGGGTCAGGCCGCGCCGGCGCTCATTGTCCTCCGTCCGGAAGGAGGAAACCCTTTTCCGCCGGCCAGGTCAGCCAGACGGAATTGCCTTTGCTGAGTGCCGCGGCGGCAACCTCGTTCGGCACCGAGACGGTCACCTTGGCGCCCTGGCGTGTGGTCAGATCGAGCTTGGTGGCGGCACCCAGATAGGTGGAGGCGATGGCGGTCGCCGCAATGCCGTTTTCGCCGGCGGCCGCTTCGCGCGCGATCGACATGTGCTCGGGCCGGATCGCCAGGATGGCGTCACCACGGACCTTTTCAGCCTTGCAGTGCATATTGACCGCGCGGTCCTCGCAAAGGCCCGTCGAGCCATTGTCGGCGGGCTTGACCCCCTTAAGCGGCAGCATGTTGATCTCGCCGAGGAATTCGGCGACGAAGCGGTTATCCGGCCGGTCGTAGACTTCGTCCGGCGCACCGACCTGCAGCAATTTGCCGTGGTTGAAGATGGCGACGCGCGAGGACAGCGCCAGCGCCTCGCTCTGGTCGTGGGTGACGAAGACGAAAGTGGTGCCGGTTTCCTGGTGCAGGCGCTTCATCTCGGCCTGCATCTGGCCGCGCAGGCTCTTGTCCAGAGCCGAGAACGGCTCGTCGAGCAGAAGCACGCCCGGCTCGAACACCAGTGCGCGGGCCAGCGCGACGCGCTGCTGCTGGCCGCCGGAGAGCTGCGAGGGCAGTTTCTTCTCATGGCCGATCAGGCCGACGCGCTCGATCATCTCGCCGACGCGCTTTTTGATGTCTGCGGCCGATTTCTTGCGCACCTTGAGCGGGAAGGCGATGTTGGCCTCGACGCTCATATGCGGGAACAGCGCATAGCCCTGGAACACCATGCCGGCGGCGCGCTGCTCGGCCGGGCGGTCGGTGATGTCGGTGCCGTCGCTGAAAAGCTTGCCTTCGGTCGGCTGTACGAAGCCGGCCAGGACCATCAGGAAGGTGGTCTTGCCCGAACCAGAAGGGCCGAGCAGCGTCAGGAACTCGCCGCGGCCGATATTGAGCGACAGATTGTCCAACGCACGGAACGAGCCGAAGCTCTTGCCGATTCCGATTGCCTTGATCTCTGCGGCCCGGCCGGGTTGCTGCATCCTGCCTCTTCCTCAGTCCCAGGTGAAATCGTAGGCAGGCTGGCGGCTCACCGCAACCGAATAGTTTTCGCTTGATCGGCAAATTTGATTCACGTCTGGCAGTTGGGACGCGTCCAATCTTCCCCTCCGGGGGAGATTAGAGTCGGCTCTCCGACAGCTTCGCCCTGAGCCAGTCGCTGAAGGCGTTGAGCACGGGATGACTGGCCTTGGCATGCTCGAAGACCAGGAAATAGGAGCGTGGCGAGGGCACGGAAGCTTCAAACGGCTTGACCAGCCGGCCTTCGCTGAGCGCCCGGCGGCCGGTCAGCTCGTCGCCCATGGCAATTCCCTGGCCGGCGACCGCTGCCGAAAAGACGAGGTTCATGTCGGAAAAGAAGATGCCGCCTTCGGTATCCGGGTTTTCCACCTTGGACAGCGCCAGCCAGCGCGCCCAGTCCTCGGTGTCGGAGAGATGCAGAAGGTTGGCGCGCAGCACGTCCGCCGGTTTGGAAAAGCCGCCGACCTTGTTGAGCAATGTCGGGCTGCAGAGCGGCGTGAAGTGGACTTCGCAGAGCAGCTCCACCGCCCGGTTCGGCCAGTTGCCGACGCCGAAGGCGATGAAGGCGTCGGCGTCCGGGTTCGAGACGTCATCGAGCCGGCGCGGCGTCAGCACCGAGAGCGCCACGTCAGGGTACATCTGCTGGAACTCGCCGATATGGGTGCACAGGAACATGGAGGCGAAGCCTGGCGGGCAGGAAATGGCGAAAGAGCCGCCGACGCCGGCGCCGTTCGTCTGCGCTCCCGCGTCGCCGAGCACGGTCAGCGCCTTCCTGACATCGGCGGCGTAGCGCTGGCCGCGCGGCGTCAGCGCCACCCCCTTGCCGATGCGCTGCAGCAGATCGAAGCCGAGATCGCGCTCCAACAACCGCAACTGGTGGCTCACCGCGCTGCGGGTGAGGTGCAGTTCGTCGGCGGCACGCCAGACGCTGCCGTGGCGGGCGAAACTGTCGAGGGCGCGCAGCGCCTGTGTGGATGGAATTCTCAAGAGGTGAACCGAATTTGCATGAACCGGGAAAACATATCACTTTTTGGCGAGCCGCTTCACTGCTTTCTTTGATGCATGGACAAACCGGTGACGACATCGGCGCAAGAGACCGCCCTTGCCTGCCTCGACGGCATCCAGCCGCTGCTGTCGGCTTGGACGCGCACCATCTTCGATTTCGGCGAGACCGCCTGGCGCGAATACCAGTCGGCCGCATGGTATGTGGAGCGACTGAAGCGGGAAGGCTTTACCGTCGAGGAAGGTTCCGGCGGCATGCCGACCGCCTTCTGCGCCCACTGGACGAATGGCGCCGGACCGACGATCGGCCTGTATGCCGAATATGATGCCGTGCCCGGCAACTGCCAGGACGCGGTGACGGTGAAGCAACCGCGGCCCGGCCTTGGCGTCGAGGCCGGCGGCCACACCGATCCGCATTCGGGGTTGGGCATGGCAAGCCTCGGCGGCCTGCTGGCCACCAAGGCGGCGATGCAACACCACGGCATCCCAGGCACGTTGCGCTTTACCGGCGAGCCGGCTGAAAAGGTGCGCGGATCGAAACCGATCCATGCGGCCAAGGGTTATTATGACGGCCTTGCCGGCATGATCTCGTTCCACCCTTTCTACATGCTGCCACTCTGCAATACGGCGCGCTGGGACACGCATTGTGGGGCAGCCTACGCCATGATCTTCCGCTTTGTGTGCGACGAACCCGAAAACTGGGTTCGCGCAGGCGACGGCGCACCGATCCCGCAGGCGCATTCGGCGGTCCGCGCCCCCGGCGCCAACGACGCGCTGATGACGATGTACATGGCTTCCAAGGCGCTGCGCGATTCCATGCTGCCGCACCAGGGCGGCTGGTCGATCAGCGAGGCGATCCTGACAGCCGGCCAGGCGACCGCCGATAATCTGCCGGCGGGGCTGGCAGAAATCCAGTACATGATCCGCGTGCCGACCATTGGCATGGCCGAGCAGGTGACAGCCGTGCTCGACCGCAATGCGGCGGCGGCGGCCGCGATCAGCGGCTGCCGTTACGAGCGCCACTGGGTGTCGAAGTCGCGGCCCGGCTTGGCCAATCATGCCATGGCCGGGATTGCCTATGAGGCGCTATCGACGGTCGGGCCGCCCCGCTGGGACGAGGCCGCCAGGGCGATCGGGCGCGAAATCCAGGTCAATGCCGGTGGTACCGCGACCGAGAACCCGTTCATCGACGAGTTGGAGCGGCTGATCGCACCACAGGAGGCGGAGGCGATCCTGCGCCGCGACCTGCCGCCCTCGCAGGTGAATTCAACCTCCGACGACTACACCGACATGAGCTGGCACGCGCCGACCGCGCGCTTTTACGTCGCCCGTCCGGCGCTGCGCTCGTCGAATGGCCATACCTATCCCTCCTGGGTGATGAATGCGCTGGGCGGCATTTCCGCCACCATCGACCCGATGGTTGCCTGTGCGGCCAAGACGGTCGCGCTGGCGGCGCTGCGCCTGCTCGAGGACGAAAAAGCCCGCGATGCGGCGATGGACGAGTTCGTCACCCGCACCGGCGGCGGCATTGGCGGCACCAACTGGATCGCGCCGCTCTGCGACTACGAACCGCCGATCAACTTCCGCTGGCCGGAATATGTCACCACGGTGCGCGGCCGCGACTGGTGGATCCCGAACAGCGCATGACCCGACCAACTCTTGAGAACAAGCCCACGAGGAGAACCGCATGACCGTTCATGACCGCATCGTCGCCGAGCCGTTTTCGCTGCAGCGCCGCAACCCGGCCGGCGGCACCAAGCCGCTGACATCATGGGGCTTCGCCAACGAAACCGACGTGCTGACCGACGTGCTGCTGGGGTCGCCGAATTTCCTGCGGCATCTGTCGACCAGCTCGCTGTCGCGCAAGCATCTGCGCGAGGCGCCCTGCAACGTCCAGATCGCGCAGGCGCAGCACAAGGACCTGGTCGCCGCCTATGAGCATTTCGGCGTCAACATCCACTGGCACGAGCCGACGCCGGAACTGCCGATGCAGGTCTATTCCCGCGATTCCAGCGTCATGACGCCTTACGGCGCCATCATCACCGCCATGGCCAATTGGTGGCGGCGCGGCGAAAACTATGCCGCCATCCGCACCTACGAGAAGCTCGGCATCCCGATCTACGACATGGTCACGGCAGGCACCTTCGAGGGCGGCGACTTCAACGTCATCGAGGACGGCGTGGTGCTGATCGGCTGCGGCGGCGCCCGCACGCAGGAAGAAGGCGCCCGCCAGGTGCAGGCCTGGTTCGAGAAGGAGGGCTGGGAAACCCGCATCGCCTTCATCGACGAGTACTATGTCCATATCGACCTGATGGTGGTGCCGATCGCCGAAAAGCTCACAGCGGTCTGCTTAGCCTGCACCGAACCCGGCATCGTCGACTGGCTGAAGGGCAAGGGCCACGAGATCATCGACGTTCCCTTCCAGGACACGATGGCGCTCGGCTGCAACTTCATGTCGCTCGGCAAGGACAGGGTCATCGCACCGACCTCCAGCCAGACGTTGATCGGCCAGCTCAAGGCGCGCGGTTTCGAGGTCGCGGCCGTCGACATGAGCGAAATCTCCAAGACCGGCGGCGGCATCCACTGCATGGCGCAGGCCTTGAAGCGCGAAGCCGCGTAAGAGATCACCGCCCCGCCGGTGTTATACGGCGGGGCGCGGAGACTGCCTGGACGGGTCCTTGGCTCGATCCGATGCATCGTCTGTTTTTCGCAAGGATGGACAACGCACGGGATCGGTTTTACGAGTCAGCCCGACCAGCGGAGATGTTCGCGCCCCCCAATGAACAAGATCGATACCCACAACAGCAAGGGCGGCGACGACCGCTCTACAGCCACCAGCCTGTTACGGCTCGGCACAAGGTTGAAGCTCTCCCGGCAGACGCGTGGCCTGACCTTGAAGGCGCTCGCGGCCGCCGCCAACTGCTCCGAAAGCCTGCTTTCCAAGGTCGAGAACGGCAAGGTCTCACCTTCGCTGCCCATGCTTCACCGGCTCGTCGAGGTGCTCGGCACCAATATCGGCTGGATGTTCGAGGAAGCCGATGGCGAGGAAGGCATCGTCTTTCGCGCCGGAGCACGGCCGTTGATTGCGCTCGATCCGCTCAGGCGCGGCGAAGGTATATCCCTGGAACGCGTCATTCCCTATTCGCCGGGCCACCTTCTGCAGTGCAATATCCATCACATCGAGGCGGGCGGAGAAAGCGCCGGCCCGATCCAGCATGCCGGTGAGGAAGTCGGCTATCTCCTGGAAGGCGCCATCGAACTGATGGTCGGTGAAAAGACGTTTCGCCTGACCGCCGGCGATTCCTTCGTTTTCAACTCGGAACTGCCGCACTGGTACCGCAATGTCGGCGACGAACGCGCCAGCATTTTCTGGGTGAATACGCCGGCGACATTCTGATCTGGCCAGCCCCCTTCTCCTTTCGCCGACGCTAATTCAAGTCACTTGACAAGAAATCAAGTATCTTGAATTATGCGTCTGCGCTCAGCGCCAGATGAGCCCGATCAAGGGCCTTTTCCGCAAAACCAAGGGGAACCGGAATGCGTCTTATCAAGATCCTTTCAGGCTGCGCCGCAGCCATCGCCATGACCCTCGCGCTTGGCTCCGCCTCGGCCATGGCCGAAACCTATGCGCTGGTCACCATCAACCAGCAAGCCCTGTTCTTCAACCAGATCAATGACGGTGCCAAGGCCGCGGCAAAGGCCGCCGGCGTCGACCTCGTCATCTTCAACGCCAACAATGTGCCGAGCGCGCAAAACGACGCGATCGAGAACTACATCACCCAGAAAGTCGACGGCATCATTCTCGTCGCCATCGATGTCAACGGCGTGAAGCCCGCGATCACCGCGGCCAAGGCCGCCGGTATTCCGGTGATTGCCATCGACGCGCAGATTCCGAATGGCGACAATGTCGCCTTCGTCGGCGTCGACAACACCAAGGCCGGCGAGGATATCGGCAAGTTCTACGCCGACTACGTCAAGACCAAGCTGAACGGAACCGCCAAGATCGGCGTTGTCGGCGCGCTTAATTCGTTCATCCAGAACCAGCGCCTGGACGGCTTCAAGAAGGCTGTCACCGAGAGCGGCCAGAAGGTGACCTTCCTCGACACGGTCGATGGCCAGAACGTGCAGGACGTGGCGCTGTCGGCCTCCGAAAACCTGATGACGGCCAATGCCGACATGACGACGCTTTATGCGACCGGCGAGCCGGCCCTGCTCGGCGCCGTTTCGGCCGTCACCAGCCAGGGCCGTACCGGCGACGTCAAGGTGTTCGGCTGGGATCTCACCAAGTCCGCGGTGCAAGGCCTCGAAGAGGGCTGGGTAATCGCCGTCGTCCAGCAGGATCCGGCCGGTGAAGGCAAGGCTGCCATCGAAGCCTTCGGCAAGCTCAAGAAGGGCGAGAAGATCGATCCGATCATCAATGTTCCGATCACCATCGTGACCAAGGAAAATGTCGGCCAGTTCAAGGACATGTTCAAGTAAGATCCTCCCCAGACCGCCGGGCCGCGCATTGACTTTGTGGTCGTTGCGCAGCCCGGCGACCGTTTGAACATGCCGCATTGAGAACTGGAACCATGATGAGCGATGGCGAGACCTACCGCGTCAGGATGACCGGTATTTCCAAACGATACGGGCCTATCCAGACGCTGGATGATGTTTCGCTGAACCTGAAACCTGGCGAGGTGCTTGGCCTGGTCGGCGACAATGGCGCCGGCAAATCCACCTTGAGCAAGGTTCTGTCCGGAGCGGTCATTCCGGATTCCGGCACGATCGAGATCGATGGCAAGGCCGTGTCCTTTTCCTCGCCGGCCGATGCCCGCGCCGCACGGGTGGAGATGGTCTACCAAGACCTTTCGCTCTGCGACACGGTGGATGTGGCGGGCAATCTCTTCCTTGGCCGCGAGCCTCGCCGCCACGTACTCGGCCTCCCCTTTCTCGACAACAGACGCATGCATGACCAGACGCGCGAGATGCTCGACCGGCTCGGCATCGTCATCGCCGACACCAGGCTCAAGGTCGAGAACCTGTCCGGCGGCCAGCGCCAGTCGATCGCTATCGGCCGCGCCGCCTCCTTCGATCCATCGGTGCTGATCATGGACGAACCGACAGCCGCCCTTGCGGTGGCGGAAGTCGAGGCGGTGCTGGACCTCATCCGCGCCGTCAGCGCCCGCGGCGTCAGCGTCATTCTCATCACGCACCGGCTGCAAGACCTGTTCCTGGTCTGCGACCGCATCCAGGTCATGTATGAGGGCCGAAACGTCGCCGAACGCAGGATCGGCGACACCAGCATCGAGGAGGTCGTCAACCTGATCGTCGGCCGGAAATTCACCGCGCGCTCGGCGCGCGCCAGCCGCGACGAGGGGGTACAGCCATGAACGTCACCTCCGCCGGTGTCGGCGCCTCGCCGCCCAAACGTGCCCACAACAGCACCTGGAAGGATGGGGCGCTAGCCAATGGCAGCGTCGTCTCCATCGCGCTGTTCTTCATCGTCGTCTGCGTGGTCTTCTCGCTGGTCACCGGTTCCTTCCTGACGACGCCCAATCTGCTCAACATCGTGCGCCAATCGGCGCCGCTGCTGATCGTGGCGGCGGCGATGACCTTCGTCATAACCACCGGAGGCATCGATCTTTCGGTTGGGTCCGTGCTGGCGCTGACGGCGACACTTTCGGCCGTTGCGCTGCAGGCCGGCCTGCCATGGCCGCTGGTCGTTGTCGGCATGCTGGCGCTTGGCGCGGCGATCGGCGCCTTGCAGGGTTTCTTCATCGCCTATGAGCGCATCCCGGCCTTCATCGTCACCCTTGCCGGGCTCTCGGTCATCCGTGGCGTGGCGCTGCTGATCACCGGCGGCTATTCGATCCCGGTCGAGCCGACGAGCTTCTTCGTCAACATCGGCAGGGCCTGGTTCCTCGGTGTGCCGGTACCCGCATTGCTCGCCCTTGTCGTCCTGGCCATCGCCTATCTCGCCTTCAACCAGACGCCGTTCGGCCGCTATGTGACCGGCATCGGGGCCAACGCCGAGGCTGTGCGCCGCGCCGGTGTCGATACGCGCTTCATGACGCTCTTCGTCTATGTCCTGTCGGGCATGGCGGCAGCGTCGGCCGGCGTCATTCTGGCCGCGCGGCTGGGCTCCGGCTCGTCCAATTCCGGCCAGGGTTTCGAGCTCGATGTCATCGCCGCCGTGGTGCTTGGCGGCACCAGCCTGTTCGGCGGGCGCGGTACGATCATCGGCACCGTGCTCGGCGCGTTGACCGTCGCTGTCATCGGCAACGGCCTGATCCTGGCGCACATGTCGCCCTTCCTGACGCCGATCGTCACCGGCACAATCATCCTCGTTGCCATCTGGCTGAATTTCCGCCTGTTCAAGGGCGCGACGCGGAGCCGCTGACATGGATCATTTGTTCGACAACACGCCAAGGCAAAGGGTGCCGATCGGTGTTCGCTCCGGCACCGTGATGACCGTTGCCGGCCCGGCCGCGATCGCCGACATGGGCGTGACGCTGATGCACGAACATATCCTGCTCGATGGTTCGACATCCTGGAAATGCCCCTGCCATCCCGACGACCGGAAGATCGCCGAGCAGCCGGTCAGTATGGAGATCATCGGCGAATTGCGGATGAACCCCTACATGAATCGCGACAATGTCTCGCTCGACAATAGCGACCTGGCGCTTTCCGAGCTCGCCAGGTACCGGGCGCTTGGCGGCCATACGGTTGTCGACGCGACCAATATCGGCATCGGCCGCGATCCGGTGAAGCTGGCGCGTATTGCCCGCGCCTCCGGATTGCGCATCGTCATGGGCACGGGCTTCTATCTGCAGCACACCCATCCCGACTGGCTGAAGGCGATGGACGTCGACGCCGTCACAGAATTTCTCGTCAACGATATCGGCGGCGGCCCGACGCAGCCCGAGATCATGGCCGGCATCATCGGCGAGGTCGGCGTCAGCAAGGATTTCACCGAAGAGGAACGCAAGTCGCTGCGGGCTTCAGCGCGCGCGGCCAGGATCACCGGCGTCCCGCTGACCATCCATCTGCCCGGCTGGGAACGGCTGGCGCATGACGTGCTCGACGTGGTCGAGGCGGAAGGCGCAGATCTCAGACACACTGTCCTCTGCCATATGAATCCGAGCCATAATGATCTTGCCTACCAGAGAAGCCTCGCTGCGCGTGGCGCCTTCCTGGAATACGACATGATCGGCATGGATTTCTATTATGCCGACCAGGATGCGCAATCGCCTTCCGACGAGCAGAACGCGCAGGCGATCCGTTCGTTGATCGACATGGGGCTGGTCGACAGGATCCTGCTGTCGCAGGACGTCTTCCTGAAGATCATGCTGACGCGCTTCGGCGGCTTCGGCTACGGCTTCATCCTCAAACATTTCGTGCCAAGGCTGAAACGCCATGGTGTCGAGCAATCGGCAATCGACCGCATGCTCGTCGACAACCCAAAGACCGTGTTCGCCGCGAGCCTCTGAACCGCCGGCCACAGCAAAAAACAGGGAGTTTACATGTCCAGGAAGAAAGTTCTTCTCGCCGGCGAGTCCTGGGTCTCGACCGCGACCCACATCAAGGGCTTCGACCAGTTTCCGACCGTGACCTATCACACCGGCGCCGATGAACTGCTGGCGGCGTTGAAGGATGGCCCGTTCGATGTCACCTTCATGCCGGCGCACGAAGCGCAGCGGAATTTTCCCCAGACCATGGAGACGCTTTCGGCCTATGACGCCGTGGTGCTTTCCGACCTTGGCGCCAATACGCTGTTGCTTCACCCCGACACCTGGGTCCACTCCAAGCCGACGCCGAACCGGCTGCGGCTGCTGCGCGACTATGTCGGCAATGGCGGCGGCCTCCTGATGTTCGGCGGCTACTACAGCTTCCAGGGCATCAACGGCGGCGCACGCTACCACAAGACGCCGGTCGAGGACGTTCTGCCGGTGACCTGCCTGCCGGTGGACGATCGCGTCGAGGTGCCCGAGGGCTATGCGCCGGTCGTTGTCGGCCCCCAGAGCCATCCAATCTTGAAGGGCCTGGGCAAGGATTGGCCGATCCTGCTCGGCTTCAACGAGGTCACGGTCAAGGAGGGCGCCGAAGTCCTCGCCACCGTGTCTTCCGACTACCGTTCCATGCCCCTGCTGGTGACCGGCAAATATGGCAAGGGCCGCACCGTCGCCTGGACATCGGATGTCGGGCCACACTGGCTGCCGCCGGGCTTCATCGCCTGGAATGGCTACAAGACACTCTTCGAACAGATGCTGGGCTGGGCGACAGCCAGGGATTAGCCATGCGCGTCCATGTCGTCGGCAATGTCTGCGTCGATACGACGTTTCAGCTGGGCCGCTTTCCGCGGCCGGGCGAGACGTTGAACGCGTCCAGTCATATTGACGGACTTGGCGGCAAAGGGGCGAACCAGGCGGTGGCCGCCGCCCGCACCGGAGCCGATGTCCGCTTCCACGCGGCGATCGGCGACGACGCCGCCGGCCTTTGGATACGGGAACAGTTGAGCCGCGACCTCGACGCCAGCCATCTGACGATGCTGGCACTACCCAGCGACCGGTCGACGATCATCGTCGATGTGCGGGGCGAAAACCTCATCGTCACCGGCGCCAGCTGCGCCGCCGCCTTCGATCCGCTGGCCGACGGCGGTTTCGCGACGTCGATCGAACGCGGCGACATTGTGGTGATGCAAGGCAATCTTCTTCCCGATGTAACGACAGCCTGCCTGCAAGCGGCGCGCAGCGCGGGCGCCATGACGATCCTCAATCCAAGTCCGCTTGCGGTGGGTTCGACACCGTGTATGGACGCCGTCAGCCTCGCTGTCGTCAACGCAGGCGAAGCAGAGCAACTGACCGGAACCGGCGATGCAGCCGCGGCGGCCCGCGAATTGATCCGTCAAGGCGCCGACAGCGCGATCGTGACGCTTGGTGCGGCCGGCTGCCTGGTTGCCGACCGCGAAGGACGGATCGACCGGTTCGCGGCGCCCAAAGTGGACGTGGTGGACACCAGCGGCGCGGGCGATGTCTTTTGCGGCTGCCTCGCAGGCTGCCTTGCGGCTGGCATCAGCCTCGCCGCGGCCGCGCGGATCGCGGTACGAGCCGCGGCCATTTCGGTCGGTCGCCCCGGCACGCTCGGCTCCTGCCCCGACAGGCAGGAGATGAAGATACTCATGGAAACGACGGAAGCGGAAACCGCATGACAACATCCCCCAACTCCATCGGCTCCAAGCAGGGCGCCGACGCGCTGCAGTCGATCTTCAACAGAAGGAAAGTGGTCATCGGCGTCGTTCATCTGGCGCCCTTGCCGGGCGCGCCGCGCTACGATGGCGAGGCGGTCGAGACCATCTACCAGCGCGGCCTCGACGATGCCAAGGCCTATCTCGATGGCGGTTGCGACGGCGTGATCGTCGAAAACCATGGCGACGTGCCCTTCGCCAAGCCGGACGATATCGGCCCAGAGACCTCCGCTTACATGTCCGTCGTCTCCGACCGCATCCGCAGGGAACTCGGCCGGCCGATCGGCATCAATGTGCTCGCCAATGCCTCCATCCCCGCGCTGTCGATCGCCAGCGCCTCGGGTGCCTCCTTCGTGCGCGTCAATCAGTGGGCGAACGCCTATGTCGCCAATGAGGGCTTTATCGAAGGCGAGGCGGCGCGCGCCATGCGCTTCCGTGCCAGGCTTCGCGCCAACGGCATCCGCATCTTCGCCGATGCCCATGTCAAGCATGGCGCCCATGCGATCGTCGGCGACCGGCCGGTCGAGGAACAGGTCAAGGACCTGGTGTTCTTCGATGCCGATGCGGTGATCGCCACCGGTCAGCGCACCGGCCACGCCGCCGACCTCGGCTATATCAGGATGATCAAGGAGGCCGCCGGGTTGCCGACGCTTGTCGGCAGCGGCGTGACGCCCGAAAATGCCAACGACATTCTCGACATTGTCGACGGCGTCATCGTGGCCAGCTCGCTGAAACATGATGGCGTCTGGTGGAATCAAGTCGATCCGCTGCGGGTGAAGGCCTTCATCAGCGGCCTCAAGCGATGAGTTTGACGCCTCGGATCGACGGCGACAGACTGCTCGGGCGGCTTGATGCTTTCGCTGGGATCGGGGCGACACCAGCCGGCGGTGTCAACCGGCAGGCGTTCAGCGTCGAGGATCGCAGGGCCCGGCGCCTCCTGGCTGAGCTGGCGCTGGAGCGTGGCTTCACGGTCTTTCAGGACGGTATCGCGAACCTCTTCATTCGCCGCGAGGGTACGGATGCCACGCTGCCACCGCTCCTGATCGGCAGCCATCTCGACAGCCAGCCGACAGGCGGCCGCTTCGACGGTGCGCTCGGCACGCTTTGCGCCTTCGAGGTGCTCGAAGCGCTGGAGGACGCACAGGCTGAAACCCGAATGCCGGTCGAGGTCGTCGCCTGGGCCAATGAAGAAGGCAGCCGCTTCGCGCCGGGCGTCATGGGCTCCATGGCTTTCACAGGCGCGGATGCCGCTACGTGGAAATCCGTTGTCGGCGCCGACGGTGCGCTCCTCGCGGCTGAGCTGGACGCGACGATCACCGCCTTGCCGGAGGCTGCCCTCCGTCCAACCGGCATACCGATATCAGGCTATATCGAGCTCCACATCGAACAGGGGCCATCGCTGGAAAAGGAGCAGTTGCCGATCGGTGTCGTGACCGCCGTCCAGGGTACGCGCTGGCTGGAAGTCACGACCCAGGGCACGGCCGGTCATGCGGGCACGACAGACCTTGCCTACCGCAGGGATCCGATGGTCGCAGCGATTGCCGCGATCCACAGGCTGCAGACGACAATCATGCCGCTCGACAGCAGCGCGCGGCTGACGGTGGGCCGGATCGCCGCCAGGCCGGGATCGATCAACGCCATACCGCAATCGGTGGCCTTCACCGTCGATATCAGGCATCCGCTGGCAGAGCAGCTCGATGTCATAGAGACCGAGGTCCGCCAGGTCTGCGCGGCGGAAGCAGAGGCCCAGCATTGCACGGCAATGATCAAACGATCGTTCGACATGCCCGGGGCGGCCTTCTCGCCCGATATGGTCAACCTCGTCGAGGAGGCCGTCAATTCCCTGGGACTTCCGCACAAGCAGATGATATCGGGCGCTTTCCATGATGCGCTGTTTCTCGCCCGTGTCGCGCCTGCCGCAATGATCTTCGTGCCATGCCGTGACGGGCTTAGCCACAACGAGGCGGAGTATGTGGAACCTGACGACGCAGTGATCGGCGCATGCGTTCTGCTGCGGACGGCCATCATGGCCGCCTCGCCGCGATGACCATTCATAGCACCCGTCTCTGACAGGCTGATCACAGTCAGCCTACCAAACGCGGTTTCGAGGTGGCGACCGTCGCCGATCATGGTTGCCCCTGCCCCTCGTCGACAAACCTTGCAGCTGTGTCCTCGCAGCCCTTGTGGGCACCCATAAAATGGATGAATAGTCAGGACAGGGCGCCGCCCTGAAATTGCCGGCTTGCGGTTTTCAGGTCACGCCACAGCCGAGCCGGGTTTTTGAATGGTCAGCCCTGAACCGCGCAAGAGAAGAGGTCCGATCGCGTCGCGCCTTCTGGCGCTGGACGCCTGGATCGATTCCTCGCTCTATGAGATCGGGTTCAAGGCGCGGCAGTTCTGGGAGGCCGCAACGATCTTCTCGCGGCGCTTCCGTCTCAAGGGCTGGCGGCGTGGCATCATCGAGATTTTGAGCGAAGGTTTCACGCTCGGCGCCGGCGGCATCGTGGTGATGCTGGCGCTGGCCATTCCGGCGTTCCAGGATACGGCCGGTGACTGGCGCGCCCAAGGCGATTTCGCCGTCACCTTCCTCGACCGCTATGGCAACGAGATCGGCCAGCGCGGCATCATCCAGCGCGATTCCGTGCCGGTCGACGAGATGCCCGATCACGTCATCAAGGCAGTGCTGGCCACCGAGGACCGACGCTTCTTCGACCACTACGGCATCGACGTACTCGGCCTGTCACGCGCGATCTTCGAGAATGTGCGGGCGAATTCCGTCGTCCAGGGCGGCTCGAGCATCACCCAGCAGCTGGCCAAGAACCTGTTCCTGACCAATGAGCGCACCTTCGAGCGCAAGATCAAGGAAGCCTTCCTGTCGCTGTGGCTCGAAGCCAATCTGTCGAAAAAGGAAATCCTGCAACTCTATCTCGACCGCGCCTATATGGGCGGCGGCACCTTCGGCATCGAGGCGGCGGCGGACTTCTATTTCGGCAAGAGCGTCAAGGACTTGAACCTGGCCGAAGCGGCGATGCTGGCCGGCCTGTTCAAGGCACCGACCAAATACGCCCCGCACATCAACCTGCCGGCAGCGCGCGCCCGCGCCAATGTGGTGCTGTCGAACCTGGTCGATTCCGGCTTCATGACCGAAGGCCAGGTGCTGCAGGCAAGGCTGCATCCGGCCGACGTCGTCGACCGCGGCGAACAGAAGAGCCCCGATTATTTCCTCGACTGGGCCTTCGACGAGGTCAAGAAGATCGCCAAGCCCGGCCAGCATTCGCTGGTTGCCCATACCACCTTCGACGCCAACATCCAGAAGGCGGCGGAAGAGTCCGTCGAGTTCCACCTGCGCCAGTTCGGCAAGGAGTACAACGTCACCGAAGGTGCCGTTGTGGTCATCGAGACCAATGGCGCGGTCCGCGCCATCGTCGGCGGCCGCGACTACGGCGCCAGCCAGTTCAACCGCGCCACCAAGGCGCTGCGCCAGACCGGCTCGTCCTTCAAACCCTATGTCTACGCCACGGCGATGGAACACGGCTTCACGCCCAACTCCATCATTTCCGGCGGGCCAATCAGCTGGGGCAACTGGTCACCGCACAATTACAGCGGCGAATCAGCCGGCAACATCACGCTGATCATGGCGATGGCCAAGTCGATCAACACCGTCCCGGTGCGGCTGGCCAAGGACCATCTCGGCATCGCGCCGATCAAGGCGATGGCTGAGGCGATGGGCGTGGAATCGCCGCTAGAGGCACACAAGACGATGGTGCTCGGCACTTCGGGCATGACCGTGATGGACCAGGCGACGGGCTACAGCGTGTTCGCCCAAAACGGCTTCGTCGGCTCCCGGCACGGCTTCACCCAGCTCGTCACCCGCACCGGCGACGTAGTCTATGACTGGACCAAGGATGCGCCGCCGCCGCACCGGGTGCTGTCCGAGCAGGCGCTGAAATCCATGAACACCATGCTGGCGGCCGTGCCGGTGATGGGCACGGCGCGGCGCGCGCAAATTCCCAACATCGTCGTCGCCGGCAAGACCGGCACGACGCAATCCTATCGTGATGCCTGGTTCGTCGGCTTCACCGGCAACTACACGGCGGCCGTGTGGCTGGGCAATGATGATTTCACCCCGACCAAGAACATGACCGGCGGCTCGCTGCCGGCGATGGTGTGGCAACGCCTGATGGTCTACGCGCACCAGAACATCGACCTGAAGCCGATCCCCGGCATCGACAAACCTTTCGTCGACGAGGATATCGCGGCCAAGGCCGCGGAAGCGCAGAAGAAGAGCGAGGAACAGGCCGCGGCCGACGCGGCCGCCGAACGCCCTGCGGTGCTGTCCGGCCGGACCACGCAGACGCTGAGGGACATGACGCAGCTGTTCCAATCCGCACCCAAACTCAACGCCGCCGCCTCGCCCGAAACGCTCTCGGCGCTGTGACTTCGGCCTCGGCGCGGACCAAGCCAACAGGCAAATCCATCACGCCCGCTTGCCACAGGGCCCCGCGCCGCGATATCCCCGAACGGCAATCCTTCGCGCACGCGGCCCTTCATGCTCAAGAACGCCTTCCTGATGCTGCTTTCGCTTGCCATAGCCATTGGCGGCGGCGGCGCCAGCGTCTGGTATGCGCTGAAGATCCAGGACGGCGTCGGCGCCATCCGCATCGGCCAATGGACGGCCTTCCCCGATATCGGCACTCCAGCAGCCGACCCCTACTCGAAGGCCCGCGTGGCGCGCGAGGGCGTGCTTGCACTCGGCCGCGCCGAAGGCCTGTCCTTCGTCGCCGAAAATGACGCTGCCGGCGACCAGCTCAAGCGGGAATGCAGCTACAGGATAGAGGGCGGATTCCCGACCGCCCGCTTCTGGACGCTCTACGCCGCCGATCAATCGCTCGGCGTCGTCGAGACCGGCAAGCCGCGGCTTGCCGCGCTTCAATCCTACCAGTTGCTGCGCCAGGCCGACAATTCGGTGACCATCTCGGTCGGCCATCACCCCATGCCCGGCAATTGGCTTCTGACCGACGGTTCTGGACGGATGTATTTCGTCCTGACCTTCTACGACACGCCGATCGCCAGCAGCACCGGCCTGTCGGACGTCTCGCTGCCCAGGATCGTGAAGGCCGGCTGCGATGCGTAATGTCCTGGCCACGCTGCGCCGTCTTTTCCACGCTGTGCTGCTCGGCCTGGTCGGCGCCGGCATTGTCCACATCGTGGTGCTGCTTCTGGTGCCGGAATTTTCGGAACGCGATGCCTGGTCGCGATTGTCCATGGCGTCCGATCTCTACCGGATGAACCGGCTCGATGCCGAGGCGGGCGGCGCGCCGGTGGTGAAATCGGTCGACCCGCTGTTCTACGCCACGGCCTGCCGGTTCGACCTCGAGGAAGGCATGGTCCGCATCAAGGCGCCGGGGAACGTCCCCTTCTGGTCGGTGTCGGTCTATGACCGCAACGGCCACAACATCTATTCCTTCAACGACCATACGGCGACCGGCGGCAAGCTCGATGCCGTGGTGCTGACGCCGGCGCAGATGATCGACGTGCGCAAGGATTTGCCCGAGGATCTGCAGGGGGCGATCTTCGTCGAAGCACCGATCGACGAGGGCATCTTCGTCATCCGCAGCTTCGTCCCGGACGACAGCTGGAAGCCGATCGTGTCACGCTTTCTCGACCAGAGTTCCTGCGAGCTGCAGGATTTCTAGACCAATAGCCAGAGGCCCAGATCTAGTAGCCTGACGGAACGGACCAAGGCTTCAGTGGTGCGGCACCGGCGTCCGTGGCGATCCCGGCTTGTCGGGCCCGGCAGGCCGAGCTTCCCCGGTGCTGGACCGCTCATAGCGGATGCCTGGAAAGATGATCACCGCCGCCGGTATTTCGGTGGTTTGCTTGGCTCGATTGGTCGGTGCCGCACGCGGCACGAAAGACAGTACCATGCCCATGATTCGCGCATTCCTCTCGGTTTCCCCGGAGCACAACGCAACGCCTCCAAATATCATTAAGGCCGGCAGAGGGTTAACGGAGCGCTAACGGATCACCGCTAACTTGATCTTTGTCTTGAGGTCAGCAGGTTCTGACCAGGGCAATCGCTCAACCGACACAGTCCCGGTTGAGCGTGGTCAAGGCTGTGTATCGAGTATCGGGTATCCTTCGTGTCATCTTCGGACTTCAGGCAAATCGCGATACGGACGGAATCGGGCAAGGCGGAAAGGCTGTTCCGCGCCGCGGTGTCGGCATTCTGCTCGCTGACCCGCCCGTCACGCCGCGAGATCGGCCAGCTCGAAGACCTGACGCTGCCGCTGTTCGACGATGTGTCCGTCGAATCGCGACGCTACGTCGCTGCCGCCCTTTCCGAATGCGAATATGCCCCTGCGGCGCTCGTGCGGCGCCTCTGCGAGGAACCGGTCGACATTGCCGCGCCGCTGCTGATCCGTTCGCGCGCCGTCAGCGATATCGACCTCATCGCGCTGATCGGCCGGCACGGGCTGCCGCACGCGCGCGCCATAGCGCGCCGCAAGGACCTGAACCCGACCATCGCCGATCTGATCCGGGCGCTCGAACGGCCGACACTGGTGCGGGTACGGGAACCGGACGTGCAAGCCCCCGCGGCGCCAACCGTCGCAGCCGTGAATGCGGAAGCTGCCGAGGACAGTGCTTCAAGCCAACAGTCTCCCGGCATTGCCGCCGAGAATGCCCGGCGCAGGCTGCGCTCGATGATGCGTACCGGCGACGAAGCGTCGACAGCGAAGGTCGATGCGTTCCCCGCCTCTGATACCTATGTCAAACTGCGCGAGACGGCGCTGACGGGAAACGCCGCCTTCTTCCAGACCGCGCTTGCGGACGCGCTCGACATTGATTTCTCGACCGCGCGCTCGCTGACTGCCAGCCAGAACTATGCCTCACTGCTCGCGGCGCTACGATCGCTCGACTTCAGCGAGGACAGGGCCTTCCTGATCACCGTCGCCATCTACCCCAGCCTGTTCCCGCATCCGCAGGCCATCCGCACCTATCTCGACCGCTACCGCCTGCTGCATCGCGATGTGGCTCTGGACAGGGTGCGGGGATGGAAAGCCGAGGCCCTCTCCAGGATGGTTCGCGATGCGTCGCCCGCAAACAGCGACAGCCGCAAGGCATCGGACTGCGACGAAGCCTCAGCCCCTGCCCTCAAGGCGTCTTCACGGAAATAAGCTCCTCGACGGGAACGGTGCCGGCCTCGATCTCCACCACCCAGATGTCGGGATCGAACTTCTTTTCCCTCTCGAGACGGGCATCGAGCACGGCCGGATCGTCTTCGGCGGCGAGAAGGCTGAAGAAACGGTCGTCGGGCTTGGCCGAATCGTAGCTTGTCTGCGGCGCCGGCCCGTAGAGGGCGACGTCACCCAGCCTGCCCCGCGCCAGCACGAAAACAGCACCGGCCTCGGTCGCGCCACGGTTGACCACGGCGGCAAATCCGCCAGCGCCGAAAACGCGGCGCACCAAGGCAGAAACCCACAGATCCGATGTGACGCGCATAAGAAAGCTCCGAAAGCGTGCGGGCTATCTAAAGCAGATGGCCGTTTCAAGGAAACGGCCATCTGCTCTAACTCTTTGTTTTGACGCAATTCCCTAGGGAAAGCGCTACGCGCTTTTCCCGGGAAAACCGTTCAAACTTTTCCTGGAATTGCTTGCCGATAATTCCGCCGCTCGGCGAGCCGTCGTTTCGGCCTCGTTGGCCGGACCTTAATTGGTCAGGCCGATCTCGCGCATCTTGACGTAGACGATCTCGTCGGGCTCGCCGGTCTGCGGCAGGCCGAACAGCGACTGGAATTCCTTGATCGCCGCCTTGGTGCGCGCGCCGACGACACCATCCAACTGCATGTCGTCATTGCCGAACGCCTTGAGCCCGGCCTGGATCTTGACGATGCGGGGGTCGGGTCCCTGGGTCGGGGCGGCATCCGTCTGCCCGGAATTCGTTTGCCCAGAATTTGTCTGACCAGAATTTGTCTGGAGGGACACCGGAACGGCGGCCTGCGTATCCGGGCGCGGCTGCGGTTTGGGCACGGAGGCAGTCTTCGGCGTTGCACCAAGCTGATCGAGCAACAGGGCATCGATCTCGCCGGAAGCGTTGAGGCCGACCTTCTGCTGGTAGGCCTGTATGGCCTTGCGCGTGTTGGGGCCGGAAATGCCGTCGACCGTGCCGGAATAGAAGTCGAGGTCCTTCAATATGCCTTGCACCTGCTCGACCACCGGATCACCCTTCATCGGTGCGGGGGCCGCATTGGGCCGCACGATGTTGATCGTCGTCTCCGGCTCGTCGGAGGCAGTGTGCGGAAAACCCTGGAAATTGCGGGTGGCGAAGAACGCCCCGGCATGCGGGAAAGGCTGATACCACAGCGCATTCGCCGAGACATAGAACAGCGTCACCAGGAATGCCGTCGATCCGCCGACCAGGACCGGATTGCGCGAAATCATCCCGCCGACGGCCATGGCGCCGTCCTGGAAGGCGTTGCTGCGGCGTTTGACCGCCTTAGGCTGTTTTGCGGAGCGAGCCATTTCTGTCCCCTTTCGCCCTCGTCACCGGCATCGTCAGCACCCCTGCCTCGTTCGCCGGACGCCCCTTCGGCCCGTTGACCGGCAGGCTGATGGTCACCGTGGTGCCCTCGCCCGGCATGCTTTCGATCGACATGGTGCCTTCGTGCAGCGCCACCAGCCCCTTCACCAGCGACAGGCCAAGGCCGGTCCCCTCGAAACGGCGCGTATAGTCGTTCTGGATCTGCGTGAAGGGCTTGCCGAGATTGGCGAAATCCTCCTCGGCAATGCCGATGCCGGTGTCCCTGACCCAGAAATGCAGGCGCGAACCGATCCGCTTGGCGCCAACGACGACATCGCCGCCGTCGGGCGTGAACTTGATCGCATTGGAGACGAGATTGATCAGCATCTGCTGCACGGCGCGGCGATCGGCATTGATGTCGCCGGCGTCGGGAGCGATCTGCGTCTGCAAATCGATGTTCTTGGCCTGCGCCTGCAGCCGCATCATCGACTGGCACATCTCGACGGCTTCCATAAACCGGAACGGCTCCGGGTCCGCCGTGTAGGCGCCCGATTCGATCCTCGACACGTCGAGTATGGACGTCACGACAGCCAGAAGATGCTGGCCCGAATCCCGCACCAGGGTGACATATTCCTTCTGGCGCGGATCCTTGAAGGCGCCGAACATCTCATGCAGCAGCATGTCCGAGAAGCCGATGATGGCGTTCAGCGGCGTGCGCAGTTCATGGCTGACCACCGCCAGGAACCGGCCCTTGGCCACTTCCGCGGCTGCCGCCGTCTCATTGGCCTGCGCCAGTTCCTCACGCAGGCGGGCAGTCTCGTCATTCTCGCGCAGCACCAGCGTGAAGACGTCGCTCTGCTCCTCGCCACGCAGCAGTTCGAGCAGGAATGGCCGGTAATTGTCGGCCATCAAGCGACTGTCACTTTGGCGCGTATCATTCTGGCCGTTGCCGTTCTGGGGCAGCCTGACGCGCAATTCGAGGCGGCGCGAGGCAGCACCATCGCGCATATCCGCCAGGGCGCTGAGATAGGAGACACGGTCCGACAGGTGGACACGGTCGAACAAGCCGGTTCCGGAAAGCAGTTCCGGCGGCAATTTCAAAAGCGTGCGTGCCTTGGCGGACGCATCGAGCACCTCGCCATGGCGGGCGACGCGCAGGATCACCGCGTCGATGATGTCTTCCAACCGGTCGCCGGTATCGAGCGTATCGGCCGCACCGGCGCTATCGCGAAACGCCGACAGGCGCGGGATCAGCGTCAGCGCCCAGGCCAGCGGCACCAGCCAATGCCAGGCAGCGATCTGCGCGCCCGCGAAGGGCAAGAAGGCCGCAGCCAGAGGCTGAAGGGCGATGGCGGCAATGGCCGAGACCGCTCCCCACAGGACCGCACGCCGCGAAGCACCGATCCACCAGGCTTCGAAGGGCAGCGCCACGGCAAGCACGGCGACGGGAGAACTCAACCCGCCGGCGGCGGCGATCAGACCGCTAAGCGCAACGGCCGCCATCGCCAGGGCAACCGGTGCCGCCACGGGCATCTTGCCGGTAGCCGCCACCAGCAAGGCGACGAACCAGCACAGACCGAAGGCGGCGAAGATAGCGGCCATGGTCACAGCGGCGCCCATGCCTGATGTGACCAGCGTGACCGCGGCACCCGCGGCGAAGAATGGCGCTGCCAGCATGACACCGATGAAACGGCGTTGGCGCTCGCGGCCGCTCTGCCCGAGAATTGAGGGATGGACCATACGTTCGCAACCGGCGGCAATCGCGCCAGGCAATTCAGCGTATCTGGCCTTGATCGGCATCAACTCAACGCACTCGCACTCGTCGTGAACAGCTCTGCTTTTGCAGATTGTTTTGATTGGCTCCGAAACTCTCATCCAGCGTTTAAGGAATGGATAAGGCAGGGCCGACCAAAGCCCGGCCCGTGGCAAATATCGGGATCGCAGCGGTCGAAAACCCGGGCAAATGCCGCCATAGTAAATGGAGGGTTATCTGCGAACGCCTGCCGTCGCCGGATCATGGACGAGGTGAGAACCGACTAAATTCCAGAAAAATTCAATGGAAACAGCAGGATAAACGGTTATCAAGAGATAACGAAAATCGTCCCGATATGAAACAAATCCATGGCAAAACGCTTCGTTTCGAATTTGCCTAAAATTTGAGGAAAATTGTCGCTGTGCGCGCAAGCCGTCCTTTGTGCCTGTGTGCCAACATCCTGCCCATAAAAGAGGTCATGCCATATGATGCATGATCCGGTCACGACGAGAGGCAGGCATGTTCTTCCTGATAAGAATGGCTTTCTGGTTTTCACTGGTGCTGCTGGCGCTGCCGCTGGGTGTCGGTTCCGACGAGCCGGGGCAGGAAAGCGTCGGGCCGATCCAGGCCCTGTTCGCGGCACGCGACGCGGTGGGCGACATTGCCGGCATCTGCGAGCGCAAGCCCGACGTCTGTGAGACGGGCAAGTCGGCGATGCACACCATCACCGCGCGTGCCAAGGAAACCGCCAAGATCGCGGCCGCCATGCTGGACGACAAGTCCACCGGCCCCGATACCTCGACAATGACGGGCAGCGTGGCGGAAGAGATCGTCCTGCCCGAGACCGTCAACCTGCCGGTCAAGAATTAAGCCGTCTCGACGGCGCACCGCGGGCCGTCTGCCCTCTCGACGCCCGCGGTGTCCTTGTTTTTTCCGTGACGCGGGGCCGCCGCGTGACTATATCCGGATCATGACGACCACGATCCAGACGATCCGCGACGACTTCTCCTTCCTTGACGAATGGGAGGACCGCTATCGTTACGTCATCGAGCTCGGCGAGGCGCTGCCTCCCTTTCCCGATGAAGAGCGCAATGCCGCCAACAAGGTCCCGGGTTGCGTCAGCCAGGTCTGGCTGACCACCGAACAGGGACCGGGCAGCGATCCGGTCGTCACTTTCACGGGGGATTCGGACGCCCATATCGTGCGCGGTCTGGTCGCGATCATGCTGGCGCTGTTTTCCGGACGGACCGCCAGCGAAATCCAGAAAACCGATGCGGAAGCCACGCTGAAGGCACTCGGCCTGGACGAGCACCTGTCGCCGCAGCGCGCCAATGGCCTTCGCTCGATGGTCAAGCGCATCAAGCGCGATGCCGAGATGGCACTCAAGCAGACCGCCTGACGCCCTCCGGCCAGCCTGTTCCCCAAAATCAAACGGCGCCCAAAGGCGCCGTCGATGTCGGGTCGACCTGAGGGAACAGCGACTACCGCGCCTTGCGCTTGCGGCCAAGGCCCATCTTCTTGGCGAGCTGGGAGCGGGCTGCCGCATAGTTCGGAGCAACCATCGGATAGCTCGGGTCGAGATTCCACTTTTCGCGATACTGCTCCGGCGTAAGATCATAGTGGGTCATCAGGTGACGCTTGAGCGACTTGAACTTCTTGCCGTCTTCAAGGCAGACAATGTAGTCGTCATGAACCGAGCGCTTCGGGTTGACAGCCGGCTTCTGCTTGTCGGCGGGGGGCTGTTCGGCGGTTCCGCCCACACGCCCGAGAGCGGCATGGACATCGGATATGAGGTTCGGCAATTCGCCGACCGGCACGGGGTTGTTGCTGACATAGGCGGCCACCACATCGGCGGTCAGCTCGATCAGCGCATCGTTGTTTCTGGAAGGTGTTTCGACAATATCCATGGTCTTCAGGCCCCAACAAGAGTTACGTCGATATGCGCCCTTTTTTACAGGCAGGGCATCGCACGAATTTTGAGCAGGTAGTGTTTCTACGATTCGTGTCGTGGGCACATCAATGCGACCATGGAGCAAGTAAGTCAATTCGCCCTTTGCATTATATTTAGGAAATCTGATCAACTATTCGCCAGTCAGCTTCAATCTTTCGTGCATCATGTAATTTTTCGATATTTCGTTCGCCAAACCGGCACTGCCTGACGTTAGGTCAGCTGATCGTTACATTCGCGATAACTCACAAAGCAATTCTCAATGCTCTGGTTTGCTTTGTCAGGGCGCCGTCAATCTTGGTTGTTCACAACTTTGCACAAAACCATAGGTTGCCGCTCATCTTTTCGCAGACAACGAGGCGACCTGTCCCACCGGCCGCATCACAATCAATCGACGACCGTCAAGCAATACGGGGTGATGTACTTCCCATAGGCCCGGCCGGTGACGAAAGCGCCGTTTTTGGCCGGGTCGTGCCAGACCTCAGACCAGCGATAGCGAACCGTCTGGTGTTGCTTCCATGCCGGCTGATTGGCGATGTCGAGCCGGTTTACGCCGCCGGTGCATCGCCCGGTATCTGCAGGACGGTGCCGTTCGGGTATGCGGCCTGCTTCTGGGAGGTGCCGGACGGATACTTGCGCACGTTGAGCGTGTCGCCGAACGGCACATTGGCCACTTGCCAAGCCGCGAATACGGTCGCATGAGACTGGCCGGCAAAGACCAGAGTCAGCGAAGCGACGGCGAAAGTCGCAGCGATCCGAGATCGAATAGTCATCATCTTCCTCCCGACCCACCTCATGGAGCCGACACCACCTCTAGGTTACGGCCCTTGAACCCACCCTGATCGGCGTGTTCACTCATCATTCAAGATATTCCCAAGCGAGACGCAATGACCAAGACTTCCGGATTTCCGATCGTCAGCCCGCCGACACCGCAGAAGCGGCCGGTTTTCGACACGCATCACGGCATCACGCGAACCGATGAATATGCCTGGCTGCGGGCCGACAACTGGCAGGAGATGTTTCGGGACCCGTCCCTGCTCGATGCGGGCATCCGCGCCGAACTCGAAGCCGAGAATGCCTACCAGTCGAAGCTGATGGCCGACACTTCAGACCTGCGGAAGCAGCTTTTCAAGGAGATGAAGGGCCGCATCAAGGAAGACGATTCTTCCGTTCCGATGAAGGACGGGCCCTATGCCTATGGATCTTCTTTCAAGCTCGGCGGCGAGCAGCCGCGCTATTTCCGCATGCCGCGCGACGGCGGAACCGAGCAGATCCTGCTCGACGGCGACCTCGAGGCGGAAGGCAAGGCGTATTTCCGGCTCGGCGGTGTCGACCATTCGGCTGATCACCGCAGGCTGTTGTGGGCCTTCGACGACAAGGGGTCCGAGTTCTACACGTTGTGCGTGCGCGACCTTGCCGATGGCAAGGACCTGGCGGACCAGATTCCCGCGACAGGCGGCTCGGGCGTATGGGACGCGGGCAATGACGGATTCTTCTACACGCGTCTCGACCCCAACCACCGGCCCTCGAAAGTGCTGTTCCACGCGCTTGGACAAGACCCTGGAACCGACCGCCTGATCTATGAGGAAACCGATCCCGGCTTCTTCATGAATGTCGACGGCACCCGCGACAACCAATGGATCATGATCGGCATCAACGACCACGAGACCTCGGAATATCGGCTGCTGAGCGCCAGCGATCCGTTTGCCGAACCCAGGCTGGTTTGTGCGCGCGAGACCGGCCTTCAATATGAGCTGGAGGAAGGCGGCGACATCTTCTTCATCCTGACCAATGCGGACGGCGCCAAGGACTTCAAGATCATGACGGCGCCGGCAAGCGATCCGGTCCGCGCCAACTGGCAGGAGCTGGTGCCGCATGAACCGGGCCGGCTGATCCTGTCGGTGATCGGCTTCAAGGACCATATGGTCCGGCTTGAGCGCAAGGAGGGCCTGCCGCGCATTGTCGTGCGCGACCGCACCAGTGGCGAAGAGCATCTTCTGTCTCTCGATGAGGAGGCTTTCTCGCTCGGCCTGTCGGGCTCCTATGAATACGACACCGAGATCATGCGCTTTTCCTATTCGTCGATGACGACGCCGGCGCAGGTGTTCGACTACAATATGCGCACTCGCGAACGTGTGCTGCTCAAGACCCAGGAAGTTCCGGCCGGTCATGATGCGGACCATTATGTCACCAGGCGGCTGATGGCGCCCGCCGCCGACGGCGAGCTGGTGCCGATCTCGCTTCTGCACCATCGCGACACGCCGCTCGATGGATCAGCACCTTGCCTGCTTTACGGCTACGGCTCGTACGGCATCACCGTGCCGGCGGCCTTCAACACCAACTGCCTGTCGCTGGTCGACCGCGGCTTCGTCTACGCCATCGCTCATGTGCGCGGCGGCAAGGACAAGGGCTACGGCTGGTACAATGACGGCAAGCGGGCGCACAAGATGAACACGTTTACGGATTTCATCGCCTGTGCGCGCCACCTCGTTGCCGAGCGCTATAGCGCGCATGACCGCATGGTCGCGCAAGGCGGCTCGGCCGGCGGCATGCTGATGGGCGCCATCGCCAATATGGCGCCGGACTGCTTCGGCGGCATCGTCGCCGAGGTTCCCTTCGTCGACGTGCTCACCACCATGCTCGACGCGACCTTGCCGCTGACACCGCCGGAATGGCCGGAATGGGGCAATCCGGTCGCGTCGGCCGACGACTACCGCACCATCGCCGCTTACTCGCCTTACGACAATGTCGCGGCCCTCGACTATCCGCCGATCCTGGCGCTCGCCGGCCTCACCGACCCGCGCGTCACCTATTGGGAGCCGGCCAAATGGGTCGCACGGCTGCGCGACCGCAAGATCGGCGACAATCCGGTGCTGTTCAAGATCAACATGGATTCCGGCCATGCCGGCGCGTCCGGCCGATTTTCAAGGCTGGAGGAGATCGCCTATACCTATTCCTTCGCGCTGAAGGTTACAGGCAAGGCGCAGCTTATTCAGGAGACCCTCCGATGATCGATCTGTCGACATTGATCGCCTACATCGCCGTCGTGCTCGGCTTTGTCTTTATTCCGGGTCCGGCCACGCTGCTGACGATCGCCCGGGCAACGAGTTCGGGAACGAAGGTCGGGATCGCGACCGGCGCCGGGATCGCGGCCGGCGACATTTTTCACACTGTCATGGCGATGCTCGGCATCTCGGCGATCATCGCCACCTCGGCGACGCTGTTCAGCATCGTAAAATATATCGGTGCGGCCTACCTCGTTTATCTCGGCATCCGCGCCATCATTGAGAAAACGCCGGCCGATCCCGCTGCCGGCGCGCTCGCGATCTCGGCTGACAAGGCGTTTCGGCAGGCCGTCCTGACCGAAGTGCTCAACCCCAAGACCGCACTGTTTTTCCTGGCATTCCTGCCTCAGTTCGTACGGCCCGAAGACGGAACGGTGATGCTTCAATTGGCCGTGCTGGGAATTGTCTTCGTCGTGCTCGGCCTTTTCAGCACGATCGTCTTTGCCGTGAGCGCCGGTCGCCTCGGCTCTTTCCTGCGCCGAAATCCGACCGTGCTGAAATGGCAGGGCAAGGTTGTCGGCGGAATCTACTGTGCCTTGGGCGTGCGCCTGGCCTTGCAGCAACGCTGAGGCTCCGGACAGCACGTTCACTTTTGGGTTCAGCGATCATGACTTTTTGAATTCCGCATTGCTCATTTCCACTCGCAATTGCGATGGTCGCGCGTTACCCCTGCACGACTTTCCCGGGCGATGAAGCCCGCACGCGCACAAGGGTCCATTATGCTGCTCGTCGACGTCTATCTCGACAAATCGCCGATCCAGGGCATCGGCGTCTTCGCCAAGCACCACATCCCCAAGGGCACGCTGATCTGGAAGCTCGACCCCCGCTTCGACCGGATCATCGACGTCGAGACCTATGAGGGCGAGAGCGGGCCGGTGAAGAACTATCTCGACCGCTATTCCTACCCGGACCGGCGCGATCCGGCCTATATCGTCTTCGAAGCCGACGACGCCCGCTACATGAACCATGACGACGAGCCGAATTGCGATGTCTCGTCACCTGAGGAAACCTATGCCTTGCGCGACATCGCACCCGGCGAGGAACTGACCTGCAACTACAACCATTTCTTCGAGACGGGCTTCGATTTCCTCGGCGATCGGCACCTCTAGTCTGAAAATGGGCATGGCCCCTAGAAGCCGGGGCCGGAGACTTCGATTGCCCGGCCCCTGTCTGGGCTGCTAGTTTGGGTCCTGATAAATTAGAGCCCAAAAATGCTGCGGTCATTCGAGCAACTGCGCGACACGGCAAAGGCCGATCTTCTGATCGCGGCCGACGAGGAGCACGCGGCTTTGGCCGGCAGTGGCGCCTACGCGATGCCGTGGCACTGGCACGATTGCCTGATGTTCATCCTACCAAGCCATGGAACGGTCGAGCTCAAGCACGAAGACCAGCGCGAAGGGACGTGGCTGTCGCAGGACCGGTTCGCCGTTGTGCCGCAGAACAGAGCGCATGAGACCCGCGCCGGGATTGGCGCGCATCGCCATGTCGCCATCTATGTCACCGGCGCCATTCTGCGCCGGTGACATAGATGGCGATGCGCGGGTCCGCGATGTCCTCGACATGCGGGTGAGCCTGGATTTCGAGGAGATCTATCACGATCCGCGCGGCCCCTACGCGCGCTATCGCCGGGCCGGCCTGCTGGACCCCTCCGAACCCGGTGAGGAGCCCGAGACGGTCGTCGGCTTCATCGCCGGGCTGAAAAAAGGCCGGGGGGACCACGGCGGCGTCTATCACTACGCCTCCCCCAACTCCGATGTTCTGGGCCTCGTCATCCAGGGCGCTTCCGGGCGGTGCTTTCCTGATCTTGCTTCGGAGCGCCTGTTTCAGCCGCTCGGCGCCAGGCAGGATGCCTATGTCACGGTCGATCGAGCCGGCACGCCGCGCACGGGCGGCGGCATCAACATGACGCCGCGCGATCTCGCGCGCATCGGCGAGATGATGCGGCAGGGCGGCGTCGCCAATGGACGCCGCATCGTCTCGCAGGCCTGGGTGAACGACACCACTACCGGCGGCTCTTCCAAGGCCTGGTCCGAAAGCACTTCCGCGAGCTGGCTGCCGAAAGGCCGTTACCACAACAAATGGTACCAGACAGGCAACGGCGCCTTCTTCGCACTCGGCATTCATGGCCAGTGGCTCTATGTCGATCCCCGGGCAGAGATGGTCCTCGCAAAGTTTTCATCACAACCCGATGCCATCGTCGACGACGCCAAGGATTTCAATCTCACTCTGTTCGACGCACTGGCAAAGATCGTCTGAGCCTGAACGCTCAATTCGCAGCCTGCTTGCGCGCGGGATAGCCGTTCGGGTGCGGCGGCACAGCTTTGAGATAGGCGGCGATCGCAGCCCGGTCCCCTGCTGTCAGCTCGGCCATGTTGCGCTGGACGTCGACCATCGCGCCGCCAACGGAATCGAAATTGGGCGTGAAGCCGGTTTCGAGGTAGTTGGCGATGTCGGCTTCGGACCAGTCGGCGAGGCCGCCCTTGCCCGATGTGATGTTGGGCACGATGCCCGAGCCCTCGGCCGCCACGGCCCCCGCCAGCCATTCGCCTTTCTTCGTCCCCCCTGCGAAGTTACGCGGCGTGTGGCATTCGCCGCAGTGGCCCGGCCCCTCGACCAGATAGCGGCCGGACGCCACCGGATCGGGCGCGCCATCGGCCAAGGCAACAACAGGCTGGTCGCTGAGATAGAGGCGCTTCCACAAGCCGATGCCACGCCTGACGTTGAACGGGAACGCAAGCGAATTGCCCGGCGCCTTGCCGGCGACGGCGGGCAGCGTCTTCAGGAAGGCATAGAGATCGGCAACGTCCGACGGCTTCATGCGGGCGTAGGACGCGTAGGGAAAGGCCGGATAGAAATGCTCGCCGGACGGTGAAACGCCCTTGAGCATGGCGTTGGCAAGGTCCTCGACCGACCATGCACCGATGCCGTCCTTGGGGTCTTGCGAAATGTTGGGCGGGACAAAGGTGCCGAACGGCGTCTTGAGTTGAAGACCACCGACCAGTTGAAGCCGAGCATCGCCCTGCGAACCCGGCTTCGCGTGGCAGGAGGTGCAACCGCCGGCGTAGAAAATGCGCTTGCCCTTGGTCGCGTCGCCCGGGCCGAGTTGCGCCAGGGCCGTCGCGTCCAGCTTGACCGGTGCCGACAGCAGCCAACCACCGACCGCGCCGACGCTGCCCAGAATGAGGGCCGCGCCGACAAGCTTCTTCAGCCATGCCATGTCAGGCAATCAGCCCTTCTTGATCCTGTAACCCTGATGGCAGGCGCCGCAATCCGAACCGATGGCGCCGACTTGCGCTTTCAGCGCGTCGACATCGGCGGGAGCCGCCGCGACCGCGGCCTTGACGTTGGCGAGATACTTGTCCTCGGCGGCCTTGAAGCCGGCCGTGTCTTCCCAGATTTTCGGCCCCGCCGTGGTGTCGCCGGCATCGCTGCCTTTCGGGAACAAAGCGTCGACGTCGAACTTCTCGGCATTCACCTGCAGCGCCTGCAGCTGCGTCAGCACGGCAGTGGCATCAAAGGAGTCCTCGCCCTTGGCGACTTTCGCCAAGCCGCCGACGATCTTTCCGCGTTCCTTCATCAGAGCCTGCCGGTCGATGATCGGATCGGCAAAGGCCGCCGAACCGGCGAAGGCGAGCATTGAGATGGCGATGACAAGCTTTCTCATTCATTTGGCTCCGTGATGAAGGTATTTGGGACACGACGTTAACGGATGCGGCGGACGGAATATTCCCTGTCCTCGGATGGTTTTTTCCGGGCCTTCGCAGCCACTGATATCGATACGGAAAAAGAAAGGCCCCGGGATTGCCGGGGCCTTTCTGACTGTCGATCACTTCGCCTTTTCGTAAAGTTCCAGCACATGATCCCAGTTGATCAGGCTGTCGACGAAGGCCTCGAGATATTTCGGGCGGGCGTTGCGGTAGTCGATGTAATAGGAGTGTTCCCAGACGTCGACACCGAGGATCGGCGAGGCGCCATGAACGAGCGGGTTTTCGCCGTTCGGGGTCTTCGAGATCGCCAGCTTGCCGTCCTTGACCGAAACCCAGGCCCAGCCCGAACCGAACTGCGTCGTGCCGGCGGCGACAAAATCAGCCTTGAACTTGTCGTAGCCGCCGAGATCGCTGTCGAAGGCCTTCTGCAGCGCGCCCGGCAGCTTGTTGCCGCCGCCGCCCTTCTTCATCCACTTCCAGAAATGGATGTGATTGTAGTGCTGCGCGGCATTGTTGAAGAGACCTGCATTCTTGCCGAACGACTGCTTGACCACCTCTTCGACCGACAGATCACCCATTCCGGCCTCGGCAGCCAGCTTGTTGCCATTGTCGACATAGGCCTTGTGATGCTTGTCGTGGTGATATTCCAGCGTCTCTTTCGACATGTAAGGCTGCAAGGCCTCATAGTCGTAGGGCAGAGCGGGCAATTCAAAAGCCATGGGTAGTACTCCCTCGTGGAAAAAATCCGGTATGGATACCGGATTAAGATAGGACTGGATTGAGCTGGAACAACTCCGGAAGTGAAGCGCCGGTTCCCTTTCTAAGCGGGTTCCGGAAAACTGTCACACGGTTTTCCTGCGGCCAAGCGCGCAGCGACAAAAAGGCCGAAGCGGCGCGTCAGCCGGCCGACGCCGAATGCGCCCAATCCCAATAGAGCTCGCGCGCCTTCTTGGCCACAGGGCCGGGTTGCAGATCGCGATCCTCGATGCGCGTGATCGGCACCACCTTGGAGTGGTTGCCGGTCGAGAAGATTTCGTCCGCTTCGAGGAAATCGCGCACCGACAGCGTCTTTTCCGTCGTCTTGAATCCGTACTCGCCCAGCAGCGTCATCGTGCGCGAGCGTGTGATGCCGGACAGGAAGGTGCCGTTCGGCGCCGGCGTCAGCACGTGGCCATCCTTGACCAGGAAGATGTTGGAGCTTCCGGTCTCTGCGACGTTGCCCAGCATGTCCAACACCAAAGCATTATCGAAGCCGCGCATCTTGGCTTCGAGGATGGCGCGGCCATTGTTGGGATAGAGGCACCCGGCCTTGGCGTTGGTCGGCATGGTTTCGATCGTCGGGCGCCGGAACGGCGATACCGTCACCGAAAACCCGGTCGGCGAGATCATCGGCGATTCATAAAGGCAGAGGCAAAAACGGGTCGAAGCAGGATCGGCCGGCACGCCCATGTAGCCGCCATGCTCGGCCCAGTACATCGGCCTGATATAGACCGCCGTCTTGCCGTCGAATTTCTTCAATCCGTCCCAGGTCAGCCCGACGATCTGTTCGGGCGACATGTTCGGCTTGAGGCCGAGCGCGATCGCCGAGGCGTTCACCCGCCTGGCGTGCAGGTCGAGGTCGGGCGCCACGCCCTCGAACCAGCGCGCCCCGTCGAACACGCTGGTGCCGAGCCACATGGCGTGGCTGCGCGGGCCCAGAATGGCGATATTGCCCTCGTACCAGTCGCCGTCGACGAAAGTCCATGTCGCGGATTGCGCCGCTGCCGCCAGTGTCATCGCGTTATCCCATTCCGATCAATCTTGTGTGACAACATTGGATGATGCTTTGGCCGCTGCCGTCAACGGGCATCGGGGAGTTTTGTTGAGGCCAGCGGGGCCGCGATGCAATCAAGGCTTGCACCTTGCCCCGCCTCGCCTCAAAACTGTCGCCATGCAATACGCCGCCTATGTTTTCGACGCCTACGGCACATTGTTCGACGTGCACGCCGCCGTGCGCCGGCATGCCGACCGGATCGGCCCGGACGGCCAGTTGCTGTCCGAAATCTGGCGCGCCAAGCAGCTCGAATATTCCTGGGTGCGCTCGCTGATGGGCGCCTATGCCGATTTCTGGCAACTGACCGAACAGGCGCTCGACTTCGCCTTGCGCAAGGTCCCCTCCGCCGATCCCGGCCTCAGGACAAAACTGCTGGAAGCCTACTGGCGGCTGGACTGCTACCCGGAGGTACCGGCCGTGCTGAAGGCGCTCAAGGCCTCTGGAGCCAGGCTGGCGATCCTCTCCAACGGCTCGCCCGAAATGCTGGAAGCGGCGGTCAAATCGGCCGCGCTCGACCATGTTCTGGACGACATCTATTCGGTCGATACGGTGCGGCGCTTCAAGACCGATCCGGCGGTCTACGACATGGTCGCCACCGGCTGGCGCCTCTATCCCGGCGCGGTGTCCTTCCAGTCCTCCAATCGCTGGGACATAGCCGGCGCCACCAAATTCGGCTTTCGCACCGTGTGGATCAACCGCTCCAACCAGCCCGAGGAATACCGGGACTTTCCGCCGGCCTTGATCCTGCCGACCCTCGAAGCGCTGGTCACCGCCTGAGCTGTCCAGCTGTGACCCTGGCGCAACAGTGGCGGCGCAGTCACAGCTTCGCCTTTGTTTGTCCACGTTCGGGCCAGAATCGGAACCGCCTATCGCCTCAGGTGTTGTCAGGCACCCGCATAGCGGCAAGCGTATTCACGCTTTGTTGCAATTTGAGTCCTAAAGAAGGCAGCCATGTCCATAGCCGAAATCGAATCCTATCGCCTGAGCCGTCGCGGCTTCCTCAACGCCGCAGCATTGGGCGCCGCATCGATCGCGGTTTCCGCATGCGCCACCACCGGGCCAGGACCGGTCGAGCCTCCGCAGCCAACCTATGTCGAGCCGCCGCTCGCCGACTATGCGTCGATGTACGCGGCTGTCAGCGATGGCGGCTTCGACCTGCCGGCCATCCCCTTCGACAGGATCGATCCACAGTTCCTACGCCAGATCGTTCCCGATCCGACCGGGCAGAAGCCCGGAACGATCGTCGTCGATACGACAGGCCATTTCCTCTATCTGGTTCGTCCGGGTGGCCAGGCCATCCGCTATGGCGTCGGCCTCGGCCGCGCCGGCTTCGAATGGTCAGGCGACGCCGTCGTCCAGTGGAAGCAGAAGTGGCCGAAATGGACGCCGCCGGATGAGATGATCGCCCGCCAGCCGGAATTGAAGCCATACAGCGCCGACAATGGCGGCATGCCCGGCGGGCTGAAGAACCCGCTCGGTGCCCGCGCGCTCTATCTCTTCCAGGGCAATGTGGACACGCTCTATCGCCTGCACGGCTCGCCGGAATGGAAGTCGATCGGCAAATCGGTGTCGTCGGGCTGCGTGCGCCTGATGAACCAGGACATCATCGACCTCTACGACCGCGTGCCGTCGAAAACCCCTGTCATCGTGACCAGCGACGCCAGCCAGCCGATGGCGGCGGCAGCGACGGCCAACCACAAGGCCATCCCGATCGACGCCGGCGTGCCGGACGGATCGGTGCTGCTCGGCCCAGTCAAGGCAGTGACGAACGCGATCTTCTGAGTCTGTCGAAGGAGCGGCGGACAGTCGCCGCTCCTTCCATGCATGTCGGTGCCGCAGCCTAAAACGATTTCAAGGGCGGTATCCGTCAGAGGCCAAGCGGGGCCCTGAAGGCCGCGAGTTCTTCGTCGGCGATCGAGACGACGTGCTGCGGCTCGGGATAAGTGCCGGTCTTCACATCGGAGATGAACTCGCGATAGGCGGCGATGCGCTCGCGCTGCAGTCGCTCATACTCGGCGGCGAAGTTGCGGTAGGTCTTGGCGTGGCGTGGCCTGTGGCCTGAGGTGTGGCCGAGTACGTCCTCGCTGAACAAATACTGCGCATCGGCATGCGGTCCGGCGCCCATGCCAAGCATGATCATCGGCGTGCTTCTGGTGATCAGTTCGGCAATCCGGTCCGGCACCACTTCCAGCTCGGCGCCGAAGCAGCCGATGGTTTCAAGGCGCTTGACGTGATCCCACACCGCACGCGCGCTCTCGGCCGTCCTGCCGACGGCCTTGAAACCGCCGGTCCAGGTGCATTGCGAAGGGATCAGGCCGACATGGGCGACGACCGGCACGGCGTTGTCGCACAGCGTCTTCTGGATATCGAGCGAGGCGGCGCAGTAGAAGCAGTCGCCGCCGATGCGCATGAAATGGTAGGCGGTTTTCAGATAGTCCTCCGCCGTAACCAGATTGCCGGCTGGGCCGTAGGGAAGCCCGACCTGCACGAAGCAGCGGCCGGCCACCTCGCGCATCTCGGGCGAGAAGAAGCGGCCCTCGATCGAAAGCATGTCGACGCCGGCCGCGTCGGCCGCCGCCGCCTCGTCGAGCGAGGTGACGTAGAGCATGGAAATCTTCTGCCCGCGGCCCTTCATGGCGCGGATGTCGGCGACGGTGGGCCGGGTATTTTTGCTGACCATTTTGTTCCCTCAGATGGTGAAAGCTTCGCGGAAGGCTTGCAGGGCGGCCTCAGGATCGCCTGAGGCGAACGCCTCCATGCCCACCGGCCCGCGGTAGCCCATGTCCTTCAGCGCATGGGCGATACCCCGGTAATTGATCTCGCCGCTGCCGGGCTCCATGCGTCCGGGGACGTCGGCCACCTGGACCTCGCCGATCCAGGGCAGGCAGGCGCGGCACAGCTCGATCAAATTCCCTTCGCCAATCTGCGCATGGTAGAGGTCGAGGTTGAGACGCAGACCGGGCCGGTTGACATCAGACACTAGCGCTAACGTGTCTTCCGCTCGTCCAAACGGCACGCCGGGATGGTCGACCGGCAGGTTCAAATTCTCCAGCGTGAAGGTCACGCCTTCCGCCTCGGCGAGGTCGGCGATGCGGTTCAGCGTGTCGCGCGCCTTGAGCCACATGGCACCGGTGACAGCCTCGCAAGGAGTGACCGGCAGGCCGCCTTCGCCGAGCCCCGTGCCGTGCAGATTGAGCCGCGCGACGCCGAGACGCTTGCCGACCGCCACCGTCTCCTTCGCCGTCTTCAACAGTTCGGCAGCGCCCTCGTCATCGGAAAGCCTGCCGCTGAGGTAGCCGTTCATGATCGAGAAGGTCGCGCCGGATCTTTCCAGCATCGCTAGGTCATGGTCCGGCCAGTTCCAGAGGCCGACCTGGAAGCCCAACTCGGTGAGGCGCTCGACGCGCCATTCCATCGGCCGGTCGCGCCACAGCATCTCGACACAGGCCGCAAGGGTGAAGGTATCGGACATGTCAGACCTCGATGTACACGCGGCCATCCTCGACCTTCGTGTTGTAGGTTTTCAGGTTCACGCAGACCGGTGCGCGCAGCGCTTCGCCGGTCCGGTAATCGAACACGCCGCTGTGCTTCGGGCATTCGATCCTGTGTTCCATAACCAGCCCATCGCTCAGATGCACCTTTTCATGCGTGCACAGCCCGTCGGTGCAAAAGAATGCATCGTCGGGGCTGTGGTAGATGGCGAATGTCCGGCCCTCGTGATCAAAGCGGATGACGTCCTCTTCGTCGATGTCATCGGTCGCGCACGCATCAATCCATTTTGCCATTGTCACTTTGCCGTCTGTTCTTTGGTTGGTCGAAAAGGCGGCCGGCGGGATCCCGCCGGCCGCACCGGAAGATGCCGGGGAGGAGGAGATGGGCACCTTCGCTGATCATACATGGCTCGCACCGCGCGGCGCATGCCCGTCATCAGCCGCCGAGAAGCTCTCGATCTCGGCTTCGAGCTCGGCCATTTGCTCGCCGCCCGCCATCAGGTCGGTGATCGCCTCGCGGCTTTTCTCGCCCTTACGGAAGTCGGCGGCCTTGGAGCCTCTGATGAGCACGGCGAAGTGATCGCCGACGGTCAGCGCATGGACGACATTGTGGGTGATGAAGATCACCGCGATGCCCTTGCGGCGCGCCTGGAGCACGATGCGCAGCACATGCGCCGCCTCCTTGACGCCGAGCGCCGCTGTCGGCTCATCGAGGATCAGCACGCTGGCGCCGAAATGCACGGCGCGTGCGATCGCCAGCGCCTGGCGCTCGCCCCCGGACAGCCCGCCGACGAGGCGATCGCCGTCGTCGATGCGGGTGATGCCGAGCTGACGCATCTCGGTGACGGCGATCTCGTTGGCCCGCTTGCGGTCGTAGATGGTGAGCGGCCCCCAGCGCCGCGTCGGCTCGGCGCCAACGAAGAAGGACCGACCGATGCTCATCAGCGGGAACGTGCCGCCGAACTGGTGGACGGTGGCGATGCCATGGTCACTGGCATCGCGGGGGGTGTCGAAGGCGACCGATCTGCCGTCCATTTCCATCGTGCCCGATGTCGGGCGGTGGACGCCGGAGAGAATCTTGATCAGCGTAGACTTGCCGGCGCCGTTGTCGCCAAGCAGGCAAAGCACCTCGCCTCTGTAGACCTCGAGCGAGATGTCGTGGAGCACGTCGATCGGGCCGAACGACTTGTTGATTCCAGTCAGCCTGAGCAGAGGCGTGGTCATCGGCGTGCACTCAGTTTGGTGCGCGGCGCGTAGGTCAGGGCCATGGTGCGGAAGGTGTTGTTCATCAGCACGGCCGCCAGCAGCAGGACACCGATGATCAGGCTCGCCCAGTTGGCGTCGAAGCCGGTGTAGAAAATACCCTGGTTGACGATGGCGAAGGTCAGGGTGCCGAGCACGATGCCGACCACCGAACCGTAGCCACCGGTGAGCAGCACGCCGCCGATGACCACCGCGATGATCGAATTGAAAATGAAGGACTGCCCCGCGGCCACCTGGGCGCTGTTGTATAGGATGGCCTGCGACATGCCGACGAAGGAGGCGCACAGGCCGCTGCTCATGAACAGCGCTATGGTCACCCGGTCCGTCGGTATGCCGGCATTGCGAGCGCTGACGGCGTCACCGCCCATGGCCAGGATCCAGTTGCCGAACCGCGAGAAATTCAGGATGAAGCCGACGATCAGGATGGCGGCGATCCACCAGAACAGCGTCACCTCGAACTTGCCGCCGAGATAGTCGCCGAACAGGAGTTTGGCGATCGGCCCGCTCTTCAGCGCGACGCTGGTGCTGCCGGACAGGATGACCGAGAGGCCGAGTGTCAGGCCGGCCAACGCGAACAGCGTGGCCAAGGTGACGACGAAGGACGGCACCTTGGTGCGAATCACCAGCACGCCGTTGACGAAGCCGACGGCGAGCCCAAGGCCGAGCGCGGCGAGGATGCCAACGATGATCGGCAGGCCGTAATGGCCCGACAGGATGGCAATGGTCATCGAACTGGCGGGGACCATCGAACCGACGGAGAGATCGAGATGCCCGGCGATCATCAGCAACCCGATGGGAAGCGCGATGATGCCGAGTTCCGAGGCGACGTTGAGCCAGCTCGCGGCCCCCCCGGACGACATGAAGTTGGCGCCGCCGAAGATCGAGAAGAAAAACAGAACGGCGATCATGCCGATCAGCGAGCCGACTTCGGGCCGGCGTACGAGACTGCCGATCGAGGGCATCGAAGAGCGCTGAGAGAGCGGCGCGGTAGTTGCCGCGGCGAGTTGGTCGTGGGCTTGGGATGTCATCGAAATGTCCCTGGCTTGAACAATGGAGAGCCTGGCGCGGGGCAGATGATGTCCGGCCCTCGGATGGGCCGGACACCAATCCGCGCAAGCTAGCGAGCGCCGGCTGCGGCACCAGCCATTGTCGCGTCGACATTGGCAGCGTCGACGATCCCCGGTCCGGTCAGCACCGGCTTGGTCGGCAGGTCCAGCCCATAGTTGGCGAAGCCGTTCAGCAGCGAGACCGCGAGATAGCCCTGCAGATAAGGCTGCTGGTCGACCGCGAACATCTGCGTGCCGGCCTTGATGCGCTGCAGGCCGGTCTCATCCATGTCGAAGGAAGCGAGCTTCACCTTGTCGCCGGCATTGGCCTGGCTGATGGCGTTGGCTGCGCTGTTGGCATCGCCTGCGCTGATGGTGATGACGCCGTCGATGGTGTTGTCCTTCAGCACGGCCGCCTTGATCGCCTCGGCGACCGCGGTCGGGTTGCCGAAGCTGGACGAGGGCAGCGGCAATTGGGTCGATTTGCCGCCGCTCTTGGTAATGGCGTCGGCAATGCCCTTGCAGCGGTCTTCGGTGTTGGTGGCACCCGGCAAAGTATTGACGCACAGCACGTTCTTGGAACCATGGCTGCCGTAGTAGGTGCCGCCGCCTAGACCTGCGGCGTATTCTTCATTGCCGACATAGTTCATGGCGCCGAGCCGCTTGGCCGCGTCCATGCCACCGGAATTGTAGATGATGAGCGGAACTCCGGCGGCAACGACCTCCTTGAAGGCGTCGTCCATGGCCTCCGGCACCCAGTCGGGGCCGACAATGGCGCTCGGCTTCTGGCTGAGCGCGGTGCGGATCAGCTTGGCCGCGTCGGGGCCGAGATTGTCGTAGTTCTGCGGGCCGAGCCAGGTCACCGAGCCGCCGGTCAGTTCGGCGACCTTGCCGGCGTCGTCGGCGCCCTTCTTGACCTTCGACCAGAACGGATCGTCCGCCTTGCCGCCTATGACGAAGATCTTCGCCCCGTCTGCCATTGCCGACGTGGCCGATGTTGCCGCCACGCCCGCAAGCATGATCGCCGTCAGCAGTTTCGTGATCGCTTTCATTTCATTCCTCCCGGTTGCCGTCGTCAGACGGATTAGAAAAACAGCTGCTTCGTCGCTCCATGCGCGCCTCTCTCCCGATTGCGCGTCACGAATGCTTCGCCTCGGTGTTGCTCACACCCTGGCGTTCATGCGTTCTTTCTTTTTCTGGAAGCGGGCGTCCATCATGGCTTCACCCTCCCTTGTGCCGTCGTGCCAGGTGCCGAACCACTTATCGAGCGGGATCAACCCGTCGCCGCCATAGTTCACCTCGAAATATTTGTGGTGCAGGTAATGTGTGTAGGCATGGCTGTTGACGGCCGTGTCCTTAGTCACTTCCAGCTTGTCGAAGCCGAGATGGCCATTGACGGCGCCGAAGCCAGCAACATGCAGCTGGAACAGCGCGACGATCGGATTGGACGGGATAACGAGGTGCCAGAAGGCGACCGCGTGGTAGAGGAACCCTTCCACCGGATGCATCGACAGCGACGACCAGGGCGACGGGTTGATCGAATTGTGATGGACCGAATGGATCCAGCGATAGAGCGGTCCCCAGTGGATCAGCCGGTGAATAAAGAAGAAATGCACCTCGTGGATGGCCGGCGCGATGAGCACCAGTGCGGCGAGGTACACCGGATGATCCTGCCAGCCGACCCACGGCACGTAGCCATTGGCAAAGCACCAAAGGAAGATGACTTCGACCACGGTCCATAGCGGAATGGTGATGAAGAACGAGCGCAGGAAGTTGTCGAGGTTCTGGCTCTGGAACCAGAACACGTCGGACGGCGCATCGGCGGGGAATTTGTGGTTGTATTTGAACCGCGTCGCCTGGGCGCGCTTGATGTAGTAGCGCAGCTCGAAGATGCCGTAGAAGACGAGGATCGCCGCGGCGTTGACGGCATAGAGCCACAGTGCCCAGCCCCAGCTGATCGTCTTCATCGTCTCTACGCTCGGCACGATATAGAACCAGTAGAGCAGCGCCGTGAACATGTGGAAGGCATTCCACGGCCAGATGTAGCCCGGCAACCACGCCAGGATCTTCGGCAGCCTGGGCGGCCAGTTCCATAACGGCGCGCCCTCGATGCGTCCGTTCGGCTTCCAGTCGCCGCGCTTGTCGCGCACGCCGTATTTGAGATCGTCCATGCAATTTCTCCACCCGCAATGCCGCACCCGCAACGCCTTGGAATGGGCCGCACGCGCGCGCTGCCTCACACCGTTTGAGAGCGGTGGGCGAAAACCTGTCTGCGCTGTGCTGCTGCTATCCCTGGGCTGGCGGTGCGTCCGCCTTGCTTGCTTTTGACGAGATAAACATCTTGATCCAAAATGAATCAAGAATAGAATTTTTGTTCCAAATTGATTGTGTCATTCATATCAATCTCGCATGGACAATGATATTTTTGTATCAGATGCGACAGGCTGATGAGATAAAATGGATCAGGGCAAGCGGCCAACGATCAAGGATGTAGCCGCCGAGGCGAATGTTTCGGTGGCCACCGTCAACCGGGTGCTGAGCGGCTCGGGCGCCGTTCGCCAGGGCATGCGAGAGCGTGTCCGGCTGGCGGCCGAGCAAATCGGTTTCTACGGCATGGGCGCGCTGCGCAGCCGCGTGGCGGCCGCCCGGCCGCGCTACCGGTTCGGTTTCCTGCTGCACCAGCCCGGCCGCGCCTTCTACCGCAACATGGCCGAGGCGCTGCGCCTGGCAACCGAAGCGGTGCCCGATTGCGAGATCGAGCTGCGCACGGAGTTTCTGGACGATCTGTCACCGCAGAATGTCGCATCGCGGATGCTGGCGCTCGGCGCCGAATGCGACGCCGTTGGCGTCGTCGCCGCGGTTCATCCCCTCGTCACCCAGGCGGTGGACACATTGCATGCCCGCAACGTGCCGGTCTTTGCGCTGATCTCGCAGATTTCGGCGACCGGGCATGTGCGCTATATCGGACTGGACAATTGGAAAGTCGGGCGCACCGCGGCCTGGGTGTTCGAGCATGTCTGCCGCGCACCCGGCAAGCTCGGCATCCTTGTCGGCAACCACCGCTATCGCTGCCAGGAGATGAACGAGAGTGGCTTTCGCTCCTATTTTCGCGAGCACGCGCCTGGCTTCACGCTGCTCGAGCCGCTGCTGACTTTCGAATCCAGCGCCATTGCGCAGGAGATGACCGAAAAGCTGCTGAACGAAAATCCGGACCTGTCTGGGCTTTATGTCGCCGGGGGTGGCATCACCGGCACTATTGCGGCCCTACGCTCCACCGGCAGGGCCGGAAGCCTCGTTGTTGTCGGCTATGAACTGATGGAGTCGACCCGCCCGGCGCTGCTCGACGGCACCCTGACCTTCATCATCTCGCACCCCCTCGCCCGCATTGCGCAAGAGACCTTGGCCGGCATGATCCGCGCTGTCTCAACACCGAACGAAGGCGGGAATTTTACAAACATCCTGCCCTTCGAGATCTACACCCGCGAAAACATCTAGCAGGTTGCGCCCGACTTGCTACCGGCCCTGGCGCGGCTCAGCGGCCTCTCGACAGGCTCCCCAGGATCCCGCGCACGATGGCGCGTCCGACCGACGAGCCGACCGAGCGCACCACGGACTTGATCGCGGCCTCGGCCACAGTCTGGCGATTGGAAGGGCGCGGCGCCGGCGCGCGGCGGCCACCGGACGGCGGTGCGGGATCGTCATTGCCGAAGCCCGGTATGGTCCAGCGCGAGCCGCCTGTGCCTGCCTGCTGCGCCTGCTGCTCGGCGTCCTGTGCGTCCTTGGCCTTTTTCTGCAGCATCTCGAAGGCCGATTCGCGGTCGATGACCTGGTCGTACTGGCCAGTGACCGGACTTTCCGCGATCAGCTTTTGCCGCTCGGCGGGGGTTATGGGTCCAAGCCGCGAGGATGGCGGCCGGATCAGCGTACGCTGCACCATGGACGGCACGCCCTTGGCCTCCAGCGTCGAGACCAGCGCCTCACCGGTGGCGAGCTGGGTGATGGTGGTGGCGCAGTCGAAATCGGGATTGGGGCGGAACGTTTCTGCCGCTGTCCGAACCGCCTGCTGCTCACGCGGCGTATAGGCGCGCAACGCGTGCTGGACGCGGTTGCCGAGCTGGGCCAAGACCTTTTCCGGAATATCCAGGGGGTTCTGCGTGACGAAATAGACGCCGACGCCTTTCGAGCGGATCAGGCGGACCACCTGCTCGACGCGGTCGATCAGCACCTTCGGCGCCTCGTCAAACAGCAAATGCGCCTCGTCGAAGAAGAACACCAGCTTCGGCTGGTCGGGATCTCCGACCTCGGGCAGTTCCTCGAACAGCTCCGACATAAGCCAAAGCAGGAAGGTCGCGTAGAGGCGCGGATTCATCATCAGCTTGTCGGCGGCCAGCACGCTGACGGCGCCTCGGCCGTCACGCGTGGTGCGCATGATGTCGGAGATGCGCAGAGCCGGCTCGCCGAAGAAGTTGGCCGCGCCCTGTTGCTCCAGTACCAGCAGCGTGCGCTGGATGGCACCCACCGATGGCTTGGTGACATTGCCGTAGCGCGCGCTGATCTCCTCGGCGCGCTCGGCGATGTTGGCAAGCAAAGCCTGCAGGTCCTTGAGATCGAGAAGCAGCAGGCCCTCCTCGTCGGCAATGCGGAAGGCAATGTTCATGATGCCCTCCTGCGCGTCGGTCAGGTTCATCAGCCGCGACAGGAGAAGCGGTCCCATTTCAGAAATGGTCGCGCGGATGGGATGGCCCTGCTCTCCGAACAGGTCCCAGAAGATGACGGGGAATTCCTGGAAGTCGTAAGGGTCGAGCTTGACCTGCGCGGCCCGCTTGACCAGGAAATCCTGCGCCGTGCCCATCATCGCGATACCGGACAGGTCGCCCTTGATGTCGGCGCAAAACACCGGAACGCCGGCATTCGAAAAACCTTCAGCCAGGATCTGCAAGGTGACGGTCTTGCCGGTGCCGGTGGCACCGGTCACCAGGCCATGGCGATTCCCATATTGCAGCAGCAACTGCTCGGGGCGCTGATAGCTGTCGTCGGACTTGCGGCTGGCGCCGATGAAAATACTGGTGTCGTCAGCCATATGTCCGGTCTCCGCAAACTGATAAGTCAAAAGCCAGCCTTTGCCCGAAGGTATAGTGAGGCTGTCGCACAGCGACAATGCCAATTGTCCAGAGCGGGGCCAATCGTCCCAATCAGGCCTGTCGCCGAAATCGGATTTTGGAACTTGCGGATTTTGCTGGTGTTTGGCAATCGTTCATGGTTCGTCCATGCAAGCCGACCTATATCTGATGGATCGAATTCAGGCTCGGGATGCGCATTGCGATAACCGACCGGGAACCGTAGAGTGAACCGCCCGGCTGGTGCGGCCATATGAACGAGGAAGATGGATGGGCGCCGGAGCCTTGACCAAGGATGTTGAACCAGTTGGCGCCGAGCGCCAGCGATGGCTGGCCCTGGCGGAAAAGGCACTGGCTGGCGCGTCCTTCGAGGAAAAGCTGGTTTCGCACACCGACGACGCCATCCGCATCGAGCCCCTTTATGACCGCGCGACCGGGGCCGAACCGCTCGTGCGCACGAACCCCCGATCGCCCTGGATCGTCAGCCAACGCGTCGACGACCCCAACGTCGATCGCGCCAAGGCCCAGGTTCTGGACGATATCGCGCAGGGTGCGACAGGACTGTCGCTCGTCTTCGAAGGCGCCCCGAACGCTTTCGGCTACGGTCTGCCGAGAACCGCTCAGGCGCTGGAAACGGTGCTGGAGGGCGTGCCTCTCAATCGGATCCAGATTCGCATCGACACGCACCCGTGGAGCCGCCCGATGGCCGACTGGCTGGTGGCGTTCCTGAGCAAGCGCCGCTCCGATCCGGCAAAGCTCAACCTGTCCTTCGGCATCGACCCGGCGGCGATCCTTGCCGGCACCGGCCGGCTGCGCATGTCGATCGAAGCGCTGCAGGAATCGATGCCCCAGTCGCTGGCGCACTTCTTCTCGATGGGCGTTCCCGGTGTGCTGCTGGAAGCGGACGGTCGCGTTTTCCACAATGCCGGCGCAACGGAAGCGCAGGAACTCGGCATCATGCTGGCTTCGGCGGTCTCGTATCTCAGAATGTTCGAGAAGGCGCGGCAGCCGCTTGTCTATGCCGCGCCGCATATCGGCTTCGCGCTCAGCGTCGACCAGGACCAGTTCCTCTCCATGGCCAAGGTGCGGGCCTTGCGCAGGCTGTGGGCACGCGTGCAGGAAACCTGCTCGATCCCCAACTCCACGGCCAACATCCATGCCGAAACGTCATTCCGCATGATGACGGCGCTGGATCCCGAAACCAACATCCTGCGCACGACGATCAGTTGCTTCGCCGCGGCGGCGGGTGGAGCCGATTCGATCTCCATCCTGCCGCATACGATCGCGCACGGCCTGCCGGCGCCTTTTGCCCGCCGCGTCGCGCGCAACGCCCAGCTGATCATGGCCAATGAAAGCCATGTCGATCATGTCGCCGATCCCGCCTATGGGTCCGGCGCGGTCGAAGCGCTGACGGCGGACCTTTGCGAAGCCGCGTGGGCGGAGCTGCAGGCGATCGAGGCCGAAGGAGGCGTATTGTCGAGCCTTCGGGACGGACACATCCAACAGCGCGTTCGCGCCGCCGCCGCCCGGCGCGACGCAGCCTTCAAGGCCGGTGAGCGGGCCATCATCGGCACCACACTCTATCCGCAGAAAGGTGAACGCCCGGTCGAGACGCTGGATGCGGAGCAGCGGCCTGCCTTCACCGAAGGCGTCGTGCTGTGCGAAGCGCTGTTCCCGGCCCGCATCGACCAATCCATCGAGGCTGCCTCTTGATCCCGGATTTCAGTCAGGTCGGCTGGGCGCCGCCGCGCCGCGCGTCGGTCGAGGTCAAGGGCCAGCGGGTGACGCCGGAAGGGCTTGTCGTCAAGCATCTGTACAATCAGGGCGACCTCAAGGGCCTGCCGTATCTCGACACCTATCCAGGCTTGCCGCCCTTCGTGCGCGGCCCCTACCCGACCATGTATGTCCAGCAGCCGTGGACGATCCGGCAATATGCTGGCTTCTCCACGGCCGAAGAGTCCAACGCCTTTTACCGGCGCAATCTTGCCGCCGGCCAGAAGGGCCTGTCGGTCGCCTTCGATCTCGCCACGCATCGCGGCTATGACAGCGACCACCCGCGCGTTGCCGGCGATGTCGGCATGGCGGGTGTCGCCATCGATTCCATCCTCGACATGCGGCAGCTCTTCGACGGCATTCCGCTCGGCGACATGACGGTGTCGATGACGATGAACGGCGCGGTGCTGCCGATCATGGCGCTTTACATCGTCGCGGCGGAAGAACAGGGCGTTGCGCAGAAGGATCTGGCAGGCACCATTCAGAACGACATTCTGAAGGAGTTCATGGTCCGCAACACCTACATCTACCCGCCAAAACCCTCGATGCGGATCGTGTCGGACATCTTCTCCTACACCTCGAAGAACATGCCGAAGTTCAATTCGATATCGATCTCCGGCTATCACATGCAGGAAGCCGGTGCGACAGCCGACCTGGAGCTCGCCTATACGATCGCCGACGGCATCGAATATGCCCGCGCCGGCGTCGCGGCGGGCCTCGACATCGACCGCTTCGCGCCGCGCCTGTCCTTCTTCTGGGCGATCGGCATGAACTTCTTCATGGAAGTGGCCAAGCTCAGGGCCGCGCGGCTGCTGTGGGCGACGCTGATGAAGAAGAATTTTGCGCCGAAGGACGAACGCTCGCTGTCGCTGCGCACCCATTGCCAGACATCCGGCTGGTCGCTGACCGCGCAGGACCCCTACAACAACATCATCCGCACCATGATCGAGGCGATGGCGGCGACCCAGGGGCATACCCAGTCGCTGCACACCAACTCCTTCGACGAGGCGATGGCGCTGCCGACCGACCATTCGGCGCGCATCGCCCGCAACACGCAGCTCATCCTGCAGAAGGAATCCGGCACCACGCGCATCATCGACCCGTGGGGCGGCTCGGCCTATCTTGAACGGCTGACGCATGATCTCGCGGCGCGCGCACTGAGCCATATCGAAGAGGTCGAGGCTCTCGGCGGCATGGCCGCCGCAACCGAACAAGGCATTCCCAAGCTGCGCATCGAGGAAGCGGCGGCGCGCACGCAGGCGCGCATCGATTCCGGCGAGCAGATGCTGGTCGGCGTCAATGCGCATCGCCCCGAGACCGACATCGAGGTCGATGTGCTCAAGATCGACAATGCCGAGGTCAGGGCCCGGCAATTGTCGAAGCTGCAACGGCTGAAGGGCACGCGCGATGTCGCGGCGGTGGAAAGCGCGCTCGATGCGCTGACCCGCGCCGCACAAGGCAATGAGAACCTTCTGGAGTTCGCCATCCGCTCCGCGCGCGCGAATGCGACCGTCGGAGAGATCTCGTTTGCGCTCGAAAGAGCCTTTGGCCGCCACGTCGCTACGGTGCAGACCATTTCCGGCGTCTATCGCAAGGCGCTTGGCGACAGCCCCGTGGTCGACGGGCTGCAGGACAAGATTAGCGCTTTCGAGAAGAAAAACGGCGGCAAGCCGCGCATCCTCGTTGCCAAGATGGGACAGGACGGCCACGACCGCGGGCAAAAGGTGATCGCCACCGCCTTCGCCGATCTCGGCTTCGACGTCACCGTCGGCGCGATGTTCCAGACGCCGGAAGAGATCGCCAAATTGGCCGTCCAGCATGACGTCCATATCATCGGCGCCTCATCGCTGGCGGCGGGACACCTGACGCTGATCCCCGAATTGCGCGACGCGCTGAAGAAACTCGGTCGGGGCGACATGCTGATCGTGGCCGGCGGCGTCATCCCGCCGCAGGATTATGATGCGGTGCTGCAAGCCGGCGCGGCTGAAATCTTCCCGCCGGGCACGGTCATTCCGGAAGCGGCGGACCGGCTGATGGATAGGCTGCTGGCAGCCAACTAGGCTATGCTGCTCTAACTGTCCGACAGCTTGACGATTTCCCATTCCTTGCCGTTGACCGCGGCCACGTCGCCGACCTTCTTGCCGAACAGCGCGACCGCCATGGGCGAAACATGCGAAATGCTGCCCTTGGTGGGATCGGCCTCATCCTCGCCGACGATCTTCCAATGCACCTTCTTGCCATCGTCGCCTTCCAGCGTGACGCCCATGCCGAAGCGGACGACGTCGCTGCCGGGCTCCGGCACGGACAGTTCGGCGTTTTCGCGCCGCGCCGTCCAGTAGCGCAGATCGCGTGACACCACCGCGATGCGCTCGCGATCGGCTTTCTTCTCGGCTTTCGCCAGAACGTCGCGCAGATCGGCTAGATTCTCCTCGATCTGCGCCAGGCCGCGTTCCGTCACAAGGTTGCGGTGCGTGCTGATCGGCCGCTCGCCGACGCCGGCAATGGCATTCTCGCTGTCTTCTTCGCGGGTAAAAGCTCTGCTCATTGCCTGAACCTAGGCCTCGAGCGGCTGCTCGACAAGTCATTGTGAAAAAGGAACGGAACGTTTGGCACGATTCCTGCGACGTCAGGTTGAACGCTGGGATTCTGTGCCGATGTTGAACAGACGAACGCTGCTAACCGGAACCGCCGGCTTTGCCGTTGTGGGCCTTGCGCTCGGCAAAGCGGCGGCCGCCGGCCTGACCGGTATCGAAAAAGCCTCGATGCGCGGTTCCATCAATGCCACCGAGCTCGGCGTACAGCCCGGCACATTCGACGACCAGAGCAAGGCCTTCGCCAAGCTGCTGCGCGACGCGAACAGCCGGGACATGCCGGTGTTCCTGCCGGCGGGCACCTATCTGGTGTCCAATCTCTCGCTACCCGGCCGCGTGCGCCTTTCCGGCGTGCCGGGCGCGACGCGGATCGTCTATGGCGGCGACGGCCATCTCTTCATGGCCGAACAGGCCGACCATGTCGAACTGAGCGGGCTGGTCTTCGACGGTTCGAACCGCTCGATGGGCGACTATGCGCAAGGGCTGCTCGATCTGCGCCGGGTCGGCCATCTCGTCGTCGACAATTGCCAGATAACCGGCAGCGGCAAGAACGGGCTGGCGCTGGAACATGCGACAGGCCGCATCGAACGCTCCGACATATCGGGCGCGGCGGACGCCGGCATCTATTCGGTCGAGGCGGCCGGACTGACGATATCAGGCAACACGGTCTCCGACTGCGCCAATGGCGGCATCCTCGTGCATCGCTGGCAGGCGGCCGAAGACGGCACCATGGTGACCGGCAACCGCGTCGAACGCATCGGCGCGCGCAGCGGCGGGACCGGCCAGAACGGCAATGGCATCAACGCTTTCCGCGTCGGCAACGTCATCATTTCGGGCAATGTCGTCTCGGATTGCGCTTTCTCGGCGATCCGCGCCAACAGTTCCAGCAATTTGCAGATTTCCGGCAATACCTGTTCGCGCTCGGGCGAGACCGCGGTCTATTCCGAATTTTCGTTCGAGGGTGCGGTCATCAGCAACAACATCGTCGATGGCGCGGCCAACGGCATCTCGATCGTCAACTTCAACGAAGGCGGCCGCATGGGTGTCTGCTCCGGCAACATCGTGCGCAATCTGTCGACCAGCGGCCCCTACACGGCCGATCCGCCCGGCTTCGGCGTCGGCATCGGCGTCGAGGCAGACACCATCGCTTCCAACAACGTCATCGAGAACGCGCCGCTCTACGGCATGTCGATCGGCTGGGGACCGTATCTGCGCAATGTCGTGGCCACCGGCAACATCATCCGAAAGGCCGGCACAGGCATCGTCGTCAGCGTGGTCGAGGGTGCGGGCACGGCCGTCATCTCCGACAACGTCATCGACGGCGCGGTGAACGGCGCCGTCATCGGCCAGCGCTGGGCCGAGCCGGTAACAGCCGACCTGACCCAGTTAAGCAGCAGCGGTTTTGCGCATTTGACCGTTGAGCGCAACCGCGTCAGTTGAGGGCGGCAGTCGGCCTCACCGCGCCTACCTTGGCTCCGATCCGGCTTTGGATCGGCGCGTTTGCCAGTTCAGTGAGCTTCGCCGCCAGGGCCTGGTCCGCGCGCAGCAGCTTGGCGAGGACGGCGGCGACCATGGCTTCACTGGCGCGGTGGGCGCCATCATCGCATTTGAGCGCGATACCGAGGCCAAGCTCCGGAATTGCGGCACAATGGACACCTTCGGCGCCGCCTTTCGCAAAGATCCGCCCAGGTGCTGCTTCCATCAGCGCGACGTCTTCGCGGCCGGTGCCGGCGACATAGAAGGGTTCTGCCATACAGGCCGCCAGCAGCCGCTTTGCCGCCTTGGCCCGCTCGGGGCCGAAACCATTTGTGGTGGCCATGCGGGCAAAGCCGAGCGCGAAGCTCCTGAGCGGCACCGCATAGGTCGGGATCGAGCAGCCGTCGGTCGCCCGCTCATCAGCGCCATGGACGGCACCTGTGACCGACTGCATCGCGTCGCGCACCATCTCTTGCAGTGCGTGCCCCGCCTTGACGTAGCCACTGTGCGCAATGCCGGAATGGACGCAGGTGCAGAGGAAGCCGGAATGTTTTCCTGAACAGTTGTTGTGCAGCGCATTGGGCAAATCGCCGGTGCGGGCGAGTGCAATCTCGGCAGCATGGTTTGAAGGCCAATGCGCGCCGCATTCGAGCGCTGACCCATCGAGCCCGGCCCTGGCCAGCATGGATCGCGCCAGTTCGACATGCGCCGGTTCGCCCGAATGCGACGCGCAGGCCAGCGCCAGCTCACGGTTGCCGAAACCATAGACGTCGGCAGCACCGGTTTCCACCAGCGGCAAGGCCTGGATTGCCTTGACCGCCGAACGCGGGAACACCGGCTTCGAGGTGTCGCCAATCTCCAGGACCGGTTTGCCGTCGGCGTCGAAGACCGCGACAGCCCCGCGATGCGCGCTCTCGACGATCGCGCCGCGCAGAACCTCGATCAGAACCGGATTTGCCATGCCACCTCCAACGAATGTTGGGGGGCGGTTTACCTGATCCGGTCGAGAATGGAAACGTAGTTGGCGACCGCGGCCCCACCCATGTTGAAGATGCCGCCAAGCTTCGCACCCGGCACCTGGATGCCGCCGGCTTCGCCGACAAGCTGCATGGCGGTCAAGACATGCATGGAGACACCGGTGGCGCCGATCGGGTGGCCCTTGGCCTTCAGCCCGCCGGAGGGATTGACCGGCAGGCGGCCGTCCTTGGCCGTCGTGCCATCAAGCGCCAGCTTCGCGCCCTCGCCGGGCTTGGCCAGGCCCATCGCCTCGTATTCGATCAGTTCGGCAATGGTGAAGCAGTCATGCGTCTCGACAAAAGACAGGTCGTTGAGCGTCACGCCGGCGTTCTTCAGCGCGCGGGTCCAGGCCTGCTCGCAGCCCTCGAAAGCCAGGATATCGCGCTTCGACATCGGCAGGAAATCCTGCACATGTTCATTGGCCCTGAAGGCAACTGCGCGGCGCATCTTCAGCGCAGTGGCCGTATCGGCGAGGATAAGAGCGGCGGCGCCGTCGGAGACCAGCGAGCAGTCGGTGCGCTTGAGAGGACCGGCGACGAAGGGGTTCTTCTCGCTCTCCTGCCGGCAGAAATCATAGCCGAAATCCTTGCGCATCTGCGCATAGGGATTGTCGACGCCGTTCTTGTGGTTCTTGGCGGCGATCATGGCGAGCGCATCGGACTGGTCGCCATAACGCTGGAAATAGGCCTGTGCGATCTTGCCGAAGACACCGGCGAAGCCAGCGGGTGTCTCGCCGTCTTCAGGCAGATAGGATGCTTTCAGCAGGTTCTTGCCGATCTCGGGTCCGGGCGTCGTCGTCATCTGCTCGGCGCCGACCACCAGCACGATGCGGGCAGCGTTGGCGTCGATTGCACGGATGCCTTGCCGGACCGCCGCCGATCCCGTCGCGCAAGCATTCTCGACTCGCGTTGCCGGCTTGAAGCGCAGCCGGTCGTCGGCCTGCAGCACCAGGCTCGCGGTGAAATCCTGCGCAGAGAAGCCGGCGTTGAAATGGCCAAGCACGATCTCGTCGACCTCGTCCGGACCGATGCCGGCATGGTCGAGCGCATCCGTCGCGACCTTGACGATCAGGTTTTCGAGCGTCTCGCCCTCAAGCTTGCCGAAGCGCGAATGCGCCCAGCCAACGATGCATGCGGTCATGGCGGTCTCCATCCTTGGCGCCAGCCTAGCATACCGGGCTCATGGCGCACTTCGCCTTTATTGTTCAAAGATAAACATTCTCGTCCACACGTGAAGGGCCGGAACAGGATAATCGCTTGGTACAGGTCGCGCTCACGTCGATTTTTTGTTGATTGACCCGTCAATAAAAAATAATCTCCGCGCAAAGATCGGGAACAGCATGCCAAAAGTCGGAATGGAGCCACTGCGCCGCAAGGCGCTCATCGACGCGACGATCTCGGCGATCGGCGAGCGCGGCTCGCTTGACGTGACCATGTCCGAGATCGCCGGGCGCGCCGGTGTGTCCTCGGCCCTTGCCCATCACTATTTCGGCGCCAAGGACGAATTGCTGTTCGCGACGATGCGGCACATCCTCGCCGAACTGGCCATCGACATGCGCCGCGCCCTGCAATCCGCCAAGTCCCCGCGCGAACGCGTTTCCGCCGTGGTCGCCGTCAACTTCTCCGACATCCAGTTCCAGGCCGAAACCATCGCCGCCTGGCTTGCCTTCTACGTCGAGGCGCAGAAATCATCGGCGTTGCGCCGATTGCTCAAGATCTATGCGCGGCGGCTGCATTCGAACCTGATGAGCGGGCTGACGGGCATCCTGCCCAGGGCCGAGGCCGACCGCGCCGCCGAAGCGACAGCGGCGATGATCGACGGGCTCTACATCAGGCGTGCGCTGAAGGATGGCGTGCCCAACGCCGCGACCGCGATCGCGCTGGTCGAGGACTATCTCGAAACCAAACTCGGCGAGCGGCAAAAACAGTGACAGCGAAGCGACCCAATTTCCTGATCGTCATGGTCGATCAGCTCAACGGGACCTTTTTCCCCGATGGGCCCGCGGATTTTCTGCATGCGCCAAACCTCAAAGCGCTCGCGGCGCGGTCGGCACGTTTCAGGAACAATTACACCGCCTCGCCGCTCTGCGCGCCAGGCCGCGCCTCGTTCATGAGCGGCCAGCTGCCGTCGCGCACCGAGGTCTATGACAACGCCGCCGAATTCGCCTCGTCGATCCCGACCTTTGCCCATCATCTGCGCGCCGACGGCTATCACACCGTGCTGTCGGGCAAGATGCATTTCGTCGGACCGGACCAGTTGCACGGCTTCGAGGAGCGGCTGACCACCGACATCTATCCCGCCGATTTCGGCTGGACGCCGGACTACCGCAAGCCCGGCGAGCGCATCGACTGGTGGTATCACAATCTGGGCTCGGTGACCGGCGCCGGCGTCGCCGAAATCTCGAACCAGATGGAATATGACGACGAAGTCGCCTTCCACGCGGTGCAAAAACTCTACGACTTCGCGCGCATCTCCGACGATGCGGCGCACCGGCCCTGGTGCCTGACGGTTTCTTTCACCCATCCGCACGATCCCTATGTGGCGCGGCGGCAGTACTGGGATCTCTATGGGGATTGCCCGGCGCTGGAACCCGAAGTGGGTTTCATCCCCTATGACAGCCAGGACCCGCATTCGCAGCGGCTCTACAAGGCGTCCGACTACGACAGTTTCGACATCACGGCAGAACAAATCCGCCGCTCGCGGCGCGGCTATTTCGCCAACATCTCCTATCTCGACGACAAGGTCGGCGAACTGCTGTCGGTGCTGGAACGCACGCGCATGCTCGACGACACGATCATCCTGTTCTGCTCAGACCATGGCGACATGCTCGGCGAGCGCGGCCTGTGGTTCAAGATGTGCTTCTTCGAGGGCTCGGCGCGGGTGCCGCTGATGATCGCCGGCAAGGACATTCCCGCCGGCCTGATCGAGGCGCCGGTCTCCAATCTCGACGTGACGCCGACGCTGTGCGATCTCGCCGGCATCGACATGAGTGCGATCGCGCCATGGACCGACGGCCAGTCGCTGCTGCCGCTGCTCAATGGAAAGCCACGCACCGCGCCAGTGATGATGGAATATGCCGCCGAGGGCTCCAACGCACCGTTGGTGGCGATCCGCGAAGGCCGCTACAAGTTCGTCCATTGCGAGATCGATCCGCCGCAACTCTATGATATCCAATCCGACCCGCATGAACTGAGCAATCTCGCCGCCGATCCGGCACATGCCGGTCTGGTGGCGGCTTTCCTAGAAAAGGTGCGCGCACGCTGGGACATGGTGGCCTTCGATGCCGCCGTGCGCGCCAGCCAGGCGCGGCGCTGGGTGGTCTACCCGGCGCTGCGCAACGGCACGCACTACCCCTGGGAATTCCAGCCGCTTCAGAAGGCCTCGGAACGCTACATGCGCAACCACATGGATCTCAACGTGCTCGAAGAGCAAAAACGCTTTCCGCGAGGCGAATGATGGCAGGCCTTCTCGTCCCTTCGCTGGCCCATCTCAAACAGGCCTATGCCGTCACCTCCAGGGCGACGCAGATCACGCCGCTGCTGGAATCGGCCGCACTGGCCAGGGAGACCGGTGCGGCCCGCGTCTTCGTCAAGCCGGAATCGCTGCAATGGGCCGGAACCTTCAAGATACGCGGCGCCTATTGGCGGCTGAAGCGGCTGTCGGCCGACGAGGCGAGGAACGGCGTCGTCGCCTATTCCTCCGGCAACTTCGCGCAAGGCCTGGCGGCCGCCGGCCAGGCGCTCCGCATTCCCGTCACCATCGTCATGCCGATCGATGCGCCGGCCGCCAAGCGTGACGCGACCGCAGGCTATGGTGCGCGCGTGGTGCTGACCGATCACGGCGAGCGCGCGCGTGAAGAGGTCGCCGCGGCCAAGGCGCGCGAGATCGCCGAGACGGAAGGGCTGGCCCTGCTGCATCCCTTCGACGATCCGGAGATCGTCGCCGGCCAGGCTGGCGCCGGGCTGGAAGCGCTCGACCAGCTTGAGGCCAAGGGTGCCAGCGCCGATCTGTTGTTCTGCGCGGTCGGCGGCGGCGGGCTGATCGGCGGCGTTTCGCTCGCCTTCCACTATCTGTCGCCGGCGACAGAGATCATCGGCGTCGAGCCCGAAGGTTTTGATGGCATGGGCTCGTCGCTGGCGCATGGCAGCATCGAGACCATGCCGATAGGCCCGAAGTCGATCTGCGACGGGCTGATGTCGCGACGGCCGGGCGACGCGCCGTTCGCGGCGGTCAAGACCGCAGGTGTTCGCGGCATCACCGTCGACGATCAATCGGTGCGGCGTGCCATGCGGATCGCCTTCGAGCGGATGAAGCTGGTGCTGGAGCCGTCCGGGGCTGCGTCGCTGGCGGCGCTGCTCGGCGGCAAGGTGGACGTGGCGGGTAAGACCGTCCTTGTTGTGGCTACCGGCGGCAATGTCTCGCTCGCCGATTTTATGGCGCATATGAACCATGCTTGAAGCGGATTTCGTTATCATCGGCTCCGGCTCGGCCGGCTCGGCCATGGCCTATCGCCTGTCGGAAGATGGCAAGCATTCGGTCATCGTCATCGAATACGGCGGCAGCGATATCGGGCCGCTGATCCAGATGCCGTCGGCGCTGTCGATCCCGCTCAATATGAGCCTCTACGACTGGGGTTTCGCCAGCGAGCCGGAACCGCATCTCGGCGGCCGCGTCCTTGCGACGCCGCGTGGCAAGGTGATCGGTGGCTCGTCCTCGATCAACGGCATGGTCTATGTGCGCGGCCATGCCCGCGACTTCGATCATTGGGCCGAAGAGGGTGCAACGGGTTGGGGCTTCGCCGACGTGCTCCCCTACTTCAAGCGCATGGAGGACAATGACGGCGGCGAGGACGGCTGGCGCGGACATGGCGGGCCGCTGCATGTGCAGCGCGGTTCGCGTAAAAATCCGCTCTACGGCGCCTTCGTCGAAGCCGGCCGTCAGGCCGGGTTCGAGCTGACCGACGACTACAACGGCTCCAAGCAGGAAGGTTTCGGGCCGATGGAGCAGACCATAAGCGGTGGCCGCCGCTGGTCGGCTGCGTCAGCCTATCTGAAGCCGGCGCTCAAGCGGAAAAACGTGAGTCTGGTCAAGGGCTTTGCCCGTCGGGTGATCATCGAGAATCAACGCGCCATTGGCGTCGAGATCGAGGCTCACAAACAGATTCAGGTCGTTAAGGCGCGACGTGAAGTGATCGTCGCCGCCTCGTCGATCAATTCGCCCAAAATCCTGATGCTGTCCGGCATCGGACCGGCCGAACATTTGCGCGAAAACGGCATTGCCGTGGTCGCCGACCGGCCCGGCGTCGGCCGCAATCTACAGGACCATATGGAGCTTTATATCCAGCAGGAATCGACCAAGCCGATCACGCTGAATTCCGTGCTGAACCCGTTCTCCAAGGCACTGATCGGAGCACAGTGGCTGTTCTTCAAGTCCGGCCTCGGCGCCACCAACCATTTCGAGGCCGCCGCCTTCGTGCGCTCGCGCGCCGGCGTCGATTATCCAGACATCCAGTACCACTTCATCCCGGCGGCAGTGCGCTATGACGGCAAGGCGGCGGCGAAGTCGCACGGCTTCCAGGCCCATGTCGGGCCGATGCGGTCGAAGTCGCGCGGCGCGGTGACGCTGCGCTCGCCGGATCCGAAAGCGAAGCCGGTGATCCGCTTCAACTACATGTCGCACCCGGACGACTGGACCGAGTTCCGCCACTGCATCCGGCTGACCCGCGAAATCTTCGGCCAGTCGGCGTTCGACGCTTTTCGCGGCCAGGAAATCTCGCCGGGCAGCCATGTGCAGTCGGACGATGATCTTGACGTCTTCATCCGCGACCATGCCGAGAGCGCCTACCACCCCTGCGGCACCTGCAAGATGGGCCGCGCCGACGATGTGATGAGTGTTGTCGATCCGGAATGCCGGGTCATCGGCGTCGACGGGCTGCGGGTCGCCGATTCCTCGATTTTCCCGCGCGTCACCAACGGCAATCTCAATGCGCCGTCGATCATGACCGGCGAGAAGGCGTCCGACCACATCCTTGGCCGCACGCCGCTGGCGCCGTCCAACCAGGAGCCATGGATCAATCCGCGCTGGCAGGTGTCGGACAGATAGAGCATGATCCACCTGTCAGATTGAGCCGTCCCTAGATTGAGACGTCCCTTTTGGGGCGCAGACATTCGGAGACTACCCATGCGCGCCCAGCCCACGGCATCGCACTATGTCAACGGACGCTACATCGACGACGAGCAAGGGGCGCCGTTGCCGGTCATCTATCCGGCCACAGGCGAGACCATCGCCATGCTGCGTTCGGCGACGCCGAATGTGCTGGAACTCGCCGTCGAGGCCGCGCGGGCCGCGCAGCCGGCCTGGGCGCGGCTGAAGCCGGTCGAGCGTGGACGCATCCTGCGCCGGGCCGCCGACATTCTGCGTGCCCGCAATGCCGATCTCGCCCGCATCGAGACGCTCGACACCGGCAAGGCGATCCAGGAAACGCTGGTGGCGGACGCACCATCGGCCGCGGACTGCCTTGAATATTTCGGCGGCGCGGTCGCCGCCTATAATGGCGAGGCCGTCGACCTTGGCGGGCCCTTCGCCTACACGCGGCGCGAGGCGCTTGGCGTCTGCGCCGGCATCGGCGCCTGGAACTATCCGATCCAGATCGCCGGCTGGAAATCCGCACCGGCGCTGGCCATGGGCAACGCCATGGTGTTCAAGCCGTCGGAAAACACGCCGCTGTCAGCGCTGGCGCTGGCTGAAATCTACAGCGAGGCCGGCCTGCCCGACGGGCTGTTCAACGTCGTGCAGGGCTATGGCGATGTTGGCGCGGGCCTTGTCGGCCACGATGTCGTCGCCAAGGTTTCGGTCACCGGCTCGGTGCCGACCGGGCGCAAGGTGCTGTCGCTTGCCGGTTCGAAGATGAAGCACGCGACGATGGAGCTGGGCGGCAAGTCGCCGCTGATCGTCTTCGACGATGCCGACATCGAAAACGCCATTGGCGGCGCCATGCTCGGCAATTTTTACTCCACCGGCCAGATCTGCTCTAACGGCACGCGGGTCTTCGTGCAGAGCGGCATTCATGACCGCTTCGTCGAGCGGCTGGTCGAGCGGACGAAGAAAATCCGCATCGGCGACCCGCTCGATCCCGAAACGCAGATGGGACCGCTGATCTCCAAGGCACAGCATGAAAAGGTCGTCGGCTATATCGCGGTCGGCAAGCAGGATGGCGCTGTTCTGGCCTGTGGTGGCAACGTGCCTTCGCTGCAGGGTTTCCAGGGCGGCTTCTTCGTCGAACCGACGGTGTTCACCGGTGTCACCGACACGATGCGCATCGCCCGCGAGGAGATTTTCGGACCTGTCATGAGCGTGCTGAAATTCGACGGCGAGGACGAGGTGATTGACCGCGCCAACGACACCGAATTCGGCCTCGCCGCCGGTGTCTTTACCCGCGACCTGCCGCGCGCCCACCGCGTTATCGCCGAGCTGCAGGCCGGCACCTGCTGGATCAATGCCTATAATCTGACGCCGGTGGAAATCCCCTTCGGCGGCTTCAAGCAGTCCGGTATCGGCCGCGAGAATTCGCTGGCGGCGCTGGCTCTCTATTCGCAGCTGAAGTCGATTTATGTCGAGACTGGGGACGTGGCGAGCCCTTATTGAGCCGAACCTAGACCGCCTTCTTCGCCGTCCCATCCAGATACTGCGTCAGGGCGGAGACCAGATGATAGAAGATGCTGGCCGGCACGTCGGTCGCCAGCGAACGGCCGCGTTCGTCGATGCGATCGATCCAGAGGCCCAGCGGCGCCGGGTCGATGTGCCAGCGGAAAAGCCGGCCGACACGGGCTTCGATCTCGGGCTTCAGGTCGGGACCACCTGAGCCGTCCAACGCGATCGCCGCCTTGATGGCTTCGGCCTGCGGCCAGCTGCGCGAGATCAGGTCGAGCGGCAGGCCCTGCCTGGAGACGGCGCCATAGGCAAGGCCGGTGGCCCGGTTGAGGCCGTTGGCGATGGCCGAAGCGTAAAGTTTCCTGGCGAAGCCACTCAGTTCGGCCTGGCCGCTGCGTTCGGCGAAATCGACCAGGAGCGAAGCCCATTCGAAATGATGGCCTGGCTCGGTCCAGCCCCCTTTTTCGCCGGCGGCCGGTTTCCATTCGGCATCGAAATATTCGCCGAGCGTCCAGCTCTCGGCGTCGAAGAAATGGCTGCGGAAGAGGTCGATGATGCGAGCCGCGCGGCGCAGATGGGCGCGCTCGCCGGTCGCCTGATACCAGGCGAGGAAGGCCTCCAGCAAATGCATGTGTGGGTTTGAGCGCCGCGCACCCTCTCCGTCCGACGTCTCGAGGAAGCCGGTCATGCGGCTGTCCTCGAGATGTGCGTCGAGGAAGGCAAAGGTTTCCTCACCGAGCCGCAAGGCATCGGGATTGCCCGACATATGCGCATGCGCCAGCGCCAAGAGCACGCAGGAATGATCGTAGGCGTCTTCCGTGGCGTCGGCGACAGCGCCGTCGACGTTCAGCGTGCGCACCCAACCGCCGCGTTCGGTGCGGCCCTTCCCTGCCATGAAGTCGATGCCATGCGCGATCAGACGCTCGGCCGGGCCAGTCCAGCCGCGCTCCTTGGCAACCGCAAAGGCATAGACCTGACGGGCCTGCGTGCGCATGCGCTTCGGCTTCATCAGCGGGGAGCCGTCGAAGCCAAGCGCTTCATGGAAGCCGCCATGGCGCTCGTCGACGCCCGATGTCGACCACAGCGGCAAGGTTTCCTGGAACAGCCAGTGGTGCACGCGCCGCCGCCAGGCGCCGCTTTCGATGACGCGATTGTGCGCCGGGGTGAACCGGGTTTCCAGCCGGCCCGATTTCTCGAGCTGCTCGACCACCTTCTTGACATGCTGGCTGTGGCTGACCGGGGCGACGAAAGTGGCATCGGCCGTCGAAACGATGGCGACGTCCTTCATGCCGATCGCCGACAAGAGGCGCCCTTCGCTGCGGATGTAGGAGTTTTCGCAATCGATGGCGACGACATCGCCGACAATGACATTGCCCTGGTCGTCGGCAGGGCCGACATCGAGCAGCGACTGCCAGGAGCCGAGATCGTTCCAGCGGAAACCGGCGGGCACCATAGCGATGTCCCGCGCCCGCTCCATGATGGCATAGTCGATCGAATTGGACGGGATGGCCGCGTAGAGCTCGAGCGGCATGTAGAGGCCGGACAGATCCGATGTCGCCGCCTTGTAAGCGGCTTCGGTCGCCTGCCAGATGTCCGGCTGGAACACAGCGAAAGCGTCGCGCATGGCAGCGGCGCGAAACAGGAAGATGCCGGTGTTCCAATAGAAGTTTCCGGCTTCGAGATAACCCTGCGCGGTCGCCAGGTCCGGCTTTTCGACGAAGCGCGAAACGTCTGATACCCCGCCCTTCTCGGCGGAGACCTCGATATAGCCATAGCCGGTTTCGGGCTGCGTCGGCTTGATGCCGAACACAACGAGCCGGCCGGCGCGCGCCGCCTCGGCGCCTGCCTCGACGCTCTGCCAGAATTGCCCTGCCGTCGATATTTCGTGATCCGACGGCACCACCAGCACCAGGCTGTCGCCGAATTCGGACAAGGTGCGCAGCGTTGCAAGGGCCACCGCCGCGGCGGTGTTGCGCCCTGTGGGCTCGAACAGCGGACCGCCGCCGGCAAGATCGAGGCCGGCGAGATCGGCATGGACGCGGTCGGCGTGACGCTCCGAAGCGATCAGGAAGATCGGAGTTTGACCGTCGGGCCTTGCCGCCAGGCGGCGCAAGGTCTTGGCCAGCATCGAGCCATCACCCGAAAAATCGTGAAACTGCTTCGGATTGTCCTCGCGCGACAATGGCCAGAGCCGCGAGCCGACGCCGCCGCTCATGACAAAACTGACGATGCGCTGACTCATTGGGGTCTCGCTGAGAAGTTGGTCGGAGGTAGCAGACATGCCTTAAGCCCTGTTTGCCCGATTGGAAATCCGCTCGACCGCCAGGTCGATGAAGGCCTTGACCAGGGGTGAAAGGTGCCGGCTGCTGGGAAAGAGAACGTGCAGGCCGCCAGCCGGCGTCGTGTAGCCGTCGAGAACGCGCCGCAACCGCCCCTCGTTGATCAGCCCGTCGGCCATCGGCTGGGGCAATTGGGCGATGCCGAAACCCGCGAGCGCGGCCGCCACCACCGCCTGCATCTCATTGGCGGCGAATCGCCCGGCGACCACGACAGTTTCCTGGCCTTGTGGTCCATCCAGCACCCAATGAGCGCCTGAGACCGACGGGCCCGCGATGACGCATCGATGGCGGGCAAGATCGGCCGGGCCTTCCGGCATCCCGTAACGTGCGAGATAGTCATGGCTGGCGCAGAGCAGCCTGTGCGTGGAACCCAGCTTGCGAGCGATGAGCGTCGAATCCTCAAGCCTTCCGGTGCGGAAGGCGAGGTCGATGCCGTCTTCGATCAGGTTGAGCTTGTCGTCGGTGAGGCGCAGCTCGACATTGGTCTTCGGGTACAGGGTCAGAAAGTCGACCACGGCGCGGATGAGGAAGTGACCGCCAAAACCAACCGGGGCCGAAATGCGGATCGTGCCCGAAGGCTCCGCCCTCGCCTCCGCAAGACGCAGGTTCGCCTCCTCGATCGTCCGCAGCCCCTGGCTGCTTTGCTCATAGTAGAGACGCCCGGCATCCGTCAGGTTGAGGCTGCGTGTGGTGCGCTGCAGCAGCCGCACGCCGACCTCACGCTCGAGCGCGGCGACACGGCGGCTGACGGTTGTCTTGGGCATGGCCAGCAGGCGAGCTGCAGCGGTGAAGCTGCCGGCTTCGACGACGCGGGCAAATACGACGACATCGTTGAGATCGACCATTGTATTCATCAATGAGACAACATTTCCCAATTATAGGCAATTATGCATCAATGAGATAGAACCTAATTTTGCTCCTGACAAACCGACAAGGAGCAAATGAGATGACCAGCAAACGAAGCATTCTTGTGACCGGCGCCACAGGCCAGCAAGGCGGCGCCGTTGCGCGCGCCCTGCTGTCCAGGGGCCATCGCGTCAAGGCTCTGACGCGCAAGCCCGACAGCGATGCAGCACGGCAACTGGTCGCGGCGGGTGCCGAGGTCGTGGCCGGCGATCTTGCCGACGCAGCCTCCATCGTGCAGGCCGCAAAAGGCGTCGACACCATGTTCCTGATGGGTAACAGCTACGAGGCCGGACTTGAGGAGGAGACCCGTCAGGGGATCCTTGCCGCCGACGCAGCGAAGGCCGCCGGCATCGGACACCTGATCTATTCATCCGTCGCCGACGCCGACAAGCAGACCGGAATTCCGCATTTCGAAAGCAAGTATCTGGTCGAACAACATGTCAGGCAGCTTGGCATTCCCCATACGATCAGCGCGCCGGTCGCCTTCATGGAGAACGCCGTCGCACCGTGGTCGACCGGTGCGCTCAGCCAAGGCACTCTTGCCTTCGCCATGCCGCCGAAGCGTGTCCTCCAACTGGTTGCGCTGGCGGATATCGGCGCCTTCGTCGCCGCGCTCGCAGAGCGGCGGGAACAGGTGTTCGGCAAGCGCTATGACTTCGCCGGGGACGAATTGTCCGGCGAGGAGCAGGCAAAAATCCTGACCAAAGCCATCGCCCGTCCGATCCGCTATCAGGAGATCCCGATCGCTGCAGCCCGCCAGCAGAGCGAGGACGCGGCACTGATGTTCGAATGGTTCGATCGCGTGGGTTACGACGTCGATATCGCTGCCTTGCGCAGGCAATTTCCCGAGGTGCGGTGGCACGGTTTTGCCGACTGGGCGCGCGCGTTCGACTGGAGCGCCAGCGGCCTGCGCAGCGAAAGCTGATGAAATGCGACAGAAGCGCTGCCATTGCCGCTTGCAGGAATGAAGTGTGGCGGCTATAAGCCCGCCGTCTGGTCACGGAGTGTAGCGCAGCCTGGTAGCGCACCTCGTTCGGGACGAGGGGGTCGCAGGTTCAAATCCTGCCACTCCGACCAGAAAAAACAGATACTTAAATATCTGTTTCTCCCGATACCCCACAGGTTGGGATCGCGTTTCGCGCCCAGCGGGAGCGTAACGCTATTTCCTTCCTGCTCTCTGCAATCCTGCTCTGCGGTGTGCCGATCGTTCTGGACGGCGACACGATCGTGCTCGATGGGACGCGTGTCCGAATCGCCAGTATCCACGCCGTGAGATCCATCACTTCCATTGCGATGCGGAGCTGCCGCTTGGGTCAACGTCATCGCCGCCACCGCCCGGCCTTACAGCCAATACCGTGCTGACGCATGATAGGTTGCGGGGCAGTTTGGTGCCGCAAGCTCATCTGCCGCGCTGGGTCTATTTGACCCGCATCAAAGCTGGCCGATCCCCGTTTGCACTACCATGGCCACGTCCTGCTGTTTTGGGGATCGACCATGGATCAGAAAATCAGAGACACAATTCTCAATCTGTTGAGCACGCACCGTATCATGACGGTTGCCACTTTACGGCCTGACGGCTGGCCCCAGGCCACCACCGTGGGATATGTGAACGATGGCTTGACCCTCTATTTCCTGTGCGGTCTTGAGAGTCAAAAGGCCAAGAATCTGGCGAGGGACAACCGGCTTTCCCTCACGATTGACCATGACACCGCCGATCTGATGGCGATCACTGGCCTGTCGATGGCAGCCCACGCCGAACCCGTGCTGGACCGTGCCGAAGCGGAGAAGGTTCTCAGCATGTTGCCGTTGAAATACCCGGACGCCCCGCCCTTGCCGATGAAGATGCCAGGCCCGGATGAGGTTCGGATATTTCGGGTGATGCCGACGATCGTTTCGGTGCTCGACTACACCAAGGGCTTTGGACACACGGACCTTGTCGCCTACTGACGCAACGCCTTCCTGCACAGTTTGGACATGAACATGCCATTCGGTGTCGAACAGTTCTTTGCAGTCTTCACCGCTTACAACAGGGCGATCTGGCCGACCCAGATTGTCGCCTATGCCTTGGGCGCGTTTGCCGTCGGTGCGATATTGAGCGGTCGTTCTCCTGCCCGCGAAAGGATCGTTTTCGCTGTCCTGTCATTTCTGTGGGCATGGAATGGGGTGGCTTATCAGTTGCTGTTCTTTTCGCCGGTCAATCCGGTGGCAAAAGTATTTGCCGGGCTGTTCATTGCCCAGGCCGCTCTCTTCGCTATGTATGCCGTCATCGGTCCTCCAGAACTCAGATTCGAGCTTCGATCGGGCTGGCAATCAATTGCCGGCTTAGCGCTGATCCTATATTCGTCGCTCGTCTACGAAATTCTTGGGATAGCGGCCGGCCATGGCCTGATGAATGGACCGTTGTTCGGAGTGGCGCCGTGTCCAAGCACGATCTTCACGATCGGCTTGCTGTTGCTGCTTAGAGGTCGATCTGTGGTGCCGCTGTCGGTGATCCCTGTCATCTGGGCCCTGATAGGCACCGGTGCGGCGCTGATGCTTCAAGTCCGCGAAGATTTCGGCCTCGCAATAGCGGGCCTTATTCTAAGCGTCAGTCTCACTTCCGACTGGCTGCGATACCCACAATCGTGATGAGTGAAAGCTTCGCCGCCCAGCGCGCGAGCCGAGCGGGAACAAAACTGCCGCTGTGAACAACACATGGCGGCAACCAAGGAAGCCCGGAGCAGCGCCCTCCGGTTATCGCCAACGCATTGCGGCAGGTGGGGTTGTTGAAAACGCCGACGCATTAGGCCGCTGCAGTCTGTCGGTCATCGGGAATGAATTTTCATTCGCCGCGCGGCATTCAACAACGCCGCGCCATTTGCCTCGATCCTGTCTACGAGTTCGCTGGCAATAACCTCCTTGCCATCGTTTTGCTCTTCTGCCGATAGCCCGCGGCGCTTTCGCATTGTCCGCTTCGGCGACGGAGGGTCGATGGACATAGCTGACGTCGCGCTTATCGCAGGCCGAAGAAGCTCAATATCGCTATGACGATGACCACCGCTCCGACGAGCCAAATGATATTGTTCATGATCTTTCTCCGTTGCCTGGAAAAGCCCGCGCCTGTGGTGGAGGAGCGTTGGCCGACCAGCCGTTCCCGACTGATCTTCAGGAGACCCCAAGGGATGGTGTCTCCTGCAAGGGAGAACTATTAGGCAAGCCTAATGTTCCATCGCTTGGCAAGATCGAGAAATGGCCCTGCAATTGCTTTTATATTAGCTGCGTTGCATGTTTCTCTGAGGAATGCCAGAACGCCGGTGACATCGGAGCCGATATGAAAGGACTGGTTTTCGCAGCAGCGGTATTTGCATTTGCCTGCCATTGCGCGCCCTCTCGGGCGGACGATGAGCGGTCATGCCAGATCATGGCAGCCGCAGCCCTGCTTTCCGGGAAGACCAACTGCAGAGACGGCGACATCGCCACCATCTCCGGCGTCACCACCAAAGAGGTGCCGGAAGCGATAGCCAGGTATTGCGATTTTTGGGCACAGATCGTCGTGCTGCCCGGCGCGAGCGCGTCCGATGCATCGAGCCATTTCGTCCTTTGCAAGTACCGTCAGCGAGAGGCGGCCCCTTCCCAGCCTTAGCCCATACGCTTCGTCCACTCGGTCTGCCGCAGGCGGTTCGACGGTCCTGGGATACCCGGAACCAAAGGGCCTAGCAGCAGTTATCCAACGAAGGGCTAATCAAGGTAGCGGAGAAATTGCAATGAAATCAATGATCATGTGCGCTTTGGCGCTTTCCATCGGGTTGCCGGCTGTCGCTTCGGCGGCCGAAGCCGACGTGATCATCAGGACTCACCATCGCCACCACAGCAACGTCAGGATCATCAACGAGGACGGTCAGCGACTGCATCACCGCCACCATGGTACGGTGGCTTTCTACGATCACGGCCGCCGGCATCATCGCCCCGACGCCGTCGTTGTTACGAGTTCGGTCTACAAGCACCATCACCGCCGCCCCGTGGTGATCCAAAACAACGATTACTGATCGACCCAAGGCCCGGCTCGTTATAGCCGGTCCTTCTGCATGAAATCTGACATGTCGCTGGTGACCTGGCGTGCCGACACACGGCATCATCAACGGACCGTCGTGTGAATACGATGCCATTCAGCCTCTCCGAAAAAAGGTCGAGGAATCTCGCCACGTAGGCTGGAATGCCGGCTACGGCGCCTGCAGATATTTAGGGTTCGCCCGCCACGCGAACGTGGCGGGCGAACCCTATTGGCGCAGGAAGGGACGTAGCTGCGCCAAATACTGTCGGATGGTCAGCCAAAGGCTATTCCAATCGCCATGAAGGTGATGGGCATGGCGAAGATCACCGCGAGCAACCAGCGCGCTTGGCCAACACTCTTGTCCATCAGCTTCCTCCCGAACGTGTAGCCGACAACGGCCACGAACGGTGGCTGTTCCAAGCAGCACCACAGGCAGGACCATTGCATTTTGCAGCCGGACTAAAGTCCGGCTCTCTATCGGACCGAAGCCCAGCTAGGGAACGTTTTCGCTGCGACCCTGTTTCAAGTGGTTGGGCGCGGGGACGATCAAACGAGGAAGCGAAACTGGATGAACGTCACCATGTCTGGCAGTGAGGCCATACAATCCGATGTCTTGGGGGTGCGAGTAGCTGACCTCAAGGTCAGAATGCGGCAGGCCCGGATTACCATGAGCGAAATGAAGACCTTCCAAAAGGTCGCGGCCATGATGGTCGACGGACGAGGCAGCATTGACGGCGACGACTTGATCGCCGCGTCCTTCGTTGCGGACATGTCCCTGGACGAGAAAACGTTCTGAGACCATGCGGACAATCAGCAAGCTTTTTGATTCCCACGCCGAAGCCGCCCAGATTGCTGGAGAGCTGGTGGCGGTCGGTGTTCCTCGCGTTCAGGTTGCCATTATCGGGCCCTACCAGGACGAACTAACAGTCCTAAGGTCTCCAAGTGTCATCCTTTGTGCCGTCGGTGCGGCATTGGCTTGCCTGAGCGCCCTCGCGGTCTACGGCGTCAGTTCTGTTCCGGCCGGACTGCCGGCAACAGCACTGGTTTGCGCGGTCTGCGGCGGCGGCGCCGGCGGGCTGCTCGGTGCCTTCTTGACCACAGCGGCAAGGTCGGATGATCGGAGCGTTGCCGAGGGCATCGTCTTGGTGACGGCGCATGTCGATGAAAATGAAACCGGCATCGCCCAGGCTGTGCTGGGCGGTTGCGCTCCCACCGCATTCATCGCCGAAGCAGCCTGACTTTCAGGCAGGCTGAACGAACGGCGCGGCAGGACGGCCGGGCGCCACAGCAGCGCGAGCCGCTGAGATCGCGCCGGGGCAAGGATCGAGGAAAGGCCGCCCCGGCGTCAACCGGGGCGGACTCTCTTCGTTTCCAGTGATTGAAATTAGACACTCGACGGACACCAACTTCAGGTGGCCGAGAACGTTCCCACATCGGCTGGCCCGGTGGTCCCACGCCCGTAGGGCTCCTTTCGCGAGCCCAATCTTTGACGAAATAATCGTCGGCTCCAGATAGTTCGGTGGATATGATGAAGCCAGTGAAACGGTGAGCCGGGTGTGGATATGAACTTGATCGCGACGACGACCTCGACCCCGACTCTTATGCTTGCAGTGCTTCTCGTTACCGGCTGTTCGTCGATCGGCAGGACCGCCGATCCGGCGACGTACGATAAGATGAGCTGCGCCGAGCTCAACAGCGCGCTGGGTGAGAACGCCATCGAAATCTCACAAACCGCCATCACCCGCGGCAAGGTCGCCAACACCAGTGTTCCGCGCTGGCTGCTTGGTGGTTCGCGCGTGAAGACCGCCGTCGCCAATCGTGAGACCGCCAGGATCGATCGGCTGAAACAGCGGCAGGATGCCATTGGCGCCGTGCGGGCGCGCAAATGCTCCAGGTCAGCGGGCTGAGCGAACGGACGCCGCCGTGATGATTGCCCTCACCTGAAGCGACGTCTCAGGCGCTCAGCCGAAAGCGCGTCACATCGATCGCCGCATTCATCAGCGTCTGCGTGTAGGGCGCTTGCGGGTTGCTGAAGATTGCCTCGGTCGGCCCCTCCTCGACGATCTTGCCCTGCTTCATGACGATGATGTAGTCGGCCATGGCGCGCACCACGGCGAGGTCGTGGCTGATGAACAGGTAGGACAGTTCATGGTCCGCCTGCAGCTTGCGCAGGAGTTCGACGATCTGTTTCTGCACCGAGCGGTCGAGCGCCGAGGTCGGTTCGTCCAGCACGACCATTTTGGGCTTCAGGATCATGGCGCGGGCAATGGCGATGCGCTGCCGCTGGCCGCCGGAGAATTCGTGCGGATAACGGTTGCGGGCGTTGGGATCGAGGCCGACTTCAAGCAAGGCCTCGACCGCGCGCTGGTCGCGCCGCTTGCCTGAAAGGTTGGGCTCATGCACCAGCAGCCCTTCGGTGATGACTTGGCCGACGGTCATGCGCGGCGACAGTGAGCCGAACGGATCCTGGAAGACGAGTTGCATCTGGCGCCGCAGCGGCCGCATCGCCTGGCGGTCGGCGGTCGAAATGTCGCGATCGCCGAAACGGATCAAGCCATCGCTCGGCAGCAGCCGCAGCAGGGCGCGGCCAAGGGTCGATTTTCCCGAACCGGATTCGCCGACAATGCCGATGGTCTGGTTACGCTGCAGCCGGATCGAAATGTCGTCGACGGCGCGCAGCATCAGCGGCTCGCCGGCCAGAAACCCGCCGCCGATCCTGAATGTGACCTCGACATGCCTGCCTTCGAGCACCACGGGGGCATTGGCGGGCGGCGGCGCCTTGCTTCCCGTCGGCTCGGCCGCCAGCAGCATCTTGGTATAGGCGTGCTGCGGGTTGGCGAAGATCGCTCCCGCCTCGCCCTCCTCGACCACCTCGCCCTGGCGCATGACATAGACGCGGTCGGCGAAGCGCCGGACGATGCCGAGATCGTGGGTGATGAAGACGATGGCCATGCCGAGCTTGCGCTGCAATTCGGCGAGCAGCATCAGGATCTGCGCCTGAATGGTCACGTCGAGCGCCGTGGTCGGCTCGTCGGCGATCAGGATGTCCGGATCGTTGGCGAGCGCCATGGCGATCATTACCCGCTGGCGCTGGCCGCCGGACATTTCATGCGGGTAGGATTTCATCCGCCGCTCCGGATCGGGAATGTGCACCAGCCGCAAGAGCTTGAGCGCCTCTTCGCGCGCTTCGGCGGCATTCAAGCCGCGATGCCTGCGGATCGGTTCGATCAGCTGATTGCCGATCGAATAGAGCGGATCGAGCGAAGTCATCGGCTCCTGGAAGATCATGCTGATCTTGGCGCCGCGGACCTTATTCAGGTCGGATTTGCTCAGCGTCAGCAGGTTGCGGCCACGATAGTCGACGCTGCCCGTGGCCTCGCCGTTCGAGGCGAGCAGGCTCATCGCCGCCATCATGGTCTGGCTCTTGCCGGAACCGGACTCGCCGACCACGGCGACGGTCTCGCCCGCATTGACGTGGATGTTGATGCCCTTCACCGCTTCGACCGCGCCGTCGAGCGTGCGGAAGCGGACGCGCAGGTCCTTGACGCTGAGGATCGTTTCGGGAGTGGCCATGTCAGCGGTGCCCATCTTTATCGATCTCTCGGGTCGAGCGCGTCGCGCAGGCCATCGCCGACGAAGTTCAGCGCAAACAGCGTCGAGACGAGGAAGAAAGCAGGAAACAAGAGCAGCCAGTTGGCGGTGCCGATGTTCTTGGCGCCGACCGAAATCAGCACGCCCCAGCTGGTCATCGGCTCCTGGACGCCGAGGCCGAGGAACGACAGAAAACTCTCCAGGATGATGACCTGCGGCACCAGCAAGGTCATGTAGATGACGACCGGGCCGAGCAAATTGGGAATGACGTGGCGCAGCAGGATGCCGCGCTGGCCGACGCCCATGGCTTCCGCCGCCTGGACATATTCCTGGCGGCGGATCGACAGCGCCTGGCCACGCACGATGCGCGCCATGTCGAGCCACAGCACCGCGCCAACCGCCAGGAACATCAGCACGAAGTTGCGGCCGAAGAACACCACCAGCATGATCACGAAGAAGATGAATGGCAAGGAATAGAGCACATCGACGATGCGCATCATCACCTCGTCGATCCTGCCGCCGGAGAAACCCGCGGCGGCGCCATAGATCACCCCGATCACCACCGCCACGACACCGGCGAGCAGGCCGATGGCCAGCGAGATGCGCCCAGCCATCAACGTGCGCGAGAGCAGATCGCGGCCGGTGTTGTCGGTGCCGAACAGAAAATATTGCTGCTTGACCGACGCGCTCATGGTCGCTTCGAGCCCGTCGGGCGACTTGCTCTCGATCTTGGTGTCGTCAAAGGCATCGGAGCGGTCAAGGTAGCGGATATTGCGGTCATCGATCGGCTTCGTCGACTTGACCGTGACGAAGACGTGATCGCCCTCCTGGTGCCATTCCTTGATATCGACCCGCATGCGCTTGATCGCATCATTGAGCGCGGACTCGATCATGTCGGGCTTCGGATAGGCTGACAGGCTTGGCGGCATGCGTACATAGTCGGCATAGATGGTCGTGTACTGATGCGGCACGAACCAGGGGCCGAACACGCTGACGAGCCCGATCAAGGCGAGGTAGTAGAGGCTGAACATGGCAGCGCGGTTGGCCTTGAGGCGCGCCCAGGCATCGCCCCACAGCGAACGGCCGACGATAGCGGGAGCAGTGGCTGCGATGTCAGTCATAGCGCACCCTCGGGTCGACGACCGCGTACATGACGTCGACGATCAGGTTGAAGACGATGGTGAAGATGGCGATCACCACCACCGTTCCCATCACCAGCGTGTAGTCGCGGTTGAGCGCGGCATCGACGAAGTAGCGGCCGACGCCGGGAATGGAGAAAATCGTCTCGACGATGACGGAGCCGGTCAAAAGGGCCGCCGCCGCCGGGCCAGTGAACGAAACGATCGGCAGGATGGCGCCGCGCAAGGCGTGTTTGACCACAACCGACCAGTCGGAAAGGCCGAGCGCGCGGGCGGTGCGGATGTGATGGGATCGCAGCGATTCGATCATCGAGCCGCGCATGAGGCGGGCGACGATGGCGATCTGCGGCAAGGCAAGCGTCAGCACCGGGCCGACCTTGTTGATGAAGGCGCCATCGCCCCAGCCGCCGATCGGCAGGAGTTTCCAAGTCAGCCCGAAGAGAAGCTGGATCACCGGCGCGATGACGAAGGTGGGAATGGTGCTGCCGGCCGTGGCCAGAGCGATCACCGTATAGTCACCAAGCTTGTTCTGGTTGAGCGCGGCAATGGTGCCGAGCACGGAACCGAGCAGCAGTGCCAGGATCAGCGCCGAGGCGCCGAGCTGCACCGAAATGGGCAGGCCCTTGGCGAACAGTTCGGTGACGGTGAAATCCGGCATGTTGTAGCTCGGGCCGAAATTGCCCCGCAGAAGATTGCCGAGATAGTGGACATATTGCAGCCAGAGCGGGTCGTTGAGGCCGAACTGGGCTTCAAGGTTGGCCTTGATCTCGGGGCTTAGCCCCCGCTCCTGGTTGAACGGCCCGCCCGGCGCGACGCGCATCAGGAAGAACGCCATCGTCACGATGACGAACAGCGTCGGTATGGCGGTCAAAAGCCGCCGGAATACATATCGCAGCATAGGTGCCCCACTTGATCCGGAACACGCCTGTCCGATTGGACCATTGTGCTCCAGCCTTCAAATCTTCGCACCGGATTTTCCGAAAATCGATTGCGCTTCCCGGCCGATGCGATGGCAAACCAGCCGCCGCGCACGAAGTGCGCGGCGGCTTGGCCAGGGATCAATCCTTGCTGACGAAACGCGACGGATGGACGTCCATTACATTGTCGACGAAGCCATGCAGCTTCGAGGACACGATGTCGTGGTAGCTGTAGTAGAGCAGCGGGATCTGGCCGACATCGTCGACGAGAATGCGCTCGGCCTCGGAGAGCTCCTTCATACGCTCCTCGGGCTTGCCGCCGGCGGCGGCTGCCTTGTCCATAGCTGCTTCATAGGCCGGGCTGTTGTAGTTCGAGTAGTTGTTGCCGCTCGCCTTGCGCGAGATGCCAAGGAAGGTTTCCGGATCCTTGTAGTCGGCGATCCAGGCGGCACGCGCCACGTCATAGTCGCCCTTCTGCTCGAGGAAGGAGTAGTGCGTCTTGGTGTCGGTGTTGAGCAGTGTGACGTCGACGCCAAGCGGCTTCAGCTGTTCCTGGATGGCGACCGCGGTGTTCTTGTGGTTCTCCGAGGTGTTGTAGCGGATTTCCATCTTCAGCGGATGTTCGGGCGTGTAGCCGAGTTTCTCGAGGATTTTCTTGGCTGCGTCCTCGCGGTCTATCTGCGGCATGTCGGCATATTTGGCCATTGCGGGCGTGTACCCCTCGATGCCGGGAGGCACCATCGAATAGCCGGGCAGCATCGAGTTCTGCCAGACCTTTTCGGCAATGAAGTCGCGGTCGATCGCCATCGAGATGGCGGTGCGCAGTTCAGGATTGTTCCAGGGCGCCTTGTCGGTCTTGATCGCATAGTAGTAGGTGCCGAGATACGGGCCGACATGGATCTGGTCGCCGAACTTGGTCTTGAGGTCGGCGAGCTGCTCGGTCGGCAGATCGTCATAGCTGTCGAGTTCGCCTGCCTCGAAGCGCTTCATCGCCGATGAGCGATCTTCGGTCGGGATGTAGTTGACCACGTCGAACTTGACGGTCGCGGCATCCCAGAATTTCGGATTCTTGACCAGCTTCATGTGGTCGTTGGGAACCCATTCGGCCAGCGTATAGGCGCCGTTCGAGACCAGCTTGCCGGGCTTTATCCAGTCGGCGCCGAGCTTTTCGATCGAGGCCTTGCTGACCGGATAGGTCGCCTGGTGAGTCAGCATCTCCAGGAAGTAAGGCGTCGGCGCTTTGAGCGTCACTTCCAGGGTGGTGGCGTCGATCGCCTTGACGCCCATGTCCTCGGGCTTGCCCTTCTTGGTGTTGACGTCCTCGGCACCCTTCACCGGATACAGCATCGAGGCATATTCGGCGCCGGTCGCCGGGTCTTCCAGCCGGTGGAAGGCGTAGACAAAGTCGTCCGCCGTTACCGGGCTGCCGTCCGACCACATGCCGTCCTTGCGCAGCTTGAAGGTGTAGACAGTGCCGTCATCCGACACCGTCCAGCTTTCGGCGGCGCCCGGAATGAGGTTGGCCTTCTGGTCCTGCATGACCAGGCCCTGGAACAGGTCACGCAGCACATTGGCTTCATAGACCGTCGAGGTCTTGTGCGGGTCGACCGATTCCGATTCGGCGGCGGTGCCCCTGTTGTAGACGCTCTCGGCGAACGCCGGCGAGTAGAATGCGCCGGCGGCTACCGCCATGGTGGTGGCGAATACCGTCGCCTTCAGCATGTTTTTCAGCATGAAGTTCTCCCTGTCGGCGCTGCCGTGGGCGCGCCTTTGAGTGTTGACGCCCCGGAACCGATGCCTGGTTCCTTTGAGCGCGCCGCCGGTTCCCCCCGGCAGCTGGTGGCAGGAGACTAGACAGGAGGTAAGCTCTTTTCAACCGAGTACTGATTGACCCTAAGTCAATCCTCAGAATCGAAGAAGCAACAGCTAAATTAGAGCGACCTTTTCAATCGCACGCATCTGCAGGTTGCACCGAGAGTTTTCGCTTTCTGCATGCGAACTTTGGCATGTTGGTATCATGGTTCAGAAGCTCATTTCCATGCTCCGAAGACGCGCGTTCCGAACAGACAATTCGGGGACGTCGGCGGTCGAGTTCGCCCTGCTGTCGCCGATTTTTATCCTTCTTCTGCTCGGAATGGTTGCGTACGGTATTTATTTTGGTGCCGCCAACTCGATCCAGCAGATCGCGGCGGATGCCGCCCGGACGGCTATAGCCGGGCTGAACCAGACCGAGCGGCAGACGCTCGTGGCCGCCTTCCTCGCCAACAATGCCGGTGGATACCCCTTCGTGGACGCCAGCAAACTGACCTACCAGGCCAATGACAGCGTGGCCGACGGCAGCCAGTTCGTGGTGTTGATTTCGTACGATGCGCGCAACCTGCCGATCTGGAATCTCTTCCCGGGCATAGCCTTGCCGGGGACCACCATCAAGCGTCAGTCAACGATCAGGGTTGGGGGTATCTGAATGCTGCAGCGTGCCGGCAAAGGCATCGGCCGGCTTGCACGGTCGATGATGGGGGACAGGAGGGCGAACTTCGCAGTGATGACCGCGCTGAGCGCGCCGGTCGCGCTGGCTCTGGCGGCTGTGGCCATCGATGAAGCCTCCATCTACTCCGAGCGCCGGCAGGCCCAGGCGATGGTCGATCTGGCGGCGATCACCGCCGCGTCGAACATCAACAATGTCAACACCGCGGTCGTCACCACGCTCACCGACAACGGCATGCCGGGTGTCGTCGTTCAAGCCTCTGGCCAGACCATTGCCCCGGCCGTCGGCAAGACGGTGGTGACGGTCACGCAAGGCCGATACGCCTCGACGACCACCAATGTCACCCAGCGCTTCCAGGCGGGCGTGACACCCTACAATGCGGTGCGTGTCACGCTGGCGAAAGTGCCCGCCCGCTATTTCGCGAGCTCGCTGATCCCCACTCCGGTCATCGGCACCCAGGCCACGGCCAGCATGACGCCGCAGGCGGCATTCTCGGTGGGGTCGAGACTGCTCAGCGTCAATGGCGGGATCCTCAATGCTTTGCTGAGCGGGCTCCTCGGCGGCAACATCTCGCTCAGTGTCATGGACTATAACGGGCTGATCTCGGCCGATGTCAGCGTCCTGTCGTTCATCAGTGCGCTCGCCACACAATTGAACATCACCGCCGGCACCTATTCGGACGTACTGGCCTCGAAAGCGACTGTCGGCCAGATCGCCACCGCCATGGCCAACGTCCCTGGCCTTGGCAACACGGCCAAGGTTGCCCTGCAGACCATCGCCTCCAAGTCGACCAGCACGGTCAAGATCCCGCTCTCCAGCCTTGTCGATCTCGGCTCCGTCGGCAGCCTGGGCCTCGGGCAACAGCCGTCCGGCTTCGGCGTCGATGCAAGCGCCATGGGAATGCTGACCGCCGCCGCTGTGCTCGCCAACGGCACCAACCAGGCCGCGGTCGATCTCGGCGCCACCATCCCGGGACTGCTCTCGACCAAGCTCAACATCGCCATCGGGCAGCCGCCGCAATCCTCGCCGTGGCTCGCGGTCGACGGCATCGGCACTGTCGTGCGCACCGCCCAGACGCGCATCAAACTGACGGCCTCCGTCGGTGTCGGCACGCCCGGCCTCGGCGGCGGCATCAGCCTGCTCGCCGTCAACCTGCCGCTCAATGTCGAAGTCGCCTACGCCGAAGCCAAGCTGACCGACATCACCTGTCCGGCAGGGCCTTCCAGCATTAGCGTTTCGATCGCGGCGCATCCGGGCGTTGCCCAACTGAACCTCGCCAACAGCAACAATCCCTCCGGCTTCGCCGATTTCAGCCAGCCGCAGACCTTCACCGATGCCGACATCGCGGATGTGAGCCTCCATCTGCTGCTGATCAACATCCCGCTGATCCAGGTGATGGGATCGGCCGCGACCGCGATCACCAACAACAGCCCACAGACCTTGACCTTCAACGCAACCGACATCGCCAACAAGACGGTGAAAACCGTTTCGACGCGCAACATCTCGCAGTCGCTCACCACGTCGCTGGTCAACAACCTGTCGCTTTCGGCCAATGTGCTTGGTCTCGGTATTGATCTCAGCTCCCTGCTCGGAACGGTCAAACCGGCAGTGGTGACCCTGCTCAACACCGTAACGGCGCCCGTCGACGACTTGCTCTACAATGTGCTGTCAGCGCTGGGAGTCGGCGTCGGCCAAGCCGACGTGCGCGTCACCGGCGCGACCTGCGGTCGGGCGGTGCTCGTTCAGTAAGGTTTTCGTGGCCAAGCGGGTCGCCTGGCCAAGGCGCGGTCGAGCGGCCAGTCAGTCGAGCCGGCCAAGGAAGCAACCGAGAGCCGGCAGCGAAAGCGCTTCCTCCTCGCCTGCAGCGGTGCCAGCCAGGACAGCAGCGACAGCGCCAATATCCGGTGGCAAGGGCCAATTCGCCGGCTCTCCAGCGAAATTGAAGACGCAGAGCAGTCTCTGCCCGCCGCCTTCCCGGATGAAGGCCAGCACGTCGCCTTCGGCGTCGAGAAAGCGGATCGAACCGCTGACCAGCGCCGGATGCTGCCTGCGCAAGGCAAGCGTGGAGCGGTAGGCGGACAGCACCGATTGCTCGTTGCCGTTCTGCACATCGGCGGCGCGGGCGCGATGGCTGGCTGGGACCGGCAGCCAGGGTTTTCCTGTCGAGAAACCCGCATTGTCGGCGCCGGCTTCCCAGACCATCGGCGTGCGACAGCCATCCCTGCCCTTCACACCGGGCCAGAAACGGATACCGACGGGATCGCGCAGATCCTCATAGGCAAGCTCCGCCTCCTCCAGGCCGAGTTCCTCGCCCTGGTAGAGGCAGATCGAACCGCGCAGGCAGGCGAGCAGCATGATCGCGAATCTGGCCACCGCATCGGCATCGCCATCCGGCCCTGTCCAGCGACTGACATGGCGCACCACGTCATGATTGGAAAACGCCCAGCAGACCCAGCCGTCGGCAACCGCATGTTCGAAGGCCTCGACACAGCCGCGCACGTGCGCCGCCGAAAATTGCGGACCGAGCAGGTCGAAGGTGTAGGACATCTGCAGCTTGTCGCCGCCGGAGGTGTAGGCTGCCAGCGTCTGCAGCGAGCGGCCCTCATCGCCGATTTCGCCGACGGCGGCGCGGTCTGGATATTCGTCGAGCAGCGCGCGGAAACGCCTGAGGAAAGCCAGGTTCTCCGGCTGCGTCTTGTCGAACAAATGCTCCTGGTAAAGGTAGGTGTTGGTCTCGCCATTGGTGCCCGCGACGCTCGACGCCAGAGGCGGATTGCTGCGCAGCCAGCGGTCATGGACATAATAGTTGACCGTATCGAGCCGGAAACCGTCGACGCCACGCTCGAGCCAGAAGCGCACCGTGTCCAGCAGCGCGTCCTGGACCTCCGGATTGTGGAAATTCAGATCGGGCTGCGAGGCAAGGAAATTGTGCATGTAATATTGCCGGCGGGTCGAATCCCACTCCCAGGCCGGGCCGCCAAATACGGACAGCCAGTTGTTGGGGGCATTGCCGTCGGGTCTCGTATCGGCCCAGACGTACCAGTCGGCCTTGGGGTTGTCGCGGCTGGCGCGGCTTTCGATGAACCATTCGTGTTTGTCGGATGAGTGGGACAGCACCTGGTCGATGACGATTTTCAGGCCCAGCCGGTGCGCCTCGGCGACCAGAGCGTCGAAATCCTCCAGCGAACCGAACATCGGATCGACGTCGCGATAGTCCGAAACGTCGTAGCCCATGTCAGCCATCGGCGACTTGAAGAAGGGCGACAGCCAGACGGCATCGACGCCGAGCGAGGCGATGTGGGCAAGCCGCGTGGTGATACCCCTGAGATCGCCGCTGCCGTTGCCGGTCGTGTCCTGGAAGGAACGCGGATAGACTTGATAGATGACGCAGCCGCGCCACCATTCGGCCCCCTGCCCCGCCCAAGGGTCGGCATTGTTGTGGGCCATCACGACCTCTTTCTGGTGCGGCTCTTTGCAGTCCCGCGCTCAAGCATGAAATGGACGCTTCGGCCCGGCAGCGGCCGTGCAAGGTCGATCGCCTGCGTCTCGATCGCCGGCTGCCATTGGAAGCCGTCCCGCGCGGGCAAGGTGAAGACGCATTGCCGACGATCGCCGTTGATCATGATAGCAAGGCGGCCGCCTGCGTCACCCAACAGCATGACGAGGCGGTGCCGGGCGGGGTCGTTCCAGTCCGCCTCGGCAAGCGGCATGCCGGTCTCGGTCAGCCAGGCGACATCGGGGATGCCGGAAGCATCGGCCGGTTGTCCCGTCAGGAAATGCGTGTCCGACAGAGCGGGGACGGTACGGCGAAGGATGCCGAGCGCCGATGCGTGGCGCTCCAGCGCCTGGTCGCGGCCGGCCCAGTCGAGCCAGGTGATGGCATTGTCCTGCGCATAGGCGTTGTTGTTGCCCTTCTGCGAGCGGCCGAACTCGTCGCCCGCTGTCAGCATGATGGTGCCGCGCGAGGCAAACAGCGTCGCGAGCAGCGCGCACTGGTCGTCGAAGCGCGCCTTGGTGATCGCGGCGCTGTCCGTCTCGCCCTCGGCGCCATTGTTCCAGGACAGATTGTCGTTGTGGCCGTCGCGGTTCTGCTCGCCATTGGCCTGGTTGTGCTTGCGCTCATAGGCGACGAGATCGGCCAGCGTCATGCCGTCATGGGCGGCGATGAAATTGACCGTGCGGCTGGCCGGCTGGCCGGCCTTGCCAAAAACATCGGACGAACCGGCAAGCCGCGTCGCCAGCGCTCCTACCGCGCCGGCATCGCCACGCCAGAAGCGCCTGGCATCGTCGCGATAGCGATCGTTCCATTCGAGGAAGCGCGGCGGGAAGTTGCCGAGCTGGTAGCCGTCAGGACCGATATCCCAGGGTTCGGCGACCAACACGCGATCGGCCAGCATGGGATCGCCGGCGATCGCCGCGAGCAAGGGCGCCGCGGGATCGAACACGCCGTCGACGCGGCCCAGCACCGGCGCCAGGTCGAAGCGGAAGCCGTCGACGCCGGCATTGCAGACAAAATGCCGGAGCGTGTCGAGCACCATGTCCCGCACCGCCGGATGATCGCAGGCGACGGTGTTGCCGGTGCCGGTGTCATTGACCAGCCTGCCATCCGGTTGGTGCCGATAGTAGGCCTGGTTGTCGAGGCCGCGCAGCGACAGCGTCGGCCCCAGCCGGTCGCTTTCGCCCGTGTGGTTGAAGACGAGGTCGAGGATCGTGCCGATGCCGGCCTTGCGCAGCGCCGCCACGGTGTCGCGCAATTCCTTGAGGCCGCCGGGCGCGAGACGCGGGTCGAGCGCCATGAAGGTAACGGGATTGTAGCCCCAGGCGTTGCTCAGGCCCAGCGGCGGCAGGTGCCGCTCGTCGATCGACGCCGTCACCGGCATCAGTTCGACGGCCGACACGCCGAGCCTTTGCAGATGCTCGATGACGACAGGATGAGCAAGTGCCGCGATCGTACCGCGCTGCGCTTGCGGAATGTCGGGATGCAGCTTGGTGAAGGCGCGCACCGGCACCTCGTAGATCAGGCCGCCTGGGCGGAACAGCGGCGGCAGCACTGGCATCGCCTTGGGCAGTGCTTTCGCCACGGTCTTGGGCATCAGCGGCGCGGTGTCGGCGCCCTCGTTGCGCCGCGCGGCGAGCCGCCAGTGATAGGCATAGGGTCGGTCGATTTCGACGGCGTAGGGATCGGTGAGCAGCTTGTCCGGGTCGAACCACAACCCGCGCTCGGGCGCATAGTCGCCATCGGCGCGAAAGCCATACCGCGTGCCCGCGGCAAGGCCGGGAACGACGAGCGCATGCACCCCCGCGCCTTCCGGCTGCAGCTCCAGTCGGTCGAGTTCGCGGTTTCCCTGCCCGTCGAAGATCGAGACCCAGAGGCGACGGGCCGACGAGGACCAGGCGGCAAAGCGGATGCCTTCGCGGGTGACGGCTGCGCCGAGCTGGGTCATGCAGGCTCCCCCTTCTCCCCTTGTGGGAGAAGGTGTCGCCGAAGGCGACGGATGAGGGGTGCTCCAGCTTGGGAAAGACGGCGATCCGTCACGCACCCCTCATCCGTCTCGGCGCTGCGCGCCGATCCACCTTCTCCCACAGGGGGAGAAGGAAGAGCGCGCACCGCCACCCTCAAGTAATCACGCTCGGCTTGTTGCGGCCGGTGTGGCTCTTGATCCCGGCAATGTCGTCGGCGGCCGCGATGAGGTCGGCAAGGGCTGCCTGCGTGTCGAGGTCGTGCCTGGCCTTGTCCGGCTCGTAGCGCTCGATGTAGACGCGCAGTGTCGCGCCGGACGTGCCAGTGCCGGAAAGCCGGAAGACGACGCGCGAGCCGCCTTCGAACAGGATCCTGATGCCCTGGTGCTCGCTGGTCGAACCGTCGACCGGGTCGTGATAGGCGAAATCGTCGGCCTTGGCGATCTTCAGGCCGCGCACGCTGGTGCCGGGCAGCGAGCCGAGCTTGGCCCTGAGTTCGTCGACCAGAGCGTTGGCGCGGTCGCTCTCGACCTCCTCATAGTCGTGGCGCGAATAGTAGTTGCGCCCATAGGCCGCCCAGTGCTCGGTGACGACCTGCTTGCAGCTCTCGCCGCGCGCGGCAAGGATATTGAGCCAGAGCAGCACCGCCCACAGGCCGTCCTTTTCGCGGACATGGTTGGAGCCGGTGCCGGCGCTCTCCTCGCCGCAGATCGTCGCCATGCCGGCATCGAGCAGATTGCCGAAAAACTTCCAGCCGGTCGGCGTCTCATAGATGCCGATGCCGAGTTTTTCGGCGACGCGGTCGGCGGCGCCACTGGTCGGCATCGAACGGGCGATGCCCTTCAGCCCGTCCTTGTAGCCGGGCGCCAGACGGGCATTGGCGGCAAGCATCGCCACCGAATCCGACGGGGTGACGAAAATGCCCTTGCCGATGATCAGATTGCGGTCGCCGTCGCCGTCGGAAGCGGCACCAAAATCCGGCGCGTCCGGCCCCATCATCTCGTCATAGAGATGCTTGGCGTGCACCAGGTTCGGATCCGGATGATGGCCGCCGAAATCCGGCAGCGGCTTGAAGTTGCGGCAGGTGCCGCTGGGCGCGCCAAGCCGGTTCTCGAGGATTTCCTTGGCATAGGGACCGGTCACCGCATGCATGGCGTCAAAGCGCATGCGGAAGCCCGATTTGAACAGTCTGCGCAGCGCGTCGAAATCGAACAGGCTTTCCATCAGCTCGGCATAATCGGCGACCGGATCGATGATCTCGACCGTCATGCCGGCTGCCTTGACGGTGCCGATCGTGTCGATGTCGATGGGATCGATGTCCGATGTCTTGAAGCTCGAAATCGCCTTGGTCTTGGCAAAGATCGCGTCGGTCAGCTTTTCCGGCGCCGGGCCGCCATTGCCGGCATTGTACTTGATGCCGAAATCCTCATGCGGGCCGCCGGGATTGTGGCTGGCCGACAGGATGATGCCGCCGAAGGTCTTGTACTTGCGGATGACATGCGAGGCGGCCGGCGTCGACAATATACCGCCCTGCCCGACCATGACCTTGCCGAACCCGTTGGCGGCCGCCATGGCGATGGCCTTCTGGATGACCTCGCGGTTGTAGAAACGGCCGTCGCCACCGATCACCAGCGTCTTGCCCTTGAAGCCGTCCAGCGCGTCGAAGATCGACTGGATGAAGTTCTCGGCATAGTGCTCCTGCTGGAACACGGGCACCTTCTTGCGCAGGCCCGACGTGCCGGGCTTCTGGTCTGAATAGGGCTTGGTGGGGACGGTCCGTATCATGCTTCAGGCAACCCTTTTCGAAAGCAGCAGGCGATAGAGTTCAAGATATTTTTCCGCGCTCTTGTCCCATGACACATCGGCCTTCATGCCTTGGCGCTGGATGGTCTCGAAGGCCGCGGGGTCGGCGTAGGCATCGACCAGGCGGCGTATGGCGTGCAGCATCGCGCTGCCATTGTTGGGAGCAAACTGGAACCCTGTCGCCACGCCTGCGGCCATAGCCGCTTCGTTGGCGTCGATGATGGTGTCGGCAAGGCCGCCGGTGCGGGCGACCACCGGCACGCAGCCGTAGCGCAGGCCGTAGAGTTGCGTCAGTCCGCAAGGTTCGAACCGCGACGGGATGATGATGGCATCGCAGCCGCCCTGCATGGTGTGCGACAGCCCTTCGTCATAGCCGATGACCACGCCGATGCGGCCACGGTGGCGTGCGGCGGCGGCAAGCAGCGCGCCTTCGAGGCCGGCATCGCCCGAGCCCAGCATGGCCAGCCGCGCCCCGGTCGCGACGAGGCCGTCGATCACCGTCGCCAATATGTCCATGCCCTTCTGCCAGGTCAGCCGGCTGATGACGCAGACGATCGGTCTGTCGTCGCGGTCGAGGCCGAAACGCTCCTCCACGGCCGCCCTGTTCGGCGTCCGGGCCTTGAGCGTCGCGGCCGTATAGTTCGACACCAGATGCTTGTCCGTCTCCGGATCCCAGATGGCGGTGTCGATGCCATTGACGATGCCATAGAGATCGCTGGAGCGCATGTTGATCAGGCCGTCGAGACCCATGCCGAATTCCGGCGAACGGATCTCCTGCGCATAGGTCGGGCTGACCGTGGTGATCGCCCAGGCCGCCTGCAGGCCGGCCTTGAGGAAGCCGACGCCACCATAATATTCGACGCCGTCAAGCGCCATCGCCACCGCCGGCAGGCCGAGTTCGCCGAAGATGCCGGCGCCGAACTGGCCCTGGAAGGCGAGATTGTGGACGGTCATCATCGACGGCGTGCCGACCGCCTTGCCGTAGCGCATATAGGCCAGCGTCATCGCCGACTGCCAGTCATGGGCATGGACGATGTCGGGCAAGTAGCCCGAGATGGCGCCGCCGGCGATATCGGCGCCGGCCTGGCTCAGTGCCGCAAAACGCCGCCAATTGTCCGGCCAGTCGGCGCCCGAAGCGTTGCCGTAGGGGCCGCCCGGGCGGTCGAAGAGATGCGGCGCGTCGAGCACGAAAAGGTCGAGCCCGGCGATCTGGACAGCATGGATCGAAGCCTTGCCGCCCTGCAGCAGCGGGTATTGGTAAACAGCCTTCTTTTTCTTGAAGGCATCCATCACCACGGGAAAGCCTGGAATGAGCGTGCGCATGGTCACGCCCTTGGCCGCCAGCGCGACGGGCAGCGCACCGGTCACGTCGGCAAGCCCGCCGGTCTTGATCAGCGGGAAGATCTCGGGCGTGACCGACAGAACCTGCATGCGTCTATCCCGATCCTGTCCAATTCTTCGTTTCCAGGCAATTCCCGGACGGAAAACCGTTTCGCACTTTTCGCGGAATTGCTCTAGAGCCCGAGTTTGTTGATCATATCCTGTGTGATCAGGCAGATGCCCTTCTCCGAAACGCGGAAGCGCTTTGCGTCTAGCGCGGGATCCTCGCCGACGACCAACCCCTCCGGTATCCTAACACCATGGTCAATGACGACGCGCTTCAACTTTGCGTTCCGGCCGACATGAACGTCGGGCAGCATGACGACCTCTTCCAGCGTCGAATAGGAATTGATGCGCGCGCCGGTGAAGATCAGACTTTTCTTCAGTGAAGCGCCCGAGACGATGCAATCGCCCGAGACCAGCGAGGAAACGGCCGAGCCGCGCCGGCCATCCTCGTCATGGACGAATTTTGCCGGCGGTTTCAACTCGGCATACGTCCAGATCGGCCAGTCGCGGTCGTAGAGGTCAAGCTCCGGCGTGATATCGGTCAGGTCGATATTGGCTTCCCAATAGGCGTCGACCGTTCCGACATCGCGCCAATAGGCTTCGTTCTCGGCGGTCGAGCGCACGCAGGATTTGGTGAAACGGTGCGCGATCGCCTTACCGTGCTGGACGATATAGGGGATGATGTCCTTGCCGAAATCGCGGCTTGAGCCCGGCTCGGCGGCGTCGCGGCGCAACTGCTCCATCAGGAACTTGGTCCTGAAGACATAGATGCCCATCGAGGCCAAGGCGAAGTCCGGATTGCCCGGAATGCCGGGCGGATCGGCGGGCTTTTCGACGAAGGCGATGATGTTGTCCTTGGCATCGACATGCATGACGCCAAAGCCTGTCGCCTCCATGCGCGGCACTTCGAGGCAGCCGACGGTGACGTCGGCATTGGCGTCGACATGCTGACGCAGCATCATCTCGTAGTCCATCTTGTAGATGTGGTCGCCGGCCAGAATGACCATATATTCCGGGCCATAGGCCTCGATGATATCGATGTTCTGGTAGACGGCGTCGGCCGTGCCTTCATACCACTGCGTTTCCGAGACGCGCTGGCTGGCCGGCAGGATGTCGAAGCTTTCGTTTCGTTCCGGCCGCAGGAAGTTCCAGCCGCGTTGCAGGTGGCGGATCAGCGAATGTGCCTTGTACTGCGTGGCGACGCCGAGGCGGCGAATGCCGGAATTGAGCGCATTGGAGAGCGCGAAATCGATGATGCGCGTCTTGCCGCCGAAATAGACCGCCGGCTTGGCGCGACGGTCGGTCAGTTCCTTGAGGCGGCTGCCACGGCCGCCGGCCAGTACATAGGCCATGGCATCGCGCGCCAGCGGCTGGGTCCGTTTCAAGTCTGCCATTTCTACCCTCCCAAGTTACTCAAGTCTCGCCCTGTTAGTCGGCCTCGGTCACGAGTTCGAGCATGATTGTCGACAGCGGCGGCAGAAGCATCGTTGCCGAGATGTTCTTGCCTTCCGCCCTTGCCTCGACTATGCCGCCATTGCCCATGCCGGAACCGCCATATTCGGATGCGTCGGTGTTGATGATCTCCCGCCACTTGCCGGCCTTCGGCAGCGGCACACGATAATTGTCGCGCGGCACCGGCGTGAAGTTGGAGATGACGGCCACCGGGCTGCCGCCCGGCGCGTTGCGCATCCAGGCGAAAACCGAGTTCTGGCTGTCGTCGACGATCAGCCAGGAAAACCCTTCCGGTTCGCAGTCGCGGCCGTGCAGCGCCGGGCGCGAACGGTAGAGATAGTTGAGATCGCGCACGGTCTGCCAGACGCCGCGATGCGGGCGGAAATCGAGCAGGTTCCAGTCGAGCGCGCGCGCCTCGCTCCATTCGCGGCGCTGCGCGAATTCCTGTCCCATGAACAAGAGCTTCTTGCCGGGATAGCCCCACATGAAGCCGTAATAGGCGCGCAAGGTCGCGAATTTCTGCCAGTCGTCGCCGGCCATCTTGCCCAGCAGCGTGCCTTTGCCGTGCACGACCTCGTCATGCGAGAGCGGCAGCACGAAATTCTCCGAGAAGGCGTAGGTCAGGCCGAACGTCAGGTCGTTGTGGTGGTGCTTGCGGAAAATCGGCTCCTTGGAGAAATACTCCAGCGTGTCATGCATGAAGCCCATGTTCCACTTGAAGCCGAAACCCAGCCCGCCTTCATGCACCGGCGCCGAAACCTTCGGCCATGAGGTCGATTCCTCGGCGATGGTCATGACGCCGGGATGGTGGCCGTAGACCTCCTTGTTCATCTTCTGCAGGAAAGAGACCGCCTCGAGGTTCTCGCGGCCGCCCTTCTCGTTGGGGATCCACTCGCCGGCCTTGCGCGAATAGTCGAGGTAGAGCATCGAGGCGACCGCATCGACGCGCAGACCGTCGACATGGTATTTCTCGGCCCAGAACAGCGCATTGTTGACCAGGAACGACACCACCTCGCGGCGGCCGAAATTGTAGATCGCGGTGTTCCAGTCGGGGTGAAAACCCTTGCGCGGATCGGCATGTTCATAGAGTGCGGTGCCGTCGAAATGAGCCAGGCCGTGCGCGTCGACCGGGAAGTGCGCCGGCACCCAGTCGAGGATGACGCCGACGCCGGCGCGATGCGCGCCATCGACGAAACGGGCAAAGCCGTCCGGATCGCCGAAACGGGCCGACGGCGCATAGAGGCCGGTCGTCTGATAGCCCCAGGACGGGTCATAGGGATGCTCGGAAATCGGCATGAACTCGATGTGGGTGAAGCCGGTCTCGACCACATAGGGGATCAGCCGGTCGGCCATTTCGTCCCATGACAGGAACGTGCCGTCGTCGTGAAGCTGCCAAGACCCAGCGTGGACTTCGTAGATCGAGACGGCTTCGCGCCGGGGATCGGCATTGCGCCAGTAGTTGCGATGCGCCTCGTCGCCCCACTCATGCGCCGGCGGCACGGCGACAACCGAAGCCGTGGCGGGACGCAGTTCGGATTTGAACGCAAACGGATCGGCCTTCAGCGGCAGCCTGACGCCATCGGGTCCAATGATCTCGTATTTGTAGGGTCGCCCGGCACCTATGTCGGGGATGAACACCTCCCATATGCCGGTGTCGCGGCGATCGCGCATCGTGTGGCGGCGGCCGTCCCAGTCGTTGAAATCGCCGACCACCGAGACGCGTCTTGCGTTGGGAGCCCAGACGGCGAAATGCACGCCGGTGGCGCCTTCGTGCTTGATGACGTGCGCGCCAAGCTTGTCGAACAGCCTGAGATGCGACCCTTCGGCGATATAGTAATCGTCCATCGGCCCGAGCACCGGGCCGAACGAATAAGGATCGGTCAGCCACCAGTCACCGCCGGCATTACGCGCGTGATAGCGCAGCGGCTGCCGCTTCCTGATCGACAGCTTGCCTTCGAAGAAGCCGGCATCGTCTCGCCTAGACAACGCACCGGCCTCGATGCCCGTCAGCGTATAGGCAGTGACGGTCTCGGCATGCGGAACGAAACAACGGGCAAACAGGCCTTTGCCGACCTCATGGACACCGAGGACCGCGAAGGGATCTCCGTGCGTGCCGGCGACAATCGCCGCAACATCGCTGGCTGGCGCCAGTCCGTCCGGCCCGCTTGTCGCAGCGGTCACGCGTGGCTTCCTCATCAGGCAGTGTCCCTCCCAGGGCACCAGGTGTCTATTTCTGGTGATGTGAGTTGGCATTCAACCCAAATCACCGGGACCACATTGTTCGTGGCCTCATGCAATCACATCAGGCAGGCACGTTCCAGATTTCTTTCGCGTATTGGCGGATGGTGCGATCGGACGAGAACCAGCCGACGCGCGCGACGTTGCGGATTGCTCTGGCATACCAGTCCGGGCTGTTGCGCCAGACAGCGTCGACATCACGCTGGGCGGCGGCGTAGGCGTCGAAATCGGCGGCGACCATGAACCAGTCGCTGGTGTAGAGGCCGTTGATGAGGTCGCGGTAACGGTCCGGGTCATCAGGCGAAAAGACGCCCGAGGAAACGGCCGAGACCGCCTGCGACAGTTCGGGCGAGCCCTCGATCACGGCACGCGGGTTGTAGCCATTGTTGCGCCGCTCGGCGACTTCGGCCGTGGTCAGGCCGAAGATGAAGATGTTGTCGTCGCCGACACATTCCTTGATCTCGACATTGGCGCCGTCGAGCGTGCCGATGGTCAGCGCGCCGTTGAGCGCGAACTTCATGTTGCCGGTACCCGACGCTTCCATGCCCGCGGTCGAGATCTGCTCGGACAGGTCGGCCGCCGGCATCATGACTTCGGCCAGGCTGACATTGTAGTTCGGCACGAACACCACCTTCAGCAAGCCGCGCACCGCCGGGTCACGGTTGATGACCCTGGCGACATCATTGGCGAGTTTGATGATCAGCTTGGCGTTGTGGTAGCTGGGCGCCGCCTTGCCGCCGAAGAATTTTACGCGCGGCATCCAGTCGCGCTCGGGATGCGAGCGGATCTGGTCGTAGAGCGCGATCGCCTCGAGAATGTTCAGAAGCTGGCGCTTGTATTCGTGGATGCGCTTGACCTGAATGTCAAACAGCGCCGACGGGTCGACCTTGATGCCGAGCCGGTCGGCGACGAGATTGGCCAGCCGCGCCTTGTTCTGGCGCTTGACGCCCGCGAACTTCTCCCGGAACGCGCTGTCATCGGCAAAGCCGTCGAGCCCTTTGATGGCGTCGATGTCGTCGAGAAAACGGTCACCGATCGCCTCGCGGGCGAGAGAGGTCAGGCCGGGGTTGCACTGGATCAGCCAGCGCCGCGGCGTGATGCCGTTGGTCTTGTTGTTGATGCGATCGGGATAGAGCTTGTGCAGGTCGGCAAACACCGTTTCCTTCATCAGCTCGGTATGCAGTGCCGAGACACCGTTGATCGAATGCGAGCCGACAAAGGCCAGATTGCCCATGCGCACGCGGCGGTCGCCATTTTCCTGGATCAGCGAAATGCGGCTGATCTGATCATCCGAGAACTGGTCGGTGGCGCGAGCCTCCAGAAGCACCTGCGCATTGATGGCGTAGACGATCTGCATATGGCGCGGCAAGAGCCGCTCGAACAGCGGCACCGGCCAGCTTTCCAGCGCTTCGGGAAGAAGCGTGTGGTTGGTGTAGCCGAAGGTGCGTTTGGTGATGTCCCATGCGAGATCGAAGTCCATGCCGTGGACATCCATCAACAGCCGCATCAGCTCCGGCACGGCAATCGCCGGATGGGTATCGTTCAAGTGGATCGCCGCCTTGTCGGGCAGCGACTTCAGGTCGCCATACTGGCTGAGATGGCGTTGCAAAATGTCCTGCAGCGAAGCGGTCGAAAAGAAATACTCCTGCCGCAACCTGAGCTCCTGCCCGGCCACGTGGGAATCTGCGGGGTAAAGCACGCGCGACAACGCGTCCGCCTTGTTGCTTTCGGCGAGCGCGCCGATATGGTCGCCGGCATTGAACTTGTCGAGCAGGATCGGATCGACCGGCATGCCCGACCACAGCCGCAGCGTGTTGACGCGGTTACCCCGCCAGCCGACGACAGGCGTGTCGTAGGCGACAGCCAGGACATGTTCCGTCGGCTTCCAGACGTGACGCTCGAGCCGGCCGTCCTTTGACGTGATGGACTCCACCGAACCGCCGAAGCCGACTTCGAAGGAGCGTTCGCGCCGTTCGAACTCCCAGGGGTTGCCGTGATCGAGCCACGTCTCGGGCAGTTCCACCTGCCAGCCGTCGTGAATCTCCTGGCGGAACATGCCATTGGCGTAGCGGATGCCGTAGCCATGCGCGGGAATGTCGACGGTCGCCATGCTTTCCATGAAGCAGGCGGCAAGCCGGCCAAGGCCGCCATTGCCGAGCGCCGCGTCGGGTTCCAGCGCCGCGATGAGATCGAGGTCGACGCCGAGCGACGACAGCGCCTCGCGCATATTGGCCATCAGGCCAAGATTGGAGAAGGCGTCGCGCATCAGGCGGCCGATGAGGAACTCCAGCGACAAGTAGTAGACGCGCTTTTCCTGCTGGTCATAGGCCTCTTTGGTTGCCTGCATCCAGCGATCGACGATGCGGTCACGCACGACCTTGATCGAGGCCGTCAGCCAGTCGTACTGGGTCGCGACGGTGGTGTCCTTGCCGACCCGGTATTTGAGGGCCACCAAGACTTCCCTTGCGAGCGTCTTCGGATCAGGATTTTCGAGCAGTGGCGGAAGGGTTTCGGATGTCATTGCGCGCGTCATGCTGCCTCTCGTGCGGTTGCAACGATCATACCGGCTTTCACCATTCATCCCAGCCCATGTTACCGCATCGCAACATATATTCAATCGATTTAGATGGACGTGCGCCGGCTTACCCTGCGGCAATTTGACAATCAGGCGGCCAGTGCTGCCTCCGGAGGCGCCTTGGCGCCGGTCATGAAGGCGACGGCATCGGACATCGTATATTGCTTGGGATCGATGACGGCGAGGCGACGGCCGAGGCGATGAATATGGACGCGGTCGGCCACCTCGAAGACATGCGGCATGTTGTGCGAGATCAGCACGATCGGCAGGCCGCGCTTCTTCACGTCGAGGATCAGTTCGAGCACACGGCGGCTCTCCTTGACGCCAAGGGCTGCCGTCGGCTCGTCCATGATCACCACGCGGCTGCCGAAGGCAGCGGCGCGCGCCACCGCGACACCCTGGCGCTGGCCGCCCGAGAGCGTTTCCACCGCCTGGCCAATGTTCTGGATGGTCATCAGGCCGAGTTCGGTGAGCTTGTCGCGAGCGCGCTTTTCCATCGCCGGACGGTCGAGCATGCGCAGCCATTGGCCAAGGAAGCCGGGTTTGCGGATCTCGCGGCCGAGGAACATGTTGTCGGCGATCGACAGTGCCGGCGACAGAGCGAGGTTCTGGTAGACGGTCTCGATACCGGCTTCGCGGGCCTCCATCGGCGACTTGAAGGCAACGGTCTTGCCTTCAAGCTGGATTTCGCCTTCGTCGGGCACGACTGCACCTGAAATCGCCTTGATGAGCGACGACTTGCCGGCGCCGTTGTCGCCGATGACGGCGAGGATTTCGCCCGGGTAGAGGTCGAAGTCGGCATTGTCGAGGGCGGTGACGCGGCCATAGCGCTTGACCAGGCCACGCGCGGTGAGAATGGGGTCCTGGGTCATGCGGAAACCTTTCTGATCCATTGGTCGACCGCCACGGCGCCGATGATCAACACACCGGTGAGCAGCACTTTCCACTGCGGGTCGGCGCCCAGCATGTTGAGGCCCATGGAGACGACGCCGACGATCATCGCGCCAAACAGCGTGCCCAGGATCGAGCCGCGCCCGCCGAACAGGGAAATACCGCCGATCACCGTCGCGGTGATCGCCTGCAGATTGTAGTCGGTGACGGCCGCCGACGGCGAGATCGAACCGTTGCGGCCGATGGAGACCCAGGCGGCGAAAGCGGCGATCAGCCCGGCAAGGGTGTAGACCGTCACCAGCACCTTCTTGGTCTGGATGCCCGACAGCTTGGCCGCCTCCTGGTCGTCGCCGACAGCGTAGACATGGCGGCCCCAGGCGGTGTGGTTGAGGACGTACCAAAGCAGCAGCACCAGCGCGACCATGGCGATGACGCCGAGCGTCAGCACCGCGGTACCGACCTTGAAGCTCAGGGCGAAAAGATGCAGCAGCGGCGCCTGGGTGTCGACGTCGGTGTCACGGATCGTTTCATTGGCCGAATAGATGAAGTTCGTGGCCATGACGATGTTCCACGTGCCCAGCGTCACGATGAAAGGCGGCAGCTTCATGTAGGCGACCAGCAACCCGTTGAGCAGCCCGCAGGCAGCACCGGCGGCAAGCCCGAGCGCCACGGCCACCACGCTCGGCAAGCCGTAGCTGACGGCGCAATTGCCCATGATCACGGCTGAGATCACCATGATGACGCCGATCGACAGGTCGATGCCGGCGGTCAGGATGACCAGTGTCTGCGCAGCACCCAGAATGCCGACGATGGCGATCTGCTGCAGGATCAGCGTCAGCGTGTAGGACGAGAAGAAGCGCCCCCCAATGGTGATGCCGAAGATGATGATCGACAGGACCAGCACGATCAGCGGCACCGCCGCCGGCGTCGAATGCAGGAAGTGCTGGACGCGCCTGACTGCGGATTTGTGTTCGTCGAACGCGGCAACGCTGGTGTCGCTGCCCGAGAGAACCTTCTCGAATTCCTGAGCTTGAGCCATGTTTCCTCCCCGTGAGGGGTCAGCCTAGCGCCGACGCCCGTCCACGCCTTTCCGGTCTGTCGCCGGGATTGTTCGCGGTCACGCGACCCATCGTCCACCCGAAGCGGCCGGGGATCAAGCCCCGACCGATCGAGTTCTGTAATTGCCGGTCAGACCAGCATCAGCCCCAGCACTTGGCGAGGCCTTCCTTGGTGTCGATGGACTTTACGCCCTTGGCCGGCTTGTCGGTCACCAGGTTGACGCCGGTGTCGAAGAAATTCTTGCCTTCGGTCGGCTTCGGCTTGGTTCCATCCTTGGCGAAGGCGGCGATCGCCTCAATGCCGAGCGCCGCCATCTGCAGCGGGTACTGCTGCGACGTCGCGCCGATGACACCTTCCGTCACCGACTTCACGCCGGGGCAGCCGCCGTCGACGGAGACGATCAGCACCTGCTTTTCAAGGCCGACAGCCTTGAGCGCCTGGTAGGCGCCGACTGCGGCGGGCTCGTTGATGGTGTGGATGACGTTGATGGTGTTGTCCTTCTGCAGAAGGTTCTCCATCGCCTTGCGGCCGCCCTCCTCGTTGCCGTTGGTGACGTCGTGGCCGACGATGCGCGGATCGGTTTCGTCGCCGATCTTGTTAGGATCCTTCACGTCGATGCCGTAGCCCATCATGAAGCCTTGGTCGCGCAGCACGTCCACGGTCGGCTGCGACGGCGTCAGGTCGAGGAAGCCGATCTTGGCGTCCTTGGCCTTGTCGCCGAGCGTCGCGGCGGCCCAGGCACCGATCAGCTTGCCGGCCTCGAGATTGTCGGTGGCGAAGGTCGCGTCGGCCGCGTCGATCGGGTCGAGCGGCGTGTCGAGCGCGATCACCAGCAGGCCGGCGTCACGCGCCTTCTTCACGGTCGGCACGATGCCCTTCGTGTCGGATGCAGTGATCAGGATGCCCTTGGCGCCGTCGGCAATGCAGCTTTCGATCGCCGCCACCTGGCTTTCGCTATCGCCGTCGATCTTGCCGGCATAGGTCTTGAGGTCGACGCCGAGTTCCTTGGCCTTTGCGGTCGCGCCTTCCTTCATCTTGACGAAGAACGGATTGGTGTCGGTCTTGGTGATCAGGCAAGCGCCGACGCCGGCCGCGGAGGCGGACGACGCAAACGCCATCAGACCCAGGGCAGCCGCGGCAAACACGGTCGATTTCAACAATTTTGTATTGGTCACGATCTTCCTCCCAGTGGAACCATTCCGGATGCCGACCAACCGGCATCTACGGCGCATCCTACGAAATTCTCCCAGCGTGGACGCCGCCTCAACAGACACCAGACCGCAGCCGCTGTCAATAATTAAATCACTCTTATTTATTATTGACAGCCTTGCGTCGTTCACTCATTCTGGCCCAAAAGCATTGAGGGGAAACGATGGGAGGAACAGGGTGGAGACCGCCACTGCGAGGCACGGTTCGCCCGAAGCGAATGACAGCCTGATTCACCGCGGCACCAACCAGAGCGGCATGCGCGATCACAACGAGCGGCTGGTGCTCTCGCTGGTGCGCCAGCAAGGCAGCCTGGCGAAATCCGACATCGCCCGCATGACTGGACTTTCGGCGCAGACGGTTTCGGTCATCATGCGCGAACTCGAGGAAGAAGGCCTGCTCGTGCGCCAGGCGCCGCTGCGCGGCAAGATCGGCCAGCCCTCCATACCTATGGCGCTCAATCCGGAGGGCGCCTTCTTCATCGGCCTCAAGATCGGCCGCCGCAGCGCGGAACTGGTGCTGATCGATTTTCTTGGGCACGTGCGCTCGATGCTGCAGCACTCCTACCGCTATCCGGCGCCGCGCGAGACGGTAGACTTCGTCACTTCAGGCATGAAAAAGATGCGCGGCGAACTGACACCGGCACAGGACAAGCGCATCGCCGGGCTCGGCATCGCCATGCCGTTCGAACTGTGGAACTGGGCCGACACCGCCGGTGCGCCGCGCGATGTCATGGACGAATGGCGCCACCGCGACATCAGGGCCGATATCCAGTCGCAATGTGATTTTCCGGTCTATCTGCAGAACGACGCCACCTCGGCCTGCGGCGCCGAGCTCGTCTTCGGCCAGGCGGGCGGCGCGCGTGACTTCGTCTATTTCTATATCGGCGCCTTCGCCGGCGGCGGCATCGTGCTCAACGGCCGGCTGTTTGGCGGGCCAACCGGCAATGCAGGCGCGCTCGGCTCCATGCCGGTGCCCGGACCAGACGGCAAACCTACCCAGCTGATCGACGTGGCGTCGATCGCCATGCTGGAAAAAGCGCTCAATGCCCGCGGCGTCGAGGCCTCGCATCTATGGACCTCGCCCGAGGACTGGGGCGAGATCGGTCCCGAACTCGCCGACTGGATCGCCAGCGCTTCACAGGCGCTCGCCTATGCCATCGTCGCGGCGTCCTCGGTCATCGATTTCGAGGCGGCGGTGGTCGACGGCTGGATGCCGCAGGCGGTGCGCCGCAGGCTGGTCGATGCCATCATCGCGGCCATTGCGACAATCGACGGCGAAGGTCTGAAACTTCCCGCCGTTCGCGAGGGGACCGTCGGCATTCATGCCCGGGCGCTCGGCGGCGCCAGCCTGCCGCTTTCCGAGCGCTTCCTGATCGGCTCGACGACCATTTCCAGGAGCGCCTGAATGCTTATCGGAATCCCGGCGCTGCTCGGTCCGGACCTTCTGGCGACACTGCGCGCCATGGGCCATGGCGATGAGATCGCCCTGGTCGACGGAAACTATCCGGCCGAGGAGCAGGCAAAGCGCCTGATCCGGGCCGATGGTCATCAGCTCATTCCCGTGCTCGATGCGATCCTGAGCGTGCTGCCGGTCGACGACGCCGTTCCGGAAGCCCTGTTTCGCGCCTCGGTCAAAGGCAATCCCTCGATTGCCGATCCAGTCCATCACGAGATCGAGGCGATCTGCGCCAAACACGCACCGGGCCGCAAGGTGGTTGCACTGGCCGGCGCCGACTTCTATGCACGGGTCAAGTCGGCGCATGCCATTGTCGCGACAAGCGAGCCCAGGCTTTACGCCAACATCATCATCCGCAAGGGCGTGATCTATCCGCCGGAGACCAAGACGCCATGATCCTCTGCTGCGGCGAAGCCCTCATCGACATGCTGCCGCGCGTCACGATGCAGGGCGAGCCGGCCTTTGCCCCCTATGTCGGCGGCGCGGTGTTCAACACGGCGATCGCGCTGGGCCGATTGGGCGCGCCGGCCGGCTTCTTTTCGGGCCTGTCGTCGGATCTTTTCGGGGGCCAGTTCAGGGACGCGCTCGGAGCGAGCAAGGTCAGCTCAACCTATGCGCACACCTCGCCCAGGCCGACCACGCTCGCCTTCGTGCGGCTCACCAATGGCCAGGCGACCTACACGTTCTACGACGAGAACACCGCCGGGCGCATGCTGACGATCGACGACCTGCCGTCGCTCGGCAACGAGATCGAGGCCATGCTGTTCGGCGCCATCAGCCTGATCTCGGAGCCCGCCGGCGGCGCCTATGAAGAGTTCATGCGGCGCGAGCATGCAAGCCGCGTCATGATGCTCGACCCCAACATCAGGCCGAACTTCATCCCGGACAAGGCCAAGCACCTCAGGCGCATCCGCGAGATGATGGCGATGGCCGACATCGTGAAACTGTCGGACGAAGACCTCCAATGGTTCGGCGAAGCCGGCTCGCACGAGGATGTCATCCGCAACTGGCTCGACCGCGGACCCAAGCTGATCGTCGTGACCCATGGCAGCGAAGGTGCCGTCGGTTACACCAAAGACCACACCGTCACCGTGATGCCGGAAAAGGTCGAGGTGGTCGACACGGTCGGCGCGGGCGATACGTTCAACGCCGGCATCCTCGCCTCGCTGCATGAACAGGGCCTGCTGACGAAGGCGGCCATCGGCGGCCTTCCGCAAGACGCCATTCGCAAGGCATTGGCGCTTGGTGCCAAGGCAGCGGCGGTGACCGTGTCGCGCGCGGGCGCCAATCCGCCATGGCGGCATGAAATCGCCTGAGTAACGCTCAATTTAAGTTGAGCCAGCCGATCACTTTATGTTTCGCGGGGCCGCCCAGCGGGACTATATAGGCGCAAACGCGCCCGACGAAGCCCGGATTTCCGGCATCTTGTGACGATACGCCGGAAATCGGAGGTAACAGACTGCGACACCCAGGCAATTGGCGGCTCTGGCTGTCCGGCTTTCTCGGCAAGCGCAACTCTGGTACCAGCGGGCCGTTATTTGGCCAGACCGCCCGGTTAAAAATCGTTTTTGAGGCTGACATGCAGTTCATCGATCTTGGCGCACAGCGCGAACGCATCCGCGACCGGCTGAAGGCCGCGATCGACCATGTCGTCGAGGACGGCCGTTACATCCTGGGCCCGCAGGTCGCGGAGTTCGAGAAGAAGCTTGCTGCCTATATCGGCACCAAACATGTCGTGGCCTGCGCCAACGGCACCGATGCGCTGCTGCTGCCGCTGTTTGCCGCCGGGATCGGCCCGGGCGATGCCGTGTTCGTGCCGAGCTTCACTTTCGCCGCCACCGCCGAAGTGGTGGCACTGGCCAAGGCGGAACCTGTCTTCGTCGATGTCGATCCGGTGACCTACAACGTCGACATCGCCAGCCTCGAGGCGGCCATCGCCATGATCAAGAAGGAAGGCCGGCTGAAGCCGAAGGCGATTGTCCCGGTCGACCTGTTCGGCCTCGCCGCCGATTACGATGCCATCATGGCGATCGCCAACCGCGAAGGGCTGTTGGTGATCGAGGACGCCGCCCAGTCGATGGGTGGATCGCTTGACGGCAAGATGTGCGGTGCGTTCGGCCATGTCGGCTCGACCAGCTTCTATCCCGCCAAGCCGCTTGGCTGCTATGGTGACGGCGGCGCGATGTTCACCAACGACGACGAGATGGCCGACAAGCTGCGTTCCTTTGCCTTCCACGGCAAGGGCGAGACGCAATACGACAACATCCGCGTCGGCATCAATTCGCGGCTCGACACGCTGCAGGCGGCGATCCTCATCGAAAAGCTCGCCATTCTCGAAGACGAGATGGTGGCGCGCCAGGTGGTGGCAAACCGCTATGCCGAAGGGCTGGGCGACATGGTCACCGCAGCCCGCAACATCGATGGCAGCCGTTCGGCCTGGGCGCAGTACGCCATCGAGACGCCCAAGCGCGACGGCCTGAAGGCGCATCTGAGCGAAAAGGGCATTCCGTCCGTCATCTACTACGTCAAGCCGCTGCATGCGCAGGTCGCCTATAGCGACTACCCACGTACGCCGACCGGTCTTGCCGTCTCGGAGGAGTTGCCGAAGCGCATCCTGTGCCTGCCGATGCACCCCTATCTCAGCGAAGCCGACCAGGATCGGATCATCGAGACGATCCGCAACTATATCGGCTCGAACTCGGCGCAGGCCGCAGCCGAGTAGTAGGCAGCGACTCTCAGGCGGGGCTCGCCCCTGCCCTGCCGCTGGCGATGAAATGCGGATTGGCGAAATCCTCGTCGTCGGCCTGGTCGCGTTTGCCGTAAGCCAAGGGCTTGCCGTCCAGCGTGCGTGTCGTACCGCCAGCCGCGCGCAGCACCGCGTCGCCCGCCGCGGTGTCCCATTCCATGGTGCGTCCAAAGCGCGGATAGACATCCGCCTCGGCGCTGGCAAGAAGACAGAATTTCAAGGACGACCCAACGGAAACGATCTCGGCGGCGCCGAGGTCGCGAATATAGGCTTCGGTTTCCGGCGTGTTGTGGGAGCGGCTGGCAACCACGGCCAGCGGTGACGCGGCCGCTCTCACCGAAATCGGCCGGCGGCCGATGATCTGATAGTCGTCATCGATTTCCAGGGCTTCCGCGCTGCCCGGCCGTCCCGAAAAGAAGCGGCCGGTGCAAGGCGCGAAGACGACGCCGACTTCCGGCACGCCATGGCGGACAAGCGCGATGTTGACGGTGAAGTCGGTGCGGCGATTGACGAATTCCTTGGTGCCGTCGAGCGGGTCAATAAGGAAAAAGGCCTCGCCGAGATCGGTCGGCATGATTCCAGCCGCCGCTTCCTCTTCGGCCACGCAGGGAATGTCGGGAAATGCCGCGCGCAGGCCGGAGAGGATGATCTTCTCGCTCTCGCGGTCCGCCTCAGTCACCGGCGAGGCGTCCGATTTCCGGTCGACGGCGCAGCCGGCGTGGAAGACGCGCATCACCTCACGTCCAGCCGCCAGGGCCAGCCGCTCGAAGATGTCGAGCATCGACCTATCGTCAGATACCGCCGCCACTTTCATATTGGTCTTCGGCAATGTCGCGCTCATTCAGCCAATGTTCCAGGGCATCTACCATCTCTTCCGCCGATTTGCCGAGCGTCTTCAGATGGATCTCCGGGTTTTCCGGTGCTTCGTAAGGTGAATCCACGCCGGTGAAATTCTTGATCTCGCCATTCAGCGCGCGCGCATAAAGCCCCTTCGGATCACGCCTGGCGCATTCCTCGAATGGCGTGTCGACAAACACCTCGATGAACTCGCCATCGGCCATCAATTCGCGCGCCATGCGCCGTTCGGCGCTGAACGGCGAAATGAACGAGACAATGACGATCAACCCGGCATCGGCCATCAGCTTGGCCACTTCAGCGACCCGGCGGATGTTCTCGACGCGGTCGGCATCGGTGAAGCCGAGATCGCGGTTGAGACCGTGACGGACATTGTCGCCGTCCAGAATATAGGTGTGCCGGCCGGTGGCGAACAGCTTCTTCTCGAACAGGTTGGCGATGGTCGACTTGCCGGAGCCGGAAAGCCCGGTGAACCACAACACGGCAGGGCGCTGGTTCTTCATGTCGGCGCGCACGCGCTTGCCGACATCGAGCGATTGCCAGTGGATGTTCTCGGCACGACGCAGCGAGTGCACGATCATGCCCGCGCCGACGGTGGCGTTCGAGATGCGGTCGATCAGGATGAAGGCGCCTGTGGTCCGGTTCTCGGCGAAGGGATCGAAGGCGATCGGCGCCCGTGTCGAGATGTTGCAGATGCCGACTTCATTCATTTCAAGCGACTTGGCCGCCTCATGGGCGAAGTCGTTGACGTTGATGCGGTATTTCAGGTCGGTGACGGTGGCGCTGGTCTGGTCGGTTTCGGTGCGCAGGATGTAGGAGCGGCCCGGCAGCAGCGCATGCTCATCAAACCAGACGATGTTGGCTGCGAACTGATCGGCGACCTGCGGCCTGGCGGCCGGCGAAACCAGCATATTGCCTCTGGAGACCTCCACCTCGTCGTCGAGAACAAGCGTGATGGCCTGGCCGGCCACCGCCTGTTTGAGATCGCCGCCATGAGCGACAATGCGTTTGACATGCGAGGACTTGCCGGATTTGGCGACGACGACCTCGTCGCCTTGCACGATGGCGCCGGACGCGATCGTGCCGGCAAAGCCGCGGAAATCGAGATTTGGGCGATTGACGTACTGCACCGGAAAACGGAACGGCTGCTCGACGGCAGCCTCTTCGACCGAAACGCTCTCGAGGTGCTCGATCAGCGTCGGGCCGGAATACCACTGCATGTTGTCGGAGCGGCCGCTGACATTGTCGCCGTAGCGGGCCGACATCGGGATCGGCACGATGGTCTGGAAGCCGAGATCGCGCGAGAATTGGCCGTAGTCTTCGACGATCCGGTCGAAGACCGCCTGGTCGAAATCGACGAGATCGATCTTGTTGACGGCCAGCACGATGTGGCGGATGCCGAGCAGCGAGGCGATGATCGAATGACGCCTCGTCTGGCGCAGCACCCCTTGCCTCGCATCGATCAGCACGATCGCCAGATCGGCGGTCGAGGCGCCTGTCGCCATGTTGCGCGTGTATTGTTCATGGCCGGGCGTGTCGGCGACGATGAACTTGCGCTTCGGTGTGGCGAAGAAGCGGTAGGCGACATCGATGGTGATGCCTTGCTCGCGCTCGGCCTCGAGACCGTCGACCAGCAGCGCGAAATCGATGTCGTCGCCAGTGGTGCCATGCTTGCGCGAATCGCGTTCGAGCGCGGCAAGCTGATCCTCGAAAATCTGCTTGGTGTCGGACAGGAGGCGCCCGATCAGCGTCGACTTGCCGTCGTCGACCGAACCGCAGGTCAGAAAGCGCAGCAGCGACTTCTTTTCCTGCGCGGCCAGGTAGTCGCGGATGCTGTCGGTGGGGGCGAGGCTTTTTGCCATGATGTGACGCATGGTCAGAAATACCCCTCGCGCTTCTTCTTTTCCATCGAGCCGGCTTCGTCACGGTCGATCAGGCGGCCCTGACGCTCGGATGTGCGCGCGGTCAGCATCTCGCCGACGATGGCTTCGAGCGTGTCGGCATCGGATTCGATGGCGCCGGTGAGCGGATAGCAGCCCAAAGTGCGGAACCGCACCAGGCGGTTCTCCACTGTCTCGCCGGGGCGCAGTTTCATGCGGTCGTCGTCCTTGAGGATCAGCATCCCGTCACGCTCCACCACCGGCCGTTCCTTGGCGAAATAGAGCGGCACGATCGGAATGTTCTCCTGCAGGATGTACTGCCAGATATCGAGCTCGGTCCAGTTCGACAGCGGGAAAACGCGGATCGATTCACCCGATGCGATGCGGGTGTTGAAGATCTTCCACATTTCGGGACGCTGGTTCTTCGGATCCCAGACATGTTGGGCATTGCGGAACGAGAATATGCGCTCCTTGGCGCGCGACTTCTCCTCGTCGCGGCGGGCGCCGCCAAAGGCGGCATCGAAACCGTATTTGTCGAGCGCCTGGCGCAGCGCCACCGTCTTCATCACGTGGGTGTGGGTGTTCGAGCCGTGGTCGAACGGATTGATGTTGTCGCGCACACCGTCTTCATTAACATGCACCAAAAGGTCGAAGCCGTGTTTTTGCGCCATCTGATCGCGGAAAGCGATCATCTCGCGGAACTTCCAGGTCGTGTCGACATGAAGAAACGGGAAAGGCGGCTTGGCGGGATAGAACGCCTTCATTGCCAGATGCATCAGCACGGATGAATCCTTGCCGACCGAATAGAGCATGACCGGCTTGGCAAAGGCGGCCGCAACCTCGCGGAAAATGTGGATGGACTCGGCTTCAAGCCGCTGCAGATGCGTAAGCGCTGTTATCATAGACTGTGAGCGTTCTCTCGTGCCTTGCGACAGAAGTCCTTGCGTCAAATCATCGAGCTTTGTGCCCGGTTCAAGCGTCGCTTCTGGACAAAGTGTTTCGTGCGGGCGTTCTAGCAGATCGGCGCACGGCAAAACAATGCAAGACGAGCCCGGCAGCAGTCAGTTCGGGAATGATTTTTCCATGCTTTCGCCAAAACCCGGAAATTTCTGTTCGCAATGCCTGCAGCCGGGAAAAGGCCGGGAAAAAATTGCTCGGCAGACCATGACGACAGACGCTGCTTGAGCCCATTCCCAATCGTCGGGCACCGGCCGCCGATTTTAGGTGACGACAAGCTCCACCGCACTATCGAAAAGACAGCCCAGCCGCTATACAACCTCCGGAAGCGGGCAAGATGCGTCATCAGGCATGGGCAAATTTCAACGCGAGCACATTCGGTTCCGCCGAACAGGATGTGCCGCATAGAGCTACTCGAGAATAGCGGGCCCGAAACTTGACCGGTCTTTCGTCTGCAAGACAGCAACTCACGCCTTCGCGGATCAATATCTACTTCTCCATTCTTTGCTTCTTTTTTCCACCGGTTTTGGGATCGGTGGTCAGCTTCGTGTTCAATGGCGGCGCTCTGTGGTCCGTCCTGTTGCTCGCTCTCAGGAAAAGGCGCTTCAATATCGACCCGGCGATGATGGCGATGACCATCGCGATCTATGCCTATTGCGCGGCCAATCTGGTGGCGTCCATCGTCAACCACGCGATCGCCAGGGATGCATTGCACCTGATCCCGCTTGTCACCTTCCTGTTTTTCCCCATCTCCTATTCGACCTGGAGCATTACGCAGAAGACAACGCTTGTCCGTATCATCGTACTGAGCAGCATGGCGGCCTGTTTTGTCGCGCTGCTTCTGGCGGTCTTCCAACAACATTGGCTTGGTATCCGCGCCGAGGGTGGGGCCGGGAATGCAATTGTGTTCGCGGAGGTCCTCTGCCTTGCCGTGGTGGTCTGCGTGGCAGGCGCCCTGTCGGATACAGAGAGACACAGGATCGCCCTCATTTGTGCGGCACTTGGCGGGACGATCGCCATCATCTACTCCGGCACCCGAATTGTCTGGCTGGCACTGCTGATTGCCGGTATCGCCGTTCTGCTGATCAACCAGCATAGGCTCAAGGGAAGGAACGCCATTCGCCTGCTGGTGCTGTTGCTGGCGGCCGGCGCCGTGATCGCTGCTGTCGGCTTCCAGACCATATCCGGGCGTGTCGACTTTCTGCGTTCCGACTTGGACGCGCTCGCCCTCAAGGGTGACCACACGACGGCTATAGGATTGCGATTGGCCGTGTGGGACATTGGTCTGAAAGCGTTTCGTGAGATGCCGCTGTTCGGACATGGAGTGGGTGCCACCCAGGCCTTGATAAAACAGGGCTTCCACGATCAGTTCGGGATGGATGCAGGCTTCAATCATTTCCACAACGGCTTCCTGACCGCCCTGGTGCAGGCAGGACTTCTGGGCGCCTTGACGCTGGCGGCGATCTTCGTCGTTGCCGCCAGGAATGCAGCCGTGGTTTTGCGAAATAGCACCGATCCTATCGAGCGTTTTGGCGCTACGATGATTGTCATCGTGGTGATCACCTATCTCACGTCCGGGATGACAGGCATCCTGATTGGCCACGACATTCTGGACTCGGTGCTGATGGTCTTCCTGGTGTCGGGAACGTATCTCGCCTCGGGCCGTCAGGCTCCGTTGCCGCAAGACCAGGCGTTTCCGCCCGAGACGGAAGAGCGCGTGCTTCCGCCGGTGACGGAAGACGCCCTTCTTCCAAGGATGGAACATCGGGCGCTTCGCTTCACTGAATAGCCGTTCGGGGCAAGACCAATGAAAGTCCTGGTCACAGGCGCGACAGGCTTCATCGGTCGTCAGGTGGTGCATCGGCTTCGCGAGGCGGGCACCGAGCTCCGCCTCGCGTCCCGCTACCCGGAGAGGCTTGGTCCGGGACATGATGCCATGCAGATGCCCGATGTCGATGCGCCGGCGGCTGCCTTCCTGGCGCTTGCCAGGGGGGTTACCGATGTCGTTCATTGCGCGGGTCTGAACAATGATGAAGGCAACGCCACCGAAGCCGATTTTCGGGCGGCCAATGCGGAATTGAGCGCAAGGCTGGCGCAGGCTGCGGCCGAACAGGCAAGTGGACGGTTCATCCTGCTCTCTTCGATCCGGGCCGTGATCGGCGCGCGCGTCAGCGCAACGATCGACGAGGACACGATTCCCCATCCGCAATGCGCCTATGGGCGCTCGAAGCGCGAAGCAGAGATCGGGGTGCTGGACGCCTATGCGTCGTATGGCCGTTCCGACGCCACCGTATTGCGACTGCCCCCAGTCTACGGGGCCGGCATGAAAGGAAACTTGGCGGCGCTGATGCGCCTGGCCGATACGGGCCTGCCGCTGCCGAGAGGTGCCCTGACGGGAACCCGCTCGCTGCTGTCATCGCAATCGACGGCAGGCGCGGTATGGCATCTTCTCAGCCTTTCGGGGCGGCTGCGATCGATCTATGTCGCCAGCGATGTGCCGCCGGTTTCGATCGCCGACATTGTCGGCGCCTTTCGCGACGGTTTCGGACGGCCGAGGCGCCTTGTGGCCATGCACGCCAAGCCGTTGCGTGCAGCCGCGATCCTCTTGGGCAAGCGGGCGTCCTGGGACAGCCTGACCGCGACACAGATATGCGACCCTTCCCTGCTCGTATCCGAAGGCTGGCTGCCGGGAACCGGGACGCTGGAGCGGCTGGCCGAAATAGCGCGGCTCGGAGACGCTCAATCGCCCCCGTGGCGATAGAGCGTTCCAAATAGGATGCGAAGGTCGAGCGAGAACGACACCGTCCTGAGATAGGCGGCATCCGTTTCGGCCAGAAGCTGCGGGTTGGACATGTCGATGCCCCTGATCTGGGCCATGCCGGTAATGCCCGGTCGTGCCGCCAAAACCCCCAGCTGCCGGCGGCGCTCGATCAGTTCCGTCTGTGTCGGCAGGCAAGGGCGCGGCCCGACCAGGCTCATCTCGCCCCGAAGAACATTCCAGAATTGCGGCAGCTCATCGAGCTTGAACTTCCGCAAGGTCCTTCCGACCGCGGTCACGGCATTTGCTGGCGCCTCGTGCGAGGGCAAGGACGGCGTTCCCTGATACATCGTCCGCAATTTGTGGCAGCGAAACAACACACCATCGCGGCCGACCCGCGTCTGTGAAAAAATCACCGGACCGGGCGACGATGCCCGCACCGCAAGCATGCAGAGCAATAGAACAGGGGATGTCACCAACAACAGCAAGACTGCCGCGACGAGATCGAAGGCGCGCTTCAGTCCCTTCACGGCCATCCCCTGATCACTAGAGCCATTTTAGGAAGAGTGTGAAACGGTTTCCCCAGCAAAAGCCAGAAGCGCTTTCCCGGCGGAAATTGCTCCGACACCGCCGGCCGCGGAATCGATATCCAGGCAAAATCCCGCCATTCAACCGTCAGCTGCAACGTATCTAACCTGCTTGCCCGACCGTTCTCGGACCAGTTTCCTGCCGCGTGTCGGGCGCTGGCGTCTCCGGCAGATGGAGTTGCGCCAACACGGCAAGGGCGGAAGCCTTGTCCTGGCTCTTCATTGCCGCCTGCAACGCGGCCAGCGAGGCCTGAACCCTAGGCCACGCCACCACATCGGTCCTGAGACCGAAGATCTTGGCGATGTCGAGCGTGATGATCTCTTCATTGGCGCCCTGGAGCGTCTCATGCAGCTTCTCGCCGGGTCTGATACCGGTGAAGCGGATCGGGATATCCGCATAGGGCGTCTTGCCGGCCATGCGGATCATGGTTTCCGCGACTTCGAGAATCGGCACGGGTTTGCCCATGTCCAGCATATAGATGGCATAGTCGTCCTTGCCGTTACGCGACTGGGCGTCGGCGGCCGCCATGATGACGAGGTCGACGGCTTCCGCCACCGTCATGAAATAACGGGTCATGCGTCGATCGGTAATCGTGACCGGGCCGCCGGCTTCGATCTGTGCCTGGAAGATGGTCGCCACCGAACCATTGGAGCCAAACACGTTGCCGAACCGCACGGCTATGAATTTGGTTCCGGAACGGCGCCCGTCCGGCGCGATTGCGTGGCTTTCGTGCAAGGAACTGACGAGTTGCTCGGCGGCTCTCTTTGTGATGCCAAGCACCGAGGTCGGATCCACGGCCTTGTCGCTCGATATGAGCAGGAACTGCGGAACACCGCATTTGGCGGCAACCTCAGCGCAGACAAGCGTACCGAAAACATTGGTCTGGATAGCTGATTCCCAGTTCTCCTCGAGCAGCGGAACGTGCTTCAGAGCCGCGGCATGAAAGATGATGTCCGGTTTGAATTCCGTGACGACACGCGTCATCTGACGCCGGTCCGCGACATCGACAATGCGCACCTTCAGGCGATCATGGTCCTTTTCGTCGACATACTGGCTCAACTGGAAGATGCCGAACTCGGAATTGTCGGCGACCAGCACCGCCCCTGCTCCCAGCTCCAGCGACCGCTTGACCAGCGTGCGGCCGATAGATCCGGCGCCTCCCGTCACCAGGACGCGCTTGCCGTCGACGAAGGCACCAATACGCGCGATATCGGACGGCACGGTCGGGCGGCGCAGGATCGTTTCCATCTCGACTTCGTCGAGAACGATCTTTCCCTCCTGCCCAAGCTGCGAAAGGCTCGAGAACTGCAAGACGGTTATGCCGCCATGCCGGGCGACACGCACAAGCTCGGAATATTCCTCGATCTCATGCTCGACACCGCTGCCGAAAATAAGCAGGTCGATGCTCCTGGTGCCGGCGGCGTAGTCCTCCAGGACATCGATCAGGCGTGGCCGGGACGCCACCACGGGAACACCTTGAATCCGTGTACCCAACGGTGCGCCACGCTCGGTCGCCATGATGCCGGCAATGGAATAATCGGTCGGCTCTGCCGTGCGCGTGAAGCGAATGATCAGGTCGGCCTCACCAAGCCGACCGACGAACAGCGCCCGCCTGGCCTGCACTTTGTCGACCCTGTGGGTAAGGATGCCCCAACTCGCGCCGTCGCGAAGAAATCGGTAGAACAGCCGCGGCGCCGATATGATGGTAAAGGAAACGAGGAAAAAGACGATGAATTGGCGTTCGTTGAGGCCAGCCACGGGCTGGATGAAACGAAACATCAACGAAAGAGCATAGAGCACGACCGTCAGAATCGCACAGCTCTTCAGAATGTTGAAAAAGTCCGGAGTCGAGGCAAAGCGCCAGATCGTGGTGTAGAGACCACAATATCTGAACAGCAGGTGACTGATGAGAACGATCCCGAGCCAGGTGACCAGGCCTTGGTAGGAGAATGCATCGAACGAAAGGTCTGACCGGGAGAGGACGAGACTAAGCGCCACCGCAACCAGGACCATGAGCAGGTCCTGGACCATGATGATGACGCGCCGTATCTTCGGTCGAAATCCGAACACGGCTTCTGCATAGGAAGTCATTGGCGAGTATTGAACTCCAGGCGTGAGAACTTCAACACTAATGCGGCGTCAGATCGAATACCATCCGTCACCGGCCACCTGTTCTCAGCGTCAAATCCTCGGCCCCCGCCGTCGCTACCGCATAGCGTGGACGTGAGGTCATCGCCAGAGATTTCTTCACAGACGGTTCGATCGGGGTCAAGTGTCGGCCAGGATATCGCGCAACCGGCGGGGAGGTTTAAGGTTCACGCTGTTGCCAGGAGCAGGTCAGGCGATGCGATTGGCTGCCGTCTGACGCACTTTCTACAGCGCTGCCGTTGCCCGTTCGTTCATCGCGACGCACTATTTTTCAAGCTCTCGAGGAAACCTCGGGTGGGCGGCAAAGCGCTTTTCGGTTAACAGGGGAACCTACCTCAATATGACAACCTTCCCTCTCATCGGCCAAAGCGAAGTGATGAAATTTGGATCGAGTGGCCTCAGAGGCCTGGCTTCGGAACTGGTCGGGAACCCAAGTGGGCTTTATACTGAGGCTTTCGCCTGGCGCCTGGCTGCCGACGGGATTCAGCCAAATGCCATGGTGCTGGTGGGCCGTGACTTACGCGACAGCAGCCCCACCATTGCCGCCAACTGCATGGCGGCCCTGGCGGCAAGCGGGCTTCAACCGATCGATTGCGGCGCTATTCCAACACCGGCTTTGGCGCTGTACGGCCAGCAGCATGGCGCAGCGGCACTTATGGTGACGGGTTCGCATATTCCCGCTGACCGCAACGGTATCAAATTTTACGGCCCGCACGGCGAGATCAGCAAGGCCGATGAAGCCGCCATGGCACAATACGCCGCCGGAAGATCGGGAGCCTATCGCCCTCCGCCTCCGCCAGGAACGGCCTTGCCGACACGCCATGATCAGGCGATCGCCGCCTATCGCGCGCGCGCCGAGATCATATTGGAGCCCGGCTCCCTTTCCGGCATGAGGGTCGGCGTTTATCAGCACAGCTCGGTGGCGGCGGATCTGCTGGTCGAGATTCTCCAATCCCTTGGCGCTCATGTGACGCCTGTCGGGAAATCCGGTACCTTCGTGCCCGTTGACACCGAAGCCGTCAGCCCGACGACACTTGCCAAATTCAAGAGTTGGGCTGGGGAATTCGACCTCGATGCCATCGTGTCGACAGATGCCGATGCCGATCGTCCGCTTATCGCCGACGAAAATGGCGATCTCTTTCGCGGCGACCTGATCGGCCTCGCCACGGCCTTGTTCTTGCGGGCAGACGTCGTCGTGACGCCGGTGACCTCCAATTCGGGCATTTCGAAAGCTTTCGGTTTCGAGGTCGTGAGAACGAAGGTCGGATCTCCCTTTGTTATCGAAGGGATGGAAGCATCATACCATGCCGGTCGCATCGTCGTCGGCTTCGAGGCCAATGGCGGCGTTCTCCTGGGATCGGATTGTTCCCTGCGCGGAAAGACACTGACGGCATTGCCGACACGGGATTCCCTACTCCCGATCCTCGCCGTCCTGGGTCTGGTTGAATCGACAGGAAAAACGCTGTCGCAGCTGCGCGCGGTTTGGAAGCTTCCGGTTTGCGCAAGCGAGCGACTTGAAAACTTCCCGGTGGAAAGCTCGCACAGCTTGATGCGCCGCCTTGCGGATCGGGATGCATTGCAGCAATTCCTGGCGCCTTTCGGGACCGTTGCCGAAGTCGACGAGACTGACGGCTTAAGGATGCGAATGCAGACTGGTGAGATCATCCATTTGCGGCCCTCCGGCAACGCACCAGAACTTCGCTGCTATTCGGAGGCTGCAAACCCGGACAGAGCGGCGGCGATCGTGGCATTGACGCTTGAAAGGGCGCGGGCGATCACGTCCACGGATTAAACCGCGGGCGTCTCATGAAGATGGTTCTCGCACTGGCGCAAGCCCCTTCCGACGGCGGTCACTGCATTCGCTGGCCTCATGTGAGAACAGCTCGGCGTTCCTCGACGTATCGCCCTCAACTTGTAACAGCGAAGAAACGCTCGGGCCAATAGAGCACGAGGTCACCGCTCGACCGCGCGCCTTGAAGCGATCCGATTTCAGATGCGACCCAGGACGAATGCGAGATAAAGCCCTAGGGTCCCGGCAAGAGTCTGGCGGTAGACACCGCTTGCGGGCAGAGTGCGCAAACGCTGGAAAAGACTGCCCTTCCGGCCGCTTGCGAACAGGTCGAGGCACGCCGCGGCATCCGGCGTAAGGAGGTCGCGATTGACCGCCAGACCGGCAAGGTTGAGATCGGTCCAGTCGGCAAACTCGCCCTTGAACAGGCGCCCAAGCCGCGAGACCCTTGCCCGCCACGACGCGTTGGCGCCGACAAGGTTCGCCGCGTGCTGCCGGTAGTGCACCAGGGGCCGCGGGTCGTAGTGGACAACGCCGCCGGCACCGCTGACAACCAGATAGGCCCACCAGTCGTGGCTGACGAAGCCCGTGCGTGCCGAAGCCCTTGCCAACAGATCGCGTGCCGTGCGGTTGAGCAGGATGGTGTTGCCGCCGGCGATGCTTTGCACGAGCGCGTTGCGGAACGATGGCGGCCGCCGAAACAATGGCGACTGGCCGACAAGGCTTCCCGTTTCGGTCATGGTCGCGGTTCGCGAGCAGAACATCAACGGCATTTCCGCGCCGAACGCCTGCATCCATTGGATGGCACTTTCCAGCCTGTCCGGCTCCCAGACATCGTCCTGATCGCTGAAGGCATAGAAGTCGGCATCGATACGCCGGTCGAGTATCATCGAGCGGAAATTGGCGGCGAACCCTCGGTGCGGCCCCTCCACCAACGTCACTCGACCCTTTGTCCAGCGGGACTTCCAGGCTTCGATGATGGGAACCGTGCCGTCGACGGAGCCATCGTCGGAGATCCAGAGGTCGATGAGCGGATGCGACTGTGCGAGCAGGGATTGCAACTGCTCATCAATGAACGCCGCGCCGTCTTTCGTGCCCATCAGCACCGCTATGCGCAGATCTGCCCTATCCACGAATGTCGAACACCTTACTTGAGTTCTTCATGAAGGCGAGGTGCATCCGTGGCCGAAGTCCGAATACAGATTCCAGCTTCATCGGATGGCACCAGGCTCCAGGCTCGTGGACGTGAACACCAGCAAAGTGCGAACACGAAAATCGCTCATGGCCGTTCAGTTTTCTCAAAGCGCGATTTCCGGCCCGTCGCTTTGTATCGCATACTGTGGGCTGGAAGTCATAGCCAGAGGTTTTTTCGGCAAGAGCGGACGGTCAATGGACAAGCGTGGTGCATCATTCTTGGGTGATTGCCGCGAGCCTGATATTAGTCTCAGCTAACAAAGAAACCGCACGGTATCAGCACGTGCCCAGTTTTGCCGCAGTTGACTCTGCTCTTGACCTCGTTACGACGCAATGCGTTGCCATATGCCCGTCGAAATGGCTATTAGAGATGGGTGTGGTGGTTCGCGATGGCCAGCGAAGGACAATGCGCCAGAACAACGGATTGCGATATTCCCAGCTATGATTGCGGCACTAAACGGCGCTTTTGACGACATCTCAAAAGCCATGAGATTACACCGAGTCTGGATCGCGCTTGCCCATGAGGACATCGGCGACCAGCACAGACGCACGACGCTCGGCCCGCTTTGGATGCTGGTCAACTATTTCGCTTTCGTCGGCACATTTGCCTTTGTTTTCGTGACCAAGGACGCAAGCAACCCAAGCTATATAGCCTATGTGGCCATCGGCATGCTGGTGTGGTTCTATCTTACCGAGACCATCACCATGAGCGTGTCTCTCTTCCAACGCGAAGCGAGCTTCATTCAGGGCACGACGCTGCCGTTGTTCGTGTATGTGATGCGCTTGACGATGCAATGCATTATTCGAGCTGGTTATTCGCTGGCGGGTTGCGTTCTCATTCTGCTTTTGAGCGGTTACGGAATCAACACAAACTGGCTGCTGTCCTTGGTGGGATTGTTGCTCCTCATCCTGGCAACCCCTGCATTTGTGGTGGTTTTTGCGTTCCTGGGCGCATTCTTTCCCGATAGCGAATTCATCGTTGGCAACCTGATGCGGGTGGGCATGTTCTTCACGCCTGTCTTCTGGGTCTATAGTGGGCAAGAGGGCGTTCAAGAATATGCCTATCACTGGAACCCGTTCACCTATTTCCTGGAGGGCGTGCGCGAGCCGATCACGGCGGGCATATTTCCGGGGCATTCCTTGGCGGTGACAGGTTATTTCTGCCTCGGCCTCTGGGCTATTGCGCTGCTGCTGCTGGGCCTTTATCGCAAGCGCATCGTTTTCCTGATCTGAGTTCCATGACCTCCATCACACTGAACAATGTCAGCCTCGTCTATCGACTGTTTGAAAAGTTGACGCTTTCGGCGCCCGGCCGGCGTCGGAGCGCTCTCGGCGGCAATATAGCCAAGTCGGGCACCAAACAGGTCGTGCAGGCGCTCGACGGTGTCAGCTTCGAGCTCAAGGCGGGCGACCGGTTAGGGCTTGTCGGCCCGAATGGCGCCGGCAAGACCACCCTGCTCAAGGTTCTATACGGAATCTACCAGCCATCGGGTGGTACGATATCGATCACCGGCAAGGTCGATGCCCTGTTCAACATCCACATAGGGTTTCGTCCCGAGGCCACCGGGCGCAGAAACATCGTGCTGAGAGGGTTGATCAGTGGTTGGACGGCGGCCGAGATCGAAGAGAAAATGGAAGAAATAATCGATTTCAGCGAACTGGGCGACTTCATCGACCTGCCGTTCAAGGCGTACAGCCAAGGCATGGCGGCACGTTTGGCGTTTGCAGCAGCGACCACTCTCGAGCCTGAAATCCTGCTGATGGATGAATGGATTGGCGCCGGTGACGCGTCGTTCCAGGAAAAAGCCAAGCGACGCATGGACGAACTGGCGGAAAAGGCCGGCATCATCGTGTTGGCAAGCCACGACGATGCGCTCATCCGGCGGGTCTGCACGAAGAAACTCACACTTCGGGCTGGCCGGGTGGAGTCGCTGGCTTAAGGCGTCTCGCGATATTCGATATCGAGGTCGAGCGAGGGCACGATAGTCGTAGCATCCTCCTTTTCCGCAGGCCTTCAACGGTCCAAAACCACTGGCGAAGTCACGGCCGAACAACAGAGATCGGGTGCACCCTGTCAGCCCCGCATGCGATCTTCATAGAATTGACGCTTTGATAGAGCCTGGTCTAAGCGTACTGAACGTTGACCAACCGGACCGAAAAGCACCTTCAATGTGATAACCCCAACAGCCGGATTGCCACAGGGACCGAGGCGTCAAGCCATCTTAATCCTGGGAATGCACAGGAGCGGAACCTCGGCGCTTGGGGGTGTAATCAATGCACTGGGAGCAGCCGGCCCGAAGACCCCGCTGCCGTCGCACGCGGCCAATCCGCGCGGATTCTTCGAGAGCGCGCCCCTTGCCCTTGCCCACGACGAACTGCTCGCATTAGTAGGCTCGTCCTGGCTTGACTGGCGTCAACTCGATCAGCAAAGGATGAACTCAAAGGCAACAGAGCCGTGTCGTCAGAAAATAAAACAGCTGCTCATCGACGAGTTCGGTGACGAACCATTGATCGTAATCAAAGACCCGCGGACATGCAGATTTGTTCCGTTCATGTCGTCGATCTTGGACGAAATGAATGTCAGCCCTGTCGCCCTTCTGCCGGTACGCAATCCTCTTGAGGTCGCATATTCGCTGCACCGGCGAGACAAAATCACACTGCCAGAGTCCCTTCTGTTGTGGCTCAGGCATGTGCTCGAAGCTGAATATCATTCACGACACATGCCGCGATATATTCTGTCATATGAAGGGTTCCTGGTCGACTGGCGAAAGCATATGGACCGCGCAGCTGAAAAAACAGGTGTCGTCTGGCCTGCTCAGCCCGACCAGTCGGACGTCAAGATCGAGCAGTTTCTGACGACAGACCTTTATCATGAAAGGTCCACGCTCGAAGATGTGCATAATCATCCGGATGTTACGTCGCTGGTCCGCGAGACCTATCAAATTCTGACCACAATCGCCGCCGGGGATGAAGACAATGGCTTGCTTGCTCAGCTGGATATTATGCGGACGAGATTCGACGAAGCCTGCGAAACATTTTCGGTAGCCATGGCGACGGAGGAATTGGCGGTTGCGCAATTGCGTGGTGAACTCAGCGCGCGCAGCACCGAGACAGAGCAGGTCCGTCAAGAGAATTCGAGGCTTGCGAGCTTTCTGGAACAGCAATCCGTTGAAATCCGCGGCTTGGCGGACGAACGTGATGCCCTCGTCGGAACTCGCGACACTCTGATCGCTGAACGGGATGCCCTCGTAAACGCCCAAGCCAGCTTAATCGCTGAACGGGATGCCCTCGTAAATGCCCAAGCTAGCTTAATCGCCGAACGCGATGCTCTCCTGCGGGACATAATCGGCATCGCCAATGAGCGCGACGCGATACTCACGTCGCGCAGTTGGCGGCTGACCGCACCTTTGCGACTGATATGTGGTCTGTTCGCCCGTGGCTGATGCGGGCGCGCACAGTAAACGCGCGAGGTACTTGGAGCCCCTCACGCGCGACTTTGCCCACGTAAGAGAGCTCAGTTTGCTGTATCGCGATCTGGCTAATCCCCGAACGCGATTATCCTTCGTAGGCCGCGATAGAGTGGCCTGAGAATCCTGAACGCTAATGGCGATCTGGCTACAATCGATCTCTTGATCGAGAAGATGAGGCCACGAAAGGATCTTACCACTCCATAGTTTCCAAATTCCGCCGGAGCTCCGTTCTCGCATAGGGCTTGCAATTTAGCCTCCAGCATTACGTAGTTGTGAGCAGCATGCCCGGCAGTCATCACGTGCCGGAAGGTATAGCCGGCGTCGATTGCAACATAGGCTATGATCCGCTCTATGGCGTGGACCAAACTTCCATCCCGATAATCCATATTGGCAAAATCGTTCCAGCCCCACTTTTCTTCGAAAAGCTTCCTTAGAGCTGCAGGACGAAACCAGTACATCCCACCGTAAGGCGCGACAGGTGTACTATCATCCAGATGCACGATCAAACCCAACTGTCGGGCAAGCTTCGCTACGTTGGCTTTGTTGCCAGCCCATGAATTTCCAATGGTCGGATACCCAATATGAACCAACGGCGGCATGACGAGACCAAGCACTGGATTGTTGGCAAAGAGTTCAAGCAAATTCGAGACATATCCAGGCGTATGAAGAAGGTTTTCAAAAGTGTGGAGTTTAAACAACTCTCCCCTCGGGCCGTCTTGGGGAGATCGCTTGGAATGGATCCGGCAGATCAAGTCGTACCGATCCTCGAGTACATAGTCCCGGCAACCGACAAGAAGGGCGGAAGTGTCCCTGCCATCGTTCCGGACGACCAGGACGACCGCATTCCTGGCGTTCGTCGCCTTCGCGACTGCTTGCTGAATCAATGCCTGCTTGTTGGCATTGTCGGTCGTGACGATCAGATCGTAGCCTTTCGGCACGTTTTCGGCATAGCCGAGAACCTCATCGATCATGTCAACGTGATACACATGCGCAAGAACTGCTATCCGATAATCGTCCCAATTCCTTTGCGCGCCAATATGGATGTCCGGCAGGACGGAGAGCAACGCGGCATTGCCATTTAGCGTACGAGGCGAGCCCAAGCGGCCAACGCTTTTCCATATCAGCGACAAATCATAATCAGATTGGTTTTCTACGATCTCCAAGGCACGCGGCAGGTTGATGGCCGCGCGCTCGAGGGACAGCGTGTCGTGAAAAAAGAGGCGACGCTTCAGTATCGGGCTCCGGTCCTCCAGCGTTTTGTCCGGCTCCATGAAAACCGGGTATGGCGTCCTGTATCGTTCCGGATCGAGCAATACCGAACAGGTGTAGCCCAAAGCCTGAAAATGCGCTGTGAACACCGTCTCGTGCTTCGCAACTGACTCCATATAGGAGTTGATGGACACCATCCGGGTCCAATAGTCACGAAACGCCTTCGACTGATGCAAGGACCGCCGCACTGCGATGAAATGGGAATTGAGATGGAAGGGCAGTTCCGATTTTCTGACGTCGATCGGATTGGGCTTTATCGCCTTGTGGGCGGAGATTCCCCAAAAGTCACAGTGACGTTGGTCCATCTCAGAGAACATTTCGGAAAAGGGGAAGATCGGCCCGTAGAAAGTGTGGTTGAAAAACAATATCTCGTCGAAGTGTGAAAGCTCATCCCACCCAATATGTTCGAGGGCAGCCCGATAGGCCCAGACATCGAACCCCTTGTTTTCCCTGATTAGAAAGCTGTCGGTAGCGTCAGAAAGGCGAGATCGGGCCTCGTCGTCTACCGGACCGTTGCAAACGACCAGCAGTTTTTCAACAAAGGGCCTTATCGATGCAATCAGGTGAAAATAATACTCATCTATCTTGCCTTCTTGATCGTAATAAAATGCGATTGCCAGGCGCCTCATCGACCTAATCTCTCTCTGGTGCAGATGGCACTTAGAATTAGAACGCTCCGATATGGGATCGCCGGCGGCACCGAACCACATCCTGCCACGCAAACATCATCGAGAGGCGGTGTTTCCAGGTTGCGCCCTCGATGCCCGTGATAGCGTTGAAAAACAGGTATTCCAAGACCGCTGGTTGGAATGGCACCATCTGGCAGGACGTCGACCGCACCCATTAAACCATTCGGTGCCGCCAAAAAAGGCCGGCCACATGCGATCTTCTACACGACGCCGACATGCGGCTTGCCAAATGATGCCAGCCTTCCAGGAAAAGCGCACAGCGTTTCGCCATGCCTGGAGTTTGATTTAGGGCTTGGCCACAGCTCGATAGATCGGTCTCAATATTTTGAACAGGGTAGGCGCTCTGAACCACAGAGAGTTTTTAATGGCCAAATTGAGTTTACCCAGAGAGCGCTTCACTGACGTTACCGACGTCTGCGACGATGACGCAGCGGGCGGTAGATGGTTTGCCACGGGATAACCGGCTTTCTTCCACTCAGACAACAAATGGCACTGCCAAGGGAAGTCGCCTGACGGCATCAGGCTGGCAAGTTTTTGCAGCTTGAACTCCAGCATGGTGTAGTTGTGCGCCGCCTGATGCGCGCACATGATGTGCCGCGTGGTATATCCGGCATCCTGAGCCGCGTAGGCGATCAGCCGCTCCAGCACATGGGCCAAGCCGCCGTCAACATGATTTGGCTCGGCATTGAAGTCTTCCCATTTCCACTTGTGTTCGAAGATTTTGCGCAGGGCGCGTGGCCGGAACCAGAACATGGTGCCATAGGCAGCGACCGGGGTGTCATGATCGAACTTGACCTTGATGTTCAAAAGCCGAGCGGTTTCCTCAACCTTTGGCCTGTTGAAGAACCATGCGTGCCCCATGGTCGGATAGGAAATATGAACGACAGGCGGAACGGCTAGTCCGACTAACGGATTGTCGTGAAACATATCCAAAACATTATGGACATACCCACGCGTATTCAGCAGATTCTCAAGCATATGCCGCTTGAACAGGTTGCTTCTCGACGCCTGCACTTGAGGCGACTTTTTTGTATGCAGGCGACAGACAAGGTCATAGCGGTCGTCGACGAGCAGATCGCGCAAGGAAATGAAAAGCGAGGACATGTCACGACCGCGATTTTTCTCGACGATGCGGACGATGACGTTCTTCACGCCAGGGCGTTTTGCCAGTGTGGCTTCAATCTCGGCCTTTTTTTCCGGCGTATCGGTCGTGGCAATGAAATCATAGGGCACCGGGATGTTGCCGGTCAGCGCCAGTATCTCTTCCAGCATGTCGGTGTAGTAAATATGCGCGCAGACGGCGATCTTGCCGTAGTCGGAAGGAGCGTCGCCGTCTTTGGCTCGCTCATCGGGCAAGACGCTCATCAGCGCGGCATTGGTGTTTAGATTCCTCAATTCCGAAGTGCGCAGGACATTGCGCCAAATCAGATTGAGATCGTAGTCGGATGTCTCTTCAAGAACTCGCAAAGCGCGCGGCAAATCAATGCCTTGAGCATTCAAAAACGTCGGATCATGAAAAAACGGACGTCGCTTTAGCAAGGGAAAGCGGTTGATGATTGTCTCATCAACGTTAATAAACGCCGGATAGTGCGAACCATATTTATCCGGATCGACATACGCTTCCGCCGAGTAGCCAAGATCTGTAAAATGCTTGGTAAACTGCGACTCGTGCAGCATGATAGCGTCGATGTAAGTTTTGATCGCGGGCAGATTTTCCCAGTATGTCTTGAAGGCACGTGATTTCAGCATCTTCTCGCGGATGGCAATGAAGTTTGCTGTGAGATGGCGGGGCAGATGGCCTGTTCCGGTAAACGGATTTGGCGTCATTTGCGAATGAGCAGCGCTGCCCCAGAAATCACAATCCCGGCGCTCCATTTCCGAAAACATTTCCGAAAACGGAAAAAGAGGCCCGTAGCAGGTGTCATTCAGCAGGATAAGTTCATCATACTCGGAAAGAGCGTCAAAGCCGACAGCGTCAATACCGGTCTTGTATCCCCATACGTCAAATCCCACGTTCTCCCGGACCAGAAGCTGATCACAACTGGCTTTGATTGCTATTTCCGAAAGCTTGGAAAGATTTCCGTTGGATACGACAACAATCCTCTCGACAAATTCGCGCAGCTTTTCGAGCAGGAAGATGACATAGTCATCGGCAATTCCATGCTCGTTGTAGAGAGAAAATACGGCAATACGACGCACCTTGATGCTCCTGACTAGATCGTGAACCTGTCTGATGCCCGCCATTATCCGCCACTACGCCGAGAGTTCGGTTTCAAAACCGCCCTCGTGCTGCGATAGATCGGCCGCAGTGCTTTGAACAGGATAGGCGCTCTGAACCTCAGAGAGCTTTTAACGGCCAAATTGAGTTCAGCCAGAGAATGCTTCACCGACGTCGGCATTGGTGCCGGAGTGGCCGATACATGGCTTCCCAAGGGATAGCCGCCCTTTCTCCACTCAGACACCATATGACACTGCCAAGGGAAGTCCCCTGACGGCATGAAGCTGGCGAGCTTTTGCAGCTTGAACTCCAGCATGGTGTAGTTGTGCTCGGCCTGATGCGCGCACATAATGTGCTGCGTTGTATATCCAGCATCCTGAACCGCGTAGGCGATCAGCCGCTCCAGCGCATGGGCGAAGCCGCCGTCGACATGATCCGGCTCGGCATTGAACTCCTCCCATTTCCACTTGTGTTCGAACATTTTGCGCAAGGCGCGTGGCCGGAACCAGAACATGGTGCCATAGGCAGCCACCGGAGTGTTCTCATCGAATTTGACGTCGATATTCAGAAGCCGCGCGGTTTCCTCAACCCTTGGCTTGTTGGCAAACCACGAGAACCCCATGGTCGGATAGGAGATATGAAAGATAGGCGGAATGGCCAGGCCGACCGAAGGATTGTCGTGAAACATATCCAACACGTTGTGCACGTACCCGCGGCTATTCAGCAGATTGTCAACCATATGCCGCTTGAACAGGTTGCCCATCGATGACTGCACTTGGGGCGATTTTTTTGTATGCAGGCGACAGACAAGGTCATAGCGATCGTCAACAAGCAGATCGCGCAAGGAGATGAAAAGCGAGGACATGTCACGGCCGCGGTTCTGCTCGACAACGCGGACGATGACGTTCTTCACGCCAGGGCGGTTCGCCAGGGCGGTTTCGATTTCGGCCTTTTTTTCCGGCGTGTTCGTGGTGGCAATGAAATCATAGGGCACCGGGATGTTGCCGGTCAGGCCCAGTATCTCGTCGAGCATATCGGTGTAGTAGATATGCGCGCAGACAGCGATCTTGCCATAGTCGGGAGCAGCACCGTCGCCTTTAATCCGCTTGTCCGGCAAGACACTCATCAGCGCGGCGTTGGTGTTGAGCGTTCTCAAATCCGAAGAGCGCAGAACATTGCGCCAAATCAGATTGAGGTCGTAGTCGGATGTCTCTTTGAGCACCCGCAAAGCACGCGGCAAATCGACGGCGTTTTTATCCAAAAATGTTGGATCATTGAAAAAAAGGCGACGCTTTAAAATGGGGCTTCTATCATTGTAAATCTGATCGACATCGATCATCACAGGGTACGCGGAATTGTATTTATCCGAGTCAAGGTATGTTTCAGATTTGTATCCCAAGTCCTCAAAAAGAACTGTAAAACGCGACTCATGCAAGAGAACAGACTCCGCATAGTCTCTGATTCTCGGCATTCTCTCCCAGTAGTTTCGAAAAGCGATCGACTCAAGCATCGCCTTCCGCACGGCGATAAAATGAGAGTTCAGATGGCGGGGCAAGACCCCTGTTCCAGTGAAAGGATTGGGAGTTACCTCCTTGTGATCGGATATGCCCCAAAAATCGCAATCCCGGCCTTCCATTTCCGAAAACATTTCCGAGAACGGGAAAACAGGTCCGTAGAATGTGTGGTTAAGCAAAAGGATTTCATCATAATCGCCGAGCTTGTCGTAACCGATGAACTCGAGCCCTTGGCGATACGCCCCTACGTCAAATCCTGTATTCTCGCGGATGATAGTCTCGTCAACCGCGGATCGCAGTGAAGCTTCCGATGATTTTGAAATCTCCCCGTTTGAGACAAAAATAATCGTCTCCACGAATGGCCGCAATTTTTCTAGAAGGTAGAATATATAGTCATCAACCTGACCGCGTTCGTCATAGAAGAAAAATATCGCTGCACGCCGCATCGCCAAGTCCCTGCAAATATCACATCCACGTGGTATAGGGACCACGTCTCCCGTGGAAGCATTTTCGACGGCAGAACGCTTCCGTTGTCACGATCTCATAATTCTAGCCAAGTTGTGAATCGATCCACTCGGAAAGCTGACCGATCCCCTCGTCTACACTTTTCAAAGGTCGCCATTCCAGTTCGCGCACCGTCCTGTCGATGTTGGCGACAGCGCAGCGAACGTCGCCGTTGCGGAACATGCCGTTGACGTGCGGTTCCGGAGCCCCGTATCTTTTTGCGACGATCCTTGCCAGGTCAAGAACCGTGGTCTTGGACCCGGTGCCGACATCATAGGCGAGCGACTGTGACAGATCCGTGGCCGTGGCCTTGTCGAGAGCCGACGCCACATCATCGATGAAGACGAAGTCGCGTCCGATATCCCCGTCCTCATAGATCGGGATGCTCTTGCCTTCCTTCGCCATCCTGATGAACAACGACACGATTCCCGTGTAGCTGTTGGTCAGCGATTGGCCAGGACCATATACGTTCTGAAGGCGAAGCACGTTGACAGCTGTTCCGAACGAAAGAGCCCAAGCCCGCAATATCTGTTCCTGGGTTAGTTTCGTCGCTCCGTAGATGCTGGTTGGATTCGGTATCGTTTTTTCCGCGTCCATTGGCAGAGGTTCGAGCCCGGAAAAATCCCACTCCGCGCGTTCGAGCTGCTGTTTCGATCTCTGACCGGGATACGTTATCTCGCCTGTTTTCCTGGACCGCCATGCCCCTTCTCCATAGACGGCGCGGCTCGAAGCCAGGACAAAACGCTCAGGAACGTGCGATGCCGTGGCGAAAGCATCCAACATGCGGGTGGTGCCAAGAACATTTGCTATTGCGTGGCGAGAGGCCTCCGTGAGCGACTGACCCGTGCCCGTTTCGGCAGCCAGATGCACCACAACTTCAGGTCGGATGGTTTCCAGTGCCTGCGCCCAGGTCGAGGCCTCGGTCACATCGGCAACCACGAGTTCAATGCGAGGATCAAGGTCGGCGGGACGCTTTCGCTCTGCGTGGATCTGCGGATGCAAACTGTCGATGACAACCACGCGATCGAAGCGGTTTGCCAATTTGGTGGACAACGCGCATCCAATGAATCCAGCTCCGCCGGTCATCACGCATGTTTTGGGCATTCAGGTAGCATTCCCGTTTCATTGACTTGGCCGTTCGTTATCAGCGTCAACCTCATTTGAATAGATACAAGAGGTCAGCTCCGGTCGAATTGGATTTTGGGGTGTCGCATTCGGGTTTCCCGCCTGCCTGCAGAGGGTTGCAGCAAACGGCGAATCTCTGACGAAACGACCCGATCAGCGATCAATATGTTGCCTGCATCCTGAAGCAATCCAGATTTATCGCGGTCCAGTCACGTGCAAAGCTATGCACCGGTCTGGTTTGCGGCCCTATTTTCGACACCCAGGCAACCAATTAGCCAGCGCCGGCTCGTGGCCTGGAAGCTCTGCCATTCACCATGATCAAGAGAATGACTGAAGCCGCAAAGCCGGCAGTGCAAAGTTCCAGCGTTTTCAGCAAGTGACTGCTGTCGTAATAGAAACGAATTTTGCTTGGCCTGTTCACCTCGACGGCAGGGAAAAAATCTAAAAACTTCCCCAGTTCGACCGGTTTTCCATCTAGCGTGGCTCGCCAATACTTATTCGTACGAATAGGGAAAACGACCCATCCATGGGCTGCGCCCGAATATTCCACTGTCAGGTCGTCCGGTTGATACGCCGCAAGGCGCACAGGGCCAAAATCTGCTTCCGGTTGTCCACTTAACCCGTCCACATAATAGCCCGAGCCTGAAACCGTGTGATTTTCAATAACGCTAACACCCCGCTCTGCCGACGCGATCGAGAAATTCTGTGGAAGACGCGCTCTCTCACCAATCCTCATTTTCGGGATGCCGGGGAATACACTCGATCCAATTTGATAAGTTGCCCCTCCAGCGGTTTCGAAGGCCCATGCACTGAGCATCTTCTGGCTATTGGGTTTGGCCATTGAAATGACGTACCGATACGTTCCGGCCACAAGAGGAACGTCTTGATTGAAATTAAAGGTGGCGTATTGGTTGTTGCGTATCGCCTCCGGTGTCAATTCAGTATGAGCCACGAGGAGCTTGTCTCGATAAAGATCAAACATCACCGCCGAAGGGGCGAAATCCCTATCATAAGTTCCGAATAACACTTGCATGTTCGTAGCGCTGATAGACTTGTCAATTACCAAGTCACCTTGAAGAGCGCCATTGGTGAGGGAGGCAGTAGCCCGCTGGCCTATGCCAGTGGTCTCGTAACTCGATTCAGTACAGCCTTCTTTGACAAGGAAGAAACGGACCGCAGCATAGGTAATCTCTGGGCTGGAAAAATTAATGTCAGAGCATTGAATGATGGAGGCCGTGTATGTTGTCTGAAAAGAAGGGGCTATGTCAGCGCCTATCTTGTTTTGAGCATCGGTACGAAATCCGTGAGCAAACAATTCTGGCAGCCGATAGTTTGACAAAAATCCCGAGACAAGGAAGCTGCCGTCCGCAATGATGCTTTGACCTGGAAGGATCTTGGACGCCACATAGGATATCGATGGCGTGTCCGGGAAAAAAGTCTCGATGTCAGGTCGCGCATTAAGCTGCCTGAACCAATAGCCAAGGTTGATTGCCTGTAAGAGGCATATAAAAACCACCAAATGAAATCTATAAGGCGATTCAGGCTTTGGAGACTGTGGCGCTAAGAATTTCACGGAATATGAAGATAATACAGCTGCCGACAATCCAAATAAGACCGACCCCCTGCTCCACGCGTTGAAACCAAACCCTGGAATTGCGTTCACTATGCTGGCCGGAGCCATGCCAAATACGGTTGCTAGCATGAATACCGCCACGAATAGCCCAAAAACAGCAAATCGATTGGGTGACTTGAAAATGAAATAAAACGCGAGAAGGGTTAGGAGAGCAGCAGGTATTCCTGCCGAAAAGGTACGCTCGACGCCAAGATTGTTCACAAAGTCAGAGCCAAACATATTGACGATGTCATAGGGTGTGAACCAAGTTCCGCCTGTTCGGCTCGACAAATCAGTTGAAACGAGAATTTCTCTAACTTGCAAGAGGCCGGGAAGGGCAAGGAACGCACCCGCTATGCCTGCGAATCCCAGCCCAAAAATTCGCCTAACCGGAAGCTGATTGATGCCGGCGCTCCGGACTTCGGCAAAGAGGACTGCGATCGCCAGCATCAGGGACGATATACCTCCAAGGAGGGCGACGAATGGAAAACCGGCCAGACCTATCAAGGCGACACTGAGAGTGAACCCAAACGCCCAACCCAAACGGCCTGTTTGCCAATAGCGAAGCTGAGTGGCGAGAACCCAGGGAACAAGAGCGCTCGTTGTCAGGTGCGGCCAGTGTGCCCAAGCGATGTTGAACCCGCAAAATGCGAATGTAATGGCGCCGAAAACCGCAGCCACACGATTTCTGAACATGAAAAACAGCAGGCAATAGGCACCGAAAGCCGCCAGCAGATAATTTGACAAAAGTGCGAACGTATAGCCCATGGCCTCATTGGGCGTGAGGGCATAAACCAGGAAGGGTACTGACAGGCCTTCGTAAATCGGCGCCTGGATGCCCGGCGCACCCAGTTGGTGGAGTGGGTTCCATAGCGGGATGTGCCCTTCCCGCAACTCTCGCCTGAACTCCCGCCAGTTTGGAAGCCGGTGATCCAAGGCGTCAGAACGCTCCGCATTGACAAGGTCGGTGTCGACCCCGGCATTGTCCCATCCTGGATAAGCCAACATCAAATCCATCGGTGCCAGCGTTTGCCGCAAAGGATTTACGCCCACGATCCCCAGGACAAGAGCGAAAAGAAGCACCATCGAAATGATGTGTCGCAAAAACGGGATCCGGTCCGGCAAATGGGTGTCTTGCACGGATGTCTCCGTCATTTGCGTCGTCATGCACTTTTCCCTTTTCGCAAAACCAACTCTGCCAAGGCGACCAGGCAATCTCCGAGAACGGTGACGAGCCGGTTGCCGAGGGCAACCGCGGTGGCCGATGGAAGCGGCAAACCCGCGGCAGTTAATCCCATGATCAGAACGGCCTCGCGCACGCCAAGCCCTCCTGGCGCCCCCGGAACGACAAAACCAACGAGCCAAGCCGTGGCTCCTATGCCGATCAATTCAGCAATATGGCCTCCATCGTTTATGGCCCTCACAAGCGCGACGATCAGAAACCCATTGCCCATGAAAAACAATGCATAGAGGAAAAAGGCCTCTGCAGATGTAATGAGCGCCCTGCCTCCGATGTCCGCCATCCTGAAGCGGAACAAAAGTCCCATCCCAAACGCGATCGCCAAAAGACCGGCGGCGATCAATCCCACAGTCAAAGTAGGGTGGCCGGGACCATACCGCGCATACGCAGCTTGGAAAATCGGCCACGCCAGCAACGCGCCCGACCCCCCGGCGGCGAGAACAATGACGGACAGCTCCCCCATCTGGGCAACGGCAAGCGCCCTGTTCGAGGTCCCGGCACTGCGGGCAAGGGCGAAGCGACCAACCATATGCATCACATTGCTCGGCAGGTATTTGTAAATCTGCGTCCTTCCAAAAATGGCGAGCGCACGACCCAATCCAAGCGACGGTCCGTCGACGAGAACCAGGAACCGATACCAGGCGATGGCGACCAGTTGCAGAATGACTGCATAAGCGACAGCGCACCCCAATATGGCGATCAAGAAGAGCGGGGAAACGAGCTGGCGCTGCACATCGCCGAAGGAACGATGGATCGCCAGCCCCACGAAGACGAGCGCCGCGAGACTGACGGTCACCGCTCCAAGGCGAACGAAAGACTTTAGCCTGAGCCTGCTGCTTTTGGGTGGCTGTGCCGTCTGCGTTGGCTCAGTCACAGCGGCAAAGGACCATGGTCCAGGGAAAAGGCTTGCTGACTTTCACGACTTTTAGCGTCTTGCTCAACAGATCGATGAAAGACGCGGATGACCAGTGATTGATATGCCCTGGCGTGTTGCCAAACTGGGTTACATATTTTCCCCTGGCGACATTCAGGACCCGCCAGATCGGCTCTCGCGGCACGCTGACAAGGAGATACGGCTTGCCAAGCGATTTCAGGACCGAGAGCGCTTGTTGCGTATTTGGAACATGCTCGAGAACCTCACAGCATATTACCAACTCAGCGGAGTTCGCCTGCGGCGTCAGTTCGAAAAGCGAGCGCGTTTCAAACAACGGCGCTATCCCACGCTTGACGCATTGCTCATTGGCCTGCGAAACACTGACGCCTTCCAGATCGCTGCCGCGGACGTTCCACCCCCGATCATGAAGTCGAATGGACAAATTTCCTTCGCCACAGCCGACCTCGTAGGCATTGCGAACGCCTGTCTCGGCCGTCAACGCATCGAAGCTACTTAAAAAGCCATCCATCAAATATCGCGCAACCGGATTCCGGGTGTTGTACTTATCATAGTAATTACCTGGAACGTTATCGTAAGCGACCGGCGTATCATTCATCTTATATCGTTCCGCCTACACTTTCTTTCTTGATTTTTCTCTCCATCGCAAACGACCGGACCCTGGCCCTTGCACCATACTCTTGCTGCAATTGCCTGATCCTTATTTCTTCAAGCAATTGCCTGTTGACCGCGATGAGCTCGGAAATGATGCCGCTCATCGCAAGAATGCCGGCAATCGCGAGCAAGGCGCTGGACAGAACGAGTGACTGGATGTTGCCACTGCCTTCGCCCATCAAATAGTGGACAAGGAACCGAATAACCCCGATCACCCCCGGCGCGGCGACGATTGCCGCACATGTCGAGAAGAAGCGCAGCGGGCTATAGACGACAAAAATCCTCACGACCGTTATCAACGAGCGCCGCACATAGCTCGGTATGCTCTTGACCAGCCGCGAGGGTCGAAGATCGCCGTTGACGCGGATCGGCACCGAGGTGATCGGGATGTTCCTGCGCCCCGCCTGGATGATCGTTTCCAGCGTATAGGTATAGCGGTTGAAGACATTGAGCTGTATCGCCGCGTCGCGATGAATGGCCCGGAAACCGCTCGGGGCGTCAGGGACCGTCGTGCCACTGGCAAGCTTGACAACGAAGCTGCCAAGCTTCTGCAGAAATTTCTTGACCGGTGAAAAATGCTCTATCTCGCTGATCGGCCTTGCGCCGATGACGATCTGAGCTTTTTTCTCCAGTATTGGCCGGACGAGATCGGGAATGCAGGAGGCATCGTACTGGTTGTCCGCATCGGTGTTGACGATGACGTCCGCGCCCAGTTTCAGCGCGGTTTCGATGCCGGTCATGAACGCTTTGGCAAGCCCCTGATTATGGGGCAGCGAGACCACGTGATCGACGCCGTTTTCCCGGGCGACCTCGACCGTGCGGTCGGTGGAGCCATCATCGATTACGAGCCATTCCACCGTGCTGAAACCCGCGACCTGACGCGGCAGATCGGCCAGTGTGACGGCGAGCGTCCCCTCCTCATTCAAGCATGGGATTTGAATAATAAGCTTTGACAATCCACCCTCTTCTTTCCGCAAGGCTGATAGGCTGCCGTATTCCATATGGACCTAAAGAACTTTGCTTCCGCGCGCTACCTGCTTTGGCAAAATATGCTGTTTTTGCGGCTGACAAAAACGGCGCGAGGAGCTCCGGGCGGCGCCGAGTTCATGGCGTTCAGGCGAACTCGCTCAGGGAGCCATTATGCATTGGTCACGAGCCGGATGGCGGGGGCCGCCGACATTGACCGACATCTGTTCTGAGCTTGCCGGTATTGCCCTGCGCCGGTGGCCGGTTTTGCCTTGCGCGGGTTCGCGTCTCTCAGGGCAGGACCCGACGTACCACTGCTTCCGTCGAAAGCCGCCAGTCCGGCGCAGACCAGCCGAAGGCGGAGGCGAACTTCGCGCTCGAAAGCCGGGAATTGGCAGGGCGTCGCGCCTTGGTCGGGTAGTCCGTCGTCGTAATGTCGCGGACCCGCGCTGAAGGACCGCCAGACACGCGGCTCGTGTCGAGGATATGACGGGCAAAGCCGCTCCAGTTGGCCTCGCCGGTGCCGGCCAGGTGATAGATGCCGAACGCGGCGAAGTCCTTGTTGCTGTGCAGCGTGGCCGCGGCATGCAGGATCGCATCGGCGATATCCAGCGCTGAGGTGGGATTTCCCCATTGATCGGCCACCACTGAGATCTCGTCGCGGTCGGCCGCAAGCCGAAGCATGGTTTTGACGAAGTTCTTGCCGAACGGACTGTAGACCCAGGCGGTGCGCAGGATCAGGTTGCGCGGATTGGCGGCGGCCACCGCCTGTTCGCCGGCGAGCTTGGAAGCGCCGTATACGCTGGCTGGCGCGGTCGCATCGGTTTCGACATAGCTACCGGAAGCGCTGCCGTCGAAGACGTAGTCGGTCGAAAGGTGGATGACGGGAACGCCAAGCCGCGCCGCGGCTTGCGCCACCTTGCCGGCGCCGACGGCGTTCACCCTGAATGCCAGATCGGGCTCATCCTCGGCCTGATCCACGGCCGTGTAGGCGGCAGCCGAGACGACGACGTCAGGCCTGGCCGCAGCAATGGCTTCGATCACGGTGTCGGGGTTTGCCAGGTCGAGCTGCGGACGGCCAATGGCGATGACGTCTACACCGGCAAGCTGGCCGGCCTCCAGAAGGCTCGACACAACCTGGCCTTCGCGTCCGGTGACAACGAGCCTCACGCGGCCCCCTTGCGGGCTTCGCCCAGTCTTTCGCCGGCATAGTTCTGCTCGCGGATTGGCCCCCACCACCATTTGTTGTCGAGGTACCAGTCCACGGTTCTGGCCAGGCCGCTGTCGAAATTCTCGTTGGGCACCCAGCCGAGGTCCCGGCTTATCTTCGATGCGTCGATGGCATAGCGGCGGTCATGGCCGGGGCGGTCGGTGACGAAGGAAATCAGGTCGCGGTAGCTCTTGCCGCCGGCCCGGGGACGCCTGCTGTCGAGCAGGTCGCAAATCGTCTCGACGACGCTGAGGTTTGTCCGCTCCGAATTGCCGCCGACATTGTAGCTCTCGCCCGGCGTGCCTTTGGTGGCGACCAGTTCCAGGGCTCGGGCGTGATCCTCGACGAACAGCCAGTCGCGCACATTGGCACCGGCGCCATAGACCGGCAGCGGCTTTTCGTCGAGCGCGTTGAGGATGACGAGCGGGATCAGTTTTTCGGGAAAATGATAGGGGCCGTAATTGTTCGAACAGTTGGAGAGCACGACCGGCAGGCCGTAGGTCTCGTGCCAGGCGCGGACCAGATGGTCCGAGGCCGCCTTCGAGGCCGAATAGGGCGAGGACGGCGCGTAAGGCGTCTCCTCGACGAACATGCCGCCATCGAAAGGCAGGTCGCCGAACACTTCATCGGTCGACACGTGATGGAAGCGGAAGCGGCCCTTCCTGTCGTCGGCAAGGCCGCGCCAGTATTCGAGCGCCGCATTGAGGATGCGGTAGGTGCCGACGATGTTGGTCTCGATGAAGGCGCCAGGCCCATCGATCGAGCGGTCGACATGGCTCTCGGCGGCAAGGTTCATGACGATGTCGATATCGTCACGGCGCATTATGTCGAGCACCGCTTTCTCGTCGCATATATCGACCTGGGCGAAGCGATAATTGTGCGCGTTCTCGATTTGCCGCAGCGAGGCCAGGTTGCCGGCATAGGTGAGCTTGTCGAGATTGGTCACCCTATAGGCCGGATTGGCGCACAGATGCCGACACACCGCCGAACCGATGAAGCCAGCCCCGCCTGTCACCAGAAAATTCATGCCGCTATCCTCATGCCCATCAGGCAAACACTTCGGCCTCGGCGAGCACCGGCGCCTTGAGGTCCTTGTCCGAAAGCTGGAATCCGCCAGCCACTGAAGGCCATTCGATGCCGATGATGGGATCATCGAAGCGAACAGACCGATCGTGCTCGGGCGAATAGGTGTCGGTAACCTTATAGAGAACCTCGGTGTCGGGCACGAGCGTCACAAAGCCATGCGCGAAACCCTTCGGCACCAGAATCTGATTGCCCTTTTCGGCCGAAATCTCGCAGGCGACCCACTTCCCAAAGGTTTTCGAACCACGGCGGATATCGACTGCGACGTCGAGGATACTGCCGCGAATGACGCGCAGCAGCTTGTCCTGGGCCCGCGGCTCGAGCTGGTAGTGAAGCCCTCGCAAGACGCCTGCCGTAGCGGAATAGGAGTGGTTGTCCTGGACGAAAACCAAGTCGATGCCCGCCTGCGAAAACCGCTCGGCATTGTAGGTTTCCATGAAGAAGCCGCGTGCATCGCCATGTCGCTTGGGAACGATTTCCAGCACGCCATCGATGCCGAGGGACCTGATCTCCAAAGCTTAGCCCTCCAACAGATCGGCGACGCGCCGCCGCAGATAGGCGGCATATTCATTTTTGCCCAACCGAGTTGCGCGTTGCAGCACTTGCTCTGCCGTCAACCAGCCCTGCTCGAAGGCGATCTCCTCAGGGCAAGCAACCTTGATGCCCTGCCGATGTTCGATCGTGCGCACGAAAGAAGAGGCTTCGTGCAAACTGTCGTGCGTGCCGGTGTCGAGCCAGGCATAGCCACGTCCCAAACGGTGCACGTGCAGCTTGCCGCGCTCGAGATAGACATTGTTGACAGCCGTGATCTCGAGCTCGCCTCGCGCCGAGGGGCGGATCGTCGGGGCGATGTCGACCACGTCATTGTCGTAGAAATAGAGACCGGTGACTGCCCAGTTCGACTTCGGCTTCTGCGGCTTTTCCTCAATCGTCAGCGCGGTTCCGGTTGCCCTGTCGAAGGACACAACACCATAGCGCTCGGGATCCTCGACATGGTAGGCGAACACCGAAGCACCCGCTTCGCGCGCAGCGGCGGCGCGGCAAAGCTGCGACAGGCCGTCACCGAAATATATGTTGTCGCCAAGAATCATCGAGACACTGTCTTTGCCGATGAAATCACGGCCGATAATGAAAGCTTCCGCAAGACCATTGGGCTGCGGCTGCTCGGCGTAGGAGAACGCCAGCCCGAACTCCGATCCGTCGCCGAGTAAATCACGAAAAGCCGGCAGATCACGCGGCGTCGAAACAATCAGAATCTCACGGATTCCCGCGAGCATCAGTACGCTCAGCGGATAATAAATCATCGGCTTGTCGTATATCGGAAGGATTTGCTTAGAGACTGCTAATGTCAGTGGATAAAGACGCGTTCCACTGCCTCCAGCAAGGATAATTCCTTTCAAGAAGCTCTCCTTGACATGCTGAGCCCCCCGGCCCTGATCGACCGTGCTTAGGTTTCATTCAATGGCTTGTCAATGCGGCACCCGGCACAGGAGAGGTCTGTTTCGCACGCCAGGACATGACCTCCGCCACCCCTACCCAAAATACGCCTGGTACCACTCGACGAACCGCCCTACCCCGTCTGCCACGGACGTGCCGGGGCGGTAGCCAACAGCCTCCTGCAGCGCGGAAGTGTCGGCGAATGTGTCCGGCACGTCGCCGGCCTGCAGCGGCAAGAGTTCTATGACGGCCTTGCGGCCAAGCGCGCTTTCCAACGCCTCGACATAGGCGGTCAGCCTCACCGGATTGTTGTTGCCGATGTTGAAGATGCGCCAGGGCGCGCTGCTCGTTGCCGGATCCGGATGACCGGAATCCCAGGCGGGATTGCCGGCTGCAGGGCTGTCGCTGGTCCGGATCACACCTTCGGCGATGTCGTCGATATAGGTGAAATCGCGCGTGTGGTTGCCATTGTTGAACAGCTTGATCGGCTCGCCGGCCAGAATGCTCCTGGTGAACAGGAACAGCGCCATGTCGGGGCGCCCCCAGGGGCCATACACGGTGAAGAACCGCAGCCCGGTCGTCGGCAGCCCGAACAGATGGCTGTAGCTGTGCGCCATCAGCTCGTTGGCGCGCTTGGTCGCGGCGTAGAACTGCAGCGGATGATCGGCCGGGCGGTGCTCGGAAAACGGCATGTCGGTGTTGGCGCCGTAAACGCTCGAGGTGCTGGCATAGGTCAGGTGCGCTATGCCGGCATTGCGGCAGGCCTCCAGCATGTTGGTGAAAGCGACGATGTTGCTTTCGACATAGGCGCGCGGGTTTTCCAGGCTGTAGCGCACCCCTGCCTGGGCGGCGAGATGGATCACCCGATCAAAGCCGTGAGCGGCAAAGCAGCCGTCCACGATTTCGCTGTTTGCAAGATTGCCGTGGATGAAATGATAGCCGGCATTGGTGCGTTGGCTGGCTTCGGCCAGCAGCCGCAGCCGCGCCTGCTTGATCCGCGTGTCATAGTAGTCGTTGACGCTGTCGATGCCGACAACCTCGTCGCCACGCTCCAGAAGCCGCCTGGCGACATGATAGCCTATGAAGCCGGCGGCGCCGGTGACCAGAACCTTCATCGGAAGCGCCCATCCTCGGGAATGGATCCCTGACGTCTATGGCACGCCAATCTTCCTACAGACCTCAGGAGCGTTTCAGCAGCGACCAGACGGCCGGCACAAGGCTTGCCGCCAGCGCAACCTTGATGAGGTCGCCGACGATGAACGGCACGACGCCGAACTGCCAGGACTTTTCCGGGCCGATCAGCAACGCCAGCCAGGCAAAGCCCATCGCCATCATCACCACTTCGGCAACCAGCATAGCGTTGAAAAGCTTGATCGGGTGGCGATCCCAGCCGCGATCCGCGGCCCAGCCGACAATCGCCGCCATGACGACAAAGCCCGCGAGATAGCCACCCGTCGGGCCGACCATGTAGGCAAGGCCAATGCCCTTCTCAGGCGTGCCCTGGAAGACCGGGAAGCCCATGGCGCCTTCCGCCATGTAGAGCAGCAGCGTGGCGACGCCGAGGCGAAGGCCGAAGGCGGCGGCGATCAGCAAGACGGCGAGCGTCTGCATCGAGATGTCGACGGGCCCCAGCACAACCTTGGTCTTGGCCGACAGGGTCAGCAGCAGCGTTCCGGCAATCGCCAGGAAAAGCTGTGTTGCCAGTCGCGCCGCGCCTTCCTGCGGCAAAGCCAGAGAAACAAGCGGGCGCATCGTCGTTGCAGTTGCCATGGTCTTCCCCATTCGGTCTAGCGCGATCCTATAATCGCGGTCCTGCGTTTTCCTATATTGGCTTGCGTGCTATGCGGCAATCGGTTTTGCCGTTCCGGGAACAATGTGCCGACATGGCTCTCAAATTCGATACCAGCTTCGATCCGCACTACGGCCAGGGTGTGAACGTCGGCCCGGACGTGCAGCGCGTCACGGTCCGGAACCCCAGCCCCTTCACCTTTCATGGCACCAACAGCTATGTCATCGGGCGCGACACGCTGGCGGTCATCGATCCCGGGCCGGATGACGAGGCGCATCTTCAGACCTTGCTCGGTGTGATCGCCGGCAGGCCGGTCAGCCATATCTTCGTCAGCCACACGCATCGCGACCATTCCCCGCTGGCGGCCCGGCTGAAGGAGCGCACCGGTGCTTTGGTGATGGCGGAAGGGCCGCACCGGCCGGCGAGGCCACTGCATATCGGCGAGACCAATGCGCTCGACGCCAGCGCCGACACCGCTTTCATTCCCGACATCGCACTCCCGGACGGCGCGTTGGTCGCCGGCGACGGCTGGGCGATCCGTACGGTTCTGACCCCCGGCCACACCGCCAATCACGCGGTGTTCGCGCTGGAAGAAACCGGCATCCTGTTTTCGGCCGATCATGTCATGGCGTGGGCGACATCGATTGTCGCGCCGCCGGACGGGGCCATGGCCGATTACATGGCGTCGCTGGACCGCATGATCGAGCGCGACGACCGCCTGCTGCTGCCTGGGCACGGCGGGCCGGTGACGAAGCCGCGCGCTTTCATGCGGGGACTGAAGACCCATCGCAAGATGCGCGAGCGGGCCATATTGGAGCGGGTCAGAGCCGGCGACCGGACGATTCCCGACATGGTGAAGGCGATCTATCGCGACACCGATCCCCGGCTGCATGGTGCCGCCGGACTGTCGGTACTTGCCCATCTCGAGGACCTGGTGGCGCGCGGGATGGTATCGACAGACGCCGCCCCCGCTATCGACGGCATTTTCATCCCAACCCGATAGGGCCTGCCCCCGGGGGGCTCCCGAAGGCGCTGGATCCGTGGGAAAATGCCTATTCGGCCGGAGCCGCTCCGACCTGGCCGGCGACTTCCTGATCCAGTTCCGCCAGGAAATCGGTGATGCGCGCGGCATTGTCACCAAGGTCGTAGCGGCCGTAACGCGAGGCCGACCGCATGTCGACGATCACGCTATCGCCATCGTCCGTCACGCGGATCGCCACATCGGCCGGAAGGCCGAGCACGAAACCCTTGGCGACAGCGGTGATGGTCACGTCGCTTTGCCCGGCAAGGTCGGGATAGGGTTCGGAAAGATCCCAGCTGCGCCGGTCGAGCACGGTTTCGACGGCATTGACGATGGTCTCGAATGGCAGGTCGTAGCTGCGCGCGGTGACCAATGGATAGCTGTCGGCCTGCAGCCTCTGTTCGCCCGGCGTCGATGGGGACAGCACATTCATGTCCTTTGTCCGCTCGCTGACGTCGAGCGCGGGCGGCTCATCGAAATCGGTCGAAATGTCCCTGAGCGGCGGATAGATCGTCGCCCAGTAGGCGGCAACGCCATAGGGGACCAGCACCAGCAGTGCCAGCAAGGCGCCGACGGTCAGGTCGCGGCCGCCGCGATCGCCGAATTTCCATAGTCTCGAAAAGGCAAAGGCGGCGAACAGCAGCGCCAGCGCCGCGAGCAGCGCGACGATGCCGAGCACCCACAGGAACACCGGCGTCTCGACGAGATCGAAGCGGTGGCCGGCGAAGTCGGTCAGCAAAAGCACCGCTGAAAACGCGGCCGTGCGCCGCGACCAGCCGGCAGCCTTCGACGTTCGCCGTTCGGGAATGCTAACCATGGTTCTCTGCGTTGCCCCAACCCGGACGGAGGTTTAGTGCCTTTTCGCGGCGGCTTGAAGCCGAAACACGCAACATCCCCTCAATCCGTCGGCAAGCGGTAGTCCCTGAACTGCTGGCGCAAGGTGATCTTCTGGATCTTGCCGGTGGCGGTATGCGGTATTTCGCCGACGAAGGCGACATCGTCGGGCATCCACCACTTGGCCACCTTGCCATCCATGAAGTGGAGAATATCCGCCTTGGTCGGCTCCTTGCCGGGCTTGGTAACGACGACCAGCAAGGGCCGCTCGCCCCATTTCGAATGATGGACGCCGATCGCCGCAGCTTCCGCCACGTCCGGGTGGCCGACGGCCAGATTCTCGAGATCGATGGTCGAAATCCATTCGCCGCCGGACTTGATGACGTCCTTGGCACGATCGGTGATCTGCATGTAGCCGCCGGCGTCGATGTGAGCGACATCTCCGGTATCGAACCAGCCGTCCTCATCGAATTGCTCCGCCCCGGCGCCACCATAATAGGCGCGAGCGACGGCCGGGCCGCGCACTTTCAGGCGGCCAAAGGTCTTGCCATCCCAGGGTTGCGCATTGTTCTCGTCATCGGTCACCTTCATTTCAACGCCGAAGGGCGGGTAGCCCTGCTTTTGCTTGATATCAAGCCGAGCCTCGCCCTGGAGAGCGGTATATTCCGGCTTCAAGGTGCACAGCGTGCCGAGCGGCGACATTTCAGTCATGCCCCAGGCATGGATGACCTCGACACCGTAATCGTCATGGAACTTCGTCATGATCGCGCGTGGACAGGCAGAACCGCCGATGACGACCTTGTTGAGATAGGGAAGCTTCTTGCCGGTCTCCTCCAGATATTGCAGCAGCATCATCCAGACGGTCGGTACGGCGGCGCTGAAGGTTACCTTCTCGGTGTCGAGCAACTCATAGATCGAGGCGCCGTCCATCTTGCAGCCGGGCATGACCAGCTTGGCGCCGATCATCGGCCCGCTCTGGCCAAGGCCCCAGGCATTGGCGTGGAACATCGGCACAACCGGCAGGATCGTGTCGCGCGACGACAGCCCCATCGCGTCGGGCATGGCGGCGATCATGGCGTGCAGCACGTTCGAGCGGTGGCTGTAGACGACGCCCTTGGGATCGCCTGTGGTGCCTGATGTGTAGCACATGCCGGCGGCGGTGCCTTCGTCGAAGGCCTTCCAGGCGAAGTCGCCATCGGCCTCGTCAAGCCAGTCCTCATAGGCGACGGCATTGGGCAAGGTCGTCTGTGGCGTGTGCGCCTTGTCGGTCAGCACGATCACCTTCTTCAGCGATTTGACGGCACCGGCGATCTTTTCCAGCAAAGGAATGAAGGTGAGGTCGACGAAGACCGCCTTGTCCTCGGCATGGTTCATGATCCAGACGATCTGCTCGGGAAACAGGCGCGGATTGAGCGTGTGATAGATCGCGCCGACGCCCATGATGCCGTACCAGGCCTCGAGGTGGCGCGCCGTGTTCCAGGCCAGCGTGGCGATACGGTCGCCCAAGCCATAGCCGTCCCGCTCAAGCCGCTGGGCGACCTTGAGAGAACGACGATGGATGTCGGCGTAGGTGGTGCGCACGATGGGCCCCTCGATCGAGCGCGATACGATCTCGCGCACCCCATGCTGCCGTTCGGCGTTGTCGATAAGCTTGTGGCACAGCAGCGGCCATTCCTGCATCAGCCCCAGCATCCGGTTCCTCCTCCCTCGCGCATTTTGCGTCGTAGCTTTGGCGCATTGTGAAGCGAACCGGCGGATTGTCCAGTCACCCGCTCGCGCGGCACACGAATTTCAGGGTCCGTGCCGCAACGGCAAGCAGTTGAATTTTGACATGTTTTGGATTTTGGACTGCTGGGCATTCGTGCCACCGCGATGGCAGGAGGGTCGAAAACACTGCAGGCGCTACGGTGTCCTATCCCACGAATTGACTGGGAAATCCGCCACAATCCGGCCATCGTCGGCGTTAAGCTTCGTTAACGGGTAAAGGGGGCGATTGGCGACTGAAAGAGGTTCGCATGGACACGCAGCTCGACGACAAAGCCCTTGAGAGCACACTTGCCGAAAGCCTGGCCGATCTGGTGCCGGACGAAAAGACTGTTTCCGAAGACGAATTTGTTGAAGTTGTCGGCGGCGCGCTCGAAGCGGTCGGCGGCACGCTCCTGTTCAAGATGTGCGTCCAGAACGAGGGGGAAGGCCAGCACGTCGCGGCCGCATCCGTCGGCGCTGGAGGCAATCGCCAGTTCCTGCTGCTCACCTTGCCGACCGGCGGCGGCTCGCTGAAGGTCGAGACCGTTTCCAGGAGCAGCAACCCGGTTGCGGGCATCGCGGCCGCCTATGCCGGACTGATGGACGCATTCAAGACCGCCGCCTGAGCCACGGCTGCCACTCGAAGCGCTGCAGCGCCACGCCTTGGTGATTGGCGCGCCTGTTTTCGTGATGTGAACCCACCTTGCGCAACAGCTGTGCCCGCCACACTTTAAGGGGCCACGCAAGGAGAACCAGCATGGACAAGATCGCCAACCCGGCACCCGGCTTCCAGCGCAACCCCGACAAGATCATCACCATCGAACCCTATGTCGGCACCGTCACGGTGCGCGCTGGCGATACGGTCATCGCGTCGTCCACGAAGGCCAAGGTCCTGAGCGAAGCGCCCTATCCCGCCGTCTTCTACATTCCGTTCGCCGACATCGATTTCGACAGGCTGAGCGGCACCGAACACTCGACCCATTGCCCTTACAAGGGCGATGCCAGCTATTGGAGCGTGCTGCCTGCCGGCGAAGCCGGTCAGAACGCGATGTGGGCCTATGAGCGGCCTTTCGACGAAATGACCGAAATCCGCGACCACGGTGCTTTCTACGCCAGCAAGGTGACAATCGAAGCCACGCCGGGTTGAGTAGGGGTCAGTTCCAGCTCGTCCTGCGGAATTAGTCCGTGGTGCCGTGATTGCCTGTGCCGTCGGCATCGTCGAGGCGCACGAAGATCATGCCTTTGGCTTTCAGCGCCAGCAGGCCTTGCACCACGCCCTGGCCGGCGGCGTGGGTCGGCTGGTTGATGTGTGAGATGATGACGTCGCCGTCCTTGGCCGCGGCGATGCGCTTGGCGGTTTCCTTGGCGCCGAGCAGCGAACCGCCATCGCCATTGATCGAGAAGCCGGCAATCTTGAAGCCGAGCTTGCGGATCATCGCGATCGCCGAGGGGCTGTATTCGGCAGTTGCACCGCGGAACCATTTGGGCGTCGGCTCGCCGGTCCTGGCGAGTGCCGCGGCCCCCGACTCGACTTCGGCCAGCACGGCATCCGGGCTGCCGGCGCTCTTTATGCCATAGATCTTCTGTGGCGTGTCGACCGCCGGAATGTGGCGGTCGCCGTGATTTTCCAGTTCGAAAAGGTCTGGATGCGCCCGCATGATCTCGACGGCCGCGGCATTGCGCTTCAGCCAGATGCCGGTGACGAAAATGGTGGCGGGGATCTTGTTTTCCACCAGGGCCGAGAGAATGCGTGTGTCGGTCCGTCCGTCGCAAGCATCGAGCGTGAGCGCAACGCGGCCCGCTCCGCTCGCCGCGGGCTTGATGTGCAGCGTGGGCTCGACCAGCGTCGCGGCATGGGCGCTGGATACAGCCACCAACGACATGGCGATCATGCAGAGATGTCTTTGCAGCAGACGCATCAAACCGAATTCCTGATTGGCGATTTCAAGCCGGCATCCAAAGACCCGCATGAAGGCGGAAATCGGACGATGGATAGCAGAAAAATGCATGGCGCGGCAATTTGACTGCCCTGGTGCACGCGCCATTTCGGCAGCCTGACGAGCCGTTGCCCTTCAGACAGCGCGTTGCCGCTTCATCTCGGTGCGATTACGCAATGCCTTGATCTCCCTATCCGCGCCCCGCTTTCGCCACCTGTACCGCGGCCTGCGCGGCCGCCAGCCTGGCGATCGGCACGCGATAGGGCGAGCACGACACATAGTCGAGCCCGACCTCCTCGCAGAAGCGGATCGATGCCGGGTCGCCGCCATGTTCGCCGCAGATGCCGAGCTTGATGTCGGGGCGCGTCGCCCTGCCCTTTTGCGCGGCCATGCGCACCAATTCCCCTACGCCGTCGATGTCGAGCGAGACGAATGGATCCTGCTCGATGATGCCTTTCTGGCGGTAGGTCTCCAGGAACGAGGCCGCATCGTCGCGCGAGATGCCGAACGTGGTCTGGGTGAGGTCATTGGTGCCGAAGGAGAAGAACTCGGCTGTAGCGGCGATGACATGGGCGCGGATCGCCGCGCGCGGCAGTTCGATCATCGTGCCGGTGAGGTAGTCGATCTTGACGCCGCTCTCCTCCATGACGCTCTTGGCGACCGCATCGATGCGCGCCTTCACATAGTCGAGCTCCTTCACCAGGCCGACCAGCGGCACCATGATTTCGGGGACGACCAGCGCGCCGGCCTTCTGGCCGGCCTCGACGGCGGCCTCGAAAATGGCGCGTGCCTGCATCTCGGCGATCTCGGGATAGGAGACGGCCAGCCGGCAGCCGCGATGGCCGAGCATCGGATTGAATTCGTGCAAGGCCTCGGTGCGCTGCCTGAGCTTGTTGGGCGACACATTCATGACGGCCGCGACCTCGGCGATTTCGGCCTCGGTCTTGGGCAGGAATTCATGCAGCGGCGGATCGAGCAAGCGTATTGTCACCGGCAGGCCGGCCATGATCTCGAACAATTCCAGGAAATCCGAGCGCTGCATGGGCAGAAGCTTGGCAAGGGCGGCGCGCCGATCCTTTTCGGTGTCGGCCAGGATCATCTCGCGCATGGCGACGATGCGGGCGCCGTCGAAGAACATGTGCTCGGTGCGGCAGAGACCGATGCCTTCAGCGCCGAAAGAACGCGCCATGCGGGCATCGAGCGGGGTTTCGGCATTGGTGCGCACCTTCATGCGGCGCACGGCGTCCGCCCATTCCATGATGGCGGCAAAATCGCCGGACAGTTCGGGCTGCAGCATCGCCACGGCGCCCTTCAGCACCTGGCCGTTGCCGCCGTCGATGGTGATGATGTCGCCCTTGCGGAAGGTCTGCCCCATCGAGAGCAGCGTGCCGGCCTTGTAGTCGACGCGCAGCGAGCCGGCGCCAGACACGCAAGGCTTGCCCATGCCGCGCGCGACGACGGCGGCATGGCTGGTCATGCCTCCGCGCGTGGTCAGGATACCTTCCGCGGCGTGCATGCCGTGGATGTCCTCGGGGCTGGTCTCGATGCGCACCAGGATCGCCTTGCGGCCCTGTGCCTTCAAGTCTTCCGCATCGCCGGAGGAAAAGACGATCTCGCCGGTGGCAGCGCCAGGCGAGGCCGGCAGGCCGACGCCGATGACGTCGCGCGCGGCCTTAGGGTCGATGGTCGGGTGCAGCAATTGGTCGAGCGAGGCCGGATCGATGCGGGCGACGGCTTCCTCCTTCGTGATCAGGCCGTCCCTTGCCATTTCGACGGCAATCTTCAGCGCCGCCTTGGCGGTGCGCTTGCCCGAGCGGGTCTGCAACATCCACAACTTGCCGCGCTCGATGGTGAATTCGAGGTCCTGCATGTCGCGATAGTGCTTTTCCAGGCTGTCGGAAATGGTGACGAAGGATTGGAAGGCGTCCGGCATCAGCTTCTGCAGCGACGGCTTGTCGGAACCGGCTGCGATGCGGGCGGCTTCGGTGATGTTCTGCGGCGTGCGGATGCCGGCGACGACATCCTCGCCCTGTGCGTTCACCAGGAATTCGCCATAGAGCTGCTTTTCGCCGGTCGACGGGTTACGCGTGAAGGCGACGCCGGTGGCCGAGGTCTCGCCCATATTGCCGAACACCATGGCCTGGACGTTGACCGCCGTGCCCCAGCTTTCGGGGATGTCGTGCAGGCGACGGTAGGTGATGGCGCGGTTGTTCATCCAGCTCGAGAACACCGCGCCGATGGCGCCCCAGAGCTGCTCCTGCGGATCCTGCGGGAACGGCCTGCCGAGCTCTTCCTCGACCTTGGCCTTGTAGAGCGCGATGACGCCTTGCCATTCGATGGCCGTCAGTTCGGTGTCGAGCTCATGGCCGAGGCTTGCCTTCTGGTCTTCGAGGATTTCCTCGAACACCTCGTGATCGAGGCCCATGACGACATCGGAATACATCTGGATGAAGCGGCGGTAGCTGTCATAGGCAAAGCGCGCATCTTCGGAATCGGTGGCCAGCGCCTCGACCGTTTCGTCGTTGAGGCCAAGATTGAGCACGGTGTCCATCATGCCCGGCATCGAGGCGCGAGCTCCGGAGCGCACCGACACCAGCAGCAGCTTCGAAGGATCGCCGAACCGGCGGCCGGTCAGCCGGCCGATGTGATCGAGCGCGACCGCGACATCGCCTTCCAGCCCCGCCGGATAGGCGCGGCCATTGGCATAATAGGCATTGCAGACCTCGGTGGTGATGGTGAAGCCTGGCGGCACCGGCAGGCCCAGGCTGCACATCTCGGCCAGGTTGGCTCCCTTGCCGCCCAGCAGATTCTTGTCGCCGGCACGGCCTTCCGCCGCACCATCGCCAAAGGTGAAAACCCATTTGGTCATGCTTTGCTCTCCGGTTGCAGGAGATTGGAAAGATTGGCGAAACGGAAAGTTCCACCCTGGTCCGACTTTGGAGCGATATGATGCTGCAGTGCGAAAGGCAAGCGCCGGCAGAGCCGTCCCGCCGCTACAATCGATTAAGAAAAAGCCTCGCTTCGGCATGCGTCAAAAAGACTTGCCACCTCACCACTTGATGACTAGAACATAAAGGGAACAAAAAGGTGCCCCATGAAACTGACTGGAAAGCTCGACTATCTGGAAATGCCGGCGACCGGCGGCACGCTGGACCGGTTGAAGGCTTTCTACAGTGCCGCCTTTGCCTGGTCGTTCACCGACTACGGGCCGACCTATTCGGCCTTTACCGAGGGTCTGGATGGCGGTTTTCAGGCGGATACCGCGGAAGCACCTGCCCAGCCGCTGCCAGTGCTCTATAGCGACGACCTCGAGGAAACCCTCGGCGCCGTCGAAAGTGCAGGCGGCACGATCATCAAGCCGATCTTCCCGTTTCCCGGCGGCCGGCGCTTTCACTTCGTCGATCCGGCCGGCAACGAGCTGGCTGTCTGGGGGCAATAGCCTTCCCGAATGGGATCCGGGCGTTCCTGCCATCGCTCATAACCATTGTGCTTTTCGGCTGCTCTGCTAATAACGCGCCGCACAAGCGACTCTGACGGCTATTGGGGCGTCGCCAAGTGGTAAGGCATCGGTTTTTGGTACCGACATTCCCAGGTTCGAATCCTGGCGCCCCAGCCATCCCATTGCCACCGGATGGTTGCGCCGCGGCCTGATCCGTGCTTGGCCTGGATCGTCCTGCGGCTCAAGGCCTCGGACCGATGTCAGCTCTCTTCGAAGATTGTTGGAGCAGATGAACTTTTGTTCGGTGGCCATATCGACCGCCTTTATCGTCACGCTCGTTGCGGTTCTGGTCCTCGCACTGCTGCCAGTGCCCGAGCTTCAGGAATTCGGGTTCGATATCGGTTTCGAAAATGACAGGGTCAATCACGCCAGCGCATTCGCCACCCTGGCTGCTCTTGGAGCTCTTGGCTGGCCCAGGCGCATAGTCACGCTGGTCATTTTCCTGGCGCTGGTCGGGGCCGCCATCGAAGTCCTTCAGGGCACGACGCTGATAGACCGCGATCTCGACATGTTCGACTGGGTTGCCGATTGCATCGGCATTGCGGGCGGCCTCGTGGTCGCGCTGTGTGTAAATTGGGTCATGCGCCGCAAAGGCTGATAGCCAACCGCACCCTGCTCTGCTGGCCGGAGCCGCCAATCCGAACGCTTCAGCTCGCCTCGCGCATCGCCTCGGCGGCCTGAAGGTCGACCGAAACGAGCTGGCTGACGCCCTGCTCGGCCATGGTCACGCCAAACAGCCGGTCCATGCGTGCCATGGTGATCGGATTGTGGGTGATGATGACGAAGCGCGTCTCGGTGGTCTTGGCCATCTCGTCCATGAGATTGCAGAAGCGCTCGACATTGTGATCGTCGAGCGGCGCGTCGACTTCGTCGAGCACGCAGATCGGCGCCGGGTTGGTCAGGAAGACGGCGAAGATCAGCGACATCGCCGTCAGCGCCTGCTCGCCACCGGACAGCAGCGTCATGGTCTGCGGCTTCTTGCCGGGCGGGCGGGCAAGGATTTCAAGCCCTGCCTCGAGCGGATCGTCGGACTCGATCAGCTGCAATTCCGCCGTGCCGCCGCCGAACAGATGCGAGAACAGCCGCTGGAAGTGGCTGTTGACCACATCGAAGGCGGCGAGCAGCCGCTCGCGGCCTTCGCGGTTGAGGCTCTGGATCGCCTGCCGCAGCTTGCGGATCGCCTCGATGATATCCTCGCGCTCGGTAACGATCGCTTCGAGCCGGTCGGAGAGCTCCTTCTGTTCTTCCTCGGCGCGCAGATTGACGGCGCCGAGCCGTTCGCGCTCGATCTTCAACCGGTCAAGCTGGCGTTCTATCTCGGCCATTTCGGGGATCGGGTCGTCGGCTTCCAGGCCGGTATGGCGGATGACCAGATGCGGCGGCGTGTTCAGCGTTTCCTGGATACGCGCCTCGACCTCGAGCCGGCGCTCGTCGGCCGCCGTCAGCCTTTCCTCGGCGCGGGCACGGGTCTCACGCGCCTCGGCCAGCGACTGGATGGCCGATGTGGCTCCCTTGTCCAGTTCGGCCTGCCGGTTTTCCGCTTCCTGCAGCCGGTCGGCGGCCGCCTTGCGCAAGGTTTCGGCCTCGGTGAGCTGCGACAGCAGCGCGCGCCGCTTGGCATCGATCTCATCGGGCGCATCGGCCAGCCGTTCGCGCTCGGCCTCGGCCTCGGCCTTGCGCTCGCCGAGCGAGGCGATCTGGGTCGAGGCGTTTTCGGCGCGTACCAGCCAGTTGCTGCGCTCGGCACCGATGGCATCGAGCCGGCGCGTCCGCGCCTCGGCCTCGCGCCGCAGCCCTTCATGGACGGCCCGCGCGTCGGCAAGCGTGGCGCGGTCGCGGGAGACATTGGCCGAGGACTGTTCAAGCTGCAATTGCAGGTCGCCGAGATCGGGCGCGTCCTGCAGCAGCATTTCGGCCTCGACGAAGGCCGCCGAGGTTTCCTCATGGCTGTCGACGATGCGCGCGCGCGCCTCATCGAGTGCCGCGCGCCGGCTCGCCAGCTCGCCGCCGGCCTTTTCGGCCTCGGCCAGCGCATTGCGGGCCGCATCCAGCCGGTGCTGAGCGTCGCGTCCAGCCTGGCGCGTGTTGCGTTCGGCCTCGCTTGCCTGGCGAAGCGCCTGCTCGGCCCGTGCTAGCGCCTCCTCAGCCTGGCGCAGCACAAGTGTCGCTTGCACTGCTTCGGCATCAAGTTCGGCAAGCCGGTTCTTCTGCGCCAGCCTTTGTGCGGCGGCCGTCGGCGCATCGGCGCTGGCGGTCAGGCCGTCCCAGCGCCAGAGCGCGCCTTCACGGCTGACCAGTCTCTGGCCGGGCGCAAGCAGCGCCTGGAGCCGGCGGCCGTCAGCGGCCTCGACGATGCCGATCTGCGCCAGGCGGCGGGCAAGCTGCGCCGGGGCGCGAACCACGCTGGCCAGGCTCTTGATGCCTTCCGGCAGTGCCGCGTCGCCCGGCTGGATCTGGCTTTCGCCCCAATGCGCCGGCGCGCTGCGGTCGAGCGGCACGTCGAGGTCTTCGCCAAGGGCAGCACCCAGCGCCGTCTCGAAGCCGCGCTCGACACTGATTTGCTCCAGTACCGAAGGGAAGAGATCGCCACTGGCGGCATTGAGGATCTTGGCCAGCGTGCGTGCTTCGGTCTCGATCCGCGCCAGTTCGGCCCTGGCGTCCTGAAGCGGCGGGCGGGCAGCGCTTTCGGCGGCTCGAGCATCGATGACCGATTGTTCGGCCTGCGCCACGGCGGCTTCGGATTCTTCCAGCAGCGCCATGGCCTGTTCGACCAGCACGCGCTTTTCGGCCGGATCCGGCAGGCCGGCGACCTTGGAGAGGATATCCGACAATTCGCGGTCGACCTCGGCGAGCTGGCGGGCAAAGCGGTCGCGGCGCTCGGCCGTTTCGCGCAGCGTGCGCTCGATCTGATGGCGCGAAGCGGCGGCCTCGGCCCGTTCGGCGGTCAGCGCGGCAAGCCTGGCTTCGCTTTGCGCCAGCGTCGATGCCGCCTGTTCGAAAGCCGCGCGGGTGGTGGCCTCGCGCTCCGCGGCGCCGGCGTTCTCGGAATTCAGCGTAGCTTCTTCGGTGCGCAGCCGTTCGAGGACATCGGCATTGTCGCGCACCATCCGCTCCTCGCGAGCGATGTCGCCGTCGAGCTGCTGCAGGCGGCGCCCGATTTCGGCCTGGCGGTTGCGAATGCGTCCGGCTTCCTCCTCGATCTGCGACCTGGCGATCGACAGGCGCTGGAAGGCGGCGGCGGCGGCGGCTTCCGCGTCGCGCAGATCGGGCAGGCGATGAGCGCTGATGCCCTGCTCCTTGGCCGCGTTCATCTGCGCGGCGGCGCGGTCGCCGACCAGTGCCGTGGCAACAGCCAGCGCGGAACGTGCCTCGCCTTCCTGTGTCTTGGCGAGCGTCCAGCGCAGATGCAGCAATGTCGCTTCGGCCTTGCGGATATCGGCCGACAGGTTCTTGAAGCGCGAGGCCTGGCGCGCCTGGCGCTTCAGGCTTTCGATCTGGCTTTCCAACTCGCCGACGACGTCGTCCAGGCGTTCCAAATTCTGTTCGGCCGCCTTCAGCCGCAGTTCCGCCTCGTGGCGGCGGGTGTGCAGGCCGGAAATGCCGGCGGCCTCTTCGAGCAGCGCGCGGCGCGCCTGCGGCTTGGCCTGGATCAGTTCACCGATGCGGCCCTGCCCGACCATCGACGGCGAGCGCGCGCCAGTCGACTGATCAGCGAACAGAAGCTGCACATCCTTGGCGCGCGCTTCCTTGCCATTGATGCGGTAGAGCGAGCCGGCCTCGCGCTCGATGCGGCGCGACACCTGCAACTCGTCGGCATCGTTGAACGCAGCGGGCGCCGAACGATCACTGTTGTCGAGGAAAAGCGTGACTTCGGCGGTGTTGCGGGCGGGCCGCGTGCCTGAACCGGAAAAGATGACGTCGTCCATGCCGGACGCGCGCATGTTTTTGTAGGAGCTTTCGCCCATCACCCAGCGCAACGCCTCGACAAGGTTCGACTTGCCGCAACCGTTCGGCCCGACAATACCCGTGAGGCCGCGTTCGATGACGAACTCGCCGGGCTCGACGAAGGACTTGAAACCGAGGAGGCGAAGGCGCGAAAACTTCATTCGCGCCGCCCCGCAAGCGGGTTCCGCAAAAGTGTTCCGCGGTTTTGCGAATAGAGCCCGCGACAAGGCAAATGGATGGGCACGCCGAAGCGCTGCCGCTTCAGCGCTGCGCGAGCGTCAGAGCAGAGGGTCGATGATGGCCGACATTTCCTCAATCGACATCGCCCCTTTGTAGGTCTTACCGTTGATGAAGAAGGTCGGTGTCGAGTCGACCTTGAATTCATTGGCGCCGCGCTTCTGGACCGATCTCACATCGTCCAGAAGTTTCTGGTCCGTCAAGCAGGCCTCGAAGGACTCCTGTGTAAAACCGGCGAGCTTCGAGATTTGCAGCAGCGCATCCTTGGTGTTCGACACGCCAACCCAGTTCGCCTGCTGCCTGAACAGCACGTCCACCATCGGGAAATAGTTGTCCTTGGCGCAGCGCGCCAGCATGAAACCGGCTTCCGCGCTCGGGTCGAACGGGAATTCGCGCAGGATATAGCGTGCCTTGCCGGTGTCGATGTACTTCGTCTTCAGGTCCGGGAAGGTGGTTTCGGCGAAATGCGCGCAATGCGGGCAGGTCATCGAGGCGTATTCGACGATGGTGACCTTGGCGTCATCCTTGCCGAGCTGCTTGTCAGGCAGCGCGCCCGGCTTCAACAGTTCTGCCATATCGACATTGCCCTGGGATTCGGGAACCTTGGCGGCAGCCGGCGTGGCGGGCTTTGCGGGAGCGGCCGGATCCGCGGGCTTCACATCCGCCGCCTTGGCCTGCTCGCCGGAGTCGCTGCAGGCGGCAAGCAGGGCCACCGCCGGAATGGCGGCCAGCGAAGACAGGACGTTTCTGCGAGACAGACTTTTGCCGAACGGAGGACGGTTCATACGAATCACCTGACAAGGGTTGAATTTTGCAATGCAAAGGCACGAAAAGGCGAGAGTTGGCGCGAATTAAGGCATCTCCATCCCCAATCCAATCGTGAAACCTGACAAAGGCGATCACGAATGCGAGATGTTGACGACAAATCCATGACTGTCTTCAAGGGGTTTTTGACTTCCTTTCACCCAAAATGGTTGCGCCAAGCCTTTCCAGCGAGGCGCGCAGCCCGTCATCCTCGATCAGTTCGACCGTACTGGACAGTCTGGTCTGCTCCGCCGCCGTCAACGGCCTGAAGGTCGGTTTAGGCCGTCCCTTGTCCGTCGTCACCGGTTTTTGCACGATCCTGATGCGGCCTATTGCCGTAAAGCCGAGGAAAGCGTTGACCCGGTTGATGATCTCGCCGGTCTCGTGCTGCAGATGAAGTGCTGCCATGCCTTCACAGGCAATGACCAATACCGCCGGCTCGAACGGATCGTCCTCATGCAGGCGGCGTGGCCATTGAATTTTCTCAGGCCGCGAGCGGCTGGCCAGGCGCGGCCCGGCGATCTCTTCCCAGGACTGGACGAGACCAATCGAGATGCCTGCCCGTTTGCGCAGCACCGGGTCGAGGATTTTGGTGGCAAGATCGCTCACCGGAACGGGATTGCCGTAGGGCGTTCTCCCTGCCATGTACGTTCTCCAGCCGCGACCCCAGCAGATTACCGGCAAGGCCAATACACGATCAATGGCACCAGCAGACCAGACCCGCAAGACCCAGGCACGCAAGGCCCAGACACGCAAGGCAATGCCGGACGATACCGCGTCGCGCCTGCTCGCCTGGTACGACGTGCATCATCGCGAGCTGCCGTGGCGGGTGAGCCCGCGCGAGCATGCACGCGGCGTGCGGCCCGATCCCTACCGCATCTGGCTGTCCGAAGTCATGCTGCAGCAGACCACAGTCGAGGCGGTGAAATCCTATTTTCGAGCCTTTGTCGAGAAATGGCCCGATGTCGAGGCACTGGCCGCGGCGCCGACCGAGGACGTGATGAAGGCCTGGGCGGGGCTCGGCTATTACTCCCGCGCCCGCAACCTCAAGGCCTGCGCCGATCTGGTGGCGGCACGCGGCGGCCGGTTTCCCGACACCGAGGCCGGTTTGAGAGACCTGCCCGGCATCGGCGCCTACACCTCGGCGGCGATCACGGCGATCGCTTTCGACCGCCCCGCTGCCGTGGTCGACGGCAATGTCGAACGCGTCATATCGAGGCTGTTTTCGATCACCACGCCGCTCAGCGAAGCCAAGACCGAGATACGCGCCCATGTCGAGGCCATGGTGCCGGTGGCGAGGCCGGGCGATTTCGCCCAGGCGATGATGGATCTCGGCGCCACGATCTGCACCCCGCGCCGGCCGCGCTGCATGCTGTGCCCGCTGCGCGAGAGCTGTAGTGCCGTCGTTTCGGGCGACCCTGAAAACTTCCCGGTGCGGCTGCCCAAAGCCGACAAGCCGCAGCGACGCGGTGCTGCTTTCGTCGCCATGCGCGAGGACGGGGCCATACTTCTGCGAAAACGGCCGGACAAAGGTCTGCTCGGCGGCATGACCGAGGTGCCGACAACGGGCTGGACCGCGCGGGTGGACGGCGCCACCACGCAGGCGGCGGCGCCCTTTCCCGGCGACTGGCGGCGCGCCGGGACAATCACGCATGTCTTCACCCATTTCGCGCTCGAGCTCGAAGTCTTTCACGCCCACATCAAAGGTGCTGCGCCGGCAGGGCATTTCTGGTCGCACGCCCACGAGATTTCCGAAGAGGCCCTGCCCACTGTCATGAAAAAGGCGATCGAGGCTGCGATACCCGGCGCGACGAAAAAGCAACGCCCGCATTGAAAGAGGCTTCATGACCGAGATCCGCCACATCGTTTTCGACATCGGCCGCGTGCTGATCCACTACGATCCAGACATTCCGTTCAGCCGCCTCATCCCCGATGCCGAAGAGAGAAAGTGGTTCTTCGACAATATCTGCACGCATGACTGGAACATCGAGCAGGATCGCGGCCGGAGCTGGGAAGAGGCCGAGGCGCTGCTGATTGCGGACTATCCCGACCATGCGGAAAACATCCGCAATTTCCGCCGCCACTGGCACGACATGGTGCCGCATGCCTATGACGACAGCGTCGCCATAATGCTTGGCCTGATCGAGAGCGGCCATGATGTGACCATGCTGACCAACTTCGCCTCCGACACTCTGGCGGAAGCCCGCGAACGCTTCGATTTCCTCAATCGGCCACGCGGCGTGACCATCTCCGGCGAGATCGGCAAGATCAAGCCGGATCGTGACATTTATGACCATCACGTGGCTGCGTTCGGGCTCGAACCCTCGGCGACGCTGTTCATCGACGACAGCCAGAAGAATGTCGACGGCGCCAAGGCCGCGGGCTGGAAAGCCGTGCTGTTCACCGATGCCAGGACGCTTCAAGCAGATCTTGAACGCTTGGGAATCAAGGCGCGATCTGAATCGCTTGCGGCGATGCGCTGAGATTTTGATTCAACGCAATACGCGATAATTCGGCAGGGGGTCAGCCCCCTGCCCGCTCCATGCCGAGACGGGCGATGCGGCGCAGTTCGTCGATCGGGGTCAGCCCGCCGCTGCGCTCATAATGCCAGAAGGTCCAGCCATTGCAGGCGTCCAGCCCCTGCACTTCGGCGCCGATCTTGTGGATCGAGCCGGCGCTGTCGCCGATCGCCACCGTGCCGTCGGCGCGCACCTTGGCCGCCCAGCGCTTCTTGGCGTCGTACAGCGTGACGCCCGGCTGCATCAGCCCGGTGTCGAGAAGGCTGACGAAGGCGACGCGCGGCTCGGCGCGCTTGCCGGTTAACACCGTCAGATCAGCATCCTCCAGCGGCCGCACCGCATCGATACGCTCGTTGGCGGCGTCGATATAGGGCTGCTCGCGCTCAATGCCGACGAAATGGCGACCAAGACGCTTGGCGACCGCACCTGTCGTGCCGGAGCCGAAGAAGGGGTCGAGCACGATGTCGCCGGGCTTGGTCGAGGCCATCATGATGCGGGCGAGCAGCGCTTCCGGCTTCTGCGTCGGGTGCAGCTTGTCGCCATTGTCGTTCTTCAGCCGCTCGCCGCCGGTGCAGATCGGGAACAGCCAGTCGGAGCGCATCTGGATGTCGTCGTTGGACGCCTTCAGCGCCTCGTAGTTGAACGTATAGCCCTTGCCCTTCTGGTCCCGGGAAGCCCAGATCATCGTCTCATGCGCGTTCTGAAAACGGCGGCCACGGAAATTCGGCATCGGATTGGTCTTGCGCCAGACCACGTCGTTGAGGATCCAGAAGCCCAGATCCTGCATCTTGGCGCCGACCCGGAAGATGTTGTGATAGGAGCCGATGACCCAGATGGTGCCGTTGGGCTTCAGCACGCGGCGCGCCGCCAAAAGCCACGCGCGGGTGAAGGCGTCATAGGCCTCAAAATTCTCGAACTGGTCCCAGTGATCGTCGACCGCGTCAACCTTGGACTGGTCGGGCCGGTGCAGATCGCCGTCGAGCTGCAGATTGTAGGGCGGATCGGCGAAGATGACGTCGATCGACTTTTCGGGTAGGCGGTCGAGGGCCGCGACGCAGTCGCCCTTGAGGATCGTGTCCAGCCATTCGGATTGCTGGGGAGCGCGGGACAACTCGTGGAGAAGACGCACGGCAGACATTTTTACACCCAAGGCACGCGTTACTGTTTACTCCCCGTTATGGTTACCGATCAGCGTAAATATTCGGTGAAGGCCGGCGCGATCGCCTGCCAGGTTTGCGAAGGCCGGGCCATTGGTGTATGCCGCGCCGCCTGAGGCCTTCCTGGCCGCTTCATCCTTTCTTTGTCCGGATCACCATGCCCCAGCCAGACCTTGTCATCTTCGATTGCGACGGCGTGCTCGTCGATTCCGAAATCATCGCCGCGCGGGTCGAGGCCGAGCTGATAACGCTCGCCGGATATGAAATCTCGGCCGAGGAGATTGCCGAAAGCTATGCGGGCCTGACGTTCAAGGACATACTGATGCGGATCGAGGAGAAGTCCAAGATTCCGTTCCAGGCGTCGCTGATCGACCGCGCCGAAGAGCTCGTCGACCGCAAACTGCGCAGCGATGTGCGTGCCATCGAGGGCGTGCGCGAAGCGGTCGCCTCGGTCACGGCGCAACGCTGCATCTGCTCCAACTCACGCTCGGAGCGGATAGAATTCATGCTGGAGAAAGTGCATCTGCTGACCTTCTTCGCCGGCCGCATCTTCTCGGCACTGGAAATACCGAGCAAAAAGACCAAACCCGCGCCGGACGTGTTCCTGTTCGCGGCGGAAAGACTCGGCGCGAACCCAGCCAACACTTTCGTCATCGAGGATTCCGTGCACGGCGTCGCCGGCGCCAGGGCAGCCGGCATGCGGGTGATCGGCTTCACCGGCGCCAGCCACAGCTACCCTGGCCATGCCGACGCGCTGACCGAGGCCGGCGCCGAAACGGTCATCCGCCGCTGGGCAGAGCTGAAAAGCGTGATCGCGGCGCTTTCGGAATGGTCGGCCGACGCCTGAGCACCGTGCGCCGCCACGCAGGTTGCCCTTAAAGTATCAGGACTAGACCGCGACTAGTTTGTCGCCGCGGCCCTCTTCCTGTGGGTCTTCTTCGGCTTGTCCGTCGCCTTCGGCGCAGTTTCGTCATAGCCGGCATAGACCTGATAATCCTGCGCCGTCGGTGCCGGCACGACGACATTGGAATCGGTGAAGACGAACTGGGTGGCGACCGACGGATCGGTGACCTGGACCTGGTACTGGTGAATCTGCGAATAGAGCACGTCGGTGCCGTGCATCACCGCGGTGCGGATCGGCATGGTGATGGTGCCGGGCGTAAACTTCGCTCCCGGCACGATCTTGCCGGCAACCGCTATCTTCATCGTCAGCTGTCCGTCGGCACGGCTGCAATCGCGGGTCACGTCGGAAATCGACGCCTGGTAAATGATCCTCGCGGAATCATCAGGCGGTGTGGCAGCGGCGGCGTCAGCCGCGGCCTGCGCCGCGGCATCCGCGGCGGCGTCGCCGGTCTTCTTGAGCTTCGGCTTGGCCTTCTTGACCTCGTTGGCATAGGTGTTGAAAAAGGCCGTGCCGTCGCGCACCGTCACCCGCGGGCAATAGGCGTTCAGCTGGCTGGCCAGAATCTTGGGATCCTGCGCAGGCGGAGGCGCCGTCGGGTCCTTCTTGCCGAAACCGAGGTTAAGGATGCCATTGTCGCCCGATTGGCAGCCGGCGGCGGCGAGCATAAAGCCGGTGAGCGCAAGACCCGCCAAAAAGCGGCCACTTGATGTACGAAACGCCATGAAACTGCACTTCCCTCTCGTAAAGCTGGTGACGTATATCAACGGCGCGGCAAAAATGCGACTGGAGCCGGCACAGAAATTAACCACCTTGTGGTGAACGGAAAAGCCAAGCGGCAACGGGACTGAGATATGCAATATGTGAGTACGCGCGGGGAAGCACCCGCGCTTGGATTTTCCGATGCCGTGCTGGCGGGGCTGGCACGCGATGGCGGGCTTTACGTGCCGCGCGAGTGGCCGCAGTTTTCAGCTTCCGATATCCGTGCCATGCGTGGCCTTGCCTATCCCGATCTCGCGATCCGCGTGCTGTCGCCGTTCCTTGGCGGCGAAATTCCGGCGCCGGTCTTCGAGCGCCTGGTGCGCGAAGCCTATGCCACGTTCCGTCACGAGGCGGTCTGCCCGCTTGTCCAGACCGGCCCCAACACGTTTGTCCTCGAACTCTTCCATGGGCCGACGCTGGCATTCAAGGATGTGGCGATGCAGGTGCTCGCCCGGCTGATGGACCATGTGCTTGCCGAACGCGACCAGCATGCCACCATCGTCGGCGCCACGTCAGGCGACACCGGCGGCGCGGCGATCGACGCCTTTGCCGGGCGCAGCCGCACCGACATCTTCATCCTGTTCCCGCATGGCCGCGTTTCGCCGGTGCAGCAGCGGCAGATGACGACGTCGAAGGCCGAAAACGTCCATGCGCTAGCGATCGAAGGCAATTTCGACGACTGCCAGGGGCTGCTCAAGGACATGTTCAACGACCACGCCTTCCGCGACCGGGTGGCGCTGTCGGGGGTCAATTCGATCAACTGGGCGCGCATCATGGCCCAGATCGTCTACTATTTCTCCTCGGCCCTGTCGCTCGGCGCGCCGGACAGACCGGTGTCGTTCACCGTCCCGACCGGCAATTTCGGCGATATCTTCGCCGGCTATGCCGCCAAGAAGATGGGCCTGCCGATCGAACGGCTGGTCATCGCCACCAACGACAACGACATATTGGCGCGCACTTTCGCCACCGGCGAGTACCGCACCAAGGGTGTCTTTGCGACCACTTCGCCTTCGATGGACATCCAGGTTTCGTCGAATTTCGAACGCCTGCTGTTCGAAGCCTCCAACCGCGACGCGGCGACCGTGCGACGCTACATGGACGGCCTGAAGCAGTCCGGCGCCTTCACCATTGAAGCCCGTGAAATCAATGGGATGCGGTCGGAGTTCGACGCCGGCCGCGCCACCATGGACGAGGTCGCCGCCACCATCCGTTCGACACTCGCGGCCAGCAATTACCTGCTCGACCCGCACACGGCGGCAGCCGTGCATGTCGCGGCGGGCAAGGCGGCAAGCGCCGTGCCGATGGTGGTGCTGGGCACGGCGCACCCGGCAAAATTCCCGGCCGCCGTCGAGGCCGCCAGCGGCGTCTCGCCGGCCCTGCCCGCATGGCTAGGGGGATTGATGACATTTGAGGAAAAATACACGGTACTTCCATCCGACCTGAAAATGGTGGAAGATTACGTCAGCCGCCGCGCGCGGGCGGCGCGTTAGGGAGTACGAACCATATGGGTGTTGAGGTAAGCCGTCTGTCGAACGGCCTGACAGTCGCCACCGAAACCCTTCCAAGTATCGAATCGGTTGCCTTGGGTGCCTGGGTCAAGTCCGGTGCCCGCAATGAACGTGACGAAGAGCATGGCATGGCCCATCTGCTCGAGCACATGGCGTTCAAGGGCACGAAGCGACGGACGGCCTTCGAAATCGCCTCGGAAATCGAGGATGTCGGCGGCGAGATCAATGCCGCCACCAGTGTCGAGACCACATCCTACTACGCCAGGGTGCTCAGCGACGACGTGCCGCTGGCCGTCGACATCCTCGCCGACATCCTGCAGGAGTCCGAATTCGACCCGCAGGAGCTCGAGCGCGAGCAGCACGTCATCCTGCAGGAGATCGGCGCCGCCCACGATACGCCAGACGATATCGTCTTCGACCGTTTCACCGAGACGGCCTTTCGCCACCAGACCATCGGCCGCTCGATCCTGGGCACGCCGGAAACCGTCAAATCCTTCACCTCCAAGCAGCTGCACGATTTCATCGAACGCCAATATGGCGCCGAACGGATGGTGATCGTGGCTGCCGGCGACATCAAGCACGACAATTTCGTGCGCGAGGTGGAGAAGCAGCTCGGCGGCTTCCGCAGCAAGGCCGACAGCACCATCCCGCAATATGCGCAATATGTCGGCGGCGATTTCCGCGAGGACCGCGACCTGATGGACGCGCAGATCGTGCTGGGCTTCGAAGGCCGCGCCTATCACGTGCGCGATTTCTATGCCTCGCAGGTGCTGTCGATGATTCTCGGCGGCGGCATGTCGTCGCGCCTGTTCCAGGAAGTCCGCGAGAAACGCGGCCTGTGTTATTCGGTCTATGCCTTCCACTGGGGCTTTTCCGACACCGGCATTTTCGGCGTCCACGCCGCGACGGGCCAGAGCGACATCGCCGAACTCGTGCCTGTCATCATCGACGAGCTGCAGAAGGCCGGCGAGAACATCCTGCAGGAAGAACTCGACCGCGCGCGCGCGCAGTATCGCGCCGGACTGATCATGTCCGCCGAAAGCCCGGCCAGCCGCGCCTCGCAGATCGCAAGGCAACTGCTTTTGTTCGGCAGGCCGATCGCCAAGGAGGAATTGATGGAGCGCCTGTCGGCGCTGACGGTGGAGCGGCTGACAGACCTGTCGTCGCGGATGTTCTCAACCAAGCCGACGCTCACCGCTGTCGGGCCCGTGGGTACGCTGGCACCATATGAGGCGATCCTCGATTCGCTTCCGGGCACGCAGATCACGGCCCGCAGGCTCGCCGTCTAAGTCCCCCAAGCGCCGTGTTCGCGCTCCCTTTCTTTCGCCGTGACCTGCCGGCGCTGAAGGGCAATCTCGTCACGTTGCGCGTGCCATACACCAATGACTATCGGGAATGGTCGACGCTGCGCGGCGAAAGCCGCGCCTTCCTGGAGCCGTGGGAGCCGCGCTGGACCCCCGATGAACTCGACCGCACGGCATGGCGCCTGCGCATCAGCCGCTACCGCGAAGATTATGCGCAGGGAACCGCGATCGCCTTCTTCATCTTCGAGAAGTCGAGCGGCAAGCTGGCCGGCGGCATCACGCTCGGCAACATACGCCACGGTGTCTCGCAAAGCGGCCATGTCGGCTACTGGATCGGCGAGCGCTTCGGCGGCCGCGGCCTGATGACCGACGCGGTCAAGGTCGTGGCCCGGTTCGCCTTCGACACGCTGAGGTTGCACCGGATCGAAGCCGCCTGTATTCCCGACAACATCCGATCGATCCGCGTGCTTGAAAAAGCCGGATTCCGGCGCGAAGGACTGTTAAGATCCTATCTCAGGATCAACGGCATCTGGCAGGACCATTACCTCTACGCCCGGATCGCGGACGATCCGCTGGACGCAGGAACGAAGGACTGATTTTTGACGAATTTCCTGCGAAACGGGCCGCTGTTCGCCTTTGTCCTCGCGGCAATCCTGACGCTGTGCGCGGCTTCGTCGGCCTTTGCCGTCGAACCGATCAAGATTGCCCGCGACGACGTCGCGCTCGACCTGTCGCGCGCCTTCGAGATCTACCGCAACCAGGGTGAGAATTTCCAGGTTTCGACCGCGCCCGGGCCGGACGGCATCGTGCGGCGCATCGAGGTCGAGGCCAATGACGCGCGTTCGACCGGCGACTGGGCGGTGTTTGCGCTGGCCAACACCACCGACCAGCAGCTCGACAGGTTGATCGTGGCGCCGCATTTCCGGCTGGTCAATTCCGGCATCTTCTGGCCCGATCTCGGCGCCACCCGCATTGCGGCGATCACGCCCAGCGAGGGCTTCGCGCTCGACCGCCAGACCAGCCCCGACGCCGATGTGTTCCGGGTGACGCTGAACCCGGGGACGGTGATCACCTTCATCGCCGAACTCGCCTCGCCCAAGCTGCCGCAGGTCTATCTGTGGGAGCCGGAAGCCTACAAGGACTCGGTCAACTCCTACACGCTGTTTCGCGGCATCGTCATCGGCATTGCGGGCCTTCTGGCGCTGTTCCTGACCATCCTTTTCGTGGTCAAGGGAACCTCGATGTTCCCGGCAACCGCGGCCCTTGCCTGGGCGGTGCTTGCCTATATCTGCGTCGATTTCGGTTTCCTCAACAAGGTCATCGAAATCTCGCCCGGCAACGAGCAGATGTGGCGAGCGGGAACGGAGGTGGCGCTGGCGGCGACCTTCGTGGTCTTCCTGTTCGCCTATCTCAACCTCAACCGCTGGCACGGTCACTTCAGCTATGGCGCGCTGGTCTGGATCCTCGGGCTGGTGCTGATTGCAGGCGTGGCCATCGTCGATCCTGCGGTCGCCGCAGGCATCGCCCGCATCTCCTTTGCCGCCACCGCATTGACCGGGCTCGGCCTGATCATCTTCCTCGGGATTCGTGGCTATGACCGCGCCATCATGCTGGTGCCCAGTTGGGTCATGGTGCTGCTGTGGCTATGCGGGTCGTGGATGGCGATCACCGGCATGCTCGACAATGACATCGCCCAGCCGGCGCTCGGCGGCGGGCTGATCCTGATCATTCTGCTCATCGGCTTCACCGTCATGCAGCATGCCTTTGCCGGCGGCGCGCTGCATCAGGGGCTGTTCTCCGACCTCGAACGCCAGGCGCTGGCGGTTGCCGGGTCGGGCGACACGGTGTGGGACTGGGACGTGCTGCGCGACCGCGTCGTCACCAAGCCCGATGTCAGCATCCAGCTCGGCCTGGCGCCCAACAGCCTTGGGGGTGCTGCGCGCAACTGGCTGCCGGTGCTGCATGCCGACGACCGCGACACGTTCCGCACGACGCTCGACGTGGTGCTGGAGCACCGGCGCGGCCGGGTGGCGCAGAATTTCCGCCTGCGTGGCGCTGACGGGCACTACCACTGGTTCGCCTTGCGGGCGCGGCCGGTCATCGGATCGGACGGCGAGGTCATCCGCTGCGTCGGCACCATGGTCGACGTCACCGAGCAGAAGAAGTCCGAGGAGCGGCTGCTGCACGATGCCGTGCACGACAATCTGACCGGCCTGCCGAACCGCGAATTGTTCATGAACCGGCTGGAAGCGATCATCTCGATCGCCCGCACCGAAGAGAAGGTGCGTCCGACCGTCTTCGTCATCGACATCGACCGCTTCAAGCAGGTCAATGACGGGCTCGGCATTTCGGCCGGCGACACCATCCTGCTCACCATTGCGCGCCGCCTGCACCGGCTGTTGAAACCGAAGGATTCGCTGTCGCGCTTTGCCGGCGACCAGTTCGCGCTGATGCTTTTGTCCGAACAGGACCCTGCCCGCATCGCCGGCGTGGCGGACGCCATCAAGCATGCGATCAACAACCCGATCACCTTCGCCAAGCGCGAGATCGTGCTGACCGCCTCGATCGGCCTGATCACCTGGACCTCGGCGCAGACTTCGGCCGAGGACATGGTCAAGGACGCCGAGCTTGCCATGCACCAGGCCAAGCGTTTCGGCGGCGACAGGATCGAGCCGTTCCGCCCGGCTTTCCGCACCGTCGGCACCGACCGGCTGCAGTTCGAATCCGACCTGCGGCGCGCCATCGAGCGCCGCGAATTCACGCTGGCCTACCAGCCGATCGTGCGGCTGGAGGACGGCAGCGTCGCCGGCTTCGAGGCCTTGCTGCGCTGGGACCATCCGCGCCGCGGCATGATCCCGCCGGCGGATTTCATTCCGGTCGCCGAAAGCTGTGGGCTGATCGTGCAGCTTGGGCTGTTCGCCATGCAGCAGGCCGCCGAGGACCTGGCCGGATGGCAAAAGCAGATCGGCGACGCGCCGCTGTCGGTCTCGGTCAATTTGTCCAGCCGCCAGCTGATCCGCCGCGACCTGGTCAGCGATGTCCGCTCGGTCATCGCGCGGGCCAATCTGAAGCCGCGCTGCTTCCGGCTCGAGCTCACCGAGTCCCTGGTGATGGACAATCCCGAGCAGACCGCCCATGTGCTGACCAAGCTGAAACAGCTCGGCATTGGCCTGTCGCTGGACGATTTCGGCACCGGCTATTCATCGCTCGCCTATTTGACGCGTTTCCCGTTCGACACGATCAAGATCGACAAGAGTTTCGTCGATGACAGCACGCCGAAGCGCGCTGTGCTGCTCAAATCCATGGTCAACATGGCGCATGAACTCGGCCTGTCGGTGGTCGCCGAGGGCATCTCGGACGAACGCGATGCGCTGGAATTGCGCCAGATGGGTTGCGAATATGTGCAGAGCTTCATGTTCGGCGCGCCGATGCCGGGCGACCAGGTGCTGAAGACGTTGAAGGAGCAGTATCCGCTGACGCAGGCTTAGAGGCTGCGTTAGCGTGACAGGTCAGGCGTGTCCGGCAGCCAGGCTGAGATGCGCCAGATCGATACCGATCGAGGCGAGGATGCGATCGTATTTGCGCTCGATGTCCGCGTCGAAGAGAAGTTCGGGACTGGCCGGACAGGTCAGCCAGCCATTCTCGGCGATCTCGGTTTCCAGTTGGCCGGCGCCCCATCCGGAATAGCCGAGCGCCATCAGCGCGTGACGCGGGCCGCGGCCCGACGATATAGCGCGCAATATATCGACCGTCGCGGTCAGGCAGATATCGTCGGAAACGGTCAGCGACGATTCCACGCGGTAGTCGCCCGAATGCAGGACGAAGCCTCGGCTGCGATCGACAGGCCCGCCATTGCGCACGACGAAATCGCGCGCCTGCGCCGGCAGGCGGATCGCTTCCTGCTCGTTCATGATGCCGAGCTGCACCAACAGATCCGGAAACAGCATCTGCTGTGTCTGGTTGATGATCAGGCCCATCGCGCCTTCATCGCTGTGGGCGCAGATGTAGATGACCGAACGCGTGAAACGGTCGTCCTTCATGCCGGGCATGGCAATCAGGAACTGATCGTCGAGAAAGCCGCGTCCAGCAGCCGTCTTTTTGTGGCGCAACAAATCCATGACAGGGAGGGTACCGTGTTTCCCCGGCGCCGAAAAGATGCGCCGCGCCGGATTCGACCAAAGCCCATGGCGCCAGGCCGCCATGGCTTGCCACCAGGGGTCACGCAAATATGATGCCGGCAGGGCCATGAAATCATTGCACCGCCACGAACGGACGATCAAATCACCGCCATGCAAAGCTTGAAAATCCTGCTGCTCGGCGCCGCCATCGGATCGGCGAGCGTTCTCCCCGCCTCGGCCTCCTCGTCCGCCTGGTACAACAGCGAAGGCGGCAAGGTGCGGCTGGTGACATCAGGCAAAGCCGACGAGGCCGGCCGCATCCAGGGCGTTCTCGACATCGCGCTCAAGCCGGGCTGGAAGACCTATTGGCGTGATCCGGGCGACGCCGGTGTGCCGCCGCAGCTCGATGTTTCGGCCAGCACCAATATTGCCGATGCCACCCTCTCGTTTCCGGCACCCCAACGCCACGACGACGGTTATGGCAAATGGGCAGGCTACAACTATCCGGTTTCGCTGCCGGTGGTGTTCAAATTGTCGGCAGCGAAGGATTCGGCCGTCATCGACGCCGACGTCTTCCTCGGCATTTGCGAAACGATCTGCATACCGGTGCAGACGCGGCTGACGGTCGACCCTGGTTCCGACCCCGACAATGCAGACGATGCAGCCCTGGTGAAGGCAAGTTTCGCGGCATTGCCGGCGCCCGCGAGATCGGATTTCGGCATCAATGTCCTGCCGGGCGATCACGAGACGCTGGTTGTCGAGGCGAATTTTCCCGGTGACCCCGACGCGGCGGATTTCTTCGTCGCCGGCGAGCGGGATTACATGTTCGGCGCCCCTTCCCGCAGCGAAAAGGACGGCAAGCTGATCTTCACCGTGCCGATCCTCGACCGCCCCTCGGCAACGCCAACGGATGGCGGACTTCACTACACGCTGACGAGCTCGGCGGGCGCCGTCGAAGGGCTGCTGCCTTTCCCTTGATCCAGCTTGCCCGAACGGTTGCAGGATGCCGCCGAGTTCGCTACGCAAGCATGCATCCTTCCTTCCCATTCCCCAAGCGAGGAACTCATGACCATTTCCGTCGGCGACAAGCTGCCCGAGGTAACCTTCAAGACGATGACCGACGACGGCGCCAAGACGATCACCTCAGCCGAGATTTTCCCGGGCAAGAAAGTGGTCCTGTTCGGTGTTCCCGGCGCCTTCACACCGACCTGCAGCAACAACCACCTGCCCGGCTATCTCGAGAACCATGATGCAATCCTGGCACGTGGCGTCGACACCATCGCCGTCGTTTCGGTCAACGACGTCCATGTCATGGGCGCCTGGGCACGCTTCACCGGCGGTGAGGGCAAGATCCTGTTCCTCGCCGACGGCAGCGGCGATTTCGCCAAGGCGGTCGGCCTCGACAACGACCTTTCCGCCGCCGGCATGGGCCTGCGCTCGAAGCGGTTTTCGATGATCGTCGACGACGGTAAGGTCACCGCGATCAATGTCGAGACCAAGCCGGGTGTCGACGAGTCCGGCGCGGCTCATATTCTCGGGCAGCTCTAGGCGTCAACGGTCGCGTCGGGCGAAGCCGCAGGGCTGACCTCGCCCGACGACCGCTTGCACCCCAGAACTGCCGGCTTTCGGGGGGATCCCAACGATGTTCGACGTCTTCTGGCGCGCTGTCGTGATCGGCATCGGCGCCACGGTGCTGATGGATCTCTGGGCCATCCTGCTCCATAAGGCATTTGGCCAGCCACGGCCGAACTGGGGACCGGTCGGTCGCTGGGTCTGGCATCTCACCGACAAGGTCTTTCACGATGATATCGGCGACGCGGCACCCTACGCGCACGAAGTGGCGCTGGGCTGGGCGTTTCACTATTTCGTCGGCATCGTCTACGGCATCATCCTGGTCGTGCTGGCAGGGACCGGCTGGCTTGCCGCGCCGACCTTCCTGCCGGCCTTCATCCTCGGCATCGTCACCGTCGGCGCCGGCTGGTTCCTGTTGGCGCCCGGCATGGGTGCCGGATGGGCAGCCTCGAGGCGGCCCAATCCGATGCGGATCCGGGCGCTGAACCTGGTGGCGCACACGGTCTTCGCGCTCGGGCTTTGGGGCACGGCGCTGCTGATACGCTAGCTAGACAGCTACAACAGACGGTTCAGATCCCGCCGCCCGTCCACCACACGGACAACCCACTCGACAGGGCCGTCGTCGGTGTGGGAATCGTTTCGTAGAGCAGTACAAACGGCGCCTCCACCAGCATTCGTGCGGAAGGCCTGATGTCAGGTCGCCTAACACCCATGCGCGGCTGGTCTGCCAGTTGCATGGCCCGCGCTTCCAACCGATCATAGTAGCGATCGGCCGCCCGTATGTTTTCGCTGCCTATCGTCACGTAGATGTCGATGAGGTCCGTCCTGGCTGCGGGTGACCAAACCAGCCTAACGGCCATTCGACGAGGCTTCCGTCAGCTTTCGCCGGGCTTCCTTCCGCAACGCGTCGAAATCCACAGGCTCCGGTGGGCCGCTTGCCTTGCCTTCATCCCACCGTTGCCTCAGCCGGCGAATATCGTCATGCCGCAATTCGCGCTTGGCCTGCCAATCCCGCACCGCTTCACGCACAATCTCGCTAGCGGTGGCATACTCGCCGGCTTCCACGGCCTCTCGCATGGCAGCGGCCTGTTGCGGCGTCACAGCCACGCTCATTTTTTCCACGTTTGCCATGCTGAGTCCTTATGGCATTGCTCTATGGTAGGAAATTTTACTCCTATCCATGTCCTTGAGCAACCGCGACGGTGCCTGAAAGAGACTGTCCTAGCCCTATGCGTACTTGGTCAAGGTAGCCTGTCGATCGGCCGCCACCCATGGATGACGCGGCGGGCGCCGATATCGTAGGTAAAATAGTTGCCGCCGCCGGCCGGTTGGTCCGCCTCGCGGCTGATCTCCCGCCCGTTAAGCGACAGCAACAGGAGCGTTCCAACGCCTCCATGGCCCACAAAAGCAATGTCATCAGCGTCGTTGCCGTCGAGTACGACTGCGACCTCGCTCACGATACGGTGCTGAGCATCGATGGCCCGCTCCCACCCGCGAATGCTTTCGTGCGGGTTGGCGAAGAACTGGTCGGCGACTGCTTCGAACTCCGGCGGCGGCAGGAAGCCGGTCGCGGACCGGTCATTCTCATGCATCCGCTCCCTGACCTCGACCGCAAGGCGGAGATGACTTGCCAGGATTTCGGCCGTTTCTATTGCCTTGCGTTCGCCCGACGACACGATGCGCCGGATTGCACCGACCCATGGCTGATCGAGCATGGCAACAGCTCTCGCCCGCCCGACGCCGGACAGCCCCCATTCCGGCACGGGAATGGCGGCATCGATCTGAACCTGGGGATGCGTGACATAGTAGAGGATCGGCACGATCGAGGTTCCTGCCTGAAAGTGGACCGGCCGTCGGAACTCAATAGCTTTGGGTCGAACGACGCGCTTTCGTGGCCACCGGCTGCTTGGGCTGGGCATCCGGCTTCGGCGCTGATACCGCCGGCTTGAAAGAGCCCTTCTTGAACGGCGCCATGCCTTCCCGCGCGAGCTCGTCGGCGCGCTCGTTCTCGGTGTGGCCGGCATGGCCCTTCACCCAGTTCCAGGTGACCTTGTGGCGTCGGTTGGCTTCATCCAGCTCCTGCCACAGCTCGCCGTTCTTGACCGGCTTCTTGTCGGCGGTCTTCCAGCCGTTCTTCTTCCAGCCATGGATCCATTTGGAAATGCCGTCCATGACATATTTGCTGTCGGTGTGAAGCTCGACCGTGCAGGGCTCCTTCAGCGCATTCAGCGCCGATATGGCCGCCAGCAACTCCATGCGGTTGTTGGTCGTTTCGGCCTCGCCACCGGAAAGCTCCTTGGTGGTGCCGTTGAAGCGCAGGATGGCACCCCAGCCGCCAGGGCCGGGATTGCCCGAACAGGCGCCGTCGGTGAAGATTTCAACCTGTTTGCTCATGATACCCCATATCAGGCCAATCCATATTCCGAAGCAGATTTGATCGCCCGATGGAACCGCATCCGCCTGATATATTCGGTCGGGTCGCGTTTCATGACCAGGCCGCCATCGGGAACGGTCAGCCAGTCGTAGAGCCGGGTCAGCATGAAACGCAGCGCCGAACCGCGAGCCAGCATGGGCAGTGCCGCCTTTTCCTCTTCGCTCAGCGGGCGCACGCTCTGATAGCCGGCGAGCAGTGCCTTGCCCTTGGTGAGGTTGAAGGAGAAATCCTTCTCGAAACACCAGGCGTTGAGGCAGGTGGCGACGTCGTAGGCATAGAGGTCATCACAGGCGAAATAGAAATCGATCAGGCCGGACAGCTTTTCGCCCAGGAAGAAGACGTTGTCCGGAAACAGATCGGCATGGATGATGCCCGCCGGAAGGCCCTTAGGCCAGTTGCGCGCGAAATCGGCGAAGTCGGCGTCGACCTCCGCCGCCAGGCCTGGCTCGACCTCGTCCGCCCGGTCGCGGGCTGCGTTCCAAAGCTTGCGCCAACCGTCGATGGCGAGCGCATTCGGGCGGGTCATCGGAAAATCGGCACCGGCCAGGTGCAAGGCGGCCAGCGCTTTGCCGACCTCGGCGCAGTGCGTCGCCGTCGGGCGCCGCAGCGAAAGCCCTTCGAGAAAGGTGATGATGACGGCCGGCCGGCCGGCCAGCGTGCCGATGACGCTGCCATCATGCGCGGTCACCGGCAGCGGGCAGGACACGCCCTTGTTGGCGAGATGGCCCATCAGCCCGAGGAAAAACGGCAAATCCGCCTTGTCGACGCGCTTCTCGTAGAGCGTCAGTATGTAGGAGCCGCTGGAGGTGTGCAGCAGGAAGTTGGAGTTTTCCGTGCCCTCGGCGATGCCCTTGTAGGACAGGAGATCGCCAACCGGATAGTGCTTCAGGAAAGCGCCGAGTTCGCCCTCCGCAACGTCGGTATAGACCGCCATCCGCCTTACGCGGCCCCATTGACGAAGGCCATATCGGCCGGCGTCAGTTCGACATCGCGCAGTACCCGCATGACCGGAAAATCCTCTGTTTCGGTGGCCGTGATGGCGAGGTCGATGGTGACATCGAAGCGCTGGCGGAACGCGTCGATGATTTCGTCGACGATGATCTCCGGCGCCGATGCCCCTGCCGACAGGCCGAGCGTCGAAATGTTGCCGATGTCATTCCACGGAATCTCGGCTGCGCGCTGCACGAGAAGCGACATTGTGGCGCCGGCACGCTCGGCCACTTCGACAAGGCGCCGCGAATTGGAGGAATTGGGAGCGCCGACGATCAGGTAGAGATCTGCGCCAGGGGCGGTGTCCTTGACCGCTTCCTGGCGGTTGGTGGTTGCGTAGCAGATTGATTCCGCCGCCGGCGCATACAGATCGGGAAAGCGCTCCCGCAGCGCACGGATAATGCCGGCGGTGTCCTCGACCGATAGTGTGGTCTGGGTGACGAAGCCAAGCGCCTTCGGATCGGCGGGCACGAGCCTGGCGGCATCGGCCTCGGTCTCGACCAGCGTGACAGCGCCGTCCGGCAATTGGCCCATGGTGCCGATCACCTCGGGGTGCCCGGCGTGGCCGATCAACAGCACATGGCGGCCAAGCCGCTGATGGCGCATCGCCTGTTTGTGGACCTTGGAGACCAGCGGGCAGGTAGCGTCGAGATAGAACAGGTTGCGCGCCTGCGCGTCCGCCGGCACCGATTTCGGCACGCCGTGCGCCGAGAAGACGACCGGCGACTGCCGGTGTTCGGCCGGGATCTCGGAAAGTTCCTCAATGAAGACGGCGCCGAGGCTTTGCAGCCCTTCGACAACGTAACGGTTGTGCACGATCTCGTGGCGGACATAGACCGGCGCGCCGTATTTCTTCAGCGCCAGCACGACGATCTGGATGGCACGGTCGACGCCGGCGCAGAAACCGCGCGGCTGGCAGAGCCGGATCGTCAGCGGAGGCTTGTTGGTTGTCTGATGCATTAGATCCTGGCCGGTTCGTCAGCGCCGAAATGAGGTGCCTAGCCCTGCCCTGTCAAGGGCGTCGGTAGAAAGGGGGCGTCGCGCGCGGTCATTCTTCTTTCGCGGGACGGCGAAGCCGCAGGATGAGCACTGCGGCCAGTGCCGCGGCAAGCCCATACCAGGTCATCGCATACTGCAGATGGCTGTTCGGCAGGTCGATGATGGTGACGCCGCCGATCGGCAGACCGCCGGGATTCGGCGTCTTGTCGGCATCGATGAAGATCGGCACCAGCGTGAACCCGGCCGGCAGGCCGGCGCTCGCCGCCATGGCGTCGCGGTCCTTCCAGTAGAAGATGTTCTTTGCCACGTCATTGTCGGGAAGCATCATCGACGGCTTTGCCGGCAACGGATTGCGGGCAAGCCCGGTGATGGTCACCTTGCCTGGGATCTGCCCCTTGGCGCGCTTGGCCGGGTCTTTCAGATCATAGGGTATGAAACCACGATTGATCAGCACGAAGCGGCCATCATCGAGGGCAAGCGGCGTGTAGACGTTGAAGCCGGCATCACCTTCCCAGGTCGCGTAGAAATGCCGTTCGCCCGAATGCAGGAACGTGCCGGAGACCGTGACCGGCGTGTAGTCGACGTCGCCGGTGGAGGCGAATTCCTTCTCGACTTCGGCTAGCGGCAGCGGCGCAGAATGCGTGCGCTGGTCGATGGTCTGCAGGAGACCTTCCTTCCAGTGCAGGCGCTGGACCTGCCAGGTGCCGAGCGCCAGCAGGATCAAAAGCAGCACCAGGCCAAGGCCGAGCAGCAATGCCGATCGTGGCCGCGAACGGCCGGCACCTTTGATGGCTGCCTCGCTCATTCGCCGCGGTCCAGCCGGCCTTCGGCCGCCTTGTTGGCATATTGGAGAGTGAGCAGCACGCCCTTGATCAGCCGCAGCGCCGTCAGGCACAGCACCAGGGCCAGCGGGATCCAGACCAGCAGATGCAGCCACAGCGGCGGGCTCAGCGTCACCTCGACCCAGAGCGCCAGGCCGACGATGATGAAGCCGATGATCAGGATGACGAAGACCGCCGGTCCATCGCCCGCATCGGCGAAGGAATAATCGAGGCCGCAATTGATGCAGCGTTTGCCGACGGTGAGGAAGCCGGAAAACAGCCGCCCTTCGCCGCAGCGCGGGCAGCGGCCGTGCAGGCCGGCCGAAATCGGATCGATCGGAGGCCAGATCGCCTTGTCTTCACTCATCGCTACTGCTCGATCTCTATCGGTGTCCCATCGGCCACCATTGCCCAGATTTCGTCCATGTCGGAGTCCGTAACGGCAATGCAGCCATCAGTCCAGTCGACCAATTGAAGCAGCCAGCCCCACCAGCCGAAACCATTGGGCTGGCCGTGGATCATGATCATGCCACCGACGTCGACATTGCGCGCCTTTGCCGCCACCAGATCGTCGGCACTGGGATAGGAGATGTGGATCGATCTGTGCGCGATGCTGTTGGGGTTGCGCCAATCGAGCATATAGCGCCCCTCGGGCGTGCGCTGGTCGCCCTCCTGGTGCTTATGGCCGACGGGATCCCCGCCAAGCGCAATGCCGTAGCGGCGCACGACCTTGCCGTCGCCGATCAGTTCCAGTAGCCGCTCCGCCTTGTGGACACGCACCAGATCGACCTGCTCCGCCGCAAAGGCCGGAAATGCCAGGAGGATGAACGCGCAAATCGCCCAGGGAATTGTCTGCCGCATGGGCAACCGATCGGCGATCATTGCGCCGAAAAGAAGAAGGCGGCCACGTCGCCGCGGCCGCCTTCTTGAAATCAAAATCCCAAAGGCCGGATCAGTGGCCTTCGATCACCGCACCAGCCGATCCCCAGACATAGATCGCCGAGAACAGGAACAGCCAGACCACATCGACGAAGTGCCAGTACCAGGCGGCCGCCTCGAAGCCGAAATGCTGCTTGGGGGTGAAATCACCCTTCATCGCGCGGATCAGGCAGACCAGCAGGAAGATGGTGCCGATGATGACATGGAACCCGTGGAAGCCGGTCGCCATGAAGAAGGTGGCGCCGTAGATGGAATCCTTGAAGCCAAACGGAGCGTGTATGTACTCGTAGGCCTGCACCATGGTGAACAGCATGCCGAGGCCGACGGTCAGCACCAGGCCGTTGATCAGGCCCTTGCGATCGCCATGGATAAGCGAATGGTGCGCCCAGGTGACCGTGGTGCCCGACAGCAGCAGGATGATGGTGTTGTAGAGCGGCAGGTGGAAGGGGTCGAGAACCTCCATGCCCTTCGGCGGCCAGACACCACCGGTAAATGTGTGGCGCGCATAGTTCTGCACCTCACCGGCAAAAAGGCTGGCGTCGAAATAGGCCCAGAACCAGGCGACGAAGAACATCACCTCAGACGCGATGAACATGATCATGCCGTAGCGCAGATGCAGCGACACGACACGCGTGTGATGGCCCTCATGCGCTTCCTTGATCGTGTCCGACCACCAGGCGAACATGGTGTAGAGGACGATCACCAGGCCGATGAAGAACAGCCACGGATTGGCGATGTTGTGGCCGAAGATCGGGAAGGAGCCGCCCTTCAAATACTCCATGAGGCAGACGCCGCCAAAGGCGGTGACGAGTGCGCCTACCGATCCCAGGAAAGGCCATGGGCTCGGATTGACCAGATGATAGTCATGCTGTGGTTTTGCGTGCGCGTCTGCCATATCAACCCCCGAGATTTGCTTCGGTATCTGAAACTGTCTTGCTGGTGCCTTGTACCGGCTCCGAAGAGGCAACCGGCTTGTTCTTCTCGGCCGGGAACATCGTGTAGGACAGCGTGATCGTCTTCACGTCCTTCAGTTCCGGCACATTCACGATATCGGGGTCCACGTAGAACAGGACCGGCATGTCCAGCGTCTCGCCAGGCTTCAGCGACGTATCGGTAAAGCAGAAACACTCGACCTTGTTGAAATACGGGCCCGCCAATTCCGGCTGCACGTTGAAGGTGGCGCGGCCGGTGACGGGGCGATCGAACTTGTTGGTCGCCTGATAATGCGCCTGCACGGTCTCGCCTATCTTCATGGTCATCGAGCGCTGGACCGGCTGGAATTCCCACGGCACACCGGCAACATTGGCGTCGAAACGCACTGTGATCTCACGGTCGAGCACACGGCCGGCATACTGCTTCTCGACACGTTGCGTCGTGCCGCCATAGCCGGTCGCCTGGCAGAACATTTTGTAGAGAGGCACGGCGGCATAGGCCATGCCGATCATGCCTGTGAAGAAGGCAAGGCACACCGCAGCGACGATGCGGTTGCTGTTCTTGCCGGTCGGTTTTTTGGACGTCTCGACGCTCATCACATCGTGCCCAGATTGTGGCCGAACTTGATGATCGTGGCGATGTAGAAAATGACGACAAGCACCGCCAGCGCCACGCCGATCGCGATGGACCGGCTGCGCTGGGCCTTCCTCTGACGCTCGGTCAAGGTGACCCTCTCAAGCTTTTCCTCGACCATGATCATGCCCCACCCATGGCAAGCGCGCGTTCGACAACGCTGTCGGCCAGGTAGGCAGCGAAGATGGCGAAGAGATAAAGCAACGAATAGGCGAACAGCGCCTTGGCCGGCTTCATGGCGCGGTCGTCGTCGGCCATACCGAGCACTTTCCACGCATACCAGACAAAGCCAACCCCAAGCAGCATGGCGGCCACGCCATAGAAAGGCGTCGTGTAGCCGAGCAGCCACGGCGCCACGCCGACCGGGGCCAGCACCAGTGCATAAGCGAAAATCTGACGGCGGGTCGACGCGTGGCCGGCGACATTGGGCATCATCGGGATGCCGGCACGCTCATAGTCCCCCGACTTGAACAGCGCGAGCGCCCAGAAATGCGGCGGCGTCCACAGGAAGATGATCAGGAACAGGACGATGCTTTCGAGGCTGACCGATCCGGTCACCGCGGCCCAGCCGATCACCGGCGGAATGGCGCCGGCCGCGCCGCCGATGACGATGTTCTGCGGCGTCCAGCGCTTCAGCCACATCGTGTAGACGACGGCATAGAAGAAGATGGTGAAGGCCAGCAGCGTCGCCGACAGCCAGTTGACCAGCACGCCGAGCGTCATCACCGACAGCACCGACAGCACCAGGCCGAAGCTGAGCGCCTCGTGCGGCTGGATGCGGCCGGACGGCACCGGACGGCTTGCGGTCCTGGTCATCACCGCGTCGATGTCGGCGTCGTACCACATGTTGAGCGCGCCCGAGGCGCCGGCGCCAATGGCGATGGACAGGATGGCGATCACAGCCAGCAGCGGGTTGATGGTCACCGGGGCGGCGACAAGCCCGACAAACGCCGTGAACACTACCAGCGACATGACGCGCGGCTTCAGCAGGGCGAAGAAATCGCCCGCCGTCGCTTCCGACATGCGGAAGCCCGCTTCGTCAATGCTGGTTTCGTCGACTAGGGCCATGCGTACTCAGTCCATCATTCCGTTGGCCAAAACCGCCGGCGGGCCGGCGGTTTTGTATTCGGGCGGGAGCCGCCTTACTTGATCTTCGGCAGCTGCTCCCACTGGTGGAACGGCGGCGGCGAAGGCAGCTGCCATTCGAGCGTGGTGGCACCCTCGCCCCATGGGTTGGCGCCGGCGATCCGCTTCTTCTGGAAGGCTTCGAACACGCCGTAGAGGAAGATCACCACGCCGACGGCCGAGATATAAGAGCCGATCGACGACACGTAGTTCCAGCCGGCAAACGCGTCCGGATAGTCGATGGTGCGGCGCGGCATGCCGGCCAGGCCAAGGAAGTGCTGCGGGAAGAAGATCAGGTTGACGCCGACGAAGGTGACCCAGAAGTGGGTGTTGGCGATCACGGGCGAATACATGTAGCCGGTCATCTTGGGGAACCAGTAGTACCAGCCGGCGAAGATGGCGAACACCGCGCCCAGCGACAGCACGTAGTGGAAGTGGGCGATGACGAAATAGGTGTCGTGCAGCGAGCGGTCGAGGCCGGCATTGGCCAGCTGGACGCCGGTGACGCCGCCGATGGTGAACAGAAAGATGAAGCCCAACGCCCACAGCATCGGCGTCTTGAACGAGATCGACCCGCCCCACATCGTCGCGATCCAAGAGAAGATCTTCACGCCCGTCGGCACCGCGATGACCATGGTGGCAAAAACGAAGTAGCGCTGCGTGTCGAGCGACAGGCCGGTCGTATACATGTGGTGCGCCCAGACGATGAAGCCGACGGCGCCGATCGCGACCATGGCGTATGCCATGCCGAGATAACCGAACACCGGCTTCTTCGAGAAGGTCGAGACGATATGGCTGATGATGCCGAAGCCCGGCAGGATCAGGATGTACACTTCCGGATGGCCGAAGAACCAGAACAGGTGCTGGAACAGCAGCGGATCGCCGCCGCCATCGGGGGCAAAGAAGGTGGTGCCGAAATTGCGGTCGGTGAGCAGCATGGTGATGCCACCGGCCAGGACCGGCAGGGACAGCAGCAGCAGGAAGGCAGTGACCAGCACCGACCAGGCGAACAGCGGCATCTTGTGCAGCGTCATGCCCGGAGCGCGCATGTTGAAGATGGTGGTGATGAAGTTGATGGCGCCGAGGATCGACGAGGCACCGGCGATGTGGATCGACAGGATCGCCAGATCCATGGCCGGGCCCGGCTGACCCGAGGTCGACAGCGGCGGATAGAGCGTCCAGCCGCCGCCGACGCCGTAGGCGCCCGGCGCGCTCGGCACGAACATCGAGGTGAGCAGCAGGATGAAGGCCGGCGGCAGCAGCCAGAAGGAGATGTTGTTCATGCGCGGGAACGCCATGTCGGGCGCACCGATCATGATCGGCACCATCCAGTTGGCGAAGCCGCCGATCAGCGCCGGCATGACCATGAAGAAGATCATGATCAGCGCATGCGCGGTGGCGAAGGCATTGTACATGCTCTTGCCGCCGTCGACCGCTGCGTCACCGTTCATGCCGTAGACCATCTGCGCCAGACCGCTGAAGATCTGGATGCCAGGCTCCTGCAGCTCCATGCGGATGGCGACCGACAGCGCGCCGCCGATGATGCCAGCCATGATCGCGAAGATCAGGTAGAGCGTGCCGATGTCCTTGTGGTTGGTCGAATAGACCCAGCGCACCCAGCCATGATAAGGCTTGTGGTCGTGGCTGTCGTGAGCTGCAGCGTCTGCCATGTTCCGCTCCGTTCCCTAAATCTTGCTAACCCGCGGCATCAATTGCCGGCGGCCGCTACCTTGTTCTGGCCATCGACCTCGGCCATCAGCGTCTTGTTGGCGCCGGGCAGATCGGTCTTGGCCGCAGCCAGCCAGGTCTTGAACTGCGCGTCGGAGACGACACGAATGGCGATCGGCATGAAGGCGTGGTCCTTGCCGCAAAGCTGCGAGCACTGACCGTAATAGAGGCCTTCCTTCTCCGCCTTGAACCAGGTCTCGTTGGTGCGCCCCGGAATGGCGTCGATCTTGATGCCGAAGGACGGCATGGCGAAGGAGTGGATCACGTCGGTCGCGGTGACGAGCACGCGCGTCATCGTGTTGACCGGCACCACCAGCTCATTGTCGACGGCGAGCAGGCGCGGATAGACCTTGCGATCCTCCTTGCCGGCCTTGGCGCGGTCGCCATCCTGGAGGATGGCCGAATTGAAGGAGAGCGTGTTGTCGGTCTGGTATTCATAGTCCCAGTTCCACTGGTTGCCGGTCGCCTTGACGGTCAGCTTGGCTTCTTCCGGCGGAGTGTACTGCGCGGTCAGGAGCTGGAACGAGGGGATGGCGAGACAGAGCAGGATCACGACCGGGCCGACGGTCCAGATCACCTCGATCAGCGTGTTGTGGCTGGTCTTGGAGGGAACCGGGTTTGCGCTCGCGCGGAACCTGACGATGCAGTAGGCGAGGAGAAGCAGCACCAGAATGGTGATCGGGACGATGAACCACATCGTGTAGTTCCCGAACCATTCGATCTGCCGCATCATGTCGGTCGCCGGCGCCTGGAAGGTCGTCTCCCACGCCACGGGCTGGTCTGCATGGGCGGACGTGACCGCGAAAAGCGCGGTGGCAGCCCCAGCACTGGCTAGAAACTTGGCGTCTGCTAGGAAATTTCTCATCGCCCTCTTCGTCTCCCAGTTCCTCGCGGCGGTGCCAACGAGAATAACGAACAATGCCGGGACGGGAATCCCGACAGTCTCAAACTGGTTCAAACCATACTCTTTTTCCCTCCGCAAGAAAGGAGCGGAGGAAACTGTGCGGCATTTTTGCGCGCAAGGTGAGACGGCTCTTCCGGGGCAGCGGCGATGGCGGCGAATCGCGTATGTCCGGCAGGCTGCTCGCCTCATGTTGGCGAGGTGCGCGATGCGTCGTAATTCAGGCGAATTTGACAGAGAAAAGCGCTGTATTGCCTGTTTCGGGACAGTTCGGCAGCGGTCTCGTCCTTTACTTGGCATTGGCGCGGCTTAAAGTGCCGTGATTCGCAATGGAGCCGTCATGAACTCTTGGCTTTCGAGACTGGGGCATACGAGACCGGAGCTTTCGAGCACCTTGGTCAAGGCCATGTTTCTTGCCGCTTTGTCCGCAGCCGGTCTGTTCGTGGCCGGTCAGGCCAATGCCGCCCAGCCGAGCGGCACGGTGCGCTCGACGCATGGCGCCTGGTCGATCATCTGCGACACGCCGGCGGGCGCCACCTCCGAACAATGCGTGATGATGCAGAATGTCGTCGCCGAGGACCGTCCGGAGATGGGGCTGTCGGTGGTCGTGCTGCGCACCGCCGACAACAAGGCCGAGATCCTGCGGGTGCTGGCGCCGCTCGGCGTGCTTTTGCCGAACGGGCTCGGCCTCAATGTCGACGGAAAGGACATTGGCCGCGCCTATTTCGTGCGCTGCTTCCAGGACGGCTGCTATGCCGAGGTCATCCTCGAAAAGCCGCTGCTCGACACGCTGAAGACCGGCACGTCGGCGACGTTCATCGTCTTCCAGACGCCGGAAGAAGGCATCGGCATCCCTGTCGACCTCAAGGGTTTTGCCGACGGCTTCGCCGCCCTTCCCTGATCCCGAGCTTGGCGCAGAACCAGGTTCTGACGCAGCTCTCCTGAATGCCGCATCTGAATGCCGCATCGGCTGGCCGTCGTCATTCGCCGACGCCGATCGTCATTGCCGATTGTGCGAGCGCGGCTTCGCGCCTACATCGGGGGAAAGCAATCTTCCCACGGACGGACGCGCCATGAACAGCCTGATCGGCCAATTCGATATTTCCGACGATCGCATCAAGCAGATCGTCGCCGACACCATCAACGGCGCCGACGACGGCGAACTGTTTCTCGAATACAGCGAGAGCGAGGCGCTGATGTTCGACAATGGCCGGCTGAAGACCGCCAATTTCAACACCGACCAGGGCTTTGGCCTGCGTGCCGTCGCGGGTGAAGCCAGCGGCTACGCCCATTCGAGCGACCTCTCCGAAGCCTCGCTGCTGCGCGCGGCCGCTGCGGTCTCGACCGTCAAGGGCGGCTATTCCGGAACGCTTGCCGCCGCGCCCGCCCGCACCAACCGCCATCTCTACGGCGACGAGAACCCGATCCCCTCGCCCTCCTTCGAGGCCAAGGCAAAGCTGCTGCAGGAAATCGACGCCTGGCTGCGCGCCGAGGATCCACGCGTGCGCCAGGTGACGGCCTCGCTCGCCGCGTCCTGGCAGCATGTCGAGATCGTGCGCGCCGACGGCCAGATGGTGCGCGATATCAGGCCGCTGGTCCGCATCAACGTCTCGGTCGTCGTCGGCGACGGTGACCGCCAGGAAAGCGGCTCCTACGGCATGGGCGGACGCAAGGCATTTGGCGACTTCCTGATCGAGGACAGCTGGAAGCATGCCGCCAAGGAAGCGCTGAGGCAGGCGCTGGTCAATCTCGAGGCCATCCCAGCTCCGGCCGGCACATTCGACATCGTGCTGTCCAGCGGCTGGCCGGGCGTCATGCTGCACGAGGCCGTCGGGCACGGGCTGGAAGGCGATTTCAACCGCAAGAAGACCTCGGCCTTCGCCGGCCTGCTGGGCCAGCAGGTCGCCGCCAAGGGCGTCACCGTCGTCGACGACGGCACCATCCCGGAGCGGCGCGGCTCGCTCACCGTCGACGATGAAGGCACGCCCTCGGCCCGCAACGTGCTGATCCAGGACGGCAAACTGGTCGGCTACATGCAGGACCGGCAGAACGCACGACTGATGGGCATGAAAGCCACCGGCAACGGAAGGCGCGAAGGCTACGCGCACCAACCGATGCCGCGCATGACCAACACCTACATGACGTCAGGCGACATGGAACCGGACGAGATCATCGCCTCGGTCAAGAACGGCATCTACGCCGTCTCCTTCGGCGGCGGCCAGGTCGACATCACCTCAGGCAAATTCGTGTTCGGCTGCACCGAGGCCTACATGATCGAGAACGGCAAGGTGACGCAGCCGATCAAGGGCGCCATGCTGATCGGCAACGGGCCCGACGCCATGCACCGCGTCTCGATGGTCGGCAACGACATGAAGCTCGACAATGGCATCGGCATGTGCGGCAAGGCCGGACAGGGCGTGCCGGTCGGCGTCGGCCAGCCGCATCTCAGGATGAACCAGATGACGGTGGGCGGCACCAGGGTTTGAGGCTCGGGCCGTTCCGGTAACATCGCCCGCCAAAGTGATGTTTCCGAGTTGGGGCGGCCTGACAATGTCCAGATCCAAGATCGTCATCCTGACGGGCGCCGGCATTTCGGCGGAATCGGGCGTCGCGACCTTTCGCGATCCCGATGGTGTCTGGGCCAAATTCAACCTTGAGGACGTTGCGACGCCCGAAGGCTTTGCTCGCGACCCCGCCAAGGTGCAGGATTTCTACAACATGCGGCGGCGGCAGATGCTGGGAGAAATGGATGCGGGGGTGCTCGCCGAAGCACCCCGACGCCGCGTTAGCGATTGATGCCAACCAGATCGTCCGCGATCATCACCTTGAAGTGAACACAATTCGCATTAGGAAATTAGTAACTGTTAAACTGCCTGGGCTGCCTTTTTGCGCACGACGCAGCACCAGTTCCTCGTTGCGATGGTGGTTTCGGCAATGCGGCATTCTTCGGTCCTGACTTCGTCAATCCTGCTTGGCTTGGTTTCGTTGATCGGCGCGACAGCGCTGCAAGCCGCTCCGGCAGCAGCACAGTCGACGTGGTTCAAAGTGCGATCGACGCAATCTTCTGCCGTCACGGTCGGTGGTCCTACCAGCGTCCCCTACGGCTGGGTCGATTTCTGCCATCGCCGGCCAAAAGAGTGCAAGGTGCCCGCTCTGCCGGCCACGAACGTCAAGCTGACCGCGCAGAACCTGCGCACTCTGAAGCGGATAAATCAAAAGGCGAACAGTTCCATCAAGCCCGTCAGCAATTTCGACCACTGGGGCACGATGGCGGACCACTGGGATTACCCGGTTGACGGTAAGGGTGACTGCAAGATCTACGCACTCTACAAGCGCAAGCTTCTTCAGGAGGCCGGGTTCCCCCGGCAGGCGCTGCTGATGACCGTGGTGCACGACCTCGACAATGAAGGCCACACCATCCTGACGGTGAAAACCGACAAGGGCGATCTGGTCCTGGACAATCTGGTCGACGAAATCAGGCCGTGGAACGCGACCGGCTACTACTTCGTGAAACGCCAGTCGCAGCAGAACCCGAATATCTGGGTGTCGATCAACCAGCGGGGCGGCACGCCGCAGACCCTCACGAACGTTGCCAAGCTCGTAGATTGAGCAACCTTTATGGCCGTAGCAGTCCAGGCGCCACCGACGTCCGATGAGTTTCAGCGCTCGGGATGAAGGAATTGCCGCCAGCCTAGGCTGGCGGCAATAGCCGAAATCAGCTGTTGATCAGGTGGCCTTGCCACCGTTCTTCTTGCAATCGGCCCGGAACTTCTCGCGCGCCTTGCCGTGGAGCTTCTTGGCGTCCGCGAGTGCGGAACATTGCTTGGAAATCGCGGTCTTCTCCGGCGTCATGGCAGAGGCCGCCGATTTCTTCGCCGGGGCGGCCGTGGTGGCGGCCGGGGCAGCCGTGGTCGTGGTCGCTGCTGTCGTCGCTGCCGCGGCGACTCCCGTCGCTATGAACCCGGCCAGGGCGATGGACGTCAGAACGCTTGCAATCCTCATTGTGCTCACTCCGTTGAGACCCCCCGGCGCCGACTGGGTACCAGCGGGCCGAGGCACTGCGCAATCTTGGTCGTGGCCAACCACGCAGTTGTGATCTGATCGCGGGGTAACCGCCACGGCCCGCCATGTTTTGTCGCCGGCCGACACGGCCGGTTACCTCACACAACGCGACCAGCGACGCGTTTCAAGCCTTTGTCTCATGCATGTCCCGACCCAGGCCGAACCACCTCTGGCCGACATGCGCTATTTCTTGCAAGCGGGCTCATTGGGGTGCCCGCAAGACGGCTTCTTGACGGCCGGCGGCTGCGGCTGCGGCGGCCTTGGCTGTGCCTGCCGCTGCACCTGCTGCTGCATTTGCTGCTTCGGCTGGGCGTGGAACTCCGGCCTCTGCGGCCTGGGCTGACCCTGCACCTTCAGCTGCGGGTTGCCGTTGTTGACCTTGAATTTCTGCTGGACATTGCCACCACCATTTCCGTTGGCAGGCAAACTGTGGAATTTGGGACCGTTGCCATTGCCCTGTGCCCCATTGCCTTGCCCATTGGCCTGACCGTTCGTCTGGCCGCCGCCCTGATTGTGAAGCTTCTTGAACTTGCCGTTGGGCGGGTTCTGGCCTGAATTCTGGCCAATAAGCGCTGGTGGGTTGTTCACCCCATTCGCCGCGGACGTGCCGTTGGCGCCCGGAATCTTGCGCAACTTGGCATCCTTGCCGGTCTTGCCGGTACCATTCTGGCCTTGCCCATTGCCCTGGCCATTGGCCCCGTTTTGCCCATTAACCACCGGGTTGCCGGTCACGGCGTTTCCACCTGCCGTGGCCTGATTGTTCAGGAGCTTCCTGGACTTGTTCTTCGGCAGGTTTGGGTTGTTGGGCAGGTTCTGTCCATTGAGCACCGGCTTGCCATTGACGAGCGGCAGCGTGTTGCCGTCGGCGCCGGGCAAGGCATGACCCGTCCGCTTGTCGGCAGGCAATGTCTTCGACAGCGGCGTGACACCGCCCGGCTGCTGGCCACCCTGCCCCGGCTTCAGCGGGAGGCCGCCCGGGTTCTGCTTCGGCAGATTCGGGTTGTTGGGCAGGTTCTGCCCATTCAGCACCGGCTTGCCATTGACGAGCGGCAGCGTGTTGCCGTCGGCGCCGGGCAAGGCATGACCCGTCAGCTTGTTGGCAGGCAATGTCTTCGACAGCGGCGTGACACCGCCCGGCTGCTGGCCACCCTGCCCCGGCTTCAACGGGAGGCCACCGGGATTCTGCTTGGACAGCACGGTTTCCTTTTTCTGCAGGAAGGCCGGCAACGCGACCTTCGTTGCCAGCGCCGCCGCACCTAGGCCCACGGCGCCAGCAGTCAGTTTCTGGCCGGTGGTGAGGCCACCGCCCTGGTTGTTGTTCTCGTTGATCGTCGTGTTGTTGATGATCGTTGTGTTGTGGATGTTGTTGAAGATGACGTCGTTCGGCGGCGGGGAGATATCACGCGGCGGGTTAACCCAGGCAGGCACCGGCACGAAAACAGGCGTCGGCAGAAGGAAGATTCCGACTGGCGGCGGCGGTGGTGCCAGTTCAATGAAGTCGCGCGGCCGCGGCGGCAGGAAGATGACCGCCACGGGTGGCGGTGGCGCGAAATCGAATTCCGGGTCGTCGAAATAGAGCACGGGCCGGTCGACATAGACGATCTCATCGGGCGGTGGCGGCGGCACGTCGTAGGCGTAGACGGTAAAACCCTGCGGCGGTTCAAGCGCGGCGTCGAAATGCTCGAGCCTGCGCCTTGCGTCCCAGGCGTGCGGACCGTGCGGATAGCGATCGAGATAGGACCAGTAGGCTTCGGGCGTGTCCCTCAGCCAGGTCTGGCGCCAGGTGATCGCCTCGCGCCGCGCCGCCAGGATCGCGCGCACGCGCCTGGCCATCGGATCGTGGGGATAGGCGACCAGAAAATCCTCGTAGCCACGCATCGTGTCGCGATCGAGAGCCGCGATATAGGCATCATGCGCATCGAAGTCGCGGATTTCCTTGGTCCGCATGGCGCCGACCTCCGCTGACGACACCTGCTGCGGCGGGGCATCCGGCCCGCGGTCGAAGAAGACGAAAGGCTCCGTGATCTTGGAGGCGTTCCAGGGCAACTCCGCACCCTGCGTCACCTCGTTGACGCGCAGGCGCGTGCGGTCGAAAACATCACCAAGCTGCAGGCCGCCATCCCTGATCATCTCGGCAAGCGCCTGCGCATAGGCGCCGTAAGGTCCTTTGCCTTCCGGCGCGACCGTGCCCGGGGCGGCGTTGAAGGCGATCAGCATGTTCGGGTCGGGATCGACCAGTGCAAGGCCGCCAGCCAGCGGCTGGTTCGATTTGGCGAAGGAGTTTGGCCGCGCCGCATCTAGCACGACGATGTTGACCTTGGTCGGCAGCGCTGCAAGCGGCTTGGTGAGGTCGGAGATCCGCACCGCGGCCATCGGCACGTCAGCGGCGTTGGCGATCTGGGCATCGACGGGCGCGAAATAGTTCTCGCCCTCGAACTGCAGGCCCTGGCCGGCCAGATAGACAAACACCACGGCGTCGGGACCGGCTGCCGTCACCTTGGCGAGGAAATCGCGATAGGCGCCGCGCAGCGATTCCTGGTCGACGTCGCGCGCGCCGACCACGTCGAACCCCGCCGCTTGCAATGTCTGGGCAATCAGGCCGGCATCGTTGGCCGGCGTCGCCAGCGCGCCCGCCGGATAGGCGGCGTTGCCGATGACGAAGGCAAGGCGCTTCTGGCTTTGCGCCAGCGCCAGGGCTGTCGGCCCGAACGCGAAAATGGAGAGGGCGAGGAAGAAAGCGAGAAGTTTCGAGACCGTCCGCATTACGATCATCCGTCAGTGAGAGTGCCGAATCTTCCGCCCCAACCGGACTAGGCTGGCACAAGAAGGCGGCTTTGCGGCGTCAATCCGGCCGCTTTGGGCCGGGAGAGGCCGAAGTGCCCGGTCTCAACGAAACGTGATCACGGGCCGGTCTCAGCCGCGCCTTCTCCTGGGCTTTTCCAGCAGGGCGACCGCCTCGACATGGGGCGACCACAGGAACTGGTCGATGGGCGTCACGCTCTTCAGTTGATAGCCGCCGTCGATGAGGATGCGCAGGTCGCGAGCCAGCGTCACCGGATTGCAGGACACCGCGGCAACGAAGGGAACATCCGAGCGGGCGATCTGCTTCGACTGGTCTTCGGCACCCGCGCGCGGCGGATCGAAGACAAGGCCGTCGAAGGCGTTCAACTCCTTGAATGTCAGCGGCCGGCGGAACAGGTCGCGGCGCTCGCCCGTCACCCGCTTCAGGCCGGTCGCGAATCGTGCCCCCCGATCGAGCGCCGAGAGAGCCGCCGCATCGCCCTCAACCGCATGGACTTCCGACTTGGCGGCCAACCGCAAGGCAAAGCTGCCGCAACCGGCGAAAAGATCGGCGACCTTCTTGGCGCGTTTCAGATGCGTGCCTACGATCTCGGCCATGGCCTGCTCGGCTGCCTCGGTCGCCTGCAGGAAGGCGCCGGGCGGCACGGCGACAGCGACGCTGCCGAACATCACCACGGGCTTCCTCGGCTCGATGACGATCTCGTCATCGATGGACAGCCTGGCAAAGCCTTGCGCCAGGACAAAATTGGAGGCGATGCGGCGCTGGTGTTCGCCGAGCTTGCCGGACTCATGCACCGCGACGTCGAGGCCGGAACCCGTCACCGTGACCGCCATCCGGAACGATTTGGTGGTGGCGCATATCAAGTCGGCGAGCGCCCTCAACCGGTCGAGTGCTGCGACGATCTCGGGCAGCGAGATCGGACATTCCGATATGGAAATGATTTCCGGTGACAAATGGCGATTGAAGCCGAGCAGCATGCCCGTCTCGCTGCGTCGGGCGGCAAGCACGACGCGGCGGCGCGTGTGCGCCGCGCAGGCGACCAGTTCGTCAATGCCGCAATCGATGCCCTTCAGGGCGTGCACCACCTTCTCGCGCTTCCACTGGCGATAGGCTTCGGCCTCGAAATGCTGGAGGGCGCAGCCGCCGCATTCGGTGAAATGGCGGCAGGCGGGTTCGATGCGCAGCGGCGAGGCTGCCAGCACCGCCATCAGCGCTGCACGATCCCGTTCGCGCGCGGCGGTAACGGTCTCGCCAGGCAGCGTGAAGGGGATGAACAGATCGCCGCTTTCGGTTTCGGCAATGCCGTCACCCTGGGCGCCAAGCTTTTTGATGGTGAAGCGCGCGCTCATCGATCCTTGATCCCACCAAGCAGGAATTCGCGATTGCCGTCGCCGCCTTCGATCGGCGACAGATGCAGGCCGAGCGAACGCCAGCCCGGAACGGCGTCCAGCCAATCCTGCAGCAGGCCGGCGACGCGGGCGGCATCGAAGGGGTCCTTCAACAGGCCGCCCTTGCCGATCGCCTCGCGACCCGCCTCGAATTGCGGCTTGACCAGAAAGACCGCGGCAGCCCCAGGTTTGGCAATCGCAAGCGCCGGCGGCAGCGCCAGTCTCAGCGAGATGAAGCTGACGTCGGAGACGATGAAATCCGGAATGCGGCCGGCAAGATCCGCGGCGGTGAGGTCACGCGCATTCAGTCCCTCGATAACCGTCACGCGCGGGTCCTTGCCGACATCGGGATGCATCTGGCCGTGCCCGACGTCGATCGCGGTGACATGGGAGGCACCACGCTCCAGCAGCACCTGGGTGAAGCCACCGGTCGAGGCGCCGATGTCGATGGCCTCGCGGCCGGCCGGATCGAGGCTGAAGTGATCGAGCCCGCCGATGAGCTTCAGGGCCGCGCGCGAGACATAGCCTTGCGCCGGATCATCGATGGCAACAAGGCATTGCGGCGAGACGTTCTGACCGGGTTTACGGGCAATGGTGCCGTCAACCGTCACCGTGCCACGCTCGACCGCGTCGCGGGCACGCGAACGGCTGGCAAACAGGCCGCGCTGGACGAGCAGGTCGTCGAGCCGCTGGCGTGTGCTGGCTGGCAGAGGCGAGTTCATCGGCCTTCATGGCGAAAGCCGGCAGCGAAGGCAAGGACATTGGGACGGACGAAGAACATCCTCGCACGCAGGCGAATGGGTCAAGCCGCTCCGCGGCTTGCTGGAATCGCTTTGGGTCCGGCACAATGTTAGGGAGGCGAGCCGTTTGCTGTCAGAACTCGGAGGAGGAACGAATGCTGACGGGAACCTGCCATTGTGGCGCAACCCACTGGACCCTGGAAGGCGATCCCGGGCCGGTGACGGCCTGCAACTGCACGCTCTGCCGTCGCTATGGCGTGCTCTGGGCCTACGACTATGTCGACGAACGCATTCGCGTTTCGGGACCGACGGACAGCTATACGCGCGCCGGAAAGGCCACACCGTCGCTCGAAATCCTGTTCTGCCCGACCTGCGCCTGCGTGCTCGCCTGGCGTGGTTTGCGCGCCGAGGAATCTGGTCGCACACGCATCGCCGTCAATGTAAGGCTGGCGCCACCCGAGGCGGTCGCCGATCTGCCTATCGACCATTTCGATGGCCTCGACACATATGACGACCTGCCCCGCGACGGGCGTTGCGTGCGCGACATGTGGTTCTAGAAGATGGTGCGGGACACTTGGCGCTCGACGGCCGGAGACAAACCGTCGTCGCGACCCCCCGATGCCTGCACAGCAGGATGCTCGGTGGCATTGGCAGGCGGCGGAACAGGATCCGGCAAGACCACAAGCTGCGGCACCTGCTCGTAGGAAAAGCCGCCGCGGATATCACCCATCTTGCTGGCAACGATGCCCAGCGCCGCCTTTTCGAGATTGCGATCATAGCGCGTCTCGGCGGCGGCCGGCGCGACTATGGTGGCCAAGAGGGCCGCGCCGCACAGAAGCGTCTTCATTGTTCTTGTCTCCCTGCCTGACGCCGGTCTAGCAGGGCGCCGTTGAAAAACGGCCAAGGGACACGGTAAGCAAAACGCCAAACGGCAGTGTTAACAATGCGTTACGAAATCAAGCCGGCAAACTGATTCAAGCGCTTCAGATTTTGAGTCAGGCGCGCTGGGCGCGGGCCGTATGATCGAGCGCGGTGAAAACGGTGCGCACGATGCCGGTGGCATCGAGCCCGGCATCGGCATACATTTTTTCCGGCTTGGCGTGATCAGTGAACACGTCAGGCAGCACCAGCGGGCGCACCTTCAGGCCGCTTTCCAGCAATCCCTCATGGGCAAGGAACTGCAGCACATGGCTGGCGAAGCCGCCAATGGCGCCCTCCTCCACCGTGACCAGAACCTCGTGCGAGCGGGCCAGCCGGCGGATCAGATCCTCGTCGAGCGGCTTGGCGAAGCGGGCATCGGCAACGGTGGTGGAAAGCCCGGCCGCGCCGAGTTCCTCGGCAGCTATCAGGCAATCCTGCAGGCGCGTGCCGAAGGACAACAGCGCCACCTTTGTGCCTTCCCTGACGATGCGGCCCTTGCCGAGTTCGAGAACCGAGCCGCGCTCCGGCATGTCGACGCCGACGCCATTGCCGCGCGGATAGCGGAAGGCGATCGGGCCGTCATCATAGCTTGCGGCGGTGCGCACCATATGGCGCAGTTCCGCCTCGTCAGCCGCCGCCATCACGACAAAGCCCGGCAGGCTTGCCAGGAAGGTGGTGTCGAAGGCGCCGCAATGGGTGGCGCCATCGGCGCCGACGAAGCCGGCGCGGTCGATCGGGAAGCGCACCGGCAGTTTCTGGATCGCGACGTCATGGACGACCTGGTCATAGGCGCGTTGCAGGAAGGTCGAATAGATCGCCGCGAACGGCTTGTAGCCTTCGGTCGCGAGACCGGCAGCGAAGGTCACAGCATGCTGTTCGGCAATGCCGACATCGAAGGTCCGTGACGGGAACACTTCGCCGAACAGATCAAGCCCTGTGCCGCTCGGCATGGCGGCAGTGACAGCGACGATGCGGTCGTCCTCGCGGGCTTCCTGGATCAGGCTCTCGGCGAACACCTTGGTGTAGGCCGGTGCGTTGGCCGGCGCCTTGGCCTGCGCGCCGGTGATGACGTCGAACTTGTTGACGCCGTGATACTTGTCCGCGGCGGCTTCCGCCGGCGCATAGCCCTTGCCCTTCTGGGTGACGACATGGATCAGCACCGGGCCTTCGCCATTGTCGCGGACATTCTTCAGCACAGGGATCAGATGCTCGAGATTGTGACCGTCGATCGGGCCGATGTGGTAGAACCCGAGCTCCTCGAACAGCGTGCCGCCGGTGACGTAGCCGCGCGCATGCTCAACCGCCCTTGTGATCGCACGATCGGCGCGCTTACCGAGATAGGATGTCAGCTTCTTGCCGAAGTCGCGCAGGCCGGCATAAGCCTTGCCCGAGGCGAGCCGCGCCAGATAGGCGCTCATCGCGCCGGTCGGCGGCGCGATCGACATGTCATTGTCGTTGAGGATGACGATGAGTCGGGCATCGAGCGCGCCGGCATTGTTCATCGCCTCATAGGCCATGCCGGCCGACATGGCGCCGTCGCCGATGACGGCGATGACGTTGTTGCGGCCGCCGGAGAGGTCGCGGGCGGCGGCCATGCCGAGGCCGGCAGAGATCGATGTCGAGGAGTGGGCGGCGCCGAAGGGGTCGTATTCGCTTTCGGCGCGGCGGGTGAAGCCGGACAGGCCGCCCTCCTGGCGCAATGTGCGGATGCGGTCGCGGCGGCCGGTCAGGATCTTGTGCGGATAGGCCTGGTGGCCGACATCCCAGATCAGCCGATCGTCCGGCGTGTTGAAGACGTAATGCAGCGCCACCGTCAGTTCGACCACGCCGAGGCCGGCGCCGAGATGGCCGCCGGTGCGCGACACCGCGTCGACCAGTTCGAGGCGAAGCTCGGACGCCAGTTGCGGCAATTCGCTCTCGTCAAGCGCGCGCAGATCCGCCGGAATGCGGACCTTGTCGAGAAGCGGCGTATGCGGCGTTGCGTTCACGGGTGCTCAGGCTTTCTGTTCAACGGCGGGATAAGCCGCCGGCCGGCGAAAGTAAATGCGTGTCGGTGACGCGGATCAATCAGATCCCCTCGCCGATTTCCTCAGCTTTCCGGCAGCGGGATGAACTCTTTCTCATCTCCAGGAACGATATCGAAGCGTCCCGTCTTCCATTCCTGCTTGGCCTGTTCGATGCGCTCCTTCGACGAGGAGACGAAATTCCACCAGATGTAGCGCTGCGAGCCAAGCGAGGCTCCGCCGAAAAGCATGAAATGCGCACCGATGTGCGACGATATGATGATCTCGTCACCGGGCCGGAACACCAGCAACCGCTCTGCCGGAAAGACGTCGCCCGAAATCGCGACCTCGCCTTCCAGCGTGTAGATGGCGCGCTCTTCCGCGTCGGCGGGAATCTTTATACTGGCGCCCGGCGCCAGCCTAAGGTCGGCGTACAGTGTCTCGGAATCGGCTCTCACGGGGGAGCGCAACCCTTGAAAATCGCCGATGACGATGCGGCCGCGGACGCCTTCGGCATCGATCTCGGGCAGCCGCAAGGCAGCGGTGTTCTCGAAGACCGGGGCCACTTCCTCCTTGCCATCGGGCAAGGCGAGCCATGTTTGCAGGCCAGAGATCGACATCGGCGCTCCACGCAATTCCTCCGGCGTGCGCTCGGAGTGGACGATGCCGCGGCCGGCGGTCATCAAATTCACGTCGCCCGGCTGGATCACCATTTCGGTGCCCAGGGAATCGCGATGACGGATCTTGCCGTCGAACAGATAAGTCACCGTCGACAGGCCGATATGCGGGTGCGGACGGACATCGAGAGCCTGGCCTGCCCGCAGGATCGCCGGACCCATGCGATCGAAGAAGATGAATGGCCCGACCAGCCGCCGCCTGGCGGTCGGCAGAGCGCGGCGCACCTCGAAGCCGCCAATGTCCTTGGCATTCGGGATGACCATCAGTTCGATCTGGTCGCTGGCAAAGGCGTCGCCGGCTTCAGGGTCTTTTCCGGGAAAGAAGCTCATGGGCTCTCCTTGTCAGCGGTCGAGGACCGCTCTGGCCGCATCAGGCAAAGCGGATCGCCGCTTTTGCCCGCAGTTTGGCCGCCACCTCTTCGCGGTTGCGCGGGTGCTGATTGGTTTCGAGCGAATCGAGAAGTTCGCGCGCCGATGCCGCAATGGCTTCGACGGCGTGATCGAACGCATGCTGGTTCTGTTTCGAGGGCCGTGTCGTTCCGCTCAGCTTGCGAACGAACTGAAGGGCCGCGTCGCGCACTTCGTCATTGGTTGCCGGCGGGTCAAAATTGAACAGGGTCTTGATGTTTCTGCACATCGCTTCCGTATCTCCTTTTGTCCTGGAGCCGTTTCGGGACGAGCTTAATCCTCAACCTTGATCGTGTCCAAAAACCGGCAAGGCTACTCCGCGCCTCAATCCGCGTCGAGCGGCTCGGTTCCGACCGGCTTGCCGTCGCGCGACAGCCTGATCTTCTCGACCTTGTCTTCGGCGGCCTTCAGCAGCCGGTCGCAATGCGCCTTCAGCGCCTCGCCGCGCTCGTAGATCTTGATCGACTGGTCGAGCGGCACGTCGCCACGCTCCAGATCATCGACGATCTTCTCCAACGCGTCGAGTGCCTGTTCGAAGCTCATCGCCTTGACGTCTTCGTTGGTTTCACCAGCCATCATTCATCCTTTCATCAGTCGCCCGACATGGGCGGCGACCGAAAATGCCAGTCCCTGCAGATCGTAGCCGCCCTCGAGCAGGCTGACGAGCCGGTTGCCGCTGTGGCGCGCGGCGCGCTGCATCAGCTGGCCGGTCGCCCAGTCGAAATCGTCCTCGGTCAGGTTGATCTCGGCCAGCGGATCGCGGTGATGCGCGTCGAAACCGGCCGAAATGATGATCAGATCGGGCGCGAAATTGTCGAGCGACGGCAGCACCCGCGACAGGAAGGCATCGCGAAACACCTCACTGCCGGTCTGCGGCGCCAAGGGTGCATTGACGATGTTGCCGGCGCCGGTCTCGGTCTTCGCGCCAGTGCCGGGATAAAGCGGCATCTGGTGCGTCGAGCAATAGAGAACCGAGGGATCGTCCCAGAAAATATCCTGCGTGCCGTTGCCGTGATGGACATCCCAGTCGACGACGGCGACACGCTCGGCGCCATGCTTCTTCTGCGCATAGCGCGCCGCAATCGCCGCCGTGTTGAAGAAGCAGAAGCCCATTGCGGTGGTCTTTTCGGCATGGTGGCCGGGCGGCCTTGCGGCGACGAATACGTTGTCGGCGCGGCCTGCAAAGACGTCGTCAACAGCGGCGTTGGCCGCGCCGATCGCGGCGATCACCGCCTGCCAGCTCTTCGGGCTGGCGGTGGTGTCGGCATCGATGCGGGCAATACCCTCTTCGGGAATGGCGGCACGCACACGGGCGACGAAATCGGCGGGATGGGCGTAGAGGATGGTGGCCTCGTCGCCCTCCGGCGCTTTGACACGATCGAGCGCGGCAAAAGCCTCGTCGTCGAGCACGCGCTCGATGGCGCGCAGGCGGTCCGGCCGCTCGGGGTGACCGGGCGGTGTGATGTGTTCGAGGAAGATCGGATGCGTGTAGAGACGGGTTGTCATGCTCCCTATCTAGTGCCCCGGCGCCGCGATGGCCATGCATTGCAGCTTGATGGCTGGGGAAAATCGCGCCTGCGTCCATTGGCGTCGCTGCGGGGATTGGCGCGGCCGAGCCTTCGGCGTAAGGTCGCCGCTACTGCCTGGTGCCCGTCGCAAGCGGGAGAATCGGGAACACGGTTGAATTCCGTGGCGTGCCCAACGCTGTGAGGGGGACCGCGCCGGTAAATGCCACTGTCGATGACGGGAAGGCACCGGACGCGGGTTGATCCCAAGCCAGAAGACCGGCCTGGCAGGCATCGTCATCCGCATGGTCAGGCGGACGGCATTGATAGCGATCGCAAGGGGACACGCGATGCCGGAACACATGACCGCTGCTTCAGGTGACGAGTTTGACCAGATGGCGCGCGACGCGGTTTACCGCGCCATGTTCACGCGGCGCGACGTGCGCAGCCATTTCCTGCCCACCGGGCTCGACGACGCGGTGCTGGCGCGGCTTCTGCTTGCCGCCCACCATGCACCGTCGGTCGGCTTCATGCAGCCGTGGAATTTCATCGTCATCCGCGACGCCGCGCGACGGGCTGATGTGCGCGACCTGTTCCTGGCCGCGCGCGAGCAGGAATTGCCTGAAATCGAAGTGGAAAGACAGGCGCTCTACCGCAAGCTCAAGCTTGAAGGCATCTGCGAAAGCGCCCTCAACATCTGCATCACCTGCGACCGCGAGCGCTCAAAAAACTCGCCGCTGGGACGTTGGCACAATCCGGAGATGGATCTCTACAGCACGGTCTGCGCGGTGCAGAATTTCTGGCTGGCCGCGCGTGCCGAAGGCGTCGGCGTCGGCTGGGTCAGCATCATCGAGCCGCAAGCGTTGAAGAGCCTGCTGTCCATTCCCGAGCACGTGACGCCGATCGCATATCTCTGCGTCGGCCGGGTTTCCGAGTTCGCATCCAAACCGGACCTGGAAACGCATGGCTGGGGCCGGCGGCTGCCGCTGCCCGACCTGATCATGAGCGAGACTTTTTGCGGGCAAGGAGAGACGCCACTGAAGTCAGCGGTGGCGCACCTCAACACGGTTGCTGCTGCGCAGGCGAATCCCGCCGATCAGTGCGTCGCGCCGGCCGTGCCCCAGCGCGAGCCGCCAAAGGAGGCCAGCGCCTTGTCCTTCAACTCTCGGAACTTCGACGACGCCTCGGCCAGCCGGGCATCCCAGGCCGGATCAGGCACCTGGCCGGCGATGGTCTTGAAATAGACCTGCATCAGGCAGGCGATGGCGAAGGGCTCGATGAAGGCCGCCTTGAAGGCCCAGGCAAAGACGATGGCGAGCACGAAAGCCCAGCCGGCGAGTTGCCCTGGCATGAGGAAAAGAATGGCGGCGGCCGGGGCCAGCATCAGCAGGAAGATGACGAAGGAGACACCCCACATGATGACCGCCAGCCAGACGGCGTTCTTGATCATGGTCTTGCCGTTCTGGGCGTAGAGCACCACGCCTTGCCGAGCGGTTTCGAACGGTGAGGACGAATTGATGCGGATGTTGTAGCCGAGGATGATCTCGTCGACATAGGTGAGTGACAGGCGGATCACCGTGTTGATGAAGGAGACCAGGCCGCTCAGCCCCGGAATGGGCAGGAAGGCGGCGATGCCGCCGAGCAGGCCGGTGATGGCGCGGATGGCGCCCTTGACCAGCTGGTCGACGACGAAAAGGATGTTGGCCTCGGCGAAGCGCTCGGTCACGACCTGCCTGGCATAGGCGATCTGGTTCTGGCCGTCGGGAACATCCCGGCCATCAATCAGATGGACCATCACGGCGATATGGCCGGCCTTGACGACGTAGAGGATGTATTCGCGGATCCAATAGACGGCGATCGAAACCACGCCGAAGCCGACCACCCCGCCCCACAGGGCAAAGGACATCGGCCCGTCAGGATCGGTGGAGATATGGCCGACGCCATAGCCGACGGAAGCGCCGGTGCCGGTCGCCATGATGTAGGCCAGCGTGATGCCGAAATAGACGATTATGCGGAAGACAATGAAAGGCCAGGTCCGCACCATGATGGACACCGACCTGCCGATATCGAAATCCCACATGTCCCGAATCTCCCCTCAGAGATGGCTGGGAAGGATGCGCTCACCCCGAGGATTGTCAATCATGAGCGGTGGACAGCGGTGCGCCCAACGAGGATTTAGTTCTGTTGCGAACCCGGTTTTCTGAGCAGTCCCTCGAGCAGTTGCTTGAACGCCGCAACCACTATCTTCGACGTCGCTTCGGGGTCGTTAGAATTGGCGATCCGCTGCGCCGCCTGGCTGCTCGCCCCGTTGATCAGCCGTGCGGCGGTCTCGGGGTCGACGCCCGGGACGACCACCCCCTCCCCTTGCAGCGCGGTCAGATGATCGGTCATTGAGCCGACGCAGGCATTGGCATTCGACCATTGCGCCGGATCGCCCAAGACGGCCGGACCGTCGCGGAACATGATGCGCTGGATTTCCGGCTCCAGCGCCATTTCGATATAGGTCGTGCATTCGTCGACGAAATGCTGCCAGCGGGTCGGCGCTCTCGACGCCACCTCATTCACCCGGGCCGCCATCTCGCCGTCGATTTCGGCGATAACCGCCTCCAGCAGTCCCTTCTTGTCGCCGAAATGGTGATAGAGGGCGCCGCGCGTCAGCCCGGCCGATGCCGTGAAATCATCCATCGACGCTTCGGCATATCCGATCGTGCCAAAGGCCTGGCGGGCCGCGGCAATCAGCTTGGCGCGCGTTTCGGCGATCATTTCCTTGCGGGGTCTGTGCATTTCCGTCTGGTCCTATTCACATACGTTCCGTATGCCAATTGACATACGTCGCGTATGCTCTATCTAATCTTCATACGCTTCGTATGTAATTGTCGAACCGCCCTTTGTCGAGGAACCCCATGCAAAACCCCTATTCAGAAATCTTCCGCGCCCCTGGAGCGAGGGGCTTTGCGGCCGCCGGCTTCATGGCGCGCCTGCCGATCGCCATGGCGCCGATCGGCATCGTGGCAATGCTGTCGCAGACGCGTGGCGAATACTGGTTGGCGGGTGCCGTCTCGGCGACATTCGCTCTGGCCAACGCATTCCTGGCGCCGCAAATATCAAGACTGGTCGATCGCCTTGGCCAGACGCGGATCGTCGTGCCCACGACAATCATCTCCGTGCTCGCCTTCATCACTCTCACTGCGGCCGCCAATCAGGACTGGCCGGTTTGGACGCTGTTCGTGTCGGCGCTGCTGGCGGCGGCCATGCCCAGTATGCCTGCCATGGTGCGCGCGCGCTGGACGGAGCTTTTCCGGGGCCGGCCCGAGATGAACACCGCTTTCGCCTTCGAATCGGCGGCGGATGAACTGGTCTACATCGCCGGCGCATCGCTGTCGGTCGGCCTCAGCGCCGCCCTGTTTCCGGAAGCGGGCATGCTGGCGAGCACACTGTTCCTCGCCTTGGGGTCGACCGCGTTCATCCTGCAGAGATCGACCGAGCCGCAAGTGCGCCCGGTGGACCACGGCTCGAGCGGCTCGGCGATCCGCCTGCGGCCAGTGCAGATCATCACCTTTGCCCTGATCTTCATTGGCGCCACCTTCGCGACGACGGAAGTGAGCACGGTGGCCATCACAAAAGAGCTCGGCCAGCCCGGCGCCGCCAGCCTCGTCATCGGCGTCTACGCGCTGGGGTCGTTCGTGCTCGGCATCATTGTCGGCGCGCTCAACCTGAAGGCTCCACTGCAACGCCAGCTTGCCATCGCGGTCGCCCTGGTCACGCTCGGCACGCTACTGCCGCTCACCGCCAGCAGCGTGCCGCTTCTGGCGTTGACCGTCTTCATCAGCGGCGTGGCGATCTCGCCGACCTTCATCACGGCCTTCGGCCTGATCGAACGGCATGTGCCGGAAGCGATGCTGACCGAAGGCATCACCTGGGTGACCACCGGGATCGGCATCGGCATGGCGCTGGGCTCCTTCGCCGCCGGCGCCGTGGTGGATGCGTTCGGCGCCCAGAACGGGTTCTGGGTCTCGGTGGCATCAGGCACGATTGCGCTCGCCACCGTGCTGCTCGGCCAGCGCATCCTGGCCACGCAAAAATGCGAGCTGGACGGATGCGACGCTGCGGTCGTTCCCGCGGAGTGACACGGTCGGAATGGCTTGGGCCAGTGTGACTTCGTCATCCACGGGCGGAGCGACGCGAAGCGGAGCGCAGACCCGAGGATGACGACATCGCGGAGGTTTCAGGTAGCTAGAGGATCTCTGTCTTGGCGATGTGGATGCCAAACCCTTCGAGGCCGACATAATGACGCTCGCGCGAGGCGATCAGGTTGATCGAGGAAATGCCGAGATCCTTCAGGATCTGCGCGCCGAGGCCGATCTCGCGCCATTCGTTTTCGCGGCGGCGCGCCTCTTCGTGATCCTCGCGGTCGCCGCTCAGCGGACGCTTGCGCTCCTGGTGCGCGACGCCGACGGAGCCCTCTCTGAGATAGACGATGACGCCGCGCTTGCGCTCGCCCATCGCTTTCATGATGCCGTCCAGGCGATGGCTGGTGCCGAAGACATCGGTCACCACATCCTCGGAATGCAGCCGCACCGGCACGTCCTCGCCATCGCGTATATCGCCAAAAACGACAGCGACGTGATGCATCGTGTCCCAGGGCAGCGTGTAGGTGAAGACCTGCGCCTTGCCGCCAAGCGTGTCGATATCGGAGCAGGCGACACGCTCGACCAGCGTTTCCTTGCGCTGGCGGTAGGCGATGAGGTCGGCGACCGACACCTGCTTCAGGCCGTGCTCTTCGGCGAAAGCCTGCACTTGCGGGCCGCGCTTGACGGTGCCGTCGTCGTTGACCAGTTCGGAAATGACGCCGATCGGCGGCAGGCCGGCGAGCTTGCAGAGATCGACCGCCGCTTCGGTATGACCCGAACGCATCAGGACGCCGCCTTCGCGGGCGATCAACGGAAAGATGTGGCCGGGGCGGACGAAATCGGACGCGCCGACATTGCCGTTGGCAAGGTTGCGCACGGTCAGCGTGCGGTCGTCGGCCGAAATGCCTGTCGTCGTGCCATGCTTGAAATCGACGCTGACGGTGAAGGCGGTGGTGTGGGCGGAATCATTGTCGGCGACCATCGGCTGCAGGTTGAGCCGCTTGGCTTCCTCACGCGGCATCGGCGTGCAGACGATGCCCGAGGTGTTGCGCACGATGAAGGCCATCTTTTCCGGCGTGCAGTGAACGGCGGCGACGATCAGGTCACCCTCGTTCTCGCGCCCGTCATCATCCATGACGACGACGATCTCGCCGCGTTCGAATGCGCGGATGGCTTCGACAATCTTCTTCTGATCGTAAGGCATGGGATGCTCGCTTCGCTCGCAGGGATTCGGCAGTAGGCAGAAGGGAAGAAAAAGGCTGTTTCGGGCGGCCTACTGCCTATTCCCTACTGCCTATTCCCTTCCCTGTCTGTCCCCTGTGCCGCAGATAGTGATCGGCAATCGCGCAGGCAACCATTGCCTCGCCGATCGGCACGGCGCGGATGCCGACGCAGGGGTCGTGCCGGCCCTTGGTCATCACCTCGACGTCGTTGCCGTCCTTGTCGATCGACTTTCGCGGCGTCAGGATCGACGAGGTCGGCTTGACGGCGAAACGGGCCACGATCGCCTGACCTGTCGAGATGCCGCCAAGGATGCCGCCGGCATTGTTGGACAGGAACACCGGCTTGCCGTCATTGCCGATCCGCATCTCGTCGGCATTCTGTTCGCCGGTGATGCGCGCGGCCTCGAAACCATTGCCGATCTCGACGCCCTTGACGGCGTTGATCGACATCAGGCCCGACGCAATGTCCTGGTCGAGCTTGGCATAGATCGGCGCGCCAAGCCCTGGCGGCACGCCGTCGGCGACAATCTCGATCACAGCGCCGACCGAGGATCCGGCCTTGCGGATACCGTCGAGATACTGCGTGAAGACGGGAACCGAAGCAGGGTCGGGCGTGAAGAACGGATTCTCCGCGTCGCCGATGAAATTCCAGTTCCAGTTGGCGCGGTCGATCGATTTTTCGCCCATCGAAACCAGAGCGCCGCGCACCACCATGCCGGGCACCACCTTACGGGCGAGCGCCCCTGCGGCGACCCTGGCGGCGGTCTCGCGGGCGGAGGAGCGGCCGCCGCCGCGATAGTCGCGTGTGCCGTATTTGACGTCATAAGTGTAGTCGGCATGGCCGGGCCGGTACTGGCGGGCGATCTCGCCATAGTCCTTCGATCGCTGGTCGACATTCTCGATCAGCATGGAGACCGGCGTGCCGGTGGTGATCATCGTCTCGCCGTCCTCGTCGAGGACGAAACCGGACAGCACCTTCACCTCGTCGGGTTCGCGGCGCTGGGTGACGAAGCGCGACTGGCCCGGCCGGCGCTTGTCGAGTTCGGCCTGGATTTCGTTGCGCGTAAAGCGGATGCCGGGCGGGCAGCCATCGACCACGCAGCCAAGCGCTGCGCCATGGCTTTCGCCCCAAGTGGTGACGCGGAAAAGATGGCCGAACGTGTTGTGAGACATGGAAAAGTGCCCTGCCCGGCAGCGGAGCCGGTTGAAGCCTGCCTTCTATTGGCGTTTTTTGCGGTGGTCAAACTGTCATCCCTGCCGTTTAAGTTTTGACACATTCGGCTGGTTTCTGCTTTCTTCCATCCGCCGTTGAGGATCCGCCGCCACAGTGCCGGCGCAATGACCAAAGAGGACGATCATGCGTACCCTGATTGGCGCTGTTGCCGCCACCCTGCTCTATTCCACCGCCGCCTTCGCCGGACAGACCGAAGGCCTGATCAAGAAGGTCGACAAGGACGCGCTGACCCTGACGCTGGACGACGGTAAATCCTACAAGCTGAACGCCGAAACCGATCTCGACTCGCTGAAGCCGGGCATGGACATCGTCATCGCCTACGACGTGACCAATGGCGAGAATGTCGTGACCGATATGCAGTTGCCGGACAGCGACACGAACTAGGTCAGGCGGCTTAAAGCCACTCCAGGCTCTTGCCTTCGAGTTTGAGCACGCGATCCTGTGGTATTTCGAGGTTCGCGGCCTCGTCCTCGGCCATATCGAGCACGAAACGGAACAGGGTGCGCATGACGCCGCCATGCGTCACGCAAACCGTCTTGCGGTCGATCTCGTCGAAGCAGGGTTTCACCCGTTCGAGCAGCATCTGGTAGCTTTCCGCCCCCTCGCCCGGCGGCTGAAAATTCCATTTGTCCAATGCGCGGAACCGGCTTGCTCCGGGAGACTGTGTCTCGAGTTCGGCAAAGGTAAAACTCTGCCAGTCGCCGAAATTGACCTCGACCAGCCTGACATCGGTTCGATAGGCGAGCGGATCGAGTTTCATCGCGGCGCGGATGCGTTCCATCGTTTCGCGCGTCCGCCGCATCGGGCTGGCGACGAAGTCGAATTCCCCGGGATCGCCGACAAGGTCGGCCAGCCGACGCCCGTTTCCGGTCGCCTGCTCGCGGCCAAGGGCATTGAGATCGGTGTCGGCCTGGCCCTGAAGCCGGAATTCGGCGTTCCACGCGGTCTGGCCGTGGCGCACGATATAAACCAGCGGGTACATCAGGTCTTCCGGAGGTCGGGCCAGGGCCTGGGCGGAGGATGGGCGGAGGGCGTTATTCCTTGACCGTCGAAATATCAGGCGCGTCGACCGCCTTCATGCCCACCACGTGATAGCCGGAATCGACATGGTGCACCTCACCGGTGACGCCACGCGACAGGTCGGACAGGAAATAGACGCCGGAATCGCCGACCTCCTCCTGCGTGACCGTCTGCTTCAGCGGCGAATTGTATTCGTTCCACTTCAGTATGTAGCGGAAGTCGCCTATGCCCGAGGCGGCCAGCGTCTTGATCGGGCCGGCCGAGATCGCGTTGACGCGGATCTTCTTGCCGCCGAGATCGACGGCAAGGTAACGCACGCTGGCTTCGAGCGCGGCCTTGGCGACGCCCATGACGTTGTAGTGCGGCATCACCTTCTCGGCGCCGTAGTAGGTCAGCGTGAGCAGTGAACCGCCCTCGGTCATCAGCGCCTCGGCGCGCTTGGCGATGGTCGTGAAGGAGAACACCGAAATGTCCATGGTGCGCAGGAAATTGTCGCGCGTCGTCTCGACATAGCGGCCGGTCAGCTCGTCCTTGTCGGAGAAGGCGATGGCATGGACGAGAAAATCGAGCTTGCCCCAATGCTTGGCGACATTGGCGAAAACCTCGTCGAGGCTCGCCGGATCGGTGACGTCGCAATGGCCGGCGACAAAGGCGCCCAGTTCCGCCGCCAACGGCTCGACACGCTTCTTGAACGCCTCGCCCTGATAGGTCAGCGCGATCTCGGCGCCATGGTCGACGCATGCCTTGGCGATGCCGTAGGCTATCGACCTGTTGTTCGCGACGCCAAGAATAAGGCCGCGCTTGCCGGCCATCAGGCCCTGTCCACCCGCCATGTGAGCGCTCTCCGCAAGGTTTGTGCTTTGTGGAGTGCCTATCGCACAGGCACACAGCCCCTTCAAGCGCTCAAACCGGACAGTTCGGGGGACAAGAGCGCTGGATCAGCCTTTTTGACCACGCAGCAACGCTTCGAGAGCGCTGTCGCCGCCCTCCGGCAGCATGATGCGGACATGCGCGTAGAGATCGCCGTGGCCGCCGGCCTTTTCCGGCAGGCCCCTGCCCTTGAGCCGCAGGACCTTGTCCGAGCTCGACCAGGCGGGGACGTTGACCGCCAGCCTGCCGGTCGGCGTCTCGACCGGCACCTTAGCGCCGAGCACCGCATCCGCCAGCGACACCGGCAGATCGGCATGCAGGTCGCGGCCCTCGATGCGGTAGCGCGGATGCCGGCGGATATGGATCTTGACCAGCGCGTCGCCGGGCTGGCCCGGCCCCTGCTCGCCCTGCCCCTTCAGCCGGATGGTCTGGCCATCCTCGACAAAGGCCGGCAGTTTGACCGCCACCTTGCGGCCATCCGGGAACATCGCCGTCACCTTTTCGGCGGTCGCCGCTTCCTCGATGGTGACGTCGAGCGTGACGTTCAGATCAGCCGCCGTCGCCGGCTGGCGGCGGTCGCCCATGCCGGCACCGCGCGCGCCGGAAAAGGCGTCGCCGAAGATCTGGCTGAAAATATCGCTGTTGCCGTCGAACGGATCACCGCCCGGGCGCCCCGAACGGAATTCGAATCGCGAACCGCCGGCGCCTTGCTGGCGGCGAAACCCGGCAAAGGGGTCGCCGCCACCGGCGGCGCCCTCAAAACCCTGGAAGCGCGGCTTGCCGTCGGCGTCGATCTCGCCACGATCGAAAGCGGCACGGTTCTTCTCGTCGCCGACGATCTCATAGGCCTGATTGGCCGCGGCAAAACGGTCCTTCGCCTTGGGATCATTCGGATTCTGGTCCGGATGATGTTTCTTGGCGAGTTTCCGGTACGCCGATTTTATGTCCTTGGCCGATGCGTTCTTTGCAACGCCCAGGACCTCATACGGGTCGCGCATGCTTCCTGCCCTGGAAATGAGTTGAGTCCATACTTGCCCCCTATATGCGCTCGGATAGGAAGAAATTCCAGTAGCGGGTGGCCATATTGAAGGCGGAAAATCAGAGCCTGATCCGAAAGTCGGCGGCTGAGGCTTGGCGAGGGATTTTTGCCGATCCGGAAGGAGCCGATCGCAGCCGATATCGGGATATCGGCAAGATTGGCGACGCGCTGGGCGGCGAAAAGACCCGCCAAGCCGACCCGATCGACTTTCGGATCAGGCTCAGAGCGCCTTGAAGCCCTGCATGCGCCAGCCGCCGGCGCTGGCCAGGCAGAGCTCGCCCTCGAACATGGCAACGCCGTCAAAGCTTTCGCGCGAAGCCTTGAAGCGGCGGCAGGTCTGGCCCCGGTCCTTCAATTCCGCGAGTTCGGTGATGGAGCCGCGTGAACCGGTGCCGGCATTGGCCCACGGCACGGCCTGGCCGCCGAGCTGCTCGATGTCGGCGGAGGACACCGCATTGCCGATCGTCGTCTGGTCGGAGTCGCGATCCGAATCGGCAGGCGCCGATTGAGGCTGCGTGCTGCTGGTCAGGATCGAGCGGTCGACTTCGGCTTTTTCCAGGCTGAAGCCACCCGCGCCGCAGGCGGCAAGCGGCAAGGCGGCCGCCACGATCGCCGCTTTCGCGCTGGCCGAAGCGATAACGCTCCATTGCCTGCTGTCAAAAGCTTGCGCGATACGCGACAATCGGCAACCTCCCTGATTTCGTGACAATTTGAGAAAAACTATGAGTGACACAGAGTTAACAACCAGTGACTTTACCGAAGCGGCCGAGCCGTTTCGCCTCTTTGCCGCATGGCTTGACGACGCCACCAAGAGCGAAATCAACGATGCCAACGGCGTGGCGCTGGCGACCGTCGACGCCGAAGGCATGCCGGATGTGCGGATGGTGCTGCTGAAGGGGTTCGATGAAGGCGGGTTTGTTTTCTACACGAATTTCGAGAGCGCGAAGGGCCAGGAGATTCTTGGCAGCATGAAGGCGGCGATGTGTTTCCACTGGAAATCGCTGCGCCGCCAGGTGCGCATTCGCGGCCCGGTGGAGATCGTCAGCGATGCCGAGGCCGACGCCTACTACGCGACGCGCCCACGCGGCAGCCGCATCGGCGCCTGGGCGTCGAAGCAGTCACGGCCGCTGGAAAGCCGCTTCGCACTGGAGAAAGCTGTCGCCGAATACACGGCGCGCTACGCCATCGGCGAGATTCCGCGCCCGAAGCACTGGTCGGGTTTCCGCATCGTGCCGAAGACGATCGAGTTCTGGCACGACCGTCCATTCCGGCTGCATGACCGGGTGGTCTTTACCCGCAACGCCCAAGGCGATTGGGACAAGACGCGGCTCTATCCCTGAAAGGGCAAGGCCTCAGCTCTTCTTCCTGGTCATGAACGCGGCGAGCGCGGCGCGCGCCTCATCCGACTTCAGCCGCTCGCGAAAATGCTGGCTTTCCTCGCCGATGCGGGCAACGAGGTCGTCGCGCGAGCCGCGCATGAGATCGCGCGCGATCTTCAGCGCCTGCGGCGGCTTAGTGGCGATCTGGCTGGCGGCCGCAAGGACCGAGGCCTCCAGCGCGGCCTCCTCGACCACATCGTAGATCAAGCCGGCGGCCTTCGCGCGCTCGGCGGAAAAACCTTCGCCTAGGCCGAGCAGCGCGAAAGCGCCTTGCTGACCAAGGATGCGTGGCGCCAGCAGACTGGAGCCAGCCTCGGGCACCAGGCCAAGATCGACGAAAGGCGTCCTGAAGACGGTGCGCGGCGTGGCGAAGGTCAGGTCGCAATGCAGGTTGATCGTCGTGCCGATGCCGACCGCGATGCCGTCGACGCCGGAGACGATGGGTTTTTCGACCCTGGCCAGCGCCATCAGGAAATCCCAGACTTCCGTGCCGCCGTCACCGCCGGTGGCGACAACCATGAAATCGGCAAGATCGTTGCCGGAGGAGAAGGCGCCGGGCACGCCGAGGAAGACATGGACGCGGATCGCCGGATCGGCGTCACCCTCGGCAAGCGCCGCCGACATCTTTGCGTACATGGCACGCGTCAGCGCGTTCTTCTTGTCCGGGCGGTTCATGCGGATGATCTGGATGGCGCCCTGGCGCTCGACGAGGATATGGTCTGTCACGGTCTTCTTCCCTGGTGAGCGCTAAGAGAATTCAAGCTGATATCAGCGCCTTGCCGGCGGCAGCGAGGCTCTCCGCGCCGTCGATGACACGCTCCTTCAAGGCGCGTGCCTCGCCGAGCAGGTTTTCGGCGAAGAAGCGGCACAGGGCGATGCGATCCTGATCGGCAAGAGCGCCGCGCGCCAGATAGGCGCCGCCGGCGGCAAGCGAGATCAGCCTGAGATACGGCGTCGCTCCCGCCAGCACCTCTTCCATCCGGCCGTCGGCCGACGGTTTCTGCAGGAAGCGCGTCGCTTGCGTCAGGTCGCTAAGGGCTGCGTCGAGAGCATCGGCGGTGCGGCCGAAACCTTGCAGGTTTGAGGTCCGCACGGCGTTGGCGACGGCGGCCAGTTCGCCGATGAAGCCATGCACATGTTCGCCGCCGCCGAGCGGCAGCTTGCGGGTGACCAGATCGATCGCCTGGATGCCGTTGGTGCCCTCGTAGATCGGTGCAATGCGCGCGTCGCGGTAGAAGGCTGCTGCACCGGTTTCCTCGATGAAGCCCATGCCGCCATGCACCTGCACGCCGAGCGAAGCCACCTCGACGCCGACATCGGTCGAAAACGCCTTGGCCAGCGGCGTGAGCAGGTTGGCGCGATCACGCCAATGCACAGCCTGATCACCATCCGAGACGCGCGCCATATCGATGGCATGGGCGCAGGAATAACTGATCGCCCGCGCCGTCTGCGTCAGCGCCTTCATGGTCAGGAGATTGCGCTGCACGTCGGGGTGATGGACGATCGGCGCCATGCCGGCGTCGGCATAATCCGCCGCCTTGCCCTGGCGGCGCTCATTGGCATAGGCAATCGCCTTCTGGGTGGCGGCTTCCGCGACCGCGACACCCTGCATGCCGACGGCCAGGCGGGCATTGTTCATCATGGTGAACATGCAGGCGAGACCCTTGTTTTCCTCGCCGATCAGCCAGCCGATGGCGCCGGGTCCGGCGCCCTGGAAACCGTCGCCATAAATCATGGTGCAGGTCGGCGAAGCATGGATGCCGAGCTTGTGCTCGAGGCCGGAACAGAAGACGTCGTTGCGGGTGCCAAGCGAGCCATCATCGTTGACGAAAAATTTCGGCACCAGGAACAGCGAGATGCCGCGTGTGCCGGTGGGCGCATCGGGCAGCCGAGCCAGCACCAGATGGATGATGTTGTCGGTGAAATCGTGCTCGCCATAGGTGATGAAGATCTTCTGGCCGAAGATGCGGTAGGTGCCGTCGCCAGCGGGCTCGGCGCGGGCGCGCAAGGCGGCGAGATCGGAGCCCGCCTGAGGCTCGGTCAGGTTCATCGTGCCCATCCATTCGCCGGAGACGAGCCTTTCGAGATATTTCGCCTTGAGCGCTTCGGAAGCGTGCTTGTCGAGCGCTTCGACCGCGCCCATGGTCAGCGTCGGGCCGATGCCGAAGGCCATGGCGGCCGAGTTCCACATTTCGAGCGCGGCGACGCCCAGCATGGTCGGCAGCGCCTGGCCGCCATACTCTTCCGGCCCCGACAATGCGTTCCAGCCGCCATTGATCCAGCGGCGATAAAGCTCCTTCCAGCCGCGCGGCATGGTGACGGCGGCATCCCTAAGCACCGCACCTTGCTCGTCGCCGATCTTGTAGAGCGGTGCCACCTCCTCGGTGGCGAAACGGCCGGCCTCGCCAAGGACGGCGTCGACCAGGTCCTCGCCGAGATCGCCGAACCTACCGGCATCAAGGGCGGATTTCATGCCGGCAACATGCTTCAGCGTGAACGCGATATCCTCGACCGGTGCCCGATACATGCCGCTCGATCCTCCTGATGCACCGGCCTCGCCAATCCTAGAGCCGGCGCGGCTGCAAAACCATCCGCCTTTGGGCGGTCTCCGCGTTTCTTTTTACGTAAACGTCAAACTTTGTCACGTGGATTTTGCAATCGCGCCGGCCTGTATTAAATTCGATAGGCGCCGCATCAAGCCGACCGGCGACAGACCAGAACCAGCCGACCGGAACAAGCCCATGCTCGCCAGACCCGACGCCTATCGCTGCATCGAATGCGGCTTGCCTTACCGCGCGACAGGGTTTTGGCATCATGGCGGCCAGTTGGAGCACGGTGCGGCCTACTGGTCGGATCGCGGCATATTGTGCTCGCCGCAATGTTCTCTTGCCCACCACCGCAAGCGCGCCGCCGAAGGCACGCTGCAGCAGGAGCCCGCGCCCGATCCGTTTGAATTTCAGCCCTTCAGCCGGCGCTAGCTTCCCAACGGCCTCTGCATCGAGAAGCATTTCCTTAACCATAGCGGTTCACCATCGGTGTTTGATCAACGGGGACCCCCTGTTTGAAAACGCCGGCGCACCTTCTTCGCCGCTCAGCGATCGCTCTTGCGGCGATGATGGCGCTGATATCGGCGTCAAAGGCTTCGGATTTCTCCGAGCCGTGGAAGAACGCCGACCGCGCGCTGGTGATCGACGCCTACGAATACAATTCCATCGATTGGGCGCAGTTGGCCACCGACAAGCGCATCGCCGCCTTCATCAACAAGGCGTCGGACGGCATGCCGCCGCCCTATTTTTGTTTCGGCAGCGACACCGACGTGAAGCTCTGCAAGGCGCTGTGGAAACGCCATGCGGTGACGCGCGAACTGTTTCAGACGCGCCGGGTCGTGGCCAAAGCGCTGGGACTGAAATGGGGCGCCTATCATCTCGCCCGCCCCGGCAATCCGGTCGAGCAGGCCAATAATTTCCTCGATTTCGCCGATCCGGCACCGGACGATCTCATGGCGCTCGACATCGAGGGCATCGATCCCTCGCAATGGATGTCGCTCGACGATGCGGAGGAGTTCGTGCGCCAGGTGCATCGGCGCATCGGCCGCTTCCCGGTACTCTACACCAACGGCAAGACCGCGCAGTACATCGCCGACAACCGCTACAAGTACCGGCTCTTGTCGCGGCTGCCGCTTTGGTACGCACGCTACAAGCCTGATATCGACGTGCATTTTCCGATGGGCAACTGGCAGGGCTACGCGCTCTGGCAATTTTCCGCGCAAGCCAATTGCGGCCGCTTCCGCTGCCCCTACAGGGTGGCCGGCACGCCCAATGACATCGACGTCAACGTCGTGCCGGCGGATGCCGCCATGCTGCGCCAGCAATGGCCCTTTGGCGGGCTCATCGACGTGCCATCCGACTATCTTGCCAGCGTGCCGGTGCCGCTGTCGCGCGAAGCAGCGCTCGCCGGCAAGACCACCCTCATCTATGCGGATGTGGCAACGCCGCCGACCTTCGAGGAAATGGTCGCGGTCCTCGGTTCGCGCTGGTCCAAATTCCGCGACGGGTTCCGCATGCCCGTTGTGAAGACGGTGCCGCGCAGGCCGGGCTTCGGCATCGTGCAATATGTCGCCTGGAAGCGGACCGGGCAACGCTCACCCGAGCAGTTGGACGCCGCGCTTGCCGCGGCCGACCCCGTGAGCACCGGTTCGACCGAAATCGATCGCGGTCAGCCGTAGGCCGCCGCTCCGAAATCTCAGCTCGCCCGCTCGCGCGCCACGGCCTGCCAGCCGATGTCGCGGCGGCAGAATCCGTCCGGCCAATCGATCCGGTCGAGCGCGGCATAGGCCCGCTTCTGCGCCTCGCCGACCGTGGCGCCGGTGGCGGTGACATTGAGGACGCGGCCGCCATTGGCGACCAGCGCGCCGCCGTTGATGGCGGTGCCGGCATGGAAGATCTGGACGCCTTCGCCCGCCGCTTCCCCGACGCCGCGGATGACCGAGCCTTTTTCCGGCGTGCCGGGATAGCCCCGCGCCGCCATCACTACGGTGAGTGCTGCCTCATCGCGCCAGCGTATGGACGTGTGCGCCAGCTGACCGTCGACGGCGGCATTGAGCAGCACCAGCAGGTCGTCCTTGAGCCGCATCATCAGCACCTGGCATTCCGGATCGCCGAAGCGGGTGTTGTATTCGATCAGCTTCGGCCCCTTGTCTGATATCATCAGCCCGGCAAAGAGAATGCCGGCGAAGGGCGCGCCAAGCTCGGCCATGCCGCGCATCGTCGGCTCGATGATCTCGCGCATGGTGCGCTCAATCATTTCCGGCGTCATCACCGGCGCCGGGGAATAGGCGCCCATACCGCCGGTGTTGGGGCCGACATCGCCGTCGCCGACACGCTTGTGGTCCTGTGCCGTGCCGAAAGGCAGCGCGGTCGTGCCGTCGCAGAGGCAGAAGAAGCTCGCCTCCTCGCCGGTCATGAATTCCTCGACCACCACCTCCGCACCGGCTGCGCCGAAGGAGCCCTCGAAGCAGGCATCGAGGGCCGCCCGCGCCTCGTCCAGCGTCATGGCGACCGTGACACCCTTGCCGGCGGCGAGCCCATCGGCCTTGATGACGATCGGCGCACCCGTCTTTTCGACATAGGCCTTGGCCGAGGCCAGATCGTTGAAACGGCCATAGGCGGCGGTGGGGATGTCGTATCGGGCGCAGAGGTCCTTGGTGAAACCCTTGGAGCCTTCCAGCCGCGCGGCGGCCTTCGAAGGCCCGAAGACGCGGATGTTTTCGGCGCGCAAATCGTCCGCGATACCGGCGACAAGCGGCCCTTCCGGACCGACGACGACGAGGTCGATCTTCTTCTCCCGGCAGAAGGAGGCGACAGCGGCGTGGTCGGTGATATCCATCTTAACCAGTTCGGCCTCAGCGCCGATGCCGGGATTACCGGGGGCCGCGTAAAGCTTGGTCAGCAGCGGCGAGGCGGCGATCTTCCAGGCAAGCGCATGTTCGCGGCCGCCGGAGCCCAGAAGAAGAACGTTCATGGCCACCTCTTGATGCTAACCCTGGAGAGCACCCGCTATTGCTCTCCGGGCGACGGGTCAAGGCATCAGGGTGTTTTGATCCGAATTGCGCACGGGAACGTTATCCCCGGCCGAATATGGGCGCCGAATTCCGGCGCCCATATTCTGGCCCGCTTCAGCCGGGAAAGACCACCGGGAACCAGTCTTCGCGCAATTTCTGCCCCGGCCGCATGCCATGGCCGTGATAGGGCGGCGAGGTACGACCCGGCCGCTCGACATAGTGGGCATCGTCGCCGACCCAGCGCAGCGACAGCGCCCGGCGCCGCGCCGCGGTTAGATTGCCGCGCGCGCCATGCGCGGTGCGGAAGTCGAACAGGATGGCGTCGCCCGGCTCCATCTCCCATTCGAGCACTTTCATCGACGGGTCGTTGTCGGGATCCGGCACCGGCAAATAGTCGCCTTCGCCGGCATAAAAATTGCTGTCGTCGAGCCAGCGCACGGGCAGGATCATCTTGTCCCATTTGTGCGAGCCGGCGATCAGGCGCAGCGTTGCCTCCTTCACCGGATCGATGGGGATCCAGAAGCTGACCGTCTGCTGGCCATCGACGAAGTAATAGGGGATATCCTGATGCCAGGGCGTCGGCTTCTGCGTGCCGGGCTCCTTGACCAGAACGTGATCGTGGAAGAACTGCGCGGTGCGCGACTGCATCACCGCCGCCGCCAGTTCGGCGGCCGGCGACTTCCGCACCAACTCGACGAATTCGGGAATGCGCTCCCAGTTGCAGTAATCGTCGAAGAAACTGCCGCGGCCATTGGCGATGTCGGACGTGGTGGCGCTGCGGTTTTGCATGTTGCGCTCGATGCCGGCGGCAATCGTGTCGACCCAGCCCTTGAACGCGCCGCGGATACAAACCGCGCCGTCACGCTGGTAGTCGGCAATCGTCTCCGCATCGATCAGGCTGGTGTCGATGGCGCGGGCAGCAGTCTGGGGAGCCATGGTGTCCTCCTTTCAGGATCGGGACGACTATCGCAACCCGCATTCATTCAGTAAAATAATAACTTCTCATCTGATACATAGAATCAGACTATGAGAATCAGCCTCACCCAATTGCGTTATCTGGTCGCTGTCGCCCGCCACGGCAGCGTCACCGGCGCGGCCAGGGCGTTGAACATTTCGCAGCCCTCGATTTCGGTGGCGATCGACGCGATCGAAAAGGATTTCGGGCAAAAACTGTTCGTGCGCCAGCGCGGCAGCGGCGTCTCGCTGACCTCCTTCGGCCGCGTCGTCGTGGCCAAGGCAAAACAGGTTCTTGCCGAGACCGACGAACTGATGAGCCTGGGGGCGGGCAATTCGGCCGTCGGCGGCGAGTTGGTGCTTGGATGTTTCGAGGATCTGGCGCCCTATTTCGCGCCGGGTCTGATCCGCGCTTTTTCCGAACGCCATCCAGACGTCACGGTGATCGTTCGCGACGAAACGTTCGAGACGCTCGGGCGGCGTCTGACGGATGCCGCCATCGATCTCGGCCTCAGCTATGATCTTGGCCTGCCCGCGCATTTCGCCCGCATCCTGCTGCACGAGCTGCGGCCGCATGCATTGCTGCCGGCAGGTCATGCGCTGGTGGACTATCCCGAGGTCAGCCTGGCGGATCTGGCGGCCTATCCGCTGATCACGACGGACCAGCCGCACAGCTGGCAGCACATGCTCGACCTGTTCCGTGGCCGTGGCCTCTCGCCGGGGGCCGACAGGGCGACAAGCTCGTTCGAACTCCAGCGCAGCATGGTAGCGAACGGATTTGGCGTCGCCGTCAGCTACACCCGCCCGCACGGCGACCGCAGCTATGATGGACTGCCCCTGATCTGCAAGCCGCTGTCGGATCCTCTGCCGATGCAACGCATCATCCTCACCTATGACACGCATCAGCGCGTGTCGAACGCGGCACTGGCATTTGTCGAGACGGCGAAGGCCTGGTTTTCCACGCGCGACATCTTCGCGTCGTGACGGGTTGGCGGCCGTCCCTCGGCCGCTTGCCGCTTGACGGTTTCGGCGGCTGCTGCCACTCCATAGGCATGGAAACCATCCAGTCGAAAGCGGCCCAGGGCCGTGTTGCCGATGCACCGAACGGCCATTGGGTCTATCGCGTGCTGCCGCGCGCGGTTTGGCCCTATGCGCAGCTCGCGCGATGGGACAGGCCGATCGGCTGGCAATTGCTTTTGTGGCCGTGCTGGTGGTCGGCGGCGCTCGCGGCAAGCGCCTATCCCCGCCCCGGCGACCCGCTGCTCTCGCTGCTGCCGGCGCCATTGTATCTCGTGCTGTTCCTGGTCGGCGCCATCGCCATGCGCGGCGCCGGCTGCACCTATAACGACATCGTCGACGAAGGCATCGACAACCAGGTCGAACGCACCCGCTCGCGTCCGCTGCCATCGGGCCAGACCACACGCCGTCGGGCCTGGCTGTTTCTTGTCCTGCAGGCCCTGGTCGGCCTTGCCGTGCTTCTGCAGTTCAACAGCTTCGCCATCCTGCTCGGCATCTGCTCGCTGGTGATCGTCGCTATCTATCCATTCATGAAGCGGATAACCAACTGGCCGCAACTGTTTCTCGGCCTTGCCTTTTCCTGGGGCGCGCTGATGGGATGGGCGGTCGAGTTCGGCGATCTCGATGGCCCCGCCATCATGCTCTATATCGGCTCGATCCTGTGGGTGATCGGCTACGACACGATCTATGCGCACCAGGACAAGGAAGACGATGCCATTGTCGGCGTGCGCTCGACGGCGCGGCTGTTCGGCGACAACACCAAGGCGTGGCTGGCCGGGCTTTATGGCGGCACCCTGATCTGCTTCGCCATCGCCTTCGCCTCGGCGCAGGCGCCCGTTGTAGCGCTCGCCGGACTGATCGCCGCCGGCGCCCACATGGCGCGGCAGATCACGGTTCTGGATATCAACGATCCGGACCAATGCCTGCGGCTGTTCCGGTCGAACAACCAGGTCGGCTGGCTGATCTTCCTCGGCCTGATCGGCGGCGCATTGTGGGTGGCGCTGAAGCCGCTGGTGTAGTCTTCCTTCTCGCCGTCACTATACGGGGAGAAGGTGGCGGCAGCCGGATGAGGGGCAGCGCCAACCTTCAAGGTGAGAGGTTCAGCGGCGACACAACTCAACTAAGTCTTAAGGTAGTGACCAAACACTCAGGTCGGCGCTGCCCCTCATCGCCCTGCCGGGCACTTCGCCCCGTATAGTGACGGGGAGAAGAAGGCTAGTCGCGTGAAATGATCTCCTGGCCGTCGATGACCAGCCTGAGACCGAGGTTGCCGGCCCTGCGGCGGGCAAGGAAGCGCGGGCGGCGCGTGTTGGAAACGCGGCCCTTGCGGCGATCCTGCGGCGGCAGCGTCTTGATGGCGGCGCCGAGCGATTCTTCCAGGGTGCGGGCGACGCCGTCCGATTCGATCAACAGCATCGGCAGGCGGTAGGCATCGGCCCAGGCGCGCCAGTCGGCGGCGACATCGTCGAGATCGTCGGCCACCAGCAGCGGCACCGACAGCATCGGATCATTGTGCAGGAGTTCCAGGGTCACCGTGACATTGCCTTCCGGATCCTCCATCGCGCGGGCGGCGACGCCGCGGAACGCATTGGCCGGCAGGGCGATGATCGCCGGTAAGCCGCTCATCTCGAGCATGCGGCGGATCACGGCGCCACGGTGGTCGATGGTGAACGTCACGTCGCCATAATCGTCGCGCGTGGCGTAGCTGACCATCTGGGGCAGTCGGAATGGGTCGAGGCGCATGTTGCGTCCCGCCCAGACTGGCTTCAGTCCGGTGTTCATAGAGTGCCTTCCTGTCTGTCTCCTGAGAGCCGGTGTCCGGTTCTCTCCGGGCCAGTTTTCCCGGCCTCGTTATGGGGAAACAGTAGCGCGGGCTCCTTACCGCCGCGCTTAAGAAAGTCGGTTAAATTTTGCTGATCTCAGGGATGGTTATCGGAATGCCACCGGCCACAAGATGTTGAAAGGATCAGATAACCTTACCGGGATTCATGATGCCGGCGGGATCAAAGGCAGCCTTTACCCGGCGCATCAGATCGATGGCCATCGGCGGCGCCGTGGCGATCAGTTCGTCGCGCTTCAACTGGCCGATGCCGTGCTCGGCCGAGATCGAACCGTGAAAGGAGCGCACGACATCGTGCACCGCCTTGTTCATAGGATGGTAGAGGGCGAGAAACGCCTCGTCGTCGCCATCGACGGGCCGCGAGATGTTATAGTGAAGATTGCCGTCGCCCATGTGGCCGAAGCAGACCACGCGGGCGCCGGCACTGACCGACGCCACCGCGCCTGCGGCCTCTTCGATGAAGCGCGGGATCGATGCGATCGGCACCGAAATATCGTGCTTGATCGAGGCACCCTCCGGCTTCTGGCATTCGGGCAGCGTCTCGCGGAAATTCCAGAAAGCGTCGCCCTGGGCAAGGCTGGCCGCGACCACCGCATCGCCAACGATGCCTTGCTCGAGACCATCCGCCAGCACCTCCTCGATCAGTTCCCGGCCATCGGCTTCCGAGCGGCCGGAGGAAACCTGCATCAAGACATACCAGGGCCAGTCGTCGGCCAGCGGCCGCACGACACCTTGACCATGCCTGAGCGTAAAATCGTAAGGTCTCTTACCGATCAATTCGAAGGCGGTCAGCGAAGCGCCGGCGCGGTCCATGGCCAGGCTGAACAGCGACAGTGCCGCTTCGGCAGACGACAGGCCGGCGAACGCGACCTCACGCCCCTTCGGCTTCGGGAACAGCTTCAGCACGGCGGCAGTGATGATGCCGAGCGTGCCTTCGGCACCGACGAACAGGTCCTTCAAATCGTAGCCGGTGTTGTCCTTCTTCAGCTTGCGCAGATCGTCGAAGACCTCGCCTGTCGGCAGCACCACTTCGACACCGAGGCAGAGTTCACGCGCATTGCCGTAGGCCAGCACGCCGGTGCCGCCGGCGTTGGAGGAGAGGTTGCCGCCGATCTGGCAGGAGCCTTGCGCGGCGAGCGACAGCGGAAACAGCCGGTCGGCGGCGTCGGCCGCTTCCTGCAGCGTCTGCAGAATGACGCCGGCCTCCGCCGTCACCGTATTGGACAGGACGTCGATCTCGCGGATGCGGTTCAGCCGCGACAGCGACAGGATGATCTCGCGGCCGGATCTGTCCGGCACCTGGGCGCCGACCAGCCCGGTGTTGCCGCTTTGCGGCACGACCGGCGTTCCGGTCTCGGTCGCCAGCCTCATGATGCGGCTGACCTCGTCGACACTGCCCGGCCGCAGCACCAGCGACGTCGCGCCATGCCAGAGCCCGCGCCGCTCGATAAGATAGGGCGCGATGTCCTGCTCATCGCGCAGCGCGTATTTGTCACCGACGATCGCCGCAAAGCGGTCGATGAGAGCGGGATCGAGTTTTTGCAAAATTTCGGTCATGCGGCAAAACTATGTTGTGGGGTGTGCGTTGTCACCGGGGGGCGGCTGCACGCGAGAGCCGGTCGTTGATGGCCTCGCCAAGACCATCAACGGGAATCTTCTCGACAGCGATGGTGCGCGCGCCGCTGCGATCGAGTTCCTGCATATAGGCGAAAAGGTTGCTCGCCGCTTCACGCAGGTCACCGGATGCTGACAGGTTGAGGAAGGTTGTAGCATTGCGCCAGCCTTCGGCCCGCTGTCCGCCGAAGCCGAGCAACGCCTCGCCCTCGCCGACCATTCCGGCATTGAGCCGCATGGCAGCACCTGGCGCATAGTGCGAGGCGAGCATGCCTGGCGCCTCGATGCCCGCCCCTCCACCGCGCAACAGCTCCATGCCGATGGCCGCCTCGATCTCCTCGGCGGCAATGCCGCCGGGCCGGAGCAGGCGCACTCCTGCCCCTTCGGCCTTGACGATGGTCGATTCCAGCCCGACCGGCGTCGCGCCGCCATCGACGACCAGCTTGATGCGGGCGCCGAGATCGGCCGCCACCGCTTGTGCCGTCGTCGCGCTGATCCTGCCGGAAGAATTGGCGCTGGGCGCGGCAAGCGGCCGGCCGAGCTTTGCGATCAGGTTGCCGCCAAAGCCCCTCGGCATGCGCAAGGCGATCGTGTCGAGCCCGGCCGTGACCAGCGGATGGATGCCGTTGCCAGGCCGCTGCGGCAGCACCAGCGTCAGTGGACCCGGCCAGAACGCCTGCGCGAGTTTCTTCGACAGCGGATCGAACAGGGCGATGCGCTCGGCCATGGCCATGTCGGCGACATGGGCAATCAGCGGATTGAAGCGCGGCCGCCCCTTGGCCTCGAAGATACGCGCCACGCCGATGCCGTTGGTGGCATCGCCGGCAAGCCCGTAGACGGTTTCCGTCGGGATGGCGACGACATCGCCGCCCTCAAGCAAAGCCAGCGCCCGCTCCAACGCCTCGCCGACGGCAAGTATCTCAGCCACTCTCGTCACCTCGCAGATGCCGGCTGCGTAGTACGATGGCGGCTGTTGGGCAAGCCGGCTGTTCGGCAAGAGAAGGTCTTGGCGATTTATCAATCCCTAAAATGCTATGTTTGTGCGAAAGCCGGCATCAATTCCGGCCTGCTATTGAGCAGCTTCTGGGCAAGGGGAGCTATATCAGTGTCTGTGCGCGTATTGCTGGGAATAACTCTGGCCACGATGGCCAGCGGAGCTCAGGCCTCGTCCCTGGTCTTTCCCGGCGCCCCGGCCGCGACGCCCTCCATCCTGGTGCTGAAGGCGGCTGATATCAAGGCAAGCGATGTGGTGTCCGTCGTCGCGCTCGGCGAGCCCGACGTCACCTATGAGAAGGTTGCGGCGATCCCCAACGCGCCCGAGGCACGGCACGGCTTCATGCCAAGCCCGATGATCATCCGCGGCGGCATCGTCGGCGGCGATTTCTCGACGCCGACGCAAGCCAAGGCACCAGCCGCGACCACCGCTGCGGCTCCGGCCCCGGCCCAGGCGACCGCCTCGGCGGCTCCGGCGTCGGGCACGCAGAGGAAGCCGGCCGCACCGGCAGCCGCACCGAAGCCCGTTCCCGGGGTCGGCAAGGTCAAGTAGCGGCCACGAATTGCTGGACTAGTCAGCTCGTTGACAGCTTGATGGTGCCCTGCGCACCATTGTCGCGCGAGTTCGTGCCGGCATATCTGGCTGCTCGAAGCCGCCGCCTGAATTTGGTCAAGCGATTCAGGAAAAGGGGTGGCTCTGGCAGACGAGCTTCGTCGTTTCAAAGGGGGTTGATCATGAGACTATCCAAGACCGTTACCGTGGCCGGGCTTCTGCTGGCATCGCTGCTGGGCGCCGGTACAGCGCAAGCCGATGACATGCTGGGGTCCTATGTCGCGCGCATTTCCGATCGGGATCATCAGGCGAGCGACGGCTATGCGCTGGACAGCGCCGCGCAGATGGTGCGGCAGGACCGCGCCAACTGGCACAAATTCCATCGCCGCGACAGCGACGATGAGGGTGATGCCTGGTTCAGGACCAACGACCAGCGCGCCGATCTGCAGCGCATGCTGGAACGTCCCGGCGCGATGAGTTCGTCGACCAAGCGCGCCATCGTCAATGGCGAACCTCTGATCCAGGTCGACGTCTACGAGGACAGCGTGCGCGTCAGCATCCTGGAGAACTGACAAGCGCCCGGGAAGACGGATAAAAAAGGGCGGCGCCGATGCGCCGCCCTTCTTCTCGACAGAGCCGGATTGAAATCTCAGGCCGCTTCTTCCTTGTCGTCCTCGTCTTCCTCGGACGCGCTGTCTTCGGATTCTTCGTCGCCTTCGGCCTTCACGGCGTCGTCAGCGTCGTCCTCGTCTTCGTCGTCATCGCCCGAGAGCTTGGCGGCTTCAGCGCCGTCTTCGTCAGACTCTTCGCCGTCTTCGTCTTCTTCTTCGTCGTCGCCATCTTCTTCGTCGCCATCCTCCTCGTCGTCAGAGTGATCGGCGGCATCGACCGCCGTGGCAGCGGCATGGTCGAGGACGGTTTCGGAAGCGGATTCAAGCGCCTCGGCGGCGGCCGAGGTTTCTTCAGTCACTTCGATGTCGTGATCGGAATTCATGGAAGCCTCCGTTGGGTTGGGGAACATGTCCCTTTTGCCACGGAGAGATCATCGTCATATGACTGTAAGCCGGCTCGAACGGCCGGCTCGCAGATATTTTTCTCAGGCCTGCGACCTTTTTATCTGAGCATGATCGCCGGACAAACGAAAACCGTTTGTCCGAGAAAACCGGCACCAACTTTTTTGGATCATGCTACTCAGCCGGCGATTTTCGCGAAGTCCGCGACCTGACCGGTGGCCGCACGGATGCGAGCGAGCAGCGCCAGACGATTGGCACGTACGGACAAGTCCTCATCATTCACGAGAACATGCTCAAAGAATGAATCAACAGGTTCGCGCAACGCGCTAAGCGCCAGCATGGCGGCGGAAAAGTCTTCGTTTTGAATCGCTTCGCCGGCTTGCTTCTCGGCCTGATTCACCGCCGAAAACAGCAATTTCTCCGCATTCTCCTTGAACAGAGCCGGCTCAACGGTTTCGGCGACAGCCGTTTTCTTCTTCTCCTCGGCGGCCAGGATGTTGGCCGCGCGCTTGGTGCCGGCAAGCAGGTTCTTGCCGTCCTCGGTGTCGAGGAAGGAGCCGAGCGCTTCGACGCGGCGGACGATCTGCAAGAGATCGTCGGACTGTGGGGTGATGACGGCGTCAATGAGGTCGTGTCGGGCGCCCTGGTCGCGGAGGTAGACTTTCAGGCGGTCGTGGAAGAAGGCAACGAGGTCGGCGATGAATGGCGACAGCGATGTATTCAGCTCCATCAGACGCTGGCCATCGAAGAACTCTCGCTCCTGATCGGCGGAGCCAAAAGTTTCTGCACTTGCGTTGGCCAGCCCGCCTTTCAACAAGTTGGAAATCAGGCCTGCTTCCGACAACAGCTGGCTTGTCCCCTTGTAATCGCGAATGCGGGAATCGAGCATCGCGACCACGCCACGGCTGTCTGCGCCCTCGCCTTTTTGTTCGTATACAGCGAGGGCCGACGAGACCGCGGCCGCAATGGCAACGCCCAGCGAAAGCTTGAGCTTGTTTTCCAGAATGGTCCTCACCACGCCCAGCGCCGCACGACGCAGAGCATACGGGTCCTTCGACCCCGTCGGCTTTTCGTCGATGGCCCAGAAGCCGACCAGCGTATCGAGCTTGTCGGCAAGCGCGACGGCGACCGACACCGGATCGCTCGGCACGTAGTCGGACGGGCCTTGCGGCTTGTAATGTTCCTCGATGGCCGCGGCCACGGACGGGTGCTCGCCTTGGAGCAGCGCATATTTGCGGCCTATGGCGCCCTGCAATTCGGGGAATTCGCCGACGACTTCAGTGGTGAGATCGGCCTTGGCGAGAACCGCCGCGCGAGCGGCGAGAGCTGGGTCAGCACCGACGGTCGGCGCCAGTTCTTCGGCGAGCCGCCTGATCCGCTCCACCCGCTCGCCTTGTGTGCCGAGCTTGGCGTGGAACGTCACATTGAGATGGTCGAGCCGGGCCATGCGCTGGTCGAGCGGCTTTTTCAGGTCGAGGTCAAACTTTTTCGCCGAGGCTTCGAGCCGGCCCAGATCAGGCAGATCGCCCTGGTCGGTCGTCCAGAAATAGAGCGCGTCGGAGAGGCGGGCGCGCACCACCTTGCCGTTGCCGTGCGCGATCTCCTTGCCACCGTCCCTGGCCTCGATGTTGGCGGTGAGGATGAAGCGGTTGGACAGCGCTTCGCCTTCACCTTGCGGTCGGGTGACAAAGCACTTCTGGTTGGCGCGGATGGTCAGCCGGATCACCTCGGCCGGAATGGCGAGGAAATCCTCTTCGAACTCGCCCATCAGCACGACAGGCCATTCGACGAGACCGGACACTTCCTCCAACAGCCCTTCATCCTCGACCAAATCGAGCCCATTGGCGAAAGCGAGGTTGCGGGCGTCGGCAAGGATGATCTCCTTGCGCCGGTCGGCGTCGAGCACGACCTTTGCCGCTTCCAGCTTGCTCACATAATCGTCGAAGCGGCGTACGGTGATTTCGCCCGGTGCCAGGAAGCGGTGGCCGTAGGTGATGTTGCCGGAGCGGATGCCGTCGATCTCGAAATCGACCACGACCGGCTCCTCGGTTTCCGGGCCGAAGGTGCACAGGATCGATTGCAGCGGCCGCACCCAGCGCAGCGAGCCCGGCTTGGCCGAGGCCGGTCCCCAGCGCATCGATTTCGGCCAGGGGAAATTGCGAATAATGCCCGGGACCAGTTCCGCGATGATCTCTTCGGCCGCCCTGCCCGGCTTCGAAATGTGGGCGACATAGAAGTCGCCCTTCTTCGGGTCGGAATGGACATGCGCCTCGGCGACCGAGGACAGCCCCGCCTTGCGCAGGAACCCCTGGACCGCCTGCTCGGGCGCCGTCGTCGATGGTCCCTTGATCTCTTCGCGGATGTCCTTCGAGCGCGCCGTCAGGCCCCTGATGTCGAGCGTCAGGCGCCGCGGCGTCCAGTATTCGCGCGCCGCCTCATAGGTCAGCCCCGCCTCGACCAGACCGTCGGTCAGCATCTTCTTGAGATCACCCGCCGCCTTGCGCTGCATGCGGGCGGGGATTTCCTCGGAGCGAAGTTCTAGAAGCAGGTCGGGCATAGGGTCAACTCATGCGGGAGAGTGGTCCGGGCGGGGCATAGCAACTCGGCTGGCCGCTGTCACCCTTTCCGGAAATTTTGGCTGCCCTGTCGGGACGCGGCACCCCAGTCCGTCCTTGGATCAAAGATTTCCATGAACCGAACGCAGCGCTGAAGCGACCCACGCTCAGGCAGGGAACTATTGGCTGAACGACCATGAAAACAGCATCCAGACTTCTGCAGATCCTCGCGCTCAGCGCCTGCTTCACCGCGCAGGTCCATGGCGCCTTCTCGATGCCGGGTGTTCGGCAGGCATTGCGGACAATGGCTGGCCCGAGCGGCCAGATCCTGTCACCGATCAACGCTTCCCTCGAAACGATGAGGTCTGCCTGAAGCTCAGGCAGCCAATCCACCCGCCTGCGTCTTCAAAAACGCCTCGCCGCAGGCCTTCGCCAGATTGCGCACCCGCAGGATGTAGCTCTGCCGCTCGGTGACCGAGATCACGCCGCGCGCGTCGAGCAGGTTGAAGACATGGCTGGCCTTGATGCACTGGTCGTAGGCCGGAAAGACCATCTTGTGCATCGGCAGATTGTCGTTCGACGCCGGCGCTCCGGCCTCGAGCAGTGCCTTGCACTCAGCCTCGGCGTCTTCGAAATGCCTAAGCAGCATCGCCGTGTTGGCGTATTCGAAATTGTGGCGCGAATATTCCTGCTCGGCCTGCAGGAAGACATCGCCATAGGTCACCTTGTCGGCACCCTCACGGCCGTTGAAGTTGAGATCGTAGACATTGTCGACGCCCTGCACGTACATGGCCAGCCGCTCCAGCCCGTAGGTCAGTTCGCCCGCCACCGGCGCGCATTCGATGCCGCAGACCTGCTGGAAATAGGTGAACTGCGAGACTTCCATGCCGTCGCACCAGCATTCCCAGCCAAGCCCCCAGGCGCCCAACGTCGGGCTCTCCCAGTCGTCCTCGACAAAGCGGATGTCATGCAGCAGAGGATCGACGCCGATCGCCGCCAGTGAGCCGAGATAGAGCTCCTGCAGGTTCGGCGGGTTCGGCTTCAGGATCACCTGGTACTGGTAATAATGCTGCAGCCGGTTCGGGTTCTCGCCATAGCGGCCATCCTTGGGGCGGCGCGAGGGCTGGACATAGGCGGCGTTCCAGCGACGCGGCCCGAGCGCGCGCAGCGTCGTTGCCGGGTGAAAGGTGCCGGCGCCGACCTCCATGTCGTAGGGCTGGAGGATGACGCAACCATAGGCCGCCCAGTAATTGTGCAAGGTCAGGATCAGCCCCTGGAACGAGCGGCTGGGGTGCACATGGGCAGGGATTTCAATCGTCACGGGTGGCCTCGACAGCAAAGGCTAGCTTGCCGGCACGTCCTAGAGACACGGCGGCGAAGCGTCAAGCAAGGGCACGCCGGATGCGAGCCTCCATGGGTATGCCGCGCGGTGTTGAAGGTTTGCCGAGGGCTGGCCCATTGCCGACCTCGGGGGCCTGAGGTCTGTTCGTTCCTACAGTCCACATCAACGACGATAGGTCCAGCCATGCCGAGTTCCATCATCGTCCGCCTGGTCACGCGACAGGATTTCGATCGGTGGCTGCCGCTGTGGGACGGCTACAACGCATTTTATGGCCGCTACGGCGAGACGGCGCTGGCGAGCGAAATCACGGCGATGACATGGTCGCGCTTCTTCGATGCCTATGAACCGGTCCATGCGCTGGTGGCCGAAAGCGAGGGAAAGCTCCTCGGCCTTGTGCACTATCTCTTTCACCGCAGCACGACGGCGATCGCCCCGAACTGTTATCTGCAGGATCTTTTCACCACGGAGGCTTCGCGTGGCAAAGGCATAGGCCGGGCGCTGATCGAAGGCGTCTATGAGCGGGCGCAGGCCGCTGGCTCCGGACGGGTGTATTGGCTGACGCACGAAACCAACCAGACCGCGATGAAGCTCTACGACAAGGTCGGCGAGCGCTCCGGCTTCGTCGTCTACCGGAGGCTATTCTAGGGTCTGCTGATATTCAGGTGATGCCGGCCTGACCTGAATCTCAACAGCCCTAGACTGGAAACGAAAACGGGGCACCTAAAGAAGCCCCGTTCGCATTCAAACATCCGATCTCAGCCCTTCGGGACAGGCACCGGCTCGGGCTTGACCTTGGGTGTCTCCTGCGCCGTGTTGGATTCGATCGGCGGCAGGCCCTTCATCAGCTTCTGCTGCAAGGTGGCCAGCACGTCGGGATCGGGCTTGAGGTCGCGGGCCTGATTCCACTGGAAGGTGGCTTCCAGCTTGCGGCCGACGCGCCAGTAGGCGTCGCCGAGATGGTCGTTGAGAACCGGATCTTCCGGCTTCAGCGATACGGCGCGTTCCATCTCGCGCACCGCGTCATCGAAGCGGCCGAGGCGGAAATAGGCCCAGCCCAGGGAATCCACGATGTAACCGTCGCTCGGTCTGAGGTCGACGGCCTTCTGGATCATCGCCAGGCCTTCCTTCAGGTTGGTGTTCATGTCGACCCAGGAATAGCCTAGATAGTTCAGCACCTGCGGCTGGTCCGGCTGCAATTCCAGCGCCTTGCGGAAATTCGGTTCGGCCTTCGGCCATTCCTTCAGCCGCTCATAGGCGATGCCGCGCTGATAGAAGATGTTCCAGTTGGCAGCGGTCGGCGTCTTCAGCGCCTCGACGGCCTTGTCGTAGAGGTTGGCGGCCGAGCGGAAATCCTCCTTCGAGGAATAGACCCCGCCAAGCGCCAGATAGGCGCGCATGTCGTTGGGATGAGCCTCGACGAAGGCCTTCAGATGAGTGATCGCCTCGTCATGGCGGTCGAGATCGGCAAGGTTGAGGCCAAGCTGCAGGTCCGAAAGCTCCTTCAGCGGCGAAGAATCGGGAATCCGCCGATAGAGCGCTATGGCACCCTCGCCGTCCTTCAGCTGCTCGGCGACGGCAGCGAGTTGCACGAGAGCCGCGTCGCTGTCGGGCCGCAGGGCGAGCGCATATTGCAGATAAAGGCGAACGAACGGCTCGCCGCCGCCCCGGTTGAGCGCGGTGGCAAGGTCGAGCAGGATTTCGGAAGCACCGTCGGACGGACCGGAAACGAAGGGCGCGATCTTGTCGCCCTTGCTGATCCTGTCGCGCAAGGCGACGATTTCGAGCTTACCCGGCGAAAACGCCTCGGCCTGGTCGAGCACCGAGATCGCCTTGGCCTTGTCGCCCTTGCGGGCCAGGAACGAAGCATAAGCCTGCGCGTTGCGCATCCAGGTTTCGGGCGCGGCACCGCCGGCGGCGGTATCCTGCATCGTCGCGGCGTAGATCGCCTCGGCCTTTTCGGGCATGTTGGAGGCATCGGCGATCAGGGCGCGGTGGAAGGATTTGAACAGGCCGAACCAGTCCGGGCCCTGAAGCTTGTCGATCGAAGCCATCGCGTCGCCGGCTTGGCCAGCACCCTGTTCGGCCCAGCCGGACATCACGCCGGAGATCAGCCGGTCAAGGTCGGATTCCAGTGACAGCTTCAGCCAGTACTGTGCCTTGGTGAAATCCTTCTTGTGGAAAGAATCGACGGCCAGCGCCAGGCGCGAGAAGCGCTCGACATCGGGCACTTCCTTGAGCTTGTCGGCATAGACCAGGGATTCGTCGAAGCGGCCTTGCGCGATCAGCGACAGCATCAGGCTCTGCTGCAGGCCGGTGTCGCTCGGATCGAAGGCCAGGGCCTGCTTGTAGTAAGCGATGGCGCTGTCGAGGTCGTTGTCGCCTTCGGCGATCCGGGCTGCCAGATAGGCGCCCGAGAACGACGAGATCTTGACCGGTTCGGTGGATTGCTTGGCATAGGCCGGCAAAGCCGAAATCGCCATGCCCGTCACAATTGCCAGCCTTGTCAGCCAGCGCGCACGTCCTTGCTGCATCGTATCCCTTTCAGCCAGGCGCCATCTCCGCGTCAGCGGGATCGACGTAGACTCGATCTTTCCGGGCAAAGCATGGCCTTTTTGGGGTCGCGCTTCAATCCGCCTGAAATTCACAATCGAGGCAGCCGATTAACAAACCATAGCTGGAGGTGATTTTCGACTGGGGAAAAGCCGGCGTCAAGGTCAGTCCTGCACGATGGGCCGCCGCACCTTCGTCTCGGCAAAGCCGCCGGCCGCAATCGCGCCGCACAGCTCGCTCCACTCGCAGCCGCCGCAAGCCTTGCGCACGCCACCAACGGAGAACGCCTGTCGCAGCCGCGCCAGGATTGCCGCGTCGAGATCAAGGCGGACGCCGGGCTGGATTGGCAGGGCCAGAACATCCCCGACATCGCGTGCGGCAAGCCGGTCCCGTTCGACGACGCTCTCGTTGCGGCAATGCGGCTCCGGCCCGTCGAGCAAAGGCGCGCAGATGTCGTCAGGACCGGAAACGAGGAGGATGTCCTCGCCCCCGCTCAGGCGCTCCGCGATCACGTCATAATTAACGGTGAAGGCGGGGCTGTATCCCTTGCCCACATAGGTGAGCAGGCAAAGGAGATGATGGGCGCGCAGCCTGATCGTCACGGAGTGGCCGGCTTCGCCTTGCCGCCGCGAAGTGCCATCAGAGTCGCCGCACCAAGCGCCGACTTCAGCAAGCCGCCGACAATAAAGGGCACGAAGCCGAAGGTGATGGCCTTCTCAGTGCCGATCATGACGGCAAGCCATGCGGTACCGAGCACCAGGCAGGCAAGATTGCCGAGCAGCATGGCGGCAAAGGCAAGCACCACCCTGTTGCCGTTCCAGCCGCGTTCGGCCAGCCAGCCGACCAGGGCGCCGGTGATCGGGAAGGCGAAGAGATAGCCGCCGGTCGGCCCGACGAAATGCGCGACGCCGGCGGCACCTCCAGCCAGCACCGGAAAGCCGGCAGCGCCCTCGACAAGCCATGCCGCGATAGTGACCGCGCCAAGCCGCCAGCCATAGAGCGCACCGATCAGCGTCACCGCGAAGGTCTGCATGGTTACGGGAACCGGCACCATCGGCACTTCGATGTAGGAAGACAGCGCCAGGAACAGGGTGCCAAGCACGACGGCTCCGACCTGCCAGGCGAGCGAGCGGTCCTGAAGCCGAAGCGGGCTGAAGGACGGCTTGCGGGGCGTGAATGCGATGTCTGTCATGAGGGTCCCTTCGGTCGATTTGAAATTATAGATAATTTCTATTTTCGATCTATTATCGAATCCACATTTCTCGCGACATAGCAAGCCTTCCCACGACAAAGAGCGTCTGAACTGCGTCGCGATGTGCTTCGGGCCATTGCTTTGTGGATGTCGCCCCAAATTGAGGGCCACTTTTGGGTGACAGGCATCAACCAACGATCGCGAAGGCTTCACGCGTCGCGCCGGACGCCGTCTTGACCGGCTTGCGGCCAATCCACTGGACATGCCGACCCAATGTCGCCGCGGCCGATTCGGTATTTCCCTGCCGCAAGGCGGTCAGGATCGCCCGATGGTCCTGATCGGTACGCGTTTCCCACTCCGATCGCCATGCCGCGAAAAGGAAGCGGGCGCTGGCCGCATGCAGATCGTCGATGGTGGCGAGCAGGCGCGGCATGCCGCACGGCGCCAGGATCAGCCGGTGAAAGTCGCGGTTGGCTTCCTCCCAGGATCGGACGTCGCGGGACTTGTCGCCTGCCTTGGTCGCCTCCTCGGCGAGATCGAGAATGGCTGACGTCAGATGCGGCGCGGCGTGGCGCAGTGCCAGCACTTCGAGGGCGGCCCGCATTTCGGCGACCTCCTTGACCTCGCCGAGATCAAAAGCCGCGACGCGCACGCCGCGGCGCGGTTCGCTGACGGCCAGGCCTTGCGCCTCCAGACGGCGGAAGGCCTCGCGCACCGGAACATGGCTGGTGTTGAATTCCTCGGCGACATGATCCTGGCGCAGCCGCGCTCCAGGCTCGATCGCGCCCGAGATGATGCGGTCCGCCAGCGCCTTGCTGATGCGCACCGCGATGGTGTCGTCCGTGCCCTTTGCCATGTTTTATAGATAATTTGCGGCAAGGCACCTTGTCGAGACGGCGAAGCCGTGTTCGCCAAGGTTCTCCCCAGTACAAAGCGAGGGGAAATTCGGCGAAAGGTCGGCCTTCTCAGTTCACCCGGCTGATGCAGAAATCGATGACGTCGATCAGCGCCGATTTCTGCGGCGTTTCTTCGAGCGGCGCCAGAGCGTCGCGGGCGATCTCGCCGAAATGACGGGCGCGGCCGATCGTGTCGGCGATGGCGCCGTGACGAGTCATCAGGCCGATCGCCTTTTCCAGACCCGCGTCGTCGACGACATTGTCCTCGATGGCGCGCTTCCAGAAGGTGCGCTCGGCCTTGGTGCCGCGCCGGTAGGCGAGGATGACCGGCAGGGTCACCTTGCCCTCCCGGAAATCGTCGCCGACATTCTTGCCCAAATCCTTGCTGGTGCCGCCATAATCCAGCGCATCGTCGATGAGCTGGAAGGCGAGCCCGAGATTCATGCCGTAAGAGCGCAGTGCAGCGCGATCATTACGCGTTGCCTGGGCGATGACCGGTCCAACTTCGGCGGCGGCCGAAAACAGCGCAGCTGTCTTGGCCTTGATGACGGCGAAGTGCTCGTCCTCGGTGGTTTCAAGGTTCTTGGCGGCGGCGAGCTGCATGACCTCGCCCTCGGCGATGATCGAGGCGGCGCTCGACAGGATGTCGAGCGCTTCGAGCGAGCCGACATCGACCATCATGCGGAAGGCCTGGCCAAGCAGGAAATCGCCGACCAGCACGCTTGCCTGGTTGCCCCAGATCATGCGGGCGGTCTTCTTGCCACGGCGCATGCCGCTCTCGTCGACGACGTCGTCGTGCAGCAAAGTCGCGGTGTGCATGAACTCGACCGAGGTGGCGAGTTTGACATGGCCTTCGCCGGCATAGCCGAACATCTGCGCGGCGGCGAGCGTCAGCATCGGCCTGAGCCGCTTGCCACCGGACGAGATCAGATGGTTGGCGACCTCCGGAATCATCTCGACGTCGGAGCCGGCCTTGGACAGGATCAATTCGTTGACGCGTCCCATATCGGCCGCCGTCAGATCGATCAGATCCTTGATGGAGGCGGGCTCCCGCTTCCCGTTTTCGATGTTGAGAACGACACCCACGACAATCACTCCCGTCTTGTTGTAACGCGTGCGACGGCACCCTTAATCCCTATCCAGACTCTAGGGCGGCGGACACGGCCACGGCAAGTGGCGAATTGGCGCGGCGCCGGCGACAGCCTGTCAACCGGCACGGGAGGGAGCGAGGCTCCGCCACGGAAATCCCCTGCCCGTTTACATCAATGACGCAAACTGCGAGTTTCATATGATGATAGAACTTGTCCGTACCAACGATGCCGTGATCATCTCCTTCGTCGAATCGCTGATGCGCGACGCCGGTATCGCCTGCTTTGTCGCCGATCAGAATATGAGCATTCTCGAAGGGTCGATCGGTCTTTTGCAGAAGCGCGTCATGGTCGACGCCGACCAGGCCGATGCCGCACGTCGCATCCTCAGGGATGCCGGCATCGCCAACGAGATCCGCACAAAATAATGTCGGCCGCGCCAGCCGCCCCTGCCCTTGACACCCTTGGCCCGGACACGCCGGCCCATACGGTCGATGCCTTCCATCGCGGCCGGTTCTGGCTGGTGCAGCCCAAGCATGGCGGCCACCGCGCCGGCATGGATGCGATGATGCTTGCGGCATCGGTGCCGTCCGTCTTTGGCGGACGTCTCGCCGATTTCGGCGCCGGCGCCGGCGCTGCCGGCCTGGCGGTGCTGTCGCGCTGCCCGGCTGCCCAGGCCGTTCTGGTCGAACGCGCGCCGGAAATGGCCGCCTTCGCATCGGCCACCCTTGCTCACCCCGGCAATGCGCATCTCAGCGATCGCGCATCCGTGCTCGTCGCCGACGTCACGGTTTCAGGCCAGGCCCGGGTGGCGGTCGGTCTGGCCGACAATGATTTCGACTTCGTCATCATGAACCCGCCTTTCAACGCCGCCCGGGACCGCGCCACGCCGGACCGGCTGCGAAAGGAAGCCCATGTCATGGAGGACGGGCTGTTCGAAAGCTGGATCCGCAGTGCGGCGGCGGTGGTCAGGCCGCGCGGCGGGCTTGCCGTCATCGCGCGTCCCGAACAGCTCGGCGCCATTCTCGACGCGATGTCGGGCCGTTTCGGCGATGCCGAGATGCTGGCCGTGCACCCTCGCCCCGACGCAGCGGCGATCCGTATCATCGTGCGGGCAGCGCTCGGCGCGCGGGGAAAGCTCGCCATCCGTCCGCCTTTGATGCTCCACGCGCGATCGGGCAACGGCCCCGACGAGCGAGGCGAAATGATTGCCAACGGTCTCGCCTCGCTGTTTGAAGATTGAGCTATTCCTGGCCGCCGCATTGCCGTTGGCCGGGAAATCCCTACATGCCTGCAACCCATCGACCGGAGACCGCGCCCTCGTGAAACGCCTTTTCAACCGCCTGCTGCCGAAATCCTGGCGCTCCACCGTCGTCACCATTCCGGTCATCCGGCTGCACGGCACGATCATGGCCGGCGGTCAGTTCCGGCAGAATCTGTCGCTGGCCTCGACGGCCGGCCTCATCGAAAAGGCGTTTTCCTTCGATGCGCCGGCGGTCGCCATCTCGATCAATTCGCCCGGCGGCTCGCCGGTGCAGTCGCGGCTGATCTTCAAGCGCATCCGCGACCTGGCGGTTGAAAAGAACAAAAAGGTGCTGATCTTCGTCGAGGATGTCGCGGCCTCGGGCGGCTACATGATCGCGGTCGCCGGCGACGAGATTTTTGCCGATCCTTCCTCCATCGTCGGCTCCATCGGCGTGGTCTCGGCCTCGTTCGGCTTTCCCGAACTGATGAAGAAGATCGGCGTCGAACGCCGTGTCCACACCGCCGGCCAGAACAAGGCGGTGCTCGATCCGTTCAAGCCCGAGAAGAAGGAGGACGTCGAGCGGCTGAAGGCGCTGCAGCTGGAGGTGCATGAAACCTTCATCGATCTGGTCAAGGAGCGGCGCGGCACTAAGCTGAAGGACGATCCAGATCTGTTCACCGGCCTGTTCTGGACCGGCAAGAAGGGTCTGGAGCTCGGCCTCGTCGATGCGCTCGGCGACATGCGCACGGTGCTGAAGACCCGGTTCGGCGCGAAGACCCAGCTCAGGCTGATCACCGCGCCGCGCGGTTTCCTCGGCCGTTTCGGCCTGTTCGGCTCGAGCAAGGGCTTTTCAGCGCCCGATATCGCCGCCGCTGCCGCCAGCGGCGTCATCGATGCGGCGGAAGAGCGCGCATTGTGGGCTCGCTTCGGGCTTTGAAAACCGCGCAAAAGCGTCTAGCATGAAGGTTTGAAGTCCTATGCATGCCGTTTTCCCAAAACCGGACACAGTTTTGGGCGACATGCATCAACCGACCCGACCGGCCGCCTTCGCCGGCCCAGCGTGGTAGGAGTTGTGACATGCCGCAGATCATCTTCTTCGCCGTCGTTGGCGCCGCCGCCTATTTCGGCTACCGCACCTTCATCCGGGAAGCGGAGCGTGTGACGGCCAAGGTACGGCGCACCGAAAAGCAGGCGGCCAATGGCGCGATGGGAACGCTGGTCAAGGACCCGAAGACCGGCGAATACCGGCTGGCCAAGGACTGAGCATCATCCCCCATACGACTGACGCCGTGGACACCGAGATCGGTTCGCGCACCTGGCACGCGCACGCCAAGATCAATCTGGCGCTGCATGTCACCGGCAGGCGTGCTGACGGCTATCACCTGATCGAAAGCCTGGCGGTGTTCACGCGCTTCGGCGACAGGGTCGAGATCGCGCTCGCCGATAGCGACGATTTCGCCGTGTCCGGCCGCTACGCGCCAGCGGTTCCCGTCGACGCCAGCAATCTTGTGCTCAAGGCGCGCGATGCCTTGCGGCGAGAGGTTGGCTCCGGGCGAACTCCGCCCGTCTCGATAAAGCTGGAAAAGAACCTGCCGGTTGCCTCCGGCGTCGGCGGCGGGTCGAGCGATGCGGCGGCCGTGTTGCGCGGACTGGCGCAGGCATGGGCCCCGGACATGGACGACGCCGGCCTGGCGCGGATCGGCCTTTCGCTTGGCGCCGACGTGCCGATGTGTCTGGCGGCAAAGCCGCTGGTGGCGCGCGGCATTGGTGACGAGCTGTCGATGGTGCCGGACTTTTCGGCGCTGGGACTGGTGCTGGTCAATCCGGGCACGCCGGTCTCGACGGCGGATGTCTTCGCGGCCCTGTCCCGCCGCGACAACGAGCCCCTGCCGCCGCTGCCGCGCAGCATCGATTTCCATAGCCTGCGCAACTGGCTGGAGATTACCCGCAATGATCTGGAGCCAGCTGCGCTTGCGCTGCAGCCCGCCATAGGCCGCGCGCTGTCATGGCTTGATAAGGCCGGATCAGGCTTTTCACGCATGTCGGGATCAGGCGCGACCTGTTTCGGCCTGTTCGAGACCGGCAATGTCGCCAAGCGCGCGGCGGCCGAAATCCGCAGCCGCCAGCCCGACTGGTTCGTCGCGGCGACGCGCAGCATGTCATCGGAGGCTGAGTGAAATGGCTGGGATCAACGAGAGCCGTTCGTTCGTTCCGGTGCGTATCGCGGTGCTGACGGTTTCGGACACGCGCAGCCTTGCCGACGACAAATCCGGCCAGACGCTGGCCAACCGCATCACCGAGGCCGGCCACATACTGGCCGCCCGCGATATCGTCACCGACGACCGCGACAAAATCCGCCATACGGTGCTGGCGTGGTCGCGCGACAAGGCCATCGATGTCGTCATCACCACCGGCGGCACCGGCTTTACCGGGCGCGACGTGACCCCGGAGGCGCTGGAGCCGATCTTCGAAAAGCGCATGGATGGCTTTTCCGAAGTGTTCCACCGCATTTCCTACGACAAGATCGGCACGTCGACGATCCAGAGCCGGGCAACCGGCGGCGTCGTCAACGCCACTTTCGTCTTCGTGCTGCCGGGCTCGCCCGGCGCCTGCAAGGATGCCTGGGACGGCATCCTCAAGGCGCAGCTCGACTACCGCCACATGCCCTGCAACTTCGTCGAGATCATGCCGCGCCTGGACGAGCATCTGCGGCGCGGGAAGTAATACGCGGAATTGCGCTTCCAACAGTCCGCCCTCAGCGGATGACCGGTTCACCATGAAAGCGCCGGCGCGAGGGGCGTGAGACGCCGAAGCCGACTTCCATCATCAGCCTCGGCGTGCGCGCCGGCACGGTGCCCATGTGGAAGCCGAACGGATCCTCGACGAAGCCGAGGCCGGCTTCGCCGGTCAGCGTTACCGGACTTTGCTCGCCATAGACGTCCAGCACCTCCTGGGCGGGATGGCCGACCAACAGGGTGAGCTGGTGCTTGATGGCGCGGCGCCTGTGGCTGCCCCTGACATAGACATGCGGCCCGGTGTCGGCGTCGACCGGCTTGAGGTAGAAGAAGAACTTCAGCATGCGCCAGTCGTCGAGGTCGAAGTGATACTTGCCGAGCGAGGCAAGGTTCTTGTCGGCGTCTGAGGCTTCGCCGGTCGGAAAGCTCCACCAGACGCGCGTCGTGATCAGTTTCGCCTGAGCGCCGAGATAGTGCGCGGCAATGTCGAGAAGCAGCGGATCGCGCTGTACGGCGAGTGCGGCCGGGCAGTCGAGGATGCGCTCGAAATAGTGCCCGCTGAGCAGAGAGCGGCCGAGGCGTTTTTCGGCCTGCGCATGCTCGCCCGGCATGAATTCGAGACGGCGGTCGAAATTGCCGAAGCAAGGCGTGCGCCCCGCGAAATCCGCGATCTCTTCATGGATCTCCGAAGGCAGGGCGAGGCCTGAAAACAGGCCGTCGGAACGCAGCGCATCGACCACAGCCGCCCGCGCGACACCGGAAAACATCGTATCCCCGATATTGTTCGCAGGACGCGCGCGCTTTGCGCCCAGCCAATGCATCCGGCGCCCAGGCATGGTGCGCGCCAGCATGAACATCGGCAGCCAGGCAGGGTTTTCGCGCAGGTCCGTGAGATAGGTCGGAATGCGCACGGCAATGCGCCGCAGCAGGCTGCCGTTGCGCGCAATGGCCTCGAGACTGGCGGCTCCGGATTTATCGGGCGTTGAAAGGGTCATCGAGTCCTCTTCCATGAGGGTGACATCCGATGCCGCATCGGTGCCCACCACTCGCATGACCCAAACCCAATTCACCCGCCGCGAGGAAAGCTAATCTTACGTCGCATTTTGTGCAACGCACAATGAACAGAGCAGATGCAAAAAATCACTTCGGCGCCCGGGGCTGCTGCTTGGGCGGCGCCACCCAGATCTCGGCTTCGAGCTTCTTCGTCGCCAGGCCACGCGCCAGCGCCTCGGCGCTGCCGGCGTTTTTCGACAGGGACGCCGCCTGGCGCTTGCTGATCACCAGCCCGTCGGCGAGCGCGCGGTTTCCCGAAAAGACCCGGGCGAGGAACGGCGCGCGGCTGCCGCGCGCGCGAGAAAACCGTGCCGCCATGGTTTGCCTCGCCGTGTGGGCGACGACCGCGTCGATCCAGCCCTCCACCAGCCGCGCGCCCGGCTCCAGCAAGAGCAGCCAATCGCCCTTGGCCTGCCTTATCCCGGCGGCGATGCCGCCGCTTGCTACGTAGTGGCAGCCAGCATGCTCGGCGACATGATGCGTCTGGTCGGTGGAGCCGGTGTCGCAGACGATGACGTCGCGCACCACGCCCTCCACCGCGCCGCCGATCAGCGAGCCGAGCGTACGGGCGAGAGCCTCCTCGTCATTGCGGGTTTCGATGAGAACACTGAGCATATTTAGCCGAATAGCGGAAAGCCGCGCATAGCGCCAGTTTTTGCGGCGCAGCATAAAAAGTTCTTGCTTTGTTCTCATCGGCAAAATAGGAATAATTTCATGAACAGAGCGATTCGAAACAACATGGACAGTCCCTGGGAGCGGGCCAAGATGGAACCGATCGTGCGCGCCGACATTGCAGCCTTCGGGGCAGGGCGAGCCGAAATGGCCAATGCGATGATCGAGCAGAGTGGCATGCGCATCCGTCCGGACCGCAACCGCGGACGGTCGGCGGGCATCAATCCGTCCGGCCGCTTCGAACCGGTCAGCCGGCATGTGTTCGACGATGGCTGGAGTTCGCTGGAGGAACTGCCGCCGTTCAAGACCGAGGTGCAGGTGGAGAAGCCGCGCACCATCATCACCCGCAACGAATCGCCCGACATCTCCTTCGACCGGTCGATCAACCCCTATCGCGGCTGTGAACATGGCTGCGTCTATTGTTTCGCGCGGCCGACGCATGCGTTCATGGGCCTTTCGCCCGGGCTGGATTTCGAATCCAAGCTGTTCGCCAAGCCGGATGCGGCGCGGCTGCTCGACAAGGAACTATCCAAGGACGGCTACCAGCCGCGCACCATCGCCATCGGCACCAACACCGATCCCTACCAGCCGATCGAGAAACAGTACCGGATCATGCGCGAGATCCTGGAAGTGCTGGAAGCGCGCGGCCATCCGGTCGGCATCGTCACCAAATCCGCTCTGGTGACGCGCGACATCGACATATTGTCGCGCATGGCCGAACGCGGCCTGGCCAAGGTGGCGCTGTCGGTGACGACAATGGACCGCATACTGGCCAGGACGATGGAGCCCCGCGCGTCGACGCCGACCAAGCGGCTCGAAGCGATCCGGCAGCTTTCTGACGCCGGCATTCCGGCTTCGGTCATGGTGGCGCCGATCATCCCCGGCCTCACCGACCAGGAGATGGAGCGGATCCTCGATTCGGCGTACGCCGCCGGTGCGCGCGAGGCAGGTTACGTCGTGCTGCGTCTGCCGCTGGAGGTCAGCCCGATCTTCAAGGACTGGCTGCTGCGCCACTATCCCGACCGTTACCGCCACGTGATGTCGCTGATCCGCTCGATGCGCGACGGCAAGGATTACGATTCGGAATGGGGCAAGCGCATGAAGGGCGCTGGACCCTACGCCTGGCAGATCGGCCGCCGCTTCGAAATCACCGCCAAACGGCTTGGCCTCAATACCGAACGGCGCACGCTGCGCACCGACCAGTTCGTCGCCGCCGGAAAGGACCAGGAGCAGCTGATGCTGCTGTGAGACTGCAATTCGCCGCGGCGGTTTGAGCTGCCACGGCGCACAAAATCCCGTCCGGCCTGCCCCGGCCTGCAGACGGTGCCCTCCCGGTCCGGCGCCCCACCCGACCCGGAGGGACTTGCGGAGAATCGGAGCCAATGCGAACCTCGCCGCAACATGGCTCGCGCGCGTTCCGATTCTCCGCTTCTCTTCGAAATCGTCGAGAAACCCGATTTCTCCTTCGAAACGAAGGCGATGGCGGATGGGCTTTGGCCGGTCGCCGGGATGGACGAGGCTGGCCGAGGGCCGCTGGCTGGACCGGTGGTCGCGGCAGCGGTGGTGCTCGACCCAGCCAACATCCCCGAAGGCCTCGACGATTCCAAACGGCTCAGCCATTTGCAGCGCGAGGCGCTGTTCCTGCGCATCCTCGGCTCCGCACAAGCGGTCTCGATGGCCTCGATCAGCGCCGAGGGCATCGACGGCAGCAACATCCTCAAGGCGAGCCTCGAGGCGATGCGCCGCGCTTTGGTTGGGCTGTCGGTTCGCCCGAAGCTAGCGCTTGCCGACGGCCGCGACGTGCCGCCTGGACTGCCGTGCGACGGACGCGCCTTGATCAAGGGCGACCAGCGCTCGCAATCGATCGCCGCCGCCTCCATCGTCGCCAAGGTGATGCGCGACCGCATGATGTGCGGCTGCGGCAGCTACCACGACCGCTACGGCTTCGAGGTCCATATGGGCTATGCCACGGCCCGCCACCGCACGGCGATCGAGGCGCATGGCCCGGTTGCACGGCTGCACCGCGTGTCGTTCGCGCCGTTCAGGCTGGGCGGGGCGGAAGTGACCGAAGAAGAGAGCTTCGCAGAGCTCGATTGAGCAAACTGGCCGAGTGGGCGATCTCCGCTCTCGTTCGGAGATCGATAGCGTTGACCTCAGCGCTGAAACAAAAAAGCCGCCAGGTTGCCCCGGCGGCTTTCTGATTTCCAAATGTTGTCAGCCTAGTTCAGCTTGGCCTTCACATCCGCGAGCGAAGCCTTGAACAGGTCGGCTCCGGCCTTGACGTCGACCTTCGCGGCGAGCAGCGCGCGGGCGGCTTCGACGGCGATGTCGACGGCACTGGCGCGCACCTCGGCGACCGCGTCACGCTCGGCCTGACCGATCTTCTGCTCGGCAAGTGCCGTGCGCCGGGCAACATAGTCTTCGGTCTTCTTGTGTGCTTCGGTGGCGAGCATTTCGGCCTCGCGCTTGGCGGCCGCGACGATGTCGGCAGCCTCCTGCTCGGCTTCCTTGCGCTTCTTCTTGTACTGGCCGAGCAGTTGCTGGGCCTCGTCGCGCAGTTTGCGGGCCTCATCGAGTTCGCTGCTGATCCTGGCAGCGCGGGCGTCGAGCGCCTTGGCGATAAGACCGGGCACCTTGATGTAGATGGCGACGCCCAGGAAGATGATCAGGGCAATCGTGGCCCAAAGCGTTGCGAGAGATGTAGCGTCCATGATGCGCTCCTCACCGGGCCACGGATTTGACCGCGGCCGCGATCTCGGCCTTGCTGGCCTTGCCGCCGACCAGGGCCTCGACGATCGCCGAAGCAGTGTCCTCGGCGATGCTGCCGACTTCCTTCATGGCGTTGGCCTTGATGGAAGAAATGCGCGCCTCGGCTTCGCCAAGCTTCTCGTCGAGCGCGGCCTCGATCTTCTTGCGTGCGGTCTCCGCTTCCGCCTTGGCAGCATCGGCGGCCTGCTGGCCGATCGAGCTGGCGTTCTTCTTGGCTTCCGCCAGTTCCTGCTCGTAGGCAGCAACGGCGGCGTCGGCCTCGCCCTTCAACTTCGCTGCCTGATCGAGGTCCTGGCTGATGCGATCGTTGCGGACATCGATGATGCCGCCGACGCGCGGCACCACGACCCGCTTCAGGAAGAGGTAGAACAGCCCGAAAGTGATCGCCAGCCACAGAAGCTGCGACGGGAAGGTCGCAGGATCGAAGGGCGGAAATGCGCCATGCGCTTCGGCAGGCACGCCGGTACCGGAGTGCGTATCGGCTCCGATCGCAGCATGGCTGGTATCGGCTGATGGCGCGGACTCTTGCGCGAAGGCAGATGTCACGAACATAGACTATCCCCAGATATCAGGCCCGCCGCTCGCGCGGCCGGCCTGTCCAATCTTCCCAAAGCCTGGCTCAGCCGAACAGGGCCAGCAGCGCGATGAGAAGCGAGAAGATGCCCAGAGCTTCGGTCACGGCGAAGCCGAAGATCAGGCGGCCGAACTGGCCATCAGCAGCCGACGGGTTGCGCAGCGCGCCCGACAGGTAGCTGCCGAAGATGTTGCCCAGGCCAATGCCCGCGCCACCCATGCCCAGGCAAGCGATGCCGGCGCCGATGTACTTTGCTGCTTCTGCGTCCATTTGTTCAACTCCTTTGGATCTGAAATTCCGTTGCGTTTCCATCCGGCGCCGACGTCGTTGGGCCGGAAACTTTTCCTCAATGCCCGGGATGCAGGGCGTCGTTGAGATACATGCAGGTCAACACCGCGAAGACGTAGGCCTGCAGGAAGGCGACCAGCAATTCAAGCGCCGTCAGCGCCACCGCCATGGCCAGCGGCAGGACCGAGCCCGCGACGCCGACCGCGCCGAGAGCGGAAAGGCTGACGACGAAGCCCGAAAACACCTTCAGCGTGATGTGACCGGCAAGCATGTTGGCGAACAGACGAACCGAGAGGCTGACCGGCCGCGAGACGAAGGAGATGACTTCGATCAGCACCACCAGCGGCAGCAAGAACACCGGCACGCCATGCGGCACGAAGAGTTTCAGGAAGCCGAGACCGTGCTTCATGAAGCCATAGACCACCACGGTTCCGATCACCAAGGCGGCGAGGCCGAAGGTGACGATGATGTGGCTGGTGACGGTGAAGAAATAGGGGAACAGGCCGAGCAGATTGGCGACCAGCACGAACATGAACAGCGAGAACACGAAAGGGAAGAACTTCATGCCCTGCGTGCCGGCGGCATCGCGCAGCATGTTGCCGACGAATTCATATGCCATCTCGGAGATCGACTGCAGGCGGCCGGGAACCAGGCTGCGGCTCGATGTCGTGAGGAACAGGAACGCGGCAGCGACGACCACGGTCGCGACCATGAACAATGCCGAATTCGTGAAGGACAGGTCGTAGCCGCCGATGTTAATCGGAACCAGCTTGATGATATGGAACTGGTGGATCGGATCGACCTTGTCAGCTGCCACGTTCTAACCCCGTCAATGCCGCGTACGGCCAAATTACCATTGCCGCACGAGGGCGGCTATTTCCGAATGCCGCCTGAAGGGCGGTCATTTGCTGTCGTCCCGGCCAGAGCGCGATTTATCGCCCTGTCCGAATTCTGCCACAACGCCCGCTGAACGCATGACATTGAGCACGCCGGCGCCAAAACCAAGCAGCAGGAAAACGATCAGACCCCACGGCGATGTCCCCGCCATACGGTCGATGATCCAGCCGATGCCGGCGCCCACCACCACACCAGCGATAAATTCACTGGAGAGTTTGACCGCCTGGCCATAACCGGCCGCACTGCCCGCTTTCGCGTCGTCTTTCCCCTCGAGCCGGTTCGGCCGCCTTGTCGCAAGTGATGCTTCAAGTTCACGCCGACGTCGCTCAAGATCGTCGTCGCGGATGCCGGTTTCATGCTGCTTGCCGCGGCCGGTTTCTCCGGTTCCGTCTGGCCCATTCTTGTCGGCCATCGCAACCCCCCTGCCCGGTCAGACCGTCACCGTCCGTCCGCTTCTAAAGTCGCCGGCAACATAGTTAGAGGGTTTGCGCCCGTCAAGCCACGGGCGGAAGATCATTGCCATGTATTTTAGGCAATAAAATCAACAAATTAGAGAGGTGCGACATCGTGCCCGTCGCGATGATGTGGATGCGCCGCACGAATCCCCCCGGCAACGGCTCCCTGATCGAGCCTGTGGCCGGCGCAAAAGACCATCGGCCGGCGAGCCCTCAGCTCCAGCCGCCGCCATAGGTGCGGTAGAAGATATGCAGGCCGATCTTCGTCATCTTCTGCATGGTGCGCGCCCAGCCCGGATGGACATATTGGGCATAGTAGTGGGTCGACGATCCGACCTCGGGAATGAATATCTTGCCGGCGGTGACGGCCATGGCGATATCCTGCGCGGTCTTGTAAGCGGCAGGGCTGTCGATGCGCTTTCTCCTGCCGTCGCAGGCGAAGGAGAACTGGCAGCGGTTGAACCAGCTGTCATTCTGGTAGACCACACCGCAGATCGAATTGGGATAGGCCGGATTGCGCACGCGGTTGAGGATGACCTGGGCAACGGCGGCCTGGCCGCGCACGGATTCGCTCCGCGCCTCGAAATAGATGCCATTGGCCAGGCACTTTTGCTCAGGCTTGGAGAAGACGCTGGCCGGAAGCGGGTTCTGGATCCATGAATGGTCGCCCTTGGCCATCGGCGGAATAAAGCGGCCGCTATTGGGCTGCTCATCCTGCAGCAGAGCTTCGAAGGGCGAGGCCTTGGCATAGTCCGGCTCGGATTGCGCGTAGGCCGTCGCCAGAACATCCGGATGATCGTTGTTGACCAGGGCGGCAAGCATGGCCGGCACGCCGGGATCCGGCTTCTTGTCCTCACGCGCGTGGAATTCCGCGGCGATCTGGATTTCCTTGCCTTTGATCTGCGGCTTGGCGAAAGCCATCTTCAGGCCGCCGTCCATGCTCGGCCGCATCAAGGAAGAGGTCCGCTGGAAGATCGAACCGGCGTTGAAGTTTTTCGGCGGCGCAACGGGAGACACCTGGACGATGCGGCCTTTCTTGTCGGCGCGCACCACGCGGTCCTCGTCGGGCGAGCCACTGACCTTGCCGCCCTTGCCGCGAAACGACACGTTGCCGACGCCAGCCAGATGAATGCCCGATCCGGAGATCGAGCCGGTGACGTCGGAATCGACAAAGGGCATCTCGGCGGCATGGGTCGAACCGGCGACGGATCTCTCGACATAGGAATTCCAGCGCGCGGTCGGCGATTCGAGGCCGGAGACGAGACTGGTCATGTCCTGATAGGCGGCAACGGTAGGGAAGCCGATCCAGATGCCGAGGCCGATGATGAAAGGAGACACAAAATTGCGTTTCTTCTCACCGGCGGCGGCGACAAGCCGCTTCAAGACGCGTCGATGCACGGAACTCTCTCCAGGAACGCTACTGACCCCACTGGAGAGCAAAATGATGCATTAACCTTGATGGGGTGTTAATTTCTGGAGACTTTAATCATTGATTTTGTTAATCTTTTGGTAATAAACGCCCGCACCGGAGGCACCGAAGTGACCCTTGATTCCATTGAAGAAACCGGCATGGCGCCCGCACCTTGGAGATAGCAAAAATGACTGAGTGGAAACCAGACCTCTGTATCTATCACGGCGGTTGCGATGACGGCTTTGGTGCCGCATGGGCTATCTGGAAGAAATGGGGCAACGAGGTTGCCTATGTCCCTGGCTACTACGGCAAGCCTTTGCCCGATGGCGCTGGCCGCAATGTGCTGTTCGTGGATTTCTCAGCCAAGCGGCCGGAATTGGTGGCGATGGCGGATAAGGCAAAGAGCATCTTCGTGCTCGACCACCACAAGACCGCTGAGGCCGAGCTCGCCGACTGGAATGGACCGATGCCGGCGCTTGCCGATATCGAGCTTTTAGCGGCGAAAGCATGTACCGAAACCGGATCACCCATCGTCGCCGTGTTCGACATGCAGCAGTCGGGCGCAACCCTGGCTTGGCAGTTTGCCACCCAGACAAACAGGCAGGATGATCCTTGCCCGAACATCCTGTCGCTGATCGAGGACCGTGACCTTTGGCGGTTTGCTCTCGGCGACCGCACGAAGCAGTTTTCGGCGGCTCTGCGAACCTATCCCATGGATTTTGCGGTTTGGGATGAGATCGCCGCCCATCCTGACGATTTGATCTTCGAAGGCGTCGCCATCCTCCGCGCTCATCAGGCGAATATTGGCAAGATTTTGCAGGAGGTCTATTTCTCCGATGTCGGCGGCCATCTCGTGCCGACCGTCAATGCGCCATATCATTACGCTAGCGATGCCGCACACGAGATGCTGGCGAAATTCCCTGGCGCGCCGTTCACGGCTTGCTGGTTTCGCCGCGCTGATGGACAAATCCAGTATTCGCTTCGCTCCGAAGACGACCGCCTTGATGTGTCCGAGGTCGCAAAAACCTTCGGCGGCGGTGGGCATCGCAACGCAGCGGGCTTTCAGGTCGCAGCCTGACGTTTCTCAAAGGAGAGATGCATGGACGAGATACCCGAGGACATTCAGCAGACGGCAACCCGGTTCGCTGGCGAGTACCTGGCGCGCGACATCTCATGCGAGAGGCTATATCGCGATGTTGCTGCGCTGCTGGTTGCCGAACGTGAGCGGTGCGCCAATATCGTTGAGGGAATCGGGGATGTTGGCCGCGATTGGGCGCTAACCAGCTTCATGGGCAACCTGAGACGTGACATCGCTGCCGCCATCCGACGTTCCTAACCCTCCGCATGTTCGCACCACAGGATAGGAGCCCCATCATATTGCTCGTCTGAGGGAAATGATGGGATTGTATGTGATGGACCCATGATACCTCCCCGCGTCATCCTCACCCTTGCCGTGATCTTCGGGATTATCGTCATGCTTGGAGAGGTGGTGTATTGGGGGATTGAGATGGCGGGGTGGAGTTGAGGCGGTCGGGGCGCTACTCCCGAGAACGGAACATATCGGTGGCGTAGTTTGTGGCTCTTCTCCAGCCTGGCGCCAGTCAGTTTCCCGTCCGAAACCCCGAGTTACACCGATATACCAGCATGAAAGAACGGTTCGCGCTCTCTCGCCGCCTCGCTGATTTATAGCATGCCTCCAGACGCACGAAAAGAGCCCGCCCGGCGTGAGCCGAACGGGCGTGTTGATTTTTGCGACTGGATTGGAGGCGGGCGTGCTATACAAAGCGGGCCGGCTTGGTGTTTCAGCACCAGACCAGCCCTGACCGAAACGATCATGGAGTGATCGAATGGCTACCTCTCGGATATGCTCGATTGAAGGATGCGACAAGCCCCATCATGCGCGCGGCCTATGCGCTGGCCATGCCCATCGGCTGAAGAAGTATGGTGACCCGCTCGCTGGCGAAACATCCAAGGGGCAGGCCAGGGCGTTCTTTGAGAAGGCGCTTGCCTATGAAGGCGACGAGTGCCTGTTCTGGCCGTTTTGGCGCAACAATATGGGGTATGGAGAAATCAAGACAAAATCGAGCGTCAAGCAGAGTGGCATGGAGTACGCACATCGCAGAATGTGCATGGAGGCCCACGGCGAGCCGCCGAACCCGAAAGACGAAGCCGCCCATAGTTGCGGCAACGGAAAGCACGGGTGCATCACCAAGGGGCATCTGTCGTGGAAGACGCGCATCGAAAATCAGGCCGATCGGCTGACCCATGGCACCGCGCCGCGCGGGACAAGGTGCGGAACGAACAAACTGTCTGAGGCTCAAATCCACCAGATAAGAGCCATGAGCGGGAAGGTGCGCCAACGCGACATGGCCGACCAGTATGGCGTCAGTCAGTCGCTCGTCAGTGTCATCTGCTCGGGCAAGCTGTGGGCTTGGCTGGCCTAGCGTCGCCTTGGTGGTTGCCGCCGCGGCCGCTGCGCTTCCTGCTCTTCACGGCGATCTAGCCGTTCAAGTAGAGCTTTATGCATATCTTCCATCTCTTCGGTACGGCGATCGGCCAGAACCTCGAGCGCGAGACGGCATCCACGCACCTCGACGATCAGCCGTTCCTGCTGTTCCTTGTCGCCATAGCCTATGCCGATTCCGGTGAGAACCGGATGGTCTGGCTTTGCCGCCGGCCATCGTTTCGAATAGCCGACATATGCCGCGGTTGCCGCGCCCAGGAAGACGCCCGCCAATGTGATTGCATTAGTCCAGTCCACTGCCCTTACCCCGCGCCAAGACGTCATTGACGGTGCGGGCATCCCTCGCTGCACGCATGATGTTCACGATATCTGTGAGCAGCCATCCGCATGCCATTACGAAGGCAAAGCCGAAAGTGGGCTGAAAAGAGAGGACCAGTTGGGTCCAGAAGAAGCAACTAAGGAACGCCATCACGGCGCGCGCGATCGGACTTCGTCGCCAGGCGCCGTTGATGAGCAGGATGGCCAGCCGGAATGACCCGAACACGGTGAGCGTCGTTGCCCACACGCTCTGGCCTGCTATCTCCAGCAAGAACTCGTACCCCTTGCCGTAGCCGTTGGCGACCGAGGAGACCATCAGGTTTGTATTGACGCTCAGCATCATCCCGATGCCGAGGAGCACGAATGCGGCGGACCATTCTGCCCACCTGGGGAAGAACGCCGCGGTGAAATTGTCCCTTATGTGGGCAACTATCATTGTGACCGTCTCTAACCTTACCATCATCGCCCATTGCCCATGCGTATGCGATTAAGATGCCCGGCGTGAATTGGCTTCGCTAGTACCTGACGACGCCGAGCAACAACAAAACGAGCAGCGTCACGATGACGATCGCACTGACCAGCCAGGACGGCAGCCGATTGGGGACGATGCCCGCCGGCCAGCCTGTGATGGCCAGCACAAGCAGAACGATCAGGAGGATATCGAAGCGGGTCAGCATAGCTCAAATCCTCCCGAGCAGTAGCAACACCACCAGGACGATGAGGATCACACCGACGATGCTGCCCGGAGCTGCTCCCCAAGATTGAGAGTACGGCCATGTCGGCAACGCGCCGATCAGGACCAATATGAGAAGGATGACGAGGACGGTTCCGAGTGACATGATCAGGTTCCTTTATCCCACTGGTTGATCTTTTTGATCTGGGCCGTGCAGACCCGAAGGCCGGCTTCGTTGACATCGCCCCTGTCAAGCAGATCGCCGGTGACCTGTGGCCCGCCAGGCTTGGACCAGATCGGCGGCGGCTGGCGCTTCAGCGATGCAGGGATATGCCGCTCGACGGTGACGTACTTAATGACCACCTGCGGCTTTGGGGTTGCCATACAGCCCGCGAATAGCATCGGGGATAGGCAAACGGAGATAAGCATCAACGTCCGCATTTTTTGCCCTCAGATCGGCCAAAGCCTTGGCCATGTTCAGCGTTGAATTGTTCGCCGCTTCGACTTCATCGGCGAGATCGCCCGCCAGCTTGTCGACACGAACGTTTTCGGCCGCTTGCGCCGTCATGGTCTTTTCGTTGTCGGCGTTGACATCCAGCGCTGTCTTCAGGCTGCGTTCGGCTGCCTGCTGTGCCGCGACTGCATCGCGCGCCTCAACCTTGTAGTGATAGGCGACGAGGCCGGCGCCCATGGCGATGATCAGGCCAAGGATGGCGGCATACCCGGTGATGTTCACGCCCACATCCCATAGATCGCGGCAGCAATGGCGAGCGTGACGGCGGCTTTGGTGAGGCTGCGCATTACCGATTGGCCGTGCTAATGAACCAAACGCCGACGATGAGGCTGACGAGGCCAGAGACCACCTCGATGGCCATCAGGACGCCACCGACGGTGATTGCATGGTCCATCATGGTCCTTCTCCGGGCGGCGGTGGCATGGCCGGGCCTGTCGGCACCTCTGGCGGCACAACCGTCCGCTGATAGGTCTCTTGCATCGCGCCGCCACCGCCGATGTTGTTGAGCCCGCCCTTGTCGTCCCAGACGGCGCCGAAGACATAGGAGCCGATGACCGATGCCATCAGCAGCAGCAGGCCGTTGACGGCGGTTTCGGAAAGCTGGATCGGCCGGCCTAGGATCGCCAGATAGGTCACCATCGCACCGCACCAGACCAGCACAATGATGATGATCCTCCGGCGCACCAACCACGACGAGCGGAACGCATTGCGCGCGGTGCTGCGCGGGTTCATGTCAGCCAACCCATTCGCCCGTCAGGGCTTGGTCGTAGTGCTGCGCGATGACGGCAATCTCCTGCGCGCGATCGGTGCCGTTGATGATGCGGCGCGCGTCGACAAAGTCGGAATGCTGCAGGTCGATATAGTCTGCGAGCTTGCGGCCGGTGAACCAGCCCTCGCGCATGCCGGTCACGGCGATCTTGGCTGCGTTGGCGGGATCGAGCGCAAGCGTCGGATCCTGGTCGCAGGCGATGCCGAGCTCGCGTGCGGCCCGCTGGTAATTGGCTTGCCAGGTCAGTTGGACGAATCCGCGGCCGTACCACGGATAATAGCGGAGATTGTTCCGGCGCCAGTTTTCCGAAAGCCAGTAGGCCTCGACGACGGGCCGCATGGTATGCGCGGTCTCCCAGAACGACGTCGCTAGCACATAGGCGCACTGATTGCGAAGCAGACCCTGCGCCTTGCTCTCGTCGATAAGCATGCGCGTGCAACCGAGGGACAGGTCCATGGCAGTTCCTTTCCGCCCTCGCGGGCAGGTTGAATAACGGGGTATATCGATGGGAATGGCGACCCAGCCGGGTGGCGCTGCGCTGCGGGCCAACTCACCCTATGGTTAAGCTGCCAAAAATCTCTTTTGAATCACTAGCTTACGGGCCGGAGTATGACAGGCCAAAGTAGATGGTAGTTAAGCACTTGTTAAAATAACGTTGACACCTCTCGGGCCCAAGAACAGGATTATCGACGGGACCGGGGGATGAGCTTCACAACAAGCACCTCTGTCCGGGTAAATGGGTAAACAGGGGAATTGGCATGAAAAATCTTCTCAAGCAGTTCCGCGACGACGAAAACGGCGCCGCGATGGTCGAATACACGATCCTTCTGGGCATCATCACGATTGCAGTCATCGCCAGCGTCATCACCGTCGGCGCCTGGGTCAGCGGTCGCTGGGCGCTCCTCGCCACGACGCTCCCGTAAGCCGAGGCTTTTCGGGAGAACTCAAATGAAAAATCTCATGACGATCACACGGCGCTTCAGTGCCGATGATGACGGCGCAGCGATGGTGGAGTACACCATTTTGCTCGGCATCATCACCATCGCGGTGATAGCATCGATCATTACAGTCGGCGCTTGGGTTACCGGCCAGTGGGGCGGTCTTGTGGCCGTATTGCCGTGAACGAACAAAGCGTCGGGCCGTCGATTGAACCCGATCCTGACGCAGTGCCGGCGGTTTCGTCGCCGCCGGCACATCCCTTTTTTTGGGAAAGGCTGCACATGGACTTCGCCCGAGAGACATTTGATTGGTCCGTGAACAAGGTCAGAACCGACCCCTTTACGTTCGTCCTGTGCATCTATGCGATAGGGTTGCTGCCAGCCGCACTTACTTCTCTCCTTTTGACCTTTGTCAGAAATGCCGATGCGCCATGGCTGTTCGCGACGGTGCAGGCCTTGACCGATGCCGCCATTTGGCCGCTGAAGGTTGCCGGTTTTTAGGCTCCGATCCAGCTCTTGAAATTGTTGATGATGGTCGCGCGGTCGCCAGAGGATGGCACAGTCGAGAACGCCGCGAATTCGAACAGCTTGCCATCCATAAACGCACCAGAGCCAGCATAGCCGAGCCGCATCTGTCCGGTCATGACTTGCGTGTTGCCGGTGGCAGTCGCAGCGCTTTCGACGCCGTTGACGCCAATATAAAGGTTTCCGCCCTCATGACGCCATGTCAGCACATAGGCGGTCGATGCAGCAACTGAAGCCTGCGCGTAGTCTTCAGTTCCATCGTAGTTGTAGGCATAGACCAGAGGTGACCCGCCGTTCGACCGCAGCGTCATGCCCGCATAGAGAGCGGCATCCATGAAGACGCCGGAATTGCTATATTTTGTAGCGCTATCCGTCGGGAACGTGTCAATGAGGACACTGGCGATGACAAATCCGGCATTGTTGGCGATGATGGTCGACAGAGCGAACGCCCCATCGAGAGCATCATTGACGCCATCATAATCCGCGCACTGTCGACTATTCGGACCAGCAGTGCTGACCGTCGGTCTATTGGCGCTCGTACCCTGTGCGAAGTTTCTGGAAGCGCCGGATTGGTCATTGAGCAGCGAGACCGCGCCGGATGAATTCGTGAATCTCGCCCCGCCGGCATAAGTGGACAGCAGATCGCGCGAGAGCGAACATGCCAATGTCGGCGAGAGCCCATCCAAAGGGTAGACGATGGGACTGACCGAAGCCTGACCGAACAATTGCCCCGTTGAGAGCAGCATCAGATTGCCGTCCCTTTGAGCGTGGCGGCGATGTTGGCGACAGATGCCTCGGCCGGAGAATTTGACGGTGCAAAGAACTCGATGCGATGACCGGCCGAAACAGTCTTTGCTGTGCCGCTCGATGTCGTGAAGGTGAATGCCCCGCCAGTCGATATCGAGATGGTGCCTATCGATGAGCCATTGTCCTGCACATCGATCGCGAATGTTGCTGCAGGATTGGTGCCGACATGGCCGGACGATCCGGAGAAATTCGCGGCCAGCGCGATGTCGCGAACGGCGATGAGCTTGCCCATCAACTGACCAGCGGTCGGCGTTCCTGCAAAGCTCAGCGGCACGTCGTATGGCAGATCTGACCATGCCGGTGCAGCAGAGCCAAGCGTCTTCAGGAATTGCCCACTGGTGCCACCAACCAGTTGTTTCCAGCCTGCCGGTGAGTTGCTGTCGTAATACAGGATATTGCCCGCAGCCGCGCCGGCGAAGGCGTCAACGGTTATGACCGTACCCGATCCCGAGATGGTGACATCGCCATAGTCGCCATCGGCGAGCGAGCCGCCGCTTGTGGCCACAGAGGCACCATAGAGGCCCGGGGACGAGCCGTTGGTGTAGCCGATGAAGAATGCCCCAGGCGCCACTGCCTTGGTCAGGGCGGTCTCTGGCGAGGCGCCGTCCGTGCTTTTCAGCGTGACGGTGTAGGTGGCATCTGAGTTGTGGAAGATGAACGGCCGCTTGACCGCCGGGAGGATCAGCGTGCGCGCCGCGGCGAGCGCGGCGGCCGGCTTGTAGATCATGGCCGAACGGAACTGAGCGGCGGTCAGTGTGACGTTGCCGGCCGAGAAGTCGACGCCCGTACCGCCATAGATATCTGACAGCGCATTTGCCAATTGGGTCAGGCCGTCATTCGACGACTGCCATTGCCCGTCGGCCTGACTGTCTGCAATGAGCGTCAGGTTGAGATCATTCGCCATGGAGGCTCCTAAAGGGTGACGGTCGTTTCACGCGTCGGGCAGATGACGCCGGTTCCAGACACCTGCCGGACATCGAAGGTGAGGTTGCTCCCCGTGGTCAGCGGAGAGCCGAAATCCGTCGTCTGAAGATTTCCTGGATAGTCGTAAAGCGTGGCGTTGTTCACGGTGACGGTGCGCAGCACCGTGCCGGCGGGACCGCTCTTGATGCGCACGATGAATTGTTCCAACGTCTCGCCGAGCGGGGCGGTATATGCGTCCTCGCCATCATCAGCCCAAAAGGAGCCGATGCGGGAACGACGCACCCAAGACAGCCGCACATCGGAAGGGCTTCCAATAGATGCCTTGAGGTTGCAAGGCTTCGGAATCTTCTCAGCCTCGCCCGTGACGGTTCGGTTGACGGACGGCGTATTGTTGATGTTGCCGCCGAGACCGACCGGCTTGAAATCGAAGGCATCATCAAGCGAGGCGATCGTGTAGTCGATGCGCTGGACGTTCTCCTCCGAGAGCCAGACAACATAGTCACCGATTGCATGGAGAGCGGTGTATTCCTCCGAGGATTTGCGGCCGCGGCGAAGCCCTTCGAAGGTATAGGTGCCGTTAGCGTTTACGGTGATGGACATCACCTGGCAGACTTCCCACCTGCCCGGCTGGCCGATGGCGAAGAAGTTCGCGCCATTCACCATCTCGAGATAGGTCGCTGAGGTCAGCGTCGTCGGGTCGCCCGAGATGAAGGCAACATTCAGCGTGCGCGTGAATTCTGTGGCGTAAGGGATATCCCAATTCGGAAGAATTCCCAGAGCGACTCCGACAATGCCATTGGTGGTCTGGCCTGCCACCGCCTGATAGGTGCCTGACGAGTCCTTGCGGTAGAGCGTAGCGCCATCCCAATAGGGCTGCCCGGCCGAGGCCAACACATGATACTGCACCAGGCCGGAGCCCGCGAGATCGTGGCTATCGGACAGCAGCGGAATATCGAGATGGTAATAGCGGCTTGCCGGGGTGCCGATGGGCTCGGGTTCAATTGGTCTACCGACCGCGCCAGAGATAGACACCGAAACGCTTGACAGGAATTCCGTAGCGAGCACGTCGAGCAAGTAGTCGGGCCGCACGGTCGTTTCCGTGATGCGCGCGGTGATCAGGCGGTTGGCGAAGATGAACCGGGCGATATCCTCCGGCTCGACGTCCCCATATTTGGCGCGCAGCGTCATGGTGAACTCATGACGCTCGATCGCCATCCGGTTCACCTTCTGCGTGGCCAGTGTCTTGATCGTATCGGCATCGGCGATGATCGGAATATCGGCCTTCACCGACCAGTCAGCCGGCGCTACCGGCAGAGGAAGGGTCGGAATTTCCCCGAATTGCGCGCGCGTCTGGTATATCTGGTCAGGGTCGCGATAATTGATGCCGTAGCGGGAAACGAACTCCTCCGGGTTAAGGCGCCTGGCCTTGATCGCCTGTCCGCCACTGTCGGCAATGTCGCCAGAAGAGGAGAGCGTCAGATCAACGGCAAACGAGGCGTCAGTCAATGCCCGCTTGAAGATGATGACGCCGGAGCGTTCAAAGATGGCGATGGAATAGGGCTCGCAGGTCGCTCGCGCAATGTCTCGCACGCCTGCCGTCACATCGATCACAGCCCCCTGCACCTGATCATCAACATTGATGGTTTCGATCTGCGCTGGTTCGAATCCCCCTGCCGCCATCAATGCTTCCAAGAAATCCGACAGGTTGCGCAGAGACCCACTGCCTGCCACGTCAAACTGCCGGCGCTGCGGCACCGTGTTGTCTGTCGTTATGGCGATGCTGGAATCGGCGTCGTAGACATACCGCCCGCTCGACACATCGGCATTGGAGACCGTTCTGGTGGTCCCATCAATAAGACTGGTGAAATAGTAGGAAACGCCGGACTGGAAGAAGAGCGTGTCATTCAGATTGCTTGCATCAGCCGTTCCCAGGCGGCGCGATTGTGCGACTTCGATCTGGTAAGGGACGGAAACAGTCCAGACGGTGGCGCCTGTTGCGCCATCAATGCGGATGGCCTGAGCGTTGTCGTCCCAAACGATCACGTCATCATTGTAGAAGACCGCATAACGAAGATTATGTGCAAAGGTCGCGAAAGAGGTGATGCTTAGAACCTGTCCGAGCGCGTTGACGACGGCCTTGTAAAGCACCGTCCCGACGCAGACCCAGACGTCGGCGTTATCCGCGCGGATGTCGCCAATGGAAATGGATTCCGGCACCCCTCGTCCGTCCCATGACGCGCCAGAAAGGCTGACCCGAACGATTGAGCTTGCATTAAACGTGAAGAGAGAGACATAGCCGAGGTGATAACTTCCGACGATCAGGACGCCGGCACTGCCGATCTGAAAGGCACCTGCAGCATTGAGCAACTGACCGGTGCCGCCGATATCCAGACCTTCGGAGATCGCAACTCCCGTGACGGGGTTGAACAGGATCGGATAGGTTCCGCCGGAAATACCCGGCACGAAGCCAAAACCGATGAGCCTGTCGATATTGGGGAAATAGCGGAAATAATCCTCGACAATAGTCGAATAGGCACGGCCGAGGCCACTGACCGGGATGGCATAAATCTCTCGCAGAAACCCCGTCGAGAAGCGGCGGATCATCCCTGAATTGTTCGAAAACCCATACCAGGTGTTGCTCTCCCAATCTCCAGCGGCAACGGTGTCTACCGGATCCGATGAGAATCCGACGAAGTTCTGGACCGATACCGCGTCGCCGAGAGCCTGAACGAACTCCGCCTCGAACACTGGTGGGGAGCCAAACCCGAACACGTCATAGTCTTGGACGACGATATCGAGATAGCCGCGATGGGCTGAGACGTTGGCCTCACCCTCTTCGCTCACCATGGCGGGGTCACGGCCTTGCGTGCTGCGGCCATCGTAAAAACGGAAATTAAGGCCGTCGGCTCGATATCCGGTGGTCCCGTCCCAGATCAGCTTACCATTGGCGTAGAGTTTGCGTATCGACCATTGCGAATCCGGCACCAGAGGACGTGCAAAGCGAAGCCTGGCCGTCAACCCGGTCGTTGTCGTGGTGACGGTATCCCAGAACTCCTGATGCGTTGAAGTGATGGTCAGGATCGGCGCGCACCAGATATAGGCGGCCGGCAATCTAGCTAGGCCCCAAATAACCGGGATCGTCTGGCCATAGGCCGAGGTCGGCAAGGTGGCCTGGAAAGGCGGGACATCCGCAACCGTCGGCGTGGCCGGCGGCGGTCCCCCGATGTAGAGGATCGGACGCTTGATGCCCATTTTACTTGCCAGCCCCGATCAGGAACGCCAAGCCGGGCAGCAGGTTTTCACCACGGAAGTTTATCGAGTTGGCAAAGCGATCCCTGCACATGGTGAACGTCTTGTCGCAGCCGGGGACGATTTCGAACGTGTCATTAACGGCGACCGGCCAGCGGGCGGCACCCCAAAGCTGGATGCGTGACGTGGATTGCGTCCAGGCGCGCACCTGGTTGTACAGCCCGATATTCTGGCCCGAGGTCCATTTGATGACGCCATTGGTGAACCAGCCATCGACAGCACGGCTTTCGGTCAGGGTCGCGGTGAAGTCGCCATCATCGGTATGCGTCGCCACAACGCCGGAACGCACCCATGCCTCGGCCGCCGTGAAGACCGCCGTTCCGTCGGTCGTGGTCGCGGCTACGGTGTAATTGTAAGATGGAGCCGAGCTCGCTGTCGTTCCCGCCGTCGTGCATCGGAACATGCGGTTGTGATAGTTGCCAGCATCCGAGACACGTACATAATCGCCGACGGCATAGGCAGTGCTGCGCGCCACATTATTGGGATAGAGCGGCAGGGTGCAGAAGCCGGGGCGCGGGTCGCCGAGATCGGAACGGCAGGCGACCGACAGTTCCTCGACAGTGATCTCCTTGGCGCGCTGCAGGATGCCGCGCACCTCGAACACGGCAATCTTGCCTCTATCGTCATAGTTGATTTCGGAGACCGTGTAGGGGCCAAGCTGCATGCCGCCGTCTGACGGGCTGTCGAAGCTCACTACGAACAGGGTGATTTCCATCCCCTCGAACGTGCCGGCATAGACATCCTCGGCGTCATAGGCATCGGAGATCGCAGCAGGTGCCGTCACCTCGCCATCAGGGACCGAGCCATCACCGGTGAACTTCAGGGTCGAGCCCTTGAAGCTCTTGTCAGCCGTCCAGGTATGCGAGTTGAACGATTGATCCTGCCCTGTGCCTGAGACGCGAATGGTGGTTCCGTCGAGAAACACGAATTGACCAAGCCAGCCGAGCGTGTGCGGCGTGGCCGACATTGCAGCCTTGAGGCCGGCAGAGGTGAGCCTGCTCAACGGAAGCGCTCGACGAGAACGAAGGGCCCGGCCGAGGCGACTGGACGGGTATTATTCAGGGTGACCGGGAACGTGATTGGATTGTAATCCAGTTCGAAGCGGACGCGCGCAAACCAGTTGCATGACCCGACGGCTATAGCTTGTCCAGCCGTCGGGATATGTCCGCCCGTAAAGGTGACCACGCCATCGGCTTCGGTATAATTGGCCGTGATCACTCCTGCGACCTTCATGACAAGGCTATTTACGATGGTGATCGGACGACGGTATGGCCGATCGACGTCTGGGTAGGTTTTATAGATTTGGAATGACGCCGTGGTGCCGTCGCCAGTGCCGATGTTCTCGTCGGTCAGCGTGCTGTATTGCGGATCGCGCAGTGGGAATAAATTTGCCGCGCCGCGACGACCTAGCAAAAACGCCTCAAACGCCTGGATTTCGGCGATCGGCCTATTGATCAGGCTGGCCTCATACTTCCAAAGTGCTATGGGCCAGTCTTGGTTGCGATCCTCGAAACCACCGAGCAACGGAAGGGATGTTGTTTGAAAGACCGGCCCGCAGCGAAGCCCGAGCGCGAACTTGTCATTGATGGCGACGGTATCGACCATTATGCCCTCGCCGCCGCAGTCGTCATTGTGTAGTACATGTCGAGCGCCTGTTGCTTTGCGGTCTCATTGCTCACGCCCGGCGCCGCGGTATAGTTGAAGGTGATCGGATTGCCCGGCTGCTGGACATTGACCGAGGTGCCATAGTTCCCGTCGCTCGATGTCGTCGGGAATTTGACGCTCGGCCGCGTGGTTTTCCCGACACCCCAGCTTGAGATGTAGCTGCCATATTGGGAATCGAAGGAGTCCCCGAACATGGTTTTGCCGGTGCCCGTAGCGCCGCTGTCATTGTTGTGGACCAGGGCAGCCAGGGCATAGGAGTTGAGCTGCTGCATCGAAGCGCCAACGACCTGAGAAAGCCGACTGATTGCGATCGATTGCTGCTGTGAATAGCCGCCGATGTCGCGGCTCAAACTGCTGAGGTAATCCTTGGTGTTGGAGTCGAGTTTCGAAACGTTGTCGGCGGTCTGCTGGGTATAGGAAGCCGTACTCTTCGAAGAATCGAAAATCTTAGCGCCGTATTGATCGGTGTGCTCGGTTAGGAAATTGGCTGGGTTGCTCTGATACCCCCCGTACTTTCGTACCCTTACGCCGTTTACGACGGTATCGTCTGACCTAGATGACCGATCGATCAAGCCAAGGTCAGAAGACCCGGGGCCGTACTGCGTGACGCTTGGCGGACCGGATGTCCCACTCCGGTAGCCGGTGACTGTCGGCAGCGACTTGGGTGCGGCAGCGCCAATATTGCCCATCGACTTGAGCATTTCGTCGAAGGCACCAGACGCGTTGTTGGCTGCGGCTTGAGCGGCAATGCTGGTACGGCGCAACTCCTCCTGCAGCGCCTTCAAGTCTTCCTGCGCGCGGTCGGTCTGGACGGTAACATCGAGGCCGACCGCAGCATCCTTTCGCAGATTGTCGAGCGTCTGCTGCACCTGCTCGATATCGGCTTGGATGGCGGCTGTGCTGCGATGCGACGATTCCGCCAGCCCGTCGAGGCCGTTCTTGATGCTGCCCTCGCCAAAAATCTTGGCGAAGTTAGCGAGGCTCGGATTGTTGATGAAGTTGTCGATGACGGCGGCGGTGTTGTTCAATTCCTTGGAGAAATCGGCAAAGCCCTGGATCGAGCCTACCAGGATAGGCGCCAGATTGATCAGCGCCTGTCCCAACTGGACGCTGATGACCTTGGAGAGCAGATCGAGTTTGTCGTCGAGTTCGCCGGCGCGCTGCAGCAATTCGTCGGGAATGATGATGCCCATCTCGCGGGCCGACTGCTTGAACTTTTCGATCGAGGCGCGACCCTGCTCAAGGATGCGGGCCATCTCGATGCCGCCCTTGCCGAAGATGACCGTCGACAGCGCCGCCCTCTGTGTCGCGTCGCTGGTATTCGCCATCGCGTCGGATACAAGCTTGAGCCGTTCCTCCTGATCCTTGGTGTTCAGGATGGCCTGCAGCAGTTGCGGGTTGAGGTTTTTCAGGCCGGCATAGAGTGCGCCCTGTCCCCTTTCCGCTAGACCGGAGTTCTTGGCGAAAATATCGAGCGACGAGTTGAAGCTGTCGTACTCGATGTTTGCCTGTTTCGCGGCAAAGGCCAGCGCCTGGAACGTGTCGGTCTTCAGCCCCGTCGTCTTGGCATCGCTGGCTATCTTGTCGTATTCGGAGATGGTCTCCTTCAGCTTGTCGAATGCGCCGCTGAGCGATGCAATGGCGGTCAGGCCTGCACCAGCCGCCAATCCCGCGCCGAAATTCTTGAGCGTGGCGCCGACCGAGTTGACGCCCTTCTCAACCGTGCCGACGGCCTTGGCCATGCGCGCCGACTGCTGCTCGACCGTAGTCGCTGACGACTTGAAGCCATCCGCAAACTTGGCAGCATTTGTGGAGAGATCGATCGAAATCGATCCGACGGTTGCGACCACTGGATTACCTCAAATTCTTCAACCGCCAGGCCGGCCGAAAGCGGCGGCCAAGGCAAGAGCAGGATCGGGAGCTTGCTCCCAAATGGACGAGGGGGTTTTCGGGAGTTTCTTCGGATCGTGCCATGCGAAGACGTTCAGCTTGGAAGCGCACCATGCGAGCGTCCAAATGTCCTCGACCTGCTGCTGGAACGTGATCTCGATGCGCTGCCGAAGCGCACAAAGGGTTGACGACCAGAACTGATCGTCAGATATGCCGGCGCGGATGGCGGCCTTGTAGGCCTCGGCTACAATACCTCCGCGCCGTCCGGAGGGGGGTCGTCGGCCTCTTGCGGCTCGTTTGTCGATGCCGCCCATTCCTCATAGGGCTTGCCGTAGATCGCCATGGTGATGGCGTCCTGGCACTTCTTCGCCAAGAGAACGAACGGCTTGTCGAGCGGCCATTCGGGCATCGCATCTCCGCTTGAGAACAGCGTTCCCTTGTTATTGCGCAGGCTGGCCTTGAGGACCGCATTCATCTTCGATGCCGAGACCATCGACAGGCCAAGGAACAGCCTGTTCGACCATGTGAACTCACCGAACTCATCCTCGAGCGCGGCGAGCCCTGCCATGTCGAGACGCAGGACCACGCCGCCGCCGAACTCCGAGGCCGAAACCTCACCGATATGCCTGTTTGCCATTATGGGCCAGTGCTCCAGGTGACAGCGCCGGAGACTTCCAGCGTAACGTCACGCGTGATGATGGTATTCGGCGCGCCTTGGATCGGCCCGAGATTTACATAGGCCGAGAACGACACCAGGTTGTTGGTCGCCCAGATGGCCGTGAAGTCCAGCCGGAAGTTGGTCAGCACCTTGCTGTCGAACTTCGATTTGAGACCAGTCGCCGCGTCATGCGTGGCGTTGGTTGGATCGAAGTGACAGGTCAGCGAGACCTGCCCGCCGTCCTTCATGCCGGGGATCTTCTCCATGAACTCGCCGGAGTTCAGGTGCGTCCCGTCGAGCATGGTCATGCTCTCGTTGGGACCATTGAAGCTCGCCACGTTGGCAATGGCGGTGAAGATTTCCGGGGAGCCGGCATCGCCCATTTTAAGCAGCGTGCCGCGCCCGGCTTTGCCGGTTGTTGCAACCATTTCGAGAGTTCCTTTTCAGGCAGCAAAAGCCCGTCGGGATTGACGGGCCGGGGAAGCGCTTTGAGGGGCGCGGGTTATCGCCAGCGGACGGCGAAACTCATGACACGACGATGGGTGGACAGATCGTCGGCGAAATCAGTGAAGTCGACGGGCTCCTTGGTGAACCAGGCATCATCCGTCGGCGGCGAGTTGGTGCCGGCCCAGTGCAGATCGCGCAGGGCAATCTTGACCGCTTCGCCGATATCGATGGCTTCGCTCGCTTTGAGCGCGATGCAGTGGATTTGCACCGTCGCCTCCGGGTATTGAGAGGCGCCGGCGAGCAGGTATTCCTCATCCTCCGCCGACATGGCGACGGCGATAGCCGGCAGCGCAAGGCCCTGTGGCAATGGAAGCGGCTTGATCCGGGTCGAGACCAGCGCGGTCACGCTCGCCTGCGCCAGAAGCGCGTTGATGGTCAGGGAAACCGCGCTCATTCAACCAGGCTCGCTTGGATTTTGAGGAACTTGCGGCGATCGATTTCGCGAGGCCGGCCGACGATGCGATAGGTCTTGTCCTCGAAAACCAGTTGGTGATTGGGCTCAAGGCCGGTGCGATACCGGATGGTGAAATACAGGCCCATCTCCGCATATTGCCGAGCCGAAGCCTCGCCCTCCACAGACGTATGGAACTCCATCTTCGCCCAGACGGTGGCATAGGTCGACCACGCCTGAACGTCCTCATTGTAGGCGTTGGTCGTTGTGGTGTAGCTTTGAAGCTCGACGCGGCGGTCGAGTTCCCCGGCGCTGATTGAGGCCATTATGCTGTTCGCCCTTTACCTAGCGCTGTCATTCATTGTCGGTCTGGCCGCGCAGAACTATCGCGGCCGGCGTGGCATGCCCTGGTTCCTGCTGTCTTTTGTTGCATCGCCGGTGATCGGCGGCTTGCTATTGCTCGCCTCGAAAGACTTGCGGACTGCTCATGTCGCGGTGACGGTCACCGGGCCAGCCGAGCCGCGCTTCACCAATGGTCCGATCTTCGAAAAGACCTGCCCGCAATGTGCCGAGCAGGTTAAGGTCGACGCCAAGATTTGCCGGTTCTGCCGGCACGAGTTCACTTAGGCAGTTTCGCAGCCAGTTTCGCCGCTCGCTTTTCCATCTCCGGGCCGATCTTGTCGCCGAAGCGCTTCACGACCTGATCGCGGGTCGAATAATAGGCTGGCGCCATGAATGGATGCGGCGCCGAGCCAGGATGAACGACACCCCTGCCCGGCTGGTAATGCGGCGCCGTGCCGAACTCGACCAGATGAGCGTATTTGACCGGCCGGCGTGGACCGAATTCGGTGTTGCGCTGGAAGCCAGCGTTCGGGCCTACCTGAAACGTCGGATTGAGCTTTGATGTGCGCGGCTTCTGCCTGATAACCAGCGATGCCGCCAGCGTCCCGGTGCTTTCCTTCAGCGGCAGCGCCTTGGCATTGGCTCTTGCTGCCTTCAGCGTGGGCTGCAGAGCAAAGCGTGAGGTCACGCCAAGCGGAACCGCCACCTGCTGCGAAAGCGCCCGCAGTGCCCTTGCTGTTTCCTTGTCGCCGCGAACTGGCATGGTCAGGCCAACGTAGGATCGCGCATCGGGTAAAGCAGCGCTGTCACTGGCTTCGGAAGCTGCCCCACATCGAAGAACATGCCGTCCGGGTCGCCGTCGCGCTCCTTCAGCAGGATGCCGGCCAGCATCAGGACCGCCATCGCAACATCGTCGACCACATTGGTCAGATCGTCCGGCGGCGAGTTCGGCGGGCTGTCGATGATGAGAATGCTGCCGGCCTGCCATTTGAGATAGCGCACCACGGCGCGCGAGGATGCACTGAGCGCCCGCGAAATGACGGCATCGGTCTCAGCATCGTCGAGATGAAGCCAGTCCCGTGCTTCCTGGATGGTGACGATGAGGAACGCCATGTCAGTCGACCTTTACCGGCGTGATTTCGCGCGCGGGTTTTATGATCCCATCTTTGCCATCCCGCCCCTTTTTGACCGCCAAGGTCCAACAGCGCTGCTCACCATCCGGCTTGTCGGTCGTATCGGTATGGCAATGGTAGATATTGCCGCCCCAGGTGCAGACGTCACCTTCCTTATAGGATTCTCCACTGCGGAAGACGCCGCGATAGATCATCCATGGGGCTGTGAACGCAAATTCCTTGACCTGACTGCCTTTGACGAAGCGAAACTTGAACCCACGCTCGCCATCGAAGACGACGCTCATGTCATCGAACCCGACGCCGTCGGCACCGTCTTTGCCTGGCGCGCCGTCCTTGCCGACATATTCACCGAGATCGACCGTGGTGCCGTCGCGCAGGATTCCGTTCAGGTGTCCCCGATCATCCCTGATGAACTTCACGACGTCGAGCCCGTCCCGACCGTCTTTGCCGTCGACACCATCCTTGGGAACCGGAATGAGGGTGACAGCTTTTGTCACCGCTTCCTCGATCAGCGGACGCACATCGTCGAGGGTGACGCTTTGCCCATCCTTTGGCACGGGGAGAGCCGCCACCGCGCGTTCGACCTCTGCCATGATCTGCGCGGCCACCTCGACCGGATCGGCGTCCTTGCCCTTCTCTGCGGGCGGGAGCGCGGCAACGGCGTCTGCGACCATCTGCTTGATCAGTTCGGGATCGGCGTCCTTGCCGTCGATGCCTTCTGGAATCTTGTCGACTGCCTCCCGCACCATGGCACCAATATCGGGAAGTTGAGCCGCGAGGCGATCGACCTCTCCCTTGATCATCGGCGCGACATCATCAAGCGTGATCGACTTTCCCGGCTCACCGTCTTTTGGAACCGGCCAGGCGGCGATCATCTTCTCCATGGCCTCGATGCGAGCATTAAGCGGCGCTAGGCTGCGCTCGACATGCCCTTTGACAATGGCAACGATCTCCGCGCCGAAGACTTTCCCGTCGAACGTCATCAGCCGAGGCCCTTCCATATCTCGAGCAGAGCGTCTTTGGCCGCTGCTGCGGTGGCATTGTCATTTGAGGCCGCTTGCGGATCCTCCGCTTGCGCTGCCGGCGGCATCATCGGAACGGCCGTTGGTTTTGCGATAGTGAACGGATCAGGCTGAGCATCGCGCTTGGCAAGCGCCTCGAGGCTGTAATTCTGCTGCTGCAGGTAGACGGCGTTGCCACCCTTGGTCTTCTTCACGCCGATCCTGGCGCGCATCTCATCGATTTCGAGGATGCCGGCCGACTTGTTCAGGACGTCCATCTGCGTCAGCGAATCCATGCGCAGCAGATTGTCGACGTCGAATTCGGTGCCGTAGGTCTTGCCGGCAATGAGCACGCCCTCGCCGATGCCGAGCCCTTCATCGAGACAAAGCTCGGCGGACTCGATGAGCGCCTGCAGGCACTGCGAATAATATTCAGTGTTGAGCGCCTGGACGTTGTTGTTGGTCGGCATCTGGCCGACGCCGATCTTGTAGGGCGGCACATGAAAGACCGAGCAGACAACCTCGGCCGTCCATTTCAACTGGTCGATGAGCTGCGATTCCTCGGCGGTCAGCGCCATGCGCTCATATTTCAGGCCATCGCCGAGAACCGCGACCTTGCCGGCATTCTCGCCGGAGAACTTGGTGTCCCAGGCTTCTTTCAGCCGGGCCGCCGTGTCGTCGCCGATCGAGCCTGGCGCCGTGAGCACGCCGCCGGGCTGCGACTTGTTGCCGAAGAACTTCGCCGAGTTGTTCTGGATGGCCAGGCCCTGGGTGGCGGCCACACCGGCGGCATAGATCGGCGACGTCCCGACCAGCGGATGGAACAGGCAGTTGAACCGGTCGTGGATGATCTCGCTCGCCGGCACCGTGATCGCTTCGGTGAGGCCGGAGAGGTTGTCGTGGTTCAACCGATACCAGACCGAGCCGTCGTCGGCGACGAGCACCCGCACCCGGTTCGGGTCGAGTACATAGAGCGCCGTCACCACCTGGCGATTGTCGCGCACCTTCAGGACGTAGGTGTTGCCGCGCATGAGTTTGGAAAGGATCCAGCCTTCCCAGAACTGGATGCGGTTCTGGTAGCGGTTCGGCTTGCGCAGGACGGGCGAATAGGCTGGGCTGCTGACTTCGGTCCAGATGCCGTCGGCGTCTTCCTGGACCAGTTCGACGCAGAGCTTCGAAATGTCCGACGCGATCAGCGTGATGCACGCATAGACCGCGTTGTAGGAGAGCACCGAGTTGAAATCGACGGTGATGTTCTGCTGCCAGGCGCCGGCAAAGCTCTCGCGAATGAGGTTAATCCATCCGCCGCGGTTCTCGGCGACAGCGGTGGCGCTGGCCGGCACCGCCTTCGCGCGCGGCACGATGGCGCTGGTAAGGATCGTCAGTGCGTTAGCCATTCGGCTTCAGTCCCGAGCGGAGGAAGATGGCGGCGCCGAACATCAAAAGTCCGACAGCGATAAAGGCCCAAGGCATGCCCACCAGCAGATAGATGCCGACGACAATGAAGGCTGCGGCCGAGACGAACAGCACAGCAATGAAGGCAATCGCGATGTTCATCCGGTCGCTTTCTGCGTCGTGATGGTCAGGAAGGATTTCACTGGGTCACCGTCAGTCGCTCGGGCTGGTGGATGCGTTGGTTAGGGAGCCGGTCAGCGTGAAGGCACCGCCAGAACCCTTGTTGGTCAAAAAGCCAGTCGCGTCACCCGAGAAGAAGAACTCCGGCTGATAAGCGAATGGGGTAGAACCATCAGCACCCAGATCGACAGGCTTGCCGCCGCTTTCAAATTTCGCCCTGGTGGCAGAATCCGACCAGTCGACGTAATGCGTGGTCGTCACCCAGACGTCGGAATATTCGACGGCGCCGGCGTTGGCCCCCTTGTTCACGATAAAGTTGTGAGCACTCCACGGATAGAGAATGTCTCCCGGCCGGTCGAACAGTAGCGTTCCCGTGCCATCAACATTTCCTACCCACAAGGACCAAGTGCGCGCGCCACTGCCATTCACGGACAGCATGTAGTGCAGCCAGATGTCGTCGGAGAAAATATCCGTGACGCCGCCGCCGCCAAAGCCTGGGTTGTCCACGCCATCGTTTACAGCGAATGTGAAGTAGGCATCTGAGATAGTGCCCCAGTCGCTAGTTGCGACCACCTGAATATCATCCGATGCTAGATAGTCGGCTGACCCATTTAGGTCGGCCAGAGTGCCGGGGAATCTGATCCAGAAAGACGCCGAAAGAACCGAGGAGTCAGCTACATTGCCGTCCTGATGCAGGAACGCCGTTGCATCAAAATGCACACCATGCGTGACATAGTCGTTGCCGCCCCCACCACCCCCGCCCGCACCGATATTCGCCGCGACATCATCGAGAAGCCGCGCAATCGACGCCCTCAGATGCGAGAGAGACCCTCCATACTGCGCGTCGACCTCGGACAGCATTTGTGCGATGGACTTGAACAAATACGCCGTTGGATCGCCGAGCACCGTCGCCAGATATTGCGGCCATGTGTGGCGCAGCGGATCGTAAGCGAAGCCCTCGCCCTCAAGCGCGGCTATGACTTCTGCCTCCAATGTCTCCTGTGGGGTGGTCAGATAGCTCATAGCATCTTCCACAAATCTCCAGAGACGAGCTCGCGCTCATCGAACTGTGAATAGGCTAGGCTGTTCAGCCAAGGTTGCCGATCGGGATAGATCGGCTCTTCAATGCGCCCAAGATCGCAGCGCCCGACAAGCGAGGCCGCGCTATCCTGGTGGACGAAGACCGGGCATCCCATGATGACAGCCTCGACCGCGGCATTTGATCCGTGCGTCACCAGGCAATGCGCACCCTTCAAGTCTTCATGCAGTTTGCGGCCAGAGCGCTGCATTTCCTTGTTGCGGATCAGCAGTGGCCGGTCTGTCAATTCGTTCAGGCGCTTCACCGTGCGCCGCGTCCAGCCTTCGATGCCGTGAAAGCGCTCGTAGGTCTCGCTCGGCTCGGCAACGACGATGTGTCGGCCAGTGCGCTGCCATGGCCAGATTGGCGCGGGTTTGCGTTCCCAGCGATCAGCCGGCACATCGCGGACTGACTGCATCTGAAACGAACCGACATGCCAGCGATACATGCCCCCGTTGTCGCCTGTTGGCAGGTCGGTGGCGAAGACGCGGAAATAGTAGCCACGGTCCCAGTAAATCCACTTCCGGCCGCGCGCCCGCCACCCCTCGATCAGCGGCTTGATATCCGGCGTGCAGCCGACCACCGGAATGATGTCGTCCGACAATCGATCGAGCGCAGCGAAGTCGGCCCGCACGATGCAGCCGCCGGCCTTCTCGATTGTCGCTCCAATGCGGTTGAACAGATTGAGCTTGAACGCCTTCAGATGGCCGGGAATGAACAGGCAGACAGACGACGGAGAAATTCCACCCGTCATTCTCGAACCATCGGCTCTGGCAGAAGGTGGACCGCGATGCGATCGCCATCTCGCATGTTGGTCAGGTCAAGCGCCAAACGAACGATCGCATCGTGGATCTTGCCGGCCTCATCCTCGCCGTCCTCGACCTCGACATATTCGCGGTAGTCCTCGCCGTGCCCGTTTGGCGAACATTTCGATTCGAGCCCGACCCAATACCGTCTCACTGCCAACCCTCCCTGACCCAGGCTTCATTTACCGCCGGCGGCTTTGGCATGCCGTGGAAATACACGATGCGTGCCGCGCCCAGACCCTTGCCGCGAACATGCGCCTTGTATGACTGCACCTCGCCGGGCCAAATCGCGTCGATGGTCTCGTGCGGCTGCTTGCGGAGCCAGTCCATGTCGTTTTCGCCGCGCCAATCGTCGAAGATAGCCCGCTTGCCGGCCGGGCAGAGCACCACGCCGTTGCAGGCTTCCTTGCCGTAGGGATTCGGCAATGCAATCTTGTCTGCCGTCATGCACCAGTCGGCGAGATGGTCGATGTTGCCCAATATGACGGTATCAAGTCCGACGACAATGAGAGGCACGTTGAGTATAAACGGCTCGATGCAAAAGCCGTAATCAGGTTTGCCTCTGGTTCGAAATCTTTGCTGCAGGATGGGCTCATTGAACTCTCGATACCGATCGGTGAAACAGACAAACCTGAATGGCCTGGAGAGATTACGGTCGAAACCACGATATAGCTTTTCCACCCACGTTTCGTCATAGCCGCGCGAGAAATTTCGGGAATGCTCGTTAGCGTCCCAGAGCATCGTCGCGACGGTGATCAAGCGACATACCTCATCCGCCGCTTTGGCCAATCAGCGGGCCGCTGGAGCGCCTTCCAGTCGTTCCGGCGGTAGACGACGCCCGGAGCCACGCTCTTGCCCACAACGGCCCCTGCGGCCACCAGAGCGCCCTTGCCGATGCGAACACCCGGCAGGATGATTGCGCCGGCGCCGATCGATACATCATCCTCAACAATGACCGTCGGTCTGGTCGGGCTTTCAAACCCTTCCTTGTCGGTCGATGGCCACAAATCGTTGCAGAACCGGACACCCGGCCCGACGAACACACGATCACCGATGACTGTGCCGGGGTTGATCGAGCAATGGTCCTCGATACGGCAATCGGACCCTATCTGCGCGCCGTCGACCTTGGTGTATGGCCCGATGCTAGTCCGCTCGCCCACCATGGCGCAACGGATCACGCTTGCGAACTGCCAGACCTGCGCGCCGGCCGCCACGAAGGAGGTCTCAACAAGCGCCAAAGCGTGGATCATGCGCGCCAATGCTCGGCAACCCATGGCAACCGGACATATTGCGACGGGTCGCGCCAGCCGGGAAAGCACACCACTTTGGCATCCGCCGGCAGCGCCTCGCCCTTCGGCCAGCCGCGCTTCTGGAAGGCGTACACGCCGCTCTCCTTGCCGCATTGCCATCCGGCGGCATCAGGGATCATGTCGGCCAGCCACGCTTGGTCATCGGGGAACGAAAAGTACGGCACCTTCGCGGCCAGTTCCGGGGAAAACTCCTGCCATACATCCGGTCGGTAGCCGGCCTGAAGCATCCAAAGCGAGCCATTGAACGGGCAAGGATTGACCGCGTTGGCGCCCTGCAGGATGACGAAGGGCTCCGGCCGGTCGAACAGTTCATCCAGCGAGCCGGTGACAATCAGGTCGAGGTCCATGCAGACGATGCGGTCGCCTTCCTGAAAACCAAAAGCCTTCTGGAAAACGGTATCGAAAAGCCGGAGGCGCGCAAAGCAGCCTTTCATTTCGGCGAGGTGAATGTCCTGCGGGCCGGGAGAGAACACCCGGAACTCATGATCCTGCTTCAGGTGCCTCGCGACGCCAGCGCGAAGCCGATCGACATAGATCCAGTCGTATTTCGTGCCCCAGAGCCAAGTCGAGACTATGAGCGCCATAAGACGCCAATCCCGTTGTTCTTGCCGGTCGGGCAGAAGCGAAATTCCTCGACGCGCTTCCGTGCGAACTTAATGACGTGCCAGAATTCGGGAACGTCAATACGGACGCCCTCTTTCCAGTCCGGCGCACGATGCCATGCGATGTCATGGAACGCCACGATCTTGCCGATAGACCCGTAGTTTTCCCAATCCTTCCACAGGTAAGGCGTCGTATGGTTGGCGTCGATGAACACGGCGTCGAACGGCCCGAGCGCCCGCACCTGCGCGATGACATCCGGCGCCGTGCTGTCGCCCCAGATCAGGTGCGTATCGTAGCCTTTCAGGCGAAGCTTGGAGACCGTCGCTTTCAATTCGGCTTCGCTCTGTGGCCATGCCCGCGTGCCCCGTGGAAGATCCACCGAGACCACCCGCGACCCTACCGGCATCGCGCTTGCGAGACGTTCCAGCGAACCGCCGAACTTGGAGCCTATCTCGAGGAAGGATTTGACGCCCTCTTTGCGGAAGACCTCGGCGAGCGCGTCGATCTCGGCGGCAACTTGCATGATGGTCATGTGCGCGCCCAGATCGCTGCAACGCCGAGCTCGGCAGAGATGTAGGACGTGTGGATGCGGATCAGACCGACCTGCTTGAGGTCGCTGTCGAGGTTGCTGATCTCCTCGTCGTTCTCCTCCGGCTTGTCCGACGTCCCGCGCCAAGCGAAGTATCCCTTCGTCCACTTGCCGAAATGCTGCATCAGCGCCGTCAGGTCCGCCGGATTCATGATGCGCTTGAGCTTGTGATAGGTGGCGAGGCAGAGCGTGAAATCATACTGCTGCCCGACGAAGGCCGACAGCGCCGCCGGGCCCCTTGTCAGGTCTACCACCTCGAACCGGCTTTCAGTAGAGCGCAGATCGGCGAAGACCTCGCGCGCCGTGTTGATGCCTTCAGGGAAGATGTCGCAGCCATGAACCACCGTCGCGCCATTGTTGGCGAACTCGAACCCGACCAGCCCGCGGTTGCAGCCGATATCGAACACCGACTTGCCCTTGGCGCGCAGCAGCAGGTCGACCATGCCATCCATGCGGATATCGTGGTACCCGGCGACGCGACGCTGGACGGTGTACTTGGCCCCGACGGGGGTAAACTTGTCGACCATTCAGAGCCTTTCCCGAGCCTCTTCGATGACTTCCTCGACGGAGATTGCCTCCATCGCCTTCCTGCAGTGCGAGCAGGGCTTCAGAGAGCCACAGGCCTCAGCACCACCGGTCAGGTTCGCGTGCGTCGTGTAGCCGGTCACAGATGGCGGAATGAAGCCACCGAACAGGACAACCGCCGGAATGCCGACCGCGGCCGCCGCATGATGAAGACCGCCCTCAGAGCCGATGTAGATCGCCGCATGCGACAGCACCGCCACCGCATCGCGAAAGGACGTTGTCTTGAGCGCTGTCACACCGGCCAGCACCGGCGATCCCTTGTCGGACTGGAACTGCGCGACCTTGTGGCCCGCCGCCTTTAGCCGATCTGCCACGGCCTGGAACTTTGCCCTGCCCCAATCCTTGTTGGCCGCTACCGACTTCCACGGCGCGCTTTGCGGCTCGATGATCACGAACCCCTTGCCGAATCTGGCCCCTGCCTTCCGCTCGGCATCATCAAAATACATCTCGCCGGGGATGGCGTGGAAATCCATGTTCCAGACCCAGCGGTCGCCGGCCTGCCGATTGTAGAGACGATGACCCTTGTAGAACGGGATCCAGTCAATGCGATCGGCGCATTCAGACCCAGGAGCGACGATGTTCGGATTGCCGCGAAACACCTCGGCGCTGTGCTGGTCCCAGATGATCTTGATCCCGTTGCCGAAGGCGATGCGCCGGCCGCGCGCCGCGGCACCCTTGGCCAAGCCGGAGCCGAGGAGTTGGTCGCCGAAGCCCATTTAAGAGCCCATCGAGGCAACTGCAAATAGCCCTGCGACGATGAACAACGAAATCAAGATGACGATAGCTATCGGGAAACCGACGCCGTAAATTGGGTTTGCCGAAGCATTGAGCATTGCCGTCCGCTCTGGATGCGGGCCCCACTGATGGTCCGGTTCGCCAGCGAACAGATGAACTTCCAAATCGTAGGTTTCCGGATCGGGCAGTAGATCGACATTCATGAGGCCAGCGCGTTCAACTGCATACCTCTTGCCGGCGATGACGACCTTCAGTTCGCAGCCGCCATCCTCGGCAGACAGAGTTGCAAGAAATTCCTCAACAGTCACGCTGCCCACCTCGCCAGTTCTGCACGCCATTCGTCGGCGTATTCGCAATCCTCGTAGCCCGCCATTGCCGGCGTGCCATCTGTGAAATGCACGATCGCCGGGTCGATCGCCGGGTCGGAATGGCCGACCAGATAGTTCCATTTCGGATCGAGCGCGCCGATCTCCTCGTCCTTGAGCCAGCAGAAGGCATGCAGATCGCGGCCGGGTACCGAGTTGACCAGTTCCGGCGTCAGTTTCTGGTTAGCCGGGTGGTCGCAGTTGAACAGCATCACGCTCGACCAGTTCTTGCGCGGGTACCGGGTCTGGGCCTGCCCGTCCATTTTGGTGGTCGCCGTCGGCTGGTGATCGTGCTTCACCACCATGACGGCCTTGTCGGAGTCGGCCGATTTGAACAACGCCAGCAGATCGCGGCGCACCAGCATGTCGGCGTCGATGAACAGCGCCCATCCTGTCTTGGCCAGACGAGGCACCATGAAGCGGCTGCAGGCGAATTCCGTGCTCATCGGAGCATCGGAGATATCATCCCACAAACGCCCGTCCTTGCGGCTCGTTGGCCGGGTGTATAGCCCCCCGGTTCGAAGATCCGTCAGCACCACGCCGCGCACCGGTATCGGGGTGATGAGATGCCGGTTGATGGAATGACGCGCCACCGCGAATGCGTCGGCCTCACGCGGATCGAAGCCGACCCAGATCGATTGTTTCATTGCCATTCTGCGAGCATGTCCTCGATCGAGCGGCGCGGGAAACAGCGCATCGCCGAGCCCTGAAACGTATTGATGACTTGAACGCCCATTGCAGACAGCACCGGCGCGGCTTTGTCGAAAGCCTCGATCCAGCGGCGAAAGTTGGATTCGTTCGGGTTATTGGCGCCGTGCCAGGTATTGCGGCCGTACCAGTGGATACCGTTGCGATCAGTCATGTCGAAGCCGACGAGAAGGATTCTCTTGGCCCCGAATTGAACCGCCAGATTGAGCGCCTGGAACCCGCTGTTCCCGCCGGCCCCGACCGTGCCGATTTTCATCTGCAGATCATCGAGATAGCGATTGCCACCACTGGCCGCGATCTTCACCCGGCGAATGTCGGGAAACCCTTCAAGGCCATTGCTGGCCCAGCAGATTTTCAGGCCGTGGAAGTCGGGAAGGCCCTTGCGGTGCTTCCACCATGGCCCGTCGCAGCCGTAGACCACATCCGCCCATGGGCAGAGGTCGACGGTTTCCTTGATGGCGATGACCCGCGCCTTGTCCCGAAGCGCCTCGATATTCGATGTCTTGGCCGATGGCCCAGATGCTATGATTGCGACGGTTCGTCCTCGCCAGTCGGGCCAGGATAGCTCATTGGTCTGACCGCGGTTGTCTCTTCCGCCGTCATGTCGCGGCGAAGGTAAGCCCGCTTCGGCTTTGGGGTTTCGTCGACTTCGACCACCTCCGGCTTTGCTTTCTTCGGCGGGTCGACATGGGCGGGCTTTGCCATCTCGGTGGCGCGCATCGCCTTGTGGCGGCGCTCCAGGCGTTCTGCATCGCGCTCATTGGCGACATCGAACGTCTCGCCGGCCTTATATTCCTTGCCGTGATCGCCGTGATAATAGAGCCGCTGCGCAATCATCTTGACCATTGGGGATTCTCCTCAAAAAGAGAAACCCGCCGAACCGAAGCCCGGCGGGTCTATTGTTCCGATCAGCCGTAGTTGCCGCCAGTGATGTACTGGACGGCGCCGGTACGGGCCTTGACCCAAGTGACATAACGCTCGCAGCGGATGCCGACGAGGTTGTTCTGCCACAGGGACACGAGCTGCGTGGAAGCGGTGACTGGAGAATCCGGCGCGCTGTCGGTCTGGATCGAAGCTTCGGTCGAGACATCGACTTCCACGCCACCATCGTCGGCGATCAGGATGCTGTTCGCAGCCAGCGCGACGATGATACGGCCATCCGCCGGCGAACCGCCGTTGGCCGCGACGTTTTCGGAGGTGACCACCGGAACGCCTTCGATGAAGCCGCCGTCCTTGTTGATGTCGGGGAACTCGCGCCCACCGAAATCGTTGCGGAGCAGAGCAAGGCGAAGAGCCTGCGTCTGGCTCATGACGATGACCAGATCATCCAGAGTGTAGTTCGACGCCGTGTAGAGCGCCAGGAGGCGGCCAAAGTCGGCGCGGAATGCGTCGGCCGTGATGCCGCTGGCCGTGATCGGCGTTGCAGTGTTGGTGATGGATGCCGGGGAAACACCGGTAACGACAGCCTTCGACGGATCGAGGAAGTCGTTGTCCATCAGCTTGATGATCGCCTTGGTCAGCGAGTTGATCATCACGGCTTCAGCGCTCGGCTGCGAAAACCGGAGCAGTTCCTGGGTCAGGAACGTGATGCCGGCGATCTTGTTGAAGTCGAGCGTAACGGTGGCGAGCGCGCCCGCGCTGACTGGCTTGGGCGAACCCTGTCCGACCCAGTAACCGGTGGTCTCTCCGGTCTCGCTCGGCACCTTCACGTTGAAGGGGACGGCACGCAGGCCGGGGATGCGACCGATAAGGGTCTTGGGGCGAAGCAGTTCGAGAAACTCGTTCTGCAGGTTGTTGTAGGTCACCAGCGGGCCGGCCCATGCCGAATCCGTGGTCGATGCCGCCGCAACCGCCGCTTTGATGACATGCTTCGGCGTCTTCAGGAGTTCGGCGAGTTCGCTGCCCCATCCGCGCGAAATGGCGATGTCATACGGCGAGCAGCCGTCTTCCTTGGCCATGAAGCGGGCCGAGAGCAGGCGAACGAAGCCGGTGCCCTTGGGTGCGTTCTGCTTGACCTGGATGATGCCGGGCTGGCGCGAGCGAGTGCCTTCGGCTTCGCTGGAACCGCCAACCGCCTTGGCCGTTGCGATCACGTTCTTTTCCCGCTCACGAAGGCGGCCGAGATGCTCGTCGATCTCCTTCACTTCGCCCGAGAGCGTGTCGTAGGTTTCCTTCTGCTCGGCGTCGAGGGTCTCACCCTTTTCGGCCGCGCCGTCCATGATCTTGTCCATGTCGGCGGACTTCGCCTGACGCGTGGCTTCAAATGCGGAGATCTGCTCCGCGATGGTCTGTTTCATTTTCGTGCCCTCCTTGGGCAAAGATTTCACGGTTGTGGTGGGTTTTTCCCGTGTCGCCGGGGGAGGAACAGGCCGACCTTCGCCATCCGAAATGCCTGTCGCGGCGCGGATTTTGGTGTCGATCGACTTGATTTGAGAAATGGTGGCGTCGGCGTTGGCCGGAATCGTCACCAGTGAAAGTTCCATGACTTCACTGGAAATGAAGCGGACGCCGCCCGTGCCCTCGATGAAAGCGTACTCGATGGCGCGGAATCCGATGGAAACTGCCGAAACCAAGCCCGCTTTCACAGACTGCCAAGCCTCGTCGACGCGATCCTTCAGCGTGCCTGGCTCGGTGATCTGTGCCAGCTTCGCCTCGAACGTGATGCCGTTCTTGGTTGGCTTATCGAACTTGACGGTGCCGACCGGCTTGTCCGACTGGTGCTGCCAAAGCAGCGGCATCGGGTTCTTGAACTCGACGCCCATCGGCTCGACGATATCGCCCATCCGATCCGGCGTCGGAGTCGTGGCCGTGCCGCGGATAATACGGTTCTCGGTGTCGACGCTCTTAACGTCGAGCACGGAATAGGCTCGGTTCATGGTGGTGGTCCTGTTAAGGCCGCGTCAGCCGACGAACAGCATCTGGAATTTCTTGGCAGGGGCGCCCTCGTAGGCATGGGCGGCCCCTACAGCCATCGCGAGAGCAACGGCGCAGTCGATCTTGTTGGTTGCCCGCTCCTTGGCGAGCCAGTAGTTGCCCCAGCGGTCTTCATCGGTGACGGCCGACATCATCGCCGAGATCAGAACCGGGTTGCGTAGGAGCCGGATGCGCCCTTCGCTGATGGCGTCTTCAAGCATACGAACTGAGCCTGGCATCCACAGGCCTTCCGGCTTGCGCTTGGCTGCTTCGGCCGCATCCTTCATGGCCTGGTTCGGCTCGCCCTTTTTCGTCCCACCTTGCGGATGCTCTACGAACTCGACCGAGATCCCTAGCTTTTCGCATTCCGGTTCGAAACCGCGACGAAATGCATACCGGTCATAGGCCAGACACTTGACCTGGAAATCATGGGCGTATTCCGCGACCGCTTGCGCAACATGGTCGTAGCGGATGCTCAAACCCTTGGGCGCGTTGATGAAGCCGGCCTTCGCCCATTCTCCGTAGGGCTGCTTGTCCTTTATTGCCCGCGCTTCCATCGTGTCGCCGGGTGTCCATGCCTCAATCCAGGCATCGAACGTTGGCTTCAGGACAGATTGGATCTTGCCGTCCCGCTCGGCCTCGACCTCAACTTCTCCGGTCCTGACCACGCAGGCGAGCGCCGTGATGTCCTTGTTCTGGGAGAGATCGCAGCCCATCCAGATCGACTTGCCGCGGTGCTGTTCCTTTTCAAAACTGGCGATGCATGGCTCGAGCGCGGTGCGCGTCATCCATGCCGTTTCAGCATCCGTCCACACGCAGAAGTGGAGCCGTAGAATGTTGTTCAGCTTCGAAGGGATGTCCTTCGCCTGCTTCACGACACCGGCCAGGTATTCCTCAGTGATAGTGATGCCGAGCAGTGGGTTGGCCTTCGCCCAGCAGGATGGATCGGTCAACGGGTCATCGCCAACGTCGAGCCCGCAAACAAAACTGAAGGTGGTGTCGTCTATGATCTCGCCCAGGTAATGGGCGTCATCGTCCTTTGCGTCTCGGTTGCCAGCCGCCACCTTGACGGCATGTTCGTGTTCGTCGCGGCAGACGCTGGTCCGATCGCTGCCCGAATTCGTGATCATCAATAGCAGCGGTTGCCGGCGAAACTTGAACCCGCGCTCCAGCATTTCGATGATGCCGGAGTCTGGATGCTCGTGCAGTTCGTCGATGAGCGCGAAATGTGGTCGTGGGCCTGAGCCTGTCTTCTTCGTTTCCCGTGAAACCGGCCTGAAGAATGACCCGTTTTTCAAATAGGCGAGGTTGAATTCCTTGCCGGCAGAACCGCTGCGCTTGATGCGCTCGTCGAGATCAGGAGACTGGACAACCATCTTGACGGCATCGCGGAACAGGATGCCCGCCTGCTCCTTGGTGGCGCCGGCCGAGTAAATCTCCGCTCCAGCCTCGCCGTCATAGAGCAGACCGCACAGCCCTATCCCGCCGGCCATGGGGGACTTACCGTTGCCCTTCCCCTGCTCGATGTAGGCACGACGGAACCGCCTGGTCCCGTCAACCCGCTTCCAACCGAAGATTGATCCGACAATGAAGTCCTGGGACGGGTGAAGATTGAAAGCCTGCTTGTCGAACTGGCCTTCGCTGAGCTTCAGCTTGCTCTCGAAAAACTCCTCGATGATGCGGTCACCTTCGAACCCATCGAAGAAGATGTCATCGCGCTGGATATCGTCCAGGTGGCGGCGGCATGCATTCCTGACATGAGGCCCGGCCACTACATCGCCGGCGACAACCGCCAGCGCATAGGCCGTGGCCCGATCAGGCGAAGCCGCCGTCTTCCTTTTTGCCCTTGCCATCAGATCCGATACGGTTTCGCTCGTCAGTAAGGCCAAGCTCGCTCATGTAAGCGCGCATCTGCCCGTGCTTCGATGCGGGGAAACTTGTCGGCGCGAAGCGGAACTCCTGCCACAGTTCGCAAAAGGCGATCGCCGCGGCCTCTTTCGATCCGTCCAGCCATGACGCCGGTTCGATATAGCGTTTCCAGGCCGAAATGCCTTCGCCCTTCAGGGACTTTGGGCGCAAAAGCTTGCCGAATTTCGCGCTGGCGTCTTCGGCGATCTTCCTCAGCTTGCTCTCGGTTCCGTGGCGCGTTACGTTCCGCGTTCCGTCTATCAACCTGAGATGTGCTGGCTTTGGTTTTGCGCCCCGAGATGCCATTGCAGAATTCCAATCTCAAAACTTTAATCTGCAAAAACGCGAACTTTGGATCGGCGAGCGGTCGGGCTGGTTTTGCTTTGCTGCACTGCAATACCCCCCCCCCTACCGCACTGCACCATGCCATTTGTGTTGCGACGCACAATGGTTGTGGTTTGAACTGTCGATGTTTGAACGGGTCAGGGTTGAACGATCGACGATCTAGCGGTTCGAGGGATGACGTGGGTCTTGCGGCCATCCATCGGCACCGATCTGCGTGCTGAAGCCGAGCTTTTCCTCTGATTGGATTGGTCCATCATGGCATGGAGCACATGAGGACTCGAATGGACCAGCAAAGAAGGCTGTCTTCTTGGTCTCAGGGTCGACGTGGTGGCATACCGTGGCGATGGTGATGCGGCCTTGCTTCTTGCACCTGGCACACAGGGGATGCTTGGCTAGCTGCCCTGCCCTGATGCGCTGCCACTGTCCTGTCTTGTAGAGCTTGCGGTATGCTTCGGCTTCAGGGCTGCGTCTGTCTATGCGTGCCATCTACCTGAGAGGGATTGGCCGGTTGATCTGCAGCAACGAGACATCCACGCCTGCAGCCTTGGCCGCATCATAGACTGCCTTGCTGACGATTACGCGCTGGCCGTTGCACTGGGCCATGAACGACCGAAGCATGGCGTCGCATTCTTGGGGCGTCTCGGGTGCGAATAGCGGCATGCCCATGGCGTTCACCTGCAGTTCGGGTTTCCCAGCCACTCGCTTTGCGAGCAGTCGTGCTGGAACAACGGGTGAGCGCATGCCGATAGGGCCAGGATGGCGAGGGCGATCAGGATGCGCATGTCAACTCTTTCGGTTCGCGACCTCCGCGACTGCCTGCCGAACATCACTCGTCACGCGCAGGACGATAATGCCGGCCTCGATTGGGGTGTCGTACCCGTCCCCGATCAGCCCGATCTTGGCCTTGAATGTCTGGCCCCAGATGGTGACGTCGACCTCGACATCGGTAAACCGGATGAAGGTGTCTTTCAGCGGAAGGTCTCCGCCCATCACGCCGCCTGCTTCCTGCGCTGATGGTCTCGCTGGCGGCGCATCTGGTTGCGCTTGGCGCTCCACGAAAAGTCGTCTTGATCTGGTGAGAGAACCCTGGCGAAGGCCCCGTCGGCGATCCAGGAATTGATGCAATCCCGCTCGCCAATGTCATCGCCCGTTATATCTGCAACATCACTGATTTGAGGGGGGTCTTGCAACAGGCGGATTTGGGCCGATCCGCTATGCTGCGATGCGTTGCGAACCAGAATGGCTGAAATTTGGGCCAAAGCGCGATCTTTTCTTGCGCGGCCGGTGTTGGGATGGATGCCCTCGACCTTGAAACACCAGCGCCGAAATGACTTGCCACCGACCTTGGAGCGAGCCCAGGCGAGCAGCGCGCGCCGCTCATTGTCGTTGCCGACCGAGAGAAGCCATTCGTACAGCGCCTCGAGTTCGCTGATCTCCCGCGCCGACGGCATGAAGCCGATGCGCTCCCAGAATGCCTTACGCTCGGCCGCCAGCGGGTCTTCGTTGTCATCCAACCAGTCGCCTTGGATGAGCTTGCCCTTCTTGACGACGCGCTGTTCCCTGGCCTTACCCCATCCGTTCTTGTCTGCTTGGTCATGGACATAGGGAAGCTGCTGCGCTCGCAAGGGCGCCGGCCCCACATGCTCATGGCTGGCGCGCTCGATCTCCGCGGCTCGGATGAAGCGTTCTGCTATTTCCCCGATGTTCATGATTCTCTCCAGTGCGTAGGTTCTGGAACGCGGTGCTCGCTGTCGATACGCATCCAGCCGGTGGCGTCTTCCACCTCTGCGAATGTTTTGCCGGTAATAGGGTCGGCAAGCGAGCCGAAGCGAACTGTGCGCCAAACCGCTGGCCCTTCGTAGATTATCGCGCCTTCGTAGACTCGCTTGACATGAACCGTCGAGCCATCCTTTGGGGCAGTTTCGATAGACATCCACTTCGTCATGCTGTCCTCCGGCGGTCGTCGAGCAAATCAGGCTGATCCGCCCATTTCCCGAACCGCTTATATAGCCTCTCCTGCACCATGCCGGCCAGCGCCGGTCTGATCTTGACGAAGCCGCGCAACTGCTGGGCAACGAACTGAAGCTCGCCGACGGGTGCAGCATCCCATACCTCAAACCAGTCGGTTGGCCGCTCATGGTAGACCTTGGCATAGGCACGCAACAGGTCAGAGGCCGCCCACAGACCACTTTCGTCGAGCAGCGCCTTGTTGTTCGCGGTCTCGGCCAAGGTGCGCATGACGGCCCGCGCGTGGTGCATGCCGAAGCGCTCGATGATGCGATGGATGGATGCGACGGCGCGCGTCTGGCCTATGTCGGGATAGCGGTTCGCCGGCACGATCTCGATGCCGAATTCCTGACAGAGTGCGGTGACGCGCGGATCGATCATGCGAGACCTCGCTTGCGCAACGCCGCCAGGGCCGATGTATGATCGCGCCTGAACAGCCTGCCGAGTTGGTTGAGCGACATCGAGGGCCGCGCGGTCTTTACCGCCGCAACGGCGTCAAACCTAGCCTCGATGACGTTGCGCCTACGGCTCTTGCCGATGATATCCGCGAATTTCAGGCCGTGCTTGCGCGCGATATCGGCGATAATGGTCTGGGCTTCGGTGCGCGGGATGACCAGCCGCACCACGTTGTCCGCCACGGGGACGGCCACCAGCGCGATCTCTTCCCTCACCGCCTCAATGGCCGCGATGGGCTGTCCTCGCTCGCTGGCGCGTCTGGCTATGCCTGCCATGGTGCGGGAGTAGGCGTAGAGCTTGCTCACTTCGCCTCCCCGACATCATCGAAAGTGAATTTCTGCCCTTCAGGGCCAAAGCAGCCGGCGCCGATATGGTCCTTGTAAAGCTTCAGTTCGATGACGGTCCGCTTGCATTGCGCCTCGGTCATCTGGGTTTGCTTCACGTCCGATATCCCCGTGAAGCCGCCGATTACGATGATGAGAGCCCAAGTCGTCATGCCGATTTCCTCCGTTCAACTCGCACCTGACGCCCGCGCACGATCACGGCCCCCAGCGCCTGTTCCTGCTCTGCCGCGCGCTGTGCTGCTTTCTGTTCGTGCCAGGCAGCGATTCCGAGCACGTCGCGGGCCTCAGTGATTTCGCCCCGAATTGGCGGGTTGAGGCGCGCGCGGACGTATTCCTTGGCCGCTTCAAGCGCTCTTCCCGCTGTCGGATATGGCTCGCAGCCTGGAATGAACCGGAAGGGCTGGCTATCAAACAGGCGGTAGCTGCCGCGATATCCGCCACGGACGGGCACGGCGTTGAATTCGGGCAGGAAGCAGCCGGTCATGGCAGCGCCTCCAGATGGTAGCCCTCGGTGCCCGGCCCTGATCTCGCCTTTGGAATCGTCCAACCTAGCCTGGGCAATTTCTTCCGCAGCCGGATCATGATGACCGATATCGTCACGCCCGGATTGTCAGGGCCGCCGCCGGCTTCGTTGCTGTAGAGGATGTCCGCGAGCCGATCCCTGGTGATCGACCGTGGATATGCCCGCACCAAGATTTCCACGATGCGACGCTCAATCGGGCCAAGCGATGCGCTCGACAGTCCCTCTATCGGCGCGCGGGGCGGCGAGCCGGTGTTGACCAACGCTCAGGTGCTTTGCAAAGTCTGCCACACCGAAAAGTCTGGCGACGACATCCGCCGCACCAGGAAGGCTGACAAGCAGCGCGACAAGGCCAGCGGCGCCATCAAGCCAGCCGGCAAGCTTCGCGGCCCATCATTCGCCCAATCACCGAAACCCAAGCGCGAACGGCCTCAATTGCCCGCGCGCAGCCTTTTCAGGAGCGCATCATGAGCGGAGAGACGAAGACACTCGAAGCCCTTGCCCGAGCCTATGACCGCGAAGACGCCTCACAGCGTGGCGAGCCCGATCCTTGGGACGACGGCGCCGAAGATCCTATCTGGCGCGCTGAACGCCTCGCCTGTGCCAAAGCAGCGATGCAGGCGATCAGCACCCCTATAGCAGCGGGTGGCGGAGAGGCGACTGCCAGCGCGGTATTCGACGCTATCAGGCCCTATGTCCGCGACTTCGTGGATTTCGACCTAGTGCGACACGTCCTCCGCGAAGCCCTTTCCACCCCCGCATCTGGAGGACTGGCGGTGAAGGCGCTGCGCGACGCGATGCGGCAGGCAATGGACATTTATCAAGCCGATGCGGAGTCGGATATCGGCGAGGCCATGTTCATGGTTTTGCACACCGCGCTCTCTTCCCTCGACCGCACCACCCTTCCTACGGCGGAAGGATGGCAGACAATGGACAGCGCGCCGAAGGACGGGACGGCGATAATCGGCTCGAATGACGATGAAACAGCCTACATCTGCGCTTGGGTCGCTGACGACGCCGAGGGCAATGGTGACTGGCTGGCATATGGGTCAGACGTAGTAAACCCTCGCCGCTGGATACCTGTGCCGTCTGGAAAAGTGATGATCCGCGCATTCGTAGCCCCTTCTAATGGAGCCCAGTAATGGCCGACGACCTGATCGAGAGACTGCGGGACGCTGTCACGCACGAAGGCAATATTACCTTCACCGAATACGAATCCATCGTTCGCGAAGCCGCCGACGCCCTCGCCGCCAAGGACAAAGCACTGGAGGAATTGAGGGCGGAACTGGAGGCATTGAAGCGCGAGAACAAATCGCTTTCGGCTGAGATCGATGCTCTGGAGGAGGAAGGCTGCGGCGTCGATGACGATATCCGCAAACTGAATACCCGCGCCGAGGCCGCAGAATCCCAACTGGAGATGGCTAGGAAGGCGCTGGAGCCGTTTGCGCGGGAGGCCGAAGTGTGGGGCGGCTATGATGAGACCGAAGCTCTCGTAGAGGGTTGGAATGGCGGCCCCGCCTCACAATTGACAGTCGCCCATCTCCGTGCCGCCGCCCGCGCCCAGGCTGATGGAGAGACGCCATGAGCGAGACAGACGCAAACGGATGGCTTGATATCAGCACGGCGCCAAAGGATGGCACCCGTGTGATCTTGGCCGTCCCCCACTACGAATCCGGCTGGAATATCGGTGAGGCATATTTCGACGCCTCGAACCCGGAAGATGGTGACTGGTGGTGGGCGGGTTCAAGCGCTGGCGATTATTGGGCGTCACCGCTGCGCGAATGCAACCATCATCCGCCATCTCATTGGCAGCCATTGCCGAATCCGCCCGTCCCCAACCCTCCCTCAGAGGGGGAGACACGGTGACAAAAGCTCTCGCGCTCTCGCAACGGGAGGCCCGGACATTGCTGCGCGCGGCCGAGGCGGAGCGCGGGATTATCGAAGTCAAGATAGGCGACAAGGTTTTCCGCCTTATCCCCGAATGTTTCGCACAGGAAACTCCCAAGGTTGACGGCAAGGAAAAGGGCTACTTCTGATGCGCTCCATGCCGCGCCCCCGCAAGCCTTACGTCCACAAGGAAACGACCCGCCATGGGAAAACCGTCTGGTATTTCCGGCGCGGGAAAGAGGCGCGTATCCGCCTGCCTGGCGTGTTCGGTTCGAAGGAATTCAGCGCCGCCTATGACCAAGCGGCTGCCGGCAAGCCTATCGAAAAGCGCGCCACGGCGCCACAGTCTTCCATGCGCTGGCTGGTCGATCGCTATTATGAGAGCGGACGATATTCGAAGATGAAGCCGAACACGCAGCGCAATCACCGGCTGATGCTGGAGAGCGTTTGCAAGAATGGCGGGGACCGGTCGTTTCGCAACTCGACATCTGCCGACATCATGGCCGGCGTGGTCCGCAGGGAAGCGACCCCGCGCATGGCGGCAACCTACGTGAGCGTGATGCGCGCGGTGTTCGACTTCGCCAAGGATAGCGGCTGGATCGCCGTCAACCCGGTAGGGATCGACATCAAAGCGCGGCAGGAGAAGTCGGACGGCTACCACACATGGACCGTCGAAGAGGTCGAGCGCTACCAGGAACGACACCCGGTCGGCACGCAAGCGCGGCTAGCTATGGACATCTTCCTTTTCACCGGGCTTCGCCGGTCGGATGCCGTCACACTGGGCCACCAGCACGTCAGGGGCGGCGTACTGAGCATTCGGGCGGGGAAGAATGGCGCGGAGATCACAATCCCGCTCCTAGCGCCTCTGCGGGCTTCTATCGAGGCTGCCGAGACCGGAGACCTGATCTTCCTCTTCAACAGCCGCAAGCAGCCGTGGAAGAGTAACAGCTTCGGCTATTGGTTTGCGGATAGGTGCATCGAGGCTGGCATCATCAAGGGCCGCGCCCATGGGCTCAGGAAGGCCGGCGCCACCATCGCGGCGAACAACGGGGCGACACCTTTCGAGCTGACCGCCATGTATGGTTGGTCATCCACAAAGATGGCTGAGGTCTACACCCGCAAGGCCGATCGGGTTAAGCTGGCGGAACGCGCCGCGAACAAGCTATTCCCGCACCAACCGAAAGGTGCGGGCAAGAGGCGCAAATCACCAAGCGAAAACAAGTAGTTGAAAAGTCGCGATTAACTCTGATGGGACGTTAACGGGATCGATCGGGTTTTCTCAGTCGGCTCAAGGTCGTGGTTTCGAAGTCGGGCGGTTTTAGGGCCGGAGCGTTCAGGCGGGTCGCAGGAAGACCGGCCAGGCGATCAGCGCGCAGACGGCAGCCGACAGCCAGACACCCGACCAGGACCAGAGGTGCAGCAACCCCGGAATGGCCACCGGCACAAGGAAGAAGCCAACGAAGACAAAGGTGTTAGCCAGGCTGAGCGCGGTTCCGACATGGCCGGCGCCGGCAAGCGTGGCAAGCTCGGTATAGGCGACACCATGCCAGGCGGAGACCGAGATGCCCGCGACAATCAACACCGAGGGAAGGACGGCGATCAGAAAGGACCGGCCGCCCGGCAATGCGGGGCTGGCCAGGACCATCAGCCAAAGCACAGAGAAGGCCAACCCGCTGAGCGCACCGCACGAGCGCAGAAACTGGCGACGGTTGCCATGGCGGTCGGTGAAGCGGCCGCTCCAGACGCGCATGACCATGGCGCCGATCTGCACGGCTGCGAGGCTCGCGCTGATCGCCGCTGTCCCCAGCCCGACGAAGTCGTGCAGGAACACCGATGCGAAAGTAAGCACCGCCACTTGCGGGAAGCAGAGCAGGCCGATGGCGGTGGCGATGCGCCAGACCTCGATGTTGCGCAGCGGCGCCGGTCCGGCCACGGCGGACGCAACGACGTGACCTGTCGTTGGCGGTTCGTGCAGCCAGCGCCAGGCAAACAGCGCGGAGAGAGCGGAGGCGCCGGCCAGTAGCGCGAACACCGCGGAAAAGCCGAAAGCAAGCGCAAGCGACGGCAGGACAAGCGCGCCGAGACCGCCGCCGAGTGGCACCGCCGTCTGCCTTATGCTCATGGCGAAACCGCGCTCGTTTTCCCGGAACCAGCCCATGATGGCGCGGCCGCTCGAGCCGTTGACGCTGCCGCCGAGCAGTCCGGTGAGGAGCAGGCTTGCCGACAGCAGCATGACATCGGGAACGCCCGACCTTGTCGGCACGACGAGCATGGCCATGGCAAGGAGCCAGGCCGCCGTCGCGCCAAGCCCGATCAGGAGCACGCGGCGATCGCCCCAGCGATCCGTGAGCAAGCCCCAGGGCAATTCGCTGAGTGCAACGCCCAAGCCGAGAAGGCCGAGTGCGAGGCCAAGTTCGGCATTGCTTAGGTGGTAGCCCTGACGCAGCACGACCGCCGTTGCCGGTATGCCGGAGAAGGTGGCCGAGAAACTGGCGTTGGCGGCGACACCGATGCCCAGGACCTTCCAGCGGTGGCCGGGGCTGAACACCCTTCCGGCAGGGCCGGCAGCACTGCCTCCCAGCAATTTCTGCGTGTCTTGGTCGGTGCAGTCGAGGATGGCGGACATGATTTCATTCCCGTGACGGCCCAGTCGCCTGGACCTTGACGGCATTTCTCTAACGCCATAGGTTCATCCTTAAAATCAGGAAGTTTTTGACTATCAATCCTGAAAAGCAGGACGTTTCCATGCAACGCGTGACCTTCGACCTCGACGTTCTCCGCAGTTTCGTCACTGGCATGGAGCTGAGCAGCTTTGCCAAGGCCGCCGACCGGCTTGGCCGGTCGACCTCGGCGGTCAGCGCGCAATTGAAGAAACTGGAAGAGCAGGCAGCGACGCCGATCTTCCGCAAATCGGGGCGTGGGCTGGCCTTGACCGAGGCCGGTGAGACTATGCTCGGCTATGCGCGGCGGCTGCTCGAACTAAATGACGAGGCGGCGGCGGCCATCCACGATGTCGAACTGGAGGGCTGGGTGCGGCTCGGCCTGCAGGAGGATTTCGGCGAGGCGGTGCTGCCGGACGTGCTCGGCCGCTTCGCCCGCGCCCACCCCAAGGTCAAGATCGAGGCCAGGATCGCGCGCAGCCACGAGCTTGCCGAAAGGGTGATGTCAGGCAGCCTCGACATCGCTCTCGCCTGGCACAGCGGCCAGACGCTGCCCTACAGCGAGCATGTCGCCGATGTTCCAATGCGCTGGATCGGCCCGGCAAAGCGCATCGAGACCAGTTTGCGCGACGGAGAACCGCTGCCGCTGGTGGCGCTCGAGGCGCCATGCCTGTTGCGCACGGTGGCGACGGAAACGCTCGACCGCGCCGGGCTGCCCTGGCGCATGGCCTTCTCCAGCCCGAGCCTTGGCGGCATATGGGCGGCTGTCGCGGCGGGGCTGGGGCTGACGATCCGCACCGATATCGGCCTGCCGGCCAGCGTCAGTGCGATGACGCCAGAGATTGCCGGTCTGCCGGCGCTGCCCAAGATGGCGTTGTTCCTGCACCGCCGGGATGCCGAACCCGAGCCGGTGGCGGCCCGCCTCGGAGACATATTGCTGGAGGCGGCACGGCAGGCCTTGCCGGGCAATGCGCGGACTGTGGGCTTGCGTGCGGTCGCCTGATCGGACGAGTACCGACGCTCAGTTGCGCTTCTTGGCCCGGCCGGCGAACGGATTGTCCGAGGTGCGCAGCGCGATGCGGATCGGCACGCCCGGCATGTCGAAGGCTTCGCGCAGGCTGTTGGAGAGATAGCGCACATAGGATTGCGGCATCGCATCCGGCCGCGAGCACTGGACCACAAAGCCCGGCGGCCGCGTCTTGGCCTGGGTGACGTACTTGACCTTCAGCCGGCGCCCGGCAACGGCGGGCGGCGGGTGATGCGCCAGTATGGCTTCCAGCCAGCGGTTGAGCTTGCCGGTCGAGACGCGGCTGTTCCAGACCTTGTGGGTCCGCAATACCGCATCCATCAGCTTGTCGAGGCCGCGCCCGGTCTCGGCCGAGACCGGCACCGCCTGGATGCCGCGCACCTGCGGCAGCAGCCGCTCGGTCTTCTCGCGCAGTTCCGCCAGAAGCTCCTGCGGATGATCGATCAGGTCCCATTTGTTGAAGGCGATCACCGGCGCCCTGCCCTCGCGGATGATCAAATCGGCGATCTGCAGATCCTGCTTCTCGAAGGGAATGGTGGCATCGAGCACGATGATAACGATCTCGGCGAAACGAATGGCGCGCAAGCCATCCTGCACCGACATCACTTCCAGCTTTTCGTGGATCCTGGCCTTGCGGCGCATGCCGGCCGTGTCGAACAGCTTCAGCCGACGGCCATGCCAATCCCAGTCGACGGAGATCGAATCGCGGGTGATGCCGGCTTCCGGTCCGGTCAAAAGCCGCTCCTCGCCGATCAGCGCATTGATCAGCGTCGACTTGCCGGCATTCGGGCGGCCGACGACAGCGATGCGCATCGGCTTGGTGTCGTCGTAGGTGTGCACATCCTCGGCGTCAGGGTCGGCAATGTCCTCGCCGATCAGCACCTCGGTGGCGGCGATCTCGTCGTCTTCGCCCTCTTCGTCTTCGCCGAAGGCGCGCGCCTCGCCGATCGCCGCGATCACAGCATCGCGCAGATCGGGCATGCCCTGGCCATGTTCGGCCGAAACCGGGATCGGCTCGCCCAGCCCGAGTTCCCAGGCCTCCAGCATGCCGCCCTGCGCGCCCTTGGCCTCGGCCTTGTTGGCGACCAGAACCACCGGTTTGCCGGACTTGCGCACGATCTCGGCGAAGGTCCTGTCGTCGGGCAGCAGGCCGGACTTGGCGTCGATGGTGAAGAAGATCAGGTCGGCTTCGTGGATAGCGATCTCGGTCTGCGCGCGCATGCGGCCGGGCAAGGTCGATGCGCCGGCGTCCTCGAAACCAGCTGTGTCGATGACATCGAAATGCAGATCGTAAAGCTTGGCGGCATGGACGCGACGGTCGCGGGTGACGCCCGGCGTGTCGTCGACAAGCGCCAGCTTCCTTCCCACCAGCCGATTGAAAAGGGTCGATTTGCCGACGTTAGGTCTGCCGATGATGGCGACTTTGAAGGTCATACGGTCCTACAATCATGCATGTCGTTGTCCCAAAACCGCTGCACACTTTTGGGCGACATGCACTTACGAGGCATTGCCCGAGCCGCGGATCAGCTCGGACATCAGCGTTGCCCGCTCGCGGGTGTTGCGCGGGGCTCCGTCATCGGCCGCGATCTGGTCGAACAGTTTCAGCGCATCCTGGGTCTTGCCTTCCTTCCAGGCGGCAAGGCCGAGCGCCTCGCGCGCCGTGTGGCGCAGCGTGTTGGTGTCCGATGTCAGCGCCTCGACGCGGCTGGAGACGTCGGCGAAGGAACCGTGGTCGACGAGCAGCAGTGCTGCCCTGAGCCGCGCCATGTCGCGAATGCCCTGGGGAATGGCGGTGTCGGCGGCGACATCGTCGAAATCCTTGACGGCGGCAGCAGTGTCGCCCTTGCTCGCCTTGACGGTGGCGGCACGCATGCGGGCAAGCAGCGGATAGGCGCCGTAGCCATCCTTCTCCAGCTGGTCGAGCGCGGCCAGCGCCTCGTCGTTCTTGCCGTCATTGGCCAGCTTCAGCGCTTGCGAGAAGGCATCGCCGGAGCGGTTGGCGCGCGTCTCGTCCCAATAGCGATAGCCGACGAAGGCAGCGGTGCCGAGCACCACGAGGATCGCGATGACGAGCAAAGCCGGGCCGAAACGGTCCCACAGCTTCTGCGCCTGCTCGCGACGCATCTCGTCGTTGACTTCACGGATAAAACTGTCGTCGGACATCAATCAAACCACTTTTGCCCCGGGCCGGGGCGGTTCATGAGCCCGCGTTTTAGCGAAATTTTGTCGGCATGGAAGGGGTTCGGCCGGAAAATCGCCTATTCCCCAGGGGCAAACGGATGTTTGGCCGGGGGAAACGGATGTTTGCCCGGCCAAACCGCCCAAAAAGCCCAATCGCACCCACGCCACATTTCGGGGATAGCCGGCTTGTGACCGCCCGGAGCCTGTAAGTTTGCCGATGCCCAGTTTGTCCCGCGTTGCTGCGTTCGCGCTTGCCTCCCTCGCCTGTGCCGGCGCCGCTCTAGCCGATCCGCCCGCACCGCCAATGCCGGCAAAGCCGAAGCAGGTGGTCATCATCTCGTTCGACAGCGCCCGCGACATCTCGCAGTGGAAGCGCAGCCGCGCTCTGGCGCAGCGCACCGGCGCGCATTTCACCTATTTTCTCTCCTGCGTCTTCCTGCTGTCGCCGGAGACACGCAACGAATACACCGCACCGGGCAAAACAGCAGGTAAATCCAATATCGGCTTTGCCGCTTCCAAACAGGAGGTGGCCGAGCGGCTGGAACAGATCGGCCTCGCCGCGCATGAAGGCCACGATATCGCCAGCCACGCCTGCGGCCATTTCGACGGCAAGGACTGGAGCAAGGCCGACTGGCTGAAGGAATTCACCTCGTTCGCACACATTCTCGAGAACGCCTATGCGATCAACGGCATCGCACCTGAACCCGCCGGCTGGCGCGATTTCGCCCGGCATTCCGTGGTCGGTTTCCGCGCGCCCTATCTGTCGGCCAGCAAGGCGCTTTACGAGGCGCTGCCCGCCGCCGGCTACCAGTTCGACGCCAGCGGCGTCTCGCAAGGCCCTGCCCAGCCACCAACCGTCGGCGGCATCACCCGCTTTTCACTGCCGCAGATCCCGGAAGGACCGAAATCACGGCCGGTGATCGCCATGGATTACAATCTCTATGTCAGGCATTCCGGCGGCTTCGAAAAGCCGAGCAAGTTGGACGAGTTCGCCGAGCGGACCTATCAGGCGTTTCGCGCCGCCTTCGACGCGCAATATCAGGGCAAGCGCATTCCGCTGGAACTCGGCTTCCACTTCACGCTGATGAATGACGGCGCCTACTGGAACGCGCTGGAGCGCTTCGCCGGCGAGGTCTGCGTCAAATCCGAGGTCGAATGCATCAGTTTTCACGATTATATCGCGCGGCAGGCTGCCGGCCAGAAGCAAACCTCGGTTGGCGGCTGAGCCGCCAACCCGTTTTACGTCAAACCCTCACTATGCCGGATCTTCGGCGCCCTGCCTTGCCAGATAGCGCTGATCGATATCGGGCAGCGGTTCGCCCAGCAGCGTCGCCTCGAAGGCGCGCAGGCGCTTGTGGACCGATTGCAGCTCGACAATGGTCGACCACGAGGTGAGGAGGAATTGCAGCGAACCCGTCACCTTGCCGAAGGCGTTCGAGATCTGGTTCAGCGCACCGAACGTTATCTTGTGCGCGACCAGCGACGGACCCAGGATCAGCAGCGAGAAGATGTTGTCGGCCTGCAGGTAGGTGTACCGGACGACGTTGAAATAGATGTAGTGGAAATAGAGCCTGAAATAATTGTGGCGGACATTGGCGAACAGCTCGGCGGTGGTGGCAGGCTGTGCACGATCCACATGATCCTCGCCGTAAACCAGTTCCTTGCGGTAGGCGGCTTCGACGCGCTGGTTGCGGAACTGCAACCCCGGAAGTTTCAGGCCGGCAATCATCACCGAGATCGTTCCGAACAGACACCAGGCAAGCGCCGCGACCACCAGGGGCTGCGGGATCGCGCCGATGATCGGCAATTCGCTGATATGGGCCTGCAGTTGGATCATCACCGGCAGGAAGGCGATCAAGGTCATGATCGACTGGACGAAGCTGGAGCCGAGATCTTCCATGATCTGCGAAAACCGCATCGTGTCTTCCTGGATGCGCTGCGAAGCACCCTCGATATGGCGCAGCCTGGCCCAGTTCTCGATGAAGTAGTTGTTCATCGCCGTGCGCCAGCGGAAGATCCAGTGGCTGACGATAAAGGCATTGACCACCTGCACATTCATGCCGACCAGCGCCAGCCAGGAAAAGTCGGCCAGCCCGGTATAAAATTCACCGTTGGTCGATTTTCCGGTCCCTGACATCAGCCCCTGCACATAGTCGAAGAAAGGCCCGTACCAGGCGTTGACGGCGACGCTGACCTGCACATTGAAATAGATGAAGAACAGGATGACCGCCGTCATCAGGATCGACCAGCGCTGCCACGGATGCGGCGAATACCAACTCCAGAATGCGTAGAAGATGGCGACGCAGGCCACGAAGTAGATGTAGAACCAGAGGAACGGCTTCGACACGAGAACGGCGATACCGATGATGGGCGGCGCGTCGGCGGCGGCTGCCGGCAGGCCAAAAATCGCGCCCAATTGCTCACCGCCGAAAAACCAGAACAGGATCGCCGCAAGGCTCCAGATGGCGGCCGAAGAGAAGAAGAGCTTCGGCTGCGGGAAGAAGGATACGAACACTGTGGCGAATTCCTTGCTTGATGGGCAAATCAGCTGACTTCGGCGGGCATAAAGTCACACATTAGGGGGAAAGAAAATGCCTGCCCGATGCCCGGCGCAGAGCAAGACCACAAATCATGGCGATTTTGGCACGGCCGACCACGTGATGACGCCGGAGACCACCAGCATGGCCGCAGCGACAATCGAAGCGAGGAAGAAATTGCCTGACATCTGCGCCAAAAGGCCGGCGGCGATCGGGCCGACGATCTGGCCAAGGCCGAACGACGCCGTCATCAAGGCAAAGATGCGCCGGGGCGCCTGTGGCGCCTGCTGGCGGGCGGCCTGCAGGCCAAGCGCGGTGATGGCGATGAAGGTGCCGCCGAGCAGCAGACCGCCAAGCAGCGGCCCGGAATATCCGCCAAGCGCCACGCTGGCGGTGACGCCGATCACTTCTATGAAACATGCCAACGCATAGGCTGCATTGAGCCCGACCCGTCCGGCTATCTTCTGCCACAACCAGGTCGAGGGAAAACCGGCGAGGCCGGCGACCAGCCAGACCATGGCCTCGAAGACGCGGCTGCCGCCGCCCTGGCGGACGATAGCGACCAGGAACGTCGCCGTCACCACATAGCCAAACCCAAACAGGCCGTAGGCGACGATCATCTTCATCAGCGACCGGTCTTTCGGCAGGGCCGGCTCACGGACGGCTTGGCCGTTGGCCAGCGGGCCTTCGTTCGTCAGCAGCGTCACGACCACGAAGCCGCAAGCTGAAATTGCCGCCGACCACAACCAGCCCGCAGCCCAGCCGGCATGCTCGGTGACCAGCACCGCCATCATCACTGCGGAGATCGCGATGCCGAGGCCGACACCGCCGAAATGCCAGGCCTGCAGGTCGCCACGACCGGCGGCAGTGATATGGCTGAAAACGATGCTGGCCATGAAGACCATGACGAAGGCGCTGGCCAGCCCGGCCAGAAAGCGGATGAGGAGAAAGGCGACCATGGCGTCGGTCAGCCCCATCAGCGCGGCAAGGACGGTGCTGGCGCCAAGACTGCCCAGCATCAGCAGACGCTCGCGGCCATGCGCCCAGCCGCCCGCCGCCACAAAGGCGCCGACGAGGTAGCCGAGATAGTTGGCCGAGGCGATCCACCCGGCATTGGCCGGCGACAGATGCAGCTCTTCCATCATGCCGGGCAGGATCGGCGTATAGACGAAGCGGCCGATGCCCATGGCCACCGCCATCGCGATCATGCCGGCGACGGTGAAGCGCAGCGCTGTTGAGGTGGCCGATCTCATTGCAGCGCACAATAAATGCAGGGATCGCTGAAACAATCCACCATCCGTTGGGCCAGTGCGCGCGCAGAGAGGCGCGACGGGTTCGACTCCTAATTGAGCTGAAGGCGCGTCATCGGCTTAGCTGCGCCCACCCAAACCGGCATGCAACGAAGCGGTCTCGTGCACCGTTCGCCGGGCCGTCAGCCTGAACGGCACGTCGCCCAATTCACGCTCCGACATGGTGTTCAGCACGGGATGCGACAGCGGATCGGTCAGCCATGTCTGCGTGTCGTTCTGCGCGCGCGACCCGGACGGCGTGCCCATGGCGAACAGAACCTTCAGCGACGACAACAGCCTTGACATTTCCGGCTCCTCGGATCTGGCTCCCATCGATAAAGTCTGCCGTTCCCTCTCGTCATTCAATTGAGATTTCAGCCGGAACGGTTTAGAAAATCTCAAATGGCCATGCTCAACCGCGTTCATCTCAACGGCCTTCGCGCCGTCGAAACCGTAGCCCGTCTCGGCTCGCTTGCTGCGGCCGCCGGCGAGCTCAACGTTTCCGTCAGCGCCGTCAGCCAGCAGATAAGCCGCACCGAAAAGCAGGTCGGCCAGGCGCTGTTCGAGCGCACGGCAAGTGGTCTGGTGCTGACCGAGTTCGGCGCCGTCTTCGCGACCCGCCTCGGGGCTGGATTTCGCGAGCTTGCGCAGGCCGTGGCGCTGGCCGACGAAGCGAGCCAATGCACATTGGTCGTCTCGGCGGCACCGGCCTTCGCTTCGAAATGGCTGCTGCCCAGGCTGTCGCGTCACTTCGACCGCCATCCCAATGTGCTGTTGCGCATCGACGCGTCGGTGCGGCTGGCCAATCTCGACCATTCCGACGTCGACATCGCCATCCGGCTTGGCGACGGCAAATGGTCCGGCGGCCAAGCCGAACTGCTCCTGGCGCAGGAAGTGTTCCCGGTCTGCGCACCTGACATCGCCCGGAAACTGAAGTCGATCGAGGACCTTGCCCAGACCTGCGCCATTACCGACGAGCGGGCGATGATCAACTGGGAGAGCTGGTTCGCGGCAGCCGGTGTTGCGCCCGTCACCTTCCAGAAAGGCGCGCGCTTCACAGACCCGATGCTGTGCCTGGAATCGGCGATTGCCGGCCATGGCGTGATGCTGGGCTGGCAATTGCTGACAGCGGATGCGCTGGCCGACGGGCGGCTGGTGGCGCCGTTCGGCATCCGCGCCCAGAGCGGGCTCGGCTACTGGATGGTGACCGCGTCGGCCAAGACGGAGAGCCGCAAGGTCCGGGATTTCAAGGCCTGGATCAAGGAAGAGATCGAGGCGACGATGGCGCAGTTCGGATCACTCGAAAGCGCTGCTTAAGCTTGGCCCACCGCAAACCCGGTGGAAAGGATCATGGCAGCGGTCTATGTATGGGTCAGATTCCCACATCACGGCAGGCAGGATCATGACCACACATTCGCGCGGCGTTTCCGCAACGATCGACCCGGTGAAGCTCGACAGGCTGGCGGAAGTCGCCATCAAGGTCGGCCTGCAATTGCAGCCCGGCCAGGATCTCGTACTGACCTCGTCGATCGCGGCCCTGCCGCTGACCAGGCGCATCGTCGAGCATGCCTACAAGGCCGGTGCCGGTCTGGTGACACCGATCTTCAATGACGACGAGATGACGCTGGCGCGCTACCGCTTCGGCGCCGACGCCAGCTTCGATCGCGCCGCCGGCTGGCTCTATGAAGGCATGGCGAAGGCTTTTTCCAACAATACCGCCAGGCTTGCCGTGCGCGGCGAGGATCCGTCGCTCCTGTCGGCGCAGGACCCGGCAAAAGTGGCGCGCGCCAACAAGGCCAATTCCATGGCCTACCAGCCGGCGCTGGAAAAGATTACCGGCTTCGACATCAACTGGAACATCGTCGCATACCCGGATCTCGCCTGGGCCAAGCAGGTGTTTCCCGGAGATGCCGACGATGTCGCGGTGGCGAAACTCGCCGACGCGATCTTCGCGGCGTCGCGGGTCGACGTTGAAGACCCGATCGGCGATTGGAAGGCGCACAATGCCGCGCTGCGCGGCCGCACCGAGTGGCTCAACGGCCATAATTTCCATGCGCTGCATTTCACCGGACCGGGCACCGACCTGACGGTCGGGCTGGCGGACGGCCATGAATGGATGGGCGGTGCCTCGACCGCCAAGAACGGCATCACCTGCAATCCCAACATCCCGACCGAGGAGGTCTTCACCACGCCGCATGCCAGGCGCGTCGAGGGCCATGTCTCCTCGACCAAGCCGCTGTCCTACCAAGGCACGCTGATCGACGAGATCTCCGTGCGTTTCGAAGAAGGCAGGATCGTCGAGGCCAAGGCGTCGAAAGGCGAAGATGTCTTGAAGAAAGTGCTCGACACCGACGAGGGCGCCCGCCGTCTCGGCGAGGTCGCGCTGGTGCCGCATTCCTCGCCGATCTCGGCCAGCGGCCTGTTGTTCTTCAACACGCTGTTCGACGAAAATGCCGCCTGCCACATCGCGCTCGGCCAGTGTTATTCCAAATGCTTCGTCGACGGCGCCTCGCTCAGCCAAGACGAGATCGCCGCGCGCGGCGGCAACAAGAGCTTTATCCACATCGACTGGATGATCGGCTCGGACAAGATCGACATTGACGGCGTCCACAAGGACGGCAGCCGCGTGCCGGTGATGCGCAAGGGCGAGTGGGCCTGAGGGTTCGGCGTAGGGAGGTCGAATGGCTTTCGACCTGATGGTCAAGCGGATTTACGAGCCGCCCGCTCCCGATGACGGGCAGCGGGTGCTGGTCGATCGCATCTGGCCGCGCGGCGTCAGCAAGGAGCATGCCGCGCTGGCCCTGTGGCTGAAGCAGATCGCGCCGAGCGACGCGTTGCGGAAGTGGTTCGGGCACGAGCCGCAGCGCTGGGCGGAGTTTCGGAAGCGGTACGGGGCTGAGCTGGACGGGAATGGTGAGGCGGTGGCGACGCTGCGCGACCTGCTTCGCGAGGGCAAGGTGACGCTGCTCTACGGCGCGCATGATGAGGCGCACAACAATGCGGTGGCGCTGGCGGAGTATCTACGCGGTATGGGCTGAGGCGGCCGGACCTTTCTGAGGCCGGCGGGACAGCGCGCGCCCCTCTGTCCTGCCTGACATCTCCCCCACGAGGGGGGAGATCGGACGTCGCAATGCTTTCGCCTACTTCCCGACCGCCTGCTCATAAACTTCCGGCTTGAAGCCGACCAGAACCCGGTCGCCGACCTCGAGCACCGGCCGCTTGACCATCGTCGGCTTGGCCAGCATCAGCGCCTTCGCCTTCTTTTCGTCGAGACCTTGCTTGTCCTTATCCGCCAATTCACGAAATGTGGTGCTGGCCTTGTTGAGCAGCTTTTCCCAGCCAACCTTGCCGACCCAGCCATCCAGCCGCTTGTTGTCCAGCCCCTCCGCACGAAAATCGTGAAAGCGATAGGCAACGTCATGGCTCTCCAGCCAGACGCGCGCCTTCTTGACCGTGTCGCAGGTGGTGATGCCGTAAATCGTAGTCGTCAAGGCGCGTCCCTCAAGCTGACAGTCGAATCCGTCCCACAGCCTAAAACCGCCCTTCCCGCTTTGCCAGCGCCCAGGCCCGCACCGTCGGAATTTTTGGACTTGCCAGTACTAAGGATTTTCCTCCACCGCGAAGACGCGACCCGCAAAAACCATGAGGAAATGGGTTTCTTCAACGGCTGGGGTACGGTGGCCGACCAGTTTGCCAAGTATGTGAAGACCATTTGAATTTGCATGGCGGCCAGGGGATTGCCCCGGACGCCATGCTCATTTTTCAAACTTGCAACGAAGAGAGCAAAGGTCGGAAAGCCTGACTTCCGGCCTCAGTAGTAAAAGCGCTCTTCGGTGATCTTGCCGTTCTTGACCGTGTAGAGGCCAACCTCATCCATCGTGACGCGCTGGCCGGTGGCCTTGGGCGTAATGTCGAACGTGAAGCGCACCGCGAACTGGTCGCCGTTGACATAAGGGCCTTCGACCGAACCACCGTGGACTTCGTGGTTTTCCTGCCACCATTGGCTTTTCTGCCTGAGGGCCTCCTTGCCGTGGCTGACGGCCATCGGCCCCTCCATGGCTTCGTAACTGGCGATATCGTCGGCATTGTAATTTTCAGCAGCGCCATTGTGATCGCCCTGCTTGAGGAGCTCGGTGAAATCCTTGGCAATTTCCGCGATGGTCATGCGTATTCCTCCTGTTCAGACGCACTGCAATTAGGGAAGAGCCAGCCCGTCTGCCACCTGTGCCCACATGACAGCTGACAAGGCGTGTCAGGACGATCGATATAACGCGGCTCTGTGACACGAATTGCAGGAGCGCGGGCAGCGGCGGTTGCAGACACAAGCCAATTCCGCAATGCTAGGTGCGTGTGCAACCTCTACAACATCACCACAACGCAAGAGGCGATCCGCCAATGGACGCGCGCATTACGCGATATCAGCGGCAACCTTGAACCTTCCGTTGACATCTATCCCAATCAACCCGGCCCGGTCGTCCGCAACACGGCAGACGGGAAGCGTGAGCTGGCGAACCTGCTTTGGGGGTTGCCGACGCCTCAAGAGCGTATGAAGGGTAAGGCCGACTACGGCACGACCAACGTTCGCAATCCACAATATTCGCACTGGCAACAGTTTGTCGGGGTCGAGCATAGATGCGTCGTACCGGTCACCAGTTTTGCCGAACCCAGCCCGACACCGAGCGACAAGGACCCGGAAACAGGCATCCAACGCAATTACTGGTTTGCCCGTGACGAAAGCCGGCCTCTGTTCTTCTTCGCCGGCTTCTGGACCCGTTGGCAGGGTGTTCGAAAGGTCAAGGACGGACCCGGCGACTTCGAGTTATTTGCCTTCATGACAACCAAGCCTAACGCCCTCATCGCGCCGATCCATGAGAAGGCTATGCCCGTAATACTGACCACTTCGGAAGAGACCGAGGCCTGGCTGACAGCACCCTGGGCAGAAGCACGGCATTTGCAGCGAACAGCGCCAGACAACGCGTTGGTCATCGTTGAGAAGCCAGCCACACAAATCAAGTTTCCGCAGCAGGCACCAGCCCAAGGGTCTCTGTTCTAGGCTGAAGGGATAGCCGCGCTCCTCATTCCTCGTCTCGCCATATCACACGGCGAACCATGCGGATTTCGACAAGGCGTCTCACACGAATTTTCAAGCGCTCAGCAGCACTCGGCAAAATTATGTCGGCATCAAGCTCGCGAAGCTTGCAGCGCTCGCACCGCATATGCCCTTCGACATCCCAAAAGGGAATGTCACCAACAAGCTTTGCAAGGTCGCCGGGCAGATAGTGCCGGGTGATGTTGCAGTGCCGGCATCGGACACGAATGAGTTGCCCCACTTCGTGCGCGAGGCATAGGGTTTGCACATTTCGGCGCGGTCGGGTGCTCAATTCCGGCATCAACTAATTTAGGAATGTCTTCCTAGCTTAGTCAATTCCTACTTAATTCCATGGTCGTTTGTTCACATGTCGATCAGACCTGCCCCGCCCGTAACTGTGCGGCGACCTTGCGAATGTGGGTGCAACTAACTCGGCAGCATGGGGCAGTTGGCGCCACGGCGCAGGCTGACATGCGCCACGTCGCCGACGCTGAATTGAAAACCCTCTGCCTGGCGCGGCGCATCGATCACCACCGGCAACCCCTGCCCCAGTTCAGCATGCAGCCGCAAGGTACGGCCGTGGAAAACGATGCTGTTGACGCGGGCCGGCGCGGTGCCGGGCATGGCCTCGGTGGCCGCCAGCAAATCCTCCGGACGCACGCCGATGGTGCGCATTTCGCCTTCGCCGGGTGACTGGCCGGTTTCAGAAATTGCCTCCAGCGGCAAGGTGCCGGCGGTGAAACGGAGGCGCTCGCCATCGCGGCCGACAAAGCGCGACTGCAGCAGGTTCATGGTGCCGATGAAGCTCGCTACGAACTTCGTCGCAGGCTGGTCATAGAGCGTCGCCGGCGGCGCGATCTGCTCGATGCGGCCCTTGTTCATGACGACGATGCGATCGGAGATCGACAGCGCCTCGGTCTGGTCATGGGTGACCATGACAAAGGTCGTGCCGAGCCGCGATTGCAGCCGCTTCAACTCGACCTGCATCTGTTCGCGCAGATGCGCATCGAGCGCCGACAGCGGCTCGTCGAGCAAGAGCACGCGCGGCTCACAGACGATGGCGCGAGCAAGTGCCACGCGCTGGCGCTGGCCGCCCGACAATTCGGAGACACGGGCGCGAAACTTGTCGGCGAGACCGACCATGTCCAGCGCTTCGCCGACCCGCTTTGCCTGCTCGATTCCCGACAACTTGCGCAATGACAGGCCGAAGCCGACATTCTCGGCGACATCCATATGCGGAAACAGCGCGTAGTCCTGGAACACGGTGTTGACAGGCCGGTCGAAGGGCCGAAGCGCCGTGATGTCGCGGCCGTCGAGTAAGACCTTTCCGCTCGACGGGCTTTCGAAGCCGGCGATGACGCGCAGGCTGGTGGTCTTGCCGCAGCCGGACGGCCCGAGCAGCGTGATGAACTCGCCGCTGATAATGTCGAGATCGACGGCATCGAGCCCGACGATGCCGCCCGGGAAAACCTTGGAGACCGCCTGCAGCCGGACGAGTGGATCAGGCGCCATCGCGAACCTCGGAAGGCTTCGTGGTGTTGACCCACAGGATCTGGCATTGCTCGGCGCCGGGATTGCGGAAGGCATGCAACAGCGTGCTCTTGAAGGCAAAGCTGTCGCCGGTCTTCAGCCCGTATTTTGTCGAGTCCACCACCAGTTCGACCTCGCCCGAAAGCACATAGCCGAATTCATGGCCGGCATGGGCATAGGCTTCCGCCGTGCCGCCACCGGCCTCCACCGTCACCAGCATGCCGGTGAGCGTCGCACCCGGCGGCGACAGCAGCGCCTTGGCGATGCCTTCCGACTTGACGGGAATGGAGCGCCGCTTGTCGGCGCGCACGCAATAGAGATCGTTGACGGCCTCGTCGCCATCGGCGATCAGCGCCGAAGGCTCGATGTCGAGGGCGGCGGCGAGCGGCCAGATCACCTTGACGCGCAGCGAGGACATGCCGCGCTCGATCTGGCTCAGCGCGCCGATCGACACACCTGCTTTTGCCGCCAGTTCGGCCAGCGACAGGCGCCGCTCCAGCCGCAGCGCCCGCACACGGCGCCCGACGCGAACATCGGCATCGTCCTTGGGTTTTTCGGCGGCCTCGTCGACTATGTCCATTCGTCGATCCTTGTTGCGTCTAAGGCCAGCACCAGACAACGGCCGGCCTCGGGATTGAATTCGTACTTTACCGGGCGTTGGCGCCGCCCCTCACCGCCTGCCGGCATCCTCTCCCCGTATAGTGACAGGGAGAGGGACGCTCTTATCGCCGGTTTCGCCAATCACCAGCGTCGCAAGGGACTCGCCAGCATTGCGCCCGGCTCCTTCTCCCCGTCACTATACGGGGAGAAGTGCCCGGCAGGGCGATGAGGGGCAGCGCCAGCTTCCGAAATTAACCACCGATCACCCGCCAGCCTTCACCTTCTCGAACATCTTGGCCACATCGTCGTTCTGCTTCATCGGCCCGGTGAAGATGGTGCTCTTCAGCATCACCTCGGGATCGGACGGCAGCTGCAGTTTCTCCAGTTCCTCCTTCGTGACGCCGGCGAAGGCGGTGCTCAGCGAACTGCCATAGCCATAGGACTGAATGAGATATTTGCCCGAATCGGCATCCAGCCGGCTGTTGATGAAATCATAGGCGAGATCGACATTCTTGGCGTCCTTCAGCATCACGAAGCCGCAGGCCCAGGTCAGCATGCCTTCCTTCGGATTCATGAATTCGACCGGCACGCCCTGCTTCTTGAGCGAGGTGGCCGAGGCGTTCCAGGTCATTGCTGCGACCAGTTGGCCGCTGGCAAGCGCCTGCTCGACCGACGTCATGTCGGTGGTGTAACTCGACAGCAGCGGCCGCTGTTCGCGCAGCTTTTCCGCGACCTTGTCCATCTGCTCGGGCGTCATGTCGAACGGATTGACGCCGGCCAGAAGCGCGGCGACGATCGGCGTGTCGTGCACGGCGTCGATGGTCGCCATGCGGCCGGCATATTGTTTGTCCCAGAGCAGGTTCCAGCTTGCCTCGGGGTTCTTCACCAAATCGGTGCGGTAGAGGATGGAAGTGTTGCCCCAGTCCCACGGCACCATCCACACCTTGCCATCGCCGGCCTGCAGGTCGGGCAGGTTCTTGAACACCGGGAAGATCGAATCCCAGTTCTTGATGCGCTTGGTGTCGATCGGCTGCAGCAGGCCTTCCTTGTTCCAGCGCGCCACCTTGTCGTAGCAGGGGTGCGCGATGTCGGGCCGGAAGCCGGCCTTGACCTTGGTGAAGGCATCGTCGTCATCGCCAAAGATCGAGGCCTCGACGCCATCGGGATGCGCGGCGAGGAAGCTCTTGTTGAAATCGGGCAATTCGTAACCCGACCAGGTGAAATATTGCAGCTTTTCGGCGGCCAGCGCCACGGTCGAAGACAGTGCGAGCGCCAGCGCGGCGAGGCCGGCGCGCGCCTTGTGTCCGGTTATCGATGTCAGGTGGAATGTCATTTTCGTTCTCCTCTCATTGTTATGGTCAGGCTGGATTGCGGCGCTTGGCACCGAGCCCGCGATGGCGCAAGATCTCGGCGGTGCCGGCGATAATGAAGGATGTGGCCAGGATCACCGTCCCCAGCGCCATGACGGTCGGCAACGAGCGGGGGAAGCGCAGCTGGCTCCAGATATAGAGCGGCAGGGTCGGCTCGGTGCCGGCAAGGAAGAAGACGACGATGAATTCGTCGAAGGAGATCAGGAAGGCCAGCATGAAGGCCGACAGCACGGCGGGCAGGCTGAGCGGCAGCATGACCCGCCGGAACGTCGTCCAGTCGGAGGCGCCGAGGTCGAGCGCCGCCTCGCGGACCGTCCTGGGGATGGCGGCGAAACGGCTGCGCATGACGACGACGGTCGTGGGCAAAGCCACCAGTATGTGGCCGAGCACGATGGCGATGCGCGACGGCCCAAGGCCGATGAGGTTGATCAGGATCAGCAACGATATGCCAACGATGACGCCGGGGATCAGGATCGGCAGGCGGGCTATGGCGCTTATGGTGGCGGCAAGCGGCGAGCGGCCGTAAAGGTCCATATAGGAAACGGTGATGCCGCACAGTGTTGCACCGGAAGCGGCGACAGTGGCGATGACGAGGCTGTTCACGAGCGCGCCCGACAGCGCCGGATTGCCGTAGAGCGTCTCGTACCATTGCAGCGTGAACCCCTGGAGCGGAAACGCCGCCTGGATGGAATCGTTGAAGGAAAACAGCGGGATCAGCAGGACCGGCAGATATAGGAACACCAGATAGGCAAGCACGTAGAGGCCGAGCCAGCGGCCATCCCGTTTCGTCCCGGCCCGGTCCACTCTCATGTGCGGCTGCCAAATCTGCGGTCGGCGTTGCGCGCGACCAGCACCACGACGAGGATGACCAGCATGACGCAGACCGAAAGGGCGGCGCCGAACGGCCAGTCATTGGCCTTGCCGAACTGCGACTGGATCAGCGTGCCGATCATGGTGCTGGCCGGGCCGCCGACCATGGCCGGCGTGACATAGTCGCCGACTGTCGGCACGAAGACGACGAGCGCGGCCGCCAGCACGCCCGGCATCGAATTCGGCAGCACGACGCGGCGGAAAGCGGTGAACGGCCGCGCGCCGAGGTCGGAGGCAGCCTCGAGCAGCGATTTCGGGATGGTGTCCAGCGCCACGTAGATCGGCAGGATGGCGAAGGGCGCATAGGCGTGAGCCAGCGTGACGACCACAGCGGCTGGCGTGTTGAGAAATGCCAGTGTCGGCTCCGACCAGATGCCGCTTTCGATCAGCGCCGAGTTCAGGACGCCATTGTAGGCGAGTACGATCTTCCAGGCGAAGACGCGCAGGAGATAGCTGGTCCAGAACGGCAGCGTCACCAGGAACAACAGCAGGCCGCGCCGGCGCCCGGCATGGAAGGCAAGATAGTAGGCGACGGGATAGGCGGTGGCGACGGTTGCCAGCGTCACCAGGCCGGCGATGACCAACGAGCGCAGCGTCACCGTCCAGTAGAGCGGATCGGTGGCCACGGTGACGAAATTATCGACGGTCAGCCCAACGCCGAGGAGCGAGCCGTCATTGCCGCGAAAGGCAAGGAACAGCACCAGGCCAAGCGCGAACAGGATCAGCAGGAAAGTGACCAGCGCCCCTGGCAACAGCATGGCGAGCCGGAAGCCCGATGAAGACCGGGCCTTTGGCGCTTGTGCTGCAACTAAGGCCGACATCGACCAGCTCACCAAATTTGAAATTGGCTAACAATTTTTCATATTCGTGAAACTGTCAAGCAGAATCCGGCTTTCCTGAATTGGTCGTCATCAACGCTCCGGCGACTGCCGGAACGCTGCGCTTTGCCCGGATTGGTCGAAAAGCCGTAGCCGACCTGGCAAGCCTGCCGTTCTCGGCCGCGTCAGTAGGTAATCTCACCGAACCGTTTGGCTGGTGTGCCTCGAACGCCTGCGCGCACAGCGAACAACCCGCCCTCCTGCGGGTTTGCCTGCAAATGCCTCTCGCTCATGGTAAACCGTGCCGAAGTGACGAAGAGGATATCGAAATTCTCGCCGCCGAAGGTACAGCTCGTGGGCCAGCTGCAGGGCAGGTCCACCACCTTGTCCAGAACCCCGTCAGGTGAAATGCGAACCAGGCAGCCGCCCCCCGCAACGCGACAATTCCAGACATAGCCCTCCGCATCCATGCACGACCCATCCGGCAGGCCGCGTGGAAAGTCCGAGAAGAAAGGGCGCCTGTCGGTTATTCGCGACCGCACCCTGTCCCAGTGATAGCGAAAGATCTGGTTCTTGGTCGTGTCCGCCGTGATGAAGGTATCATTCGCTGTCCAGACCATCGTGTTGGTGATGCCGAAGCGATCGGCGCTGAGCGCCTCGACGATGCCGGCCGTGTCGACGCGATAGATCCGCCCCGCATCTCGCCAAATATCGCGTGGACGATCGTCGGCATCGATGTTGTTTTCCATGGTGCCGACCCAGAATGAGCCATCCGGGGCGACAATGCCCTCATTCAACCGTGTGTCAGGGCTGTCCGGTTCGATCGTCGCGATCGTCCTGAAGGCTTTTCCAAAATCCCACAGAGCCACATCCTTTCGCAGCCCGACGATCGCGCCACCGTCCTTACGCAGGCCAATCGAGGTTGCGAGGTCCGGCGTCGGCCAACTCCGATGATCGCGAGTACCCGGATCGAGCTGGTGAATGCGTCGCCCGATGATATCCACCCAGATCAGCGTCTTCCTGTTCTCGTCCCAGAGCAGGCTCTCACCGACGATATCCTGGGCATCGAACACGAAGCCTGGCTGTTTCTCTCCGCTATCCACTACCCTTTTCTCCCTTCCCAACTGTCGCGTAGTCAACCGCTATTGACAGACAAGATTTCACAAAGATATACCCATTTCAAGAAAACATGTCATACAGGTTTTGGGCAAATGGTAAGCGATCGCGGCATTGGGCCTGACGAGACAAATCCTGGGCTGGTGAGTGCCGCAATTCAGGCCATCACCCAGCACATCCGCGTTGAAGGCCTTGGCCCTGGCGACCTCTTGCCCAGTGAAGCCGACATGACCCGCAAGCTCAGTGTCTCGCGGACGGTGGTGCGGGAGGCGTTTCGGTCGCTGTCGGCGATGCGCCTCATCGACATGAGCGCCGGCCGGCGCGCCAGCGTTGCCAAGCTCGACATTGGCGCCATGTCGATGGTGATCGAGCACGGCGTCACGACCGAACAGATCAGCGTCCAGCAGGTTTATGATGTGCGCCGCACCATCGAAATGCGCACGGTGGCGCTCGCCGCACTCCGGCGGACCGACGCGGAGGCGGCTGAAATACAGAAATGCGCGCGCCTGATGCGCGAGAATTACCGTGCGCCCGAGATCGTCATGGAACACGACATCGCATTCCATGAGGCGATCGCGCGGGCCTCTCACAACCCGGTGTTTTCGTTGATCATCAACGCCTTCAGCGGCGTCACGCGACGCACCTGGGTGATCGGCTGGCGTACGCGTGTAACCGAGGAAGAGCAGATCAAGATGATCGAGGGGCACGCGGATATTGCTCGGGCGATCATCGCGGGGAACCCGCAACTTGCCGCCGAACATATGGCCGCGCATTTCGACAAAAGCGTCAAGGCATTGATCGACGCGGGGATCGCATGAAAATCCGCTCGCTTGAGACCATTCGCATCGAAGAGCGGCCCAATCTGCTCTGGATCGAGGTGCATACCGACCAAGGCATTACCGGCCTTGGCGAAACCTTTTTCTTGGCCCGCACGGTCGAGGAATATGTCCATGAATATGTCGCGCCACGCGTAATCGGCCGCGATCCACTGCAGATCGATCTGCTTTCCGCGGACCTGGTTGGCTATCTCGGTTTCCGCTCAAGCGGGGTCGAAGTCCGCGGCAATTCCGCCTTCGACATCGCGCTCTGGGATATTTTCGGCAAGGCCATGAACCAGCCGATCGCGCAACTCCTGGGGGGCTTTTCGCGCCGGTCCATCCGTACCTACAACACCTGCGCCGGCACCGAATACATCAAGGACGGCAAGGGACAGACCACCGCGAATTATGGTCTGGGCACAAGGCAAGGATACGACGACCTGAACGGGTTTCTCCACCGCGCCGACGAATTGGCGGCGGAGCTGCTTGAGGACGGCATCACGGCCATGAAGATCTGGCCTTTCGACCATGCCGCCGAGAAAAGCCGGGGGCAAGACATCACCGCCGGCGACCTCAAAGCCGCGCTGCAGCCCTTCGAAAAGATCCGCAAAGCGGTTGGTGACAAGATCGACATCATGGTCGAGTTCCACTCCATGTGGCAGCTCTTGCCGGCGATCAAGATCGCCAAGGCGCTCGGGCCTTATGGCACGTACTGGCATGAGGATCCCATCCGCATGGATAGCCTCGCCGATCTCAAGCGCTACGAGGCCGCGAGCCCGGCACCGATCTCGGCGTCGGAAACCCTGGGCAGTCGCTGGGCATTCCGCGACCTTCTGGAGACCGGCGCCGCAGGCATCGTCATGCTGGACATTTCCTGGTGCGGCGGGCTTTCCGAAGCACGCAAGATCGCCGCAATGGCGGAGGCCTGGCATTTGCCGGTCGCGCCGCATGACTGCACCGGACCAGTGGTCCTGGCGGCATCCACGCATTTATCCCTCAACGCGCCCAACGCGCTCGTACAGGAGAGTGTGCGGGCATTTTACAGGACCTGGTACCGCGACCTCGTGACCGCGCTACCGGAAGTCAAGGACGGCATGATCACCGTGCCGCCTGGCCCAGGCCTCGGGCTGGAACTCAATCCCGACCTCGGTCGGGCCTACACCGTCCATCGCCGCGTCTCCGACAAGACGGACATCTGAAGAACACTCAACGGGAGGAATAGAAATGAAACGACTGACTGCAACGCTTTTGCTCGCCACGACGCTGCTTGCCGGGCCTTCCGTCGCCAGTGCCGACGGGCTCAACATCGTCTTTACACACCATTCGTCGGCCTCGAACACCTTCTGGCAGGCGGTGAAAAAGGGCTTTGACGATGCCTGCGGCAAGGTCGAGGCCAAGTGCAACATGATTTTCACCCAGACCGAAGGCTCGGTCGAGCAACAACTCGCCAACATGCGCGCCGCACTTGCCGCCAAGCCGGATGCCCTGCTGACCTCGATTGTCGACAACAAGGCGTTCGACGACGTCATCAAGGAGGCGCGAGATGCCGGTGTGTTGGTGATTGCCGTCAATGTCGATGACACCGAAGGCGCCAAGGGCAATGCGCGGCAGGCCTTCATAGGGCAAGGTTTCAAGCCGGCGGGCTATTCGCTCGGCAAGGCGATTTCCGAAAGCTTCCCGAAAGAGGGGCCAATCAAGGTTCTGGTCGGCATTTCCGCACCCGGCCAGAACTGGTCCGAAAGCCGTGGCGCAGGCGTGATGCAGTTCCTGGAAGAGTACAAGGCGGCCCATCCCGACCGCCAGGTCTCATGGGAGCGGATCGACAGCGGAACGGACCTCGCGATTACATCCGATCGTGTCGGCGCCTATCTCAATGCGCATCCCGACACCACAGCCTATTTCGACACCGGCTTCTGGTGCGCGGGCGTTGCGCGGTCGCTGCAGGACCGCGGCGTCGCGCCGGGCAAGGTACTCCTTGGCGGTTTCGATCTGGTGCCGGAAGTTCTGCAGCAGATGCAGAAGGGCTACGTACAGGCTTTGGTGGACCAACAGCCCTACATGCAGGGCTTCATGCCCGTCATGGAAGCCTACTTGAACAAGAAGGTAGGTCTGGCCCCCTCCGACATCGATACGGGTCAAGGCATCGTGCGCCGGGATCAGGCCGACGCGATCATGACGCTTTCCTCGCAAGGTCTGCGTTAAGCCCACGCGCGCCATGTGTTCGCCCGGCAGTGCTCGCACCGCCGGGTGGTCCCTTGCCTCGAATTCCTGGAGCCTGCCTTGAAACGCCTCTTCAAGACCTATCTGGAAAAGCCGGAACTGGCGGGACTGATCCTGCTGGTGCTTCTCGTGGTGATTTTCGAGATCCGCTCGAATGGCGTGTTCCTCAACCAGGATAACCTTCGCGGCATACTCGGCATTCTGCCGGAAACGGGCCTCGTCGCCATCGGCGTCACGATCTTGATGATCAGCGGCGAATTCGACCTGTCGGTCGGATCGGTGTTCGCCCTGATGCCGATGTGCATGGCGGTCCTCATGGTCGAAGGGGTGCCTTTCCCACTTGCCTTGCTGGCCGGGCTTATCGTTTGCGCGGTGATCGGATTTATCAACGGCTATGTGACGATCTGGTTCGAGATCCCGAGCTTCATCACCACGCTCGGCATGCTTTTCATCGCCCGGTCGCTGACGATCGTCGTCTCGGGCGGGTTTCCACCCTTGCTTCCCGCCGATCTTCCGAACTGGCTGTTCACCTCGTTCGTCGGCCCCGGCAACATGTTCCGCATGTCGTTCCTGTGGTTTGCGGGAATTGCCCTTTTAACGTCACTGATGCTTTCCAGAACCAATTTCGGCAATTGGATAAAGGCCACCGGCGGCTTCCACCCGGCTGCCGCCTCGATGGGCATCCCGACAGCGAGAGTAAAACTCGCATGCTTCGTGGTTTGCTCGATGCTGTCGGGTTTCGCCGGCATGTTGCAAGTGCTGAGGCTGGGCTCTCCTTTGCCTTCCATTGGCGAAGGCCTGGAACTCCAGGCGGTGGCCTCGGCGGTCATCGGCGGCGCTTCGCTCGCAGGCGGCATCGGTACGGTCGCTGGCGGCATCATCGGCACGATCCTCATCCGGATCATCGACAATGGGCTGGTGCTCTCCAATGTCGACGCGAACTGGTTCAAATTCGCGATCGGCTTCCTGACCATTTTCGCCGTCGTGGCCAATGCCTGGATGCGCAAGCGTGCCAAGGCGATCAAGATGGAGGGCTGAGCCATGGAAGACGCAATCATCTCCGTCCGCAATCTTCACAAATGGTATTCCGGCGTCCATGCGTTGAAGGGCGTGAGCCTCGACCTGAAGCGAGGCGAGGCACTTGGGTTGGTCGGCGACAACGGTGCCGGCAAATCGACGCTCATCAACATTCTGTCGGGCGTCCATACCGCCGACGAGGGCGAGATCCTGGTCGAAGGCAGACCGGTGCGGATCGCCAGGCCACGCGACGCGATGAACCTCGGCATCGAGACCATCTACCAGTACAATTCGATGGTTCCCACCATGTCGATCGCCAGGAACCTGTTTATCGGCCGCGAACCGACGCTGTTTTCCGTATTCGGCGTCGGCATACTGGATCAAAAGAAGATGGGCAGCGAAAGCATCAAGGCGATCGCCAATGTCGACCTGCATCTGCGCTCGCCCGACGCACTGGTCGGTGAATTGTCAGGCGGCCAGCGGCAGGGCGTCGCCATCGCGAGGGCCATGCATTTCAAGTCGAAGGTGATGATCCTCGACGAGCCGACCAATCACCTTTCGGTCAAGGAGACCAGCAAGGTCATCGGCTTTGTACGTGGATTGAAGGCACAAGGGGTGACCGGCGTTTTCATCAGCCACAACATGCATCACGTTTTTGATTGCTGTGATCGCGTGGTGGCGATGGCGCGCGGCGAGGTCGTTCTCGACAAACGCATCGAGGAAACCTCCATCGATGAAGTTCACAACGTGCTTTGAGGGGCGGGAACGGTGATGACGAACCTTTCCGGTAAAGTTGTGCTCCTGACCGGCGGTCTGGGTTCGCTCGGCCGCGCCCAGGCTGCCGCGCTTGCCCGCGCTGGCGCGCGCGTGCTTCTGCTTGACCGGCCGGAGAATGCAGAAGGGCCCGGAATCGCAGCGGAATTGGCGGCGGCAAACAAGGGTACGATCGTCTATGTCGGTTGCGACTTGAACCAGCTGGCCGAAGCCGAGACAGCGGTTAAGGCGCTCGCCGACGAAGAAGGCACGATCGACATTCTGATCAACAACGCGGCGCTCATCATCAACCGTCCGTTCGAGGAATTCTCACTTGGCGAGTACGAGGACCAGATCCGTGTGAATTCGTCAGCCGCCTTCGCGCTGGCGCGCGCCTGCGCGCCTGGCATGAAGAAGAAAGGCCAGGGCAGGATCGTCAACTTCTGCTCGGTGACGCTGAACGGTCGCTGGGACGGCTACGTTCCCTACGTGGCTTCGAAGGGAGCCATGCTGGGACTCACCAAGTCGCTGGCGCGGGAATTGGGACCACACGGCATCACCGTGAACGCGGTGTCGCCAGGCGCCGTCGTTTCCGAGGCAGAGGAGCGCGTCTTCGGAGAACGGCTCGAGGAATACAATGACTGGATCCTTGCCAACCAATGCCTGAAGCGACGCATCGAGCCGCAGCATATCGCCGATCTCGTGCTGTTCCTCGTCTCCCCGGCATCGGACATGATCAGCGGTCAGAACATCAACATCGATGGCGGATGGTAGCCATGGCTGCTTTTCAATGAGCAATGGCGATGAGATCGAACTTGCCGATGGGCGTGCGAGCGTCGTGGTGCGTCCCCGCGAGGGCGCTGCCATCCTGCGCTACGACGCGCTCCGTACCGGCCGAGCACCGACGCCTGTGTTTGAGCCATCGAGGGGTCTGCTGAAGTTCGGGTCCCAACTGCTGATCCCTTGGTCAAACCGCATTTCCGGCGGCGGCTTCGAGTTTGACGGGCGCTTCCATGCGATAGAGCCCAATGTCAACGGCGAGCCGTTCCCACTCCACGGCGACGCATTTCAAAGGCCGTGGCGGTTGACGAGGCGAACCGGCACTGAAATGGAGCTGGCTCTGGAGGATGGGGCGATCGGACCCTACCGCTACCATGCGAGCGTCCGCTATGCATTGGAGGATGGCGCGCTGTCCGCCGTGCTGGCTGTCGAGAACCGAGCCGCCATACGCCTGCCCTACGGGCTAGGCTTCCACCCCTGGTTTCCGCGCCGCCCGCGCACTCTGCTCCAAGCATCGGCGCGCAGTGTCTGGTTGGAGGACGAGCGACACCTGCCGACGGGGGTGGTGCCGCTGGCCTCCCGGCCGGACTGGGATTTTTCGCAAGCCGCGCCGCTTCCCGACGCCTGGGTCAACAATGCCTTCGAAGGCTGGAACGGGCACGCCTCGATCATCCAGCCGGATGACGCTATCGCCGTCACGATCGAGGCGTCGCCCTCGCTGAATGTCTTCGTCCTCTATTCGTCGGCACGAAACGCTGATTTCTTCTGCTTCGAACCCGTTTCACATGTGGTGGATGCTCATCACGGCAGCGGCCTGACCACGCTGGAAAAAGGCGGATCGACAAGCGCGCATTTGCGGTTACGTTGGGATGAGCTGTAGCGCCACATCGGAAGTCGCGACGCAGTGCAGTGACATCGTGACAAAGGCCATTTTCGTTGATCGCCTGTCGCTTGGCACATGCTGCTTCAGGGCGTGTCGGCTTGAAGAGGCCATGCGCACCTCATAACATCGAACCATCCTGCGTAACGACGAGAGTGCAATGACAAACATGACGTTTCTGCCTGACGATGGCGTCTTTCTCGGCCGCGCTCGATCGGCTGATGTGCCTCACCCACTCGTGGTCACGGCGCGTGACGACACCGTCTTCGATATCACCTCGATCGCAGCGCCGACCGTGCGGGACATCTGCGAAATGGCCGATCCGGCAGGTCATGTGCGCTCGGCCAAGGGCAAGCCGATCGGCTCGCTCGACGACATCGCAGCAAACAGTTTTCAAGCCAGACGCGATCCGACAAAGCCCCATCTCCTCTCCCCGGTCGACCTGCAGGCGGTCAAGGCGTCGGGCGTGACCTTCGTCGTCAGCCTGCTCGAGCGGGTGATCGAGGAACAGGCGCGCGGCTCGGCGGAAAAGGCCGACGCCATCCGCGCCGACATTGCCGGGCTGATCGGCCACGACCTTTCGAAGCTCAAACCCGGTTCGCCGGAAGCCATGGAGATCAAGGCCAAGCTGATCGCGCGCGGCGCCTGGTCGCAATATCTGGAAGTCGGTATCGGTCCCGACGCCGAGATCTTCACCAAGTGCCAGCCGATGGCCTCGGTCGGCTTCGGCGCCGATGTCGGCCTGCACCCGGTGTCGACCTGGAACAATCCGGAGCCGGAGATCGCCATGATCGCCGCCTCGAGCGGCAGGATCGTCGGCGCCACCATCGGCAACGACGTCAATCTGCGCGACGTCGAAGGGCGCTCCGCGCTGCTGCTCGGCAAGGCCAAGGACAACAACGCTTCGGCGTCGCTTGGACCCTTCATCCGACTGTTCGACGACACCTTCTCGATCGACGACGTGAAGCGCGCCGTGGTGCGCCTCAAGGTCGAGGGCGAGGATGGCTTCTCGCTGGAGGGCGCAAGCTCGATGGCCGAGATCAGCCGTTCGCCCGAAGAACTGGTAGCCGCCGCCATGGGGCCGCATCACCAGTATCCGGACGGGCTGGCGCTCTATCTCGGCACCATGTTCGTGCCGTCGAAAGACCGCGGCGAAAAGGGCAAGGGGTTTACCCACAAGGTCGGCGACATCGTCACCATCTCGTCGGAAAAGTTCGGCGCGCTGGTCAACCGGGTGCGGCTGTCGCCCGATTGCCCGCACTGGACCTACGGCGCCAGCCATCTCATGCGCGACCTGGCAAAGGCCGATCTGATCTAAGAACCTGCCCACAACGCCATGACCTTGCTTGGCGTGGATGCCATCTGGGCCGCCTTCACCACCGGTGCTCTGGTCGTGCTTGGCTTGGCGATCGACCGGCTGATCCGGCCGTGGCGCCACTGGCACGCCGGACACAGCGGGGACAATCCGCTCGGCTGAGCCTCGCCGCCAATCATCATCCGGCCGCCCGGAAAAATCACCCCGACTGATGCAATCTGATGGGACCGTTGATGGCGCCGCGTCAGGCGCCAACTACATCTGCAGATGGAGGCTTGCCATCCGTCGAAAAAGGGAATGCTCTGAGGCATCCGAGCGGCGCTGGCAAAAGACGCAATCCGGCCGACGCCGGAACAAGAGACGGATCATCTTCAACCGGGAGGAAATCAAATGCTGACAAGACTGAGACTTGTGCTCTACGGCCTGCTGGTCGCGCTGACGGTCGTTCCGGCAGCGGCGCAGGCCAAGACCTTCTACTGGATTTCGCACGGCGGCCCGGCCGACCCGGTCTGGACCTACTTCCTGGCCGGCGCCAAGCAATGGGCCAAGGACACCGGCAACACCGTCAACACCTCGTTTCACAATGGCGACGTCGCCTCCCAGCAGGAAGCGGTTCGCGCCGCCCTCTCGGCCAAGGCCGACGGCATCGTCACCACCAGCCCCGATCCGGGCAGCCTCGTCGAGATCGTCAAGGAAGCCCGCGCGGCCAACATCCCTATCATCAACTTCAACACGCCTGATCCAAAAGCCAATTTCAATGCCTATGTCGGCGGCGACAACGTCACCTTCGGCAAGCATTGGGCGCAATATCTGGTCGACAAGGGCCTGGTGAAGAAGGGCGACTTCGTCTGGATGCCCGTCGAGATCCCCGGCGCCACCTATGGCGTCCAGGAAGAGGAAGGCATCAAGAGCGTGTTTGGACCGCTCGGCATCACCTACGAAGTGACCGAAGCAACGCTCGACCAGGCCGAAGTGATCAACCGCATGGTCGACTACCTCACCGCCCACAAGGGCAAGGTCAACGCCATCATCGGTCTCGGCGACCTCGTCACCGGCTCGATCAAGCGGGTGTTCGACCAGGTCGGCGTCAAGCCGGGCGAAATCCCCGTTGTCGGCTGGGGCAACTCGCTCGACACCACGCAGGAAGTGCTGAACGGCTACGTCAATGCCGGCCAGTGGCAGGACCCGCAGGCGACCAGCTATGTCGCGCTGTCGCTCGCCAACATGGCGGCGTCAGGCATTCCTCCGGGCTTCAACGTCATCACCGGCGCGCTCTATGAGAAGGACACCGCCGGCATCTACGACAAGATACTGTCCGGCAAATAAACCGCGATCCCTGGCGCCGTGTCCGTCTGGCTCGCGGCGCCAGATATCTTCTTGCGTCGCGACAATCCATCCGAGGCGGTGGAGATCGCGGCCCGTTCCAAACCATGTCGCGGGTTCCCAGTGGAAAATCATTCGCTTGTCCAACGCCTGATTGCGCGGCCTGAATTCGGTCCCTTCGTGCTGCTCATCGTCGAGATCGGCGTTTTCTGGGGCTTCAATCACGACTTCCTGTCGCCGCAGAACATCTCCAACACCCTGGCCTTCACCGTCGAGCTCGGCCTGATCGCGCTGGCGATGACCTTGCTGATGACGTCAGGCGAATTCGACCTGTCCGTGGGATCCCTGTTCGGCTTCTCGCCCGTGCTGATGTGGACGCTGTTCAACAGCGGCGTCACCTCGCTGGAAATGGGCTTCGTTGCCGCGCTGGTGGTTGCCGCCCTGATCGGCCTGGTCAATGGCTGGTTCGTCACGCAACTCAAGATCCCGTCCTTCCTGGTCACGCTCGGCATGCTGCTCGTGGTGCGCGGCAGTGCGCTTTTCATCACCGACGGTTTTCCGCAGCGCACCTGGAGCGCCGAGGGCAGCTGGCTGGCAGAGGCGCTGGTCGGCGACTTCTTCATCGGGCCGTTCCGCATCTACATGTCGCTGTTCTGGTTCATCGCCGCGGCGATCGCGCTCGGCTATGTGCTGACGCAAAGCCGGACCGGAAACTGGATCCAGGCGGCGGGCGGCAATCCCAACGCCGCGCGCGCCCGCGGCGTCAATGTCAACCGCGTCAAGATCGGCCTGTTCGTGCTGTCGTCGCTCATGGCCTCGCTGGCCGGCGTCATCTCCTCGCTGCGAACTTCCGCCGCCAATCCCAATAGCGGCACCGGCTACGAACTCGAAGTCATCGCCATGGTGGTGATCGGCGGCACGGCGCTGACCGGCGGACGCGGGACCATCATCGGCACCGTGCTCGGCATCCTGATCCTGCGCGTGATGCGCAACGGCATCGTGCTGATCGGCGTGCCCGGTCTTGCCTACAATATCTTCATCGGCGCGATCATCCTTGGCATGATGGCGCTCCACTCATGGCTGGAACGCCGGCACCAGGCAGGGACTTGAACCATGGCCGAGCCATTGATCCGCATGCAGAACATCCGCAAGTCCTACGGCCGCGTGCAGGCGCTCGAGGACGCCAATTTCCATGTCAACGAGCGCGAGATCGTCGGCCTGCTCGGCGACAATGGCGCCGGCAAGTCGACGCTGATCAAGGTCTTGTCGGGCGCGGTGCCGCTGACCAGCGGCGACATCTTCATCCGCGGCAAGAAGGTCACCTTGCGCAGCACCAGCGACGCCATCGCGCAGGGCATCGAAACGATCTACCAGGATTCCGCGCTGGTCACGCAACTGTCGATCGCCCGCAATTTGTTTCTCGGGCGCGAGCCGATCAAGCCGCCGCGTTTCCTCAACCGCATGGACCAGGAGGCGATGAACACCGTCGCCCGCGACCTGCTCAAACAGGTCGGCATTTCGAAGAACATTCCGCCGACGACGCCGATCGGCTCGCTCTCCGGCGGCGAACGCCAGGCGGTGGCGATCGCGCGCGCCATGCATTTCGACAGCGACCTCATCATCCTCGACGAGCCGACCAACAATCTCGGCGTCGCCGAGACACAAGGCGTGCTGAGCTTCGTGCGCAACGCTCGCGATTCCGGCCATTCCTGCATCTTCATCGCGCACAACATCCATCATGTCTTCCAGGTGGTCGACCGCATCGTCGTCATGCGCCGGGGCAAGGTGGTCGCCGACGACATCGACCCGAAGGAGACAACCGTGACGGAAGTCGAACGGATCATCACTGGCATGTCGGACAAGGAAATTCGCGAAGCCATCGCCGACGGCAAGCCGCCGCACTGAGGGCGGAAGCCGCCTTGTCGAAACAGCCCAACGCGCATCGCGGTGATGGATGTCGATCACCCGTCCCTCGGATCGCATCGGCTGCGAAATTGCTTGTCTGGCGCACGATCGCATCGGCGCATAGGGTTGCGGCATGAAGGCCACCGTCTCCGACATCGCCAGGAATTGCGGACTCTCGACCGCGACGGTCGACAGGGTGCTCAACAACCGGCCGGGCGCCAGCGCCGCCAACCGGCAGCGCGTCATGGAAGCCGCCAAGCAGCTCGGCTATCTGCCGGTCGCCGACCAGGTTACGCTTCCCTCCAAGCCCGCAAACCTTGAATTCTTCCTGCCGATCGGCGGCAACGCCTTCATGCAGGATCTGGCAAGGCACATCGAGGACTATGCATCGCGCCTGCCGCTGGTCGCTTCGTGCCGGATCCACAACCTCGCCGGCATCTCGCCGAACGCACTGCAGAGCGCCGTAGAAAATCTGTCGCTGAGGGCCAATGGCGTCGGTGTCATCGCCATCGACCATCCGCGAACCCGCAACATCCTGCGCGACATTGTCGAGGCCGGCATCCGCCTGGTGACGCTGGTGTCCGATATTCCTGCCGCTCCCCGCTCGGCCTATATCGGCATCGACAACCGGGTGGCGGGCCGAACGGCGGCACTTCTGATGGGCCGCTTCCTCGGCGGCCGCGAGGGCCATCTGGCGATGGTCGTCGGTTCGCGCTCCTATCGCGGCCATGAGGAGCGTGAAATGGGCTTTCGCTCAGTGCTCGGCGAAGAGTTTCCCAACCTCACCGTAACCAGTGCCGTCGAGATCAACGACGAACCGGATGCCAGCTACGCCGAAACCATGAAGGCGCTGCACAACGAACCGGAACTGCTCGGCATCTATTGCGTCGGGGCCGGACGCTCCGGCGTTGCGAAAGCCATCCGGGAAGCCAGGCCCAACCGCAAGCCGGTGTTCATCTGCCACGACCTGACGCGGGAAACCCGCGGCTATCTCGTCGACGACCTCGTCGACGTCGTCATCGACCAGAACGCCAGGCTGATCGCCGAACAGTCGGTTATCCGCCTGCTCGGCTCCATCGCCTCATCGGCGCCCTATCTCACCCGGAAATTCATCGAGCCGCGCCTGATTTTCAGGGAAAACGTGCCGGTGCAATAAGGCCGGCGCCTCGGAAAAGCCGGTTTCTTGGATTTGTCTGATAATTGATACGGCAAATCTGCACAGCTGCTATGCACAATTCATTGTTGCCGAATCATTGGGCAACTCGTAAGTTCTGGTTGTCGGCCATCTACTCCTCCCAGATGCGATGCCGACGATGAATGGGGTGCACCTCCTCCCGCGCCACATTCGAAATCGAGCCCGCTGCCACCTCCTCCCGGCAGCGGGCTTTTTTCATTCAGCATCGGAAATTCCTTCCACGCCAAAGGGCGCCAAGCATCGCCTCGATCATACGCCGGCAAATCGCCAACAGTCGCGGCGGATTTCAACCGGCGGCGGTGCCCCGGAAGGAAACGATCAACCCTTCGGCCATGCGCACGAACTGCGTGCTCGGACCTTCGGCGCCCACGGTCTGCACGCTGACACGGGCGCCTTCGAACAGCAGCGACAGCGTATCGGCAAGCAGTTCGGCCTGACCGATGCCCGCACCCCGGCATAGCGTCACAAGGCGTTCGCGCTGGGCTTCCTTGAGTTCCTTGATCACCAGCCTCGCCGGATGGTCTGGCTCGGTCAGCTCAGCGGCGGCATTGGCCATGTCGCAGCCGCGGCCGTCGGTATTGAGCATGGCAGCCGCCTTGCCAACCCAGGCATGCAACTGCGCGAGCTTGTCGCCGGGAAACTCGGCCTCGAAAGCGTCCCACATGGCGCCGGCCTTGGCCGCATTGGCGCGCAGGCACTCAACGATCAGTTCGTCCTTGGATTCGAAGTGACGATAGAGCGTCATCTTGTTCGTGCCGGCAGCTTCGGTGATGGCGTCGACGCCGACGCCCTTGATGCCGTGCTTGTGGAACATGTCGCGTGCCGTCTCCAGAATCCGATCCCGGGGACGAGAGCGCTCCACGACGCCGTCTGTCATCATGATCTCCTTTCGTTTCCAAAAAACCCTCGGCCACCTCTTGACTAGGGTGTTACCGGTCTGTAACTTCCAGAATGTTACTTACTGGTAACACCTATGTCGCCCGCCGTCAATAACAAGGCCGTGAACTGGTCCTGCCAGATGAGACGGACGAGAAACTGCCAATCATGCGGCTCCGGCCGGTGAGGAAATGAAAAACGGTTCGCGAGCATGGGCTGCGAATCGACAGACAAGGAGCCGGCCAATGCCACAGCGCCGCGATCTTACCATAAATGAGGCCGTCCGGGATCCGATGATCCGGCTGGTCATGAAGGCAGATGGGGTCGACCCCCGCGCCCTCGAGAAGATGCTTCGCTCGCTTGCCGATGGGCAGCGTCGCGAGGTGCCGTTGCTGCGTTCACGGGAAGTCTCCCGTGACGGGCACGGCCAGTTATCCAGAGTTGCCAGCGCCTTCGGGCGGGCAAGAGCAGCCGGCGAGGCATGTGTGTCGTGGTAAACTTCTTCATTCACCGTCCGATCTTCGCCTCGGCGATCGCCATCATCATGGTGCTCGCCGGGACGATTTGTTATTTCCTGCTGCCGGTCTCGCAGTTTCCAGACATCACGCCGCCCCAGGTCGTGGTCAGCGCCCACTATCCGGGCGCCAGCGCGCAAGTCGTGGCCGACACGGTGACGACGCCGCTGGAGCAGCAGATCAACGGCGTGCAGGGCATGACCTACATGTCGTCGACGAGCTCCAATGACGGCTCCTCGACCATCACCATCACCTTCGATGTCGGCTACTCCCTGAGCACCGCCGCCGTCGACGTCCAGAACCGCGTCTCGCAGGCGGCCTCGTCGCTGCCGGCGATCGTCAACCAGGGCGGCGTGACGATCAAGAAGCAGAACCCGAACTTCGTGCTCATCGTCAACCTCACCTCGCCCGACAAGTCGGTCGATCCGGTGGCGCTGTCGAACCTCGCCTACCTGCAGGTTGTCGATCCGCTGAAGCGTCTGCAAGGCGTCGGCGATGTGCAGATCTTCGGCGAGCGGCGCTATTCGATGCGCGTCTGGCTCGATCCGGACAAGCTTGCCAATCTCGGCATCACCGCCGTCGACGTGCAGAATGCCATCTCCGAGCAGAACGTCCAGGTGGCGGCCGGCAAGATCGGCCAGTCGCCGGCACCCGCCGGCACCGCCTTCGAGATGCAGGTCAACGCTGTCGGCCGCCTGAGCGACCCGAAGGAATTCGGCGACATCGTGGTGCGCGCCAACACCGACACCGGCTCGCTGGTGCGGCTGCGCGACGTCGCGCGCATCGAACTCGGCGCGCTGCAATATTCGTCGTCGGCCTTCTTCGGCAAGGACCCGACCGTGGTGCTCGCGGTCTACCAGATGCCCGGTTCCAACGCGCTCGACCTTCAGCAGCGCGTCAAGGACAAGATGCAGGAACTGTCGGCGCGTTTCCCGAAGGGCGTGTCCTACGCCATGCACTACGACACGACGCGCTTCGTCTCGGCGTCGATGCATGACGTGCTGATCACGCTCGGCGAAGCGCTGGTGCTGGTCGTCGCGGTGGTGTTCATCTTCCTGCAGAGTTGGCGCACGACCATCATCCCGACCATCGCCATTCCGGTGTCGCTGGTGGCGACACTGGTCGTCATGGAGATGCTGGGCTTCTCGCTCAACATGCTCTCCCTGCTCGGCATGGTGCTGGCGATCGGCCTTGTCGTCGACGACGCCATCGTCGTGGTCGAGAATGTCGAACGACAACTCGAGGCCGGGCTGAAACCATTGGCGGCGACCAAGGCCGCCATGGCCGAAGTCACCGGTCCGATCATCGCCACCACCGCCGTGCTGATGGCCGTGTTCGTGCCGGTCGCCTTCATTCCGGGCGTCTCGGGTCGGCTCTACAACCAATTCGCGCTGACGGTGGCGATTTCGGTTGGGATCTCGGCTTTCAATTCGCTGACGCTGAGCCCCGCGCTCAGTGCCGCTTTCCTGCGCCATAGGCATGGGCCACAGTTCTTCCTGTTCCGCTGGTTCAACACCGGCTTCGACAAGCTGTCGCATGCCTACGCCCATGGCGTGCGCTTCCTCATCCGCCTGCGCTGGATCATGCTTGGCCTGTTTGCGGCCGGGCTGGTCGCTACCTATTTCGTCTGGCAGAAGCTGCCCTCGACCTTCCTTCCGGTCGAGGACCAGGGCTATTTCTTCGTCGTCATCCAGTTGCCCGACGGTGCCTCGCTCGAGCGCACCGACGCGGTGGCCCAGAAGGCGCGCGACATCCTGCAGGCGACGCCCGGTGTCGACATTGTCGGCTCGATCAGCGGCCTGAACTTCCTGACCAGTGCGGCGCAGTCGAACTCGGCGGTCGAGTTCGCCATCCTCAAGCCATGGGAAGAGCGTGGCCCCGACCAGAGCGCGTCGAAACTCGTCGCCGATGTGCGCGGCAAGCTGATGCAGATTCCGGAAGCTTTCGCGCTCTCCTTCGATCCGCCTTCGATCCCGGGTATCGGCACGACCGGTGGCTTCGAATTCGTCGTCGAGGATCTCACCGGTCGCGGCAGCACGGCCCTCAATGACGCGACGCAAGCCGTGATCGCCGAGGCGCGCAAGCAGCCGGAAATCAATCCGCAGCAGCTGTTCTCGCCGTTCTCGACCTCGACGCCGCAATTCAACTACGACCTCGACCGCAGCAAGGCCAAGCTTCTCGGCCTCAACCTGCCCGATGTCTTCAACACGCTGCAGATCTATCTCGGCTCGCTCTACGTGAACGACTTCAACCTGTTCGGCCGCACCTTCCGGGTGACCATCCAGGCCGACAAGGATGCACGTGCGGGCGCCGCCGACATATCGAGGCTCTATGTGCGCAATGCCTCGGGCGGCATGGTGCCGCTCTCGACGCTGGGCAAGCTGGTGCCGTTCGTCGGGCCGGAAACCGTGCCGCACTACAACAACAACGCCTCGGCCTCGATCAATGGCGGTGCCGCGCCGGGCTTCTCCTCGGGCCAGGCTGTCGCTGCCATGGAACGGGCGGCTGCCACCGCGCTCCCCAGGGATTTCGGTTTCGAATGGACCGGCATCACCTTCCAGGAACTCAAGGCGGGATCGATCGCGTCCGTCGTCTTCGGCCTCGCCATCGTCTTCGTCTTCCTGATCCTGGCGGCGCAGTATGAGAGCTGGGCGATGCCGTTCATGGTGCTGCTGGCGGTGCCATTGGCCTTGTTCGGCGCCTTCGCGGCCCTGTCGGTGCGCGGCATGCAGATCGACGTCTACTCGCAGATCGGCTTCGTCATGCTGATCGGCCTGGCGGCCAAGAACGCGATTCTGATTGTCGAGTTCGCCAGGCGGCGGCGCGAGGAGGGCCTCAGCATCGTCGAGGCGGCGATGGAAGCCGCGCGGCTGAGGCTGCGGCCGATCCTGATGACGGCCTTCGCCTTCATCCTTGGCGTGCTGCCACTGATGTTCGCCACCGGCGCCGGTGCCGCAAGCCGCCAGTCGATCGGCACCACGGTGTTTGGCGGCATGGTCGCCGCGACCATCCTGTCGCTGGTGTTCGTGCCGGTCTTCTACGCGGTCATCGAACAGTTGCGGGAGCGCCGCGAAAGCGGCGAACCCGCCTCCAAGCATACTGAACCAACTGCCGAACCCGCCTTCCCTCCCCTGGCGGAAGCGGCCGAATAAGATTGGAGAAATATTATGCGTAAATGGAAAATTGCTTTGGGAGCGGCTGTCGCGCTGGGCGCGATCTCCGTGGCCAGCGTCCACCTGCTCGATATGGGAAATCTCAGGCTGAGCACCGGCACGGCCGGTGCGGCAACGCCCGCTCCGGCGGCATTCGTCATGCCGGTGCCGGTGGCGAGCGTGGTCAAGAAGACGATCCCGATCTATCTGGACTATGCCGCCCGCATCGAGCCTATCCGCAGCATCACGCTGCAGGCGCGCGTGCCCGGCTATTTGCAGGAACAGACGGCGCAGGACGGCGCGGATGTGCGGCAAGGCGACGTTCTCTACAGGATCTCGCCCGACGACTTCCAGGCCGCGCTCGACCAGGCGAAAGCCCAGGTCCAGCGCGATACGGCGACGCTCGACTATGCGCGGTCCAATCTCGGCCGCGGCACCGAGCTTGCCAAGAGCGGTTACCTGGACAAGGACAGCTTCGACCAGCGCACCAGCACCTTGCGCGAAGCGCAGGCGTCGCTGGCGCTCAACCAGGCGGCCGTGCGCACGGCGGAGCTCAATCTGAGCTACGCCGAGATCCATGCTCCGTTCCCCGGGCGCCTGGGCCGCAACCAGGCTTCGGTCGGAACGCTGGTCAGCGTCGCCGGCACGGTGCTCAACACGCTGGTGCAACTCGACCCGATCTATGTCACCTTCAATCCGAGCGAGACGGATCTGGCCGAGATCGAGCAGGCCCGCGCGGCCGGCCCGGTCGATGTCGAAGTCCTGCTGCCGGGTCAGACCGAGACCAGCCAGACGGGCGAACTCACCTTCATCGACAACACGGTCGATCACTCGACCGGCACCATCACCGCGCGTGCCACCATCGGCAATGCGAAGTTCACGCTCATGCCTGGCCAGTACGTCCGCGTGCGGCTGCATATCAGGCAACAGCCGGACGCGCTGATGGTGCCGCAGACGGCGCTGGGTTCGAGCCAGCTCGGCAAATATCTCTACGTCGTCGGCAAGGGCAACACGGTCGACCAGCGGCTGGTCTCGCTCGGGCCGACCAGCGGCGACCTTGTAGCTATCTTGAGCGGCGTCTCGGAAGGCGACCAGGTGATCACAGGCAATCTGCAGAAGATCGGACCCGGAATGCCGATCTCGCCACTGCCACAGAAACCGGCTACCTGACACCCCCGCAGGCCCGGTTTCCGCGCGGCGCCCTCGACCTACCCACGGGTCGTGGGCGCCGTATTCACAAGCAGGCCGACAAGAGCGGCCACATCGGCACGGTCGGCCTTGGCCGGCGGCATGAAGGCGCAATAGGGGTTACCGAGGCGCACCGAGACCGATGACAGCGCGATCAGGCGCCCGGCCTCCAGATCGGCCTGCGCCATCACACGCTGGCCGAGCGCAATGCCCAGACCCAACCTCGCCGAGGCGATCGCCAGGCTGGACAGGCCGACGCGCCGGCCATGCGACGGGTCGGGCGAGCGGCCGCCTCCACATGCCGCGAACCAGTCCGCCCAGCTTGGGTGCGAGGCATAGTTCGGCCCCCAATTGGTGTGGATGAACAGGCTCTCATGCAGGTCCGTGAGCCCCGGATCGCCATTGCCGTTCCGGTGCCAGAATTCCGGCGCGCAGACCGGTAGCACATCGTCATGGACGAGGCGCACCATCCTCAGGCCGGGATAGTGATAATCGCCATAGGAGATGCGCAGGTCGACATTCTGGCGTACCAGATCGATCGGATCGTCTTCGGCCCGCACATCGATCGCCATATGCGGGAAGGCCTCGAGAAGAGCGGCCAGCCTCGGCGCCAGCCACAGCTCTGCCAGCGAGAACGGCACGCTCACGACAAGCCGTGTCCTCAAGCCGCCTTCCAGCATGCGCTGGGCGATGGCGGCAATGTCACCCAATGCCCGCGCGGTCTGCGGGTAGATGGCGTGACCGGCGTCTGTCAGGGTGATGCGGTTGCCAGTGCGTACGAACAGCTGCTTGCCGAACCATGTTTCGAGATTGCGGATCTGCTGGCTGACCGCCGCCGAGGATACGCCGAGCTCGCTCGCGGCCAAAGTGAAGCTGCCGGCGCGGGCCGCGACCTCGAAGGCCTTGATCGCGTTCAGTGGCGGCAGTTTTTCCATGCCAATCTCCATAAGTTTTTCTTGCTCATTCCTAATAATTTTCGCCGTTGAGAGAAAGAATTTTTTGCGATCTTCTGTGCCCAACCGATGGAGCACGCGACATGAAAGACATTCTCGATCTCGACCGTTATCCGCTCGACCGCGAAGGCAGCGCCGAATGGAAGCGCCTCGTCGAACAGTCGATCGAAGCCCTCCGGACCGACGGCATGTTCAATCTCGAAGGTTTTCTGCGGCCCGGCGTCGCCGAACAGGCGGTGCGGGAAATCAAGCCGGTGATGGACACGCAGTCCCATGTCCACAAGCGCATGCACAACATCTACTTCAAGCCCAGCATTCCCGAGCTCGCACCCGACCACCCCGCTTTGCGCAAGGTCGAAACCATCAGTCACACTGTGTGCGCCGACCAGATTCCGGACAGCACCGTGCTTGCCATCTACGAATACGAGCCGCTCGTGCATTTCCTGGCGGCGACGATGGGCAAGGAAAAACTGCATGTCATGCAGGATCCGCTGGCCCGCACCAATGTCATGGCCTATCGCGCCGGCGAGGCGCTGAACTGGCATTTCGACCGCTCGGAATTCACCACGACGCTGCTTTTGCAGCAATCGCAACGTGGCGGCGACCTCGAATACCGCACCGATCTCAGATCGGATGACGACCCGAATTATGAGGGCGTCGCCAGGCTGCTCGAAGGCCGTGATCCCGACGCCAAGATCCTGCGCATGAAGCCGGGTACGCTCAATGTGTTCCGCGGCAAGAACACCGCGCACCGCGTCACCACGGTCGAAGGCGAGCGCGAACGCATGATCGCGGTGTTCTCCTACTACGAGAAACCAGGCGTGATGTTCAGCGCCGAGGAGCGGGTCGGCTTCTACGGCCGCGCGGCCTGAGCCGCCCAAACCGCGTCCGTATCGGAAATGCCGGGCGACGATGAAAAATCCGAAATGCCATCTTGTTAGATTGTCGACAATCTGATTGTCTTGCCCACTGTACTCGCTGGAGTGGGCCGGATGGTGACGACGGATTTCAGCCCGATTGCCGATACGACGCGTCGCGCCGAAATCGTCGCGCTCCTGCGGCGCGCCATCCTGACCGGGCAACTGCAACCTGGCCAGAAGCTCAACGAGCTCAGAATCTCCGAACAGATGCGGGTCAGCCGCGCGCCATTGCGCGAGGCGATGCGCGAGTTGGTGCAGGAAGGCATCCTGACCAGCATTCCATATGCTGGCACCTTCGTCATCGACGTCACCGCCAAGGACATCGACGATGCCTATTCGCTCAACCAGGTGCTGGATGAGTTCGCCATCGAACGAACATGGCCCCAGCGCGACCAGCGTTTCTTCGATGAACTTGACCGGCGCCACGAAGCGGTGAAGCAGGCGACACGCAACCTCGACACCACAAGGCAGATCGAAACCGCGCTGCAACTGCACGGACTGATCTATGAATGGGCCGACAATTCAGTGCTTCTGGAAACCTGGCAACGACTGACCAGCCGGCTTCAGATGTATTTCGCGCTGCACCAGCATGCGCGCAACGAGCCGGTGCCGGCCGAAGACGTCCATGAGATCTACGTGCAACTGATGAAGGGCGCCGATATGCGCGCTGCCCAGCGTCATGCACGCGAACATATCAATCTCGACTTCGAGCAGTTGCTCTCCTATGCGCGCAGCCTCGAACAGCGTCCGTCAAAGGGCGCCTGACCAATTCCCAGACATCGCAGCCAGCGGACAGACAGAAGTGCAGATCAAATCCATCAAAGCCTACCATGTCGTGCAGCCCTTCGTGGACGGCCCCTACCGCATGTCCAAGGGGCGCCAGGCCGACGCCTTTGACGCGGTGATCGTCGCCATCACCGCCGACAGCGGCCTGACCGGCTGGGGTGAAATGGCGCCGCTCGGCAATTTCTACTCGGCCGCGTTTCCAGCAGGAACACGCGCGGGCGTGCCGGAAATCGCGCCGCATCTCATCGGCCACGATCCGCGCGGCCTCGCCAGCATCGGCCGGCTTATGGACACGGTGTTCAAGGGCCATCCCTACATCAAGTCGGCGCTCGACATGGCCTGCTGGGATCTCGCCGCGCGCGCCGCCGACGTGCCGCTGGTGACCATGCTCGGCGGCCGCGAGAGCGACATGGCGGAGACCTACCGGGTCGTCACCCACGGCACGCTCGATCAGATGGCGGCACTGGCAAAAAGGATCATCGCGGAGGGCTGTCGGCGTTTGCAGGTCAAGGTCGGCGGCAATGTGCACGACGACATCGAGCGGGTGACGACGGTCGCCTCGGCCGTGCCGAAAGGTACGGTGATTTTCTGCGACGCCAATGCCGGCTGGACACCCTATCAGGCACGGCAGTTCGCCGATGCCACGCGCGGCATCGACTACACGTTCGAGCAGCCCTGCACGACGATCGAGGAGAACATGTCGGTGCGCCGCATGCTCGACAAGCCGATGGTGCTCGACGAATCCGTCACCTCGCTGGAAGCGATGCTGGAGATTCACCGCCTGGGCGCGGCCGACGGGTTGACGCTGAAGATCTCGCGGTTGGGCGGTGTGACCAAGACCCGGCAGATTCGCGACGTTGCCGTCGACCTCGGCTTCATGATCACTGTCGAAGACACAGGCGGCGCCGAGATCGACACGGCAGCGATGGCGCATCTGTCGCTGTCGACGCCGGAGGAGCGCCGGCTGCATGCCATTGCCTTCCATCAATGGGTGACGGTGCGCACGGCCTTCAACGCCCCGCCGGTCACCGGCAGCCATATGGGCGTTCCAGACGGACCCGGCCTCGGCATCGACGTGGACCCGAGCCTGCTCGGCAAGCCTTTCTTCGAGATCGGCTGAGATGAAAATCCGCGGTATCACGGCAACGCCGATCAATCTTCGTCTCGAAGCGCCCTATGGCTGGGTGTTCGGCGAGCTCGACGGGTTTTCGCAGACCATTGTCGAGGTCGAGACCGAGGAAGGGCTGATCGGCCTCGGCGAGGCGCCGACGCCAGCGGCGGCCGCGATCATCAACGATGTTCTGGCCGCGCGCCTGGTGGGCCGCGATGCCTTCGACATCGCCGGCGCCGAGCATGTCTGCCTGCCCTACTGGACCGGCGTGCAGTCGATCAACGACCGCACCCGCATCATGGCCTTCGGCGCAATCGAGATGGCGCTGTGGGACCTGCGCGGCAAGGCGTGGAAGCAGCCGCTCTATCAGCTGCTCGGCGGCGCCGTGCGCAAGGATATCCCGTTCACCGACTATTTTTCGCTGCGCGGCGATGGACCCAAGGTGAAGGGCGAGACGACGCCGGAAGAAGTCGCCGACTATTGCGTCGAGCTGCACGAGACGCATGGCACGACCTTCTTCGAAGGCAAATTCTCGACCGAAGACCCGAAAGTCTCGCTCAGAATGGTCGAGCTGATCCGTGAAAAACTCGGCGACGAGGCGATGATCCGCATCGATTCCAACCAGGCCTATTCGCTGGCGACGGCGCGGCGGCTGGCGCGGCCGCTGGAAGAGCTCGGCGTGCGCAACTGGGAGGATCCGGTGGCGACGATCGAGGAGATGCGCCAGTTGCGGCAGCATTGCTCGATCCCGTTCTCGACCCACAACATCGACATTGCGCGCGCCATGGACCTCAAGGTTCCCGATGCCTTCGTCGGCAATCCGACGGCGCATGGCGGCATCGGCCGCCTCACGCGTTTCGTCGGCGCCTGCGAGCACGCCGGCGTCGATTTCTGGTGCTACAGCGGCGACAGTGGCATCGGCAGCGCGGCCTATCTGCATCTTTGCGCGGCGCTTGGCTGGATCCGGGAGCCGAACCAGTCGCTGTTTCGCATGCAGCCCATGGACATTACCGAGGAAGGGCCGTTTTCGCCGAGGAACAATGTCGTGCGCGTCCCGGAAGTCCCCGGTCTCGGCGTCACCTTATCGCGGAAAAACCTCACGGCCTGCCATCGCGATTTCGTCGAGAACGGCCCGTGCAACAAATATCATGACCCGGCGAAGCCCGGAACATATCGCCGCCTGCCGCTGAACTAGGAGACCGAGAAGGAAAGGAGACTAGCCAACACAAGGGTCCGCCGTAGCAATCTGGATCGCCACGACAGGGCCTGACGGGTGAAAGCATGGCCTCAAGAAAATCTGAACCCTGCGCCGCCAGGATCGGATGGACCAGGAAAGACAGCATGCTACAGTCCCGGTCGACCGACTTCGTTGATGACCGGGACAAGGAGAACTCCACGGAATTTCGTCAACTGGAAGTGCATTCTTCAGCCATAAGAAACAAGGGGAAAGGGTTAAACCCATGAGCAAGAACTACCGCATTCTCGACCTGATCCGTCGCAATCGCTCGCCGCTCGAAAACCATCTCATCGACGGTCTCGTCGACGGCCGTGTCAGCCGCCGCGACTTCATTCGCCACGGCAGTCTGCTCGGCCTGTCGCTGCCGCTTCTGGGCGGCATCACCACCGCTGCCGGCCTTAGTGGCATGCCGTCGCTCGCCCGCGCCCAGGGCGCGCCCGGCGCGACCATCCGTGTCGGCAGCAGCGTGCCGGCGGCAACCATCGACCCGGTCACCATCGCCGATGCCGGCGGCCTGCTGATCATGCAGCAGGTTGCCGAATTCCTCTGCGTCGACGGCCCCGACCTGGTGCTCAAGCCGGCACTGGCCGAAAGCTGGAAGCCTAACGACAACGGCACGGTGTGGACCTTCAAGCTGCGCAAGGGCGTCAAATTCCACTCAGGCGGCGAGATGAAGGCCGACGACGTCGTAGCCAGCATCGACCGCCTCGCCGACCCGGCAAACTCGTCCAACGCGTTGTCGGTGTTCACCGGCATTCTGCAGAAGGGCGCCACCAAGAAGGTCGACGACTACACGGTGGAATTCCATCTCGACGCCCCGAACGGCAACTTCCCCTACATGGTGTCGTCCGACAACTACAACGCCGTCATCATCCCGGCGAGCTACAAGGGCGACTACGAGAAAAGCTTCGACGGCACCGGGCCGTTCAAGATCGAAAAATACACGGCCAAGGTCGGCGCCTCCTTCGTCCGCAACGAGGACTATTGGGGCGAAAAGGCTCTGCCGGAGCGCACCGAGTTCACCTTCTTCGCCGACATGCAGCCGCAGATCCTGGCGCTGCAGGGCGGACAGATCGACATCATCAACCAGATGCCGGTGCTCGCGGGCGTCGCCCTGCTCAATGATCCGAGCGTCGACATCATCAGCCTGAAGTCGGTCGCGCACCAGCAACTGCATCTGCGCTGCGATTCCGATCCGTTCAAGGACCCGCGCGTGCGCCGCGCCATCGCGCTCAGCCTCGATCGCGACAAGCTGGTCGCCGGCCTGATGAAGGGCCGCGCTTCGGCCGGCAATGACAGCCCGTTCGCGCCTGCCTATCCTTCGACCGATACCAGCGTGCCGCAGCGCAAGCAGGACATCGCGCAGGCCAAGCAGTTGATGGAAGCGGCCGGCGCCGGCAAGGGTTTCAAGGTGACCCTGACCACCGAGCGCTACCTGGAAATACCGGAATACGCCCAGCTCATCCAGAACTGGGTCAAGGAGATCGGCATCGAGCTCGAGCTCAACATCCTCGACCAGGGCGCGTATTACGGCGACGCCGTATTCGGCAAATCGAACTGGCTGGATTCGGTGATGGGCATCACCGACTACGGCCACCGCGGCGTGCCGAACGTGTACCTTGCAGCACCGCTGAAGAGCGACGGCACCTGGAACGCCGCGCACTTCAAGAACAAGGACTATGACACGCTGGCGACCAGCTATATCGCCGCGCTCGATCTCGAGGCGCAAAAGGCGACGGCGGGCAAGATCCAGAACCTGCTGCTCGAGGAAACGCCCGTCATCTTCGGCTATTTCTACGACTATCTGACGGCGACGGCGAAGGGCGTGGCCGGCGTGCAGCCGACCGCCATGTCGCAGCTGTTCCTCGAAAAGGCATCGAAGGCCTAAAACGAAAGGGAAAGCCAATCCTCTAACAGCCAGCTCCCGCGTGGGGGCTGGCTCCACAAGGAGTCTTAGCCATTCTCTCCTTCTTTGCACGGCGTGTGTCGCTGTCGCTGGTTACATTGTTCCTGCTCAGCATCATGGTGTTCCTGGGCGGCCAGGTGCTGCCCGGCAATGTCGGGCGCGCGATCCTGGGGCCGTTTGCCGACCAGCGCGCTGTCGACGCGCTCAATCACACGCTGGGCGTCGATCGGCCGCTGCTCACCCAATATGCGACCTGGATCTGGAATTTCATCCGCGGCGACATGGGCACATCCTACATCTTCCGCTCGCCGGTGGCGCCGTTCGTCATCGATGCCTTGGGCAATTCGATGAAGCTGGCCGCGGTCGCCTTCGTGCTGGTGGTGCCGATCGGCATCCTCGGCGGCGTCGTGGCCGCGCTCAACCTTAACCGCCCGCTCGACCGTATCATCAGCCTGGGCGGCCTGTCGGTGACGGTGTTGCCGGAATTCGTCACCGGCATCATCCTGATCCTGATCTTCGGCGTCTGGCTGCGCTGGCTGCCGATATCGGCGGCATGGCCGAAGAACGCCGGCTTCTTCACCCAGCTCTACTATCTGATCCTGCCGTCTCTGCCGCTGTTCCTGGTGCTGTTCGGCTATATCGCGCGCATGGCGCGCTCCGGCATGATCGAAGCGCTCGATTCCGACTATACGCGAACGGCGGTGCTCAAGGGCCTGCCCTGGCGCACGGTGATCTGGCGCCATGTGGTGCGCAATGCGCTGCTGCCGACCATCACCGTCATCGCCACCCAGACCGGCTATCTCATCGGCGGCCTGGTGGTGATCGAGACGCTGTTCCGCTACCAGGGCATCGGCTCGCTGATCTTCACCGCCGCGCGCGGCAAGGATTTCCCGATGCTGGAATCCGGTATCCTCACCATCGGCATCGTCTATGCCGTGGCGACATTGATCGCCGACTTCCTCTATTCCGTACTCAATCCGCGTATTCGGCTGGGGTCAGACCAATGAGCGCCGTCCAGACCACCTCCCCTCCGCAAGACGATACGCGCCGGCGCAGCCCCATGGCGGAAGTCTTTTTCTCGCTCATGCGCTCGCGGACCTTCCTTGTCGGTCTCTTCATCGTGCTGTTCTGGGTCGCCTGCGCACTGTTCGGCGAGCACTTCGCACCCTACGACCCGCTTGCCGACGACATCATCAATGCGTTGGCGCCGCCCTCGTCCGAACACTGGTTCGGTACCGACCAGATCGGCCGCGACGTCTTCTCGCGCGTCATCGTCGGCTCGCGCGACATCCTCACCGTCGCCCCGCTGGCAACCTTGCTGGCGACGGTCGCCGGCACGGCACTCGGCCTGCTCACCGGCTATTTCCGCGGTATCGTCGACGATGTCGTCAGCCGCATCCTGGAAGCCTTCATGGCCATCCCCGTGGTCATTGTCGCGCTGCTCGCGATCGTCGCGCTCGGCACCTCCAAGGCCACCGTCATCGTCGTCATCGGCCTGAGCTTCGCGCCGATCATCGCCCGGACCGTGCGCTCGGCGGTGCTGGCCGAGCGCGAACTCGATTATGTCGCCGCCGCGCAGCTCAGGCACGAGAGCGCCTTCCACACGATGTTCGTCGAGATCCTGCCCAACGTCATCCCGCCGATTCTGGTCGAGACCACCGTGCGGCTGGGCTACGCCATCTTCGCGGTCGCCACGCTCTCCTTCATGGGCTTCGGCATCCAGCCGCCCTCACCCGACTGGGGGCTGTCGATCTCCAGCAACTACGGCATGATCGGCGGCGGCTTCTGGTGGACAGTGCTGTTCGACGCGCTCGCCATCGCCTCGCTGGTGATCGGTGTCAACCTTGTGGCCGACGGCGTGCATGGAGCGCTCAATGACTAGTTCCGCAAAGGCTGAAAACGCCCTCGAACTGCACGACCTGTCGGTCGCCTACCGGGTCGCCGGGCGCAACCGCGCCGTGCTGCGCAATCTCAGCCTCAAGATCAGGCAAGGCGAGGCCTATGGGCTGGTCGGCGAATCCGGCTGCGGCAAATCCACCGTGGCGCTCACCGTCGTGCGCTATCTGCCAAGGAACGGCTCGATATCGGGCGGCGCGATCTCGCTCGACGGCCAGGACGTCATGAAGCTCGATGCCGAGGCCTTGCGGCGGGCGCGCGCCGAAAGCGTCTCGATGGTCTATCAGGATCCCGGCAAGGCGCTGAACCCGTCGATTCGCATCGGCCGGCAACTGACCGAGATCTTCGAGCTCGGCGGCATCACGGGACAGGCGGCGACCGATCGCGCCATCGCCATGCTCAACCGCGTGCGCATCTCCGATCCGCCAAGCGTCATGCAGCGCTATCCGCACCAGCTCTCCGGCGGCATGCAGCAGCGCGTGGCGATCGCCATGGCGCTGGCCAACGATCCCTCGATGCTGATCCTCGACGAGCCGACCACCGGCCTTGATGCGACGGTCGAAGCCGAGGTGCTCGACCTCATTGCGCAGCTCAGGCAAGAGCTCTCGGCCTCGATCCTGTTCATCAGCCACAACCTCGCCGTCGTCTCCAACATGTGCGACCGCGTCGGCGTGCTCTATGCCGGCATGCTGGTGGAAGAAGGGCCGACGGATGTCGTCTTCAACGATCCGCGCCATCCCTATACGGTCGCGCTGCTGCGCTGTCTGCCACGCGGCGGCCAGCGCAAGGACCAGGGCCGGCTCGACACCATTCCGGGCTTCCTGCCCGGCATAGGTGCCGACATCAAGGGCTGTGCCTTTGCCGACCGCTGTGCGCTCGCCGACAATCGCTGCCGCACCGAATTGCCGCCGCTCTATGATTTGAGCGACGAGCGCGGCAAGCGCCTGTCGCGCTGCTTCCATCACGACAAGGCGCAGGCTCTGCCGCGCGCCACACCGAGCGATGTTGCGACAGCGCCCAAGCCGACAACCGCGCCGGTGCTGCGCGTTGCCGGACTGAACAAGACCTATGCCAGCCACGGCCATCCCTTGCGCGCCGTCAAGGATGTCTCGCTTGATCTGCGGCCCGGCGAGACGCTGGGGCTGGTCGGCGAATCCGGCAGCGGCAAGACCACCTTCGCCAGGCTGCTGCTCGGCCTTGTGCCGCCCGATGACGGCGGCACCATCGAACTCGAGGGCAAGGCGCTGGCGCCGAAGCTGGAGAACCGTGGCGACGACCAGGTCAAGGCGATGCAGATCGTCTTCCAGAACCCGGACTCCGCGCTCAACCGCTCGCATTCGATCCGCCACATTCTCGGCCGCGCCTTGAAGCGGCTGGCCGGCCTCTCCGGCAAGGCGCAGGAGGCACGCCTCGACGATCTCGTCCGCTCGGTGCGCCTGACCGACCGGCATCTCGCCGTCAAGCCGCGCCAGCTGTCAGGCGGCCTGAAGCAGCGCGTCGCCATTGCGCGCGCCTTTGCCGGCGATCCGCGCATCGTCGTCTGCGACGAGCCGACCTCGGCGCTCGACGTCTCGGTCCAGGCGGCGATCCTCAACCTGCTCGCCGACCTGCAATCGAAGGAAGATGTCAGCTACATCTTCATCTCGCACGACCTTGGGGTGGTGCGTTACCTCTCCGACAAGATCGCCGTGCTCTATCTCGGCCGCATCATGGAGATCGGACCTTCGGAGGAAGTCTTCTCCGGTCCGCATCATCCCTATACCGAGGCATTGCTGTCGGCTGTGCCGAAGCTCGACCAGACCGAGACGGCGCGCATCCGGCTCGACGGCGAAATCCCCAGCGCCACCAACCCGCCCCCGGGCTGCGTCTTCAACACACGCTGCCCGCGCAAGATCGGCCCGATCTGCGAGCAGCAGGAGCCGCCGCTGGCCGAAGCGCAGCCTGGCCATTCCATCCGCTGCCATATCCCCTACCCGGAACTTGCCAGGCTGCAGAAGGCCGCCGTGATTGAACCGGCATAGCAGGATATTGCCGGCCGGCTACCTCAGGCCGGCCATGCCTAGAGCAATTCCAGGAAAAGTGTGAAACGGTTTTCCCGGGAAAAGCGCGTAGCGCTTTCCCTTAGGAATTGCGTCAAAACAAGGAGTTAGAGCAGTTCATCGTTTCCGCGAAATGTGAACTGCTCTAAGGAACGGTCGCCTTCCGAAAAACCCTGTTCGCTGGTCCAGTCCCTGGCCAGCGAGCGCAAGCCCGTCAGGGCGACATCCAGAACATCCGACGAGACGGGATTCGATGGATAAGCGAGATAGATCGGCCGCTGGAACACCGGCGTGTTGTCGATACGCCGCATCTCGCCGCGCTCGATGTGAGTGCTGACGGCGCTGAGCGGCAGATAGGCGGCCGCTTGCCGCGACAGCACATGCTGCAGGCCGATGAAGACCAGGCCAGCCGAGATGGCTGGCTTCACCATGCCGGCAAAGGCGCGGTCATGCTCGATGCGGAATTCGAGCCCCCAATCCATCAGTATGTAGTTTTCGGTCCATGGCTTGGTCTGCGCCGCATGCTGGACGAGCACGACCTGATCGACGGCCAGCGTCTCATAGACGATGCCGGGATGCGGGCGCGGCAGATAGAGGATGCAGATGTCGAGCAGGCCTTCCGCCAGCTGGTCGATCGCCAGATCCGGGAAACTGCCCTCGAGGCGCAGCGCCACGTTCGGCCGCCTGGCGCGCATCCACTCGACCCATGGCGAAGTGATCCGGTCCCACAGGTAGGCGGGAGCGGTCAGCCGCAGCAGGCTGTCATAGCCATGGGGAACGGCGATATTCTGCCTCGATTGCTCCCAGGTGCGGGTGATGGACGAGGCGTGCGGCAGGAATTGCCGGCCGGCGGGCGTCAGCTTGACGCCGTCGCGGTCGCGCACGAAAAGCCGGCGCCCCAACTGCTCCTCCAGCCCCCTGATCCGCGCGCTGACGGTCGACTGCGCGAGATTGAGCCGGCTGGCCGCCACGGTGAAGCTGCCATGTTCGGCGACCTCCAGGAAACTGCGCAGGTTCTCTGTATCCATGGCTTAGACCTTGCATCGAAGATTTCACCTATTATGACAGCGGCAGCTACCAGCTGGTTTTCCAGACCGCCGAATTCCTGTGCATCACGCAGCCGGATCTCACCCTGAGGCCGGTGCTGGCGGAAAGCTGGTCGCCGGCGCTGGTGCTCTACGAATCCGATCATCTGCCGGTTTACTACTTTCCGATGAGCGACGTGCGCGAGGAGTTCCTGCTGCCGAGCAGGACGACGACAGAAAGCCCGTTCAAGGGCGTCGCCACGCATTATTCGCTGAACACCGGCATAACGCTGGTCGAGGATGCCGCCTGGCGTTATCTGGATCCGGTCAAGGGATCGCCTGACCTATCGGACTACATGTCCTTCTATTGGCCCAAGATGACGCACTGGTACGAGGAAGACGAAGAGATCTTCGTCCACGCCCGCGACCCGTTCCGCCGGGTCGACTGCCTGCCCTCCTCGCGGCGGGTGCAGGTCATTCTCGACGGCGAACAGGTCGCCGATTCACGCCGTGGCATATTTCTGTTCGAAACCGGCCATCCGGTGCGCCACTATCTGCCGATCTCGGACACGCGGCTCGATATGTTCGCGCCCAGCCGCTACATTTCGCGCTGCCCCTACAAGGGCATCTCCAACTACTATCACGTGACGACGCCCAAGAAGCGGCACGAGAATCTCGTCTGGTACTATCCCGAGCCGGTGCATGAGGCCGCGCGCATCAAGGGACTGGTCTGCTTCCACCACGAACTGGTCGACAAGATCCTGGTCGACGGCGTCGAGATCCCGAAAGAGGCGACGGCGGCATCGGACGGTTATTTCTAGGCATCGCCGCCCCTTGCCGGCTTGCGCATTGAGCGCTTGATCGAAACATGGCCCAGCGCATACCTTCCCTGAAACGGGAGGGCTATCGATGGATCTTTTCAAGCTGGATGGCGATGTCGCGCTGGTCACCGGTGCCGGCAGCGGCATTGGCCAGGCAATCGCAATTGGATTGGCCGAGGCAGGAGCCGACGTCGCGTGTTTCGGTCATGCGTCGAAAGGTGGGCTTGAGGAGACCGCGCACCAAGTCACGGCACTTGGCCGCAGGGCTTTGGTGCTGACCGGCACGGTCGCTTCGGCGAGCGATCTGGCGGCGGCAATCGATCGCGTCGAGGCCGAACTCGGTGCATTGACCGTTGCCGTCAACAATGCCGGCATCGCCGGTTCGGAACCGGCCGAGACCTTGTCGCTCGAGACATGGCAGAAGGTGCACGAGGTCAACGTCGCCGGCGTGTTCCTGTCCTGCCAGGCCGAAGCCCGCAAGATGCTGGCGCGCCGCGAAGGCTCGATCATCAACATCGCCTCGATGTCCGGCACTATAGTCAATCGCGGATTGACGCAGGCGCACTACAACTCCTCGAAAGCCGCCGTCATCCACATGTCCAAGAGCCTTGCCATGGAGTGGGCTGATCGCGGATTGCGCGTCAATGTCGTCAGCCCAGGCTATACGCTGACACCGATGAACAAGCGGCCGGAGGTGGCGGAGGAGATCAAGATCTTCAAGCGCGACACGCCGATGGGGCGCATGGCCGCGCCGGAGGAAATGGTCGGGCCGACGGTGTTCCTGGCCAGCCGCGCGTCGAGCTTCGTCACCGGCCTCGACCTGATCGTCGATGGCGGCTACGTCTGCTGGTAGGGCCACATCTCGCCGAACTTCGCCTGCAGTCTGAATTTGTGCATCTGCGAAGCGTTAGTCGTTGCGCGAGATGAACGTTGGTATATATAATTTCATCCTATGAAAGGGCTTGGCGAGATGGGGCTTGCCATGCCGACAGCCGAGATCATGGGACCTTGATGGCTTGCACCTTGCCGGGCGCCGCAAGACTGGCAATTGATCCGCAGATGATCGCTCCACCAGCGGTCTGTCGGCAGCCATGACGCGGACGGCATATTCCATCATCACGAGAATTGAGCACCATCTTGCCTGCGCTGGCCAAGGCCAGGGCGACAATTTTGGCGCCGACGGACTTGCGCAGCGAACCGCCTTTCCAACACAATCAAGAAAAGCCGCAAGAAGGGAACGACCGATAACCGTCACAGCTTGAAGGAGAACAAGCATGTCATTTCGCAGTCGAGTTTCAAAACTATCGATGGGCGCCGTTGCGCTCGCAACGCTGAGTCTGCTGACACCTTCCGCCCAGGCCGCCGCACCGGAATCCAACGACCCGATCAAGATCGCGCTGTTCGACTGGACCAGCGTCAATCTCAACGCCAAGATCCTCGGCGGCATCCTGGAAAAGCTCGGCTATACCGTTGAATACCCGACCGCCGACTACCTCTCCAGCCTGACCACCGGCCTCACCAATGGCGACCTCGATGTCGGCCTGGAGTTCTGGGACACGACAGCCGGCGAGGCGATGAAGGCCTCCGATGCGACCGGCCAGACCGAGCGGCTGGGCAAGCTCGGCCCGAAGGCCAAGGAAGAGTGGTGGTTTCCTGAATACATGAAGGAGAAATGCCCAACCTTGCCAGACTGGCATGCCTTGCTCGACGCCACATGCGCGGCTTCGTTCTCGACGGCGGAGACCGCACCAAAGGGGCGCTATCTCGGCGGCCCAGTGACCTGGGAAGGCTTTGACGACGAGCGCGTCGCGGCACTGAAACTGCCCTTCACCGTCATCCATGCCGGCACCGATGCGGCGATGTTCGCCGAACTCGATTCCGCCTATCAGCGCAAGGCGCCGATCATGCTGTGGATCTATTCGCCGCACTGGGCGCCGGCCAAGTACAAGGGCGAATGGGTGCAGTTCCCCGAATACACGCCTGAATGCTACAACGATCCGAAATGGGGCGTGAACCCCGACGCCAAATATGATTGCGGCAAGCCGCATGGCGAGATCTGGAAATATGCCTGGAACGGCATGAAGGACAAATGGCCGGTCGCCTACAAGGTGGCCAAGGCCTTCACGATCGATACCGACGAGCTCAACAAGATGAGCGGAGAGATCGACCTTGACGGCAAGAAGCCGGAAGATGTCGCCGCCGCCTGGATCGCCGCCCACGAGGCAGACTGGAAAGCCTGGGCGCAGTGATCGTTCCGACTGGAAAGCGAGACCCGGCCGTTGATCGGCCGGGTCCCAAGTCTTGATGTTCCAGAAGGACGATTGGATGACGACTGAACAGGGATCGACCCAACCAGGCACCAACGATCGCCCGGTAAAACTTGCCTGCCGCAATGTCTGGAAGCTGTTCGGGACGAACGCGGCCAGTTTCATCCGCGAGCGCGACGGCAAGGCCAGCATGGCCGATGTCAATGCTGCCGGACTGGTCGGCGCCGTGCGCGCCGTCGATCTCGAAATTCGCCAGGGCGAGATCTTCATTATCATGGGCCTGTCGGGCTCCGGCAAATCGACGCTGGTGCGCTGCATGTCGCGGCTGGTCGAGCCGAGCCATGGCAAGATCGAATTCGAGGGCAAGGACCTGCTCAAGATTTCCGATGCGGCGCTTATCGAATTGCGCCGCCACCGCATGGGCATGGTGTTCCAGAATTTCGCGCTGCTGCCGCATCTCAATGTGCTCGACAACATCGCCTTTCCGCTCGGCATCCAGGGGCAGGACCGGGCAACGCGCGAGGCGCGCGCCCGCGAGGTCATCGAGCTGGTCGGCTTGCGCGGCCGCGAGCATTTCTACCCACGCGAATTGTCCGGTGGCCAGCAGCAGCGCGTCGGCATCGCCCGCAGCCTGGCGACCAAACCGGAGATCTGGTTCCTCGACGAGCCGTTCTCCGCGCTGGATCCACTGATCCGGCGCGAGATGCAGGACGAGCTGATGCGGCTGCAGACCATGCTGCACAAGACCATCGTCTTCATCACCCATGATTTCGACGAGGCGATCCGGCTGGCCGACCGTATCGCCATCATGAAGGACGGCGAGGTCATCCAGATCGGCACGCCGGAGGAACTGGTGGTCAATCCGGCGACCGACTATGTCGCAGAGTTTACCCGCGACGTCGACCGCGCCAAGGTGATTTCGGCGCGCAGCCTGATGCGGACTTGCGATGGTTCGGAGCATGGCGGCACGGTTTCGCCTGATGCCAAGATCGCCAGTTTCTCGGCCAACATCGTCTCGGCCGGCAAGCCGTTCGCGGTGATCAACGGCACCGGCAAGCCGATCGGCGAAGTGACGCCGCAAGCGGTCATCGATCTGCTGGCCGGCATCGAGCACGCGAGAGCCGGCGCATGACGGTGGCGGCAAGCGCCAGCGAGGCCAGGCCGCCACTTCAGCGGTGGCTGCTCGTCTGGGCGGCGGCCCTTGCCGCTGTGCTGTTGGTGTTCCTGCTGCAGGACAGTGTCCCCTGGGCTGTCAACTATCCGGCCAGCGCCGTCGTACCGGTCGCCGACTGGGTCAGCGCGCTGATGGGCTGGATCAAGTCGAACCTGTCCTGGCTGACGCGCTCGATCACCGCGGTGCTCGGCGTGCCGCTCGATTTCGCGCTCAATCTCTTGGCCAAGAATTTCAAGATCGGCCATGGCGCGGACGCCTATGTACTGCCGCGCCTCTCCTGGGTTGGCGTCTGCGCCGTCGCCTTCATCGCCGGACATGCCGTAGGCGGTCGGAAACTCAGCCTGCTGGTCGGCGGCTGCTTCCTCTACATCGCACTGTTCGGCCAATGGACCAGCGCCATGCTGACGCTGGCGCTGATCTCCATCGCCGTGCCGTTCTGCATCGTCACTGGCCTGTTCGCCGGCATCTGGGCCTGGCGCAAGCCTTGGGCGGAAAGGCTCATCGTCTCCCCTGCCCTCGACCTGATGCAGACGATCCCGACCTTCGCATATCTCATCCCGATGCTGCTCCTGTTCGGCAACAGCCCGGTATCGGCGATGATCGCCACCGCCATCTTCGCCACGCCGCCGATGGTGCGGGCGACGATGCTCGGCCTCACCCGCGTGCCGCTGGAGATCGGCGAATTCAGCGACATGGCCGGCTGCACGGCGCGGCAGAAACTCTGGCGGGTGCTGTTGCCCTCGGCGCGGCCGACGCTGATGGTCGGCGTCAACCAGGTCATCATGCTGGCGCTCAACATGGTCATTATCGCCTCGATGATCGGCGCCGGCGGCCTCGGCTACGACGTGCTTCTGGCGCTGCGCGCGCTGAAGGTTGGCGAGGCGATGGAGGCTGGTCTCGCCATTGTGGCTCTGGCGATCGCGCTCGACCGGCTGAGTCAGGCCATCGCCCACAAGCAGGCGAAGGGCCATGTTCATCAGGCGGCGAACCCGAGCTTCTGGCGGCGCCATCCCAATCTGTCGCTGGCCATCGCCATCCTTGCCGTCACCACGCTGCTCGGCCTGTTCGTGCCGGCCTTCGCGGCGGTGCCGAAGGCGATCACCTTCACCACCGCGCCGCTGTGGAAGGCAGCGGTGAACTGGGTGACGATCAACTTCTTCGATGCGATCGAAGCCTTTCGCGTGGCGCTGATCCTCAACGTGCTGAACCCGGTGCGTGCCTTCTGCGAAGGCTTTCCCTGGCTGGGCGCGGTGTTCCTGCTCGGCCTTGCCGGCTATCAGCTCTCGGGCCTGCGCCTGGCGGCCCTGGTCGCCGCGCTGACCGCTTTCTGCGCCGTCACCGGACTGTGGGAAAAGACCATGGCCACCGTCTATCTCTGCGGCATCTCGGCCTTCATCGCATGCCTGATCGGCATCCCGGTCGGGCTGATGGCCGCGCGCAGCGACCGCTTCGAGAAGATCGTCACGCCCATCATCGACACGCTGCAGGTACTGCCGTCCTTCTGCTTCATCATCCCGGTGGTGATGCTGTTCAGAGTCGGCGACGTGACCGCCATGATTGCAACGATAGCCTTCGCCGTGGTGCCGGCGATCCGCTACACCAATCACGGCATAAGACAGGTGCCGCCGGCTCTGATCGAGGCGGCCAAGGTGTCGGGCTGCACGCCGCGCCAGACCTTCTTTCGCGTGCAATTGCCGCTGGCGCTTCCCGAGATCATGCTCGGCGTCAACCAGACCATCCTGATGGCGCTGGCGATGATCATCATCTGCGCCATGGTCGGCACGCGCGACCTCGGGCAGGAGGTGTTCATCGCGCTGTCCAAAGCCGATTCCGGCCGCGGCATTGTCGCGGGCCTGGCAATCGCCTTCATCGGCATCGTCGCCGACCGGCTGTTCAACGCCTGGACGGCGAAGGCGCGGGCAAGGCTGGGTTAGAGCAATTCCAGGAAAGTGTGAGCGGTTTTCCGTCCGGAATTTCTTCAAAAACAAAGCGCTAGAGCCGCTCACCGTTTCCGTTAAACGGTGAGCGGTGAGCGGTGAGCGGCTCTAGGTTGGAAGATGCGCCGCGGCTACTCCGCCGCGACGCCCTTCACCTCGAGATAGCTCTCCATGGAATCGTCCAGCGCCTGCAGCCAGGGCGTATGGTGCAGCGGCGCCATGGTGCCGGTCATCAGCGAACGGTAGGCGTGGTCGCGGAAGCCCATAATGTCTTCCGCCTTGTGGTGTTCCCATTCCATGAAAGTCTGGTTGACCGCCTCGACATCGAAGCCGGGATAGTCGGTCTGGTCCATCAATTCCTTGGTATAATCGCCCTGGAACCAGATCATCTGCTCGGCGTCTTCCAGCGTTTCCTCGCGGGCGCGCCATTTGGCGCTGTGCTCGGCCATCGCCTCGACTGACGGCAGCTTGATGCGGCCCATGATCACATCGCGGGCGAACCAGGCCTGCGCGTCGAACATGTTGAAGGTGTAGAACTGGTCCTGCATGCCGATATAGAACAGCTTCGGATTCTTTTCCCACACCACGCCTTCATAGAGATCGAGCGGCCACATGCGGTTGGCGGTCTTGAGCTTGAGGTCGTCGGTGAGGAAGGGGAAGGAATGGAGGTAGCCGGTGCACAGGATGATGGCGTCGACGTCCTTGGTCGAACCGTCCTTGAAGTGGGCTGTCTTGCCGACGACCTTCTGCAGCAGCGGCACCTCCTTCCAATTCTCCGGCCATTTGAAGCCCATCGGCTTGGAGCGATAGCTGGAGGTGATGGATTTGGCGCCGTATTTGTAGCATTGGGAACCGATGTCCTCGGCCGAATAGGAGCGGCCGATGATCAATATGTCCTTACCCTTGAATTCCATCGCGTCGCGGAAATCATGGCTGTGCAGAATGCGGCCGTTGAAGGTGGCAAAGCCCTCGAAATAGGGAACGTTGGGGACGGAGAAATGGCCTGAGGCGACGACGACGTTGTCGAACTCTTCGGAATAGGTGACGTCGTTGGCGCGGTCATGCGCGGTGACGGTGAATTTCTTGGTCTCGTCCGAGAAGGTCACCATGCGCACCGGGCTGTTGAAGCGCACCCATTTGCGCAGGCCCGATTTTTCGACGCGGCCCTTGATGTAGTCCCACAAAACGGCGCGCGGCGGATAGGAGCCGATCGGCCGGCCGAAATGCTCCTCGAACGTATAGTCGGCGAACTCCAGGCATTCCTTCGGCCCGTTCGACCAGAGGTAGCGGTACATCGAGCCATGCACGGGATCGCCATGCTCGTCGAGGCCGGTGCGCCAGGTATAGTTCCACAGGCCGCCCCAGTCCGACTGCTTTTCGAAGCAAACGATTTCAGGGATGTCGGCGCCCTTGTCCTCAGCCGACTTGAAGGCCCTGAGCTGTGCCAGGCCGGACGGTCCGGCGCCGATGACGGCAACACGCGTTTTCATTTCAAGGGCCTCCTCATTTTTTGATTTCCCCAGCGAAACAAATTTCACTGACAGTGACACTAATTGGCCCTTCGGTGCTGTCAACTGACATCTGCGGGAACAGCGTTTGCCCGCAAAGGATTCCTGGCGAAAAACCTACGCGGACAGAATCCATGGGATCGTCCGATGGCACTTAAGACGGCTTGCCGACACCGCCGCGCTGCTGTATCGCCAGCTCTGATGTTCACCTTGAGTGAAATTAATCCGCGAAATCCGGGAGCGACATGGCGAAAGACAGTTCCAAGGCCGGGCTTGCCGGTGCCAAGCCGAAGCCCCAGCCAAAGGTCTCGGCGGACGGCAAGACCATCCGCGCACCGCTGACGCAGAACCCACACGCCATCCGCGACACACGCGAGAAAGTTCTGGAGGTGGCTATCGGCCGCGAGGTGCGGGCGTTCCGCAAGAAGCTCGGTATCACCGTCGCCGATCTCGCCGTCGCCACCGACATTTCGCTGGGCATGCTGTCGAAGATCGAGAACGGCATCACCTCGCCGTCGCTGACCACGCTGCAGGCGCTGTCGCGGGCGCTCGGCGTTCCCGTCACCGCCTTCTTCCGCCGCTTCGAGGAGGAGCGCAGCGCTGTCTTCGTCAAGGCCGGCGAAGGCCTGGATGTCGAGCGCCGCGGCACGCGCGCCGGCCACCAGTACAATCTGCTCGGCCATATCGGGTCGAACACCAGCGGTGTCGTCGTCGAACCCTACCTGATCACGCTGACCGAGGATTCGGATGTGTTCCCGACCTTCCAGCACGAGGGCATGGAGTTCCTCTATATGTTGGAGGGCGAAGTCGTTTACCGGCACGGCAGCAACCTCTATCCGATGAAGCCGGGCGACAGCCTGTTCTTCGACGCCGACGCGCCGCACGGCCCGGAGCAGCTGACGAAACTGCCGATGCGGTATCTGTCGATCATCTGCTATCCGCAGAACAGCGCGGGTTAATCGGGCCCAAAACCCGGGCTGGTCGCGCTCCCATCATCCAGCTTCGACAGCCACTCGACCAGCGTCGGCCGGTACCGTGTCAGACCCTTGTAGGTGGCGAGTTCCTCGGGCAGGTCGCGGATGACGCGGTGCAGGCGGCGTGCCCATTTCGGCTGCGTCACCAGCTCGTCCATCTTGATCAGGTAGCAGCGGATCGGGAAGACGATGCCGTTGGAGCGCGGCAGCCGCCAGAAGCTTTGCAGCTCGACGCGCAGATGCACCTTGTCGCCGACATTCTCGGGCGTCACGGTCGTCCGGTCCGGACCCCATTTGTGGTAATTTTCCGGGCTGGTATCGAGGCGCGGATTGATGGTCATCGTCCAGTTGAGGCGCCGCGCCGGCTTGCCCTGCTGGATGTTGGTGAGGAATTTCAGCGCCCGCGTGAAAATCCCCTTCTCATGCGCCAGCGGCACCGGTGCATGCCACTCGAAAAAATTCATGCCGATGTCGAAATCCAGCGACCAGTCGGCCTGGGTGGTGACCATGCCGGCATCCATCCACAGATTGCCGTCGCGCTGATCGAGGATGCAGAAATCGCCCTGGCTCTGGCGGGTGATGTATTCCATCGGCCCGTAAGGCAGGGTCGAGGTGTCGCCGAATGTGAAGGTGTCGTCGATGCCGAGCGGCCGGTTGATCCAGCGCCAACGGTCGCCGTCCCGCGTCAGCGTGAAATGCTCGGGATAGCCCAGCGCCTGCTGTTCCATCAGCAGTTCGAGCAGATCCCAGCCGGCCAGCGTCATATGCGGCAGCGACTGGCAGCGCAGCGGATCCTCGGCGAGCACCAAAGCGCGGTCCTGCATCTCGGCGACGTAGTGCTCGTCGACATCGATCAGATTCTCCAGCACGCTGCCCTTCGGCCCGACGACGTGCGGCTCGATGTTGACCGCATACATGTAGGCGTCTTCATGGAACGGGAACGGGAACCGCCTGATGTGCTCCGGGCTGTTCCTGAAGGTGAAATCGTCGCGGAAGGTTTCCTTGCGAAAGGTGATGCCCAAGCTCGCCTCCTATCTTTCCAGCACCAGCGACCGGCCCTCGAAGCGCGACACGCATGGCATGATCTTGCAGCCCGAGCGGTGGTCTTCCTCGCTCAGCCAGTGGTCGTTGTGGATGAACTTGCCATCGTAAGAGATGACATTGGTTTCGCATTGGCCGCAGACGCCGCCTCGGCAGAGATAGGGCGGATCGACACCGGCGGCCTCGATCGCTTCCAGCAGGCTCTGCTGTTCATCAACGCGGATCGTCTTGCCGCTGACCGCCAACGTGACGTCGAAAGGCAGGCCGGGCTGGGGTGCCGCGAAATGCTCGAAATGCACGGCTTCCGATGGCCAGCCCAAGGCGGCCGCGCGGTCGCGCACCCAGTTGATCATGCCAGCGGGGCCGCAGACATAGAGATGCGTGCCGAGCGGCTGCGTCGACAGCAGCCGGTCGAGATCGATGCGCTCGTCACGGTCGTCATGGTAGAGCCGGATGCGCCTGTCGTAGCGCTCCCGCAGCACGTCGGCATAAGTGCCCAGAGAGGCGGTCCGGCAGGTGTAGTGCAGTTCGAAATTGCCGCCCTCGCCCGCCAGTTGCGCTGTCTGCGCCATGAAGGGCGTGATGCCGATACCGCCGGCCAGCATCAAGTGCTTCTTCGCCCTGAGATCGAGCGAAAACAAATTGACGGGATAGCTTATCACCATCTCCAGGCCCGGCTTGACGGACCGGTGCATGAACAGCGAGCCGCCGCGGCCGACATCGTCGCGGCGCACCGAGATCGTGTATTCGCGCGTGTCGAGCGGCGAACCCATCAGCGAATAGGGATTGAGCCTCGTGCGATCGCCATCGCGCATCTCCACCACGACATGCGCACCGCCGGAAAAGGTCGGCAACAGCTCGCCGTCGCGGCGACGGAAATGGAAGCAGGTGACCAGTTCGTTGACCGGGACGACATCGCTGACGACGACATCGAGCTTGGTGGTGCCGGTGCTCATGGGAAGGCCTCCTCGATTGGAGGGATCTCCGAGCGATCCTCGGCGTTGATGCAGACACCCTGGAAAGCGGCGAGGCGCCGCGAATAGTGATCGCGCACCAGAAGCAGCAGGCCGCAATGCGAACAGGCTGCTGGCTGTGTCGTGACGTTCTCGGTGATGCCCTTGCAGTGAACGCACTGCATGCGCCTGGCCAGCGAGCCGCGATGCTCGGTCTGGATGGAGGTGTGGTCGATACCGGCTTCGAGCGCCACCTGCATGGCCTGGCCGATCAATCCCTCGGTGCCGGCGAGGTAGAGGCGCAGGCCCATATGCGCATTGCCCAGCGTCTGCTTCAGCCTCGGCAGCAGGCTGGCAAAGGATGGCGCGAGATGAAACTGCGCCGGCTTCAGCGCTTTGAGGGTGGCGACGTGTTTGTTGTCCGGACCCGGGATAAAGTCGATTTCGGCGCCATCGAAAAACCCGGCGGGCGCTTTTGCGGCCATATCTGAAATAGCGAGCGCACCTTCGGCATCGGCGATGAAAAGATGATGTTTGCCGGGCTGCGGAGAGAGCGTTCCGTAGACCGGCCGGCTGATGATGCTTTTGGCTGCCATTTAAGTCTTCGTGCCTCGAACCTCTCGCTGTTGAGTATGCCTCAGCCTTTCGCCGTGCGCTTGGTCTTCTTGGGATCGTCGAACGGCAATGGCTGCGCCGTCGCTTTGATCGATCCGCTCTTGTTGCGGATTTCGAGCTCGGTGTCCGTGACCGCGCAGTCGACGTCGAGACGGGCGATGCCCATCGATTTCTTGACCAGCGGCGAATACATGGCGCAGGTCACCACGCCGACCTTTTTGCCGTCGCGATAGACCGGCGCGCCCTCGTCGGCCGGCTCCTTGCCGTCGAGCAGCACGCCAAAAATCTTGAAACGCTCCTTGCCCTTCAGGCGGTAATGTTCATCGGCCCCACGGAAGCCGGTCTTGCCGGGGCTGACGGTGAAGTCGAGGCCGAGTTCCCACAGCGTGTCGCCAGGACTTTCATTCTCGAACGGATATTTTTGCGAATTGTCGTAGGGATAGAACAGCAGGTAGCTTTCGACGCGCAGCATGTCGAGCGTGGTGAAGCGGCAGGGAATGATGCCGACGCTCTTGCCCTCGTCGAGGATCCTGTCCCAGATCGTGCCAGCATCCTGGCCGCGGCAGAAGATTTCGTAGCCGCGCTCGCCGGTATAGCCGGTGCGCGAGATCATGACGGGGAAACCGAACAGCTGCGTCTGCATGTGATGGAAATAGTTGAGGTCGCGAATCCCCGGCACATGCTTGGCGAGATAGTCGACCGCGGTCGGCCCCTGCAGCGACAGATCGTGCAGATTGTCGTCGAAGCGCAGCGAGACATCGCGGCCCATCGCGGCGCGCTGCAATTCCTCATGGCCGGTGCCCGAGCCATGCACGACCATCCAGCTGTTCGGGCCGGTGCGGTAGAGGATGCAGTCGTCGGTGAATTTTCCCGCCTCGTTGAGCATGCAGGCATAGGCCGATTTGCCGGGATAGATCTTTTCGACGTCGCGGGTGGTTGCGAGATCGATGAGATGCGAGGCGTGCGGCCCTGTGATGTGCACCTTCTTCAGGCCCGACACATCCATCAGCCCGGCCTTGGTGCGGATGGCGATGTACTCTTCGTCAGCATCCTTGTCGTAGGTCCAGGCGGTGCCCATGCCGCTCCAGTCTTCGAGCTTCGAACCCAGCGCGCGATGGCGATCCGCCAGGGTCGAAAATCTCCAGGATGCCGTCATCCGATCGTCCTCCGTTCAAAAATCCACTGTTCCCCGCTCCTTGGCTTGGAGGCCGGAGCTTTGGGTTGAATATTGACCGCAAACACGGGAGGGCCGCAATCCCCTGAAAGCAAATAATTTCATTGTCAGGCAAAATTCATCACCCCAAGCAAACGGTTAACTCAGCGTAAATTCGTCTTGACAATTGCGGTAAACGGCCTGAATTTATGAAAAAAATTTCACTCTCTTGAAAGAGAGCGATGCGCGGTGGATTCGGAACCGGGGCGTCGAAAAAAGGGGACAAACCGATGTCAGACCTGCAGCAGCGCATCGAGGTGCTGTACCGTTCCGATTTGCGCGGATCCGCGCTGCTGATCATCTGCCTGTGGGCGACGATCCTCTTCGTCCTGTTCATGACGTGGCCATACATCCCGCACGCCGGCATCAAGGCCGTCGTCGCGATCGCCGCTGCCGCCGTGCTGATCTTCAACACGGCCGCGATCCTGGCGATGGTCAAACACTACAAGGAAGACAAGGACTTCATCTACGGCCTCGACATCAAGAACGCCGACGCATCCCGCAACCGCCAGTCCTGAGGGGTACAAGAAATGTCGCGCTATACGCCGCCGGAGCAGAGCAAGGCCGGCCAGGTTTTCGATATCGTCGTCGTTGTGGTCGCCATCTTCGTGGCGTTGTGGCTGCCGCTGAAGCTCGGCCTTGCCGGAGCCGCCAAATCCATCGACGCGCTCGATGCCAAGACCTGGGAAGCGCTTGGCCAGAACCCGACCATGGCCGCCATCTGGGAGAAGCTCGGCTACACGCCCGAGACGGCGCATGACGTCATCCAGAACCGGTTCCACTATGTCATCGACTGGCCGACGCTGATCATCATGGCGGCGGTGCTGATCGGTTATTTCGTCTTCCTGTTCCGAGCCTCCGACCGCGAATATCGCGACGTCATCAACGAAAAATTCGACGACAAGTAAGAGTTCCGAAGACAAGCAATCGGGGACGCACCATGTGGATTTCACTCTCTTACGCATGCTGGGGCATCTCGATCGTGCTCGCGCTGTGGATGCTCTACGACTGGTTCAAGGTCGACACGACCTATTCCGAAGACGTTCTGACCTCGTCACGCGAAGGCGAGCTTGAAGCCGTTTCCGAGAAACACCGGATTTGAGTGGGGACGAACAATGACGACGACCGTACTTGAACCGGCAATTCACGGCGACAGGGTTTCACTGCTGCGGGTGCTCGGCCCGGCCCATGTCTGGGCACTCGGCGTCGGCATCGTTCTGGTCGGTGAATTCACCGGCTGGAATTTTTCGGCCGACAAGGGCGGCGCGCTCGCCGCGCTGATCGTCTGCTGGATCGTCGGGCTGCTCTATACCTCGGTCGCCATGATCGATTCCGAGGTAACGTCGACGGTCGCCGCGGCCGGCGGCCAATACGCGCAGGCCAAGCATATTGTCGGGCCGCTGATGGCCTTCAACGTCGCGCTGTTCCTGGTCTTCGCCTACACGATGCTCGAAGTCTCGGACGCGATCCTGCTGGGCGACACCATCGTCGCCAAGGCCGGCGTCGAAGGGCTCACGCACAATTCCTTCATCGCCGCCACCATCGTCGTGCTGGCCTGGCTCAACTATCGCGGCGTGCTGATGACGCTCAACGTCAACTTCGTCATCACCGCAATTGCCTATGTCTCGATCGTCATCCTGTTCTTCTCGGTCAGCCCGTGGACGCAAGGCGCGGTGCTGAAGCTCAACGAGTTGGTGACGCCGGGCAATGCGCTGCCCTATGGCTGGATCGGCGTCATCGCCGCCTTCCAGTTCGGCATCTGGTATTATCTCGGCATCGAAGGCACCACGCAGGCGGCCGAGGAAGTGCGTTCGCCGGCCCGCTCGCTGCCCTACGGCACGATGGCCGGCATGATCACGCTTTTGATCGCCGCCGCCATGACCTGGTATGTCTGCGCCTCGCTGATGCCCTGGGAATATCTCGGCATCACCTATTATCCCTTGTGGGACGCCGGCAAGCTGACCGGCAGCCCGCTGCTGGAAAACCTCTTGTTCATCGCAACGCTGCTGGCGGCGCTGGCCTCCGCCAATGGCTGCATCAACGATGCAGCGCGCGCATGGTTCTCGCTCGGCCGCGACCGCTATCTGCCGAGCTGGTTCTCGGCGGTGCATCCGAAATACCGCACGCCCTACCGCTCGATCCTGTTCCTGCTGCCGATCGCGCTTGCCTTCGCCTTCATTGCCGACCTCAACCAGGCGATCACCTTCTCGATCCTGTCGGGCGTGCTGCAATACACCTTCATGAGCATCAACATCATGATGTTCCGCAAGAAGTGGCCGCTCGGCACGATCCGCCGTGGCTACACGCACCCGTTCCATCCGCTGCCGGCGATCGTGCTGTTCTGCCTTTGCGTGGTGACCTTCTTCGCCATCTTCCTCGGTTTCGGCTCGCAGCTGATCGCGATGACCATCTTCTATTTCCTGATCTCGCTGTGGTTCCATTTCTACCGCTACAAATTCGTGCGGCGCGGCGACCAGTTCACCATGCCGTGGCCGAAACCGCAGGGCTATTGATGGGAGACGGCCCGCCCCGATCCTTGGCGGGCCAGACATGACAAATGTCCGAAGTGACATCAGCACTGCTCGCCGGGGTCATTGTCCTGGCTCTCGTCCTCCATCTTGCGTGGCTGGCGCGGCGCAGCCGCAACAGGGCATTGGCGGCACTCGCCGCCGAGGAGGCCAGCATACGCACCATTGTCGCCGACGCCGCTGATGTTTTGGACGGCACCGCCGGTGTCGTCACCTGGGAAGGCTCGTGGAACGGCCAGCGCGTCCAGTTGCGCACCATCGTCGACACGCTGGCGACACGAAAACTCCCGGCGCGCTGGCTCAGCGTTTCGATCACCGAAAAGGTAGCCGTGCCAGCGACGTTCGACATGATGATGCGGCCGGGCTCGCCGACGACCTTCTCCAATTTCGATCACCTCCAGCATACGCTGCCGAAGGCGCCGGGATTTCCGGCCGAGGCGGTGCTGCGGACCGACCGCCGCGGCACGCGTTTCCCGCAAGGCATCATCGCCGAACATCTGGAACCCTTTTCGGAAGGGCGCGCCAAGGAACTGCTGATCACGCCAAACGGCGTGCGCATCGTGTGGCTGCTGGCCGAGGCCGAACGGGCGCGCTACGGCGTTTTCCGGCAGGCCGCGTTCGGTGAGGCACAGATCGATCCAGCGCTGATCGAGCGGCTGCTCACCTCGCTCTCGGCACTGCGCGACGCCATCAACCAAAGCGAACGGCAAGCCGCATGACCAGTTTGAATACGCAGCCGGCACCGGTGAGCCCTTATCTCGTCCTCGGCGCGTCAATCGTGCTGCCGGCAAGCGGCCATGTCATTCTGGGCGTGCCGGTGCGCGGGCTGCAGTTCCTTTTCTTCATGGTGATCCTGGCTTGGGTGACCGCCAAGATCGCGCCGCCCGACGCCAGCTTCATCGGCCGTCACGCCGGCGGCTTGCTGATCTATGCGCTATCCATCTTGGACGCCTACAAGCTCGCCCGTATCCGCCATGCCCAATGGGTTCACAATGCCGCGCAGGGCAGTGATAATTCGCAAAGCGGCATTGCGCCACATACGTAACTACAGGAAAATTTTTTTCATATGATTGAATTTGCGGGACTCATCCGATACATCATCTTCTAGCTACAAACGCCGGGAGGCTGACATGTGTGGAATTGTCGGACTGTTTTTAAAGGACAAGTCGCTGGAGCCGAAGCTCGGCGCGATGCTGTCGGAGATGCTGGTATCGCTCAGCGACCGCGGGCCCGACAGCGCAGGCATCGCCATCTATGGCGCGCCTTCCAGCAATGAGGCCAAGATCACCATCCAGTCGGCGAAGCCCGCGCGCGATTTTCGCGACCTCGATACCGAGCTTGCCAAGGCCATCGGTGCGCCCGTGAGCATTGCGGTGAAGTCGACCCATGCCGTTGTCAGGACCGCGCCTGCCAAGATCGACGAAGCGCGCGAGGCGATCCAGGCGCTGCGCCCCGACATCCGCATCATGGGCGCCGGCGACGTCGTCGAGATCTACAAGGAAGTCGGACTGCCGGAGGCGGTTGTCGATCGCTTCGACGTCCGCAAGATGAGCGGCACGCATGGTATCGGCCACACCCGCATGGCGACGGAATCCGCGGTGACGACGATGGGCGCGCATCCCTTCTCGACCGGCGCCGACCAGTGCCTGGTGCACAATGGCTCGCTCTCCAACCACAACAATGTCCGCCGCGAGCTGATCCGTGAGGGCATGAAATTCGAGACCGAGAACGATACCGAGGTCGCGGCCGCCTATCTCTCCTCGCAGATGGCGCATGGCAAGAACCTCGGCGAAGCGCTGGAAGGCACGCTTTCGGACCTCGACGGCTTCTTCACCTTCGTCGTCGGCACCAAGAACGGTTTTGGCGTGGTGCGCGACCCGATCGCCTGCAAGCCCGCCGTCATGGCCGAAACCGACCAGTATGTCGCCTTCGGCTCGGAATATCGCGCGCTGACCAAACTGCCCGGCATAGACAATGCGAGGGTCTGGGAACCGGAACCCGCAACCGTCTATTTCTGGGAGCATTGAGTTCATGCCGGCAACCAAACTTTCAAAGGCGGCGTCGCACGACCAGGCCTCCCGGATCTTCGATCTCGATGTGTCGTCGCTGCGCGAGCTTAACCAGGCGCTGCACAATCTGACGCCCGGTTCCAACGAAACGGCGTGGGAAGTGCTGCATCCAAAGGGCAGCCATTCGGTCGCCGTCGGCGTCGACCAGCCCGTCACCATCGATGTGCGCGGCAGCGTCGGCTATTACTGCGGCGGTATGAATTCAGGCAGCACGATCACCGTGCACGGCTCGGCCGGACCCGGCGTCGGCGAGAATATGATGTCGGGCTCGATCATCGTGAAAGGCGACGCCAGCCAATATGCCGGCGCCACCGGCAAGGGCGGCCTGCTGGTCATCGAGGGCAATGCCTCGTCGCGCTGCGGCATCTCGATGAAAGGCATCGATATCGTCGTGCACGGTAATATCGGCCACATGTCGGCCTTCATGGCGCAGTCCGGCAATCTGGTGGTGCTGGGTGATGCCGGCGATGCGCTGGGCGACTCCATCTACGAGGCGCGGCTGTTCGTGCGCGGCAAGGTCGACAGCCTCGGCGCCGACTGCATCGCCAAGGAGATGCGGGCCGAACACCTGGAACTGCTTCAGGGGCTGCTCGACCGCGCCGGCGTCACCGGCGTCAAGCCATCGGAGTTCAAGCGCTACGGCTCGGCGCGCACCCTCTACAATTTCAATATCGACAACGCCGACGCGTATTGAGGCAGCATGACCTATCGCAACCCGCCGACGACGCCGCGCAAATCCGCGACCTTCGACGACTACACGCTTTCCGAAATCCGTCGCGCCGCGGCGACCGGCATCTATGACATCCGGGGCGCCGGCGCCAAGCGCAAGCTGCCGCATTTCGACGACCTGCTGTTCCTCGGCGCCTCAATCTCGCGCTATCCGCTCGAAGGTTATCGCGAGCGCTGCGACACATCAGTCGTGCTCGGCTCGCGCCATGCCAAGAAGCCGATCGAGTTGAAGATACCGATCACCATTGCCGGCATGAGCTTTGGTTCGCTCTCCGGCCCGGCCAAGGAAGCGCTCGGACGCGGCGCGACCCTGGCGGGCACCTCGACCACCACGGGAGACGGCGGCATGACCGAGGAAGAGCGCGGCCATTCCAAGCAACTGGTCTATCAATATCTGCCGTCACGCTATGGCATGAATTTGCGCGACCTGCGCCGTGCCGATGCGATCGAGGTGGTTGTCGGCCAGGGCGCCAAGCCCGGCGGCGGCGGCATGCTGCTCGGCCAGAAGATTTCCGACCGCGTCGCAGAAATGCGCACCCTGCCCAAGGGCATCGACCAGCGCTCGGCCTCGCGCCATCCCGACTGGACCGGCCCGGACGATCTCGAGATCAAGATCCTCGAACTGCGCGAAATCACCGACTGGGAGAAGCCGATCTACGTCAAGGTCGGCGGCGCCCGCCCCTATTACGATACCGCGCTTGCGGTGAAGGCCGGCGCCGATGTCGTCGTCGTCGACGGCATGCAGGGCGGCACGGCGGCAACGCAGGAAGTGTTCATCGAGAATGTCGGCCAGCCGACGCTCGCCTGCATAAGGCCCGCGGTGCAGGCGCTACAGGATCTCGGCATGCACCGCAAGGTGCAGCTGATCGTCTCCGGCGGCATCCGCAACGGCGCCGATGTCGCCAAGGCGCTTGCACTCGGCGTCGATGCGGTCTCGATCGGCACGGCTGCTCTCGTCGCGCTCGGCGACAACGATCCCCGCTGGGAGGCGGAGTATAACGAGCTCGGCACCACGGCCGGCGCCTATGATGACTGGCATGAAGGCCGCGATCCCGCCGGCATCACCACACAGGACCCGGAGCTGATGAAGCGGGTCGATCCGATCGCTGCTGGACGGCGGCTCGCCAACTATCTCAAGGTGATGACGCTTGAGGCGCAGACGATTGCGCGGGCCTGCGGCAAGAACAGCCTGCACAATCTCGAACCCGAGGATCTCGTCGCCCTGACGATCGAGGCAGCCGCCATGGCCGGCGTGCCGCTCGCCGGCACCAACTGGATACCGGGGAAGAACGGCTTCTAAAACAGCATCCAAATACCATAAGCGAGGAACTATAATGGGGAACGATCTCGCCGCTTTCGCCAAAAAGAACGGCGTCAAATATTTCATGATTTCATACACCGACCTGTTCGGTGGCCAGCGCGCCAAGCTGGTGCCGGCGCAGGCGATATCAGACATGCAGAAGGATGGCGCCGGCTTTGCCGGCTTCGCCACCTGGCTCGACCTGACGCCGGCGCATCCCGACATGCTCGCGGTGCCGGATCCGGACTCGGTCATCCAGTTGCCATGGAAAAAGGAAGTGGCCTGGGTCGCCGCCAACTGCATCATGGACGACAAGGAGGTCGACCAGACGCCGCGCAACACATTGCGGCGGCTGATCGCGGAGGCGGCCGGCGACGGCATGCATGTCAAGACCGGCGTCGAGGCCGAGTTCTTCCTTATCTCGCCGGACGGCAGCGTTATATCAGACCAATACGACACGGCCTCGAAGCCCTGCTACGACCAGCAGGCGGTGATGCGCCGCTACGACGTCATCGCCGAGATCTGCGACCACATGCTGGAACTCGGCTGGGGCCCCTACCAGAACGACCATGAGGACGCCAACGGCCAGTTCGAGATGAACTGGGCCTTCGACGACGTGCTCGCCACCGCCGACAAGCACTCCTTCTTCAAATTCATGGTCAAGTCGGTGGCCGAGAAGCACGGCCTGCGGGCCACCTTCATGCCGAAACCCTTCCAGGGCCTGACCGGCAATGGCTGCCATGCCCACATCTCGGTGTGGGACAAGGCGGGCAAGACCAATGTCTTCGCCGACAATTCGATGGAGCTCGGCCTATCGGCCAAGGGCAAGCACTTCCTCGGCGGCATCATGAAGCATGCCTCCGCACTCGCCGCGATCACCAACCCGACGGTCAATTCCTACAAGCGCATCAATGCCCCGCGCACGATTTCCGGCGCGACCTGGGCGCCGAACACGGTGACGTGGACCGGCAACAACCGCACCCACATGGTGCGCGTGCCGGGCCCCGGCCGCTTCGAGCTGCGCCTGCCCGATGGTGCGGCAAACCCCTATCTCTTGCAGGCCGTGATCATTGCCGCCGGCCTCGACGGCATCCGCTCCAAGGCCGATCCCGGCAAGCGCTACGACATCGACATGTACCAGCACGGCCACACGGTGAAGGGCGCGCCGAAACTGCCACTCAACCTGCTCGACGCACTGCGCGAGTTCGACAAGGACAAATCACTCAAGGCGGCGCTGGGTGAGGAATTCTCGTCGGCATACCTAAAGCTGAAGCACCAGGAATGGAATTCCTATGCTTCGCACTTCACGCAATGGGAGCGCGACCACACGCTGGATATCTAGGCGCATCGGACCGAAAAGTGTCACACGGTTTTCGGGCAAATCCGATGCGTCAAGAAAATTCCCTGCCGGTGCGAGCGACCTCGGAATGAACTGATGAAATACTCGATCTTCTCGCTCGCCCGCGCCGCCTTGTCCGGCCACAAGAACTGGCAGCGCACCTGGCGCGACGCCACGCCGAAAGATCGCTACGACGTGGTGATCATCGGCGGTGGCGGCCATGGCCTGGCCACCGCCTGGTTCCTGGCCAGCGAGTACGGCATCAGGAATGTCGCGGTGCTGGAAAAAGGCTGGATCGGCTCCGGCAATGCCGGCCGCAACACCACAATCATCCGCTCCAATTACGGCCTGCCCGGCAATACCGGCTTCTACGAATTGTCGATGAAGCTGTGGGAGCGGATGGAGCAAGACCTCAACTACAATGCGATGGTCAGCCAGCGCGGCGTCATCAACCTCTACCATTCCGACGCGCAGCGCGACGCCTATGCGCGGCGAGGCAACACCATGCGCATTAACGGCATCGACGCCGAACTGCTCGACCTCGCGGCGGTCAAGAAGATGATGCCGTTCCTGAACTTCGACAATGCGCGTTTCCCCGTGCAAGGCGGGCTGTTGCAGCGGCGCGGCGGCACGGCGCGGCACGATGCCGTGGTCTGGGGCTATGCCCATGCGGCGAGCGAGCTCGGCGTCGACATCATCCAGAATTGCGAGGTGACCGGCTTTGTCAGGGATGCCAACGGCAAGGTGAGCGGCGTGGAAACCTCGCGCGGCAGGATCGGCGCCGGCAAGGTCGGCATGGCGGTCGCCGGCTCCTCGTCGCGCGTCGCTGATATGGCGGGCCTGCGCCTGCCGATCGAAAGCCACGTGCTGCAGGCCTTCGTCTCCGAGGCGATCAAGCCGCTGATCCCCAACGTCATGACCTTCGGCGCCGGCCATTTCTATGTCAGCCAGTCGGATAAGGGCGGCCTTGTCTTCGGCGGCGACATTGACGGCTACAATTCCTACGCCCAGCGCGGCAATCTGCCTGTGATGGAGGATGTCTGCGAGGGCGGCATGGCGCTGATGCCGATGATCGGGCGCGTGCGGCTTTTGCGCCAATGGGGCGGCATCATGGACATGTCGATGGACGGCTCGCCGATCATCGACAAGACGCCAGTTGAAGGCCTCTATCTCAACGCCGGCTGGTGCTATGGCGGCTTCAAGGCGACGCCCGGCTCAGGCTTCGTCTTTGCCCATCTTCTGGCCCGCGACACGCCGCATGAAGAGGCTGCACGATTCCGCCTCGACCGGTTCCGGACTGGCGCCATGATCGACGAAAAGGGCCAGGGCGCCCAACCGAACCTGCACTGAGGACGGCCGGAAAATCATGCGCATTGTCTGTCCCTTCTGCGGCGAACGCGAACTCGGCGAGTTCACCTATCTCGGCGACGCCAAACCGGTGCGGCCGGCGGCGGATGCCGGTGAGGAAGCGGTCTACGACTATGTCTATCTGCGCGACAATGTCGCCGGCGTGATGAGCGAGAACTGGTATCACGGCGGCGGCTGCCGGGCATGGCTGAAGGTCACCCGCAACACGTTGACGCATGAGATTTCCGCGGTCGAGCCGGCTGCGGGCGCCGGTGCGGCGAAGGTCGGCGCGTGATGGCCGGCGCGCAGACAAACCGGTTGGGCAATGGCGGTCTCATCGACCGCTCGGAGCCACTGAACTTCCGCTTCGACGGCAAGACTTTCTCCGGCTTCCAGGGCGACACGCTGGCCTCAGCGCTGATCGCCAATGGCGTCAAGCTGGTCGGCCGCTCGTTCAAATACCATCGCCCGCGCGGCATCCTGACCGCAGGTTCGGAAGAACCCAACGCGCTGGTCGAATTGCGCACCGGCGCACGGCGCGAGCCGAACACCAAGGCGACGACGGCCGAACTCTATGAGGGGCTCGAGGCCGCCAGCCAGAATCGCTGGCCGTCGCTGCGCTTCGACGTGATGTCGGTGAACCAGCTGTTCGCGCCGATCTTCGTCGCCGGCTTCTACTACAAGACCTTCATGTGGCCGGCGAAGTTCTGGGAAGCCATCTATGAGCCGGCGATCCGCCGCGCCGCCGGCCTCGGCCGCGCTGCGGGCGTCGCCGATCCCGACCACTACGACAAGGCCTGGGCGCATTGCGATGTGCTGATCGCCGGGTCCGGTCCGGCCGGTCTGGCGGCGGCGTTGGCCGCCGGCCGCAGCGGCGCCCGCGTCATCCTGTGCGAAGAGGATTTTGCGTTCGGCGGCCGCCTGCTGTCGGATGGCGGCACGATCGATGGCCTGCCGGCCGCCGAATGGCTGTCGCGGACGCTGGCCGAACTGGCGGCAATGCCCGATGTCCGCATCATGACCCGCACGACGCTGTTCGGCGTCTATGACGGCGGCACCTATGGCGCGCTGGAGCGGGTCAACGACCACCTGCCCTCGCCACCCGAACATCAGGTGCGCCAGCGGATGTGGCGCATCGTGGCCAAGCGCTGCGTGGTCGCGGCCGGCGCCCTCGAGCGACCGATCGTCTTTGCCGGCAACGACACCCCCGGCGTGACGATGGCTTCGGCAATGCGAACCTATGTCGGACGCTATGCCGCCGCTCCTGCAAAGCGCATCGCGCTGTTCACCAACAATGAGGATGGCTGGCGCACGGTCGAGACAGCACTCGGCGCGGGATTGCAAATCGCGGCGGTGATCGACGCGCGGCCTGACGTGTCGCCCGCACATCGCTCGCTCGCCTCCAAGGGTGGCTTCCCGGTGCTGCACGGCTCCGTGACCGGCGTCGATGGCGGCAAGGACGGCGTCAAAAAGATCGCGGTGTCGCTGACCGGCGGCGCACGCGCCGAAGTCGAGGCCGACGGGCTGGCGGTTTCCGGCGGCTGGAACCCGGCGGTCGGGCTCACCTCCTATCATCGCGGCCGGCCGAAATGGCGCGACGACATCGCCGCCTTCGTGCCCGACGGCGCGCCTCCCGGCATGGTCGCGGCCGGTGCGGCCAACGGCGATTTCGGACTTGGCATCTGCCTCGCCCAAGGGTTTGCCGCCGGCGCGGCCGCGGCACACCATGCCGGACACAATGGCAAGGCAGGCACCGCGCCTGTCGCCGACGACGAAGCTTTTTCGCTGACGCCGCTCTGGCACGTCACCGGCAAGGGCAAGGCCTTCGTCGACTACCAGCACGATGTCACCGCCTCCGACATCGAACTGGCGCAGCGCGAGGGTTTTGAATCGGTCGAGCATCTGAAGCGCTACACCACGCTTGGCATGGCGACCGACCAGGGCAAGACGTCCAACGTCGCCGGCCTCGCCATCATGGCTGCGGTGACCGGCAAGTCCATTCCTGAGACCGGCACCACCATCTACCGGCCGCCTTACGTGCCGGTCGCCATCGGCGCCTTTGCCGGCCATCATCGCGACGAGACCTTTCATGCGACGCGGCTGACGCCGTCGCATCACTGGGCCGCCGAACAGGGTGCTGTTTTCGTTGACACAGGACTCTGGAAGCGGGCTCAGTGGTACCCCCGCGCCGGCGAGAAGGACTGGCTGGAATCGGTGACGCGCGAGGTCAAGGCGGTGCGAAGCGGCGTCGGTTTCTGCGATGTCTCGACACTCGGCAAGATCGACGTGCTTGGCCCGGATGCCGGCGCCTTCCTCGACCGCGTCTACATCAACACCTTCTCCAACCTCGCGGTCGGCAAGGCGCGCTATGGGCTGATGCTGCGGGAAGACGGCATCGTCTATGATGACGGCACGACGTCACGGTTGGCCGAGGATCATTATTTCCTGACCACCACCACGGCCAAGGCCGGACTGGTGATGCAGCATCTCGAATTCTGCCGGCAGGTGCTGTTTCCCGAGCTCGACGTGCAGCTGACCTCCGTCTCCGACCAGTGGGCGCAGTTTTCCATCGCCGGCCCGAAGACCCGCGACCTGCTGAAGGAGATCGTCGACCCGACGGAGGACCTGTCCAATGAAGGCTTTCCGTTCATGGGCGCGCGCGAAGTCGCCTTGCGCGGCGGCATCAAGGCAAGGCTGTTCCGCATCTCCTTCTCCGGCGAGATGGCGTTCGAGATTTCCGTTCCGGCACGCTACGGCGAGGCGATGGCGCGCAATCTGATGCTGGCCGGCAAACCGTTCGGCGTCACGCCTTACGGCACCGAGGCGCTTGGCGTGATGCGCATCGAAAAGGGTCACATCGCCGGACCGGAACTGAGCGGCACGACAACGGCCGCCGATCTCGGCCTAGGCAAGATGATGTCGACCAAGAAAGACTTCATCGGCCGCGTCATGGCCGGCCGCGAGGCGCTGGCCGCGCCCGACCGGCAGGTCGTGGTCGGCATCAAGCCGACGGACAGAGCGCGCCGGCTGCGCTCGGGCGCGCACATCATCCCGAAGGGGCAGACGCCTGGGCCAGGCAACGACCAGGGCTATGTCACCTCGGTCTGCTTCTCGCCGACATCAGACCAGTGGATCGGGCTCGCGCTTGTCGAGCGCGGACGCGAGCGCATCGGCGAGATCGTCCATGCGCATGACCCGATACGCGGCGAGGACTATGACGTCGAGCTCTGCAATCCCGTTTTCTACGATCCGGATGGAGGGCGCCAGCGTGGCTGAGTTTTCCTGGGACGTTCGCAGTCCGCTCGATCGCGTGCTCGCGGTCGGGCGGTATGGCGCGCATGGCGATGCCGGCGTGACGCTGACCGAGATCCGCAATTTCGACCTCGTCCAGGTGATGGCGCGGCGCGGCAAGACGGCGGAGCTGGCCAAGGCCGCCAAAGTTCGCTTTGGTGTTGCCGCTCCAGAAACGCCGAAGGCGGTCGGCACGGCTGATGCCACGCTGATCTGGTCGGGACCGGATCAGTTTTTCATTCTGTCGAAGGGACGCAAGCACGCGATGGCGGCGCTCGCTCCTCTCCGTGCTGGATCGGCTTCACTGTCCGACCAATCGCATGCGCGGGTGCTGATCGCCGTCTCCGGCGCCAAGGCGCGAGCGATGTTGGCCAAGATGTCGTCTATCGATCTGCATCCCAGTGTGTTTGCTGTCGGTGCGGCGGCGGCCACGTCGATGGATCACACCAGCGTCACGCTGTGGCGCGGGAATGATCAGGCAGATGGGCAGGCTGTGTTCAACGTGCTGGTGTTCGCGACTTTCGCCGAAAGCCTATGGCACACGATGCTGGATTCGGCTGCTGAGTATGGCGTGGTTGTCGGGCATTCAGAAGATTTGGCGTAGCGCTCGTGCGCGCTCCTCCCTTCTCCCCTTGTGGGAGAAGGTGGCCGAGCGAAGCTCGGTCGGATGAGGGGTGTTCCAGCTTGGTAATGACGGCACTCCGTCACGCACCCCTCAACCATCTCGGCACTGCGCGCCGATCCACCTTCTCCCACAAGCGGAGAAGGGAAGATGCGCCCTTCGCCTTGCCAAACGCAATCGCGCTGCTATTCTTGCTGCTAAAATAATTTCACACACAGGCAAACTTGTTTCTCGAACCGCAAGGCTGAGATGAGCCAGTCGCCCTACCCAACAATCACAGCCGGACCGCCGCGACCGAGCCTCATCCTGAGGCCCGGCCAGATCGCGCTGCCGCCGGGCCTGGAACGCTACACGATCCAAGGCAATGGCGCGGTAGTGATCGAGGTCGAAGCCGGCGACACGATCACGGTGCGCAATGTCGAAGGCGGCCAGGCCTGCGAGTTGCTGGCCTGGGACACCACAGGCATCACCGATCCCGGCATCTTTGGCGAGAAATCCAACAGCAATGCCGCGGGCATCAAGGCGCTCCTCGCCGAGGGCGATGACAGCCTCGCGTCCCTGCGCCGCGGACTGGCGCGCCGGCAGGTGGTGCTCGATCAGGCAAAGGCGCTGCGCGTGTTCGGCAGCACAACACCCGCCGGTACGGAACAGAGTTTCACAGTCACGCGCGACGGCTCTATAATCATTGCTGCGCCCGGCGGGCCGATGCTGGTCGACGGCCATGATACGGCGACACCGCTCACCGTCATCGTGCGCCGCGCCACGATCCGCCTGAAAACAAAATCGCAGTTGGCCAATCCCCTCGCCGATCCGGTGCTCGATCTGCGCGTCCATTCGGCAACGGCGGAATCCTACTTCGTCAAGGCCGGCGACTATTTGCAGATCATCGATGTCGACGGGCGCCAATGCACCGATTTCCAGTGCTTCTCGGCGCGCAAGCTGGACAAGGGCCTCGACCATCCGCTCGATGTGACGACGACCCGCACGCTGATGGGGTCGAGCTATCCGATGCCCGGCCTGCATTCCAAATATTACGACCAGGACATGGAGCCGCTGGTCGAGGTGGTGCAGGACACATGCGGCCGGCATGATGCCTTCGCACTGGCGTGTGCCGCCAAATATTACGACGATATCGGCTATCCCGGCCACACCAACTGCTCGGAGAATTTCAACAGCGCCCTGTCGGACAAAGGTGTGAACCCCCGCGCCGGCTGGATGGCGATCAACTTCTTCTTCAACACGGCGATCGATGCGCATGGCGTGATGGTTTCCGACGAGCCATGGTCGCGGCCGGGCGACTATGTGCTGCTCAGGGCGCTGACCGACATCATCTGCGTCTCCTCCGCCTGTCCCGACGACACGACGCCGGCCAATGGCTGGGATCTCACCGACATCCATGTGCGGACCTATTCCGGCCAGCACAAATTCTCGCGAGCGATCGCCAGACGCATGACGCCCGATTCGGAACCGAAAATGACCCGCGAGACATCCTTTCATTCGAGCTTTGCCAAGCACACCCGCAATTTCTCGGAATACAGGGGCTACTGGCTGGCCAATTCCTTCGCTAGGGAAGGCGCCATCGCCGAGTACTGGGCCTGTCGGCAGGACGCCGTGATCATGGACCTGTCGCCGCTCAGAAAATTCGAGGTCACCGGCCCGGATTCCGAAGCGCTGCTGCAATACACGCTGACCCGCGACGTGAAAAAACTTGGCGTCGGCCAGGTCGTCTACTCCGCCATGTGCTACGAGCATGGCGGCATGATCGATGACGGCACGCTGCTCAGGCTCGGCAAGGACAATTTCCGCTGGGTTGGCGGCGACGATCTGTCCGGCGAATGGCTGCGCGAAACGGCGACAAAGCTCGGCCTCAACGTGCTGGTGCGGTCGTCGACCGACCAGATGCACAATGTCGCCGTACAGGGTCCAAAGAGCCGCGATATCCTTAGAGAAGTGATCTGGACTTCGCCGCTGCAGCCGTCGATCGATGAGCTCGAATGGTTCCGCTTCGCGGTCGCCCGCATCGGCGGCGGCAACGGCATTCCGATCGTCGTCTCGCGCACCGGCTATACCGGCGAGCTCGGCTATGAGATCTGGTGCCATCCGCGCGACGCCGAAAAAGTGTTCGACGCCATCTGGGAAGCCGGCCAGCCGCACGGGCTGAAGCCGATGGGGCTGCAGGCGCTCGACATGGTGCGCATCGAGGCCGGGCTGATCTTCGCCGGTTATGAATTTTCCGACCAGACCGATCCGTTCGAGGCCGGCATCGGCTTCACCGTGCCGCTGAAGAGCAAGACCGACGATTTCATCGGCCGCGACGCGCTGATCCGACGCAAGGAGAACCCGCAGAACAAACTGGTCGGGCTCGACATCGACAGCAATGTCGCGGTCGGCCATGGCGATTGTGTGCATGTCGGACGTGCCCAGATCGGCGTCGTCACCTCGGGCATGCGCTCGCCGGTGCTGAACAAGAACATTGCGCTGGCCAGGCTCGACGTCACCCATGCGGCTGTTGGTACCGAAGTCGAGATCGGCAAGCTCGACGGCCATGCCAAGCGGCTGCCGGCGCGCGTCGTCGCCTTCGCCCATTACGATCCGCAGAAGACCAGACCTCGCTCGTGACTGCTGCCTTCCGGACAGGCAAAACCGGGCGCCGGCGGTGCCGCGAGACGTATTGTTGCGTACGCGCGCAAGCGTGATGTGCACGGCGTCACAAAACGCTTGACGTGAAAGCGCGCCGGATCAATCTTCACTCCTAAGAAAAAAATACGACTGAGTGGAAACACCGGAGTCGTAAGGTCATGTGCCGGGGAGCAAGCTTCGCAAAGCCGAGGCATCGCTGGCGGGGAACACTGGAAAAAGGGGAAGTCACTGACATGAGCACCATAAGCACGGCCCTCGAGCAGCCTGCCGAAAGCAAGCTGCTCAGGCATATCGACTGGCGCGGCGCCTTCTGGGTGGCGAGCGGCGTTCCGGCGCTGGTCCTGTTTTCGATCGGCGGCATCGCCGGCACGACGGGGACACTGGCTTTCCTGATCTGGACGGTCTCCATGATCATGGGCTTCCTGCAATCCTTCACCTATGCCGAGATCGCCGGCCTGTTCCCGAACAAGTCGGGCGGCGCCTCTATCTACGGCGCCACCGCCTGGCTGCGCTACTCCAAGTTCATCGCGCCGCTGTCGGTGTGGTGCAACTGGTTCGCTTGGTCGCCGGTGCTGTCGCTCGGCTGCTCGATCGCCGCAGCCTATATCCTCAATGCGCTGGCGCCGGTGCCGTTGTTCACCGAGACCTCGCCTGATGTCGTCGCCTATATAGCGGCGCATGCCGGAACGGCGCCCGCCGACGCCATCACCGCGGTGACCGCGGCCGCGACACCGGCGATCCGCAACTGGACGCTGTACAGCCACACGCTGGGTCCGGTTTCCTTCACGCTCAACGCGACCTTCTTCATCGGCGCGGTGCTGATGCTGATCATCTTCTCGATCCAGCATCGCGGCATCCTCGGCACGGCCAATGTGCAGAAATATATCGGCCTGCTGGTCATCATCCCGATGCTGATCGTCGGCGTCGTGCCGATCTTCACCGGACAGATCAACTGGGCCAACTTCTCGCCGCTGGTGCCGCTGGCCGCAGCCTATGCGCCGGACCCGGGCGCCTGGAACATCGCCGGCTGGACGCTGGTGCTCGGCGGCATGTTCATCGCCGCCTGGTCGACCTACGGCTTCGAAACCGCCGTCTGCTACACCTCCGAGTTCAAGAACCCCGGCACCGACACGTTCAAGGCCATCTTCTATTCCGGCCTGCTCTGCATGCTTCTGTTCATCCTGGTGCCCTTCACCTTCCAGGGCGTGCTCGGCTTGAACGGCATGCTGGCGACACCGATCGTCGACGGCTCCGGCGTGGCGGATGCACTGGCCGGCATGGTCGGCGGCGGCAAGATCATCCACAGCCTCTTGGTGATGCTGATGATCCTGGCGCTGGTCCTGTGCATCATGACGGCGATGGCCGGCTCCTCGCGCACGCTCTATCAGGGCTCGGTCGATGGCTGGCTGCCGCGCTATCTCAGCCACGTCAACGAACATGGCGCCCCGACACGGGCGATGTGGACCGACCTCTGCTTCAACCTGATCGTGCTGGCCATCGCCTCGGCCGACGCGACGAGCTTCTTCTTCATCCTCGCCGTGTCGAATTGCGGCTACATCATCTTCAACTTCCTCAACCTCAATGCCGGCTGGATCCACCGCATCGACAACGGCCATATCGCACGGCCGTGGAAAGCGCCGACCTGGCTTCTCGGGATCGGAGCGATCTTCGCCTACGTCAACGCCATCTTCATGGGTGCCGGCGCCAAGGTGTGGAACCCGATGGCGCTGTGGGCTGGGCTGATCACGGCGGCGCTGATCATCCCGGTGTTCTGCTTCCGCCACTACATCCAGGACAAGGGCAAGTTCCCCGACCACATGCTGGCCGATCTCGGCATGACGGGAGCGGACCTCGCGGTGAAGAAAGCAGGCATGCTGCCCTATCTGACGCTGGTCGCCGGCGTGGCGGTGATGCTGATCGCCAACTGGATATTCGTCATCTGACAGGCCGATTTATCAGACATAGGGCGCGCTTCGGCGCGCCCTATTTTTTTGGTCTCAAGCCGAGACCTCAACCAGCCTTGCGGATCGTCGTCTTCTCGAAGAACCGGTTGGGCGGACGCTTCAGACCGAGATTCTCGCGCAGCGTCGATCCCTCATACTGCCGCCTGAAGATGCCGCGCCGCTGCAGCTCGGGCACCACCTTCTCGACGAAATCGTCGAGCCCGGCGGGTAAATAGGGAAACATGATGTTGAAGCCGTCCGATCCCTCGGTGACCAGCCATTCCTCCATCTCGTCGGCAATGGTTTGCGGCGTGCCGACGAAGGCGAGGCCGGAATAGCCACCCAGCCGCTGGGCAAGCTGGCGCACCGTCAGGTTTTCGTTCCGGGCAAGCTCGATGACGCGCTCGCGGCTGCTCTTCGAGGCATTGGTCTCCGGTATTTCAGGCAAAGCGGCGTCAGGATCAAAAGCCGACGCATCATGCCCAAGCGCGATCGACAGCGAGGCAATGCCGCTCTCGTAATAGACCAGGCTGTCGAGCTTCGCCCGCTTGGCCCGTGCCTCCTCGACACTGTCGCCGACGATGACGAAAGCACCAGGCAGGATCTTGATGTCGTCGCGGGAGCGGCCGAGTTTTTGTGCCCTGCCCTTGACGTCGGCAAAGAAGCGTTGCCCGGCGGCAAGATCGCCATGAGCGGCGAAAATCACCTCCGCCGTCTCGGCCGCCAGCTGCCGTCCGGCTTCCGAGGCACCAGCCTGGACGATGACCGGCCAGCCCTGTACCGGCCGCGCAATGTTGAGCGGCCCGCGCACCGAGATGTGCTCGCCCTTGTGGTCCAGCACATGCAGTTTGGCGGGATCGAAATAGAGCCCGCTTTGGGCATCGCGGATGAAGGCGTCGTCGGCAAAACTGTCCCACAGGCCGGTCACGACATCGTAGAATTCCCGCGCCCGGTGATAGCGCTCGTCATGCTCGACATGTTCGTCCAGCCCGAAATTGAGCGCCGCATCCGGGTTGGACGTGGTGACGATGTTCCAGCCGGCACGGCCGCCGCTGATATGGTCGAGCGACGCGAAACGGCGCGCAATGTGATAGGGCGCGTCGAAGGTCGTCGACGCGGTGGCAACGAGACCGATATGATCGGTGACGGCGGCCAGCGCCGACAGCAGCGTGAACGGCTCGAACGAGGTGACGGTGTGGCTGCGGCGCAGCGCCTCGATCGGCATGTTGAGCACGGCCAGATGGTCGGCCATGAAGAAGGCGTCGAACTTCGCGGCTTCCAGCGTCTGGGCGAAGCGCTTCAGATGCGCGAAGTTGAAGTTGGCGTCGGGATAGGCGCCGGGATAGCGCCAGGCGCCGGTGTGCAAGCTGACCGGGCGCATGAAGGCGCCAAGCCGCAATTGCCGTTTTTCTGTCATGGAAAGACACCCTGATGAGGACGAGCGTTGCCGCTCCGGTGTCGCGCAGGATGGAACCGCTTTGCGGCCCTGGGAAGGAATTCTGTTTTGCAGAATCGGCAGCGGGGAGCATTTTCATCGGCGCAACGGAGCAGCCGTCACGCCGCATCATCCGCCATAGCCGATGGCGGATGATGCCATAGAACAGCTCTATTCCGCGGCCAGGGCCAGTTGCGGCCGCTCGGTCGCCAACTCTGGTTCGGGCGCCTGCTCGCTGTTCACCGCCTTCTTCGGCTCGCGGCCGAAGAACAGCGCGTAACCTGCCGGCAGCACCAGGATGGTCAGCACGGTGGCAACCACGATGCCGCCCATCATGGCGTAGGCGAGCGGGCCCCAGAACACGGCGCGCGATATCGGGATCAGCGCCAGCACCGCCGTCATCGCCGTCAGTACGATCGGCCGGAAACGGCGCACAGCCGAGCCGATGATGGCCTCCGAGCGCTCCATGCCTCTGGCGATGTCCTGGTCGATCTGGTCGACCAGGATGATCGAGTTGCGCATGATGATGCCGAGCAGCGCGATCACGCCGAGGATGGCGACGAAGCCGAACGGCGCACCGCTGATCAAAAGCGCGGCAGCCGCACCAATGATGCCGAGCGGACCGGTGGCCAGCACCAGCATCGCCTTGCCGAAGTTCTGCAGCTGGATCATCAAGAGCACCACGATGATGGCCAGCATGATCGGCGCCTTGGCGGCGATCGAGGCCTGGCTTTCGGCCGAATCCTCGGCACCGCCCTGGATCTCGATCTTGTAGCCGGGCGCCAGGCCGTCGCGCAGGCCCTGCATGTCCTTGTACATCTTGGTGACGACATCGTTGGACTGCACGCCGTCGGGCAGCGTTGCCCTCACGCTGATGGTCGGCAGGCGGTCGCGGCGCCATTCGATGCCTTGCTCCAGCACCGGCACCACCTTGGCCACCTGCGACAACGGCACGAAGCCGCCGAAATCGGTCGGGATATACACCGAGTCGACCGAGGACAGCAGGCTGCGGCTGGCATCCGGCTCGCGGGCAACGATGGAGACCGTCTCCTCGCCGTCGCGGAAGTCGTCGAGCGGCGCACCGGCCATGGTCGCCTGCAGCATCTGGCGGATGCGTTGCGAGGTGACGCCTAGCGCCCGGGCGCGATCCTGGTCGATGACCAGCTTCATCGCCGGCACCGGCTCAAGCCAATCGTCATGCACCGCGCCCAGCAACGGATCCTCGCGGAATTTCGCCTTCACCTGGTCGGCGATGCGGCGCACCTCCTGGCGGTCGGGACCCATGACGCGCATCTGAACCGGCCAGCCGGTCGGCGGGCCGAGGAACAGGCGGTCGACCTTGGCGCGGATCGAGGGGAAATCCTCGGCCAGAACCGTGCGCAGCTTGACGATCAGCCGCTCGCGCGCCGGCTCGTCATTGGCCATCACCAGCATCTGGGCGAAGTTTGGGTTGCGCAGTTGCTGGTCGAGCGGCAGGAAGAAGCGCGGCGCGCCCTCGCCGATATAGGTGGCGATGAAGCGCTTGTCCTTGTCGTCCATCATCTTGGCTTCCAGCGCCTTGGCCTGCGCCTCGACCTCCTTGATGCTGGTGCCTTCCGGCAGCCAGAGGTCGACCAGGATTTCCGGCCGCGACGATTGCGGGAAGAAGTTCTGCGGGATGAACTGGAACGCCCACAGGCTGGTGCCGAAAGTCACCAGCGTCATGACGAGCACGATTATGCGGTGGCGCACCGCCCAGCCGACGGTCGAGCGCAGCCGGCGGTAGAAGCGCGTGTCGAAGACATCATGATGGCTGCCGGCATGCTTGCGCTGCTTGAGGATCATGTTGCCGAGCCACGGGGTGAAATAGACCGCGACGAACCACGAGACGATCAGCGCGATGCCGACGACATAGAACAGGGTGCGCACATATTCGCCGGCCGTGGAGGCGGCGAAGCCGACCGGGATGAAGCCGGCGGTGGTGATCAGCGTGCCCGTCAGCATCGGGAATGCGGTCGATGTATAAGCGAAGCTCGCGGCCTCGATCTTGACCAGCCCCTCCTCCAGCTTACGCTCCATCATCTCGACGACGATCATGGCATCGTCGACAAGCAGGCCGAGCGCGATGATCAGGGCGCCCAGCGAAATACGCTGCAGGTCGATGCCGAGCTCGTACATGATGGCGAAGGTAGCGGCCAGAACCAGCGGAATGGCGATGGCGATGACCAGCCCCGAACGCCAGCCGATCGACAGGAACGAGACGACAAGCACGATCAGCAGCGCCTCGCCGAGGGCATGCATGAATTCGGCCACCGCATCCGTGACGACGCCCGGCTGGTCGGAAATCTGGTCGACCGACACGCCATAGGGCAGCGCTTCTTCAAAGCGCTTGTAGGTCGCCTCGACATCCTTGCCGACATCGGTGACCTTGAAACCCTTGGCCATGACGACGCCAAGCTGCACGCTGTCATGACCGTTGAAACGGTATTTGCGCTGGAAGGGATCCTCGAGCCCGGAGGTCACGGTGGCGATGTCGCCGAGACGGGTGACTTGCCCGCCGGCACGCAGGCGCAATTCCCTGATATCGGCGGCCTTGGTGACGTCGCCTTCGACGGAGATGCGCACCGAATTGACGCCGGTGTCGACGGCACCGGCCGGATCGACATTGTTCTGGCCCTTGATAGCGTTCTGCAGGTCGGGCAGCGTCAAGCCACGCTCGGCGAGCGCCTTGGACGAAACGTCGATATAGAGCTTTTCCGGCTGATCGCCAATGATGACGGCCTTCTCGACGCCAGGCGTGGTCAACAGCATGTCGCGCGCCTGGATGGCGAACTTCTTCAGCTCCGGATAGGAGAAGCCGTCACCGCTGATCGAATGCAGGGTGATGAAGGTGTCGCCGAACTCATCGTTGAAATAGGGACCGAGCAGGCCTTGCGGCAGGTCGCCGGAAATGTCGCCGACCTTCTTGCGCACCTGATAGAAGGCGTCCGCCACCTCGGCGGCGTTGGTGTCGCCCTTGATCTGCACGGTGATGATGGCGCTGCCGGCGCGCGTGAAGGATCGCACGAAGTCGAGATGCGGTGTTTCCTGCAGCTTGCGCTCGATCTTGTTGACGACCTGGTCTTCCATCTCCTGGATCGAGGAGCCCGGCCAAATCGCCTGCACGACCATTACCCGGAAGGTGAAATCGGGGTCTTCCTTCTGGCCCATGCGCATCAGGCCGAGGGCTCCGGCGATGATGATCAGCCCGAACAGGAAGCGCGCGATGGAGGGATGGCCGATGGCCCAGCGCGACAGGTTGAAGGGCCGCTTTTCTTCAGTGGAGGTCGTCATCGTTGCAGGTCCACTTTGCTTGTTTGCCGGCGCCTGGCACTTCGAAGAAGCGCCGCGCGCGAAACGAAATCATCTGCGTTCGATCTGGCTTCCGGGCGGCGAGGCCTTCCGAGCGGAGAGACACTCATCGCGGTGGGACGCTAAGTCGATGCGGGGGTACATCGGCCGTGACGTCTCAACCTTCGGGCGCACGCCGCCCGGAAACCTGCGGCCGCGAGAACGCGCGGCCGACCTATCTGTCCTCAGCGCAGCCGGCTGGCGTCGTCGCCCTCGGCGGACGCTGATTGCTGCGCCACGCCGCCGGCGAGCTTCACCCTGAGATTCTCGGTCATGAACTGCGTCCCCGCGGCGACCACGATATCGCCGGGCTTCAATCCCTCGGCCACACGCACGCCATCGGCGGCGAACTTGGCAACCGTCACCGGACGGGCATGAACGGTGTCGGCGCCACGATCAACGGTCCAGACGATCGACTGGCTGTCTTTCTCAGCCAAGGCGCTCAAGGGGATCGAAACCAGTTGCTTCTCGTTGGCGGCCGAGGCCTCGATATTGGCGGTCATGCCTAGAAGCACGCGGGAATCATTGGGCAGGCTGACACGGACGGCGAAGGTGCGCGACTGCGGATCGGCGCTGCCGGCAACCTCGCGGACCTTGCCGTCGAGCGCCAGCGTGCTGTCGGACCAGAAGCCCGCCTTGACTGACTTGCCCGGCTTGAACTCGGCGATCTCCATTTCCGGCACCGCGATCAGCACTTCCTTTTCGCCGTCGACCGCGACAGTGACCACAGGCGTGCCGGAGCCGACCACCTGGCCGACATCGGCGTTGACAGCCGTGACGATGCCGTCCCTGTCGGCCTTGAGGTCGGTATAGCCGACCTGGTTCTTGGCCTGGTCAAGCGACGAACGGGCGGAGTCGCGCGTGGCGACCGCCTGGTCATGGGTCAGCGTCGCCTGTTCGAGCTGCGATTTCGGCGCGAAGTTTTTGGTGAAAAGCTGCTCGGCGCGCTTGCGCGCTAGCTCCGTCGTCTCGACCTGCCGTTCGGCGGCATCAAGCGCTGCCTGCGCGCTTTTTACCGAAAGGTCGTAGTCGGTGGGATCGATACGGGCGAGCACATCGCCCGGCGCCACGTGCTGACCGATGTCGACAAGGCGCTCGGTGATCTTGCCGTTGACGCGGAAAGCCAGGGCGCTTTCGGTGCGGGCCCGCACGGAACCCGAATAGGAGAGCATGCGGGAGTCATGCACCTGGGCGATTTCGACGACCTTGACCGGGCGGATGATCTCCTTGACCTCGGCCTTCTCCTGGCTGCAGCCGGCAAGCCCAAGCGCCGCGACGAACAGGCCCGCGACCGGCAACCGGCGGATAATGGAATGGGACAAAGACACCTTGGCACTCCCGAACTGGAGATGAACTGTCGACCGGCGCCCGGCGGGCGGCGGCTATTTCTTCAAGGCCTTGATCGCATAGTCGATCAGGTCGTCGGGCATCGCCCGGTTGGTCTTGGCAAGGCACTGCGCCACCATCTGCGGATGGCAAAGGATGATTGTGGCGGCGCCGAAGCAGCGTGACGCGGTCACCGGGTCCTGCTCGGCGAACTCGCCGGTCTCGATACCCTCGCGTATCACCTCCGCGAAGAGATCGTGGATGCTGTCGATGTGCTTGTCGATGACGCCCCAGTCGCGCTCCAGCGCGACGATGACCATCTCATGGACCTTCTGCGCATCGAGCATGGTCTCCAGCGTCATCTTGTATTGCGCATGGATGTAGCGACGAAGCCGCTCCTCGGCACCAATCGGCAGGCGCATGATCTCGTAGGCCATGTTGTAGCTGGCCCCGAGCATCCGGCCGCACACCGCCTGGTGGATTTCAACCTTGGAGGCAAAGAAACGGTAGATGTTGGCCGGCGACATGCCGAGCTCGCGGGCAATGTCGGCAACATTGGTCTTACCGTAGCCGTAGTGCCGGAACAGGCGCTCGGCGCAGTCGAGAATGCGCGTCACATTCTCCTGTCTGGCGGCATCGACCATGATGTTGGCGGCTTCGGACATAGCTCTTTCGTTTGACAAGTGACGAATTTCAATTTTCGTCAGTCGTAAATTGAAGAAGATGGGATGTCAACGCGAAATCGACGTACGCGTACAAGATAGTGACAGATGGTGACATCCAACAGACGTCACCAAGCGGCCCAAGGATGCGGGCAACTCAACATATTTTTGAAGAAGCCGCCGGCGCTTCAGGCGAGTTTGGCCATTTCCCGCAGCCGGAATTTCTGGATCTTGCCGGTCGAGGTCTTTGGAATCTCGGCGAAAATCACCGCCTTCGGCACTTTGAAGCGGGCAAGCAGCGAACGGCAGTGCTCGATGATCTCGGCCTCGGTCGCCGTCTTGCCGGGCTTCAGCTCGACATAGGCAACCGGTACTTCGCCCCATTTGTCGTCATGGCGCGCCACAACGCCGCAGGAGGCGACGGACGGGTGCTTGTAGAGCGCATCCTCGACCTCGATCGAGGAAATGTTCTCGCCACCCGAAATGATGATGTCCTTGGAACGATCCTTGAGCTGGATGTAGCCATCGGGATGCATGACGCCGAGATCGCCGGAATGGAACCAGCCACCGGCGAAGGCTTCGTCGCTCGCCTTGCGGTTCTTGAGATAGCCCTTCATGACGATATTGCCGCGGAACATGACCTCGCCGATGGTTTCGCCGTCGGCCGGCGTCGCCTGCATCGTCTCGGGATCCATGACGGTCAGGCCTTCGAGCGCGGCATAGCGCACGCCCTGCCTTGCCTTCTTGGCGCTGCGCTCGCCCTTGGCAAGATCGTCCCATTCGCCGTGCCATTCGTTGACCACGGCCGGGCCATAGGTCTCGGTCAGGCCATAGAGATGGGTGACGGCAAAACCGGCATCGGCCATGCCCGACAGCACGGCTTCTGGCGGCGGCGCGGCCGCGGTGTTGAAGGTCACCGTCTGCGCGAACGTGCGCTTATCCTCATCCTTGGCATTGATCAGCACCGACATGACGACCGGCGCGCCGCAGAGATGGGTGACGCCGTTATCGGCGATAGCATCGTAGATCGGCTTCGGCCGCACCCAGCGAAGGCAGACATGGGTGCCGGCCTGGACGGCCAGCGTCCATGGAAAGCACCAGCCATTGCAGTGGAACATCGGCAGCGTCCAGAGATAGACGGCGTGCTTGGCCATGCCGGCATGGATGGTGTTGGTGTAGGCCATCAGGGCGGCGCCGCGATGGTGATAGACGACGCCCTTCGGATTGCCCGTCGTGCCCGAGGTGTAGTTGAGCGAGATGGCGTCCCATTCATCGTCGGGCATCGACCAGGCGAAATCCTCATCGCCGCCGGCGACAAAATCCTCATAGTCGAGCGCGCCAATCCGCTCACCCTTCGGATAGGGGGCGTCGGCGGCGTAGTCGGGATCGTCATAGTCAATGACCAGCGGCTTGACCTTGGCCAGATCGAGCGCCTGCCGGACGACGCCGGAGAATTCGCGGTCGACGATCAGCACCTTGGTCTCGGCATGGTCGAGCTGGAATGCGATGACCGCGGCGTCGAGGCGGGTGTTGAGCGAATGCAGAACCGCCTTGGTCATCGGCACGCCGAAATGCGTCTCCAGCATTGGCGGCGTGTTGGACAGCATCACGGTGACCGTGTCGCCCTTGCCGATGCCGTGCTTTTGCAGCGCCGAGGCGAGCTTCAGCGAGCGGCGCCAGAAATCGCGGTAGCTGATGCGCTGGCGGCCGTGGATGATGGCTATGTGGTCGGGATACGTCCTTGCCGCGCGCTCCAGATAGGTGAGCGGCGTCAGCGGCTGGTGGTTGGCCGCGTTCCTGTCGAGATCCTGTTCGTAAGGATTGCCCATCCCGTCCTCCCCAAAAAGTCCTTTTCGAGCTTTCTAACCTTAGGGCTCTCGTCAAGCCATCCCCCTGAATGGCCGAAAATGCTATGCTGTCCTGGCTTTGTAGAACGACCATCCCGGATGCGTTTTGTTTAGAGGCGATCGCACTCACGCATGCCAATTTGACTTTTGTCGAGAGCCGTGACTAATGTCAGCCGAGGAGGCGGCATGGCGATCCGACCGGCAGAACAACTCATTCACAAAGCCGCCTGGCTCTACTATGCGCATGGCCTGCGGCAGGACCAGGTTGCAAGCCAGCTTAACATTTCGCGTGCTTCGGTGGCCATGTATCTGCGCAAGGCGCGCGAGACCGGCATCGTCAACATCTCGACCTCGACCCAGTTGTTCACCGACGACGTGATGGCGCGCAGGCTCGAGGACGCCTTGAAACTCGACGCGGTCTGGATCGCGCCGGAGAACGGCCATATCCCGGACCCGTCGACTGATATCGCCGTGCTGGCGGCGAGCGTCTTTCTCGAACTGGTCAAGAAGGGCGACCGCATCGGCGTCGCCTGGGGCCGCACCGTCTATACGATCGCCGACATCATGTCCTATGCCGACCTGCAGGATGTCACGGTGGTGCAGCTCTGCGGCAATCTCGGCGCGCCCTACTCCTATCGGCCCGACCAGTGCACCATGGAGATCGCGCGGCGCCTCAACGCCAAGGGGCTTAATTTCTATGCGCCGCTGGTGCTGTCGACGGAAGAGCTGGCGCGTGCGCTGCGCGCCGAGCCGGTGATCCGCGAACAACTGGCCGGCATCAGCGATTGCAACCTCGCGCTTTTCTCCGTCGGCACCGTCGATGCAGACAGCCACGTCGTCAAATGCGGCGCGCTCAACCCGGACGAAATGGCCGCGCTGCGCGGTATCGGCGCCGCCGGCGTGATCGCCGGACAGATCATCGACGCCAAGGGCGAGGCGCTCGACTGCAGCTATAACCGCCGGGTCATTTCGGCTGACCTCGCCTCGCTGCGCGCCATCGAAAAACGCCTGATGGTGGTGCAGGAGGACAGCAAGTTCGAGCCATTGCTGGCGGCGCTCGCCGGCCGGCTTTGCACGCATCTAGTGGTCGGCGCGCATATGGCGCAGCGGCTGCTCGATCATGCCGGAGCGGCACCACAAAACGCATCCTGAAAAAGCAACCCTTCGCCGGCGCATTGTCATCAAGGCGTCGCGGCATTCCTGTTTCACCACCCAAGACAGCAACTGGACGAAGCGAACATGAAGAATTTGTGGAACGACGACACGGCCGAGAAACTCGTCGCCGACTATGCGAAAAAGGGTGTCGGCCGCGACCTCGCGCTGCGCGTCTACACGACGCGGCTGCTGGGCGGCGTGCCACAGCTGGTCCTGCATGGCGGCGGCAATACGTCCTGCAAGATCAAGGCGACCGATCTCGTCGGCGATGAATGGGATGTGCTGTGCGTCAAGGGCAGCGGCTGGGATATGGCCGTCATCGAGCCGCAGGGCCTGCCGGCGGTCAAGATGCGCGCCCTGCTCAAGGCGCGCGCGCTGGACAAGCTCGCCGATGAGGACATGGTGGCGCTGCAGCGGGCGAACCTCATCGACCCCTCCTCGCCCAACCCCTCGGTCGAGACGCTGCTGCATGCCTTCCTGCCGCACAAATTCGTCGATCACACCCATTCGACCGCCATCCTGGCTATCGTCGACCAGGAAGATTCGAAGCCGTTGGTGAAGACGGTGTTCGGCAGCAAGATGGGCTATGTGCCCTACATCATGCCGGGCTTCGACCTCGCCAAGGCGGCGGCCGACGTCTTCGATGCCGACCCGACGGTGGAAGGACTGATCCTCGACAAGCACGGCATCTTCACCTTCGGCGACGATGCCAAACAGGCCTATGACCGGATGATCCACTATGTGAACGTCGCCGAGGAGTACGTCGCTGAGAATGCTAAGCCGAAGGCTGCCAAAGCAGCGTTGCCGGCAAAGCTCGCGACCCCGGCTTCCATTGCCCCGATGCTGCGCGGCGCCGTTGCGGTGGCGCGCGGCGAAGGCCGCTTCGATCGCATGATCTCCGACTTCCGCACCTCCGACGCGATCGTCGATTTCATCAATTCGGCCGCCATCGCCGACTATGCCGGACGCGGCGTGTCGACACCGGATCTGTCGATCCGCATCAAGACCGGACCGATGGCGGTGCCCGCGCCAGACGCCGACAAGGTTGGCGACTACAAGGGCGTCATCAAGAGCCATGTTGACGCTTTCGCCAAGGAGTACCGCGCCTATTTCGAGACCAATGACGCACTCGACGACGTCAAGCGCACCATGCTCGACCCGATGCCGCGGCTGACGCTGGTGCCGGGGCTCGGCATGTTCGGCCACGGCCGCACGCTGAAGGATGCCAGGATCGCCTCCGATGTCGGCGAGATGTGGATCGAGGCGGTGCGCGGCGCCGAAGCCGTCGGCCGTTTCCATCCGCTGTCCAAGGCCGATTTGTTCCCGCTCGAATACTGGTCGCTCGAACAGGCCAAGCTTGCCTCCAACAAGCCGAAGCCGCTGACCGGCCAGGTGGTGCTGATCACCGGCGGCGCCGGCGCGATCGGGGCTGCGACGGCAAAATTGTTCGCCGACAATGGTGCCCATGCGGTCGTCGTCGATCTCGATGCCGAAAAGGCCGCTGAAGCCGCCAAGAAAGCCGGCAACAATTCGATCGGTGTAGGCGCCGACATCACCGACCCGGTCCAGGTGCGGGCCGCTTTCGACAAAGCGGTCGCAGTCTTCGGCGGCGTCGACATCCTGGTCTCCAATGCGGGCGCGGCCTGGGAAGGCCGGATCGGCGAGCTCGACGATGCGCTGCTGCGCAAGAGTTTCGAACTCAATTTCTTCGCCCATCAGTCGGTGGCGCAGAACGCCGTGCGCATCATGCTCGAACAAGGCACCGGCGGTGTGCTTCTGTTCAACACCTCCAAGCAGGCGGTCAATCCCGGTCCGAAATTCGGCGCCTATGGCGTGCCGAAGGCGGCGACATTGTTCCTGTCCCGGCAATATGCGCTCGACTACGGCACCCATGGCATCCGCTCGAACGCCGTCAACGCCGACCGTATTCGCTCCGGCCTTTTGACCGACGCCATGATCGCCAGCCGCTCCGGCGCGCGCGGAGTGTCGGAGAAGGAATACATGTCCGGCAACCTGCTTGGCCAGGAAGTGACGGCGCAGGATGTGGCGCAGGCCTTCCTGCATCACGCGCTTGCCGAACGCACCACCGCCGACGTGACGACGGTCGACGGCGGCAACATCGCGGCGGCGCTGCGATAGGCTTTCCAGCAGACAACAAAAAGGGCGGCTCGCAGGCCGCCCTTTTCATATGCGCTATGACGCCACCTACTTCGCGTTCGGGTTCGGCATCCAGGCCGGCATGGCGACATCGGCATGGGCGAACTGCGGCAGCTTGGCCGACAGGTCTTCCATGTTCTTGATGTCCTTGTCGATCAGTTCCTTCTGGGTGATCAGCGTCGGCGGCACGATGACGTTGTGGCCGGGATCTTCACCGGCGAGCAGTTGCGCCAGAGCGCGCACCGAGACCTGGCCGACGACGGCCGGGTTGGTCGCCGCGGTCGCCGCCCAGGCGCTATCGGGCTCGCGCATCGCCGATATATCCGATGTCGAGATGTCGGCCGAATAGATCTTGATGCCCTTGTTCAGGCCGGCCTCGTCGACGGCGATCTTCACGCCCTTGGCGAATTCATCATAGGGGGCGAACATCACCTTGATGTCGGGATGGGCCGACAGCACCGAGCGCGCCTGGTTGGCGACGGAGTTGGCGATCGGGTTGTCGAGCGTGCCGAACATCGCGACTTCCTTGATGCCGGCATATTTCTTCTTCACGTCGACCCAGGTCTCGTTGCGGCGGTCGAGCGGCGCGATACCGGCGATGTAGACATAGCCGGCATTCCAGCTATCACCATTGTCCTTCACCGCCTGCTCGAGCGCGAGACGGGCAAGGTCTTTATCCGATTGTTCGATCTGCGGGATCTTGGGGTTTTCGACATTGACATCGAATGCCACCACCTTGATGCCGGCGTCGACCGCGCGCTGGGCCGCATCCTTCATCGATTCCGTCAGGCCGTGCTGAATGATGATACCCTGCACGCCAAGCGCGATGGCCTGGTCGACCATATCGGACTGAAGGGCGGCATCCTGGCGGCTGTCGAGCACGCGCAGGTCGATGCCAAGCGCCTTGGACTGCGCCTCGACGCCCGAGAGATAGGCCTGGAAGAAGTCGCCGGTCGAGAGATAGCGCACCAGCGCGATCTTGACGCCGGGCTTGTCGAACGGCGCCGGCTTGTCCGCGGCAAAAGCCGGGACCTGCATCAGCATGGTTGCGCCGGCCAGCCCGAGCGCCACCTTCCCCAGAAGTCTTCTCGTGATGTTCACCTTGTTTCCTCCACTCTTGTTGAACCCAAAATCCTGTCCGGTCGAGACTACCCCCTGCCCCTGCCCGAAAGGGCAAAGGTGAAGACAAGGGCGACGACCAGAACCACGCCCTTGACAAAATCCTGCGTGTAGTAAGGCGCGTTCATCATCGTCAGGCCTTGCAGCAGGATGCCGACGAACAGCGCGCCGACGGCCGTGCCGAAGGCGTTCGGCTTGGCGGCACCGAGCACCGCGTAGCCGATCAGCGCCGCGGCAACCGCATCGAGCAGCAGATTATTACCCGAGGCGATGTCGCCGCGTCCAAGCCGGGCGGCGAGCAAAATGCCGCCGATCGAGGCAAAAACTCCTGAAATAACGTAGGCCCAGATCTTGTATGCCTTGACAGGCGCACCGGCGAGTTCGGCGGCACGCTCGTTGGAGCCGACCGCGTACATCATGCGGCCGAACCGGGTGTATTCGAGGAAGAACCAGATCAGCAGGGCCAGCACCAGCAGCACCACCACCGACACCGGAATGAGGTTCGGGATGAAGAAGTCGAAGCGGTGGCGGCCGAGCGCCAGGAAAGCGTCGCCGAACTTGCCATTGGCGACCGAACCGTCTGGCATGGTCATGCCGGTGGCGATCGAGCGGCCTTCGGTCGGGATGCGCTGCAGGCCGACCAGCAGGAACATCATGCCGAGCGTCGCCAAAAGATCGGGCACGCGCATATAGACGATCAGCCAGCCGTTGATCAGCCCGACAATAGCACCGATGAGCAGGCAGACAACGACCGCCACGACGGCGTTCTGCTCCAACACCACCATGACATAGGCAGCCGCCATCATGGCCGATGTGGCGACCGAGCCGATCGACAGGTCGAAGCCGCCGACGACCAGCGTGGCGGTGACGCCGAGCGCCAGCACGCCGGTGATGGCGACCGACTGGAAGATGAAGACGGCACTTTGCGGCGAGACAAACCCATCGGCGGCGATCGCGAAATAGGCGACGAGCCCGAACAACAGGACGATAAACCCATAGCGTATGGCGTGGTCGCGCAGCGTCATTCAGCGCACCCGCGCGACGCAGCCATTCCTATCCAACTCGGACGCATAGTCTCTCCATTCCAATTCTAGCCGCTGCCACGCTCAGGCGGCGCTGTGCAGCGGCCCGCCGGCAACCTCGGCCAGCAGGCGATCGAGATCGACTTCGGCGTTGCGGTGTTCGCCGACGATTGTGTGTTCCGACATCACCAGGATGCGGTCGGCCGTCTCCAGCGCCTCGTCGAGTTCGGTGACGAACAAGAGCGTCGCGCGGCCATTGGCGCTTGCTCTCAGCTTGGCGGCAATGTCGCGCCTGGCCGAGATGTCGACGCCCTGAAAGGGCTCGTCGAGGATGAACAGCGCGGCATTCTGCGCCATCCAGCGGGCAACCATGACCTTCTGCTGGTTGCCGCCTGACAATGCCGACATTTCGTCTTTCTCGGAACGGCAGACGATGCTGAGTTCCTCGATCTGCCGGCGCGCGGTGGCGCGTTCGAGGCGGCGCTTGAGCACGCCAAGAGTCGACATGCGCTTGAGGAAAGGCAGGCTGACATTGCGCTCGATGTTGAAGCCGCTGACGATGCCGCTGGTGGCGCGATCCTTGGCGACGAGGAACACGCCGGCGGCGATCGCATCGCCGGCCGATCGCGGCGCATAGGGCTTGCCGTTCATCGTCATGGTGCCGGTCAGCGGCTTGCGCACGCCGAACAGCGTCTCGGCAAGTGCTGTCTTGCCGACGCCGACGAGGCCGGTGATGGCGACGACCTCGCCATCGCCAAGCGTCAGCGAAATCGGCCTGGCGCCTAGCCCGATGCGCAGGCCTTCGACCGTCAGGACCGGCTTGGCCGAACTCCTGGCAACGATCTGGTCGAGATGGATCTTGCGGCCGAGCATGGCATTGACCGCGCCTTCATAGTCGAGCGGTTTGGTGTCGAAGGCACCTGAAATGACGCCGTCGCGCATCGAGACGATGCGGTCGGCAAGCCGCCTGATGTCCGACATGCGGTGTGAGATGTAGAGGATCGCCACGCCTTGCTCGCGCAGCCTGTCGACCAGCGCGAACAGCCGGTCGGCCTCGGCGCTGGAGAGCGAGGAGGTCGGCTCGTCAAGGATCAGCACTTTCGGCTGATGCGCCAAGGCCCGCGCGATCGCCACCATCTGGCGATCGGCCAGCGAAAGGTCGTTGACGCGGGCCTTGAGATCGATAGCCAACCCCATGCGGTCGGCGACGGCCTTGGCCTCGCGGCGCACGCGGGCCGGATTGAACAGCGTCGGCACGCCCTTGCCGCTCAGCCTGTCGAGTGTGAGGTTTGTGGCGACGTCGAGGTCGGCGACCACACCGTCATTGATGTTCTGGTGCACGGTGACAACACCGGCGCGGATCGCCTCCGCCGGCGTGTTCGGCGCAAAATCCTGGTCCGCGAGGGTCATCGTGCCGCCGCCGCGTTCGTAGACGCCGCTGATGATCTTGACGAGGGTGGATTTGCCGGCGCCATTGGCGCCCATCAGCACGGTGACTTGGCCGGAATGCAGCTCGAGCGAGATGCCGCCAAGCACCTCGTTACGGCCAAAGGATTTCCTCAGTCCCTCTACACGGAACACGGCATTGCCGACCATGCGTTCCTCCCTGACCATGACGCTATGGGCTACATCGGCAATTGTCAACACGATTGACAATTGCCAGATCGCTTCCTAGCTTGGCCCCGCCGTCAAGGCTCCCTTATGATCGGAGCGCACAGGCGGGAGGGACACGAATGACCGGAAAATCGCCGTTCGAAGCACTGTCGGTGGAGACGCTTGCAACGCGCCTCGGCACGAACGAGGCGCTGTGCGCCAAGATCGGCAGGGACACGACACAGTGGAAGGTCCGCGAGGTCGGCGACGGCAATCTCAACCTCGTCTTCATCGTCGAGGGCGCCGGCGGCGCGGCGGTGGTCAAGCAGGCCCTGCCCTATGTCCGCCTGGTCGGCGACAGCTGGCCGCTGCCGCTGAAGCGCTCCTTCTTCGAGTATCACGCGCTGACAAGGCAAGAGGCGCGCGCGCCGGGCTCGGTGCCGGCGATCTATCATTTCGATGAAGGCCAGGCGCTGATCATCATGGAGTATCTGGCGCCGCCACACATCATTCTCAGGCGCGCCCTGATCGACGGGCGCCAGTTGCCCAACATCGCCAGGGATATCGGCCTGTTCATGGCCCGTACGCTGTTTCGCGGTTCCGACCTGTCGATGGTGACCAAGGATCGCAAGGCCGATCTCGCGCTGTTCGCCGACAATGTCGAGCTCTGCGACATCACCGAGAACCTGGTGTTTTCCGATCCCTATTTCGACGCCAAGATGAACCGCCATACGTCGCCGCAGCTCGACGGCATCGTCGCCGAACTGCGCGCTGATCGCGACCTCAAGGTCGAGGCGCAGCGGCTGAAGCACATTTTCGCCGCCAATGCCGAGACATTGCTGCATGGCGACCTGCATTCCGGCTCGATCATGGTCACCGACACGGAGACCCGGATGATCGATCCGGAGTTCGCCTTCTACGGACCGATGGCCTTCGATGTCGGCATGCTGCTCGCCAATTTCTGGATGTCGTTCTTCTCGCAACACGGACATGAGGAGAAGGGCAAGCGCGATGCGATGCGCGTCTATCTGCTTGGGGTCACCGCAGAGACATGGGCGGTGTTCCGCGCCGAATTCTCGCATCTGTGGCGCAGCGAGCGCACCGGCATGCTCTACCAAAAAAGCCTGTTCGAGGATCAGGGCGACAGGCTGGGTGCCGAACAGGCGCTCGACCATATGCTGCACCAGATCTGGACCGATCTGCTCGGCTTTGCCGGCATCGAGGTGCACAGGCGCATCCTCGGCCTCGCCCACAATGCCGATTTCGAGACCATTGCCGATGAAGAGCTTCGCGCCAGTTGCGAGGCAAAGGCGCTGAAATTCGGCCGTCACATCGCCGTCAACCGGCGCCAGATACACAGCATCGACGAGGTCAACACCCTGGCCGCGCTGATCGAACAGGAGAGCAGCATTTGAACGTCGGCGACCGCCACTACCGCACCATCTGGCTGAGCGACGACGGCCGTTCGGTCGAGATCATCGACCAGCGCTGGCTGCCACATGATTTCCGCATCGAGACGATCGGCACGGTTGCCGGAATCGCCACCGCCATCCGCGACATGTGGGTGCGCGGCGCGCCGCTGATCGGCGTCACCGCGGCTTACGGCGTCGCCATGCAGATGGCGGATGATCCGTCCGACGCAGCGCTCGATGCCGTGTGGGAGACGCTGCACGAGACGCGTCCGACGGCGATCAATCTGCGCTGGGCGCTGGACGAGATGCGGCGCTTCCTCAAGCCGCTGCCAACGCAACAACGCGCCGCGGCCGCCTATCGGCGCGCCGCCGAGATCGCCGACGAGGATGTCGGACTGAACCGCGCCATCGGCGAGAACGGTCTCGCCATCATCAAGGCGATCGCGGCGCGCAAGCAGCCGGGCGAAACGGTCAATATCCTGACCCACTGCAATGCCGGCTGGCTGGCGACCGTCGATTACGGCACTGCCACCGCGCCGATCTATCTGGCAACGGAAGCCGGCATCCCGGTCCACGTCTATGTCGATGAGACCCGGCCGCGCAACCAAGGCGCCCAGCTCACCGCCTGGGAGATGGCCGGCCACGGCGTTCCGCACACGCTGATCGTCGACAATGCCGGCGGCCATCTGATGCAGCGCGGCGCGATCGACATGGTCATCGTCGGCACCGACCGCACCACCGCCGACGGCGATGTCTGCAACAAGATCGGCACCTATCTGAAAGCGCTCGCCGCCGCCGACAATGACGTGCCGTTCTATGTCGCGCTGCCCTCGCCGACCATCGACTGGACGGTGCATGACGGGCTCGAGGAGATCCCTATCGAGCAGCGTTCGGCCGACGAGGTCTCGCTGGTCTGGGGCAAGACCGCCAGCGGCGAGATCGCCCAGGTACGCATCTCGCCCGAAGCGACGCCGGCCGCCAACCCGGCCTTCGACGTGACCCCTGCACGGCTAGTGACCGGGCTCATCACCGAGCGCGGCATCGCCAAGGCCTCGCGCGAGGGCCTGAAGGCAATGTTCCCCGAACGGGCATAGCGCCGAACCCGGCTAGTACAACGGCTTGCTCATGTGCCCCGGCGTCGGCCATGTGTCGGTGATGCCGGGCTGCACCGGACGCTCGAGATAGGTCGACAGCACCACATAGCTGCGCGTCGAGGTGACGCCGGGCGTTTCGTAGAGGCGAGCAAGCAGGCCTTCCAGCGCCCTCGTATCTTCCGTGCGGACCTTCAACAGCATGCAGGTATCGCCGGCGACGGTGTGGATCTCCTCGACTTCCGGATATTGCGAAACCGCCATCAGCTCCGGGGTCTTGCCCCAGCCCCTGGTGTCGATATGCACGAAGGCGAGCAGCGGCTTCTTCACCGCTTTGGGGTCGATGATCGCTGCCGTGCCGCGAATGGCGCCGCTGCGCCGAAGGCGTTTGACCCGTTCATGCGCGGCTGGCGGCGAAAGCCCGACCCGATCGCCGAGTTCGGCATAGCTGACAGTCGCGTCGTCGACGAGAACACCTAATATTTTTCGGTCAATCGCATCGATATCGCGGGGCGCAGGCCTGTTCTGCAGAACGCCATCTGTTTCTTCATCCATGTCGACAATCCTGATTGCCACGGAATTTAATACGGCCATTATGATGATATGTCGAACAGCAATCAAGCCACAGTCCTGGCAGCAGACGCCAGGCCGCCGATCCCAGCCCTCGCTTATCTGTTGACCGGCTGCATCGCCGTGATCGGATCGAATTCGCTGGTGCTGGGGCCCATAGCTCCGGCGGTGGCCTTGTCCTTCGAAAGCAGCGTCCCGACCGTCATGGTCGCGGCGGCTGCTTTTGGCCTCGGAACCTCGGCGAGCGCCCTGTTCCTTGCCCGCTACATCGACCGGCTCGGCGCCCGCCGGATGCTGCAAGGAGCGTTGCTGTTGCTGGCCATTGCCCTCGTTGCCAGCGCGGCAGCACCGACGGTGATGATGCTTGTCGCGGCGCAACTCATCGCCGGCATCGCCGCCGGCGTCGCCATGCCGGCGATCTATGCGAGTTCAGCGGCGATCGCGCCGCCCGGCCGCGAAAGCGGCACCATCGGCGTCGTGCTGACCGGATGGACGCTCAGCATGGTGGCCGGCGTCTCGCTCTCGGCCGTGCTTGCCGATCTCGTGCATTGGCGCGCCGTTTTCGCCGCCGTCGCGGTGCTGGCAATGCTGGCGTTGGCCAGCCTCACCATGACGTCATTGAGCGACATCAGGAAGAGCGGCCCGGCACCGACGCCGCTGGCGGCACTCGGCATTCCCGGCATTGTGCCGCTTCTCATCGCCTGCGCGGCCTTCATGACCGCGTTCTATGGCGTCTATGGCTATCTCGGCGACCACCTGCACAGCGGACTTGGCAAATCGGTGAGCGCCAATGGCTGGGCCGCGCTCGCCTACGGCATCGGCTTCGGCACGGCTGCCCTCCTCGACGGCTTGATCGATCGCCTGGGCGCCCGTCGCGTCATGCCGTTCGCCTATCTTCTTGTCGCCGCCGTCTATGTCGCCATTGCCGCGACGAGCGACAGTTTCGGCCTGACGCTGGCCATGGTGGCTATCTGGGGGCTTGCCAATCATTTCGGGCTGAATGTCCTGGTGATGCGCCTCTCGGCGCTCGACCCCTCGCGGCGCGGCACGATCATGGGCCTGAACAGCGCGGTGACCTATCTGGCGGTCTTCATCGGTACCACCGGCTTCGGGCCGATCTATTCCAGCTTCGGCTTTGCCGTCTGCGCGATGGTTGCGGCGCTGCTGATGCTGGTTGCCGTAGCGGCGACTGCGTGGCGCACGCGATAGGGCGGTTCTTTTACGGAATTGTTCCAGTTGACAGAACGTGATTGGCCACCGGCCCGTCGCTCGGTTGACAGCGGCACCCCTGCCCTTCAATACAAGCCCGTTAATGTTCTCAGGGCGGGGTGAAAATCCCCACCGGCGGTAATGGTTTCGGCCAAGCCCGCGAGCGCTTTCCGAAAAGAAATCGGAAAGGTCAGCAGATCCGGTGTGATTCCGGAGCCGACGGTTACAGTCCGGATGAAAGAGAACGAAACGGAAAACGGACCGCTCCGGCGGGACGAATTCCGTATCGTGCGTCCTGATTCTGGCTCGAAACGGAAGGATGGACCCATGAATCAGCATTCCCACAAAGACTATGAAACTGTTCGCATCGCCGTCATCCGCGCGCGCTGGCACGCCGACATCGTCGATCAGTGCGTCAACGCCTTCGTGGCGGAACTGGCCGAAATCGGAGGCGATCGCTTCGCCGTCGATGTCTTCGACGTGCCTGGCGCCTACGAAATCCCGCTGCATGCCAAGACCCTGGCGCAGACCGGCCGCTATGCCGCGATCCTCGGCACGGCCTTCGTCGTCAATGGCGGCATCTACCGGCATGAATTCGTCGCCAGCGCCGTCATCGACGGCATGATGAACGCGCAGCTATCAACCGGCGTTCCGGTGCTTTCGGCGGTGCTGACGCCGCACAATTATCACGACAGCGCCGAGCACCATCGCTTCTTCTTCGAGCACTTCACCGTCAAGGGCAAGGAAGCGGCCAGGGCCTGCGTGGAAATTCTCGCCGCGCGGGAAAAGATCGCGGCATGAAATCTTCCCGGCCGGGTGGAAATCGCGATAACACCCGGTAGTATTTGCGAAATACCGAGTTCGGGGAGGATGCCGGTGCAGACCAAGAAGATCATCAATGACGGCAATCGCGCCGTCGACGAAATGCTTGAAGGGATCCTCGCCGCGCATCCTCGCCACCTCAGGAGCGCTGACGGCAGTCCGCGCTCGATCATCGCCCGCGACGGGCCGCGGCCCGGCAAGGTCGGGCTGGTGATCGGCGGCGGCTCGGGCCATGAGCCGACCTTTCTCGGCTTTGTCGGCAAGGGATTGGCGGATGCGGCGGCCATCGGCAACGTCTTTGCCTCGCCGCCGCCCGATCCGATCCTCGAATGCGCCAAGGCAGTCAGCGGCGGCGCCGGCGTCTTGTTCATGTACGGCAACTATGCCGGCGACGTGATGAATTTCGACATGGCGGCCGAGATGGCAGCGATGGATGACATCGAGGCGCGCACCGTCCTGACCACCGACGACGTCGCCTCGGCGCCGCGCGACCAGCGGCAGAAGCGCCGTGGCGTCGCTGGCAATTTCTTCATCTTCAAGGCGGCCGGTGCGGCCTGCGACCGGATGCTCTCCCTGGACGAGGTGGAGCGCATCGCCCGCAAGGCCAACGACCACACCTTCACCATGGGCGTGGCGCTGTCGGCCTGCTCGCTGCCGCAGACAAGGCGGCCGAATTTCGAGATCGGCGCGGACGAAATGGAGATCGGCATGGGCATCCATGGCGAACCCGGCATCGCCCGCGGCAAGCTCGGGACCGCCGACGCGATCACCGACGAGATGCTGGACAAGATTTTCGCCGAGATGGCGCCCAAGCGCGGCGACAAGGTTGCTGTGCTGGTCAATTCGCTCGGCTCGACGCCACTGATGGAGCTCTACATCATGAACCGGCGGGTCAAGCAGCGGCTCGACGATATCGGTGTTTCCACCCACGCGACCTGGGTCGGCAATTACTGCACGTCACTGGAAATGGCCGGCGCCTCGGTAACGCTTTTTCATCTCGACGAGGAATTGCAGACCATGCTCGATCACCCCTGCGACTGCGCCATGTTCCGTGCCGGCTGACGAAAGAGCAAAACCGTGACCATCGACACCGCTGACCTGAAAAGAATGTTCGATACGATCGCGGTGGCGATCGAGGCCGACAAGGACCGGCTCTGCCAGCTCGACGGCGTCATTGGCGACGCCGATCACGGCATCGCCATGGCGCTCGGCTTCAACGCTGTGCGCGATGCGCTGGCCTCGCTCGACCTTGCGGCGACCGAGCCGACGGCGCTGCTCAACACGGCGGCGAAATCATTCCTCAATGCCGTCGGCGCTTCCTCGGGCCCGCTGTATGCGACGGCCTTCATGCGCGGCGGCGCCGCCGTCAAGGGCAAGGCGACGCTGGCGGACGCGGACTTCATCGCCCTGTTCCAGGCCATGGCACAGGGCATCAAGGATCGCGGCAAGGCCGAACCGGGCGAAAAGACGATGGTCGATGCCTGGCAACCGGCGGCCGAAGCGGCCGCCGCGGCCAGTGCAGCCGGCAAGACCTTGGCTCAGTGTCTCGAGGCGGCCCTGGCAGCCGCCGAGCGTGGGGCGGAAGCAACCAAGGACATGATCGCCGCCAAGGGCCGCTCCTCGCGGCTCGGCGAGCGATCGCTCGGGCATATCGACCCCGGCGGGGCATCGGCCGTCACCGTGATCGGCGCGATACGCAAGAGCCTGAGCTAACGTTTCGCCGCCGCGTCGAGCCTGTTGATCGCCTGGACGTTGCCGGCCGAGGGCCCTTGTTCGTCGAACTCGGAGGCCAGCCACGTATCGACGATCGCCTTGGCCAGTTCCGGGCCGATGACGCGGGCGCCCATGGTGATGATCTGCGCGTTGTTGGATTTCGCCGCGCGCTCGGCCGAATAGGTGTCGTGGGTGAGCGCGGCGCGGATGCCCGGCACCTTGTTGGCCGAGATCGAGACACCGATGCCGGTGCCGCAGAACAGGATGCCGCGATCGTTCTCGCCGTCGATGATGGTCTGGGCGAGTTTTTGCGACAGGTCGGCATAATAGCCGGCCTGGCTGAGATCGCTGACCGTCAGGCCGGATTTGGTGGCAAGGTGCGCGGCGATGACATCGAGCAGCGGCTTGCCGGCGCTGTCGGCTCCAATGGCTATTTTCATGTTTTTCCCTTTCGTGTCCGGATGGTTTCAGATCGCCGCCGAGGCGCGGCCGAGAATGTCGATGTAGCCGTCCGCCTGCCAGGCGGAACGGCCGATGAAGAGGCCGTCTATATTGGGCTGGCCGACCAGCTCGGCGGCATTGCCGGGATTGACGCTGCCGCCATAAAGCACCGGCGGCACCGACGGCAGCAGGGCGCCGGCCACTGTCTTGATTAATGCCTGCTGCTTGTCGGCATAGTCGGCGCTGGCCGGAATGCCCTTGTCGCCGATCGCCCAGACCGGCTCGTAGGCGAAGAGGATTTTCCCGCCCTTCGCCTCGCCTTCAAGGAATTGCAGCGCGCCCTCGACCTGGGCGCTCAGCACGGCATCGGCCTGCCCGCTTTCGCGCTCGGCCAGCGTCTCGCCGACACAGATCAACGGTATCAGTCCGTGCTTCACGGCGGCCGCCGTTTTCAGGCCAACCGTGCGGTCGGTCTCGCCGAAATGCTCGCGCCGTTCGCTGTGGCCGAGTTCGACCAGATCGAGCCCGCAATCCCTCAACATCAGCGGCGAGATCTCGCCGGTCCAGGCCCCGGCGTCGGCCCAATGCATATTCTGGGCACCGACCTTGATGTGCGTCGACGACAGCGCCTGCTTGACCTCGCGCACCGCCGTGAAGGGCGGGATGACGAAAGGCTGGATGCGGTCATCGAAACCGGGAATGAAACCGGCCAGGCGCTGCGCGAAATCCAGCGCCTCGGCGAGCGTCTTGTTCATCTTCCAGCTTGTACCGACCCAGTAAACCACGCGTACTGCTCCTTAACTTTGCTGATCACGATCCGCCGATTTCCGGCATCATGATCCCTTGTCGATCACCGTCAGCGAAACGCCGGCGGCATCCAGCACCGCGCGCACGCCCGGCTCGGGCGCCCGGCCGGTGAAGACCGCGTCGAATGCGCTGAGATCCGTCAGGAAATGCAGCGCCGTGCGGCCGAACTTGCCGTGGTCGACCAGCAGATATTTGCGGGTCGCCGCCACCATCATCAGCCGCTTGGCCTGTACCACCTCCTGATCCTGGTGGAAGGCGGAAGCGCCATGGATGGCCGAAGACGACAGGAAGGCGACGTCGGCGCGCAGCGATTTGAGCGAGGCCTCGGCCAGCAGGCCGAAGAAGCCGTGGAACTTCTTGCTGTATTGGCCGCCGAGCGCGATCAGGTTGATCCCTCCGGCGCCGGCCAGTTCCTGGATGACGGCCAGATTGTTGGAGATCACCGTCAGCGGCCGCAGGTCGGCGAGATGGCGCGCAATGCCGCCCGCCGTCGAGCCGTCATCGATGATCACCGTCTGGCCAGGTTCGATCATGGCCACGGCAGCCGCGGCCAGACGCTGCTTTTCCTCGGTCGCCTGCTTCTGCCGGTAGCGGAAGTCGCTTTCGAACAGGCTGCTCGGCTGGATCGAAGCACCGCCGCGCACCTTGCGCAGGAAACCGCTTTCCTCGAGCTCGTCGAGGTCGCGATGCACGGTCATCTTCGAGACGCCAAAGCGCAAAGCGAGATCGTCGACGCCGGCCTGACCGGCGTCCATCAGAAACTCCATAATGCCTTGCCGCCTGATGTCGCTTTTCATTGCCGCTGACCGCCCACGCCCGAAGCGCGGCTCCTTGATCGAGCGCAAGATATAACAGCTTCCGCCGCAAAAGTATCAAATATTTTGTGATAATGGGATAAATTCGTGGGATATTCCGTTTGCTCTGATCGCGGCTCTGTAACAAGAATTGCTGCCGCGACGGGCTGTGACGGTTGCGGTTGCGCGGAAATCCGGCCAGAAGCATCGGTGGGCTGGACGATGCGCGGACAGTCCGCAACCACCAGGTTTGAAACCAGATACGGGAGACTATTCGTTGGCTCGCATCACATTGAGACAATTGCTCGATCACGCCGCCGAACACGGCTATGGCGTGCCGGCCTTCAACATGAACAACATGGAACAGGGCCTCGCCATCATGGAGGCGGCGGAAGAGACCAAATCGCCTGTCATCCTGCAGGCAAGCCGCGGTGCGCGTGCCTATGCCAATGACGTGGTGCTGGCCAAGCTGATCGACGCGCTGGTCGAGATCCATCCCGACATCCCGGTCTGCATGCATCTCGACCACGGCAACAACGAAGCCACCTGCGTCACCGCGATCCAGTACGGCTTCACCTCGGTTATGATGGACGGCTCGCTCAAGGAAGACGGCAAGTCGCCGGCCGACTACGCCTACAATTCCGGCATCACCAAGCGCGTCGTCGACATGGCGCATTGGGGTGGCGTGTCTGTCGAAGGCGAGATCGGCGTGCTGGGATCGCTGGAGAGCGGCGGCGGCGAGCAGGAGGACGGCCACGGCGTCGAAGGCGCGATCAGCCACGACCAGTTGCTCACCGACCCGGTGCAGGCCGAACAGTTCGTGCGCGACACCCATGTCGATGCGCTGGCGGTGGCGATGGGCACCAGCCACGGCGCCTACAAATTCTCGCGCAAGCCGGACGGCGCGGTGCTGGCGATGAACGTCATCGAGGAGATCCATCGCCGCCTGCCGAACATGCATCTGGTCATGCACGGTTCGTCCTCGGTGCCGGAGGAATTGCAGGAGATCATCAACAAATATGGCGGCCAGATGAAGCCGACCTGGGGCGTGCCGGTGGAAGAGATCCAGCGCGGCATCAAGCACGGCGTGCGCAAGATCAACATCGATACCGACAACCGCATGGCGCTGACCGGTGCGATCCGCAAGGTGCTGACGGAAAACCCGAGCGAGTTCGATCCGCGCAAATATCTGACGCCGGCAATGGCGGCGATGCGCAAGCTTTGCAAGGAGCGCTTCGAGCAGTTCGGCACCGCCGGCAACGCACCCAAGATCAAGCCGCTGCCGGTCTCGGAAATGGCCAAGCGCTACAAGTCTGGCAGCCTCGATCCGAAATTCGGTTGAATTCTGGCTACTTCAATCTGCTGAGTTCATCGGGCAGGAGCCGCATCGGCCCCTGCCCGTTTCTATTCGGCCTTTGGCAGAAGATCGGACCTGCCTGTCTCGATGAACGGCGCCCAGTAGTCGACGGACTCGCGGATCATGGCGACCACCTGATGGTCGACCGGCTCGCGCTCGCGGAATGACAGTTCGAGGCAGATCTCGTTGTCGGTGCCGCCGCCGCGCCGCACCGTGTCCAGCAGCCTTTCAGGCGTGATGCGGCCATCCCTGTTGTAGGCTGATGTGAACGGCCAATGGCCGCCCTTGTTCATCGACGACTGCTTGATGTGGATGATCGGCGATTTCCTGGGAAAGGCTTCGGCCCAGGCATAGGGATCGATGTCGGCCGGATTGCTTGAGGTGACGTCGCCATGGTCGATGTCGACCATCATCTCCAGCGGAATGGCCATGCCGGCGACGTCGATAGCACCGTGCAGCATCCTGCAATTCTCGATGGTGTGGCCGAATTCGCGGCCAACCGACATCGGTTCCCAGAACAGATAGGTCAGGCCGGCCGCACGGGCATGCTCTGCGACCTCGCGCCAGCAATCCAGCGCGATGTCGAACAACCGCGCGCGGCGCTCGGGGTCGTCGAAGTCGCGATGGGTGAAGATGGCGAATTGCGTGCCCATGCCACTGGCGCCAAGCTCGGCCGAGATGTCGGCAAAGGTCTTGAACCAGTCGACATAGTAGCGGCGCACATCGGCATCGGGATGGCCGAAATGATTGAGCCGGCCGTAAGGACCGGTCATGCCGGACGTGACACGCACGCCGGTGCGGGCGAGCGCGCCGCGAAACAGGCGGACGAATTTGACGATCGTCGCCGCCGGCCAGCCGGGATTGACGAACTCATGCGTGAGCTGCACGTCCCTTATGCCGATGTCATAGGCGATGGTGTCGATCAGGTCGTCAGGATCGGCGAAGCGATTGACCAGCGGATTGGTGTTGAGGGAGAGCGTGAAGGCCAAGGTCGCTATCCCTCCCCGACACAAAGCAAGACACTGGAGCGGAATGCCGTCATTGCAGCGTCGTCCCTTCGCGGTTGAGTTGCTGGCGGTATTTCTCGGCGTCCCAGTTCAGCAGGTCGGCATTCTCCTTCGGGCTGAGATAATTTACGCGCGCAACGCCATCGACGCGCGCGACGACGTCGGCCAGGCAGCGCGCCATCGCTTCGGCGCCGGCATTGGCATCCCGGCGCATCAGCACGCCCTTGCCGGGAAAGAGGATGGATGTCGGCGCGGCTGCATTGCGGGCGACGACCGCCGCCGCGTTCTCGCCAGGGCCGGCGATCACCGAGCCGATACCGAGGAAGATGACATGATCCGGATAGAGGCTGCCGGAGGCGGCGATACGGCAACTGGCGAGGTCGGTCGCAACGGCATGCGCGGCGGTCGAGGCCGGCAGCCGGTAGTCGCTGCCGGAGGCGAGCCTCAGCAGCGCATCGAGATCGGGGGGCGGAGCCGGGCGCGGCGGCCGCGCGAGCAGCCCGGTCACCCGTTGCAGCAGCAAGGCTGCTTCGGCGACCGTATCGGCGGCGACCACCAGGCCGTGATTGCCAAGCACGAGCACGTTGGTCGCGGGCTTCAGCCGCTCGGCGATTGCCTGCGCCAGCGGTAGGCCGGGCCGGCGATAGGGTACGAAGGCCCAGTCGAGGCCGCGCAGGCGCCCTTCCAGCAAGGCTTCGGCATTGGCCTGCACGGCGATCGAGATCGTCTCGACGCAATGGACGTGGACCACGATCTTCTGCGGCAGCAGCGCATGCACCGTCGTCTCGATGGAGGGCCGCAACTGGCGAGGGTTGAGGTCCGCCAGCGTGAACTGCCCCGCGGCCTCCGCCGCCGGGCTGCGATGCGCCACGGCATCGAGCAACGGCGCCAGCGCGACCGGCACCATGATCTCATCGTCGCGCGCGTTCTTCAGCCAGGTGCCCGAGGCCTTTATCCACAGCACGCCGGACTGCTTGATGGAGGTGTTGCCGCCAGCGCCCTGAACCAGCAACGGGTCGGCACCGATGCGGGCGGACAAGGAGCGCAGCATGCGGAATTCACTGGCGCCGGTATCGACGGGATGGACCATCAGCCTGCCCTCGCCAGCCGGTTCGCACACCAATGCTCGAAGGCCGCCCTTTCCTCGGCGGACAGATGCAGGCCGTGCTTGGTGCGACGCTCGAGAATATCGGCTGACGTCACGGCCCATTCCCGGTCGAAGAGATAGGCGGCCTCGCGCTCGAAGAAATCCTTGCCGAAGCAGCGCCCGAGCTCATCGAGCGAACGCGCCGCGCCAACCAAAGCCCGTGTCCTGGTGCCGTAGAGCCGGCCATAATTCTTCAGCAGAGACGCCGGCATCCAGGGATATTCACCTGCGAGGTCGCCGAGAAACTGTTCGAAATCGGCATTGGCGATATCGCCGCCGGGCAGATGCGCTTTCGCGGTCCAGGGCTTGCCCATATGGGGAAAGAACGGCGCGATCCTGTCCAGCGCATGTTCGGCCAGTTTGCGGAAGGTGGTGATCTTGCCGCCGAAGACGGAGAGCAGCGGCGCCTGCGCATCCGGCGCGTCGAGCTCGAAAATATAGTCGCGGGTCACAGCACTTGGGTTGTCGGCATTGTCGTCATAAAGCGGCCTGACGCCGGAGAACGAATAGACGACATCGCCGCGTGCCAGGCCGCGCTTGAAATAGCGGTTGACCACCTTGATCAGGTAGTCGATCTCGCTCTCATCCGCCGCCACGTCCTCGGGGCGGCCCTCATAAGGGATATCTGTGGTGCCGATCAGAGCGAGATCGTTCTGATAGGGGTTGATGAAGATCACGCGCTTGTCGCTGTTCTGGATGAGATAGGCCTGCCGCCCCTCCCAGAATTTCGGCACGACGATGTGACTGCCCTTGACCAGGCGTACGTTGCGCCTGGAGTTCTGGCCGGCAACGCGGTTGACGATGTCATTGACCCAGGGGCCGGCGGCATTGATCAGCGCACGCGCCCGAACCACCGTCCTGATGCCCGTCCTGCCGTCCTGCATCTCGACAACCCACAGGCCGTTCTCGCGGCGGACGGCGGTGCAGGCGGTGCGGGTGAAAACCCTGGCGCCGCGCTCGGCGGCGTCGAGCGCATTGATGACGACGAGCCGGGCATCGTCGACCCAGCAGTCGGAATATTCGAAGCCGCGCCTGAAGGCATCCTTGATCGGCGCGCCCTCGGGCGCGGTGCGCAGGTTAAGCGTTCTAGTCGCCGGCAGCCGCTTGCGCCCGCCGAGATGGTCGTAGAGGAACAGGCCGAGCCGCACCAGCCAGGCCGGCCGGTCGTCAGGGCTGTGCGGCAGCACGAAGCGCATCGGCCAGATGATGTGCGGCGCCGATTCCAACAGCACCTCACGCTCGATCAGCGCCTCGCGCACCAGGCGGAACTCGTAATATTCGAGGTAGCGCAGGCCGCCATGGACGAGCTTGCCGGAGCGCGAGCTGGTGCCTTCGGCGAGATCGTCCTTTTCGCACAGGATGACGGAAAGGCCGCGGCCCGCTGCGTCGCGCGCGATGCCGGCGCCGTTGACGCCGCCGCCGATGACGAAGAGGTCGACGATTTCAGGGCCGCCGTTCATGTCGCAGTAGCCTCGATGTCGATTTGAAAAGTCATGGCCACCGCCTCAGCACGGATTGACCGGAGGCAGGCCGGCGAGGTAGCGGCGCACCTCTTCGGCGGCCTTTTCGGCGGCATAAGTGACGGTGCGCACCGAAGCGCCGGCGATGTGCGGCGTCAGCGTCACGTTGGGAAGCAGCAGCAAGGGCCAGTCCGACGGCACCGGCTCGACCGCGAAAGTCTCCAGCATGGCGCTGGCGATCTGCCCTGAAACCAGCGCCTCGTAGAGCGCGTCATAGTCGACCAGAGGCCCGCGCGCGGTGTTGATGAGAATCACGCCCGGTTTCATCAGCGCGATGGTGTCCTTGCCGATGAGGCCGCGCGTCTCCTCGGTCACCCGGGGATGCAACGTGACCACGTCGGAGCGGACGAGGAGATTGTCCAGAGCGACGAGTTCGACACCGGCATTGCGGTCGTCGGCACTCAACTGCACATAGGGGTCGCAAACCAGGACGTGGCAGCCGAAGGCGCGCAGCAGTCGAACGACCTTGGTGCCGATGTTGCCATAGCCGATGACGCCGACGGTCATTTCGCTGAGCTCGCGGCCAGTGCGGTCGGCGCGGTAGAGGTCGCCGCGCCATTCGCCCTTGCGCAAGGCCTCGTGGCCGACCCGGATCAGCCGCGTCTCGGCCAGGATAGCGCCGAGGGTGAACTCGGCGACGGCCGTCGCGTTTCGGCCGGGCACGTTGACCACCGTGATGCGATGTGCCCTGGCCGCCACCATGTCGATGTTGATCGGGCCGCCGCGCGAAACCGCGACCAGTCTAAGCGCCGGCAAGCGCCGCATCATGGCCTCCGACAGGGGCGCCAGCTGGGTGACGAGGATCTCGGCATCGCCGATGAAATCAACGATCTCGTCGGGATGGCCGAAATACTCCTTGACCTTGTCGAGGCCGAGCGCCGGATTGCCGAATTCCATCGGTTCATCGGGCCAGGCCGTCTGCAATGTCCTGATATCGAGGTCGCCACGCGAGACTTTCTCGATCTCGGTACGGAAAACCTGCGGAAGCATGAAGTTGTCGCCAATGATCGCTATTTTCTTACGCATACTCGACTTCTCAATTCAATTTGCCTGCGACGCCGCCATTGCGCGCCAGACCGGCCGCAGCGCCTGGTGTGCCAACATGTAGGACGGGGTCATCTTGTCGTAGATCGCGGCGAGGCTGCGGTCGCTCGGCTCGGCCTCGCCAAGCAGCGGTGTCACCCATTCGCCGACGCATTCGTCCATGGACGGGTAGAGACCGACGCAGACAGCGGCGATCATTGCCGCGCCCGCGGCGCCCGCCTCCTCGCGCGCGCTGGTGCGAATATCGGCCCCCACCGCCGCACCCAGGATCTTGCGCAGCGCCGGGCTTCTGGCCGCACCGCCGGTCAGGCGGACTTCGCGCGGCAATGGCCCCATGGCGGCGTAGCAGTCGCGTGCCGCGAAGGCCAAGCCCTCGAAGACGGCGCGAACGAGGTCGGCATAGCCGTGCCGTGAGGAAATGCCGACAAAGCCGGCCCTGGCATTGGCATCGACGAACGGCCCCCGCTCACCGGCTTCCGACACATAGGGCTGATAGAGCAGCGAGGCCGGCTGCGCGGCCGCGATCCAGGCATCGACCAGCGCGATCATCTCGCCATTGCTGCGCGATATGCCTTGCGAGGCGAGAATGCCCGAGGCGAGCCCAAGCACCCAGTCGATGTTGAGCGTCGCCGCCATGTTGGACTGCATCTGCGCGAACACGCCGGGCGCCGGCATCGCCATCGTATAACCGGTCGCCGCTTCGTTCAGTTGCACGTCCTCAGGGGTTTCGGCCAGCCGCATATGCATGCCGGTGGACCCGATGATCGAGCAGCCGGGCTTGCGCAGGCGGTCGAGCAGGCCGGCGCCGAGCGCGGTGCAGACGACGTCGACATAGCCGAGCACGACCGGCGTGCCGGCCAGCATCCCGGTGGCGTCGGCCGCTGCCTGCGACAGGGCGGTGCTGTGCCTGGTGCCATCGACGATCGGCGGCAGCAGATGCCGGAGATCGGCGACGCCAAGCACGTCGAGCACATCGTCGCTATAGTCGCGGGTGTGGAAATCGCCGAAGGTGAAGGTGCCCTCGGACGGATCGGTGGCGCGTTCACCGGTCAGCTTGAAATAGAGCCAGTCCTTGCAGTGGAAGGCGGTTGCCGCCTTGCCGAGCATTTCGGGCATGGTGCGCTTCATGAAGACGAATTGCGAACCCTGCTGGCAGGCGGCGAGCCCGCTGCCGGTCTTCTCGAAGCGGAGCCGATCCTCGGGCCGCGCGCGGATTTCCTCGACAATGGCCGCGGCGCGCGCGTCGAGCCAGAGCCAGCCCTTGGCGACCGGCTCGCCCTTGGCGTCGATCAGCCAGGTGCCGTCGCCTTGGCCGGTCACGGCGATCGCCACGGTCCGGCTGGCGAGATTGGGCACTTCGTCGGCGAGCTGGCGCAAGGTCGTGGCGGCATCGCTCCATGTGCGCGCCAGATCCTGTTCGGCGCCGCCACCCGGCAGCGTTTCATAATGGTTCGGCAGCGCGGCGGCGGCAATCTGCCGGCCAGACGTGTCGAAGGCGATTGACTTGATGACGGAGGTGCCGGCGTCGATGCCGATCAGTATGTCACGCATCAGGCAAGCTCCATGCCGTGCGAAATCGCCTTGCCGCTCGCCTGATCGAAGACATGAAGATTCTTCGGATCGATGCTGACATTGATCGGCGCACCCAGATCGAGGCGGGTGCGGTCATGCTCGACCAGGACCAGCGAGCCGCCGGCAAAATCGGCGGCTATGTGGGTCTGGTCGCCGAGCCACTGGTTGGCCGAAACCCGGGCGGGAACACCCTCCTTCGAGCGCCGGACCGCGTAAGGCCTGATGCCGATCACCACCCGCTCGCGGCTGAGCAACTGATCGCGAACCGGAGCGCTGAAGGCGTCCTTGTCGTAGTCGAGCGACAGGCCGTCGGGAAGCTTGAGATTGATGCGGCCTGCGGCGGTTGCGACATAGGCCTCGAAGACGTTCATCGGCGGCTCGCCGACGAAGGTGCCGGTGAACAGGTTTGCCGGACGTTCCTTGATCCGGTCCGGCGTGTCGAACTGCTGCAGCACGCCGCCTTCCATCACCGCGATGCGGTCGGCAAGCGCATTGGCTTCGGTCTGGTCGTGGGTGACCAGGATCGCGGTCAGGCCGCGCTCCTTGATGAAGTGTTTGATTCGGCCGCGCAGCACGGCGCGCAACTGCGGCTCGAGCTGCCCCATCGGCTCGTCGAGCAGATGCAGATCAGCCTCGCGGATCAGCGCCCGGCCGAGGCTGGCGCGCTGCTGCTGACCGCCGGAGATCGAGCTTGGGTAGCGCTCCAATATGTCCTCGATCTCGAGCAGTTTGGCGATGCTGGCGACTTTGGCGTCGACCTCGCTTTTCGGCAGCCGGGCAGCCTTGAGCGCAAAAGCCATGTTCTCGCGCACGGTCAGCGGTGGATAGAGCGAATAGCCTTCGAAGGCCATCGCCACATTGCGTTTGACCGGCGGTAAGGTGTGCACCTGACGGCCGCCAACCGAGATGGCGCCCCGCGACACCTCCTCGAAACCGGCGATCATGCGCAGCGTCGACGTCTTGCCGCAGCCGGACGAGCCAAGCAGGGCGACGATCTCGCCCTTGCCGATTTCCATCGTCAGGTTCTTGACCGCGTGCACGCCCCTGTCGATCGGACCGTAGAACTTGTCAACACCTGATATGGTGAGCGCGCTCTGGCTCATGCCGCTTCTCCATTGCGCAAGGCGACGACGTTCTTGGAACCGATGCGGTCGCCGCTGGCGTGATCGAACAGCAAGGCGCTCTTGCCGTCGACGGCGATATGGGCCTTGCCTTCGCTGCGGCCCGGCGTTCCGGCCGGGCGCGAGACCAGGATTTCGCGGCCGCGCACGGTGCGCACAAGTGTGACGATCTTTTCGTTGAGCGGCGTCTCGGCCTCGACCGTCACCGGAATGGCGCCAGGAATGCCCTCCTCGACGAAACTCAGCGCTTCCGGCCGCAGACCGATGACGCAATCGCGGCCAACCGCCGCGTCGTAAGCGCCGGACAGATGGACCTGGACGTTCGACAGGCCGACATAGATGCCCTTGGCATCGCGCGAAGGCTTGACGTCGAGCAAGTTGATGGTGGGGTCGCCGAACAGCCGCGCGATCTCGATATTGGCCGGTTCGCGATAGATCTGCTCGGGCGTGCCGAGCTGCCGGATGACGCCTTGCGACATCACCGCGATGCGGTCGCCGAGCGCCATGGCTTCCTTGTAGTCCTGGGTGACATAGACGACGGTGGCGCCGCGATCGGCAAGCAAACGCGGCAGTTCGAGCCGCATCTCGAAACGCAGCTTGGCGTCGACATTGCGCAAGGGGTCGTCGAGCAACAGAAGCGGCGGCGAACCGACCAAAGCGCGGGCAAGCGCCGTACGCTGCTTCTGGCCGTTGGAGAGCGCGCGCGGCTTGTGGGAGAGCACATGGGCGATCTTCAACAGCTTGGCGACACTTTCGACGCCGGCCTTGATGGCGCCCGGCGAGGACCGCTTTGCCTCCAGAGGCGTTGCGATGTTGTCGAACGCGCTCATATGCGGAAACAGCGCGAAATTCTGGAACGCCATGCCGACGCCACGAAATTCCGCATCGACATCGGTCATGTCGTCGCCGCCGATGAAGATCTTGCCCTCATCCGGATCGATGACGCCGGCGACCAGGCGCAGCAGTACCGTCTTGCCGGCGCCGGACGGGCCGAACAGCACGAGGGTTTCGCCGTCGGCAACCGTCAGCGACAGATTGTCGAGGACGGTCTGGCTCTTGTAGCGCTTGACGATGTTTTTGAGTTCGAGGCTGGCCATGTCTATCCTTTCACCGCGCCAAGCGAGAGGCCTTCGACGAGATAGCGCTGCGCATAGAGGGCGAGCGCCAGCGTCGGCGTGATCGAGAGCACGATGGCCGCCGAGATCTGGCCGTACTGGATGCCCGAGGAGGTGATGAAGGCAAGCGCGCCGACCGTCACCGGCTGCTTGTCGGCCGAGGCCAGCACCAGGGCGAAGACGAAATTGTTCCAGGCGAAGATGAAGGCGAGCAGGCCGGCGGCGGCGATGCCGGGACCGGCGAGCGGCAGCGCGATCTTGCGGAAGGTGGCGAACCAGGAATGGCCGCCGATGCGGTAGGCATATTCGATGTCGGCCGGAATATCCTCGAAATAGCCGCGCACGATCCAGAGGATCAGCGGCAGGCAGATCAGCTGGTAGACCCAGATCAGGCCGATATAGGTGTTGGCGAGCCCGAGCTTCTGGAAATAGAGGGTGAGCGGCAACAGCACCAGAAGCGCCGGCGCGAATTTGAACGACAGCAGCGTGAAGGCGATGTCCTCCGAGCCGCGGAATTTGTGGCGCGCGAAGGCGTAGGCCGCCGGCACACCGAGCAGCAACGAGACCGCCACTGAGGTCACCGACAGGAACACCGAATTCCCGAGGTTGCGCATGAAGGCGATGTCGAGCGTGCCGGCGGCGGTCATCAGCTTGCCGGTGATCAGCGCGGTGTAATTGGCGAGCGTCGGCTCGAAGATCAGCTGCGGCGGGATGCGCAGGATCGTCTCGTTGGTCTGGAACGACATCATGAAAATCCAGACGATCGGGAACATGAAGAAGATCACGACCAGCGTCAGGGCTATGCCACGCAGGATGCGCTCGAGAAGCGAGGTATGTTCCATCCCGGCCTCCTATGCCTGGCCACGGGCGCGTTCGCGCAGCCGCAGCCAGTTCTTGATGAAAATGTTGGAGAGGAAATAGGTGATCGCCCACAGGATGATCATCAGTGCCGCCGAACGGCCGACATTGGTCGACTGGAAGAAGTTGAGATAGGCCTCGACCTGGAAGACGGTCAGCGTGTCGCCCGGCCCCCCTTGTGTCATGGCATAGATGATATCGAACTGCTGGATGGAATCGAGCAGCCGAAACAGCGTCGCCGTCAGGATGTAGGGCGTCAGCATCGGCAGCGTGATGCGGAAGAAGACGAAGCTTCGCGGCACGCCATCGAGCGCCGCCGCTTCGAAGGGCTGCGTCGGCAGGCTGCGCAGGCCGGCGAGCAGCAGGATCATGATGAAGGGCGTGTAGACCCAGATATCGACGAGCACCACCGTGAACAGCGCCGTCGACGGCGACGACGCCCAGCGGAAATCCTGCAGGCCAATGAGGCTGGCGAGATAGCTCAAGACGCCGAAGCCGGGATTGGTCATCAGCTTCCACATCAGCGCGGCAAGTGCGGGCGCCGTCATCAGCGGCATCAACAGCATGATCGAGATGAAATTGTTCAGCGTCGAGCGCTTCTGTAGCAGCAAGGCGATGGCGAGGCCGAGAAGCAGTTCCAGCACGACGGTGGTGCCGGCATAGAGCAGCGACACCTTGAGCGTGTTCCAGAATTTCGGATCGGTGAAGAAGGAGATGTAGTTGTCGCCCCAGTTGAACTGCCGCGCCCAAGGCTGGCTGAGCCGGTAGCGCTGGAAGGAATAGACCACCGAGGTCAGGAACGGGATCAGGATGCCGATGCAGACGAGCAAGGCCGGCAGGCTGAGCACATAGGGCAGCACCTTCTTGCTGATCCTGAAGCCGGATGGCTTGGGCCTTTGCGATACCACCGCAGTCATCGAGCTGCTCCGTTGTTGCTGTCGCTTCGCCCTGCCGGCCGCCCAAGGGAGCAAGGCGACCGGTCGGGCGAAATAGCGGTCACCTTCCGGCACCGCATCGCAAGCTTGAAAAGGTGTGACGAGGGCCAGCCCGCCAGGCAGGCCGGCCCTCGTTGCGACTTAGCCGAGGCCGGCTTCCTTGAGCTGGCCATTGATGCTTTCGGCGAGCTTGTCGAGGCCTTCGTCGACCGGCACCTCCTTGGCCACCATCTTCTGCAGCGTCGCCGCCCATTCGGTGGTGAGATCGAAGAACAGCGGCTGCGCGGTGAACTTGATCGAGGCGCCGGGCGCGGAGGCGTCGAACATCTCGACATAGCCGGGATAGCTCTTGTTCAGCTTCTCGCGGAACATCTCGTCCTTCCAGACCGACTGGCGGACGGGATTGACGAAGTCCATCTTGGTCGCGCCGAACAGCCCATGCTCCGGCCCGGAGGCCCATTGCATGAAATACCAGGTGGCGTCCTTGTCCTTCGAGAAATTGGACATTGCCAGCGACCAGATCCAGATGTTGGGTGTCGCCGCCTTGGCTGCCGGGTTGGCCTTGAAGCTTGCGAAGGCGAGCTTGCCGGCCATCTTGTTGTCGCCGCCATTCATGAAGTAACCGAGGATATCGGCGTCGAAGATCATCGCCGAGGCGCCGGCGCCGAGATCGGTGCCGACCTGATACCAGGTGTAGGTCGACCAGTCCTTGGGGCCGCTCTCCTGGATCATCTGAACCCACTGCTTGTGGAAAGCCTTGGACTGGGCGGTGTTCATCGCGGCCGACAATTTGCCGTCTGCCGAAACGTTGAGGTCCTTCTGGTCAAAATTGGCGTAGGCCGACAGGAAGCCGGGATGGATCGTCGCCCAGGAACGCGAGCCACGCACGCCGATGCCATAGACGCCGCCACCGACATCCTTGGTGAGCTTGGCCGCCGCGGCGACCATCTCGTCCATGTTGCCGGGAATGGTGACGCCGGCCTTGTCGAACATCGCCTTGTTGTAGGTGATGTTGTTCTGTTCGAAGCCCCACGGAATGCACCACTGCTTGGCATCATCCGAACCCAGCGCGCCGCCGGGCTTGCCATTCCAGGCACAGGAATTCTTGACGCCGGGCAGGAAGTCGTCCCAGGCATAGTTCGGGTTGGTCTTGGCCGGATCCTTGATCCATTCGTTGAGGTCGGTGATCCAGCCGGCAGGGCCATAGGTCCAGGTCATGTAGGCGCCGGTCATGAAGGCATCATATTCGGGCGAGCTTGCCGAAAGGGCTGCCGTGACCTTGTCGAAATAGACGTCTTCCGGGAACACGTCATAGACGACGTTCATGCCGGTCAGCTTCTTGAAGTTCTCGAGATCGGCGATCATCGCATCGGCATAGGGATGCTTGTTGAGCAGGAGCTTGATGGTCTTGCCCTTGTGCGCCTGCCAGTCGAAGTCGGCGGCGAGCGCGCGTGTCTGCCCCAGATTGAGCAGCGTGCCGGCGGTGCCGGCGGCAAGGCCCATGGCACCCAGGCCCTTGATCAGCCCGCGACGGTCGACTTGTCCGCGCAGGAAGGCATCAATCAGGTCTTTCTCTTTCTCATGCATTTCGTCTTCTCCTCCACAGGGTAGTTTCAACTGAACCGTTGCCGGCTACCCGACCGGCGTCTCTTCCACGAGCGATCGCGCCGTCCGCTCGTCTGTTATCAGGCCCTTGAGATAGCGGCCTTCGAGCACCGACTTGATGGCGCGAACCTTGATCTTGCCGCCGGCGACGGCGACGATCCGGCGGCTGGCAATGTCCTCGCGCGTCAAGGCCAGCGCCCGGTTGGAAACGGTCGTCGCCACCGCCTTGCCGGCCTTGTCGAAGAAATGGCCAAGCAATTCGCCGACGCCGCCATTGCGGCGGATCTCCTCCATCTCGCCCTTTTCGATCATGCCGGTGGCAACCAGCGACGCCTCGCGCTCAGCGGTGCCAATGCCGGCGAACAACAGGTCGGCGGAGCGCGCGAGATCGAAGACCTCGCTGATGCCCTTCTGCCCGAGCAGGACGGTGCGGTCCTCGGCCGTGTTGGCGAACATCGGCACCGGCATGACATAGGCTTCGGCGCCGGTGCGTTCGGCCAGGCGGTGAATGACGTCATGCGGATTGGCCGAGAATTTACGCGTCAGGCCGCCCAGCAGCGAGACGAAGCGGATCTTGTCGGTCGAGGTGCGCGGCAGATATTCGACGCAGGCGGCAAGCGTGCGGCCATGGCCGACGCCGATCAGCGCTTCCTCGCCGCGCTCGATCTCGCGCTTGAGGAACTGCGCGCCGGCAATGCCGAGCGCCTTGAGCGGCAGATCCTCGGAATCGAAGTCCGGAACCACCTCGCAATAATCGAGGCCGTAGCGGCGGGACAGTTCATCCTCGAGCTCGACGCATTCCGACACTTCGCCGTCGATATAGACCTTCACCAACCCTTCCTGGTTGGCCTTGGTGATGAGGCGATGGGCCTTGAGGCTGGTCAGCCCCAGCCGCTTGGCGACCTCGGACTGGGTCAGGCCGCCGGCATAGTGAAGCCACGCGGCACGCGTCGCCATGCTGGTTTCGTCGTCGCGCAGGAGGCCGTTGCCGAACCCTACCATTTCCACCCTATGATATTTTTATCAGTTGCTGCAAAATTTTTCACAACGAGCGGTCGGAGTCAAGCGACCCCTTTTGCGAAATCGCGGGATGGCGATCGAAACGAGCTTTGGCCTTCTGTCTGGCGATGCCGATGAATGGCGATACGAGAGGCCCTATCCGGCGTGCAGGTCAGCACCGCCGGCTGTTCAAGCCAGGTTCTGGATTGCCGTTTTTTGATTGCGCCAGGTCGAGCGCGTGCTTACGCTTGGCCGCCGGACTCTCGTCCTCGGCGCGGACCAGCTTGATGTCGGCGCCTGCCGCCCATACGCCGACATCTTCCCGTCGCAAGGCCGCCGCCATCATGTCGGGAAACAGATCAGGCGTGCAGGCGAAGACCGGGATGCCCAGTGCCGCCACCGAGCCTGCCATCTTCGGGTCATAGCCCGGCCTGCCCTGATCGGTTAGCGCCAGAAGCACCACGACATTGACACCGGAGCGAACGAGTGACGCCAGCCGCTGCAGCAATTCCTGGCCGTTGCCGCCCTCATAAAGGTCGGTGATCAGCACCATATGCGACTTGGTCGGCCGCTCGATACGATCGGCGCAATAGGCGACGGCCTGGTTGATGTCGGTGCCGCCGCCAAGCTGCACGCCGAACAGGACCTCGACGGGATCGCTGAGTTCCTCGGTCAGGTCGACGATCGCCGTATCGAAGCAGACGAGCTTGGTCCGCACCACAGGCAAGGAAGCCATCACGGCGGCGAATATCGAGGCGTAAATCACCGAACTTGCCATCGAGCCGGACTGGTCGACGCACAGCACCACCTCGTCCAGGTCGACCAGTCTGCGCTGCTTTCGCATGAAGCCGACCAGCTTCTCCGGCACGATTGTCTTGTGCTCGGCCTGGTAATGGCGAAGGTTTGCCGAGATGGTGCGCGGCCAGTCAATGTCGCGCTGGCGTGGACGATTGGTGCGTTGCGACCGGTCGAGCGCGCCGCGGATCGCCTCGGCGGTCTTCTGTTCCAGCCGCTGCATCAGCTTGGCGACGATATCGGCGATGATGGTGCGCGCCATATCCTTGGTCTTGGCCGGCATGACCGAACGCAGCGAGATCAGGTCGGCGACGAGATTGACGTCGGCCTCGATCGCCTTGAGGAATTCCGGCTCCATCAGCATCTGCTTCAGATTGAGCCGCTCGAACGCATCCTTCTGGACGATCTGCACGACCTGCGCGGGAAAGAACGACCTGATATCGCCCATCCACTGCGCCACCCGGGGCGCCGAGCGGCCGAGCCCGCCGCGCCGCTTGCGCGGATCGGCCACCGTATCGCCGGCGCCATCGCCGTAGAGCGCATCGAGCGCCGCCGACAGTCGCTTGTCGGTGTCTGACAACGCCGACGATTTCTCATCGTCGGCACCGATCGCCAGGCGCCAGCGGCGCTCCCGGCCGTCGCCCGCGGGCTCCGTTTCGCCGATGTCGACTTCCTCATCCATTGCCGTTCCCGCTCATCAGCAAAGGTCCAAGTCGTTCCAGATGCCGGCGCCAGGCCTCATCGCCGTTTGGCGTCGGCGTCAGCCCTACTGGCAGGCGTCTGATACGACCGAGCACCGCTTCGATCAGCCGCCGCCGCTCCATCGAATCCAGATGCGAAAACACCCGGCGCAGCAGCGGCAGATGCGCGATGAAGGCGTCTTCGTCGAGGGATTTGAGCCAGGCATCGACCGCGCCGCGCAGGCTTTCATCATAGATCAACCTCTGACCAGCAGTGCTGAAAAAACCCTCGAAGAAGCCCGCGGCCTCGGTGACCGGCGTGCCCGGAGAGAGGCGCCGCTCGATCAGGCCGGCCGCGGCTTCGGCGGACAGATGGCCGGCTTCGTAAAGCAGGTGCGCGGCACACCCCGCGACCAGCGCCGTCGATCGAGATCCGTCGAGCACGGTCGCCAGTCCGTTGCGCCAGGCGTTCAGAACGTCCTGTGCCGGTTCGACGAGCTTGATCGCCTCATCAGCCTTGCGCATGGCGCCGACCAGGGCCGTCGAAGCCTGGGCATCGAGGTCGCGCGCGGCGTAGGCGAGCGCGATGCCGCCTTCGACGATCAGCCGTTCCAAAAGGCCGGACAAGCGTGCTGTTTCTGTCTTGCGGGCTTCACCATAGCGGATGATGTCAGCGAGCGGCGGCACCGACGCCAGGATTTCCAGGCATTCGCTGCTGCGCGCCGCGCGTTCCTCCAGTGCCGCCAGGCCGGCGGTCGAAGCCTCCGATAAATTGGCCGTAATGGCGCCCTGAACCAGCGCCGCCAGCGCGTCGAGCGATGTCGTGGCGCCGATCATCTGGATCAGCCGGCCGTTGGCGGCCTTTTCGATGGTCGGTCCATGGACGAGGTTCTCGACCAGGCGAACGGCATATTCCGGCTCCCATGACATGGTCCAGCGCTCGCGGAACGTGCCGCGGCTGCGGCCGCTGTCGGTGAGTTTGCCCCAGTGCACGCCAAGCACGTTCAAGCGATGCAGCAAGGTCGACCGGAACAGCCCGCTGTCGCTGCGCAGGTCGACCGACAATTCGCGCTCCAGCGCCTCCGGCTTCAGCCGCGCCGCCTTCTGGTTGCGCTGCAGATCCTCGATCAGCGGCGCCAGCGGGGTGTCGGTGGAATTTCACCGACATCGGCGCCCAGAAGCAGCTCGGCTTCGACCAGCGCCCACAGCACCGCTTCGCCGTTGAACAAAGCGGCGATCGCGGCGTCACGCAATTCCTCGAAGCCGGGCTTTGGCCGCTCGCGGATCGCAGCCAGCGTGCGTGCCAGCCTTTCGGCTTCGATCAGCGAGGCGGTGGAGACCATATGCCCCTTCGCCCGCAGCACCGCCGCGATCATGGCGAGCCACAGCGTCGCCGCGTCATGCCGGCCGCGCGTCTGCCAGAGATGCTTGCACCAACCGGGCGCGACGACACCGGCCCCGTAACCGAAACCGAGCGCCAGGCGCGGGCCTGTCCATGGCGCCCAGGTCATCGTGCTCTTGCGCCGGGCCAGCCCCTTGAGCAGGGCCTGGTCCTCCTTCTGCGGTCGCGTCGCCTGCAGTGCCGGCACATGGAAAGCGCCGCAGACGACAGCGATCGGCCCGTCGAATTCCTTGCGCGCGGCGGCGATTTCAAGCCGCATATGGGCTTCGCGTTTCGCCTCGAATTCCGCAAGCGGACCTTCGCCCTCGCGCAGCGTCGTCATCGCATCGGCGATCGCCGCGAAGATCGGGCCGGGCTGCGGGTTCTGCTCGATGATGTCGGCCCACCAGCTTTCGCCATCCTCATAGCCCGCGGCCTGCGCCAGCGTGCCGATCGGATCGCGCAGATGCGGCGCCATCTCAACCTCGACGGCGGCTTCCGTTCCATCGGCTTTTTCCGCAGCCTCAACCGGTGCGACCCGCGCCGAAGACGGCAGATCGATGAACCGGACAGTGGCTTTGTTGGAGAAGGCCCAGAGCGTGGCCTGATACTCCGGCGAGAACTCGGCAAAGGGCCAGAAGCTGGTCGCGGCCGGATCGTCTTCGGGATAGCACAGCAACGCCACCGGCGGCTGCATTTCGGGGCGGGCGAGAAATGACAGCAGCGCCGATGCGTCGGCCGGCCCCTCGATCAGTACTGCGGCCGGTTTCAACTCCTGCAACGCCTGCACCAGGCTGGCGGCGGAGCCGGGCCCGTGATGGCGTATGCCGAAATAGGAAACGTCGCTGTCCACCATGACGTCAGATCGCGGCGTTCAAGGCGGTGTAATAGCCGGCGTAGTCGGGCCGCTTCTTGAGCACGGTTTCCAGATACTCCTCCAGCACCAGCTTGTCCTGCACCGGATCCTTCACGATCGCACCGACAAGGCTGGCAGCGAGGCCTTCGGCGCCGAGCTTGCCACTGTCGAACCAAGCGGCCTGACTGAGCCCGCCAACCATGGTGGCGATTGCCTCCGCCGTGGACAGCGACCCGGACGGCGTCTTCAACGTCACCTTCCCGTCCGCCGTCGCGCCGGAGCGCAACTCTCGGAAAATGGTCAGCACGCGGGCAATCTCCTCGCCGACATTCTTCGGCACCGGAAGGTCGAGACCGCCGGCCATCTCGCCGACGCGTTTGGAGACGATCGCCACCTCCTCCGCCATGTCTTCGGGCAAAGGCAGCACGACGACGTTGAAGCGGCGCTTCAGCGCCGAGGACAGTTCGTTGACGCCCTTGTCGCGGTTGTTGGCGGTGGCGATGATGTTGAAGCCGCGCTGCGCGTAGATCGAGGTGTTGAGTTCGGGGATCGGCATCATCTTTTCGGACAGCACGGTGATCAGCGTGTCCTGCACATCCGAACCCATGCGCGTCAGTTCCTCGAGGCGGCAGAGCTTGCCGTCCTGCATGGCGCGGTAGAGCGGCGTCGGCACCAGTGCCTCCTGGCTTGGACCCTTGGCCAGAAGCTGCGCATAATTCCAACCATAGCGGATCTGGTTCTCGTCGGTGCCGGCCGTGCACTGCACGATCAGCGTCGAGTCGCCCATGATGGCGGCGGCGAGATGCTCCGACACCCAGGATTTGGCGGTCCCGGGAACACCAAGCAGCAACAATGCGCGGTCGGTGGCAAGCGTCGCCACGGCGGTTTCCATCAACCGGCGGCGGCCAACATATTTGGGCGTTATCAGCGTGCCGTCGTCAGCCTTTCCGCCAAGCAGGTAAGTCAGCACCGCCTTTGGCGACAGGCTCCAGCCGGCGGGCCTTTGCCGGTCGTCGTTGCGCGCGAGCGCCTGCAATTCGGCGGCGTAGGCCTGCTCGACCGGAAGACGGATGGCTGCGTTCATTTGCTGTTCTCCGGATTGATCATGTGTCGGTTGAAGGCCCTGCCAGGGATGCGTTGAGGCGCAGAAGACCAAGAGAAGGTGCTGCCGGCGCCATGCCGGCCGTGACGACATCGCCGATCAATCTTTCCGACGCCGCGGCCGTGGCGAGAAAGCCCAGCGTTTCCAGAAGCTGGTCGGCGCCGCGCTTTGCGGCCTCATCGTTTCCCGCGACGGCAGCGCACAGTGCCGGCAGCGTCTTGCCGTTGGTCAGGTCGGCCCAGTCCAGCCAGCCTGCCTCGACGCCCTCGGCCAGGCTGAGCGCACCGAGATAATACGTGTCCTTCAAGATCAGCCTGATCAGGTCCCGCTGCCTGCGACTGTCCAGGCGCGGCATCAAATGCAGGGCGAAAAGCGCCGGCTTGCCGCCCTCGGCGGCAAGCGTGTCGGCCAAGTGCGCGACCGCAGCGTCGCTGCCCGACGCGGCGACCATGCGGGAGACTAGGATATCGACATTGTTGTCGGCGCCGAACTGCCACGCGCCTATGAAGTCGGCTTCGGTGACGCCGAAGCGCGCTGCGAGGTCGATCAGGTTCCAGGTCTCGAACAGTTCGGCGCGGCGCCGCTCCTGCGCCGGGGATTTCAGCTTCGCCGGGGCGTAGGTGGTGCGGCGGCGGATGAAGCCGGATTTGCCTTCCGTGATGAAGGCGGCGAGTTCGGCTGTTGGATCTCCCGGCCCGCCATCGCCTGGCTGGCCATGCTCGCCCAACCGCGCCAGCATCCGGCCGGCCAATTCGCGCACCTTGCCGGAGCGGTCGGCGGACAGGCTTTTCAGGAACGGCACGTCACCGGCGCCCAGGCCGAAATGCATGAGCGCAATGAGCACAAGCCTGATCTCGGCTGGTTCGCTTGATCCCTTGGTCTCGATCAGTTGCCGGGCCACAGCGGGTGCTGTGCGGCGCATGTCGGCCAGCGCACTGCGGCGCGCGGCGGGATAGAATTCGTCCCAATTCTCAGCCGTCAGTTGCTCCCGGCTCGTGCGTTTTTCGCCGTCGACGCCCGCCTGCCAGTCGATCCAGGGTGCATAGACATCCGGACTGGTCTGATCCGACGCGGCCGGCATCCAGTCCATCGGATGCAGCACGAAGCCGCGGCTGGCGACGAGGGCCACCACGCGCGACTTGCCCCTTGCGTCGTCGGCGTGTTTCAGCGCCGCCCGCAACAGCGGCCGCAGCCGCCCCGGCAGCATCGGCAAGGCGAGTTCAGGCAGCGGCGGGCGACGCTTCAGCGTCTTCGGCGCGGCCGGCCGCAAGGCGATTTCGAGTGCTTGTGCGGCGATCGCCAGCAATCGGCGCTCACGCTCGTCGGGGCTGGCACCGGCGACGAACTCCTTCCAAGTGGCCGGAGCCAGCTCAAAGCTCGTTCCGCCGGTGATCCAGCAATCGCGCATGGTCGCAAGGCCTGTCTGCTCGATCTCGTTCACGACAGATCAAGCCTTCCGAAGCCGCTTTGCGCCGCCAGAAGATGAAGCCGGCCGCCGCTCCAAACCGCTGCCGTTGCCGCTAGGTCGAGACCAAGCAGCGTGGGACTGATGGTATCGGCGATCGGCAAGGCGATGCCATGCGGATCGTCAGTGGATTGCCACCAGGCGTCCCCCCGATCGTCCAGCAGGATCGCACCGGGGGGCAACAGGACAGGGCAATCGGTGAGCCAGGGGGCCGTGTCCTGGTGAGCGGCATGGGCCGCGAGCGGATCGGCTGCGCCCAAGCCGAAATCCGGCCATTGCCCTGACGTGACGTCGCCCCTGCGCTCCGCAACCAGCGCCCGCAAGGGCTGGCGCGCGGGATAAAAGACGAGCGTTGCATCGAAGCGATCGCCCGGCGTGAAGGCGTTAGACCGGCGACCGGCCGAGGCCGGGAAATAGTCGAGCAGGAGAGCAAATCGCGGGGCGGCGCTCTTCAGGTCGAGCAGCCAGGTCGAATGACTGACAAGGCCGTCACGGCGCGTCTCGATCTTTTCGCCGAGCACCTCCCAGAGGCTTTCGACCTGGATCGCGTCGGGATTGGCGAGCACCTGCTCGCGGCTTTCGGAAGTCGACACCAGCCGCCTCAGTTCGGCGTCGTCAGGTGCCTGTCGCCAGGCCTTGGCCAGCAGCACGAGCTTGCCGAGTTCGCGGATTGCGGCGTCTGGCCGTTCCTCGCTGCGCAGACCCATCAGCCGGGACGGAATCTCATCGATGCGGCCAGCAAGCGCCGTCGCCTTCATGTCGACCAGCCGCGCCGCAATGCGGCGGCACCGATCACTGCTGTTGTCGACAAAGCCTACAAGACCAAGCCGTAGCTGATCCGATATCCATTGATCGAGTTCGTCCAAAGCCGCCGAGACCGAGGACCGCGTATCCTCGTGGCGCTTGCGCTGCGCCGTCTCCCGGCGTTCGATCGCGGCTGCGTCCTCGACAGCGGCGCCTTCGTCGTTAAGCGAGGCCTCGCCGATGCTCTTGCCTGCCGCGCCGGGCGTCGGTGCAACCGGCGGCGATGTGGTCTTCCTGCGACGGCCGAGCCAATCGTTCACCCATTCCGGCGTCGAGCCGGCGGCGGCGAAACTCGCTGGCGCGGTGGCGGCGATCCACATCAGCGCCAAAGTGTGCTTGCAGGGAAATTTCCGCGACGGACAGGTGCATTTGTAGCCGTGGTCGCTGGTGTCGACGACGACGCGATAGGGGTTGGAGCCGGAGCCCTGGCATTCGCCCCAGATAAGCGCCAGTTCTTCGTTCTTTTCGAGCCGTGGCCAGTTCGATTGCTTGGTCAACTTGGACGCCGCGCTCAACGACGCCTGGTCGGGCGCGAGCGCTTCGATGGTTTTCAAGTCAAATTCCAAGCCGCGCCTCTCGTCGCTCGAACGAATTCCGGTCGCCAGTATAGATGGCCCGATATGACGGATTCTTGTAGCAGCAGAGGGATAGAGGTCGATACAGCGGGCTGCAAGCACTCAACTGGCGTTGCGCAGAAACTCTATCACCATTGCCGCCGTCCAGGTGAAGCGGCCGCCGCCGAGCGGCTCGCCGGTGAGAGGGTCGTAATATTCGGCAAAACCGCTTTCCCGAATTAGATCCAGGCTGGACTGGGTGATGCGTTGCGCGACCTTACCGTGGCCGGCGGCGGCTAGGCCATCTGATATCATGTAGTTGACCACCAGCCAGACCGGGCCGCGCCAATAGCGCTTGGCGTCGAAGCGCGGATCGCCGGGATCATGCGACGGCACGACATAGCGTGCCTTGCCGGCAAGCCGTTCGACGGTCGCGGCGATCGCGGCAGCACGAGGCTTGGGGATGGCCGCGAAAGCCGGAAGGATGCCGCCGACCGACGCGCTGTCGATCAGTTCGCCAGTGATGCGGTCGAGGCAGAGATACTGGCCGTGCACGTCGCTCCACAGCCGCTCCATGGCAACCAGGCCCTTTTTCGCGCGGGCGCGGTTGGCGGCGGCAATTTCGGTTTCGCCGAGCGTTTCGGCGAGATCGGCGAGATCGGCCGCGGCGCGGATCAGGATGGCGTTGAAGCCGGGATCGACGACCTGGAAGGGCGAGGCGTTGTGCAGCCTGGCATTGTCCCAGCCGAGCCCGCGAAAATGCTGCACCAGCCAGATGTAGCGGTCATACTGCTCGCGCGTTGGCCGATGCGCCGGATCGGCGTGCAAGGTGTCGCGGCGGGTGTAGGGCTCGACGCCTTCGGTCGGCACGCGCTCGAAGGCATCGTCCCAGTCGATGGAATTGTCGCGGCCGGACTCCCAGGGATGGATGATGGCGACCAGCCCCTCCCCCTTGGGATCACGGTTCTCGTAGAACCAGCGGTGCCAGGCATCGATTTTCGGCAGCAATGCGCGGGCTCGCTCCGCAGCCAGTTTCTTGTCGTTCGCCCGGTCGAACAGGCGGCGCGCGGCAAAGCCGGCGACCGCCGGCTGGGTGATGCCGGACGTCGCCGTCGGACGGCCAGTCCGCCAGACCTCGGGGCCGGGAAAATAGCCGTCGTTCCAGACATGGAAGACGATGTGCGGCACCATGCCGTCCGGCCACTGATGCGCGAACAAGGTCTCGATCTCGGTCCAGGCGCGCGCCTCGTCGTAATGGGCAAGGCCGAGCGCGGTCAGGCAGGAATCCCAGTTCCATTGGAAGGGATAGAGGCCTTTTGTCGGAATGGTGTAGGCGCCCTGGTCGTTCTCCCTGAGCACCTCGACGGCGCGGGCGATGATGTCACTTGTGGCGGAAACAGTCATGGGCGTTTCAGGGCTTTCGGCGTCAAAGGGCATTGGTGGTTTCGGGATCGAACCAGCGGATGCGGTCGGGTTTGGGAGCCAGGCGCAGGTCGTCGCCGACCTGAACGCTGGCGTTGGAGTCCAGGATGGCGCGGAACAGGCCGCCCTCGACATCGCAGGTAACCAGCGTGTGCGGCCCGAGCGGCTCGATGACGTGCACCGTGGCGCGCAAGCCCTCGCCGCCCGCATCGACATCCTCGGGACGGATGGCGAATTCTATTCTTGGCTTGTCCGACTTCGGGCCCGACAGCGTCAGTCCGGCAACGGTCCAGCTGCCGTTCGCGGCCTTGGCCGCCGGGATAAAATTCATCGGCGGATTACCGATGAAGGAGCCGACGAAACGCGCGGCCGGATTGCGGTAGACCTCGACCGGCGAGGCCGCCTGGACGATGCGGCCCTGATGCATGACGGCGATGCGGTCGGCAAGGCTCATCGCCTCGACCTGGTCGTGGGTGACATAGATGGTGGTGGTCTTCGACGCGGCGAGCACGCCCTTGAGCTCGGCGCGCATTTCCAGCCGCAGCAGCGCGTCTAGGTTCGACAGCGGCTCGTCCATCAGGATGACGTCGGGCTCCATGGCGAGCGCGCGTGCGACCGCGACACGCTGGCGCTGGCCGCCGGACAATTGGCCGGAATAGCGCTTCAGCAACTGCTCGATATGCATGAGCTCGGCGGTGCGGTTGACGCGGCGCTCGACCTCCTGCTGCGGCAATTTCTTCATGCGCAGGCCGAAGGCGATGTTCTCGAACACAGTCAGATGCGGAAAGACGGCATAGTTCTGGAACACCATGGCGATGCCGCGCTCGCGCGGCGGCAGATGGTCGACACGGCGGCCGCCGATCCAGACCTCGCCCTGGCTCGACCTCTCCAGCCCGGCGACGATCCTCAGCAGCGTGGTCTTGCCGCAGCCCGAGGCGCCGAGCAGCACCACGAATTCCTGGTCTGATATTGTGAGGTCGACCTGATGCAGCGCTGTGAAGCCGCCGAAGCGCTTGGCCACGCCCTTGATTGCGATTTCAGCCATGGGCCGTCTCCGTATAACGCGTCATCGGTTGGCGATCCCCCACATGGCGAAAAGGTATTTGCGGACGGCGAAGATGAAGATCAGCGCCGGCACGACCAGCGCCGCGCCGCCGGCGAATTTGAGATAGAGTGGCGATTCACCAAGGCTCTGCAGCAGGAACGCAGTCAGCGTGCGGTTTTCGATGGTCAGCACGGCGGCCGCGAATACCTCGTTCCAGGAGATGGTGAAGGCAAACACCGCCGAGGCGGCGATGCCGGGCAGCGCCAGCGGCAGGATCACCTTGCGGAACGCCTGCCAGCGCGTGCAGCCGAGCGTCCAGGCCGCCTCCTCGAGCTCGACGGGAATGCCGGAAAACAGCGAGAAGGCGATCAGTACGGCGAACGGCAGCGCCAGCGTGGTGTGCACCAGCGCCAGCCCGATGGCGGTGTCGTCGAGGCCAGTGCGGATGAACATCACTGCCAGCGGCAGCGCCAGAAGCGGCAGCGGGAAGGCGCGGGTCATCAGCACCAGGAAGCGGAACGCGCCCTTTCCCGGAAAATCGAAGCGCGACAGCGCGTAACCGGCCGGCGCGCCGAAGCCGATGGCCAGGATCATCGTCAGCGTGGCGACAAGCACCGAATTCCACAGCGCCCGGGCGACGCCGGCGAAATTGATGAAGAACGAAAGACTGCCGAGATCGAAGGACGGAAAGAAGCGCTTCGGGAAAGCCGTCACCTGGTCGGGCGACGACAGCGCGTTGACGATCAAGAGATAGATCGGCAGCAGCACCCAGACGCAAAGCAGGAGGGCGGTGGCGACCAGCAGCAAGTCGCCGGCCTTGCGTGCGTCGGCGGTCGCCGCAACCGGCGATTCGGTGATGGCGTTCATATCCGTGCTTCCTTGGGCACACGCAGCACCCTGAGGAAAAACAGCGTGAAGCCGATCGAGATGGCGAGGATGAGCAGCGCCGAGGCGGCGGCGACATTGCGGTCCTGCAGCGTGAATTGCCAGTTGTAGGTTTCGCCCATCAGCACCGGCAGGTTGGTGCCGCCGAGTGCCGCGACCACGGCGAAGACCTCGAAGGCGAGGATGACGCGCAGGATGATCGCCGTCTGCAGGCTGGGGCGCAGCAATGGCAGCGTGATACGCCGGAAGCGCTGCCACGGGCTTGCCCCGAACACCTCGGCCGCCTCGTAATATTCCTTGGGGATCAGGCCCATGCCGGCGACGAGGATGACCATCATGATTGCCGTGGCCCGCCAGATCTCGGCCAGCGCCACGGCGATGAAGATGGTCAGCTTGCTCTGGTAGCCGAGGAACATGACCGGCCTGTCGACGACGCCGAGGCTCGAAAGCAGCGTGTTGAGGAAGCCGGACTGATCGAAGATGGCGAGCCAGATCATCCCGGCGGCGAGATCGGAAATGCCGAGCGGAATGGCAAAGACATAGAGGGCCGCGCTGCGCCCGGTCTCCAGCCGCGACACCACGCTCGCCATCAGCAACGCCATGACCAGCTGGATCGGCACGACGATGGCCGCCAGCAGCAGCGTATTGCGGACGGTGACCGGGAATTTCCAGCTGCCGGCCATGGTGCGGAAATTGTCGAGGGTGAAGGCGCCGTCGCGGCTCACCGCCTCGAAGGCGACCAGCGCGAACGGGTAGAGGAAGAAGATGCAGAGGAACAGCGTCGCCGGCATCAGCAGCAGATAGGGCAGAGCCTTGCCGTGCATGGTGGTGTCCTTCGCGTGCTGCGGTCGAGTGCTGCGGTCTGGGCGCCCGGAGTGCAACAAACTCCGGGCGCCCCCTCGGGAGGATTCCTACTTTTGTTTGACCATGATCTTTTCCGAAAACCGGTTTCCACTTTTCGGGATCATGGTCTAATCGACCGGGCAAGCGCCGGCGGATGGCTTGTCGGGCGCCCAGCACGGCGCCTTCGACTGGTCGATGATCGCCTTGAGCGCCGCTGCTTCTTCGCCGAGCACGCCATGGACATCTTCGCCGCCGAGTACGATGCGCTCGAAGCTGTCGGTGTAGACCTGGTTGAACTTGCCGCCGAGGTCCCCGAGCCCCATCGGCAGCAGCGCCGGCAGCGCGTCGGGTGCAGCGGTCATGGTGGCGATCGCCGGGCCGAACGCCTTCACCGAGGCCGGCATGTCGTCGGGCAGCTTGACGTCGACGACCGGAAAGAAATTGGTCGCCTTGAGCGTGGCGATCTGGGTTTCAGGCTTCAGCATATAGGCAACCAGCGCCTTCGCCTTGTCCATGTCCGGCGCGGTCTTCGGAATGGCGACGCCGGCCACGACCGGCATGAAGCCGCGACCGGCAGGCCCGGCCGGCGCCGGGAAGGCGACGAAGTCGTCGGGCTTCTTGTTGAAGGCGTCGGCGAGCCGCGCTACATGGTCGAACGCCACCCAGACTTCGCCCGAGAGCAGCGGCTCCTGCATGAAGGCGTAATTGGTCGAGTTCGGGTTGGTGTACTGCCACAATTCCTTGAACTTGTTCCACGCCGTCTCGGCCTCGGCCGAACGGAATTTCGTGACCATCGAACCGGTGTAGGACGGATAGAGAAAGCCCTCGAAGAAGCGATGCTTCAGCCCCTTGGGGCCGGCCGGAAAGCCGAATTTCGGCGACCCGGTCTTTTCGGCGATATTCTTCGACCATTCGATCAGCTGGTCATAGGTGATGGTGTTGAGATCGGTGCCCGCCGGCAGATATTGCAGCGCCTGCTTGTTGGCGGCCATCAGATAGGTGGCCTGCATCCAGGGCATATATTTCTGTTCGCCGGTGCCGAGCATGCCGAGTTTCTTGTAGGCCTCGTTGACCTTGACCCCGCCGACATCGACAGCCGACAGGTCGACAAGGTTGGCGCCGACGGTGGAGAAATCGCCGTGCAGGCCGCCAAGCAGGCCGATGGTGCCGGAGCCGGCCTGCAATTCCGCCTGCAGGCGGGTGAGCCAGGGACCGTCCTCGGCGACCTGATAGTCGACGGGACCGTCGAAACCCTTCAGCACCTCGTCGCGCATCTTCTGGGTTTCCTCGACCGGCCGCGCCTGCGTCGACCAGAACAGCATCTGCTGGGCTTGCGCGCCGCCCGAAGCGATCGATAACGCCAGCGCGGCGCCGGTCAGTGTCTTCAACGCTTTCATCATGGTCTTCCTCCCTGGATATGCGCCGTCAGGCGGCGTCAGCTTCTTGTCTGCGGTGCGGGTCCATGGCTTGCCCGCGCAACCAGCGTCGGCCGGATCAGCCGCGTCAGCGGCTTGCCGGGTTTTTCGGCGATGACAGTGAGCAGCATGTCGGCGATCTCGCGCGCGCATTGCCGGATCGACGCGTCGAAAGTGGTCAGGCCCGGCGGCGCATAGGCCGACGCCGCAATGTTGTCGAAGCCGATGACGGAGAGCTCGCGCGGCATGCTGAAACCAGCGCGGGCAGCCTCCTCCATCACGGTCAACGCCAGTTCGTCGAACAGAGCGACGATGGCCGTCGGCCTGTCGGGGCCCCGCAACATCCGGTTGACGGCCTCGATGCGCGCCTGCTGGTCGAAGCGCGGCGCCGTGACCACGTCGAGCCGCACCGAGGGGTCGCCCCGCCGGGCGATGGCCGCGGCGAGGCCATCCTGCCTGAGATGGCGAAAGGTCATCGCCTCCGAGATCGTCACCAGGCCGAAGTGGCGATGGCCGAGCTCATAGAGCATGTCGAAGGCTTCGCCGAAGGCGTGCGCGCCATCCGTGTCGAGCCAGTTGTAGTCAAAGTCGCTGTCGAGCAGCCGGCCGTGCGCGACGAACGGAAAGCCACGCTCGCGCAGATAGGCAAGGCGCTCGTCGGTCTCGGCGATGCGGGTCACGACGACGCCATCGGCGCGCCCGGATTCAACGACGTGGCGCAGCACCGACAGCTCGGAATGGCCAAGCGCTGCCGTGGCCAGGATCAGGTCGGCGCCGTGCGACACCAGCCCTTCGCCGAGCCCGGTGACGAATTCGCCGAGGAAGGAATCGACGAGATTGGGGCCGCGTATCGGCAGGACGAGGCCGACGAAGCCGCTGCGGCCCGAGACAAGCGTGCGCGCTGCGGTGTTGGGCACATAGCCGGCCTGGCGCGCCGCCTGCGCGACGCGCTCACGCGTCTTCAGCGCAATCTGCTCATGGCCGGCAAGCGCCCGCGAAACCGTCGTGATCGACAGGTCGAGGCTTGCCGCAAGCTCCTTCAGCGTGATGACGCGGGTGGTCATCGATCCTCCCTCAGGCGAGTTTGAAACGTTTGTAATTGCCTTTTGCAAAAATGCAAACGTTTTAAACTTCGGTCGGGAATGGCCGTTTTGTCCAAAGTGGGGAGCGCAAGCGAATGCAGCGCGCCTGCGTCATTCCGCAGGCCGCCTGCCCGAGGCTCCCTTAAATTCGAAGAGAAAAAGCTACTGCAAGATCCTTGCGGCGGACGGCACGGAATGGTCATGCGCGATGCCGGCATCGGCCTCGCCCACGCCGAGCGCACGGTCGAGACCCGTCGCCACCACCGAGACCCTGAAGCGGCCTTCCATGCTCTTGTCGAAGATAGCGCCGACGATGATGTCGGCATCCTCGTAGACCTCCTCGCGGATGCGGGTGGCGGCCTCGTCGACCTCGAACAGGGTCATGTCGCGGCCGCCCGATATCGAGACCAGCACGCCCTTGGCGCCCTTCATCGACACTTCGTCGAGCAGCGGGTTGGCGATCGCGGCTTCAGCCGCTTTCATCGCCCGGCTTTCGCCCGACGCCTCGCCGGTTCCCATCATGGCGCGGCCCATGCCGCGCATGACCGATTTGACGTCGGCAAAATCGAGATTGATCAGACCTTCCTTGACGATGAGATCGGTGATGCAGCTGACGCCGGAATAAAGCACCCGGTCGGCGATGACGAACGCGTCGGCGAAGGTGGTCTTGGCATCGGCGATGCGGAACAGGTTCTGGTTCGGGATGACGATCACCGTGTCGGCGGCTTCGCGCAGCCGCTCGATGCCCTCCTCGGCCATCTGCATGCGGCGCCGGCCCTCGAAGGTGAAGGGCTTGGTAACGACACCCACCGTCAGTATGCCGGCCTTGCGTGCCGCCTGGGCAATGACCGGGGCAGCGCCGGTTCCGGTGCCGCCGCCCATGCCGGCGGTGACGAAGCACATATGCGTGCCGGCCAGATGATCCATGATCTCGTCGAGCGATTCCTCGGCGGCGGCACGGCCGATCTCAGGCAGCGATCCGGCACCAAGGCCTTCGGTGACGTGCGCGCCAAGCTGGATCAGCCGCGTCGCCTTCGACATGGTCAGCGCCTGGGCATCGGTGTTGGCGGCAATGAATTCGGTTCCCTGAAGCTGCTCCGCGATCATGTTGTTGATGGCGTTGCCGCCGCCGCCGCCGACACCGATAACGGTGATCTTGGGCCTCATCTCGGAGATTTCCGGCTTCTTGAACTCGGCCATGCCTGCTTCTCCTTCGCCAATTGCGCGCGCTTCACGACCCACGAGCAGACTGTCTGCAAGACATTGCAATCGAGCGGCATGACGCGAATCAGTCCGTTCGGATGGGTGCCCCAAAAAGCCAGAGAGCGGCCGGACGTGCAAGTGCGCGCAAGGTCAAGATTTGTGATCGCGATATTGCAAACCGCTACGCGGCTACCGCGTGCGCCGGAATCGTGCCGCGCGACCTGCCCTTGGCCGCATTGCTAACGGCTTGCCGCGTAACGATTGAGGCGTCTATCATGCGCCGATATATCGCTGACTTCGGCGCCCGCCGTGCTCGGCCCAATCAGGATCACCTGCGGCTGCCGTCGTCAGGCCAGATTTCAGAACGAATGAAGTAGCGCCCCCGCCAATGGCCGACAGAACACAATTCGGGTTGAGCGCCATCGACAGCGTACCCCTGCATGAGAAGGTCTATCTGGAGCTTGTGCGGGCGCTGATGTCCGGCCAGTTCACGCCGGGCCAGAAGCTGACATCGCGCAGGCTCGCCAAGGAACTCGGCACCAGCGACATGCCGGTGCGCAGCGCTTTCATGCGGCTGCAGGCATTGCGGGCGCTGAGCCCGATGCCGAACGGCAGTGTCGAGGTGCCGGTCATTTCGGCCGAACGGTTCTCGCAATTGACCGCCGTGCGCACGATCCTCGAAGGCTCGGCGACCGAACTCGCGACAAAACGCATCAACGGCAACAATCTGCGGGCGATCCGGCGCCACAGCAGCGAATTGACCCTGGCGGCGCGCGAGGGCGATATCGACGATTATCTCAGGAAGAATTACGCCTTCAAATTCTCGATCTATCGCCATTGCGGCAACGAGCAGATGATCTTCCTGATCGAGACCGTGTGGATGCAGGTCGGCCCCTTCCTCAGGAACCTCGCCATGGGCTTCGAGGACGATCTCGCCTCCATCCTCGACATCGACTATCACGAGGAAGTCGTCGCCGCGATCGAGGCGCAGGACGCGGCACGCGCTCGCGCGGCCATCGTTCGCGACATCGAAGAAGGCGCGGCGCACATCCTGCGCCAGGCCAGATTTCCGGGCGCCGGGCGCTAGGATCGCCGGGTGATAGTCGCTCGACCCAAAGGCCGATCAGGCCTGCCCGGCGGCAAAGCCGGCATGCCGAATGCCCCTTGGCTTTCCGCCTCCTAGCCTCTATGTTGCGATCGCAGATCGCGCAATTGGTTTTGAAATGCCTCCCGACATCCCAGCTAGTGACTTGAAAAAATAAGGAAAAATATCCGGCAGTGGCTGGATAGGCTTTCCGAAAACTCACAAGCACTTTTACCAGGGATAGCGCAGCCGGCAGGGCTTGGGCACCTTCGAAAACCAGAGGTTTTAAAATTGAGCGATGCAATTGCGGACGTTCTGAGCTGGCTTGAAAGCAGAAGCGACATACAGAGCCTGAGGGCGGCGGTGTGCGACCTCAACGGCGTCATGCGAGGAAAACGCATACCCGTGGAGCAGGCCCGCAAGGCGCTGGAAGGCAAGCTGCGCATGCCCTATTCGCTGATCGGGCTCGACATCTGGGGCGAAGACATCGAAGGCAACAGTCTGGTTTTCTCGACCGGCGATGCCGATGGCCTCTGCCAATGGACGGGACGCGGCATTCTGCCGGTGGACTGGACGGCGCATCCGACGGCACTTGTCCCGCTCTGGCTCGCCGATGAAAGCGGCGCGCCCTATCTCGGCGATCCCCGGCGGGCGCTGGCCCGCATCCTCGACCGCTACAAGGCGCTCGGCCTGACCCCGGTCGCGGCAACCGAACTCGAATTCTATCTGGTCGATCCGCAATCGCAGCGGCCGGTCGGGCCGGTGTCACCGGTCACCGGGCGGCGTCTCGATTCCGACGCAGCGCTGTCGATCGATGAGATCGACGATTTCGAAGCCTTTATTCATGACGTCTACGAAGCCTGCCGGGCGCAAGGCATTCCGGTCGACACGGCCATTGCCGAAAATGGCGTCGGCCAGTTCGAGATCAATCTGAACCATGTCGCCGACGCGCTGCGGGCGGCCGACGACGCGGTGCTGTTCAAGCGCACGGTGAAGGGCATTGCCCGCAAGCACGGCTTTGCCGCCTGCTTCATGGCCAAGCCCTATGGCGACCGCGCCGGCAACGGCTTTCACGTCCATTTCAGCCTGGTCGACGCCGAAGGGCGCAATGTGTTCGACGACGGCACCGATCAGGGCTCGGAAACGATGCGCCACGCGGTCGGCGGGCTGCTGGCGGCGATGGCCGAGAGCACGCTGGTGTTCGCACCGCACTTCAATTCCTACCGCAGGCTCCGCCCGCGTTCCTATGCGCCGACCGCGGTCGCCTGGGGTTACGAGAACCGCATGGTCGCGATCCGCATTCCCGGCGGCCCGACCGGGGCGCGCCGCATCGAGCATCGCGTGTCGGGCGCGGATGCCAATCCCTATCTGGTGCTTGCCGCCATACTGGGCGCGGCCCTGATCGGCATCGAAAGGCAGATGTCGCCGGGCGAGCCGACCGGGAGCGACGGCCAAGGCGCGGCACCAGCCAAGCTGCCGCCGGACTGGGCCTCGGCGATCGCCACCTTCGAAAGCGGGACACATGTGGCGGAGATTTTCCCAGCGATCCTGCGCGACTCCTTCGTCGCCTGCAAACGCCAGGAGTTGAATACGTTTGCTCTCAACGTCAGCGATTTCGAGATCGAGACCTATCTCGAAAGCGTCTGAGACCTTACGAGGACCGCTCGGCCTTCAGCACCGAGACCGCCGCTTCGCTGTTGTGGACATAGTCGTTGGCGTCGGGCTGCTTCTGCAGCAAAAGGATGAACAGCAGATCGGTCAGCGTCAGCTGCGCATCGCGCGCGGTGATGGAGGAGGAGCGCGCGCGCTCCTCGTCGGCGATGGTGTAGAGGCGGATGTCGGCGACCCGGCTCAGCGGATTGTCGTGCAGGCCGGTGACGGCGATCACCGTCGTCCCGCGCTTGGCGGCGAGTTCGGCGATGCGCAAGGTTTCGATGCTGGCGCCGGAATAGGAGAGCGCGAACAGCACGTCGCCAGGCCCGAGCGTCGCGGCATTGGCCATCTGGATGTGGCTGTCGCTGTCATGCAGCACGTTGCGGCCGAGCTTCATCAGCTTGTAGGAGAAATCGCGCGCCACCAGCGACGAGGCGCCGACGCCGACCAGATGAATGCGGCGCGCGCCATCCAGCAGCTCCAGCGTCCGGGAAATGATGCGCTCGCTGTTGGCGGCGACGGTCTGCTGCATCGACAGAAGTTTGCTGCCGATCAGTTTCTTGAGGATGACCGGATAGGTGTCGCCGACCTCGATCGAGCCATGGATGACGCCGGCCGGCACCTGCCAGTCCTGCGCCTTGGCCTCGCTGACGGCGAGCTTGAGCTCCTGGTAGCTGGCATAGCCGAGCTTCTGGCTGAACTTGACGACGCTCGACTGACTGCGCCCGATCTCGGCGGCAAGCGCTGCCGTCGACAGGCGCAGCATCTGGTCGGGATTGTCGACGATGTACTGGCCGATCTCGCGATCGCCTGGCGCCATGCCGTCGAGCTTCGCATTGATCTTCTTGAGAACGGACATGGACCCTCTGCAGCGCTTCGGTGCTCGGAGGAATAAAATATTCCAATTTCGATTGACAGCCAAGAACGCAGAATTAATTCTCGAACCGGCCAGGTTCGGGAATCGAATGGCTCTTCCGGAGCGACCGGACCGCCGCCCGGCTTTCGCCATACGAGGGTTCAGCCATGGACAGATTGCGGATCGTCGGCGGACGAAGACTGGAAGGCGCGGTCACCATTTCCGGCGCCAAGAACGCTGCCTTGCCACAGATCGCGGCCGCCCTGCTCAGCCCCTACCCGCTCGAACTGACCAATTTGCCTGATGTGACCGATGTCGAGAACATGCTGGGCGTTGTGCGGCTTCACGGCGCCGACGTGACGCGATCGGCCCATGCCGCGACGATCGACACCAATGCCGCCGTTTCGAAGGAAACGTCCTATGACACGGTGCGCAAAATGCGCGCGACGGTGCTCGTTCTGGCGCCGCTGCTCGCCCGGTTCGGCCACGCCCGGGTTTCGCTGCCGGGCGGCTGCGCCATCGGTGCGCGGCCGGTGGACATGCATGTCGCCGCACTCGCGGCACTCGGCGCCAAGATCGCCGTCGAGAACGGCCTGATCGTCGCCTCGGCGCCGAACGGGCTGACCGGAACGCGCATCGTGCTCAGCTCGCCGTCCGTCGGGGCAACGGAAACCGCCATGATGGCGGCAACCACCGCCAAGGGCGAAACCGAGATCCTCAACGCGGCGCGCGAGCCCGAGGTGGCCGATCTCGCCGCTTGCCTCAACGCCATGGGCGCACGCATCGAAGGCGCCGGCACGCACCGCATCCTGATCGCCGGCGACACCGGTTGGCACGCGGCCCGGCACGACATCATTCCGGACCGCATCGAGGCCGGCACCTATGCGATCGCCGCGGCGATCACCGGCGGCCAGCTTGAGCTCACACACGCCCGGCTCGAGCACATGGCCTCGGTGGTGCAATTGCTGGAAGCCACCGGCGTCAGCGTCTGGCCCGGCGATCGCGGGCTCATCGTGTCGCGCGAGCGGCCGCTCAAGGCCGCCGATCTCACGACGGAACCCTATCCGGGCTTTCCGACCGACCTGCAGGCGCAGTTCATGGCGCTGATGTGCTGCGCCGAGGGTGCGTCGCTGCTGCGCGAAACCATCTTCGAGAACCGCTTCATGCATGTGCCCGAACTGATGCGGCTCGGCGCCAACATCAAGTTGCAAGGCACAATGGCTTTGGTGCTCGGCGGCGAGAAGCTGCATGGCGCGCAGGTGATGGCCACCGACCTGCGCGCTTCGGTGTCGCTGGTGCTGGCGGCATTGGTGAGCGAAGGCGAGACGATTATCAACCGCGTCTATCATCTCGACCGTGGCTATGAGCAACTCGACCGCAAGCTCCGCCTTTGCGGCGCCGACATCGAGCGGCTGAGCGCATGAGCGGCGCTAACTATCTTCTCGGCGTCGATGGCGGCGGCACCGGCTGCCGGGCTCGTATCGAAGACGCGGACGGCAACGTGCTGGGACAAGGCTTGTCCGGCCCGGCGACGACGCGGCTTGGCATTGACGCGGCATGGGCCTCGATTGCCAAAGCGTTTGGCGCGGCGATCGCGGAGGCTGGCTTTGGACCGACCGAAATCGCTCGGACCCACGCCGGCATCGGGCTTGCCGGCATTGGCCGCAAGGGCGCGCTGGAGGCGTTGCGGGCAATCGCGCACCCGTTTGCCAGCATCGATTTCGTCAGCGACGGCGTCGGCGCCTGCCTGGGCGCGCATTCCGGTCAGGACGGCGCCATCGTCATTGCCGGCACCGGTTCGATCGGCCTCGGCTTTGTCGAGGGGCGTGACCTGCGCGTCGGCGGTTACGGCTTTCCGATCTCCGACGAAGGCAGCGGCGCCCATCTTGGGCTGAAAGCCGTGCAAATGGCGTTGCGCGGTCATGACGGCCGGCACGAGCGGACGGCGCTGCTGGCGGAGGTGATGCAACGTTTCGAGGGTGACCCGATGGCGGCGGTCGCCTGGATGGATCGCGCCAGCGCCACGGATTACGCCGCTCTGGCGCCGATGGTCATGCGCCATGCCGACCAGGGCGATCCAGCCGGGCGGCGCATCGTGCAAAATGCCGCCGAGCAGATCGACACGCTGGTGCGGGTGCTGTTCGAAAAAGGCGCGCCTCGCGTGACCTTGCTGGGTGGCCTCGCCAGCCCGCTCGAACCGTGGCTTTCGCCCGATGTAAGGCGCCGCCTGAAGCCCGCCGACGGCGACGCCGTATCCGGCGCGATCATCCTTGCCAAGAGATCGCCCCGCGTATTGTAGGCTTAGCAAAGAGATAGGAATAAAATATTCCAATCTCCTGTTGACGATACGAATATCCAATTCTAGAAAGTTAACAAAGAAAGACTGTGATGACGGATCAGACGTCCGTGTGCCCTGGCGCCCGTTGAGCCATGCCGGACGCCGGCAGCAGAATTTTTGAAAGCGCTGGAATGACCGAGCAAGGTTTGATGTCTGAGCTGGACCTGCTGGTTTCCGAAGGCCGCAACCCGCGGACAATGGATATCGACCTGCTGCCGACCATCGACGTGCTGCGCAAGATCAATGATGAGGACAGGCTTGTCCCGGCTGCTGTTGAAAAGGTGCTGCCGGAAATCGCCGCGGCCGTCGACCGGATCGTTCTTGCCTTCCAGAAGGGCGCAAGACTGATCTATATCGGCGCCGGCACCAGTGGCCGGCTCGGCGTTCTCGACGCTTCGGAATGTCCGCCCACCTTCGGCGTGCCCGAGGGCATGGTGATCGGCCTGATCGCCGGCGGTCCGGACGCCTTGGTGCGGTCGACGGAAGGCGCCGAGGATGATCCGAAAATGGGCGCGAAGGTGCTGCAGGAGATCGGACTAGTACGGAACGACGTGGTGGTCGGCATCGCGGTCAGCGGGCGCACGCCTTACGTTATCGGCGGACTGAACTATGCCAAGCAGGTCGGCGCAACCACGGTTGCCCTGTCGTGCAATCCGGCATCGACCATTGCCGGCATCGCCGACATCGCCATCTCGCCGGTCGTCGGCCCGGAAGTGCTCACCGGATCGACGCGGCTGAAGTCGGGAACCGCGCAGAAGCTGGTGCTCAACATGCTGACCACCGCCTCGATGATCCGCATCGGCAAGAGCTATGAAAATCTGATGGTGGACCTCAACCCGTCCAACAAGAAGCTGGTGGCGCGGGCAACCAGGATCGTCATGCAGACCGCCGGGTGTTCGGCGCAGCAGGCCAAACAAGCACTCCATCTGACAAACAATGACGTGAAGCTGGCGATACTGGTGACGATCACCGGCCTTGATGTCGAGGCGGCGCGAACTGCCCTCGGCAAGGCCGGAGGCTTCCTGCGAAAGGCAATCGGCGATGGGACGGCATGAAGCCGCCCGGGACAAGACGGCAACAAGCCGCTTTAGACAAGACGGCAAGAAGCCGCTTTAGACAAGACGGCGTGAAGCCGCATAGACTGGGCCGATACTCCGAAGCATGTGTGTCTTGGAAGCGGTCGGCGGAAACTGCAAGGCATCAAGTCAAATCATAATGGGAGACGGAAATGACAAGGCATCTCACAAGAACATTGCTGTCGGGCATCACGGTTGCCGCGATGCTCGGCATGGCTGTGGTTTCGACGCAGGCCGCGACGCTGCACATGGCGTGGTCGCAGGACGCCACCGGGCTTGATCCGCACAAGCAAACGGCCTTCTCGTCGCTGCGGCTCCTGGAACTGATCTATGAGCCGCTGGTGCGCGTCGATGCCAGCCTGCAGATCATTCCGGCAATCGCCACTTCCTGGGAATTCTCGAAGGACGGCAAGGAACTGACCTTCAAGCTCGATCCCAAGGCGAAATTCCAGGACGGCAAGGCCGTCACCTCCGCTGACGTCAAAGCCTCGTTCGAGCGCATCCTCGACGAGAAGACGGGCGCGGCCGCCCGCGCCAATTTCCTGTCGATCGCCAGCATCGACACACCTGATGCGGCCACCGTCGTATTCCATCTATCGCAGCCCGACGTGCCGATCCTGACGGCGATGAGCGACGTCAACGCGGCCATCGTTCCCGCAGCCGAGATAAAGGCCGGCTCGATCGGCACCAAGGCGGTCGGCTCGGGCCCGTTCAAGCTCGACAAATGGGACCCCAACGCCAAGGAAGTCTTGAGCGCCAACAAGGATTGGGCGGGGGGTGCTACCGGTGTCGACGGCATCGAGATCAGCGTGCTGCCCGACGAAGCGGCGATCCTGGCCGCCATGCGCACCAAGCAGATCGATTTCGCCCTGCTCAACGACCCGCTGGTCGCGACGCTGGTGCCGAAGGAGGCCAGCCTGCAGCTGAATCGCGTACCGGTGCTTGCCTATCACGTGCTGCAGCTCAACCCGTCGCGCAAGCCGATGACCGAGTTCAAGGTGCGCCAGGCGATCTCCTGCGCCATCGACCGGCAAGAGGTGCTGGACACCGCATCGCTCGGCGAAGGCAAGGTCACCGGACCCCTGACCATCCCGGCGCTCGCCACCGATCCGACCCAGCTGTTCTGCTACAAGCGCGATGTCGAAAAGGCCAAGAAGCTGATGGCCGAGGCCGGCTTTGCCGACGGCTTTTCGGCAACAGTGATCGGCGCCACCGGCGAGCCGCCGACGGCGGCTGCGGAGGCCCAGGTCATCCAGTCACAGCTCGCCGAAATCGGCGTCAAGCTCGACATCAAGATGATGGAGCTCAACGTCTATGTCGACGCCTGGCTGAAGGGCGATTTCGACATGGCGATCGCGCTCAATGGCGGCCGCGCCGACCCCTACACCATGTACAACCGCTACTGGACCAAGGCCGGCAATCTGCAGAAGGTAGCCAACTACATCGACGACACGCTGGACAGCCAGATGCAGCAGGGGCGCGCCGAGACCGACCCGGCCAAACGCAAGGCGATCTTCGCTGCATTCGAGAAGCACCTCGCCGAGATGTCGCCGTGGATCTGGCTCTACACCTCCTATAGCTACACGGCCCAGCAGAAGAACATCGCCGGCTTCGTGCCGACGCCGACGGGCACTCTGTTCAGCCTGAGCAAGGTTACCATCCAGCAGTAGCCTCGGCAGGCATTGGACGAGAGGACTTCTTCGCGTGATTTATCTGATGCGACGACTGGCGACGTTTCCTCTCGTCCTGCTTGGCGTGTCCATCCTGGTCTTCGTTGCGATCCGGATGGTACCGGGCGATTCGATCACGGCGATGCTGGGCACCGAAGCCGGGCTGCTGACGCCGGCACAGCGGGATTCGCTCGCCGCCTATTTCGGCATCGACCAGCCCTGGTTCGTCCAGTACTGGCGCTGGATCGGCGGCATCCTGTACGGCAATTTCGGCATTTCGGTCACCTATGGCAGGCCGGTGCTCGACGTCATCCTTGAACGCTTTCCGCTGACACTGGAGCTGGCTCTGCTGTCGATGATCATCGCGCTTGCCGTTGGCATGCCGGCCGGCATCTACGCCGCCACGCATAGCGAAAAACCGTCCGATCTTGGGGTGCGCATCGTTGCCATGATCGGCCAGTCGACGCCGAGCTTCGTGCTCGGCCTCTTGATCATCTACACGCTGTCGGCCGGCTTCGGCGTGCTGCCGGCGATGGGCGAATTCGCGCCGCTCTGGCAGGATCCCTTGCGCAATCTCAGCCAGCTGATCCTGCCTGCGATCACGCTCGGCTTTGCCTTCGCCGCGTCGGTCACGCGCATATCGCGTTCGGCCATGCTCGACGTTTTGAGCGACGACTATGTGCGCACCGCGCGCAGCAAGGGCGCTTCGGCGCGCAGCGTCATCTGGCGGCACGCGCTCCCCAATGCGCTGATCCCGGTGGTGACGCTGAGTGGCATTGAATTCGGCTATCTCCTGGGCGGCGCCGTCATCGTCGAGCAGATCTATGCCTTGCCCGGCCTCGGACGCATGGTGCTCGACGCCATCCTGCAGCGCGACTACGCGCTGGTGCAAGGCGCTGTGCTGTTCATCGCCTTCAACTTCATGATCGTCAATCTCCTGGTCGACCTCGCCTATGTCGGGCTCGATCCGCGCATCCGGCTGGGAGAACAGTGATGCGCACCCTGCGCGCTATCTTCGGCCATGGCAGCGGCCGTATCGGCGGCGTCATCGTCAGCGTCTATTTGCTGATCGCCATCCTTGGCCTGTTCGGGCTGACGCCGCACAATCCGATCACGCAGTTCCGCGTCGACCGGCTGCACGCACCCAATGGCGCCTACTGGATGGGCACCGACCTGTTCGGCCGCGACGTGGCCAGCCGGCTGATGGCCGGCATCGGCCAATCCTTCACGGTCGCCTTCTTCTCGGTGGCCTTCGCGACCCTTGCCGGCACCGTGCTGGGGCTGGCGGCAGCCTGGCTCGGACGCCGCTGGGACGGCGTGGTGATGCGCATCATGGATGTGCTTTTGGCTTTCCCAGCGATCCTTCTGGCATTGCTCATTGTCACCGTCGCCGGGCCTGGCACATGGACCAGCGTGGTTGCCATCGGCATCGTCTACACGCCGATCTTCACGCGCGTGGTGCGCGGCCCTGCCCTTTCGCTCAAGGCCCGCGAATTCGTCGATGCCGCGCGCACCTTCGGCAGCAGTTCGAGCTACATCGTCACGCGCCATTTGTTGCTCAATCTGGTGGCGCCGCTGACCGTGCAAGTGACGCTGGCGCTGGCCTGGGCGCTGCTCACCGAAGCCGGCCTGAGCTTCCTCGGGCTGGGCACGCAGCCGCCCGCCGCCTCGCTCGGCCTGATGCTGAGCGACAGCCGCAATCTGATGGAGACCGCGCCCTGGCTGATGATCTTTCCAGGACTGACCATCATGATCAGCATTCTCGGCTTCAACCTGCTGGGTGACGCCTTGCGCGATATCCTCGACCCCAGGATGCGGAGGGCGCCGGCATGACGCCGCTGTTGTCGGTTCGCGATCTGCACGTCGGCTTCGGCCGCGATCCGCAAGCCAATGAAGTGGTGCGCGGCATCAGCTTCGACCTTGCCGATGGCGAAACACTGGCCATTGTCGGCGAAAGCGGCTCCGGCAAATCCGTCACCGCGCTGTCGATCAACCGGCTGATCGATTTCGGCGGCGGCCGCATCACCGGCGGCGCGATGAAGCTGAAGCGGGCCGACGGCAGTCTCTTCGACCTGACGAGCGCCGCCGAACCGCAGCTACGCGGCATTCGCGGCGCCGAAATCGGCATGATCTTCCAGGAGCCGATGACCTCGCTCAACCCGGTGCTGACCATCGGTTCGCAGATCGAGGAATCGTTCCGGCTGCACCGCGGACTGACCGGCCGGCAAGCCACGGCGGCGGCCAAAGATGCGCTCGACCGCGTGCGCATTCCCGATGCCGCAAGGCGGCTGAAATACACGCCAAACCAGCTATCGGGCGGCATGCTGCAAAGGGTGATGATCGCCATTGCGCTCGCCTGCAATCCGCGCCTGCTGATCGCCGACGAGCCGACCACCGCGCTCGACGTCACCGTGCAGGCGCAGATCATGGCGCTGCTGGCCGAGTTGAAGCGCGAAACAGGCATGTCTGTGATCTTCATCACCCACGATATCGGCCTGGTTGCCGGCATCGCCGACAAGGTCATGGTGATGCAGAACGGGCAGGCCGTGGAGCAAGGCGAGCTGAACCAGATCCTCGACAGGCCGCGGCACCCCTACACCCAGCATCTGCTGCAGGATGTGCCGCATTTTGCGAGGGGAGGCGCGACCCGCGCGGACGGACAACGCGACAAGGATCCACACGCAGAACCGGCCTTGAAGGTCGACGGACTGGTGGTGCGGTTTCCCCTCAAGAGCAATTTCTTCAGCCGCGCCACCGGCGCCGTGCATGCCGTCGATGGCGTCGACTTCGACCTGATGCCGGGCGAGACTTTGGCCATCGTCGGCGAGAGCGGTTCGGGCAAATCGACCACCGCGAAGGCGGTGCTTGGGCTGGTGCGCTCGACGCGCGGCAGCTTCTCGGTCGGCGCACGAAAGGCTTCGGCCGAGCGCAGCGCCAAGCCCGTGCAGATGGTGTTCCAGAATCCCTATGCCTCGCTCAATCCGAGGCTGGCCATCGAGAGCATCCTGGCAGAACCGGTGATCGCGAACGGTGGTCGTGTGGACACCGAGACACGCGCCAAAATGGCGAGCCTGCTGGAACGCGTCGGCTTGCCCAGGAATAGCCTGGAGCGCTATCCGCATGAATTCTCCGGCGGCCAGCGGCAGAGGCTGTGCATCGCGCGTGCGCTGATGCTCAACCCGTCCGTGGTCGTTCTCGATGAGGCCGTGTCGGCGCTCGATGTCTCGGTGCAGGCCAAGGTGCTGGAGCTGCTGGTCGAGCTTCAGCGCGAATTTGGGCTGGCTTATCTCTTCATCTCGCACGATATAGCAGTGGTCGAGCGGATCGCGCACCGCATCGCCGTCATCTATGCCGGCCAGATCGTCGAGATCGGCGATGCGGCCTCGGTGCTGTCGAAGCCGAAGCACTCCTATACGAAGAAACTGATCGCAGCGGTTCCGACCATCGACCGGCGGCGCGAGCATTTCGAGATCGACACACGCCAGGTTCCCTCGCTCGTGCGCCCGCAGGGTTTCGAGCCGGCGCCGGCGCTGTGGGAGCGGTTCGGGAGCGACCATATGGCGAGGGTTGAGGCGTGACTTCAGTTCTTTCGGCCGATCTTCAACAGCTCTTCGACCGCGCGTTCGCACCGTTGGAAGCCGCAGTGGCTGCCAAGCGGATTCCCGGCGGCGTGCTCGGCATCGTCGACAGCAATGGCCACCGCATCGTCAGGGCGATCGGCTCGGCGCAACTCGTGCCCAAGCAGCGTCCAATGACCGTCGAAACCTGGTTCGACCTGGCATCGCTGACCAAGGTCATCTTCACCACGCCGCGCATCTTGGCGCTGGCGGAGGACGGCGTCATCGATCTCGACGCGCCGCTAATCTCGGTGCTGCCCGACCTTCGCCAGTACGATCAATCGGCGTGGGAGCGGAAGGTGACGTTTCGCCAGTGCCTCGGCCATCAGACGCCGTTTCCAGCCGTCGAACCGATCTACACCTACGGGCGCGATCCCGAATTGCTGCGCGCCTTCATCCTGCAGCGCGAATGGCGAGCCCGTGACCCCGTTTACTCTGACATCAACTTCATCCTGCTCGGTTTCGCGCTCGAGCGGCTGTCGGGCAAGACCATCCGCGACATGGATCCCGGCCCCGGATTTGCCTGGTCCACCGAGCCGGATATCGCCGCGGCGACCGAGGACTGCACCTGGCGTCATCGCGTGCTGTCCGGCGAGGTGCACGACGACAATTGCTCGGCGCTGCAAGGCGCCGGTCATGCCGGGCTGTTCGGCACGGCAGCTTCGGTGCTGGATTTCGCACAAGGGCTGCTGGACGGCAGCGGTGCTTCCGCACGGTCGATCGCGCTGATGCGCACACCCCTTTCCGCCACCCGCACCCATGGATGGGAGCGCCCCTATGACGGCTGGTCCGGCGGGAAGTTGTGCAGGCTGGGAACGATCGGCCACACCGGCTTTACCGGCACCGGACTGTGGATCGATTTCGACAGCGGCAAGGCCTGGACCTTGCTCACCAACCGGATCCATCCGACACGTCATTTCGACAGCGGAATCATCCCGCTGCGGCAGACGGTCGGCGATCTCGTCAACGGACTTTAGGAGCTAGATGATGGAACCAATCTGGGCCGTCGGCCTGATGACGGGCACGGTGCTTGACGGCAATATCGACGTCGCGGTGATCAAGACCGATGGCGAGCGCATCGACGACTTCGGCACCTACCGGCTGATGCCCTATCCCCCGTCGATCCGCTCGCTGCTGGAAGAGACGCTGACGGCGGCGCGGGCCTGGAATTTTGTCGGGCCGGAACCGGCGATCTTCCGCAAGGCCGAGGAAGCGCTGACGCGTGCCCAGTCGGCGGCGGTGAAGGAATTGGTCGAGGGCTACGGCATGACGATGGCCGATATCGGCGTCGTCGGCTTTCATGGCCAGACGGTGCTGCATCGCGCGCCGCAGGTGGGACGACTCGGCCAGACGCGGCAATTGGGTGACGGCGAGCTGATGCATGCCCTGTTGGGCACCAAGGTCGCCTATGACTTTCGCTCGGCCGACATGCGCGCCGGCGGGCAAGGCGCGCCCCTGGCCGCCGCCTATCACACCGCGCTGATGCGCAGCGCCGGCGCCAGCGGCGAAGTGGCCGTGCTCAATCTCGGCGGCGTCGCCAACGTCACCTGGTGGGACGGCGCCGACAATGTCGTCGCCTTCGACACCGGACCGGCCAATGCGCCGCTCAACGACTTCATCAAATCGAAGGGGCTCGGCGACATGGACCGCGATGGCGCCCTTGGCCGTGCGGGAACGGTCGACGAGGCCCGGCTCGCCAAGCTGTTGCAGCATCCTTATCTCAGCAAGCCCCACCCCAAATCGCTGGACCGTTTCGATTTCGGCGCCGCCATGGCCGACGGCCTCAATGCCGAGGACGGTGCCGCCCTGCTCACCGCCTTCACCGCCGGCGCCGTCGGCAAGGCGCTTGATCTCTTGCCAAGCCGGCCCAGGAAACTGGTGGTCAGCGGCGGTGGCCGGCACAACCCGACGATGATGGCGATGCTCGCCAGCCGCGCCGGCGTCGAGGTGGTGCAGGCGGAAAGCCTAGGCTGGAGCGGCGACGCGGTGGAGGCCGAGTGTTTTGCCTTCCTGGCGGTGCGCGTGCTGCGCGGCCTGCCGATCAGCTTTCCAAGCACCACTGGCGCGCCGCAGCCGATGCGCGGCGGAAAGCTGGCCGGTTAAGCCAGTTTCTTCCGCAGGAAGATCCGGCTGCGTCCGACCGGGAAATCGGCCAGCGTGCCGAAGGGCTGATAGCCCTGGCGCTGGTAGACCTTGGCGGCGTTCGGATTGAAGGTGTCGATCCAGGCGTTGTTGCAGCCGCGCGCCAAGGCTTCCTGCTCGGCCGCGTCCAGCATCCGGCCGGCCATGTGCTGACCGCGCAGCCTTTCATCAACCCACAGCCATTGCACGTAGAGCCAGCCCCAGGCGGTGTAGCCCGAAATGCCGGCGACGACTGCGCCATCCTCGTCGCGCACGAACACAGCGAGCGCCTTTTTTTCGGACGGGCCGACATCGCCGTCATTGAACGCCGTCAGCCGTTCGGCAAGAAAGGCAAGGTCCTCCGGCAAGGGGTTTGCCGTTGTTTCGAGTGTCGTGTGCATGGCTCTTTCCGGAAAGCTCGGCTGGATGGGATGAAGGGTTACGGATCAGGAGGCTCTTGCGCAATTTCTATGTCTGCTCCCGAACAGGGTGCGGATCGCCGCCGTTGCGGAATTCGGATGCGGCAATGCCGTAGCGCTTGAGCTTGTCGTAAAAAGTCTTGCGCGGCACGCCGAGCGCGTCGATGGCGCTGCGCACATCGCCGCCATGGTCGCGCAACGCGTCACGGATGAGCTGCGCCTCGTAGTGGCCCACGCGTTCGGGCAACGAGGCGGCTGGCTCCGCCGATTGCGGGGAAACAGCTTTCGTCTCGTCATCAGGCCCAAGACCGAGTGTGACGCGATCAGCGAAATGCGCAAGTTCGCGGACATTGCCCGGCCAGGCATGCGACTGGAGATGATCGCTGACCGCGGCATTCACCTTGGCGACAGGACGGCCGAACCGTTCCGCTGCCTTGCCGAGGAAATGGCCGAACAGCATTGGAATGTCGCCGCGCCGCTCGCGCAGCGGCGGAATGCGCAGCGTCACCACGTTGAGGCGGAAATAGAGGTCCTCGCGGAAATCGCCACGCTGGTCCTGCCGGCCGAGATCGACCTTGGTTGCCGCGACGACCCGTAAATCGATGCGCCTTGTCTCGTTCGAGCCGAGCGGGGTGAGGCTGCGTGTTTCCAGCACCCGCAGCAGCTTGACCTGCAGGGCCGGCGGCATGGATTCGATCTCGTCGAGAAACAGCGTGCCGCCGCTGGAATGCTCGACGCGGCCGATCCGCCGCCGCTGCGCGCCGGTGAACGCGCCGGCCTCGTGGCCGAACAGTTCGCTTTCGATGACGGTCTCCGGCAAGGCGCCGCAATTCAGCGCCACGAAGGGTTTGGAACGACGCCGGCCCCACCGGTGCAGGAGGTCGGCCACCACCTCCTTGCCGGTTCCCGTCTCCCCCTCCACCAGAACGTCGACATCCATGTCGGCGATCTGGCGCAAGGTCTCGCGCAACCGCCGAATGGCCGGCGCCTCGCCGATCAGCGGCAGGCCGTCGGCCGCAAGCGCGGCGGCCTCGCGCAGCCGGCGGTTCTCCATCACCAACCGCCGCTTCTCCGAGGCCCTTCTCAGCGCCTCGACGAGGCGATCGCCGGCATAGGGTTTTGGAATGAAATCGTAGACACCGTCCTTGAGCGCGGCGACAGCAAGATCGACATCACCATGCCCGGTGACCAGGATCACCGGTATATCAGGGTCGATCGCCTTGATACGATCGAACAGCTGCAGCCCGTTCATTCCCGGCATGCGGATGTCACTAACCACCACGCCGTCGAAGTCCCTGTCGACGACCGCAAGCGCGGCCTCGGCGGCATCGCGCGCCACCACGGTGAAGCCGGCAAGTTCGAGCAATTGCGTGGTGGCATGAAGCAGGTCCGCATCGTCGTCGACGAGCGCCACCCGCCCTGATCCCTCGTTCATTCAATTCGCCTCAAATCGATGGTGAAGGACGCGCCTTTGGCGCTGTCGGGATCGAGCCGCAAAGTGCCGCCCAATTCCTGGGCAATCTCCTGCGAGATCACCAGCCCGAGGCCGAGCCCCTTCTCCTTGGTGGTCTGGAACGGCATGAACAGATTGCCGGCCGCTTCCAGCCCGAGGCCGGGGCCGTTGTCGCGCACCGAAATCAGCACTCTGTCGCCACGTTCGGCGAGGTCGATGTCGATGCGGGGATCGGGCTGGTCCTTCGTGGCGTCGAGCGCGTTCTGCAAGAGGTTGACGAGGATCTGCTCCAGCCGGATGCGGCTTGCCATCACCATCGGCGACGCGTCGCCTTGCGGCTTGACGATGGTGACGCCGGAATCGCGGATGCGGCCGGAGAGCAGCGACAGCGCGCCGTCGATCGCCTCGCGCACCGGCAGCGGCGAAGCGGCGACACCGGGCCGGCGGGCGAAGGTGCGCAGCGTGTTGGTGATGGCGCCGATGCGTTCGGTCATCGAGACGATCGAGCTCAGATTGCCGCTCGCCGGTTCGGTCTTGCCGGTTTCGAGGAAGCGGCCGGCATTCTCGGCATAGGTGCGGATCGCGGCGACCGGCTGGTTGATCTCATGCGCCACGCCGGCGGCGATCTGGCCGAGGATGGAGAGCCGGTTGGCCTGAGCGAGATCGTCGCGCAGCCGGCGGACCTTGGCCTCGGCATTTTCGCGCTCGGCGATTTCGCCGGCAAGCGCGGTGTTGGAGCGGGTCAGCTCGGCCGTGCGTGTGCTGACCCGGCTTTCAAGCTCGGCATTCATGCGCGCCAGCGCCTCCTGCCGCAGACGGCGTGTGCGGCGGCGCCTTGTGAATACGTAGGCTAGCAGGCCGGTCAGCAGCAGCCCGAGCAGCGTCGTCAGCCGCGCCGTGTTGGCGGCGGACGAGAGAGCCGCATCCGCCGGCGTCAGCAGCCAAAGGCGCCAGCCGGGAACCGCACCGGGCAGATCCTGCACCACCTCGACAAACTGGCGCGGTTTGCCGGGGCCGTCGACAGTCGCCAGGCCGTCGCCGGCACCTCGCCGTATCGGCAGAGGTTCGAAACCGGCGTCCGGCAATTGCAGCTGCTCATGGGCAGCGGCGGCGTCCTCCGCCGAAAGCGGCGCAAGGGCATGAAACCGCCACTCGGGCTGGCTGGTGGCCAGTACGACGCCGCGTTCGTCGGTGACGAAAACGAGAAACCCGCTGGAGCGCCAATTGGCCTCGACGCCGTCAAGCTCGACCTTCAGCACCGCGACGCCCAGCGGCTTGCCGTTGTCGTCGACGCGGCTCGAAAGATAGAGTCCCGGCCGGCCGCTGATCGTGCCGAGCCCATACTGGCTAGCCGAACCCTTTGCCATCGCCTCGTTGAAATAGTGGCGGAAATTATAGTCGATGCCGACAAAGCTGGTCGGCTCGCCGGCATTGCTGGCCGATATCGCGATGCCCGCCGTGTCGATGACATAGATGGCGGACGCCGAGGCGTCGCCTGATATCGCCTTGAGCTTGTCGTTGAGGGCCGCTTCCTGCATCGTCCCGGCCCGGCGCAGCGCCCCGCGCACAGCATCGTCGCGCGCCAGCACCAAGGGAACCAGGCGCTGTTTTTCGATTTCGCCGGTCAGCGTTCCCGCCGCCAGCGGCAAGGCGGCAAGTGCGCCATCGCGCAGGTCAGTGGTCGCCTGGCCGGTGGCGATGCGTCCCGCGACGGCGATCGCGCCTGCCAGGATCGCGAGGGCGACGACGACGACAAGCCAGCGGCCATCGCGCAGCCGCGCCACCGCCTCGCGCAGCATTTCACGACCGGCTGCGGAGCCGCTATCGGTGCCTGTCTGCGGCGTCTGCCTTCTCCTTTTCCTAGAGCCCGCCACTCTAATGCGAAATTCCGCCCAGGCAAATGCCACGTGTGCGGAAATCCGCACACGCTTCCCCCGCAGGACGCCGAACAAAGCCCGGAATCCCGGCATTCCGGGCTTCCCCCGATCTGGCACAGCGCTTGCAAAACCCCTTGCCAGCGGCGGGCGACCGGAACGCCGCGATGGGAGAAGTCACGCAGGGCGGGTTCCGTCCATCCGGCCAGGGAGAGTTCGATGCACATCGCAGACCAATCAGGCGCGGCTGCCGCGCAGCGCAAGCCCCTCTATGCCCAACTCTACGTGCAGGTGCTGGTGGCGATCACCGTCGGCATCCTGCTCGGCCACTATTATCCGTCGATTGGCGAAAGCATGAAGCCGCTCGGCGACGCCTTCATCAAGCTGGTCAAGATGATCATCGCCCCGGTGATCTTCCTGACGGTGGCGACGGGCATTGCCGGCATGAGTGACCTGCAGAAGGTCGGCCGTGTCGCCGGCAAGGCGATGCTCTACTTCCTCACCTTCTCGACGCTGGCACTGATCATCGGCCTCATCGTCGCCAATGTCGTGCAGCCGGGCGCCGGGTTCAACATCGACCCGGCGACGCTGGACGCCTCGACCGTCAACACCTATGCCGCCAAGGCGCATGACCAGTCGGTCACCGGCTTCCTGATGAACATCATCCCAGGCACGATCGTCGGCGCCTTCGCCGATGGCGACATATTGCAGGTGCTGTTCTTCTCGGTGCTGTTCGGCATCGCGCTGGCGCTGGTCGGCGACAAGGGCGCACCGGTGTTCAACTTCCTGCAGGCGCTGATGGCGCCGATGTTCAAGCTGGTCAGCGTGTTGATGAAGGCCGCCCCCATCGGCGCCTTCGGCGCCATGGCCTTCACCATCGGCAAATACGGCATCGGTTCGGTCATCAACCTCGCCATGCTGGTCGGCACCTTCTACGCGACGTCCTTGCTGTTCGTCTTCGTCGTGCTCGGCGCGGTCTGCCGCTACAACGGCTTTTCCATTCTGGCGCTGCTGCGCTACATCAAGGAAGAGCTGCTCTTGGTGCTGGGCACGTCCTCGTCGGAAGCGGCCCTGCCCTCGCTGATGGAGAAGATGGAAAAGGCCGGCGCCAAGCGCTCGGTGGTCGGCCTGGTCATCCCGACCGGCTATTCCTTCAACCTCGACGGCACCAACATCTACATGACGCTGGCCGCGTTGTTTATCGCGCAGGCGACGAACATCCATCTGTCGATGGGCGACCAGATCCTGCTGCTGCTGGTGGCGATGCTGTCCTCGAAAGGTGCCGCCGGCATCACCGGCGCCGGCTTCATCACCCTTGCCGCGACGCTTTCGGTCGTGCCTTCGGTGCCGGTCGCCGGCATGGCGCTGATCCTCGGCGTCGACCGTTTCATGTCGGAATGCCGGGCGCTGACCAACTTCATCGGCAATGCCGTCGCCACGCTGGTTGTCGCCCGCTGGGAGGGCGAACTCGACGAGGCAAAGCTGGCGAGAGCCCTGGCCGGCACGGCCGACGACAGCCTGCCGGCTGATATTGTTCCCGCCGAGTAGTTGGCGCAGCGAATGCATGAAAAAGGCCGGAGGCAGCGATGCCTCCGGCCGCTTTTCTAACGTGACATGTCAGCCATTGAAATCCCTCCGCGCTTCCGGGAACGTGCTTGGACCGACGGGCATGCGGGCTGCCAGGCTGCCATCGTCGAACAGGACAAGGCTGGCGGCGCCGACCAGCCCGGCGTGGCGGCCAAGCTGGGCCTGCACCACCGGCACGTCGCGATAGGCGCGCATGGCGCGCTGCCGGATGGTCGCCTCGATAACGGGGTGCATCAGGTCGAGCCCATTGGCGATGCCGCCGCCAACGACCAGGACGTCGGGCGAGTAAAGGTGCAAGAGATTGGTGAAGCCGACGCCCAGCCAGCGTGCCTCTTCCTCGAGCAGGGCCAGAGCGAGGTCGTCTTGCAGCCGCGCCGCCTCAACCACGTGGCGGCCGGTGACCTCGGCATTGGCCGAGAGGCGGCGCAACGTCGAGCCGTCAAAGGCCGATGTCGCGGCGTTGGCGCGACGGCCAAGTGCCGTGCCCGAGGCGATGGCCTCGAAGCAGCCGACGACGCCGCACACGCAGCGCTCGCCCTCGTTGGTGATGGTCATATGGCCGATCTCGGCGGCCAGCCCACGGCGGCCGTGCAAGATGCGCCCGTCGGCAACGACACCGCCGCCGATGCCGGTCGAAACCGTAACGAAGACCAGCGAGCGGGCGCCATGGCCGGCACCGAAGCGCCATTCGCCGAGTGCGGCCGCGTTGGCATCGTTTTCCAGCCGCACCGGCAGGCCGAGCCGGCGCTCGAGGATGTCGGCCAGCGGCACATCCTGCCAGCCGGCAAGTGTCGGCGGTCCGACGGCGATGCCGGCCAGCGGGTCGAGCGGTCCCGGCGCGCCGACGCCGACGCCGACAATGGCGAGGCCCGGCGCCTCGGCATGCACGGTCGCGGCCAGCGCCTCGATCTGGCCGATCACCACGTCAGGTCCGGCCTGAGCCTGCGTCGGCACGGCGGCGAAGGCCAGGATCTTGCCGTCACGATCGACCAGCGCGGCACGAAGCTCGGTGCCACCAAGATCGATCGCGAGGGCGGCTTCAGTGCTCATGCCGCGACCTTCAGCCCATGCAGCCAGCCGATGCGGCCGGCGAGATCCTTGTCGCCGAAGGCGAGCGAACCGAGAACCACGGTCTGCGCACCGGCGGCACGCAGCAACGGCACGGTCTCGTGGCGGATGCCGCCATCGGCGGCAAGCACCACTTCTGCCTCACGGCCGGCTCCTCGCAGGATAGCGCGGGCAGCCCCCAGCCTGTCGCATGCCTTGTCCGACAGGCTCTGGCCCTTCACGCCGATCGCGGTTCCCAGCAGCGTGACGAAGGCGACCTCGGAGACGAAAGGCTTCACTGCCTCGACCGGCGTCTCAAGCCGCAACACGACGCCCGCTTCGGCGCCGAGTTCGCGCGCCAGCCGCACGGCGCGCAATCCTGCCTCGCCGTTCTCGGCATGGACGCTGATCATGTCGGCGCCGGCCTCGATGAACTGGCGCGTCTGTGCCTCGACGATTGCGGCATCGACCATCAAATGGACATGGATGGGTTTGGCCGTCAGTCCGGCGATGCGGGCGACGAGATCGGGGAAGAACAGGAAGGACGGCGCGAAATGGCCGTCCGCCACATCGATGTGATGCAGATCGACATGGGGTTCGATGCGCCTGAGGTCGCTCTCGAAATTGGCGAGATTGGCCGACCAGAGCGAGAATTCGGCGATCAAGCGATCGCGCGGCAATGCGGCTATTGCCGCCGGGCCTGACGGGGGCTTTGAAGTCATGATTGGTCCTGATTGTTGAAATGTCTGTCGAGAAAGCCGCCGATAGCGGCGCGGATTTCGGCGAAATGGCGATCCTTGTCAGCCGCTTTCGGCGTCACCTGGACGAAGGCGGCATCGGGGATGGTCTCGCCGAGTTCGCGGGCGGTCGCCAGGGGATGGACGAGATCGATGCCGCTGCCGATGACCAGCGAGGGAATTGCGAGGCGAGCGGCTGCCGCCTGCGTCACGCCAGGCCCATCATTGGCGATCTCCTGCATCACCTCGGCGAAGGTCGTCGCGTTTTCACGCGCAAAGAAGCCGAGCAGCGAAGCAAGATTGTCCGGCGCTTCCGCGCGAAAGCGGGCTGATGTCGCGGAGGACGCGAAGGCGTCGTGGGCCTCCGCGAGGGGGAGCCGTCGGATAAGTTCCGCCACTTCGACATAGGGGCGCATGTTGCACGGTGCCGCATCGAAGGCCCAGGCAGGTCGCACCAGCACCAGGCCAAGCACGCGGTCCGGATGGCGAGCAGCAAGCCGCAGCGCAATAGCCGCGCCCATGGAAATGCCGCCGGCTACGAAACGGTCGAGGCCGGCCGCATCGGCGGCGGCCAGCACATCGTCGGCGAACATGGTGATCGAGAACGGACGCCTGCTGCCGGCGCTGGAGGCGCCCTGCGCGCGGCATTCGACGGTCAGCCGGCGGTATGATGGTTGGTCAGGAAAGTTCTGCGCCACCTGATTGGCGTCGCCGCCGAGGCCATGCTGGAAGACGACGGGAAGCCTGCCCTGCCCCGTGTCGAAGACACGAAGCGCGGCGTCGTCGCGCAGCAGGATCGTCGGCGCGGCGCTCATCAGAGCAACCCCCGCAGGAAGGCGGCGACTTCAGGGGCCTCATCAGCGGACAGCCCGTGCGTGACGAGCGCACCGCCAAAACCCACGGCCTTCAGCCGCGCGACGAAATCCGGGAAATCGACGATGCCTTGTCCAGCCGTGGCGAAGCGGGCATCACCATGCCGATCCTTGGCGTGCGCCATGGCGATGTGCCCGGCGGCCTCGCCGACCGCGGCAGCGACGATAGTACGCGCTTCGTCTGGCGTGGCGTACTCGAACAGATTGGCCGGATCGAGCACGATCTTCAGTCGCTTCGAGCGCATGTCGGCGATCAGGCGCGTCGCGTCGCTCGCCGAAGTGACGATGTTGGCCTGCTCGGGCTCAATGCCGAGATCGATGCCGGCATCCTCGGCCAGCGCCAGCGCCTTGCCCATTTCGGCAGCCATGTCGCACCAGGCGGAGGGGGTGGCATTTTCGGGATGATAGGCCCATTGATCGGCGATATTGCGCGAGCCGGTGCAGAGCGTGACCAGCGGGATGCCGAGGGATGCAGCCGTCTTGATGACCACACCAAGACGGCGAAGGCCATCGTCGCGCACCGATCTGTCGGGATGCGCCATGTTGTAGGTGCCCGAGAGGGCTGCAAGCGAGACGCCTGATGATTGCACTGCAGCACCGATGGACTCGATGGCATCCGCCGGGACGGCATCCGGCATTGACGGCAGGCCGGCGCAGGCGAGATTGAACTGCGTCGTCTCATATCCGGCCTGCTTCACCGCGGGCAACACGGCGCTCGGGTCGGTGCCGGGAAAAGTCTTGGCGAAAATGCCGAGGCGCATCAGACCGCACCCGAAACCGAGGCGAGTTCGACCCGCTCGCCTGTCTCGACAGAACGGGCAATCGCCACCATGGAGCGGATCGAGGCGATGCCGTCCTCGACATTGGCGCCGCGCATCGGCGCGCCGGTCAGCACCGTATCGGCAAGACCCTCCAACTGACGGCGGAAGAAATGGCCGTCGGCGCCGAGCGGCTTGCGCGAGGTCGCATCCTTTTCATGGAAGATATCGACCTCGCTGGCGCGGAAGTACCAGGGGTTGAATGTTTTCGCGATAACGGAACCGTTCTCGCCATAAAGCTGGAAGCCTTCATGCCAGTCCATGCGCACGGCGACGGTGAGGTCGAGATGGCCGAGCGCGCCGCTTGCGAATTCGGTTTCGACGAACCAGCAGTAGGCGCCGAAGCGTTCATTGAGACGGGCGCGCACGGCGGTGATCTCGCCGCACAGGAAGCGCGCCGTGTCGACCAGATGCGAGCCATGCGCCAGCATGAAATATTGCCGCAGGTCCGCCTTCGGGTTGCCCGAAGGTTTCCTCGCCAGCTTGCTGGTGACCGGCAGTGGCTGCACGGCATCGGTGTTGGTGTAGCGATGGGTGGAATCGCAATACCAGGCCTTCAGCGCCAGCACCTCGCCCATCTCGTCACGGACGAAGTCGCGCGCGGCCTCCAGCGCCGGATCGAAGCGCTTCATGTGCCCGACCTGCAGCACCTTGCCCGAACGCTTCACCGCCGCCGCCAGCGCCTCGCCCTCCTCGACCGAAGTGCCGATCGGCTTTTCGCACAGCACATGCTTTCCGGCGTCGAGCGCCTTGATCGACATCGGCACGTGATAGGCATCCGAGGTGGCGACGACCACCGCCTCCAGCTCAGGATCGGCGAGCATGGCGTCATAGTCGGCATACATTCTTTGCGGCTCGTAGGTGGCGCCCATGCGGGCGAGCAGGTCGGGAGCCGCATCGCAGATGGCGTAGAGATCGGCATTGCCGGCCTTGGCGCAGGATTCCAGGTGCGCGAACTGTGCGATCGGGCCGCAGCCGAGCACACCGACCCTGAGGCGTCTGTCTTGTTTCTTGATCATCGTTTCGTTCTTCAGGCGCCGTAGCTGCGCATCGTCTGGCGGTTGGTCTTGACCGCGCCGGCGGGATCGGCGGCGGCCGTTTCGGATTCCTCTTCCAGCACCAGCCAGCCATTGAAACGCGGCGCGGTGCCGGCAATCTCGATAACTGCAGGGGTATCGCAGACCCCCTTGCCCAGCATCGCCCAAGTGCCGTTGGCGTCGACGTCCTTCAAGTGGATGTAGCGGATGCGGTCGCTATAGGTGCGCAGCGTGTCGGCCATGTCCTTGTGGCCGCGCAAAATATGACCGGTGTCCGGCACCCAGCCGACCAGATCGCGGTCGAGCAAGGCGAAGATCCTATCGTAGTCGGCGCGGTCGAACAGCAGCGTGTTGTGGTGCGAACTCGGATGCACCGCCACCTGGACACCGGCCTTGCGGCCGAGTTCGCCGGCCCTGTTGTAAACCTCGGCGGCGATGGCGAACTTGCCGTCCCGCGGCCCGTCGGACACCACGGTTGCCGAACCCATGGAGACCAGCGCGCCGGGAAAGGCGGCGGCGAAATCGATCCAGCGCTGCGCCGCCTCGAGGTCGGCGCCAATCTCCTCCTTCAGCGTAAAGCCGCTGTTCGAGCCGAAGGCAAAGGAGACCAGCGTCAGGCCGGACGACTTCAGCGCGGCGGCGAATTCCGACGGCCGGTCGGCGTAGCGGCCGATCATGGTGTCGGTGATCTCGATGCCGGAATAGCCGCCGTCGGCAATGGCCTTCAACAGATCGTCGGGGCCGCCGGCAAAACGGTCGCCGAGCATTTCCCAGGTAAAGGTCTGGCAGCCGACTTTAAGGTCCTTCACGTTCATCCTTTCAATCCTTGATACCGCTTATAGTTGATGCCGCCGTGGCATGGACATCCTACTTGACCGAGCCCGCGGTCATCCCGGCGAGGAAGTACCTCTGGGCAACGAGGTAGATGAGCAAGAGCGGCAGCGAGCCGAGCACGCTCATCGCCATCATCTGGTTCCATTCGAAGGCGTGCTGCCCCATCAACAGCTGGATGCCGATCGGGACGGTGCGCATGGACGTTGACTTCGTCAGCGTCAGCGCAAAGAGAAATTCGTTCCAGCACAACAGGAAGGTGTAGACCGACGTCGCCACGATACCAGGCAGCGAAATCGGGACGATCACCCGCCAAAGCGCTGTCCAGCTGGTGCCGCCATCGACAGCCACGGCTTCATCGAGATCGCGGGGCAAGGTGTTCAGATATCCCGTCATCAGCAGGATCGCGTACGGCAGGGTGAACACCAGGTAAGTCAGGATCAGTGCGACATAGGTATCGAAGATACCGTATGAGACGACAAGCCCGAAGAACGGGATCAAAAGTGTGATCGGCGGAATCGTCTGCGTGCTGATGATGAGTGTGTTCAGGCTGCCCTTGCCGCGGAAGTTGAAGCGGCTGAACCCGTAGGCCGCCAGCAAGGCGATCAGCACCGTCAGCACGGTTACCGTTCCCGCCACGAAATAGCTGTTGAAGAAGAAGCGCAGCTTTACCGGGTCGCCGAGGATGGCTGCATACGCTTCCAGCGTGAAGGCCTTTGGCAGGATGGTTGGCGGCAGGGCAAAGATTTCGGTATTCGATTTGAACGAACTGCTCAGCATCCAGTAGATCGGGAATGCCGCGAAGAAGAGTCCCGCTGCAAGCGCTACATGGAGCGCGACGGTGATCAGCCTGTCTTTTGGCGTATGCCTTTTCCTCATGGTGACTACCGAGCCTTTTGATAGCGAATATAGAACAGCGTCAGGCCGAGAGAGATCAACAAGATGACCACAGCGCTCGCCGAAGCCTGCGACAGGTTGTAGCTCGAAAACGCCAGCTTGTAGGTGTAGGTACTGAGGACCTCGGTCGAGTAGATCGGACCACCGCCCGTCGTTATCCAGATTAACGGGAAGACCTGCATGGTCCAGATGAAGTCGAGCAGCGAGATGCTGATGATGATCGGCATCAGCTGCGGGATGGTGATGAAGATCAGCTTCTGGTAGGCTTTCGCCCCGTCGATGTCGGCGGCCTCGTAGAAATCCTTGGGAATGCCCTGCAAACCCGCGAGCAGGCTGACCATGAAGAGCGGATAACCCGCCCAGATGTTGGCGAAGGTGACGGCGTGCAGCGCGGTCTCAGGCGAGGAAAACCATTCGATCTTGGAACCGATAATGCCGATTTGCATGAGAATGCTGTTCACCACGCCGTTCGGCTCGAGCAGCAGGCGCCAGATCACCGCGATGATCACCGCGGTGAACAGCCAGGGTAGTATGTAGAGCACGCGCAGAATATTGCGCAGCGTCGGATTGATGCGGTCGCTGTTCAGCATGAGCGCGAAGACCATGCCGATGGTCATGTGGAAAATGACACTCATGCATGTGAAGTAGAGCGTGTGCCACAGCGATGCCCAGAACACCGGATCGTCGAAGATCGCCTGGTAATGTTTCAGTCCGGCAAAGGTTGGGTCACGACGCAGCACCGCGCTGTTCTGGAACGAGTAGGCAATCACCGTCGCCATCGGCAGCAGCATCAGAAGCCCGATTATGAGCAGCGAGGGCGACAGATAGAGGTAGGGTGCGACCGCTCGTTTCAGCTTGTGGTGGGAGCGCTTTTGCCGGGTCATGTGCCAACCTTGGGATACGCCTTCAAGAGAAGGTAAACTTCGGAAACTGAGCCATCTCAAATTGCCGATCCGTTGTTGCCGGGTGGCCCGAAGTCAGGCCACCCGGCAGAAGATAGCAAACCGGAACGGGTCGATCAGAATTTCGCCATCCAGCCCTTCTGAGCGGCGGTTGCGGCTTGCTCCGGAGACTGCTCCCCGGCGAGCATCTTCTGGGCTTGCACGTCGAACTGTGTCATCAGGTCTTCAGCCACCGGCAGGCCCGTGAACTCATTGGCGAGATAACCGGTCTTGAATATCTCAAAAGCCTTGGCGAAAGCCTTGTCCGAGGTCACGAAATCGGGCTTGGCGTTGACGTTGCCCGGGAAGGCGTTCGCAAGCGACACGAGCTTGGCGTTCACCTTTTCACTCATCAGATACTGGACGAGTTTCCAGGCCTCTTCCTGATGTTTCGAGGCGGCAGAGATGCCGATGCCCCAGGAGGCATAGGGAAGGCCGCGCTTGCCGGTATAGTTTTCCACGACCGGGACCGGGATGAGGTCGAAGTTCAGCTTGGGATTGCGCTTGCGGATGAGGTTCACATGCGCGAGCGAGTCGATCATCATCCCGACGCGGTCGTTGACGAATTCCTCGACCTTTTCCTGCTCGGTCTTGGTGGCGATGCCGGGCGAGATGGTGCCGGCGTCGTTGAGTGATTTGACGAAGGTGAGCATGTCCACCACCGGTTTGCCCTCAAGGGCTGGCTTGCCGTTCGCCATCATCGACTGACCCGAAGCCCAAACCCATGACATCATGTCGTTCTGGACGCCGGATGGCGTCTGCAGCGACAGGGGCAGCACCCAGCCATACTGGTTCTTGTCGGCATGGGTCATCTTCTTGGCGGCTTCGAGAAACTCCGCACGGGTCGACGGCAGCTTGGTCACGCCCGCCTGGGCGGCGAGGTCCAGATTGACGAAGACCGGATAGACGAAGGAAGCGACGGGAAACATCACCGCCTTGCCGTCCACCTTGATGATGTCAGCGACTTGGGCTTTATCGAACTTGCTCGCATCCATCATCGGGTTCATGTCAGCAAGCGCACCCTGCGCGTTCAGATTGTTCACCCAGGCGCCGTCGAGACCGACGACGTCGCTGAGCGTTCCGGTTGCAGCGCCAACCGAGATCTGGTCTCGCGTGGTCGCGTAGGGACCGCTGACCAGCGTCACCTTGATGCCGGGATTCGCGGCCTCGAAATCGTCCATGATTTTCCGCAAAGAACCTGCGGGCAGCTCCGGCTCCCACCACTGGGTGAATTCCAGCGTGGTGTCCGCCATTGCCGCTGTTGCGCCAATCAACCATGCTGCCGCGGCTATTTTCAGCATCGCGGGCTTTATCCGAAACGTCATTTTTTCTCCTCCTTCTTTGGGATCGACCGCACAATGCAGCCGATCGTCTGCTTCATTCAGAAGTCTTCTTACGCGTACTTCGTGGGCGCCTCGCCCTCGCCCGCGGGCTCTGCCACAATTCGTCAGATCGCCAGATGCGTCTCGGGATCGAAGAAATGGAGCTTGGTATCATCCAGGGCCAACCGGATTTCCGAACCGGAACGGACTGTGCTGTCCGGTTCGAATCTCGCCACCGCATTCGACGTCAGGCCGAAATCCTGCACCGCGTCGGGGTCGCCGGAGTCCACCCGGACCGCGTCGATGTTGAGATGGACGATATGTTCCGACCCGAGTTCTTCGATCGAGGTCACCCTTGCCGGTATCGTCTGATACTTGCGGCCGGATTCGAGGCTGCTGTCATAGAGATCCTCCGGTCGTATCCCGAACACGACCTTGCGCCCCGCATACGACTTCAAACCCGGCCTGCGCACGAAGGCCGCATCCTGCAGCCGAATGGCAAAGGCCCCGGGCATCAGTTCGCCGCCCGTCAGGGTCGCTTCGAAAAGGTTCATCGAGGGAGAGCCGATAAAGCCGGCAACGAAGGCGTTCACCGGTGATTCGTAGAGCCTCTTGGGCGTGTCGACCTGCTGCAGCACACCGCCCTTCAGCACGGCGACCCGGTCCCCCATTGTCATCGCTTCGGTCTGGTCGTGGGTCACGTATATGGTCGTTACGCCGAGCTGCTTTTGCAGGCGGGTGATTTCGGCGCGCATTTGCACGCGCAGTTTGGCGTCCAGATTCGAAAGGGGTTCGTCCATGAGAAAGGCGGCCGGCTCGCGCACCATGGCGCGGCCCATGGCAACCCTTTGACGCTGTCCGCCGGAAAGGTTGGCGGGTTTGCTGTCCAGCAAAGACGTCAGCTGAAGGGTCTTGGCGATCTCGTCGACGCGCTTCTTGCGTTCGGCCTTCGGCTTGCCTGCCAGCCGCATCGAAAAGGCGATGTTTTCGAACACAGTCATATGCGGGTAAAGCGCGTAGCTCTGGAAGACCATCGCGATGTCGCGGTCCTTGGGCGGCATGTCGACGACGTCGGTACCGCCGATCCGAAGACTACCGCTGGTGATGTCCTCCAATCCAGCGATCATCCGCAACGCGGTGGATTTTCCACAGCCCGACGGCCCGACGAGAATCAAAAACTCGCCGTCCTCGACCGACAGGTTCAATTGGTCGATTGCGCGAAAATTGTTCCCGTATGTCTTGCATATATTCTCAAGAACGACTTCTGCCATATTCCTCCCTCCACAAGTCTAAGCCGCTGGTTTTTATTATTCTTCTTGGCCCTTTCGCCTGTGAGATGTTTCCTCGGATGGTTGCAGGCTATGTTCCTGTATCGAGCTGCGCATATTTCAGTTCGACCGCCGACGGCGCGTTCGCCGATGCCAGCAGTTCCGTTACCTGGTCTTCGGTCGGAAGCGCCTCGCGCCCGCCACGCCCCGTTATCGAAAGGGCTGCCGCCGCGGCAGCGAATGCCACTCGGCCTGCGGTGTCGGCGCCGCGCGTCAATGCATGGGCGTAGGCGCCGTGAAAGCAGTCACCGGCGCCGGTCGAGTCGACAACGGCAACCCGGTGCGGCGGAAGTTGCCAGAGCCGTGTCTCTTCACGCCCGCGATAATATACGCCCCTGCCGCCATCGGTCAGAACCACGGCGGATCGCGACGGCGACCACAATGCTTCGAGCATCTCGGCGGGCAATCGGCAGCCCGTAGCGGCCCGCGCAAAGCCAAGAGGAAGAATGAGGTGGTCGCAGAGCGCCATCAGCCTCTCCGTGGCTGGGCCACCGCTCCATTCGACATCGCCGAGGATCGCAAGGCCGTGATCGCGAGCCCGAGCCACGACATCCATCGACCGGATCGCGTAGCTGTCGACGATCAGGACGGCCGCTCGGCTGAGGACCTCGTCTGAGAAATCCGGCGTGGTGCCCAGCATCGCGTCGTCGTCATATGCGATGAACCGCTCCCCGTCCGAGCCGACCGTGATGCGTGAGCGCACCGGGCGCGCGTCGGCGTGGCGCGGCGCGAATGCGGTTTCAACACCGCTCTCGATGAGATCGCACAGTACCGGGTCGTCCGCGGCATCGCCCAGCCATCCGACGAACCCGGCGCTTCCGCCGAGCCGCGCGACGGCGGCAAGGGCCGTCGCGACATTTCCCCCGAAAGCCCGGGCACTTTGCCGAACCCTCCCCTTGCCTGCCGACAACGGCTGATCGACATAGACGATGTCGTCGATCGCAATAGCGCCGAAGCCGAGGATCGAGGGGACGGCGGGCATCGCTCAGGCCCCCGCTTTCGCCAAGGCGTCTTGCGCCGAAAGGCCGTCGTGGATGACGCCCCGAAAGGCAAGCGCTGCCTTCTGAGGATCGCCATGCCCCCAGAGATTACGGCCGACCACGGCACCGCGCGCGCCGGCACGGATGGCGTCCGCCGTCTGCTGAAGGGCGCCAAGCAGCGTATCGGTCTTCGGACCACCGGCGATCACAACCGGCACCGGGCAGGTCCGAACGGTCTCTCGGAACGACTCGAAATCGCCCGTGTAACCGATCTTGATCACATCGACGCCGGACTCGTAGCCTATGCGCGCCGCATAGGCGATCTCGTCGGGGGTGAAGACGATCTTAGCTCCGTCGGTAAAATCGCGAGGGTAGATATGCGCCACCACCGGCATGCCGTAGCGGGCCGCGGCATTCACCGAATCGGTCAGCCAGCGAATGTATTTGCCCTCGGTCGCGCCGCGCACCGGAATGGCCACCGCCAACGCATCGGCGCCAGCGCGCACCGCATCCTCGGGCGTTGCAATCAGTTCGCTGATGCGATCGTCCGGGGTGAAGCAGCCGGCCTGGATCACCAGGGAAGCCTTGCCCGCATATTGCGGCCACAGATGGCGCGCGGTGCCAGGCTGGATGCTGACATAGTCGGGTTTGCCCGCCATGACGCGTGCAAGCGCGCCCGGCAGGTCGGCAAGACCTCCTCTGCGCACGTCGCCATAGCCGACAAAGTGGTCGACCGCGCCGCCAAAAAGATTCCCCGATGGATGTGAGAAGAGGCGCGCCAGGCGCACCTTGGTTCCGAGGCTCATGAGTCCAAAACTCTCCAATCGATTGATTTCAAAATCCTGGACATAGTGTTTTCGAAAGAAAGGTTAAATGCAATCTTTCGAAACCTTTCGAATTCGCATATTTTTGGTAGAGTGAACCGAGGCCAGGGCGATCGCCTGGCGCATGGAGGCAAGGACAGGGCAATGTTGTCAGAGCAGAGACGCCAATCGATCCTGGGTGAAGTGCAACGAAGCGGACAGGTTCGCATCAAGGATCTGTCAGACAATTTTGGCGTGTCGGAAGTCACGGTGCGCTCCGACCTCGAGATACTGGACCGCAAGGGACTGCTGACCAAGACGCGTGGAGGGGCGGTGACCCGGACCACGGATTCGACCACGGCCGCTTTCGCCCGGCGGATGCAAACGAACCTCGACGCAAAGAAGCGCATCGCCCGGGCAGCGGTGGAACTGTTCGAGGACAACCAATCAGTCATCTTCGACGGCGGCTCGACTTTGATGCAGGTTGCCATGCTGTTACCGCCGCTCAGCAATGTCGTGGTCGCGGCCACGGCGATGAATATCGTTCAGCATCTGATGCATCGGCCCGGGCTCGACGTTCACATGATAGGCGGCCGGGTCTATCCGGACACGGTGAGCACGCTGATCACCGATGCCGACACGGCTCTCGGCGGCTTGGTAGCGCATCAGGTCTTTGTTGGAGCGCATGCGATTGACTCGTCACTGGATGTGGTCGACGTGAACGAAGACATGGCGCGAACGAAACGAAACCTCGTGCGCATGGCCCGCCGCGTTGTCCTTCTTGCGGATTCGAGCAAATGGGGCGTCAGCGGGACCTCCAAGGCATTTTCGCTGTCGAGCGTCGATGTTGTGATCACCGACGATGGCCTGTCCGGCCCGATACGCAGCCAACTCGATAGGACCGGGGCCAAGGTGATCTATGCCTGACCCTGTCGCGGTCCCTGGCCGCGACGGAAATATCCAATGCGCGCATGACCCACGGGATTCGCATCGGCGGTCGGCCGTTTCTTGATGTCTGTCATTTTCTCCTCCCAGGGCTGGCGGCCTCCCGATATTGCGCCGCCATTTCCGCATGGTCTATAAAAATTTTACGCGCGTCAAGATCTAAAAAGTTGTATAGCGCTCTTCCACCACGATCCGTTGCCGGCGCAGCGGATCAAGCAGAGCATGACCCTATTGGGAGGACCGATCAGAAATGCAGGCAAAATCAAAGGAAAAGCTCGCAATCGGCGTCATCGGGTGTGGCAACATTTCGATGACCTACCTGCGCAATGCCGCCCTCTTCGGTGGAATCGAATTACGCGCCTGCGCCGACATCTCCGCCGACATGGCGGCGGTGCGAGCCAAGGAATATGGCATCCAGGCGCTCGGCGTCGACGCGCTACTGGCCGACCCCGAGATCGATCTGGTCCTGAACCTGACCATTCCCGCCGCGCATTTCGACATTTCGTTTTCAGCCCTTTCAGCGGGAAAACACGTCTTCACTGAAAAGCCGCTGGCGACGTCGGCCAGCGACGGGCACAGGCTGGTAGCGGAGGCCGCCAAGCGCGGCCTGCTGCTCGGCTCGGCGCCCGACACCTTCCTCGGCGCCGCCGGGCGCCGCGCGCGCCGCCTGATGGATGAGGGCGCCATTGGCCGCCCGGTCACCGGCACGGCCTTCATGATGGGGCGCGGCATGGAGCACTGGCACCCCAACCCGCAATTCTACTATCAGCCGGGCGGCGGCCCGGTGTTCGACATGGGCCCCTATTACCTGACCATGCTGGTCAATCTGCTTGGCCCGGTCGCGCGCGTCATGGCTATGGCGACACGCGGCCAGGAGGAACGCCTGATCACTGCCGAAGGGTCGTTCAAGAACACCACATTCAAGGTCGGGACGCCGACCAACGTGCTGTCCCTGCTCGAATTCCGCTCGGGCGCCACCGTTACCTTCGGCGCCTCATGGGACGTCTTCAGGCATTCCAACCACCCGATTGAGCTGCACGGCACGGAAGGCTCGCTGCGCCTGCCCGATCCCGACACGTTCGGCGGCACTGTCTCGCTGTCCGAGCGCGGCGCGGAGTGGAAGGATTTCGCCAGCGAAGGCGAGTTCTACGGCGCCCGTAACTGGCCGTATGCGGCGCCTGACCGCGCCAATTACCGCATGCTCGGCGTCGCCGATCTGGTGCGCTCGCTGAAGACAGGCGCCGCACCCCGTGCGTCCGGCAATCTGGCGCTGCATGTGCTGGAAATCATGGAGGCGATCCTGCATTCCGGCGAAACGAAAGGCTCGGTCGCCATCACCGGTGACGTGGTCCAGCCGGCGCTGTTGACCGAGGACGAGGCAAGCACCCTCCTTGCCTAGAACGGTTCGCCGTTTCGCGGAAACGGCGAACCGCCCTATCTCTTGTTTCACGCAATTCCCACGGGAAAGCGCGCTACGCGCTTTTCCCGGGAAAACCGCTGTACACTTTTCCTGGAATTGCTTTCGATGGAGATGGCAATGACGCTCGACCCTGATGCTTTGCGCGCCCTTGAAATCGGCCGTGCGGCCGGCGGCGAGCCTTTCGAAAACGGCAGCGTGGCGGCGGCTCGAGCTGCCTACAACGCTTCGTTCCCGACACAGCAGGGCGACCACGAGCCGGTGGCGGCGACCTTGCAACAAGTGATCGATGGGCCGAACGGCCCGGTCACGATCCGCATCCATCGCGGCATCGGCGCGCCGCGCACCGGGGCGCGCGCCGTGCTCTATCTGCATGGCGGCGGCTGGGTCATAGGCAATCTCTCGTCGCATGACGAGATCTGCCGATGGCTCGCCAATCTGGGCAACGCCGTCGTGGTCTGCCCCGATTACCGGCTGGCGCCGGAGCATAAATTTCCCGCCGGGCTCGAGGACTGCGCGGCAGCGCTCCGCTTCATGGCGCAGAATACCGGCGAACTGGGCATCGACCCCGCTCGCATCAGCGTTGCCGGCGACAGCGCAGGCGGCAACCTTGCCGCCGTTCTGGCATTGCTCGCCCGTGACGGGCTGATACCCCGGCTTGCCGCGCAGGTCCTGATCTATCCCAACACCGATGCCCGCCAGACGGCGGACAGCTACCGGCGCTTCGGCGACGGCTTCGGGCTCACCGCCGCCACCATGGCCTGGTTCCGCGACCACTATGTGCGAACGCCGGACGACATCACGGACTGGCGCGTCTCGCCGCTGCTGGCATCGAGCCTTGCCGGCGCGGCACCTGCATTCGTCGTGATCGCCGGCCATGACATTCTTGCCGACGAAGGCACGGCCTATGCCGAGCGCCTGCGGATCGAAGGCGTGCCTCTGGTGCTGCGGCCCTGGCTGGGTCAGATCCACGGCTTCGTCTCGATGGGCCGTCATATACTGGCCGCGCGGCAAGCGGCGAGCGAGGCGGCGGCCTGGCTGCAATTGCAGACGCGTGTTCAGGCCGACTGACGCATCACCAGCGTCGCACCGAGCTTCACGTTGCGCGCCAGACCCTGGCCGGGTGGATCGGCCTCATCCAGCAAGGCCAGCAGGATCTCGACGCTGCGGCCGGCCATGGCAGCGAAATCCTGCGCCATGGTGGTCAGCGCCGGACAGGTGTAGCGGCTCAGCGGATGATCGTCATGGGCGGCGACACGGAAATCGCAATCGGCCCGGCGGCCGATCTTCAGTCCGCGCGAAAAGGCCGCCGCCATGACGCCGAAAGCGAGGCGGTCATTGGCGCACAGCAGCGTGCGCGCCGGCAGGCCGCCGTTCTCGAGTGTCCTGTCCATCCATTCATGGCCGATGCGCTCGAAATCCCAGCTGTAGTCGCCTGCCGCCTTGAGCACGACGGGTTCCATGCCGGCGGCCCGCATCGTGTCGATATAGCTCTGCAGGCGTTCGCCGGAATTGTGATTGACGTGCGGAATGTCGACATAGGCCGGCGGTTCGCCGGACCGGCAGAGATAGTCGACGATGGTCGACGTGCTCTGGTGGTTGTCGTTGCCGACGAAAGGCGTGTCGCCTTCGATATAGGTGTCGAAATAGACAATCGGAATGTCCTCGCTCATCCGCTCGAAGACGCCGGGTTCGGAGACCAACCCCAGCGGAGCGACGATGGCGCCCGCGACCTTCAGCGACATCAGCGTCCTGACGGATTCCGCCTCCAGTTTCGGCGAGCCGTGCGAGGAGATGACGATCGGCCAGAAACCTTCGTCGCGGCAGCGCAGTTCGATGCGGCTGACCATTTCGGCATAGAACGGATCGGTGAGCGCCGGCACGACAATGCCGACATTGCGGGTGCGCTTGCGGTTGAGATTACGCGCGAAAACGTTCGGCTGATAGTCCGAGGATCGCAGCGCCGCTTCGATGCGCGCCCGCGTCGCCGGCTTAACACTGGCCGGATCATCGAAATACTTCGACAGGGTCGGTCGCGACACGCCTGACGCCCTGGCGAAATCATCCATCGTGCGGTGGGTCTTCTCCGCCATCGATATGTCCAGCCCCTTTGCTCGCGCCCGTCAACCTTCCCGGTCGGGCCAGAATCAGTCTTGCGGCCGTTGCCGCGAGGCAGCATTGCTTGACCGAATTTGTTCAGTCAAATTTTTGCGTTTCCAATACAACGCAAAAGAGTTGCGCGCGTCAAATTATTTATTGACGCTCCAAAAGCTGCGACTTAGGTTTTGAACCCGCACGGACATGACGAAAGGCGCTCGGCAACCGGCCGCCAACCATCCGGCAATGGTGAGGACATGAAGAAACTGGTTTGTGCCGGCGAGATCCTGGTCGAGATCATGGCCGAGCGGATCGGCCAGAGTTTCCTTGCCCCCGGCCCGCTGATCGGCCCGTTTCCATCGGGCGCGCCGGCGATCTTCATCGACCAGGCGGCACGGCTCGGCCAGCCGGCTGGCCTGATCGCGGCCGTCGGCGACGATGATTTCGGCCATTTGAACATCGAGCGCCTGCGCGCCGACGGGGCCGACATCTCGGCCATCAAGGTTCACCGGGGCGCCGCCACGGGCACAGCTTTCGTGACCTATGAAACCGATGGCAGCCGGCACTTCGTCTACAACATCAAGCAAAGTGCGGCCGGCCTGATCGAGATCGGTGTCGAGGCACGCGCGCTGCTCGCCGGGGCCGACCATTTTCACGTCATGGGCACCTCGCTGTTCTCGCCAGAGGTGATCGAGGTGGCGCGTATCGGGATCGAGACTGTCAAGGCGCGCGGCGGCACGGTGTCCTTCGACCCCAACATCCGCAAGGAGATGCTCGATCTGCCGGGCCTGCGCGATGCACTGCACTTCGTGCTGTCGAAGACCGACGTTTTCCTGCCGAGCGGACCGGAACTGTTCATCTTCGCCGGGGCGACCGACGAGGAGAGCGCGGTGCGCGAAATGCTGGACCGCGGCATCTCCGCCGTGGTCATCAAGAAAGGCGCCCAAGGTGCCGTTCACTACGACAAGACCGGACGCACCGCGTCACCTGGCTTCGTCGTCGACGAAATCGATCCGACCGGCGCCGGCGACTGCTTTGCGGCGGCCTTCGTCTCATTCTGGCTGCGTGGAGAAGTACCTGAAAAAGCACTGCGCATCGCCAATGGCTGCGGCGCGCTGGCGGTGACCAGGAAGGGCCCGATGGAGGGCATCGCCTCGCTTGCCGCCGTCGAGGCCTTCCTCGCGACCGCCCGAACCGGAACGCCGGCATGAGCCAGGCGACGGACAGGCTGGCGATAATCGCGACGCGCCGTGCGGCCGGCGAACGCAGCGGCATCGCCTCGATCTGCTCGGCCCATCCGCTGGTCATCGAGGCGGCGCTGCGCCATGGCAAGGCGCGCGACGCCGACGTGCTGATCGAGGCCACCTGCAACCAGGTGAACCACGAAGGCGGTTATACCGGCATGACACCAGCGGATTTCCGACGCTTCGTCGAGACGATCGCTGGCAAGATCGGATTTTCCCTCGACAGGCTGGTGCTCGGCGGCGATCATCTCGGCCCCAATCCGTGGAAGCATCTGCCAGCGTTCGAGGCCATGGCCAAGGCTTCGCGCATGGTCGACGCCTATGCCGAGGCCGGTTTCACCAAGATCCATCTCGATGCCAGCATGGGCTGCGCCGGCGAAGGTGCCGCACCGTCCGATGCGACGATCGCCGCGCGCGCCGCCGAACTGGCCGAGGTGGCGGAGGCCGCCGCCGAACGAACGGGCGGCACAAAGCCTGTCTATGTCATCGGCACCGAAGTGCCGGTGCCGGGCGGCGCCCTGGAAGCGATGGACCATCTGGCGGTGACGACGCCCGAAGCGGCACGAGAGACGGTGCGTCTCCACCGCGATGCCTTCAGCCGGCGAGGCCTCGACCAGGCCTTTTCGCGCGCGCTCGGCGTCGTCGTGCAGCCGGGCGTCGAATTCGGCAATGCCGAGGTGATCACCTATAAACCGGAACGCGCCCGAGCATTGGCCGGCACGTTGCGGGATCTGCCGCAATTCGTCTTCGAGGCGCATTCGACCGATTACCAGCCGGTCTCGGCTCTGACCGCGCTGGTCGATGACGGCTTCGCCATTCTCAAGGTCGGGCCATGGCTGACCTTCGCGCTGCGCGAAGCATTTTATGGCCTGAGCCATATCGCCGACATTCTGGCTCCCGACCCGGCGCGCGAAAGCCTGCCGGCGGCGATGGAGCGCGTGATGCTGGCAGCGCCGGGCAATTGGAAGAATTACTACCACGGCTCCGAGCCAGAGCAGCGGATCGAACGCCACTTCTCCTACAGCGACCGCATCCGCTACTATTGGCCGGCGCCGGCGGCACAGCACGCGACGGAAGCGCTGATGCACGCGCTCGGCGACCGCGACATCCCCCTGCCCCTCATCAGCCAGTATCTCGGCCATCTCGACGGCGCGGTGGCGAACGGGTCCGCGGCGCCAAAGGCCGGGGAGTTGCTGATCGCCAGCGTGACAGAAGTTCTCGACATCTACGCCAGCGCAACCGGCTGATCCGCCGGTTACGGCTTCGGTACAAGGCCAGCGCCGCCCAGCCCTGCGCCCCTATTCCAGATCGCGGTGCGCGTTGGGGAGGCATCGCCTCCCCAATCTCGGAATATCACTCCCCGCGCATTGTCGCCTGGAAGGTCGGCAGGTGCTTCTTCTGCGCTTCCAGCATGCGTTCGCGGTAGACGCCGTAGATGACGTCGGTGTCGTGCAGCGTCACGCCCGCAATCGTCGGCGAGGCGAAGACCGGCAGTTCGATGCCGCGCTTGGCGAGCTGCTCGGCGGTGCGCGCGATCAGTTCGTGCGCCAGGATCATGGCGAGCACCGTCGACGAGCCGGAAACCGGACGGCTCCAGCCTTCGACCGGCACGATGGCGTCCTCGATCGGCGAGCACGTGTCGATGACGAGGTCCGCCGCATCCGCCAACCGCTTGCCGGAGGAGTGCGTCGCCGGCTTGTCCAAATTGTTCTTGCTGGTCACCGCGACGACGAAAATGCCGCGCTTCTTGGCATAGAGCGCGGTGTCGATGCCGGAGGAGTTGCGGCCGCTATGGCCGAAGATGATGATCGAGTCGCCCTTGTTGAGCGGCTGGTGGTCGAGGAATTTCTCGGCGTATTTCTCCGTCCGCTCCAGCCACAAGAGCTCGCGCACGCCGCCGGCGCCGAGCACGTTGTGCCACATGACACGCGGGTCGGTCAGCGGGTTGAAGCCGACATAGCTGCCGTAGCGAGGGAACACTTCCTGAACCGGCAGCACCGAATGGCCCGAACCGTAGAGATGGACCAGCCCGCCACCTTCGAGCGAGTCGGCAAAGCGGCTGGCGGCCTGGCCGAAGGCCTCTTCATTGGCTTTTGCCGCCTGATCGATAAGGGCGGTGAGACGGTGGATGTAGAGATCGGACACTTGGGTACTCCTGTTGATATCTAGGCTTGGAAAGGATCAGCTTCTGGGGGTTGACGGGACGCGGCCGGCGCGCAGCGTCGAACGGATTTCATAGCGGTCGCCCCGCATGATCGAGACGGTGAATTCGAACGGGCCGCGCTCGTCGGTGGTGATGCGCTCGACGACGAAAGCGGGGCTGCCGGCCGGGAGATCGAGCAGTTCGGCATCCGCCGCGCCGACGGCACCGACGCGGTAATTCTCGCGCGCGGCCACCGGTACGATGCCGTAATGGCGCTCCAGCGCCTCGTAGAGCGAGCCCTGCAGCAGGCCGGCGTCGAGGAAGCCCGGCACGCGCACGGCCGACAGCTGCGCCGTCTGGATACCGATCGGCTCATTGTTGCCCAGTCTCAGCCGCCGGATGCGCACCACCGGATCACCCTCCTCGATCTCCAGCGCGCCGGCGGCGGCGGCATTGGCGGTGGTGAGGCTGCAATCGAGAAGGCGCGAGCCGGCGACCACGCCCATATTGCCCATCTCCTGGGTGAAGCTGGTCAGCTCGCGGGTGCCGGCGACCAGCGTGGTCGAGCGCACGAAGGTGCCGCGGCCATGTTCGCGGCGCAGCAGCCCGGCCTCCTCGAGATTGCGCAAGGCATGGCGCAAAGTGATGCGGCTCACGCCGAACAAGGCGCACAGCCTGTCTTCGGCCGGGATCTGGTCGCCCGTTGCCCATTCGCCGCTCTTGACGATGGCGCGGATCGCCTCCTCGACCTGATACCAGAGCGGCTCCGGCCTTCTGCGGTCCGGCTGCTGAAAGCTCGCTTCGCTCATCGCACCTGCCTCCACCCTTCCCCCACACGGCCGGCCAGCGCCGCGCCGACAAGTCCCGCATCCGGGCCGAAATGGCCGGGCTGGATCTCAATGCCGCGCAAATGCGAGGGCAACTGACGGCGCAGTGCCGCGAGCAGCGGCGGGCGCATCACGTCCAGCGCCTCGGCCAGCCCGCCTGAAATCAGCACCGCCTGCGGGTCGAGCAGCGCCACCGCGCCGGCAAGCGCCGTGCCGATCTGGCGTGCCGGCACTTCAAGCAAGGTCTGCGCGGCGAGCTCGCCGGCGCGGGCAGCGGCGATCAGCTGGCGGCTGTCGGCGAGCCCGATCTGGCCGGCAAGCGCATCGAGCGCCCTGCCGGAAGCGGCACGCTCCAGCCAGCCGCTGCGCTCCGCGCCATGGTCCCTGATGTCGGCGCACGCCCAGCCGAACGAACAGGCGCCGCCATGCGCGCCGGCAACGATACGGCCATTGGCCAGCACCGCCGAGCCGATGCCGGTGCCGATGGCCAGCAGGATCGCGTCCGACATGCCTTTCGCGCTGCCTTCGACGGCTTCGGCCAGCAGCGCGATCTGCGCGTCATTGCCAAGCGCGATGCGCAGGCCCGGAAACAGCGCCTGGAGGTCGACGCCGTCGAGGAATGGCAGGTTCGGAATCCAGCGGCAGGCCGAGCCCTCGACCAGCCCCGGCACCGCAATGCCAAGCGCCTCGACCGAGCCGGCTTCCGCGCACAGTGCGTTGATGCGGGCGACAAGAGCATCGAGGCTTGCCGGCGCCAGCTCACGGCTCAGCACCTTCAACGCGCTGATGTCGCCGGTCGAGATGGCGGCGCGCAGATTGGTGCCGCCGAGATCGATGGCCAGAACCCGCGTCATCGGCCCGACCCTTTGCCGAACGGTGGCGAGAACAGGCCGCTGCCGGCATTCCAGGAATGCGATGCCGCCGCGAAAGCCTGGGCATGGCGCGTGCCGCGCAGGCAGCCGCGCAGGCGGTAGAGCGCGCTGTAATAGTCGACATAGGGAAAGCTGCTCAAGCCTCGCGCCAGCTCATATTCCTTGACCGCCCCGGTCCAGGCCTCGAAGCCGTCACTGACATCGACAAGATGCTCCGGGCGAAAACCGTCATCGTCCTCCCAGTTCTCGCCGAACAAGAGCAGCTGCGGCGTATGCGCCGCATGGTCGCTGGCAATGGTCGGCAGCGCGGCGAAGAAGATGCCGGTCTGCGTGAGATGCGCCGCGGCGCGATGGTCCTTGTGCCAGCTGCCATGCCAATGGGTGATGACGATCTCGGGTTTCAGCTCGCGAATGACCTCGCACACTTTCAGCGCCGTCTCGTCGTTGGAAGGCAAGAAGGCATCGCGCAGCCCAAGACTGCGCAGCGTGACCCCAAGGCGCGCGGCCGCCCTGCCCGCTTCTTCTTGCTTCTGCACGCAATAATTCTCGGGGATCAAACAGGGATGGCCCTGTTCGCCCATGGTCAAGTGCAGAAAGGTTACCGCGGCACCACGCTTCACGGCGGCCGCAGCCAGCGGCCCGGCGATCACCTCGGCATCGAAGGCATGCGCGCCGATCACCAGGATGGAGTGCGCGGCGTAGATCCTGTCCTCGATCATTTCATGCCTCCCCCGGCGCCGACGCCCTCGCGAATCTGGCGCGCCAGCAGACAATACATGATCAGGATGGGCGCCATGGAGATCGCCAGCGAAGCGAACACCAGGCCCCAATCGGTGCGGAACTGGCCGACGAATACACTGATCGCCAGCGGCACCGTCTTGTGGCGATCGTCGAAGATGAAGATCAGCGGGAAGAAGAAATCGTTCCAGACCGCGATCGCGGTGAAGATGGCGACGATGGACACCGCCGGCTTCACCATCGGCAGGATGATCTGGAACAGGATGCGGACTTCGCCGGCGCCATCCATGCGCGCCGCCTCGTCGAGTTCGGAGGGCAGTACGCGCATGAAATTGGCGAAGATGAAGACAGCGAAGGGAATGCGGATCGCCGAATAGACCAGGATCAGCCCGGTCAGTGAATCCAAGAGGCCGAGATTGCGCATGAGCGTGAACAGTTCGACCGAGGCCAGCCTGATCGGCAGCATGATGCCGGACAGGAACAGGCCGAGCATGACGGCGTTCCAGCCGAGCCGATAGCGGCTCAGCGGATAGGCGGCCATGGCCGAGACGACGATGGTGAGCACCACCGCACCGCCGGTGACGATCAGGCTGTTGATGAAATTGTGGCCGAGATCGGCGCGCGTCCAGGCGTTGACGAAATTGTCGAGAGCCCAGCTTTGCGGCAGGCCAAGCCGGGTGGCGTAGATCTCGGCTGTGGTCTTGAAGCAGGAGACGACGAGGATGTAGAGCGGCAACAGCACAGCCGCCGTCCACACGGCCAACACCGTCCAGCCGGGCAGCCGCGCCAATTGCCGAGAGATCGCCGCCCTGTCTGAAATCGCCAGCGCGCTCATAGCTGCACCGTGCGGCGGTCGAAGAAGCGCAGCATCATCAGCGTGCCGATGCTGAGGATCAGAAACAGTAGGGTGCCCAGCGCCAGCGCCAGACCGATATCGGTGATGCCGACGGCGCCTTCCGCGCCGAAGGCCAGGCGGTAGAAATAGGTCACCAGCGTGTCGGTCGAATAGCTCGGATTGCCCTGCACGCCCTGCATGACATAGACGATGTCGAACTGGTTGAAGGTGTTGATGAAGGATAGCGTCGTCAGCGTGCCCAGCGCCGGCATCAGCAGTGGCAGCGCGATCGAGAACAGCATGCGCGCATTGCCGGCGCCGTCGAGTTTCGCCGCCTCGAAGATCTGGCCGGAAATCTGCCGCAGACCGGCCGTGTAGATCAGCACCGGCAGGCCCATCCAGTTCCAGGCATCGACGGCGATCAGCATGGCGAGTGCGGTGTGGCTGTTGCCGAGCACGGTGAGGCTGCCCTGGTGCAGGCCAAGCCCATTCAGCGCCCATTCGACGACGCCGCCCGGCGCCAAAAGCAGCCGCCACAGTGCGCCGACGATGACCGGGCTCAGCACCGCCGGGAAGAAGAAGACCGACTGGAAGAAGGCGGCACCTTTGTCACGCAGGAACAGCAGCCAGGCAAACAAAAGCCCGATGCCGTTCTGGAAGACCATGATGCCGAGGAACCAGGCGGTGTTGTGCCAGAGCGCGCCATAGAGCCGCGCGCCGCTCGGGAAAACAAACAGCCGCGAGAAATTGGAAACGCCGGCGAACTCGACCATGCGCAGCCCCTTCCAGACGAAGACGCTGCCCCACAGCGACATCGCCAGCGGATAGAGAACGAACAAGGCATAGACCGCCAGCGCCGGCAGGATGAACAGCACGGCCATGCGCTGCTGCGTGCGCTTCAGGCTGCTTGTGCGGCGAAAGGTGGTCATGCGCTGTTTGTGTCCGGACGAGAGGCCGGCCGCGATGCGGCCGACCGGCTCCCTACTGCTTCGGCTTGAACCAGGTGGCGACGGCGGCCTGCATGTCGGCCGCCAGTTTCTCCGGCGCGATGTTGCCTTCGACCATGTCGATGATCTCCGACTGCAGCACAGAGGAGGCCGTCGGCGACTGCCAGCGGAAGCCGACCAGCGTCAGATAGGGCGTCGAATTCTTCGACATCGCCATCATCTCGGCCAGCACCGGATCCTTCACAGTGACATCGGTGCGGGCCGGCGGCCAGCCGAGTTCGTCGGCGAACATCTGCGCGAATTCGGCCGAGGCCATGAAGCCCAGCACCTTGGTCGCGGCTTCCTTGTTTTGACTCTCCGAGACCAGACCATACGAGCCGTCGGAGAAGGCCGAGGTGTAGAGCTTTGCCCCGGCATCGTCGGCCGGGAACGGGAAGATCGAGAATTTCAGCTTCGGGTTCTGCGCCTTGAAGCTGCCGTTCTCGAACGAGCCGCCGAGGAACATCGCGGCCTTGCCGCCGATGAACTGTTGCGTGGCAGTGGTGTAGTCGATGCCGGCGAAGCCATCGGGGAAATAGGGTTTCAAATCGGCGAAGCGCTTCAACGCCGCGACATAGCGCGGATCCTCGAAGGTCGCCTTGCCGGTCATCATCTCGTCGTAGAAGCCCGGGCCGTAGACGGTCGGGCCGATGACGCCGACGCCGATCTCCAGCTCCCAGGCCGAACCGTTGGCGCCGCCGGTGGCGACCGGCGTGATGCCGGCCGCCTTCAACTTCTCGCAAGCGGCGACGAAATCCTTGTAGGTCTTGGGGATCTCGATGCCCTGGGCGGCGAAAATATCCTGGTTGTAGAAGACGCCCATCATCGGCACCGAATAGGGCACGCCATAGAGCTTGCCGTCGGTGCGGCCGCGCGCGCCGCCCAGCGCGGCGTCCGCCATGTTCTTCAATTCGGGCACGCTGTCGTCGAGCGCGTCGAGATAGCCGGCGTCGACGAAGGGCTGCAATTCACCATAGGCCTTGAGCTGGGCGATGTCGGGGCCCCGGCCGCCGCGCAGGGCGGTGCTCAGACGGTTCTGGTAATCGGCGTCCGGCGTAAACTGGATGTCGACCTTGATGCCAGGGTTCTTCGCCTCGAAGGCATCGAAGATGCGGCGCATCGCGGCCTGGTCCTCGGTGCGCCAGCTCCACAGTGTCACCGTGCTGTCGGCCCTCGCCGGCAAGGCAGTGAAGACGCCGGCGCAGGCGGCGGCAAGGCCGCCGATAAGGCCAAGGGCGGTACGTCGATGAAGTGAAAGCATGCTCATTGCCAGTCTCCCATTTTTTCTGTCCTTGGCGTCCCGCAGCGCCTCGACGCCGCGAGAGAGTCATTGGCTCAGGCAAAGTCATTATAACGACATAGCAGCATTCGCAAGAGGTCTGGCACGCCTCGGGCATGGCGCCGTCAGGGAAGAACTAGTAGTTTCGTGCAATCAATATACTGTTTTATAACGATAAAATCTTCTTATTCGGCAGATCGAAGAAATCTGAAACCGGTCGATACCAAGCTTTTTCGCCGACGGGCTCTTGCGCCGCCGCCCGAACTTGTCATAACGTCATCGTGATCGATAGGGAGGATGAGGAATGTCGTTTGCCTGGACTTCGAAGCTGGCGCTCGCCGCGGGCTTGGCCATCCTGCCCGCCACGGCATGGGCGCAATCGGTCAACATCTCCTATTTGACGCACTGGTCGCCGGAGACGGTCGCGCTGCTGGAAGCGGCGGCCAAGGATTATGCCAAGACCAATCCGGACGTCAGCGTCACCGTGCGCGCCGTTCCGTTCGGCGATCTCCTGACCACGTTGCGCTCGCAAGGCGGCGGCTCGGACGGCCCGACGATTGGCGGCATCTACGATCTGTGGCTGCCGGAACTCGCTCGCGACAAGCTGGTCGCGCCCGCTCCCGATGCGGTGGCCAGCGAGGTCAAGGTCTCTTGGCCGGCGGGTATCACCAGCGCTGCCTCAGTCGGCGGCAAGCTCTACGGCATTCCCAACGAGATCGACGTCTATGCGCTGAACTACAACAAGGCGCTGTTCAAGCAGGCCGGCATCGCGGCGCCACCGAAAACCTGGGACGAGTTCAAGGATGCGGCGAAGAAACTGACCAACAAGGAGGCCGGCCAGCAGGGTTTCGGCATGATCAACAGCTGGGCGGCCGGCGTCGTCCATCCCTTCGCTTCGCTGCTCGTTTCTAACGGCGGCGAGCTGGTCAAGGACGGCAAGCCGGTGTTGGATAGCCAGCAAGCCGCGCAGACCTTCCAGCTCTATGAGGACCTGATCAAGTCGGGCGCCAGCGTGCCGGCGATGGCGACGGCGGATGCCAACACCACCGGTCCGTTCCTCGACAATTTCGTCTCCGGCAAGACCGGCATGATCATCATGGCCAATTGGTGGGAAAGCGCGCTGAAGACCGGCATGGGCGACAAGTTCGCCGACATCGCTACCGCGCCGATCCCGGTCGGCCCGAGCGGCGGCAAGCCGCATTCGATCTCCTATTCGTGGATGACCGTGGTCAACGCCAATGCGGGTGCTGCCGAGCAAAAGGCGGCGTGGGAATTCCTGGCCTGGCTCAACAATCCGAAGTCCGGCAAAAACGGCGCCTCGGCCATGTCGGATATCCTGATGTCGATGGGCATCCTGCCCTCGCGCCTGTCCGATATCGAAGCACACAAGGACAAGCTCGGCTCGGAATTCCTCTCCGGCTATGTCAGCGTGCTCGCCGATGCCAAGCCGTTTCCGGTCGTGCCGGGCGGACAGGAATTCTCGGAATCCCTGCAGCAGACGCTCGAGGCGTTGCAGTATGGCCAGGTCTCGGCCAAGGATGCGCAGGCGACGGCGCAGGCCGACGCCACCTCGATCCTGGAGCGCGCCGCCAAATAATGATCCAGAGGTACCGTGCCTCGGCGGGCATCATGCTTACGCCCGCCGTGACGCTGATCGGCATCTTCATCCTGTTGCCGATGATGCTCACCGTCTGGCTGTCCTTCCAGGACTGGTCGACGCAGACGCCGTTTTCCAGCGCCAGCTTCGTCGGCCTCGACAATTTCCGCGAGATCTTTGGGGCCTCCTCGGTCGGGCGTGACTTCAAGGGCGCGCTCACCAACACCGCCATCTACACCGCGCTCTCAGTCATCCTCATCCTGCCGCTATCGGTCGCGTTCGGCCTGATGGTCTACCAGCATGATGTCGCCGGCGGCACGGCGCTGCGGACTGTGCTCTTCTCCACCTACATGGTGCCGATGATCGCGGTGGCGCTGGCCTGGTCGAAGCTCTATTCGCCGAGCGAAGGACCGCTCAACCAGATGCTCGGCCTCATCGGTATCGGCCCGCAGCCCTTTCTGTCGTCGCCGCGCTCAGCGCTGGTCTCGATCGTCTTGCTCAATGTCTGGCAGCAGGTCGGCTACTTCACCGTGCTGGCGATCGCGGGCCTCACGCAGATCCCGGGCAGCCTCTACGAGGCAGCGAAGCTCGACGGCGCCAACCGCTTCGAGCAGTTCCGCTTCATCACGCTGCCGTTGATGCGGCGCACGCTTTTGTTCAGCGCCGTCATCGCCATCATCAACGCCGTGCAGGTGTTCGAGCCGGTGGCGCTGATCACGCAAGGCGGGCCGGTCGGCTCGACCAATGTGCTCACCTACCACATCCGCCGCGTCGGCATCGAGCGCGCGCAAGGCGGTCTGGGTTCGGCGATGGCGGTCATGCTGATGCTTTCACTTATCGTCGTGGTCTGCGCGCTGTTTGCTCTCGCCAACCGGAAGGATCAGGAATGAGGAGGGGATCATCGAGCCGGCTGCCGCGCAAGCGCCCGTCCGGGCGCAAGGCGCTGCTGGCGACGCTGATGCTGCTGGTCGCCGTGGCCTCGGCCTTCCCGCTGGTGTGGATGGTGCTGTCGAGCCTCAAGACGCCGGCAGAGAGCATGCAGGTGCCGCCGGTGTGGATACCGCACACACCCAGCCTCGACGCCTATGAAAAGGTTTCCGGCGTGGTCAATGTCGGCCGCTCGATGTGGAATTCCCTGGTCATCGCCTCGATCACCACCGCTGGCATCCTGATCACCAGCATGATGGCCGGCTATGCCTTCGCCAAATACCACTTCCCCGCCAAATCGCTGCTGTTTTCGCTGCTGATCGCCACCATGTTCCTGCCGCCGATCGTCACGCTGATCCCGCTCTATCGGCTGGTCGGCTCGATCGGGCTCAATGCCAGCCTGGCAGGCATCATCGTGCCCAACCTCGCCAATGCCTTCGGCATCTTCCTGATGCGCCAGTTCATATCAGGCGTGCCGGACGACCTTATCGATGCGGCGCGGATGGACGGCGCTTCAGAGTTGCTGATCCTCTTCAAGATCGTGGCGCCCAGCGTCGCGCCGGCGATCGCCGCACTCGCCCTGTTCGCCTTCGTCTACCATTGGAACAGCTATCTCTGGCCGCTGACCGTGCTGCAGGGCAATGCCGACGCCTACCCGATCGTGATCAGCCTGAGCCGGCTCTTGAGCTACAACCGTGGCGCGGTGAATACCGGCCTGGTGATGGCCGGCGCGACGCTGGCCGTGCTGCCGCCGCTCATCCTGTTCGTCCTGCTGCAGCGCTTCTTCGTCGATTCCATCGTCGGCTCGGCGATCAAGGGATAGCTGCTTCAGTACGGCAGCCCGACATAGTTTTCGGCGAGCGCGGTCGACGCGGCCTGCGAGTGCACGAGATAGTCGAGTTCGGCTTCCTGGATGCGCTGGCCGAAATCGCCTGTGTCAGGGAAGCGGTGCAGCATGGTCGTCATCCACCAGGAAAAGCGCACCGCCTTCCACACCCGCGCCAGCGCCTTTTGCGAATAGGCCTCAATGCCAGCTTGGGACTTTCCAACGTAGAACTCGCGCAGACCGGCGAAGAGATAGCGTACATCGCTGGCGGCGAGGTTGAGGCCCTTGGCGCCAGTCGGCGGCACGATGTGGGCGGCATCGCCGACCAGGAACAGCCGGCCGAAACGCATCGGCTCGGCAACGAAGGAGCGCAACGGCGCGATCGACTTTTCGAAGGATGGCCCGGTGGTGACGCTTGCCGCCGTCCGTTCCGGCAAGCGGCGGCGCAGCTCGTCCCAGAAGCGGTCGTCGGACCAGGCCTCGACGCGGTCGTCCTGCGGGCACTGCACATAGTAGCGGCTGCGATGCGTCGAACGCATCGAGCACAATGCAAAGCCCCGCTCGTGATTGGCATAGACCAGTTCGTGATCGGCTGGCGGCACTTCGGCCAGCACGCCGAGCCAGCCGAACGGATATTGCCGCTCGAAGGTCTTCAGCGCGCGCTCCGGCACCGATTTGCGGCTGACGCCGTGATAGCCATCGCAGCCGGCGATGAAGTCGCAATCAATCCGGTGAGAGACGCCATCCTTGTCGTCGTAGGTAACGAACGGCGCAGCGCCATCGAAATCATGCAGCGCGACATTAGCGGCCTCATAGACAGTGACGAGGCCAGCCGCCTCGCGCTTGTCCATCAGATCATGCGTCACTTCGGTCTGGCCATAGACGGTGACATGCTTGCCGCCGGTGAGCGCCGCGAGATCAATGCGGTGCAGGCGCCCGTCGAAAGCCAGCGAAATGCCGGAATGCGGCAGGCCTTCGGCATGCAGCCTTGCAGCAACACCGGCCTCTTCCAGCAACTCGACCGTGCCTTGTTCGAGCACCCCTGCCCGCACGCGGCCAACCACATGTTCGCGGCTCGAGCGTTCAAGAATGATGGTCTCGACGCCGATGCCGGCGAGAAGCTGCCCAAGCAGCAGGCCGGAGGGTCCGGAGCCGACAATGGCGACCTGCGTGCGCATCAGTGACCGAGGCTTTCGATCTGTCCGGCCAGTTCGGCGGCAAGGCGCAGCGACGCGGCGGTGGCGACGACCATCTGCGGCAGCAACAGCCATTCCAGCGTCCAGGCCGCACCCGAGCGCTCCTGTTCATGCACCAGTGCCTGATGCATGCCGGAAAGCTGCGTGGCGTTGAAGCGGGCGAGCGCCACCAGCGCCTCGGCCTTCACCGGGTTCTGCTTGTGCGGCATGGCCGACGAGCTGCCGCCGCCGGAAAGCGCGATGTCAGTTCCGCCCTGCGCCATCAGCGCGATGTCCTGGCCGAACTTCCCGAGGCTGCCGGTCAGCAGCGACAGCCAGCCGGCGAAGTCGGCGAGCGTGTCGCGCTGGCTCTGCCATTGGGGCGCATCGGCAAGGCCGAGTTTTGCGGCAAGCGCGGCGCGCACCGGCGGCCCCTTATCGCCGAGCCTTTCCAGCGTGCCGGCAGCGCCGCCGAATTGCACCACCAGCAGGCGCCTCGCCTGGTCCGACAATCTTTCCTGATGCCGCTGCAACGGCCCACGCCACGCCGTGATGCGATCCGTCACTTGGATAGGGATCGCTGGTTGCATGCGGGTCATGCCGGTCAGCGCCCTGCCGCCGAAGCGCTCCTCAAGCGAGGTGAGGCGCAAAACGGTTTCGGTCAGCAGCAGGCCGATATGCTCGACGATCGCTTTCAGCCGAAGCATAAGGCTCGTATCGATGACGTCCTGGCTGGTCGCTCCGAAATGCACCTTGTCACCATGCGGTTCACCGACCGCAGCCCTGATCTGGCGCACCAGTTCCGGCACCATGACGCCGTCCTTGGCGACGCCTGCTCTCAGCAAAGCGGTATCCGGCCGGAATGATGCCAGTGCCGTCACGATCGCTGCCGCGGCATCCCTGGCGATGATCCCGTTTTCAGCCTCCGCTTCGGCCAATGCGCACTCGAACGCTAGCGCCGCCTCGATTTCCGCCTCGACGGAAAAATGCCGCGATGCTTCCTCGTCGCCGAGGAGTGCGGATAGCAACGGATGGTCGAAGGGCGATACGGTCATGAGATCTCCTAGCTGTCGAAGAAGACCGTTTCCTTCTCCCCCTGGAGATGGATGTCGAAGACGTAGGTGCCGCCCTGGCGCTCGGCGATCAAAGTCGGCACGCGGACGCGATGCTCGATGCGCGCCAGGATCGGATCCTCGCCATTGGCCTTTTCCTCGTCGGAAAAATAGAGCCGCGTGTGCAGGCCGAGATTGATGCCGCGCGCGACGATCCATAGCGTGATGTGCGGCGCCATCAGCCTTCCATCCCGGAACGGCACGCGGCCCGGCTTGATCGTCTCGAATGCACAGACGCCTGTGTCCATGTCGGTCGGGCAGCGGCCCCAGCCGAAGAAGTTCGGATCGGCCGCGCCGCGCAATTCGGCCGGCGAATTGTGGAGCCCGTCCGCATCCGCCTGCCAGATCTCGATCAGCGCGTCCTTGAGCGGCGTGCCTGTGCCGTCGAGTACCCTAATTTTGAGACCGATGCGCTCGCCCCTGGTCTTGTCGTTGACCATGGTCGCGCCGAGATCGGTCGCATAGACGCCACCGATGCCGCAGAAGTTCGGCGTCAGCCCGATATGGACGTAGGGTCCCGCGGTCTGCGAGGGGCTTTCCCTGAGGCGGTCGAGCGATTGGCGCATCAATTGCCCTCCAGCCGATTTTCGAACAGCGACGAGCGGCGGCCGCGCAGCACGATGTCGAACTTGTAGGCGAGCGCGTCCATCGGGACCGTCGCCTGCTTGTCGAGGATGGCCGTCAGCGCCTCGATGGCCGCCTTGTCGGCGATGCCGCGCACGATCGGGCATTTCCAGATCAGCGGATCGCCCTCGAAATACATCTGCGTGATCAGCCGCTGCGCGAAGCCGTGGCCGAAAACCGAGAAATGGATGTGCGCCGGGCGCCAGTCATTGGGACCGTTGGGCCACGGGTAAGGCCCGGGCTTGACAGTGCGGAAGGCATAGCCACCATCCTCACCTGTGATGGTGCGGCCGCAGCCACCGAAATTCGGGTCGAGCGGCGCCAGATAGCCGTCCTTCTTGTGGCGGTAGCGGCCGCCGGCATTGGCCTGCCAGAATTCGATGAGCACGCCGGGAACGCCAACACCGCGTTCGTCGAGCACACGCCCATGGACGATGATGCGCTCGCCGATGGCGCTCTCGCCCGGCCTGGCGAAATTATGGATCAGGTCGTTGTCGAGTTCACCGAGCATGGCATGGCCGAAGACTGGTCCGGCTATTTCCGACAGCGTGTTGTCGAAGGACAAAAGCGCCTTTTGCGGCGAGCGCAGCACCGAACTCTTATAGCCCGGCGTCAGCGCCGGCGGATGCCATGTCCGGTCGCGCTGGAAGAAGGCGCCGGACTCAGGTCTCCGGTTCGAGCCGGACTCAGAGGGCATTGTCGGCTCCGTCCATTTCCGAAAACACGTCCTTGGCTATTCTGAAGGCACGGTTGGCGGCCGGCACGCCGGCATAAATGGCGACATGCAGGAACGCCTCGCAGATATCGTCGCGCGTCGCACCGGTGTTGGCGGTGGCGCGCACATGCAGGGCGACCTCCTCATCATGGCCGAGTGCCGCCAGCAGCGCCAGCGTGACGATCGAGCGCTCGCGCTTGCTGAGGCCCGGCCGGGCCCACACAGTCCCCCAGGCTGCCTCGGTGATCAGTTCCTGGAACGGTTGATCGAAATCGGTGGCGGCGACCTCAGCCCGATCGACATGCCGATCGCCGAGCACCGCGCGCCGCACCAAGAGGCCAGTGCGATATCGGGCTGCGTTGCCGGGGACTTCATCCATGGTTTTCTGCTCCAGGGGCAAGCGATGCGACAAAATCGCGGATCAGCGCGGTGAGCGCTTCAGGCTGTTCGACGCAGGGAATATGTCCGGCGTCACGGATGATCTCGAAACGCGAACCGGGGATCAGAGCGGCCAGCGAGCGGACGAGAGCGGGAGGCGTCGAGCCGTCCTGGTCACCGACGACACAGAGTGTCGGCACCTCGATGCGGCGTGCCGCGTCAGTAAAATCGGCGTTGCGGATAGCAACGCAGGTTCCCACGTAGCCGGCAAGTGCTTGCCGGGTCATCATGTTCCAATAGCCATCCAGTTCGGCCACCCGTGAGGTGTGGAAGGCGGGAGTGAACCACACTTTGAGCACGCCATCGGCAATGGCCTGGATGCCCTTGCGTTCGACGACCGCGATGCGGGTGTTCCAGCTCTCATTTGTGCCGATCTTGTGGGCCGTGTCGCACAGGATCATGGCCTCGACGATCCCCGGGCGCCTGGCGTAGAGCCCTTGCGCGATCATGCCGCCGACCGAAAGGCCGCACAGCACGACCTTCTTCAAGCCGAAATGATCGACGAGCCCCGAGAGATCGTCGACATGATCGTCGATCGACTTGATCTCGCCTATGTCGGACAGCCCGTGGCCGCGCTTGTCATAGACCAGCAAGGACATTTCCCCATCGAGCGCCGAGACAATGTCGTCCCAGATGCGGAAGTCGGTGCCCAGCGAATTGATGAATATGATCGCGCGCGCATTGCCGGTCGCCTTGAGGTGGCGATGGTGCAGCGTGATGCCGCCGATGGTGACGAATGACACGATTTCGATCCTCCACCTCCCACATTGCACAAGGCATTTGGTTCGGTAAAATGATATTTTGCGCCATTTCATTAACTCAGGGGTTATTAAATCCATGGCCGAGAGCCGCATCCGCTTCCGTCACCTGCAGGCCTTCCTGGAGGTTGCGCGGCAGGGCAGCGTGGCCCGCGCCGCCGATTTCCTGCATGTCAGCGCGCCGGCGGTGACCAAGACGTTGCGTGAACTGGAAGAGGCGCTCGGTGTCGCCGTTGTCGAGCGTGACGGGCGCGGTATCCGGGTCACAAGGCTTGGTGAGATCTTCCTCAGCCATGCCGGTTCTGCGATCACCGCGTTGAAGCGCGGCGTCGATTCCGTTCGCCAGGACGGCGCAATCAACCGCCATCCGATCCGCATCGGCGCTCTGCCGACCGTGTCGGCAAAGGTCATGCCCAAGGCCATGAGCCTGTTCCTCGGAGAAAACACCGGCGCGGCGATCAAGATCGTCACTGGCGAGAACGCGGTGCTGCTCGAGCAATTGCGTACCGGCGCGCTCGATCTTGTCGTCGGACGGCTGGCAGCGCCCGAAAACATGACCGGCTTCTTCTTCGAGCATCTTTATTCCGAACAGGTGCTGTTCGTGGTGCGCGCCGGGCATCCACTGCTGGAACCGGGAGCGGATATCTTCGCCAGGCTCGACGAATTCCCGGTGCTGATGCCGACCCGGGAATCCGTCATCCGCCCCTTCGTCGATCGCCTGTTCATCACCAACGGCATGACCGCGCCGGCGACCGAGATCGAAACCGTCTCGGATTCGTTTGGCCGCTCCTTCATGCGGCAGAGCAATGCGGTGTGGATCATTTCGGCCGGCGTGGTTGCCAACGAGATCGCCAGCGGCGCCTTCGTCGCCCTGCCGGTCGACACCGAGGAAACCAAGGGACCGGTCGGCCTGACGATGCGCACCGATACGGCGCCATCGCCGGCCTTCACCATCCTGCTGCAGACCATTCGCGAGGCGGCAAGGCCGGGCAAGTGAGGCGTCGGACCGTTCGGACCGATCCCCGCGTTCTTCGGAAATCCCCTAACCCCAGGGTTAATGAAACACCGCAAAATATCATTTTACCGAACCAAAACGCTGGTGCACTGTGCCGATGGAGGAGCACAAAGGGAGGAATGCATGACCTACGCTAACGGTAGCAGATCCAGTATTCGTGGCGTGTCGCGGCGCCGGTTCATTGCCACCTCGATCGCCGGCGGCGCGGCGCTCGCGCTCGGTGGCGGCAAGGCCTTCGCCCAGGCGGCCGGCACGCTCAAGGTCGGCTTCGTCAGCCCGCGCACAGGGCCGCTGGCCGGCTTCGGCCAGACCGACGGTTATGTGCTCGACCTCGCCCGCAAGGCGCTGGCCGGCGGCCTCGATATCGGCGGCAAGAAATACAGCGTCGAAATCCTGGACCAGGACACGCAGTCGGACCCGTCACGCGCGGGCCAGCTCGCCAAGGACCTGATCAACAACCAGGCCATCGACCTGATGCTGGCGGTGTCGACGCCCGAGGTGATCAACCCGGTCGCCGACGCCTGCGAGGCCGCGGGGGTGCCCTGCCTGTCGACCGTCATGCCGTGGGAGGCCTGGTATTTCGGCCGCGGCGCCAAGCCCGGCGCGCCCTCGCCGTTCAAATGGACCTATCATTTCGGCTTCGGCGTCGGCGAGTTCTTCAAGACCTACATCTCGCAATGGAACCTGATCGAGACCAACAAGAAGGTCGGCGTCATGTATCCCAACGACGCCGACGGCAACGCCATCCGCGCCAATCTGGCGCCGCTGCTGGCCAAGCAAGGCTTCACCATCGTCGATCCCGGCGCCTACGAGACCGGCACCACCGACTATTCCTCGCAGATCGCGCTGTTCAAGCAGGAAGGCGTCGAGATCTTCAATTCCTTCCCGATCCCGCCGGACTTTGCCGCCTTCTGGCGCCAGGCGGCACAGCAGGGGCTGATCAAGCAGATCAAGATCGCCCAGGTCGCCAAGACCGGCCTGTTCCCGTCTGACATCGAGGCGCTCGGCGACCTCGGCATGAAGATTTCGAGCGCCGCCTACTGGCACAAGGCTTTCCCCTACAAGTCGCCGCTTACCGGCGTTTCGGGCACCGAGCTCGCCGACGGCTATGAGGCGGCGAGCGGCAAGCAGTGGACGCAGCAGCTCGGCGCCTCGATGTCGCTGCTCGACGCCGGCTTCGAAGCGCTGAAGGCCAGCTCCGACGCCAAGGACAAGGCGGCGGTGGCCAAGGCGCTGAGCACGCTGAAGACCGAGACCATGATCGGCAAGGTCGATTTCACCAGCGGCCCTGTCGCCAATGTCTCGCCCGGTCCGATCATCGGCACGCAGTGGGTGGCTGCCAAGGAAGGCAGCAAATTCCCGCTCGACTATGTCGTGACCGAGAACGCCACCGATCCGAAGGTGCCCGTCGAAGCCAAGCTTCAGCCTTACAACGGCTGATGGACCGCTGACGAGGATCGCCTGGTGACCCATCCGCAACAACAGGCTGTTCTGACCGCTGCCGGCATCCATAAGCGCTTCGGCGCGCTTGTGGTGCTGGATGCGGTCGACTTCGCCATGGCGGCCGACGAGGCGGTGGGTATTGTCGGCCCGAACGGCGCCGGCAAAACGACACTGCTCAGCGTGCTTTCCGGCGCCTTTCCACCGAGTGCGGGCACGGTCAGCTTCAAGGGCGGCGACGTGACGCCGCTGTCGGCGACGCAGCGTTGCCGGCTCGGCCTGGTGCGCACGCACCAGGTGCCCAAACCATTCAGCGGCATGACCACCTTCGAGAATGTCTTCGTCGCGGCCTCGCACGGCGCCGGCCTCGGCCGCGACGAGGCCTATGAGGAAGCCCTCGGTTCGCTGAAACTGTGCGGCATGCTGGGTGTTGCCAACCGTCGCGCCGAGACGCTCGGACTGCTCGACCGCAAGCGGCTGGAACTGGCGCGCGCGCTGGCGGCAAGGCCGACGTTGCTGCTGCTCGACGAGATCGGCGGCGGCCTGACCGACGGCGAAGCCGGTGAGCTCGTCGATACGATCAAGGAATTGCGGCGGCGCAAGATCGGCATCGTCTGGATCGAGCACATCGTCCACATCCTGCTGCAAGTGGCCGAACGGCTGATCTGCATGGATGCGGGAAAAATCATCGCCGACGGTGAGCCGCAAGCCGTCATGGCCGATCCGGAGGTCGTGCGCGCCTATCTCGGCGGAGGCCCGAAATGAGCCTGCTGTCGGTTGAGGATCTCGTTGTCCGCCACGGCCTGCTGCAGGCGGTGCGCGGCGTCAGCTTCAGCATCGAACGCGGCGAGACGCTGGCGTTGGTCGGCGCTAACGGCGCCGGCAAGACGACGCTGCTCAGGGCAATTGCCGGCGCGCACCAGCCGGCGGCCGGCCGCGTGCTGCTGGACGGCGCCGATCTTACCAACGTGCCGTCGCACAGGCGCGTCGGCATGGGCATCGCGCTGGTGCCGGAAGGGCGAAAGCTCTTCGTGCAGATGACGGTCGAGGAGAACCTTCTGCTCGGCAGAACCGCCGGCCGGCCGGGCGAGTGGAGCGTCGACAGAGTGCTCGACATGTTCCCCAATCTGAAGCCCCGCCGCCATGCCAAGACGGGCCATCTCTCAGGCGGCGAGCAGCAGGCGACGGCGATCGGCCGGGCGCTGATGAGCAATCCGGAAGTGCTTTTGCTCGACGAGGTTTCGCTTGGCCTGTCGCCGCTGATTGTCGACCGTGTCTACGCGGCCCTCCAGGGGCTGATCGCTTCCGGCACGACCATCATCCTGGTCGAGCAGGACCTCAACCGCGCGCTCGCTGTCTCCGACAGGGTGATCTGCATGCTCGAAGGGCGTGTGGCGCTGGAAGGGCCGAGCAAGGCGGTTTCGCGCGACCAGGTGACGAAAGCCTATTTCGGCCTGCACCGGAAAAGTCCCGGGAGCGTTCCGGCATGAGCAACCAGATCATTCAGGGCATCCTGCTCGGCGGCTACTACGCGCTAATCGCCTGCGGCCTGTCCTTCATGTTCTCGGTGATGCGCATCATCAACCTCGCCCATGGCAGCCTTGCCGTGTTCGCGGCTTTTGCGCTGTGGTGGCTGGCCTCGCGGTTCCATATCCCGCCGTTTGTCGGCCTGCTGATCGTGCTGCCGCTGATGGCGGCGATCGGCTGGGCGCTGCAGCGTTTCCTGCTCGAACGCAGCGCGCGTGGCGGTGCGCTGCTGCCGATCCTGACCACGTTTGGCCTGGCCATTGTCATCGACAACATGCTGTTCGAGCAGTTCGGCGCCGACACGCGTTCGCTGGCACCCTATATCGGCAGCCTGTCCTATGATTCCTGGGAGTGGCCGGGCAGCATCTATGTCGGCAAGCTGGCCGTGATCATGTTCGCCACCGCCGTGATCCTGCTGGGAGGGCTGCAGCTGTTCCTCACCCGCACAAGGCTTGGCCGCTCGATCCGCGCCACTTCGGAAGACCCTGATACGGCCGGCCTGGTCGGCGTCGATGCGCGTCGCGCCAATGCCATCGCCGCTTCCATCGCCATGGTCACGGTTGGTCTTGCCGGCGCCTTTCTCGGTATGCGCGCCACCTTCGATCCCTATGCCGGCGCGCCACAACTGCTGTTCGCTTTCGAAGCCGCTGTGATCGGCGGTGCCGGTTCGCTGTGGGGAACGCTGGTCGGCGGCATCGTGCTGGCGCTTGCGCAGACACTCGGCGCGCAAGTGCACCCGCAAGGCTTTCTGATCGGCGGCCATGCCGTGTTCCTCGTCGTGCTGTTCGTGCGGCTGTCTACATCCGGCCTCGGCCTGCGCGGCCTGCTGCGCCTGCCTTCCCGGAGCGCATCATGAGTACGGTTTCGTCCTCGCCGGTCATCGAGCGCGGCACGGCGACGTCGCGGATCGCGGCGATTGCGGTCGCCGTCATCATCGCGCTGCTCGCTATTGCGCCGCAGTTCCTCTCGGCGGGCGCGGTCGACCGCATGACGGCATTGTTCATCTATGTGATCCTGGCGGCGATGTGGAACGCTCTGGCCGGCTTCGGCGGCCTGGTTTCGGTCGGCCAGCAGGTGTTCTTCGGGCTCGGCGCCTATTTCGCCATCCGGCTGGCCGATGCCGGCCTCAACCCTTTCGCCTCGCTTTTCGTTTCAGCGATCGTTGTCGGCGTTCTCTCCTGGCCGCTCTCGTTGTTCATGCTGCGGCTGCGGAACGGCGAGTTCGCCATCGGCATGTGGGTGATCGCGGCGCTGACGCATCTCCTGGTCAATCTCGACCGGCTGGTGCAAGGCGAAACCGGCACGTCGCTGATCTCGCTCAACGTCTACGATGCCGGTACAAGGCGGGTGGCGATCTACTGGCTGGCGCTGGCCTCGATGACCGCGCTGCTCGCCACCCTGTTCGGCCTGCTGCGCGGCAGCACGGGTGCGGCAATCCGCGCCATCCGCGACAATGAGGATGCCGCAGCCTCGGTCGGTGTGCGCGTCACCGGCACCAAGCGGCTTTTGTTTGTGCTTGCCGCCTTCGGCATCGGCGTTGCCGGGGCGCTGTGGCTGGCGACCTCCATCACCTTCCAGCCGAAAACCTACTTCAACGTCCAGTGGACCGCCTACATGATCTTCATGGTGCTGGTCGGCGGCATCGGCACGTTCGAGGGCGCCATCCTCGGCGCGCTGGTGTTCTTCCTCATCGAGACCTGGTTCGGCGGCACCGGCGTCTGGTACCTCGTCGGCCTCGGCGCCACGGCCGTGCTGTTCTCGCTGTTCCTGCCGCGCGGCCTGTGGGGAACGATCGAGGAGCGTTTTGGGCTGCGCCTGCTGCCGGTTGGCTACCGCGTCAGGCTTCCGGCAACCGCTGTCGACGGCGACGCGACGCCACAACAATCCACGATATCTCGGGAGAAGGCATGACCATGCTTTTCGGCAAGACGATCCTCATCACCGGCGTCGCCTCCGGCATCGGCGCGCGCACAGCCGAACTTGCCGGCCAGCTTGGCGCGGACGTGATCGGCGTTGATGTGCGCGAGCCGGCGGCAGCGGTGGGCAGTTTCGTCAAGGCCGACATATCATCGAAGACAGGCGTCGACGAACTGGTCGCGCGACTGCCGCAGCGCATCGACGCGCTATGCAATGTCGCCGGCCTCTCCGGCAACACCGGCGCGGCAGCAACCCTGGCCGTCAACTTCTTTGGCCTGCGCGCACTGTCCGAAGCCGTCGCGCCAAAAATTCGCGAAGGCGGCGCCATCGTCAACGTCGCCTCGATCGCCGGCTATGGCTGGCGCGCCAACCTCAACCGCGCCGCTTCGATGGTCAGCATCGAAGGCTTTCCCGATGTCGCCGAGGTGGTCCGCGACCACGCCGTCAGGAACGAGGAAGGCTACCCCGTCTCGAAGGAGTTGCTCCTGCTGTGGACCTTTCGCGCGGCGCATCAGGATCTGTTCAAGAGCCGTGGCATCCGCGTCAATGCGGTGAGTCCCGGACCGGTCGAGACGCCTATCCTGAAACAATTCCGCACCGTACTTGGCGATGCCCGCGTCGACAGCGACATTGCCCGGGTCGGACGGGCCGGCACATCGGGCGATATAGCGCCTGTCGTGCTGTTCCTGTGTTCGGACGGCGCGCGCTGGGTCAACGGCGCCAATGTGCCGGTCGACGGCGGCCTCGAAGCATCGATCAACGCCGAAGTGCTCGGCTTTTAATCGCGAAGCTCCACCGGAGCGAGGGAGACAATCATGGATATCGGACTTCTGATCGACGGCGACAAAAGGGATGCGTCCGGCGCGGCCGCCTACGAGCGCATGGACCCGTTCACCGGCAAGCTGGCGACGCGCGCCGCAGCAGCCAGCGTTGCCGACGCCAACGCGGCTGTGGAAGCCGCGGCCGCTGCCTTTACGACCTGGTCGAAGACCGGGCCTGGCGAGCGCCGCGCCTTGCTGTCCAGGGCGGCCGACGTGATGGCCTCCAAGGTCGGCGAATTCACCCGGCTGATGATGGAAGAGACCGGCGCCACCGGTCCCTGGGCCGGCTTCAATGTCATGCTGGCGGCCAACATGCTGCGCGAGGCGGCGGCGATGACGACGCAGATTTCTGGCGAGATCATTCCTTCCGACAAGCCGGGGACGCTCGCCATGGCGATCCGCCAGCCGGCCGGCGTGTGTCTCGGCATCGCGCCATGGAATGCGCCGGTCATTCTCGGCACCCGCGCCATCGCCATGCCGCTCGCCTGCGGCAACACGGTGGTGCTGAAGGCCTCGGAAATGTGCCCCGGCACACACCGGTTGATCGGTCAGGTTCTGGTCGAGGCCGGCCTGCCCAAGGGCGTCATCAATGTCGTCACCAACGACCCCAGGGATGCCGCTGCAATCGTCGAGGCGCTGGTCGCGCATCCCTCGGTCAAGCGCGTCAACTTCACCGGCTCGACCAAGGTCGGGCGCATCATCGCCGAGCTTGCCGGGCGGCATCTGAAGCCGGCGCTGCTCGAACTCGGCGGCAAGGCACCGCTGCTGGTTCTGGACGACGCCGACATCGACGCAGCGGTCAATGCGGCGACCTTCGGCGCCTTCATGCATCAGGGCCAGATCTGCATGTCGACCGAGCGGCTGATCGTCGACGAGAGGATCGCCGACGAATTCGTTTCCAAGCTCGCCGTCCGCGCGTCGGGCCTGCCGGCCGGCGATCCGCGCGGCCATGTCGTGCTGGGCTCGCTGATCAGCAGCCAGGCGGCCGACAAGATGGAGGAGCTTGTCGCTGACGCCGTCGCCAAGGGCGCCAAGCTTGTCGCCGGTGGCAAGCGCACCGGCACGGTTGTCCAGGCAACGCTGCTCGACCATGTCACCCCGGCGATGCGCGTCTATGCCGAAGAATCCTTCGGGCCGGTCAAGCCGGTCATCCGGGTGAAGGGCGAGGACGAGGCGGTGCGTGTCGCCAACGACACCGAGTATGGCCTGTCGTCAGCCGTGTTCAGCCGCGACATCAAGCGCGCCATGGCGGTCGCCGCGCGCATCGAAGCCGGCATCTGCCACATCAACGGCCCGACCGTCGGTGACGAGGCGCAGATGCCGTTCGGCGGCGTCAAGGGCTCGGGCTATGGCCGCTTCGGCGGCAAGGCCTCGATCGCCGAGTTCACCGATCTGCGCTGGGTGACGATCGAGGATCCCGGCCAGCACTATCCGTTCTAGCCGGCCTTGTCTCGCGTTCGGCAATGAAGATCAGCCGGCCAGGGACGGCGTGAAGCGAACGCTGGCGGATCGTATCAGACCGGGCGCTAGTACGATGCAGCCAGTGTCGATGCGGCCGCCCGTGCGGTTGAAGGCATCGGTGATATTGCTGACCGGCTCCGCGCAAAAGAACGGCTCGCCGGGCGGCGTGTAGAGGACAAGGAAATCGAGCGGCGCCTCGGCCTCGATGTCCAGTCGCCGTCCGTGTTCGGGCCAGGAGATCCGGGCGCGGCGCGCCCATCCTGTGAAAACCGTGTCGAAGTCCACTTCCGATACGTCAAAACCGATGGACGGGTCGGCTCCTACCGGCGGCAGGACATGCCGGACGGGCAGGACCTCCGTGTCCGTCTCCCACATGCCGGACACCGGCGCCTGGACATGCGCCCACGGCGTCGACGGGAAATAGGGATGGAGGCCGAAGCCAGCCGGCATCGGTGCGTCCGACAGGTTGCGTACCTTGATGGTCACGCAAAGCCTGCCGTCAGCCAGCGTTATCTCTTGCTCGGCTTCATAGCTCCATGGCCAGGAATCGGCGGCGTGGCGATAGCGCAGGACGATCGTGCCGGCTTCATGCCTGACGACCACCCAAGGCCGGCGCCAGCCATGGCCATGTTCATGATGAGGATCGTCGGCAGTCGTCGGAAGCCGGATGGTGCGTCCCGCGAACTCGAACCGGCCGCCCCTTATGCGATTGGAATAGGGAACGAGCGGGAAGCAGGCCATGGCGCCGGCATCGCGGCTACTGATCGCGGCCGGATCTGCCGGGCGCAGCCAATCCACCACGGCGCCATCTTGCCACCATCGATACGACGCCAGCGCACCGCCGGCGGCCGGAGCAATGTCAACCGTCGCGATGCCATCGCTGATCGAGACCAGTTCCGTGTGCTGCGCGGCAACCGCAGCGAAATTCTTTGTCATCGGCGCTCCCCCGTCCATTGACTCCGATCGCCATGGCGATAAGACATATCATATGAATAGTATGAAGAATAAGAAATCTTTTAGCACGGCACGGACGTCGCGGGTTGCCGTGGCGGTTTCCAGCGGCTCCACCGCACTGCACGCGACCGTTGTCGAGCAGATCGGCCTGCGCATCGTGCAGGGCGACTTCCTGCCCGGCGAGGCGCTGCCCAATGCCGACGATTCCAGCGAGATGCTGGGGGTCAGCCGCACGGTGCTGCGCGAGGCGATCAAGGTGCTGGCCGGCAAGGGGCTGGTCGAATCGCGGCCGAAGACCGGCACACGGGTGCGCCCACGCTCCGACTGGAATTTCCTTGATCCGGACGTCCTGTCATGGCGCTACGCCGGCGGTGTCAGCGCCGACGATGTGCGGGCGCTGTTCGAGCTGCGCCGTGCCATCGAGCCAATGTCGGCAGCACTTGCGGCCCAGCGCGCCACGCCTGCCCAGATCGCCGAGATCCATGCGGCACTGGCCGAGATGGAAGCGGTGAGCGACGATGGCGACCGCTTCGCCAAGCCCGATCTGGTGTTCCACCAGACCATCCTGCGCATGACCGGCAACGAGCTGATCGGCTCGCTGGCGGCACTCGTCGAAACCGCACTGGTGATGAGCTTTCGCCTCTCCAACGACAATCCGGAAGGCCAGCGCCATTCCTTGCCGCTGCATCGCGAGGTGGCCGAGAAGATCGCCGCCGGTGACGCCGCCGGCGCGCAAACGGCACTGCTGGTGCTCATCGACAATGCCGAGGATGACGTGCGCCGCAGCGTCGAGAACCGCAACAGACGCCGCAAGGATCGAGGCCAGCAATCGTGACCGACACCAAACGCAAACTGCGGTCCGAAGCCTGGTTCGGCGGTGAAGGCAAGAACGCCTTCATGCACCGCAGCTGGATGAAGAACCAGGGCATCCCGGCCGATGCTTTCGACGGCCGCCCGGTGATCGGCATCTGCAACACCTGGTCGGAGCTGACGCCGTGCAATGCGCATCTGCGGGCGCTGGCCGATCACGTCAAGCGCGGCGTCTACGAGGCCGGCGGCCTGCCGCTCGAATTCCCTGTCATGTCGCTCGGCGAGAGCAACATGCGCCCCACTGCCATGCTGTTTCGCAATCTGGTCAGCATGGATGTCGAGGAATCCATCCGTGGTAACCCCATCGACGGCGTCATCCTGCTGGTGGGCTGCGACAAGACAACGCCAGCGCTCTTGATGGGGGCCGCCTCTTGCAATTTGCCGACCATCACCGTTTCCGGCGGGCCAATGCTCAACGGCAAGTTTCGTGGGCAGGATATCGGCTCGGGTACGCATGTCTGGAAATTCGCCGAGGAAGTGAAGGCCGGCCGCATGCCGGTCGCCGACTTCCTCGCCGCGGAACAGGGTCAGAGCCGGTCGGCCGGCAGTTGCATGACCATGGGCACGGCCTCGACCATGGCCAGCATGGTGGAAGCGCTCGGCATCGGCATGCCGGACAACGCAGCGATCCCGGCCGTGGATTCGCGCCGTGGCGTGCTCGCCCAGATGGCTGGGCGCCAGATCGTCGACCTAGTCCGCAGGGACGTGAAAATTTCGGACATTCTTACAAGGCAAGCGTTCGAGAACGCCATTCGCGTCAATGGCGCGATCGGCGGCTCGACCAATGCGGTGCTGCATCTGATCGCCATCGCCAACCGGGTCGGTGTCGATCTCAGCCTCGAAGACTGGGACCGCCTTGGCCGCGACGTTCCAACCATTGTCGACCTGATGCCGTCGGGCCGGTTCCTGATGGAAGATTTCTACTATGCCGGGGGGCTGGCTGCGGTCATGGCGTCGCTTGATGAAGTGGGGCTTCTTCATCGCGACGTCATGACCGTCAGCGACAAGACGATCGGCGAGTTGATCGACGGCGCGCCCAACTACAACCGCGAGGTCATCAGGCCGCTGAGCGAACCGTTGACCGACCAAGGCGGCATCTCGATCCTGCGCGGCAATCTGGCGCCCAATGGCGCGGTCATCAAGCCGTCGGCGGCAACGCCCGAACTAATGCAGCATCGCGGCAAGGCGGTCGTCTTCGAGAACATCGAGCATTACTACGCCCGCATCGACGATCCGGAGCTGGATATCGACGCCTCCTCGGTGATGGTGTTGAAGAATTGCGGGCCGCGCGGCTACCCCGGCATGGCCGAGGTCGGCAACATGCCGCTGCCGGCGAAGCTGCTCAAGCAGGGCGTCTCCGACATGGTGCGCATCTCGGATGCACGCATGAGCGGCACGGCCTATGGCACGGTGGTGCTGCATGTCGCGCCGGAGGCCGCGGCCGGTGGCGCGCTGGCCTTGGTACGCGACGGCGATCTCATCGAGATCGATGTCGCCGGCCGCCGGTTGGAACTGCTGGTATCGGACGAGGAGCTGGCGATCCGCCGCCGCGACTGGAAGCCGCCGGCGCCGCCTGAAGGCGGCTATCAGAGCCTCTATGTCGAACGCGTGCTGCAGGCCGACAAGGGCTGCGATTTCGACTTTCTCGTCGGCCGGCGCGATGCCGGCATCCCCCGGCATTCCCATTAGAGAGGCGCGCGATGACGGATGAAATCGGCTACGCCATCTACCCGAGCCTCAAGGGCCGCAGTGTCTTCATAACCGGCGGCGGCAGCGGCATCGGCGAAAGCCTGGTGCGCCATTTCTGCGCGCAAGGCAGCCGCGTCGCCTTCGTCGATCTGGCGGAAGAGCCTTCCAGGCACCTGGTCGAGGCGATCGCGGCCGAAGGACACCCAGCGCCGCTGTTTATTCCGTGCGATCTGCGCGATGTCGAGCAGCTGCAAGCGGCAACCGCGCAGGCAATGCAGCACAATGGCCCGATCCAGGTGCTGTGCAACAATGCCGGCAACGATGACCGCCATCAGACCAAGGACGTGACGGTCGCCTACTGGGACGACCGCATGGCGGTCAATCTGCGCCACCAGTTCTTCGCCGCGCAGGCGGTGCGACCGCAGATGAGCGCGCAGGGTGGTGGCTCGATCATCAATTTCGGCTCCATCACCTGGATGGTCGGCGATCCCGACTGTCCGGCCTATGTCACCGCGAAAGCCGCTGTCTACGGAATGACGCGGGCGCTGGCCCGCGAACTCGGCCCCGAGCGCATCCGCGTCAACTGCATGGTGCCGGGCTGGGTGATGACCGAGCGCCAGATGCGCCTGTGGCTCAATCCGGCTGGTGAACGCCAGATCGCGGAAAGGCAGTGCCTGCCCGACCGGCTGCAGCCCGCCGACATCGCGCGCATGGCGCTGTTCCTCGCCGCCGACGACAGCCGCATGTGCACGAGCCAGCAGTTCATCGTCGATGCGGGCTGGGTGTGACCGATACGGCCCCAAGGGAAGAAGGGTATTTCATGCGTCTTGTTCAGTACAGAATGCCGGATGGCAGCAGGCGGGTCGGCCGCGTCTCCGAAGACGGCAGTCGCTTGCACCCGCTCGACAAGACTGGCAGCGTTCTGGAACTCGCCGAAGCGGCGATCGCCGAGGACATGTCCATCGCGTCGCTGGTCGAGAAGCGCACGGGCACCACGACGGTCGACTACAACGAGCTGTTGCGCGATGGCCGCGTGCTGGCTCCCGTCGATCATCCGGAACCGGCGCGCTTCCTGGTTACCGGAACCGGCCTGACCCATACCGGAAGTGCCGCCGCGCGCAACCAGATGCATGTTCTGACCCATGGCGACGGTGCCGAGGAATCCGATTCCTTGAAAATCTTCCGTATGGGGCTGGAGGGCGGCAAGCCTGGCGCTGGCAAGATCGGCATCCAGCCCGAGTGGTTCTTCAAAGGCGTCGGCACCTGCGTTGTGTCGCCAGGTGCTGAGCTGCCGATGCCGGCATTCGCGAAAGCCGGGGCAGAGGAAGCCGAGATCGTCGGGCTTTATCTCAACGGCCCGGACGGCCATCCCTATCGCATCGGCTATGCGCTCGGAAACGAATATTCCGACCATGTGACGGAGGGCGAGAACTACCTCTACCTCGCCCATTCCAAGCTGCGCTCCTGTTCGATCGGACCCGAGCTGCTGATCGGCGACCTGCCCGAAGAAGTTCGGGGCCATTCCCGCATCCTGCGCGACGGCACTGTCATCTGGGAGCAGGAGTTCCTGTCGGGCGAAGCGCACATGTCACACTCGATCGCCAATCTCGAACATTTCCATTTCCGCTACCCGATGCACCGACGGGCGGGCGATCTGCACGCCTATTTCTTCGGCGCGGCGGTGATGAGCTACGCCTCCGGCATCAAGACGGCTTCCGGCGACGAGTATGAAATCCAGGCACAGGCATTCGGCAAGCCACTGCGCAACCGGATGGTGTCGGTGCCGGACGAGGGACTGGTCACCGTCACCCAGCTGTGACGGCAGAGGTCCGAAATCACGGTCCACCAGAACGACAATGGGAGATTAAAAATGGGACTGAAGAAAGCGTTTCTAAAACTAGCGACAATCGGGCTCGGCATCGGCCTGATGACATCGGCGGCCTTGGCCGCGAACCTTCGAGTACTGGCCTGGGACGGCTATGCCGACCCGGATTGGGTGAAGGATTTCACCGCGGCAACCGGCATCGGCGTCGATGTCGTCTTCATCGGCAGCGATGACGAGATCTGGGCCAAGATCAAGGGCAGCGAAGGCCAGGATTTCGATGTCTTCGCCGTCAACACCGCCCAGCTGCAGCGCTACATCAAGGCCGATCTGGTGTCGCCGATCGACATCACCAAGCTGTCGAACCAGAAGGAGGTGCTGCCGCGCTTCCGCGATCTATCGCAGGTCAGCGGCGACACCAAGGACGGCAAGGTCTACGGCATTCCGTTCTGCTTCGATTCCATCGGGCTGATCTACGACACGGACAAGGTCAAGCCGGCGCCGACCTCGATGTCGGTGCTGTGGGATCCGGCCTACAAGGGCAAGGTCCTGGCCTACGACAATGGCGAGCACAATTTCTCGTTCACCGCTCTGACGCTTGGCTACAAGGATCCGTTCAATCTCGACGCGGAGCAGATGGCGGCGGTCAAGGCCAAGCTGGTTGAGCTCAAGCGCAATGTGCTGAGTTTCTACACCACCGCCGACGAGGCGCAGCAGATCTACCAGAACAATGACGTTGCCCTGATCTGGGCCAATTATGGCCAGCAGCAGGTCAAGGCGCTGCAGAAGATCGGCGCCCATGTCGCCTACGTCAATCCGAGTGAAGGCGCTCTGGCCTGGCTCGACAATTGGGTGATCTCCAAGGGCGTGCGCGACAATGCGGCGGCCGAGCAATGGATCGACTTCATGCTGACGAAGAAGGTCAGCGGCGAGCTTTCCGAGCGCACCGGCTTCGGCAACACCGTGGTCGAGTCGAGCAGTGCCGGCAGCAACGACAAGCTGGTCTGGCTGAACAATGTCGAGGACCCGCTGAAGCGGTCGGACATGTGGAACGAGATCAAGGCGACGCCCTGATCCTTTCCGCAGCCCGACCTAGAAGGACCCGGCGGTCCGGACGTTCCGGACCGCCGCAGCGTATGCGAGAATAGTCTATGAGCCAGAACACCGACCTGCTGACGCTGCGGTCCGTCTCGAAATCCTACGGCACGGTTCCCGTGCTGCACGACATCGACCTGTCTGTCCGGGACGGTGAGTTCCTGACCGTTCTTGGACCGTCGGGCTCGGGCAAAACCACGGTCTTGCGGCTGATCGGCGGGCTGGAGCCACTGACCGCGGGCGAGATCCGCCTCGACGGCCAGGACATCAGCCGCATGCCGATCAACAAGCGGCCGTTCAACACCGTGTTCCAGGACTATGCGTTGTTCCCGCATATGACCGTTTCCGGCAATGTGGGCTATGGTCTCTCGGTGCGCCATGTCCAGCGCAAGGAGATTGCGCGCCGTGTCGCGGAAGCCCTGGAGCTGGTGCAACTCGGGCGCTTCGCCGACCGCTTTCCGGCACAGCTTTCCGGCGGCCAGCGCCAGCGCGTCGCGCTCGCCCGAGCGCTGATCTGCCAGCCGCGCCTGATCCTGCTTGACGAGCCGCTCGCCGCGCTCGACCTCGAACTGCGCCGGCAGATGCAGGAGTTCCTGAAATCCATCCAGCGCGAGATCAAGACCACCTTCCTTTTCGTCACCCATGACCAGGAAGAAGCGATCGGCATGGCCGACCGGATCTGCGTCATGCAGGCTGGCCATATCCGCCAGCTCGGCACGCCGCACGAGCTTTACTACAAGCCGAATTGCGAGTTCGTGGCGCGCTTCTTCGGCGAGAACAATCTGGTGGCCGGAAAGCTCGGCCCCGTCCAGGGCGAGCAGCGGCCGATCGAGACCGCACTTGGGCGACTGATCTGTTCGATCAGCGGCCAGCCGCATTTGAAGGCCGCGCCAGACGGCGCGAGCGCCTTCGCGGCGTTCCGGCCCGAGGCCTTGCATCTCGCGGACTCCACAGACGGCGACAACCGCTTTTCCGGCACCATCGCCGATCTGGCCTTTGCCGGCTCGTCGACCGTCGCCACGATCACGGCGGGTGCGGACACTGCCGCGCAGCGGCTGCGGCTGCGAACCCCAAGCCGGATCGACGGCAGCGCGCTGAGATCCGGCGAGACGGTTTCGCTTTCGTTTGCGCCGCATGAAGGCCATCTGGTGCTGGCATGAGCGCGGGCGTCACGACACAGCCCGCGGAAAGGCGTTTGTCGCTGCTGGTGACCGTGCTGGCTTTCGCCCTGCCGGTGATCTTCGTCCTGGTGCCGCTGGCGATCTTCCTGGTCTACAGTTTCTTCAGCGTCGACCAGGGCACGATCGTCTACGCGCCGACGCTCGGCAACTATGTCCGGTTCTTCACCGATCCGATCTTCCTGCCGGTGTTTTGGAACACCATCGTGCTGTGCGTGTCGGTCGCCGTCATCTGCATCCTGCTTGCCTATCCCGCTGCCTATTTCCTGACGACGCTGAGAGGGCGGTGGCGCTATGCCTTGCTGATGCTGCTTCTGGTGCCGCTGCTGATGAGCTACGTCATCAAGATCTACGCGATCCGCAGCATCCTCGGCCTCAACGGCTTCCTCAACAAGGCGCTGGTGGCAATTGGCATCCTGCAGCAGCCGTCGACGCTTTTCGTGTTCAACATGAACGCCATCCTGTTGACGCTGAGCCTGCTTTTGATCCCCTTCGCGATCCTGCCGATCTTCCTGTCGCTGGAGCGGATACCGCAGACCTTGCTGCGTGCCTCCGACGATCTTGGCGCGAGCGGCTTGCAGACGTTCCTGCGTATCACCTTGCCGCTCAGCCTGCCCGGCGTCGCCTCGGCGGCGAGCTTCGTCTTCGTGCTGGCGATCGGCGATTTCCTGACGCCGCAGATGGTCGGCGGGATCAGCGGCTTCACCTTCGGCCGCATCCTCTACAGCCAGTTCGGCACGGCCTATAATTGGCCATTCGGCGCGGCACTGTCGGTGGCGCTGGCGATCGTGGTGATCTGCGCCATCCTCATCGGCGAACGGTTCGGGCGCAGCCGGGGGACGTCGGTATGAACGCCCTGCCCCGACCCTCCACCATCTTCCTGGCCGTGATCACAACGCTGGTCGCGGTGCTGCTCTACAGCCCACTGTTCGTGCCGATCGTGTCGTCGTTCTTCACCATCTCGCACGGCGATGTCGACTGGTCGTCACCAACCCTCTCGACCTACCGAGCCCTGGCCGAAAACCACGACATCCTGGCAGCCTTGCGCACCACGCTGATCGTCGGCCTGTGCACCGTCGTGCTCTCGGTGGTCAGCGGCACGCTGCTGGCGCTCTATTATCACGGGCGCCGCTCGGGGCGCTCGATCCTGCAGTTCATCATCTTCCTGCCGTTCCTGATGCCGCCGATCATCAGCGGCCTCGCGCTGCTGATCTTCTTCCGCGAGATCGGCCTCGAACGTTCTCTGCTGACGGTCGTCATCGGCCATACGGTCTTCGTGCTGGCGATCGTCTATCGCACCGTGCTGATGCGGCTGCAGTCGATGAGCCGTACACTGGTCGAAGCGTCCTACGATCTCGGCGCCACCGGCTGGCAGACCTTCTGGCGCATCATCCTGCCGAATCTGTCGAGCGCCATGGTCGGCGGCGCAATCCTGGCCTTCGCGCTGTCGTTCGACGAGACGATGATCACCATCCTGGTCACCGGCACGCAAAGCACCCTGCCGGTCAGGCTGTGGGCGATGATGCGGCTTGGCTTCTCGCCCGACATCAATGCGCTGGTCGCCTTGATCCTGATGTTCACCGTGCTGCTCTGCGTGCTCGCCGCCCGTTTCCTGATCCCCAGGCAGATGGCGACGGAGCGGAGCTGAATTATCGAACACCCGTCATCGTGCGAAGGCAGCTGGATCGAGGTCGAAGACACGCCCCCGATTGAGGATGTGCTTCGGGTCGAGCGCCGTCTTCAGCCGCCGCATCGTGGCGATCTCGGCGTCGCTGCGCACCAGATGCAACCACTGCTTCTTGTCGAGACCGATGCCATGCTCGGCCGAAACGCCGCCGCCCGCCACCGCCACGCCGCTATAGACGATGCCGTAGGCCGCCGCCGGATCCACAGTGCGCACCTGGTAGTGCAGATTGCCATCGCCGAGATGGCCGAAGACATAGATGTCGGCGTCGGGGTCAAAGGCGCGGATCGCGGTCTCCGCTTCTTGCAGGAACGCCCCCATCCGTGCCAGCGGAATGCTGATGTCGACGCCGATCAGGCCTTTCATCGAAAACAGGACGCGATTGGCGTCTTCCCGCACATCCCAGAGCGCGCGGAATTCACGCGGCGATTGCGAGACGACGACATCGTCGACCACGCCGTCCTCGACCGCCTGCATCAGGACTTCGGCGAAGCGCTCGCTGTCGCGCTCAGGCTCGCTGCCCTGGATTTCGGCCAGCACATAGACGGGCGAGCCCGCCGGCAATGGCGCCGGCATGGCCATGCTGGCAGCCATTACGTCATAGAGCGGCGCGAAGTTGACCTCATAGGCGGATAACAATGGCCCGAGCTTTTGCCGAAGCAGCCCGAGCAGGGCGATCGCCGCATCGAGCGAAGCGAGCGCGCAGAAGGCGTTCACCTCGGAGGCCGGCTTCGGATGCAGCCGGAGCGCGGCGCGGGTGACGACGCCGAGCGTCCCTTCCGCGCCGATGAAGAGCTGGCCGAGGTCGTAGCCGGAATTGTCCTTCGGCAGGCCCTTCATCGAGGACAGCACGCTGCCATCGGCCAGCACGGCCTCCAGCCCCAGCACCTGCGCCCGGTACATGCCATAACGCAGCACGCGGATACCGCCGGCGTTGGTGGCGATGTTGCCGCCGACCGTGGCCGAGCCGCGCGCGCCGATATCGACACCGAACATCAGCCCGGCACCGTCGGCCGCCTCCTGCACCGCTTGCAGCGTCGCGCCGGCTTCGGCGACGATACTGGAGGCTTGAGTGTCCGGCGCGGCGAGGCCGCTCATGCGCTCCAGCGACAGCACGATCTCCCCGGGCTGGACGCGCGTGCCACCGGCCAGCCCGGTGCGTCCGCCCTGGACGACGACCGGCTGGCCAAGAGCGTTGCAGCCAGCGAGCGCCGCCGCGACACCGATAGTATCGCGCGGACGCAGCACCACTTCGGGCAGCACGCCAAGCTTGCCGTCGGGATCGTCGCGATAGCGCTGGTCGACATCGGAGCCTGCAAGCACGCCGCCCACGCCCAGCCGATCGCCAAGGGCGGAGAGAAGCCGTTGCGTTTCAGGCGACATCGGACTCAGACGCCGGCGTGGCGAAGCGCGTCGTCTGCGTCCCGCGACCGCATGGGCCGATGAGTATTTCGTCCGCCACGCTCGCCATCCTTCAATTGCAGCCGGCCGATCCTATTCGGGATCGCCTGTCGTGCAAGCGATATCGGCTGCCCTGAGCGACACCGGCATCAATCACGGTAAGACGCGATTGATGCCGGCGGCCATTGTGTCTGCTTACTGAAGCTTGGCCTGTAGCGCGTTGACGTCATCGGTGGTCATTTCGCCATCGGTGGTCACCTTGCCATCGATGATCTTCCACAGCCGGAACGGGCCGGTGATGTCGCCGAATTTATCGAAGGCCACCGGACCGATGACGCCTTCGTAGCGGATCGGCTTGCCGTCCTTAATCAGGCCGAGCGCCTTGGCGAACTCCTCCTTACCGGCGAAGATCGGCGTGCCTGCCGGATCGACTGCCTTGTACATGGCATCCCTGATCTTGGCCGGATCCTCGGAGCCGGCAATGGCGATGGCCAGCCCGACGATGGCGCCGGCATCATAGGAACGATCGGCCGCCGGGTTGGAGGGTTCGATGCCGGAGAATGCCTTGTAGTTCTTGGTGAAATACTCGGTCGATGCGGTCGGGCTGGTTCCCGACGACGTGCCATAGGCGTCCTTCAGATAGTCGGCACCGACGGACTCGATGAAGTCAGGGCTGTTCATGCCGTCATTGAGCAGGAATTTCTGCACGCCGCCTTGCGAAATCCAGGTGCGGGCAACGGTCGCGCCGTCGACCGGCGTGCTGACCAGATAGAGGCCGTCCGGCTCGCCGGCCATCGCCGCCGTGACTTCCGAGGCATAGCTCGACTGCTTCTCGTTGTAGGGCGTGTCCGAAACGATGGTGCCCCCGAGCGCTTTGTAGGCACGCGAGAATTCGGCCACCATGTTGACCCCGAAATCGTTGTTGACGTGGATGATCGACAGCTTCTTGAAGCCCTTGTCTATGGCGTATTTGGCGGCGGCCACACCTTGCAGCGCATCGGACGTGATGGTGCGGAAGAAGATGCCGTTGGTCTTGCCGTCGCGGCCGAGCGCGGTCAGCGTCGGCGAGGAGGACGCCGGCGAGACCTGGACGATCTTGGCAGGTGCCGTGACAGAGGTCAGGATCGGAATCGACACCGACGAGATGATGCCGCCGATGATGACCGGCACCTTCTTGACCTGCACCAGCTGGGTCGCGGCGTCGACGGCGATGTTGCCCTGGCTCTGGCTGTCGCGCGTGTCGGTCACCAGCTCGCAGCCGCGCACGCCGCCGGCTTCGTTGATGTCGCGAAAAGCCATTTCGACCGACTTGGCGCCGGCCTGGCCGTATTCGCCGGCCGGACCGGTCAGTTCCATGACGAGGCCGACGGTGATCTTGCAGTCGGCGGCCTGCGCGGCGCCCGCCAGCGTGACGAGAGCAAGCGCGGTGGTGAGGTGGAGTATCGTCTTTCTCATTGTTGTTCCCCTTTCGTTACTCGACACTAATTTGATCTCTGGAGCCTGTTCAGCGTTCCGGCACCTGCAGCCAGGTTTCATGCAGGTGTCGCCATTCGACGCCGTTGGGCGCCGATGAACTGATGGTGAAGACAGCGCTCGACTGACGGCGACTGTGCTTGCCGCCGCGCAACTGCGCCTCGACGTAAAGGACGACGATGGAGTCCTCGGTTTGCCAACCGGGCCTGATATCCTCGATCGAAATGGCAAACCCGTCGTCGCATGTGGCGCGGCTTGAGCGGACATGATCAATCACAGCGTCACGGCCGAGGATCTGGCCGCTCGGTGCGATCATGGTCAAGCCTTCGCCCATGACGCCTTCGAAGCGCGTGAAGTCCACCGTGTCGGCTCGCGCGGCGACGAACCAGTCGACGAAGAAGCGATGCAGGCCGATAACCTCGGCGCTGGCCTGCGAAAACAGCGTCGGGTTGCTGGCGCTCATGTGCGGCCTGCGTTCAAATTGTAGTGCATGATCGAGCCGTGGCGGCCGTGACGGTCGCGCTCCAGCGTGTAGACGTCGCCGAGGGGACCTTGGCTTTGCGCGATAACAGTCGCTATTTTCGCCCGGTCATCGGCGTCGAGCGCGACATCCATAATGCCAGCATTGGCGAGCGCATGCGCCTGGTTACGGGCGCCGACGATGACGGCGGCGACTCGCGGCTGTTCCAGCACCCAGGCGCTGGCGATGGTGGCGATGTCGACGCAGTGGCGGTCGCCGACAGCCTTCAGTGCCTGGAGCAGCTGCTGGAACAGGTCCCAGCCGCCGAAATCATCGATGATCAGCTTGTATTTGACCAGTGAGCGGTTTTCGAGCGGCGTGGCGGGTTCGGACACGCCGAGCCATTTGTCGCTGAGGAAGCCGCCGGCTACCGAACCATAGCAGAGGAAGCTGACACCGTTTTTCGCGGCAAGCTCGGCGAGGCTGTGTGTCGGCCGCTGATCGAGCACCGAATATTGCAACTGCTGGCTGACCAGCGGAATGCCGGCGGCGAGGATTTCGGCCAGCCGCGGCGTGTCGAAATTGGTGGTGCCGAGATTGCGCACCTTGCCCTCGCGCCGAAGCTCGTCCAGCCAGCTCATCGCCTCGACATAGCGAGGCTGGTCATAGTCCCACCAGTGGAACTGCACGAGATCGAGCCGCTCGGTCTTCAGCCTGCGCAGCGACTGCTCGACGATGCCCCTGATATAGTCGCGGCTGATCGTGGCCAGCCGTTCCAGGTCGGGCACCAGCTTGGTGTGCACCTTCATTCTTGCGGCAACGTCGAGGCCGCGCTCGCTGGCCAGCCGCAGGCGCGCGGCGCCGATCAGTTCCTCGACGCCGGTGTAGATGTCGGCGCAATCATAGGTCCAGATGCCGGCATCAAAAGTTGCGATCAGGTCGCTCACCGCTTGATTGCGGTCGATGGCGCCATGGCCGCCGGCAAGCTGCCAGCCGCCGCGAATGACGCGCGAGATGGTGTAGCCGGGGCCGAGTTCGAAAGTCTTGGCGGTCATCCCTTGTCATTCTCCTTCGGCAGCGGCACGGCCGTGGCCTGCGCATGGCTGAACCGCCGTTTGCCGGTCCTGACGATCCGGAGCCGGCTGGCGCAATTGGGATCGGGACAGGCGATCTCGGCGTCCGAGGTCATCCAGTCATTGGCGTCGGTCGGGCGCTGCTTTGCCGCCAGCAGCGGCAACACGGCGGCGAGCGAATAGATCGAAAAGCCCTGCCCCGCCGGCAGGGACAGCATCTCGCCCTTGAGTTCGAAATAATCGCCCGCCTTGGCGCCGCAATAGATCGGCTTGCCCTCGGGGATGACCGCCTCGACGCGAAGGTCGAAGAGCTCGAAACTGTCGTCGGCCATGTCAGCCCTCCACCAGGCTGAAGGTGACGTCGCAGGCGCCGTTGCGGCGGATGACGCCACATGAGGCGGCGAATTGGTCGCGCTCTTCAGCGCGTACCTGCGCCACGACGCTGCCGGCCAGCCAGCCGATCGGGAACAGAAGCCGTGCGCCCTGCCCGTAGTAGAGGCCGATGTCGAAAATGGCATTGGGATTGCCGCCCCACATGCGCGGCGGCACATAGGACAGCACAATATCGCCGGGCTGCGGCGTCAGCGTTGCGTTCTCCGCCGGCAAGGGCCTGGCATAGGCCTGGCCATCGAGATCAGCTGATGGAATCGGGCAGGAGATTTCCGGTCCCGTCCACATCGCATGGATGCCGGGGACGACACGTGGCATGGCGAGGTACGCCTGGAGAAAGGCAGCGTTTTCCGGCGCCTTTTCGGGCAGCAGCAGCGCCGTCACGGAAAGCTTCGAGCGCGGTTCGGTGATCTTGAAGGCCGGCTTGTTCATGTCTGGTCTTTCGCGGCGGCGGATTGAAGCTTGTCGCGCAAGAAGGCAAAAGGCCGGCTGATATCGGCCACCAGCGCCTCGCGCGCCGCTTGCGCATCCTGCTTGGCGAGCGCCGCGACGATGCGGCGGTGATAGTGCGCGGTGTCGACCTCGCCGGCGTCGGAAAAGGCATAGATGGCGACGCGGATGCAGGGGCCCGATTGCAGCCAAAGGCTTTCGATCATCGGGATCAGCACGGCCGAGCCGCAGCAGCGGTAGATCTCGAAATGGAAGCTCTGGTTGAGCGTCGCTTCGCGGTCGATATCCTTCTTGTGCTTCAGCGCCCGCATCTCATCCCACTCGCCGAGCATGGCTTCAATCGAAGCGATCTGGCGCGGGCTCATGCGCGTGGCGGCAAGCGCGATCGCTTCGCCTTCGATGAGTGAGCGGGCACGCAAAAGATCGTCGATACGTTCCAGCGTGATCGGCGGCACGCGCACCGAGCGGTTGGGCAGCGCCTCCAGCGCCTTTTCCGTGATCAGCCGGCCGAGCGCTTCGCGCACCGGCATGGTCGAGGTGACCAGCGCATCGGCAAGGCCGCGGATGGTCAGCACCTGGTTCGGTTCGAAAAGGCCGCCGATCAAGGCGCGGCGCAATTCGGAATAGACGCGATCCTGCACGGTCTCGCGGCCGACCGGCGTAAGCTGGGCTGCGATTGTTTCGTTATTTCGCTCGATGGCAGCCTTCTGCATTCCGGCTTTTGCCCCGTTTTCGGCTTGCGGATGAAATTAAAGCCGAATAGCGTGATCAAAGCAAGTGTGATCACAAATCAATAATCAGGAGATGGCGATGACCGTCTTCGGCCAGAGGGTTTGATGAGCGAGGCAACCGAACGGCAGGGGAAGGAGACCCGTGCGCTGGCTCTGACGGCGAGGCATATCGTCAGGCGGTTCGGCGGCCTTGTCGCCGTCAACGATGTCTCGTTTGACGTCAAAGCCGGCGAAATCCTTGGCCTGATCGGACCGAATGGCGCCGGCAAGACGACCATGTTCGACCTGCTGGCCGGCAGTATTCTGCCTTCCAGCGGCGATATCCTGCTCAACGGTGCGCGCGTCTCCGGCGAAGCCGCGCATCTGCGTATCGGCCGTGGCCTTGGCCGTACCTTCCAGATCCCCCGCCCGCTGCCCAATCTGACGCTGATCGAAAACATCATGCTGGCGGCACAGGGCCAGGCCGGCGAAAAGCTGCTGGCCAACTTCGTCACGCCATGGCGGGTGGCGGCACAGGAAAAAGCGGCCAGGGCAAAGGCGCTCGACCTTTTGGAACTGGTGACCCTCGCGCATCTGGCGCATGAGCCGGCGCGCGTGCTGTCCGGCGGCCAGCGCAAATTGCTCGAACTCGCCCGTGTCATGATGGCCGACCCGGCAATCATCCTGCTCGACGAGCCGGCGGCCGGCGTCAACGCGACGCTGCTGGAAGTCATCATCGACCGCATCCGCGACATCAATGCGCGCGGCATCACCTTCCTGCTGATCGAGCACAATATCGACATGGTGACGCAGCTCTGTCACCGCGTGCTGGTCATGGCGAGCGGGCAACTGCTCAGCGAAGGCACGGCGGAAGAGGTCGCCCGCGACCCGCGCGTCATCGAGGCCTATCTCGGGGGCACCGCATGAGCGAAGCCGTCCTCGATGTCCGCGATCTCGAAGCCGGCTACGAGCCTGGCGTGCCGATCGTGCGCGGCGCCTCGATCACTGTCAGAAAAGGCGAGATCGTCGTCGTCCTCGGCCCCAACGGCGCCGGCAAATCGAGCTTCATCAAGGCGATCTCCGGCCTCGTCCCGATCACCGGCGGCACGGTGTTCTTGGACGGCAAGGACATCACCGCAGCACCGGCCCATACCATGGTGCGGCTTGGCCTGGCCTTCGTGCCGCAGACAGAGAATATCTTTCCCCTGATGTCGGTCGAGGACAATCTCAGAGTCGCCTGCGGCATCCTCGAGCGGCGTGAAATCCCAGCGCGTATGGACGAGATGTACGCGGCCTTCCCGGATCTCGTGCGCCAGCGCCGCACCGCCGCCGGCAATCTGTCGGGCGGACAACGACAAATGCTTGCGGTCGCCCGCGCCCTGATCGTGCATCCCAAGGTGCTGGTCCTCGACGAACCGTCGGCCGGCCTGTCGCCGAAATTCGTGTCGATGGTGTTCGAGATGCTGGCCGGCATCCGCAAGTCCGGCGTCACCATCCTCCTGGTCGAACAAAATGCCAAGGCAGCACTGGCGATCGGCGACCGCGCCTATGTGCTGGTCGAGGGCAAGGATCGGCACGAGGGCGTCGCTTCCGAACTGTGGAACGATCCTGTCGTCGCCGAACTCTATCTCGGTCAGCGCCCCTCTCGCGCCAGCAAGGGAGGCGCGGCATGAGCCTGCAATTTGTCGTCGATGGATTGCTGACGGGTTCGATGATCGGCCTTGGCGCCATCGGCGTGACGCTGACCTATTCGATCCTGCGCTTCTCCAATTTTGCTCATGGCGACTTCATGGCCTGGGGCACCTATGCGACCTTGGCCGTCGTCAGTGCCATTGGCGCCACCTTCGGCAAGGTAGCACCCATCGCGCCGCTGTCCTTCGGCTGGCCGCTCCTGGTTGCGCTGGTCGTCGGCATGGCCTTCACCGCCTTGCTGGCGCTGCTACTCGACAGAGTGCTGTTCTCGCGGCTGCGCTCGCAGGGCCAGGCGATCATCGTGGTGATGGCGAGCTTCGGCGCCTCGATGGCGCTGAGGAGCCTGCTCGAATTCACCTTCAGCTCACGTCCGACCTATTTCAGCAGGGCGATCCAGATCGCCATGCCGGTCGGCTTCGGCATCCGCATCACGCCCGATCAGATCGCACTTCTGCTGCTGACCGCGGTGCTGGTGCTCGGCGTGCATCTTTTGATGACGCGCACGCAGACCGGCCGCGCCATGCAGGCGCTCAGCCAGAATGCGGCGCTTGCCCGCATCGTCGGCATCGACGTCGCCAGCGTCGTGCGCGTCACCTGGATCATCGGCGGCGCGCTTGCCTGCGTCGCCGGCGTGATGATCGGCATCCTGGTGCAGATCCGACCGTTCATGGGTTTCGACATGCTGCTGCCGATGTTCGCCGCCGCCATTCTCGGCGGCATCGGCAGCATTCCGGGCGCGGTGCTCGGCGGCCTGATCATCGGGCTCGCCGAAGCCGGCGCGGTGCAGCTGATCGGCGCCGAATGGCGCGCCGCCGTCTCCTTCATCATCCTGATGGCGGTGCTGTTCGTGCGGCCGATCGGCCTTTTCGGAGTTCGGGAAAGATGATCGATCTTATCGGCTACGGCGCCTTCTTCCTGACCACCGCGCTGATCTTTTCGCTGGTCACGCTCGGGCTCAATCTGCAGTGGGGGCTGACCGGCCTGTTCAATGTCGGCCTCGCCGGTTTCGTCGCCATTGGTGCCTACACTTCGGCCTTGCTGACCACGCCGGACGATGCTGCGCGACTTGGTGGCTTCGGCCTGCCGATCCTTGTCGGCTGGGCGGGTGCCATGGTCGTCGGCGGCATTGCCGCTGCACTGACCGGCATGGCGACACTGCGGCTGAGATCCGACTATCTGGCGATCACCACATTCGGCGTCGCCGTCGTCGTGCAACTGGTCGCGCTCAATGCGCAGAAGCTGACCGGCGGGCCGTTTGGCATCGGCTTCATTCCGCGTCCCTTCGGCAGCCTTGCGGAGACGCCGCTGCTGTTCAACCTGTCCAACCTCGCCGTCGTCGGCGCGGTCACGCTGATCGCCTATCTCGCTCTGGAGCATCTGTCGCGCAGCCCCTGGGGACGCGTGCTGAAGGCCTTGCGCGAGGATGAGCGGGCGGCGATCTCGCTGGGCAAGAGCGCGCGCTTCTACCGCGTCCAGGCCTTTGCCGTCGGCGGCGCGATCATGGCGCTGGCCGGCGCGTTGCAGGCGCATTTCACCGGCTTCATCGCACCGGACAATTATTTGCCGATCCTGACCTTCCAGGTCTGGGTGATGCTGATCGTCGGCGGCTCGGGCAGCAATCTCGGCGCCGTCATCGGCAGCATCCTTGTCTGGGGGATATGGGCGGGGTCGGGCACATTGACCAGCGTTCTGTTCGCGCCCGAGCAGCAGGCGCGTGCGGCCTCGCTGCAGATCGTCGCCATCGGCGTCATGCTCTGCGTCATCCTGCTGATCCGGCCGAACGGTCTGTTCGGCGACAGGCCGCGTCGCCCACGCTTCGGCAAGCGAGAAAAAGCGGCGGCGATCAAGAGCAGTTCCGGATCATGACCGCTGCGATCGGGCAGGAAGCGCGTGGCGCTTCGCTCTGGCATGCCGTCAGCGGCAACCGCCGGGAACGGCCGGCGCTGCAAGGCGGGCTGGATGTCGATCTGGCCATCGTCGGCGGTGGATTTGCCGGCCTGTCGACCGCGCTGCACGCCGCTGAAAAAGGCATCTCGGTCGCTGTTCTCGAAGCCGAAATCATCGCCTGGGGCGCGACCGGGAGGAATGCCGGTTTCGTCGTGCCGAACTTCGCCAAGATGGACCCTGACAGCATCGTCGCGCATCTCGGCCCGGAGCGCGGCGAGCGCCTGATCGACTTTGCCGCCGGCAGTGCCGACCTGGTCTTCGGCCTGATCAAACGGCACGGCATCGACTGCGACGCCGTGCAGAACGGATGGATCCAACCTGCACATTCGCCTGCCGCCCTCGAGAAGGTCAAATCGCGCGCCGGGCAATGGGCGTGGCGTGACCGACCGGCTGTCACGTTGGATCGGCAAGACGTCGAGGCGCTGACGGGCGCACGCGGCTATGTCGGCGGCTGGATGGACCGTTCGGGCGGCGTGCTCAATCCGGTCGCCTACGCGAATGGACTGGCCGGTGCGGCGCAGAAGGCTGGCGCCAAGATCTTCGAGCGCACGCCGGTTACCTCGGTCGATCGCGTGGTCGATGGCTGGTCGCTGAAAACGCCATCGGGTTCGGCGCGTGCCGGCAAGGTGCTGATCGCCACCAACGCCTATGGCGGATCGCTCAATCCGCTGCTGCAACGAAGCTATTTTCCGCTGAAGATTTTCCAGATCGCGACAGAGCCTTTGCCGCGCGACGTGCGGACGCGTTTGCTTCCCGGCGGGCAGGGCGTGGGCGACACCAGGCGCAATCTCTTCACCTTCCGCTTCGATGCCGACAATCGGCTGATCAGCGGCGGCATGCATATTCTGAGCGCCGGCGCCGACACACGCGTGCCGCACACGATCTGGCGGCGGCTGGCCAGCCATCTCGACCTGCCGGACCTGCCACCGCTTGCCTATGGCTGGTCAGGAATGGCCGCGGTCGAGCCGGATTTCCTGCCGCACCTCCTGGATCTGGGGCCAGGGCTGATCGCCGGCCGCGCCTGCAACGGGCGCGGCATCGCCATGACGACGGCGATGGGCAAAGTGCTGGCCGACTGGGCCGCCGGAACCGAGGTGCGTGATTTGCCGCTGCCGTTCGCACCGCCGGCGCCGATCCCCTTCCACGCGCTGCTGCGGCACGCGCCCAACATGCTGCTTGGCTGGAGCATGCTGCGCGACCGGCTGGACGACACCGCATAGGCCCCGACCCAGCCTGCCGTCGATCAGGCCGTCATGCGAAGATTTTCGGAGAGAACCGCGGCCGCCACGGCGATGTCCTGCTCGAGGGAGACCCGGACAGCAGGGCCATCGCGCTGCTCCAGCGCGGCAACAATCCTGCGATGCGCGTCGTTCGACTGCGGAATATAGCGATCGGCCTGCATCAGCAGCTTCAGATAGGGCCCGACGCGGCCCCAGAGATCGCGGATCATGTTCAACAGGATCGGCGCGCCGGCATGCTGGTAGATGGCGAAGTGAAACGCCTCGTTCAGCGCGAGATAGCCTCTGGCGTCGCCGGCCTCGATCGCGCGCTGCATGCCGGCGAGCGTCGCCTGTATCTCGACCAGCCCGCTTTCGCTCATCCGCGTGGCGGCCATCTCACCCGCCAGCCCTTCGACGGCAATGCGGATATGGGTCAATTCCTCGAAGGCCGGGGCCGACAGCAAGGGCACGATAACAGAGCGGTTGTTCTGCATCTCGAGCAGCCGCTCGGCGACCAGCCTTTGCAGCGCCTCACGGATCGGCGTCGTCGAGATGCCGAAGGTCTCGGCAAGCTTGCGGATGACCAGCGTCTGGCCTGGGCTGAAACCGCCTGAAATCAATTCCTGCTTGAGCGCGCCATAGGCGCGGTCGTTGAGGGTTTGATGTTCGAGCTTCAGCATGCGTTCCGATCACCAGTTTGACAAAGCGCGATCGAGCGTCTCGGCCAGTTGCTCGGCATTGTCCCTGGCAAAGGGCAGCGGCGGCCTGATCTTCAGCACATTGCCGCGCGGACCGCAGGACGAGATCAGCACGCCATTCTCGCGCATGGCTTCGACGACAGAAGACGTCTTGCTGGCGGCCAGCGCTTCGTCGCCATCCGCTGTCAACTCGACGCCGAAATAGAGGCCGTTGTGCCTGACGTCACCGACCATGCCGTGCCGGCCCTGCAGCGCCCGCAGCAGATCAGCCGTATAGGCGCCGACATTGCGCGCGTTCTCGATCAGCCCCTCGCCTTCGATCACGTCCAGAACCGCGATGCCGACGGCGGCCGCGACCGGATTGCCGCCGAAGGTGTTGAAATAACCGGTGTTGGAGCCGAAGGACGAGACAAGCCGCGGGCGCACCAGCACCGCACCCATCGGATGCCCGTCGCCGATCGGCTTGCCCATGGTGACGATGTCGGGCTCGATGCCATAATTGGCAAAACCCCACATGCCCTGGCCAAGGCGGCCGAAGCCGGACTGGACCTCATCTGATATGACGATGCCGCCGGCCTTCCTGACGTGATCCGCCGCCTCGCGCAGGACAGCCGCGTCGGGAAAGAAAATGCCGTCGCTGGAAAAGGCGGAGTCAAGCAGCAGCGCCGCCGGACGAATATTCTGCGCACGCATGTCCTCGATGGCGGCGGCGACATTTCTGGCGAAGTCCTTCGCGGCGCGGCCGTGGTCGCGGAACGTGTCCGGCGCGGCCACGGTCCGATGGTGCGCGGGCACGCCCTTCGCGCCGACCGCCGCAGGCGACAGCTGCGCGGTAGCGATCGTGGCGCCGTGATAAGCGAAATCGGTGATGATGACGCCGGTGCCGCCGCTCGAATGCTGGGCGATGCGGATGGCGAGGTCGTTGGCCTCGCTGCCGGTGCAGGTGAACATGGCATGGCCGAGATGGGAGGGAACCGTGCCGAGCAGTTTTTCCGCATAATCGAGGATGATCTCGCTCAAGTAGCGGGTATGGGTGTTGAGCGTTGCGGCCTGTCCCGACAGCGCCTCGACGACGCGCGGATGGCAGTGCCCGACCGAGGCGACGTTGTTGTAGGCGTCGAGGAATTTGCGACCTGTCGCATCGTAGAGCCAGACGCCGCTGCCGCGCACCAGATGGATCGGGTTGCGGTAGAAGGCGCGATAGGTCGGCCCAAGCAGCCTGGCGCGGCGTTCGAGCAGGGCCTGCTCGGATGCTGTCGAGTCCGTATTTGCGGGATATGGCGAAGACTGGGACACGGGCATCTACTCCGGATTGGAATGGTCGAGAAAATAACGGCGGGCCTCATCGGACGACAGCCCGTCCAGTCGCTCGAGCGACGCCCAGACCTCGGTGATGAGGCGCAGCACATAGTCGCGCTTGGCCGGGAACCGTTCCGCCTGCCAGCTGGCGATGTTGGCGATGAGCGCGAGGCGAGCACGGATCAGATCGAAAAGGATGCCGATCTCTTCGGCCTCCAATGCCTGCACCGACTGGTAGCCGGCGACGAAGCGCGCGGCCGGCGCCAGCGGATGGCCTTCAGCCGGCCAGCGGTAGACGGCGCCGATGGCGAGATCGCAGATCAGCGGCGAATGGATCATGTCGCCGAAATCGAGGATGCCGCTGACCATTTCCGGCCGCGAGGCATCCATCACCACATTGTAGGAGTTCATGTCGTTGTGGACGATCTGGGCGCGCAGGCTCGGAATGACCGGCGCCGCACGCGCCTCGAAGGCATCGATGACGCGCTCGACCATGGCGCGGTGGCCGGCATCGGCGATAAACGCCAGCATCGGCCGCGTCTTGGCGACCTTGCGGATGTCCCAGAGCAGGTCGCTGCCGGCGGCCGGATGGAAGAAGCCGCGCAGAGCCCGGCCAAGCCGGGCGAGGAAAATGCCGAGATTGCGATCCTGCGCCGCCGACGTGGGGCAGCGCGACAGCAACTGGCCGGGCAGATAGGTGACCAGCCGAATGATGCGCGGCGCCGATCCGCCGACGCTGACCGTGAACTGCGCTTCGCCCTCGAGGCTCTTGCGCACCGAAGGAACCGGCAAGGTCGGGTCGACCGCCAGGATGTGGTCGAGAGCCTTGTTCTGGAAATCGGTGAAGCCGGCTTCCTCCGCCGGATGGGAAATCTTGAGGACGAACTCGCCCTCGCCGTCGGTATGGATGTGGAAATTGTGGTCACGTTCGCCCGGCAACGGCCGCGCGCTGCCGGTGAGGCCGTAGTGCCGGCGCAAGATGGCAAGCGCATCGGCGATCGAAACGTCGGGCGCATCCTGCGCCAGCGTTTCGCCAAAAGCGTCAGGCACAGCCGCATTCATGAGCTCATCTCCGGATCGATCGGCTCGAGGCCGCACCAGTCGGCGATGAACAGCGCGATGGTCTGGGTGACCTTGCGCACCGAGTCGAGATCGACGGCCTCGTCATAGCCATGCGGCATGCGGCAGATCGGGCCGTAGACGATCGCCGGCGTGTCGGCATAGAGGCCGAAGAAGCGCGCATCCGTGGTCGCCGAGGTGACGTGTTCCGTCAGCGCCTCGCCCCACACGGTGGTATGGCTGCGGCGCAGCACGGCTTCCATCTCGTCGGCGCCCTCCAAAACATACCCCTCGGCCATGAAGCCGTTGTAGGTCATCTTGGGCGGGCGATTGGCCAGGAAGGGATCGGCACGGGCCGCATCTGCGATGCAGGCTTCGAGCTCGGCCCTGGCATCCTCGAGCTTCTGCCCGGGATAGGTCGCGACCCGCATCTCGAAGACGCAGCGTGCCGGAACGCTCGATGTCCATTCGCCGCCCTCGATCTTGCCGAGGTTGAAGCGGATCGGGTGCGGGTGATCGCAGAAATGCTTGTCATCGACCTTGCGCGCGTTCCACACGATTTCGAGCTGCTTCAGCGCCTGGATGATGAGAAAGGCCTTTTCGATGGCATTGGCGCCGGCCGAGAAAGCGCCCGACGCATGCTGCGGATCGCCGTCGACCTCGACCCTGAACCAGATCGGCCCCACCTGCGCCCGCATTAAGCGCGGTTCCAGGGGCTCGGGAATGAAGGCGGCGTCGGCGCGATAGCCGCGTTGCAGGCAGGCGAGCGCGCCATTGCCGGTGCACTCTTCCTCGACCACCGACTGGAGGTAAACATTCGCGGCCGGCTGATAGCCGAGGCTGCGCAAGGCGGCGAGCGCATAGAGGCAGGCCGACAGGCCGGCCTTCATGTCGCCGGCGCCGCGGCCATGCATCCAGCCGTCTTCGATGGCCGGATCGTAGGGGTCGCGCACCCAGCGGTCGAGCGGCCCCGTCGGCACCACATCGATATGGCCGTTGAGGATCAGCGAGCAGCCGGTGGCGTTTCTCGGCGTGTGGGTAGCGACGACATTGAAAGCATCGTCGTAGGAGACCGCAACCGGTGAAAACCCAGGCAGGTTACGGATCGCGTCGACATCGACGCGCCACATATCGACCGCGTAGCCATCGGCCTCATAAGCGGCCGCCATGAAGGATTGCGCGGCGTGTTCCTCGCCGCGCTGGGAAGGAAAGCGCACGAGGTCCGCCAGGAACGCGACTTGCCGCGCGAAGCCGTTATCGACCGCGCGCAAAATGGCTTCGTCGGCAATCCGCTCAGGCATAATATTTCGCTTTCCCGTGAATGGTGTATCATATCTCATATGCCATATCGTGGAAAGGCAAGGAGACAGGTCGGGCCAAAACTATGGCCCAACCCGGGAAGCTCTTGGCAGGCGGGCGCAGAGTTGGCATCAGCTTACTGCATGCTGGCGAAACCGCTTGGCAGAGTTCGAGGACAGATGCTGGTCACCGAAGGCGCATTGCCGGATGAAATCACCGATCTCACGTCAGGCTACCGGCGCGTGCCGGCCGGCAAGATCGTCAATGCGGTGACGTGGATGGAGGCGCGCGCCCCGGTGCCGGGTTTCGCCCAGCCCCTGGCGATGACCCGGATCGCCAAACCCGACAGCGCCGCCTACCGCGCGATCTTCCTCAAGATCGGTGCTCCCTGGCTGTGGGACCGCGCCGCCGAAATGTCGGATGCCGAAATATCAGCGCATTTCGCCGATCCGTGCCAGCATCTCTATTATGGCCGTGATGAGAGTGGCGGCCATGTCGGCATGGTCGAGTTCCGCATGGCCGACGACAACGAGATCGAGATCACCTATTTCGGCCTGTTCCCCGGCTTGACCGGTCGTGGCCTCGGCAAACGGCTGATGGCTGGCGCGCTCGATCAGGCATGGCGCCTCGCCCCGGGCCGCATCTGGCTGCACACCAGCAGCATCGACCATCACAGCGTCATCGGTTTCTACCGGGCCTGCGGGTTTGAGCCCTATGCGACGGGTTTCGAAATCACCGACGATCCCCGGATCAAGGGAACCCTGCCGCGCGATGCCGCTCCGCAAATCCCGTTGATCGAAACGGAATGGGTGCCCGGCGCCAGATGAGACCATCTTCGCAACCCGCCGGACTGTCATCGTCTCACCATCGCCGGTGGGTGCGGCGCGAAAGCATCCTGTCGAGGCTGGAGCGGCATGTCGACACGCGCATCGTGCTGTTCGCGGCGCCCGCCGGCTTCGGCAAGTCGACGACGATGGCGCAATGGGCGGCTGAGGTCGCGCGCCACGGCCGTTTGACGGCATGGCTGTCCTGCGAGGCGACGGATAATGACGAAGGCGCCTTCCTGTCGCATCTGGTGGGCGCGCTGCGCCACCTGGTCCAGAACCCGGCCGAACTCGACCTCGCCTTCCAGTCGAGCCCTATCCCCCAGCTCGACGTGGTGCTCGCGGCACTGGTGATGGGTTTTGCGGCGCGCGACGCCGAAATCACCCTGTTCTTCGACGACTACCACGTCATCGAGGCGGCGGCGGTGAAGCGCTTCATGGAACGCCTGACGCGGCAGGCGCCCGCCAACATCGCCTTCGTCATCGGCTCGCGCAACCTGCCCGACCTGCAGCTCGGCAAGCTCAGAGTGCTTGGCGACGTTTTCGAAATCGGCCCGGACGATCTGCGCTTCGCCTCGTCCGAAGCCGAAGCCTTCTTCAATGACAAATTGGGCCTCAGCGTCAGCAGCGGTACCGTCGAGGCCTTGTGCTCGCGGACCGAGGGCTGGGCCGCCGGCCTGCAACTCGCCTCGCTGTCGCTCAGCGCCGCGCATGCACCGGAAACCGTTATCGGCAATTTCACCGGCGCCAACCGCAACGTCGCCGATTTCCTGATGGGCGAAGTCTTCCTGGGGCTGCCGCCGGCCCTGGCGAAGTTCCTGCTCCACAGTTCGGTCTTCGAGCGCTTCAGCGCCGAAGCGTGCCGGGCGGTCCTGCGGGCGGCGGATGCCGAGGCCGATATCACCGAGATCGAGACCCGCAATCTTTTCCTCGTGCCGCTCGATGAGGAGCGGCGCTGGTTCCGCTATCATCATCTGTTCCATGACTTCCTCAGCCGCGAAATGGAGCGGCGCGAGCCGGAGATGATCGCACCGCTGCACCTGGCCGCCGCCGAATGGTTCGGCGAACGCAAGATGCTGACCGAGGCGATCGGGCATGCGCTCGCCGCCGGCGACCAGGCCCGCGCTGCGGTGTTCGTCGAGAACAACGCGCTCGAGCTCATCGCCCAGTGCCAGCTGCTTTATGTGCGCCAATTGCTGGCGCTGTTGCCGAGGAAACTGGTCGACCAGCGCATCCGGCTGCAGCTCATCGTGCTATGGCTGGCGGTGCACAGCAGCCAGCCCGAGATCGCCCAGCAGACGCTCGCCAATGCGCGCAAGCTGGTCGAAACCGGGCCGGCCGACGGCAAGGATCCCGGCACGCTGACCGGCACCACGATCGAGGCCGAAATCGCCGTCCTCGATGCCGCCGTGCACAGCACGCTGGAGCGGTTCGAGGACGCGCGCGACACCGCACTGTCCGCCCTGCGCATCATCGCGCCCGATGCCTGGTTCATGGAAGGGGCGACCGCCAATGTCATCGGCTACAATCTCTATGCGCTGGGCGACCTCGAGGGGGCGCGGGCGGCGGCGGACGCGGCACGCAAGGCGCATGAGCGAAGCGGCAGCCTGCTCGGCGTCACCATCGCCAATTGCTACATGGCCGTCATCGAGCGCTCGGCCGGCCGCCTGCCCGCCGCCGAAAAGCTGCTGCGCAACACGATCATCGAGGCGAGGACGCGGATCGGCGCAAATTCCTATGCCGAGGCGCTGGCCGGAACCCTGCTGGCCGAACTCGCCTACGAGACCAACGCATCCGGGGAGGCGCTGACGCTGGTCGAGAATCTCGGGCCGCTGATCGAGGGCGCCGCGGTCATCGTCTATCCGCTGGCCAGCGTGCCGACCTATGCCCGCGTCCTGCAGTTGACCGGTCGCGGCGACGCGGCGCTCGACATGCTGGAGCGTGTCTACCAGCGCGTGCGCGGCTCCGTCTACCGCCGCCTCGCTTCGGTGCTGGTGCATGATCGCATCCGGCTGCTCATCGACCAGAACCGTGTCGCCGAGGCACGCGCCCTACTCGACGAGCATCGCCGCGAAAGCGCTGAAACCGCGCCGACTGTCGCCAACGAATTCGAGTTCTTCGCCGAGGGCCGGCTGCTGACGGCGGAAAAATCCCACGCGGCCGCCGCGGCACTTCTCGACGTGCTGCTGGAGCGGACGAAAAGCAGCGGCCGCATGCGCCGCCACATACTGGCGCTGATCCTGCGCGCCAAGAGCGCCGGCCATGACCAGCGCGAGGCCGACCGTCATCTCCTCGAAGCGCTACGCCTTGCCCAGCCTTCCGGCTTCATCCGTTCCTTCGTCGACGAGGGCAGGCCCGTGGTCGAAGCGTTGATGCGATTGCGCGCGGCGCAGGCAAAGACCGACCCGTTCCTGTCGGCCTATGCGACGCGTATCATCGATGCCGCGCAGACGATGCCCATGGCGACGCGCAAATTGGCCGCCCCTGCAGCCGAGAAGGAACATCTCACCCAGCGCGAGTCCGAGCTGCTGCGTTGCTTGTCGGAAGGCATGTCCAACCGCGATATCGCGGTCGCGCTTTCGGTCAGCGAAACGACGGTGAAATGGCATTTGAAGAACATTTTCGGCAAGCTCTCGGTCTCGAACCGCGTCCAGGCCGTGCGTGCCGCGCAGGCGGCCGCAAACCTCCGCCCCCCTCCGAAAGGAGGGGCATAGACATCCCGCGTGCCCCCCTCTTTCGGGTCGGGCCATGGCATCGTTAGCCTGCTAGCGTCGTCCAGATTTTAGAGGACGCTGCTTATGGCGACAGGTTACGTTTTTCACGAACAGCTGATGTGGCATGACACCGGCCCCAGCGCCGACATGATGCCTCCCGGCCGTTTCGTGGAACCGGGACGGCACCTGGAATCGCCGGGGTCGAAGCGCCGGCTGAACAACCTTATCCAGGTCAGTGGCCTGGCGCGCCATCTGGTGCCGATCCTTGCCGAGGCGGTGACGGTCGAGGACCTGCTGCGCGTCCACACGCAGCGCCATGTCGACGACATCCGCATGCTCAGCGAACGCGGCTGCGGCTTCGCCGGCCCCCAGGCACCGATCGGCCTCAACAGTTTCGACATCGCCCTCCTCTCGGCCGGCACCACCTATGCCGCGATGCGCGCGGTGCTGACCGGCCGTGTCGACAACGCCTATGCGCTGGCGCGGCCACCGGGGCATCATGCCGAGCCCGACCAAGCAATGGGCAACTGCCTGTTCTCCAACATCGGCATTGCCGTGCGCCGGCTGCAGCATGAAGGCCTGCTTGGCCGCGCGGCGATAGTCGACTGGGACGTGCATCATGGCAACGGCACCGAGACGGTGTTTTATTCCGATCCGTCGGTGCTGACCATTTCCCTGCACCAGGACAATCTCTATCCGACCGGGCGCGGCGCGATGGCCGACAATGGCAAGGGCGAAGGCGAAGGCTACAACATCAACATACCGCTGCCGGCCGGCAGCGGCACCGGCGCCTATGAAGCCACCTTCGACCGCATCGTCGCCCCCGCGCTGCGCGCCTACAAACCGGATCTCGTCATTGTTGCCTCCGGCTTCGACGCGTCGGGCTTCGATCCGCTCGGCCGCATGATGCTTAACAGCGAATGCTTCCGGCGCCTTGCCGCGCGCATGGTGGCGCTGGCAGCCGAGACATCGAAGGGCCGGCTGATGATGACCCATGAAGGCGGCTATTCCGAAGGCTATGTGCCGTTCTGCGGCCATGCCGTCATCGAAACACTCGCCAATCACCGCACCGAAGTGATCGATCCGCTGTCGGACCATATCGACGAATGGGCCGGGCAGGACTTGCAGCCGCATCAGGCTGCGGTGATCGATGCGGCCGAAGGCCTGCTCGCAGGCCTGCGCCAACGCCTCGCAAGTGCTGCCTGACACGATGGATTTTGTCGTCACCACGCTCCTCAACGCGCTGACGCTGATCAGCATCCTGATGCTGGTCGGGCTCGGGCTGGCGATCAGCTTCGGCCTGATGAACGTGACCAATCTGGCGCATGGCGAATTCGTCACTGTCGGCGCCTTCGCGGTCTATTTCGTCCAGAGCGTGGGCGGCTCGTTCTGGCTGGGGCTGGCCGCCGCACCCATCGCCGGCGCGGTGGTCGGCTGCATCCTGGAGTTCGCCATCATCCGCCATCTCTATTCGCGGCCGGTCTCGACCGTGCTTGCCACCTGGGGCGTCAGCCTGATCCTGCAGCAGGGGCTGGAACTGACCTTTGGCCTCGGCGCCAAGCCGGTGACGCCGCCGATCGAGGGCACGTTCGACCTGTTCTTCACCGTCTATCCCGCCTATCGGCTGATCCTGATCGCCATCGCCATGCTGACCTTGCTCGGTGTCGTGCTGCTGATCAGCCGGACGTCGTTCGGCCTCGACATCCGCACCGTCATCCAGAACCGCGAAATGGCCGAAGGCGTCGGCATCAACACGCGGCGCACCTACGCCATCGCCTTCACCTTTGGCGCGGCGATCGCCGGGCTCGCCGGCGGCCTGGTCGCACCGCTGGCGATCGTGCTGCCGCAGATGGGGGTGAACTACCTCGCCAATGCCTTCTTCGTCGTGATTGTCGGCGGCGTCGGCTCGATCGGCGGTCTCGTCGCCGGCAGTGTCTTCGTCGGCGGGCTGACCAGTGTGCTCAACTACCAGATCTCGCCATCGCTGGCGCAGGCGATCGTGCTGCTGGCGGCCATCGTCGCCGTGCGGCTGCGGCCCAACGGCCTGTTCAACGGAGCGTCGCGATGATCGCCCGCGACCGCAACTGGCTGCTGATCTTCGCCGTCTGCGCGGCGCTCGCCGTCGTCTATCCGTTCATCGCCGACGGCTACCAGCTGACGGTGATCCGCGACGCGCTGATCTTCGGCCTGTTCGCGGCGAGCCTCGACTTCTTCTGGGGCCGCACCGGCATCCTGTGTTTCGGCCACGCCGCCTTCTTCGGCATTGGTGGCTACATCATGGCGCTGGTCACGCTCAACGACGCCATCCCCTTGGGCAGCCTGCTCGGCATCCTGGGCGCGATTGCTGGTGCTGCCTTCGTCGCCGCCATCATCGGCTACTTCCTGTTCTTCGGCGGCATCCGCGGCAGCTACTTCACCATCGTGACGCTTGCCATGGGCGTCATCTGCCAGCAGGCTGCCGTCTCCTGGAGCTCGGTCACCGGTGGCGACAGCGGCCTGATCGGCATTCCGCCGATCGCCTTCGATCTTGGCGAAATACATGTCGATCTCAGCCAGGATCTGCCGAGTTACATCTTCGTCGCGTCCATCGTTGCGGTGGTCGTGCTGGTGCTGTGGTCGCTCAGCAGAGGTCGCTGGGGCGCCGTGCTGACCGCCATCCAGGACAATGAAGTCCGGGCGGCCGCCCTTGGCCACAATGCGCCGCTGAGGCTACTCGTCACCTTCGTCCTGTCCGCGGCGATCGCCGGGCTCGCCGGCGCGCTCTACGTCTGCATGGCCGGGTTGGTGGCACCCGACCTGTCCGGGCTGCTGCTGTCGACGGAAGTCATCGTCTGGGTAGCGGTTGGCGGGCGCGGCACGCTGCTTGGTCCGGTGCTGGGCGCCATCGCCATACAGCGCGCACAGCAGACGATCAGCAGCTTCAACCCGAGCCTGTGGCCGCTTTTGCTCGGCTGCGTCTTCGTCGTCATCGTCTTCGTGCTGCCGGACGGCATCCTGTCGATCTATGCGCGGCTGAAGAGCCTGTTCAAGGGCCGGAGGCAAGCGCAATGAGCGACGTGCTGCTTCAGGCCGAGAATGTCGGCATACGCTTTGGCGGGCTGCAAGCGCTGGAAGGGTTGAACCTGACGGTGCGCGACAGGGAGCTCTGCTGCATCATCGGGCCGAACGGCGCCGGCAAGAGCACCTTCCTCAACCTTTTGACCGGCACACTTCGCCCGACCAGCGGCAGCGTGCGCTTCCTCGGCCACGACATTGCCGGCCTGCCGCTGCACCGCATCGCCCGGCTCGGCATCGCCCGAAAATTCCAGATCCCGTCGGTCTTTCCGAGCCTCTCGGTCGAGGACAATCTCAAGGTCGCACGGTGGGGCACCTCGTCGCCGGTGCGTCCGGTCGGTGAGCTGCTGGACCTGGTCGCGCTTGGCAGCCGCGCGGCCACGCTGGCCGGCGAACTGGCGCACGGCCAGAAGCAATGGCTGGAGATCGGCATGGCATTGGCGATCGAGCCAAGGCTGCTGCTGCTCGACGAGCCGACCGCCGGCATGACGCCGCAGGAAACGCTGGCGACCGCGCAGATGCTGTTGCGGCTCAAGGGCGAGTTCTCGATCGTCGCTGTCGAGCACGACATCCGCTTCGTGCGGGCGCTGAACTGCGAGACGCTGGTGCTGCACCAGGGACGCCGGCTGCGCAGCGGTCCTTTCCACGACATCGAGGCCGACGAAATGGTCCGCGATGTCTATCTGGGGAGGCGCTGACCATGCTGCGGACACTCGCGGTCTCGGCCGGCTACGGCCTGCTCCCTGTGCTGAACGGCATCGATCTCAGCGTGGCACCGGGTGAAGTCGTCGGCCTGCTTGGCCGCAATGGCGCCGGCAAGACGACGCTGCTGCGCGTCATCGCCGGTGGCCTGAAGGCGAGCGGCGGCGCGGTTGTTCTCGGCGATCAGGACCTTACCGACGCGGCGGCCTTCCGCCGGGCGCGGGCGGGCATAGCGCATGTTCCGCAGGGCCGCGGCATCTTCAACCAGCTGACCGTGCGGCAGAATTTGGAGGTCGGCACGCGCGCAGCCATGGACCGTGGCGACGGCGGCATTCCTGACGACATCTTCGGCTATTTTCCGATCCTGCGCGAACGCGAGGCGCAAATCGCCGGCACGCTATCGGGCGGCCAGCAGCAGATGCTGGCGATCGGCCGCGCGCTATGCGGCCTGCCGTCGGTGCTGCTGCTCGACGAACCCTCGGAAGGCATCCAGCCGAACATCGTGCAGTCGATCGCCGAGCTGGTGCCGCGCATCGCCCGCGAGCGCGGCATCGCGATCGTTCTGGTCGAGCAGAATCTCGATCTCGTTCTGAAGGCGGCCGACCGCTGCCTGGTGATGGAAAAGGGCAGGATCGTGCACGAGGGCACGCCGGAGGCGTTCGCCGACGAGAGCCTGCTGAAGGACCTGTTGGCCCTATGAGGCGCGCCTGAAGCGCATCTGGACCTGCTGACTTTGTAAGGCGTGCATGGGGCGCGCCTGGACTGGAAGGGAACATAACAATGATAAGCAGAAGAACGATACTGAAATCCGGCGGCGCAGCCGCCGCCTTCGCCATGGTCGGCGCGCCGTCGATCCTGCGCGCCGCCGATACCGTCAAGGTCGGCCTGTCGATCCCGATCACCGGACTGCAGGCGATCCTCGGTGAGACGCTGCTCAATTGCTACAAGCTCGCCGCCGCCGAGCTCAATGCCGCCAACGGCATTGGCGGTCGCCAGGTCGAACTGTTCATCGAGGACAACCAGACGACGACCAAGGGCTCGATCGACAAGGCGCGCAAGCTCATCAACGAAGACAAGGTCGACGTGGTCATGGGCACGATCATTTCGCCCGAGCGCAGCGCGACGCTGTCGGTGACCTCGAAAGCCAAGAAGCTGTTCTTCTACCCGACCAATTTCGAGGGCGGCGAATGCAACCGCTACTTCGTCGCCACCGGGCCGATCCCGATGCAGCAGGTCGACCCGATGATGCCGTGGGTGGCCGAGAATCTCGGTAAGACGATCTATGTCATGGCCTCGGACTACGCCTGGCCGCAGAAGATGACCGAGGCGATCACGGCGGCCTATGAGAAGGCCGGCGGCAAGATCATCGGCGCCGACTACTATCCGTTCGGCACCACGGATTTCGGCCCGGCTTTCCAGAAGATCAAATCGCTGAAGCCCGATGTCGTCTGGTCGATGGTGGTCGGCAACGATGCCGTCACGCAGCTCAAGCAATATCGCTCTTTCGACATCAAGCAGCCGCTGATCGCGCCGCTCGACGAGGTTTTCAACAAGGACGCGCTGCCGCCCGGCGTCGCCGCCGGCACCTATGCGCCGCAGCCTTACTGGATGGCGCTCGACAATCCGGTCAACAAGAAGTTCATCGCAAGCTTCCGCGAAAAGTTCGGCCAGGAGAAGATGGTCAACGGCATCGGTGAGGCCGGCTACAACGGCCTGCATCTCTATGCGCTGGCCGCCGAGAAGGCCGGGTCACTCAGGGATGACGATGTGCTCAAGGCATTGCCCACCATCGAGTTCGACGCGCCGCAAGGCAAGATCCGCGTCGATGCCTCCAACAACCACACGCTCTGCCATTCCTATGTCGGCAAGGCGGCGGCGGACGGCATCAGCTACGAGATCGCTAAGGATTTCGGCGCCATCACGCCGGTCACGCCTTACTGCAAGGTGTAGGATCTTACACCCGAGAGGTCCTGACGGCGGCTTTTCGGCCGCCGTCACGGCGTCCGCGGCGCCGGCAGCCGCTCGCGTAATTCGTCGACAAGCACCCTGGTGTTTTCGGAATAGTCGATGGGCACGACGACGAGATGCACGCCGCCGCCGGTGAATGCCCGCTCCAGCGCCGGCCGCAAATCGGCGATCTCCATAACCCTGGTTCCCTTGGCGCCATAGGCCTCGGCGTATTTGACGAAATCGGGATTGCCGAAGGTCATGCCGAAATCCGGGAATTCGTCGACCGCCTGCTTCCAGCGGATCATGCCATAGGCATGGTCTTCGAGCAGCAGGATGACGAGGTTGAGCTTCAGCCTGACGGCGGTCTCCAGTTCCTGGCTGTTCATCATGAAGCCACCATCGCCGCAAATGGCCATGACACGGCGCGTGGGATAGAGCAGTGACGCCATCATCGCCGACGGCAGGCCGGCGCCCATCGTGGCCAGCGCATTGTCGAGCAGCAGCGTGTTTGCCATGCGCGTGCGGTAGTTGCGCGCGAACCAGATCTTGTACATGCCGTTGTCGAGGGCGAGGATTCCGTCCGCCGGCATTACGGCACGCACATCATGCACGATGCGCTGCGGCGTGAAGCGGTCTTCGGTGGCGCGCGCCGCGATCCGGCTCAAAATGCCTTCCCTGAGTGGCAGCAGCGCCTGTGCGTTGGGGATCTTGCCCTCGATGCGGTCCGCCAGCAGCGCCAGCGACGGGCCAAGGTCGCCGACGATCTCGGCCTGCGGGAAATAGACCTGCTCGACATCGGCCGAGTGGTAGCCGACATGGATGACCTTCGGCCCGTTGGCGCCCATGATGAAGGGCGGCTTCTCAACCGTGTCGTGGCCGATGGTGATGATCAGATCGGCCTGTTCGATGGCCTCGTGCACATAGTCGCGCTCCGACAGTGCCGCCGTTCCCATATAGAGTTCGGTGCCGCCGGGCACCGTGCCCTTGCCCATCTGCGTGGTGAAATAGGGTATTTGCGTGCGCAGCACGAACTGGGCGACATCGGGTGTCACACGCGGCCTCGACGCCGCCGCGCCGAACATCAGCAGCGGACGCTTGGCCTCCATGATCATGCGGGCGGCGCGATCGAGCGCGTCCGCGCTGGCCAGCGGCAGCTCGACCGGATGCGTCGGCACCAGCGCCACCGGCTCGCACTCGGCCGCCGCGATGTCTTCCGGCAGTTCCAGATGCACCGGGCCGGGCCGCTCTTCCTGGGCAACGCGGAAGGCCTCGCGCACCAGCGAGGGGATCATCTTGGGCGAGACGATCTGGCGCGACAGCTTGGTCAGCGGCTTCATCGCCGCGACGATGTCGACGATCTGGAAGCGCGCCTGCCGTGATGACAATATGCCTTTCTGGCCGGTGATCATGATCATCGGCATCGCGCCGAGCAGCGCATAGGCCGCCCCGGTCGTCAGATTGAGCGCCCCGGGGCCAAGCGTGGTGATGCACACGCCCGCCTTGCCGGTGAGCCTGCCATAAGTGGCAGCCATGAAAGCAGCGGCCTGCTCATGTCGGGTCAAGATCAGCTGGATCGACGAGCGGCGGATCGATTCGACGATGTCGAGATTCTCCTCGCCGGGAATGCCGAAAATCCGGTCGACCCCTTCATTCTCGAGGGCCGCCACGAACAGATCCGAACCTTTGGTCATGAACCGCCTCTCCTGCAATGCGCACGTTCCGCCTTCATATGGCATTGGTAAGCGGCGCCTCAAAGAGCGCAAGCCTGCTCTCGGCGATCAGCCCATCAGTTTCGGCAGGGCGGCTGCCAGCGCATCGATGGCGAGCCTAACCTTGAGCGGCAGATGCGGCGTCTGCAGCCAGAGCGCATGGCAGTCGTAGAGATAGTGCGGCTGGTCCGGCAACAGCGCGACCAACGCACCGGCCTCTATGCGCTCGCGGACCAGCCACCACGGTAGCCACGCCAGCCCCATGCCTTCGGCCGCTGCATCGGCGATGGCGTCGAGATCGTCGAGCCGCAGCCGACCGCTGGGGATGATCTCCTGTACGGATTGCCCTTCACGCGCAAACAGCCAGGGCTGAACGACCTGGCCGAGCCGGCGATAGACGATTGCCTGATGGTCGGCGAGATCTTCGATCCGCCGCGGTTCGCCATGGATTCCGAGATAGGCAGGCGCGGCACAGACAACCATGCCCTGGCGTGCAACGCGGCGCGCGATCACGCCGGCCTTGTCCTCAAGATCGCCGGTGCGGATGGCAAGGTCAAAGCCGTCCTCCGCGAGATCGGCGAAGCGGTCGCTGAGCGACAGATCGAGTTCCAGCATCGGATAGTGCCGCGCCAGCTTCAGCAACACGGGGGTGACGCAGTGGCGGCCGAAATGCGCCGGCATGGTCACGCGCAGTCTGCCTCTCGGTTCCGAAAACTGGTCGGCGGCCAGCGCATCGGCGGCTTTCGCCTCGGCCAGCACGATGCGGCAGCGTTCGTAATAGGCGCGGCCGAAATCAGTCAGGCTCTGGCGGCGCGTGGTGCGGTTGATGAGGCGTACGCCGAGCCGCTCTTCGAGAGAGCGGACATGCTTGCCCACCATCGGCCCGGACAGGTCGAGCGCCACCGCCGCAGCCGCGAACGAGCCAAGGTCGACCGCCTTGACGAACACGGCCATGCTCTCGAGCCTATCCATATTCGAAACCTCTGGTTTCTACTGCTTTATCCCTACGCCCATTTATCCATGAAGCCTCTGCCTGCATAGCTCATTCGGTTCAGATAATTAGGAGTAACCCGAATGGCTCGTATTGTCCGCTTCCACCAGCATGGCGGTCCCGAAGTTCTGCGCATCGAGGATATCGACCTCACTCCACCGCGTCCGGGTGAGGTTCAAATCCGCGTCAAGGCGCTCGGACTCAACCGTGCCGAGGCGCTGCTGCGCGCGGGCAGCTATATCGAGACTCCGCCCCTGCCCTCCGGGCTCGGGCTGGAAGCGGCAGGCATTGTCGAAACGGTAGGCGAAGGCGTGAAGGATTTCGCCCCGGGCGACGCTGTCAGCGTCATCCCGCCGCAATCGATGGTGCGCTGGCCCGCTTACGGCGAGCTGGTCACCTATCCCGCCAGGCTCATCGTCAAGCACCCATCGTCGCTCGACTGGCAGACGGCGGCGGCGATCTGGATGCAATATCTCACCGCCTATGGCGCCCTGATCGATATCGCCAAACTGAGCAGCGGAGACGCTGTCGTCATCACCGCGGCCTCAAGCAGCGTCGGGCTTGCCGCGCTCCAGATTGCCAACAAGGTTGGCGCGACAGCGATCGCGGTGACGCGAACATCGGTAAAGAAACAGGCCCTGCTCGATGCCGGAGCGGCGCAGGTTGTCGTCCTGGCCGAGGAGGATCTCGCCGCACGGCTGAGCGAGATCGCGGGGCCGCAAGGCGTGCGCGTCGTGCTCGATGCAATCGGTGGTCCGATCTTCGAGCCGCTGACGGCGGCAATGTCAAAGGGCGGCATTCTCATCGAATATGGCGGGTTGAGCCCCGAGCCGACGCCGTTCCCTCTGGCTGCCGTGTTGGGCAAGACGCTGACGTTGCGTGGCTATCTCGTGCACGAAATCACCGGCACCCCGGAGAAGCTGGAGGTCGCCAAGGCGTTCATCCTCGAAGGCCTGGAGACGGGTACGCTGAGGCCGATCATCGACCGGAGCTTCGCGTTCAACCAGATCGTCGAGGCGCACCGCTACCTCGAATCGAACGAGCAATTCGGCAAGATCATCGTAACGGTTTGAGCGACGGCAGCGGCGAACAAATCATTCCGGCAATATCGCCCTTGAAGGCCTGGCTCGGCATTCCTAACTGTGTGGTGCGGGCCGGGCCCCTCTGACGATCGCTTCTGGTGATTGTGATGTCGGACCGCTTTAACGGGCCCGTTTCCACCTTTTTCGGTCAAGCGGGCTCAATCCTTTCGGTTTGGAGCCCCGTATGACATCTTCCCTCCTTGGTTTGGTTTGCCCCTCCTGCCGCGTCGCGCTCGTGATGAGCGAACGCCAGGGTATCGAGATCGACTATTGTCCGCAGTGCCGTGGCGTCTGGCTTGATCGAGGCGAACTCGACAAGATCATCGAGCGTTCCGGCAGGGAAGCGTCGCCTGCGGCGCAGCCACAGCCGGCAGCCTTCTCCCAGCCGCAACACGGCCGCGATGACGATTATTCGCGCTCGCAGGGCCACCGCTACCCCAAGCGGAAGAAATCCTTCTTCGAAGAATTGTTCGATTGACCGCATGGCGCCCGGCACCTGCTTAAAATTTCCAAAACCATACCGATAAAGGTTCATCTCCGATGATGTCTCGCACCAGCCGATTTGCAGCCCTGTTCGCCGGACTGTTCCTCGCATTCTCCATGGTCGCGATCGATCATGCCGAGGCTCGGCGTGGCGGCAGTTTCGGCAGTCGCGGCACGCGCACGTTCCAGTCGGCACCGCCAACGAGGACGGCGCCGGCGCCGACCGCTCCGGTCGAGCGTTCGATGACACCCAACACCGGTGTGAACTCTGCCGCCCGGCAGCCGCAGGCCGGCCTGCAGAGGCCCGGCTTCATGAGCGGCTTCGGTGGAACGATGATGCGCGGCCTGCTGATCGGCGGCCTGATCGGCCTGCTCCTGGGCCAAGGCTTCGGTGGTCTGGCCGGCATGTTCGGCTTCCTGCTCCAAGCCCTGCTCATCGGTGGCACGATCATGCTGGCCATCCGCTTCTTCCGCTCGCAGTCGGCGCAGGGCCCTGCCCCGGCGCTGGCCGGTGCCGGCAATGCGCAGGCGTCGCGATTTGAGAACCGTGCTGCGGCGCAGCAGCAGGCAAGCTCGTTCGCAATTCCCGGCTTTGGCGGTGGTTCGGGCGGAGGCTCACCGGCTGACGTCTCGGAGGAGATCACACTGGCTCAGAGCGACCTCGACGCATTCCAGAAGCTGTTGACCGACGTCCAGGAAGCATTCGGGCGCGAAGACCATGCCGCCCTGCGCCGGGCGACGACGCCCGAAATGGTGTCCTATCTCTCGGAAGAGCTGGCCGACAATGCCCAGAAAGGTCTCAGGAACGAGGTCTCCGATATCACCTTGCTGCAGGCCGACATCGCGGAAAGCTGGCGCGAGGATGACCGCGACTACGCCACGGCCGCGTTGCGCTACGAGTCTCGCGACGTGATGCGCGAGCGGGCCAGCGGCAAGGTTGTCGAGGGCGACGAGAACCATCCGACAGAGACGACCGAGCTGTGGACATTTACGCGTCAGAATGGCTCGAACTGGAAGCTCTCGGCAATCCAACAGGCCTGAGCCCGACCATCGTACGGGTGCGTCGGTAGCGCCTCAGCGCACGATCCTGACGCACATCGGCGTGCCGATCTCGATGGTGCGTCCGATGTCCGTCAGCACGCCTGCGCGCTGAAATAAGGCGCCTCCCGGTTCAGGCGGCCGACAAAGACCAGGCAATCCTTTTTCATGATTTCCCCCCGCCTGCCCGCGCGTGAGCGCGCGGGATTGGGAAAAATTCGCCCCGCCCTCGCTTGCAACGTAATCCCATATGTGAAAATACTATTTACAAAAGAAGATTGGCGGGAGGAGACGTCATGCAGTCCGGCGCTTTGAGGCGTGTTCAAATGGCTGACCTAAGCCTCCTGCGAGACTGCCGGAGCCAGCCATGAACGACTTCGCGCCCACCGTCGGCATCGCATCGACCTACCCCAAAAACATGCCTGAGGCGCACGCGGCACTGCCAGTGTGGAACGCCGAGAACTGGTTCTACGAGGACTGGCCGGTCGGCCAGAAAATTCGGTCGTTGCGGCGCACGATGGCGGAAGGCGACAGCCATCTCTTCAACACGCTGGTGCTCGACATCCACCCCTATGTGCAGGACCAGATGTTCGCCGAAAGCGAAGGCATTTTCGGCAAGCGGCTGATCGCCGGTGCTTTCGTCTTTTCGGCGGGGCTGGGGCTGGTCGCCACCAACTGCGTCAACGCCTTTTCCTATGGCTATGACAAGCTCCGTTTCATAAAGCCCGTCTTCATTGGCGACACGATCTATTCGATCCGCTCCAACCTCGACAAGACGCCGCGCTACAAGGAGATGGGGCTGATCCGTGCCAGCTACGAAGTGTTCAAGGGCGAAGGCGAGCTGGTCCTCTATTGCGAGCATCTGCAGACGGTGAAGTATCGCAACCCGGCCGATTTCGTCGGCAAGACGGAGAAATGAAAATGCCGGCAGCCGCCGAATTGCCGCTTGCCGGTCTCACCGTCGTCGACATGAGCCAGTTCCTGTCCGGCCCCTATTGCTCGCTGCGCCTGCTCGATCTCGGTGCCCGTGTCATCAAGATCGAGCGTCCGGATGGCGGCGACCTGTCGCGCCGGCTCTATCTCAGCGACACCGAGATCGGCGGCGATTCCACGATCTTCCACGCCATCAACCGCGCCAAGGAAAGTTTTGCCATCGACCTGAAGAACGAGGCCGATCTCGAGGCGCTGCGCGGGCTTCTGGCCAAGGCCGATGTGCTTATCCAGAATTTCCGGCCCGGCGTCATCGAGCGGCTCGGCCTCGACAACGAAGCCGTCCGCAAGATCAACCCGCGGCTCGTCTACGCGTCGATCAGCGGCTATGGCGAGGACGGCCCATGGGTCAAGCGGCCCGGCCAGGATCTCCTGGCCCAATCGCGCTCCGGCGTGATGTGGCTGAACGGCGACGAGGACCAGGGGCCGGTGCCCTTCGGCCTTGCGATCGGTGACATGCTGGCGGGTGCGGCCTGCGCGCAAGGCATTCTGGCGGCGCTGGTGCGGCGCGGCATCACCGGCCAGGGCAGCCATATCGAAACCAGCCTCCTGGAAGCGTTGGTCGACTTCCAGTTCGAGGTGCTGACCACGCATCTCAATGACGGCCGCCGTCTGCCACGCCGCTCCAGCTTCCGCAGCGCGCATGCCTATCTCTCGGCGCCTTATGGTGTCTACCAGGCCAATGACGGCTACCTCGCCATCGCCATGACGCCGATCCCGAAACTCGCCGACCTGCTGTCGCTCGATGAGCTGGCGCCCTATCGCGACAGACCGGCTTCGTGGTTCACCGCGCGCGACGACATCAAGGCGATCATCGCGCAGCGGATCGCCAGCAAAACCATCGACGAATGGCTCGCCATTCTCGAGCCGGCCGACATCTGGTGCGCCAAGGTGCTGACCTGGCCGGAGATGCTGGCCAGCGAAGGTTTCCAGTCGCTCGACATGCTGCAGACGGTGACGCGCGAGGACGATGTCTCGATCCTCACCACCAGTTCGCCGCTCAGGGTCGACGGTGTCAGGGCCAAGGTCGATCGCGCCGCACCGCGCATCGGCGAGCACAGTGCCGCGATCCGCGAGGAGTTCGGCCTGTGACCACGCTCAAGGGCATGACCTGGAGCCATCCGCGCGGCTACGATCCGATGGTCGCCTGCTCGTCGCTCTGGCAGCAGAAGACCGGCGTCGCCATCGACTGGGACAAGCGCTCGCTGCAGGATTTCGAATCCTTCCCGGTCGAGGAACTGGCGCGCGCCTATGATCTGATCGTCATCGACCATCCGCATGTCGGCCAGATCACCGCGGAACGCTGCCTCGCGCCGCTGGATGTCGCCGGCCGCGAGGTCGAGCGCGCAGCCCTTGCATCGGGAAGCGTCGGCCAGTCCTATCCAAGCTACGCCTGGCAAGGGCGGCAATGGGCCTTTCCGATCGATGCGGCCAGCCAGGTCCAGGCATGGCGGCCGGACGCGCTCGATGCGCCGCCGGCGCGCTGGAGCGAGGTGCTCGACCTCGCCCGGCAAGGACACGTGCTTTTGCCGCTGCGCCCGCCGCATGTGCTGATGGTGTTCTACACGCTTGCCGGCAATCTCGGGCACGCTTGCGTGACCGATCCGTCCCGCGATCTCATCGATAGCGAGGCCGGCAGCCAAGTCTTCGAAATGATGCGAGAGATCGCCGGCCTGGTCGAACCGGCCTGTTTGGAGATGGATCCGATCGCGGTTTCCGAACGCATGGCGGAAGCCGATTCCCAGATCGTCTGCGCGCCGCTGATCTATGGCTACGCTTCCTATGCGCTATCAGGGTTTCGCGCGCGCCGGCTGGCCTTCACCGACATCCCGGTCATTGGCGCCAACGGCCCTGTCGGCTCGGCGCTCGGCGGCACCGGCATAGCGGTGTCAGCCTTTTCCAAGGCGAAGGAGGCTGCGACCGACTTTGCCTATTGGGTCGCCAGCGGCGACGTGCAGCGCGGCGCCTATGCCGCTGCCGGTGGCCAACCAGGCCATGCTGCCGCCTGGGAAGACCACACCGTCAATGCCGCGACCGGCAATTTCTATCGCGACACGCGCGCGACGCTGGGAGGCGCATGGGTGCGGCCGCGTCATGACGGCTACATGGCGTTCCAGCAGGCAGCGTCCGACCGCATCCTGTCCGGCATGACTTCCGGACACAGGGCCGCCGAGGTGGTTGCCGATCTCGTCAGCCTGTTCCGGGAGAGTGCCCCCGCGCAGGTGTCCGGCGCTGCCGGTAGAGGAGCCTGAACGAAACCGAACGGAGTAGAACGTCCGGGCTACGCCCCGGCGAGATGCCGAGGCAAATCCAACTTATTCCAGCCGCCAGAGCTTGCGGGCATTGCCCGACAGCAACCTGTCGCGCTCCGCGATGCTGCAGCCGGAAAGCAGCGCGTGGGTCGCCGCGACCCAGGTCGACAGGCCGCCACCGAGCGTGCAGACCGGCCAGTCGCTGCCCCAGACGACACGGTCCCAGCCGAACGCAGCGATGGTGTGCTCGACATAGGGCCGCAGCGTCCCGACCGTCCAGCTGCCGGGATCGGCATAGGCGACGACGCCGGAGATCTTGGCCATGACGTTCGGACGCAGCGCGATCTCGCTCATATGCTCGCGCCAGGGATGCTCGGCGCCGCCCTTGATGTCGGGAACGCCGCAATGGTCGAGAACGAACTGGACGTCGGGTGCGAGGTCGGCCAGCGCTATTGCTTTCGGAATCTGGTGCGGCAGCACGACGAGATCGAAGGTCAGGCCGGCACCGCCAAGCCGCTTGATGTTGTCGCGAAACACCGCGCCCTCCGACAGATCGTCGGGCACGACATGGAGCACACGGCGGAAACCCCTGACGAAAGGATTTGCCCGCTGCCTTTCGAGATAGACCGGGAAGTCAGCATCTTCCGGCCGGCAGGACGCGATCGCCCCGACCAGCATGCTGCCGGCCTGTCGCGACAGACCTTCCACCCGTGCGGTCTCGGCTTCAATGTCAGCGGGATCGACATCGACCTCCATGTGCAGCACGCGCTCGACGCCGACACGCAGCGCCTCGGTGGCATATTCCTCGTAGGAGAAATCGCGGTTGAGCGGCGGCACCCCGGCAAGCCAGGGATAGCGCAAGGCCGAGCGATCGATGAGATGCAGATGGGTATCGATGATCACTGGAGCTCCTCCAAATTGGCTTTGTCAAATTATCTCACGGAGGAATTCTTCATTCAAATAAGAATTTATGCGGCCGACCCTACAGCCGAGCCAGCCAGATGCGACAGCTTCTCGCACGTCGCCAGCAGCAGTTCGATTGTCCTGGTGATATCTGGCGCGGACGGCGCATTGACCACGGTGATGTAAGGGATCGACAGGGCGGCGATGGCCTTGCCGTCGGAACTGCGTACTGGAGCCGAGAGGTTGAAGACGCCGGCGGTCTGCATCGAGGCCATCATCTCGTAGCCACGGTCACGGATCTGGTCGAGCCGGGTGAAGAACTCGGCCGATTGCGCCGTCTTGTCGGTGCTGCGGACGTGTTCGGAGATCATCATCTGCCGCTCTTCCTGCGAGCGGAAGGCAAGCAGCACATGGCCCGAACCGGTGTCGAACAGGCTGATATGGGAGCCGACGCGGATCGAGATGCCCCAGTAGTTCGGTGCCTCCTGCTGGGCGATGACGACGGCGGAACCGCGATCAAAAACAACGAGTTGGTTGGCCTGCTGCGAGGTCTCGGCCAGTTCGCGCATTAGTGGTGTGGCGTAGGACACCAGCCGCCGCACCGGAGCGTGCAGCTGCGCCAGGCCGAACAGTTTCAGCGTCAGTGAATAGCGGTCGCCATCCAGCCTTGTGACATAGCCGCGCCGCACCAGCCGGTCGAGCATGCGGTAGAATTCGTTGGGGCTGCGGTCAAGTTTCTTGGCGATTTCGGCCTGGGTAAGGCCGCCGTCCACGCCGGCCAGCAGCTCAAGAATGTCGAGCCCCTTGTCGAGCGCCGGCGCGCGGTAGCGCTCGTCTTCGCTGTCATCCATGAGGCATTTCTCCAGTGAAATCGATTCTTCATATACGCAGGAATGCGCCCGGCGGAAACAAATTTCGCCCTTGACGTACGTATGAATGTTTTGTTTGTATATGAATGTAGCATTTCTTGTCACGCGGACAAGTTGCGGTCGCCGCTAAGGCGCACCCAGGGAGGAAACCAATGAACAGACTGCTTTCCGGCGTCTCCGCCGGCGCATTGGTGCTTGCATTTGGTGCAGGCACGGCCCTTGCCGGCGACCTGCCCGGCAAGTTCGAAGGCGTCACCGTCGACGTGAAACTGATCGGCGGCCAGCAATATGAAAAGCTCTATGAGCGCATTCCCGAATGGGAAAAGGCCACCGGCGCCAAGGTCAACATCCTGACCAAGAAGAATGGCTTCGACATCGACAAGGAGTTGAAGTCCGACATCGCCTCTGGCAGCACCAACTGGTGCGTCGGCTGGAACCATTCGTCCTTCGCGCCGCAATATACCGGCCTCTACACAGACCTCAGTAAATTGCTGCCCAAGGAAGAGATCGACGCCTTCGTGCCGTCGACGATCAAGGCGGCAACCATTGACGGCAAGCTGGAGATGCTGCCGCGCGCGCAGTTCGACGTCTCGGCGCTCTACTACCAGAAGAGCCTCTACGAGAACGCAGACAACAAGACCAAGTTCAAGGCCAAATACGGCTATGACCTGGTGCCGCCGGACAGCTGGAAGGAAGTCACCGACCAGGCCGAGTTCTTCGCCAACCCGCCCAATTTCTACGGCACGCAGTTCGCCGGCAAGGAAGAGGCGATCAATGGCCGCTTCTACGAGATGGTGGTCGCCGAGGGCGGCGAGTATCTCGACAAGGACGGCAAGCCGGTCTTCAACTCGGAGGCGGGCATCCGGGCGCTCGACTGGTTCGTCAATCTGTACAAGGCCAAGGCCGTGCCGGCCGGAACGACCAACTATCTCTGGGACGATCTCGGCCAGGGCTTTGCCTCGGGCACCGTCGCCATCAATCTGGACTGGCCGGGCTGGGCCGGCTTCTTCAACGATCCGAAATCGTCCAAGGTGGCGGGCAATGTCGGCGTGAAGGTCGCGCCGAAGGGTTCTTCCGGCAAGCGCACCGGCTGGTCCGGTTTCCACGGTTTCTCGGTGACCGAGAACTGCCCGAACAAGGCCGCCGCCGCTTCGCTCGTTTGGTGGCTGACCAATGAGGACAGCCAGAAACTGGAAGCCGCCGCAGGCCCGCTGCCGACACGCACGGCCGTGTGGGATTGGGACCTGAAGCAGGCCGCAAACGATCCTTACAAGAAGGAGGTTCTCTCCGCCTTCCAGGAAGAAGCCAAGCACGCCTTCGCCGTGCCGCAGACGCCTGAGTGGATCGAGATTTCGAACGCCGTCTATCCCGAACTTCAGGCGGCGATCCTGGGCGACAAGACCCCCAAGCAGGCATTGGACGAAGCCGCCGCCAAGGCGACGCAAATCCTGCAGGATGCCGGCAAGCTCTAGAACCGTCTCCCAAGGCCGCCTCCCCCATAATGAATGGGGGAGGCGATCGCGTCTCGCCGGAGGCCCCGCGATGCACACCGCCTTTCGGCGCCTCGCCCACGCAATGCAAAAACGCAACAGGATTCTGATGAAGGGCTTCAAGCCATCGGCGCCATTCCTGCTGCTGCTTCCAGCCTTCATCGTGCTGGCCGCGGTCGTCGTCGTGCCGCTGCTTCTGTCGCTCTATTCCAGCTTCACACCGTTCCGCCTGACCAAGCCCGAAACATTCTTCGTCTTCGTCGGCTTCCGGAACTATCTCTCGATCCTGGCCAACACCGATTTCTGGTGGGCGTTCGGGCGCACGGTGCTGCTGCTGACGATCGCGCTCAATCTCGAAATGCTGCTCGGCCTCGGCCTCGCCATGCTGGTCGAGAAGGCGACGCGCGGCCAGCGCATCCTGCGCACGCTGATGATGTTTCCGATGATGTTCTCGCCGATCCTCGTCGGCTTCCAGTTCAAGTTCATGTTCAACGACAATATCGGCCTGGTGAACAACGCCCTGCAGTCGCTCGGCATCACGCAGGACGCCATTCCGTGGCTGATCGAGGGCCATCTCGCCTTCATCGCCATCTCGATCGCCGAGATCTGGTCGTCGACCGCGATCTTCGCCATCCTGATCCTCACCGGCCTGCTCGCCATGCCCAAGGAGCCGATCGAGGCCGCGCGGGTCGATGGCTGCACGCCCTGGCAGACCTTCCGCTATGTGACGTGGCCGTTCGTCATGCCTTTCGCCTATATCGCCATGACCATCCGTTCGCTCGACGTCGCGCGCGCCTATGACATCGTCAAGATCATGACCGATGGCGGACCGGCGGGCCGCACCGAGCTGTTGTGGACGCTGGTGGCACGCACCGCCTACAGCGACGGCCGCATGGGGATGGCCAACGCCATGGCCTATTTCTCGATCCTGCTGTCGATTGCCTTCACCGTCTATTTCTTCAACAAGCTCGCCGCGGCGCGCACGCAGATCGGCGCGGAGTGGTGATGGACGAGAATTCTTCCGCCCGCCTGAAGCGACGGCTGCTAGGTGTCGTCCATCGCATCGGCCTGTTCCTGGCGATGCTGACCATCTGCCTGCCCGGCCTCTGGATCGTGCTTTCGTCGCTGCGGCCAACCGTCGAGATCATGGCCAAGCCGCCGGTGTGGATCCCGCAGGAGATCTCGTTCGACGCTTACATCGCAATGTTCTCGGGCATCGGCAAAGGCGGCATCCCGGTCATCGAATATTTCCGCAACTCGCTGATCATCTCGGTGACCTCGACGATCATTGCGGTGGCCATCGGCATGGCCGGCGGCTATGCCTTCGCGCGCTACCGCTTCCGCGGCAAATCCAGCGTCTTCCTTGGCCTGATGCTGACGCGCACGGTGCCCGGCATCGCACTGTCGCTGCCGCTGTTCTTCCTCTATGTGCGGCTCGGCATCATCGACACGCATTTCGGGCTGATCCTCGCCTATGTCGCGCTCAACGTGCCGTTCACCATCTGGCTGATCGACGGCTTCTTCCGCCAGGTGCCGAAAGACCTCGCGGAGGCAGCACAAATCGATGGCTGCACGCGCTGGCAGGCCTTCTGGCAGGTCGAGTTCCCGCTCGCCGGGCCGGGCATTGCGTCTGCCGCCATCTTTGCCTTCCTGACCTGCTGGAACGAGTTCGCGCTGGCCTCGCAACTGACCCGCTCGGTGAGCGCCAAGACGCTGCCGGTCGGCCTGCTCGACTACACGGCCGAATTCACCATCGACTGGCGCGGCATGTGCGCGCTGGCCGTGGTGATGATCATTCCCGCACTCACCCTCACCTATATCGTCCAGAAACACCTTGTCGGCGGCCTGACCTCCGGCGCGGTGAAAGGCTGATCCCATGGCAACAGTTTCCCTGAAAAAACTGACCAAGCGCTACGGCAATATCGGGATCGTGCATGGCATCGATCTCGATATTGCCGACCGCGAATTCATCGCGCTGGTCGGCCCGTCAGGCTGCGGCAAGTCGACGACTTTGCGCATGATCGCCGGACTGGAAGAGATCAGCGCCGGCTCGATCGAGATCGGCGGGCGGATCGTCAACGATCTGCCGCCGCGCTCGCGCAACATCTCGATGGTGTTCCAGTCCTATGCGCTCTATCCGCATATGACCGTGCGCGAAAACCTTGGCTTCTCCTTGAAGATCGCCGGTGCGGCCAAGGAGGACATGGAGCGCCGCGTCGCCGAGGCCTCGGCCATCCTGGGCCTCGACACGCTGCTCGACCGCCGCCCGTCGCAACTGTCGGGCGGCCAGCGCCAGCGTGTCGCCATGGGCCGCGCTATCGTGCGCGACCCTGACGTCTTCCTGTTCGACGAGCCGCTTTCCAACCTCGACGCCAAGCTCAGGACGCAGATGCGCACCGAGATCAAGAAGCTGCATGCCAAGGTGCAGTCGACAGTGATCTACGTCACCCACGACCAGGTCGAGGCAATGACGCTGGCCGACCGCATCGTCATCATGCGCGACGGCCATATCGAACAGGTCGGCACGCCAGACGAGGTCTTCCGCCGCCCGGCGACACGCTTCGTCGCCGGCTTCATCGGTTCGCCGCCGATGAATTTGCACGAGGCGACGGTCGATGACGGCCAACTGGTTTTCGCCAGCGGCGAAAAGCTGCCGCTACCCGCCCAATTCAAGGCCAATGTCGCGACCGGCGACAAGGTCGTGTTCGGCCTGCGGCCAGACGACATCTATCCGACCGGCCATGGCATCAGCTCCGGCGGTGCGGCCGACGTCCATCAGATCGACCTGCCGATCACCGTCACCGAACCGCTCGGCAACGAGACGCTGGTGTTCGTCGAGTTCAACGGCACCGACTGGGTTTCGCGCATGCTGAACCCGCGCCCGTTGCGCTCCGGCGAGCGGGTGGCGATGAGCCTCGACCTGTCGCAGGCGCATCTGTTTGCCGCCGAGACCGGAAAGACATTGCGGAGCTGACCGATGGCTAGAATCGAGAAAATCGAACTGCGGATGGTGGACCTTGTGCCCAAGGTCAAGCGCACGGACGCCATCCAGAGTTTCGTCAGCCAGGAAACACCGATCGTCACCATCACCGATTCCGACGGCGCGGTCGGCACCGGCTACAGCTACACGATCGGCACCGGCGGTTCGTCGGTGATGCGGCTCTTGTCCGACCATCTGGCGCCACGCGTGATCGGCCGCGACCCCGACATGATCGAGGCGATCTGGCACGATCTCGAATTCGCCACCCATGCGACGACCATCGGTGCGATCACCTCCATCGCCATTGCGGCGATCGATACGGCGCTCTGGGATCTGAGGGCGAAGAAGCAGAACCTGCCGTTGTGGAAACTGGCCGGCGGTGCCAAGGATCGCTGCCCGCTCTACACCACCGAGGGCGGCTGGCTGCACATCGAGACGGCAGCACTTGTCGACGACGCGCTGGCCGCCAAGGCCAAGGGATTTCGCGGCTCGAAAGTGAAGATCGGCAGGCCGCACGGATCGGAGGATCTCGCCCGCCTGTCGGCGGTGCGCAAGGCGGTGGGCGACGGCTACGAGATCATGACCGATGCCAATCAGGGGTTTTCGGTCGACGAGGCGATCCGGCGCGCGGCGCGGCTGCGCGAGCTCGACCTCGCCTGGATCGAGGAACCGCTGCCGGCCGACGACATTGACGGCCATATCAGGTTGTCCAACTCGACGCCGACGCCAATTGCCATTGGCGAATCGCTCTATTCGATCCGCCATTTTCGCGAATACATGCAGAAAGGCGCCTGCTCGATCGTGCAGGTCGATGTCGGCCGCATCGGCGGCATCACGCCATGGCTCAAGATCGCCCATGCGGCGGAGGCCTTCGACATTCCGGTCTGCCCGCATTTCCTGATGGAGCTGCATGTCAGCTTGACCTGCGCGGTTCAGAACGGCAGGTATGTCGAGTACATTCCGCAACTCGACCAGTTGACCGGCAAGCATATGCGCATCGAGGATGGGCATGCGCTGGCGCCCGACGAACCCGGCATCGGCATCGACTGGGATTGGGACGCGGTCAAGGCCATGAGCATCGCCGAATTCACTACGGCGATCACGAAGTAGGAGTCGGATATGCAGCGAATGGGCATGGTGCTGGGGTTGAAGCCCGAAAAGGTCGAGGAGTATGTCCGCCTGCATGCCGCCGTCTGGCCCGACGTGCTGACCATGATCTCGGCCTGCAACATCAAGAATTATTCGATCTATCTGAAGCGGCCGGAGAATCTGCTGTTCTCCTATTTCGAATATCACGGCACCGATTATGCGGCCGACATGGCCAAGATGGCCGCCGACCCGAAGACGCAGGAATGGTGGTCGGTCTGCATACCATGCCAGGAGCCGCTCACGACCCGCAAGGAGGGCGAATGGTGGGCCAGCACGGACGAGGTCTTCCACTATGACTGAGGGCGGTTTCGACCCTGCCTTACTCGTCCAGTCCTGGCCAACACCCTCGAAGCCTCGCCCGATCGTCACTTTCGGTGCCGGATCGATCGTCGGGGACGCGCATTTTCCCGCCTATCGCAAAGCCGGCTTTCCGATTGCCGGCCTCTATGATCCCGACCAGGCCAAGGCGAAAACCCTGGCCGACAAATGGGGCATGACGGCGTTCCGTTCGGTCGACGAAGCCGCATCCGTCCCGGATGCGATCTTCGATCTGGCGACCCCGCCGGGACGGCACGCCGAGATCCTGAAAGCCCTGCCCGACGCTGCGGTCGCATTGATCCAGAAGCCGATGGGCAACTATCTCGGCGAGGCAACTGAAATCCTCGAAATCTGCCGTGCCAAGAACCTCAAGGCGGCCGTGAACTTTCAGCTGCGCTTCGCGCCGATGATGCTGGCGCTCAAGGACGCTATCGCCAGGGGCTGGCTCGGCGAAGTCGTCGACTTCGATGCCTGGCTGGCGCTGGCGACACCGTGGGAGTTGTGGGAGTTCCTGCTCAAGGCGCCGCGCGTCGAGATCGCCATGCACTCGATCCACTATCTCGATCTCATCCGGCAATTGCTCGGCGATCCCAAAGGCGTCCACGCCAAGACGCTCGGCCATCCCAACCACAAGGTGGCGCAGACGCGCACCAGCGCCATTCTCGACTATGGCGACACCATGCGCTGCGCGCTGTCGATCAACCACGACCACAAGTTCGGCCGCCGCCACCAGGCCTGCGAATTCCGCATCTGCGGCACCGAGGGGGCGGCCTATCTCAAGCTCGGCCTGAACCTCGACTATCCCCGGGGCGAACCGGACATTCTGGAAATCCATCCGAAGGGCGCAACGGACTGGATCGCGGTACCGCTTGCCGGCGAGTGGTTCCCCGACGCCTTCGTCGGGCGCATGGCCAATGTCCAGCGCTTCGCATCAGGAGAAGACGACGAACTGGTCAGCTCGGTCGAGGACGCCTGGAGCACCATGGCGCTGGTGGAAGCCGCCTATAGATCGAGCGCGGCGCCGGCGACGCCGATCGCGGAAAGACCCTGATGGAACAGATCCAATATTTCGAAGATTATGAAATCGGCTCTTCGCGGCTGACCAGCGGCCGCACCATCACCGAGACCGACTTCATCGTCCATGCCGGCCACACCGGCGATTTCTTCCCGCACCACATGGACGCCGAGTACATGAAGACGACGCCGTTCGGCCAGCGCATCGCGCATGGTACGCTGGTGTTCTCGGTCGGCATCGGGCTGACGGCAAGCATCGTCAACCCCGTCGCCTTCTCCTATGGCTATGACCGGCTGCGCTTCATCAAGCCGGTGTTCATCGGCGACACGATCCGCACGCGCACCACCATTACGGCCAAGGAAGACGATCCCAAGCGGCCGGGCTCGGGACGCGTGATCGAACGCTGCGAGGTGATCAACCAGCGCGGCGAGGTCGTGCTGGCGGCCGATCATATCTACATCGTCGAACGCAAGCCGGCGCAGAGCTGAAGAACAGCGTGGTTCTTACGAACCGGTCGCGCGGTGATGCGCTTGAGCCCCGAGCAGCAGGACCATCCCGACTAGGATTTTCGCGACAGGCCGCCGCGTAACGCGGTGCCGGCCTTCAGCGTTCCGCTGGCAATGGCTTCGCGCAGGACGTTGGCGACCTGCTCCGCCACTGTCTGCGGCCTCTCGATCAGGCTTTCCACAAATCCACGCAATCGATGCTCCCTGACACGCGGACTCCAGAGTAGTGGAAAACCAGCGAACTGGATATGAGTATCCTCGTGTACGGTACGGCACACGCCGCTGAAGACTGGACAGCGCTGATAGCGAGATGCGCCGAGCCGATGGTCTCTGTCGAATATTCGTGCAGGGCGCTGCCCGGCGCAGGCAGCTCGCCTATGCTGCCGTGGCCGGCCGATCCTTGAACAGGACCGGATCGGCAACAGCCGGCTCCGCATACCGTATGCGCAGGCGCAAAAATGGCGCTTCGATGCAGGTGTAGCTGAGATAGCCGATCGGGATCGTCGCCAGAAAGCACAGCAAGGACCAGAGGCAGGCAATGTAGAAATTGCTTATGCCCATGATGTTCGCGTTGATGAACGCCGCCAACTGCATGACGAAGAACAGGTGCAGGAGATAGATCGAATAGCTGAAGGCCCCAGCCTTCTCCAGGATCTTGAACGGCAAGCCTGTTCGCTGCCTTGGAAAGCTGGTGTCGTAATAGGCGATCCCAAACGAATAGGCCGCCGCCTCCACCGTCGGCAGGATGATCCATATCCAATGCGGCGAGGGATACCGCTCAAGCTGGTAAAACCCTCCCGCGGCATCGAACCACCAGAAGAACCCCGAAAAGGCCAGCAGAACGGCTAGCGCGAGCCAGTGCCGGTCCTTCGCATGGGCGCGGAGATGGAACGCAAGGATGCCGGCGAGGAACTGATCGGCATGGCCAATGATGGTCCAGGCCGCCGCCGACTGTACCTCGCCGAGGTGCACGTAAAGTGCCCACCTCAGAAAAATGGCCGCCGCGATGAACAGCAATGGGGCGAACAGGAAGCGTCGGGACGCCATCAGCAGGAACGGCAGCAGGATGTAGAAGTGGGCTTCCACTGTTATCGACCAGCCGCCGTTCGGGAGGGTTGGAAAGATCACCCCCTTCCCGACGTCGGTGAAATAGCCGCCCAGGGACTGGCCCGCCATAGATACGCGGCAAGCCTCGATGGCTATCACGGCCAGCAGGAGCGGAAGCAGCCTCAGCGCCCGGTTGGCGAAGAAGGGCAGATAGCTGACCTGTTTCCCATCAAGAAGCTTGGCGAACAGGTAGCCGGAGAGCGTCATGAACAATGAAACGCCGGTGACCCCCTCATCCAGCAGGCTGAAAATGGGCACGGCAGGTACAAAACCATAGGGCACCGGCCCCTCTGGAGACTGGTGGAGGAAATGCCAGGTGAAGACCAGGAAAGCCGCTAGGCCACGAACATGGTCCAGCGCCGGATAGTGTTCTCCAGTCGAAGATCTCATGTTTCAGACCAGGCGCCCGGGCGTTCAACGATCATCGCCATGTCGCGCGGTCCAATGCCCGCAACGATGGCAGCAGAGCGAGGGCCCGCTTGCCAATGCCTAGTTTGCCCGCCTCTCGTTAATTTACACTTCCATCCGATGGAGAAAATCCGGCGCGGCCAGCCGCAATCGCCGGAAGCCGCGCGGCATGTGCCGGGACGCAGCCGCCTTCGATCAATCGACCTCCACGGCGACCACCGCCGCGCAGTCACCGGCCTTGACCAGGCCGGGAAAATGCCGCGCCGCCAGCATACCCGACATTTTTGCCCGGATCTCCTGCGGGGCAATGCCCGTGCGGCCAACCGAATGGATCCGTGCCAGCACCGCGCCCTCTTCGACGGGCTCGCCGAGATCGACCATGGTTTCGATCATGCCGTCCTCCTCGGCGAAGGAGAAGCAATCGCCAGACGGCATATCCAGCCATTGAGTTCTGCCCTTCTCGACCGCCCCAGCAACAATGCCCGCATGACGCAGCACATTGAGAATGCCACGCCGTGCAATCCGCACCGTTTGAGCGCGCGAGGTGCCACCGCCGCCAAGCTCGGTGCTGACGAAGACCTTGCCCATCTCCTCGGCCGCCGTGTCGTACATGCCGACCGAGTCGATCTCGATCATGCGCATCGAGAAGGGCGCCGAAAATGCCGCCACCGCATCGAAGGCTTTCTGCTCCAGTGCCTTGTCGGGCAGAGTGTGGGCCGCGCAGAACGGCACGAAATCCAGCGTCTTTCCCCCGGAGTGGAAGTCGAAGACGATGTCGGCGCGGGGCAGCAACTCGCGCTGGAAATAGTCGGCGATCTTCTCGGTCACCGTGCCGTCCGGCCGGCCGGGGAAGCTGCGGTTCATGTTGCCCTTGTCGATTGGCGAGGTCCGCGTGCCGGCGCGGAAGGCCGGATAGTTCATCGCCGGCACGATGATCACCGTGCCGCTGACTTGCTTCGGGTCGAGCGTGCGGGCGAGATCGTAGAGCGCCAACGGCCCTTCATACTCGTCGCCATGATTGCCGCCGGACAGCAGCGCCGTCGGTCCCTTGCCGTTGCGGACGACGCACATCGGAATCATCACCGAGCCCCAAGCCGAGTCGTCGCGGCTGTATGGCAGGCGCAGGAAACCGTGCTGGACGCCGTCACGACCGAAATCGACGGTCGGTGTGATCGGTGACGGGCGGAGGCTGGACATCTGGCTCAATTCTTCACCACCAGTTTGCGCGGAACATTGGCCAGGCACTCTACACCGGTTTCGGTAATCAAGATGGACTCGGTGATCTCCAGCCCCATCGTTTCCAGCCACAGGCCGGTCATGAAATGGAAGGTCATGCCGGGCTTGAGTTCGGTGCGGTCGCCGGGGCGCAGGCTCATGGTGCGTTCGCCCCAGTCCGGCGGATAGGACAGACCTATCGAGTAGCCGGTGCGGTTGTCCTTGACGATGCCATACCTTTTCAGCACGGCGAAGAAGGCATTGGCGATGTCCTCGCAGGCGTTGCCGGGCTTTGCGGCGGCAAGGCCCGCCTCCATGCCTTCCAGCGTCGCCTTCTCGGCATCGAGGAATTCCTGCGTCGGCTTGCCGAGGAAGACGGTGCGCGACAGCGGACAATGGTAGCGGTTGTAGCAGCCGGCGATCTCGAAGAAGGTGCCCTCGCCCCGCTTCATCGGCTGGTCGTCCCAAGTCAGATGCGGCGCCGAGGCGTCCACGCCGGACGGCAGCAGCGGCACGATCGCCGGATAGTCGCCGCCAATACCGTCAACGCCGCGCGTGCCGGCATCATAGATCTCTGCGACGAGATCGCATTTGCGCATGCCGATCTCTATTCTGTCGAAAATGCGCTGGTGCATGGCTTCGACGATGCGGGCGGCCTTGCGCATGTACTCGATCTCGGTCGGGCTCTTCACCGCGCGCTGCCAGTTGACCAGCGCGGTGGCGTCGACGAAGCGGGCATTGGGCAGATGTTTCTGCAACGAGGCGAAGGCGGCGGCCGAGAACCAGTAATTGTCCATCTCGACGCCGATGGTGAGCTTGCCCCAGCCGCGATCGACGAGCACGCTGGACAAGAAGTCCATCGGATGGCGCTCGGTCGACTGCACATAGTGGTCGGCGTAGCCGACGATGTTGTCCTGCGCGAGATAGGCGGTGCGCCTGGCACCGTTGGCGTCCTGGCCGCGGCCGTACCAGACGGGCTCGCCCGACGGCGGCACGATGACCGCCTGGTGCACGTAGAAGGACCAGCCGTCATAACCGGTCAGCCAAGCCATGTTGGAAGGGTCGCTGACGATGAGGAGCTCGACGCCCTTGGCCTCCATGGCTCGCCGCGTCTTGGCGAGGCGATCCGCAAATTCGCCGCGCGAGAATTTCAGATTCGGTTGCATTGTTCTTGGTCCTCGTTTGTTAGGCCCTGGAGCCCGTTTCAACTTCGGTGAACCCGGCTCCAGGAATTTTGCTTGAGCATGATCTGATCGGAAAACCGGTTCCCACTTTTCCGGATCATGCTTTGCGGCCAGCATCAGCTTTCAAAAATGGTTCCGGCATTAGCCGCCCGCGCGCGGTCGCGGGCGAGCGTGGCGATCGCGGTGTCCTGCACGCCGGTGCCGGTCAGATCGGCGATGGTGATATCGCTGGCCGAACGTCTTCCGTGTCGTTCGCCGGCGATGATCTGGCCGAGTTCGGTCACTTCTTCATCGGCGGCCATCACCCCTGCCGCGATGGCATGATGCAGTTCGCCCAGACGCCGCGTCTGGCGCGCGCTGTCGGCGACGTAGAGATCGGCCATGCGCAGGATGGCCGGCGCGACCTCGTTCTTGTGTTCGGCGTCCGAGCCCATGGCGGTGATGTGCTGGCCGGCCGAAATGAAGCCTGCCTTGATCAGCGGCTCCGTCGACGGCGTGGTGGTGACGATGATGTCGGCGCCGGCAACGGCATTTGCTGCATCGGGCTCGGCGCGCACGACAATGCCCAGTCTTTCGCGCAAGCGGGCAGCGGTGACTTCGGCCTTGGCGGCGTCGCGCGCCCAGATGCGGGCTTCGGCGATCGGCCTGACAAGGCGCAGTGCTTCCAGTTGCAGACCTGCCTGCAAACCGGCGCCGAAGATTGCTGCCACGGTGGCGTCTTCGCGCGACAGATGCTTCGCCGCGGCCGCGCCTGCTGCAGCGGTGCGGACATCGGTCAGGTAGCCATTGTCGAGCAGCAGCGCCTCGACCACACCGGTCTTTGCCGAAAGCAGCACCATCATGCCGCCACCGCTCGGCAGGCCGAGCTTTGGATTGTCGAAGAAGCCGGAGCTGATCTTCACGGCGAAGCCGTCGATACCGGGCACATAAGCGGACTTCACGTCGACCTCGCCGCGATGCTCGGGAATGTCGAGCCGCAGGATCGGCGGCATCGCCACGGGCAGAGTGGCGAGCGCGCGAAAAGCGTTCTCGACGCAGGCGACGGCGTCGAGATCGAGCGTTACGATCTTGCGCAGTTCTGCTTCGGTCAGAATCGTCATACGGCTCATGCGGCGCGCTCCCCGATCGCCTCGCCGCAGACGATCCGGCGATGCGCGTTCATGTCGATGTTGCGGCCCGAGAGAAGTACGACCACCGGCCCTTCCGCCTTGACCTTGCCTGCTAGAAGCGCGGCGATGCCGACCGCGCCGGCGCCCTCGACGATCTCGCGCTCTTGCGCATAGGCATGGCGGATGCCGGCGGCGATCTCGTCCTCGCCGAGCAGGATGATTTCGTCGAGCAGGTGGCGGCACATGGGGAAGGTCAGCCTATTGTCGAGGCCGATACCACCACCAAGCGAATCCGCCAGCGTCGGCAGTTCCTCCACCAGGACAGGCCGGCCGGCATCGAGGCTCGCCTTCATCGCAGCACCCCGCGCCATCGAAACGCCGATGACTTTTGTGCCGGGGCTGACACCCTTGACCGCTGCGGCAACGCCGGAGGCCAAGCCGCCGCCGGAAAGCTGCACCAGCACGAGACCGGCCTCCGGGACCTGCTCGATCATCTCCAGCCCGAGCGTGCCTTGCCCGGCGATGATGGCGGGATGGTCGAAGGGCGGCAGCATCACCAGCCCCTCCTCCGCCACCAGCCGCTCGACCTCCTGCTGGGCGTCGTCCTGGCTGTTGCCGACAATGCGCACCTCGGCGCCGAGCCGACGGATTTCGTCCAGCTTGTTCTGCGGCACCAGCCGCGACATGCAGATCACCGCGCGCATGCCTTCGAGCTTCGCCGCATGCGCCAGCGCGCGACCGTGATTGCCGGTCGAGGCCGCGACAACACCGCGCGCCTTTTCGTCAGCACGGAGCGAAGCGATGGCATTCGAAGCGCCGCGCAATTTGAAGCTGCCGGTGGTCTGCCGGTGTTCGAGCTTGAGGTGAACCTGTGCGCCCAGCTGTTCGGAAAGACTCGAAGAAAGCACGGTCGGCGTACGCTCGACCTTGCCGGCAATACGCTCACGCGCGGCTCGAATATGCTCAAGCGTAACCTGTCTCATGATCATCAATCGCGCGGCAACGGCAGCGTCATCAGACGGCCGAATTCAGGATGGGCTGTCTCGTCGCCGCAAAGGCGCAAGCAGTTCCAGGCGGTCGCCTGATTGCTGGTAACAACGGGACGGCCGATGGCCTGTTCCATGCCGGTGACCGCGAGCGCAGCGCGCAACGCCGTGCAAGACACGAACAGCGCGTCGGCACTCGCATGCGTAGCCTGGCGCGCGAGATCGACAAGGGCTGTCGGCGGGATGCGCGCCATCTCGCGATCGTCCTCGAAGCCGAGACAGGTGAAGCTGGCGATCTCGAAACCACGCGCGGCGAAATAGGCGGCCATCGGCCTGGAGGTTTCGACCGTGTAGGGGGTCAGAATGCTGATCCGGCGCACGCCGAAGGCATTCAGCCCGCGCATGCCGGCCATTGGCGGGGTGACCACGGGAACGCCAGGCTTGGCCGCCTGGATCGCCGTCTCGATCTCGGCATCGCCGATCACCACCGAGGCCGACGTACAGGAGTAGCAGATGGCCTCGAGCTTCTCGTCGGGCAGGATCAGGGCAGCACCCGCCGTCAGCGCCGGCTGCATCTTGCGCAGATTTTCCGGCGTCGTCGGATTGGCATAGGGAATGCGCGCGACATAGACGCCGATGCGTTCGCTCGCCACCATGCGGCGAAAATCCGGTTCGCTGGTGTGATCCGTGGCCAGGATGATCAGGCCGACGCGCTTGTCGAGCGGACGCTCATCGAGTGATGGCCGACTGGGATAGACCTTGATCTCGGGCAAGGGTTTCATCGGCTACCTCTCGATCTTGCCGTAACGGCGTTCCAGCCAGCGCAGCAGCACGACCGAACAAAGGCTGATGGCGAGGAAGAATGCGCCGACCAGCGTGATCGGCTCGATGTAACGATAATAGGTGTTGGCGACGCTTTTGGCCTGGTTCATCAGCTCCAGCACGGTGATCGCCGAGAGCAACGGCGTCTCCTTGAACATGGCAATGAAATAATTGGCCAGTGCCGGGATCATCGGCGGGATGGCCTGAGGGATGATGATGTGCGTCCAGGTTTGCCGGGCGCTGAGATTGCAGGCCTTGGCGGCCTCCCACTGGCCACGCGGTACATTGTCGATGCCGGCGCGGTAGACCTCCGCCGTGTAGGTTCCGTAGTGCAGCCCGAGCCCGATGACACCAGCGACCAGCGGCGGCAGCAGGATGCCGATGTCGGGCAGCACGTAGAAGATGAAATAGAGCTGCACCAGAAGCGGTGTGCCGCGGATGAACTCGGCCGCCCAGCCGACAGTACGCGACAACGCCTTGTTGGGCGAGCGGCGCGCAAGCGCGATCCCCAGCCCGACGATCGCCGCCAGCACCGAGCCGAGCAGCGTCGCCAGGATGGTGATCTTCACCCCCTGGATCAGCGTCGGCATGATCTGCCATACGAAATCCCAGTCCCACTCCATCAGACGCGCACCCCATCGAGGCCGCGCGCCATGCGGCGTTCCAGCGAGCGCACGCCCCAAGAAATGAGCAGTGCAAGGACGAAGTAGATGACCAGGATGGTGGCGAAAGGCACCATCGTGTTGCCGGTCTGGGCGCGCACCACCTGCGCCTGGAAGGTCAGGTCGGCGAGCGAGATCAGCGAGACCACGGAGGTGGCCTTGAGCAGTTCGATGGCGTTGTTTCCGAAGGTCGGCAGCATCACTAGAAAGGCCTGCGGCAGGATGACATGGCGCAGGCCTTGCCAGCGGCCGAGATTGAGCGCGATGCAGGCCTCATGCTGTTCGCGGCCGATCGACTGAACGGCGCCGCGCACCACTTCGGCGGCATAGGCGCCGACGTTCAGGCCCAGCGCCAGCACGCCGGCCTGCAGCGGGGTCAGTTCGAGACCAATCAGCGGCAGCACGAAATAGGCGAAGAACAGCTGCACGAAGATCGAGGTGCCGCGGAAGAATTCGATATAAGCGGTGGCGAGCGCCCTCAGTGCGAAGAAGCGCGACAGCCGTCCCATGCCGGCCAGAAAGGCCATGATCAGGGCAAGCACCGACCCCATCAGCGTCAGCTCGATGGTGACAAGCGCTCCCTGCAATATCAGGCCGAGATAGCCGGACCACTGGGTCATCTAGGTTCCAACGTTCCATTTTAGCCCCTTCTCCCCGTTCACGGCGAGTTGAGGAGCGGTCTGCGTAGCGGGCGAAAAGCCAATTGCTTGGCTTTTCGAGCGACGAAAGCCGGCAGGCAGATGAGGGGCGGCTCCAGCTTCTCCAAACTTGGCGCCGCCCCTCATCCGTCACTTCGTGACACCTTCTCCCCGTGAAACGGGAAGAAGGAAGAAGAGGCGCCTACTTCGCCGAGCAGAGCTTGTCGCGCGTCGTCGACATCGCGGCGGCGGCCGAGAAACCGTAGGGCTCGATGATCTTGGCGAATTCGCCCGACTTCTTCATCTTGGCGAGCTCGATGTCATAGGCATCGCGCAGCGCCTCGTCGCCCTTCTTGAAGGCGGCGCCGTCGCAATAGACCGGGGCACCCTGGACCGGGGCGATGACTTCGAGGTTCGGGTCGTTGGCCTTCTTCATCAGATCGTTGATCGACAGAACCGGCAGCGAATAGGCGTCGATGCGGCCGTCCTGCACCATCTTCAGGCCGCTCTGGCCGTCCGGCACGACGATGACGCGTTCGCGCGGCACGCCGGCGTTAAGCGCCAGCTTCTCCTCGGTGCCACCGCCGGGCGCGCCGATCGTGGCCGATGTGTCCTTGGCGACGTCCTCGTAGCTCTTGAAGGCTTTCGGATTGCCCTTCTTCACCAGCATCGCCTCGGCGTCGCACAGCACCGGTTCGGAATAGGCGACCGCGGCGCAACGCTCCGGCTTCATGAACAGGCCGGCGGTGACGACGTCGAAGCGGCCGGCCTTCAGGCCGGGGATCATGGCGCCATATTCCGAGATCGAGGCGACGATGTCGCCAACGCCGAGGCGTTTGAAGATCTCGCGCGCCACGTCGGGCGCCGCGCCAGAAACCTTGCCGTCGGCCGCGACCGCCGTGTAGGGCGGCTCATTAGCGATGGCGACACGGGCAAAGCCCTGTGACTTCAACTGCTCGAGCTTGCTGTCGTCGGCCGAACCCGGGATCGAGGCGGCCAGCACCGCCGTCAGTGCAAGGCCGGCGACGCCGGCCAGAATGCCAAGTTTCTTCATTGTTCCCAACTCCTGTTTCTTGTCTTGGTTTGTTTGGGGCGGCTTTCCGTCCCTTGAGGACGGCGTTGTCGCCTCGGGCATGACGGTCAGACGCGATGTCCGGCCGCGATGATCTTCTTCAGGAAGCCTTGCGTGCGCTCCTGTTTGGGATGGCGGAAAATCTCGTCGGGTTTGCCTTCCTCGACGATCTTGCCGCGATCGAAGAACAGCACCCGGTCGGCGAAGTCATGGGCAAACCCCATCTCGTGGGTGACCAGCAGCATGGTCATGTCGGTCTCGGCGCAGAGCCGCCACAGAACGTTGAGCACCTCCTCTACCAGTTCCGGGTCGAGCGCCGACGTCACCTCGTCGAACAGCATGATCTTCGGCTGCAGAGCGAGCGCCCGGGCGATCGCCACGCGCTGCTTCTGGCCGCCCGACAGTTGCGCCGGCATCGCCTTGGCCTTGTCGGCCATGCCGACCATGTCGAGCAGTTCCATCGCCCGCTTTTCGGCGGCGGCGCGGGGCGTTCCCTTGGTCAGCATCGGCGCCAGCGTCACATTGTCGATGACGCTCTTGTGCGGAAACAGGTTGAACAGCTGGAACACCATGCCGATCTTCTGGCGCATCCGCGCCAGATGCCGCTCGTCGGCCGGCAGCAGCTGGCCGTTGCGCTCCATGTGGTAGAGCTGCTCGCCCTCGATCTGGATGTGGCCGCCATCGATGCGCTCCAGCGTCATCAGGATGCGCAGGATCGTCGTCTTGCCAGAGCCGGACGGACCGATCAGCGCCAGCTTCTCGCGCGGCATGACCTGCATCGACAAGCCGTCCAGCACCTTGAAGGCACCGAAGCTCTTCGAAATGGCATCGACCTTGATGATGGGTGCGGACAAATGAATTTCCCCGTGCTGGAGAAGCCTGTGCCCTTAACGATGCGGAACGCGCCAAATCATGTCAATTGGGAAAATAATATCATGACAATATTTCCCATTCCGCACAATTGTTGAGCAATCGGTGCCGAAGAGCGGCGCACTCGCTAGATTGCCAACAGCAGATGCTCCGGATCGCCAAGCAAGAGCTTGGTGACAACGCCGAGGCCGGCGCGCAGTTCCCCTTCGGTGGTCGAGCCCAGCGAGATGCGCACCGCCGGATGCCAGGGCGCGTCGGAAATGCGGAAGGATGTTCCCGGCGCGATCGCCACGCCCTGCAGCCGGGCCTGGGCGACAAAGCCCTCTTCGGCACGGTCGTCGGGCAGCTGCAGCCAGATATGCAGCCCGTCGCGCCGGGCGCGATAGTCGATCCCGGCAAGCACCTCGGCGGCGATATCCTGGCGCCGCCGTAACGCGGCGCGCTGCCAGCGCACCAGTTCCATCGCCGTGCCGTCGGTCACCCATTTGGTGGCGATCTCGGCCACCAGCGGCGTCGCCATCCAGTTCGACACCAGATGCCGGTTGGCGACGGCGGCGACATAACGGTCAGGCGCGGCGAGATAGCCGATGCGCAGGCCGGGCACGGTGATCTTGGTGAAAGAGGTGACGTAGAGCGTGCGCTCCGGCGCGTAAGCGGCGACCGGCGGCGGCCGGTCCTCGACCAACGGCCCCAGCACGTCATTCTCGATGATGGCGATGTCATGCTTGCGCGCGACCGCGGCGATTTCTTCACGCCGCCGCGCATCCATCAGCGTCGCCGTCGGGTTGATCACCGAAGGCTGCACGAACACCGCGCGGATGTCGGAAAGACGGCAGGCCTCGTCCAGCGCCTCCGGGATCAGGCCGCTATCGTCGATCGGCAGGCCTTCGAGGTTGAAACCGAGATAGCGCGCCAGCGGCACCAGCGTGTGGTGGCCGATCGCCTCGGTGGCGACGGTCGATCCCGGCGGCGCCACGCTCATCAGCGCCACCGTCATGCCGGCGGTGGCGCCATTGGTCAGGCTGATGTTCTGGGCGGAAATGTCGAGCCCGCACAGTTTCAGCCATTCGACCGCCACCGCACGATGGCGCGGAAACACCATGTTGGGCCGGAAGGACAGCGCCGAACTCGACGGCAGGTTTTCGGCGAGCCAACCCAGCGCCTGCTTCAATCGCTCCAGATGCATCGGCTCGCAGACCGGCTTCAGGATGGAGAGGTCGATGACCTCGCCGAGACGCTCAGGCAGATAGGGCGGCTCCGGCTCGCGACGCTGCGTCTGGACGAAGCTGCCGCGGCCGATCTCGCCGGAAATCAGGCCGCGCCGGATCAATTCCTCATAGGCGCGGCTGACCGTCTGCACCGACAGCTTGAGATCGTCGGCCAGCCGTCGATGTGTCGGCAGCCGCGCGCCATTGGCAAGACGTCCGTCATGGATGGCGCGCGCGAACTGGTCGGCAAGCGATTGATAGGCTGGCCGCCTTATGAGCGCGGGATCGGGTTGCCACAATGTCATGACTTATTAGAGATCGAAATCAGTGCAATTGACAATCGAAATAATGCGCCATCATGGTACAGTGGACGAAAAAGTGGGCGCTGATGACTGCTGCGAAACTCGACGCGATCGACCTCAAAATCCTCGACGCCATCCAGCGCGACGGGCGCATCACCAAGCTGGCGCTGGCCGAGCAGGTGGGGCTGTCGCCGACGCCGTGCTGGATGCGGCTGCGCAAGCTGGAAAAGGCCGGCATCGTCTCGGGCTATCACGCAAGGATCGCCATGCGCGTCGTGGCGCCGGTGGCCACCGTGCTGATGGAAGTGACGTTGGCCAGCCACCGCCAGGCCGATTTCGACCGCTTCGAGCGCGTCATCCGCGATATCCCCGAAATCGTCGCCTGCTGGTCGGTGGGCGGCGGCGTCGACTATGTGCTGAAGGTGATGGCTCGCGACATCGACGCCTATCAGCGGCTTGTCGACGGCTTGCTCGACCGCGAGATCGGCATCGACCGCTACTTCACCTACATCGTCACCAAGACGGTGAAGGAAGAGATCGCACTTCCCATCACCGAGTTGCTGCCGGTGTTGCCGTAGTACCGGAGAAATCGTCTGCAGAGGCTTCACAATAGAGAGAATCTCTCTACTTCAGGACACCCAAACAGCCTCTCTGTCTGCCCACGACCGATAGTCTCCCAGGATCAGACCGAACCGGGAGGCTTCGACCATGTCCGCGCATTTCGCCCGCTCGCATCGCCATGAGGCGCTCGACCGCCTCGCCGACCGCCGTCTGCTGCGCGAACTCGCCTATGTCGACGGCCACTGGACGGCGAGCGAGCCCGCCGAAAGCTTTGAGGTCACGGATCCGGCGACGGGAAGCACGGTCGCTTTCGTCGCGGCGCTGGATGCACGGCAAACGACAAAAGCAATCGATGCCGCCGCGCGCGCTTTTCCGGCCTGGCGGTCGCTGCTGCCGCAGGAGCGGTCAAGAACCCTGCGAAAATGGTTCGAGCTGATCATTGCCGCGAAAGACGACCTGGCATTGCTGATGACCCTGGAACAGGGCAAGCCCTTGCAGGAATCGCTCGGCGAAATCGACTATGCCGCCACTTTCGTCGAGTGGTATGCGGAGGAAGCCAAGCGCCTCAACGCCGAGAGCGTCACCAGCCATCTGGCGAACGCGGAAATGATGGTGCGGCGCGAGCCGCTCGGCGTCGTCGGCGTCGTCACGCCGTGGAATTTCCCCTCGGCCATGCTGACCCGCAAGGCGGCCGCCGCCCTTGCCGCCGGGTGCACCATTGTGGCGCATCCGTCCTCGGAAACGCCGCTGTCGGCGCTGGCGCTGGCCGAGCTTGGCGAGCGCGCGGGACTGCCGGCCGGCGTCTTCAACATCGTCACCGGCAAGGCCGCGACGATCGTCGGGCGGATGTGCGAAGACGCACGCGTCCGCGCCATGAGTTTTACGGGCTCGACCGAGATCGGCAGGCTGATTGCCGCGCAGAGCGCGCCGACGATGAAGCGGCTGGTGATGGAGCTTGGCGGCCACGCTCCGCTCATCGTGTTTGCCGATGCGGATCTCGACAAGGCGGTGAGCATCGCCATCGACGCTAAATTCGCCACATCGGGCCAGGATTGCCTCGCCGCCAACCGCATCTACGTCCAGCGGCCGATCCACGATCGCTTCTACGCTGCCTTCGCCAAGCGGATCGAGGCGCTGCGGACCGGCAATGGCCTTGACGACAAGACCGACATCGGGCCGCTGATGCATGAGCGCGCCGTCCAGAAAGTCGAGGAGCAGGTCGCCGATGCGCTCGCCCATGGCGCGCGTTGCCTTGCCGGCGGCAAGCGACATCAGGCCGGGCCGCTGTTCTACCAGCCGACGCTGCTGGCCGACGTTTCCGACGCGGCGCTGATCATGCGCGAAGAGACTTTTGGGCCGGTCGCCGCGGTGACGCCTTTCGACAGCGAGGATGAAGTGATCGCGCGCGCCAATGCCACGGAATATGGCCTGGTCGCCTATGTCGTGACCGAGAATGGCGCGCGCCAGCAACGCATAGGCCGCGCGCTCGACTACGGCATGGTCGCCATCAACCGGGTGAAGATCACCGGCGCTCCGATCCCGTTCGGCGGTGTCAAGCAGTCCGGCATCGGCCGCGAGGGCTCGCGCCACGGGCTCGAAGCGTTCACCGATCTCAAATATCTCTGCCTGGACGTCGCATAAGTCCGCCCGGCCACATCTCAAGGAGACCAAAATGCTCGACCAGTCCAACGAACTCAACGCCTGGGATCGCGACCACTTCTTCCATCCCTCGACGCATATGGGCACGCACGCACGCGGTGAGAGCCCGACCCGCATCATGGCCGGTGGTGAAGGCGTCACTGTCTGGGATAACAATGGCAGGAAGAGCATCGACGCCTTCGCTGGCCTCTATTGCGTCAATGTCGGCTATGGCCGCCAGAAGATCGCCGATGCAATCGCCACACAGGCGAAGAACCTCGCCTACTATCATGCCTATGTCGGACACGGCACCGAGGCCTCGATCACGTTGGCCAAGATGATCATCGACCGCGCGCCGAAGGGGATGTCGAGGGTCTATTTCGGTCTCTCCGGCTCGGACGCCAACGAAACCAACATCAAGCTGATCTGGTACTACAACAATGTGCTGGGCCGGCCGGAGAAGAAGAAGATCATCTCGCGTTGGCGCGGCTATCACGGCTCGGGCGTGATGACCGGATCGCTGACCGGGCTCGACCTGTTCCATAACGCCTTCGACCTCCCGCGCGCGCCGGTGCTGCACACCGAGGCGCCGTACTATTTCCGCCGCACCGACCGCTCGATGAGCGAGGAACAGTTCTCGCAGCACTGCGCCGACAAGCTCGAGGAGATGATCCTGGCCGAAGGTCCCGAAACCATCGCCGCCTTCATCGGCGAGCCGATTCTCGGCACCGGTGGCATCGTGCCGCCGCCTGCCGGTTACTGGGAAAATATCCAGGCGGTGCTGAGGAAGTATGATGTGCTGCTGGTTGCCGACGAGGTGGTGACGGGCTTCGGCCGACTGGGCACCATGTTCGGCTCCGATCATTACGGCATCAAGCCGGACTTGATCACCATCGCCAAGGGCCTGACCTCGGCCTATGCGCCGCTGTCGGGCGTCATCGTCGCCGACAAGATGTGGCAGGTGCTGGTCGACGGTTCCGACAAGCTCGGTTCGCTCGGCCATGGCTGGACCTATTCGGCGCATCCGATCTGCGTTGCCGCCGGTGTCGCCAATCTCGAACTGATCGAGGAGATGGATCTGGTGACGAATGCCCGCGAGACCGGCGCCTATTTCCGTGCGGAACTCGCCAAGGCCGTCGGCGGCCATAAAAATGTCGGCGAGGTGCGCGGCGACGGCATGCTGGCGGCGGTCGAGTTCGTCGCCGACAAGGACGACCGGGTGTTCTTCGACGCTTCGCAGAAGATCGGGCCGCAAGTGGCGACAGCGCTTGCCGCAAGCGGCGTCATTGGCCGCGCCATGCCGCAGGGCGACATTCTCGGCTTCGCGCCACCGCTCTGCCTGACCCGCGAGGAGGCCGACATCGTCGTCTCGAAGACGGCGGACGCGGTGAAAAGCGTGTTTGCCAATCTTTGAGATCGACGATGAATGCCATGACCGGAACCGTCCCCGCCACCATGGCCGCCGTGCTGCTCACCGGGCATGGCGGACCGGAAAAACTCGTCTACCGCACCGATGTGAAGGTGCCCGCGCCTATCCCGGGTGAGGTGCTGGTGAAAGTCGGCGCTTGCGGGATGAACAACACCGACGTCTGGGTGCGCCAGGGTGCCTATGGTACCGAAGAGGATGCCGCCGCCGTGTCGACCTGGCGGCGCCAGGGCAACACGCTTGTTTTCCCGCGCATCCAGGGCACCGACACGGTTGGCACCATCGTTGCCGTTGGCGACGGCGTTTCGCCGGACCGCATCGGTGAGCGGGTGATGGTCGATTTCTCCATCTACAACCGCGACGACGATTCACTGGCCGACATAGACTATATGGGCCATGGCCGCGACGGCGGTTACGCCGAGTATCAGACCGTGCCTGCTGAGAATGCGCATGTCGTCCACACGGATATGAGCGACGTCGAACTCGCCACTTTCTGCTGCGCCTACCTGACCGGCGAACAGATGCTGGAACGCGCTGGTTTAAAAGCCGGCGAGCGCGTGCTGGTCACCGGTGCCTCGGGCGGCGTTGGCTCCGGCATCGTGCAATTGGCGCGGGCGCGCGGCGCCATTCCCTACGCCGTCGTCGGCAAGGGCAAAGAACAGGCGGTGCTCGACATTGGCGCCGAGGCCGTCATCACCCGTGGCGTCGCTGACTTGCCACGGGCCGTGGCTGAAGTGACCGGCGGCGGGCCGATCGACGTGGTCGCCGATCTTGTCGGCGGCGCGATCTTCAACGACTTGCTGCGTATTCTGCGGCCCGAAGGCCGCTACACCACGGCCGGCGCGATCGCCGGGCCGGTCGTGCAGCTCGATCTCAGGACCATGTATCTCAAGCAATTGCAGCTGCATGGCTCGAGCCAGGGCACGCGCGCAGATTTCCGCCGGATCGTCAGCTACATCGAAGCGAAAAAGATCCGGCCACTGGTCGGCGGCGTCTACAGGCTCACCGATTTTCACCGTGCACAGGCCGACTTCGTCGCCAAGGATTTCGTCGGCAAGCTGGTGGTGGTACCTGATGCCGTGGCGGAACGGCCGGCGTAGTTTCCTGGCCCCTCGCTCTAGCCACCTTCTGCCGCTGTCCCAATGGGAATGGCTTGCAGTCGTGTCTGCGAGCCGTCACAAACGGCGACGCCCGTAGTCATACTGGTCCGGGCATCTGGTCGCGGGATACAGGCGAAACATGACAGGCCGAATGATATTGCTCGATGCCAGGCCGCTCGGCGTGGCCGACGTCGCCGAGATCGCACGCCGCAACGCCCGGCTGATGCTGGGCGAAGAGGCGATGCGCCGCATCCGGGCGAGCCGCGCGCTGATCGAGCATCTGACCGGGCTTGGCAAGCCGATGTACGGCGTCACCACGGGCCTGGGCGCCTGTGTCGATACGCCGCTCGCACAGGCGGACCTGATCGCCTTCCAGCACAGCGTGCCGCTCAGCCACAGCATGGGCATCGGGCCGGCCTTGCCGACCGAAGCGGTGCGAGCGATGATGACCGCGCGCATCTCGGGCATGGCCGCCGGCGGCACCGGAACCTCCGAACGCGTGGTCACGGGCCTTGTCGCGGCGCTCAACGCCGGCGTCCATCCGGTGATCCCGACCTGGGGCTCGATCGGCGCGGCCGACCTTGCCCATCTCGGCCATATGGCAAGGTCGCTGCGCGGCGATGGCGAGGCGGAATTCCAGGGCAGGATCATGCCCTCCGCCGAGGCGCTTGCCTTGGCCGGGCTCGATCCGCTGGACCTGCGCGAGAAGGACGGCCACGCCATCATCGTCGCCAACAGCCTGTCGACCGGAACGGCGTGCCTGTGCCTCGAAGACGTCGCCCATCTCATCGACTGGGCGCTGGCCGCCGTGGCGCTCAACTACGAGGCGTTTCGCTCCTCCCTCACCGCGATCGACGAGCAAGCGCTGGCCGCACGGCCGGCCTTCGGCCAGCGCGAGATCGGCGCGCGGTTGCGCGCGGAGCTGGCGGGAAGCGGCTTGTGGAAGGACAAGGCGGCACGGCGCTTGCAGGATCCGCTCAGCTATCGCTGCGTGCCACAGGTCTGGGGCGGCCTGCTCAATGCGTTCGAACAGGCGCGGCTGGCTACCGAGATCGAACTGACCCATTCGGGCGACAACCCGGTGATCCTGGCCGACGGCGAACGGGTGATTTCCAACGGCAATTTCGACCTGACGGCAATGACGCTCGCCTGGGAACAGCTCGGCCAGGCACTCGCGCATTGCGCGGTTGGCACCGCCAACCGCTGCATGAAGCTGATGTCGCCGACAACAGCCGAACTGCCGCGTTTCCTATCGGCGAGAGGCGGCAGTCGTCAGGGCTATGCGGAACTGCAGAAGCCCTTGTCCGCGCTGGAAGCCGAAATCCGGCACCTGGCCAACCCGATGTCACTCAGCCCGCTCGCCGTTTCCGACGGCATCGAGGATCAGTCGTCGATGGCGCCCAGGGTGGTGGCCAAGACCGCCGAGATCATCGAGCGCATGCGCTATCTCGTGGCGATGGAGCTGATCTTCGCTGCGACGGGTGTGGAGTTGCGCGGTGTCGTCGACAGCATGGGCGAAGGGCCGCGGCGCACCTTCGCCGCCGTGCGCGCGCTCGTCAGCCCGCTCGATGACGACCGCGAGATGAGCACCGACATGACGCGGATGGCGCGGATGGTGGCCGGTCCCCGGTACTGAGCCGACGGCCGGTCCGCCACGATCGGTATCCCGATCTTCCGGCGCGAATCCTAGGCGTCAAGCAACCAACGCGCGCGGTCCGCCCACCAGGGCTATCGGTGTGGTCGGTCGTTGCAAAACTCATCTTCGGCGTCACAAGTGGCGCATGCAATGCATCAAGACATTAAAGAAGAGATGTCGCGAAATTGCTTGCCGATATGGCATGATCATATTAGAAATAACAAATACGTTCTTCCATGAGGTAAAATAACGGAACCTGCGCTTGGCTAGCGCAAGCACTGCGAAAGTATCCGAGGAGAGCCAAGACCCGGGTATGCGGTTCGCAGACAAGAATGTGCCGCCCTGGAGTGAATTGCCGAACGTTTGCCTGACCTGACGCCCCTGATCCTGTCTGGGAGGAGCCCATGGCCAACACCTACAAGGTCCATTTCGTCAGCAATCGGAACCCCATCGTGAACAGCCAAGGGCGGATCACCGGCTTCGGCCCCAATCTCAGCCAAGCTCAAGGCGTCGATATTCGCTACGGAGAGGTCCAGGTCACAGTCACCGGAGCTCCCAAACAGGGCAAGATCGTGCCTGGCACCCTGCGTGTGTATGACGAGAAGATACTCGTCGAGAAGGGCAAGGCTCAAATTCGTGGAAGCGACCAGATGTTTTCCGCGCTTCATCCGGCGTTCGTTTCGGCAAAGACGATCATCTTATTCGCGCACGGCTTCTTCAACACCTTTTCCGACAGCGTCGAACGCGCGGCGACGATCCTCAGCTTCTACGGAATACATGCCGAGATCATCGTCTTTAGTTGGCCCTCTGCCGGCACATTGATCGGCTACCAGCATGACCGGGCAACATCACGACAGAGCGGTCCGGCCTTTGCCCGGGTTATCCGCAGGCTAGCGACGGAGCTTGCCGGGCTTTCCTCGACCGCGCCGCGTCCGACTGTTCACCTGCTCTGTCACAGTATGGGAAACTATGTGCTGCGTTTTGGCGTTCAGGCATTGCTGGCGCAACCGCAAGATACAAAACCCGGCGAGACCCAACCGGCCGTACCGGCGACGCATCTTCCGACCATCTTCAATCAGATCATTCTCGCCGCAGCCGACGAGGATTCCGACGCGTTCGACCGGCAGGACAAACTGAAGGCGCTGCCCGACCTCGGGCGTGGGGTTACCGTCTACTACACCCACGAGGACTGGGTGCTGACCTTCTTGAGTGCTGGAATTGAATTCAACGGCCCCCGGCTTGGCGCCGGAGGCCCTGACAACATGGCAACCATCAGCGACAAGGTGAGTGCGGTGGACGTGAGCGACGTTGTTCCGGCCGAGCTCAACATGAATAGCCATCAATATTATCGGCTCTACACGCCGGTGCGCGACGATGAAGTCGCAGTACTGGCAGGTCAAGCGCCCGACAAGATCCACAACCGGGCCGCGACAGGCGTTCCACACCGATATCGGATCGAGCCTGCTGTGGGTTGAATATTGAAGATTGCGGCGGAATGTCTCGTTCAGACCTGCTGCCGTGATAATCCGCGGCGGCAGCGCGATGTTATTGATAAGGGCCTCTGAGGTTGAGTTTCTCGGCCAGAAGGCAGAAGCGGTCGATCAGCCGGACAAGTTCTTCGCCTCGTTCGCCGACAACCGCCCCACGCTTGGTGAGCGGCGCATCCAACAGAGCCTTCCATAGCCGGCTTTGCCGATCGCAGAGGGCCGCCAGTTCTGAGCAATCGCTGGCAGTCAATTTCAAAAAATGATCCGCCGTCACCGGTCCGATGCCTGGGGGCGTTGTCGCCCCAAGCGAGAGATAACCCGGCGGCACGGTGCCTTTGGCATTGGTCACCGATTTGCGGCAGATGACATCGAACAGCTGGTCGACAGCCTGTTTGGCGCCGGCAACGCGCGACGGATGGTCCGTATCGGCTGCCGCATGCGGCAGAAGTTCAAGTTTTTCGCCGTGCCTTTCGACGAGGTCGAGATAAGGCAGCATCGGGCCGGAAAGACGTCCAGTCGAGTCATCCCTGAACAGATCGGCATCGATGGCGGCGTGGCGCACCCGCCCTGCGTCCAGCGCCTCGCCGAGCGCTGCGACGTCGACGAGCTCGCCGCGATCGTAGTTGACCAGCACCGCACCCTTGTTCATGCGGGACAGTACCTCAGCGCCAATGAGCCCGGCATTGGCGTAGCGGCCCGTCTGCGCGTCCTGCTTGCCCAGGCCGACATGGACGCTGAGCACATCTGCACCTTCAGCCGCGTCGGCAAGATCCGCCGCGAAGGCAAAGCCCTCGGCTTCTACCCAGTCGCGGTGCCGTGGCCTTGCATGGATCACCACGCGCATGCCGAAGGCACGGGCGAGCTTGGCCACCTCGCGGCCGATATTGCCGTAGCCGATGATCGCGATCGTCTTGCCTTCGAGCTTTTCGGTCGGGAAATCACGCAACTCCCTGCCAGTGGTGAAATCGCCGCGTGCCACCCGGTCGTGAAGCAAGCCGACAGGTAGATCCGGCAGCACTTTCAGGATCGCCTTCATCACCATCTGTGCGGTGGCGCGGCTGTTGATGCCGGGCGTGTTCATCAGCACCGCGCTGCCGCCCTCGCCGCTGCCGCCACCCCAGGAGCGCGAACCCATATTGCCGGTGCCGGCGCCGATCCGCACACCGGCCAGCGCAAAGACGGTCTCTGCGGGCAGGAAGGTCGCTGCGGCGATGACGGCGTCGTAGCGTCCGTCGCCGGCGGCCTCGACCAGCTCCTCGCGGGTGCTGAGATCCGGCTGGTAGAAGAAATGCACCCGGCCCCGCTCGAGGCCCGATTTGTCGCCAAGCGCGGACAAATGGAAGCGGCCGCCCTTGGCTTCGATATGGGCGCGCACTTCGCTGGGATCAGGCTTGCCGTCAGGTCCGAAGCGCAGGCCGACCAGATCACAGATCAGCACGGTGTAGATCCCCTGCGGATCGATCGGCTCTACGGCCTGGGTATTGGTGTTTGCGGTCACGTCGTTTCCCCATGCAAGAACGGAAAGGTCTGCCGGTACGGCAGCACGCTCTGAAATCAGAACCTATCCGCCCGGAAGGGCGTCAGATCGATCGCCGGCGGCAAACCGGCGGCGAGTTGCGACACGATCTTGCCGGTGACGGCGCCGCCGATGAGGCCTTGATGGCCATGGCCGAAGGCATAGATGACGTTCTTGGCCCGCGACGCCAGACAGCCCTATCTAGAGACTGGGTCCTAGCTTGATCGGGCTGCCGTCGCTGAACCGCGATTGACGGAACCTGTGAAGATCATGCCCGATCTCGTTTCCCTGGACGAGGTCGGACACGACGCGGCCCATGCCAGGTCCGATGCCGAAGCCATGACCGCTCATCCCGGTGGCGATGACGAGACCCGGAATTTCGGCGGCACGATCAACGACCGGCACCACATCCGGCATCGCATCGATCATGCCCGCCCAGCTCGCCTTGATCGGCACCGTCTTGAACTGCGTGAAAAGTGCCGCGAATTCGCGCTCGATATCGCGCAATGCCGAGGCTTTGGGGGCGGGATTGAGGATGCGTATCCGTTCGAACGGGCTTTCCTCGTCCGCGTTCCATCGGCGTGGCGTTGACCAGCTGTCCGGATAGCCTCGCGGCGCCGCCGGCAGGTAGGAAGTGCCAAAAGGATTCGCCATCAGGGCGGGAACAAATTTGGTCGCGTGACGAAAGGCGTCAGGCCCGACATACAGCTGACTGGTGCCTCCCGATGCCAGCGTGTAGCCGCCATCCTGCCTGCGCCGGAATGCGATATGTTCGTCGGCCACGGCGCCCGAATGGATTTCGGGCATGGGTCCGGTCGCGGCGACGGTCGCCCTGACGCTGAGCTGCGGGATGGAGACGCCGTGGGCGCGCAGGAAGAGCGACGTCCACGCACCGCTCGCGACGACCGCGCTCGAGGTGGCGATACGGCCCTGCTCGGTCCAGACCCCGCTAACGCGTCCAGCCGATATGTCGAGCATGCGCGCCGCACAATTCTCGATGATGGTGACGCCCTCCCGGGCGGCCAGGCGGGCAAGCGCTGAAACCGCGACCCAGGGCTCGGCGCGCATGTCGGATGGGGTGGTCATAGCGCCCTTGAAAGAGCGCGACATGGCCGGGATCAGCCTGGCCGTCTCACCCTGGTCGAGGAGACGCGTGTCGACGCCGTGTATCTCTGCGATCTTCAGGAACTTGGCGAAGCCGGCCATCTCCTTGTCGGTTCGCGCGAGATAGGTGACGCCCGCCTGCCTCAGCCCGATGTCCTCGCCGCATTCCTCGGCCAGTTGACGCCAGAGGCGTTGCGCTTCGATGACAACAGGCAGTTCATCGGCATCGCGGCCCTGCTGCCGGATCCAGCCCCAGTTCCGCGACGACTGCTCGCCGGCGATTCGGCCCTTTTCCAGCAATGTCACCGAAATGTTGCGCCGCCCCAGGAACAAAGCCGTGGTCACGCCGATGACGCCGCCGCCGATGACCACAACCTCCGAAGCCTTCGGCAACGGTGCTTGAAACTGGATCGGCAAGGCTTCGGTGAAGGGAAAACTTGTCAAGGAAGACTGCCCTCTTGCTTTTCACGGCGGCGTCGGCCCTGGCTGCTTCCGTGTCGGCGACGCGTGACAGAACTGATAGTCCGTCAAGGCTGGGTCGAGCTGGAGAATCTGCGCGTCAATGCAATGAATTGTTTATGCCAGCGAATGTCGCCTCGACACCCTCACACGAACTTTGGCGGCAGGCGCAAGCGCCCGGCGACGACCGATGGCGGCACCGCCTGTCAGGCACAGTGCGATGCCGCCATTGGCCCCTTGAAGGGTCAAGTCCGACACGCGTAACATTGCGTCATCAGAACTGAGTCTGCTTCATGCGTCCGGGCTAATGTCCGGATTGGACTGGATATTTCCTTGCCGACGGATGCAACCAGCGGCGCGGCGAAGCGCGGCAAATCGTTTGCCCATGTGGCGGAAGCCTCCTGGGGCAAGGGCCTCAGCACCTTGCTGCGCATCGTGCGCATGACGCTGCGCCATCCCTGGCAGGTCGCCATCACGCTGGTCTCGACCTTCATCGCCGCGACGCTGCAGCTTTTCATCCCACGCCTGCTGGGGCGCGCCATCGACCAGGCGCAAGGCGTGATCGCCGCGGGCGCCGGCACCGCGGCAGAACAGGCACTGTGGCACACGGCGCTGACCCTGCTGGTCGTCAGCATCCTGCGCGGCCTCTTCACCATGGCGCAGAACTATTTTGGCGAGGCCGTCGGCCATCAGACCGGCTATGAATTGCGGCTCGCCTTCTACGAGAAGATCCAGCGGCTGAGCTTCTCCTTCCACGACAAGGTCCATACCGGCGACCTGATCACGCTCGGGCTGCTCGACCTCGACGGCGTGCGCATGTTCTTTTCCACAGGCATCCTGCGCGTGGTGCTGCTCGGCGTGCTGATCGGCGTCGGCGCCTATCTCTTGATAAGCACCGATCTCGTGCTCGGCCTGCTCAGCCTCAGCTTCGTGCCGTTCGTCGCCTGGCGTTCCTCGGTGACACAGCTCAGATTGCGCAGCACCTGGCTGACGCTGCAGGAGCGGCTGTCGGTGCTGAGCCGGGTGATGGACGAGAATCTTGGCGGCATCCGTGTCGTGCGTGCCTTCGCGGCGCAGCGCCATGAGCTCAAGAAATTCGACCGCGCCAAGCAGGACGCGCTGGAGCTGGCCAATCAGCGCGTCGACATCCGCGTCGCCAACACCAGCGCCATGAACTTTTCCTTCCTGGCCGCCATGGGGCTGGTGCTGTGGTTTGGCGGCCAGAAGGTGATCGCGGGCCAGATCAGCGTCGGTACGCTGGCGCAGTTCCTCACCTTCATGACCATCCTGCAAATGCCGGTGCGCCAGCTTGGCCTGATGGTCAATTCCTTCGCGCGCGCCTCGACCTGCGGCACGCGGCTGTTCGAACTGCTCGACACCGAACTCGACATCGAGGATGCGCCCGACGCCAGGGAGCTCGTCATCACCGATGGCGTGCTGCGCTTCGATGATGTCGGCTTCCGCTATGAGGGCGCGGGCGGCCGTCCGACCCTGTCCGGCATATCCTTCGAGGCGAAGCCCGGCGAGACGGTCGGCATTGTCGGCCCGCCGGGCAGCGGCAAGTCGACCATCGCGCATTTGATCCCGCGCTTCTACGACGTCACCTCCGGCGCGATCACCATCGACGGCCAGGATATAAGCAAGGTCACGCTGCAATCGCTGCGCAAGGTGGTCGGCGTGGTGCAGCAGGATGCGTTCCTGTTCACCACCTCGATCGAGAACAACATCGCCTATGGCAACCCCTGGGCGCGCGAGACCCGCATCGGACAGGCCGCCGAATATGCGCAGTTGCACAACTATATTATCGGGCTTCCGGCCGGCTACACCACGGTCGTCGGCGAGCGCGGCGCCTCGCTTTCCGGCGGCCAACGGCAGCGCCTGACCATTGCGCGCAGCCTGATGCTGCGGCCATCGGTTCTGGTCTTCGACGATTCCACCGCGGCAATCGATGCCGGCACCGAGCAGCGTATCCGCGCGGCGATGAAGCGCTTCGCCAAGGATCGCGTGACGCTGATCATCTCGCACCGGTTGAGTTCGCTGATGCATGCCGACCAGATCCTGTTCGTCGAGGGCGGCCGCATCGTCGAGCGCGGCACGCATGAGGAACTGCTGGCGCTGGGCGGACGCTACCGCGCGCTTTACGACCTGCAGCTGCGGCCGGACGACGACCGGCTCGAGGGAGCCGCATGATGTCGACGCAGGACGACGACGAGAAGGACGACAAAAGCGGGCGGCCGACCAAGGCCGTCGTCGGCTCGCATCGCGACGAGGAAGAGGTTTTCGGCAAGGCCTATGATCCGCGCATCGTCAGACGCATCTGGAGCTTCGTCAGACCCTATCAGGGCCGGATCTTCATCTCGGTGGCGGCGGTGCTGGTGTTCACGCTGACGCAGCTGGCGATCCCGCTGGTCATCCGTTACGCCATCGACCACGGCATGGCTCCGGGCCGGCTCGACCGCTCGGTGATGATCTCCGCGATCGTCACCTTCACCGTGATCATCCTGATCAACTATGCCGCCAGTTATGTGCAGGAAAGCGTCGTCGGCAAGGTGGCGGAGAACGTGCTTTCCGACCTGCGCCGCGCCATGTTCAGCCATCTGCAGCTCGTGTCGCTCAGCTTCATGGACAAGACCGAGGTCGGCCGGCTGATGTCGCGCCTGCAGGGCGACGTCAATTCGATGCAGGAATTCCTCGAGACATCGGTGATGTCGGTGGGCGACATCGTGCTGCTGTTCGGTATCGTCACCGTTCTGCTGTGGCTCGATTTCCGGCTCGGACTGCTGACGCTGTCGACCATGCCGATGCTGTTCATCGTGCGGCTGTTCTGGCTGCCGCGCGCCAAGGTCGCCTTCATGGCGGCGCACGAAACCAATTCCATCGCCAACGGGGCACTCGCCGAAGGCATCCATGGCGTGCGCACCGTGCAGAGCCTGGAACGCCAGCACGTCAATTTCGACCTCTATGACGAAAAGGTGCTGGCCAACCTCAACGCCCATCTGCGGTCGGCTCGATACGCGCAGGTGATGGTGCCGATCGTCGACACGCTGACTGGCATCGCCATGGCGACGGTCATTGTCGTCGGCGGTTCTATGGTGCTGTCGCACAGCCTTGATGTCGGCGTCATGGTGGCGTTCCTGTTCTACATCCAGCGCTTCTTCGACCCGATCCGCTCGCTCACCATGCAGTACAGCGTCATGCAGCGCGCCATGGCTTCGGGCCAGCGCATCTCCGAAGTGCTCGACGTGCCGGTGGATGTCAGCGACAAGGACAATGCGGTGGCCTTGTCGCGCGATACGGACGGCTCGGTCGAGTTCAGGAACGTCACCTTCGGCTATCGGCCGAACCAGCCGGTGCTGAAGAACATCTTCTTCCGCGTCAATCCTGGCGAGACCGTCGCGCTTGTCGGCCCGACGGGATCGGGCAAGTCGAGTTCGATGGCGCTGGTGCACCGCTTCTACGATGTCTGGTCGGGGCAAGTCCTTGTCGGCGGTCACGATGTGCGTGACCTGACGCAGGATTCACTCGGCGACCAAGTAGCCATGGTGCTGCAGGAGCCGTTCCTGTTCTCCGGCACCGTGCTGGAGAACATCCGCTACCACAAGACATCAGCCAGCCGCGAAGAAGTGGTTCGCGCGGCACAGGCCGTCGGCGCGCACGACTTCATCGAGCAACTACCCGGCGGCTACGATACCGAGCTCGAACAGCGCGGCGGCAACCTCTCGCTCGGCCAGCGACAGCTCATCAGTTTCGCGCGCGCGCTGGTCGCCGACGCCAAGATCCTGGTGCTCGACGAGGCCACGGCCAGCATCGATTCCTACACCGAGATGCTGATCCAGAGGGCGCTGATTACCCTGCTGGAGGGCCGCACCGGGCTGGTCATCGCCCATCGACTCGCCACCATCCGCGGCGCCGACCGCATCATCGTGCTGCAGAATGGCGAGATCGTCGAAAGCGGCAACCACGAACAGCTGATGCTGAGGAAGGGCCTCTACGCCCGGCTCTACAACATGAACTACGCTTCGTTCGACGACATTTCCGAAGAAGAAATGGGAATGGACGCGGCGCTCGGCAAAGCGACGTGAGCGGTGCGGGCGGGTTCGAACCTCCGCTGCCCTCCTGAAAGAACCTATCTGCGAGATCCCCTGATGTGACCGCTGACCTGCACGCCATCCTCGGCGCGCAGATACAGAAAGCCGGGAATGGAGATCAACGGGATGATCGCGGTCAGCAGGAACACCTGGTGAAAGCGCTCCGGCGTAAGCACATGGGTCTCCCCCGCGATCAGGCCCAGCAGCATGGCGGCGATCGAGACACCAAGCGAAACGCTGAGCTGCTGCAGCACGCCACCAAGGCTGGTGGCGCGGCTGAGCTTGTCCGCCGGCAGATCGGCGTAGGACAAGGTGTTGGAGGTCATGAACTGCGCCGAGCGGACGATGCCGAACAGGAAGACGTAGACGCCGATCGTCCAATGCGGCGTATCAGGCCCCATCAGGGCGAACCCCGCCACGGTGGCGGAGCCGACGACCGCGCTGCCGATCAGCACGGCGCTGAAGCCGAACCGCCGCAGCAGCGGCGACAGCAGCGGCCGCATGAGCAAGGCGCCGAAGCTGCCCACGAATGTCAGCGAGCCCGAAGTGACCGGGCTCATGCCGAAGCCGAGCTGCAGCATCAGCGGCAGGAGGAACGGCACGCCGTTGAGGCCGACGCGGCACAGGCCGCCGGCCAGCGTGCCGACCCAGAAGGAGCGAAACCGAAACAGCGTCAGGTCAACGGCCGGCGCCGCGACGCGGCGCGCATAGCGCCCGAAGGCGAGCAGCAGCAGGACGGAAGCGGCCAGCACCAGCACTGTGGCTGAAACGGGAATGATCGGCCGGCCGATGTTTTCCAGCCCGAATTGCAGCAGTGCCACACCGCATCCCACCATCAGGAACCCTGCGAAGTCGAAGCGCTGCACCGCCTCCTCGTGAAAATCGTCGACAAAGCGCAGCGCGGCCAGAATGCCGAGGCAGCCGAACGGCACGTTGACATAGAATATCCAGCGCCACGAGGCGTAGGTGGTCAGCAGGCCGCCGAGCAGCGGCCCGATGACCGGCCCCATGATGGCGGGCAAGGTCATGTAGGTCATGGCGGTGATCAGCCCGCTGCGCGGAAAGCTGCGCAGCAGGATCAACCGGCCGACCGGCGTCATCATGGCCCCGCCCAACCCTTGCAGCGCACGCATGGCCAGCAGCATGCCGAAACTGTTGGCCACACCGCACAGTGCCGAGCCAAGGGTGAAGGTGAACAGCGCCAGCGCGAACACTTTTCGCGCGCCGAACCTGTCGGCGAACCAGCCGCTGACGGGAATGAACACAACGAGCGTCAGAATGTAGGTGGTGATCGCAAGGTTCAGCCGGACCGGCGTCGTGTCGAGGCTGTGCGCGATGGCCGGAATCGCGGTGGTGATGATGGTGGAATCGAGCTGCTCCATCAGGAAGGCGATGGCGACAATGATCGGAATGATCAGCCTCAGCCTTGGATCACGCTCGGTGGCGAATTGAGGCTGTTCCAATGCTGCAGCAAATTCCGTCATGCGAGCGGCTTATATTCTGTAGCCAAAGCAGCGCATCCAGTTCAAAGGCAAGATTGCCCTACGTGCCAGCCAGCCGGAGTCTGGTCGCACGGCCGTCTTATGGTCCGACAAATAGGTCAGGGGTAGCGATTTCCACCTTGCCGGAAGTCAACAAATCTTGACCGGCGCCGTGAGTGGGCCGGACGTCGGCAAGGAGGCGATGGTGTCGCGAGATCGCCTGAAGACACTGCACGGTCCCGCAAGCATCCGTCCCGATTTCGTGAAGGAACGTGTCCGGCGAGAGACGGCTTTCTTCCCCATATCCTTGGAACGGAAAGGAGACATTTACATGAAAAGGCGACTCGTATCCATCAGTTCCATGCTGCTGACCTTGGCCACGAGCACGATAGCGTTTGCCACCGTCGCCGACGCCGCCGTCGTCAGGCACCACTTTGTCCACCTCACCGTTGCGCACGGCGGCCATGCGCACGCCGCACATGGCCGACACGCTGGCCACGGCGGCTGGGTTGGCCGCGATTGGACTGGCGACAATTGGGGCAGCAACTATGGCCGGATGGACAGCGACTACAATGGCTACGGCAGTTATCACGGCTACGCCGGTGACTTCTGCGGGACCATCGCGTGGACACTCGACCTATGCGGTCCCCACGGCCCCTGATTGCTGACCATGCAGAGCGACTCTCCGTCCCGATTTCGTGAAGGAACGTGTGCAGTGAGGCGGCCGTTTTTCTCCCATGCGCAATATCGCAACAAAACAGGAGTAACGCTCATGAAAAAGCAATTGGTGTTCGCAAGCTCCGTTGCGCTGGCATTGGCGGCAGGTACGACTTCATTTGCAACCATGGCCGACGCCGCGGTCGTCAGGCACCATGGCGGCGGTCATGCCATGGGGCCTTTCCGCGGCCGCCATTTCGGTGGCGGGCATAGATACGCCTTTCACCGCGGACACGGCCGCCATTGGGCTGGCGGCGGCTGGCGAGGCGGCTATTATGGCGGCTACTACGATTATTGCGGACCGGTCCAGCTGGCGCTCGGCCTATGTGTCCCATACCGCCCCTACTATTATGGCCCCTTCGGAATGCTCTGACCTTTGTCGGGCCATGGTAGCCGCGAGGGCTCGAGGGCTACGCCATTTCAGGACGTCTTGACGCCTCGCGGATCGCCTTGTGCACGCCGCGTTGCAGATCCATGAAGGCCGGGGTCTCCATCACCTCTTCCCGGCGCGGCCGCTCGATGTCGACGTTGAAGGTCTGCATGATGCGTCCCGGCCCGATCCCCATGACGACGATGCGGTCCGACAGATAGACCGCCTCCTCCACATCATGCGTGACGAAGAGAACGGTCAGCTTGTGTTCCTCCCAAATCTGGGTCAGCAGTTCCTGCATCTGGTGCCGGGTCAAGGCATCGAGCGCGCCGAACGGTTCATCCATCAGCAGCATCTTCGGCCGATAGGACAGCGCGCGCGCAATGGCGACGCGCTGCTTCATGCCGCCCGACAGTTCGGACGGAAAGCGGTCGGCGCTTTGCGACAGCTTGACGAGGTCGAGATGCTCAAGCGCAATCTCGCGGCAGGCCGTGCGATCGTAGCCGGCGGCCTTGAGGGCGAACTCGATGTTCTGCCGCGCCGTCAGCCAGGGCAGCAGCGTGTAGGACTGGAAGACGACGCCGCGGTCGAGACCCGGCTGCAGGATCGGCGCGCCATCGATGCTGAGATCGCCGGCGTCGAAGTCCTGCAGTCCGGCAACGATCGACAGCAGCGTGCTCTTGCCGCACCCCGACGTGCCGACGAGCGAGACGAACTCATTGTCGGCGAGATCGAGATTGATGTCGCGCAGCACTTCAGTGCGCCGCTCGCCCGTGCCGAAGCTCTTGTCGAGGCCGGCGATGCGCAATTTGGGAACAGTCATCGGCGGTTCCTCATTGCGAATGGCCATCCTGGCGAAACAGAACCTTTTCCAGCGCCTTCATGACCTGGTCGGTGATGAGACCAAGCACGCCGAGGAGCAGGATGTAACCAATGATGGTGTTGGTCTGGAAATAGCGCTGCGACACGGTAATGCGATAGCCGAGGCCAGATGTCGCCGCGACAAGTTCGGCCAGCACCAGCCAGGTCCATGCCCAGCCGAGGCTGATGCGCAGCGTATCCCAGATACCCGGCAGGGCGCTGGGCACGACGATGCGCGTCAGGATCTTGCGGTCCGGCAGGCCGAGCGTGCGGCCAAGGCCGATGAAATCGGCGGGAACCCGTTTCACATTGTCCATGACCATCAGCACCTGCTGGAAGAAAGTGCCGATGAAGATGATCAGGAATTTCTGCGTATCGCCGGTACCTGCCCACAATATGGAGAGCGGCACGAAAGCGACAACCGGCATGTAGCGGATGAAATCCACCAGCGGCTCGATACCAGCCTCCCAGGAGCGGAAGCTGCCGATCAGCACGCCGATCGGGATCGACAGTGCCGAGGCGATGAGGAAACCGATGGAAATGCGATACGCCGAGGCGGTGAGGTCCAGCCACAGCGTGCCGTCAGCGGCGAGCTTGGCGATCTGGGTCGCAACACTGCCGGGCGACGGCAGGAAGATGGGCTTTACCCATTCCAGCCCGGTCGCCGCCCACCAGGCGAGGCCAAGCCCGACAAAGACGGCCACCGCGATCATCAGGAAACGCGACCTGGCGATGGGCGCGCCGATCCCGGAGGAGCGGCGGCGCCTCGCCTGTTTCGTGGCCGCCTTTGGCGCGGAGCGCGCCGGGCCGGTTTTCGCGGGGGGATCCGCTGACATCTGCGCTACCACCGCGATCCGGCCTCTATCATTGCGCCGCCTTGACGAAGGACGGGTCGATCATCTGCTCGGGCGTCACGTCGGCCTGGAGCAGCTTGGCGTTCTTGGCGGCAGCTTCGACGTCGGCGAATGTCTTGGTGGTGAAATCGCCGGTCAGCGCCGTCTTGTTTTCGGCAAGCGAATAGTAGCGCACGCCGTCGAAAGCGGTGTTGAGGTCCTTGACGTCGGAACCGACCGCCTTGGCGATGATGGCGCGGCCGCCGGGTGTGTCTGCATTGTAATCCTTGAGTGCGGCGTCCCAGCTCTTGATCATGGCCAGCACCTGGCCGGGCCGCGACTTGATGACCTCGTCGCGCACCACCAGCACGTCGCTGATCAGGCCGGGGTCCTCGCCGGCGGAAAACAGCAGCTTGACGTCCTTGTTCTGCGCCATGGCGACGGTGAGGTAGGGCTCGTAGGTGACAGCGACCGGCACGCGGCCGGCGATCAAGGCGCCGCCGGCGTCGGAGGCAGGCATCGGAACCGGCTGAACGTCGGCGATCGACATGCCATTCTTGGCGAGCGCGTATTTGAGCAGGATGTCGCTGGTCGTGCCTTCTTCGAAAGCAACCTGCTTGCCCTTGAGGTCGGCGATGGAGGTGACGTCCTTGCCGGCGATGATGGCGTCGGCCGTCATCGAGACATCGAGCAGCAGCACGATCTTCACCGGCAGGCCGGCGGCCACCATGCCCATCGCCGTGTGGGTCGCGATATTGGCGGCGTCGAGCTGGCCGCTGGCCAAAGCGGCGTTGATATCCTTGTCCTCGGCGAAGTTGACGATCTGGACGTCCGACAAGCCATTCGTCTTGAACAGGCCCTTGGCGTCGGCGACGTGCCACTGGCCATAGCCGAGCCAGGGCTCGATGCCTATCTTGAACGGTCCTGCCTCTGGCGTCGTGGGAATGGCCGCATCGGCGGCGTGGGCCACTGGCGCGGCGGCGAGCCCGATGGCGGCGGCCATCATGAGCGCGCGAAATTGTCCTGCTAGGTTACGCATCATCTCAAGTTCCCCTTGATGATCAGACCGCTTTTTTCCCAGGCATCCGGTCTGGTGAGACTGCGGGTTTCTGCTCTTGCGGCACTGTGCCTCGGCGTCTTGCCCACCACTTCGTGGTGAAGTGCAGGGATATTTCAGCGTCAGCGGGAGCGGATGTCAAGGCTAAAATACATACATGCATATACAAGTTGGCACGGCTCAATTTCCCTCGTGGATCAGGCGCATCCGCTCGCGCTTTCAGGATCGATCAAGTCGAGGAAATCGGTCACCCGATCGGCCCCGGCATCGGGCTCGCTGCCGACCATGGCCGCGACTGAAAAGGCGATGAGAGAAGACACCGGCGTGTGGCTGCGCGCGCCGGCGCGCAGGTTCATGACCAGGGTCGGCGACAGGAAAAGCCCTGAGCGCAGGACCGCCCGCCAATCCGCCGGCAGCATGCCGCGCCGCTTGAGCTCGAGCAGCAAGGGTCGCCACAAAGCGGTGGCCTTGACCTCCAGCAGGTCGCGGCGAACCGGGCTCAAATCCCAGTCCGTGTCGACAAGGAGCAGATTTCCTTCCAGCCGCGCCCGTGCGCGAAAAGTCTCCGTCGCGATGGCCGGATCGTAGAGCCAGAACGGATGGGCGAAGATGTTGTGGAAGGTGGCCTTCACCTCGGCCAGCAGCGTCGGGATATGCGAGCCGGCAAAAGCAGGATCGAAGAAGGACAGCTCCGCCCTCCCCGCTTCTTCCGTGTACCAGACATTGGCATTGTGGGCGTCGCCATGCGCGACCACGCCGCCGGCATCGGCTAGCCGGTCCGGCCGCAAGCGCGCCGCAGCAGCGTCGAAAAGTTCGCCGATGCTGCTGGTGTAAAGCTGGCCGTTGATGACGAATTTCAGCCGGGAGAACCGATCCCAGCCAAGTTCCATGCCCGGAAAGACAAACGGCTTGCCAACGTAGAAATCCGCCAGCCGGCCGCCCGGCGACGACCGCGTATCGGCGTCGACCAGCCGCTCATAAAACAGCCGGTGGATCGGCTCCGCCGAGACCTCCGCGACAGTCACCGGATGCAGCTTCTCGAGATAGACCTCGAGCAGCCTGGCGGACAGGTCGCGCTCGGCGAGAACCGCCTCGCGCCGCTTGCCGGCATCGTCCTCAACATCCAGCGCGAACAGGACATCCGAGAATCTCGGATCCGTGCGGCGCCGATAGACAAGGATCTGCTCGCCGGGCTGAGCGGACATATGGACAGGCTGGTCGACCGGCAGGCCGGCACGCGACAGGATCTCGGCCCGGTAGTATTCGCCGGTCATGCCCTCTTCGCGTTCCTCCTGGTGAAACTTGAAGAAATAGGCCTGGCCCTCGCTGTCGAAGAAGCCGTTCAACGAATTGAGGCTGTATTTGTCGACATTGATGCGGACATTGCTTGGGGTCATCCCGAACAGGTCGCCCAGCAGCGCCGCCAGCGCGCGTTGCGCCTCGCCGACATCATGCTGCGCGAGCGTGCGGATCCGCGCCGTACGGCTCGGTGTCTGTGTCATCGATCGTCGCCTCGGGTCAGGCCGTCAGCCGAGAGTGAAATCGTGCTCATCAATACATGTACATACATCTATGGAAAACCTCTGCGAACTGCGGTAGCCCTGCTGCCGTCAGTTGGTCTTGGAAGGGGAATAGCGGCTGCCGAGCGAATAGCGGCTGCCGGCATAGGTCAGCTTGCTGATGGTGGCGACGATCGCGCCCGTCCATGTGCGACGGTGCAAAAACAGACAGCAGCTGCCGACATCGATATTGAGATGCCGCGCCGTCTCGGCGTCGGCCGGGATCGCCGAGATGATATGCTCGACCTCGGTCACCGGGGTTTTCTGCATGAGGTAGTCGTAGGTCGCCGTCTTCGAAAAATCCTGCTTGTCGTAGTCGGGGATCAGGCTCGGATTGACGAAGCGCTCTTCCAACTGCACCGGCAAGTCGTTCTCGAAATTGACGACGACCGAGTGATAGATCGCGACGCGCTTTGGGAACTCGAAGGACAAAGCGAGCTCCTTGGTCGGCATGATGGTTTCCAGCACGAGGACTTCGGAGCGATGCCTGTTGCCACGCTCGACGATCTCGGCCGCGATGTTGTTGATCTCGATCAGCGTCGATTGCGGCCGGGGCGGCGCGATGAAGGTGCCGACGCCTTGCAGCCGGATCAGGAACCCCGCCGCGGTCAGTTCCCGCAAGGCCCGGTGGACCGTCATGCGCGAGACACCAAGCGAAACCACCAGCTCATTCTCGGACGGCAGCTTGCGATCCTTGCCCCACCGGCCCGTTCCGATGTTGGTCAGGATGTAGTCCTTCACCTTCTCGTAAAGGGGGCTCGCCGTATCGGGCAAATCGATCATTTCAAAATCCTTTCCGGCAATTTATCGGAAATCACGCCGGCTCAACAGGTTGCCGCATGCGGATGATTGTTTTCAAGCCGTCGCTTTGCCCCGCCAACAGCCGCTCATAAGTGGCCGGAATATCGTCGAGACCGATCTCGCGATCGATCAGGGCGAGCAACGGTTCGCTCAATTCACCCAGCATCCGCACGGCGTCGGGCAGTTCGTCGGCGAAGGCATGGCACCCCAGCAGCGCGATCTCGCGTTCGACCAGAACGTTGGGGTCGATGTCGAGACGGCCGTGGAAGATGCCGACCATCGCCACCGCGCTGCCGGAATCGAGAACGCCGAGCAACTGAGTGAATGCGGCGATGCTGCCGGTCGCCTCCACGGCCGCCAGGAGCGGAGCATTGGCGGTGGCGGCGGCAATGGCATCGCGGTCGAGGTCGACGATTGTTGCGCCGGTCACCCGCGCCACGCGGGCGCAGCGGGCCTGGTTGCGGTCGGCAACAAGCACCGTGCCGGCGAAGCTTCGAGACAGCAGCAGCGCGGCGAGACCGCCGATCGGCCCGCAGCCGACGACAAGCACCGAACCTGCCGTCTTGGGCAGACGCCGTACTGCGTGCAGCGCCACCGCGAGCGGCTCGGCCATCGCGGCAACCCGTTCGTCAAGTGCTGCATCGACAACATGCAGCAAGCGTGCGGGCAACACCGCCTGTTCGGCGAAGCCGCCGTCGCAGACTTCGCCGACGAAGCCCAGCGAAGCGCAGAGATGGCGCCTGCCGGCGCGGCATTGCGCGCATTCCCCGCACCAGAAGCGGGAATCGGCAACCACCCTGTCGCCGACGGCGACGGTGTCGACGCCCTCGCCGAGCGCTGTCACCGTGCCGGTCAGCTCGTGGCCGGCCGTCGAAGGCGAGCGGCTTATCCATTGGCCGGTGCGGAAATTGTGCAGGTCCGAACCGCAGATGCCGGCGGCATCGACCCTGAGCTTCACCCAGCCGGCATCCGGAATGCCTGGCGGGGCAATGTGCTCCACGCGCAGATCGCCGGGTCCATAAAGCCGTGCTGCCTTCATCGCGATCGTCTCCGTTCAGCCGGCGAGGTAGCGGTCGCGGATTTCCGAGACGGCGTTTTCGTGCGAGCTGAAGCCCTCGTAGCGGGCGAGCCTGCGGGCGTGCTTCGCCAATTCCGGATAGGCGGCCGAGGTGACATAGCCGACCGACGAGCGCTTGACGAAATCCGTCACCGAAAGCGGCCCATAGGTCCGCGCCCAGCGGCTGGTCGGCAGCACGGCATTCGGCCCAAGGACGAAGTTGGCAAGCGTCACCGGCGTGTGCGGACCCATGAGGATCTCGGCCGCCTCGGTGATGTGCCCGAGATGCGCGAACGGCTCCTTCGACAGGATTTCCAGATGTTCGGGCGCATAGTCGTTGATGAAGCGGTAACTGTCTTCCAGCGACGCTGTCAGTACGATGCCACCGCGCTTGCCGGTCAGCACCGCGCGCGAGAATTCCACACGCTGTTCGGTCATCCGCGACCAGTGTTGCGGGAGCGCAGCGAGCGCTACCTCGGCGACCTTGCGGCTGTGCGTCACCAGATAGGCCGAGGAATCCGGTCCGTGCTCGGCCTCGATCAGCAGATCGAGCGCGGCAAGGCCGCCGTCGATACTGTCATCGGCAAAGATGATGGCTTCCGACGGTCCGGCCGGAAGCCCTGTGTTAATGACCGAGGACAGTACGCTCTTCGCCGCCACCACCCATGGGCTGCCGGGGCCGACGATCTTGAGCGCCGGCTTCACCGTCTCGGTGCCGTAGGCGACGGCGGCGACGGCATGGGCGCCGCCGCATTTGTAGACGGTTTGCACGCCGGCGAGACGAGCCGCGACCAGGGTCGCCGCATCCACCGAACCATCCGATGTCGCTGGCGTCACGATGGCGATCTGCGGCACACCGGCAATGACCGCCGGAACTGATGTCATCATCGTCACCGACGGGAAGGCGCCCTTGCCGCGCGGCACATAGAGCGCGACTGAGGCGATCGGCGTATAGCGGTCGCCGGCATAGGCGCCCGGCCGAACTTCCTTGAGCCACATCGTTTCCGGCTTCTGCTCCTCATGGAAACGCCTGATGTTGTCTATGCCGAAGCCGATGCTTTCCACGACATCCTTCTCGACCTTGTCGAAGGCCGCATCGAACTCGGCTTCCGACACCTGCAGTCCGCCTTCGGCGACATTGGCCTTGTCGAGCTCCCTGGCGAAGCGGATCAGCGCGGCGTCACCCTCGTCCTTGACGGCCTGGATGATCGGGCGGACCTTTTCGACGAAGACCGACAGATCGGCCTCGGCGCGCTTCAGCAGGCTGGACCGCTGGGTGGCGTCGAGCGATGACAGATCGTGGAAGCTGACGTCGGACATGGATATTCCTCTTTGTTGGAACGCAACGCGCCGGCCGGTTACGTTGCGCAAGACGTTGATTTCGAACCTTTAGCGCTGCCTCAAATCGATGCCAGGAAGCCGCCATCCACCGGAATGGACTGGCCGGTTATGTAGGCCGCCGCATCCGAGGCAAGGAAGACGGCAACGCCGTGCAGGTCGCCGAGATCGCCGAAACGGTGCTGCGGGATCTTGGCGAGCATGGACTGCTGCCATGCCTCGTTGCTGTAGAACACATCGGTCATCGCCGTCCGGAAGTAACCCGGGGCGATGGCGTTGACCCTGATGCCGAGACCCGCCCACTCCGCCGCCAGCGCCCTGGTCATGCCGAGCAGGCCCGACTTCGACGAACCATAGGGCACCGCGGTGGGAATGCCGACTTCTGATGTCAGTGAGCAGAGATTGATGATGGCGCCGCCATGCCCGGCATCCCGCATCTGCAGCGCGGCCGCCTGGGCGCAGAAGAACGCCCCCTTGAGATTGGTGTCGATGATCCGGTCCCACAGCGCTTCGTCGACGTCGAGAGAGGGCCTGACCTCTTCCATTCCGGCATTGTTGACGAGGATGTCGAGACCGCCAAGCAGGCCCGCAGCCTCGGCGGTGGCCGTCCGGCAGCGGTTGACATCGGTGACGTCGAGAGCGACGGCATGCGCAACCCCGCCGGCCGCGCGGAGCGCCGCCGTGACCTCATCGAGGGACGCCAGGCTGCGCGCGGTGACCGCGACGTCGGCGCCGGCAGCGCTCAACGCTTCGGCGATGCTGCGGCCGATTCCGCGGCTGGCGCCGGTGACAAGCGCTTTCCTGCCGGCGAGATCGAACAGAGAAGCATTGCGCATGTGATCCTCCTTGCCGGTGTCGCGCTTCCGTTCCGATAGCGAGACTACCAGATCAAGTTACATATACAAGCATATACAAACAATTTCGGCTGCGCTACTTCTAGCAAAAATTCGCTGCACCAGTGCGCCTGTCAATGACCTGACTCACCCCGGGAACGATGCGGCGAAACCCAGTGTTTGCGAACCCGGTCGATGATGGGGTCCGTCGGCCGACCGCAGAGGAGCCCGCTCGTGTCGAGAGCATCAGACATGGTCCGAACCGAAGTCACGCGCTTGTCGCCTTACAATTCCGGACTGACCATCGCCGAAGTCATGCAACGATATGCTCCGGCCAGGATCGCCAAGCTGGGGTCGAATGAAAACCCCCTCGGCCCGAGCCCGACGCTGGCCACGATGGTGCAGGCCGGCGCCGAGATGTTCCGGCTCTATCCGGATCCGGCCGGGCGCGAACTGCGCCAGGCGATCGCCGCCAGATATGGATTCGGCGAGGACCAGATCATCCTCGGCAATGGCTCGGAGGACCTTCTGTCCGTCATCAGCCGTGCCGTGCTGAGGCCCGGCGATACCGTCGTCACGCTCTATCCATCGTTCCCGCTGCACGAGGACTATGCGACGCTGATGGGCGCGAGCGTCAAACGAGTGACCGTCAACAACGACCTCACCATCAATGTCGATGCCCTGATCGAGGCGGTGCGCGAGCGGCCCCGCATGCTACTGTTCTCCAACCCGATGAACCCGGTCGGCAGCTGGCTGTCCGCCGGCGACCTGTCGAAGGTTCTGGATGCGGCCGGCGACGAGACGCTGATCGTCGTCGACGAAGCCTATGCCGAATATGCGGAAGGCGACGACTATGCCTCGTCGCTGCCTTACCTCCGCAAACGCGACCGACCCTGGATCGTGCTGCGGACATTTTCCAAGGCGTTCGGGCTCGCCGGATTGCGGATCGGCTTCGGCATCGCCGGCGACCCGGAATTGCGCGCCCTGCTCGACAGGGTACGCACACCATTCAACGCCAATGGCATGGCACAAGCCGCCGCGCTGGCGGCGTTGGCGGACGAGGAACACCTTGCAAGGGTCGTCGCGCTTGCCAAGGCGGAAAGAACGCGGGTCGAGAGTTTCCTCCGGAACATGGGCCTCGACGTCGCCCCTTCCCGCGGCAATTTCCTGTTCTTCAACTGCCGGCAAAATGCCTCCGCCTTCGCCGAGGGCCTGCTGCGCGAAGGCGTCATCGTCAAACCCTGGAAGCAACAAGATTTCGACAGCTATGTGCGTGTCAGCATCGGCTCGCCAGCGGAGAACGACCACTTCATGGCGGCGCTGTCGCCGCTGTTGTTGTGATTTCCCGAAAGCCATGCTGAATTGCCTGGCGCGCACCGGGCACGATATTGGACGGTCTGCCGTTCCCAATATGGAGTTTTCGCAAGTGGCGCATCGCTTTCGGCCAACGGCTTCCATCCAGCCTCTCGGGCCCGTGTTCCTCTCCAGCCACCTTGACGATACCCAGCATGCTTGAGAGCAACCCACCGAAAAGCCTCTACCGCGAAACGGCCGGAGGGACCGGCAATTACCCTGCCCTTGCCGGGGCGCAGCGGGCAAGGGTCGCCATTGTCGGCGGCGGCTTCACCGGCCTTTCCACCGCCTTGCATTTGGCGGAAGCGGGCGACGACGTTGCCGTGCTGGAAGCGGCCCAGCCGGGCTGGGGCGCTTCGGGCAGGAATGGCGGCCAGGTCAATCCCGGCCTCAAATACGATCCCGACACGATCGAGGCGATGTTCGGCCCCGACCTTGGGCCGCGGATGATCGATTTCTCCTACGGCGCGCCGGATTTCACCTTCGGCCTCATCCGGCGCCTGTCGATCGCCTGCGAGGCCCGGCAGAATGGCACGATCCGCGCGGCCATCCGGCCGAAGCCGGAAGCCGCGGTGCGAACCACGGCCGCGCAATGCGAGCGGCGGGGCATGCCGGTCAGCATGCTGGATGCACAGGCGATGGCGACACGAACCGGTACCGGCAGATACATAGCCGGCATGTTCGACGCCCGCGGCGGCGACCTCCATCCCCTGAAATACACGATCGGCCTGGCAGCCGCCGCGCGGAACGCTGGCGCGCGGATTTTCGGTGGCAGCGAAGTGCTTTCGCTGAAGCGAGAGGCTGGACGATGGGTCTTCAAAACCGCCAACGGCTCGGTCAGCGCCGAGAAGGTGCTTGTGGCAACCAACGGCTATACCGGAGCCCTGTGGCCGGGCCTGGAGCAGTCGGTTGTTCCGGTGTTCAGCGCGATCGCGGCGACCGAACCGCTTGCGCCGGCAGCCGCGGCCGCAATTCTCCCTGAAAGGCCGGTCGTCTACGAAGCCGGCAATATCACCGTGTACTACCGCATCGACGCGCAGAACCGTCTTCTCATGGGCGGCCGGGGACCGATGAAGCCGATCGGCGATGCTGCCGCCATCCGCTACCTCACCGACTATGCGCTGCGGCTGTGGCCGGCGCTCTCCGGAGCACGCTGGACGCATGGCTGGAACGGCCGGGTCGCGATCACCAAGGACCATCTGCTGCACATTCACGAGCCGGAGGACGGCGTGCTGATATGCCTTGGCTACAACGGTCGCGGCGTCGCCATGGCCTCGGCGATGGGCGCTGCCCTGGCGCAACGGCTGCAAGGCCGCGAGACGTCGCCGTTTCCCATGCCGATATCGGCGCTCGAGCCAATCCGGTTCCACCGCCTCTGGCCGCTCGGGGTGAAGGCCGCGATCCTGTCGGGGCGGCTGAAGGACCGGTTCGGCCTCTGACGCGAAGCGTTCGACCGACCTGACGGCTCGTGAGGTTGGAAAAGCTGCTCCTAACTAGCGATACTTCGGAAACGCGTCGCCGGCCGGCGCGTTGGCCCAGCTCTGCAATGTCTGGCCGCCGTCGATCAGCCAGTCGACGCCGGTGACGTGCCTTGCCTCGTCCGAGGCGAGGAAGGCCACGGCGGCCGCGACATCGTCCGGCTGGCCAATGCGGCGCAGCGGGATGCGGTCGGCGAAATGCTGGACGCTGCTCTTGAAATCGCCATCGGCGTCGATCTGTCCGGCACCTATGCTTTCGGCGCGACGGTTGCCGATTTCTGGGGCGAGCGCGGCGAGAAGGACAATGCGCGCATCGCTCACGAAGTCGATGCCGACCGCTTCTTCAAGCTGATGTTCGACCTGTTGCGGGATTAGCCCGCGCGGGGATATGCCGTTGCTTCAGCGTGACCCGGTGCCACGAACCGGGTCAGCCAGTCTTTCGGCGTGCCATCTCAGATGGTCGTCCATGAATGTCGAAATGAAGAAATACGAATGGTCGTAGCCGTCCTGCATGCGCAAGGTCAGCGCAATGCCGGCCTTGGCGCAGGCCGCTTCCAGCAGCCACGGCCTCAGCCCGTCCTTGAGAAAGCCGTCCGACGTCCCCTGATCGACGAAAAGCTCGGGGAAACGGTGGCCATCCTCGATGAGCAAGGTGGCATCGTAGCCCCGCCATGAAGCCTCGTCGGCGCCGAGGTATTTTTCGAGGGCGGGCCGCGACCAGCCGGCGGTGCTTGGCTGCACGATTGGCGCGAAGGCCGAGCAGCTTCTGAAGCGCTCGGGATTTTTGAGCGCGATCGTCAGCGCGCCATGCCCGCCCATCGAATGGCCGAAGATCGCCTGGCGCGTCATATCGGCCGGAAACTCCTGCGCGATCAACGCCGGCAATTCCTCGGTGACATAGGAATACATGCGGTAGTTTGTGGCGTAGGGCGCCTGCGTGGCGTCGAGGTAGAAGCCGGCGCCGCTGCCGAACTGCCAATTGTCCTTCTCGTCGGGAATATCGGCGCCGCGCGGGCTGGTATCGGGACAGACGACGATCAGGCCAAGCTCCGCGGCCTTGCGCCGGTATTCCCCCTTGTCCATCACATTGGCATGGGTGCAGGTGAGGCCGGAGAGGTACCAGACGACGGGGCAAGGTTTTTCACGCGCCTGCGGCGGCACGAAGACGGCGAAAATCATGTCGCAAGAGCAGGCGTCCGAAGCATGGGAATAGACGCCCTGCACGCCGCCATGCGACTTGGCCGAGGAGAGGGTCTTCATCCGGTCCGACATCTTGTTTCTTCTCCGCCAACGTCCTTCACGGCGGCCTGTCTACGGCATGGGCCGGGACCGCGGCAACCCTGATGGATTGGACCATGGTCGCGAGAGCAGCTCCGGCCTATTCCGCCGCCAGAGCCGTCATTTCCCGCCGGAACGGCAGCGCATCGCCGATATCATGTTCGTCCAGCTCCCGCGCCAAGCGGTGGCCGCCATGGGTCGCGGCGGCTTCGGCATCCGAGGACAACGCACATCGCCACGACATTATTAGCGCGGATCCAGCAGGATCATCTCCGCTGCCTTCTCGGCGATCATGACGACCGGAGAGTTGGTGTTGCCCGAGACGATTGTCGGCATGATCGAGGCATCGACCACGCGCAGTCCGGCAAGCCCGTGAACGCGTAGCCGGTCGTCGACCACCGCCATCGAGTCCGAACCCATCTTGCAGGTGCCGACCGGGTGGAAAATCGTCGTGCCGATATCGCCGGCCTTGCGGATAAGGTCTTCGTCGCTGTCATATTGCGTACCGGGCAGCATCTCTTCGGGCGCAAAGCGTGCCACGGCCCGTGCCTTCATCAGGCTGCGCACATGGCGCAGCGATGCGACCGCGACGCCGCGGTCTCCCGTGGTGGAGAGATAGTTCGGCCGGATCTTCGTCGCCTCGCGCGGATCGGACGATGCCATATGCACGGCACCCCGGCTTTCCGGGCGCAGATTGCAGACCGACACGGTGACCGCGGGAAAGCGATGCAGCGGCTCGCCCAGACGGTCTGTGCTGAGCGGTTGCACATGATATTCCAGATCAGGTGTTGCGAGGCGCGGATCGCTCCTGGCAAAAATGCCGAGCTGGCTCGGCGCCATCGACAACGGCCCGCTGCGTTTGAGCGCATATTCCACACCCATCGCCGCGCGGCTGATCAGATTGTGATAGCGCTGGTTGAGCGTCGCGGCATTGGCGACCTTGAAAACCGTGCGTATCTGCAGATGGTCCTGCAGATTTTCGCCAACACCCGGCAAGGCGTGTCGAACATCCACGCCAATGCTCGAAAGCAGGTCAGGGCGCCCCACCCCCGACAGTTCGAGGATCTTCGGCGAGTTGATGGCACCGGCAGCAAGGATCGTCTGTCCGGCGCTGACCTTGTGCAGGCGGTCGCCTTGGCGGAAGAGCAGTCCGGTGACGCGTCGGCCGTCGAATTCGAGCCGTTCCGTCTCAGCCCCCGTCACCACGCGCAGATTCTGACGCGCCGCAATGCCGCGCAAAAATGCCTTCGATGTGTTCCAGCGCACCCCTTGCCGCTGGTTGACCTCGAAATAGCCCGAGCCTTCATTGGTGCCGGTGTTGAAATCTTCGGTGCGGGGAATGCCGAGTTCCTCGGCGGCTTCCCGGAACGCGTCGAGGATCGGCCAGGACAGACGCTGCCGTTCGACCCGCCACTCGCCGCCGCTGCCGTGCATGGCGCTCTTGCCGCCGTGATAGTCTTCCGACTTGCGGAAATACGGCAGCACATCGTCCCAACCCCAGCCGACATTGCCGGCCTGTCGCCAGCCGTCATAGTCGGCTGCCTGGCCACGCATGTAGATCATGCCGTTGATCGACGAACAGCCACCAAGCACCTTGCCGCGCGGATAGTTGAGGCTGCGTCCGTTGAGACCGGCTTCCGGTTCGGTCTTCATCATCCAGTCGGTGCGCGGATTGCCCATGCAGAAGAGGTAGCCGATCGGGATATCGACCCAGTGATAGCGGTCGCTGCCGCCGGCTTCGAGCAGCAGCACCCGGTTGCGCGGATCGGCCGAGAGCCGGTTGGCGAGCACGCAGCCGGCGGAGCCGGCGCCGACGATGACGTAGTCGTAATCGCCGAAAGGGGATGGTGAAGTTTCGCTCACGTGCGTGCCTGCCGTGCGGCGATGCGCTCCCACATCGGAATCATCGCCTGGTTGATCTCGCCATAAAGGCGATACCCTCCCGCGTAGGCCTCGGCAACCGCCACCCATGGCCGCTGCAGCCGATGGCGACGATCTCGCCGGCACCGATGCCGGCTTCGGCTATGCTTTGGCCGATGACCGAAACCGCGTTGCGCCAGAAGCGCCGTGGTGTCGGTCCCCTAGTCTAGATATCGATGCGCTGCTCGCTGCCGGGGTCGAACAGGTTGGCGCTGGCCGGATCGACGGCAAGGAATATCGGCTCGTTTCGCCGGCCTGCAAACCTCGGCGGCAGGCGGGCGATGATCGACTGGTCGCCAACCTGCACCGTCACCATGGTTTCAGGCCCTGTAGGCTCCACGACATCGATCACCCCGGTGACCGAAGCTTCATCGCGCCCGGCCACCTTCAGTTCTTCAGGCCTTATGCCCAGGATCACAGGGCGCTCTGAATCAACCGGCCGCTTGCCGGCCTGCAATGCGACCGACACGCCGCTCGCCGCGAAACGCACGCCATTCGCGTCCGAGACCAGACGCCCGGGCAGGAAGTTCATCGCCGGCGATCCGATGAAACTTGCGACGAACACGTTGGCGGGCCGTTCATAGATGGTGCGAGGATCGGCAAACTGCTGGATATGGCCGCCCTTCATCACCGCCACCTTGGTGGCCAGCGTCATCGCCTCGATCTGATCATGTGTCACATAGACGATGCTCGTGCCGAGACGCTCGTGCAGGCGCTTGATCTCCGTGCGCATTTCCACACGAAGCTTTGCATCGAGATTGGAAAGCGGCTCGTCAAAAAGGAACAGCTCCGGGTCGCGCACGATCGCCCGCCCCATTGCAACGCGCTGCCGCTGTCCTCCCGAAAGATTGGCAGGGCGTCGGTCGAGCAGATGCGAAATCTGCAGCAGCCGCGCGGCGTCGTCGACGGCGCGCTTGCGCTGATCGGCGTCCACGCCACGCATTTCCAATCCGAAGCCGATATTTCGCTCCACCGACATGGTCGGGTAAAGTGCATAGGACTGGAACACCATCGCGATATTGCGGTCCTTGGGCGCGAGATCCACGACCGAGCGTCCGCCGATCAGGATGTCGCCGCCGGACGTGTCGTCGAGGCCCGCAATCATGTTGAGCAGGGTCGACTTGCCGCATCCCGACGGCCCGAGCAGAACCAGAAAGCCTCCGTCCTCGAGCTCGATATCGACCCCGTGAAGGACCTGCACGGAGCCATAGGACTTGCGCACGTCCTTGATGGAAAGTGTCGCCATGCGAATGCTCCTAACCTTTGATGGCGCCCGCGGTCAGCCCCTGAACCATGGTTCGCTGGACGATGGCGAAGAGGACGATGACAGGCAGGATGCTGAGAATGCCGCCTGCCGCCAGGACACCCCATGGAAGCTGGAATTCGCCGACCATCAACTGCAGGCCCACGGGCCAGGTGCGTGATCCCTGCCCTGTCGTCAGCATCAGGGCGAACAAGAACTCGTTCCAGGCAGCGATGGCAATGAACACCGAACTTGCCACCAGACCGTTGCGCGCAAGCGGCATGACGATGCGGACCATGGCGCCAAGCCTTGTCGAGCCGTCGATGCGCGCCGCGCTCTCGAGTTCCTTGGGTGCGGAGTCAAAGAAACCTTTGAGCATCCACACGAACAGCGGCAAAAGGAAACTCGTATAGGCAAGCGCAAGTCCGAAACGGCTGTCGACGAGGCCGACGCCACGCATGACAACATAAAGGGGAATGATCATCATCACGGCGGGGAACATGCGCACGACGAGATAGCCGAGCATGAGCTGCGTTCGGCCGCGAAATGCGAAGCGTGAAAATGCATAGGCGGCAAGCGTGCCCGTGGCGACGCAGATCGTCACTGTCAGGAAGGTGACGACCAGGCTGTTGGCTATCAGCCGCGGGAAGCCGGACTGCGTCCAGATCGCCACATAATGGTCGAAGGTGACGCGCCTCGGTATGTACTGCATGGTCTGGGTGACGATGTCGGCCTCGTATTTTAGCGATGTCAGAAACATCCAGATCATCGGACCGATGCAGAACATCGACAGGGTCGCGAGGACCAAGTAGGTGGCGATGTTGGCGATCACCCGCCGGCGGCGCTTGCTTTCAATCATCGCCGTCTCCCTTGGTGATCCTGGACAGGCGGATATATGCCGTCGCGAAGATCATCAGGATTACGAACATCACCACCGACAGGGCGGATGCGTAGCCGAAATTGAATTCCTTGTACGCGGTCTGGAAGGCGTATAGCGACAGGACCTGCGTGGCATCTCCCGGTCCGCCACCGGTGAGAATGAGGAGCAGATCGGGCGAATTGACCAGCCCGATGACGCGCAGGATCACCGCCGCCGCAATCACGGTCTTGAGCATCGGCAAGGTGATCAGCCTGAGCTGCGCCGGGACGCCCGCGCCGTCCACCGCGGCTGCCTTGTAGAGATCTTCGGGAATGCTCTTCAGGCCCGCGAGCAACAGCAGCGCGAAGAATGGAAATCCGTGCCACGCCTCGACAAGGACGGTCGCCGCAAGCGCGGTATTGGGATCCGCGAACCATGCCTTGTAGGTGTGCAGGACGCCCGCGCGGACGAGAAGATCGTTGATGACCCCAAGCCTCGGATCGAGCAGCAGGGCCCACATATGACCCGCCACGACGTTGGGCAGGAAATAGGGAAGCAGGATCAGCACGGCGAAGATCTTCGTGCCCGGCAAATCCCTGTTGAGGGCGGTCGCGGCGAGAAGGCCGAGCGCCAATTCCAGCACGACGGCCGCGGTGACCCAGACGACCGTGTTCTTCAGGGCGATCCAGAAGACAGGATCGGACCACATTGCCGCATAATGTTTGAAGCCGACCCAGCCACCCAGACCGGGACGCGTCAGACGCATCTCGCGAAAACTGATGGCCATGCCGTAAAGCGTCGGATAGGCGATCACCAGCAGGATCATGACGAGGCTGGGAAGGAGCAGCAAATACATCCAGTAGCGGGTCTCGGACAATTCGCCGAGAGCCCGCAATGGCCGATATCCGCTTGAGCTTGATGTCATGGATCCGCGATGCGAATGCATCGTCCCGTTGCGTTCAACGCATGGCCGCACGCCGGAGCCGGCCGTGCAGGGATGTATCAGCGAAGGGCGGCCTCGAGGCCCTGGATCATACGGTCCACAGCCTGCTCCGGTGTCGACTGGCCCGTGAGCACCGATTGGAAAGCGGGATTGACGACATTTTCGGACCAGCCCGCCGCGCCCACGAAATTGTTCGGCAGACGTCCGAACTCGAGCGTTTCGACCGCCGCGTGATAGATTGAATTGCCGGTGATCCGCGGATCTTGCAGGGCAGCGGCAGAGGCCGGGAAATAACCCGTGCCTTCGAGCAAGGCCAGGGCAGCATCGGTCTCGCCCCAGAAACTCACCCAGCGCCAGGCGGCCTCTATATTGTCTTCCTTCATGATGCCGTTGCCGGCGTAGGCAACGCGAGCGACATGCGCCTTCGGACCCGCCGGCATGGGTGCGGTCGAGAATTGTTTGCCCTGCTTCATCGCGGCCGAGATTTCATTCAGCGAACCGGTGTGGTGCCACACCATTGCCGTCTGCCCGGTGCGGAATCCCTCCATGATCTGGCGGTAGCTGTCGTTGGGCGCGCTCGGCGGCACGACCTTTTCCTTCAGGAAGAGATCGGAATAGAACGTTATCGCCTCGATCGCCGCTGCCTTGTCGATGGCTGGCTGCCCATCCCTGACGATCGGCGAGCCGAACGCCTCCATGACATCGATAACATATTTGAAACCGCCGGCGCCGGCGCGCATGCCAAAGGCATATCTACCCTTCGACGGGTCGGTCAGCTTGCGGCAAGCGCTCAGGAATTCGTCGAAATTCCGGGGCGGCCCGGCCAACCCGGCTTCCTCGAAATAGTCGGCACGGTAGTACATCCAATCGACGAAGGCGAAGGCGGGAACCGCATAGATGGCGCCGTTGCTGGAAAGCCCGGTCCAGCGATTTTCGGGGAAATTGGCCTTGCCCTTCCAGCCGTTCACGCGCTCGGTAAGATCAATCAACCCCTCCATCGCGGTGAGATCGGCGAAACGCTCGGCGATCACCATGGCGGTATCCGGACGGCCACCGGCCAGCACGGCCGAAGAGACCTTTGCCATATATTCAGAGTTCGGGATGTTCTCCTGCGTCACCGCCACATCGGCATTGGCCGCCTGAAACAATGCGATGATCTTCAGCAGGCTGGCCATTTCCGACTGGCTGGTGAAATGGTGCCAGTAACTGATGGCACTCGCGGCACGGGCGCCGCCGATATGCCCTGCCATCGCCAGGGCCGCCGTACCCATGAGAAACTGCCTCTTGTTCAACTGCATCCTATCTCCTCCAAGATATCAGATCATCAATCTGATCGATCAGTTGAAGTTTGGGTAGCATCCTTTCCCGCGCCATGCAACCGCCCGGCGCGCAACTGGACTAAGCGACGGATCACGATTGACCTGTCAGACGAGACCCAGGCTTCGCTGCATCGCCGCCTGGAAATGCGCCTGCAGTTTTGCCTCGGCGGCGTCGGCATTCCTTGTGCCGCAAGCCTCTAGGATATCGAGGTGCTCCTTGAGCGTTCGGACCATGATGGGTGTCGTGATCTTCCTGTCGAGCCGCAGCAGACGCAGATAATTGTGCATGCGCCGGTAGGTGCTGTCGATCAGGGGATTGCGCAGCGCGGCGATGACCGCGCCGTGCAACTCTCCCTCCAGCGCGTCCATCTCCTCCAGCTGTTCCGTTCCGAGACCATCGCGCTCGACGCGCCGAAGCAGCCTGGAATGCCGGATTTCCAAGGCATTCATGACGGCCTCATCGCCTTGTTCCGCAAAGACACGGATCGCGGCGCGCTCGACGATGGAGCGGAACTGGTAGGTGGCACGCGTAAGCTCCAGGCCGGGCCTGACGAACTGGATGCCGGAGCGCGGGTGGATGGTCAGGATCCCTTCCGCCTCAAGAACACGCAGGGCGTCGCGAAGCGGGGCAACAGGCACGTCGACGATCGCGGACAATTCGTTTTGCGAGATGAATGCCCCGGCCGGCACGCGCCGGTCGAACAAGCCCTCAAGGATTCTTTCATAGGCGACATCGCTCATGCGGGCGGCCGCCACGAGGGGAGAAGAGTCCGTTTTTGCCTTGCCCGCCACTTGCGGCCCCTCCATTGGTCCGGTACTAAGATACCATCTGATAGATCAGTTGGATATCGTAACCGATCAGAAAGCCCTTGTGATGAGCCTTTCGCATTTTCGTATAACCCGATTTCAGTTCGCCCGCGACCGGGTAATCGGGGACAGCCAGGTTCGGGCCGACGATGTCAACGTCGCCGCACTGGAGCTCGTTTCCGAGAGTGGCGAGGTGGGGCTGGGATTCATCCAGACGCTCTTCAATCCACTTCCTGATCAGCAAGAGATCGAGAGCGTTTTCGAACATGAGGTTTGGCCGAGCCTGAAGGGAAACAGGGCGATCGCCCTGGTCCACCGTGTGCACCGCCCGCGCGGCGGCAATCAGCGGGCTTACTCCCTGCCCTTTCACGAAGCGATTCAGGTGGCGCTTTGGGATCTTGCGGCCAAAGAAGCTGGCCTGCCCCTTCATGTCTTGCTTGGCAGTCGCCGCAACCGGGTGAAAGCCTATGCCAGCGGTCTCGATTTTCACCTCGACGATGAGGCCTTCGTCTCGCTGTTCTCCCACGCGGCTTCGATTGGCTACTCGGCTTTCAAGATCAAGGTCGGCCACCAGGATTTCGACCGCGACCTGAGGCGCCTGGAACTGTTGAAGGCCTGTGTCCCGGCCGGGTCCAAAATCATGATCGATCCGAACGAGGCCTGGACCTCTAAGGAGGCGCTCACGAAGTTGGTGGCGATCCGCGAGGCCGGCCACGAACTTCTGTGGGTCGAGGATCCAATCCTGCGTCACGACCATGAAGGGTTGAGAACACTCAGGCATGCCGTCACATGGACCCAGATCAACAGCGGCGAGTATCTGGATCTCCAGGGCAAACGGCTGCTCCTGGAAGCCCATGCGGCCGATATCCTGAATGTCCACGGCCAGGTGACGGATGTCATGCGCATCGGCTGGCTGGCAGCCGAACTCGGGATACCGATCAGCATCGGCAACACGTTCCTGGAGGTCGGCGTGCATATGGCGGCCGCGCTTCCCGAGGTCGAATGGCTGGAATATTCATTTCAGAACTTCGATCATCTGGTGGAACAGCCTATCGAAATCCGGGACGGCTACGCCTACGCGCCCGATCGGCCAGGCCATGGATTGGTCCTATCGGAAAAGGCGCGCGGCGAGTGGATCAGGCCAAGGCGCCTGGCACGGTCGGAGCTCGGCGCCGCGCCGGAAAATCCACGCCTTCCCGTGAAGCAGTAGAGAAGATGAAGCCCAGACCAGGGCTGCGGCGGTCGGCCCACTATCGTCGTTGGTTCAAAGTGAGGGGCTTGGACCGGGGCGCAATGGCTGTTGATGTCAATGTCTGCTTTTTGAAGGGACAAAAATCGTCGCCTAAGGGGGCGAAAGTTCATGGAGATGCAGCAGGTCCGCTACTTTCTGGCCCTGTCCAGCACGTTAAGTTTCACGAGAGCGGCCGAGGAATGCAACGTCACGCAGCCTGCATTGACGCGTGCGATCAAGACGCTCGAAGAGGGGTTGGGGGCGAACGCCTCCGACGCCAGCGCCAGCATTCGCACCTGACCGAACTCGGCCGGCGCATGCTGCCCCTGATACAGCAATGTTATGATGCCGCGACTTCCGCCAAGTCGCTCGCCAAGGCTGTGCAAAGCAGCGACGTGGCGCCTCTGAACGTCGGCGAATGGAACGACATGGACAGCCTCGCGGCGGCGCGACCGCAAATGATCGGCCTCCTGGATACGATGCGTGACATGCTGGAGGATCTCGGCGGCGACCTCGGCGTGACCGATCCCGTTTCGGGGACGGTCGTTGCCGAGATCGGGACCTGAACGGCCGAGCTGCGGGTTTTGCGTGCACACTGCTCGACCGGGGCGGCGAGTCAAAAAAGGTTGGCGGTCAAGTCGGCCGGAATGACAAGCAGTGCCAAGCAGACCCGCCTTTTGTGCACGCGTTCTACGCTGTAGCCCTCTCCCTTTTTGAAAGATCTTTACATAGGGGGCGTGGCGCAGATCAGACTTTCAGCGGAAGTGAGATACGGGCACGAGAACACTTTTGATAGCGACAGTCGTCACCGAAACTACGCTAACGCCGCCGTTTCCATCCGTTACTCCCCACTCGATTGTTCCAACTCAGCTAGGTTATTGATCTAGCTGGGTTTTCTCTTTCTTGCCGCACCGAAAGTCGACGCATGGTCCGCCAAAAAGTTACGCTTTTTGATTTTAAAGGGCAAATCGCCATGAACGATATTCTGAGATTTCAGCATCAGTCGCAGTCAATCGCGCTTTTCGGTCGACTTCAGGTGCCGATATGTCCTCGCCGCCAGAAACTGAAAAGTACCGTTACGTGTCTTTCCTGGAGTATCCATCCACTGCCCCGCTTGCCGCCGCCGATCTCCGACTGACCTACCTTTGGCCGCTCGGCCGCTTTGCGCCAGTCCTGTCGCCACGACTGCAATGTCCACACAGTGAATTGCAGCACCAGTCAGAACCCTGAAGGCGATGCACCATCAATGCGATCAGTTAGATGATTGCTTTATCATTGCCTGATGAACATCCCCGTGTAGGTCTGGCCGGCAAGCGTATAGGTTCCGGCCAGGGTGTCATCCGACAGCATCACAAGACTGACGTCCGCGCCGTTCGGTAGGCGCCCAAGTTTCAATGTCCTGCCTATGATTTTTCCGACGCCGGCGGCCTCTCCTGGATTGTTGTCGCCCAGATTCCCCCATGCAAAGGTGACCGTCACTTCGCCATTTGGAGAAATCGTCTGCACCGCGACTTTGGCTTCATACGTCCCCTCCAATCGTCCAGCCCACATACCCGAAAATGCGGCGTACTTTGTCGGAATGCCCTTTGCAGGGGGAGTGATTGTCACGGATTGATCCATGATTGCCGAGCGAGGAGGAACCACGCCGGGATCCAAGACGGGTTGAGGAGGGACGGTAGCAGGCTCTGACGCAGGCTCGAGAGCGGTGTGGTGGGGCACTGGAGGAGGCGATTGGCACGCAGCCAGGGCAACTGCCACGAAACCCAGCATGGTGTTTCGCATAGAATTCTCCCCGTCATCAAGCGTCGTTGGGCAGTGGACGCGCCTAATTCCACGTCATTCTAGACCGCGGCCCGATGTCATGTTTATCGCGCTTTACATCCGCGCACGACTGCGTTTCAGATCAATCAGCCTGTGTAGTATGCCCGAAGCCGAGAGTCACCTAGTGGCAGCGCCGTGCGCTGCCTGGAAAGACTTTTCGTGCTTGGAGATGCAGCTCGACCCACGACGACCAAACGGGTGGTGGCGTCGGCCAACCGCCGGCTTGGCCAAGAGAGGAGCGGCCAGCCGCTGCTCGACGCTCATGTTGAGGCCGCCGCCGGTGGTGACGTTGATGACCGCTCGGTCGCCTGCTTGATGCGCGGCAGGAACTGCATGAACACCGCCGGGTCCGGCGTTGGACGGCCGTCCTTCGGATCGCGTGCGTGCAGATGCAGGATCGAGGCACCTGCCTCGGCCGCTTCGATCGACTGGCGGGCAATGTCGTCCGGCGTGAAAGGCAGCGCATCCGACATGGTCGGCGTGTGGATGCCGCCGGTGACGGCACAGGTGATGATGACTTTCTTCGACAGGTCGGCCCCGGGCTGGTCCTTTCCTTGCACGGGAAGCGACGATTGTTCTACTGGTCCTGAAAGGCCACGCGCCGGCGTGTGGGCACCAGCGAGAGGCCGGTATTCGACGCGGTGTTTCATCACCTTTGTTCCCGCTTTGGAGAGACACTTCGAGCGAGGAGGTCGCCAGCAGGCTTGGTGACAGCTTGTCTAACAAGGGCCAGAATTTCGAAGCCATTGCACGGATAGTTTTTGCTTGTGCATGCGCAGGCGGATTATAGCTTGCCCTTGTGTCGTTCGGCAGGGGTAGCTCGCGAGGTGACCGCCAGCATGTTTCCCAAGGACCAATCATGCATCTGAAAGCAGCGGCCCACATCGAGGCCATGTCTGCGTTCGCACTGGCGAATTTCGGCGGCTACGATCGGACGACCCTTGCACAGAACGAAAGCGCCTTTCCGCCCAGCCCCAGAGCGATTGCTGCCGGCAGAGACGCGATGACCCGCAGCCATCTCTATCCTGATCCGGACTGGACGGAATTACGCAAGGCGATTGCGCAGGCCTATGGTGCCGAGCCGGATTTGACCTTGTGCGGTGCCGGTTCGATGGATCTGATAAGCTGCACCATCGCAGCCTTTTCGGGACCGGGCAGCCAGGTTCTGGGCACCTCTTACGCTTATAATTTCGTGGCCTCCGCCGTTGCGCGCGTCGATGCGATCTATCTTAAGGCCCCTGAACGGGATTTCGCCGTTTCGGTTGACAACATTCTCACGACCCTCACGCCGGCAACGCGGATCGTCTTCGTCTGCAATCCCGGAAATCCGACCGGCACTGTAATCCCGAACGCCGAACTGCTGCGCTTGCGCGCCGGCTTGCCAAGGGATGTACTGCTGGTTGTCGACCAAGCCTATGGCGAGTTCGACGATCAGGATCCAAAACCTGTCTTTGCACTTGTCGCGCGTGGCGATACCGTCGTGTTGCGCACGCTTTCCAAGGCCTATGGCCTGGCTGGCGCGCGCGTCGGATGGGGATTGTTTCCGCCTGCGGTCGCGGCGCAAGTGCGCAAAATGCAGAATTCGAACCAGGTCACGACGTCAAGCCTCGCCATGGCCGTGGCGGCCATGGCGGATCAGGCCTATATGCGCGAAACGGTGGCCCGGACGGCCGGAATTCGCGATCAGTTTGCGCACGATCTGCGGTCCGCCGGCTACCATGTTCCCGAAAGCCGAACGAACTTCGTGCTGATTGGCTTCTCCAGCGCAGCCGTCGCGGAGGCAGCAGAGAAGGCATTGCGCGGCGCCGGGATCATCGTCCGCAGCTTGGGCGGTTACGGCCTCAGGGACTGTCTGCGCGCGACGGTCGGTCCGCAAGAGATGATGGACCGGGCCCTGCACATACTCATCGACATGCGCGGTGAATAGATCCAGCGACTGCATGTCTTGCGACTGCATCCTGAGGAGATTTGAGAATGCCGTATTTGCCCGTCCGTGATTTCATCGGCTATGGCGACAAGCCTCCGGCCGCTGAGTGGCCGGGCGGCGCCAAGCTGGCACTCAACATCGTCGTCAACTATGAGGAAGGCGCCGAATACAGCATCGGCGAAGGCGACGGTGTCTCCGAGGCGATCCTGTCGGACCTTGCCGTGTCTCCGGCGGTGCCGGGCCTGCGCAACCGCAACATGGAATCGCTATACGAATACGGCTCACGCGTCGGCGTCTGGCGATTGGCCTCGCTGTTTCGGGAAAAGAACATCATTCCGACCTTCTACGTTGTCGGACGAGCGCTGCAACTCAATCCGGCGGCCGGCAAGGCAATCGCGACCCTTGGCAGCGACATCGTCTGCCATGGCTGGCGCTGGATCGATTACGCGCCGCTGAGCGAAGCCGAGGAGCGCAATCACATCGCGCTGACGGTGGACACCGTCCAGCGCCTGACCGGCATTCGCCCGCTCGGCTGGTACACCGGCCGGCCCAGTCTCAACACGCGGCGGCTGGTGGTGGAGCACGGCGGTTTCCTGTTCGACTGCGACGACTACAATGACGACCTGCCCTATTTTGTCGACGTCGATGCCAAGCGGCATCTGGTCGTGCCGCACAGCTTCGACAACAATGACAGCCGGTTCTCGCGCGGCTCCGGCCTGGAGACAGGCAGCCAGTTCTTCGAATATGTCAGCGATGGGGTGGACTGGCTGCTGGCCGAAGCCGGGCGCACGCCACGCATGATGACCGTCTCGCTGCACTGCAGGCTGGCGGCCCGGCCCGGCCGGATGATCGGGCTCGCCCGCTTCCTCGACAAAGTCAGGGCCAATCCAGACATCTGGATCTGCCGCCGCTCCGACCTTGCCCAACATTGGCTGGATCGATTCGGTGGCTGACACGATGTCCGGCTGCATTGTTTTGACGCACTTCCGGACGGAAAACCGCTTCACAATTTTCCTGGAATTGCTCTGGCCGCCGGCAACACGCTACTTGTTCGGAACCTCGTAGACCTTGCCGTGCCAGGGCGCTGCATCGATCTGGTCGAGCGCCATCACGTAGAGCACCTTCTCATCCGGTCCGAAGGCGAAGTTCGGCATGGATGGTGACGGCACCGAAAGCATGCGAAGCAGCTTCGCGTCCTTGTCGACAACGATGATCTTGCCTGGCGCGTCGAGCGAGCGCGGGCTCTGACCGATATACATCTCGCCGGCCTTGTCCATCTTGATACCGTCAGGCCAGATATGTGGCTGGTTCGGGAACAGATCGTCGAGGCGCAGGAAGACACGGCGGTGCAACAGGCTGTGGTCGGGCTGGACGTCGAACTCGATGATCCTGTTGTCCTCGGTCTCGACCAGGTACAGGGTTTTCCCGTCGCTCGACATGACCAGACCATTGGCATTGTGCAGGTCGCCGGCGACCTTCCTCACGCTGCCGTCCTTGCCGATATAGTAGGCCGAGGCGTCGATCAGCGGTCCGCCCTTGCCGGACCCAGTGAAGTAGATGCCGCCATCCTTGTCGGGCGCAAAGTCATTCGGTCCGCTGAACGGATTGCCGTCCGTGTCCTTGTCGTAGGCCGGCAGCGTCTTGCCGTCGGCGGAGATGCGGCCGATCGAGTTGCTGTCGTAGCAGGTGACAAGAAACTCGCCGGTGCTCGTCGGCAGTACCGCCGAAGGGCCACAACCGTCCATCTTCCAGAATATTTCGTTCTTCTTGCCGTCCCACACGGTCACAGTGCCGCGGCCATATTCGACGTAGAAGAGCTTGTCCTGATACCAGATCGGACCTTCGGCGAACCATGCGTCTTCATTGATGACCTTGACGTCTCCCGCATGCGCGGAGGATGTGAGGGCCAGGGCAAACATGGTGCCCAGCAGATGCCGTTTGATCATGCGATTCCCCTTTGTTGGCAGGCGGTCGAAATCTTCCTCGTTCAGCTTCGCCGGCGTTTCCGGCCGGCTAACGGTTTCCGCTGTTGGTTCACCGGGCGAACGGATAGCCGAGGCTCTACGAGCGCAGCCGCTTGCCTTCGGGGTCGAATGGCGGATGCGGCAGCAGGATCGCCTCATGCGGCCTTCCCAGTATAGCGACCGAGACCTTGTCGCCGGCCCTGGCGGAGCCTGCCTTGACATAGCCGAGCGCCAGCGACTGCTCGACGAAATAACCGTAGGCGCCTGAGGAGACCTGGCCAATCGGCGTGCCGTCGGCGAGGAAGATCGGCTCGCCTCCGGTCGCGTCGGCATCTCGGGCGTCGATCGACAGCATGATCAGTTCGTCGCGTGCCGGCTTTCCGGCAATGGCGGCATAGGCATCGCGATTGAGGAACGCGCCCTTGTCCATTTTGACAAGGCGATCGAACTTGACCTCCTGCGGCCAATATTCGGGCGAGTATTCGCGGCTCCAGCTGCCATAACCTTTTTCGACGCGCAGCGACATCAGCGCGCGCGATCCGACCGGTCCGGCCCCGACTTCGTTGCCGGCCTTGAGCAGCGCGTCGTAAAGCTCGACCTGGTCGGCGGCCTTGCAATGCAGTTCCCAGCCAAGGTCGCCGGTGAAGGACACCCTGAGCGCCACCACATCGATGCCGGCGACGGTGATCCGGCGCGACTCCATGAAGGGGAATGCCTCGTTCGACAGATCCTCATTGGTCAAGCGCTGCAGCAGGTCACGCGAACTCGGTCCCGCCACGTTGAAGCCGCAAAGGTCCTCGGTGCGCGAGCGGAAGGTCGTGCCCTGCGGCAACGGGACGGCCTTGAAGAACCTTTGATGGAAGCGCTCGGCCATGCCGGAACCGATGACCATGAATTCGTCTTCCGCGAGCCTGGTCACGGTGAAGTCGCCGGCAATGCCGCCGCGCTTGCCGATCAGCGGTGTGAGGCAGGAACGGCCTAGCCTTGTCGGCATGCGGTTGGCGAACAGCGCATTGAGCCAGGACTCGGAGCCGGGACCCTTGACCTCGTATTTGGCGAAGTTGGAGATGTCGATGATGCCAGCGCGTTCGCGCAGCATGCGCGCCTCGCGACCCACCGGTCCCCACCAGTTCTGCCGGGTGAAGCCAATCGTCTCCTCGCGCGGCTCGCCCTCGGCGGCGAACCACAGCGGGTGCTCCCAGCCGAAATTGAGGCCGAAAACAGCGTTCATCGTTTTTTGCCTGTCGTAGGCAGGCCGGGTTCGCACGGGCCGTCCGGCGGTGCGTTCCTCGTTGGGGAAATGGATCTTGAAGCGATGGCTATACTGATCCTCGACGCGGGCCTTGGTGAAGGACTTCCCGGCCCACTGACCGAAGCGCGCCATGTCCCAGGCGAACATGTCGAGCGAAGGCTCACCCTCGATCATCCACTCGGCTGCCAGCTTGCCCATGCCGCCCGACTGCGAGAAGCCGGGAATGATGCCGTTGCAGCAGAAATAATTGTTGAGTTCGGGCACCGGTCCGAACAGGACAGCGCTGTCCGGCGACCAAATCATGGGTCCGTTGATCACCTTTTTGACGCCGGCAGTGCCGACCGCCGGGACGCGCGCGATCGCGCGCAGCATGTTCTCTTCGATACGGTCGAGATCGTCGGGAAACAGTTCGTGGCCGAAATCCAGTGGCGTTCCGTCCTCGGCCCAGAACTTCATCTTGCGCTCGTAGGCGCCGATGAGCAGTCCCAGCCCTTCCTGGCGCAGATAGTACTCGCCGTCGCGATCGGCGACCGAAGGCAAGCGGCGGCCCATGGCGGCGATTTCCGGGATGGTCTCGGTGACGAAATACTGGTGCTCTGTCGGGATCAGCGGCAGCTGCAGGCCAGCCATCGCGGCGACCTCCCTGCCCCACAGGCCGGCGGCATTGACCACCCATTGCGTGTGGATGTCGCCCTTCGGCGTGCGCACGATCCAGCTGCCGTCGGATTGCGCCTCAGTGGCGGTGACCGGCGTGAAGCGATGGATCTCGGCGCCGCGCTGGCGCGCGCCGGCGGCGTATGCAGCGGTGACGCCGGACGGATCGACATTGCCGCCTTCCGGCTCGTACATGATGCAGCGTATGCCGTCGAAATCCACCAGCGGGTGCAGGCGCTCCGCCTCGTCACGCGCGACTTCGTAGAAATTCATCTTGTAGCGCCGCGCCTTGGCTTCCTGCAGCCTTAGCTGGTGCTCGCGCGCTTCGGTCTGGGCGAGGTAGAGCGAGCCCGGCTGGAAGATGCCGCAGCCCTGGCCGGTCTCGGCTTCCAGTTCCTTGTAGAGCGCCATGGTGTAGTGCTGGAGGCGGCTGATGTTGGTGGAATCATGCAGGCCGTGAATGTTGGCCGCCGCGTGCCAGGTCGAGCCGGAGGTCAGTTCGCTGCGCTCCAGAAGGACGACATCCGTCCAGCCGAACTTGGCAAGGTGATAGAGGATCGAGCAGCCGATCAGACCACCGCCGATGACGACGGCTTGTGCATGAGTACGCATGTTTCTTCCCTTTGTTCGGCGACTTTATCTTGGCGTTTGATTTAGCTGATGGGTCAATCGCAGTCGCCCGGCGAGGTCAGGGGCGCAACATGCGCCCCTGAGATATTTGCTGTGACGGCCCGGCCTAGGCCTTGTCGAGCCAGACCTTATCCAGCTGCAGTTCGAATGTCTGATGCATGCCGAGATTTTTCACATAGGTCGCATGGTGCCGGTAGAGCGAACGCCAGAACGCCTGGATGAGGATGCCGGAATCCTGCAGAATTAACTCGACGTCCTTCATCAGTTCCTTGCGCTTGTCGACGTCCGCCACGGCGAGCGCCGCATTGAGCTTCTTGTCGAATTCCGGATTGGCGTAGCCCGACTCGTTCCAGGCCTCACCGCTGCGGTAGGCGATCGCCAGCACCTGGACGCCGAGCGGCCGCATGCCCCAGTCGGTGGTCGACCACGGGTATTTCGTCCAGTCGTTCCAGAAGGAGGCTCCCGGAATGACGGTGCGCTTGACCTTGAAACCGGCCTCGCGCATCTGCGCGGCGACGACGTCGGCAGGGTCTTTGACATAGTCCGAATCGTAGGAGATGAGCTCGAATTCATGATCCATCTGACCGGCCTCGGTCATCAGCGCCTTGGCCTTGGCAATGTCGCGCGGCACTTTGGGCAATTCATAATATTCCGGATGGATCGGGCAGACATGGTGGTTTTCCGCGACCTGTCCGAGGCCGCTGTAGCCGAGCTTCAGCACGGTTTCGTTGTCGACCGCGAGCTGGATGGCGTTGCGCACGCGTTTGTCGTCATAGGGCTTGTTGGTCACGTTGGTGCGCAGCACGATGGTGCCGGCGGTGACGACCGCCTCCTTGACCAGGCCCATGCTGTCGTAGAGATCGACGGTGCCGCCGACGGTCTGGTAGTTGCAGTCGATCTCGCCGGCCTCGAAGGCGCTAGCGATGGCGGGGTTGGAGGCGTCCGATCCGTAATCGGTCCAATCGACGCCGTCGAGATAAGGTTCGCCGCCGAACCAGGTGAAGTCCTTGCGCCGCCGCACCGAGGCCGACTCGCCGACCTTGTACGAGATCAGCTCATAGGGACCGGTGCCGGGCGTCTTGAGCATGTCCGCGCCGTTCTTGTCGAAGTCGCGATGGACGATGACAGCCGGATAGTCGGAAAAGCCTGGAATGATGGTGACGTCGGACTGATGGCATTTCAGTTTCACCGTGTGGTCGTCGACCTTGGTGATGGCGCCCGCGGCGGCTTTCTTGGTGGCGGGATCGATCAGGGAGCCCATGCGGCCGGCCATCGAATTGCCTTCGGCCGCCTTGTCGCACCAGCGCTCGATGTTGTGGACGATGTCGTCGGCGTTGAAGTCGTCGCCGTTCGACCACTTCACGCCCTTGCGCAGATGCAGCGTGTATTCCGTGGCGTCGTCGCTCACCTCCCAGCTCTCGACCAGATGGCCCTCGAAGGTGAAGTCGGTGGTGTAGCGGATCATGTAGTCGTTGCACTGGCGCATGACGTTGGCGATCTCTGACCAGTCCCAGGAGCGCGGATCCTTCATGTCCTTGATGATCATCTGCATCTTGAGGATGCCGCCCTTCTTGCCGGGCACGATCGCCGCGGCCTTGGCCGGGGCGATGCCGGCCATCGAATAGGCGAATGCCGTGGAGGCGCCCATCGCGCTTGCCATGGCCAGGAATTCGCGGCGATCCATCCTGCCGCTTTTGACTTCGGCTGCGTAGCTTTCGATGACCGCCGGGACGCGATCACCGTTGCTCTTGAACATTGTCATCGTTGTTCTCCGGTTCAGGGCTTTCCGCCCGTTACATTCCCCTTGCGACAGACATGTTAGGGGCGATGCAAAAATCCCGGAAGGGCTCAAGCCCCGAAGAACCGCCAAAACCCGGTTCTAAAGGCCTAAAAAAACGATGCCATTGGCGTGTCAATTTTTTGAGCGCGAGCTTGCCGGCCGCTCGCGGATGGCTTTCAGGCGCCGTCTTCGCGGGCTCGCGAGAGGATCCATTCGCGCACGATGCGCGCGATGTTGCCTTTCGAGAGCTGGCTCTCGGTGAGGTAGTAATTCCAGGGGCTCGGCGGCCGAACCGGAAAGGGTTCGACGAGCAGCCCGCGACGCAGATAGGCGTGGGCAAGCGACCGCTGGGTGGCCACCAGTCCGGCTCCCATGGCGGCGAGTTCGAGCGCGATGTTGGAGGCGTTCGTCGACAGGCCCTTGTCGTGGTCGTCCATGTCGAGGCCAAGCGCCGTGGTGACCACCTGCCAGTATTCCTGGCGGCCGTGCACGAAAATCCAGTCCACCTTGAGAATGTCGCGCGGCGTCTTCAGCGCGTCTTCGCCATCCAGCAGCGCCGGGGCGCACAGCAGCAACAACTCGTCGTTCCAAAGCGGTATGCCCGCGGGCGGGCGGTCGTCGAAACGCCGCGTTGAAATGGTGATGTCGGCGATCTGTTCGCTCATATCCTCCCAGATCGTACCGTGCAGCACGATCTCGATCTCGGGATGCTTCTTGCGAAACGCGGCCATGCAACCCGCCAGCCAGTTCTCCGCCAGGCTCATCGGGCAGGAGACGACCACGGTGCGGTTGCGCGAAGAGGTCACGATCGCCTCCGTCGCCTGATCGATCTGATCGAGGGCCTGGCGCAAGGTCGGCAGGAACGCCTCGCCCATTTCGGTGAGCTTGAGGCTGCGCGGATAGCGGATGAACAATTGCCGTCCGATGTAATGTTCGAGCGCGCGGACATGCGTGCTGACAGCGGCTTGCGTGTATCCGAGTTCGTTGGCGGCGGCGGTGAAGGAGAGATGCCGGGCCGAACTCTCAAAGGACCTGATATAGTTCAACGGGGGTGGCGGCTTCATCGCTAACTCCTGCAAGACGCAAGGGGATAGCTATCCCACAGACGGGCCGGCGTTCAATCGCGCCTGGTCGCAAGACGTGAATTTTTTTGGCCAATGCCGCCGAACTAATTGCGTGAAAGCACGATGAACCCAAATTAATGATGTCGTGACGCAGAGGGGAGTAATGCCAGTGGCTGTGCCGTCGCATCGGCGTGAAGGGCCTGACGCGTGTACCAGCGTTGCCGTTCGCCTGGCCGACTTCGTGTTGCGGCGGCCGGCAGATGTGTTCCCTGTCCTGGAACGGGCGCGATATCTTCTGCTCGACACGCTCGGAATCGCCATTGCGGCTGGTCCTATGGAAGCCGGGCGGATCGCCCGCGACACCGCCACCCTTCTCTACGGCTCGGCCGATCCGCTGCATTCGGCGCGCATGCTTTTCGACGGCCGCCGCGCCAGCATCGCCGGAGCCGCTTATGCGGCCGCAACGCAGATCGACAATCTCGACGGCCACGACGGCTACAGCCCGACCAAGGGGCATATCGGCGTCGCCGTCGTGCCGGCGCTGGCAGCGCTTGCCGAGGCGCTCCCCGACCTCAGCGGCCCGGAAGCGCTGGCCTCCCTGGTCGTCGGCTACGAAGTCGCCGGCCGGGCAGGTATCTCGCTGCATGCAACCGTGTCCGACTACCACACGTCGGGCGCCTGGAACGCGCTGGGCGTGGTTGCGATGGCGGCCAGGTTGCGGCGGCTCGGCGACGATCAGCTGCGCCAGGCGCTTGGCATCGCCGAATATCACGGCCCACGTAGCCAGATGATGCGCGAGATCGCGAACCCGACGATGCTGCATGACGGCTCGGGTATCGGCACTTTGATCGGCCTGTCCGCGGCCGTGCTCGCCGAACGCGGCTTTACCGGCGCCCCGGCGATCACGATCGAGGAGCCCGAAGTCGCGACGCATTGGCAGGATCTCGGCGCCTTTTGGCAGGTGCTGCACCAGTATGTGAAGCCGTACCCGATCTGCCGTTGGGCGCATGCCGCAATCGACGCGACGCGCGGGCTCTGCCATGCGCATCATCTCGGGCCCTCCGACATCAGCCACGTCGAGGTGAACAGCTTCCACTACGCCGCAACACTGTTCGACGGCATGCCGGACACGACCTCCAAGGCGCAGTACAGCCTGCGCTTCGCCGTCGCGACCTTTATTGTCCATGGCCGCATCGGACTGGAACATATTTCAGGCAGCGGGCTTGGGGATGCCGCCGTCGCCGACATGCTGGATCGTATCAGCGTATCGGAATCTGCGCGCCACAGCGCCCGCTTCCCGGCAGGCCGCTGGGCCGATGTGACGATCACGACCCGCGATGCGCGCGTGCTCGCTTCCGGCGACGTTCACGCGCGCGGTGGACCAGAGGCGCCTCTGACAGAGGCTGAAATCGAGGCCAAGTACATGGACTACGCGACGCCGGTGCTGGGACAGGGCCGCGCCAGCGCGATCCGGGACGCAGTCCTGTCTCTTGCGGATCATGAAAGCCGTTTTTCCGATCTTTCGGTATTGATCTACGATCCGCCATTGATCAGTACGCTTCTCCAGCGGCCAGCGTGGTAGGCTAGATGCCGCTCAGACTTTTGAAATACGGTCTCAGCAGGACCTATCCGGTCAGCGGCGACATCCCCGCGACGCCGGACCTCAAGCCATCCTACGATGTCGTCATCGTCGGCGGCGGCGGCCACGGATTGTCGTGCGCGCATCACCTGTCGAAATATCACGGCATAAGCAGCGTCGCCGTAATCGAGAAGGGTTACCTCGCGGGCGGCAACACCGCGCGCAACACGACCACCATCCGCTCGAACTACATCACGCCCGAGGGCATCGCCTTCTACAAGGAAGCCGTCGAACTTTTCGAGAATCTCTCGCAGGAACTCGACTTCAACGTCATGTTCTCGCAGCGCGGCCAGCTAACCCTTGCGCACACGGAAGCAACTCTTCGCAGCTTCCACGCACGCGCCGAGATGGGCAAGCATCTGGGCACACGGACCGAAGTGATCGACCAGAAGGCGGTTGAGGAACTCGTGCCGTCTCTCAACATGGACTATGGCGGCGCGCTCGAGATCCTTGGCGGACTCTGGCATGCCGACGGCGGCACCGCGCGGCACGACGCGGTGGCATGGGGCTATGCCGCCCAAGCGTCGCGACGCGGTGTCGAGATCCACCAGCGTACCGAAGTGGAAGGCTTCGAGGTTGTCGGCGATCAAGTCCGGGCCGTCAGGACCAACCGCGGCCGCATCGCCTGCGGTCAGGTGCTGATCGCGACCGGGGGGATGAATTACGACGTGGCGATGATGGCCGGCGTGGAGCTTCCGATCCGCTGCTATCCACTGCAGGCGATGGTGACGCAGCCGCTGAAGCCTTGGCTGCACACGCTGGTTTCCTCCGTATCCCTGCACACCTATCTGGTGCAGTCCTCGCGCGGCGAGGTCGTCATCGGGGGCGGCTCCGATCCCTACCAGCTCTATTCCACGCGATCGACGCTCGACATGAAGGAGCACCTCTCCGAAGGCGCCGTCCACCTCTTTCCGTTCCTGCAAGGTGTGCGGCTGCTCCGGCAATGGGCAGGGGTCACCGACATGACGCCTGACTACAGCCCGATCATGGGTGCCAGCCCACTCGAAAATCTATGGCTCGATTGCGGCTGGGGCACATGGGGCTTCAAGGCAACGCCGGTCGCCGGCAAGCGGATGGCGCAGGCCATCGCCACGGGCCGTGTGCCAGACATCCTGAAGCCATTCGCGCTTGAGCGCTTCGAGACATTCCGGCTGCTCAACGAAATGGGCGCTACGGCGGCCAGTCACTGACCATGAAACGCCACTGACCATGAAGATCCTGACCTGCCCGATGAACGGCCCGCGCAACATAGACGAGTTCCAATCTTTCGGACCCGTCCGCGCGGAGCCGGATCCGGATATGACCGCCGATGCCGACTGGTCGCGACACCTGTTCCGCGCCGAGAACCGCAGGGGTATGGTGGTTGAGTGGTGGCGGCATGTGCCGAGCAATTATTTTTTCCTGGCCGAGCGCGACCTCGTCACCAACGAGATCATCCGCACTTTCGACGCTTCCGAACGTCGGGCCCAATCATGAATCGGCTAGCTGAGCCCTGGGGGAGCAGAATCGACCGCAGCCGTCCGATCCCCTTTACTTTCGAGGGCAAGCATTTTGAAGGCTATGCCGGCGATAGCATCGCCAGCGCGCTCGCGGCCTCCGGACAATGGGTGCTGTCGCGTTCCTTCAAATACCACCGGCCGCGCGGCATCCTCTCAATGACCGGCGCGGACGCCAATACGCTGGTGCAACTGCCGTCCGAGCCGAACGTCGCCGCCGACCGCACGCCGATCAGCACGGGGCTGCGGGTCAGCGCCCAAAACGTCAACGGCTCGCTCGAACGCGACCGCGACGCGATCATTGACAGGTTGGGGCGCTTTCTGCCTGTTGGTTTCTACTACCGCACCTTCATGGGACCACGCCGTGACAGCTGGCTCAAATTCTGGGAGCCGATGATCCGCCGCAAGGCCGGGCTGGGCGTGGTCGACACCACGGCCCCGCACCGGCATTTCGACAAGACGCATCTGCATTGCGACATCCTCGTGGTCGGCGCGGGTCCGGCCGGACTGAACGCCGCGATCATCGCCGCCGAGGGTGGCGCGGATGTCGTGCTCTGCGACGAGAACCCGGAGATCGGCGGATCGCTGACCTATGGTCGGTATGATCCGGCCATGCTTGTTGACCTGTCCTCCAGACTTCGGGCGCTGCCAAATCTGCGTCTACTGATCGGGACGGTCTGCAACGGATGGTATGAGGACAACTGGCTGCCGCTGATTCAAGGTGACCGGCTCCATCGCACACGGGCGCGCGCGGTTATCCTGGCCACAGGCTCCATCGAGCAGCCCGCCATCTTTCGTAACAACGACCTGCCGGGAATTATGCTGGGCAGTGCCGCGCAGCGGCTGATCCGGCACTATGGCGTGCGCCCGGGACAAAAGGCTGTGGTGCTGGCCACCAGCGACGAAGGCTACTGCGTCGCGCTCGATCTGGTCGAGGCCGGCGTCTCGGTCATGCTAGTCGCTGATCCGAGATCCAGCAGCGAGACAGGTCCCTTCGAAGCCGAGTTGCACGGCAAGGGCGTGACGATCCAGAAGGCCGCGACGATCGACGCCGCCGAGGGGACGGCGGGAAATCGCCATCTTTCCCGGGTTCGTGTCGGTGGAAGCTGGATCGAATGCGATCTGCTCGCCGTCTCGGCCGGCCAGGTGCCTGCCTGGCAACTGCCTTGCCAGGCCGGAGCAAGGGTCGGCTATGACGCCGATAGCGGATCGATGACACTCACTCTCCCAAAAGCGCCGATCCACCTTGCCGGTGCCGTTTCCAGAGGCAGCGATCTGCAGGGCGCGATTGCCAGCGGTCGTCAGGCGGCGGCCGCCGCGCTTTCGCGGCTCGGCCAAGCGGTCGTAGAAGACAGAATCCCCAACAAGCCGACCATCACCAGCCGGCTCCATGTGGAGCCGATCGTCGCCAATCCAAAGGGGCGCGATTTCGTCGATTTCGACGAGGACTTGCAGGTCAAGGATCTGCTGAACGCGGTCAAGGAGGGCTATCGCGAGATCGAGCTCGTCAAGCGCTTCACCACCGTCGGCATGGGTCCGAGCCAGGGGCGCCATTCCGCGCTGGCAACTGCGAGGATCGTTGCCGAAGCGACCAACCGCACGGTCGCCGAAGTCGGCATCACCACTGCCCGCCCGCCGGTCGGACCGGAGACGCTGGGTGTGCTCGCCGGCCACCACGAGCCGCTCGAACGGCGCACTGCGCTGCATGCAAGACACCTCGCGCTCAACGCCGTGATGAAGCCGGTCGGCGCCTGGTGGCGGCCGTATTTCTATGGTGAGGCAAGCGAGGCGGAAAAGGCGATCCGCGGTGAGATCACGGCGGTGCGCGAAGGCGTGGGCCTGCTCGACGTCTCGACGCTCGGGAAGCTCGAACTGCGTGGGCCGGATGCCGGCGCCTTCCTCGACCGCCTCTACACCATGGCGCATGCCAACCAGCCAGTCGGGCGCGTCCGCTATTGCCTGATGCTCAACGAGATGGGCTCGGTGGTCGATGACGGCGTCGCCTACCGCATGGCGGAGGACCGGTTCTATGTGACGGCCACCACGGGTGCGGTCGCGCGTGTTTACGCCGACATGCTGTTCTGGAATGCGCAATGGCGTTTGCGGGTCGATGTCCTTAACCTCACCGGCGTGTTCTCCGGCTTGAATGTCACCGGACCCAAGGCCAGGTCCGTGCTTGAGGCGCTGGACAGCGACATCGATTTTGGACGCGAAGCATTCCCCTATCTGAGCGGCCGCGAAGGCGTTGTCGCCGGTGTGCCGGTGCGTGTCATGCGGATCGGCTTCACCGGCGAGCTGAGCTACGAACTGCACTGTCCGTCAAGCCTCGCACCCGCCCTTTGGGACGCGGTGATGACTGCCGGCAAACCGTACGGTTTGAAGCCTTACGGTCTCGAAGCCTCGCGCATCCTTCGCCTGGAGAAGGGGCACATCCTGATCGGCCAGGACACCGATGCCATCACCACGCCGGACGAGCTCGGCTTTGGCTGGGCAGTCTCGAAGAAGAAACCGTTCTTCGTCGGCAAGCGGTCGATCGAAATGCGCGCAAGGCTGGGCCAGGCGCGCAAGCTCGTCAGCCTGCGATTTCCGGCCGATGCCAGGGATACTCCCGGCGAAAGCTGCCTCGTGCTTCGCGGCAATGCTCCCGTCGGACAGATCACCTCGGTCGGCTTCTCCCCGACGCTCGGCTGTACCATAGCGCTCGCCTACGTCCATGTTACCGACGCCACGGAAGGGAGCCGAGTGACCGTAAAGTGCCGGAACGGGCAATTGGTCGAAGCACCGGTGGTCGGTCATGCTTTCTTCGATCCCGCGAATGCACGGCAGGAGATGTAAATGCCAGCATCCCCTGTGTTTCCGTTCATGCCGGGTGGCGCCGCGGACGGCGCGAGTCTGCCTTCGGGAGCGGTGATGCTGACCGATCTTACGGGCAGTCTCCGCTTCGGCCTTAAGGGCGGCGGCAGCGCCGGCTGGCTCGCGTCGCGAGGCGTGCCCTTGCCTGCTGTCAATCGCATCGAGAGCTGGCGCGGTGCACGTGTGCTGCGCCTTGGCAACGACGATATCCTGTTGCTGGCCGAAGACGCCGACAACGCGCTCGCCGAGCTTGCAGGCAACTGGCATGGCGCAATCGAGCCAAAGGGCTATTCGTCATGGCGCGAGGAAGGCTGGGCATGGCTACGCCTCTCGGGTCCGCGGGCGCCGAGCGCCATGGAGCGGCTATGCGCGCTTGATCTCAGAGCGGACAGATTCGGCACCGAGGACATTGCGCAGACGCGCGTTGGCCACATCGAGGCCGTCACGTTCCGTTCCCAGGCGGGCTTCGACGTATTGTTCGACATCACCGCGTCGGCGTACTTCGCCAGGATGGTAACGGCGGCAGCCAGGCACTGCACAGATTTGCCGATCGATACGGAAGGACGCACATGACCCGCCCGCAAGGAACCATCGCACCGATCCTGACGCCGTTCGAAGACGGTGGCCGCATCGCGCGCGACCTCTGGATAGGCCACGCCAAATGGGTGCTGGGCCAGGGGGCACATTTCCTGTCTCCCTTCGGCACCACCGGTGAGGCGCTGTCGCTCTCGCTCGATGAACGCACCCAGGCGCTGGAGTGGCTGATCGAAGCCGGCATTTCACCAAGCCGGCTGATGCCCGGCACCGGCGTTACAGCGCTGCCCGAAACCGTCGAACTGTCGGCGCACGCGGTCGGGCTCGGCTGCGCCGGGGTGATGGTGCTGCCTTCGTTCTTTTACACCGCCGTCGGCGACGATGGCCAGAAACGCTACTACAGCGAACTGATCGAGCGGATCGCGAATCCTGCGATGAAGATGATCCTCTACCATATCCCGCAGAACTCCGGCGTGGCGGTGAGCCCTGGCTTGACGGCGCTTTTGAGCGAAACCTTTCCTGACACCGTTGTCGCCTACAAGGACAGCGCCGGCGACTGGAACAACACGGCGGCGGTGATTGCAGCGGCGCCCAAGGTTGCGGTGTTCCCCAGCTCTGAAGCGCAATTGACCAAGGGCCTGGCCCACGGCGCGGCAGGCTGCATCTCGGCCACCGTCAACCTCAACGCCGCGGCCATCCGCTCCCTCTATGATCGTACGCTGGCAGGCGAGGACGTCGCCGAGGCGGATGCCGCGATCAAGGCGTTCCGCAAGATCATCCAGGATGCCGGGCTGATCCCGGCGATGAAGGCCGTCCTGGCGGTGCGCTCGGGCGACAGGCGATGGCTGAACCTGCGCGCTCCACATGAGAACGCGACGCTCGAGAGCGGCGAGAAACTGCTCGCAGCGCTCGGTCCTTCGGCCGATCACATTGGCCGGAGCTGAGACCGGCATCATGTCCCCTCGCCCAACCGTCATTTTGCACACCGACAAGCCGGCCGGCGCGTTGGCCGTGCTCGTGGAGACGCACCCGGACCTGCCGGTGCATCCCTGCGAGAGCTACGCGGCGCTTCCCGAGTTGATCGAGCGCGTGGCGGCGGAAGTGGTCTATTCCATCCGCTTCGATGGGACGCCACGCTATCCACGCCAGGCCCTCGTCGAAAGCCCGACCGTAAAATGGGTGTCCATCGGCGGCTCCGGCACGGATCATCTGGGTCGCTGGGATCCGACGCGCGTTACGGTGACCAATTCCGCGGGCGTCGCCGCCGGCATGCTTGCGGAATATGTGTTGGGCGCCATGCTCTCCTTTTCGCTCGACTTGCGCGGCTTCGAACGCCGCCAGCAGGCTCGCCAGTGGGGAGGCGGCCGTGTCGAGCCGATCGAGGGCAAGACCGTACTCATCATTGGCCTCGGCAAGACCGGTGAGGCCGTCGCCAAGCGGGCACAGGCAATGGGCATGCACACGCTCGGCATTCGGGCACGCCCCAAGCCGATGCCTTGCGTCGAAGAGGTGCATGGTCCGGACGCGCTCCTGCCGCTGATTGGCCGCGCCGATTTCATCGTCTGCTGCGTGCCGTTGCTGTCCAGCACGCGCGGCCTGGTCGGTGAGGCGGCCTTCGCCGCGATGAAGCCGTCAGCCGTGCTCATCGACATTTCGCGCGGCGGCGTCGTCGAGGAGGCAGCACTCTCGGCCGCGCTCGACGCCAAACGGATCAAGGGCGCGGCGCTGGATGTCTTTGCGACCGAGCCACTGCCCCCAGAGCATCCGCTTTGGGGTTACGACAACGTCGCCATCACGCCGCATCGCGCGGCGGTCTATGACGGCTGGGACATCAAGTCGGTTCGCATGTTCGCCGACAATCTGAAGCGCTATCGCAACGGCGAGCCGCTGGAGAACGTGGTCAGTCCGGAACGCGGCTATTGACGGCCGGGAAGGAATAAATCCGATGTCACAGGACAGGCGCGGCGGCGGCCGCAGATCGAAGCTGGGACGCAGCGGCGGCGGTATCGCGCAACTGCCCTGGCAGCATGTGGAGAACCCCTACCCGCCGATGCAGTTGCTCGACGAAGAGCGGATGGAGCGGCTTCACGACACCTCGATGCGTATACTGTCTGAACTCGGCATCCGCGTCATGAGCGAGCGGGTGATGGACCTGTTCGCTTCCGCCGGCGCCATCGTCGACCGCGAGGAAAAGACCATCCGCATCGACGAGAGCCTGGTGAACGAGGCGCTGCGGGCGGTGCCGTCCTCCTTCACGCTGACCAGCCGCAATCCTGAGAAGCAGGTGCATCTCGGCGGCAATTCGCTGGTCTTCGGCCTGGTGGCGGGTCCGCCGAATGTGCACGACCGCATCCACGGCCGCCGTCAGGGCAATCTTGCCGACTACCAGAACTTCATCAAGCTGGCGCACCACTTCAATGCCATCCACATCATCGGCAACCAGGTGGTGGCGCCGATGGAGCTGCCGGCCAATTCCCGCCATCTCGACACCTACCATGCCAATCTGACGCTGAGCGATCTCTCCTTCCACTGCACGGCGATCGGTCGCGCGAGGGCGATGGACGGGATCAACATGATGGCGATCGCGCGCGGCATCTCCGTCGAGGAGATGCGCGCCTCGCCCGGCGTGACCACGATCATCTCGATCAACTCACCGCGCCTGTTCGACGATGCGATGGCGGAAGGGTTGATCGCAATGGCCGAACATGGCCAGCCGGTGACCGTCACGCCTTTCACCTTGATGGGGGCAATGACGCCGGTGACGCTTGCCGCAGCGCTTTGCCAGCAGAATGCCGAGGCGCTGTTCGGCGTGGTGCTGACCCAGCTCGTCAATCCCGGCACGCCGGTGATGTACGGCGCCTTCACCTCCAATGTCGACATGAAGTCGGGAGCGCCGGCCTTCGGCACACCGGAGAATGCCAAGGCCAACATCATCGCCGGCCAATTGGCGCGGCGTTATCATCTGCCCTACCGCACCTCCAATGCCAACGCCTCCAACGTGGTCGACCTGCAGGCCGCCTATGAGACGGAAATGGCGACCTGGGGCGCGGTGCTCGGCGGCGCCAATCTGATTTATCACGCCGCCGGCTGGCTGGAGGGCGGGCTCACCGCCTCCTATGAAAAGCTCGTGCTCGACGTCGAGATCCTGCAGAACATGATGGAGTTCCTGCGGCCGCTGCCGTTCCAGGAGGACGATCTCGGTTTCGAGGCCATCAAATCGGTGCCGGCCGGCGGCCATTTCTTCGGCGCCGAGCACACAATGTCGCGCTACACCACCGCCTTCTACCAGCCCATGCTCTCCAACTGGCAGAACCATGGCGCCTGGGAGGAAGCCGGCGGCAAGGATGCGCTGGAGCGGGCTACGGAGCTCTGGCAGCAGGCGCTGCACGACTACGAAGAACCGGCGATGGACCCCGCGATCCGCGAGGAGCTCGACGCCTATGTCGCGCGCCGCCGCGAGGAGATCGCCGCCAATCCTGAAGGTTAGGACCTCTGCCCGATGCCCTATGATCTCGTCATCCGCAACGCGACGCTGATCGCCGGCGACGGCTCGAAACCTTTCAAGGCCGACATCGCCATCACCGGCGACAGGATCGCCGCCATCGGTCGGCTGGACGACGCGACTGGCATCGAGGAAATCCATGCCAGGGGCAAGGTGGTGGCGCCCGGCTTCATCGACGTGCACACCCATGACGATGGCGCGCTGCTGGCTCCGCGCGGCATGGACCCGAAGATCAGCCAGGGCGTGACGACGGTGATCGCCGGCAATTGCGGCGTCAGCCTGGCGCCGCTGCTTTTCGACAAGACGCCGCCACCGCCCTTCACGCTGGTCGGCGGCCGCGAGAATTTCCGTTTCGACCGTTTTGCCGACTATGTCGCTGAGTTGAAAAAGTGTGGCATCGCCACCAACGCAGCCTTGTTGGTCGGCCACACCACGTTGCGCCAGCGCTGCATGCCGGTGACCGACCGTCCGGCCAACGAAGCCGAGACGGCGGCGATGCAGGAGGCGGTCGCCGAGGCGATGGCCGAAGGTGCGTTCGGGCTCAGCACCGGCCTCGACTATCCGCCGGCGGTCAACTCCTCGACCGAAGAGGTCAAGGCGCTCGCTGCCACGGCGGCAAGCCTCGGCGGCCCTTATGTCACCCACACGCGCAACTATTTCGAGACGATGGACGAGGCCATCGAGGAAGCCATCGACATCGCCGACCATGCCGGTGGCAAGCTCTTCATCTCGCACCATCAATGCACCGGCCGCGCCAATTTCGGCAAAAGCACCCCTTCCCTGCAACGGATCGACCAGGCGCGCAAAACGATGGACATCGGCATGGATGTCTACCCCTATGCCGCGAGCTCTACGGTGCTTCGGCTCGAGCGCTGCGACACCGGCCTGAGGATCCTCATCACCTGGTCGGATCCGCATCCGGAGATGGCCAGGCGCGAGATCGCCGACATCGGGCGGGAATGGAAATGCAGCGAGCGCGAGGCGGGCGAACTCCTGCTGCCGGCAGGTGCCGTCTATTTCCAGCTCGACGAGACGGATGTGCGCAACATCATCGCGCATCCGCGCACGATGATCGGCTCGGACGGCCTTCCGCACGACATCCATCCGCATCCGCGCCTATGGGGCACCTTTCCGCGTGTGCTCGGTCACTATGCCAGGGATGTTGGCCTGTTCAGCCTGGAGGAGGCTGTGTTCCGCATGACCGGCCTGCCCGCACGGGAATTCGGCATCGCGCAGCGCGGGCTTCTGGCGGAAGGCAATTTCGCCGACCTCGTCATCTTCGATCCGGAAACGATCATCGACACCGCTACCTTCGAGGAGCCGCGTCGGCCCGCTACCGGCATCGAGAATGTCTTCGTCAATGGCATATCCGTCTGGCGCGGCGGCAGGGCGACCGGAGCATTGCCGGGCGCGGTTCTCAAGCCCTCGGCTTCAAAAGTTGTCGGAGGCGCATGCGGTTGCGGCGTCGATCACAGCGCCTCGTAAATCCGGTCGAGCGTCTCTAACGTGTAGACGAATTCCACCGGCCGCGTGCAGCGCCAGCCGTCGAAGGGCTGGCCGGCGAGCGCCTTCTGTGCCTCGGGCAGGCGCAATATGCCGCCGCCATAGAGCCGGTTGGCCATGTCGAGCATGCCGGTGCGGTGCATGGCCTCGCTCATGCTGCCGCAGGCATCCTTGACCAGCCAGACCCTGAACCCCTGATAGACCGCGTCGAACACGCTCTCGGTCACGCAGCTGTCGGTCAGGACGCCGGTCACGATCAGGTTCTCGACCTTGAAGTCGGCGAGCCGTTTTGAAAGATCAGTGCGGCGAAAGGCGCTCGGCCAGTGCTTTTGGATAATGATATCGCCGGGCAGCGCCGCCACCTCGGGGCAGATCGCAGCACCTTCGCTGCCGGCCACGGCGGAGCGGAATTCCTCGGTCAGGATTTCTTCCTGCCGCGCATAGCCGTCGCGTTCCTCCGGCTTCACCCAGGCCTGGGCATGGATGACCGGCACGCCCGCCGCACGAGCGGCTTCGATCAGCGTGGCGGTGTTGGCGAGCACCGCGTCATAGCCGATCACCGGCCAGGCGGCACCGGGGCGGTATTCGTTCTGCAGGTCGATGACGAGCAGGGCGGTCGCGGCAAGGTTCATGGCTGTCCCAGGGGATTGTCGAAGTCGGTGACGAAACGAAGAAGCAGGCGGATCGCCTGATCGAGATCGGCGATCTCCATCGCTTCATGCGGGTTGTGGCTGCCGTTCTCATTGCGCACGAAGATCATGGCGGTCGCAATGTCGGCGCCGGCAAAGGTGGCCGCGTCATGCCCCGCCCCGCTCGGCACATGCGGCGACCGGATCTGCAGCTCTGTGGCAGCGCGGTCCAACCTCGTAATCAGCGCCCGCGACATGGTCGCCGGCTCCCAGGTGAAGCGTGGCCCGGCCTCGAAGCTGACACCACGCTTCGTGCTGACTTCGGCGAAGATCGCGTGCAGCCTCGCCGCGATCCGTTCCAGGACAGCGGCCTCGGCGCTGCGCACATCGAGCGTGAAGCGAAGCTCGCCCAGGACGCGGCTGCCGCCATGCTGGCTCGGATCGGATTCCACCCGGCCGAAGGTGATGGTGGCTTCGTGGCCTTCGCGCTCGAGCGCGTCCCATTCCGCTTCAAGGCCGGCGACCAGATCGGCAAAGCCAAGCACACTGTCATGCCGGGCAAAGCGCGGCTCGGCGCCGGAATGGCCATAGGCGCCGAAGCATTTTGCCTCGACATAGCGGAAGCCGCCGGCAATGCCGGTGACGATACCGACCGGCGCGCCGGACGCGACAAGGCGCGGTCCCTGCTCGATATGCACTTCGATGAAAGCCGCGATCCGGCCGGCATCGATGCTAGGCACGCCGCGCCGCACGGCATCGGGGTCGAAACCCTCTTCCAACATGTGCTCGGCCAGCGTGCGTCCGCTGTCCGACCGCTTTGCGTCTAGCGCGGCCGGCTGCAGCAGGCCAAGTGCGGCCTGGCTGCCGGGATAGGACAGGGGAAACCAGACAGCCTCTTCGGCGCGGGTCGCCAGCACGATCAGGTCGCGCGGCAACTGGATGCCTCGCCCAACCAGTTCGGCCATCACCGCCAGCCCCGCCACGACACCAGCGGCGCCGTCGAAATTGCCGCCATGCGGCACACTGTCGAGATGCGAGCCGATGACAATCGCCGGCAAATCCGGATTGCGGCCCTTCAGCGTTAGATAGAGATTACCGGCGGGATCGACACGCGCCGTGGCACCGAGCTTTTCCGCTTCGTCGCGCACGAGACCATGCGCAAAACGCTCGCCGGCTCCGTAGGCGACGCGCGTGATCCCTGGCGCGTCAGTGGTGGCCTGCGCCAGCCTCTCCAGCAGATGCCCGGCCAACGTGCCGCCGGCTGTGAGGGCGGCGTTGCTCATGAAGCAACCTGCCTGGTTTGAGACTCGCCGCCGCGCAGCCGGTGTGGCGTGAGGTCGTCCAACGACACACCCTGCCTTGCGACCTCGTCTGGAAAGCCCTTGCCCGCGATCAGGCTGGCGCAGACGCGCGACAGCGCCGGCGAGGTCTTGATGCCGTAACCGCCCTGCCCGACCAGCCAGACGAAATCCGGGACCTCGTCATCCGGTCCGACCACCGGCGAGCCATCGGCGACGAAGGTCCGCAAGCCCGCCCATGAGCGCGATACGCGCTGCACTTCGATCGTGGTGGCCCGTTCAAGACGCTCGGCGCCGATCGCGACGTCGATGTCCTCCGCATAGGCATCCATCGGTGGAGAAAGCGTCGCATCGGCAGGCGAGACGAACAACTGCCCGGCATCAGGCTTGAAATAGAATTCGGCGCCGACATCGTTGACCAGCGGCCACTCTGATATGTCGACACCCGCGGGTGCTGGAATGTTGAAGGCGGTGCGGCGCTTCGGTTGCAATCCGACCGGACGCACGCCCGCCATCAAAGCGATCTCGTCGCCCCAGGCACCGGCGGCATTGACGAGCGTTGGCGCAAGGAATGTTCCCGCCGGGGTTTCGACCCGCCACTGGCCGCCTCGGCGGTCGATGGCGTTAACGCCGGCATTGGTGACGATGCGCGCGCCACGCGCGCGGGCGCCGCGCAGATAGCCTTGATGCAGGCCGTTGACATCGATGTCCATCGAATGCGGCTCGATATAGGCGCCGGCGAGATAATCCGCGCGCAGCACCGGCACGCGCGCAATCGCCTCGGCCGGTGTCATGACGACGATCGAGGGCACCAGCGCCTGCGCGGCCTCTAGATCCTGCGCCAAGAGGTCGAGCTGATCGGCGCGCGCCACGGTGATCATGCCGCGCTTGCCGAGCAGCGGATAATCGCTGAAGCCGGCTGGCGGCTCGCTCAGGAAAGCCCGGCTTGCCAGCACGATGCGGCGGATGATGCCGTTGCCGTAGTTCTCGGTAAAGCTCGCCGCCGAGCGGCCGGTGGTGTGGTAGCCGCAATGGCTTTCCCGCTCGAGCACGACCACCTTGGAAGTGCGGGAAATCTCGAAGGCGGCGCCTGCGCCGGCAATGCCGCCGCCAATGATGATGACTTCGGTTTCCTCGGCGGCACTCATATCAGCCCATCCTTCAACACGATTGCACGGTCCTGCTTTTGCGCGGCGCGGCAGGAGGCTCACCCAGGCGACCGCGGTGAGCGCGGTCGCGGGCACCGCGACCCTCGGCTAGGTTCTCCGCCAGCGAATTCTGCAGGGCGCAATCTCCAAGTGCGAGGTCGGTGACAAACGGCACCGGCTTGCCGGCGATCGCCATGCCTTTCAGCCGCGCCCAGACAGCGCGCCGCTTGCGCACCTGGTGCGACTGCAATTCGCTGATCTCGGCAATGCCGGTCTCGCGCTTGATCTCCAGCGCGCCGGTTTCGACGGCCGCGTCGAACAGTTCAAGGCCGCGCCTTGTGCGCACGATGATGCCGTTGAGCGCCTCGTCCTCGACCGCCGGCCCACCATTCAGCCAAGCATCCGAAACGGCAATGTCCGCCACCTGGCCGATCGCGTCGGGACAGATCTTGCAGCGCGGCTGGATCATCCATTTGTCCTCGTCTTCCCACAGCTGCCGATAGCTAAGCTCGAAGGCGCGGCCGTCCCTGGTTTCGATCCGGTTGAGGCCGGGATTGCCGTGGCCGCGATGGCGGAACAGCGCGAGCTCGTCCTCGGCGAGGCCGAAACGCTGCAGCACCTGTTCCGATTTCGAAAGGTCCGATGCGCCGCCGCAGACGAAGGCCAAGGCATAGCGCATGTACTCGTCGACGCGCGGATCGAGCCGCGCCAGGTTGCGCACGGCGGTGATGTCGCAAGGCTTGGCAATCAGCGCGAAGGGTTCGCCGCGATCAAGGATATCGCCGAAATCCACCAGGGTCGCAGCCGGGCCATAGCGCGAGCCCGCGCCCTCGAGCATCGAAGCGGCATCGAAACTCAGCCGCGTTTCGCTGCGCATCGGCTGGGAATGTGACGCCGCGACATGCAGCACGAATTTGACACGCCCGGAGCTCAGCAGGAACTGGCCGAGCGCCGTCAGCACCCCGCCGCCGGAACCGATAAACCGCACGCTCGGATCTCCGGCGCGGCCGAGCACAAGCCTCTCGACCGGTCCCCAGACCGTGTCCATCAACGTGGTTTCGCCTGATCGGGCTGGCGGCGGACCTGCGATGCGCGTTCCCGGACAGACGGCATTGATCCGCATCAGCGTCGGCCTGTCCAGCGCCTGTCTCGCCACCGGCCGCTCGCGGCCCTCCGGCGTCATCACCATTTCGATGGCATCGGGCGTGGCTATCGAACGGCAGAGGCCGCAGCCGATACAGAGTCCATTCTCGACGATCTCGCCGAGTGACAGCGGATGGGCCGCGCGCGGCATCGTGTCCTGATTGGCTTCGAGGAGGCCCATCACGCTCGATCTCAGACCGGTTCCGAAATGCGCCGGTACTGGTCGGGGCGGCGATAGAGCGCGAAGTTGAAATTCACCTTCCGGCAGGTCTCGATCAGATCGAGATCGGCGCGATGGACGATTATCTCGTCGTCGAGCGACATCGCCTGCGCGGCGATCTCTCCGGTCGGCGCGATGATGCAGGATCCGCCGATCAGTGCCTGGCCGTCTTCGAGGCCAGCCTTGGCGGCCGCCGCCACCCACAGCGTGTTCTGGTAGGCGCCGGCCTGCATCGGCAGATGGTTGTGGAACATTCTCAGATGCGCCAGTCCCGGCGCTTCGTCGAGAAGCAGCGGCGTGTTGTAGCCGAGCAGCACGACCTCGGCGCCATTCAGGCACAGCATGCGGTAAGTCTCCGGCCAACGGCGGTCGTTGCAGATCGCCATGCCGACACGGACGCCGCGATAGTCGAAGACGGGAAAGCCGAGATTGCCGGGTTCGAAGTAGCGGCGTTCGAGATGGGTGGTGGTGCCTTGCTCCGGCTCGCTCGACCCCGGCACATGCATCTTGCGGTAGCGCCCGATGAAGCGCCCGTCCGGGCCGACAAGGTCCATCGTGTTGAAATGGCGCGTGTGGCCGTCTTCCCTGGCGATCTCGCAATAGCCGACCGCGAAGCCGACCTTGAGGCGCGCGGCGGCATCGTAGAGGCGCTGCGTTTCGGGGCCTGGCATCGACTGTTCGAAGAAGGCGTCGATCTCCGCCTGGTCGTCAATGCGCCAGCGCGGAAAAAAGGTGGTCAGCGCCATCTCGGGAAATACAGCAATCTCCGCACCTGCGACGGCGGCCTGTTCCAGCAGAAGGACAAGGCGATCGACTGTTTCGGCACGCGAGGCGCTGCGCTGTATGGGTCCGGTCTGGGCAACCGCAATAGTCAGGCATCGAGCCATGGCGTCGTCTCCTCGACTGGTTTTCGCGAAAGAGCCGGATCGGCGGCGGTGCGCGCTACGAATTGTCCGAACCCCGGCCGCACCTGGAGCTTGCCGTCCACGACCACCGGCACGCCGCGCACCAGCACGGTGGTCGGCTTGCCGGTTACGCTCCTGCCCTCGTAGGGCGTGAAGTCGACGCGCGAATGCAGCGCCTGATGCCCGAGCGTCCAGGTCGCGGTCGGATCCCACAGCGCCAGATCGGCATCGAGGCCGACCGCTATCCGCCCCTTGGCATGGGCCAGACCATAGATCGCGGCGGCATTGCGGGAGGTGAGATCGAGATAGCGGTCCAGCGTCAGCCGGCCGGTGAGCAGCCCTTCCGAGAAGAGCAACGGCAGACGAGTCTCGATGCCGGGAATGCCGCTCAGCGTGGTGGTGAAGGCGGGCGTCTGCGATCTCGCGATCTTGTCGGCGAAGAAATAGGGCGAATGGTCGGAGGACCAGAGATCGATGCCGCCATCGATCAGCGCCTGCCACAGATGCCGATGGCTGCGCGGCGAACGCGGCGGCGGCGAAAAGACAAAACGCGCCGCATCGATGGCCGGGCGGTCGAGGTCGGCTGCGCCGATGAACAGATATTGCGGGCAGGTCTCGGCGATAGCGCCGACGCCGCGCGTCCTCGCTCGCGCCACCTCCTCGGCCGACTGCCAGGACGAGACGTGGACAATGGTCATGCGCGCGCCTGTCATCTCGGCGAAGGCCAGCGCACGATGCGTGGCCTCGCGCTCCATCGTCTCGCTGTGGGCAACGGCATGGTAGCGGATATCGGTGCGGCCGAGATCGATCAGCCGCTGGCGTGTGCGCCTTATCGCGGCATCGTTCTCGGCATGGACCATGACGATCCAGCCAAGCCTGTGGGCAGTATCGAGCACCCTGAAGAACAGGTCGTCGTCGACGGCAAAACCCTGATAGGTCATGAACAGCTTGATCGAGGCGATGCCGCGACCGGCAAGTTGCGAAAGCTGTTGCTCTACATCCGGGCCGGTGCCCATGGTCACCACGGCGTGCAGCCCGTAGTCGATCACCGCGCGGCCTGTGGCGCGATCGAGCGCTCGATCAATGGCGCCGACAGTGCTCATCTCCGGCCCCGGCATTCCGAACGGGACGATGCATGTCGTGCCGCCGAAAGCCGCCGAGATGGTGCCGGACTCGAAATCGTCCGCATTGCCGGCCCCGCCCCAGACCGGCTGGTCGAGATGGCAATGGGCATCGATGCCGCCGGGCATGACCCAACGACCGCCGGCGCCGATCACGGATTTACCGGCCAGGCTGGTGCCAATAGCGGCGATGCGGCCGTCGTCGACGGCGATCTCGCATTCGGCCCACCCGTCGTCGAGCGCAACGCGTCCGCCTTTGATCACCAGCTCATGCATTCGGTTTTCCCACCCCAAACGGCGTCAGCCGACCGCGGCCGTGACCATGATCTCGACGCGATACTGGTCGCCGGCAAGCCGCGCCTCCACCGTCGCGCGCACCGGCATGGCGCTGCGATCGATCCAGGCATCCCATGCAGCATTCATCATCTCGAAGTCGGCGATGTCGCGCAGCCAGATCTGGGCGCTGAGAAGTTTCGACTTGTCGCTGCCGGCCTTGGCCAGAAGGGTATCGATCTTGCCGAGGATCTGCCTGGTCTGTGCGGTGGTGTCGCCGGAAAGGTCGTCCGCCGTCAGGCCGGCGACATAGACGGTACCGTTATAGCGCAGCACCCGGCAGAAGCGTTGGCCATTCTCAAGGCGTTCAATCGTCATCTCCTGGTCTCCTCTCGATCTTCGGCAGGCGACCTATCGTAGGGAGCGTGCAAAAGGACTGTAAAGGCTGTCGCACGGCACAACCCTGTTTTCCGCAACTGGGATGGCCAAAAAAAATGACGCCATAGCCGTGTCAATCTTCGCTTGTGGCATGCATGGCGAGGTGTAGCTTCCCTCAGGGAGAGCAGCCGCCGGCCAGCGTGACTGCCAAGGGGAGCCGTCGCAATGCGTAAAAGTCCGGCGTCGGTCAGTGATCCTGCTTGCGATCTCCGGCGCCCGTCCTAGCCGGCCGACGGCTGCATTCATGGGATCGATCGCTCAATCCGCGATGCGCTTGTGGCGGAATGCCGAGCGCTCCCGCGCCACGCTGCCGATCATGGCAAGCGTCTGCCTCGCCTGTATCGGCAGCGCCATGCTTACGACCGCTGTCTCGTTCCACCTCGGCAAACCCGGCGTCGACCCCGACATCGTGCAGATCGTGCTGACCGCCTATCCGGTCGGCTTCCTGATCGGATGCCTGATGACGCGTCCATTGGTCGCCCGCTACGGCCATGAGCGGACCTTCCTGCTGATCCTGACGACAGCGCTGCTGTCGGCTCTGGGCTTCGTCTTCACCGACTTCATGCCGGGCTGGTTCTGCTTCCGGCTGCTCGGCGGCATGTCGATGGCGTCGATGTTTGTCGTCTGCGAGAGCTGGATCAATCTCTATGCCGAACAGCACAATCGCGGCGCGATGTTCTCGATCTACATGCTGACGACGGCGATTGCCGTGCTGCTCGGCCAGATCCTGGTCGCGCTGGTCGGTCCACAATCTCCGCATCTGTTCCTGGTCGCGACCGCGACGGTCCTTCTGGCCTTCACGCCCAACTTCGCGGGGCTGCGCTGGCCGACGCTGCCTCCTGTGCCGGCCGAGCCGGCGCCCGCGCCCGGGGCGAAGACGGACAGGCGGCTCGGACCGCTGGCGCTTTTCAGGCTGGCGCCGGTGACGGTCGTCGCCATTTTCCAGGCTGGCATCACCAACATGAACATCTTCGTGCTGACGCCTCTCTACGGCACGCAGATCGGACTGTCGGCGGCGGCCACGGTTTGGCTGGTGACCACGATAAGCATCGCCGGCATGCTGGCGCAGACCCCGGTCGGCTGGCTGTCGGACCGGTTCGACCGCCGCCTGATGCTGCTGGCGCAAGGGCTGGTGTCGGTGACGGCCTGCGCCGCGATCGCATGGGTCGGCACCCTGTCGGTGCCGCTGCTTTTCGTGCTGTTCTTCCTCTATGGCGCCACGGCGCTGACGATCTATCCTGTGGCGATGGCCTTCGGCGCGTCTCAGCTTCATAGCCGGCACATGGTCGCCGCCTCCGGCACGCTGCTTCTGCTCTACTCGATCGGCAATGTGGCAACGCCGGGTGTCGCCGCGGGGTTGATGGCGCATCTTGGGCCTCCCGCCATGTTCCTGCTGCTCGGCGGCGGCGCTGCCCTGGTCACGCTCGCGGCCTGCTACAATCTTCTGCGCCGGCCGGTCACGGCACCGGTCATGCAAAGCGCCGAGGAACGGGTTTGAGGTCGCCGCGATGAACCGACTGCAAGGCAGCGTTGTCCTGATTGCGGGCGCCGCAAGCGGCATTGGCGCCGCCATTGCCCGACGCTGTGTTTCGGAAGGCGCCAGCGTCGTCTGTGCCGACCATGATCTTCTGCCGGCGACACAGCTTGCCGGTATACTTGGTCCTTCGGCTGCCGCCTGCCAATGTGACGTGACCGACATCGGTTCCGCCCGGGACGCCGTCGAATTCGCGAGACAAAAATTCGGCCGGCTCGACGGGTTGGTGCACAACGCTGCCGCGCCGTCGACGAACGCCACCGTCGTCGATCTCGACGAACAGTCCTGGCGCCGCGAGCTCGACGTCAGCCTGACCGGCGCGTTCCTGATAAGCAAGTACGCGGTGCCGTTGATGGCCGCGGGTGGCGGCGGGTCGGTGGTGTTCATCGGATCGCAGTTCGGACGGGTCGCGACGACCAGGGCCGTCGCCTATTGCGCCGCCAAGGCGGGACTGATCCATCTTGCCAAGGCGATGGCGGTCGACCATGCGCCGGATAAGGTGCGCGTCAACAGCCTGTCGCCGGGCGCGGTGGCGACGACGCGCCTGTTGCGCAGATTTCCGGACTTCGAGGCGGCCAATGCAGGTCTCGGACCCGCGCATCTGCTCGGCCGCATCGCGGAGCCGGATGAGATCGCCGCGGCGGCTGCCTTCCTTTTGTCATCGGATGCATCCTTCGTCACCGGATCCGACATGCTCGTGGACGGCGGCTATGCGACGCGCTGACCCTCATCGTTCAACCACCAAGGAGTTCGCATGACGCTACTCGTCACTGGAGGCACCGGCTTTGTCATGAGCGTGGTCGCGCGCGCCTGGCTCGACCGCGATCCGCAAGCCCGGGCCGTGATCCTCGACCGGTCCGGCCTCGACACGGCGGCCGAAAAGCATTTCGCCCCGGTACGCGACCGGCTCACGGTGATCGCTGCCGATGTGCTCGACCCGAAGGCCTGGTCCGCGACACTCGACAAGCATGGCATCACGGCAATCGTGCATGGCGCGACGATCACGCCGATCTCGCGCGGCAGCGCCTCCGAGGCAAAACGCCAGCCAGAGGCGGAAGACCCTGCCCGCATCGTCGACGTCAATCTGATGGGCACCGTGCGAGTGCTGGACTGGGCGCGCACGAGGCCGGAGGTAAAGCGCTTCGTCTATGTCAGTTCCGGCTCCGTCTACCGTCACAATGGACCCGACTGGGGCGGCGAGCCGCTGCCGGAAGACGGCTATGTCGCGCCGCTGACGCTCTACGGCATCTCGAAATTCGCCTCCGAGATGGTGACCAACCGCTATGCCGACCTGTTCGGCCTGTCGGCTGTCTCGGTGCGGCTTGCTTCGGTCTACGGCCCGATGGACCGCGCGACCGAGAGCCGCAACTTTCGCCATGTTCCCAACCGCGTCGCGCATATGGCTCTGGCCGGCGAGACGATCAGGCCGAACAGCCTGGAGCCTGTCGGCGACTATGTCGCCTCGACCGACGTTGCCGACGCGATCCTCGCGCTGATCGATGCGCCGCGCCTCAACTACCGCCACTACAACATCGGCTCCGGCTCGAGCCAGACCATCGGCGAGATCATCGGCTGGGCAAGGGAACGCGTGCCCGGACTGAAGGCCGAAGTGACATCCGGAGAAAACGCCAACATCGTCCAGGATGTGAGACTGAAAGGCGGCATGTGGGGCGCGTATGACATCGCCCGCATCCTACGCGACACCACATGGCGGCCGCGCCCCGGCAAGGAAGCCTTCCACGCCTACATGGACTGGATAGAAGCCAACGAAACGAGCTGAGAGGAACTTGCCATGACGCCGAGCGCTGCCTCGCAACCGACCCAGCCGAGGGATTTCGTTGGCTATGGTCCGCGCCCGCCCTTCATGACCTGGCCCGGCGGCGTCAAGCTCGCCATCAACCTCGTGCTCAATTACGAGGAAGGCTCGGAGTACTCCTGGCTGGAGGACGGCCGAAACGACAATTGGGGCGAATACAATCTCACCTCCAGCCCGCCGGTGCGCGATCTCGGCACCGAGACGCATTTCGAATATGGCAGCCGCGCCGGTGTCTGGCGGCTGGCACGACTCTTCGATCGCTACGACATCCCGATCACCATCTCCGCTTGCGCGGTAGCGCTGGACCGGAACCCGCCCTTCGTCGAATGGATGAAGACGCGGCGGCACGATCTGCTCGGCCACGGCCTGCGCTGGATCGACTACACGACCATGGAGCGCAGCGAGGAAAAGCGCCACCTGCATGAAGCGATCGCGCTTTACCAGAAGCTGCTGGGCAGGCGCCCCCTCGGCTGGAACTGCCGCTCGCTGCCCAGCATCAACACGCGCGATTTGCTCGTCGAGGAAGGCGGCTTCCTCTACCACTCCGATCCCTGCAACGACGACCTGCCCTATTTCCTCGATCATCGGGGGACCGAGATCCTGGTCGTGCCCTATTCCAAGACGCTCAACGACAGCCGCTATCTGGTGGCGCCCGGCTACAGCAATCCGCGCGACTTCGCCGAGGATTGCCGCTCGGCGATCGATTACATGCTCGACGAGGCGGACGAAACCGGCGGCCGCATGCTGACGATCGGCATCCACGCGCGCTGGATGGGCCAGCCCAACCGGGCGTCCGGGCTGCGCGAGGTGATCGAGCATGTGAAGCAGAACCCGACCGCTGCCTTTATGCGGCGCGAAGACATTGCCCGGTTCTGGCTGGACAATCATGCCGGCTTCGAGCGGCGCGGCTGACAAGAGCAACGAGAACGGCGACATGTTCGAAACGCTGATCCGGGGAGCCACCATCGTCAACGCCGAAGGGTTCGAGCGGCGCGACGTGGGCATCACCGACGGCCGCATCGTGGCAAGGATCGCGCCCGGCGAGACGGCTTCGGCCAGGACCGTTGTCGATGCGGCCGGTGCCTATCTGCTACCCGGCCTGGTCGACGCGCATGCGCATCTGCGCGAGCCCGGACTGACGCACAAGGAGGACTTTTCCTCCGGCACGCATGCCGCGGCCCTTGGCGGTGTGACGACGGTGCTCGACATGCCGACCGACGAGCCGTGGACGGCCACGGCCGAACAGCTTGCCGACAAGATGGCGATGACCGATGGCCGCATCCATGTCGATGTCGGCTTCCAGGCCGTGGTCAGCAGCGACCTGTCGCACGTCTCAGGCCTGCTCGATCTCGCGCCGGTCTCATTCGAACTGTTCACAGCCGATGTGCCCGATGACTTCCTGTTCGCGACGCTCGACGCCGTGGCCGAAGCGTTGAGAGCTTTCGTCGGCAGCGACACTTTGATCGGCATCTCGCCGGGCGATCAATCGATCCTGACCGGCAGCACACTGCGTGACCGTTCCGGCACCATCGCCGCCTTTCAGGCCAGCCGGCCGCCGCTGGCGGAGGCCAACGGCATTGCCCGCGCGCTTGCCGCCGCCGCCTCGGCCGAGACCAGAATTCACGTCCGCCAGGTCAATTCCGAACTCGGCGTCGAGGCGTGGAGCCGGCTGCGCGGCATGGCCGACGCCAGCGTCGAAACCACGCCGCAGAACCTGTTCTTCACAGCGCAGGATTACGAAACACAAGGCGCCAATCTGAAGGCCTCTCCGCCCCTGCGTTCGCCGCATGATGTCGACGCGCTGCGCGCGGCGCTGAGCGCCGGCCTGATCGACATCATCGCCACCGACCACGCGCCGCATGCACCGGCCGAAAAGGCCGCGCGCTATGCTGCTTTCGCCGACATTCCGGGCGGCATGCCTGGGCTGCAGACGCTGCTTCCAACCGTGCTGAGGTTGGTCGAGGAAGGGCTGATAGCGCTGCCGGATGTGGTACGCATGTGTGCCAGCAATCCAGCCGAGCGCTTCGGCCTCGGCCGGCGCAAGGGACGGATCGCCACCGGCCACGATGCCGATATCCTCATCCTCGATCCCCGCCAGTCGAGCACGATCGCCAATGCCGATCAGGTGTCGCGAGCGGGCTATACACCATTCGATGGCTGGACGGTCCAGGCACGGCTGACAAGCGTCCTCCTGCGTGGTCGTGAGATCGTGCGCGAGGGAAAACTGATTGGCCCGAGCGTTGGAAATATTGTCACCCGGGAAAGCTGAGGACCATGCCCCTGCTCACAGACAAGACCGCCATCGTCACCGGAGGCAGTTCCGGCATCGGCCGCGCGATCGCGCTGAAATTCGCGGCCGAGGGCGCGAACGTCGTCATCGCCGACACGGTCGAGCAGCCGATCGAGGGCGGTGAGAGCACCGTGGAGTTGATCCGCTCGGCCGGCGGAGCTGCCGTTTACATCCGGACCGACATCTCCGACTGGAGCGCCGTCGATGGGCTGGTCGGTGCGACGGTCACGCAGTTCGGACGGCTCGACGTGATGGTCAACAACGCCGCGATCTACACCAGCACCAATCTGATCGACACCACGCCGGAACAATGGCAGCGCGTCATCGGCGTCAACCTGACCGGATTCTTCTACTGCTCGAAACGGGCGGTGATACAGATGCTCGCCCAGGCGCCGGTCAACGACGTGCGCGGCCGTATCATCAACCTCTCCTCGCAGCATGGCATGGTGGCCTGCCCGGGCGACTTCCCCTATTCGGTGAGCAAGGGCGGCATCGTGCAGATGACACGGCAGATCGCCGTTGACCACGCCGACGACCTGATCGTCTGCAATGCCATCGCACCCGGCAAGATCATCACCGGCAAGCCAGGCGTTGCCAACGACCCTGGCGCGCTCGACTATTCACACCGCCGCACGCCTTGGCCGCGGCTCGGGCATCCGAATGACGTGGCAGGTGCCGCACTGTTCCTTGCCAGCGACATGGCAAGCTACGTCACCGGCATCAACCTGATGGTCGACGGCGGCTGGATGGCGGGCTGACCGAGGAGAACTACATCCGCCCGTGCCATAAGACGCGTTCGCTGTGCTTTCCCCAGGACTGGTTCCACAGTGCCGTCCGCTCGCCGAGGCTTGTGCATCGCTAGCTATTCCCCGCGACAGAAACGGTGGATGCGGTTTATCGAGATGCCTCCTCGCGGCCTCGCTTCAGCGCCACCCCTCCGCTACCAGAGCAAGACAAAAGACTTAGAGCAGTTCGCCTTTTCCGTGAGACGGTGAACTGATCCAGCGTCCATTCTTCAGGTCATCGGCGGGCGCTCAAGAGGTCGGTGCAGCGGCCGCAACCAATCCGGCTTGCTTGAGATCAGCCCATAGCTCCGACGGAATATCCTCCCGCAGATAGGCCAGATTCTGCTTCAATTCCTCGGCAGAGCGGGCGCCCGGGATGACACTCGACACCAGGGGATGGCCGAGCGGGAACTGCAGCGCCGCCGCCGGCAGCGAAACCTTGTGGCTGGCGCACACCGCCTCGATGCGGCGGACGCGTTCGAGCACCGGCTCGGGAGCCGGCCTGGTGTTGAAGGTCGCGCCCTTGACCGCGCCCGTCGCCAGGATGCCGGAATTGTAGGGGCCGCCGATAATGATCCTCGTGCCGCGCTGTTCACAGAGCGGCAGCAGGGTCGCCAGTGGCTCCTGTTCGAGCAACGTGTAGCGGCCGGCGAGCAGGAAATAATCGAAGGCGCCGGCAACGACGAAATCGGACAGCATCTGCCATTGGTTGATGCCGACGCCGACCGCCTTGATGACGCCTTGCGAGCGCAGTTCGTCGAGCGCTGGATAGGCGCCGTCCATGGCTTCCCGGAAGCGGCTCCGGGCATAGGGATCCTCGCCGGGGCCGAAATGAATGGCCTCGTCGGGATCGTGGATCGAGACCATGTCGACATAGTCGGTGTCCAGCCGCTTCAGCGTGCCCTCGAGCGAACGCATCACCGCATCGCGCGAATAGTCGAATTCGGCGCGGAAGGAGCCGGGCTGGTCCCACAGCGCCGGCTTCAATTCTTCGGGCGGGATCGGCACGAGGTCGTAGCCGATCTTCGACGAGATGACGATGTCCGCGCGGGGCAGCGACTTGATGGCAAGGCCCAGACGCGTCTCGCTGACGCCAAAGCCATAGACAGGTGCGGTGTCGAAATAGCGGATGCCATTGTCATAGGCCGCCTGCACAGTCTTCACCGCCGCATCGGTGTCGACGGCGCGGTACATGTTGCCGAGCCCCGTGCCACCGAGCCCGATCGTCGTCACCTTCAGGCCGCCCTTGCTAACAGCCCTGAATTCGATTCCAGCCATTTTCTCTTCCTGTAATCCCTGATCGTCCATTTGTGCCGCCCAGAAGGCCGCCTTCGCGCCATTAGGCCGCAGAGGGCCGTCCTGAGCTCGGCGGCGAAAAAGCATTGACACAAAAGTTGTCATATAACAATGTAACCAGATGACAAATGTAGCGATGCCTACAAAGCGACAAGGGAGGAACGCATGGACGACGAGACGAAAGATCTGATGGAGATGGTGAATGCCGGCATCAGCCGGCGCAGTGCCTTCGCACTGGCCGGGAAGCTCGGCCTCGGTGCCGCAGGCCTCGCCAGCGGACTGGCAGGTGCAGGTCTGGCCGGCGGCATCAGTGCCGCACGAGCAGCCGATTCATCGCCCGGCCTGCCGAAGAAGCCCTACAAATTCCACTTCGTCTGCCACGTGACGCTCGACCAGTTCTTCACGCCAACGGTCTACGGCATCCAGGATGCCTGCGCGGCTTTCGGCTGCAGCTATCAGTGGACAGGTTCGCAGAAGAACGTCGTCTCCGAAATGGTCAGCGCCATGCAGACGGCGATCGCGCAGAAATCGGACGGCATCGCGGTGTGCCTGGTCGATCCGACGGCCTTCGACGCCGCCACCGACATGGCCGCGCAGGCGGGTATCCCGGTTGTCGCCTTCAACGCCGACGTGCCGGTCGGCAGCCCCAACAAGCGGCTCTCCTATGTCGGCCAGCCGCTCTATCAGTCCGGCTACAACTCGGCGCTGAAGTGGCTGAAGCTGATTCCCAAGGGCGGCCATGTCATGCTGTCGATCGGCGTGCCCGGCTCGCTGAACACGCAGCCGCGTCTCGACGGCTACATCCAGGCGATCAAGGACAGTAACAGCGGCGTCACCTACGATGTCGTCAACACCGGTCCGGATCCGGCAACCGAAATCTCGCGCGTCGAGAGCTATTATCTCAGCCACAAAAACGTCAACGGCCTGTTCGGCACCGGCGGTTCCGACACCTATGCCTGCGGTTTCGTGTCCAACAAATACGGCCTGGTGAAGGGAGGCGGCGCGGTGGCCGGCTTCGACCTGTTCCCGCAGACGCTGGACTTCATCAAGGCCGGCGACGTCAACTTCACCACCGACCAGCAGGCCTATCTGCAGGGCTTCCTGCCGGTGCAGCAGATGTACCTCTACAAGCTCTCCGGCGGTCTCGTCGGCCCGGCCAACAGCGACACCAGCCAGGCCTATGTGACGAAGGACAATGTCGACGCCTATGTCGGCAAATCGCGCTTCGAGGGCCGCAGCGACGTCGAGCCGACCTGACACGGTCAACCCTGTGAAACGCCTGCCCTCGCCGCGTCATTTCGCATGATGTGGCGGGGGCGGCGCCGGCTGCCGACCTGGCTGCTTTCGCCTCATCGCAAATCCTCTTCTTCGCCCAAAATTCGAAATCAAGAAGAAGTTCGAAATCAGGAAGACAAGAGTGCCGCCCACAGAAACCAAGCCCGCGAAGAAGACCGGCGTCAAGGTCCCGCACACGATGACGGAAAGGCTGCTGATCCTGCTTTCGCGCTATCGCGAGGCCAGCATCGCCGTCGTCGCCATCGTGCTGGTCATCTATTTCCAGTTCGGCAGCGATGGCGGCTTCCTGTCGCCGCAATTCATGAGCGTGGTGCTGCGCGACACCGGCCGGCTCGGCCTGATCGCCGCGGCGGAAGTCATGCTGATGATCACCGGCGAGATCGACCTGTCGCTCAGCGCCATCTTCTCGATCGCCCCCTATGTCATGGCTCTGCTGTCGGTCACCTATGGCGTGCCGCTCGCCGTGGGTGCGCTGATCGGCGTGCTGATCGGCATATTGGTCGGCGCCATCAACGGCATCATCACCGTGCGCTTCAAGGTGCCGTCGCTGATCACCACCGTCGGCATGCTGTTCTTCCTGCAAGGCATCGTCGTCTCAATCTACAACAGCCAGCCGATCGTGGCGCCGGTCGAGCAACCCTTCAACGCCATCTTCGGACAGAGCCTCTACCAGCCATCGGATGCGCTCTTGTCCTGGCATGGCATCACCGCCTTCACGCCCTTCCTGTGGGCGGCGGTGCTGGTGCTGGTGCTGGCGCTGGTTCTGAACCGCACCACCTTCGGTCTGCACACCATCGCGACGGGCTCCAACATCATCGGCGCGCGTGAGATCGGCGTGCGCACCGACCGCATGAAGATCTACAATTTCATGATCGCCGGCGGCTTCGCCGCCTTCGCCGGCATCATCAACACCGCGCAGTTCACCTCGGCTGATCCGCAGGCCGGCAGCCCGTTCCTCACCCCGCAGGCGATCGCCGCGGCGGTCATCGGCGGCACCTCGCTGCTGGGCGGCTCCGGCACGGTCATCGGTGCGCTGATCGGCGCCTTTGTCGTCGCCTCGCTCAACAACGGCCTGGTGATGATCGGCGCGCAGGCCACCGTATCCGACATCTATCTCGGCGCCGCCATCATCGCCGCCATGATCCTCTCAATCCAGGTCGACCGCCTGCGCACACGGAGGCGCGTATGAACACGCAAGATATTCCACCCCTCAGCAAGGATTCGCCCGTCGTGCTGGAGATGTCCAACATCTCCAAGAGTTTCGGCGCGGTCACCGCCCTCGTCGACGTCTCGATAAAATTGCGCCAGGGTGAAGTCCTGGCGCTGGTCGGCGACAATGGCGCCGGTAAATCGACGCTGATCAAGATCCTGTCCGGCTTCCACCAGCCCGATACCGGCACGATCGTCTCGCAAGGTAAGGAGGTGCGTTTCGCCTCGCCGCGCGATGCGCGCGCCCAAGGCATCGAAACCGTCTATCAGGACCTGGCTCTGATCGGCGACCTCAGCGTCTTCCACAATATGTTTCTGGGCCGCGAGTACCACAAGCGCTTCCTTGGCCTGAACCTGCTGGACAACAGGAAGATGCGCGAACAGGCGCAGCTCTATCTCGATACGCTCGGCATCTCGATCCCCAGCGTCAACAGCACAGTCGATCTCCTGTCGGGCGGGCAGCGCCAGTGCATCGCGGTCGCCCGCTCGATCTATTCGTCACCGAAGATCCTGGTGCTTGACGAACCGCTGGCGGCACTGGGCGTGCGCGAGAGCGCGCATGTGCTGGGGCTTATCCAGAATTTGCGCCAGCAGCGCCAGGTCTCGGTGATCCTGATCGTCCATAACTACAACCAGATTTTCGAAGTCTGCGACCGCATCAACTTCCTGCATTCGGGCGAGGTCGCGCTGGACGCGTCCACCGCCGACACCAGCGAGGAGGAGCTGATCCGCATCGTCAAATCGGGCCTCGGCCGCAAGGCGATCGACGCCGCCGCGGCTGAAGTACGGCCGGGCCTCGTATGAACCTGCCTCGCGGCTGAACCAATCCCCGCCGGCCCGACCACCATCGGCCCGGCCCCTCGCACGGAGTATTCGTTTTGACATTCTCACCCACCGAACTGACCAGATCCCTTGGCCGCGGGCTGCTGTCCTTTCCGCTGACCTTCTTCGATGATGACGGCGGCTTCAACGAGGACGGCTACCGCGCCCATGTCGCCAGCCAAGGCGCTGCCGGCGCCAGCGGGCTTTTCGCCGCCGGCGGTACCGGCGAATTCTTTTCGCTGACGCTCGAGGAATACAAGCGTGTTGTGCGGGCGGCATCGGACGAAGTGCCCGATACGATGCCGCTGCTGGCCGGTGTCGGTTACGGCACGCATATGGCGGTGGAGTTTGCCAAGGCCGCCGAGGCCAATGGCGCCGACGGGTTGCTGGTGCTGCCCCCCTATCTGGTCAAGTCGGAGCAGGAGGGCCTGCGCCGGCACCTGACCGCCATCTGCCGCTCGGTCGGCATCGGCGTGATCGCCTATAACAGGGACAATGCCATTCTGACACCCGAGACGCTCGAGCGTGTGGCTCAGGATTGCCCTAATTTGATCGGCTTCAAGGACGGCGTCGGCGACATCGAGTTACTCACCGCCACGCGCTACCGAATGGGCGACCGGCTGGTCTTTATCGGCGGCATGCCGACGGCCGAGGTCCATGCGAGTGCGGCGGCCGCCATCGGCATGACGACCTATTCGTCGGCCATCTACAATTTCGCGCCCGCGATAGCGCTGCGCTTCTTCAATGCGCTGCGCGCCGGCCACAAGACGGAAGTCGACGACCTCATCCGCTCGTTCTTCCTGCCCTACCTCGCCATCCGCAACCGACGCGCCGGCTATGCCGTGTCGATCGTCAAGGCCGGTGCGCGCATCGCCGGCATCGATTGCGGCCCGGTCAGGTCGCCGCTTCTCGACCTGACTGATGATGAGGAGCGGCAGCTCGCTGATCTCATGCAGTCCTGCGAGATGCCGGTCGCGGAGCTGGCGTAGGACGGGATGATTTGCTGGAGTGGATCGAAGACCCGAGTTGACGGCGCGCTACGATCGGGCCGAACCGTCGACCATGCGGCGATAGCGTTCCCGGCCAGCCTCCAGATGCTCGCGCAACGTGAAGCGGGCGGCTTCGACATTCTGCCGCTCGATGGCCTGATAGATGCGGCGGTGCTCCATCTGGACCTGTTCCAGATAGTGCCGCCGCTGCTCCGGCGTTTCGTCGCGCGGACGCATCAGCTGGCGTGGAATGACGACGGGGCCGAGAAAATGCATGAAGCGTTCGAAATAGGGATTGCCGGTGGCCGAGGCGATCGCCCGATGGAAGGCAAAATCCGGCTCGATGGCGCTCTCTCCCGCCGCGATCGAGGCATCGATGGCGTCGAGGCAGTCGCGCATGCGGGCAAGGTCGTCGTCGCTGCGTTTCTCGGCGGCGATTCCGGCGGCTTCCTGTTCCACCGCCAGCCGGAGCTGCAGCACGTTCTGGACTTCGGTCAGCGAGTGCAGCTCGTCGGAGACGATGCGAAACGTGGTGTTGGCCTGATGGTCGGCGACGAACACGCCAGAACCCTGGCGGCTGACGACGAGCCCTTCCGATCGAAGAGAAGCCATGGCTTCTCGGATCACCGTGCGGCTGACACCGAATTGCGCGATCAATTCCTGCTCGGTCGGCAGTTTCTCGCCGCTCGTCATATGGCCGGCACGTATTTCGCGCGCAAACCAGTCCGCAACCTGCGCCGTGCGGCTGATCTGCGGGGGAAGGCCAAAGGAACGTTTCATCGCCACCAAGCAATAAACGAACCGCCGTCCTTGGCAACCGATTATTTATACGGTGATATGATGACATTTGCGGAATGCTCGCCACGACCAGTCTTCATTCGCCCTGCCATATCAGCGCGAACATGTCCGCGGTCTCAGCGAAAGGACTGGATGTGATGCTGACCGACAAACCGGTCCTGGTGACCGGAGCCTCCGGCACGATCGGGCGCCTGCTCTCAGTCCGGCTGGCGGCGCTGAGCTGGACCTTGCGGCTCACCGATGTCGTGCCGTTACCGATCCCGCTGCCGCCAAACGCAAGCTTCACCATCGCCGATCTCGAGGATCAGCAGGCGGTGAACGATCTGGCGGAGGGTTGCGGCCTGATCCTGCATTTCGGTGGCATCTCCACCGAGCAATCCTTCGAGACCGTGCTTGGCCCCAATTTTCGCGGCAGCTTCCACATCTACGAGGCGGCACGCAGCCGGAAGGCGCGCGTGGTCTTCCCGTCTTCGGTCCATGCGGTCGGCCTCTACGAGCGGACGCAGATCCTCGATCAAGACTGCCTGCTCAGGCCCGACGGCTATTACGGCCTGTCGAAGGCCTATGGCGAGATGCTGGCGCGGCTCTACTTCGACAAGCATGCGGTGGAAAGCGTGCTGATCCGCATCGGCTCGGTGCTGCCCGAGGTGCCGGACGAACGCATCCTGTCGACCTGGATTTCGCATGACGATTTCGTGCGGCTGATCGAGCGTTGCGCAGCGGCGGAGCGGGTCGATTGCTCCGTCATCTGGGGCCAGTCCAATAACAGCCGCGGTTTCTGGCGGCATGATGCCAGGGACAAGATCGGCTGGATCCCGCTCGACAGTTCAGACGACCAGGCCGAACGCGTGCGCGGCAAGGTGACGGACAATCCCGTGGTCGAGCGCTACCAGGGTGGCAAGTTCATCGTGGCGGACTACAGCCGCACCGACTTTCCGCCGCGTGAGATGTTTGACGACTAGGCCGTCGCCGCAGGCAGAGGGCCGCGCCCGGCGATTAGATCCGCCGCCTTCTCGGCAATCATGATGACCGCGGCGTTGGTGTTGGACGACACAATGCTTGGCATCACCGAGCTGTCGCAGACACGCAGGCCTTGCAACCCGCGCACACGAAGCTCGGGATCGACGACGCTCCCGGCATCGCCGCCCATACGGCACGAGCCGACCGGATGATAGGCGCTGCGCCCATGTTCGCGGGCGAAGGCTTCGAGTGCGGCGCGTCCCTGCATGGCCGCGCCTGGAAGATGCTCGCGGCTGATGTATTTTGAAAAAGCCGGCTGCGACAGGATCTCGCGGCTGATCTCGATGCCGTCGATGGCGCGCTCGAGATCGTAGCGCTCGGCGAAGGGGTTGGGGTCGATGACCGGCGCATTGCGCAGGTCCGCCGAGCGCAGCGTGACGCTACCGCGCGAGCGGGGGCGCACATGGTAGGAATTCAGTGTGCAGCCATTGCCGCCGGGAACCGAGCCGATGCCTTCCTCGACGCCGGCGCCGGGCAGGAAATGGAACTGGATGTCGGGCGTTTTCTGCGCGCGGTCGCCCCACCAGAAACCGCCGGCTTCGACGATGTTGGAGGCCACCGGCCCCTTGCCGAACAGCGCATATTCGAGGCCCGCGACGGCCTGCCAGCGCTTCTTCTTGTAGCGATCGATGCCATGCGGTCCGTTGAGCTCGGCGACGACGTCGACATCCATGTGATCGTGCAGGTTCTGGCCAACGCCGGCGAGATCGCGGACAACCTTGATACCGTGCGCGCCGAGATGCGCGGCCGGGCCGATGCCGGACAGCATCAGCAGTTTCGGCGAGCCGATGGCGCCGGCGGTGACGATCACCTCACGCTCGGCGCGCAAGAGTTCGGTGCGGTCCTTGACGATGACCTCGACGCCGATGGCGCGGCCGTTCTCGACGACGATGCGGCTGACCGTGGCGTCGGTGCGCAGCGTCAAATTCCGACGGCCAAGTGCGGGCTTGAGATAGGCGACGGCGGTGCTTGAGCGTTTCCCCTGACGCGTCGTCGTCTGATAGAAGCCGGTGCCTGCCTGCTCGCCAGCATTGAAATCGGCCCTGAACGGAAGACCCGCCTGCTGCGCCGCCTTAACGAACACCCGGGTCAGCGGATGAGGGGCGCCGCTGGAAACGCCGAGCGGGCCATCGATGCCGTGCTCACGACCCGCGAAGGTGTCGTTGCCCTCGGAGCGGATGAAGTAGGGCAGCACCTCGGCGTAGCTCCATCCCGTACAGTCATCATCAGCCGCCCAGCCGTCGTAATCCTGCGGGCAACCGCGCGTGAACACCTGGGCATTGATCGAGGAGCCACCCCCCAGCACGCGCGCCTGCGGATAGACCATGGTGCGGCCGTCGATCGCCTTGCCGGGGGCGGTATCATAGCCCCAGATCAGCGGCCCCGACGTCATCTTGAAGAAGCCGACCGGCAGATGGATGTAGCGATCGGTGTCAGGCGGGCCGGCTTCGAGCAAGGTGACGGAAACGTCCGGATCCTCGCTCAGCCTGGCGGCCAGAATGCAGCCGGCCGAGCCACCGCCGACGATGATGTAGTCAGACATTCTCACTCCCTTGGCAGCGCGAAATCATCGCCCTGCTCTGCTCTGCGCAACGATCTCAAGTCGCTTGTGCCGCGTCAAGAGAAAGGGTATGGTTATCGTGTTGAAGGGTTGTCGTACAAGTGGAGGAGCTTGGCAATCCATCGATCGGAGGCCCGGCCGCGCTCCCCGCGCATGCCGCCGGGCGGGAAACAGATTTCAATCGGGAGGTTTGAATATGAAGGACAGGACAGATCTTACGCTTTCGGTCAGCCGCCGGACGCTGATGATGGGCGCCACCGCCGGCGTGGCGGCGCTCGCCATGCCGAGGGTCTTACGCGCCCAGGAAAAGCCGACGCTGGTGACGTCGATCCGCTCGCTCTCAAACCCCTATCACGCAGTGTGGAAGACCGGGGCCGAGGCCTACGCCAAATGGGCCGGGCTCGAACATGTCACGCTGGTCTCGGAAGGCAACAGCGAGAAAGGCATCGCCGACATCAAGGCGATGCTGGCAAAGACTGGCGGCAACATGGTGCTCAATTCCGATCCCAACGACACGCCGGATGCGCGCCCTATCGTCGAAGCCTGCGCCAAGGCCGGCGCCTATGTCGTGACGCAGTGGAACAAGCCGGCGGATCTGCATCCGAAGGACTTCAACCCGAACTATGTCTCGCACATCGAGTTCGACGGCATCGCAAGCGGCAAGACCATTGCCGAGATCCTGTTCAAGACCATCGGCGGCAAGGGCGGCATCGTCGCGCTCGGCGGCCTGATCTCGACCACGGCGGCGATCGAACGCAAGAAGGGCCTCGACGCGGCGCTGGCCGCCAATCCTGACATCAAGCTGCTCGACTTCCAGGTCGCCAACTGGAAATCGACCGAGGCCTTCGACCTGATGGGCAACCTGCTCACCCGCTTCGGCGACGACATCAAGGGCATCTGGGCCGCCAATGACGACATGGGCTCCGGCGCGCTCGAAGCGCTGCGCGCCGAAAACCTCGCTGGCAAGGTGCCGATCGTCGGCGTCGACGGCATCAAGACGGCGGTTGATGCGGTGCGCACCGGCGAATTCGCCTGCACCGTCACCTCCGATCCGTTCTGGCAAGGCGGCATGGGTCTCGCCATCGGCTACAACGCAAAGATCGGCAAGTTCGATCCGACCAAGGAACCGCCGGAACACCGTGAATTCTACGGCAAGGCGGTGCTGATCTCGCACGACAATGTCGAGGAATATTACAAGACCAATGTCGACGCCAAACCGGAGATCGACTGGAACGATCTGTGGGGCCGGGTGACCGGAGCCATCCGCACCTGACCGCCGGGCGGGCCGCTGCTCCCTGGCGGCCCGCTCCCCTTTTCAGCAGACGGGAAGCGGTTTCTTGACAATCCATACAGAACCCCTGAAGTCCGTTTCGGACATCGAGCGGACAACGCTTATGACATTGATCCCCGGCCGTATCGCCGCTGTGTTCGGTGGCAGGCGCTGGCGCAGCCTGGCGCCGCTGGCGGTACTGATCGTGCTCTGCGTACTGATCGCCATCGCCAATCCCAACTTCATCGAACTGCGCAATCTGGTGCGGCTTGCCAACTCGGCCGCCGTGCCGCTGACGCTGGCGATGGGGCTGACCTTCATCATCCTGATGGGCAGCATCGACCTCTCGGTCGAGGGCACCCTGTCGGTGTCGGCCATGGTTGTGGTGCTGCTCGCCGCCAATGACGCGAACGGCAACGATTATGGCTGGTGGGCGGTGGTCGCCGCCGTGGTCGCCGGCACCGCAATGGGTTTCGTCAGCGGGCTCATCCAGACCATGCTGCGCATCCCCTCCTTCATGGCGACGCTCGGTATGTGGTTCATCGGCCTTGGCCTGTCGGTCTATATGCTGAGCGGCTCGGCGATCCGGCTCAACGACGCCTCGATCCGCGACCTGGCATTGCACCGTTTCCTTGGCTTGCCAGTGGCGGTCTGGGTCGCGTTCGGGGCTTTCCTGCTCGCCGCAATCATCCAGTATCACACCAAGCTCGGCCGCCACATATTGGCGATCGGCGGTGACGAGGATGTGGCCAAGCTCTCCGGAGTGAACGTGACCCGCGTGCGCATCACCGCCTTTGCGCTCGCCGGTTTCTTCTTCGGCGTATCAGGCGTACTTGCCGCCGCGCAGCTTGGCCAATCGCATGCGGTCATCGGCGACGGCAGGCTGTTTGCTGCGGTCACAGCCGTCGTCGTCGGCGGTACGGCGCTGACCGGCGGCGAAGGCGGCGTCGTCAACACGCTGATCGGCGTCTTGATCGTCACCGTGCTTGCCAACGGCATGATCCTGCTCGGCATCTCGCCCTATATCCAGCAGACGGTACAGGGGCTGATGATCATCGCCGCGGTAGCGCTGTCGCTCGACCGTGTGCGCCTCAGGATCGTCAAGTGAGCGCCATGCTGAACGCGTCCGGCATCATCAAGAACTTTCCCGGCGTCCAGGCGCTGCGCAATGTCTCGATCGAAGTGCGGCCCAACGAAGTGGTCGGCCTGATCGGCGAGAACGGCGCCGGCAAATCGACGCTGATGCGCGTGCTGGCCGGCAGCTACCGGCCTGACGGCGGCAGCCTGACGCTGGACGGCGAACAGCTTCGCATGCGCAGCCCACGCGACGCGGCCAGGCATGGCATCGGCATGGTGTTCCAGGAACAGTCGCTGGTGCTCAATCTGACGGTCGCCGAAAACATCTATCTCGGCGAGGAAGACCGCTTCACTCGCTTCGGCCTCGTCAACTGGCGCGCCATGAACGCGGCGGCGCGCCGCCAGTTGGCCAAGATCGGCATCGACATCGATGTCACGGCGCGCACCTCCGAACTCACCTTCGCGGCGCGCCAGATGGTCGAGCTGGCCAAGGCGCTAACCTTGGAGGAAGTGGTCGAACGGCAGTTGCTCATCCTGCTCGACGAACCGACCTCGGTGCTCAACGCCGCCGATATCGAGGTGCTGTTCGCGCGCGTGCGTTCGCTCAAATCGCGCGCCAGCTTCGTCTTCGTCTCGCACCGTCTTGACGAGGTGCTGGCGATTTCCGACCGCGTCTACACGATGAAGGACGGCGCGGTCGTTGCCAAACACCGCGCGGCCGAGGTCACGGCGCCGGAGCTGCACGAGATCATGGTCGGGCGCGGCCTGCAGGCGGAATATTACCGCGAGGCCCGCCAGCTTGCGCCGCGCGACACGGTCATGGTCGAGGCCAAGGGATTGGGCGCCAACGGCGCCTATCACGGCGTCGACCTCAATATCAGGGCCGGCGAGATCGTCGGCATTGCCGGCGTCGTCGGCTCCGGCCGCGAGGAGGTCACGCGCACCATAGGCGGCTTCCTGCAGCATGATGCCGGCGAGATGAAGATCGCCGGCGACATGGTGCGCTTCGCCTCACCGGAACCGGCGGTGCGCAAGGGTATCGGCTATGTGCCGCGCGAGCGCAGGCTCGAAGGGCTGGTGATGTTCTTGTCGATCGCGGAAAACATCTCGCTCGCCGATCTCTCCAGCGTCATGCGCCATGGCGCCATCGACTATGGCAAGGAGCGCCGGCTGGCCGCCGACTGGATCAAACGGCTGCGCATCAAGGCGCCCGGCCCCGATGCAGCCTGCCGCAAGCTCAGCGGCGGCAACCAGCAGAAGGTGGTGCTGGCGCGCTGGATGACGGCCGGCTCGCGCATCCTGGTGCTCGACCACCCGACGCGCGGCCTCGATGTCGGCGCCAAGGAGGAAGTCTACGAACTGGTGCGCGATCTCTCCGCGCAAGGCGTGGCGATCCTTTTGATCTCCGACACGCTGGAAGAGACGATCGGCCTGTCGCACCAGGTGCTGGTGATGCGCGACGGCGAGATCACCGCGCGCTTCGACGCCAGCCCGGGCAAGAAGCCGAACCAGGTCGATTTGCTGCGAGCAATGGTGTGAGCCGATGAACGAAACGTCCATCCGACAGATGTTCGAAGGCAAATGGACGCAAGGCGCCATTCCGCTGGTCCTGCTTGTCGCGCTTCTGCTGATCATCGAGATCGCCGCGCCCGGCTTCCTGACCGGCGAGACCGTGTCGCTGCTGTTTGCCAACACCGCCGTACTGTTCATCCTGGCGACCGGCGTCACCTTCGCCATCCTGCTCGGCGGCATCGACCTGTCGATCCAGGCCGTGGCCTCGCTGGCCAGCGTCATCCTGGCGCAATTGCTGCCCTCGCTCGGCCTTGCCGCCTTCCCGGTGGCGATCCTGTCGGGCCTTGCCTTCGGCACGCTGAGCGGCATCGTCCATGTCAAGCTGCGCGTCCCGTCCTTCGTGGCGACGCTCGCCACCGGCGGCGTGGTGACCGGCCTGGCGCTCTGGGTCTCCAACGGCCGCGCCATCACCATTGAGGAAGGTGGCCGAGAAAACACCGCCTGGATCAACGCCGCGGTTGCCGGCGTGCCCGTGGTGGTGCTGATTTCGGCGGTCATCGGCATCGCCGCCTTTCTGGCGCTCCGCTACACGCGTTTTGGCCGCCAGGCGATCGCGGTCGGCGCCGGCGAGCCGGCCGCATGGGCGGCAGGCATCAATGTCGACCGCACCAAGATCATCGCTTTCGCCGCTTCCGGCATGCTGGCCGCTGTCGCCGGCGTGGTGCTGGCAGCACGGCTGTCGAGCGGCTCGCCGGTGCTTGCCAACCAGCTTTTGCTGCCGGCCATCGCCGCCGTCATCGTCGGCGGCACCGCGATCACCGGCGGGCTGGGCGGTGTTGCCCGCACGGCAGTCGGCGCGCTGATCATCTCGATCGTGCGCATCGGCATGACCTTTGTCGGCGTCAACATCTTCCTGGAAAACATGGTGTTCGGCGCGGTGCTCATCGCCGCCGTCGCCATCACCATCGACCGCAGCAAGATCGCGGTCATCAAGTGACAGATCGATCCGCACCGCCTCCCAAGCCAGCGCGGACAGGACGGGGTCGCATCACAAGCCCGATGCGACCCCGCTTGCTCGGGTCACATCGTGTCGAGGCCGATCAACTCGATCTTGTAGCCGTCCGGGTCTTCGACGAAGGCGATGTGCGTGGTGCCGTGCTGCATCGGCCCGGGCTTGCGCGGGATCTTGGCGCCGCGCTTTTCGAGCTCGGCGCAGACGGCGTAGATGTCGTTGACGCCGAGCGCCAGGTGGCCGAAGCCGGTGCCGATCTCATAGGGCTCTTCCCTGCCCCAGTTCAAAGTCAGCTCGACGACGGCCTCCTTGTCTTCCGGCCCATAGCCGACAAAGGCGTTGGTGAACTTGCCGCCGGGATAGTCGTCACGGCGCAGCAAGGTCATGCCGAGAACCTCAGTGTAGAAGGCGATCGACTTGTCGAGGTCGAGCACCCTGATCATGGTGTGCATATAGCGAAAGCCCGGGGCGTCGCTCATTGGGAAAGTCCTCCGAATTCAGGGATTTGCTGGTCTGACCATCCACATCAAACAGCTGGTTGGAACATGACCTCGCTTGATGTTCTAAATCAGGGTTGTATGATAACACGACAAGAACGGTGGTTGTCCAGTCGTTTTCCCCAGGGGTGCAGAGTCAATTCATGAATGCCGTGCCGCCCTCCTCCGCATCGCTGATCGCAGCCCTTGCCGGCGTGCTGCCTGATGGCGGGCTGCTGACGGCGGACGAGGACCTGGCGCGCTACAGCCGCGACTGGTCCGGCGACCATTTCGGCCGGCCGCTGGCGGTGGCGCGGCCGTCCACGGTCGAGGAGATGTCGGCGCTGATGCGGTTCTGCCATGCCGAGCGCATTGCGGTCGTGCCGCAAGGCGGCCTGACCGGCCTCGTGGGTGCCGCGGTGGCTGCCGATGGCGGTGAGATCGTCATCTCATTGGAGCGCATGAACCGGATCCGCTCGATCAGCCCGATCGACTTCGCCATGGTGGTCGAGGCCGGCTGCATCCTCGAGGACGCCAAGCGCGCGGCGGAAGAGAACGACTGCCTGCTGCCGATCACCTTCGGCGCGCAAGGAAGCTGCCGCATCGGCGGCAACGTCGCCACCAATGCCGGCGGCTTCAACGTGCTGCGCTACGGCATGACGCGCGACCTGGTGCTCGGGCTCGAAGTGGTGCTGGCCGACGGCCGCATCTGGAACGGGCTGAAGGTGCTGCGCAAGGACAATCGCGGCTACGACCTCAAGCAGATCTTCATCGGCTCGGAAGGCACGCTCGGCATCGTCACCGCGGCCGCGCTGAAGCTGTTTCCCAAGCCGACGCAGATCGAGACCGCACTGGTCGGCCTGCGCTCCGTCGAGGACGCGATGGCGCTCTATGCCCGCGCCCGGCGCGATTGCAGCGACCTTCTTACCGCCTTCGAGCTGATCCTGCGCGGCGGCATCGAGATCACCATGCGCGAGGGCAAGGATTTTGCCGACCCGCTCGACAAGCCCTACCCGGCCTATGTGCTGATCGAGGTTTCCTCCGGCGGGCTGATCGACCTGTCCGCCATGCTGCTGGGGTTCCTCGACGGCGCCGCCGATATCGTCGAGGACGGCCTCGTCGCATCGACGCGGGCGCAAGGCGAGCGCCTGTGGCTCTACCGCGAGATCATGGTCGAGCGGCAGGGCCGCGGCGGCCGCTATCTGCGCACCGACGTTTCGGTGCCGATCTCGAAGCTCGCCGATTTCGTCACCGACGCGCTCTTCGAATTGCAGCGGGCGCGCCCGGACGCGCTGGCCGTCACCTACGGCCATGTCGGCGACGGCAACATCCATCTCAATGTGGTGCCACCGGAAGGCATGGGCGCGGACGCGATCGAGCATCTGTTCGAGGAGGCGGAAGCCGAGATCTTCGCCGTCGTCGACCGCTATGGCGGCTCGATCAGCGCCGAGCATGGCATCGGCCGGGTCAAGCAGAAGGCGTTCCTCGAACGCATCGATCCGGTGACGCTCGACCTTGCCGCGGGCATCAAGGACGCGTTCGATCCCAGCCATATCCTGAGCAATGGCCGCATTCTGGCGTCCACATCCGCCGTCGACTATAGGTGAGTGATGACGCTGAAACTCGACAAGGTCAATCGTGGTCCACACCTCTCCACTCTGGTGGCGAGTTCCATCTCGCGCGAGATCGCGCAGGGGCGGCTGAAGCCAGGCGACCAGTTGCCGACCGAGCAGGCGCTGGCGACCACCTTCGGGGTGAGCCGCAACGTGGTGCGCGAGGCGATCGCGCGGCTGCGCTCGGAGGGCCGCATCTGGTCGCAGCAGGGACGCGGCGCCTTCGTGGTGGAGAGCACCAACCCGACGGTGCTGACCATCGACTATGAGGCGCTGCAGCGCGCCGATTCCTTCCGCAACCTGTTCGAGCTGCGCGGCATCCTCGAAGTGCAGGCGGCGGCCCTTGCCGCCAAGCGGCGCTCGGAGGCCGATCTCGCCGCGATGGGCGCCGCACTCGCCGGCATGCGCGCCGCCCCCTATGGCAGCGTCGCCTGGCTGCGCAGCGACCTCGAATTCCACCGCACCGTCGCCGAAGCGACGCGCAACAGCTATATGGGCCAGTTCCTGGTCTTCGTTTCCGAGCGCGTGCGCGAGAGCATCCTCGCCGCCGGCAACCAGCAGAAATCCGACGATATGGCCCGCATCACGCTCGGCGAACACGAGCGCATCCTGTCCGCCATCCGTGCCGGCGACGCCGAAGGCGCGCAAGCGGCCATGCGCGACCATCTGGCAGGCGCGGCGCTGCGGGTGGGATTGCATGATGGGGAGGCGGCGGAGCCGGTAGCGCCGGCGCAGGAGGTGCCGTCTCCGGTGCGGCATTCACGATTGAGGAAGGCTGTGCGCGGGCGGGCTGGGGGATAGCGGTTCGTCCTAGGCGCTATTTCGTCCGAATTTTTCGGCTAGTCGCCGGTTCGCTCTCACGGCAAAGTGTGGCCATGTGCAACCTCTATAACATCACCACATCTCAAGAGGCCATCCGCCAATGGACCCGGACTCTGCGGGACATCCTGGGCAACCTTGAGCCGTCCATCGACATCTATCCCAACCAGCCCGGCCCGGTGGTGCGCCATGAGCAAAATAGGAATGAGTTCCTCGCCAAGTCAATTCGCCCTTGACATTTATGTTCCCTTTTTGTTCACTGTGGCCATGCAGCGTTTGGAGTACTAGCCATGGACCGCATCGTGACACTGAACAGTCGCCAGGAGGCCGCTCTCCAGGCTCACGCCGAGGATTTCATCGCCGTCCACAAGGGCGATGTGATGAAGGCGCTCAAGGAAATGATCGTGCTCAACGGGCATCTTCAGGAACGGCTTGATGCACTCACCACCCCTCGCCGCGCGACACGCTAGGAGGGACCGCTATGGGCACGATGCACTTTGACGACGAAGCGAAAGCCGAGCTCCATTCGGAAGCCGTGAAGCTCATCGCGCGCTACGACAGTCCGCTTGAGACCGTGAAGGCGCTCATGGCCTATAATTGCGAGCTAGAGACCCAGATACTCGCCATCGCCCACCGGCATCCGGGGATAGTGTCAATCGGCTACGATCCTACTCCGCCCGTGCTGGGGTGATCGCTGGTAATTGGCTGCAATAATCGGCCCTGCCGTCATTCCGCCGGTGGCTCCACCAGCGACACCCCATTCAGCCCCGCGACAATATCCGACAGCGCCGGCACGAACTTTTCGCCGTGGCCGGTGGCGACCGCCGTCGCAAAACCGTTGCGCACCACGGCGCCCACCGGGTTCGCAACGCCCGCCGCCTGGGCGAACGACGCGAGATAGGTCATGTCCTTCAGCGCGTTGGCGATGGCGAAGCGTTGGGCGTTTTCGTTGCGGTTAAGGACGAAATCGAAGAAGGCCTGGTAGAAGCCGCAATCCATGCGGCTGCCTGATATGACGCTGTTGAAGACCTGTGGCGTCAGGCCAGCCTTGGCGCCCAGCGTCAGCGCTTCCGAATAGATCGCGGAATAGCCCATCGAGACGAAATTGTTGAGCAGCTTCATGGTGTGGCCGCTGCCGGTCGGGCCGGTGTGGATGATGCGCGCAGCGAAGGCTTCGAGCACCGGGCGGGCACGGGCGACGGCTTCGGCCGCGCCGCCGACCATGACGTCGAGCTTGCCTTCCGCCGCTTCCTTGGGCGTGCGCGCCAGCGGCGCGTCGATCAGCGTCACGCCAAGTGCTGCGAGTTCGGCGGCAAGTGCTGTCGTGGATGAGGGATTGGAGGTCGAGCAGTCGATGATGAGCAACGGTGTGCCGGCCGCGGCAAGGCCATTGGGGCCTTTGACCAGCATTTCCACCTCGCGCGAGCCGGTGACGCACAGAATGACGATGTCGCAGGCGGCGGCAAGGTCGCGCGGGCTTACCGCCTCGGTGGCGCCGGCAGCGATCAAGCGTTCGGCGGCGGTGCGGCTGCGGTGCACGCAAACGGTCAGCGGCCAGCCCTTGCGCAGCAGATTGTCGGCCATGCCGGCGCCCATCGCGCCCAGGCCGATGAAGCCAATGCGTTCTTTCATGCGAAACCTCCTGTACCCGCGCCGGCGGGCTCAACTTTCGTCACCTTGCGGCGGGCACCTGTCGATGCAATCTTCCGAAGCAGAATCGGCCTTTGCCGAAGAACCGGACCGGAGCCCGCGCGATGGCGGAGACCACGCTTTTCGATGCCATACCGCAGGCGCCCAACCTGCGGACCGGGCTCGTCAACACGCTGATCGCACAGATCGAGTCCGGCGACCTGGCGCCCGGCCAGAGGCTGCCGACCGAGCAGGAGATCGTCGCCGCCACCGGCGTCAGCCGCACCGTGGTGCGCGAAGCTCTCGCAGCGTTGCGCGCCCGGGGGCTGATCACCACGCGTCAGGGCCTCGGCGCCTTCGTCGCCAAGGATCCGCTGCCACGGACCTTTTCCATCCTGCCCGACGATCTCGAATCGATCGACGAGGTGCTGCGCGTGCTGGAATTGCGCATGGGCATCGAGGTCGAGGCGACCGGCCTTGCCGCCGAGCGGCGCAGCGAGGCGGCGCTGGCGCAGATGGGCTCGCGGCTGGACGCGCTGGAGGCGGCGGTGCGTGCCGGCGGATCGGGCTCGGAAGAGGATTTCGGCTTCCACCGCGCCATTCTGGCGGCGACCCAGAACCCCAATTTCACCCGGCTGTTCGACACGTTCGGCAGCGCCATGATCCCGCGCCAGTGGACGCGGCTCGACCGGATGACGGAGGCCGACCGGGAAAAATATCTCGAGCGCATGCAGCGCGAGCATCGCGCCATCCTCGCGGCGATCGAAGCCCGGGACGTCAACGCGGCGCGGCGCGCCATGCGCAGCCATCTGGCCAAGAGCTACGCCCGGTTCGAGGATCTGCGCGACAAGGCCCGCCACGACTGAGTGCTCGCTCATGCGGGTGCCCCTGCCACACCGCCGAGATAGAGTTCGCGCATCAGCGACATGTCGCGCAATTCGGCAATCGGGCCGGAGACGACGATGCGGCCGTTCTGCATGAGATAGCCGCGCGAGGCGACGGCGAGCGCCAGGCCGGCATTCTGCTCGACCAGCAGCACCGAGGCGCCGAAGCGCGCGCCGATATCCAGAATGATCGCCTTGATCTCCTTGACCAGCAGCGGCGACAGGCCGAGCGACGGTTCATCGAGCAGAAGCACGCGCGGCCGCGTCATCAGCCCCCGTGCGATCGCCAGCATCTGCTGCTGGCCGCCGCTCAGCGAGCCGCCCCGGTCGCGGCGCTTGGTGGCGAGGATCGGAAAGAAGGCAAGCATGGTCTGGAAGTCGGCCTCGACGGCCGCCTCGTCGCGGCGCGCATAGGCGCCGAGGCGCAAATTCTCCTCGACCGTCATGTCGACGAAGATTTTTCTGCCCTCCGGCACCAGCACGACGCCGCGCCTGGCCATCACATCGGCGGCGGACCCGGTGACGTCGGCGCCGTCGAAAGCGATGTTGCCGGCGCGGGGTTTGATCAGTCCGGCGATGGCCTTGAGCAAGGTCGATTTGCCGGCGCCGTTGGGCCCGAGAATGGTGACGATTTCGCCTTCGGCCAATGTCAGCGAGACGCCGCGGTTGACGATGGTCGGCCCATAGCCGGTGACGACATCGGAGACGGCGAGCAGGTTCACAGATCGCCTCCGAGGTAGACGTCCAGCACCTTGGGATCGGCAAGCACCTTTTCGGTCGGCCCGTCGGCGATCTTGGAGCCGAAGTCGAGCACGGCAAGGCGCCGGCACAGCATCTGCATCAGCTTCATGTCGTGGTCGATGACGCAGACCGTGATGCCATGGCCCGGCAACTGGCGAACAAGGCCGACAAGGGCAGAGGTTTCGCGGTCGTTGAGGCCGGCGGCCGGCTCATCGAGCAGAAGCAACGACGGCCGCGTGGCCAGCGCCAGCGCGAGGCCAAGCAGGCGCAGGCTGCCGAAGGGCAGAACGCCGGCCTTTTCGCCGCCGAGCGCGCTCAAGCCGACGAAATCGAGCAGCGCCTGCGGCGTCGGCCAGGGATTGGCGGCGCCCCCTGCCCGCCTGTGCTCGCCGGCGATCTGCACATTCTCCAGCACGCCAAGCCCGGCAAAGGCCATGGCCTGCTGGAAGGTGTAGCCGATGCCCGCCCGCGATATGGCGTGCGGCGCCAGACCGGTGATGTCGCGCCCGCGAAACAGCACCGTGCCGCCGCTTGGCTTGTGGACGCCGGTGACGACGTTGAACAGTGTGGTCTTGCCGGATCCGTTCGGGCCGACGACACCGAGGATTTCGCCCTCCTCGACGGCGAGGTCGACGCCGGCAAGAGCCGTGACGCCGCCGAACTGCTTGCCGAGGCCGCTGATCGCCAGGATCGGGCTCATTGCCGCGCCTCCGAGGGGGCGGCATCGCGCTCCGCCTCCTGTTTCGGCTTGCCCGAAAATGCCACGCGGAGTGCTCGGACGATGCCACCGATCAACCCGTCGGGCAAAAGCATGATGACCGCGATCAGGCAGACGCCGTAGACGATGCGCGACTGCACCGGATCGAGGTTGAGCACTTCCGGCAGGAAGGCGACGAGGATGCCGCCGGCCAGCGGGCCCTCGATCAGCCTTGCCCCGCCGATCATCACCATCAGCGCCAGGTAGATGCTGGGGAAAGACGAGAATTGCGAGGGCGAGATGTGGCCGAGGAAATAGGCCAACAGCACGCCGGAGATGCCGGCAAAGACGCCGCTGACGACGAAGGCGCCGATCTTGTGGCGGCCGACATTGATGCCGAGCGAGGCGGCCAGCTTTTCGTTTTCGCGGATGGCGCGCAGCGTGCGGCCATAGGAGGAATGGATGATCGCCCAGCTCGCCACCGCCGCTGCCGTGACGAAAGCCACCACCATCAAATAGTAGCGCGTCAGATCGCTCATGTCGGCGCCGAACAGGGTGACCGGACCGGCGATGTCGAGCCCCGTGGCCGCACCGGTATAGTCGCCGCCATTGGTGAGCACGATGGCGAGCAGCTGGCCGAAGGCGAAGGTCATGATGACGAAGTGATGGCCGCCGACACGCAGCGAGGGAATGCCGACGATCATGGCGAAGACGGCACTTGCCAAGGCGGCCACCGGCAGTGCCGTCCAGAAGCCGACGCCGAAGTCCCGCGCGAGGATCGCCGCCGCGTAGGCACCGACACCGACCAGCGCCGCATGCCCCATCGACAGGATGCCGGTCTGGCCGAACAGGACCGACAGGCCGTAAAGCGCGATGACGTTGGTGCCGGCCGAAATCGCCAGCGACAGGAAGCGGTTCGAGGGCGAAAACAGCGGCACCGCCGCGATCAGCGCCAGGATGACCAGCACCGGCAGGAGCGACCGCAACGCATTGCCCGTCTTCATGACGCCATCCGGGGTCCGCTGGTGCCGCCGAACAGGCCGTGCGGCCGCACGATCAGCACCAGGATCATCAGCACGAAGGAATAGGCGTCGGTCCATTGCGAGAAGCCGTAGCCGGCGCTGAAGCCTTCGACGATGCCAAGGATGAGGCCAGCGGCGACGGCGCCATAGATGTTGCCAAGCCCGCCGATCAGGGCCACGGCGAAGCCTTTCATCACCATTGTGCCGCCGGTGAACGGCGTGATGGGGAAGAGAGCGATCAGCAGCGCGCCGCCGAGCCCGGCCAGCGCACTGCCGAGCACGAAGACGCCAGTGATGTAGCGGCGCACCGGAATGCCCATCAGGGCGGCGGTGTCGCGGTCCTCGACGCTGGCGCGCAGGGCGCGGCCATAGCGGCTGGCGGTGATCATGCGGAAGCTCAGCGCCACCACGGCAATGGTGATCAGAATGACCATGACGCGGACCGATGCGATGCGCACGCCGCCGACCTCCCACACCGTGGTCAGCGGCCGCGGAATGCTCTTCTGGTTGGGATTCCAGAACAGCACGACCACATGCTGCAGCACGACGATGAGGCCGAGCGAAACGATGAAGCCGTTGGTCGGCCGCTCCAGCGTGAAGCGGAACAGGCCGCGCTCGAGGATATAGCCCATCAGCCCGACCGCCAGGATCGCCAGCACCACAGCAATGGGGAAACCGAGGCCGGCGCTGACGGCGAGCCAGGTGACGATGCCGCCGATCATCAGGAATTCGCCATGGGCGAAATTGATGATGCCGGTCAGGCCGAAGATCAGTGTCACGCCGATAGCGATGAGCGTGATGACGCTGGCGATGGAAAGGCCGTTGAGGATTTGCTGGATGAAAATATCCACGGCGATCGAGACCTGTCTTGAAAAAAGGGAGTTGGCGGCTGATGCCGCCGCCAACCCTGGGATTAGGGGCTTAGCTCTTCGGCGCTTCGGCCGGCGGCTGCTGCATGGCGCAGGAGATGGCCCCGCCAGGTGCCGCGGCGCAGACTTCCGTTGCATGGGTGACCTGATGCGTCGGATTGAACGTCAGATCATCCGAGACGACGCCCTGGTGGTGGAGGTTGAGCAGCGCCTCGACCGTCTTGTCCGGATCGAAGCTGTCGGCCTTCTGCCAGGCTTCGACGAGGAAGTGCACATAGTCATGGTAGAGCAGCGACACCGACGAGGTCACGCCGTGCGGGGCGCCGGCGGCGAAGTAGGCATCGAAATAGGCCTTGGCCTTCGGGTTGGAGGACTCGCCCCAGCACACCGGCACGCAGCTCATCGCCACCGGTACGTCAGCCGAAAGCTGCTTTTCCTTCCAGATGCCGGGGTCGACGCCGAACAGGAAGTAGCTCTTAGCGGCGCCCAGTTCGAGCGCCTGCGGCAGTGCCGTCAGTGTTGAATCGCCATTGTACCAAAAGTGGATGATATCAGGATTGAGGCTCTTGGCCCGGGTCAGGAAGGGCGAGAAGTCGGTCGTGTCCGGCGGATAGAAGATGATGTCCGGGACATCCTGCCCTTCGGCCTTCAGCGCCTTGTAGTAGTAGGACGACAGGAACTGGCCGGTGGCATCGTTGCCGACGATCATCACCGACTTCTTCGGCTTGAAGCCAAGCAGCGGTTCGAGCAGGGACAGCACGCCGCGCGCGGTCGATCCGGAGCGCTGGAACTCCTGCGGTTCGGACTGGAAGAGATAGTGATCCTCGCCGCCCGGCTTGACGCTGTCGGGGTTGAGGATTTTCGCCAGCGTCGAATTTCCGGCGAAATGGATGATCTTGGCCGGCTGCGTGATCTTGGCCATGGCCAGCGTAAAGTCATGCGTTTCCGAGCCGAAGATCGCCTGCACCTTGACGTCGCGCACCAGTTCCTGGGTGGCGGCGATCGCGGTGGCGATATCGGTGCGGTCGTCGCGCTTGACCATTTCGAGCTTGTAGGTCTTGCCGCCGACCTTGAAGCCGCCGGCATCGTTGATCTGCTTGACGGCAAGGCCGACGCCCGCCGGCAAGGTATGGCCGGCGGACACGAACGAGCCCGATTCCGCCGCGACGACGCCGATCTTGACGATGTTGTCCTCGGCAAACGCCGGATGAGCGAACGCACCAAGGCACAAGGCCGCCGAGGCGGCCAGTTTAAGCACGGTTTTCAATTTGAGATCCTCCCGACTCCAAATCATTGCAGTCTTACCGGGTTGTCATACAACCCTGTAATCTGGTAAATCTTACGGACGGGGATGTCAATCGCATTGCCATGCGATAAGGCTGCCCGAAAATCAGAATCGCAGAGCCGGAATTGCCGGCGAAGCCGCAGTCAGGAACAGCAAGATGCAATCACGGAAATTCGGCCGCACCGGCAGATCAGTCAGCGAGATCGGCTTTGGCGCCTGGGCGATCGGCGCCGCCTGGGGCGAGGTCAATGACGACGATGCGGTCGCCGCCTTGCACGCGGCACTCGACGCCGGCGTCACCTTCCTCGACACCGCCGATGTCTATGGCGATGGCCGCTCGGAGAAGCTGATCGCCAGGGTGATGAAGGAGCGCGGCGGCGAGCGGCCGTTCATCGCCACCAAGGCCGGACGGCGGCTGCCGAAGCAGACCGTCGAAGGCTACAGCCTGGAAAACCTGACCGGCTGGATCGACCGCAGCCTGAAATATTTGGAGACCGACACGCTCGACCTGGTGCAGTTGCACTGCCCGCCGACCGACCTCTATTACCACCCGGAAGTGTTCGAGCGCCTCGACCGGCTCGTCGAGCAAGGCAAGATTCGCAATTACGGCGTCAGCGTCGAGCGTGTCGAGGAGGCCCTGAAGGCGATCCAGTATCCCAGCGTCGTCAGCGTGCAGATCATCTTCAACGCCTTCCGCCAGCGCCCGGCGGAACTTTTCTTCGCCGAGGCGAAGAAGAACGATGTGGCTGTTATCGCCCGCGTGCCGCTGGCCAGCGGTCTGCTGTCGGGCAAGTTCAAGGCCGACAGCAAATTCGAGCCCACCGACCATCGCCTGTTCAACCGCAACGGCGAAGCCTTCGATGTCGGCGAGACGTTTTCGGGCGTGCCCTATGAGGTTGGGCTCGCGGCGGTCGAGAAGATCCGGCCGCTGGTTTCGGGCGACGCGACGATGGCGAAATTCGCGCTGCGCTGGATCCTGATGTTCGACGCGGTGAGCGTGGTCATTCCCGGCGCCCGCAATCCGGCGCAGGCGCGTTCCAATGCCGAAGCGGCGGTGCTTGCGCCATTGTCCGATGATCTTATGGGCAAGGTGAAGGCCATATACGACCAGGACATCAGACCCTACGTGCACCAGCGCTGGTGATCGTCGACGCCATCGAGCCGGCCGCCCTTCCATCTGCCTCCGACGCCTCCCGTCACAATTCGCGAGAAGCCACCGCTACCTGATTTGACCGTCACGGCAGTCGGTCGGCGCGCCGGTGGGCGGCTCGGCGAAACCGATAGATGCCCGGAGTTATGACCGGAGCGGAATGGTCGGGCCGAGCGTAGCGCCTTGACCGAACGCATCTATTGCGTTCGGTGCCGGTATGGCCTCGCGTGATTGCGAGATAGCGATGGCATTGAGCGCAGTTTGCTACTTTATTATGCCGATCTTCCTGCGATCGATGGTGACGAAGACGGCACAAACCAGAACGGTCCCCTTGACGATATTCTGGAGGTACGGATCGACGCCGGCCATATTCATTCCATTCGACAGAAGCGTGATTATCAGAACGCCCAGCATGGTACCGACAACACTGCCGACACCTCCGGTCAACGGTGTTCCGCCGACCACCACCGCGGCTATGACGTCCAGCTCCAGCCCCTCCCCGAGTTGAGCGGTGGCGGCCATGGCGCGCGCGCCTTGCAGCAGGCCGGCAATGCCGCACAGGGCCCCGAGAAGCACATACATATAGATTTTCACGCGTGCGACCTGAATGCCCGTTAAAATGGCGACGCGTTCCCCACCGCCTATGGCGCGAACCTCGCGCCCGAACACAGTCCTGTTGATAATGCCATACGCGACAACCATCAGCACCAGGCCAATGATCACGGAATGCGGAATGCCCAAAGTCCGGTTGGTATAGACATTCAGGAATTGCTCGTCCTCGATCGAGACAGGAGCACCGCGTGTGAAAAGCAGCACGATGCCGCGATAGACCACCATCGCGCCCATGGTTGCGATGAAGGACGGCACCTTGCCTTTGGCCAGGAGAACGCCATTGACCAGTCCGGCAGCAGCACCGACAGCAATGGCGGGAATGATCGCCGCGGCGCCGAGGCTGTCAGCTGTCAACGCGGTTGCCAATGCCGCGAGCGCAACAATTGAACCGACCGAAAGATCGATTGAACCGGCCATGATGACGAAGGTCATGCCGAGCGCAGCAACTAGCAGCACCGTGCCCTGCTGAAGCACAATGAGAAAGTTGCTGAAGGTCAGGAAGCGTGGCGAGGCTATCGAGAAGGTCACAATGAGCAAGACAAGCATGGCAAGTGGAAAGCCGCGTTTGACGACTTCGAACCGGCTGGCATTGACGCCAGGTTCCCCGGTTGCGTTCGGTGTTTTGGTGGCGATCGAGGTCACGTTCGTTTCCATGGTCAGGCCATATGTCCAATGATGTCATGCTCGGTGGCATCGGCTGCCGTCTCGATGCGATGCGTAATTTGTCCTTGCCTGAGCACCAGCAAGCGGTCCGACATACCGATCAGTTCGGGCATGTCTTCCGATGACAGGATCACGGCGAGGCCCTGCGCCGCCTTCTGCCTTACGATGCGATAGATTTCCGTGCGGGCGCCGATATCGACCCCTCGCGTAGGATTGTTGAGCAGGAGCAGACGCGGCTGAACAGCCAGGCATTTGCCGATCACCACCTTTTGCAAATTGCCTCCCGAGAGTGACCGACAGGACGAATCGACGCTTTGTGTCTTGATGCCGATCTGGACAATGAGGTCACCCGCGATGGCAGTGGCAGCGGCGCGATCGAAGAACGGCCCATGATGCGGCGGGCGGGCCATCACCAGATTGTCGAGGATACTGAAGTCGGCGATCAGGCCTTCATTGTGACGGTCACCCGGCAGATAGGCCACGCCCTGTCCCCAGGCAGAAGTCGGGCTTGACGGCGCATATAAACTACCCGCAAGCGTCATCGAGCCACCACGCAAGGGCAAGTCGCCGCAAATGGCTGCGAACAGCGCTTCGGCGCCAGCGCCTTTCAACCCGGCAAGGCCGAGGATTTCGCCGGCACGCACATTCAGGCTGACGCCGCCGAGTTCGCGCCCGACGGCGACCTCGCAGGCTTCGAAGACAACAGGCTTGCTTGGATCTCCCGGCGGCCGCGGCGGATAGATGCTTCTCGCGAGCTCGCGCCCCACCATGCGGCGATGAATTTCATTGGGCTCGATCTCGGTCGTCCGATATGTTCCGACATATTGCCCGTCTTTCAGGATCGTCAATTCATCCGCGACGGCAAGCACTTCGTCGAGATGATGAGAAACGAAGGCTACGGTCATCCCCTGCCCCTTGAGTTCGCTGATGACGCGAAGGACAGCCTGAACCTCTCGATGATCGAGATAGGCGGTGGATTCGTCGAGAAGGAGGATTTTCGGATTTGTAGACAGCGCTCGGGCGATCTCGATGCATTTCAGCTCGCCGAGATTGAGGCGGCCTGTGTCGGCAGAGACCGGTATTTGCGCGCCGATCCGTTCCAGGATCGCTCGCGCCGCGGCTTCCATACGCCTGCGATCGATAAAACCGAGAGGGCCGGCGAACTGCCGCAGGCGATCGATGAAGATGTTTTCGGCGACGGTCAGCGAACGGTTGATCGTGATTTCCTGGTATACAAGCGATACGCCAAGGGCGGCCGCACCGACAACGCTTGGTGGAGCGTAGCTTGCTTCATCCAACGTCATGACGCCGCTGTCAGGCGGTTCTGCGCCGGCAAGCATACGCAAGGTCGTCGATTTGCCGGCTCCGTTTTCGCCGACGATGGCGTGAACCATGCCGGGCCGAAGCACCACGGATACGCCATCAACGGCACGTGTCTGGCCGTAGCTTTTGCGCAGGTCGCTCGCAGCAAGTGTCATGAATCGACTACGCCCAAATGCCAGGCAGAGCCTGCCTGCAACCGTGGGATTGCAGGCAGGCCCAATCGGACGTTCAGTTGCTATACTGCATCTCGAAAACGGCCGGCTTGGCGTCCTTGTTGTAGAAGCGGGAGTGCTGCCGGAAATCATATGTCGGCACGCCGCCGGGGAAGTCCTTCTCGAACTGCGCAACGCGATCCTTGGTCAGCGGCAGCAGCTTCAGCTTGACATTGTCGGCGCCCGCGGGAACCGGAATACCCTTGATCTGATCGAAAAGGGCGACAAGGGCGAAGCCACCCTGAAGCCAATGACCGCCAATATCGAAAAGCAGGTCGCCGGACTTTACCGCATCGACATTCTCGGGGTTGAGATCCATTCCGACGACCATAACGTCCTTGCCGGGCGCTTTCCCATGGTTCTTGAGCGCAGCCATCACGCCGGTCGCGGTGCCGCCATTCGCGGCCCAGACGCCGGTGATGTCCGGGTTGCCCTGGAAGAGGGATTCAAATGCGGTCTGTGACGTATCACGGACGAAATTGCCATCGACTTCGCCGGCGACGCGCACATCGGGCGCTTCCTTGAGAGCGTCTTCCAGCCCCTTGCGGCGATCAATGGCGACCGAGGTGCCGGCGGTGCCGTTCACCACGCCGATCACTTTCTTGCCATCAGGCCCCGGCTTGATCGCGGCGAACAGCGCCTTGGCCATTTGGTATCCGGCGTCCTCATCGCTCGGCCCGATAAAGGCGATGTAATTGGGGAAACGCTCGGTTTGAGGCGAAAAATCCGGATAGCTGTCGGTGAGGATGACCGGTATCTCGGCTTCCTTGGCCAGGGTAAGCCCGCGAGCGGCAGTGGCCCAATAGGGCGTGAAAACAATGCCGTCGACCTTCTGGGCCACCAAGTCCTCAAGCGACTTGACCATCTGGTCAGGCTTGTTGTCGGCATTGAGGACGACGAGCTTCACACCAAGCTCATCCGCTCCCTTCTTCATGAAAGCGACATAGCTGTTCCAGAATTGCGCATCCAGGGTCGGCACGACAACGCCGACCGTGGGTTCATCGGCAGCGACAGCCGCCGTTGACAAGAAGGCCGCGGCAGCGGCGCCGACAAGGGCCGATTTAAGCTTCGACAAGAAAGACATGGTTCCTCCAACCCGGTTCGCAACAGAGCCCAAACGCTCTGAATCGCTGACATAATTCCCATTTTTTTGACAAGAACTGCGCACTTGTCAGCGCCAATTGACGATGATTGACGATCATCGCTTATCACATATGGTCAAAATCAGTCAAAATAATTCTAATAAGGCCAAAAGCGATAGGAATTCGCTCATCGCCATGACAAACCAGTGGGCTCGCCGAATGAATTCGTGATATTCGCGATGCTGGGCTCGCCATGATTCCGGCGAGCGCGTTGCTTCACTGTGCGGAGATACGGACGTGGCAAGGAATGTTCGAAAATCAACGGTGGAAGATACCGGGCCCTCGGCGTCCGCCGGGTCATGGGAAGACGATGGCGGGCGTGGACGGGTCGATCTGATACCGGCCAAGCGCCATGCTTTCATTCTCGAATGCCTTAAACGGGAAGGAACCGTCGGCGTTCAGGAACTCATCGATCTCATCGGCGCGTCACCCTCGACCATACGGCGCGACCTCGAGACGCTTGAACGGCAGGGGGCATTGGAGCGAACGCATGGCGGAGCGATGCTTCAACGCACGGAACTCGCCACCTTCGAGCCAGATCTCGCCACTGCCGCACACTTCGCCAGGGCTGAGAAGGAGGCCATAGGCGCGGCCATGATGTCGGAACTTCGCCCCGGGCAAAGTGTCATTTTCGACGCAAGCACGACTGTCCTGGAAGTCGCCCGCGCCATCGCCGCCGCGCCCATCGCGCTTACGGCCGTCACCAACAGTCTCGCGATCGCGCAGATACTCGCAACCGTGCCGGGCGTACGCCTCGTCATGCTTGGAGGCACCTGCAAGCCGGGTTCTCTAACTCTGGTTGGCCAGCCTGGCGAGAATTTCCTGCGCACCATCCACGCCGATGTGGCAATTCTGGGCACTCATGCCATCACCGGGGACATGCTCACGGAGACCTCGCTTGAGGTCGCGGCGATGAAGCAGGCGATGATCGCCGCGGCGCGCCGGGTGGTCGTGCTTGCCGACAATTCCAAATTCACCACTCCCAATTTCTGCACCATCTGCCGCTTGGCCGACATCCACCAGATCATTACCGATGACGGCATCGATCAGGCCAACCTCACCAATCTTCGGACGCTCGATGTGAACGTCCGCGTCGTGCGCGTCAGCCGTTCGGGTTCTTCAGTTGAGCGTTCTTGAGACTGTGGATATCCGGATCATCGCGGACGACCTGACCGGCGCCCTGGACAGCGCGGTTTGCTTCGCCTCGCCAGGCCACGGTGTCGGCGTGAGCTGGCGACTGGATCGTGCGCTCTCGGGCCGTTTGGCTGTCGATATCGCCACACGTGAGGGTGCCGAGACAACGGCCGTCGCGAGACATTCGAGGTTCGCGTCGTGGCTTGCCGCCGGACAGCTGAGCTTCAAGAAGATCGACAGCCTTTTGCGCGGTCACGTCATCGCCGAAATAGAAGCCTGCATCGTCGAGGGCGGGTACCAGCGCGTTGTTCTGGCACCCGCGTTCCCCTTTCAGGGTCGCGTTACACGTCTTGGGCGTCAATGGCGGCTCGACCGGCCCGAAATGGTAGGTCCCGACATCGTCGCCGGCCTGGGTCAGCGCTTTTCGTCTGGCCGGTCGGTACCGGGCGCGCGGCCAGCTCATTTCATCACACTCTACGACGCCGAAACGGACAAGGACCTGGACGAAATCGTTGCAACGGCGAGCGCGCCGCGGACACTCTGGGTTGGTACGGGCGGCCTGGCTGCCGCGCTGGCACGGCACGTGGGCACGCCACACATGCCTGTTCCGGCATTACCCGTCCCGTTCCTGGGCCTTGTCGGCACAAATCACGAAGTCACGATGGCGCAGGTGGCCTGCTTTTCCGCCAGCCATGCGGACGCGCATATCGTCGTGGAACGCGACATCGACAAAGCGAAAAGGGATTTGGCCAAACGCATAAAGAGAGGCGCGCCATCGGTTGTCACCGTCGCCGCATCGGGTGATCGCCAAATGGTGGCGGATCATATCAGCAAGGTGTTTGCCTCGCTTCTCGACGGCTTGCCAATGCCTGGAACGCTGCTCGTCACCGGCGGTGAAACATTGCGATCGGTGTGCTCCAGCCTGGGCGTCGTCGAACTCACGGTCGAGAGCGAGATCGAGCCGGGGCTTCCGATCTCCAGAATAGAAGCCGGCGTTTTCAAGGGGCTGGCCACAATCTCAAAATCTGGCGCATTCGGCGACAGCGCCCTCTTCTGCAGGCTCGCGACTCCAGCCCATCGCTGATCAAGACCGTCGCCGATCAAAGGCATAGGGGGCAGATCATTCGCGCCGGTCAAATGACGTCAAACTACGGTTCAGCAGCCCGGGGATATGGGATCGCCCCTCGGAGCGGTTGAAAAACATGCGAATTTCCACCGCGCGGTTGATTACGAATGACCGCAAAAGAAAACTATTGCGCATTGATGGTTATAAGGATTAGAAGATGATCACAATTGACCGATTAGAGGCGTTCATGTCTGGTCCACGACTCGGCATCACAATGGGTGATCCTGCGGGCATCGGCCCCGAGATCATCGCAAAGGCATGCGCACGGCTGAAACCGCGCCTTGCCGACGGATCGTTGTCCCTTCTCATAATCGGCAGCGTCACCGCGATGCGTGCGATGGAGTCGATTTCCGGGCGCATCGAGGAGGAACAGCCGTCGGCTTCGGCCACCGGGGTTTTTCCGCCGGTAGCCATTCTCGAAGCCGGCCCCGAACGGACACCTATCGAGACAGGCGTCTTGTCGGCGGAAGGCGGGCGCCTCGCCTATCTGGCGATCGAAAAGGCCGTTCGCCTGGCGCAGGCCGGTTCAATTGCTGGTATCGTTACGGCTCCCCTCAACAAGGAAGCGCTCAATTTGGCCGGCTATCATTATGCCGGCCACACCGACATGCTGGCAGAACTGACAGGCGCCCGCGATTCCGTGATGATGCTTGCCCATGGCGATTTTCGGGTCAGCCATGTCTCGACCCATGTAGCGCTTGCCCAGGTTCCGTCGAAACTGACCGAACCTCGGTTGCGGCGGGTAATCCAGTTGACGGTCGAGGCATTGCGCGGCCTCGGCATTGCCCATCCCCGCATTGCGATCGCCGCGCTGAACCCGCACGCCGGCGAAGGCGGCATTTTCGGTCGTGAGGATATCGACATCACGACCCCGGTCGTCGCCTCCTACAAATCCACCGATTTTACGGTATTCGGACCCGTTCCCGGCGATACGGTTTTCGTCAAGCTGCGTGCCCGCCAGTATGACGCCGTGGTCGCGATGTATCACGATCAGGGCCATGTGCCGGTGAAGCTGCTCGGCTTCAACGTCGATCCCGCGACCGGTGAGTGGAAAGCGCTCTCCGGCGTCAATGTCACGCTCGGCCTTCCGATCATCCGCACCTCCGTCGACCACGGCACGGCCTTCGATATCGCCGGCAGGGGCATCGCCAATGAGGACAGTCTGGTCGAAGCGATCGAGTTCGCGGTCCAGATGGCTGCGGCGAAATCCACCCCTTAGGCGCCGGCACGCCTGCAACGCACGCAGAAGCGGATTGAACCATGGCAGTAGAAGACAAGAAATCCTATCTCATGTTGATCGACGGGAAGTTTGTCACCGGCGAAGCCGGTATGCGCCCGGTGATCAATCCGGCCAATGGCAAGGCCTTTGTCGACGTGCCCGAGGCAAGCCCGGATCAGGCTCGCCAGGCCATAGTAGCCGCCCGCAAGGCGCAGAAGGCCTGGGGGCTCAAATCACCTCTTGCCCGTGCGGCGATCATGAAGCGGATCGCGGTCCTGATCCGGCAGAACGCCCGGCATCTGGCCGAGGTGGTGGTCAGGGAACAAGGCAAACCGATCAATGAAGCAATCGGTGAAGTCGGCGGCGCGGCCGAGTTCTTCGACTACCACGCCGAGTTTGCCCGTCGCATTCAAGGTGAGATCCTGCCGTCGGACTACGCGGGAGAACAGGTCTGGATACAGCGTGTGCCGGTAGGCGTCGTCGCCGCCATTATTCCATGGAATTACCCGAGCGCTCTGGTCAGCCGCAAGGTGGCGCCGGCCATGATCGCCGGCGACACCATCGTCATCAAGCCGCATGAAGACACGCCCCTTTCGGCGCTCGAAATGGCCCGCATCTTTGTCGAAGCGGGCGTGCCGGCCGGCGTGGTGAACGTCATAACGGGACGAGGTGAAACAATCGGCGAAGTGCTCTGCACCGAACCCGGCGTCGACCTCATCACCATGACCGGAAGCGTACCGACCGGCAAGCGCATCATGGCGAATGCGTCGCGCAATCTGACGCCTGTTTCGCTGGAGCTTGGCGGCAAGGCGCCATTCATCGTCCTGGCTGATGCCGATCTCGAGCTGGCGGTTCGTTCCGCGGCCACGTCGCGCTACATGAATTGTGGACAGGTCTGCATATGCAACGAACGCACGCTCGTTCACCGTTCGATTTACGATCAGTTCGTCACACGCTTCGTGGAATTCTCCAAGTCGCTCGTCGTCGGCGATCCGATGCAGGCAAATACGGATATCGGCCCGAAAGTCAGCCGTGACGAGCTGGAAAAGGTCGAGGCGGTCCTTGCGGAAGCCGTCGCGGGCGGCGCGAGGCTTGCTCTCGCAGGCGGGCGCCCGACCAAGGCGCCTATCGATGGTGGCTACTGGCTCAATCCGACCGTGCTGACCGACGTCACGCCTGACATGCCGATAATGACGCGCGAAATCTTCGGGCCGGTCGTGCCGATCATGCCATTCGACACTTTCGAGGAGGCGGTCAGCATCACCAATGCCAGCAACTATGGCCTGTCGGCCTATCTTTTCACCAATGATCTGGGCCGCGTCATGAACGCAGTGAACGAGGTTTCGTTCGGTGAGATCTACGTGAACCGGATTGGACCGGAAATGCTGCAGGGTTTCCATGTCGGCTTCCGCGAAAGCGGCCTGGGCGGTGACGACGGCGTGCATGGGCTCGAGAGCTACATGCGCAAGAAGACGGTCTACGTGAATTACTCGGGTGCCGCCACGGCGGCGTTGATGCCTTACGGGCGCTGAACAGCGCCCGACCAGTACGACCAGCCAGGTCGCCACCGGCCGTTGCGGCCGTTTCATCTGATCGGGAGGAATGAAATGCACTATCGTGGATTTATGGCGGCCGCCTTGGCCTTGACGCTATCGGGATTGGCCGCATCGTCGGCGCTCGCCGATGACACCATTCCACCGGAAGCAAAAGCCCTGCTCGAGCCGCTGCCCTTGTCGCCGAGGGGCCAACCCGTCCCGGGCTTCCCGGACGGTCCGCCGGCGGTATCACCTGATGTGCTGAAATTCTCCGATCAGGACCTTGCCAAGCTCAAGGCGGGAAAATTTACCGCTGGCCTGGTGATGCACACCATGGATGCCGGCTGGCCTCAGTTGCAAGTCGCCGGAATCAGCAACACGCTCAAGGACCTGGGCATCGAAGTTGTCGGAACCACCGACGCCAAATTCCAGCCCGGGCAGCAGATCAGCGATCTGGAGCAGATGATCGCCCGCAAGCCGGACGTGATCTTCTCGATCCCGATCGATCCGAAGTCTGAGTCCGAAGCCTACAAGAAGGCGGCGGCGGCAGGCATCAAGTTGGTTTTCATGGACAACGTCCCGGTCGATATGGCGCCGGGCAAGGACTATGTGACCGTCGTCGCCTCCGACAACGAGAAGAACGCCTATTTCGCCGCGCAGGAACTTGTCGGGGCGATTGGCGGCAAGGGTGAGGTCGGCATCATCACGCTGGTTTATGATTATTACTACTCGGTCGCGGCCCGCAAGGTCGGTGCCTTGAAGGCGTTCGGTGAACATCCCGACATCAAGGTCGCCGATGTCGGCACCTTCACGGCGCCGGAGAAGGCTTACGAGGTCGCCACCGCAATGTTGACGGCGCATCCCGACATGAAGGGAATTTTCGTTGCCTGGGACACGCCCGCCCAACAGGTCGTGGCCGCGGCAAAGACGCTCGGCCGCGATATCGTCGTCACCACCAATGACATTGCAGCGGACAGCGCGCTGAACGTTGCACGTGGCGAATTTCTGGCCGTAGGCGCGCAGCGTCCCTACGACCAGGGCGTCGCCGAGGCCAAGGCAGCCGCGCTTGCATTGCTTGGACATGACGTCCCGCCATACATTTCGGTGCCGACATTGCGTGTCAAGAAGCTCGACCTTCTCAGTGCCCTCAAGGAGGTCACCAAGGAAGATGCTCCCGCCTCGGTGGTAAAAATCTGCAACGGCGAATGCTTCTAGCCACTTTTCGTCGGCGGGTCCCAGCTGCCCGCCGACGCTCACCAAGCGATCGAGAAAATCGTCATGGCCGAAGCCAAAACCTCAACGTCCCGGAACGCGATCGTAGCGATGCAGCGCATCAGCAAGTCGTTTGGCGCGAACCGTGTTTTGTCCAATGTTTCGTTCGAGGTCATGGCCGGTGAAACGCACGCGCTGCTCGGCGAGAATGGTGCGGGCAAATCGACGCTCATGAAGATCCTCATGGGAGCCTATCGAACGGACGAAGGCCGCATTCTGTTCGCCGGAGAGGACGTCACCGCCTTGTCGCTTCGCGAGAGGATCGACCGCGGCATCGCAATGATCTTCCAGGAACTGAGTGTCTTGCCGAACCGCTCGGTTGCCGAAAACCTGTTCATCCTTCGCGAGCCGCTCGCCTTCGGCCTGCGCGTCGACGCCAGAAAAATGGTTCGCGATGCCCAGGCTCTGATCGAGCGGTACGCCTTCTCGCTCGATGCGTCCGCGCGTGTGGGCGATCTGGCCTTCGCCCAACGGCAGATGGTCGAGATCCTCAAGGCGATCTCGCGCGGCGCCAAGCTGCTCGTAATGGATGAGCCGACTTCGTCTCTGACCATCCACGAGGAAGAAACACTTTTCCGCACCATCGGCCAGCTAAAGCAGAACGGGATCGGTATCGTTTACATCAGCCATCGCATGGCCGATGTGCTGCGGCTTTCGGATCGCATCTCGATCATCAAGGATGGGCGACTGGTTGGCCCGCTTGACCCGGACAGCACATCCATCGAGCAGATCGCTGCGATGATGTCGCGGCCAAAGGGCGAAGCGTCGTTGCCCACCGTGGCGGCGCCTGCGAAACGCCCGCCGGCAATGCCGGTCGGGACGCCGGCTCTTGAGGTCCGCGATCTGGCCACGTCGCGCAAGCTGTCAGCCGTATCGTTCTCGATCGATCCAGGCGAGATCGTCGGCCTTGCCGGGCTCGTCGGCAGCGGCCGCTCGACCTTGGGCAAGGCCTTATTCGGCATCCTCCCGGATGTATCCGGCCACATCACTGTCGCGGGAGAACCCGTTCGGCCGGGCAGCGTCAACGGGGCCATCGCTGCTGGTATCGCGCTTGTTCCCGAAGACCGTCGGCTCGAAGGGCTTGTCGGCGGGCGCTCGATCGAGGAGAACCTCTCCCTTCCCCGCCTTTCCGATTTCTCGCTGGCGGGTCCCTTTGGGCCGATGGCGAAGGCCCGGATAACCGCACTATTCCGACAATACCGCGACGACCTCAACATCCTGTGCCGCGGCCCCTTGCAGAAAGCCCAGGAGCTTTCGGGCGGCAATCAGCAGAAGATTGTCTTCGCAAAATGGCTGGCAATGAAGCCGAAGCTGTTGGTCCTCGACGAGCCAACCTCCGGGGTCGACGTCAATGCCAAGCGCGATATGCGCGAGCTTGTGCGCCGCACGGCCGGCGAAGGCGTCGCCGTGCTGCTCATTTCTTCGGAACTCGAGGAACTTCTGGATCTGTCCGATCGCATTCTGGTCATGGCGCAGGGGCTGATAACCCGCAGCATCGGCAGCGCGCACGACGAGGCTGGGCTGCGCGCGTTGCTGCAGGCCGAGGCCGCCAGACAAAGCAGCGCACGCGCCCAGGGAGTTGCAGCATGAAACCGTCCTCGATGCCGATGCGCTCAGCTGCGATGGATTTTTTCCGCGATCACATCACCTATGTGATCTTTCTGGCGATCACCCTCTATTTCGTCTTGTTCGCCCCCCACTTCGCGTCGGTCTCGACCGCAAGCGCGGTTCTGCGCATCACTGCCATCGTCTCCGTGATGGCGATCGGCATGACGTTCGTCATCATCTGCGGTGAAATCGACCTGTCGGTCGGGTCGGTTGCCAGCTTCTCAGGCATGATCGGAGCCTTGCTGCTCGATCAAAGTGTCCCGACCTATGTCGCCGCGCTTCTGGTGTTGGGCACCGGGGCCGCGATCGGAGCAGTGTCGGGCTTGCTGGTTACAAAACTGCGCATTCCATCGTTTCTCGTGACCCTTGGCATGTTGTCCATTTTTTCCGGGCTGGCGCTGACCATCACCGGCACCCGGCCAGTGTCGATCGTCGATGATGATTTTTCGAATCTGTTCTGGAACGGCAGTTTTCTGGCCGTTCAGGCACCGATCTGGTGGACGATGGTCCTTACGGCCGCCGGCTACTACCTGCTGCATCAGATGCCCTACGGCCGGCGTGTTTATGCAACCGGTGGAAATGCCGTCGCCGCGCGTTTTTCCGGCGTGCGCACGGACGGCGTCAAGATCTTCGCTTTTGTGTTGTGCGGCATGACCGCATCCCTTGCGGGCCTGATGCTCGCGGCCCGCTCCACGGCTGGCAATCCCAGCCTGGGAGCGGGTCTCGAACTGGACGTGATCGCGGCCGTGATCATAGGCGGGACAAGTCTCTTTGGCGGCTATGGATCAATCGTCGGCTCCGTCGTCGGCGCAATCTTCATAGGCATTCTCGGGTTCGGTCTTCTCGTGCTCGGTCTTTCGACCAGCATCCAGGAGGTCATCAAGGGAGCCATCATCATCATTGCCGTCTCGTTGAACCGGCGTTGAGGAGCGGATCCAATGATCGGACCACATGCACGCATTCCAGAATTCGGCCTCCGCGGCGGTAGCCGCGGCGCAGGAAAGTTCAGTTTCAGTTTGAAAACCAGCGTCGCTGGAGAAACAGGGAGGAAAGTGAAATGACCAGACGTATGACGCTTCTGATGTTGGGTGCTCTGGCTGCATCCACCGCAATGTTCACCAGTGCTTCGGCGCAAGACACCTACAAGCCCGGCTGCTATGCTCCTGCGCCAAACAGTGCCTCGGTGATCTCCTATCCGAAGAAGGCCGGACCCTACAAAATTGCCTTGGTCAACGGATATGTCGGCAACGATTGGCGTGCCAATTCCATTCAGACCGCCAAGGCCTGGGGCGCCCGTCCCGAAATCAAATCCAAGCTGTCCGAGCTGAAGATCGTTTCGGTTGGCAACGATTCCACCGCGCAGATCTCGGCGATCGACAACTTCATCGCCGCCGGCTACGACGCCGTGATCATCAATGCCGTCAATCCCACCGCCTTCGACGCAGTGGTCAGGCGCGCCAAGCAAGCCGGTGTGGTGCTGGTGACCTATGACAATGTGCTCGACTCCGACCAGGTCGTGCAGATCAACGAAGATCAGGTCGAGCTTGGCCGGATCAAGGCGCAGGCCGTGGTTGATGGCATCAAGGCCAAGAAGGGCAATGTTTCGGGTCAGGTTCTCGAAATCGACGGCGTACCGGGCAACAGTGTCGACCGTGACAACCAAGCGGGATTCAGCGAGGTCTTCTCCAAATATCCCGAGCTAAAGGTGGTCAAGGTCGAGGGCGACTGGGATGTGGGCACGGCCTCGAAAGTGACATCCGACGCCATTGCGACCAACGGCAATTTTGATGGCATTGTTGTTCAAGAGGGCTCGGTTGGCGCACTCGAGGCGATGGCCGCCGCGAAGCACCCGGTTGTCCCGGTCGGGTTCGATGCCGGCAACGGCACGCGCATGCTGGTCAACAAGGGTAAGTATCCTGGCATCACGGCTGCCCAGGCGCCGGCGCTGGCCGCTATGGCACTGGAGGCCTCGGTCGTGTTGCTGGAGGGCAATGCGCTGCCGCAGAAGGTGTTCCTGCCAATCCCCCAGAAGAACAATGCGGATCTGGCGGAAGGCAAGGATTTTTTCCCCGATCTGCCAAAGACCTTCTACACGGCCACCGGCTTTCCGCAGTGTTTCCCTGTGTTCACGCCCGATGAGCTGAAAGGCCAGACGGCCGAAAACGCCAATTGAGCCATGGCCCGAACCTGGCTGGCGTTTAGGCCGGCCAGGTCGGCAGCAACGGAGCAAGCATGGCCGATCGCTATGTTGAACTGAAATCGGTGTCAAAATCCTATGGCGGCGTTCCAGCGCTGACCGCAGTGGATTTCCGCTGCGAGCCGGGACGCGTGCACGCCATTCTCGGCGAGAATGGCGCAGGCAAATCGACTTTGATGAAGTTGTTGGCAGGTGTCATCCAGCCGGACGCGGGAACGATCTCCATCGGCGGGCAGACGGTGCGCTTCTCCTCCCCGCGGGAGGCGGCCGAACAGGGCACTGTCTGCATGTTCCAAGAGCTGTCGCTGATGCCGCATCTTTCGGTTGGCGACAATATCGTGCTTGCGGCCCCGCGCACCCGGATGGGGATGATAGAGCGCAGCGTTTATCGTGAAGCGCGCGAGGCCCTGGATCTTGTCGGGGCCAAGTCGATCCCGCTTGGCGCTCGCGTTTCGGGCCTGTCCCTGTCGGAACGACAGCTTGTGGAAATCGCCAAGGCCGTGTTCCGCAAACCTAAGCTTCTTATCCTTGACGAGGCGACGTCAGCGTTGACCAGCGAGCTCGTCGAAACGGTGTTCGGTGTCCTCAGAATGCTGAAGGAGCAAGGTGTCGCGATCCTCTTTATTTCGCATCGCATGCACGAGGTCGACGCCATCGCCGACCGCATATCCGTCTTCCGCAATGGCAGACATATCGAGACCTTCGACGTTGGCGCACGCACGACCGACGAGATCGTCGGCCTCATGATCGGGCGCTCGCTGGAAGAGCTCTTTCCACCACGCCGCGCGCCTGTGCCTGACACGGCGCCGGTCGTTCTGAATGTGTCGAACGTGAGCTGGGCAAGCCAGCTTGTCGATGTATCCCTGGCTGCGCGCGCGGGCGAAATTGTCGGGCTCGGCGGTTTGGACGCACAGGGCCAGCAGCAGATCATGCATGCCGTCTTCGGTGTACTGCGCGGCGTGACGGGCCGCATCACGCTCAATGGCAAGCGATTGAATGGTCTCAAGCCGCCGAGGGTGAAACAATCCGATATCGGTCTGGCGCTCGTGCCTGAGGATCGCAAGACCGAGGGGCTGATCCCCAGCATGTCTGTTGCGCAAAACATGCGCTTGGCGGTTCTTGGGCGGGCCCCCTTCGGCCTGCTTGACCTGGACGGCAGCAGCGAGGCCCGGCTGCAGGAACTGATCGAACGCCTGGCCCTGACCTACGGTTCGCTGGACGATCCCATCGCGACGCTGTCGGGCGGCAACCAGCAGAAGGTGGTGCTGGCCAAATGGCTTGTGCTGTCGCCCAAATGTCTGCTGCTGATGGACCCTACCCGCGGCATTGACCTGCCGACCAAGGCGCAGATCTACAGGCTGCTCACGGACTTGGCGGCCGAAGGAATGGCCGTGATCTTGCAATCAACCGACTATGAAGAACTCATCCACTTGTGCGATCGGGTGTACGTCTTCTACCGGGGCAGTGTGGCCAAGGAACTGACGGGGGATCACCTGACCGCCGATGCGCTCATAGCCGCCTCGATGAACGTGCACCTTCACGCCGGAGCCCAAGCATGATGACCTGGCTTCGCCAAAATGCCAGGGAAACGATCGCCGCGCTCGCGCTGGTGATACTGTTCGCTGGCTATATCGCCATTCATCCGCGCGGCTTTTCGACCTATGTGGTTACCATCTGGTCGAACCAGGGAACGCTGCTTGGGCTCGCCGCGATCGCCCAGTTCTTTGTCGTTTTGGTCAAGGGCATAGACCTGTCGGTAGGATCAATCATCGCGCTGACCAACGTGATGGGATCCTTCCTCCTCAACGGATCTCCCACGTCGATTGCCCTTGGTATGGCGGTGGTACTCACCGTCGGGGTGGCCTGCGGACTGGTCAACGGCATCGCGGTCGTCTACGGAGGGGTGCAGCCGATCGTCACGACCCTGGCGACGGGTGGCATATTCGGCGGCATCGCCCTGCTTCTGAGGCCAACGCCTGGAGGCAGCATTGATGAGACAATGTCGGACGCGCTCACCTATGCAGTGGCGGGCATCCCGGTCTCGGCGGTCATTCTTGTCATCGTTCTCGTCATATTGCTGATGCTTCTGCGCCGCACGGCCGTCGGCCTCGGCCTTTATGCTATCGGGTCGTCCGAACAGTCGGCCTATATGACCGGCCTTCGCGTGAACCGGCTTAAGCTCGTCGCCTATGGCAGCAGCGGCTTTGTCGCGGCTCTCGCCGGCACCTATGTCAGTATGGTTACGCTGACTGGCGATCCCAATATTGCGCCGTCCTACACGCTGAACTCGATCGCCGCCGTCGTGTTGGGCGGTGTTGCGCTAAGCGGTGGTGTTGGCAGCCCCCTCGGCGCGGTGATCGGCGCTTTGATCCTGAAGACCATCTCGTCGCTGATGTTCTTCTCCGGCCTGCCACCATTGGCGCAACCGTTCTTCGAGGGATTGATCCTCGCAACTGCAATTGCACTCGGCGCGCTCGGCGTTTTCCAGGTGCGCAGCCGGCTTGAGTTGTACCGCTGATGACTGATGCAACCGAGCGAACCGTCACCTCCCGCTGGCTCAACCGTGACCGCGTATCGGTGCTGCTGATCGGGCTGGGCTGCGTCGCTCTGCTGTTGGGCGGCTCCCTCTTGTATCCCGGCTTCCTGAAACCTGGCTACATCCTACAACAGCTTCAGATCGCCGCCTTTCTTGGCATCATCGCCACCGGTGCCATGCTGGTGATCCTGCTCGGCGAGATCGACCTTTCGGTACCGTGGACCATTACCGGCACGGCGATCGTCGTCATCTCGGCCTCCGGCAGCTCCAATCCCCTGGTCGCCAGCCTGGCAATTCCCCTGGGCCTATGCCTTGGCATTGCAGTCGGGCTCTTGAACGCCATCGGTGTTGCTGTCTTTCGCGTGCCTGCGATGGTCTGGACGCTGGCCGTCAACGCCATGCTGCTTGGCGCTGCGGTTTTCTACACGGGCAACAGCCGTCCCAACGGTGAGGTCCCCTGGCTGGCGACGCAGGCGGCGACCGGCCGGACCTTCGGCATCCCCAATGCTTTTCTCGTTTGGCTGGTGGTCGCCGCGATCACCGTCTGGGTTCTCAAACGGACCGTTTATGGAAACTATCTCTACGCACTGGGCAATTCGCGACGTGCCGTGTTTCTTGCCGGGGCTCGGGTTCGTCTGGTGATGGTGGCGACTTTCGTCCTTGCCGGGGTGTTTTCCAGTTTCGGCGCCATCCTCCTGCTGGGCTACACCAATCAGGCCTATCAGGGCATGGGGGACCCCTATCTCATGCCGGTAATCTCGGCCGTGGTGATTGGGGGGACCTCGATTCAGGGCGGCCGAGGGAACTATATCGGCACATTCGCCGGCGCGATCTTCATCACGCTTCTGTCGTCGATCCTGTCGGTTATGCAAATGCCCCCTGCAGCGCGCGAGATGATCTTCGGCGCGATCATCCTGGTCATGCTGCTGGTCCACGGTCTCACCAACAAGAAGGAAGGCGTCTGAAAGCCAATGGCGGTCAGCGATGCGCAGCATTCTCGCGACATTGAAATGTTCCATCAGGCCGAGTGCAAGCCCAAACGGCCGGTCGGCTGGCAAGGCAAACCCTAGCAAGCAAGGCCTGTCAAAATGACATACTACGAGGTTCTTGATGATCGCTTCCAGGATTTCATTATCTCTCTGTGCAGGCTCGAAAAACTCCATACTGGAATGCGCTGGGCCGAAGGGCCAGTGTACTTCGCCGACGGCCGCTTTCTGCTCTTCAGCGACATTCCCAACAACAGGATGCTGAAGTGGGATGAAGTGACGGAGACTGTTTCCGTTTTCCGCCATCCTTCGAATTTCTCCAACGGCAATACGCGCGACCGGCAAGGACGCCTGGTCAGCTGCGAACATGGGCAGCGGCGCGTCACGCGCACCGAGTACGACGGCAGCATCACGATCCTGGCCGATCGGCTCGAGGGCAAACGTCTCAATTCTCCCAACGATGTCGTGGTCAAATCCGACGATACTGTCTGGTTCACCGATCCGCCCTACGGCATCCTGAGCAACTATGAGGGCTACAAAGCACCCAGTGAGATCGGGGCCTGCAACGTCTACTGCCTTGATCCCAAGTCAGGTGCGCTGACGGTGGCAGCTGGCGACTTCGACAAGCCGAACGGCCTCGCCTTCTCCCCGGACGAGGGACGTCTCTACATCGCCGACAGCGGCCGTTCCCACGGCCGGGATAAACCGCACCATATCCGTTGCTTTGACGTGGGCGAAGACGGTCGCCTTTCGAATGGTTACATCTTTGCCGAGATCGATCCCGGCATCCCTGATGGTTTTCGGATCGATGTCGACGGCAACCTATGGGTGTCAGCTGGCGACGGCGTGCACTGCTTTGCGTCGGACGGCACGCTTCTTGGCAAGATTCTTGTCCCTGAGACTGTCGCCAATGTCTGCTTTGGCGGACCCCATCGAAATCGCCTGTTCATCGCCGCCAGCAGCTCGCTCTATGCCGTCTATCTCAACACAACAGGATTACAGTTCTGCTGAGCAAGGAAGATTCCATCCGCGCGGCGCCTGATCTCGTCAAGCAGCATGACCATCGGGCCCATCGCCACCTAAGGGATGGTGGACGTGTCATTACGATCGGCAGAAATGTCGCGATCCGTGCCGGTTCCGCTGGCGTCAGCGCCTACCAGATGAGCAAGGGTGCGGTCGCGGCTCTGGTTAAGGGCGTCGCGCATGATCTCGCGTCGCGCCGCGTTACGGTCAACAACATCCAGCCCGGCGCGATCGGGACGGACATGATCCACGGGGCGGCTGCAGGTGGCACCATCCTCAAGCGCACCGGCACGCCCGAAGAAGTCGCCGGGCTCATCTCATACCTCGCCCGCGATGAAGCGGCCTTTGTAACCGGCACCGGCATCACGATGGACGGCAGTTACGTCCTTTGAACACTCGGGGCCGTGCTGGCGCGGTAGTTCCGAAACGCGTCAGCAGGGCTTCGATCAGATTACAAGAGCGCTGCATGGTCACTGTCACGCTAATCTTGCCGAGTGTGCCCAGCACGACGTAAATTTCGCGTTCTTCAGGTCCGTCACCTTCTTCTCACGTGTTGAGACGGAATTCTGATCCCTCTGGCCACGCAGGCTGAGCGACGTTTTTCGCGTTGGCTTGGCTGGTTTGCCGGTTGAAGAAAATGCCCGGCGAGCAGCATCTGGCCCACGTGTCCTACCAGCGCGGGTGCGGCCAGGATTGTCCCGCGTATGTGGTTAGGCCTGGTGAATCGCTCCGGGCTGTTGCCGCTGGGTTACAGCCTACAACGGGAGGCGGTAGTAGGAGTATCCAGCGCTAGGTTCCTGGCTCTCTCTGGCGGGGGCATCTGGGAAACGGCGTAGTACGAGGAAATTGCCCGTCGACTTCGGTCGGCGGGCTTTTCATGTTCGATCAGTAGTGAAAATGAGCCGGAGCGTCTTCGTAGCATCAGGGTGATATGGCCAGAAAACTGACGCTTGTGTCTCGTATCACACCGGGTAGTCTCGGCGACACGTAGGCCAGACCGGCGAGGATCAGTGGTAGTAGATGCCGCCGTCGACGTTGAGCGACTGGCCGGTGACGAAGGCCGACAGATCCGAGGCGAAGAACAGCACCGGCCCGACGACATCTTCCGGTGCGCCGAGGCGCTTCAGCGCCGCGACATCTTCCCAATGGCGGATCGCCGCCTCGCTGCCGAGGTTGTTCTTGCCCATCTCGGTCAGGATGATGCCGGGGCAGATGGCATTGACGGTGACTCCGTCCATGCCGACTTCCTGCGCCAGCACGCGGGTGAGCGTGATCACCACCGATTTGGTCGCCGCGTAATGACCTTGCGTCGGCACACCCTGGCGGCCGGCGATCGATGCGATGTTGATCACCCTGCCCGATCTCCTGGCGCGCATATGCGGCAGCACGGCCTGGCACATCATCAGCACGCCCTTGGCATTGATGTCGAAATGCGCGTCCCAGCTGGTCTCGTCGAGGTCCTGGAGCAGGCTGGGCTTCAGGATGCCGGCATTGTTGACCAGCACGTCGATGCGGCCTGCCGCCGCAAGCAGCGCTTGCGCCATCGCCTCGATCTCGCGCTTCTTGCTGACATCCATCGTATAGACATAGGCCTTGCGGCCGGCGGCCTCGACCTCGGCCTTGGTCACGGCAAGCTCAGCCGCCTGCGACGGCAGGTCGGTGACGGCGACGTCGAAGCCCGCTTCAGCCAGCCCTTTCGCGAGAGCCCTGCCGATGCCCCGGCTGGCGCCGGTGACGAGAGCCGTCTTGCCCTTGGCTTCAGGAAGAATGGTCATGCTGCTTGCACCTTTGATGTCTTGACCGGCAGCGAGTTCATCGCCGAGACCGTGTCGTCGAATGAAACGAGTTTGCCGTCGGAGCCGAGGCCCATGGCCACCTTGGCGGCGACGGCGGTTGCGAAGCGCGCCGACTGTCTGAGGTCCCAGCCCTTGATGATGCCGACGATGATCCCAGCGGTGAAGGAGTCACCGCAGCCCGTGGTGTCGAAAACCTCGACGTCGAAGGCCGGCAGGTGGAAATCCTCACCATGCTGCGGCGAGACATGCACGCCGTCAGCGCCGAGCGTGATGATGCAGTTCTTCACGCCCCTTGCCTTGAAGAAGGCGGCAACGCGGGCCGGGTCGCGGTCATGCGCCATCTCGCCGGCCTCGTCGATGCTGGGCACGAAATAGTCGATGTAAGGCAGGCACGGCTCGACCAGCTTCCACGTCTCCGGCGTCGCCTGGATGAGATCGAAAGTGGTGATGCGGCCGAGTTCCTTGGCCCGCTTCAGAAGCTTGACCGTCGGCTCGCCATCAAAGCGCTTCAGCAGGCCTGTACCGCCGACATGGACGATGGTGGCGTCAAGCGCGGCATCGAGATCGGCATCGGCGACCTCGAACAAGGTCGCGGTGCCCGGCACATGCAAGGCGGGTCGCTCGCCGTTCGGCCGCACCGGCAGTATGGTGGAAGAGGTCTGAACGCGGCCGTCGCGCCGGACAAGGCTCGTCTCCAACCCGTACTTCCCGAGCTTGGCGAGGAACCAGTCGCCCATGTCGTCGGTGCCAAGCGTCGTGACGGCGCGTGTCTTCATCCCGAGGATGGCGCAGTCCATGCCGGTGGCCCCGGCGGTGCCGGCGACCGTCATGCGGATCTCTTCGATGAAGTCGGCACGCCCACCTTCGGGGATGCGCGACACCGGCCGGCCGAGAATGTCGAGGACGTAGAAGCCGATCGAGCTGACGTCGAATTGTGGCATGGGAGACGACCCTTTCGAACTCAATGCGAGGCGCGGCGCAGGCCGAAGCTTGCGGCCAGCACCAGGAAGACGAGCACGCCGATGCCGACCTGCTGCCAGTAAAAATTCCAGCCGACCAGCAGCAGCCCGTTCTTGACGATGGCAAGCAGCAGCACGCCGAGCAGCGTGCCGATCACCGAGGGCTTGCGCTCGCGGCTGAGCGTCGTGCCGATGAAGGTGGCGCCGATGGCGTCGAGCAGGAAGGCGTTGCCGGACAGCGGCACGTAGGACTTCACCGTCGCCGACAGCAGGATGCCGGTCACGCCGGCAAGCAGCGCGCACAGCACATGAACCATGGAAAGCTCGCGCGGCACACGAATGCCGGAATACCAGGCCACACCGGGCTGCGCGCCCATCGCCTGCACATAGCGGCCGAAGACCGAACGGTGTAGGAGAACATGGACCGCAACGGCCACGACGACAAGCACGATCACCGGCGTCGGCACGCCGAACAAATCGGTGCGGGCAATGGCGTTGAACTGGTCAGCGGCATAGCCGCTTGTGAGATAGATCGGCTGGCCGCCGCTTGTGGCAAGCTGCTGCGTGCTCTGACCGATGAACAGCACGCCGAGCGTTGCAAGGAACGGGCTGATGTTCAGCCTGGTGATGAGGATGGCGTTGAGGATGCCGACGATCAGCGCCGCGCCCAATCCGCCGCCGACGCCGACCACGCCGCCATAGCCGGTGGCAAGCAGCATCACGAAGACCATGCTGGCCATGTCTACGGAGACGCCGACGGAGAGATCGATGCCACCCGACGAGATGACGATGGTCAGCCCCAGCGCCACGATCGCCAGCATGACGACATTGTTGACCAGCACGTTGAAGAGGTTCGCCGGCGTCAAGAAGGTCGGGCTCGCCACGGCGAAGAAGATGACGATCGCCGCGAAGGCAATAAGCACGCTGTATTTGGCGAGGAAGGCGCGCAGGTTCATCTTGGAGCTGTCATTGGCCGAGACGCTCATCGTGAACCCTCCGAACCGCGGGCAAAGGATGTGATGGCGACCACCAGCAGGATCAGCGCACCCTGCACGCCATTGACCCAGTAACTGGAGACGTTGAGCAGCTGGAAGCCATTGGCGAGCAAGCCGATGAACAGCACGCTGAGCAGCGTGCCGCCCATGGTCGGCACGAAGCGGCGGGAAAAGACGGTGCCCAACAGTGCCGCCGCCAGCACCGACAGAAGCAGTTCGCCGGAACCGGGCGTGCTGGCTGACAGGCGCGAGACGGTGAGCACACTTGCCACCGCCGCGCAGAAGCCGCTCAGCACGTAGGTGAAGGAGACATAGAAGGGCACGCTGAGACCGGCCGCGCGCGCTGCTTCGGGATGGCCGCCGACCGCGTAGAGCCGCAGCCCAAACGCCGTGCCATGGATGATGGCGATGATGATCGCCGAGAACACGATCAACGCCCAGGCGAGTGCTGAGATGCCGAGGAAGCTGCCTGAGACCAGAAAGCCGAGCAGCGGGGAGGATGCGCCGACAACCGTGTTCTGGGTGAGCGTAAGTTCCATGCCGGCCGCGACGTTGAGCACGGCAAGCGTCGCCAGCAGCGGCAGGATGCCAAGACCGACAACGGCAAGGGCGTTCAGCGCGCCAACCGCCATGCCGACGGCGATGGCCGCGAGCACGGACAGGAAGTCGCCATAGCCCATCGACAACAGCGTCGCGTAGACAGCCGCGCATAGCCCCATATTGGCGGCGATCGACAGGTCTATGCCGCCTTCGGTGACATCGGAGCCGCCGCCAATGATGACGGACGTCATGCCATAGGCGAGCACGCCCAGGATCGCCGACTGCTCGACGACGTTGATGAGGTTGAAGGTCGAGGTGAAGCCCGGCGCGAAGACGACGAAATAGGCCATGATCGCGGCGAAGGCGGCAATCGCGCCGAGCCGCACGACGAGGGTGGCGAAGCGCCGGCCGGCACTTTTGCCGGTGGTGCGGGTTTCATCGGACGCGCCGGCCTCAGTGTGGAGAGTTGTCGCGCTCATGCCGCCATTCCATCAGCGTTCGAGCGGGCGCCTGAAGAGGCCGCGAGCAACGAGTCGCTGTTCATCGACGGGCCGGAGAAGGTGCCGGCAAGCCGGCCGCGATAAACAACCAGCACCCTGTCGCAGACGCCGACCAGTTCGAGCAGGTCGGACGACAGAAGCAGGATCGCCGCGCCCTCGCCCGACAGCCGGTTCAACAGATTGTAGATCTCGACCTTGGCGCCGACATCGACGGCCACCGTCGGCTCGTCCAGAACATAGACACGCGACTGGCAGCTCAGCCACTTGGCGATCGCCACCTTTTGCTGGTTGCCGCCGGAGAGTTCGCGCACCAGCGCGTCGCGATGCGGCGTCTTGATCGACAATTCCTTGATCAGTCCGTCGACCGCCTGGTTCTCGCTGTTGAGGATGACCAGCCCGCTCTTCGAATAGCGGCGCAGGCTGGCCAGCGAAATATTCTCGCGTACCGACAGGCCAAGCGCCACGCCATGCGCGCGGCGATCCTCCGGCAGCATGGCGATGCCGTCGCGTACCGCCTTGACCGGCGTCGACAGCGCGAGTTGCTTGCCCTCGACCGTGATCGAGCCGCCGTCGGCGGTCTTGAGGCCGAACAGGCATTGTACGATCTCCTTGGCACCGGATCCGAGCAGGCCGGTGAGGCCGACGATCTCGCCGGCGCGAACATTGAAGCCGATGTTTTCGAAACCGCCGCCGAGGCGCAGATTGGCGACTTCGAGCACCGGCGCGCCCAACGTGACAGAACGCTTGGGAAACATCTCGCCGACATCGCGGGCGATCATCATCGAGATGATCGCATCGATCGATGTCTCGCGCGGGTCGACTGTGCCTACATCGGTGCCGTTGCGCATCACCGTGACACGGTCGCAGAGCTTTTCGATCTCCTGCATGTAGTGGGAAATGAAGACCACGGCGATACCGTCGTCGCGCAGCCGGCGCAGCACGTCGAACAGGCTGTCGACCTCGCGCTTGACCAAGGCCGCCGTCGGCTCGTCGAGCACCAGCACCGAGGCTTTTTGCGCCAGCGCCCGGGTGATCTGCACGACTTTCTGCTGTGCCGTGGTCAGGTCCTTGACCAGGGTTCCCGCCGGCAATTCCATGCCGAAGAACCGCTTCAACAGATCGGCCGCCTTGCGCTCCATGGCGCGGCGGCTGACGAACGGCCCGAAGCCGATTTCGTGGCCGAGGAACACCGCCTCGCCGACCGTCGCGGTCGGCACCAGCAGCCTGTCCTGATGGATGAAATGCACGCCGAGCTTTTCGACCGATGCCGGCGACAGCGAGGTCACGGTCTCGCCATTGATGACGATGGTGCCGCTGTCCGGCTTGATGATGCCGGCCAGCACCTTGATGATCGTCGACTTGCCGGCGCCGTTCTGGCCGACAAGGCCGAGGATCGAGCCGCGCGCAATCTGAAGGTTCGCGTTCTCCAGCGCACGCACCGGGCCGAACCGCTTCGATATGTCCGTCATCGATACAGCAATTTCACGCTTTGCTGTCTGCATGGCCGTCAATCCTGGTTGATGATGGCGGGCAGCCACAAAGGCTTGGCTGCCCGCCGTTACGCTCAGCCTATTTAACGCCTGCCTTCTCGGCCGCGTCGAGGAAGGGTTTTCCCTTTTCGGCGGCATTTTCCTTGTTGATCAGCACCGCGGGCACGAAGGTGAAGGGCGCCACCTTCTGGCCGGCAAGATATCTGGCGGCATTGTCAACCGAAGTCTTGCCGATTTCATAGGGCTGCTGCGCTGCCACGGCACCGGCGGACGACTTCGAATCCATCACCATCTTGATGACTTCCGGGCTGCCGTCGATGCCGTAGGTCTTGACCTCGTTGCGGCCGGCCGCCTCGACCGCCTGCGTGGCGCCGATCTGCGGCACGTCCCAGCAGGCCCACACTGCGCCGATCGAACCCTTCTCGGGCGACTTGGTCAGCATGTCGGTGACGTTGGAATAGGCGCTCTGCACGGTGTTCGGGATGACGTCGCGTAGTTCCGGTTCGACGATCTTCACGTCGGGAAACGAGGTCAGCACATATTTCAGCTGGTCGTAGCGGATCTTGCAGACCGGCACGCTGTAGAAGCCGTTGAAGACCAGCACATTGCCCTTGCCGCCCATGTCGGCGACCATCTGCAGCGCGATTTCGGCGCCGATATTGTAGTTGTTGGAGGTGGTGTTGTTGATGGCGTGCGGTGTCGCGGTGTCGACGGTGAACAGCGGGATGCCGGCATCGCGGATCTTCTGCAGCCACGGGTTCAGCACTTCGAGATTGCCGAGCTGCTCGATGATGGCGTCTGGCTTCTGCGCGATCAACGTCTGCAACTGCGCGATCTGCTGCTGGTCCTTGCGGCCGGCGTCGAGCGCGATGACTTCGCCGCCCAGCTCCTTCACCCGGTCCTGGATGCCGCGGAAGGCCATCAGGTCCCAATAGTGATCGGTGCCGATAGCGGAGACGCCGATACGCTTGCCCTTCAGCGACAGTTCCTCGGCACTCGCGCTCGATATGGCAGCCAGGCTGCAAGCCGCCGCCAACCCCAAAGCGAGCGCCTTGACGAGGCCTTTCATGGATCCGGTCATTTCATTCCTCCCTTGTTGATCGCTCCGGGCCTTCCCGGAGGATTCTGCCAGATGACTGCGGCTCAGGCAGCAGCCTCCTTGTCGCGCAGGCCATAGCTGGCCATGCGCTTGATGACGTTTTCGATCTCTTCCTCGGACAGGATCGGCGGCTCGCCGATCTGCAGGGCGCCGTGATACTGGCGCGCCAGCGTTTCCACCTCGACCGCCAGCCACATCGCCTGGCTGAGGCTGGAACCGACCGCGATCATGCCGTGCTGTGCGAGCAGGCAGGCCTTGCGGTCGCGCAGCGCCTCTACCGCATGCGCCGAGAGCTCCGCCGTGCCGAAGGTGGCGTAAGGAGCGCAGCGAATGTCACTGCCGCCGGCAACCGCCACCATGTAATGGATCGCCGGTATCTTCCTGCCCATGATGGCGATGGTCGTGCAGTAGGTCGGATGCGCGTGGACGACCGCGTTGACCTCGGGCCGCGCCTTCATGATGTCGAGATGGAAACGCCACTCGCTTGACGGCGGCAGGCGCCCGTCGACCTCGCCGTCCCAGGCCATGAAGACGATGTCCTCGGGCACCAACGTCTCGTAAGGCGTGCTGGTCGGCGAGATCAGCATGCCTTCGCCATGGCGCCTGCTGACATTGCCTGACGTGCCCTGGTTGATGCCCAGCGCGTTCATCTCCAGGCAGGCGTCGATGATTGCCTGGCGTGCCTCTAGGTCCGAAACGGTCATGCGATATTCCAATCCTTGCTCGGCCCTCACCAGGCCGTGTAGCCGCCATCGATCGACAGGATCGCGCCGGTGACGTAGCTCGACGCCGGCGAGGCGAGAAACAGGATCGCCGAAGCGATCTCGTGCGGCTCGCCGAGCCGGCCCATCGGCGTCATGTCGATCCAGGTGTTGAAGAGTTCGGGCCGCTCGCGCATTTTCAGCGTCATCTCGGTGCCGACATAGCCGGGCGCGAGCGCGTTGACGCGAACGCCTGACTTCGCCCATTCGACGGCGAGCGCCTTGGTCATCATGTGCACGGCGCCCTTGCTCACCATGTAGGACGGCGCGGTCTGCGGACGGTTGATGATCAGGCCCGACATCGAGCCGAGATTGACGATCGAGCCCTTCTTGCGGGCGACCATGGACCGGCCGAAAGCGCGCGAGGCCCAGTAGACGCCGTTGACGTTGACATCCATCACCAGGCGCCATTCCTCGTCTGATGTGTCGAGCGCGGTGTTTAGGCGAGCGATGCCGGCGCTGTTGACTAGTATGTCGACCTGGCCGAAATCGCTGACGATCTTGGCGGCCTTCGCCTCGACGGCACGCGGATCGGTGACGTCGAGCACGCGGCCATCGACGCTTCCAACACCGGCCTTCTTAAGCGCCTCGGCGGCTGCATCCAGGCCCTGCGTATTCACGTCGAGCAGGACGATGCGCGCACCGCAGGTGCCGAGCGCCTTGGCGGCCTCCAGACCGATGCCGCTGGCACCGCCGGTGACGACGGCAACCTCGTCCGTCAGGTCGAATTGCGACCGGTAGTCCATGCAAATCCTCCATCAGGATCAGGCTTGGCGCGGGCAAAATCTTCCTCTCGCCGCCGAAGCGGCGTCGCAAGCCAGCCGGTCCTGATAATGCCTGGGTCAGGCTCCTCCCGGCCCCATGACGAGGACGTTACAGAAGCTTCCCTGGTCCGTCAATCTGGTTATAACCAGAAAACGGAATCTTTTTTGTGCTGTGAAAACTCAGGTGCGATCGACACCGTTCACCGTCGCGGACGGTTGCTCGACCGCCATGTGGATGCGGGCGACGGAGGAGTTGTAGAAGGCCTCGTAATATTCGAGCGCCGCACCGTCCGCGTCATAAGCAATCGACTCGATTTCGATCAGCGGCGTGTTGGCGGCAACGCCCATTTGCTCGGCCTCTTCCTTGGTAGGCAACGCCGCGCGCAGCCAGCGATCGGCGCGCTTCACCGTCAGGCCGAACACCGCGCGGATGGTGCCGAAAATCGACTGGTTTTCCGATAGGATGTTTTCGAGACCGGGCACCCGGTGCCCTGGCAGGCTGATGCGCGTCATGGTGATCGGCGCGCCGTCGGTCATGTAGACGCGGCTGATCCGGACCACGGTGCCATTGGCGGGAATGCCGAAGACTTTGGACTCCTTCTCGTTCGGCGGGCAGCGGTAGATTTCGAGCGTGCGCGTCGAGACCTTGTGGCCTTTCGCCGTCAGGTCGTCGAACACGCCGAGATTGGCGGTCATGAAGTCGACATGCTCGCGCGGTGCCGCGACGAACATGCCCTTGCGCGGCATCTTGATGATGCGGCCTTCGCTGGACAGCGAGCCGATCGCGGCGCGCACGACCGGGCGCGAGACGCCAAAGAAGTCGCACAGCGCCTGCTCGGAAGGGATGCGCGAATTGGCCGCCAGCAGGCCGGTGTTGATGGCTTCCTCGACCTGGTTACGCAATTGCACCCACAGCGGTGCGGCCTCGTCGCGATTCAGTTCGACCTTGGAACCGATCGTGCGGAACGCCTCGGCGGCTCCGGCATCTTCCTGGTCGTAGCGAGGACGCCCACGCATTCTGGTCGTTTGTTCCATTCAACCCGCCGCAAATCATTTTGCCGCGACTCAGAGAGCGGCAGCGTCCTCCCCTAGCGGAGGCCGCCTGCCATATTCACGCTCTCCGGCAAGTTTCGCAACCACAGCATGGCCGAAGCCCCCAGAAGCGGCCCGGGAACGAGCAGCAGGAAGGCCCAACGCCAGCCGCCGATGAGGTCGGCGAAGCGCGGTGTCAGCCAGATGGCCAGCACCGTCAGCGCGAAACCGGCACCGAGCTGCACCGACAGCGCCGTGCCGACGAAGCGGCGGTCGGCGAGTTCGGTGACGGCAGCGGAAAACTGCGCGGAATCGCCGACCACCGAAATGCCCCAGACGATGGCGACCAGCATGAACAGCCAGAGCGGCCCCGTGAACAGGAAGCCCATCAGGAGTGCACAGCTTCCCGAGACGATCATCATGCCGGCGGTGGTCGCCGTTCGGCCGATGCGGTCCGAGAGATAGCCTCCGAGCAGGCAACCGAGGATGCCGGAGGCCACGACGAAGAAAGTCGACAGCGAGGCGATAGCGGCCGTTCCAATCGCCTGCGCTTCGAAAGCGGCGCGCGTGTAGGCAAGCAGCCACGCCCACATGGCGTAGAGCTCCCACATGTGGCCGAGATAGCCGAGATTGGCGAGCAGCAGCGGCTTTTCGCGAAACACCTGGCCGATGCGCGACGGCTCGAACACCGCTTTGCCGAAGGGATAGGGTCCTTCCCTGGCAAACAGCAGGAACAGCAGCGCGCCGATGGCCGTCGCCAGGCTGGCGGCGGCAACCACCGGCCGCCAGTCGAGCGCGCTCAAGGCGGCACGGAAGAGATGCGGCAGCGCCGAGCCGATGGTCAGCGCGCCAATGACCGCGCCAAGCGCCAGCCCCCTGTCGCGCGTGAACCAGGTTGCGACCAGCTTCAGGGCCGGCGGATAGACGCCGGCAAGTGCCGTGCCGGTGACGATGCGCGCGGCAATGGCGCCGCCCGCATCGGGATGAAACAGCAAGCTGGCATTGGCGAGCGCGGCGACAAGTGCTGCGGCCGCCATCAGACGGCTGAGCCGCACCAGGTCGGGAAGGTTGACCAGGCTCGCCACCAGCGCGCCGATCACGAAGCCGACCTGGACACCGTTGGTCAGCCACGCCTCGGCGCCAGAGCTAAGAGCCAGTTCCTGCTTCAACTCCGGCAGGATGGCGGTTGCCGAAAACCAGGTGGTCAGCGACAGGACGACAGCCAGGCAAAGCAGCGACAGCACACGCCAGCGTTCGCTGTCGGCGGCCACGCCAGGACGGCTGTCGTCCATCGCGCTCATGCGCCTTGCAGCGGCACGGTGAACACCGTCGCGGTGCCGGTAAGACAAAGCTCGCCCTGGCCGTTGCGCACGGATGTCTCGATCTTGCAGATCGGCTTGTCGGGGCGCACCTCCTTGACCTCGACGCGTCCGGTGATCTCCTCGTCGACGCCGACCGCCTTGACGAACTTCCAGGCGACTTCGAGGAACACGGTGCCGGGTCCCGGCAGGTCTTCGGCGACCAGCGCGTTGAGGATGCCTGAGGTGACGCCGCCCTGGACGATCAGCTTGCCGAACACCGATCTCTCGGCGAGCGCGCGGTCATAGTGCAGCGGATTGCGGTCGCCGGTGATGTCGGTGAACGCTTCGATGTCGCTGGCGCGCGTGCGCCGCGTGCGTTCGGCGAAGGCGCCGACTTGCGGGCGGCCTTTCACCACGCCTGCCCAGCCGTCTTTCGTCTCGGTGCTCATTGCGGCTTCCTCCTCTGTTGCGGTTTCGACTGGTTTGAAGGCTGGCAGGACGCGGCCGCCGATCGCCGTCGGCGCTAGCTGCAACGCGTCCCCTGCCCTGGGCGGCTGTGCGCCAGGCAGGATGAAGCTCAGCATGGTCGGACCCTCGGCCAGTTCGACCAGCCCGACCACGTAAGGTGCCGCCGGCAACCAGCCGGCATGGCCCGGCTTGTGCACTTGCGAAAAGGATTTCAGCCTGCCCTTGCCCGACACCTCTTTCCAGACAAGGCGCTTGCCCCAGCAATGCGGGCAGATCGGGCGTGGATAGAACACGGCCTTGCCGCAGTCCTCGCAGTGCTGGATTTTCAGCCGCCCTTGCGCCGCCGCATCCCAGAATGGCTGGGTCAGCGCGGTGCTCGTCGGGGCCGGGGTCTTCAAGGCGTTGAAATCGATGGGCATCAGCCGGCTCCCAGCACGAGCGCGGTCGCCTCGCTCATCGTCGCGCCATTGCCGGTGACCAGCGCGAGGCCGGCCTTGCCAATCTGGCGTTCGCCAGCATCGCCGCGCAGCTGCCGCACCGCTTCGACGACATGGGTCATGCCGCCGGCAAGATCCGGCTGGCCGAAGCCGAGCTGGCCGCCATGGGTGTTGAGCGGCTTGTCGCCCCGGTGAGAGAGATCGTGGTCACGCAGCCATGCGCCGAACGCGCCCGCCGCGCAGAGCCCGGCATCCTCGATCGTCGTGGCGACCATGATCGTGTAGCAGTCGTAGAGCGACAGAAGATCCATCTCCTTGACGCCGGTTCCGGACTGCGCGAAGGCCCGGGCCATGGCGCTCTTCAGCGGACCGGAGGTCAGGCTGGGCGCCTGGCTGACCGCGCGATGCGTGACCTTCTCGCCGGCGCCGAGCAGATGCACAGGTCTTCTGGGCAGCGACAGCGCACGTTCGGCCGAGGTGACGATCACCGCCTCGCCGCCGGCAACCGGCATGACGATTTCGTAGAGATGCAATGGCGAGGCGATCATCGGCGAAGCCAGCACGGCGTCCGCATCCGCCGGTTTGCCGAAGAAGATTGCGTCCGGGTTGAGCTGTGCGTTGGCCCGTGCCGCCGCGGCGATCAGCGCGAAATCCCTGGCTGTCGAGCCATGCTGCGCCATATGGGCCTGCATCAGCAGCGCGTAGGAGATGTTGGCGCCCGAGGCGCCGAACGGCACGTCGAACTCGCGGATCGGATTGCGGTTGGGCGAGCGCGGTGCTGCCTCCTCGCGATTGTTGGCGAGCACGCACAGCACCGTCTCGCACATGCCGGCCTCGATGGCCGCCGCCGCGCGCCAGACCATCCCCGCACCCGAAGCGCCGCCGAGGTCGACGACATTGGCCATGGTCGGCGCCAACCCGAGATACTCGGCAATCGTTGCCGGGACATGTTGCGGCGTCTCGCCGACCTGCGGCCCGACCAGCAGCCCGTCGATCGCGCCCGGCTCCAGCCCGGCATCGAACACCGCCAGGCGCGAGACCTCCGCGATCATCTCCAGCGTCGTCACGCCGCTGGTCAGGCGCTGCGGCTTCAATTCGCCGATGCCGACGATCGCTCCCCTGGCCCGGCTCATGCCGCCTTGCTCCTGTCGAGCGCGCGGTATTCCTCGAGGCATGCAGGATTGGCAAGCGAAGCCATGTTCTTCACCGGCTTGCCCTCGAGCGTCGTTCGCGCCGCACCTTCCACCCTCTTGCCGTTGAGCGTGTAGGGCACGGCCCGCACCGCATGAATGCGATGCGGCACGTGGCGCGGCGATGCGCCTTCACGAATGGCGCGGCGGATCTGCGCGGCGAACTCAGGAGTCAGCTCAAAACCGTCGTTGAGCTTGACGCAAAGCACGATCTCCTCGTCGCCTTCGACCGGCGCGCCGAACACCAGACAATCCTCGATCTCGGCAAAGTCTTCGCAGGCGGCGTAGATTTCGGCCGTGCCGATGCGCACGCCGCCGGGCTTCAACGTCGTGTCCGATCGACCATGGATGATCCCCGAGCCATGCGGGGTCATCTCCGCGACATCGCCATGCGTCCAGATTTCCCGGCGTGCCGCGAAATAGGTGGCGTGGTAGCGCGCGTCGCCGTCCTTTCCCCAGAATGTCAGCGGCATGGACGGGAACGGTTCGGTGCAGACCAGGTCGCCCTGCCTGGCTATGACCGGCGCATTGCGCTCGTCCATGACAACCACCGCGAGGCCCAGCCCCTTCACTGTCAGTTCGCCACGGCGAACCGGATGGATCGGCGAACCGAGCAGGAAACAGCCGATGATCTCGGTGCCGCCCGAGATCGAGGCAAAGATCATATCCTGCTTCACATGGGCGTAGACCCAGTCGAACTGGCTGGGCGAGACCGGCGCACCGGCCGAGAGCAGGGAGCGCAGCGAGGACAGGTCGTGCAGACGTCCCGGCGCGTAGCCTTCGGCGGCCAGCGTCGCCAGATATTTCGGGCTGGTGCCGAAATGCGTGACGCTTGCACGCTGCGCCATTGTCCACAGCGGACTGGGGTCGAGGCCATCAGCGGTCTTCAGGATCGGCGCGCCGTCATAGAGCACAACAGCCGCGTCGCAGGCGAGGCCCGAGATCAGCCAATGATACATCATCCAGGCCGTGTTGGTGTACCAGCTCATGACGTCGCCGGGGCGGACATCGCCATGCAGCAGATGCTCCTTCAGATGCTGGAGCAGCACGCCGCCGGCGCGGTGGACGATCGCCTTGGGCGCACCCGTGGTACCCGAGGTGTAAAGCACATAGGCCGGATGATCGAAGGGCACGCGTTCGAAGGCCAACGGAGCGTGTGCGCCGAAATCCTCGAAAGCAATAGCCGCCGGCATGGCGGGCTTATCGTCGCCGGTCAGCACCAGCGTGGTCACCGTCGGCATCGCCGCGACGATCTCGGTTAGCCTGCCGGAGATGTCGTGCTCCTTGCCCGCATAGCGGTAGCGCGGTGCTGCGAACAACACCTTGACGCCGATCTGGCCGAGCCGGTCGACGATCGCCGCGGCGCCGAAATCGGGCGAGCAGGACGACCAGACAGCGCCGATCGAAAGCGTCGCCAGAAGCGCCACCAGGCCTTCGACCCGGTTGGGCAGGATGCCACCGACGCTGTCGCCGCTGACCACGCCGGCCGCGCGCAGGCCTTGCGCGGTGCTGGCGACGAGCCGACGCAACTCGCCAAGGGTGAAGGTGCGGAAATGGCCGCTCTCGTCGGCCTCGATGACCGCGACCCGATCATCGTCGCCCCGCAGCAGGTTTTCCGCGAGATTGAGCGATGCGTCCGGGAAAAACCGGCTCTGCGTCATCGGCTGCTGATCATCCCGCAGGAAAGATCGCGCGCCGGGATTGCCGATCACGCCGGCAAAGTCCCACACCGCCCGCCAGAACGCACCGGGATCACTGACCGACCAGCGATGCAGCGTCTCGTAGTCGCGCGGGTTGAAGCCGTTGGCCAGGCAAAAGCGCGCAAGGTTGGACGATTGGAACGCGGCTGGCGCCGGCGCCCAAAGCACGGATGACATGGATTTCCTCCCGGAATGCAGGCCGGCACGAAGCCGTCATCTTGTCTGCATGTTGCTTTCAGATTATTGGTTATAACCAGAATGTCAAGCGGCGAGCACAGCCTGTGTGCCGCGGAGGTGGAGGACGGGAAATTGCAGGATGCGGTGTATATCGTCGCGGCCAAACGCACGCCGATCGGCAAGCTCAACGGCGCGCTCGCCAGCCTCTCGGCGGCGGAACTGGGCGGGCAGCTCATTCAACCGATGCTCGCCGAAACCGGGCTTGCGCCCGATGCCGTCAGCGAGGTGATCATGGGCCAGGTGCTGACCGGTGGCGCCGGGCAGAACCCGGCAAGGCAGGCATCGCTCAGGGGCGGCCTGCCGGTCAGCGTGCCGGCGATGACGGTCAACAAGGTGTGCGGCGCCGGACAGAAGTCGATCCATCTTGCCGCGCAGGCCATACGCTGCGGCGACGCCGATTGCGTGATCGCCGGCGGACAGGACTCGATGACGTCGGCGCCGCATTTCATGTCAGGCATTCGCGGCGGCGTGCGCATGGGCGACCGGGTCGTCAAGGATTCGATCATCACTGACGGGCTGTGGGACGCCTTCCATCAGGTCCATATGGGCGTCACGGTCGAGTCCCTGGCGCAGCGCTACCAGATCACACGCGACGAGCAGGACCGTTTCGCGTTGCGCTCGCAGGAGAAAGCCGACGCCGCCATCCGCTCGGGAAGGTTCGGTGACGAGATCGTCCCTGTCTCGATAAAGACCAGGCAGGGCGATGTCATCGTCGGCCGCGACGAACATCCAAACCCCGCGACTACCCTCGAAGGACTTGGTCGACTAAAGCCGGTCTTCGATCCGGCGGGGACAATCACGGCCGGCAACGCCTCCGGCCTCAACGACGGTGCGGCAGCCGTACTTGTGATGTCGGAAACACGGATGAACGAACTCGGGCTAAAGCCACTCGCCCGCATCGCGTCCTATGCTTCGGCGGGGGTCGAGCCGATGGACATGGGGTTGGGGCCGGTCGCGGCCTCACACCTTGCGCTGGAGAAGGCCGGCTGGCAGGCATACGAGCTCGACGTCATGGAGATCAATGAGGCCTTTGCCGCGCAGGCCATCGCGGTCAACCGCGAGATGGGCTGGAACGAGGAGATCATCAACATCAGCGGTGGCGCCATCGCGCTCGGCCATCCGCTGGCCGGATCCGGCTGCCGCATCGTGGTGACGCTGCTCCACGAGATGACGAGGCGCAACGCCCGAAAAGGCCTGGCCTCACTCTGCATCGGCGGCGGCCAGGGCGTGGCGATCTGCCTCGAACGATGAAGCTGAACCTCTGCGCAGTTTTAGTCTGAGAAGAAACGGGCATGGTCTTGGCCACGCCGCCTATTAATTTCATGATCCGACGAACGGCAGCTTTGGTCAACGGCAAGGCTCAACTCTACGACCGACTTGCGGCGCAAAGTAGACCTGTCTTTGTGCACGCCGTTCTACGCTGTAGCCCTCTCCCCTTTCGAAGCGTCTTTACTCTGACCCGCCGCACCCACCGGTCGCTGAGATCGACGGAGATCTTGTTGACGTTGTCGTTCAATCCGGCGTCACGCGCGGTTCCGGTACGCCCAGCTATTGTCCCGACACGAGCGCCTCCGTCTCATCGGCGACGTTCGTGCCGGCCGAGCCAGATTTCCTTTTGAACAAAAGCTTAGACGTTCAAGCAACTGGATCGAAAGCCGCGGGAAAGGCAATTCTTTACGATACGTTAACCGCGTCGACACTTTGGCACGGATTTCCGTAACGGAAGCCAAAAACCAGGTGCATTGGTCGCCAATCCGTTTTAGTTTACATTCTATAAATGCGTTATTCGGCGAAGTTGAATTTGAATTAGCCACACTTTTTGTGGCCGATCCTCGCTGTAGCGACCCAATACAAAATTGAACTTGCAAAGATATTGCCTGTAAAGAGCGATGAGGCCGCCGCTCCGGTGGCCGGGGGGCTTTCGTGCATTTTCTTTTGCTCGTCTTGCTGAAGAAACACGTCTTCAATCCAGCGATCGCCCTGGCAGCGCTTCTTGTCTGCGGCGGAGGAACTAACCTTGCCGCAGCTCAGCAAATGTGCGGCCAGGCGCTGTCACAGTGCGACCTGCAGACCGACTCCGCATGCCTCGAACGCACTTATGCGTGCGGCGAATATGATACCGTTATCCAGTCGCTCTTCGTCGAGCGGTTCGAACCGACGCCCGACCAGAAATACTTCGTCGGTGCATCGTTTTACGGCCGCCACATCCGCGAGCGCGCCGCCGGCGTGCAGTGCGAGATGGTGAAGTTCGCGCGCGAATACCTGACCGACTACCTGTCCGGCGTTGAGGCCGAGTTCACCACCAGCGGCTCGTTCGGCACGATGCGCCAGATGGATCAAATCTATCATGCCGCGCAGATGCTGACCGACCTCGGCGACGTCACCGGCTGCCCGGAATCGGCGCTGACACGCGCCACGGTCGAGGACATCGCCCGTAGCGAGGCCGTACGCTATGCACGCTCGGTGTTCCTGCAGCCGCCGCCGGAAGCTCGTTCGTCGTTCGACACGCTGCAATTGGCGCTGAGAAGCTTCGTCAGTCGGGCGTCCGACCTCGAAACGGGGATCGCCCTGCGCCGCGTCGAAATCAAGTCGGCCGAAACGCATCTGAAGGCGATCCGCGCCATTTTCGCTGAGATCTTCGGACCGGTGACCGGGGCGGGCGCGACGCTGGTCGCCAACACCTCGATTCTCGACGGCCTGGCCGCGAATACGACGCAGATGCTGCGCTCGGTCGAAGTCTCGGAGGGAGAATTCAAGCGGGCGCTCGGCAACGTCACGCCAGAGCAATACGCCAATCTCAATCGCAACACGGTCGCCAGCGCGGAACATTTTCTCAAGGTCTCCGCCTTCCACATCAACATGATCGGAGTGCTGCTGCCCACCGATCCGGCAAAGCCCTTCTGGCGGCTGGACGCCGAGGTTCATGCCGACAACGCGGCCCAAGGGGCATTCAACGATCTCGCCAAGATAAAGGCAGACTGGAAGGCGCACGGTGCCGCGACCGGGATCTGCGCCCAGGCTGGCGCGGCAGACAGGGTGTGGTACTGCCGATGACAAGCCTCCGAGACATCGCGTTGTCTCTGATCGTCAGTTGCGTCCTGGCCGACGCGGCCAGCGCCGCATCGATCCTGGAGCGCGCCTACACTTCCGAGAAACTCGACGGCTTCTGGAACGCGACGCTCTCGAACGCAACGCCCGAGACGAGCCGGTTCAACCTGCTCGCCCCCGGTCCCGCCGCCGTCGAACCGAGCCACGAGGCAACGCAGCCCGATTTCGGCCTGCCCTTCGCCGGCGAGGTGATCGGCGAGGCGTCGGGCTCCTCCGGCGGCAGCCGCAGCGTCGGCTTTCCGATCATCCCGCTTTCGGCCGACGACGCCTCGGTGCTGATGCGACGGCTCGCGTGGTCGGAGATCTACCTAAGCCGCTACCGCTTCTTCGCCCCAATCTCGACCGATAGCGCCGAAGAGCTCGCCGCGCTCGTCGGCCGACAATACGCCGCCGCCGTAGAGGCCTATCTGATTACCGGGCGGCTTTACTTCTCCGGGGCCGACCTGCCGGAGAAATGCCGACACCTGACGCGGATGAACGAGATCAATGCTGGACCTTTGTCGGGCGCCAGCATGGATGCGCTGCCCGCGGCATGGCGTCCGCTGTTCCCGATCGTCGAGGCAGTGCGTGCTCGGCTCGGCTCGGACGCGCTGGCGAAACTGGTCTGTTCAGTCAGGCCGGTACGCGGCCGGGCCGAAACGACCGGCCTGATCGAGACGCGGGTGCGCGCGCAAATCGTCAAGGCGGTCAGGACGAAGGTCGACGACACGCTCAACCTGATGAACGCCGCTTCGACCGAATACCAGTCGCTGGTCAACGAGATGGACGTGTCGATCAAGTCGGCCGAGGTGATGGAGCTGGAGCGTGTGCTTGGCAACGCGCAGGCTAACATGGTCCTCGTCAAGGAGGATCAGCTGAAGGCAGCCGAGACGATCGCCGCGCTGCAGGCCGTCGACCTCTCCAGCCTCAACCAGCCGGAATCGCTAAAGGAGTTCGAAGACGGCAAGGCACGGATGACGCAGATCGTCGGGCAGATAGAAAGCGTCATGACGGCTCTGTCCGGGCTCGCGCATGTCGTCGACGATCCGGCGATCACCGCCGAGCTTTCTTCCTGCACAGGACTGGCCGGAGCGTATTCGAGGCTGGATCTCACGCTCGACACCGGTGCTCTGACCGCGAGGATCAACGGCCCCTACGAGGACTGCATCAACCATGCCCGGGCGGTGGTCGGGCGGTTCCAGAATCCATCGCTTTCCAAGGCGCAGATGGCCGAGCTTGCACGGCACGTGCGCCAGATTTCCGAGGTCTTTCTGTCGACGGGGCAACCATGAGACGGTTCTTCCTGCTTTGCGGACTGGTCGTCAGCATCGTTTTCGGCGCGGCGGGAATGGCGCGCGCGCAGGACTGCATGGCGCTCGATGTCGACGCGGCGGCCGGCCATGCCGGCGAGCTGACGACGCTGCTCAAGATCGCCAATTTCCGCGCCGACGTGAAATACATGGGTGAAGTCGCCACCGAGCTCGAACAGTTCCTGACGACCTGCGGCGACGAGGCGACCGGACGGCTGGCGATCGTGTGCGATTTCGACTGCCACCTGCAACTTGGACGCTATCGCCTGTTCCTCGCCGCCGACATGCCCTTCCTGTCGTCGGCAAGCGGCGTCAGCCGCAACGATACGCCCGTTTCGCCGCAATCGGCGCAGGAATTCGGCCGGCAAGGCATTGAGATCGTCGACCGAGGTCTTCGCATTCTCGCCCGACAACAAGGCGGTGACCAGGGCACCGCGGCGGGAGAAGATGCAAGTTACCGCACCTTCGTGCGGCAGCTGACGGCGCTGTCCTCGCTGAAGATCCAGCTGCTGATGAACACCGGGGACGTCTGGTACCAGACCGTCTCGGAAGCACGCGTCAAGGCGCTCGACTTCCTGGTCAACGATACGCTTGGCGCCGTCGGAGGCGCTGGCCTCGACAGCCAACCCAACCTCTCCAAGGCCTACACCAACTACGAGGCCGCGATGTGGGTGCTGGTCGAGACGCAGATGGATATTCCGGGCGAGTCCACCTACGACGACCTGCGCGCCGACCTGCTGCTGCAGCAGAGCGACCTCGATGCGCGCATGGACAGCGTGCGCAAGGGCTTCCTGTTCCTCAACATCGACCCGATGCAGTTCACGACGATTCCGTTCGAGGAACTGCAGCAGGCCCTGGCCGAGAGCGAGCAGCGGTTGACCGAGGTCGAGCGCAATGTCGAGGCGCTGGTTGAGCGGTGGTACGCCAACAAGGAAGGCGAAGCGACCCGCGCGCTCGACGAGGAGCGGACGATCCGCAGCCAGGAAGTCAACCTTATCGCCCACAAGATCGGCAAGCTGGAGCACGAGGCACAGACCTTCGCCACCACCGTCCAGCAAGAGATCAACGCGGTCGACGCCGAGAAGGACACGTTCGGCTATCGCCAGCAGATCAGATCGCTGGAAATCGAGCTCGGCACCAAGATCGCCGAGTTCGAAAACCAGCGCCGCCAGATCAATGACAGGCAGGAACTCGACCTGATCGTCCTCTCCAAGGAGGCCGAAGTCGAACGGCGCAACGAACTGCGCTGGCTGCTGAACTGGGAAATGACGCAGATGAACCTCGATCTGCAAATTTCCTCGCTCGAAAGCCAGATCACCGAATATGCCCGCCAGACCGAGCGCAACGCCAACCAGCTCGAACAGGCGGTTCGCCAGCGGCAGATCCTTCAAACGCAGATCACCAACAACCAGGGCGCGATCGCCCGCGCCAACGACACAATCACCGAACTGCAACTGCGCCAGACCGACCTCTATCAGCGGCGCCGGGCCGTCGACCGAGAGCAGCTTTGCGGCATCGAGAATCAGCTCGCCCTGATCGGAGATACAGCCGACCATCCGTTCACCCCGCTGCTCGCGGGCGAACAGCCATGCCAGACCGTGACGCCGGCCTTCACGCGCAACCAATACGTTGCCCAGATGTGCGGCCCGGACGGTCAGTCGGGCCTCCGGGCCCAGCTCTTGAACTCGCAGACACAAGCGAAAGCGTTCCTGATGAAGTGCGTCATCGGCAGTGCCGACTTCGCCGATGTCGAGCCGCTGATCGCCGACCAGCAGATGATCACGTCGAACATCTCCCTGCCGCAGGAACTTGCAAACGTCGATTGCGGTTCTTTTTCCCAGACGGAAACGGACTTCGCCAAGAAACTCTACGAAGCCGAGCGGGACCTCTACGCGAAGAGGAAGGCGGACCTTGAGGAGGCGCGCGACCAGGTCGACGGCCAGTTGTCGGAAGTGATCGCCTGGTTCGTGGCGTTCAACGGCACCACACAGGCCGCGCAGGTCATCCTGACTTCGGTGCAAGGTGCATATTCGATCGGCGCCGCGGTACCCGAAATCATCACCTGCGCCTGCGGTTTGGGCAGCGGGGTCGCGACTGTGGTGGACGTCGCCAAACCGATCAGGGCGGCGTTGGAGGCGGCCCAATCCATCCTGTCGACGATCATTAACACCGGCCAGATCACTCAGGCGAACATAAATGAAATCAATGCGCTGAAGCAGCGTCTCACGCAGCTCCGCCAGGCGATCGGGCAACTCGATCTCGACAAGGCGCTCAAGGCAAGGGCGCTGGTCGACACGCACTTCCAACTGGCCGGCCGGTTGGCGCAAGGGGCACAGGACATCAAGGAATTGGCGCTACAGGGCTCGATGGCGGCGGTCGACTGCCAGAGCCAGGATCTCAGCATCGACGAGCAGGTGGCGCGGCTCAAGTCCGACCACGAACGCATCCTCGCCGGGCTCGATCTTCAGGCGCGCGAGAACGACTTGCTGAGTTTCCAGATTACCGACCAACAGCGCACGATCGACCGGCTGACCAACGAGATCGCGATCCTCAATCTCGAACTAGACAAGCTGTCCCTGTCGGAAGCCCAGCTCAACCAGGACAACGCACGTGTCGCCGAACTGGTCGCGGCAACCAACAGCCGCATCGACCGCGTCCGCGCCGCGCAGACGACCGTGACAGGCCTCGCCGAGGAATCAAACGCCTCGACCAACCTGATCAATGAACTGCGCGACCGGCAGAAGGACAAAATGCTGGCGCTGAACGATGCCGAACTCGCCTTCGTCGAGCAGCGCATCACGCAGTCGCGCGGCAACACCGAGGAACTCGTCGCGGGTCTGAACCAGGCAAAGGATCTCGGTCTCAAGAGCCGCGCGCTGCAGGACAGCATCCTGAAATTCCAGAGCAACGTTCAGGCCGAGGTTACAAAGCAGCAGGAGGACATGACGAAGCTCGTCACACAGATCGACGATCCGGCGACGCGCAAGAATCTGTTCATCGCGACCCAGGACACCGTCGCCGATCTGATGAAGGGCATTCCCGAATATCTGGTGACTAAGCGGCGCGTGCTCGAGACCGCCAACCGGCTGATGCACCTGATGAGGCGCCGCTTTGAAGTGGTGCAGGCCTTCACCGGCGAGGCGGCGACAGTGCCCATGGTCTATGTGCGCAACGCAACCCAGCTGCAGGCGATGATCGACGACATCGTTGCCAAGCGCTTCTTCGACGAGCGGCAGATCAATATCGATGTCGCCCAGATCGTCGTGCCCGCCAATTCAGGTTTCGCCCGCAAGCTGGCGCTCGACGAGAATGTCGAGTTCGAGGTTTCGCCGTTCGCGTCGACCGAAGCGCTGATGAAGGCAAACGGCTATTTCGCGCTGTGGGCGCCCAACAAATTCCGCGAGCGCAAGAACCTGACCCTGATCGATGTCTTCGCCGGCACAGACTACCAGTGCACGGGAGCGCAGTGGAACCGCTTCGCCTTGCAACACCGCGGCAGCGGCTTGGTCTTCAAGCCGCTGACCAAGGGATCGAGCGAGGTCAGCGCAGACATTTCGGTTGGGCCGGAGCGGGTGGCGTTGCAGACCTTCTTCAACCAGGCCGACAGTGGCGACGAGATCAACCGGATCATCCGCTATTGGGTGCAGGATCGCTACCAAGCGCGCAAATTCCCGCGCGCGCCCGGACCGTCGAACGACACCAGCCTGATCCTGCCCTATCTCGGCGCGCCGCTGATCGGCTCGTACCGACTGTCGCTGCAGCCGAGCGATTGTCCGTTCGACGGCGCCGTGTTCACCCTCTATTTCATCTTCGCGAGCGCGCCATGAGAGCCGTTGGCGTCATAGCAGCGTTCGGCCTGGCGCTCAGCGCGACGGGAGCAGCCGCGCGCGACCTCTTCGTCGACAATCTCGCCGGCTATACGATCGAATCGCGCGTTCTCGACGCTCCCAACTGCGAGGGGCCGGCCATTCCGGACGGCATGCTGAAGACCTTCGAGCAAGGCCTCTGCGTCTTCCATCGCCCGGCCCGCAGTCCGGCCGACAGCCAACGTGCGGCCAACCTGATGCGGGAGGCGCAGACCCGCGGACTGCCGCCCGTCCACCAGCAACTTGCCGGGCTGATTTCAGGCTTGGCGAACTGTGCGGAGGCGACGCGCCATCTCGATGCCTACCGCGCTTCGGGCAACCAGAGCCGGATGGAGCAGACACTGTTCTGCCGCGACCGGCGCCACAGCCAGGCCGACCTGAACGCGATCGAATGGAACCATGCGCTGTTCGAATATGCCGACGGGCTCGCTTCGAACCGAACGCTCGATCAGAGGCTGGCCGAGATGAGCGTGTGCCAGGCCGGACCCTTGAGCGCCGATTTCGACGCCCAGTGCGGCCTGATCTCCAACCTGTCCGACACCGAGATCGATGCCTTCGCCGATGGGGCGGCGGGCAAGGTGATTGAGAGCTACTTCGCCAGCGTCGAGAGCCCGATCACGGCGATGTTCTCGCGCAAGCTGAAACGAGCCGAGGGCCTAGTGCAGAGTTCGCGCGCCGGCATCGATGACATCAATGCGGGCGCCGACACGGTGAACAAGGAATACGCCGCTTTGAACCAGGTCTATGAGGCGGCGCGCGACACCAAGATGGGGCCGATCTACAACGCCTACCGCGAGGCGATCCTGAGGGCGACCTCGATCCTCGACGAGTTCGACCGGTGGAAGGGCGGGCTGTTCATAACCTCGGAAAACATCAACCTGATGCCGAAGATCACCGAACGATCGGGCGAGATCGCGGGCGAGAAGACGCGCGTCGACGGCCTCGCCTTCGAGGCCAAGGCGAGCGCACTGGTCGGAGACATCAAGCGCATCATCAATGCCGATGCCGAGAACCGCGCCGCGGTGGCCGCCTTCTGCCGCATCTATTTCTGCGAACTGACCAACCGCCGCGCGATGGCCGACGTCATCCGAACCTGCCGTCGGCCGGCGCTCGCCAACAATCCGCTGTGCGTCGGCCAGAACGGGCAGATCACCAATGGAACTCTTACTGTCGACTTCCAAGGGCCGCATTCGATCACCGTCAAGGCGCTGTGCCAGTCAGCCGGCCTCGATCCGCTGATGACCGAAGTCAACATGGACCCCGCGCGCGCCGCAAGCTGCTTGAGCGAGTTGAGATGAGACGGGCGGTCGTATTGCTCACCCTAATCCTCGCAGGCGCGTCAGTGGCCCGCGCCGAGCCGCAGCTTGCCGCTTTCGTCACCGACCAGAACAACGACGTCTATGTCGCGCTTTTCGACGGCAAGGCGGTGGAACTCGCCGGCTGCTCCAGCGCGGGTCAGGCGAAAAGGTTGCTGCACCTGCCCGACACCGCTCTCGTCGCGGAGGCGACGCTCGCCAAGCTTCAGGCTGAAAACAGCTTTGGGGCGCAGCCTCGGCTGCCATGTCCTGGGACGGCGTTCAATATCGACTGGCAGGCGACGACCGCTATCTGGGCCGATGTCGAGGCATCCGGCAACTACTATCTCCCTTCCCCCTCGGGCACCGGCTATTTCGCCGTGCCCACCGCCTGCGCAGAGATCAAAGCGGCACTTGCCATCCGCGAGCGGCTGCAACTGCCGGGCGTACTCCAGGGTTTTGCCGCGCCGCCCAATGTCGGGACACCGTTCGTACTCGATTGCGGACGCGGCGATCTCGGGGGCCTATCGGATATTGCGGCGGCGAGCGTGGCCCGCTGGAGCCTGCACCGGTTCGAAACCTTCCTCAGCGCTGAAAGCATCGGCGACACGATCTATGTCGTGCGCTACACGCCACCGGGCGAAGGCGCTCGGCCCTCCTACCTGCCGATTGCGCGCCTCGACGGCAAGGCTACGCGCGACATCATCGCCGATGCGGCCGCAGCCGAAGCGGCGGAGACGAAGCTGCGAGCGTTCTTCGGTATCGCCGAGGCCGAGGCGGTAACCCTGCTCGGCGCCGACGCGGTAGCGGCGCTTCGTTCGGCGCCCTTCGTGGACCTGTGTCTGTCGAACTGCGATGGCTATCAGCGCGAGCACGCGGCCTTCGCGCAGCCGGGCATCGACCTCGGCCTGTCGCCGCTGTCCGCAGGCCTCTCCATCACCTCGCTCGACCCCCTCGGCAATGCGCGACTGGACTGGACTTTCGCGGAAGGGCGGGCGCTATCCTTCACGGGTTGCCCGCTTCTAACATCGGCGCTCGGCCTCTCCGCCCCCGGCATTGGCGACTGGATGGGCGAGACGGATCGCGCGCTGACCGCCGCTCCACCGCCGGGTACCAGCTTCGACTGTCGAGGGTCGGCCAGTGATACGTGCGTTCGCCGCATCAATGATGGCGGCACGCTGACGCTGGCGCAATTCTCCTCCGAGGGCGATTGCGCAGGGCGGGCGAATCTCAGGCTCGAACTGCCCGCATCGGTTAAGACGCCGCAGACACTGATCTTGAAGGGACTGCCGTTCAAGACGGTGCATATGGCGCCGGCCCCCGGCGTCGCCCGCACGCGGCTCGTCGGCACCGCCAACCGGGTGCCGGCCGGCACGTCGTCATGCATCCTGTCCGCCACCGGGGTGATCATCGTCGCGGACGGGTTGTCGCGGCTCGAACTCGAGCGGATCGACTTATCGCGGGCTGCCGATCAAGCGACGGATGAGGTCGTTGCCGTGATCGCTCAAAACGGCGCGGTCGCGCTCGACGATGTGACCATCGGCACCGTGGCGGATGGACTGTCGCCGATGGCGCGCGGCGCGTCGCTGTGCCTGGCCGACCTTTATGCGCGCGGGCTCAGGGTTGAAGCAGACATGCTGGCGATCCAGGGCGTTCGGGCGCGGCTGCTGATTTCGGCACAAGCGCCAGTCCGTTCCACCCTCGTCCGCGCGCGTTTCGGCGCGGTGCTCACCTCCGACAGCCTGATGCGGATGGACTTCACCGACATCGCCGCAGCCAATCCGCTGGTGCTGCGCGGGGCGGTCGTGGCGGGCCGCTCGGACGGGCTCGCGCCGACGGCGGCGGGCCTTGCGGTCGGCTCCGCTATCCAGCTCGAGCGCGGTTCGTCGGCGAATTTCACCACCTCTACGGTGTCCGGCTTCCGCTGCGCGGTCAGTTTCGCCGACAGCGCCTCCAGCGCCAGTTTCCTGCTGCCGGGCAACGACATCGCACACGACAACACCAGCCAAGCCTGCGGGCCAGGCCACTTCAGCCTGGTCGAATAGAGCGGAAGGGGAAAACCAGATGACCCGAATCGCCCAATCGCTGCTCCTGTTGGTGGCGCTGCTTGCGGCGATCACCGCAGGTCCTGCCCGTGCCGAGGAACCGAAGGTCGTCCTGTTCGAGGATCCGACGCTGAACGCCACTCGCTTGCACTATCCCCTGCTCATCTCCGAAGGACGCGGCTACCGCATCCGTTGCAGCGACCAGGCGGACGAAGAGGCGGTAATCCACGGACTAGGCTTCGCCACCGTGCCATCGCAAGTGCTGAGCGCCGTCGACAATGCGGTCGTCGCCGCCGACCCCGCCGCCAATCCGCTGTTGTGTCCATCCGCCGAGAACTACCCGATCAAGGTCTTCGCGCACGACGGAGGCAGCGGTATCGTCTACTACCTGCAGTTCCCGATCGATTTCGGGTCAACATCCTTTTCCGACCAACTTTACATTCCCGGCTGCGCGCCTTTGGTCGAGGGACTGGCGCTCAACCTCAACCAGGCGATCGACGCCGACCCCACCCCATTCTTCGCCGGAAAGGTCCATACCATCGCATGCGTCGCGGGACCGCCGCTTGTCGGACGGCCGACGACCTTTGCCAGTTGGTGCATCAAGGATAACCTTGATCCGGCCCAGAAGACGACGGTCGAGGAACTGCTCGAGCTGACACCTGGCGGTGCCTCCGCTCTTGGCAATCCGGCGGCGTGCGCAAGCGCGCAGGACTTTCTCGCGTCGAGTACGACACTCGACCTGGCCGGGCGACGGCTGACAAACCTCGAACCGCTGGCGACGCTTACCCATCTGACGCGCCTGACCTTGTCGGGCAATGAAATTGCCGACACGCGGGATCTGGGAAAGCTGACCAAGCTCACCTTTCTCGATCTGTCGCGAAACAGGATCAGCAACATCAACGTGGCGGCCGTGATGAAGGATCTGGCCGACGCCGACCTCAGTTCCAACCAGATCGCCGACCTGCGGCCGCTCGCCTCGGCACGGGCGCTGACACGGCTGGTTCTGGCCGGCAACAAGATCGTCGACGTGTCGCCACTGCGGTTTCTGCAAGAGCTCACCGCGCTCGACCTGTCGAAGAACCGGATCACGGATGCGCGTCCCTTGATGAGCCTGACCAAACTCGCCGCTCCGAACCTGCGCGCAAACCGCCTGGCCACGGCGCAGTCCGTCAGCGCCATCCTACCGTTCAATCCTTCGCTGGACGGCAATCCGGTCTGCATCAGTCGACCCGAGCAATCGACCACGGCCACCAGCAAGATTTTTGAAGCCTGCATCACGACGATCAAGGAGGGAGACGTGGTGATGGCCAATATGCAGACCGGCAAATGCCTGGCTGTTTCCGAGGGGCGCCTCGACAACAACGCGCCAGCCGTCCAGTTCACCTGCGACGGCGACCAGTGGCGTCGCTGGAAACTGGTCGAGACAGATGACGGTTTTCAGCTGCAGAACGTGCGGACCGGAAAATGCCTGACGATTTCCGGTGGGGTCAGCACCGGCAACAACATCCCGGCCCTTCAATTTGACTGCGACCGGGATCCGTCGCGGCGCTGGAAGCTGACCGCGACCGGCGATGGCTTCCAGGCTGAAAACGTGCAGACGGCGAAATGCCTGACCATCGCCGGCGGGGTGAGCACCGATGACAACGTCCCTGCCCTCCAGTTCAACTGCGACCGGGATCCGTCGCGCTTCTGGAGCATCCGGGCGGCTGACCCCGAAGTCATGTTGGTGAACCGACAAACCGAAAGGTGCCTTTCGGTTGCGGAAGGACGAACCGACAACAACGCACCGACGGTGCAATTCGACTGCAACGGCAGCAGTCAATGGCAGCGCTGGAGGCTGGTCGAGACAGGCGACGGCTCCCAGGTGGCGAACGTCCAGACGGGCAAGTGCCTGACGATTGCCGGCGGGATCAGCACCGAAGACAACATCCCGGCCCTGCAGTTCAACTGTGACAGCGATCCTTCGCGCCGCTGGAACCTGGTCGAGACCCGCGACGGCGTTCAGGCGGAGAACGTCCAGACCGGCAAGTGCCTGACGATTGCCGGCGGAGTCAGCAACTTGAACAACATCCCGGCCCTTCAGTTCAACTGCGACCGCGATCCGTCGAGCTATTGGACCATCAAGGCGGCGGACGAGAGGTAGCGCCGCCAGCGGTTCGGGCTGATTGAGCCTTGTCGATCAGCCTGAGCCTCGAAAGGAGACACAAGATGAACCGCATCGCCCAATTGCTCCTAGTTCTGGTCGTGCTCGTGGCCGCCGGGACTGGCATGGCTCGCGCGGACGAGCCGAAGGTCGTCCTGTTCGAGGATCCGACACTGGAGGCGAACCGGCTGCATTATCCGTTGCTTATCTCCGAAGGGCGTGGCTATCGCATCCGCTGCAGGGACCAGGCGGACGAGGAAGCGGTGATCCGTGGACTTGGCTTCGCGACAGTTCCTTCGGAGGTGCTGACCGCCGTCGACAGCGCGATCGTCGCCGCGGATCCGGCCGCCAATCCGCTGCTGTGCCCTGCGGGCGAGACATATCCGATCAAGGTGTTCGCCAACGACAATGGCAGCGGCCTTGTCTACTACCTGCAATTCCCCTCCGACTTCGGCGCGACGACATTTTCCGACCGGCTCTACATTCCCGGCTGCGCGCCGCTGGTCACCGAGCTGAAGCTCAATCTCGATCAGGCTCTGAATGCCGACCCCACGCCATTCTTCGCTGGCAAGATCCACACCATCGCGTGCCTCTCCGGCGCGCCGCTGGTCGACAATCCGACGACCTTCGCCAAATGGTGTGTCAAGGGCGACCGCACGCCGGCTGAAACGGCGACCGTTATGGCGGTGCTCGATTCAACGCCCGGCGGGGTCTCGGCGCTCGGCAACCCCGCAGCCTGCGCCGCCGCACAGACCTTTCTGGAATCGATCACGACGCTGAACCTGAACGGCAAGGGCGTGCAGTCGCTCGAGCCGATTGCAGTGCTGAAGAACCTCACCAGCCTGTCGATCGCCAACAACTCGATCGCCGACCCCGGGCCGCTGGCCAAGCTCAAAACGCTGACCTTCCTCGACATCTCCGGCAATCACATCAGCAACATCAGCGCGCTGACGCCGCTGACCGCGCTGACACGGGCCGACGTCTCCGACAACGACATCACCGACATCCGCGCGCTGTCGGCGCTGGCGTTGCTGACGAACCTCACGCTCGACGACAACAAGATCGCCAGCCTTGAGCCGTTGCAATTCCTGCAGGCGCTCTCGATCCTGTCCATCGCCAACAATGGCCTCACGGGCGATATGCTCGATCCGCTCAGCGCGCTCGGCGGCCTGACCAGCCTCAACCTCGCCAACAACAAGATCGAGACCTTCGCCAATCTCGGCAGCTTCCCTTCGACGCTGGCCATCAACCTCAGCGGCAATCCCATCGTCGCGAATGGCGGGCAGAGCTTCGTCGACCTGTGCGTGCTGCACCGCGACGCGGCGACTCCGCTTGGGCAAACCATCCGGGCCATGGTCGAGCTGGAGGGTAGCGGGACCTGCCTGGCGGTCGGCAACAAGCTGCTGGCGACCACCGCGCTCGACCTGTCGTCGAAGATCGTCAGCGACCTACGTCCGCTCGCCACCTTGCCGCAGCTCACCTCGCTCAACCTCTCAAGCAATGCCATCACCGACGTTTCGCCCCTTGCCGGCCTGACTAATCTCGGCACGCTCAACCTGTCGAAGAATTCGATCGCCAATGTCAGGCCGCTGGCAGCGCTGTCGGGGCTGATCAGTCTCGATCTTTCAGACAATCCCGTGCAGGCGAACGACTTCCTGTCGGCGTGCCTGATGCGCAACCAGACCGACTTTCTGACGCCCGCGCAAACTGCGGAAGTGAACGCGCTGCTGTCGATCTCTGGCAAGACCGTCTGCGGCAAGGCCTATGACGATCTCAATTCACGCCAGTTCGCCGATGCCAGGAACCGCGGGTTGACCAGCGTCTCGCTCTTCCCGGTGATGGGAAATCTGACCTCCATCGACCTGTCCGACAACCAGCTGTCCGACGTCTCGGCGTTGTCGGCGGTGCCGGGGCTGACGAAGCTTTGGATCCGCAACAACCAGATCCCGTCGATCCAGAGCGTGTTGCAGTTGCGCCGCCTAGAACAATTGAACATCGAGGGCAATCCACTGTCGAACCTGATCGGCATCGGGGTGCTCAACAAGCTGACAAAGCTCTATTTCTCGAACACGCACGTGCAATCCGTGACGCCGCTGGCGGACCTGCCGCTGCTCGACGACGCCGGCATGCGCAATCTGCCGCTGCAATACGCCAGCTTCGCTGAGTACTGTATCGTCTACCGGTTCGATTCGATTGCGCTCGGCGACGTGCGCGGCTTCATGGCGGCACTCGACAGCCGCATGCAGGCCGACCACGTCGATAGCGCCGATTGCAGCGCTGCGCAAAACTGGGCGCAGTCACTGAGCAGCCTGACGCTGAACAAGAAGTCGATCATCGCCGTAAACCCCGTGGTCTATTTCCGGGCGCTGGGCGAACTCAACCTGTTCGACAATGTGATCACCGACGTGTCCCCGATCGCTTCGCTGACGGGACTTCAGAAACTGAACCTCGCCACCAACCGGCTGTCGGCAATCCCGCGATTCGGCTCGAGCGGGCTCAAATACATCTATCTGAACGACAACCAGATCACCGATGTCGGCAATCTGTCGAACATGCCAGCGTTGTCGAATGTCGATCTACGCAACAACCGGGTCTTCAATGCGCTGCCGCTCGGCTCGCTTCCAGCGCTGTCGATCGTCGATCTGAGGGGCAACCGGATCGAGAACTTCGCCCACATCAATACGGTGATCGGAAAGTCCTATCTCGGCAACAATCCGATCTGCTCTTTCCCGCAACCGCTGGCGCCGCAAGTCGCCGAAGCCTGCAAACGCGAGCCGTTGCGCATCCTGGATGTCAACATTCATTTGCTCGACGAGATTGCCGTCCAGCCTTTGGTCGTCTGTCCGCGCCCCAACTGCCTGCAGCTTCAGCCGCACGTCATCGTGAGCCCGATCATTCATCAGTAATGCCTGCATACGGAGAGGTAGTCCCATGTTCGCAAAGACCCTTACCGCCCTCGCAGCCCTGACCGCCGCCACCGCAGTCCTTGGCTCCCCGGCCCGTGCAGAAGACAAATCCGCGACCTCGATCGTGCAGCTGCCCTCTGCGGGCGGCACAGTCACGCAGGAGGAAGGCAGCTTCGCGCTGAACAACAACACGGGATCGGCGAACTTCACCCTGCCGCTACCCACGCTGCCGACGCGCGGCCAGTTCGGGCCGCAAATGAGCCTCACCTACAGCCAGTTCGCGGGCGATACCGGCAACGGGCTAGGCATCGGCTGGCAGTTCAATACCCAGGCGATCGTCGTCAACGACGATCTCGGCACGGCCGTGCCCGGCACCAAACCGGGCGGCGATTTCTTCTCCCGCCTATCGTACATGGGCACGCGGCTCGTCTTCCTCGGCAACCAGAACGGCGTCTGGGAATACAAGCCCGAATACGCCGAGGATTTCGTCAAGATCCTCTACCACACCGGCGCGTTCGACGTCATTTCGCTCGACCTGTCAGGCGGCCTGCACACCGACACCATCCCCTCCGGATTCGAGGTGACCAACGCCGACGGAACGCGGCTGATCTTCAGCGGCGACCCTTCGGTGGCTGAAGGTAATTTCGACATAGCCAAGCCCTACGTGACGAAATGGCCGCTGGTGCTGCAGCTCAACGCCAACCGCGAAGCCGTCCGCTACGACTACCAGCGTTTCGGCGGACGCAGCTATCTGACGAAGACCAGCTTCGCTGGCGGCCAGAGCAGCTACCAGTTCGACCTGATCGAGACGCAGTCGACGCTCGTCAGCCACACCAATGGCAGCAAACAAGAGAACGCGCGACTCTACGGCAAGGTGACGGCCAAGTTCAAGGACACTGTCTACGCCCAATGGTGCATGGGGTATGTCGGCCGTGACACCAGTGACACCTCGAAGTTCGTCGTCCGGGCGCATCCGGACTGCCTGGCGAAGGCGCAGGCCGACCTGACGCCGCTCATCGACACGCAGTCGGTCAATGTGCTCGACCAATTGCGCGTGCTCTACCGCTATGGCGACACCAGCGGCGAGGCGCTGGCTCAATCGACGCTGAAGTTCCCGGACATCCATTTCGGCTATTCGTCGTGGACAAGCGCCGAACTGGCGTCGCGCCCCGTGGTGTTCGAAGCGCCGAAGATGGCGTTCGCCGGCGACATCCCTCCGCAGAATTTCGAATTGGCCGACCTCAACATGGATGCCCTGGTCGACATCGTGCAGACCAAGGATGACGGCGCGACCGTGCATCTCGGCAGCGGCGACCTGAACAGCGCCTTCGGCGACACAACCCAGCTCGTGCTGTCGCGTCCGACCGAGGCTGGACTGATGCGCCAGATCGCGCCCCGGCTCACCGACAATCGCTTCGCTTTTGCCGACATCCTTGGCGACATTTTCGTCGACATCGTCGAAATCGAAGACGGGCTGATGCACGTCTATGACGGCAAGGCCGACGGGACCTTCCCCTATCTCGGCCGCTCGATCCCGCTGCCCGGCGTCTCGCCGACGACATTCGCGGGCGGCAACGGCCGCTTCGCCGACGTCAATATGGACAGCCTGTCCGACATCGTCACGACGCGACTCAACGCTGATGGCCGCACCGAATGGCGAATATTCCTCAATCTCACCCGGCGCCAGGCCGATGGCGGCTACAACGTCAATTTCGGCGCGCTGACCAAGGCGTTCCCATTCAACAGCCAGGACGGCCAGATCCTCGGCCGCAACAATGTGCGGATGGTCGACATCAACGGCGACCGGCTGCCCGACCTCGTCGTCATCCGTCCAGCCGACCAAGGCTTCTGCCTCTACGAGAACCAGGGCAACATCTTCTCGACGGACCCGAATGCGCTGCTGTTTGGCGACGCCGCGATCAACGATCCGGTCTGCGGTCACGGCACCTTCTCGAAGATTGGCGGCATGCAGCCCGGCGATAACCTCGCCACGATGTGGTACATCGACGCCAATGGCGACGGCATCATCGATTTCGCGTCGATGGGCGAGCGCACCGACCAGATGCGCATCTGGCTCGGCTTCGGCGACGGGACTTACCTGAAGGATCCGCTCAGCATCGCGCTCAATCTGCGGGTTCAACTCGGCACGTCGACGCAGACCTTCGCCTCGCGCGTCGCTGACATCGATGGCGACGGCGAGAGCGAAATAATCGTATTCCAGAAACCGTCCGGCGACGAGGTGAAGCCCGTCGTCATCATCGACTTCAACCGAACCGCGACCATGCAACTCGTCAAGGCGAACCTGCTCACGGTCGTCGACTTCGATTCCGGCCGCCGGCACGACATCCGCTATGCGACCTCGATCGACGAGATGCTGCGCGACCGCGCCAATGGCCAGCCGACGCGCAACCTGCATTTCCCCGTTGTCGTCGCCAAGCAACTCGTCACGTCGCAGGGCATACCCGGCCAGGTTCGCGCCCAGGTGCAGACGGACGAATATTTCTACCACAATCCATTCTACGACGTGATCAATCGCCGCTTTATCGGCTTCTCGGAGGTCGAGAAGGTCTCTTACGGCGACGAGAACGCGGCCGGCCAGCGCGTCACGCAGCGTTCAAGCCTCGATCGCGAACAGTATTACACCTTCGCCGAAGCGGCAGCCGACCTGAACCTCGCCGGCAAACTGAAGATCCGCAAGACCTATGAGGTGAAGCCCGAGGCGACGCTCGTTGCAAGCGCGGAGACAACCGAAACGCTCGATCCGGCGTCGGCGGCGCTGCATTCGCTGTCGACCGCCACGCGCAGCCAGAAGCTACCGACGACCGGCATGATGCTGAAATGCGAATCGTCGGTGTGGGAGGCATTTCCGCGTGGCGACGGCTCGTCCTATCTGAGGAAGGTGAAGGAGACGCTGACCGAGTCCGCCGGCGAGGCCGAACAGCAGGACGTGGCCGATCCCGAATGCAAGGATCCGGTCAAGACCCAGACCTATGCGGGTTTTGACGAATTCAACATGCCTGCGTCGGAGACGGTCAGGGTGCGCGACATTCCGGGACCGGAGAACCTGACGGTTCCTGGCTTCAGCCGGACGACCCAGACCGACTACACCCAGTCGCGCGCCGATCTGGCGGCGCTCGGCATCGTCAACGCGGCGTCCGAGCAGCGCATCCTGGCCGGGACCCGGCTGCTTAGCCGCGAGAGTTTCACCTACCTGCCAAATTCCGGCGGTCGGATGGGGTCGCGAACCCTGGAAGTGCTGTCGGGACTTGGCGCTCTGCCGCCCGCGCTCGAACAGTTCCGCAACGCCAGCCGCAAGCTGGCGAAGACCATGGGTTACGATCTCTTCGGCAACAGTATTTCGATCGCCGACGAACTCGGCATCACCGAGTCGGCGATCTACGACCCAACCGGTACCTTGACGCTCAGCTACACCAAGCCGTCAGGCGGTGCGGCCGAACTCGATCAGACGACGAAAATGACCTATGACGGGCCGCGCCAGGGCGCGGTGGCAACGACGACCACGCCCTTGGGCATGGTCGTGACGAACAGCTACGATGCCCTCGGCCGCAAAACCCGGGAAACCGCCACGGACGGCGCCGAACGCTTCTACACCTACAAGATCGGCGAGCATGGGCTGCCGTCGCTCATCCTGACGGCGCGCCGCCGCTATGCGAGCGCCGCCGAGACGCCGGAAGGCGAGAGCGAGTTCATCGCGGACCTCGCCGCCTATGACGCGCGTAGCGAAAAGGTCGCCGACCTGGAGAACGTCGCCGAAGGCGGGGTCCGGGTCAATAATTTCTCGCTCTACAACCGCAATGAGAAGCAGATCTTCCGCTGGACGCCCTTTGTGGTGACCAGCTTCGGCGGCGTTGATGATCTCAACCTGCAGAAGGTGTTCGATCTTGGCGACGTTCCGCGCCCCGATCACGAAGTCGGCAATGCCTACACCTATGACCCAGCCGGCCGGATGGTCCGCGAAACCCATCCGTCGGGCAAGACGTCCGACATGACCTTCCGACCCTGGGGTACGCTCACGGTCACGACCTACAACGACCAGTTCGACGGCGCCGTTCAAAGCAGCGAGTATTCGCTGAGGAACGAGAACGGCGTGACCGCGACTATCGCCAGCAATGGCGGCGGCACGGTTCATATTTCCCGCTTCGTGCGCGATTCTTTCGGCTACCTGAGCGAAATCTGGCTGCCGGGCGAGACGACGCCGCGGCGGCTGATCTACAACTCCGTCGGCGACATCGAATTCCAGTCGATCCCGGGAATGGGCGACCGCTACGCTTTCTACGATGCGCGCGGTCGCCAATCGGTGATCGGGCGGGTCGGCAGCAATGGCGAAACGTCGGTCCAGACCTTCACCTACGACTTCCTCAACCGCAAGCTGACCGAGGTGAACGATGGCGTGGTGCACCTAGAATACCGCTATGACCGCGCCGTTCAGGTCGCCTCAGCGGCCGGCTTCGAAACGCCGATAGCGCTGCCTCTCGACAAGACGACCGAGGTGATCATTCACGATCCCAATGGCGCGTTCGACGCCGTCCAGCGCTACGCCTACAATGCCAACGGCCGGATGGTCACCAACGAGGTCGAGATCGGTGGCGCGAAATACGCCGATCATTTCCATCACACGCTGGATGGCCGCATCGATTCGTCCGAAGGTCCGCGCGGCCTGGCGTCGAAATTCGCGCTGGGGCCCGACAAGAACCTGCGGTCGGTGACGGTCACGCATCCCGATTTTTCGGGACCGGAGAAGATCATCGAGAATATCACCTACAATCCCGAATCGCGGATCGAGCGGGTCGATTATCGTCTGGGCGCATTCACCCGGATGACCTACGACCCAGCGACCCTGTTCCTCACCCACATCGTTACGCAGGCCGGCGGCAAACCGCTGCAGGATTTGAGCATGACCTTTAACGGCAACGGCTCGATCACCCAGATCGTCGACGCGTTGGCGCAAGGCGCGGGCAGCGACGGACATGTCGACCGGTCGGGAACGTTCCACTACAATTTCAAGAACGAACTCGTGCGGATCGACCGTTACGGCCAGCAGGCGGAATTCGCCTATTCGGCGGCGGGAACGTTTGCCCGCAACGACGAGCTCGAGCCCGGCGCGCCGATAGCGCCGTCGACCGGCGCCGCGACCAACCTCATCCCGGCCGGCAGCGCATCGAAGCCCTACTCCTTTGACGGATTCGCCCAACTTGCGAAATCGCCGACCTTGACCGGAACGGTGTTCGACATCAACGGACGGTTGATCCGAGCCCAGACGGCGACCCATGAAGTGCTCTACGGCTACGATCAGACGGGGCGCCGCCTCTATAAGAAGGTCATCCCGACCGACGGATCAGGGCCCGAGCAGCTTTACCTCTACCCGGTTGAAACGTTCGAGATCGGTCCAAAAGGCGAGGAGAGCTACGTCAACATCGCATCCAGCAAGCTCGTTCGTCTCGAACACGGCACCGGCAAATGGTTCTACTATCTGAAGGATCATATCGAGAGCAGCGACTATGTCATCGCCTCCGACGGCGTTCCCGTCGAGCAGATGCTCTACAGGGCGTACGGCACTGAACACAAGCCGGAGACGCTGGCCTCTGCCTGGGCCAGCCACCTGGCAGATGTGGCAGCGGAGTTGCCGCGCGAGAAAACCCACCATCGTTTCACCGGCAAGTATCTCGATGACGATACCGGGCTCTACTACTACGGCGCCCGCTACTACGATCCGGCGCTGGGGCGGTTCATTTCACCCGATCCGCTTTATGTCGGCGATCCGGAGAAGTGTACCGGCAATTCCACGTCCTGCAATCTCTTTGCCTACGCCAACAACAACCCGATGGCGTTCATCGACCCGACCGGCCTGAAGGAGATCGTCGCCGGCGACGCGGCCTACCGGAGGCAGGTCGAAGAGGACATCCAGCGAATCGATCCGACTGCACGCGTCGACAGCAAGACTGGCGAGGTATCTCAAAGCTGGCTGCACGGCGCGTGGCTGGACGTGAAGAACTTCTTTGTCGGATCCAACTCCTTCGACAGCGGCCGCGACCTGATGCACCGGGTCATCGCCGACCCGCAAACCACGACGATCCAGAACGAGCCGGGCGTCACCGCGGCCCGCAACAAGGATCCGTTGGTGAACCCGGAAACGACGAAGGGCGACGTGATCATCGGCTATGACCCGGCTACGTCACGCACGCGCACGTCTGTCGAGTTCGACAAGGCCTCTGGAACGACTGCCTCCAATCCGGCGGATCCTGGCATCGTGCTCGGCCATGAGCAAATCCACGCAACGCACCGCATGGCCGGCCAGCATTCGGGGTTCAGCGATGCGCCCTACATAGGCCTCGATGGCAAGCCATATGCTTATCGCAACGAGGAAGCACGTACCATCGGTGTCGGCGGCACACGTCGACCCGACGACATAACGGAGAACCAGCTGCGCGACATGCTCGGCATTAAGCCGCGCGTCCATTGGTAACCGAACCAAGGATGGAGACTTTGACATGCGACGACTCCCGAAGCTCCCGGCGATCCTTGCCGGTTTCGTGCTCCTGTTTGCGGCAGCGGCGGCGGCCCAATCCATGAGTAAGCAACTCAAGGAACCGCAGGCCGTGCCGCTCGATTTCCTGACATGGATCAACCGCGATCCGGCTTGGCTGCAGCAACAGATGGCCACACTCGGCGCCACCGGCGGGGTGAAAATCGGCAATGACATGCTCGAAACAAGAGACGTGGAAGCGTTGAAGGCGGTTAACCGCATCCGCGGCTTCGCCTACCTCGCGGCGAAGGGATTGAATCCGCCCTATTTCGACCTGTCTGTCGCCGGCCCGGACGCGACCGTCCGATGCGTGACCTCTAATCCCAGGGGCATCGCGCCCGGCATCGGGCCGATGGACTTCGCCAGGGCGTCGTTTCCGGCGGAGGCCGCCGACCAAACCGAACTGAAATCCTGCACGGTCGCAGGCAAGGGCGGAGACTATGCCGAGCTTGATCGGGCGGCCTTTCGCGATCGTTACTTCAACGCGTCAGGCACATTGAAGCCGGAATTCCGGGATCTGGGCAACGATTCTGCCTTCAAGGCCAAGGCGATCGACGAGGGCTTCTTCCTGACGACGGAGGACTATAGCGGCCTGCTGCAGCTGGATCTGCGGTAGGCGGCTGAGACTTTTAGGCACAATGGCCGTGCCGGTGAAGGCAAGCTGGACGGTCGCTCTGTTTCGCGGCCTGGCCGCTGAGCAGCCAGGCATCACATCGCGAAAGCTGGGGCTCCGTCACGACTTGCCCGGGTGCGAGTGTCGAGCGCGAGCTGCCCGCTGGGTGCGCCACCGCGGCGGTTGTCTGATGCCTGAAGGAGACTTGGTTGCCCAAAGGCGACTTGGCGTAAGAGTGTCTACTCCACGCCTGTGGCCGGCATTCCGAAGACGCACCATACCCCGGCCTTGTTGGTCGCTTCAAGCGGATGCACCACAGTCGTGCGTGCGCTGAACGTGACGACCGCGAAGGAGCCTGCCGCCCCAGGCCATTCAGTGCGGGTCCAGTAATCGGTTTCGCTGCGGGCGAGCGGTGGCAGCTTGTATTGCGCGAACGCATCATGCTGTCTTGGCCAGTCCGCCGAATCGAGACTGGTCAGTTCCGCCATCGTCGGAAGCTGCCAGCCCATGTCGCCGTTCGGACCGCCTTGTCCGAGGGTGGCGCAGTGCCCCATCGCATCGCTCAGCGTGAGCGGCTGATCAACCCTGTCCAGCCTGGCGACAAGGCATGTGCGCTGGTCGACGAAGGCCTTGCCGTCATGTTCAGCAAGCAGCCAGAAATTCTGGTCATTCAGCGGCTGGCGGGTCAGTTTGTGGACTGTGCCACATGGTTCGGCTTGGGATGGCGGCACTGACAACATTGCAAAAAGCGCAAGTGCCGTGTTGAAAGTCGCAAGAGACGCGATCCGAAACATGCCTTCCTCCTCGCTGGTTTGGCATCATGACGGGCGTTCGACGTGGCAACCAAACAAGTATACTTGAAGCGGCGAACAATTGAAAGTCCTGTCACTTCCCGATACTTAACGTCATTGCCCCGGAATGAGTTGGAGCTCCGCAGGTCTCCTCTGCAAATTGGCGCCGGGCGGCAACTTGGAAGCCACCGCTCGACTTGGCCGCGACGCGTTGCAGGCCGCGGTGCCCCCCGGTTGAGACCGCAGGCAACCAGCCGGTAGGCAGCTGGGTTCCGGCAACTCATACCTATTGGCTTTGCTTAACCTAGGGGCATCTCAAAATGGCCTGCCCTCCACTTGCTGTAGCGAATTTTTCTACCTCGACGAGAGCAGACTGAGCCGAGGGACCCTGGCCGAGGAACGTGCTAAAGCACCGTTAGCGAGGAAACGTCACGCGAAAGGCATTTTCCATATATATTTCAAAGCGTTGACCTATAGAAAAGTACCGTCAGGAGCGGAAACCTGCGACGGTACTTTTTCTCGGACATCAAGCAGCACATGAAAAGTACCGTCAAATTGATCTAGTAGCCTTCACTTTCAGCGCAATCCTGGTTCGCACTAGCCATAAAAATCAGCGGCTTAGGTAGTCGATGACTTCGATTGGCAACATAGGTCCGATGGTGAATGAAATGAGCCGCAAAACATTGTTTTTTCTGCGAAAAACTACGTCGCAGTACTCCAAACTGCGCTAAACCCCTACTCCCACTCGATCGTACCAGGCGGCTTCGACGTCACGTCGTAGACGACGCGGTTGATGCCGCGGACCTCGTTGATGATGCGGGTGGCGGCGGCCCCCAGGAAGGCCATGTCGTAGTGGTAGAAGTCCGCCGTCATGCCGTCGACCGAGGTGACGGCGCGCAGCGCGCAGACGAATTCGTAGGTGCGGCCATCGCCCATCACACCGACGGTCTGCACCGGCAAGAGCACGGCGAAGGCCTGCCAGATGGCGTCGTAGAGCCCGGCCTTGCGGATCTCGTCGAGATAGATGGCGTCGGCCTCGCGCAGGATCTCCAGCTTCTCGCGGGTGATGCCGCCCGGGCAGCGTATGGCAAGGCCAGGACCTGGGAACGGATGGCGGCCGATGAAGCTTTCGGGCAGGCCGAGCTCCTTGCCCAGCGCCCGCACCTCGTCCTTGAACAGTTCGCGCAGCGGCTCGACCAGTTGCATGTTCATGCGCTCAGGCAGGCCGCCGACATTGTGGTGCGACTTGATGGTCACCGACGGGCCGCCGGTGAAGGAGACGCTCTCGATGACGTCGGGATAGAGTGTGCCCTGTGCCAGGAAGTCGGCGCCGCCGAGCTTTTTGGCCTCTTCCTCGAACACTTCGATGAACAGCCGGCCGATGGTCTTGCGCTTCTTCTCGGGGTCAACCTCGCCTTCCAGCGCCGAGATGAATTTTTCCGAGGCATCGACCAGGATCAGCGGCAAATTGTAATGCTGACGGAACATTGCCACCACGCCCGCCGCCTCATCCTTGCGCATCAGGCCATGGTCGACGAGGATGCAGGTGAGCTGGTCGCCGACCGCCTCGTGGATCAGCAGCGCGGCGACCGAGGAATCCACACCGCCCGACAGCGCGCAGATGACCTTGCCCTTGCCGACCTGCTTGCGGATCGCCTCGACCGCGTGTTCGCGATAGGCACGCATCGTCCAGTCGCCCTCGATGCCGGCGATGTTGTGGACGAAGTTCCGGAGCAGCCTGGCGCCGTCGGGCGTGTGCACCACCTCGGGGTGGAACATGATGCCGTACATCTTGCGCTCGACATTGCCAAAAATGGCGAAAGGCGAGCTTTCCGACTTGCCGAAAACCTGAAAACCCGGCGGCAAGGCAATGACGCGATCGCCATGGCTCATCCACACCTGGTGGCGCTGGCCGGTCGCCCACAGCCCCTCGAACAGTGGGCTGTCCTTCTCGATCTCGACGAAAGCGCGTCCGAACTCGCGATGGTTGGAGCTTTCGGCGACACCGCCCATCTGCACGCACATGGCCATCTGGCCGTAGCAGATGCCAAGCACCGGCACGCCGGCATCGAAGACGATCTGCGGCGCGCGCGGGCTGCCGATATCCGATGTCGAAGCCGGGCCGCCCGACAGGATGACGGCTTTGGGATTGATGCGCTTGAACGCGGCTTCGGCCGATTGGAACGGCACGATCTCGGAAAACACGCCGGCCTCACGGATGCGGCGGGCGATGAGCTGCGTAAACTGGCTGCCGAAATCGACAATCAGGACGGTGTCGGGATGATTGGCTGTTTTCATGGCGAGCGTTTAGAGAAAGAAATGAGTCGACGCAATGGGTTGCGTAGCCTGACTTTCAGACTGGTCTGGCCTGGTCGTTGGACGGAGCCGTCCGCAGCAGACCCGAGCCGATCGCCTGTTCGAGGCGCATGACGGCGTCGGCCAGCCTTTCGTCGATGACATGAAGATATTCGGTCCAGTCGCCGACATGCCTGAGATCGGCAGCGCCGTCAGAAATACCGCGCAGCCCGATCAGGGGCACATCGAACAGCTGGCAGGCGCGCAGGCAGGCGAAGGTCTCCATGTCGACCATGTCGGCCGCGATTGCGTCATAGGCAGCGCCGGTGATGATGGCGCCGCCGGTCGACAGTGTGGCTTGTCTGATTTCAGGAATACGAAACGGCAGCGGCACGGTGACCGGCAGATCGAGGAACGGCGTCGCACCTTTCTCGAAACCCAAAGCCGAGGCATCGATGTCGCGATAGCTGACCGAGACGGCCTGATAGATTTCCGTCTGTTCCAGCGTCCGGCTGCCGGCTGAGCCGAGCGAGACGACAAGGTCCGGCAACGCCTTCTGCGACTTCAGCCAGGACAGTTCCGCACCCAGCCGGACGGCTGCCTCGACCGGACCGACGCCCGTCATCAGCGGTGTGAACAGTTTTTGCAGATGCGAACCATATTCGGCCTGCGCCGCCATGACGAAGAGGACGTCCTTGCCGCCAATTCGCGTAACGTTGGCCATCACCCAGCAATCCCGTCACGCCCAACCACCGTCATCATCGTTCCGGTCATGGTGGCGATGAGCTTGGCCTCGCCATCGGCGGCGAAGGCGTAGGCCTGGCCGTCGGCGACGATGATGGTGCGGCCGGGCTTGGTCACCGAGCCGCGGAACAGGAAACGTTCGCCCCTGCCCGGCGCCAGTAGGTTGACCTTGAATTCGATGGTCAGCACGCCGGAATTCTCAGGCATCAGCGAAAAAGCCGCGTAACCGCAGGCCGAGTCCAGCGCCGTCGAGATGACGCCGGCATGGAGGAAGCCGTGCTGCTGGGTCAGTGCCGCCGAATAGGGCATCTCGATCTCGATGATGCCGGGCGTCACCAGCGTCAGTTCGGCGCCGATCGTCGCCATTGCCTGCTGGCGCGCGAACGACGCCCTGACGCGATCCTCATAGTCCGGGGCCGGTACGATCTTTGCTGCCATCGCAATTGCCTTCAGTTTTGCCGGGAAAGCTTATCGCAGAGGCACGCGCGGCAGGCAAATGCTTTTGCTGCACTGCAACAAAACGATCTGAAGCAGCTAGTTCAACCCCAGAAGCGAAGCATTGAGCACGGTGGCGAAGGCCACCCAGGCCGCGTAAGGCGCGAACAACCAGCCGGAAAGCCTGTCACGGTTCCAGACGCTGGCGATGAACAAGACGATGCTGGCGAGGAGACAGACGATGACGACCAAGGCAGGTCCCATCATTTTTGCGCCGAAGAAGGTTGGCGACCATGCGAAATTCAAGATGAGCTGGACGCCCCAGACCTTCATTGCCGCTCCCGTCGGCTCTCGTCTCCATGTCCGCCAGCCGGCTATCGCGATCAGCACATAGAGCAGTGTCCAAGCGGGCCCAAATACCCAGTTGGGCGGATTGAAGGGCGGTTTGACCAGCGATGCATACCAGGCGCCCGGCAATGTGGCATAGCCGATCAGCAGGCCTCCACCGAGCACCATGACAAGGAAAAGCAGCAGCGACAGATATTTCTTCAAGAATCCCACCCCAGTGGCGGCACGGCGCCGCGCAACTGCAACTGGGGCACGATCGCTACCTGTCAACGGCAGCGTTCAACTCACGTTGCGCATGGCGCAGAAGTAAAACCCGTCCGTGCCGCTCAGCGCCGGGGACAGCGATATATCCCCGCCAGCGCCGATCCGCGTTGCGGCCTCGTGGCCCGGAAAATAGCGATCCCACAACGCGCGGTGGTCCACCGGAACAAAACGGCTGTTGCGCTCGCGGAACGCGGCGATCTGCTCGTCATTCTCCTCGGAGAATACCGAGCAGGTGATGTAGACCAGCAGGCCGCCGGGTTTGACATAGGCTCGTGCGGCATCGAGGATCGCCGACTGCTCGCCCTTGCGGGCATCGAGCTGCCTTTGCGTCAGCCGCCATTTGGCATCGGGACGGCGCCGCCAGGTGCCGCTGCCGGTGCAAGGCGCGTCGACCAGCACGATGTCCATGTGATTGGAGAGCGGAGCGAGTTCGACCGGCTTGGTGACGACCTGCACGTTGCGGTTTTCTGAGCGGCGGATGCGATCGAAGATTGGCGCAAGGCGCGCCTTTTCGGCATCATGGGCAAAGATCTGGCCGCGATTGTCCATCGCAGCCGACAGCGCCAATGTCTTGCCGCCGGCGCCGGCACAGAAGTCGAGCACCTGCATGCCGGCCTCGGCGCCGGCAAGTGTTGCCGCTATTTGCGAGCCCTCGTCCTGGACCTCGAACCAGCCTTTCTGGAAGGCGGGCTCGACCTGCACGTTCGGGTGCCTGCCGTCGCCGTCGATGGGCGGAATGCGGATGCCGAGCGGCGCGATCCGCGTGGCCTGCGCCCCTGTATCGGCCAGTTCCTTGAGCACCCTGGCGCGATCGGCCTGCAAAGTGTTGACCCTTATGTCGAGCGGCGGGCGGGTCGCCAGCGCCGCGCCCTCCCCGACCCATGCCTCGCCGAAAGCCCGTTCGAAAAGCGGTTCACACCAATCTGGTATGTCGGCACGCACCGCGGGCGGCGCGTCGGCAAGCCGGCGACCGGCAATCGTCTGCATCTCGGTGGCGCTGAGCAGCGGCGGCGCGAACTTGTCGCCATCGAGTGCGTCGTTGAGCGACTGCGCTGTCTGGCCCCATTCGAGCAGCAATGCGCCGAAGCCGACGGCGCGCGGCGTGTCCTCGCCGAGCAGCCAGCCGGCGGAACGTTTGTGGCGCAGCGCGTCGTAGACGATGTTGCCGATCGCCGCGCGATCACCGCCACCGGCGAAGCGGTGTGACAGGCCCCAATCCTTCAGCGCATCGGCCACCGGCCGGTGCCGCCGGCCGATGTCCTCCAGCACTTCGATGGCCGCAGCCAGCCGTCCGCCCAGTCGCATTGATCATTCCATCAAATCAAGATTTATCGCCTGCTCTTAGAGCCTTTCGCGTCCGGATTGAACCCCGCTGCGTCACGCGACGAAGAGGTCGCCTGAAATCTTCCGATCGATAAATATCGCGGGCCGGCAACAGCAGATCGACCAATAAATGCAAGGTCTCTAATGTTCGCAACTGGCGACTGCAAGCACGGCCTGTGGCGCAACCGCTCTGCTTTCCAAGTTTTTCCGTTGGGAATACTCTTCACGCTATGATTCGCGGCGCGGAAAACGCGAACCGGCGGATCGCTACGAGGAGAGGGCAATGAAAACTTATCTGGCGGAAGTTCTAGGCACATTTCTGTTGGTGTTCATCGGCACGGCGTCGGTGGTGACGGGCGGCTTCGGCGGCGCGCTGCCGCTCGGTCAGGAAGGCATCGGTCTGGCATTCGGCATCGGCCTCATCGCCGCGGCCTATGCGATCGGCCCGATTTCGGGCGCGCATCTCAATCCGGCGGTGACGCTCGGCGTCTTCCTCGCCGGCCGGCTGCCGGCCAAGGACGTCATCCCCTACTGGATCGCGCAGATCATCGGCGCCATCCTGGCTTCGCTGGCACTGTGGATCATCGTCTCGGGCAAGGCCAGCGAACCCATCACCAACTTTGGCGCCAATGGCTGGGATGTGGCCAAATGGGGCATGAGCTCGGCGTTCCTGTGGGAGCTGATCGGCACCTTCACCTTCGTCACGGTGATCCTCGGCGTTACCGCTGAAAAGCACTCGACGGCATTTGCCGGTCTGGTCATCGGCCTGACGCTGGCGGGCATTCACTTCGCCATGATCCCGGTCACCGGCACCTCGGTCAATCCGGCCCGCTCCATCGGCCCGGCGCTGTTCACCGGCGGTGCAGCGCTCAGCCAGCTCTGGCTGTTCATCGTCGCCCCGCTGATCGGCGGCGCCATCGCTGGTGTCGTCGCCAAGGCACGCATCTTCGAGAAGGATTGATCTCGAGAGCCTCAATGCAAAAGGCGCGGGCCACGGCCCGCGCCTTTTTTGTTGGATAGAGCCTTGTCTGGATCAGCCGGCGATGTCGAAACGGTCGGCGTTCATCACCTTGGTCCAGGCCACGACGAAGTCCTTCGCGAACTTCGCCTTGGCGTCCGCCGTCGCATAGACTTCGGCCAGCGCGCGCAGTTGCGAGTGCGAACCGAAGATCAGGTCGGCACGGGTGCCGGTCCACTTGACTTCACCGGTCTTGCGGTCGCGGCCTTCGAACACGTCCTTGGCGTCCGATGTCGCCTTCCACTCGGTGCCCATGTCGAGCAGGTTGACGAAGAAGTCGTTGCTCAGCGTTTCCGGCTGTTTGGTGAACGCGCCATGCTTCGACTGCCCGGCATTGGCGCCGAGAACACGCAGGCCGCCGACGAGGACCGTCATTTCCGGAGCCGTCAGCGTCAGCAGCTGCGCCCGGTCGACCAGCGCTTCCTCGACGGTGAGCCGCTGCTTGCCGCTGACATAGTTGCGGAAGCCGTCAACAGTCGGCTCCAGCGGCGCGAAGGAGTGGATGTCGGTCTGCTCCTGCGAGGCGTCCATGCGGCCCGGCCAGAAGGGAACGTCGACGCTGTGGCCGGCGGCCTTCGCGGCCTTCTCGATCGCGGCGTTGCCGCCGAGAACGATCAGGTCGGCAAGCGAGACTTTCTTGCTGCCGGTCTGTGCGGCGTTGAAGTCCTTGGCGATCGTCTGGAGCTTGTCGAGCACCTTGGCGAGCTCGGCCGGCTGGTTGACGGCCCAGTCCTTCTGCGGGCTGAGGCGGATGCGCGCGCCATTGGCGCCGCCGCGCTTGTCCGAACCACGGAAGGTCGAGGCCGACGCCCACGCCGTCGAGACCAGCTGCGACACCGACAGGCCCGAAGCCAGTATCTTGGCCTTGAGCGCTTCGGCATCCTGCTCGTCGATCAGCACATGATCGACCACCGGGATGACGTCCTGCCAGGGCAGCTCTTCCTTCGGAACCAACGGGCCGAGATAACGGGCGACCGGGCCCATGTCGCGGTGGGTCAGCTTGTACCAGGCGCGGGCGAAGGCGTCGGCGAACTGATCCGGATTCTCGTGGAAGCGCTTCGAGATCGTTGCGTAGGAGGGATCGAAACGCAGCGCGAGGTCGGTGGTCAGCATGGAGGGTGCGTGGCGCTTGGCCGAATTGTGTGCGTCCGGCACCGTGCCGGCGCCGGCACCGCCCTTCGGCGTCCACTGATGCGCGCCCGCCGGGCTTTTGGTCAGCTCCCAGTCGAAGCCGAACAGATTGTCGAAGAAGTTGTTGCTCCATTTGGTCGGCGTCGTCGTCCAGATGACTTCCAGACCGCTGCCGATGGCGTCACCGCCCTTGCCGGTGCCGAATTTGCTCGCCCAGCCAAGGCCTTGCTGCTCGATATCGGCGCCTTCCGGTTCGACACCCACCAGGCTCGCATCGCCCGCACCATGGGTCTTGCCGAACGTATGGCCACCGGCGATGAGGGCTACGGTTTCCTCGTCGTTCATCGCCATGCGCGCGAATGTATCCCTGATATCGCGCGCCGCGGCCAGCGGATCCGGATTGCCGTTCGGCCCTTCCGGGTTGACGTAGATCAGCCCCATCTGCACGGCGCCGAGCGGGTTCTGCAGGTCACGGTCGCCGCTGTAGCGCTCGTCGGCCAGCCATTTGCCTTCGGGACCCCAGTAAACGTCCTGCTCGGGCTCCCAGACGTCGGCGCGGCCGCCGGCAAAGCCAAAGGTCTTGAAGCCCATCGATTCCAGCGCGACGTTGCCGGTGAGGATCAGAAGGTCGGCCCAGGAGATCTTGCGGCCATATTTCTGCTTGATCGGCCACAAGAGCCGGCGGGCCTTGTCGAGGTTGACGTTGTCCGGCCAGCTGTTGAGCGGCGCGAAACGCTGCTGGCCAGCCCCGGCGCCGCCGCGACCGTCGGCGATGCGGTAGGTGCCTGCGCTGTGCCAGGCCATGCGGATGAACAGCGGGCCGTAATGGCCAAAGTCGGCCGGCCACCATTCCTGCGAATCCGTCATCAGCGCATGCAGGTCCTTGATGACAGCGTCGAGGTCGAGGCTTTTGAATTCCTCGGCATAATCGAACGCCTCGCCCATCGGATCAGACAGGGATGACTGCTGATGCAGGATCTGGACGTTCAGCTGGTTCGGCCACCAGTCGCGGTTGGTCCTGCCAACGGCTCCGTGCGCAACCGGGCATTTGCCCGCGCTTTTGTCATCGGTGTTCGCGTCCATCTTCAGTCTCCGATTTTTGCCGAGTTTTGATCTTGCCAGGATTTTGGGTGCGGGCTGGTCGGCCGCACCATCTTGGAATGATTCCAGACTAGGCCGCATTGGCGATAAAAACAAATTGCCTTTCCTGTTCATTTCGATAGGATTTTCCTATGATCGGATTGACAGTTCGCCAGATGCATTATTTCGACGCGCTGGCGCAGACGCTGCATTTCGGACGCGCGGCAAAACTCGCCGGTGTCAGCCAGCCGGCGCTGTCCTCGCAGATCGCGGAGATGGAGCAGAGGCTGAACTGCCGGCTGTTCGAACGCGGCGGCAAGTCGGTGCGCATGACCGACGAAGCGATCGCGCTTTTGCCGCGCATCGAACGCATCCTGGCCGACATACGCGATGTCGAAACGACGGCAAGGCGCGGCCGCACCGCCATGGAGGGACGCTTCCGGCTGGGCATCATCCCGACGGTCGCGCCCTATCTCCTGCCGCGCGCTTTGCCCGAACTGAAAAAGCATTTTCCGGCCCTGCTGCTCGAATTGCGCGAGGCGGTCACCGCCACGCTGGTCGATGACATCGCATCGCGCAAGCTCGACGCCTTTATCGCAGCGCTTCCACTCGATCATCCGGGCCTGATCACCGAGGCGCTGTTTTCGGACCGGTTCTTCCTTGCCGTCCCGGCTGGCGACCCGGCCTTCGCCTCGCCGCCGGTTCCGCCCGAAAGCCCGGCGCTGGAAAGGCTCATGCTGCTGGAAGAGGGCCATTGCCTGCGCGAACAGGCGCTCGCGGTCTGCGGCAATGTGCGGCCGGTGGCGATGGCCAGCTACGGCGCCACCAGCCTGACCACGCTGTTGCAAATGGTGGCGCACGGGCTCGGTGTCACGCTGATCCCGGAAATGGCGACCGGCCCCGCCGGCACCATCCCCGACCTCAAGATCGTGCCGTTCCAGGAACCGATGCCGCAGCGCATGATCTGCCTCGCCTGGCGGCGCAACAATGCAAGACATGGCGAATGCGTCGAACTCGCCAAGATCATCCGCAGCCTCGGCGCGGCGGTGTTGGCCGCGTGAGAAATGATCAACCGGACGTCACAGAACGCGGGACAGAAACTCGCGGGTGCGCGGCGATTTCGGGTTGGCGATCATCTCGCGCGGCGCGCCACGTTCGACGATCACACCACCATCCATGAAGACGAGCTGATCGCCGATCTCGCGGGCAAAGCCGATCTCGTGGGTGACGACGACCATCGTCATGCCGCTCTCGGCCAGATCGCGCATCACCTGCAGCACCTCGCCGACCAGTTCCGGGTCGAGTGCCGATGTCGGCTCGTCGAACAGCAGCACCTTCGGCTTCATCGCCATGGCGCGCGCAATCGCCACACGCTGCTGCTGGCCGCCGGACAGTTCGCGCGGATAGCGGTCGACCTTGTCGACAAGGCCGACGCGCCTTAGCAGGACTTCCGCCTCGGCCTTGGCCTGGTCGACCGGGATGCGCCGCACCTGCGTCGGCGCCTCGATCAGGTTCTCCATCACCGTCATATGCGAGAACAGATTGAACGACTGGAACAGCATGCCGATCTCGGCCCGGCGCTGGCACAGGAGATCGTCCTTGACCTCGTAGAGCCTGTCGCCCTGGAGGTCGTAGCCGACGAACTGGCTGTCCACCAACAGGATGCCGCCGCTGAGTTTTTCCAGATGGTTGATGCAGCGCAGGAACGTGCTCTTGCCAGATCCCGACGGGCCGATGATGCAGGCCACCGAGCCCTCGGGCACGTCGAAGTCGACACCCTTGAGGACCTCGAGCGAGCCATAGGTTTTGCGCACGCCCCGCGCGAACACCATGGAATCGGCAGGCACGCCGAAGCGAGCGCGATTATCGGACTTCACATCGCTCATCGGGCAATGCCGCGCAGGCTGACCAGATTGCGCAAGGCGCGCATCGTCAGAGGTTCACGGCGCGTGTCGCTGCGGCCGAAATGGCGCTCCAGGAAATGCTGCCCCACCGACAGGATGCTGACCACGGCGAGGTACCAGAAGGCGACCACGATCAAGAGCGGGATCGTCTCGAAGGTGCGGGCATAGATGCTTTGCGCAGTGTAGAACAGATCGTCGACCGCAATGAAGGTCACCAGCGAGGTCATCTTCAGGAGATTGATCGCCTCGTTGCCGGTCGGCGGCAGCACGAAGCGCATGGCTTGCGGCAGGGTGATGCGCTTCAGGATCATCCTGTAGGGCATGCCGAGCGCGCTCGCGGCTTCCGCCTGGCCCGTCGGCACCGACTTGATGCCGGCGCGGATGATCTCGGCCATATAGCCGGCCTCGCACAGCGAAAGCGCCACGACGGCGGAGAAGAACGGGGTCATGAAATCATTGGTGCGCACGGAAAACAGCGTGCCCAGGAAAGGCAGAGTGAGCGAGATTTCTCGCACCAGCAGCGACAGGTTGAACCAGAAGATCAGCTGGATCAGCGCCGGGACACCCCGGAAGAACCAGACATAGACGCCCGCGAAGGCGCGCAGCACCGGACTTGGCGACACCCGCATGATGGCGATGACGGTGCCGACCACGATCGCCAGCGCCATGATGATGACGGTGAGCACCAGCGTGTTGCCAAGGCCGCGCATGATCGAGGGATGGAACAGGTAGCCGGCGGCCGTGCCCCAGGCGAAGGCCGGGTTGCTGGCGAAAGCGCGGATAATCAGGAAGGCCAGCAGCAAGGCGAACGCCGTGCCGACCCAGATGCCATAGCGGCGCTGCGGCACGACGGTCAGTCGTGACACGGCGGCGGCAACGCCGGGCTCGACGCCGATCTCGGTCGGGTGGGCCACGCCCATCAATGGTCTCCTGGTTGCTGGCCGGCGCCTGACCAGGATCAGGCGCCGGGTAATTCCTATTCGGCGCGAAGCGCGTCCATGGTGCCGACGAAATAGGGTTCCTTGATCGCGTAGGCGCCCATGCCGTATCTGCCGAGGATAGCCTTGTAGGTGCCGTTCTTGAACAGTTCGGCTAGTGCTGCCACCATCATGTCGGCGGTCTCCTTGTCGTCCTTGGCAATCGCCATGCCGAGCGGCGCGACGTCGTAAAGCGTCGGCAGCACCACCAGCTGGCCCTTGCTCGTCACCTCGAAATAGCTCGAAGCGGTCGCATCGTCCATGCGAGCGTCGACGCGATCCGACAGCACGGCCTGGACGATATCGGTCGAGGAGTTGAAGACCGACTTCTCGATGGCCGCCTGGCCCTTGTCCGTGCATTCCTTGCTCAGCTTGTCGACCAGGAAGTCCGAGGCGCTGCCGGCCGAAACGCCGATGCGCTTGCCGCAAAGCGGGGTGTCGCCGCTGAAGCTCGCCTTCTTGTCGGGCGATGTCGAGACGGCGAGGCCGGCCTTGAGGAACATGACGAAATCGACCTGCTTCAGCCGCTCCGGCGTCGCCGAGAACGTCTCCCAGGCGATCTTGAAACGGCCGGCCGCAAGGCCTGGGATCATCGAGGGAAAGGGCGTGCGCTGCACGTCGAGCTTGGCGTCGACGAGCTTGGCCACCTCGCCGGCCAGCTCGATGATGATGCCGGTCTGCTTGCCGTCGGCATCGAGATATTCGAACGGAGCATAGTCCAGCGTGTTGGCGACGGCGAGCGTTCCGCTCTGCTTGACCTCGGTGGATTTCGCAACCTCGGCGGCCCGGGAAACCCCGCCCCAGGCCACGGTGGATATCGCCAGCGCAAGGCCGGTCATTCGCAGATATGCATTCATTGCTGTTCCCCTTTCTCTTGCTTGTTTGCCGTTATGCGCCGGCGGCTTCCGCCGCCTTCTTCTTGCGATAGTGGTAGTTCTTGTCGATGCGCTCCATCAGATAGTCGCCGTAGAGCACCGGCCCGTATTTCGGCTGCGTGCCGGCCGGCACGCAGACCGACAGCGCCTCGATCGTCTCGTCCATGGATGGATCGAAGAAGAAGGGCTGCGAATAGCGCTCGCGTCCCGACCGGTTGATGACCCGGTGCGGCGTCGAGACGAACTGGTCGTTCGACCAGCGCGCCAGTATGTCGCCGACATTCATCACGAAGGAATCCGGGACGGGAGGTGCCGGAACCCAGTCGCCGGCCTTGTTCTTCACCTCAAGGCCGCCGACATTGTCCTGCGCCAACAAGGTGATGAAGCCATAGTCGGTGTGCGGCGCCGAGCCGAAGAGGCCTTCTTCCTGGGGCTGGGTCGGATAGTGCAGCAGCCGCAGGAAGGTGGTCGGCTGCTCGAAATGGCGGTCGAGACTGTCGGAGGGCAGTCCGAGCGAGAGCGCGATGGCGCGGACCATCTTGCGCGCGAGCGTTCCCATCTCCTCGACATAGCGCTCTATCGTCTCCCTGAAACCGGCAAGCGCTGTTTCGTCGGGCCATTGGTTGGGGCCTTGCAGCGGCTTTTCGGCCAGGGCCCTTGGATCGTCGGCGCCGACCTCGTGCATGAAGAAGATCGATTCGCTCTGGTTGGGCTTGCTGACGGTTGCCACCGACGAGGTGACGATGGTCGAACCGGCAAAGGGCAGATAGCCGCGGAAATTCCTATCGATCTTCAGCTTCGCCTTTTCCTCCTCGGGCAAGGCAAAGAAGCGCTTGCTGGCTTCGCGCACGGCTTCGACATCGGCGCGCGGAATGGGGTGCCCGGTTACATAGAGGAAACCGATCGTCTCGAGATAGCGGCGCAGCGTCGCCGCCGTTGCCCGGATGGCGCCCTCATCGTCGCCATAGAGCGCCGAAACGTCGAGGATCGGAATTTCGGAAAAATCGCCGCGCTCTTGTGCATCCATTTTCGAACACCCTGTCTTGAACATAAGATACAGTACTGTATTTCTACACATCCGAACGGCCTCATCAATAGGCTTTCGATCGCGAAAGGAAGAGCGCTGAAACATGGCACCACGCAAGATCATCATCGACACCGATCCGGGCCAGGACGACGCCTTCGCCATCCTCTTCGCGCTGGGGTCGCCGGCCGAGCTCGACGTGGTCGGCATCACCACGGTCGGCGGCAACGTGCCGCTTGCCCTGACGTCGAAGAACGCACTGAAGGTGGTGGAGCTTGCCGGGCGGCCTGATGTGCCGGTGCATGCCGGATGCCCGGCGCCGATGGTGCGCAAGCTGATCACCGCCGAATATGTTCACGGCGAAACCGGCCTCGACGGCGCCGATCTTCCCGAACCGGTGACGCCACTGCAGAGCGAACACGCGGTTAATTATCTCGTGCGCACCATCATGGACTCGCCGGAGGGCGAGTTGACCGTCTGCACGCTCGGGCCGATGACCAATCTCGCAACGGCCATGACCATGGAGCCGAGGATCGTGCCCCGGCTGCGCGAAGTCGTGCTGATGGGCGGCGGCTTCTTCCAGGGCGGCAACGCCACGCCTGCGGCGGAATTCAACATCTTCGTCGATCCGCATGCCGCGCATAAGGTATTCGACAGCGGCGTGCCTGTGACCATGGCAGGCATAGACTGCACCTACACCGCGCTGATGACGCCGGAATGGCTCGACCGACTGCGGGCAACCGGCAGCCGGGCGGCGATCGAGGCCGCCAATCTGGCCGACTTCTACCGCCAATACGGCACGCACAAATTCGAAACGCCGGCGCGCCCCATCCATGATGCCTGCGTCACCGGCTATCTGCTGGCGCCGCAAATCTATGAGCAGCGCCAATGCGCGGTGACGGTCGACATCGTCTCGCCGGAGACGATCGGCATGACCGTGGTCGACTGGTGGCATGTGACCGGCCGGCGGAAGAACTGCAACGTCCTGCGGCGCATCGATCCGGCGCCATTCTTCGAACTCATGCTGGAGCGGATCAGCGCATTGCCCTGAGCTGCGCCTTCCGCGATAGATGGACACTTGATGAGTCGCGAAGCGCATCGAAGCCGGCGAACGGGTTGCAGGCGTCGCATATGGCGATGAAGGTCTTGATCAGATGAAAGCGGACCCTGCCCCGGCCCGGGCCAAAAGACCGAAGGCCGCCCCGCCTGCGAAGCCGGCGCGGCAGACGCTCAGCCGCGAGGCCTGGATCACGGCTGCGCGCAAGGTGCTGGAGAAGCGCGGCATCGGTGAGGTCAAGATCGACCGCCTGGCGCACCAGTTCAAGGTGACACGCGGCAGTTTCTACTTCCACTTCGCCAGCCTGGCCGACCTTCGCGACGGCCTGCTGCAGGAATGGCGAAACACCAATTGCGCGCCGTTCTGGGCCATGCGCGACGTGCACGACATAGACGGCCTGCAATTCTTCACCGACATCGTGCATGTCTGGGTCGATGAGGCGCCTTTCAGCCCGCTGCTTGATCTGGCCGTGCGCGACTGGTCGCGAACGTCGAAGAAGCTGGCGCAGGAGGTCAAGGACATGGACGATCTGCGCATCGCGCTGTTGATCCGCTCCTTCCGCGCCATGGGCTATCCGGAGGACGAAAGCCTGGTCCGGGCGCGCATCACCTATTTCCACCAGATCGGCCAGTATGCGCTGTCCTTCAAGGAGGATCCGGCGGTGCGCAGGAGCTACCAGCCGCTGTTCGGAGAGGTGCTGCTTGGACCGCTCGTGCAGGAACCGGGCTCGGCGCCACGGCCGTCGGAGATTCAGAGCGGACGGCGTTAAAGGGCGTGCCAGCGATAGCGGGCTGCGGTGCGTCCAGCGACCTGCCAATCATCTAGGAAGCAGCCGCATCACCTGCCATGGCGCGAGTCGCGTTCTGCTGGGGACGTAGCAGAAAATAGAACGCGGCGACGTGCGTGATCATCAGCAGCGGCACGTAGATGACCGGGATCGCATAGGTCGCACCCAACAATCCCGCATGGGCGGGAAGACCGGCCTGGATCGCTTGGTAATAATCGACGATGAGGTCGATGGTCCCGACGACATTGAAGGCAACGACGAATAACCAGAAAAGCGGGCGTACCCTCACGGCAGACAGTGCCAGCATGGCCAGCACCCCGGTTGCGAAGTCGCCGTAGGCGGCGAAGGTAGCGAAGCTTGCGGGCAGGTCGGGGCTGACGACGCCCGGAAGGATGAAGACGAGCCCGAAGAAACGGAAACTGTGCAGGGTGGCAATGGCGCGTTGCGCTGCGACCCCGTCCATCGAGCTCAGCCAGGGCCAGATGTACACACCGAAGCACAGCAGCCATACAACATAGCCGAGAACGAGCTGGATCTGAAAAAGGACTTCCGTCGACATTGTGGTCTCCCGTCAGCTGTTGGTCGACGCGGCCTCGAACACCGCGGTCAGGATGCCGAGCCGGCCTTCCATGAGGTTTCGTCCCAGATTGGCTGCAAGCTCGGCGAAGTCCGGCCCCATCACCACGCCGAGATTTGGCGAAGGCGGCGGACCCGACGCCCGTAGTTGCGCGAACCAGGCCTTGGCGGCCTCGGTGTCGTCTTGCCATGCCAGCATACGGAAGCCGACCGGCTCGATCGCCTCACGCGTCGCATCGATTGTCATGAGGAAGCTCGTCGCCGGTGTTCGCGCCCAGGGAAGCGGATAGTCCGGCTGCCCGCCGCCTAACACGACATCGAAGGTGGCAAACCTGCCGCCTGATTTCAGCACGCGCCGAATCTCACGATAGAGCCGCCCCCGGTCGAAGATGTTCATTGCTACATGCTGCAGCAGCACGATGTCGAAACAGCCGTCATCGAACGGAAGCTCCAGGGCGTTGGCGGTCTGGAAAGACAGCCGCTCGCCCTGCCCCGTGCGCTCGGTCAGGTAGCGCGCGGCATCCACGAATGGCTCGCTGAGGTCCACGCCGGTAACCCGGCAGTCATAAGTCGCAGCCAGGAAGCGCGCCGGCCCGCCGACGCCCGAGCCGACGTCCAGAACCGACATGCCAGCGATGATGTCAGCCAATTGGGCAAGCTCGGCGGTGGCGGCAAGCCCACGGGTGTGAAACTGGTCGAGGGTGCCCAGTTGCTGCGGCGTGAGAAGCTGATCCTCAGGGCCAAGAGCAGCCAATACCGCCCTCAACCGTTCAGTCAGGCCGGTCGCGCGATAGTGGTCGCGCACTCCATCAAGTTCATCGGTCATGGCAAGATGCTCCTGTCTCAAGCTCTTACCTAAACCCGCTTCCATCGTTCGACTATCCGCTGTAATTACAACAACCCATGAAGCAGAACTACACAATCCGGCACGGGGCGCTGGAGGGCGTCGAGGTGTTCCTGGCTGTCGCCAGACACCGCAACTTCCGCCGCGCCGCCGCCGATCTCGGGGTGACGCCATCGGCTGTGAGCCAGGCGGTGCGCGTGCTCGAAGCGCGGCTTGGTGCGGCGCTGTTTGTCCGCACGACGCGCAGTGTCGGTCTGACCGAGGCCGGTCAGCGCTTCCTCGACCGTGCCGGCCCTGGCTTCGAGGAGATCGTCGCCGCAGGCGAGGCCGCGCGTGATGTCGGCCAACGACCGACCGGCCTGCTGCGCCTGTCGGTGCCGCGCGCCGTCGTGCCGTTGATCCTTGAGCCGGTGATCGCGTCGTTCTGCCAGGCCTATCCCGAAGTCGAATTGGAGATCGCCGCGAGCGACGAGATGGTCGATCTGGCGACAGGCGGGTTCGATGCCGGCATCCGCCTCGGCCAGTTCATTGCCACCGACATGGTGGCGGTGCGGCTGACCCCGTCCTTCCGGTTCGTCGTCGTCGGCAGTCCCGACTATCTCGATCGCCAGGGCCGCCCTGAGCGTATCGACGATTTGCGCCGGCATGCCTGCCTGCGCCTGCGCCGTTCCAACGGCGCCATCGCGCCGTGGACATTCGTCGACGGCAACGAAGCGATCGAGGCGATGGTCTCAGGTCCGCTGATCGCCCACGACTATCCGACATTGCTCGGCGCCGCGATGCGAGGGATTGGGCTGGCGCAGATCCCGCGACCGGTCGCCGAAGGTCCGATAGAACAGGGAAAACTCGAGCCTGTGCTGGACACCATCGCGGCGACGACGCCGGGCGTCTTCCTCTATCATCCCGGCAAGCGCCAGATCCTGCCGAAGCTGCGCGCCTTCATCGATCACCTCAAATCCTCGGTCTGAGGCAGCGAAGGATGTCGGAGCCTGATCGCTCACTTGCACCAAAGCTCTCATGGTATAAATATCAGAAATATATAGGTAAAAAATACGACAAGATGGACCATTCCGGTCAAGAACGTCGTTCTTTCCGTGCTGAAACTTACATTGCATATGAAAAGCGCCAGGACCAAAAGGACCGCATCAGCAGCCGGCAGCCCCAGGGTCAGTCCTCTCCCCGTCAGCAGGCTGGCGGCTGCGACTGCCGGTATGGTCAGGCCGATCGTGGCGCAAGCCGAGCCCATCGCGACATTCAAGCCGCGCTGCAGCTCGTTGTTGAGTGAAGCGCGCACCGCCGAAATGGCCTCCGGCATCAACACCAGCCCCGCGATCATTGCTCCGACAATGCTGTCAGCCTGGGTCACCTGGTAGGCAACGAGCGTATCTTCGACGCTTGCCGCGACCTGCTCGGCGAGCATGACAATTCCGATCAGCCCGGCCATCAGCAGCAGAGCGCTGGAAGAGATGTTCTCGTGAGGGGCAGCGCGCACCGAAATGTCGTGTGGTTGTCCTTGGATAAAGTCTTCCCGGTGCCGGACCGTCTGCGCGAACACGAAGCTTGCATAGAGCAGCACTGAAAGGACGCTGACGAAACCAAGTTGGGCTGCGGAAAACGTGCCGGGATCCGTGGTCTGGGTGTAGGTCGGCAGAATAAGCGTCATGACGGTCAGCGCGATCAGAACCGCCAGATAGGCACTGGTCCCCTGCCGCACGATGGCCTGCTTGCGATGACGCCAGCCGCCAAACGCGAGACACATGCCGACGACGCCGGTGGATGCGATCATCACCGTCGAGAAGACGGACTCCCGTGCCAGCGTCGGGTTGTTCTCTCCATGCAGCATCATGGAAACGATGATCGACACTTCAATTGCCGTGACGGCAAACGTCAGCACCAGCGTGCCGTACGGCTCCCCTACCCGCCGAGCTACCGCCTCGGCGTGGTCGAGCACCACGAAAATGGTGACGAACATGATCGCACTCGACAGCGCACCGACAAGGATCCTGGCGTTCAGCAAACCCTCGTCCACGGACAGCCCGCTGGCTCTGACCGCGACAGCCATCGCTAGCGCAGCGAGGGGCATCGCGTAGGAAATCGCCGATCGTCCGAAACCGCTCATCCAAGCCCCTGTGCGCTTCTGCGAACCTTGGCTGCATTCGCGCACCGACAGATCGAAGCGTTCACCCGTTCACGCCGTCTTCTGCGCCACCAGCCCCAATTCCTCGACCATCGCCTGACGCATCAGGAACTTCTGCGGCTTGCCGGTCACCGTCATCGGCAATTCGGTGCGGAAGCGGATGTGGCGCGGGATCTTGTAGTGTGCGATCTGGCCCGCACAAAAGGTTTTGATCTCCTGCTCGGTGGCGATCTGGCCGGGCTTGAGCACGATCCAGGCGCACAGCTCCTCGCCATATTTCTGGTCGGGAATACCGAACACCTGCACCTCCCTGACCTTGGGATGGCGGTAGAGGAATTCCTCGACCTCTCTGGGATAGACGTTCTCGCCGCCGCGGATCACCATGTCCTTGACCCGGCCGACGATGTTGCAATAGCCCTCGGCGTCGATGGTGGCGAGGTCGCCGGTGTGCATCCAGCCATCGGCGTCGATCGCCTCGCGGGTCTTTTCGGCGTCGTCCCAATAGCCCTTCATCACGGAATAGCCGCGTGTGCAGAGCTCGCCCGGCGCGCCGACCGCGACGGTGGAGCCGTCGGCGTCGATGGCCTTGACCTCGACATGAGGGTGGATGCGCCCGACGGTGGAGACGCGCTTTTCCAGAGGGTCGTCGACGCCGCTCTGGAAGGAGACCGGGCTGGTCTCGGTCATGCCGTAGGCGATGGTCACCTCGGACATATGCATCAGCGACACCACCTTCTTCATCACCTCGATCGGGCATGGCGAGCCGGCCATGATGCCGGTGCGCAGGCTGGAGAGGTCGAAGGTCGCGAAATCCGCATGGTCGAGCATGCCGACGAACATGGTCGGCACGCCATAGAGGCCGGTGCAGCGCTCCTGCGCCACGGCCTTCAGTGTGGCGCACGGATCGAAACCCTCACCCGGAAACACCATGGTCGCACCCTTGGTGACGCAGCCCATCGTGCCCATCGACATGCCGAAGCAGTGATAGAGCGGCACCGGGATGCAGAGCCGGTCGTCGACGGTGAGCTTGATCGCCGAGGTCACGAAATTGCCGTTGTTGACGATGTTGTGGTGGGTCAGCGTCGCGCCCTTGGGCGCGCCCGTCGTGCCCGAGGTGAACTGGATGTTGATGGCATCATTCGGCTTCAGCCCCTCGGAAATGCGGTCAAGACTATCATGCTCGTCGCGGCCGGCCATGGCCAGCACGTCGGCAAAATTGAACATGCCCGGCGAATTGTCCTCGCCCATGCGGATGACGATCTTCAGGGCCGGCAGTTTTTGCGCCTTCAGCTTGCCTGGCGTGGCCTTGGCGATCTCCGGCGCCAGCGTCTCGATCATGCCGAGATAGTCCGAGGTCTTGAAACTGGCGGCCGTGACCAAAGCCTTGCAGCCGACCTTGTTCAGCGCATATTCCAGCTCGGTCAGCCGGTAGGCCGGGTTGATGTTGACCAGGATCAGGCCGATGCGGGCGGTGGCGAACTGCGTCACCAGCCATTCCCAGCGGTTGGGCGACCAGATGCCGACGCGGTCGCCTTTCTCGAGACCCAGCGCCAGGAAGCCGGCGGCGAGCGCATCCACCGTGTCGGACAGTTCGCTCCAGGTGAAGCGCTTGTCCTGGCCGACGAAGACGGCGGCATCTTGCGTGGCGTATTTGCTTGCGGTGTCGGAGAAAAGCGCCGGAATGGTCTTGTCGAGCAGCGGCACCTTGCGCTCGCCCGAGACATGCGCCCTGCCATCGATGGGTGCGATAAAGACGCTGCCGGCGCGCGCAGCGCGGCCGCGCAGATTGGTGGCGTTCTTCAGCTCGTCGAGATTGACCGGCATCGCTGTTTCCTCCCCAGGCCGCGCCGAGTCTATCAGCCCGGCGGGGCAGTGGAAATCCTGTCGATGGTCGTGGAGTTCTGGTCCCTCGGACGGACGGGATGGCTATCCGACCGCCACCGCCATCTTCGTAGCGATGTCGCGCAAGACCGCCTCGTCAGCCGCCGAACGCGATTTGCGCGATGCCACCAGACAGGCCTGCGACTTCAAGACCACGCCGTCGCCCAGCACCTTGAGATGGTTGGCGCGCAGCGTCGAGCCGGTGGTGGTGATGTCGACGATGACGTCGGCCAACCCAGCCGCCGGCGCGCCTTCGGTGGCACCCAGGCTCTCGACGATGCGATAGACCTGGATGCCGTGTTTTTGCGAAAAGAACTGCTGCGTCAGCCGCCAATATTTGGTGGCGATGCGCAGCCGCCGGCCGTGGCGCTGGCGGAAATCGGCGGCGACGTCGTCGAGATCGGCCATGGTGTCGACATCGAGCCAGATTTCGGGCACCGCCACCACGACATCGGCATGGCCGAAGCCGAGACGGGCGACGATCTCGGCGCGGGCTTCCCAGTCGGCGAGATTTTCGCGCACCAGATCCTCGCCGGTGATGCCGAGATCGACCGCACCCTGGCCGATTTCGCCTGCAATCTCGGAAGCCGACAGGAAAGCGATCTCGACATTGTCCAGGCCCTCGACACGGGCATGATATTTGCGCTCGTCGCCGGGCAGGCTGATGGCGAGGCCGGCCTTGGCCAGCACTTCCAGCGCCTGTTCCTTGAGCCGGCCTTTCGATGGGATCGCCAGCGTGATCATGGTGCCGTCTCCCGCAACGCCTCGATGCGGTCGACCCAGACGGAAAAGCCGACGCCGGGGATCGCCGTCTTGGCGCCAAGCAGCGTCAGCAACCGATCGTAGCGGCCGCCACCGGCCAGGGGACGCTCGCCGCCTTGCGCCGCGATTTCGAAGACCACACCGGTGTAATAGTCGAGCGGACGGCCGAAGGCGGCATCGTAGCGGATTTTTTCCGCCGGCAAGCCATGCGCCTCGATCGCCTTGGCACGGGCAGCGAATTTCTCCAGCGCGGCACCCAGCGACAGCCCGGCACCGGCAGCAAAGGTTTCCAGCGCCTCAGCCGCACCATCGAGCGGCACGTCGATCGCCAGAAAATTCTTAAATGCCGCGAAGGCTTCGTTCGACAGCCGCACACTGCGCAATTCGGCCTTCTCGATCAATCGCCGCGCAATGTCTGTGGGCGCGCGTCCGGCCGATGCCGACAGGCCTGCCTCCTCCATGCCGCCGGCAATGTGCGTGGAAAGACTTTCGAGATCCCCGTCGAGGACAAGGGCGGCGACCTCGCCGGAGAGCTGGCCGTTGCGCGGCGGGTTGGCGAGGTCGGCAAGTGCCGCCTGCAGCATCGGCGCCGAGCCGAAGGCTCGGGCCAGCCGCATGCGCCAGCCGCGCGGCAGGCCGAGTGCGGCCAGCACCGCTTCGAAGATGCCCTGGTCGCCCAGCGTGACCGCCAGCGACCGGCCGGGCAGCACCAGCGACAGCAGCGCATGCGCGTCGGCCACGGAGCGGGCGTCGGCCTCAGCGGTGTCGCGGTCGCCAAGGTCCTCGATGCCGGCCTGGAAGAACTCGTTGCCGCCTTCGCGGCGCTGGCGAAACACTTCGCCGAGATAGGAATAGCGGCGCGGCGTGCCGGCCTGCGAGCTTATATGGTCGAGGCAGACCGGAATGGTGAATTCCGGCCGCAGGCACAATGTCTGCCCGGTCTCGCTTTCGGTGAGGAAGATGCGGCGGCGCAGATCCTCGCCGGCCATGTCGAGGAACGGGTCCGCCGGCTGCAGGATGGCGACCTCGACCGCGTGCGTGTTGCGCGTGGCGAAGAGGCTGGTGATGTCGGCCGCGATGGCGGGGAAGCGGGAGGTCATGTGGCGCGCCCTTCCCTTCTCCCCTTGTGGGAGAAGGTGTCGCCGAAGGCGACGGATGAGGGGTGTTCCAGCGAAGTGAGACGCTGGCATTCCCTGGAGCACCCCTCAACCGTCTCGGCGCTGCGCGCCGATCCACCTTCTCCCACAAGGGGGGAAGGGAAGAACAGCGCGGCGCTCATCATTTCGCCCGTTCCTCGGCCTGCGCCGCCAGGATCTTCTTCACCTCTGCGACCAACTCACTTTCCGCAACCGTCACCTGCGCCGGGCGCGCGGCGCGCCATTCGGCGTTGTCGGTGATTTCGGCGGACATGCGCGCGCCTTCGATCAGGTCCTTGATCTGCAGTTCGCCCTTGGCGCGCTCGTCGCCGCCCTGGATGACAGCGACCGGGCAACCGCGCCTGTCGGCATATTTCAGCTGCGCCTTCATGCCGGCGCCGCCGAGATACATTTCGGAACGAATGCCGGCGGCCCGCAACTCGCTGACCATCTTCTGGTAGCGGCCGAGGCTTTCGGTGTCCTTGTCCATGACCAGGACCACGACCGGCGCGATCACATCGGCGCTGTCGAGCTTGCCGAGGTTCTTTAGCGCCGTCATCAATCTGGAGACGCCGATGGAAAAGCCGGTCGCCGGCACCGGCTCGCCGCGGAAGCGCGAGACCAGGCCATCATAGCGCCCGCCGCCGCCGACCGAGCCGAAGCGCACGATCTGGCCGTCCTCATTGGGGATTTCGGCCAGGAGTTCGGCTTCGAAGACCGGGCCGGTGTAATATTCCAGGCCGCGCACCACCGAGCGGTCCATGGCGATGCGGTCTTCGCCGTATCCTGCCGCCCTGACCAGGGCTTCGATCGTCGCGAGTTCGCCGACGCCTTCCTGATAGGTCGCGTTGGAATTGACCACGGAATCCTGGCCGGCCTGCGCATTTCTCGCGGTTGCTTGAAGAACCGCCTCGGCTTGCCCGTTGTCCAAGCCCGCGCCCTTGGCGAAATCGCCTTCGCCTTCCTTGCCGCCATCCCAGCGCCCCGGGCCAAGCAGAAGCTTCACGCCTTCCGGCCCGAGCTTGTCCAGCTTGTCGATGGCGCGCAGCACGGTCAGCCGGCGTCCGGCATTCTCGTCGCCGCCAAGGCCGATCGCCTCCAGCACGCCGTCAAGCACCTTGCGGTTGTTGACGCGGATGACGTAGTCGCCACGCTTGATGCCGAGCGCTTCCATGACGTCGGCCATCATCATCGCCATTTCGGCGTCGGCGGCGACGCCCGGCGTGCCGATCGTGTCGGCGTCGAATTGCATGAACTGGCGGAAGCGGCCGGGGCCTGGCTTCTCGTTGCGGAACACCCAGCCCGAGCGGTAGCTGCGATAGGGCTTGGGCAGGCGCTCGTAGTTCTCGGCTACGAAACGCGCCGTCGGCGCGGTCAGATCGTAGCGCAGCGACAGCCACTGCTCGTCATCGTCCTGGAAGGAGAACACGCCCTCGTTCGGCCGGTCCTGGTCGGGCAGGAATTTTCCGAGCGCATCGGTGTATTCGATCAGCGGCTGGTCGGCCGGTTCGAAACCATAGAGCTCATAGACCGAGCGGATCGTCGCCATCATCTTCTCGACGGCGCGGATGTCCTCAGCGCTGCGGTCGGCAAAACCGCGCGGCAGCCGCGCTTTCGTCTTTTCCGATTTGTCGGCCATGAGATGGGTCTTTTTGCTAAGTAAAGGATGACTTATTTTCGAGTGCGCGTGTCCTAGCCGAAGCTACCGAGAGCGGCAAGGGTTAGCGCCTCTCCCTTCTCCCCTTGCGGGAGAAGGTGGCCTCGCGAAGCGAGGTCGGATGAGGGTGCTCCAGGGAATGCCAACGCCTCACTCCGTCACGCACCCCTCAACCGTCTCGGCGCTGCGCGCCGATCCACCTCTCCCACAAGGGGAGAAGGAAAGATGACTGAAACAGAAACGCACCGAGAATGAAACAATCCGCCACGGGCACGGCATCGTGCCGACACAATCGGCGCCGATACAGCGCAGGACACGAAGGGGTTCGGAACATGACCAGCGCAGCGGAATTCCATGCCAACAGCGATGCCGGCGAATTGCCTGGGCGGCTGCGCCCGGCCGGCACCCACGCGCCGAAACTGGTTGGCCAGGCTGCCGGGCCGTTCAATGTGCCCGCCGACACCGGCAAGGGCCCCTCCCTGCGCGATGCATTGGTGACCGGCCTGCTGGTGATCTATCCGACGGTGGCCACGGTGGTGGCAATCGTCGCCGGACTGTTCCTTGCCAGCGTCAACGGCACCTGAAACCGCCCGCTTCGTCGGGTTCCATATTTTCTGATCGAGGGATTGAGCAGGCGACTGGGCTTCTCCCCGTGAACGGGGAGAAAAATCGAAGCCGGCGAAGGCCTCGCGAAAATTCTCGCGCTTTCGCAGGATGGTCAGCCACGACAGGCCCGACTGAAAACCTTCAAGGCAGATCTTTTCGAACAGCCTGCGGTCGTCGGCCACCGGCCGCCCCCATTCATGATCATGATAGTGCAGATAGTCGGGCAGGTTGCCGTGCCAGAAGCAGCGCACGACACCGTCGGGTCCGGCGAGCAGGCCGGTGTTTTCATTGCTCATTGCGAAAAATCCATCCGTTAACGCGCTTTAGCGCTGCTTTTACCGTGGCTTTACCAGATTCCTGAACCCGGCGGTAACCACACCAAAAGGTTTACTGACAAAGCCGCATTTTACGCATTCCGATTCATGTTTCGGTTGCTGCTTGCGCGCCAATGATCGCTGGACCGGGGAGCGTTTCCACCCGGTGTATCAGACGATCTAAGGTGCGTTCCCGATGAAGAGAGTTGTGTTTTCCGTGTTCGGCGCCGTGGCTGTGTTTGCCGGCGTCACACCCTCGGCCGCTGGCGACCGCTATGCCGACAGGCCGCCTGTGATGGTGAGCCCCGACCTTTCCGCCCCCTGGGTGCTGCAGCTCGGCAATGCGCCCGGCACCGCGCAACCGGCACAGCCAGACCGCGTGCAGACGGCGGCAGTGCAGGCACCGGCGAAGCGCATGGTCATGCGCCCGCAGATCAATCCGATCTACCTGCCGCAGGAAGTCGCCTATGACGGCACGCAGAAGCCGGGCACGATCGTCATCGATACGACGCAGAATTTTCTCTATCTGGTCGAGAAGAACGGCAAGGCGCGGCGCTACGGCGTCGGCACCGGCAAGCCCGGCTTCGAATGGTCGGGCACGCACAAGATCACCAACAAGCGCGAGTGGCCGGACTGGCGCCCGCCGGCGCAGATGATCAAGCGCGAAGCCGCCAAGGGCCGTTATCTGCCGACCTATCTGGCCGGCGGCATCGAGAACCCGCTCGGCGCCCGCGCGCTCTATCTCGGCACGACCGAATACCGCATCCATGGCACCAACCAGCCATGGACGATCGGCGGCGCGGTGTCGTCTGGCTGCATCCGCATGCGCAACGAGGACGTGGTCGACCTTTATGAGCGGGTCAATGTCGGAACCACGGTCGAGGTGATATAATAGCTGCAGCGAATCACCTGGTAGGGAAGCACATCGTTTCCTGAAGTCGAGAGGAACAACGGGGGACGGGCCGTGTGGGGATGCGGTCAGTCAGGAAGGGCAGCACGGGAAACCGCGCTGCCCTTCTTCTTTGATCGGCGTCCTGTCCCAGCGACAAAGCCCGCGTCGTTGCGTCGCGCAGAAGGCATGGCGCTTCGCTTTCATGCTGCCATTTTCGGCGGTCCTTTGCTATGTCGGCGCCAACGCAAGCAAAGAGTCCCACCCATGTCCCTGCCCGACGACAGCCGCTATCTCAAGGGCGGCCCGGTTGCCCAGCGCATCATCGCCGCCGTGCGCGAGGATGCGGCGATTGCCAAGGCCGAGGGTTTTCCGCCCAAGCTGATCTCGATCACCGTCGGCGATACCGATGCCGTGGATGTCTATGTGCGCAACCAACGCGCCAAGGCGCAGCTTGCCGGCATCGATTTCGAGGAACGGCGTTTTCCCGCCACCATCACCTCGGGCGAACTGGAAGCGGCCATCCATGGCCTGAACGCCGATCCACGCGTCACCGGCATCATCATCCAGCGGCCGGTGCCGGCGCATATTTCGGTCAAGACGCTGCAGGCGGCTGTGCATCCGCTCAAGGATGTCGAAGGCATGCACCCGGCTTCGATCGGCAACATCGTCTACAACCAGCTTGATCTGGCGCCCTGCACGGCGGCTGCATCCGTCGAACTGCTCAAGGAGACCGGCCTTGACCTCAAGGGGCTGAAGTCGTCATCGTCGGCCATTCGGAAATCGTCGGCAAGCCGATCGCTTTCCTCTTGATGAGCGAAGGCGCGACGGTCACGGTCTGCCATCACATGACGCGATCGGTCGCAGCGCATGCGCGCCGCGCCGACGCGCTGTTCGTCGCCGTGGGCAAGCCGCGGCTGATCAAGGCCGATATGGTCAAGCCAGGGGCTGCCGTCATCGATATCGGCATCAATTCCGAGATCGGACCCGATGGGACGAGCCGCATCGTCGGCGACGTCGACACCGACAGTGTGAAAGACGTGGCCTCCTGGATTACGCCGGTACCGGGCGGCGTCGGCCCGATCACGGTGGCGATCCTGCTGCGCAACACGATGGTGGCGCTTAGCCGCCAGCGCGCGCTGTACGAGGCGACCTACGGCACCGCGGACAGGCTGGCGGCGGAGTAAGCGCCGATCCCTACTCCGCGGCGATTAGGCTCTCGTCGCGAACACCCTCCGGCTTTGGCCCGCCATAGGCCCAGTCAAGCAGCTTGATGGTATGTATGACGGGCATGCTGGCGGCCGACGCAATCTGGGTGATGCAGCCGATGTTGCCGGTGGCCACGATCGAAGCCCCGGTCGCCTCGATATTCCTGACCTTGCGGTCGCGCAGCTTGGCTGAAATCTCGGATTGCAGGATGTTGTAGGTGCCGGCCGAGCCGCAGCACAGATGACCCTCGCGCGGCTCGCGCACAATGAAGCCGGCCTTGGCCAGCAACTCTTTCGGCTGGCGTGTGATCTTCTGGCCGTGCTGCATCGAACAAGCGGAGTGATAGGCGACGATGGTACCTGGCTTGCGCACCGGCTCCGGCAAGTCGAGGCTTGCCAGATATTCGGTGATGTCCTTGGCCAGCGCCGACACCCGCGCGGCTTTCTCCGCATAGGCCGGATCGAGCCGCAGCATGAAGCCATAGTCCTTGATCGTCGTGCCGCAACCGGACGCGGTGATGATGATGGCGTCGAGCCCGCCCTGGTCTATGGTGCGCGTCCAGGCATCGACATTCTGTCTTGCCGAGGCAAGTGCGGCCTCTTCTCGCCCCATATGATGGACCAATGCGCCGCAGCAGCCCTCACCGGGCGGCACCACGACCTCGACGCCGAGGCGCGTCAGCAGCGAAATCGTCGTGTCGTTGATGGCGGGATCGAGTACCGACTGCGCGCAGCCGGTGAGAATGGCGACGCGGCCCTTTTTGGCCCCCTGCCCGGCATGGACGCCCGGCGAGGCCATCGGCGAGGCTGCCGGGATCGAGGCCGGCGCGAGCTTAAGCATGGCGGCGAGCGGCTTTAGCGCCGGCAGCTTCTCGAACAGGCCGATGAAGGGCTTGCCGAGTTTCGCCAGTCTGAGAGCGGCGCGAAAACGCCGGGGATAGGGCAGCACGAAGGCCAGCATGGCGCGCGTCAAGCGGTCGAGCAGCGGCCTGTCATAGGTCTCCTGGATGTGGGCGCGGGCATGGTCGACCAGGTGCATGTAGTTCACACCCGAAGGGCAAGTGGTCATGCAGGCAAGGCACGACAGGCAGCGGTCGATATGGGTGACGATCTCCTTGTCGGCCGGACGGCCGTTCTCCAGCATGTCCTTGATCAAATAGATGCGCCCGCGCGGCGAATCGAGCTCGTTGCCGAGCGTCACATAGGTCGGGCAAGTGGCCGTGCAGAAGCCGCAATGCACGCATTTGCGCAGGATCTTTTCGGATTCCGCGACATGCGGGTCGGCGAGCTGGGCGGATGAGAAATTCGTCTGCATCGCTGATGTCCTAGGCCATGCGGCCGGGATTGAGGATGTTCTTCGGGTCGAATTCCTGCTTCAGCCGCTGGCTGAGCGCTGCCAGCGCCGGCGGCTGCGGCTCGAACACCGGCAGCGCGGCGCGATGGGCAGGGGCGGCGCGCACCAGCGTCGCATGGCCGCCGCCATGTTTGCGCAACAGGCCGCGCAGCAGGGCGGCTTCGGGGTCGCCCTCTTCCATGCGCAGCCACACCAGCCCGCCCTGCCAGTCATAGAAGGCGCTGGCGGCCGCCTGCATGCGCAGGGTCAGCACCATCTGATGCGCGTGAAAGGGCGCCATCGACACGCGCCAGACCGGTTTCTCGCTGCCGTCGGCGAACGGCCTGATATCGCGCACATCGCGCCAGATCAGATGCGAAGCCTCGCCGGCAATCTCCTCCAGCGGCCCGGCCTTGCCGAGCAGCGTCTTCAGCGCGGCGATGCGATAGGCGACGGACGGGCCAAAACCTTCAACGCGCAGCAGCGTGGCGGCGTCGCTGCCGAGCGCACCGCCGGCGACGCGCGCGGCAATGCGCTCCGGCAGATGGGCAGCGCTCGACACTTCGGCACTGGACCCGAGCGCCAGCGCCATGGCACTTGCCGCGGCATCGTCGAGCAGCCCACGGATAGCGAGCGTCACCTCGGTCTCGGCTGATGGCAGCACCTTGAAAGTGACGTCGGTGAAAACGGCGAGCGTGCCCCAGCTGTTGGCCATCAGCTTCGACATGTCGTAGCCGGTGACATTCTTGACCACGCGGCCGCCGGACTTGAAAGCTTCACCACGGCCGGACACGACGTTGATGCCGAGGATATGATCGCGCGCCGCACCGGCCTTCAGCCGGCGCGGACCGGAGAGGTTCGCGCCAAGCACGCCGCCGATCGTACCTTTGCCCGGCTCGCCGCCGAGCAGCGGGCCATAGTCCATCGGCTCGAAGGCCAGCTGCTGGCCGTTTTCCGCCAGCAGCTTTTCGATATCGGCCAAAGGCGTACCGGCCTTTGCCGACAGCACCAGTTCGGCGGGTTCATAGAGGGTCACGCCGGTGAGTGTCGACAGGTCGAGCGTGTGTTCCGTCTGCAGCGGCCGGCCAATGCCGCGCTTGGAGCCGTGGCCGATAATTTCGAGCGGCGTCTCTTCCCCCACCGCCCAGGCGACGGTGGAAAGGACCTCGTCTGACGTGGTTGGGGTCAAAGTCGTCAAAGCCTGTGCTCCCTGAGCTTCTCGAGCACGGCTTCGCCCCTCGGCGACAGCCGGTAACCGCTCTCGAGGCTCTCGGTCAGGCCGAATTCCCCAAGCTTGCGGACACCCTGTTTGAACTTCAGCGTCTCGACCCCGGCCTTGGCCGCCAGGTCAGCCGCCCGCACTTCCGGATGGGCGCCGATTGCCCGCAGGATCGACGGGAAATAGCCGGGTGCCGTCTTGTCCCAGCGGGCAAAGCGTGCGGTCAGGGCGTGCCAGTCCGCATCGGAAAGCGAAGCCTCGCCGCGCAAGGCAACCCGTTCGTCGGGTTCAAGACCGATGAGTTCGATGCGATAGACCGGGGCGCCGTCGTCGGACCCCAGCATCTCCCGAAGAGCTTCGAGTGTTGGAAAGCCGGCGGCACTCGAATCCTTTTCCGACAATGCGGACATCTCCACGACCGCGATACCGCCGATCAGCACGACACCCGACGCCGTTCTCACCCGCCCGCCAGCCTTGACCGTCGGTCGCTTCCAGCGGCGAAAGGCGAGCGTCACTTCGCCCAACGCAATGGCCGCAAGGGTCTGGTCCCGGAACAGCATCCCCTCAAAACCTCGGAATGTCCGGAAATGCCACCTGCCCCCGGTGCACATGCATGCGCCCAAGTTCGGCGCAACGGCGCAGTTGCGGGAAGACTTTTCCCGGGTTGAGCAGATGGTTGGGGTCGAAGGCGCATTTGACGCGCATCTGCTGCTCGAGATCGACCTGGTTGAACATTTCCGGCATCAGATCGCGCTTCTCGACCCCAACCCCATGTTCGCCTGTCAGCACGCCGCCGACCTTGACGCAGAGGCGCAATATATCGGCGCCAAAACTTTCGGCCTTGTCGAGTTCGCCGGGAACATTGGCATCGTAGAGGATCAGCGGATGCAGATTGCCGTCGCCGGCGTGGAAGACATTGGCGACGCCGAGACCGTATTTTTCCGACAACTCGCGCATGCCGGCGAGCACGCGCGGCAATTCCTTGCGCGGGATGGTGCCGTCCATGCAGTAGTAGTCGGGTGAGATGCGGCCGACCGCCGGGAAGGCCGCCTTGCGGCCGGCCCAGAAGCTCAGCCGCTCCTGCTCGGATTGCGAGATGCGGCAGGTGGTCGAGCCGTTGCTTATGGCGATCGCCTCGACAGCGGTGATGAGGTGATCGACCTCGACGCCCGGTCCGTCGAGCTCGACGATCAGCAACGCCTCGACATCGAGGGGATAGCCGGCATGGACGAAATCCTCAGCGGCATGGATCGCCGGCCGGTCCATCATTTCCATGCCGCCGGGGATGATGCCGGCGCCGATAATGTCGGCGACGCACTGGCCGCCCTGCTCGCTGGTCGGAAAGCCGATCAGCAGCGCGCGCGCCGTTTCCGGCTTCTTCAGGATGCGCACCGTAACCTCGGTGACGACGCCGAGCAGGCCTTCCGAACCGGTCATCACGCCAAGCAGATCGTAGCCTTCGGCGTCGAGATGGCTGCCGCCGAGCCGCACCACCTCGCCATTCATCAGCACCATCTCGATGCCGAGCACATTGTTGGCGGTGAGGCCGTATTTCAGGCAGTGCACGCCGCCGGAATTCTCCGCGACATTGCCGCCGATCGAGCAGGCGATCTGGGAGGATGGATCGGGGGCGTAGTAAAAGCCCTCCTGCTCGACGGCGGTGGTGATGCCGAGATTGGTGACGCCCGGCTGGGCCACGACGATGCGATTTGGAAAATCGATCGCCAGGATGCGGTTGAAGCGGCTCATCACCAGAAGCACCGCGTCTTCCAGCGGCAGCGCACCACCCGACAGCGAGGTGCCGGAACCGCGCGGCACGACGCGGATGTTGCGGTCGTTGCAGTATTTCAGCACCCGGGAGACCTGCGCCACCGTCTCGGGCAGAACGACGACCAGCGGCAATTGTCGATAGGCGGTCAGGCCATCGCTCTCGAAGGCGCGCATGGCGTTGGCCGCGTCGACCACGCCCTCGCCCGGCACGATGATGCGCATGTCGGCGACGATCTCTTCGCGCCGACGCATCGTGGCGTCGTCTGGTTTCGGCATGGCCAGGCCGGACATCAGCAGCCTCATTTTGCTTCACTGGTCAAAATCTTTTACCAGTGAAGCGCGCTGCTTGCAAATGCCGCGGTGATGGGAGGCGCCCGCGTCGGGCCGGGACAGGTTTCCGCAGCGGCAATCTGCCGCTATTCGCCCGGGTGCTTGGCCGGCTCGGAATGCATCCGCCGCACGCGGCGCACGCCCCACCAGACCAGCAGGATGGCGACCGGCACCGAGGCGGCGGTGACGACTTCCGGCGCGAAAGCATGGCCGAAGATCGAGGCGCCCTTGGCGACATAACCGATGAGCCCGACGACGTAGTAGGAGACGGCGGCGACCGAGAGGCCCTCGACGGTCTGCTGCAGGCGCAGTTGCAGCCGGGCGCGGTTGTTCATCGAGGCGAGCAGGTCACGATTCTGCTTCTCGACCTCGACATCGACCCAGGTGCGCAGCAGCGTCGTGGCGCGGGTCAGTTTGCGCGACAGATTGGCTTGCCGCTCCTCCACCGAGCGGCAGGTGCGCATGGCAGGCGCAACGCGGCGCTGCAGGAACCCACCCCAGGTGTCATAGCCGGGCACGGCCTCTTCCTCGAGCGCTTCCAGCCGCTCGACGACAATGCCGTCATAGGCGCGGCTGGCGCCGAAGCGGTAGAGGCTGGAGGCAGCGTCGGCCTCCAGTTCGGCGGCAAGTTCGGTCAGGTCCGCCAGCAAAGTCTGGCTGTCGCGGGTCTCGGCGACCTTCATTTCCAGCGTGGTCTGCGCCAGCCTGTCCTCGATGCGGCGGGCGCGGCCGGACAGGGTCAGCGCCAGCGGCAGGCCGAGCATGGCGAGCGTGCGATAGGTCTCGATGTCGATCAGCCGCTGCGACAGCGCCCCGGTACGCGCCGGCGTCAGGCCACGGTCGAGCACCAGGATGCGGGTCATGCCGTCGCCATCCTGGCGGAAATCCGTGACGATGGCTGCGTTGCCGCGCTCAACCAGCGAGTAGCACAGGCTGGTCGGGTCGAAAGCCGCAATCAGCCGCTCGCTCGTCTGCGTCCATTTGCGGATCTCCAGCCGAATGCCCGAAATGACGGTGCCCGGCGGCGAAAAGCCGTTGCCGAAGGGCGTATCCTCCTGCGCCCTGCCGCTTTCGGAAAGCGGGCCTTCCCAGAGATAGGTCGAGAACTCCGTATGCCGTTCCCAACGCAGCGAACCCTTGCCCCACTTCATGGCATGGTGACGGGCCTGGCGATCGGGCGCGGCGATACCGAGGCGCCGCGAAAGTTCGGAAAGCACGGCATGGTCGACGCCGGAGCCACCCTCGGTCATGAAGGCGAGTTGCACCAGGACGCGCGGCTTCTCGATCAGCGGATGCGGCCGGGCATGGACCTCTCCCAGCGCGCCGGGCCGGCCCTCATGCGCGGGGAAACCCATGACGCTGCCCTTGGCGCGCGGCTGGAATTCGAGATTGGACGGGTCGTCTGACACGGCTTGCCCCCCGGGGTTCTCTAGACCCTCTTTCTCTGACCTTTTGGCAGTCGCGTCCCTCTAGAGCCAATAGGCTGACGACGCAAACAGCAAAGTTTAGCCGAAGATGATATTGCGCCGGGCGGCGAAACCGACACGCTTCGACCAATTGGATAAATAATTTGACCAGTTGGCGACGCAGGCTTTATCCTGCGCGACACCGGTTCAATTCCCAGGCACAGCTGTTGAGCGATATTTTTTCCCGGATCGAGCATTCGCGCACCGCCGACGAGGTGGTGCAGCAGATCGAAAGCCTCATCCTCGAAGGCGTGCTGCGCACCGGCGACCGGCTGCCGGGCGAGCGCGAGCTGGCACGCCAGTTCGACGTATCGCGGCCGATCCTGCGCGACGCGCTGAAGGCGCTGGAAGGGCGCGGGCTGCTGACGACCAAGGCCGGCGGCGGCACGCATGTCGCCGACATCATCGGCCAGCTGTTCACCAAGCCGGTGGCCGACCTGATCTCGACGCATCGCAAGGCGGTGACCGATTATCTGGAATATCGCCGCGAGATCGAAGGCATAGCCGCCGAATATGCGGCGCGGCGCGCCACCCCCGAGGATCTGGCGCTGCTCGACCGCATCATGGCGCGCATGGACGAGGCGCATCGCACCGGCGATTTCGACGACGAGGCCGAGATCGACGTCGAGTTCCACCAAGCGATCTGCGAATGCGCGCACAACATCCTGCTCTTGCACACGCTGCGTTCCTGCTACCGGCTTTTGTCGGAAGGCGTCTTCCAGAACCGTCTGCTGGTCTTCACCGTGCCTGGCGCGCGCGAGGCGCTGCTGGCGCAGCACAAGGCAATCCACGCCGCGGTCAAGGCCGGCGATCCCCACGCTGCCCGGCACGCGGCAATGGACCACATGACCTATGTCGAGCGGTCGATGGCCGAAGCCGAGCGTAGCGGCGACTGGCAACGCGTGTCACGGCTGCGGTTGCGGCAGCGTTCGGAAGCCGGCGACACCGAACCGGCGCGCAGGCGCTCCTAGTAGTACGATCAAGCAGGGACATCATGAGCGACATTCTCACCATCGCGGACCTCAAGGATCTCGCCCGCCGGCGCGTGCCCAAGATGTTCTTCGACTATGCCGATTCCGGCGCCTGGACCGAGAGCACCTATCGGGCCAACGAGCAGGACTTCCAGAAGATCAAGTTCCGCCAGCGCGTGATGGTCGACATGAGCAACCGCTCACTGGAATCGACCATGATCGGCCAGAAAGTGTCGATGCCGGTGGCGCTAGCGCCGACCGGCCTGACCGGCATGCAGCATGCCGATGGCGAGATGCTAGCGGCACAGGCGGCCGAGGAATTCGGCGTGCCTTTCACCCTGTCGACGATGAGCATCTGCTCGATCGAAGATGTCGCCTCGGCGACGACGAAACCGTTCTGGTTCCAGCTCTATGTGCTGCGCGACAAGGATTTCGTGCTCGATTTGATCGATCGGGCAAAAGCGGCGAAATGCTCGGCGCTGGTGCTGACGCTCGACCTGCAGATCCTCGGCCAGCGCCACAAGGATGTGCGCAACGGGCTTTCGGCGCCGCCCAAGATGACGCTGGCCAACATCATTGACCTGGCCAGCAAGCCGCGCTGGTGCCTGGGTATCGCCGGCACCAAGCGCCGCACCTTCCGCAACATCGTCGGCCACGCCAAGGGTGTCGGTGACGTCTCTTCACTGTCGTCCTGGACAAACGAGCAGTTCGACCCGCAGCTGTCGTGGAAAGATGTCGCCTGGATCAAGGAACGCTGGGGCGGCAAGCTGATCCTGAAAGGCATCCTCGACAAGGAGGACGCGCTGATGGCGGCCAAGACCGGCGCCGACGCGATCGTGGTTTCCAACCATGGCGGGCGCCAGCTCGACGGCGCATCGTCCTCGATCATGGCGCTGGAAGAAATCGCGGACGCGGTCGGCGACAAGATCGAGGTGCATATGGACGGCGGCATCCGCTCCGGCCAGGACGTGCTGAAAGCGCTCTGTCTCGGCGCCAAGGGCACCTATATCGGCCGGCCATTCCTTTACGGCCTGGGCGCGCTCGGCAAGGAAGGGGTTACCAAAGCGTTGGAAATCATCCGCAAGGAGATGGACATCACGCTGGCTCTGTGCGGAAAGCGTCTGGTCACCGACATGGGCAAGGATCAGCTCCGGCGCTAGGGTCCGGTGACAGCCTGACCACGGAGACCACGAGGCGTTGGCGGAACCCGGCATCCATTTTCTCGACGCGCATGGGCCGGAAGGTGTGCGTCTTTACGCCATCGGCGACGTGCATGGCCGGCTCGACCTGCTGGCAGCCATGCACCAGCGGATCGAGAGCGAGCTGGAGTGGAAACCGGTTCGCGACTGGCGGGTGATCCATCTCGGCGACTATGTCGACCGCGGACCGGATTCCAAGGGCGTCATCGATTTCCTGATCGCGGCGCGCGAACGCGATCCTCGCCATCTGATGCTCGCCGGCAACCACGACATCGGCTTTCTCGATTTTCTCAGGACCCCCGAGCCGGAAGGGCTTTTCATGCGCTATGGCGGCGTCCAGACGGCGCTGTCCTATGGCGTGTCGCTGACTGCTGACGCCAGCTGGTTCGGCAAGATGGAGACGATGAGACGCGGACATCAGGCCCTGCTTGAGGCGATGCCGCCGGGCCATGTCGATTTCCTGCGATCGCTGCCGTTCTCGCTAACGTTCGGCGACTTCTTCTTCTGCCATGCCGGCATCAGGCCGGGCATTCCGCTGGACAAGCAGAATCCGCAGGACCTGATCTGGATCCGCGACGTTTTCCACGATCACACCGGCCTGTTCCCGAAGATTGTGGTGCACGGCCACACACCTGTCCCCGAGGCCGAAGTGATGGCCAACCGCGTCAATGTCGACACGCTTGCCTGGCAATCAGGCATGCTGACCGCTCTCGTCGTCGACGGGGCGGACAAACGCATCCTGGAAATGGCTATGAAGGGAGCTTGAGCCCAGCCGCGTCGCAGGCATGCGTCGCGAGCGGGCCGGCTTTTCTAGCGAAGCGAGGCGGTGACGCCGTAGCCGTCGACGGCGTTGTGGTTGTTGGCGGCATCGGCGGAATAGATGCCGAGACCGCACAGCACGATGGCGGACAACATGGCAAAGGACAGAAGAGCTGCTTTCACGGACGTCATCTCTTGTTGAGCTTCCTGCATCTGTGCACCAGGCGGTTACCAATGCGTTGAAACGGAGAATTCGCTTCAAAGTTTCGACGATTTCGCGCTTCTAAGCGCGTTCTGTATCGGAGGTGTGTCGCACGGGTCACACAAAAGGTTCATCCCGGTTGCACAGCCGATGCAGAGCGCGCGCCTTCTAGGATGGCGGTCTGACACAAGCCAAGGATGAAAGGGGTTTTCCCCAGCCGGTTTCACGGCTGCGTGCCAATTATGTCACGTATGTCACGCGAGGCACGAGGCAGGCTCTTAGATCGTGGCTACCCAGGCGCGGGCAATCGCCATACCGGCGGCATCGGCGTCGGGTCCGTTAAGGGCCATTTCGCCATCGAGCCTCTCGGCCCAATCGGGATGCCGCGAAGCGATTGTCGACGCGAAGGAGGTACTCCAGTCCTTCACCATCGGCCGGTCGGCCTCGAAATGGAACTGGAAACCATAGATAGCGCGGCCGACACGGAACGCCTGGTTGTCGGCGACTTCGTTGCCGGCCAGCCGCACGGCGTTATGCGGCAGATCGAACGTGTCGTCGTGCCACTGGAAGATCGGGAACATTTCCGGCAGTTCAGCCAATACCGGATCGGCCCTGGCGTCTGGCGTCAGCGACACGCCGCACCAACCGAATTCATTGGCGCCGCCGATGCGGTTCTCGCCGCCGAAGGCGCGGCGGGCGACGAGCTGGCTGCCAAGGCAAATGCCGAGCACGGCGCGATCCTTGCCGGCGAAATCGCGGGTGAGTTCGAGCAGTGCTGGGAAATAGGGATACTCATCATCGGCCAGCGCATTCTGGCCGCCGCCGAGCACCACCATCGCATCATGCTCCGTGGTCGTCCGGCAGCGGATCACCCTTGTAAGGGAGACGCACGTCGAGATCGGCGCCGGCTTCAGCAAGTGCGGCACCGACCTGGCCGAGGCCGGTATTGTCGTAGTTCTGAACCACCAGCACCCGCATCGCAAAACCCTGCTGACATGAAAATGATGCCAGGAGCGATATCATGCCGCCCGCGTTGCAGCCAAGATCGTATTCTGGGAGAGAACTATGCCACTGCAGAACCGGGTCGATCCGTTCGGCACCATCCACGCCGTGCCCGAGCGCGGACTGTTCACCGGCAATCGCGGCATCATCCACGATCCCGCGACCAAGACGTTGCTGAAGAAGCGCTGGGCGCTTCAGGCCTGGATCATCTGCATATGCCAATTCCGCAATGTGCGGCGCGAGCCGATGGGCAAAAACCGTCCTGGTGGCAAGGCCGGCTGGACCGAGCTGTTCTTCCTCGACGAGGTGACGGCGCTTTCCGCCGGTCATCGGCCGTGCTTCTTTTGCCAGCGCGAACGGGCCAGGGATTTTGTCGGCCGCTTCGGCGAAGCCTTTGGCATTGCCGAACCCCGTGCGCCACAAGTCGACAAAAGGCTGCACAAGGAGCGGCTGGCGTCGAGTGGCAAACGCCCTGCTGTGGCGATGCATGAGCTGTCCAGCCTGCCCGACGGCGCGGTGGTCGCCACCGGCGGCAACGCCTATGCCTTGCGTCACGGCAAGGCGTTGCGTTGGTCCTTCGCCGGATATGGCCCACCCGCCGGCCTTGGCCAACTGGAAGACAAGGCGCTTATGCTGCTGACCCCGCAGACAACGCTTGCCGTCCTGCGGCATGGCTTTCGACCGGTTTGGCATCCGTCGGCCGAGGCTTGACGCCAGCCGCCGGCTCGCTCATTCCTCGGCCATGCGCGCCAATTACAAGATGCAACGTCTGTTCGTGCCTGACGACCTTGGGCCGGATGCCGAGTTCGACATCGACCAGCAGCAGAGCCATTATCTCATGCATGTGCTGCGGCTTGGCGAAGGCGCCGAAATCCTGCTGTTCAATGGCCGCGACGGCGAATGGTCGGCGGCCATCGCGGCGAAGTCGAAGAAAGCGGTCAGACTCAGGGTGCGGACCTTGCAGCGGCCACAGCCACCACTGCCCGACCTCATCTATTGTTTCGCACCGCTGAAGCAGGGCCGGCTCGACTATCTCGTGCAGAAAGCGGTCGAGATGGGCGCCGGCGTCCTGCAGCCTGTCATCACGCAGCACACGCAAGTGGCCAAGCCGTCCATCGATCGGCTGCGTGCCAATGTCGTCGAGGCCGCCGAGCAATGCGGCATCCTGGCGGTTCCGGAAGTACGCGAAGCAGAAAAGTTCGAACGCCTGCTGACCGGCTGGGACAAGGAGCGGCGGCTCGTCTTTTGCGACGAGGACGCCTCGACCAACAATCCGCTACCGGCCTTGCAGGCCGTAAAGGAGAAGAAGCTCGCGCTGCTGGTCGGGCCGGAGGGCGGCTTTTCCGACGATGAACGCAAGATGCTGCGCGCCCTGCCCTTCGTGACCGCCATTCCGCTCGGTCCGCGCATCCTGCGCGCCGACACGGCGGCGGTGGCCGCACTTGCGGTGATGCAGGCAACTGTCGGAGACTGGTAGGACGTCATGTCGTGCAAGAGGCCGCCCGGATCGTGGCCTTCAATTCCTCTTGACCTGTGGCTCAGGATTTTTCGCTTGATCGGCTACTGACATTTCGTCCATTTACCGCCGGCGGTCGCCCGACCGCCTCTGAGGGCTGAACCATGGCGCGCGACACAACCGATTTCCGGCCGATCGAAGGCGTCGACGAACTCGTCGACCACCTGGCCGAGGGCAACAAGCCGCGCGACAAGTGGCGCATCGGCACCGAGCACGAGAAATTCCCCTTCTATGTCGATGGCAACGCGCCGGTGCCCTATGGCGGCGAGCGCGGCATCCGCGCCATCCTCGAAGGCATGCAGTCAAAGCTTGGCTGGGATCCGATCATCGACGACGGCCGCATCATCGGCCTAGTCGAACCGACAGGCCAGGGCGCGATTTCGCTGGAGCCCGGCGGCCAGTTCGAGCTTTCCGGCGCGCCGCTGGAGACCATCCACCAGACCTGCCGCGAGGGCAATGCGCATCTGGCGCAGGTGCGCGAGATCGCCGAGCCGATGGGCATCCGCTTCCTCGGGCTCGGCGGCAGCCCGAAATGGTCGCTGGCCGAAACGCCGAAAATGCCGAAGTCGCGCTATGAGATCATGACGCGTTACATGCCCAAGGTCGGCACCAAGGGCCTCGACATGATGTACCGTACCTGTACGATCCAGGTGAATCTCGACTTCGAGAGCGAGGCTGACATGCGCCGCAAGATGCAGGTGTCGCTGAAGCTGCAGCCACTGTCGACGGCGCTGTTCGCCAACTCGCCCTTCACCGAAAGCCGGCCGAACGGCTTGCAGAGCTGGCGCGGCGACATCTGGCGCGACACCGACAACCAGCGCTCGGGCCTGCTCGAATTCTGCTTCTCGCCCGATTTCGGTTTCGCCGACTATGTCGAATGGGCGCTCGACGTGCCGATGTATTTCGTCATCCGTGACGGCCGCTATCACGATATGACGCGCATCACCTTCCGCCAGTTCATGGCCGGTGCCGCGCGAAACGAAGTGCCGGACGGCCTGCCGACCATGGGCGACTGGGCGAACCACCTGTCGACGCTGTTCCCCGACGTGCGGCTGAAGCGTTTCCTCGAAATGCGTGGCGCCGATGGCGGCCCGTGGCGGCGCATCTGCGCGCTGCCGGCCTTCTGGGTCGGACTGCTCTATGACGAGGCGGCACTCGATGCGGCCGAGGCGTTGACCGCGAGCTGGACCTACAAGGAAGTGCTGGCGATGCGTAACGCCGTGCCCGAGCTCGGCATTGCCGCGCCCTTCCGCAACGCCACGCTGCGCGAGATGGCGCGCGATGTGCTGGCCATTTCGCGCACCGGGCTGAAGAACCGCGGCAAGAAAAACCGCGACGGCTACGACGAAACCTCGTTCCTCAACACTTTGGACGAGGTGGTCGCCCGCGGCACGACCAGCGCCGAGGAGATGCTTTCAGCCTATCACACGCGCTGGGGCGGCTCGATCGAACCGGTGTTCATGGAATACGCCTATTAACCGCGCGCGTTAGGGAGCGGCAAAAGCCGCTTCAATCGAGCATTGAAACGAATTAGGCTCCCTTCCGAGGAATTCAGGAGGAGAAGCCGATGCCTACCTTGTTCGACATGCTGGCGCAGGCCCAGAACGGCAACGGCATGCAGGCCCTTGCCCAGCAATATGGGCTTTCGATGCAGCAGACACAGGCAGCGGTCGCCGCCCTGCTGCCGGCCTTTTCGCAAGGGTTGCAACGCAACACCGCCGATCCTTACGGGCTCGGCGCCTTCATGACGGCGATGGCAAGCGGCCAGCACGCCAAATATTTCGAGGACGCGACGCGCGCCTTCTCGCCGCAAGGCGTCGACGAAGGCAACGGCATTCTCGGGCATCTGTTCGGCTCGAAGGACCTGTCGCGCGCCGTCGCCAGCCAGGCGGCGCAGGCGAGCGGCGTCAGCCAGCAGATCCTGCAGCAAATGCTGCCGGCGATCGCCTCGATGGTGATGGGCGGACTGTTCAAGCAAACGACAAGTCAGATGCAGGCCGCAGGCGGTTTCGGCGGCGGCAACAATCCGCTCGGCGAGATCATCGAGCAGATGATGCGCCAAGGCGGCATGCAGGCGCCGGCGCCACAACAGCGCCAGGCACCTCAGCCCCAGAACCCGATGGACAACCCCCTCGGCAAGGTCTTGCAGGACATGTTCGGCGGCAGCGCACCGCAACCGCAGCCGCAGCCGGCACCCAATCCCTATGGCGACAATCCGTTGGGGAAGGTGCTGCAGGACATGTTCGGTGGCGGTACCCCGCAACCGCAAGGCCGGGCGCAGCCGCAGCAGACGCAGAGCCCCTATGGCGACAACCCGCTCGGGAAAATCTTCGAGGAGATGCTGCGCGGAGGTGGTGGAGGTGGCTTCGGCATGCCTGGGGGGCAGCCGGCGCCGCAGCCGCAGGCACCGCAGCAGCGCCAAGCCCCACAGCCGCAAACCAATCCGAGCGGCAGGCCAAGAAACCCGTTCGACGATCTGTTCGGCAAGATGTTCGAGACCGGCGCCCAGCAGCGTGACGACTACCAGAAGGGCGTGGAAACGATCTTCGACCAGTTCAAGCGAGACATGGACCGTCGGTAGGCGCCAAACCTACGGCCCTTTCTGAGCAAGCCAGAAAAGAAAAGCCCGGTCCTTGGGAGGACCGGGCAACGTGCAGGCAGGCCGGCGGGGACCGGCAGGGAGTGGGGAGCCTGCATAATCCTTGGTCGCGCTGAACCCTGAAAAGGTTCAGCAGGACCGAAATCAGCCGATCAGGCCACCTTGCGGGCGATGTCCTCGATCGTTTCGACGCGATCGCTGGCGATTTCGCGCAGGATCGCGGTCGGGTCGCGGCCGAATGGCACGTCGATGGCGACATGCAGGTCGGCGCGCGTCAGACCGATATCGGCGAGCTCAGCGTCCGACATCTCGCCAAGGCGATAGAAGGCGCGACGGTTTTTCCAGGCGCGGTAGAAATTGAAGACGGTATTGGCCACGCGCATCGCAACGGCCGGACGCGAGGTGATGCGCGAGGTCTCGGTGGCGAAATCGATCGTGGTCATGTCGGTCTCCTTCAGTCTCGAACAGACAAAGCCAAGCAGTCGGCGCTGGCGACAGCGGCCGTTCCGGCTTCGATTCACATGCCTTCATGTGGATGTCAGCAATTTGCCATCGACCGATTGATTAATCCAACGAATGTTTTTAATCTTTACCATCAACACCAGTGATGGATCACGCCGATGAAAGCGCCGCTCGATCTCGATCAGTTGCAAACCTTCATCTCGATCGCCGATACCGGCAGCTTCACGCGGGCGGCCGAAGAGGTGCACCGGACCCAGTCGGCGGTGTCGATGCAGATGCGCCGGCTGGAGGAGCGGATCGGCAAGCCGCTGTTCGAGAAGGAGGGGCGCTCCAACAGGCTGACGGAGGAAGGCGACAAGCTGCTCTCCTATGCAAGAAGGCTGCTCTACCTCAACCGCGAAACGCTCGCCGCCTTCGACGACCAGCGGCTCGAAGGCACGATCCGCATCGGCACACCGGACGACTATGCCGACCGTTTCCTGCCCGAGATCATGGCGCGCTTCACGCGCTCCAACCCGCGAGTCGAGCTGACAGTCATCTGCGAGCCGACACCGGGACTGGTCGAGCACATCAAGCGCGGCAATCTCGACCTGGCGCTGGTGACGCACAATGATGTGCGCGGCCAGTCGGAGGTGGTGCGGCGCGAGCCGCTGCTGTGGGTCACCTCGGCCAATCATGCGACGCATGAACAGGAAACGCTGCCGATGGCCTTTGGCCGCCCCAACTGCATCTGGCGGCGCGCCGCCGTCGATGTGCTGGACCAGCAGAACCGCGACTATCGCATCCTGTTCACCAGCTTCTCGGCGACCGTCATCACCGCCGCCGTGCTATCGGGCCTGGCGATCTCGGTGCTGCCGGAATGCGCGCTCAGGCCCGGCATGCGGGTGCTGGGCGAAGCCGACGGCTTCGGCGCCCTGCCCGACTGCCGCATCGGCATCATGCGTGGCCAAACCTCGCGGCCTGAAATCGTCGATGCGCTCGCCCGCCACATCTCGGAGAGCCTGGACAACATCTCGGTGCCGCTCGTCGAAGAGGCCGGGACGTTCGATTTCGCCGCACTTGCCTACGCCAAGATCAGGCGGACCAAGGCAAACCAGATCCTGCCGGGCTGGTAGGACGGCTCTCAGGCACGGGCAGTGGCTTGACCGCCCTGCTCGCCGGGCAAAGCCAGACCCGGCAAGCCAAGCAACTGAACCGGCTCCAGCGGCGGCGACAGCAGGTAGCCTTGCAGTTGATGGCAACCCATGCCGACGAGCAATGCCTTTTGCTGCTCGGTCTCGACGCCTTCCGCGGTGACATCGACGTTAAGCGCGATTGCAAGGTCGATCAGCGCCTTGACGATTGCCGTCGAATTGCCCTCGGTGCCGAGCAGGCGCACGAACGAACGGTCGATCTTGAGCTTGTCGATGGCGTGACGCCGCAGATAGCTCAGCGACGAATAACCGGTGCCGAAATCATCGAGCACGATGCCGATGCCGGCCTGGCGCAGAGCCACCAGGGCCGCCGCGGTCATATCGTTGTTTTCCAGGAGGACGTTTTCGGTGATCTCAAGCTGCAGACGTGTCGGCGCAAGGCCTGTCTCGGCAAGGATCGCAGCGACCATTGTGGGAAAGCCGGCATCGCGCAGCTGCAGCGGCGACACATTGACCGCCACCCATGGCAGCGCCGATCGAACGGCGAACCGGCAGGCTTCCAGCAGCACCCATTTCCCGAGTTCGCCGATCAGGCCGCGTTCCTCGGCGATGGCGATGAACTGCGCCGCCGGTAGGGCGCCATGGACTTCGTGGCTCCAGCGGATCAATGCCTCCGCGCCAAGGATCGCCCTGCCGTCAACGGCAAACACAGGCTGATAGTTGAGCTTGATGCCCGTGCCACCGATCAGCGCCTTGCGCAGTTCGCTTTCGACCTTACGCTTGCGCAGCAGCAGATCGTCCATGTCGCCGGCAAAGACCTGGTAGCGGCCGCGGCCATTTTTCTTGGCTTCGTAGAGCGCGATGTCGGCCTTGCGCAGCAGATCGTCGGCGTCGGCCTCGGGACCTGTCGACACGGCGATGCCGATGCTGGCACTGACAAAGACCTGATCGTCCATCAGTTTGAACGGTTCCCGCAACCGCTGCTGAAGCAGCTCCGATACATCCTCGGCATCACGCACGCCGCGGATGTCGACGAGAATGACGGCGAACTCATCGCCGCCAAGCCGCGCCACGGTGTCGACGTCGCGAATGGTCCGTTGCAGCCTGGCCGCGGTCTGGCGCACCAGTTCGTCGCCGGCCGGATGACCGAGCGTATCGTTGACATGTTTGAAGCGGTCGATATCGAGATAGAGTAGCGCCACCTTGGCGGCATCATGGCCGGCAGTCAGCAAGGCGCGGCGCAGCCGGTCCTCGAACAGCGCTCGGTTGGGCAAGCCTGTAAGCGTATCATGAAAGGCAAGATACTGGGCTTCGTTGCGGCTGGTCTGCAGCGCCGTGGATGCGCGACGCAGACGCCGCAGTAGAAATGCCAGCACGCTCGCCGCAAGGAGCATCGCGGCGATCAAGGCTGGGCCGGCCTTGCGCATCAGCGTCAGGCCGGGGCGCTCCTGATCCCAAGCGATATAGCCCAGGATAACCCCACGCGAGTCGAGCAGCGGGATGGCGGCCGAGCCAGTCGGCTGCGACAACGACAGGAGATGCGCGCCGTCCAGCAGATATTTTCGGGCGATCTTGTCGATAACGGTGTCGTTGATGAACTCGACGGAAACATACAGATATTCGCTGCCCCGCGCTTGGGTGACGCGGTCGGAGCTCGGTATCAACGGCATGACGCTGAGGATGGCCGGCTTGCCGCCGAGCGATATCAGATCCTCCGCAACCATCTTGACCGGGCCGCCGGCCACAGTCTCGTCCGGTGGCCGGTCGATCAGGCCACGCAGCTTTTCGACGGTGGATCGCAAGGCAGTTTCGTCCTCGGCATAGAGGTCCGGCGCCACCACCTTGCCCTCACGCATGGCGTGGATGGGACGGTTGGCCTCATCCAGCACGTAGACGCGGTTGTGGCCGTAGTAGGAGTACATCCAGACGCTGAGGTTTTCGGCCATCCACGTCTGATTGCCTGATTTGGCATTTATGACGGAATCGTCCCAGACCGAGACACTTTCCTGCTCTCGCTCAACGGCAGCGATCTGGTCCTGCAAGCCATTGGCGAAGAATATCTTTTGGCGCTCAAGCGAAACGTGATCAGCCTGCACGGCGGCGTAGAACCCAAATCCTACGACCATGACGAACGAGAAAGCGGCAAGCGCCAGCACGGTCAGCGTGACCTGATACGTCAATGGGCTCCGATGTGCGCGTGTGCTCATGCGTCCTTGGCCAGCTGCTTCGGGCGCCAGTCAACTAAAATAGGCTTAAGATCGCGATAAGATCGCGCTATGACATGCGGGCCGACACCGGCGCCTTGACGCGAGGCGCCAACCAGCCCCCAATCGGCCGATGAGCGAAGCAGCATCCGAATCACGCACCAACGCCACCGAATACACGGTGAGCGAGATTTCCGGCGCACTGAAGCGCACGGTCGAGGACGTCTTCGGCAATGTGCGGGTGCGCGGCGAAATCTCGGGCTATCGCGGCCCGCATTCCTCCGGCCATGCCTATTTCGCACTGAAGGACGACCGCGCACGGCTCGATGCCGTGGTGTGGAAAGGCACGATGAGCCGGTTGAAATTCCGCCCCGAGGAAGGGATGGAGGTGATCGCCACCGGCAAGCTCACCACCTATCCCGGCAAATCCAACTACCAGATCGTGATCGACAATCTGGAGCCGGCCGGCGCCGGCGCGCTGATGGCGCTGCTGGAAGAGCGCAAACGCCGGCTGCAGGCGGAGGGGCTTTTCGACGCCGGCCGCAAACGCCGGCTGCCCTTCATGCCGCGCGTCATCGGCGTCGTCACCTCGCCGACCGGGTCCGTCATCCGCGACATCATCCACCGCATCAAGGACCGCTTTCCGCTGCATGTGCTGGTCTGGCCGGTGCGCGTTCAGGGCGAGACTTCGGGCGTGGAAGTGACCAATGCCGTCAACGGCTTCAACGCGCTGGCCTGGGATGGCTCCATCCAGCGCCCCGATCTCCTGATCGTCGCGCGCGGCGGCGGCAGCCTCGAGGACCTCTGGGGCTTCAACGACGAGGCGCTGGCCCGCGCCGTTGCGGCCTGCGGCATTCCGGTGATTTCCGCTGTCGGCCACGAAACCGACTGGACATTGATCGACCTCGTCGCCGATGTGCGGGCGCCGACGCCGACGGGCGCCGCCGAAATCGCCGTGCCGGTGAAGGCCGACCTCGAAGCGACGCTGGCCAGCCTTGGCGCACGGCTCAAGGCGGCGGTGTTGCGCAATTTCGAACGCAAGCGGCAGGCCGCCCGCGCGGCGGCGCGGGCCCTGCCCTCGCCCGACCAATTGCTGGCGCTGCCGCGCCGGCGCCTCGACGAGGCGACATCAAGGCTCGGCCGTGGCCTGTCCGTCAGCGTCGATCGCAAGCGGGCGCGTCTCCAGGGCCAGAGGCTGACTCCGGCCACGCTGTCGCGGCGCATCAACGAGGCGCGCACGCTGACCGGGCGTGACCTTGCCCGCGCGCAGGCGGCGTTCGTCGCCATTGTGCGCGAACGGCGCGCGCGCTTCGCGCGCACCGCGACGCGGCTGTCGCCGGCACCGATCGCGCGCAGGCAGAAACTGCAGGCCGACACGCTGGCGGCGCTCGCCAGGCGGCAGGATCGGGTCATCTCGCTGCGGCTCGAGCGCCTGCGCGGCCAGTTGAGCCAGGCCGAACGCCTCTTGACCACGCTTTCGCACAAGGCCGTGCTCGCGCGCGGCTTCGCGCTGGTGAAGGATGCCGACGGCGCCGTCATCAAGCAGGCGGCTGACGTGGCATCGGGGATGGCGCTTTCGCTGGAGTTTGCCGACGGCACGGCGGACGCGGTGGCAACCAGCGGTGCGGCGCGCCCAAAGCCGGCAGCCAAGCCATCAACAAAGGCCAAAGAACCCGGAAATCAGGGATCGCTGTTCTGATCATGACCGATAATCCCCACCATCTGGCAACGCCCAGTGGCAAGCCGCGCGTGCGCAGCTTCGGCATCGGTTTCGACGGAACGCCCGGACCGTTCAATGCAATCACCGACGTGCCCGGTGTCGCGGTCGGCTATGCGACGCTGATTTCAGGCGACGGGCCGCTCGTCGTCGGCAAGGGGCCGGTGCGCACCGGTGTCACGGCGATCCTGCCCAGACCGCGCGCCGACCTGGCTACACCGGTCTTCGCCGGCATCTTCAGCCAGAACGGCAATGGTGAGTTGACCGGCTCGCACATCATCGAGGAAACCGGCGCTTTCAACTTCCCCATCACCATCACCAACACGCATTCCTGCGGTGTTTCGCGTGACGGCACGCTGCGCTGGATGCAACGCGTACTGCCCACCGCGCTCGACAGCGCCTGGGGCCTGCCGGTGGCCGCGGAAACCTATGACGGGTTTCTCAACGACATCAATGGCCACCATTTGACATCAGAGCACGTCGCCCAGGCACTCGATGACGCAAACGGCGGCCCGATCGAGGAAGGCAGCGTCGGCGGCGGCACCGGCATGATCACTTTCGGCTTCAAGGCTGGCTCGGGCACGGCGTCGCGCATCATAGGGTGGCAGGGAAATTCCTACACGGTCGGCGCCTTCGTGCAGTCGAATTTCGGCAAGCGGCGCAATTTCACCCTTCGTGGCCTGTGCGCCGGATCCGAACTCGCGGAGCCCGCGATCCGCGAAGGCACGCCACGCGCCGAAAAGGGTTCGATCATCGCCGTTGTCGCCACCGATGCGCCGTTCCTGCCGCACCAGATGAAGCGGCTGGCACGCCGGGTGCCGCTGGGCGTCGCTATGACCGGCGGCTTCGGCTATCACAGCTCAGGTGACATCTTTCTCGCCTTCTCGACAGCCAATCCTGCCGCCGCACTTGCGCCGTCGGGCCGTATCGCCACGGCCGATTTCATTCCCGATACAGACATCGATCCATTCTTCGATGCGGTGATCCAGACGGTGGAGGAATCGATCCTCAACGCCCTGGCCGCCAATGACGACATGACCGGGCGCGACGGCAATTTCGTGCCGGCGCTGCCGAAGGCGTGGCTGAAAGAAAAATTTGGGCTGATAGAAAAGTTCGACTGAAACGAAAACGCGGGCCAAAAAGCCCGCGCATTCAGACAAACAGAAAGTTCAGGGTAGAATCTATTCCGCGGCCTTGCTGACCGCCTGCTGGTTCTCGTCGGCCTCGGCGGCTTCCTCGAGCCGGGAGGCAATGAGCTCCTGGATGTCGCCGACTTCTTCCTGGATATCCTCCAGGGGAATACCGACTTCCGCAGCCTTGGCGGCACATTCCCTGGCCAAGGTCTCGGCCTGCTTGTCGATCCTGGCCTGGGACTGGCAATGGACCTTTTCGCCGATCCATCCCCGCAAGAACTCGATCGCGTGTTCACTCATACTGCTGTTCCCTGGCGGCAAAGCCGGTTGGTAATCATAAACGTCGGCATCCCGCAAAGGATGCATGCTCCCATTCCAGCCGAGTCGCGGCCAGCCGGCAAGTCAATGCCGTGCAGGGTCCACAGAGCCGAAGGAAATCGAGGGTTCAAGCACATTTCTGATTCTGGAGGGTTGCTTCCGTGAGCTGGATCAACCCAGCTTCGCGCCACTGTTTCTATTTGCTTTTCCGGTTTTCCAGCCGATTTTTGGTCACAAATGATGGCGCAATGCGTAACACATTTTTACAGTCGCTCCGGAGGGCTGCGCTGGGCGCGCCGGTCGAAGCCGCCGCTATATAGTGATATCCCCATGCAATGTCGACTCCCGGAACGTCGCACCTCGCCGGCCCCATCAGAAGGTCTCAACCCAGGGCCTGAGCTCCATTTCCCAAGTCCAGGCGCTGCGGTGCTGGCGATGGATGGAGAGATAGGCCTCGGCGATCGCGCCCGGGGACAGCCGGCGATCCTGCGGCCCGGACTCCTGTCCGGACGCGGCCGAGGCAATGGCGCCATCGATGATGAAATGCGCGACGTGGATGTTCTTCGGCGCCAGTTCACGGGCCATGGACTGGGCCAGGCCGCGCAAGCCGAATTTTGGCATGGCAAAACCGGCGGAGCCGGCGAACCCCTTCACGCTGGCCGTCGCGCCGGTGAAAAGGATCGAGCCCGATCCTCGCGCGACGAGCCGGCGAGCCGCCTGCTGGCCAACCAGGAACCCGCCATAGGCCCCAACCAGCAAAGCTTGACGGACGGCCTCGGGATCGAGCTCCGCTATTGGTCCGCGGGCGCGTCCGCTGGCGTTGAAAATCACCAGCGAGAGCGGGCCGGCCTTGTCGGCGACATCGAACAGGTGCTCCACCGATGCGGGATCGGAGACATCCGTTGCCACGGCCTGCGCGCCGGTCTCGGCCTGCAAGGCACCAAGCTTCTCAATGTTGCGGGCGGCCAGAACGACGCTGAACCCTTCCTTCGCGAGGAGGCGCGCCAGCGAGGCGCTCAAGCCGGAACCCGCACCGGCGATGATTGCGACATTGGATGTCATGAAACCTCTCCTTCTTTCCACGGGACTGCGGTCGATGGCAGGCGAATGAGCTGTGGTGAAACTTGCCGGATCGGCGCGGCGACGGCAACGCGCAACGTGGCTAGAAAAAGGCCGGGCGCGAAACCGGCCCGGCCAAAAAGAAGGTCATAACCTTCAGAGGGGAACACCGCTCGGTGAAATGGGAGGAAAACACCGAACGGATTTTTCTCTTTTGAACCGATTCGCGGGTAGATACGACGAATTGTTTTCCAAAGATCGGACAGAATGGCGAAAATCCTATCCTTTGTTCGCCAGGAAGCTCAGCCAACCCGGCTTTCCCCTTCGAGCAGATCCGCATAATGGCGCCGCGCGACGTCGGGATGCGAGCGCAACCGGCTTTTCAGCACATTGGTTCCGACATCGCGAAACAGCGGATTGTCCGGATCGCTGGCCGGCCCCCGCGCCTGCGCCGCCAGTTCCTCGGAAAGGCCAAGCAGCGGGATCGTCGCATCGAGTCTGGCGCTGAAGAAGAACGGCACCGAAATGCGCTCGACGCCGGCGGGCGGCGTCACGACACGATGCACGGTCGCGCGCAAATAGCCGTTGGAGGCCAGTTCAAGCAATTCGCCGATGTTGACGACGAGCGTGCCGGGAATGGGGTCCACATCCACCCAGCTGCCGTCATAATCGACCTGCAGCCCCCTATTGTCATCCTGGAGCAGCAGGGTCAGGAAGCCACCATCCTTGTGCGCGCCGACACCCTGGTCGCCGCCGGTTGCATCACGGCCGGGGTAGCGCACGATCTTCATGCGATGGTTGGGCTCGCTGCTGTAGATCGGGTCGAAGGCATCCTCGGGCTGATCGAGCGACAGGGCGAAGGCTTTCAAGAGCCGGATCGCCACGGCCGTCACCTTGCTCTGCCAGGCAAGCAGAGCCGGTTTGAGATCCGGCAGCGCCGCGGGCCACTGGTTCGGTCCCTGCAGCCGCGTCCAGGCGGGAATTCCTGGCCCTTGCGCGATTGCCTGGCGTTCAACGCCGATGTCGAGCTGCTCGCGCCAGTCCTCCTTGCCCTTGGTCAGTTCGCCGCCGGCGCGGGTGTAGCCGCGAAACTGCGAGGACTTGAGCATCTCGATCGCCCGCTTGTCGGCCTCCGGCAAGGCAAAGAACTGGCGCGATGCGGTGAGCACCTCTGTGATCTCCGCCCAGGAGATGCCATGTCCGGCCAGATAGAAAAAGCCAATGTCGCGCGAAGCGGAACGAAGATCCGCCAGAAATGTCCGGCGTTCCGACGCGCCTTGTTCAAGACGGCTCAGATCGAGCACAGGCACTATTCTGGGCATATCAAGCTCCTTTCCCAGTGCTTTCCGGATGTTGCTTGAAATTTCCGTCCGAAAAACCCAGCCGATTGAACATGCGGCACTTTTGCGCGACCCTGGCCGCCATCATTGCGCGCTAGTCTTATCGACTTCGAATGGCCGGGAAAGGAACGATCGGCCCTTCGGCGCGGCCGTGACGAACAATTTTTCCATTCGCAGGGGCAAGCGGATGATGATCGCGATCCGAGGGAATTCAGGCGGAGTGGGAGTCGCTCTGCCTTGCGCGGCGGCTGCTTCGATATCACCGTCCCTTCAGCTGGCAAGTCCAAGGCCGTAGGGCGAAATATTGGTGGTCGCTCACGATTTGATTGGGCCACATCAATCCACCCTCTCATCGACCACTATGAAAATAAAGATAAAATAATATCTGCATTGTAACTATGATTACGCACAAAATCACTCGACTGAACAGTCGCTGATATTGGCGACCACCTTTCAACTACCCGTTCCTGTCGACTTGAGAGCTATTGTATCGAGGGCGACTATCCCGACCGGCGTTAATCGCTTTGGTCCCGCTCCCCTGAGGGGCCGATCGCTCAAGAGGAGATCTCGAGATGGACGGGTATGACGAATCGATGTTCGACGACCTTGCCTTTGATGAAGCGGAAGGCCCTGCCGACAGTTACGACGAATTCGACGAAATGGACGAGGGCGACGGCTTCGATGAGGCCGACGAAGGCGACGAGTTCGACGAAGGCGACGAATTCGAGGCCTCGGGCTTCGACGAGATGGACGCCGGCGACGAATTCGATGCCGGTGACGAGTTCGACGAAGGCGACGGTTTCGATGAAGGCGATGAGTCCGACGACGATGCCTGGGACCAGGCCATGAGCTACGCGCTTGCGGCTGAAGACAGCGACGAGTTCTTCCGTCGCATCGCCCGCGGCGTGCGCGGCGTCGTACGCACCGTCAGGCGTGCCGCTCCCACAATTGGACGCATTGCTCGCGCGGTGGCACCAGTCGCCAGCCTTATTCCCGGCTACGGCACCGCGATTGGTGGCATCGCCAATGTCGTCGGCCAGTTGATGGCGGACGAAGCCTCCGAGGACGAGGCGCTTGACGCCTTCGCCGAGCTCGCGGTGCGCAATCGTGCCGCCATTCCCGTTGTGGCCGCGCTTGCGACGAGGCGAGTGCTTGGCCCGGTGGCGGTGCGCATGCCCGCGGCCGCACGCACCCAGGCGGTTCGCACCGTGCGCCGCGCCGCCACCCAGCTCGTCAATCGTGGCGGGCCGACAGCGATCCGCGCTCTGCCGCGCATCGCCAACAGCGTCCGCCGAACGGCCGTGACGCGCCGCACCCCGGCGTCTGTCCGGCCGCTGGTCCTGGCGCGTACCGCGCGCCGTGTCGCGGCGCGCGGGCACGGCCTGCGCCGGCAGTTGACCAGGCCCTTGCCGGCTGGTCGCCAGATCGTGCGCCGCACCGCGGCGGCGGTTCGCGCCGGCATGGCCCCAGGACGCAACCTGGCGCGTATCGCCGGACGGGCCTTGGGGCGGACTGCCGGCGGATGGCCAGGCGGTTGGACTGGCGGATATGGCCCAAATCACGGGCGCCGGCGGCGTATCGTGATCCGCGGTCCGGTCAGCATCACCATCCGGCCCAATTAAACCCAGTCGGTGCAACAAGAAGGATCGCGGCGATGCGCACGGGTTCTTCGACCAGGCGGTTCCTGGACACCAAGCTGCGGGCTTTGAAGGCTCGCGCACAACGCCTCAACCGCCTGACACCGAGGCGCATCGGACTTCGTCCCGAAGACCTGCCCTATGCGCCGTCGCGGGCCCACTTCCATGCCGCCAACAAGCGGCTGGCGACCATCGGCAACGCCATCAACCGGCATATCGCCGAGATCGAGCGCGGCTGGCCGCCCGCGACGGCCGAGGTCGCGCTCACCCAGATGGCGATGCTCGACCGCAGGATCGATCGGCTGCGCCGGACCTTCGGCATGTTCTTCGAGGTGATGTCGCAGCGCGGCTCGGGCTTCGCGCCGGCGCTCGCCGCCCATGATGCGATCGCCCTCGACTGCTACACGGTCGTCCGCGCGGCCTTGCCGGGCGTCTTCGGCGGCCCGCTGCTCAAACCGCTGACCTACATGGAACACGGCTATTCGCCTGCCACGCAGCGTCGCGGCGTCGCCCTTGCCCGCTTGCTCGGCGACAGCAACCCGTTCCCGGTGATCCGCATTCCGTGGGATCGCGACAATCCCTGGCAGTCGGTCTTCCTGCACGAGGTCGCCCACAATCTGCAGGCCGACATGGGCCTATGGCAGGAGAACGCGCAAGCGGTCGCCAACCGCCTGGCCTCGATGCGTTTCGACCCGTTGGTGGTGACGATCCTGCGCCGCTGGCACAAGGAAATCTTCGCCGACCTCGCCGCACTGCTGCTCGGCGGCACCGCGTCGGTCTGGGGTATGATGGAATTCCTCGCCCATCCTGGCGCGCGGGCCCTCACCTATCGCCCCGGCGGGGCGCATCCAACCGGCTGGATCCGGGTTCTGATCTTGACCGAGATGTTGCGTCGCATGGGCTTTGCCGCCGAGGCGGCGCGCGCCGAACGCGTCTGGCGTGGCCTTTACAATCCGGCGCGCGGCCACAGGCTGCCTCCGGTCCTGCTTGCTTCGGTTCCTCGCGTCGTTCCGGCGGTGGTCGACGAGATCGCCTACCAGCCGCGCCGGGGTCTTGGGCAGCACGCGCTGGCCGACGCCATCCCTTTCACGCGCGCCGACGAAGCCCGCATCCGCCGTGGCGGAATCCAGATCGCGGCGGGGCAAGTGCCCGACCTGCCGCCACGTTTTCTTGTGTCGGCCAGCCGTTTCGCGCTGGAGGCCGGCGCCGAACCGGACGCCATTGCAAAGCTTGTCATCAGAAACCTGGCCCAGCGTCAGGCAAACCGACGGCCTACTGCGCAACCGTCCCCAGCCGCACTCGTTGCATGAGGTGAGATGTCATGGTCGACGTATTTACAGCCGCCGCCAGCCCGGTCTCGAAATTTCGGTCTCCTGCCACGGTTGCCGTGGACAATCTGCTGCGCAAGACGCTTCGCGTCAGTGACCCGCGCGATCCCGACCAGATCGCCAACGCTCTCTTGAACTTCTATCCCGAGGAAGCAGACAGGGATCGACGCGAACAAGCCGGCCTGCCTTATTCGAGCGTGCCCGACTATGTGCCGCAAGCCCGCAACACGGGCCCGTCTTCCGTCGAGATGGCACAGGCGCAGGACGATCTCGAACGCGACCTGCAGACGCTTTCGACCTCCTCGCCGCTGAAGGACATCCGCATCGAGATGGTCGGCTGGGGCCGCTCGATCCGGCAGCTCGCCAATGATGGACTGGCTGCCGCCAGGCTCGCTCTCGATTCGGTCAATCACGACCGTGCCATGTCGGCGCGTCGCCAACTCGGCGAGTATTCGCGCCTGGCGCGCTATGTCGGCACGCTCACCGACGGCAGCGCCATCCTGTTCAGGCGGTTTGCCCAGAGCTGCGATGTGCTGGCCGGGCTCATTCTTGTCGCCATCGGCGAGGGGCTGGCGTCCAACGGCATCACCCGCAGCACCTCGATCGTGCGTTCGGCCGCCGGAGAACTGCAGGCACGCCGCAACGCCGTCATCATGGCGCTGCGCAGCCTGACCGGTTCGGTCGAAAGCACGCTTGGCCAGGAAGACTGGCCGCGCGGCATCGAGGCCTACCGAAATCTGGTGCAGCAGCTGGAGGCCGGCGGCCAGGCTGATCTGCGCGCGCTGCTGGAAGAGAACGCACTGTCGCAAGCGATGGACGACCTTGTCGACCTCTCGACCGGGGCAAGCGTCGAAGGCTTGCGCGAGCTGTCGACCGCGTCGGCGATGCTGGTCCACCGCTTCCAGCGCCTGATCCAGTTCGGCCAGAGCATCCCGGTTCCGATCGACGTGCCGATCACTTCAGGCCCGCCGGAATCGCCGCCGCTGGTGGCATTCGTCTCCAGCCTGCAGCTGTTCGTCGACGCCTTCGTCTCGAAAGGCAGCTCGCGGCTGCTCTACGTGGCGCGCCCGCCGATCATCGTCTATGGCCTCTACGGCGCCGGCGGACCGGACCAGGGTGCCATCCGCCTGATGAACCTGACCATCGCGCGCGGTTTCCTGCTCGAGCAGGTCGACTGCTTTGCCGGCTGCGGCTGCGATGACGACGACATCTCCTGCCAGGTGCTGCTGGATTACCTGCTGTTCCTGCTCGACAGAGCGATCGACCTCTATGCGGTCGGCACGGATCCGGACGGCCTCGGCGAACAGGAAAGGCGGGCTACCGCCGTTGGCCTCGCCATCGGCGCGGCGCTGGACCTGACCGACCAGTTGAAGAATCCGGGCGTGCTTCTGTGTGAATTCAGCGACAAGCTGAAAAACAAGCTCGGTGTCATCCGTGATGAGTTGCTCGACCCATTCGGCGCTCCTGGGGCTTGGGACCCGGGCCTGAAGTCGCTGATGGTGCGTGAGCTGCGTATCGCCTACCAGGCTGAGGACCAGACGGAACGCCTGGTGCGTTCGCTGACGCCGCAATGCGACTTCAACGTCTTCAATTTCCGCAACAATCAGTCGCTGATCCGCTGGATGATCCGCGCGATCCTCCAGGATATGTTCGGCCTTGGCACCAATCTGCCGAGCCCGGTCCAGATGCCCTCGCCGATCGCCAGCTCGATGGCGAGCATGGGTCAGAACCGTCCCGACTACTGGTCGGCCTGAGCTGGCAGGAGAGGAGCACGACAATGGCTGCGAAGATTCCGTTTCCCTACCACCCGGCCAACAAGTTCCACGCCGGGGTCAAGGCCCGCTTCGAGGTCGAGGCCGAGACACCGCAATCGATCGATCGGCTGACCGACAAGGTCGTCACCAGCGGCGACGGGACCATGACCGCCATCGGCGACGTTGCCAGCGCAATCAGGGAGTTCCCCGATGGAAAACGGTCGAAGCAGATTTTCGACCGGCTGATAGCCGCGATCGAAACCATCGCGACTGGACTGCCCGATGGCGACGCCATCGACAAGAAGCTCGGCGAGATCACCACGGCGATCAACAGGTTGGATGAAACGGTGCAGTCGCTTGGTCTGCGCGACAAGGACAATGTCACGGCGCTCTATGCCGCCGCTGTCGACACGTCGGGCGACATTGTCGGCCGGACGATCGCTGGGCGTTGGTTCAACCAGGCGAAATTCGCGTCGTTGCAGGACATCGTGTCATTCCAGAAGGGCAAGCCGCAGGAGAATCGCCGCAACGAGTTCGTCAAGCGCCTGCGCGATGCCAACACGTTCAGCGGCGGCCTGCCGTCGGTCGTCACCGATAGCGAACTGGTTCGCTTCTTCGACCTCGCGCCAGCCGTGATGAACGCGATCGCCGCCAGCCAGGACGCAGCGTCCGGCGGCCAACAGCCGCCAAGTGCCTGAGAACCCAAGTGCCTGAGATCCCAAGTGCTTGAGAAACCAAGTGCCTGAGAACTATGAGCAGCCAATTCGAGCAAGATGAGGTCTGATTATGGCTAGTGAATCCAACCAGGTCATCCAGCGGCTGTTCCAGCGCTTCTTCAGGGACGAGCTGGCGGGTTTGTCGCCGGCTGACCGCGCCGCTTTCGAGAGCGAATTCGAGGGTCGTTACGGGGAACTACTTGATCGCTCGTCCAGTGCCAAGACCACCAGTTTCGCCGACCTGGTCGGCTTCGGCGACGGACCGATCAAGCCGTTCGATTCGCTGCAGATGCCGCTGCTGCGCAACGATTTCGACGAATCGATCATACCGCCGCAGCTTCAGGCATCGGCCGAGCTTTACTACATCTACCAGATGGACCGCATGAAGCTGTTCCAGGTTGTCGATGTGCTGCGCCGGCTGTTCCAGAACGGCCAGATCCGCATCCAGCGCGGCCCCGGCGCGCGCGGGCTCTACATCCTCGAGAAATGGCGCCCCATCCGCTACAAGCGCCGCGACCGGCTGATCGCCTATCGACGCGTCTTCAACTACGGTCGCGCCCCGGTGCCCGCCGGAGCCATCGTCAACCGCAGCTTCCACTTCCAGCTGGTCGCCTTCATGAATGCGATGTCGCAGTACTTCCAGGATCTGACCATCGGTCAGGTTATTCGCGGCAGCTCCACCATCAACGACCGGCCCTTCGCAGCGCTGGCCACGGTGCAGCGCGTCGGCACCGACCTGCGCTATCACCTCGACCGTTCGAGCTATGGCAACATCCTGGCCCTGACCCGTGAAACCGGACAGTACGTACAGCAGATCTTCGAGCTGTTCGACGCACCGGACATCAAGAAATCCTTCGACGCCAACACCAAATGGGACGTTATCGAAGCCGTCGCCAACCGTCATCTGGGCGGCGCTACCGAGATGTCGGAGCGCGCCAAGATGGCCGATGCGGGGCGCAGGATCCTGCAATACATCGCCGAGAACGATTTCCGCACGACGATCACGCCGGAGGAGTTCGACGCGGATGCCAAGAAGATGGGCGCGCAGGCCGACGCATGGCTGGCGGCCTACCGGCTGACACGCGAAGGGCGGCGCTTCCCCGGCCTCGACGGCGATCGTGTGCACTGGTCATATGGGCTGAACCGCAACACCGCGTCGCGAATAGCCGCCTGAACCGTTCGCCGGGACTGAAGGGTGTCTGCGATGGACCACCAACTTGCTCTTGCGGGGCGTTTCGCGGCCAAGCCGCCGAACATCGTCATCGACGCCCCGCTGGCGCTGTCGCCGATGGGGCTGCTTGTGACGGTAACGCTTTCGCAATCAGCGCGGGTGTGGCTGCCGCGCGGCTTCTACACCTTGCTCGACAACGACGAGTACTATCGGCGCCGGCCCGATCAGATGGGAGGCGGCTGGCTCGCCCCCGGCACGCGCGATGCCATCCTCAGGGAATTGACCCTGGAGCTCGAACCGTGGCGCCGGGCGTGGCAGAACGGCCGCCTGTCATCGCGGGTGCACTGGATCGGCGACGCTCAGTATGAGAGCGCGCTGCCCGAGCGCGAGGAAACAGCCCTGTTACCGCGCTTTGAAGGCTGCTGCGCCGCGCTTGAAACACGTCTTGGCGATGCGGCCGGCACCGCCGCTCCGCTCGACGAATGCGCGCGCGACGTGATCGCGCTCTCCGCCGCGCTTCAGCCCGATAGCACCTACATTCTCACCATCGCCGGCAATGACGGCGCCAGGCCGCCATTGTGCGACTATCTCGAGCGGCTGGCATTTCCCGCCAAACGCCATCCTGGAGCAACCCCCGGATGGTCCGGCCCGGCGCTGTGGCCCGCCGCGGCTCCAATCGCCGCGAGCGGCCGCAATGCGGCGATCGTGCAGGTGGTCGCCCCGGTCATCCTGGCGCTGCCCGACGGATGGAGCGAGACCGACTGGGCGCTAGAAGATCCGGCCGACCACGATGACGGGACGCCGGACGATCCCTGGCGCAATGCCTGCGCGCTCTGGTACGATGTCGTGCCGGCGGAGGCCGCGGCATGAAACCGCCCCGCATCCACCCGGTGCATGGGCTGCGCACCAATGCGCGCGACCTGGTGATGATCAGCGTCGCCGGACAAGTGGCATCGCCGACCGAGAGGGGCACGCCATGGCGCATCGGTTACGACGGCAGGCCGCGCTCGCTGCCGGGTACCGGCGGCATCGTGCTCAACCATCGCGTCGGCGACCCCTGTGTCGGGCTGGCCGGCGACCATGTCGAACCGGCGGTGTCGATCCGCAACGAAGCGCGCGCCGCCGGCGGCAACCCCGACGCCGCGAACCAGGCGCTACAGAGCTATTCCTGCGTCGGCAACCACGCCATCGTCACGTCAGGACGCGCGGTCGGCGCACGCGGCGTGGTGACCGGCAAGCATGGCGGCGTCGACACCGTGCTGATCGACTTTCCGCTGCCGGCGATGCGGCAGATGGCGATCGGCGACCGGATCCAGGTCTGGGCTTACGGGCTTGGCCTGCGCCTGACCGACTATCCCGACGTCGCGATCTGGAACTGCTCGCCAAGGCTGCTGGCGCGCTGGCGCCCGGTCGAGCGCAACGGCAGGATCCACGTCAAGGTGACGCACCGCATCCCTGCCCGCGTCATGGGCTCGGGTCTCGGCCGCAACAATGTGCTGCGCGGCGACTACGACATCCAGATGTCCGATCCCGGCATGGTGCGGCGCTACAAGCTCGGATCGCTGCGCTTCGGCGACATTGTCGGCATCATGGATGCCGACAACCGCTATGGCCGGTCGCGGCTGGGAGGACATGTGTCGGTTGGCGTCATCGTGCACAGCGACTCCACTGTCGCGGGTCACGGCCCGGGCGTCGTCTCGCTGCTTTCAGCGCCTGCCTCTGTTCTCCAGCTGGAGCTCAGCCCGGACGCCAACATCGCGCGCTACCTGGACATTCGCCCACCCCGACCGGCACGGCCGTCCTTTCCCTTGCCGACCGTCGAGCAGAGGGAACGAACCGTGGCAAGGCTGCGCCGGCGGGCGACGGCGTCGGACGCAAGCATGGTGGCCGGATCCGGCTAGATCCGAGCCCGAGCGGAAAAACGAGTTACGAGAAAGGGATCGGCATGTCATATCTCGACGAACAACTCGACGCGCTGGTCAACGAGGCCGCGCAAACAGTCGCTCACCGCTCGCCATGCGGCTGCGCGCGCTGTCGCCGGCAGCAGGGCTTTTGCGCCGTCGAGGTCAGGCGCCGGCATTTTCCGAGTTGCGGCTGCGGCAGTTGCGGAGACGTCGCTTCCTTCGACGAGACAGCCACACGGCGCGGGCGCACCCCGAGGCCGGCACGCGGCCAGACTTCGATGCGGGCGCACGGGTCGCAACTGCCGGGCTGGCGCGGCTGGACGCCGCCGGTCTCGCTGGCGGCGATCGACGCGGCGCGCACCGCCGTGAGCCGGGGCGGACACGTCGATGCTTTGCTGCGGCCGTTCCTGGCACCGGGGCCGCAGGTCTATCGCATCACCCGCGCCGGCATCGACCGCGACCGGCCGCTCAGCATCGGCATGACCAAGGGCAACAATTCGATCGCGCAGAGAATTATCGAACACTACCGGCAGCCGAGCCGGGCCGACCCCAGGGTAAACACCGCGATCCGCAATCTGCAGCCGGGCCAGATCCTGGTCCAGGCAGCCCGGCTCACCCGCCAGGCCATGCATCCAAGGCGGGCCAGGAACTACGAAGGCTGGCTGCAGGACCGGGAGCGCCCGCTGCTCTACGACCCCAACAGCACGACATTCGATGAAACGGCGCTGATGCGCAACAGTTGAACCAAGGGAGATTCCCATGCACGGGCAAGCCGCAACTCATGCAAGGTCGGTATGGGCCGACCTCGACGCCATCGTTCTTCAGGAGGTCAAGGCGCTGCACGCCGCGTCGCCGCGCCCAGCTGAAACACCCTTCGGCTCCGACGAGGAATTCATGGACCGCGCGGCGGCCTATCTCGAAGGCCGTGGCGACGAGGCTCATCTTCTGATGGAGCGCCTGCGCGGCCTGCTTGGCCTCACTGCAAGTGCTGGCGCGGATCAGGGCGAGGCGTCGCAAGAGCCCGCGCATGAAGGTGGGATCGATGATGCGGCGCAACCGGGAGCCATGCCGGCGGATGCCGCCTCGCCGGGAGCCGAACACGAGCAAGAAACATGACGCTGTTCTCGACCGCGCCATTCGAACTCGACCGGCTGGCGGACGAAGCGGACTATGCGGTGGTTGGACCGACCGACGGGCGCGCCAGGGTCACCCACACCAACCGCTTTCCGCACAGCGCGGTCTGCCACATCGAGCGCGATTTCGGCGACGGCAGGTTGACCGGCTGTACCGCCTTCCTGATTTCGCCGACGCGGCTGTTGACCGCGGCGCACTGCATCACCAGCCCGATCCGTCAGCGGCTTGGCCTGCCCAATCTTGCCGTGCGCATTCGTGTCACGCCGGGTCGGGCCTCGCGTGACGCGCGGCCCTTCGGCTGGCAATGGGCCAAGCAATGGCACGTCAACCCGCCTTACCGCCGCCGTCCGTCAGGCCTGCACGATGTTGGATTGATCGAACTCGAGCGGCCGTTTTCGCCATCGCCCGGACACTTCCAGCTCTGGTCGCCGAACCGTCAGGACCTCGAGCGGCTTCGCACCACGCGCCTGCTGCACATTTCGGGTTATCCGGCCGACAAGCCGGACGGCACGCAATGGGAGCATTCCGAGCGCCTGGACCGGATCACCGAACGGCAGCTTTTCTACAGTGTCGATACCTGTCCGGGGCACAGCGGCGCTCCAGTATGGATCCATCGCCAGCAGGCCGGCGTACCCGTGGTGATCGCGGTTCACACCGCCGGTCCACGTCCACATTCGGGTGGGGCCTGGGGATGCCGGCCCGGCGTGCCGCTTGCCCCAGCGGGCCTGTTCAACCGGGGCGTCAGGCTGACCCCCGATCTCTTGCGTTCGATCCGCGCCGGGTTCAGGCGCTGAACTGGGAAAATTGACGACCCAACGATAATTTTTGGAATGCTAATATTTCGAAAAGTGCTATAGTCCAGACTATCTATGCAGCATTCATACTGGTCGCGCCGGGGTTCGGCGGCGTGGCAGTTTTGTTGGGACGCCAGGGGCTTGTGATTGTACTGAGTTTCCTGCCAACTGGGGCGTTCGGCCATGATTGCACGTGCCGAGAACTTGCAGAGACTTTCCGACTTCGCTGATGAGATTTCCGCGTCACGAAAAGAGTGCGACCCGGAAACGGATACTTCGAGCTTTGTCGTGAACGGCCATTCGCTGGTCGCCATCCGTTACGCGGACGATCGCGGTGATCCAAACAATCATGCAGATCAGCGCCGGCCAGTAGGACGCATCGTCTGCGCCGGCACGCAATACCTGATCTATGACGCCGTCTGCATGCCGGGCGCCACCGCCGATCTTCCGCTCTCGGCCGCCGAGATATTGACCCGGCGTGAGCTGCAGATAGCCCTGCTGATCAGTGACGGAAAAGTCGACAAGGAGATCGCAAGGCAGCTCGGCATCAGCGGCTACACCGTACGCGAGCATATCCGGCGGATTTTCGCGAAGCTGAATATCGGTCGCCGCTCTGCGATTGCATCCTGCGTGCTCGCGGGTCGGGCGGACTTTCGCCAAGACGCGCGATAGGGTCAGTCGAACGGCTTTTCGAGGGATCCCCGCCGTCCTCGTCGAGATCCGGCAGGATTTGCTGGCGAGCCGGGCCGGCATCGAGGAGTGGGCGAACCGGCTGGCGACGGCGCTGCCCGCGCATGAGACCGAGACGGTTTCGTGAGGACCAGCGCCTGACGCGGTGGCAGTCCATGTGAACTGAGCCGCTGAAGAGCCAGACCCATGGCCATGCGAAAGCCCACGCCTGTGGCGGAGACGCGGGCTTTTCGTCACTGCCATGCGGGCGGCTCAGGCGGCCTGCTGGCTTTGTTTCGGCCGCAAATTCTGGTTCATGCGGAACAGGTTCAGCGGGTCATAGCGCTGCTTGATCTCCAGAAGCCGCTGGTAATTGCCGCCATAGGCCGCTTCCACCCGGTCGACCTCGTCCTCAGGCATGAAGTTCACATAGGCCGTGCCGGCAGCATAGGGCTTGGCCGCCTCATAGAGGCCGCGCGCCCAGCCGATGCAGGCCCTGTCCATTGCCGGTTCGCGCCAGCGGGCATGAACATTCATGACGAAGTGCGAGCTGCGTTGCGGAAACGCCGTCGCGTTCTGCGCCACACGGCCCGCCGCACCGCCGACATGGCCGATGAATATCTCGCATTCCGGGCCAGGAAGCTCACGTATCGCTTCGGTGACGACCTCAACTGCCCTGTCGGAGAGCTCGGTGAAGTCGTGGCTCTTCCAGTAGTTACGGGCGCCGGAGGCGAGCAATGGGTCGAATGCCTGCTGCCAGCCGGCAAACGGGTTGGGGCCAACGACATCGGCAATCGGCGAGCCGATGGCGCGAAGCTTCTTCGTCGCCTTTTCACCCGCCTGGAGATCACCGCAATAGCACATGGCCAGCACCAGAACATCCTTGCCATGCCACTCCGCCGGCAGGAAGGGCAGTGGCGGCGCTTGCCGCATGACCACCCAGCAGGTCAGTTCGTCGGGCGCTGTTTCGAGCGCGTTGCGATACTCCTCCAGCACCTTCTCGGCATCGGCGAAAGGATGCACGACAAGCCCCGACAGAACCTGGGGACCCATCTGGTGGAGCTGAAACTCGAATGCCGTGACAATGCCGAAATTGCCGCCGCCGCCACGCAGTGCCCAGAACAGGTCCGGATTTTCCGTCTGGCTGGCGCGCAGCAACTTGCCGTCGGCGGTGACGACATCGGCGGAGACCAGATTGTCGATGGTCAGGCCGAATTTGCGGGTGATCCAGCCAAAGCCACCGCCCAGGGTCAAGCCCGATATGCCGGTGGTCGAATTGATGCCGGTCGGCACCGCCAGCCCGAAGGCCTGCGTTTCGCGGTCGACATCGGCGAGCGTGGCGCCGGGTCCAACCCATGCCCGCCGTGCGGCGGGATCGACCCGCACCGACTTCATAGGCGACAGATCAATCATCAGGCCGCCATCGCAGACGGCGCTGCCGGCAATGTTATGGCCGCCGCCGCGCACGGAGACGAGAAGCCTGTTTTCCCTGGCGAAATTCACGGCACGAATGACGTCGGAGGCGCCGACGCAACACACGATCAGCCCGGGCCGCCGGTCGACCGTGGCATTCCAGATGGTGCGGGCTTCGTCGTAGGCAGCGTCCCCCTGCTGAAGCAGTGTGCCGCGCAATTGTGCCGAAAGCGCTTCGATGGCTGCAGCGTCGACTGTCGTCTTGCCGCGGTCAAGCGTGGTGAGGCTCATGGTGTTCATGGTTTCCTCCCGATTTGCTTATGAGCCGATCTCCTTCAAACGCCTTCAATTCTGCTCTTATATTAGGCATCGCGCAAGTTATGAGCCAGACGGTGGGCCGCCGAATGACGCGCATCAACGGACGAAAATTCTGGCGTGCATGTCACACTGGCAGATGCTGCTTCGTCATGTGGTCGGCACCAACAGAAGGAAGCCCACCATGACTGCAAAAATCGACCTCTTCGCCGCTGCCCCTTCGCTGATGAAGAACTGGCAACGCTCTTCGATCGAGCTCTCCGCCGCCGCCAGTCTCGAGCACGCCAACTGCATCAATCTTCACGCCACCGAGGCGCGTGAGAACGGGGAAACCGAGCAGCGCATTTACCTTTTGCCGGCCTGGCGCGAGGCGCCCTGCTACAGCGACCGCGAACGCGCGGCACTTGGCTGGACCGAGGCCTTGACCCGACTCTCGGAAGGTACCAGCCATGCAAGCGCCTTTGACGAGTTGAAGGTGCATTTCACGGAGGAGGAGCAGATCAAGCTCACCTTGACGATCAACATCATCAACGCCTGGAACCGTATCGCTGTCGGTTTCGGCCTCTATGCCGACCCGGCTGCCGTGAAGGCCGCCCGGGTGGCCGCGGCCTGATGACGAGCTCAGCGCCCGACGACGCCGCTGCGGGCTTCGGCCCGCTGCGCCCCAAGCTCATGCGCGTCGCCTACCGCATGCTGGGTTCGGTGTCGGACGCCGAGGACGTCGTGCAGGAGGCCTTCATCCGCTGGATGAAGGCCGACCGCGCCGCGGTGCGCGAGCCCGAGGCATTCCTGCGCCGCACGGTGACGCGGCTGTGTCTCGACCAGCTCAAATCCGCGCGACGCAAACGCGAGACCTATGTCGGCCCCTGGCTTCCCGATCCCGTTGTGGAAGAGGACGAGGTGGAGGACGTCACCTTGCCGCTGATGCTGGTGCTGGAGCGCCTGTCTCCGCTCGAGCGTGCGGCCTTCCTGCTGCACGATGTGTTCGGGCTTGGGTTCGACGAGGTCGCGGCCGCCATCGAGCGCGACCCGGCGGCCTGCCGCCAGCTGGCGGCCCGGGCGCGTGGCCATGTCCGCGAGGCGCGGCCCCGCTTCACGGTGGAAAGGCAACGCGGCCTAGCGCTTGCCGAGGCCTTCTTCACGGCCTCGCGCAGCGGCGACATGAAGGCGCTTGGCGCCATGCTCGCGACCGATGTCATCGCCCATGCCGACGGTGGCGGCAAGCGTCCGGCGGCCACCCAGCCGGCCCTGGGCTTCGATGCCGTCATGAGACAGTATGAACAGGTCGCGGCCTGGTTGCGCACGCATGGCTCGAAGCTTGTCCGCGTCGGTTTCATCAACGGGTTGCCGGGGTTCGTCACCCTGGAAGCCGATGGAGAATTCCAGACCACCGCACTCGACATCGAAGACGGCAAGATCGCGGCCATCTATGTCGTGCGCAATCCCGACAAGCTCAGACATCTCCACTAGGCGCCGCTCAGGCCAGCTCGAACTGCTCCACGGCGCGCATGATGCCACGCAACTCGGCGAGACCCTTCAGCCGGCCGATCAGCGAGTAGCCGGGATTGATCTTCTTCTTGCCGATGTCGTCGGCAAGAAGGTGGCCGTGGTCCGGCCGCATCGGGATGCGCCAGTCGGCACGGCCCTCCTTGCGGCGGCGCGCCTCCTCCTGCATCAGAGCGAGGATGACATGCGCCATGTCGGTGCCGCCCTCGAGATGCTCGGCTTCATAGAACGAGCCGTCCTCCTCGATGGTGATGTTGCGCAGATGGACGAAATGGATGCGGTCGGCGAATTCCTTGACCATGGCGACGATGTCGTTGTCGGCGCGCGTGCCGTAGGAGCCGGTGCAGAAGGTCAGCCCATTGGCCGGGCTGTCGACGGCGTTGAGGATGAAGCGCGCATCCTGCGCGGTGGAAACGACGCGCGGCAGGCCATAGAGCGAAAAGGGCGGGTCGTCGGGATGGATGCACATGCGCACCCCCTCCTCTTCAGCGACCGGAATGATCTCGCGCAGAAACCAGGCGAGGTTGTCGCGCAACTCCTTCGGCCCGATCCCGTCATACTCCGCCAGAGCCTCGCGGAAACTGTCGCGGTCATATTTGCGCTCGGTTGCTGGCAGGCCGGCGATGAGGTTGCGCTCGATCTGATCGACCTGCTCTGACGTCAACGCCTTCAGCCGCTTCTCGGCTTCGGCGATCCGCGCCGGCGTATAGCTGGCGGCGCCGTTCTTGCGCTGCAGCACGAAAAGATCATAGGCGGCAAAATCGATGGCGTCGAAACGCAAGGCATAGCCGGTAGTCGGCAGGCGATACATCAGGTCGGTGCGCGTCCAGTCCACCACCGGCATGAAATTGTAGCAGATTGTTTCGATGCCGGCCTTGGCGAGCGTGCGGATGCTGTCGCGATAGTAGCCGGCGTAGCGCTCGCGTTCCGGCGCGCCGATCTTGAAGGAATTGTGGACCGGGATGCTTTCGACCACCGACCATGTCAGGCCTGCAGCCTCGATGATCCGTTTGCGCTCGAGCACATCGGCTTCGGGCCAGGCTCTGCCGTCGTAGATGTGGTGAAGCGCCGAAACCACGCCGGTGGCGCCAGCCTGTCTGACATGATCGAGTGTCACCGGATCATCCGGACCATACCAGCGCCAGCACTGTTCCATTGCAACTTTCCTTTTTGCGAGAGACCGGCAACCTATTGTTTGACACCGATGAGTGTCAAACTCAGAACCACGTTTTGATAGCGCATGAAGGAGCTCCCGCGATGAAGGATTTCGACGGCAAGGTGGCATTGGTAACGGGGACGACCGGCATCGCGCTCGCTACCGCAAGGCGGCTGGCGCAGGGCGGTGCGGCGATCATCGCCTGCGGCATCGATCGGGCCGCCAATACCGCCATGCAGGAAAGCCTTGCCAAGGCCAGAGCGGACGCGCTGGTGCAAACAGTCGACGTGTCCGTTTCCGACCAGGTGCGTGACGCGGTCGCGGCCGGCGTCAAACGATTCGGCGGCATCGACGTCATCGTCAATTCCGCCGCGGTCCATCCGTACGGAACCGCGACGACGACCGATTGGGAAACCTGGAACCGGGCGATGACGGTCAATGTCGGCTCGATCTACCTGACCGCACATTTCGGCATTCCGGAAATGATCAAGCGCGGCGGCGGCGCCATCGTCAACGTCGCTTCGGTGCAGGGCTTCGCCTGCCAGCAGAATGTCGCCGCCTATGCCACGACCAAGGGCGCCATCCATACGCTGACACGCTCACTGGCGCTCGACTACGCGGCAGCAGGCATAAGGGTGAATTCGGTCAGCCCGGGCTCGATCCGCACGCCCATCCTGGAGAAGGCCGCGCGTGGCGACCACGGCAGCGACGCCGATGTCGAGGAAGCCTACAAGCGCTTCGGCGCGGCTCATCCGCTTGGCCGCATCGGCGAGCCGGAGGAAGTGGCGGAGTTGATCGCTTTCCTGTGCTCGTCCAAGGCCGGCTTCTGCACCGGCGCCGACTACAAGATCGACGGCGGCCTGACCGCCGGCATCGGAGTGAAGTAGAGCCTCGGCAATCGGCCTGGCCTTTCATCGCCGGAGTGATGTTCAGGGGATTTGTGACCGCAGCGTCCGCAGGGTGATCGAGTAGCGATGCTCGGCAAGCGGCGGAATGCTGTGCTCCCACTCCGTGCGCGAAGGTCCCGTCATGAGATAGGCCGATCTTGGCTCTACAATGATGGTCCGGCGCTCCCATCCGTCACCGCTCTTTCGCCGCAGCCGGAAACTGCAGGGCGCCAGCAACGAAACACCGGCGACATCCTCGAAATGCGGCTTGTCGCGATGCCAGCCAATACCGGCGCCGGGCCGGTATTCATTGATCAGCACCTGCGCGAAAGCATCGGCAGGCCGGCGCGCAAGGGCCGCGACCTTGTCGCGCACAGGCAGCAGGAAGTCGGGGATCGGCAGCGCCTCGACCACTTCGCGCCGGTCATAATCGTAGCGCAGGCCAAACCCGACGACACGCCGGTTTGCCAGATGGCCGTGGAAATCGAACGCCTGGAACGGCAGTCCCTCGAGATGCCCGGCAAGCTCCGCCTCTTCCTGCGGCGTGATCAATCCGGGCTGGTAGGCAAAACCTTCGGGCAGATCCTGCGCGGCACCAAAGAGATCATGCTGGAATGCCGGAGTGCGACCGGTGGCTTTCGATTTGAGTGACGACATCCCGCCTAGATGGTGAGGGCCGTGCCGCAGAGCAATATCGAGGCTCCCCGTGCGCGGCAGATAGTGCAATGGCAAAGGCAGGGAACCGGACCATTTCTGGCGGATTTATCTGGCTGAGCAGTCAGGTTGCCAACATGCCGTCGACCGCGATCCGGAGCACACAATACGATCCCGCGACCAGAATCCTCTCCGTCTGGTTCGTGCCGAGCGGCCATCGCTACGACTATGCGGACGTTGCCCCGGCAACCTATGCCGCTTTCAGGAAGGCTGCCTCGAAAGGCCGCTTCTTCAATGAATTCATCAGGGATCACTACAGCTACCGCCGCGTGGCATGACGCTGGCGGCAAGATCGTCTTTTGCGCAAACCTTTTCGTCCGACGCGCGTTGTTCTTCCTCGAAGCCGAGGAGACAGACATGCAGAGCAAGACAGCCAGCGAAGCCGCCAAGCAGCGTCGCATCCAGCGTGGCATCGATGCCAGGGACAAATCGAAAGGCAACGGCAAGGGCCAGCACGCCATGCAGGCCGGCGCCCGAAAATATCCGGAGCCACCCTTTCCCGAGCAACATCATCCCAAGCCGGGGGATGAATGGGCGATCGACCCGGCGCCGCTCTACGATGCGCCCTTCTATCTCGGATCGAAAAAACTCGAAGACAAAGTCGCTCTCATCACCGGCGGCGATTCCGGCATCGGCCGTTCGGTGGCGGTTCTGTTCGCCCGCGAGGGCGCTGACATTGCGATTGTCTATCTGGCCGAGGACAGGGATGCCAAGGCGACAAAATCCGCCGTCGAAGCGGAAGGACGGCGCTGTATCCTGGTGAAGGCAGACGTCAGCGAACGCGACCAATGCCGCAACGCGGTGGCGCAAACGGTCAAGGCATTCGGGCGCATCGACGTGCTGGTCAACAATGCGGCATTCCAGATTCATTCAAGCGAGTTCGCCGAACTGACCGAAGAGCATTTCGACACGACGCTGAAGACCAACCTCTACGGCTATTTCCATATGGCACAGGAAGCCGTGCCGCATATGAAGCCGGGCTCGGCCATCATCAACACCGGTTCGGTCACCGGCATAGACGGGTCGAAGGCGCTGGTCGACTACTCCATGACCAAGGGAGGCATCCATGCCTTCACCCGCGCCCTCTCCGGCAATCTTCTCGGCAAGGGCATCCGGGTGAACGCGGTTGCACCGGGTCCGGTATGGACCCCGCTCAACCCTTCGGACAAGGAAGCCGATGACGTTTCGAAGTTCGGCGCGGATACACCGATGAAGCGGCCGGCGCAGCCGGAAGAACTCGCACCGGCCTATGTGTTTCTCGCCTCGCCGCATTGCTCGAGCTACATCACCGGCGAGATATTGCCCGTGGTCGGCGGCTACTGAGGTCCGTGCAATGTATTTCATCGCATTGGCGACGGACTACGACGGCACGCTGGCGCATGACGGGATCGTCTCGAAGAAGACTCTTGCCGCGCTGGAGCGGTTCAAGAAAAGCGGCCGCAAGCTCATTCTTGTGACCGGGCGCGAGCTGCCTGACCTCAAGCGCGTCTTTCCCGAGATCGGCCTGTTCGACAAGGTCGTCGCCGAGAACGGAGCGCTGATCTACACGCCGGCCAGTGAGGAAGAGCGGGTCATCTCACCATCGCCGGAAGCCGAATTCGTCTCCAGACTGAAGAAGCAGGGCGTCAAGCCGCTGTCGGTCGGCCGGTCGATCGTCGCGACCTGGGAGCCGCATCAGGCCACGGTGCTCGAAACCATCAAGAAGATGGGGCTCGAACTCGAAATCATCTTTAACAAGGGCGCGGTGATGATCCTGCCGAGCGGCATCAACAAGGCCACCGGGCTGGCCGCGGCGCTGCAGGATCTCCGGCTGTCGCCACACAATGTGGTCGGTGTCGGCGACGCCGAGAACGACCATGCCTTCTTGAAGGCCTGCGGCTGCAGCGTCGCCGTCGACAATGCGATTCCCGCGGTCAAGACCACAGCGGATATGGTCACGCGTGGCGCACGCGGGAAAGGCGTGGAGGAGCTCATCGACAGGCTAATCAAACGCGATCACGACATCCTGCCAAGGCGGCATGACGGCATCGTGCTGGGCTCCGCCGGCGGCGACGATATCTATCTGTCGCCAACCGACACGGTCCTCATCGCCGGCAGCTCCGGCATTGGCAAGTCCACCCTGGCCACCGCGCTGACGGAACGCTTCGTCGAGAGCGGGTTTCAATTCTGCATCTTCGATCCCGAAGGCGATTATGACGGCCTCGAAGGCGCCGTGCGTCTGGGCGACGGCTCAAGCGCGCCGACCAAGGCGCAAGTGCTGGACCTCATCGAGAAAGCCGACAGCAATGTCGTCATCAATGGATTGGCGCTGCGCGTCAATGAACGCCCAGATTTCTTTGCTGACCTGCTGCCTGGCCTCGGCAGTTTTCGACGTCGAACGGCCAGGCCACACTGGCTCGTCATCGACGAAGCGCACCATCTTCTGCCCAAACGACGCGATGACACGCGCACGATCCTGTCCCTGGAATTGCCGGGCACGGTGCTGATCACAGTGCATCCCAAAGCGATCTCGACCGACGCGTTGCGCCTGGTGACCGCCATCATCGCCCTTGGCCCCAAGGCGAAGGATGTCGTCAAGGCCTACTGCAGCGAGACCGGCATCGACCCGCCCAAGGACATGGCCCCGCCCAAGGGCGAGCGCGTGCTGTTCTGGCGACCGCAGAAACGCAAGAAGATCGCCGTGGTCAAGGTCATCGAGCCGCGTCAATCCCTTAAGCGGCACAGCCGCAAATATGCCGAGGGGCAACTCGACGAGGCGGGCAGTTTCTATTTCCACGGCCCGGACGATGCGATGAACCTCAGGGCCCATAATCTGATGATTTTCGCTCAGATCGCCGAGGGCATCGACGACAGGACCTGGGAGTTCCACCTGCGTGCCGGCGACTATTCCAAATGGTTCCGCAACCAGATCAGAGACAAGGATCTGGCGCGCGAAACCGCCGAGGCGGAGAACGATAAAAAGCTCTCCGCCGAGGAGAGCCGCAAGCATGTGCTGGAAGCAGTGCGCCGCCGCTACACGGCTCCCGCCACGGCACCGGAAGACTAGCGCGCAACGTGTCGCTCCGCCTGTCCATGAGCCTTTCAGGCATCGGTTGGAACTCACCCGGCGGCTTCACGTTCAGACCCTGTTCAACAGGAGATACGGCCATGCCACGAGGCGACAAATCGAAATACACCGACAAGCAGGAACGCAAAGCCGACCACATTGCGGAAGGCTATGAGAAGCGCGGCGTCTCCGAGAAGGAGGCCGAACGCCGCGCCTGGGCGACCGTCAACAAGGATGATGGCGGCGGCAAGAAAGAAGGCGGCTCCGGGCGCGGCAAGCACACCGGCCACCCGGCGGCACACAAGGGCGGCAAAAGCGGCGGCAAGGCGTCAGCCGCGCGCCCAGCTGCAAGTCGGTCGGAATCGGCGAGGAAGGCCGCGGCAACGCGCAAGCGGAATGCCGAGCACCATGCCCATTGACGTCGACAAACACCCTTTGGTCTGTCCTGAAAGACCAACATGATGAGGGCACAGGCATGAAATCGCGGCTCGTCAGCGAGGCCGGTGGACAGCGAACATTTGTCGTGGTGCTCGACCCCGGCGAAGAAGCATTCGCCGCGCTGACCGCCTTCGCGATCGACCAAGGAGTCGACAGTGCTTCCCTGACAGCGATCGGCGCCTTTGAAAGAGCGATCGTGGGCTGGTTCGACCCCAATGCGAAGACTTAACGCAAAATCCCGATCGACGAACAATGCGAAGTTCCGTGCGCCATCGGCGATGTGGCGCTGGGCGATGACGGCAAGCCCAGCCTCCACGTTCATACGGTGTTGGGATTGAGCGAGGGCACGACCCGGCGTGGACACCTGCTTCAGGCCATGGTGCGACCGACGCTGGAAGTGACCCTGGTGGAGGCGCCCGGCCATCTGCGCCGTAGCAGGCGTCCGGAATTGGGCGTTGCGTTGATCGATCTGGACGGTTGATTTCGAGCCCGACTGCGGAGTTCAGCCTGCCCCTGTCATGCCTTCTTGTCCAACTCCGTCGGTGCCTTGTCCGGCGGCGGCTCCCAGCCAAAGACACTGCGGCCGCCAAGCAGGTGCGACTGGTCGAATTCGCCGGCAACGATTTCCTTCAGGCTGGGGCCGGTGACATATCGTTCGACCTGCCGCGACTGATCGTCGAGCCGCTTCAACGCGCCGATTTCCTCCTCGCGGCCAAGCCTGGCTTTCTGCACAGCCGACTTCAGCACGCCGATCGTCTCATCATAGACCTTGAGCGGAACGGGGAACGGGTGCCTGTCCTTGCCGCCATGGGCGATTGAAAACCGGCCCGGATCCGAAAACCGGCACGGCGCGCCATGCACCACTTCGGCGACCAGCGCCAGCGCGCGCACCGTGCGCGCGCCCACGCCAGGAACCAGAAGAAGTTCGGAGAAATCCGCCGGGCCGCGTTCGGCGGCGGCGGCCATGTTTCCATGCAGGCGGCGCATGACGATGTCGCTTTCGCGCACATCATGGTGAGCCGGCATGATCAGATGCGGCAGCATCGGCTGTTCGGGAGCCGCCGCTGTGCCGGCATCCAGGGCAGCGAATTCGCGCAGGATGCGGTCCGGGCCGAGATCCTGGAGCAGGTCCAGCTGTCCCTGGCGCGAGGCCTCGGCACGATGGTCGGTCAGGTTGACGATCTCGCCCTGGTTGGCGCCCTCGATGGCGGCGTGCGGCTGATCGACGAAACTCTTCAAACCTTCGGACAGCCAATGGTAGCGGCGCGCCACCTTGCTGTCGCCGTTCATGCCTTGCTGCACCACCACCCAGTCGCCGTCATCGGTGACGATGAAGCCGTGCAGATAGAGGTCGAACCCATCCTGGACGGCGGCACTGTCCACCTTGGCGACAAGCCGGCTGACGCTTGCCAGGCGGGTTCCGTCGAAGCCGATGCGCTCGCCGATGGCGGCCAACTCATGCGGGGTTTTGCGCGAGTGGGCGCCACGGCCGCCGCAGACATGAATGCCGAGTTCGCCCGACAGCGGCGTCAGACCGCGTTTCAAGGCGCCGACGACGCTGGTCGTGATGCCGGACGAGTGCCAGTCCATGCCCATGACGGCACCGAAGGACTGGAACCAGAAGGGATGCGCCAGACGCCGCAGCAGCTCGTTGCGGCCATAATGATGGATGATCGCCTCGCACATCACGGCGCCAAGGCGCGTCATGCGGTCGCCGAGCCATTTCGGCACGCGTCCGCCGTGAAGTGGAAGATCAGCACTGCCCGATCGTTGCGCCAATTCCGTTGCCTGTTCCGATCTCTGTCTTGTCTCGACAGATAGGTATCCGAGCCCGCGCGAAGAAGCACCTGATGCTTCTGCCTCCTCGACGCCTGGTGACATTCAAGTCCAGTTTGAAAGAACCGTCTCCATCTCGACCGTCTCGACCTGCTGCGCGAAACGTTGGTGATAGACGGTGAGCAGGGCGTCATGCGTTGCATCGGAAGAACTGCACAGCGCGTCCGTGACGAGAACGACACGGTAGCCGAAATCGATGGCGCCGAGCACTGTGGCCAGTACGCACACGTCGGTTTCACCGCCGGTGATGACCAGCGTATCGATCTCGTGTTCCATCAGAAAGGCTCGCAGACGGCCTTCAAACCAGGGCGAATAAATATGCTTGTCGATGACCGCCGCCGGCGGACAGCAAGCAGCCAATGACGGCAACAGCTCGACCATTTCCGGGCCGATATTGTCGATCGCCATCGAAGACCAGCGCTCATAGTAGCGCTTCCATGCCCCGACACCCTGCCCCGCCCTCTGCGCGGGAAGGAAGCGCGTGAAGACCGTCTGTTCTGCCCGTCTTTCAACGAGCCTCTCAATCTGAGGGAGGACACGCGTGATCCAGGGCGTCGCCCACGGCGACGGTTCCGCGAACAGCCGCTGCATATCCACGCAGACATGCATGCAGCCGTGACCCAACGGCCCATATGCCAAGCCCGGCACCGACATCAAAGAATATCCAGCTGGTGGTGTCTTCTCATGGACTTCTCCCATTGCTGCCCAGGACACGGGAACGCCATAAGCCAGGACTCGTTCCTGGTGGACCGGCGGCAACCAACGCGATTGGTCGACGCGTTCAGCCTGTGGATCGCCGCTCAGCCCGACCTACGATGCATCGCCCAACCAAGGTAGCGATGCATGTCGGCACGTTCGACGATCCGGCCTCGTGACAGCCCCACTACAATTATGGATCAAGCCAGCGGCTTATCTGGGTTTGCTGCGGAATAGACCTGCCGCACCACGACACTGAAGAACGACGGTTGAGCCTACCTCACCACGCGTTTCTCGAGCTTGCGAGCCAAAGTGCGTCGGTGCAGGCCGAGCCGGCGCGCGGTTTCGGAGATGTTGAAGCCGGTCTCGACGAGCGTCTCGTGGATACGCTCCCATTCGAGGTTCTTGATCGAGGTGGGACGATTGCTGACGGAAACCGAGACATCGCCCTCGGCCCGGCCGAAGGCGGCTTCGATATCGTCGGTGTTGGCGGGCTTGGCCAGATAATGACATGCGCCAAGCTTGATCGCCTCGACCGCAGTGGCGATGCTGGCGAAGCCGGTCAGCACGACGATCCTCATCGACGCATCGCGGGCGCTGAGCAGTTTCACGCATTCCAGCCCCGAGCCCCCGGCGCCAAGCTTGAGATCGACGACGGCGTAGGAAGGAACCGCCGTTTCGAGGGCGCCGAGCAACTCTTCCCTGCCGTGGCAGACCACGACGTCGTAGTCGCGCTTTTCGAAAGAGCGTTTCAGCGTCTTCGCGAAGGTGGCGTCGTCCTCGACGATAAACAGGGATCGATCAGGCCTCATGATCATCTCCATCGGTCAGGGCCGCGAGCGGCAACGAGAGCGTAACACAGGCGCCCTGCTCCATGTTGCGCGCCGAAAAGTCGCCTCCCAGCTTTCGAACCACGTTGACGACGAGGAAAAGGCCAAGGCCGCCGCCGGGCCTTCCCTTGCTCGACATATAGGGCTGGCCGAGTGCAGCCAGAATATCCTCGTCAAAGCCCGGCCCGCGGTCGCGCACCGAAATCACCAGTTTCTCGCCCTGCCGCCCGGCGGCGACCCCGACCCAATCCTGCGATGCCTCCAGAGCATTGTCGAACACATTGAAGATGACCTGCTTCAGCGCCGTGTCGGAGACGATCTGCTCGTCAGGTTCGAAATCGTTCTTGTACTCCAGATTGAGCGGCTGGCGGCTGACCCGCCATTCCTGGACCAGATCGTCGAGGAAATGACGGATGCTGGTGCGGATCGTGCCCTCGCCCCGTGCCTGCCCCGACGACATCAGGATGCCCGAGACGATGCTTTTGCAGCGTTCGATCTGCGCCTGCATTTCGGCGACGTCCCCGGCCAATTCGCGGTTGCGGGTGACGCTGCGGATCTGGCGCCAGTCGGAGAGGATGACGGAGATGGTCGACAGCGGCGTGCCCAACTCATGCGCGGCACCGGAGGCCAGCAAGCCCATGCGCACGATGTGGTCCTCCTCGGCCGAGTGCTGGCGCAGATCGGCGAGATAGGCATCGCGTTCGCGCAGATTGCGGTTGATGCGCGTCATGAAGATGACGATCAGGCCGGCCGCCAGCACGAAGCAGATGAACATGCCCCTGATATGCAGGGCCAGCAGGTCGCTGCCGCCGTGATGCGGGATGGCGATCGGCTGGAACTGGAAGGTGAGGAAGACGAAGCAGGCGGAGGCGGCCGCCACCAGGCTCCAGGTGGACCAGGGCGTCAAAAGCGCGGCGCCAAGCGTGATCTGCAAGAGATAGAGCGACACGAACGGGTTCGAGGCACCGCCACTGAGGTAAAGCTGGGTCGTCAGCGCCGCCATGTCGAAGATGAGCGCGACGAACAGCTGCGCGTTGCTGATCGGCCGCTGGCCGCGCAAAGCGAGCAGGCTGAAGATGTTCAGCCCGACCAGGAAAACCACCACCCCGGCCATCTCCCCCAGTGGCAGCGGGATGTCGAACCAGTATTGCGTCACCAGGATGGTGAGCACCTGACCCGCCACCGCCAGCCAACGCAGTTGGATGAGCAGGAGCAGGTTTTTTCTGTTCGCCGCGTCGGGATCCGAGGCCGTGCCGCCGTTGCCCGCAAGCGATGCGGCCGCGAAGGATTTGTCGTTGCGAAGCGTATGCGTCGGGGCGCTCATCGTGCCGGTCCTTGCCGCTGGCGGGCGCCGATCATCGGCGCGGCCAAGGCCGCGGCAAGCATCGCAGCGAGCGTGAACCAGGTCAAAGCATAGACGAGGTGGCTGTTGCGGAACGTCACGACCGTCAGGCCGCCGCGCGGCCAGCCCGCGGATGCTTCCGCATCGACGAAATAAGGGGCGATGTCGTTCGTCAAGCCGCGCGCGACTGCGATGGCGACGACGTCGCGCGAATACCAGCGATTGCCCGCCGCATCGTTGCTGCGCAGGAAGCCGCCGCCGCGCTCGCTCATGCGCAACAGGCCGTCAATGACGGTCGACGAGCCGAGGCCGCCGCTCTCTTGTTCGAACTCGGCCTTGCGCCCCTGTGGGATGAAGCCGCGGTTGACCAGCACGACGAAGCCACGGTCTGTCCGCATCGGCGTCAGCACCCAATAGCCGCCGCCAAGCTCCGTCACCGCCTGCACGAGCGTGTTCTTGCCGCCCAAAAAGCGTCCGGCCAATCGCACATGGCTATACTCGTCGCCGGCCGCGGTCATGCCACCCCATGCCGCCGGACCCGGCGCATCGACAACCGGCGCATGGATGCGCTGGTCGACGCGGGCGATCAGGTCGAGCTTCCAGACCCGCCTTTCCAGCTGCCAAATGCCGAGCCCAAGGAACACCGCCACGCCGACGAGCCCGAGCAATGCGAGAAAAAGCCGCGACGCGGACCACCTGCCGGCATCCTTTCCTGGCGCGGCGGGCAAGCTGATGCCGGCCTGTCCGATCCTTACTTCGGCAGTGGTCCTCCCCGCGCCCGGCGCCGGGCTCATGGCATCTCGCGCATGTCGTGAAGCCCCGGCATCATGTTGGCGTTGAGGTGGTACATCACCCAGAGCGAGCCGGTCAGCACGATGACGACCAGGATCAGCGTGAAGATCAGCGCCAGCATCGACCATCCGCCTTCCGAGGCGGTGTTCATGTGCAGGAAGAAAACCATGTGGACGACGATCTGCACCACCGCGAAAGCCATGATGACGATGGCCGTGGCCTGCTTGTTGTCGATGGCGCCGCTCATGACCAGCCAGAACGGAATGGCGGTCAGGATCACCGACAGGACGAAGCCGATCAGATAGCCTTTGAACGATCCGTGCGCGGCGCCGCCATGGGCGTGGCCGTGACCCTCGGCATGATCATGAGCGCTCATCGCAACATTCCCATCAGATAGACGAAGGTGAAGACGCCGATCCAGACGACGTCGAGGAAATGCCAGAACATCGAGAGGCACATCAGTCGGCGGCGGTTGGCCTCGGTGAGGCCGAACCGGGCGACCTGCGTCATCAGCGTCACCAGCCAGACGGTGCCGAAGGTGACGTGCAGCCCGTGCGTTCCGACCAGCGTGAAGAAAGACGACAGGAAGGCGCTGCGCTGCGGCGTGGCGCCTTCATGGATCATGTGGGCGAATTCGTAGAGCTCGATCGACAGGAAGGCCAGGCCGAACAGGCCGGTCACGGCAAGCCACGCTTGCGTCGCCGCGACGCGGCCTTTGTCCATGGTCAGCATGGCAAAGCCATAGGTGATCGAGGAGAAGAGCAGCATGGTGGTGTTGACCGCCACCAGATCGAGATCGAACAGGTCCTTCGGCGCGGGTCCCGCCGCGTAATTGCCGCCGAGCACGCCATAGGCCGCGAACAGCATGGCGAAGATCAGGCAGTCGCTCATCAGATAGAGCCAGAAGCCGAGCATGGTGCTGCTGCCTTCGGCATGCGCATGCTCTTCTTCCAGGTGGAAGACCGGTCCGGTGCCGGCCGTGGTTACACTCGAAGCCATGCTCAAACCCTAGCCCTGGGCGGCGAGGAGCGTCGTCCTCGCCTCCTCCGTCTGCGTGACCTCGGCAGCCGGAATGTGGAAATCGCGGTGATAGTTGAAGGTGTGGCCGATCGCGGTGGCGATCAGGCAGACGAAGCTCAGCGCCGCCAGCCACCAGATGTACCAGATCAGGCCGAAGCCGAGCGCGACGCTGAAGGCGGCCAGGACGACGCCGGTGCCGGTATTGCTGGGCATATGGATCGGCTTGAAGCCTGAGAGCGGCCTGGCGTAGCCGGCCTTCTTCATGTCCCACCAGGCATCGTTGTCGCGCACCACGGGCGTGAAGGCGAAGTTGTAGGCGGGCGGCGGCGAAGAGGTCGACCATTCGAGCGTGCGGCCGTCCCAGGGATCGCCGGTCGGATCGGTCAAGGCCTCGCGCTTGCGGATGGAGACGACGATCTGGATCAGGAAGGCAGCGATGCCGGCAGCGATCAGCACCGCGCCGAAGGCGGCGATGACGAACCATATCTGCAGCGAGGGATCGTCGAAGACACGCATGCGGCGCGTCACGCCCATCAGGCCGAGTATGTAGAGCGGCATGAAGGCGAACCAGAAGCCGACCACCCAGCACCAGAACGACACCTTGCCCCAGAACGGATCGAGCTTGAAGCCGAAGGCCTTGGGCCACCAATAGGCGATGCCGGCGAACAGGCCGAACAGCACGCCGCCGATGATGACATTGTGGAAATGCGCGATCAGGAACAGGCTGTTGTGCAGCACGAAATCCGCCGGCGGCACGGCAAGCAGCACGCCGGTCATGCCGCCAACGACGAAGGTGAGCATGAAGGCTATCGTCCACATCATCGGCAGTTCGAAGCGGATGCGGCCGCGATACATGGTGAACAGCCAGTTGAATATCTTCGCTCCCGTCGGGATCGAGATGATCATCGTGGTGATGCCGAAGAAGGAATTGACGCTGGCGCCGGAGCCCATGGTGAAGAAATGGTGCAGCCAGACCAGGTAGGATAGGATGGTGATGACCACCGTGGCGTAGACCATCGAGGTGTAGCCGAACAGGCGCTTGCCGGAGAAGGTGGAAGTGACCTCGGAAAAGACGCCGAACAGCGGCAGGATAAGAATGTAGACTTCCGGGTGACCCCATATCCAGATGAGGTTCACATACATCATCGGGTTGCCGCCGAAGTCGTTGGTGAAGAAGTTGGTGCCGACATAGCGGTCGAGCGCCAGTAGCGAGAGCACGGCCGTCAGCACCGGGAAGGACGCCACGATCAGCACGTTGGTGCAGAGCGACGTCCAGGTGAAGACAGGCATGCGCATCATCGTCATGCCGGGCGCGCGCATCTTGATGATCGTGCAGATCAGGTTGATGCCCGACAGCGTCGTGCCGACGCCCGCCACCTGCAGCGCCCAGATGTAATAATCGACGCCGACGTCAGGACTGTAGCCAATGCCGGAGAGCGGCGGATAGGCGAGCCAGCCGGTGCGGGCGAATTCGCCGACGAACAGCGAGGCCATGACCAGGATGGCGCCGCCGACCGTCATCCAGAAGCTGAAATTGTTGAGGAACGGGAAGGAGACATCGCGCGCGCCGATCTGCAGCGGCACGACAAAGTTCATCAGCCCGGTGACGAAGGGCATCGCCACGAAGAAGATCATGATCACGCCGTGCGCGGTGAAGATCTGGTCGTAGTGATGCGAATTAAGGTAGCCCTCGGAGCCATTGAAGGCGATGGCCTGCTGCAGGCGCATCATGATGGCGTCGGAGAAGCCGCGCAGCAGCATGACGAGACCGAGCACCATGTACATGATGCCGATCTTCTTGTGGTCGACGCTGGTGAACCACTCGCGCCACAGATACGTCCACAGCTTGAAATAGGTGATCGCTCCAAGAAGGGCGATGCCGCCGAGCGCCACCGCGACGAAGGTGGCGACGACGATCGGCTCATGCAGCGGCAGCGAGTCTAAGGTGAGACGGCCGAAAATGAATTTGGTCAGCGTATCGGGCATCGGCTGTCTCTCACAATTCGCGCCGCAGCAGGCCGAGCGACGGCGTATCCGCCTCGGCGCGACGGCTCTCGGTCCCGGGCCTCAGCAGCCCTGCCCCGCGCAGCGGGGAAAGATTCCTGGCCGGCCAATCCTTCGGCGTGACATCGCTGGCCGCGCGCGCCGCGGCAGCCGCTTCCTCCGCCGTGCAGATGCTGGCGACATAGGACGGATCGTTGCCGAACACCGCGCCGCGCCGCGCGAGCTTGTCGTATTGCAGCGGCAGCGTGTTGCGCACTCCCGCGAGGCCGAGGCCACCCTTGGCGTCGATCGACATCATCTCGTTCATGCACATCTTGCCGCGCTCGACGCACAGATTGAGGATGGCGCCAAAAAGGCCGGGATCGACGGAGGCATAGTGGCGGACCGGCTCGTTCTCGCTCGGCTTTTCAAGGTCGAGATAGTTTTCGCGGCTGAGCGTCGCCGGCGCGGTTCTGGCCTGCGTCACCCACTGATCGAAAGCCTGGTCGGACAGGCCGTGGAAGGCAAAGCGCATTCCGGAAAAACCGGCGCCGCTGTAGTTGGCCGAGAAGCCGCTATAGGTGCCAGGCCGGTTGATGACGGCGTGCAGCTTGGTTTCCATCGCCGGCATGGCATAGATCTGCCCGGCAAGGGCTGGAATGTAGAAGGAATTCATCACCGCCGACGAGGTGATGCGGAAGTCGATCGGCTGGTTGACCGGCGCCGCCAGCTCGTTGACGGAGGCGATGCCGTAATCCGGATAGATGAAGAGCCATTTCCAGTCGAGCGCCACGACCTCGACCCGGAGCGGCTTGTGCGCTTCAGTGACCGGCTGGCCGGGCTCGATCCGGTCGATGCGGCGGTACGGATCGAGCAGATGCGTGCCGAGCCAGGTCAGCGCGCCGAGGCAGATGATGATGAGCAGGGGCGCCGCCCAGATCACCAGCTCCAGCTTCGTCGAATGATCCCAGTCCGGCGCATAGGTCGCCGCGGCGTTGGATTGCCGGTAGCGCCAGGCGAAGAAGACCGTCAGCGTCATGACCGGGATGATGATGACCAGCATCAGCAGGGTCGAGACCACGAGCAGGTCGCGCTGCTGGGCCGCGACGTCGCCGGCGGGCGCCAGAACGACCAGATCGCAGCCGCTCAACAGCCCGGCCAGGGGGAACAGAAGCAAGGCTCCAAATCGTTTCATCAAGCGCTGCCCTCGAAGGATCGCCGCAACCGTTCATGTTGCAGTGCGGTATCGATCCAAGGGCTACTGCTCGCGGCGCTGTGGTAACATTGGACAATTTGTCCAATGCCCAGCAGGCATGGCTTTGGCGCAGTGTGCAGTGCACAATAGACCCCCCCCGGGGGAATCCCCGGAATTGGGTTCCGGACAGTTCATTCCACGCGGTGGCGACGGATAAGATGGCTCAGACTTCGACTGCCGAAACAAACAGCGAGTTGATCGGCTCGCATCATGGCCAGGTCAGCGCGGGCGATATCGCGGTCGGCGTGATCGTGGGCAGGACGTCGGAATTCTTCGACTTCTTCGTCTATGCGATCGCCTCCGTCATCGTGTTTCCCAAGCTGGTGTTTCCGATGCACGATCCGCTCGTCGGCACGCTCTATTCCTTCTGCATCTTCGCGCTGGCCTTCGTCGCGCGCCCGTTCGGCTCCGTGCTGTTCATGGCGATCGACCGCGCCTATGGACGCGGCGCGAAACTGACGATCGCGCTGTTCCTGCTCGGCACCTCGACCGTCGCCATCGCGTTTCTGCCGGCCTATGGCGACATCGGCGCGGTCGCGGTGTGGCTTTTGGCGCTTGCCCGCATCGGCCAGGGGCTGGCGCTCGGCGGAACATGGGACGGACTGCCCTCGCTGCTGGCGCTGAACGCGCCGCAGAACCGGCGCGGCTTCTATGCCATGATCCCGCAGCTGGGCGCGCCGATCGGGCTCATCGTGGCAAGCTCTCTCTTCGCCTTCTTCGTCGCCAATCTGTCGGCCGACGACTTCTTCTCCTGGGGCTGGCGCTATCCCTTCTTCGTCGCCTTCGCCATCAATGTCGTGGCCCTGTTCGCCCGTCTGCGCATTGTCGTCACGCCTGAATTCTCGAAATTGTACGAGGGCGGCGACCTGCAGCCGACGCGCATCAGGGACACGATCCGGGCCGAGGGCCACAACGTCGTCATCGGCGCCTTCGCGCCGCTGGCGAGTTTCGCCCTGTTCCACATGGTGACGGTGTTTCCGCTTTCCTGGGTGTTCCTGTTCACCAATGAGGGGCCGGCACGCTTCCTGATGATCGAGGCGGTGAGCGCGCTGTTCGGCATTGCGGCCATCGTCGCATCGGGGCCATTGGCCGATCGCGTCGGGCGCCGCGCGCTGCTCGGCGGTTCGGCGATCGCCATCGCGACCTTCAGCGGCTTTGCCCCACAGCTTCTGGATGGCGGCGCCGTCGGCGAGGCGCTGTTCATGGTGCTGGGCTTCATCCTGCTGGGGCTGAGCTTCGGGCAATCGTCGGGCGTCGTCGCCTCGCGCTTTTCCCGGCAGTATCGCTATACCGGCTCGGCGATCACCTCGGATCTGGCGTGGATGTTCGGTGCCGGCTTCGCGCCGCTCGCCGCCCTGCTGCTGGCCGGCAATTTCGGCCTCATCGCCGCCGGCGCCTATCTGCTGTCGGGCGCTGCCTGCACGTTGCTTGCCCTGTGGATCGACGGGCGCCGTCCGGCCGCGGACCGTCAGCCCGACTAGATGTTTGATCCCGGTTTTTGATGGTGCATCCTTATCTTCCGAATCAAAGGATGCGCTATGGGCCAAATTCTGCATGGGAGCGCCACAACGACAGAGGCGGTCCGTCGAGCGATACAGCATAGTCAAGAGAGCCTGAGGACGCTGGCCAAGCGCTACGGGATCAACCAGAAGACGGTTGCGAAGTGGAAGAGGCGAGCTTCGGTCGCCGATCTACCGACTGGTCCGAAGGAACCGAGATCGACGGTGCTCTCGATTGAGGAGGAGGCGGTCATTGTCGCTTTCCGCCGCTACACGCTGCTGCCGCTCGACGACTGCCTATATGCGCTTCAGACGACCATCCCGCACCTGACGCGGTCTTCATTGCATCGCTGCCTGCAACGCCATGGCATCGGTCGGCTTGCGGATGTCGAGGGCGACAAACCGGCGAAGAGGAAATTCAAGAGCTACCCGATCGGCTACTTCCACATCGACATTGCCGAGGTCAGGACCGAGCAGGGCAAGCTGCACATGTTCGTCGCTATCGACCGTACCTCGAAGTTCGCCTTCGTCGAGTTGCACGAGAAGGCCCCCACAGCCATCTCTAAAGACTTCCTGCTCCGGCTGATCGCGGCCGTTCCCTACAAGATCCACACTGTGCTTACGGACAATGGCATCCAGTTCACCACCCCCGGTGCCGGTGGCTCGGCCGTGCCGCTGATCAAGGAGGCAATCGCTAATGGCGAGATCTTCCGCGCTCACGCCTTCGAATACGCCTGCGCCAGGAATGACATAAAGCACCGCACGACCAAGGCCAGGCATCCGTGGACCAATGGCGAGGTCGAGAGAATGAACCGGACTATCAAGGACGCCACCGTCAAGCGCTTCTATTACGAGAGCCACGACCAACTCCGCATCCATCTCGCCGACTTCGTCGCAGCCTACAACTTTGCCCGTAGGCTCAAGACCCTCAAAGGTCTCACACCCTACGAGTTCATCTGCAAGGCGTGGGTCTCACAACCGGAAAGGTTCAAACTCAATCCGCTCCAGCAAATGCCGGGACCACCCGGCTGCCTTCGGCCATTCAGTCAGAGCGAGTCGTAAACGGCGTCGATCAACATCTTGCGGCGTGGGTCCATGTCGTCAAAACCCAGCATGCGGTTGGTGACATAGCCGAAACCGACGCCGGCACCGGGATCGGCAAAGCCGATGGCGCCGCCCCAGCCGGTGTGGCCGAACGTTTGCCGCGATGCACGGCCGGCATAGACCGGATCTTCCATCTGATAACCGGCGGCGAAGGCAGTGGGGGCGGCGAAGCTTTCATCCATGCCGCGAACACGCTGACGCGCCGCCGCTTCGATTGCCGCGCGGCCGATCAGTGGATGGCCCTCCCAGACGCCACCGGCTGCCATCATGCCGTAAATACGCGCCAATGCGTGCGCCGTCGACTGGCCATTGCCGCCCGGCACCTCGGCGGCGCGCCAGACGCGGTCGTTGGGGGCCAATGCACGGGGCGCCGGATTGTCGCCTGCGTGGGGAAATGGCGAGGCGCGGACAAATTCGACCCAGTCCGAAGCCCCGGGGCCTTCGATCATCTCGGCGACCCTGGATTCCTCGCGGTCCGGCAGACCGACATGAAAATCGGCTCCGAGCGGGCCTGCTATCTCCTGCGCGATGAAGCGGCCGATGCTTCGCCCGTCGACGCGTCGCAAAACTTCGCCAGCAAGGTGGCCATAGGTAAGCGCGTGATAGATGCAGCGGCTGCCGGGCTCCCATAGGGGCGGCATGGCGGCGAGCGCGTCGACAAAGGGCGTCCACGCGAACATGCCCGCTTCGTCCATCGGCACGGCAAGACCATTCAGCCCGGCCTGGTGCGACATCACCTGGTCAAGCGTGATGCGCTCCTTGCCGCCGGCCGCGAATTCCGGCCAGTAGCGGGCAATGGGTGCGGCATAGTCCAGTCTGCCGCGCTCCACCAACATTGCGATCGCCAGCGCGACGACGCCCTTGGTGGAGGACCAGACATTGATCAGCGTGTCCTGCCGCCACGGACGGGTTCGCGCGGCATCCGCATGACCGCCCCACAGGTCAACAACGGTCTTGCCGTGGACCACGACGGATACGCCTCCGCCATGTTCCAGCCCTTGGGCGAAACACTCGGCGAATGCCGCGCGCACGGCGCCAAAGCGCGGATCGCAGATACCATCCATGTTCATGCGTGAACTCTCACCAGGCTGATATGACGGGAATGCCGCCGTTGACCATTCTGGCTCGGCGGGAACCCGCCAGTCCAGCGAATTGCCGACACTCAAGATCGTCGCCCACATGATGCGACCCGAAAATCATGGCAACCAGGGCAATCGACGGGCCGGCTCAGGCCTACTGCTTCACCGAGGTGGAGGTGCCCCAGGTATCCGACAGCACGTAGCCTTGAGGGTATGGATCCGTCGGATCGAGATAGTAGCTGTGCTCGCCGGTGATCCAGGCCCGGCCGGTGATCTCCGGAACGATCGCCTTGCGCCCGGCGATTTCCGTCAGTTCCACGATCCTGCCGGTGAAGCGTGAGCCGATGATCGATTCATGGATCAACACGTCGCCAACGCCCATCAAGCCGCGCGCCTGCAGCACGGCCATGCGGGCCGAAGTGCCCGTTCCGGTCGGGCTGCGGTCCGAGCGGCCCGGCGAGACGATGCAGGTGTTGCGCGTGACATTGCCCGGTCCCTGGAACGGCATGGCGAACTGGACGATCGACACGCCGCGCACATGGTCGAATTGCGGATGGATGACATCGAGCTGCTCGCGCGCAGCCCGCCTGATCTTCTCGCCGGCCACTGCCAGCTCGCGCGCCTCGTCGGGCGCGACCGAGAAGCCAAGCACCTTGGCATCGACGATGGCGTAGAACATGCCGCCATAGGCGATGTCGACGGTGAGCGTTCCGAGCCCTTCAACCTCGATGTTGGCATCCAGGCGGTCAACAAAGGCCGGCGCGTTGCGCAAGGTGATCGAGACGCATTTGCCGTCGCGGCATTGGGCGCGCACCTCGATGACGCCACCCGGCATGTCGAGCTTGAAGCGCGTCTCGGGCTCCTGCATCGGCACCATGCCGGTCTCCAGCAGCACCGTGGCGACGCAGATCGTGTTGGAACCGGACATCGGAGGATATTCCGTCGGCTCCATGATGATGGCGCCGGCGGCGCAATCCTCGCGCGTCGATGGAACGAGCAGGTTGACGTGGCGCGCGACGCTGCCGCGCGGCTCGCAGATCAGCATGCGCCTGATATGGTCGTGATCGCGCTCCATCGTGATCATCTTGTCCATCATCGTGCGGCCAGCCGGCGGCAGAACACCGCCTATGATGACGTCGCCGACTTCACCTTCGGCATGGCAGCCGACGACACGAATGCTGGTTTTGCTGCGCATTGCTGTTCCTGCGTTTGTCCCTGCCGGCCACGACTATTTTGCTTGGCAAGCCGTGCCGCTTCGGGACAAACTGATCAATCCGCGTGCAAGCCTCAAGGAGAATCCGAAATGACCTCTAATGTTTTTTCCGGCTGCATGCCGGCGTTGATGACCCCGTGCACGCAGGACCGCCAGCCCGACTTCGACGCGCTGGTGCGCAAGGGACGCGAGCTGATCGCGGCCGGCATGTCGGCCGTCGTCTATTGCGGCTCGATGGGAGACTGGCCGCTCCTGACCGACGAGCAGCGCATGGAAGGCGTCGAGCGCCTGGTGAAGGCCGGCGTGCCGGTGATCGTCGGCACCGGCGCGGTCAACACCGCCAAGGCCGTGGCGCACGCGGCGCACGCCCAGAAGGTCGGCGCCCGGGGCCTGATGGTGATCCCGCGTGTTTTGTCGCGCGGGCCTTCGGTGACGGCGCAGCGCCATCACTTCAAGGCAATTCTTGCCGCCGCGCCTGATCTGCCGGCGGTCATCTACAACAGCCCCTATTACGGCTTTGCCACACGTGCGGACCTGTTCTTCGCCCTTCGCGCCGAACATCCGAACCTCGTCGGCTTCAAGGAGTTCGGCGGCCCGTCGGATCTGCGCTACGCGGCGGAAAATATCACCAGCCGCGACGATGAGGTCGCGCTGATGATCGGCGTCGACACCGCCGTCTTCCACGGTTTCGTCAATTGCGGCGCGTCCGGCGCCATCACCGGCATCGGCAACGTGCTGCCGAAGGAGGTGCTGCACCTTGTGGGCTTGAGCCAGGCGGCGGCCAAGGGCGATGCCGAGGCCCGCCAGCGCGCGCTGGAACTGGACGCCGCGCTCGCCGTGCTGTCCTCCTTCGACGAAGGCCCAGACCTTGTGCTCTACTTCAAGCACATGATGGTGCTGAAGGGCGCTCCCGAATACAAGCTGCACTTCAACGAGACGGATGCCCTGACCGACAGCCAGCGCGGCTATGCCGAGGCGCAGCTCAAATTGTTCGACAGCTGGTATGCCCAGTGGTCGAGGCAACCCGGCGTGATCGCAAGGTCCGCAGCCTGACCCGGCAGGCGCGACAGGCGGCCATAGTACGGCCGCCTTTGCATTGCGGGGCTGAGCAGCCGCTGTCTGACTTAGTGCCTGACCATCCCGGCGTCGACATTCAGCGTCTGGCCGGTGATCCAGCGCGCATCGTCGGAGGCCAGGAACGAAACCACGTCGGCGATATGTTCCGGCTGCCCCTTGCCCTTCATCGCCTGCAGCATTTCGACAAAGCCGAACGCCTCGTTGTGCGGGCTCGCCTTGACGCCGTCGCTCTCGATCAGGCCAGGCGTCACCGCGTTCGCCGTGATGTTGTATTTGCCGAGTTCGGTGGCGAGCGCCCGGGTGAAGCCGATGACGCCGCCCTTGGCCGCGACATAGGCCGCCATGTTCGGCGTGCCGGCAAAGAAGGTGTTGGAGGCGATGCTGATCACCCGCCCGGCCTTGCCAGCCGCGCGCATCTGGTCCGTACCCGCGCGGGTGACGATGAAGGTCCCTGTCAGATTGACGTCGATGATCTTGCGCCAATGGTCGAGATCGACGTCGTCCCAGGCGACGAACGGCACGATGCTGGCATTGTTGACCAGGATATCGACGCCTCCGGTCAGTGCCTGGATTTCGGCGAAGAGTGCCTTGACCGAGGCCGGATCGGAAATGTCGGCGGCGATCGCCCTCGCCTTCCCGCCGATCGACACGGCGGCAGCCTTGGCGCCTTCGGCGTTGATGTCGCTGAGGATGACGGTTGCCCCGTCGGCGGCAAGCCGCGCGGCGATCGCCTTGCCAATACCCTGTGCGGCGCCGGTAACCAGGGCCGTCTTTCCCGCAAGCCGTTCAGTCATGAAAATGCTCCCTCAATCCGTATCTGTTGATGTCTGTTCAGGCGTCGGCGTCGATAACGGCCAGCGCCGCCTCGATGCCTTTGCCGATCGCGAGTTTCTGGCCAGCCGCGTTCACGGCGCCGCCAAGTGCCGTCAGCGCCGCGATCGCATAGATCGGCTGCGCCGTCGGCCCCATATGGCCGATCCGCGTCAGCTTCCCCAATGTCTCGCCGCGGCCCGACGAAAACACCACGCCGTAGCGGGCGCGCGCGGCCTGGCGAAGCGCCGTCTCGTCGACACCATCGGGGGTGCGGACGGCGGTGGTGGTCGGCGACGCGATGCTGTCGCTGGCCGCCCAGATCGATAGGCCCATCGCGGTGACGCCCGCGCGCATGGCCTTGGCGGTGAGCGCGTGGCGCGCCCATACAGCCTCAGGCCCCTCATTGAGATAGAGGTCGAGCGCGACGTCGAGCCCGTTGATCTCCGAGACCGACGGCGTGAACGGAAACGGCTTGTCCCTCGACCAGGCAGTTTCCCAGTCGACAATGCTCAGCATCGATGCGCGCGGCGCCAGGGGATTGGCCTTCATCTTGCCCCAGGCCCGCTCGCTGACGCCCATCATTGTGAGGCCGGGAGGGGCACCCAGGCATTTGTTGGGGCCGGTGACATAGATATCGGCCTTGCAATCCTCGGGATGCGTCTTCATGCCGCCAAAGGACGAGACCGCGTCGACGATGAGATAGCCGCCATGTGCCGAAACCAGCGCGCCGATGGCGTCGATCGGGTTGATGGTGCCCGACGGCGTGTCGTGATGACAGACCGACACGATGGTGATCTCCGGATGCGCCTTGAGCATGTCGGCGACCGCCTGCGGATCGATAGCCTCATTGTAGGGCACTTCAATCTCGAGCAGATGCGGCGAGTACCGCTTCGCCCAGTAGCCAAAGCCCTTGCCGTAGACGCCCGAGGCAAGATTGAGCACGACATCGTCGGGCGCGATCAGCGACGCCGCCGCCGCTTCGAGGCCGAGCACCGGTTCGCCATGCAGGATGACCGGCTTGTTCGACAGCCGCATCGCCTTCTGCGCCTTGTCGACCACACCCTCGTAGAAGAGCTGGAACGCAGGATCATAGTCGTAGAGCACCGTGCGGCCGAGGCCGCGCAGCACTTCTGGATAGGCGTTTACCGGACCCGCGGTCAGGGTGATGACCGGATCGGCATGATCGGAATAGCGCATGGTGTTGTCTCCGGATTGGCGGCGGTCAGCCGTAGAATTGCGTGCCGGTCCTGTAGGTCTTGAAGTTTTCCATGTCGTGCGAGTACATCAGCTCGGCGCCATGGTCCTCGGCGAGCTTCTTCACCTTGCGCATCGAATTGACGCCTGCCACCGGGTCGATGTGGAAGGCAGCCTGGCACAGCGTCTCCAGGCTCTTCTGGGTGTAGGCGGCGTCGATGGTGAACATGATCGGCTTGCGCTTGGGGAACTCGACCAGCAGGCTGTAGTGGCCGATCGAATGGCCGGGCGTCGAGATCAGCTTGACGCCCTTGGCGAGATCGACGTCGCCGTCGATGCCCTCGAAGGTCGAGTTGGCGCGCGTCGTGCCTTCCAGCAGTTGCGCCGTCGCGCCTCGCGCTTCGGCGGCCTCCGCCGAGAAGCTCAGGTCCGAATAGCCGAGATGTTCGAAAGGCTGCGGATTGCAGGCCTGCGGCACCTCCGAGCGATGGCAGATCTTCTTGGCATGCGGAAAATACTTGTTGCCGCCGCAATGGTCGAAATGGAAATGCGAGTTGACGACGACGTCGATATCCTTCGGCTCGAGGCCGAGCAGCGCAAGCGCGCCGGGGATGGTCTGGTGCTTTTCCTGGATCGGCTTCTCGAAGGGCAGCACCTTCATGACGTGATCGTAGTCGTAGCCGGTGTCGATCAGGAACCGGCCCTCGGCATGCTCGATCAGGATCGAATAGACGGGGAAGCGCACTTCGCCGCCAGGGCCTCGGTTCCAGAACACGTGGTAGCCGTCGAGAACGAGCGAGCCGCCGTCGAGCAGGTAGACTTTGGTATCCGACATTCTTGCCTCCTGTTTGGCGCGGGTCCCTTCCGCGCATCTGATTGTGGTCAGCGCGCGCCGCGCTCGTATGGAATGCCTAGTGCCGCCGGCAGGCTGGCACGCCGGCCAAACAGCACCAGCATGATCATCACCGCCAGGAACGGCAGCATCTGGATGACGTCGGTCGGTATGTTGATGCCCGCCACCTGCATAGCCGTTGTCAGCGACAGGCAGACGCCGAACAGCAGGGCGCCGAACAGCACCCAGACCGGACGGCCGCGCGCCAGCATGGCCAGCACGATGCCGAGAAAGCCGGCGCCATTGGTGATGAACGGAATGAACAGGCCCGCACCGACATTGGCGAGATAGGCGCCGCCGAGCCCGGCCAGCGCACCGGTCGTCAGCACCGCGATGGTCCGGGTCCTGATGACGTCGATGCCGGCGACGTCGAGTGCTGCCGGCTTGTCGCCCGCTGCCTGCAGATTGAGGCCGAGCTGCGTGCGCCGATAGAGGTAGCCCATGCCGAACACCAGCGCGACCGCCAGATAGACGATCAGATGATGTTTGAAGAAGGCGGGTCCGATGACAGGAATATCCGACAGCAGCGGAATGATGGTGGCGTCCGCCGCCGGCAGGCGGGGATAGCTGCGCGAGAACTGGAAATGATGAAGCAGCGCCGTCAGACCTTCGAGACCGAGCGTCAACGCGATGCCGATGACGATCTGGTTGAGCCCGATGCGCACGCACAGCAGCGCCATGATCATCGCCACGGCGACACCGCCGGCGGCACCGGTAAGGAACCCCAGCCACAGCGACCCGGAATAGAAGGCGCCGACAAAGCCGAGATAGGCGCCGGCCAGCATCATGCCTTCGATGCCGATGTTGAGCACGCCGGCTTTTTCCGACATCTGCTCGCCGAGGCCGGCCAGCAGCAGCGGGATGGCGGCGGTGACGGCGCCGAACAGCAGCGCGCTGAGAAAGACTTCGCTGAAGAGCCCGGTCATGCCCTAAGCCTTTCTCGACTGGTTGTAGCGATGGTCGACATATTCGGCGAGCGCGAGCACGATCAGCACGATGGAGACCAGCACCAGCGTGAAATGGTTGGGCACGCCAAGCCGCCGCGCCGCGCTTTCGCCGCCGATCGACAGCACCGAAAGCAGGAACACGAAACCGATAGCGGCAAAGCCGTTCATGCGGGCGAGGAACACGGCTGGAATGACGGCAAGCCCGTAAGCGGGATTCCAGTCGGCGCGGACATTGCCCTGGACGCCGATGATGTCGACAGCGCCGGCAAGGCCGGCCAGCCCGGCCGAAATGGCGAAGACGGTGACGGTCAGGCCAGACACGCCGAGCCCCGCGTGGACCGCGGCGCGCGGATTGGCGCCGACGATCCGCAATTTCAGCCCGAACGCCGTGCGCGTCATCACCAGATGCACGATGATGATTGCCGCCAGGCCGAGCAGCAGGCCGCTGGTGATGGTCGTTTCGAACAGGCGCGGCAGCCTGTCTTCCACCGGCAACGTACGCGTCTGCGGCACGGTCGTGCTGGGGTCGCGAAACATGAGCTTGACCAGCACATTTGCGAGCGAGGTGCCCAGGAACGTCATCATCAGCGTGGTGATGATCTCGTTGACGCCCTGATAGGCACGCAGCAGAGCTGGGATCAGCGACCAGATCATCGCCACCGCCATGGCGATGAGGAACGAAAAGGTCAGCGCCAGCCAGGATGGCATGATCTGAACGAGTACGGGCGCGCTGGCCGCCGCCGTCACCGCGCCAAGCAGGAACTGGCCGTCGCCACCGAGATTCCACATGCCCGCGCGAAAGGCGACGATGAGGCCGGCGGCAAGAAACAGCAGCGGCGCCATCCGCGTCAGCGTCTGCTGGATACCGAGCGGGGAGAACAGTCCTTTCTCCAGCACGAAACCGTAATAGGCGAGCGGGTCGACGCCGACGGCAAGCAGGATGCAGCCAGCTATGATGAGGGCGATGAGGATCGGGCCGAGCGTCATCAGCAGCCGATGCAGGATGTCGCGGCGCGTCGCCGTCCCGCTCGTGGCATCGAGCGCGGTGGCACTGGCCGTGGGGGCGGTGTCGATGCTCATGCGGCAAGTCCGATCATCAGGCGGCCGATCCTGGTGCGGGCATCGTCGGTGTTCTCGACCGTGCCGACGAGCGCTCCGTTGGCGATGACGGCGAGGCGGTCGCACATAGCAAGCAACTCCTCGAGGTCGGTGGAAATGAGCAGCACGGCAAGGCCGCGGGCCGCCGTATCGCGGATGCGCTGGCGCGATGCCAAAGTATTGGCGAGATCGAGTCCATAGGTCGGCTTGTTGAAGATCACCACCTTGGCGCCCTCTGCCAGTTCGCGTGCCAGAAGCACTTTCTGGATGTTGCCGCCCGACAGCCGGGCGACCGGCGTCTTCAGGCTTGGCGTGCGCACGTCGTATTCGCGCACGAGCTGGGCGGCGCGCTCGTCGATCTCGCCACGCTGCTCGACGCCGTGGCGCCAGAACGGGGCAGCGCCGACCTGCTTGAGGAAAAAGTTGATCGAGACCGGGAAGGTGCCGACAGTGCCTTCGCCGAGCCGGTCGTCGGTCAGGTAGCGCAGACCGCGCCGGCGGCGTTCGCCGACGCTCAGCGCCTCGATGGCGACGCCCTCCAGCCGCACCGAACCGCCTGTCGCGGCGCGCTGGCCGGCCAGCGCTTCGGCAAGCTGCTTCTGACCGTTGCCGTCGATGCCGGCGATGCCGAGGATCTCGCCCGGGCGGATGTCGAAGGAGATCGACGACAGGCCGGGCGCATTGTCCGTCGGCGCGACCGCCAGATCCGCGACCTGGAGCAACGGCGCCGCTTCGGCCTGGACTGTACGGACCGGACGCTCGACGGCTTCCGGATCGTCCTTCTGCTTGCCGAACATCAATTCCACGATCTCCGAGATGATGGCCTGCTCGCCCAGCGCGCGAAACCGCTCGGGTGGGATCTCGCCGACCTTGCGGCCGAGCTTCAGCACCGAGATGCGGTCGCCGAAGGCCGCCGCCTCCTTGAGCTTGTGGGTGATGAAGACGATGGCCAGACCCTGCTCGACAAGGCGGCGCATCAGTGCGCCCAGTTCGTCGATGCCTTTCGGCGTCAGCATGGAGGTGGACTCGTCCAGGATCAGCAGTCGGCTGTTGCGCACCATGGCGCGCAGGATTTCGACCTGCTGCTGCTCGCCGAGCGAAAGCTCCGACACCTTGGCATGCAGCTTCACAGTGATGCCGAGACGGCGGGTGATCTCGGCGACGCGCGCCTCAAGCTCCTCGGTCCTGGGGCGTTGCCACCAGGGCCCGCCAAGCAACAGGTTTTCCGCCACCGTCAGCGTCGGCACCAGCATCATGTGCTGGAAGACAGTGCCGATGCCCAGCGCCAGCGCATGGCGCGGCGATGTGATCGGCGTTGGCTTGCCGTCGACCAATATGCGCCCTTCGTCCGGCTGCTGCAGGCCAGACAGCATGCCGATCAACGTCGATTTTCCCGCGCCGTTCTCGCCGAGCAGCACATGCACCTCGCCGGGACGGATCGACAGGTCGACGCTGTCATTGGCGACAATGCCGGGAAACCGCTTGGTCACGCCCTCAAGCGCGACGATGTCGCGGCCGGCAACGGACGATGAAAAAGAACCGCTCATGAAAGCCTGCACCAAGAAAATGGTAATCGGCCGGAGAGGCGAACGGATCACCCCTCCGGCAGCTAACCCGTGATCGCCTTACTGGGCGACGCTGGTCATCAGCGCCCTTACGGCGGCCGCGTCATAGACCGGATCGACCTTGATCTTGCCGGAAATGACGTCTTCGCGCAGCGTCTGGATTTCCGCCCAGACATTGTCCGGAATGGCGGCGGTTTTCAGCAGCTTCACCGAGTCGTCCTTGAGGCCGATCGTATAGTGCTTGGTGCCGAACGTGTCGGCCTTGATGTCGGCGATCATCGCCGCATAGACCGGCTCGATGTTCCACACCACCGACGACAGCAGGAAGCCCTTGTCGATCGGCGATTTGTCACCGATGACGTCGATGAAATAGACCTTGCCGCCATCTGCTGCCTTGGTCGTCTCGACCGCCTGCAGCATGCCGAAGCTCGAACCGTTGCCCTGGCCGAAGATGATGTCGGCGCCCGACGCGATCACGCTTTCGGTGACCCGCTTGCCGCCGGCCGCATCGCTGTAGGCGGCCGGTCCGATCACCGCATAGGTGATCTTGACGTCCGGGTTTTCCGCCTTCACGCCTTGCGCGAACGCCGCCGACTGCGAATTCCATGATGGCGGTTCGCCCGAGACGACGATGCCGACCGACTTGGAACGCGACATCTTGGCGGCGAGACGGCCGGCGAGATAGGCGCCCTGGTGGCCACTCAGCGTGTAGTCGGCGACGAGGCCCTTCTCCAGGCCGTTCGGCGTGTCGACGATCGCCACCGGAACCTTCAACTCCTTGGCGATTTCAGGCGCCGAGGTGTTGTAGCCGCTGGCGTGGGCGATCAGCAGGCTGGCACCGTCTGACGCAAGTTCCCGCAGGGTCGGACGAACGTCGCCATAGCCGAGGCCCTGGGCCACGACCACTTCGACGCCGGCGGCCTTGCCAGCCGCCTTGGCGGCGTCGATGCCTTGCTGGTTCCAGCCGTAATCAGTGCCTTCTTCGGGTGTCAGGATGGCGATCGACTTGACTTCGCCAGCAAGCGCGCCACCCATCAAGATACCAATCAGTATAACTGCACTTACGCTGCTTTTAAGAATCTTTAACATGTTACCCTCTCTGTTGATTTGCCAATCAATATTCTTATTGTTATTGCGCAGAAGCGAGGTAGACTGCCTGATAAAGTTTACCATTGGAGTTCAGGCAAAGTGAAGATTCGTTATGTTCTCCCTGTCGCGCTGGCGTTCACATCCTTCGCCAACGCGGTCGAGTTGCACCATGTCATCGTCCGCAAGGGCACCGACGGGCTCGACATGGTGCCGTTGACGATTTCGAATGCGAGCAAGGAAGGGCTGTCCTGCAATGCCGACTTCGCCCACTGGTATTCGGCCGGGATCGCGACGGTCGAGCCGGGCAAGAGCGCCCGCGTCGAGCTCTGGTTCGACGCCAAGACCGGCACGTTCACGATCCTCAACGACAAGCGCGAGAACCTGCCGGTCGAGCGGCTGTGGTGCGGCCTGTCGGGCCGCGCATATGCCACACGGGTGCAGATCACGCTTGACCGCAACGACGCGGCCAAGGGAGCGCGCGCCGTGTCCTGCGGCGTGGAGCGGGACACGCTGGCGTGCCGGTAGGCGCTCATCGATCCGTTGGCCCGCGACATAGCGCGGCCTACTCCTTGGCCAGGAATTTGTCGGTGAAGACGTCGTCCGCCGACAGGGCCGCCTTGAGCACGCCCTGATCGGTGAGCGTCTTCAACGTTTCCTCCCACTGCCTCTTCGTCATCCAGCCGAGGCCGTGTTCCTTGGTGTCCGGACTGGTGAAGGTCGACGCGATGTCGGCGTTGATCTGCGCCAGAAGCACGTCTTTCTTGTCGGCGTATCCGGGTGCGGCCTTGGCGGTGATCTCAGCTGCCTCTTCGGGGTGTGCCACGACATAGTCGAAGGCCTCCCTGTACGCCTTGACGAAGCGGGCGACGATTTCGGGCTTGTCCTTGATCATCTTCTGCGAGGTGAACAGGCCTGAGCCATAGGCCTTCCAGCCATGGTCAGAACCCATCATGATGCTGAGCGAACCGGGACCGCCGGCCTTGGCCTCAAGTTCGGGAACCTCGGCGTCGACATAGCCGACCACCGTCTGGACCCGTCCCAGAAGCAGGTAGCTTTCATAGGGCGGCGAGACGCTGTTCAGCGTCATGTCCTTCTCGGTCAGGCCATTGGCCGCCAGGAAGCCCTTGAAGAAGATGTAGGTCGAACCGGCCGGATGAATGCCGATGGTGAGACCCTTCAGATCCGCCGGCTTGGTGAGCTTCATCGTCTTCGCCAGCGAGATGATCGCCAGGGGCGAGTGCTGGTTGACGGCCGCCAGCGCCACGACGGGAACATTCTGCGACCGCGCGACGGCGAGCGTGGGAAGATCGCCGAAACCGAAATCCGCGTTCTCATTGCCCACCAGCCGCATGGCGTCCGGCGAGCCCGACCCCTTGCGGATCTCGGCGACGTCGATGTCGTTCTTGGCGAAGAAGCCTTTCTCCTTGCCGACGAAGAACATGGCGTGGTTGCCGCGCACCACCCAGTCGAGCTGGACGTTGACCTTGTCGGCCGCCAGGGCCACGCTGGAGAAGCCGAGTGTCCCGACACACGCCGCAAGCGCGGCTGCCTTGATGAGTGAGCGTCTGAGCATTTTTGTTCCCTTTTTCGTTTGTTGAGAGCGGACCTAGGACTGGCTGAATTTCGGCGCCCATGGCACCACGATGCGTTCGAGAATTTCGGCCGCGTAGTAGAAGGCGATGCCCAGCACCGAAACGAGGAGCAGGGCAGCGAAGACCAGCGCGGTATCGAGCTGGGTCGAGGCGAACTGGATGACGTAGCCGAGCCCGTCCGAGGCGCCGGCGAATTCGCCGACGATGGCGCCGATGACGCTGAGCGTCGCGGCGATCTTGGTGCCGGCCATCAGGTTGGGCAGCGAATGCGGAACGCGGATCCTGAACAGGATCTGCGTGCGGCTGGCGCCGACCGAATTCATCAGCGACAGCAGCGAACGATCGACCGACTGCATTCCCGCCAGCATCGACAAGGTCACCGGGAAGAAGGCGATGACCAGGATCAGGCCGATCTTGGGCGCGAGCCCATAGCCGAACCAGAGGATGAAGATCGGTGCCAGCGCCACCTTGGGCACATTTTGGAACAGCACCACCAGCGGATAGAGCGCTCGCCCCAGCCAGTCGAAGCGTACGATGACCAAGGCGATGGCAATGCCGACCACGACAGAGACAAGGAATCCGAACAGGATCTCGCCCGCCGTCACCAGCGTCGCCTGCATCAGCGTTCCCCATTGCGCGACCAGCGATTGCGCGATCTCGGACGGAGCGGGAATGATGAAGGCGGATATCGCGAAAATCCGCACCACGGCTTCCCACACCACGATCGTCGCCAGCAGAAGGATGACCGCGGGAAGCCAGCTGCCGGTCGCTGCGCCCCAGCTTGAGGCAAACCGCGACTCGGGCCTCGACTCGGAGAAATTGGTGACGGGTTGATCGCTCATGATGCGTCTCCCGGTTGATGGCTGGCGCGCAGCATGGTGCGCAGTTGAACCACGAGCCTGACGAACTCCGGATCCTCTGTGACCGTCAGGTCGCGCGGATAGGGCAGACCAATGTCGAGGCTTTCGGTGATCCGCCCAGGCTTGATCCCCAGCACGTGGACATGGCGCGACAGGTGAATGGCCTCATCTATCGAATGGGTGACGAGCACGATGGTCTTGCCGGTGCGCTGCCAGATCTCCAGCAGCGACTGGCCCATCGCATCGCGGGTAATGGCGTCGAGCGCGCCGAACGGCTCGTCCATCAGCAGCACCGCCGGATCGAGCGCCAGGGCCCGCGCGATGGCGACGCGCTGGCGCATGCCGCCGGACAATTCATGGGGGCGCTTGTGGGCACTGTCGCCCAACCCCACCAGTTCCAGCATCTCCTGGCCGCGCCCGCGCAACTCAGCGCGCGAGAGCGACTTGTCGGCGATACTGAGCAGCATCGATGCGTTGTCGACGGCGTTCTTCCAGGGAAGCAAATTGGCGTCCTGGAAGACGAGGCCGATCATGCGCTTGCGCGCCGCTTCGACCGGCGAAAGCCCAGCGATCGAAACGCTGCCGCTCGTCGGATTGACAAGCCCGGCCAGGACCTTGAGCAAGGTGCTCTTGCCGCAGCCGGACGGACCAATAAGGGACACAAACGACCCCTTCGGCACCGAAAGATCGATATTCTGCAGAACCAGCTGCTTGGCCATGACCACCGACACACCCTTGGCGGAGATCAGGTCGTCATGGCGGATATGGGCCGGCCGGCCGCCGGCCGCTCGAATGGTTTCAACGCGCATGGCTTGCCACCTCATGCACTGCCGTCAGTCTCGACCGCACCGTCCAGTCCCCGACGGCATGCCTGTCTTTGTGAGCTCGATAAACCATTGGCTACTCCCGGCCTTCCAGGATGCGTCGCACCGCGACGAGTTTGCGCGCCCTTTCGCCTTGCAGCGCCTTGGTCTGCTCGGGCGTATAGGAGAACATGCCCTCGCCCGACTTGATGCCGAACTTCGACGCGTTGGTCTTTTCCAGCACCATGGGCGCGACATCGCCGCGATTGGAGAGATCGGCGTTGAGGAAGGACGAGACGGACTTGTAGATATCCAGCCCCGCCATATCGAGCAGAGCCATCGGCCCGATCACGGCGATCTTGTAGCCGATGCCCCAGGACACGCAGGTGTCGAGATCTTCCGGATCGATGACGCCTCGCTCGACGAGGTCGACCGCCTCGCGCAGCAGCGCATAGAGCACGCGGTTTTCGACGAAGCCTGGAACATCCTTCTTCACCACCACCGGCAGCAAACCTATCGAGCGGATGAGGTCGCGGATCGTCGCCACGGTTTGCGGCGCGGTCTTCTCGCCGGCGATCACCTCGATCATCGGGATGATGTGCGGCGGGTTCGACCAGTGCATGCCGACCATCCGCTCGGGATGCGAGATATGCGCCTGCAGCTTGGTGATCGGGATACCCGACGTGTCGGACGCGACGATCGTATCCGGGCCGATCAGGCCGTCGACGGTGCGATAGACATCGGCCTTGACCGAAATGTTTTCAGGAACGTTCTCGATGACGAGGTCGGCGCCGGATATCGCATCGCCGATATCGTCGGTGAAGCGAACCGTCCCGACGCCGGCCGACGGTGGCGCGATGCCCAAGGCGTCCAGAACGGTCTCGGCCACGCTCAGCATGGATCGCGCGCGCTCGATCGCTGCCGGGGCAACATCGTAGGCGACCACCTGCAGGCCGCCTCTGGCGAGCCGGGCGGCCATGCCCGGCCCCATCGTACCCAGGCCGATGATGGCGATATTTCGGATCATTGCACTGCCCTGCTTTCTTTTGAGCTCGCGATGAGGTCGGCGGCCTTTTCGGCAATCATGATCACTGCCGCGTTGATGTTTCCGCAGACCAGGTCGGGCATGACGGAAGCGTCCACCACTCTAAGCCGGTCGACGCCGCGAACCCGCAATTGCGGGTCGACGACCGAGGCCGCATCGGCCCCCATCCGGCAGGTCCCGGCCGGGTGATGCACGGTGATGGAGGTCTTGCGGATATGCTCGTCGATCTCGTCGTCGCTCTGGCACTTCGGACCGGGAAAGAACTCCGCCTCGATGAAGGGCTGCATGGAGGGCTGCGCGGCCAGATCCCTTGCCACCCGGAAACCGGCCCGCAGCGACTCCCAATCCTTCGGCGAGGCGAGGAAATTCTGGTGGATCAGGGGCGCCGCGGAAGGATCGGCCGAGGCCAGTTTCACGGCTCCGCGGCTTTCGGGCTGTGTCGCCACGATGCGCGTTGCGAAGCCGTCCGCAAACGGCGCCTTGAACGGCTTGAAGTATGGCCATGCCGCAAGCGGCGCCGCCGTGAAGAGCAATTGCACGTCCGGCAATGGTCGCGCCGGGCCGCTCTTGAGGAAGGCGACGACACCGCCGGGCACGTCGCCCGAAAAACCGCGTCCCGTGAGGTAGGTCTTGACGAAATCGAAGCCGATGCGATCGGCACGCATGTTGCGCAGGAAAGGGCCGCCCGGAGCCCGGCGCCGGTACATGAGGATGACCGAGACGTGATCCTGCAGGTTCTTGCCGACCGCCGACAGATTGACCCGCGTCTGGATACCGTGCGCGGCAAGCTCATCCTGCGCCCCGATACCCGACAGCATCATCAGTTGCGGCGTGTTGATCACGCCGCCGGCAAGCAGCACTTCCTTGCGGGCGAGAACCGTACGTTCGCCACCGCGATGGTTGATGATGACGCCGGTTGCGCGCGCACCCTCCAGTACGATCCTGGTTGCGTTCGCTTCCGTCAGAACGGTCAGATTGGGCCGCTTCAGCACCGGCCGCAGATAGGCTGACGCGGTCGAGGCGCGCCGACCTTTCGAAATCGTCATCTGGAGGCGGCCGAACCCTTCCTGCCGCTCGCCATTGTAGTCCTTCGTCTGCGCATAGCCTGCCTGCACGCTGGCTTGCGCGAAGGCGTCGATCAGCGTGTCCTTGTAGCGGCAGAACTGGGTGCTGACCGGGCCGGCGCCGCCGCGATACTGGTCCTCGCCCCCTTCCCAGCTTTCCTGCTTGCGGAAATACGGCAGCACCTTGTCGTACGACCAGTCGCTGAGACCTGTCGCCGCCCAACGATCGTAGTCCCCGCGATTGCCGCGCACATAGGCCATGGCGTTGGTCGACGATGATCCGCCAATGACCTTTCCGCGCGCACACTCGACCCTGCGCCCGCCTACATTGTCTTCCGGCTCGCAGAAATACATCCAGTCATGGCGGCGCTCGGTCAGGATCTTGCCCCATCCAAGCGGAATGTGGATCATCGGATCGCGGTCCCAGCCGCCGGCCTCCAGCAGCAGCACCGAACATCTCGGATCGGCGCTCAGCCGGTTGGCGAGCACGCAACCGGCCGATCCGGCTCCAACGATGATGTAATCGTAACTTTCCGCGTGCGGCATGGTTTCATTGCTTTCGTCCGACGCCCCGGCGCCAGAGAACTAGTGCGATTGAGGCTGGGAAGTCCTGGCCGACACCAGGCTTCCCAGCTGATGTTCAAAGCCTGATGGACATCAGGCGAGGCCTGCTTGCCTGAGGCGCTGCGACCAGTGGTTCCATCCTCGATCGATCTGGGCGCCGACGAGTTTTCCTGCCGTCTTGATCTCGCCCGGCGACAGGTATTTGACATTGCCGATCTTCAAGCCGGCGGTGAGCGCTGCTGCTTCCTGCTCGAGATAGAAGGCCCGGAAGACGACCTCCCGCACGGAGTTGCCTACATTGACGACGCCATGCCGCGCCATGAGAACCACGGTCTGGCTGCCGAGACTCTCGGCGATATCAGCGCAAACGTCTGGGCTGCCGCCGAAGAGATCCGTTTCGTCGCCGTGTTTGTCGCGAATCTCGTAGACCGGGACCGACTCGCCGATAAAAGCTCCCATGTGGGTGACCGGCCGAAGCGGCGTGTCGACGAAGCAGTACGGCAGGACAGCCGGAGAATGGGTGTGGAGTACACACTGAACGTCGGGCCGCGTTTTGTAGATCTCGCTGTGGATGTACCGCTCGAGATAGGACGGCCGGTTGTCCGAGGTCTCGCCATCCAGATTGAAGCGTTGGATGTCGTCGACGGTGATCAAGCTAGGGGCCAGTTTCTGCGCCAGGAAGAAACTAGCGGGATCCTCGGGGTCACGGGCACTGATATGCCCGAACGTATCCATGATGCCTTCGTTCAAAAGGATCTTGGTCGCTGTGACCAGCTCTTCGAAGACCTTCCGACGCACTGGGCTGTTGTCTGTCATTTCCAATTCTCCCATTGCGGCGATGGCGACCATTCTTGTTGTTGTTATCGGTCGCCAGGGCCGCGGATTTCACTTGTTTTCGTAGATGCCGACGATCCGGTTCTGCTCGATGATGTTGCCGGCGTATTTCTGCAGGAACTCCTCCCTGGTGGGCGTCCCGTCGACCTTCGTGTCCAGGGCATAGACCCAGAAATAGTAGTGATGCTCTCCATGGCCAGCGGGCGGCTGGGGTCCGTAATATTGCTTGCCGCCGGCGCCGTTGGGTCCCACGCGGAACTTTTCCTGTGCTCCAGAAAGATCCGTCGTCGACGGATCGATGCCGTAAACTACCCAATGCGTGAAGCCATTGGGCAGGGGCGCGTCGGGATCGTGGCAGATGACCGCAAGCTCTTTCGTCCCTGCCGGGACGCCGCTGACCCTAAGCTTGGGCAATACGTTGCCCTTGTCGCCGGCATGCTCGTCGCGCATTTTACCGAGCGGCTGGAAATCCGCTGACGTAATCTTGAGGTCCTTGATGTTCAGGGGCATGGAATTCGTCCTTCCGTAATTTCGATCGAGCTAGGCGCCGGCCTTGAGGTCGGCGACAGATTTGCCGCCGACGCGCTGGTGCACGCGCGGACCCGATGCGACGGCGACGCAGATCAGAAGTTCGTCCGGGCGCGGGGCATCCGGCACGCAAAAGGTGACGGCATCGTAGTGGGAACGGATGTAGAGCTCGTCCTTGTGGGCAAGCGGGATATCGATGGTCGTGCCGGCGACAGCGACCTTGCTGACCGAGGAGATCCAGGCCTTGCCGCCCCCCACCTGCTGGCGCAGCGGATCTCCGAACACCGTGGTGATGCAGGCGACGACATGTTCCTGTTCGCCTGATGTACCCGCGATACCGCCCTTGCCATAGCTTTCGACCGGCCTGTTGCCGAGCAGCGCCACCGCCCTCTCGCCGAGCGCATGACCGATCGCTGCACTCGGATTGGTCAGATCGGACAGTTCGGCGACGAACTTTCCGGCGAAGGGATTGCGTATGACAACGCCAGTCGCGACTTTGACGAGGGTTTCGCCAGGCGTGCCACCGTCATGCCGGCTTTCCTGGACCGAGGAATACCATCCCCTGACATCATAATCTCTTTCGACTTCACTGGAATAGTTCATCTTTATCTCCTGAAAGGCGCGCGCTGTTTCCGCACGCACCGATTAATTCGTTGACCGGCTCGCCCGACGCTACTGCGGCCACGAGTAGACACGGCGCAGCGGGTCGTAGCGGGCGGCTTCCAGCGCCGCCGGCGTGAACATGTTTCCCTTCGAGAGCGAGCGGTTCGCCGCATAGTCGCCAGACAGGGCCTGGCAGCGATCGGTGATCGGGCGAATGCGCGTCTCCCAAGCGACCAGCGCATCCTCGACCAAAGCGCCCTCCTCCAGGTCCTGCGACAGGCTGAAGGCGTTGACCATCCCGCAACCGGCGCCCTGGGCAAGAGCCGGGCACATGGCATGCGCGGCATCCCCGACAAGGGCGACCTTGCCTCTTGTCCAGCTATCCAGCTTGGTCGTTTCGTACTTGTCGTACCTGGCGGTTTTCAGCTTGGCCGCCTCGACCAGGCATGGCTCCAGGAAAGGAAACATCTCGACCCAGACTTCGAGATCGATCGGAACGCTCGATCCACGAGGATCGGCGGCCGGAGCCATCAAGCCGAGGTAGAGCTCATTCTCATTGCAGGGCGAATAGAGAATCCGCTGAACACGCGGCCAGAAGTTCCACATGTCGATGGTATTGTCCCACTCGCCATGACCGAGCTCTTTCTTCATGCGCGGGACAATCAGCCGGATGAGGCCATCTTTCGAAACCCAGCGATCCTGTTTGAAGCCGATGGAATCCCTGACCTTGGAACCAACGCCATCGGCGCCAACGATCAGGTCGGCTTCGAGAACCTCGCCGGTCTGGAGCGTCAGGCGCCCTTCCGGGTCGGCGGCGACCGCCTCGGAATTGACGCGGATGTCGACGCCCAAGGCGCGGGCCCGGTTGACCAGGGCATCGTGCAGGTGGCTGCGGGTCATGATGCGCCATGGGAGACCGTTGAACGTCTCCTTGGAAACCGACTTGTTGTGCATCCAGGTCTCGTAGGTCGGAGGCGTGTGCGAGCCCTGGAGAACATCGTCCAAGGCGCCCAGCCCTTCGAGCACGCGAAGGCCATTGTGCCAGAGATAGATGCCCGCGCCGAATGCCCGCAGTTCCGAGCTCTTTTCGTGCAGCCTGACATCCCAACCCTTCTGCTTGAGAGCGATGGCGGCTGTCAGCCCGGCAAAGCCGCCGCCGGCTACCTCGGCACGACGCGTTTTACCCGGAGTTTTGTTTAGATTGGCCATTTTCTATCCTGATGCTGCGTGCAAGAAGACGGCGCTTGGCCGTCAGGCGTCTATGAAGTTGGTGATGGCTTTCAACGTGATCTCGGGAGATACCTCGTTGACGTAGTGGTCGGCGCCCGGAACGACGACGACAGGCAGATCGGGCCGCAGTCGGCTTGTCTTCGCCAGCGCCGCCGCCGAAACCAGCTTGCTCGCCTCACCCCGAACGATGAGGACGGGCTTCGTCACGTCTCGGTAGGCGGGTACTAGATCCGATCGCAGGCCCTTGGCGGTCTGCGCCATGGCCGCGGGCGATGCCAATGGACGCAATCCGCCGTCGACCGGCTGATAGCCGCTTTCAGCCCTGATCCTGATGGCGTCGGCGGGAATGTTCGGATAGCGGCCGGCTAGGTATGCTTCGACGGCCTTCACATCCTCGAAAAGCTGGCTCCCCGCGTTCACGCGCGCTTCCAAGGCGTCCAAGGCGTCGGTCTCGATGTAGGGCGTAAAGTCGATCGCAACGACCGACCGCACCAGATCCGGGTATTTCGTCGCGGCCGTGACGGAGTTTCGAGCACCAAGCGAATGTCCGACGAGGATGGCACGGCCGCGATCGAGCGTGCGTATTAGGCCGGCGATGTCGTCCGCGTAGTCATTCGCCTCGTAGCCGGTTTCCGGCTTGTCGCTGAGGCCATGCCCCCTCTGATCAACCGCAATCGTCGTAAACCGGTCCGAAAGCCGGATCATCAACGGTTCGAAGACGGCGGAGTTGGAGGTGATGCCGTGGAAGAACAGCATCAAGGGACCGCTGCCCTTCTCGCGCACGTTCAAGGTGACGCGGCCAATGTCGACGCGTCGCGAGATGAAGTGGTCGGAAGCTATGTCTGCCGCCATGTCCATGATCCCTGGATCCTCGCTTCGCTGCGCGTCTCCTGCAAAAGGATCATACAGACCGGGGTCACGTCAAGCCGATTGTCTGACAATCTTCATATTTGACAATCTGGCTATCCTGCTGTCAAATTTACGCGGCGTGGCGTATGCTGCTTCAGTTTTGCGACTCAAAGGCCATGAGACGTTACCGATGCCCCCAGATTTGAATTTGCGAATTTCGCCACGGACCGTGCAACGGGAAACCGTCGACAAGTTACGGCTGGCCATCTTCTCCGGTTTGTTCCAGCCGGGAAGCCGCCTCATCGAAAGCCAACTGTGCACACAACTCGGCATCAGCCGCCCCTCGCTGAGGGAGGCTTTGCGCAGTCTTGAGGCGGAACGCCTGATCGAGATCGTGCCCAACCGCGGGCCGTCGATACCGGCGCTTTCGTGGGAGGTGGCAACCGCCATCTACGAGGTTCGAGAGTTGCTGGAAGTCGAGGCAGCAGGACGATGCGCGTTAAGGATTTCCCCGGAACAGTTGCGTGAACTCGAGAAATCGCTTTCCGCTTTCGAAGAGGCGGCATCCAGCAATGACAGCCTGGCGCAGGTCATGACCGCCGCGGATTTCTATTCGATCATACTGGCGAATTGCGGCAACCCGATCCTGGAGGAAGTCCATCGCGGTCTGGTGGCCAGGATCAGCTTCTTTCGAGGACGATCGATGTCCCTGGAGGGCAGAGCACAAAGCAGCCTGGCGGAGATGAGGGAGATATTCGAATCCATCGCCGCCGGCGACGAGAAGGCCGCCCGCAAAGCCTCCAAACAGCATGTCTTGAGGGCGAAAGCGGCAGCGAAGATATCCATGGACAACGGGATTTGAGGTCTTCGATGGACTGTCGTTCCGCCTGAAGACTCGAAGTCCTTCATGACGTTTCGGATCGGCCGAACGCGGATTCGTGCGCGGGCCTTCTCCGTGTCGGTGTCAGACATGACGGCTATCGCAACCGGCAAATGGCAGATGGAGTGAGGATGACCAGGGCCAATGTTGAGCACGCACCGAATTGCGATATCGTCATCGTCGGCGGCGGGTCGGCCGGGTCGTTGCTCGCCGCGCGGCTGAGCGAAGATCCGGGCAGCCGCGTTCTGCTGATCGAGGCAGGCGAGGAGGCGACAGATCCCGATATCTGGAACCCCGCCGCCTGGCCGGCACTTCAGGGCCGCAGCTACGATTGGGACTATCGCACGGAGCCACAAGCCGGCACCGCGGGCCGGGTGCATCATTGGGCGCGCGGGCGGTTGATCGGCGGCTCGAGTTGCCTGCACGCGATGGGCTACATGCGCGGTCATCCCTCAGACTTCCAGGCCTGGGTCGACGCAACCGGGGATCGCCGATGGAGTTGGGATGAACTTCTGCCCGTTTTCCAGGCTATCGAAGACCATCCGCTTGGTGGCGACGGCATTCACGGCAAGGGTGGGCCGTTGCCGATCCATTTGCCGGCGGACGAAGTCAGTCCACTTGCTCGCGCCTTCATCGAGGCAGGCGCATCGTTGGGTCTGCCTCGCCTTGAAGGCCACAACAGCGGAGAGATGATCGGCGTCACCCCGAACTCCATGAACATTCGCGACGGGCGCCGGGTTACGGCGGCGGACGCCTGGCTCACAAAGGCGGTTCGAGGCCGCGAGAACCTGACCATCCTCACGGGCTCCCGGGTGCAGCGGCTCAAGCTGGAGGGCAATCAGGTCCGCAGCCTGGAGGTCGTGGGGCGACAGGGTTCGGCCGAAGTGTTTGCGGATCAGATTGTGCTTTGTGCCGGAGCGTTGGAAAGCCCGGCCTTGCTGATGCGTACGGGCATCGGTCCGCGCGATGTGCTCGATGCGGCGGGCGTCGGCTGCCTGATCGATATGCCTGACATCGGTCGAAACCTTCAGGATCACCTGCTTGGCGCCGGCAACCTTTACGCGGCCCGCCAGCCAGTGCCGCCATCGCGCCTCCAACATTCGGAATCGATGGCCTATATGCGGGCTGACAGCTTCACCGCTGGCGGGCAGCCTGAAATTGTCGTTGGCTGCGGTGTCGCGCCGATCGTGTCGGAACGCTTTAAGGCACCCGCCGCCGGCACCGCCTACTCGCTGCTGTTCGGCATCACCCATCCGACGAGCCGCGGCAGCGTGCGCATCAGCGGGCCTGAGCTCGGGGACCGGTTGATCATCGACCCGGGATACCTGCAAACTGATCGGGACCGCGAACGGTTTCGCAGAGCACTTGAGGCAGCACGGACCATCGGGCACAGAGAGGAACTCGCCGGCTGGCGAGAGCGCGAACTCCTGCCAGGAACGCTGAACAGTGAGGCCGAGATGGACGACTTCATCGCGCGATCGGTCATCACGCACCACCATCCCTGCGGCACCTGCAGAATGGGCAGGGACCCGGACGCCGTCGTCGATGCAAATCTGCGGCTCAAGGCGCTCGACAATCTTTTTGTCGTGGACGCGTCGATCATGCCCAACCTCACCGCGGGACCGATTCATGCCGCGGTCCTCGCGATCGCCGAAACTTTCGCCCGACGGCGCTAAGCCACCGAGGCCGTCGGCTCGGCTGGCAGAACCGTCGGCCGGCGCGCCGCCTTGGCATATTTCTGGGCGATCATGGCGCAGACCATGAGCTGTATCTGGTGGAAGAGCATCAGCGGCAGAACGATCGCGCCGACACCCTGGCCGGCAAAGATCACATTGGCCATCGGCACGCCGCTCGCCAGGCTCTTCTTCGAACCGCAGAAGGTGATCGTGATCTGATCGGGCCTGTCGAAGCCGAGAAGCCGGCTGCCATAGGTCGTCAGCACAAGCACCAGGCCGAGCAGCACCATGTCGGCGACAACGACCACGGCAATGTCGCGCAGCGAGAACATGTGCCAAAGCCCCTCGGCGACCGCCGTGCTGAAGGCCAGATAGACGACCATCAGGATCGAACCGCGATCGACAGGCATCAGCAGTGTCTTGCGGGAGCGTATCCAGTTGCCGATCCGCGGTTCCAGCAGCTGTCCGAGCGCAAAAGGCAGGAGCAGCTGCACCAGGATCTGGCTCACCGCATCCCACGAAAATCCGCCATGGCCACCTATGGAGAAGAGCAGGCCGACGAGCAAGGGTGTCAGGAACATGCCGAAGATGTTGGAGGCGGAAGCCGAACAGATGGCCGCGGGGACGTTTCCGCCGGCGATCGAGGTGAAGGCGATCGATGACTGCACTGTCGACGGCAAGACACAGAGAAATAGAATGCCAAGGTAAAGCGGCTTGGGCAGGATCGAAGCCGGCAGGTAGCCAAGCGCCAGACCCAGCAGCGGGAACAGGCCAAAGGTCGTCAGAAGGATCACCAGGTGCAGGCGCCAATGCATCAGGCCGGCGACAACGACATCGCGCGAGAGCCTCGCACCATGCAGGAAAAACAGCAGCGCCACGGCAAGATTGGTCGCGATCGCGAACCATCCCGCGAACGTCCCGGTCGCCGGTGCGACCGACGCGAGCGCGACGGTGCACAACAGGAGGATCAGAAAGGTGTCCGGCAGAAAGCGGCGCATGACATGTTCGCTCCAGAGTGGCGACGCCGTCTTTTTACGCATTGCAAAACAAGATACAATGAATAACAGTTATCGTGATTTGGGATACAAATGCTCGATCTGGTCCAACTTCGCAGCTTCGTCACCGTCCAGCAGATGGGAAGCTTTACCTTCGCGGCGGAGAGGCTGGGGCTCGGGCAATCCACCGTCAGCCAGCACATCGGCAAGCTCGAGGCCGCGCTTGGCAGGCAGTTGCTGGCCCGCGATACGCACAAGGTTGTGCTGACGCCAGACGGCGAAGCCCTGCTCGGCCATGCCCGGACCCTGTTGTCGATAGAGGGACAGGTGCAGGCGCTTTTCACCGCGCAGAGGCTGCGGGGCACTTTGAGGCTCGGCGTATCCGAGGACCTGGTGACGAGCCGGCTGCCGCTGGTGCTGGAGGATTTCGTCCGGTCCCACCCATCCGTTGATCTTGAACTGACCGTGGCGTTGAGCGGCGTGCTCTACCAGATGCAGGACAATGGCGAGCTCGATCTCGTTCTGGCAAAGCGCCGGCTGGGCGACAGCCGTGGCCGGCTCGTCTATCGCGAGCCGCTTGTCTGGCTCGCCCGCGATCCGGAACACGTCCTGTCGCTCGCGGCCTTGCCGTTGATTGCCTTCCCCGCGCCGAGCGTCACGCGCAGCATTGCGCTGGAAGTGCTCGAACGGCACCGCATGCCGTGGCGCATTGTCTGCACATGCGGCAGCCTGAGCGGGCTGACGGCCGCCGCGCGTGCCGGCATGGGGGTTCTGGTGCAACCGCAAAGCATGTCGCCCCCGGGTTTGAAGGAGATCCCATCCGGGCGCCTGCCGCCGTTGGAGGATGTGGAATTTGTCCTTATCCCCAGCAAGGGCGCCGACAGGGCGCTCGTCTCGGCGCTGTCGGAAGATATTCTGACCAAGGTGAGAGGTCTGCGCTGACCTATTGCGTTGGGGATGCCGGCGGCGAATTTGACGTTGGACAGAAGCCTTCACGCCCGGAAGCGTCTGGCTGATGCCTCATAGCTGTTCGGGAGGCCCTGGGCCCCTTGTCCCTGGTGCGTTGTATTTGACATTCTAATATTGACCATCTCAGGCGAACGAAGATACGGATTTGCCATGGACCTGGATCCTTCGACGCTCAATCGGGCGCTGCCGCTGCGCGATCAAATCTATCACAAGATCCGCAATCTGATTGTCGTCGGCCAGTTGAAGCCGGGGGAAGTCATCAACGAGGTGGCTATCGCCGAGGCGCTCGGCGTTTCGCGCACTCCGGTGCGGGAAGCGGTCAAGCGCATCAGCGACGAAGGCCTGGTGACAATCCTGGCACAGACCGGCACCTATGTCGCGCCGATCAGCCGCGCCGACCTGGAAGAGGCCTATGTCATCCGCCGGGCGCTCGAGATGGAAAGCGCCAGGCGCGCCGCCGCCAAGATGACCCCGGCGTCCGCCGAACTGCTGGAGGACAATATGGCGGCGCACAAGCTCGCCATAGCGCGCGGCCGGTATGCCACCGCGATCCAGCTCGACGACGTCTTCCATCGCACCATTGCGGAGATCTGCGGCCTGCCGATGATCTGGCGGGCGGTCGATATCTCCAAGGCACAGATGGATCGTGGCCGCTATCTCGCCATTCCCAAGCCCGGCTACGGCGAACAGACGATCGAACAGCACGAGGCCATTCTCGACTCGCTGAAGCGCCACGATGCCGAGGGCGCCGCGCAGGCGATGGAGAACCATCTCGAGACGTCGCTCCGCAACACACTCGAAGTCGCCGCCGAGCTTCTCGGCTGACGCTCGCCATCGATCGCAACGGATCAACACATGCGAAGAATGGGACTGTGTATCGGACTGAAGGGCTGAGGCGATCGCTGAATATAAGCGCGTCCATGCGCGATCTGGCCCGAGGAGCTCGCCGTCATCAGCCGTGCGAAAATCCGCACGATTTGCCCTCGGCTTCGTCGGGGAGAACTTCGGCCACCAGCGTCTTCATTGAACGAGTACCTACGTCAGTCGTGCTCGCGTCGTGCGCGGCGTGGCCAGGAGCAGGCTCGTTTCACTGCCCGTTATGCCGGCAATCAGTCGGATGCGCCGTAGCACGGCATCGAAATCGGTCAATGATGCCGTCCCGAGCTCGACCACCAGATCCCAGCGACCGTTGGTGGTATGAATGGTCGAGACTTCCGGGAAGCCGCCCAGTGCCCGGACCACGCGGTCGGCGGCATGGCCCTCGATCTCGATGAGCATGATGCCGCGGATGCGCTGATCGACGGCGTCGGCGCGCAGCACCACCGTGTAGCCGATGATGTCGCCGGACCGTTCCAGCCGCTCCATGCGTGCCCGAACCGTGGCGCGCGAGACGCCGAGATCGATGGCGAGATCCGACACGCTGCGCCGGGCGTCATGTCGCAGCAAGGTCACGAGCCGTTCGTCCAAAGCATCCATCAGATTACCATTTCGATAAATTCTGCCGCCATTATGATAGGTTATGCTTCGCGGACTGCCAATTCTCTCTGTTCATATTGCCGGCTCGCCATGATCTCCTGTCGACCATTCGAACTTTGGCCGCGGGAAAAACAATGCGTTGCAGGATCGTCGGGGCGCCGGTGCAGGACGGCGCCGGCAGAATGGGCTGCGAAATGGGGCCGAGTGCGCTGAGGACGGCGGGGCTTGCCGAGGTGCTGTCCGGCCTCGGCCACGCTGTCGAGGATATGGGCGCCGTCCAGCCAATGCCGGCGAGGCGCGTCGTGCACGGCAACCTCGCCCTGAAGGCCCTGCCCGAAATATCGGCCTGGACATCCGCCATCGCAGCGGCAGCCTACGCGGCGAGCGAGGACGCCATGCCGATCTTTCTCGGCGGCGACCATTCGATCTCGGCCGGCACCGTGTCTGGCCTCGCCCGCCGCGCCGCCGAGGCCGGGCGCCCGCTGTTCGTGCTGTGGCTCGACGCGCATCCGGACTTCCACACGCTGGACACCACCGCCAGCGGCAATCTGCATGGTGTCCCGCTCGCGTACGCCAGCGGCCAGCCAGGTTTCAGTGGCTATTTCCCGGATCTGCCGGCGGCGGTCGATCCCAAGCGTATCTGCACCATGGGCCTGCGCAGTGTCGACCCGGCCGAGCGCAGCGCGCTCAACCAGGCGGGCGTGACCGTGCACGACATGCGCGCCATCGATGAACATGGCATCGCGCCGCTGCTGCGCGCTTTCCTGGCGCGCGTGTCTGATGAAGACGGGCTGCTGCACGTCAGTCTCGACGTTGACTTTCTCGACCCGTCGATTGCGCCGGCTGTCGGCACCACGGTTCCTGGCGGCGCGACGTTCCGCGAAGCGCATCTGGTGATGGAGATGCTGTCCGACACCGGCCTCGTCTCCAGCCTCGACCTGGTCGAGCTGAATCCTTTTCTGGACGAGCGTGGCCGAACCGCGACGCTTATGGTCGACCTGACGGCGAGCCTGATGGGCCGCCGCATCATGGATCGCCCGACCCGCAGCCATTCCGGGAGCTTTTGATCATGACCACGGCAAAGCTGAACATTGTCCCCTTCGTCAGCGTCGACCGTATGATGAAGCTGGTGCTTGCCATCGGCGTCGAGCGCTTCCTGACCGAGCTCGCCAGCTACATCGAAGAAGATTTCCGGCGCTGGGAGCTTTTCGACAAAACGCCCCGCATCGCATCACACAGCCATGACGGCGTCATCGAGCTGATGCCGACAAGCGACGGGCGGCTCTATGGCTTCAAATATGTCAACGGCCATCCCAAGAACATGCGCCAGGGCTTGCAGACGGTCACCGCTTTCGGCGTGCTTGCCGATGTCGGCAGCGGCTACCCGATGCTGCTCACCGAGATGACCATTCTCACGGCGCTGCGCACCGCCGCGACTTCCGCCGTCGCGGCCAAGTATCTGGCACCACGCGGCGCGCGCACCATGGCCATCATCGGCAATGGCGCACAGTCGGAATTCCAGGCGATCGCCTTCAAGGCGCTGACCGGCGTCGACCGGCTCAGGCTCTACGACATCGACCGATCCGCCTCGCTGAAATGCGCCAAGAACCTGGCTGCCATGGGATTTGACATCACCATCTGCGAAACCGGGCAGGAAGCGGTCGAAGGAGCCGGGATCATCACGACCGTCACCGCCGACAAGCAATGCGCCACCATCCTCACCGACAACATGGTCGGCTCCGGCGTCCACATCAACGCCGTCGGCGGCGATTGCCCCGGCAAGACCGAACTGCACAGGGACATCCTGCTGCGCTCCGACATTTTCGTCGAGTTCCCGCCGCAGACACGCATAGAGGGTGAAATCCAACAGCTTGATCCCGACCATCAGGTGACCGAGCTCTGGCAAGTGATCGCCGCCAAGGTGCCAGGCCGCCGGGACGCCAAGCAGATCACGCTGTTCGATTCCGTCGGCTTCGCCATCGAGGACTTTTCGGCGCTGCGCTATGTGCGCGACCAGCTGCAGGCAACGGGCCTCTACGAGGAGCTCGATCTGCTGGCCGATCCGGACGAACCGCGCGACCTCTATGGCATGCTGCTGAGAGCGGCCATGCAGACCGCGGCATAACAAGAACCGATGAGATGCCGCGAGCGATCCCGCAGGCATTGATAGTGACTGCGGGTCTTGTCGAACGTCCCCTCGACGAGATGAAGGGCCATCGACGTTGCCGTCACTCCACCGTCACCGATTTCGCCAGGTTGCGCGGCTGGTCGACGTCGGTGCCCATGAACACGGCGGCGAAGTAGGCCAGCATCTGGATCGGCAGCGCATAGATGATCGGCGAGATGATTTCAGGTACGTCGGGCAGGATGATCGTCTCCATCGTCTTGACGCTCACCTGTGCGGCGCCTTTGCTGTCGGTGATCAGGATGATCTTGCCGCCACGCGCCGCCACTTCCTGCATGTTCGACACGGTCTTTTCGAAAATGCGGTCATGCGGCGCAATGACGATGACCGGCATGTTCTCGTCGATCAGCGCGATCGGCCCATGCTTCAACTCGCCCGCCGCATAGCCTTCGGCGTGGATGTAGGAGATTTCCTTGAGTTTTAGCGCGCCTTCCATGGCCAGCGGGAAATTGGTGTCGCGGCCGAGATAGAGCACGTCCTTGTAGCGTGACAGTTCGCGCGCGATCCGCTCGATCT
>NZ_QZXA01000020.1 GCF_003601985.1 Mesorhizobium jarvisii
GCTCATCCACGGTTGTAGCCGCAGGGGTGTCGGGCGACTTCGCCAAGCCTCGAATCGGATGGCCGTCCGGTTCGAGGCTCAGTCGCTTCCATCGCACAAAGTCTCCTCCGTGCAGATACAAGGGGTGTTCCAGGGAACGCCAACGTCTCACTCCGCTGGAACACCCCTCATCCGTCTCGGCGCTACGCGCCGATCCACCTTCTCCCACAAGGGGAGAAGAGAAAACAGGCATTGCCATTGCCATTTTGTTCCGCTGTATGATTCTGCTTGCTTAGAACGGACTGATTCGATGCGCGAGATCATCTTCGATACGGAAACCACCGGCCTTGATTCGCGCGACGACCGCGTGATCGAGCTGGGCGGCGTCGAACTGGTCAACCGTTTCCCGACCGGCAGGACGTTCCACTACTATATCAACCCGCAGGGCCGGGCGATCCATGAGGAGGCGCAGGCCGTGCACGGCATCAGCGCGGCGGATCTCGCGGGCAAGCCGACCTTTGCCGACATCGCCGAGGAATGGCTGACCTTCACCGACGGCGCCAAGCTGGTCGCGCACAACGCCACGTTCGACATCGGCTTCCTCAATGTCGAATTCGGCCGGCTCGGCCATCCCGTCGTCGACCCAGGCCGTGTCGTCGACACGCTGGCGCTGGCGCGCCGCAAGCACCCGATGGGCCCCAATTCGCTCGATGCGCTCTGCCGGCGCTACGGCATTGACAACACGAAGCGCACCAAGCACGGCGCGCTGCTCGATTCCGAATTGCTGGCCGAGGTCTATATCGAACTGATCGGCGGCAAGCAGGCGGCGCTCATCCTCGACAGCGCCACCGCGCCGGCGCAGGGCGAGAATGTCCGCCACATCGAGATCATCGTCGCCGAGCGCCCGAGGCCGCTGCCGGCGCGCCTGACGGAAGCCGAGCGCGCGGCGCATGCCGCCATGGTCGCGACACTCGGCGAAAAGGCGCTCTGGCTGAAAGCCAATTCCTCCGAAAAGAGCGTTGCGGCGTTGTAGGACAAACACTCAATACGGCCACTCGCCCCGCCCCAGTGATGCAATCGCCGCGATGATGCGCGCGAACGCCTCCGCCGCGGCCGGCACCGTGGTGCGGGCGCGCAGGAAACTGTGAACCAGGCGCTTCTCCTCATGCCACCATGCCTTGCCGCCGGCCGCAACGATGCGGTCGCGGTAGGTTTCGCCATCGGACGATAGCGGGTCGCACTCGGCCGTGATGATCACCGTTGGCGGCAGGCCCGAAAAATCGTTGTCGCGCAGCGGTGACAAGGTCGGGTCGTCGGACGATTGCCGCTTGGCCGAGCGGACGTTGCGATAGAAGGCGATGTCGCCGACGGACAGCAGTGGCGCCTCGGCATGCTCGACATAGGAGCCTGAACTTTCGTCGCCGCCAAGGCCGGGATAGATCAGCAACTGGCCGATCGCGGCACGCCGGCGCGTCGCTTGCGCCACGGCCGCTGCGAGATTGCCGCCGGCGCTCTCGCCGCACAGCACCAGCGGCAGGCCTGACGTCTCCGCCGCCCATGCGAAGGCGGCCATCGCATCGTCGAAGGCGGCGGGGTGGACATGCTCGGGCGCCAGCCGGTAGTCGACCGACACCACGTCGAAGCCGGTGCCGGCGCAGATCTCGGCACAGATGTCGTCATGGCTGTCGAGCCCGCCGAGGATGAAGCCGCCGCCATGGAAATAGAGCACCATGGCCCGCGCTGCCTTGCCGGCGGGCTGGTAGTGGCGGATCGGGATGCCGTGGCCCGAAGCGGCGACCAGGCCATCGCTGGCCTTGACCCCCGGCGGACGGCCCTGATGGAAAGCCCGGCACATCCTGTCATAGACCGCGCGCTGCTTGTCGATCGGCAGGCCGATCACCTCGGGCGGGTACCAGGCGTTGACGCTGTCGATATAGGCCCACAGCGCCGGGTCGAGCCGTGTTTCATATTTGCCGCGGTGTCGGTCTGCCGTCATAGATCGGCGTAGAGCGCCGCCGCATTGTCGAAGGTGAAGCGCAGCGGCACCGACCCCTCGACCTGCCAGGCGGTGACGGTCTCGCCGGCCAGCAGCCGGCAGGCGCCGTCCGTGTCGGTGACCGCGCCGCCATAGAGCCGGTTGGCGAGGTTGAGGATGCCGGTCTGGTGCATGGCCGCGCTGCCGCTGCCGCAGGCATCCTTGACCAGCAGCACGCGAAATCCCTTCGCCACGGCGTCCTTTACGGTGGCGTCGATACAGGCTTCGGTCCAGACGCCGGCGACCACAAGCCATTCGATGCCGGAGGCCTTGAGCCGATCGGCCGCCGGACCGCTGCGCAACGCGCTGGCCTCGGCCTTGATCAGCAGCACCTCGTCCCTGGCCGGCGCTACCTCACGGCAGATCTCGGTCAGCGGATCGCTCTTGTCTGAGAAGGCCGACTTGCCGTCGGCACCGAGCGGATGAAAGGGCCGGTCCTGCTTGTCGAGATCGACGATATAGGCCCAGTGCTGGAGCGGCACGTGATTGGCGCGCGCCGCTTCTTGCAGCCGCTGGACATTGGCGAGGATGCCGGCAAAGCCCTCGACGAGGTAGCGCTTGTCCTGCCGGTGCTCTTCCTGCAGGTCTATGAACACGGCGGCCACCGTGCCGCGCTTGATGGAGATGGGAGCCTTCACGCCAAAAACTCGTCCTCATAGGGAAAGCGCGACAGAAGCTCCGTGCCCGTCTCGGTGATCAGGATCTCGTCCTCCAGCTTGACGCCCTCGCGGCCGCCCTTTTCGCCAATATAGCTTTCCACGCTCACCACCATGCCTGGCACGATATGGCCGTCGCGGCCATAGGTCTCGTAATCCATGGCATGCGCGATGAATGGCGTCTCGCCATGCATGCCGACGCCATGCATGACAGAAGTATAGCGCTGGTCGACGAAGCGGTCGGGGATCTTCCAGGCCTTCTCGGCGATTTCGCGAAACGCCATGCCGGGCTTGACGATCGAGATGTTGTGCTGAACCTGGTCGTGCGCCATGCGGTAGAGCGACTTCTGGTAATCGGTCGGCTTGCCCGGTCCGCAGCGGAAGGTGCGTGAGAAATCCGAATAATAGCCGTAGCAGCCGATCGTGTCGGTATCGAGCGCGAGCAGCTCGCCCGGCCGGATCTTGCGGCCGCTCGCCTCGTTGAACCAGGGATTGGTGCGCTGGCCTGAGGTCAACAGCCGCGTCTCGATGAACTCGCCGCCCTGGCGGATGACCTCGCCATACATGATGGCGAACAAATCGTTTTCGGAAACGCCGGGCTTGATCGCCTCACGCACTGCATAGACGGCGGCCTCGGCGCCGGCCATCGACACTTGCAGGCATTTGACCTCCTCCGGGGTCTTCACCGCGCGCACTGCCAGGATCTCGCCCTGGCAATCCTTGACCTCGCAGCCGCGCTTTTCCAGGGCGAGCGCCTGCAGATGACTGCAGCGGTCGAGCCCGAGCTTCATCGAGCCCCCGCCATGCTTCTTCAGGAGTTCGGCGATCTCGCCGGCGAAGGGGCCGGCGGTTTCGTCGTCGCGGCCCGAAACCGACGACCACACCAGCTTGGACGGACGCGCCTCGTCGATCGTGTCGAGCACCATCGAGACATGGTAGCTCTGCGGGGACTCGAACAGCACGATCGGCCCTTCGGTCGGGATAAAGAAGTAACGGGTCGAATTGCGCAGGAAGTAGCCGAACATGTTGCGCGAGCCGGTGGCGTAGCGCTGGTTGTACGGGTCGAACAGCACCACCCCGCCATAGCCGGCGTCGCGCATCCAGCCCCTCAATTTGGCCAGCCGGCCCTTGCGCAAGGCATCGGCGTCGATGAAGGATGGCTCGGTGTCAGACAGCCACATGCCGCCGGCCGGATCAGCCGCCGCCGGGTGGCGCATGCGGTCCTTGAAGTCGACGTCCTCGGTGCTGTCGGGGTCGAATACGACGATGCTCATGGGGTTCGGCCTTGGGTCGGTTGCGAGCCCAGACCATGGCGCAGGAGTGGCGGAGGCATTGTGCGGAAAACCGTATATGTTGTGCGGGATGCCGCTACACCCTAGACCCAGTGCCCATCAACCGAGCGATCGACTTCGATCTTTTGCTGACGGCCATCACCGAGTGATAGAAATGCTCTAGAGGCCGCAGTGGCTCCCCCAAGGGCTAGCGACTGAACTACTGCCAATCGCCCATTGCGGGCCATGCGTCATTCGCGGATATTGTTTGCATGTGAATTGGCCGGACGGAGCTATGAAGCCGCGATTGGCACCGATGGGAAGAGTGCTGTGCAAACCTTCAGCGAAAGAATGATCGGCAAATCGATCCGCTCCGTTGAGAGGAGCGAGCCGGGGTTCGGGATCAGCGTTCTTTTCTCCGACGGCACTGGGCTTACCGTCTATACAGAAGTGTCGCTGCACATGCGTGACAATGCAGGCGGTTCGTATATCGAACGCGTTACATCCACCGATGAAAGGATTACGCTCCACTTGGGTGGGGATGACTTCGTCGCGATTTCGATCGACCGCCAAAAACACGACGCCGTCGAGTTGTTCGTCTACCAAGACACAGACGGTACCTTTATCGTCGAGAACTAAGCGCATCCCTCTCCGCCCCGTTGGCTACAAGCAGAGGGTTGAGTTCTGACTCTAGTGCCGTCGCGCCAGCTTCGGCGGATGGCCATGCTCCTCGCGAAAAGCCCGGGCAAAGCTCGACATCGAGGCAAAGCCGCAGGCGAGCGCCACGTCGCGCACGGCCAGCGTCGAATGCGCCAAGAGGTCGGCGGCGCGCTTGAGCCTGAGCCGCCGGTAGTAGCCGTTGGGCGAGATGGCGAGCTCGGAGCGAAAGCTGCGTTCGAGCTTGTCGGAGGAGACGCCGAGCCGCGCGGTCAGCTCCGCCATGCCGAGCCGCTCCTCGACCGCGTCCTCCATGATGGCGATGGCCGACAGCACCAGCTCGTTCTGCACGCCGGTGCGCAGCCTCAGCGGCATCAGCTTGCGGTCGACGCTGGAGCGCAGCTGGCTGTGCACAAACCATTCGGCGACGCCGGCGGCAAGCTCGGCGCCATAGTCGCGGGTGATGATCTCCAGCATCATGTCGAGACTACCGACGCCGCCGGCCGAGGTGAAGCGCTTGCGGTCGATGACATAGAGATCGCGGCGCAGCTCGATGTTGGGGAACGCCTCGGTGAAGGCGGCCTGGCTGGTCCAGTGCAAGGTGCAGGCATGGCCGTCGAGCAGGCCGGTGCGCGCCAGGAAGAACGCCGCATCCGCCACCGCGCCGATATGCGCGGCATTGCGCAGGCTGCGGCGGATCCAGCTTGCCGCGTCCTCGGCGACGAGATGATCGGCATCGCCTCCCGAGCAGACGACGATGCGGTCGACCTTCGGCGCATCCTCGGCATAGAATCCTGGCTGGATGACGACGCCATTCGAGGCCTCGACTGACCCCTTGGTGCCGCCGACGATGATCCAGCGATAGCATTGCCGCTTCGCCAGAACATTGGCGGCGCGCAGCGGCTCGATGACGGAACTGAACGCCATCATCGGAAAGCCGGGAAACACCAGCACCGCGAAGGTCAGGGGTTCGGTGGGTTTTTCGGGTTCGCGCGTGGCCATGGCCGCTACATCTCGGGCGAATGGCGCTTGGCGTCAACCGCTGGCGCTATCCCCCCAGCGCCTGCTCCAGATCGGCGATCAGGTCATCGCCATCCTCGATCCCCGCCGACAGCCTCACCAGCGAATCCGAAATGCCGATCTCGTCGCGCTTCTCGGCGGGAATGGACCCATGCGTCATCAGCGCCGGATGCTCGATCAGGCTCTCCACGCCGCCGAGGCTTTCGGCCAGCGTGAACAACTGCGTGCGTTCGAGGAAGCGTTTGGTTCCGGCGAGATCGCGGTCGAGCACAGCTGATATCATGCCGCCGAAAGCATGCATCTGCTGGACGGCGATGGAATGCTGCGGGTGGCTGGCGAGGCCTGGATAGATCACGCGGCGCACATCTTTTCGCGCTTCCAGCCACTGCGCGATCTTTAGCCCGTTGTCGGAATGGCGCTCCATCCGGAGCGCCAGCGTCTTCAGGCCGCGCAGCGCGAGGAAACTGTCGAACGGGCCCGATATGGCGCCGATGGCGTTCTGCAGGAATTTCAGCTGGGCCGCCAATTCCTTGTTGTCGCCGACGACAGCGACGCCGCCGACCATGTCGGAATGGCCGTTGAGATACTTTGTCGTTGAGTGCACGACGATATCGATGCCCAGTTCCAGCGGCCGCTGGATATAGGGGCTGCAGAACGTGTTGTCGGCGACGGTGAGGACCCCTTTGCGCTTGGCCAGCGCGGCGACACCTTCGAGATCGACGATGCGCAGCAGCGGGTTGGTCGGCGTCTCGACCCACAGCAGCTTCGTTTCGGGGCGGATCGCCGCCTCGACCGCGCCAAGGTCGGTGAAGTCGACGAAAGAGACCTGCAGACCCGCCGAGCGCTTGCGCACCCGCTCCATAAGTCGGAAGGACCCGCCATAGATGTCGTCGGTGGCGACGATATGGGCGCCGCTGTCGAGCAGCTCCAGCACCGTCGAGATCGCTGCCAGGCCGGAGGCGAAAGCGAAGGCGGCCGTTCCGCTTTCGAGATCGGCCACCGCGCGCTCGAAGGCAAAGCGCGTCGGGTTCTGGCTGCGGGCGTACTCGAACCCCTTGTGCACGCCAGGCGACTGCTGGCCGTAGGTCGAGGTGGCATAGATCGGCACCATCACCGCGCCGGTCAGCGGATCATGGCTCTGGCCGCCATGGATGGTGCGCGTCGAGAAGGCCAGGCGGTTCTTGCCCGATGGAGGTGGTGTGTGGCTGGTCATCGTGCGCGCCTCAAATGGTTGATCAGGTCGATGCGGGTGATCAGGCCGACGAACTCGTCGCCGTCGAAGATGATGGCGACCTCGTTGCGGTCGAACACCGGCAGCAGCGCATCCAGCGTCTGGCTGGCCTGCAGCGTGTGCAAATTGGAGGTCATCGCCGTGCGCACCGGCCCGTTGAAGCGCTCCCAGCGGCCGTCATAGGGGCCGTCGACTTTCGCCAGAATATCGCTCTCGTCGACGATGCCGATCAGCTTGCCATCTTCCAGAACCGGCAGCTGCGAGACATCGGAGCGGCGCATGCGGCCATAGGCGTTGAGCAGGCTTTCGTCCGGGCCGACATAGACCGTGTCGCCGGTGCGGTGCGAGCGCATCACGAGGTCGCGCAGATCGCCATGCTGCTCATGCTCAGCCAGGCCCTGTTCGGCCAGCCAGAAATCGTCGAAGACCTTCGATAGGTATTTGTTGCCGCTGTCGCAGACGAAGGTGACGACGCGTTTCGGCACCGTCTGCTCGCGGCAATAGCGCAAGGCGGCCGACAACAGCGTGCCCGAGGACGATCCGGCCAAAATGCCTTCGCGCGACAAGAGATCGCGCACCGCCAGCATGCTTTGCTTGTCTGATATCGAATAGGCCTTCTTCACCAGCGACAGGTCGGCATTGGGCGGCACGAAATCCTCGCCTATGCCCTCCACCGTCCAGCTGCCGGCCTCTTCCATCTTGCCGGTCTTGATCAAGGGCGCCAGCACCGAGCCGACCGGATCGGCCAGCACCATTTCGGTCTTCGGCGACACCTTGGCAAAGTAGCGGCCTAGCCCGGTCAGCGTACCGCCCGAGCCGACGCCGACGACCACCGCGTCGACATCACTGTTAAGCTGCGAGAAGATCTCCGGGCCGGTGGTCGTCTCATGCGCCAGCGGGTTGGCCGGATTGGCGAACTGGTTGGCATAGAAGGCGCCGGGCACCTCCGCCGCGATCTTCTCGGCCATGTCCTGATAATATTCCGGGTGACCCTTGCCGACATCCGAGCGCGTCATGCGCACCTCGGCGCCCAGCGCGCGCAGATGCTGGATCTTTTCACGCGACATCTTGTCGGGCACGACCAGCACGATGCGGTAGCCCTTGGGGATGCCGACCTGGGCAAGGCCGAGGCCGGTATTGCCGGCGGTCGCCTCGACGATGGTACCGCCCCGCTTGAGCCTGCCCTCTCTCTCGGCCGCCGCGATCATCGACAGCGCGATGCGGTCCTTGATCGAGCCGCCGGGATTCTGGCTTTCGAGTTTGATGAACAGCCGGCATTTGCCGGTGTCGAACTTGGTCAGCTCGACCACCGGCGTCTGGCCGATCAGATCGAGAACCGACTTGTAAGGCGGCCGCAGGCGCGAGGATTGGCCATCCGGGCTGCCTGGCGCAGCTTTTCCGTGCTCGCTCATATCGAAGCTCCCTGATCAAGCAACCGGCTCGGGGGCAGAGCGGCAGCGTAGCCTCTTTTCCAGCCGTTTGTCGCGGGAAAGAAGATAGAACGTGCCAATCAGCCGGCCAGACGAGGAATGAAATTCCAAGCGGCAGCTGCTCATCCCCATGGCACCAAAGCAGGGCTTCTACACGATCGCCGCCTGCCCCTCGATCTCGATCAGGAAATCCGGATTGGCGAGGCCGAGCACGCGTATGCCTGTCACCACCGGCGGCGGCCCGCCATCGCCCCAAAATGCCATCCAGGCGCCGAAGGCCGGCCTGATGTCGGCGTCGCCGACAATGTAGATCGACAGGCGGACGAGGTCTTCCGGCCTGGCGCCGCCGGCATCGAGCACCATCGCCAGATTGGCCAGCGCCTGCGCGGTCTGCGCCGCGATGTCGCCCTTGCCGACGATCTGGCCATTGGCGTCGATGCCGTTCTGGCCGCCGATCAGTACGATGCGGGCCGAGGCCGGCAGCGCCACGCCCTGCGAATAGGCCGGGTTGCTGTGCATGCCCTTCGGGTTCAGCCGCTCGATGGCCATTGTTGTCTCCTCTCCGCTGGATGCCACGCGCCACGAAAGGGCAACCGGCCGGCTCGTTCAACGAACCATCTCGTTCGTTGAAGCCGCCATTTTCGACATGCTAGCCGAACGGGATGCCGGCCGAAACAAGCAGGCCGCGCGATCCTGACATGCCAAGAGGAGACAGCCGATGAAGATCATCGCCTATGACAACTTCAAGCCCGGCGTCACACTCGATGATTTGAAACCCTATCTGCGCGACGAGGTGTCGAATGTCTGGCGGCTGTGGAAGGCCGGCATCGTGCGCGAAAACTATGCCCGCGCCGATATCGGCGGCGTCATCATCGTCTTCGAGCTCGACAGCGTCGATGAAGCCAGGCGCTATACGGACGACTTCCCGCTGTCGAAGGCCGGGCTGCTCGAGTGGCATTTTCTCGCCTTCGATCCGGCACCGCTGCCGCTCGAATATCTGTTCGACCCCGGCGTCGACATCGCCCAACCCTGGGACCGGACCGCGGCATGATCCGGTCGAGCGAAGGCATAGAGGTTCCAACCAACCTGGCCGAATGGTGTGATCCCAGCCGCGTGGCGCTGGTGGTCTACGACATGCAGGTCGGCATCTGCCGCCAGGTCGCCGGCGCGGCCGATATCGTCGAGCGCACCGGCATCGTGCTTGAAGCCGCCCGCTCGGCCGGCATGCGGGTGGCGTTCACGCGCCATCTCTCCTTGCCGCGCAAATGGATGGGCGCCACCCAATTGCGCACCGCCATGGCCTGGCAGCGGCGCGACAGTCCCGACGCGGTAGAGCCGTGGTTCCTGCGCGACGCCGAAGCGACGAGAATTGTCCCCGAACTGGCGCCTCGCGCCGACGAAGCCGTGTTGGACAAGCTGACCATGTCGGCCTTCGATTCCACCGCCCTGGGCTTCGCCTTGCGCGATTGCGGCGTGCGCGCCGTCGCCCTTGCCGGCATCGCCATGGAGATCGGCATAGAGCCGAGCGTGCGCCAGGCGACCGACAATGGTTTTACGGCTGTGGTGATCGAAGACGCCTGCGGCTTCGGCAACCAGGAAGCGCGCGACCGCTCGATGGCGACGCTGCGTTTCCTCGGCGAGGCCGTCATCACCGATGTCGCCGGCTTTTGCGGCGCGCTTGCCGATGCGGCGTGAGGGACAAAAGTTGCTAGGCCGCCGCCTCGATATCACTGCGGAAGCGCACACCCTCGGCGCGGCCATGCACGCTGCCCCAGTCGTAGAGCGCCTGGAGCGCTGCGGCCAGATCTTGGCCGCGCTCGGTCAAGGCGTAGCGCGCCTTGCCGTCGGGCGACGTCTCGAGCACCACGAAGCCGATCTCGACGAGATCGGCCAGGCGCTGCGTCAGCATCTTGTCGGACAGCGACGGGATCAGCCGGCGCAGTTCGGAATAGCGCAGCGGCCCTTGCTTGATGCGCGCGATGATCACCGTTTTCCATTTGCCGCCGAGCGCGTCGAGCGCGAACTCGACCGGGCAGCCATAGAGTCTACCGCGTTGTGTCATGGCACCATCGTAGGCAAGGCGCCGCCGCGACGGAAGCGGATTTTGCCCGGCCATGTGGCCAGATTGCCGGGCCCGGCTTTGTCGGCGACAGTTTCATGAGGGAGAGCGAAGATGAGCGTCAAGGATGCCAATCCGGTCAATGCACGCAAGCCGAAACGTGTGGCCATCGTCATCGCCAATCCGGCGGTATCGACCACGACGGGATGGCCGGTCGGCTTCTGGTGGAGCGAGCTGACGCATCCCTGGTTCGCCTTCACCGAGCGCGGCTATGCGGTGGAAATCTTCTCGCCCGAGGGCGGCAGATGCGAGGCCGACGCGCTGAGCGATCCGCGTGATCCCTCGGGGTATTCCGAAACCGATCTCATCTCGCTCGGCTTCCTGTCGAGCCCGAAACTCGCGGCCCTGGTCGATACCACGCGGCCAGCGGCGGAGATCGATGTCGGCAGCTTTGACGCGATTGTGGTTGCCGGCGGCCAGGCGCCGATGTTCTCTTACGAGAGCGCGACCGACCTGCAACGGACCTTCGTCGCCTTCCATGAGGCCGGCAAGGTGGCCGCCGCACTCTGCCACGGCACCGCCATCCTGCGTTACGCCAGGCGCGCCGATGGGGCGCTGCTCGCCGCCGGCAAGACCGTGACCGGTTTCGCCAATGCCGAGGAGGATTTCGCCGACAAGGCGACGTGGGAGATGGGCGCGCTCGAGCGCGGCAAGCATCTGATGCCCTGGCGCATCGAGGACGAGTTGAGGGCGATCGGCGCCAACTATGTCCAGGCCGGGCTGTGGCGCGGCTTCGCCGTGCGCGACGGTAATCTGATCACCGGCCAGCAGAATTTCTCCGGCGCCGAGACCGCGCGCCTGGTGTGCGAGGCGCTAGGCGGCTGAGCGCCAGCCGGCATTTATCCCAGCAACTGCTTGCTCAGCCGCGCGCACTGGACGCGGATGTCGGGAATGGCGTCGATCTCGAAGAAGGTGCCGCGCGTCAGCGGGCCGACGGCGAGGATCTTGCGCGAGACCGTGCCGTCGCTGGCGATGATCTCGCAATTGGCCGAGACGTCGAGGCCGATGCGCATCGGATCCGGCCGCGCGAGCCCGCGGTCGACCAGGGAGCGCACCACGCTGTTCGACGAGGTCGAAATGTCCCGCACGATGCCCGAGCAATCATAGATACGGGCGACGTCTAAAGTCTCGACAAGCTGGCTGTGGCGCGACTGGATGTCGACGCTGAAAGCCTCGCTTGGCACGATGCCGACGACGCGCCCGGCGACAAGCCGGATGCGGCCGGCCTGCACGGCTTGTGTCACCTTGGCGTAGACTTCCGGCGCCATGCGATGGCGGTGGATGTCCCACCAGGCCTTGGTGTGCTCGACGAAGCGGCGCTTGGCGGAAGCCGGCCAGTTCTGCCAGATCTTCTGGTTGAACGGCCTGAGACCATCGACCACGTCGCGCCAGTCGATGCCGGCCTTCTGGTTCTCGCGGATCAGGTCGCGGAACCAGCCGACGAAATAGGAAAGCTGGGTGCCGAGCGGAATGTCGGCGACGTCGAGCTTGATCGGATTGCCCTTGCGGTGCGGCGACGGCAGCAGGCCGCGCCGCGACACCGCGACGATCTCGCCCGTGTGGCCGCGCTGTTCCAGCGCCAGGAACGCATCGACCATGCTGAGGCCGGTGCCCAGCACCATGACGCGGCTTTCCGGGTCGAGCGCGGTGTCGGCCTCCGAGCCCATGCGGATCGCATGGCCTTGCGCCGGCTGTTCGTCATGGCCGGTGGCGAGTATGGCCAGATGGGCGACGACGCTGGTGCCGTTGGCAAGCGCCACCTCGACGCCCGACGCGGTCGGCGTGATCGACAGGCTCTCTTCGTGGATCAGGCGCAGCCGTCCGGTCGGCTGCTCGCGCGCTTCGAGCTCGTCGAGCAGCTCGCCGAGATAGCGGGCATAAATACTGCGCGGCGCGTAGAAGGGTGTCTGCGGCGTCTGCTCCGGGTCGACCAGGCCCCGCCCCTGCAGCCAGCGCCAGAAATTGCCGGGATCGTCGGCATAGGCGCTCATGCCGGCGGCGCTGACATTCAAGACATGGGCCGACAGCAGCGTCGAATAGGCGATGCCTTGGCCGAAATGCGGGCGCTTTTCGATCAGTGTGACGCGCAGATCCGGATTGGGTGATTTCAGGAGATGCGCGGCCATCACGACGCCCGAGGCGCCGCCGCCGACGATGATGATCGAGTTCGCGCGGCCACTCATGCGCGCCTCCGCAGGACGGGAGGCGTCAGGCCTGGACCTTCACTGGTAGCTCGTCGATAGCCCTCGCGACCGTAAGGTCGTCGAGGACGATGTCGCGCATTTCGGCGAGGCTGCGCTGGTCGAGCACCTCGGCAATCGCCTGCCGGACCTCGAGCATCAGATGTCGGACTTGGCATGTCGCCTCGTTGCAGTCTTCACAGCGCTGATATTGTGTGCGGCTGGCGCAGGGAATTGGCGCCAGCGGCCCGTCGAGGACGCGCACCACATGGCCGACCTTGATCTCGTCGGCCGGCCGCGCCAGGCGGTAGCCGCCATCCTTGCCCTTGCGGCTCTGGACGAAACCGGCATTGCGCAGCTCGCCCAGTATGGCGTCGAGAAATTTCTTCGGAATGTTGTTGCCGGTCGCGATGTCGTTGACGAAAGCCAGCTGCCCGGCCGGCATGTGCGCGAGGTGGACCAGCGCCTTGAGGCCGTACTTGCCTTTTTTGGTGAGCATTGACCGAACGTTTCTCTGTCCTGCGATGGCACGAAGCCATCCGTTGCGAAACGCCTGGCGAGCCTCCCCGCCGCGCCCAAGCATCCATGACACATAAATTCTAGTGACATGATGTACAAGCCGAGAAACGTTGAATTTTCTTCGTTTTCAAGCCGCAATAGCCATTTTGTCAGGCCTTTGTGCCAATAAGAGCACAGAAATGCATCTCGATGGCGAAGAGGCGGCAAATGGTTTCCCGCAGGTCCGCCGTGTCGCGCGCCGACTGATGTGGTGCCTTCAGCCGACGCATGCCGTGAACGATCATGGTGGTGGGGTGCCCGCTCATCGTCGCCTCCAATCCCTCATGTCGATAAGGATACTATACTTACCCTCGAACACGCGGAATGGCATGTCAATTCCGTGGCTGTTTAAGGCATGGATTTTTCGTGGCAATCGCAAAAGCGAAAATTGTCATTTCGTGGGTGATGGGTGCCGACGGTTGTCGACCTGCCCCGAGCCTTCCCGACTTCGTCATCCACGGGCGGAGCAGGAGCGAAGCTCCGTCGCGGAGACCCCCGGAGCTGCTCCGCAGCCCAATGGATCCATGCCGCGACCTTGGTCTAAGGGTGCAGCGGACCAGAACCTGAACCGCAGCAGCGCTCCGGAGTCCCGGCATGGATCTAGGGTCTGCGCCGCGTCGCTTCGCTCCTTGCTTCGCCCGGGATGACGAAGTCTGGCGTTCGTGGGGCGTCATTCCCCTTCATATGGAGGTTTACCATCGTGGCGGTGACCGCCGCTGCAGCCGCCCTTTCCGCCTTGGCGCCATCTCGTCGGCAGATTTTTTCCAACAAACCCGCCTTCGTTGGAAGGATTTAACTCTACAAGGCCGATAGAATTAGCGGACTATCATAGGGCAATCCGGTTTTCTCTGTTTTCATGGAGCCCTTTGATGTCCACCATTTCGCGACGCATTCTCCTTCTGTCGTCGGCTGCCCTCGCCGGCGCCGCCTTTCTCAGCCCGGCTTTGGCCGATGACCTGAAGATCACCATCGGTTACCAGACGGTGGTCGAACCCTCCAAGGTGCCGCAGGCCGATGGCGCCTATGAAAAGGCTACCAAGGCCGCGATCGACTGGCGCAAATTCGATTCCGGCGCCGATGTCATCGCCGCGGTCGCTTCCGGCTCGGTCGATATCGGCTATGTCGGTTCGAGCCCGCTGGCGGCCGCGGCCAGCCGCGAATTGCCGATCCAGACCATCTTCGTCGTCGGCCTGATCGGACCGTCCGAGGCGCTGGTCGCGCGCAACGGCGCCGGCATCGAGAAGGTCGCCGACCTCGCCGGCAAGAAGGTCGCCGTGCCCTTCGTCTCGACCACGCATTACAGCCTGCTTGCCGCGCTCAAGCACGAGAATGTCGATCCGAAGTCGGTCCAGATCCTCAATCTGCGGCCGCCGGAAATCGCCGCCGCCTTCGCCCGCGGCGACATCGATGCGGCCTATGTCTGGGATCCGGCGCTCGGCCAGATCAAGACGACGGGCAAGGTGGTGGTGGATTCCTCGCAGGTCGCCGCCTGGGGAGCGCCGACCTTCGACGCCTGGATCGTGCGCACCGATTTTGCGCAGAAGAACCCGGAAGCCGTGCGCGACTTCGTCAAGGTGACGGGTGCGGCCTATGCCGAGTACCTCGCCAAGCCCGACGCCTGGTCGGTGTCCTCGCCGCAGGCCGGCAAGATCGCCAAGCTCACCGGCGCCAAGCTGGAAGAGGTGCCGGAACTGTTGAAGGGCTATGTCTTCCCGACCTTGGAAGAGCAGGCCTCCGACAAATTCCTCGGCGGCGGCACGGTCAAGGCGGTCGCGGCGGCCTCCGCCTTCCTCAAGGAGCAGGGTAAGGTCGATGCCGTGCTGCCGGACTATTCGAAATATGTGACATCGAAATACGTCACCGAGGCGCTGGCCTCGAACTGAGCGCCTGGCGCCACCTGAACGCGCGCGGATCTCCTTCCCTGACGCCGCGTGCCTGCCCCGGAATCGCTGACGAGGCGCGTTTTCGGGGCAGGCGAGTTTCAATGAACGTCCTGAGAGGCTCCATGCCGCATCTCGTGCTCGACAAGATCTCGATCCACTATGACGGCCAGCCGGCACCTGCCGTCGAGCGTGTGTCGATCGATGTGGCCGGGGATGATTTCGTCGTCCTTGTCGGCCGTTCCGGCTGCGGCAAGACCTCGCTGCTCAATGTCGCCGCCGGCCTGGTCACGCCGGCGCGCGGCAATGCCACGACCGACGGCCGGCCGATCACGGCGCCAGGGTCGGATCGCACCGTGGTGTTCCAGAACGATGCCTTGTTTCCCTGGCTGACCGCGCGCGAAAATGTTGCCTTCGCGCTGCGTCTGCGCGGTGTCCGGCCGGCCGAGCGTGCGCGGCGCGCCGACGAGCTTCTGGCGCTGGTCAAGCTCGGTGACGCCGGCGACAAGCGCATCTGGGAGCTGTCCGGCGGCATGCGCCAGCGTGTCGGCCTTGCCCGCGCGCTCGCCGCCGAACCGCAATTCCTGCTGCTCGACGAGCCGCTCGGCGCGCTCGATGCGCTGACGCGCGAGCGCATGCAGACGACGCTGCTCGATCTCTGGACGGCCAGCCATGCCGGCGTGCTGATGGTCACGCACGGCATCGAGGAGGCGCTGGTGCTCGCCACCCGCATCGTCGTGCTGGCGCCAGGCCCTGGCCGCGTCGTGCGCAGCTTCGAGCCAGGCTTCTCCAGGCGCTACGCCGCGGGCGAGGGCATCCGCGCGATCAAGGCCGACCCGGCCTTCGCCGCGGCGCGCGGCGAACTGACCGATGCCATCTTCGAGGGAGAAGCGGCATGACCATCTCCTCCTACACCGAGCGCGCCGGCCACAGGACCGAAGAGGCCGACGGCCTATCGGTGCCGTGGTCGCGGCCCAGCCCGAAACGCAAAGGGGTTTCGGCCCGCATGATCAGCGCGGTCACCATACTGCTGGTGCTGGGGGCGTGGGGGCTGTCGGCCCGCCTGCAGCTGGTGTCGCCGGTGTTCCTGCCCTCGCCGGTCGCGGTGTGGAACAAATTCATCGTCGTGGCGCGCGACAGCTTCGTCGACGCGACGCTGCTGCAGCACACTGTCGCCAGCCTCGGCCGGGTGTTCGCCGCATTGGTCGCCGCCATCCTCGTCGGCGTGCCGGTCGGTCTTGCCATCGGCATCAGCACGGTCGGGCGCGGCATTTTCGATCCGCTGCTGGAATTCCTGCGGCCGATCCCGCCGCTGGCCTATCTGCCGCTGGTCATCATCTGGTTCGGCATCGGCGAGCCATCGAAGATCCTGGTGATCGCCATCGCCATGCTGGCGCCGGTGGCGCTGTCGACCGCATCGGGTGTTCGCGGCGTCTCGCAGGAGCGCATCGACGCGGCGCGCTCGCTCGGCGCGACCAGGCGCCAGGTGGTCCGCCACGTCATCCTGCCGAGCGCCCTGCCCTCGATCCTGACCGGGCTGCGCATCGCGCTCGGCGCCGGCTGGTCGACACTGGTGGCGGCCGAGCTGGTGGCGGCGACGCGCGGGCTTGGCTTCATGATCCAGTCGGCGGCGCAGTTCCTGGTCACCGACGTGGTGATCATGGGCATTCTGGTGATCGCGGCCATCGCCTTCGTGCTCGAATTCACCATCCGCCGGATCGAGCGCGCGCTCGTCCCGTGGGCGGGACGGGAATGATCAACCGCAAGCGCAGGAGAGTGACGATGACCCATTCCACCGCCGTGCTGTTCGCCCATTTCGGCGCCTGGCTGCTCGGCCTTGCCTCCGACGACAAGGCGGCGAGCCAGGAGCGCTCGCCGGCGTCGGTCCAATTCCCGACCGGCCGCGACCGCCTGCCGCCGCGCGACGAAAGTTTTTACTGGGCCTGGCAGTATTGGTCGCAGTGAGAGCTCCAGGGAGCTTCGCTCCCTGTATCGCTCCAACTCTTTGTTTTGAAGCAATTCCGGACGGAAAACCGCTCACACTTTTCCTGGAATTGCCCCAGGACGACGACTTTAGCACTGCGTCAGTTCCGCAGCCTGTAGCCGGTCTTGAAGATCCAGGCGACGATGGCGATGCAGACGGCCAGGAAGACCAGCGTCATGCCGAGGCTGACGCCGACCGAGACGTCGGCCTTGCCGTAAAAGCTCCAGCGGAAACCGCTGATCAGGTACACGACCGGGTTGAACAGCGTGATCGTCTTCCATATGCCGGGCAGCATGTGGATCGAATAGAAGCTGCCGCCGAGGAAGGTGAGCGGCGTGACGATCAGCAGCGGCACAAGCTGCAGCTGCTCGAAACTTTTCGCCCAGATGCCGATGATGAAGCCGAACAGGCTGAAGGTCACCGCCGTCAGCACCAGGAAGGCGATCATCCAGAAGGGATGTTCGATCTGCAGCGGCACGAACAGCGAGGCGGTGGCCAGGATGATCAGGCCGAGGATGATCGACTTGGTCGCCGCGCCGCCGACATAGGCGATGACGATCTCCAGATAGGAGACCGGCGCCGACAGAAGCTCGTAGATCGAGCCGACGAATTTCGGGAAATAGATGGCGAAGGAGGCGTTGGAGATCGACTGCGTCAAGAGCGACAGCATGATCAGCCCGGGCACGATGAAGGCGCCGTAGCTGATGCCGTCGATCTCGGTGATGCGCGAGCCGATGGCCGAGCCGAAGACGACGAAGTAGAGCGATGTCGAGATGACCGGCGAGATGATGCTCTGCAGCACGGTGCGGAAGGCACGCGCCATCTCGACCCGGTAGATCGCCCAGACTGCGCGCAGGTTCATGGCTCTCTCCTCACCAGATTGACGAAGATCTCCTCGAGCGAGCTGTTTTGCGTGTCGATGTCGCGGAACTGGATGCCTGATGCCTCGAGGTCGCGGATCAGCGAGGCGACGCCCGGCCGCTCGGCTTGGTTGTCATAGGTGTAGGTCAATTGCCCGCCATCCGGCGACAGCTCCAGCGCATAGCGCGAGAAGGTTTCCGGGATCGCCGTCAGCGGATTGCGCAGCTCCAGCACCAGCCGCTTGCGGCCGAGCTTGTGCATCAGTTCGGCCTTGTTCTCGACCAGGATGATTTCGCCGCGGTTGATGACGCCGACGCGGTCGGCCATCGCTTCGGCTTCCTCGATATAGTGGGTGGTGAGGATGATGGTGACGCCATCCTCGCGCAGCCGGCGCACCATCTCCCACATGTCCTGGCGCAGCTCGACATCGACGCCGGCGGTCGGCTCGTCGAGGAACAGGATGCGCGGCTCATGCGACAGCGCCTTGGCGATCATCAGCCTGCGCTTCATGCCGCCCGACAGCGTGATCGCCTTGGCGTCCTTCTTGTCCCAGAGCGACAGGTCGCGCAGCACCTTCTCGACGAAGCCTGGATTGGCCGGCTTGCCGAACAGGCCGCGGCTGTAGTTGACCGTCGCCCAGACGCTCTCGAAAGCGTCGATGGTCAGTTCCTGCGGCACCAGGCCGATCAGGCTGCGCGCGGCGCGGTAATCCTTGCTGATGTCGTGACCGTCCACCGTAACAGTGCCGGTTGAGCGGTTGACGATGCCGCAGACGATCGAGATCAGGGTCGTCTTGCCGGCGCCGTTTGGCCCGAGCAAAGCGAAGATCTCGCCGCGCTGGATGTCGAGATTGACTTCCTTGAGCGCGGTGAAACCGGTGGCATAGGTCTTGGAGACCCCGGAAATGGACAGAATGGAGGGCATGGGCTGAAAACGGCTGCCTGAAAGAGGTCCCCTGATATAGGCCGAATGTCGTCGCGTGCAACCGCAAGTCAATGGCGCTGCTGACAGTTCTGGACAGCCAGTGCCGGGAGCGGCTGGAGATGTACCGCATGAACCGGTAAAATTGTCCTGTGGCGTTCGGCCTCGCGGCAGGACGCCGCTTTGACCAACTCGCATTACGGGCATACGCTGCCGCCAGCAAATAGCAGCCGGAGCCCGCCATGGACCCGCTCATACTGTCGCGCATCCAGTTCGGCGCGAATATTTCGTTTCATATTCTGTTTCCGACAATCACCATTGCACTTGGCTGGGTGCTGCTGTTCTTCAAGCTGCGCTACAACGCGACCAACGATTCCGCCTGGATGCGCGCCTATTTCACCTGGGTGAAGGTGTTCGCGCTGTCCTTCGCCATGGGCGTGGTGTCCGGCGTCACCATGAGCTTCCAGTTCGGCACCAACTGGCCGGGCTATATGGAGCATGTCGGCAACATCGCCGGACCGCTGCTGGCCTTTGAGATCCTCACCGCCTTCTTCCTAGAGGCGGCCTTCCTCGGCATCATGCTGTTCGGTTTCCGCCGCGTCTCCAACCGCGTCCACACGCTGGCCACGGTGCTGGTCGCCGGCGGCACCACCCTGTCGGCCTTCTGGATCATCGCGCTGAATTCCTGGATGCAGACGCCGGCCGGCTTCGAGATGATTGACGGCAAGGCGCATGCCGTCGACTGGTGGGCCATCGTCTTCAACCCGTCCATGCCCTACCGCCTCGTTCACATGCTGCTGGCATCGGGTCTGACGGTTTCGTTCCTGGTATCGGGCCTGTCGGCGCTGCGTTATCTCAATGGCGACCGCTCGGAATCGATGTGGAAGGCGTTGCGCACCGGCGTCTTCACCGCCGCGATCCTGATCCCGATCCAGATCTTTGCCGGCGACCAGCATGGGCTGAACACGCTGGAGCACCAGCCGCAGAAGATCGCCGCCATGGAGGCCAACTGGAACACCGGCCCCAACGTGCCGCTGGTGCTGTTCGCGCTGCCCGACGAGGCGGCGAAGGAAAACCGGTTCGAGATCGCCATTCCCGACGGCGCCAGCCTGGTGCTGCGGCACTCGACCGACGGCGTGGTGCCGGGGCTGAACGATTATCCCGGCAATCATCCGCCGGTCTTCCCGGTGTTCTGGGGGTTTCGCATCATGGTCGGCACCGGCCTTCTGATGCTCGCCGTCTCCTGGTCGGCCGCCTTCTTCCTCAAGCGCCGGCATAGCCTGCCCAAGCCGCTCGCCATGCTGATGGTGCCGATGGCGCTGTCGGGCTGGCTGGCGACGCTGGCCGGCTGGTACACGACCGAGATCGGCCGCCAGCCCTGGCTGGTCACCGGCGTGCTCAAGACCGCCGATGCCGTCGGCCCGGTGGCGGGCAGCCATGTCGCGCTGACGCTCGCCGTCTATCTCATCCTCTACGTGCTGCTGCTGCTCGCCTATCTCGGCGTGCTGGTGCATCTGGCGCTGAAGGCGGCGAAGGATGGCGATTCATCACCACTGCCGGGCGTCATGAAAGCAGCCATGTCGCAGCCGGCGGCTGGGGAGTAAGAAAAATGACCTTCGACTGGCCCACCGCTCTCCCCCTCATCTTCGCCGGCCTGATGGGCCTCGCCATCCTGATCTATGTCATTCTCGACGGTTTCGACCTCGGCATCGGCATTCTGTTCGCCGTGGCCGAGGACGGCGAACAGGACACGATGATCGCGGCGATCGGTCCGTTCTGGGACGCCAACGAGACCTGGCTGGTGCTGGCCGTCGGCCTGCTGCTGGTGGCGTTCCCGATGGCGCATGGCGTCATCCTCAGCGCGCTCTACATTCCCGTCTTCGTGCTCTTGGTCGGGCTGATCCTGCGCGGCGTCGCCTTCGATTTTCGCGCCAAGGTGCCGAGCGGCAAGAAGCATCGCTGGAACCGCATTTTCTTCCTCGGCTCCGTCATCGCCTCGCTGGCGCAGGGCTATATGCTGGGCGTCTATGTGCTCGGCCTCGATGTCGGCCTGGGCGGCATGGCCTTCGGCGTGCTGGTGGCGTTCTGCCTGGCCGCCGCCTACGCGGCGATGGGTGCCGCCTGGGTGATCTACAAGACGGAAGGCGAGCTGCAGAAGAAGGCGGTGCGCTGGCTGCGCACCGCGCTGGTGCTGACGGCGCTCGGCATGGCGGCGGTGTCGCTGGCGACACCCTTCGCCAGCCCGCGCATCTTCGATAAATGGTTCGTCTGGCCGCAGATTCTCTATCTGTCGCCGCTGCCGATCCTGTCGGCGCTGTTGTTCCTGTGGCTGTGGCGGCAGACCTTCCATCTGCCGAAGCCCGACGACCGTCATGCGCTGACGCCGTTCCTGACGCTGGCCGCCATCTTCGCGCTCGGCTTTGCCGGCCTCGCCTGGTCGTTCTACCCGTTCGTGGTGCCCGATAGATTGACGATATGGCAGGCGGCGTCGGCGACCGAAAGCCTGGCCATCATCCTTGTCGGCACGGTGGTGGTGCTGCCGATCATCATCTTCTATTCCTTCTATGCCTACCGGGTGTTCGGCGGCAAGGCGACGGATCTGACCTACGATTGAGGGGCCGGCCGTTCAAACTGGCCTGCCGCCTTCAGATCAGCCCGCTGGCGCGCGCGGACGCGGACGCCTGGCCGCGTGAGACGGCATCCAGCTTGCCCAGCACCGCCGAGACGTGGTGATCGACCGTCTTGGGCGAAATGGCGAGATGCTCGGCTATGCGCTTGTTGGAGAGACCCCGCTCGATCAGCTGCAGCACTTCCATCTGGCGCTGGGTCAGGCCGGCGCTGTTGGCGCGCGTGGTGCGGCGCGGTCCGCGCGCGATGCCGATGACGCCGTTTCGCCGCATGATGTCGCGCACATGGCTCGCGACCGGCCGGGCGCCGAGCGCCTCAAGGATCTCCAGCGCCGCCCGCTGTGCCGCCTCGTCGCCCTGCGCCAGCGCCAGGGCGCGTTCGTAAGGCGCGTCGAGTTCCGCCCACGCCGCGGCCGCTCCCCGCCAGTCGCCGGCCAGCAGCATCCGGTAGGGCGCGGCCATGCCTGATGTGTCGCCCGCATCTGCATCGGGCGCCAGCATCTGCCGCCAGCTTGCCAGTTCGGCGAACACCGCCCGGGTCGGCGACATGCCCTCGGCAAGGCCGATCAGCCGCAGCGCCTCGTCCTTGTCCGCCTCCCCCAGCCAGGCCAGTTCGGCCATCACAGCCGCGTAGGGTAACAGCCGCTGCAGTTCGGCGCCCTTCTCCAGAAACCGCTTCATCTCCGCCAGGAGCGGCTCTGCCGAGGGGTCGCCGCGGCGGACCCTCAGCCGCGACAGCGCCACGAGCGCGGGATAGCGCACCAGCGCCGTCGCCCGGTCGTTGGCAATCACATCCAGCGCCTCGGCAGCCGCGTCATCCCAGCGTCCGTTGCGCACCAACAACTGGGCCCGCACGCCACGCATGTAATCGCGCCAGGTCGCCAGATCGTTCTCGACGCAATAGTCGATGCCGCGATCGAGGAAGGACTGGGCCTGGCTGTAGCCCAACTGGTTCATCTCGCCACAAGCGCAGTTGGTGAAGGCGCGCGCGGCATGTTCCTGAAAATTCTGCTCCAGCGCGATCTCGAGGCTGCGGGCAAGATGCAGCCTGCTGCTGCTCAGGTCCAGCCACTGCTCGGCGGCGCCGACATTGTTGAGAGCATGGCAAACGACTTCCGCCCTGTTCAACCGTTCGGCGAGTTCGATCGCCCTGGCGCCGAGCGACAAGGTCTCGTCCAGCCTTTCGGCCAGCATCGCAAGCTGCGAAAGGTTCGAATAGGCCATGGCGAGTTCGGCGCTGGCCGGAACGGTTTCCAGCAATGCGACCGCCTGGGCGCCGAACATGTCGGCTGCCTGTCGGTCCCCCAGAAGATAGGCGAAGCGCGACAGCCATCTGAGGCTGTCGCCTTCCTTCAGCCTGTTGCCAAGCGCCTGTTGCAGCACACGTGCCTGTTCCTGCGCCTTGATGGCCTCGTCTATGCGAGCGATCAAATGGCACTCGAACGCATATTGCTCGTAAAGGCCGGCGCGCTCGTCTTGAGGCAAGGTATCGGCCTGCCGCAGGGCAACCTCGTAGTAGCCGGCGGCGTCGCGATGGGCGCCGACACGCGAGGCCTCCCGCGCCGCAATCGGTGCGAACTCACGCACCGCCTGCAGATTGTGCGCCTCGACCGCGTGGTGGACGAGGCGCGCGGTGGCGACACCACCGTTCTCGAGCAGCGCCGACAGCGCACGCTGATTGAACAATCTCCTGGAACTGGTCGTCAGCATCATCTCGATGGCGCGGCGCGCGATCTCATGCCGGAAGGCGTAGCCGTCGCCGAGATCGTCGAGCAGGCCGTTCGACACGCATTCCGCGAGCTGGCCGGCAGCCGCGACGCCGCACAGACCCTGCAAGGCCCACGCGTCGGCGCGTCTGGGAAACACCGAAACTGCATCGAGCATCGAGCGGGCGCCGGCCGACAGCCGTTCGGCCCGTGCGACGACGGCGTCGCGCACGCTGGCGGGTGGCGTCATCTCATTGTCCGCGCACAAAAGCTCGGTGACGAAGAAGGCATTGCCCGCCGTCGCGCGGTAGATGGCATCGCCATCACGGCCGGCGGCATTGGCAAGCAACAGCACCGCCGCCTCGCTCAGCAGCGGCACATCGATGCGCACGACGTTGCCGGCGGGGATTTCGCCGAGCGCGCGGCGCACGCGCATCTGCCCCTCACTGCGGTCGGTGCGCGCCGTCAGGGCGAGCAGGATGTGGGTGTTGGCGATGCGGCGCCCGAGGAAGCGAACGAAATCCAGCGTCGCGTCATCGGCCCAGTGCAGGTCCTCGATGACCAGGAGCGTCGGCTGGCTCCTTGCCTCGAAGACTCCCAGCGCGTCGGAAAACAGGGGCAACCTCTGCCCCTGCCGCGCGTCGATCGCCTGCGGCATCGCCCATTGCGCCTCGCGGGCAAGATCGTAGAGCGGGCCGAGCGGATCGGGGATCGACAAATCCTCGCAGGCGCTGCGGAAGATGCGCGTGCCATCGGCAACTCCGCCAACGAAGGCCTCGACAAGCGCCGACTTGCCAGCGCCTGCCTCGCCCGACAGCGCCACCACGCGGCCGCGGCCATTCGCGGCCTCTGCGAGAAGTTCATCCAGCTGCGCCAGCTGTGTCTGCCGTTCCAGAAGCATCATCATACGCCCAGAAAGGATTGTGTTTCGGCGGTTCCCTGGACGTCCGCCAGAAGCGTCCGGGACCATCACCGACAATGTGACCCTCCACACATTTCGGTGCAACCTCACACATAACGTCGCCATTATAGGGAATCTTCCCACAAAACATAGGGAAAGGCTCCGATGCGCGTCCATGGCGAGCGTGGTCAATGTCCTGGCGCGCTCAAATCGAGCGTGAAACCATGGAAAAAGGAAAACCAATATGCCTCGCTATGTGGTTGAACGCACATTTCCCGATGGCCTCAGCGTGCCGATGAACGATGTCGGCGCCGAGGCGCTTGGCGGCGTGATCATGCGCAACGCCGAGAAGGGCGTGACCTGGGTGCAATCCTTCGTCTCGCCGGACAAGAAGCAGAGCTTCTGCATCTATGATGCGCCCTCGCCGGAAGCGATCCGCAGCACTGCCCAGAAAAACGCGCTTCCGGTCGACAAGATCACGGAGGTGCGGGTTCTTGACCCTTACTTTTACCGTTGATCGCGGCAATGCGCATCCAACTGCCCTTCGCGGCGATCGCGGCTTGCCTGACAACGCGTCCAGCGAGGTGTCGGCGGCTTCGAGACCGGTCGGACGAGACCCGTTACTGGGCCGGCTTTTCCGGTGGCTTGCCGCCTTGCTGTTCGCACCCTTGCGCCCGAGCCGGCGCGGATTGCCACCGCAGGACGATTATCTGAGACGCGACATCGGCTTGCCGGAGCTCGTGGAGCTACCGCAATACTGGGACTTCACCCGGTCGGACAGATGATGCGCCCAGCCCAGGCCCGTCTTCGCGGCGGGGGCGGCTGTCCCCGCGCGCAATCAACAAACCAGGAGAGAAAATGAACATTCATGTGTGGACCAGGCACCTCATCAACCTGTCGATCCTGTCGATCGCGGCAACGGCGGCGAATGCCAATGACACGGGTAGGCTGGATGAGAAGGTGCGGGCAGCCGACAGCCGTTTCGAGGATGTGGCGAAGGCCACCGCAGAAGGCTATGCGCCGATCCCTTGCGCCAGCGGCATCACTGGCGGCGCCATGGGCATTCACTATGTCAACGCTGCCTACCTGAAGGACGCCGCCGTCGACCTCGCTAAGCCGGAGGCCGTGATGTACGAGCCGATGGCAGACGGCAAGCTCAAGCTGGTGGCCGTCGAATACATCACCTCGAAAGGTCCGGCCTCCCTGGAAGGACAGCTGTTCAACTTCAACAGCGCGCCCAACCGGTATGGCCTGGGGCCTTTCTACGAGCTGCATGTCTGGGCCTGGAAGAAGAACCCGACAGGCACCTTCGCCGACATGAACCCTGATGTGTCATGCGACGCGATGAAGGCCATGTAACCGGCTGGATAGAAGGGGCGCGTATCCACCCTTGGAGGTAAGATGCGCGCCCCTTTTTGAATTCAATTGCTGGCCGACAGCACCAGCACCGGCTTGTCGCTGTACAGCGCCGGGAACAGCTGCTTCAGGTTCGCCACCTTGGGCAGGTCGTTGTAGACGATGTAGGGATAGGTCGGGTTCAGCGTCAGGAAATCCTGGTGGTAGTTCTCGGCCGGATAGAAGGTCTTGCCGGTCTCGATCGTGGTGACGATTCGTGCCGGATAGAGCTTGGCCTTGTCGAGCTGCTCGATATAGCTCTGCGCGATCTTCTTTTGCGTGTCGTTCTCGGCGAAGATCGTCGAGCGGTACTGGGTGCCGGAATCCGGTCCCTGGAAGTTCAGCTGCGTCGGATTGTGGGCGACCGAGAAATAGACCTGCAGCAGCTGGCCGTAGGTCACCTTCGAGGGGTCGTAGGTGATCTCGACGGATTCGGCATGGCCGGTGCGGCCGGTGCCGACGGTCTCGTAGACGGCGTCATCCTTGGCGCCGCCGGTATAGCCGGACACGGCCTTGCTGACGCCCTTGACGTGCTGGAACACGCCCTGCACGCCCCAGAAGCAGCCGCCGGCGAAGATCGCCGTCTCGCTGCCCGGGGCAGCCTTCTCGTCCATTGCCGGCGGCGGGATCACCACCGCGTCCTCGGCCGAGCGCGCCGGGGTCTGCCATAAGGCGGCCGCCGCCACCGCGGCAAAACCGAGCACGGCCAGCGCGCCGCGGGTAAAGAACGGCCGTGTCTTTTCGATACCGGTCATGTTCTGATCTCCTGTTGTTGTTCCAATATATACGACGCAAGCCGCCAAGAGGTCTCAATTTGCCGTGCGGGCGGCTCCTGTCGCCGGCACTCCCCCTCATCCGGCCCTTCGGGCCACCTTCTCCCCGAGGGGGAGAAGAAAAGTTGGCGCCGCTCGTCCCGGAACGGTCAGGCGAGCGAAGCGGAGGCTGGGTGAGGGGCAGCCGACCTGCTTACTGCGCTGGCTTCATCGCGTCGGTGGCCGGCTTCATCGCATCCGCCGCCGGCTTCATGGCGTCCGCTGCGGGCTTCATCGCATTGGTGGCCATCGGGTCGGCCGGCTTCATCGCGTCGGTCGCGGGCTTCATGGCATCCGCCGGCTTCATGGCATCCGTCGCCGGCTTCATGGCGTCGGTGGCCATCGCATTGGCGGGCTTCATGGCGTTGGTCGCGTCGTCGGCACGGGCGCCGGCGACGAAAACGGCGGCCGAGAGCACGAAGGCGAGCGCCGGCAGGGTCAGGTACTTGGTCATGGATGTCTCCTTGGGTTTTGGCGCGCAAGCGGGCCGGGTGATGCGTTGCCGCTGCATGCGGCCCCGCGCGAAGAGAAAGAAAATCAGTTGGTGGCGGCGGCCAGGATCGGTCCGCCGCCCGGCGATTGCACCAGCACGGCGGTGCTCAAGCCACCGGGCGCGGCCGGCAGCGCATAGGCGGTGGCGCCGCCGGTCCAGCTGCCGAGTTTTTCCAGCGCATGCACGACATTGGCATGCGGCAGCGTGCGCCCGGTGTTTTCGCCGCGCGCCACCGGCACCTGCACGACGCCCTTGGCATAGCGTACCAGCCACACATCGGCCTTGCCGCCCGGTGCGGCACCGGCGCCGATCGTCACCTTGCCGCCCTCGAGCGACAGCGAGGGGCCGCCGGTCTTGCCGGTCGCGGAAATCAGATGCTCGATCTCGCCCGGTGCGGCGCCGACGACATCGGCATGGCCGTTGACCACCACTTGCGGCGTGAATGGCCCGTCATGGCCGAGCGGCGGCTCGTAGGAAACCTGGCGCTGGGTGAACTCCTGTTTTCCAAAAGTGTCCTTCCAGCCGAGATAATCCCAGTAGGTGACGTTGAAGGACAGCGCCAGCACGCCTGGCTGGTCCTTGACCTTGATCAGATTGGCATTGGCCGGCGGGCAGGACGAGCAGCCCTGGCTGGTGAACAGCTCGACGACGCTGAGCGGCTGCGCGGCGGCGGCACCGAGCGAGGCTGCGAGCGCCAACGCCCCCAGGCTGGACAGGGCAATGAACTTTGAGGATCTCGGCATAGGGCGGGCTCCGTGGGGGCGCTGAGATGCGCCGGTCATTCCCCCATTTCGCTGCCATCTGCCGCTTCGTTACAGCGCTCACCGGTTTGTGATTGGAGCGCCTCTTCCTTCTCCCCCTTGCGGGAGAAGGTGGCCTCGCGAAGCGAGGTCGGATGAGGGGTGCTCCAGCGGAGTGAGGCGTTGGCGTTCCCTGGAACACCCCTCATCCGTCGCCTTCGGCGACACCTTCTCCCACAAGGGGAGAAGGGGGAGCTACTACCGCCTACGCAAGCGGCCCGAAACGCCACAGCGAGGTGTAGTGCATGATCGGCCGCTCGAACCTTGCGCCTTCGGCGACAAAACGCTTTCCCGCATCCAGCATGGGCTGGAACGTATCGAGTTGCCTGGCGTGCTCCAGCGTGTCCCACCTACTCGTGTTGATCAGCGACGATGTCGCCTCGTCGGCGCCGGCGTAGAAGACGAGCAGCCCCGGCAGGGCCTCGATGCCGGGCCGAAGCTCTGCTTCGGCGTCCACCATCATCTCTCGCAACGACGCGAACTTCGCTGCATCGCAGCGCAGGATGGACACACGCAGCACGGAATCAGGCATCGGGTTCTTCTCCAGGAGTTGACGTGCCCCAGGCTAGGCCCCGCCGACCCTGTCCGCCAATACCGTGCCAATCAAGATTGAGTGCGCATTGAGCCTGGTCTTCCCTTCTCCCCTTGTGGGAGAAGGTGGCCTCGCGAAGCGAGGTCGGATGAGGGGTGTTCCAGGGAATGCCGACGTCTCACTCCGCTGGAACACCCCTCATCCGTCTCGCCGCTACGCGGCGATCCACCTTCTCCCGCAAGGGGAGAAGGAAAGGCGCGCCATCACCGCCAGGGCTGCAGACTGGTGTCCCTTACATAGGCGATGATCGTGTCGCAGACGGCGTTGAGGTCTTTCAGGACATCGTCATTCCAGAAACGCAGAACCCGAAAGCCCTTGGCCTCGAGTTCGGTCTTGCGGATCTGGTCCGTGTCCGACTCCGCATGCTGGCTGCCGTCGATCTCGATGATCAGTCGAGCTTCGGGACAAACGAAATCGGCGACGTATCTTCCGATAGGCGCCTGGCGCCGGAATTTTATCCGGTCGAGCCTGCGGTCGCGCAGCTCCTGCCAGAGCTTGCCTTCCGCTTCCGTCATCTCGCGCCGGAGCGAGCGAGCAAATCTACGTTTGGCTGAGGTGACGGGTTGATGCGGCATGGCGCCAGATTAGCCAGACCCAGCGCTCCGTCCAACCATCTGTCTCGCCGCTGCGCGGCGATCCACCGCCCGAGGCCGAGTCACTGGCCTCGCCCGCCCTTCCTTCTCCCACAAGAGGAGAAGGAAGATCAGCAGCGCCCCTTACTGCGTCAGCGCCGTCAGCGACGGGCGCTGGTTGAAGTCGCACTTGCCGGAGATGTTGTAGACGAAGTCGGCATTGGTATAATCCGCGGGAAGGGTGGTGCCGCCGTCTTCCCAGGCCTGGTAGCTGGTCTGCGAGCAAGGCACGACGCTGAAGATGTCGATGAGCTTGCCCGCGGCGACCTCGGTCAAGGGCGTGGGTGTGGTGCCCAGATAGAGGTGGTCGGAGGTGGTGGCGTCGTTCGATTTGAACGTTGCCTTGTTGCCGGTCGTGACATCCATCTGCAGGTAAAGCTGGCCCATCTGGCTGACGTCGACGGCGGCGCCGGCACCGGTGGCCGGCACGTTGGTGGTGACGCATGTGGTCTGGAAATACACCGTCTTGCCGCTGTTGCTGTCGTACTGCCCGGCGCTCAGGATCGCACCCGACGGCGGGCTGGTGAAAGCGGCCGTCGCACCGATGGTCGAGCATGTCTGCGTCTGGACTATCGTCGATGTCGAACCATTGACAAGCGAGATCGTCGTCGTGCCGTAACCCTTCGGTTCCGTCATGGAATAGGACTTGCCGTTCACCTTGTATGAATAGGTGTAGGGCGAGTAGACATAGCTGGCGGTCATCAGCTTTTGCGACGTCGTCGCGCTGAAGGCCGTGCCGTAAAGCGTCATGATCTTGTTCCAGTAGCCCGACACCTTGTCGATCTTGAACGTCGCCTGCACCAGGCCGGGCGCCTTGTTGACACCCGAGGCGACGGCGACCGGCACGGTGTTGATCCGGGCGATGGTCATGAAATTGGTCGGCATGGCAAAGCTGGCCGAGGTCTGCGCGGTGACGGTGCCGTCGGCGGCAACGTTGAAGCTCACCAGCGTCGTGGTGCCCTGGCCGTTGTTGGCGGTGAAATTGTCCTGCAGCGCTTGCTGGCGGACCGGCTGCGTCGTGCTCGGCGGCAGCGTGGTGATGGCCAGCGTCGCGGCATCCAGCGCTTCCTGCATGTTGGAGCGGGTCTCGACGGCATTGGTATAGTCGACGGAGAAGCCGACGGCGGTGATCAAGGGCACCAGGCTCAGGAAAAACAGCGGCATCATCGAGCCGCTGCGCGAACGGGCGAACCCGCCTGCAATTTTCAGCATTTTTTTACCCCGCGGATATTAGTGATGCCGCATATACCACGCGGCAGCAAACCAAGGTCTAACGCGATCGATCAAAGTTTAAGCATCCGCGGCCGCCGGGACCGGCATTTGGCGCGGCTCACCGCTTTGTGATCGAAGGCGCCGCCCTTGCGCCGCAAGCCTTGCCGCCGCAAGCCACCCCTGCTAAAGCGCGCGACATGAGCACGCCCCTCGACCACATCCGCAATTTCTCCATCGTCGCCCATATCGACCATGGCAAATCCACGCTCGCCGACCGCCTGATCCAGTCCACCGGCGGTCTGGAGCTGCGCGACATGAAGGAGCAGGTGCTGGACTCGATGGACATCGAGCGCGAGCGCGGCATCACCATCAAGGCGCAGACCGTGCGGCTGAAATACCGCGCCAACAATGGCGAGGACTATATCCTCAACCTCATCGACACGCCCGGACATGTCGACTTCGCCTATGAAGTGTCGCGTTCGCTGGCCGCCTGCGAGGGCTCGCTGCTGGTGGTCGACGCCTCGCAGGGCGTCGAGGCGCAGACGCTCGCCAATGTCTACCAGGCCATCGACAACAACCACGAGATCGTCGTGGTGCTGAACAAGGTCGACCTGCCGGCCGCCGAGCCCGAGCGCATCCGCGAGCAGGTCGAGGAGGTGATCGGCATCGACGCTTCCGGCGCCGTGCTGATCTCGGCCAAGACGGGCCTTGGCATTCCGGATGTCTTGGAAGCCATCGTCCACCAATTGCCGCCGCCGCGCGAGGGCGATGCGACAGCACCCTTGAAGGCCATGCTGGTCGACAGCTGGTACGACGCCTATCTCGGCGTCATCGTGCTGGTGCGCATCATCGACGGCGTGCTGAAGAAGGGCCAGACCATCCGCATGATGGGCACCGGCGCCAAATACCTGGTCGAGCGCACCGGCGTGTTCACGCCCGCCCGCATCAATGTCGAAGAGCTTGGCCCCGGCGAGTTCGGTTTCTTCACCGGCTCGATCAAGGAAGTGGCCGACACCCGCGTCGGCGACACCATCACCGAGGACAAGCGCCCGACCGCGCAGGCCCTGCCCGGCTTCAAGCCGGCGCAGCCGGTGGTGTTCTGCGGCCTGTTCCCGGTCGACGCCGCCGATTTCGAGGATCTGCGCGCCGCCGTCGGCAAATTGCGCCTCAACGACGCCTCCTTCTCCTATGAAATGGAAACCTCCGCCGCGCTCGGCTTCGGCTATCGCTGCGGCTTCCTCGGCCTGTTGCACCTCGAAATCATCCAGGAGCGGCTGGAGCGCGAGTTCAACCTCGACCTGATCGCCACCGCGCCGAGCGTCGTCTACAGGCTGCTGCTCAATGACGGCTCGGTGAAGGAGTTGCACAACCCGGCCGACATGCCCGACGTGGTGAAGATCTCGGCCATCGAGGAGCCGTGGATCCGCGCCACCATCCTCACCCCCGACGACTATCTCGGCGGCATATTGAAACTCTGCCAGGACCGGCGCGGCATCCAGGCCGACCTCTCCTATGTCGGCAAGCGCGCCATGCTGACCTACGACCTGCCGCTCAACGAAGTCGTCTTCGACTTCTATGACCGGCTGAAGTCGATCTCCAAGGGCTACGCCTCGTTCGACTATCATCTCACCGACTACCGCGAGGGCGACCTGGTGAAGATGTCGATCCTGGTGAATGAGGAGCCGGTCGACGCGCTCTCCATGCTGGTCCACCGCACGGCGGCGGAAAAGCGCGGAAGGCAGATGTGCGAGAAGCTGAAGGAGCTGATCCCGCACCATCTGTTCAAGATCCCGATCCAGGCCGCGATCGGCGGCAAGGTCATCGCCCGCGAAACCATCTCGGCGCTGCGCAAGGACGTGACCGCCAAGTGCTACGGCGGCGACGTCTCGCGCAAGCGCAAGCTGCTGGACAAGCAGAAAGAAGGCAAGAAGCGGATGCGCCAGTTCGGCAAGGTGGATATTCCCCAGGAGGCGTTTATCCAGGCGCTGAAGATGGGCGATTGAGCGGTCCGGCCTCCGGCCGGACGCATCGACCCGGTGGGTCGATGCGAGCGCAAGTCCGGGTGGGAGCTGCCGGAGGCAGCGGGTCCCACCCCGGGGGTTGCGGCAGTGCGGTGAGCCTCTGGCTATCGCACTCAGCCTTCCCCAGAGATGCTTACTTTTGAGCTAGCTTCCAACTGTCCATTAGCAACTTGACGGTAGCCGGCATTGGATTTGCGATGATAGGGCTCGTCGACTGCGCTATATGTGCGCACGTAGCGCATCTGTGAGTAGTGGATGGGACGCGGGCTTGGATGCCTTCGTCGCACACTTGGTTCCCACATTCCTTGCAGGTAATAGATCTAGTAGCTGCGCGAAGTCGATGGACCTCACGTTGTGCCATCCAAAGTCGGGCGGCTTTGACATCGACCTTGATCGCTCCAAGCGTCACGGAATCAAAAGTGTCGTCCCGTAGCATAGTTCCATCACTCGCGTACCAATGTACGTGGAGTCCTTCCTCTTCCGGCTTTTGAGCGTTCCAAATTATCGCTTGATTAGATCCCCAAATATCTATCCCGCCGGGAAACTTATCCCACGATAGCGACAACGGGCGATTGGGCGAGATAACAGCTGGTTCGATCCGGCTTGAATACCTCTCCCGCAAAGTTATCAACGGATTGGCCACAGCCTCCTCGACGGTCGTGTTGACAGTTGAACAGGAAGGACATGTGTGACTCGTTGATGGATAGGCGGCAAACTGGCGTCCGAGAAAAATGTCGCTCGCACAATTGATGCAAATGACATGCCGCATATTTACGCCGAGTATCTGAGAGATCATAAATCCCACAGCGGCATCTTGATCGATCTGTATATCTCTCCCCCAAGTGCAGTCCCTGAAGGTGACTTCATCAAAGCTCTGATCGATATCTTTTTCAGCTACCGGCAATTTGCGTGCGTGAATGTGTATCCCGGCCTCTTCATTGGGCCTATGCGCGGTCATAAAAATAGGTTCGACACCACCCCAGATCGCAATGCCAGCGGGGTACTCTTGTGGGTCCAGTAGCAGATGGCTCATCAAGCTGACGCTTTTTGCTTCAATAGACAGAATACAGATCATAGCTTAACATGAGATTTTCAAGAGGATAGCGGATGAGCGGCTACGTCTACATCACTGGCCAAGGCGCCGATCCAGGTGCGGGTCGATTTCTAAAAGATCCAATGTTTGGTCCGGTACCTACATTGGGAGCTTGTATGCCAAATATTCGCAGAGCTGTGTCTGTAGGCGATTGGATATTTGTCGTTAGCGGGAAGATTGAAAGATTTCAGCAGTACATCATAGGCGGGATGCAGGTGGCCGAAAAAATAAGTGCGTTAGAAGCTCACGCGAGGTTTCCAGAGAACCGATTGTCCTTGACGGCGGAAGGGCTCCTGGTCGGAAACGTTGTGGTTTCGAAGGATGGCGACAAACACCCCTTAGACACCCACCCGAAAGATGGGTTTGATCGCCGCGTCGAAAATTTCATCGTAGGCGGCAAATCAATAAACTTGGAGACCCCGGAACAGGTTCAACGCAGTCGAAATGAAACTTTGCCCATCTTGCAGCGAGTCGTTGGCAAGGCCGGAAATAGGCCAATTGACGTGATTGGGCGTATGTCCAAAATAGGGGAATTAGAGGTCGATACCATGCTTGCATGGCTGAGCGATATCAAGTCGGGAAAGTGATCAAGTGAGAAGCAAAATTTCTCGCTTGGAACCCCGATTCCCGACTATCTCCAAGCGAACCGGAATCGCGGTAGACCGGCTGCGTTCCATATCGCAGGGATCAAACCCCAATCTTAGCGAACTGCTCGCTTTGGGGAAATACCTGCGCATTCCCGTTGATGCGCTCGGTGACTTCGATGACAGCACTGGCGTGGCAGACATGCGTCTTCGATCGTCCAGCCATCCAGACATGTTCTACTCGTCCGAAATGCGGGTGCGATTGGTCACGGACTTCCTGACCAATGAAGCCGGACCAGACAACCGGAATATTCAAATCGAGATGAAGGCAACGACCGACAATTTGAGGTCGATTGATGATACGTCGCTCGTGGTGAGAAGACTATTCCATCTCGAACAAGAGATAGATCCCATACGCGACATTTCTAGGGCTATTAGTGATTCGGGGTTAGCGCATGTAATTAAGCTCAGAGGCCTCGGTGTAGATGGGGCCTGCGTTAGCGTCAACAATGTGAATCTAATATTTGTATCCGCTCAGTATATTCCAAGAATGAGGTTCACCGTAGCCCACGAACTGGCGCATATCATTTTTGGGCATTGCCGTAGTAGGCCGATAATCGACGAAAACATATTTGAGGATGAAGCGGGTATGGCCGACGATGAGAAGTTAGCTAACGCCTTCGCCTCGTGCCTGCTGATGCCAGTGTTTGGTATTACGAGATTCATCAGCGCATTTAAGTCGCTATTTGAGCAAAAGGACGACTCCATATCGTCAGTAGAGATTGCCTACATCGCCCGCTTTTTCGGAGTCAGCTTTGAGGCGGCGGGAAATAGACTGGAGCAGACTCGGATCATAGATAGGGGCGTCACGGCTCGTCTTTTGACTGAAATTAGGAAAAGTTTTGAGAGCGCAGAATCTTATATGCGCACCCTTCCTGCCAAAGATAATTATGATGAAATTCCCGTCCTGTCTCCGGCTTTGAAATTATTCGTAAAATCCAGAATTGAAGATGGGGTATATTCTGTTAGCCGCGTAGCAAATATATTTGGATATACGGTGAACGAAGTATATGAATTTATCCGATAGCGTACGATTTGATACCTGTAGCTGGATTAATCTCGTTAACTGCGGGCTTCTTGAGACAGTACTCGAGTTTTTGAAGGGACAGAAGGCAATCGTTGGCGCTGTTCAGATTGAGATGAACGGCCTCTATCGAGAGCTGTTCGATGCTCTTCAATCTGCCAGTCGGTGCGGTTTGTGCGATAGTGAAGTGGATCCTGAAGAGCTTCAGGAGTTTGTCCGAGCCGAGAACATCGGCCAGGGGGAGGCGCACTCGATACTCGCATGTCGGAATCAAGATATCTGCTTTGTATGCGATGACCGCCGAGCAAGGCAGGTGGCGGAGAGGGTTATCGGGAAAGATAAAGTCATTGGTTCGATAGGAATATTGTGCAGTCTGTTGGCGACGGGAGTCCTTAACATTGAAGAAACACTTAGATGCCTCGATGAAATGATGAAGTCAGGTGGATTCTTGCCAACTATGGACGAGGATTACTGGCGGAGGTGCGAAGCTGGGGAGGCTAGACTCAAACAATGAGCGTTGGTTAGAGAACTACAGATATTTGGGTAGCGCCAACCCCGGAAGCGTACAGCGCAGGTCCGATGTGGCGTTGCAGTAGTCAAGCTAGCTTGCATCAACGCTCTTAGCCGACCCTTTGAGAAGTCACCCCCTTGAAGTATCCTCAACCCGGCTCGGGGGACACACCACGTGCGCACCACATCAGACACCATCGCCTCTCTCGGCCTCGCCATCGGTGGCGCCTTTGGCCTTGCCGGCACCTTCGTCGCCAGCGCGCCGCTGCGTGAAACGCTCTGGACGATCGACGGCGTGGCACTGGTCGTCGCCACCGCGCTGCTCACCATGAAATACCAGCGGCTGGGCCATGATTGCGTCGCTGCGGGCTTCCTGACCTTCCTGGCCGGCGAGAGCCTGCTGTTGGCGGGCAATGCGGCGGGACTGGAGGCCAGCGTGCCTTCTTATGTCGGCGGCATTTCGCTTTGGGCGGCAGGGCTGGTCATGGTCAGCGCACCGAAGACTTTTGCGCTGTGGATGCGGCTCACGGCGCTCGTCGCCGCCGTGCTGTTTGTCGTCTCGGCTTGCATGATCCTGTGGCGCGCGCCCTTGCTGCCGACCTCGTCGCCGCTGCCGGCGGCAGGCTATCCGTTCCTGGTGCTGACTTTTATCGGGTGGATCTGGACGTTGGTGAGGGAGGGGCGGTGAGGGGAGCGCGCCTTCCTTCTCCCCTTGTGGGAGAAGGTGGATCGGCGCGCCAGCGCCGAGACGGATGAGGGGTGTTTCAGCTTGGCGATACCGTCGAAAGTTACGGACTCAAAGCCTTAAATAGCAAAGCCTCACTCCGTCACGCACCCCTCATCTGTCTTGCCGCTTCGCGGCAATCCACCTTCTCCCGCAAGGGGAGAAGGGAAGACCAGCGCCCGCGCCCCCGGCCCTTCGCAGGCTCAGGGCGTTCGAGGCTCGGAAAGCCAAGCAATTGGCTTTCCGTCCGCTGACGCGGACCGCCCCTCACCCCACAAGGGGAGAAGGGAAGACCAGCGTCGGGGCCTCAGCTTTCAATCCACACCTTCTCGAAATGCTGCTCCAGCGCCTGGTGCTGTTCGCAGCCCTCCACGCCCTTGCGATAGGTCCGGTAGACCGAGCGCCAGTAGGGTTGGATGATGATGCCGGAATCGCGCAGGTTCTTTTCGATGCCGGCCATGATCTCCTTGCGCGCCTTGGCGTCGGGGGTGGCGAGCGCCTTGTCGAGCAGGTCGTCGAATTCCTTGCTGGCATAGGCGCTTTCGTTCCAGGCGGCGCCTGATTTGTACGCCAGCGCCAGCACCTGGACGCCGAGCGGGCGGCCGAGCCATTCGGTGCAGGAGAAGGGGTATTTGCTCCAGTCGTTCCAGAAGGTGGCGGCGGGCAGCACGGTGCGCTTGATCTTGAGGCCGGCCTCGCGCATCTGCGCTGATATCGCGTCGCCGGTGCTCTTCTGCCATTCGACGTCGACCGAGATCAGCTCATATTCATGGTCCGGCTTGGCGGAGGCGGCGAGCAGCTTCTCGGCCTCCGCCACATCGCGCTTGGCCGGGCCGATATCGGCATATTCGGGGTGCATGGGGCCGACATGGTGGTTGTCGGCGGGCTTGCCGCGGCCGCCGAGGCCGAGCGCCAGCACGGCCGAATTGTCGACGGCGAGTTGCGCGGCGCGGCGGACCTTGATGTCGTCATAGGGCGCGTTGCCGATGTTGAAGCGGGCGACGATGGTCGAGCCGGTGGCGATCTCGGAATTCTTCAGCCCCATCTTGTCGGTCTGCGCGACGGCGTCGGAGGCGGTTTCGTGGTCGGTATCGATCTCGCCGGATTCGAAGGCCGACAGCATGGCGTTGGGGTCGGAGCCGTAGTCGATCCACTGGATGCCATCCAGATAGAACTCGCCCTTCCACCACGGCTTGTCCTTGCGCTTGACCTCCGCCCCCGTCTCGGCGTCCCATTTCACCAGTTCGCAGGGGCCGGTGGTGATGGCGAGCGCCTTCATCGGATCACCGTCGCCCTCATAGGAGCGGTGCATGATCAGCGCTGGATAGTCGGCCATGCCGGCGATCAGCGAAATGTCGGGCTTCGGCAGGTTGAGCTTGATCGTGTGGTCGTCGACCTTCTCGATGCCGCCATCGACCACCTTCTTGGTGTCGGCATTGACCAGCGCGCCCATGCGCGCGGCGACCGAATTGCCGGCCACCCCGGCCTCGCACCAGCGGGTGAGGTTGTGGACGACATCGTCGGCGTTGAAGGCGTCGCCGTTCGACCAGGAAATGCCCTTGCGCACATGCAGCGTCAGCGTCTTGGCGTCGTCGCTCATCTCCCATTTTTCGAGCAGCCAGGGCTCGAACGAGAAATCGGTGTTCCAGCGCACCAGATATTCGTTGCAGTGGCGGGCGACATTGGACATTTCGACGCCGTCGAAGGTGCGCGGGTCCTTGAAACCCTTGACGTTCATGGCGACGCGCAAGGTGCCGCCCTTCTTCGGTTCGGCGGCGCGGGCCGGCGTCGCGGCGAGGCCGCCGAGCGCAAACGCGCCGGCGGCGCTGACGCCGAGGCCGGCCATCAGCGCCAGATATTCGCGGCGGCTGATGCCGCCGGTTTTGAAATCCTCGGCGACGGGCTTGGCCTGCGGATGCAATTTGCGGTCGGTCAGCATGAATCTCATCGTCGTTCCCTTTGTCGTTGGTGCAGGCCGCCCAAAAGCGCTGGGGTTTTGGGGCTTGCACGGAAGCAGGCTCGTCCCGGCGGATCGCCGACGCGGAACGGCTACGACCGCCGGGACGCCTTTGCCTGAGGCGGCGATGATAGGGCGGGGTGACGTAGCGGAGTGTTCTGGAATCCGCAGGAGTTGTGCGCTGCTCCGCAGGGTGAGTGCCGGTCCACGAAGTGAATTCGTCGTGCCTGGGGCACGATGAAAGGCAGCAAACGCCGGGACGCCGCGAAGCAGCGGGACCCGGCCGGCCGTGGCCAACAAAAAAGCCCGGCGCGAGGCCGGGCTTTTCAGAAACGAGGAGGATAAACCTCAGCTCACCTGGACCTTCGACGCGGCCTGGTCCTCGGCGATCTTCTGCTGGAACATCTGCGCGAAGTCGATCGGGTCGAGCATCAGCGGCGGGAAGCCGCCATTGCGGGTGGCCTCGGCGATGATCTGGCGGGCGAAGGGGAACAAAAGCCGCGGGCATTCGATGAACAGGATCGGCAGCATGTGCTCCTGCGGGAAGCCCGAAATGGCGAAGACGCCGCCATAGACCAGCTCGACATTGAACAGCACTTCCTGGTCGAAGGAGGCCTTGGCGTTCAGCGTCAGATTGACGTCGAACTGCTTGTCGGAAAGCGGATTGGCGTTGACATTGACGTTGATGGCGATGCCGGGCGCCTTGTCGCGGCCGCGCAGCGAGTTCGGCGCGCCGGGGCTTTCGAAGGACAGGTCCTTCACATACTGGGCGAGCACGTTGAGCGACGGCTGCGCCGCGTTCCCGTTGCCGTTGGCTGCGCCGGTCGGCGCGTCATCATTGCTGGCCATGAGCCTTATATCCTTTTCCCCTGGGCAGCCTTGCTGACCGAATTGAAATCGGGCGTTCGCTACCATGGTCGGCATGACAAGACAAGGTTTGCCGCCTTGTGGTAGTGGCCGCGTCCGTTTGGAGTGTTATCGTGCGCGTCGCAGAGGACCCAGCAGCGGTCAGAGTCATAGAATCCACTTTCGATACGCGCAAAGACAGTTTGATTATGATCACACCCGAACTATTGACGGCCAGGCTGCGGTCGGTACCCGAGGCGAAGCTCATTTTCGACAAGATGGCGGAGTTGCCGCTCTGGGATGCAGCATACATCGCCTTACGGAATGAGTTTCTGCTCAATATGATCGAGTTCGACGCTGGACTCCGCAACGCCGCTTTCGTTGAGGATCCCGCTGTGCAGCCCAAGCCGTTTATCGGCCCGCGCCGTACCATATTGAGATTTGATCCGCGTGAAATGATGATCCTGCGCTTGAAGGCGGTCCACCCCGACGCAACCGACACCCGGCTCCTGGAAGCCATTGAGGCAGCTCGCAAATTAACAAGCCAAAAAGCATGGGCGCTGATGATGGATGCGGATTTCTCTAGAGCAGGCTCAGCAGCCGCTTTGCAGCAGGAATGGCCTGGTTTCGAACAGAAGACCTATGAGTTGGCCTATCATGATTTCCGGGTGGCGAACCGATGATGGTCAGAGGTCTGCTTTTAGGAGGGCGGTAACCTAATCGTCCTTCAGCCGCCGCCACGGCGAATTGTGATCCGGGCCGCGCTTGAAATCGTCCTCGCGCGAATAGTCGCCGTCGTCGAGGTCGATGACCCTGTCGCGCGACCGGCGAAAACCGCCGGCCGAGAAATCGGTGGCGACGACGATGCGGCCCTTGAACCGGCGCCAGGCAAGGTCGCGCACCGGCGGCAGGAACAGGAGCAGGCCGATGATGTCGGTGATGAAACCGGGGATGATCAGCAGGATCGCGGCGACCACGATCATGGCGCCGTGGGCGAGATGGCGGCTGGGATCATGGCCGGCGTCCATCTCGGCGCGTACCCGCGCCATGACGCCGAAACCCTGGTGGCGGAGCAGAAGCACGCCGGCGATGCTGGAGGCCAGCACCAGGCCGACCGTCGCCAGCGCGCCGATCTCACGGCCGACGATGACGAAACCGGCGATTTCCATGAGCGGAAGGGCGAGAAGAAAAAGGGGAAGCAGCGAAATGCGCAAGTCTTGCCAACCTTGTTGGTCGTTTCGATTGTTTTGGCCCCTGGCGGCCAATCGCCGCTGGCACTGAGGCTGTTAGATAGGTATGCCTGCCTTTAATTTGAATGATTGCACCTTGCGTTCTATATGCTTTGAATGTTGAACGCTATGCGACCGCGGCCTGTTGGCCGGATGGTCCGGCCTAGAGGCAGGGATTGATTGGCGGAAGATATGGGCTTCTTCGACTTCGGCACGATTTTCTTCCTGATCGCGGCGGTGGTGATCTTCTTCCAGCTGCGCAACGTGCTGGGCCGTCGGACCGGTAGCGAGCGGCCGCCCTTCGACCCCTACTCGGCGGCGCGCACCGACAAGGACGCCACGCAGAAGCCCGAAAATGTCGTTTCGCTGCCGCGCAAGCGCCTGCCCGGCGAGCCGGCGCCGGCCGACGCCTATACGGCGATCGACGCCTTCGCCAAGCCCGACACCGACCTCAACAAGGGCCTGCGCGCGATCAAGGACAATGACCCGTCCTTCGACCCGAAGGGTTTCATCGACGGCGCCAAGATGGCCTATGAGATGATCGTCATGGCCTATGCCGATGGCGACCGCAAAACGCTGAAGAACCTGTTGTCGCGCGAGGTGTTCGACGGTTTCGTCGCCGCAATCGGCGAGCGCGAGGCCAAGTCGGAAAAGATCCAGTCCTCCTTCGTCGGCATCGACAAGGCCGATATCGTCTCGGCCGAGATGAAGGGCGGCGAGGCGCATGTGACGCTGCGCATCATCAGCGAGCTGATTTCGGCGACGCGCGACAAGGCCGGCACGGTGATCGACGGCGATCCGGAAACCGTGGCCGAGGTCAAGGATGTCTGGACCTTCGCCCGCGACACGCGCTCGCGCGATCCGAACTGGAAGCTCGTCGCCACCGAAGAAGAAGACTGAGCCCCGATGCATGTCGCCCAAAGGTGCGAAGCGGTTTTGGGACAACGACTTGCAGCAAAATCAAGACTCCAAGCGCGTTGCATGACCCTCTTCAAACACGACGCGCTTTAAAGCGACGGGGCTCCGGTGTCGCTATCGCCTCTCTTCATCGAAAAATCCTTCGACGATCTGCCTGGCTGGGGCGATGACGACGCTGTGCCGGCCTTCGCCGCGTTTCGCCGTTCCGCCTTCCATGCGCCGGTAAAGCCCTATCGCAGCGGCGCGCTCGGCGTCGATTTTGGCGCCTTCACGGCGGCTTATGCGGAGGCGCGCGGCGCTTCGCCTGCGACCCGAGCGGAAGCCCGCGCCTTCTTCGAGCGCCATTTTGTCCCCATGCTGGTCCGCCCCGAGAGCGGCGCCGGCCTCGTCACCGGCTTCTACGAGCCGCAGGTCGAGGCCTCGCCGGTGCGCACGGAGCGCTTCGTCGTGCCGCTGCTGTCGCGGCCGGCCGATCTCGTCGATGTCGACGACGCCAACCGGCCCGCCGGGATGGATCCCTACCTCGCCTTCGCGCGCCGGACGGCGGACGGACTGGCCGAGTATTTCCACCGTGGCGCTATCGAGCGCGGGGCGCTTGCCGGCCAAGGGCTGGAGATCGCCTGGCTGGCCGACAAGGTCGACGCCTTCTTCATCCATGTGCAGGGTGCGGCACGGCTCGCCATGACCGACGGCCGGCTGCGCCGCGTCACCTACGCTGCCAAGTCGGGCCAGCGTTTTACAGGACCCGGCAAGGTACTGAGCGAGCTCGGCGAAATCCCGCTGGCGCAGGTGACGATGCAGTCGATCCGCGCCTGGTTCAAGGCACATCCGCAGCGCATCGACGAGATCCTGTGGCAGAACCGCTCCTACATCTTCTTCCGCGAGGCCGATGTCGAAGACGCCGCGCTCGGCCCGATCGCCGCCGCCAAGGTGCCGCTGACGCCGGGCCGCTCGGTCGCGGTCGACCGGCTGCTGCACACATTCGGCACGCCCTTCTACATCGACGCGCCGACGCTGACCGCCTTCGACGCAAAACCGTTCCGCCGCCTGATGATCGCGCAGGACACCGGCTCGGCCATCATCGGCCCGGCGCGCGGCGACCTCTTCGCCGGCTCGGGCGATGCCGCCGGCGAGATCGCCGGCGTGGTGCGCAACGCCGCCGATTTCTATGCGCTGGTGCCCCGCGCGCTGGCCGGGGGCGCCAAATGAGCAAGCGCCCGGACAGGCTGAGCGAAGACGACCGGGTGCTGTGGAACCTGGTGGCGCGCACGGCCAAGCCGCTCAAGGGCAGGGCCTCGGTCGACATTCCCGACATGGCCATCGAGGCCAAGCCGGCGGCGCCGCAGGCGGCCCAGCCCGCCGCCAATGCGGCGGGCGCGGCAAAGCCGAAGGTGCAGCATGTCACCCATCGCCTCGACGAGCCGACGCTGGACAAATTGTCGAAAGGCCGGCTGCCGATCGAGGGCCGCGTCGACCTGCATGGCATGACACAGGACGAGGCCTATTCGCTGCTGTTCTCGTTCCTGCACCGGGCGCATGCCGGCGGCATCCGCTATGTCCTGGTCATTACCGGCAAGGGGTCGTCCTCCGGCGGCGACGGCGTGCTGCGGCGCGCGGTGCCCGCCTGGCTGTCGACGCCGGCCTTCCGGCCGCTGGTCTCCAGCCACGACCATGCCGCACGCAACCATGGCGGCGCGGGCGCGCTCTATATCAGGCTGCGGCGGGCACGCTCATGAGGGCTGGAGGGCAGGCCGCATGACGCCGTTCGGCGAGAGGCTGCGGGCGCTGCGGCGCGAGCGCGGCGTCAGCCAGAAGGACATGGCCGCGGCAATCGGCGTCAGCGCCGCCTACCTCTCGGCGCTCGAGCATGGCAGGCGCGGCGCGCCGACCTGGACGCTGATCCAGAAGATCATCGGCTATTTCAACATCATCTGGGACGATGCCGAGGAGCTGGCGCGGCTGGCCGAAGCCTCGCACCCGCGTGTTCGGCTAGACACGTCGGGTCTCAATCCCGCCGCCACCGAGCTCGCCAATCTCCTGGCCGAGAACATCGAGAAGCTCGACGAAGCGGAGCTGCGCCGCATCACCGCCTCGATCCGCGCCGCGCTTGGCCGGCTGAAGTAGCAGGTTTTACACGGATTTCGCGACGGCCTGCCGGAGCGCAAAAACAGGGCCCGCCGGCGGCAGCCGGCGGGCCACTGTGGCGGGATCAGGGCTTGCCGGCCGTGCTGCCATTGGGGTTGCCGCCCTTTGTGCCGGGGTCGCCATGGCCGTGGCCATTGTTGCCGCCGCCCAGGCAGTCCGACGCGCCTGCAGTGCCGCAACAACGGCCGGCCCAGAGATCATTGAGGTTGGTGTGGACGCAGCTGACCGTCTGGTCGGCCATTGCGGATCCGCCCAGGGCCGACACGGCAGCGAAGGCGAGAAGGGTGTTGCGCAGGAAAGCAGTCATTTGAAGTCTCCATTGTTGGGTTTTCGTCGTTCACGGCTGTGTGTCGCCGGGCGGACGGAAATGGTTCATGGAGAGGTGTGGAAATTTTTCGGGAGGGATGCGTGAGGTGGGTGGCTGTCTATGTTGGCGCCGCCCCTCATCCGCCTGCCGGCACCTTCTCCCCGTATAGTGATGGGGAGAAGGGAACAGCCGCGCGGTTGGCGCTTGTCTTGCGGCGTTGGTGATTGGCGAAAGCGGCGATGACAGCATCTTCTCCCCGTCACTATACGGAGAGAAATGCCCGGCAGGGCAATGAGGGGCGGCGCCGACCTCTGCTAATTGACTACAATGGCCGACAGCGCCCATGGGACTCGCAAGAACGGCCGCGCCTCAAAACCGCAGCCGCAGCCCCTACTCCACCGACCCGACCAGCACCTGCTGGCCGCCGCGGATGGAGACCCAGCGGCCGGTGTTGTCGATCGCCTGGCGCTTGAGGAAGCGGTAGCCGGTCTGGTCCCAGGCCTTGACCTTGTCGGTCAGATTGTCGAGCACGTAGTCGCCCTTGTCGGTGCGCACCGTCAGCACGGAATGGCCTTCGCCATCGGGCTTGCGCACCACGGTGATGAGCAGGTCGGCCAGCGAGATGCCCATGTGGGACAGCCGGCGGCGCTTTTCCAGAACATAGTCCTCGCAGTCGCCGACGCCCTTGTCGGGATAGGCCCAGACCTCGTCCTTGCCGTAAATGTCCATGTCGCTCATCGGCTTGACGGCGGCATTGACCCTGGCGGTGACGCTAGCGAGCTTGCTCATCAGCCCATTGGTCATCCTGGCCGGCGCCAGGTTGCTCGGACGGATCGAGCATTCGCCCGGGTGCTGCTTGCAGAAATCATAGTGGCCGATCGGCTGCGAGGTGATGCCCCCGGTCGCCATCGCTCCGGCAGCCATTGCCGGCCAGCTTCCCGTGGCTGCCAGACCGGCCGCAGCCACGCACAAACGCAGCCTTCTCACCATTGTTGAGGAATTCATTGTCCCCGCTCACCCTGTTATTAACGAAACGTTAAGGGCGATTGACAGTCCGTGTCAATTACGACGACGGACTGATTTGCGGCATGGTTACCCGCGGGCAGGGACAGCGTCTATTGTGCAACAGAATCGGCCCTGCAGCCGATCTGTCCCGGAATGGCCTACCGCTTGGCGGTGCGGACCAGTTTCGGCTTCACCGCGACGCGGTTCTGGCGGCCATAGCTGGTGATGAAGTCGACGATGCGCGGCACGATTTCGGAGCGGAAGCGCGAGCCGTTGAAGACGCCGTAATGGCCGACCGCCGGCTGCATGTAATGCGCCTTCTTGTCGGCCGGAATGTTGACGCACAGATCCTGCGCCGCCTTGGTCTGGCCGAGGCCCGATATGTCGTCGTTCTCGCCCTCGACCGTGAACAAGGCGACGTTGCGGATATCAGACGGATCGATCCTGGTGCCGCGATGCATCATCTCGCCCTTCGGCAGGGCATGGCGCACGAACACGGTGTCGACGGTCTGCAGGTAGAATTCCGCCGTCAGGTCCATGACGGCCAGGTACTCGTCATAGAAGTCGCGGTGCTTCTCGGCATTGTCGCCGTCATGCTTCACAAGGTGCATGAAGAAGTCCTTGTGGGCGATGATGTGTCGGTCGAGATTCATGCTCATGAAGCCCGACAGCTGCAGGAAGCCTGGATAGACCTCGCGGCCGAAGCCCGGTACCGGCCAGGGCGCGCGCATGATGACATTGTCGCGGAACCAGTCGATGCCCTTTTCCCCGGCCAGGAGATTGACCGCGGTCGGGTTGCGGCGCGTGTCGATCGGGCCGCCCATCAGGGTCATGGTCGAGGGCACGAAGGGATCGCCCTTCGCCTCCATCAGCGCCACCGCCGCCAGGACCGGCACGGAAGGCTGGCACACCGCCATCACATGGGTGTCGGGACCCAGCGTGTGAAACATGTCGACGATATAGTCGATATAGTCGTCGAGATCGAAGCTGCCGTCGGCCAGCGGCACCATGCGGGCGTCGACCCAGTCGGTGATGTGGACATCGGCATGGGGCAGCATGGATTCCACCGTGCCGCGCAGCAGCGTCGCATAGTGGCCCGACATCGGAGCCACGATCAGCAGCTTCGGATCCGGCTTGCGGCCGGCCGGCACGGCGCGTTCGAAGCGGACGAGATTGCAGAAGGGCTTCGACCAGACGGTCTTTTCGGTGACCTCGACGCTCTTCCAGTCGACGACGGTCTTGTCGAGGCCGAAGGTGGGCTTGCCGTAGCGGCGCGTGGTGCGCTCGAACAGTTCGGCGCCCGCCGCGATCGAACGGCCCCAGGGCGTGTGCGAGACCGGGTTCAGCGGGTTGGAATAGAACATCCGCACCGCATCGGCATAGAGCCGGGCCGGCTGCAGTGCCGCATGGTTCAATTCGTAGAGCTGGTAGAACATCGACAACCCCGCTGCTGCTGCGACCGAAGGGACGACGAGCAGCGCCGAGCCTCAAATGTCTCGTGGCGAAGTTAACAACTAATTGCTGCGATGCAATACGTCACGTGGCGTGACCAATGGTTCTTTCGTCCAAAGCGTTGCAAATCCGCCTGGAATGGCCGAGCCGGCTCAATGTGCAGTGCCGAAATGTGCAGGAAATGTGTCCGGCCCTGCTGCCGGACACCAGACCATGATCCCGAAAAGTGGTTCCGGTTTTCGGAAGAAGATCATGGTCCAGGGAAAATCATATCAAACGCGCGCCATGCAGACCGAGGTATGGCCGGAACCGATGAAGCCGAGCTGGCCGGCGGCGCCCTTCGACAGGTCGAGCACGCGACCCCGGATGAACGGGCCGCGATCGTTGATGCGCACGACGACGCTGCGGCCATTGTTCTGGTTGGTGACCCGCAATTTGGTGCCGAACGGCAGCGTGCGGTGGGCGGCGGTCAACGCCGACGGGTTCATTCGCTCGCCCGATGCGGTGCGCGAGTGCAGCGCGTACCAGGAAGCACGGCCACACTGGCCGGCGGCGGTTGCCGAAGTGGCCGAAGCGCCGACCATCAGGCCAGCAGCGATCGTTACCGCGACAAGCGCGGTCTGGTTTAGGGTCTTCATATTTGAGGGGTGGCTCCGTTTTTGACAGACCCCAGCCGTTAGGTGCCGAATAAGGCAGGAAATGCGGCAAGCATCTGTCCGTTCCGTGGCGAGATCACACGTTTGGAGTCAGAAGGTAACAGTCTGTCAGGGATTTTCCGGCGCGATTTGATTCATTTCCGATGATCTTCGGGCCGATATGCGAGATGTCTTTGACAAGATATCGGATAAATATCCAAGTAGAATCCGACGTGATTGGGTGCCTTCCTTTGGCTCTTTCATCACGCTCACTGCGCGGCAAACGATCGACTTGAAAAGCGAGATCCGTCAATGAGACTGACCAAAAATCTGCTGGCCTTGATTGTGCTGGCTGTCGGCGCGGTGTGGGCGCTGCAAGGCATCGGCGTGATCGGCGGCAGCTTCATGACCGGCCAGTCGCAATGGCTTTATATCGGTCTCGTCGCCATGCTGCTCGGCCTGGCCGGGCTGGTGTGGGCGAACCGGTAGGGGTGATGAGTGGCGCTAGACTGCGTTGCAGAACGAGCGTGGGCGCTGTCGTGCCGCCGTCTCGTGGTTCGCACCGCCCCCGACACCCCTAACCGAACAGCCGGTCCAGGATCGTGCCTTCGAGGCGGGCGAGCTCGGCGGAGCCGCGCCGGCGCGACCGGGCCACCGGCACCTCCAGGTCGAGCGCGATCCTGCCGGCCCTGATCACCACCACCCGGTCGGCGAGGGCGACCGCCTCGGCGACATCGTGCGTGACCAGAACGGCGGTGAATTTCTGGGCGAGCCAGATGCGTTCCTAGTAGAGGAATGATTTTGCGAATTGGCGCAAAGGTGCGGAAGTATCTTCCACGACAACCCGGCATTCGTCATTCGAGGGCAAGGCAAGGGGCGGAGCGACGGCGCAGGGATGACGAATGAAAAGGCTTTGGCCAGGACCGCGCCGGGCCCCTAGAGCAATTCCAGGAAAAGTGTGACCGGTTTTCCGTCCGGAATTGCGTCAAACGCTCTAGATTGCTTTCACCAGCCGCAGCAGGCCCAGCATCTCGATATAGGTCCCCTTGCGGAAAGCGATGTAGACCGGCTCTTCCATGCCATGGAAGCGGCGCTTGAATGCCGCCTGGCCCTGCAGGTTGAACCTGCGGCGGTTGACCCATGGCGAAGAGTAGGCGCGCTGAAAAGTGTTGCGCCAGAAATCGCTTTCGGCAAATCCGCTGGGGGTGACGTCGAGAAGCGGCGACAGGCCGAGCGTGACCGCCGAAATGCCCTCTTCGCGAAACCGGTCGACAGCGAATTTGGTCAGGCCGATCTCGGCGTGCGGCGAGGCATCGATGTGCTTGCGCTTGAAGGCGGTGGTGTAGCCGATGACCTTGCCGTCGCGAAACAACGGATCGAAATCGAGCAGCGCGATGAGTTCGCCATCGGGGCCATGCAGGACGAAGCGGCGCATGTCGGTGCCAAGCTGATCGTAGAATGGGCGGTTGAGAAAACCCATCTCCCAGCGCTTGACGATGCGGTCGCCGCGCCAGTTCTCGGACAGCCGGGCGATTTCGTCGAGGAATACGGTCCGCTTGTCTTCCTCGAACGAAAAGCCCTTCTTCAAGAGCCAGCGCTCGGAATAGCGCACGGTCTCGTTGCGCTTGCCGGAAAAATCATGCTCGGGCAGGGCGAGGCGGGTGTCGATGCCCAGCCGGTTGACCTTGTAGCCGAGCCCGGCCAGCACGCGCGCGGTCTCCTCGCCAACCTGCACGAACCACGGGTCGCCGGCGATCTCGACGAAGCGCCTGATATAGTCGGGCCGCCGGGCCGGCGCCGCCACCGGGTCGCCAAGCGCGAAATGATGCTTCATCTTGGTGCCGAAGGCGATGTAACCGTCGGCGTCGCCAAAATAGGAAAGCTTGCGCTGTACGGCAGTCGAATAGGCGAGCGAGAAGTCGCCATGGCGACGGACCATCGCCAGGCGTTCGACATGCGTCAATGCCTGGCGCTCGACCCTGGGCGAGGCACCCTCGAGGATTTTGTCGAAATAGATCCGCAAGGAGGGCATGGTCCGGATTCCGCGTGCCGTCTGTGGCGCGACGTGCCGTTCGGCACGCCAGACGCACCACGGCGCCTTGATTTTTCACGGGAAGCCGAAATCGCCTCGGTTTCGAATTCCTGCGTCGGTAACGAGATCCGCCAGCCCCTCGGAACTCGAATCAATCACATTGCCGCGACCTGATTATCGCCGATGCCGCTGATATGCCATATAGGGCTGCATGGTTTCGGACGGAAGCGGGGCATTCCGTTCCATGTCGTTGGTTTAGCCGCATTTGCGCGACGGGAGTTGTTTGCGCCCTGGCGGCGCAAGGCACTTAAGCGCACCGATCCGCTGTTGGGTTTGCGCGCGATCAAACGGTTACAGCGTCCTGCGAGCTTGTAGGGCGGGCGGTTGAATGGATTTTGAGAGCGAATGGCAGATACGACAACCAGATCGAAGGTGGAGCAGGTGGCGGCGATCGAGCCGGCGATTGTCATTGGCGCCGGCGCCGCCGGACTGGCTGTCGCGCAGGCCCTGATCAAGGCCGACGTGCCGGTGGCGATCCTGGAACAGGAGAGCCGGCTGGCCGAACCCTGGCATCGGCGGCACCAGCAGCTGCATCTCAACACCCATCGCGATCTCTCGGCGCTGCCCGGCCTTTCCTTTCCCGGGGGTACGCCAGCCTTTCCACCCAAGAGCGTCGTCATCCGCCATATGAACGATTTCCGCGAGGCGAACCAGTTGCCTGTGGAGTTCGGCGTTGCCGTCGAGACCCTCGTGTTCAAGGGCGACCATTGGCTGGTGCGCACCAGCGCCGGCTCGCGTCTGGCGCGTCATGTCATCGTCGCCACCGGTCGTGACAAGGAGCCCTTCACGCCGCAGTGGGTGGGCATGCAGGCCTTCGCGGGCCGGATCATCCATTCGGCGGATTTTGGCGACGCTAAGTCCTATGCCGGCAAGAAGGTGCTGGTCGTCGGCGCCGGCAATTCGGGCTTCGATGCCCTCAATCATCTGGCCTGCGTGGATACGGCTTCTCTCTGGCTGTCGGCCCGCAATGGCCCCGCGCTTCTGCCCAAGCGGATCGGCAAGATCGCCGTGCACCGGCTTTCGCCGCTCATGGCGCGCTTGCCGCTGCGCGTTGCCGATGCGGTGATGGCCGCGACGCAGCGGCTGGTTTTCGGCGATCTCACCAAATTCGGCATGCCGCCCGCGCCGTCGGGCGGCGCCAGCCGCCTGGCCTCGGACTACACCGCGATTGCCGCGGATGACGGTGCCGTCGACGCCATAAAGTCTGGCAAGATTACCGTGGTGCCGGCGATACGGGAATTCACCCGCGATGGCGTGATCCTGGCCAATGGTCGCCTGATCGATCCCGATATCGTCATTGCCGCCACGGGCTACCGCACCGGGCTGGAGCGCATGGTCGGCGATCTCGGCGTGCTCGACGGCAACGGTGTCCCGCTCTTCAACGGCGGTGAAGCCGACCCGAAACTGCCCGGCCTGTGGTTCACCGGTATGCGGCCGAGCATTCGTGGCTGCTTCGCCAATGCCGCCATTTTGGGCAAGGCGATCGCCAGGCGGATCGCCGGCGCGGGCCGCTAGCGCAATTCCGGGAAGTGTGAGCGCTTTCCCTTGGGAATTGCGTCGAAACAAAGAGCTCTAGCGACCTGACGCCTCACGCCGATTTCGGCTCGAGCCGGCGGAAGCCGACGGCTTGCATCAGCATCTCCTCGTCGACCATGCCGGCATTGTGCAGCGCGAGCAGGGTGAGCGCGATCTCGCGTGCTTCCGGCGAATCGGGCTGAGCTGTGCGCCGCAGGCAGACTTCGTCAAAGACGCGCTGCAGCCTGGCGATGTCGCCGGGCTTGAGCAGGCCCCGGTCATAGACTGACTTCGACATGGTGGCGGGCTCCAGGAAACGACCCAATGCATCTCGCCCAAAAGCGGCTCCGGTTTTGGGAGTACGACATGCACAAGACAAAGACCTAACGCGCGTCGCACGAATCCGTTTCGACGCGCGTTAGGGCGCCACCAGTAAATTGCCGATCTTTCCCGGGGCTTGAACCTTGGCGATTGGCGGAAACATCCATCGACGTTGGGGAGGCGGTCCGGCACGCAGGGCTCGGTCAAATCCGCTGCGTGCTCCAGCCGCCTGATATCACACCGCGATCTTGCCGCCGCCTTGCCTGGTGATGGCGACGACCGACGGCCGCACCGGCATTTCGGACTTGAAGTCCGGCCAGCGCGTCGACGGATCCTCATAGTAGGACGGCCGGCCGAAGCCTTCCCAATCCTCGCCGCCATCGCCCGGATGCTGGACGGCAACGAAGGCGGTCCGGTCGTCGGGCGCAAACAGCGGGCCGCACATTTCCGCGCCGATCGGCACGCGGAAGAACAGTTTCGAAGTTGACCGCGCAGCCCCCTCGGTGTCGACCGCCCACAAGCCATCGGTGCGGCCGGTGGCCTTCGGGCCTTGGCCGTCGGTAGCGACCCACAGGCGCCCGGCCGAATCGACCGCGCAATTGTCGGGCATGCCGAACCAGCCATGGGCCGTCGTCGCCGTCGAGAAGGTGGCGCCGACATCGGCAACCGACGGATCGCCGCATTTCAAAAGCACTTCCCATTTGCCCTTGGCGGCGGTGAAATCACCGTCGGTCTCGGTGATCTCGATAATGTGGCCGAAGGCATTCTCGGCGCGCGGATTGGCGGCGTCGACCTGGTCTGCCTTGCGCTTCGAATTGTTGGTCAGCATGACATAGACCTTGCCGTTGACACCATTGGGCTGGATGTCCTCGGGCCGGTCCATCTTGGTGGCACCAAGCAGATCGGCGGCGCGCCGCGTCTCGATCAGCACGTCGGCCTGGCTGCCAAAGCCGTTTTCCGCCGTCAGCGGCCCCTGGCCGAAGACGATCGGCAGCCAGTCGACCGTGCCGTCCTCGGCGAATTTGGCGACATGCAGCGTGCCCTCGTCGAGCAGGTCCTTGTTGGCGGCATGGTCGTTGGCGTTGAACGTGCCCTTGGTGACGAATTTGTAGACATAGTCGAAGCGCTCGTCGTCGCCGAGATAGAAGACGACGCGGCCATCCTTGGCGATGATGGATTCGGCGCCCTCATGCTTGAAGCGGCCCATGGCGGTGCGCTTCCTCGGTGTCGATGTCGGATCGTTGACGTCGACCTCGACGATCCAGCCGAAGCGATTGGGTTCGTGCGGCTCCTTGGCGAGGTTGAAGCGGTCGTAATGCGCGCCCCATTCATAGGCACCTTCCGGAATGCCGAGCCGCTTGTAGTTGGCGGCTTCCTTGTGGCCCTCGGGCAATTCGCCGGAGAAATAGCCGTGGATGTTCTCCTCGGCCATCACATAGGTGCCCCAAGGGGTGACGCCGCCGGCGCAATTGTTGAAAGTGCCGAACACTTTCGTGCCGGACGGGTCGGCATTGGTCTTGACGCGGTCGTGGCCGGCGACCGGGCCCGACAGCGCCATTTCGGTGGTGGCGGTGATGCGGCGGTTGAGCTTGCCGTCCCGCACCACTTGCCATTTGCCTGACACCTTGCGGATTTCGACGATGGTGCCGCCATGCGCCGCCATCTCGACATCGACCTGCTCCTTCGAGAGCGGCGCGACCTCGGCCTTCTTCTTCCCGTCCTTCTCGACGATCGAGACGATGCCCGGAAACATCAGATGCGGGTTGGTGTATTCGTGGTTGACGACGAGCAGGCCGTGCTCGGCCGAGCCGTCGATCGCGATGTAGCCGACATAGTCGTTGTTGTAGCCAAACTGTCTGGCCTGCGCCTCGGCCGACTGTTTCGTCGGGTCGAACTGCGGCGAATCGGCAAACAGCGGATCGCCCCAGCGCAACAGCACGTCGGCGTCGTAGCCCGGCGCGACATGATGCTTGTCGTCTATCCCGGCCTCGAGCTCGTCGAATTTGAAGGCGGAGCCTTCCGCGGCGCGGGCATCGTCGGCGGCGATCATGGCCAGCGGGCCGACGGTCGCGGCGATCGCCGAGACGGCGAGCGATCCCTTCAGGAATCCCCGGCGCGAGAACCGCGCGGCGATTATCTCGCCCATGGTGCGGTTGTCGGTGGGGTTGGTGGCCGGTCCTTCGTTTTCCTCGAGCAGGCTGGTGCGGAATCGGGCGTCGGGAGAGCGATGTTCGGTCACGAAGGGCCTCTGGCTTTGGAGTGGCTGGAGCTTTTTTGTCGCCTTTCGACCCCTACAGCCAACTGATCACATTTTCGTGACATCATACCTGCTCCGCCGCTCCACGCGAGGTGGTTGTCACCGTGACATCGGACTTTAGTCCAACCTTGCGCTTGCAAAAGTCCTGGAGGACAAACGCAACGGTCGGAGGTCGCTTCCGGCCAATACATCTTTCGGCGATGTTGCTGGTTGCAACGTTGGGGTGGGCGCGCCGGCTCAATCGACGGAGATCAGGATGCACGGATCGATCACGGCCCGGTGCCGCCGGCTGACGCTCGTTTCGGCGGCTGCTCTGGCGCTGACCATCATTCCCTATCGAATTGCCCTGCACGGCTCCGCCCCCGGAATCGACGCCGCATCAGCACAGGCCGCCAATGGCGGCAATGGCGGCGGCAGCGGTGGCGGTGGCAATGGCGGCAACGGCGGTGGCGGCAGCGGTGGCAACGGCGGTAATGGCGGCAACAGCGGCGGCGGTAACGGCGGTAACAGCGGCGGCGGTAACGGTGGCAACAGCGGCGGCGGTAACGGCGGTAACAGCAGCGGCGGTAACAGCGGCAACGGAAATGGAAACGGCGGCAATTCCGGAACGGATGGCAGTGGTGACAACTCGGCATCCGGCAAGGGACAGAGCGACAAAGGCGTCAGCCATGTCAACGCCGCGACCGGTGACAAGGTCTCGGTGAGCGGCAACAAGATCACGGTCACACATCCCGACGGCATCACCGAAAAGATCGAAAACGGCCGTTTCAAAATGAAGGATGCGCTGGGTCGCACGATCATCGACCGCCGGGCCACGCCGGCCGATGTCAGCCGTCTAAAGGCCTTGTGAAACTGGCTAGCAGGCAACGGCCGGTTTCACACGTCACCTCCGCCGCCCCCGGCGGAGGTGATCTTCCCTTGTCCGGCCCTTGCGCGGGTCCGCAATGGCCTGAACTGTTTGTTTTGCCGCGATTCCCAAGGGAAAAGCGCCATGCGCTTTGCCCGGGAAACCCGTTTCACACTTTTCCTGGAATTGCTCTAAGAGCGGTTTCTGTCCCGGTCGCGGAACTCGCGCACCATGAGAGCCGCTTCCGTGCGGTTTCGCACATTGAGTTTGGACAGCACCCCGGTCATGTGGTGCTTGACCGTCTTTTCCTGCAGCTCCAGGCGCAAGGCAACCTCCTTGTTGCTGAGCCCCTCCGCCACCAGCCGCAGGATTTCCGTCTGCCGTTCAGTCAGTTGCCGCAACCGGTCCGCCACGCCGTTGGCAGATTGCGGGGACTGGAGATCAGAAAGCAGCCGTGCCGACAGCGTCGGCGTAAGGTAGCCCTCGCCGGCAGCCACATTGCGCAGGATGTCGGCGAGCGCGCGCGATCCGACGCCCTTGAGGATATAGCCCTGCACGCCTGCGTTCAGCGCCGTGGTTACATCGGCATTGGTCTCCGAAACCGTGAGCATGACGATCTTCTGGGCAGGATGGTCGGCGAGGATGCTGACAACCGCGGACAGGCCGCCGCCCGGCATGGAGATGTCGAGCAGCAATATGTCAGGCTGCACCGTCGAGGCGATGCGTTCGGCATCCTGCGCTGTCGCGCCTTCGCCGACGATCTCGAAACCTCCGATCTCCGACAGGCTGCGCGTCACGCCTTCGCGAAACAGCGGATGATCGTCGACAATAGCGATGCGGATAGCGCCAATCATGCTTGCTCCTCGATCGAAAGACTGATCACCAATCGCGTGCCTTGCGCTCCGGTCAAGGTCTCGAACTGGCCGCCAATGCTTTCGACCCGCTCCCTGAGGCCGGCGAGCCCCAACCCGTCGACCCGCGCCGGATCAAAACCCGGCCCGCCGTCCGACACTTCGACAAAAAGCCTGCCATTCTTCATCCCGGCCCGCACCGTCTGATCCTTGGCCCGCCCGTGGCGATAGGCATTGTTCAGCCCTTCCTGCACGAAACGATAGATGCTGATCTTTTCGGAAGTGCCGAGCTCAGGCAAATGCCTGGGTAGCGTGAGCAGCACGGACGTTCCCGTCCGGTGCTGATGTTCGTCGACCGCCATCCGCAATATGTCCGTTGCCGCGGCAGTTTCGATCTGCGGCAAGACGAGACCGGTGCAGATACCGCGAATTTCGCGCATCGCATCCTCCAGCGTCTTGCGGATCATCGCGACCTCGGTCGCGCGGTTTTCGCCCCAATGGCCGTCGCCGGAGAATACCGGGCTGTCCATGCGCAGCGCCGCCAGGGCCACGAGTTGCGCCGGTCCGTCATGCAGGTCGGCACCGATCCGGCGCAAATATCGTTCGTTGAGCGCGGTGGCGCGGCGGGACGCCCTCTGCACACGCTGCCGCAAGGCGCTGTTTTGCGTCACCAGGCCTTGCAACTCCGACACCTGGCGGCGCAGCGCCCCGCGCTGATCATCGATGGTGCGGCTGGCGCGCAGCACGATGCTCGACAGGAGCAGAAAAGCCGTCAGGGTGGTGCCGGCCACGATCAGCCAGCTCGACAGCAGGGCAGAGGCCAGCGTGGCCTTGAAATCAGTGGCGACCTCGAAGAATTCGGTGACGGCCACCACCTCGCCCGACCAGGGTTCGCGCACGGGATTGTAGATCTCCAGCAATGGCACGCCCGCGGCCTGCTCCTTGCTTTCGGTTTCGTCGAACGTATCGAATTGGGCGGTGACGTTGCCCTGAAAGGCGGACCGCAGATCGTCGGTCAGATCAAAGCGGCGGCCGATCAAAGTTGCATCTTTCGCGTAGAGCACGGTGCCGTCCCGGCGCCAGAGCCTGAACGAGACCAGGCGCTTGCCGAGCGCGCCCTGGCCGAGCGTCTCGTCGAGCGCCTGCTTGACGGACTCGCTGAGCTCCTCGCTCTTGCGCAGGTCCGGCAGCAGCGGCGCGATCACGCTGTCGACATAGAGCGCCGTCGTGGCTGCCGAATTGCGGGTGACGCCGTCCCGGATCTGCGACGTCACCCAGGCACCCACCACCAGCATGACGGCCAGCAGGCCAAAGCCGCCGGCAACGAGGAATTGCAGGGCAAGCGAAAGCTCGCTCCAGCGCCGCGCCAAATTCTGCAGAATGCGAATCATGATCCCCTGACCGCCCTTCCATCGAACAGCTGGGCGACATCGCACATTGAGCCTCAGTCTTGCCGTTGCCAAGACCCTGTCGTTAGAACGAGGTCGCTTGACGTCTCGAGGCGCTTCGGAAACAAGGTCCGCGGCACATGCGGCGGCAGCCGCTTCGAGGGGGATGGGACGTTGAGTTTTTCGGGACTGCTGCAGCTTGGCTTTTCGACGGTGATCTTCCTTTTGGCGGCGACCGCCGCCAAGCAATGGGGACTGGCGCCGAGCCTCGGCAAGATCCTGTTGACGCTCGCGCTCTATTCGCTGGGCAATCTGATCATGCTGCGGCTGATCCGCGAATTCGGCATGTCGGTGTCGTTCAGCCTCTCAGCGGTCATCCAGCTGGTCTCGGTCAACGTCGTGGCGCTGGTGTTCTTCGGCGAGCGCGTCAACGCGCTGCAGGCCACCGGCATCGTGCTGGCGATCGCCGCAGTGGCGCTGATCACGCTTGGGCCCTATCTGCAGGGGCGTTGATCGAGATGAAGATTGCGACACCGACCCGATGAAAGACACCGCAAGCACCCTGCTCAACCGCATCGAATTCCCGGTGCTGCTGGCCGGCCTGGTCATCGCCGGCGGCCTGTGGGGCTTCGTGGAGCTCATGGAGGTGGCGCGGGCAACCGCGTCGCACGCCTTCGACACCGAAATCCTGCTTGCCTTCCGCCAGGTTGGCCAACCGGCAATCCCGATCGGCCCATCGTGGCTGGAAGGCGCGATGCGCGACATCACCAGCCTCGGCAGCGCCAGCGTGCTGGTGCTGATCACGACGGCAACGATCCTCTATTTGCTGTTGATCCGCCGGCCGGGGACGGCACTTCTCATCTTCGTCGCCGTGGCCGGCGGCCAGGTGCTGTCGAGCCTGCTGAAGGTCGGCGTCGACCGGCCGCGGCCCGAGCTCGTTTCGCATCTGGTCAGCGAGACGTCGCTTTCCTTCCCAAGCGGCCACGCCATGCTGTCGGCGGTGACCTATCTCACGCTTGGTTCGCTCGCGGCGCGCTTCCTGCATGGCAGGGCGACGAAGATCTACGTGTTGTCGCTGGCCGTGCTGACGACGGTGCTGGTCGGCGTCAGCCGCATCTATCTCGGCGTCCACTGGCCGTCGGATGTGCTGGCCGGCTGGTGCGCGGGCTTCGCCTGGGCGATGCTGTGCTGGCTGGTGGCGCGTGTGTTGCAGCGCCGCAAGGTGGTGAGCGACGATGCCGATGGCGCCTGACCGCACCCTCGGGCTTGCGCTCAGATCAAGCGGTTGATGAGGTGTCCACCACAGCCTGCCAGAGCCAGAACCATCGAAAGCAGGCATGCGGATGTCATCAAGGTCTTGAAAAATTCACCGCGTTACCCCCTGCCCAGATGGGCAGCACCCTAGCCTGCAATCCTCGGGAAGTATCGGAAAAAATGGACAATCAGGCGAAGGCGCTTACGCCTCAGACATTCATATTGATGCTTGAAACATCATGACAATGGTATTATACCTTATTCCCGCAGACTCAGACATGGGGTCGGGCCAATGATCACTGCCGCGCAGATGCGTGCCGCAAGGGCCTTGGCCGGCATCGACCAGAAGACGCTCGCCGAACGCGCAGGCGTTTCGCTTCCGACCATCCAGCGCATGGAAGCGAGCGATGGCGTGGTCCGGGGCGTGGTCGATACGCTGATGAAGGTCATCCAGGCGCTCGACGAGGCCGGGGTGGAGTTGATCGGCGAGAACCAGGCCAGCGAGCGCGGCGGCAGGGGCGTGCGCCTCAAACCCGCCGTGCCGCCAGATCCCAGGGCTGAGCCGGCATAAGTCGCGACGGCGACCGCCGACATTCCTGCCGACGATCCCGCCGCCTTCATGTGCGGAAGGCAGTCCATGGATCAGACACGGCAGGCAGTGCATCAATCGACCCAAAGGTCGGCCCACAAATCGACTCGTGGGTCGGCCCAAGGGTCGGCCCAAGGGTCGGCAAGCCCGACATTTGCCGAATTGTTCACGCCCAAACTGGTGACGGTCTGGCGCGAAGGTTACCACCTGCCGCAGTTCAAGGCCGACTTCATGGCCGGGCTGACCGTCGCCATCGTGGCGCTGCCGCTGTCGATGGCGATTGCGATCGCCTCCGGCGTGACGCCGGAGCGCGGCCTGTTCACAGCCATCGTCGGCGGCTTCATCATCTCGGCATTCGGCGGCAGCCGCTTCCAGATCGGCGGGCCGGCCGGCGCCTTCATCGTGCTGGTGGCGGCGACCGTCCAGCGCGAAGGTGTCGATGGATTGCTTCTGGCAACGATGATGGCCGGCGTGTTCCTGCTCGCCATCGGCTATCTCAGGCTTGGCACCTACATCAAATTCATCCCCTATCCGGTGACGGTCGGCTTCACCGCCGGCATTGCGATCATCATCTTCTCCGGCCAGATCGTCGAATTGTTCGGGCTTAAGCTTGCGGGGCCGGAGCCGGGGCCGCTGCTGCCGAAATTGATGGCGATCGGGCAGGCGGCTGGCACGGTAAACATCTCGGCGACGCTGGTGGCGGTGCTGACCATCGTCACCATTGTCGCGGTGAAGCGCTGGCGGCCGGGCTGGCCGGGCATGCTGATCGCCGTCGGACTTGCCTCGCTGGTGGTGGCGCTGCTGGCGTTGCCGGCTGAAACCATCGGCACGCGCTATGGCGGCATTCCCCGCAGCCTGCCGTTTCCGACGCTGCCGACGCTCACCATGGGCAAGATCGTCGCGGTGCTGCCGGACGCCATTGCCTTTGCCCTGCTCGGCGCCATCGAATCGTTGCTGTCGGCCGTGGTTGCCGACGGCATGACCGGCCGGCGGCACCGTTCCAACTGCGAGCTGGTGGCGCAGGGTTTCGCCAACATCGCATCCGCATTGTTCGGCGGCATGTGCGTCACCGGCACCATCGCCCGCACCGCCACCAATGTGCGGGCCGGCGCGCATGGGCCGGTCTCGGGCATGCTGCATTCACTGTTCCTGCTGGTCTTCATGCTGGTGGCCGCGCCGCTGGCCAGCTACATCCCGCTTGCCGCGCTTGCCGGCGTGCTGGCGGTGGTCTGCTGGAACATGTTCGAGAAACAGGCCTTCGCGACGCTGTTGCGCGCCTCGCGCGGCGACGCGCTGGTGCTGATGGCGACCTTCCTGATCGTCGTCTTCCGCGACCTGACCGAAGGCATCGTCGTCGGTTTCGCGCTGGGCTCGATCCTGTTCATCGACCGCATGGCCAAGTCGATCGCTGTCGAGGCGGATCTGGTGCAGGACGATGTCGCCGACAGCAGCGGCCGCGCCTATGATGCCAGCGAGGCGAGCGACGTCGACACCGTCGTCTACCGCATCTCGGGCGCCTTCTTCTTCGGCGCCGCTTCCACCGTCGGCGGCGTGCTCGACCGCATTGCCGACCAGCGTAAGAATTTCATCCTCGACTGCTCGGCGGTGCCTTTCTTCGATTCGACGGCCGCCAATGTCATCGAAAGCGCGGCCCACAAGGCCAGGCGCGCCGGTGTGCGCTTCATCATATCGGGTGCCTCTCCGCAGATACGGCGCACCCTGATCAACCACGGCGTCAAGCGGCCGCTGGTGACCTATGCCGCTTCGATCAGCGATGCGCGGGCGCAACTGACGGTTCCGCCGGCGGTTGATGCCACGCAATAGGCAGCCTGGCGGCTCAGAGGCCAGCGCCCCGTATTTCTTCAGCGTGCGCCTTCACGAGGTCGGCCATGCTGTCGAAGCGAAAATCCACCGTCGGTGCATCGCCGGGGTTCATCGTGGCGCCGAAGCCCTGATCCGCATGCCGGCGATAGATCCAGCACGATGTCAGGCTGAAGCGATTTGCGGGAGCGTGATCGTGAAACATGCTTTCCGCGGTGTGTAGGACCTCTCGCTTCTCTACCCCGATTGTACCGAGCTTTTCGAGCATATAGTCGAAGTGCCGGTCGGAGGGCTTGTAGGAGCCGATATCTTCCGCCGTATAGATCGCGTCGAAATCAACGCCGAGCTTCTTGTTGCTGAACGAGAAACTTTCGTTGTCGACGTTGGAGAGGATGATCAGCTTGTAGTGCTTTTTGAGGTACTGCAAGGCTTCCGCGGAGTCGGCGAAAGCCGGCCAGTCCCTCACGCTTTCCCCATACGCCACGCATTCCTCTCGAGTGGCGACGACACCCCACTCCTCCGCAAGTCGCTTGTAAACGATCGGCAGGAGGTCGCGGTAGCGTTTCCCCGGCGTCCATTTCTGTTGACTGGATTCGTGCCGGGCGTGCGCCTCGAGGATCTCGTTCCGGCTCAAGCTGCGGGCAGCCCTTTCTGTCAGCGGCTTCAGGCCGGCGATCATGCCGGACTCCCAATCGATCAGGGTGCCGTAGCAGTCGAAGGTCAGGGCTTTGAATTCTGTGAGTTTCATGAAACTACCTCCTTTGAAGTCCCTGGGTGAAGCGACACTGACGTGGATCGCCATCAATCATCAGGTCGATTTCGCCTCGGCGACTAGCCGACATGATGCTGACTGAGCTGAAAGTCCTTCGACGCTGCGCTGCCCGACGAGATGAACCAGACGCCGGACAGCGTCACCGCAAGGCCAGCCAGCATCGCCTTCGAAAGCGGCTCGCCGAACATCGACCAGCCCCAGAGCATCGTCACGGGTGGGCTGAGATAGATCACGCTGCTGACCTGTGAGGCCGTGTAGAGGCGCAGGCTTGCGTAGTACGTGCCGTAGCAGAAGAAGGTCGAAAACAGCACCAGCCAGGCGATGCCGAATCCGAACCTGGCATCGAGGGGCGGCATCAGCCCGCCATTCCATCCGGCGCAAGCGGCGAAAAGGACTGCTGCCGTCAGGCATTGAATGCACAGGCTCTGATGAATGGGCATATTGATCGTCCCCATCCGCTTCTGCACCACCGTTGCCAGCGCCAGAACCATCATGGAAGCGACTGTCAACAAATATGCCCAGGCCGGGGCCGTCCCGAGGCTCAGGCTGTCCAGCGAAACGATGAGAACGCCGGTCACTCCGAGAGCCGTTCCGATCCACTGTCTCCCGGTCAATCGGTGTCCCAGAACCGGCTGCGACAAGGCCGCGATGGCGAGCGGGACAAGATCGGAAATCAGCGCGACAAGGCCGGTCGGCACGCGCTGGCCGATGGCAAGCGCGAATCCGCCGAGATAGAGGAACATCGTCGCCACGCCGAAGACCATCTGCTGGACAAGGGCACGGGCGTTGACGCGCGGTCCGATCAGGAGAGCAAATGGCACGAGGATCAGCCCGGACATCAAGGTCCGCCAGAACAGCACCAGCATGACATCGGCATTCTCGCTGGCGTAGCGGATGCCGACGAAGCCGGAACTCCAGCTTACGACCAGCGCCGTCGCCATTGTTGGCCACACGAGGCGATGGATCCTGGTTTGCGGGAGCGTCATGAAATCTCTCTGTTCAAGCCGGCCCGTGACCCCGAAGCGGAGCATGGCCGACGTGGCTCAGACCATTGAAGGCTCCAGCGCGTGTTTGCACATGACAAATTTCGATACGATCATGAAGCAGTCAGAAAAATCGCCATACTGGCTTGCCTGAAACGCATCGGAGGATCAGAAATTGGCGCGTCTCTTTGGTTTCGAGCGAGGATTGTCATGACCGGACTGATGAGCCGCCGCTTGGATGTCGACGCCTTGCGCGCACTGGTCGCGATCGAGAAGCACGGCGGCGTCACGCGCGCGGCCGAAATTCTCGGCCTGTCGCAGTCGGCCGTCAGCCACAAGATCAAGAGACTCGAAACGAGTCTCGACTGCGAAATCCTCACCCGGAAAGCAAACGCGTCGATGTTCACCACGGCCGGACGGGACCTGCTTGGCTATGCGCGGCGCATTCTGGGCATCCATGACGAGGCGGTCCTGAGCCTGTCGAAAAGCTCTTTGCAAGGCAAGATCGCGCTGGGAATGACCGAGGATACCACCTGCACGGACCTTTCGCGCATTCTTGGCCGGTTTCGCCGGCTCTACCCGGAGGTGAGCGTCCGCACGCAGGTGCGCATGAGCCTCGTCTTGCAGGAGCAGCTCAGCCAGGGAGCCCTTGACGCCGCCATCATCCAGGTATTCCAGCACGAGGTCCGCCCCGCCGACATCCTCCTGTTCCGCGAGACGCTGCATTGGGTGAAATCTCGCGACCTGGTTCTGTCGAACGGGAAGCCGGTCCCATTTCTTTCCTTCGATGAGAATTGCTTTTACCGGCGCTGGGGCATCGACGTCGGGCAGGACGAGGATACGGTGTTGGAGACCGTGTTCGAATGCTCCAGCGCGGCCGGGATCATTGCAGGCGTGACCGCGGGGCTCGGCGTGGCACTCCTGAGTCAGCGGTACCTGCAGCCCGACATGGAGATTGTCGACAACACATTCCCCAAGCCGCCAGACCTGGCCTATGTCATCAGGCGCGCGCGCACCCCCAGGAACCCCGCGCTCGAGACTCTGGTCAGGGAGATCGAGGCTGAGGTAAAGCGTTACGGGACGCTGCAAATTGCCGTCTAGAGCTTAAGCGCGGCGCGCTGCGAAAGCTGGCTGGTCTGTTATTTCTGAAGCGATCTCGGACCGCTGACGAACGGGCTTCCCCTGACATAGAACCGCAGCAGCCGGTCCGCATCCTTGGTAATGCCGATCCTGATGCCTTGCCCGATCTCGCCGGCCTTTTGGCCGTCCTTCGCCAGCCATAGCGGCCCTTTCCGGCAGAGGTCGAGCCCGTCGAGCGACCGATCGATCCGCAGCGCCGCGGCCAGCCTGCCCGGTCCGCGCGCCAAGTCGCGCAAGCGCTCGACGCCGCGATTCTGACGCATGATGGCGATGCCCTCGAGTGGCTCGAGCGCCCGGATCAGCACGCCCGTTCCGATTCCTTCCGCCTCGCTCGAGACATTCAGCATCATGGAGACGCCATAGGCGAGATAGACATAGGCGTGGCCGCGCTCGAGGAACAGCGAACGGTTGCGCGGGGTCATCCCCCTGAAGCCATGCCCGGCGGCGTCGCCGACGACATAGGCCTCCGTCTCGACGATGCGGCCGCTGACCATGCCCTCCGGCAAATCGCGCACCACCAGCTTGCCGATGAGGAAGCGGGCTAACGCAGCCGTATCATCAGGCAGCTCCGAACGAGCGATCGGCGGATGATCTTCCCCATGGCTCACGGCATGCGCTCGACCCATTGCGCACGCGACGGTCCCGGCTCGAACGGGTCGCTGAAATACTGGGTCTCGCGCGCCACCTTGCCGTCGAGGAACTCCATGATGCTGACTGTATAGGAGGGCCGCCCGTCATAGGTCAGGACATATTCGGTGACCCAGAGACCATCCGTGCCGGTGATCCGCCGCACGGCAAAACGCTTGCGGTTGGGCTGCGCGGCGCGGGAGGCCTGGATGTTGCGCCGCCCGTGGATGCGCTCGCCCGATTGCGGATAGTCAAGCACCGCATCCTCCCGATAGATCTCATGCTCTGCCTCGAAATCACCGGCATCCGAGGCGGCCCAGTGACGATCCAGAGCCACGGGGATGTCCCGGTCTTCCATGGCAATGTCTTCCATCGCAATCCTCCTTGACCGTCACCGTGGGATGGACCGTCGTAGCACGGTCCATCCCACGGCTGTTAGCCAGAGGTCGCGCGGATCGACCCTGAGGCGCCGGCTCTCAGTCCAGCTTCCGCGCCGCGATTTCGCCCTCGTTCATCAGCGGCACATAGAGGATCGACTTGCCGTCGGTGCCGATGTCGGCGCTGCCCGGCTTGAAATGCGCCACCGCTTCCGGTGCGCCACCGGCCTTGTATCGGTAAAGCGTGCCGATCATGTAGGCGGTGGCGTAGATGGTGTCGCCAATGGCGACGACGCCATCGAGGTCGGCGAATTTCTGCGCGCCGGGCAGCGGCGAAATCGCCTTGCTTGCGAGGTCGATGGCGAGCAGCCCGCCTGGCTCCGCCGTGCTGAAGTCGGGCTTGATGCCCTTGCCCCACGAGGCGACGATCAGCCTGTCGCCATCGGCGAAGACGCCGTTGGGCGAAGCCAGCAGCGCATCCCTGACGAACAGCTCCGGCCGGTCGCCGTTGATGCGGTAGATCGTGTCGGCCAGCATGTCGCTGACATAGACCTTGCCTGTCTGGTCCGAGGTCATGTCGTTGAGGAAGACGGCATTCGGCACCACAATGCTGGCGATCAGCTTGCCGCTGGCGAGATCGACGACGCGGACCTTGGTGATGTCGGCGACATAGAGTTTGCCGCCGGATATCGCCATGCCCTTGGGCGCGTCCATGCCGTCGGTCCAGTGCTGGGTGATCGTCTTGCCGTCGAGGGAGAGCACCGAGAGATAGCCGTTGCCGTCCGCAGCGCCGGGATTGCCTACGATGTTGGAGACGATGATGCGGTTGTTGGCGGCGTCGAACAGCGCCGATTCCGGCTGTTCGAGGCCCGTGGCGCGCCAGAGCTCGCCGGCCCGGGCGACGGGTGCGGCGGTAATTCCGATGGCGGCGGCAAAGGCTGAGAGGATGAGGCGGTTCATGGCTGTTCTCCTGTGATGACAGGCAAGAGGTAGGATTTTCGATACTTTTCCGGAAGCCAGATTACCGCTAGTATCAAATATCGATACGAAACTGCCGGCAAGAGGTGCATGCCATGAACGGTCTGATCTTCGAGGCGCTGAAGCGGACGCTGAAGGCCAAGGGCGTCACCTATCGCGAGCTTGCCGAACGCATGGGCGTTTCCGAGCCGACGGTGAAGCGCATCTTCCACGGGCGCAACTGCAAGCTCGACCGGCTGGTGGAGATCTGTACGGCCGCCGGCGTCGAGCTGGAGAACGTACTCGGCTCGATGAACCGCGGGCCGGGTCCGGTCAACCACATCGCGCCCGAGATCGAACAGAGGCTGGCCGGCCGGCCGGCGCTGCTGTTCATCTTCGTCATGCTGTCGGAAAAGTTCACGCCCGAAGGCATCATGCGCTCGCAAGGCCTGAGCGAGGCCTCGATGTTCCTCTATCTGCGCGACCTTGAGGAGCTCGGCCTGATCGCGCTAGGCCGGGGTCTTTCGGCAAGATTGCTGGTCGAGACGCCGATCCAGTGGAATTTCGAAGGGCCGCTGAGGCCGCTGTTCGAGATGACCAACAAGAATTTCATCGGCTGGGCCATCACCCATATCGACAACGAGGCGACCTTCGTCAGCTTCTCCAGGCGGATGCGGCCGGAGACGGCGGAGATGGTACGGCGCGAGGCCGAGGAGTTGGCCGAGCGCGCCAAGCTGCTCGCCCATCACGACCAGCATACGACGCCCGAGGACGGGCTCACCGGCTACAAATTCACGTTTGCCTTCGGCGCGACGCCGTTCCCCGCGATCATGCCGATCGGCCCGCACCCGCGCGATGCCGGGGCAAGGCCCGACGATCGGGTCGCCAAGACACGTCGCCCCATGCCGGCCTAGCATCTGCTATTCGGCGGCCCTCGTCTCCGCGCCCGCAGCCTTGTCGTCCCAGACCATCTGCCGGTAGTCGAAACCATATTCCAGCGTCGGCTTGACGATGCGGAAAAACGGCGACAGGTCGAAGTCGCGAGGCGTGTAGAGCGAGTGGTGGCGAATGTGCAGGATTTCCTTGCGCATGTAGGTCGACTGCGCCGAAGCGCGGCCCGGCGCACGGGTGATCTCCGGCAGGATCGGGTAGTGGATCTGGCCATAGGCCTCGGCGATGAGCGAGGAGCAGATGGCCCGCGTCGGATCGCCGGAGCCGAAGGCCAGCATGCGGCGGCGCCAGCGCACCGGCACCGGCGGTGTCGGGAAGAAGTAGCGCAACATGTCGAAAATGTTCTTGAGGTCGTATCTCAGGCCAAGCTTGCCGATCATGAAGGCGACGACATGATCGCGGTCCTCCGGTGTCAGCCCGCTCGCCCGGCAGATGCGGGTGTTGTAGGTGCGATAGCGCGACAGGGGTACCGCCACGCAGCCTTCGCCGAGCGTCACCTCGATCAGCCGACGCCGCTCGGTTCCGTCCTCCGGTTCGGCCAGCGCGTCGCCGACATAGAATGCCGCATGCGACCAGGTCGACTGGGTGAGGTATTTGATAGCCGCCGAAATCTTCTGGTTGCCCTCGACCAGCAGGATGTCGCCTGGCTCCAGCGTGCGGCGCAGCGTTTCGGCGTCGGATGGGGTATAGGGCTCATAGCCGGAGGATTCTTGCTGCAGCCGGCCGGCCAGCCAGCGGCCAAGTCGATCCAGAAGCGTGTCGCCGGGCTCGGTCATGGTAGAGCGTGACTAGCACGGGCCGGCGGGGGAGTGCCAGCGCGCCGGCGTTTGGTCAGCCGGCGGAAGCGTTCGTCTCGTCATGCGGCGCCGGGCTGGCCAGGTCGTCGCGCGCCTTGCGGGCCAGCTTGCGTGTCGAGCGCTTGGGGCTGTCGCCGAACAGCTCGGCCGCCTCGGCAAGGCAGGATTTCCTCAGGCTCTTCTCCGAGCGCTTCAACAGCTTGCCGAGAAGCTTTGTGTCCTCGTGCGGACCCAGCGGCTCGTCGTCCGCCTCGAGCAGCGCGCGCATGACGAACAGGTCATGCAGTTCGCCGAGCCGCTCGCCCAGTTCATCCACCGCCTTGCGCCGCGCCTTGATCGGCGTCGGCCACAGCCTGCCCAGCAGGGACAGGTGCATGCCATGCGTCTTGGCGGCCTTGCGCAAATCATGGAAATCATTGGCTTCGCCGCGCGCGCTGGCCTTGTCGAGCGCCTTTTTGGCGCGGCGCAGAGTGACGCGTGCGCCCTCGGCCAGCACGTCGGCTGCCTGTTCCGGCTGGTCGGGCAAGGCGAGGCTTTCGATTCGCTTCATGCCGTCTTCGCAGGCAGCGGTCGCCGCGCCGATCGCGGCTTCGAGGCCGGCGCCTTCATGCAAATCGTGCTGACGGGCGACCAGCCTGTCGCGCACGGCGTCGAGCCCGCCATCGGCGCTCTCCTTGGGAAAAGCTGCGGCCAGCCGGTCGAGGGTCTCGATCAGCGCCGTCGCCTCGCGGGGGGCGGCAAGCAGCGCCGCCACGTTGCGATAGCATTGATTCTCTGTCGTGCAGAATGTTTCGTCACCGGAATGAACCAGCCGCAGCAAGGCACGCGCGCTCTTCAGCCGCTTGCGGCATTTATGCAGCCCCTGTTCCGGCCGGCTGCGCGCCGCATCCAGATGCTGGAGCGCCTTGCCGATTTCCGCGGCAAGGATGCGCCTGACCTCGCCGGTCAGCGGCAGGCGCGGGTCGATGCGAAAGCTCATGCGGCGATCTCCGGTATCCCCCCGAGGGCGAGCGACGCGTTGTAGAATTTCTGCTCGCCGGTCACTTCACGGCCGAGCCAGTCAGGCAGCATTTCGTCCGGCACATCTTCCGGAGTTTCGAGTTCGGCCACCACAAGTCCCGCCAGTGCACCGCCAAAGACATCAACTTCATAGAGATAGCCGCGATGCCTAACATGGTGACGTGTCTTCTCGATGACACGTCCGATGGCGAAGTCCAGCATCTCCAGGGCATCGGCAAGCGGGATCGGATATTCGAACTCGTCGCGCTCGCGAGCGCCGCTGCCGAATTTGAGCGTCAGCTTGGCGGAAGCGCCGTCGCTGATGCGGATGCGGACGGTTCGCCCGGGCGCCGTGGCGAGATAGAACTGTCGGATGCGGATGTCCGCCTCGGCCAGCTCCCGCCATGCGGTGCTGGAGACCAGGAACTTGCGCTCGACTTCCTTGCCCATGGCCGCGCACTAAAGCGTTTGGCGCGGGCGGTGGCAAGACAGCTCCGAACACAAGTTGACTTTAATCAATCGATTGATTAAAGCCCTGTCATGATCAAATTGCCCGACGCCAAAAATTCCCGCCGCGAGACATCACCGGAGCCGACCCGTGCAGCACTCGTGCAGGCGGCGCTGAAACTGTTCGGCCGGCAGGGTTTCGACGGCACCTCGACCCGTGAGATCGCGGGCGAGGCGCAGGCCAATATCGGCTCGATCGCCTATCATTTCGGCGGCAAGGAGGGCCTCCGCGCCGCCGTCGCCGACTATATCGTCGAAACCGTCCAGGCTGTTGCCGGCCGGGCACTGGCCGCCGGCCAGGCGCCAGCCAGTGGCCAGGCCGCGCCGGCGGGCGATCCCGAGGCGGCGCGCGCGCAGCTTTTCGCCGCAATAGAGGGGATCGTCGGTTTCGTCGTGGCGCAGCCGCACGCCGGCGAGATCGTGCAATTCTTGCTGCGCGAACTGCAGCATCCCACCGCTGCGCTCGACCGCATCTATGACGGCGTGTTCGAGCCCACGCATCGCCGGCTATGTTATCTCTGGGAGCAGGCGACCGGCGAGCCGGCCGAAAGCGAGCGGACCCGGCTCACCGTGTTCACGCTGATCGGCCAGGTCGTCTATTTCCGCATCGGCCGCGAGGCGGTGAAGCGCCGCATGGGCTGGCACGACATCGGCGCCGCCGAGGCCGCCAAGGTCGTGGCGGTCACGACGGACAATCTCAGCGCCATACTGGCCGCCCGAATGGGATCAAAACCTAAAATGGGATCAAAACCCCCAATTGGATCAAAACAATGAGTTTCCTTTGCTCCTTGCCGCTTGCCGCCAAGCTCCTCAGTGCCTGTGCGCCCGCCGCTCCACTCGCCGTCGGCTATGTCGAGGGCGATTATGTGCTGCTGGCGCCGATCGAGGTGGCGCAGGTCGAGACCGTCGCCGTCAAGCGCGGCGATCGCGTCACGCCCGGTGCGACGGTGGTGACGCTGGAAAGCGCCGACGCCAGGATCGCGGTGGCGCAGGCCGAGGCAAGCCTCGCCCAGGCGCAGGCGCAGCTCGCCGATCTGCAGGTCGGCAAGCGGCCGGAAGAGATCGCCGCACTCAAGGCGCAGGTCGACATGGCCAAGGCGCAGGCCGACGATGCAAAGCGCAAATACGACCGCGCCGCCGATCTGTTCAAGCGCGGCACCGGCACCCAGGCCGATTACGACACCGCCTCGGCGACGCTGGAGACCGCCAACGCCCAGGTCGGCCAGGCGCAGGCCAATCTCGCCGTCGGCGGCCTGCCGGCGCGGCCCGAGACGATCAAGGCCGCCGACAACCAGGTCAAGCAGGCGCAGGCAGCCCTGCAGCAGGCTCAGTGGCGGCTGTCCAAGCGCACGCTCGCCGCACCTTCGCCCGGCCGCGTCAACGACGTCATCCGCAATCCCGGCGACACCGCCGGCCCGACCGCGCCGGTCATCTCGATGCTGCCTGACGGTGCGGTCAAGCTCAGCGTCTACATACCGGAAGCCGCCTTCGCCTCGGTCAGGATCGGCAGCCTGCTCAGCGTCCATTGCGACGGCTGCGGCCCCGATGTGAAGGCGCGCGTCAGCTATGTCTCGCCCGATCCCGAATTCACCCCGCCGGTGATCTATTCGCTCGAGAACCGGCAGAAGCTGGTCTATCTGGTCGAGGCGCGGCCGGAGGGCGACGCCGGCCCGCTGCAGCCCGGCCAGATCGTCGACGTCGATCTTGCGGGAACGGCAAAATGAACGCCATCGACGTTCACGGCCTGGTCAAGCGGTTCGGCGACAAGACCGTCGTCGACCATGTGACGATGTCGGTCGCCGAAGGCGAGATCGTCGGCTTCCTCGGCCCCAACGGTTCAGGCAAGACCACCACCATCCGCATCATGTGCGGCCTGCTGACGCCCGACGAAGGCGAAGGCACGGTGCTCGGTTTCAACATCCGCACGGAGTCGCTCAGGATCAAGCGCGAAGTCGGCTACATGACGCAGAAATTCTCCTTCTACGAAGATCTGACGATCGGCGAGAACCTCGAATTCGTGGCGCGGCTCTACCGGCTGAAACCGGTCGAGGAGTATGTCGCCAGGACATTGGAGGAACTCGGGCTGACCACGCGCCGCAACCAGCTGGCCGGCACGCTCTCCGGCGGTTGGAAGCAGCGGCTGGCGCTCGCCGCCTGCATCATGCACAAGCCGAAATTGCTGCTGCTCGACGAGCCGACGGCAGGCGTCGACCCGAAGGCGCGGCGCGAATTCTGGGACGAGATCCATCGCCTCGCCAGCGGCGGGCTCACCGTGCTGGTCTCGACCCATTACATGGACGAAGCCGAGCGCTGCCACCGCATCAGCTACATCTCCTATGGCAAGATGCTGGCCACCGGCACCGTTGAGGAGGTGGTGAAAAACGCCGGCCTGACGACGTTCGTGGTGCAGGGTCCACGGCTCGCCAAGGTGGCCGAAGAGCTGCATGGCCGCCCCGGCGTCGACCAGGTGGCGCCTTTCGGTGCCACGCTGCATGTCGTCGGTTCCGACAGGAAGAAGCTCGAGGCAGCCCTTGCCGATGTCGAGAAGGAGCATGAGGGCGTGACGGTCGCGCCGGGCGAAACCAGCCTGGAGGATGTCTTCATCCAGTTCATGTCGGGGTCGAAGGACAATATGGCATGAACAGCGTCTTCTCTTTCGCCCGGCTCGGTGCCCTGCTGATCAAGGAATTCATCCAGATGCGGCGCGACCGCATCACCTTCGCCATGATGCTCGGCGTGCCGCTGCTGCAGCTCATTCTGTTCGGCTTTGCCATCAACAACGATCCGAAGGGCCTGCCGACGGCGCTGGTGGCGATGAGCAACGACCAGTATACGCGCGCCATGGTCTCGGCGCTGCAGGTGACGGGCTACTACCATTTCGACCATGTCACCGAAAGCGCCGAAGAGGCGGAGTTCCTGATGGCGCGCGGCGACGTTTCCTTCGTCGTCACCATCCCGGCCGACTTCGCCAGCCGAGTCGAGCGCGGCGACAATCCGCAGATCCTGATCGAGGCCGACGCGACCGATCCCTCGGCCGCGAGCGGCGCCATTTCCACGCTGAGCACGGTGGCGAGCCAGGCGCTGCTGCGCGCGCAAGGCATGCAGGCGGCGGCCGCCGAGAATGCCAGACAGCAGCTGCAGGTGGTGGTGCACCATCGCTACAATCCTGAAGGCATTTCGCAATACAACATCGTGCCCGGTCTGCTCGGCGTCATCCTGCAGATGACCATGGTGATGATGACGGCCATGGCGCTGACCCGCGAAACCGAGCGCGGCACGATGGAAAACCTGCTCGCCATGCCGTCCAGTCCGGCCGAGATCATGCTGGGCAAGGTGCTGCCCTTCCTTGTCGTCGGCGCGGTGCAAGTGGCGGTGGTGCTGGTGGCGGCGAAGCTTCTGTTCGATATCCCCTTCGTCGGCAGCCTGACGCTGCTGTTGTCGTCGGTGCTTGTCTTCGTGCTGTCGCTGGTGCTGCTCGGCTACACCATCTCGACCATGGCCCGCTCGCAGATGCAGGCCATGCAGCTCACCTTCTTTTTCTTCCTGCCGTCGCTGCTCCTGTCCGGCTTCATGTTCCCCTATCGGGGCATGCCGGGCTGGGCCCAGGCGCTGGGCGAAATCTTCCCGCTGACGCATTTCCTGCGCATCACCCGATCGGTGATGCTGAAGGGCGCCGACTTCCATGCCATCGCCACCGAGGTCGGCTGGCTGGCCGTGTTCGTGCTGGTGTTCGCGGGCACCGCGCTGCTGCGGTTCAGGCGCACGCTGGACTGACCGCAAAAGGGCGCCCGGCCGCTGTGAGCCGCCGATGCCGGACCACGCCGATAGCGACATGGCGCAGAGGACAAAGCGATCAGGCGGCCGCCATGATTTCGGCATAGGTGCCGAAATCGACATTGCCGCCGGACAGCACCACGGCAACGCATTTGCCGGACAGTTCGATCTCGCCCGACGACAGCGCCGCGAGCGCCACGCAGCCGCCCGGCTCGACCACCAGCTTGAGATAGCCCATGGCATCGCGCATCGCCTGTGCGGTCGCTTTGTCGGAGACGGCGATGGCGCCGGCGAGGTTCTTGCGGTTGATTTCGAAGGTGATGGCGCCCGGCTCGGCGGTCAGGATCGCGTCGCAGATCGAGCTGTAACCCGGTTCGTTCGAAACCCGGGCGCCGGCGGCGAGCGAGCGGCGCGTGTCGTCGAAATGCTCGGGCTCCACCGCCCAGACCGCGGTGCCCGGCGAGGCGTCCTTGACCGCGACTGAAATGCCGCTCGACAGCCCGCCGCCACCGCAGGGAATGACGACGGCGTCGAGGCTGACGCCGAGCGCTTTGGCCTGCCGCATGAGTTCAAGGCCGATCGTACCTTGCCCGGCAATGATGGCCGGATCGTCGAAGGGCGGCACCAGCACCATGCCCTTGTCGATATAGGGGCGAACCACGGTCATGCGGTCATCGCGGAAGCGGTCGAACGGCACCACTTCCGCCCCCATCCTGCGGACATTGCCGATCTTCATCGCCGGCGCGTCCGCCGGCATGGCGATGACCGCCTTGACGCCGAACATGGCCGCCGAAGCGGCTACCCCTTGCGCATGATTGCCGGAGGAGAAGGCGACGACGCCACGGCTGCGCTCTTCCTCGCTCAGCGACGACAGCTTGTTGTAGGCGCCGCGGAACTTGAACGAGCCGGTGCGCTGCAACGTCTCCGGCTTGAACAGGATGCGCCCGCCGAAGCGCTTGTTGAGTTCGGCCGATTCGATCAATGGCGTTTCGACGATCAGGCCGGAGAGGCGGGCGGCGGCAGCATGGATGTCGGCGATGCCGGGAGAGGTGGTCATGGCGGATCCTGTGGCGATGTGATCCGGCCATGGTGCACGCAAACGGCCGCGCCATGCCAACGAAAAGATGTGACCGATACAAAGTTGGCGATGTGAGCTAGGTGCCAAGTGTGGCTAGCGTTACGGCCGGCCACCCCCCCTCTGTCCTGCCGGACAGACGGGGGTGCTGTCCCGCCGACGTCTGCGATGTTCTGTTTCCTGCAGTCGGAGCGCTTAGCCGGAGGCCCGCTGCCTGCGGCAGCTCCCTGGTTCGAACCCTTGAAAGGTCCACCGGACCTTTCAATTCGCCTGCGGCGAACCGGGTTCTCACCCCAGCAACGTCCGCTGCCTCTTCGTCCCGCCCAGCTTGCGCCAATTGTTGAAGCGATGCGTGGCGGCGGCAAATGAGATCTTCATCTGCTGGGCGACCGAATAGCGCGACTTGCCTTCGTCGAACATGCGGTAGCAGCACTCGACCCCTTCCTCGGTCAGCTTGCCGTCGGGGGCCTTGTTGTGCGGGTTGGCGGGGTCGAATTTCTCGATCTGCTGCTCGACCAGGCCCTTCAGGCGCTGCAGATCGGCCTCGATGCTGGCGATGAGATCGAGAACGGGTTTCGGGTCGAAATGCTGGGGGTGCGGCTTCGTCATACGCTCAAAATCCTCATTCTTGTCTTAGGTTCAGCTATATAGGTGAAGTTTTGCCAATAGATAAGGGTCGACGCCGCTCAAGCGCTTCAACAATTCTTGAACCCCGAGACTTCAGCGCGATTGACCCGGAGCACCGCAGACCCTAGTTTAGAACAATTCTAAACTAGGGTCCTTTCCTCATGCTTTCCCGTGTTTTCGGTTTCGGCCGCCGCCCCTTCGAATCGCTCTCCGAACAGGAAATCCTGGCGCTGGCCATTTCATCCGAGGAAGATGACGGGCGCATCTACCGCGCCTATGCCGACGGGCTGGCGGAAAACTTCCCGCAATCGGCGAAAGTGTTCGAGGAGATGGCCGAGGAAGAGGACGGCCATCGCGACTCGCTGATCGAGCTCTTCCGCAAGCGTTTCGGCGAGCGCATCCCGCTGATCCGGCGCGAACATGTGAAGGGCTACTATGAGCGCAAGCCCGACTGGCTGGTGAGGCCGCTCGGCATCGAGCATGTGCGCAGCCAGGCCGAGGCCATGGAGCGGCAGGCCTATCTGTTCTACGTCGAGGCGGCAAAGCGCACGACCGATGCCTCGACGCGAAAACTTCTCGGCGACCTGGCAATAGCCGAACAGGGCCACGAGACGCTCGCCCAGCGGCTGGAGCAGAAGCATGTGCCTGGCGAAGTGAAGGATGAAGAGGCCGCCGCCGAGCAGCGCCAGTTCATCCTGACTTATGTGCAGCCGGGCCTGGCAGGCCTGATGGACGGTTCGGTGTCGACGCTGGCGCCGATCTTCGCCGCTGCCTTTGCCACGCACGACACCTGGCAGACCTTCCTGGTCGGGCTTGCCGCGTCGATCGGCGCCGGTATCTCCATGGGCTTTACGGAAGTCGCTTCCGACGACGGCAAGCTCTCGGGTCGCGGCTCGCCGATAAAGCGCGGCATCACCACTGGCGTCATGACATCGGCCGGTGGTCTCGGCCACGCATTGCCCTATCTCATCCCGCATTTCTGGACGGCGACGGCGGTTGCCGCCGTCGTGGTGTTCTTCGAACTGTGGGCCATCGCCTTCGTCCAGAACCGCTACATGCAGACCCCGTTCCTGCGCGCCGCCTTCCAGGTGGTGCTGGGCGGCGCGCTGGTGTTCGCGGCCGGCGTGCTGATCGGGAATGCATAGTTCTTCCTTCCCCCCTTGTGGGGGAAGGTGGATCGGCGCGTAGCGCCGAGACGGATGAGCGACTATCTGAGGTGTCAAGTTGCATTTGCGAATTCGTTACGCGCGTCGCGTGCTTTTGCATTGAGAATGACGAGCAGCTTGCGGGCGAGCGCAATGCGGATGACCATTTTCTCCTTTCCGGCAGTCTGCAACCGTTGCTTGAAAGCTGCCAGATGCGGATCATATTTGGCAACGATGCTGGCAACGAGAAAGAGGACGCCGCGCGGCCCTGCCCGACCGCCGCGCACTGGTCTTCGACCGCTGCGCTTGCCACTGTCATTGGCGATCGGCGCCAGGCCGGCCAACTTGGCG
>NZ_QZXA01000021.1 GCF_003601985.1 Mesorhizobium jarvisii
GGTTCGAGGAACCGGGTCTGGTGCACGGCTATCTCAGGGCCCGGCACACGGTCGGGCGCGCCCGCGAAAGTTTCACGCGGATCGTCGACGCGGTCGCCGCCCTTGGACGAGGCGCCTGGCTCTGGTAAGCGGTTTCCCGTCTCACCACGGGCCATGGTAACGTCGTTTCACGCCACCGAGCGTCCCGCCGCTCGGCCGGCGCTGCGGCCGGAGAAGATGCAGCCGCCAAGGAACGTGCCTTCCAGTGCGGCATAGCCGTGCACGCCGCCGCCGCCGAAGCCGGCCGCTTCGCCCACCGCATAGAGCCCGGGTACTGGTTGGCCATCGGCGTCCAGCATGCGGCTGTCGAGATCGGTCTGCAGGCCGCCCAGCGTCTTGCGGGTCAGGATGTTGAGACGCACCGCGATCAGCGGGCCGTTTGCCGGATCGAGCATCTTGTGCGGCTTGGCTGTACGGATGAGCTTGTCGCCGAGATAGGCGCGGGCGCCGCGCAGCGCGGTGATCTGCATGTCCTTGGAGAACGGATTGTCGAGTTGGCGATCGCGGGCTCGGATCTCGCGTTCCACCTGGGCGACGTCGAGCAGCGGCTCGCCGCCGGCCAGCGCGTTCATGCGCGTCACCAGATTCGAAAGGTCGGCCTCGACGATGAAATCCTCGCCCTTCTCCATGAACGCTTTCACCGGACCCGGAATGCCCGACGTCGCGCGGCCGAGCACCTGGCGCCAGCTCTTGCCGGTGAGGTCGAGATTTTGCTCGGAGCCCGACAGCGCGAACTCCTTCTGGATGATCTTTTTGGTCAGGATAAACCAGGAATAGTCGAAGCCGGTGCTCATGATGTGGCTGAGCGTGCCCAGCGTGTCGAAACCGGGATAGAGCGGCACCGGCAGGCGCTTGCCGCGCGCGTCGAGCCAGAGCGAGGACGGGCCGGGCAGGATGCGGATCGCATGGTCGGTCCAGATCGGCGCCCAGTTTCTTATGCCCTCGACATAGTGCCACATGCGGTCGCGGTTGATGATCATGCCGCCGGCCGCTTCGGTAATCGCCAGCATGCGGCCGTCGACATGGTCAGGCACGCCGGTGATCATGCGCTTGGGCGCCGTTCCCAGCCGCTTCGGCCAGTTTTCCCGCACCAGCTGGTGGTTGGCGCCGATGCCGCCGGAGGCGACGATCACCGCTTGCGCGTGAAGCTCGAAATCGCTCGATATGTCGCGCGAGCTCTTGTGGCCGCGCTCGACGGTGCTGGGTTCCAGGATGTCGCCGCGCACACCGGTCACGACAGCGCCAGTGCGCGTCAGTTCGTTGACCCGGTGGCGGAACTTGAAGCTGACCAATCCGCGCTTCTGCGCCTCGCGCACGCGCTGGACAAAGGGCTCGAGAACACCGGGGCCGGTGCCCCAGGTGATGTGGAAGCGCGGCACTGAATTGCCGTGGCCGATGGCATTGCCGCCGCCGCGCTCGGCCCAGCCGACGACGGGAAAGAATTTCAGGCCGCGCTGCAGCAGCCAGGAGCGTTTCTCGCCGGCGGCGAAACCGACATAGGCTTCCGCCCATTTGCGCGGCCAGAAATCCTCCGGCCGGTCGAAAGCGGCCGTGCCCATCCAGTCCTCGAGCGCCAGATCATGCGAATCGCGGATGCGCATGCGCCGCTGCTCGGGCGAATCGACGAGGAAGAGCCCGCCGAACGACCAGAACGCCTGTCCGCCCAGCGACTGCTCCGGCTCCTGGTCGACGATGATGATCTTCTTGCCGGCCTCGGCGAGTTCGGCGGCGGCAACCAGCCCGGCAAGGCCGCCGCCGACAATGATAACGTCCGCATCGTCAGCCATCTTTCCTCCCAGAATTAGCCGGCTAGCGCAATTCCAGGAAAAGTGTGAGGCGGTTTTCCATCCAGAATTGCGTCAAAGTAAATGTCAGACGGCCTCCCAGCCATCCTTGCCGCCGGCGCGGAAGATGGCGTCGATGACCTTCTGGTTGAGCACGGATTCCTCCAGCGTGAAGACACGCTCCTTGCCGCCCTGTGCGGCGCGCGCGAAAGTCTCGACCTCCAGCCGGTACTGCTGCGTGCCGGGAAAGCGGAACACTTGCGCTTCGGTATGGTTCTGGTTGTGCAACTCGACGCGGTGATGGTCGTAGAGCCCGGCATTGAAGGGCGAGAAGACCTCGATGAAACCCTTCTCACCGTGGAACACCATCACCTGGCGCGCCGCCATCTGCGTCGACAGATAGAAGGACAGTTCGAAATCGCCGAAATCGGCGCGGATCGAGGAGTAGATGTCGGTGCCGAATTTCTTGTCGCGCTCGATCGTTGCCTGCACACGGCTGGGCTCCTTGCCGGTCGAAAACCGCGTCGACACGGTCGGGTAGACGCCGATGTCGGGCAATGCGCCGCCGCCGAGGTCGAGCTGGTTGCGCATATTGCTGGGGTCGACATTGTAATAGGAGAACGCGCCCTGCACATGGCGCAGCCGGCCGATGGCGCCGCTGGCGATGAGGTCGCGCACCTTGATCCATTGCGGGTGGTAAATGACCATGAAGGCTTCGCAGACCAGCACCTTCTTGGCATCGCGCAGCTTGATCAGCGGCGGGATATCCTTGGCGTCCAGCGCCAGAGGCTTCTCGACCAGCACATGTTTTCCCGCCTCGATGGCCTTGGCCGTCCATTCGACATGCTGCGAGGTCGGCAGCGGGATATAGACGCCGTCAATATCCTTGGAGGCCAGCAGTTCCTCGTACGATCCGAACGCATGGCGCGCGCCGAACCGCTCGGCCAGGGCCTTGGCTTTCGACAGGTCGCGGCTGGCGATCGCCGCCAGCACGCCGTTCTCCGCCTCGACGATTGCCGGCAACAACTGCTCGCGGCCAATCTTGGCCGTCGACAACACACCCCATCGGAACATCACGCTTCTCCATGTCGGTTACATCAGGCGAGGTTTGCCCGAAATCGACGGAAAAGCCAATGACCGAGGCTGACCCCTGGCTCAGCCCCGCTTCCCCGTCAGCGTCATGTCGAAGTCGACGACGTTGGAATAGAGCGGCGTGCCGACATCCATGCCGTAGCGCGACCGCAGCACCTTGCCGGTGACATGGAATTTGATCGTGCCGCCCTTCAACCCATTGAGCTCGGCGGTGAATTTTTCCGCAAACGTCTTGCCGCGCGCCGTCAGCCTGCCGGTGACAAGGGCTGACGTGTCGCCGGTGCGGGTCACGCTGGTCGAGCGGAACTGGATTTCCGGGCTGTTGGCCGCATCGAACACCGCGTCGGAGCGCAGGAAGGCATCGATGCGGCTCTGGCCGGTGCCGACGCTTTCCGGATAGATGGTAAGGTCGACCTTCGAGCGCCCGACATCGCCATTGTCGATGCGGATCGTGCCCTTGAAGTGGGCGAAGGCGCCGTCGAAGCCGCCGCCGCCGGCCTTGCCTATGGTGAAACGGATGCTGGAGCCTGCCGGGCTGATCGTGTAGCTGCCGGCGGCGTCGCTCAATGCCACCGCCGCGGCTGCGGGCACGGCAAGGCATGCGGCAAAAGTCGCGAATCCAAGGATGCGCGCATGCATGGGATTGTTCCTTTCCTGGAGGCAACGCTTGTTCGCGTCCTCACCTCACAAACGCGCGTGCCGCCCGCTCTATTCCCCACCTGACGAAGGTGTGATCATACGCGTGAGCACGCTGTCGCGCAGCAGGAAGTGATGGCGCAGGGCGGCTGCGACATGCAGCGCGACGAGCGCGATGCCGACATAGGCGAGATACCAGTGCGCGGCCGCCCAGAAGCTTTCGGCGGCATCGGATTCGGCGAGCGGCAGATTGGGCATAACGAACAGGTTGAACGGCATGGTCGGAATTTCCAGCGTCGAAACCGAAACCAGCGCCCAGCCGGACAAGGGCAAGGTGATCTGGAAGGCATAGAGCGCCAGATGCGCAAGCGGCGCCGTACGCCGTTCGAGCGCGCCGACCGAAGCCGGCAGAGGCGGCATCGCATTGCCAAGCCGCCAGGCGATGCGCAGGATAATGAGGCCAAGCAGCAGAAAGCCCAACGATTTGTGCAACTGGATCAGCTCGAAAGCGGTGCGCTGGCTGGTCAGCCGCACCATGATGAAGCCGAGGGCGAACTGGCCGATGAAGATGATGCCGATCAGCCAGTGAAGAAGGATCGTCGCCCAGCCGTAGCGGGTCGCGGTGTTGGTGATCGACTGCATTGTGTGTGAACGACACTGGACAGAACTTTCTTCCAACGCCCCTCACCCTCCCTACAAGGTGGAAGGGTAAGCTAACCGCTCACCTTGAAGAAATCCACAAATGCCCTGAGCGCCGGGCGCATCTGCCGGCGGCTGGGGTAATAGACAAAGAACCCGTCGAAGGGTGGGCACCAGTCCTCCAGCACGCGGATCAGCCTTCCGTCGGCGAGCGGGGCATGCACATAAGGCTCAAAGACGAAGGCGAGCCCGGCGCCGTCGATCGCGGCTTGCGCGATCAGATGGTCCTCGTCGAGGATCAGCGGCCCCTGCGCGGCGATCTCCATCTCCTCGCCGTCCTTTTCGAATTCCCAGCGGTAGAGAATGCCGCTGGAGAAGCGGAAGCGGATGCAGCGATGAACGGCAAGGTCGCGCGGATGATGCGGCCTCGGCATGGCCGCGAAATAGGATGGCGCGCCGACCACCGCGCCGCGCATGTCCGGCCCAATGCGCACCGCGATCATGTCGCGCTGCAGGCTCTCGCCGAGCCGCACGCCGGCGTCGAAACCACCTTCCACCACATCGGTGAAACGATCCTCGATGAGGATCTCCAGCACGATATCGGGATAGGCCGCGGCAAAGGCGCCGAGCCGTGGCGTCAGCACCAGATGCGCCGCCGTGCGCGGCACGCTGAGCCGCAGATTCCCGGCCGGCCGGTCGCGCGCCTCGAGTGCCGTCTCCAGCGCCAGGTCGATTTCGGAAAGGGCAGGACGTAACCGCTCCAGCAATTGCGCACCCTCTTCCGTCGGCGCGACGCTGCGGGTGCTGCGCGCCAGGAGCCGCACGCCGAGCCGTGCCTCCAGACTGGACACGGCATGGCTGACCGCCGACGGTGCGATGGCCAATTCCCTGGCCGCGCCGCGAAAGCTGCCACATTGGGCGACGGTCGCCAGCACGGCCAGTTGGGAGAGATGCGCTCGGTTCATTGATCTATTTATTGGAACAGCCCGTGCAAATGAGAGACGATTATCGAACACAAAGCAAGGCGCTATCTCCTCATGCATGTCGCCCAAAAGTGCGCAGCGGTTTTGGGACAACGACATGCACAAAACAAAACTTAAAGCGCGTTGTCGACGCGCTTTAAGCATCACAACAAGGAGATGCCTGATGCAAAGCCGCAAGCTAGGAACTGAATTGAACGTTTATCCCGTCGGCCTCGGCTGCATGGGCATGAGCTTTGCCTATGGCGGTCAGCCGGAGGGCGAGGCGATCGCCACGCTGCACCGCGCCGTCGAGATCGGCGTCAACTTCTTCGACACGGCGGAAGTCTATGGCCCCTACGAGAACGAGATCCTGCTCGGCAAGGCACTGAAGTCGGTTCGCGACAAGGTGACTATCGCCACCAAGTTCGGCTTCAAGATTCTGGAGGAAGGCACCGGCCTCGACCGCATGGCCGGCGTCGACAGCCGCCCCGAGCACGTCAAGGCGGTGGCCGAGGCCTCGCTGAAGCGGTTGGGTACCGATGTCATCGACCTCTATTACCAGCACCGTGTCGACCCCAACGTGCCGATCGAGGATACGGTCGGTGCCATGGCCGAGCTGGTGCGCGAGGGCAAGGTGCGCGCGCTCGGCCTGTCGGAGGCAAGTGCGGCGACCATCCGCCGTGCGCATGCCGTGCACCCGATAGCGGCCGTGCAGAGCGAATATTCGCTGTGGACCCGTGACCCGGAAGAGGATGTGTTCGCCGTCTGCCGCGAACTCGGCATCGGCTTCGTTCCCTACAGCCCACTCGGCCGTGGCCTTTTGACCGGCACCATCGCCAGGCCCGAAACGCTTGACGATGGCGACTGGCGCCGGACCTTGCCGCGCTTCCAGGCCGAGGCCATGGAAGCCAATGCCAAGGTCATCGCCACGCTGGAAACAATGGCGGCGGAAAAGGGCGTAACCTCGGCGCAGCTGGCGCTCGCCTGGGTGCTGCACCAGGGCGATTTCATCGTACCGATCCCGGGTGCACGGAAAATCCGTCATCTGGAGCAGAACACTGCGGCGGCGGAGATCGAGCTGAGTGCAGCCGAGGTCGCGGCGATCGGCGATGCGCTGTCGCCGGACAAGGTGGTCGGCAAGCGCTACACGGAGGAGTTGCTGGCGCTTGTGAATGGGTGAGCAGCGGTCAGCGGAAGAAGGGGCGCTTCGGCGCCTCTTTTTGCAGCGTTGAAAATGGGAGACGTCGGCGGGACAGCGCCCCCCTCTGACCTGCCGGACATTTCCCCCACAAGGGGGGAGATTGGATGTCGTCTAGGCTTTCGCCAATCGCTGACGTTGAGAATGCGCAGGGCGCCGAAGCTGCTGATCTCCCCCCAAGTGGGGGAGATGCCCGGCAGAGGGGGGGCGCCTCGCACGGACATTTCTATGTCTGCACCCCTACCACGGCAGCACCTCAATCTCCGGCCAGCACTCCCGCGCCCGCTTGCCCTTCGCCTCATGCGTGCGCCGGTTATCCATCACTCGGTTTGGCGTGATGCGGAACGAAAAGACATCGTCGAGCCCGAATGGCGCCACCAGATCGAGCTGCCCGTGGGCATCGAACCGCACCCCGACCGCATGCGTCTTCGAGGCGAAATGGCTGATGGGTTCGCGGGAACTCGTATAGCGCGGGCAGGGCTGCCCAAATTTCTGCGGATACCAAAGATGCACCCGCGCCTGGTTGCGCACCTCGACCGGCAGCGCCAGCTCTTCGAAATGCCGCGCTGCCTGACGGATGACATCGTCCTCAGCCTCATAGGACAGGTCGCTGTCGTCGAAATAGAACAGGTCGACATCCTTGATGCCGTAACCTGATGGCTTGCCCGTCAAATGGTTCCAGACGCTGTTGTAAAGTGCGCCGGAGACGACCAGCCAGTCCGGCAGCTCAAGCGTGCGGGCACGTACCAGTGCTTCACGGACGAGCGAGTCCCCCGACACGATCTCGAGAAACGCCCCTCGCTGTGCTTCGAACGGCAGCCCGGAATAGCGCAGATGGTCCATCGCCCTTTGGAGGACGATTCGCCATCTGCCTGCAAGGCGTAGTTCCGGCGCAATTCCTGTAGGAAAACCGCTAGGCACTTTTCCCGAAATTGCTTCAGCCGCGCAGCACGCCGCCCGTCTGTTTGCCGACATTCTCGACGATGCGCTTGGCCAGCGCCTCGAAATCCTCGTCGGTCAGCGTCTTCTCGACCGGCTGGATCGACACTTCGATGGCGATCGATTTTTTGTCAGCGCCGAGCGACGCGCCTTCGAAAATGTCGAAGACCGAGACGGCTGTGATCAGCTTCTTGTCGGCGGCAAGTGCGGCGCGCATCAGCGTACCGGCCTCGATCGCTTTGTCGACGACGAAGGCGAAGTCGCGCTTCACCGCCTGGAAGGCCGAGAGCTCCAGCTTCGGCTTGGTCTTCGTCGGCTTGGCCTTCGGCTCCGGCACGGCGTCGACGAACACTTCGAAGCCGCAGAGTGGGCCGGAGACATCGAGCCCTTCCATCGTCTTGGGATGGAATTCGCCGAACGTGCCGAGCACGGTCTTCGGCCCGAGCTTGATCGTGCCGGACCGGCCGGGATGGTACCAGGCCGGACCGCCCGCCTCGATCTGCAGCCGTTCGACGGGCGCGCCGCAGGCCTCGAGCGCCGCAATCGCATCGGCCTTGGCATCGAACACGCCGACCGGACCGGAATTGCCGGCCCAGCTGCGGCCGGAGCCGTCGAGCTTGGCCGTGCCGCGGCGCACGCCGGCGGCCACGCGCCGCTGCTGGTCGGCGCCGTCGCCCTCATAGGTGCCCGAGACCTCGAACAGCGCGACGTCGCCAATGCCCTTGTCGGCATTGCGCTGCGCGGCGGCGATCAGCCCCGGCAGCAGCGACGGCCGCATGTCGGACATGTCGGCGGCGATCGGGTTCGCGAGCTTCAGCGCCGTCTGGCCGCCGCCGAACAACTCGGCATGCTTGGCCGGAATGAACGACCATGTGACGGCTTCCATCATGCCACGCACGGCAAGCGCGCGCTTGGCTGTGCGGGTGCGGATCTGCAGCGTGGTCAGGATCTTCGAATTGACCGCGTCATGAGCGCCGAGCGGCTGCGGGGCGATGTTGTCGACGCCGTGGATGCGCATCACTTCCTCGACCAGATCGGCCTTGCCATCGACATCGGGACGCCAGGACGGCACCGCCACATCGACGACATCGCCCGAACCCTGCGGCTTGAAGCCGAGTCGTGACAGGATGTCGAGGCTTTCCGCCTTGGGCACCTCGATGCCGGTCAGCCGCGTCACTTCCGACAGCGGAAGGGAGACGATCTTGGGCTTGTGGCCGGCATAGCCGACGACCTCGGTCTCGGCCGGCTCACCGCCGCAGAGATCGAGCACCAGCCTCGTCGCCAGCTCGACGCCGGGGACCATGAATTCAGGGTCGACGCCGCGCTCGAAGCGGTAGCGCGCATCGGTGATGATGCCGAGCGTGCGGCCGGTGCGGGCGGTGGTGATCGGATCCCAAAGCGCGGATTCGATGAGCACGTCGGTCGTGTTCTCGTCGCAGCCGGAATGCTCGCCGCCCATCACGCCGGCGATCGATTCGACGCCGTTGTTGTCCGCGATGGCGCACATGTCTGATGTCAGCGTGTATTCGCGACCGTCGAGCGCCATCACCTTCTCGCCGTCCCTGGCGCGGCGCACGACAAGGTTGCCGGCGACCTTCATGGCGTCGAACACATGCAGCGGCCGGCCGCGATCGAAGGTGACATAGTTGGTGATGTCGACCAGTGCACTGATTGGCCTGAGGCCAATGGCGATCAGCCTCTGCTGCAGCCATTTCGGTGACGGGCCGTTCTTGACGCCCTTCACCAACCGTAAGGCGAAGCCCGGGCAAAGCTCCGGCGCTTCGATCACCACCTTGACCGGCGTCTCGCCCTTGCCGGGAATCTGTTCGACCGCAGCGCTTTTCAGCGTGCCGAGCCCGCTTGCCGCCAGATCCCTGGCAATGCCGTAGACACTGGTGGCATCCGGCCGGTTCGGCGTCAGATTAATCTCGATGACCGGATCGTCGAGATGGGCGTAGGACGCAAAGCTGGTGCCGACCGGCGCGTCGGCCGGCAGGTCGATGATGCCATTGTGCTCGTCGGACAGTTCCAGCTCGCGCTCCGAACACATCATGCCGTGGCTTTCGACGCCCCGGATCTTTCCGACTGTCAGCGTCACGTCGATGCCGGGCACATAGGTGCCGGGCGCTGCGAAAGCGCCGATCAGGCCGGCGCGAGCATTCGGCGCGCCGCAGACAACCTGGACGGGGGGCTTGCCGTCGCCGGTGTCGACGGTCAGCACGCGCAGCCGGTCGGCATCGGGGTGCTGCACCGCCGTCAGCACCTTGGCGATGACGAAGGGTTTCAGGCTCGACTTGTCGTCGACATGCTCGACTTCGAGGCCGATCGACGTCAGCCGCTCGACGATCTCGTCGAGCGAGGCATCGGTCTCGAGGTGATCCTTGAGCCAGGAGAGGGTGAATTTCATGGGGCTGTTCCGTCTGGTCTTTTGACGCTTGATTTCAGATGTCTCGGCAGATCGTCGGACATATGCAGGAAGGGAAGCTGCTCGCTGACATAGGCATGCAGCGTCGGCTTGAAATCCGCCGGCGCGTCCATGGCGCCGAGCATGAAGTAGATGTCGTCTTCCAGCCGCTCGTCGACATAGGCGATGGGCGAGCCGCAGACGCCGCAAAACGAGCGCGTCACCGGGCCGTTCTCGTACATCTTCAGCGCCTTGCCGGTGAACGCCACCTTGCCGGCCAAAAAGCCGACAAAGGCCGAGACCGGCGCGCCGCTGGCCCGCCGGCAATCGCCGCAATGGCAATAGCTGACGTGATGCGGCTCGGCCGAAGCCTCGAACCGCACGGCGCCGCAGCGGCAGCCGCCGATGTGGAGCGCTGTCATGCGCTCAAGCCGCCGAACAGCGTCGGCATATCGAGCGGCCGGAAACCGTAATGCGACAGCCAGCGGACATCCGCGTCGAAGAAGGCGCGCAGATCCGGCATGCCGTATTTGAGCATGGCGATACGATCGATGCCCATGCCCCAGGCAAAACCCTGATATTCGTCCGGATCGAGCCCGCCGGCGCGCAGCACATTGGGATGCACCATGCCGCAGCCGAGAATCTCCATCCAGTCGGAGCCTTCGCCGAAACGCACTTCGCCGGGCCGCGAGCGGTCGCACTGGATGTCGACCTCGAGGCTTGGCTCGGTGAACGGGAAGAAGGACGGCCGGAAGCGCATCTTGACCGAGGGCACCTCGAAGAACGCCTTGCAGAATTCTTCCAGCACCCACTTCATATTGGCGACGTTGGCCGTCTTGTCGATCACCAGTCCCTCGACCTGATGGAACATCGGCGAGTGCGTGGCGTCGGAATCCTGCCGGTACGTCTTGCCCGGAATGACGATGCGGATCGGCGGCTTCTGCTTCTCCATGGTGCGGATCTGCACGGGCGAGGTGTGCGTGCGCAACAGCTTGCGCTCGCCCTTTTCGTCCGGCTGGAAGAAGAAGGTGTCGTGCATCTCGCGCGCCGGATGTCCCTCAGGGAAGTTCAGCGCGGTGAAATTGTAATAGTCGGTCTCGATGTCTGGACCTTCCGCGATGGCGAAGCCGAGATCGCCGAAGATCGCCGCGATCTCGTCGATGACCTGGCTGATCGGATGGATGCGGCCGCGCTCGGCCGGCGACTGCCGCACCGGCAGCGTCACGTCGACCTTCTCGGCGGCCAGACGCGCTGCGATCGCCACGTCTTTCAATTCGGCCTTGCGGGCCGTCAGCGCCTCGGTGACGCGGTTCTTGAGGCCGTTGATGACGGGCCCCTTGAGCTGGCGCTCCTCGGCGGTCATGGCGCCAAGCGTTTTCAGCATCTCGGACACGGTGCCCTTCTTGCCGAAGGCGGCGATGCGCACGGCCTCGATGGCCGGCTCGTCAGCGGCCGATGCGATATCGGCCAGCAGTGAATCTTCCAGGGCTTCAAGATTTCCAGCGGTGGCGTTCACAGTGAAGCTCTCTCGATAGGGCGACCGACACCACTTTGGTTCGTCGTCACCATTTTGGTTGCATCAGGGTCAAAAAAGAACCCGCGCCAGCCGTGCCAGCGCGGGTTCCCCAAATCAGAATTGCGAATGCTTGGGAAGCGCTGGTCTTAGGCGACAGCGCTTTCAAAAGCGTTCGGCGTGGTGTTCTTCAGATATTCGAGCGCGACCTTGGCCTTGGCCACGAGCGCGGCGAAAGCCTGCGGCTCATGGATGGCCATGTCGGACAGGATCTTGCGATCGATCTCGATTCCGGCCTTGTTCAAGCCATCGATGAAGCGGCCATAGGTCAGGCCATGCTCGTGGGTCGCGGCATTGATGCGCTGGATCCACAGCGCGCGGAACGAGCGCTTGCGGTTCTTGCGGTCGCGGTAGGCGTACTGCAGCGACTTTTCCACCGCCTGCTTGGCGATGCGGATGGTGTTCTTGCGACGGCCGTAGAAGCCCTTGGCGGCTTTCAGGACCTTCTTGTGCTTGGCGTGCGAGGTGACGCCTCTCTTTACGCGTGCCATGTCATGATCTCCTTAAAAGCAATTCCAGGTGCCTGCGGCTTTCCGTTCGGAATTGCGTAAAACTACTGCGTGTCCGGACCGAATGCCTTAGAGGCCGTTCGGCAGAAAATTCTTGATGACCTTCTTGCCATCCGGTTCAGCCAGAACCATCGTGCCGCGGGCATTTCGAATGAACTTGTTGGAACGCTTGATCATGCCGTGACGCTTGCCGGCCGCAGCCGACAGGACTTTACCCGTACCTGTGATCTTGAACCGCTTCTTGGCGGCCGACTTGGTCTTCATCTTGGGCATTTTGCTACTCCGTATTGTTGGCGCACTATCGCGCTTCTTGTTCGCTCCGGGCCGACCAAAGCCCGAAAAGCAAATGAAACCGCCACGGCATGCCCTGCCGGGCGGTTTTCTTGAACGGCGGTCCTATACGTCAAAGACGGCCTGTGCGCAACACCTGAAGCCGTGCGACGCTGTGTCCCCGCTCAGGGCAGCGTGAACCACACCGGCAGCATGCCCGACTGCTGCGCGCCGTCGATCAGTTCGAAGGCCGGCAGGGCGATCAGGAACACCAGGCCGTCGAGCAGCGTGGTCAACAGCAGGCGTGGCTTGAAGCTGCCGGTGTCGCCCTCCTGGTAGAGGGAAAGCTTCGGGAAGAAACGCGGCACCTTGTCCAGATAGGCCTGATAGGGCGCACCGAGCGCTTCCCTAAGGAATTTCTCCTCGCGCAGGATGACGATGTGGAAGGCGCCGGCGCACAGCAGTGCGAACAGGATGATGCCCGAGAACGAGCCGATTTGTGCGCCGACCCCGGCCGCGGCCACCGTCGAGAACACGTAGAGCGGGTTGCGGGTGATCGAGTAGGGGCCGCCCGTCACCACCTCGGAGGATTTGCGCCCGCCTATATAGAGCGTCGCCCAAAGGCGGCCGACGATGCCGAGGAAAATCAGGAGCACACCGAACATCTCGATTGTTTCATGCACCGGCGTGTCGGGCGGGAAGGTCGATTGACCGAACAGCAGCGCCAGAAACAGCACCACCACGAGCACGGCAAGCACCAGCCGACGCATCTGCTGGTAATTGCCCAGCCCGTATTTGAGTTCGTTGTCCAAGGGGATATCCGATCGTCGAGGAGCTATTGCATGTCGCCCAAAAGTGGGTCCGGTTTTGGGAGGACGACATGCATAAAAACAAAGCCGGCGATCGCAGCTTTAGCCGAGAAACAGGCGTCCCGCCGATCGCCGGGACGCTCTGCAAGACAATTCAGGCGGATTTGGAGCGCTGGTCACGCCTGACTTTATCGTGATCTCAGGTGTTGATATTCAGCACACCTTAGCGTGGCGCCAGAACCATCATCATCTGGCGGCCTTCGAGCTTCGGCTCCGCCTCGACCTTGGCGATGGTCGCCACTTCCTCGCGCACCTTGTTCAGAAGCTGCATGCCGAGTTCCATATGCGCCATCTCGCGGCCGCGGAAGCGCAGCGTCAGCTTGACCTTGTCGCCCTCCTCGAAGAAGCGGCGAACCGCCTTCATCTTGGTCTCGTAGTCATGGCTGTCGATGTTCGGGCGCATCTTGATCTCCTTGATCTCGATGACCTTCTGATTCTTGCGCGCCTCGGCCGCCTTCTTCTGGTTGGCGTATTTCAACTTGCCGAGATCGAGGATCTTTACGACGGGGGGCACCGCATTGGGCGATATCTCAACGAGATCGAGCCCGGCCTCTTCGGCGAGCAGCAATGCGTCGTTGATGGAAACATCGCCGCGGTTCTGGCCTTCGGCGTCGATAAGCTGGACCCGGGGAACCCGGATGTCACGGTTGGAGCGCGGCCCATCCTTGGTCGGCGCCGCTGCTTTGAAAGGTCTGCGAATGGTCGTGGTCTCCTTGGCCGTTTCGTTCAGGATTGTCAGTCTTGATGCGTGGACGCGCCAATGTGGTGAGCGCGCGGGCGGAGTCAATAGCACAGCATTGATAGAAAATCACCCTGATCACCGCCTGCACCAAACAAAGAAACAGCGCGAGCACTTTTCGCCACGCCCGTGGCTGTGCCACAAGAACCCCGAGCCAGAAGAGGGGCCTGAGGAAAAAGCCATGACCGTCACGCCCCCAACCTTTCTCGATGTCGATGGATCGCGCATCGCGGTGCGCCATAATGCGGGTTCGACGCCCGGTATCGTCTGGCTCGGCGGCTACAAGTCGGACATGCTGGGCACGAAGGCGCAGACCCTGTCGGACTGGGCGGCGAAAGAGGGTCGCGCCTTCCTGCGCCATGACTATTCCGGCCACGGCGAATCCGGCGGCGCCTTTGCCGACGGCACGATTTCGACATGGCTTTCGCAGAGCCTTGCCGTGTTCCGGAAGTTTGCCAAGGGCAATCAGATCCTGGTCGGCTCGTCGATGGGCGCCTGGATCGCGCTGCGCATGGTGCAGGAATTGCGTAAGGCGGGCGACGCAAGCGTCGGCGGCTTGGTGCTGCTGGCACCGGCGCCGGATTTTACCTCCGAGCTGGTCGAGCCCGTGCTGACCAAAGCGCAGAAGCGCGCCCTCGCTGAGAAGGGATTCTTCGCCGAGCCGTCGGACTATTCCACAGAGCCTTACATCTATACCCGCGCTTTGATCGAGGACGGGCGCGCCAACCGGGTGATGACTGGGCCGATCGACACGCATTGCCCGGTCCACATCCTGCAGGGACTGGCCGATCCGGACGTACCGTCGAGCCACGCTCTGAAGCTGGTCAGCCTGCTGCCGGCCGATGATGTCACGCTGTCGCTGATTCCCGACGGCGATCACCGCCTGTCGCGGCCGCAGGACCTCGACATGCTGGTGCGCGCGGTCGGCGACATGGCCGGGCGGGGCAAGTGACGATGCGCCTTTCCATTCCGATCTCGGCCTTCGTCGCGGCAATCGTCGGCTTTGGCGGTACGCTGGCCATCGTCATTGCCGCCGCCCACGCGGTCGGCGCCACGCAAATTCAGACGGCGAGTTGGGTGACGGCCATTTGCCTGGCCATGGCGATCGAGAGCCTGTGGCTGTCCTGGCGCACGAAAATGCCTGTCATTACCGCATGGTCGACGCCAGGCCTGGCGCTGATGGCGGCGTCGACCGGCTTTTCGATCGGCGAGGCCGTCGCCGCCTTCATCGCCACCGCCATCCTGTTGATCGCCACCGGCCTGTTCCGGCCGTTGACGCAATTGATCTCCAGGATACCGCCCTCCGTCGCTTCAGGCATGCTCGCCGGCATCGTCGTCACCTTCGCCCTCAATGCGGTCAAGACCGTTCCCGTCGACCCCTGGCTGATCCTGCCGCTGATCGCGGCCTTCTTCTTGATCCGCGTGTTCCACCCGGCGCTGTCGGTGCTGTCGGTGCTGGTCGGCGGCGGTCTCGCCGCATTTCTCACCGGCCGTGTCGGCGGCCTGCCGACACCCGAACTGTCGACGCTGACGCTGATTTCACCTGATTTCACCGCCAAGGCGATGATCGGCCTGGCGCTTCCGCTCTATCTCGTCACCATGGCCTCGCAGAACCTGTCGGGGCTGGCCGTGCTGCGCGCCGCCGGCTACCACCCGGAGCCCGGCCCGTTGATCGGCGTCACCGGCCTGTTTTCCCTGTTGTCGGCGCCATTCGGTGGCTCGACGACGAATCTGGCGGCGATTTCGGCGGCGATCTGCACCGGGCCGGACGTACATCCCGACCCCGCCGAGCGCTGGAAGACCGGCCCGTTTTATGCGGTCGCCTATCTCATCTTCGCGATTTTCGGCGCCTCGCTGGTGGCGATCTTCGCCGTCCTGCCGCAGAGCCTGATCGTGCTGGTGGCGGGCCTGGCGCTGATGGCCTCGCTGGCCAACGCGCTGGCGATCGCGCTGAAGGACGAAGGCGATCGCATGGCCGCCACCGTCACCTTTGTCGTCACCGCTTCGGGGCTGACCCTGTTCGGTGTTGGCGCGGCATTCTGGGGGCTGATCGCCGGGCTGGTCGTGCTTTTCCTCGACAGGCTCAAAAAGCGATAATCATTTCAGACCCTTGTCCGGTTTTGGCGGACATTGTCTTGAATCGCCGTTTTTGCCTTCCCATTTCGATTCCACGCAGCCGGTCTTGGCTGTCTCCAACCGAAGGAATGGGAGAAAATGAACACATCTGCATTGATCCGCCCGGCCTGGACGCCGGCAACCATCGCGTTGATGGTGATCGGCTTCATGGTGTTCTGGCCGCTCGGCTTCGCCATGCTCGCCTACATCATCTGGGGCGACCGGCTCGACGGCTTCAAGCGTGACGTCAACCGTGCGACGGACGGCATCTTCGCCGGCTGCCGCCGCGGTTCCGACAAGGCCGCGCGCTGGGGCAATGGCTCCGCCCGGACCGGCAACGTCGCTTTCGACGACTGGCGCGAAAAGGAGCTTGAGCGCCTCGCCGAGGAGCGGCGCAAGCTCGACGACATGCTGACCGAGTTCGACGACTATGCCCGCGAACTGCGTCGCGCCAAGGATCAGGACGAGTTCGATCGCTTCATGGCGAAGCGCAACAAGTCGACCGCGCCGGCAAAGACCGATCCGAGCACCGGCACGACCCCGACCAAGCGCGGCAAGGGCTCGAACCTGCTTGACGACTGAGGCTTTGCGACGAGCCAAGGTACGATGACGGCGTCGCGCGAGCGGCGCCGTTTCTTTTTTGTTCTAGTCGTTTTTCTCGAATCGCGTATCGTCCCGCCATGACCATCGGATTCTTCCGCAATCTGACGAAGCCCAAGGCCACGCCAGTCGTGGAGCGCGAATATTGCGTCGCCGGTCGCACGCTGCCGCTCAAGATCGTCGAGAGCGCCCGGGCACGGCGCCTGACGCTGCGCATCGATTCCGGCGGCCAGGGCCTGCGCATCACCGTGCCGCCCGGCCTGCGGCGTGGCGAGGTGGACAGGTTCCTCGACCGCCATCAGGATTGGCTGGAGCAGCGCCTGGCCAAGGTGCCGACGCGCCCGCAAGTGCGGCCGGGCATCAAGATCCCGATCCGGGGCGTGGCGCACCGCATCGTCCATGAACCGTCGAAGCGCGGCACCGTGACGGTATCGCGTGACGAGCGCGGCCCGCTGCTGATCGTGCATGGTGACCGTGTGCACCTGCCGCGCCGCATCGCCGACTTCTTGAAGCGCGAGGCCAAGAAGGAGATCGAGAAGCTGGTGGTCAAACACACCGAGGCGCTCGGCAAGCGCGCCAAGGCGATCCGCTACAAGGACACCTCCAGCCGCTGGGGCTCCTGCACCTCGGAAGGCAATCTCTCCTTCTCCTGGCGCATCATGATGGCGCCGCAGCCTGTGATAAACTACCTCGTGGCGCACGAGGTCGCGCATCTCAAGGAGATGAACCACGGCCCGAAATTCTGGAAATTGTGCGAAAAACTCTGCCCCGACACCGACCGCTGCAAGGACTGGCTGAAGCGCAACGGCGGTGCGCTGCAGGCGATCGTGTTCGAGTAGTCAGTCGTCATTCGCGGCGTTGAGTTCCTCCGGCCGCAGCCCCTCATCGCCATGATGCGGCCACGGTAGGAAATTCCGGTCGAATTCATCGCTGCCGAAATAGTCGAGCGCGCGATGCGCCTCGGCGCCGTTGAAGGCGGCCTTGTCCATCAGATGGGCGATGACTTCGCGCGCCTGCGCGATCTTCTGCTTCAGTTCGGCAACCGTTCTGTCGGCCATGATCGTTCTCCCGCCCGGCATGCTGATAATCCCGTCATCAATAGGTAGCGCCTTTGGCCTTGCCGGCAAACAGTATGCTTTTTCTCGACTCTGGCTCGATTTCATGCCAATTCCCGCGCCATGGCGCTCGACATCAAAATCTGCGGCTTGAAGACCGACCAGGCAATGGCCGCGGCGCTCGCCGGCGGTGCCAGCCATGTCGGCTTTATTTTCTTCGCGAAGAGCCCTCGCTATGTCGAGCCGGCTGAAGCCGGCCGCCTGCGCGAAGCCGCGCGCGGCAAGGCCTTGGCGGTTGCTGTCGCGGTCGACGCCAGCGACGCCTTCCTGGACGCAATCGTCACGGCCATGCAGCCCGACAAGTTGCAGTTGCACGGCTCCGAACACCCCGAACGGGTGGCTGAACTGAAAGCTCGCTATGGCTTGCCGGTGATGAAGGCGTTGCCACTCAGCGAGGCGGCCGATCTCGACCGGATCAAGCCATTCATCGGCGTCGCCGACCGCTTCCTGTTCGACGCCAAGCCGCCAAAGGGCTCCGAGTTGCCGGGCGGCAATGGCGTGGCCTTCGACTGGCGCATCCTCGCCGGCCTTGACGCCGGCGTCGATTACATGCTTTCCGGTGGGCTCAACGCCGCCAACATCGGCGATGCCCTTCGGCTTGCGAACCCGCCCGGAATAGACATTTCCTCAGGCGTCGAAAGCGCGCCGGGCGTCAAGGACCCGGCGTTGATTGAACAGTTTTTCCGGGCCGTCAGGGCAGCGCGCGACAACCGCGCCGCCTGACCGGCTCAAACCTGAGCATGCCCCGGAAAAGTGGTAACCGGTTTTCCGACAAGGACATGCTCCCACATCGAGACCAGGAGATCGGCGATGGACCAGCCGGCGACACCCAATTCCTTCCGCACCGGACCCGACGAGCAGGGCATGTTCGGCATTTTCGGCGGCCGCTTCGTCGCCGAAACGCTGATGCCGCTGATCCTCGACCTGGAGCGGCACTGGAACGAGGTCAAGAACGATCCGGATTTCAGGGCTGAGCTCACCGATCTTTCGACCCACTATGCCGGGCGCCCGTCGAAGCTCTATTTCGCCGAGGGTCTTACGAAGCATCTCGGCGGCGCAAAAGTCTATTTCAAGCGCGAGGACCTGAACCACACCGGGTCGCACAAGATCAACAACTGCCTCGGCCAGATCCTGCTGGCCAAGCGCATGGGCAAGAAGCGCATCATCGCCGAGACCGGTGCCGGCCAGCATGGCGTGGCGTCCGCCACCGTCGCCGCCCGCTTCGGCTATCCCTGCGTCGTCTATATGGGCGCCACCGACGTCGCCCGGCAGAGCCCGAACGTGTTCCGCATGAAGCTGCTCGGCGCCGAAGTGCGGCCGGTCACCGCCGGCCACGGCACGCTGAAGGATGCCATGAACGAAGCCCTTCGTGATTGGGTCACCAATGTCGACGACACCTATTACCTGATCGGCACCGCCGCCGGCCCGCATCCCTATCCGGAACTGGTGCGCGACTTCCAGTCGGTAATCGGCACCGAGGCGCGCGCGCAGATCCTCGAACGGGAAGGCCGGCTGCCCGACACCATCATCGCCGCCGTCGGCGGCGGCTCGAATGCCATCGGCCTGTTCCATCCCTTCCTCGACGACAAGGATGTGCGCATCATCGGCATCGAAGCAGGCGGACGTGGTCTCGACGGCATCGAGCATTGCGCCTCGATGAATGCCGGCTCGCCCGGCGTGCTGCATGGCAACCGCACCTATCTCCTGCAGAACGCCGACGGCCAGATCATGGACGGCCATTCGATCTCGGCCGGTCTCGACTATCCCGGCGTCGGCCCGGAACATTCCTGGCTGCGCGATACCGGCCGCGTCGAATATGTGCCGATCCTCGATGACGAGGCGCTGGAAGCCTTCAAGCTGACGACGCGCGTCGAAGGCATCATCCCGGCGCTGGAATCGGCGCACGCGATCGCGCACGCGGTGCAGATCGTGCCTGCCATGGACAAGGACCAGATCGTCATCGTCAACCTGTCTGGCCGTGGCGACAAGGACGTGCACACGGTGGCCTCGATGCTGGGCATGGAGATCTAGGCCCTTTGAACAAGTTTCTACTTGGGAGTTGATTATGAGCAAAATTCGTCCAAAGGGCCACACATGACGACCCGCATCGACCGCCGCATGGCGAAGCTCAAGACCGAAGGCCGCCCGGCACTCGTCACCTATTTCATGGGCGGCGACCCCGACTACGACACCTCACTTTCGATTATGAAGGCGCTGCCCGGCGCCGGCTCCGACATCATCGAGCTCGGCATGCCGTTTTCCGACCCGATGGCCGACGGTCCGGCGATCCAGGCGGCGGGCCTGCGGGCGCTGAAAGGCGGCCAGACGCTGGTCAAGACGCTGAAGATGGCGTCCGAGTTCCGCGCCGGCGACAATGAAACGCCGATCGTGCTGATGGGCTACTACAACCCGATCTACATCTATGGCGTCGATCGCTTCCTGAAAGACGCGCTGGCCAGCGGCATCGACGGGCTGATCGTCGTCGACCTGCCGCCGGAAATGGACGAGGAACTCTGCATTCCGGCGCTGAAGGCCGGCATCAACTTCATCCGCCTGGCGACGCCGACCACCGACGACAAGCGCCTGCCGAAAGTGCTGCAGAACACCTCCGGCTTCGTCTACTACGTCTCGATGACCGGCATCACCGGTTCGGCGCTGGCCGACACCGGCAAGGTGGCCGCCGCCGTCACGCGCATCAAGGGCCACACAGACCTGCCGGTCTGCGTCGGCTTCGGCGTCAAGACCGCCGAACAGGCGCGTGTCATCGGCGCCAATGCCGATGGCGTCGTCGTTGGCACGGCGATCGTCAATGCGGTCGCCAATGTGCTGGGGCCGAAGGGCGAAAAGACCGCCGACCCGGCCGAGGCCGTCGCCACGCTGGTCAGCGGCCTGGCGCAAGGCGTGCGCTCGGCCCGCCTTGCTGCCGCCGAATAGTTTTCCTACGTCTTTAGCCAACTCTTCGTCAGGACAGGAGCCGAAGCGATGAACTGGATCACCAATTACGTTCGCCCGAAGATCAATTCGATGCTCGGCCGGCGCACCGACATGCCCGAGAATCTCTGGATCAAGGATCCCGAGACCGGCGAAATGGTGTTCCACAAGGATCTGGAATCCAATCAGTTCGTCATCCCGTCTTCCGGCCATCACATGAAGATCTCGGCCAAGGAGCGGCTGAAATACTTCCTCGATGACGGCAGGTACGAGCAGCTCGAAAACCCCAAGGTTGTGCTGGATCCGCTGAAGTTCCGCGACGAGAAGCGCTACACCGACCGGCTGAAGGACGCCAAGGCCAAGACCGGGCTGGAAGACGCCATCGTCAACGCGCTGGGCACCATCGAGGGCCTGCCGGTGGTGGTGACGGTGCAGGATTTCGCCTTCATGGGCGGCTCGCTCGGCATGGCGGCGGGCGACGCCATCGTGCACGCTTTCGAAGTTGCGCTGCAGCGCAAGCGGCCGCTGATCCTGTTCGCCGCTTCTGGCGGCGCCCGCATGCAGGAAGGTATTTTGTCCCTTATGCAATTGCCGCGCACCACGGTCGGCGTCGACAGGCTGAAGGAAGCCGGCCTTCCCTATATCGTCGTGCTGACCAACCCGACCACCGGCGGCGTCACCGCCTCCTATGCCATGCTGGGCGACGTGCATATCGCCGAACCGGGCGCGCTGATTGGCTTTGCCGGGCCGCGCGTCATTGAACAGACGATCCGGGAGAAACTGCCGGACGGCTTCCAGCGCTCCGAATATCTGATGGAGCACGGCATGGTCGACATGGTGGTGTCGCGGCTGGAGATGCGCCAAACGATAGCGCGGCTGTTGAAGATGCTGCTCAAGATGCCAGGCGAGCAGAAGCCGCTGGAGCCGGAAATCCTGCCGCCCGCGGTGGTTGCCGCCGAAGCCAGGCCGCAGGCCTGACACGACACTGTGCATGTCGCCCAAAAGTGACCTCGGTTTTGGGAAACGACATGCATAACGCGGCTTTGGCCGCCGCGAACAGCGATTGCGCCATGTCCATGGCGCGCTGTAGCCTTTTGATTGCCATGGCCATTCCGGGATTGATTCTGGTGCTTGGGCCATGCGTCGGGATTTTGTCATGACAACGCTTGCCGCCGACCGCGAAATCGAAGCCCTGATGGCGCTTCACCCGAAAGGCTTCGACCTTTCGCTCGACCGCATCACGCGGCTCTTGGAGCGGCTTGGCAGTCCGCAGGATCTGCTGCCGCCGGTCATCCACATCGCCGGCACCAACGGCAAGGGTTCCTGCGCCGCCTTTTCTCGCGCGCTGCTTGAAGCCGCCGGCCACCTTGTCCATGTCCACACTTCGCCGCATCTGGTGAACTGGGCCGAGCGCTACCGGCTGGCCGCCGAAGGCGGCGGCAAACTCGTCGACGATGAGACCTTCGCCGAGGCCATTGCCCGCGTCGCCAAGGCCAATGACGGCCAGAAGATCACCGTCTTCGAGATCCTCACCGCCGTCACCTTCATCCTGTTTTCCGAACATCCGGCCGAAGCCGCCATCATCGAGGTCGGCCTCGGTGGCCGCTTCGACGCCACCAATGTTGTCGCCCGGCCCGCCGTGACGGTGATCATGCCGGTGTCGATGGACCATGAAGCCTATCTCGGCGACCGGGTCGAACTGATCGCTGCCGAAAAGGCCGGCATCATGAAGCGCGGCTGCCCGGTGGTGATCGGCGCGCAGGAAAGCGAGACGGCGCTGCAGGTGCTGATCGAGACCGCCGAGCGGCTGGAGTGCCCGACCTTCGTCTATGGCCAGGATTTCCTCGCCTTCGAGGAAAACGGCCGCATGGTCTACCAGGACGAGGACGGCCTGATGGACCTTCCGCCGCCGCGCCTGCCCGGGCGCCACCAGTTCGCCAATGCGGCCGCCGCGATCGCCGCGGTCAAGGCGGCGGGCTTCGAGATCAGCCACCGCGCCGCCGAGAAGGCGATGACCCATGTCGTCTGGCCCGGCCGGATGCAGAAGCTGATGCAAGGCCGGCTGACGGAGCTGGCGCCGAAGGGCACCGACATCTGGCTCGACGGCGGCCACAATCCGGGCGCCGGCGTGGTCGTCGCCGAGGCGCTGGCCGAACAGGAAGAGAAGAACCCGCGGCCGCTGTTCCTCATTTCGGGCATGATCAACACCAAGGACCAGAGCGGCTATTTCCGCGCCTTCAAGGGCCTCGTCCGGCATGTCTACACCGTGCCGGTGAGCCTGAGCGATGCCGGCGTGCCGAACGATGAGCTGGCGATCCGGGCCACGGAAGCCGGGCTGACGGCCGAGCCGGTGAGTTCCGTCGCCAACGCGCTGATGCTGCTGCGCGACACCTGGGACGGCCCGGCGCCGCGCATCCTGATCGGCGGATCACTCTATCTGGCCGGCTTGGTGCTCGCCGAGAATGGCACGCCGCCAACCTGAGAGCCTGGCTTGCACAAGGAGCCCGTGATGATCAAGGTGAAGCAGCTCGCCCATGTCTGCATTTTCGCGCATGATCTGGAAGCAACGCGCAGTTTCTACCGCGACGTGCTCGGCATGGACACAAGGTTCAATTTCCTGCGCGACGGCAAGATTTTCGGCTTCTATCTCGATTGCGGCGGCGGCAGCCACGTCGAGGTGTTCCAGAAGGAAGCCACCACCTATAGCGAACTCAACCAGATCAACCATTTCTGCCTTGAGGTCGAAAACATCGACGCGGCGATCGCCCACATCAAGTCGAAGGGCGTCGACGTCACGGCCAAGAAGCATGCCTGCGACGACACCTTTCAGGCCTGGATACGCGATCCCAACGGCGTGAAGATCGAGCTGTTCGAATACACCGCCAAAAGCGCGCAGTTCGTCGGCGGCGACCGTATCGCCGACTGGTGACTAGACATGCTTCAGAAATTCCATGGTGAGATCAGGTCCAGGCTGGTGGTGCCGAAGTCGTTGAGATTTCGGGTTGCCAGCCGGCCTCCATTCACGCGCGCTATCGCCGCGATCATGCCATCGGGAGCCGACATGCCGCGACCTTGGCGTGTCGCGGCCCCCATGATCTCGCCGTAAGCCAAGGCAGCCTCTTCCGTCAGTCCAAAAATCCGGTCGGCAAATCGATGCCGCCATCGGGAAAGTCCCTGTTCCAGCCGATCCGCACGCTTGTCAGGTCGTATCTTTTGAATACCGAAGGCGACTTCAGCAATCGTCACCGTGGGAAGCGCCAGTTCGGCGTCATTGCGCACAAGCCACGCCAGCACGGCTGGATCCGGCGTCTTCTTCAGAGACTCCGAAATCACGTTGGTATCGACGAAAATCAAAGCTCAATTCCTGAATGAACCTCACGACCTTGGCGAATAACGTTCTCCAGATCGATGTCGACGCCACTGCTTGCGGTCAGGCTGGCATAGAAGATGGAAGCAGGTTCGCGGCCAGCCTCTCGAATCTCGTAGGATTCAAGCGCGCGTTCGACCACGTCGGCTATCGAGCGGTTCTCGCGACGAGCAAGCCTATGAGCCAGGTCACGTGCTTTCGCGCTGCGGACCGAGAGCTGTGGTTCGGCCATTTAAGACTCCCTTTGGAAAAGGGAATATAAGCCTACGCGTCTCTGCCATCAAGATGGCACTTGATGGCGTGCCATCTCATGCGCGATGAGCCTGCTTACTTCAACTCGATCTCGATAAAAGCATATTCGCCGTCATTGGCGCTGATGACGTCGTGTTCCACACCCTCCTTGCGGAAATAGGGCGCGCCTTTCTTCATCTCGGCGAAGGTCTCGCCGTCTTTGGTCACCAACTTCAGCTTGCCGTCCATCAGCGGCACCACGACATAGTCGTGGCCATGGCGATGCCAGCCGGTGTTGTCGCCGGGCTGGAAGCGGTACTCGGTGACGATGACGCGCTCATTGTCGATGAAGACGGTGGCCTTGGCGGATCCGGTCATGTCGCTCTCCCTGTTTCTGGTTCCCAGCAGAAGACATGGCGTGCCCTGATGTGAGGGCCAGAGCCGCCCAGCGCATGACCCAGAGGATGATGAGCCATCCAACTGCTACAGCGTCCTCTGCGCATCCAAGGATGCGCGGCGCTGTAGGTGAAGCCAACAAAAAGCCCGGCGCGATGGCCGGGCTCTTGATATCGGGAATTTCAAAGCAATTCCAAGAAAAGTGTGAAGCGGTTTTCTGTCCGGAATTGCGTCTAAACAGAGAGGATCAGAGGCTGCCATTGATCCAGTGCGACAGCGCGGTCTTGGGCGCTGCACCAACCTTCATGTCGGCCACTTCACCGCCCTTGAAGATCATCAGCGTCGGGATCGAGCGCACGCCAAATTGGGCGGCAAGCTCGGGATTCTCGTCGATGTTGAGCTTGGCGATCTTGATCTTGGCTCCGAGTTCAGTGGCGATGTCTTCGAGCGACGGCGCGATCTGCTTGCAGGGGCCGCACCATTCCGCCCAGAAATCGACCACAACCGGTACGTTGGCGTTGAGCACGTCAGCCTGGAAATTGTTCTTGTCGACCTTGACGGTGGCACCCATGCGGAAAATTCCTTTCGAGAGTTCTTTGTCGCACCAAATGTGGTGGTTATCTGGCCCTTCTTCAAGCAGGTCTTGTGTCACGCTCCTGTGAGTCGGGCAAGGGCGTCATCCATGGTCCGGGCCGGCAGCTCGATCAGCCTTGGCGCTTCGGTGAACAGAAGGGCCGCCTTGACCTCGCGCCCAGGATAAAGCGGCTGCAGCAGGGCGCGATAAAGCGCCAACTGCAAAAGATAGGCCGGCGGGACTTCGGCCAGCGAAGCGGGCGCCGGCCGGTTGGTCTTGTAGTCGACGATCGACACCGTGTCCGCGGTCACCGCCAGCCGGTCGATCTTGCCGGAAATCGAGCGTGTTTTGCCCCTCACTTGCAGGCTGCCCATGACCGCCACCTCGGCGCGCGAGGAGGGCGCGAAAAGTTGGCCGAGGCGTGGATCGTCGAGGATGGCGATGACCGATGCCATGGCCTTTTCCCTCTCCGACGGCGGCCACACGGCACCCGTTCGCGCGAGATAACGCTCGGCCGCGCCCTGGCGTTCACCCTCGGCAATGCCGGGCAGCATCTGCAGCAGCTTGTGCAAGGCGAGACCGCGCAGCACGGCAAAGCCGGGCTCGGCATCGGCGTCCAGCACCGGTGAAGCCTTGTCGACGACCGCTTCCTTGCCTTCGTCGATCAGCGCTGAGGCGCCGGATGGCGACAGCGGCCGCGGCAGGTCCTCGAAGGGCGGCAAGGGCCGGAACAGGGTCCCCGGCAGCGGACCGAAAGCATCGGCCTGCCGCGCCTGTTCATCGGCGCTCGCCGCGACGGGCGGCAGCTTGGTGACGTGGAAACGATGCACCGGCTCGCCGCCGGCGGGATGCGCGCGCTGTTCGCTTTCCGGCGCGCCGGTTAGCGCGCGGCTGACGATCGAATGCCAGGTGCCGGTGTTCGGCGCCCGCTTGCCGTGATAGCCGCAGACGATCAGCCGGTCCTCGGCGCGGGTCATGCCGACATAGAGCAGCCGGCGGTACTCGTCGTCGGCGAGTTCCCTTGCCCTGGCGGCTGCCGCCTTCGAGAAGCCGTTGGCGACGTCGCTGGCCGAGCGCCAGAGATAGCCCTTGCCGTACCAGAAAGTGCCTGAGCCGTCGAAGGGCATCAGCCGCGGCAGATGCTGGTCGCTGAACGGAGCGGAACCGCCATCGACCAGGAACACCACTGGCGCCTCCAGGCCCTTGGCGGCGTGCACGGTCATGACGCGAACCTCGTCGCGCGTCTGGTCCATCTCGCGCTTGATCTCGGGCCCGGCATTTTCCAGCGTCGACAGGAAGGCTTCCAGCCCGGGCAGGCCGGTCCGTTCCTCGGCAAGACAGAAGCTCAGGAATTCGTCGAGAATATCCCCGGCTTCCGGCCCAAGCCTCGCAATCATCCTTTTACGCACGCCATCACGCGCCAGCAGGCCGGCATAGAGTTCGAACACCGGTTTGAAGGCGGCCTCGTCAGCCCAGGCGTCGAGTTGCGCGACAATCTTCGCCAGGCGCTCGTTTTCTTCGGCATGCTGGCGCAGCGACGCGGCCAGCGACAGGCCGGGCGGCCTTTGCGCGGCGAGCGTGAACAGTGCCTCCTCCGGCAGATCGAAGATCGGGCTGCGCAGCACGGCCGCGAGCGACAGGTCGTCCTGCGGTTGGATCAGCAGATGACCGAGCGCGATCAGGTCCTTGACCGCGATGTGGCCGGGTAGGCTCAGCCGGTCGGCGCCGGCAACCGGGATGTCGCGGCGCTTCAAGGCGCGGGTCAGCGCATGGACAAAACTGTCGCGTTTGCGCACCAGCACCAGCACGTCGCCCGGCCGCAGCCGCTTGCCGCGGCCTTCGATGATCTCGCTTTTGCCGATCCAGCCGGCAATGGTCGCCGCGACATTCTCGGCAACGCGCACCGCCGGCGCATGGGCGTGGTCGATGGCTTGCGTCCAGTCGTCGGGCTCGTCGACGACATCGGCGCCGATCGACGGCCAGACCTCGACATAGCCCGGCGCATCGGTGCGGATGGCCTTGTGGCTCAACGGATCGGGATCATGGCTGATGCCGCGCCGCACGACGGGATCGGCAAAGACGCGGTCGACGGCGGCCAGAACGTCGTCGGTCGAACGGAACGACCAGGTCAGCTTGAGGTCGGCGAAGGATGCCTCGGCATCGCGCACCCGGCCGGCGAACAACAGCCGGCTGTCGGCGAACGAGTCGGGCGCGGCTCCCTGGAAGGAATAGATCGACTGCTTCTCGTCACCGACGGCGAAGACCGTGCGGTGGACCCGGTCGCGCGCGCCGAGCCCGGCGAAAAATTCCTCCGCCAGCCGCTTCACCACCTCCCATTGATCCGGGCTGGTGTCCTGCGCCTCGTCGAGCAGAATGTGGTCGATGCCCTGGTCGAGCTTGTATTGCACCCAGGGGCCGGCATCGGGCCGCGCCATAAGGTTGACCGTGCGGGTGATCAGATCGTTGAAGTCGAGAAAGCCGCGGCTGCGCTTCAGCACTTCGTAGCGGGCGATCAGCCAGTCGGCGATGGTCATTGCCGCTCGTGTGCCTTCCAGCATGCGGAACAGCGCCAGCCGGTCGACGGTTTCTATAATGGCGCTTGCCGCCGAGACATAGCGCTCGGCAAGGCCCGGCAGCCGGTCGGTCAGGGCTTTCTTGAAGGCCTTCGCCGGATCGTACGGATCGCCATCGGTCTTGAGAAAGGCTCTGGCGAGCGATTGCAGGCGGCGAACGGGATCGCTCTCGGCAAAAGCCTGGCGCGCATAGGGCAGGATGTTGTTCAGCACCGACCTGGCGTCGGTGGATTCGGCGGCCTGGGCGAAGCCGGTGAAATAGTCGGGCAGGAAGCCGGGCAGCGGCCAGACCGATGCCGCAATCCCTTCGGCGGTCTGGCCAGGGCGGAAATGGAATTCATCGAACAAAGGCTGGAAGCCGTCACGCCCGACCGCATCGAGGAACTGGCGCAACCCGTCGCGCTTGCGCACGATCTCGCCGAGCAAGGCATCGAGACCGGCCTCGCCGCCGCGTTCCAGCACGGTGGCGAAGGCGTCGGCCAGATCCGGGTTGCCGGCAGCCGTGCCGGTGATCATCTCGCGGCGCGCGGCAGCGAACAGCGATGCCTCCATCTGGCCGTCGAGCATCTCGAAATGGGCCGGAATGTTGGCTTCAAGCGGGAACTGGTGGAGCACCGATTCACAGAAGGCGTGGATGGTCTGGATCTTCAGTCCGCCTGGCGTCTCCAGTGCCTCGGCGAACAGGCGCCGCGCCCGGCGCATCGTGTCGCGGTCTGGGCGGCGCCCTTCCAGCGCCTCGATCTTCGCGGCCAGCTCGGTGTCACCGAGCACCGTCCAGTCCGACAGCGTGGAAAAGACCCGGTTCGACATATTGGCGGCGGCGGCGCGCGTATAGGTCAGGCACAGGATCTTCGACGGGTCGGTGCCGTTGAGCAGCAGCCGGATGACGCGCTGGGCCAGCACATGGGTCTTGCCGGAGCCGGCATTGGCCGACACCCAGGCCGAATTCTGCGGATCTGCGGCGCGGGCCTGGCTGTTGGCGGTATCGCTCGGGATGGGATAGGCCTTCTTCATGCCTCCCCTCCCTCGTCGCCGGCATCGCCGCCGGCCGACCATTCGAGCACGCGGGCGAGATGGTCGTAGTCGCCATCGGTCTCGCCCTCGCGAAACGGCAGCGCGCGCGACAGATAGCCGGTCTGCGGGTCGGCATAATGGATCAGCAGCTTTTCCAGCCGCGCCCAGGCCTCTTCCGCAAGGTCGGCGGCGGTCCGTGGCTGGCGGTTGTGCTCGAGGATGGACTCCTCGAACACCTCGCCATTCGGCTTCAACCTGATGAAGGCCAGTTGCGACGGCTCGCGCGCGCCCAGATCCTTGAACGCGCCACGCCGCAGCAGAGCGCCCTCCAGCGCCAGTTGCGGCGCCAGCAGCGTGTGCGCCTGCGCCTTGGAGGGCGAAGAACCCGTCTTGTAGTCCAGAATATCGGCCATGCCGCCGGCCAGCAGATCGACGCGGTCGGCATAGCCGGACAGCGTCACGCCGGATTGGCCGACCGGGGTCTTGCCGGCCCGCTCCTCGGCATGGCGCCGGGTCACGGCATCGGCGCGCGTGCGCTCCCATTTGACGATGTTGGCGGCGAGCTTTTCGAAGCGCGGCCACCACACCGCCTCGACATCGGCCGGAAGGGCGGCTTCGGCAAAGCAGGCGCGGCCGGCGGCAATGAGACCGGCCAGCGCGTCGGCTGCGCGCGGATCGGCCACCTCAGACGAGAACAGGTGGAGGATGGCGTGGAACAGCGTGCCGCGTTCGGCGGCACCGGGATCACGGATGAGCGCATCGAGCGGCATCAGGCCGAGGATGCGTCTGGCATAGACGGCGTAGGGATCCCGGCGCAAGGTCTCGATCTCGGTGACCGAGAAATGCGTTGGGCGCACCGCCAATGGCGGCTTCGGTTGCGGCCGCGGCGCGAAATCCTGTTTTGGGCCGGTGTCGAGCGCGCGTGCCCAGGCGAGCAGCTCGTCGCCACGCCGGCGCAGGGTTGCCGCCTGGTCGTTGCCGATGAAGGTAAGCAGCCGCTGCAGCCAACGCGACGGCACGGCGGGGGCGTCGCCGGAACGCGCCGAGCGGGCCAGAACGACGCGTCTCGCGCCCATCGCCATCTGGAAATCATGCGCGGCAAGGCCGATGCGCCGCTCCGGCGGTTCGAGATCGATGCCGGTCTTCATCAGCCGCGACATGAAGCGGTCGCTCTCCGGCTTGCGCGGCCAGACACCTTCGTTGAGCCCGCCGATGACCAGCGTGTCGACGTCCTGCAGCCGCGCTTCCAGCGCACCCCAGATGGCGATGTTCCTGTCGGTGCCTTGCGCCGGCTTGACCGTCTCGGGCGCGATCAGCGCGTCCATCACATCGGGCCATTCGCTCGCCGCGAATGACAGCGAGGCCGAAGCAGCGACCAGCCCGCGCAGCAATTCGGCAAGCTTTTCACCGGCATCGCCGGCATAGAGGTCGCCCAGGCCGCCATCAGCGGAACGGCCGAGACTTTCCAAAGCCACGACGCTGGCCTGGACCAGCGCGGCAAGATCGGCATTCGCCTGGCCGCGAAAGGCCGAAAGCGGCGCCAGCGCTTCCGTCAGTCGCGCGAGCAAACTCCGCGCATCCTCGATGGAGCGCACGGTGAGACGGGAAAACCAGAAAGGCGGCCGGCTGTCATCGCCGAGGCCGGTAAGACGGTTTTCGAACAATTTCGGCAGCGAAACGATGTCGGGGCGGCCGGTACCGCCGCGCAGCGCCACCAGTTCGAGCAGTTCTGCCGCATGGCGCACGGCAGCACGCTCGAGGCCGAGGCCAAGCAGTGGGTGCTTGAGCAGGGACAAGAGGCCGACGGGATCGCCCGGCCGGAACACCGCTTCCAGCGCCAGGCGGAGCAGGCTGGCCGCCGGGCTGTTGGCGAGCGGCGTGCCGCCGGAATCGTCGGCGACGACACCGAAGCGCTTGAGTTCGACCGAGACGCGTCGCGCCAGCGCGCGGTCACCGGTGACGAGCGCGGCCCTTTGGCCGGGGGCTTCCACGGCCTGCTTCAGCGCAACGGCGATGGCGACGGCTTCGTCACGCTCGCTGGCGGCTTCCAGCAGCGTCACCTCGGCAAAGGCGCCGGCAATATCGGATGCCGAAAACCCGCTGCGTGTTTCGGCCCACAATTCGGTGGTCTCGGCCGGCCGCAGCGCTTCGCCGACAAGCGCGGCGCGAAGCGCAAGGTGCGGTTCGGCCGTGCCGAGTTCTTCGACGTCGGAGCGCAGCACGCCGATCTTGCCGATCAGCCTGGCCAGGCCATATTGCGGGTGGCCAAGTACGGCTGGGCGCGCGCCGGGGGCGACAAGCGCCTGGAAGGACGCTTCGTCCAGCGTCCGGTCGAGACCGGGCAGCACGATGGCGCCGCCGGGCAGGCGGGAGATCGCGGCAAGCAGTTCGGCCGTGGCGGGTATCGAGCCGGTCGAGCCGGCGGCGATGACCGGTCCGGCCGGCGGATTGCGCCGCAGCCGGGCCGCCTCGGAGCGGATCAGCGCGCTGCGATGCGCGGCCGGATTGGAGCGGTCGCTCTCGCTCAGGAATTTCGGCCAGGCGTCAGTGACGATGCCGAGGAATTCGAGCGTCACCTGCCACCAGCCGGCAAGGTTGCCGGTCACCAGATCGGCGAGCTTGGTCCAGTCGGTGCCTTCCGTCTCGATCTCGTCCATCAGCCCCGCAAGATCGCGCGCCAGCCAGATCGCGTCGGCGGTGGACGCGGGGATGACGATTTCCTCGGCGAAAAGCTTCGCCACATGTTCCGGCAGCCGGCGCTTCCAGGCCCGCACCAGCGGCGTCAGCAGCAACAGGCGTTCGGTCGCCGAGATCGGCGGCGCGAGATCGATCGCCGCCGAAGGCTCGGCCTCGAACAGGGCTTCGTCCTCGTCGAATTCGCCGAGCGGGCGGATGACCGGCAGGATCGCCGAACCGCCGCCGCCGCGTGCCCTCAAACTGTCGACGAACACACCGCGCAAGGCGCGCGCGGCACGACGCGTCGGCAGATAGATGGTGACATCGGCGAGCGCGAGCGGATCGCCGTCGAAACGAAATCCCGGAACCAGGCGGCCGGCAAGCAGCGCCTCGGCCAGCGTCGGCAGGAACGGCGCTCCGGGGGGGATCGAGAAAACGCGGCTCGAGCCGCTCATTGCGACTCGGTTAGCGCGCCGGCGACGGCTTCTTCCGCCAGCGGAATGGCATCGGGCGTGCCGACGGTGATCCAGTGGCCGTGCATCGGCATGCCGAACAGCCGGCCGGCGGAGATGGCGGTATCGAAATAGGCGTTGAGCGAATGCGGTTCGGCCGATGCATCCTTGAACAGGCGCGGATGGACGATCGCCGCGCCGGCATAGATCAAGCCCGCCGGATCGCCTTTTGAACGCCGCAGGGCACCGTCCGGCGCCACCAGGAAATCGGTGCTGCCACAGTGTCCTGTCGCCTGATGGAGATCCGCCAGCATCAGCAGAATATCCATTTTCGCGGCGTCCCACGCAAGGGCAAGCCGCCCGAGATTGAGCGGACCGTGGTCGATCCAGAACGTGTCGGCATTGAGGATATAGAAGGGTTGTTGGCCGAGTTCCGGCAGCGCCTTGACGATGCCCCCGGCCGAATCGAGCAGCCGATCGCTCTCATCGGAAATGATGATCTGCGGAGCGCTGCGCGCCGCGACATGGGCGACGATCTGCTCGGGAAGATAGTGGACGTTGACCACCGCCTTGGCGACGCCGGCGGCGGCGAGGCTGTCGAGCCCCCAGTCGAGCAAGGTCTTGCCGGCGATCCTGACCAGCGGCTTGGGGATCGTATCGGTGATCGGCCGCATGCGCTTGCCGAGCCCGGCGGCAAGGACGATGGCAGTGTCCGGTCTTGTCACAGTGTTCGTTCCTCGAGCAGCCCGTGCGTATTGTAGAATTCCCGCAGGCTGGCAAGCGCCGGATGGGACAGCGCCCGGCGCAGATAGTCGCGGATGCGCGGCAGGTGCTTCAGATAATAAGGTTTGCCGTCGCGCTTTTCGAGACGCACGAAAATGCCGAGGATCTTGGAATTGCGCTGCGCGGCCATGATTGCATAGGCTTCCAGAAAACTTGCTTCGTCGAAGGCGCCTGCCGCATGGCGCGCTGCGACATAGGCATCGAGCGTCTTCTTCTCGATTTCGGGCGATAGGGTGACACGGGCATCCATGGCCAGCGAGGCGACGTCATAGGCTGAAGGCCCGATCAGCGCATCCTGGAAGTCGACGATGCCCAGCCGGTCATGGCCGGCGCGGTCGTCGCGCCAGATGATGTTGGGCGAATGAAAGTCGCGCAGCATCAGCGTGTATTCGCTGCCCTGCAGCCGGTCGAAAAGCGCGTTCCATTCCCTGGCGTAGCCCGAGCGCAGATCGTCGCTTGGCGGGCCGCCCGATATCGCCGGCACATACCAGTCGACCAAAAGATCGGCTTCGATCATCATCGCGTCGCGGTCGAAGGGCGGCACCTCGTGGAAGCTGCCGGGTCCGGCCTGCAGGCGCTGCGGCCAGGTCCTGCCATGCATCATGGCCAACAACTCGGCTGCCGCCGCATAGCGTTCCGCTATGGGCTCGCCGTCCTTGCCCAGAAACCCTTCGGAACCGAGATGTTCGAGCAGCAAGAAACCCTGGTCCTGGTCCTCGGCATGGATTTGCGGAACGCTGACGCCGCCGGCCTTCAAGGCGCGGTCGATGGCGACGAAAGCGGAGACCGACTGGGCGGTGTGGGCGATCACCGCATAGGGTTTGCCGTCGCGCACGGCGGGGCCGAGCACCAGCCGCGGCGAGTTCATCAGCACGCGCGGCTCCTGGCCGGCGAGCGTCACGATCTCATAGGAGCGGGCGGAGGCGTCGCCGATGAAATGGCGTCGCCGCGCGTCGCCCCAGCCGGCCCTCTCCAGAAAATCGCGCATGGCCAGCGATCGCGCCGCGCGGTCGAAGGCGGCGCCTTGCCCCGACAGCCGCGCCAGCCGGCCCTCGCCATGCTGGACGAGTTCGATCGAGAGCGTCGTCTTCGGCAGATAGCCTTCCGCCCGCTCGGGCCATTCGACCAGGGCAGCCCCTTGCGTCAGCGCTTCGTCGAAGCCGAGTTCGTCGAGCTCGGCTGCCGAGGCCAGGCGATAGAGGTCGAAATGGTGCACCGGAATGCGCGTGTCGTAGCTCTGCACCAAGGTGAAGGTCGGGCTCGGCACATCCAGGCTGCCATCATCGGCCAGCGCCCGGATCAGCGCCCGCGCCAGTGTCGATTTGCCGGCGCCGAGATCGCCTTTGAGCGCCAGCACGTCGCCGGCGCGCAGGGACAGGGCCAGATCTTCGCCCAGCCGCGCTGTCTGTGTCTCATCGGCGAGCAAACGCTCCAGCACAGGTCCCGTCATCGAGCGCGCTACTCGGCCGCGGCGCGGATGCCCGGCATGTCGGGGAAGGTGCAGATGACGGTGGTGCCCTTGTCCTTGCCGGTTTCGATGCGAACATTGCCGCCATGCAGTTCGACAAAGCTCTTGACGATCGACAGGCCGAGGCCGGCGCCTCGCCGGCGGCCGCCATTGGTGCGCGGTTCGAAGCGGCGGAACACCGAGTCCAAAACGTCAGGCGGCATGCCGGGCCCATCGTCGTGAACGGAAAATTCCACCCCATCCGCCAGATGCCGACAGGCGAGCCGGATGGTGCTGGCTTCCGGCGCGTAATTGGCGGCGTTGCTTAGCAGATTGTAGAGGATCTGGCGGATGCGGGTCTCGTCGCCGTGGAACGTCTTCGGCGCGGCAGCGGCATCGACTTCGAGCCGGATCGAATGCTCCTGCAGCCGGTCGGCAACCAGTTCCGCGGCCGCCGCGATGGTGCGGTCGACATGCACCTCGGAAATGTCGAGCTGCATGATGCCGGCATCGACGGTCGCAAGGTCGAGTATGTCGTTGACGATGGTCAGCAGCACCGAGGAGGACGAACTGACGTGCTCGACATATTCGCGCTGCTTTTGATTCAGCGGTCCGGTGGTGGGCAGTGAAAGCAGTTCGGTGAAGCCGATGATGTTGGTCAGCGGCGAACGCAGTTCGTAGGACACGTGCTGGACGAAGTCGTTCTTGAGCTGATCGGACTTCTCCAATGCCTCGTTCTTGTCCTTCAGCGCACGTTCGACATGCACGCTGTCGGTGACGTCGACGAAGGTCATCATCACTTGCCCATTGGGTAGCGGGATCACGGCGTAACGCAGCACGGTGCCGTTGTTGAGCTCGCTCTGGCCGTGCCGGTCGCGGCGTTCGTCGTCGAAACCGGTGATGGCGGCGACGAAACCGGGCCAGGGGCTGTCGACCGCCTGGCGGTCGCAAAGGTCGCGTATCGTGGAGACGTGAACATTGGGCTTGGCGGCGTCGCCGCTCAATCCCCAGAGCGTCGCAAAGGCCGGGTTCGACAGGCGCAGCCGGCCATCGGGTCCGAACACCGCGACGCCTTCGGCGAGATTGTCGAGCGTTTCGCCCTGGACGCGCACCGCGGTGCGGTAGCGGCTTTCCAGGTCCATCTTCTCGGTCAGGTTCTCGAATACCCAGGTGACGCCGCCCTTGGGCTGCGGATTGGCGACGACGCGGATGGTCTTGCCGTCGGGCAGATGCCACCAATGTTCCTGCGATTCCACTGCGCGATAGGCGCCGAGCAGGCCTTCCTTCCAGCGGCGCCATTCGGGCTGCTCGGCGATCTTGCCTTCGCTGCGTAACCGGTCGAGCAAAAGCGCATTGTCGGGCGCGCTGTGCAGGAAGCCGCTGTCCAGGCCCCAAAGTTTCTGGAAGGCCTGGTTGAAGAAGCGTAGCTTCTCGTCTGTGTCGAAGATGGCGACGGCGGTGTTGAGCTGGTCGAGCGTGTCGGCGTGGCTGCGCACCGTCCGCTCATATTCGCCGCGAATGGTCTCGATGGCGCTGGTGTCGGCGGCAAGGCCGGCCGAACCGTCGGCGCCGGCGAAGTCGGTCACCGCGAAGACGCGGCGGTCGCCTTCGATCACGGTGGAGAGCGACTGCTCGAAGACCGGATGCGTCTTGTGCTGGGCGTCGATTGCCTCGCGTGCCTGGCCGCCGAGGAATTCCTTGGCGTCACGGACGGCGGCTTCCGCGCTTTCGGCTTCGACCGCGTCGGCATAGGCCCGGTTGACCCATTTCAGGCGTCCGTGCTCGTCGCGCAACCATGCCGGCATCTTTAGCGCTTCGAGCAGGCCGATCATCGTGTCATGGTCGGCGGCCAGCCGCTGGTTGTCGATCTTCAGCCGGGCTTGGCTGCGCTGTGTCTCGGAAAGCGAGACAAACCGCACGAGGATATGCGCGGCGCTCTTGCGGCCATGCACTTCAAGCGGGGCGCCGGCTTGCGATTCGATGACGAGGTCGAAGGGCCTGGCCTTTTCGCGCAAGCCCGCGATGGCGTGCTCGAGCGCCGCCGCCGAGCGCGGCATCAGCCAGCGGCCAAAAGCGAGGAAAGCCGCCCGTTCCTCTGGCGCGCCGCTTTCGACAGGCAACGTGCCGATGAGTTCGGGCTTCTTGTTCTCCGAGGCCCAGACCACCACGCGCTGGTCGCGCAGATTGAGCAGCGCTTCCGAACGGCGCAGTGCCGCATTGATGTCGGCGACGCGGCTTCTCAGTTCGACATTCTCCGCCGAAGTGCGGGCCCGTTCGCGGATGAGAACGATGGCCGACAGGAATGCCGCGCCCGTCACGCCGACGAACACGGCAAGCTGCATGACTTCGACCGTGTTGATCGACAGGCCGGCGGTGGTCGCGGCGGCGTTCTCGGCATGCGCCACGGCGCTGGCCAAGGGTCCGGCCAGCGCGGAACTGGTCAGGAACAGACCGATGCGGGCACGCCATGAAAGGCGCCCGCCCTGAATGGTCGAGCCTATGGTCCCCGAATCGTCGTGGCCGCCGGAAACGGCCGATCCCGCTCCGTGCGGGTTTTGCCCCGGCATGTCTTGGTCCTCTCCGCCGCCTGAATGCAAGACCGCCCTGATACGCGCCTCTCTGATCCCCTCTCGGGCCGGAAGCGTCGCGAATCACCTGACAATAAACCCTCGCCGAATCGCCGTGAAGGCTGATCGCGCGCAAAAATAAGGCCGGGCGAAAAGTCAATCGCCCGGCCTCAATATATGGTAGTAAATTTAGCTTTGGTTAATAGCGGTAGTGTTCCGGCTTGAACGGACCCTGCGGCGTGACGCCGATATAAGCGGCCTGTTCACCCGACAGTTCGGTCAGCCGTGCGCCGAGCTTGTCGAGGTGCAGGCGTGCGACCTTCTCGTCGAGATGCTTGGGCAGGACATAGACCTGGTTCTGGTACTGCTCGCCCTTGGTGAACAGCTCGATCTGGGCCAGCACCTGGTTGGTGAAGGACGCCGACATGACGAAGCTCGGATGGCCGGTGGCGTTGCCGAGATTGAGCAGGCGGCCTTCCGACAAGAGGATCATCCGCTTGCCGTCCGGGAAGGTGATCATGTCGACCTGCGGCTTGACGTTGGTCCATTTCAGATTGCGCAGCGAGGCGACCTGGATCTCGTTGTCGAAGTGACCGATATTGCCGACGATCACCATGTCCTTCATCGACCGCATATGGTCGAGGGTGACGACATCCTTGTTGCCGGTGGTGGTGATGACGATGTCGGCGGTCGGCGCCGCGTCTTCCAGCGTCACCACTTCAAAGCCGTCCATCGCCGCCTGCAGGGCGCAGATCGGATCGACCTCGGTGACCTTGACGCGGGCGCCGGCGCCCTTGAGCGAAGCCGACGAGCCCTTGCCGACGTCGCCATAGCCGCAGACGACCGCGACCTTGCCGGCCATCATCGTGTCGGTGCCGCGGCGGATGCCGTCGACCAGCGATTCCTTGCAGCCATACTTGTTGTCGAACTTCGACTTGGTGACGGAATCGTTGACGTTGATGGCGGGGAAGGGCAGCAGGCCCTTCTTCTGCAGCTGGTAGAGCCGGTTGACGCCGGTGGTCGTCTCTTCAGTGACGCCGCGGATCGCAGCCTTCTGCTTGGTGAAGAAGCCGGGCGAAGCCTTCAGGCGCTTCTTGACCTGGGCGTAGAAATATTCCTCTTCCTCGCTCTGCGGGTTGGACAGCACGTCCTCGCCGGCTTCGGCGCGGGCGCCGATCAGGATGTACATGGTGGCGTCGCCGCCATCGTCGAGGATCATGTTGGAGAGGCCGCCGTCGGTCCACTGGAAGATCCGGTCGGTGTAGTCCCAATACTGTTCGAGGCTCTCGCCCTTGACGGCGAAGACCGGGATGCCGGCCTCGGCGATGGCCGCGGCGGCATGGTCCTGGGTCGAGAAGATGTTGCAGGAGGCCCAGCGGATGTCGGCGCCGAGCGCCTTCAGCGTCTCGATCAGCACCGCGGTCTGGATGGTCATGTGCAGCGAGCCGGTGATGCGCGCGCCCTTCAGCGGCTTCTTGGCGCCGAATTCCTCGCGGCAGGCCATCAGGCCCGGCATTTCGGTTTCGGCGATATCGAGTTCCTTGCGGCCCCAGCCGGCAAGCGAGATGTCGGCGACCACATAATCCTTGCTACCCGTCATGGCAGTACTCCGATGCGAATTGTTATGCTGCGAATTGGTTGCGGATGCGCCCGCGCCGGTCGGCGCGTCGAAGGACGCGAATTGCCGGCCTGACTAGCAGATCAGGCTCAAGACGACAATGGGATATAAAGAAATCTTTATCCCTGCATGTCTCTCGAACATGCTAGGGGAGCGCCCGGGATCAGCATTCCTCGCCGAAGCGAGAGGCGACAAGCTGCTCTAGCGCGTCCATGACCTCGAGCGCCTCTGGCCCGCTGGCGGTGACGCGGATCGAGTAGCCCGGGCTGGCGGCCAGCATCATCAGGCCCATGATCGACGTGCCGCCCACCTTGACGCCATCCTTCTCGACATGGACCGCGGCGTCGAAGCCGCTGGCGAGCTGGACGAATTTCGCCGAGGCGCGTGCATGCAGGCCGCGCTGGTTGACGATCGGAAACTCCCGGACGATGTGGTCTTTCTCCGGGGATAGCGCGTTCATTTGCTGCTCAGAAGCTGGCTGGCGACATTGATGTATTTGCGCCCGGCGGCCTGCGACTCGTCGAGCGCGGCGGCCATATTGTCGCCCTTGCGGATCGAGGATAGCTTGATCAGCATCGGCAGATTCATGCCGGCGATCACCTCGGTGCGGCCGGACTCCATCACCGAAATGGCGAGATTCGACGGCGTGCCGCCGAACATGTCGGTCAGCACGATGACGCCCGCCCCGGTATCGACACGGGCGACGGCGTCGACGATGTCGCGGCGACGCTGTTCCATATCGTCGTCGGCACCGATCGCCACGGTTTCGAAATTGTCTTGTGGCCCGACGACATGTTCGACGGCATGTCGGAACTCGGTGGCCAGTTGACCGTGCGTTACAAGCACGAGTCCGATCATTCTTTGGTGGCTCCCGTCATCGCCGCTTCACAGGCGCATTTTATGCTCGCCAGCCATTCCAGGCGGCGGGAGCGCTATCTTGTCGACGCGCGGCCCGTTGACAAGCCCAAAATTGCGCCGGCCCATGCCATTTTGACGCATTGCAGCAAAAAATCGGGAGCAGATCATAGAAAAGGCGCGATCGACAGCCGCGCGATCACGGCCGGCAGGGCCGTGGCGGCGTTACGCTCGGCAAGGTCGATACGCGGCACCGGGCAGCCTGCGACCGGCCCGCTGATTTCCTCCTGGAAACGGGCCATCTCTGCCTTTGGCACCAGCCTCACATGCAGGTCGATCACCCCGCCCGGCTCGAACGGCAGCCGGCGCGGCATGAATCCAGGCACTTCGGCGAGACCGGCGATAGGCGCCGGCACGCGACAGACCAGCCGCCCGGCGCGGGCCGCGGCGAGCAGCCTGTCGTCGCCGATCAGCCGCGAGAACAGCCCGCGCGCGCGGCAATGGTCCAGGAGTGTCAGCGCCAGCGTCGTCTTGCCGGCGCCGGACGCCCCGGTGATAAGGACGCCGCGCTCGCCGATCAGGATCGCGGTTCCGTGAATGTTTTCTGGCTGCGCAACTGGATCAGGCACGATGCTGCCCGATCATGCCTTTTGCGTGAAGCATGATCTCTGGACGAACGGAACCGTTCGTCCGAGAAAACCGGTTCCCACTTTTCGGGATCATGCTTCGGCCGGCAACGTCACGACGAAGCGCGCGCCCTTGATCTCGCCGGGCTTGGTGCCGGGGATGTTCTCGGCGGTCAGCGTGCCGCCATGGGCTTCGACGATCTGCCTCGAAATCGACAGGCCAAGGCCCGAATTCTGGCCGAACGCTTCGCCGGCCGGCCGGTCGGTGTAGAAGCGTTCGAAGATGCGGTCGATATTGTCGGCGCGGATGCCGGGACCGTTGTCGTCGACGGTCAGGATGTTGAATTTGCCGGCGCGCGCCAGTGACAGGCTGATGTGGCCATGGTCCTCGGGAACGAAGGAGCGCGCATTCTCGATCAGGTTGGTGACGACCTGGCCGATGCGCAGATCGTGGCCGGCGACGAAATAGCCTTTGACGCCCTGCGGCAGCTTGGCGACCTTGAGCTCGATCTCGACCGCCTTCTTGTTGCGCGTGGTCTCGCGCGACACGGCGACGAGGTCGGTGATGAATTTCTTCAGGTCCACCGTCCCGGCATCCTCACGCGCCAGCTCGGCGTCGAGACGGGAAGCGTCGGAAATATCGGTGATCAGCCGGTCCAGCCGGCGCACGTCATGCTGGATGATGTCCATCAGCCGGCTGCGCGAATTGTCGTTCTTGGCCAGCGGCAGGGTTTCCACGGCGCTGCGCAGCGAGGTCAGCGGGTTCTTCAATTCATGCGACACGTCGGCGGCGAAGCTTTCGATCGCCTCGATGCGCGCATAGAGCGCGTTGGTCATGTCGCGCACCGCGACCGATAGATTGCCGATCTCGTCCTGCCGGTCGGAAAAGTCGGGGATTTCCTCACGGCTCTTGACGCCGCGCCGGACCCTGACCGCCGCCGCCGACAGCCGGCGCAGCGGATTGGCGATGGTCGAGGCCAGAAGCATCGACAGGATGGCGGTGACCAGTGCCGCGATGCCGAAGACGCGCAGGATCGCCTTGCGCTCGGCGGCGACGATCTTGTCGATGTCGCCGCCTTCGGTCGACAGCATCAGCACGCCGAGAACGGCACGGAAGCGCTGGATCGGCACCGCCACCGACACGATCTGCTCGCCCTGCTCGGAGACGCGCACGATGGTCGAGGGGCTGCCGGTCAGCGCCTTGACCACTTCCGGGAAGGCGGCGCCATTGCCGCCGGGCTGCTCGCGATAGACCGGCAGGTCGGTGTTGCGGAAGAAGTCGAAGATGAACTTCTGGACGCGCTCGACAAGGTCGGGCTGTTCCTCCTCGACCGGCGGCAGATCGTAGCGCAGGATCTGGCCGCGCGAATAGAGATGGCGCGAATCGAGCAGTAGATTGGCGTCGCGGTCATAGATGCGGGCCCGTGTGCGGGTCGGCGAAATCAGCCGCCGCAGCACCGGCGCGACACGCTCGGGATTGATTGGGAAATCGAGATTGTCGAGCTGGTCGGAGCCTGGCCCCAGGCTTTCGCCGGCCTGCAGCTCAAGCAGCTTCTCCGGGTCGATGCTGATCGAATCGGTCTCGACCGTCGCCGATGCCGCGATCGCGCCGGCGATGATCTCGCCCTGCGTCATCAGGCTTTCGACGCGGGCATCGATCAGCCCGTCGCGGAAGGTGTTGAGGTAGAGGATGCCGGTGACCAGGACAGCCAGGCCGGCAAGGTTGAGGAACAGGATGCGCCGCGTCAGGCTGGAAAAGATGTGGTGGCCGAGGAAGCGGCGCATCGGCACCGTGATCTTCGAGACGAAGGACGGCATGATGCGCGACGGCCGCCTGGCGGCGCCCGTCGGTCTTGTTCGCTGTGCTTCCACTGCCATCGAATAGCAGGCCCTGTTTAGTGAGTAGGCAGTAGGCGGTAGGGAATAGAGAAATGGCTGAGATTCCCTACTGCCTAACCCCTACTGCCTATTCCCTATTCACGCTTCTCGGAACCGATATCCCACGCCGTAAAGGGTTTCGATCATTTCGAAGTCGTCGTCGACAGCCTTGAACTTCTTGCGCAGCCGCTTGATGTGGCTGTCGATCGTGCGGTCATCGACATAGACCTGCTCATCATAGGCCGAATCCATCAGCGCATCACGGCTTTTTACCACACCGGGACGCTGCGCCAGCGAATGCAGGATCAGAAATTCGGTGACGGTGAGCGTCACCGGTTCGCCCTTCCAGGTGCAGGTGTGGCGCTCCTGGTCCATGACGAGCTGGCCGCGCTCGAGCGAGCGGGCCTGCTGGCTGGGCGCCTTTGCCGCAGCTTCGCGGGCGCTGGCACGGCGCAGCACGGCGCGCACCCGCTCGACCAGCAGGCGCTGCGAGAACGGTTTGCGGATGAAATCGTCGGCGCCCATCTTGAGGCCGAACAATTCATCGATCTCGTCGTCCTTGGAAGTCAGGAAGATCACCGGCAGGTCGGACTTCTGGCGCATCCGGCGCAAGAGCTCCATGCCGTCCATGCGCGGCATCTTGATGTCGAGGATGGCAAGATTCGGCGGACGCGCCGCCAGGCCTTCCAGCGCGGACGCACCATCCGTGTAGGTCTCGACGCGATATCCCTCGGATTCGAGGGCGATCGACACCGACGTCAGAATGTTGCGGTCGTCATCGACAAGCGCGATTGTTGCCATTTCAAGCGGCTCCCTCATGAGCTGTCCCTTCTTTCGTAGAGAAGGGGCTTTTGCAGGACAAATTAGGTACAAAATGTGGCATAGGCCTTGTCCGCTGTCACGCGCGGGGTGCCGCAGGCCACAATCCTACCTCGACATGGATTGGACGAACGTACATCGCCAATCCTTTGGGCAACCGTGAAACTTTTCGCATATATAAACGATTTAAACAACTTTCAAAATTTTTAAATCGATTAATGATTTGATATCATTTGGCTTTTCTGGTTTTGACCATCTCAGCCTGCACAACGGGCGTGCCGGAAATGTGCCGGCAAAGATGCGGCAAATCGTAGAAGGGACACCAATGTCGGAAGTCGGCAAACGCAATCCTGCTTGCCCGATCGATCGTATCGGCCTGAAAACCACCGGTATGGTGCGCTATAATTTTGGCGCGGCCGCCCTTTATGAGGAGGCGATCCGGCGCGGCGAGGCCCGGCTGACCGCGCATGGCGCGCTGGTCGCCAAGACCGGCCAGCACACGGGCCGTTCGCCCAAGGACAAGTTCGTCGTCCGCGACGCCGCCACCGAGGCGCATGTCTGGTGGGACAACAACAAGGCGATCTCGCCGGCCCAGTTCGAAACGCTGTTCGCCGATTTCCTTGCCCACGCAGCGGACAAGGATCTCTATGTTCAGGACCTCGTCGGCGGCGCCGATGCCGAGCTGAAACTGCCGACGCGCGTAGTCACCGAGTTTGCCTGGCACTCGCTGTTCATCCGCAATCTTCTCATCCGTCCGGACAAGGCCGAGCTCGAACAATTCGTGCCCGAGATGACGATCATCGACCTGCCGTCCTTCCGCGCCGACCCCGCCCGCCACGGCAGCCGCACGGAAACGATGATCGCCGTCGACCTCACCCGCAAGATCGTGCTGATCGGTGGCACCTCCTATGCCGGCGAGATGAAGAAGTCGGTGTTCACCATGCTCAACTATCTGCTGCCGCAGAAGGGCGTGATGCCGATGCACTGCTCGGCCAATGAGGGGCCGGCGGGCGACGCGGCCGTCTTCTTCGGGCTTTCCGGCACCGGCAAGACGACACTGTCGGCCGATCCGTCGCGCACGCTGATCGGCGACGACGAGCATGGCTGGGGTCCGCACGGTATCTTCAATTTCGAAGGTGGCTGCTACGCCAAGACGATCAAGCTGTCGGCCGAAGCCGAGCCGGAGATCTTCGCCACCACGCAGCGCTTCGGCACGGTGCTGGAAAATGTCGTGCTCGACGCCGACGGCGTGCCGGACTTCAACGATGGTCGCCTTACCGAAAACACCCGTTGCGCCTACCCGCTCGACTTCATCCCCAATGCATCGAAGACCGGGCGCGCCAGTCATCCCAAAAACATCATCATGCTGACCGCCGACGCTTTCGGCGTGATGCCGCCGATCGCGCGGCTGACCCCGGCGCAGGCGATGTACCATTTCCTCTCCGGCTATACGGCCAAGGTGGCCGGAACCGAAAAGGGCGTCACCGAACCCGAAGCGACGTTTTCGACCTGCTTCGGCGCCCCGTTCATGCCGCGCCACCCCTCGGAATATGGCAATCTGCTGCGCGAGCTCATTGCCAGCCACGGCGCCGATTGCTGGCTGGTCAACACCGGCTGGACCGGTGGCGCCTACGGCACCGGCAAGCGCATGCCGATCAAGGCGACGCGCGCTCTGCTGACCGCCGCGCTCGACGGCTCGCTGAAGACAGCCGAATTCCGCACTGACGCCAATTTCGGCTTCGAGGTGCCGGTAGCGGTGCCTGGCGTCGACGGCGCCATTCTCGATCCGCGCTCGACCTGGGTCGACAAGCCTGCCTATGACCGCCAGGCGGCAAGACTGGTCGGCATGTTCGCCGTCAACTTCGAGAAATTCGAGCCGCATGTCGATGCAACCGTGATGGGGGCGGCGCCTCGCATGCAGGAAGCGGCGGAGTAATAGCCCGAATCGCTTGGCATCGTAGCCGCGCAGTACCATCGAAGGCCCGGTTTCGATCGGGCCTTTTCTTTTGTCCGCCGCCGAGCCATGACTGCGGCATGCCGATCGATGACAACATCATCATATCAGACGAAGCCGTGATCCATCCCGGTGACCTGCACGAGGATTTCATCCGCTCGTCGGGGCCGGGTGGCCAGAACGTCAACAAGGTGGCAACCGCCGTGCAACTGCGCTTCGACGCGGCCAGCGCGGCCGGCCTGTCGGAACGCGTGCGTGCCCGCACGATCAAGCTTGCCGGCCAGCGCGCCACCAAGGACGGCGTCATCGTCATCGAGGCCGGGCGCTTCCGCACCCAGGAGCAGAACCGGGCGGATGCCAGAGCGAGGCTCACGGCGCTTGTCGCCAAGGCCGCCGAACCGCCGCCGCCACCCCGCAAGAAGACGCGCCCCTCGAAAGGCGCGGTGGAGCGGCGGCTGAAGAGCAAGGCTGGACGCGGCACGATCAAGAAGCTGCGCGGCCGGGTGGAAAACGACTAAGCACCACACCAGCCGCGTGCATAAAACGGCTTTCCATTTCGCACCGCAGATGCGAGGTTTCGCCATTGCCACAGCAAGGGAGACCAGAGATGGGCATGTTCGATTTCGTCAAGAGCGTCGGCAAGAAACTGGGCATCGGCGGCGACGAGGAAGCCGCACCCACGGCCGACACGCTCAAGAAGGAGCTCGATTCACACAAGCTCGGCACCGATGGCGTGCAGGTCGTCGTGCAGGGCGACACGGCGGTGCTGAAGGGCGTGGTCAAGGACCAGTCGATCTTTGAAAAGGCGGTCATCGCCGTCGGCAACACGCTGGGCGTCTCCAAGGTGCAGGCCGACGAATTGCAGGTCGCGCCGGACGCCGGCAAGGCAGCTGCCCCGGCCAAGGAACCGACCTTCTACACTGTCCAGAAGGGCGATAACCTCTGGAAGATCGCCGAGAAAAGCTACGGCAAGGGCCAGGGAGCCAAGAACACCGCCATCTTCGAGGCCAACAGGCCGATGCTGACCCACCCGGACAAAATCTATCCGGGCCAGGTGCTGCGCATCCCCTGATTCGGCTGCCAGGCAGTCTCGAAACGGCTTAATCAAGCGCCGCGCATCCGAAAGGACGCGCGGCGTTTTCGATTTTTGCCAGTTGCGCTTCAGCGAGGCCGTGATGTTGCGGCCCTGACCCAGATAGCAATAGCCGCAGCAGTGCAATCGGCGACGGCTTTCGGGTCGCTGTTTTCCGTTGATGGTGGCATCTTGCGGGCTCGAACCATCTCAAGGTGCGCTATTCCATGCTCGTTCTGCCCAACGGCGTCCGCCACATGCCGGCCTATCTCTCCCGCGCTGTTCAGGAGGCGCTGGTCGAAGAGGTGAGAGGCATCATCCGGCAGGCGCCGCTGTTCGTCCCTGCCATGCCGCGCACCGGCAAGGAGATGAGCGTGCGCATGACCAATTGCGGCCCGCTCGGCTGGGTCACCGACAAGGAGCGCGGCTATCGCTACCAGCCGACGCATCCGCTGACAGGAGAGCCATGGCCGCCGATCCCGGAGGGCCTGCTCGAGCTGTGGCGGCAGGTGTCGGGCTATCCGAATCCGCCGGAGGCCTGTCTTATCAATTTCTACACGGCCGATGCGAAGATGGGCCCGCACCAGGACCGCGACGAGGCCGATTTCTCGGCGCCAGTCGTCTCCGTCTCGCTGGGCGACGATTGCCTGTTCCGGGTCGGCCAGACGACGCGCGACGGCGCCACCAAATCGTTCAGGCTGAAGAGTGGCGACGTCGTCGTGCTTGGCGGCGAGGGCCGTCTCGCCTTCCACGGCGTCGACCGCATCTATCCCTCGACCTCGGCGCTGCTCAAGAACGGCGGCAGGATCAATCTGACGCTGCGGCGGGTAACGAAGCCGCACGAGAACGCCTTATAAGCCGCTCCCGAGGCACGTCCCTATCAAGGCCGCAAGGGTCCTGGAAACAACAGCCGCAACTGCCTGGCAAGGCTGTCACGCCTCGATTTCGAGAGCCGAAAGCGGCTTCGAGCAGCAGGCGAGGATGAAGCCGTCATCGATCTCGTGATCGAGGATGCCCCCGTTGTGGCTCATCTCGACGGCGCCGGAGACTTTCTTCACCTTGCAGGTTCCGCACAGGCCGAATTCGCAGGCCGCGGGGATCCGCACGCCCGAGGAGCGCGCCGTCTGCAGCACGGTCTGGCCGGCGACGCACTCGGCATCGACATCCGAAAGCGCGAAGCGGATCGGTGTGGCCTCGACGGGAACGGCAATGCCGTCTTGCCCGGGCGACGCGAACGGCGCCGGGACTTCCTCCACCGCGGGGGCGGCAAAGCTCTCCTGGTGGTATTTCGTCATGTCGAAGCCGGCGGCCTCCAGCATCCCGCGCACGGCGCGCATGAAAGGATCCGGACCGCAGCAGAAGATCTCGCGTTCGCGGAAATCGGGCGCCAGCAGCGGCAGCCGGATCGCGTCGATGCGGCCCATATGGCCGTACCAGCCCTCGCGGCTCGACCGCTCCTCGATCATGAAGCCGAGCGACAGGCCCGGCATATGGCCGCCGAGCAGTTCGAGCTCCTTGCGGAAGATGATCTCTTCCGGGCGACGCGCGCAGTTGACGAAGCCGACATCGGTCCATGGCGCGCAATCGTTCAGCCAGCGCAGCATCGACATCATCGGCGTCACGCCGGAGCCGGCCGAGATGAACAGATATTTGGCCGCCGGATGGCTGTGCAGCGAAAAATCGCCGCTCGGCCCATAGGCCTTGACGTGCGAACCGGGCACCAGGTGATCGAACATCCAGCGTGTGCCGATGCTGCCGGCCTGCGCCTTCACCGTCACCGCGATCGAGAACGGCCGCGACGGCGACGACGACAGCGTATAGGTGCGCATCAGCGGTCCGTCCGGCGTCGGCAGTTCCAGCGTCACGAACTGGCCCGGCTTGTAGCGGAACCAGGTCTGGTTGTCGGAGCGGAAGGTGAAGGTCTTGACGTCAGGCGCCTCGTCGCTGACGCCGATCACTTCCAGCACCTGCAGCCTGTCGTTCCAGGGCGCCATCTGGTCGAGATGGCGATAGAGGCCAAGATCCGTCATCGCGTTCATCCCCAAACCCCTCAGGCGACACTGCGCAGCGCCGGCCGGCCATCGTCGGCAAGGCGCGGACCGATGAAGCGGGCGTACCAGTCGACAAACTGGATCACGCCGCCCTCATGCAGCTCCGAATAGGGGCCGGGTTCATAGGCCGGCGACTGGATGCCGAAGGCGTTTTCCTCGACGATGCGGCGATCCTGGTCGTTGGTCTCGGTCCAGACATGGGTGAGTTCGGCAAGATCGTAGTCGACACCCTCGACCGCATCCTTGTGAACCAGCCATTTGGTCGTCACCGCGGTTTCCGTGGCGCTGATCGGCAGCACGCGGAAGGTGACGGCGTGGTCGCCCAGAATGTGGTTCCACGTCGTCGGATAGTGATAGAGCAGCAAGGAACCGATGCGGTCGGCGGAGACGCTGTCGGACAGGTTCTTCTTCACCGCCCGCTTGCCGGTCATCGTGTAGCTGACCGCATCGCGCAGCAGCGGCGCGCGGGTGGCGCGGTATTGCCCGGCCGGATCTATGCGGAACTTGCTCGGCAGGCCGGCCGCTTCGCATTTGGCCCAGTGTGCCAGCATCTCCGGATCGCTGTCGGCGCCTTGCACGCCGGTCACCGTCGGGGCTTCCGGGAAGGTTTTGCACAGCTCCGGGTGATTGCCGGCGCAGTGGTAGCACTCGCGGTTGTTTTCCCAGACGAGCTTCCAGTTGCCCTTCTCGACGATCGTGCTCTCGAAGGCGATCTTGGCTTCGCTGAGCCGGTGCGGCTTGAGATAGGGTTCGATCATCGCCCGCATCGGCGAGAAGTCGGCGGGTTCCTTGGCCAGGCAGATGAAGATATAGCCGGCCACGCTTTCGCAGGCGACCGGCTTCAGGCCGAACTGGCTCTTGTCGAAACCGTCGGCCATCTGGCGGGCAAACAGCAGCCTTCCGTCCAGCTCATAGGTCCATTGGTGATAGGGGCAGACCAGCTTGGCGGCCATGCCCTTGTCAGTGTTGCAGACGCGGCTACCGCGGTGGCGGCAGGAATTGTGGAAAGCGTTGATCTTGCCCTGCTGATCGCGCACCAGCACGACCGGATAGTCGCCGATCTGCACGGTGATGAAGCTGCCGGGCTTGGGCAGTTCGCAATCATGGCCGACGAACAGCCAGTCGCGATACCAGATCAGCTCCATGTCGAGCTTGAAGAAATCGGGATCGGTATAGAAGGGCTGCTCGAGCGAGAAGCCCTCTCTGCGGCTGTTCAAGAGCCTCAACATATCGTTGCGCGCATCCATGTCCTGTCCTCATACTTCAAGGACTGAACTGGTGGTGATTGAGGAAGGATGAGACGCAGGCCGGCGAAAGCCGGGCGCGCGCCATCCGCCTCTTGACCGCCCACCGCGATCAGTCGAGTTCAAAAATCTCGGGCTGGTTTCCGGGCTCTGGAGTGTCCTTGCGGACGGTCGCGACACCTTCCCAGGCTTTCGCCCAGTGGTCTCCCGTTGCGACTTGAACTCCACCACCGTTGCGGGGGCAGCGCCGGATTTTGACCGGCTTCCCAATTCTCCGCCCCGTCGTCACGAAGCGGCACCTGAGATGACATGATCTAATCACGACGGCGTTTGCGACGTCGGCATGAAAGCGACATCGCATCCATGCGGCGCGACACGCATGCGCAACGATCTGGGCGGGGACAGCGGTCACGAAAATCGTCTTCGCCGATAGCTGTACCTGGCTGTCAAAATCGACCCGGAACAGGGGCAAAAAAGGTTAACGGTTTCGAAAAGTGACTATTAGCGGATTCTAAAATCGAACCGAACGGTTCGTTTCTGTTGACGGTGCGTGCAGGACGGTGTGAACACTGGACCTCCGATACAGTCTGTGATCTTGCGGCTGGCTTTTATTAAGTGATTGATATCAAGAAGAAAAATTTATGGCGAGGAAACCTCTGGCACAATTTCAAGTGGTGGATTCTTGGTCCACACGGAACAACTTCGTGATTGGAAACGGCGATCTGGCTTTCCCACATCGGGGCTGTCCGAACGACGCGATTTCAATCCCAAGACACGCCGCTAGACGGACGGAAAAAATACTGGAGTACTAAAAATGAAAAAGATTGTTCTCACTGCCGCCGCCCTTCTGGCCATTTCCGGCAGCGCCTTCGCTGGTAGCGACCACTACGGTTCGAATGCCGCCGCAGCCACGACTGTCGACAGCTCGTACACCGCTTCGACCAAGAAGTCGGAACCGGCTGCTCAGACGCCTGCCCAGGGCGCAGATCACAACCTCTTCGGTAATAACTAACAACGGGTCCCGGCTAATGGCGGGCTTTCCGCCCGCCGCTCTGGCCGATCTTGAGAAACTCAGGAGACTAACATGAACAAGCTCATCCTTGCTGCCGCCGCCGTCCTGGCCATTTCCGGCAGTGCCTTCGCTGGCAGCGATAACTACGGTTCCAACGGTGCCAACCAGCCGGCCGCTGCGGTCGACCATTCCTACACGGCTTCGGTCGACAAGTCGGCTCCGGCCACCCAGGTGCCTGCTCAGCAGGGCGCTGACCGCAACCTCTTCGGCAAGTAATGCCGGTTCACGGAAATGGCGGCGATGCCGGCCATTCCCGTGAAATCCAGAAATTCAGGAGACTAACATGAACAAGCTCATCCTTGCTGCCGCCGCCGTTCTGGCCATCTCCGGCAGCGCTTTCGCGGGCAGCGACAACTATGGCTCCAATGGCGCCAACCAGCCCGCCGCAACTTCGGTCGACAACTCGCGTACGGCTTCGATCCGCGAGAGCGGCTCGCCCGTCTACAAGCTGCTCAATTCGTCGGGCGACGTGCAGAAGTCCGCTCCTCAGGGCAGCGACCGGAACCTCTTCGGCCGTTAACAGCCGAAGCTGATCTCCAAAAAAAGAGCGGCGGGCCTGGCCCGCCGCTCTTTTTTGTTGCCTTGACCCAGCAGGACCGGCGGCCTCAAGCCGCTTTTGCTTCCGGCTTTTGCAGCGCGAAGGAATGTCCGTCCGCATCGAAGATATGCAGGTCCTCGGCATTGGCGCTCAGCCGCAATGTCGAACCGCGCTTGACCTCGACATTGCCGGGCAGCTTGGTCACCAGCGGCAGGTCGGCGCGGCCGATATCGACATAGACCAGCTGGACCTCGCCGAGCTGCTCGACATAGTCGACCGTTCCCTCGAACAGATAGTCCGCGCCGCTGGCAATCATCAGGTCTTCCGGCCGCACGCCGAAACTGACCGCCGCGCCCTTTGCCGAGGCCGGCGTCGTGATCGGCACCGTCGCCTTGCGGCCGCCGACATGGTTGACGACGGTCGGGTTGCCGGTCTTGTCGATGGTTGCCGGCAGGATGTTCATGGCCGGCGAGCCGATGAACTGCGCGACGAACAGATTGCCGGGTTTCTTGTAAAGGTCCATCGGCGTGCCGACCTGTTCGACATGGCCGTCCTTCAGCACCACGATGCGGTCGGCCAGCGTCATCGCTTCGACCTGGTCGTGGGTGACGTAGATCATCGTCGTGTTGGGCATCGATTCCTTGAGCTTGGCGATCTCGATGCGCGTGGCGACGCGTAGCGCCGCGTCAAGGTTCGACAGCGGCTCGTCGAACAGGAACACTTTCGGATTGCGCACGATGGCGCGGCCGATGGCGACACGCTGGCGCTGGCCGCCCGACATCGCCTTGGGCAGCCGGTCGAGATATTTGGTCAATTGCAGGATTTCCGCCGCCTGCCGCACGCGGCGGTCGATCTCGGCCTTGTTCTCCTTGCCGATCTTCATCGAGAACGCCATGTTGTCGTAGACTGTCATATGCGGATAGAGCGCGTAGGACTGGAACACCATGGCGATGCCGCGCTTGGACGGCGGCACGTCGTTGACCACGTCGCCATCGATCTTGAGTTCGCCCGACGTGATTTCCTCGAGCCCGGCGATCGAGCGCAGCAAGGTCGACTTGCCGCAGCCCGACGGACCGACGAAGACGATGAACTCGCCCGATTTGATATCGAGGTCGATGCCGTGGAGAATGTTGAGATTGCCGTAGGACTTCTTCACTTGTCTCAAATTGACATCGGCCATTGGTGTCCTCCCAGTGATTTCCTCAAAGATTTCAGTCTATGCGTCCGAACCAGGCGGCGTAGCCGCCAAGCTCGACCGAACCGGTGCTCGCCTGCCCGGAAAACCCATGTCCCGGCAAAGGTTGCAGTGATCGGCCGCCAAGGTCAACCTTGGCCGGCTTGGCGCCGAGGTTAAAGACGCAGACAACCTGCTCATTGCCGGCGCGGCGCGTGAAGGCGACGGTGTCGCCCTCGCTTTCGATGAAGGTGATGTCGCCCTTGGCCAGCGCCGGATGGGCGCGGCGGAAGGTCAGGAAGCGCCGGTAGTGCTCGAGCAGCGAAGCCTGGTCGCCTTGCTGGACATTGACCGCCTGCGCCAGATGCTTGGCCGGCACCGGCAGCCAGGGCTTGGCCAGGGAGAAGCCGCCATTCTTGGCGCCGCCATCCCACACCATGGGCGTGCGGCAGCCGTCGCGGCCCTTGAATTCCGGCCAGAAGCGGATGCCATAGGGGTCCTGCAGATCCTCGAAGCGCAGTTCGGCCTCGCCCAGCCCGAGTTCTTCGCCCTGGTAGATGCAGACCGAGCCGCGCAGCGACATCAGCAAGGCCGAGATGACCTTGAGATAGGCGACAGGGTCGGCTTCGCCGGCGGCCCAGCGCGAGGCCGGGCGCATCACGTCATGGTTGGAAAACGCCCAGCACGACCAGCCGTCGCTGGCGACCTTGCCGAAAGCCTCCAGCACCGAACGCACCTTGGCGGCGCTGATCTTTTCCGGCGCCAGGAAGTCGAAGGAATAGCACATGTGCACGCGCTTGCCGCCGGCCGTATAGGCGGCCACGACTTCAAGCCCGCGCTGCGAATCGCCGACCTCGCCGACGGCCGCCGTCGCCGGATATTCGTCGAGCAGGGCGCGGAAGCGTTCCAGGAAGCCGAGGTTTTCCGGACGGCTCTTGTCGTAGAGATGGTCCTGGTAATTGTAGGGATTGACCGCCGGCGCGGTCTGGTCGTTGCGTTCTTCCGGCGGCAGCGGCGGATTGTTTTCCAGGCCCTGGCTGTGGAAGTAGAAATTGATCGTGTCGAGGCGGAAGCCGTCGACGCCGCGTTCCAGCCAGAAGCGGGTGACGTCGAGCAGCGCATCCTGGACTTCGCGGTTGTGGAAGTTGAGGTCGGGCTGCTCGGCCAGGAAATTGTGCAGGTAATATTGCTGGCGGCTGGTGTCCCACTGCCAGGCCGACCCGCCGAAGATCGACAGCCAGTTGTTGGGCGGCGTGCCGTCGGGCCTGGCGTCCGCCCAGACATACCAGTCGGCCTTGGGATTGCTGCGGCTCGACCGGCTTTCCTTGAACCAGGGGTGGATGTCGGCCGTGTGCGACAGCACTTCGTCGATCATCACCTTGAGACCCAGCCGGTGCGCCTCCGCCGTCAGTGCGTCGAAATCGGCCAGCGTGCCGAACATCGGGTCGACGTCGCAATAGTCCGAGACGTCGTAGCCGAAATCCTTCATCGGCGATTTGAAGAAGGGCGAGATCCAGATGGCGTCCGCGCCGAGCGCGGCGATGTAGGGCAGCCGTCCGATGATGCCCTTGAGGTCGCCGATGCCGTCGCCGTTCGAATCCTGGTAGCTGCGCGGATAGATCTGGTAGATCACCGCGCCTCGCCACCAGTCGCGATCGACGGCGAGGTCAGGGTTCGAACTGGCTTTCAAAGCGGATTGCATGGTTTCAGCCTCCTTTCACCGAGCCGGCGAGCAGCCCGCGGACGAAATAGCGCTGCAGCGAGAAGAAGACGATCAGCGGCACGATGATGGTGATGAAGGCCGATGTCGTCAGAATCTCCCAGTTGCCGCCGCGAGAGCCGAGCAGCGCGTTGAGCTTGGCCGTCAACACGATCTGGTCGGGTGCCGTACCAAGGAAAACCATCGCCACCAGGAGATCGTTCCATACCCACAGGAATTGGAAGATGGCGAAGGAGGCCAGCACCGGGAAGGACAGCGGCAGCACGATCTTGACGAAGATCTCGAAATCGCTGGCGCCGTCGATGCGGGCCGATTCCATGATCTCGCGCGGCAGGCCGGCGATATAGCTCCTCAGCAGGTAGATGGCGAAAGGCAGGCCGAAGCCGGTATGCGCCAGCCATATGCCGAGATAGGTCTTCGACGGCACGCCGAAGAAAGTACCGACGCCGTTATAGAGCTTGAGCAGCGGGATCAGCGACATCTGCAGCGGCACCACCAGCAGGCCGATGATGACCGCGATCAGCAGCGCTCGACCGGGAAACCGCATCCAGGCCAGCGCATAGGCGGCAAAGGCGGCGATCAGGATCGGGATGACGGTCGCCGGTATGGTGACGGTCAGCGAATTCATGAACGAGCGGCCGATGCCTTCCGAGAACAGCACGGTCTGATAGTTGTCGGTGGTGAATTTCGGCGGCGCCGACGAGGCATAGTAGAGGCGCTGGCCGCGGTCGCCTTCGAACGCCTTGGGCGAGGTCATGACGAAGCTACCGTCGGCGTTGACCTGCAGGGTTACGCCGTCACCCAGGTCGGCCGATGAGCCGGCCGGATATTGCGTCGGTGCCGCGGCCTTGACACCGAAGGCACTGATGTTGCGCTTGGCGCCATCGCCGAAGATGTTGCCCTCGAGGACGAACTTGCCGTCCTTTTGGGTCTGCGCCGTGGCGGGCGGCAGCCGCCCGGCCTCGGTCTGGCTGGAACTGGCGAACGAATTCCACCAGCCCGAGGCGACGATCTGGTCCTTGTCGCGCAGCGACGAGACCAGGATGCCGAGTGTGGGAATGGTCCAGATGGCAACGAAGACCAGCACCGCTATGTGGACGCCGAAACGGCTGACGAAGGATTTTCCAGTCGCGACGGCCATCTCAGTGTCCTCCCGTCTCTTTGTTCGCCTGGCGGATGTTCCAGACCATGATCGGGATGACCGCGATCATGATGATGATGGCAATCGTCGCGCCACGGCCGAAATCGCCGCCGCCGCGGAACATCCAGTCGAACATCAGATTGGCCAGCACCTGGCTGTTCCACTGGCCGTTGGTCATGGTCAGCACGATGTCGAACACTTTGAGCACGAGGATGGTGATGGTGGTCCACACGACGGCGATGGTGCCCCAGATCTGCGGCACCATGATCTTCCAGAAGATCTGGAACGGATTGGCGCCGTCGATGACGGCGGCTTCCAGCGTTTCTTCCGGAATGCCGCGCAGCGCCGAGGACAGGATGACCATGGCGAAGCCGGTCTGGATCCAGATCAGGATGATCATCAGGAAGAAATTGTTCCAGAACGGCAGCGATATCCACACCTGCGGCTGGCCGCCGAAATGCTGGATGATGGCGTTGAGCAGGCCGATCTGCACCTGGCCCTCGCCGCGATACTCGTAAATGAACTTCCAGATCACGCTGGCGCCGACAAAGGAGATGGCCAGCGGCAGGAAGATCAGGCTCTTGGCGATCGTGCCCCACCAGATCTTGTCGGTGAGCACGGCAATGATCAGGCCGAGGAAGGTGCAGGCCGCCGGCACCACCGCCAGCCACAGCAGGTTGTTCAGGATCGAGTGTCGGAGGTCGGGATCGCGAAGCGCCCACTCATAGTTGGCCAGCCCCACGAAACTGGTGCCGCCGCGGTCGAGGAAGGAAAGCCACAGTGTCGCGATCACCGGGTAGATCAGGTAGATGGTGAGAATGATCAGCGCCGGGCCGACAAACAGCCATGGCCGCACAAGGCCCTGCCGGCGTAGATTGTTGACGGCAGCCGTGCCGGTGACCCCACGCGAGGGGAAGGTCAGGTCCAGCAGTTTGTTGGCGCCCCAGAAGTAGGCGACACAGCCGCCGACGCCGATGATGATGACGAAAATGGCCGAGAAGATCTGAGCCGCCATGGGTCCCTCTCCCTGCGCATGACCAGCCAGGCAAGCTGGCGGTCGGATGCACCGACTTTGTGAGTCATTCGGAACAATCGAAACGCGAAGGCTTCCGGCGTATGCCGCCGGTCGGACCCGGGCCGTGGCCCGGATCCTGCAGGAGGATCAGTAAGGTTTTAGCTTGCCTGTAGCGACCTACTTGATTGCGTCCCAGCTCTTCTGGATGTCGGCGGCCACGTCCTGGGCAGATTTGCCGCCGACCAGATCGATCATGCCCGTCCAGAACGAGCCCGCGCCGACCTTGCCGGGCATCAGGTCGGAGCCGTCGAAGCGGACAGTCGTCGCTCCGACCAGGATCTCGCCCTGCTTCTTCAGCGCATCGCTGCCATAGGCATCCTTGTTGGCGCCCTTGAAGGGGGTGACGAAGCTCTTCTGCGCCATCCACAATTCATGTGCGAGCGGCATTTCGAGGAACTTGATGAACTCGCGCGATGCCTTGGAATCCTTGGTGATCATCACCAGCGTTCCGGCGACCTCCAGGGGTGTGCCGAGTTCCGGCTTGGAGGCGTAGGGCGGGTAGGGGAAGAAGTCCGCGTCCTGGCCGAGCTTCACGCCCTCCGGGAAGAAGGAGGGGATGAACGATGCCTGATGGTGCATGTAGCACTTCGGCGGCACGGTAAAGAGGCCCTTCGGGCTGTCGCGGAAGTCGGTCGCGGCCACCGCCTTGGCGCCGCCATCGACCATCTTGTCGTCGGTGGCGATCTTGCCGAAGATGTCGATGGCGTTGACCACCGCCGGATCGGTGAACGGGATCTCGTTCTTGACCCACTTGTCATAGACTTCCGGCGGCTGCGTCCTGAGCATGATGTCCTCGACCCAGTCGGTCGCCGGCCATCCGGTCGCGCCGCCGGAACCAAGCCCGATGCACCAAGGCTTGCCGCCATCGGCGATGATCTTCTTTTCGAGCTCGGCCAGTTCCTCCTGGGTCTTCGGCACCTTGTAGCCGGCTTCCTGGAAATTGTCGGGCGAGTACCAGACCAGCCCCTTCACGTCGATCTTGTAGGGAAAGGCATAGAAAGCCGACTTGCCGTCCTTGCCGGTATAGGTGCCGAGTTTGGCCCAGGAGTCGCCGGCGGCGTAGTTCTCCTTGATCCAGGCGGCGACGTCGTCGCCCAGCGGGGTCAGCACACCTTTGGAAGCAAGATCCTGGATAAGGCCCGGCTGCGGCAGGACGGCGATGTTCGGCGGGCTGCCGGCCTGGGTGTCGATGACGATCTGCTGCTCGTAGTTTTCGGACGAGGAGTATTTCACCTCCGCCCCGGTCGCCTCGGAGAAATAGTCGAGCACCGAACGGACAAGCGTCTCATCCTCGCCGCGCCACGGCCCGAAGATGGTCAGGGTCTCGCCCTTGAGATCGACTTTCTTGAGGTCTTCAAAGTTTGCCCAGTTGAAGCGCTTGTCCTCGCCCGGCTTGAACTTCAGTTCGGCATGCGCAGGCGCATTCAGGGCGAACGTGGCAAACGCAACACCCAGCAAAAGCATTTTCTTCATCGGTATTCCTCCCAGTGGGTCACACACACCGGACGGAACCTCCATTCCGCCCGCCGACGCCGCAGGACTGTGACTCAGTCGCAAGGGAACCGCAACCTTTCGAAGAGTCTTCCAAAGCGCTTTGGCTTTTCCGATCACGCCATTGAATCATCCGAAAGTCAAGAGGCTCGGTAGCTAATCGATTTAATCTAGCGAATTTTGTCGCCGAAAAGTGCAGCGCAGCATGCTTTTTTGGCAGCGCAACAGCAATTTTCGTTTCAAACTGGCCCCAACCCCGACTATGGTCGTCTCGATATCGTCGCGCCCTTTTGGCGATTGGGTCGATTCAATTTAAAAGCGCTTTGAGGGAATGGAGACCGTTGTGAACCTCAAGCAGCTCGCGCATATGCTGGCGCTTTCGCAGACCACGGTAAGCCGGGCATTGAACGGCTACCCGGAGGTCAACGAGGAAACGCGCAGGCGCGTCATGGACGCCGCCAAGCGCCATGGCTATCGCCCCAATCCGAGCGCGCGGCGGCTGGCGACTGGCAAATCCGGCATGATCGGTTATGTCCTGCCGACCGGCGCGGCCGTCGACATCGATCCGCATTTTGTCGAGTTCCTGTCGGGCCTCGGCGACTATGCCCGCTCGCACGAGCTTGACCTCGTGCTGTCGCCGGCCGATGCCGACGACCAGGAGACGACCTATCGGCGCATCGTCGCCAACCGACAGGTCGATGCCGTCTATATCTCCTCGCCGCGGCCGCAGGACAGTCGGGTGGCGCTGGTCAGTACGCTCGGCATCCCCTTCCTCGTCCATGGCCGCAGCGAAGGTTTCGATTTCGACTATCCCTATCTCGACATCGACAATGAGGGTGCCTTCCACGAAGCGGCACGGCTGCTGATCCAGCTCGGCCACCGGCGGCTGGCGCTGATCAATGGCGACGACCGCGAGACCTTCGCCATCCATCGCGAGCGTGGCGTGCGCCGGGCGCTCGCGGCAAGCGGGCTGAGCCTGGGCGAACGCCATGTCTGCTCCGTGGTCATGACCGAAGAGAACGGCTATCGCGCCACCAGGCGCCTGCTCGAGGAGGGCGACGCGCCGACGGCGATCGCCTGCTCGAGTCTGATCATGGCGCTGGGCGTCGTGCGCGCGGTGCGCGACCTCGGCCTCACCATTCCCGGCGATGTCTCGCTGATCGCCCATGACGACGTTTTCCCCTGGTTGAAGCCGGAAAATTTCTCTGTGCCGCTGTCGACGACGCGCTCATCCATCCGCCTTGCCGGCGCCCGCGTCGCCGAACGGCTGGCGGCACGGATTTCGGGGCTGGAAGAAGGCGCCCGCGGCGAAGTCTGGCCGGTCGATCTGGTGGTCAGGGGATCAGTTGCGGGAGCGCCGGCCTAGAACCTGACCTCGATCAGGGGTCGGGTGCGCCCTGTCTGCGCCCTGCGTATCCCTTAGTCCGGACCGGGATCACCTCACATGGATCCGATTAACGCCGCATTAGCCCGCCTGCTCCAACATGGGCGGATGAACACCGATCAGCCCAGCGCGGTTTTCGGCCGGCGCGGGCGCGAGAGTCGCGTCCCGGCGGCCCCGATTGGGCGCACCGCAAGACCGACGCGCCCTGTCGGCCATATCGTGTTTCTGCTTGGCTTAACGGGCCTTTTGCTGACGGTCGGCGCTGGGATCTTCTGGACGTTGCCAGGGATCGGGAAGGCAAATGCGGAAGCCGCGCGGACCGAACAGAAAGTGGTCGAAATCGTCAACCAACCGATTACCCATCTGCCTCGGTCCGGGTCATTCACGGTGTTTTCGCCAGGGTGGTTTCATGCGGGTGCGACCAAGCCGGACTTCAACAATGTCGACATCCGGACCACACAGGAACGCCTCTATGAGGGTCATGTCACGTCAGACCTGAACCCCACCGAAATGTTCATCGGCAGCGAACTCGAATTCAACGCGATGACCAAATATTTCTACACCGACCAAACACTGCCCAAGAAGCGGCTCTCCGACACGGAAATGGTCGAGATCAACGGTCTCTACCGCGTCATCGGCCATGACGAGCAGGCGGCATTGATGCGATGGCTTGTTATATCAGGGCTGGCGGTCGTTGGGCTTTGTCTCGCATCCGCGTTGCTTGCAGATCGGCCGAACCCGGCAGCTCCCGGCGGCATAGACCGGAAGCTCAGAGGAAAATTCACTCCTTCGCCGCCTCGGCCGCCTTGATGTCCAGCAGCCCGTAGCCAAAATCATTGTCGCGCCCCTTTGGGCCGAGATCCTTGGCGGTGGCTGCCAGCGCCTTCTCGATGTCGTCGGCCGAGCGGCCAGGCGAAGCATGGAGGAGATTGGCGATGGCGCCGCTGAGGATCGCCGCGGCGAAAGAGGTGCCGGTAACGACATCCGAGCCGGCGCCGCTTGGCGCCACCATCTCGACGCCGGGCGCCGAGATGAAGACATAGGCGCCGCGATTGGCCTGCGGCATCAGAGCGTCCTTGGCGTCGGTCGCGGTCACCGCGATGACGCCGTCGAAGGCGGCCGGGTAGCCATAGGGTGCTTTCGGTCCGTTGTTGCCGGCGGCGGCGACCAGCACCATGCCGAGCGCGCGGGCATTGCGGCAGGCGGCGCCGAGCAGGTCGTTCTTCGGTCCGACGAAGCTCATATTGATGATGCTGACATTCTGTTCCGCCGCCCAGTCGAGCGCCGACAGGATGACATCCATGGTCGACTTGCCGCCTTCGAAGGCGCGGGCGTGGTAGATCCTGGCGCCCGGCGCCATGCCTTCCAGGGCGCCGACGCCGGCGATCAGCCCGTCGATCGAGGTGCCATGATCACGCTTTTCGACCGGCACGTCGGGCATGGCGTCGAACTGCGCGGCGATGACACCGGCCAGCGCCGGATTGCTGTCGTCGATGCCGGTATCGATGACGGCAACGCGGACGTTTTGGCCGCTCGCCTGTTTGGCATCGAGCGCGATGCGGTCAAAGGCATAGTTGACGATGCCGGCGGCCTGCTGCAGCGAATAGATGTGGTTGGGCTCGCGCCGCTGCGTGCGGCCGTCGGCGGCAAGTTGGGCCAGCACGACGCCGACGGGGCGACCGTCGGGAATGCCGAAGCGTACCAAAGTGGTGCCGAGCAGGCGTGACTGGCGCTGCGAGCGCACTTCGAGGCCGAAGGAGGCGGCGATCTGCTGCACGGCGCCGGCATTGCCGTCAACCGTCACCAGCACCTCGTCGGGCACGAACTCGCCGGCCACGGCGCGCGGCGGCTGGACGGCGACGAGATCGGTCGGCGAGACGATCGGCCCGCCGGCCGGCGGGCCGGCCTGATTGTTGCCGGGCGGCGTGACCGGTTCCGGCTGCGGCGTCGGCACCGGTGCCGGAGGCGCGACCGGATTGGGAAACAGGTCGACGATCAGGGCGGGAAGAAAGACGGCGGCCGCCTGGGCAGGACCCGCACCGCCGGCATTGTCGCTGGCGCTGCCGTCCTTGGCGCAGTCGGCGCCGGCCGCGTTGCTGCCGTTTCGGCAGTCGATTTTCGTCTGGTCGCCCTTGGCGGCATTGGTCTGTGCCGACGCAGGCACGGCGGCGATTGTCATCGCCGCCGCCAGGATCGCCGCAAATCGAAGGGCCGCCTCAGCCGCCATCAACCGGTTTCCTTCCCTCGATCACAGTGTCGGCGAATGGCTGGGCGGCAATAAGGCTGAGCTGCTTGGCATAGTCGGCTGCGTTGGCGGCGGGAATGCCGATCCGGAACACGCTGTCCGCGGTCGGTCCACCGATGACCTTCAGCCCGTTGCTGCCGAGGAATGCCGAAATGTCCGACATCTTCGCATCCGGGTTGAACTTGACCAGGGCGAACGGCATTTTCGCCAGATCGTCTTGCGCGCCGGCAATTTCGAAATCCTTGCCCTTGCCGCCGGGCTGCACGAGGGACTGCACCGCGATCAGCAAAAGCAGGACCGCGGCCGCCGCCCAGGCGACGCCGACGGGCACCGCCAAGAAGCGGCCCCAGGCCTGCGCCAGCCAGGACGAACCTGCTGGCTTGCGCGCGGGTCCGGCCTCGGCGTCGAGCGCCTTGGCGAAGCGGCTGAGCGCATTGGCGGGCGGGCGGATTGCTTCATTGGCCGCCGATGTGCCGGAGAATTCAGCTTCGGTCTCGCCAAGGGCTGCCATCGCCGCCGGATCGGTCGCCAGCCACTCCTCGACGGCTTCGAGGTCGGAACCTTCCAGCGAGCCGTTCAGGTAGAACGGCAGCAGCGTTTCCATTTCGTCGCGGCGCGACATTTTTTCAGCGGCGCTCATGGCCACCCCCTGTCGTAACCGGCGGCCTTGAGGGCCTCGCCGAGTTTCTTGCGGGCGTAGAACATCCGGGTCTTGACCGTCGCGACCGGGATGGCGAGCACCTCGCCGATCTCGGTTACCGACTGTCCGTGATAATAGGCAAGGTCGATCACCGTGCGGTGTTCTTCGGGCAAGGCGTCGATAAAGCGGCGCAAGGCGGCGGCCTTGTCCTCTTTCATGGTGACGACCTCCGGCGTGTCGGCGCTGTCCGGCACCGCGGCGGCCGCCTCGTCGTCGATCCAGTCTTCCTTCTTCTTGCGCAGCAGCGACAGCGCCTTGAACCGGGCGATGCCGAGCAGCCATGTCGAGACTTCGGAACGCCCCTCGAAGCCTGGCGCCTGGCGCCACAGCTCAAGGAACACCTCGTTCGCGATATCGTCAGCCATCATTTCCGATCCCGTCTGGCGCGCCACGAAGCGGTAGACCCGCGCGTGGTGACGCATGAACAGGAGCCGCACGGCGGCACGGTCGCCCTTCGCGACCCGGTCGACAAGCGCGCGATCTGTCTCCGTCGCTGCCGTCATGGCCGGTCGAGCCGCCTGGCTCCTGTATGCTCTGTCGCCGGTCGGTCCAAAAAGGTTCATCCTCCGCCAAGGAATTTGCGGAGGCTAACTGAAGAACGGGGCGGTTGCCAGTAGGGACGCCTTTCCTTCCCCCCTTGTGGGGGAAGGTGGATCGGCGCGCAGCGCTGAGACGGATGAGGGGTGCTCCAGCGGAGTGAGACGTTGGCTTTTCCCGGAACACCCCTTGTATCTGCACGGAGGAGACTTTGTGCGATGGAAGCGACTGAGCCTCGAACCGGACGGCCATCCGATTCGAGGCTTGGCGAAGTCGCCCGACACCCCTGCGGCTACAACCGTGGATGAGC
>NZ_QZXA01000022.1 GCF_003601985.1 Mesorhizobium jarvisii
GGGCTTGACAGGGGGTGGCGGTGGTTTTTCCTTCTCCCGCAAGGGGAGAAGGAAAAAAGTGCGCTAATATCCCAGCAATTCCTTCAGCGGTATAACCCGCCAGACATGCTTGATCGCGTAGCGGTTGAAGGTCAGCGTCTTGGGCGGATTGTACTGCTCGACCACCAGCTCGCTCGCTGTGCGCTTGACCAGTTTCTTGACGAAGGCCTTGCCGTTCTTCTCGTTTTCTTCCGGAAACGTCTCGATCACCACATGGTCGCCGGGCACGGCGTCGCGGCCGCCGCAATAGATGAGGTCGCCGGGTTCGTAACGCGGCACCATGGAGTCTGAGAGTACATGCAGCGCGAACACCTTGGGCAGGTTGCGCACGCCCGGCGGGCGCTGGACATAGCCGGCGGGCTCGCCGTTGAAGGTGAAGTCGCCGTCGTCGCCGCCGACCGCCGCACCCAGCACCTCGATATCCATTGAGCCGGCGGGCATCGGGCCGGCATCGGTGACGATCTCGGCGTCGGCCACCGGGCCGGCATCGTCGAGGAAGACGACCTCGCCTTTGCCCAGCGCCACCGGGTCGACGCGCAGGAAGGCGGCGGTCTTCAGGAGGTTCTCGGTCTTGGGCAGGTTGCGGCCGGTTTCCCAATTGCCGACAGCGGCGACATCGGTGTCGTTGTGCTCGGCAATGTGGCGCATGACCAGGCCGCGCTGCTTGCGCGCCTGGCGTATCGCCGCCCCGACCTTGATCGACAGTTCCGTTTTGGCCATGGCGCCCATGTGAGCGATGAAAGCGGTTCTCGTCTATGAAAGAATAGCTTGCATATATTTTTGAGTTATGCTTATATCTGGTCATGCAGAACCTGTCCAGCTTTCATGGCGCGATAGCGCCGGCCTCGCGTGAGGCGAACAAGGCGACTGAAGTCGCCGCCCATTCCCTTCCGTCCTGGCCGTCTCCCCGGCCGGGGCTAAGCCCGAGCGCTTTGACGCCTCGGGTCCGGCCCGCCTGTCCCTGGCGGCCGGAACGGCCGGAGCCGCCGCTCCCCTCGGCTCCGGCCCCCAATTCGACCGGCCCGTTTTGTCCGCCGGTCCCTACGTGCGCTCCTGCATCCGCACGCAGGACGGCACTGTCATCCTATTCGAGCCGATGACGGGCAGGGCGGTTTCCGCTCCCGACAGCAAGACGGCGGAGGCGCGGCTGGCGCGCCTGACTGCCGGACACGCGATCCGCCCCGGCTGATCCGGCCAAGAGCCGGCTTTAACACCGAAAACCCTGACCGTGGCCCGGACCGGGCCCGAACCCTGACGCCTTGCCGACGGCGCGCTCTCCAGTGCTGCCGAAGGCGCACCCCTGGATGGAGCCTGGACATGGCAAGCTACAGCGACGCCGAACTGCAAGAGATCGCCCGCTGGCTGAAGGAGGGGCTTTCGGCCTCGAGGATCGCGGCGGCGTTCAGCGCACTGCGCGGCAGCCAGGTGTCACGTAACGCCATCATCGGCATCGTCCACCGCAACGCCATGCTGGGCGCGATCGGCTTTGCCAATGGCCAGGGGATGCCGCCGGTCGCGAGACAAGCCGCCGGCGAAAGGACAATGCGCAAGCCGGCGGCCGTAGAGCGTGCAAATGGCAAGGCCAGCGGCAAAGCAGTGGCGCAAGAGCGCGCCGGCGTCCATCCGGCAGAGGGCGCGCGCAAGAACAAGGCCCGGCCCAGGCGCGATTCCTCGCCGGCCTGGCTGCCGCCACGCCTGTTCGTGCGCGAGGTGGGCGTGCTGATCGCCGATGGCGAGGCGTACCGTCTAGAGCCGCCCGCGCCCCAGCGTGGACCGATCGGCCGCCAGCCGCATGGCGTGGCGATGCGCTTCATCGACTGCCTGTTCGACCGCTGCCGCGCGCCGCTCGATCTGACCCTGGAAGAAGATCCGGAGAACGACGCGCCGGGCGGCCGGCCCGGCGCCGACATGCTGTGCTGCGGCATGCGAACCAAGGAGCAGAAAAGCTACTGCGGCTACCACCAGGCGCGGTTCCAGCGGCGGGTTTGCACGTGAGAGCTTGCCTTCTCCCCGTCTCTATACGGGAGAAGGTGCCGGCAGGCGGATGAGGGGCAGCGCTGACATGGCAGGATTAAAAGCAGATATGAACGTCAAGCATCCAGTTCAGGCGCTACTCGTTCAGACGCCGGCGCCGCCCCTCATTGCCCTGCCGGGCATTTCTCCCCTTATAGTGACGGGGAGAAAGACGCTTGGCCTATTTCGGTATCTGCCGGCCCTGTTTGGGCATGCGGCTTTGCACGGTTCGTGCCTCCAGCCGCATCGGCGGGCCACCCTCGGCAACCAGGATGCCCGCGACGCGGGCAAAGCCGGTGAACACCTTTATCGCGTCGGATTCGGAGATCTGCGCGGCGATCGCGGCACTGCAGGCATTGAGCGCGCTGCGGTAGACGTGACCGCGCCGCTCGATCGGCCAGCGCTGCAGGAAATCGGCGGCATCGCTGACGCTGTCGATCTCCTCGACATGCCCTTCCAGGTTGACTTTGAGCGGCACTCCGGTTTTCAGCGTACCCACGGCGTTCACCTTCGATCTCAGCGAGACTATAAAGCCCGCGCTTATAAACGCGCAAGGCCGCCACGCGGTTGCATCGCCGCGGCGTCACGGGCCGGCGGCGGCGTCGAGCCAGTCATGCGCGCGGCTTCTCGGCTTCACCACCAATATGCCCTGTTGCCTGGCGGTCTTGCTGAAGGCCTCGAAGGCCGTTCGCGGGCAGCAACTGCCCTCGACCGCCAACCTGACCAGCCTTGCGGCTTCGATATAGGCGGGTGCGGTCTTGTCGGGCCATTGGTGCCGCAATGCCGTTTCGGCGTCGGCTACCGAGCCGACCAGCATGGTCTTGTTGTCGCAAAAGCGCAGCGTAATCGGCATGAACGCCGTCATCGGCAAACCTCCCCTTGGCACGGACGCGTCATAACGTGCGGGCCGGCGGCTGGTTCCATTAGCTTGCGTGCAGGCACCACATGAGCGAGCGGCCCTTCATGCAGCTCTATGTCTCCGATTTCGTCGGCGACACCTTGCCGCTCTCCACCGAGCAGATCGGCGCTTACATGCTGATCCTGATGGCGATGTGGAACGCCGGCGGCCGGCTGCCCGACGACGACGCCAAGCTGGCGCGGGTGGCGCGCCTTTCCCTGAAAAGATGGCGCGCCATCAGCGTCGATCTGCTGAGCTTCTTCGAGCGCGAGGCGGGCGAGATCGGCCACAAGAGGCTGACCAGGGAATTGCACAAGGCGCAGGTCAAAAGCGAGGCGAGGGCCGCCGCCGGCGCACGCGGTGGAACCGCCACCGCCTTGAAAACAAAGGCTCATGGGGCGGCAAATGCCGGCGTTTTGCCACGGCATTCTCCAGACTCCAGAAACCAGAGTGAAAAAGCTTCCGCTTTTTCCCCTGAAAATGCGCAGCATTTTTCGACTCATGGAGATCACGAGGTGGCAGGGGGCTCCTCTGAAAATGCGCAGCATTTGTCCCCTGCTGCGGGCAGAAACAGACCAACTCCCAGTTTTTCGGGGAAGAAACCCGCCTGGCAGCGGCCGAAAACCCACACCGACGCCGCCAACGCCATCATCGAGGAGATTCGCAGCCATGACCGCAGCCGAACTGCAGCAGGCGACGAAAGCGCTGGCCGCGATGTTCTCATGCTTCCCGCAATCCGCCCTGACTGACGTCGAGATGCAGATGCGTGGCTATCTCGGCGCGGTGCGCGACGCCGAGCTTGCCGATCTGCAGGCCGCCATCCAGCGCTTCGTGCGCGGCGAGGTGAAAAGCGGCAACGCCCAGTTCTGCCCATCGAGCGCGCAGCTCTGCATCGAGCTGCGGGAGCGACGGGTGATGCGCGAGCTGATGGCTCGGCGGGCGGCCTCACAAATCTTAGGTTCCTCGCCCCCGCAAGGCGGGGGAGAGGTGGCCCGGCGAAGCCGGGACGGAGAGGGGGGCGACCTCCGCCAAGCCAAAGCCGGTTGAGGATGGAGCACGAAATCCCGTTGTACGTCGGGCCGTTTCCCTTCGACCGTCGGCGCTACCCCCGCTCCGTCTCGGGCTTCGCCCGATCCACCTCTCCCCCGCTTCGCGGGGGCGAGGAACCCAAGTTCTGCAAGGCCAGCTCACCATCCAACCACCCAACCCAAGGAGCCACCCATGCCCAAAAAAGCCAAAGCCGCCAAGCCGCAGGCCCCCAAACTGCCGAAGGGCGAGGCAGAGCAGGTGCGCATCCGCCGCGAGCTCGGCCATGATTTCGCGCTCAGCGACGACGCCTTCGGCCGCAAGCGGCTGGCCACCGGCACGGCCGAAGCGCGGCGCGTCTATGAAGTGTCGAATGACGGCTACACCTCCACCGGTGGCATCGTGCGGGTGCGCAATGTCGACCCGCTCCTGGGCATCACCTCGCTGTCGCGCCAGCAGCGCGAGGCCGGCCAGCGCTACCGCGAGGATTTCCAGTGCAGCCAGCAGGCGAGCGTGAAGCCGATGCGCTGGAGTGAGCGCGTCGACGGCCGCCGCCATGGCGGCGGCATCGCCGACAGCGTGCTCGACTCCGGCCGGGCGCATGCCGCCGCCACCAGGGCGCTGGGGCACTGGGAGGTCGCGGTGGTGGTACGACAAGTCTGCTGCGTGGGCGGCTCGATCAAGAGCCTGGCTGAGCAGACCGGCGAGGGCAGGGACGTGGTGACGAAGCTGTTGAAGGTCGGGCTGGACCTGCTGGCGGTGCATTATGGGATGATGATGGGGCGGTGAGGGCCGGCGCGAACCAATCCGGCCGGCGATGCCGGCCGGATCAGTTCACGGGATCAGATTATCCGCAGACGCGGACTTCCTCGACGATCCTGTGATGATGGCGCCAGTGATTGATCACTTCGATGTGGCAACGGTGGTGCCGGTGGAAATAACGCGGCCTGTAGCCGTCATCATAGGGGTCGTAGGGGCTATAGACATAACGCCCGCCGCCATAGTCCCCATAGCCATCGTAATAGTCATTGCCGTAATAATTGTCGAAGCCGCCGATGCCGATAAAGACGTGACTGCGGGCGGCGGCCGGGGCGATCATCGCCGCCGCCGAAGCAATGGCGATAACCGAGACAAGCAGGAGCTTCTTCATGGCTACCTCCTTTTCAGGTTGATCTAATATAACTCTCGGGAGGCGAGCGCGTTCCATGGATTTTACGATCCACCGACCAGACCAGAGCGCGGAAAGGTGACGCTTGGGCGCTATGTGGCGGAACCGGTTGAGGCCGGGTTAGGGGCTCTTCCCTTCTCCCACAAGGGGAGAAGGAAGAAGCGCTTTGTCTCCCTAAAACAGCGCCTTCTCCAACGGCCCTTCCAGCGTCTCCGCAAAGGCCGTCGCCAGATGATGCCGGTCACGGAAGGCCAGTTTGCCACCGATGAACACGTGACACTGTGTCGGGCCGCAGAAGCGGTCGGTGAGGTCGACATAGCGCGTGTCGGGCACGCTTTTCACCACGGCGCGCTCTTGCGCCGCAGTGCTGTCGTTCGCGGCCTGCGCCCTCGGCGTGTCGCAGCGCGAGGGGGCCTCGCGCCACCACAAAGCGCGGGCCACGCAGGAATCGGCGAAACTGTCGCCGATCGGCGTGTCGCGGATGACGGCGGTCTCGACGCCGGCCTGGCTGAAGGCCTGCAACGTGGAGCGCAGGCCGGCCTGCCAGCGCGCGGTCTCGGCCTTGCGGCCGGCGGCGGGCATGTCGCGCGTCAGATTGCCGATCGAGAATTCCGAGATCACCACCAGGCGCGGCTTGCGGCGGATGATGTCCGTGATCGCCTGTTCGCGCCAGGCGTCGCATTCGGTGTAGTCGCGCTTCAGCACCGTGTTGAAGGTCGAAAGCCGTGACGCGCGGCACGAGGATTTGAGATAGGTGACCACCTTGGTGTCGTTGCGCTTGGCCGCTTCGACCAGCGGCGTCGACCAATGGTCGGCGTGTGAATCGCCGAACAGCACGATGGTGTGGGCGGCGTCGGCCGGGCCGAAGGTGCAGGGTTTCGGCTTCACCGTGTGGAAGTCGAGCAGGCAGTTCTTGTCGACGGCGCGCGCGATGGAGGGCTGTTCGGCGGCCTGTTCGATGCCGCGCTGGGCGGAGTCGATGTTGCGTGCCGCCAGATGCGCGTTGGCATAGGCCGCCGCCACGCCCATGCCGGTCAGCGCCAGGGCGGGGGCGAGTGCTCGAGCGCCAACGGTCAGCCAGCCGCCGCGCCGCGCCGGGTTCTCGATCAGATGATAGGTCAGGAATGCCAGCGCCAGCGCGCCGCAGCCGAAGCGCCGGAGGATGCTGAGATCCGGCGCCAGCATGCCGGCATAGACGATGACCGGCCAGTGCCAGAGATAGAGCGAATAGGAGAGCGTGCCGACCCACTGCAGGGGCGCTAGCGAAAGCACGGAGGCAGGCGCAAGAGCCTGCCAGCGGGCCGGGCTGGTTTCCGCCGCATCGTTCTCTTCGCCGGCGCCGCTCAGCAGCACCAGCACCGTGCCGGCGACCGGCAGCAGCGCATACCAGCCGGGGAAGGGCAGGTCCTCGCTCAAGCTGAGATAGGCGACCGCGATCAGCACCAGGCCGAGCCAGCCTTCCGCTGATCGAAGCCATGGCCGCTGTTGCCACAAGGCCGCCGGCGCCTGCGTCGCCAGGCCGCCGGCGGCGAACTCCCAGGCGCGCAGCGGCGAGAAGTAGAAGGCCCAGGCCGGCGAGAGGCTGGTCAGCCACAGGCAGGCAGCGAAGGAGGCGAGGCCGGCGACGCCGATCACCACGACAGCCATGCGTCGGTCCGGACGCAGCCAGGCCGCGAAGAGCAGCAGAGCCGGCCAGACGAGGTAGAACTGCTCCTCCACTGACAGCGACCAGAAGTGGATGAAGGGGTTGCTCAAGGCGTCGGCGGCGAAATAATCGAACGACCAGCGCAGCAGCCACAGATTGATGGCATAGGCCGAGGCGAACATGGCGCCGCGCGAATAGAGCGCCTGCTCCTGCGGCGCCAGGATGAAATAGCCGAGGCCAAGCGTCATCAGGATGACGAACAGGGCCGCCGACAGGAGGCGCCGGGCGCGCCGCGCATAGAAGCGCCAGAGGTCGAGCCGGCCGGTCTCGGTGATCTCGCCCATAAGGTGCGTGGTTATCAGCCAGCCGGAAATGACGAAGAAGATATCGACGCCGGCAAAGCCGCCGGGCAGTGCCGAGAGCCCGAAATGATAGGCCACGACGCCACCGACCGCCAGCGCGCGCAATCCCTGTATATCAGGCCGAAACGATGCCGCCACGACAGCTCCTTCGTTACTTAAAGCCCGCCACTTGTCTCGGCGCAACCGGCCGATATCGCAATGCAACAATGTTTTCGCAGTGCAACATGGCCAGAACAAGGAAATGGTCGGAAAGGCGGCGGCTTCGCCGGCTGACACTCAGCCCGGCACCCGCGCACTGCGCGAGGCGTAGAGGCCGGCCGCTGCCGCGAGGATGACCAAAGCGGCGAAGATCGCCAGCTTCTGCGGTGTCGCGCCCTGCGGGCCGAAGGCGACGGCATACATGGTGCGGCCGGGAATGAAGGTCAAAAGTCCGGTGATGATGAGCCCGAAAATATAGGTGCCCTGCATGATGCGGCGGTGGGCGGCAATGTTGCCGCCGCGCGCGGCGCGCACGCCGCGCCACAGCATCACCAGTACGAACAGCGACAGAAGGTGGATCGGGCTGAACGGTCCCCACAGCCGGATCGTCCAGATGAACAGGCCGGAGCCGGCGACCGTCGCCATCAGCGCCACCCAGACGCGGCCAAGCGCGCGGTGGAGCCGGTCGCCCTTGGTGCGCCAAAGCTGCACGGCGCCGAGCAGCAGCGCGGCAATGGCGATCAGCGCGTGGAGCTGGATGACGGGCGAGGCATGGAACAAGGGGCTGAGCGACATCGGTGTTCTCCACGATATCGCGGATTATGGCCGATGAGACGCTGAGGCAGCAAGGACGGCGATGCGACTTCTCGATCCGGCCGCCCAAAAAAACAGCCCCGCCAACGGGGCTGTTTTTTCAATGGTCTGGGAGCGTTACTTGCTGCCGCCGTTCTGTTTCACGCTGCTGCAGAATTCCGGATGGGCGTTGGTGGGATTGGCGTTCTTGGCCTCATCATCGCAGGCCGCCATCACCATCTTCTGGTCTTCCGGCGTCAGCGCTTTCCAGGCCTTGATGAACTCGTCATTGCTGCGCATCGTCTTCATGGTGGAGTCCGTGTAGAAGGGCTGCATCTTGGCCGGGTCGTCGAGAGCCGAGGTCCCGCTGCCCGATGCGGCGAGAGCCGAGCCGGCAACCATCGAAAGCGCCATGGCGCCAAAGCAGATCATCTTGGTATTCATAATGGATTCCTTCCCTGTTGCTTTGTGACCGTCTAAGCAACGATCAAGGGTGTAACGGGAGGATTTGGGTAAAAGTTCCAATTTCCCACGCAAAATGAACTCGTATTTCTAAAAATGGCATACGAAAGATTTTAAAGTTTGCGAGTTTCATTCATTCGCGCAGGCGAAAAGCTCTCATCTGTTGGTGGATGGCTGCACAACGACTTGCCCCGACGTGCACCGTGGCCAGCGCCGAAGTTGGCCGGACGTCTAGGAGCCCAGCGATTTGAGAACTTCCCGGCTCTCTGATTGTTCCGCGCCGGCGGCCTCAAAAAAGGCCCCACCGGCAGGACCGGCGGGGCATTGATCGGAGGTCTGCGATCGCCCGGGAGGCGATCCCAAAAAGCCACGGGAACGACATGCGAAAAGTTTCACCGTCGCGTACGCCGGCTGTCGCCGATGGTCGGGCTCAGCCGCTTGCTGGCCGGCGAGCCTGGCCGCGTCGGGCAAGCAGGTTCGCCACCACCAAAAGCACGATCGACAGCGCCATCATCAGCGTCGCGGCGGCGGTGATGGCGGGCGAGAGTTTTTCGCGCAGGCCAATGAACATTTCGAGCGGCATGGTGCGCTGGCCGGCACTGGCCAGGAACTGCACGACCACCACCTCGTCGAAGGAAGTGACGAAGGCAAACGCCGCGCCCGAAAGCACGCCGGGCAGGATCAGCGGCAGCATCACGCGGAAGAAGGCGGTCAGCGGTTTCGCGCCCGAGATGGCGGCGGCGCGCATCAGATTGCGGTCGAAGCCGGTGAGGCTGGCGCCCACGGTGACGACGACGAAGGGGCTGGCAAGCGCGGTATGCGCCAGGATGATGCCGGCATAGGTGCTGGCGAGCCCGATGCGGGCGTAGAACAGATACGAGCCGACGGCGGTGATCACCACGGGCACGATCAGCGGCGAGAGCAGCAGCGGCATGACGATGCGGCGGCCGGGAAATTTCTCGTTCGACAGTGCGATGGCCGTCAGCGTGCCGAGCGTTGTGGCGATCAGCGTCGTGCCGAAGGCGACGATCAGGCTGTTGCCGATCGCCGACTGCCAGCGCTGCGTGCCCAGCACCACCTCGTACCAGCGCGTCGACAGGCCTTCGAGCGGGAAGATGAAGAAGGCGCCGCTGTTGAAGGAAAGCGGCACAGGGATGAGGATCGGCACCAGCAGGAACAGGATGACCAGCCCGCACCACAGCCAAAGCAGCGCGACGCGGATGCGTTCACCAGGAGTGGGGTAGGGCGAGAGCAGCATGGCTACACCATCTTCAGGCGGTCGAGGCCGAGGATGCGGGCGAAGATGCCGAACAGGGCCAGGGTGAAGACCAGCAGGATGAAGGAGAGCGCCGCCGCCATCTCCCAGTTCAGTTCGACATTGACGTAATTGGCGATGAAGTTGCTGATCAGCTGGTCGCTGGCGCCGCCGATCAGGGCCGGGGTGATGTAGTAGCCGAGGCACAGGATGAAGGTGAGCAGGCAACCGGCCATGACGCCGGGGAAAACCTGCGGGAGGTAGACGCGCCGGAAGGCAGTGAAGGGTCTAGCGCCGAGCGAATAGGCAGCCTTCATCTGCGAGGGCGCGATGGTGCGCATGACGGAGTAGATCGGCAGCAGCGTGAAGGGCAGCTGGATATGCGTCATGGCGATGATCAGGCCGATGCGGCTGTACATCAAATCGAGCCGCTCGGAGGCGAAGCCGAGCCACAGCAGCATGTCGTTGACCAGGCCGAATTTCTGCAAGAGCACCGTCCAGGCGGCGGTGCGCACCAGGATCGAGGTCCAGAACGGCAACAGCACCGCCACGATCAGGATCGCCGCCAGCCCTTTCGGCACGCTCGCTATGAGATAGGCGAGGGGAAAGCCGAGCAGCAAGGTGGCAAGCGTCACGGCGGCGGCGACGAAGAAGGTGCGCAGGAACACTTGCAGGAAGATCGCCTGTTCGGGCGGCACGCGCTCGATGCCGCCATCGGCGTTCCACCTGAGGTCGAGGGCGCTCAGCAGGTAAAACGAGGTGAGGGCGTGGGTGCCGTTGGCGATGGTCGGCCAGGTGCCTGGCGCCGACCAGAAGGGCACGGCTTTCACGATCTCGAGCGGCGGTTTGCCGGCGGCGCCTTCGAGCTGGCGCACGGTTTTCAGCACCTGGCTGCGGGCGCCGGGCAGGCGTGCGTTGAGCGCCTTGGCCAGCTCATAAGCGGTGCCCTTGGCTTGGTTTTCGCTGAGGTCGGCGGCGAGCGCGATGAAGGCGGCGTCCGCAGGCAGGCCCTGGCCGTTCCAGTCGGCAAGGGCCTGGCTGGTGCGCGGCAGAGCGTCGGCGATGGTCGGGTCGTAGACGGCGCGCGACAGCAGCAGCACGATCGGGATGCCGAAGCTCAGGGCCAAAAGCAGGAGCAGGGGTGCTGCCAGCGCCAGCGAACGCAGCCGGTCGCCGAATTCGGCGCGCCGCATCGCCGCCGACGCGGTTTTGGGATCCGCGCCGGCGGCCGGCCGGCCGCGGGCCAGCGCGGGCCGGTCGAGTTCGCTGGGCTGCAGCGCCGACATCAGGGTCTACTGCGCCAGCCAGGCGTTGAAGCGCTTGACTAGGTCCTCGCCATAGTCGCCCCAGAACTCGGTGTCGGCGACGAGGTAGGCGCCGGCCAGATGGTCGGGCGCGTTGGGCAGTTTCGGCAAGGCATCGGCCGCGACGAACGAAGCCGCATCGGTGCGCACCGGCCCATAGGTGATGTAGCTGGCGAGCTTGGCGTTGTTGTCCGGCTTGGAGATATAGGCCAGGTATTTGTAGGCGAGCTCAGGGTTCTTGGCGCCCTTCGGAATGGCGATCATGTCGTATTCGAGGATCTGGTTGTTCCAGACGATCTTGAAGGGCTTCTTGTCGGTGTCGATGGCGTTCTGGATGCGGCCGTTCCAGGCGGTTGTCATCACCACTTCCTTGGAGGCGAGCAGCTGCGCCGGCTGCGCGCCGGCATCCCACCAGACGATGTCGTTCTTGATGGTGTCGAGCTTCTTGAAGGCGCGGTCGACGCCTTCCGGTGTCGCCAGCACCTTGTAGACGTCGGCGGGCGCGACGCCGTCGGCCATCAGCGCCCATTCGAGGTTCTGCGCCGGGAATTTGCGCATGGCGCGCTTGCCCGGAAACTTCTCGGTGTCGAAGAGGTCGAGCACCGAGGTCGGCGCTTCCTTCAGCACGGTCGGGTCATAGGCGAGGATGTCGCCGTAAGCATCGAGACCGACACCGCAATCGAGCGCCGAGCCCTCGATGAACTTGTCGCGCGGACCGATCTTGGAATAATCGAGGCGTTCCAGAATGCCGGCGTCGCAGCCCTGCAGCACGGTCGCGGTTTCGACCGTCACCAGGTCGATCGGCACGTTGCCGGTGTCAACCATGGCTTTGACCTTGCCGAGATCGCCGAGATATTCCTGCTCGAGGATTTTTGCGCCGGTCTCCTTGCTGAACGGCTCGAACCAGGCCTTGCGCTGGGCATCCTGCCAGGCGCCGCCGCTGGCCATGATCGACAATTCATCGGCAAGCGCGGCGTGGCCGATGCTGAACAGTGCGGTGGCCGCGGCGAAAGCGAGCATTCGGGTCTTTGCGATTTTCATTTTTCTTCCCCTGTTTTTGAGATGGATCTGTTCTTGGCTTGGTTCAGGACGGCCCTGCCTTGGCGGCCGCGGCATCTGCGGGAAAGGCGCGGCAGTCCTGCGGCGCGCAGGAGACCGTGACGGCCTCGCCATTGGCCATGGTCGCCTCGGGGCCGACCTTGACGGTCAGCACCTGGTCGTTGCCGAGCCGGGCCAGAAGCCGCAGATGGTCGCCAAGATAAATGCGGCCGTCGACCGTCGCGGGCAGGGCGTTGGCACCGGCCGGCATAAGGCTCAGCCGCTCGGGGCGGATGGCGACATGGCAGGCATTGCCCTGCGCCACGCCGATAGCGAGCGCCGTGAGTTCGCCCCCGCCGGTCAGCCGCACGCGGCATTCCTTGCCCGAAACGCGGTCGACGATGCCTTCCAGCGTGTTGTTCTCGCCGATGAAGCTCGCCACGAAGGAACTTTGCGGGGCGTTGTAGAGATCGTCGGGCGAGCCGAGCTGGACGATGGCGCCATTGTTGAAGACGGCGACACGGTCGGACATGGTCAGCGCTTCGCTCTGGTCATGGGTGACGTAGACGATGGTGACGCCGAGCATAGTGTGAATCTGCTTGATCTCGAGCTGCATGTGCTCGCGCAATTTCTTGTCGAGCGCGCCCAGCGGCTCGTCCATCAGCACCAGGCTCGGCTCGAACACCAGCGCGCGGGCCAGCGCCACGCGCTGCTGCTGGCCGCCGGAAAGCTGTGCCGGCTTGCGGTCGCCGAACTGCTTCAGCCGCACCATGTCCAGCGCGCGGCCGACGCGGCCGGCAATGTCGGCCTTGCTCACCTGGCGCACGGAGAGCGGGAAGGCGACGTTCTCCGCCACACTCATATGCGGGAACAGCGCGTAGTTCTGGAACACCATGCCGATGTTGCGCTGGTAGGGCGGCAGCCGGTCGACCGGCCTGCCTTCCAGCGTGATGGTGCCGCTGGTCGGCCGTTCGAAGCCGGCCAGCATGTTGAGCGTCGTCGTCTTGCCCGAGCCGGATGGGCCGAGCAGGGTGAGGAATTCGCCGCGCGCCACGCCGAGGTTCAGCCTGGTCACCGCGAAGGCGCGGCCGTCATAGGATTTTTCGACATCGACGAAATCGACGAAAGCCGGGCCGGCGGCAGAAGCCGAGGCTGGCGATGATGCGGCCAGGGCGCTCATCGGGCGCGATCCCGAAACGTACCGGCTGAAGCATTATGCGCCTTGTGATGCATGGTTCCATCCCATTGGAAGCCCGCTTCTCGCGGGTCGTCCAAACTTGTATGCTCACACAATCATTCTGAATCTGAGCATAGATGCATACAACTTTGGGCGTCAAGCCAGTTTTTCGGCGATTGTGTGATATTTTTGCTTGGAGTTCTCCGGTTTTGAGTCACACAAGCGCTATTGTCCGGCGGATTGTCTTATGCTAGAGCGCTTATATCAGCTCCAGCCGAATCCTGTCCGCATGCTCAGTGATCTCCGCCTTACCGAGGATGAAAGTCCGGTCTATCGCCGTCTCGCCGACGCGATCGCCGAGCGTATTGCCGCCGGCACGCTGGCGGTCGGCGACCGGCTGCCGCCGCAACGCGACATTGCGCGGGCGCTCGGCATCAACGTCACCACGGTGACGCGGGCGCTGGCGACGCTGCAGCAGCGCGGCCTGCTGGAGGCGCGGCCAGGGCGGGGCACGACGGTGGCGGCCAGGCAGGCCGGCGAGCGGCCCGGTTTCGTCTCGGCGCCGAGCGACGAGAGCGGCATCATCGACCTCTCGGTCAACCGGCCCGCCACCTCGGCCTATCTCGACGCGCTGGCGGCTCTTTTGCCGCGCCTGTCCAGGGATCCGCACTATGCCTCGCTGCAGGACTATCACCCGCCGGAAGGGCCGCTGTGGGCGCGCGCGGCGATCGCCGACTGGCTCAAAGCGGTTGCCGGCGACGGCGACCCCGGCCGCGTGGTGCTGGCGGCCGGCGCCCAGCACGGGCTTGATTGCCTGCTCGGCGCGGTGACGCGGCAGGGCGAGGTGGTGCTGGCCGACGAGGTGACCTATCAGGGCATCAACGCGCTCTGCCGGGTGCACGGGCTGGATCTCAGGGGCGTTGCCATGGATCGCGGCGGCATGCGGCCGGATGCTTTCGACGCCGCTTGCGCGCAGCTGCGCCCCCGCGCGGTGTTCCTGGTGCCGACGCTGCACAACCCGACGACGATTACGCTCAGCGAAGCGCGCCGCCACGAGCTTGCCGCCGTGGCGCGCCGCCACAATGTGCTGATCATAGAGGACGACGTCTACAGGCCCTTGGCGGATGAGGCCCTGCCTTCCTTCGCCAGCCTGGAGCCGGAGTTGACGGTGCATATCGGCGCGCTGTCGAAATGCCTGGCGCCCGGCTTGCGGCTCGGCTTCGTCATCGCGCCGCGCGCCATTGCCGGCCAGGTGGCGGCGGCGCTGCGCATCAATTGCTGGAGCATCAGCCCGCTGACGGCGCTGATCGGCGCGCGCATGATCGAGGACGGGGCAGCAGCGCGCGTCATCGAGGTGCAAAAACAGGAACTGCGCCAGCGCCAGGCGATCCTGAGCGAAATCCTCGGCCGCTATGATGTGCAGAGCCAGCCGAGCGCCACCCATGCCTGGCTGCGCCTGCCCGAACCCTGGCGCGGCGCCGGCTTTGCCCGCACCTGCCTGGAACGCGGCGTGGCGCTGCTGCCGGGCGATGCCTTCGCCGTCGGCCGCGAGCCGGTCCAGCACGGCGTGCGCATCAATGTCGGTGCGGCGCGTTCGCAGGACGATCTGCGCACCGCGCTGACCACCATGGCCGAACTGCTGTCGGCCGGGCATCTGCAATTGCCGGGTTTTGTCTGATGTCTGCCGCCCAAAAGGGCGGCGTGGTTTTGCGACAAGGACAGGCGTGGGGGAACAACAAGTGACAGCTTCGAAGAGTGTCGAGATCGCCGTCATCGGGGCCGGCGTGGTCGGGCTGGCGACGGCGCTGCGGCTGGCCGGCGACGGCCGCGAAGTCGTGCTCATCGATCCCAACGAGCCGGGCTCGGGCGCCTCGTTTGGCAATGCTGGGACGCTCGCCGAATATGCCTGCATGCCGGTCGGCAATCCCGCGGTGCTGCGCGCGCTGCCGAAACTGCTTCTTGACGCCGACAGTCCGTTCTCGCTGCGCTGGAGCGCGCTCATGCATCTGGCGCCGTGGCTGCTGCGGTTTGTCAGGCAGTCGCTGCCGGCCGCCACCCATGCCAATGCCGTGGCGATGGCCGGGCTGCTGGCCGATTCCCTGCCGGCCTGGGAGGAGATGGCTGTCGAGGCCGATGCCGCCGATCTGCTGCGCCGCAATGGCTGTCTCTATCTCTATCGTCGCCCGGGCGATCTTGCCGGCGGCGCGTCGAGCCGGGCGTTGCGCGCCGAATTCGGCGTCGACCAGGCGGTGCTCAGCCCGGAGGAAGTGGCCGCGCTGGAACCGAACCTGCCGGCGGTGCAGGGTGGCGGGCTGTTTTTTCCGCAGTCGATGAACCTCACCGATCCCCAGACCATGATGGCGCGGCTGCTGAAGGCGGCGACAGGCCGGGGCGTCGCCTTGCTGCGGGGCGAGGTGACAGAACTGCAGGCCGATGCCGGCGGTGTCGACCTCAGCGGTCCCGGCCTGCGGCTGCGCGCCCACAAGGTGGTGATCGCCGCCGGTGCCTTTTCGCGACCACTGGCGGCGCAGGCCGGCGACCGCATCCCGCTCGAAACCGAGCGCGGCTATCACCTCGAATTCGCGACGCCGGCGCCGCTGCTGACGCGGCCGGTGTGCCCGGTCGATCTCGGCTTCTACATGACGCCGATGGCGGGCCGGCTGCGCGTCGCCGGCACGGTCGAACTCGGCCGGCTGGCCTCGCCACCCAATCCGCGCCGGCTGGCGTTGCTCGATCGCGGCGTGCGGCAATTCTTCCCCGCGCTCGGCCAGCCGTCTTCAAAATGGCTGGGCTTTCGGCCGTCGCTGCCGGATTCCAGGCCCGTCATCGGCCCGTCGCCCGGCAATGCGAATGTGATCTACGCCTTCGGCCACGGCCATCTCGGGCTGACGCTCTCGGCCATCACCGCGCGGCTGGTTGGCGATCTCATCGCCGGCCGGCGGCCCAACAGCGAAAGACTTGCGCCTTTCGCCGCCGGCCGGTTCTGACCTTCCGTCGGCACTTAGAGCGTTTCACCCGTTTCATGGAAACGGCGAACCGCTCTAACTCTTTGTTTTTGATGCAATTCCGGACGGAAAACCGCTCACACTTTTCCTGGAATTGCTCTAGAGGGAATAGCTGATCGTCAATGGCTCTAGGATGCTTCATCCTTCTGCCTCGGCAGGGTCAGCGCGCGCGCCGCATCCGCTCCCGCAGCGAGGATGCGGTCCGACAATTCCGTTCCTTCCACCGCACGGGCCAATTGAAGGGCGCCGATGAGCGCAGCAAAGACACCCAAGGCCACGCCTTCGGGATCGCGGGTGTGCGGTGGCAGGTCCTTGGCCAACTGGTGGACCAGGGTCAGCAGCTTTTCGGTGTAGAGACCGCGCGTCTCGGGCGGTTGTCGCGCGATTTCCGGCAACAGGGCGGCGGAAGCACAGCCGGTCTGCGGATGATCCCGGTGCTCGGGCGACAGATACATCGCCATTGCCAGTTCCAGGCCGCCTGAGGCCAGTGCCTGTTGCAATTGCTGCGACTGGGTCTCCAGTGCCGATGCCACGCTCTCGCGAACGAGATCGGCCTTTGACTGGAAGTGCGGATAGAAGGCGCCATTCGTCATCCCGGCGTCGCTCATGATGCTGGCCAGTCCGGAGGCGGCTATGCCGTCACCGCGGAAGCGGTGCGAAGCGACCTCCATGATCCGGCTGCGTGACGCGTCCTTCCGGCCCTTGTCATAGCGCATGATGGTTCCTTCTCGTTTCTCTATTGCATTATGAGCATAATGTGATATTACGATCATAATTCAACCGCCGATCGCAGGCAAGACCTCTCACGTTTGGAGCCTTCACAATGAACCGGAATTCGGGAAAGACCGCTGTTGTGACCGGCGCCTCCTCGGGCATTGGCCGTGCCAGCGCCGAGATTTTGGCACGCGCCGGCTTCACTGTCTTCGGCACCAGCCGCAAGGCATCCAACCAGAGCTCGAACGGCATATCGATGCTGGTTTGCGACGTGACAGACGACGCGTCTGTCGCGTCCCTTGTCTCAACTGTCCTCGGCAAGACCGGCCGGATAGACCTCTTGGTCAACAATGCCGGTATCGGGCTGCTGGGAGGCGCGGAAGAGTCCTCGGTCTCGCAGTCGCAGGCCCTGTTCGACGTCAACCTGTTTGGCGTCATGCGGATGACCCACGCGGTGCTGCCGTCGATGCGGCGGCTAGGCGAGGGGCGCATCGTCAATATCGGCTCGATCCTGGGGTTGGTCCCGGCGCCGTACTCGGCCCATTATTCAGCCGTCAAGCACGCGCTTGAAGGCTATTCGGAATCGCTCGACCACGAGGTTCGCGCCTTCAACATACGTGTCTCGGTCATCGAACCGGCATTCGTGCGCACCGTGTTCGACCAGAACGGATTCGAGCCCGATTCCGTCATGAAGGAATATGATGAGGCGCGGGCCGGTTTGGAGGCATTGCTTCGCGACGTTATGCCCAAGGCCGATCTGCCGGAAGTGGTGGCCAAGGTGGTTCTGCGGGCTGCGAGCGACGGGCATCCGCTGCGGCGCTACACCGCCGGCAAGGCAGCGCGGCAGGTAAGCATGCTGCGCCGGTTCGCGCCGACAGCGATGTTCGACAAAATCTTGCGCAAGCAATTTCGCCTGCCTGTCTGAACGAAGCCGCGGATTTAACAGCAGCATCGCCGATCTTGTCCGGTGCTTCCGCGAGTGCGCCCGACGACGCCTTGCGGCTTGGCCGTTCGTGCCGGCCACCGAAAATCATTTTTAGAAAGCGACCATGATGAAGGCCTTTGTTGTCGACAAGTATCAAAAGAAGGGTGTCCTGCGGCTCGCCGAGATGCCGGAACCCGAGTTGCGGGACAATGATGTCCTGGTCGAAATACACGCCGCCGGGGTGAACCTTCTCGATTCCAAGCTTCGGGATGGGGAGTTCAAGCCGATATTGCCCTATCGCCCGCCGTTCATCCTGGGCCATGACGTGGCGGGGATCGTTGTGCGGGCCGGATCGAAAGTCCGCAAATTCAAGCTCGGTGACGAAGTCTATGCGCGGTCGCGCGACGGGCGGATCGGCACGTTCGCCCAATCCATCGCCATGGATGAAGCCGATGTGGCGCTGAAGCCAAAAAACCTCAGCATGGAAGAAGCCGCCTCGATCCCGCTGGTGGGCCTGACCGCCTGGCAGGTGCTGGTCGAGACAGCCGGGCTGAAGAAAGGCCAGAAGGTGTTTATCCAGGCCGGCTCGGGCGGAGTGGGGACCTTCGCCATCCAACTGGCGAAGCATCTCGGCGCGACCGTCGCGACGACGGCGAGCGCGGCGAATGCCGATCTGGTGAAAGGCCTCGGAGCCGATATCGTCATCGACTACAAGAAAGACGATTTCGAGAAAATCCTGCAAGGCTACGACGTCGTCCTGAACAGCCAGGACGCCAAAACGCTCGAAAAGTCCCTGCATGTGCTGAAGCCGGGCGGGAAACTCATCTCCATTTCGGGCCCGCCGGATCCCGAATTTGCCGGAAAGCAGAAGCTGAACATGGTCCTGAAGCTGGTGCTGCGCCTGCTGAGCCGCGGCATACGCAGCAAGGCAAGACGCGCCGGTGTCGGATATTCTTTCCTGTTCATGTGGGCGCAGGGCGATCAGCTGGGCAAGATCACTTCGCTCATCGAATCCGGCATCATACGACCCGTCATGGATCGGACTTTTCCGTTCGAGAAGACCAACGAGGCATTGGCCTACGTCGAAACGGGGCGTGCCAAGGGCAAGATCGTCGTCAAGGTCAAGTAGATGAGCGAACCACTCTATCTCCTTGTTCCCTTTGCGCCATTGCGGACGGATGGTCGTTTCGTCAGCTAGCCGCTGGTTGCCGACGCCGTCTCGATCTCCTGGAGATAAAACACCTTGCTTGGCTGTAGGTGATCGACGCAGAGCTGCGCCAGCACCCAATTGTCCCGGCGCTTCAGCGCCTCGATCATCATCGCGTGGTGCTGGCGCGAGACGTCGCGCTTTTCCCTGTCGGCCAGCGAATTGGCCCGCACCGGCAGGCTGAGCCGCATATAATGTTCGATCGAGGAGACGAGATAGGCGTTACCGCAGGCCGAGAACATGGTGAGGTGGAAGCGGTCATTGGCCTCGTGGATGCCCCTGAGATAGCCTGCATCGACATGGCCGCTGTAGATGCGGTGGATCTCCTCCAGTTGCGCGATCAGCGCCTCGCTGACCGGCAGGGGGATCATCAGCGCCGCCTGGCGCTGCAGCATTTCTCGCACTTCGTAGATCTGCCGCACTTCCTCCGGCGAGAGCTGGCGCACCATGGCGCCCTTGTTGCGCTCGCGCGTGACGATGCCGAGTTTTTCCAGCTGATACAGCGCCTGGCGGATGATGTGGCGCGAGACCGGGAAGCGGGCCAAAAGCGCATCCTCGACCAGGCGCGTGCCGGGCGCCAGCCGGCCGAAGATGATGTCTTCCTCCAGCGCATGCACGGTGTCGGCTTCCTTGCCGCCATAGTCGAAGCTGTTGAGCATCGCGTATCCCTGCTGCTCCCGGCTTCCTGTCCACCGGGAATGCCAGTCTAAAGCGGTTCATCGTTTCACGGAAATGCCTAACCACTGCATTTCCCTGCTGGGCGCAATTCCCCGGGGAAAGTGCCGCGCGCATTTCCCCGGGAAAACCGTTTCACACTTTTGCTGGAATTGCCTGGCCTTCGCGCACAAGGCTGACGACGATCTGGTCGAGGAGCGGGTCGTCGAGGCTGACGGGCCGGCACATCCCCAGCACCTGCCTGAGGCTGATCCTGCCGACTTCCTGGCGCATGATGACCGACACGCAGGCCGGTCCGGAACCGGTCAGGACGAATGCCTTGCCGACCAGAACCGGGTCCGAGAAGGGTGCCCATTGTACGGTTATGACAGACGGCTCCCTGGTCTGGCGGCGGTTGATGCCGGCGAAATAGATCCAGTTCAGGCGGGAGATCGCCACGCCATAATGCCAGCCGGGCACGCGCGCTCCACCCTGTCGATGGCCCTCGGCCCAGCGGGTGACGCGCCGGAAGGTCACCAGTTCGGGCTCGCGCCGCACAAAGGTGACCGACCGCACCAGCAGGTCGGGACGGTCGGGAATCGTGAAGTAGGTGAAGTAGGTGCCGCCGGCGATGGCGGGAGCCGGGCCGCGCATCATGTTCTCGTAAAGCGTCTGGTGGATCGGCAGCAAGGTCGGGTGTGCGGTCGCGGCGGCTTCCGGCGCGCGGTACAGTTCATCCTCGTCGATATGGAAATAGTCGCAGATGATCCTGGCTGTCGCCCGATTGGGCACGCTCTTGCCTTGCAGATAGCGCTCGAACTGGGTGCGGTTCATGTTCAGCCCGCGGCACACGGCGGCCACCGACGCATGGCTGCTGACCAGCCGTCGCAGATTCGCGGCAAGATTCTTGCGAATTGGCACGAAACCGCCCCTCGACAGTCGTCCGAACCATTATTCAAGTAATCGCTTATATTGCGCCAATCTCGCACAACATCGCGGCGCTGCGAATGGGACCTTCGACCAATATGGCGCGGCGCGGGATTATCCTTGTTCAAGCCAGGAACCAATGCGTGCGGCCAGCCGTTGGGTCGCACGGAAGGGACATCCGAAAAATGACTGACGAGCAAGAGAAGCCACCGGCCGCGACGGACGACGTTGTTCGCCGTTTGGTCAACAAAACCGGGATCACCGAAGCGCAGGCCCGCGAGCTTGTCGCCTTTCTTGGGCGGAACAATTGGACATCGCTGTTGCGCGAAGCGCGGATATTGAACCCGAAGCCCTAGAGCCGTTTGAAAGCGGCAAGCCCGAGGTGCCCACCCTGGCCTTCGGCGAAGGCCAGGGTGCTTGGCGGAATCGACCAGGATATTCTGGACTGGATTGTGCGCAAGTAGACTTTGCCGCCCTTGAGAGTGCCCGCGCCGCGTCAGTCGACGTCGATGATTTTTCGTGGGGCTTTGCGGGCCCACGCATCAGACTCCTGATTTCTTCTTCTGTCGGCAACATAGCCGCAGGGGAGGGCATCGGTATGATGGTTCCTTGCGGTTACGCACTTTCGGGGCGCACGGTCTCCACCTGAAGCGCTCCAGCCGGAAGTGGACGCAACAGTTCGGCTTCCGGTTTTGTCAGGTTGATCCAGGCCGCCCAATCAGCGGGCTGAAGAACGACAACCTGGCGATTGTGGTAGGGCGCGATATCCGGCCCGGGGTCCGTCGTCAGCATGGTGAAAGTGGGGGGCTTGTTGCCGACGGCTTCACGCCAAAGCCCCGCAATGGCCAGGAACGGGGAGCCGTTGAGCGTAAAGCGATGTTTCGCCTTCGGATATTTCGCGCCGGTGAATTCGAAGAAGCCGGACGCCGGGACGAGACAACGTTTGCTGTTTGCGAATTGCCGGCCTTCGGAGCGGAAGTTGAACACTGGCCCGCCTTTGGGACCGGCCGGCGGAAATCCGAATGTCATCGACGCCAATTCGATAGCGTCGCTGCCGGCGGTGGCGCGCATTATGGGCGCCGGGTCGTTGATGCGAATGTCATCGGCTTGAGGCAGGTCAAGTTCGCTCTGGTGGCTGGGTATTCGAAGCGCCAGGGACTCCATCATCCGGCAATACTCGGCCCATGCCACATGCTGTTCGTAGTCATTGCACATATCCGGCACTCGCTCTCAATGCGCTGGATTCTCGTATAGCGGATTCCTCCGCCGCCGATGAAGTGCTTAGCCGGCCTCGGTTTCAGCGCGGCGAACCAGTGTCCGTGCCGCCTCTTCCTCGAGCTTGCCAAGCTTTGCCTTGATCTCCTTCGGGTCGGCATGTTCGAGACCGACCACGTCGTTCCTGGCGTCGTTGAGCGCGACGATGATCTCGTCGAGCTTGGCGTGGATGGCGGCGGTGTCGCGGTAGCCCTGGATCAGGACGACGCCGGTGATGATGATAGCCGCCACGGACAAGGCATAGGTGACGGCGTTTGTCAGGCCGAAGGGCACCAGGGCAGTGCACACCACCATGGCGACGATGATGACGTAGAAACCCGGCGGGCGAGACAGGAAGTCAGCGCTGGCGAAGAGGAATTTGTTCATGCTGCCCACCGACCCTCCAGATGTTCACCAGGGCCAGAGCAGTTCCAGGAAAATTGTGAACGGCTCGCAGTACGGAATTGCATCACACAGGCACGGGCATGCGTTTCAGGAGAACGACCGCATCCAGGCCACACCGCAATCCTCACTCCCTCGAGGGCTTCGTCTTGCGGGCGTCCTGTTCGCCATTCAGAAGACCAAAATCCGCTGAACGCGTGCCGCTGTTGGCATGCAGGAAGCCATCGGCGGCGAGGCCACGGCGCAGCAACTCACGCACGGCGGCCGCTCGGCTTGGCATGCGCTTGTCGAAACGCCATGTGTCGAGGGCCGCGAATTCTTCCTCGTTCAGCATGACCTGCAGGCGTTCAGGACGCTCGAGATTATCAGCCATCGTGGAGATCCTTCTTCCGGCGATGCAGGCGGTGAGCCGAATGAGTAAGTGACTTATGTGCCTCACAATCTGCCAATGGCCTGTTTGGTTCCGAGGTAGCCAAATACATTTGTTGCATCAGTCCCTCAAAGTGCTCCGGTTACATCACTGGCTCAACATACTAACTAATTGATTTTATTAATACTTTTTTCACAATTGGCTTGCTTTAACGAATCGTGGGGCGCATGGTGAAAGTGAGGGAAAACCCAGTCCGCTGGACAGGAGTTTGCCATGCACAACTACCCGATCGAACTGCGCGACGACCTGAATCGCACGCTGATCAAGACCATCTACGATTTTGGAATCGTCAACGTTCCAGTCCTTGCCGCTCGACTGGCCGGCCGCCATTGCGACCTGTCGCTTGCCGACGCCGAACGGCTGGTGCTGGGCTTCGCCCAGCTCTATTCGGCGCCGATCGAGTTCGACCGCTCAGCCCGCGATTGGCGGTCGAGGGAGCCTGTCGGCGCGGACAATAATGGCCTGCTGCTCGATATCGTCGAAAACGGATTCGGCCGCGCCGCCTGACGCTTGGCCGGCGGGTTTCGGCTGGTTTGGTTGTGCGGGCTGATGCAGGATCCCCGCAACGGTCGGCCAGATTCCATCCGTATCCGTCAGCCCTAATATCCGGTGATGCCCCCACTGCCGACGCGGGCGGCAATCTCGCCGCCGACTTCACAATCGCTGGACCTGGCTGCGGCGTGTGCGCAGCCAGGTCCAGTTCCGAGTTCAACCCAGCTTCACCTTCGGCTCACGCGCCCAGAAGCGCAGGTCGCCGAGACTGGCAATGAAGCCCGCGACATCCTTGGCGGAAGCCAGCGCAATGACCGCCTCGTCCTCGACAATGCCGGCCTTGTCCAGCAGCGGGGTCGCCGCCTCGACGAAGCCGATGAACTTACAGTGCGCAAAGGCGTCGGCGACGAAATCGCGGGCGGTCGATTCCTTCAGCAGTTCGGCCATTGCAGGCTTTGCCGGCAGCAGCGCAATGGCGTCGTAGAGGACAGACGGCGCGCCGGCGATCATCTGTTGCGCGTCGATCCAACTCCCGTCGCTGGCCTTGGCGCCGCCGACCTTCGGCGCGATGATCTCGAACTTGGCGCCGGCCTTGGTCATCCCCTGCTTCAGCGCATTGAGCAGAGCTGCGTCGGTGCCGTCGGTCACCAGCATGCCGAGCTTGCGGCCCTCGAAGCGGCCGGGGCCGTTCTTGAGGATGCTGAGCTTGTCCGACGCGGCAAGGTCGGTGCGCGTCGGCACCGCCGCATCGGCGGGCTTCGGCATCGCCTTCAGGCCGAGCGCATCCGCCACCTTGCGAGCCAACGCATCATCGATATTGAGAAGGTGGGACACGATGCGCTCGCGGATGACCGGGGTCTGCACCTTGCTCAGTTCGAAGGTCAGCGCCGAGGCGATGTGGCCTTGTTCAACGGGGTGCTGGCTGATGTAGAATTGGCGTGCCTGGCTGTAGTGATCGGCAAAGCTTTCGGAGCGCAAACGGGCCTTCGGTCCGGCTTCGGCTTCGGCAAAGGAACGGAAGCCCTTTTGCGGGGATTCGCGCGGGCCTTCATTCCATGAATTGGGCTGGTAGTTGGCCCGGCCGACCGGGTTGCGCATCGCCATATGTCCGTCCTGCTGGAAAGTGTGGAAGGGGCATTTCGGCGCGTTGATCGGGATGTGGGTGAAGTTGGTGCTACCCAGCCGTTTGATCTGCGTATCGAGATAGGAAAAATTGCGGCCCTGCAGCAGCGGGTCGTTGGAGAAGTCGACGCCGGGCGGCACGTTTTGCGTCATGAACGCCACCTGCTCGGTCTCGGCGAAGAAATTGTCGGGCATGCGATCGAGCACCAGGCGGCCGACCGCGATCGGCGGCAGCACCTCCTCGGGAATGATTTTGGTCGGATCGAGGATGTCGAAGTCGAAACTGTCGGCGAAGGCCTGGTCGAAAAGCTGCAACTGCAGTTCCCATTCCGGGAAATTCCCGGCGTGGATCGCGTCCCAGAGGTCGCGGCGATGGAAGTCGGGGTCCGCGCCGTTGATCTTGACCGCCTCGTTCCAGGCGACCGACTGGAGGCCGAGCTTCGGCTTCCAGAGGAATTTGACGAAGGTCGATTCATCCTTGGCGTTGAGCAGCCGGAACGTGTGGACGCCGAACCCTTCCATGAAGCGCAACGAGCGCGGGATGGCCCGGTCCGACATTGCCCACATGATCATGTGCATGCTTTCCGGCGTGAGCGAGATGAAATCCCAGAAATTGTCGTGCGCGGTCTGTGCCTGTGGGAAATCGCTGTTGGGCTCGGCCTTCGCGGCATGGATCAGGTCGGGAAACTTGATCGCATCCTGAATGAAGAATACCGGCATGTTGTTGCCGACAATGTCCCAGTTGCCTTCCTGCGTGTAGAGTTTTACGGCGAAGCCGCGCACGTCGCGGGCAAGATCGGCGGAGCCCTTGTTGCCGGCAACGGTGGAGAAGCGCACGAAGGCCGGTGTCTTTTCGCCGGCGCGCTGGAAGATGTCGGCGCGGGTGTATTTAGCCAGCGATTCGTACGTCTCGAAATAGCCGTGGGCGCCATAGCCGCGCGCATGGACGACGCGTTCGGGAATGCGCTCGTGATCGAAATGGAAGATCTTTTCGCGGAAGTGGAAATCCTCAAGCACGGTTGGCCCACGGGCACCGATCCTCAGCGAGTTCTGGTCGTCGGAGACAGGGCCGCCCTGTGCGGTCGTCAGCACCTCTGCCGAACCGGAAGCGGTCTGGTGCAGTTCGCCGCCTTCGCCGCGCTGCAGTTTCTGATCGTGGATGGTCGCGGCCGTCCCGGCCGCTTTGGATGCTTGCTTCGCCATGACTGAAAATCCCTGGGGTCAACGCGCGGGCTGCGCTGGTTCCTCAATCTCTGGAATGGCAATGCGTTCCCGGCCGATTTCAAATCCGCAAAAAAGAAAGCCGCCGGTTCGAACGGCGGCCTCCAATTGTCTCTAGAAAGCGAAGAACCCTCAGAGGTTCTTGTTGATTGCGGCCGCGGTCTTGTTGGTCGCGTCCTTGACGGCCGACTTGGCGTCGCCGACGGCTTTCTGGACCTTGCCCTTGGCCTCCTGTGCGGCGCCTTCGGCGCGCAGGCGGTCATTGCCGACGGCCTTGCCGACGCCTTCCTTGGCCTTGCCTACGGCCTGATTGGCGAGACCAGAGGCCTTGTCACTTGTGCTTCCCATGGAATGTTCCTTTTTGCGAATTGTCTGCCTGACCGGCGGGGACCAACGTCGCTTTGTCAGGAAGGTTCCTCATGCCATGAAGAGCGCGGCAAAACGAAAAGGCCCGCCACCGACGCGAATCGTGACGGGCCTTCTGGAGTAGGTCGGGCGTCCCACCGCCCGGCCTTTTACAAAACCTGTCAGCGGGGTGATCGTTCCATCACGACGTGAAGCCCGCCCGCTTCCGGGCTTTCGCAAGATCTCGCAGGACGATGGAAATGCGGTACCTCGCCCGTCAGTTCCGGTCCACCGGCTTCGATCGCATGCGCGAGACCGTCTCGCGCTCGGCACGCTTGGAGCGCAGCGGCGGCAGGCCGCGGTCGATCAGGTCCATGTCCTCCAGCACCATGTCGCCCATGCGCTTGAAAGCGATGTCGAGCGCGCCGGCGCGGTGGGCCGAGCGCAGGAAGCCGGGCAGGGTGCGAACCGGATGATCCAGTGCCGGCGGCTCTTCCGGGAAGACATCACTGGCGGCGACGATGTGGCCGCTCTTCACCGCCGCCATCAGCGCGGGGAAATCGACGACGCCGGCGCGGCTGAGCAGGATGAAGGCGGCGCCCCTGCGCATGCTGGCGAAGGCCTCCGCACCGAGAAAACCCTGGTTCTCGGAGGTCACCGAGGCGACGACGAAGACGAAGTCGCTCGAGGTCAGCACCTCGTCCAGCGAGGCGGGCTCGACGCCATTGTCGATCAGGATCGATGGCGGCAGCCAGGGATCGAAGACTTTGGTGTTGACGCGGAAACCCGTCAGCAGCCGGTTCAGCGCGCGGCCGAGATCGCCGAAGCCGATGATGCCGACATCGGCGCCCGACAGCAGCCGCGCCGTCTGGTTGCCGTCGCCGCCCCACAGCTCTTCGCCCTTGCGGAAGGCGAGGTCGGCATCGACGATGTCGCGGGCAAGGTTCAGCGCCATGGCAAGGCCAAGCTCGGCCACCGGCTCGGCGAACACCAGACCGGTGGTGACGACATGGATGCCGCGCGCGAACAGCGTCTCGTAAGGCATGTTGTTGAGGAGGTTGGACTCGACATTGAAGACGCAGCGCAGCGCCGTCATCCGACCCAGCGTCTCCGACGAGATCGGCGGCTGGCCGACAATATAGCGGGCCTGCGCCAGCACATTGGCCGGCAGTTCGGCGACACCGTCGGCCGTGGTCTCGACGATGCGGTATTTCGCCCGGAAGCGCGCCAGCTGCGGCGGCGTGAAGATCAGTTCCAGCGAGCGCGGTTCCGGCGCGCTGATCACCAGCGGCAAATCGTTGTTTGGCACGATGATTCCTCCCGACGCGGTCGACGCCGCGCATTTTTGCTTTGCCCATGTCGTTGCCCCAAAACCGTTTACATCTTTGGGCGACATGTGGCTCCGCAGCTAAAATACCGCCGATGAAACGATTTACAACTGCGAAAAATCGATTTACTCGTTTCTCATGCGGACAGAAATGCCTCTGTCCGCGCCTCGGAAGGAGGAGCAATGGCGCACAGGCAGGACCAGCAGCGGCGTGCGTCGATCCACGACGTGGCCAGCCGTGCCGGCGTGTCGGCGGCCACCGTCTCAAAGGTCATGGCCGGCGTCGCCACGGTGAAGCCCGAGAATGCGCAGCGCGTCTTTGACGCCATCGAACAGCTCGGTTACCGCGTCGATCCGCTGGCTTCCGACATGCGCCGGGCCAAGCGCCGCATCATCGGCGCCATCATGCCGGAATTCGAAAGCGAGTTCTTCGGCCAGATGGTCACCCAGCTCGAAAGCCTGGCCGAGCAGCGCGGCTATACGCTGGTGGCGGCGTCGAGCCGCGAATCCGAAGCCCGCGAAACGGAAATCCTCGCCCGTATGCATGACTGGCGGGTCGCCGGCGTGGTGCTGGCGCCGGTGCGCAACGAGCATGGCCCGGCGGCCGCCTTCATGAAGGCCAACGGCATGACCGGCGTGCTGATCGACCGCGTGCTGTCCGACGACGCCTTCGACACGGTGTCGGCCGACAGTGCGGCGGCCAGCGCCGAAGTGGCGCGTGAACTGATCGGCAAGGGTCATCGTCACATCCTTGCCGTCGGCCTTGGCGAGCAGGCGGCGACGGTGCGCACCCGTCTCGACGGGTTTCGCACCACCGCGTTGAACCTGGCGCCGGATGTGCGCATCGATGTCGTGCTTGCCGAAAGCCATGTCGAGCCGCTCAGGGCACAGCTGCGTGATTACTTTGCAGAAGGCGAGCGCCCGACGGCGGTCTATTCGCTGTTCCTTAAGGGCACGCTGGTGGCGCTGTCGGAGTTCCGGCGGCGCGGCTGGCACTGCCCCAACGACATTTCGCTGGTTGGCTTCGACGACGCCGAATGGATGCAGGTGACATGGCCGGCCATCGCCGCCGTGGTGCAGCCGGTGCGCCAGATCGCCGGCCACGCCATGGAGGCGCTGTTTGCCAGGATTGAAGGCGAGGAGGGGCCGCCAACGGCCCGTCTCGAACCTTGCCGGGTTTTTATGCGGGAATCCGTTGGCTCGCCAGGCAACGGCCCGCATTCCGCAAAACCGCAATAGAAGCTTCGGCGACAACAGCATCGCGACCGCGCGATCACAGAGGCTGAGATGAACACTTTTGGACTGCACACTTTCGCCATCGCCCCGGTCTGGAACCTCGACCTGATCGAGCCGCAGATGGAGCGGCTGAAGGGGTTGGGCATCGGCCTGCTCGAAATCCCGCTGCTGCGACCGGAAGAGATCGACACCAGGCGCACGCGCGCGTTTGCCGAACGCTGGAATGTCGAGCTTATTCCGTCGCTTGGCCTGCCGGCTTCACTTGACGTATCGGCACGGCCGGACGAGGCGCTGGCCTTTCTCGAGCCGGCCTTCGGCGTCTGCGAGGCTGTCGGCAGCAACGCGCTGGGCGGCGTCACCTATGGCACCATCGGCAAGACGTCGGGACGCGCGCCAACCGAAGACGAGATCGACGGCATGTGCCGCTTCCTGGTGCGCGCGGCCAAGGCCGCCAAGGCGCATGGGCTGAAGCTCGGCATCGAGCCCTGCAACCGCTACGAGACGCATCTGATCAACCGCGGCATCGATGCGACGCGGATCATCGAACGCGTCGGCGCCGACAACATCTTCATCCATCTCGACACCTATCACATGCATATCGAGGAGGAGAGTTTCGAGGCCGGCTTCAGGGCGGCGGCGCCCTATCTCGGCTATGTCCACGTCTCGGAAGCCAATCGCGGCGTGCCGGGACGCGGCATGCTCGACTGGGCGGCCTGCATGAAGGCCATCGCTGACATCGGCTACACCGGCGCCATCACGCTCGAAAGCATGAACCATGTCGACGCCGACATCGCCGGCGGGCTCGCCGTCTGGCGCCCAGTGGCGGAGAACCCGGACGACGTCATCGGTGTCGGCCTGCCGTTCCTGCGCGAGGCGGCGAGGAAGGCGGGGCTGCAATTGGCGTGAGGGTTTCCTCGGATTATGTGGCTCGCCGCGCTGGGCGGCGGATGTAAGCAATAACATCAAAGCGTTAGCGCGTTGCTCTCAGCCCACAATCCTGGGCCTGGCGCGCTTCCCGTCTCCGCGGGAAGGGAGAAGGGAACACGCCTCGGCCTTGGATGGCGGGAGAAAGTGGGAGGACCCTCACGCCATTCCGGGCTCCCGGCGCGGTCCCAAATGGCGCATCTTGCGGCCGATGATCATCAGCTGACGCGCCGTGTTGTTGCGCAGGCGCCGCACGCGCCATTCCAGTCCGGTTTCGGTGGTGATCTGCTTGGCGTAGAAGCTCACTCGCATGCCTGCCTTATCGGAGGCCACCTTGACCGGGTCGTCATAGAAAGCGCCGATCTTGTCAGCCGCCATGCCTGGTGTTTCCAGCCAGCGCGGAATGTGAACGGAATGGAGCTGATCGACATCGACCATGACCCGCCCGATGCCGACGCCCGGCGTCGGGCATGTCGTGTTGAATGCGTCGCCGATGAAGACGACGCCGTCGCGGCGATGGCCTTGTGTCGTGGTCAGATTGACCTGCCTGACCTCGACCGGGCTCGCCACCTCGAAGTTGCCGCACTGCGCCGCGATCTCGGGCATCAGTTCGCGAAGCATTTTCTGCGGATCGGCGCGGAAGTCCCGCGTCCATTGTTCGGCGACGGTGCGATAGACGAACATGTTCGCGCGCATCTTGTCGCCGATGGGAAAGACGGTGAGATAGGCGACTCGGTCAGAGGCTCGCTTGCCGTAGCAGGTGACGGCCCCAAAGGCGCAGTCACGCCGCGCAACAGCGAGGTCGAACCCCATCGACAGCGAATGCGCCTTCGACAATTCGACGCGCTCGACGCCGATGGCGCGCCGCACCAATTCGCTGTAGCCGGTGGCCACCACCAGCAGGCGGGCATCGATGACGGCGCCGTCGGCCAGCACAAGCCGCTGCCGGTCAGGTCCGGTCGAGACTTCGGCCACCTTGCCGATCGTGATCGGCACTTGCGGCGGCAAGGCATCGCGCAGGCCGTTGATCAGCGCACCATAGGAAAATGCGTACTCCCACTTCTTTTCACGGGCGAAGAATTGACCGAGGCGGAAGACATCAATGTCGGTAAACGGGGTGACGAGCGGCATGACCATCTTGTCGAGGCCGAGCTTCTGGAACAGCTGCATTTGATCCGCACCGATCTTCTCGGCCCGGAATTCGTCGTGATGAACGCGGTGCGGATCGATCAGCGCCACCTTGCGGCCGGCGTTTCCCAACAGCGTTGCCAGGGTGGTGCCGGCCATTCCGGCGCCGACGATCGCTACGTCGACTTCGGTCGGGCCAGCCGCGGCGGTGGTCATGTCTTTGCCTTTCTGCTGGTCATCTTGCGCCTGCCACAATCTGCAGTGGAAATATCTTCCGGCCCCATATCAACCTCAAGCAACCAGCGCGGGTGGCTGGTAGTAACGATTGTTTACGTTAACGACGAACGCTTCTGTTTCCAGCGCGGCGCGATCGCCGAGCCATCGATGAATTCCAGGCCGCCCGCCTCGTTGAGCGTGTGCAGCTTGCGCCCATTCCATAGCGCCCCAGGAGTTAAGATGGTCTCGACGACTTGCTCCATGCCGTTCAAATCAAGGTGAGCGACGCGTGCGATGCCAAGGGCGGCGCCATAACTCCTGCGGCAATCCTGCACCGGGCGCAGCAATTGGCCGTTGCGCTCAACCATTCGGCCGGCCGGTCGCGCCGAGGCGATGTCGACCAGCACGGGGTTCTTGGGATGCGGTGTCCAGGGGCCGCGGAAGTCGGGCGCCGACCAAAGATGCAGCGCATCGGAGAAGGCGCCGCCGCCGTCCCTGACAGTGGCGAACAGCCACCAGCGCCCGCCATGCTCGACCAGAGTGGCGTCGCTGGCGACGATGTCGGACAAGAGCGTGGCTTCCTTGACCCATCCGCCGGGGAAGGCGGTGGCGCGATAGAGATCGACTGTGCGGTTGGCGCAGCTTTCCGGCACCATCCAGACCTCGCCGTCGCGCTCGAAGACGAAGGGGTAGGAGAGGTGGTAGGGCAGGTCGAGCACAGGCTCGGGGCGGCCGATCGGCCCCGCCGGGCCGAACGGCACGGCGGAGATGATGGCCCGGCCCAGCCGGTGGATATAATCCTCGACGAACAGGGTCACTTGTCCCCGGTACAGGATCGGGAACGGATCGGCGTAGAAGCGGCTGCCGTCGTCGGGCAGCACCTGCCAGCCGGCTGCCGGATGGACGCGCAGGTCGAACAGATCCTGCCCCTTGGTCTCGCGCCAGCCGACCTTCCAGTGCGGGGCATTGTAGCAGAGATGGTAGATCTTCTGGACGATGCGCCGCGCCAGCGCCTTGCCTGCCCTGATGCCGAGTTTGGTGGGCGAGGGTATCTGCGGCGGGGCACCGGCTTGCGCCGGTTCGGGCAGCACCGGCAGGGCGGCCCGCGCCGCGCCATTCACTGCCGAGGGGGGCATTGCCGCGAGGATGAGGCTTGCGGTGCGCGCGAGCATGTCCTGGAAGGAGGCCAGCGCGATGCCGCCATATTCGGTGCCCAGGCGCCCTTCGGCAACGGTGGCGCCGCTCTCCTCGACGCGGGCAATCGGGGTGCGGCCGTCCAGGATCAGCGCCAGCAAGGCTGCTTCGCCGGCGGCGCCGTCATAGGTGACGCGCCAGACCCGCGTTCCTTCCAGCCTCACATCGCCGCAGAGGTCGATCACCAGATCGGGAGAGGCGGGCGGCTGCGTCCGATAAGGCGCCAGCGCCGACAGCGGCAGGCGCTTGGCCAGTCCGTCCGCCGGCAAGCCATGGATGGCTGTCTCAAGCTGGAAAAGCGCGGCAGCGCTGCCCGGAATGCCGCCCCCGGCCGGCCTGGCATCGACCGACATCTCGACCTGCGCCAGTGCCGCCAGGCGCTGCAGCAGCAGCAGGTGAAAAGCACGGACGCATTCGCTGTCCAGGCGCAGGCTCACTTGCATGTAGCACCCCTAGCATCTTGATCGGTGTCGGGCCGGTGTTCGAAAATGGGGCAGGAGAGATGGCCGCACGGATGGTCTGGACTGATCTGCTGCCCCATTTCCATCCGTCTCCTGTTCACCAGCGCCGTGTCGACATGCACGTGCCTTTATCAGGCAAACTCCGTGCCAAAAATCAGAAGAGCTCTCAACATAATTAACAGTGTTTTAACAGTTGGAGGAATAGCTAGGTCGAAGCTGCAATTTACACTTGCAGGCACACGGAGTGTTGTCGGAGCGACCTTTGCAATCATCCCTGCTCTCGTTGCCGCAACAACCCGCTTCGGAGGCGATGCAATATGCCGCCCCGGAGCCAGTGCCGACGGCGTCCTATGCATCCTCGACCGTCGAGCTGGGTGACCTGAAGCGCATATTGGTGCGCCGCCGTTTCCTGATCTTGTTGACCGCCGCGCTGCTGACCCTCGGGGCGCTGGCCTATGGCTTGCTGACGCCGGCGCTCTACAGCTCGGTGGCGGAAATCCTCATCGATCCGCAAGACCTGCAGGTGGTCACCAACGACGTCAATCCGAGCCGCGTTCCGCCCGATGGCGGCATCACCATGGTGGAAAGCCAGGTCAGCGTCGTCCAGTCGACAGGTGTCCTGCTCAAGGCCATCGAGGCGACCAAGCTGACCGAGGATCCGGAATTCAACGGGCAGGGCGGGTTGGTGAGCCGTCTGCTCGGCGGCTTGCTCGGCTCGGGGTCGGCCGAAACCGACAGGACGGGCAAGACGCTCGATGCGCTGCGCCGCCGGCTGGCGGTTAAGCGGGCAGACAAGGTGCTGGTGCTCGACGTGATCGTCACCGCCAAGAGCGCCGACAAAGCGGCGAAGCTCGCCAACGCCATCGCCCAGGCCTATCTGGCCGATCAGGCGAGCGCGCGCGCCAAGATGGCCACGGACGCTTCCGATTCCATCACCGCGCGGCTGGAGGAGCAGCGCAAGCGCGTGCAGCAGGCCGAGAACGCCGTCGAGGCCTACAAATCCGCCCACAACATGGTGATGGCGGCGGGCAATCTGGTCAGCGACCAGGAACTGACCGAGATCAACACGCAGCTTTCGGCGGCGCAGAGCCGCACCGCGGCGCTGAAGGCGCAGGTCGACCAGCTGCGCCGCTCCGGCGGCGCGCCGGACGCCACCTCGGAAGCGATGCGCTCGTCGGTCATCTCCAGCCTGCGGGCGCAGGAGGCGACGCTTGTCGACCAGGTCTCGCAGCTTGGCACGGAACTTGGGCCGCGCCACCCCTCGATGATCGCCGCACAGCAGCAGCTGCGCGACACGCGCGCCCTCATCGCGCGCGAACTCGGACGCATCGGCGCCGCCGCCGAAACCGACTACGAGCGGGCGCTGGCAAACCAGCAGGCGCTGGAGGCCAAGGTCGCCGGCATGAAGAGCAAGTCGCTCGACACCGACCAGGCCTCGGTCAAGCTGCGCGAATTGCAGCGCGACCTCGAGGCGGTGCGTTCGGTCTACGCCACCTATCTGCAGCGGGCGCAGGAAACGCGCGAGCAAATCAATGTCGACAGCACCAATGCGCGCATCATCTCCAATGCGATGCCCGCCCTGAACAAGAGCTGGCCGCCTTTGCCGCTGCTGGTTTTCGGCGCCCTCTTCGGCGGGCTGGGACTGGGCACCGCGCTGGCGCTGATCGCGGAATATTCCTCGCCGACCGTGCTTTCCAGCGCGCAGATGCAATCGGCCATCGACGCGCCGGTGTTTGGCGTGCTGCCGGCAAAGGCAGGCAGTGGCCGCCGCTGGTGGCCTTTCAGCGGCGCCGCCGCCGCGGCCGGGCAGAAGACGGATGCGGTCGCGGGCCTGGCGCTGAGACGGCTGTTCGCCTCCAGCCGGCGTCCGCCGAACTGGCCGCTGGTGCCGTCCATCCTGCTGACGTCGCCGCCGGAAGACGCCGCGCATCGGGGCCGAGTGGCGCGCCTGCTCGCCAATGCCGCGGCCGCCAGGGGCAGCCGCGTCCTGTTCATCGACACCAATGCCGTCAGCGGCAAGAAGGAGCCGCAGCCCGGCCTGCTCGACGTGCTGCGCGGCGAATATGCCTTCGAGGCGGTGAGCCAGCACACCGCCGGCAGCAATGTCGCGGTGCTGGGTAGGGGCCGGCAAAAGGCCGTCTTCTCCGAGGCGCAGGGCGTCTACTTCACGCAGCACATGCTGGCCCAGGCCGGCCGCAACTTCGACCTCGTCGTCGTCGACGGCGGCGCGCTGGCAGACAATCTCAATGCCTCGCCGCTGGTCGCCATGGTCGACGAGATCGTGATGGTCGCGACGCTGAACTCGACGCCGATGCGCGACGTCACGGCGGCCTCGCAGGCCATTTCCGTCATGGGGCGGCTGCCGACCGGCGCCTTGCTGGTCGACGAGGCGGCCTGACGTGGCCGCGACCGGGACCGACACCCGGACAGCCAACCCGGCGGCCGGCTGGGCCGGTTCCGGTCAAGTCCGCGCCGGCGATTCCGTCGACTGGATCACGCGCTTCGGCCTGGTCGCGACGGTGGCGCTGCTGTTCGCCATCTCCGGCGGCATGCTGTGGCTGGTGGGCTACAATTACGACGGCCTGACCGGCAACCCGGCGACCAAGATCCATCCGTCGACCTATCTGCTCGTATTGGTGTTTGCCTGGCGCGCCTGCACCTTCGGCAACCCGGTCGGCTATATGGTGGCCGTCGCCGACCGGCGGCCGGCCAGCACGCTGATGGCGGTCATCTCGATCGTGCTCTTGGTGGTCGTCGTCGCCAGGCAGCGTCCCGGCATGGCCGGAATGGTCGACACGTTCGTGGCGCCGGCGCTGCTGGTTATGATGCTGGCCGAGGACGACGAGAAGACATTCGCCCGGATGCAGACCGTCGTTCACGCCATCATGACCGTGAACGCGCTGCTCGCTCTGTTCGAGTTCGCCACCAAGACGCTGCTCTTTCCCTATCGGCTCGACGGCGAGGCGTTCATGAGCGACCTGCGCTCGACGGCGCTTCAGGGCCATCCGCTGTCCAACGCCACGGTCACCTCGATCTATGTGCTGGCGCTGCTCTCCGGTTCGAGATCCCTGTCGATGCCGCTGCGGCTCGGATTGATCGGCCTGCAATTTGCGGCTCTCGTCGCCTTTGGCGGCCGCTCCGCGATGGTGCTCACCATCGTGCTCGGCGGCTGCTACCTGCTCATCCAGGGGCTGCGCGGCTTGCGCACGGGTCGCGTCAACCTGCTCGGCGCGGCGCTCGGCCTGATCCTTGCCGCGCTGGTGCCGGTCGTCATCGCGGTCGCGGCGGCATACGGCTTTTTCGATGCGCTGCTCGAGCGCTTCGTGTCGGACTCCGGCAGCGCCAATGCCCGCGTCGAGATGTTCGAACTGTTCAAACATTTCGAACTGCGCGACCTGATCGTGGGGCCTGACATCGACCTCATCGAGAGCCTGCGCCGCATCAGCGGCCTCGAGCAAGGCATCGAGAACCCGATCATCCGCATGGTCCTCTACCAGGGCGCCTTCTTCACCTTGCTGCTGTTCGTCGGCTTCGCGCTGTTCATGCACGAAGTCGCGCGCCGCTGCCATGCCGGCATCTGGCTGCTGATGTTGGGCTGGCTGATCCTGCTCAATACCTCCGAAAGCCTGGCGTCGAAGACGACGCTGATGACCAAATTCGTGGTGATCGCGCTGGTGCTTTATAGGCCGGCAAGGGGTGTGGTGGGGCAGAGGGTGCAAGCCGGGCGAAGGTAGCGCCGTAGAACGCGACGATTGCCTGTGTGGAACGGTGGGTGCCTATCCCGGCATCACCAACCCAAGCGCCTCGATCATCGCCGGATCCAGCGCGCGCGTGGTGTCGTCCATCATGCCCATGCCGTCGAAGAGGTCCCAGAAGGCCCAGGGGAAGCCGGCCGCCTCGGCGCTCTGGCGGACATCGGAAATGTACCGGGCGCGGTCGGGGTTGGGGGCGGCGGTGTAACGGGCGTCGGTGCGCAGCGCGCCGAATTCGCCCATGATGACACGCTCCGGGGCAATGCCGTTTCTGTCGGCCCAGTCGCGCGCCTGGCTGAGATATTTGTCGATGAACCAGCGGTCGGGCCGGGCGTCGAAATAGACTTTCAGCACGCGCTCGGTTTCGGCGTAGGCGGCCTGCTTGTCGGCTTCCGAGGTCTCGGTATCCTGCGCCATGCGCGTCCTGACCGAGGCCAGCGTCGCGTCGAGCGACCCGGCGGAGGCCGGCCACGGCACATTGTTCAGCGAGCGGTAGACCGGCTCGCGCATCCAGGGCGCGCCCTGATGGCTGAACAGATAGGGCTCGTAGAAGTGGAAGGTGAACAGAATCGGCTCGAAGGATGCCAGCGGCGCCGGCTCGAGTGCCGCCAGCCCGCTCACCATCGAGCCGCAGCCGCCGGTGACGACCAGCGGCAAGGTCCGGGCTGACGCCCTGGCCGCCGTCAGCAGGGACGCCTGGACCTGCGACCAGACGTTGGAGTCACAGGATTGCGCCGGTTCGTTGACCGGCTCCAGCGCCACCATGCCTGGCGTGAACCGCGCCAGCCTGCCGGCAAGCTCGCCGACCAGCGCCCGGTAGAGGTCGAAGGCCGGAGCCTCGGTGCTGGAGACCATGCGATCGGGGTTCCAGTAATGCGTGGCGCCATTGGCCTGGACGTTGACGATGATGCCGAGACCGGCGGCGAGCGTGGCGGCGACGGCGGCGTCCAGCATGTCCAGCAGCTTGCCGCGCGTGGCGTCGTCTCCCGCCAGGAACGGACCGGGATCGACGGGCAGGCGGATGAAATCGAGCCCGGTGGCGCGCAGCCGACCAAGGTCGTCCGGGGTCGGCACCGGCCGCTGCGACTGGAAGGGCGGCCAGTCATAGTCGGTGCGCGGCGCGGGAAATTCGCGTGTCAGCGCGAACCAGGGCCAGGCGTTGACGCCACGGCGGAAACGCCATTCACCACTTGCCGCTCGCGCGGACGAAAGCGGCGCCTGCGCGGCAGGCACCAGCGCCGTCGACAGCGCGGTGGTGAGAAGCCGCCGGCGCGACCAGCCCGTCATACCGCGCCGGGCGAGGGGCGGTCGATCGCGGCCGTTCGGGCCGATGGGACGCCGAGAAGCCGGTAGGCCTCATTCTCGTAGGCCAGAAGCACATCCTCCCAGCGGAAGGCTTCGCGGGCGCGCGTCCTCGCGGCCTCGCCGCAGGCCTTGACCAGCGCGTCGTCCTCCATCGCCTGCTGCATCCGCTCGGCGCAGCTTTGCGTATCGGTGAAATAGATGGCGGCGGCTCCGGCGACCCATTTGTTGTAGGGATTGTCGTGCGCGATCACCATGTTGCCGGCGGCCAGCGCCTCGACCAGCGACGGGTTGGTGCCACCGACCGTGTGGCCATGCATGTACGCGCGCGCATGGTACCGCAGCGCCTTCACCGCCGCCTGGTCGTAGATGGCGCCGGGCAGGACCACCGAGGCGTTCGCTGCCTTGCGGACCGCGGCATGATAGGGGATCTGGTCGGACAGCGTGCCCAGCACCACCAGCTTCATGTCGCGCTTGCGGCTGCAGAAGGCTTCGACGATCGGCAGGATGCTGTTGTCGGGCTCGATGCGGGCGATTGAGATCAGGTATTTTCCGGGCTGGAGGCCGAGCGCGCGCACCGGCGCTTCGGGTGCCGATGTCACCGGATCGGCGCCATAGGCGATGGTGGAAATGGCGCTGCGCGGCCGGCGCGTCGCCAGGTGATCGGCAATGATCGGATGATCGGCGACCAGCCGGTGCGAAGCCCAGGCACCGATCCACTCATTGAGCCAGAACCAGGTGCGCGCCGCGCGCCCCCATTTGGGGCGGCGCCACTCGATACCGTCCATATTGGTGATGACCTTGCGCCGCATCAGCCTGAGCCAGGTCAGGAAGACCGCGCCATTGTAGCCGAGCACCAGGCAGACGCCGGGCCGGCGCGCAGCGTCGAGCACGCATTGCCAGTCGAATTCCAGCGTCGCGCGCGGGCCTTTCGAGGCGACCTGGACGTGGATAAGGTCGATGCCGCTCCAGCTGTCGAGGCGCACCCTCTGGTCGACCCGCTCGACCTCTTCCTGGCAGTAGACGCCGACCTTCCAGCCGCGTGCGACCAGAAAAAGCGCCAGTCTCTCGGCGAAGGTCTCGAAGCCGCCATGGGCCGCGGGGATGCCGCGCGTTCCCAGGATCAGGATGGAAGGCTGTTCCGGTTTCATGGCTGCTGGCGCTTTCAAATCCGTCCGACCCGCTGTGGAAGGCTGTCCCGTCTCGGCCTTGCAATAAGCCTGCCAGGCCCGATTCCAGCCATTGTCGCATTCGGGTTGTAAAATATTTGTTCCAGCCGCCGGAGTTGTTTCACTATCGGTCAACTTTCCGAACGTATGTGTACCGAAACGAGGCGATGCCGGGGCCAGTCGGCCCGCGAATGGATATAAATGGATATATTAGCCCGGCATGAACCTTGCTGATGGACTTCTGCGCGCCGGAAACGGCGGAAGGCGTGCAGCGTTGGTGTGGTGAACCGGATCCAGATCCGTTTCGTGACCGCACTGAAAACCAGTGAAGTCCAAAGGGGTGTTGGGCTTGACGTTTCCGGTCGCCGGTATGGTCAGGCGGCGGAATCGTCACACCACCCCTGGCAGAAAGATGCGCGTGAAGATGCGGATTGCCTGCATCCATCAGGGGTACGAACTCTACGGCTCCGACCGCAGCTTCGCGGAGAGCGTGGCGGCGCTGCGCGCCGCGTTTCCGTCGGCCGACATCGAAGTGGTCCTGCCGCGCAGCGGACCGATCGTCGAAATCCTGAAGCCTCATGCCAGCCGGATCGTCTTCGAGCCGCTCTGGGTGCTCAGGCGCCAGGCGATGCTGAGGCTGGCGACCATCGAGATGGCGCGGCTGCCGGTCGCGCTGTGGCGGGCATGGCGGCGCCTCAGCGCTTGCGACCTCGTCTATGTCAACACTTCGATCGTCGCCGATTATGCGCTGGCCTCGCGCCTGCTGCCTTCCAAGGCGCTGCTGCACATCCATGAAATTCCCGAAGGCGTGTTGCGCCGGATCCTCGTCGGGCTCATGCACTGGAGCCGTGCCGATCTCATCTTCAACTCGAAAGCGACGCGCGACACGTTCGGCGAGCCCAGATCCGCGCGCTCCTACGTCGTCTATAATGGCGTTGCCGGTCCGGCGTCGGCGGAGGCGATGACCTATGACGGCAAGCGCCCGCTGCGGGTGCTGCTGCTTGGCCGCGTCAACCGGATCAAGGGCCAGGAAGTGCTTCTGGAGGCGATCGCCTCGCTGCCGGCCGAAGTCAAGTCAAGGATCGAGGTGCGGCTGGTCGGCGGCGCCTTCGAAAGCGTCGAGCGCGAGCGCGCCCTGGCCGAACTGGTCGATACCATGGGGCTGGCCGGACAGGTCAGCACCTTGCCTTTCATCCCGGACCCTTCGGAGCATTATCGCTGGGCCGACATCGTCACCGTGCCGTCGCGGCGTCCGGAATCGCTCGGCCGTGTCGCCATCGAGGCCATGGCCTATGGCCGGCCGCCGCTGGTGTCGGCGATCGGCGGGCTGGTCGAAGTGGTGGCCGACGGCGAGACCGGCTGGCATGTTCCGCCAGGCAATGCAGCGGCGTTGGCCGCGAAGTTGCAGGAGATCATCCTCGCCCCCGAGACCTGGCGCGGTTTCGTCGCCGCCGGGCGCAAGCGCTACGAGACGGTGTTCAGCGAACCGGTCGCCGCGGCCGCGATCGCGGCGATCGCCGCCGACAAGCTGAAGGCTGCCATCGCCAGGCCGGGCCGGACGGCAAGCACCCGGCAGGCGGAGACGCGGCCGTGAAGTTCCCCCTCCATCTGGTGCGGCGCCTCGTGCTGATGATCGGCGGCGAGGCGATGCAGAGCGGCTTTCATTTCGCCCTCAACATCGCGCTGCTGCACATGTTGTCGGCGCAAGGCTACGGCCTTTTCGCCATCGCCATGGTGATGGGCGGCGTCGGCCTGTCCTACATCAGATCGCTGACTGCCGTTCCCGCCTCGATATGGATGGGCAAGAGCACCAACAGTGCCGGCGTCGATGCTCATGACGTGGCCTTCGGATCCGCGGCGCTGGTGGTGGCGCTGCTGATGGCCGTCGGCACGGTTATCCTGATGCGTCTCCTGGGCGACCCGAGCGGCATCGCGGCCGGCTGCTTTGTCGGCGCCTGGTCGCTGCGCAGCCATATGCGCACGGCATTCTTCGCGCGCCGCCAGCAGGTGATCGTCTCCGTCAGCGACGCGGCTTTCACAATCGCCGGCACCGTGTTCGCCGGCCTGGCGATCTGGTACGCCGACGCCGCGCTGCAGACCGTCTTCTATGCCCTTGCCGCGGCCAATGTGATCGGCATCCTCGTGCTGGCCCGGCTGGCGCCCCGCACGCTTCGCATCAGCTTCCGCATGCCGACGCGGCGGCGCTATACCAAACTCTGGCGCCAGCTGTGCTGGTCGGCGTTCAGCGCGACCACCACCAACATCCAGGGCCAGTGCCTGGCGCTGCTGGTCGCCGGCATTGCCGGACCCGCGGCCTACGCGCCGCTGGCGGCGGTGATCGTGCTGTTCGCGCCGCTGCGCATCATCAGCCTTGCTTTCGTCAACATGACGCAGCCGGAGCTCGCCAAGCTGATGCGGCACAATGAAACGCGCCGCGTCTGGTCGCAGGCGAAGATCTGGTCGGTCGTCATGGGGCTCGGCGGCCTGGCCTATGGATGCGCCATCCTGTTCGTCCTGCCGATGATCAAGTCCCAGGCCCTGCAGGATGCCTCGGTCGAGTTCATCGGGCTTTTCGTGACGGTCAATTTTATCCCGATCATGCTCTACATCATGCCCCGCATCGTCCTGGAGATCTTCGGTGATTTCCGCATCGTCGCCTTCATCACCATGGGCGGCGCCATCGTCGGGCTGGCGCTGATCGCCATCCTGCTGGCCGTCGCGTCCCCACCATGGGCGCTGCTGGGCTCCGCGGTCTCCGAGACCTTCGTGCTCGCGGCATCATGGTATTTCGCGCACCATCGCATGTGGAACATCGAGCATCCGGACCAGCAGCGTAACAGCCGTTTGGGCTCCTGGCGGCGGGCGGTCACGTTCGCCGCGGTAAAGCGATAGGAGATGGATGTGGCTGGCCAGGTGGTACAAATTGCTGCGGTGGATGACGGCTTGCCCGTAGGGGAAGCCTCCCGTCCGGTGACCGTCCCCGCGAACGATGCGTACACGGCGCGATTGCACACAAGCCTTGAAGCGGTCAGGCCGCTCTGGCTGCGCTTCCAAATGGACGGTGTCTGCACCGCCCACCAGCATTTTGCGTGGGTGCAGGGGATCGTGGCGCGGCTGATGCCGGCAGGCGCAGAGCCGCTCATCGTTGAAGTGAACGACGCGGTGACGGGCGCGCCCTTGATGCTGGTGCCGCTGATGCTGCGATCAGCCTTCCGGCATCGGGTGATCGAGTGGCTGAGCTGTGGCGTGTGCGACTATTCGGCACCGCTGCTGGCCGATGCGGGTGCGTGGACCGCCCAATCGGCGCAGGCTGCGTGGGCGGCGGTGCGTTCCGTGCTGCCGTCGGCGGATCGCTTCCATATCACGGGAATACCGCAGCAGATCGGCGGCGTCGCCAATCCCCTGGCCTTGCTGACGACCACGCGCGATTCCGTCCAGACCACCTTCGGTCTTGCCATCGACGGCGACCCGGAAACCGTGCTCAAGCGTCTCTGCAGGCCATCTTTCGCCAAGGAATTCGGCAAGGACTGGCGCCGGCTCGAAAGGCTCGGCGATGTGGAACTCGTCCAGGCCGGTTCGCCGGACCAGGTGGAGGAAATCTTCGGCGAACTGGTCCGGATGCGGCTCAGCCGCTTCCGCGAGCTTGGCCGCTTCGACCTGCTTACGCAGGAGGCGGTTGTCGATTTCTACCGTGACGCGGCCATCCAGGGCTTGTCGGACGGCTCGGTGCGGCTCTTCGGGCTGCGCGTCGGCGGCTCCCTGATCGCGGTTCAATATCTGCTTGTCCATCAAGGGACTGTTCATGCTCTCCTGATAGCTATGGACCAGAGCGTCGTGCCCAACGTCTCACCTGGAATGGCGATCATTGGCAGGTTGATGAGTTGGGCACGCGAGCAAGACTTCGGCTATTTCGACCTGTCGGTCGGCAACCAGAGCTACAAGGAACATATGGGCGCCAAGGGTTCGGTTCTTGTGGAACTCTGCCACGGGTACACGATGCGGGGCAGGGCGGCGAGCAACGCCATCGATCTACGCAACCGGACCGAGGCCTTCGTGCGATCCAAACCACGGCTGCTCAATGTGGCCCAGAGACTGATGCGAGGTTTGCGGCGTTCGCGTGGAGGACGTTGAGAGCAGGCCTGAACGACGGGAGAAGTACGTGGCGGGCCAGGCAGTGCGAATAGTCGCGGTTGGGGATGCACCGGACCAACCTCTTTCCCCAATTATCGCCGGTTGGGGCGCCGCCGCGCGCTTTGCCGCGCGGCTGCACACCAGCTTCGATTCCGTAAGGCCGCTGTGGTTGCGCCTCGAGGCGACCGGCTTGTGCACGGGCCATCAGGGCCTTGCCTGGGTGGAAGGGATCGCAAACCGTCTGATGCCTAAAAGCGCGGAACTGCTGGTCGTCGAGGTCAACGACGCCGCAACGGGCGCGCCTGTCATGCTGTTGCCGCTGATGCGCCGCCGGGCCATGGGCCATTTTGTGATCGAATGGCTGAGCTGCGGCGTGTGCGATTATTCCGCGCCGCTGCTGGCCGATGCGAGACCCTGGACCACGCAGAGCGCCGACGCCGCCTGGGCGGCGGTGCGCGCCGTGCTGCCGCCGACGGACCGCTTCCACATAGCGGGGATTCCGCGAGAGATTCACGGCGTCGCCAATCCGCTGGCGCTGCTTTCGCAGGCGCGCGATTCCATCCAGATCGCTTCGAGCCTGGCCCTGAGCGGCGATCCTGAGACGCTGATCAAGCGCATCTGCAAATCGTCCTTCGCCAAGAATTTCCACAAGCACTGCCGCCGCTTCGAACAGATGGGCAAGCTCGATCTGGTCGAAGCCGAGACGCCCGACATGGTGGAGGCGCATTTCGCGACGCTGCTCGAGCTCAGGCTCAACCGCTTCCGCGAACTCGGGCGCTTCGACCTGCTGACGCAGGCGCCGATCGTCGAATTCTACCGCAATGCCGCCCTGCAGGGCCTGTCCGACGGCTCTGTGCGGCTGTTTGGGCTGCGTGTCGGTGAAGCCTATCTCGCCGTCATGTACGTACTTGTCATGAAGGGCACCTTGCACGCGCTTTTGCTCGGGATCGATCACGACGCGGTGGCCAACGCCTCGCCAGGCCTGACGACGATGGGCAAGCTGATGATGTGGGGGGTGGCGCAGGGGCTCGACTGTTTCGACCTGTCGGTCGGCAGCCAGGGCTACAAGCAGCACATCGGCGCTTCGAGCGCGGTGCTGGCAGAATTGTGCGAGGCGGTGACGCTGCGCGGCCGGGGCTCGACCACCTTTATCCAGTTGCGCGGCAAGACCGAGCTTTTCGTGCGCTCCAAGCCCGGGCTGTACAAGGCCGTGCAGGGCGTGATGCGGCGATTTCGGCGATTGAAGAATTGAAGAATTGAAGAACGGCTCCCGAAGCGGCTTCGGGAGCAGGAATTGATGGCCGTGCGCCACGACGTGACGGCTCACAGCGGCTCGGTGTCGAAGAGCAGCATCGTCACCAGATCGTCATCCCCGGCGAATTTGCGCCGGTCCTCCGCGCAGGCGCGGCCGATCTCGCTGGCAAAGGCTGTGCGAATGGCCTCCAGACTGTCGAAATAGAGGATGGCGACCCTGTAGGGCGTCTCGCCCGGCAGGACGTTCATGACCGGCGACCGGCTGATCTCGTAGCGATGCAGTCCGGGCAATTGCTTGGCCAGCGGCACGTGAATGTCGTGGTAGTGACGCTCGAAGGCCGCCGGATCGGCGGGGGTTTTGTAGATGACAAGCATCTTGGCCATGGAGGTGCTCCCTGTTTGAGGTGATCGCGCCTCGTCGGCGCCGCACCAATGTCGTTCGCCGGAAGCGGATTTCGACAGGGATGCGGGTTTTCGCGAGACCAACGGCATGGGGCCGGCGCCAGGAGACGTTCCGCGCCTCGCCATCTTGGCCGCCGGCCGGTGCCTGCGGCTGCGCACTTGATCCATGTCAAAGCGGATCGGCGTCGATGCTTTTATCTGGTTCAGTGTCTTGGGAAGGACACAAGGCGGTGGGTGGTTCCGGACCGGCAAGTTGAAAACAGCTCCGGTCCGGACTGCCTGTCCCTAGCCATGGCCGATGCTTCATGTTTTGATTCAATCCCGCGGGCAAGCACCTTCAAAACTCTGGCAGAATTTAACCGAACTGCAACTCACGATCTGTATTAGGTTGTGTGAGGGCTAAGAAACCAAGGGCTTGCAATGCCATCAATTGTTTCCCGTTTCATGCGAGATGAAACCGGTGCTACCGCCATCGAGTATGGCCTGATCGCCGCCCTCATCGCGCTCGCCATCATCGCCGGCGCCGGTGCGCTCGGCAATGCGATCAACGCCAAGTTCACGAAAATCGGCAACACGCTCAACAGCAGCGGGTCGTAACGGTCGGCCACGGTCGCCAACCCGCGAAATTGACAGGACAGTTCGTCTCCGTCATCCTTGAGCCAGTCGCCTGATGTGTCAGGGCGACCGAGGGAAGCGTCATGTTCAGTCCCGTCACCAGCCAGAATGCCAAGCGCGCCGCGGTGCGCAAGGCGCTCGACGCCTACAAGGTCTACATCACCGCGCAGAGCTTTTCTGACGGCGCCTACCGCGCCCGCGTGCTGGTCGACGGCGAGGCCTATTGGGTGGATGAGTTTCGGCTGAGCCAGCTGCAGCAGGGCCTGTCGCCGGCCGAGCTCGAGCTGACGCCTGCCGCCGACGATTGACAGCGTGACTTCCATCCGTTCCGGAACGCGGCGGTTGCTCCTGCTTGCCAAGCGCTTCGAGCGCTGACCCATGCCCGCTCCCGCCAAACTCAAAACCTATCGCGCCAAGCGCGAATTTTCCAAAACGCCGGAACCGGCCGGCGGGCTGATCACTGGCGACGACAACCGCTTCGTCGTCCACAAGCACCACGCCACGGCGGATCACTATGATCTGCGCCTGCAGGTCGGCGACGTGCTGAAGAGCTGGGCGGTGCCGCGTGGGCCCTCGCTCAATCCGGCCGACAAGAGGCTGGCGGTCGAGACCGAGGACCATCCGCTCGAATATATCGATTTCGAGGGCGTCATTCCCGAGGGGGAATATGGCGGCGGGCCGATGATCGTCTGGGACACCGGCACCTGGGCGCCGATGGACGATGTCGAGAAGAGCCTGCGCACCGGCGCTTTCAAGTTCCGGCTGGCCGGCGAAAAGCTCAATGGCGGCTGGATGCTGACCCGCCTGAAGCCCAAGCCTGGCGAAGACGAGAACAAGAAGAACTGGCTGCTGTTCAAGGAGCGCGACCTCGCCGCCGACACGGCGCTGAATATTCTGGAGGCGCGGCCGGAAAGCGTGAAATCCGGCCTGTGCATCGAGGAACTGGCGGCCGCCGCGAAACCGCCAGCGAAGTCCGCGCCAAAGCCGGGTTCCCTGAAGCCCGGCGAACTGCCAGGCGCGGTGAAGGCGCCGGCGCTCAGCCGTATCGAGCCGCAGCTGGCGACGCAGGCACTGAAGCCGCCGGGCGGCGAAGGCCCTGCCGAGAACACCAACGAACTTTGGCTTCACGAGATCAAATTCGACGGCTACCGCACCATGGCGCATCTGTCCGACGGGCAGGTGCGGCTGATCACCCGGGGCGGCATCGACTGGACGAAGCGCTATGGCGACCTGCCGCATGCGTTCGCCAAACTGCCGTGCCGCGAGGCGATCATCGATGGCGAGATCGTGGTGCTCGACGCCAAGGGCATCAGCCGCTTTGCGCTGCTGCAGGATGCGCTGGCCGAAGGCGCCGGCAGCAAGCTGCATTTCTATGCCTTCGACCTCCTGCATCTCGACGGCTGGGATTTGCTGAAAGCACCGCTCATCCGGCGCAAGGCGCTGCTGGCTGAGCTGCTTGGCGGGCTCGGGGCGAATTCCGCCATCCAGTTCTCCGACCATGTCGAGGGCTCGGGGCAGGGCCTGTACGACCAGGCGACGGAGCTCGGGCTCGAAGGCGTCGTCTCCAAGCGCGCTAGCGCGATCTACCAGAGCGGCCGCACCAAGAGCTGGACCAAGTGCAAGGCGCTGCAGAAGGACGATTTCGTCATCGCGGGTTACACGATTTCCGACGCGGCGGAAGGGCTGGCGGCACTCGGCATGGCCGAGTGGGAGGAAGGCGAGCTGCACTATCGCGGCAAGGTCGGCACCGGCTTCGATGCCGAGACGGCAGCCGACCTGCTGGCACGGCTGGAGCCGCTGACATCCGGCGCCACGGCGCCGGAAGGCGTGCCGCGCGAGATCATGCGCGATATGCATTGGGTGAAGCCGCTGTTCTCGGCGCGCATCCATTACGCCAACCGCACGGCGGACAATGCGTTGCGCCATGGCGTGTTTCGCGGTCTCAGGGATGTCGGCCTGTCGACGCCGGTCTCGGCCAAGCGCAAGCGGCTGATCTCGGAGGCGGATCTTGCCACCATCTGGGTGACCAATCCGGAGCGGCGGCTGTTCGGCAAGACGGGGCCGACCAAGCTCGATATCGCCGTCTATTACGCGCTGGTCGGCGACTTCATGCTGCCGCACATCCTTGGCCGTCCGGTGTCGCTGGTGCGCTGCCCGACCGGCCTGCCAAAGGATTGCTTCTTTCAGCGCCACGCCTTCACCGGCATGCCGCCTTCGGTGGTGACGTTCCAGGCGACCAATTCCGAGGGCGAGACCAAATCCTATCTCTCGGTCGAAGGGGCAAAAGGCTATCTGGCGCTGGCACAGTTCGGCGTCGTCGAGTTCCACACCTGGGGCACGCACCGCACCAGCCTCGACAAACCCGACCAGATCGTCTTCGACCTCGATCCGGGCGCGGGGATTTCCTGGCGCGAAGTGGTGGAAGCCGCCGTCCACATCAAGGGCGAGCTCGAGGGGCTGGGGCTGGTGCCGTTCGCCAAGACGTCAGGAGGCAGCGGCATCCACATCACCGTGCCGGTGACGTCAAAGCAGAACTGGAAGAAGCTGCACCAGGCGACCAGCGCCATCTCCACCCATCTGGCGGCGACCGCGCCCGACACATTCACCACCACCATGGGCAAGGAAAACCGCAAGAAGCGCATCTTCATCGACTACCACCGCAACGCCCGCGGCCACACTTCCGCCGCGCCCTATTCGCTGCGCGCCCGCACCAATCTGCCGGCCTCGACGCCGGTGAGCTGGAGCGATCTGGAGGCGATCGATGCGCCGCAGGACTTGAATTATTCCTCGCTGCCGGGGCTGCTGGAGACGTCGGGCGATCCCTGGGCGGATATCGAGGATTTTGCGCGGGATTTGCCGACCCATCTTTCGTCATCCTAGGGTCTGCGCCGCGTCGCTTCGCTCCTTGCTCCGCCCTAGGATGACGAAGAAATGGGGCGCTTGTCGTTGTCAACCTCTGTCTAGGCCAAGGAGTCCAGTCCATCGACGCTTCATACAATTTGAATTATCCTCCGCCCGCGACCCTCCAGCGCCCTAAAACACTTCGTCAGGGATTTGCCAGTATCTTGCGGGGTCGGTGTAGGATTTGCGCAGCCTTGTTCGTCCTTCGGACGAAAAGCGCTGAGCAGTATCAGTGCATGGCCGCGTAGGAGTGTATCATGGCGCCCAGGGCAAGTTGGAAGGGTTATCTCAAGCTCAGCCTCGTCAGCTGTCCGGTCCGGCTCTATCCGGCGACGACGACCAGCGAGCGCATCTCGTTCAATCAGCTGCACAAGAAGACGCATAACCGCATCAACATGAAGCCGGTCGATCCAGAACTCGGGCTCGTCGAGCGCTCGGACCTGGTCAAGGGCTACGAGTACGAGGACAAGCAGTACATCATCATCGATGATGCCGACCTCGACGCGGTGCGTATCGAATCCAACCACACGATGAACATCGAGGCCTTCGTCGACGAGGGCGAGGTCGATGTCATCTACCAGGACGCGCCCTATTACCTGGCGCCGGACGGGGCGATGGCCGAGGAAACCTTCGCCGTGCTGCGCGAAGCCATGCGCAAATCCGGCAAGCTGGCGATCGCCCGGCTGGTGCTGTCCAGCCGCGAGCGGGTGGTGACGATCGGCGCGCGCGAGAACGGCATGTTCGTGTGCACGTTGAGGAACCCGAACGAAGTGCGTGGCACGGCTGAATATTTCGGCAACATCCCGGCCAGCAAGCCCGACCCGGAAATGCTCGAACTGGCCGAAGCGCTGATCAAGCAGAAGGAAACCACCTTCGATCCGAAGGATTACGAGGACCGCTACGAGATCGCGCTGATGGCGATGATCCGCGAGAAGCTGAAGGGCCACAAGCCGATCATCGCGGCCGCCCCCGAGCGTGGCAATGTCATCAATCTGATGGATGCGCTGAAGGCCAGCCTGTCGCAGTCGAAGCCGCCGGCCAAGTCGAAGAGCAAGGCCGACGAAGTGGTGGCCAAACCCGCCGCCAAGAAGGCGGCAGCGGGCGGCGCGCCTGAGAATCCGCTGAAGGCCAGTCTGCTCAAGGCGGTCGGCAAGAGCAAGAAATGACGGCACCGGCCGTTTCGGTTCCGGGGGCCGTCTTCGGTACCATCGGCGCGCTGGCGGCATTTCCCTTGCGGCTCGCCGCGCGGGAGGTCGAGCGCCAGCACGGCCAGCTGAGGCGCGGCATCACCAGGCGCACGACGCATGTCGTGTTCGGCCGCGCGCTGCTCGCCAAGGCCGGATTGACGAAAAACGGCGATGTCGGGATCGAGCGCCGCGTCGCCGTCGAGCGCGCGGCCGGGCGCACGCTGATCAGCGAGAACGGTTTTTTGCGCCTGCTCGGCCTGATGAAGGCGCCGGAGGCGTCATCACTGTCGCGGCAATCGCTGATCGAGCAATCGCGACTGTTGGGCGCCGACCTCGACCTGCTGTCGCTGTTCGATGCGTTCGAGCACGATTGCGAACCCTATTCCTTCCGCGACCTGATCCTGGCGCGCAAATATGCCGGGCTGGTGGCCGGCGGCGCGACCTGGGGCGCGATCGCGCGCTCCGTGCACCGCTCCGGTCCGGTCGCCTCGCTCACCGCCAAATCGCTCAACGTCGGCTCGCAGCACGGCCGCCCCGACGCAATCTATCTCGAAGGCGGCCAGAGCGAGCTCGACGGGCAATTGCTGTTCGATCTGGGCGCCGCGGCACAAGGCGACGACACGCTGGAAGATTTGTTCGCCGAGGCCGAAGCGGCGGAGGAGGGCGGCGACCACGAAGGTGCTGCCGCACTTTACCAGCGCTGCCTCGCCATCGACCCCAGCGACGCCATCGCCGCCTTCAACCGCGCCAACTGCCTGCGCGCCGGCGGCCACGCGGCGGATGCCGCGCATGACTATGCCAGGGCGATAAAGCTCGATCCGGCCTTTGTCGAGGCCTGGTTCAACCTCGCCGGGCTGATGAGCGAGCAAGGCCGCGATGCTTCCGCGCGACGGCATTTGCAGAGGGCGATCGCGCTCGACAGGAGCTATGCCGATCCGGTGTTCAACCTGGCCAGGCTGGAATTCGACGCCGGCAATCTGCCCGAGGCGCGGCGGCTGTGGGTGCGGTATCTGGAGCTCGACGCGGAGTCCGAATGGGCCGGGGTGGCTGCTAAAGGCGTGCAGTTCGTGGATATGCAGCTGGCACGGACGGCGGGGTGAGGGGGATCAATGGTCGCGCTTGAACACCCCCTTCTGTCCTGCCGGACATCTCCCCCGCAAGGGGGGAGATTGCGCGCTCACCCGCTTTCGCCAATCTCCAGCGCTGCAAAGGTGGGCCGGGCGTGCGAGCTGCCGATCTCCCCCCTTGCGGGGGAGATGGCCGGCAGGCCAGAGGGGGGTGTGCCAGAACGCGGCCTTTCCGGGAAGACCGCCCCATGACCAGCTTCCTCTTCGATGGCTTCGACACCGCTCCCGTCACCATCCTCCTCGCCCATGGCGCCGGCGCTTCGATGGATTCCCCCTCGATGACCGCCACCGCCAAGGCGCTGGCCGCCGCCGGCTTCCAGGTCGCGCGCTTCGAATTCCACTATATGGCTGCGCGCCGCTACGGCCAGCGCAAGCCGCCGCCGCGTGCCGAGACGGTCAACCCGGAATATATCAAGGCGATTGCTGATCTCAGGGCCAAGGGCGTGACCGGGAAGCTTATCATCGGCGGCAAGTCGATGGGCGGGCGCGTCGCTTCGATGGTCGCGGACGAGATGTTTGCCAAGGGCGAGATTTCAGGGCTGGTCTGTTTCGGATATCCCTTCCATCCGCCCGGAAAACCCGACCAGCTGCGCACCAAGCATTTGACCGGGCTGAAGACGCCGACGCTGATTTTTCAGGGCACGCGCGACGAGTTCGGCACGCGCGACGAGGTGGCGGGTTATGGGCTGTCCGATGCGATCGAGGTGATCTGGCTCGAGGATGGCGACCATGACCTCAAGCCGCGCAAGGGCATTTCGGGATTTTCGACGGCCGATCATCTGAAGACCATGGCGGAGACGGTGAAGGCTTGGGCAGGCCGGATCGCCTCCTGATACAACCATGAAACTCGCCACCTTCAACATCAACAACATCAACAACCGGCTGGAAAACCTGCTGGCATGGCTGGCGGTGGCGAAGCCCGATGTCGTCTGCCTGCAGGAACTCAAGGCGCGCGACATGCAGTTTCCGCGCACGGCGCTGGCCGAGGCCGGTTATGGCGCGGTGTGGAAGGGTGAGCCGACATGGAACGGCGTCGCCATCCTGGCGCGTGGCGCCGAGCCGGTGCTGACCCGCGATGCCTTGCCCGGCGACGATGCCGACCGGCAGAGCCGCTATATCGAGGCGGCGGTCGACGGCATCGTCATTGCCTGCCTCTATGCGCCGAACGGCAATCCGCAGCCGGGGCCGAAATTCCAGTACAAGCTTGGCTGGCACAAGCGGCTGGAGGCGCATGCGGCGCAACTCATCGACACCGGCCTGCCGGTCGTGCTGGCCGGCGACTACAACATCGTGCCCGAGCCGCGCGACATCTATGCCACGCGCTCCTATGACGACAACGCGCTGGTGCAGCCGGAAAGCCGCGCCGCATTCGCCGCCCTCATCGAGCAGGGCTGGGTCGATGCGTTGCGCAAGGTCTATCCGAAGGAGACGCTCTACACCTTCTGGGATTACCGCAGGAACCGCTGGCCGCGCGATGCGGGCTTAAGGCTGGACCACATCTTGCTGTCGAAGACGCTCGCCCGCCGACTGAAGGGGGCGGGTATCGACCACGACGTGCGCGGCGAGGATGGCGCCAGCGATCATGCGCCTGTCTGGGTGGAGTTGAAGTAGCTCGCCTTGGTCATCTCCCGGCAAGCGGCGACGCCCCGGAGTATTCGCGCTTCAGCAGGCTCATGATTTGGGCGTCGACAGGCTCGTTACCGTCCTGCCGGTCAGCACCGGTTTGGTCGCCTGTGTCATGGACGCTCCCTTGATTGGCCCAGCCTTGTTTCGAACGAAGCACGGAATGTCCAGCCATTTCCGTGCGTTCGCGCCCACGCGGCATTCGCTCCGGCGGCCACTCGACTCCGCCGCGGTCTTGCGTAAGATCGGTCGCGGCGAGGGAATTCGATGCGACCACAGCCTGCCAATATCGAGGCCGATGCCGTCATCGGCGGCATCATGAGCCTTGCGCCATGACCAGGGGTGCTGACAGGTTGATGGCGGTGCTGCTGATGGCGCTGGCCGCGGCTTGCCTTGTCCATCTCTATCTCTTGCCGGGCGGCAAGGGTTTCGGTCTGACGGCCATGCATGAGCCTTGGGCGACGCAGCTGGTGGCCTTCTCGCTGCTGGCGTTCGCCTGCCTCGTCGGCGCGGTGCTGTTCTGGGCCGGGCTATTGCCGGGGCGGCCGACGCATCTGGCCGGGACACCGCTATTCGGCCGCGCGGCCGAGGCGCAGGAGACCGGCAGGCCCGGCCTGCGCAAGATCTTTTTCGCGTTGCCGTTGATCGTGCTCGCAGCACTGGCCGTCGACCGGTTCGGCCCGTGGGGCGGCGGCGAGGTGGCCAGCCTGCCGAACGAACCGCCGAATGAACCGAAGACGGCCGAACCCAAGCCCAGTGAACCCAAGCCCAGTGAACCCAAGCCCGATGAACCCAAACTTGCCGAGCCCAAACCCGCTGAGCCGAAGGGCCAGGATGTCGCCAGCGCACCACCGGCACCTGAGCCTGCCCCTGCGCCAGCCCCGCAACCAGCTCCGCCACCGATAGCCGCCAACCCGCCGCCGGCATCCGCGCCGCAGGCGCCGGCCGCTCCGCCGGAGGTCGCGGTCGTTCCGCCGCCCACCGTGGCGCCGTTGCCGCCACCACCGCCGGCGGCGCCGACGCAGCCGGACGGCCATCGCGACGCGGTCGTCTGGCTTTCGGTCGCGCCGGACGGCCGATCGATCATGAGCGCCAGCACCGATCGTGTGATCAAGCTGTGGGACATTGGCGGCAAGCACCTCATCCGCAACCTCGGCGTCCACAAGGACATGGCGCGCACCGCGCTCTACATGCCCGACGGCGTCAGCGCGCTGACGGGCGGCGACGATGGCGAGATCGTGCTGCGCAAACTTGCCGACGGCGCCGTGCTGCATGTCTTCCAGGCCGGCCAGAATGGCGGCGTCAACAAGCTGGCGATCAGCCCGGACGGCAAGAGTGCCGTCAGCGGGCATGACACCGGCAATGTCATCGTCTGGGATCTCGTCAACAATTCCGTGCTGCATGTGCTGACCGGACACGACTGGTCGATCAGCGCGGTCGCCGTCTCGCCCGACGGCAAGCAGGCGCTCAGCGGCAGCATCGACGGCACGCTGAAACTCTGGGACATCGAGAGCGGCAAGCAATTGCGCAGCTGGCACGGCCACGAGCAAGGCACCTATGGCGCGGTGTTCACCGCCGACGGGCACCATCTGATCACCGGAAGCGGCGACCTGACGATCAAGGTCTGGGATCTCGACAACGGCCGCGAGGTGACGCGCTTCGAAGGCCATGAAGGCACGGTCTACACGCTGGCGCTGTCGGCCGACGGCAAGCGCCTGCTGTCGGGCTCGCTCGACGGCACGGCACGGCTGTGGGACATGGAGACCGGCAACCAGATCGCCCTGTTCGACAGCCAGACCGGGCCGATCTACGCCGTGGCCTTCGCCCCCGACGGCACGGTGCTGACCGGCGGCTACGACCGAACCATCAGGGATTGGCCAGCGGCTGGAGGGGATGGTGTGGTGCTGTTTGCCGGCGCCCCGGGTTGAGGGTCTGGTGAGGCTGGTTCTTCTTGTTGGGCAAGTTCTTGATCGCCTTCCCCGCCATGCTATGTAAAAATCATGTCAGCACCCAGCCTCATGGCCAAAGCGCCACTCGTCGTGATCGATCTTCAGACCGGCATGTTCGACGGCCGGCACGAGCCGCCGATACACGACGCACCTGCCATTGCCGAGCGCGCCCGGGCGGTGATCGACTGGGCAAGGCGCGGTGGACGCAAGGTCGCTTTCGTCAGGCATGATGGACCCGAAGGCGATCCGCTGGCGCCGGGCGAACCGGGTTGGCCGGTGTGGCCAGCCCTTGGCCAGGCCGACGATGAGCCGACCTTCGCCAAATCCGTGCGCGATGCTTTCAGCAATCCGGCCTTTGGCGACTGGGTCGCCGGGCAGGGAGACGGGGGCGTCGTGATCCTCGGCGCACAGAGCGATTTTTGCGTCGCGGCAACCGTCAGGGGCGCGATCGCCAGGGGGCTCGGTGTCACCGTGGTTTCCGATGCCCACAGCACGCTGGACAGCGCCAGCGAGAGCGCTGAGCGGATCATCGCCCGGCACAATGACGAATTCGCCGAGGCCGGCGTCAATCTGGTGACGACGAAGGTGCTGGTTGGCGGCTGAAGCGGCAGTCATAGCAGGCCGGCCCGCCGGACGGATCACAGTGCCAAGCCATGGCCGACGCGGGCGGGGGGGCGCATTGTTGGGATGGCTGGGCGCCCGCGTCAACCAGGGCGGCTCGTACCGCCGCGATAACACAATGGCACATTGCCGGGCCGCCGAAACTTCCGCGAAAGCGGAATAGGCAAGAGCCGCGGTGCGGATTCGCGCTCTGCCTCGCCGGAACATTCGCCAAGGGCAATTTCGTGAAACAGTTTTTCGCCGCCGCCGCATTGACCCGCGGCGGGCGGGCGGCGAGGACTGGCGCTTTCAGGAGAGATGGCGCCCATGAGCGAGCGGACGATTTTGAGCGAACAGACGATTTTCCGCAACGCGAAGCTGGCCGATGGGTCGCTGGCGGATTTCTTCGTCACCGGCGGCCGCTTTAGCGCCATCGCGCCAGCCGGCAAGGCGCCGCCGGCTGATTTCGCCGCCGTTGCCCCCGGCACCGTCGACCCCGCCATCATCGACCTTGATGGCCAGCTTGTCGTGCCGGCCTTCGTCGAGGGCCACATCCATCTCGACACCTCGTTTTATGGCGATGCCTGGCGCCCGCACATTCCCTGCACCAACGGGTTCGACGTGCGCGAGCGTGTCGCCTTCCAGGCGCGAAACCTTGCCGGCGCCGCGCCGATGGCGGAGCGCGCGAAGAACCAGCTCGAGCTCTGCGTCGGCAATGGCAGCCTGGTCATGCGCAGCCATGTCATGGTCGACGCCTCGGTCGGGCTCAGCCATGTCGAAACCATCCTGGCCGTGCGCGAAAAATACCGCGACCTCATCGACATCCAGCTCGTTGCCTTCCCGCAAAGCGGCATCCTGTCCTCGCCTGGCACGGCGGAACTGCTCGACGAGGCGCTGAAGCTCGGCTGCGACCTTGTCGGCGGGCTCGACCCCGCCAGCTTCGACCGCGACGTGAACGGCCATCTTGATGTGGTGTTCACCCTGGCGCAGAAGCATGGCGCCGGCGTCGACATCCACCTGCATGATGGCGGCGCGCTCGGCGTGTTCCAGGTCGAGGAGATCGCCGCGCGGACAAAGGCGCTCGGCATGGCGGGCCATGTCGCCGTCAGCCATGCCTATGGCCTTGGCGACATCCCCGCCGACGCCGTGGCGAAGGCCGGCGCGATGCTGGCGGCCGCCGGCGTGGCGATCATGACCAACGCGCCCGGCAACCATGCCTTCCCGCCGGTGGCGGCCCTGCGGCAGGCTGGCGTCACCGTGTTCAGCGGTTCCGACAACATCCGCGATTCCTGGTGGCCCTACGGCGATGGCGACATGCTGAACCGGGCCAACATGATCGGCTATCGCTCCGGCTTCTACGAGGACCGCGAGCTCGAGGCGGCGTTCGATGTGGTGACCCGTGCCGGCGCCAGCGCGCTGGGGCTGGCGGACTATGGCATCGTTGTCGGCGCCAGCGCCGACTTCGTCGCCATGTCGGCGCAGCACGTGCCCGAGGCGGTGGTCGCCGTGCCAAAGGACCGCACGGTCTATCGCCGGGGCAGGGCGGTAGCGGAGGATGGCAAGATGGGGTGAGGGGTGTTGGCCAGCAGCCTCCCCCCGACAAGGGAAACAAGCGTTGATTACGGGGAGCCGCCGCCGACCTTGTTTCTCTTGCCAGAATTTATGTTCCACTTCGAAATCTTTGAGCCGTAGGCGTTCGACTGAATGTTCCATCCGCTTGAGCTTGCACCAAGAGAATTTGCGACCCTTAGATACTGGTAAACGTTTCCAGTTATGTTTCCAAAATTTGCCGCGCTGTCGACAATGACGCCAGAGCCACTGCTTTTACCGAATGGATTGAAGATGTTGTTCTCTGCAATTACGAATTGATCGCCACCGCCATTAATATGGACCCCGCTTCCGGATTTTGGTATCTCAATCGTATTGTGTGTTACATATAGACCGACAATCGGGGAAAAAGTGGCAATAGTATCGCCCTTAACGTCAAATGAACTATCGGAGATGTTGATCTGATCAACCTCCGATTCGGCCGCTGGAACGACAATTCCAGCTTCACCATTGAGGAAATTGCTCTGAGTCACAAAAAGTCCCTGAAACAATGTTCCCAGCGAAATACCATTCGCAGTATTAATAAAATTGCTCTTCGAGACCATCATGTTAAAAGCGTAGCAGTGACTGGTCGCGTTGCCCGTAGCAAAAATTCCCTGCATGCTGGAGCCGTTCTCTCCAAAGAAGTCGACGCTATCAACATCAACAAACGATAGATTGTTAAGGGTTAACCCTCGACCCCAGTGATTTCTAAAGGGAAAACTTCCCGTGCCTTCAATCGTCAGATTGCTGAAACGCGACGATTGTTTTGACCCTCCGCAATCAGAGCTGGTGACAGCGATCGCATCATGATCGTTCGCCGTCGCCGATAGAACAGCCATATTGTCCATTTGGATGGCTTCCTCGTTCGACAACGTGAAATTGAATCCTGCCGTCGTTCCAGTGAAGACGATCTTGGTCACGTTGGGGCCAGCGCCATGGACCGCAATGCTCGAACCCACGCCAGGTTTCGCCGTGGCCGGACCGCTGAATCTGTAGGTCCCAAGCCCGAACGATATGCAGATCGGCCGATTGCCAAAATGGCTGATGGCGGAATTCCAAGCCGCAAGACTGTCGGTCGAGCCGTTGCCGTTGCCACCGTATGCCTCAATCGCGACGCAGCCTGATATCACGTCGTCTGGCTTCGGGGGGACGGGCTGTGCAAAAGCCAACGATTGGAGCGACAACCAGGCGACCATCAATGAAAGGCAGCGAAACATGGAAACCTTTCTCCCTATATCGGGACATAGTTCGGTGCTGCCGATGGGCATGCTAATTGTGGCTTGACGGTGGAGGAGTCAGTTACATTTCAGTAAGATTCCCCCTATGAGGCCGTCATTTCGGAGGGCGGCCGCGCGGCATGCAAGCTGGATCAGTTTGCCGCACTGCGATCGGTAGCCTGAAACGATCGGGCGGGTGGGGAAGACAGCGCGCGTTGATCCGACGGCTCATCCTTGAGGTAGAGCAAGCCGCCCAGGACGAGGAATACAATTCCCACCGCCACAAGTCCGACCATCAACACGGCGACCGCTGTAGCCGGGCCGTGGCCTGTTCTGGTGATGATGGACCGATGGTGCATCGCTCTTCCTCGAAATTGGATCCGGTCCGCAAACTTGGCGGTTAACGATGGCAAAGGCGGGATGTTCCCGATTACGGGCCGTATCGGTCTTTTGCGTTTCCTTTTGGGACCAAGGTCTTAGGTGACTGAAGCAAAGGTCCGACGGGTCCTGTTCGGTTCCGGCAATGTCCATTGGATGTTCCGCTGTTTTAGCCAATTCATATATAATGCCTTTACCCTACCGGAGGCAAAAGCGGGCGTCGGACAGGGCAGAATATCGGCCGACCGCCATGTGACGATAGTGTGCTACCTTCCACAGCTATCGGACAAAAGGCCTTCCTCCAGGCAGATCAAGTGGAACCTCGTTCAGCCGGGACGGCGAGGCAAACAGGCTCCTGCCGATGTTCAGGAATTCGAACTTGCAGACCTCGCGCCGGCTTTGCGGCGCTGCCATGTCGCGGTTGCGCACCGGCATGGTGAAGCCGAATTCGCCGCCTTGCCGTCCGCCGCGATCGATCCAGTACCGCGGCGGGGTTAGCCCTGAGGATTACGCCGACATTGCGAAGCGTGCGTTGTGTCCCTGAAGCTAGCCCAGCCACCACCACAGCGCCGCAAACACCACCAGCGCGGCCGCTACCGCCAGACCCAGCATGATGTAGGAGCCCTTGATGATGTCGCGGATGATCTTCTTGATTGTCTCGCGGTCGTTGAGGTTGGGGAAAGGCTCGTTGGGCAGCGCAACGCCGAGGAAATCGCAGAGCGGGCCCCAGCCTTCGGTCACTTTGTAGACCAGCAGCCTGTGCGGCGGCACCGCAGCCTTCACCTCGTCGATATAGGTGTTGTAGCGGGCAACCGCCTTGGCGCGGTCATTCATCACGCCGTCCAGCGTGCGGCCCCATATCAGCTTGCGCGACATGTCGCCGAATTTCCAGCCGAAGGGGGTCAGCCATTCCAGGATCTTGAACTGCCAGACATTCTCGGTGAAGTAGATTGTGTCGATCGTGCTTTCGTACCACGCCTCGGCGCCGCGCGGATGCAGGGTCAAAAGCACCTTAGCGTCGGGGTAGGCGGCCAGCAATTCTTTCCACACGCAGCAGCCGGGATTGTCGACTGTCGCCGTATAGTTGGCGAAGACGCGGTTCCAGTCGTGCTGGCTGCCGGGTGGGCTGTTGGCCACCTTGCGCCAGAAATCGAGATGGCCCTTGTTGGCCTTGTTCATGATCACTTCCTGCATGTGATAGCAGGGCAAGCCGAGCCTGTTCAGCGCGGCAAAAGTCGACCACGTGCCGGTGCGGCCGAAACCGGCTCCAATCAGTTCGAGCGTCATTTCCCCATCCCGCGGACTTATTTTCTGCGCTACCCGCAGTCCTTGAGCATCAAATTGCTCCCGACCAGGTCAACGCGCAACAAATTTCGAGGGTGGGCTAAGGTCGGACGATCACATAGTTGCGTAGTTGCTAAAATAATGGAACTTTGTCCGCGGGCATTGGGAATTCGGGCAGGGAGTCGTGTGAAACCGGGTGGTTTCGGCGATGTGGGATCGATGTATTTTGGGCAGTTTCTCGTGGGGATGTCAGCCACGACCATTGTCGTCGCGGGCTGGGCTTACATGGCCACCGGGTCGTTCTGGAAGGCGCTGGGCTGGACGATAGCCGTGTTGGTCCTCCTCCAGGTCGGCTATTTCGTGCTCGTCATGCGGCTGATCTACAGGCGCGCCCGCAAGGCGGCAGATCAGGGCGAGGTCGACGCCGTTCCGCCGCTGCATCGCGACGGTGTCTCGCTGTAAGGCCAGACGCTTGTGAAGCCGGACAGTTGTGAGGCCGGATAATGGGGATAGCAGTGGATGACCCGCTAACCAGCCCATCCATTCGCGCGTGCGCCAGGCAAGGCCGACAAAAGGAGCCATCAGCGCTATAACGACAAGCATCAGCGTGAAGGGATGCTTGGTCACGGAGGGACGGGGAGCCATGGCGCGATCATCCTTGCTGGAGATTAATGCGTCGAACAACGTCATGACGGTCACATGGTTGCATCTGAATGGGCCACGTTATCCGCGCTGGAACCGGATGCGGGCGCTGGCGTTTTCCCGATGTGACCGGTGAGGCTGCCACCTCCGCCGGCACGGTTTGAGGCTCGCCTTGCTCCCGGCCGGGCGAGCCTTTTTCATGTCTTCGACAACAGTATCTGGAACGACATCGTGCGCTCTACGTTAGCTGTCGCTAAGGCAACAGGCGGATCACATTCTTTCGAAAGGGCACCTCGGATGCATCTTCCGAGGAAAGTGTATTTCACGACATATCCCTAAAAAATATAATAATCACGGATTTTTGAAGCCGTGATTATGTGTTTTTGCCTGTTTCCGAAAATAATCAAATAGGCATTTGTTGGGCGTGCCGCATTTATTCCACAAATTGCGATGGAACCTCGTGGCAGTGGTCGAGTTTTCCTACAGGGCGGGAAGCCCGGGCAATTGATATGGAGGTTGTTATGAAACATTATCTTTCGAGTGTGGCAGCCGCGATCGTCCTGATGGGCGGCATCGGTGCGGCTGTGGCGGACACAATCGTCGTTCAGCCGGAGCAGGAGACGGTGGTTCGCGAATACGTCAAGAAGCAGCCGCTGGCGTCGGTCAATCTGTTGGGCCTCGAGCTCAAGCTCGGCTCGCCGGTGCCTGACAAGGTCGAACTGCGCGAAGTGCCCAATGTCAAGTATCGCGTTGCCGTGATCAACGACCAGACAGTTCTGGTCGACCCCGACACACGTCAGATCGTCGAGGTGCTGCACTGATCCATGGCTCGGCCATGACAGTGGGTGCGACACCAGCATAGCCTTGGGAAAAGTCCGCCACGGTTCGTGGCGGGCTTTCTTGTGAAGTTGGCTTTGCGGCCGCCTATTCGGCGGCCAGCTTGTCCTGCGTGTTGGTGTCGAAATCGCCGGCGTCGTGGCGCTCATGCAGCTGCATAGCAGGTTCGCCGAAGGCGCGGTTGACCATGCGGCCGCGCTTGACAGCCGGGCGGGCGTCGATGGCCTTCGCCCAGCGCTGGACGTGCTTGTATTCCTGCACGGACAGGAACTCGCCGGAATCATTGTACATGCGCCCGAGCGCCAGCCCGCCATACCAGGGCCACACCGCCATGTCGGCGATCGTGTAATCCTTGCCGCCGAGATATTCCGTTTCGGCCAGCCGGCGGTCGAGCACATCGAGCTGCCGCTTGGTTTCCATGGCGAAGCGGTCGATGGCGTATTCGAATTTCTGCGGCGCGTAGGCATAGAAATGGCCGAAGCCGCCGCCCAGATACGGCGCCGAACCCATCTGCCAGAACAGCCAGGACAGGACTTCCGCGCGCGCCGGCTGCTCGGTGGGCAGGAATTCGCCGAACTTTTCGGCGAGATAGACCAGGATCGAGCCGGATTCGAAAACGCGCACCGGCGTGGCGCCGCTGCGGTCCATCAGGGCCGGGATCTTGGAGTTGGGGTTGATCTCGACGAAGCCGCTGCCGAACTGGTCGCCATCGTTGATCCTGATGAGCCAGGCGTCGTATTCGGCGCCCTTGTGGCCGCGCGCCAGAAGCTCCTCCAGCATCACGGTGACCTTGACGCCATTCGGCGTCGCCAGTGAATAGAGCTGCAGCGGATGCTTGCCGACGGGCAATTCCTTGTCATGCGTCGGCCCGGCGATCGGCCGGTTGATGCTGGCAAAGGCGCCGCCATTTGCCTTGTTCCAGGTCCATACTTTCGGCGGAGTGTAGTCTGTCATGTCGGGCCTCGTGGGGAAGGGAAGGACGGGAATGGGCGGATCGATCTACAGCTAGGGCTGCGGAGGCGAAAGTTCAACTTGCGTTGAACTATTGTTTATGTGGGAAAAGCGCTTCTTCCTTGTCCCCTTCTGGGAGAAGGTGGCCTCGCGAAGCGAGGTCGGATGAGGGGTGTTCCAGGGAATGCCGACGCCTCACTCCGCTGGAGCACCCCTTGTATCTGCACGGAGGAGACTTTGTGCGATGGAAGCGACTGAGCCTCGAACCGGACGGCCATCCGATTCGAGGCTTGGCGAAGTCGCCCGACACCCCTGCGGCTACAACCGTGGATGAGC
>NZ_QZXA01000023.1 GCF_003601985.1 Mesorhizobium jarvisii
AGCATGCCGGGCCTGCGCCCCAGGGGATGAAGCGACCGGCGACGCAATGGGTCAAGCCTGGCATCATTGGCCGTGTGAAGCACTTGCGCGGCGAAGAGGATCTGCGGCACGGTTCGCTGCAGGATTTCCGGCTGGAGACGGACTGAACGCATTGGAAGCTCTACTCGACCCGAACAGGTGGAACCTTTGCCAGCACGAAACCTTCTCCTTGTGACCCTAGGGAGGAAAACCAATGGCAAATCTTGGAAGAATGGCTGTCGCCATGCTCGGCATTCTGGCCTATCAAAATCGCGACAAGATCGGAGACTTGATCCGCGGTGCGAGAAATACCGATCCGAACAATCCTCAAGGCGGGCTCTTGGATCAGGTATCCAAGAGTGTCTCGGGGACGGCGTTGGGGGACATCCTCGACCGCTTCAGGAATGCGGGAGCAGGGTCGAAGGTGGATTCGTGGGTCAGTCCCGGCCCGAACCAGCCGATCGACCCGAAGGATGTCGAAACAGCGATAGACGAGGAGACTCTCACGTCGCTTTCCATGCAAACTGGCCTGTCGCGCGATGAACTGATTGCCAGGATCACGAAAGACTTGCCGGAGGCGGTCGACAAGCTGACTCCAAATGGCGAACTGCCATCACCCACTGATGAGATTACACTCCTCGATCAGGTGCCGCCACGCACAGGGACCTAACCTGATCCTGCGACGGAACATTATCTGCGAGGCAACATTCAAAGGTCGGTCAGCCAACGGAGGCTTTCCATGACCCGAAGACGAGTGGACAAGGAACGATTCGAGCGCGCCGATCGTGAGGCTAAAATTGCGATTGAGGCGGAGCGTCAAAGCCGGATTGTCAAGACGGCGCGGCTACGGGAAGAGCGGCTGTCCGTTGAGCAAGCGGTTGAGAAGCCTCCCCGGGGTCAAGCCTCGGCTAGCGGTCGCAAAGGTCCCTGAGACGACGAAGGCCGACGTCATCTTGGTCGACGAACTGACAGCTGATCGCCGACGCAAAGGCCACTTGGCATTAAGCGGAGCGAGATCGATGAAGAGGGCGAAAGCCTCTATCGGACGATCCTCGACGCGATTTTGCAGTCACTGGCAAGGAAGTCGAGTTCTCATCGCTGGTTTGGAGGCGGATGGGCCCAGCGATCGCTTGCCTGTCCATTCCCGTACGGCTGGGGAGGATCTCCGAACCTGTCAAAGCCCTGACGTCTGGATCAGGTTGGCAACTCGCATACAAAGCCTAGTGGTGAATTCGCCATTGTTGGCGGCGAAATCCCAGAAGAAGGCCCCCAGGCAAAAAAGGAGCATGGAGAATCGCATTAGCGCATTCTAGTTATGCGAGAAATCTGGCGGAGGGAGTGGGATTCGAACCCACGGTGAACTTGCGCCCACGCCGGTTTTCAAGACCGGTGCCTTAAACCGCTCGGCCATCCCTCCAGTGACTGTCCATCACATTCGATGCTCTAGTGTGCCCGGCAAAGGCCTGTCAACCGGCTTGCGTGGCCGCGCGCGTTCCTTCACCGACCCGCGCGGCAGGGGCAATGCCACAATCTTGCCCGGTTCCGGCCACAATCGATTAATATCGTGATAAACAATTCCTGCGCACAAAGGATCGGGGTTCAGGGTGCCGTTGGTATTGTCGAGCGAGTGCTTTGGCTCCTCTGCTGTTCAAACGACGGCGTCTTGATTGAGACTGTAGGGGATTTCAGGATAATGCAGGCTACGACGCATCAGCGTCTTCGTCGCTCTTCCACGCTTACGCTGTTTGCTGCGTCGGCCGCCTTGCTGGCGGCTTGCGCGTCGCAGCCTGAGCCGAAGGCGATGGTCAATCCCAAGCATCGCTCCAAGGAATATTTCGCCGAAACCGAATATGGCGTGAAGGCGAGCCCGCGCGTCAATTTCATGCGGCGCGGCGGCGGTCGTGACCAGCTCGGCAAGCCTTACCAGGTGCGAGGCAAGTGGTACTATCCCAAGGAAGACCGGCACTACGCCAAGGTCGGCCTGGCCTCCTGGTATGGCGACGCCTTCCATGGCCGGCTGACCGCCAATGGCGAAGTCTATGACACGGCGCAACTGACCGCCGCGCATCCGACCATGCCACTGCCGAGTTACGCCCGCGTCACCAACCTCGAAACCGGCAGTTCGGTCATCGTGCGCGTCAACGACCGGGGGCCGTATCATGAGGGCCGCATCATCGACGTCTCCGAGCGCGCGGCGCAGATGCTCGACTACGACAAGGTCGGCACCGCCAAGGTCAAGGTCGAATATGTCGGCCGTGCGCCGCTCGACGGCAATGACGACCAGTATCTGATGGCCTCCTACCACCCGGGCAACAGGATTCCCGATCCGTCGGACGGCCTGCCGACCGGCGTCATGGTGGCCATGAACGGACCGTCGCCAAGCCTGCCGGTGGGCGCGGCCGCCGTGCCGTTCCCCGGCCAGCTGACGGATTCCGGTCAGGCCGTGCAGCCGTCCCTGTCGGCGCAGGCACCGGCTTTCGGCGATCTGGCACTGCCCGATTTCGGACCGATCGTGCCGGAGCGTCCGGAGATCCGCCTGCCGCCGCAGTCGCCGTTCGCTGTGGCCTCGCTGTCCTACGCGGATGAACGCGTGCAGCGCGCCGACGTCTTTGCCGCGCTGGATGACAGCGGCATGTCGCCCGCCGATATCCTGCGGTCGTGGAAAAAGTCCAATCCGCAGGCGTCACCGTCCAGCGCCGACTATGTCGCCGCCGGCACGTTCGACGACGCCACCGAAGCCAAGCGCGTGGCAGCGGCACTTCAGCCCTTCGGCCGAACGGAAATCCAGCGTTCCGACCTCGACGGCAATGACTGGTACGCGGTCAATCTCTATCCGAACGGCCATGGCGGCCTGGACGAATTGCTGCAGGCGGCATGGTCGCACGGCGCACCCGATGCACTGGCTGTGCGCAACTGACCTATTTTGCCCGGGCGGTTGATCCGGCGGAAAAAACCCTGATAGCTTGGCTGTGCCAAAACCGGCAAACGGGTCGAGATTTCATGCAGTTGCGCGCCTTTCCGCCATTTGCCGGCTTTCTGGGACTGGCTTTGCTGCTGCTTTGCCTCGTACCAGCTCAAGCGCAGCTTTTCGAGACCAAGGCCACGCAGGCCTTCATGATCGATGCCGACACCGGTACGGTGCTGTTCTCGAAAGACGCCGACAAGCCGATCCCGCCGGCCTCGATGGCCAAGCTGATGACCATGGAGGTGGTTTTCAACGCCATCAAGTCCGGGCGCCTCAAGCTCGACGACACGTTCGTCGTCAGCGAAAACGCCTGGCGCAAGGGCGGCGCGCCATCGGGCACATCGACGATGTTTGCCAAGCTCAAATCGGCGATCCGGCTCGAGGATCTGATCCAGGGCGTGACCGTGCAGGCGGCCAATGACGGCTGCATCGTCATTGCCGAAGGCATGGCCGGATCCGAGGACAGTTTTGCCGCGCAAATGACCGAGCGTGCCCGCCAGATCGGGCTGAAGACATCGACCTTCGTCAATTCGACCGGCCTGCCGGCAGACGGCCAGCAGACGACGGTGCGCGAGCTGGCGCTGCTGGCGCTGCATTTGTGGCGCAATTATCCGGATTTCTATCGCTACTACGGGCTGAAGGATTTCACCTGGAACAAGATCTCGCAGAGGAACCGCAATCCGTTGCTGGCCATGGACATCGGGGCCGACGGTCTGGCTGTCGGCGCGAGCGAGGTCTCGGGCTTCGGTATTGTCGCTTCGGTCGGCCACAACGGCACGCGGGTGATCATGGCGATGAGCGGATTGGCCAACGACAAGGAGCGTGCCGAGGAGGCGCGCAAGCTGCTCGACTGGGGCGCGCGCTCCTTCGAGAAGACCGAGATCTTCGCCAAGGACGAGGTGGTCGGGGAGGCCCAGGTTTTTGGCGGTGCGAAATCCGGCGTGACGCTGAAGGCAAAAGGGCCGATCGACATCTTCCTGCCGATCACCAACCGCGACAAGCTGACGGCCAGGATCGTCTACACCGGGCCAGTTGCGGCACCCGTGGAGGAGGGGCAGCCGGTGGGTGCGCTGCGCGTCTGGATCGGCGACACGCTGAGCCAGGAGACACCGCTTTTCGCTGCCGAATCGATCGGCGTCGGCACATTGCCGCAGCGCGCGCTCGATGCCGTCAAGGAACTGGCGATCGGCTGGCTGCGATAGCACCGACGGCATGGACGTTTTCCCGAACCCGGACTATCTAGTGCGCAACAATCCACCTGGACAAAGGCCCTTTCGATTGGCGCGCGGATTTTTCATCACCTTCGAAGGCGGCGAGGGCGCAGGCAAGTCGACGCAGATCGAGCGGCTGGCGAGAAAGATGCGCGCCAAGAAGTATGATGTCTTGCTGACGCGCGAACCGGGCGGCTCGCCAGGCGCCGAAGCGGTCCGGCATGTGCTGCTTTCGGGTGCCGCCGAGCCATTCGGACCGAAGATGGAAGCGCTGCTCTTCGCCGCCGCGCGTTCCGACCATGTCGAACAGGTCATCCGGCCGGCGGTCGAGCGCGGCTCCATCGTGCTCTGCGACCGTTTCCTGGATTCCTCGCGCGTCTACCAGGGCGTCACCGGCGGGATCGACCCGGCGTTCATGGCCGCGCTGGAACAGGTCGCCATCAATGGCATGATGCCCGATATGACGCTGATCTTCGATATCGATCCGGCCGAGGGCCTCAGGCGCGCGACGCTGCGGCGCGGCAGCGACGCCGACCCCGACCGCTTCGAAAAGGAGACGCTGGCCATTCATCAGGCCCGCCGCGCGGCCTTTCTGGCGATCGCCGCGGCAGAGCCGGAACGCTGCATCGTCGTTGACGCCTCCGCCGATCCCAATACGGTGGAGGATGTCGTCACCGCGGCCGTCTTCGCGGCGCTGGAGGCGAGGGCGCCCGCGCGCAACAGGCAGGCCGCACCGGTATGATCTTCGAACGCATCGCGCCAGAACAGCATGACACGCTGGACGGCGTGCCCGAACCGTCCGAAACGCCCCGTCTGGTCGGGCACAGGCAGGCGGCCGACATGCTCGCCGCCGCCTATCGATCGGGAAAGCTGCCGCATGCGCTGATCTTCGCCGGGCCGGTCGGCATCGGCAAGGCGACGCTGGCCTTCCACCTGGCGCACCATCTCTTGAAGCACCCGGCCTTCGAGCAGGCGCCGGAACGCCTTGCCAGTCCCGATCCGGCCTCACCGCTGTTTCGCCAGATCGCGACCGGAGCACATCCTGGCGTGCTGCACCTGACCCGGCCGATGAACGACAAGACCAAGAGCTTCAAGACGGTCGTCACCGTCGACGAGATCCGCAGGGTCAGTCGCTTCCTGTCGATGACCTCGCATGACGGCAGCTACCGGGTCGTCATCGTCGATCCGGCCGACGACATGAATGCCAACGCCGCCAATGCCTTGCTGAAGAATCTTGAGGAGCCGCCGGCGCGAACACTGTTCATTCTCATCGTCCATGCGCCGGGCAGCCTTCTGCCGACGATCCGCTCACGCTGCCAGGTGATACGCCTGACTCCGCTCGACGCCGAGGAGTTGATGGCGGTGCTGGAAACCGCCGAGCCGCCGCCACCGGACGATCCGGCCGCGCGGGCGGCACTGGTCGAGCGGGCAGGGGGCAGCGCCCGCAACGCGATCCTTTTGACGCAATATGGCGGGCTGGAGATCGCCGAGACGCTCGATGCGCTGGTGGCGAAGGGAAAGAGCGACATCGGCGGCGCCTATCGGCTCGCTGAAGCCGTCGCCGGCCGCGACCAGGCGATCCAGTTCGATATCTTCAACCGCCGGGCGCTCGACCTTTTATCGGATGCTGCAAGCCAGGCTGCGCTCGCCGGCGACCTCGCAAGGGCGAAAACATTGTCGGACACTTGGCACGAGGCGCTCGACGCTATATCTGAGACCGACACCTACAATCTCGACAAGAAGCAGCACGCCTTGACCATGATCGACCGCCTGAATTCTGCGATGCGAATGTGACGGTCTCCACCGGGATGGCAATCGCCATTCCGATGCGATATCCACCGCCACGGCTTCCATTCAGACATTCATGACGGTTCATTCATGTCACGCGACACATTCTACATCACGACCGCGATTTCCTATCCGAACGGCAAGCCGCATATCGGCCATGCCTACGAGTTGATCGCCACCGACGCGCTTGCGCGCTTCCAGCGCCTCGACGGCAAGCAGGTCTTCTTCCTCACCGGTACCGATGAGCACGGCATCAAGATGCTGCAGACGGCGAAGCGCGAAGGCATTTCGGCGCGCGAGCTGGCCGATCGCAACTCGGCCGATTTCAAGCGCATGGCGACCGCGCTCAACGCCTCCAACGACGATTTCATCCGCACCACGGAAGATCGGCACTATGCGTCCTCGCAGGCGATCTGGAAGGCGATGGACGCCAATGGCGACATCTACAAGGGCGGCTATGCCGGCTGGTACTCGGTGCGCGACGAAGCCTATTACGGCGAGGAGGAGACGGAGGTCCGTCCCGACAATGTCCGCTACGGGCCGCAGGGAACGCCGGTCGAATGGGTCGAGGAAGAGAGTTATTTCTTCCGCCTCTCGGCCTATCAGGACAAGCTCATCGAGCTTTATGAAAGCCAGCCCGACTTCATCGGCCCGGCCGAGCGCCGCAACGAGGTGATGAGTTTCGTCAAATCGGGACTCAGGGATTTGTCGATCTCGCGCACCACGTTCGACTGGGGCGTCCCGGTGCCAGGCGACGAGAAGCACGTCATGTATGTCTGGGTCGACGCGTTGACCAATTACATCACCGGTGTCGGTTATCCCGATGAAAACGATGATAAATGGCGCTTCTGGCCGGCCGATGCCCACATCATCGGCAAGGACATTGTGCGCTTCCATGCGGTTTACTGGCCGGCCTTCCTGATGTCGGCGGGCATCCCGCTGCCGAAGCGGGTTTTCGGCCACGGCTTCCTGTTCAACCGTGGCGAGAAGATGTCGAAATCGGTCGGCAACGTCATCGACCCGTTCACCATGATCGAGCATTACGGTCTCGACCAGGTGCGCTACTTCTTCCTGCGCGAGGTGCCGTTCGGCCAGGATGGCAGCTACAGCCATGAAGCGATCGTCAACCGCACCAACGCCGACCTTGCCAATGGCCTCGGCAATCTGGCGCAGCGGTCGCTGTCGATGATCGCCAAGAACTGCGGCGGCGTGGTGCCAAAGCGCGGCGATTTGACGGAAGCCGACAGCGCCATCCTGGATCAGGCGGTGACCGCTCTCGCCACCGCGCGCAAGGCCATGGCCGGGCAAGGCATTCATCTGGCACTGGCGGCGATCTTCGATGTGGTGGCGGAAGCCGATCGATACTTCGCTGGACAGGCACCATGGGCGCTGAAGAAAACCGATCCGGAACGCATGGAAACGGTGCTGTGGACCACCGCCGAAATTGTCCGTCGCGTTGCACTTCTGAGCCAGCCGTACATTCCGGGATCGGCATCGAAGCTGCTTGACCTGCTGGCGGTGCCCGCGGACAAGCGTGATTTCGTGCATGTGCACGCCGACCATGCGCTTGTGCCCGGCACGGCATTGCCCGTGCCGGAAGGCGTGTTTCCACGTTACGTCGAACAGCCGAGCGCGAACGCCTGATGCTTGTCGACAGTCACTGCCATCTGGATTTTCCAGATTTCGCCGAGGAGCGGGCGGCCATTGTCGCCCGCGCCAAAGCGGCCGGAATTGGCCGCATGGTGACGATCTCGACCCGTGTGAAGCGGTTTCAGCAAATACTTGAAATCGCGGAAACTTTCGACGAAATCTACTGCTCGGTCGGTACCCATCCGCACAATGCGGCGGAGGAGTTGGACGTGACGTCGGCGGAGCTGATCCGACTGTCGGCACACCCGAAAGTGGTGGCAATCGGCGAAGCGGGGTTGGATTATTTCTACGACAAGGCGCCGCGCGATGCGCAGGCGCAGGGCTTTCGCAATCACATTGCCGCCGCTCGCCAGACCGGCCTGCCTCTCGTCATCCATTCGCGCGATGCCGATGACGACATGGCAGCCATTCTCGAGGACGAAACAGGAAAGGGCGCCTTCCCCTTCATCCTGCATTGTTTCTCCTCCGGACGCCGGCTGGCCGAGGTGGGCGTCTCGCTCGGCGGCTATGTGTCGTTCTCGGGCATCCTGACCTTCAAGAACTCAGCCGAACTGCGCGCTATCGCCGCCGATGTGCCGCATGACCGGCTGCTCGTCGAAACCGACGCACCCTATCTGGCGCCGATCCCGTTTCGCGGCAAGCGCAATGAGCCGGCCTATGTCGCGCACACCGCCAAGGTGCTGGCGGAGACGATTGGTGTCAGCGAAGCTGAAATCGCGGATCTGACGACGAACAATTTCTTCCGCCTGTTCGGCAAGATGCCGCGACCTGCCGAACTGAGCGCCTGAACGATGAACGACCGGCTGCGCCTCACCATTCTCGGCTGCGGCTCGTCGCCAGGTACGCCGCGCATCACCGGCGACTGGGGCAATTGCGACCCGAGCAATCCGAGGAACCGGCGCATGCGCACGGCAGCTCTGGTCGAACGGATTGCAGCCGATGGCAGCCGTACCACCGTGGTCATCGACACCGGGCCGGATTTCCGTGAACAGATGTTGCTTGCGTCGGTCAAACGCATCGACGCGGTCGTCTACACGCACCCACATGCCGACCATATCCACGGCATCGACGATCTGCGCGGCTATGTGCTCGAGCAGCGTCGGCTGATCGACATCCATGCCGATCAGCCGACGATGCTGCGCTTGCGGCAGGCGTTCGGCTATTGCTTCGAGACGCCGCCGGGCAGTTCCTATCCGCCGATCGTGCGGGCGCATATTATCGACCACACAAAGCCTGTGATGATCGAAGGTGAGGGGGGTGCCCTCGCCCTCGAACCGCTGCCGCAAATTCATGGAGACATCATCTCGCTCGGCTTCCGCATCGGCGGCCTGGCCTATTGCCCTGATATCAGCGACTTTCCCGACGCCACGGCCGACCGGCTGCGCGGCCTTGAAATGCTGGTCATCGACGCGCTGCAATACAATCCTCATCCCAGCCATCTGTCGCTCGGCCAAGCGCTCGGCTGGATCGAGAGGCTCACACCGAGGAATGCCGTGCTGACCCACATGCACGTGCCGCTCGACTATGCTACGGTCAAGGGCGAAGTGCCGGCCAAGGTCACCCCGGCCTATGACGGCATGGTGATCGAAATTCCCTATGAATCAGCGTGATACGAACGGGCTCTCATGAAGGTGTTCTGCTCTTTGGGGCGAATATCAGCAGCGTTCCAATCCGTTCATAGCCCATGCGGGGATAAAGCAGTCACGACGGAAACAGCAAAACCCGGCCGCGCATGTTGCTGCACGGTCGTATCAGCTTCCTCGGCGGCGACGTAACGTCGGCTGTTAGCTCAAGGCAACACGCCTCGATCGAGTCAAACCTATGAAAATCAGCGGCAATTCCCAGATGCTGGCCAACGCATAAGTTCCATAATCTATCTTATGCAACTTTTGTATGCGCACGCTTCGTCCACGCGCGGCCCCGGATAGCCTGCGAGATTCAGCCGAATGGAGTCTGTTGCGGCCGAGACGAAACGAGGAAATGGCGGCCGCCCTACAGCGCGAGCTTTCTTCGTCGCCCTCGAGCCTGTCGTGCACCGACGACAAAGCCCTTTTGCGCGCACAGACGCACAGCGTCCGCAAGCGCTGCATCCGCTTCCTCCGGGAGGCCGGCGATGTGGAGAACCTCTCCAAGACCGTCGAGGACGAACGACTGGAGGAACAGAAAGTCCGTCGGCTCCGCGATTGCGACAGCCTCCCGGGCCATACGGAGAGCTCCCTTCACATCGCCCTCACGGACCGAGATCTTTGACCGAACGCATCGCAGCAGGCCTTGCGAGTACGTGTCGTCACTGCCGGCGATCCCCTCGCCCAACCGAACGAACGCCTCGGCCTCCTCGTACCGGCCTTGGACATAGATGGCCTGGGCGAGGATGCCGGCAATCGTAGGCAACCATGCGAACTCGCCCGTGCGTTGAAGGGTCCTTACGCCCCAGCGAAGCTCCCGCTCGGCGGCTGCCGCGTCGCCCGCCCAGAGCTCGGCCAGGGCGCTCATCTCAGTAAGAGGTCCCGCGCTCCACACGGTCAGTGCGACTTCCTCGACCATTGACCTCGCCTGCGCTATCAACTGCCGCGCTTCATCGAATCGGCCGCGCATCGCCTCGAGATTCCCCCAGCTGAAGAGCGCCGCCGACATCGCCTTGCGATCACCCTGCGCCCTGGCGAGCACGTCCTTGCACCGGCCGATCGCCGCCTTGACCGGCATACGGCCCGCCCACACGACAAGCGGCACCCATGAGAGCGACTCGAGCCATTCTCTGTCGTTGCCGGCTGCAAACGCATGCGCCGCCGCGCTCTCCCACGCCTCTTCAGAGGCGCCGAAATTGCATTTCGTCAGATGAAACAGGCCAAGCAAGGACCAACCCTTGGCCAAGCCGTGCTCGTCGTTCTCCTGCTCGAACATCGACATGGCCTGCCGTGCCTCTCGGTACGCCTCGTCCGCCCACCCCTCGGGCTCTGACAGGAAGCGCACCCACAGATCGAGAATGAGCGCATGCGCTTGCAGTCGACGATCGGCGGAGGCGGTCGCAGCCTCACGCATCTGGGCGATGGCGCCACGCGTGCGCTCGAGGTCGCCGGTCTCCAGCAGTGCAAATGCGAGCTCCGGCAAGAGTGCGAGTCGCCCAGGATCGTCGCGAGGGCCGAGCGAGATGGCGCGCGACAGCATGTTGACCGCAGCGGGCATGTCGCCCCGCGCGAAGGCGCGCTGCCCGGCAGAAGCCAGCGGCACGCTCGCACGTCGTGCCAGAGACTCGACGCGCTCGTTCGATAGACCGAGCTCCGCGAGAGACCTGTAGGCCCGCTCGAGGTGGTAGCCGACGATCTCTTCGTACTCTCGGGCCCGCTCGCGCATCCTTGCCTCTAGCCACGAAGCGAAACGCTCATGCATGTGGGCTCGTACGCCCTTCGGAATGCCATTGTAGGCCGCGTCCCCGACAAGACTGTGAGTGAAGCGAAAGGCATCTTCCTCCTCCAGATCCGAGCGATCCGGGTGGATCAGCTGCTTTCTCGCCAGAGACTGAAGCTGGCCGCCGACGCGAGGCCGCTGCTCTTCTGGCGACATCTCCTCGACGGCCCCCCACCAGAAGATGCGCCCGATCACGGATGCTCGTTCGATCACAGAGCGCTCCTCGGCGCCGAGCCGGTCCAGGCGCGCGTTGATAAGGGCGTTGATCGTCGGTGGAATCGTCAGCCTCGATAGGTGGTCAGCCGCCGTCCACGTTCCGTCGACGGCAATAAGCAAGCCGTCGTCGATCAGCATCCGCAGCGTCTCCTCCACGAAGAGAGGGTTTCCCTCAGCGGCATCGGCGATCCGCGCGCGGGCATCGTTCGCGAGCTCCGCTCCTCCGAGCAAGTTCCGGATCAAGCTGTCTGTATGAGCATCACTCAGCGAGCGCAGGGTGATGAGAGACGCGTTCGCCTTTGAGGTCATCCAGCCGGCGCGGACCTCGAGCAGTTCAGGGCGAGCGAGGCAGAGGAAGAACGCCGGTACGCCGCCCAACGAATCGGCGAGATATTCGAGGAGATCGAGGAACGTCGGCTCGGCCCAGTGAATGTCGTCAAACACAACGACCAATGGCCGATGCGTCGCCAGCTTGCCGAACAGCTTGCGCACGGCCCAGAACGTCTCTTGAACACCAGGCGTCGCGCGGGTGAGGCCCATGAGTGCCGACAGGCGTTCGACGACCAGCGCGGCATCGGGGCCTTCCAGCAATTTGCCAATCTTTGCGCGAGCATCGTCGGGCGAGTGACTATCCGTGATGCCCGCCGCGGCCTTTAGCACCTCGATGATGGGCCAAAAGGTAATACCCTCGCCGTATGGCAGGCATCGCCCCCCCACGACCATCGTTGTCCTTTCGAGTCGGGGAAGAAATTCACGCGTCAGCCGGGACTTGCCGATTCCCGCCGGGCCCATCACCGTTACGACTTCGCATAATCGAGATTTGACCGTCCTTTCGAACATCTCGCCGATTGCGGCGACTTCTTTGTCGCGACCGATAAGAGGGGATTCGAGACCACGGGCAGCGAGGGCCGCGGGTGCCACATCCACGAGGTTCCAGGCGGCCACGGGCTCTGACTTCCCCTTCACGCGAAGCGGCTCGATCGGCGATGTCATCGCGACATCGCGGACCAGCCGATACGTCGCGTCTCCGATCAGGACCTGCCCTGGCCCGGCAGCTTGTTCGAGCCGAGCAGCAATGTTGACCGCGTCTCCGACCGCGAAAGTTTCGCCCTGGCTGGGATCCCCGGCGATCACCTCACCCGTGGTCATACCTATGCGGATCACGATCCTGATTCCCCAACGCGCCTCGAACTCATCGTTCAGCCGGTGAAGCGCACGAAGCATTGCAACTGCGGCTCGAACCGCACGCACCGCGTCGTCCTCATGCAGGAGTGGGATGCCGAACACCGCCATGATCGCATCCCCGATGAACTTCTCGGTTGTCCCTCCGTGACCACGAATTACCGCGCCCATCTCCCGAAAGTACTGGGTCATGAGATTGCGAAGCGACTCGGGATCGAGCTCGTCTCCCAACGCCGTCGAGTCGACAATATCAGCGAAGAGGACCGTGACCACCTTGCGCGTATCGGCGGCACCGGAAGCTCGTTGGGTTAGCGGCGATTCACAGGACGCACAGAACTGCAATTCGGCTGCATTGGCAGATCCGCATGTCGAACAGATCAAGCTCCCAAGAGCATATCTCATTAGCCTATGGACTGTACGGCCAGGCCTTACGGAGGGCAAGTCCGCTCTCTTGACAGACCCGTCTTAGTCTAGGATATTTTAGGATGGTCTAAGATAACTGGAGGGTGGGGCGATGGCAACAGAATTGCCACCACACGTCAAAAAGTATCTCGACGACATGGAGGTCTCGGCGGATGCCCTTCCACAGGACGCCTGGGAGACGTTTGCCAGCCTTTCGGGGGGCGAGATACTCCTCCTAAGGAAGCTGCGGAAGGACCTGGAGAAAGCAGATGTCGACGTCGTCATCAAGGTTCATTAGCCGCGCTTCTTAACCACCGGGATGCTTCTTAACCACCGGGATGCCGGCATGAGCGGGATCGAGATTGGGGCCGCTACTACGCCGAGCATTCGCCTCCGGCGGAAGATCGATCTTGCGGTTCAACCGTACGCACAGTCATGCCGCACCCTTGTGACGCACCCGAGGCTTGCTGACTTTTGGCCACAGTTCCTGCTCACTCAGCACCAAATCATCCGCGCAACGGTGCCCTTGACCGAAGCAGCAGCGGAGCGGGCGGACAAAATGGCGGCTGCTGACCCTGCCGCATCCGGCCTGGCCAGATATCTGAAGGAGCACGTCAAGGAGGAGTTGGGGCATGATGACTTGCTGCTCGATGACCTTGAACTGCTGGGTGTGAAGCGGGCGACGGCGCTGAGCCGCATACCATCTCCCACGGTCGCGAGCCTGGTGGGAGCGCAGTACTACTGGATCCATCACCATCACCCTATCGCGTTCCTTGGTTTCGTCGCGTTGATGGAGGGACACCCGCCGACACCCAAGCTGATCCAGACGCTGATCTCCGCGACGGGGTTTCCGCATGCGGCTTTCCAGACACTCACCGAGCACGGTGAGCTTGATCCCGGACACCGCGATCGGCTCTACCGCACGATCGACGCCCTGCCCCTGACGGCCGAGCACGAAACCCTCATGGGTATCTCCGCCATGCATAGCGCCACGCTTCTCCCACCCACGATCGAGGAGATCCTCGAACAGGGGTAGCGAGGCGGCAATTTGGAAATCAAAATGGCCTCCGGCAACGCGAACGATGGAAATGATCTGCCGCGGCTTGCACGGATTGACCCACGCCTATTCGATCTTCTTTTCAGCGGCTGCAAGGTCGAACGCTACGCGGCAGGCCAGCATCTCTTCGTTCAGGAAGATCCATCCGATCGCATTTACGGGGTGATGAGCGGGACGGTGGAGATATCGATCTATTCGCAGGGCGGCCAGAGGCTGGTGGCCAATATCGAGCTTGCGCACAGCCTGGTCGGAGAGGTTGGCGCGCTCGACGGGCGCCCGCGCACCGCAACCGCCATCTGTCTGACCGCTTGCGATCTAGCCTCGCTCAGCCGGACGCAACTCTTCGATCGCATTGAAAAAAACCCATCTCTGGCACGGGCCATGATTGAGCTGTTGTGCACACGGCTGCGTTGGATCAGCAGCGAACTTGGGGATCACGCTTTCTTCGGCATCGAGGCGAGGCTGGCAAAGCGACTGGTCTTCTTGGCTGGCGTAATGGCGGATGGGTCAGGCTGGATACCGATTTCCCAGTCTGAATTGGCGGAATTCCTGGGCGCCACGCGAGAGTCCGTCAACAAGACGCTTAACAGTTGGCGCAACCGCTCGATCATCGCAATCAAGCGTGGTGGCCTGCGAATAACCAACGTCGGCGCCCTTCGTCATCTGGCCGAGTCACAGAACGACAACTGATGTTCGCCACTTCGCAAGGGCGGAATGAGAGCCGCCAAATCGGATCCTGACAGTCCGTAGGAATGTCACTCCCCGCTCGATGCGGGAGAGCGGTAGCTCTAGCCACCGCTCTCCACTTGTATCTCAGTTGCGGCAATTGGGGCTGACAGGGTCATACTGGTGCGGGCTAACCCCCATGCAATTGGAGTTCGAAACGCCACCAGCCAACCCGATCGATCCTGTCTGGAACCCATACACCGCTTCTCCTGAAGCCAATGGATGTTGGCCCTTGACCTGTCCCGGGCCCTCGAAGTCACCATTGTCGGCACGAAGGCTGTGCACGAATGTCGAGTCGATCGCGAACGCGGGCGCGGCAAGCATGAGCAATGCTGATGCAACTGTAATGATCTTATACATTTTGATCTCCTTTGTTTGGTTCCACCACAAATTACGACTAGAACGAAAAGTTACCTATCTGCGAAGACCGTCCTGCTCGTTTGATCTTATATTTCTGCTGCAAGATCTTTTCGCAAGGGCGGGTAACTTTCTGTTCTGACATATCCTGTACGCCGCGCACGAATTTGTATGTGAAGGAGTTCACAAGAGGCTGCCAATATGACGTAGGTCGTTTTTCGGGGCAGTAGTCTGCCCGCCTGTCGAGAAGCGTCTGGAACAGATCCAGCGCGAGATCGACGGCACGACAATCGACTATAATCGCAAAAAATTCAGGGATGATCGAAGGCGCCGTGCTAGGCGACCTGCTTTGCGGCAGTCGGTGTTACTTGGTAACTTCCCCAGTCCGTGCCATCAAGGACCACCAAGAAAATGTCGCCATCATTCCTCGCCCTTCCCGATCGCCTCGCGGATGGCCGTACGCCTCGTGCGGTGATCTTCGGCGCCGGGCACGGCAGCACCTATCCCGGCAAGGACAGCAGTGGCCATGCGTTGGCGGCCGACGCCATCCGTGCGGCCAGCCAGGATGACGCCCCGCTTGTCGGGCACTGGGATTTCGATCTTGGCGGCCCGTTGTTCGACGGCAAGCCGGTCTGCTGCATCGATGCCGGCGACATCTCGACCATCCTGCACGACAATGCCGAAAACAGGGCCCGGATCGAGGCGAGGACGCGCGAGGTCCTGGCCTTGCCGGCCGTGCCGATCCTGCTCGGCGGTGACGATTCCGTCGTCATTCCGTTCCTTGCCGGCTTTGCCGATCACGGACCGATCTGGATCCTGCAGATCGATGCCCATATCGACTGGCGCGACGAGGTGCATGGAGAACGCCACGCCTATTCCAGCCCGATGCGAAGGGCAAGCGAGATGCCGCATGTCGCGGGCATGGTGCAGGTTGGCCTGCGCGGCGTCGGCAGTGCGTGCCTTGCTGAAGTCGAAGCGGCGCAGCACTACGGCAGCCGTTTCGTGACCGCGCGCGAGGTTCATGCACAAGGCGTGGAGGCGGCGCTCAGGCATATTCCGGAAGGCGCACGGGTGGTCGTCACCTTCGACTGCGACAGCCTTGATCCCGGCATCATGCCGGGCGTGGCGGCGCGTACGCCCGGCGGCCTCACCTACACGCAGGCGATCGACCTGATCGCGGGCCTTGGCAAGAGGACCAGGATCGCGGGATTCGACCTTGTCGAGCTCTATCCGCCGGCCGACATTGACGGCCTGTCGGCCCAGACCGCCGCGCGCCTTCTGGTCAACGTGATCGGCACCATCGCCCGGCAGGTTTGAAACCCATCGCAAAACTTTCCCGTCAGGTGGCGCCAACCGCTGAAATGCGCCGATGCACGCCGTCCAGGCTTTCCGCCAGCGCATCGAAGACGTTGCGGGCCGTGAGTTCCTTCAGGACCTGCTCGTTGATGCCGCCACGGGTCGCATAGTCCTGCGCCAGATGCGTGAAGTCCGCCTCAGGCGCCGTCTCCGGAGCGTGCCCGAGCGCCGTGAAGAGCGCGGCGATATAGTCACGCCCCTTGGTGTCTGGCACATCATGCGCTTTCAGCCAGCGATGGATCGTATCGAGGTACTTGAAATAGGTGGCATAGGTCGCGGTCACGACGCTCAACGCGTCGAACTCGCTGGAACTCTCGACCTCGATCACCTTCCCCAGTCCGCCGAACAACGCGGTCACGTCCGGATCAGGCGGATAAATGATCGTCGCCCCCAGCCGCCGGGCGATCATCGGCATGGGCAGCGCTTTGGTCACGCGGCTCGCCGGTGCGGTCAGGCCGGCTATCTCCTCGTGCGACAACGTGGCGATCAGGCTGATGAGGTGATGGTCGCGCCGAAATTTCAATTCAGGCAGCACCTGATGGGCATCTTGCGGCCGGACAGCCAGCATGACGGTATCGCAGTCGTCGAGCACCTCCTGATTGTCGGCGGCAACGCGTGTATTCGGATAGCGGGAAGCGAGCTTCGCCGCGATCTCTTCGTTGCGCGGCGACAACACCACCGACACCGGATCGCCATCGAGGGATTTGAGCCCGACGACAATGGCTGAAGTCAGCGCACCTGTGCCGATGAAGCCGAGTTTCATTGGGTGCTCCCAGGCGTCGATTCTGCGGTTGGCCGTCGGTCGGTCACCGCCGGCCCGGCTCCAGGCCGATCTGGTAGCTCAGCGAACGCTTCGCCCCCGGTTCGATCAGCATCACGCCGGGCTTGTCAGTGAATTCGCCATCGAAATCGGTCGGGCTCGCTATGCCATGCCAGGGTTCGATGCACAGGAAGGGCGCGCCGCCGGGCTTGGACCAGATGCCGAGCTCCTCGGCTCCCTGCCATGACATTTCGATCGCCGGACCGCGCTCGGCCGCATAGCGCACGCTGGTGCTCGCTGGCCGGTCCAGGATGACGGCGTCGTCATCGAACAGCCGTTCGGACAGCGCAAGCGTCCTGCCATCGATGGGCGTCGGCCGCGGTTCCGTGAGCAGCAGGCCGTCCTTCAGGCGGCGGATCGGTGCCGGCTCGTCGTCGGAAAAGGTCAGCCGATAGGCCTCCTTGGGCAATTCCGGCAGCAACGGCCAGTTGAATGCAGGATGCGCGCCGATCGAAGCCGGCAACGGCTCGTCACCGGTGTTGGTAATCTTGAAGGTCACACCGAGCTGCTGGCGGTCCAGCGTGTAGGTCACGGCAAGGCGAAAGGCGAAGGGGTAGTGCGCGCGGGTGTCGGCGTCGTCGGTAAGCACCAGCGTGCAGGAGTGGGGTCCCCTCTCCTCCCAGGTGAACGGTTTGTCGCGGGCGAAGCCGTGCTGCGTCATCGGATAGGTCTGGCCGCGATGGCGCAGCCGATCGCCCGTCAGCCGGCCGACTATGGGGAACAGCACCGGCGAATGGCGCCGCCACTCCGGCCCGGCTTGCCACAGAAACTCAAATCCCCGCCCATCCTGCAGCGAAACCAGTTCGGCGCCTTGCTCTGCAATAACGGCCGAGATGCCGTCGCCATGAAGCGTTTGGCTGTCCTGTGCCACATGTCCTCGCGCGTCGGTGTTGAAGGCCGCTGCGGCGGCAGACTAACAAAAGCTCCTGGGGACTCAAGGCATAGACGGGTCTTGCAGGAACGAATTGTGGCCGGAGGATTTCTCCTCCGGCCACCTCTCCGCATCAAGGGCGAGAACCCCGCCCTTGCCCACAGCGGACAGTCGTTACTCCCGCTCGCCCGTGAAGTTCAGCAGCAATTGGAAGATGTTGATGAAGTTCAGGTAGAGCGAGAAAGCACCGAAAACAGCCAGCTTCTGGCGCGATTCCGCGTCGAAATTCTCGGCATATTGTTCCTTGATCGTCTGCGTGTCCCAGGCGGTTAGCCCGATGAAGACGGCGATACCGATCACCGAAATGGCGAACTGCAGCGCGGTCGAGCCGAGGAAGATGTTGACGATGCTGGCGATCACCACGCCGATCAGGCCCATGATCAGGAAAGACGAGAACTGGGTCAGGTCGCGCCTGGTCGTATAGCCGTAGAGACTGGTGGCGCCGAACATGGTGGCGGCGATGAAGAAGGTGCGCGCGATGCTAGTGCCGGTGAAGACCAGGAACACGGAGGCGAGCGACAGGCCCATCACCGCGCAGAAGGCCCAGAACATTGCCTGAGCGCTGGCCGCCGACATGGTCTGCATCTTGAACGAAAACAGCATGACGAAGGCGAGCGGCGCCAGCATCACCACCCATTTCAGCGGGCTGGAGAAGATCGGCACGTAGAGCGCCGGCGTCGACGACACCAGGAAGGCGACCAGGCCGGTGACCACCAGGCCGAGGCCCATATAGTTGTAGACGCGCACCATGTGCTGACGCAGGCCCTCGTCAAAGACGGCTCCGGCCTGGGCGCCGGTGCCGACGCGATATCCCAGATTGGGCGTGTTCATTTGCAGTCTCCTTTGTGGATCGGTCAGTAAAGCGTGGGGTCGATCAGTAAAGCGTTTTGGCGAGCGTCTCGGCGGCGCGGTCGAGGTCATGAACCCCGCTTTTCGCGACCACCGCATAGGCGACCTCGCCGATCTGGAAATAGGCCGAGGAAATGTCGCCCGACGGCGCGACGGTCGGCTTGACCACGTCGAAGGTTCCCGGCCGGATCGCAAACAGCGACACCAGGCCCATATCCTTGGTGTCGACAGCCACCTCGACGCTCGGGCCGAAGCGCGACGGATAGATCTGCACGTCGCGCACCTTCCAGTCCTTTGGCAGCGACGGCATGACGATCGCGGTCGCAGCACGGATCTCGCCGGCACTGTAATTGGGCGCTTCCGGCTGCGAGGGCATGGTCTCGCGCACCAGCGTCGTCCTGTGTGCCCGCACGGCCTCGTCGACATAGGCGGGCGGCTGCGGCGACGCGACGACCTTGGTCACCGACATCGGCCCGATGATGCCGTTTGCCAGCCAGCCGGCGGCAACGAAGGCAGCAACCGCAGCGGCGCGCTGCAGCACGCCGAAGATGCGGCCACGGACAAGCCCCCTCTCCAGCCGCCGCGCCGCGTCAGCGGTCGCCGGCCGGGCCATGCCCTTGGAGCCGGCAAGCGCCACGCGCAGCTCATCGCGGGTCCGCAGATCCGACATGACGCGCGCGGCGGCCTCCGGGCGAGTCGACAGGAAGGCTTCGACCTCGATGCGGCGGGTGACATCCAGCTGGTCGTCGACATAAGCGTCGAGGTCGGCGTCGGTCACCGGGTCGACAAGAGCGCTCATGGCTCACCTCCCACGATCTTGAGATGATTTTTTCCGCGCACCGGGGCGGCGTCTTCCATCTGGCGAAGGGCGGCGCGCGCCCTGCCGATGCGCGACATCAGCGTGCCCAGCGGCACGCCGGTGGCACTGGCCGCCTGCTGGTAGGAAAGCCCTTCGATGGCGACCAGATGCAGCGCCGAGCGCTGCTCTTCCGGCAGGTTGAAAAAGGCGTCCCGCACCTGCGCCAGGCGCACCGAATGCTCCTGCGGCGCCGGCGTGGCGGCATCGGCGAGGTATCCGGCCTGTTCGATGCGCACGGCTTCCGAGCGGCGCGAACGCATGCGGTCGATGAAGGCGTTGTGGACGATGGACAGCAGCCAGGCCCGCAGGTTTCCGCCGGAGCGGAAGGTGCCGCGCCGCTCATAGGCGCGCACCAGCGCGTCATGCACGAGATCCTCGGCATCCGCGCTGTCGCGCGTCAGCGACTGCGCATAGCGCCGCAGCGATCCGAGCTGTCCTATGATGTCAAAGCGTGGCATCGACCGTTTCATGCCCTGTTTACGGAGCATGTGGGGATTTTAATCCCAGCCGCGCCTTTTTTCTTATGCCCGGTGGTTTCGCCGGGGGATCGCGTTTGCGATCCCCTCGCCCTGCCTGGCTCTCAAGGGCGAAGCGTTGTTGCGGATTTGGGCGCGGCTACACCGCAGGCGCGCAACACCCATCTGCGGCCGTCGCTGCGAAAATCGGTGATGCTCAGCGGCTCGATATCGATCTTCCAACAGGCCGCAAGCGGAGCACCCAGAACATGCACGATCGCGGTCCGGATGACGCTGGCATGGGTCAGCGCGATTGTGTGGCCAGGCTTGGCCATCAACCGGTCCATCAACTCGGAAGCCCGGCGGGCAACGTCAGCCAGCGACTCGCCACCACGCGGCGCTGTGTTGGGGTCTGATAGCCAGGCAGCGATGCCCTCGGGCTGCTCCGCCTGCAGGTCCTCAAAACGCATACCGGCCCAGCTTCCATAGCCCTGATCCGCCAGGAGCGGTTCGACCGATGCGTCCAGCGATAGCGCCTCGGCGGTCTGGCGGGCGCGAAGCGCGGGCGCTGTCCACACGCGGTCGGCGCGGCGCAGCGTCCCGCGCATCGCCTTCGCCAGCGCCAGCGAGCGCGGCTCCAGCGGCTCATCGAGCGGAAACGACCCCCGCCGGGTCGCGGCCGTGGCGCCGTTGCAGATCATCGTCAGCCGTACGAGCATGAGGCAGTCATTCCTTGAGCCGCTTTCGAAGCGACGCATACGCTGCAATGAGAATAGCTGCTATCGTTTCGAAAGGCCGCGCCCCTGGGTGCCGCCCTCCGTTTTGCGCAATTAAACCGCTGGCGAAGTGCGCTCTATTTGCGTATCACTCCGCCGCGCCAACGGAACCATAGCGATGTTCGAAGAACTGCAGCCAGCTCCCGCCGACAAGATCCTGGCCCTGATCGGCCTCTATCGCGCCGATCCGCGACCCAACAAAGTCGACCTCGGGGTCGGCGTCTACAAGGATCGCGACGGCAAGACGCCGGTGATGCGCGCCGTTCGTGAGGCTGAAAAGCGGCTGCTGAACAGCCAGGACACCAAGACCTATCTCGGGCTCGCGGGCGACACCGGGTTCAACGCGGTGATGGCCAAGCTCGCCTTCGGGCCGGGCGCGGACATGACGCGCATCCGGGCGGCACAGGCGCCTGGCGGCTCCGGTGCGCTTCGCCTGGTGGCGGAGCTGCTCAAGCGGACCCGTTCGGACGCCACGATCTGGCTGTCGGACCCGACCTGGCCGAACCATATGCCGGTGATGCGCGCCGCCGGCCTGCAGATCCGCGAATACCCCTATTTCGATGCGACCTCTGGTGCTGTTCGTTTCGACGACATGCTGGCGGCGTTGCGGACGGCCAAGAACGGCGACGTGGTGCTGCTGCATGGCTGCTGCCACAACCCGACTGGCGCCAACCTCGACGCGGCGCAGTGGCAGGCCGTCACCGATCTGGTCGTCGAACGCGGCCTGCTGCCATTCGTCGACATCGCCTACCAGGGCTTTGGCGACGGCCTCGAGGCCGACGCTATTGGCCTGCGCCTGTTGGCGGCGAAAGTACCGGAGATGGTCGTTGCCTCGAGCTGCTCGAAGAATTTCGCCGTCTACCGCGACCGTGTCGGCGCGGCGATGATCCTGGCCAGGGACAGCGCGCAGGCCGACGTGGCGATGAGCCAGATGCTGTCGGCGGCACGTGCAATGTATTCGATGCCGCCGGACCATGGTGCCGCGGCGGTGCGCATCGTGCTGGAAGACGCAAGCCTGCGCGCCGACTGGGAAGCCGAACTGGAAGAGATGCGCCTACGCATGCTCAGGCTTCGCGTGGCTTTCGCCGAGGCGCTGCGCCGGCAGTCCAACTCCGACCGCTTCGACTTCGTCGCCAGCCATCGCGGCATGTTCTCGCGGCTTGGTCTCACGGAAGCGCAAGTCGAGCGGTTGCGTGCCGAGTACGGCGTCTACATGGTCGGCGATAGCCGCATCAATGTCGCCGGTTTGCCAGAGGACGGCATGGACGACCTCGCCAAGGCGATCATCTCCGTGCTCGACTGAGGCGGCTCAGCTGTGGACAAGGCCCCCTTGCAGGCTGACAGCGTTGGCCGCGCGTCGGGTCGCAGGATAGCATCCGCCGCATGACGCCATCCAAAGACATTTCGCGCCTGATCGAGATCATGGCGGCGCTGCGTGCGCCGAAGACCGGCTGCCCCTGGGACATCGAGCAGGATTTCTCGACCATCGCGCCCTATACGATCGAGGAAGCCTACGAGGTGGCGGACGCCATCGCGCGCGGTGACCTCGGTGATCTGCGGGATGAACTCGGCGACCTCCTGCTGCAGGTCGTCTACCACGCGCAAATGGCCGAGGAAGCGGGTAAATTCGCCTTCCCGGATGTCGTCCAGGCCATCACCACCAAGATGATCCGGCGCCACCCGCATGTCTTCGGCGACGAGGAAGCCCGCGGCGCCGGCATGGCCAAGGGCATGTGGGAGAAGATCAAGGCGCAGGAGAAGGCGGAGAAGCGGCAAGCCCGTGTCGCGCGCGGCCTCGACCCCGAAGACAATGGCAAGGGATTTCTGGACAGTGTTCCGGTCGCCCTGCCCGCTTTGACACGGGCGCTGAAACTTCAGGAGAAGGCTGCCCGCGTCGGCTTCGACTGGAGCGAGGCAGCCCCCATCCTCGACAAGATCGAGGAGGAGATCGGCGAATTGCGCGAGGCTCTGGCGAAGGGCGAGACGGCCTCGATCAAGGACGAGTTCGGCGACATGCTGTTCGCCGTCGTCAATCTCGGCCGTCATCTCAAGCTCGATTCGGAAGCCGCGTTGAGCGGCACCAACGAAAAATTCCGGTCACGCTTCCACTATGTCGAGCAGGCCCTGGAGAAGTCCGGCAACACGCTGGAGAAGGCCACCCTGGACGAGATGGAAGCGCTCTGGCAGGAAGCGAAGAGCGCGACGTAGGGCCCTATAGGCCGGCAATCAGGACGGAAAAGCGTTATACGCTTTTCCTGCAATTTCTCCGTCCTAGCCGTTGTTTTTACGGCGCAATCGGCTTTCAATCTCTTCGCGGGCGCTTTGCGTGGCCTTGAGCGAGATGGTGGCGCTGCCGTCTTCATTGTCGGTGCGCGAAACGATATCGCCATTGCGATACAGCCAATCGACAAGGCCGAACTGCGCCGGCTCGATCGTCACCGTAAGGTCTTCGAGCTCGCCAGCCATGCGCGTTTCGATAACCGCCTTCAGCGCATCGATGCCCTCGCCGGTCACCGCCGATATGGCGATCGGCGGACCCTTGCTGCCGTCGGCGGCATCGGCAAGCAGACGGCTCCTGTTGCCTTCGTCCAGCAGATCGACCTTGTTCCAGACCTCGATCACACGCTTGGCATCACTGGCGTCGACACCGAGGTCGGCCAGGATGCGCTCGACGTCCTCGGCCTGTGCCGCCGTGTCGGGATCGGAAATGTCGCGCAGATGGATGACGAGATCGGCTTCGACCACCTCTTCCAGCGTCGCGCGAAAAGCCGCGATCAGATGCGTCGGCAGGTCGGAGATGAAACCGACCGTGTCCGACAGGATGATCGGCGTGCCATGCGGCAGGCGCACGCGGCGCAGCGTCGGGTCGAGCGTGGCGAACAACATATCCTGCGCCAGCACGTCCGCGCCGGTCAGCCGGTTGAACAGGGTAGACTTGCCGGCATTGGTGTAGCCGACGATCGCCACCACCGGGAACGGCACCTTCTTGCGCTTGGCGCGGTGCAGGTCGCGGGTGCGACGCACCGTTTCCAGCTCGTGCTTCAGCTTGATGATCTTTTCCTGCAACTGCCGCCGGTCGGATTCGATCTGGGTTTCGCCGGGGCCGCCGAGGAAGCCGGCGCCACCGCGCTGGCGTTCAAGGTGGGTCCAGCTGCGGACCAGGCGGCCCTTCTGGTAGTTGAGATGGGCAAGCTCGACCTGCAGCGTGCCTTCCTTGGTGCGGGCGCGCTCGCCAAAGATCTCGAGAATCAGGCCGGTGCGGTCCAGAACCTTGGCATGCAGTTCCTTCTCGAGATTGCGCTGCTGCACCGGGGTCAGCGGATGGTCGACGATGACCAGCTCGGCGTCGTTTTCCTTGACGATCTCGGCGAACTCTTCAACCTTGCCGCTGCCGAGCAAGGTCGCTGGACGCGGATCGTTGACCGTCACGACAGCCGTATGGACAGGGTCGAGATTGATGGCGCGCGCAAGGCCGACCGCCTCGTCATGGCGAGCGTCCGCCGAGCGCGTCAACCGAGGGCGGTTGGTGTCGTCGTCGCCGCGCGGCTGGCGGGTAAGCACGGGCACAATGACGACAGCCCGGGTCGGCCCCTTGGCTTCCGTCCCGGGATGATGCGCTGGTTTTCCGCGAACCGTGCCGTCCGCGTCCTTCTCACGTGCCAATCAGGCGCCCTGGCTTTCCTCGCCATCGAACATCTGAACCGGCTGGCTCGGCATGATCGTGGAAATGGCGTGCTTGTAGACGAGCTGAGAGTGACCGTCGCGGCGCAGCAGCACACAGAAATTGTCGAACGAAGTAACCACACCGGTCAGCTTCACGCCGTTGATGAGGAAGATGGTGAGCGGGTTCTTGCTCTTGCGAACTGAATTCAGGAACAGGTCCTGAAGGTTTTGCGATCGTTCCGCCATTGTTCTTGTCTTTCGCCGATCCCCTTCGGTTTGCAAGCCAATGCGCCAAATTGTCGGGCACATGTCAAGCGCGCAAACACCGTCTTGTCGTCAGTAACGACAAGCAGAACGAGATATATTGATGTTCATTCCACCTGTGCGGTTATCAGGCTGGACTTTTTTCCGCAATGTCAAAAAAGGCCTGCCGTAACGAAAGTGTCACTGAGCCGGGATGCCCATTGGCCACAGGATCGCCGTCAATGGCCACGACCGGCATGGCAATCGTCGTAGCCGAACTGATGAACGCCTCGCGCGCCGCCTTGGCCTCGGCGACGGAAAAACCGCGCTCTTCGATCTTCAGGCCGAGCTTTGCCGCAACTTCGAACATGGTCGTGCGGGTGATGCCGCGCAGGATGCCGTGATCCGCTGGCCTCGTAACCAGGACGCCGTCCTTGGTGACGATCCAGGCGTTCGACGAGCCGCCTTCCTTGACGTTGCCGTCGGTGTCGACGAACCATGCCTCCTGAGCACCGGCCTCCTTGGCTTTTTGCTTGGCCAATACATTGGGCAGCAGTCCGACGGTCTTGATATCGACCCGGTCCCAGCGGTTTTCTGGCACGGTGATGACCGCGATACCGGTCTCTGCTCGCTTTGCTCCAGCCGCCGGATCGGCCTTTCTGGCAGTGACCACCAAAGACGGCTTGGTGTCCGCCGACGGGAAAACAAACTCGCGGCTGGCGACACCGCGCGTTACCTGCACATAGACCAGCCCATTGACGACATGGTTGCGGTTGACCACTTCGCGCAGGATGAGCGGCAGCACGTTACGCGCCACCGGCCACGCGATCGACAATTCGGTCAGCGAGCGGTTGAGCCGGGCAAGATGGCGCGGCATGTCGACGATGAAGCCGCGCGCCACCTCGCAGACCTCATAGACGCCATCGGCGAACTGATAGCCGCGATCCTCGATATGCACGGAAGCGTCCGCGTGGGCGACGTAGCGCCCGTTGACATAGGCAATGCGCGGCATTGGCGACCCCTGGAAAATTCTCGGGCTTTCTTATGCGATTCCGCCGCCGCCGTAACCGGCAAATGCTTGGACCACGCGCGGTTCAGCACAGGTCCGCGCGTCAGACGCCCAGCGACTTCAGTTTGCGGTGCAGAGCCGAGCGCTCCATCCCGATGAACTCGGCGGTCTTGGAGATGTTGCCGCCAAAGCGGTTGATCTGGGCGATCAGATAATCCTTCTCGAACTGTTCACGCGCTTCGCGCAGCGGCAGCGCCATGATGTGCTGGTCGGACTGATTCGGCGTTCGCGGCATGACATCGCCAATCTCGGACGGCAGAAGGTCCGCGGTGATCGGCGCATCGACGTCGTCGCCGCGCGCCAGGATCATCAGGCGTTCGACATTGTTGCGCAGCTGGCGCACGTTGCCCGGCCAATTGTGCGCCTGCAGAACGGCAAGCGCATCGTCGCCGATGCGACGCGGCTTGATGCCGGCCTGGCGGGCGATCTGCTTCATGAAATTGTCGACGAGATAGGGAATATCCTCGCGCCGCTCGGCCAGCCCCGGCACCATCACCGGAACCACCGCCAGGCGATGGTAGAGATCCTCGCGGAAACGCCCGTCGGCAATCATGGCTTCCAGGTTCTGCGAGGTCGAGGAGATGATGCGGACATCGACCTTGACCCGCTTGGTGCCCCCTACACGCTCGAACTGCTGCTCCACCAGCACGCGCAGGATCTTGTTCTGCGTCTCGCGCGGCATGTCGGCCACTTCGTCGATGTAGAGGATGCCGCGATGGGCCTCCTCCAGCGCGCCGACCTTGCGCTCGACACCGTTCGATTCGGTGCCGAACAGTTCGATCTCCATGCGTTCGGGCGTGATGTTGGCAGCGCTCAGCGTCACGAACGGCGCGCCCTTGCGGGCCGACAGCGTGTGAATGGCGCGCGCCGCAAGTTCCTTGCCTGATCCGGACGGGCCGATGATCATGACACGGCTGTTGGTCGGTGCGACGCGCTCGATGGTCTGGCGCAGCTGGCTCATGGCCGACGACATGCCGATCAGGTCGAAGGTCTCGCCGCTGCGCTGCTTGAGATCGGAAACCTCGCGTCGCAGCTTCGAGGTTTCCAGCGCACGCTCGGCGATGAGAATCAGCCTGTCGGCCTTGAACGGCTTCTCGATGAAATCATAGGCGCCACGGCGGATAGCCGAGACCGCCGTTTCGATGTTGCCGTGACCGGAGATCATCACCACGGGCAAAGTGGGATGCATGGTCTTGATCTCGTCCAGCAGCGCCAGGCCGTCCAAGCGAGAGCCCTGCAGCCAGATGTCGAGGAAAATCAACCTCGGCGCCCGGTCGGCAATGGCCGCCAACGCGCTGTCGGCGTCAAATGCCGTACGGGTTTCGTGACCTTCGTCGCTCAGTATGCCTGCGACGAGCTCGCGGATGTCTTCCTCGTCATCGACGATGAGAATATCAGACGCCATTATCGACCTTTTCAGTTTCTCTCTCGTGTTCCGACTTGCCTTCGCGCAACGGCGTGACGGCCGCGGGCGGCAGGATGATGCTGATCATCGCCCCGCGGCCGCCATGGAAATCCGCAGGCGCATCATGAAGTTCCAGCCTGCCGCCATGGTCCTCCACGATCTTCTTGACGATAGCGAGACCAAGCCCTGTGCCCTTCTCGCGCGTGGTCATATAGGGCTCGAGCAACCGTTGGCGATTCTCCCGCGGCAGGCCTTTGCCATTGTCGATGACGTCGATTCGAATCGCGCCATTCTGACGACCGGCTTGAATCCGGATTATGCCGTGCGAACCGTCCTTTTGTTCCAGTCCGTCGATCGCCTCGGCGGCGTTCTTGATCACATTGCCGAAAGCTTGCGCCAAAAGGCGACTGTCGAACGTGCCCTTGAGCGGTTCGTTACCGAAAATCCGCTCGAAGGTGATGTCGGCGCGGCTGACCTCGACCAGGAAGGACGCCTCACGCAGCGATTCGCGCAGATCGATGGCCTTCATCTCGGGCTTGGGCATGCGCGCGAAGGCGGAGAATTCGTCGACCATGCGGCCTATGTCCTCGACCTGCCGGATGATGGTGTCGGTGCATTGGTCGAAAACCTCACGGTCCTCGGTGATGACCTTGCCATAGCGGCGCTTGATGCGCTCGGCCGAAAGCTGGATCGGCGTCAGCGGGTTCTTGATCTCGTGGGCGATGCGGCGCGCCACATCGGCCCAGGCGGAAGAACGCTGCGCCTGGACCAGATCAGTGATGTCGTCGACGGTCACGACGTAGGATTTCTCCTCCGAGCCGTCATCGCCCGCCTCGACGGTGATCTGCACGTTGAATGTGCGTTCCGTGCCGGCGCGGAAAAACGTCACCTGCTCTCGGTAGACGGGCTTGCCCGACTGGCGGCCGATCTCGAAGACACGGCCAACATGCGGCAGAATGGCGGAAAGGTTCTGCCCGAGTGCAGCACTGGCGGAGATGGCCAGCATCGATTCGGCCGAACGGTTGACGATGGTGACGATGCCGTAGGGATCGACGCCGATGACACCGGCGGTAACACCGGCAAGCACGGCTTCGGAAAAGCGCCGCCGTTCGTCGATCAGGTCCTTTGCCGACAGGATCTCGTTGCGTTGCGATTTCAGCTCCAGCAGCATCTTGTTGAAGGTGTCACCCAGCGAGGCGACGTCGCCGTCGGAAGGCCTGACCGGAACCGCGACGTCTAGATTGCCTGTCGCCACCTCGTCGGCAGCGCCAATGAGCTGGCGAATCGGCCGCACGAGACGGTCGGCGACCGCGATGCCGGTCCAGATCGCCGACAGGATGATGATCAGGGTCAGCGACAGATAGGGCAGTGCGAAGGCCACTTGCGAGGTGCGCCTGTTGTCTTCGAGATTGCGATACTCGTCGGTGTTGGATCTGACGATCTGCCTCGCCTTGATCACCTCGGGATCGACAAGGCGGATGGTGTAGAGGTAGAGGCCCTCGATCTCGCGCAGCTTGACGATGGCGCCCATGATGTTGCGGGTGCGCGGCTCTATCAGCACCGGTTTGCCATCGGTGGCGCTGCTGACTGCGCCTTCCGGCGGTTCCGGCATGGCGAAATCGGCATCGGTCTGCGCGCTCATGACGAACGAACCGTCGGGCTTGATCAGCGCCGCATGGGCCAGCGACCGGCCCACCGCCTCCTTGTTCAAGAGGTCGAGAAAGCCTGTGCGATCAAGGCCGTAGAGTGTTCGCGACGCGTCGAGATCATAGGCCATCGACAGCGTCGTGCCCTGCAAGTTGCGGGCATTTTCCTGGACATAGGCATCGGCGATCGACAGCGAGGAATTGACGATCGTCTTGGTGCGGATCTCGAACCAGCGATCAAGGCCGATATCGAGCGTGATCGAGGCGATGATGGCCACCATGATGGCGGGAATGGCGGCAACCAGCGCGAACATGGCGACGATACGCACATGCAGGCGCGAAGCCGCCTTGCCGTGCCGGCGCGCCATGACGATGCGATGCACTTCGCGCCCAACCAGCGCCATCAGGAACAGCACGAAAGCGGCGTTGAGCGCGATCAGCGCCCAGGTCGTCCTGGCGTCAGGCGCGATCGGCGTCGCGCCGACCAGGATGGTGAACGAAATGGCCGCCATGACCAGCGCGCCGACAACCGCCACCACGCCGGGCAATGCCAGCAAGCGGCGACCGTCGCGCGCGCCGGGTTCGCTGAATAGCGGTTGGTTGAGTACAGGTGCCTGCGGAGCCATGTCGCCGTCTGGGAGCCAATGATTGCGTCCGATCTATGCAATGCATTGTGGCGATTATGCAACAAGTGTGACAATGGCGGAAATCTTTCGCCGCTCAGTCCCCTGAAAAGAGTGCGTCAGATCAGCGTTCAGCCCGGCCGCGACGATTTGTAGACGTTGACGCCCAGTTCGCGAATCTTCTTGCGCAGCGTGTTGCGGTTGAGCCCCAGCAGCTCCGCGGCCTTGATCTGGTTGCCGCGGGTTGCCGTCATCGAGGCCAGGACCAGCGGATATTCGACTTCGGACAGGATGCGCTGGTAAAGCCCGGCGGGCGGCAATTCGCCGGCAAACGAGGCGAAATAGCGCTGCAGGAAATGCTCGACCGCCTGGCCGATGGAGAGGTCGTCCGGAATGAGGTTGCCGCCGCCGGGCACCACGGGGCGCTCTCCGGTCTTCAGCTCCGCCTCGATGATTTCGGCGGAGATCTCATCCTGTGAATAGAGCGCGGCCAGCCGGCGAACCAGGTTTTCCAGTTCGCGCACATTGCCCGGCCACGGGTAGCGTTTCATCAGTTCGATGCCGCCGGACGAAATACGCTTGGTCTGCAGCCCTTCCATCTCGCCGAGCTTGAAGAAGTGGCGCACGAGATCGGGCACGTCCTCGGAGCGCTCACGCAGCGCCGGCAGCCTCAGCGGAACGACGTTAAGACGATAGAACAGATCCTCGCGGAACAGTCCCTGGTTGATCAAGGTGCGCAGATCCTTATTGGTGGCGGCGACGATGCGCACATCCGTTTTGATCGGCGTGCGGCCGCCGACCGTCGTGTATTCGCCCTGCTGCAGGACGCGCAGCAGGCGCGTCTGCGCCTCCATCGGCATGTCGCCGATCTCATCGAGGAACAGCGTGCCGCCCTCTGCCTGCTCGAAGCGGCCGGTGGAGCGGTTCTGGGCACCGGTGAAGGCCCCCTTCTCGTGACCGAACAGCTCCGATTCGATCAGGTCGCGCGGAATCGCCGCCATATTGATGGCAACGAACGGTCCGCCGCGACGGCGGCCATATTCATGCAGCGCGCGCGCCACCAGTTCCTTGCCGGTGCCGGATTCGCCCGAGATCATCACCGTCAGGTCGGTCTGCATCATGCGCGCCAGCATGCGGTAGATGTCCTGCATGGCCGCCGAGCGGCCGACCAGCGGCATCGTTTCGGGCTGTTCATCGGGCCGCGCATCGATCTTCGGCCGGCGGGGCTCCGACAGCGCCCGGTTGACGATGTTGAGCAGTTCGGTCAGGTCGAACGGTTTCGGCAGATATTCATAGGCGCCGGTCTCGGATGCACGGATTGCGGTCATGAACGTGTTCTGGGCGCTCATGACGATGACGGGCAGCTCCGGCCGCGCCTTCTTGATGCGCGGCAGCATGTCGAAGGCGTTCTCGTCCGGCATCACCACGTCGGTGATGACAAGGTCGCCCTCGCCCGCCGCCACCCAGCGCCACAAGGTCGAGGCGTTGGACGTGACGCGCACCTCGTGGCCGACGCGCGAGAGAGCCTGGTTGAGCACGGTGCGGATCGCCGCATCGTCATCGGCGACGAGAATATTGCCGCGAACGGTCATTTGCGGTCTCCTTCACCGTCTTCTTCAGCGCCGAACGGCGTTTCCTTCCAGGCCGGCATCAGGATGCGAAAGGTGGTCCCGCGCGGGGTCGATTCGCATTCGATGATGCCGCCATGCTCGCCGACGATCTTCGCGACCAGCGCCAACCCCAGCCCCGAGCCGTTCGGCTTGGTGGTGATGAAGGGATCGAACAGGATCGGCAGGATATCCTCCGAGACACCGGAGCCATTGTCGCGCACGCAGAACTCGAGCGGCAGCGACACGCGGTCCTGCGTGCCTGGAACCGAAACGCGGATGCCCGGCCGGAATGCGGTCGACAGCACGATCTCGCCATGCGGGTCGCTGCCGATTGCCTCGGCGGCGTTCTTGACCAGGTTCAGGAACACCTGGATCAGCTGGTCGCGATTGGCGAATACCGGAGGCAATGATGGATCATAGTCCTCCAATATCCTGATTTTCTTCGCAAAACCGTTCTTTGCGATCGCCTTCACATGGTCAAGTACGACATGGATGTTGACGGGGTAGCGATCGATCGGCCGCTCGTCGGAAAACACCTCCATGCGATCGACCAGCGAGACGATGCGGTCCGTCTCGTCGGTGATCAGCCGGGTCAGTGCGCGGTCTTCGTCGGAGGCGGACAGTTCGAGCAGTTGGGCTGCGCCGCGGATGCCGGAGAGCGGGTTCTTGATCTCGTGGGCGAGCATCGCTGCAAGGCCTGTCACAGAGCGTGCGGCACCGCGATGCGTCATCTGCCGGTCGATCTTGTCGGCCATCGACCGTTCCTGGAACATGACCACGACGGAGCCCGGGAATTCCGACACTGGTGCGACATAGAGATCGACGACCTTCTCGATGCCGAGGCGTGGCGACGACACATCGACCCGATACTCGTTGACCGGAGCCCGGCGCTCGCGCACCTGATCGACCAGGGTCAGCAGCGGGCTGCCGAAGGGGACGAGCTTGGACAGCGTGTTGCGCGCCAGCATGGTCGCGCTGGAGCGAAAGAAGTCCTCGGCATCGGCATTGGCGAAGGTGATGAACCCGTCCTCGCTGATCATGATCACCGGGCGGCGGATGGTGTTGAGGACGATCTGGGCGGCATCCGCCATTTCAGTTCCCTGGCCAGCGGTGGCGTTCATGCGGCGCTCCGCAGGCTCAAGGGTTGCGGATCGCGCGAAAACACATTGCGCAGCAAGGCAATGACGCGAGCCGGATCGAACGTCGTCAGGATGGCCTTTCGATGGTCGTCGGCGACGCCAACAGCATGGCGATCGAGATACCAGCCCAGATGTTTGCGCGCCTGGCGCAAACCGCTCTCGACGCCATAAAGCGCCAGCATGTCCTCGTAGTGGCCAACGATATAGTCGGCCAGAGCCGCGGCAGTCTGCGGCACGTTGGCCGCCGTTTGGCCCGCCGCCGCTGCCGCGATGCCACCGGCGATCCAGGGCACGCCGTAATGCGCGCGCCCGACCATCACCGCATCAGCGCCCGATTGATCGAGAATGGCGGCTGCCTCGGCCGGGGAACAGACATCGCCATTGGCAACGACCGGAATGGACACAACTTCCTTGACGCGAGCGATGGCGCGCCAGTCGGCCTTGCCCTGGTAGAACTGGCAGCGCGTGCGGCCATGCACCGTCACCATCTTGACGCCCGCCTGCTCGGCCCGGCGCGCGAGGATTGGCGCATTGAGCGCGCCTTCATCCCAGCCGAGCCGCATCTTGACCGTCACCGGCACCTTGACCGCGCCGACCACGGCCTCGATCAGCGACAGCGCATGGTCGAGATCCAGCATCAATGCCGAGCCGGCATAACCACCGGTGACCTTCTTGGCCGGACAGCCCATGTTGATGTCGATGATGTCAGCGCCCTCGCCCGCGGCGATCCGCGCGCCTTCGGCCATGTATGCCGCCTCGCGGCCGGCTAGCTGCACCATATGGACGGGCAGGCCCGAATGACGTATGCGCAGATCGAAGCCGGCTCTTCCCTTGGCGAGTTCGCCGCTTGCCACCATTTCGGATACAACCAGGCCCGCGCCATGCGCATGGGCGCGCCGCCGGAAAGGCTCGTCGGTGATGCCCGACATCGGCGCGAGGAATACGCGATTGCGGATTTCCACGCCGCCGACGTTCAAAGGCGCGGCCAATCTGGTTGAGTTAACCATGCACAAAAACCAAGCACGTCCATTCGTTGCACATTCTCTAGCCATATCAGCCGCAATGTGCAACGCGGAATGACGTCACATTGAGGCGCAATTGGGAAAATTCCGGACCCTTAGGGATTTGCCGTGACAAGGCGCCGCGCGTCCTTCATGGCGTGTGAAGGAGGCTTTGGAGTTCATATTTGACGCACGATCTTTTCGGAAAACCAATTACACTTTTGGGGATCGTGCGCTAAGCCAATCGCCATGACTGACGGAAGTGAAAACTCGAGCGCGACAGGTGAGGTTGCGGTGGTGATCGTCGCCGCCGGCCGCGGCGCTCGTGCCGGGCAGGCCAACGGACCCAAGCAGTACCAGAATATTGGCGGCCGCGCTGTCATTGCGCACACGCTGGAGATGTTTCTGGCCCATCCGCGAACCGGCCGGATCGTCGTCGCCATCCACGCCGACGACCACGAATTGTTCCGGCAAGCGGCGGGCGGCCAGGCTGAGCGCGTCACTGCCATCATTGGCGGACCGACCAGGCAGGAGTCCGTTCGGCTCGGGCTGCTTGCGCTGAAGGACCACGCGCCGGGCCAGGTTCTGATTCACGACGCCGTCCGCCCGTTCGTCGATGCGGAGTTGATCGATCGCACCATCGCCGCCATCGGCAAGAACGAGGGGGCGTTGCCCGCCCTGCCCATCGCCGACACCTTGAAGCGCGAGTCGGCCGCCGGCGTGGTCGCGGAAACCGTTTCCCGCAGCGGGCTGCACGCGGCGCAAACGCCGCAAGGTTTTCCCTACGGGCCGATCCTTGCCGCACACGACAAGGCCTATCAACTAGGCAGGCTGGACTTCACCGATGACGCGGCCATCGCCGAATGGGCGCAGATTCCAGTCAAGCTCGTTCCGGGCTCGCCGGACAATGTCAAACTCACCTGGGCACGGGACATCGCCATGGCGCACCAGCGGCTTTCCAGCGAACGCACACATTTCCCCGACATCCGCACCGGCAACGGCTACGACGTCCACGCCTTTGAGCCCGGCGATCACGTTACACTGTGCGGCGTCGCGATTCCGCATGACAAGAGACTATCCGGACATTCCGATGCCGATGTCGGGCTGCACGCCTTGACCGACGCGCTGCTGGCGACCTGCGGCGCCGGCGACATCGGCACGCATTTTCCGCCGTCCGATCCGCAGTGGAAAGGTGCAGCGTCGCGGATCTTCGTCGAACACGCGGCGAAAGTGGTGCGCGAGCGCGGCGGACGCATCGCCAATGCCGACATCACGCTGATCTGCGAGGCGCCGCGCGTCGGCCCACATCGCGAGGCGATGACGGCGGCCCTGTCGCAAATGCTGGGGATTTCCGCCGACCGCATCTCGATCAAGGCGACAACCAACGAAAAACTCGGCTTTGTCGGTCGCGAAGAAGGCATTGCGGCGATCGCCACTGCCAGCGTGGTGTTTCCCGGCGAGGTGCCGGAATGAGCAACGCCGAACTCGCAAACTCCCTGCTGCTGGCCTGCCAGCAACGTGGCATCATGCTGGCGACAGCGGAAAGCTGCACCGGCGGCATGATCATTGCCGCGCTCACCGACATTGCAGGCTCCTCGGCGGTGGTCGACCGCGGCTTCATCAGCTATTCCAACGAAGCCAAGATGGACATGCTCGGCGTTTCCGCCGAAACGCTCGACGCGCATGGAGCTGTTTCGCGCGAAACGGTCCTGGAGATGGCGGCCGGCGCGCTGGCGCATTCGCGCGCGAGCCTTTCTCTTGCCGTTACCGGCATTGCCGGCCCAAGCGGAGGTTCGGCCGACAAGCCGGTCGGTCTCGTCTGGTTCGGCCTTGCCCTGGCCGGCCAGCCGGTTGTCGCCGAGCGCCAGCTGTTTGGCCACAAGGGCCGCGAATTCATCCGCCACGAGACGGTGAGACATGCGCTGCAACTCGGCCTGCGCGCGCTTGGATAAGGCATGGACTCACTACGATAGCGTCATGCCGGCGCAACCCCATAGATGACGTCGGCACGCTTTTCGAAAGCCTCGGCGAACATGCGGAAGGCGCGGTCGAACATCGTGCCCATCAGCGCGCCCAGAATGCGGCTCTTGAACTCATAGTCGATGAAGAAGCGGACGGCGCAGCCGGCGCCATCGGGCTCGAAACGCCAGACATTGCTCAGGTATTTGAACGGGCCATCGATATATTTCACGTCGATGGCGTTCTCATCGGGCTTCAAAAGCACCTGTGTCGTGAAGGTCTCGCGGATCGCCTTGTAGCCGATGCTCATGTCCGCCAGGAGAACGGTACGTCCGTCACGCTCCTTGCGCGAGCGCACCGTCAGCGCTTCGCAAAGCGGCAGGAATTGCGGATAGGCCTCGACATCGGCCACCAGCGCAAACATCTGTTGCGGCGTATGGGCGACGCGGCGGGTGGCTTCGAATTTCGGCATTCAACCAGCGCTAGACCGACTTCTGAAGCTGTGCTTCCCGCGCCGCGCGCAGCCGGGCGAAATCGTCGCCGGCATGGTGCGATGAGCGCGTCAGCGGGCTCGATGCCACCAGCAGGAAACCCTTGGTCCGGCCGATCGTCTCGAAGGACTGGAACTCTTCGGGCGTGACGAAGCGGATCACCGGATGGTGCTTCTTCGACGGCTGCAGATACTGGCCGATGGTCATGAAGTCGACATTGGCCGTGCGCAGATCGTCCATCAGCTGCAGGATTTCATTTCGCTCCTCGCCCAGGCCGACCATGATGCCGGACTTGGTAAAGATCGACGGGTCGAGTTCCTTGACCCGCTGCAACAGCCGGATCGAGTGGAAATAGCGAGCGCCCGGCCGAACCTTCAGATAGTTCGACGGCACGGTTTCGAGATTGTGGTTGAAGACGTCGGGCTTGGCCGCCACCACGATCTCCAGGGCGCCGTCCTTGCGCAGGAAATCCGGCGTCAGGATTTCGATCGTGGTCGACGGCGTTGCCGCGCGGATCGCGCGGATGACATCGGCAAAGTGCTGCGCACCGCCATCGGCAAGATCGTCGCGGTCGACGGAGGTGATGACGACGTGGCTCAGCCCCATCTGCTTGACGGCATGCGCGACGCGCGCCGGCTCATCGGGATCTAGCGCGGTCGGGATGCCGGTGGCGACATTGCAGAAAGCGCAGGCGCGCGTGCAGATCTCTCCCATGATCATGAAGGTGGCGTGCTTCTTTTCCCAACACTCGCCGATGTTGGGGCAACCAGCCTCTTCGCAGACCGTCACCAGCTTGTGCGATTTCACGATCTCGCGCGTCTCGGCATAGCCCTTGGAGACCGGCGCCTTGACGCGAATCCAGTCGGGCTTGCGCAACACCTCCTGGTCGGGCTTGTGCGCCTTCTCGGGGTGCCGCAGCCGTGGTGCGTTGGCGATCGTGTCGAGGACAGTAACCATCTGAACCCTGGCTTTTCTCGCGACCGCCCGTCGGCGATCGTCACTTTATCGTCATCTAGGACTTTTCAGCACAAAGAAAAAGGCTGCAGCGGCGCATGCCGCTACAACCGTTTTCGCATAGCCGGGAACGGTACCGACTAGCGGCGCACCAGGCGACCGACCCAGATCAGCAGACAGGCACCGATGAAGCCGGTAATCAGATAGGCGGTCCAGCCGACGCCGAACGGGCCGAAATTGAGGGCCTGCAGGATGGCGTTCAACACGACCGCGCCAACGATACCCATGATAATGTTCATGAAAATGCCGGTGTTGCTCTTCATGACCATTTCGGCGAACCAGCCTGCCAGGCCGCCGATGATGATGGCTGCGATCCAGCCCACGCCGTTCAAGTGCATATGCCTTCTCCTTGCGCGCGTAAAAATGCATGCGGAAACGAACTGCCTTGCCGCCGAGTTCCGGCGGCGTTCGCGGCTGAGTCTCCTGCTGCGAATCTATCATGCGTTCAAGGCGCGGCCATAGGCGTCGAGCACGCTCTCCTTCATCATCTCCGACAGCGTCGGATGTGGGAAGATGGTGTGCATCAGCTCTTCCTCGGTCGTCTCCAAGTTCATCGCCACGACAAAGCCCTGGATCAGTTCGGTCACCTCGGCGCCGACCATGTGGGCGCCGAGCAGCTGACCGGTCTTCTTGTCGAAGATGGTCTTGATGAAGCCCTGGTCCTCGCCAAGCGCGATCGCCTTGCCGTTGGCGGCGAACTGGAAGCGGCCGACGCGGATATCCTTGCCTTCGGCCTTGGCCTTGGCTTCCGTCAGGCCGACGGAGGCGACCTGCGGATTGCAGTAGGTGCAGCCAGGGATCTTGAGCTTGTCGATGGCATGCACGCCGGGGAAATTGGCGATCTTCTCGACGCACACGACGCCCTCATGCTCGGCCTTGTGGGCAAGCATGGGCGGGCCGGCGACATCGCCGATGGCGTAGATGCCCGGCACATTGGTCTTGCCGTAACCGTCGACGACGACGCAGCCGCGATCCGTCTTCACGCCGAGCGCTTCAAGGCCGAGATTCTCGATATTGCCCTGGACCCCGACGGCCGAGATCATGCGGTCGGCGGTGATCTTCTCGACCTTGCCGTCCTTCATCTCGACATGCGCGGTGACCGAGTTGGCGCCCTTCTCGACCTTGGTCACCTTGGCTTCGAGAATGATCTTCATGCCTTGCTTCTCGAACTGTTTTTGCGCGAATTTCGAGACCTCGGCGTCCTCGACCGGCATCACCGCCGGCAACAGTTCGACCACCGTCACCTCGGCGCCCATGGTGCGATAGAACGAGGCGAATTCGATGCCGATGGCGCCCGAGCCCATCACCAGCAGCGATTTCGGCATCTCCTTCGGCACCATGGCCTCGAAATAGGTCCAGATGAGCTTGCCGTCCGGCTCGATGCCGGGCAGCGCGCGCGGGCGGGCGCCGGTCGCCAGGATGATGTGCTTGGCTGTGTAGGTGCCCTCTCCCTTGACGCCCTTCGGCACAGGCGGCTGTGGTTCCATCGGCTTCTTGGCCGTCTTGGAGACGATGACCTCACCCGGCTTCGACAGCTTGGCTTCGCCCCAGATCACGTCGACCTTGTTCTTCTTCATCAGGAAGGCAACGCCGCCATTGAGCCGCAGCGAGACTTTGCGCGAGCGGTCGACGACGGCCGACGTGTCGACGCTGACCTTGCCGTCGAGCTTCAGGCCATAGTCCTTCAGATGATCGGAATAGTGCATGATCTCGGCCGAACGCAGCAGTGCCTTGGTCGGTATGCAGCCCCAGTTGAGGCAGATGCCGCCGAGATGTTCGCGCTCGACGATGGCCGTCTTGAAGCCGAGCTGGGCGGAACGTACCGCCGTGACATAGCCGCCGGGGCCGGAGCCGATGATGATGACGTCGTAGTTCTCAGCCACGGATTTTCTCCTTCAGTCACAATTCCAGCATGACGCGCACGACCGATGTCAGCGCCTTGCCGATGTTTCGCGTGTTTTCGGCATCGAGATGGACGCCGTCGAGCGGTGTGGTTTGCGCCACCGTGCCGGCGTCGAAGAAGCCGCAGCCGACTTCGTCGGCGAGCGCCGCATATTGTGGGGCGAGCTGCTTCGACGCCTCATCGCCGCCGGCAAACATTTCCCTGAAGTCGGCATTTTCGGTGCGGCTTACAACGGGCGGCGAGACAAGGAGTATCTGTGGCGCCGGCCAGTCGAACGGATAGTCATGACCACGCACGATGTCGATCAACCGTTGGATGCCTTGCTTGGCCGCGACCGGATTGCCGTGAATCCAAGGCTTCATGTCGTTGGCACCGAGCATGATGACGATCAGATCGATCGGTGCATGCGTCGTCAGCACCGTCGGCAACAGCCGCGCACCGTTGCGATCGGCACCTGCCAGATGATCGTCGAAGGCCGTGGTGCGGCCATTCAGGCCATCGGCGATGACCTGGACGCCACCGCCTAGACACGCCTGCAGAACGCTTGGCCAGCGGTCCTGCAGCGCATGGCGCCCGCCTTCGGCGTTGTAACCCCAGGTCAGCGAGTCGCCGTAGCAAAGCACCGTCTTCATGCGTTCACCTGTGCATTCATCAATCCGCGTCCCACCCGCCAGCGTACGAACAGCCAGTGAACCAGCACCGTGGCCAGGTTTGGCAAGACCAGGCCGGCGACGATTGGAAGGTCACTTCCCCACTGGCGCTTGTCGACCGGCTGCGAGAACGTCCAGCCGATCAGGCCGAGCCCGACAAGCACGAACAGGACAATGGTGCAAAGGGCCAGCCAGTCGATGATCGCGGGTGCATTCGAAAAGAACTGCGCGACGAAAAACACGATCGCCACGACGATGGTGACAAGCGCGGACGCCATGAACACCAGAATGTATTCTTCCTGCGCATCGGTTGCGATGGCCAGTCCGAGCGCGACCAAACCGCCGGCAAACCAGGAAATGAAAAAGGCGAAAAGGCTGGTGAAGAATTTCCGCACGAGCCTTTTCCTTTCCTAGACCAGCATGCCCATCGGGTTCTCGATCAGCCGCTTGAAGGCGACCAGCAGTTCGGCGCCGAGCGCGCCATCGACAGCGCGATGGTCGGTCGACAAGGTCACCGACATCACGGTGGCGATTTTGATCTCGCCATTCTTGACCACAGCCCGCTCCTCACCCGCGCCGACCGCCAGGATCGTCGCATGCGGCGGGTTGATGACGGCGGCGAAGTCCTTGATGCCGAACATGCCAAGGTTGGAGACCGCCGTCGTGCCGCCCTGATACTCCTCCGGCTTCAGCTTGCGGCTGCGGGCGCGGCTCGCCAGATCCTTCATCTCGTTGGAGATGGTCGACAGCGTCTTTTCGTCCGCATGCCGAATGATCGGCGTGATCAGGCCACCGGGGATCGAGACGGCAACGCCGACATCGGCATGCTTGTGCTTGACCATGGCACTTTCGGTCCACGAGGCATTGGCATCCGGCACAGCCATCAAGGCCATCGCCATCGCCTTGATGACCATGTCGTTGACCGACAGCTTGTAGGCGGGAGCCTCGCCCTTGTCGGTCTTCTTCATCGGGGCGGCGGCATTGATCTGCGTGCGCAGCGCCAGCAATGCGTCGAGTTCGCAGTCGAGCGTCAGATAGAAATGCGGGATGGTGGACTTGGCCTCGACCAGCCGCCGCGCAATCGTCTTGCGCATATTGTCGTGCGGGACGAGTTCGTAGGAGCCTTGCTCGAACAACTTCAGCACCTGGTCGTCCGACATCGCCTTCACCGCCGGAGCAGCGGCCGCAGGCGCGCCGGCAGGAGCCTTGGCGGCGGGAGCTGCCTTGGCGCCGCCGCCAGCAATCGCGGCATCGACATCGGCCTTCACCACGCGGCCATGCGGGCCGGTGCCGGTCACAGCCGACACATCGACACCGGCCTCCTTGGCGATACGGCGCGCGAGCGGCGATGCAAAGGTGCGCTCGCCAGTCGCATGGCCATTGGCGACCGGAGCCGGCTCTGCCTTCGAAGCGGCTGCGGCAGCAGGTTCAGCCTTTGGTGCCTCAGCCTTGGGAGCGTCCGCTTTCGGCGCTTCGGCTTTCGCCGGTGCTGCACCGCCACCACTTTTTGCGGCGGCGCCCGCATCCTCGCCCTCGGCCGCAAGCACGGCGATCAGCGCATTGACCTTGACGCCTTCGGTGCCGGCAGGAACGACGAGCTTGGCCACCGTGCCCTCGTCGACGGCCTCGACCTCCATCGTCGCCTTGTCGGTCTCGATCTCGGCGATGACATCGCCCGGCGAAACCTTATCGCCCTCCTTGACCAGCCACTTCGACAGATTGCCCTCTTCCATCGTGGGCGAGAGCGCCGGCATGGTGATGTTGATTGGCATTTTGTCCTCCCGGCCGGTTCAGCGATACGTGACGGCTTTGACCGCCTCGATGACCTCGCCGACATTCGGCAAAGCCAGCTTTTCGAGGTTGGCCGCATAAGGCATCGGCACATCCTTGCCGGCAATGGTGATGACCGGCGCGTCGAGGAAATCGAAGGCGCGCTGCGACACCTGGTTGGCGATATGGTCGCCGACCGAGCTTTGCGGGAAGCCTTCCTCGACCACGATCAGCCGGTTGGTCTTCTTGACCGAAGCGATGATGGTGTCGAGGTCGAGCGGACGGACGGTTCGCAGATCGATGATCTCGGCATCGATGCCCATGCCGCGCAATTCGGCTTCCGCCTTGACCGCATAGGTCATGCCGATGCCGAAGGAGACGATGGTGACGTCCTTGCCTTGCTTGTGGATGCGGGCCTTGCCGATCGGCAGCACGAAATCATCAAGCTTCGGCACATCGAAGGACTGGCCGTAGAGGATTTCGTTCTCGAGAAAGATGACCGGATTCGGGTCGCGGATCGCGGCCTTGAGCAGGCCCTTGGCGTCCGCAGCGGTATACGGCATCACGACCTTCAGGCCAGGAATGTGACTGTACCACGCGGCGTAGCACTGCGAGTGCTGAGCGGCAACGCGGGCGGCAGCCCCGTTCGGTCCGCGGAACACGATCGGAGCGCCCATCTGGCCGCCGGACATGTAAAGCGTCTTGGCGGCCGAATTGATGATCTGGTCGATCGCCTGCATGGCGAAGTTGAAGGTCATGAACTCGACGATCGGCTTCAGCCCGGCCATCGCCGCACCGACGCCGACGCCGGCAAACCCATGCTCGGTGATCGGCGTGTCGACGACGCGACGCGGCCCGAACTCCTGCAGCAACCCTTGGGTGATCTTGTAGGCGCCCTGATATTCGGCAACCTCCTCGCCCATGACGAAGACATCGCCGTCGCGGCGCATTTCCTCGGCCATGGCATCGCGCAGCGCCTCGCGTACCGTGGTCGAGACCATTTCGGTGCCCGCGGGGATATCCGGGTCTGCGGCAACCTCGGTCTTCGGCGCCGCCGCTACTGGTGCGGAGGCCTCGCCCTTGGCCGCAACTGGCGCCGGTGCAGCCGTTTCAGCCTTGGCGGGCTCTTCGCCGATGCCTTCGCCGGCCTTGTCGGTGTCTTCGCCTTCAACCGCGAGCACGGCAATCACCGCGTTGACCTTGACGCCTTCGGTGCCGGCGGGCACCACGATCTTGGCAAGCGTGCCTTCATCGACGGCTTCGACTTCCATCGTCGCCTTGTCGGTCTCGATCTCGGCGATGACGTCGCCGGCTACGACCTTGTCACCCTCGTTCTTCAACCACTTGGAAAGATTGCCCTCTTCCATGGTCGGCGAGAGAGCGGGCATGAGAATTTCGATCGGCATGTCCTGGCTCTCCCCTTACAATACGATATCGGTCCAGAGCTCGGACGGATCCGGCTCCGCATCGTTCTGGGCAAATTCGGCGGCGTCGGCGACGATGTCGCGAACCTCCTTGTCGATGGTCTTGAGTTCGTCCTCCGTCGCCCACTTCTTCTCGATCAACCGCGCCTTGACCTGTTCGATCGGGTCATGCTCGGAGCGCATCTTCTGCACTTCTTCCTTCGAGCGGTATTTCGCCGGGTCGGACATCGAGTGGCCGCGATAGCGGTAGGTCTGCATTTCGAGAATGATCGGCCCGTTGCCGGCGCGGCACCATTCGGTCGCCTGATCGCCGGCGGATTTGACCGCACGCACATCCATGCCGTCGACCTGGATGCCGGGAATCTTGAACGAGGCGCCGCGATGCGAAAAATTGGTTTCGGCCGACGAGCGCGACACCGAGGTGCCCATCGCGTAGCGGTTGTTTTCAATGATGTAGATCACCGGCAGCTTCCACAGCGAGGCCATGTTGAAGCTTTCATAGACCTGGCCCTGGTTGGCGGCGCCGTCGCCGAAATAGGTCAGCGAAACGTTGTTGTTGTCGCGGTAGCGGTTGGCGAACGCCAGGCCCGTGCCAAGCGACACCTGCGCGCCGACAATGCCGTGGCCGCCGTAAAAATGCTTTTCCTTGGAGAACATGTGCATGGAGCCGCCCTTGCCCCGCGACAGGCCGCCACGTCGTCCGGTCAGCTCGGCCATGACACCGCGCGGCGAAAGCTCCATGGCCAGCATGTGGCCGTGGTCGCGATAGGCTGTGATCATCTGGTCGCCATCGATCAGCGCCATCTTCATGCCGGTGACGACAGCTTCCTGGCCGATATAGAGATGGCAGAAGCCGCCGATGAAGCCCATGCCGTAAAGCTGGCCGGCCTTTTCCTCGAAGCGGCGGATGAGCAGCATGTGCCGATAGGCGGCAAGCTCTTCTTCCTTGGTGAATTCAGCGGGCTTGGGCGCGGAAAGCCCTGATTTGCCTTCGGATTTCGATTTGGCAGGCGCTTTTCTGGCTGCGGTGGCCATGCATCACTCCCTGTTGGCGTCTCTTTGCGGACATTAGGGCAGGATGAACTCCGCCCTGGGAAGATCAGCTCTCCCCACCGATTTATGCAAGGCTAACACGCGTCAGAGCGTTGCGCCATGACGAATTTGCATAGCTGGCATGCGCCTAAGCGATTAAAATCATTGAAAATATTGTCGATTAACTGAAATTCAGTTATTTCGACGAGGCCGGCAACATGATGGTGATTTCATCGGCCTGGGACAGATTGAGCGCCCTGCGCGCCTGCTCGTCAAGCATGTCCTTCTCCAGCGTGCCGTCATGCATGAGCCGAACGCGCCGTTCGAGTTCCATCCGGCGCGCCTTGATCGCATCGAGCTGAGCCTGCAGCGCAACCGTCTGGGCTTCCAACTGATATTTCGAATTGATGCCGAACTCGCCGTGATAGGCATGGAAGCCGAAATAGGCCAGGAACACTACGCAAAGCGAAGGGATGATCAGCCGACCGGTGTTTCTCTGCTTGTGCTGACGCGTCCACATGACCGATTCCCCATGGTCGCAAACTCAAACGACCTGCAACCTTTTTCGCCTGATTGTGCTTAACGGACGGTTACGGAGACCGCCCCGCGACAAGCCAAATGAGAAAGGGCGGGAATGATCCCGCCCTTCGTGCAGTATCCGAGCTCAATGTTTCGGATCAGCCCTTGATCACCGACTTGCCGGCGTAACGCGCCTGCTTGCCAAGCTCTTCCTCGATGCGGATCAGCTGGTTGTATTTGGCCATGCGGTCGGAGCGCGACAGCGAACCGGTCTTGATCTGCCCGCAATTGGTGGCGACGGCGAGATCGGCGATGGTCGAATCCTCGGTTTCGCCCGAGCGGTGCGACATGACAGCGGTGTAGCCGGCCTTGTGCGCGGTCTCGACGGCATCGAGCGTTTCAGTCAGCGAGCCGATCTGGTTGACCTTGACCAGGATCGAATTGGCAACGCCCATGCGGATGCCGTCGCGCAGGCGCGCTGTGTTGGTGACGAAAAGGTCGTCGCCGACCAGCTGCGTCTTCTTGCCGATCAGGTCGGTCAGGTATTTCCAGCCTTCCCAGTCGTCCTCGGCCAAGCCGTCCTCGATCGAGATGATCGGATAGTCGGCGGCGAGCTTGGCGAGGTACTTGGCCTGGGCCTTGGGATCGCGCGTCTTCTTCTCGCCTTCATAGACGTAGTTGCCGTCCTTGAAGAACTCGGTGGCGGCGCAGTCGAGGCCGAGTGCGATTTCCTCGCCCGGCTTGAAGCCGGCCTTCTCGATCGATTCCATGATGAAATCGAGCGCCACAGGCGCGCTCTTCAGGTTCGGGGCAAAGCCGCCTTCGTCGCCGACATTGGTGTTGTGGCCGGCATCCTTCAGCTTCTTGCGCAACGTATGGAAGATTTCCGAGCCCCAGCGCACGCCTTCGCGCAAAGTCGGCGCGCCGACCGGAAGGATCATGAATTCCTGGAAGTCGATCGGGTTGTCGGCATGGGCGCCGCCATTGATGATGTTCATCATCGGTACGGGCAGGATGTGCGCCTTGGTGCCGCCGACATAACGATAGAGCGGCAGGCCGGAGGCGTCAGCAGCGGCCTTGGCGACCGCCAGCGAAACGCCGAGAATGGCATTGGCGCCGAGCCGGCTCTTGTTGGGCGTGCCGTCAAGCTCGATCATGGTCTGGTCGATATGGATCTGGTTCTCAGCTTCCATGCCGCCGATCGCCTCGAACAGCTCACCATTGACCGCCTCCACGGCCTTGAGCACGCCCTTGCCGAGATAGCGTGCGCCGCCGTCGCGAAGCTCGACGGCTTCATGGGCGCCGGTCGAGGCGCCCGACGGCACCGCGGCGCGGCCCATCGAACCGTCTTCGAGTACGACATCGACCTCGACGGTCGGGTTTCCACGGCTGTCCAGGATTTCACGTCCGACAATGTCGATGATGGCGGTCATTGCGATGTCCCCGATTGATCTGACGAAAGGTCGCGCCCGTCTTAGCCAAAGCGACGCAAAAGGCAATCCGGCCATGGCCGAATAGTGCCGCCTCCCCGATTCACGAAGCGCAAATTTCTGTCATCATAAGTCATGCGCCCGGACATGCATTTCGGGTTATGGCTGTTGTCGCGCGGGGCGAAACATGAGGAGTTTCGCCATGTCCGAGTTGAGCGGTATCGTGAGTTTGTTCCTGATCGCGGCGGCGTTCCTGACGTCGTGCGACACACAGCAATCGCCACCGAAGGCTTTCGAGCCCTTGCCGGCTTTGCACCTCAGCAAATAGCGTTGCCTTTGAATAAAAGGGCCTCGTCGAAACGAGGCCCTTTTTTATTGCGGTTGCCTCAATGCCAGTAGGGCGTGACCTTGTAGTACTCATAGGATGCATCGCGCGCCGCCTCGCCGTCCGCGCCGGCCAGTTCGTTGATCGAATAGGCGGGTGCGGCCTTCAGCTGCTCCTTGGAGAAGGGCACGACATAGCCGCCCTTGTCCTCATCATAGTCGAGACTGGCCCAGGGAACGGCGTGGTACTTCTCGCCGATGCCGAGAAAGCCGCCAAAGCCGATCACCGCGAACATGATGCCGTTCGACGTTTTGTCGAGCATGATGTCCTCGATGCTGCCGATGCTCTTGCCTTCGTTGTTGTAGACGGACGTGCCGATGACGCGCGAAGCGGCAATCGCTTCGGTGTGGCCTGTCTGGGTTGTCATGGTCTGCTCCTCATTGTCGTTGAACTCTGCTTTGACAATGAGGGGCGCGGGTGAAAGTTCCCGAGTTTTTCGGCGGCGACCAATCACTCCGCGAGGATGAAAGTCACCTTCATGTTGACGCGATAGGCAGCGATCTTGCCGTCCTCGACGACGATCTTCTGATCCTGGATCCAGGCGCCTTCCACGTTCTTGAGGGTTTTCGCCGCGCGGGCGATTCCCTTCTCGATGGCGTCCTGAAAGCTCTTCTTCGACGACGAGGTGATTTCGGTGACGCGGGCGACGGACATTGGCTTCCTCCTGCCAAAACGCTCATTTGCCGGCCAAGCGTACAACCGGTCCCTCGCAACCACAAGCAGAGGCAGGAAGCGCCGGCTCAGCGGCCCTTCGCGATCCGGTCGAAAGCCATCAGCCTTTCCAGGAGCGCCGGCATATCCTTCAGCGGCAGCATGTTGGGCCCATCGGAAGACGTCGAATTGTCGGGATCCTGGTGGGTCTCGATGAAGACACCGGCGACGCCAACGGCGACGGCCGCACGAGCCAGCGTCTCGACAAAGCGGCGCTCGCCACCAGACGAGCCGCCCTGCCCGCCCGGCTGCTGGACCGAATGCGTGGCATCGAAGATCACCGGCGCGCCGATCTCGGCCATGACAGGCAGAGCGCGCATATCAGACACCAGCGTGTTGTAGCCGAAGGACGCGCCGCGCTCGGTGGTCAGAACGTTGGCGTTGCCCGAACCGGTGATCTTCGCGACCACGTTCTTCATGTCCCAGGGCGCGAGGAACTGCCCCTTCTTCACGTTGATGACCTTGCCGGTTTTCGCGGCGGCGACCAGCATGTCGGTCTGGCGCGACAGGAAGGCCGGGATCTGCAGCACATCGACATGCGGCGCGACGATCGCGCACTGTTCCTCGGTGTGGACATCGGTCAGCACGGGAAGCGAAAATTCCTTGCGCAATTCATCGAAGACCGGAAGTGCGGCATCCATGCCAGCGCCGCGCGTTGCCGACAGCGAGGTGCGGTTGGCCTTGTCGTAGCTGGTCTTGTAGACGAGGCCGATGCCGAGCTTGGCCGTCAGCTCCTTCAGCGCACCGGCCATGTCGAAGGCATGCTGGCGCGATTCGAACTGGCACGGGCCGGCGATCAGCGCCAAGGCCGCCTTGTTGTCGAAGACGACATTACCGACCGTTACCGACGAATTGGGCGCCATCGAATTGGGCACTTGAGGCTTGTTCATTGTATCTCCCGGAAGATGAAAGCCGCGCCCTGTCCGGATGCCGGCCGCACGACAATATCAGCGCCTGCTATATCGTGCTGTATAGCATTGGCTGCAAGCAGGCTCGACGCGGCATCGATGCTGCGGACCGCAAAGACGATCGCGGCGAAGCGGAGCTTTGTGGATGAACCCGCCGGGATGCCAAAGCGAGCGGTGAAAGATTTGGGGTCAAGCACGCTCAAGGTTGCATTCGGCAGGAGAAACGCGCCGTCCTTAGCGTCGGCAGGATCGTTCACCGCCACGGAAACCAGCCTGCTCTGTTCGGTAGGCTGGTCACTGACCGCCACCACCTCGAGGATTCCGCTGGCTCCGTTGGCATGAGCCTGCAAGGCCGCACGGTCCACCTTTGGCGCATTGATCCGCTGGCAGGCGAACAGGAACGCGTCGGGTGCTCCACGGGTCGCGGCAAAGGCGAGCTTGAACGATGCGGTATCGCTCTTGCCCGACGTATCAGTGAAAGCGCGCGAAAAGCTCAGTGTGTCTCCCGCCGACAGACCGGCGTCGACAAAGCGTGCATGGTCGGTATCGGCATTGTCGGTCCCCAGGACCACAGCCGAAAACCCCTCATCGCCGCGGCTGTCGCGATAGAGGCGGTCGCGCGCGACGAAGACGTTGCCGGCGGCCGTCGCGTCGATCGCTGCCTGTTCATTGCCGATCGCGAGCGGCTCCAGATAGGTGCCGTCAGCGAGGAAAACGCAGCAGTTTTCCGTTCCAAAGGGATGGATACCGGTCGGCGCGACGACGAAGCCCAGCGCAGCGAGCCGGGCTCGCGCCACCTCGAGGCTCCCGGTCGGCAGAACGAGATGGTCAAGCGGATGCGTGCCGGTGGTTGGTCTGTCGGTCATCAGGCGCGGTGTGCATCATTCCAAAGAGCGGTTCAAGGCCATTTCCCCACGGCGGCCGCCGGGACGTGTCGAGATCCAGAACCGCGCCCGGGATCAGCTGCCGGCCACGACATCGGCGGAATAGCGCAGTTCGCGCAAAGGTTTGACCTTGGCTGTGGTCTGCGCATAGAGCGGATGCGCCTTGTAGGCGGCCAGCGCCGCGTCATCGGGAAATTCGGCGTAGACGACGACATCAACTTCGTCCGACAGCGGGTCGACCTTGGTGTTCAAAGTGACCTCGAAGAGACTGGAATGAGGAATGTTGCCGAGTTCCAGCAGCCCGCTGCGCACTGCCTCCACATCCTCCTTGCGCCGTGCGCTGAAGAAAACGATATGCCGGATCAATCCCGCCTCCTCGATCTGAATGCCGGGGTCTTTTGTGACGGCGGTTTCCTCGCGTCAACCGTTCATGGCGCCACGCGTCTTTGCGACGCGCCTCAACGGTGCGGGACCTGATCAAGCAGCAACGGGCACGTCGCACGACGCGCCAGGTTGCTCTCTTCGGGCGGGATATTCAGGCCTTGCCGGTGACGTAACGCACGACGTGGTTGAGCTCCCTGACCGAAATGTCGAGATACCGGCCTTGATTGTAGAGACCGTCCCAGATCAGGAAGAACGCGATTGCCGCAATGACGATTACATAACGCATGGCTAAAGCTATCGCACATGCGCTGCGGCGGCCATAGACGTTTTTGATTGTGGACAGCAGCATTACGCAAGGCCCAGATGCCACGTGGCACAGCCCAGCCAGTGGCCTGCCTCTTGAAGTTCCCCCTCATCACGTGGAAGATTGTGGCAGGCATTCACTGGGAAGCACTGGGAGCTCCCGGGACCAGGCAAGACGTTCGAACCTGGCGAATGATCCAAGAGAACCGTGACCCGGCAATTTGCGCCGGCACCACGGAAATCCAGGGGCATGAAATGGCAGACGGGGACCATCATAGCGTAGCGCCGGGCGAAGCGGTCAGGCTCGACGAGTTCAATTTCGCCGAGATCGTCAAGGGCCTGCCGGCCAAGGCGCGCATGGTGCTGTCGGCGGCGATGAACCTGCCGCGCGGTTCGCTCAAGGTCAGGATGCCGGATGGCCGAGCCGTTCTGGTTGGCGGCAAGGGACCCGGCCCGGACGCCGAGCTGGTGCTCAAGAACTGGCGCCTGCCAGGCCGCGCCTTTTCCGGCGGCACGATCGGCGTTGCCGAATCCTACATGGACGGCGATTGGGAAAGCCCTGACGTCACCAGTTTCCTGGAATTGTTCGTGGTCAATTCGGCGATCGGCGAACGCGTCGCCGGCGGCGCCAGCTGGCTCATCAACACCGTCCAGCGCATCCGCCACTGGTTCAACGAGAACACACGCACCGGTTCGAAGCGCAACATCTCCGCGCATTACGATCTCGGTAACGCCTTCTACAAGGAATGGCTCGACCCGAGCATGACCTATTCCTCGGCGCTCTACACGCATGGCGCCAACGACCTGGAGAGCGCGCAGGCCGCCAAATATCGGGCGCTGGCCAGGGACACGGGTATCGGCCGAAAGGATCATGTGCTGGAGATCGGCTGCGGCTGGGGCGGTTTTGCCGAATTCGCGGCGCGCGAAATCGGCTGCCGCGTGACCGGGCTGACGATCAGCCGCGAACAGCACGATTTCGCCAAGGCACGCATCGCCAAGGCGGGACTTGCCGACAAGGTCGACATCAAGCTGCAGGATTACCGCGACGAAACGGGAACTTACGACCGCATCGCCTCGATCGAGATGTTCGAAGCGGTCGGCGAGAAATACTGGCCTGTGTTCTTCTCGAAGATGAAGTCCTGCCTGAGGCCCGGCGGCACTGCGGGCCTGCAGATCATCACCATCAACGAGGCCGCCTACGACACCTATCGCGCCAGGCCGGATTTCATCCAGCGGTATGTGTTCCCGGGCGGCATGCTGCCGACACCGTCGATCCTGAAGTCGCTCGGCAAGGATCATGGCCTTGCGCATCTGCGTGAGCGCGTGTTTCCCGATGACTATGCGCGCACGCTCGCCGAATGGCGCAACCGTTTCTGGGGATCCTGGGAGAAGATCGTGCCGCTCGGCTTCGACGATCGCTTCAAGAAGCTCTGGGAGTTCTACCTGCACTATTGCGAAGCCGGTTTCCGCGCCAGCTACATCGATGTGCGGCAAGTGGTCTACAAGGCCTAGGCCGTGAACTCATAAATGCTGGATCAGTGAGACGCTGGAAAGCAGTCACCCGTCGGCCTACAATCTGACTATGCCGTTCGCTCGCAAATTGATTCTTCACGTTCCGGTATCAGATGAGACCTT
>NZ_QZXA01000024.1 GCF_003601985.1 Mesorhizobium jarvisii
GCATCTCCCGGATGGTGTCGGCCATGTTCACGCCGCGCATGGCGCATTGTCCCTTGATGCGCTTGTGCAGGCTCTCGGTCACATCGATGGTGAACCGCTTCATCGCCTCGGCCGGCGCCGGCGCCGGTTTCAGCTGGGTAACCTTGGCCCCCTTCCCTTCCGGGACGTCGTTCGTTGCCGTGCCTACCCAGGCGTCAGACGCTGGCGGCAACGGCGCGGCCTTGGTCGGCATGTTGAACGGGACGGTCTTGCGGCTCATGCAACTTTTCTTTCTTGCTGGTTGAACAACTGCGAGGCCAGCTTCGCAATCTCGCGGGCGGCGTCGCCATGCGGCGCAACCTCGATGACGGAAAGCCCCTGCCCTGCGCTCTCCGCGTAAATGACGCGCTGGTGCAGCGCGGCTGTCAGCACGGGAATATCTCCGAAAGCCTCAAGGGCGGTAACCACGTCGCGGCCGATCGCCGTATTTGCGATTTTACGATTAATCGCAAATACGCCTTTCAGATTGGGCTTGAATTGCTGGGCTTCGCGGATGAGGGCGACAGTGTCGGCGGCGGCCCAGATATCGTAAGGCGACGGCTGTACCGGGATGAGCACCACGTCGCTGGCCAGGATGGCCGCGCGCCCGAGCTCGTTGACGCGAGGAGCGCCGTCGATCACCACGACCTCGTAATCCTTGGCAATATCCGGCAAGTCGCGGTGCAGGGTCGGCTTAGCCATCCCTACAACCGAAAAGATCGGTGCGAGCGCGCGGGCGCTTGACCAGGCGAGAGCGCTGCCCTGGGGATCTGCATCGACCAGGAGCACGCGGCTACCGGTCTTTGCGAGGGTTGCGGCGAGGTTCACGGCGATCGTGGTCTTGCCGACACCGCCTTTCTGGTTGAGCACGCCAATGATCATGCCGTCGCCTTTCTGTATTTGTGGTTCGTCGCATTTACGATTCTACGACGATACGATTTCACGATTTTCAGTTTTCGCCCAGCTTTGGTTAACAAAGCCTTAACGACCAGTGGCTGCTGAGCCACATTTCTGCAAAAGCGTATTTACGATTATGCGATTGGCTTCTGATCCGAGGCCACAATGGCATCGAGCAGAGCTCGGTAGCCCTCGGGTAGGTCGTGTGCTTTCGCGCCTTTGCGAATGAGCCGAAGATATTCAAGATTCGGCAGCGGCGGCGCCTCCTGGGGGACGCCGATGTAAGTTTCGACCTCGATGGCGATATCGTTCATGACGACGCTGATTTTGGTTCGATAGTAACTGTTCAGGTGTGCCTCGCGCCCGGCAACGAAGCCTTCGTTGGCGTCAAGCCGCACGGTATCCGCCGTCGTAAGGCAATAAACGACGCCCCAGACCTCGTGCCCGTCGGCAGCTGTTACCGACGACACCCCACATCCGCGCCCCTTAGACAGCCTCGGGAAGCTGAGCTGGTGGTCGGGGAGGCGGGCTATGCCGACTTTCGTCGCGCCCGGACACCGGGCCTTCATCTGGATGGCGTCCATGTTGGACCCGTAGGCAAAGTAGAGCATGGGTGTATCCGAGCACGGTTGCGATAAAGCGTAAAGTCGTAAATACGATTCTACGCTTTTACGAGGCGGCTAGCTCACTCCATGGCATTCACGCGCATGGATGCGGTGAACTGATGCTGCTTGTCGAGCTCGATGCCGAGGAACCGGCGGCCGACGGCTTTGGCGGCCACCAAGGTCGAGCCAGAACCGCAGAACGGGTCGAGGACCAGGTCACCGGGTTTGCTAAAGCTCTCGATGAGCGCCTGCAGCGGTGCCACCGGCTTCTGGGTAGGATGAAGGCGGTTGCCGGTATAATCCCACGGCATGACGTCAGACACCGGCCGGGCAGGGCAGGGGGCCTTGCCCTTGGCGAGAAGATACGCCTGCTCGTGATGATGCCGGAGGAAGCGCCGGGACGAAGCGTAGGGCTTGCAGAGCACCAAGTGCCCGACGATCCGGAATCCGGCTGCTCGCCAGGCGTCGAGGAACTCGCCGGCGTGGTCCCAGCCATAGAAGCTGACGCACAGGCCTCCGGGTTTCAGCACGCGGTGCATTTCGGCGAACGCCGGCTTCAGCCAGCGGGCATTGTTGTCGTTGGCCACGGTGCGGCCGCTTCGATCGCGGTAACGCACCAGGTAGGGCGGATCAGTCAGGATGAAGTCGACCGACCCGGCCGCCAGGCGCTGCATCTGTTCGATGCAGTCGCCAAGCAACACGGTGTTGCAGGGGAGGGGGTGCATTACCCCCGGTCCTCTTGCGGTTTCGGTTTGCGAATGACCAGCCGGCCGTTGAGGGGCAGGGCACTCAGGGTGATGTTGAAACCTTCGCCGTCGTCGTGCGGCCACGCCGCGCCGACCTTGGTCCAGTGCGTCTTATCGCCTTCGCCTTCGACCACGTAAACTTCGTGGCTGGGTCGTTTGGCTTGTTTCTGTGTCATGGAGATTTCTCCCGTTGGTTTCTCCGGCTGCGCCTGTCGCGGCCGGTCGGGGAGCCTTGGCGACGGCTTGCCTGAGCCCGGTACGGACGGGCAGGGTCAATGGCCACACGGGAGCGTAGCGAAAGAGCGGGCAGCCAATTGACCAGGCCAGGCGCCGGCGCATCTCCCGACCGATGCCGGCCGCGCTGCGCTGCCCACCGACGGAGATCCATACAGAAGCCAACCAATCCCAGCTCAAGGGTTGAAGCGTCTGCGATTTCGCCTTGAACGGGGAGGGGGCTTGCACCCGACGCGAAGAGTCATCCCCCGAGGATCTCGGCATAACGGCCACGCCATCGCCTACGAAAGAGGCGGACCGGTAGCGGTCCGGTCCAAAAAACCGTATGATTGCGAGGTGTTAAATCAACTTCGCGTGTGGCTGATTGTGGCGGTTCTGACCGCCTCTTCGGCCGTGGTACGGGCGCAGGATTGGGGCGTCGTCGCCAATATCTCCGCCACCATGGGCGTCACCGGTAACCGCCTCTGCTATGGCGAGGCAAGCCGGGGCGATATCGGCTGCCCGGCCGACGCGCCGACAGTTAGCGGCTCGACCATCACCGGCACGTTTGTGGGAGACGGCTCCGGCCTCACCGGCCTGGTTGGCGCCTCGGCCGACCGCATCATCAGTGGCACGGCCCAGGTCATCGCTAACGGCAACAGCAATTCCATCAGCATCACCGAAGCGGGCGTCACGACAGGGTATTTCTACGGCGGCAAGCTCGTCGCAGGCGGGGTTAGCACCACTGGCATAGTCTCAGCGACAGGTCTCTACGTCACCAACACCGCGCTGTTCTCCGGTTTGGTCGGCATGGGCACCAACGCGCCTAGCGGCACACTGCATATTTTCGATGGCACCTTAAATTTTGGCAGTAGCAATTCTTCCGCAAATAAAAGAACTTTCATGCAGGAGTCTGCCGACGCCTTCTATCTCGGTAGCGCCCCCGCCAACCAAAACCTCTTTCTCGGCCAGTCCTCAGGCGGGGCTAGGGGCTTCTCGGGCATCTATTACGATACCAATGGCAACGTTGGCGGTGGCGGTCACTTCCTCCGCATTGGTGGCATTCCCATGCTCTACGTCACCAGCAACTCCAACGTCGCCATGGTTGGCATTGGCATCAGCGCTTCGACCCCCTCCGGCACCCTCCACGTTTACGGTGGGGTTTCCAGCAGCAACATCTATCTCAGTCGCGCCGGTTCACCGGCCACACAAGGCGTCATTGACTACAGTGGTTCGAGCATGGTTGTCGGGACCAACGGCGCCGATGGGTTGGTTCTACGCACGAACGGCACTACGCGCTTTAGTGTTGATTCTACTGGCTACTTCAGCGCGGGCGGCAACATGGGTATTGGCGGTATGATCGGTTACATACCGTCGACCACCTTGCATGTCTCTGGCACCCTCCGCATCGCCAACGGTGGCGAAGCCTGTGACAACAACCGCTCCGGCGCCATCCGCTACGCCTCCAGCAGCTTCGATTTCTGCGACGGCGGCGGGACGTGGAAAAGCTTGGCAACCATGGCGGCGGCCGGCGCTGCTACGCCTGACCGCATTATCTCCGGCACCACCAGTATCATCGCCAATAACGGCGGCGGTATTTCAGTGAGCTTGCCGGCTGCCAATGTCTTTGAGGTCCGCAGTGCCCTAGGCGGATCCCGCCTGACCATTGCAGGCGCCACCAACTATGCCAACAATCTCCGCTTCGTTGATGGTTTAACCCAGAAAGCTAGCCTGGATTTCACCCCCTTCGGTGCGGGAGATAACCTAGGTATGACCACCAGCCTCAGCTCGCTCCAGCTCACGAACACGAGCGCAACTGGCTTCATCGGTTTCTACACGGGCGCGGGCAGTACCGAACGCGTGCGTATCGATTCATCCGGCAATGTCGGCATCGGAACCGCATATCCCAGTCAGAAACTCACGATATTCGACAGCAGCAACGCTTCAATCTCATTCAGATCCGGCGCCGGAACACCAGGCCCCATCAGAGAGGCACGGATTTCTGCTGTTTCGACGGGTGGAGGCGGCAATGGCCACAGCCTGGCTTTCCTTACCAACCTATCAGGGGCCTCTCCAACCGAAGGCATGAGGTTGACCAGCGATGGCCTGTTGGGGCTAGGAACCGCCACACCAACCGCTCCGCTGGAAGTCTCCGGCACCATTTCGGCCACTGTTCTCCAATTGGCGAACAGCCCCGCAAACACTTGCGGCCCAAGCACTTATGGCAGCATGAAAATGATCAACGGCCGCCCCTATTACTGCAGGCAGTAGCGGGGGGTGTCCCAAAAGCGTAAATACGATTTTACGATCCCAAGATCGGAGTGTGAACGTGGCGAATGTTTAGGCGAAGGCCCGACATACCAACGCGACCAGACTGACGATTGCCCGCGTGTCAGTGGGACTACGGGGCCGCCGCGCCAGGAAGTCCTCGATCGTCATCCCACTGGCCGGATCTGCGGCTGTACCCGGTCTCACAAAATCGATGTAGAGATGCAGTTCCTCGGGTTCGAACACGACGGTCCACGCTCCGTCGCTGTCTGCAGCCAAATGGCGGGTGAGGGCGCTCATGGCAGTCACTCCTTCACCTGTGAGATTGCCGAAATAGCCGGAGGTTTCCATCACCGGATACAGGTATTGACGCCTGCTAGCCGTACCACCGGCCGATTTGCTCATTTTTGAAAAGGGTGTCCCTGCACCCCTGCGCGACTGGCGAGGTCCGGGGTAGCAACTGCGAGAGGGTGTTGGTGCGGCCGCAGGCATAGCCGAGGCTCGGCCCTCTTGCGGGCGCGAGGGGCGGCGCCCATTGTCCCCTGCAAGAGTCGTCTTGTTAAAGCGATCGGCGCGTCCTGGAATTTGGACGCGCCGATTATGAGGCGATCAATACTCGATCTTCAAATCGAGTTTAACGGCATCAGTCTGCACCCCAGCCAGCTGGGCCACTCGGTCTCTTGCCCAAGCCATAACTTCGGCGATCGTAGAAAAGCCGAGCTCAGCCACCTCAGTCTGTTCGGCTATGTCGTCGGGCGCCTCCTCTGAGGCGTTATCGGCGAGCAGATCCGAAATCGCATAAACCGCCACATGCTTGTAGTGATCTAAAATGCCCGTCCCGACACTGGCGGCAATACCGCGATTGTCGCGGTCGAGCCCTACCCACATGCCGAAATTGTCCTTGATCGTCTGCCCTTCTTTGGAGCGGGCGGCATAGTGGGCGTTGAACCGCTTACGCACATCGTCGGCCGGGAAAATGTAGACCTCGACATTTTCCGGGTCTTCCTTCGAATCCACCGTTGCAACGATGACGGTCTCGACATCATCGAGCGTCTTCCACTTCGTGCCACCCTTGAGCGGCGGGAACGCAATATAGCGATCGCGCGTGGTCCGGATGGCAGCCGTCTGTGTCTTGCCATCCTTGGCGATGTTCCAAATGTTCGAGAGGCCCCGACCGGGAACACGAGTCATTGAGTAGCCCTGTGCCTCGGCGGCCTTCTTTGCCGCGTCCACCATCAGGTGCCAGCGTTGCGATTCAGAAAGTGTGCTCAGCGAATTAGACATTTGCGGTCATCTCCGATTTACGGTCTGCTCGTCATGAGCTATCCGGCTGAACGGTATATACGTATTCCCAAACCGTTTGTCAAACCGATTGATTTGGTATGGAACCAAATAGCATTTTGCTCCGTCCTGGAAACGAACGTCATGGCTGGTGGAATTAGCGAAATCGTAAGTGCGATTTTCCGATGCTGGCCGCCTTGTCGGCGAGCTAGATCAAGATCCGCTCGACCTCGTCGAGGCTGACCTCGTCGTGCCGACGGTCATAGAGCTGGGTCGTTCTTGTCGATGCATGGTTGGCCATGTGGGCCGCTTTCTCAAGCGTGCCGCCGTTTTTCAGATAGGCGGTGATGCCGGTGGCGCGGAACGTGTGATTGCCGATCAGCGTGTCGATGCCGGCGCCGGCCGCCCTCCGGCGGATCATGGCAAAGGCATCTCCCTGGGTGAGGGGACTTTCGGAAAGCTGTGCCGTCCCCCGACCTATGGTCCGGAACAGGGGGGTGCGCGGATGGTCCCGCAGGCCGCCGGCGTCCAAGTATGCATCCAGGTATTGCTCGAGGCTGTGATGGCAGGGCATTTCATGCCGCTTGCCGCCTTTCTCGTGCAATCGTACCCACAGGCGCCGATTCTGGACGAACAAGTCGCGGACCTCCATGCCGATCGCCGCCCCTATGCGCGCGAAAGAATAGGTCATGAGGGCGATGAGCGCCCGATCGCGGAGCCCGATAATGGTGTCCGCCGGGATACTGTCGAGCAGCTGGCGGGCCTCCTGGGGCGACAGCACGGGCGTTTTACCGGTTCGAGCCGAATACTTCGGAGCGCGGACTGTGTGGGCCGGGTTGCTCGGCATCGCCTGCCCAACAACCATCCAGTCAAACAGGTGGCGGATGGCCGCCAGGCGCTGCTTCACCGTCGGGATGGAATGCGACCGGCCGAGCTCCTCAATCCAGCCTGCGACGTGCATGGGCTGGATCGCGGGGAGGGCGGTCACGTCCCGATCGGCGCACCAGGCGAGAAAATCCACGGCGGCGCGAGCGTAGGCTTTGCGGGTGTTGGGATTTCTGATGTTGGCGGCGAAGAACTCGAGGAAACGTGTCTGCGTGCGGATCTCGCTGACATTCAGTATTTCGGGCAGGGCCGTACCGTTGATGACGGCAATCTCATTCATGCCACAAAGCCACTGAAGCCGTTTATTAACGTCCCCACCGCAATGAGGAATGGCCCGAACACATATTGGAGGGCGCGCTCGTCCTGCAATTCCTTGGCCGATTTTTCGGCTGGCCGCCCAGTCAGGGCGAAATCAATTGCATCGTTTGCGATCCAAGAGAACGGGCCACGCAAAACCACTTCAGAAACAATTATCAGACCACCAGTAGCCGCAATGAACCCGCCAACGGCTGCAATACGGGTGGACAGCGGATAGCTCTGTGGGAGGAATAGGAGCAAGCCTATCACAGTTAGAAATCCGACAAATAATAGAATTGCTCGCCTCTCCGTCATGTTTTGAAACCCTTCATTATCTATGATAAAGAACATTATCATAGATAACATGATGTGCTACAGAATTCCAATAAGAGCACGCAACGTGCCCTTGATTACAAGAGCCCGCTGTGCGATGTTGGTGTCTTGAAAAGGAGACCTCACGATGGCTGGCGATCGATACGGTACATTTCGTACAGGGGAACTAGGACGGGCTTTGGTGGCGCTTGCTGAGGACGCGAGCCGTTATCCCGAATATGCAGCGCTTTCTCGCGTAGCCGTCCCCGCAGTGGCGGCTCTTTCACACGAAATTGCGAGAGACTTCCCGCAAGTCAGAACCGATGATTTTGCCAAGCAGGCCGTCGGAGCGTTCGTCGGCAACATTATGCGGCAGTTCGGGCATACCATACTCCGCCGTGGCCGTGTTCCTGGGGACGTTTTCAGCTATGGCGCCGTCTGGTCGCCGCTTCCGGCCGCTTAAATCGCCGTCATAGATTTATGGAACTGCAACCATGGTTCGTCAGGACGCATCTGCCATGGCGCGGACGTTTTCAATTATCTGAGCAATCGTGGGCGGAACAAAATTGTCGGCAACTAGGCGACGGGCGATAAACCTAGCCACGAGGGGCTTGCCATTCCCCACTGCTCTCTGAGCCTCAGCTTTGAGAAGCGCGTAATGACCAGGCGATTCCGCGTCGACTTCAGCTTGCAATAAACTCTCAAGGGTATCTTCGATGATAGCATAGGTTTCCCCGACAATTGCTGCGGGACTCACCGTCTCGGCGATGCCTAGCATTCGCGTGAGAACCGCATTCATCCCCCTGTCCCTTTCAGCTTTCCCACTGTCATTGTCAAAAAGTAGGAAAGTTGGAATTTGGTGGGCTTGGTAAAGCTGCCAGAAACTGTCGAGGTTGTTTTTTCCGGCGCTACTCACGACCGAGACGCCCAAGCCATCAAAATCGATGCCAAGGTGCTTCGCAAAAATAGGTAGAACTTCTTCTTCAGAAGGCCCCTCTGCCAGGAGAACAACCTTGGCAAAAAAGGCTTCCGCATGCTTGGCGGCCGAGATATTCCGAAACCGCTCTCGAACACTCTCCAGCGTCATCGCCATACCTGGGTGGAGGCGCTGTCGTGCTTCGAGAAGCTGGCTTTCCCGCACATGTCGGATCTGCGTACAAACTTCATCGTCGCCATCAGCTTTCCTTTCCACCAGAACAATCTGGTCCGAACGGGACACGTCAACAAAGGCGGCGCTATGGGACGAATAGAAAACCTGGTGTCCTGCGACTGCCATCTCCCGATAGAGGGTGGCTAGGCTGCGCTGGGCGTGCGGATGGAGATAAATCTCTGGCTCCTCCACTGCAAATACGGTGCTGTTCCGGAAAGCAGCTGCGTAAGCCCGGAAGAGAGCTAGCACCACGAGATTTCGAACGCCGGAGCCGGATTCGGCTGGGCTTTTGTCGTGTCCGCCGTCAACTAACGTGGGATAGATGGCCTTGTAAAAATTGAGTGGATCAAAGGATCGGAAATCCAGCCGGACGTTCTGCATTGCATGCCGGATCTGGTCTTGAAAAGCACCAGTGATTGCTTCCTCAAAACTACGGTACAGCGGCGTTTTGAGGATCTCCTGGGCGTCCGAAAGATGCTGAGTCAACGCTTCCTTTACGTGCTGGGGCGCCGTTCGCTCAAAATCCTCGTGAAGCTGGCGTGCAATGCGGCCGAACAATGACCACCGCGACATGCTGAACTGAGAATCGAAATTGCGTGCGGCGTCGAGGTAAACGATGGGAAACTGACCCCGAATGGCGTCATTCAGAAACTGAGTCTGATCACTGTCAAAAAGTCGGTAGCGAGCAAAAAGGCGGCCGGCGTTCTCAGCGACGCTGATTGCCGATATACCCGCCTCATTCCCGAAGCCACGTGCAAAGCTGATGGCGATCCTGATATTGCGTCCAGGCTCCTTATTGAATCTATCCGTCTGTTCGAGGCCATTCGCACTCGGCCACCTATCGCCCAGCACAAAGTTTAGGGCACATAGAATGTTCGTCTTGCCAGCATTGTTCGGCCCTATAAGCGCCATTAGCTCCGCAGGCTGCAAAGTTATGTCTTTGATGGATCGGTAGTTTTCTATCTCGATCTGGGTGATTTTCATAACGGCGGGCTGACTCGTTCGGCCTCGTCTATGCTTTTGCCGTTAGTAGCGCTTCTGTGGCGACGTCAAGTTTCGCCAGCAAATCGGCCTTTGTTTTTCCGGTCTTTGCGGAATGCGCCTTCTGGCAAAGGTCGACAATCACTTTGTGCTGAGCGTTCGCCGGCTTAAAGTGAGGGATGCTAAGGTGCTTGAAGATATTGCTCACTTGAATTTGGATCGTATGGCTCTCGACGTATTCCCTTACCATTGATGAATTCAGCATGGCGCAAACGAAGTACGCGGTGCTCTCGTCCTCAAAATCTGCGAAGTAGACTTTGTGGTCCGGGACGTAGGGTCGGTCACCCATTAAGGGGACCGCCGATTTTGTAACCACAACCGCCTCAAAGGTGGTTGAAAGCTCCGCCCACACTACCTTGAACGGCGCAAAGGAGTATGCGCCAACATTGTAGATGGCATAGTAGGGCGCTGCCTTCTGTCTCAGCCGGTAGGTTGACCGCTGGCTGAGCCTATCCTTGAAAGCACGAAAATAGGACGATGTGGCCTTTAGCTTAGCAAGCTGTTTTTCCGCCGCCTGATAGGCTGCCTGGACGATGGCGCGATTTGGTACCAGAACGAACAGCTCTTCTTCTACATGAAGATCACACGCCGAAAAATCACCTGCTCCTTTGAGCAATGGATAGAGCAGATCCGGCTCTATCCAAAACGTTCTGGCAGGGCCGATATCGCTCCGCCCGGCGTCAGGACGGGTCTGAATCTGAACCAGATTTTCTGCTTTGTTCGTCGCAAGAATTCTGACGATATAGATTCCATTTAGGTCGGTCGTAACGCCCTTTCGCCCTGCCAACCAATCACTTGTACCTTGAATAGCGCCCATTGCGGCGAACCTGCCCTTCGGCAGAATAGCCCACGGAGAATTGCCACCATCTACAGGGGTGGCCTCCCATGGCTTTATGGCTACGCGTTTGAAAATCTCGCTCTTCTGACTTGTTTCGGGAATCGACGCCGAGAACCCGTCTGCCTTTTCCCAGACACGATAGGGGACGGGATATGACGTGTGTTGGTCGGCTGGCACCTTGTGCAGCCTCATGATGGCGGTCTTGTTCGCCACCTTCGAAAACGGCTTCAGCTTTTTGAGGTCATCGATTCCAACGGGTATGAGGTTCGCTTCATCATTGATGGTGAAGCTCCGGAAGCCTTGAGACGATGGGGACTGGAAGTGCGTCTGGGTGATCACGAAAACTAATGTGCCGCCCTGTTTCAGCCATTTGTCGCCGACGGTGTAAGTGAGCATTCCTGAGATATCGAGCTCATTGCCGCCATGAAAGGGCGTCTCTGAAAAGATAGCGTACTGCTCACAAGTCGGCTTGATGCGCTCTCGATACATCTCCGGCAGATTGGACCAGCGCACCCAAGGCGGGTTGCCTATCACCACGTCGAACTCGCCGGCAACCGCAGACCAGAAGAAGTTTCTGACAATGCGAAACCAAATTCCATTCCAAGATTTTTTATGGAGTTCTAGGACCTGGCCATAGGTATCACTGAGAGCGTCCCGCCATTTCGCCGCTTCAGCAGGTGTTATCGTTTCACGCTCCAAGAGTCTCTTTTCAACAATTGGATAGGGATGTTCGTCGTCGACCGCCTCCGCCATCGTAACGAAGGCGTCATCTAGTCGCTTGCGATCGTAGGCTAGTGCCCATGGCAAAATCACCTTCAAATCAGAGTGGGCGCTGCCAATCCGGTACTCGACATAATCCTTATCCACCTGTGGTGAATGAGCTGGCGAGTATACTGCGTCCGCTAAGAGCACAGGCAGCTCAACCTCTATCTTGGCCTCTCCAACCAGGTCCGCTATGGCGATTAGGAAGTTCACACGTGAGGACTGAACCGCTAGCGGATTGAGGTCGAACCCCCAAACTGTCTCCAAAACATTGCTCAGGATAGCCTGCGGTGAGAGCTTCTTTTTGAGCCCTGTCGCCCGTTTCCGACGGATGGCCTCCAACAAAAAAGATCCTGAACCACACGTCGGGTCGAGGACTCGTGCAGTATGCCAATCGGCCACCTCCGCGCGGTCGCATGCAATGTCGACGAGCCAGTCAGGAGTGTAGAATTCTCCGAGGGCCTTCCGTAGTGTTTCAGGTACCAGAGCCTGATAGAAGGCCTTCAGCACGTCCCGGGATCGCGCCGCACTCAGATCATCCATGCGGTAAAGGGACAGCTGCGTCAGAAACGATCTAATCCCGTCACAGATGCCCGCACGCCCCTTCGGCGAAAGTGAGATATCCGTATACCAAGAGAACACCGCTTCCTCGACGAAGCCTTTGATGCGCGCGCCCTCGAAATAGCCACTTCGCTCAACCTCTGTGTCGAGTTTTTGCAGCAGGTCATCATCGCCGTAACCGAGGAGATGTTCGCAAAAATCTGGATGTGCCGTCAGCTTGTATTCGGCCACTATCTCGGCCGCTAAAAGCTTCATCACAAAGGCGTTGTACGTGTGGATGACGAAAAGCAGGGCAGCGACCGAATCTGCCTTAGGGAGTACGAGTTCAAGGGGGATTTGTTTTTTTATCTCGGCTGCTTGAGCGGCGGACAGGTCAGCGACTTGGCCGAAAAGTGTTCGCCACTCTTCAAACAGCATTTTTATCTTGCTGTTACCGCCCTTATTGACCTGTGAGACGAGCTCGGAAGCCAAGCCGCCCATCATCGCCCGGCCTATCTCAGACCCGTGCCCAAAATCCTCAACAAGGTTTTCGGCCGTGACGGCGCGCCGTTTAGAATCAAAGCAGGCCTGAGCTACGAGGCCGATCGACGCTTCGTTGAATGGCAGCAGGTTGCGATGAGCAATTTGTCCGTCCTTAAAGAAAGCGAAGCTAATGTGGTCGCCATCGGTCGCAATGCCGATGTAATCCTCCTGGGGTATTTCCTCGGCTTTAGCACGACGGGAGATGTATTTAGAAAGCCGGTCGAAAATAGCTTCTTTAAAGGCTGCGCTCTTGATGCTTCCCTTGAAAAGTCCTCGATCTTTGAACTCGATTATAACCTGGTTGTACGATGCATCGTTGCGGCCACGCTCCGCATGGAATTTGATACCGAGGCTGTTTTCGATGTGCTTGAGCCAGCTCTTTCGAACCTCTTCTTCGTTTGCCCAATCAGGTCTATCTTTTTGTAAAACAGAATATAACGACGACATAAATCCCCCCGGACGAACTGCATTGAATTGATCTTTTTGGAATTTGATAGCATGGCGTGGATTGATGTTCATGTTATTTCATGCCGCTAGCGGGAGTGGTTGCCGCTTCGGGTGCTGGTAATCTACCCAGATAATCCTGGACCGCTCTACGGATGACCCAAGCAGCTGAAACGTCGTTGTTCGCTGCCAAGGCGCAGACTTCCTTGTAGTCGTTTTCGTCAAGCGTCACCGTGAGGCGAGCTGGTTGCTTCTGATTTTTGGGTCGCGCCATTCTGAGTCGTCCTGGTGTTTTCTTCACCACACTAACACGCATGCTCCAACCGTAAAGCGGGAGGGCAGTGGATAACGCCCAGGGAAAGTGCACTTGCATTCATCCTGATTACCGAGGATTTCAGGCAGCGACTTTCGGCAATTCCTTCCACCGGGTCGTGAAGCATGGCGATTTTCGCTCAAACTTGGTCGACCAGGCCTGCTTCAGGCCAGCCGCTGCCGGCACGAGTGTGTGACGGCCGAACCGTAGATTGATGGCATCCAAAGCCTGGTTCAGGCGGTCACGCTGCGCCCTGTCGATAGTCGCCAGCAAGGACGTCTGCGCCATCGTAAGGGGCACGAGCTCGGTCAACATAATGCCAGCCTTCGCGTAGCGGTAACCCTCCCGCCACGCTGTAGCTGCTGCCCTGGTCGCAGCCGCGACAAGCTCCTGCGTGTCGTCAGTGGGCTCAAGGAACTCGACAGCCTTGCTGGTATGGCTCCATTTGTCGCCATTGAAGGCGTTGGTGTGCATGAACACGACGCCCTGAACCGCACAGAGCCCGTGCCGGCGAAGTTTCTCGGCCGCGCGCGTCGCGTAGGCCGCCACCGCCTGCTGCATCTCGACGAGCGAAGTCACCGGCCGGCCAAAGCTCCGCGTCACTGCAATGCCCTTTCTACCTACGGGCAGGGTTTCGAGAGCCAAGCAGGCAATGCCGTTCAGTTCATGGATCGTGCGCTCGCCGACCACAGTCAGCAGCTGACGGCCACGCTTCGGGTCCAGGGCGCGGAGCTGCCCAACGGTCTCCACGCCGATTGCCTTCAATTTGGCGGCCGAGGCGCCACCAATGCCCCACAGTTCGCCCACCGACGTTGCTGGCAGATATTTTTCCCGGGTCGCCAGGTCGCTGAAGTCGCAGACCCCGTTGAGCTCGGCATGATTCTTCGCGGTGCGGTTGGCCAATTTGGCCAGCGTCTTCGTCGGCCCGATGCCTACGCATGTGGGAATGCCGGTCCAGGTCCGGACGGTTTGCCTCAACTGCTGCCCGTAGGCAACGTAGCTGCCGCCACCTAGACCGGTGATGTCGAGGAAGCTCTCGTCGATCGAGTAGACCTCCACCTCCGGGGCAAACTGATGGTAGATCTCGTTCATCCGGCTGCTCATGTCGCCATAGAGCGTGTAGTTGCTGCTGAACACCGCCACCTGGTTCTTCCGGCATAGATCGCGGATCTTGAAGAACGGCGCCCCCATGGCGATCCCCAGGGCTTTCGCCTCGGGCGTCCTAGCCACCGCACAGCCGTCGTTGTTGGACAGCACAATCACCGGCCGGCCATTGAGTGCCGGCGCGAAGGCGCGCTCGCAGCTGCAGTAGAAGCTATTGCCATCAATCAGCGCGAACACCCGCCCTATGCGCGGGGCTTGTGCAGCGTCCATGTCACCACCCCCCAGATTTCGACCTGGGAGACGTCATCCATCGGAAACGCCGGCATGTCCTTGTTGGCAAATGTGAGGCTCGGCGGATTGCCGCGCCGGAAGAGTTTGAGGCTGGTTTCGCCGTTGATCACGGCCACGACCACGACGCCGTCTTTGGGTTGACGCTGCGGTCCACCACGACGACGTCGCCGTCGAAGATGCCAACGTCCCGCATTGAGGTGCCCGCCACGCGCCACAGGAAGGTCGCTGGCTTGTTCTTGACCAGGATACGGGTGAGATCCAGCTCGCCATCGAGGAAATCATCGGCCGGACTCGGAAACCCCGCGCAGATCCGCGTGCCCATTACGGGCAGCACAATCGGCCAGTCGGAGGGCTGGCCTATGTACGTGAGGAGAGAATGACCGCTGTGCATGGCAGGAACATAACAGGAACATATTCCTGCGCCAACGGAATTGATTGTTGTTCGGAATTCAGGGTGCCCCGCACCCCTGCCTGACCGGCGAGGTCCGGGGGTAGCGCGGGCAAGAGGGGTTGGGTGCGGCCGCAGGCGAAGCCGAGGCTCGGCCCTCTTGAGCGTGCGAGGGGCGGAGCCCCTTAGCATAGTCTACGCAATCAAAACAGTCTGGGGCCGTCTGGCCAATAGTGCCAACAGAAATCTTTGGCGAGCGGGGGGCCACACACCTTTACTTCGCAAATCAACTTTGCTCCTCTGTTGAAGCGGCGCTTGGGGTGCCGTAATTCAGGGGAGCACCAATGGTCGACCGTCGCGCCGAAGCATACGCCCAGCAATTCGCACCTATTTTCGTCAGTCGATACATGGATGCGGCCAAAGCAGGCCGTAGTGCCGAAGTGCCGGCTCCCATCCGTTCGGCAGTGGAAGCTTACGCCAACGGAACCGTCGACAGGAGCGGTGTCGACGTCAACAATTGGGTGTACAACTCACTTTACCAGCATCGAGTCAGCACAGGCGGCGACGTGACGCTGCCTCCTGAATATGCCAGCGCGGGGAAAAAAGCCGCCAGCATCGCCGGGACAGTTGCCCTGGGCGTCGGTGGCGCCTTGCTGAAAAGCGCATTCGGCTTGTCGAAGCGCGGCCTGTTCAAATAGTCGCCCGCGCCGGTCGCGAGAGCACCGTCCACACACTAAATCCGCTCATTTTGGGGCACCGAATGTTCAAGAAGTTAGCGTCACTATTCCAATCCACACCACAGCCTTCGCTTTCCGATCGCACCCCGGACCGTCCCGCGCCAAGGCCGGCACCACCGCCGCCGAAACCAACAGGGTCTTACTTGGAGGCCATCAATGCTGAACCGGATGCCGATTCCCAGCTTAGCGCGCATCGGCGCAGAGCACCCATCGAGCTACAGATAGCGGTCACTGCCCGTGTTGCGGCGTGGGCGTCCCTGATCAGCATGGGATCACCTCATGGGGTCAATTCGGCCTTCCTGCCATACATGCTGAAAGCCCATACGGCTGATTTTGAAATGAAAAAGATATTTTACGAGATGGTGCAGAACGTCATCTACGATAACTGCAGCACGCCAGGGCAGGTCAAGGCGCTCTAGCCGTTCCAATGAAACGGCTGGGCACGGTTGAAGATCACGCGCACATCGGCGACGTAGTAGTCGGTCTGCTCGAATGCGGCGGTCTTCACCGGAACCGGCGTGTTTCGGAACACCACCACCGGCTCAAGATACTCCTGCAGAAGCCAGACTGACAATGTGCGCCACTCACGCCATCCTTCAAGGCGCTCGATATAGCCGCGCCGCACCAGTATCGGCGCGGTAAACTCATGCAGCTCCTTCGCGTCCATTCCGATGACATCAAAGAAGTTGGCCTGCATGTGGCTGTTGACCGAGACGGTTTCGCCGAGCCTCGGCAGTTCCTCGAACTCGGTGCCGGCAAGTACGGCGTGGCCTTCGCCGAGAGGCAACGCCATAACGACGTCGTTCAAGTCCTGGCCCTCGTAGAGGCCTGCAGCAAGACTGGCGTGGCGGCAGATCTTGGCGGCGTACTGATCGTAGATAGGAGCGGGCATTGGATGTTCTGAAGCTCTACGGCTGGATTTTTCGCGGTTGCTGGCTGCTCGGCTGGAAACTCGTGACCTTCATCCTGTCGAGGTTTGACAAGACTTCGCCTAACAAATCACAGCCGGCCCGCGACGTGCAACCGTCGCCGGCGCCGATACCCAACCAAATCATACAACGCGGTGAAGGCGGGGCACCGGTGCAGGTGACCATTCAGAACATTATGCCGCCCGCAACCGCGGCGATGCCTGCGGCTTCCGTGCCTGCGGCAGCCCCCTCCTCTCCCGCTCCGACGCCGGGACGCTCGCCGGCAGCCATTCTCGGCCGCCCCGACCACGTCATCTATGCGACTACAGGCAGTCACCTGATGATTCCGCATCCCCGATCGGCCGAGCTGCTCGAGCGGTTGGATTATCTCCTCTATGTCGCCGCGCACAGGAACGGCCAACCCTTCTCTGTGCCGCCCAAGCTCGATCGGTCCACCGCCGTTCCTGCACCGACCCTGCGCCTTGCGGAACCGCTCAATGACGGTGGATTCGATGCAGCGGAGCCGCACATATTACCGGCCGACGGCGCGGTCTGGATCGCACGCCTCGGCCGCCAACCAGAAAAGATGAAGGGAGTTCCCCGCAAGCTCATTGCGGTATCGGAACCGGCTCCGTCCCCGGTCGAGTTGCTCCTAGCGCCGATCGACGATGAACTGTTTGCGCCGGTCACACCCCGCGTGATGCCGGCGCCGGACGGAGCAATCTGGCTGGCGCGGAGTGAAGCGCCGCTCGTGTCGGTGGAGGAATATCGTGCCCGATTGTGATGCGTCAGCGGGCATTGGGTTTGCGGCGGCTCGGCGGCCGTGAGAGGCTTGTGACATGGACGTGCTTCAAGCAATTGCAACGGGCATCTTCGCAGTCATTCGCGGGGCTCTGTGGCTCGTCTGGATAATCCTCACCTCCCCTGCCCGCTACCGGCGCTACGTGCGCCGCAAAGGCGGCTCGCATGGCTCGTCCCGCTGGGCCGGCCGCTTCGAACAGATCTGGCATGGAGCTGTGCGCGGCGAAGGGGTAATCCTCGGCCGGGGCGCCTTCGGCCGCCTGATACGGTTCTCCAAGGATGGCATGGTGATGGTGTTCGCCACCATGGGCGCCGGCAAGGGCCTGGGCGTCGTCATCCCTTCACTGCTGACTTATCGCGGCTCCATGGTGGTCACCGATCCCAAGGGTGAAAACTACGCCATTACGCGCCGGCGCCGGGCGACGCTCGGCCAGGTGCGCATGCTCAACCCCACCGATCCCCACCATTCCGACCGCTTCAATCCCATGGATATCATCCGCGCCGGCACGCCCTCGGAAGCGGACGACGCCCAGGCCCTGGCCTCGTTGATGGTCACGCCCAGCGGCCGCGATGAACATTGGGACAACAAGGCCATTTCCCTACTCAAGGCGCTGATCCTGCACACGCTGCACGAGCCGCTTGCCAGCCGGAACCTCGCCGGCGTGCGCCGGCTGTCGGTCGGGTCATCAGCGACGTTCATCGCTTCGCTCGAAGAGATCGCAGAGAGCTCCCCTTCCCTCGCCGCGCGTGAAACCGCCGCCGGCGCGCTCACCAGCTCGGTCGGCAAGGATGGCCAGTTCTCGGAGGAGTTTTCGTCGATCCTGTCGAACCTGCAGAAGGCGACCGAACCGTGGTCGGCCGGCGCTCCTGCAGGCGTGCTTTCGGCGTCGTCGACCTTCGCGCTTTCCGAGCTCGTGAGCTCGGTTTCCACCCTCTACCTCTGTGTGGATGAGGATGTCCTGGAGGTTTACGGCACCTGGCTGCGCGTGATGGTCGGCTGCACCCTGAAAACGCTCACACGGGCGAAAACGGCGCCGCCAAGGCGCAAGGTCGTGTTGCTGCTCGACGAAGTCGCCGTGCTCGGCCGGCTCGACCCCCTGGAACGGCAGGCCGGCCTCCTGCGGGCTTACTGCACGCCCGTCCTCATCTGGCAGAACCTGCCCCAGGTGCGCCGGATCTACGGCGACGGCGCCGCCGCGTTCCTGGCCAACTCGTCGGCCCGCGTGTTTTTCGGCGTCAACGACAACGACACCGCCGAGTATGTCGCCACCATGCTCGGCAACACCACCTCAATGTCGAGCTCAACCGGGGTCAGCCAATCGTCTGGGGCCTGGGAGCGCACCAATCGCCAGAACGGTCTCTCTGAGAGCGGCTACTGGCTCCTCGATGCCGCCGAGGTTCAGCGCTTGCCCCTGCACCACGCCATCGTCAAGTTCCGGCATGTCCCCTACCCGGTCTTCGGCCGGCGCATCGACTATCGGAAGATCTGGCGTTGGTCCGGACTCTGGGACGCGTGGCAAGGCACGCCTCCTGCCGGCGTCAACAGCATCCCTGTCATGTCGGTGGCAACGCCCACCGGCTCGGCCCACGTCCTGCCGATCGCGCCGCTGCCGCCTTCAGCGGAGGGCGGTCTTTCTGCTGGTTCTTCGTGATTGATGGGGCGGAAAGCCCACTATCAGGCTTTCCGTTCCCAAGCCCCTGCCCTGCCAGGTTTGAGGGTCAAGGCCGTAGAGCGAAGCGTGCCTTGACGCTCGGAGCTGGTAGGGTTACCGCCGACGACCTCGGCCACTTGGCCGTCCGCGCGACCGAACCGACCGTATCCAGCCTTCGACCTCCCGCACCCGCACCAGGCCAATCTCGCGCCGTCTGGTCGTGGTGGTAAGGATGCCCTCCAGCAACTTCATGACGCTTTCGAGTTGCTGCAGGCGCTTGCGCGCATGGGCCGCTCTCTGCCGCATGGCGGCTTCGCTCTGCTTGGCCGCGTCGGCCGCTTTCCACCGGTTGAAGCGGAATTCCTTGCCCATGATTTTGCCCTCGGCATAGAACGTGGCGCGCCGCTGCCAGTAGTCGACCTTGCGGCTCATGCGGTCAAAACGATGGTTGATCGCCTTCACGTTGCGGCGGTACTGCTCGTTGTTACCGCTCAGGATCTTCTCCAGAAAACTCAATCGCGTACCGCTGTCGCGTGATGGGTAATCACGCTCCCTACGCTTCGCCGGCGCCGCTGGCGCTTTCTTGCGATAGGCACCGACCTCGCGCACCTGGCTCGCCGGCGGCCGGCCCTGCCGCGCCATCTGGCGTGCGCGGGGACCGACATGGATCTCCGGCGCCCGGTTCAGCTGCGCGGCCCGCGCACGATCGCCGGCCGCGAGAGCGGCGTCGCGCTGGGCAACAAGCGTGCGGTGGTCAATTCGGGTTTTCTTGCCAGCACGCTCAAGCGCACGATTGCAGGCGAGCTCCCACTCGGCGCGCCAGGTCTTCAGCAGCTCCTTGCTGTTCCATTCGCGGGTCTTGACCGGGTCGAGCCCCGAAGCCGTCGCGCGGCGCATGGTCAGCATCATATGCGCATGGAAATTTTTCTCGCTCTGGCCGTCCTCGGGGTTGGGATTGTGGAGCGCAATGTCGGCGACCATGCCGCGCCGGACGAAATGGATTTCGGCGAAATCGCGCACCAGCTCCACGCGGTCCTCGTGGCTGAGCTCGAACGGCAGCGCCATGTTAAATTCACGGGCCAGCTGCGCGTCTTTGCGCTCCTCCATGGCTTCGACCGTGTTCCAGAGTAGCTGCCGATCGCCGAGCCACGGCGCGCTGCCCGGTGGCGTCAGGATCTCGGCGTGCACTACGCCATGGCGGCGGCTGTAGTCATGAGTTTCGCGGTGCTTGGCATCGTCCAGTCGCTCGCCAGATCGATAGGCCGCAGCGGCCACAACCTTGGACCCTGGCCGCCAGCTGCCGTCCGGATTCCGCTTGGAAGTCCGGCCGAGCACCTGCCCTGAAAAGTGATAGATCGCCATGCAAAACGCTCCATCAAAAAGGTGCGTCGGCGACGCCTCTGCAACACCTGAAATCCTGCCCACAAGGGCAGTCCTTCCCGGCGGATAGTCGCAAACCTGTGACTGCCGGGGCACCTATGTTGCGAAGCAATGTATAAGTGCGCTATTACACTGTCAACTTTCCCTACCACCCCCATCCTGTGTTCTGATAACTTCAGCTGCTAACCCCGCCCCGCCCTCTCGCCTTACGCGCTCCCCGATGTCACCATCCCGGCTCCTCGGCAATCTTGTCGCACTCATCGCGGTGCCGCTGTTTGCCGCGTTCCTCTACGACCAGTATGTCGCCGGATGGATCGGGCGACAGCCGTTTGCGTTTTGCTACCTGGTCCAACCCGTGGTGAACCTGGCTGGTTCACTCGGCGTGCTCATCACCTCGGTCGGGGTCGTGATTTGGGCCGTCTCGGGCTTCAAGAGCGACGGCGGTCGCGGCCTCGCCATCGGCGGCGTGCTGCTGTTCATCGTGCCGCTGGTGTTCGGTCATTACCTCGGCGTCACGTGTATACCGTCCTGAAAAATCGGCGCGGTCGCGCTCCGCGCGAAAGCGGGGGAGACCCCCCGCACCCCCCTGCCCTCTCCGGTTAGGTCCACGGCCGGACTACCCCGTGGGGGCTGTCTGCCCCCACACCCCCGAGGATACTTGCACAAGGGTTAGGACGGATAGGATCAGGTTTCGGATTTGGTCAAATCGCGGAGACGGGCCTGAAGCCGCGCAATCAGTTCTCCGATCGGCACACCGGGCCGAGGATCATTGAGGCTGGCCCGCTGCATGGCCTCAAGGAGACAGGTGTGGATTTCCACATCGTCGACGCTAGAGCTGCCTTCAGCGGGCGGCGTCTGACCAGGCTGACTGTCAGTCGGCGTCGCCGGCATGATACAGGGATTCGTAGTCGCGGCCGCCGTAAAACACGTTGAGGATCTCGACGTGGTCGGTCACCCGGTAGGCAATGATGGCCGTGTGTTCAAACGGGACCATTCGGAGACCCGGCTCCAGGTCGTCACGCGGCCGCCCGCCATTCGGCACGTCGCCTATTTTCCGGCACCGCGCCATGATCCGCTGAACAAATCCGGTCGCGACCGGATCGCTCTGGCTGGCCTCGGCAATGACGCGGTAAATCTCCTGCAGATCTGCAATGGCCTGCGGCCGGTAGGTGACGTTAACGCGCTGCACTACGCGACGCTTTGCTCTCGCTTGTCATGAACCGGGCCATTTCCGCTTCCGCCTCGTCCGCCGAAAGGCTGGGACGTGGGTCGTCGATCGACGCCCGAATCCGGGCGCGCATCACTTCGTTCACGGCCTGCTCTTCCCGATCGAGCGCGCGCAACGCGGCGCGCATGACCTCGCTGACGGAATCGTAGGCGCCGGACTCGACGCGGGCGTCGACGCTCTGCTGCTGCTTGCCAAGCGTCACGGTGATGGGTTTGCTGGTTCTCATGGTTGGGCCTTTCGTATGTCCCCTTATAGCACGGAGCATGACAGTGTCATACAATTTTCTGACACCTTCCCTTCAAAAGCAATTTCCTTCCCGGCGGATTTGACCGCGAAAATGATCCGTGATTCACTACCGCTGCGGTACAGGCCGGGAGGCCGATGACCGTCAAGGGTTAGGACGCCACCCCTCGTGGGTGGCGTTCAACCAAACTAAGCCCCACAGATGCCCGTAGGGCGTGTTTCTGACCTTATCCGGTGCACGGACGCCTCCCGACGTCCAAAAACGCCTGTACGGCCTTCCTGATAGCCATAACGATGTTGCCAGGCTTGCAAGGATGCTGTTGTGCACAAAGGGTGGGGCTCTTTTCTTAAAAATCCCATTTTGAAAAACGCCGTAGGCCCTTTTTCTGAGATTCTGTAAGGCTTTTAAGAAGAAGGCTTTCTGTAGGAGTCTTTCTGGGTATTTCTGTTCTATATAAGAGGGGCGCGACCAAATCAGCGTAGATTGAGCGACCAAATCAGCGGCCGGCCGCGACCAAATCAGCGCACCTTTTTCCGTTACCGCGACCAAATCAGCGCACGGGCGCGACCAAATCAGCGTAGCACCCCCATCAAGGGCTTGAAACACTTGGGAAAATTATACGGCCAAGTGCGACCAAATCAGCGTACCTAAATAGCTGCGATTGCTCGCTTTTTTCGTCCAAGTGATTCGGATTCAAGGGTCAGCCGCGAATGCGGCGAGGAATGGCCAATACGGAGGCCTCGGCGGCTTCCATTTCAAGGCCCCGGTCGGTCAGCTTGATGGGGAGCTTCGGGAAGATCTCATGGATGCTGGCAAGGTCGTCAGCCAGCTGCGCACGGAAGTCGCGATCACGCGCGAACCCTTCGCCGAACTGCTCTTTTAGTGGTTTCCAGTCCAGCACCAGCCGCTCGTTGAGGCGCGTGATGCGATAGCTGATCCAGAACAACAGGTCGAGCTTACGGGCTGAGTTGGAGAAGGCGCGCAAGGCGCGGACGTCGATCGGCAGGGCATGTTTCTGCAGCTCGGCGAAAAAACGCTCCGAAAAGGCGATGGTTGTGGGCCAGAGGCTCTGCTGGTCGGGATGGTCACCGAACCACAGCTCCACACGCTCCATCGGCTTCACGTCGATCTGAGACGACTTCTTACCGTCCCAGGCGCTGAATTCCATGCGACAGGCCGCGAGGGCGCGCATCTGCTCCTTGAACGGCTGGATGGAACCGTTGGCCCCTCCCCTCACCTCGAAGCCCATGTCGAGCATGAACGCGCTCAACGAATTAGCCGTTTCCACGATCGGGCTGCGGTTCTTGAGCGCTTCGGTGCTCAGATGCGCCATGATGAGGCGCGCCTTCGGACCCCACGGGATAGGCTGGGCGACCAGCCCGCCATCGGGCGATCGAAGATAGCCTGGTGAGACGGTGACGGCCATGCGGCCCTGTTTGCGCTCGAAATACGGCGTCCCCGCTGCGAGGCGGCGGTAGGGCAAGCCGCAAATGGCGAGCGGCGTCGGCAGGAATCGAAGGAGGTCCGGCGACGGCCCTTCGCTTTCGATAACTTCGCGGACGATGGCGCGGCGGCGGGAGTCCCTGGTCAACGTCGCCAGATGGGTCGCCCGCGCGGCTGCCTTTACGGCGTCGGCGTCACGCTCGGCCTGCTGATGCTCAAGATTGCGGACCGTTGTGTCGAACAGAAACTTGCCACGAGCCTCTTCAAGCTTGGCGAGCAGGTCGGCGTCTCGGATGGCGTAAGTGGTCACGACGGCACATTAGCCCTGATTCGGGAGTGCGGGGAATTGGACTGCCTGAGTTGTAGGCATCTTTCGGCGGCGTAAAATCGTAAAAGCGTAAATGCGATTTTACGCTTTAGGCTCTGGAAAGGCCTTCTCAAGCATCTCCCGGATGGTGTCGGCCATGTTCACGCCGCGCATGGCGCATTGTCCCTTGATGCGCTTGTGCAGGCTCTCGGTCACATCGATGGTGAACCGCTTCATCGCCTCGGCCGGCGCCGGCGCCGG
>NZ_QZXA01000025.1 GCF_003601985.1 Mesorhizobium jarvisii
GACATTAATGGGCGGCGTGGGCATCGTCAGGATCTGACCGGATCCGGACGTTCGCTCCATGACGGTCTACGGACTGAAACCAGCCTTTCGGATTCCATATCGTCGGGTGGGAAGGTCATTCATCGCGCCAATATGGGTGGGAACAGCTGAATTGGCGCGAGCCAACCAGACGGCGTTTGGCCCCCGATATCGTTCCGTAGACCTGCGGATCATTCGCGGTCATGTCGGGTACGACAGTGTAACCCTGATCGACAAGCTGCAGTTTCAGCTCCGCCAGGTGGCGGCTGAATCCGATTTCGATATAGCTGCGCGGATACCGCCATCCGTTCCTGCATGCTCGCACGAGGATGTCGGAATACAGTTCAGCGCTAGCAGCTTTCACCGCTTCTTCGGAGATCAGTTTGCCGTTAGTTTGGGTGCCTTCGGACAAGCATGGCCTCGCCGACACCGACAGCACCAGTACTGCGGTCAAGACAGACAACTTTGTCATGGAGGACTCCGTGTTCTGAAATCGACCAAGGCCTGCCAAGCGACCTCATCCTGCCGACCTGCGGAGGCTAGGATGCTGACCCGTCGGATGGAATCGTGCAAATGCAGTATTTTCGATGTCGCATCTGTAGTATTTTCACCCTGACGTAAGGTCATCGGGTTCTGGCCGCAGGTCGGCAGCGGAAGGAAATTGGAACGATGCTTCGCGCCGTAGGCAATCCTCTCGCCGGCTTGTCGGATCGGGAGTTGGTGGTCGCGGCAAAGTTCGCGGAGGGAATGACCTATCGCGAAATCGGTGAAACGCTGTTCATAGCGCCGACCACGGTCCGGACCCATCTCTCGGCCGTTTATCGGAAGCTCGATGTTCGCAGCAAAGTGACGCTTGCTGCGTTCCTTGCCGATCACCGCCAGCAGGACCTCAGCCAGGCACTACCCGGAAGCCTTTCGACGGACGAGTCAGGCCCACCAGTCGTCGCGGTTCTCCCGTTCGACAATCTAAGTGGAGAAGAACGCTGGACCCGTATCGCCGATGGTTTGTCGGCGGACCTCATAGTTGATCTCGCCCGTTACCGCGACCTTGCGGTGATCGCCCGTCAGACAATGCTTTCCTACAAGGGAAGGCATGTTGACGTGCGAGACCTCGGACGAGAGTTGAATGCGGACTATGTGATCGAGGGAAGTTTTCAAGTGGACGGGCAGATGGTGCGCATCCGCGTCCAACTCGTCGACGCCCACACAGGGGTCGATGTCTGGACCGTGCGTTACGATCGGTCCGCGAACAACCTGTTTGCGATGCTGGACAGCGTGACCGAGAACGTCATCAATGTCCTTGCAACTTGTCACGGTCAGCTCGCAAATCTGCGACGCGATGCGGCTCGGCGGAAGCCACCAGCAAGTTTGCAGGCTTATGATTGCTACCTGCTTGGGCTCGAGCAGAAACACCTTTTCACCCGTGAGTCGAACAAGGAGGCGATACGACTGCTGGCGCGCGCAATCGAACTCGATCCGGGTCTTGCAAGAGCCTGGACCGCGTTGGCACTTGCGCATGCTGTGGACGCCATCAACGGGTTTACCGACGACGTTTCCGGCTCGATCGAGAGCTGGAGCAAATGTGTCAAGCAAGCGCTGGCGCTCGATCCGGCCGATATCTACGCCCGCATAATGCTTGCTGATCTTCGCGCATTGCAGGGCGATATCGAAGCTGCCGTCGAAGAGCATGACCGAGTGTTGGCGGCGGCTCCGAATGACGCTGACTCACTTGCCTTTCTTGCAGGTAGCCTTGCTCTTGTTGGAAGCGATCCGAAGCGGGGCTACGAATTGGCCAAGCGAGCGGTCCGGCTAAATCCCTATGTTCCCTGGTATTATGGAATGCTTGCGCGATGCAGCTACGTTCTTGGCCTTCACCGGGAATCGCTGGTCGCGTTACGTCAATCTGCGCCAGACTCACCCGCCACACTTCTATTTCTGGCAATGGCTCATGCAATGCTCAATGAAACGCGTCAGGTCGCCAGGATCAATGCGCGATTAAAGGACGAATTCCCGACCTTCACGGCTGAGGTGTTCATCAGCACCTATCCGGTTACCAATCCTGTCGCCATTGCTGCGATCAGAGAAGGCGCCCGTCGCGCTGGTTTGGCGTAGCTTCATTCCTGGTCAACACTGGACGCGTGATAGCTCGCTCGGGCCTAGATCCAACATTTGTTGCCTCAAGTCGAATGTCCGCTGATGGCGCGGCTACTACCGACAGCATGGCCATCCACGACGTCTGCTTCTGGGCGGAGACGAGTTCACCTTTAAGACCGACTTGAGGCGCATTGCCGTCCGGCAGCTTTTGGCGGCAAGAGGGCCATCCGGCTCCTGCATTGGAGGCACGGGAGGGAAACTCGACCCTTGGTGGACATTCCCCCAAAGCCCGCCGTCGAATGTTGAAGCTTTATCTTCGCCCATGGTCTATCCGTAGCCATCACCATCCCACACGGAGTTACTCCCCATTGAGCGTAGCCTTGCCAAGGAGGAAAGTGCTGAGGCAGCGTCGGAAACCATCCTGCCGGCTCGCCCTATTTCCGATCGGATCAACCTCGTCACCGAGGCGGGTCTCAAGATGCTGCATGATGAATTGGCTCGCGCCCGGGGGGCGCTGGAGGCCGCCAGCGTGCTGGACGATGTCAACGAGAGGCGACGGCAGTCGGCGGTTCCGGTTCGCGATGTCACCTATTATGCCGAACGCGTCCGCACGGCTCAGCTCATGCCGGTGCCGACGTCCAATGACGTGATCGCCTTCGGGCACACCGTTACCTTCGCGCGTGATGATGGCCGCACCCAGACTTTCCGCATCGTCGGCGAGGATGAGGCCAACCCGGCGCAAGCTTCCATATCGCATGGTTCGCCGGTTGCCATCGCGCTGATTGGCAAGAGCGTTGGCGATGTTGTCCAGCTGGGGCAGCGCGAGCTCGAGATCCTGTCCATTTCCTGGTAGACCACCCCTCCT
>NZ_QZXA01000026.1 GCF_003601985.1 Mesorhizobium jarvisii
GGGGTGGGTGAGGGGGCGACGAGGCGATGTAAAAGTGCACTGTCACCGTAATTCGCCAATGATGGGTGTTGCCGGCGATGACGCCCGCCGCCGAGGGCAGCACCAGGGGTTCGGCGAGTGACAGGGACGGGCCTTGATCAGGCCGATAGGAGCAGTCCGCCGACGAGCAGGCTCGAGGTGACGTGGAGCGCCGTGACGGCCTGCCAGTATTTCACGCCGGACGGCGGGTCTCGTGCTCAACGCCGGGGAAGCCGCCGACGCGCGGCGTTCAGAATGCCTTGAACGTATCCTTGGAGGTCAACATCACTTGGCCGTTGAATGAGATCGAGAAATCACCAAGCTGGTACTGGCCCTGGCCGTTCTTGACCAGAATGGCGCCATCGACCTTGTTGGAGCCGCTCTCGACGCTTCTGACGATCCTGTCGACGTAGCGAAGGCTGCTCCTGGCGGAAAGCATGTCGTTCTTGGCCACCTGTTGCGCCAGACGTTGCAGCTTCGGGTCGTCGCCGACACTTTGCATGCGCTCCTCAACTGCCTTGGGGGTCAGACGCGCGAGCGTGTCGTTCAGAGCCGGCAACGCCTTTTGCAGGCTAAACAAGGCATCGGATGCCATCCTGGTGGCGTCGCCATAGTTCAGGCCCTGGTTGGCAATCGTCTTGTTGCCCTGCGCCTGCGGGCTGCGGTCGGCGGCGGCCTCCATCTCGTCCTGGACGGCCCACATATAGGCATGTTCGTCCATGGCCATCACCGTCTCCCGCGTCTCGCCGGCAGGGATGAAGTGGCGCTCGACGGTGGAGTCCTTGTGCTGGCGGTCCGCCTCGATCATCGAGGCGATGAAGCGCGTATACTCGGCATAGAGCTCGCCATAATTGGCCTTGCCGGCATGCATGTAGGGGTCGTCCGCCGTGGTGGTGGAGGAGGCGGACGAAGTCGCCGGCACATCGGGGGCCTGGCCGAAGCTGCCGAACAGATCGTATTCGGTGCCATCCTCGTCGCCGGTCGCGCCCGGACGAATGACCGGGGCCTCGGTCCGCAGCGCCGTGCCCGCTTTGGCGAATGTCTGCTGGCTGGTGCCAACAAGGCCGCTCCTGGCCGACAGCAGCTTCTGTATCGTAACGGTGAGGTCGGAACTGATCTGCATCGAGCAATCCTTGAATGCCTTGCCTGCGATTCGCAGAATGAAGCATGGCCGTTAAGCAAGGGTTGAAAGTGAGTGCCGGAAGGAAATAGTTATTCTGACACCAGTAGCGCTCGCCAAATATAATTCAACAACAACTAATATAATTGGCAAATCCACTGAAGCGACGATTTTCTGGAAGCTGATGGCATTTCGATGAGATCTGGACGCGTGCAGGCGATAAATTCATGGCCTGCCGCTCAAGGTTCCTGTCACCGCTCCTCCACGATCCGCAAATAAGCCGCCGTCACGAACAGCACGATCAGCCCGAACAGGATGCGCCTTGCCCCCTCCGGCATCTGCAGGATCGTCAGCAGCGTCGTCAGCACGGTCAGGATCAGGGCGCCGACGATGGTGCCGGTGTAGCCGCCGCGGCCGCCGAAGATGGAGGTGCCGCCGATGACGGCGGCGGCGACCGAGGGCAGGACCAGCGGTTCGGCGAGTGAGAGGGACGGGGCCTTGATCAGGCCGATATAGAGCAGGCCGGTTATGCCGGCGAGCAGGCTGGAAGTGACGTAGAGCGCCGTGATGACCTGCCAGTACTGCACGCCGGAGAGGCGGGTCGCACGCTCATTGTCGCCGACGGCGTAGAGCAGGCGACCGAAGCCGGTGCGGGCCAGCGTGAAGACGATCAGCGCCGCCAGCGGTATGAACAGCAGCAGGGCGTTGGGAAAGCCTGATGTGACGCCGGTGCCGAGCCAGGCGAGGAAGTCGGGGATTTTCGCGCCCGACGCGATCACCGTGCGCTGGTAGACCTGCAGGCAGCCTGTGCCGATCAGGCTGGTGCCCAGCGTCATGATCAGCGGGTGGACGCGGAAGACGCCGACGCCGATGCCGTTGACCAGGCCGATCAGCACCGCCGGCATCATCGCCAGCAGGAAGGCGACAGCCGGGTCCTGGTTGACGATTTGCGTGGCCATGATGAAGGCGCTCATCGTCGCCACCGTGCCGACCGACAGGTCGATGCCGCCGGTCAGCATGGTCATGGTCTGGCAGCCGGCGAGGATCGCCAGCGGAATGGCGAATTTGATGGTGTTGGCGATCCAGCGCTCGTTGACGATGCCGGGGCGCAGGATCTGCAGGATCACCACCAGGATGACGAGCAGGATGATCAGCGGGACGAGCGGCCGGTCGGCCATGAAGCGTTTTATGCGGCGGCCGAGGGGGACGGGGGGAGGCGTAATCGCGGTGGTGCTCATG
>NZ_QZXA01000027.1 GCF_003601985.1 Mesorhizobium jarvisii
CGTTACGCGTGTAGATCCTGGTGCCGTCCTCATCGATGATCAGTTGCGAGCGGTAGCCGTCGAACTTCACCTCGTGAATCCAGCCGTCGCCTTCTGGAGGCTGCTCGACAAGGGTCGGCATCAAGGGCGAGACGAACTTCAAACGCATGCACGGAACTCACACAAGCCGGCAGCTAAATAAGCTTTTGCTAAAATAGTTCCGGAACTTTGGCGGGCAATCGAGCCGTGAGGAACCTCTACTGGTCGATGAAGTTGGGGTTAGAACACGGCGGTGAAGTCCATGACCACCAAGTACCATATCGACGAAATGCAGGGCGATGAGTTGCTGGCCCTACACATCGCCCACGGAACCAGTGCATTGGAGGCCATGAACAAGGTCACGGCAGGGCCGTTCGTGATCCGAACCGTGCAGGCTCATTGGTTCCGCGTGGTGGATCAGGGCCGGAGGGAAGTTTTCAAGTTCGCGGTAGAACGATATTAATTTAGCTTCCGCTAATCCTTGACGCAGTCGTATGCCGCGCCAGAATCAGTGCATGGCAATAAAGGTCGGCGACGAAGTAGCGATAATGGCGACGGTGCTGAATCGCGTCACGGAAGACCGCGTCAGCGTTTCGATCCCGAGCTACAATTTCCCCCATTCGATAATCGATCCGGCCACCAAGCTGGTGAAGGGTCAGCAGATCGAGCTAACCGGCCACGTTACGCGAATTGACGGTGACAAGGTCACGGTCACGTTGGGGACGATGGTTACGGTCGATCTGGACAAGCTGCGTCTGGTCCAGAGCTACGTCCCGCCCAAGCGGAAAAAAGCGCTGATCGATGAACCGGGTTGACGCGCTATGACCAAGCTTTCAGACCTTGGCCCGCCTATTCACGGCAAGCGACATGGCGCCGGGCCAGCACGAGAAGAAGACCATTTCTATTCCTGTCCCTACTGCGGACAGTTGGTCGATCAGCGCGATCTACGCCAGGTCCTCTACCATGAAGAACCTGGGCATAAACCGCTGGATCCCGAAGACGGCGCGACAATCATTATGTTCCCGGGCGTCCGAAGATAGCGACCTGGTGGGGGCTGGAAATCAACAGATCTGCCACAAGCTCCAAACCGACGGCAACCAAAAACCAGAACCATGACGGCGACGAGCAGTGGCACGCACGCATTTGCGTACCGCTGTGAGGCTAAGGTCCGGCGAGCCCCCCGACTGAAGTCCTGCCCCCGCAACCGAAGCATTGCAATCACGTTACGACCGCACCCCGAGCACCTCGCTCATGGAGGGGGCCGGATCAGACTTAGAGGTGACGTCTTGAGATTCTTAGAAGCGAGGCAGACGGTGACCGTTGTCGAGAGCCCGCCAGTCCACGACGTCGCAAATCAAGCAGCCAATGATAACAATACCCCTGCGCCCGATATCTCGTCAGCGCTCGACCTCATCCTTTCAACGGAGGACGACAACATTGAGGACCGTGTCAGACGAACGGAGAGACTTGGCATCGTCGTCGTCGTTATCATGGCAATCGGCCTTGCCTTCGCGCCGGCTCTGTTTGTTGCATTAACCCTCGGAATATAGCGCAGACTAGAACCGAAGGATTACTCTTCCCCCGCCGCGCAGCAAGCGCCAGATATCGCCCCAATAAGCCGTAGCGAGCGACGCCAGAGTCGCCGCCGCCATACAGGTGACACCGAGGGCGCCAAGCCCCATCAGCTTCCACCGTGTCACCTCAGCGGCCACTTACTCGATGCTCGTCGTTATCGGCGGAGGACGCGACGGCCTTCAAACGC
>NZ_QZXA01000028.1 GCF_003601985.1 Mesorhizobium jarvisii
TCGGCGTGGATGTAGGAGATTTCCTTGAGTTTTAGCGCGCCTTCCATGGCCAGCGGGAAATTGGTGTCGCGGCCGAGATAGAGCACGTCCTTGTAGCGTGACAGTTCGCGCGCGATCCGCTCGATCTGCTCTTCGAGCTTGAGCACCTGGTTGGCATAGCGCGGCGCTTCCGAAAGCGCGCGCACCAGGGTCTTTTCCTGTTCCTTCGAAATCACCCCGCGCGCCACGCCGGCGCGCACCGCAAGCGAGGCCAGCACCGACAGCTGGCAGGTGAAAGCCTTGGTCGAGGCGACGCCGATCTCGGGGCCGGCCAGTGTCGGCAGCACGACGTCGGATTCGCGCGCCATGGTCGATTCGCGCACATTGACGACGGCGCCGATCTTCATGCCGGCCTTGCGGCAATAACGCAGCGAGGCCAGCGTGTCGGCGGTCTCGCCCGACTGCGAGATGAAGAAGGCGGCGTCATTGGCCGACAGCGGCATCTCGCGGTAGCGGAACTCCGAGGCGACATCGATGTCGACCGGCAGCCGCGCATAGCGCTCGAACCAGTATTTGCCGATCAGGCCGGCGAGATAGGCGGTGCCGCAGGCCGAAATCGCCAGCCGGCCAATCTTGGCGAAGTCGAATGGCAGGTCGAGTGGCTTGGAGACGCCGGAGACGAAGTCGACATAATGCGCCAGCGTGTGCGAGATCACCTCGGGCTGTTCATGGATTTCCTTCTCCATGAAATGCCGGCGGTTGCCCTTGTCGACCATGAAGGAGGTCGACAGCGACTGCTGGCGCTTGCGCTCGACTTGTCTGCCGTCGATGTCGAAGATGGCGACGCTGTCGCGGCGCACCACCGCCCAGTCGCCGTCCTCGAGATAGGTGATCGAATTGGTGAATGGCGCCAGCGCAATGGCATCGGAGCCCAGGAACATCTCGCCGTCGCCATGGCCGACGGCCAGCGGCGGGCCGTTGCGGGCGCCGACGATCAGGTCCTCATCGCCCTTGAACATGATGGCCAGCGCAAAGGCGCCTTCCAGCCGCTTCAGCGCCTGATGCGCCGCCTCGACCGGCTTCAGCCCCTTGGCCAGCTCCCGCGCCACCAGATGCGCCACGACCTCGGTGTCGGTCTGCGAGGAGAAGGCATAGCCATCGCGGACCAGTTCGTCGCGCAGCTCGGCAAAGTTCTCGATGATGCCGTTGTGGACGATGGCGACGCCGTCGGAAAAATGCGGATGCGCATTGGTCTCGTTGGGCACGCCATGGGTGGCCCAGCGTGTGTGACCGATGCCGATCGTGCCGTCGAGTGGCTCCTCCTTGAGCCGGCGTTCGAGGTTGATCAGCTTGCCTTCGGCGCGGCGGCGGGCGAGCT
>NZ_QZXA01000029.1 GCF_003601985.1 Mesorhizobium jarvisii
CAGCAGCGGAACGATCCGGTCGCTTTTGGCGACCGAGGGCCGTCCCGCCGAGCCGTAGGGAATGCCGAGCGCGTCCCATGTCTCGACCAGCGCGTCCTGCAGTCCAGCGATCAGCGCATCCGAATGGAACGGCGTCGGCGTGATGCGCAGCCGCTCGGTGCCGCGCGGCACGGTCGGGTAGTTGATCGGCTGGATGTAGATGCCGTGCACGCCGAGCAGGCGGTCGCTGGCCATTTTGCAAAGCTCGGGATCGCCGACCAGCACCGGCACGATATGGGTTGGCGAGTCCATCACCGGCAGGCCCGCGGCGGCAAGCACCTGCTTGGTCCGGGATGCCTGCTGCTGCTGGGCATCGCGCTCGGCCTGCGAGCGCTTGAGATGCCGGATCGAGGTGGTGGTGGCCGCGGCGATCGCCGGCGGCAGCGCCGTGGTGAAGATGAAGCCCGGCGCATAGGAGCGCACCGCGTCGATCACCGCGCTGGTGCCGGTAATGTAGCCGCCCAGCGTGCCGAACGCCTTGGCCAAGGTGCCCTGGATGATGTCGATGCGGTCGGCCAGGCCCTCGCGCTCGGTGATGCCGCCGCCGCGCGGTCCGTACATGCCGACAGCATGGACCTCGTCGATATAGGTCATGGCGTTGTAGCGCTCGGCGAGCTCGACGATCTCCCGGATCGGCGCGATGTCGCCGTCCATCGAATAGACGCTTTCAAAGACGATCAGCTTGGCGCGTTCGCGCCCCGCCGCCTGCAGCAGGCTTTCCAGATGCGCGACGTCATTGTGGCGGAAGATCTTCTTCTCGGCGCCCGAGCGGCGCACGCCTTCGATCATCGAGGCGTGGTTCAGCTCGTCCGAGATGATCAGGCAATTGGGCAAAAGCCGCGCGATCGTCGAGATCGAAGCTTCGTTGGAGACGAAGCCGGAGGTGAAGACCAGAGCCGCGTCCTTGCCGTGCAGGTCGGCAAGCTCATGCTCGAGCTCGACCAGCGGGTTGGAGGTGCCGGAAATGTTGCGGGTGCCGCCGGCGCCCGAGCCCATCTTGCCCGCCGCGTTCTGGAACGCGGCGATGACGTCCGCGTGCTGGCCCATGCCGAGATAGTCGTTGGAGCACCAGACGGTGATTTCCTCGGCGCGGCCGTTGGAGCGCCAGATGGCGCGCGGAAATTTGCCCGCGATGCGCTCGAGGTCGGCGAAGACACGATAGCGACGCTCCGCGTGGAGCTGGTCGATCGCATCTTCGAAGAACCGCTG
>NZ_QZXA01000002.1 GCF_003601985.1 Mesorhizobium jarvisii
CGCCAAGTTGGCCGGCCTGGCGCCGATCGCCAATGACAGTGGCAAGCGCAGCGGTCGAAGACCAGTGCGCGGCGGTCGGGCAGGGCCGCGCGGCGTCCTCTTTCTCGTTGCCAGCATCGTTGCCAAAGCTTTCAAGCAACGGTTGCAGACTGCCGGAAAGGAGAAAATGGTCATCCGCATTGCGCTCGCCCGCAAGCTGCTCGTCATTCTCAATGCAAAAGCACGCGACGCGCGTAACGAATTCGCAAATGCAACTTGACACCTCAGATAGTCGCTCATCCGTCTCGGCGCTGCGCGCCGATCCACCTTCTCCCACAAGGGAGAAGGAACGAGCCGCCGCGTGTCGCCCGAAAATCTCGCCTTAACAAAGTGATACGATTGACATCTCGCCGATTGATTCAGGCCGCCTCATGTCCCGTCACGTCACCTTCATGACCATCGACGATGCCTCCCATTATTCGCCCGACGAGCGCGCGGCGATCGTTGCCGCCTTTCGGATATCCTGTTCGAGCTGATCGTGCGGAAGTTCAGGCCGGCGACGGAAGACTGAAAGGCCGCGAAGCGGGCTTCGGTATTGCCGATGATTGCTTCGTTATCTTCCCGGCAGGCTACACGGCGCGAACGCGCTGATGGCCGTGGCGGCCTCGATATATGTGCCTCTCAATGGAATCTGGTTTTGAAGACGCGAAAGACTTCGCACCAGAGGCGGAAATCGGCCAGTCTCCCGGCGAAGTGTGCTTCCATGGCACAGTAGGCCGCTGCGGTCTGCGCTTCCGGCCCATAGAGTTCGATTGCGGCAATGACTGCATCGTTAGGATCGGCAAAATCTGAAAGCCTGAGCGCCGCGCCATTGTCTGTCCGGAGCATCGAGCAACACCTTCTGTTCAGCGCCTTCAAGCCGCATATGTGGCGCAAATCATGCCTGCGGCCCAGCGGCTTGGTTGCTAGTGGGGACTGGCAGCGGAAGGCCACTGGGCCTGACCGGCAGGGCCTTAAGGATGGCAGCGCCGACTGGTGAAGATGTATGCACCCCCGCCCATATCAGCGAAACATGCGAACGAAGGAAGGGCACGGCGCGCTGGCTCCGGCCGGCGGGCTTTTCGACAGCTGCTCGCTCCTTGAAAACAGCGATTCAATCAGCCTCCGCTGAAATTGCCCCCAAAACGCCTTTGTTGGGGCGGAATGGAGCACCAATCGAATGATGCGCTGGCCTCCCGTATCGTTGCAAAATACATGGCCGGCATCGTTGGGGAAGCCGAACTGATTTCGCTCTCCAGGCGGCCACGTTAAGCCAAATCGCACGTGGATCGCATGTCGCCGGTATTGGGAACGGAAACAGGCTTCGCAGCTTCTATCTGAGCGAAGCTTGTTGAGGCAGGGCCTAATGTTCAGTGACAGGGAAACCCGATTATTAGAAGCAGGGCTGTTCATGGCGGTGCCGCTCTCGATCCTGATCGCGGTCTTGGTGGTTAGCCTTACGTTTGGCTGGTTTGGGTGACAGATTGCACGCGGCGGGGCGCGGTCCAGGAATAGCTCCAGGCCTTGCCCTGCGTCCGAGAATTCGCGCCTGACGGCTCGATCGAGCCAATGCCCGCCTCGGCTCACGCTGGGGCGGGCTTTTTGCGTTTGTGGCTCCTGCCCGGCCACTGCTATATCGCGGTGCAAGGTTGCCGGACTCGCGGCGGCGTTGATCCAGCCCGGGGTTACGGATGCAGATTGAACGATATGACGGGAACCGTGAAATATTGCTGCCGCTGTTTGCCCTTGCCGACGATTCCCCCATGCAGGTTTCCAGCTATATCGATGAGGGCGAAGTGCTGGTCGCGCGGGAGGGCAACAGGATCATCGGCCACGTGCAACTCATCGAGACAGGCGAGGGCGGTGTCTTCGAGATCAAGAGCCTGGCCGTTCGTCCGGCAAGGCAGAGCGAGGGCTTGGGGCGCGCCCTTGTCGCGGCGGCAGTCACCCGCTGCCGCGAGCGCCACGGCCGGCGCCTGATCGTGGCGACCGCGGCGGCCGATATCGGCAATTTGCGGTTTTACCAGAGACAGGGCTTTCGAATGTCTCGCATCGTGCAGGATGCGTTCGGGCCATCGACCGGTTACCCCGAAGGCTCGGCTGTGAACGGCATTCCGCTGCGCGACCAGGTGGTCTTCGAACGCGACCTCGGCGCGGATTGAGGTGAGGATCGTCCACCCCGCGCTCCAGCTTCGGGACTGTCGCAAACCATCCAATAGCCCGCTCCGGTTCGCCGGGAGGGCTATTTTGCGTTTCTGGGCTTAGGCGAGGATGTTGACGGCGCGGGCGGCGACCAGTGCGATCGTCAGCAGCGATATCATCGACTCGGCCATCATCAAAAGCTTGGCCCGCTGCGACAGCGGCAAGGTGTCGGTCGGCGAAAACGCCGTCGCATTGGTGAAGGCGAGGAAGAAATAGTCGACGAAGCCAGGCAGCCAGTCGCGGATCTCGCGGTCGTTCAAGGTCATTTGCGGGAACAGGAAGTCGGAATGGGCGCGATTGACGAGGCCGCAGGTCGGCGGCCCGCCGCGGTCCGTGCTCCAGAACCACAAGGCAAAGACGATGACATTGGTGACCCAAATGTTGAGCGCGTCGATGAGCAGCGTCTGGCCGGTGGAGCCGGCATGGCCCGCCAGCAAGGCGCGCACCAGGAACACCAGCGAACCGCAATTCATGATGCTGACGACGCCGGTCATCACCAGCGCGGTCCTGCGGATGATGACGCGAAACCGGCCGACCAGATACCAGTGCTCCTCCTCGACCGCTTTCTGGCTGGCGACCTGTGTCCAGGCGGTGGCGACGGACAGGGGCACGAGCAGGGCGGCCTCCAGCGCCGGCGCCAGCCAGCGCGGGCCGAACGAAAGATCGTTGATCACTAGGAGCTGCAAACAAATGATGACGAGGACCGCCGCGCGTGCCAGCCAGAAGTCGAGCGCGCGATGGTGGATGACGGCATGCTGGTGACGCATCGAATATCCGGGATGTTCAGACAGGATCAAATGGGCGGCTGTTCTGCCGGGGGAGGGCAACGGAGCGCCGAAATTCCTGCCCAATCTTGGTCTTGCAATGGCCTGCAAGTATACTTTTTCGTAAGCTTTGACGTTGGGGCTGTTCGGCAAACCGGACGATGTGGTTTAAGCGCCGCATGGTGGGAATAGACGACTCCATGGATGGTTGGGAGCCGGCGGGGCTGACTGCCGCCGGCCTTGACTCGTCATCGGTATGGCCCGGCCTGCTCCGCCATCCCTGGTATTTGTTGGCGCTTTTGTGCCTGGTGCAGATCCTGTGCTGGACGGTGGTGCCGGCACTGATCGATCCCGCCCCGCCCGGCGATGTGGTGGAAGGTTTCATGTGGGGCCGCGAATGGGTGCTGTTGACCTACAAGCACCCGCAGCTTCCAGGCTGGCTGCTCGAAACCAGCCATCTTCTGACCGGATCGTTCCGCTGGCCACAATATATGCTTGCCCAGCTGACGATCTCGTCGACCTTCATCCTGGTCTATCTGCTGGCCCGCGACATGCTCGGGCAAAGCCGTGCGCTGGCCGCCGTGCTTTTGATGCCGTCGGTCTATTTCTTCGGCTGGCCGACCCCGCAATTCAATCATGACTACGCGCAGATGCCGTTCTGGGCGGCCATTTGCTGGTTGCTCTGGCGCGCCGGCCGTGGCGGCGGGCCGGGCTGGTGGCTGGCGCTCGGACTGGTGTCGGGCGTCGGGCTCTATGCCAAGTTCTCCACCGGCCTGCTGCTTGCCTTCGGCGCGCTCTGGCTGTTGTGTGACGCACGCGCGCGCAGCCGGCTGGCGACGCCCTGGCCATGGCTCGGCCTTGCCGTCTTTCTCGCCGTTGCCGCGCCGCTGGCCATCGCGCTCTACCGCATCGATTTCCTGCCGCTGACCTATTTCGCAGCCCGCGACCAATGGGTGACCGAAAACCGGGCGCGTCTCTACTACATCGGCGTCCAGATGGCCGGGCTCTCCGGCTTTCTTCTGGTGCTGACGATATCCGGGTTGTTGCGGCGCTCGCCGGCCCCAGAAGCGCCGGTCGAGCGCGGCATTCTGGTCTATCTCGTGTGGATGGGGCTCGGCCCGGCGACCCTGATCATGGTGGCCTCGTTGTTCACCGGCACCGGCGAGTCCTGGGGCGCGCCGATGTACAATCTTGTCGGCGTCACGGTGCTCGCCTTTCTTGGCCACCGGCTCGGCGCCATCGAGATGCGAAGGCTGGCGATCTGCGCGTTCCTCTGCATCCTCACCATGTCGGGTGCCTATGCGGCGCTGCGCTGGACGGGCTGCAATGTGCGGGGGCGCCTGGACGCCGTCTGCTGGCCGGCACAGCCGATCGCGGACGAGGCCGAGGCGGTCTGGCACGCGGCGGCGCCCGGCCGGCTCGACATTGTCGGCGGCGATACCCAGGTGGCTATGCTGGCGGGCCTCAATGCCTATGACAAGCCGTCGATCTTCACCGATCTCGATACGCGGTTCGCGCCCTGGATCACCAGGCAGCGCTTGCACGACCACGGCATGCTGATGGTTTGGCCAGGGCATGACGTTCCGCCGCAGTTGCAGACATGGCTGGGCAACCTCCCGGTCAAGACGGTTCTTTTCAATTGGTCGCGCACGGCGCCGCCGGTGGCAATCAGCTTTGCCGCCATTCCGCCCGGCACGCTGTATCCGCCGCTTGCCGTCGACAGCCGGACCCTGCATCCGGGCAACTGAAACGGTTCGATCCCCGACCGCGTCGTGATATCGTTCGCTCATGGCCGCGTTGTTTCCACGCGACTGGACGAAGCGGACGACAATGCCCATCTATTGGGAAATCCAATTTTGTCCGCGCAATTCCGGGCGGGAAACCGCTACATGAGCTGGAATTGCCTTTTGAGGAGACGTGACATGGCGACTTCGACCGAACGCGCAGTGCTTGCCGGTGGCTGTTTCTGGGGCATGCAGGATCTGATACGGCGCTATCCCGGCGTCATCTCCACGCGTGTCGGCTATAGCGGCGGGGATGTAGCCAACGCCACCTATCGCAACCACGGCACCCATGCCGAAGCCATCGAGATCAATTTCGATCCGGCCGTGATCAGCTATCGCACGCTGCTGGAGCGCTTTTTCCAGATCCACGATCCGACGACGCGCAACCGCCAGGGCAACGATGTCGGGATGAGCTACCGTTCGGCGATCTACTATACGAGCGACGAGCAGAAACGCGTCGCCGAAGACACCATCGCCGATGTCGATGCTTCCGGCCTGTGGCCTGGCAAGGTCGTCACGGAAGTCGCGCCGGCCGGCGCCTTCTGGGAAGCCGAGCCCGAGCACCAGGATTATCTGGAGAAATATCCAAACGGCTACACCTGCCACTTCGTCAGGCCGGGCTGGAAACTGCCGGTTCGCGAAAAGGCCGCATCCTAACGGTTGGCACAAAGCATCGTTGGAAGTGATATCGAAAAGCCGCCGGATGTCCGGCGGCTTTTTTGTTTTTGGACAATCACTTACTTGCCACAGTTGTTGTCGTTCACGGTGGGCGCCGTCAAATTGCCGTTGGCATCGGACTGCGCACCTTGTGGGTTGGTCGGGCAATTCCGATCCGCATTGGAGTTCATGTCGCCCGGCGCGATGGTGGTGCTGTTGGTAATTGCCGGATCGACCGTATTGGGCGAAGCCGGCGTGCTCGGGTCTACAGTCACTGAGTGGCCGCTGCCGCCTGACCCATCCATGCCGTTTGCGGTGTTGCTTTGCGCCATCGCGGAAGTGGCAAGCGCAACGGTGAACGCCGAAGCTGCGAGGATTTTCATGAACATGGTTTTGCCTCCATTTCTGTGAACTCGCCGCGTTGCGACTGGTGGGACAACCTCTCGGCTTGGCGAAGGTTCCCCATAAAATTCCGACTGCGCGGCGTCGCCAGCGTCCACGCAACGGCCAGAGTTGGTGCAACGCTTTTGGCCCGGTGCGCTGAAAAAACGGCTTCCCCTTCCGTTCGAATGGTGCTTTAACGCGTCCATCCACAGGGGTGCTCCGTACGGTCGGGGCTGAGACGGGGGCGGCAAGCCCACAGACCCTAGAAGCTGATCTGGGTAATACCAGCGGAGCGAGGCGGGCTATGTTTTCAGGCGCACAGATTTCCCTATATCCCATGGCCGACGATTTCGTCGGCGTCATCCTGGGCGCGCTCGGCGCGCTCGATCCCTACCGGGACAGGCTCCGGATCGAAACCGACGACATCTCGACCTTGCTGGTCGGGCCGCCCGAAGTGTTGTTCCCGGCGCTGCGCGACCTGTTCGTGGCGGCGGCGCAGAGCGGCAAGCATTGCGTGCTGTCGGCCGCCATTTCGCGCGGCTGTCCTGGCGAGCCGGACGATCCGATCTGCCGCTCCGACGCGTTTGGCGGGCCTGTCGGGCCGCTCGGGCCGCGCAAGGAAGCCGCCATCGCCGCCGTGCGCAGTGCTGCTGCCACCGGCCAGCCGGCGGCGGCGCAGTTCTCGCTCTATGTGATGGGCACCGGCGACCACATGGATGAGATCTATGGCTGCATCGATTTCCTGAAACAGTCCGGCGTCTACGATCGCTCCAAGAATTTTTGCACCAAACTGCGCGGCGATACCGGCGCGATCTTTTCGGCGCTGAACGAAGCCTTCTGCCGCTTCGGACCGGGCGCGGGTCACGTAACCCTTGACGTCACGGTTTCCGCCAACAGCCCCACCGCTGTCTGAGTCTGAAACACCCGCTTGCTCTACGCGCGGTCAAGGTTGTCCTCTCGTGGTCTCATTGTCGTCAAGCCGCCCGCGGCAGCTCGCGGGTCTCTTCGCCAGGGCGGCACCGGCCGTGATGTCGGTCGGGTTGCTGCTCGTGGCCTGGGAACTCTACGCAAATTATTCCGGCATCAAGCCGACGATCCTGCCGGCGCCGTCGCGCGTCTTCGAACAGGCGACGCTCAATCGCGAGGCGCTGATCGACAACGCCGTTCCCACCATCCGCGCCACGCTGATCGGCTTTGCCTGCTCGCTCGGCGCCGCTTTCGCGCTGTCGATGCTGGTCGACTTCTTCCAGCCGCTGCGGCGCGCGCTGTTCCCTGTCTTCATCGTCAGCCAGACCTTGCCGCTGGTGGCCATCGCGCCGCTGGTGGTGCTGTGGTTCGGCTTCGGTCTGACGCCAAAGATCATGCTGGTGGCGCTGGTCACCTTTTTCCCGATGCTGGTGGCTCTGGTGCAGGGCTACGAGGCGACCGAGGTGGAGATCGGCCAGATGCTGCGCGCCATGGGGGCAGGGCGCTGGCGTGTCTTCGTTCTGGCGCGGCTGCCTTCGGCACTGCCCTATTTCTTCGCCGGCCTGCGGATCTCCATCACCTATGCCGTGGTCGGCGCCATCTTCGCCGAATATGCCGGTGCGGCCAAGGGACTGGGCATCTACATGCTCAACGCCAAGAACAATTTCCGCCCCGATCTGGTGCTGGCCGCGGTCGGCGTGAGTGCCGCGCTCACGCTGATCCTGTTCGGGCTGACGGCGCTCTTGCAGCGCCTCGCCATGCCCTGGGAACGGATCGGCCGTCAGCCGGCAGGGAAGGGGCCGGGGCGATGAGCCGGCTCGAATTGCGGCATGTGCGCAAGGCGTTTGGCGGGCTCGACGTGCTCGCCGACATTTCGCTCAGCGTCGGTGCCGGCGAATTCGTCTCGATCCTTGGGCCTTCGGGCGCCGGCAAGTCGACGCTGTTCCAGCTTCTGACGGGTGCCGAGCATGGCGAAGGCGAGATGTTGTTCGACGGCATGCCGCTCGACGACCATGGCCGGCATTTCGCATTCATGCCGCAGCGCGACGCCCTGATGCCGTGGCGGCGCATCCTCGACAACACGACACTCGGGCTTGAAGTGCAAGGCGTCAGACGCCAGGTGGCGCGGGCGCGGGTCGTGCCGCTGCTTGCAGAGTTCGGCCTTGCCGGCTTCGAGCGGCATTTTCCGGCACAGCTTTCCGGCGGCATGCGCCAGCGCGCGGCGCTTTTGCGCACGGTGGTGCAGGAGCGCGACATGCTTTTGCTCGACGAACCGTTCGGCGCGCTCGACGCATTGACCCGTGCGGCCATGCAGCGCTGGCTTGAGCAGATGTGGCGTCACCATCGCTGGACGGCGCTGCTGATCACCCACGATGTGCGCGAGGCGGTGTTCCTGTCCGACCGCATCTATGTGCTGTCGGCGCGTCCGGCCCGTGTGTTGCGTGAGATCACGGTGCCCTTGCCGCGTCCGCGAGATCCGACTGGCGCCGCCGCGCAGCAGGCCGGCGCACTCGAGGCCGAGATCCTCGACATCTTGCTCAACCCTCAACCATCCAAAGGACATGACCATGACTGATATGACACGCCGGCAGGCCCTGCTGCTCACCCTTGCCAGCGGTCTTCCGCTGATCGCTGGAGCGAGCCACGTCTTCGCCGCGACGCAAAAAGTCACCGTCGCGCTGGACTGGACTGTCAACACCAACCACATCGGGCTGTTCGTCGCCCGCGACAAGGGATTTTACCGCGAGGCCGGCCTCGAGGTCGACATTTTACCCTATAGTGACACCGGCGCCGGCACGCTGGTCGCCAACCGCGTTGCCGACTTCGGCATCAACGGCACCATCAGCCTGTTCAGCCAGAAGACCGGCGGGGCCGACTTGAAGGCCGTCTACGCCGTGGTGCAGTCCGAAACCGGCCGCGTGGTCTTCAATGCGGCGCGCAGCGAGATAAAAAGTCCCAGGGATCTTGACGGCCTGACCTATGGCGGTTTCGGCAGCGCCTGGGAAAACGCACTGATCTCGACCATCATCCGCCACGACGGCGGCAAGGGCAATTTCGAAACGGTGACGCTCGGCACTTCCGCCTATGAAGCGCTGGCCAATGGCTCGGTCGACTTCACGCTCGAGGTCTCGACCTGGGAGGGCGTCGAGGCCGAACTCAAGGGCGTCAAGCAGCGGAGCTTCGTCTATGCCGACTACGGCGTGCCGGACGAGCACACGACGCTGATCTCGTCGAGCGAAGCCTATCTCAAGGCAAACCCGGCATTAGCGTCGGCCTTTATCCAGGCAACGCGGCGCGGCTATCAGTTCACCGTCGATCATCCGGCCGAAGCCGCCGCGCTGCTGATCGCCGGCAACAAGGACGCCTTGACCAATCCGGCATTGATCGAAGCATCGCTCAAGGCGTTGATCGACGGACACTATCTGCGCGCGGAGAACGGCGCCATCGGTACGATGGATCCGGCCAAGATGGACGCCATCGGCGACTATCTCTTCAAAGCGGGCATTTTGCGCGACGCGGATGGTAAGGTTCTGACGCAGCACCCTGATTTTGCAGGGTATTTCAGCAATTCAGCTCTGGGGTAAGGTGCGTCGGTCTGCCTTTCGCGCCTCGAGGGAATGGCTGGCTAGCCAAAGGCGCTCGGTTGGCGTGAAAGCTTCCCATCGTTCAAAGCTTTTCAACGCGTCATCTGGCAGCGTTCTCGAACCTTACTTCGCGCCAAGGCTCAGCGCCTTCTTGCGGTCGGCCTCGGCGCGCTTGTGGTTGCCCTTGGCTTCCCACGCCTGCCTTCGCGCGTTGTAGGCGGTGGCGAAATCCGGTTGGAGCTTTATCGCGTGGCTCAAATCGGCGATGGCGCCGTCATAGTCCGCCCTGCTGGTCCGGATCACGCCTCGGCCCAAATAAGCAAAGGGGTTTCCGTGATCGAGGCTGAGTGCCTTTTCGAAATCGCGCAACGCAGCGACGTCCTCATGCCTGCCCATCCATATGAGTCCCCGATTGGCATAGACCCTTGCGTCCGAGGTGTTGAGACTGATGGCCATGTTGTAGTCCGCGAGCGCCCCGTCGTAATCGCCTTGGAAACCGAGGTTCTGGCCGCGGTCGTAATAGGTCTCGGCAAGATTCGGATTGAGCGTAATCGCCTGGCTGTAATCGGCGACCGCATGCGCGTAATCGCTCTTGGCCTCCCAGGCCACTGCTCGGGCTAGATAGGCGTCGTGGAATGCAGGAAAGAATGAAATCGCCTTGCCATACAGGGCTATGGCGCCGTCATAGTCGTCCTTGCCATACAGCGCTCGACCCTTGTTGAAGGTCTGTGCGGCCAGCGAAGTCCAACTCGGCCTGGTCGCTTGCTCGCCAGCCCGGCCAACGGCTTGGCCCGGCATGTTCGATGCGTTGGCTTCGTCCCTTGCAAGCATCGCCAATTCGCGACCCTTGCGGGCGAGGGCCATCTTTGGATCGAGCTTCAGCGCTTGGTCCAGGTCGGCAATCGCCGGGTCGTAGTCGCCCTTGGTGAACCAGACAGCGCCACGTGCAAAATAAGCCGGCGCATATTGCGGGTTGAGTTCGATCACGCGGCTGTAGTCGGCGATGGCACGATCCAGTTCGTTCTTGTTTGTCCACGCGACGGCGCGGCCGATGTAGGCGTCTGAATGGCCGGGATAGAGTTTGATCACCTCGCCGAAGTCGGTGATGGCTGCGTCGTACATGCCCTTCTCGACAAACGACAGACCGCGGCCGACATAGGCCGAGGCCTTTCTTGGATCGAGCGCAATCGCCTTGCTGTATTCGGCGATGGCGCGATCGAATTTGCCTTTGTCGTAGAAGGCGTCGCCGCGGTCGATGAAAGCCTTGAGGTCCTTTGGGGCCGGGCCTACGGCGTCCGGCGCGGCGCCACCCTCTGCCAGCGCAGCCACCGTCGCTTTGCGCGCAACCGTATAGTCTGGATTGCTAGGGCTGAGCTTTATGGCTTGATCGAAGTCGTCAATCGCCTTCGAATAGTCCTTGCCGTCGGCCCACGCCATGCCGCGCCCGTAATAGCTTGCATCATCCTTCGGATCGATCCCGATCGCCACCGAATAAGCAGCGATTGCGCTTCCTGCGTCGCCCTTGGCATGCTGAGCCATGCCTTTGCAGTAAAATGCGTCGCGCGCCTTTGGATCGAGCGCGGCGGCTCGGTCGCAATCGGCGAGAGCACCATCGATGTCCCCAAGGGTGATCTTAGCGAGGCCAAGGCGAAAATGCGCCGCGGCAAAATTGGGGGCGCGTTCGATGGCCTGGCCGTAGTCGGCGATCGCCTGCTGGTAGGCGCGTTTGGCAGCCCAGGCCTTGCCGCGGCCGAAATAGGCGAACCGGTTGTCCGGGTCGAGCGCGATCGCGTGGTTGTAGGCGCCGATGGCCTGATCGTACTTGCCCATGTCCAGGAACGCATCGCCGCCAAGGATCGCTTCCAGGGCCTGCGGGTCGTTCGCCTCCAGGGCCTTCGCGGCCAGCGTGTCCTGCGTGGCCGTTACATCGGCAACGACGGCTCGCGGCGTCGGCTGTAGGGTGTCCGGCAATGGTGGCGGTTTGCTGTGGTTACCCGCAACCTGTTCACTGCAGCCTCCCGTCCATTTTGGATCGAGTTTGGCGGCGCGACGGCAATCCGCCGCTGCACCGACCATATCGCCCTTCAGTGTCCTGGCACCGGCCCGGCTGAAATAGGCTTCGGCGCTCTCGGGATCCAGGTTGATCGCCTTGTCGAGATCGAGAAGTGCGCCTTCGATGCCATATTTTGCAAGCCGCGCCTCGGCGCGCTCGAGCAGGATTTTTGCGGCTGCCGGGTCCTTCCCTGTGGCAACCGACGGAGCTGTTTCGCCTGGGGCGTGTTCGCTGCAAGAGCCTGCGCGCTTCGGGTCGAGTTCGATGGCGCGCCGGCAGTCCGTGGCGGCAATGGCGTAATTTCCCTGGGATGCCTCGGCAAGCGCCCGGTCGTAAAAGGCCTCGGCGTTGTAAGGATCCAGCTGGATCGCAAAGCTGAATGAGTCTACCGCGCCTCCGACGTCGCCTTGCATCTGCTGCTCCAGCCCCCGTTTGAGATTCCAGGCAACGAGTTCGGAATGATCCTCTTTGGGGTATAGTTGCAGCGGCTCGTAAACCGGGGACGCGGCAGGCTTGGGTGTCTGTGGCACAGCCGGCGCCTTCGCGCCCACCGGCCCTGTGTCGCAGCCACCTGCCTTTTTCGGATCGAGCTCGATGGCCTTTCGGCAATCGGCGGCACCGCCGGTGGCGTCGCCGCTGCGGGTGCGCACCAGGGAGCGACCGAAATAGGCCCTGGCATAGTCTGCATCAAGAGCGATCGCTCTGTCGAAATCGGCTATGGCGCGATCGTTGTTGCCCTTGCTTGCCCACGCGACGGCTCGGTAATAGTAACCGTCGATACCAGCGGCATCGAGTTCGACTGCCTTGCTGGTGTCGGAAATCGCGCGAATCCAATCGTTCTTGCCAAGCCAGGCGGCACCGCGGTTGGCATAGGCGTCGGCGTTCTCGGGATCGAGGCCCAGCGCCACGTCATAATCGGCGATGGCGGGATCGAATTCACCCTTGGCGGCGCGGGCAATGCCGCGGTTGATGTAGACGATCGCGTCCTGCGGATCGATGCGGATCGCCTCGTCATATTCGGCGACGGCGCGCACCAGGTCATTCTTCCTGTCCCAGGCGATCCCGAGGCCGGCATGCGCCTTGCCGTTGCTGGGATCGGCCTCGATCGCCTGCTGAAAATCGAGAATGGCCGCGTCGGTCTTGCCTTTGCGCAGGAAGGCAGCGCCGCGGCTGGAATAAGCATCGCTGGACGACGGCTCCAGGCTGATGGCGGCGTTGAAATCCGCGATAGCCCGGTCGTTGTCTCCCTTGTCGTACCAATCGGCTCCGCGGTTGAAGTATGGCGAGGCCTGTTTTGGATCGAGCGCAATCGCCTCACTGTAGTCCGCGATCGCCCGATCTTGATCCTGCCTGTCGTCCCAGGCGATGCCTCGATAGAAGTAGGCCACGACGCGGATGCGCGTCACCTCCGTGGTGTCCTTGGCAATCGGGGTGCAGGCGGCGATGCGCTTGTCCGGCTCGATGTCCTTGCCGATGCAGGTAGCATAATCCTTCTCTGCCGCGAGCGCCGATACGTTCAGCGCAAGAACGACAGCAAGCCCAGCCAATAGCCGGCTGGGCGAAAGCTTCATCGGCACACGCAATCCGATCGCGGCTGCGGACAATCCCACACCTTTCCAGCTCGTCATATTGCTGGTCCTCCCCCGAAAAACCTTGGTCCGCCTCAACGGTTAATCCATGTATTGTTCCTTATTTGTTCCAAAAATGCAAGCATAAATTGTAGGCCCGCGCCGACACTGCCTGAACCTGATCTCGCGCCTGACGCGAACCCGATTTGATGCCGATCCGATCTTCCCGGTTAACCGCCCGGCAATGGTTGCGTGCAATGGTCCCTTCGAGGGATCATTGGGGTGTTTGCGTTGCTCACGTCAAAAAGTGAAGCGTTTTCGCATAGTAATGAGGGCGGATTTTTCTCCGCCGCGCGAAGGCGTGACATACTGGTCGACCTGCGCGAAGGCTTCTTTCGCCTCTGTGCCCTGGCCTGCGCGGGGCTGTTCGTCTATCGCGGCGTGTCCCAGCTCGTGGAGGACCCGACCCGGCTCAACGCCGCGCTGGTGGCGATTTCCGAGATACTCACGTTCACCTGGCTGCTTCTGTCGCGGCGTCCGGTGACGCGTGATTGGAATCCGCTTACGGTCATCGTCTCCGTGACCGCCAGTTTCGGGGTTGCGCTGATCAGCCTCCAGCCCGGCATAGCGCTTGTTCCGGTCTATTTCGCCGCGCCGCTGCAGTTCGTTGCGCTGTTGTTTGTCATCTGGGGCAAGATATCGCTTGGCCGTTCCTTTGCCATCCTGCCTGCCAATCGCGGCGTGATGACGGGCGGTGCCTACCGGATTGTGCGGCACCCGATCTATGCCGGCTACCTTGCCGGCCATGTGCTCTATCTGCTGTCGGCCTTTTCCTTCCACAACCTCGCGGTCTATGCGGTCATCACCTATATGCAGCTGTATCGTATCCTGCGCGAGGAGGCTCTGCTGGCCGCCGAGCCGGAGTATCGCGCTTACATGGAACGTGTGCGCTACAGGCTGTTCTACCGCCTATTCTGAGGGCAGACTGTCGAAAGGCCGAGTGGCGTTTGGCTTGTGGCCTGCCGCGTATGTTAATAGCTGTTCGCCGTTTCTCAGAAACGCCAACCTGCCCATCTCGTTGTTTTTGGCAAGTTCCCAAGGGAAGCGCTACGCGCCTTTCCCGCGACAACCGGTTCCAGATTTCCTGGAACTGCCTCAAGCCTGTGACGGCCTGGTTTTCCAACGCCGCCCGCTGGGTTCTGCGCTGCGAGCACAACCATCGTGGCCGATGTCCAATCATCACGATATGCGCTGGGCGTCAGCAATATGGAATCGAGTTTCTTTCCGCGCGATAAAGGTATATCGACGATTATCGTTCTCGATTTGGAATATTTTTTACATATGTATTATAGTTTTATCACTCTTATAATATATGCATTTCATCAATAAATACCATCATCTGCGTAAGTATGCGCCGAATGAAACTGAATCTCACCTGCGGCGTAGCTGAATGTGCAGTCGGCTGTGCGCCGGCTGTCATAGGGCAACGACAACAGGAGAGTGTTATGGCTTTCACCATCAAGACAGTCGCCAATGTGTTGGCGGGTAGTGCAATGGTCCTCGTCCTTTCCATGCCCGCAAGCGCGGCTGGGCTCGGCGTCGGCGCCTCGGTGGGCGGCAGTGGCGGTATCAATGCCGGCGTCGGCGCCTCGGTTGGTGGTAGCGGTGGCGTCAACGCCGGCGTCGGCGCTTCTGTCGGCGGCGGCGGTGGCATCAATGCCGGGGCCGGTGCCAATGTCGGCGGCTCTAACGGCGCCAGTGCCGGGCTCGGTGCTTCCGTCGGGGGCAGCAACGGCATCAATGCCGGAGCGGGTGCCAATGTTGGCGGCACGGGCGGCGTCACCGCCGGGCTGGGCACTAATGTCGGTGGCGCTGGCGGCGTCACCGCCGGCCTCGGCGCCAATGTCGGTGGCACCAGCGGCGTCGGCGTCGGCTTGGGTATTGGTGGCGGAACCAATCCCAGCAATCCCTCGAACCCCAGCAATCCCAGCCATCCGAGCCTGCCGGGTGTCGTGGCGCAGATGTCCAGCAGCCAGGTTGCGCGCATGAAGAAGCGTTGTGTCGACGTGCTCGGCAGCGAAGGCACCTATGATCGCGACCTGCGTCAGCTTTGCCTGTTGATCGCCCGTCGCTGAAGCCAATGCTGCCAGGGATGGGCCGTGAGGCTTGGCGCCCTGGCTTCCGGCCGGTCGGAAGCCCGCCATTCAGGCGGGCTTCCTGCGTATCGGGCCTTTCAATTCCGACCCTGTATCTATCGGGACGATCGGGTCCTTTCGTTCGCCGGTGGACATTGGGGGCGGAACGGTAAGGCGGCTCGAGCGTTCTCGTCTTCGAAACACCGTATCAGGCGGTGCTCAAACCGGCGCATCAGCGCCCAAGGGAGCGGGAAAAATGAGCTTAGGCACGATACTCATCATCATTCTTGTCATTGCGCTGCTTGGCGGCTTCAGCGGGCTCGGCGGCGGGCCGTTCTATGGAACGGGCTACTACGGCGGCGGCGGGCTCGGGCTTGTCTTGCTTATCATCATTATCCTTGTCGTGCTGGGGCGCATCTAGCTGCCTGCAAGCAGGATGATCGCAATCTCGTGACCGCGCCGAGGCCGAGGCGCACCGGATTGTGATGCAAGCAAGCTGGCTTGTGATCCGAAATTCCGCGGGACTCGCGTATGGTGATTTCGGTCCACACCCCCCGTGGAAACAAGAGGAGAGGGTCCCACCCCTTCATCCTCCTCCAAGGCCCGCCCCGGTATCCCGGAGCGGGCTTTTGCGTTGAAGCCGTGGGAACCGGCTTGCGTCTAGACAGTTGAGCTTGCGGAAGGCCCGCAACGCTCAGAACGACACTCTGCGAAACTCGCGATGATCTTCACGTCCTGTGGCGGCCCGCGGCCATATCGAGACCTCCACAGCATAGACGCGGTGATCGGCATCGCGAAAGCAGAGGCTATCAAGGTGATACGCCGCATCGATCGCGCGGCCTGAACAGAAAGAAGGATTGGATGAATATCAAGGAGATGACGCGACAGGATTGCGTCGCCCTTTTGAAGGCGCAACGCCTTGGTCGCCTGGCCTGCGTGCGTGACCATAAACCCTATGTGGTACCGGTCCATTTCGCCTTCGGCGAGAATTCCATTTTCAGTTTCTCGCTTCCCGGCCGGAAAGTCGACTGGATGCGGACCAACCCCCATGTCTGCCTTCAGGTCGACGATGTCGGCGGTGTCGATGGCTGGAGGAGCGTCGTGGTGGAAGGCGTGTTCGAGGAATTGCCCAAAGCGCCTGATCCGGATGTCGGCATGACCAGCGCCGAAAGGATGACCGCTCCCGTCGATGGCGACCGCCAGCTTGCCTGGTCGCTTCTTGCCACGCATGCGAATTGGTGGGAGCCGGGAGCACTGAAGCCCGGCGATGCCCTGGCGCCCTCGGGCAGCCATCTCTTTTATCAGATCAGGATCGAGGCGCTGTCGGGAAGGCAGGCCTCGTGGTAACGGTTCTTACGCCGCGCGCGGCACCCGTGAGGTGAACGTTGCCCGGGTGACCGAGACGCTGGTGCCGTCGTTGTCGCCGATGACTTCCACCTTGGCCTCGAGCTGTTTCACCAGCGCCTCCACGATGGCTGTTCCAAGGCCGGTGGCCGGCACGTCGTTGGCGATCTTGCCGACGCCATTGTCCGAAACCGTCAGTTTCCAGTCACTGCCGGCGGTCTCGTAGGTCACCTGGATCCGAGCGCCGTCCTTTTCCTTGGGGAAGGCATATTTGATGGCGTTGAGCACCAGTTCGGTGACGATCAGTCCGAGGCTGACTGCCTTTTGCGAGTCCATCCTGCCGCCTTCGGTCGTTACGGTGACTTCGATCGGCTGGGCCTCGCCAACCATCGAAGTGGCGAGGCTGCCGCACAGCTTCGAAAGGTAGGAGCCGACATCGATCTCGTCGACGCCGACCGAGGTGTGGAGATGGCGCTGCACCTCGGCCACGGACAGCACGCGCTGATGGGCGTCCTTGAGGTGTTGGCGTGTCTCCTCCGACGTGACAGAGCGCGCCTTCAGCAACAGGATGCTGGCGATGATCTGCAGGCTGTTGGCAACCCGGTGCTCCATTTCGCGCAGCAGCATGTCCTTCTGCCGGAGCAGATCCTCGGTGCGGCGCAGCAGCTCTTCCTTTTCGCGCTCGATGACACGGCGGGCGGTGATGTCATTGAAGGCAAGAAGGATAGTGACGGCCGGACTGTGGTCGTAAAGCACCTTGCGGGCGTTAAGCAGCATGGTGCGGCGGCCGATCCGCGGGAAATCATGCTCGACCTCGAAACCGTCCATGGCGGTCTTCTCGGGAATGATCGTCTCCAGAAGCACGCGAAGCGCGGGAATGTCCCACTGACCGTCGCCAAGGGCGTAGAGCAGCGTCCCTTGCGTCTGTGCGGGGTCGACCTCGAATGTCTTGTAGAAAGAGCGGCTGGCGGCCAGCACACGAAACCGCTCGTCAAGCACCAGGAATGGCTCGGTGATCGTGTTGACGATCGCCTGCGCCAGCGTTTGCGCATCCTCGATATTCGCAATGGGTTGAAACATGGGCAAAAGCCAAGCGAGCGGCGTCCTGCCGCTCCAAGGATTGAAGCTACACCTTTGCAGGACCGTTGTCGCGAATTGAATCCGCCAGCGGCTGCGTCGCGGGCGTATCGCCGAAAGGAAAAGACGGGCACTGGGCCCGCCTTATCCAAATGGTCAATCGGGCCTGCGCCCAATCGCGGTGCGTCAGTTCGCGCCGCCGAGCTGCTTGGTCATCTTGCAGAAATTGTCATGCGACTTGCCGATGACACTGTCGCCGCAATCCTTCGTCATCGAGGCGCGGTCTTCGTCCTTCATAGCCATCCAGGCTGTCTTGAACTCCTTCTCGGACTTCATGGTTTTCATGCCGGAGTCTGTGTAGAAGGGCGCCATCTTTGCCGGATCGTCCAGCGCGGAGGTGTGGGTGGCGGCGAGCGCCGAGCCGGTCATCATTGCAAGCGCCATCGCGCCCATGGTCAGCATCTTGAAGTTCATCTGGAAATTCCTCTCTATCGAGGTCATTGGAATAAACGACCTGCAGATAAACGGTGCCCAGAGAAAACGGTTCCTCTATATCGGTAAATATTAAAACCAGATTTTATTTTACCGAGTCTACAGCGGGGCGTCGCCGCTACTCCATGTCGGGCACGTCGCCGCTAACAAACAGCGTGGTCGGCGGGCCGTAGTCGCCAAGTGTCGGGTCGGCATCGCGGCTCCAGGCGATGACGCCGACATGTTTTGCCGCCAGAGCTCGGGCGGTGCGTATGGCGCGGTCTTCGCTCTGCTGGTCGGCGGGGCCGAAGGCTGGAAACAATTCACCGTCCTCGCCGCGGTCGAATGCGGCCACGACGATCAGCTTAGGATTCTTATGCTCTGTTGATTGGGACATGTTGCTCCTTCGACCTGGAACCTACCACACTACCGGGAACAAGGGCGGTCTGTTTGACCTGTCTCGGCATCGCATTGACAAGAGGTTTACAGCCATGTATTGAACAGGACTATACAGGTTCACTGAACAGGTATGCATATGAAGCGGCGCGCGGTTCAACTGTCTCCCGGCACGGGCAAGCCCGAGCAGATCGCGACCGTTCTGGAGCATGAAATCCGCTCCGGCGTGCTCGGCTTCGGCGACCGCCTGCAAAGCGAAAACGAACTCGTCCAGCGCTTCTCCGTCAGCCGCAACACCGTCCGCAAGGGCCTCGAGGAACTGTCCAGCCGCGGGCTGATCACCACCAAGGTCGGCATCGGCTCCTTCGTCACCTTTGACGGCAAGCCGGTCGACGACGCCATCGGTTGGTCGCGGGCGCTGGCCAATGCCGGCGCCAATGCCGAGACGAGGACGCTGCGGCTGGAGGTCATCGAAGACGCCGATCTCGCCGCCTTGCTGGAGATCGAAAGCCCGTTCTTCATCGCCGTCGACCGTGTGCGCACCAATGCCAGCGACGGCCACGCGATTTCCATCGAGCGCAGCCGCCTGCCGCTGTCGCCAGAGCTTGAGGATGTGCCGCTGCGCGGCCTGCGCGAAGGCTCGCTGCACCAGACGCTGCGCGATGCCGGCCTCATCCCCGACCATGGCGAGGAATGGGTCGGCATCGAGATGCTCAATGCTGAGGATGCGGCGATCCTCGGTTGCCCGCAAGGCACGCCCTTCCTGCGCGGCCGCCGGCTGACGCGCGCGGCCGACGACCGGCCGATCGAATATGTCACCAGCCTGCTCAATCCGGCGCATTTCGCGCTGCATATGAGGTTCTGAGCGATGGCGGATAACACCATTCTCGATCGTGCCATGGGCGCGCTTGTCGGCGGGGCGCTGGGAGACGCGCTCGGCATGCCGACGCAGCTCCTGTCGCCGGCGCGTATTGCCGAACTCTACGGCCATGTCGACGATTTCGTCGCGCCCTTCGCCGATCATCCGGTGTCGAAGGGATTGTTGGCCGGCACCATCACCGACGATACGGAACAGGCGCTGCTGCTCGGTCGCATTCTCGTCGAGTCAGGCGACCGTTTCGATCATACACGCTGGGTCAACGCGCTGCTCGACTGGGAGCGCGAGGTCAAGGCGCGTGGCAGCTACGATCTTCTGGGTCCGTCGACCAAGCGCGCCATCGATGCCATCAACAATGGCGTGCCGCCCGAGGAAGCGGGGCGCGGCGGCGATACCAATGGGGCTGCCATGCGCATCGCGCCGGTCGGCATCATGATGCCGCTGGAGCCGCTCGACGCATTCGTCGCTAAGGTGGCCGAGACCTGCCGCGCCACGCACAACACCTCGATCGCCATTGCCTCTGCCGCAGCGGTCGCGGCCGCCGTCAGCCGCGGCGTTTCCGGCGGTGACTGGCGCGCCGCCTCCGACAGTGCCGTCGCGGCGGCGCGGCGAGGGGTGACGCTTGGCCATTGGGTGACCGGCGGCGACATCGCCGCGCGTATCGTCTGGGCGCAGGATCTGGTGCGTGGCAAGGTGACGGGGGATGCAATCCAGCTGATCACCGACCTGGTCGGCACTGGCGTCGCCAGCCAGGAATCTGTTCCGGCCGCCTTCGCCGTGCTGGAGGTCGCCGGCGGCGATCCCTGGCAAGCGGCTGTGATCAGCGCCAATCTTGGCGGCGACACCGACACGATTGGCGCCATCGCGGCCGGCATGGCCGGCGCCTGCACCGGCCTTTCGCGGTTGCCGCAGCAGCATATTGCCCGGCTTGTCGGCATCGACATGTCAGAGGTGAGCGCGCTTGCCGCCGATCTCGTGGCGGCAAGGGTGGCGAAGACCGGCAAGGATGCGGCGGCATGAGCGGGCGCCTCGTCCATATCGGCAGCGCGGTGGTCGACTATGTCTACCGCATCGACGCCTTGCCGGCGCCGGGCACGGAGAAGACGGCATCGAGCTTCGCCCGGGTCGCCGGCGGCGGCTTCAACATGATGGTCGCGGCCAGCCGCACCGGCATGACGGTGGTGTTCGGTGGGCAACTCGGCAGCGGGCCGAACGGCGATTTCCTGCGCTCCGCCTTCGCCGCCGAAGGCATCGAGACGCTGACGCCGCCATCGCCGCATATGGACAGCGGCAATTGCGTTGCCATGATCTCGAGCGATGCCGAGCGCACTTTCGTCTCCTGGCCTGGTGCGGAGAGCATTCTCACCCTCGACATGATGGCGCCGGTATCGGTGGCGCCCGGTGATTGGGCGTTCACCTCGGGCTATACGCTGAGTTATCCCGGCAGCCGCGACGCGCTCACCGATTGGATCGAGGCGCTGCCTGCGCAAACGCCGTTCGTCTTCGACCCGACGCCGGTCATTTCAGACATTCCGCGTCCCATCCTGTCGCGCCTGCTTTCCCGCACCACATGGCTGAGCTGCAACGCGACGGAGGCGGCCGAGATTGCGGGCCCAGGTGATGTCGAGAGCCTGGCGGCGCGGCTGCTTGCCGACCATTGCCCCCGGGCCGCCGGTGTCGTCATCCGTTCGGCCGCCAAGGGCTGCCATGTCAGGCTGGCCGACGGCACGGCGCAGACCATTGCCGGCTTCAAGGTCAAGGCGGTCGACACCAACGGCGCCGGCGACAGCCATATCGGCGCTTTCGTCAGTGCGCTGGCGCGTGGTGTGCCGCCCTTCGAGGCGGCGCGCTACGCCAATGCGGCAGCCGCCATTTCGGTCACCCGCCATGGCGGGTCATCGGCGCCGACCGACGCGGAAATCCAGACTTTCCTGAGCCAGGCCGCCGCGACCGGCGCGCCGGGCCAGAACCAGAAGGCCCATCAGACAGCCTGACAAGCCCCGCCAAGCGGGCAAACAAAGAGAGGAACCAACATGCGCATGCCAAGACTGACTGCTCTCTTGACGGCGACCGCCGTCTTCACCACCGCACTCACGCTGGCCGCCAGTGCCGCCGAAGTGCATGTGCTCAACTGGAAAGGCTACGGCGCCGACGAACCCTGGGCGGTCGCCGCCTTCGAGAAGGCGACCGGCAACAAGGTCGTCAACGACTTCTTCAACTCCGAACAGGAAATGCTGACCAAGATCCGGACCAATCCCGGCCTCTACGATGTGGTCATGATCAACGCCGCCTTCAACGACCAGGCGATGGCGGAAAAGCTGATCCAGCCGATCGATACCTCGAAACTGCCGAACTATGCCGACATCAGCAAGGACAAAGCCGGGTCGCCGATGCTCGACCATGACGGCAAGGTCTATGGCGTGCCATGGGTGTGGGGCCTGACGGCGCTCGCCATCAATGAAAAATCCTTCGACAATCCGCCGACGTCGATCGCCGAAATGTGGGATCCCAAGCACAAGGGCCGCGTCGTCATTCGCGACGACGCCGTCGAGGCGGTGCAGTTCGGCGCTATCGCCACCGGCCAGAACATCAACGACATCAAGGATATGGATGCGGTCAAGACGAAGCTCACCTCGCTGATGCCGCAGATCAAGACCTTCTGGAGCTCGGAGAACGACTGGAACCAGATGGTCGCCTCCAACCAGATCGACATCGGCACCTATTGGAGCGGCTCGGCCGACCGTGCCAAGACGCATTTCAAGCTGCCGGTTTCGCTGGTCATTCCGAGGGAAGGTGCTGTCGCCTGGCTGGATGCCTTCTCCATTCCCGTCGGCTCCAAGAATGTCGAAGGCGCGCAGGCCTTCATCAACTGGATGATCGACCCGAAATTCTACGTCGAATGGGTCACCAAGGTCGGCGCGCCTGTCTCGGCAAACACCAAGGCGGTGGAGGCGCTGCCGCAGGATGCCTTCAACCGCAAGGTGATGGGCGATCCCGAGGTCGCCAAGCGCATCCAGTTCCAGGCGCCGATCACCGATGCCCAGCGCGAGGCCTATCTGGCGCTCTGGCAGCAGCTCAAGGTCGACGTGAAATAAAACCCACGTCCGGACCAGCCGGCGGTTCGCGCCGGCTAGTGCTTTCAATCCTGGGGAGGAGGGTGGCATGGCAGCACAAAGCGCGACCGCATCGCGCAGCGGGTTGAGATCGGCTCTGCCGCTGCTGGCGCCGGCCTATCTCTGGCTGACGGTGGCGATCTTCCTGCCGCTGTCGGCCATGGTTTTCTTCTCCTTCATGACCGACCTGCCGCTGTCGGGAAAGTCCTGGGCCTTCACGCTTGGCAATTATGCCGCCTTCTTCTCGCAGAGCCTCTATCTCACGCTGCTGCTCGCCTCGCTGCGCCTCGGCCTCGAAGTGACCCTGTGGTGCATCGTCATCGGCTATCCCGCCGCTTACGTGCTGGCCAAGGTGCTGAAGGGGCGCAGCCGCGAGGCCATCTTCCTGCTCGTCATCCTGCCGTTCTGGTCGAACGGGCTGGTGCGCATCTTCTCCTGGGCGATGGTTCTGCGCGAAGGCGGCATCCTCGATACGGCGCTCAACGCCGTGCTGCCGTTCAAGATCAACATCGATCTCATGTATTCCTATCCGGCCGTCATCATCGGGCTGGTGCACTCCTACGTGCCCTACATGGTGCTGACCTGTTATCTCACCTTGCAGGCGATCGACGACTCGCTGATCGAGGCCGGGCGCTCGCTCGGCGCCTCGCGGCTGCAGGTGCTGAAACGGGTGATCATCCCGCTGTCGATGCCGGGACTGGTGGCCGGTGCCGCGCTCATCTTTGTCCCCGTCGTGGGCTCATTCATGGAGCCGCGCATCCTCGGCGGCCGCACCGGTACTTTCTACGGCACGGTCATCGAGGACCAGTTCGTCGCCGTGTTCAACTGGCCGCTGGGAGCGGCATTGTCCTTCATCCTGCTCGCCGTCGTGCTGGTCATTCTGGCGATCGCCTCGCCGGTGCTGCGGAGGGCTGCGTGATGGCGACCACCCGAATCCTCGAAGGACTTGGCCGCCTCTACATCTTCCTGCTGCTCGCCTTCCTCTATCTGCCCATCATCATCATGGCGCTGATGTCGTTCAACGTCTCGCCCTTCTACCAATTGCCGTTCGAGTGGACGACGGAATGGTATGCCTCGCTGTGGCAGAACGACCAGCTGATCGCGGCCACCTGGAACAGCCTCGAGATCGCAATCATCACCACGCTGATCAGCGTGGTGATGGGCTCGGCGGCGTCACTGGCGCTCTACCGCTACGAATTTCGCGGCAAGAAGGTGCTGCAGGCGCTGCTGTTTCCGCCGATCGCCATTCCGTGGCTGATCACCGGCACGGCGATGCTGATCTTCTTCTTCGGCGTCGGCATCGGGCGCGGCCTGTTCGCCATCCTGCTCGGCCATGTCGCCTTGGCGCTGCCCTATGTCATCGTCGTCGTCTCGGCGCGGCTGCAGACTTTCGCGCCGGAACTGGAAGAGGCGGCGCGCTCGCTCGGCGCCAATCAATGGCAGGTGACAATGCGCGTGACGCTGCCCTGGATCATGCCGGGCGTCATCGCCGGCGGTCTGTTTGCCTTTGCGGTGTCGTTCGACCAGTTCGTCGTCTCCTACTTCCTGTCGACGCCCGGCCAGACGACGCTGCCGGTCGAGATCTACGCCGCGATCCGCAAGGGTTTCACGCCCGAGATCAATGCGGTCTCGACCATCATCATTGTCGTGTCGATGGCGCTGATGCTGCTGACGGCACGCTTCTTCAAATTCGGCGGAGAGAAATAATGGCCGGCGTGCAGGTATCGAGTGTCTCGCGCAGCTTTGGCGCACACAAGGCGCTGGACGATGTCTCCATCGATTTCGCCGATGGCGGCTTCTACGCGCTGCTTGGGCCTTCAGGTAGCGGCAAGACCACGCTGCTGCGCCAGATCGCCGGCTTCGATTTTCCCGATACCGGCCGCATTTCCATCGGCGGCGAAAGCGTCGAGCGGGTGCCGGTCGAGAAGCGGCGTATCGGCATGGTGTTCCAGAACTACGCACTGTTTCCCAATATGAGCGTCGCCGACAATGTCGCCTTCGGCCTTTCGGTGCGCGGCGAGGCCAAGGCGGTGATTGCAGCGGAAGTGCAGCGCGCGCTCGACCTGGTGCAATTGGGCAAGCTCGGCGGCCGGCGTCCGCACCAGCTCTCCGGCGGCCAGCGGCAGCGCGTGGCGCTGGCGCGCGCCATCGTCACCAAGCCGCGCGTGCTGTTGCTCGACGAGCCGCTCGGCGCGCTCGACAAGGCGCTGCGCGTCGACATGCAGATCGAGTTGAAGCGCATCCAGCGCGAGATCGGCATCACGACCATCTTCGTCACCCATGACCAGGAAGAAGCGCTGACGATGAGCGACCGCATCGGCATCCTGCGCGACGGCAGGCTTGTGCAGGAAGGGCCGCCGGAGGAAATCTACGACCGGCCGAAAAGCGAATTCGCCGCCACCTTCCTCGGCGACGCCAACATCTTTCGCGGCGATACGACCGGCAACGGCATCCGCCTGCCGGACGGCACGGCGATTGCCGCAGGTGCGGGCGCGACGCTTGCCGCCGGCGCCAAGGCGAGCTGCGCCGTACGGCCCGAGCGCATTCGGATTGCCACCGATGCCGGAGCTTCGGATGGCGATGCCAACACGCTGAAGGGTCAGGTTTCCAAGCGCATCTTCGCCGGCAACAACAGCACCTATTTCGTCGAGCGTGACGGCCAGACGCTGAAGGTCATCGTGCAGAACACCGGCGCCGACCGGCTGGCGGAGGGGCAGGACGTGGTGCTGCGCTGGTCGCCGGAGAGCACGGTGTTGATTGCGGCCAATTAGGCCTAAATGGGGGAGGCGGGCGCCCGTCACCCCCCTCTAGCCTGCCGGCCATCTCCCCCGCAAGGGGGGAGATCGGCAGCTTTGGCGCTGCTGCTCTTCCGGCAAAGCTGAAAATTTGCGAAAGCAGAGATGACGGCCAATCTCCCCCCTTGCGGGGGAGATGCCCGGCAGGGCACAGGGGGGTGCTTCCCACCATCCTGTCAGGCATAAGCCCGGAGCATTCCGATGACGCTAGAACTGACCGCACAGGACCAATCCATGCTCGACGGCGAGCAAGGCCCGTCGGCCGCCGCCGCCATGAAAATCCTGGTCGCCTTCTCCAACGCGATCGGCGCGCGCGGCCTGCTCGACATCAGCGGCGCCCATATCGATGGCTGCCTCTATCACGGCAAGGCCGGGCTCGATTTCGTCGAACGGCTGGTCGAGGGCGGCGGGCGGGTGCAGGTGCCGACGACGCTCAATGTCGGCTCGTTCGACCTCATCCATCCCGGCATGGTGAAGATGCCGGCGTCGGAAGAGGTGCCGGCGCGGCGGCTGATGAAGGCGCATCTGGAGCTTGGCTGCCAGGCGACCTTCACCTGCGCGCCCTACCAGACGCGGTTCCGGCCTGAATTCGGCCAGCAGGTCGCCTGGGGCGAATCCAATGCCATCGTCTTTGCCAATTCGGTGATCGGCGCGCGCACCAACCGCTATGGCGACTTCCTCGATTTGTGCTGCGCCATGACCGGACGTGCGCCGGCCTGGGGCCTGCATCTGAGCGAAAACCGGCGTGGCCGCATCCTGTTCGAACTGGACATCGGCGAGGCCGAACCAAGCGACAGCCTGTTCGTCGGCGTCGGGCTGATCATCGGACAAGCCAGTGGCGACCGCATTCCGGTCATATCAGGCCTGCCGCAGCCGCGCGACGAGGATCAGCTGAAGGCGCTTGGCGCGGCGGCCGCGACGACCGGTGCCGTGGCACTGTTCCATGCGGTCGGCATCACACCGGAGGCCAACACACCAGACGAAGCGTTTCATGGCCACGCGCCGGATGAGACGATCCGCATCACCCCAGCAGACATCGATCATGCGCTGTCCAGATTGTCCGGCGTGGCCGACGGGGCGCCACTCGCCGCGGTATCGCTGGGCACGCCGCACTTCTCGCACGAGGAATGGACGCGCCTGTTGCCGATGCTGCGCGAGGCAGCGCCGGGCAGGGGCATCCCGATATATGTCAACACCGGTCGCGCGACGCTGATGCGGCTACAGGAAGAGGGCGCGCTGACCGGCATGGAGGCGTTCGGCCTGATCCCGGTCGCCGACACCTGCACCTATGTCACCTCCATCCTCGAGCGGCTCGACGGCGTGGTGATGACCAATTCCGGCAAGTGGGCGCATTACGCGCCGGGCAATATCGGCGTGACCGTCGCTTTCGCCGAGATGGCGGATTGCATCCGCTCCGCCGCTGCCGGACATGTCGTGCGAGGTGCCTCATGACGCAACCCGTTGCAAAGGACGCCGTCGATCGGCTGGGCACTTTTCAACTCGCCGGTGAGGCCGATGGCCCGGCTTTGGTGTTCTCGCAGCCGCTCAGTTTCTGGGGCGGCATCGACGCCGAGACGGGAGACATCATCGACCATTCGCATCCTGGGCTGGGCAAGAACGTTGCCGGCAGGATCCTGGTCATGCCGAGCGGGCGAGGCTCATCCTCCTCGTCCTCTGTCCTGGCCGAAGCGATCCGCCGGGGCACCGCGCCGGCCGGCATTCTTCTGGAGCGGCCGGACCCGATCCTGGCGGTGGGAGCGATCGTCGCCGAGTTTCTCTACGACATCCATATGCCGCTGGTGGTCTGCGACATTGCGGGGATCGTTTCGGCCGACCGGATCGCGGTCCGTGTCGGTGAGCAGGGCGAGGCGGTCATCCATAAAGCCCAGTAAACGCTGCCCCCGGTGATTGGTGTCGCTGATGGGAAATGATGGGGCCGGCCTTGGCTGACCGGCAAGCCGTGGCGCTATATGCTGTCCTCCAGGGAGGAATGGATGGCAGGCGCGGATTTCGAACCGGATGTGAAGGTTCGCAGCAGGGAATACCGGATCGGCTGCGTCGGTGCGGGCATGATCATGGCCGAATGCCATCTGGCCGCCTATGCGCAAGCCGGCTTCCCGGTGGTTGCGATCGCCTCGCGGACGAAGGCCAGCGCCGAGAAGGTGGCCAGGCGCTGGGATATTCCGATCGTTCACGATACGCCGGAGCAATTGATCGAGGATTCCGAGGTCGAGATCGTCGACCTTGCCTTTCCGCCCGACCAGCAGCCGGCTCTCATCCGTCACGCGCTGAAGCAGCCGCACGTCAAGGCGATCCTGGCGCAGAAGCCGCTGGCACTGTCGGTGGCGGAGGCCGTCGAGCTGCGCGACGAAGCCGCCAAGTCCGGCAAGATCCTCTCGGTCAACCAGAATATGCGCTACGACCAGTCGATGCGCGTCCTGAAGCAGATCATCGACAGCGGTGCGCTGGGCGATATCGTCTTCGCGCAGATCGACATGCATGCGATCCCGCACTGGCAGGCTTTCCTTGCCGACTATGACCGGCTGACGCTTGCCAATATGAGCGTGCACCATCTCGACGTGCTGCGCTACCTGTTCGGCGATCCCCAGGACATCACGACGCAGACGCGCAAGGATCCGCGCACGGCATTCGACCATTCGGACGGCATCACGGTGTCGACGCTGCGCTTCCCCTCCGGGGTGCTTGCCGTTTCGCTGGAAGATGTCTGGTCCGGTCCGCGCGAGCAGGGCTATCGCGACGACCAGCACATCAACTGGCGTGTCGACGGCATCAAGGGCGTCGCCAAGGGCACGATCGGCTGGCCGACCGGCGTCGCCTCGACACTGACCTATGCCTCGACGCAGACGACAGGCGGTGAGTGGGTGACGCCCAGTTGGGACACGATGTGGTTTCCGCACGCCTTCATCGGCGTGATGGAGCAGCTGCAATATGCGGTGAAGACTGGCACGCCACCGGCCCTCTCCGTCGCCGACAACGTCAAGACCATGGCGCTGGTCGAGGCCGGCTACCGCTCGATGGCGCAAGGCCGCACCGTCAGGCTTTCCGAAATCTCGACCAACTGAAATACGCGACCACGCAATAAGCGTGGTGGCTGAATCGCTTACCGGGAGGAGTTCACATCATGATGCAGGCGGGGATCTTCACCGGCTACTTTCCCTACGAACTCGACGAGTCCGCCAGGCGCATCCGCGCACTCGGCTTCAACACCGTACAGCTCGACCTGCATTTCCGGGATATCGATCTCACGGCCGGGCAGATCACCAGGGACAAGGCAAGGACCGTGCGCGACACGTTCCGCGCTCACAATCTGCCGGTCTGCTGCATCTCCGGCTACACCAACATCATCCATCCCGATAAAGCCGAGCGTGAGAAACGCGTCGGTTATCTCAAGGAGATCATCCGCAACGCACGCGAATTCGGTTCGCCCTACGTGATCTCGGAGACCGGGACCTACAACACCGAGTCCGACTGGGTGCATCACCCCAGGAACAAGATCGAGGAAGGTTTCGAGGAATGCCGCAAGGTGATTTCGGATCTTGCCCAGACCGCCTATGACCATGGCGCGGTCTTCCTGCTCGAAACCTACGTCAACAATGTCGTCGGCTCGGTCGAGGAGACGGTGAGGATGTTCGCGCAGGTCGACCATCCCGGCCTTGGCCTCTTGATGGACCCGACCAATTACTTCGAGGCGCACAACATCGACCGCATGGATCAGGTGCTGAACCAGGTGTTCGACACGCTGACCGACAAGATCCGGATCGCGCATGCCAAGGATGTGAAGCGCTCAGGCAGCGACAAGTCGGAAAAGCACGCCGACATCGGCGACCAGGACGCGCATGAGGGACTGACGTTCCGTGGCGTCGGCGAGATCGAATTGCCGGCGCCTGGCCTCGGCTCGCTCAACTATGATCTTTACCTGAAGCGGCTCAGCGAAAAGCACCCGAACATCCCCGTCATCATCGAGCATCTGACCGAGGATGACGTGCCGCGCGCGAAAACATTCCTCGACGGAAAATTCCGCGCCAACGGCCTCTAGGTGCCGCGCGGGAGGTGACGATGACGACGGCCAAGACAAAGCGCGATTACAGCCTGGTCGGCGAAAGCACCCGGGCCGCGATCGAGACCGGCCTGGCCTCGGCCGAATGGTACCACACAGACGTGCCGCGCAAGGCGATGAAGGAATTGATGCAGCGCTCGGACGGTCCGGCGATCCGCGACACCATCATCTGGCTCGCCGCCATCCTGGGCTCGGCCGCCGGCATCGTCTGGTTCTGGGGCTCGTGGTGGGTGGTGCCGTTCCTGTTCGTCTATGGCGTGCTCTACGGTTCGTCGAGCGACTCGCGCTGGCACGAATGCGGCCACGGCACGGCCTTCCGCACGCGCTGGATGAACGATCTCGTCTACCACATCGCCTCCTTCATGCTGATGCGCAATCCCGTGCAATGGCGCTGGAGCCACGCCCGCCACCACACCGACACCATTATTGTCGGCCGCGACGCCGAGATCGCGGTCATGCGCCCGCCCGACCTGTTGAAGGCGGCACTGGCCTTCACCGGCATTCTCGATTTCCGCTATTCGCTGCCGACGCTGATGCGCCAGGCCTTCGGCACGCTGTCGGAGGAGGAGAAGAGCTATATCCCCGAGATGGAGCAGCACAAAGCCGTCGTCGTCGCCCGCTGGCACATGGCCGTGTATGTTGCGACGATCGCTTTCGCGATCGCGCTGGGGTCATGGATCCCGTTGGTGCTGGTCGGCCTGCCGCGCCTCTACGGCACCTGGCACATGGTGATGACCGGCCTGCTGCAGCATATCGGCCTTGCCGACAATGTCGTCGATCACCGGCTCAACACCCGCACCGTCTACATGAACCCGATCAGCCGGTTCATCTACTGGAACATGAACTACCATGTCGAACATCACATGTTCCCGATGGTGCCGTATCACGCGCTGCCCAGGCTGCATGATCTGATCAAGCACGATCTGCCCGAGCCGAACCCGTCGATGTGGCATGCCTATCGCGAGGTCTGGCCGGTGCTGCTCAGGCAGCTGAAATACGAAGATTATTACCTCAAGCGCGAATTGCCGCGGACGGCGAGGCCCTATCGCGGCGAGTTCCACGAGGTCGATATGTCGCCTGCGGCCGAATAGCGATCGCGAATTTTTTGCAGGAGACCGAGATGGCCGATTGGGTTGAAGCCTGCGCGGTGGACGATGTCGAGGAAGAGGACGTCATCCGCTTCGACCATGGCGGCCGCAGCTTCGCGGTCTACCGCTCGCCCGACGACGAGTTCTTCGCCACCGACGGGCATTGCACGCATGAGAAGGCGCATCTGGCCGACGGGCTGGTGATGGACGACATCATCGAATGCCCCAAGCACAATGGCCGCTTCAACTACAAGACAGGTGCCGCCAAGGGCGCGCCGGTCTGCGTTAATCTCGTGACCTATCCGGTCAAGATTGAGGCCGGTAAGGTGATGATCCAGATTTGACGCGCGGCAACCGATCCAGCATCACAAAGGGGACGTTTTCATGAGCCGAAAGAGACCGACCGTCGCCGATCTGCGCGCGATGAAGGGCAAACGGCAGCTGACCATGCTGCGCGTGCTCAACCTGGACGAGGCGCAGGCCGCCGAGCGGGCAGGGGTCGATATCGTCTCGGTACCGCCCGAACTGGTGCTCAACCCTGAGTATCGCGATGCCGCGCCCAGCCTGTTCACCATGCCGGGCGAGAATTTCTTCGAGATCGGCACGGCGGATGATTTCGTGCGCTGGGCCTTCCGGCTCTACAAGGCAAGCGCCGACGCGGTCTATTGCAGTGCCGGCTACGCCACGATCAAACGCATGGCGGACGACGCCATTCCCGTCATCGGCCATGTCGGCCTCATTCCGTCGCGCGCCACCTGGACCGGCGGCTTCAAGGCGGTCGGCAAGACCGCCGACACCGCCCTCCAGGTCTTTGAGGCGGTGAAGCAGTTGGAGGCCGCCGGCGCTGTCGGCGCCGAGATCGAAGTGGTGCCGGTCGAGGTCGCCAAGGCGATCTCGGAGCGCACCTCGCTGATCATGCTGTCGATGGGGGCGGGCACGGGCTGCGACGCACAGTACCTCTTCGCCGACGACATTCTCGGCCAGAACCGGGGCCACATGCCGCGCCACTCCAAGGTCTATCGCAATTTCGCCGCCGAGTATGACCGGCTGCAGGCGGAGCGGGTGGCGGCGTTCTCCGAATATGTCGCCGACGTCAACAGCGGCGCCTATCCCGAGGACAGGCACATCGTGCACATGGAGCCGGCCGAGCTCAGCCTGTTCATGAAAAGGGTAGACGCAAGGAGCTGATCATTCGGTTTCTTTGCTGACCGCCGCAGCGCCTCGCCACGCTCCATCGGCGAGCATGGCGTGGAGCACCTCGGCGTCGTTCCCCAGCGGCCGGTCGTCTTTCAGCATCGATACATGCGCGCGCACCGCCGCATAGATCGCGCCGGTGCGCGGCGCCAGCGTCAATCCCTCACGCAGGTCGACGGCCTGGGCGGCGGCCATCAATTCGAAGGCGATCAGCCGCCGCCACAGCGCGATCATTCCGGCGCATTTCGAAACGGCGAGGGGCGACTGGGTCGCGTGGTCCTCGACGCCTTCCGAAACGGGCAGGAAGTCGAGCATCACCGGATTGGCCTTGTGGCGGATGGCAGCCAGGATCGATGTTGCCGTCTTCTGCAGCGGCACAAAACCGGCCGAGGCACCGCCGATCGGCGACAGATATTTGGTCAGGCCGTTGCGGCCTGAACCGGTGAGCTGGATGAAGCGGGCGACGCTCGCGGCGGCGCATTGCGCGATGGCCAGGCCGAGCGTCTCGAAGGCAAGCGAGAGTGCGGCCGTGTGGAAATTGCCGGTCGACATCACCAGTTCGTCGTCGCCGATCACCAGCGGGTTGTCGGCGGCGGCGTTCAGTTCGATCTCGACAGCACTCTTTGCCTGGCCGATCGCCTCGATCAGCGCGCCGTGGATCGACGGCATGCAGCGGATCGACAGGGGATCCTGAATGGTGGTGGGCGCCGGCATCTCGTCGCGGGCGAGAAGGTCGTGCAAGGCCTTCGCCGCCTCCTGCTGTCCGGCAGCCGGCCGCGCCATCTGCAGGCGTGGATCGAGGATGGTGCGGTTGGCGCCAAAACCTTCCATGGTCAGCGCGCCGGCCTGCTGCTGCTGGGCGAGCGCCGACAGCGCATCCGTGATCGCGAGGGCGCCGCTGCCGGCGGAGACCGCCGAGGCGTTGATCAGCGACAGTCCGTCCTTGGGAGCCAGGCTGATCGGCGCGAGGCGGGCCATCATCAGCGCCTTGGTCGCCGGCATGCGCCGGCCCTGATAGTCGGCTTCGCCTTCGCCGATCAGCAGGCGGGCAAGCGCGGTCATCAGCACGAGGTCGCCGGCGCCGATCGAGCCGAGCGACGGCATCACCGGATGGACGCCGGCATTGAGCGCGTCGACCAGAGCGACGAAGACCATGGGCGACAGGCCGGAGCCGCCGGCCGACAGCATCGAGGCGCGGGCGACCATCGTGGCCCGCACGGCCTCGACCGGTAGAGTTTCGCCGACCGCGCCGCTGCGGCCCTGCAGCAACTGGCGCTGGAAGGCGCTGGCGTCGCCTTCGACGGAGGTGCCAAGATTGGCGCCAAGCCCGGTGTTCAGGCCGTAGATCTGCTGGCCTGAGGCGGCGGCCTGGTCGAGCACTTTTCGCGCCTTGTCCAGCTTGCCGATGACATCGGGTCCGATCTCCACCTTGCGCGCCTGGCGGGCGACGGTGGCGACATCACCGACACTGACGCCGGCTCCGGCTAGGACGAGCGCGCTCATGCGAAACGCAGCCTCTGGCCGATGCCTTTTTCTCCTGCCTTGGCGAGCATCGCCTTGCCCAGCGCAATGTCGGAGAGCGACAGGCCGCGATGCCAGAACAGGATGGTCTCGTCGTCGCTCTGCCTGCCTGGCTTGAGGCCGGCGGCGATCTGGCCGAGCTCGGCATGCAGCGTCTTTTCGCTGAGCCGTCCGGTCTCGACATGGGCGCGCAGCGAGCCGAACTTGCCGCCCTTGCATTGGCCCCAGTCGTCGACGACCATCTTCTGCATGATGTCGGTCAGCGACAGCTCCACCGCGCTCATCGTGCCATAGGGCACGACCAGCGCGCCGGGCTTGATCCATTCGGTCTTGAGCAGCGGCTGCGGCTCCGGCAGCCGTGAGGCCTCGACGACGATGTCGGCGCCTTCGACGCAGCTTTTCCAATCGGCTACGGCCGTGACTGTCTTGCCGAGATCGGCGGAGAGTTTTGCGGCAAAACCGTCGCGGCTTTCCGGTCGGCGCGAATGGACGCGGATCTCGTCGAAATCGAAGAGATGGTCGAGCAGCCGCACATTCCAATAGGCGGTGCCGCGCGCGCCGATATGGGCGAGCACCTTCGAATTCTTGCGCGCCAGATGCTTGGCGCCGATCGCGGTGAGCGCACCAGTGCGCATGTCTGTGATGACGGTGGCGTCGAGAATGGCGCGCGGCGTGCCGGTGCGCGGATCGAACAGATTGAGGATGCCGAATTCCGAGGGCAGGCCGTGCAGATAGTTGTCGACATAGTCGCCGACGATTTTCACGCCCGCCGTGTCGAGCGGCGCCACATACCCGCGCAAGACGTTGAAATGGCCGTGGAAGGATGGATCCGGTTCAAGATGGACGCGCGGCTCGATCACTGTCTGGCCCTTGCCCTGGGCGACCAAGCCCGCCTCGACGGCGGCGATGATTTCGCCATCGGTCATGGCGAGCGCTTCGATGTCGAGGGCATTGAGATAGTCGATATAGATCGGCTTCATTTTATGCGCGCACTTTCCTCGATCACCCCGTTCATCCCATAGCAGGCCGCGGCGCGACACGAAAGTTTGTTGCGCTGTGTCTGGACGCTGCCGGCTAAATGCTGTTCAAACCGGATCGACATGACTGCCATTCCCGAGACTGAAGCCTTACCCGAAACGGCCACAAATGCGCGGCGCGTGGCGCTGATCGTCGCAATCGCTTTCTTCATGCAGCTGCTGGATTCGACGATCATCTCGACCTCGCTGCCGCAGATGGGGGAATCCTTCCGTGTGCCGGCCGTGGCAATGAGCATCGGCATCACGGTCTACATGCTGACCATGGCGGTGTTCGTGCCGCTGTCGGGCTGGCTCGCCGACCGTTTCGGTGCGCGCAACATCTTTCTCGTGGCGATCGCGCTGTTCACGCTGGCCTCACTTGCCTGTGGCTTTTCGGGAAATCTGACCCAATTTGTCGTCGCTCGCGCCGTGCAGGGGCTGGGCAGCGCGCTGATGACGCCGGTGGGCCGCATTCTCGTCCTGCGCAATGCGTCGAAATCCGAGTTGCTCAACGCCACCGCGCTGATCACCTGGCCGGCGCTGTTTGCGCCGGTGGTCGGTCCGGTGCTTGGCGGCTTCATCACCACCACTCTGTCCTGGCACTGGAATTTCTTCATCAATATCCCGCTTGGGCTGGTTGGGCTGGCACTGGTTGCCCGCTTCATCCCGGGCGATCGCGAGGCCGATCCCAAGCCGCTCGACTGGCTCGGGTTTTTCCTGACCTCGCTCGGGCTCGCCTGCCTGCTCTACGGCCTCGAGCGCATCGCGCACCCGGAAGATGGCATGCTGCCGACAGTGGCGCTGATCGCGGCGGGCATCGTCATCGGCTGGCTGGCGGTGCGGCATCTGCGGCGCGCTCCGCATCCGCTGCTCGACCTCTCCTCGTTCAAGGTGCTGACCTTCGCCATCTCGACGCTCGCCGCCGGCACCATATTCCGGGTGGCGATCAACGCCACGCCCTTCCTGCTGCCGCTTTTGTTCCAGCTCGGCTTCGGCCTCTCGCCCGTCGATGCCGGCTTGATGATCCTGGCCTATTTCCTCGGCAATCTCGGCATGAAGACGGTGACGACGCCAACGCTGCGGCGTTTCGGCTTCCGTTCTGTGATGGTGGTCAACGGCATCATCGCCTCGGCCTCGATCATGGCTTGCGGGGTGATCTCGCCGCAGACGCCGCAGGCACTGGTGGTGGCGCTGATGCTGATCGCCGGCCTGTCGCGCTCGATGCAGTTCACCGCGCTCAACACGCTGGCCTTCGCCGATATCGAAGCCGCGCAGCGCAGCTCGGCGGCGACGTTGTCCTCGATGCTGCAGCAGGTGGCGATGCTGTTCGGCGTCGCCGTGGCGGCGGCGATTCTCAATTTGTCGCAGATTGCCAGGGCGCAGCCGGCGCTCGACCTCGTCGATTTTCGAATAGCCTTTTTCGTGATCGGCGCCATCGGGCTGGTCGCGGCGCTGCGTTTTGTCGTCCTGCCGCCCGGCGCTGGCGCCGAGGTTTCCGGCCACGCGCCGAGGAATTGAGAATCGGATTTTCTCGCCTGAAGCGGAGATAAATTCCGCCTCATCCTTTCGCCTTGATGCCGCACTTTCGCGAATGGCTGCGATGGCGCAATCGATTGCCAAAAATGCAGGATTTTCCGAGCATTGCACCAGTTTTGGCAATCGATGCGTCCACTCGGCGAATATCGGCATATGGCCACGTTCTGAACGCGGATTCATTTGACGAACCGGCGCAGAGCCGATTAGCTTTTGCTTTCGGGATGGCAGCGCTGCCATCGGGGCAAATGCAGACATGAATGCGATCGGCTGGCTAAATCTCAGGAGCCTGAATCAGGAAGGCATTGTCTTTGCCATCGCAGTGGTGCTGTTCGTTGCCGCTGCCATCGGCCTGCCGGGCTTCATCGACCCCAACAACCTCGTCGCTATCGTCAGATCCGTGTCGGTGCTGGGCATTCTGGCGCTCGGTATGGCGGTCGTCATCATCGGCCGCGGCATCGACCTGTCGGCCGTGGCGATCATGGCGATGTCGGTCGCATGGTATCTGCAACTGCTCAACACCGGCACCTCGGACGGGCTGGCCTTCGCCTATGTGGTGGCCGGCGTGCTCGCCATCGGCCTGCTCAACGGCTTTCTCGTCGCCTATGCCGACGTGCCGGCGATCTTCGTGACGCTGGCAACCGGCTCCTTCGTCTTCGGCTATGTGCGCTCGCAACTGATCACGCAGGACGCGGTTCCGGTGCCGCAGGGCCATTGGGTCGAACTGCTCGGCGGCCTGCGCTTTCTCGATATCCCGATCGAGGTGTTCGTCTTCGCCGGGCTGGCTTTCCTGTTCTTCCTGTTCCTGCGCTACACCAAATGGGGCCGCTACATCTATTTCGCCGGCGACAATCCGGTCGCCGCGCGCAACATCGGCATTCCGGTGCGGCCGATGCTGGTGCTGCGCTACGTGCTCTCCGCTTTCGTGGCGCTGATCGCCGGCCTGCTGACGGCGTCCAGCCTGCATTCGATCAACACGCGCGTCGTCAATTCGACGCTGCTCTACGACATCGTGCTGGTGGCGGTGATCGGCGGCATCGGCCTGTCCGGCGGGCGAGGCGGGGTGCGCAATGTGCTGGTGGGGGCGGCGCTGATTGGCATCCTGCTCAATGCCATGACCATCATCGACATTCCGCTGCTCTACCAGAACCTGATCAAGGCGGCGATCCTGCTCGGGGCCATCATCGTCGACGGCATCATCAATCCGCGCGACGAGCAGACCGCGCAACAGGGCGACATTTAGAGCAGATGGGCTAGCCCATCTTGCTCGGGGTACCCGGCGCGATCGCGACGATCGGCCGGCAATGAAAACCGAACCAGAGGATGTGACATGAGACTGATCAAGACATTTATGGCCGCAGCAACGGCGCTCGCCGTTACTGCCTTCGTGGCGCCGACCTTCGCCGCCGACGATCCGGGCCCGGCGGCCTACGCACAGGCGCTCAAGGGCAAGCGGGTCATGCTGGTGCCGCTGGCGATGGGCTTCGACCTGGCGCAAGGCTGGGCGCACTATCTGAAAAAGGAGGTCGAGGCCTGGGGCGGCACCTTCGAGACGCGCGATCCGAACTGGGTGGTCGACGCCGGCGCGCAGGCGATCACCGATGCCATCTCGTCCGATACCAGGCCCGACGTGCTGATAATCCACGCCCCGGACCTCAACTCCTATTCCAAGCTGATGAAGAAGGCGCAGGCCGCCGGCACCTATGTGCTTCTGGTCGACAACCCCGCCAACTTCCCGGCCGACGCCTTTGTCGGCAGCGACTGGGACCGGCTGGGCCAACTCGAGGCCGAAGCAGCGATCAAGGGCTGCGGCGAGAATTCTTCCAAGAAGATCGGCCTTGTGCAGGGTGATCAGGCGAACTCCTCCAGCCTCTACCAGTATGCCGGCATCATGAAGGTGCTGGACAAGCATCCCGACTTCAAGGTGGTCGCCAAGCCCGACTCCAACTGGGACGCGACGACCTCCCGCAACGTGACGACCACGATGCTGCAGCAGAACCCGGACATCTGCTCGATCATCGATTTCTGGGACGGTGACGCCACCGGCGCATCCGCCGCGATCCGCGACGCCAAGCTCGACGGCAAGGTGTTCCTGGTCACCACCGGCGGCGGTGAAAAAGCCGCCGATTGCGACAAGCTTCAGGACGGCACCTATGGCGCCGTGGTGATGACCGAGCTTGCCCGCCAGTCGGGCGACATGAACGCCATCATCAAATTCCTTCTGCAGAGCGGCCAGCCGGCCGGAACCTCGCACACCTATATCTACACGCTGGAGAAGGCGACGACCAAGGCCGACCTCAAACCCGACAGCTGTTGGGATCTGAAGGCGCTACAGGCAGAAGCGGCGGCGAAATAAGCTACGCGGTCGAATAGACTCCACGAGGTGGCCGGATCAGTTCGGCCACCTCTTTCTCATAAGCCACGGCAGCCAATGTCCTTTCGCGAACGCCTCCAATCCTGGCGCTACAATCTCGTGCCCGACCATCTGGTCGGCGAGATCCTGACCAAACGCTGGACCGACAACGCCATTCCGTTCCTGGCACTGGTGGTGACATTGGCGAGTTTCGGCTCGATCATTCCCGGCTTCTTCAAGCTGAACGCGCTGCAGGAATCGACCCGCCAACTCGGCGAATTCTCCATGGTCGTCACCGGCATGACGGTGGTGATGCTGGGCGGCGGCATCGATCTGTCGGTCGGCTCGATCTTCGCGCTGTCGTGCTTCTCCGCCGTCTATGTCTTCTTCATCCTCGAACAGTCGATCTGGCTGGCGATGGCCGCCTCGCTCGCCACCGGGCTGATCTTCGGCGCCATCAACGGCTACCTCGTCGGCTACCTCAGGCTGCGCGCCTTTCTCACCACGCTGGTCACCTTCATCTTCGGCCGGGCACTGTTCGACATCCTTGTCACCACCTATGCCGCCGACGTGCAGCTTTCGACGGCCACCTCGGATGTGCTCGACTTCATCGGCGACAGCACCTTTTGGGGCCTGTCGGTCTCGGTGTGGCTGGCCATCATCCTCGCCATCGTCACCCATATCGCACTGACGCGGTCGCGGCCCGGCTGGCATGTGCTGGCGGTCGGTGGCTCCAGGCGCTCGGCGCACAATGCCGGCATCCGCGTGCGCCGCACCGTGTTCATGACCTATGTCTTTTCCGGCTTCTGCTCATCGATCGGCGGTTTTCTCATCGCCTGTCGCCTGAGCGGGGCAGGGCCGGGCACCGGCCTCAACCTCGAGATCATGGCGCTCACTGCGGCGGTGGTCGGCGGCGTCAGCCTGGGCGGTGGGCGCGGCTCGGTGATCAAGGGGCTGATGGGCGCCATCATCGTCCTGACCATGACCAACGGGCTGATCCGGCTGGGCTACGGCACCGGCACCAACCAGATGGTGCTCGGCATCATGCTGGCGGCGGCGGTGACCATCGACATCCGCTGGCTGAAGAACCGCCACAAGGTGCTGAATGAAGTCTATGTCGCGCCGGTTTATCTCAAGATGGGCGAGACACAGTCGGCAGTGCCGGGCTCCGGCACGCCTTACGAACTCGACAACCGGCTGTCGGCGGCCGACCATATCGGGCTTGGCGAACTGGAAGGGCCGGAGGACGTCATCCTCGACCGCGACGACCATCTCTATTGCGGCACCCGCCATGGCGAGATCGTCCGCTTCTTCGCGCCCGACTATGTGAAGTCGGAAGTGTTCGCCCATATTGGCGGCTTCCCGCTGGGCCTGGCCTTTGACAAGACAGGCAATCTGATCAGCTGCGTCGGCGCCATGGGGCTCTATTCCGTCTCGCCGCAGCGGGAGGTAAAACGCCTGACGGCCGAGACCGCGCGCTCCTGGACCTCGATCGTCGACGATGCCCGGCTGCGCGATCCCAACGATTGCGACATCGCGCCGGACGGCCGCATCTATTTCACCGATTCGACCAAGCGCTACGACGCGCATGACTGGGCGCTGGATTCGATCGAAAACCGCGCCACCGGCCGGCTGCTGGTCTATGACCCCAGGGACGGCTCGACCAAGACGCTCCTCGACGGCTACCGCTACACCAACGGCGTGTGCATGGCGCATGACGGCAAATCGCTGTTCTTCGCCGAAAGCTGGGCCTGCCGCGTGCATCGCTACTGGCTGGAAGGGCCGAAGGCCGGCACCGCCGAATGCGTCATCCGCGACATGCCGGGCTATCCCGACAACATCAACCGGGCCTCGGACGGCAATTACTGGATGGCGTGGCTGGGCATGCGCACGCCGAGCTTTGATCTCTCGCTGCGCCATCCCGACATGCGCAAGCGCATGACGCGCCGGCTGCCGCAGGATGAGTGGCTGTTCCCCAACATCAACACCGGCGGCGTGGTGAAGTTTACGGAGAAAGGCGGCATTGTCGAGGCGCTGGGCGACCTCTCCGGCGACGCGCATCCGATGGTCACCTCGATGCGCGAGCATAGGGGATATCTCTTCGTCGGCGGCATCCTCAACAACCGCGTCGGCCGCTACAAAATTTCAGGCGCCGACCCGAACTGGACCAGCCCCGCTTCCTATTGGGGAGCTAAGCCATGATCCTCGATCCGATCCTGGACATCTTTCGCGGCAAGGCGGTCACCATCCCACCGATGGATGGCGCTTTCCGGCCCAACACGCGGCTGGACGAGGCGCCGGCATTTGCCGAGCTGAGCGAGCCCGACAATCTGCTGGTCTCGGGTGATCGGCTGCTCGCCTCCAGCGGCAACGCCGTCTATTCGCTTGCAGCCGGAGCCGAGCCCAAGGTGATCGACACCTTTCCGTCGCCCATCACGGCGCTGGCGCTGTCGCCATCGGGTGACCTGACGGTGGCGCTCGAAAGCAGCAAGGTGTTGATATCCGGCAAGGAGGTTTCGCTGCCGGCTGATCTCAGCTGCATCACCGCACTTGCCTATACCGAGGACGGCACGTTGTGGCTGGCCAATGGTTCGGCCGCGCATGCGCCGTCGCAATGGGCGGCCGATCTGATGAAGAAGGGTGCGTCCGGTTCGCTTTGGAAGCGGGACGCCACGGGCGGCGCGTTCCGCAAGGTGGCCGGCGATCTCGCTTTCCCCTATGGGCTCCATCCAATCGGCCGGGACGTGCTGGTCAGCGAAAGCTGGCGCCATCAGCTCATCCGCTTCGACGGCGCCACCGGCAGCCACTCGACGGTGCTGACGCATCTGCCTGGCTATCCCGCGCGGCTTGCGCCGGCCGGCGATGGCGGCGCCTGGCTGGCGCTGTTTGCGCCGCGCAACCGGCTGATCGAATTCGTGCTGCAGGAAACGCACTACCGGCAGGACATGATCGACCAGGTGCCGCCGGCCTACTGGATCGCGCCGGCGCTCGCCTCCAACCGCAGCTTCCTCGAGCCGCTGCAATGCGGCGGCATACGCACCATGGGCATCCACAAGCCGTGGTCGCCAAGCCGTTCCTACGGGCTGGTGGTCCGGCTCGACGCGAAGATGCAGCCGCAGTTCAGCCTGCACAGCCGCGCCAACGGCACACGCCATGGCATCTGCAGCGTGGCGGAAAAGGACGGACGGCTGTTCATCGCCTGCAAGGGCGGCGACTGCGTGCTGGCCGTCGACCTCGTTTCGGGAGGTTTTTGATGGAACCGATCGTCCGCCTGGAAAACGTCACCAAAAACTATCGCGGTGTGCCCGCGGTCAAGAATGTCAGCTTCGAGCTGCGCAAGGGCGAGATCCACGCGCTGCTTGGCGAGAACGGCGCCGGCAAGTCGACGCTGACCAAGATCATCGCCGGCGTGGTCGACGCCACGTCGGGCAAGATGTTTCACAAGGGCCGTGAGATCGCCTACGCCTCGCCGCATGCCGCCCTCGAGGCCGGTATCGCCATGGTGTTCCAGGAAACCAGCCTGGTGCCGTCGATGACGGTGGCGCAGAACCTCTATCTCGGCACTGAAAAATTCCTCAACCGGCTGCGCGGCACGTATATTTCAGCACAGCAATTCCTGCAGTCGCTGAATTTCCCCGTCGATCCGAACGCCATGGTGGCGACGCTGGGCGCCGCCAAGCGGCAGATGGTTGAGATCGCGCGCGCCGTGCACCACAATGCCGAGATCATCATCTTCGACGAGCCGACGGCGACGCTGACGCCGGAAGAAAAGCGCCACTTCTTCGCGCTGATCCGCCGGCTGAAGGCGAGCGGCGTCTCCATCGTCTTCATCAGCCACGCGCTGGAAGAGGCGCTTGCCATTGCCGATCGCATTACCATTTTGCGCGATGGCGAACTGGTCATCACCGACGACACGTCGGCCTTCGACCGCGACAAGATCGTCGCCGCCATGGTCGGGCGCACACTATCAGGCCAGATCTACCGCCAGCGCGACGAGGCCAAGCTGCGCAAGGCCGGAAAGAAAGTGCTGTCGGTGCAGGACATTTCGATGAGCAATGTCGTGCGCAACAATTCCTTCTCGATCTTCGAGGGCCAGATCACCGGCGTGTTCGGGCTGATCGGTTCCGGGCGAACTGAGACCTTCAAGATCGTCTCGGGCATCTACAAGCGCGATTTTCTGCGCGGCGGCGCGATCGAGCTCGACGACAGGCCCGTGCGCTATCTCGTGCCGAGCGAGGCTGTGGCCGACGGCATCGTCTACGTCACCGAGGACCGCAAGAGCGAAGGCATTTTCGAGACGATGGGCATTGCCGAAAACCTGTTCGGCGGGCTGCTCGCTGCGGGCCGCGAAAAGGCCTGGGTGATCAACCAGCAGGAGATGCGGCAGCTTTCCGCCGAATGGACGAAGACGCTCAACATCAAGGCGATCAACGACAATGCCCGCGTCGTCGAACTGTCCGGCGGCAACCAGCAGAAGGTGGTGATCGGCAAGGGGCTGGTGCAGCAGCCGCGCATCGTCATCTTCGACGAACCGACGCGCGGCGTCGACGTCGGCGCCATCGCCGAGATCCACCAGATCATCAACCGGCTGGCGGATGAGGGTCTGGCCGTCGTGGTGATCTCGTCCTATTTGCCGGAGATCATGAACCTGTCGGACCGGATACTGGTCTGCCGACAGGGCCGCATCGTCGAGGAGTTTTCGCCGGCGGAGGCGACGGAGGAGAAGATCATGTACGCGGCCGTGCATTGAGGTGGCGGCCGGTGCCTACGTCGACAGTCGGCCGAGTCGCCTCTCCCTTCGTCATCCACGGGCGGAGCAAGGAGCGTAGCGACGCGGCGCAGACCCCTGGAGCTGCTCCGCAGCCCAAGGGATCCATGCCGGGACTCAGGTGCGCCGTCACGGTGCAGCATACTACTCCGCTGCAGCTACCTTTGCTCGAGACCTGATTCAACGACCTAGTCCATCGATTCAACGAAGGAAAAACACCATGGCCACGACAAGACTCCTCAGCGATGCCGAGGTCGAAAAAATCCCGGCGGTGAAGGCCGTGTTCGACGACATCAGGTCGACTCGCAAATCGGATTTCGTCAACAATTTCTGGCGCGGGCTGGCCAATGACCCGGCGTCGCTGAAGCGGGTGTGGGAGCAGCTGAAGGCGGTGATGGTGGCCGACAGCGCCATCGATCCGCTGACCAAGGAGATGATCTACATTGCCGTCTCGACCGCCAATGGCTGCTCCTACTGCGTCCATTCGCACACGGCCGCGGCGCGTGCCAAGGGCATGACCGATGCACAGCATGGCGAACTGATCTCGATCATCGGGCTGGCGTGCCAGACCAACCATCTGGTGACGGCGATGCAGATCCCGGTTGATCCGCAATTCGAGGTGAAGTGAGCATGATCTCCAGCCGCGCGTCACAAGATTGTGAGCGCGGCCAATGGGTCGCGTATCGACGGTAAGCGGCTGAAATCTTTTCGATTTCCGCGTTGTGGCGCATGCCTCTGGCGCACTTCGACGACCGTTTCCCGCAATTGCACGATTTATCCCAGCCGCTGTTAAGGAAGTGACATGGAACGGCACTAAGGAAGCCCCTATGCGATGCCGCTTGCCTGGGGGCGCGGCTGCATGGTGGAGCCGGCATGAAAATCGTTCAGATCACAGACACACATTTCAGTCCGACCAAGCCGCACTTCAACGGCAATTGGGCGCCGCTCGCCGCCTGGATCGAGCAGAGCTGCGCCGATCTTGTCATCCACACCGGCGACCTCAGCGTCGACGGTGCCGACAAGGATGACGACATCGCCTTCTGCATGGATCTGATGCGGGAAGTCTCCGCGCCGATGCTACTGGTGCCCGGCAATCACGATGTCGGTCATCTGCCGGGCTCGCTGCAGCCGGTCAATGCCGGACGCCTCGAGCGCTGGCGCCGGCTGGTCGGCCCCGATTACTGGATGGAGGACGCCGGGAGCTGGCGTCTCATCGGGCTCGACAGCCTGCTGATGGGCTTTGACGATGCCGAGGACGAGGCGCAGTTCGAATGGCTGCGCAGCGCGCTGGAAAGCCGCGGCGGCCGGCGCGTTGCGCTGTTCGCCCACAAGCCGCTGTTTGTCGATGCGCCCGGCGAGGGTGATACCGGCTACTGGAGCGTCAGGCCGGCGCAGCGCCAGCGCCTCTACGATCTGATCGCCGCGCACGATGTCGCGCTGTTCGCAAGCGGCCACCTGCACCGGGCATGGCAAGGCCGGTATGAAAACACGTCGCTGGTCTGGGGTCCGTCGGCGGCCTTCGTGGTCGGCGACATGGAGCGCGACATGCCGGGCGAGCGGCTGCTTGGCGCCGTCATCCATCAGTTCGGGCACCAATTCGGCGATACGGTCGCCAGCGAGATCGTCGCCATCCCCGGCATGACGGCTTTTGTCCTCGATGATGTGGTGGCCGAGGTCTATCCGCACGAGGCGCACAAGGTTCGAAAGCGGGTCGCGTCATGAGCGCGCTATCGCTTCGCGGCCTGAAGAAATCCTTCGGCGGCAATGCCATTCTGAATGGCGTGAGCCTCGATGTCGAAGCCGGCGAATTCATCGCGCTGGTCGGCCCCTCGGGATGCGGCAAGAGCACCTTGCTGCGCATCCTGGCCGGGCTCGACCATGCCGACAGCGGCGAGATCTTCGTCAGCGGCAGGGACATGTCGCCGGTTGCCGCGGCCGACCGCAACATCGCCATGGTGTTCCAATCCTACGCGCTCTATCCGCATCTGACGGCGGGACAAAACATTGCCGTTCCGCTGGCCATGAAGCGGCTGAGCCGGTCGCAGCGCCTGCCGCTGGTCGGCTCCCTGCTGCCCGGCCAGAAGGAGATCCGCACCGGCATTGCGCACGATGTCCGCGAGATGGCGGGTCTGCTCAAGATCGACCATTTGCTCGACCGCAAGCCGGGGCAGATGTCGGGTGGCCAGCGGCAGCGCGTGGCGCTGGCGCGCGCCATGGTGCGCCACCCCAGCATCTTCCTGATGGACGAGCCGCTGTCCAACCTCGATGCCAATCTGCGCGTCCATGCCCGCGGCGAGATCGTCGAACTGCACCGCCGCGCCGGCGTGCCGACGCTCTATGTGACGCACGACCAGGCCGAGGCGCTTTCGATGGCCGACCGGGTGGCGGTGATGATCGGCGGCAATCTGCTGCAGCTCGCCGCGCCCGATGTGATCTACAACGATCCCGCCCATATCGAGGTCGCGCGCTTCGTCGGCCAGCCGAGGATCAACATTATCCCGGCGCTTGCCGAAAACGGCCGTGTCGGCTTCGAAGGCATCCGGCCGGCTTTGCTGGAGAAGGTGGCAAACGGCCCGGTCAGCCTCGGCATCCGGCCGGAATTCGTCAAACTGTCCCCAAGCGGGCGCAGCGGCCTTGCCGGGCGGATCGAGCGTCTCGAATTCCTCGGCTCGGAAGTCATTGCCCATTGCCGCCTCGATGCCTCGGGCGACAGCGTCGTCGCCAAGCTGGCGCCTCAGGAGGCGAGGGACTTGATCGCCGGAATGAAGGTGGGTGTCGTCCTGGCCCCTGAACAGGCGATGGTCTTCGGGCCGGAGGGAAAGCGGCTGCGCATCGCGGCGGGTGCGCGGCAGGAGCCGGCCTATGTCTAGCGTCGCGCTGGCGGGCAATGTCGCGAGCGCCGCGGCACTGCGCGCGCGCAGCGAGGACCGGACCGCCTGGCTGCTGGTGGCGCCGGCCATCGTGCTGTTGCTGCTGTTCGTGCTGTTGCCGGTGGCTGCCGTCATCTTCCTCGGCTTCACCGATTTCGAGCTCGGCTACGGCAAATTTCGCTTCGTCGGCTTCGAGAATTATGCGCATCTCCTGAACGACCGCACCTTCCGCCGGTCGCTGTGGAACACCTCGGTCTATACGGCGATCGTCGCGCCGGTCTCGATCATGCTTGGCCTGGGGGTTGCGCTGCTGATCGAAGGCGAGGGACGGGCGCGCGGCTTTTTCCGCACCGTCTATTTTCTGCCCGTCGCCTCGCTGATCGTCGCCATGGCGACGGTCTGGCAATACATCTTCCACCCGACGATCGGGCCGCTCAACGCTTTACTCTCGCTCGCCGGCATTCCCGGCCCGAACTGGCTCGGCGCGTCGAGCACCGTGCTCTACAGCCTGTCGATCATCGGCATCTGGCAGTCGGTCGGCTTCAACATGGTGCTGTTCCTGGCGGGGCTGACGGCGATCCCGCGCGAGCTCTATGCCGCCGCTCATGTCGACGGCGCGAAATCGGCGCTCGATCGGTTTTTCCTCGTCACCTGGCCGATGCTCGGGCCGACGACGCTGTTCGTCGTCACCATCAGCATCACCAATGCGGTGAAGGTCTTCGAGACGGTGAAGATGCTGACCGACGGTGGGCCCAACAAGGCCTCCGAAGTACTGCTTTTCACCATCTACCAGGAGGGCTTCGTCTATCTGCGTGTCGGCTACGCCTCGGCGATGACGGTCGTCTTCCTGGCGATCCTGGTCGTGCTGATGCTTCTGCAATACCGCGTGCTCGACCGGCGGGTGCATTACGCATGAACAGCATCCCGGCCGGCCGCATCATCCGCTTCGCGCTGCTTTCGCTCGGTGCGCTGATGATCCTTGCGCCCTACATCTTCATGATCTCGACCGCGGGCAAGACGCAGAGCGACATCTTCACCTCGTCGCTGTCGCTGATCCCGCAGCGTTTCTACTTCGCCGAGAATTTCGCCAAGGCGTTTGCCAAGGTGCCGATGGCGACGCTGCTGTGGAACGGCGTCGTCGTGTGCGGCCTGATCTTCTTCTTCCAGGTCGTGGTGGCGATCCCTTGTGCCTACGCGATGGCCAAGCTGAAGTTCCGCGCCGCACAGCTGATGATGGTGCTGGTCATGCTCGGCCTGCTGGTGCCGATCCACGCGACGGCGCTGCCGCTCTACGTCGCCTTCGACCGGATGTCGCTCTTGAACAGCTACACCTCGCTGGTCGCGCCCTTTACCATATCGGTGTTCGCGATCTTCATGTTCCTGCAGTTCTTCCGCGCCATGCCCGACGACTTGCTGCACGCGGCACGGCTCGACGGCATGTCCGAACTCGGCATCGTCGCGCGCGTCATCGTGCCCAATGCCTGGCCGGCGGTGACCGCCTTCGCGATCTTTTCCGTCGTCGCGCACTGGAACGATCTCTACTGGCCGCTGATCGTCGTCAGCAAACAGGCCTACGCCACGCCACCGCTCGGCCTGATGTATTTCCGCGCCGCCGAGGCCGGCGACGACTACGGCGCGCTGATGGCCGCCACGCTGATCATCACCCTTCCTCTCGTCGCCGCCTTCCTGCTTGCGCAGAAGCGCTTCGTCGAGGGCATCACCATGACCGGTCTCAAAGGCTGACCGGGCCAACAAGGAGCACGAACGATGAAGCATATTTCCAGGATCTTCGCCGCCGCGGCGGTGTCGCTGGCGGCGGCCCTTCCGGCCTATGCCGAGACGACGCTGACGGTTCACTACCCGATGCCCGGCTTCTTCAAGAACGTGATGGACACGATCTCGAAGAAGTTCATGGAGGAAAATCCCGACATCAAGATCCAGTTCGCCAGCCCGTCGGCGACCTACGAAGAAGGCATCCAGACCATTCTTCGCCAGGCCGGCACCGACGAGATGCCCGACATCACCTTCATCGGCCTCAACCGCCTGCGCATGCTCAATGAGCGTAACGTTGCCGTCGATCTCGGCCCGCTGGTCAAGAAGGAAGGCAATATGGCGGAGCTCGGCTTTTCCGACACGATCCTGAAGCTGGCGCAGGTCAACGGCAAGCAGGTTGGCCTCGCCTTCGCCACCTCCAACCCGATCATGTATTACAATGCCGACCTGGTGAAGGCGGCCGGCGGCGATCCGGACAATCCGCCCAAGACCTGGGATGAGGTCATCGCGCTCGGCGGCAAGATCAAGGCTCTCGGCAATGGCGTCGACGGCATCGACTTCCGCTGGCAGGGCGACGACTGGATGTTCTCGGCGCTGCTGTTCGGCGCCGGCGGCAAGATGCTGAACGAGGACGAAAGCAAGGTCGCCTTCAACGGGCCGGAAGGCGAGAAGGCGGTGGAGATCCTCGAGCGGATGGTGAAGGAGGGCGGCATGCCGGTCTTCACCAAGCCGGCGGGCGAGCAGGCGTTCGCGGCCGGCAAGGTCGGGTTCGAATTCCAGACCACCGGTGCGCTGGTCAACACGATCAAGAATGTCGGCGACAAGTTCACGTTGCGCACCGCCAAGATCCCGCTGATCGATCCGGTCAACGGTCATCTGCCGACCGGCGGCAATGCCGTGGTCATCCTGACCAAGGACGCAGCCAAGCAGGAGGCGGCCTGGAAGTTCGCGAAATTCGCCGCCGGCCCCTATGGCGCTTCCGTCGTCGTGCCGGGCACCGGCTATGTCCCCAACAACGAGCTGGCTGCGAAGTCTCCCGAGTATCTCGGCGATTTCTACAAGAAGAACCCGCTGTTCCAGGCCGGGCCCAGCCAGATGCCGCGGATGGTTCCCTGGTATGCCTTCCCGGGCACCAACGGGGTCAAGGTGACGCAGACGATCGTCGACAACCTGTCGCGCATAGTCGACCAGTCGGCGACACCGAAGGAAGCGCTCGACGACGCGGCCGGTGACGTCGAAGGCATGCTGCCGACGCAGTAAGGGGTTATGGCGACGCTCTTCCTTCCCCCCCTTGCGGGGGAAGGTGGATCGGCGCGCAGCGCCGAGACGGATGAGGGGTGTTCCAGCGGAGTGAGACGTGGGCGTTCCCTGGAGCACCCCTCATCCGACCTCGCTTCGCGAGGCCACCTTCTCCCGCAAGGGGAGAAGGTAGGTCGCAGCTATACCGGCCGATACACGCGCTCCGCCGTGTTCCAGAAAATATCGGCCTCGGCTTCTGCGCCGTGCCTCGCCACCGCATCGCGGTGCGCCTTGATCAGTTCGGCGTGGCTGGTCCAGAGCTTCTCGATCGGGAAATTCGAGCCGAACATCAGATGATCCGCGCCCAGGATGTCGATGGCGTTGTCGACGATGTAGGTGATGACAGCCGGGTCGTTGCGGTGGACGAAGGTGCCGAGACCGGACAGCTTGGCATAGAGATTGAGTGCGGCCGACAGCGTGCGCAGGCCAGCCTTCCAGGTCTCGGTGGTTTCCTGATCCATGCCGGTCAGCATGCCGGCATGGGTGAGGATGAAGTTGGTCTCAGGGTTCTCGCCGACCAGCGTCAGCCCGTCCTTCATCTGGGCGGGGAAGAGCTGCAGGTCGAAGGACAGGCCGTAATCCTTCAGCCGCGCCACATTGGCCCGCACCTTGGGGTCGATGACCTGATCCGCCGAGGCGGCGAAGCGGAAGGCCGGCGTCTCGTGCCAGTGCAATTGCATGCGCACCCCGCGCAGCAGCCTGTATTGCACCAGCCGGTCAATCTGCGGCCGGACATCATCGACCGTCATGTCGGCATAGCCGACAATAGCGTGCGGCCAGCCGGTCTCGTCAGCGGTCTTCTGCAGGAAGGCGACTTCCTTCTCGAAATCCTGCTTCGCCCAGTTGGTCTGGACATAGACGGCTTTCTCGACGCCTGACCCCTCCTGGTCCTCGAGGAATTCGCCGATCGGATAGTCGCGGCGGATCGGCTCGTAGGGGCCGAAGATGCGCGGCACCATCGGCCCGACCAGCCAGGGCTGGTCCTTCTGGCGCCAGATGTGGAAATGCGCGTCGATGGCTTTCTGCATCACGATACCCTTTTCCAGATTGTCGATGCGGCAGGGGCAGGGCGGGCGAGCGACAGGATGAAATCGGCGAGGCTGGTCAGCGACGAGCCGTCGATGAGATCGTCGAGGTCAGGCAGGATGGCGCGCAGCGCAGCGGTGGCCGGCCGGAAGCGCGGGTCGCCGGCCAAAGGCGTGGCCAGCGACAGCCGGAAGGCGCGGGCGCTCAGCCTTCGTATCGCGGTCTCCAGCTCGGCATGATCGCCGCGCTCCAGCGCGTCCGACAGGATCACGACCGCCGCGCCGCGCGCGAACGACGAGAAGCGGGGAACGGAGAGAAAGGCAAGCAGCGTCGGCCCCATGCGGGTGCCGCCGTCCCAGTCGTCGACCTGGGCCGCCGCACGCGCCAGCGCCTGGTTGCGGTCGCGGATGCGCAGGGCCGAGGTGATGCGGGTCAGCCGCGTGCCGAAGGTGAAGATCTCGGCGCGGTCCGCACCTTGCACGGCGGCATGCGCCAGCTTGAGATAGTCCGCCGTGTGCAGCTTCATCGAGCCGGAGACGTCGATCAAGAGCAGCAGCTTGCGCGGCACGGTCTGGCGGCGGCGCAGCAGCGGCGAGGGCACGTCGCCATCGGCGCTGACGATTTCCCTGAGCGAGCGGCGCAGATCAAGCTTGCCGCGCGAAGCGGTGCGCACGGTACGGAAGGAGCGGCGGGTGGGCAAAGCGGAGGAGAGCTTGCGGCGGAAGGCGGTCAGCCTGTCGTCGTCGCGCTGGAAATCGCGCGTGCTCAACTGCTCGAGTGCCGAAGATAGCTCGCCGCCTTCCTGGCTGCGCTCGGCCTCGATCCGCTCGTTATCGGCGCCGCCATCATCCTTGATGCGGGTTTCCTCGTCCGCTTCGCCTTCGACCACGGCTGAAGTGTTCCCATAGAAATGGCTCTGGAAATGGGCTTCGAATTCGTCGCGGCGATCGGGTGGGGGTGCCAGCGTGGCGAGGGCCGCCTCGCGAATGTCGGCCATTGAGCGCGGGCCAAGTAATGTCACCGCTTGCATGAAGCCGGAGATTTGCTCCGGTGCGACGGCGAAGCCGTAGCGGCGCAACAGCCGGCCGAAGCCGAGGAAGGGGTGGGCGGCGGGAGGTAGGCTCTCCTCCCCCCGTTTACGGGGGTCCGCAGGACGGGTCGAGACAGGCGGCTCGACCCCCGATGCCGGCAGGCAGGTGAGGGGCAGCGCCATCTTCTGCCCATGATGGCGCTGCCCCTCATCCGCCCCTTCGGGGCACCTTCTCCCCGTAAACGGGGAGAAGGGATTGTTGAGGTCGCGGCTCACCCCAGTGCCTCCTCAACAATACTGCCGAGCTCAGGCGCGATGTAGGAGAGGTCCTCCTCGTCCTTGATCAATACGCCGATGGAGCGGCGGAAGGCTTCCGGCCAGGGGCTGCCGCCTTTTTCGAGTATGGTCGCGGCATTCGCCCATTCGACCGCTTCGGCGATGCCGGGCGTCTTGGCCAGCGGCCGGGCGCGGATGGTTTGCACGGCTCCCGCCACGGCGCGCGCGGTGGCCTCGGCGACATCGCCGGCGCGCAGCATGATGATGGCAGCCTCGCGCTCGGCGTCGGGATAGCCGATCCAGTGGTAGACGCAGCGGCGGCGCAGCGCCTCGGCGAGTTCGCGGGTGCGGTTCGAGGTCAGGATGACAATCGGCTGGGCGGCGGCGCGGATAGTGCCGCGCTCGGGAATGCTGATCTGGAAATCGGAGAGGAATTCCAGCAGCAGCGCCTCGAATTCATGGTCGGAACGGTCGATCTCGTCGACCAGCAGCACGCGCTGCTCCGGCGCCTTCAGCACCTGCAGCAGCGGGCGGGCGATCAAAAAACGGTCGTCATAGATGTCGATCTCATGCTCGCCGGCATGGCGGATGGCGAGCAGCTGGCGCTGGTAGTTCCATTCGTACAGCGCGTGCGCGGCATCGATGCCCTCATAGCATTGCAGCCGCACCAGATCGCGACCGAGCAGCTCGGCGATAGCCTTGGCCGCTTCGGTCTTGCCGACGCCCGGCGCACCTTCGAGCAGCAGCGGCTTGCCCAGGCGTATCGCCAGGAAGATGGCCGTGGCCAGGCTGTCGTCGGCCAGATAGCGCGAAGCGGCGAGATGTTCTGACACCGCCTCTGGCGAGGTCGCGACAGTCTCGGCTTTGACCTCGGGCATGTCAGTTCGCCGCTTGCGCCTTGAGCGCGCGCAGGATGCGCTCCGGCGTGATCGGCAGCGTGTCGATGCGCACGCCGACGGCGTCGAAGACGGCGTTGGCGACCGCCGGTATCTGCGGATTGGCGCACATTTCGCCCGGCCCCTTAGCACCGTAGGGACCATCCGCCGAAGGCCGCTCCAGAACGATGATCTCGGTCTGTGCGAGATCGCCCGGTCCCGGCATCAAATACTGGTTGAAGTCGGTGCCGCCATGGTCGCGGTTGGGATAATAGGGCTCGGTGGTCTCGTAGAGCGCGTGGCTGATGCCCATCCAGGAACCGCCGACGAGCTGCTGCTCGACCATTTTCGGGTTCAGCGCGCGGCCAATCTCGAAGACGTTCTTCACGGTCAGCACCGTCACCTCGCCGGTCTCGTCGTCGACCTCGACTTCGGCCACGGTGCAGGCGTGGGCGTAGCAGGTCGACGGCTTCATCGCGCCGGTTTCCTTCTCCGGATAGGAGCGCGGGATCAGGAACATGCCGCGGCCCGATATGGACCGGCCGCGCTTGAAATGCGCCGACAGCGCGACATCGAAGATCGAGATCGATTTCTGCGGCGCGCCCTTGACCAGTATGTTGCCCTGGCCGTCGGTCTCAAGATCGGAAGCATTCACTTCCAATTCCTCGGCCGCCACTTCCAGCATCACCTGGCGGGCTTCCCTGGCCGCCTGGATGACGGCATTGCCGGCGCGGTGCGTGCCGCGCGAGGCGAAGGTGCCCATGCAGTGCGGACCGGTGTCAGTGTCGGCGGTGTCGACGACGACGCGGTCGGTGGGCACGCCGATCGTCTCGGCGCAGATCTGCGCCATGATCTGCTTCATGCCCTGGCCGAGATCGACGGAGGACAGCGTCACCATGAAATTGCCGGTCGGCGTCGAATGCACCAGCGCCTGGGTCGGGTCGCCGCCAAGATTCATGCCGGTGGGATAGTTGATCGCGGCGACGCCGCGTCCACGCCGGATCGCCATATCAGGCTCCCTTCCTGTAGGAGGACATCGCCATGAATTTCTCCGCCACCGGCCAGTTGGCGGCGCGCGAGGCTTCCTGCATACACTCGATGAGTGCTGCCCCTTCCGTCGGCTGGCGGTGTGCCTTCATGTCGCCGTCGCGATAGGCGTTGATGAAGCGGAATTCGAGCGGGTCCATGCCGATCAGCCGCGACAGCTTGTCCATCTGCACCTCCAGCGCGAAATCGCCGATGGTGACGCCGAAGCCGCGCATGGCCGAGGACGGCGTGCGGTTGGTGTAGACGCAATAGGTGTCGATCCAGACATTGGGGATGGTGTAGGGGCCGGGATAGTGCCCGGCACCCTTCTGCGCGCCATAGGGCGAGTGGCGTGAATAGGCGCCGGCATCGGTGTAGCCTGTGACCTTGCGCGCGACGATGCGGCCATCCTTCATCACGCCATCCTTGATGACCACCTTTTCGGCGGCGCGGGGCGAGGATATCTGCATCTCCTCCTCACGGCTGTAGACAAAGGAGACCGGCCGGCCCGTGAGCTTGGCGCCGAGGATGGCGATAGGCTCGACGATGACGTCGACCTTGCCGCCAAAGCCGCCCCCGACGGTGCCGCCGACGAAATGCAGCTTCGAGCCCGGCATCTGCAGGATGATCGAGGTGTTGTCGAGGGTGAAGAACATCGCCTGCGTGTTGGTGTAGCAGGTGAAGCGGTCATTACCTTCCGGCGCCACCACGCAACCGGTGGTCTCGGTCGGCGCATGCTCGATCGGCGAGGATTGGTAGCTCTGCTCCAGGATGTGGTCGGCGCTGGCGAACCCCGCCTCGACATCGCCGAAGCGGACCTTGCGGCACTCGCCGCTGTCATAGAGATAATAGTTCTGGCCGTGATATTCGTTGACCAGCGGCGCGCCGGGCTTCAGCGCTTCCTCCATGTCGAAGACGGCCGGCAGCACTTCGTAGTCGATCTTGACCTTGGCGGCGGCCTCCTGCGCGGCGCGCTCGGTCTCGGCCAGCACCGCCACCACGGCCTCGCCCTTCCAGCGCACCTTGCCGTCGGCCAGCACCGTCTCGTCCTCAGGGCCGACCTGGATGAGGATCAGGATGGTGTAGACATTGTGCGGCACATCCCTGGCGGTGAGGATTTTCGCCACGCCGGGATGCTTCTCGGCCTCCGAGGTATCGATGCTGCGGATGCGGGCATGGTGGTGCGGGCTGCGCACCATCTTCAGGTGCAGCATGCCGGGAAAGCTGCGGTCGGCGAAAAAGGCAGTCTTGCCGGTGACATGGCCGGGTGAATCCGAACGGGGCCGGGGCTGGCCGATTTCGTGCAGATCGTCCTTGCGGACATCGGCGAAGTAGTTCTTGCGCAGTTCCATCTTTGCTTCCCCTCAGAGCATGATGCCGAAAAGTGTGAAGCGGTTTTCGGACGACATCATGCTCTATCTCTTTGATTTAGAGCCGGATTCGGATTTCAGGTCGAACAGACCTGAAATCATCCGGCTCTAGGCCGCGTTCTGCGAATTGGCGCGGGCCGCGGTGAGCACCGCCTGGATGATCGGCTCGTAGCCCGTGCAGCGGCAGATATTGCCCGACAGCGCCTCGACAACCTCGTCGCGGCTGGGGTTGGGCGTGTGGTCGAGCAACACCTTGGCGGCCATGATCATTCCCGGCGTGCAGAAGCCGCATTGCGTGGCGAAGGTGTCGAGGAAGGCGCGCTGCAGTGGATGCAGCACGCCGCCTTCTGCAAGGCCGGATGTCGTGGTGATGGCAGCGCCATTGCAGGTTTCGGCTAATGTCAGGCAGGACAGCCTGAGTTCGCCGTCGATGATGACCGAGCAGGCGCCGCATGTGCCCTGGTGGCAGCCGCCTTTCGGCGAAGTGTCGCCGATCTTGTCGCGCAAAGCGTTGAGCAGCGTCGTGCCGCTGTCGATGAATTCGGCTTTCTCGGAGCCGTTGAGCGTGAATTGAACCGGGACCTTCGCCATGTTTCCTCCTTGCGCGCCTGCCCGACGGATCGGACAGACGCGCGCCCCCCAACGGTGATTTCAGGCCAGCAGCAGCCGGCCGAGATGGATCGGCAGGACTTCAGCGCGGTACCAGGCGCTGGCGATCGGATCTGTGATCGGCGCAATGCCCTCGGTGGCGGCGGCCAGTGCTGCCGCGATGCCGTTCTGGTCGAGTTTCTTTCCCTTGAGCGCCTTTTCCGCCGCCTTGGCCCGCATTGGCCGGTCGGCCATGCAGCCAAGCGCGATCCGCGCCGAGGACACGGTGCCGTCGGCAGCCTGTTCCAGAACGGCCGCGATGCTGAGCACCGAAACGCCTTTGGGCTTGACCCGCGACACTTTCAGAAAGCGGAAGCCGTCGGCCTTCGGCAGCGTGAAGCTCACTGACGTGACGATGGAGCGGCTGCCGTCCCGCCTGGCTAGAAAAGTCTCGATCGGCAATTCGCCATCCTCGGTGCCGACCGCGGCGTCGAGCGCCAGCAAGGCAACGGCGAAATCGCCATAGGGCGCCGGCGCGAACAGATTGCCGCCGACGGTCGCCATGTTGCGGATCGCCGGACCCCCGACGGCGCGTGCGGCCTTTGCGAGCGGGCCAAGGTCGGGATGACGAGCGATCGCCGCCATGGTCACCGAAGCGCCGATGCGGACCTTGCCGCCGGCGGCCGCGATGGCCGACAGGGCCGGGTCGGTCGACATGACAAGGCCGGAGACTGAAACATCGCCTTCATTGGCCGCGCGGACCACGAGGGTGCCGCCGCCGAGATAGCGGGTGCCGGCCGCCTTCAGCGCTGCGTTGGCGTCCTTCACGGTCGGGAAAGTCTGGAGGGCAAGCGCCATGGAACGCTCCTGTTTTCAGTCCTGGCCGGCAAAATGGCTCTTCAGGGCGTTGAAACCGCCCTGGAAGACGTTGGCGCCCATGCCGGCGGCGATCTTGTCGGCTTCTTCGGGCGCTGCGTCGAAGCTGGCGGTCCATTCGGCATAGGTGCGGTCGCCATCGGTGACACGCCTGAGTTGCAGCGTCGCCTTGTGGTTGGTCAGCGGCTGCGGCGTTTCCAGGATGGAATAGCTGACGAGGTAGTTCTCATCGGAAAAGTCGAGCAGTTTTTCGCGCAGCCGCGCGCCGGTGATCAGTTCAAAATTGCGCACGCAGCCGATCGTCGAGGCGTTCTTGCCGTCCTCGATATGGCTTTCGACCATGCGCGGATGCCAGCCCGGCAGGCCGTTGAAATCGCGTATGCGCGCCCAGACCTTTTCGACCGGCGCGTCGATGACGCTGGAGATGGTGACTTTTGCCATAGGGTCGTTCCCTTGCGAATTCGACAGTCGGGCAAGGGTAGGGCGGTGGCCCGGGTGACGCTTATCAATGCGTCTTGCGCGCGTATCAAGGAGTCTGAAAAAGCAGGCTCAGGCGGTTGCCCGCGCGGCCTCGCGGTAGAGCGTCGGCGGCACGCCGACATGGTCGCGGAAGAAGCGCGAGAAATTGCCCTGCGTGGTGAAGCCGAGATTGCAGGCAACCGAGATCAGCGGCTCTTGCGACCACTGCAACTGCCGCACCGCTTCCTCCATGCGCAGCGTGTTCCAGTAGACATTGGGCGTCAGATTGGTCTGTTCCTTGAACAGGGCGAAGAAATGCGGCCGCGACAGGCCGACGCTTCGCGCCACATCGTCGAAGGAAATGCGCTCGCAGACATTGGCCTTCATCAGCTGGATGGCCTTGCGGACGCGGAAGTCCTGCATGGTGTTGATGCGGGTGCGCGCCTCCTGCGGCGCAGACGCATCGGCGGCATCGAGCACCGAATCGATGAAGCGCTCGATCTCGTAATTGGCGACGTCGTCGACGCTCTCATTGTCGGTCAGATGGTCGAGCAGGCTGGCGGCGGCCTGGTGCAGCCATGGCTCGAGCGTGATCTTCGCCTGGGCAAACAGCGGCGCGGAGGAGGGCAGGTCGCGGCGGCGGCGCGCCCAGTCGGGATCGATGTAGAAGGCGAGAAACAGACCTGGCATCCCGTTTTGCGACAGGACGTGGCTGTGCGGCTGGAAGGAATTGATGCCGGCGGCGGTGCGGGGGCCGAGCCGCACCGTCTCGCGGCCGATGGTCATCTCGCCGGCGGTGCCTTCGAGCCAGATGATCAGATGTGCCTCGACATGGGCATGGGTGACGAAGTCGCTCGCGACATTCAGGACAGAAACATGTCCGAACCGGCCCCAGTAGAGCCTGATCGCTTCCGTCATGGGTATATCCTCCCGCAGACGACTGGCCTCCCTTCGTCTGCATCGAGGATTGTGCGGCCGGTTTCAAGCTTCCGTCAAGGCATCGGCCGTTGGCCGATAGGCAGGGCGAGCCGCTTCAGGCGATTTTCAGACTGAGCGATAGGAGGTGAAACGAATAACGCCCGGCACTTTCCTTCTCCCACCAGGGAGAAGGAAAGGCGCTTGAATCAGTCGCTGCGCCTGAAATTGCGGATGCGGTCGAACAGCACCGCCAGCAGGATGGCGCCGCCGATGAAGGTGCCTTGCCAGAAGGCATTGATGCCGAGCAGGCCAAGGCTGTTGCGGATGACCTCGATGAGGGCGGCGCCGACAATGGCGCCGAAGGCGGTGCCGACGCCGCCGGCCAGGTTGGCGCCGCCGATGACCGTGGCGGCGATCACCTGCAGCTCCATGCCGGTACCGAGATTGGTGGTGACGGCGCCGAGCCATCCGGTCTGGATGATGCCGGCAATGCCCGCCGACAGTGCCGAGATCATGTAGACGGCGACCTTGATCTGCTTCACCGGGACGCCGGTCAGCGTCGCCGCGTGCTCGTTGCCGCCAATGGCGAAGATGTGCCGGCCGAACTTGGTCCAGCGCAGGATGAAGCCGGTGATCAGCGCCAAAAGGATCATGTAGAGCACCGGATTTGCGATGCCGAACACCCAGGCGCCGCCGCCGAGCGCCAGCAGCTTGTCGTGGTCCGGCCCGAACTGGAAGACGACGGTGTTGTTGGAGGCGACCATGGCCAGGCTGCGGGCAATCGACAGCATGCCGAGCGTCACCACGAAAGGTGGAAAGCCGAGATAGGCGGTCAGGATGCCGTTGAAGGCACCGATGGCGAGCGCGGTGGCGATCGAGGCAAGGATGCCGATCTCGATCGAATAGCCGGCATGCATGGTGACGGCCAGCACCATCGACGACAGGCACAGAACCGAGCCGACCGAAAGGTCGATGCCGCCGGTGATGATGACGAAGGTCATGCCGAGCGCGACGATGGCGACGAAGGTGATGTTGCGGGTGATGTTGTAGAGGTTCTTCGACGTTGCGAAGGCGTCGGTGGCGAACGACAGGAAGATGCAGGCGAGGATGACGGCGATCACCACCCAGAAGGTCTGGGTGGAGAACAGCCGCGACAGGAAAGTGTGCTGCCTCTGCGCGATCGTCTGATCAAGGGTGACTGCCATTATCGACCTTTCCTGCCGGCGGCGATGCACGCCAGCCTGGTGAAATCCGGATTAGCCGCGCTCACGAGACCTGCTCGATGGCGCCAGTGATGAGCCCGGTGACCTCCTCGGGCGAGCTCGACGCGATTGCCTTGTCGGCGACCTTGCGTCCGCGCCGCATGACGATGACGCGGTCGGCGACGTCGAACACGTCGGGCATGCGGTGGCTGATCAGCACCACCGCTATGCCCTGGTCGCGCAGATGGCGGATCAGGTTGAGCACTTCGGCGACTTGCCTGACCGAGATCGCCGCCGTCGGTTCGTCCATCAGCACGATTTTGGCCTGCGACAGCATGGTGCGGGCGATCGCCACCGCCTGGCGCTGGCCGCCCGACATCTGCTTGACGAGATCGCGCGGGCGGGTCTCGGACTTCAGCTCGGCGAAGAGCTGGCCGGCGCGCTTGTACATCGCGGCATAGTCGAGGATGCGGAATGGACCGACGCCGCGCCGCAGCTCGCGGCCGAGATAAACATTGGCGGCGGCCGTCAGATTGTTGCAGAGTGCAAGATCCTGATGGACAATCTCGATGCCGTGCTGGCGGGCCTCCGCCGGCTTGTTCAGGATCAATTCCTTGTCGTCCATGCGCATGGTGCCATGGCTCGGATGGAAATTGCCGGCGATCATCTTGACCAGCGTCGATTTGCCGGCGCCATTGTCGCCCATCAGGCCGACGACCTGGCCGGGTTCGATCGACAGCGACACGTCGTTGACAGCCTGGATGGCGCCAAAATGCTTCGAGATGTTGGTGAGTTCGAGAACCGCCACCAGCCTGTTGCCTCCCATGTCTTGCTGCATGCCTTTTCCAGGTCGCAGCTCCGATATCGTGCTCCCCATTCCTCCCGGAAGCAACGATCTTCGGCATTTACGCGAATGCCTACTCGGGCGTCAATTGTCGAAATTGGCTATTTGTCAGACGAATAGTGACATGTGCTTCTGAAAAATCCGTTTTGTAGGACAAATAGCAATTGACGTTGGCGCCGCGCCGTTATTAGTTGATGGTCGGAGAAAGATTTCCGGTCCTGGGCCTTTGTCGCGGCGGGACCGGTGGGAGGTTATCGGCCGTTCCGGCACGTTGCCGGTCCGGTCGCATCTGAAAATGCTTATCGGCCTTGCCCGGCGGCACGAGCGTTGGCTCTGCCATCTCGCATCAGGTCGATTTGTATGGCGGGCACGCCGTGTCCGTTTGTTTCCAAGGGAGGACTGACATGAGGAAAACAGTATTGCTCGCCGCCGTCGCCGCCATGGCGCTGGGCGCCGGGCCGGCTTTGGCCAAGAAGCAGCTCGTCATCGTGGTGAAAGGTCTCGACAACCCGTTCTTCGAAGCCATCCATCAGGGCTGCGAGAAATGGAACAAGGAGAATGCCAGCTCGGAATATGAGTGCTTCTACACCGGTCCGGCGTCGACTTCCGACGAGGCCGGCGAGGCACAGATCGTCCAGGATATGCTGAGCAAGCCCGACACCGTTGCGATGGCGATTTCGCCGTCCAACGCGCCGCTGATCGCGCAGACGATCAAGAGCGCCAATCCGTCGATCCCGATCATGACCGTCGACGCCGACCTTGCCAAGGAAGACGCAGCCCTTCGCAAGACCTATCTCGGCACCGACAACTACCTGATGGGCAAGAAGATCGGCGAGTACATCAAGAAGGCCAAGCCGAAGGGCGGCACGATCTGCACGATCGAAGGCAATCCGGCTGCCGACAACATCCTGCGCCGCGCACAAGGTATGCGCGACGCTCTGACGGGCAAGGAGGGTCTCGCGACACTTGCCGGTGAAGGCGGATGGACGGAAGTCGCCGGTTGCCCGGTGTTCACCAATGACGACGGCGCCAAGGGCGTTCAGGCGATGACCGACATCCTCGCCGCCAACCCCAAGCTCGACGCCTTCGGCATCATGGGCGGCTGGCCGCTGTTCGGCGCGCCGCAGCCTTATCGTGACCTGGTTGGACCGCTGAAGGACCGGCTGGCCAAGAACGACTTCGTCATCGGCGCCGCCGACACGATCGGCGACGAAGTGGCGATCGCCAAGGATGGTTTGGTCACCGCGCTGGTCGGCCAGCGGCCTTTTGAAATGGGCTACAAGGCGCCGTCGGTGATGATCGACCTGATCGAGGGCAAGAAGGTCGACGATCCGGTCTTCACCGGCCTCGACGAATGCACCAAGGATACGGTCGACACCTGCATCCAGAAATAGGTCTTCCGATCCGGGGCGCTCGGCAACGGGCGCCCCGTCAATTCCTGAGCGAGACGCCGTGGCAAGGGGCAACAGGCTCCGGCCTTGACGCGTCCGTGGTTTGGATTTTTCGGTGACGGGATCGGCGCGCCAAAGGGTTCGGAGTATCTCCGGGCGACAGGCGGCCGACCTATTGGAACGTGGATGCCCCAGGACAAGGCAAAGAGACAAGCCAGCCGGGCCAAGGCGCAAGCCAGCCGCGATCCGGCGGTCGTGCGCAGGGCGGATGCGGCGCACTTTCCCGGGTCCAGTGTTCATGCCTCGCTCGCCAGCGAGATTGGGCTGCGGATCGTGCGCGGCGACTATCCGCCCGGCAGCATCCTGCCCAACGAGGCCAAATGGGCGGAGACGTTCAATGTCAGCCGCTCGGCGGTGCGCGAGGCGATCAAGATGCTGATGGCCAAGAGCCTTCTGGCATCACGTCCCAAGATCGGCAGCTGGGTCGAACCGAAGGAGCGCTGGAACCTGCTCGACCGCGACGTGCTTGCCTGGTACGCGACCGCACCCGACCGTGAAACCTTCCTGCGCACCGTGCAAGAGTTCCGCCATATCATCGAGCCGCAAGCATCCGCCTTCGCCGCCATGCGGCGCAGCGACGAGCAGATGGCCGAGATCAGCCTGGCCTGCCGCGAGATGGGGGAGGCTGCGAACCTGCCGGAACGCATCCGTGCCGACACGCGCTTCCACCTCGCCATCCTGCGGGCCTCGGGCAACGACCTGCTGGTGCCGCTCGGCGTGCTGATCGAGTCCGCACTAGACCATCTCTTCGTTTTCACGACACGCCAGGTCAGCGACCAGAACCGGGCGCAGAAACTGCACGAGGCGATCGAGAAGAACATCCGCCTGCAACGGCCGGCGGCGGCGCGCAATGCCGTGCACAAGCTGCTCGCCGACACCGATGAGGGGATCGGCAGCCGGCGGCGGTAGCCGTCCGGCCGTTAGAGCAATTCCCGGGAAAGCGCGTAGCGCTCTCCCTAGGGAGTTGCGTCAAAACAAAGAGTTAGAGCCTTAAATCGTCTGCTTCTTACCATCCTTGGTCGGCATCAGGTCGACGCCGTTGACCTTGCCGATATGCGTCGCCAGCATCGGCACGAACTGCTCGGCCGGGCCGGTGGCATGGGCGCCGGCGAAGGAGTTCTTGGTGGCGTTGCCGAGCGGGTTGGCGATGCCGGCGGCACCCGCCATCGATTCCAGATAGGTCAGGTCCTTGAAGGCGTTGGCGATGGTGAATTTGTGGGCGTCGCGGTCGCCTTCCAACGTCCAGCGCATGAAGGTCTGGTAGAAGCCGCAATCCATGCGCCCGTTGCGGATGACGCTGTCGAAACGCGGCGGTGAGATGCCGACCTTTTCGGCCAGGGCCAGCGCCTCGGAATAGATGGCGGCGTAGCCCAGCGAAATGAAATTGTTGAGCAGCTTCATGCGGTGGCCATCGCCGGTGTCGCCAATGTGGACGATGCGGCCGGCCCAGGTCTCGATCACCGGCTTGACCCTGACAAAGACGGCGTCGGGTGCGCCGACCATGGCGTCGAGCGTGCCTTCCCAGGCTTCCTTCGGCGTGCGGCTCAGCGGCGCGTCGACATAGTCGATATCAAGCGCCTTGAGTTCGGCCGCAAGCGCCACGGTCGAGACCGGGTCCGAGGTCGAACAATCGACGACGACCGAGCCTTTCTTCAAGCCTTCCTTGAGGCCGCCGGGGCCGCGGATAATGGCTTCCACTTCGCGCGAACCGGTGACGCAGATGAAGACGATATCGGACGCTGCGGCGACATCGCGCGAGGTCGACGCCTCCTTGGCGCCGCGGCCGAGGAGGTCCTCCGAGGGTTTGCGGTTCTTGCGGCCAAGGAATGTCAGGGGATAGCCCTTGTCGACGATATTCTTGGCAATGCCGTGCCCCATCAGTCCAAGGCCGATGAAGCCGATCTTTTCGCGCGCGGTGGTGGTGTTCATGTCGTCGTCCTATCCCGGATTATCGATAATTGCGCCGCTGTTTTAGCCATATGCGGTTGCAGAAAGCAATATTGTCTGACAATAGACGGTAATTCCAGAGCCTGTCATGGAGACCAGAATGACGAAGCGGATCATGTTCACCGGCGGCAGCGGCAAGGCTGGGCGCCATGTCGTGCAATATCTTGTCGAACAGGGCTGCCAGGTGCTCAACGTCGACACCAAGCCGCTCGACAATCCCAAGGTGCGCACGCTGATCACCGACATCACCGATAGCGGGCAGGTGTTCAACGCGCTGTCGAGTTATATGGGCCTGCACGAATTCGACCCCTCGCTGCGCCCGCAGCCGGTGGATGCGGTGGTGCATTTCGCTGCCATCCCGCGCATCATGATCACGCCGGACAATGAAGTGTTCCGCATCAATGCGATGGGCACCTACAATGTCATCGAGGCCGCGGTGAAGCTCGGCATCCGCAAGGTGATCGTCGCCTCCTCGGAGACGACCTACGGCCTGGTGTTCGCCAACGAGCCGCGCGACCCCAAATATTTCCCGCTCGACGAGGAGTATGACGTCGACCCGATGGACAGTTATGCGCTGTCCAAGATCGTCAACGAAAAGACCGCGCGTGCCTTCGCGCAGCGCAACGGCACCGACATCTATGCCTTGCGCATCGGCAATGTCATCGAGCCGCATGAATATTCGCTGTTCCCGAAATGGTTCGCCGATCCCGGTTTCCGCAAGCGCATCGCCTGGAGCTATGTCGACGCGCGCGATCTCGGCCAGATCACGCTGCGCGCCATCGAAAAGGACGGGCTCGGCTACCAGGTGTTCAACGCCGCCAATGACGACACCTCGTCCGACCTGCCGACGGCCGAACTCCTGAAGCGATTCTATCCCAACGTGCCGGTCAAGGCCGAACTCGGTGAGTACGAGACGCTGCTGTCGAACCGCAAGGCGCGCGATATGCTGGGCTTCCGTCCGGAGCATAGCTGGCGCAAATACGTCAAAACCGCCTGAGCAAGCAGGCAAAACGGGGTTGGGCTGTGCATAGCGGCGCGCTTTGCGGCCCAACCGCCGGGTGGTGCTTGACAGCTTCCGCAAACCGGCCTTTCTGAAGTCCATGCGGGACGCAAAGCCGAACAAGGAAAAATCGCCGAAAAAGCCGGCATCCGCCGAACGCCCCTCCGGTGTTCGCCGGCCCGACGCGGCACGCATTCCCGGCGCCAGCGTGCACACGTCGCTGGCCAGCGAAATTGGCCTGCGAATCGTGCGCGGCGATTATCCGCCCGGCACCATCCTGCCTAATGAGGCGAAATGGTCGGAAACCTTCAGCGTCAGCCGCTCGGCGGTGCGCGAGGCGATCAAGATGCTGATGGCCAAGAGCTTGCTTGCTTCACGCCCCAAGATCGGCAGCTGGGTCGAGCCCAGGGAACGCTGGAACCTGCTCGACCGTGACGTGCTCGCCTGGTACGCGACCTCGCCCGACCGCGAGGTGTTTCTGAAGACGGTGCAGGAATTCCGCCACATCATCGAGCCGGAAGCCACCGCCTTCGCCGCCATGCGGCGGACCGACGAGCAGATGGCCGAGATCAGCCAGGCCTGCCGCGAGATGGGGGAGGCGGCCAGCCTGCAGGAACGCACGCGCGCCGACACACGCTTCCACCTGGCCATCCTGCGCGCATCCGGCAATGATCTTCTGGTGCCGCTCGGAGTACTGATCGAATCCGCGTTCGACCATCTCTTCACCTTTACGACACGGGCGGTCGACGATCTCAATCACGTGCAGAAGCTGCATGAGGCGATCGAGAAGAACATCCGGCTGCAACGCCCGGACGCAGCGCGCGCCGCGGTGCGCAAGTTGCTCGCCAACACCGATCACGTGATCAAGTCGCGCTAGGGTGTGTTGATATTCAGGTGATGCCGGCCTGCGAACGGCAGTTTTCTGCGCTTCCGGTGCTCACGTACCCAAACGTACGCTGCGCGCCGGTTCTCGAAAACCACCATTCTCGGCTCGGCCTGACCTGAATCTCAATACACCCGAGGCTGGAGCTAACCTTCCTTCTCGCGGCCGAACGCTACGCGCAATTCGTCCTTGGCGTGCTCGAGCACTCGCCTGCGCGTGGCGGGCAGGTTCTTGCCGGCGCGGTTGATATAGAAATTCAGCATCGACATGGCGGATTGAAAAGGTTCGGCCTTGCGGCGGTGGCTGTGTTCGGCCGACCGTTTGAGCGAGGCGGCGATCTTCCTGGCATCGTCGGACTCGAAGATGTGATCCTCGAGATCCATGGCGTCGCTCTGCTCGGTCACCTCGGCCGACCATTTCTGCCTGGCAGCGGTCATGGCTGGGACTCCTTTGCGGTTTGATGGTCGGAAAACTCCAGACATTGGCGTCGGTTCCCGCCTTCTGTCCGCTCTGGAGCCACGGATTTGCCTGCTGTGGCGCTGCTGCACGCAGAGAATGCGCCGATAGTGGTGCAAACGGCGGCCGGTTTTCGAGACCGCCGACAGGAAACGCCTTTGACCCGAACCGACTTGAACCGGCCCAGTCCCGGCATAGACAGTTCCTACGCTTGGGTGCGCCTGGCCATATCGATGGTGCTGGCGACGATCGGTGGGGTCGGCATGTGGGCTGTCGTCGTGGTGCTGCCCGCGGTGCAGGCGGAGTTCGGCGTCGACCGCGCCGCGGCATCCATGCCCTACACCGCGACCATGGTGGGCTTCGCCGCCGGCAATGTGTTGGTCGGCCGCGCCATCGATCGCATGGGGTATTGGATCCCGGCGCTGATTTCCTCCGTGGCACTCTCGGCCGGCCTGCTGCTTGCCGCACTTTCGACCTCGATCCTGCAATTCACCCTTGCGCAAGGGTTGCTTATCGGTGTCGGCACGTCGGTGATCTTCGGGCCGCTCATCGCCGACATCTCGCACTGGTTCAACCGCCGGCGTGGCGTCGCCGTCACGGCGGCGGCGGCCGGTAATTACCTCGCCGGAACGCTCTGGCCGACCATCATGCCGACGCTGATCAAGGCGGAAGGCTGGCGCTTCACCTATGCCGCGATCGGCATCTTCTGCCTGGTCACCATGGTGCCGTTGGTGCTGATGCTGCGGCGCGGCGCTCCTGAGGCTACCGCCGCCGGCTCACCGGGAAGCCGGTCTGTGCAGCCGATTCCCATGTCGCCGGCGGCGCTGCAGGCGCTGCTGGTTGTCGCCGGCCTTGGCTGCTGCGTGGCGATGTCGATGCCGCAGGTGCATATCGTCGCCTATTGCATGGATCTTGGCTACGGCATTGCGCATGGCGCCGACATGCTGTCGATCATGATGGCGGCGGGCGTCGTCAGCCGGCTCGCTTCGGGCTTCATCGCCGATCGCATCGGCGGTGCGAAGACCCTGGTCATCGGCTCGGTGCTGCAATGCCTGTCGCTGCTGTTTTACATTCCGTTCGACGGGCTCGCCTCGCTCTACGTCGTGTCGTTGGTGTTCGGCCTGTCGCAAGGCGGCATCGTGCCCTGCTATGCGATCATCGTGCGCGAATACCTGCCGGCCAAGGAGGCCGGCCAGCGTATCGGCATCGTCATGATGGCGACGATCTTCGGCATGGCGATCGGCGGTTGGATGTCGGGCTGGATCTACGACCTGACCGGATCCTACGCCGTAGCCTTCCTCAATGGCATCGCCTGGAATTTGCTGAACATAGTGGCGATCGGGCTGTTCATGTGGAAGGCAAGGCAAAGGGCCGTCATGGCAGCCTGAGGCGCGCCTCGGCTTGACAATAGGCAGGCACTGCGCGACCCCAGAGATCAAGGGTTGCGGCGATAGGCCGGTGAGATGGCGACAGCTGAGATGATCGTACTGCGGATGTGTGCAAGCGGACCTCGGCCTTGATCAAGCCGCGCTCGCGCCGCGGCGGCGGCCGCCCGACCATAGCGGATGTCGCGCGCAAGGCCGGCGTCGGCGCCATCACCGTGTCGCGGGCGCTGCGCGAGCCGGAGCGCGTCTCGGAAGAATTGCGCCGTCAGATCCAGGCCGCCGTCGACGAGCTCGGCTATGTGCCGGACCCCAATGCGCGCGCGCTGGCCTCGGCGCGCGCCGAGGTGTTCGGCGTGCTGGTGCCATCGCTCACCAACAACGTCTTCGCCGAGGTGGTGCGCGGCATCTATGACAGCCTGTCGGACAGCCCTTTCCGCATCCAGCTTGGCAACACGCACTATTCCGGGCTCGAGGAGGAGCGGCTCTTGCAGCTGTTCGGCTCGCAGCGGCCGGCAGCGCTGATCGTCGCCGGCATCGACCAGACGCCTACCTCGCGAAAACTGCTCGAAAATGCCGGCTGCCCCGTGGTGCAGGTGATGGAGACCGGGCCCGATCCCGTCGACATGATGGTCGGCTTCTCGCATTTCGACGGCGGCAGGACGGCGACCGAGCACCTGATCGAGGCAGGGTATCGCCGCATCGGCTTCATCGGCGCGCGCATGGACCCGCGCTCGCAGCGGCGCCTCGCCGGCTATCGCGCGGCGATGGAGAAGGCCGGGCTGTTTGATCCGCGCCTGGTCACCACCACGCCCGTGCTGTCTAGCGTGCCGCTCGGCCGCGAATTATTCCGCGACGCCCTGGCCAAGATGCCGACGCTCGACGGCGTGTTCTGCAACAATGACGACATCGCGCTCGGTGTGCTGTTCGAATGCCACCGCGCCGCGATCGATGTGCCCAAGACCATCGGCATCGTCGGTTTCAACGATCTCGACATGATGCAGGTGGCGTTTCCCTCGATCACCAGCATCCGCACCTACCGCTACGAAATCGGCAGGCGTGCCGTGGCCATGGCACTGGCGGCGATCGCCGGTGACCGGCCGCAGGAGCGGGTCGTCGATCTCGGCTTCGAGCTCAAGCGCCGCGAGAGTACAGCCCGCTGAACCCGCTTTCTAGAAGACGCTCAAATGGTGCTTTACACAACGTTATGGTAGCGCTACCATTTTTCTGAACGAGCCTTGCCTCTGAAGTGCTGGGTTTGTTTATTATACATAAGCAACAGCTCATGCTTGTTTATTATGTATAATATGATAGTTTTTCTTCGATCGACGGGGACGGCAAAGGGGAGGTGGCGCGAAGGTCGTTGGCACCTGGCAGGCGTGACTGGGCAAGGCGGGAGGGCCTGCAGGAAACGCGGGAATTGCATAAAACTGAAGCAAACAAATCAGAACTGCAATCGGGAGGATTATCGATGATCAAGTCACTTGTCGGTGGCATCGTTGCCGCCAGTGCATTCGTTATGTTGAGCTCGTCGGCGATTGCCGCGGGTCCCGAAATCGTCAAAGGTCCGGCTGCCGAGCCTGACTGTTTCGCGCCCTGGGCCGCCGACACGCAATTCTTCAAGTTCCCCAAGAAGGCCGGGCCGTACCGCATCGCGCTCGCCAACGGCTATATCGCCAACACGTGGCGCATCCAGATGGTGCAGACCGCGAAGGCCTATGCGGCACAGAAGGACGTCGCCGCGAAGCTGAAGGAATTCAAGGTCGTCTCGACCGGCGAAGATGTGCCGGCGCAGATTTCGGCGATCAACAACTTCATCGATTCCGGTTATGACGCGATCGTCGTCAACGCGCAGAACCCGACCGCATTCGGGCCAGTGATCAAGCGCGCCAAGGAAGCCGGCGTCGTGCTGGTTGCCTTCGACAACATTCTCGACACCAAGGACGCCATCAACGTCAATGTCGACCAGAAGGGTCTTGGAGAGTTGTGGGGCAAATGGCTGGTCTCCCATGTGCCTAATGGCGGCAAGGTGCTCGAGGTGCGCGGCGTTGCCGGCACGTCGGTGGACACTGACCGCCACAATGGCATCCACGAGGTTCTCGATGCCTCCGGAAAGAAATGGGCCGTCACCGAGGTCGTCGGCAAGTGGGATGACGGCGTTGCGCAAAAGGCTTCGGCCGACGCGATCGCCACCAACGGCCCCTTCGACGGCGTCACCGGACAGGGCGGCGACACCGGTATCGTGCAGGCGATGATCGATGCCAAGCATCCCTTCGTGCCGTTCGGCGGCGAGACCGAGAACGGCTTCCGCAAATTCTGCGCGGCCCACGCGGCCGACGGGTTGAAGTGCTCGTCAGCCGGTACCGGTCCGGCGCAGGTGGCGGTTGCCATCAAGACGGCGATCGCAGCGCTTGAAGGCAATGTCGTCCCGCAATCGGTCAAGCTGCCGCTTGCCATCGTCGAGGATCCAAACTTCAAGGCTGGTCAGGATTTCTTCCCCGACCAGTCCGACAATTTCTTCGTCGGCAATTCCTTCCCGACCTGCGGCATCAATTTCACCGCACAGGAAATCATGGGGCAGACCAAGGCGGACCAGTAGGCTGCACTCCCGGCGCCGTGGGATCTCCCGCGGCGCCGGTCAATTGATACGCTCAAAGCGCCCCGGGGAGGGCCGATGGACAGTGCGGTTCCGCTCTTCCAGATGGAAGGCATATCCAAGCGCTATGGTGGCGTGCGAGCTCTGGAAAAGGCGGAGCTTGTCGTCACATCCGGCAGCATCCACGCCATCCTTGGCGAAAACGGCGCCGGCAAGTCGACGTTGATCAAGGTCATGGCTGGTGTCGTGGCGCCCGATGAGGGCCGCATGACGCTGGATGGCCGTGAGGTGACCTTCCTGTCGCCAGCCGCCGCCAACCAGGCAGGCATCGTCTGCATCTTCCAGGAGTTGTCGCTGGTTCCAGATCTCAGCGTCGCCGACAACATCGTCATTTCCGATCCGCCCAAACGCTTCGGCATGATCGACCGCAAGGCGCAACGTCGCGTCGCAGAGGAAGCCCTTGCGCGCGCTGGCGCGGCCGACATCCATCCGCTGGCGCTGGTCAAGGACCTTCCCCTTTCAAGAAGGCAGATGGTCGAGATCGCCAAGGCGCTGGCCAGAAAGCCACGCATTCTCATCCTCGACGAGGCGACATCGGCGCTCACGGCGGCGGATGTCTCGAAGATTTTTGGCGTCCTGAAACGGCTGCGCTCGGAAGGGCTGGCGTTGCTCTATATCTCGCACCGCTTGAACGAGATCGCCGAACTTGCCGATCAGTGCACGGTGTTCCGCAATGGCCGCAATGTCGCCAGCTACAAGGCCGGCTCGAAGAGCGACAATGAGGTGGTCGAATTGATGATCGGCCGCGAATACAGTCACATCTTCCCGCCCAAACCGGCGACCGTGCCAGCTACAGCCGCACCCAGGCTTGAAGCCCGCAAGCTTTCCTGGGCCGACCGGCTGCACGACATCTCGCTGACCGTCAGGGCAGGCGAGGTGGTCGGCCTCGGCGGTCTCGACGGCCAGGGCCAGCGCGAATTGCTGCTTGCCTTCTTCGGCGTGCTGCGCGGCCTTTCCGGCGAGGTGCTGATCGACGGCAAGCCGGTGGCGATCAGCAGTCCCGCGGCGGCCCGCGAGGACGGCATCGGCATGGCGCTGATCCCCGAGGACCGCAAGACCGAAGGCTTGATGCTGCCGATGACGGTGCGCGAGAATCTGTCCTTCGCCGCGCTCGATCGCTTGTCCAAGGGCGGCATCATCGACCGCGCCGCCGAGCAGCGGCTGATCGACGATATGGTCGGCCTGCTCGCGATCAAGACGGCGGGCCTCGATATTCCGGTCGGCGCGCTGTCGGGCGGCAACCAGCAGAAGGTGGTCATCGCCAAATGGCTGATGCGCCAGCCGCGCATCATCCTGCTCAACGACCCGACGCGGGGCATCGATGTCGGCACCAAGCAGGAGCTCTATCAGCTGATGCGCAAGCTGGCGGACGCCGGGGCCGCGATCCTGTTCTATTCGACCGACTATGACGAGCTGATCGGCTGCTGCGACCGCGTGCTGGTGCTCTACGACGGCGCGGTCAAGCGCGAACTGGTCGGCGCCGAGATCACCGAGCGAGCGCTGATAGCGAGCGCGCTCAACATCCATGGCGAGGAGAGCCCGGTGGGCCTGGGAGCAAGTGCGTGAAAGATTGGCGCTACTGGCTGGCAGAGCAGCGCGGAATGCTGCTGGCGCTCGGCATCTTCATCGTCATGTTCATCATCTACACCTCGAACCATCCGGCCGGCTTCACTGCCAATGTGGTGCAGACGGCGGCGAACAAGGGTGTGCTGCTCGCCTTCGTCGCCATGGCGCAGACGCTGGTGGTGATCACCGCCGGCATCGACCTGTCCGTCGGCATGATTTTTCTGCTTACCAACTGCCTGGCCTCCTGGCTGGTGGTGGGCACGCCCATGCAGACGACGCTCGGCGTCATCGCCGTGCTGGCGGTCGGTCTTCTGTGCGGCGCCATCAACGGCGCCATCGTCATCTACGGCCGGCTGCAGCCGATCGTCGCCACCATCGCCACCGGCGCCGTCTTTTACGGCATCGGCCTTCTGCTGCGGCCCTTTCCAGGCGGCTCGGTCAATGAGGACCTGGCCGACGCGATGACCGGACGCGTCTTCGATGTGGTGCCGGCGAGCCTCGTCGTGCTGTTCGCCATCGTGTTGTTGATCTGGGTGCCGTTCAGCCGCTCGGTGCTTGGCCGTGCTGCCTATGCGGCGGGATCGTCGGAGACGGCGGCCTATATGTCGGGCGTTCCGATCAGGCGCGGCAAGTTCGCCGCCTACACGCTGGCCGGGCTGCTGGCCGCGATCGGCGGGCTGTTCCTGACCTTCTTCACCTATACGGGCGACGCTGCCTATGCCAGCGGCAACGCCTACACGCTGTTCTCGATCGCCGCCGTGGTGCTGGGCGGTGTCTCGCTGTTCGGCGGCAAGGGCAGCGCCATCGGCGCCATCTTCGGCGCGCTGGCCTTCCGCACCATCGGCGATCTGTTGTTCGTGTTCGATTTCGATCCGCTCTGGCAGCCGCTGTTCCAGGGGGTTATCCTGCTGATCGCGGTCAGCCTCGGCGCCTTCGCCCTGTTTCGGGTCCGCAACCGGCTGGAGTGGTTCCTGTGAGCGAAACGACATTGGGCGGCATTGCCGGCCGCATGCCGAAATTCATCCGCCGCGCCGATCCGGCTGTGCTGACGGCATTCGCCTGCATCGTGCTGTTGCTGTTCCTCGGCAGCCTCTATTCCAGAAGCTTCCTGTCACCTGAATATCTGCTGCAGCAGTTGAAGGTGGCCTCGTTCCTCGGCGTCATCGCCACCGGCATGATGCTGGTCATCCTGCTCGGCCAGATCGACCTGTCGGTGCCGTGGTCGGTGGCCGCGGGCGCCATGATGGCCTGCGCGGCGGCCGCCTACGGCCCGGTCGGCGTGGTGCTGGCCATTCCGTTCGGCATCTTCTGCGGCGTGCTGATCGGCGTCGTCAACGGCATCGGCGTCGCCTATCTGCGCATTCCCTCGATGATCATCACACTCGCCACCAATGCCGTCGCGCAAGGGCTGATGGTGGTCTATACCGGCGGCTTCTCGCCTCAGGATTCGGCCACGGGCGCGATGCGCTACCTCGCCACCGGCTTTGCCGTTCCAGGCGTGCCCAACGCAGTCATCATCTGGGCGCTGATCGGGGCGGCGATGGTCTTCGTTCTGACCCGCACCGGCTTTGGCCGCACCGTCTACGGCATCGGCAACCGCGAGCGCGCCGCCTATCTCTCCGGCATCGACACGAGGCGCGTGGTGATGATCGCCTTCGCCGTCTCCGGCGGGCTCTCGGCCTTCGGCGGCGTACTTCTGGCCGGCTATGCCTCGAAGGCGGCGCAGTCGATGGGCGATGCATATTTGCTGCCGTCGATCGCCGCGGTGGTGCTCGGCGGCACCTCGATCCTCGGTGGGCGCGGGTCCTATCTCGGCACCGTCGCCGGCGTCATCCTGATCACGCTTCTGCAGTCCATCCTGTCGGTCATGCAGATGCCGGAGGCGGGGCGGCAGATCATCTATGGCGTCGTCATTGTCGCCATGCTGCTGCTCTACGGCCGCGCGCCGGCAAGCCGCTAGAGCCGGAGGATTTCAGGCCGGATCGAGCTGAAATCTGAATCCGCCTCTAAATCAAGGAGATAGAGCATGATGTCGTCCGAAAACCGCTTCACACTTTTCGGCATCATGCTCTAGCCGTGGACGAAGAAGCAGCGCAGGCGCCGGCGGGCGCTCCCGGTTCGGTGCCTCCGGCGATTGTGGTGATGGGCGTCGCGGGTTGCGGCAAGTCGGCTGTCGGCATTGCGCTGGCGGCCGCGCTGGGGGCCGTCTTCATCGAAGGCGACAGGCTGCATCCGCCGGAGAATGTGGCGCGCATGGCAAGCGGCGAGCCACTTACCGACCAGTTGCGTGAGGGCTGGCTCGACGCCATCGGCGAGCGCATCGCGGCGTCGGTCGGCGAAGGGCAGGGCGTGGTCGCGGCCTGCTCGGCGCTGAAGCGCGGCTATCGCGAGCGCCTGCGCGGTTTTTGCCCCGACATCGTCTTCCTCTATCTGGAGATCGATCCGGCGACGGCAAGGCAGCGGGTCGCCAGCCGCAAGGACCATTTCATGCCGGCAAGCCTGGTCGACAGCCAGTTCGCGATTCTCGAGCCGCCGGGGAGCGATGAGCGGGCGCTGACAATCGACGCGACGCGTCCCGTTGCCGATGCCGTTGCGGACGCGATGCGTCTGCTGGCCAATTCGTAAGCCGGTACCGTCGCCTGTCATGGCATCGCCATGGGCGATCATGGAACCTTGCTATGACAAACGCCGCCCCCAGCCGTCGATCTAGACTAAATCTGCGAGGACAGCTCGACCGGGAAATCGTCGTTATCGGCATCGCGCATGGCTGCGAGGCTTCTGTTATCGAGCACCTCGGCAATGGCCTGGCGCACTTCCAGCATCATGTGCCGGACCTGGCAGGTCGCCTCGTCGCAATCCTCGCAGCGCTGGTACTGCGTGCGGCTGGCGCAGGGGATCGGCGCCAGCGGGCCGTCCAACACGCGCACGACATGGCCGATCTTGATCTCGGAAGCCGGGCGAGCGAGGCGATAGCCGCCTTCCTTGCCCTTGCGGCTCTGGACAAAGCCGGCATTGCGCAATTCGCCCAGAATGGCATCGAGGAATTTCTTCGGGATGTTGTTGGCGACAGCAATGTCGTTGACGAAGGCCAGTTGGCCCGCCGGCAGGCCAGACAGATGCACGAGGGCCTTTAGGCCGTATTTGCCTTTTTTTGTCAGCATGCCCGAGTCAACCCGTTGAAGCCCCAACCACCCCGCATCTGGCGGCTGTTTGTGTGCAAATAATGACGGTTTCGCTGTGCGATGATATTTCGCGAAAACAAGACGCCGAATAGCACGTTAGGCACAAACGCGTTGATTCTTTGTAACGTTTTGCCGGGATGATGCCGTATTCGTCCTGGCTGATGGCAAAAACGAAGAAAGCCGGCTCATTGCCGGCTTTCCTCATCTGTTCAATCCATGCCGCAACCGTCAGCGGCTGCCATAGGCCTGGTCGAGCAGGCCGCCGGCGGCAAAGTGCTCTTTCTGGATCTTGTCCCAGCCGCCGAAGACGTCTTCCACCGTCAGCAGGCGCACGTCCGGGAAATCGGCCTTGTATTTGGCGGCGACGGCTGCATCACGCACCCGGTTGCCGTTCTGGGCGAGGATGTCCTGGCCCTCGGGCGTGTAGAGGAAATCGAGATAGGTCTTGGCCAGTTCGCGCGTGCCGTGCTGGTCGGCGACCTTGTCGACGATCGCCACCGGGAATTCGGCGAGCAGGCTGACCGAAGGCGTGACCTGCTCGAACTTGTCGTCGCCATACTCCTTGCGAATGCCGCGCGTCTCGGATTCGAAGGTGATCAGCACGTCGCCGATCTCACGCTGCACGAAGGTGGTGGTCGCGGCGCGGCCACCCGTGTCGAAGATCGGCACGTTGTTGAACAGCTTGGTGATGAACTCCTTCACCTTGGCATCGTCGCCCTTGAAGGCTTCCTTGGCGTAGGCGGTGGCGGCCAGATAGGTGTAGCGCGCATTGCCCGATGTCTTCGGGTTGGGGAAGATCACCTGCACGTCGTCGCGCACCAGATCGTTCCAGTCCTTGATGTGCTTGGGATTGCCGGCACGCACAAGGAATGAAGGCAGCGAATAGAAGGGCGAGGCGTTGTTGGGGAAGTCCTTCTGCCAGTCGGCGGAGACGAGCCCTTTCTTGACCAGGAAATCGACATCGGTGACCTGGTTGAAGGTGACGACATCGGCGCCAAGCCCTTCGGCAATGGCGCGGGCCTGCGCCGAGGTGCCGGCATGCGACTGGTCGACTGTCACGCCCGGATGCCCGGCGACGAAGGCCTTGTTGACCTGGACGAACAGTTCGCGGCCGACGTCATAGGAGGCGTTGAGCAGCTTGTCGGCCGACCAAGCTTGGGAGGATGCGAGGAACAGGCCGGCAACGGTGGCAGCGCCAAGGAAAAATCGCTTCATGAAAAGGCTCCGGATGCAATGCGTTATGGCTCGACCATAGCCGTGGCGCAGGGGGCGGGGCGAGGCATGGGTTCCAGAGCTTGGCGCTAGTCGCTAGAAAAACCGTTGCCCGAATTGGCGGATCGTAGCATTTTCTTTCAGGTGGGTTCGCTCTGTCTGGCCGGCCCCTTCAGTCCCTCCTGGCAAGGCAACAAGTAGATACACATTGTGTATGCGAAGTGCTATGATGCCGGAAAGGAGTCCTCCATGACAAAGGCCGCCCCTGAGAACCACGCCAAGCCTGTCAATCTGCGTATCCGAGAGGACATGCGCATACTAATTGACCGCGCCGCGAAAATACGCGGGAAAACCCGCTCCGACTTCATGATCGACGCCGCCTACCGTTCGGCTGAGGAGACGCTGCTCGACCAGACCCTGATCAAGGTGGATCCGGAGAGTTACCGGCATTATCTCGACATCCTTGACAAACCGCCAAGCGGGGAGGGTTTTGCGCGCCTTATGAACGCGCCCAAGCCATGGCAGGACTGATGCTATCGGCGCCGGCGCCCCTGGCCGAAAACCACGATCTCGAACTTTTCCAAAGTGGGACTGAAAGCCTCGACCAATGGCTGCGCCGTAGGGCGCGGGCCAACCAAGTCGGTGGCGCGTCTCGGACTTATGTGGTGGCGGAAGGCGCTCGGGTTGTCGGCTATTACTGCCTGTCTTCGGGCGGGCTTGATCTTGCGGAGGCGCCTGGCCCCATCCGTCGCAACATGCCGGATCCCATCCCAATGGTCGTACTCGGGCGCCTTGCCGTGGACGCAGGCTGGCAAGGCAAGGGGCTGGGTGCCGCGCTACTGCAAGACGCCGTTCTGCGCGCCGGCCACGCCGCGACGATCCTCAGGATTCGCGGCATTTTCGTTCATGCCATATCGGATGAGGCGAAAGCCTTCTACGAGCACTACGGCTTCGCGGCTTCTCCGAAGCATCCAATGACCTTGGTGCTATCGTTGAAGGGCCTGGTGAAAGCTTAGGTCACTGCCATCGGTCCGAGATGTCCCTTTGGCGTACCAAATCACCGTGGCCCTAGGCCGCGGGAAACAGCTTCCAACGCCCCGGACGGAACGCCACCCGGCTCTTCTGCGCCGCGGGATGTCCGACGGGCAGTTCGATCTCGACCCGCTGGCGTTCGCCGCCGATCTCGAGTTCGACGCGCCGGGTGCCGGCGACGCGGCGGCTGGCGGCGACCGTGCCGGCGATGCAGCCGCTGCAGCCATCGAGCAGTTCGACGTCGTGCGGGCGGAAATAGAGCGTCGCCTCGCCCTCGGGCGCGTGCGGCGCCGACAGCCCGATCGGGCGATCAGCGAGCCAGATCTCGCCATTCTCGACCTTGACGGGAAGCGAGCTCGATTCGCCGATAAAGCCGTAGACGAAGGGTGAGTTCGGCGTGTCATAGATATCGTCGGCGGTACCGACCTGCTCGATGCGGCCCTGGCTCATCACCACGACGCGGTCGGCAAGTTCCAGCGCCTCTTCCTGGTCGTGGGTGACGAAGACGGTGGTGTGGCCGGTGCGGTCATGGATCTCGCGCAACCAACGGCGCAACTCGCGGCGCACCTGCGCATCGAGCGCGCCGAACGGCTCGTCGAGCAAAAGCACCTTGGGTTCGATCGCCATGGCACGCGCCAGCGCGACACGCTGGCGCTGGCCGCCGGAGAGCTGTGCCGGATAGCGCTTCTCCAGCCCTGAAAGCTGGACGAGGTCGAGAAGCTCGGAAGCGCGACGGCGGATTTCTGCTGCCGGCGGCCGCGAGGCCCCGTTCCGGACCTTCAGGCCGAAGCCGATATTGTCGGCCACCGTCATGTGCCGGAACAGCGCATAGTGCTGGAAGACGAAGCCGACATTGCGCTCTTGGATCGACTTCTGCGAAGCATCCTCGTCGCCGAAGAAGATCCTGCCGCGCGTCGGCCGTTCCAGCCCGGCGATCAGCCTGAGCAGCGTCGTCTTGCCGGAGCCTGACGGCCCCAGCAAAGCGATCAGTTCGCCCGACTTGATGTCGAGCGACACGTCATGGAGCGCTGGAAACCGCTCGAACTCCTTGCGCACGTTGGCAACGCGAACTTCCATTTACAAAACCTTTTTTGGTGGATGCATGTCGTTGTCCCAAAACCGGTAGCCATTTTTGGGCGACATGCATCAATGTCCGCGCGTCGCGGCGAGTTCGGCGCCGTAGCGCATCTCGAGCAGTGTTTTCAAGACCAGCGTGACGAGCGCCAGCCCGGCAAGCAGTGAAGCGACGGCAAAAGCACCGACGGCATTGTACTCGTTGTAGAGGATTTCGACATGCAGCGGCATGGTGTTGGTCAGGCCGCGTATATGGCCCGACACCACCGACACCGCGCCGAATTCGCCCATGGCGCGCGCGTTGCACAGCAGCACGCCGTAGAGCAGGCCCCATTTGACGTTGGGCAGCGTCACATACCAGAAGGTCTGCCAGCCATTGGCGCCAAGCGAAAGGGCGGCTTCCTCATCGCCATTGCCCTGTTCCTGCATCAGCGGGATCAGTTCGCGGGCGACGAAGGGGAAGGTGACGAAGACGGTGGCCAGCACAATGCCGGGCACGGCGAACAGGATCTGGATGCCGTGTGCCTTCAGCCACTCACCGAGCAGCCCTTGCGCCCCGAACAGCAGCACATAGACCAGGCCCGAGATGACCGGCGAGACCGAGAAGGGCAGGTCGATCAGCGTGGTGAGAAACGCCTTGCCCTTGAACTCGAACTTGGCGATCGCCCAGGCGGCGGAGATGCCGAAGACGACATTGAGCGGCACCGAGATCGCCGCGACAAGCAGTGTCAGGTGGATGGCCGAGCGTGCGTCCGGCTCGCCCAATGCCTGCGTATAGGCGCCGACGCCTTTTGCCAGCGCCTCGTGGAAGACGATGATCAGCGGCAAAAGCAGGAAGACGCCGAGGAAGACAAAAGCGATCGCCATCAGCACGGCCTGTGCCGGACGGCTCTCGGTCACCGCCGCCGAGCGGCTCTCATGGTAGGGTTCGTAGGATTTGATTTCGGGATCAGCCATAGCGCTTGCGGCTCCATGTCTGCACGAGATTGACGACCAGAAGCATGACGAACGACAGGGCCAGCATGATCGCAGCGATCGCGGTCGCCGCCGGGTAATTGTATTCCTCCAGCCGGATGACGATCAGCAGCGGTGCGATCTCGGATTTGTAGGGCAGGTTGCCGGCGATGAAGATGACCGAGCCGTATTCGCCGACGCCGCGTGCGAAGGCCAGCGAGAAGCCGGTGATGATGGCCGGCGCCAGGCCCGGAAACAGCACGCGGGTGATGATCTGGAAGCGGCTGGCGCCAAGCGTGGCGGCGGCTTCCTCCACCTCCTTATCGATCTCTTCCATGATCGGCTGCACGGTGCGCACGACGAAGGGCAGGCCGATGAAGACCAGTGCCACGACGATGCCGAGCGGCGTATAGGCGACCTTGATGCCGAGCGGCATCAGCAATTTGCCGATCCAGCCATTCGGCGCATAGAGCGTGGTGAGCGCAATGCCGGCCACCGCGGTCGGCAGGGCGAAGGGCAGGTCGACCATGGCGTCGACAATGCGGCGGCCGGGAAAGCGGTAGCGCACCAGTACCCAGGCAACCAGCGTGCCGAAGACGACATTGACAGCCGCCGCGAGGAAGGCGGTGCCGAAGCTGATTTCCAGCGCGTTGATGGTGCGGCGGTCGCTGGCGATCGCCCAGAATTCAGCCCAGCCGAGCGAGGCCGAGCGCCAGATCAGCCCGGACAGCGGAATGAGGATGATGAGGGTGAGGTAGGCAAGGGAGAAGCCGAGCGTCAATCCGAAACCCGGAATGACACTCGGCTGCCTGAATCGCCACCCCGCCTGCGCGGGTGCTGTGGTCATGGAGTTCTGGATCGTCCCTTCTTACTCAACCAGATTTTCGCTGAAAGAAGCCCATTCGCGGGCTTCTTCGGGCACTGCCCAACCTCACTGGGCCGGCTTGTAGATCTGGTCGAATATACCACCATCGCCGAAATGATAAGGCTGCGCCTTCTTCCAGCCGCCGAAAAGCGGATCGTCGATGGAGATCAGCTTGATGTCGGGGGTCTTGGGCAGATCCGCCGGCGCCACCAGTTCGGGCTTGGCCGGACGATAGTGGTTCTTGGCGATGATCGTCTGGCCTTCCTTGGAATAGAGCCAGCCGAGATAGGCTTCCGCCACCTTGCGCGTGCCCTTGGCATCGACATTGGCATCGACGATCGCCACCGGCGGCTCGGCCAGGATCGATGTCGGCGGATAGACGATCTCGAAATTGTCGGCACCGAATTCGTCGAGCGCCAGATAGGCGTCGTTTTCCCAGCCGATCAGCACGTCGCCGATGCCCTTTTGCGCGAAGGTGACGGTCGAGCCGCGCGCGCCGGTGTCGAGAACCGGGGCATTGGCGTAAAGCTTGCCGACGAATTCCCTGGTCTTGGCTTCGTCGCCGCCATCATGGGCATTGGCGTAGGCCCAGGCGGCGAGATAGTTCCAGCGGGCGCCACCCGAGGTCTTCGGATTGGGGGTGATCACCTGGGTGCCATCCTTGACCAAGTCGCTCCAGTCGTGGATGCCCTTGGGATTGCCCTTGCGGACCAGGAAGATGATGGTCGAGGTGTAAGGCGCTGAATTGTTTTCGAATTTCTTGCGCCAGTCGGGATTGATCTTCTTCGATTTGGAGACGATGGCGTTGATGTCGCCTTCGAGCGCCAGCGTCACTACGTCGGCGTCGAGGCCGTCGATCACGGCGCGCGCCTGGGCGCCCGATCCGCCATGCGACTGCTGGATGGTTACCGTCTCGCCGGTCTCGGCTTTCCAGTGGGCGGCGAAGGCCTCGTCATAGGCCTTGTAGAGCTCACGCGTCGGATCATAGGACACGTTCAGGATGGTGGTGTCGGCGAACGCGAAACCGAGCGTGCCGAACTGGACAGATGTGGCGACCAGAGCGCCGAGCAGTTTCCGGAAATGAGGTTTGGTCATTTCTGCCTCCGTTGAACCCGCGCCAAATCTAGCGAATTGATAGAAATTAGATGCATCCAATGTTGCCTTTTTTGTCCTCCTGAAGAAAATCTTCGACGATCTTCGGTCGCATGGGGAAATATTTTCCTCGCCGGCGCTCGGCGCGGATTCGAGGTTCTATCTAGGGATGCGCGGTGCCGAGGCAAGGCGCGCTGGTCCGGCAAATCACTCGGCGCTCACCGGGAAATCGAAGCGCTGGGTGGGAAAGGGCTCATGCCGGAGTGTATAGTGCCACCATTCGCGCGCGTAGTTCTTGAAGCTGCCGGCACGCATGGCCTCGACGAGCAGCCTGCGGTTTGCTGTCGCTTCATTGCCGAGCGGGCGATGCGCCGTCTCGCTCATCGGGTCGAAACAGTCGAAACCGCTGCCGAAATCGAGCGTATCGGCATCGATGGCGCCGCAAGCGGATTTGGCGACGGATGGGCCGTCGGCCCGCGCGATCGCGACATCGACGGTCGAACCGCGCGAATGGGTCGACAGTTCGCCGACATAACCTTTGGCGATGAGGTCGCCACGCCGAACCCCGGGATACCATCGCGGATCGGGCGGCCCGCCTTGTCGCGTCCAGTCGCCCATGTCGGCGACGGCACGGGCAGGGCGGTAGCAGTCGAAGACCACCAGCGTCAGGCCTTTCGCGGCGATGGCCTGCTGGACGCTGGCAAGAGCTTGCGCCGCCTGCAAGGTGAGAATGCAGACAGGTGCATCGTAGCCGGTCACCTTGCGGTGGAGGAAATTGTCCGATCCGGCGTAGCGGATGTCCTGATAGATCGACGGGGCGATATCGGCGAGGCGGACGAAGCCGGCGGGCAGGGGGTCGGCAAGTGCCGGCAGAACGGGAGCGACAACCGTCAGCGCGAAAAAGCCAACGCGCAGAATCGCCTGGCGCACTCTATTCAACGAACACTTTCACGCTGGCCGCTCGCCCGGCCGCGTCGATCACGGTCAGCGTCGAATAGCCGGCGCCGTCCGGTTGCCAGGTCGCGGTACGGCGGCGGTCGAGGCCAACCAGCGGTTTGCCGTTCGCAAGCCAGCGGAACGGCGCACGGCCGCCTTGCAGTTTGAGCACCAGCGGCGTGGCGTCGGCGGAATTCGTGGCGAGGTCGACGCGGGCGCCGTCCGGCGGGAAGATGATTGTCGGCGCGGGCTCGGTCGGCGTCGCCTGCACCAGGCCATCGGCGCCGGCGCCGAAGCGGGCAAGCGTCACCGGCAGGTCCTCGCGCTTGGGGGTGAAGGCGCCGGGCGGCTTGCTCGGCAGCGGCACGGTGGCAAGGCCCGAGCGGACAAAGCCCTCGAACAGGATGGGGGCGGCCGAGACGTAGCCGGAAAGGCCCGGCACGGCGCTGGCATCGGGACGCCCGACCCAGACACCCAGTACATAGCGGCCGTCGAAGCCGACCGACCAGGCGTCGCGGTAGCCGTAGGAGGTGCCGGTCTTGTAGGCGATGCCGCGCTGCAAGGCGCCTTCGGGTGGCTTGACCCCCGACAAGATGTCGATGATCTGCCAGTTCGCCTGATCGTTGAGGATGGTGGCGGTGGTGCGCTCGGCATTGGCCGGCTCGGTGCCGTCATGCAGCGTGTGCGTCTTGCCGCCATTGGCGAGCCCCGTATAGAGCTGGACCAGGTCGCGCAGCGTGACGCCGACGCCGCCGAGGCCGATGGCCAGGCCCGGCGCCTCGTTGATCGGCAGGATAGGGTTGACGCCGGCTTGGCGGAAGCGCGCGGTCAGCCGCGCCGGACCGACCGCGTCGAGCACGCGGATCGCCGGCACGTTGAGCGACAATTGCAGCGCCTGGCGGACGCTGACATCGCCCTGATAACCCATGTCGAAATTCTTGGGCCGGTAGCCGCCGAAATCGACCGGGCTGTCCTCGATCAGCGTTTCCTGCGCCACCAGTCCCTGTTCGAAGGCGAGCCCGTAGATGAACGGCTTCAGCGTCGAGCCGGGCGAGCGCACGATCTTGGTCATGTCGATCCAGCCGGAACGGCTGGCATCGAAGAAATTGGCCGAGCCGACTTCGCCGAGAATCTCGCCGGTGCGTGAATCGGCCAGCACCATGGCGACGGACAGACGCGGTCCAAGCTTGGTCGCGGCGTCGCGCGCCACCTGTTCCAGTCCTTCCTGGACGCTTTTGCGGATCGTGAGTTTGAGCGGCTGGCCGGGGACGGCCCTGGGCAGCATCGCATAGGCGGCGTGCGGGGCAAGCGCCGGCAAGGTGCGGCGTAGGCCCGACACGTCGTCAAGCGCGGCGCGCGCGGCCTCGCGTTCGCCGATCAGGCCCGACGAGACCATGCGGGTCAGCACACGGTCACGGGCGGCGTGGGCGATTGCCAAGTTGCGGTCGGGCCGGCGCTTCTCCGGCAATTGGGGCAAGGCGACGAGCAGGGCGGCTTCGGAGACGGTGAGCCGCTTCGGCTCCTTGCCGAAATAGGCAAGCGAAGCGGCGCGCACGCCTTCGAGGTTGCCGCCATAGGGCGCCAGCGTCAGATAGCGTTCGAGGATCTCGCGCTTGGACAGCCGCCGCTCGATCTGGATGGCGCGCAGCATCTGCTTGATCTTGGAGCCGAGGCTGCGGCTTTCGCGCGGCTCGATCAGGCGGGCGAGCTGCATCGAAAGCGTCGATCCGCCGGAGACGATGTGGCCGCTGGTGATGAGCTGGCCGGCGGCGCGGCCAAGCGCCAGAACGTCGACGCCCTGATGGTCCCAGAAGCGCTTGTCCTCATAGGTGACCAGCATGTCGACGAACTGCTTGTCGACCTGGTCGAGCCGGGTTTCGAGCCGCCAGTAGCCGTCCGGCGTGGCGAAGGCGCGCAACAGCTGGCCATCGCGGTCCTGGACTTCGGTCGAGACCGTGAGCTCAGCCGGCAAGGGTGGCGGGAAGGCGCGGTCGAGTTCCCACAGGGTGGCGACCGATAGCGCGAGGATGCCGGCGCAGGAAGCTGCCGTTATGGCGGCGCGGCGGAGGAACTTTCTTGAAAGCATGGCGCCGCCCCTCATCCGGCTGCTGCCACCTTCTCCCCGTATAGTGACGGGGAGAAGGAAGCTGTGATGATCGCCATCGCCATTTGCATGATCGCCACCACAGGCGCCTTAAGGTGCCTTGATCTCCATCATGCCGGTGGCGGTGCGGGCCGAATATTGCGGCCGGTACATGTCTTCCACCGTCGCCGCCGGATGGGCGTAGGTGCCCGGCGTCACGGCGCGCACGACATAGGCGAGCGTCAGATTGTGGTCGTGATCGCCGTCGGCCGGGTTGAACGCCGCGACGAAACGGTCGTCGCGGAATTCGAGATGAGCGGCGTCGGTCTGCGCCAGCCAGGAGAAGTTCGTCAACTGGGCGCTGGAGACCAGGCCGGGATTGTCGATCTCGAAGCCGGCCGGCAACAGGTCGGTGACCAGCAGGCGCGACGGCCAGCTGTTCTGCTCGGTGACCTTGAGCACGACGACATAGCGTTCGTTCTGGGTTGCCTCCGTCACATTGGCTTCGGTGCCGTCGAGCTTGTAGTAGGTGCGGCTGATGGTGAAGCCGTCACCGCCGGCCGGCAGGGGCTGGATCGGCGACGCCACGGTGGTGACGACGGCCTGCAGCGGGGTCTTGCCGGTGTTGGCGATTTCGAGCGGGCTGTCGACCAGTTCGGAGCCGTTGACCTGGTTGGAATAGCCGCCCGAATGCGGCGCGCCATTGACGGAGAGCGCAATCGAGTCATTGCCTTCTTTCAGCGCGCGGGCCGCCAGCAGCATCCAGGAATCGTCCTGGGTGCTGGTCCAGCGCGCTTCGGCGCGTTGCCGTGTCACCAGCTTGATCAGCTCCGGCACGACCGACGACACCGGCTTCGATTCCGCCGCCAGCGACAGCATCGCCGCGCCGTCACGCAGCGCCGAACCGTAGTCGGAGCGGTACCAGTCGTAGTCGGTGCTCGATTTGGCGAGCTGCAGCGCGGTCTTGAACGTCGCCTCCGAGCGCTGGGTGTCGCCGTAGAGCGCAAGGCTCGCCGCAAGCTGGGCAACGGCCATCGGGCTCGAGAAGGCTTCGAGCTGGGTGTCGGCATAGTAGCGCAGGTCGCCGATCGAGGCCTTCTTGTTGCGGGCCAGGACGTAGAGGGCGTAGGCGATCTCGCTGCCGCGGTCCTGTACGCTCTGGTCGTAGCCGAGCGAGTTCTGCAGATTGCTCAGCGCCTGGTTCATGGCCTGCGCCGGAACGTCGTATTTCTGCTCGCGTGCCCGGGTCAGGAACTCGCTGACATAGGCGTCGAGCCACAGATCGCCGGAGCCCGGACCCCACAGGCCGAAGCTGCCGCTCGAGGACTGGTAGCTCAGAACCTTGTAGATGGCATCCTGGATACGGCCATGCAGGTCGGGGTCGCTTTCCATGCCGATGCCGGAGGCCATCTCGTTGACATAGAGGAGCGGCATGGCGCGGCTGGTGGTCTGCTCGGCGCAACCATAGGGGTAGCGATCGAGCGTCATCAGCAGCGAGGGCACGTCGAAGGCAGCCGCCTGCGAAACGCCGACGCTGACGGAAGCACCCTCAAGCAGGCTTGCCGCCAGCAGTTCCTTGTCGACGCGCAGCGCGCCGCCATTGCCCTTGAGGTCGACCACAAGGCGCGTGGTGACCGGCAATTGCGCCGGGCGCGCGGGCACGTAGAGCGTCTGCTCGACCTTGGTGCCGTCGGCGTGCGCCAGCTTGATGGTGAGCGAGGCATTACCCGGCGTCTTGGCGATCAGCGGCACGGTCAGCGTCTGGCGCTTGCCCTGGGCGAGCGTCAGCTTCTGGGGCAAGGGCTTGTCGCCCGTCGACAGGTCGCCTGTCGTGTCGATCGAGAAGGCATAGTCGCCGGCCGGGCCGTCGGTGTCGGCCACGTCAAGCCGCATGACGGCATTGTCGCCGGGCGCCAGGAAGCGCGGCAGGCCGGCGGTGATGACCACCGGATCGCGCACGATGACATCCGACGTGGCATGGCCGACCGCTTCCTTGGTCCAGGCGACGGCCATGACGCGCACGGTGCCGTTGAACTGCGGGATGTCGAAGTCGATCCGTGCCTTGCCGTCGGCGTCGAGCTGGACCGGGCCGGAGAAGAAGGCGACCAGCTTTTCGGTGGGCGGGCTGCCTTGCGCCTGCATGTTGGCGCCGTCACCGCCGGTCCTGAGCTTGCCGGTGGTGCCGAGCGAACCGTCGATCAGGCGGCCATAAATGTCACGGATCTCCATGCCCAGCATGCGCTGACCGAAGAACCAGTTCTCCGGGTCCGGCGCCTTGTAGTTGGTCAGGTTGAGGATGCCGACATCGACGGCGGCGACCATGACATAGGCGTTGGTCCCTGGCTGCACGCCGGCCACGGAAACCGGGATCGACAGCTGCTGGCGCGGCATGGTCTTGTCCGGCGGCGTCAGCGTGACCGCGAGCTTCTTGGCGCCCGGATCGACCGTCAGCCATTTCACGCCGATGGCGCGGGCCGGCATGCGCGTCTCCTGCGCATCGCCCGGCCGGAACAGGGTTGCCGTGACATAGGCGCCGGCGCCCCAGTCGTCACCGACGGGAATGTCGACGGTGCTGCCGCCGGCTGGCACGGTGGCCGTGATGGTCTTCAACAGCTTGTCGGATCCGATATTGATCAGAAGTTCGCCGGCAAAATGCGGCGAGACCTTCAGCTTGGCCACTTCGCCCGCGGCATAATTGTCCTTGTCGAGAGCGATTTCGAGGCCGTCAGGCGTTTCGGTGGTGGTCGAGGCGACATACCAGCCGGCGTCGAACTCATAACTGGTCGCGGGACCCTCGGGGTCCGAGGTCTCGACCTCGAGCCGGTACTGGCCCCAATCGACCGGCACGGAAACGGTGGCGTCGCCATCGGCGCCGAGGTCGATCTGGCCATTGGCGATCGATTTGGTGAAGGTCACCGGCTCGTAGCTCCACGAATTGTTGGAGCGGTACCATTGGTAATTGCGTTCGACCTTGACCAGCGTCCACTGCGCGCCTTTCAGCGCCTCGCGCTTGCCGGCCGGATCGACCGCGATCAGGCTGAACTTGGCCGTGCCGCCCTGCGGCACCTCATCATCGGCGAAGTCCGGACGGATGCCGATCATATGGCCTTGCGGGCGGATACCGATGTTGAGCGAGCGCTCGATGGCGCGGCCGCCGGTTTCGCGCATGCGCACCGTCACCTTGCCGTCGACCAGCTTGGTGGTCGAGGGCAACTGGTCGACGGTAACAGGGAAGGTCGCCTTGCCGTCATCGCCAACCACCGGCAGGTTGGTCAGCGGCGTGACCGTGGGCTCAGCCGACTGCTCATCGGCGAGGCCGAAGGAGAAGTTGGGGAAGCGGTCCCAGTCGCGCGCCGTCGACAGCGTCAGCTCGCCTTCCAGCGCCAGGCCCGCCGCCGGCGCGCCATAGAGGAAGCGGCCGTCAATGTTGATGTTGGCGGTTTCGCCGCGCTCGATCTCCTGCTTGTCGGCCTTCATGTCGAATTCGATGCGATCCGGCACGAAATCCTCGACCAGGAACATCTGGCTGGCGACCGCCGGCTGCTTCGGGTCGGTGTAGATCGACACCGACCAGGTGCCGCGCATGGCATTGGGTTCTAGCGGCAGGTCGACGGCATGGCCGCCGGCCGAAGCGCCGTCACTGACGATGCGGCGGTCCTCGACGCCGTCGGGACGCGAGAAGATGAAGGTCAGCGGCAGGTTCTCGACCGCCTTGGCGGCGCCATCGCGGGCAAGGGCCGCGACATGGACATCCTCGCCGGCGCGGTAGATGCCACGCTCGGTCCAGGCATAGACGTCGAGCGCGCCGGGCGCCGCGCGCCCGGTGACGCCGCGGTCCGACAGATCGAAGCCGGCCTTGGACATGTCGAGGAAGACGAAATCATTGTCGCCCTGTTTGGCCATCAGCACGGCCGGCACCATGCCGCCGTCGCCGCGCGTCAGGCCGGGATTGAAGACGGCATGGCCGTCGGCATCCGATGTCGCGGTGCCGAGAACCTCGTTGTTCCTGGCAACCAGCGTCAGTTCGGCGCCGGCGATCGGCTTGGCCGAGCCCAGCGAACGGGCAAAGACATTGAGCCCGTCCTGGCCGGTATAGGTCGACAGGCCGATGTCGGAGACGACGAACCACTGCGTGGCCAACGAATTGTAGTCGTCGCCTTTGCCGTCGACGGCCTGTGCGGTCAGCACATAGACGCCGGGCTTGCGCTGCGGCAGCGCTTCGTCGACCGGGAAGGAGGTGGTGACCTCCTTGTTGAGGTCGTTGACGATGTCGAGCTTGCCCTGCCAGACCGGGGCGCCCATCTGCTCGGAAATGTTGGAAATATCATAGCCGTCGAGCTGGTGCAGAAACTGGTAGCCCGACAGAAGCTGCGCCAGCGAACGATCGCCGATGCGGTAGAGCTTCATCTCGGCGGCGTTCATGTTGACGGTGACGACCGGAATGCCGCGGCGCGCGCCGGACGGCAGCACGAAACTGTCACCGGTGAAGCGGGCGGAAGGGGCGCGGTCCTGCACATAGATCGACAGCACCACGGGAGCGGCGGTCACTTCGCCGATGGCCGCCGGCAGGCCGGCGCGGAAGGTGACATCATAATGCTGGCCGTGTTCGAGGCCTTCGACGCAGATCTGCTTGTCCTTGGCCTCGACGCCCTTCGGCGGCGCATTATCGACGGTGACGAACTGCGCGTAGTCGACGCCGGTCTTGACCAGTTCCTCGGAGAATTGCGCGCAGATGCGGGGCGCGCTGGTGTCGGCATCGACGCTGTGGTCGACGACACGGAAACCCTTGCGGGCCTTGAGATCGGCATAGTCGGCCTGCACGGCCGGCGACGTCACGAGCGCAAGGCTCGCCTCATAGGCCTGCAGGGCCGGGCGGTAGAGATCGCGCTTGTCGAGGCCGGCGCCAAGCAGCGCCAGCACGTCCGCGCGGGTCTTGGTGGTGCGCAAGAGCTTGTAGGCGTTGAAGGCGGCCGAAGTGGCGTTCATCGGCAAGGTCGAGGCTTCGGAGGTGTTGGCGGCGGGCTGCACGGCCAGCGTTTCACGCGCCAGATTGAGCCAGAGCTGGCCATCATCGGGCATCACCGAGACCGCAGCCTCGTATTTCTGCATGGCGGAGCGATGGTCGCCGGTCAGCATGGCCTGTTCGGCCGAGTTGATCAGGGCGGCCATGCCTTCGGTCGGCTTGTCGAAGGCCGGGCCAAGCAGCCTGTTGCGGTATTGCTGGGCCTGGTCGGCCATCCAGTTGGGGAAGAAGGTCAGTTCCGGCGGCGCGCCGATATCGGGATCGCCGTCAATGTTGACGACCTTGCCGGCGACCGCGCCGTTGAACGGTTTGATTTGGTTGTAGTCGGATTTGAGAAAGCACCATTTGGCCTTGGTGTTGTAGGTGAAGGCGCGGCAGGCCCGATCGCCAAGGCATGTCGTCTTGCACTGGTCGAGGGTGACATTCTGGTCGGATCTGAGATCAAAGCCGAAATAGTCGGAATTGTCCGTCGTTGCGATTCGCCGGGCCTCGGCCGCTTGCGCGACACCATTCCAGTCCAAGACATTGGCCCAGGCGAAGAAGAGAAGGATCAGGATCGACAGACCACGAGCCGCGCGCATTGCCATAACACCCTCCAGACAATTGCAGACGTCCAGGCATGTTCAAGCTTCAGTCAAGCTTGTCAACGCAGGACGCGGCAGGGTTCCGCCTGCCAACGGTTTCCTTTCCGGCCGATGACCGGTAGTACCACCATAGGACAGGGGATCACGCATTCTTGCGGCGACGCAAAAGGTGTGAATTCCAAGCCCGTCCTATTTCAGACAATTGGATTGTGGCCCCTTTACGAGCGCTTCAGAACTTCATTCCAATTTTAGTTTTGTAACCTAGGTTGTCTTAATGCCGGCGCATGAAGAGCAGATGTCAGGAGGGACCGCGCCAGGGCGCGTGCTTCCGCGCGCCCTGCTTTTGGCCATGATGTGCGCGAGCGTGCTGGCCGCCGAATCAAGTCCTGCGGCCGCGTTCGAGCTTTTCGGCATCAAGTTGTGGGGATCGTCCAAAGATCAGGACGCCGATATCGTCGATCCCCTGCGCTATGCCGTGACCATCACCGCGCCCGATGCCGACAAGGATCTGGTCAAGAAGCTCGAAAACGCCTCGGCGCTGAAGGGCGACGAGGATCGGCCGGTTTCCGGTTCGCTCGGGCTGATGGCCAAGGCGCGCAGCGACCGTGAACAACTGGTTGCCGCCCTTTACGCCGATGCCCGCTACGAAGGCGTGGTCACCATCACCATCGACGGCAAGCCGCTCGACGAACTGCCGCCGGATGCAGAATTCAAGGGGCCGCAGCCCATTCCGGTGGCGATCAATATCGCCGCCGGCCCGAAATTCACGCTTGGCGATATCAGGCTGGAGGGCGACGCGGCGGGCTTGATGAGCGCCGATTACGGCTTGATATCCGGCGGTGACGCCGGATCCGGCGCCGTGCTCAAGGCCGAGGCGCTGATCGTGCGGACGCTGAAGGAGCAGGGCAGGCCGCTGGCCAAGGTGACCGACCGGCAGATTGTCGCCGACCATACCACCTCGACGCTGGACGTGACACTGACGGTCGCGGCCGGGCCGGTCGCCGGCTATGGCGCGACCACGGTGGAGGGTACCGAGAAGGTCGATCGCGACTTCACCGAATACATGACCGGGCTGAAGCGTGGCAAACAGTACTCGCCGCAGGAGATCAGCGACGCGCGCGACCGGCTGCTGGCGCTGGAGGTCTTCAACAGCGTCACCTTCAAGGAAGCCGACAAGCTCGACGCCGACGGCAACATTCCGATCGGCGTCCAGGTCAGCGAGCGCAAGCCGCGCTATTTCGGCCTGGGCGGCACCTTCTCGAACACGGAAGGGCTGGGCCTGGAAGGCTATTGGGGACACCGCAACCTGTTTGGTCACGCCGAAAAGCTGCGCATTGATGGCGCCATCAGCGGCATCGGCAGCAACAATCTGTCCGATCTGAACTACAATGCCGGTATCATGTTCGAGAAACCCGGCGTGATCGGGCCGGCGTCGAAGTTCTTTGCCAGCTTCAAGACGGTGCTCGAGCATCCGGATGCGTATGACCATTTCTCGGTCAAGGGCAGCACCGGCCTGTCCTACGAACTCGACAAGAAGCAGACGGTCTCGGCGGAAGTGGCGCTCGACTATTCCAGGATCACGGATGCGTTCGGCAAGCACACCTACCTCATCGCCAGCGTTCCCCTGCAATATGTCTACGACAACAGGGATAGCAGGCTGAACCCGACCAGGGGCTTCCGGGTGCTGGCCTATGCCGAGCCGAGCTACGACATATTGAGCGGTGCCGCCTTCCTCAAGCTGAAGGGCGAGGGATCGGCCTATCAGTCGCTGGATACGGCGTCGAAATTCGTGCTGGCCGAGCGTGTCGCCATCGGATCGATCGTCGGGACCGGGCTGCAGAACGTTCCGGCCGACCGGCGCTTCTACTCCGGCGGTGGCGGTTCGGTGCGTGGCTATGCCTATCAGGGCATCGGCCCGAAAGACTTCACCGGCCAGCCGATCGGCGGCCTGTCCTTCTTCGAGACCTCGGTCGAAATGCGCATCGCGGTCACCGACACGATCGGTATCGTGCCGTTCGTCGATGCCGGCACGGTGTCGACCAAGTCGGTGCCCAACTTCTCCGACGTCAAGGTCGGCGCCGGTGTCGGCCTGCGCTACGTCACGCCGTTCGGCCCGCTGCGCATCGATGCGGCCGTGCCGCTCAACCGCGATCCCAGCGATCCGCATTTCGGCATCTACGCAGGCATCGGGCAGGCGTTCTGACATGAAGACGGTGTGGCGCATCCTTCGCATTGTCCTCTACACGCTGCTGATCGTGGTCGCGGGCGCCATCGGCGCGCTCGTTGTCCTGACCAAGACAGAGCGCGGACGCGACAATCTCGCCGGCATCATTTCGCGACTGGCTTCGAACGACGACCGCAAGATCACGGTCAGCGGCATTGACGGCATCTGGTCTGGCGCGCTCAGCGTCGACCATGTGGTGCTGGAAGACCGCCAGGGCGCCTGGCTGGTGGCGCGCAAGGTTGCCGTCGACTGGTCACCGTTTGCGCTTTTGTCGAAAAGCTTCAGCGCCGACCGCATAGCCGCCGAGCGCATCGAACTGGCACGCCTGCCGGTGGCGGGCACACAGCCGCCGGCGCAGGGCGGCACGACGACGCTGCCGGTTTCCATCGACATCAGGCAGATCCACCTGCCGGAAATCGCGCTTGGCCAGCAACTGGCCGGCAGCGGCATCGCCGAACTCGCCGCCAAGGGGATGCTCAAGGCCGACGCGGCGCCGCTGGCGGTCGAGACGGTGCTCAACGTCACCCGCCATGACGGCAAGCAAGGCAATGTCGACGCCAAGATCCACTTTGCACCGGCAGACAACAGGCTCGACCTCGACCTCAAGGCCTCGGAGCCGGCCGGCGGCATCATCGCCAATCTGCTCAAGCTGACCGATACGCCGCCGGTCGAAATAGCCGTCTCGGGCACGGGACCGCTTGCCAACTGGAATGGCATCGCCACATTCATGGTCGACGGTAAGATCGTCACGCAACTGACGGGCCGTCATCAGCTCACCGACAAGGGCAACCACGTCGAGGCCAAGGGCGACGGCGAGTTCGCGCCCTTCCTGCCGGAAAATCTGAGGCCGCTGTTTACGGGCAAGACCAGCTTCGATGTCGCGGGCACCGCCACATCGGCCGGCGGCATTAGCGTCGATCGGGCTAGTATCGAAAGCGACGCCATCCATGGCTCCGCGACCGGCATCGCCGATCCGGCCGGCGCCAGCGATCTGTCGGTCGAAATCGCGGCCAAAAGCGCGCCGGTGCAGATCGTTGTTGGAAGTGCGGCGCAACCGATCACCATTGCGATCAGGAACGCCACCGCCCGCGCCTTCGGCGACGGCAAGGCGCCGATCGTCGACATCGGTGCCTCGTTGGCTTCAGTGGTGGCGGGCGGCACCCAGCTCAACGATATTTCGGCGCAGATCCACTCCGACGGCTTCGACATCCCGAACCGCGCCGGCCCGGTCGCCGTCAAGCTGACGGCGGGCGGGCTGAAGACCGACGTGGCGACGCTGGCGCCGCTGGTCACCGGCAAGGTCGATGTCGACCTGGCGGGATCGCTGAGCAAGGACGCCATCGCCATCGACCAGGGCACGCTGCGCTCCGATGCGCTCAACGCCTCGCTGACCATGACGGTGGCGCTTGCCGACCTGTCGATGCAGCTCAAGATGAATGCCGATGCGGTGTCGACCGCCTTGCCGCCGCAGATCAGTTCCGTGCTCGGCGAGCGGGTGAAGTTCTCGGCCGCCGCGACGCGCGATCCGCAAGGGGCCTTTGCCGCCAATTCGATCTCGTTGACCTCCGGCTCGCTCAGCGCCAGCGGCACCGCCAGCGCGCAAGGCACCGACATCCAGGCCGACATCAAGGGCACGCTAGGCGATGTTTCGGTGCTGTCGCCGATGGTCGGCGTGCCAGTGGCCGGCGGCGTCAATTTCGCCCTTTCGGCAAGCGGCGCCAGGACGGCGCCGGATTTCACCATCTCCGCCGACAGCGACAGCCTGACGGCCTCGGGCCGCACGGTGAAGGCGATCAAGCTGACGGCAAGCGGCAAGGCCGACATAACAAGCCCCTCGGCCGATGTTTCGCTGACCGGGTTGGTCAATGACCAGCCGCTCGATATCAGGGCGGCGCTGGTGACCAGCGAGGGCAAGCGCTCGATCAACGGTTTCCTGGTCTCGCTCGGCGACAACAAGGTTTCCGGCGACCTGGCGCTCGATGACAAGCTCATGCCGCTCGGCACGCTGACGCTCGCCGCACCGGCAGTCGATCAGCTGGCGGCACTCGCCGGCCAGGCCGTGACCGGCGACATCAACGGCACCATCCTCTTTGCCAAGGACGGCGACGCGCCCTCCGTCACCATCGATGCGAAAAGCACGTCGGTCGCACGTGGCGAAGTGACGGCCAAGGCGATCGCCATCAACGCGCTCATCGCCAACTATCTCAAGGCGCCGGCGATCTCGGGCACCATCAAGGCCGACAGCGTCACCTCAGGCGCCACCGAAATCAGCGGCATCGGCGTCGACCTGAAGCGTGACGGCGAGTGGACCAATTTCACCGGCGGCGCCACGATCGCGGGCATTCCGGCGACCGCCGCCGGCCGAGTCAAGATCGCTGAGGGCACCACCAGCGTCGAGATCGCCTCGGGCGAAGCCACGGTTCGCGGCATCAAGGCGGCAATCGCTGCACCCTCGACGCTGAGCATCGCCAACGGCACGACCAGCATCGAGAAGCTGGCGCTCGATGTCGGCGGCGGTTCGGTGACGCTGTCGGGCAGCGCCGGCCAGACGCTCGATCTCGCGGCACAGTTCTCCGCGCTGCCGGCGGCCCTGGCCAATGACTTTGCCCCCGAGCTCGATGCGGCGGGCACGCTCGGCGGCGCCGCGCAAGTGACCGGGTTGCCATCCGCTCCCGAAGTTCGGTTCAACGCGCAGCTTGAGGCCGCCGAAACCAGCCAGACCCGCCAGGCCGGGCTCGGGCCGCTTGCGGTCGATGCGGCCGGTGTCTACACCCTGGCCGGCGGCGTCGTCCTCGACCATGCGACGCTGTCCGGCGACAAGATTTCCGGCGAGGCCTCCGGCACCATCAATCCGAATGGCGCCAGCGATTTTGCCCTCGACCTTACATCGTCGGGACCGAGCCTGCCGCTGACGGTCGGAAGCGCCGAGAGCCCGGTGAAGCTCGAGATCCGGTCCTTGTCGGCGAAGGTGGCGGGTGAGAGCACGCAGGCCCGCCTTGACGTCTCCGCGATCCTGCCGTCAGTCACCACCAGCCCGGCGAAGGTGGACGGGCTTGTCCTGGCACTGCACTCGGATGCGTTCGATCTCAAGAACCGCGCTGGACCGGTTTCCGGCACGGTGTCGGTGGACAAGGTCGGTCTCGACAATGCCGCCATAGCGCCGCTCATCGCCGGCAAGGTGACGGCCGCGCTGAACGCCCGGCTGACGTCGGACGGCGTCGCCATCGACAGCGGCTCGCTCAAGAGCGATGCGCTGAACAGCCAGGTCGCCGGGCAGGTGTCGTTGCGCGATGGCGCCATCGACCTCAAGCTGAGTGCGGATGCCCCGTCATCGGCTTTGCCGGCGGCGGCGCGCGGCATGCTTGGCGAGCGTGCGCAGATCAGCGCCACGCTGAAGCGCGATCCTAACGGCAGCATCAATGTCGACGGGCTGAAGCTGGTCTCGGGCGGACTGACCGCACAGGGGCAGGCGAGCCTTGCCGACAACAAGCTGGCCGCCGACATCACCGGCGCCCTTGCCGATATCTCGCCGCTGTCGAAGGACGCCAAGGGCGCCATTGCGTTTGCGCTGAACGCACAGGGCCCGGCCATCGCCCCCGATCTGTCGCTGACGGTCAACAGCGATCGGCTTTTGGTGGCGGAGCGCGAGATCACCGGACTGAAGCTCACCGCCACCGGCAAGGCGGATGCCGCCAACCCGGCCGCGAACGTGCAACTGACCGGCAATGTCGCGGGACAAGCCTTGCAGGGCAGCGCGGTGCTGGCGACGTCGGATGGCAAAAGCGCCATCAACGGCCTGCTCCTGTCGCTCGGCAAGAATCGGATTTCCGGCGATCTGGCGCTGGACGACAAGTTCGTACCCGAAGGCACCATCTCGCTCGACCTGCCCGATATCGGCCCGCTCGCCGCGCTGGCGCTGGAAAAGGCGGAGGGCGACGTGCGTGGCACGATCGCCTTCACGAAGAACGGTGCCGCACCTCAGGTCGCCATCAAGGCGGCCACCGCCTCGATCACGCGCGGCGATCTCCAGGCGAAGGCGGTTTCCATCGATGCGCTGATCGCCAACTATCTCGCCGCACCGGTGATTTCGGGCAATATCCGCGCCGACACCGTCACATCGGGCGGCACCGTGATCAGCGGCATCGATGTCGACCTGAAGCGCGACGGCGACTGGACCGGCTTTTCCGGTGGCGCCACGGTCAAGGGCATTCCGGCCAAGGCCGCCGGCCGCGTGAAGGTGGCCAATGGCACGACCACCATCGAACTCGCTTCCGGCCAGGCGACCGTCCAGGGCATCAGGGCGGCCATCGCCCAGGCTTCGACGGTCAGCATCGCCAACGGCACGACGACGCTGGACCGGCTGGTGCTCAACCTTGGCGGCGGCACGGCGACGGTGACCGGCAAGGTCGGGCAGGCGCTCGACATCAATGCGGCGCTGGCCAAGGTGCCGATGTCGCTCGCCAACGGTTTCTCGCCGGGGCTCGATGCCGCCGGTTCGATTTCCGGCACGGTGAAGGTGACGGGCGCGCCGGCGAGCCCTTCCGTAGCCTTCATTATAGACGCGGCCGGCGTGCAGACGTCGCAGACCCGAGGCGCCGGTGTCGGCGCGGTGAGCGTGTCCTCCTCCGGTACCTTTGCCGGCAACAAGCTGACCTTCAACGCCAATGTCGGCGATGGCGCCGGCCTTGGCCTCAAGGGCGGCGGCACGGTGACGACGGCGGGCACGCCGGCGCTGGTGCTCGACTTCAATGGCGCCGTGCCGTTCGGCATGCTCAGCCAGAAGCTTGCCGCGCAGGGCTTGTCGCTGTCGGGAACGGCCACCGTCAATGTCCAGGTGCGTGGCCCGGCGACGTCGCCTGTCATCGGCGGCAGCGTCAGCACATCGGGCGCGCGGCTGGTCGATGCCCGCTCGGGCCTGGCCGTCAACGATCTCGCCGCCGACGTCTCGATCGGCGGCGGCGTCGCCAGGATCAACCGGCTGACCGGAACATTGTCGACGCGCGGCAGCCTTTCGGCCAGCGGCACGGTCGGCATCAACCCGGCGCAAGGGTTTCCGGCCGACCTGTCGATCAAGCTCACCGACGGGCGCTATACGGACGGACGCGTGGTGACCGCCAATCTCGGCGGCGACCTGACGATCAAGGGACCGCTGGTATCGGCACCGGTGATTGCCGGCACCGTCAATCTCGCCAAGACCGTCATCACGGTTCCGGACAAATTGCCGGGCTCGCTCTCGGCGCTCGACGTCAAGCACAAGAACGCGCCCGCCGCCGTCAGGGCGCAGGACAAGGCGCTGCGGCCGCCAACGACGTCGGGCAAGAGCGGCGGTAGCGGGCTTGCGCTCGACGTCACCGTCAATGCGCCGAACCAGATCTTCATCCAGGGCAGGGGCGTCGATGCCGAATTCGGCGGCTCGCTCAAGCTGACCGGGCCGGCCTCGTCGCCACAGGCGGTCGGCACCTTCACCTTGCAGCGCGGCCGGCTGTCAATCCTGGGCAAGCGGCTGACCTTCACCGAGGGAACGGTGGGTTTCTCCGGCTCGCTGGTGCCCTATCTCAACCTGACGGCGACCACGACGACCGCCAGCGCCACCGTCACCATCGTGGTGTCGGGCGAGGCGACCAATCCTAAGTTCACCTTCTCCTCGGTGCCGGCGCTGCCCGAGGACGAGGTGCTGGCGCAATTGATCTTCGGCCGGTCCATGTCGAACCTGTCGCCGCTGCAGATCGCGCAACTGGCCGAAGCGGCCGGGCAACTGGCCGGTGTCGGCGGCTCGACGTCGCTGCTTGAGAATCTGCGTAGCGCCATCGGCGTCGACGATCTCGACGTCACCACCGACGACAAGGGCGGCACGGCGGTCTCGGCCGGCAAGTACCTGAACGACCGCACCTACGTGACCATCCAGAAGGGCGACAAGCCCGGTTCGGGCAAGGCCACCATCGACCTCAACGTCGGGCGTGGCGTCAAGTTGCGCGGCGAGGCGACGGACGCCGGCGAGGCCAAGGGCGGCATCTTCTACGAAAAGGAATATTGAGGGCCTGGCCCTCACCATGGCCGGGACTGGCGCTGTCGTAACCCGTGCCAATGTCTCAGTTTAATCGCCTTGAGTAGATTTTGGCGAAATCTGGGCGCACTAGCAATTTTGCGTCAAGACTGTCGCTATCGCGCGTACCGCTCCCTTTTCAAAGTTGCACATTCGTCAACATGTTCCCAATCCAAGCCGTCTTTGACATCATGGCCTGGATGCGGAATGTTAATCGGCGGAAAGCCAACAATGGGAGTTAGTCATGACAATCTACAAGAGTAATGGCGATCGCGTTCCGGATCACATCTTGGCCATGGCCGAAGAAGCCAAGGCAGGTAAGGTCGATCGCCGCGAATTCCTGGCCATGGCAAGCGTCTTCGGCGCCTCGACGGCGATGGCTTATGGCCTTCTCGGTCTCGCCGATCCGACGCCTGCAAGGGCAGAAGAGGTAAAAGGCAAGAAAGGCGGCACGCTGAAGGTCGCGCAGTGGATCAAGGATCCCAAGGATCCTCGCAAGGCCGACTGGTCCGAAATTGCCAATGCCGAGCGCCAGGCGCTGGAGCCGCTGGTCAAGTACACGAGCGAATACACGTTCCGCCCTTATCTGCTGGAAAGCTGGGACGTGAACGACGACGCCACCCAGTACACGCTGCATGTACGCAAGGGCGTAACCTGGTCGAACGGCGACCCCTTCATAGCCTCTGACGTCGTCTTCAACCTGAAGCGCTGGGCCGACAAGAAGGCCGAAGGCAATTCGATGCCCGGCCGTCTCGGCTCGCTGGTCAAGGATGACAAGCTCGACGAAAGCGCCGTGACGATGCCGGACGACCACACGGTCGTGCTCAAGCTCAGCAAGCCTGACATCGCGCTTATCCCCAACATGTGCGACTATCCCGGCCTGATCGTCCACAAGACTTTCGACGAGAAGGGCGGCGACTTCAAGGCCTGCCCGATCGGCACCGGCCCATTCGAGCTCGTCTCCTACGACGTCGGCCAGAAAGTCGTCTACAAGCGCCGCGAAGACAACAAGTGGTGGGACGGCGAAGTGTTCCTCGACGGCATCGAATTCATCGACTACGGCACCGATCCGGCCGCCATGGTCAGCGCTTTCGAGGCTGGCGAAGTGCACACCAACTTCGAAACGTCGGCCGACTATGTGTCGATCCTCGACAAGATGGACTTGGTCAAGTCGGAGATCGTCACGGCTTCGACCATCGTCTGCCGCACCAACGTCAACAACAAGCCCTATGGCGACCAGAAGGTGCGCAACGCGCTGCAGCTCGCGGTCGACAACAATGTCGTCCTCCAGCTCGGCTATGGCAATGCCGGCTCGGTCGCCGAGAACCACCATGTCTGCTCGATCCATCCGGAATATTACGAGCTGCCGAAGGTTGCCCGTGATCCGGCCAAGGCCAAGGCGCTGATGGCGGAAGCCGGCCAAGCCGACTTCGAACACGAGCTGATCACGGTTGACGAGGACTGGCACAAGAACACCGGCGACGCGATCGCCGCACAGCTGCGCGACGCCGGGATCAAGGTGAAGCGCACGGTGCTACCGGGCTCGACGTTCTGGAACGACTGGACGAAGTATCCGCTGTCAATGACCAACTGGAACATGCGTCCGCTCGGCGTCCAGGTTCTGGCCATCGCCTATCGCACCGGCGAGGCCTGGAACGAGGCTGGCTGGTCGAACCCCGACTGGGATGCCAAGCTCAATGCGGCACTCGCCGTCGCCGACGCTGCCAAGCGCAAGGATATGATGAAGGACATCGAGCAGATCCTGCAGGCTTCCGGCATCATCATCCAGCCCTACTGGCGCAAGCTCTACAGCCACTCGGTCAAGGCGGTGCAAAACTACAAGATGCATCCGACCTTCGAGCGCGACTACGGCAAGGTCTGGCTCGATCAGGCCTGATCGATCGGACCTGGGAAAGGGGCATTGCCCCTTTCCCTCCCTTTTTGCGTCGCCATTGCAGGTTCGTCCGCAAAAAATACGGACTCACCCGGGAAGGCCGTGCAATAAAAACAGGGTTGATCGCATTCGAGGGCCTGTTTGACGGCCAGTCCGCCGGTGACGGCAGGCGAGGCTTTGAAGCCGGCTCAAAACCCAACCCCATCGGCAGGGGGCCGTCATGCTTTCCTTCATTATCAGGCGTCTTGGCACCATGGCATTGACGATGCTGTGCCTGACGATGATCGTCTTCTTCCTGATCAACCTCGAACCCAACCTGAAGAAGCTGGCGATCAGCCAGACGGAAATGCACACTTCGGCCGAACAGCTGGAGGACTGGCTGGTCAACCATGGCTACCGGCAGAATTTCTTCGTCCGCTACGGACAGTGGCTGGGCCTGCTGCCCAAGCAGCCGGTGACCGACCCGGCGACCGGCAAGCCGACGCAGCGTTTCACTTTCTGCAACGACCCGGTCGTACCAACCTTCTCCGGCGTTCTCGAAGGGGATTTCGGTTGCTCGACCAAGTTCAAGACAACGGTTGCCTCGAAATTGTTTCCAGCACTTGGTGCCACCGGCATCCTGATGTTCTGTGTGTTGGCGGTGATGGTGCCGGTATCGCTCTTGATCGGCATCCTGGCCGGCATGCGCGAGGGATCGCGAACCGACCGGGTGCTTTCGGTGGCCTCGATCGCCTCGACGGCGACGCCCGAATATGTGTCGGGCGTCATCTTCACCGTCATCTTCGCCTCATGGCTCGGCTGGTTGAACGGATCGGCGGCGTCGGCCAGCCAGGGCATCACCTTCTACAATTTCACGCTGCCGGTGATGACACTGGCGATCTACGGCATCGGCTACATCGCCCGCATGACCCGCGCCTCAATGGTCGAGGTGATGACGCAGCAATATATCCGCACCGCCCGGTTGAAGGGGCTCTCCTTCGGCGGGGTAGTGGTGAAACACGCGCTGCGCAACGCGCTGATCGCACCGTTCACCGTCATCATGCTGCAATTTCCCTGGCTGCTCACTGGCGTCGTCATCGTCGAGGTGATGTTCCGCTACCAGGGCTTCGGCTACACGCTGGTCGAGGCCGCCGGCAACAACGACATCGACCTTTTGCTTGGCTGCTCGCTGGTCTCGGTGTTCATCGTCTTGATCACGCAACTCATTTCCGATGTCGGCTACGCGTTTCTCAATCCGCGTATCAGAGTTCAGTAGGGGGCGAAGCGGATGCAGGTCCAATATATCAGTGCCTTCAGCGTCGTTCTCGAAGTGCTCTCGCGCTTCTGGCCGGTCTGGGTTGCGCTCATCATCGTCATGGGTGCGAGCTTCGCCTACAAGAAAAGGCTGGCGCTCTACGGACAGCTGTTCGACAGCGGCGTCGGCATCGTCGGGGTCGGCATCTGCCTGTTCTGGCTGTTTACGGCGATCTTCGCATCGACCATCTCGCCTTTCGATCCGCTGGCACAGGTCCCGGTGATGAAGGACATGCTGCCCGGCGCCATCGAGCCGCAATCGGGGCTTGTCTATCTGTTCGGCGGCGACAAGCTGGCGCGCGACGTGTTTTCGCGCATGGTCTATGGCAGCCAGATCGTGCTGATCATCGCGCCGGCGGCGACCGGCTTCGCGCTGATGGTCGGCATCACCCTTGGCCTGCCCGCCGGCTATTACGGCGGCAAGATCGATACGGTGCTGTCGTTTCTGGCCAACCTCGTGCTGGCCTTCCCGGTGATCCTGCTGTTCTACCTCTTGGTGACGCCGGGCATCATGGACACGCCGATCCCCTATGCCATGGCCGGCGTGTTCTTCCTGTTTCCGATCATCTTCTTCAGCGTGCTGTTCTGGACGCGTTACAAGAACCGCCCAGACCGGCTGTACATCCTGCTCGGCCTGACGCTGATCATAGGCGGCTGGATCTATCTCGGCCTCGTGTTCGACAAGGACCCGCTGCACATCGTCCACATCGATCCCAATCAGCTCAATATTTTCGTGGCGGTGGTGTTTGCCTCTAGTCCGGGCGTGTTCCGCATCGTGCGCGGCCTGGTGATGGACATCAAGACGCGCGACTATGTGGCGGCGGCGCAGACGCGCGGTGAATCGCCCTGGTACATCATGCTTTGGGAAATCCTGCCCAATGCACGCGGACCGCTGATCGTCGATGCCTGCCTGCGCATCGGCTACACCACCATCCTGCTCGGCACGCTGGGCTATTTCGGCCTCGGCCTGGCACCGGAAAGCCCTGACTGGGGCACCGCGATCAAGGATGCCAGCCGGCTGCTGCGCTCCTTCATCCATCCGGCGCTGCCGCCGACGATCGCGCTGATGTCGTTCGTGCTGGGGCTCAACCTGTTGGCCGACTCGCTGCGTGAACAATCGATGAAGGACTGATTGACGGGCTCCGGCCCGCATCTGGTAGAATTTGGATTGGAGCGACCCATGAACGAGGCAGTTCGAAATCCCGCAGAGCCGATCATAGAGATCGAAAACCTGTCGATCTCCTTCTTCACCCGCAAGGGCGAAATACCTGCGGTCATGGATTTTTCCTGCACGGTCATGCCCGGCGAGGCGATGGGCATCGTCGGTGAATCCGGCTGCGGCAAGTCGACCGTGTCGCTCGGCATCATGCGCGACCTCTCCAACATCGGAAAGATCGTCGGCGGCAGGATCAAGTTCCAGGGCAAGGACATGGGCGAGCTCTCCGAGGAGGAGCTGCGCGCCATTCGCGGTAACAAGATCGCCATGATCTACCAGGAGCCGATGGCCAGCCTCAATCCGGCGATGAAGGTCGGCCAGCAGTTGATGGAAGTGCCGCTGATCCACGACAAGGTGTCGAAGGAAGAGGCCTACAAGCGCTCCCTCGAAATGGTGCGCGCGGTCAAGCTGCCCGATCCCGAGCGCATGATGCGCTCCTATCCGCATCAGCTCTCCGGCGGCCAGCAGCAGCGCATCGTCATTGCCATGGCGCTGCTGTCGAAGCCGGCGCTGCTTCTGCTCGACGAGCCGACGACGGCGCTCGACGTGACGGTGGAGGCGGGTATCGTCGAACTGGTCAAAGGGCTGGGCGAGAAGTTCGGCACGTCGATGATCTTCGTGTCGCACAATCTCGGCCTCATCCTCGAGACCTGCGACCGCATCACCGTGATGTATTCGGGCGAGGCGGTGGAGACCGGCAAGATCAAGGACGTGTTCGACCGGATGCGCCACCCCTATACGCAAGGGCTGTTCCGTTCGATCCCGCTGCCGGGCGCCGACAAGAATTCGCGGCCGCTGATCTCCATCCCCGGCCAGTTGCCGCTGCCGCATGAGCGGCCAAAGGGCTGCAATTTCGGTCCGCGCTGCCACCATTTCGTCGAGGGCGTCTGCAACGCCGCCGAAATCCCGATGGTCGAGGTCGCCGGCCACGAAGGCCATTTCTCACGCTGCGTGCGCTTCAACGAGATCGACTGGGAGGCGCTGCCGCCCGGCGCCAAGAAGGTCAATGAGCGTATCGTGCCCGGCGCGCCGGTGCTCAAGATCGAGGATTTGCGGAAATACTACAAGGTCGGCGGCAGCGAGGTGTTCGGCTCGAGCGAAGGCCGCGTCGTCAAGGCCAACGAGACGATCTCGTTCATGGCACGAGAATCCGAGACGGTCGCCATCGTCGGCGAATCCGGCTGCGGAAAGTCGACATTGGCCAAGGTGCTGCTCGGGCTGGAGACGGCGAGTGCCGGCACGGTGACGCTGGGCAACAAGGAAATCCAGTCGACGGGCATCGAGAGCCGCAGCGTCGAAACCGTGTCGTCGATCCAGATGGTGTTCCAGAACCCGTTCGACACGCTGAACCCCAGCCATTCGGTCGGCTCGCAGATCATCCGCACGCTGGAGAAATTCAATGTCGGCAAGACGGTCGCCGACCGGCGCAAGCGCATGCTGGAACTGCTCGACCTGGTGAAGCTGCCGCGCGCCTTCGAGACGCGCAAGCCGCGCCAGCTGTCCGGTGGCCAGAAGCAGCGCATCGGGGTGGCGCGCGCCTTTGCCGGCGATGCCAAGGTGGTGGTGGCCGACGAGCCGGTCTCGGCACTCGACGTGTCGGTGCAGGCGGCGGTGACCGAACTGTTGATGGACATCCAGCGCAAGAACAAGACGACGATGCTGTTCATCAGCCACGATCTGTCGGTCGTGCGCTACATCGCCGACCGCGTCGTCGTCATGTATCTCGGCTATATCGTGGAGCAGGGCACGACCGACCAGATTTTCGCGCCGCCCTATCACCCCTATACCGAGGCGCTTTTGTCGGCGATCCCGATCGCTGACACCAGCGTGGTCAAGCGGCACATCGTGTTGGAGGGCGACATTCCTTCGGCGATGAACCCGCCGTCAGGCTGTCCGTTCCAGACACGCTGCGGCTACAAGAAGCTGGTGCCGGACAATCTGTGCGAAACCAAGGTGCCGCCGGTCAAGCATCTCGGCGACGGCCATATGAGCCTGTGCTGGCTGTCCGACGATGTGCTGGCGACGATGGAGCCGGTGATCAAGTTCGACAAGGAACACGCGGCGCATGAAGGTGTTCCGGACGATGCGCACGGCACCGGGCCGGGTCCGACCGGAACGGCGCCCAACCGGCCGCGTGGCAAAACGGGCAGCGCGGAAGCCGACCAGATCGGGGACGCCGTGGAGCAAAGCGAGGCTGGCATGCGAGCCCGTCGCCACGAAGTGCGCGACGAGACTTCCGAAACCGGTGTCTCCAAGCCGAAAGATACGACAAGGCGGCACTAGCCAGGGCTGAGTGTCAGCTTCCGCACTGGCGTAGCTGCGATTCATAATCCCGCGCCATCTTGTCGGTCGCCCGGGCGTAACCCTGCACGCCGACGTCGCCACGATTGCCGCGGCCATAGGCGGTCCAGCCGAGATAGTAGGCGAGGTAGAGATTGTAGGTGTCGTTGCGCGCGACGCCGTAAGTGTCTGCCGTCTTGGAATGGTACCAGCCGACGAAATCGACGGCGTCGGCGAATTTGGTGCGCCGCGCCGCCCAGTTGCCGGTTTCGCGCTGATATTGCGACCAGGTGCCGTCCAGCGCCTGCGAGAAGCCGGTGGCCGACGAGACATGCTTCCAGGGAATGAAGCCGAGGAGCTTGGTGCGCGGCGGCCGGGCATTGCTCTTGAAGCCGGATTCCTTGCGCACCGTCGCCATCAGCACGGAGACCGGCACGCCATATTTCTGCTCAGTGCGTTCGGCTGCCGACTGCCAATTGTCGAACCAGCCGTCATTCTGGTCGAAGACGGCGCAGACATTGTTGATGTGGCTGGGCGCTGTCGCGCAGGCCGAAAGTGCCAGCAACACGCCAACTGCTACAATTTTACTAAAACTCGACCTACGCATTGGATGAGCAATAGGCCGAAATCATAAAGGGAATCTTGCCGCCGCCGTTAACGCCTCGCAGTCACGAGCGCTCGGGAAAAGGCCCTGTATATATTCCGACGCCTTCTGTCGCTTTTGATAAAATCGCGCTGCATAAATGCCGCCTTGGCTAAAATCGCGCCTGTAAACGGCGTATTTCTGACAGCTTGCCTGGTTTGCCAAGGCTTTGATGCCTGGCATGAACGAACCAAGACGCAAGCGTGGCGCCGAGCGCACCAGCAACCGGGGGCCGGCGCCCATCCCGCAGCTGCCGCAGAGGCGGGTGACCAATCCCTATCCGCCGATGGCGTTGCTGTCTCCAGACCAGATCGAGGCGATCCATCAAGCGTCGATGCATATATTGGAGAATTTCGGCATCGAGGTGATGAGCCCGCGGGCGCTGTCGCTGTTCGAGCAGGCGGGTGCCAGGGTCGACCACGCCTCGGCCAATGTCCGCCTCGATCGCGGCATGGTCGACGAGGCACTGAAAACCACCCGGTCCAGCTATACGCTGACGCCGCGCAATCCGGCCAACACCATCCATCTTGGTGGCAACACCATCAATTTCACCCTCGTCGCCGGCCCACCCAATGTGCACGACATGGAGCGCGGCCGCCGCGCCGGCAATCTGCGCGACTATGCCGATCTCACCCGGCTGGCGCAGCATTTCAACTGCGTCCACATGCTCGGCAACCAGGTCTGCGCGCCGGTCGAACTGCCGGCCAATTCGCGCCACCTCGACACCTACTTCACCAACCTGACGCTGACCGACAAGAGTTTTCATGTCTCGGCGATCGGCCGGGGCAGGGCGCTGGACGGCATCGAGATGATGGCGATCGCGCGCGGGCTGACATTGGATCAGCTGCGCGACGATCCCGGCATCGCCACCATCATCTCGGTCAACTCGCCGCGCCGCTTCGACGAGATGATGGCCGAGGGCCTGATGACCATGGCCGAGTTCGGCCAGTCGGTGGCGGTGACGCCGTTCACGCTGATGGGGGCGATGAGCCCGGTGACGCTGGCGGGTGCCTTGGCGCAGCAGAATGCCGAAGCGCTGTTCGGCGTCGTGCTGACGCAATTGGTGCGGCCGGGCGCGCCGGTGATGTATGGCGCTTTCACCTCCAATGTCGACATGAAGTCCGGGGCGCCGGCCTTCGGCACGCCTGAAAACACCAAGGCCAACATTGCGTCCGGGCAATTGGCGCGGCGCTACGGGCTGCCCTACCGGACGACGCCCGGTTCGGCCTCCAATGCGGCCGACGCGCAAGGCGCCTACGAGACGCTGATGGCGCTGTGGGGCGCGGTGCTCGGCCATGGCAATCTCGTCTATCACGCCGCCGGCTGGCAGGAGGGCGGGCTGACGGCATCGTTCGAAAAGTTCATCATCGATGTCGAGATGATCCAGCACATGATGGAGTTCTTGCGGCCGATCGTGGTCGACGAGGCGGAACTCGCCGTCGAGGCGCTGGGCGCGGTGCCGACCGGCGGCCATTTTTTCGGCGAGCCGCACACGCTGGAGCGCTACGCCACCGCCTTCTACCAGCCGATGCTGTCCAACTGGCAGAATTTCGAAGCCTGGCAGGAGGCCGGCAGCCTCGATGCAACGGCGCGCGCGACCCGGCTGTGGAAGAAGGCACTGGAGGATTATGTCGAGCCGGTGATGGATATCGCTGTGCGCGAGGCGCTGGAGGCTTACATGGCCAGGCGCAAGGAAGCGATCGGGCAGGGTGAGCCGTGATACCTCCCATATCGATTCATCTCACCCATACAACTCACTGATATCAGAGAAAAATCCATGAAATCGCATGCAAAGGTCGTGGTCATTGGCGGCGGCGTCGTCGGGTGTTCCGTGCTGTTTCATCTCGCTCGCCATGGCTGGACCGACGTGGTGCTTCTGGAGCGCGACGAGCTGACATCAGGCTCGACCTGGCACGCGGCGGGCGGCATGCACACGATCAATGGCGACCCCAACGTCGCCAAGCTGCAGAAATACACGATCAGCCTCTACAAGGAGATCGAGGAACTGTCAGGCCAGGCGACCGGCGTGCACCTGACCGGCGGCGTGCTGCTCGCGGCGACCGAGGCACGGCTGGACTGGCTGCGCGGTGTCGTCGCCAAGGGCCGCTATCTCGGCATCGACCTGGAAGTGATCTCTGCGAAAGAGGCCGCCGAACTGATGCCGCTGCTCGACCCCAAGCAGTTCGTTGGCGCCGTCCGCAACAAGGAGGATGGGCATCTCGATCCCTCCGGCGTCACCCATGCCTATGCCAAGGCCGCGCGGAAGCTTGGGGCGGAAGTAGAACGCTTCACCAAGGTCGAGGACATTGTGCGGCGGCCCGACGGCCTATGGCGCGTCATCACCAACAAGGGCGAGGTGGTGGCCCAGCATGTCGTCAATGCCGGCGGCCTGTGGGCGCGCGAGGTCGGCCGCATGGTCGGGCTCGAATTGCCGGTGCTGGCCATGGAGCACATGTACCTGATCACCGAGGACATGCCGGAAGTCGCCGCCTGGAACGCCAAGACCGGCACCGAGATCATCCATGCGGTCGATTTCGATGGCGAGCTCTATCTGCGCCAGGAGCGCGGCGGCATGCTGATGGGCACCTACGAGAAAGCCAACAAGCCGTGGTCGGAATACCAGACGCCTTGGAATTTCGGCCATGAATTGCTGGCGCCCGACATCGACCGCATCGCGCCGTCGCTGGAGGTCGGGTTCCGGCATTTCCCGGCCTTCCAGAACACCGGCATCAAGCAGATCATCAACGGGCCCTTCACCTTCGCGCCCGACGGCAACCCGCTGGTCGGGCCGGTGCGCGGCCTGCCGGGCTTCTGGGTCGCCTGCGGGGTCATGGCCGGCTTCTCACAGGGCGGCGGCGTCGGGCTGGCGCTGTCCAACTGGATGATCGAAGGCGACCCTGGCGCCGATATCTGGGCCATGGATGTGGCGCGCTATGGCGACTGGGCGACGATGGCCTACACCAACGCCAAGGTGCGCGAAAACTATTCCCGGCGCTTTTCGATCCGCTTCCCCAATGAGGAGCTGCCCGCCGGACGGCCGCTGAAGACGACGCCGGTCTACGATCTGCTGTCGGCCAAGGGCGCACAGTTTGGCGTCGCCTATGGGCTGGAAGTGCCGCTCTGGTACGCGCCGGAAGGCGTCAAGGACGAGTTCTCCTGGCGCCGTTCCAGCGATTTTTCCCATGTCGCCAGGGAAGTCGCGACGGTGCGCGACGGCGTCGGCCTGTCGGAGATTTCGAGCTTTGCCAAATATAAGGTTACGGGCGAGGGGGCGTCGGCCTGGCTCGACCGCCTGCTCGCCTGCAAATTGCCGAAACCCGGCCGCATGACGCTGGCGCCGATGCTGAAGGATGACGGCAGGCTGATCGGCGATTTCACGCTGGCCAATCTGGGCAGCGATGGCTGGTTCCTCGCCGGCTCCGGCATTGCCGAGCAGTACCATATGCGCTGGTTCGAGGCGCATCTGCCTGGCGACGGTTCGGTTCATATCGAGGCGCTGGGCGCGAAACTCACCGGCCTTGCCATTGCCGGCCCCAAGGCGCGGGAAGTGCTGGCCAAGGTCAGCCGCGCCGATGTCTCCAATGCGGCGTTTCCGTTCATGGCGGTGGCCAGGATGGATATCGGCATGGCGCCGTGCCTGGTCGGCCGCGTCAGCTACACCGGCGATCTCGGCTACGAGATCTGGGTGGCGCCGGAATATCAGCGCGCGGCTTATCATGCGCTGACGGCAGCGGGCGCGGAATTCGGTATCGGCCTGTTCGGCTCGCGCGCGCTCAATGCGCTGCGGCTGGAGAAGAACTATGGCTCATGGGGACGCGAATACCGTCCGATCTACGGGCCGCTCGAAGCCGGGCTCGACCGCTTCGTCGCCTATGGCAAGGAGGCGGATTTCATCGGCAAGACGGCAGCGCTGGCCGAGCGCAAGCAAGGCGGCAAATTGCGGCTGCGCAGCTTCATTGTCGACGCCGACGATGCCGATGTCATCGGCGACGAACCGATCTGGTTCGGCGGCGCGGTGCGCGGCTGGGTGACGTCGGGCGGCTACGCCCATCATTCAAAGAAGTCGGTCGCCGTCGGCTATGTGCCGAAGGAGATCGCCGACGAGAGCGACGGCTTCGAGATCGAGTTGCTGGGCAAGCGCCATGCGGCGCGTATTCAGGCAGCCCCGCTGTTCGACGCGAATTTTGAGCGCATGCGGGGGTGAAGGTTCATCCCCAGCGGGGACATCAGGCCTCGCTGCGATTGTCCAGCGCAAAGGCGCCGGCGCCGGCGAAGACCAGATAGAGGAAGATGAAGCAGAAGGAGATTGCCGCGTCGCCGCTGTTGTTGACCGGGAAGAAGTCACGCGGCATGTGCGCCATGAAATAGGCGATCGCCATTTCGCCGGCCAGAAGGAACGCCACCGGGCGTGTGAACAGGCCGAGCGCCAGCAGGATGCCGCCGGCGAATTCGAGGATGCCGGCGGCTGTCGTCAACCCGGTGAGGGCGTGAGGCTGGGCGCTGACGGGGAAGTTGAACAGTTTCTGGCTGCCATGTTCGATGAACTGCAGTGCGGTCATGATGCGCAGCACGCCGAGTGCCTGCGGCAGGTATCTGGAGAGGCCTTCAAAAAGCTTCATCTGAACTCCTTTTCGCCCTCCCGGCCCGGCCATAGATCATGGTCCGACGATGGACCATTCACTTCCCATGGCGCGCCATCAACAATCGGTGATTGGAAATGTTCTCCGGTATGCCCTTTCATATCGTTCTCGTCAGGGTTGCATTTGTATCGCTATGGTTGTATTGATGTGGGCACTCTAAACCTGTGGGTTCTCTTGCCATGAAAAAACTCGTCGTCAGCCTATTCGCACTCCTTGCAGGCACCAGCTTGGCCATGGCCGAGGACGCCGGTTGCGAGGCCTTCAAATGGCCGGTGACGCGGGAACAGGCGCTGTTTGCCGCGGCGCCCGCAACGCCGGCTGGAGCGGAGCTGGCGGTGGGTGCCGCCGCGGATCTGGCATTGGTTCCGGCGGACAAAGCCGGTTTTACGCTGCCGCCCGAGCGCGCGCCGGCGGGGGGCACGTTCGGTGCCGTCGCCAGCGTGGAGGTGCCGGCCGGCGGAGCCATTCAGATCAGCCTGTCGGGCGAAGCCTGGATCGACGTCATCCAGGACGGCAAGGCCATCAAGTCGGCCGGCTACAGCGGTGTGAAAACCTGCCCCGGCATCCGCAAGAGCGTGCGCTTCAAGCTCGCGGCCGGACCGGCCATCGTTCAGTTCAGCGGGGCGAAAAAGGCCGAGCTGAAGGTTGCGGTGCTGACGCCGGAATAGAGCGGCAAATAGAGCAATACGGCCTTTCATCGGTGGTGAGATGAAAGGCCGCCGCTTCGTGCCGGCGAAGCTGCCGTCAGCGCACCGGCGCCATCAGCGCGAAATGCGCGCCCTGCGGATCCTGGCACTGCACGATCCAGCTGCCGCCGGGCACCTCCATCGGGCCCATCAAGATCTTGCCGCCATTGTCGGTGACGCGTCTTGCGGACGCGTCGATGCCGGTGACGTTGAAATAGAACTGCCAGACCGGGACGAGGATTTGCGCAGGCTTGTTCATGATGCCGCCGCCGGACTCGGGGCCGGCCGTAAACGTCTGGTAGATGCCCGTCGGGCCCATGTCGAAATCACCGGCATTGGTCCAGCCGAACTGGCCGGAATAGAAGTCGAACGCGGCCTTCCAGTCGCTGGTGTAGAGCTCGTGCCAGCCGATATGGCCGGGTGTGCTGGCCGGCACGACGGGCTGGTCGGGGCCGTTGGGCTGCAGGAACATGAAGGTCGCGCCTTGCGGGTCGGCGACCACGGCGAAGCGGCCGACGCCCGGAATGTCGCTGGGTTCGCAGTGAACGCCGCCGCCGGCGGCTTTCAAGGATTTGGTCGAGGCGTCCACGTCGTTGGTATGGATGTAGCCCAGCCAGGCCGGCGGCGCTCCCATCTTCCTGACATCCTCGGGCATCGTCATCAGCCCGCCGACGCCACGCTCGCCGACATTCATGACGATGTAGCGCGGCATGCCGGGCGCTTTGTCGAAGGGCTGCGCCGTCCAGCCGACAACCTTGGTGTAAAAGGCCTCGGCGGCGTCGAGGTCGGAAGTCATCAGCTCGTACCAGAAGAAGGGCATTGGGGATTTCGCCATGGTCGGTCTCCTCACGGTTCAGCATCGATCGTTGTCCGATCCACCGCAGGACGATCCAGGATACGGGATTCCGACAACCGCCCGGACAATAATGCCTGCCCATGACATGCGTTCCCGGTTGCGTGCCCCGCGATTTTCGATTTCTCTACGGCAAAGGGGGTGTTCATGCGCCAGATGTCGCTCACGCCGGAGCTTGTCGCACTGTGCCACAGGGACGAGGCCGATTCTGGCCCAGACTTGAGTTGGACGGAGCTGAAGGACGGGGATTTCCAGACCCTTGCATCGCGGCTGTCCGGCGAAGCGGATGAGGGGCCGCTGTGGGTGTTTGCCTACGGCTCGCTGATCTGGAAGCCGGAATTCGAATCGGTCGAGCAACGGCTCGCCACGGCCTTCGGCTGGCATCGCTCCTTCTGCCTCGACATGGTCCGCTGGCGCGGCAGTGCTGCGCAGCCGGGGCTGATGATGGCGCTCGAACGCGGCGGTCGCTGCAACGGCGTGATCTACCGATTACCGGAGGGTGAAAAGCCGGCTCAGATCGAAAGGCTGCTGCGCCGCGAGATCAGCGACCATGAGAGCGTCAGCTCGGTCAGGTGGCTGCCGGTGCATACGGCGCAAGGCGCGCTGCGGGCACTGGGTTTCTGGGTCGGCGTGAAGGGCAGGGGAACGTCGCTCAGCCAGCCGCTGGACAGAGTGGCGAGCATATTGGCCAGGGCCTGCGGCCATATCGGTTCCGGCGCCGAATATCTCTACAACACGGTCAGCCATCTCGAAGCGTTCGGCATCCATGATCGAAATCTGTGGCGACTGCAGGAACTGGTGGCGGACGAGGTCCGGGCACTCCATGGCCGGCCGGTCGAAGAGGGTAGCGCACCCAGGCAAGAGCAGCCGTCCACTGCATAACATGAGTAAAAAAATCATGTTTTTATCGAGCCTTTTCAGCAGCTTGTGCCAAAAATTGACCAATTGATAAAAAAATAAAACGTGCTAGCCTTCGCCAAAACGAAAACATGGGGAACTGACAATGCCAGAAGGCCAGTTCAAGGAAGGTATCGTCGGCGGCCGGCTTCCAGCCGAGCAGTATGCGGACAATTTTTCCGACCTGCATCCGCCGCTCGATCATCACGAGGCGTTGGTCGAATCCGACCGCTGCTATTTCTGCTACGACGCGCCGTGCATGAACGCGTGTCCGACCTCGATCGACATCCCGCTGTTCATCCGCCAGATCTCGACCGGCAATCCGATCGGATCGGCCAAGACCATCTTCGACCAGAATATTTTGGGCGGCATGTGCGCCCGCGTCTGCCCGACCGAGACGCTTTGCGAAGAGGTCTGCGTGCGCGAGGTGGCGGAAGGCAAGCCGGTGCAGATCGGCCGCCTGCAACGCTACGCCACCGATGTCGCCATGGCCGAGAACAAGCAGTTCTATCCTCGCCCGGAGCCGACCGGAAAGACGGTTGCCGTGGTCGGCGCCGGCCCGGCCGGCCTTGCCGCCGCGCACCGGCTCGCCCGCCATGGCCATGACGTGACCATATTGGAGGCGCGGCCGAAGGCCGGCGGCCTCAACGAATACGGCATCGCCGCCTATAAGAGCGTCGACAATTTCGCCCAGGCCGAGGTCGACTATGTCGCGGCGATCGGCGGCATTGACATCCAGAACGGCAAGGCGCTCGGCCGCGACTACCAACTCTCCGACCTGATCCGCAATTACGACGCGGTGTTCCTCGGCATGGGGCTTGGCGGCGTCAACGCGCTGCGCGCCGATGGCGAGGATGCCGCCGGCGTCACCAATGCGGTAGAGTTTATCGCCGAGCTACGCCAGGCCGGCGATCTCGCCAGCCTGCCTGTCGGCCGCCGCGTCGTCGTCATCGGCGGCGGCATGACGGCGATCGACGCCGCCGTGCAGTCGAAGCTGCTCGGCGCCGAGGAGGTGACGATCTGCTACCGTCGCGGCCAGGAGCATATGAACGCCTCCGGGTTCGAGCAGGACCTGGCCGCCGCCAACGGCGTCACCATACGCCATTGGCTGCAGCCGAAGCGGGTGATCGCTGACGCCGGCCAAGTGTCGGGCATCGAACTCGAATACACGGCATTGAAGGGCGACAAGCTTGCCGGTACCGGCGAGACGCTGACGCTCGTCGCCGACCAGGTGTTCAAGGCGATCGGCCAGAGCTTTGTCCCGGCCGCGCTCAACGGCAGCGAGGCCTCGATCGAGCTCGAAGCCGGGCGTATAAAGGTCGATAGGGAAGGGCGCACCTCGCTGGCGAAAGTCTGGGCCGGCGGCGACTGCATCTTTGGCGGTGACGACCTGACCGTTTCGGCCGTGGCGCAAGGGCGCGATACGGCGGAAAGCATACACAGGAGTCTGACGCAGGGATAAGGATCATGGCCACGGTGGAACCGGGCATCGCCCGTCACTACGACATAGCGGGTCTCGAGCAGCGCATCCTTGCCGCGCTCGCCGATACGGGCGTGGACGTTGCCCATCTGCGTGCCGGCGATCTCGAAGCGGTCGACGAATTCCACATTGGCGGTATCGCCGCCACAAGGGAACTCATCGGGCAGATGGGGCTGAAACCAGGAGCCATGCTGCTCGATATTGGTTCCGGCGTGGGCGGTCCCGCCCGTTTTGCCGCCAACGAGGCCGGCGCCGATGTCACCGGCATCGATCTCACGCAAAGTTATGTCGATATCGCGACCAGCCTGTCGAAGCGCACTGAAATGGCCGACAGGACGCACTTCGTGCAAGGCAGCGCGCTGGACATGCCGTTCGCCGATGCCGGCTTCGACGCGGCCATGATCCTGCATGTCGGCATGAACCTTCCCGACAAGAAAAAGCTGATGGGCGAGGCCGCGCGTGTGCTCAAGCCGGGCGGCGTCTTCGCCGTCTACGACGTGATGCGGCTCAAGGACGGCGCGCTGACCTATCCGCTGCCATGGGCTTCGGACGAGAGCATGTCCTTCGTTGCCACGCCCGACGACTATCGCTCGGCTGCCACGGCTTCCGGCTTCTCCGTCGTCGCCGAGCGGCGGCGCGGTGCTTTCGCCGTCGAATTCTTCGCCGCGACGCGTGCCCGGATGGCCGCCGCGCAAGCGGAAGGCAAGAAGCCGCCGCCCGGCGTCGGCCTCGTCATGGGCGAAGACGCCCATACCAAGATCGCCAATGTCACCGCCGCGCTTGAAGGCGGTATTCTCGCACCCGTTGAACTGCTTCTTCGTCTCGGCTGAAAGGGACCTGTCATGGCAGACCTCCGCAACAATTTCGTCGGCATCAAATCGCCAAATCCGTTCTGGCTGGCCTCGGCGCCGCCGACCGACAAGGCCTACAATGTCATCCGCGCCTTCAAGGCAGGCTGGGGCGGCGTGGTGTGGAAGACGCTGGGCGAGGAAGGCCCGCCGGTCGTCAACGTCAACGGCCCGCGATATGGCGCGATATGGGGCGCCGACCGGCGCCTGCTCGGCCTCAACAACATCGAGCTGATCACTGATCGTGACCTTCAGACCAATCTGCGCGAGATGAAGCAGGTCAAGATGGACTGGCCCGATCGGGCGCTGATCGCTTCGATCATGGTGCCTTGCGAAGAGGCAAGCTGGAAAGCCATCCTGCCGCTGGTCGAGGAGACCGGCGCCGACGGCATCGAGCTCAATTTCGGCTGCCCGCACGGCATGTCGGAACGCGGCATGGGTGCCGCCGTCGGCCAGGTGCCGGAATATATCGAAATGGTGGTGCGCTGGTGCAAGCAGTATACGCGCATGCCCGTCATCACCAAGCTGACGCCCAACATCACCGATATCCGCAAGCCCGCGCGTGCGGCGCATGCCGGCGGCACCGACGCGGTGTCGCTGATCAACACCATCAATTCGATCACCGGTGTCGACCTCGACAGCTTCGCGCCGATGCCGACCATCGACGGCAAAGGCTCGCATGGCGGCTATTGCGGCCCAGCGGTGAAGCCGATCGCCATGAACATGGTGGCCGAAATCGCGCGTGATCCGGAGACACACGGCCTGCCGATCTCGGGCATTGGCGGCATCACCACCTGGCGCGACGCGGCCGAATTCCTGGCGCTCGGCGCAGGCAATGTGCAGGTGTGCACGGCGGCGATGACCTACGGCTTCAAGATCGTGCAGGAGATGATCGCGGGTCTCGAAAACTGGATGGACGAGAAGGGCCACCGCTCGCTCGACGACATTATCGGCCGCGCCACGCCCAACGTCACCGACTGGCAGTATCTCAACCTCAACTATGTCGCCAAGGCGCATATCGACCAGGACGCCTGCATCAAATGCGGCCGCTGCCACATCGCCTGCGAGGACACTTCGCACCAGGCGATCACCAGCATGGTCGATGGCGTGAGGCATTTCGAGGTGATCGAGGCCGAATGCGTCGGCTGCAATCTGTGCGTCAATGTCTGCCCCGTCGAGAACTGCATCACCATGGAGCCGCTGGCCGCCGGCGTCATGGACCAGCGCACCGGCAAGCCGGTGTCGCCGATCTACGCCAACTGGACGACGCATCCGAACAACCCGATGGCCAAGGTGGCCGCGGAGTAGGGGCGGCATTCAACAAAAAAGCGGCGCCTTCGGGCGTCGTTTTTCACTTTCCTATTGCAGATAAGAAATATCCACGATAAAAGATATCCACGAAAGGGAGATCGGCATCATGAAGCTGGGCGAGGGCGTTGAGGCGGCCATCCACTGCACCGCCACGCTGGCGAGCGTCGAGGGCAACAGCACCATGCCGGGCGCTGCTCTCGCTGAGTGTTTCGGCCTGTCGGCGAGCTATCTGCTAAAGCATCTCAACATGCTGACCGCCGCGAGCATCCTGGAATCGGTGCCGGGGCCGGCGGGTGGCTATCGGCTGGCGCGGGCGGCCGAACGCATCACTCTGCTCGATATCGTGCTGGCCATAGAAGGGCGCGAACCGGCATTCCGCTGCGGTGAGATCCGCCGCAACGGTCCGGTCAAGATCGATGCCTCGGCCTATGTCAAACCCTGCGGCATCAATGCCGCGATGCTCAAGGCCGAGCGCGCCTATCGGGCAGCGCTTGCTGAATTGAAGCTGTCCGACATCGTGGCGGATTACGCGGCAGAAGGCGATCCGCGATCCTTTGCCGCCAGCTGCGCTTTCGTGGCGCGCCACCAGCGGCCGCAGAAATCCAGTTCAACCCCTCAAAAGCAGATGTGAAAGGACATTAGATGAAACAGAGGATGCAATTCTTCGCCAAGGCGCCGGAGATCATGAAAGCGGTGTCGGCGCTGAACAAGGCGGTCGACGAATGCGGGCTGGAGGTCAGCCTGTTGCATCTGATCAAGCTCAGGGCCTCGCAGATCAATGGCTGTTCCTTCTGCGTCGAAATGCACAGCCGCGAGGCGCGGCGCGACGGCGAAACCGAGCAGCGGCTCTATCTCGTCGCGGCCTGGAAGGAATCGCCGCTGTTTTCCGAACGCGAGCGCGCCGCTTTCGCCTGGACCGAGGCGGTGACCCTGATCGCCAACAATGGTGTGTCGGATGAGCTCTATGCCCGCACGCTTGAGCATTTCTCGGAAGAGGAGTTGGTCAAGCTGTCGGTGGCGCTCGGCATGATCAACACCTGGAATCGGCTCTGCGTCCCGTTCCAGGCCATTCATCCGATGCCGGCCGCCAAGGCCGCCTAATCTTATCGCTATTGGAGCGCCGTCGAGGAGACGGCGCTCCCCATTGTTTTCAAAGGGAGTGTTTTATGCCTGCCGATTTGCCATCGACCTTGTTGTTTCTGGGCCGCCTGCTGCTTGGCGGCGCCTTCGTCTTCGCCGGCCTGCGCAACATCCAGAACGCGGTCTTCCTGACCGGGCTGATGGCGGCGCGCGGCGTGCCGCAAGCGCGATTGGCGCTGTGGGCCGGCATTGTGCTCCAGATCATCGCCGGTCTCCTGGTGATGGCCGGCCTGTGGACGGCAACCGCCTGCGCGGTGCTGGTGCTGTTCCTGATTGCCGCCACGCCGATGTTCCACAATTTCTGGGACCACCAAGGCCCGGACCGCGCGGCGCGCATCAACGGCTTCGTCGGCAATGTCGCGCTGGGCGGCGGTTTCCTGACGTTGATCGCTCAGTCGCTTTAGGGGCAGGAGTCAGGCCGCGAACCGCAACCCACCATCGCAGGTCAGCACCTGGCCGGTCATGAAGCCGTTGGAGACGAGGAAGGCTATCGCCGAGGCGACATCCTCGGCGCGGCCGATGCGGCCGACCGGCGTCTTGCCGGCATATTCAGCAAAGACCGCCTGCCGCTGGTCGTCGGCCAGAAAATCCCACCACGGCGTGTCGATGACGCCGGGCGCCACGACGTTGACGCGCAAGGGCTTCAGCTCGACCGCCAGGATCGGCGCCACGGTCAAGAGCATGCCGTTTATCGCGCCGATACCCGCGATGCCGGGCATTGTGGCCTGAGCCGACACCGCAGATATGAAGGTCACCGATCCAGATCTGTTAAGCGTCGGCAATGCCGCCTGCAGGCAGGACAGTTGCGGCCGCACCTTCTCTTCGACGCCGCTGCCGATATCGGCAAGGTCAAGCGTCTCGAACGGGCCAAGGCCCTTGCCGCCGCTGGCCGCCAGGACGAGGTGGTCGAACGGGCCGAGGCGCTCGAAGAACTGGTGGACCTCATGCGGTTTCGACGCATCGAACGCAGCCTTGTCGGCGGCGCCGCCGAGGCTCTTCCAGGCGCTGATAAGCTTGTCCTGGTTGCGCCCTGTGATCGTCACCTTCATGCCCGGGCCGAGCAGTTTTCGCGCGGTCGCCAGGCCGATGCCGGACGAGCCGCCGATAATGACTGTGTGTTCCGTTCTGTCGCTCATGAATTCAGGTCCTTCGATTTTGAGGAGGCCGGGCCGATAAGGTCGAGGCTCAGCTTTCGCAATTGTTGCCGTGCCCTGGCGTCGTAAGCCTGGGCATCGGCGCGGGCTTCGCGCAGTCCGTCGAAATAGAGGCCGCTGCGGCCTGCGAGCGCGGGTGAGGCGGCAAGGTTGACGATGGCTTCGGCGCCGGTCTCGACCGAACTCCATGGCGTTACGCCGGCCTGCCTGACCATGGTGGTGTTCATGTAGCTCGCCGGATGCAGCGCGTTGACGGTGACGCCGGTGCCTTTCAGTTGTTCCGCCAGATCGACGGTGAACAGGATTTGCGCCAGCTTGCTCTGGCAATAGGCGCGTACGCCGCTATAGCCGTGGGTGAGCATCACGTCGCCGAAATCGATCGCCTGCTGGCCGGCCGAGGCGACGTTAACGATGCGCGCCGGGGCGCTGGCCTTCAGCAGCGGCAGAAGCTCCGAGGTCAACAGGAAGCCGGCAAGATAGTTGACGGCGAAACGCAATTCGTAGCCATCGGCGCTGACCTGCCGCTTGGCGCCTGCCGTGCCGATGCCGGCATTGTTGATGAGGATATCGAGCCGGTTCGTTCGGGCACGTACCGCCTCGGCGAGGTGGCGAATTTCGGCCAGCGAAGCAAGGTCGGCGGCGAGGAACTCGGCCTTGCCGCCGGCCGATTCGATCTCGGCGACCGTTGCCTTGCCGCGCGCCGCATCGCGGCCATGCACCAGCACCCGGGCGCCGTCGGCACCCAGCCTTTGCGCGACGACGCGGCCGACGCCGTCGGTCGAGCCGGTGATGAGGATTGTCTTGTCTTTCAGGTCCATGTCCAGAGCCTCCTGTCTGCTGCTCTGAAGGCAAGATGGGACGTCTGGCCGATCTCAAACAGTTCAAACTTTATCCTGGTATCAATACTGCTATAGTACGCGTCATGGATGCTCCGTCTCATTCCGCTGAAGACAGCCGCCGGCGCGAGCTTGGGGCTTTCCTGCGCTCGCGCCGCGAAAGGCTGACACCCTCGGCGACCGGCATCTCGACTGGTCTCAGGCGCCGCACGCCAGGCTTGCGCCGCGAAGAGGTGGCGATGATCGCCGGTGTCGGCACCACCTGGTACACTTGGTTGGAACAGGGCAGGGACGTGCGGCCTTCGGTGGAGGTGCTGACGGCGCTTAGCGGTGCGCTGCGCCTCGATGCCGTCGAGAAGCGGCACCTGTTCATCCTTGCCGGGCGTCAGCAGCCGGAGCGCCGCGTCGCCGCGCCGGAGAAGGCCGATGGTCCCTTGCTGCACATGTTGCAAAGCCTTGTCCTGCAACCCGCCTACGTCGTTGGTCGGCGCTGGGACGTACTCGCCTGGAACAGTGCGGCCGTCGCGGTGTTCGGCGACTACGGCCTGCTGGAGGGTGACGCTCGCAACATCGTCCACATGGTGTTCACCAGCCCGCACCACCGCCGTCTGCTGGTCGACTGGGAAGAACTCGCCCGCGTGGTGCTCGCGTCGTTTCGCGCGGAAAGCGCCAAATATGTCGGTGATCCCGATTTCGACCGGCTGATCGCGCTGATGATGCGCTCGAGCCCCGAGTTCCGTGACTGGTGGCCTCTGCGGGACGTGGCGCGAAGACTGACGGGTGTGAAGCATGTGCGGCACCCCATTGCGGGTGCGATGACATTCGAGCACATGAGCCTGTCGATCGACGATGGTTCTGACATGAGGCTGATCGTCTACACGCCGCTCGCCGAGCAGAACTCGATCGTCAAGCTGCAGTCCTTGCTGGACGCGCTCCCCGCCGAGCGGCGTAGCGCCTGAGCCGTCGTGGCGGGGTCAGCCCTTCGGCTTCAGCCCCTCAAGAAACAACTGCTCCAGGAACCTTGCCGCGTCCTCGAAGCGGCCGTCGCCGCCACGGTTCGGCCCGAGCACGGCGCGCACCTGGACGTCGAAATCGGCGTAGTGCTGCGTCGTTGCCCAGATCGAGAAGATCAGGTGCCAGGGATCGGTCTTCGCGATCTTGCCGGCGCGCATCCAACCCTTGATGACGGCGGCTTTCTCATCGACCAGCGTTTTCAACTCGCCCGCCAGCAGCGGCATGATGCGCGGCGCGCCTTGCAGGATTTCGTTGGCGAACAGCCGGCTCTCGCGCGGGAAATCGCGCGCCATTTCGAGCTTGCGCCTTATGTAGCTCCTGAGTTCGGTCATCGGATCGCCGATGTCGTCGAGCTCGCGCAGCGGCGCCAGCCAGGTATCCAGCAGGCGCTGCATCAACGTCTCGTGAATGTCCTCCTTGCGGCGGAAGTAATAGAGCAGGTTGGGCTTCGACATGCCGGCCGCTTCGGCGATCTGGTCGATGGTCGAGCCGCGGAAGCCATGGGTGGAGAACACTTCGAGCGCGGCCTCCAGGATGAGTTCGCGCTTTTCCTGCTGGATGCGCGTGCGGCGAGGGGCTTCCGTGCCGGTGTTCACCGTTGCGAACCCTCATGTTGCCAAATCTCGCATTCAAGGTCATCTGGACCAATTCTCTGGACCAGTTTTTCCCTAGGCTGTGGAACGCACTTCAGGAGCCGCATTTCCGCTAGTAATCCCTTGACCGCCGACAGGGCGGTGCTAACGTTTGTCCAATCGGTCAAAAATTTGCGTAGCATGAAAATGGCGCAAGGACCAAGCGTTGGACGCACCGAAACAGGTTACAAGGGGAAGTCTTGGTCATGTCCAACCGGCTGAAAGTCACGCCGAACGATCTCAGTGCATTCTGGATGCCGTTCACGGCAAACCGGCAGTTCAAGCAGGCGCCACGCATGTTCGTGTCCGCCAAGGACATGCATTACACGACCAGCGATGGCCGCAAGGTGCTCGACGGCACCGCCGGTCTGTGGTGCGTCAATGCTGGCCACTGCCGGCCGAAGATCACCGAGGCGATCCAGCACCAGGCCGCCGAACTCGATTACGCGCCAGCCTTCCAGATGGGTCATCCGATCGTGTTCGAGCTGGCCAACCGCCTGGCCGACATCGCGCCCAAGGGCATGGACCATGTCTTCTTCACCAATTCCGGTTCGGAATCGGTCGAAACGGCGCTGAAGATGGCGATTGCCTATCACCGCATGAAGGGCGAGGGCGCGCGTACCCGTCTCATCGGCCGCGAGCGCGGCTATCACGGCGTCAATTTCGGCGGCATCTCGGTCGGCGGGATCGTCTCCAACCGCAAGATGTTCGGCACGCTGCTCGGCGGCGTCGACCACATGCCGCACACGCATCTGCCGGAAAAGAACGCCTTCTCGAAGGGCGTGCCGGAATATGGCGCGGAGCTCGCCAACGAACTGGAGCGCATCGTTGCCCTGCATGACGCCTCGACCATCGCCGCCGTCATCGTCGAGCCGGTCGCCGGCTCCACCGGCGTCATCCTGCCGCCCAAGGGCTATCTGCAGAAGCTGCGCGAAATCTGCACCAAGCACGGCATCCTTTTGATCTTCGACGAGGTCATCACCGGTTTCGGCCGTCTCGGCGCGCCGTTCGCGGCCGACTATTTCGGCGTCACGCCCGACATCATGACCACCGCCAAGGGCGTCTCCAACGGCGTCATCCCGATGGGCGCGGTGTTCGTGAAGAAGGAAATCCACGACGCCTTCATGACCGGCCCCGAGCACATGATCGAGTTCTTCCACGGCTACACCTATTCGGGCAATCCGATTGCCTGCGCCGCGGCCCTGGGTACGCTCGACACCTACAAGGAAGAGGGCCTGCTCACCCGTGGTGAAGAACTGGCGCCCTATTGGGAAGACGCGCTGCACTCGCTGAAGGGCGAGCCGCATGTCATCGACATCAGGAACATCGGCCTGATCGGCGCGATCGAGCTGGCGCCGATCGCCGGCAGCCCGACCAAGCGTGCCTTCTCGGCCTTCGTCAAGGCGTTCGAGCGCGGCGCGCTGATCCGCACCACCGGCGACATCATCGCGCTGTCGCCGCCGCTGATCATCACCAAGGGCCAGATCAACGAACTGATCGACCATGTGCGTGAAGTGCTGAGGTCGATCGACTAAACTTGCTTTTACCTGGGCGGGTGGCGATGGGAACCGCCACCCGCCCAGATCTTGAAATGGAAGGACTTTGAATGGCCGCACCCGGCGAGAATCTGCGAATCAATTCAGACCGTTTGTGGGATTCGATAATGGAGATGGCGAAGATCGGCCCCGGCATTGCCGGCGGCAACAATCGCCAGACCGTGACCGACGAGGACGGCGAGGGCCGGCATCTGTTCAAGCGCTGGTGCGATGCCGCCGGGCTCGAAATGGGTGTCGACGAGATGGGCACGATGTTTGCCCGCCGCGAAGGCACCGACCCCAGCCTGCCACCGGTTTACGTCGGCAGCCATCTCGATACGCAGCCGACCGGCGGCAAATATGATGGCGTGCTCGGCGTGCTTGGCGGCCTGGAGATCGTGCGCTCGCTCAACGATCTCGGCATCAAGACCAAACATCCGATCGTCGTCACCAACTGGACCAACGAGGAAGGCGCGCGCTTCGCACCGGCGATGATGGCGTCGGGCGTGTTCGCCGGTGTGCTCGACCAGGCCGACGTCTATGGGCACACGGACAAGAACGGCAAGAAATTCGGCGAGGAGCTGGAGCGCATCGGCTGGAAGGGCACCGAGAAGGTCGGCGATCGCAAGATCCACGCCTTCTTCGAACTGCATATCGAGCAGGGGCCGATCCTCGAGGACGAGGACATCGACATCGGCGTCGTCACCCATGGCCAGGGCCTGAAATGGCTGCAGGTGACGCTGACCGGCAAGGAAGCCCATACCGGCTCGACGCCGATGCCCAAGCGCCGCAATGCCGGGCTCGGCATGGCCCGCGTGATCGAGCTGGTGCACGAGATCGCCATGGACTACCAGCCCGACGCCGTCGGGGCGGTTGGCCATATGGAAGCCTATCCCAATTCGCGCAACATCATCGCCGGCCGCACCGTCTTCACCATAGACATCCGCTCGCCCGAGAAGGAAGTGCTCGACGCCATGGATGCGCGCGTCCGCGAAGGCATCGACACGATCTGCGAGGCGCTCGACATCCAGTACAAGGTTGAGCAAGTCGGCCATTTCGATCCCGTCACCTTTGATGCCGGCTGCGTCAAGGCCATCCGCGACGCCGCCGACCGGCTTGGCTATACGCACCGCAACATCGTCTCGGGCGCCGGCCACGACGCCTGCTGGATCAACCGCGTCGCGCCGACCGCAATGGTTATGTGTCCTTGTGTCGATGGGTTGAGCCACAACGAAGCCGAGGAGATCACCAAGGAATGGGCAGGCGCCGGCGCCGACGTGCTGTTCCACGCGGTGGTGGAGACCGCCGTCATCGTGGAGTGAACTTAGCCATCTAGATTCCAAACGACGCTCGCAAAGAAGCGCGAAGAGAACAAGGGAACAAGACAATGACCAAAGTCATCAAGAACGGCACCGTCGTCACCGCCGACCGCAGCTGGAAGGCCGACGTGCTGTTCAGCCACGGCAAGATCGTCGCCATCGGTTCGGACCTGCATGGCGACCATGAGTATGACGCCACCGGTTGCTATGTCATGCCGGGCGGCATCGACCCGCACACGCATCTCGAAATGCCGTTCATGGGCACCTATTCGGCCGACGATTTCGAATCCGGCACGCGGGCCGCCCTTGCCGGCGGCACGACGATGGTGGTCGATTTCTGCCTGCCGGCGCCGCAGCAGTCGCTGCTGGAGGCCCTGCAGATGTGGGACAACAAGACCTCCAAGGCTGCCTGCGACTATTCCTTCCACATGGCCATCACCTGGTGGGGCAAGCAGGTGTTCGACGAGATGGCGACCGTCGTCGACAAAGGCATCACCTCGTTCAAGCACTTCATGGCCTACAAGGGCGCGCTGATGGTGGATGACGACGAGATGTATGCGTCGTTCCAGCGCTGCGCCGACCTTGGCGCGCTGCCGCTGGTGCATGCCGAGAATGGCGACGTGGTCGCGGCCCTGTCGCAGAAGCTGCTGGCCGCGGGCAACAACGGTCCGGAAGGTCACGCCTATTCGCGACCGCCCGAAGTGGAGGGCGAGGCGACCAATCGCGCCATCATGATTGCTGACATGGCCGGCGTGCCGCTCTATGTCGTGCATGTCTCCTGCGAGCAGGCGCATGAGGCCATTCGGCGGGCGCGGCAGAAAGGCATGCGGGTGTTCGGCGAACCGCTGGTCCAGCATCTGACGCTGGACGAGACGGAGTATTTCAACAAGGACTGGGACCATGCGGCGCGCCGCGTGATGAGCCCGCCCTTCCGCAGCAAATTGCACCAGGATTCGCTGTGGGCCGGCCTGCAGGCTGGGTCGCTGCAGGTGGTGGCGACCGACCACTGCGCCTTCACCACCAAGCAGAAGCGCTTCGGCGTCGGCGATTTCACCAAGATCCCCAACGGCACAGGCGGCCTCGAGGACCGTCTGCCCGTGCTGTGGACCAAGGGCGTCAACACCGGGCGGCTGACGATGAACGAGTTCGTCGCGGTGACCTCGACCAACATCGCCAAGATCCTCAACATGTATCCGAAGAAGGGCGCTATCGTCGAAGGCGCCGACGCCGACATCATCGTCTGGGATCCGAAGCGCAAGAAAACCATCACCTCGAAGAACCAGCAGTCGGTGATCGACTACAACGTCTTCGAAGGCGTCGAGGTGACCGGCCTGCCGCGCTTCGTGTTCTCGCGCGGCGAATTGTCGATTGAGGAGGCCGAGGTGAAGGCAAAGCTCGGCCACGGCCAATTCGTCGGCCGCGAGCCGAACGCCGCGGTCAACCGGGCGCTGTCGACGTGGAAAGAGATCACCGCGCCGCGCAAGGTGGAGCGCACAGGCATCCCGGCGACGGGAGTTTAGGCTTGGCGCGTTCGGCCGCGCTCATCTCGATGGTCTTGGCGGCAGTTGCCGGTGGCCCGGCGACCGCGGCTGGCGTGCTGGCAGGCTCCTGGGGCAATGATGTCGGCTGTGCCGGCATCAAGGCCGGTTATCAGAACAGTGATGCCTACATCCTGCTGACTGCGGAAGGCATCGAGACCTATGGCAGCGGTTGCCGGTTCGAGCAGCAATTGACCCCAATGCCGGGTCCGCAATCGCTGCGCGCTACCTGTTCCGCCGAAGGCGAGGCGGGAACGACTAGCGAAACAGTTGTGGTCACCAACAAGGGTGCGGATGGTTTCTTCGTCACCATTCCCGGCCTTGAGGAACTGGGGCCGCTGCAATCATGTTCGTGATGTTGTGAGCATTGGGAGTTGGGGGATGAGCATGCGCGGTTTCGGTTTGTCTGTTGCGATGACGCTTGTGCTGGCGGCGGGACAGGCTTCCGCGGCAAGCATTGATCTGTCGAAACCCTATGGCGACAAATATGGCTGCATCAACCGCAACGGCCAGGAAGTCGCCGCCGATCAGATGCTGCTTTTGACCGACAAGGAATTGATTACCGCCGCCAGCGCCTGCACGTTCACGAAGACGCAAGCGCAGGCTGACGGATCGCTGGTGGTCACGGCGACATGTGAGGCGGAAGGCGAAGAGGGACAGGCGCCGACCAATTTCACCATCAAGCGCAGTGCCAAGAACGGCAAGAAGCTGACGATCGCCGATGCGGACGGCAATGTGATGGGGGAAGTCTCGCGGTGCAAATGACGGCGATCCCGTCGACCTCAGGCGACCAGCGCATCCAGTTCCGGCAGCAGGACGACGCTCTCCTGTTCGTTGGGGTCGGTGCGCGCAATGACGGCGGAGGACGGAGCGTTGCTCAGATTGGCCGGCAGATGCGGCACGCCGGCCGGAATGTAGAAGAGGTCGCCGGCCTTGACGACGATGTGGTGCTCGAGCCGGTCGCCATACCAGGTATGGACCTCGCCGGAGAGCACGTAGATCGCCGTTTCATGGTTCTCGTGCAGATGCGCCTTGGCGCGGGCGCCGGGCGGCATGGTGAGTACGTGCATGCAGATGCCGGAGGAGCCGACCGACTCCGTGGCGATGCCGGCGAAATAGGTCAATCCCTGCTTGCCTTCATAAGTGCTTTCAGGGCGGATAAGATGACAAGTGGGTTTGGGCGACATCGGGGAACTCCGGGCGTCGATTTGCGTGGAACAGGGCAAATGGGACAGGGCGAGTGGAAAACAACATCGCGATAAAAGCAATCGGATTCCGGCCGGCGCCCCTTTGGCGGGAACAGGCAGGCAGCGGCCGATGACAGGGATTTCGCCAGCCGTCGTCGCGGCAAGCAAGCTTGGCCTCACCTTCCAGACCAATGACGGCCCCGTCCAGGCGCTGTCCAATGTCGACCTGACGATCGGCAAGGGGGAGTTCGTCTCCTTCATCGGGCCGTCCGGCTGCGGCAAGACCACGCTGCTGCGCGTCATCGCCGATCTGGAGAAGCCGACCTCGGGCACGATCTCGGTCAACGGCATGACCGCGGAGCAGGCACGCGAGAAACGCGCCTATGGCTATGTCTTCCAGGCCGCCGCGCTGTTTCCGTGGCGCACCATCGAGCGCAATGTCGCCCTGCCGCTGGAGATCATGGGCCTGTCGAAGGCCGAGCAGGTGGAGCGCATCAAGCGCACGCTCGATCTCGTCAACCTCTCGGGCTTCGAGAAGAAGTACCCCTGGCAGCTTTCCGGCGGCATGCAGCAGCGCGCCTCGATCGCGCGAGCGCTGGCCTTCGATGCCGATCTGCTGTTGATGGACGAACCGTTCGGCGCGCTGGACGAGATCGTTCGCGACCACCTCAACGAGCAATTGCTGCAGCTGTGGGCACGCACCAACAAGACCATCTGCTTCGTCACCCACTCGATTCCGGAAGCCGTGTATCTGTCGACGCGCATCGTCGTCATGTCGCCGCGACCTGGCCGCGTCAGCGACATCATCCAATCGACGCTGCCGAAAGAGCGGCCGCTCGATATCCGCGAGACGCCCGAGTTCCTGGCGATCGCCGCGCGCGTGCGCGATGGTTTGAGGGCAGGGCACAGCTATGATGATTGAGGCGAAGCGCTAGATGGATAGCTTCCGCGACAAGCTCGTCCCCGTGACCTCGATCCTCGCCGGCGTGGTCGTGCTCTGGTACGTCTTCGCCGTCATCCTCAACGCGCCGTTCCAGCGCGATCTCGACACCCGGGCCAACGAAACGCCCGGCACCGTCGAATTCATCGGCAAGACACTGGCGCAGCCGAAGCCGACGCTGCCGGCGCCGCATCAGGTGGCGGTGAACTTCTTCGAGAACACATTTCTGCGGCCCATCACCTCTAGCCGCAGCCTCGTCTACAATGCCTGGGTGACGCTGTCGTCGACGCTGCTCGGCTTTGCCTTCGGCACGGCGCTCGGCATCATCATCGCCGTCGGCATCGTGCATGTGGCGACGCTCGACCGCAGCCTGATGCCGTGGATCATCGCCTCGCAGACGATTCCGATCCTGGCGGTGGCGCCGATGATCATTGTGGTGTTGGCGGCGATCGGCGTCACCGGGCTGATCCCGAAGGCGATGATCTCGACCTATCTGTCGTTCTTCCCGGTGACGGTTGGCATGGTGAAGGGGCTGCGCTCGCCGGAAATCATGCATCTCGACCTGATGCACACCTACAATGCCAGCCCCTCGCAGACCTTCTGGAAGCTGCGCGTGCCGGCCTCGGTACCGTTCCTGTTCACCTCTATGAAGGTGGCGGTGGCCGCGAGCCTGGTCGGTGCTATCGTCGGCGAACTGCCGACCGGTGCGGTCGCCGGCATCGGTGCCAAGCTGCTTGCCGGTGCCTATTACAGCCAGTCCATCGACATCTGGTCGGCTCTGGTCGCGGGTTCCATCGTGGCGGCACTGCTGGTCATGGTGGTCGGCATGGCCGGGCGCATCGTCGATCGCGCCATGGGCGGGAGGCCGGCATGAACTGGCTGAAACCCTCCTGGCAAGCCGTGCTGGCGATCGTGCTGTGCGTGATCGCAATCGCGCTCGGCGCGATGTCAAAGCCGGAAGCGGCAGCGCTCGCGGACCCGACCGCCAGCATCAACTATCCCTATCTCGGAACCAAGGGCTTGATGCTCGGCCTGGTGATCGTGGCGGCGCTGGTCTCGATGGTCAGGATTCCATCGGTTGCGGAGGCCGGCGTGCTGTTTGTCTGCGCCCATCTCGTTGCCTGGCTGCTGATCTCGGGCATTGCGGGGTTCGAAGGCACGGCATTGGCGCCGTACTTCCTGCTGCTCACGGCCGCCTGGCTGCTTGGCTGGCGCTGCGTGGCGGTGCTGTCGGGGCTTCGCCCGATGGCGGGCTCGGCCCGCAACGCGCTGCGCCTGATCATCCCCGCCATCTTCGGAGCCTGGATCCTGATCATCTGGGAAGCGGTGACGCGCGGCGCCGGCATTCCCTTCATCCTGTTGCCGCCGCCAAGCGCCATCGGCGCGCGCATTGCCGGTTCGCTGCCGGTGCTCGGCGCCGATGTGCGGCAGACCATCTTCAAGGCGGTGATCTTCGGCTATGTCGTCGGCAGCGGCGCCGGCTTCATCACCGCCATCCTCGCCGACCGCGTGCCTTTCCTGCGGCGTGGGCTTTTGCCGATCGGCAACATGGTCTCGGCGCTGCCGATCATCGGCGTGGCGCCCATCATGGTCATGTGGTTCGGCTTCGACTGGCAGTCCAAGGCGGCGGTCGTCATCATCATGACGTTCTTCCCGATGCTGGTGAACACGGTCGCCGGGCTCGCCGCATCAGGCCATATGGAGCGCGACCTGATGCGCACCTATGCATCGGGCTACTGGCCGACGCTGATCAAGCTCAGGCTGCCGGCCGCCGCCCCCTTCATCTTCAACGCGCTGAAGATCAACTCGACGCTGGCGCTGATCGGCGCCATCGTCGCCGAGTTCTTCGGCACGCCCGTCGTCGGCATGGGCTTCCGCATCTCGACCGAGGTCGGGCGGATGAACATCGACATGGTCTGGGCCGAAATCGCAGTTGCAGCACTTGCGGGTTCGGTCTTTTATGGCGTGGTCGCTCTTGTCGAAAGAGCCGTCACGTTTTGGCATCCCTCTGTCCGTGGTGGATAGGGGCGGTGGGTTTAAGGGTGCTAACTTCAGAGGGTAAAAACATGAAAAGACTTGTCATTCCAGTTCTGGCCGGCGCGATGTCGCTCGCCGCCTTCCAGGCAATGGCCGCCGACAAGGTGACGTTGCAGCTGAAATGGGTCACGCAGGCCCAGTTTGCCGGCTACTATGTCGCCAAGGCCAAGGGTTTCTATGAAGCAGAAGGCCTCGACGTCGACATCAAGCCCGGCGGTCCCGACATCGCCCCCGAGCAGGTGATCGCCGGTGGCGGCGCCGATGTCATCGTCGACTGGATGGGCGGCGCGCTCGCCGCGCGCGAAAAGGGCGTGCCGCTGGTCAACATCGCCCAGCCGTTCAAGAAGGCCGGCATGGAACTGGTCTGCCCGAAGGACGGCCCGATCAAGACCGAAGCCGATTTCAAGGGGCATACGCTGGGCGTCTGGTTCTTCGGCAACGAATATCCGTTCTACGCCTGGATGAACAAGCTTGGCCTCAAGACCGATGGCGGCAAGGACGGTGTCACCGTGCTCAAGCAGAGCTTTGACGTGCAGCCGCTGATCCAGAAGCAGGCCGATTGCATCTCGGTCATGACCTACAACGAGTACTGGCAGCTGATCGACGCCGGCTACAAGCCGGAACAGCTCACCGTGTTCAACTACTCGGCGATGGGCAACGACCTGCTCGAGGACGGGCTCTATGCGTCGGAAGACAAGCTCAAGGATCCGGCCTTCGCCGACAAGATGGTGCGTTTCGTGCGCGCCTCGATGAAGGGCTGGAAATACGCCGTCGACAACAATGACGAAGCGGCAGGCATCGTCATGGATGGCGGCGGCCAGGACGAGAACCACCAGAAACGCATGATGAGCGAAGTCGCCAAGCTGATCGACAATGCCGACGGCAAGCTCGATCCGGCGACCTATGAGCGCACCGCCAAGGCGCTGCTCGACCAGAAGATCATCACCAAGGAGCCGAAAGGCGCCTACACCACCGCGATCACCGACAAGGCGATCAAGTAACCCTACCGGAGCGTGATCCCGAAAAGATCATGCTCAAACGACAAGATGGAGCGGCGCCCCTGGCCAGATGTCAGAGGCGCCGTTCCTTTATGGTGTTCATGACGAAGCTGGTCTCGATCGAGGCGACGCATTTCAGTCGTGCGATCTTCTCCTTGATGAAGCGCTCGTATTGTTCGAGGCTTCCGGTCACCACTTTCAGCACATAGTCGCGCGAACCGGTGACGAGGTGGCACTCCAGCACCTCTTCCCAGCCGCGGATCGCGTCCTCGAACATGACGATCTCGTCCTCGTTCTGCCGGCTGAGCCGGATTGTGGCGATGGCGACCATGCTCCAGCCGAAGGCGGCGGGATCGACCAGCGTGGTGTAACCCTTGATCACACCCGTCTCCTCCAGCCGCCGCACGCGCCTGAGACAAGGTGACGGCGACAGGCCGATGCGCTCGGCGAGCTCGTTGTTGGTGATGCGGGCGTCATCACGCAGTTCGCGCAGAATCCTGAGGTCAAAATCGTCGGCTATCTTCTGCTGCATTTTTTATCACTCGGGGCAATTTCTTGCCGGCAAGCAGCCATGTACGGCCGAAAATAGCAAGGACTGGCCGATCTAGATCGCATAAATTGCGGCGGGATATCTCTCAAAAAAGCAGGAAAAGCCATGACCGCGCCACGCCCGTCGAAAACCCATATCGGCAACCACAAGCTCCATCCGGAGACGCTGATGCTGAGCTATGGCTTCGATCCGCAGCTTTCGGAAGGCGCGGTCAAGCCGCCAGTGTTCCTGACCTCGACCTTCGTGTTCAAATCGGCGGAAGAGGGGCGCGACTTCTTCGACTACACGTCCGGCCGCAAGGAACCGCCGAGCGGCACGGCATCGGGTCTCGTCTATTCGCGCTTCAACCATCCCAACAGCGAGATCGTCGAGGACCGGCTGGCGATCTATGAGGGCACGGACGCCTGCATCCTGTTTTCGTCCGGCATGTCGGCGATCGCAACGACACTCCTGGCCTATGCCCGTCCGGGCGACGTCATCCTGCATTCGCAGCCGCTCTATGGCGGCACCGAGACGCTGCTGACGCGCACGCTGTCCGGCTTCGGCATCGGCGCTGTCGGCTTCGCCGACGGTGTCGACGAGAAGGCGGTTCGGGCAGCCGCCGATGCCGCGGTGGCGAAGGGGCGCGTTTCCGTCATCCTGATCGAGACGCCGTCGAACCCGACCAACAGCCTGGTCGATATCGCGCTGATGCGGACGATCGCTGATGAGATTGGTGCGGGCCAAGGGTCAACACCGATCATCGTCTGCGACAACACGCTGCTCGGCCCGGTGTTCCAGCGGCCGATCGAGCACGGCGCCGATGTCTCCGTCTATTCGCTGACCAAATATGTCGGGGGCCATTCCGACCTCATCGCGGGCGCGGCCATGGGCAGCAAGGCCGTCACCAAGCCGATCAAGGCGCTGCGCGGCGCGATCGGCACGCAGCTCGACCCGCATTCCTGCTGGATGCTCGGCCGTTCGCTGGAGACGCTGTCGATCCGCATGGAGCGGGCCAACGACAATGCGCGCCTGGTGGCCGAATTCCTGCGCGATCATGCCAAGGTCGAGAAGGTGCATTATCTGCCGTTCCTGGGCGAGGATACGCCGGCGGGGCGCGCCTATGTGAGGCAATGCAGCGGCGCCGGCTCGACATTCTCCTTCGACATCAAAGGCGGAGAGAAGGCGGCTTTCGCATTTCTCAACGCCCTCCAGATCTTCAAGCTGGCGGTAAGTCTCGGCGGCACCGAGTCGCTCGCCAGCCATCCGGCGGCCATGACCCATTCCGGCATTCCATTCGACGTTCGCCAGCGCATCGGGGTGCTGGAGACCACGGTCAGGCTGTCGATCGGTGTCGAGCATCCGGACGATCTGATCGCGGACCTGACGCAGGCGCTGGCGTCGGCCTGAAGCTTGCTCTTTGGAAACTACAAAGGGGCGAGCGATCGTCCCCTTTGCTTTTCCTGGTAACAAAAACGTGTGCGGGGAAACATTGCGCGCTCCAGCCGTTGCGTTGAAGCATGCGCGCGTCGGGGGACCGTGACCCATGCGACAGCCAATCGGAGGTTTTTCATGCGCACATATTCTTTCCTGCCGGTGTTTTCGGCTCTTGCCGTTTCGACCGCCTTCCTGCTCGCTTCGCCAGCAATGGCCGAGGTGGTGAAGTACAAGGCAACGCTCGATGGCGGCCAGCAGAACCCGCCCGTCACCACCAAGGGCAAAGGCACCGCCACGCTCACCTTCGACACCACCAAGAAGAAACTCAGCTGGAACGTCAAATATTCCGGCCTCAGCGGACCGGCGACGGCAGCGCATATTCACGGCCCGGCGGCGATGGGTGCGAATGCCGCTCCGGTCATCCCGTTCAAAGGCAAGCTCAAGAGCCCGATCAAGGGGTCGGCAACGCTGACGGATGCGCAGGCCGCCGACCTGGCGGCCGGCAATTATTATGTCAATGTCCATACCGCCGCCAACAAGGACGGCGAGATCCGCGGCCAGATCGAGGCGGCGAAATAACGGAAACCGCTTAAAAAAGGGGCGGGCGACCGCCCCTTTTTGTTTGGATCACGCCTTGTCGCGGATCTGCGTCATCGTGCGGGTTGGCGTGATCGCTTCGGGGTCGAGCCTGATTTCGACGATGGCCGGCTTGCCGCTGGCCCGCGCTCGCTCGAAGGCCGGCGCGAAGTCGGCCGTCTTCTCGACCGTCTCGCCATGGCCGCCATAGGCGCGTGCCAGCGACGCGAAGTCGGGATTCCTGAGATCGGTGGCAACGACGCGGCCGGGATATTCGCGTTCCTGATGCATGCGGATGGTGCCGTAAATGCCGTTGTTGACGACGATCACGACAATGGGCAGGTCATATTGCACGGCGGTGGCGAACTCCTGGCCATTCATCAGGAAGCAGCCGTCGCCGGCAAAGGCGATCACCGTGCGATCCGGATAAAGCGCCTTGGCGGCGACGGCAGCCGGGGTGCCGTAGCCCATCGAGCCGGAGGTCGGCGCCGCCTGCGTGCCGAAACGGCGGAAGCGGTGGAAGCGGTGCACCCAGGTGGCGTAGTTGCCGGCGCCGTTGGCGAAGATGGCGTCGTGCGGCAACTCCTGTTCCAGATAGTTCATGATCGGGCCCATCTGCACGTCGCCCGGACCCGTCTGCGGCGGCGTCGACCATTCGAGATAGGCGCTATGCGCTTTCGCCGTCTCGGCCGTCCAGGATGGTGTGCCGGCCGGCTTGCGCTTGGCAAAGGCCTCGACGAAGGCGGCGGGCGAGGCGTTGATCGCCAGCGTCGGCCGGTAGACGCGGCCGAGCTCGCCGGCGTCGGCGTGGACATGCACCAGCGCCTGGTCGGGGTAGGGGCTTTTCAGCAGCGTGTAGTCGGAAGAGGGCATCTCCCCCATGCGCCCGCCGATCAACAGCACGACATCGGCCGCCTTGACCTGCGCCGCCAGCTTGGGGTTGATGCCGATGCCAACGTCGCCGGCGTAGTTCGCGTGAAGATGGTCGAAGAGCATCTGGCGGCGGAAAGAGCAGCCGACGGGAAGCGACCATGTCTCCGATATGGTGCGCATGCGCGCGACGGCTTCCTCATTCCAGCGTGTGCCGCCGAGGATGACGAATGGTAGCTTGGCGCCGTTGAGCAGCATTTCCAGCGCATCGAGTTCGGCCCCGCCGGGATAGGTCTCGACCGGCTTGTGGGGAAGCGCTTCCGGAGCCTGGACCTCGCTGGTCAGCATGTCTTCGGGCAGCGAGATGACGACCGGGCCAGGCCGTCCCGATGTCGCGACCGCGAAGGCGCGGGTGACGAATTCGGGGATGCGCGAGGCGTCGTCGATCTCGACCACCCATTTGGCGATGTCGCCGAAGAACCTCTTGTAGTCCACCTCCTGGAACGCCTCGCGCTCCTTGGCGTGGCTGGCCACCTGGCCGATGAACAGGATGAGCGGCACCGAATCCTGCATGGCGATGTGGATGCCGGCGGAGGCGTTGGTGGCGCCGGGGCCGCGGGTGACGAAGCAGATGCCGGGCTTGCCGGTCAGCCGGCCCTGGCAGTCGGCCATCATCGCGGCACCCCCCTCCTGGCGGCAGACGATGGTGCGGATCGATGAATCGTGCAGCGCGTCGAGCACCGCCAGATAGGATTCGCCGGGCACGCAGAAGATGCGGTCGGTGCCGTTCGCTTCCAGCGCTTCGACGATCAGTTGTCCACCGGTCTTCATTTTGCTGATCTCTCCAGTTCGGCAAGGATTTCGTCGGTGTGTTCGCCCAGGCGCGGCGAAGGGCGCTCATAGACCAGCGGCGTGCCCGACATCACCATCGGCGCGCGCACCGAGGGCAGAAGATTGCCATGGCCGTCGTCGAGGTCGAGCCGCATGCCGCGCGCGATCGTCTGCGGATCAGCAAACATCTGGCCGATCGTGTTGATCGGGCTGGCCGGCACGCTTGCCGCTTCCAGCTTTGCCAGCAGCGGGGCGCGATCGAGCGTGCTCAGCGCCTCGACGATGCGTTCGCGCAGCTTCACCCGGTTGGCGACCCGGGCCGGATTTGTGGCGAAGTCGGGATTGGTCGACAATTCATCCAGCCCGACGGCGGCACAGAATTTGGCGAACTGGCCGTCATTGCCGACCGCCAGGATGATGTGGCCGTCCCGGACCGGCACCACCTCGTAAGGCGCGATGTTCATATGCGCATTGCCCATCTGCACCGGCGACTTGCCGGAGACGAGATAGTTGAGGTTCTGGTTGCCGAGCGCCGAGATCTGCGTGTCGAACAGCGCCATGTCGATATGCTGGCCCTCGCCGGTTTGTTCGGCATGCCGCAACGCGGCCTGTATGGCGATGACGGAATAGAGCCCGGTGAAGATGTCCGAGATGGCGACGCCGGCCTTTTGCGGCTCGCGGCCGACCTCGCCGGTGATCGACATCATGCCGGCCATGGCCTGGATGATGAAGTCGTAGCCGGCGCGCGGCGCATAGGGCCCGTCCTGGCCGAAGCCGGTGATCGAGCAATAGACGAGGCGCGGGTTGATCTTGCGCAGGCTGTCGTAATCAAGCCGGTATTTCTTCAGGCCGCCGAGCTTGAAATTCTCGATCAGCACGTCCGACGTGGCGACCAGCCGGCGCACGGTCTCGGCGCCCTCCGGCGTCGAGAAATCGATAGCGATGGAACGCTTGCCGCGGTTGCAGGAATGGTAATAGGCGGCCGACAGGTTCTCGCCGTCATGGCTCATGACGAAGGGCGGGCCCCATTTGCGGGTGTCGTCGCCGCCATCGGGACTTTCGACCTTGATGACGTCGGCGCCGAGATCGGCAAGCAATTGCCCGGCCCATGGCCCAGCGAGGATGCGGGCGAGTTCGACGACGCGGACGCCTTTCAGGGGTGGTTCGGCCATAAATCACCGTGATTGCCGCAATCACCATGATTGCCGCGAAAGCAGAGCCTCTATCAAGCCCGGCATCGGCTGTCACGGCCCTTGCAATAGGCCAACGGGCCGGTTCGAAAAGGATTCCAGCACGCTGTCGGCCCAGGTGGCGAAATCGTTCATCATGATATCGCGGTTCACCTCGTTCAGGCCTTCGTGGCGGGTGTCGGCGTAAACCTTTGAAGCGAGATTCGAAAAGCCCATCCCGCGCATGCGATTGGCAAGGTGGGTGATGCCCTTGCCATAGTCCGAGGCGGGGTCTTTCTCGCCGCCGATGATGGCGACGGGAAGGTCGCGCCGGACGCCGGCAAAGCCGGCATCCTTGCCGCCGTTGAGCGCCATCGAGACCACGTCGCGCCACATCGACACGGAGGCATCCCAGCCGCACAGCGGATCGGCGATGTATTTCGCCACCTCGGCCTCGTCGCGCGACAGCCAGTCGAACGGCGTGCGGTGATCGGGCACCGCCTTGCCCCAGGCCTGAAAGGTGAGTTTCGGCAGCAGGCGGGACGGGACATCGGAGCCCAGCCGCATCCGTTCCCAGGCCAATATGCCGAGCGCCACCTGCCCAAGCCGCCCTTGCGAAAAATTGCCGTTCCAGATCGCGGCGGCATGGATGCGCGGCGAGTGTTCCAAAAGGTAGTTCAGCGCCACCGACGCGCCCATCGAATGACCGAAGAGGATGACCGGCAGGCCTGGGCATTCGCTGGCGATGAGGTCATGGATGGCGTCGACATCGGCGATCACCTTGGCCGGGCCATCCTCGTCGGCGAATTTGCCGAGCGGTGCGTCAGGCGCCTTGGTCGCGCCGTGACCGCGATGGTCATGGACATAGAGGTGGAAGCCGCGCATCGAGAGGAAATCGGCAAAGCGGGCATAGCGCGCGGCGTGCTCGGCCAAGCCATGGTTGATCTGGACGACCGCACGCGGTTTGTCTTCAGCCTGCCTGACGAAGAGATTGAGATCGGCGCCGGTCGGTGAGTGGACCATGCGTTGCTGATTGAAAGGCATGGCCGCCCGCTCTCCCCCTCGTTTTATCGTTGTTGGCTTTTCTTGCGCCGGCGCCGGTTACGCGTCAATCCACACCAAATGCTTTTGAGCGACGATGTTTCTTGCGTTCGACCAGCAAAATATCGCAATTCTGACATGGAGACAGCTTCAGTCTGTCGCCCACTTCTCAGCCGGGGATCTCTCATGCGCATTGGTGTCGTTTTCGGATTGGCCATGCTGGCGGTATCGCTGGCCAATGCTGCGCATGCCGAAGTCAAGATGAGCGGCACCTTCGTTGCCGATGCGGCCTGTCCGGCAACGCAAGCCATCAAGAACGGCAAGAACCCCGGCAACGTCTCGACCGATGCCGGAAAGAGCTACCAGCTGCTGGCCGGCAACAAGGACGCGCCGACGCATTATCTGATCCTGGTGCCGGGCGCCGATCCGGAGCGCCGCTGGGTGAAGGTCACTTGCGGCCATGTCTCGGGCAGCAGTGCCTCGACGGTGCCTGCGGCACCTGGCGGACAAGGCAAGGCCGCCCCATCGGGGAAACCCGAATATGTCTTCGCGCTGAGCTGGCAGCCGGCTTTCTGCGAGACCAAGTCGAGTAAAACCGAATGCAGGGCGCAGAACCCGAATGAGTTCGACGCCACCAACTTCACCTTGCATGGGCTGTGGCCGCAGCCGAACGGCAATTCCTATTGCCAGGTGGCGGCCGGCGACAAGGCCAACGACAATCCCGCTCACTGGAAGGATCTGCCGCCGGTCAATCTGGACGCCGGCACCCGCAAGGAGCTCGATCAGGTGATGCCGGGCACGGCCTCCCAGCTGGAACGGCATGAATGGATCAAGCACGGCACCTGCTACGGCAAGAGCCAGCAGGAATACTTCTCCGACGCGCTCGGCCTGATGCGACAAGTAAACGCCTCGCCGGTGCGCGAGCTCTTCGTCAAGACCATTGGCGGCAAGCTGACGGCGGACCAGATCCGTGGCGCCTTCGACCAGGCCTTCGGTGCCGGGGCAGGGGATCGCGTGCGGGTGTCCTGCGTCATCGATCCCTCAAATGGCCGGCGGCTGATTGGCGAATTGACGCTCGGCCTTGCCGGCCCGATCAGCCCGAACGCTTCGCTTAAGGACCTGCTGCTGGCTTCCGTGCCGACCAACAAGGCCGGTTGCCCGATAGGCACCGTCGACGCGATCGGGTTCCAGTAAGGACACACCTGGCTCTAGATCAGAACTGCGCCGACCTGGTCCAGGCGATGGCGGCGTCCGGCTCATGGCCGCCCGGCTCGCCGACGACGCGGTCGCGTCCGGTGGACTTCGCCTTGTAGAGGCGCTGGTCGGCAAGCGCGAACAGATCGGCAAGACAGCGCGTCGTTTCGCTGACGGTTGAAACGCCGGCGCTGACGGTCAGCTCGAAACGGCTGGCCACGGGCGATGCCTTGACGGCGTAGCGGATGCTTTCGCCAAACAGCCTGGCGACCGGATGCGGGCGCGAACTGAGGATGGCGAACTCCTCGCCGCCGATGCGGAACACCTGGTCTTCGGCGCTCGCCACTTCGCGGAGCAGGCTTGCTACCGCTTTCAGCACCTTGTCGCCTTCGGCATGGCCGAAACGGTCGTTGATCGACTTGAAATGGTCGACATCGACGATCAGCAGGCTGAGGGGCCTCGCCGTGCGCAGGCTGACCTCGACGGCGGCTTCACCGTCGGCGTCGAAGCGGCCGCGATGCAGCAGGCCGGTCAGGCCGTCGCGGCCGACATGCTCGACCAGCGCTTCATAGCGCTCGCGATAGGTCAGCGTTTCGAAAATGTCGGTCAGCCCGCGCGGCAGCCCAATGTCGCGAGCTTCGAACCATCTGAGGTAGGCCACGAGCATGCCGCTGAAGGCAAGCGCCGCCGCCATCTTGGCGAACCAGCCGCCGAAGAAGACGGCAATCGGCGCGCCGGCGACGAAATGCAGCGCGGTGAAGAAGCCCGCCTGGTCGAAGGTCAGCACGCAGGCGACGCAGATCAGGATGCGCGCGAACTGCGCCTTGCGCAGGGTGCGTCCAAGTCTTTCATAGAGCAGGATGATCAGGATGGCGTCGATGAACAGGAGCGTCGTGCCCCACACCATCAGCCAGCCCATCTCGTCGATGAAGCCGATATCGGGCAGCTTGCCGTCGGGGAGCGGCGCGATGGCATGCAGGCGCAGGAGCAGCACCAGCCCGATCATCAACGCATTGCCGAGCAGCAGGCCATAAATGGGCTGGCGCACGGTGGCGGCGTCCTCCTTGATGTAGAGCAGGAGCAGCATCACCAGCTTGCCCGAAAACAGCACCGCCGAGCCTGGCGAAACCAAGCCGAACGGCAGCGCGACATAAAAGACGCTGGCGAGATAGGTCTCCAGGAAATGCATGACGCCGAGCGCGCATACGAAGACGCCGAGGCCAATGCGCTTCCTGAAGCGAAAAAGCGTCACCATGACGCTGAAGTAGACGACCGCTTCGGCAAGGAGCAGGAAACTGTTCAGCACTGCCGTCGATCCGCTTTCTCTGCTGGAATCGCGGCCAGCCAGCGATTCCACCCCGATCCTGTTGTGACGCGGAAGGGTTAACCGGAGATTTCAACGCGCCTGGTGACCGGCGGAAAACTTCGGCGGTCAGTGCACACGTGTCCGTGTGTTCGGCTTGATCTGGCAAAAGCGATTGCCGTTCGCCGCCGCATCGCCTACATAGCGGCCAATCTCCATTCAAATCGGCAAATCCAGTCAGTTTTTCAGGGAAAGCGCGCGTGGCACGCCAGTTTATCTATCACATGTCCGGCCTGTCGAAGGCCTACGGCACCAAGAAGGTGCTCGATAACGTTCACCTGTCCTTCTATCCGGACGCCAAGATCGGCATTCTCGGGCCCAACGGCTCGGGTAAGTCGACCATCCTGCGCATCATGGCCGGGCTCGACAAGGAGTTCCAGGGCGAGGCGTGGCTGGCCGAGGGTGCCACCGTCGGCTACCTGGCGCAGGAGCCGCATCTCGACAACTCAAAGACCGTGCGTGAAAACGTCATGGACGGCGTCGGCAGGAAGACCGCCATCATCGAGCGCTACAATGAGCTGATGATGAACTATTCCGACGAGACGGCCGACGAGTCCGCCAAGTTGCAGGACGAGATGGACCGGCTCAACCTGTGGGATCTCGACCAGCAGGTCGAGATGGCGATGGACGCGCTGCAGTGCCCGCCGGCCGATTCCGAAGTGACCAACCTGTCGGGCGGCGAGCGTCGCCGCGTGGCGCTCTGCCGGTTGCTTCTGGAACAGCCCGACCTATTGCTGCTCGACGAACCGACCAACCATCTCGACGCCGAGACCACGGCGTGGCTGGAAAAGCACCTGCGCGACTATCCCGGCTCGGTGCTGATCATCACCCACGACCGTTACTTCCTCGACAATGTCACCGGCTGGATCCTCGAGCTCGACCGTGGCCGCAGCATTCCCTATGAGGGCAATTACACCAGATATCTCGACGCCAAGGCCAAGCGCCTGATCCAGGAAGGCCGCGAGGACGACGCTCGTCAGAAGTCGATCTGGCGCGAGCGTGAATGGATCCAGTCCTCGCCGAAGGCGCGCCAGACCAAGTCCAAGGCGCGTATCAAGGCCTATGAGGAACTGGTCGAGCAGTCGCAGAACCGCAAGCCGACCGACACACAGATCGTTATTCCCTCGAGCGAGCGCCTCGGCAACGTCGTCATCGAGGTCGAAGGCCTCAACAAGGGTTTTGGCGACGAGCTTCTGATCGAGAACCTGTCGTTCCGGCTGCCGCCGGGCGGCATCGTCGGCGTTATCGGCCCCAACGGCGCCGGCAAGACGACGCTGTTCAAGACCTTCACCGGCCAGGAAAAGCCGGATGCGGGCACCGTGCGCATCGGCGAGACGGTCAAGCTCGGCTATGTCGACCAGAGCCGCGACGCACTGGATGGGAACAAGACCGTGTGGGAAGAAATCTCCGGCGGCGCCGAAATCATCAAGCTCGGCAAGCACGAGATCAACAGCCGCGCCTATTGCTCGTCCTTCAACTTCCGCGGCGGCGACCAGCAGCAGAAAGTCGGCAACCTCTCCGGCGGCCAGCGCAACCGCGTGCACCTGGCCAAGATGCTGAAGAACGGCGGCAATGTCCTGCTGCTCGACGAACCGACCAACGACCTCGACACCGAAACGCTGGGAGCGCTGGAAGACGCGCTCGAAGCCTATGCCGGCTGCGCCGTCATCATCAGCCACGACCGCATGTTCCTCGACCGTATGGCGACGCACATGCTGGCCTTCGAAGGCGACGCGCATATCGAGTGGTTCGAAGGCAATTTCGAGGAATATGAGAAGGACAAGCTGCGGCGCCTGGGCGCCGAGGCGGCGGCCCCGCACCGCATGACGCACAAGCGGCTGACGCGGTAGGGGACCGTTAGGGCGGTGAATTCTCAAAGCCACATGAGGAGTTCAAATGGCTGACTGGTCCGCCGCCCAATATCTGAAATTCGAGGATGAGCGCACGCGGCCGGCCCGTGACCTTGTCGCGCAAGTGCCGGTCGACTTCCCGCGCCGGGTCGTCGACATAGGCTGCGGGCCTGGCAATTCGACCGAGCTTCTGGTCGAGCGCTGGCCGGATGCGCAGGTGATAGGCTTCGACACCTCGCCCGACATGATCGAGAAGGCGAGGGCGCGCCTGCCCAATGTCAGCTTCGACCTGGCGGACGCGGCGACATGGCAGCCGGCCGAACCGGTCAATGTGATCTTCGCCAACGCGGTGTTCCAGTGGCTGCCCACGCATCCGGCGGTGTTCCAGCGGCTGATGGGCTTTCTGGCGCCTGGTGGCGCGCTGGCCGTCCAGATGCCGGACAACCTGCTTGAGCCCTCGCATCAGATGATGCGGGAAACCGCCGCCGAAATGCCCTTCGCCGATAAGCTCAAGGGTGCGGCGCGCGGACCGTTGCCGCCTGTGTCGTTCTATTATGACCTGTTGTCGCCGCTCTCCGATCGGCTGGATATCTGGCATACGGCCTACAACCATCCGCTGGCCGACGCCGAGGCGATCGTCGAATGGGTGAAGTCGACCGGGCTGAAGCCCTTCCTCGATCCGCTGGACGCCGACGAGCGCAAGATGTTCCTCGACAGCTATACGGCCAAGATCGTCAAGGCCTATCCGAAGACCGCCAACGGCAAGGTGTTGCTGCGCTTCCCTCGGATTTTCATTGTCGCCAAGCGGGCCGGCTAGGAAAGAATTATCCACTTCGCCTACAGCCGATTGCCGTGGCTTGACCCGGTTTCGCCGTCATGCCCAATTCATCGCGTGGGGCCATGATGGCCGCGTGGCAGGGGGAAATGATGAGTTTGAAAAGGTTGCTCTATGGCGGCTGCGTTTGCACGGCGGCACTTCTGGCGTTCTCGGTTTCGGCGCAAGCCAAGCGGGCGCGCTGCTTCACCACGGATGATGGGTATTTCCCGTGCAGCTACCGCGCCATCGATGATGCCGGCAGTTTCCGGATCTCGGCGCCGGGTTACCCGACCTATGTGCTGGAGATCGACGGGCCGGGCTTTGCCTATGGCTATGTCAATCTCGGCCGCCGCAACGTGCCGCTGCCGGGGCAGTTCGTGCGCAGCCGTGACGACGGCGCCTGCTGGAACAACCCGCAGACAAACACCAAGCTGTGCGCCTGGTGAAATCCTGGTTCAAGCCGGCCCGAATCCTTCGTTTAAGCCGGCGTAAACCGGCCGGATGAGAAAAGTGTTGCGCCGAAGCGTTTCGGCGCCCACATGAAGCCGCAACGCCTGCGGATGGGACGGACTGAAACATGCATCGCGTCATCATCAGCGGCATTGGCGCTGAAATTCCTGAAGCTGTCATCACGAATGAAGAACTGGTCGAGAGCTTCAACAGCTGGGTCGACACGGAGAATGCGCGCCGCCAGGGTACCGGCGAGCCTATGCTGCAGAAATCCGACAGCGACTTCATCGTCCATGCCTCGGGCGTGAAATCCCGTCATGTCATCGAGCGCGAAGGCATTCTCGACCCGACCCGCATGACGCCGCGCATTCCCGCGCGGCCCGACGATGCGCTGTCGCTGGAGGCCGAGTTCGGCATTGCCTCGGCCAGGAAGGCGCTCGACCATGCCGGCGTTGAGCCGTCCCAGATCGACCTGATCATCTGCTCGGCCTCGCACCACCAGCGGCCCTATCCGGCGATCGCCATCGAAATGCAGGAGGCGCTCGGCACCACCGGCGCCGGTTTCGACATGGGGCTCGGCTGTTCGTCCGCGGCGGCCGCCCTGCACATGGCGGTCAATCTGGTGCGCTCTGGCGCGCACAAGCGCATCCTGGTGACCACGCCGGAAATCATCACCGGCCATCTCAATTTCCGCGACCGGCAGACGCATTTCATCTTCGGCGACGCTTCGGTGTCGATGGTGGTTGAGGGGCTTGCCCAGGGCGACAAGCGGCCGGGGCGTTTCGAGGTGCTGGATACGCGGCTGTGGACGCAGATGTCGAACAACATCCGCACCAATCTCGGCTACCACACCCGCACCGCCCAGGATGATCCCTACATGATCAATCTGGAAGGCAACCTGATCAAACAGGTCGGCAACAAGGTGTTCAAGGAAGTCACCGTCGCCGGCCAGAAATTCATCGTCGAGTTCCTGGCCGAGCATGGGCTGACGCCGCAGGCGATCCGGCGCTTCTGGCTGCATCAGGCCAATGCGCGCATGAATGCGATGATCCTGAAGCTGTCGTTCGGCCACGATGTCGATCACGATCGCGCGCCGATGGTGCTGGAGCGGCTGGGCAACACGGCGGGCGCCGGCGCCATCGTCGCGCTGTCGGAGAACCATGCCGACATGAAGCCCGGTGATTTCGGCTTGATCTGCGCCTTTGGCGCGGGGTATTCGATAGGTGGCGCGCTCATCCGGATGCTCTAGGCAATGTCGCGGTGACGCTGGCCCGAAAGGGCCATTCGGACTTTCGTCCTCAGCCGGGCCGCTGCGCGCCCGTCCTCCATTCCCGTTCAGCCTGGACCGACCCTCGACACGCCCGTGTCGGGGGCGGCTTGAATCAACGCGATCCCGTTTCAGAAAGGAGAGTTCCAATGGTCGATGCCCGGTGTAGCTGCGGTGCCCTTACGCTGATGCTGACAGGACCATCAAAACTGGTTGTCGCCTGCCACTGTCTCGATTGCCAGCGCCGAACCGGCGCGCCCTTCGGCGTCGGCGCCTTTTATCCGGCTGACGCTGTCGCCATCTCTGGAACCGCGAAAGAATTCACGCGCGATACCACGAGCGGCGGCAAGGTGCACAACCACTTCTGTCCCGCCTGCGGCTCGACGGTCTATTGGAAAGCCGACAGGCTGCCATCGCTGATCGGTGTCGCGGTTGGTGCGCTTGCCAACCCGAACTATCCGCCGCCCGTCCGGTCGATCTTCGAACAGTCGAAGCATGATTGGGTTCAAATCGACGGTGCCGTCGACCATTTTCGGCAAGGCAGCGGGGCGGGGAAATCGAGCTGAGCGGGCGTTCGCCGCACCTTGGCGTGTCAGGCCGGCGTAAAGGGAACCAGCATCGGCACCCGCCGCGCGTAGTCGTCATAGGCGGGGCCAAGTTCGCCGCGCAAGAAGCGCTCCTCGAGTTTTGCCTTCATGACGATGCCGATGGTGAGCAGTGCGACACCTGCAATGCCCCACACAGTGCCTTTCGCGAGCATGGTGGCGAGGAGCGCCAGCAGCAATCCTGTGTAGATCGGGTGGCGGACGAGGCCGTATGGACCGGTATCGACCACGCGGTGGTCTGCCTTGGCAGTGACCGAGGCCGACCACAGCCTGCCCAGATGAATACGCGCCCACCACGAGAAGATGAGGCCGATGGCGATCAGGGCAATGCAAGCCCAGGCCTCGGCGAGGCTTGGTGTCCACAATCTCAACCTGCCCTCATAGCCGTGCGCCGGGACGAACAGCAGGACGGTGCCGGCCAGCCAGAACACTCGATAACGGACCTCCGCGCCGATGGTGGCGCGTTTTTTAGCCGGATCAGCCCACATGGCGGCCGCAATCCAGGTGACCACCCAGACGAGCCAAAGCAGCGCGATTGCCGTCGCCGGTCGCATGAGAACCTCCGCAGTGTCTCGCCAACATGAAAGCGATCCGACGCGGCGGCAATGCGGCACCAATTCCATTTCCGGTAAGAAGATCGTGATCCTTCGCCTTCATTGACCCGAGCAACTGAACATCCACTGCACGTCATAGGCGTCGACCAGCATGCCGAAGCTGGTTCCCCAATATTGCCGCGCCAGCGGCACGGTGATGCGGCCGCCGGCGGCCATGCGGGCAAAAAGCGCGCGCATGGCCACCAGCTCGTCGAATTCCAGCATCATGGCGGAGCCTTTCATCGGCTCCGCATCGTCATTGTCGGAGGCATAAAACAGCACGCCCGGACCTTCGAAGCGCGCATGCAGGATTTTTCCGCGCATGGTTTCGGTCCGCACCGGCATGCCGTTATCGCCCCAGCGCAGCAGGATCGTTCCCCGGCCAAGGCCGCACTGTTCGTAGAAAGCCAGTGCCGGCTCGCAATTGGTGGTGAAGAAGAGCGAAGGGGAGAGCCGCATCACATCTTCCCTATCAGATCAATGCGCAGCGGCGGTGGCGGCGGCGATGAGCGCGTCGCCGGTAAATTGCCTGTCGCCGATGCCCCAGCCGCCGTCAGGCGCGTTGACGATGTTGATCCAGGTATTTTCCGGCTTGTGCCCGGGCACGCAGAGTTCGGCGACAATTCCGGCGGCCGTGGTGATGAAGGCGTTGCGGGTCTCGATCGAGCCAAGGCCGATATTGGGCAATTTCAACTCCACCATCACGACGGGCCTGTTGGCGCCGCCGGCATAGATATGGCGCAACGGCAGGATGTGGACCGTGCCGCCGACGATCGCGGTGAAGAAGGCATTGCCGGTGGCGCCGGAAGCTTCGATGAGGGCGGCGCTGAGGCGCGGCAGGATCTCGCGCTCTCCGGCCTCTGTCAGGACGCCTTCCGGCGCGGTCACGGTGATGGGCATTGGTCTCTCCTTGTCCTCGGGCTGCACGGCCTTGCCGGAAGATCGTCTTCCGGCTTGCCATGTTTCGTATCAATTGTTACGTTATGTGAAACGAGCGAGTCAATAGGTTTCGTATCGATCACTATGGATAACTTGGAAAAGGCTAGGGGTGGTCGTCCCCGCACGTTCGACCCCGACCGGGCGCTGGATGCGGCGATGCATCTGTTTTGGGAGCATGGCTATGAGGCGACGTCGCTGGCCATGCTGCGCGAGGCGATGGGGCTGACGCCGCCGCAGATCTACAACGCCTTCACCGACAAGGAGACCTTGTTCCGCAAGGCGCTGACGCGCTACCACGAGACCGAGATCGGCTTTGCGCTGGATGCGCTGAGCGCGCCGGTACCGACGCGCGAGGCGATCCGGCGGTTGCTGCAGGGCGCGGCGGAGGCCTATTCCAGGCCCGGCAAGCCGGGCGGATGCCTTTTTGTCAGCGGTGCCCTGGCGGCCTCGCCGCAGGCGCAAGCCATCGCGGATGAACTCAAGGCCTATCGCAAGGCGAGCGAAGCGGCGATCGCGGAGCGTCTGGCCAAAGGCCAAGCGGCGAGCGATCTGCCGGAAGGCTTCTCCGTCGAGAGCTTCGCCAAATATATCGCCGGCGTCATGAACGGCATGTCGATCCAGGCGCGGGACGGCGCGTCGGCCGATGAGTTGCGCATTATGGCCCAAACCGCCCTTGCGGCCTTGCCGCCCGAAGAGCAAAAACGGGGAGCATGATTCAAGGACGGAACGCCATCATGGATCTCTTCCCCGAAGCCGAGAAGCCGGTCGAAATCATTCCGGCGAAGAAGCTTTCCGCTCGCGCCGCAGCGCTCTTTGTCGCGCCGGCGGATCATTTCCAGACGCGACCGGTGGAGGAATTGCGGCTCGGCTTCGACGGCATTTCGGGCGATTTCCATGCCGGATCGACGCGGCGCTCGGGCGGGCGCGAACCCTGGTATCCGCGCGGCACCGAAATGCGCAACGAGCGGCAGCTGTCGATCGTGGCCGGGGACGAACTGGCCATCGTCGCCGGGCGGATGGGCCTTCCCGAGATCAAGCCGGAATGGATCGGCGCCAATCTGGTGATCGAAGGCGTGCCGCATCTGTCGATGCTGCCGGCCGGCACGCTGCTGTTCTTCAAGGATGGCGTGACCCTCAAGATCGATGCCCAGAACGGACCATGCCGCATCGCCGGGCGATCGATCGCCGAAAATGCTGATATGGCCGACATCGAGGCCGGCGCGCTGCTCTTTCCCAAGGTGGCCAAGCGGCTGCGTGGCGTGGTCGCCTGGGTCGAGAAGCCCGGAACGATCAGGGTCGGCGAAGAGATTTCGGCGCGGGTGCCGGAGCAGTGGATTTATCAGGCATAGCCGCCCGTTCTCATCGTGACCGAAGGGCTACGCCGCTGATGAGCGGCGTAGCAAAATGCTGGAGCCTCAGCCCTTGCGGTTCTTGTTGGCGCCTTGCGCCATGACGGACACGTGGTCCCATTTGTCCCAGGTGGCGAGGCGGTTGGCGTACTCCTGGCGGATCATCGGCAGGCCGCCATCGCCGAAGAACACGCGCAGCGGCGGCTCGGCAGCATCGACGATGGCCAGCATCGCCGGGCCGGTCGCCTCGGGATCGCCGGCGACCGAATTGGCGCGGCGCTCGGCCATCTTGGCGCGGGCGGGCGCATAGGCTTCGATCGGCTTGGAGACCTTGGCTGAGGCGCCGGACCAGTCGGTGGAGAAGCCGCCCGGCTCGACCAGCGTGACATGGATGCCGAATTCCGCGACCTCGATGCTGAGCGACTGGCTGAAGGCTTCCAGCGCCCATTTCGAGGCATGGTAGAGGCCGAGCGAGGCAAAGGCGTTGACGCCGCCGATCGACGAGATCTGGATGATGTGGCCGGACCGCTGCGCCCGCATGATCGGCAGCACGGCCTGCGTGACCCACAGAGCGCCGAACACATTGGTTTCGATCTGGTCGCGGGCTTCTTGCTCGCTGACCTCTTCGATGGCGCCGAAATGGCCGTAGCCGGCATTGTTGATGACGACGTCGAGCCGGCCAAAGCGCTTGTGCGCCTCGGCGACAGCGGCATCGACGGCTTTCTTGTCGGTGACGTCGAGCGTGATCGCGGCAATGTTGTCGCCATATTTCTCAACCAGATCGGCGAGCGTGCCGGCGTCACGGGCGGTCGCGGCAACGCGGTCGCCGCGCGCCAATGCGGCCTCGGCCCAGACGCGGCCAAAACCCTTCGACGATCCGGTGATGAACCAAACCTTGTTTGTCATGATGTGGAATCCTTGCCCCTGCGGGCGCAATCTTGGATAAAAGCGGAGGCTTCTCCGCTTTCGGGCATATACGGCCTATCCCGTGATTTTCCAGAGGCGAGGGGGATCTTTTTTGAACAAGACGCCCTTTGATCAGGGATAACTCACCTGAGACGACCAGGCCGGATCGTCGTGCTTTTGCCAGTAGAGCACCATCAGCCGGCCGGTAACAGGCCCGACCTTGCCGTCGGCGATCGCAGCGCCATCGATCTCAGTCACCGGCATGATGCCGCCCGCGGTCGAGGTGATGAAGACCTCGTCGGCCGCCTTGAGCGCTGCAACGCTGACATCGGCGGCGGCGGCGACAAGACCGTCTTCGGCGCAGAGATCGAAGACGGTGCGGCGGGTGATGCCAGGCAGCACGCCGATGGCCGGCGTCGACAGTTTGCCATCCTTGACGCAGAAGACGTTGAAGCCCGGGCCTTCGGCGACATTGCCGTTGAAGTCGAGGATGAGCGCGGTCTCCGCACCGCGGTCATAGGCGTCGTAGAGGCCGCGCACCAGGTCAAGCCAGTGGTAGTTCTTGATCGACGGATCGACCGAAGCCGGCGGGATGCGCACCTTGTCGCTGATGGCGACGCGCAGGCCGCGCTGCAGCTGCTCGGCATTGGCGACCGAGCCGAACGGCACAGCGAAGGCCATGAAGCGGTTGATCGCCTGGCGCGGATCGCGGCTGAAGGTCGGCGAGGCGCCGCGCGTGCCCAGCATTTCGACATAGGCGGCGCGATGGCCCGAAAGGGCGACGCAATTGTGCAGGATCTCGGCCACGCCATCCCTGTCGAAGGGAATGGTCATGCGCAGCTTTTCGAGCCCGCCGAAGAAGCGGTCGAGATGCAGGTCGAGGCGGAAGAAGCGGCCGTTCCAGACATGCACCGTGTCGTAGGTGGCATCGGAATGCAGGAACCCCCAATCCAGCACCGACACCTTGGCCTGCGACATCGGCAGGTACTGGCCGTCGAGGAAGGCGATGCCATCGGGATAGGCGTGCGGGTCAATGTGGCGGGCGCCGACCGTGGGCAGCGGCCTTGAAGCCTGTGTTGCCGTCGTCTGGTCCATCGTGGCCTCCTCGCGGGCGGGGCGGGTCATCAGCCTATAGGTGCCGGACAGAAGGCATAGTGCCAGCCGTCCGGGCGCTGTTCGTCCTCCATAACGGTCCAGCCGATACACCGGATTGGAATTGCCGTATGATAGGTGGCTTGGAGTGGGAGGGGATATGGGCAGGCTTGGGACGGTCATCGCGACCATGATGATTTTCGCCGGCGCGGGCGAGGTCAGCGCGCAGTGCGTGAAACAAGGTGACGAACTCTGCCAGAACGGCCAGACCTATCGCTGCGAGAAGACCGGCAGCGAACTGACGCCGATCTTCCAGAACCTGCCTTGCACGGTGAATGCGCCGGCGCAGACGCTGACCGGCACCTGGGTCGGCAGTGGCCACCAGAGCCCGGCGGGGGACGCCGGCGCCGACTGGTCGATCGCCATGACGATCAGGGATGACGGCGCGTCGATCGATTATCCGTCACTCGGCTGCGGCGGATCGCTGTCGCAGACGTCGAGGGACGAGACGTCGGCGGAATTCCATGAGAGCATCACCTACGGCCAGGACAAGTGCATCGACGGTGGCGACATCACCGTCCGGTTTTTCAAGGGAAACCTGTCCTGGACCTGGGTCGGCCAGGCCGACGGCCAGCCCTACAATGCGATCGCCGTGCTGACCAGACAATAGCCGCCTCATTCCTCTTCGTCGTCGGCGTCGAGCAAACGTGTCGCGCGCCAGCGGGTGAGCACGATGTTGGTCTGCTCGATGACGAAGAAGCGGGCGGAGTCGCGGTCATAACCCTCGGCCAGCAGCTTTTCGTAGTCGGTGTGCATGTGGCGGATGTGGGCGATCGTCGCCAGCCACACGGCAATGCCCGGCGGCAAGGTCTTCAAATGCACCGCGCCGGCGTCGGCGCGGATCTTCTCCATGTCGGCATAGGGCGCCAGCGGCAGAAGCGCGGTCAGCGCCTTGGCGATGGCGCGGCGGCGGCCGGTCGGTGCTGTCATCGTTCATCGCGTCCTTCGACGATCGCCTCTGGCATGGCGTCGGTCGAGGCGAAGTAGGGCTTGATGTCGATGACCGGCGTGCCGTGGAGCACGTCGATGGCGTCGAGATCGAGGCGCCCAGTGGCGATGTCCAATCCGATGAGCCTTGCCACATGCAGGCCGACCGGGTTCGGCCGGGCAGGGGAGCGCAGGCCGAATACGCCTTTCGCTTCAGCCGCATGGCGAGGTTTTTGCACAATCAGATTCCGCGGCGCGTGATGCAGCCAGGACAGGATGATGACATGGCTGGCGCGCTCCAGCCCGCGCAGGCCTTCACGATAGGGCGCGTCGATGGTCAGCATCGCCGGCTGCCCGGTCTCGCGCGCCGTGTGCATGTTTTTCGGGCAGCTTTCCCGCGTTACCCAAGGCGAGGCGATGCGGCCGATGAAGACGATTCCGGCATCCGCCGGCATCGTTGCCGGATCCTGTTCCAGCCTCTGCTCGCCTTCGCGTGCCTCGAACATTTCGCGCGGCCCGGTCATTTTGCCCATCTCCGTGCTGCTGGCTGCCATTGTCAGAAGACCGCTACACATTTTTGGGCGGCGCCCACCGGAAAATCACGCATGCGGCATTTTCTCGTCCGGAAGCGACATAGCGCTTGCAAGGTTTTGAAAATCGACATAAACATATGTTTATATCTTTTTCAAAGTGAATGCGCTGAAAAGAGAATACGCTGATGCATGTTTCGCTCGACACCATGGTGGATACGCTAAAGGCGGCGGCCGAATCCAGCCGCCTGCGCATATTGGCACTGTTGTCGCGTGGCGACCTCACCGTTTCCGATCTTACCGAAATTCTCGGCCAGTCGCAGCCGCGCGTTTCGCGGCATTTGAAGCTGCTTCTCGAGGCCGGGCTGATCGACCGCTACCAGGAAGGGTCATGGGCGTTCTTCCGCCTGTCGGATGCCGATTCCGCGCGTGACTTCGTCATGGGCCTGGTTTCCAGCATTCGCGGCGCCGATCCGCAGGTCGAGCGCGACCTCGAGCGGCTGGCCTCGGTCAAGCGCAAGCGGCAGGACCGGGCGGCGGAGTATTTTTCGGTGAATGCCGCAAGCTGGGACCATATCCGCTCGCTGCATGTGCCGGACCGCGCGGTCGAGGCGGCGATGCTGAAGCTGGTCGGCAAGCGGCCGTTCCAGTCGATGCTGGATCTCGGCACCGGCACCGGGCGGCTGCTCGAAATCTTCTCGCCGCTCTACCGGCGCGGTGTCGGCATCGACATGTCACGCGAGATGCTCACCGTGGCGCGCGCCAATCTCGACAAGGCCGGCGTTTCCAATGCGCAGGTGCGGCAGGGCGATATCTTCTCGCCGCCGGTCGAGCGCGATGCCTTCGATCTCGTCACCATCCACCAGGTGCTGCACTATCTCGACGATCCGGCCCGCGCCATCCACGAGGCGGCGCGGCTTTTGCGCCCGTCGGGCCGGCTGGTCATCGTCGACTTCGCGCCGCACACGCTGGAATTCCTGCGCGAAGAGCACGCACATATGCGCCTCGGCTTTTCGGACCGGCAGATCGGCGAATGGTTTGCCGAGGCCGGCCTTGATCTCGAGGATGCCCAGGAATTCGAGCCGCGCGGCGGCAGCGAGCCCAGGCTCACCGTCAAACTCTGGCTTGGCCGCGATAGGCGCCTGCTGATCGCCGACCCTGCCAATGACAGCCAGCAGACCAAAGTGAATTCGATAGGGGAAATCGCCTGATGAACCAGTTCCGCTTTTCCCGCCGCCCCGACATTGGCGACAAGGTCAAGGTTTCCTTCGAATTCTTCCCGCCCAAGAATGACGAGATGGAGGCGCGGCTGTGGGACACGGTCACAAGGCTGGAGCCGCTGAAGCCGAAATTCGTCTCGGTGACCTATGGCGCCGGCGGCTCGACGCGTGAGCGCACGGCGCGCACCGTCTGCCGCATCCTGAACGAGACCAGCCTGACGCCGGCCGCGCACATGACCTGCGTCGATGCCGCCCGCCATCAGGTCGACGCGGTGATCCAGGAATTCGCCGATATGGGCGTCAAGCGCTTCGTCGCCCTGCGCGGCGATCCGGCCGCGGGCGTTGGAACCGCTTACCGTCCGCACCCGGACGGCTATGCCAATGGTGCCGAGCTGGTCGGAGCTCTGAAGGACGCTGGCGATTTCGACATTTCGGTTTCGGCCTATCCGGAGAAGCATCCGGAAAGCCCCGACTTCGCCACCGATATCGACATGCTGAAGCGCAAGGTCGACAATGGCGCGACGCGGGCGATCACCCAGTTCTTCTTCGACAACGATCTCTACGAGCGCTATGTCGAGCGCGCGCGCCGGGCCGGCATCTACATCCCGATCGTTCCCGGCATCCTGCCGGTGCATAATTTCACCCAGGTCGCCAATTTCTCGGCGCGCTGCGGCGCGCTGGTGCCGGCATGGCTGGCCGAGCGCTTCGACGGCCTGCAGAACGACCCGCAGACCCATGCGCTGGTGGCATCCGCCGTCGCCGCCGAACAGGTTCTCGACCTGGTCGAACGCGGGGTGGGCGACTTCCACTTCTACACGATGAACCGCGCCGACCTCGTCTTCGCCATCTGCCACATGATCGGCATCCGCTCGCATGAGGCGGAGGTGGCGGGCTCGGCTGCTGCATGAGGCAGCGCTGAACAGCAAAAGGCCGGGTAAAAACCCGGCCTTTCGAATTGTTTAGACTATCTGGTGCTGGTCTTCCCCGTTTTGGCGGGTTCAGGGAAGGACGCCCATAATGAGGGCGCCGATGAAAGCAAACGCAGCACAAATCATCAATGCGTTGATTGGCCTCGTAAGTCCCATGACATAGCCTCCTCTTAAAGAGCTATGCCTAAGAGTCTAGGTCCATTTGTGCCACAGGCAAGCGGAAAATGTGCTGCATTGCGACGTGATTGTGAAATTTGCGACTCCGATTTTGCCGTTAGCCGTTGAAACTTCTCGGCAAAAACCCGCTTCAGACCTGTGAATAAATTGTGGCGGCGACGTGTCGATGCTGTGTCATGGCAGCGCTACCGCCGCGAAAATCGACTTCGATTTTCGCGCCTAACGCCTTCCAAGGACACGTCCGTCGATTGTGAGAAGACCGAGGCCGATCAGCACCACGCCGCCGGTCTCGAACAGTTCCAGCCGCTCGCCCAGGAAAAGGAAACCGAGCAGCATGGCGCTGGCCGGCACGATCAACGTGACCAGCGAGGCGTTGGTGGCGCCGGCCGAGGCGACGAGGTTGAAATAGAGGACGTAGGCGAAGGCGGTGGACAACAGCGCCAGTGCCAGCACCGCCGCCCAGACTGGCGGCGAGGCCGAGAACAGGCCGGCCGGGCCGTGCGCCAGCAGCACGACCGGTATCATGATGATGGTCGAGGCGGTCAACTGCCCGGTGGCGATGACCGGCGAGGGCACGCCCTTGAAGCGGCGGGCGACCATCAGCGCGACGCCATAGGACAAAGACGCGCCGATCAGCGCGAATTTGGCCCATACCGGGCCGCCAAGCCCGGCGAGCACGCCGGGACCGATCATGACAGCGGTGCCGACGACGCCGAGCCCGATGCCGGCGAGCTTGTTCCAGGAGAGCTTCTCGTCCGATGTCAGCGCGTTGGCAAGGATCAGCGTCCAGAACGGCGTCGTCGCGTTGAGCACCGAGGCGACGCCGGCGCCAAGCTCGGTCTGGCCGGCGAAGATCAGCGAGAAGGGGACGACATTGTTGGTGAAGGCCAGCAGGAAGAACAGGCCGGCATGCGGAAAGGCAAGGCGGAAGGACGGGCCGCGCAGGCCGAGATAGATCTGCAGCGCGATTGCCGCGATGGCGACGCGAAACAGCACCAGCACCAGAGGGTGAAGCTCCGCCACCGCGATGCGGGCGAAGAAGAACGAACCGCCCCAGATGGCGCCAAGCAGCAGCAACTGCCCCCAGTCGGTAAGCGTCATCGGTCCGCGCGACGCTGATGTAGCGGCAATTGCCATGTGGATCGTCCTCCCCCCGACATGCCGGCTCGAATGTCAGCCGGCCAGACACGTGCATATCGGGTCTGGCGACAAGCGCCACCCGAAACCTGGTCGATGGCAAGCGATGTCGCCGAAGATTAGCGCCGCGGCGTCAGGTGCACGAGACACAGAATTGTTTTCATTGGCCGCTAGCTTGGATTAATTGTGCGCAGCCGAGATCGAGGATTCGTCAATGCAGCGATTCGAGAATGCCCGCGAGGCGGCACTGGCGCTTCGTCCTGACGATCCGGTCTATTGCTTCCGCCCGCAGGTGTTGAAGGCCGATGCCAGGCAGTTCATGGGCATGTTCCCCGGCAAGACCGCTTATGCGGTCAAGACCAATGGCGAGCAGATCGTGCTGAAGACCTTGGTCGAGGCCGGCGTCAACGCCTTCGACGTCGCTTCGCCCGGCGAATTCGCTGCCGTGCGCGCCGTCTCTGCCGATGCCGAGATGCTCTACATGCACCCGGTCAAGGCGCAGTCGGACATCAAGCTGGCGCTGGAGAAATACGGCATCCGCGTCATTTCGCTCGACCATGAGGACGAGATCACCAAGCTGACGCGGGTGGTGCGGGCGCTCGACATCGACCCCGGCTCGATCAGCGTATTCGTGCGCATCCAGACGAAAGGGTCGGCGGCCTACGAACTGTCGAAGAAATTCGGGGCCGGGCCGGCCTATGCGGTAGAACTCGCCGAGCGGCTGAACCGCACGGGCTACAAGGTCGGCCTGTGTTTCCATGTCGGCAGCCAGATCGAGGATCCCGACACCTATGAGCGGGCGCTGGCTTCGGCCGACTGGGTGCGCAATCGGTTGACCTTCGACATCGCCGGCCTCGATGTCGGCGGCGGCTTTCCGGCCGAATACGGCCATGATCCCAACCGCAAGCAGATCGAGATGCCGTCGCTCGGCCAGATCATGTCGCGGCTCTCCGGCGACTTGAAGGAATATCAGTTCGACCAGATCCCGCTGGTGGCCGAGCCGGGCAGGGTGATCGTGGCGCGTTGCCTGTCGCTGATCGTGCGCGTGCTGTTGCGCAAGGGCAAGCGGCTCTACATCAATGACGGCATCTGGGCGTCGCTATCGGATTCATGGACCGGCAAGATCACGCTGCCGGCGCGCTTCATTCCTGATCCGGCGATCAGGACCCGCAATGGCGCTGAAAAGAACATCGTGCCGTTCAAGGTCTGCGGCGCGACCTGCGATTCCGTCGACATCCTGTCCAGGCCTTTCTGGCTGCCGGAAACCGTCGACACCGGCGATTGGATCGAAATCGGCCATATCGGCGCCTATTCGCTGTCGCTACGCACACGCTTCAACGGGTTCTATCCCGATACGTTCGTCGAGGTGACGACGCCGTTCGACGAAGGCGATGCGCCGCAAGGCTTTGCGAGTTTGGAGACGATGGCAGACTAGGGGGTAGGGATCGTTTGTTATACTGGCGCTTTCAATGTCACCTTTGGTATTTGCCCACTGCCTACTGCCCACTGCCCACTGCCTACTGCCTACTGCCTACTGCCTACTGCCTATCCCTACGCCACTCCACCGCCAGCCTGGATGTTCTCGCCGGTCAGCCAGCGGGCCTCGTCGCTGGCCAGGAAGACCGCGATATCGGCAACGTCGCGCGGCGCGCCTATCCTGCCGAAGGGCGACATGCCGGCAGCCACGGCGCGATCGCGCTCTGGAAGCAGGTCCGTGTCGGTGAAGCCCGGCGACAGCGCATTCACCGTGATGCCGCGCGATCCGAGTTCTCGGGAGAGCACGCGGACGAACTGTTCGACGGCGCCCTTGCTGCCGAGGTAGAGCGCCGTCTGCGTGAAGAACATCTTCGTGCCGCCGGTGGAGACAGCGATGATCCGGCCGCCGTCGCGCACCCGGCGCGCTGCTTCCTGCAATGTGAAGAAGGTGCCCTTGGCATTGGTGCCGAAGATCTGGTCGAAATCGGCTTCGGTTGCCTCGGTCAGCGGTTTGATGACGGCGACGCCGACATTGGCGACGACGATGTCGATTGCGCTCAGCTTACTGTCGGTCTCGTCAAACAGGCGGCGGACATCGGAAACGCTTGATATGTCGGCTTGGATGGCGAGCGCCTTTCCTCCCTTGCTGGCGATGCCGGCGACGACCTCGTCGGCGGCTTTCTGGTTGCCGACATAGTTGATGACGACGGCAGCGCCATGGGCCGCGAGTCCTTCGGCGATGGCCCGGCCGATGCCGCGCGAACTGCCGGTGACGATTGCGGTTTTGCCGTGCAGAGACTGGGACATGATCAATTTCCTTCAACCATTCTGGCCCGCGGCTTTACCTGCGATGTGGCCGATGGCTGAGAAATAGCGGCATGCAATTGATAAGATAATGACCTATTATCTGATTGGCTTGTTAACCCATGGATACACAGTGCGCGGATCCGAATTCACTGAGCTCAAGGCATTTTCCGCCATCGTCGAAGAGGGCAGTTTCGTCCGTGCCGCCGCAAGGCTGCGTGTGTCGCCGCCGGCGCTCAGCCAGTCGATCCGGCAGTTGGAGACGCGCATCGGCGTCAGGCTCCTCAATCGCACGACGCGCAGTGTTTCCGCGACCGCGGCAGGCGACGCGCTTTTTTCGCGCCTTGCCGTCGCTTTTGGCGAACTGGAAAGCGCCATTGCCGATGTTCATGCAGCGCGCGATCGGCCGGCGGGTTCGCTACGCATCAATGTGCCGCGTGTCGCCGCCGTGCGGTTCATCGCGCCGATCCTCGGGGACTTTCAGCGCGCCTATCCCGATATCGCGCTGACCGTCATCGTCGACGACACGCTGGCCGACATTGTCGAAGGCCGGTTCGATGCAGGAATCCGGCTCGGCGAGCGGCTGCAGAAGGACATGGTGGCGGTGAAACTGAGCGAGGATTTGCAGATGGCCGCGGTGGCCGCTCCCGCCTATCTCGAGAACCGGGCCATACCGCGTCATCCGCAGGAACTGCACCAGCACCAATGCATCAAATTCGAGTGGCCGGGCGGCGGCAACCTCTACCGATGGGAGTTCGCGCGTGGCAAACGGGCCCTCGAAATCGCCATCGAAGGCAGCCTGACCGTCAACGATACCGAGCTGATGCTCAATGCCGTGCTGGATGGCGTGGGCATTGCCTACATGTTCGAATACCAGGTCCGGCCCTGGATCGAGCAAGGCAGGCTCGTCCGTTTTCTGGAAGCCTGGTCGCCGAGTTTTCCCGGCTTCTATCTATACCACCCAAGTTCACGGCACGTGCCGCCAGCCTTGCGGGCGTTCATCGATTTCGTGCGGGCGAGGAGAGCAGGCGCTAGCCGGTAGCGAGGGCCTCAAGAATGGCGGCCCCTCACAGCTTCGCCAAAAGCTCCGGTGTCGGCCAGCCGTCCACCGGCAGGCCAAGCCGCATCTGCTCCTTGCGGATCGCTTCGCGGGTGTTGGTGCCCAGAATGCCGTCGACCGTGCCGACGTCGTATCCCCGGGCCTCGAGCTTGGTCTGCAGCGCCTTCATCTGCTCGTTGTTGAGGCCTTGGTCCGGGGTGCGCGGATCAAGCGGCGGCGCGCCTGCGAGCCGCGCGGCCAGATTGGCCGCGGTCAGCGCATAGGTGAAGGACTGGTTCCATTCGAGATAGACATCGAAATTGTCATAGGTGAGGAAGGCCGGGCCCTTGCGGCCCATGGGCAGCGCCAGACCGGCCTTCAGCCCCTTGTCGACGAGCGGCGAGCCGTCGGGATTGGTGACGCCCCACTGCGCCCATTGTGTCAGCGGCAATTTGTTGGTGCGCCCGGTCTGATCCCAGGGCATCTCGTCGGGCACCCGCACTTCCTGTATCCAGGGTTCGTCGCGCTTCCAGCCGCGCGACAGCACCTTGTTGGCCGTGGTCATGATCACGTCGGGCACGCTGTTGCGCAGGTCGATCTTGCCGTCGCCGTCGCCATCGACGCCTCGGGCCAGATAGTCCGAAGGCAGGATCTGCGTCTGGCCGATCTCGCCGGCCCAGGCGCCCTTGACGTCGGCCGGCAGCACGCCGCGATCGATCAGCTCCAGAAGCGGCACCAGCTGCTGGCGGAACAGTTGCGGGCGGCGGCAATCATGCGAAAGCGTCACCAGCGCGCTCAGCGTGTGGAAATCGCCCTGCACGGCGCCGAAATCCGTCTCCAGCGCCCAGAAGGCGGTGATGACCGGCGCCTGCACACCGAACTGCTGATCGGCGCGGGCGAAGACATCGGCGTATTTCTTCATGTTCGCCGCGCCCTGCTTCAGCCGGTAGGCCGAAATCATGCGGTTGGAGAACTCGATGAAGGTCTGGGTGAAGACGCCCTGGGCGCGGTCGCGCGCCAGCGCCCGCTCGTCAAAGGTGGCATCTTCCAGCGCATCGAGACCGGCGGCGCCGACACCGGCGGCCTTGGCTTCCGCCGCCACGCCCTGTTTCCAGGTTTCGAAATCGCCGCCGCATTCCTGCGCCATCGCCGGCAAGGCCGTGGCGCACAGGAATAGCGCCGCGAGGGCTTGGGAACGCAGTCGCATCAGCTTCCTTTCGAAACGAAGAGGGCATTGTCGTGCTTGGCTGGAAACCCAATGCCCCGGATTACTGGCGGTTGCACTCTTTACCGCTGGCTGTGTCGAAAAGCAGGCGGCAGGCCCGGTGTCAACGGGTGTTCTGCCGCAACTACTTATTCCCTGGGGCTTCGCTGCCGCTGCCCCCGGTTCAACGGGCGTCCTGCTGGAACAATGTGGTCCAGGGATTCGCTGCCATTGAACCCGGTTCAACGAGAGTCTCGCTGGAGCAACTTGGTCTAGAGAGTCGCTGCCGTTGAACCCGGTTCAACGGGAGTCACGCTGGAGCAACTTGATCCAGGGATTCGCTGCCGTTGAACCAGGTATCAACGGGTGTTCTGCCGCAGCCACTTGTTCCATGCGGCTTCCGAGCCGTTGAAGACGTTGATGTCGGATTTGCCGGTCATGCCGGGAACGATGCCGGTTCCGGTGTATTGCCAGAAGGTGAAGGGGTGGCTGCCATATTTCTCGCGCGGATGGCCGGCGACCGAGCGCAACCAGTAGGGGTAGCCGCGGAAGGTCGACAACTCGTTGTCGTCGAAGAAGTCGACAGAGGTGTAGATGATCGGCTTCTTGCCGTAATGCCGCTCGACGATCTGGAGGAAGGTGGTCATCTCCGCGCGCACCGTGGCGGCGTCGGGACGCAGCCGGCAGGTCGGCGATTTCGGGTTCCATTCCATGTCGAGAACCGGCGGCATGGCGGAGCGGTCGACGGGAACGTTCTGGATGAACCAGCGCGCCTGCTGGGCAGCCGGGGTGCAGAAATAGAAGAAATGATAGGCCGCGCGCGGAACGCCGGCGGCTTTCGTGCGCGCCCAGTGCTCGTTGAAATACTCGTCGAAGCGGTCGCCGCCTTCTGTGGCCTTGATGAAGGCGAAGGAAATGCCGCTCGCCTTGGCCGTCGGCCAGTCGACCGAGGTCTGGTACTTGGAGACGTCGGTGCCGTGAACGGCATAGTTCCATGGCGCGCCGCTATCCCATTCATGCGGCTTGGAATCCTCGAAGCGCGGCGCGCGCACGACGACCGTCGGGCTGCTGGATGAGGACGGCGACAGCGGAGACAGATCGTCCACGGTCGAGCAGGCGCCAAGCAGCGTCAGCATGAAAAGGGCCGCAAGACGGCGCATCACAACTTCCAAGCCGGAAACAGCCGGTCGCTGATGGGTCTGTGAACCGATGGCCGACGATTGGTCGAGCCCCCTCCAGGCGATCGCCCCACAGCATCGCCCAGCCTATCCTTTTTGTGCATGTCCCAAAACCGCTCAGCACTTTTGGGCGACATGCATCCTGTGATCGCCGATCATGGTTGATAATCCGTTGACGGCGCTCGACAACAGCCCTGATTTTGCGGAAGCAATGGCGGCAATTCGATGACATAAGGGTCGGGCGAAAGCCCGGGAGGAAGCGGATGCGGTTCGTCGTCAAGATCGTCAAATGGCTGCTTGGCCTGATCGTTCTGGCGGTCGCCGCCCTGTTTGCCTGGCTCTACATCGCGCCGCCCGAACTGATCCGCGTCGGTTCGGGCTATTCGGCCAAGATCGTCTGCTCCAACGTCTTCATCGCCGGGCGCGATGCCAACGAAGTGCTTGCCGTAGACGTGCAGGCGCCCGGACACCCGCTGCTGCGGCTGATGCGGGTCTCGGTCGACAAGAACCGGGGAACGGTTTCGGCGGGCCTGCTGGGCTTCCTCGGCAAAAGCGAGGCGGTTTCCCGCGATGGGCTGGGCTGCGCCTCGATCCCCGACGGGGATGTCGGCAAGGCGCGGCGCACGACGGTCCATGTCGAGCCTTCGCCAACCAGCCAGGATACGCTGTGGCCCGAAGGCGAGCGGGTCGAGGCATCGCAGGATCCGGTGATTGCCAAGCTGCTCGACGATGCGGCGCTGACCGGTTCGGGCATGCGCGCGGTGGTCGTGGTCAAGAACGGCCGCGTCGTCGCCGAGCGCTATGGCGACGGCTTTTCGGCCAAGACGCCGCTGCTCGGCTGGTCGATGACCAAGACGGTGAATGCCGCCATCGTCGGCACGCTGGTCAAGGACGGCAAGATGGCCGTCGGCAACAAGGGCCTGTTCGCGCCGTGGAAGGCGGACGGCCGCGCGGCGATCAGCCTTGCCGACATGATGGCGATGTCGAGCGGTCTGGAGTTCAACGAGGACTATGGCGACGTCGCCGACGTAACGCGCATGCTCTATCTCGAGCCCGACATGGCGGGCTTTGCCGAATCAAAACGGCTGGCGGGCGAGGTCGGCAAAGTATTTTCCTATTCGAGCGGCACGGCGGTGATGCTGTCGCGGCTCTGGCAGGACGCGATCGGCGACAAGGCGAAGGCGCTGACATGGCCGCGCACGGCGCTGTTCGGGCCGCTCGGCATGCACAGCGCCGTGCTTGAAACCGACGAGCAGGGCACCTTCGTCGGTTCGTCCTATCTCTACGCCACGGCGCATGACTGGGCGCGCTTCGGCCAGTTCCTGCTGCAGGGCGGCGTGTGGAACGGCAACCAGGTCCTGCCGACGGGCTTCGTCGACTGGATGCGCGAGCCGGCGCCTGCCTCGAAAGTCTACGGCAAGGGCCAGTTGTGGATCGAGGCGCCCGGCGATGAGGAAAATCCCGGGGCCGGCGTCGCGGCAGGCCTGCCCAAGGACACCTATTGGATGGAGGGGCATGACGGCCAGACCGTAGCGATCATTCCGTCGGAGCAGCTGGTGATCGCGCGGCTGGGGCTGACGCCGGCCAAGGTCGGTTATCGCCCACAGACGATGGTGGGGGCGCTGGTGAAGGCGCTGCATTAGTGCAATTCCAGGAAAGTGTGTGCGGTTTTCCGTCCGGAATTGCGTCAAAACAAAAAGTAGAGCAGTTCACCGTTTCCATGAAACGGTGAACTGCTCAAGCCCTGCAAATCTGGTCTATGCGGCTGTCGGTAAAGGCTTGGCGCGGTCAACACGTGCCCGCTCGTCGGGCGAATTCATAACCGCCCAAAGATCGCTGCGGCGTTGGACATTCAGCCAGAAGTCCGGGCTGTTGCCAAACACCCGGGCCAGAATGAGCGCGGTTGCCGCCGTCACGTTGCGACGGTCGTTGCACAATTCATTCACATGCTTGCGCTGAACGCCCATCGCCTCGGCCAATGCCGCCTGCGTCAAGCCGAGCGGCTGCATGAACTCCTCGGTGAGAATCTCGCCAACCGTTGCTGGCTTGCGTGCGGTCATCAACATGTTTCAGCTCACTTATAACTGTGGTCGTCGAGATAAATGTCTGACGCTTCACCGCGACCGCCGTCCCAGCGGAAGATCAGTCGCCACTGCTGGTTGACGCGGATCGAATGGAAGCCCTCGAGATTGCCGCGCAACTTCTCGAAATGGTTGCTGGGCGGCACGCGCAAATCCTGATCGACCATGGCGTCGTCAATCATCTGGAGCTTGCGGAACAAGCGGCTTTCGAGATCGGACGGAATGTTGCGGGAGTGGGTGTCGTCTACAAAGAAGGCCCGCAGCCATCCGTCTCTAAAACCGACGATCATCACATGCTTCCAGTATGGAGATAATGTACCACCCCTGGGGTCACATAACAATGTTCGATCTGGTTGATGGTAGCATCCATCCTCCATCAGCGAATGGGGCACCGCCCCAACGGCGATGCTAGCTGGCGATCTTGATCACCGCCAGCCAGGCATAACCGCGATAAAGCGTGCGGAAACGGAAGGTTGCGCCGGTTCGCCGAGATTCCGATTCCAGAACTTCGCGCAGCGATTCACGCGGCGTGACGTGGAATTTTCTGAGCCAACCGCGCAGCAAGGTCCGGAACCAGCCCGGCAGGCCTTCCTGCTGGCCGAAATCGACGATGTGCAGCGAGCCGTCGGGGGATAGCGCGGCGAGTGCCGCCGACACCGTCTTTTCCCAGCCTGGGATCATCGACAGCGAATAGGAGACGAAGACCCGGTCGAAGCGCTCGATGCCGTAAAGGGAGCCCGCATCGAAATCGGTGGCGTCGCCTCTTGCCAGCGTGACGCGGCCGGACAGGCCTTCGCGGTCGATCGCCTTGCCGGCCGTCTCCAGCATCTCGGCCGAGATATCGAGGCCGAAGAAGCGGGCATCAGGATAGCGACGGGCGGCCAGGATGATGTTGCGACCGGTGCCGCAGCCGAGTTCCAGCACGGTGCCGCCTTGTGGCACCTCAAGCCCATCGATCAGCCGGTCGCGGCCGAGCAGATAGTATTTGCGGGTCAGGTCGTAGATGTGGCGCTGCCAGTGGTAGACCCCGTCCATCAGCTCGGCATGATTGGCCTTGAATGCCGGGCTGACCGGCAGCTCGGTCGTGCTCATGCGGCGCGCTTCACGTAGAGGTGGAAGCCGCCATAAATGGCGGAGCGGTCGCGGGTCGAGAATTCGCGTGAGGCCTCGTCCTGATAGTCCCACTGGTCGAGCAGCGAGGTCGAGACGCGGCCCGGCAGCAGGCTGGGCTCGGCGGCGGTGCGGAAGATGACGCGAGCGCCTGCGGAGGCGGTGCGGCTGATTTCCGACCACAGCGCGTTGAGCTGGTCATCGGTCATCCAGTCCTGCGCATCGAGCAGGATGAAGCGGTCGACGGTGCCCGCGTCCTTGCCGGCGAGGAACTCGATCAGATTGGCATGGTGGATGGCGACGCGGTCGATATTGCCGCGAATGGTGTCGTAGTTCTGCTTTTCCAGATAGGCGGGCAGGGCGGCCTCACCGGGATTTGGATAGCGGCGGGCAAAGGCCTGCCAGGCGAAATAATTGTTTTCCAGGGGAAAATCGCAGGCGAGCTTTTCCAACCGGGCCTTCAGAACGCTGGCCATCGTGCCGTCGCCCGATGTGATCAGCGAATCGTACTGCGCCGGCGGAATGCCGAGGCCAAACAGCGAAGCCTTGCGCGAGGTCGCCCATTTCAAGAGCTTCTTGTCGAAGACCGGGGCCAGTTCCTCGTTGAAGAAGCGGCGCTGCTCGGCGATATTCCCAGCTTCCATCATGCGGGCCGGATTGACGCCGAAGAACTTCGCCGTGCGGTGGCCCATGGCGATGAACAGGCCGAGCAGGCCGGTCTGGTAGAAATTGCGGTCGAAAACACCGATGCGGCGGCGACCACGCCAGTTGCAGCGTTCCCAATAGTGGCGGCTGACCGGATCGAGATGCGGCGCGATGAAACGGTCATAGGCTTGCGAATTGTGGCTGGTGTCGGCGGCGCCGAAGAAGCGGAACAGGTCGCCCTGCGATGGCAGACGGCGCACCGCCTCCAGCTTCATACGGTTCAGCGCGATATGGGCGGCGTTGAGGTCGACGGCGTCGATCCGTGCCGGCGATCGGGTGAGGTAGGCCAGGATGTTGCAGCCGCCGGAAGCGATGGTGACGATGCGATGGCCCTCACCAAGCTGCATGGCCTCCATGTCGACATCGGGGTCTTCCCAGATCTGCGGATAGACGAGGCCGGAGAACAGGAAGGCGAACAGCCGCTCGGAGATGCCGGCTTTGGAAAGCGCGCGGTTCTGGTAGACGGCCTTTCCAACTTCCTTGCCGCGGCGAAAAACTAGATCCGAGGAGACGTCCGTCATGGCAAAGTGATTCCCCATTTGCTTTGCCGCAAGCGGGTAGCGCAGCGTCATGACAGGCCGGTGACAGCCTGTTGACGTGTTCTTTACAGCTTGCCAAAGCCCCCCGGCGTCGGCGTCATCAGGATCACTGCATCGCCGGCCTCGAGCACGGTCTGATCGCAGGCCTTCAGCATCTCGATCGCCCCGTCCTTGCGGCGGATCTTGGTCGAGCCGACCTCGCCGTCGCCGCCGCCGTCCAGCCCCTGCGGTGGGCGGTTGCGGTGCGAGGACAGGATCGCGCATTCCATCTTCTCGAGAAAGCGGATGCTGCGTTTGGTGCCATCGCCGGCGCTCCATTTACCCTTGCCGCCGGATCCCTTACGGATGTGGAAATCCTCCAGCACCACGGGAAAGCGCAGTTCCAGCACTTCGGGATCGGTGAGGCGAGAATTGGTCATGTGGGTGTGCACGCCGGAGGTGCCGGCAAAGCCGCGGCCGGAGTTCATATGGCCGGCCGGTGAGCCGGAGCAGATCGTCTCGTAATACTGGTACTTCTTGTTGCCGAAGGTCAGGTTGTTCATCGTCCCCTGCGCATTGGCCATCGCGCCCATGGCGCCGAACAGCGCGTTGGTGACGTGCTGCGAGGTCTCGACATTGCCGGCAACGACGGCGGCGGGATAGGCGGGCTTCAGCATGCAACCGTCGGGAATGACGATGTTGATGGGCCGCAGACACCCGGCATTCATCGGGATCATGTCCTCGACCATGACACGGAAGGCATAGAGGACCGCGGCGCGGGCCACCGGCTCCGGCGCGTTGAAATTGTTCTTCATGACAGGCGATGTGCCAGTGAAGTCGACCGTCGCTTCGCGCTTTTGCCGGTCGACCGATATCTTCACCTTGATCACCTGGCCGGTGTCCGTGGGATATTCATAGGCCGATGTGTCGGGCAACCGTTCGATCACCCGCCGCACGCTCTCGGCCGCATTGTCCTGGACGTGGCCCATATAGGCCTCGACGACATTGAGGCCGAAATGCGCGACCATCTTGCGCAGTTCGGCGACGCCTTTCTCATTGGCGGCGATCTGCGCCTTGAGGTCGGCAATGTTCTGGTGCGGGTTGCGGGCCGGGTAACGATGGTCGGTGAGCAGCGCATGCAGCTCTTTTTCGCGGAATTTGCCGCGGTCGACGATGCGGAAATTGTCGAACAGCACGCCTTCCTCGTCGACCGTGATGGCGAGCGGCGTCATCGAGCCGGGGGCGGTGCCGCCTATATCGGCGTGGTGGCCGCGCGAGGCCGCCCAGAACAGGATCTCTTTCTGCGCGTCGTCGAACACCGGCGTCACCACGGTAATGTCGGGCAGATGCGTGCCGCCATTGTACGGTGCGTTCAAGGCAAAGACGTCGCCCGGGTGGATGTCGCCGGAGTTCAGCCGGATGATGGTTTCGACCGAGCGGTCCATCGAGCCCAGATGCACCGGCATGTGCGGCGCGTTGGCGACCAGCGCCCCTGTATGGTCGAAGACGGCGCAGGAGAAATCCAGCCTTTCCTTGATGTTGACGGAATAGGCGGTGTTCTGCAGCGTGACACCCATCTGCTCGGCGATCGACATGAACAGGTTGTTGAAGACTTCGAGCATGACCGGATCGGCTGATGTGCCGAGGGCGGCGGCGCGCGCCTTCTTTTCCGTGCGGCGGATCACGACATGGTTGAGGTTGGTGATTTCGGCCTGCCAGCCCGGTTCGACGACAATGGTCTGGTTCGGTTCGATGATAAGGGCGGGGCCGGCCACCAGATTCGATGGGCGCAGGTTCTCACGACGATGGATGCCGGCTTCATGCCACCGGCCCTCGGTGTAGATGCGCCGCGTTCCGGAAGCGCCGGCTTCAATCCGTGCGGGTCCGGCGGGCGCATAGGCCTCGGCGCTGCTGTCGCCGATTTCGCTGCCTTCGACGCCAACCGTCTCGACGATCATCGGCTTGTCGTCATAGACGAAGCCGAATTGCGCCTTGTGGGCGATTTCGAAGTCGCGCTTTGCCTGGAAAATCGAGTCGCTTTCGAAATTCACCGGCAGTGTCGTGTCGGTGCCGTCATAGCGGATGTGCAGGACGGGCTTGGCGGCAACCGTGTCCTCGGCGATGCCTTGCGCGGCCAATTCGGCGATCACGGCCTTTTTCAAGGTGGCGATGAGGCCGGCGATCTCTGTTCGGGACTCCTCGGCAAGCGGTTTGAGCAATGCCTGCTGGCGCGAGGCAAAGACCGATGCCAGGCCGATGCCATAGGCCGAAAGCAGGCCGGAGAAGGGGTGGATCAGCACCGCTTCCATGCCGAGCGCATCGGCGACCAGGCATGCGTGCTGGCCGCCGGCCCCGCCGAAGCAGTTGAGCAGATATTCGGTGACGTCGTAGCCGCGCTGCACGGAAATCTTCTTGATGGCGTTGGCCATGTTCTCGACGGCGATGGTAACGAAGCCTTCGGCAACCGCTTCCGGCGAGCGGCCGTCACCGATCTGGTCGGCCAGGGCCGCGAATCTTGAGCGCACGGTTTCGACATCGAGCTGCTGGTCCTGGCCGCGGCCGAAGATCGCCGGAAAGAAATCGGGCTGCAATTTGCCGAGCATCACATTGGCGTCGGTGACGGCGAGCGGACCGCCGCGCCGGTAGGCGGCGGGGCCGGGATTGGCGCCCGCTGAATCGGGCCCGGCGCGAAAACGGCCAGCCTCGTAATGCAGCACCGAGCCGCCGCCGGCGGCGACGGTGTGGATGCGCATCATCGGCGCGCGGACGCGCACGCCGGCGACTTCGGTATCGAAAGCGCGCTCGTACTCGCCATCATAGTGGGCAACGTCGGTGGAGGTGCCGCCCATGTCGAAGCCGATGACCTTGCCGAAGCCCGCGAGCTTGGCCGTCTCGACCATGCCGACGACGCCGCCGGCCGGACCCGACAACAGTGCGTCCTTGCCCTGGAACATGTCGGCGGCGGTGAGGCCACCCGACGACATCATGAACATCAGGCGAGGGGACTGGTCGCCGTCTCTCGCCGCGCCCAGTTCTCCCGCCACCCTTTGCACATAGCGTGACAGGATGGGCGAGAGATAGGCGTCGACCACGGTGGTGTCGCCGCGGCCGACCAGCTTGATCAGCGGCGAGACCTCATGGCTGACCGAGACTTGGGCGAAGCCGATCTTGCGGCAGACCTTTGCCACCGCCTTCTCGTGATCGGGGTATTTCCAGGCATGCATGAAGACGATGGCGACGGCATCGATGCCGTCGGCCTTCGCCTGCTCGATCGCCGGCCGGCAAGCGGCGATGTCGAGCAGTTGTTCGACGCAGCCGTCGGCGAGCACGCGCTCGTCGATCTCGATGACGCGCTCATAGAGCTGCTCGGGAAGGATGATCTCCTTGGCAAAGATGTCGGGCCGCGCCTGGTAGGCGATCCTCAGCGCGTCGCGAAACCCCTTGGTGATGAGCAGGAGCACGCGGTCGCCCTTGCGCTCCAGGAGCGCGTTGGTGGCGACCGTGGTGCCCATCTTGATGTCGCCGATCAGCCCGGACGGGATCGCGGCGCCAGGATCAACGCCGAGCAGGTCGCGGATGCCCTGGATGGCCGCATCGGCATAGGCTTCGGGATTCTCTGATAGAAGCTTGCACGGATGCAGCCCCCCTTGCGGATCACGGCCGATGACATCCGTGAAGGTGCCGCCCCTGTCGATCCAGAAATCCCATTTCGCGGCCATGGCGGCTGTCTCCGGCATTTTTCGTTTTCAGCTTTCGTTGTTAATGTGCCAATGCGCCGGCAGCAACGCATCCCGTTGATGTTACACGCGGAAACGCAACGTTACGAAACTCATGGCCGTGTCGCGCATTTCCTCTTCGACCGTTCACCGCAACGTGAGCGTGTGTTGAAGGAGAGATATTATGAAAAAGCTCATTCTGGCTTCCGTGTCCGCCCTTGCCCTGCTGGGCGTCGCGGCTTGCAGCGACAGCGGCAAGGGCACTGACACCACCACAACGCAGAGCACCAATCCGCCGGCTGCTGAGCAGCCGATGAAGCCTGCGGCTCCGGCCGACAACTCGACCAAGCCTGCCGAGCCGGCTCCGGCAACGCCTGCTCCTGCGCCCGCGCAGTAGTTTGTAAAGCAGTAAGAGTGTCTTGGGAGGAAGGGCCGGCGTCTCGCCGGCCTTTTCTTGCAAAGGCAACCACCTGGACCGACCAAGGAGCCCCTGGTTCACGGACCCGGGAGCGGCCGTTATTGGCTTGATAGCGGGGACCGGTTGGTTCTATGAAGCGGGCCATGTCGATTTGGGACCGCCTCGGCGAGTTTATCACACGGGTATCGTCTTCAGCCTCGTCGGGCGTTGCCGATGTCGTGGAGGCCGTGCGCACGGTTTTTTCCGGCGATGCGGACCTGCGCCGCCGCGTCGCCTTTTCCGTGGCGATGATCGCGCTCTCGGCCAAGATGGCCAAGGCAGACGGCATCGTCACCCAGGATGAGGTGCGCGCCTTCCAGGAAATATTCGAAGTGCCGCCGAAGGAGACGCGCAACGTTGCGCGGCTGTTCGATCTCGCCCAGCGGGACGTGGCTGGTTTCGAAACCTATGCCGAGCGCATGGCGCAGTTGTGCGGTTCCGGGCATTCCAATTGCGTGATGCTGGAAGACATACTCGACGGCCTGTTCCACATCGCCAAGGCCGATGGGCTGGTGCATGAACGCGAAGGCATCTTCCTGCACCGTATCGCCGAGATCTTCCGCATCGACGAGGCCCATTACGAGTCGATCCTGGCCCGGCACGTCAATCTTGGCGCCGGCGACCCCTATGTCGTGCTCGGCATCGAGCGCGGCAAGCCGTTCGAGGAGGTCAGGAAGCGTTACCGCAAGCTGGTCTCCGACAACCATCCCGACCGGCTGATCGCGCGTGGCCTGCCGCAGGAATTCATCAAGATCGCCACGACCAGGGTCGCGGCGATCAACGCCGCCTATGAGATGATCGAGCGGGGCCTGCGGCACGTATGAGCGGCTTCCTGCCCGACGAGCCGAGCGCCGAGGTCAGGGTGTCGCCGAATTTCGGGCCACGGCGCGATACGCTGAAACCCGACATGATCGTGCTGCACTATACTGGCATGCCCACGGGGGCCGGAGCGGAAGCCTGGCTGTGCGATCCGGCGAGCGAGGTTTCATCGCACTATCTCGTCCACGAGAGTGGCCACATCGTGCAGATGGTGCGGGAAAGCGACCGCGCCTGGCACGCCGGCAAGAGTTCCTGGTTCGGACGCACCGATATCAATTCCTGCTCGGTGGGCATCGAGATCGTCAATCCTGGCCATTCGCTGGGCTATCCCGGGTTCCCTCGGCGCCAGATCGAGGCGGTGATCGGCCTGTGCAATGGAATTACCGCGCGGCATGCGATCCCCGCCATGCGGGTGCTGGCGCATTCCGACGTGGCACCCGGCCGCAAGATCGATCCGGGCGAGAAGTTCCCTTGGGCCGCCCTGTTTGCGGCCGGTGTCGGCCATCTTGTGCCTGCTGCACCCATCAGGCGCGGGACCGCGCTGAAGCCCGGCGACAGCGGTGCCGATGTCGAGGCGTTGCAGTCTATGCTGACGCTCTATGGCTATGGTGTCGAGATATCGGGTGTTTTCGACCATCAGACGCGGATTGTCGTCGAGGCCTTCCAACGGCATTTCCGGCCCCGTCTGGTCGACGGGCTGGCCGATGGCTCGACCATGCGCACGCTGCAGAAGTTGCTTGCCTCGGTGAGCGGCTAACCCAGGGCAGGGCGCCGCCCAAGTAATCTTTTTCCCCTGTCAGGTTACAAACTGTCACTCAAAGTGACTTGCCCCGCCTTCATTGGCGCCAATTCGGGCCTCAAAGGGCAATTCGTACAGTTTGTCGGACCTCTAGCCCCCCGGATGTTCCGCTATTAATCAAGCAGCGCCACGCGAACATCTTCGCGTGGTCCAGACAGAACAGGATCACATGCAGAAATTGACCGTTGTAACGGCAGCTCTTGCTGCCGGCGTAGTGATTTTTGCCTTCAGCGCGGCCGATGCCGCGACATGGAGCCCCCGGGCCGATCAGGGCCTCGTCGCGGTGACCAAGGGCAAGGCCATTTCAGCCAAAAGCAGCAGGAGCCTGAAGGCAACGGCGAAGCACGCTTCCGCCAAGGTGGAAAAAGCCAGCTGGACCAAGGCGAAGAAATCCTCCGCCAAAAGGCAGACGAAGCGTGGCCGCAAGACCGTCGACATGACGACAACGGCATCGATCGGTCTCAGGAATGTCGCTGCGTCGACGGCAGCGGTGGCCAGCAGCGGTCAGTATTCCGCTATCGTTGCCCGCTACGCGGCAAGCTACGGCGTTCCGGTATCGCTGGCCAATGCCGTCATCACGATCGAGAGCAACTATCGGCCGAACATGGTCGGCAGCGCCGGCGAGATCGGCCTGATGCAGATCAAGCCGGCGACGGCGCGGATGATGGGCTACAACGGTTCGGCCAAGGGCCTGTTCGATCCCGACACCAACATCAAATACGGCATGAAGTATCTCGCTTTGGCGCAGAACCTTGGCGGTGGCACGACTTGTGGCACGATCCTGAAATACAATGCCGGCCATGCCGCGACGCGGATGAACCCAGTTTCGGCCGCCTATTGCAGCAAGGTCAAGGTTCAGATGGCCGCGCTTTGATAGCAAGTTGCGAGAGCCGGCGGACAAGCCGGCTTTTTCATTTGCGTTTTCCCGGCTGAACCCCTTTATACGCCTTGCCAGCTGGCTGGGCGGCCGCACTCGCAAACGCCGAAAGGCCGCGAGTGAGGAAAGTCCGGGCTCCATGGAGACACGGTGCCGGTTAATGACCGGCGGGGGCGACCCCAGGGAAAGTGCCACAGAAAGCAAACCGCCACGACTTTGTCGGGGTAAGGGTGAAAGGGTGGGGTAAGAGCCCACCGCGCGACTGGCAACAGGAGCGGCACGGTAAACCCCACCGGGAGCAAAACCGAATAGGGGCGGTGCGAGGGGAAACCCTCGAGGGCTGTTTCCGGCTCACCGTCCGGGTAGGTTGCGTGAGGCGTATGGCAACATGCGCCCAAGATGAATGGCCGCCACGTTCTCGTCCCGCAAGGGGCGAGGGCCATACAGAACCCGGCTTACAGGCCAGCTGGCAGTTTCGTCCTCGAAGAGAAATCCTTTTGAGATCAGCAGGTTGTGCCCTCGGGCGCGCCTGTCGATTCAAGTCTTTTCAGCTATTTGCAAGCAAGTCGGCAATCGGCCAATGGCATCGGGAGCCTATCCATGGGGCAAGTCGACAAACGCAGCATCACGCTGTCGCCGGAACTGGCGCAAGCGGTGGACGATGTCGTTGCCGCCGGCGAATATGCTTCGGCGAGCGAGGTGATCCGCGAGGCGCTGCGGCAGTGGAAGGACCGTCGCGATCTCTTCGGCTATACGGTTGAGGAACTGCGCAGGTTGGTGCAGGAAGGGATCGACAGCGGGCCGGGACGATTTGCATCGATGGATGAAATCAAGGCCGAGGCACGGAGACGCTTGCGATCTGACGACGCGGCATGAATTTTCTGCCTATCGTTCGGAACGCACGTCCTGAAGATGATCTGACCGCGATCTGGCTTCATAATGTGCGCGACAACTAGGCCGCAGCCGATCGGCTGCTCGACCGCTTCGAGGCGCGGTGGCACGGCCATCGCAACATCGAGGCCGACGACCTAGGTTCGTGACCAGTCCGTCAGGCGCCGATCCCGTCCAGCGACGTCTCAATGGCCTTCCAGAGCTCTTCCACCGGTTCGCAGCCGACTGACAGGCGTACAAAGCCGGGCGGTACCGCATCGCCTCGCTTCGAGCGTCGTTCGGCCGAAGTGTGGACGCCGCCGAAGGAGGTCGCAGCCTCTATCAATGGGCAATTGTTGATGAAATCCTCGGCTTTGTCCTCCGAGGCGAGTTCGAAGGAGATGAGGAAGCCGAAGCGCTCCATCTGGGCGCGGGCAAGGTTGTGCGACGGGTCGCCGTTCAGGCCGGGAAAACGCAGGCCGCGCACCGCGCGATGTTCCTTCAACCGCTGCGCGATCGTTTCGGCGGACGAGCACATGCGGTCGAAGCGCACCTCCAGTGTTTCGAGGCCGCGATGCACCAGCCAGGCCTCGAACGGCCCGGGAATGCCGCCGGCCATTGCGCGCCAGTCCGTCACCTTGGATATGATGTCGGCGTCGCGGCTGGCGACGTGGCCGAACAGCACATCCGAATGGCCGTTGACCGCCTTGGTGTCGGCGGAGACGACGATGTCGGCGCCGAAGTCGAGCGGACGCTGGCCGAATGGCGTCATCGTCGTGTTGTCGACGACAAGGATCCCGCCTTGTTCGTGGACAGCCTTGGCGATCGTCGCGATGTCGCAGATATCCAGCCGTGGATTGGACGGGGTTTCCACGAAGACCTGCGAATAGCCTTTGAAACCGCCGTCAAGGAAGGTCGGCGTCGGCCTGGTATCGCAGGTGATGCCGAGCGGCTTCAGGAAGCGTTCGGCCATCGCGCGCGTCGCGTGATAACCGTCCGCCGGCAGGAGCACGCGGTCGCCTGATTTCAGGAGCGCGAAAAACACCGAGGAAATCGCGCCCATTCCAGAGGGAAAACTCACGCATTGCGCGTCTTCCAAATGGCCGAGCACATGTTCCACGGCGCGCCAGGTTGGATTGTCGTAGCGGCCATATTGATCGACCCCGGTCTCGACGCTCGGCGTGTGAAAGATCGAAGCCATGGTCAGCGGCAAGGGGACCGGATCGCCACTGGCGAAATCGCGGCTGCGCAGATGAGAAAGTTCGGCGGCGCGTGACTTTGCCGTCTCAGACATGAGCTCGATCCTTGTTTTCTGGGCGGAAGACGTCGCTCGACGCTATGCGCGCGGGTGATCGGCGGCAAGCCGGGTCTTTTGGGCCAGCGGGCTCTAAACGCTTCGTTAGGCTTAATGGATCATAAAGACGAGACGTGCCGTAGCGGCTGCTCGGATTGGTCGCGATGCGCGTGTTTGTGAAGCCTATTCCCGTTGACGCCCATAGTACCCCATGATATCCCATCGAGACATCAAAGCCTTCGTTCCGCGTCAGGGTAAAGCGTACGCCAGTCGGGCAGCCGCGGCGGCTGCGCGTTTGCCGGTTTTTGGCCATGCGGGCGAGGCTGATACGGGGCAGGGAACGCGCTGCGGCGGCGCGTACGAGACGATGAAGAGGGGTGCGGCGGCGCAAGCGGCTGTAGCGTTTAATGGACCGGTTTCTGTCGAACACGGTGAGCAGGATCGATGCGAAGGGGCGGGTGTCCGTTCCTGCGCATTTCCGCGCCGTCGTGCAGAAGCGCGGCTATTCGGAACTCTATGCACTGCGCTGCCTGGACCTGCCGGCGATGGATGTCGGCGGGCTGGATCTGCTCGACCGCTACGAGCAGCGCATCGCGCAGGAAGATCCCTTCCTGCAGACGGCGGACGACATGTCGTTCTTCTGCCATGGCGACGGAGCGTTCCTGAAACTCGACCAGGACGGCCGCATCACGATGAGCGATTTCATTCGCGAGCATACCGGCATCTCGGCGGAGGTGGCCTTTGTCGGGCGCGGCAATTTCTTTCAGATCTGGGAGCCGGGACGGCTTGCGGCCTATGGGGCGCAGGCGCGGGCCAGGCTGTTGCAGCTTCGGCAGGGGACGAAGCCTGGGGAGCGACCGGAATGACGGTGGGCCACGGCGATGACATCCACGCCGTTGGCGGATCGGTCCGCCACATTCCGGTCCTCCTTGGCGAAGTGCTCGAGGCACTGGAGCCAGCGAAGGGCGACATCATCATCGACGGCACGTTCGGCGCCGGCGGCTATACCAAAGCCATTCTGGCGACCGGCGCTTCGGTCGTCGCCATCGACCGCGATCCCGACGCGATCGCTGCCGGGCGCGATCTCGAGGCACAATCGGGCGGCAGGCTGAGACTGGTGCAGGCGCCGTTCTCGACGCTGGACGAACATGTCGAAAGCGTCGACGGCATCGTGCTCGACATTGGTGTGTCCTCCATGCAGCTCGACCAGGCCGAGCGCGGCTTTTCCTTCCGCTCCGACGGGCCGCTCGACATGCGCATGGCGCAAGCGGGCCTGAGTGCGGCCGATGTCGTCAATAGTTTCAAGCCGGGCGACCTTGCCCGCATCTTCGGCTTCCTCGGCGAGGAGCGCCACGCCGGCCGCATCGCCCGCATGATCGAGGCGCGCCGCGAAAAGAAGCCATTCGAGCGCACGCTGGAACTGGCCGACGCCATCGAGACGCATATTGGCCGCGCGCCGAAGGACAAGATTCATCCAGCGACCCGCGTCTTCCAGGCGCTGCGCATCTACGTCAATGACGAACTCGGCGAACTGGCCAAGGCGTTGTTCGCGGCCGAACGCGCATTGAAGCCCGGCGGGCGTCTGGTTGTGGTGACGTTCCATTCGCTGGAAGACCGCATCGTCAAGCGCTTCATCGCCGACCGCGCCGACGTCGCCACCGGCTCACGTCATTTGCCCGAGGCGCATGCGCGCACAGCGACCTTTCGCAAGGCCGGCGGTGGCGTGACGGCGGGCGATGCCGAGGTCGCTGCCAATCCGCGCGCCCGCTCGGCCAGGCTGCGCGCGGCGATCCGCACCGAAGCGCCGGCGCGCGCCGGCGATTTTTCCATTTTCGGCCTTCCAAAGCTTCCCGGCATCGATCGGCCGGGGGAGAGGTAAGCACGTGTTCCGTACCAGCGACATTGTCCTGATCGCCGTCATGGTTTCGGCGGCGGCCCTGACCTACAAGACCAAGCGCGAGGCCGAGGATCAGTTGGCGGCGGTGCAGAAGATCCACAACCAGATACGCTATGAGGAGGAGACGATCGACCTGCTCAAGGCCGACTGGAGCCTGCTCACCCAGCCTTCGCGGCTGCAGAAGCTCGCTGAGCTCTACAAGTCGCAGCTCGCGCTCGAGCCGGTCAGCGCCCGCCAGATCGTCGGCCTGAGCGATCTGCCGGCCAAGGCCCTGGATATCCAGGATATTCTGAACGGACGCCAGGGCGGCATGGCCGACAATTCCGACAAGGCGCCTGCGGACGGCAAGGATCCCGTCGTGACCGGAGGCATCGCCCAATGATCGGCAAACTGCTGAAGCGTCGCCCCAGGATGGGTGAAGATGGATCGATTGTCGTCGAGGGCGCCCGCAAGGCGACCGGCGGCAAGGGCAAGGCGCGCATCGTGATGACGATGGCGGTGTTCTTCGGCATCTTCTCGACCATTTCTGGGCGGCTGGTCTACCTCGGCTTCCAGACCCCCGATTTGTCGGGCGGCCCGCAGAGCCGGATCACCGCCTCGCGGCCCGATATCGTCGACCGCAATGGCGAAGTGCTGGCGACCGACATCAAGACGGCGTCGCTCTTCGCCGAGCCGCGCCGCATCGTCGATGCCGACGAGGCGATCGAGAAGCTGTCGACGGTGCTGCCCGAGATCGACTACGAGCAGACCTACCACAAGCTCAAGAGCGGCGCCGGCTTCGTCTGGCTGCAGCGGCAGCTGACGCCCAAGCAGCAGGCCGACATCATGCAGCTCGGCATTCCCGGCTTCGGCTTCCGCACGGAGAAGCGCCGTTTCTATCCGAGCGGCGAAACCTCATCCTACATTGTCGGCCTGACCAACATCGACAACCAGGGCATCTCCGGCATGGAGAAATATATCGACGAGCAGGGCCTGAGCGACCTGCAGGCGTCGGGCCTGGCGGTGGCCAAGGATCTCAAGCCGGTGAAGCTGTCGATCGATCTGCGCGTCCAGCATGTGGTGCGCGACGAAATCGCCGCCGGCCTGGAGCGCTACCGCGCGATCGGCGCCGGCGCCGTCGTGCTCAACGTCAAGACCGGCGAAGTGATCGCCATGGCCTCGGTGCCGGATTTCGATCCGAACAATCCCTACAATGCACAGGAAAAAGATCGGCTGAACCGGATGTCGGCGGGCCTCTATGAGATGGGCTCGACCTTCAAGAGCTTCACCTCGGCGATGGCGCTCGATTCCGGCAAGGCGACGATGAACAGTCGTTTCGACGCGTCGCATCCAATCCGGGTAGGCCATCAGGCCATTCACGATTTCCACGGCAAGAACCGTGTGCTGTCGCTGCCGGAGGTGTTCCTCTATTCGTCCAACATCGGGTCGGCCAGGGAAGCCGAGCTGGTGGGCATCGAGGGGCACCGGGAATTCCTGCATCGCCTTGGCATCCTGGAAAGGATGCAGACCGAACTGCCGGAAGTCGCCCGCCCGACCGAACCGAAGGTCTGGAAACAGGTCAATTCGTTCACCATCGCCTTCGGCCATGGCGTATCGACGACGCCGTTGCAGGCGGCTGTCGGCTGCGCGGCACTGATGAATGGCGGCTATTTGATGAATCCGACCTTCCTGGTGCGCACGCAGCAGGAAGCGATGGCGATTGCCAAAAAAGTCGTCAACGAAAAGACGGTCGAGGGCATGCGCTACCTCTATTCGCTCAATGCCGAGAAGGGCTCGGCCAGAAACGCCAGAGTCCCCGGCTACCGCGTTGGCGGCAAGACCGGAACGGCCGAAAAGGTCATCAACGGCCGCTACTCTAAAGACCTGAATTTCAATACCTTTGTCGCTGCCTTCCCGATGGACGATCCGCAATATCTGGTGTTCACGATTGCCGATGCGCCGCACCCGGAAAAGCCCGGGATGACCGACGTCGCGGCCGCGAATGCGGGCGTCATAGCTGGTAATATCATCAGGCGGTCGGCGGCCATGCTTGGCGTGAAACCAGATTTCAGCCATGAAAATGGTGCAACGTTGGTTTCCTACGAGTGATTCTTAGGGCGCGCCGGCGACTGCGCGCTATTTTATTGCGGTGAACGGAACTCGATGAAGCTCAGAGATCTAGCCGGTGTCCTGCCAGTCGAAGGAACAGCTTCCGCCGATCTGGAGGTTACCGGGATTTCGTCCGATTCCCGCCAGGTAAAACCGGGCGTCGTCTTTTTTGCGCTCGCCGGTACCAAGGCGGACGGCGCGGCTTACGCTGCCGACGCGGCCAGGCGCGGCGCCCTAGTGATCGTGTCAGGCATAGGCAGTTCCATCGCCGGACTGCCGGTTCCGGTGCTGGCGGTCGACGATCCGCGCCTGGCGCTGGCGCTGAGTGCTGCCCGCTATTTCGGCAAGCAGCCGCAGACCATGGTGGCGGTGACCGGCACCAGCGGCAAGACCTCGGTCGCCGCCTTCACCAGGCAGATCTGGGAGCAGGCGGGCTATGCCGCGGCTTCGATCGGCACCACCGGCGTGGTGGCGCCCGGCCGCAACGACTATGGCTCGCTGACCACGCCCGATCCGGTTGCCCTGCATCAGCTGCTGCGGGAATTGGCCGATGCCGGTGTCACCCACGCTTCGATGGAAGCCTCCAGCCATGGGCTCGACCAGCGCCGTCTCGACGGGGTGAAGCTCGCCGCCGGCGGCTTCACCAACCTTGGCCGCGACCATATGGACTACCATCCGACGGTCGAGGATTATCACCGCGCCAAACTGCGCCTGTTCGACACGCTGCTGCCGAAAGGCGCGCCCGCGGTCATCTTCGCCGACGATCCGTGGTCGGCGCCGACGATCCAGGCGGCCCAGGCTGCCGGGCTCAAGGTGCTGACGGTTGGCCGGCATGGCGATTTCCTCACGCTGAAGCGGGTCGAGCACGAACGCCATCGCCAGCGCGCCGAGGTCGAGGCCGAGGGCGTGCTTTACGAAATCGACCTGCCGCTGGCCGGCGATTTCCAGATTTCGAACGCGCTGGTTTCGGCAGGGCTCGCCATTTCCACGGGAACACCTGTCGCCAAGGCATTGGCCGCATTGGAAAAATTGAAGGGAGCGCCGGGTCGGCTTGACCTCGTTGGCACCACGGTCAGTGGTGCGCCGGTCTATGTCGACTACGCCCACAAGCCCGATGCGCTGGAAAACGTGCTGGCTTCGGTCCGCCCGTTTACCACAGGTCGCGTCATGGTCGTGTTCGGCTGCGGCGGTGACCGCGACCGGGGCAAGAGGCCGATCATGGGCGAAATCGCCACCCGGCTTGCCGATGTCGTCATCGTCACCGATGACAATCCGCGCTCCGAAGAGCCCGAAACGATCCGCGCCGCCATTCTGGCCGCCGCACCCGGCGCCATCGAGATCGGCGACCGGCGCAAGGCGATCCACGAGGCTGTCGCCATGCTTCATGCCGGCGACACGCTGATCGTGGCCGGCAAGGGGCACGAGGAAGGCCAGACGATCGGCTCCGAAACCCTGCATTTCTCCGACCACGAGGAAGTCCGCGCGGCGCTGCGGGAGCGTGCCGCATGAGTATGCTGTGGACCTCCGAGGCGCTGGTCGCCGCCATGGACGGGCGGCCGCTCGGGCCCATGCCCGAGGGCATATCGGGCATTTCGATCGACAGCCGCAGCCTGCAGCCGGGTGACGCCTTCTTCGCCATCAAGGGCGAGGCGATGGATGGTCACGACTTCGCCACTGCGGCCATCAAGGCCGGCGCCGGCGTGCTGGTGGTGGCGGAAGGCAAGCTGCCGTCGCTCGGCCGGCTGACGGCGCCGATTATCGTCGTCGAGGACGTGCTGGTTGCATTGGAAAAGCTTGGTGTCGCGGCGCGCGCCCGCTCCCAGGCCAAGATCATCGCGGTGACCGGGTCGGCCGGCAAGACCACCACCAAGGAAGCGCTGCGCCATGTGCTGTCGGCGGTCGGCAAGGTGCATGCCTCGGCGCAGTCCTTCAACAACCATTGGGGTGTGCCGCTGACGCTGGCGCGCATGCCCGATGATTGCGACTATGCCGTCTTCGAGATCGGCATGAACCATCCCGACGAGATCCGGCCGCTGGTGAAGATGGTGCGGCCGCATGTCGCCATCGTCACCATCATCGCGGCGGCGCATCTCGGCTTCTTCCGCAATCTCGACGAGATCGCCAAGGCCAAGGCCGAGATTTTCGAAGGGTTGGAGCCAGAGGGTGCGGCCGTCCTCAACCGCGACGATGCGCGCTTCAAGCTGCTCGACAAGATGGCGCATGCCGCCGGCGTCGAGCATGTCTACGGCTTCGGCGAGAATGCACGCTCGACCTTCAAACTCACCAGATGCGAATTGCATGCCGACCACTCCGACATCGCCGCCCGGATCGGCGGTCATGACATGATCGCCCGCATTGGCGCGCCCGGCCGGCACATGGTGCAGAACGTGCTGGCGGTGCTGGGCGCGGCGCAGCTGGTTGGCGCCGATCTCGACAAGGTGGCACTGGCACTGGCCGATCTTTCGGCTGAGCGCGGCCGCGGCAAGCGCCATGTGTTGCGCCACCCCGGTGGGCCGATCACGCTGATCGACGAGAGCTACAACGCCAATCCGGCTTCGATGGCGGCGGCGATGGCGCTGCTCAACGCGACGCCGGTGACGGGTGAGGGGCGCCGCATCGCCGTGCTCGGCGACATGCTGGAACTTGGCGAGCATTCGGCCAAGCTGCATGCCGCCCTTGCCGATCTCATCGTCGGCACCGGCACGCAGACCGTGTTCCTTGGCGGCCCCGAAATGCGGGCACTGGCGGAAGCGCTGCCTGAGGACATCAAGACGGAATACCGCGCCGGCGTCGAGGAATTGAAGCCGGTGCTGCTTGCCGCGCTGAAGCCGGGCGACGTGGTGATGATCAAATCGTCGAAGGGCATCGGTTTTGCAAAACTGGTCGATGCGCTGCTGGGCAAATACCCGGCTGAAACGACAACCAGCAAACTGACCTAGGTCAAGTCGGGGGACGAAAGCGCATGTTTACACTGCTGGTCGATTTCGCGGACAAGATCTCGGTCTTCAATGTCTTCCGTTACATCACGTTCCGCACCGGCGGAGCGCTGATCACCTCGGCGCTGATCGTCTTCATCTTCGGACCGACCATCATCAATTCGCTGCGGCTGCGCCAGGGCAAGGGCCAGCCGATCCGTGCCGACGGCCCGCAGACGCATTTCAAGAAGGCGGGCACGCCCACCATGGGCGGGCTGATGATCCTGTCCGGCATCATCGGCTCGTCGCTTCTGTGGGCGAACCTGTCGAGCATCTATGTCTGGGTCGTGCTGCTGGTGACGCTGGGCTTCGGCTCGATCGGTTTTTATGACGACTATCTGAAGGTGACCAAGCAGTCGCATCTCGGCTTCTCCGGCAAGGCACGGCTGGGGCTCGAATTCATCATCGCCGGCATCGCAGCCTGGGTGATCATGCATAACGGCCAGGCGCCATTCTCCTCGTCGCTGACATTTCCCTTCGCCAAGGAATTCATCATCAACCTCGGCTGGTTCTTCATCCCGTTTTCCTGCTTCGTCATTGTCGGTGCCGGCAATGCGGTCAATTTGACAGACGGCCTCGACGGACTGGCGATCGTGCCGATCATGATCGCGGCGGCATCCTTCGGCGTCATCGCCTATCTCTCGGGCAATGCGGTGTTCGCCGAATATCTGCAGATCCACTTTGTGCCCGGCACCGGTGAACTCGCGGTCGTGCTGGGCGCCGTCATTGGCGCCGGCCTCGGCTTCCTCTGGTTCAACGCGCCGCCGGCGGCGATCTTCATGGGCGACACCGGTTCGCTGGCCATGGGCGGCCTGATCGGCACGGTGGCGGTGGCCACCAAGCATGAGATCGTGCTCGTCATCGTCGGCGGATTGTTTGTCGTGGAAATCCTGTCGGTCATCATCCAGGTCGGCTACTTCAAGATGACCGGCAAGCGCGTGTTCCTGATGGCGCCGATCCACCATCATTTCGAAAAGCTCGGCTGGACCGAGAGCCAGGTGGTGATCCGCTTCTGGATCATCGCCGTCATCCTGGCGCTGGTCGGCCTCTCCACCCTGAAGCTCAGATAGGAAGCCTCCCTTGATCCCCGCTGCATCCTTCGCAGGCAAACAGGTTTCGCTCTTCGGCCTCGGCGGCTCGGGGATCCCGACCGCGCGGGCATTGATCGAGGGTGGGGCGCAGGTGCTTGCCTGGGACGACAATCCCGACAGCGTCGCCAAGGCAGCCGCCACCGGCATCGCGACTGCCGATCTGCGCGGCGCCGACTGGGCAAAATTCTCGGCTTTCGTGCTGTCGCCGGGCGTGCCGCTGACGCATCCCAAGCCGCATTGGACGGTGGAATTGGCGAAGGGCGCCGGCGTCGAGATCATCGGCGACATCGAGCTTTTCTGCCGCGAGCGGACGCTCAGCGTGCCAACGGCGCCTTTCATCGCCATCACCGGCACCAACGGCAAGTCGACCACCACCGCGCTGACGGCGCACATCCTCAAATCGGCGGGCCGCGATACCCAGATGGGCGGCAATATCGGCCGCGCGGTGATGACGCTCGACCCGCCGAAGCCCGACCGCCACTATGTCGTCGAGTGCTCGTCCTACCAGATCGACCTCGCGCCCTCGATCAATCCGACCGCCGGCATCCTGCTCAACCTGACGCCGGACCATCTCGACCGCCACGGCACCATGCAGCACTACGCCTCGATCAAGGAGCGGCTGGTGGCGGGCAGCGAGACGGCGATCATCGGCATCGACGATTCCTGGTGCGCGCAGATCGCCGAGCGGCTGGAGCGGGCCGGGCGGCAGGTCATCCGCATTTCCAAGCGGCTGCCGCTGACCGACGGCTATTTCGCCGACGGCACCAATCTGATGGAGGCCGTGCACGGCCGCTACAGCAAGGTCGCCTTCCTCGAAGGCATCGGTTCGTTGCGCGGCCAGCACAATGCGCAGAACGCGCTTGCCGCGGTCGCCGCTTGCCTGAAGGTCGGGCTCGACCTTGGCGAAATCCAGTCGGGGCTCGAAAGTTTTCCGGGTCTCGCGCACCGCATGGAGCAGGTCGGCCGCAAGGGCCATGTCCTGTTCGTCAACGATTCCAAGGCGACCAACGCCGATGCGGCCGCCCCCGCGCTGTCGAGCTTTCCGCGCATCTACTGGATCGCCGGCGGCCTGCCCAAGGAGGGCGGCATCGAGCCGCTGCGCGGCTTCTTCCCGCGCATCGCCAAGGCCTATCTGATCGGCGAGGCCGCACCTGCCTTTTCGGCGACGCTTGGCGAGGCGGTGCCCTACGAGATCTCGGGCACGCTGGCCAAGGCGGTCGAACACGCCGCGCATGATGCGGCCAAGGACGACAGCGGCGAGGTGGTGGTGCTGTTGTCACCGGCCTGCGCCAGTTTCGACCAGTTCAAGAATTTCGAAGTTCGCGGCGAAGCCTTCAGGCAAGCTGCGAGCGCTATAGATGGCGTCAAACCCATCGGAGGGGCACGATAATGCAGAGCCGTCTCGATAAAAGTCCTGTCGCAACCTGGTGGTGGACGATCGATCGCTGGTTCCTGGCCGCGTTCCTGTCGCTGATGGGGCTGGGCATCGTCTTGTCGTTCGCCGCCAGCCCAGCGGTGGCCGAGCGCATCGGCCTCGACAGTTTCCATTTCGCCACCAGGCAGATCATCTTCACCGTGCCGGCCCTCGGCGTGATGCTGGCGGTCTCCTTCCTCGATTCCCGGCAGATCCGGCGCATGTCGCTGATCATGCTGTGCCTGATGCTGGTGCTGATGGTGGCGGTGCTCTATATCGGCGTCGAGGTGAAGGGCGCACGGCGCTGGGTGTCGCTTGCAGGCCTGTCGATCCAGCCGTCCGAGTTCCTGAAGCCGGCCTTCGTCATCATGTGCGCCTGGCTGTTCGCCGAGCACAAGCGTCAGCCCGACATTCCCGGCAATTTGTTCGCCATGCTGCTCCTGGTGCTGGTCGTGTCGCTGCTGGTGGCGCAGCCGGACCTCGGCCAGACCATGCTGACGACCGGCACCTGGGGTATCATGTTCTTCATGGCCGGGCTGCCCTGGCTGTGGATCATCGTGCTGGGTGCTGCCGGCGTCGGCGGCGTCTTCGCCGCCTATACGGTGTTTCCGCACGTTGCCTTGCGCATAGACAAGTTCCTCACCGGCGAGGGCGACACGTTCCAGGTCGACATGGGACGCGATGCGCTGATCAATGGCGGCTGGTTCGGCGTCGGCCCGGGCGAGGGCACGGTCAAGCGGGTCATCCCCGACAGCCACGCCGACTTCGTCTTCTCGGTCGCTGGCGAGGAATTCGGGCTGATCATGTGCTTCTTCATCATGTCGATCTTCGCCTTCATCGTGCTGCGCGGCCTCAACACGGCGCTCAAGGAACATGACGATTTCACTCGCTATGCGGTCGGCGGTCTCGTCACCGTGTTCGGCCTGCAGGCCGTCATCAACATGTGCGTCAACCTGCAGCTGGTGCCCGCCAAGGGCATGACGCTGCCCTTCATCTCCTATGGTGGCTCCTCGCAGATCGCCATCGCCATTTCGATGGGCATGGTGCTGGCGCTGACCCGCAAGCGGCCGGAGAAGCGCAAGCAAATGGGGTTTGCGCTGCCGCAGCGCGCTTTACCGGCGGAGTGACATGGCGAGGGGTGTCATCCTTCTGGCGGCGGGCGGAACCGGCGGACATCTGTTCCCGGCCGAGGCGCTGGCGCATGAGCTGAAGGAGCGCGGCTGGACGGTGCATCTGGCGACCGACGACCGCGCCGAGCGGTTTGCCGGCCACTTCCCGGCCGCTGCCGTCCATCCGATCCAGTCGGCGACGATGGGCTCGAAAAATCCCATCGCCGTGCTTGGCGCGTTCTGGAAAATCTGGCGCGGCGTGCGCCAGGCCTCCGCCATTATCGGCCGGATCAAGCCGGATGCGGTGGTCGGCTTTGGTGGCTATCCGACCCTGCCGCCGCTCTACGCGGCTACGCGGCGCAAGGTGCCGACGCTGATCCACGAGCAGAACGCGGTGATGGGGCGCGCCAACCGGGCGCTGGCCGGCCGTGTCGATGCCATCGCCGGCGGCTTCCTGCCGCAGGATACGAGTGCCACCGGCGAAAAGACGGTGACGACGGGCAATCCCGTCCGGCCGGCGGTGTTGGAGGCGGCCAAGACGCCTTATGCGGCATCGACGGGGGAAGAGCCTTTCCGCCTGCTGGTGTTCGGCGGCAGCCAGGGCGCGCAGTTCTTTTCCGATGCCATGCCGGGAGCCATCGCGCTGCTTTCGGATGCACAGCGCAAACGTCTGGTGATCACGCAGCAGGCCCGCGCGGATGACGTAGCGCGGGTGAAGACGGCCTATGCCGCGCTTGGCGTCACCGTCGAGGTCTCGCCCTTCTTCACCGACATGGCGGCGCGCATGGCCGCTGCCCATCTGGTGATTTCGCGCTCCGGCGCCTCGACCGTCTCGGAGATCGCCGTCATCGGCCGGCCGGCGCTGCTTGTGCCCTATCCCTATGCGCTCGACCACGATCAGGCGGCGAACGCGGCAGCCCTTGCCGCTGCCGGCGGCGGCGAGGTGCACCCGCAATCGACGCTGTCGCCCGAGCGCATCGCGGCCCTTGTTGGCGGGCTGATGGACAATCCCGAGCAGCTGGCGGCGATGGCCGCGGGCGCGAAATCGGCCGGCAGGCCGGACGCGGCACGGTTGCTCGCCGATCTCACAGAGGCTATTGCGTCCCAAAAAACCGTTTCGGATTTCAGGAAAGGGACGCAAGCATGAAGATGCCGCAGACCATCGGCCTTGTGCATTTCATCGGCATTGGCGGCATCGGCATGAGCGGCATTGCCGAGGTGCTTCACAATCTCGGCTACAAGGTGCAAGGGTCCGACCAGGCCGACAGCGCCAATGTGCAGCGGCTGCGCGACAAGGGCATCGAATGCTTCGTCGGCCACAAGGCCGAGAATCTTGGCGATGCCGAGGTGGTGGTCGTCTCGACGGCGATCAAGAAGACCAATCCGGAGCTGAAGGCCGCGCGCGAAAAGCTGCTGCCGATCGTGCGCCGCGCCGAGATGCTGGCCGAACTGATGCGCTTCCGTCAGGCGGTGGCGATCGGCGGCACGCATGGCAAGACGACGACGACCTCGATGGTGGCGACCTTGCTCGAAGCCGGCGGGCTCGATCCGACCGTCATCAATGGCGGCATCATCAATGCCTATGGCACCAATGCCCGCATGGGCGACGGCGAGTGGATGGTGGTCGAGGCCGACGAGAGCGACGGCACCTTCCTCAAGCTGCCGGCCGACATTGCCGTCGTCACCAACATCGATCCCGAGCATCTCGACCACTACGGCAGCTTCGACAAGGTGCGCGAGGCGTTCCGCCAGTTCGTCGAGAATGTGCCGTTCTACGGCTTCGGCGTGATGTGCACCGACCATCCGGAAGTGCAGGCGCTGGTCGGCCGCATCGAGGACCGCCGGGTCATCACCTATGGCGAGAACGCGCAAGCCGATGTGCGCTTCACCAACCACCGCATGGCGGGGGCCACCTCCGAGTTCGACGTGGTGATCCGCGACCGCAAGACCGGCAGCCAGAGCACGATTTCAGGCCTGCGCCTGCCGATGCCCGGCCGCCACAATGTCTCTAACGCCACCGCGGCCATCGCCGTCGCGCATGAGCTCGGCCTGTCCGGCGAGGCGATCAAGAAGGGCCTGTCGTCCTTCGCCGGCGTCAAGCGCCGCTTCACCCATACCGGGTCCTGGAACGGCGTCGATGTCTTCGACGATTACGGTCACCATCCGGTCGAGATATCGGCGGTGCTGAAGGCGGCGCGCAGCGCCACCAACGGCCGCGTCATCGCCATTGCCCAGCCGCACCGCTTCACCCGGCTGCACGATCTGTTCAACGAGTTCTCCGCCTGCTTCAACGACGCCGACACGGTGATGGTGGCGCCGGTCTATGCTGCCGGCGAAGACCCGATCGACGGCGTCAGCTCGGACGAGCTGGTGTCGCGCATCCGCGCCGGCGGTCATCGCGATGCGCGCTACATAGAGGGTCCGGCAGCGATCGCGCCCATCATTCGCGACCTGGCCAAGCCCGGCGACTTCGTCGTCTTCCTCGGCGCCGGCAACATCACCCAATGGGCCTATGCTCTGCCAAAGGAGCTTGCCGCCTCATGATGCACGGCCAGGCCCTGATCGACAGACTTGGCGACCGGCTTGCCGGCCTGCGCGGCCGTCTCACGCCGAATGCCGAGATGGACAAGATCACCTGGTTCCGCGCCGGTGGCCTGGCCGAGGTGCTGTTCCAGCCGGCCGACGAAGAAGACCTTGCCGCGTTCCTGCGTGCGGTTCCCGAAGAAATACCTCTTACCGTCGTTGGTGTCGGCTCGAACCTTCTGGTCAGGGACGGCGGCATTCCGGGTTTTGTCATCCGGCTCTCGGCCAAGGGCTTTGGCGAGGCCGAGATCGTTTCGCCGATCAGGATTAAGGCGGGTGCCGCCACGCCCGACAAGCGTGTCGCGGCCCTGGCGCTGGAAGCCGGCATTGGCGGCTTCCATTTCTATCACGGCATTCCAGGCGCCATCGGTGGGGCGCTGAGGATGAACGCCGGCGCCAACGGCGTCGAGACGCGCGAGCGCGTGGTCGAGGTGCGCGCGCTCGACCGTAAGGGCAATGTCCAGACACTGAGCAATGCCGAGATGGGCTATGCCTATCGCCATTCGGCGGCTCCTTCCGGGCTGATCTTTACCTCGGCCGTGTTCGAAGGCTTTGCAGAGGACAAGGCCACGATCAAGGCGGCGATGGACGCGGTGCAGAACCACCGCGAGACGGTGCAGCCGATCCGCGAGAAGACCGGCGGCTCGACCTTCAAGAATCCGGAAGGAACGTCGGCCTGGAAGGAGATCGACAAGGCGGGCTGCCGTGGCCTGATGATCGGCGGCGCGCAGATGTCGCCCATGCACTGCAATTTCATGATCAACACCGGCACGGCGACCGGCTACGACCTCGAATATCTCGGCGAGACGGTGCGCGCCCGCGTGCTCGAGCACTCTGGCCTCCGGCTGCAGTGGGAGATCAAGCGCATCGGCAATTTCCGGCCCGGACATGCCGTGCAGGAGTTTCTGGGTCAGCTTCTCTGACCCGTGTTGAAGTTCATGTGATGCATGAACTTCAACACGCTCGCAAAGCGCGTGAAACCGTTGCTGTAATGACTCAGCGACACGGTTTTCGTAGCCATTTTCTCAGAAAGTGAATCTCTCGGAATCATAAGCACTTGCCAGTGAATCAACTCTCTGATTCTCTGCTGGAAAGCGTTTCCTGATTTGAGTCGTTCGACGCGTTACCCGCGTTTTCCGTCTGGGGGGCAACCTGCCGGGAGACTCGGACTCAATGTTGCGGAAATCTTGGTTTTTGGTCCGCCGTGAGAGGGGATGACGGGGAATGAAAAGCAAGCATGTGGCCGTCCTGCTGGGAGGTTTTTCGTCCGAGCGGCCCGTGTCCCTGTCCTCCGGAAAGGCCTGTGCCGATGCGCTGGAGAATGAGGGTTATCAGGTCACCCGCGTCGATGTCGGACGCGATGTCGGCTCGGTGCTTGCGGAACTCAAGCCTGATGTTGCCTTCAATGCGCTGCACGGCCCGTTCGGCGAGGACGGCACCATCCAGGGCATCCTCGAATATCTCGCCATCCCCTACACCCATTCCGGCGTGCTCGCCTCGGCGCTCGCCATGAACAAGGAGCAAGCGAAGAAGATCGTCAAATCGGTCGGCGTTCCCGTCGCCGAATCGAAGGTCGCCAATCGCTTCGCCATCCAGAACAAGCATCCGATGAAGCCGCCCTATGTGATCAAGCCGGTCAATGAAGGATCGAGCTTTGGCGTCGTCATCGTGTCGGAGGGGCAGTCGCATCCGCCGCAGGTCGTCGGCTCGTCCGAATGGAAATATGGCGATACCGTCATGGTCGAGCGCTACATCCACGGGCGCGAGCTGACCTGCGCCGTCATGGGTGATGTGGCGCTTGGCGTCTGCGAGATCATCCCGACCGGCCATTCCTTCTATGATTACGATTCAAAATATGTCGCGGGCGGATCAAAACACGAATGCCCCGCAAAAGTTTCACCGAATATTTACCAAAAAATACAGACACTGGCGCTCAAGGCTCACCAAGCTGTCGGCTGTCGGGGCGTTTCCCGGTCGGACTTCCGTTATGACGATCGTCACTCCGAAAATGGCGAAGTTGTATGGCTCGAGGTCAACACTCAGCCGGGCATGACGCCGACGTCTCTGGTGCCTGAAATCGCGGCCCATGCCGGGCATTCGTTTGGTGAGTTGTTGAGTTGGATGGTGGAGGACGCTTCGTGTCAGCGTTGAAATGGGGACAGTGCAAGGGGAAGGGCGCGGCTGGGCCGTCGCTGTTCGGCTTGTCGTTGTCATCGGGCCATTTCGTCCTGCCGCGCGTGCTTCGCCGCCCGGTGCGCATCCTGGCGCGCCTGGGCGGTGGCGAATTCGAGGTGCCGCGCTTCTCCGCGGCGATGATGTCGGCGGTGCTGCTCGCTTCGAGCGGCGCCTATGGCGCCTATCTCGGCGGCCATGCCGATGGCATCATCCAGAGCATCACCGCCCGCACGGGCTTTGCCGTCGATCAGGTCAAGGTGGTCGGCAACCGCCAGACCTCCGAGATCGACATTCTCGACAGGCTCGAGCTCGACGGCTGGACCTCGCTGATCGGCTTCGACGCCGAGGCCGCGCGCGAGCGCATCTCCGGCCTGCCGTGGATCGAGGTGGCGGCGGTGCGCAAGGTCTATCCGCATACGCTGGAAGTGCGCGTCGAGGAGCGTGAGGCTTTCGCGCTCTGGCAGCAGGGCAATGATCTCTCGGTCATCGAGAGGGATGGCGCGGTCATTGCGCCGTTCTCCGGCGGCAAGCAGGTGCTGCTGCCGTTGCTGATCGGCGAGGGCGCGCCGGCCAAGGCGCCCGACTTCCTGGCCAAGGTCGAAAAATACCCCGACCTCGCGAGCCGCGTAAAAGGCTATATCCGCGTTGGCGATCGCCGCTGGGACCTGAAGCTCGACAACGGCATCACCGTCAAGCTGCCCGAGGACGGGGAAAACCAGGCGCTCGCCGAACTGGTCAAGATGGATAAGGACAAGGGGCTCTTGTCGCGCGACATCGCTGCGGTCGACATGCGCCTGACAGACCGGCTGGTCGTGGAGCTGACGCCCGAAGCGGCGACGCAGCGCGAGGCCGCGCTCAACGAGAAGCCGAAGACCTTCAAGCGCAAGTCGGAGACGAAGATATGAGCTGGCTTGGCGGTTCAGGCGATGCCTCGTCGCGCCGATCCGGCACTCTGACAGTGCTGGATGTCGGCTCGAACAAGGTCTGCTGCATGGTGGCCAAGCTCAAGCCGAACGATGACGGCAAGCTGTTGCGCGGCCGCTCGCACCGGATCCAGGTGATCGGCATCGGTCATCAGAAGTCGCAAGGCGTGAAGTCGGGCGTGGTCGTTGATCTCGACCGGGCCGAGCATGCCATCCGCCTGTCCGTCGACGCCGCCGAGCGCATGGCGGGGCTGACGGTCGATTCGCTCATCGTCAACATGACCGCCGGCCGGCTGAAGAGCGAAGCCTTCTCGGCGACCATCAACCTTGGCGGCCACGAGGCCGACGAGGCCGACATCAAGCGCGTGCTCGGCGCCGGCGCTAAGCAGGCGCTCAAGGCCGAGCGCGAGGTGATCCATTCGCTGCCCGTCGGCTTCTCGCTCGATGCCGAGCGCGGCGTGCGCGATCCGCGCGGCATGGTCGGCGACGCGCTTGGCGTCGACATGCATGTGCTGACGGGTGACGCGGCGCCGATGCGCAACCTCGAACTCTCCATCAACCGCTCGCATCTGTCGGTCGAGCGCATGGTGGCGACGCCCTATGCCAGCGGGCTGGCGGCTCTGGTCGACGACGAGCTGGAACTGGGTGCGGCCTGCATCGACATGGGCGGCGGCACGACGACGATCTCGGTGTTTTCGGAAGGCAAGTTCGTCCATGGCGACGCCATCGCCATCGGCGGCAATCACGTCACGCTCGACATGGCCAAAGGGCTTTCGACCTCGCTCGATGCCGCCGAAAGGCTGAAGGTCATGCATGGTTCGGCGCTGCCGGGCAGCGCAGATGACCGCGACCTGGTCTCGATCCAGCCGATCGGCGACGATGGCGATGTGCCGCTGCAGATTCCGCGTTCGGTGATGACGCGCATCGTGCGCGCCCGCATCGACGAGACACTCGAACTGCTGCGCGATCGGCTGAACAAGTCCGGCTACGGCAACGCGGTCGGCAAGCGCGTCGTGCTCACCGGCGGCGCCAGCCAGCTGGCCGGCCTGCCGGAAGCGGCGCGCCGCATCCTGGGGCGCAATGTGCGCATCGGCCGTCCGCTCGGCGTGGCGGGCCTGCCCGAAGCAGCGAAGGGACCGGCCTTCTCGGCCGCCGTCGGGCTTCTGATCTATCCGCAGATGGCGAGTTTCGAGAGCCATCCTGCAAAAGGCATTTCCGGTCTCAGGATGACCGGAACGGGTGGAAAACTGCATCGCATGAGTCAGTGGTTGAGAGACAGTTTCTAATTGACGGGGACAGCCCCATAGGCGGCCGCGGCGGCGAAGCGGCGTGAAAGGCAAAGGACGGAGACAATGACCATCAATCTGCAGAAGCCGGACATCACCGAGCTTAAGCCGCGCATCACCGTGTTCGGTGTCGGCGGCGGCGGCGGCAATGCCGTGAACAACATGATCACCGCGGGCTTGCGCGGTGTCGAGTTCGTCGTGGCCAACACCGACGCGCAGGCGCTGACCATGTCGAAGGCCGACCGGCTGATCCAGCTCGGCGCGCATGTCACCGAAGGCCTCGGCGCCGGCTCGCAGCCGGAAGTCGGCCGCGCGGCGGCGGAAGAGTGCATCGACGAGATCATCGACCACCTTTCCAACACCCATATGTGCTTCGTCACCGCCGGCATGGGCGGCGGCACCGGCACCGGTGCTGCTCCGGTCGTTGCCCGCGCCGCGCGCGAGAAGGGCATCCTCACCGTCGGCGTCGTCACCAAGCCGTTCCACTTCGAAGGCCAGCGCCGCATGAAGACGGCCGATTTGGGCATCGAGGAACTGCAGAAATGCGTCGACACCCTCATCGTCATCCCCAACCAGAACCTGTTCCGGCTGGCCAATGACAAGACCACCTTCGCCGACGCCTTCGCCATGGCCGACCAGGTGCTCTATTCCGGTGTCGCCTGCATCACCGACCTGATGGTCAAGGAAGGCCTGATCAACCTCGACTTCGCCGACGTGCGTTCGGTGATGCGCGAGATGGGCAAGGCGATGATGGGCACCGGCGAAGCTTCGGGCGAGGGCCGCGCGATGGCCGCCGCCGAGGCTGCGATCGCCAACCCGCTGCTTGACGAGACCTCTATGAAGGGCGCCAAGGGCCTGCTGATCTCGATCACCGGCGGCCGCGACCTGACGCTGTTCGAAGTCGACGAAGCTGCGACCCGTATCCGCGAGGAAGTCGACCAGGACGCCAACATCATCCTCGGCGCTACTTTCGACGAGGAACTCGAAGGCGTCATCCGCGTCTCGGTGGTCGCCACCGGCATCGACAAGTCGGCGGCTGAAATCGCCGCGGCGCCGATCTCGATCCGTACGGCACCGCAGAAGCCGGCCGCCCGTCCGGCCGTGGCTGCCGTGGAGAGCCGCCCGGCGCCGGTCCAGCAGCCTGTCTATGAGCCGCGCGCCGCGGACCCGGTCGCCGAGGCCATCCAGCTCGCCGAGTCGAACGCTGCCGCCATGGCGCAGGCCCGCCCGGCTCCTGTCGCCCATGCGGACGATTTCCGCCCGCAGAGCAAGATCTTCCAGGCGCCGCCGCAGCAGCCAATGCCGCAGCCGGTTGTCCAGCAGATGCAGCCGGCCCCGCAGCCGCGCGAAATGCTGCGCGAGGTCCAGCAGCCGGTGGCGATGGCACCGCAGCGCATGCCGCGCGTCGAGGACTTTCCGCCGGTGGTGAAGGCCGAGGTCGACGCCAAGAGCCGCCCGGTGGACCACGAGAACAACAGCGGCCCGATGGGTCTGTTGAAGCGCCTGACCAACGGCCTGACCCGCCGCGAGGAGGAACCCGCAAGGCTGCAGCCCGCGCAACCGCGCGAGCCGAAGCTGCGCCAGGCAGCGCCTGAAGTGCGCCGTCTCGCCAGCCAGGACGCCCAGCTTTATGCGCCGCGCCGCGGCCAGCTGGACGACCAGGGCCGCCTGACGCCGCAGACCAGGGCGACTCAGGACGACGATCAGCTGGAGATTCCGGCGTTCCTGCGCCGCCAGGCCAACTGAGCGGTTAACGGACCGTAACAATTGTTAACAGGCAAGCAAGGAATTGCTTGCCTGTTAACGTTTTAAGTGCTGTAGAATCAAATAGTTACGATGTGGAGCCTACTCTGGTTCGCGGTTACAGAGGGTAAGAAACCGTGATTTGGAGTCTCCTTGGCGGGACATTATCTTCGCTGCCTACCATAGTCGGTCTGCCGGGATTTCGGGGAAGTGGCCCTGCCTGCCGATTTAACAAGAGCCGCGCCCTCGGGCTGGAGAAGCGGACTTAGGCATATCGGGCTTATGGGGATTGTCTTGCACGACTACCAGACGACAGTGAAGACGCGCGCGTCGCTTACGGGCACCGGCGTTCACAGTGGCAAAGAAGTTTCCATCAGTTTCCTGCCGGCGGATGCCGACACCGGCATCGTGTTCCAGCTCATCAATAGCGACGGGCAGGGCCGCGAGTTCCGCGCCCTGTTTTCCGAGATCGGCGCCACCGATTTGTGCACCATGCTTGGCGATCCCTCGGGCGAGCATATCGCCACGGTCGAGCACATCATGGCCGCGTTGTTCGGGCTCGGCATCGACAATGTCCTCATCGAGATCGACGGCCACGAGGTTCCCATCCTCGACGGCAGCGCCATGGCCTTCGTGGAAGCCATCGACCAGGCGGGCATCGAGACGCTCCCGGTCAAGCGGCGCTATATCAGGGTCGTCAAGCCGGTTCGCATCGAAAACGGTGCTTCCTGGGCGGAGTTCAGGCCCTATGACGGCACCCGCTTCGAGGTCGAGATCGATTTCGAAAGCCCGGCCATCGGTCGTCAGCTCTTTGCGTCGGACATCAATGCCGACATTTTCCGCCGCGACGTTGCGCGCGCCCGAACCTTCGGCTTCATGAAGGATGTCGAGCGGTTGTGGGCAGCCGGCTATGCGCTGGGATCTTCGCTCGAGAACTCGCTGGTGATCGGTGACGACAACCGCGTCATCAATATGGGCGGCCTGCGTTATCCCAACGAATTCGTGCGCCACAAGACGCTCGACGCCATGGGCGACCTGGCTCTGGCCGGCGCCCGCTTCATCGGCTGTTTCCGCTCCTATCGCGGCGGTCACAGGCTGAACGCTGCGGCGCTGCGGCGCCTGCTGTCGGACCGCACGGCCTTCGAGATCGTCGAGACGACACGCCGCGAGCGGGGCCGCGCGGCGGAGATGAGCGCCGTCAATGCGCCGCTCTACGCGCCCTGGATGATCTAAGCTCCGCACCGTTTTCGCACCCTGTGGCGGAATGCCGGGTGTTGCAGGAATGCATCATCGGTCGGCGAAAATATAGGGATGCGCCGGCGCCGTCGCGCCGCCACAAAAATGCGCCATTGCCCGGAGATAGCGTTGCCGGGCAAGGCGGTTATGGTTTATGGCTGCTGCCGTCGATTAGTGCATGTCGCTCAAAAGTGGGGACCAGTTTTGGGACAACAGCATGCAAGAGGCATTAAAGTAACGCCGAAAGGGCGCAATCCAATCATGTTCTTCAAGCGAGTCGGTCAATCGAAAGCGCCAAGGCGGTCTGTTCTCCTGGCGCTTTCGCTGGTTGTTCCATCGCTCTTTCTGTCGGCCTGCATGTCGTCGGAGAAAGACATCGACCTGTCGAAATATGTCGACCAGACCGAGCCGGCCGACGTTCTCTACAACCAGGGTCTTGCCAATTTGAATGCTGGCCGCCTGGACGAGGCGAGCAAGAAGTTCGACGCCGTCGACCGCCAGCATCCCTATTCGGAATGGGCCCGCAAATCGATGGTGATGGGCGCTTTCACCGACTACCGAAAGGGCAGCTACGACGAGGCGATCTCGTCGGCCAAGCGCTATCTGGCGCTTTATCCGTCTACCGATGACGCGCCCTATGCACAGTACATCATCGGCCTGAGCTACTATCGCCAGATCAAGGATGTGACGCAGGATCAGAAGGAAGCGCGCCAGACGCTGCAGACGATGCAGGATCTGGTCACGCGCTGGCCGACGTCGGAATATGTCGACGACGCCAAGGAGAAGATCCGCTTCGCCAACGACCAGCTCGCCGGCAAGGAAATGCAGATCGGCCGCTATTATCTGGAGCGCCGCGAATACATCGCCGCCGTCAAACGCTTCCGCACCGTGGTGGAGAACTATTCCAACACCCGCCACGTCGAGGAAGCGTTGGCCCGCCTCACCGAAAGCTACTACGCGATGGGGCTGACCTCGGAGGCCCAGACGGCCGCAGCGGTGCTCGGCACCAACTATCCCGACAGCCCGTGGTACAAGGACTCCTACAAGCTCCTGCAGAGCAATGGGCTTTCGCCGCGCGAGAATGCCGGATCGTGGATTTCCAAGGCCGGCAAGCTGATCACCGGCGCCTGATCTGTCAGGCGCAAGCGTGCGCAGCGCGCTTTTCGGATTGATCCGATGCTGAAACAAAAAGATAGTGCGGCGCTGCGACTCCGATTGGTCGCGTGCCGCTCCACGGCGGTTCAGTGGTTTGATTGAAGCGCTGAGCCGTCCCAACTTTTTGTTCTACGCAATTCCCATGGGAAAAACGCTCCGCACTTTTCCTGGAATTGCCTGAGGTCCGGGTTCTGATGCTTTCCAGACTATCGATCCGCGATATCGTCCTGATCGAGAAGCTGGATATCGACTTCCAGCCGGGCCTTTCCGTGCTGACCGGAGAAACCGGCGCCGGCAAATCCATCCTGCTCGATGCCCTGTCGCTGGCGCTCGGCGCGCGCGGTGACGCTTCTCTGGTGCGCCATGGCGCGGCACAAGGCCAGGTCATTGCCGTGTTCGATGTGCCGCGCAACCATCCGGTGCGGGCGCTGCTCGTCGAAAACGCCATCGAGGACGATGGCGACATCATCCTGCGCCGCGTGCAGACGGCGGACGGCCGCACCCGCGTTTTCGTCAACGACCAGCCATCCAGCGTAACCCTGATGCGCGATGTCGGGCGCGCTTTGGTCGAGATCCACGGCCAGCACGACGAGCGCGCCTTGGTCGATCCCGGCGCCCACCGCGACGTGCTCGACGCGTTCGGAGGCCATCTCGGCGCGGTTCGCTCGACCGGCGAGGCCTGGCGCCACTGGCGTGCCGGCGAACAGGAGCTTACGCGCCACCGCGCCAAGGTGGCGGCGGCGGCGCGCGAGGCCGATTACCTGCGCGCCGCGGTGGCGGAACTGACCAAGCTCGATCCGCAGCCCGGCGAGGAAACGGAACTTGCCGAATTGCGCGCCCATATGATGCGCGCCGAAAAGATCGCTTCCGAAATCCATGACGCCCAGGATGTACTGTCCGGCCCGTCTTCGCCCTTGCCGCAGCTCGCCAGTCTGCTGAGACGGTTGCAGCGTAAGGCGACGGAGGCGCCCGGCCTGCTCGAGGATGTGGTCAAGTCGCTGGACGAAGCCATGCTGTCGCTCGACGCCGCGCAATCCGGCGTCGAGGCGGCACTTCGCGCCACGGAGTATGACCCGCAGCGGTTGGAGAAGGCGGAAGAGCGGCTGTTTTCGCTGCGCGCGGCCTCACGCAAGCATAGTGTCGCCGTCGACGATCTGGCGCAATTGCGCGACACGATGGTCGCCGATCTGGCCGATCTCGACGCCGGCGAGGAACGCCTGCATGGGTTGGAAAAGCAGGCCTCCGCGGCGCGCGAGGCCTATGACATCGCCGCAGCACAGCTTTCCGGGCTTCGCCATGCGGCGGCCGTCGGCCTGACCAAGGCGGTGATGGCTGAATTGCCGGCGCTGAAGCTCGAACGCGCCGCCTTCATCGTCGAGATGAAGAGCGAGGCCGAGACCCGCATGGAAGAAGGCATCGACCAGATCGAGTTCTGGGTGCGCACCAATCCCGGCACGCGGCCCGGGCCGATGATGAAGGTGGCGTCCGGCGGCGAGCTGTCGCGCTTCCTTTTGGCGCTGAAGGTGGCGCTGGCCGACCGTGGCTCGGCGCCGACGCTTGTCTTCGACGAAATCGACACCGGCGTGGGTGGCGCCGTTGCGGACGCCATCGGCCAAAGGCTGGCGCGTCTGTCGAAGCGCGTGCAGGTGCTGTCGGTCACCCATGCGCCGCAAGTGGCGGCGCGCGCGGCGACGCATTTCCTGATCTCAAAATCGGGCAGCACCGACCGTGTCGCGACCGGCATTGCCGAGATGGACAGGCCGGCGCGGCAGGAAGAGATCGCCCGCATGCTGGCCGGCGCCACGATCACCGACGAGGCACGCGCCGCCGCCGAAAGGCTGCTGCGCGAGAACACAAACGCGGCATAAGGCCATCCAGCGTCATTGACGGGGCAGGATATGGCAGCGAGTCAGGATATGGCTCCATCCTGCTGTTCAGGAATGATCTTTTCCGAAAACCGGTTCCCACTTTTCGGGATCATGCTCTATTGTGGCACGCCACCGTTCGGGGAAGAAAAGCATGGCTGAAAAACCTGTCGATTCGCTCAGCGAAAGCGAGGCTGAAGCCGAACTCCAGCGGCTGGCCGAGGAGATCGCCGGGCACGACCGGCGCTACCACGCCGAGGACGCGCCCACGATCACCGACGCCGAATATGATGCGTTGCGGCGGCGCAACCTTGCCATCGAGGAGCGTTTTCCCGACCTGGTGCGTGAGGATTCGCCGTCACGCAGGGTCGGCGCGCCGCCGGCGGAGGGCTTTGCCAAGGTGCGCCATGCCGTGCCGATGCTCAGCCTCGCCAAGGCCTACACAGATGAGGATGTCACTGATTTCATCGAGCGCGGCCGGCGCTTCTTCGACCGCGACAAGGACCTCGATATCGCCTTCACCGCCGAACCGAAGATCGACGGGCTGTCGGCGTCGTTGCGCTATGAGAATGGCGTGTTCGTGCAGGGCGCGACGCGCGGCGACGGAACCGTGGGTGAGGACATCACCGCCAATCTCAGGACCATCGCCGATATTCCCGCGAAGCTGAAAGGCTCGGGCTGGCCTGATGTCATCGAGATACGCGGTGAGGTCTACATGACCTATGCGGAATTCGAGGCGCTGAAGGCGCGCTCGGCCGCGGCCGGCGGCCAGGATTACGTCAATCCGCGCAACACGGCTGCCGGATCGCTGCGCCAGAAGGATGCCTCTGTCACCGCCAGCCGCAATCTCAAGTTTTTCGCCTATGCCTGGGGCTTCACGACCGCGGATCCGGCGCCGACCCAGTATGAATCGGTGCAAAAATTCGCCGACTGGGGGTTCAAGATCAGCCCTTTGATGGTGCGGGCGAAGTCGGTCGAGGAACTGGTCGCGCATTACCATCTGATCGAGGAGCAGCGCTCCTCGCTCGGCTATGACATTGATGGTGTCGTCTACAAGGTCGACCAGCTGGAGCTGCAGCGCCGCTGGGGTTTCGTCACCGGCGAGCCGCGCTGGGCGGTTGCCCACAAGTTCCCGGCCGAGCAGGCGATGACGACCGTGCAGAGGATCGACATCCAGGTCGGCCGCACCGGCACGCTGGCGCCGGTCGCAAGGCTTGCGCCCGTCACCGTTGGCGGCGTCGTGGTCGAAAACGTCACGCTGCACAATGAGGATTACATCAAGGGTTTCGACAGCAACGGCCTGCCGATCCGCGACGGCATCGACGTGCGCATCGGCGACACGGTGGTGATCCAGCGGGCGGGCGACGTCATTCCGCAGATCGTCAGCGTCGTCATCGACAAGCGCCCGGCCGATACCGTGCCTTACGAATTCCCGCATACCTGTCCAGTCTGCGGCTCGCCGGCGACGCGCGAGATCAACGAGAAGACCGGCAAGGAAGATTCCCGCCGGCGCTGCACCGGCGAACTGATCTGCGCCGCGCAAGCCGTGGAAAGATTACGCCATTTCGTCTCGCGCGGAGCGCTCGATATAGAGGGGCTGGGCGCCGAAAACATCGACACCTTCTTCAATGCCGGGCTGATCAAGACCGCCGCCGATATTTTTACGCTCAGGGACCGCCGTCCCGCGGTCACCAAGGCACTGGCCGAGCGGCGCGAGGAGCAGGCCAGGCAGCGCGAGGCGGCGTCCGGCAAGACGCGCAAGAATGTGCGCAGCGTCGAGGACCGCAACTATGAGGGCCTCGACAAGCTGTTCGCGGCCATCGATTCGCGCCGCGAACCGGAACTCGATCGCTTCATCTTCGCGCTCGGCATCCGCCATATCGGCGAGACGACGGCGGCCGTACTCGCCAAGACCTTTTCCACCATCGAGGAACTGATCCGCGTCGGCAAGGAAACGGCGGCAGCGGAGGACCCGCACACCGTATTCCCATCGGTCAACGGCATCGGTGACACGGTGATCGATGCGCTGCGCGATTTCTTCGGCAATGAACGCAATGACGACGTGCTCGACAAGCTGCTCGAACAGGTCAGGCCCAAGCCCTATATCGTCACCGTCTCGGCCGACAGCGAGGTCGCGGGCAAGACCATCGTGTTCACCGGCACGCTGGAGAAGATGACCCGCTCGGAAGCCAAGGCGATGGCCGAGCGGCTCGGCGCCAAGGTTGCCGGTTCGGTTTCGGCCAAGACCGATCTGCTGGTCGCCGGACCCGGCGCCGGCTCCAAGCTCAAGCTTGCCAGCGAACTCGGCGTCGAGGTCATCGACGAGGACACCTGGCTGCAACGGGTCGGCAAGGCGTGACCGCGTTCAACGGCTTCGGCCCAAAGGCCATCCCATTCCTGAAGGCGCTGGATTTCCACCAGAGCCGGGAGTGGTTTCTGGAGAATCGCGACCTGTTCGAACAGGAATTGCGCGATCCCCTTGGCGATCTGGTCGACACGCTGACACAGCGCTTCGCAGAGGCAGGGCTCGGTTTGCGCGGCGATCGCAAGAAGTCGCTGTTCCGCATCAATCGCGACGTGCGCTTCGCCAAGGACAAGCGGCCGTACAACCGGCATGTCTCGGCGATTCTGTCGCCTGACGGCAGCAAGGCCGTGCAGGGCGTGTTCTACATTCATATCGGGCTTGAGGGCTGCTTTGCCGGCGTCGCCTGGTGGCAGCCGGAGGCCGCGTTGCTGCTGGCGATGCGGCGCGCCATCGAGACGTGGCCGGACAGGTTTCGCGCCATGGTGAAGGCGTTGAAGAAGAACGGCCTCGAGCTTAGCGCGGAAGACGCCATGAAACGCACGCCGCGGGGCTTCGAGCACGTCACGGATGAGGATCTTGTCGCTGCGATCCGCAATCGGCATTTTGCCGTCCGCCACGTCATCGATCCGGCAGGCATCCACGGGCCGGATCTGGTCGAGGAACTCGTCGATTTTACCATGCGCGCCAAGCCGCTGCTCGACTGGGGCAGGGCGATCGAGGGCAAAATCGCGAAGGACTAAGTTCCATCTCGACCCAAGGCGACGATCATTTCCGCTGATCGTTTGGCTCAAGCGAATTCGTGTGACAAGGCGGGCTGCACTACCTACATCGGCGGTTTCGACCCTGGGAGCGATCGATGGCGACGGACGTGATTTCCGAGAGCGGCGGCAAAAGCGACTTCTGGCAAGGCGTGCGACTCTCCATGCCTGTCGTCGTGGCGTCGGCGCCGTTCGCGGTGCTGTTCGGAGCGCTTGCCGTCGACAATGGTTTTTCGGTCCTCGAAGCCTTTTTGATGAGCGCGCTGGTCTATGGCGGCGCCAGCCAGATGGTCGGCATCCAGCTGTTCGGCCAGCATGTCGCGCCGTGGCTGATCGTGCTGTCGATCTTCGCCGTCAATTTCCGCCATGTGCTCTACTCCGCCGGCATCGGCCGGCGCATCGCGCACTGGCCTGTCATCCAACAGGCGCTCGGCTATTTCATCCTCACCGATCCGCAGTTCGCCGTGGCCGAGGCGAGGGCGGCGTCCGGCCAGACGGTCGGCTTTGCCTGGTATCTGGGGCTTGGCCTGCCGGTCTATCTGTTCTGGGTGATCGAAAGCGCGCTGGGTGCCGTGTTTGGCAAGCTCATCCCCGACACGCATGTGCTGGGCATCGATTTCCTGCTGCCGATCTATTTCCTCGGCCTGGTGATGGGCTTCCGCAAGCGGCCGCTGTGGCTGCCGGTGGTTATCGCCAGTGCGTGCGCCTCGATCATCGCCTACAAGACGGTCGGCTCGCCCTGGCACGTCTCGATCGGCGCCATTGCCGGCGTGCTGCTCGCCGTCATCCTGCCACCGCACCATAGCGGCGTGGAGACAAGGCCATGAGCACGACTTTCTGGATCATCATCGCCGGCGCGGTCGCCACCTATCTCACGCGAATCGGCGGGCATCTGGTCATCTCCCGCTTCGACAACATCCATCCACGCGTCGAGGCCGGCCTCAACGCCGTGCCGGCGGCGGTGCTGACGACGCTGGTGGCGCCGGAGCTGCTGAATGCCGGACCGGCCGAATGGGCGGCATTGGTCGTCACCGCCGTGGTCTCGCTGCGCGGCGGCCTGATGGCGATGTTTCTGGCGGGCGCGGCAGTGTTGATCGTGGCTCGGCAGTTCGTGGGATAGAATTCTGCGAGTGCCATCGATTTAAATCGCTGACTTACCAAGCTAGATTCAAATCTTCGCATCATGCGGCAGCGGTGCCGTCGCCTTCTCAAGCCAGGCCAGCGTCTCGCCGTCGAGCATCGGTCCGATCTCGGCCAGCACGCGGGCATGGTAGGCGTCTAGCCAATGCAGCTCCTCGCGCGTCAGCAGCTCTGACCGCACCAGCCTGATGTCGATCGGCGCCAGCGTCAGCGTCTCGAAGCCGTGCATGGCGATGTCGCCGCCCTCGATCTGTTCGGCCGGCGTCACGAGGATCAGGTTTTCGATGCGGATGCCGTAAGCGCCTTCCTTGTAATAGCCGGGTTCGTTGGACAGCATCATGCCTTCGAGCAGCTTTTCGGTGCCGGTGCGGGCAATGCGCTGCGGGCCTTCATGCACGGCGAGGTACGAGCCGACGCCATGGCCGGTGCCGTGGGCGAAATCGCAACCATGCTTCCACAGCGCCATGCGGGCAATGGCGTCGATCTCCGAGCCGCGCGTGCCGGCGGGGAAGCGCAGCGTGGAAATACCGATCATGCCTTTCAGCACCAGCGTGTAGCGTTCGCGCATTTCCTCGGTCGGCTGGCCGATCGGCACGGTGCGGGTGATGTCGGTGGTGCCGTCCTGATATTGCGCGCCGGAATCGAGCAGGAACAACTCGCCCGCCTGCAGCTTGCGGCTGGTGGCGCGCGACACGCGGTAGTGCATGATGGCGCCGTTCGGGCCAGCGCCGGAAATGGTGTCGAAGGACACGTCGCGCAGCGGCATCTGCGTTTCCTCGCCGGTCTGCCTGCGGCTCTCCTCCAGCCTGGTGACGACCGCGATCTCGTCGAGCGAGCCGGGTTTTTGCCGCTCCAGCCAGCACAGAAGCTTGGCCACCGCCGCGCCGTCACGACGGTGCGCGGCGCGCGAGCCGTTGATCTCGGCCTGGTTCTTGGTGGCACGCGGAATGCGGGCCGGATCGGGCGCGGCAACCACCGTGCCGCCATTGTCCTCGACCAGTATGCGCAGCCGGTCGGCCGCCAGGACCGGGTCGAGTGCGATCTTGGCGCCGCCCTTGGCAAGCGCCGCGATCGCCGCTTCGAATTCGCCGGGCTCGTGCGGATCGGCGAGCTGGGTGAGATAGGCCGCGACCTGGCGCGAGAATTTGCGGCTGTCCATGAACAGCTGGTGCGACCCATCCGCTGCGAGGATGGCGAAGCCGAGCGCCAGCGGCGTGTGCGGCACGTCGCCGCCTCGGATGTTGAAGGCCCAGGCGATGGAGGAGGGGTCGGTCAGCACCGCATGGGTGGCGCCGTCCTTGCCGATCGCTGTCGCCAGCCGCGCCAGCTTGTCCTTGGCGAGTTCGCCGGCAAAGCCGATCGGGTGCAGCTCGACCGGCGTCACCGGCGCCGCCGGCTGGTCCTTCCAGATGATGTCTATCGGGTTTTTCTCGAGCGGCACCAGCACCGCGCCGGTCTTGTCGGCCGAGGTCTGCAGCGCCTTGACCTCGCTGATCGTGTGCAGCCATGGATCGAAGCCCAGCCGCGCGCCCTTGCCTATATTGTCCTTGAGCCAGACGGCGGGCGGGTTGTCGACCAGGCTTTCGACCGAAAAAATGTCGAGATCGACCTCGCTGCGCACCTGCAGCGTATAGCGCCCGTCGACGAAGATGAAGGCGCGGTCGCGCAGCACGATGGCGACGCCGGCCGAGCCGCTGAAGCCGGTCAGCCATTTCAGCCGTGCCGAACGATCGGCGACATATTCGCCCTGATGTTCGTCGGCGCGCGGGACGATAAAACCGTCTAGGCCATTGGCGGCAAGCCATTGGCGCAGCAGCGCCACGCGCGGCTTGCCAACCGAAGGCTCGCCCGCGGAATCGAAGGTCTGGAACATGATGGGCCTCCTGATGTCGGCGTGACCGTAGCCTATGGGTCCGGAAATCGGAATCGATTTCCAGTTGGCGCAACCTGCTACAGCGCCGGCTGGCTGACAACCAGATGGGGCTGGTCCAGCCGCGGCACGATCAGCTTTCCGGCGAAATCCATGCCACGGCGCATCAAGTTCTAGGTGTTAGGACTGTCGAGGATCGGCAGTTGCCTTGCCGGTCTCAGCGCTTGAGGTGGATCGTCACCCAGCCTTCGCGGTGCAAGGTGCGCACGTGCCGGAAATTCTGGCCGACATAGGCCGAGATGACGGCGTCGCGCTGGCGCTCGAGAATGCCTGACAGGACGATCGAGCCGCCAAGTGCGATGTGCCCGGCCATTTGCGGCGCCAGCCGCATCAGCGGCCGCGCCAATATGTTGGCGACGATCAGATCGAAGGGGGTACGCTTGCCGAAGATCGGATGGTGGAAGCCCGGTGCGGTGACCGTTTCGATGAGCGCCTTGACGTGATTGAGCCGCGCATTGGCGGCGGCGACCCTCACCGCCACCGGGTCGATGTCGGTGGCGAGCACCGGAATATGCGCCAGCTTGGCGACGGCGATCGCCAGCACGGCACTGCCGGTGCCGAGGTCGAGCGCATTGCGCGGGTGCTCGCGCCGCACCACTTTCTCCAGCATTTCCAGGCAGCCTGATGTGGTGCCGTGATGGCCGGTGCCGAAGGCAAGGCCGGCCTCGATCTCGATGGCGAGTTCGCCGCTGTGGCGCTTCCTGCGGTCATGCGCGCCGTGGACGAAGAAACGGCCGGCGCGCACCGGCTTCAGGCCCTCTAGTGAGCGCGCCACCCAGTCGATGTCGGGCAGCACTTCGCGCTCGACCGGCTTCGACAGAGCAAGCCCGGCGAGAATGTCCTTCACCCGCGCTTCAATCGCATCGACGTCGCCATCGGCATAGAGCGAAACTTCGTGGATGTCCTGGTCTTCGTCGACCTCGAGCACGGCGATCGGCAGGCCCTCATCCTCGAAAGCCAGTTCGAGCGCCGCGAAGATGCGCTCAGCCTCGATCTTGCCGGTGGTGAAATGCAGCCGCGTCTGGGTCATATGGATACTTATCAACCCTTGGCCGCGAGGCGCTTCAGCTTCTCCACGGCGGTGCCGGCGCTTTCGCCATAGGCGATCGTGCCGGCAAAGTCGCCCTTGGAGTTGAGCAGCAGCACCGAGGCGGTGTGGTCCATCGTGTAGTCGCCGTCGCCCGTGTCGACCTTCTTCCAGTAGATGCCGAACGACTTGGCCATGGCATGGACCTTGTCCGGGTCGCCGGTGATGCCGGTGATGCGGTCGGAGAAATTGCTGACATAGGCGTTCATCACCGGCGGCGTGTCACGCTCCGGGTCGACCGAGACGAAATAGGCATGCAAGGTCTTGCCGTCGTCGCCGAGCGTCTTCAGCCAGCCGGAGAGTTCGAACAGCGTCGTCGGGCAGACTTCGGGGCAGTGGGTGAAGCCGAAGAAGACGACGCTGGGCTGCCCCCGGAAGGCGGCTTCGGTGATCGGCGCGCCTTTCTGGTCGACGAGGGTGAAGGGCGCTCCGAACGGTTCGCCGCCATAATGGCCGCGGTACCAGTCGAAGGTCAGCCAGCCGATGCCGGCTGCCATCAGGACGAGAATGCCGACCAGGATAGAACGCATCATCATAAAAGTCCGTCCGCAGAAATCATCGCGCCGGCTCGATGCCGCGCCGGTGCGACAGTCTTGAGCCCTGTTTGGAAATTCTACTCTGGCGGCCATCTGATGGCGTTTTCTGCGCTTCTCAGTTCTTACTGCATGCAGTAGAACTGAGCTCACGGACCATATGTCCACTGCGCTACGGTGTCGAAACCACCACCATATGACTCGCCAGAGCGAATTTCGAAACAGTCTCTTAGCGGTTTGGCCCTGCGCAGGCAAAGTGCCGCGATGCCGCAACCGTGGTGGTGTTGACGCATCCGCTTGCAAAGCCGCACGCCGCGTCCCACCTGATACTGGCAACTCGAACCGCAGGAGGCTCCTTTGCTCGAACTGGTTGGGCGCGAACGGATTGGGCGAAAACTGATCGGCGGCGCCTTGGCCGCGTGCGTCGTTCTTGGCGCAGGCAGCGCGGTCGCCGAGGAAGTCGGCAAGGTCGGCGTCGACTGGGTCGGCAATGACATCATCGTCGAAGCGATCAAGGATCCCAAGGTGGATGGCGTGACCTGCCATGTCTCCTATTTCGACCGCAGCATCATCGACCGCCTGCACAAGGGCAACTGGTTCGAGGATCCCTCCGATTCGTCGATCTCCTGCCGTCAGACCGGCCCGATCACCATCGGCGACATCGACATGAGCGAGGGCGGCGAGGAGGTGTTCAAGCAGGGCCTCAGCCTGATCTGGAAGAAGCAGGTGGTGAACCGCATCTACGACAAGACCAACGAGACGCTGATCTATCTCTCGCATTCGCGTCAGGTGCAGAACGGCTCGGCCAAGATGTCGGTCACCACCGTGCCGCTCTATGGCCAGAACGTGGTGTGGAGCAAGGGCAAGCCGAAATAGGCGGATGGGCGTCTTTTTGTGCTGATTGGCACCACGAGCAATTGCTCCTGCCTTGCGGGAGCAATTGCCCTGAAGTAAAGCGCCGCATGGACCGCACCGAAAACCTCGTCCTGAAAGATCCCGAGCCGCGCATCCATCCGACCGCGGAGCTGAAGGCGTGCAAGCTCGGCCGCTACGCCTCGATCGGTGAACGGGTGGTGCTGCGCGAGGTGAGCGTCGGGGACTTCTCCTATTTCGAGCGCCATGCCGAGGCGATCTATACGAGTATCGGCAAATTCTGCTCGATTGCCGCCAACAGCCGCATCAACGCGCTGGAGCATCCGATCGAGCGACTGACCCAGCACAAGGTCAGCTACCGGCCGAACGAATATTTCCGCTGGCTGGGCGTCGATGCGGCGTTCCGCGCGCGGCGGCAAGCGAAGGCCGTGACCATCGGCCACGACGTCTGGATCGGCCACGGCGCGGTGATCATGCCCGGCATCGCGATCGGCAATGGCGCGGTCGTTGGCGCCAATGCGGTGGTGACGCAGGATGTGCCGCCCTACATGATCGTCGCCGGCGTGCCGGCAAAGCCGCTCCGCTCGCGCTTTGCTCCCGACATAGCGGCGCGGATCGAAGCCCTCGCCTGGTGGGACTGGCCGGTCGAGAAACTCGCCAGGGCGGTTCCCGACATCCAGTCCATGCCGATCGAGGCCTTCCTCGATCGTTGGGAAAACGACGTCGTCTAGGGCGCGCAGGCCATCAGCAGACCGAGAGCGGCGCTGGTGGGCGAGTTGCGGGAAATGGGGCGTCCGCCTGTCCGTGTACCGGTCGCCGCTTTCGGTACTGAAGCCCCTTCCGCCATGCGGGGGTGGCGCGGCGGAAGGGGCCGGAGGTAAACCGCTGTGGAGCGGAACGAACAGGCGCTTTTGCCTGCATCGTTACTATGACATTGAACCGATAAGATGCGTTTTCCGTCGAGTGCCCGCTTCGCGTGTGCCCAATTGCATCCGATGTATTTGCTGCCGGCGGGAACCCAAGACGGCTACCGGTTGTTTCTCATCGGCGCAGCCATTGATGGGTCTCGACAGATGGAAAAGCTCTTCACCAGGATCGCCAACTGGGTCGCCCATATAACCGGCCTGCCGCTGACCTTTGCGGGCTGCTGTGTGATTGTCGTCGTCTGGGCGGTGAGCGGGCCGTTCTTCGGCTTCTCGGACACCTGGCAATTGGTGATCAACACCGGCACGACCATCATCACTTTCCTGATGGTGTTCCTGATCCAGAACACCCAGAACCGCGATGGCGCGGCGATCCAGGCCAAGCTCGATGAGTTGATCCGGGTCAGCGAGGGCCATAACAATTTCATCGGCATCGAGCACCTCACGGAATCCGAAGTCGAGGAAATCCGTGACAAGTGTGAGCGGGCGGCACGGCGGCATGACGAAAAAATCGCCGCCATGGCCGCCAAGAAGGCCGTGGCGCAAAAGCGAGCTCCGAAAAAGCACGCGGCTTGAGGGCTTTCGGATCAGCCTTTGATGAAGTCCGCGAACGCATCCTTGTGATCGGGGTGCCAGCGCGACAGGGCCGGGCGGTTTTCGATGATGTCGCCTATCGCCCAGGCCATGCGCTTCTCGTCCAGCGGCCGCGCTACGTCATTGTCCGGGCACAGGATGTAGAAGTCGCCCCTGACCAGGGATTCCAGCATGAAATCAATGACCTGTTCGCCGGTCCAGGCGCCGGCCGGCTTTTCCGTCGCCCCTTCGGTGAGGCCGGTATAAGTGAAGCCGGGGATGAGCAGATGCGCCGACATTCGGTCGCCCGGTTCGTTGCGCAGCGCATGCGCCAGGCCTTCGGTGAACGTCTTCACGCCGGCCTTGGAGACATTGTAGGCGAGGTTGCCGGGCGGCGTGGTGATGCCTTGCTTGGAACCGGTGTTGATGATCAGGCCCGGCTTGGCCGACGCCAGCATGCGCGGCGCGAAGGCTTCGACGCCATGCACGACACCCCAGAAATTAATGTCGAGCAGCCGTTTCCAGCCATCGCGGTTTTCCCAGGGTTTTCCCGGATTGTCGCCGACGCCGGCATTGTTCATCAGCAGCGAGACCTCGCCGAAGGCGCCGAATGCGCGGTCGGCGAGACGATCGACCTCATCGGCCTTCGAAACATCTGCGGCGACGGCAAGCACGGCATCGTCGCCGGCAATGGCAGAGACGGCGCGGGAGGCATCGTCAAGGCGCGCGCCACCGATGTCTGCGAGCACGATCTTCATGCCCATCAGCGCAAGCCGCTTTGCGGCTGCCAGACCGATGCCGCTGGCGGCGCCGGTGATGACGGCGGTATTGCCGGGGCCAAGCGCGGGCAGGGCGCTCTGGATTTCAGCGTCGGTGATCATGAGCAACAGCATCCTTTTTTCGATGGCGCCGAACTTAGCGCCGGAAACCGCTTGCGCAAGCCTTCGTCAGCACGTGTTCGGGTTGACCAGTCGGGCCGCGACCGCGCATGCTGCCCCACAAATGGAGATTTTCGATTGACGGACTGGATCGCAATTCTGAAAGAGCAGACCGCCACCGGCGACCAGATGGGGCGCGAGGTGCCGCAGATGCTGGCCAACCCCGATATCAGCGAAACCCAGGTGAAGACACTGTTTGCCGCGCTGGAAAAACAGGCCGAGTTCGTCGAGAAGCTGCGCATGGCGTTGGAGAAATTCGGCCATGATTTCTCGATCATCAAGGCAGCCGAAAGGCTGGAGGAGCGCTATGCCGACCTTGCGGCGTCGGTGGCGGAAAAGCTGAAGGCGATGCGTAAATAGAGCAATTCCAGGAAAGGTGTGAAGCGGTTTTCCCGGGGAAAAGCGCGTAGCATTTTCCCCCGGGGAATCGAGTCAGGCAAAGAGCGCTACTTTTCGATCACCCGCGCGAAGCGCGTATCCGGCACGAGCCAGATCGTCGCGACCAGCACATAAAGCGCGACGCCGATCCACTGATTGACGAAGGTCAGCAGGACGGCCGCGATGTAGACGGCCAGCGAGAGCTTGCCCTTGCGGTCGTTGCCCAGCGCCTTGGCGAAGGCGGTGTCGTTGCCGTGCAGGCGATGCAGCGCGGATGCCAGAATAGTGTAAGCGATCGCGCATAGAGCGAGATCGGCGCCATAGACAGCGACCGGAACCGTGGCGAAATGATTCTCGCCCATGAAGGCGGTCGTTACCGGCATCAGCGACAGCCAGAACAACAGATGCAGGTTTGCCCAAAGCACCCGGCCGTCGACGCGTTGTACGGTGTGAAACATGTTGTGCAGATTGTTCCAGTAGATGCCGACATTGATGAAGGACAGCACGTAGCTGAAGAAGACCGGCCACAACGGCAACAAGGCGGAAACATCCTCGCCATGCGGCACTTTCAGTTCGAGGACCATGATGGTGATGATGATGGCCACGACGCCGTCGGTGAATGCCTCGACCCTGCCTTTGCCCATGATCCCCGCCTACAACGAATTTGTCGAAAGACAGTAAACTGTTAGCGCAAGTTCCCGGGCCAATAAACGGCGCTCGGGAAATTCCTCAACTATGTCTGGGAAAACCAGCGCGCCGGTGGCTGCTTTGTCGGCAATGCCTTACCCGTCAGCGGCGTCGGCATCGTCTCGACCTACGTCAGGGCTGTCGCGGCAAGCCCGGCATTTGCCGGCATGATCATCGTCTTTGCGCTGGTGGCGCTGGGCTTTGAGCTAAAACACAGACATTGAGACAAAGCGGGCTCGCCTCAGCCGTTCGGCGTCTCGGGCGCCATGTTGGCGCGCCCTCGTGGCACACCGAGCCCGGTGTCGGGCGGCTCGCCGGCGGCCGGCCTGTTCTCGATCATGTGCAATGTGCGCCAGCCGCCGAAACGGTAGTAGGCCGCGGCCAGCACCAGCGAGGTGATCGAGCCTGCCGGGAAACTCCACCACAGCGCTTCCTCGCCGATCACGCCGCGCATGAAATAGGCAAAGCCGGTGCGCACGATGAGCACCGAAATCACCAGGATGATCAGCGGCGGCATCACCGCTCCGGTGGCGCGCACGGTGGCGAACAGCACGATGGTGATGCCGAACAGGATGAACGACCAGGATGCGGCAGAATTGATGTGCGCGGCGATGTCGATCGCCGCGCTGTCGCTGCTCAGGAACAGGCCGAGGATCGGGCGGTCGAAGAGCCACAGCAGCGCGACCAGGGCGCCGGTCAGGACGAGGTTGAAGCCGACGCCGGAGGCGGCGACGCGGCCGATCCGGTCCCAGCGGCCGGCGCCGACATTCTGCGCAGCCATGGAGGAGACCGCGGCTCCGATGGCCAGCGCCGGCATCTGGATGTAGGTCCACAGCTGCGCCGCGATGCCGTAGGCGGCGGCGACCTGCGACCCGTAGGAGTTGACGATGCCCATCACCGTCAGGGCCGCCGCCGAAATGACGATCATCTGCAGGCCCATCGGCACGCCCTTGAAGACGACGACGCGCAGCAAGCCAGGGTCGGGCCACAGCAGGGCGAGATTGGCGCCGGCCAGCCGCAGCGGGTGCTTGCGGGCATAGAGCACGACAAGGATGGCAATCACGCCCACCGTCTGGCCGATCAGCGTCGCGGTGGCGGAACCGGCGATGCCAAGTTCGGGGAAGGGGCCGATGCCGCGGATCAGCAGCGGGTTGAGCACGATGTCGAGGACGACCGCCAGCGCCATGAAGATGAAGGGCGTGCGTGAATCGCCCGCGCCACGCAGTACGGTCATGACGAAGGACAGAAGGTTCATCATCGGCACGGCGACGAAGATGATGCGCAGATAGGAACGCGCCAGCGGCAAGGCGTCCGCAGGTGTGCCGAGCATGCCCAGGATAGCATTTACCCAGATCCAGCCGCAGACGGCGAAGACCACCGAAATGAAGAAGAAGAAGGTGGCGCTGGTGCCGACGATGCGGCGCGCCTCGGGCAGGTCGCGGGCGCCGACCGACTGCGCCACCAGGATGGTGGCGGCCATGCCGATGCCGAACACGGTGCCCAGGATCAGGAACAGGACGAGGTTGGCGTTGGATGTGGCGGTCAGCGCCGATTCGCCCAGAAAGCGGCCGACCCAGACGGCATTGATCGACCCGTTGAGCGACTGCAGCACGTTGGAACCCAGCACCGGCAAGGCAAACAGCAGCAGCGTGCGCGGGATCGGGCCGCTGGTCAGGTCGCCGGTGCGCCGGCGCGGGGGCATTTTTTCGTCCATGGCTGGCAACTCGGCAAAGGTGATCTGGCCCCACCATCATTGCCGATTCAACGGGGCAGGTCGATGCGGTGTCGGAAAGGTCTGCTGGCGCCCCTTGATCTAATCATGTTCTCAAAACCCCCGGAATGGGCTATTGATCCCCTGGGGCGTGGGGCCCGCATTCCTGTATCTTGTCAATAGCCGGGGGGATCATGTCCGATAGTCCGCTGTTTTCCGAGCGCCTGAACCGGCGCGCGTTTCTCGGTGCGTCCGCCTTGGGCGCGGCCTCGATGGCTCTTTCGGCATGTACGACGACCGAGGTGGTGACGCCGCCGCCGCCGGTGGCCGCGGCGCCACCCGACACGGCGTTCGGCGACACCGCGACCATGTACGCGGCGCGCACCGACGAGGGCTATCAACTGCCGGCGATCCCGGTGGCCAAGCTCGATCCGAAGTTCGTGCGCCAGATCGTGGTCGACCCGACCGGCGAAAAGCCCGGCACCATCGTCGTCGATGTCTCCGAGCACTTCCTCTATCTGGTGCGCGACGGCGGCAAGGCCATCCGCTACGGCGTCAGCTTAGGGAAGGCCGGTTTCGGCTGGACCGGCAGCGCCGTGGTTCAGGCACGGAAGAAATGGCCGGTGTGGACGCCGCCGCCGGAAATGATCCAGCGCCGGCCGGAACTGGCGAAATTCAAGGACGGCATGCCGCCAGGCCCGCAGAGCCCGCTCGGCGCACGCGCGCTCTACCTGTTCCGCGACGGCAAGGACACGATGTACCGGCTGCACGGCACACCGGAGTGGGATTCCATCGGCAAGAACGCATCGTCGGGCTGTGTGCGCTTCATGAACCAGGACATCATCGACCTCTACAGCCGCGTCAACGGTCCCGCGCAGGTCTTCGTGCGGCCCAACCTGTCGGCTGCCGGCAAGATCATGGCCGTGTCGAGCAGGACGGCCGAGCCGATCGATGCCGGCGTGCCGAAGGATGCCGAGTTCTTGAAGTAAGTACCTCCACGATCGACGGTTCGATCGGAATAACTCAGGCGGACGCGCCAAGCGCGTCCGCCTGGATCGCCCTGATTACTTCTTGGCCAGACCCGGCAGCGTGACCTGATAGACCAGAAACATGGTGTCGACATTGGCGCCGTCATCGGCCTTGTAGGGCGCGCCGATCTGAAAACCGTCCTGGGCAAGGAAGTCGTTGTCATTGGCGACGAACAGGAAATAGTCGTTGGGCAGCTTCGGATCGAGCACGCTGGCCAGCGACATCGCTTCCCATTTCTCGGACAGGTTGTTGTGGTCGTTCGGCGCGCCATTGTGCAGGCCGAAGCGATTGAGCTGCGCATTGTCGTTGATGTCGATGAACGGCGTCAGTCTGGCCGGCGTCACCGACGGATCGAGCACCCCCTTGGGCGCGACCGGCTTGTCGGCGGCGTCGAAAGGACCGCCCGCGATGTCGGTTGCGGCCGAAACGTCGACGACGAAGATCTGGCGCAGAAGCGAGGTGTCGCCCTTGACGCCCTGGCCGTTGCCGCTGTCGCGCGCCAGCATCAGAAAGGACGTGTCCGACAGCGCCACGATCTCGCTTTGCGCGGCGACCTTGGTCTTGCCCTTGGCGTCCTTGAACACCGGCAGCGGCACGACATATTCGTGCGCCAGCTTCAGATGGGCGAGGTCGGAGGCGTCATAGACCAGCGCCCTGGTGTTTTGCCGGGTCGAACCTGAATCGCCGCCATCCTGCCGGGTCGCCGACTGCAGCACGGCGATCAGGAACTTGCCGTCCGGCGTCATCGCCATGCCTTCCAGGCCCTGGTTGTTCTGGCGGCCGGTCTCGGGATCCTTCGGGTCGGGCTCGGCGGCACCGGGGCCAGGATTGTCCGAGGAGAAGTTCGGCGCGCCCTTGCGCATCGGCACCAGCGCCGCCGGCGGCTGTGTCGCCGACAGCAGACGGCCCTGCGCCGAGAAGCGGTAGATGTTGGGGCCATATTCGTCGGAGATGAACATCGAGCCGTCGGGCAGCCGCACGATCGCCTCGTTGTCGAGGGCGAGCTTGCCATTGGTGGCGGCGGGCAGCGTCGGCATGTCACCGGTGGCGGCGCGCACATCCGACAGCGGGTCGAGGCCGGTGGCATTGGCGCCCTCGTCGGTCAGAAGCATGGTGTCGGTGAGCGTCGCCTTGACTTCGGTCTGTCCCTGGCCAGCGGCGCCTGGTGCCGCCGGCGTGAACTCGATGCCGATGGTGTTGAGGCGCGGTCGGTAGTCGGTGGTGCCGGCGACATTGTAGCCGCGGTCCGGCAGCAGCCAGAGCGACCCCTTGTAGGTGCCCGCATCATGCGTCCAGCTCGATGTGTCGATCGCCATGCCGGAACCCGAGCCGAACGTCTCGCCGAATTTGTCGCGCTGTGCGGCAGGGATGCGGCCGACGCCGACCAGGCCCTTGTTGACGAGGCCGCCTGCTGTCGTGGTGCTGTCGGCGAGCGCCGGCGTGAGAGCGGTGAACAAGGCCAGCGCGATCCCGAGCGAGGCGGTTCGGTGCAGGTGTTTCATGGATGATCCTCTTTGTGAAAGATGTGCCGGGGCGGCCGAAAAGCTGAAAGAGGCGGTACATCGATGATGCCGCGCGCCGCCCCCCGAAAGCGGTCTACGGCGCGAACATGATGCTTGCGTGACAGTGCGGCATGCCTGCCCGCCGGCGTGTTCGCCGGCCGAAAAAACACCCGCTCGGATGCGCAAGTGCAGTACTGGACACTTATGTCTAGTGCATATATGTTGCTGCCTCGGACGCATTGGGAGGGAAGCCTTGAAGTCGCACTACCGTGCAGTCGTCATCGGGGGCGGGGTGGTCGGCGCCTCGGTGCTCTACCACCTGACGCGGTTCGGCTGGTCCGATGTGGCGCTGATCGAACGTGCGGAACTGACGGCCGGCTCGACCTGGCATGCGGCTGCCGGGTTTCATGCGCTCAACGCTGATCCCAACGTCGCGGCGCTGCAGGATTACACCATCAAGCTCTATCGCGAGATCGAGGCCGAATCCGGCCGGGATATCGGCTTGCACATGACCGGCGGCGTCAACATGGCCAGCGATCCCCAGCGCTGGGAATGGCTGAAATCGGCATGGGCGGTGTTCCAGTCGGTCGGCATCGAAACCGCCCGGCTGGTGACGCCCGACGAAATCAAGGAAATCTGTCCGATTGTCGACGTCACTGGCGTGCTCGGTGGTCTCTACGATGCCAATGAGGGTCATCTCGACCCCTATGGCACGACGCATGCCTATGCGGGTGCCGCCAAGAAGCGCGGCGCCGACGTGATCCTGCGCAACCGTGTCGCCGAGTTGAAGTCTCGCGCGGACGGCCATTGGGACGTCGTCACGGAGCAGGGCACCATCATCGCCGAGCATGTCGTCAACGCCGGCGGGCTGTGGGCAAAGCAGCTCGGCCGCATGGCCGGCGTCGACCTGCCGGTGACGCCGATGGAGCACCATTATTTCGTCACCGAGGACATTCCCGAGATCGCCGCTCTCGACCGGGAGCTTGGCCTTGCGGTCGATCTCGACGGCTTTTCCTACCTGCGCCAGGAGCGCAAAGGCGTGCTGCTCGGCGTCTACGAGCAGAACCCCAAGCATTGGAACATGGACGGCGCGCCATGGGACTACGGCATCGAGCTGATCCCGGAGGACATAGACCGCATCAGCCCGGAACTCGCCAAGGCGCATGAGCGCTTTCCCTGCCTGGCGAGCGCCGGCGTCCGCAAATGGGTCAACGGCGCTTTCACCTTTACCCCCGACGGCAATCCGATCGTCGGACCGGTGCGCGGCCTGAAAAACTACTGGGTCGCCTGCGGCGTCATGGCCGGCTTCAGCCAGGGCGGCGGTGTCGGCAAATCGCTGGCCGAATGGATGATCCACGGCGAGCCGCAGGCCGACATTTTCGGCATGGACATTGCCCGCTACGGCGCCTTCGCCGCCAACCGCGAATATCTCAGACAAACGACGCGGCAATTCTATGCGCGCCGTTTCGTCATGACTTTCCCCAATGAGCGGCTGCCGGCGGGCCGGCCCTTGAAACGCCCCGGCGCCTATGACGGGATGAGTGCGGCGGGCTGCGAATGGACGGCGTCGTGGGGGCTGGAAATCCCGGCCTATTTCGCGCCGATGGGCTTTCGCGAGAACACCACGCTCAAGCGCTCCAACGCCTTCGACATCGTCGGCGATGAAGCGCTGCAGGTGCGGCGGGCCGCCGGTCTCCTCGATATCTCGGCCTATGCGCGCTATGCGGTGACGGGACCAAATGCCAGGGCATGGCTCGATCGGCTGCTTGCCTGCAAGCTGCCGAAAGCCGGACAGGCGCGGCTGGCGCCGATGCTCGGGCCGGACGGGCGGCTGAAGGGCGACCTCACCGTGATCAACTGGCCCGACGGCGACTATTGGCTGATGGGCTCCTACTATCTCAGGGAATTCCACATGCGCTGGTTCGAGAGACAGGCAGGAGAGGGCGTCACGGTCACCGACATCTCGGACGCGACGGGCGGCTTCCTGCTGACCGGGCCAAATGCGCGCAAAATCCTGGAACGCACCACGCATCAGGATGTGTGCGGCGCGGCACTGCCCTTCATGGCCTGCGGCGCGTTCGACATCGGCATGGTGCAGGCGCGGGTTGCCCGCCTCTCCATCGCGGGCGAGCTGGGCTTCGAGATCAACTGCCCGGTAACCACGCATGCGACGTTGCGTGAGACACTGCTCGCCGCCGGCGAGGATCTCGGCCTGGCCGAGATCGGCTACTACGCGCTGAATGCGCTGCGACTGGAGAAAAGCTTCGGCATCTGGTCGCGCGAATTCACGCAGGGCTACATGCCAGGCCAGACCGGCCTCGACCGGTTCATTGCCTTCGACAAGGGCGAGTTCGTCGGCCGCGAGGCGGCGCTGAAGGAGCGCAACGTTGGGGTGGCGCAACGGATCGTGACGCTGGAGGTCGACGCCGTCGATGCCGACGCCAGCGGCTTCGAGCCGGTCTGGCGCGACGGCCGGCGCGTCGGCTTCGTCACTTCGGGTGGCTTTGGCTACACGATCGGCAAGAGCGTCGCGCTGGCGTTGGTCGACGGCGATTTCGCCGAGGAGGGGACGGCGCTTTCGGTGCACATTGTCGGCGTCGAACGGCCGGCTCGCGTCATCGCGGCGTCGCCCTACGATGCCTCGGGCAGGGCGATGCGGCAATGAGGAGGATTTTCGATGATCGATGACGCGGCACGAGACATGAGGCGCGAGCGCCGGCGTGGACGCACGGGCGAGGCCGGCAGCGAAAGCAGCCGCCGACCCAACTACCGGTCGTTGAAGAACCCGTTCCTGCCGCAGCCGATCTTTTCGGATGACCAGGTGGCTTCCATCCACGACACGGCGCTGCGCGTGCTGGAGGAACTCGGCATCAAGGTGCTCTTGCGGCAGGCGCGGGAGATTTTCGCCCGCGCCGGTGCGTTTGTGGACCCGGACACCGACATGGTGCGCATCGGCCGCGACATCGTGGCCGCGGCACTGGCCTCGGCGCCGAAATCAATTCCAGCGCTGGCGGGCGACCGCAGCCGCGATCTTTTGCTCGAGCTCGGCTCGATGACGTTCCTCGCCGGCGCTGGCGCGCCCAACGTCACCGATCTCGAACGCGGCCGCCGGCCGGGAACGCTCGGCGCCTTCGAGGAATTGACCAAGCTCATCCAGCATTTCGACGTACTGCACATGCTTTGCCCCTGCATCGAGCCGCAGGATGTCGACAACCGTTTACGCCACTATGCCGTCAACCGCGCGCAGCTGACGCTGTCCGACAAGTTCCCCTTTGTCTTCGCTCGCGGCACGCCGCAGGTCGAGGATGGGTTCGAGATGATCCGGCTGGCGCGCGGGCTGTCAGAGGATGAATTCCGCGCTGGCGCCCATTGCTACACCATCATCAACACCAATTCACCGCGCCAGCTCGACATTCCGATGGCGCAAGGCATCATCGACTTCGCTCGCGCCGGGCAGGTCCTGGTCATCACGCCGTTCTGCCTGGCCGGCGCGATGGCGCCGATCACGGTCGCCGGCGCGCTGACGCTGCAGCATGCCGAGGCGCTGGCCGGTCTGGCACTGGCGCAGATCGTGCGCCCGGGCGCACCCGTGCTCTACGGTTCGTTCTCTTCCAATGTCGACATGAAGTCGGGCGCTCCGGCGTTCGGCACGCCCGAGCACGTCAAGGCGACACTGGGGGCCGGCCAATTGGCGCGCTTCATCGGCCTTCCCTGGCGTTCAGGCGCCGGCAGTGCCGCCAACATTTCCGATGCGCAGGCAGCCCATGAGTCGCAGTTCGCCCTGTGGGGCTCGGTGCTTGCCGGCGCCACCGTCTGTATTCACGCAGCGGGCTGGCTGGAAGGTGGCCTGAGTGTCTCTTTCGAGAAGCTGATCACCGACATCGAGGCGGTGCAGTCGATTGCCGAGCTTTGCGCGGCAACGCCTGGCGACGACGACGCGATCGGTTTCGAGGCCATCGCCGAAGTGCAGCCGGGCGGGCATTTCTTCTCGGCCGGCCACACCATGGCGCGCTACCGCACCGCATTCTATGAGCCACTGGTGGCCGACTGGTCGAATTTCGGCAACTGGACGCAAAGCGGATCAAAGACCGCCAGCGAGCGCGCCACCGGCATCTGGAAACGCATCCTTGCCGATTTCGAGCCGCCCGCTTCGGCTGCCGCCACCGCCGGAGTGCTCGACGAATTCATCGCGCGGCGCACCGAAGAGGGCGGCGCGCCACCGGTGTCGTGAGGAGCGAGCTTTCGCGAGACACCCGGTCCTTGCCGCGACTTTCGCGGCGTGACCGGTGCCGGGGTCATTGGCAAGCGGTGCACGCCGTGCAGAAATGCGCTTCATGCGCGAAGCCCTGATCGCCTTGGTGATTTTCCTGTGCCTGGCGGCGGCGCCGCTGGCCAGCATGGCGATATGGCCGAGGCTGCCGGCCAGGCATCGCGACGACGACACGAACAATGTCGTGCGGCTCGCCGCCAATCTGTTCGGCGTCATGACCTCGCTGGTGCTCGGCCTGATGATCAATTCGGCCAAGAACACCTTCGAATCGATTGATCACAATGTGCACGCCTATGCGACGGAGCTCATCCTGCTCGACAGGACATTGCGCCAGTACGGGCCGGAAGCCGATGCGGTGCGCCAGCCGCTGGTCGCTTATGTGCAGCGGGTGGTGGCCACCTCGTCGCAAAACAGTGAAACGACTCTCGTCGCCAATCAGCTGTCCGAACATCTTTTGACGGAGATCGGCACGCGGCTGAACGCGCTGACGCTGTCCGATGCGACGCATGGCCCGCTGTTGCAGGATGCGCGTCAGCGCCTGCAGAAGGTGCTGGAAATGCGCTGGGTGCTGATCGAACAGTCGGAGGGCGCTATCCCCTGGCCGCTGATTGCCATGCTGGTTGCGTGGCTGGCGCTGATCTTCGCTAGTTTCGGGTTCAGGGCGCCGAAGAATGTGATCACGCTTGCAACCTATGTCGTCTCGGCCGCGCTGATTGCCGGGGCGATCTACTTGATCCTCGACATGGACGTGCCGTTCTCCGGCCCGATCCAGATTTCGCCGGCACCGCTGGAGCGGGCATTGGCGGAATTGCAGCGGTGATGCGGAACCGGCGGCATTCCCGAGCATTCATGGGAATGAACCACGGAGGACGACATGGGTTTCGACCAGTATCACGAACCGCCTGAAGACCTGTCGCAGAAGGTGCGGACCTTTGCCCGCATGATCACCTCACTGATCGAGGAGGCGGAAGCGATCGGCTGGTACGAACAGCGCATCTCGGTGGAGAAGGATCCGCAAGCGCGGGCCATCATGCAGAACGCGCAAGGCGAGGAGTTCAAGCATTTCGGGATGGACCTGGAATTCCTGCTGCGCCAGAAGAAGGATTGGCGGGCGGAATTGAAGGAAATCCTGTTCACCACGGGCGACATCGTCAAGGCCGGCGAGCGGGGCGAGAAGAAGGTGGATTGATAGCTTGCGCCATCAATCGCTGTCGCGCGCGACCAGCTCCAGCGGCCAGACTTCGTGGATGATACGCGGGCCTTCCGGGCCGGCGAAGGCGGGAAGCGAGGCCAGCAGCATTTCGGCCAGACGCCGGCCCATCGGCTCCAGCGCCGGACGGAAGGCGGTCAGCGCCGGGGAAAAATAGCGGCAGAGCGGCGTGTCGACGATGACGGTCACCGCGATGTCGTGGCCCGGCCGGATGCCCATCTCGGCCAGCGCCTTGCAGCCGCCGAGGGCCATGGCGTCGTTGTTGAAGATGATGGCTGTCGGCCGGTCCTTTGCCAGCATCACGCGCGGCGTCACCTGGTAGCCGCCGGCCTCGTTGATGAAGCCGTCGGCGATAAGCGCGGGGTCGACCTCGATGCCGTGCCGCTTCAGGGCTTTGCGGTAGCCGTCGAGGAACAGATGGCTGAAATTGAGATTGAGGGAAGGGCGGATGGCGGCAATGCGGCGGTGGCCGCGCGCCACCAGGCGGTCGACTGCGTCGCTGCCTGCCTGCTCAAAATCGAGGTCGAGCGAGGGATAGGTCTTGCCGCCGCTGCGGCTGCGGCCGAGCGTGGCGAAGGGGAAGCCGACCTGTGTGAGATAATCGATGCGCTCGTCCTGGCGCCGCGTCCAGGCCAGCAGCACGGCATCGGCGCGGCGGGTCTCGACGACGCGGCGCAGGCGCTCCTGCTGATAGTCGCCCGGCGCGCCCATCACCACGGTCAGGTCGAGCCCGCTTTCGGCAAGGCGGCCCTGGACCCCGATCAGGAAGGGAATGAAGAACGGTTCGCCATATTGCTGGTCGCCGGGATGCGGCTGCAGCATGAAGGCGATCGAATGGGTCGCGCCTTGCCTGAGACTGCGGCCGGACTGGTTGGGTGAATAGTTCAGCTTCTTGGCGGCGTCGAGCACGCGCTGGCGCGTGTCGGCATTGACGTCGGCTCGGCCGTTCAGCGCCCGCGATACGGTGCCGATCGAAATGTTCAGGTGACGCGCTAGGTCGTGGATGCTGGACGCCAAAGACTTTCTCCCCCGAGCTTCGCTAGCATTGGCCGGTGCCGAGGCCAAGGCGAAAGACGATTTTCGCGAGCTGCCAATTGACATTCTACGCTATCGGGTGTGTTGTCGTAAACGTTTACGGAAAAACGTTTACGGTGATGCCGTGGATGCCGTGACGATCGGTCTGGAGGGACCGAGCGGAGGAGAAACGCCGGATGATGAATGTCGTCCTCGTCGGCTGCGGCGCGATGAGCAGGCAATGGCTCGATGCCGCGAGGCAGATCGATGGGCTTGCCATTGTCGGCCTTGTCGACCTCGACGCCGAGCGGGCGAAGGCGAGGGCGCACGAATACGACCTCACCGGCATCGTCATCGGCACCAGCCTTGACGCGGTGCTCTCCCAGACCAGGCCCGACGCGGTGTTCGATGTCGTCGTTCCCGCTGCCCGGCGCGAGGTCGCGCTTTCGGCCTTCGCCCACAATTGCCATCTCTTGACCGAAAAGCCGCTGGCCGACAGTCCTGAAAACGCGCGCGCCATCGTCGATGCGGCTCGCCAGGCCGGACGCATCCATGCCGTCGTGCAGAATCGCCGCTACGTCGCCAATGTCAGGCGCATCCGCCGCTTCCTGGACTCCGGCGCCATTGGCGCGGCGACCAGCATCCATGCCGATTTCTTCGTCGCGCCGCATTTCGGCGGCTTTCGAGAGGAGATGGCGCATGTGCTGCTGCTCGACATGGCCATCCACACTTTCGACGCCGCCCGCTACATGGCCGGCGGCGAGCCGGCTGGTGTCTATTGCCAGGAATGGGAGCCGGCCAATTCCTGGTACCGGCAGGGCTCGTCGGCAAGCGCGGTCTTCGATCTCGGCGGCGGCAAGGTCTTCACCTATGCCGGTTCCTGGTGCGCCGACGGCTTCCGCACCAGCTGGGAAGGCAGCTGGCGCATCGTCGCCGAGCGTGGCAGCCTCATCTGGGACGGCCATGACCTCTTGAAGGCGGAGGTGGTGGCGACGGGCCGCGATGGGCTGTTCGCCAAGACCCAGCCGATCGACGTGCCGCCGCTCGATCCAGCCGACCGCGTCGGCGGTCATCTCGGCATCATAAGGGATTTCATCCACGCCATCGAGACCGGGACCGAGCCGGAGACGCGCGGCACCGACAACATCAAGAGCCTGGCCATGGTTTTCGGCGCGATCGAGAGCGCCGAAACCGGACGCCGCGTGGCGATTTCATAGGAACACGATGATGCCAAACCCGCTTCTCGACATCAGGATCGGCACCATGGTGCGGGCTAACCTCGACGACCCGGCGGCGTATATCAAGCAGATCCTGCCGCTCGGCTTCGAGAGCATCCAGCCCTTCTTCTGGCAGACGCTGGGCGGCAAGGATCTTCCACGCCTTGCCGGCGAAATCCGCGACGCGATCGGCGATGCCGATGTCACGGTCTCGTCCATCGGCGTCTTTGGCAATCCACTGGAGAGCGGCGAGGTCGATCGCGGCGTGCTCGCGGCCTGGGAAACGGTCATCGACAATGCGCATCTGTTCGGCACTTCCATGGTCAGTGGCTTCACCGGGCGCCTGCGCGGCAAGAAGCTGACCGACAGCCTGCCGCGCTTTCGCGAAGTGTGGGGGCCGCTGGCCAGGCGCGCCGCCGACAAGGGCGTGCGCATCGCCTTCGAGAATTGCGCCATGGACGGCAATTGGGCGGCCGGCGACTGGAACATCGCCCACAATCCGGACGCCTGGGAGCTAATGTTCAACGAAGTGCCGGACGAGGCTCTCGGGCTCGAATGGGAACCCTGCCACCAGCTCGTCTATCTGATCGATCCGATCCCGCAGATCCGCAAATGGGCGCCGCGCATCTTCCATGTCCATGGCAAGGACGCCACCGTGCGCTGGGATGTCATCCGCGAGCACGGCGTGTTCGGCCGTCTGCCTTTCGTACAGATGCGCACGCCCGGCTTCGGCGACAGCGACTGGACGCGGGTGATCAGCGAATTGCGGCTGGCCGGCTACAAGGGCGCCATCGACATAGAGGGTTGGCACGACCCGGTCTATCGCGACGCTCTCGAGATCACCGGCCAGATCCGGGCGCTGGAGTATCTCAAGCAATGCCGAGGAGGCGCCAGCTACCTGCAAAATCCGACGTGAGGACAAATTTGGTGAGAGGATTGGCCGGCGGAGGAGCCGGTTCGTAAGTGGCGAAGCAATCGTCAAGAGCCCCTCGGCTGACGAGGGAAACAATGGGAGGACAAGTGCATGAGCATCGCGATCAGAACGACACTTCTGCGCACGACCGTCGTGGCCGCCGCCACGGCGCTTTGCGCCGCAATCTCGACCTTGCCGGCACGGGCGCTCGACGCCCAGTGGTGCAAAGATGTCCATATCCGCTTCTTCGTAGGCGGCGCCGAGGGCGACGCTTTCGGCACCATCGTCTACAATGGCGCCAAGCAGGCGGCGGCCGACCTCGGCCCGAAAGTCGACTACATCTTCTCCGGCTGGGACGTCGAAAAGATGGTGCAGCAATTGCGCGAGGCGGTCGCGGTCAAGCCCAACGGCATCGCCATGATGGGCCATCCAGGCGAAGACGCGATCATGCCGCTGGCGGAGCAGGCGCATAAGGACGGCATCAAGATGATGTATCAGAACGTGCCGGTGCCGAAGGTGACGGCGGCGTTCGGCGGCGGCTATGTCGGCGCGCAGCAGGAGCAGCAGGGCCGCGCGCTCGGCGCCGAGGCGTTCAAGCTGGCCGGGCTGAAATCCGGTGACAAGGCGATCATGATCGGGCCATTCGACAATGAGAGCCGGGGCGCACGCGAGCGTGGGACGGTCGCCGCCCTGAAAGAGGCCGGCGTCGATGTCGTGCAAATCAATTCCGCAACCGAGTGGGCCGCCGATCCGAACCTCGCCATCCCGGTGATCACCGCGGCGTTGCTCAACAATCCGGGTGTCAAGGCGGTCGGCTATCCCGGCGGCCAGATGCTCGGCAATGTGCCGACCTACATGCAGGCCGCGGGTCGGAAGCCCGGCGACATCTTCAATTTCGGCTTCGACACCAGCCCGCAGATCGTCGAGGGCTTCAAGGGTGGCTGGGTGCAGCTGACAGCCGACCAGCAGCCATTCATGCAGGGCTATCTGCCGATCCTCAGCCTCTGCCAGCAAGTGGTGCTGGGTCTGGCGCCGATGAATGTCGACACCGGTGCCGGCTTCGTCACGCCGCAGAACTATGAGATCGTCTCAGAGCTCGCCAAGCAGGCGCTGCGCTGACCTCCCAAGGCTGCCGGTCGGGTTGGACCCGGCCGGCAGGACCGCCGGCAAAGGGCCGGCATGTGACAATGAAAGCGAGGATCCGATGGCCGAACGCATCATCGAACTGCGCGATATCACGAAATCCTACGGTCAGGTCTATGCGCTGGGCGGCGTCAATCTCAGCGTTGACCGTGGCGAGGTGGTCGGCCTCATCGGCGACAATGGCGCCGGCAAGTCGACGCTGATCAAGATCCTGTCCGGCGTGGTCAGGCCGACCAGCGGCGACATCCTCGTGCGCGACAAGCAGGTGAACGGCTGGAGCGCGGCGCGCTCGCGCGACGCCGGCATCGAGACGGTATTCCAGGACCGGGCGCTGGCCGTGCAGCAGACCATCGTGCGCAACATCTTCATGGGCCGCGAACTGACCGGCTTCATGGGCTGGCTGAAAGTCAACAAGGAGATCGAGGAGGCGAGCCGGCTGATGCGCGAGATCGGCTTCACCTCGAAAGTGTTCACGCCGCACTCGATCGTCGGCCAGCTGTCGGGCGGCGAACGCCAGGGCGTGGCGATCGCGCGAGCCATCTACAAGCAGGCCGAGCTGATCATCCTCGACGAGCCAACGACGGCGCTGTCGCTGACCGAGACCGCCAAGGTGTTCCACTTCGTGCGCCAGGTGCGGGCGAGCGGACGCTCGATCCTGTTCATCGGCCACAACATCCACCATGTCTTCGACATCGCCGACCGCTTCGTGGTGCTCGATCGCGGCAAGGTGGCGCTGACCGCCGACCGCAGCGCGGTCAAATCGGCGGAAGAGTTGATCAATTTCATGGAGGACGTCGCACATCCCGGCGGATTGCCCGGATTGCGCGAGGCCGGCGAAGCGGAGCAGCAAGCGCGATGAGCAAGACCATGGAACCCGATCTCGAAAGCCCTCTGCGCGCTCATGCCGGGTCCGCCCGCCAAGAGTGGAAACATCCGTCCGATCACTGGCTGCGCGGCTTCGTCCTCGACAACCGCGCCTCGCTCGGCACGCTCGCCGTGTTCATCGTCATGATGGCGGTGTTCCTGGTCGCCAACCCGACCGTGTTCACCACCTGGTATCTCTACAGCTCGGTGCTGACGACGCTGCCCGTGGCGCTGTTCGTGGTGGTGCCGCTGGTTTTCGTCGTCACCTGCGGCGAGATCGACCTGTCGTTTCCGGCGACGATGGGCTTTGCCTCCTGGGTCTTCGCCCTGGTGGTGCAGGCCGGCTACGATCCGTTCCTCGGCATTGCGGCGGCACTAGTCACCGGCATGCTGCTCGGCTTCCTCGTCGGCTCGCTGGTCGTCTATGGCGGGCTGTCGTCGCTAATCGCCACGCTCGGCATGAATTTCCTGCTGCGCGGCCTGATCCAGATCATCAACGAGGGCAAATCGATGTCGCTGACCAGCCTCAGCGGCAGCTGGGCCTACAGGATCTTCTCCAGCCAGATCCTGGGCGTTCCGGTGCAGATCTTCTGGGCGATCGCCTTCGTCGTGCTGTCGGCGATGCTCTACAACAGGCATCGCTTCGGCGCACAGGTGAGGGTGGTCGGCGACAATCCCGACAGCGCCCAGCAGATGGGCATCGACGTCAAGCGCGTGCGGGTGAAAGTGTTCGTCTTCGTCGGCATCGGCGCCGCGATCGCCGGCACGTTCTCGGTGATGATCAACTTCACCTGGTGGCCGACAGCCGGCGACGGCTATCTCCTGCCGGTACTGGCCTCGGTGTTCGTCGGCGGCACCCCGACCTGGGGCGGCATTGGCACGGTCGTCGGCGGCGCCATCGGCGCGGTCACCGTGTCGTTCATCCAGACCGGCGTCGTGGCGGCGGGATTGAGCGGCTTCTACGTGCAGTTCTTCAACGGGCTGATCATCATCCTGTCGCTGCTCGGGCACAAGTGGAACCAGGCACGGTATCGGTGAGGAAGGCACTGCCGTTTTTGGAATGGCGCCGAGAGCTGCTCGGGAGGGCAGCTCACACCGCCGCGACGAACCCGTCCAGCACGCGTTTCTGGCCGGCCTTGTCGAAGTCGATGGTCAGCTTGTTGCCCTCGATGGCCGAGATGTTGCCGTTGCCGAATTTCTGGTGGAAGACGCGGTCGCCGACGCTGAAAGGCGACGGCTTGTCGGCGACGGATTTGGCGACCAGCTCGCCGTCGATGGTGCGGCCCTTTACGCTCGTGCGGCCGGCGCCGTAACCGCTGTCGGTCTCGCCATAGCCGATGCGCTCGACCTGGTGGCCGGAGCGCGTGCCCCAGTTGCGGTCGGTCGCTTCGGTGCGGTTGGCCTGCGCGCGCTGCCAGCCAGGCGTCGAATAGGTGTTGGAGAAAGCGCCGGATTTTTCGGCGTTGGCGCCGACACTGTCGAAGCGCGAGGCGCCGTAGGGGTTCTGCCGGCCACCACGGCCGGAGGCGAAGGAGCCGCCGCCATAGGGGTTGCCGTAGCCGCCATAGGAATTGCCGCTTTCGGCGATCTCGACATGGGATTCCGGCAGTTCCTCGAGGAAGCGCGACGGGATGGTCGATTGCCAGAGCCCATGGATCTGGCGGTTGGAGACGAACCAGATATGCAGGTTCTTCTTGGCCCGGGTGAGACCGACATAGGCCAGCCGGCGCTCTTCCTCCAGCCCGGAGCGGCCGCCTTCATCGAGCGCGCGCTGGTGGGGGAACAGGCCTTCCTCCCAGCCGGGCAGAAAAACCGTCTCGAATTCGAGGCCTTTGGCAGAATGCAGCGTCATGATGGAGACGGCGTCCTGCCCGGCATTCTGCTCGGCATCCATGACCAGCGCGACATGCTCGAGGAAGGAGCGCAGCGACTCGTACTCCTCCATCGAGCGGATCAGTTCCTTGAGGTTCTCCAGCCGGCCCGGCGCTTCGGCCGAGCGGTCGTTCTTCCACATGTCGGTGTAGCCGCTCTCCTCGAGAATGGTCTCGGCGAGCTCGGTGTGCGGCTTGGTTTCCAGCGCCTTCTGCCAGCGCTCGAAATTGGCGGCCACTTCACGCAACGCGGCGCGTGGTTTCGGCTTCAACTCGTCGCTCTCGGCGAGATTGCCGGCGGCCTCCAGCATCGGGATGCGCAGCGCGCGCGCCGTATCGTGGATCTGGCGGATGGTGGCTTCGCCCAGGCCGCGCTTCGGCACGTTGACGATGCGCTCGAAGGCGAGGTCGTCGCCGCTGTTGGCAACGACGCGGAAGAAGGCCAGCGCGTCGCGGATTTCCATGCGCTCGTAGAAGCGCGGGCCGCCGATGACGCGGTAGTTGAGGCCGAGCGTGATGAAGCGGTCCTCGAAGGCGCGCATCTGGAAGGACGCGCGCACCAGGATCGCCATGTCGTTGAGATTGTGCTTCTGCCGCTGATAGGCCTCGATGGTCTCGCCGATGGCGCGGGCCTCCTCCTCGGAATCCCATGCGGCGTGGACATTGACCTTGCCGTCCTCGGGGTCGTTGCGGTCGGTGAACAGCGTCTTGCCGAAGCGGCCCTCATTGTGGGCGATGAGGTGGGAGGCAGCGCCAAGGATGTGCGCGGTCGAGCGGTAGTTGCGCTCCAGCCTGATGATGGTGGCGCCCGGGAAATCCTTGTCGAAGCGCAGGATGTTGTCGACCTCGGCGCCGCGCCAGCCATAGATGGACTGGTCGTCGTCGCCGACGCAGCAAATATTGACTTTGTTTTCGCTCACGGCCGCATGCGAGCTTCGCTCGCTGGCCTCCGCGGGGGCGACCTGGCCGGCCGACGCCCGGTCGGGCTTGCGGCCTTCGGACGATCGCAAATCCGTCGACGTTGCCGCACGCCCGGCGTCCGGCCGCTGCGCCAGCAGGCGCAGCCACATGTACTGGGCGGTGTTGGTGTCCTGGTACTCGTCGACGAGGATGTATTTGAAGCGCCGGTGATAGTCCTTCAGCACGTCCGGATTGGCGCGGAAGATGCGGATGGGGTGGCAGAGCAGGTCGCCGAAGTCGCAGGCGTTCAGCGTCTGCAACCGCTCCTGATAGGCCTTGTAGAGTTCGCGGCCCTTGCCGTTGGCGAAGCTGCGCGCGTCGCCCTCTGCGATATCGGCCGGACCTTGCCCCTTGTTCTTCCAGCCATCGATCATCTGGGCGAACTGCTTGGCCGGCCAGCGCTTGTCGTCGAGGCCCTCGGCCTGGATCAGCTGCTTGATCAGCCGCACGACGTCGTCGGTGTCGAGGATGGTGAAGTCGGAACGCAAGCCGGCAAGCTCGGCATGACGGCGCAACAGCTTCACGCCGATCGAATGGAAGGTGCCGAGCCAGGGCATGCCCTCGACATTGCCTTCGCCGATCAGGATGCCGATGCGCTGCTTCATCTCGCGCGCGGCCTTGTTGGTGAAGGTCACGGCGAGGATCTGCGAGGGGAAGGCCTTGCCGGTGGCAAGGATGTGGGCGATGCGGGTGGTGAGCACACGCGTCTTGCCGGTGCCGGCGCCGGCCAGCACCAGAACCGGGCCTTCGGTGGTCTCCACCGCCAGCCTTTGTTCCGGATTCAGCCCCTTGAGATAATCAGGCGCGCTGTTCTGGCCGCCGCGGGCAGCCATGGCGCGCGCGGCAATGCCCGACGGGGCCGTCGGCCGCGCATTGGGTTCGTCGAAAAAGGGCATGTCTTCGGAAAAGCCGGACATCTTCCCCCCGAATGTAGTGATTCGGCAGGGAAAGACCAGAACTGTCTACGTTTTGTTCCGGGTAAAATGCCGGATATCGCGGTTCACGCCTTGCGGTAACCGAGGGCGACGAAAAATCGATGGCCGAAGGAGCGTGCCTCGTCCGTCATCACCGCGCCCAGCGCGACCTGCATCTGGTCGTAGTAGCGGCTGCCGGCGGGTGAGGCCAGGAAGGCCTCATAGAGCTTCAGGTCGGCCATGGACATATCCCGATAGATATAGGCTGCGGCTTCCATGGCATCGTTGTCGATGTCACGGCGAAGCCCATCGGTTTGCTTGCGCAGCAGGGCCATGACCTGGTCGTCGGGCAGGGGCTTTCCGGCCGCGCCCAGCATTTCGGAAAGCATCGCATAGCCCATGTTCAAGCCGACGGCTTCGCCGGTGTCGACGGCGCTGATATCGTCCATCATCTTCCTGTACAATGCGAACCTGGCCGGATCCCTGGACGGAAGCTCGCCGAGGATTTTGGCGCCCTCGATCTTCTTGGCCTCCCTTGCTTGCGGCGACGAAGCCTGGATCTCGAGCGCGGTGACCTGTTTGCCCAGGGGTGACGCATAAAACGAGGCCAGTTCGGACAAGTCCCTGGCGCTGAGCTTGTCCGCCATCCGGGCTTCGATGGCCGCTTCCATCTTCTCCGGGTCAAAGGCACCTTCCATAGCGGCGGCAAGGGCGTCCTGGACCTTTCGTGGCGGCGTTCCCGGCGCCGATTTCACGGCCGCGGTGAAACCCGGGCCAATGCCCATCAGCATCTCATGAAAGCCGTTCGCCTTGTTGATCTCGCTGATTGTCTGCGCCTGCGCGGCCGCAGTGCCAGCAAAGAGCGGGACGAGGCAGTAGAGCACAAGCGCCATGCGCGTCAGTGGCGAAACGAGTGACGGCATGTTGCTTGCTCCACGGGAAAGATGATCCATGGAGACTGCGGGAAAACCCTGACGTAGGCAAGATGGATTGCCACCTTGGCGTGTGGGCAGCTTGACAGGCGGGGCAGGCGGGAGAAAGCTGTGCGCAGGGCAGGAGCGGTGCACCGGGTTGCCCGTGGCCGCGCGAGCGCGCAACAGTCGAAGGAGTATCATCTTGGCTGTCACCATCACCTCTCTCGTTCTCTTTCTCCTCGGTCTGGCGCTTGGTGGCGGTGGCATCCGGCTGGCTTCGCTGGGGGGCAGTTGGTATTACATCGTCGTCGGTCTCGCTTTTCTGATCGCCGCCTGGCTGCTCTACCGGCGCCGGTCCACGGCGCTTTGGCTCTATGCGGCGATCGTGATCGGCACGCTGGCCTGGGCGGTCTGGGAAATCGGCTTCGACTGGTGGGAACTCGGCCCGCGCGGTGGCATCATCGTGCTGGTGGCGCTGTGGCTGCTGACGCCGTGGGCAAGGCGAGGCCTTGCCGGGCCTGACGGGCGCGCGCCGCTGATCCTGGCCGTGCTGGCATCGCTGGCTGTGGCCGGCTATTCGATGACGACGGACCCCAAAGATATTGCCGGTGCGCTCGATACCGACAAGGTGATTCCCAATGCCAATCTTGGCAATGAAGTGCCGGCGGGCGAATGGCACTTCTATGGGCGCACGCAGTTCGGCCAGCGCTATTCGCCGCTTGACCAGATCACGCCGGACAATGTCGCCAATCTGCAGCCGGCCTGGACCTACCGCACCGGCGACGTGAAGGGGCCTGACGACATCGGCGAGACCACCTATCAGGTGACGCCACTCAAGATCGGCGACACGCTCTACATCTGCACGCCGCACAATTTCGCCATCGCGGTGGACGCCGCGACCGGCAAGGAAAAATGGCGCTACGATCCCAAGATCAAGCTCGATAAGGACCGCCAGCACCAGACCTGCCGCGGCGTGTCCTACTATGCCGATGCCACCGGCGCCGCCGGCCAGCCTTGTGCTGCCCGCGTCTACCTGCCGACCTCGGATGCGCGGCTGATCGCGCTCGATGCCGCCAGCGGGCAGGTCTGTCCTGCCTTCGCCGAGGGCGGCACGCTCAATCTTTTGACCGGCATGCCATACCCGAAGTCGGGCTATTACTACTCGACCTCGGCGCCGCTGATATCAGGCGGCAAGATCATCGTCGGCGGCGCGGTCAACGACAATTATTCGACGCAGGAGCCGTCCGGCGTCATCCGCGCCTATGATGCGGGCACCGGCAAACTGATCTGGAACTGGGATTCCGGCAATCCGGACCAGACGACGCCGCTGCCGGCCGGCCAGACCTACACCGCCAACTCGCCCAACATGTGGTCGACGCCGAGCGCCGACGAAAAGCTCGGCCTGCTCTACGTGCCGCTCGGCAACCAGACGCCGGACCAGCTTGGCGCCGGACGCAGCGCCAATGTCGAGAAATTCTCCTCCTCGATCACCGCGCTCGACCTCAACACCGGGCAGTTGAAATGGGTGCGGCAGACTGTGCACCACGATCTCTGGGACATGGACGTTCCGGCGCAGCCGAGCCTGATCGACATCACCAAGGCCGACGGTTCCGTCGTGCCGGCGCTGGTCGGGCCGACCAAGCAGGGCGACCTCTATGTGCTCGACCGGCGCACCGGCGAACCAGTGATCGCGGTCAAGGAAGTGCCGGCGCCCGGCGGCGCCATCGAGGGGGACCACACGTCGCCGACGCAGCCTTCCTCCGATCTCTCCTTCAACCCGAAGCCGCTGACCGATGCCGATATGTGGGGCATCACCATGTTCGACCAGCTGGCCTGCCGCATCGCCTTCCACAAATTGCGCTATGAAGGCCGCTACACGCCGCCCTCGCTGCAGGGATCGCTGGTCTATCCCGGCAATTTCGGCGTCTTCAACTGGGGCGGGGTGGCGGTCGATCCGGTGCGGCAGGTGATGTTCGGCATGCCGACCTACCTGGCATTTACGTCGAGACTCATTCCCCGCGCCGACGTGCCGCCGCCGGGTGACAGCACCAAGGGCAGCGAACAGGGGCTGAACCGCAATGAGGGCGCGCCCTATGCGGTGGTGATGGGGCCGCTCCTGTCGCCGCTGGGCATCCCTTGCCAGGCGCCGCCGTGGGGCTATGTCGCAGGCGTCGACCTCAGGACGGGCACGATCAACTACAAGCACCGCAACGGCACCGTCTACGACATGACGCCGCTGCCGTTGCCGCTGAAGGTCGGCGTGCCCGGCATTGGCGGGCCGATGATCACCGCCGGCGGCGTCGCCTTCCTGGGCGCGGCGGTCGACGACTATCTGCGCGCCTATGACCTGACGTCAGGCAAGCAGCTCTGGCGGGCCCGGTTGCCGGCAGGCGGGCAATCGACGCCAATGACCTACACGGTCGCCGACGGGCGCCAGTTCGTGGTCATCGTTGCCGGCGGCCACGGCTCGGTCGGCACCAAGCCGGGGGATTATGTGATGGCGTACGCGCTGCCGAAATAGCTGTGTCGCGCTAACCAAAGCGGTCTTGGCGCTAGCCGAGCCCGAGATGGCTCTTGAGGCCAGGCACCGAGCCGAGCACCTGGTTGGTCAGATCGGGGCCGGCCGCGGCTTCGGCCTGCTGGACCAGCGTGGCGCCGGCCTTCTGGATCTGCGCTATGTCGAGCCCGGATGCCTTCAGCGCGGCGAGGCCGTTGACCAGCGCGCCTGCCTTTTCGCCGAGAACGCCGCCAAGCGCGCCTTGCAGCGAGGACAGGAAGCCGCCACCGGCGCCGGCCGGAGCGGCGGCCATGACGTCATATTTCTGCGCCAATGCATCGGCGCCTGGAATCTTGGCGAAGAAGGATGAGGCGCTGGTGCCTTCGGCCTCGTGCTCGAGCACCGAGAAAATGGTGCCGACGACTTTTTCGGTCGTTGCCTGGTCAAGGCCGGCCTTCTGCGAGACGGTGTTCACGATATCCTGTACGTCCATGACTTCACCTCAACCCTGGGTTTTCGTGTTTGCCGGATGGCGCTGGCGGCTGCGGACCTTGACCATGGACTTGCGGTTCGCCGCCACAATGGTTGCGCGCATCGCCAGAATGGCGGCTGTGGCAAGCATGAAGGCGGTTGCCAGGATCGGCGAAGGCACGGTCATCGGCATTTCCTTTCAGATCGGACCCTTCGGGGCCGTGACCGCGCCATGGGGCGGCCGGATAGTCAGTTTCCCCCACCATTGTGGCAGTGCCATCAAGATTCGTCGCCGATGACAAAATTGTGATGATGGTTGCCGCAGCTTGCCAGGGAACGGAAGCGTCACCGAGCCGTGACTGGACGATGTGAGGCTCGCCCCTATCTTGCGAACGCAAGGACATCAAAGTCGAGGAGCGCCCCCGTGACCAGATCCACCATCGCTGACAAACCTGACATCACCCGGGCGATGATCGATGCCTATGACGAATACACGCATCTGACGCTCGATCGCCGCCGCTTCATGGAACAGCTGACCAGGCTTGCCGGATCGGGTGCCGCGGCGGCGGCGATCGCGCCGATGCTGGCGGCGAATTCCGCCCAGGCGGCGATCGTCGCCGAAAACGATGCCCGCGTGAAAGGCGAGGACATCACCTATCCCGGCAGCGGCGGCGAGATGAAGGGCTATCTGGTCAAGCCGGCGAACCAGACGGGTAAGCTCGGCACCGTCATCGTCATCCACGAAAACCGGGGGCTCAACCCGCATATACGCGACGTCGCCCGGCGCGTGGCGCTGGAGGGGTTCGTGGCGCTGGCGCCGGATTTCCTGTCGCCGCTTGGCGGCACGCCTGATGACGAGGACAAGGCGCGCGACATGTTCACCAAACTCGATCCGGCGCAGACCGTCGCCAACGCCGTGGCGACAGTCGCCTTCCTCAAGGCCGACAAGGATGGCAACGGCAAGGTCGGCGCCATCGGCTTCTGCTGGGGCGGCGGCACGGCCAACATGCTGGCCGTCAACGCGCCCGACCTCGCCGCCAGCGTCGCCTATTACGGCATGCAGCCGAATGCCGCCGACGCGTCGAAGATCAAGGCCGCGTTGCTGCTGCACTATGCCGGCCTGGACGATCGCACCAATGCCGGCATCGATGCCTTCAAGAAGGCGCTCGATGCCGCGCATGTCGAATACACGGTCTATGTCTATGAAGGCGCCAACCATGCCTTCAACAATGATACGTCGGCGGCGCGCTACGACAAGAAGGCGGCCGACCTAGCCTGGGGTAGGACGATCGCCTTCCTGAAGGAGAAACTGGCTTAGGCGGCGGGCGCCCAGACCGCTTCGAAGGCCGGCGACAGGGTGAAGCCGGCCGGCCGCGTGGAGACCGGCGGCGGGCGGCGCACGCCTTCCTGCAAGTACCGCAATGCCGACGTCAGACCGTTCATCGTATAGGGCTTGGCGATGACGCCGATCGCACCGGCGAAATGATCGGGGATGCGTTTCGGATTGGCGGTCATGAACACCACCATCGAACGTTTCTTCTCGCCGATATAGTGGGCCACGTCGACGCCGGTCGGGCCGTCGGTGAGGTGAATGTCGACAAAGGCGATGTCGGCATCCGTGGACTCGACCATGCTTCTTGCTTCCGCCGAAGACGTCGCCCAGCCGACGACGCTATGGCCAGCCTCCTCGACGAGGCTTTCCAGTTCCATCGCCAACAGCGCTTCATCCTCGACGATCAGGACCTTGAGCGGGTCAGTCATGAGAGAGTCCTTTTTGCTGCGGTTCGTTTGGCATCGAGATCACGACCTTGGTGCCGGGGCCGGCGTCACGCCATTCGATGTCGGCGTGCAATTGGCGGGCGAGCGATTTGATCAGGCGCATGCCGAACGAGGCGTCGCCATTGGCCTCGGCCATGCCGACGCCGTCGTCGGACACCTCGATGTTGAAGTGGCCGTCGGGCTGGCTCATCTTGATGCCGATGCGCCCCGCCGTGGTCCCGTCCGATCCCTCCTTGAAAGCGTGCTTCAAGGCATTGGTGACGAGTTCATTGACCATCAGGGCGACAGGCGTCGCCTTCTCGGCTGAAATCACGATTGGGTCGAGCTCGAGTTTCGGCTTGATCCCTGAGCGCCCCGAGGCCGTCAGCAGATCCGTCACCAGGTCCTTGGCGAAATCCGAGACGTCGAACCGGCTGACATCCTTCGACTGGTAGAGCCGGCGATGCACGGTGCTGAGTGCTTCGATGCGCTCCAGCATTGTGGTCAGCGAATGCCTGGTCGCCTCATCCTTTATGGTGCGGCGCTGCATGATAATCAGGGAAGAGATCATCTGCAGATTGTTTTTCACCCGATGATCGACCTCGTGCAGCAAGGTGGTCTGCGCCTCCAGTGCTGCTTCCAGTTCCGCGGTGCGTTCCTTCACCGCTTTCTCGAAGCGGTCCTTGTCGGCGGTGATGCGATGCTCCGAGCGCTTGCGGTCCGAGACATCGAGTTGCGAGGCGAAAAAGAACTGCACCTCGCCTTTGTCGTTAGAGACAGGGCTGATGTAGAGCGCGTTCCAAAAGGTTGAACCGTCCTTGCGATAGTTCAGTATGTCGACGCTGACATCGGCTTTGTCCTCGATTGCGGTGCGGATCTGTCCGACAGCTTCCTTGTCGGTCTTCGGCCCCTGCAGGAAGCGGCAGTTCTTGCCCAGCACCTCGTGGCGTTCATAGCCGGTCAGCCGCAAGAACGCGTCATTGGCAAAGACGATCGGGTTGTCGGGCCGCCGGGGATCGGTGATGATCATCGACATGCGGGTGGCGCGGATGGCCGCCGCGAACGGGTCGCCCTTGCCATGCTCGACATGAAGGTCGTCCGTCATGTGCCAAGCGTCGGCAGGCTCCCTGGTCCGTTTCCAGTCCATTGTGTCACTCCAAGCCGTTTTCGTGGGGGTCAACGGCTCGAAGGCGGATTTGGTTCAATTCCAGACGTCTTGTCGCAGTCAGATGAGATCGGGAACCGACTCGGCACTTGTGCAAGCAATTGACGATAAACGGTTTTCCCGGTGTCTAGTCGCTGGATGGAGGCTTGTGGAAGGCAACGCCGGCGACGACTAGTGCGATCCCCAGGCAATCGCCGAGGCTTGGAATCTGGCGCAGCACGATGACGCCGATCAGCGTCGCGGTGACCGGCAGCAGCGACAGCATCAGCGCGAAACTCGAGCGCGGCAATCGCGACATGGCAAGCTGGTCGCAGATATAAGGAATGACCGAGGAGCAGATGCCGACGCCTATTGCAGCAATGAGCAGTGGCGGCGAGAAGAAAGCCGGCAGCGCGTCGCTGAAGCCGATCGGCAGCACGACGATGAAGGCCACCGCCATGGCGGCACCGAGGCCCGCAATGCCGTCGACGGCGCCGGAACGGGCGACACGGTGGCCGAGCACGATGTAGCCAACGAAGAGCGCGCCGTTGAGGAAAGCCCAGAACAGGCCGACGGGATCGCTGTACCATTTGACGTCGATCAACAGCAAGGTGCCGGTGACGGCCACCGCAAGGGCAACCAGGTTGCGGGCGCTCCTGAGGCCGATCAGCGCGACGCCGATGGTGCCGACGAATTCGATTGCCGCAACCAGCGAGATCGGCAAGCGGGCGAGGGCCAGGTAGAACGAGCAGTTCATCACCGCCAGGCAAGCGCCGAAGGCCAGCAACAGCAGGCGTGTCGGCGGATCGGCGCGGGCGAAGCTTCGCCAGGGGCGCGTCAGCGGCGCGAAGATCAGCGCCGCGGTGGCGATGCGCAGCCAAGCCATGCCGAGCACGCCGACATGCGAGAAAAGCAGCACGGCGAAGGCCGGGCCGAGATAGTGGAAGACGGCGCTGACGCCGAACCAGACATGCGGCGGCAGCCTTGTCGCCAGGCCGTCGAAGGCGGGAGCAGGGCGGGAAACGGGGGCTTGCGTCTGATCGTCCATCGGATCAGTATCGCAGGCAGTTCTTCCACTTTATATGGCGAATGGCCGACTACTCTCGCAATATTATTTCGAAAGGCAAGGACTTATCCGTGAAACGCCTTCGAACTGAAAATATCGATCTCGACGCGGCCGACATGAAGATCCTGCGCCTGCTGGAAAAGGATGCGCGCGCCAGTACGGCGGAGCTGGCGCGTTCGGTCGGCCTGTCGGCGCCGAGTGTCGCCGAGCGCATCAAGCGGCTGCAGGAAAACGGCGTGATCGAGGCCTATTGCGTCAAGATCAACCCCGCCGCGCTGGGCCTGAAGCTGTCGGCATGGCTGCGTATCCGGCCGGTGCCGGGGCAATTGTCCGTGGTGGCCGAGATCATCCGCGAAACGCCGGAGATCGCGCAATGCGACCGCGTGACCGGCGAGGATTGCTTCATCGCGCTCGCGCATGTCGGCTCGGTGGCCGAACTCGAACGGGTGATCGACCGGATCATTCCCTATGCGATGACGAACACGGCCATCATCCAGTCGTCACCGGTGGTGGCGCGCTCGCCGCTGGCGGCGGTGAAGCGGTCGCCGTGAACTGCGTGATTTGATGTTTTCGCGAGCCGTTTCGCCAGCCTATGCGTGACCGCGCTTCAGGCGGGCGCGCTTCAAAATGCTGCGCCAGCGGATCATGTCGAACGGGATCGGCTCGTTGTTGTTGGCGATGTGGAATATCTCGTTGTCGACGTTCTTGAGCGAACGCCAGAAATCATAGTCGGTGATGCGCGGATCGGCGGCCAGCCTGTCCACCTCGACCTTGATGTCGGTTTTCATGCACGTCCCTCGAACCGGCTTCGCCCCGCCGTCCGTAAAACAACCCAGTGCGGACGTTTTCGACCGCTCTGCTGAGTCGTTCAACGGCTCAATTGGCTTGTTCCCGTTAAAACCTCGGTAAGGTTAATGCGGGTGCCGGGTGGCTTCAAGCACGGGGTGCCAGCCGATTTGAGGGTTCGGTGATTTTGGCTCGCCGGTGTGGCTTTGATGTCCCGTCACTCTGTTCGGACAGGTGTCGCCCTCGCCCTATTTGCGTTTGATGCCGATCGAACGGCCTGCACGCTCGGGCATCGGCAGCACCGAATGGGCGGCGCGCATGGCTTCGACCTTGGCCATCACATCGGCGGGGAAGGGCGCGACCTTCGGCCCCGACATGTCGACATGCAGCGACAGTGTCTCGGAGGTGGCGGCGAGCCAGCCGTCGACATGGCGGATTTCCTGGTAGGCCCGCAGCCGCTTCTCGTCATGGTCGATGAGCTGGAAGGACACCTGGACCTTGTGGTCCAGATGCAGTTCCTGGACGTAGCAGACATGGACTTCGGCGGTGTAGATGGTGAGGCGGCGCCCCTTCACGTAGTCCAGCCCCATGCCCATCGCCTCGAAGGCTTCGTCCGAGCAGCGGTCGAACAGCACGTTGTAATAGGCCATGTTGAGATGGCCGTTGTAGTCGATCCAGTCCTTCTCGATGTCCATGGGCTTGGAGACGAACGGGGCGGGGATGGACATTGAAACTTCCTTGTTCTGGTGCTGGACACGGCGTGGCCGCTGAGACTACGCATCCATAATCGCATAACAAGCATGGACGCTGGTCCATTCGCGGAGGAATTTATGGCTCTGAGCGACCTCAATCCGGTCGAACGCAACGAGGAAGGCATCGCCGCGGTGCTTGGCATCCTCAAGCAACAGCTGGGCGAGCGCTTTCAGACCGGCCAGGCTATCCGCTCCCAGCATGCGCATACGACCACCTACATTCCGACACAGGCGCCCGATGGCGTGGCTTTCCCGGAGACGACGGCAGAAGTGCAGGAGATCGTCCGCGCCTGCGCCGCGCACCGCGTGCCGGTAATCGCCTTCGGCGTCGGCTCTTCTTTGGAAGGCCACACCAATGCGCCCGGCGGTGGCATCTCAGTCGACACCTCGCGCATGAACCGCATTCTTTCCGTCAATCCGCAGGATCTCGATTGCACGGTCGAGCCCGGTGTGACGCGCGAGGATCTGAACCGGCATCTGCGCGACACCGGCCTGTTCTTTCCGATCGATCCCGGCGCCAATGCTTCGCTCGGCGGCATGGCGGCGACGCGGGCGTCCGGCACCAATGCGGTGCGCTACGGCACGATGCGCGAGAACGTGCTGTCGCTGACGGCCGTCATGGCCGATGGCGAGACGGTGACGACCGGCAAGCGGGCGAAAAAGAGCTCGGCCGGCTACGATCTGACGCGGCTGCTGGTCGGCTCGGAAGGTACGCTCGGCATCATCACCTCGCTGACATTGAAGCTGCAAGGCATTCCGCAGGCGATCTCCGGCGGCGTCTGTCCGTTTCCGAGTGTCGAGGCGGCCTGCAACGCCGTCATCGCCACGATCCAGATGGGCATCCCGGTGGCGCGCATCGAGCTGGTCAACGCGCTGCAGATGCGGGCGATGAAGAATTATTCCAAGCTCGATTATCCCGAGAGCCCGTGCCTGTTCGTCGAGTTCCACGGCAGCGATGCCGGCGTGGCCGAACAGGCCGAAACCTTCGGCATGATCGCCGAGGAAAATGGCGGCGGGCCGTTCCTGTGGACCAGCGTCGCCGAGGAACGCACCAAACTGTGGAAGGCCCGGCATGACGCCTACTGGGCCTCGCTGACACTGCGGCCTGGCGCCAAGGGCCTGTCGACCGATGTCTGCGTGCCGATCTCGCGCTTTGCCGAATGCGTCACCGAGACCGAGGCCGACATCGCCGAAATGGGCTTGATCGCGCCGATCGTCGGCCATGCCGGCGACGGCAATTTCCACGTGCTGGTGCTGATGGATGTGAACGACCCCAATGACATCGCGCTGTCGGAGAAATTCGTCGCGCGGCTCAACCTGCGGGCGATCGCCATGGACGGCACCTGCACCGGCGAGCACGGCATCGGCCAGGGCAAGATCGGCTTCCTGCGCAGCGAACTCGGCCACGGTGTCGATATCATGCGTTCCATCAAGCAGGCGCTCGACCCGCAAAACATCATGAATCCCGGCAAGATATTGCCGGCTGTGGGGTGGATCGGTCGAGGTTAGAAAATTGGCAGGTGCGCAAGCCAACTACCCGCATTTACGGTCTGTCCGCCAGTAGCTCGCTCAAACTGATTTCGACAAACTCCGCACCCATCAGTCCATCTTCAGCGAGGCCTGTTGGGATCACAGGTCTCCGTTCTCTGGTTCCCAGGACGATATCGTCGTCTGAATATCGGACGATCGTGTCTGGCAAGATGTGTAGCGCGTCGTGATGGATGAATTCTGGGATAGGCCAATCGGCCCGGTTCCAGCCGCCCATCTCTCCAAAGATCTCCCACTTGCCGTCTATGAGATGTAGATCGCCAAATCGCCCGACGAGAACAGCTTCACTCGGCAGAAGATCGCTCGCGGCTATATCCGCCGAAAACATTTTCGGCCCGAAAAAGTAGCCCAGAAGTATTCGTCCTCGCGGGGCCATTCTCGCCACCACTCCGCTCGCAAAGCTTCCATCGGGCAGGGGAATCCGAAAGACCGAGCCCTCGCGATATGGCAGCCGTTTCGCCAATTTCGACCTCCCAGTCATTTGATCGCTACGGAGTTAGTCCACTGTCGTGGATCGCCAGCAGACAATTTTTCGGCTGAGGCCGCAACCAATAGCTCGTCTTGACCGCGCCACCATTCGGGTCGAGGCTCCTTCCGCGGCAAGCCTGACAAGTCAGGCGTTGCCAGCGGAGGAGAACTGTCATGGCCATTTCACGCAAGGAAGAAGCCCGCGCGCTGAGCGCCGACGAAAAGGAACTGGTGGAGAAATCACACCATCCGGCGGTGCAGGAGCTTTCCGATGCCGACCTTTCCGGCTTGGTCAAGCTGCTGCGCGAGCGGCGCGACAAGGCGCAGACCGAAGCACACCGCCGCCGGCGTGAAATACGCGGCAAGGGCGCGCCGAAACGGGCTGCCGCCTCAAAGGCCGATAGTGGTTCGCAGGTGAAACTGGCGGTGCTGGCCATGGCGATGCGGCGGCTGAATGGCGAGGCCGAACGGCGACGCCAGCTGGCGGCTCGCATTTCGCTGGTCGGGAATGCACGCAAGGCGCTGGCCATGAAGCAAAGTGCGCCGGCGGACGGTCCCGCACACAATTCACGCACGGCTCACAAGGGCATGCGGGCCGTGACCAACGAGCGGGCGCCGAAGCTGGTCCGGCCGGCCGAACTCGGCCGGCAGCGCAAGGCCGGCAAGGTGGCGCAAGCCAAGCGCGACGCACGCTGATCCCAGCGACAAGGGCTGTCCGCAGCCGCTCTACCGTGCTGCGGGAAGCTGCTGCTGCGCGCCCTCGACAAGGGCCTGCAGCATTGGGCGGGTTGGCGCGAAGAATATAGTGCCGGTCTGCGGTGTCGAGACATCGAGCAGGCGGTCGTAGGCGCCCGGCGGGTCGCCGACATACATGCGCTGCAGCATCTTTTCGGTGACCCAGAGATACCTGGAATAGCCGATGAAATAGGTGCCGAACTCATTCTGCCCGGGCCGGCCGAACGGCATGTTGTCGCGCAATATGTCGTATTCGTTGCCGTCGGCATCCTCGATGGTGGCCAGCGACTTGTGCGATTTGCGCGGCGCGTCGTCATCGTCGATTTCGATGTTGTCGATCTTGGTGCGGCCGATGATAGCCTCCTGCTCGGGCGTTGGAATGCGCGCCCAGGCCTGCATGTCGTGCAGATATTTCTGGACGACGACATAGGAGCCGCCGGCAAAGTCGCCATCCTCGTCGCCGACCAGCGCCGAGGCCGGCAGGTCGAGGCCGGTCGGGTTAGCGGTGCCGTCGATGAAGCCGAGCAGGTCGCGGGCGTCGAAATAGCGAAAGCCCGTCACTTCGTCGACGACGGTCACATCAGGGCCAAGCCGGTCGAGCAGGATACGCTCGAACTCGAAGCACATGTCTGATCGTTCGGCCCGGATGTGGAAGAGAAGGTCGCCCGGCGTCGATGGCGCCGAATGGACCGCGCCTTTGATCGGCGCGAACGGTTTCAGTTCCTGCGGCCGCCGGTTTGGGCTGAGGCGGTCCCAGAGATCGCGGCCGATGCCGGCAATGCACGACAGGCGGCCGCCGAGATCGCGAAAGCCGACAGTCTTGACCAGATCGTCAAGCTCGCCGAGCACGGAACAAACCTTGGCAAGGGCCATCTGTTCGCCGGCGACGGTGACGATAAGAAAAATCGCCGATTGCGAAAGCGGCGCATCGACGCTCTGCGCGTCGATCGGCACGCGGTCCCAGTTCTTGCCTGACATCTGAAAAATCTCCGCTTTTGCCGGATTTGTTTCAGATCGGCCGGGATGACGCAATACTGGATGAATTGCCTCTTTATCGACACGCGGATGCGGGTAGAGTGCGGCTGAATTTCAATCAACCTGTTCGGAGCTGATGCTCGCACGCCTGTTCGTGATCTTCGGTGGCCTGTTCGTGCTGGTGCTGTGCGCGGCGCTGGTGGTTCCGTACTTTGTCGACTGGACCGGCTACCGCGCCCAGTTCGAGCGCGAGGCAAGCGCCATTCTTGGCCGCAAGGTGACCGTGCAGGGCGACGCCACGGCAAGGCTGTTGCCGTTCCCGTCGGTGACCTTCTCCAACGTTGCCGTTGCCGGTGGCCCCAATGGCCAGCCGGCCATGACCGTCGAGACGTTTTCGATGGATGCGGAACTGGCGCCCTTCCTGCGCGGCGAGGTGCTGATCTTCGACATGCGGCTGGTGCATCCGAAGGCGACCATCGACATTGCCAATGACGGCACCGTCGACTGGGCGATGAGGCCGTCCTCGCCCTTCGACCTCAACCAGATCTCGATCGAGAAGCTGACGGTGACGGAAGGGCGGATCGAACTGCGCCATGCCGCCGGCGGACGCAGCCATATCTTCTCCGAGATCAATTCGACCATTTCGGCCAAGTCTCTGGCCGGCCCGTGGCGCATGGACGGCACATTGCGGCTGGACGGATTGCGCACCACGGTCGCGGCATCGACCGGCAAGGCCGAGGGCAACGGCCAGATGCGGCTGCGGCTGAAGGCCGATCCCGACGCCTATCCGCTGGTCATCGAAACCGACGGCAATGCCGGCATCGTCAAGGGTGCCGCTGTCTATTCCGGCCAGTTCAAGATCTCCGGCGCCGATAAGAATTCAGCCCAATTGCGCGGCACCGATGGCGAGACGGTGAAGGTCAGCGCCGGCAAGCCCGATCCGGGCTTTCGGTTGAACGGCAAGTTCTCGCTCGACCACCAGAAGCTCGGCGTCGACGAGTTCCGTTTCGAGACGGGACCGCTGGACAATCCCTACACGGCCGACGGCAAGGCTTCTGTCGATCTCGGCCAGAAGCCGAATTTCGCCATCGAGGCCAATGGCGCGCAGGTGCAGTTCGACGAGGCCGTGGGCGCAGAGGCCGGCGCCGGCCTGACGCTCGACCAGCGCATTGCCGGGCTCGAGCAGGCGCTGATCGCTCTGCCGAAGCCGACCATCCCCGGCACCGTCGAGGTCAAGCTGCCGGCCGTGGTGGCCGGCGACACCACGGTGCGCGACGTGCATCTGTCCGCCGAGCCGGCCGAGGGCGGCTGGTCGTTGAAATCGCTGGCCGCGACCTTGCCTGGACGCACCACGCTGGAAGCCGATGGCATGCTCAGCGTCGAGGGCCATTTCGGCTTCACCGGCTCGCTGCTGCTGGCCGTGGCGCAACCATCCGGTTTTGCCGCCTGGCTGTCGAAAGATGTCGATGAGGCAATCCGCCGTCTGCCCGCCGCCGGCTTCAAGGCCAAGGTCGACCTGACGGAAAAGCGCCAGGCTTTCAGCGATCTCGAACTGATCCTGGGCAAAGCGAAATTCTCCGGCCGTATCGATTCCAGCCAGCCTGACGAAGCCAGGCCATCGGTGCTGATGCGGCTCGAAGGCGGTGAACTCGATGTCGATGGGCTGGCGGCCTTCGCCTCGATCTTCGTGAGCGACAAGGGCGCCAACCGCTTTGCCGACCGCGATCTCGATTTCCAAATCAAGGCCGGGCCGGTCAGCGCCGGCGGGTTGACCGCCGACACGGTCGATACCGCGCTCAGGCTGCGTGACGGCTTGCTTGAAGTCGATCGGCTGTCGGTCGGCGGACTGGCCGGCGCCTCGATCAGCGCCACGGGCCGGATCAAGGATTTCCCGGCGAGCCCGACCGGCAAGCTCGACGCATCGGTTGTCGCTGTGGACCTCAAGCCGCTGATCGACGTCGCCGCGCAGCATTATCCGGACAATGCGGTGCTGAAGGGGCTGGCGAGCCGCGCTGCCGCCTATCCCGACCTGTTCCAGGATGCACGCGTCGACCTTGTGGCGAGTGCCGCCGACAATGGCGATGGCACGACCGGCCTGGCGGTGAGTGGGCAGGGCAAGGCCGGCGGCTCGGCCTTTTCCGCTTCGCTGTCGGGCAAGGGCGCGCCGGACAAGCTTCTCGAGGCGCCGGTGACACTGACCTTCAACGCCAAAAACCCCGACGCCACCGCGCTGCTCGCGCTTTACGGCCTGCCGGCGCTGCCGCTCGGCATGCTGGGCGAGGCAACGACCGACATTCAGGCCAAAGGCACATTGGGCGGCGGGCTGGCGACGACTTTCAGCCTTGCCGGCAATGACTTCAAGGCCAGCTTCGAGGGGACCGTTGCCGACACGCCGCAAGGGCCTGCCGCCAAGGGCAAGATCAATCTCGATGCGGCCGACATCGAACCGTGGCTGATGACGTCGGGCATCGGCCTGCCGGGCATGGGGGCGGGCATGTCGACGTCGCTTTCGGCGCAGGGCGATTACGGCAACGGCCTGCTGGTGCTGGACAATGTCAGCGGCGCGATCAACGAGGCGGCGGTGTCCGGCGACGTCAACATCGACGCCAAGGACGGCGTGCTGCATCTGGCGGGCGCGCTGGCACTCGACGAGCTCGATCTCGATCCGATGGCCGTGGCGCTGTTCGGCGATTCCGCCTTCCTTGTTGACAAAGACGGCGCCGACAAAAATGCGGCTGACAAGAGCGCGAGCGACAAGAGCGGCTCCTGGCCGGCAGCACCCTTCAGCCAGAAGTCCAGCCTGCCGTTTACCGCCGCACTCGACCTGACGACGGCGGCGCTTGCCGCCGGACCGTTCGCCACCGCCTATGACGCCGCTTTTTCGCTGAGGCTCGACCAGGAAGGCATCCGCGTTTCGGACCTGAAGGCGAAATTTCTTGGCGGAGCGCTGACCGGCCTGTTCGAATTGAAGAACAATGAGGGCACCGGGCTTTTCACTGGCCAGATGAAGCTGGCTGGCGCCGATCTGGCGAACGTGCTGCCGGATATCGGTATCGGCGGCGTCGGCGATTTCTCGACGACGCTGTCGACCAGCGGCAAGTCGGTCGAAGCGATGATCGCCGCCCTGTCGGGGTCCGGCACGGCGACGCTCAAGGGGTTGCAGGTGGCGGGCGTCAATCCCGACGCGTTCAACGCTTTGCTGGCCAAGGCGGACGCGATCGGGCGCGACATCGACGCGGCCAAGACAGCGGGCTTTGCGCCCGATATCGCTGCCGATGGCAATTTCCCCGCCGGGAATGCCGATATCGCCTTCACGATTGCCGGCGGCACGCTGAGGGTACCGCCGATCAGCCTCGAAAACCCGGCGGCGACCTTGTCCGCCGATGTCACTGCCGATCTCAACACCAGCACGGTTTCCGCCAAGGGCGCCATTACCTATCGGCCCGGCGAGGAGGCGCTGGTCGGTTCCGAGCCGGTCGTCAATTTCACCGCCGAGGGGCCGTTCGGCGCCGTCAAGCGGCAGTTCGACAGCGAGCCTTTGGCGCAGTTCCTGACCCAGCGCGCGCTGGAGAAGGAGCAGCAGCGCGTCGAGGCGATGCAGGCGGCGTTGCTGGAGAAGCAGCGCCTGCGGCGCGAAGTCCGCTATTACGCGGCACTGCAGGACGCGCGCGACAAGGCTGCCGAGGAACTGCGCCAGCAGGAAGAGGCGGCGCGGCTGAAAGCCGAGGCCGACGCCAAGGCGAAAGCGGAGGCCGAGGCCCAGGCGCAGGCCGAAGCGGAGGCCAAGGCGAAGGCCGACGCAGAGGCGAAGGCCCAAGCGGACGCTGATGCCAAGGCCAAGGCCGAAGCGGATGCAAAGGCAAAGGCTGATGCCGATTCCAAGGCCGCGGCCGAGCAGAAGGCCGCCGACGAAGCGGCCAAGGCGGAGCAGGAGAGGCAGAAGGCGGAAGAGGCGATGCGCATCGCCACGCAGGAAAAGGCCAGGCTGGAAGCCGAGCGCAAGGCCGCCGAACAGGCGCCCAAGGCCGAGCCTGCGCCGTTGCCGGAAGCAAACGGCAACCCGCCGCCGCCAGCCAAGCCGAAGTCCAATCCGTTCACGATCGACAATTTGTTGAAGTCGTTGCAGTAGCAGTAGGGCAGTAGGGCAGTAGGGCAGTAGGGCAGTAGGGCAGTAGGGCGAGGCCTTCCCGTCCCGAAATCGTTTCAAAGAACGAGCAGTTCGGCGCTGTCGGCGATATAGCGGGCGTGGCGGAAATCGCGGATGGCGGCGAGCCTGCCGTCGTGCCAGGCCAGCAGGATGAAATAGGCGGGTCGGGCCGTCGGGTCGTTGGGGTCGCGGACGAGGATTGCTGGCCTGTTTTCAACGAAGCCGGGCACGAGATGCCAATCGCGCACCCGGGAATAGTTGCCGAAATAGGTGCCGACTTCCTTGCGGCCGTTGAGCCGTGTCTTGGCTACCAGTTCGAGCCGCACCTCTTCAGCCAGCATGTCGCGCACCGCGTCGAAATCACGGGCATTGAAGCGATCGATGTAGGCGTTGAGCAACTGACGTTCCGCGGCGCCCAGTTTCGGGAGAGGGCGGTCGTCGGGCTCGTGCGCAATCTGGCGCAGGCGGTCGCGGCCGCGATGCAGCGCGGCCTTGACCGCGGGGATGCTGGTATCGAGGGTGGCGCTGATCTCCTGCAGGGAATAGCCCAGAACGTCCATCATGATGACGCTGCTTCGCTGCGTGACGGGAAGGCGCATGAAAGTATGCAGCCCCGCGGAAGCGGCCTGGCGATCGATGGTGGGATTCGCCGGGTCGGCGATCATGTCCAAATCCTCGTCGGAATAGGCCTGTTCGCGAGCGCGGCGGCGCAGGAAATCGAGCGCCGCATTGTGGGCGATGCGAAACAGCCAGCCTTCCGGGTTGGCGATCGGGCCGGCAACGGGCAGGGCCTCGATCGCCTTGGCCAGCGCCTCCTGCAACACATCCTCGCCATCGAACACCGAGCCGGTCATGCGGGCACAGTAGCGGTGCAGCTTGGGGCGCAATTCCCCAAACAGGCGTTCAAAGAGCCCATGCCGCCCGCCAGGAATGGGAATGTTCATGAGCCTCCGTTCTGTGACCTCATCTTCCTCGATCACGCATTCAGCATCCGGTAGCTGCCCACCACGGTCACCTCGTCGCGTTGCGGAGGTTCGCTGCAGCGATCCCTGAAGCCGCTTTGAAAAGCCTCGAATGTGGCCAGGCCGGTGATGCTATCAGAATGCGCATCGGTTTGCGTTTCGACCAGATGGATGAATGTCCCATCGGCGGCGCGCAACGTCATGTAGCGGACGCCGTCCGGCGATTTGTCGCGCAATTCCTGGAAAACGGCCTGGATCAGCCGCTCGTTCTCATCGGCTCGTTCGGGCTTCATCTTGTAGAGTATCAGATGGCGTTTCATCGCAGGTCTTCCTCTCGATTGCCTTGCGCCCTTTGGGCCTCTCATCGCCTAGACGATGCCGGGAAGCCAAAAGATGCGGGCGCCCGAAAAATAAAGGTGCCATCCAGCGCAGGATGCCGAAGCGTCACTCGCGGCCCTGATCGAGCAAGCGCCTCAGCATGGGCTCGATGCGCGAAAGCTCATCGAGATGCGCCGCTGACAGTTCGGCCAGGCAATCGTCGGCGCGTTCGGTCAGCCGCAGCAGCACGCGGCGATGGTCGTCCTTGTCCTGGTCCCGCACGACCAGTCCGGCGTCGCTCAGGCGATTGATCAGCTCGACGGCGCTGTGATGGCGGATGCGCAGGCGCTCCGCCAGATCGCCGACCGTCACCGATCCGCCGCCCGGATAGCCCTTGATCGCCAGCAAGGCCTGATGCTGGCGCGGCGTCAGGCCGGCGTCTTCCGCCTGCAGCTGACTGAATTCGAGGAAGCGGCGGATCAGATAGCGAAACTCGGACAGCCGCTGGTAGTCGGCCAGTTCGATGGCGGGGCGAGATTTTCCGGGCTGCGTCATTCCAGACATTTGTTCCATTCCGGCCAAAGGCTCAAACGGTTTTGATGCAAAACCAGCTTGAATTTATATCGTGTTACGATACATAGCGAGCCGACAAGCCGGCCGGCGTCTTCGCCGTGCCGCATATTCGAGATCCGGCCGCCGCCAGAAAGCCCGCCATGAAGCCCTCCGAAAATAGCCATCTCAGGGATTTCACCACCGACGCGCGGGTATTGACCATCGCGACCATCGCCGTGGTGGTCGCCACGGCGGGGCTGTTCGCCGGTATCGTGCTTTTGAAACTGATCCGGCTTGCCACCAACGTTGCCTATTTCGGCCAGTTCACGTTCGCCGAGCTGAAATTGCAGGATACGCCGCTTGGGCTTGCCGCGGTGGTGGTGCCGGTCATCGGCGCCCTGATCATCGGCCTGATGGCTAGATATGGCAGCGAGAAGATCCGTGGCCATGGCATTCCCGAAGCGATCGAGGCGATCCTGCTCGGGCGCTCGAAGCTCGATGCCAAAGTGGCGATCCTGAAGCCGTTGTCGTCGGCGATCTCGATCGGCTCCGGCGGGCCGTTCGGCGCCGAGGGCCCGATCATCATGACCGGCGGCGCGATCGGCTCGCTGATCGCGCAGATGCTGCCGGTCACCGACAACGAACGCAAGACGCTGCTGGTGGCAGGCGCGGCAGCGGGCATGACCACCGTGTTCGGGACGCCGATCGCGGCCATCATGCTGGCGGTGGAACTGCTGCTGTTCGAATGGACGCCGCGCTCCTTCATCCCCGTGGCGGTTGCGGCGATCATTGCCGAGGTCGAGCGTACCGCGCTGCATCTGCCTGGGCCGATCTTTCCGTTTCAAGGCGGCATGGCGATCTCGTTCGTGGGGCTTGGCGGCTGGGTTCTGGTCGGCATCTGCGCCGGCCTCTTGTCGGGGCTGCTCACCCAGATGGTCTATGCCTGCGAGGACGCCTTCCAGAAACTGCCCATCCACTGGATGTGGTGGCCGATGATCGGCGGCCTGGTGGTCGGCATCGGCGGGCTGATCGAGCCGCGGGCGCTCGGCGTTGGTTACGACAACATCGCCGACATGCTGGATGGTCGAACGGTCGCAGCCGCGGCACTGCTGCTGTTGGCGGTCAAGGCCATCATCTGGTCGGTGGCGCTCGGTTCGGGAACATCAGGGGGCGTGCTGGCGCCGCTGTTGATCATGGGGGGCGCAATGGGGGCGGTGCTCGCCGGCATCCTGCCCGCGGCGGATCCCGGCTTCTGGGCGCTGCTTGCAATGTCGGCGACCATGGGCGGCACGATGCGGGCGCCGCTGACGGCGACGTTCTTCGCCGTGGAACTGACCGGCAACACGCATGTGCTGGTGCCGCTGATCGCGGCTTGTGCCGCGGCGCATGCCGTCACAGTGCTCCTGATGAAGCGGTCGATCCTGACCGAAAAGATCGCCAGGCGGGGGCACCACCTCGTGCGCGAATACCGCGTCGATCCCTTCGCGCTGACCAGGGTGCGCGAGGTGATGACGGCGCAGGTCGAGAGCGTGCCGGCGACGATGACGCTGCATGGCGCCGCCGCCTTCCTGATCGCGCCGGAAACCCGGCATCCGAGCTTCCCGGTGATCGACGAGAACAGGCGGGTGCTCGGCCTCATCGATCCGCCGGCTATCCTGCGCTGGCGCCGCGCCGGCAAGCACAGGACGACGACGCTCTGCGACCTGCTTGCTGGAAGCAAGGTGACGCTCGCTTTTCCCGACGAGTATCTCGAAGGCCTCTCCGACAAGCTGTTGATGGCCAATGTCTCGCATCTGCCGGTCGTGACCCGCGAGAGCCTGCAACTGGTCGGCTATGTCGGCTGGAAGGATCTGATGCGCGTGCGGTCGAGAAAACAGGCCGAGGAACGCGACCGTTCGACCTTGCTTGGCTTCGGTACCAGGCGCGGGAAAAAGGCGGACGCGGTCGAGGGCGTCTAGTCCAAGCTGGCTCCGCGCTTCGCCCATTCCAGCACATGCAGCCGCAGCGCCGAGGACAGGTTGGTCTCGCGGGGCCGTGTCTCATCGACTTCGGCGACAAGCGCGGCCAGCGTCAGCTTTCTCGCCGCCGCGATGGCGACGAGGTCGTCATAGAAGGGCTTTTCGAGGGAATAGCTGGTGCGATGGCCGCGAATGGTCACCGAGCGCTTTTCGACGACGCTCACGGCCGAATACTCACTGCTTATCTTTGCCGGACGGGTCGAGGCGATGGCCGGCGACAAATTTTTCGGCCTTGTCGGCATTCAACCGGTCGCGTTGCTTGTCCGCCTTGGAACGGCCATGCAGGGCCCGGTTCTGTTCGGCGACGCGCGTTTTCTCGTCCCGCGCCTTCTGCTTGCGAGCCTGGCGGAGATTGACGATGTCGGCCATGGCGCGGACCGCGAACCTATTTCTTGCGGAAGGCGTCGAGCGAAACCACTTCGGCGCCCTTGGCGCCGGCCTCGGTCGCGGCGGGCTTCTTCTCCGGCTCGGCGGCAGCCTTTTTCTCGGCCTTCGGCTTCTTCTCGGAAACGATGGTCAGCGTCTCGGGCGCCGGCTGGGCCGGTTCCTCTTCAGGCTGCGCATCGGTCTTGACGTCGAACTCGAGCTCGAAATTCACCGAGGGATCATAGAAGCCACGCACGGCCGAGAACGGGATTTCAAGTTTCTCCGGCACGTCCGAGAAGGACAGGCCAACCTCGAAGCCAGTGTCGGTCACCTTGAGGTCCCAGTACTGGAACTGGATGACGATGGTCATCTGCTCGGGATAGCGCTCGCGCAGGCGCGACGAGACGCGCACGCCGGGCGCGCCGGTCAGGAAGGTGATGAAGAAATGATGGTTGCCGGGGAGGCCGGTGCGTGCGACCTCGGCCAGGACCTTGCGCATGACGCCGCGCAACGCCTCCTGGGCCAGAATGTCGTAGCGGATGTGGTCGTCGGCCATGTGGTGGTCGGGTTCCGTTGAATCGTCCGCATAGCTGTAATCAAGCTTGAGCGCGGCGTAAACCTGATATAGCCCACCGTCGCGTCGAAGCGAGGACTATTGCCAACGATTTGATCGGCAAGTCGGCTTACCGGCAACCGCAAATGTTATGCGTTGGCCAGCGCAGTGTGCTTTTTGACGCTGCCCGGGGAAGGGCGCTTGCCGAAAGCGCGCAGGAAGGTGCGCACGCCATTCGTCGCCGATCGCACCACTTCGTCCTCGCGCGGCGTGCCGCCGAGCATGAAGGTGGTCTGCAGTTCGGCATTGACTAGGCCGAAGAACTGGCGCGCCGCGACGTCGGGGTCGTCGATCGTCAGGTAACCGCCATAGGCGAGGCGGGCGAAGCGGGCGGCGATTGCCGGCAATGTCGTGCCCGGACCCTGTTCGCGCCATTCGGCAAACAGTTCGGGGTAGCGTTCGCCTTCGGTCTGGATCAACTTGCGCAGGAATTTTCCGTCGCGATTGCAGATGCAGTTCTGATTCAGGCGCACGGCAAAGCCGATCAAATCCGCTTCGAGATCGCCGGGCTGGTCAGGAAAGGTGGCAATGGTGGCGAAGATGCCGACATTGCAGCGATCGGTGAGGTCGCGCACCACGGCCATGAAGAGCTTTTCCTTGTCGCCATGGTGGTTGTAGACGGTCTGGCGCGAGACGCCGGCCTCTGCGGCGATCAGGTCGATATTGGCGCCGGCGAAGCCTTCGCGGCAGAACACGCCAGCGGCGGCGTCGATGATCGACAGGCGTTTGGCCTCATGGCCGCGTGGCGGGAAAGTGTCAGGAGAAACGCTCGCTCTCATGAAAATCTATATAGAGGTGATTGACGATTTAGACAAGACTGTCTAAATTTGTGGACATGCGATAAAGAGATTTCGCGCCGGGAGACGACAAGATTCGCTGCTGGAGTGTCGGAACCTCACGGGATGGAACGTCCTAGGTCAGACGTCGCTTGGCGGCGGCAACCAGATTTCGAAAGAAGCCAATATCATGAGTCCCAAATTCCTCCGCATCGCGGTCGTGCTCGGCCTGTTGTCCGCCATCGGCCCCTTCGCGATCGACATGTATCTTCCCGCTTTGCCGTCGATCGGCGCGGATCTGCACGCCGGCACCGCCGCCGTGCAGATGAGCCTGCTGATCTTCTTCCTGTCGATGGGCTTCGGCCAGATCGTCGTCGGGCCGATCTCCGACATGGTCGGCCGCAAGCTGCCGCTCTATGGCGGTCTTGCGCTGTTCATGGTCGGCGGCATCGGTTCGGCCATGGCGCCGACCATCGAATGGCTGACCGCCTTCCGCTTCCTGCAGGGCCTCGGCGCCAGCGCCGGCATGGCCGTGCCGCGCGCCATCGTGCGCGACCTGCATACGGGCAATGAGGCGGCCAAGCTGATGTCCTTGCTGATGCTGGTGTTTTCGGTGTCGCCGATCCTGGCGCCGCTGACCGGCAGCCAGATCATCGAGAATTTCGGCTGGCGCGCCGTGTTCTGGACGGTGACCGGGGCGGCGGCCCTTGCCACCATCCTGCTCGCGACCTCGCTCAAGGAAACGCGGCCGGCGGCAGAGCGCGTCGGTTCCTCCTTCGGCACCGCGCTTGCCGACTACCGCTTCCTGATGGGTGACCGCAACTTCCTTGGCCTGGTGGCGATCGCCGGCTTTGGCATTGCGAGCTTCTTCGTCTATCTGTCGAGTTCGTCCTTCATCCTGATCGACCATTACGGGCTGTCGCCTTCGATCTACAGCGTGTTCTTCTCGATCAATGCGGTGGCCTTTATCGGCATGTCGCAGCTGACGGGCCTGCTGGCCGAGCGTTTCGGACTGCGGCGCGTGGTGCGTGTCGCGGTGACCGGCTACGCCTCGACGATGGTGGTGCTGCTCGCGATCATGGCGACGGGCGTCGATCGGCTCGACGTGATGGCAGCCCTGCTGTTCGTCGGCTACGGCTTCCTTGGCCTGGTCATTCCGACCACCTCGGTGCTGGCCATGGAAGAGCACGGCGAGATCGCCGGCACGGCCTCGGCGCTGATGGGCACGCTGCACTTCGCCATCGGCGCGCTCGCCATGGGCGTCGCCGGCGTATTCTTCGACGGCACGCCGCTGCCAATGGTCGCCGGCATCACGTTGTGCGCGGTAATTTCCTTCACGCTGGCCAAGGTCACGCTCGGCCGTTCGCGCGAGGCGGTCGAAGCGCCGGCGGAATAGGCACTGCTCGCAAGCGCATGAAAAGGCCGGGTTTTCCCGGCCTTTTCATTTCAGCCCTGCCTCGGCCAATACGAAACGCAACCGTGTCTCGACCGGAACCAGGGGCAGCGCAACAAGTTCGTAACCCAGCTCCGTATAGACGCCGGCCATCGCATGGTAGGTGCGCTCGGCCTCGTCTGAAGTCTGCTTGCCTTCTTCGTCCTGCGCAAAAATGTCCGGCCAGGGCGGAGCGACGAACACGCGCGGATTGTAGCGCAAGCGCTTGGCGGCGGCACTGATGTGTTCTGCCACGGGCAGGCCGCTCAGCCTGAGATAGCCGAGCGTGTCCGGCACGCCGCGATCGAAGAAAACCGGTCCCTTCTGCTCGATCGCGTCCCGATATGAGCGCATCTCCCACGACAGCATGAGTTCGGCGAACAGCGCGCGGTCGCTCCAGGGCAGGGCGGTTCCGCCTATCGAGGACTTTCGCGGATGATGCCGCGTCCGGCTTCAACGGAAGTCGCAAAGCCCGCCCGACGCAGGGCTGCGATCAAAGTGGTCTTGCCGGAGCCCGGACCACCGGTCAGCACGAAGAATCGATCGGAATCGTTTTGCATTTTTGCCCATGGAGAAAAAGACACGCGAGCGGCGGCTTCGCGGCCCGAGGCCGTGCGAAGTCCGGACGGCAAAAGCGGCCGTTGCGCATGACGTGGATCGAGAGAGGGAGAAGTGGAGGTTTCTGTTGCCAGGTACCTCCGAACCCCGCCTAGAAGTGCGAACCCCTAGGGCTTGATTTGAAGCTATCGCACTGCATTAAGCAGCGAGACGTGCTTCCGCATAGTTGTCGTTGGCAACTATAAGTTTAGCCCGATGACGGTGGTACAATGCCGGGCAAAAGTACGATCTTTACACCTTCGTCGATCCTATTTCGCCCCCAGCAAAAACCGCTCTGTCGTCAACAGCGGCTTTTGGTGGAGGCGCCGGGTACCGCCCCCGGGTCCGAACGGCTTATTTCATCGCCCATTTATCGCCATAGTCGGTCAAGCCGACAAATCGAATATAGGGGGCGTTCGCCGGAAATGAAAGGCCGCAATGAGGCTTTGTCCCTGTGTCAAATTGCGACGGCAAGGGTTGACTTGGGCGCGGTCACAACGGAAGCTTTGCGAGCGGTGAGGAGTAACCGACCTAGCGCACGGATTGCGAAGCGCGCCACAGCCCTCATCGATCGGATCCGTGGCGCCGACGAGGGGAATTTTTGATGGCCGACTATCTTGCGGATGTGAAGAAGTACGACGCGGGCGCCAGTGCCGACGCGGTCGAAAAGATCGTCAAGCATCTGGGCATTGCGCTGAGGAACCGCGATTCCTCGCTGGTGTCCTGCACAGACCCGAAGGAGCTCGAGCGCGTCAAGGAGAGCTGGGTGGCCAAGAAGCTCGGCGTCAGCGATGGGGCGAAAGCCGACGCGTCGATCGAGAAGACCTGCAAGGCGATGCACGCCGACAACACCAAGAGCCGCGTGACCTTCTATTATCTGGTGGCCAAGGATCTGGGCAAACTCGGCTCGCTCTGAGAGGTCTGACAATTTCTGCTCTGGCGACCGATCGGCACGGTTTTATGCGCTTTCGGTCCGCCAGCGCGGGTTCTGAAGAGCGCTCCGCTTCATGTCCGGGTGGGGAAAGAATCTCAGACAGGCGTGGCGCCGGCGCGCACATGCGCTATGATTGGTGAAATCTCGAATCGAGCTGGAACCGATGCGCCAATATCTCGACCTCTTGCGGCATGTGCTGGACAACGGCGCCGATCGCGGCGACCGCACCGGCACCGGCACGCGCTCCGTCTTCGGCTACCAGATGCGTTTCGACCTGGCGCGCGGCTTTCCGGTCACCACGACCAAGAAGCTGCACCTGAAGTCGATCATCCATGAGCTCCTGTGGTTCCTGGCCGGCGACACCAACATCAAATACCTGACCGACCACGGCGTCACGATCTGGGACGAATGGGCGGACGAGAATGGCGACCTTGGCCCCGTTTACGGCAGGCAGTGGCGTTCCTGGCCGGACGGCCATGGCGGCTCGATCGACCAGATCGCGGGCCTTCTCAAGGAGATACGACGCAATCCTCAATCGCGCCGGCTGATCGTTTCGGCCTGGAACCCGGCCGAGGTGGAGGCGATGGCGCTGCCGCCCTGCCACTGCCTGTTCCAGTTCTACGTGTCCGAAGGCCGGCTGTCCTGCCAGCTCTACCAGCGTTCGGCCGATATCTTCCTCGGCGTGCCGTTCAACATCGCGTCCTACGCGCTGCTGACGCTGATGGTGGCGCAGGTGACCGGGCTGAAGCCGGGCGATTTCGTCCACACGCTGGGCGATGCGCATCTCTATTCGAACCACTTTGAACAGGCGCGCGAGCAATTGCAGCGCACGCCGAGGGCACTGCCGACGATGTGGATCAATCCGGAGGTGAAGGACCTGTTCGCCTTCCGCTTCGAGGATTTCCGGCTGGAAAACTATGTCGCCGATGCCTCGATCAAGGCGCCCATCGCCGTTTGAGCCGCAGACGGCTCAGTCGATGCCGACCATTACGTCCGAGGCCTTGACCACGGCATAGGCCTGCTTGCCCTTTTCGAGCTTGAGGTCGGCGACGGCCTCGTTGGTGATCGAGGCGGTGACGATGGCGCCGCTGCCGATGTCGATCCTGACATGCGACGTGGTGGCTCCCTTGACGATCTCGGTGATCGTTCCCTTGAGCACGTTGCGGGCGCTGATCTTCATTGGGCTCTCCGTTGCTTTCATGCAGGCCGTTCTCGCAAAACCGAGGTCACTTTTGGGCGACATGCATTGGGTTTCCTGCTCGTCTTACCAGAACGATCGGTGGGGCATAGGCGTTTTCGCGAGCCGCCGGGCCTTCCCTTGTTATATTCATGCGGATATATCGATCGGCAGGCTTCGCGCCGCACGGATTTCAAACCAGGGAGAGTTTTCGATGACGCGCAAGGGTTTCGGGTTGAAGGCGATCGCCATTGGCGGTCTTGCGGCGACGGCGATGGCAGCGATGCCGGCCGCACATGCGCAAGACAAGGTCGTGGTTTTCGCGGCGGCCAGCCTCAAGGACGCGCTCGACGCGGTCAACAAGGCTTGCGAGGCCGATGTCGGCGAGGCCGCGACTGTTTCCTATGCGGCAAGCTCGGCACTGGCCAAGCAAATCGAAGGCGGAGCGCCGGCCGACGTCTTCATCTCGGCCGATCTCGACTGGATGAAATATCTTTCCGACAAGAAGCTGACCAAGCCCGATACCGAGGTGAAGCTGCTCGGCAACGAGATCGTGCTGGTAGCGCCAAAGGATTCGACGGTCGAGACGAAGATCGAGAAGGGTTTCGACCTCGCCAAGCTGGTCGGCGACGGCAAGCTCGCCATGGGCGACTTCAAGGCGGTGCCGGCCGGCAAGTACGGCAAGGCGGCACTGGAATCGCTCGGCGTCTGGTCCTCGGTCGAAAGCAAGGTGGCGCAGGCCGAGAACGTGCGTGCGGCGCTCAAGCTGGTTTCGACAGGGGAGGCCGCTCTCGGCATCGTCTATGCCACCGACGCGCATGCCGACAAGGGCGTCAAGGTGGTCGGCACCTTCCCGGAGGATTCGCATCCGCCGATCATCTATCCGGTTGCCCAGACCGCCGATTCGAAGGACAAGGATACGACGGCTTTCCTGAAATGCCTGCAGTCCGCCAAGGCCGGCGCGCTCTTCAAGGAACAGGGTTTTACCGTGCTCACGCCGAGCAACTGAACAGGGCCTGATAGCGCAATATGACCTGGCTGCTGGACCTCACTCCCGACGAATGGAATGCGGTCCGGCTGTCCATCAAGGTGGCGACCGTGGCGATGCTCGCCAGCCTGCCGCCGGGCATAGCCATCGCGCTGCTGCTTGCCCGCGGACAATTCTGGGGCAAGACGTTGCTCAACGGCGTGGTTCACCTGCCGCTAATCCTGCCGCCTGTCGTGACCGGCTACCTCCTGCTTTTGACCTTCGGCAAGCGCGGCCCGGCCGGGGCCTTCCTGGCCGAGCATTTCGGCATCGTCTTCTCGTTTCGCTGGACGGGTGCGGCACTGGCCTGCGGCGTCATGGGCTTTCCCCTGATGGTGCGGGCAATCCGGCTGTCGATCGAAGCGGTGGACCGCAAGATGGAGGCGGCGGCGGGCACGCTTGGCGCCAATCCTTTGTGGGTGTTCGCCACCATCACTCTACCGCTGATCCTGCCCGGGCTGATCGCGGGCGCCATCCTGGCCTTCGCCAAGGCGATGGGCGAGTTCGGCGCCACCATCACCTTCGTCTCCAACATCCCCAACGAAACGCAGACGCTGCCCTCGGCGATCTACACTTTTACGCAGGTGCCGGGTGGCGATGAGGGAGCATTGCGGCTGACATTGATCTCGGTCGTCATCTCGATGGCGGCTTTGGTCGCCTCGGAAGTGCTGGCGCGACGGGTTGGGCGGCGGATGGACATCGAATGAGCGTCCGCGTCGACATCGGCCACCGGCTCGGCGATTTCGCCATCGAGGCGCGCTTCGAGAGCGCCGGGCGGCTCACCGCGCTGTTCGGGCCATCCGGCTCGGGCAAGACCACGCTCATCAACATGATCGCCGGGCTGATCCGACCCGACAAGGGCCGCATCGAGGTGGAGGGCCGTGCGCTGGTCGACACCGATGCCGGCATTTTCGTGCCGAAGCACAGGCGCCGCATCGGCATGGTGTTCCAGGACGCACGCCTGTTTCCCCATATGAGCGTGGCCAGCAATCTGCGCTACGGCCGCTGGTTCACGCCGGCCAAGGAGCGCTACGCCGACATGGATGCCGTCGTCGACCTGCTCGGCATCGGCCCGCTGCTGAACAGGCGCCCGGTGAAGCTCTCGGGCGGCGAGAAGCAGCGCGTGGCGATCGGCCGGGCGCTGCTCGCCAGCCCCAGATTGTTGCTCATGGACGAGCCGCTGGCATCGCTCGACGAGGCGCGCAAGGCCGAGATCCTGCCCTATATCGAACGGCTGCGCGATGAGACGAAGATTCCGATCGTCTATGTCAGCCATTCGGTCGCCGAGGTGGCGCGGCTGGCGAGCGACGTGGTGATGCTGGCGCAAGGCAAGGTCGTTGCCGGTGGCCCGACCGAAGTGGTGATGCAAAGGCTCGACCTGCTGCCGACGGAAGAGCGCGGCGAGGGCGGTGCGGTGCTGGACACCAAGGTTCTGCGCCACGACGAGACTTTCGGCATGACCGTGCTCGTCTCGGCCGCCGGAGAGATCCGCGTGCCGCGCCTGGCGATGAAAACCGGGGCTCCCGTGCGTGTCCGCATCCGTGCCCGTGATGTGATGATCGCTGCGGAGAAGCCGACAGGCCTCAGCGCGCTCAACATCCTGCCCGGCACGATCGTTGCGATCCGCCCGGGCGAAGGGCCGGCGGTCGAGGTCGACATCGATTGCAACGGCGCAACCGTGCTCGCCCGCATCACCGAACAGTCGCGGCAGGCGCTGGAACTGCGGCTCGGCGGCAAGGTTTTCGCCGTGGTCAAGACAGTGAGTTTCGACCGGGCCAACACCGGCGCCGGCCTGCCGCTCGAGGTCGATGGCTGACAGAAGCGGCGATCGCCGCTATATTGATTTGGAATAACGCTATCGCTGAAGTGGCTTCGGCAGGAGTCCTGGTGACCGCGGAGGAGCATAGATGCCATCGCTGAGCTTGCGGATAAATCTCGATCCCGACGGGCGGATCGGTCCGGGCAAGATCGAGCTTCTGGAGCAGATCGCCACCTTCGGCTCGATCTCGGCCGCCGCACGCGGCATGGAGATGTCCTACAAGCACGCCTGGGATCTGGTGGAGGACATGAATCGGGTGTTCGGCAAGCCGCTGGTCGCCGCGCAGACCGGAGGCCGCAAGGGCGGCGGCGCGCAGCTGACGGCTATCGGCCTTGCGGTGGTCAGCCGTTTCCGCGCCATCGAGCGTGCGGCCACCGCGGCGGCGGCGACGCATATGGATGCACTGCAGGCGGAGATCGATGCGGGCTGAGAGGCGTCGGCGGAGCGAGGTTTCGCGCTGCCAACGCAATCGGGGCAGGTCACCGCGCGAACCAGATGCTGCGATCGTGCCGCCTACATTATCACCGCAATCCCCAGTCGCGATTGATTCCCACGCGCGACCATGATTGGTAGTTTCGCAACGCGACCAACGAGGAAATTGAGATGGACGCCGCTCCGCCAGAGTTCAACCGAAATGCCCTCGCTTCTCTTGTTGACGGCAAATCAACGCTTGAGGTGGGGCCTTTCACGAATCCGACTTTGCGCGGTCCAAACGTTAAATATTTCGACGTCATGGACAAACAAGGACTGATCAACAGGGCTAATGCGATCGGCTATGTCTACACCGTCCCGGTGGATATCGACTATGTTTCCAGCACCGGCGACTTGAGCATCGTAGACAAAAAGTTTGATTTTTGCCTGAGCAGTCACTGCGTCGAGCATCAACCGGACCTGATTTACCACTTGAATCAGGTCGCGAGGATTCTCACTGCGACAGGCAGATACCTCCTGATTATCCCGGACAAGCGTTACTGCTTCGACCATTTCATCGCAGAGAGTTCGATTGCCGATTTCATCGGCGCTCGAGGCAACAAAGTTCACACCGCAAAGAGCGTCATCGAACACATTGCTCTAGCCACGCATAATGATCCGGTTCGCCATTGGACCGGCGATCACGGGGTACCAAGATTTCGTCACAATCTGTCCAGTGTTTCCGTGGCCATGAGCCAGTACGACACCTCCGCTGGGGCCTACATCGATGTTCACGCTTGGCAATTTACACCTCAAAGTTTTCGCTCGGGAATAGAGGTGCTTTCCAATCTCGGCCTGATCGGGCTGGAAGTGGAGCAAGTCTATGCCACGCCGCACAACACTTTTGAGTTCTGCGCCATTTTGAAGCGACGGCTGGCCTAGAGAAGCAGCCCGTGGCGATGAGGCGGGCACTGCTCGCCAGACCCAGATTGCTGCTCATGGATGAGCCTCTGGCCTCGTTCGACGAGGCGCAAGGCAGAGATCCTGGCCTATATTGCAATGGCGCAACCGTGCCGCCCCGCATGATAGGACAGAGGGGCGACCGAAAGGCCACCCCTCGTCGGGTTTCTTACTCCGAGAGCGTGAACGGAGCCGTATACTTGTCGACATTGTCCTTGGTGATGAGGAGGCAATCGAACAGCTGCTTTTCGGTCGCGGCGCCGGTCTTGCCGGTCTTGATGAAGGAGTCCGCCTGCTGCACGGCTTTCGCCGAGTAGACGGCCACCGGCTGCAGCACGGTGTACTGCAGGTCACCGGCCTTGATGGCGGCGACAGCGTCCGGCGAGCCGTCGAAGCCGCCAACCTTGATGCTCGACAGTTTTCCGGCCTCCTTCAGCGCAGCGATCGCGCCGAGCGCCATCTCGTCATTGCCGCTGGTCACGCCGATGATGTCGGGATGGGCCTGGAGCAGGCTCTGCATCTTGTCGTGGCCCTGGGTGCGGTCCCAGTTGGCGACTTCCGAGCCGACCTTCTTGAGGTCGGGATACTGGCTGATAACGGTCTCGTAGCCGTTCGACCGTGTCGCGGCGTTGTTGTCGGAGGGGGCGCCGAGCAGCTCGACATAGTTGCCCTTCTCGCCGATGGCCGTCACCCATTGCTGGCCGCCGAGCGCGGCGCCCTGGGCGTTGTTCGAGACAAGCTGCGCCTTGGCGAGGCCCTCCTGGTTGATCTCGGCATTGACGAGGAAGACCGGGATGTTGGCGGCGATCGCCCTCTTGACCGCGCCGATCGAGCCGCTGGCATCGGCCGGATCAAGGATGATGGCTACGGACTTGTTGGTGATCGCCGTGTCGATCAGCTTGCTCTCGGTGTTGGTGTCGGCCTTGGAGGCGCCGACGGTCGCAGTGTAGCCGAGCTTTTCGGCTTCGGCCTTGGCGACATTGCCTTCGGTGAGCCAGTAGGGGTTGGCGGGGTCGATGACGATGATCGAGATGAGGCCGCTGGCCGACGCCGCGCTTGCCGCGACGATCGGTGCGGCCAGGGCGAAGGCCGAGAGCATCAGAATTCTGGCACTACGATACATAGAGTTCCTCCTTTGGTTAGCAATCGCGCCGGTCAACCGGCGGTCTTCTCGAGGGCGGGATCGGCCGTTGTGGCCTTGTCCTTTTGTGGAGAAGTGGGCGAGCCGCCGGCCGTGCTCGGAAGCTTGACGCGGCGGCGATACTGGATGGCGTTGAGCAGCACCGCCAACACGATAACCGCGCCGGTGAACACTGTTTGCCAATATGCAGAGACGCCGATGATCACCAGACCATCGGACAGGAAGCCGATGACGAAGGCGCCGACCAGCGTGCCGCGGATGTTGCCCCGGCCACCGGTGAGCGCCGCACCGCCGATGACGACTGCGGCAATTGCCGTGAGCTCGTAAGACGTGCCGGCGGTCGGACCCGCCGAGGTCAGTTCGGAGGACAGGATGAGGCCGGCCACGGCGGCGCAGATGCCCGAGAGCATATAGACCGACACCTGCACCTGCTTGACCGGCACGCCGGAGAGTTCGGCGGCGCGTTCGTTGCCGCCGGAGGCGTAGAGCCAGCGGCCGAAGGCGGTGCGGTTGAGGATGATGCTGCCGATGATGGCGATGACGGCCATGACCAGCACGCCGATCGGGATGTCGAGCAGGCGGTTGAAGCCCAGCCATTCGAAGCCGGTGTTGCCGAGCTCCGGCTTGCCGCCGAGATCGTTGTAGGTCAGGCCATTGGTCATCAGCAGGGCCGCGCCACGCACGACGTAGAGCATGCCGAGCGTGGCGACGAAGGCGGGGACCTTCAGCCAGGCGATAAGGACGCCATTGACCAGACCGACCAGCGCGCCGAGCACGCAGACCAGCACCGCGACGACCCAGACCGGCGGGTAGAGGATGACGCCGAACGAGGTCAGCTGCACGCCCTGCATCAGGAAGCCGGCGATCACGCCGGAGAAGCCCAGCGTCGAGCCGACCGACAGGTCGATGCCGCCATTGAGGATGACCAGCAGCATGCCGACCGCCAGTATGCCGAAGATGGCGACATGCGAGGCCATGGTCAGGAAATTGCCGACCGAGAAATAGTAGGGAGACAGCAGCGAGAAGACGATGATGATGGCGATCAGCGCGAAGAAGGCGCGGCCCTCCAGCAAAAGCTTGGCCAGGCTGAAGCCGTCGGCCGAAACCCTCGGGGAGCGGCTGCGATCGGGGCTAGCGTCGGTCACGGTGGTGGCTCCTGTGTTCTTCATGGTCGGAGACCACGGCCTCGCCGGAAGCGGCCATGATCTCCTCCTTCGTGGCATCGCCACCGAATTCGGCCGAGATCCTGCCGCGATGCATGACGATGATCCGGTGCGCGATGCTCAGGCATTCGGCGACTTCCGAGGTCGAGAAGACGACGGCGAGCCCGCGCGCCGCCCGCTCGCTGAGCAGCCGGAACACCTCGGCCTTGGCGCCGATGTCGATGCCGCGGCTCGGCTCGTCCAGCAGCATGACCCTGGGATTGGTGGTCAGCATCTTACCGATGACCACCTTCTGCTGGTTGCCGCCGGACAGCGAGCCGATAGGCGCGCTGCCGCCCGCGGTCTTGACGTGCACGTCACGGATGGAGGCTTCGACCAGCGTCCGCTCCTGCGAGCGCGACAACAGCATTCCCCTGACGAAAGCGCCGATGCTGGCGAGCGACAGGTTGGCGCCGACCGACATCGTCTGAACCAGGCCGTCACGCTGGCGATCCTCGGGCACCAGCACGAGCCCCCTGGCGATGCGCTCGGCGATGCCGAAGCGGGAGATGTCGTTGCCTCCGAGCAGGATGCGCCCGCCCGATGGCTGCAGGCGCCCGGCGATGCATTCCAGCAATTCGGTGCGCCCGGCGCCCATCAGCCCGTAGATGCAGACGATCTCGCCGCTGCGCACGGCAAGCGACAGCCTGTCGACCACGGAACGTTCCGAGCTCGATGCATCGGGGACACTGACATCCTCGACCGACAAGGCAACCTCGCCGAAGGCGTATCCGGTGGGCGGCGAGCCCAAATCGAAGTTCTCGCCCACCATGTTGCGGACGATCCATTCGAGGTTGATGTGCCTGGCGTTGGCCGTCGCGGTGATGGCGCCGTCGCGCAGCACCACGGCGTGGTCGGTGATCTGCAACGCCTCCTCGAGGTGGTGCGAGATATAGACGATCGAGACGCCGCGGGCCGTGAGGTCGCGGATCACCCTGAACAGCACCTCCACCTCGGTGGCGCTCAACGCCGAGGTCGGTTCATCCATGATCAGGATGCGTGAATCCACCGAGAGCGCGCGGGCGATCTCGACGATCTGCTGCTGTCCCAGGCGCAGGTCCTGAACCAGAGTCAGTGGATCGATGTCTTCCTCGAGGTCGGCCATCAGCCGCCGCGTCTGGCGGGCCTCCTCGGCGAAATCGACACCGGTCGCGCCGCGTATTTCCCGGCCCATGAAGATGTTGTCGCGCACGCTCAGATTGGGCGCGAGGCTGAGTTCCTGATGGATGATGGAGATGCCGCGATCGCGGGCGTCGGAGGCTGAGGAGAAGGTGACGGACTGGCCGTCGAGCTCGATGGTTCCCGATGTCGGCGTCGTCACGCCGGAGAGGATCTTCATCAATGTCGACTTGCCGGCGCCGTTTTCGCCGAACAGCGTCGTGACCTTGCCGCGGCGGATGTCGAAATTGACCCCTTTGAGCGCGTGCGTGCCACCATAGGTCTTTACGATGTGGCGGGCCGCGAGCACGGTGTCGCCCGGCGCCGGCTCGAATTCGGGCGCCGCATTCATTGGACGCTCAGCTTCACCGGCGCGACCAGCCAGCCTTTGGGGTTGATCAGCTTGAAGACACCGACGACCGAGATGGTCTTGCCGGTGAGCTGGGTGTTGTCGATGGCCGACAGCACCTGCTTCTTCATCTCGTTGTTCAGGGCCGAGCCCGCATTCTGGTACTCGATCTGGTTGGTGAACTGGCCGAAGGTGATCGCGCCGGTGGCGTCGCGCAGATCGGTGCCGTTGATCGCCGGTCCGGTCTGGATGCGAATGACCAGATTGTCCGGGACGTCAGCCACCTTGACGGTGTAGATGCCCGACTTTCCCTCGCCGACGACGCCAGTGAACTTGACCGAGAATTCGGTGCCGACATTGGCCGGCACGCCATATTGTTTCTCCGCGGCCGCCTTGTCCTTGGCGATGGCGGCTGCAAGCGTCGGTGCATCGACGGCGCGCTGCTCGACGGCGGATTGCACGTTCGGAAATTCAGCCTTGCCGAACGCCTCCGGCGAAAACGCCGCCTTGCGGGTGTCTTCGGCCGAGCCGATCGTGACGATCTTGGTGTCGAGGATCATTGCGCCGAGCAGCGCCAGGATCGCGATCGCGACGGCCACCCAGCGGACGCCTGGCGATCCTCGCCGGTTCATCGTGGTGGTTGCTGGCTGCGAACTCATGCTGTGACGACCTGTGTAGTGGCGGCGATGAGAGGTGGCATTTCGTCTTGTCGGCGCGAAGCGCCGCATAAGCCGCTGTGCGGTTGGTCCGCTTGCATCGACCCCTCCCGCAGCGTGCTCCTCCAGCGCAATCGACCATACATCGATGTTAAGTTACCGTCAATGACTGTGATACTTTGCTGACAATGTAACATTCATGTGACCGATCGGCTGATATATATCCATATATGATATTGATATTGTTTAGGTTTTCAAAAATCGACAATATCTCACAGGTGCTGTGACACGCTTGCTTTCAAGTCAGCAATGAGGCTGTGCCGCGCTCAAGCCAGTTTGGCGCGATCACTCGTGGTTCGCGGCAGGTGCTCCGGTTGCAGCCCCATCAAATTGTTGCCGTTGAGCTGCGTGACAACCGCGTCGATCTCCTCGCTGATCCTCTGAGCGTTCCAGCCGAGCGCCCGGCCGGCAATCAGGGCGATCTGCTGCAAATCGCTTGTCGTCAGGGAACCGCTGATGGCCAGCGTCGTGCGCCGCATGACGATGTCGGCCAGATGTTCGACGAATTCGCTGCGAGCGATGTAGTCGATCTCCGATACGCTGTAGTCATGCGAGTCCGGCAAGCGGTCTTCATTGCTCGATGCGCTCTGGTGCCGGGCTATCGGCAATGCCTTGGTGCCATAGCGCGACAGCAGCAGGTCGAGCCGGGCCTCGTCGATGCCCGAGGCCGACGCGGCCTTGGCCAGCCAGCTTGATCGTGCAGTTGTGTCGGCCGGAAAGTCCTTGCCGCCGCCGATCGGCATCGAGCGCGTCGTCACCTTGCGGATGCGGCCGAGACGATCGAGCACTGTGTCGGCGACCTCCTCGGCGAAACCGCGAAATGTCGTCCATTTGCCACCGATCAGCGAGATGATGGGGAAGGGCCGCGATGGCTCCGACTCCGCCACCGGCGCCGAATGATCGCGGCTGATCAGGCCGGGGATGGCGGCGTCGGATGCGGGCAGGGGTCTGATGCCGCTATAGGCATAGACGATCTGGTCGCGTTCGAAACGCATGCCCGGCAACAGCGTGCGCACGCTTTCCAGCAGATAATCGATCTCCGCCGGCTCGCAGCGAACCGTATCCGGATTATCGGCCGCGAGATCCGTCGAGCCGACGAGCGCCTTGCCGAGATAGTCGTAGACAAGGCAGATGCGCCCGTCATCGGCTTCGAAATAGAGCATGCGCCCGGCCAGACTTTGCACCAGCGCTTCGTGCTTGAGAAGGATGTGCGAGCCCTTGGTGCCGCCGATCATCCTGGACGGCGCCCCGAGTGCCGCGTTGACATGGTCGATCCATGGGCCGGCGGCGTTGACGACCAGCCTCGGCCGCAACGAGAATTCGCCGCGGTTCTGTCGTCTGAAGGCCAGCACGCCGTTCGAGGAAGAGACCAGCGAGGTGTAGTTGGCCGCGCTGGAGTTAGGGTTGGCCTCCAGACCATCGGCGATTAGCTCGAGCACCAGCCGTTCGGGATGTGTGATCTTGGCGTCGTAGTAGGTGCCGGTGGCGACGATCGAGCCAGTCAACGCCGGGATGTCGCGAAGCGCCTGACGGCGTCCGACAAGCCGATGGCGCGGCATCACCCGGTGCCGCGAGCCGTAGAAATCATAGATCATCAGGCCGATCTTGATGAGGATCGCGCCACGGCTGCGCGGCGCGCTGGTCGAGCCCAGCAGCGTGCGCAGCGCCGCCCACATGCCCTTGCCCCAGGAGAAGATCGGGATGACCGTCGGCAGCGGGCTGACATAGTGCGGCGCGTTCTTGAGCAGCAGGTTGCGCTCCAGCGTCGACTGCGCCACCAGCCCGAATTCGCCGGTCTCCAGATATTTCAGCCCGCCATGGATCAGGCGCGAAGGCGCCGCACTGGTGCCGGAGCCGAAATCCGCCTTGTCGACGATGCAGCAGCTGACGCCCTGCGCGCTGAGATCGCGAAACAGGCCTGCCCCATTGATGCCGGCGCCGAGGATGACGACATCGATATCGCCGGGGACACCGGTCCGTTGCTCGGAGCCGTGCTGGCTTTCGGCCGTTGATGTCATGGCCTCGCCGTCTTGACGATACGCAGCTGGACCCCGGCCTGCTCCAGCTTTTGCGCATGCTTGTCGCTGATGCCGTCGGTAACCAGGACCGCCTCGAAGCTGACCAGGTCGTCGAGCACGTGCAGGGCCACTTTGTCGAACTTGGAATGGTCGACCAGGAGGATGCGCTTGATCGCCGCCGCCATCATCGCCTGCTTTACCCGCACCACATGCTGATCCTGGATGAAGGCCGTGGTGCCGCTGATCGCGGAGGCCGAGCAAATCAGGAGATTGGCGCGCAGCCGCGAGATCGCATTCTCGCAGACGATGCCGATATAGGCGTTGTAGGTGCGGTGGTACTGACCGCCGAGGCAGATGAAGTCGATGTCGTCGACATTGGTCAGCAATGCAGCCGTCGACACGCTGTTGGTGATGACGGTCAGAGGCGTGACCTCGAGCAGCAGTGGCGCAACGGCGTTGGCTGTGGTCGAGTCATCCAGGATTATCGCCTGTCCCGGTTCGACGTAATCCATGGCGGCGCGGGCCAGTGCGTCCTTCTCCGCCCGCCCAACCGTCACCCGGTAGCGGAAGGCACTTTCATAGAGGCCGGATGGCTGCACGGTGACGGCGCCATGCAGCTTGCGCAGCACGCCTTGATGCGCCAGCTGGTCGATGTGGCGGTGGATGGTCATGCGCGACACGCCGAAATGCTCGACCAGATCGTCGATGCGCACCTGGCCGAGTTTTATCACATATTCGGCGATCTCTTCGCGCCGTTCGTCGGCCTTGATCATGCTGTGCCCCCCATTGCTTGCGCTGCAAGGCTTTCGATTTCGGCCCATTTCGGCCTGAGCTGTTCGGCGATGCGGCCATAGATGGAATAACGCTCGTCGAAGACGGCGCTGCGTGCCGGGTCCGGGCGGTATTCGCGGCTCACCGTGCAGGTGGCGCGCGCGCCTTCCTGCGGCGAGGCGAACAGGCCGACTGCCGCGCCGGCGCAAAGGGCGGCGCCGTAGGCGGCCGCCTCGTCGGTCGAGGTGACGGTGACCGGCACGTTGAGCACGTCGGCGAACATCTGCGCGAAGGCCGGATTGCGCGAGCCGCCGCCGGTCAAACGCACCTCGCGGACGGCAAAGCCGTCGCGCAGGGCTTCGACATGGGTGCGGTGGTTGAAGGCGATGCCTTCCAGCACCGCCTTCAGCATGTCGCCGCGGTCGTGCCAGCCGCGCAAGCCGACAAAGCTGGCGCTGGCGGCATTGCCGTAGGGCGAACCGAACAGATAGGGATGGAAGAGCAGGGTCGACGGCTTCTTCAGCGCGGTGTCGATTTCGGTCGCCAGCATCTCGTGGATCGAGCGGCCGGTCTTCTTGGCCTCGTCCTGTTCGGCCCGGCAGAGCGTGTCGAGGAACCAGTCGTAATTCGCCGTCGAGGCCGGCGAGATCGACATGTTGTTCCAGCGGCCGAGGTCGATGGCGTTGCGGCAGAACCAGCGCTGGTCGGTACGCGGCTCGGCGGAGACCACTTCGTTGATCGAGTAGGTGCCGGCGACGATGCTGACCACGCCCTCTTCGTGGCCGCCGATGCCAAGCGCCGAGGCGGTGACGTCATGCAGGCCGCAAGCAACCGGAGTTCCTTCCGCAAGCCCGGTCAATGCGGCCGCTTCGGCGGTGGCGTAGCCGACAATGTCGGCCGAATGTGCAGCCCCGGGCAAAGCCGCGAACAGCTCCTCCAGGCCAAAGATGCGCATCGCCTCCTGCGCGTAGACTTGCGTGCGGACGTCGGTGAACGAGGTGCTCGCCTCGGTCAAATCGGTGCCGACGGTGCCTGTCAGGCAAAAGCGCAGCCAGTCCTTGCAACCGACGATATGGCCGATCTGGCTGAAGCGTTCCGGCGCATGCTTTTTCAGCCAGCCCAGTATCGCCGATGGCGCCGAAGCGTGCGGAACCTGTCCGGTCAAAGCGAGGGCCTCGGCAAACACCGAACCCTTTGCCCATTCGTCGACGATCTCGCCGGCGCGGCTGTCGAGCGACAGGATGCCGGGGCCGAGCGGTCGGCGGTTCCTGTCGAGCAGATACAGCCCGTCGCCATGCGCGGTCGCCGCCACGGCCTTGATATCGCCAGCTGGCCGACCGCTCAGGGCAATGGCTTCCCTGATCGCCTCGGCGGTCGCCTGCCAGAGGCCCAGCATGTCGCGTTCGACCCAGCGGGGATGCGGCATCGATTGCGGCACACGGCGCCTGGCCACTGACAGCTGGGTGCCGTCGGCATCGAAGATCACTGCCTTCGTCACCGTCAGGCCGTTGTCGATCCCAAGCAGGCTGGACATGATGATCCCGTTCAGCGTGAGCCGGTACGCGTTGCGAATTGGTTCCAAGCAAGGTTGGCGCTGAACATCATGGAAATCATCCTCGCCGGGATCCGCCATTGCCGATTGCGGCCGCCGATGAAACAGCGGCAGGATTCGAACCGGCCAACTGACCATACAATTCTGTGAATTTAACGTCAATATGTGTGATATACGCCAGACGAGCAGGCTCCGCCAGGCGGAGCTTGATTATCAAATTGGCATAAAACGCTGTTTTTTCTAACTCTTGAGGGCCGACAATCCGTCTCGCCGGTCTTGTTACCCGCTTGCGTGGCGACTGCCAGGGCAGTGGCTAGATATCCTCTGGCTCACCGGGCTTGCGCAGCAGATAGGTGTCCATGATCCAGCCCTTTTGCCGGCGGGCTTCCTCCCGGACCTTTTCGATCTCGGCGCTGACATCGCCGAGGCGACCGGAGACGATGATCTCGTCCGGCGTGCCGAGATAGGCGCCCCAATGGATGACGACATCCGGGTCGGCCAGTGTGTTGAAGGCGCATTTGCCGTCCAGCATGACGACTGTGCTGCCGGCATTGCTGGCCAGACCTTCTTCGGTCAGCCTGCGGCCGGTGGTGACCAGGAACGAATCGCCGATGCGGTTCAGCGCCATTTTGTGGCTGGCGGCAAGCGCCTGGATGGCGGTGATGCCAGGGATGACCTCCAGTTCGAAGGCGACGTTGTTCCTGAGGCGCACGCGCTCGAGAATGCGCAACGCGCTGTCGTAGAGCGAGGGATCGCCCCAGATCAGGAAGGCGCCGCAGCCATCCTCGTCAATCTCGTCGCGGATCAAGGCTTCGTAGATGGCCGCGATGGCTTCGTGCCAGTCATCGACGGTCGAGCGGTAGGAAGATGTCGGTTCGGCGCGGACCGGCACGTCGAATTCGACGCGGCGCGATTTCGGATTGGTGACAAAGCGGTCGCAGATCTCGCGCCGCAATTCGGCAAGGTCGTTCTTCTTGGCGCCCTTGTCGGGGATGAACAGCACATCGGCACGGTTCAGGCTAGATATGGCCTGAACCGTCATGTGGTCTGGATTGCCGGCGCCGATGCCGATGACGAGAAGCTTGCGCATGGGGCGAACTCCTGCCCGATCGGAAGCTGTTAGTCCAGACCGCTCGCGTGTCCAGACCGCTCGCGTGTCCAGACCGCTCGCGTGTCCAGACCGCTCGCGTGTCCAGACCGCTCGCGTGTCCAGACCGCTGGCATGTCCAGGCCGGTGTGGCGTAGTCACGCAAGTGGAAGGGCTTTGAAACCCCGCATTGAAACGGCTAGGGTCGTCAGGGCAATCTTGCCGAGGGGGCTTCGATGTTGCGATATGTTCTGACTGCGGCGCTGGCGCTTTCGGCGGCACCCGCATTGGCCAACGATTCTGTTGCCGAGCTTGGCACAGGCGGGCTGATCCTGTCGCGCAGCGATGCCGTTGCGATGCAAAGCGAGGATCTCTTCATCTCGCCTGAGAAGGTGACGGTCGACTACGTCTTCCACAACAACACCGACAAAGATGTCGACGCGATCGTGGCCTTCCCGATGCCCGACATTTCGGGCGATCCCGAAGAAATGCCGGCCATCCCCGAAAACCAAAGCGACAATTTCCTCGGCTTCGAGGTGACGATCGACGGTGCCGCGGCAAAGCCTCAACTCGAGCAGAAGGTGTTCGCGCTCGGCATCGACATCGGCGCCGATCTCAAGGCGCAGAATGTGCCGTTCAACCCGTTCGGCGATGCGGCCAAGGCGGCATTGGCGAAGCTGCCACAGGCGGTGGCCGATGACTGGGTCAACCGCGGCATCATCATCGAGGACACCGCCGATGACGGCAGCGGCATGAAATCCAACTATGCGCCGTTCTGGCAATTGCGCTCGACCTACTGGTGGCGCTCGACCTTTCCGGCCAACAAGGACGTTCACGTTTCCCACCGCTACAAGCCGAGCGTCGGCGGCACGTCGTCGGTCAGCTTCTTCTATGACGGCCAGTTCCAGGGGCAGTATGCGACATACAAGACCCGCTACTGCATGGACGACACATTCGAGAGCGCGGTGCGCAAGGCGGCGAAGGACAATCCGGACGGCTATCCCAAATATTTTGAAAGCCGCATCGCCTATATTCTGACCACCGGCGGCAACTGGGCGGCGGGCACCATCGGTAAGTTCAAGCTGACCGTCGACAAGGGCAATCCCAAAGCCCTGGTCTCGTTCTGCGGCGATAATGTCAAAAAGGTCGGGCCGACGAGTTTCGAGATGACCGCGAACGATTTTTACCCGGAGCACGACATCGATATCCTGCTGCTCGAACCGTCGGACAGCAATGGCGGGGACGCGAACTGATGCATGTGGCAATCTACGTCGCCATCGCCGAGAACGGCGTGATCGGGCGGGATGGCGGACTGCCCTGGCGGCTCTCCACCGATCTCAAGCGCTTCAAGGCCGACACGATGGGCAAGCCCATCATCATGGGCCGCAAAACCTATGAAGGCATAGGCCGTCCGCTGCCGGGCCGGCTCAACATCGTCGTCACCCGCGACAAGAGCTGGCGCGCCGAGGGCGTCGAGGTGGCGCATACGCTGGAGGCCGCCATCCAGCTGGCAACGGTGCGCGCACGCTGCATGACCGGCATCGACGAGGCCTGCGTGATCGGCGGCGGTCAGATCTATGCCCAGGCGCTGCCGCTGGCCGACCGGCTGCACGTCACCCATGTGCTGGCCGCCGTCGATGGCGACGCGCATTTCCCGCCGATCGACGCTGAGACATGGCGCGTGGTCAGTTCGCAGGAGGTTCCGGCGGGGGAAAAGGACAGCCACGCAACACGCTATTCCGTTTATGAGCGCCGCCGCCCGATACTTTGATAGACAAAAAGTGCATTGAAGGACGACAAAGGGTCGCTACCGGCCCAAAACGGATGATGTCGGCGGCGCATCGCGTTGAAAGCGTGCCGTGGCGTCCCTATAGAAGAACAACACTGGATTTTGCGCCGTAATTCCGGCGCTTGAGGGAATTCCAAGCGAAAGGACATTCATGCCCTGGAACGACAAGAGTGGCGGAGGCGGCGGCCCGTGGGGCGGCGGCGGTAACAATCAGGGGCCCTGGGGGCAGGGGCCAAAGGGGCCAAGCGGCCCGCAAGGGTCGCCCCCCGATCTCGAAGACATTATCCGCCGCGGCCAGGACCGGCTGCGGCGCGCTCTGCCCGGCGGCGGTGGCGCCAGTCCGGCGGTGTTCGGGCTGATCGCCGCGGTGCTGGTCGTTCTGTGGGCATTCCAGGCGGTCTATACCGTGCAGCCCGACGAGGTCGCCGTCGAACTGCGTTTCGGCAAGCCGAAGCCCGAACTCTCACAACCTGGCCTGCATTTCCATTGGTGGCCGCTCGAGACCGTCGAGACGGCCAAGATTTCCGAGCAGCTCGTCGACATTGGCGGCGGCAACACCAGCGGCAACGGCCTGATGCTGTCGGGCGACCAGAACATCGTCAACGTGCAGTTTTCGGTGGCCTACCAGGTCTCCGATCCCCGTGCCTATCTGTTCGACGTCTCGGATCCGGACGGCATGCTGCGGCAGGTTGCCGAAAGCGCCATGCGCGAAGCCGTCGGCCGCCGGCCGGCACAGGACATTTTCCGCGATGACCGCCAGGGCATAGCGGCGTCGGTGCGCGAAATCATCCAGTCGACGTTGGACGGCTACAAGGCCGGTCTCAACGTCAATGCCGTGTCGATCGAGGATGCAGCACCGCCACGCGAAGTGGCCGATGCGTTCGACGAGGTGCAGCGTGCCGAGCAGGACGAGGACAAGTTCGTCGAGCAGGCAAACCAGTATTCCAACCAGAAGCTCGGCCAGGCGCGCGGCGAGGCGGCACAGATCCGCGAAGACGCGGCCGCCTACAAGAACCGTGTGGTGCAGGAAGCCGAAGGTGAGGCCCAGCGCTTCATCTCGGTCTATGACGAATATGCCAAGGCGCCGGATGTGACCCGCAAGCGCCTCTATCTGGAAACCATGGAGAAGGTTCTGAAGGACTCGAGCAAGGTCATCGTCGAGCAGGGCAACGGACAAGGTGTCGTGCCCTATCTGCCGCTGCCGGCATTGCAGGCGAAACCGCCGGCTCCGGTCGCGCCTGCCGCGAACACGGGAGGTACCCAGTGATGGCCAACCGTCTTCCCATTTTCGTCGTCGTCGCGGCGGTCATCCTGTTCCTGATCTATTCCTCGGTCTTCGTGGTCAATGCGCGCCAGCAGGCGCTGGTGTTGAGGTTCGGCGAGATCGTCGACGTCAAGAGCGAGCCCGGCATCTATTTCAAGGCGCCGTTCTCGTTCTTCGACGCCGATACGGTGCAGCTGATCGAAAACAGGGTGCTGCGCTTCGACCTCGACAACATCCGCGTCCAGGTGTCTGGTGGCAAGTTCTATGAGGTCGATGCCTTCATCGCCTATCGCATCTCGGATCCGCGCGTCTTCCGTGCCGCCGTGTCCGGTCAGATCGAATTGGCCGAAGCGCGGCTGAGGACGCGTCTCGACGCTGCCTTGCGCCGCGTCTACGGTCTGCGCGACTTCGAGGCGGCGCTCTCGGAACAGCGTGCCGTGATGATGCGTGAAGTGCGCGATCAGCTCCGGCCCGACGCCACCTCGCTCGGCCTGCAGATCGAGGATGTCCGCATCCGCCGCACCGACCTCACGGCCGAGGTCTCACAGCAGACCTATGACCGCATGAAGGCGGAACGTCTGGCCGAGGCCGCCCGGCTTAGGGCGCGCGGCAATGAAGCGGCACAGCGCATCACGGCACGCGCCGATCGTGAAGTGGTCGAGATCGTTGCCGAAGCGCAAAAGGAATCCGAGATTCTGCGCGGCGAGGGCGAAGCCCAGCGCAGCGCCACCTTCGCGGATGCCTATAAGCGCGACCCGGCCTTCTTCGACTTCTACAGGTCGATGAATGCCTACGGCACGGCGCTGGACAACACCGGGACGACCATGGTGCTGTCGCCGAGTTCGGAGTTCTTCCGCTACTTCCGCGATCCGGATGGCAAGGAAGGGCCGGCGAAGCCGGCGGCACCTGCCGCACCGGCAACGGCGCCCGCCGCGCCGACGACACAACCCAGCACCGGCCAGAAATAGCCGGTGCAGGACTTTTTCGCGGCAATAGGCCTGGTCCTCGTCATAGAGGGCCTGGTCTATGGCGGCTTTCCCGGCTTGGCGAGGAAGCTCGCGGGCGAGGTGCTGTCGATGCCGGAGAACGCATTGCGGATCGCCGGGCTGGTCGCGATCGCCATCGGTGTCGGCATCGTCTGGCTGGTGCGGGGCGGATGAGATGGCCGTTTTTCGTCCGCGGCAAAACGGAGGATTAATCCTCTGCCGATAGTCGTAGCCGCAAACGTGCCGTATTTTTTGCCAACATAGCGCAACGCGGTGTTTTCGCCGTTGCGCTTTCTCTTTCAGAAAGACCGGGAGGCTTCTCGATGACATCCACACTCCTTTTGCGCGCGGCACGGCGGACGCTCATCGCCGGCACGGCAGCGCTTCTTGTCGGCACTGTTGCTGCCCCGTCCTTCGTGACGCCAACCTTCGCGGCCGATGGGCCTGCTTCGGTGGCCGACCTGGCGCAGGGCGTGCTCGGCGCGGTTGTCAACATCTCGACTTCGCAGACGGTGAAGGGCACGGAAGGGCCGGGCGCCGTGCCGATGCCGCAGCTTCCCGAAGGCTCGCCTTTCCAGGACTTCTTCGACGACTTCTTCAAGAACCGCGGCGGCGACAAGGACAATAGTGCGCAGAAAGTGCAGTCGCTGGGATCCGGCTTCGTCATCGATGCCGAGCAAGGCATCGTCGTCACCAACAACCACGTGATCGCCGACGCCGACGACATCGAAGTCAATTTCTCCGATGGCGTGACCCTGAAGGCGACGCTGGTCGGCACCGACACCAAGACCGACGTCGCGGTGCTGAAGGTCGATCCGAAGGGCCACAAGCTGACCGCGGTGAAGTTCGGCGATTCCACCAAGATGCGCGTCGGCGACTGGGTGATGGCGGTCGGCAATCCATTCGGCCTTGGCGGCACAGTCACGGTCGGCATCGTCTCGGCGCGCAACCGCGACATCAATTCCGGTCCTTATGACGATTTCATCCAGACCGATGCCGCGATCAATCGCGGCAATTCGGGCGGGCCGCTGTTCAACAGCGTCGGCGAAGTCATCGGCATCAACACCGCGATCATCTCGCCGTCCGGCGGCTCGATCGGCATTGGCTTCTCCATTCCCTCGCAGCTTGCCTCGGGCGTCGTCGACCAGTTGCGCCAGTTTGGCGAGACGCGGCGCGGCTGGCTCGGCGTGCGCATCCAGCCGGTGACGGACGACATCGCCGAAAGCCTCGGCATGGCGACCGCCAAGGGCGCGCTGGTCGCCGGCGTCATCAAGGGCGGCCCCGTCGACAACGGCACCATCCAGGCCGGTGACGTCATCATCAAGTTCGACGGCAAGGACATCCATGAAATGCGTGACCTGCCGCGCGTGGTCGCCGAAAGCCCTGTCGGCAAGGCCGTCGATGTGCTGATCGTGCGCAAGGGCGTCGAGCAGACGGTGAAGGTGACACTTGGCCGGCTCGAGGATGGCGAGAAGCTTGCCAGCGGCGAGAACGGCAACACCGACCAGGACAAGGGCAAACAGGCTCCAGCCGTCTCGACCGCCTCGGTGCTCGGCATGACCGTCGGCGAGCTCAATGACGAGACGCGCAAGAAGTTCAGCATCGCCGGCGATGTCTCCGGCGTCGTCATCACGGACGTGGCCAAGGATTCGGCCGCCGCCGAGCGCGGCATCCAGCCGGGCGAGGTGATCACCGAGATCGCGCAGGAATCGGTCGCCACGCCCAAGGACGTCATGGACCGGATCGGCGCGCTGAAGGAGCAGGGCCGCAAGAACGCGCTCCTGATGCTGGCGTCGAAGACCGGTGAGTTGCGTTTCGTGACGATACGGATGGATTGAGATTTCAATCCGGCGATTCCCAAAAAAGGCGGCTAACCAGCCGCCTTTTTTCTTGCCCGCCAATTCTCGCGCGAAAGCCGGTAGAGCACATGTCGCTTGAGCTTTGGGTGGCTGTCGGGAATGTCGGGGTGATCGAAATCGGCTGAGGGATCGGCTGTCATGCCGAGGCGTTTCATCACGGCGGTCGACTGGTGGTTTGCTGCGACCGCGAAGGAGACGATCTCGTCGACGGCCAATGTCTCGAAACCGTAAGCCAGCCAGGCTTCCGAGGCCTCGGTGACATAGCCCTTGCCCCAGAATTCGGGCGCCAGCCGCCAGCCGATCTCGATGGTACCGGCCGGCAGGGATGGCACGTGATCGGTATCGAGGAGACCGACGAAACCGATACATTCGCCGGTCGCGGCAATCTCGGCCGCGGCGAAGCCATAGCCGTCCTCATCGATCCAGGCGCGGAATTCGTCCATCTTGGCGTCCGCCGCGGCACGGTCACGACGGAACGGGAAGAATTCCATGACGCGCTCGTCCGAATTGATGCGATGGAAGAGCTCGCGGTCACGCTCTTCCCAATTGCGCAGGATGAGGCGTTCGGTGCGCATGGGTTTCATTGGACGAACTCTTCCTGGCGATAGCCCTGCAGATAGAGCAGTGCGGTGAGGTCGCCATGGTCGATGCGAACCTTGGCCTGCGCCGCCACGGTCGGCTTGGCGTGAAGCGCCACACCGGTGCCGGCAAGCCGGATCATATCGAGGTCATTGGCGCCATCGCCGACGGCGATGGCGTCGGCCGGCGTCAGGCCAAGGCGTGCGGATATTTCGAGCAGCGCGTCGGCCTTGGCGGCGCGGCCGAGGATCGGCTCGCCGACCAGGCCGGTAAAGCGTCCATCCTGTTCGAGCAGGCGGTTGGCGCGGTTCTCCTGAAAGCCCAGCATGGCCGCGATGCGGGTCGTGAACACTTCGAAGCCGCCCGAGACGAGCGCCGCCCAGGCGCCATTGGCGCGCATGGTCTGGACCAGCGCGCGGCCGCCCGAGGCCAATGTCAGCCGATTGGCGACGATGCGGTCGACGACGGCGGCATCGAGCCCCTTCAACAGCGCGACGCGTTCGCGCAGCGCCGGCTCGAAGGCGATCTCACCGTTCATCGATCGCGCGGTGATCGCCGCGACGTGCTCCTTGACGCCGATCTCGTCGGCCAGCTCGTCGATGCACTCCTGGTCGATCATGGTCGAATCCATATCGGCGATGAGGATTTTCTTGCGGCGCGTTTCGGCCTGTTGGACGATCAGGTCGACCGGTTCCCCGGCCAATGCGGCACGCAGGGTAGCCGTGGTATTGGCGGTGTCAGCCTCTTGCGGCAGGGCTAGATCGCAGGCAATGCCTTCGGCCAGCCAGACGACAGTGCTTGCGCCCACCGACCGCGAGGCCATATTCGCAAGCGACGGCGATAGGGCGCGGTCAGCGGGACGGGAAACAAGCGTGGCAATGAGCGGCATCGAGAATTCCGGCACGGATGCGGGCGAAGGCCGCGTGAAGAACGCGATCCTGATAGCCGGGCCGACCGCCAGCGGCAAGTCGGCATTGGCGCTCGAACTGGCCGAACGTGCAGGCGGCGTCATCGTCAACACCGATTCCATGCAGGGCTATTCGGTGCTCGATGTGCTGACCGCCCGGCCGGAAGCGGCCGACCTCGCACGGGTGCCGCATTTCCTCTACGGCCACGTTCATCCCGCTACCGCCTATTCGACGGGCGCGTGGCTGCGCGATGTGATGAAACTCATCGACGACGGCGTGCTGTCGCGGCGGCCGGTCTTTGTCGGAGGCACCGGCCTCTATTTTCGCGCGCTGGCCGAGGGTATTTCGGAAATGCCTGACATTCCGCCGCGCATCCGCGACCGCTGGCGCTACGAGCTGAAAGAGCAAGGCGCGGTCAAGCTGCACGGCCTGCTGCTGCGCGAGGATTCGAGAGCCGCCATGCAGCTCAAGCCTACCGACAGCCAGCGCATCGTGCGGGCGCTCGAAGTGCTCGACGCCTCCGGCCGATCGATCCTGGAATGGCAGGCGGAGCGCGGCCGGCCGCTCATCGACAGGCAGACGGCGCGTTTCCTGGTCATCGAGCCGGATCGGGCCGCGCTGGTCAATCGCATCGAGAGGCGCTTCGACCAGATGCTGGACAAGGGAGCGCTGGAGGAAGTCAGGCAGCTTGCGGCCCTTCGCCTCGATCCCGATCTGCCGGCGATGAAGGCGATCGGCGTTCGCGACCTGCAGGCGGCGATGGCTGGAGAGTTGAGCTTTCCCGAGGCGATCGAGCGCGCCAAGATTGCAACCCGGCAATACGCCAAGCGGCAGGCGACGTGGTTTCGCCACCAGCTGGGGCCGGAATGGCAGAGATTGCGCCCCGGTGACGATCTCGAAACCACGATCCAAACACTTGTTGCTAATGCAACTTAAAAAGTTGACCATGACGGAAGGGTTCGCGCCGAAGTTGCCGGGATTAACGCTCCGTAAGGCGGTCCGTGCCATAAGGTCGATGGGCACTTTTCCATTGGGGAGCAGATGCGTTTCCATAAGGCGGAATCCGCTTTTTTCGTCTTTATTTTCGTGATCCTGGCCGCTGGCCTGGTGACGCTGCACGCCTATGGGCTCTTGCAATCCTTCGCCACGGAACTCCATACCCAGTCGGGCCTGGACAAGGTCATCTACCTCAACAAGCTGTTGTTCGCGACCGGCGTGCTGCTTGCGACCGCGCTGTTTTTCGGCATCTTCTTCATCTATCCGCTGATCCGCAAACAGGCGACGGAAGAAGGCAAGCTGCGCGCCATGACGGTTTCGCTCAGCGCTCGCTCCGAAACGCTCGAGCACGCCGCGCTGACAGACAGCCTGACCGGCATGCAGAACCGACGCTATTTCGACGATGCGCTTAAGGAATATCTCGAGGAGTTCCGCCGCATCGAAAAGCCGGTCGGGCTGATGATCCTCGATCTCGACCATTTCAAGCAGGTCAACGACACGCACGGCCACGATGTCGGCGACGAGGTGCTCAGGGCCGTCGCCAGTTGCCTCAAGGACATGACACGTTTCCACGACGTGGTGGCACGGCTGGGCGGCGAGGAGTTTGCCGTGGTCACGCCCAACATGGAGGCGGAGCTGCTGGCCAAATTCGCCGAGCGCATCCGCAAGGCGATCGCCAACATGTCGATCCTTTCGGGCAACGTCCGGCTCAAGATCACCACCAGCGTCGGCCTTGCCGTCTGGGACCGCAAGGAAACGGCCGAGGAGTTCTATCGCCGTGCCGACCGCCAGCTCTATGAGGCGAAGAGGCAGGGCCGCAACCGCGTCTGCGCCTAAAATCCCATCATTGAATTCGTGAGGCCGGCCGTCTGCTGCCGTTTTCTGCGCTTCCCCGTTCTACTGCGTCGCAGTAGAACTGAGCTTACGGACCAAAAGTCCGCTCCGCTCCGGTTCTCGAAATCAGCACCAGCCGACTCAGCCTGACGAATTTCCTGACGGGATTTACCCAAGCGTTCGAACGAAGAAGAGCCATGGAAGTTTGGCGCGGCTTCTCGGAACTGCCGGCAATGGGCGTGACGCTGGAGGCTCAGTCGTTCTGGGGGCGCAGGCCGAAGGTGGCGGGCTTCAGGCCGTAGCGCATGTCGAAATCGTCATCCGATTGCACGCGCCCGGTTGCCGGCTTGCGGTAGTCGGGATCGCCGGCCTGGCGACCGGAATCGACCACTTCGGCGAAGGCCATCGCCTGCGGCGTCGGTTTCGGCACGTTGCGCAGCCGCTCGACGATCGCCACCAGGTCGACATCGTCGCCGGCCTTTGGCGACTCGATCTGTTCGCGCTTGGCCGCGCCGGGAAGCAGGTGGCTGGGCAGTCTTTCGAATTTCAGCCGCATGGTCGTCGCCACGCCTTCGCCGAAGGCGATGGCTTCGCGCTGTCCCATGGACGACAGGAAGGCAAGCGTGGAGGCGGAGGAGTCGGCGATGGCCGAGCGGATAATCGCCTGGTCCTGCTCGTTGGCGAGCCGCATGGCGAAGAAGGTCGAACATTGCGACAGGATGGTCGGGTCAAGCTCGCCGGGGCGCTGCGTGACGACGCCGAGATAGCAGCCATATTTGCGGCCTTCCTTGGCGATGCGCGACAGCGCGTGCCTGGTCGGCGCGAAGCCGAGACGCGGATCGGCCGGCATGTAGCGATGCGCTTCCTCGCACAGCAACAGCAGTTGCAGCTTGCCCTCGCTCCACAGAGCGAGGTCGAAGGCCAGGCGCGCCAGCACCGAACAGACGGAGTTGACCACTTCGGAAGGCATGCCGGCCATCTCGAAGCAGGTCACCGGCCGGCCGTGATGCGGCACGCGGAAGATGTTGCCGATCGTCTCGTGGATGGTATCCTCGATCAGGCGCGAACTGAACATGAAGCGATAGCGCGGATCGGCGGACGCCGATTCGATGCGCGTCTTCAGCGATTTGAGCGTCGGGCGCTCGTTCTTGCTTTCGAGCATGCCCATACGTTCGTCGATCTGCTTGAGCAGGTCCGCGATGCGGTAAGGAACCGGCGTATCGGCGGTCAACGCGTCGTTGCCGCGCCTGAGATAGGCACCTGAATTCGGGTTGCGGTAGAGGCTCTTGGCCAGCGGAATGAGGTCGCGCAGGGCGTCGATCTCTTCCGGAACCGTTTCACGGCCGCGAAACAGCACCTCGGCGAATTCCTCGAGCTTGAACATCCAGAACGGCAGGTCGAGCGTCTTGGAATCGACCTTGACGCAATATTCCGGCAGCGACGCCGCGAATTCATTGTGCGGGTCGAGGATCAGGATGCGCAGATCCGGCCGCGCCGCGATCGATTTGCGCAGCAGCAGGGAGACGGCGGTGGATTTGCCGACGCCGGTGGTGCCGACAATGGCGAAATGGCGCGCCAGCGTGTCGTCGATGGCGATGTTGGCGGCGATCGCCTCGTCCTGCGACAGCGAACCAATGGTGATGGAATGGCGGCCGGCCAGATCGTAGACGGCCTGCAGATCGCGGCTGCGGATGCGATGCGCAACCGCGCCGATATGCGGATAGGTGGTGATGCCGCGGTCGAAGATCGGCTTGGCTCCGGGCTCGGCCCCATCGCGTACTTCACCGATCAGCTCGATGCTGACCTCGATGGGGTTCTGGCCTTCACTGCTCCAGGCGCGGTCCGATTTGCCGATGCCGTAGACCAGGCCAACGGTTCGGGTCGTGCCCAGATTGATCGAGATCATCTTGCCGACCGTCCAAAGGCCTGTCACCGCGCCGTCGACATCGTCGGCATAGGCGGCGATGGTGGCGCGCGCGCCGTCGCATTGCACGACGTTGCCCAGGATGCGCCGGTCGTTCTGCTCTGCGTTGCGGCGCTCCTGCGATGTCGGTTCTCCGACGGAAGCTTCGCGTTCGACATACATGGACAGGCCAATCCCCATTTCCCTTGATATCAGACCCTACCGGAATGGGGTTAAGGCCGGATGAGGTCGGATGGTGTAGAGAGGATTAAGCGCCTGGCGAAAATTGTCGCGACACGGCTCTTCTCCATCTCAGGCATTTCGCTATAGTGGACGAATGGGCGATATAACGAACGATATTTCTTCGACCATCGGCAGGCGGATCCACGCCGAAAGGGTCATGCGGGACTGGTCGCTGGCCGAGCTTGCCGAGCGGTCCGGTGTTTCCAAGGCCATGCTGAGCACGATCGAGCGTGGCATGACCAGCCCGACGGCGGCCCTTCTGGTGCGCATCGCGGCAGCGTTCGGCATGACGCTGTCGACCCTCATCGCGCGCGCGGAATTGCAAGGCGGCGGGCTGCAGCGCGAGGCCGATCAGCCGGTGTGGCGCGATCACGGTACAGGCTATGTCAGGCGGCATCTGTCACCGGCCGGCGACATGCCGCTCGAACTGATCAAGGTGCATCTGCCGGCGGGCGCCAGGGTCAGTCTGCCGGCGGCTTCTTACGCCTTCATCAAGCAGCAGATCTGGCTGATTTCCGGACGGCTCGAATTCACCGAGGGCGATGTGGTGCACAGGCTCGAGCCCGGCGACTGCCTGGCGCTCGGCGCGCCGTCGGACTGCACCTTCCATGCCCTGGAGGCGGGCGCCGACTATCTCGTCGCGCTGGTCAGGGGCTGAGATCATGGCGAGACGGCCAAAGCGCTCCCACAATGGGGGGCCGCCTCTTGATGAGTATAAGGGGCCACCCTGGGGCAAGGGCGACCCCTATATTTTCCTGGCCTGGCAGGTCGCGCACGCCAAGGCATGGAAGGCGCCGAGCCGCGAAATCATGCTGATGCGCATGGACAAGGCCGAACGGCTGGGCCTGACCTATGAGGAATACACGCTCGAGATCCTGGAGCGTGGACGGCATCTGCGAGAAGAAGACACCGAGCGGATCAGCGCCATCAAGGCCGCGCGCAAGCGACGCCGCGTGCGCCTTCTCGATTGAGGCCTCTACGTCGGGGCCTTTCTGGATAGGTGCCCCAGCAACCACTGGCGGAAATCCTGTTCGGCACTGGTCAGGCGCGCGGTCGATGCGCTGGTCAGAAAATGGCCTGAGCTGCTGGAGAGCTCGAAATCGGAAAGCGGCACTAGGCTCCTGGCCTTGAGCGCAGCGTCGACTAGCGGCCGCGACCCCAGAAGCACGCCGGTGCCAGCGCTCGCCGCTTCCATCGCCGCGACGAAACTGTCGAAGCGATGCGACCGCTGGGGGTGGCCGGCCAGTCCAGCGGCCGCGAACCATTCCGCCCACATTTCGCGCGCGCCGGCGACCAGAAGCAGCGGCAGGGCTGTCCAGTCGGCGGCACCGGCGAGGGTCGGACTTGCCAACGGCACAAGGCGCTCGGCAGTCAGCCTGTCGGCCTCGCGTCCGGGAAAGGAGCCGTTGCCGAAACGGATGTCGAGCGCCGAGCCCGGCAAGTCGTAATCGGTCGGCCGATGGATCGTCACCAGATCGAGCTGGATGCGCGGCAGCGCCTGGGCGAGATCGGGCAGCGCCGGGACCAGTATCAGCAAGGCGAAGGAGATCGGCACCCGGATCGATACGGTCTGCAGCGCGCGCGGCTCGAACAGTTCGGTCGTGCTGCTGGAGATGGTGGCGAAAGCCGACTGGATGTGCGGCAGATAGGCGGCACCCTCGGGCGACAGCGCGACGCCGCGCGCCAGCCGCGAGAACAGGCGCGTCTTCAACCGCTCCTCGAGCAGCCGGATATGTTGGCTGACGGCCGCTTGGGTCAGGCCGAGTTCGGCCGCGGCCGCCGTGAAATTCGACAGCCGTGCCGCGGCCTCGAAACTGCGCAGCCAGTCGAGGGGAGGCAGAGCGGGAATGGGTTTTTGAGACATTAGAAATTTGTGGTCTTTGGCTAAAAAATGATAATTTGAGTTATGCCTGCCTTGTTGCCAACATGCAATCGAAACCCTGCGGACCGGGCCGCGGGCGTAGAGGACAGGAACGGATCCATGCTCACCCACGCGCTGATTGGCGACGAAGGCAGAACGATCGAACTTGGCTGGCAGGGTGGGAGACGCACCCGCTTTCACGCCATGTGGCTGCGTGACAATGCGCTGGACGACAAGACGCGCAGCGCCGGCAATGGCCAGCGGCTGATCACCATCCTCGACATTCCGGCCGAGACGAGGATCGGCGCGGCCGCGATCAAGGGCGGCGCGCTGGAAGTTAGCTTCGTGCCGGAGGCAAAGACGGTCAGCTTTCCCGCGCAGTGGCTCAGCGCCAACGCCTATGACCGCGACGAGCTTCGCGAACCCGGCTGGACGGGCGATATCATCCAGCGCTGGACCAAGGCGACGATGCAGAATTCGGTGCCGCGCGCCAGCTACAAGGCGGCCTTTCATGGCCGCAGCGTCCTGCGCGAATGGCTTTCGGCGGTACGAACCTACGGCTTTGCGGTAATGGACGGCCTGCCGGCGGAGTCCGGGGCGTTGTGCAAGGTCTCCGACCTGTTCGGCTATATCAGGGAGACCAATTACGGCCGCTGGTTCGAAGTGCGCGCCGAGGTCAATCCGAACAATCTCGCCTACACCAATCTCGGCCTCCAGGCGCACACCGACAATCCCTATCGCGATCCGGTGCCGACGCTGCAGATCCTGGCCTGTGTCGAGAACACGGTGGAGGGCGGCGAGTCCAGCGTGGTCGACGGTTTTGCCGTTGCGGCCGCGCTGCAGGCCGAAAACGCTGAAGGCTTCCGGCTGTTGAGTTCCTGTCCGGCGCGCTTCGAATATGCCGGCTCGTCCGGCGTGCGGCTGCAGGCGAAGCGGCCGATGATCGAGCTCGGACCGGATGGCGAGCTGATCTGCATCCGCTTCAACAACCGTTCGCTGGCGCCTGTCGTCGACGTGTCGTTCGCCGATATGGACGCCTACTATGCCGCCTATCGCCGGTTCGCCGAGCTGATCGAGGATCCCGCCTTCGAAGTGACGTTCAAGCTTCAACCTGGCCAGGCCTTCATCGTCGACAACACGCGTGTCATGCATGCCCGCAAGGCGTTTTCCGGCACCGGCAAACGCTGGCTGCAGGGTTGCTACGCCGACAAGGACGGCCTGCTGTCGACGCTTGCGGCGATCGAGCACAGCTTCAAGGAGGCCGCGGAATGAGCGGCCAGGATTTGAACGCGGACAATATCGTCGAATTCATCGCCGACATTTTCGAGCGCCGGGGCGCGGAATCCTATCTCGGCGAGCCGGTGACCATGTCCGAGCACATGCTGCAGGGGGCCTGGCTGGCGGAGCAGGATGGTGCGCCCGAAGTGCTGGTGGCGGCCGCGCTGCTGCACGACATTGGCCACTACACCAGCGAGTTCGGCACCTATTCGCCCGACGATGTCGAGGACAAGCACCATGATGAGGCCGGCGGCGAGGTGCTGGCGCCGTTCTTCCCGCCGGTCATCGTCGAATGTGTGAGGCTGCATGTCGCGGCCAAGCGCTATCTCTGCGCCACCGACCCGACCTATTTCTCCAGGCTGTCGCCGGCTTCGGTCCACACGCTGTCGCTGCAGGGCGGACCAATGAGCGCCGACGAGGTGGCCGATTTCCGCAAAAACCCGTTCCACGAGGAAGCGGTGCGGGTCCGTATCTGGGACGAGGGCGGCAAGGTTGCGAACATGAAGACGCGGGCGTTTCGCGACTACATGCCGTTGCTGCAGCGCGTGGTGCGCGATTTCGCCAACCACGCCTAACGGCGGTTCATCACCAAAACCCATGTGCTTCTGCTTCGACGGGCAAGGGGCGGTGACGCCACACAGGTCCGAGGAATGCCGAGAGCGCGGTCATACCGAAGGCGTTCCCCCCGGTGCAGCCCGGCGCCTTCGTCGGCAAGCCAGCTTCCCTCGATCCGGCGAGCCGGTCCGAAACGCTCGACGTCACAGACATTCCGCGCGCATAGCGATGCATTCTGGAGGCGCGGCATTTGCCGCGCCTTCCTGGTGCCGGCCGCAGCTGACCACCCAGTCCCGCTATCCCTTGTGGTGCACCGTCTGCAGCCCGTAGACGGGCGTCGGCAGGCCGGCATGCCGGGCCTTCAGCTGCAACGACAGGAACTGCGAATAGTGGCGCGACTGGTGCAGATTGCCGCCATGGAACCACAGCGCTTCCTGCTGCGTCGGCTTCCACATGTTGCGCAATTCGCCTTCCCAGGGGCCGGGATCCTTGGTGGTGTTGGAGCCGAGGCCCCAGCATTTCCCGACCTTGTCGGCGGTTTCGCGCGATATCAGATCGGCGGCCCAGCCATTCATCGACCCGTAGCCGGTGGCGTAGACGATGAGGTCCGCGGGCAGTTCGGATCCGTCACTGAGCAGAACCGAATGCGGCTTGATCTCTTCGACGGCGACACCGCTCTTCAGCTTGATCGAACCATCGATGATCAGCTGGGAGGCGCCGACATCGATATAATAGCCAGAGCCGCGCCTGAGGTACTTCATGAACAAGCCGGACTCGTCGTCGCCCCAGTCGAGCATGAAACCGGCCTTTTCCAGTCCCTTGTAGAACGCCGCGTCGCGCTTCTTCATCTCGGCATAGGCCGGAATCTGGAACTCGTGCAGGATCTTGTAGGGCAGGGAGGCGAAGATCAAATCGGCCTTGGCCGTGGTGATGCCATTCTGCAGCGCCTGCTCCGAATAGAGCGAACCCAGTCCGATCTCCATCAACGTGTCGGATCTGGAGATATGGGTGCTCGAGCGCTGCACCATGGTGACGTCGGCGCCGGCTTCCCAAAGGGCCGCCGCGATGTCATGGGCGGAATTGTTGGAGCCGATGACGACGGCTCTTTTCCCGGCATAGTCATCGGGGCCAGGGTGTTTCGAGGAGTGGTGCTGATCGCCCTTGAAACTCTCCATGCCCTTGAATTTCGGCATATTGGCCTTGCCGGACTGTCCCGTCGCCAGCACCAATTGCTTGGGCTTCAAGGTGATGTCCTTGCCGTCGCGGCGGACGACGACGGTCCATTCCTTCTTCTTGTCGTCATAGGAGGCGCTCTTGGCCTCCGTCGAGGACCAGTAGTTCAGCTCCATCACCTTGGTGTACATTTCCAGCCAGTCGCCGATCTTGTCCTTGGGTGAGAAGACCGGCCAGTTCTTCGGGAAATCGATATAGGGCAGATGGTCGTACCAGACCGGATCGTGCAGGCATAGCGACTTGTAGCGCTTGCGCCAGCTGTCGCCGGCGCGCTCGTTCTTCTCGACGATGATGGTCGGTACGCCGAGCTGCCGCAGCCTTGCGCCGAGCGCGATGCCGCCCTGGCCGCCGCCGATGATGAGCGTGTAGGGCTGCGTCTTGAAGCCGAGCTCGGCGGCTTCCTTCTCACGCTCTTCCTTCCATGTCGGACGGTTCTTGCCCGAGCCATGCTTAGCCCCCATCGGCCGCGCGAAGCCGGCCGGTTCCTCGTGGCCTTTCAATTCGACCATGGTGGTCAGCAGAGTCCAGATCTTGCCTTCCTTAAGCCTGATATGGCCAAAGCCGCGCGCCACTTCGGTCTCGAAACTGATCCAGCCCTCGATCAGCCCGTCGCTCTCGGTCGCGTCCTCGCCCTTGGCGAGTGCCCAATGCGACGGCTTTGTCTTCGACAGCTGGCTCTTCAGCATGTCGCGGACCTGGTCCCGGCCTTCCATGGTCTTGATGTTCCAGGTGAAGGTGACGAGGTCGCGCCAGTAGCAATCCTCCTGGAAGCAACCGACAGCCCTGTCGATGTCATTGGCGGCCAGGGCGCCGCCGAATTGGTCGAGCAGGTCGGACAGTTTCTTGCTTGGGGCCTTGTCGAGCATAAGTTATCCTCCGTGAAATCCAGGCCGTCATGGTGGCTCCTCCCGACTTGCAAGCCGGACGATGAAGTATCGGCAGAGAGGACGGCCTTCGTCACGCCCCACCATAGTTTCGCGTGGCTTCAAGGACTTATCTGGAGAACGCGGTTTGCGAGCCGGTTTGGAGCGCTCTTGCGACGGGCGATGGGGGTGGTGTCGGCACGATGCGGCGTCCATCGCGAAATCGTGACGGGCCATTTGTCGAATTGGGAAGCGCCTTCATCGCCGGCGCGATTTTTGCCGTTGACAGGGCGCCTTGCCGGCCCGTAGTGTCCGCGACCATGAAAAAGGCACTCATTCTCGTAGGAAGGCGCGTGGGCAAGGCGGTGTAACCGCCGGGCGAAAACCTCCCATGCGCAACACACAGGCTCCCTCGGGGGCCTTTTTTATTGCCCGAAACACGACTAAACGACCAACAACACCCAAATGGCAACGCCCAAGTGGCGACAGTACGGGACCAGACCGATGAGCAACGGACAGAGTGAGCGGCGCGAGATGACGGGCGCCGAAATGGTGGTGCAGGCGCTGAAGGACAATGGCGTCAAGCATGTCTTCGGTTATCCCGGCGGCGCGGTTCTCCCGATCTATGACGAGATCTTCCAGCAGGACGATGTCGAGCACATTCTCGTGCGGCATGAGCAAGGTGCCGGCCATGCGGCCGAGGGCTATGCGCGTTCGACCGGCAAGGCCGGCGTCATGCTGGTGACGTCAGGCCCCGGCGCGACCAATGCGGTGACGCCGCTGCAGGATGCGCTGATGGATTCGATCCCGCTGGTCTGCCTGACGGGTCAGGTGCCGACCTCCTTGATCGGCTCCGACGCGTTCCAGGAATGCGACACGGTCGGCATCACGCGCCCCTGCACCAAGCACAACTGGCTGGTGAAGGACGTCAACGAACTCGCCGCGACCATCCATGAGGCTTTCCATGTCGCGACCACGGGCCGTCCCGGTCCGGTTGTGGTCGACATCCCCAAGGACGTGCAGTTCGCCAAGGGTTTCTACGTCCCGCCGCAAATCGCACCGCGCACCAGCTACCAGCCCAAGGTTCAGGGCGATCTGGAGAAGATCAAGGCCGCGGTCGACCTGATGGCCACCGCCAAGAAGCCGATCATCTATTCGGGCGGCGGTGTCATCAATTCCGGTCCGGAAGCGAGCCATCTGCTGCGCGAACTGGTCGACCTCACCGGTTTCCCGATCACCTCGACGCTGATGGGTCTGGGCGCCTATCCGGCATCCGGCAAGAACTGGGTCGGCATGCTCGGCATGCATGGCACCTACGAGGCCAACATGGCCATGCATGACTGCGACGTGATGATCTGCATCGGCGCGCGCTTTGACGACCGCATCACCGGCCGGCTCAACGCGTTCTCGCCGAACTCGAAGAAGATCCACATCGACATCGACCCGTCCTCGATCAACAAGAACGTACACACCGAGGTGCCGATCATCGGCGATGTCGGCCGGGTGCTGGAGGATATGGTGCGGCTGTGGCGGGCAACCGCCAAGGCCGACAAGAAGGCGCTCTATCCCTGGTGGGAGCAGATCGCCAAATGGCGCGGTCGCGATTCACTCGCCTATAAGATGAACCACGAGGTGATCATGCCGCAATACGCCATCCAGCGGCTCTACGAGCTGACCAAGGACAAGGACACCTACATCACCACCGAGGTCGGCCAGCACCAGATGTGGGCCGCGCAGCATTATCATTTCGAAAAGCCGAACCGCTGGATGACCTCAGGCGGTCTGGGCACGATGGGCTATGGCCTGCCGGCGGCACTCGGCGTGCAGATCGCGCATCCCGATGCGCTGGTCATCGACATTGCCGGCGACGCCTCGGTGCAGATGACGATGCAGGAGATGAGTGCCGCGGTGCAGTACAAGGCGCCGATCAAGATCTTCATCCTCAACAACCAGTATATGGGCATGGTGCGGCAATGGCAGCAGCTCTTGCACGGCAACCGGCTGTCGCATTCCTACACCGAGGCGATGCCGGACTTCGTCAAGCTGGCGGAGGCCTATGGCGGCCATGGCATACGTTGCGAGAAGCCGGACGAGCTGGACGACGCCATCAAGGAGATGATCTCGGTCAGGAAACCCGTGCTGTTCGATTGCCGCGTGGCGAACCTCGCCAACTGCTTCCCGATGATCCCGTCGGGCAAGGCGCATAACGAGATGCTGTTGCCCGACGAGGCCACCGACGAGGCCGTGGCCAACGCCATCGACGCCAAGGGCAGGGAACTGGTGTAATCGACGGGCCAAGGCAGGGCTTGTCGAAAGAAGCCGTGCGCAAACAAAAAATCAGACCAAGAATTTGAGATCCATGTCATGAACGCACAGCACCTTCAACCGACCGGCTCCGCCTACTTCATCGCCAAGGAAACGGAGCGGCCGGAAAACCACACGCTCTCCGTACTGGTCGACAACGAGCCGGGCGTACTCGCCCGGGTCATCGGCCTGTTCTCCGGACGCGGCTACAACATCGAGAGCCTGACCGTTTCCGAGACGGAGCACGAAAAGCATCTGTCGCGCATCACCATCGTGACGCGCGGCACGCCGCATGTGCTGGAGCAGATCAAGCATCAGCTCGAGCGCATCGTGCCGGTTCACCGCGTGGTCGATCTCACCGTGCGCTCCCATGAATTCGGGCAGGAGCGGCCGCTGGAGCGGGAACTGGCGCTGGTCAAGGTGGCCGGCACCGGCGAGGCCCGGGTCGAGGCGCTGCGGCTGGCCGACGCTTTCCGCGCCAGCGTCATCGACGCCAACACCGAGCATTTCATCTTCGAGATCACCGGCAAGGGCTCCAAGCTCGACCAGTTCATCGCCATCATGAAACCGCTCGGCCTGGTCGAGATCTGCCGCACCGGCGTGGCGGCGATGAACCGCGGCCCGCAGGGCATGTAGGCACGCCACCGCGCAAGGGGGCCGACGCTCACAACGCCTGGTTCGATCGGCGGCCAGGCGCTGGCCTTTGCGCAGCCAGCAATAAGAGACAATAATGCTGACGTATCTGGGAGGATAACATGTCACTCGACGCATTCCTCGCACTGCTCGTCTATGCCCTCGTCACCTCGATCACGCCGGGGCCGAACAACCTCATGCTCTTGGCCTCCGGCGTCAATTTCGGTATCGCCAGAACCGTTCCGCACATGCTTGGCATCAGTATGGGCTTCCTGGTGCTGCTGCTTGCCGTCGGCCTTGGCCTTGGCGCTGTGCTGACGGCGTTTCCGGTGTTGCACATCGGATTGAAGATCGCCGGCGGCGCATATCTGCTCTATCTCGCCTGGAAGATCGCCATGTCGCGCTCGCTGGCCGGCAAGGGTGAGACGAAGGCGCGGCCGATGCGCTTCATCGATGCGGCGGCTTTCCAGTGGGTCAATCCGAAAGCCTGGGTGATGGCGATCACCGCCATGGCTGTCTATGCCAATGCCGAGCACCCGTTCCTGTCAGTGTTGTTGATCTCGATCGCCTTCACCATCGTCAACCTGCCGAGCGTTTCGATTTGGGCGGGATTCGGCACGGCACTGCGGGGATTCCTGTCGGATCCTGTGCGGCTGAAATGGTTCAACATCGCCATGGGCGTGCTCTTGGCGGCGACGCTGTGGCCGATGCTGAAATAGGTCCCCCAATTGTTCGACGGGCTTCGGCTCGCGGCAATGACCGCACTGCCCACTCATTGTGCAGTGCACATTAAATCTTCGTAATGCCGTGTTTTGGCCCTTTTCCAACAAATGCCTGTCCTATCTATTCGGCGAAATCACGGCAATGAGCCGTGGATTGCGCTAGAATACGACCACCTGACTACGGCGTGTCGGACGGAGAGGCCTTTTTTCGATGCGTGGAAAAGTCATTGTTTCATTGCTTGTCGTCGCCTGTGCGGGCGCGGCCTGGCTCTATCTGTCTCCGAATACGCTAGGCAAGGTTGAGCAACTCATCGGCGCAAAGCAAGTCGTGGCGTCGAACAAGGCGGCAACCGACAAGCAGGCAGCCGGGGGCAAGCAAGGGGCCGGCGGAGGTGGCGCCCGTTCGGCCTCGATCGTTTCGGCGACGGCAACGACGGCTGACTTCCCGATCCGGCGCTACGCCATCGGCTTCGTCTCCTCACCCGCCGTGGTCAGCATCAACGCGCGGGTCTCCAGCCAGATCGTGTCGATCGACGTCAAGGACGGGCAGATGGTCAAGGCCGGCGACACCCTGTTCTCGCTAGACGACCGGGCGCTCAAGGCGCAACTCGCCAAGGACCAGGCCACGCTCGCCAAGGACCAGGCGCTGCTTGCCAGTTCGAATTCCGATCTTCAGCGCGCCAAGGACCTTGTCGCCAAGCAGGCCGGAACGCAGCAGACCTATGATCAGGCTGTAGCCGCACAGAAGGCAGCGGCGGCGACCGTCGATGCCGACAAGGCGACGATCGACGCGGACAATGTCCAGCTTGGCTTTGCCACCATCACGGCGCCGATCGCGGGCAGGCTCGGTGCGGTCAACGTTGCCGTCGGTGATCTGGTGACCACCAGCAATGGCAACAGCAGCACCTCGACACCGCTGGTGACCATCACCCAGATGGACCCGTTGCAGGTCAACTTCAACCTGCCGGAAAGCAATCTTGCGCTGTTGCACAAGGCGCTTGCCAATCCGCAGCAAGGGGCAGTGACGCTGACCAAGGACGGCGAGCCGACGCCGATCGGCAAGGGTACGCTCGATTTCGTCGATTCCAGCGTCGATACCGCCTCGGGCACGATCGCCACGCGGGCGAGCATACCGAACGCGGATCTTTCGCTGTGGCCGGGCCAGTATGTGAATGTCGTCCTCGACGCCGGCATCATGCCGCAGATGACCTCCGTTCCCACCGTCGCGGTCCAGCCCAGTCAGAAGGGCCCGTTCGTCTATGTGGTCAAGCCGGACAACACGGTCGAGATGCGGCCGGTGCAGGTCGCGCTGACCGAAGGCCAAAACAGCGCCATCAGCCAAGGCCTCAAAGCCGGCGAGAAAGTGGTCACAGAAGGCCAGACCAGGCTGAAGGATGGCGCCGCCGTGCACGAAGGCACCGCGGCCGCCGCGCCCAAGGTGGCCGAAGCAACCAACGCCGGCGAGGCGGCCCGATGATTTCCGAATTCTGCATTCGCAGGCCCGTCGCCACCCTCCTGATGTCGTTCGCCCTGGTGCTGGCCGGACTCTTCGCCTATAAATTCCTGCCGGTGGCAGCACTGCCCAGCGCCGAATTCCCGGTGGTCAACGTCTCGGCTTCACTGCCGGGCGCCTCGCCGGAAACCATGGCGACATCGGTGGCGACGCCGCTGATCAAGCAGTTCGCGACCATCGCCGGCATTGATTCCATTTCGACCACGAACTCGCTCGGCCAGACCTCGATCGCCATCCAGTTCGTGCTCAACAGGGATATCGACGCCGCGGCGGCGGATGTGCAGGCGGCGATCGCGCGAACGCAAAAATCGCTGCCGCCGCAGATGACGTCGCCACCCAGCTATCGCAAGGTCAATCCGGCCGATGCGCCGATCCTTTTGATGTCGCTGGTCAGCGACACGGTTCCGCTGACCGACCTCGATGCCTTTGCCGAGAACGTCATCTCGCCGTCGCTGTCGACCATCGACGGCGTGGCGCAGGTCTCGATCTTCGGCCAGCAGAAATATGCCGTTCGCATCCAGATCGATCCGACGGCGCTTGCCGCGCGCGGTATCTCGATCGATCAGTTGCAGGCGGCGGTTGCATCGGCCAACAGCAATACGCCGCTCGGCGTGCTGCAGAACAACAAGCAGCAGCTGACCATCACCGCCAACACCCAGCTGACCGACGCCGCGGGCTTCTCCAACCTCATCATCGCCACCAAGAACGGCCATCCGGTGCGGCTGGGCGAGGTGACCCGTGTCGTCGATTCGGTGCAGACCACCACGACGGCGAGCTGGTATGACGGCACGCGCGCGATCATCATGGCCGTGCAGCGCCAGCCCGATGCCAACACTGTCGACGTCGTCGACAAGGTCAAGGCGATGCTGCCGTCCTTCCAGGACCAGATGCCGGCCGCTGCCCAGATCAAGCTGCTCAACGACCGCTCGACCTCGATCCGCCAGGCGGTCGACGACGTCCAGTTCACGCTGCTGTTGACCATCGCGCTGGTGGTGATGGTGATCTTCGTGTTCCTGCGCCGGGTGACGGCGACCATCATCCCGGCCGTGGCGGTGCCGATCTCGCTGATCGCCACGCTCGCTGCGATGTTCCTGTTCGGCTTTTCCATCGACAACATATCGCTGATGGGCCTGACGCTGGCGGTGGGCCTCGTCGTCGACGACGCCATCGTCATGCTGGAAAACATCTTCCGCCATATGGAGGAGGATGGGTTGTCGGCCTTCGACGCGTCGCTGAAGGGCGCGCGTGAAATCGGCTTCACCATCATCTCGATCTCGATCTCGCTGGTGGCCGTGTTCATCCCCGTGCTTCTGATGGGCGGTGTCATCGGGCGCATCTTCAACGAGTTCGCCGTGGTGGTGACGGTCGCCATCCTGGCATCGATGTTCGTGTCGCTGACGCTGACGCCGATGTTGTGCTCGCGGCTCTTGTCGGTCACCAAGGCCGATCGCGAGGCACACGCCCCTGGCCACAAGCACGACCTCATCACACGCGGCTACGACCGGGTCCTGAGCTTCTGTCTGCGCCACACTTTCCTGGTGTTCCTCGTCTTCATCTGCACCGCGGCAGCGTCGGTATGGCTGATCGAGATCTCGCCGAAGGGCTTCTTCCCGCAAGAGGATATCGGCCAGATATCGGTGACCACCATTGCGCGCCAGGACATCTCGTTCGACGCCATGTCGAAGTTGCAAGGGCAGGTGGCCAGCGTCTTTTCGCACTCGCCCTATGTCGACCATGTGGCGTGGTCGGCGGGCAGCGGCAACAACGCGCTCAACCAGGGGCAGCTCTTCGTCCAGCTCAAGGGCAAGGACCAGCGTCCCGATATCGAGAAAGTGCTTTCGGATCTGCGCAAGCAGCTGGCCGGCGTGGCGGGTATCGAAACCTACATGCAGCCGGTGCAGAATTTGAGGCTGGGTTCGCGGTCGTCGGCCAGCGCTTACCAGTTGGTGGTTCAGGGCCTCGATACCGTCCAGACCGATATCTGGGCGCAGAAACTGAATGACGCGATGGCGGCCGACCATGCGACCTTCACCGACGTCACCAGCGACCTGCAGAACAATGCGCTGCAGGCATCGCTGGTGGTGGATCGTGACAAGGCTGCCCAGCTCGGCATCGATACCGACACGCTGCGCTCGGCCCTCTATGGCGGCTTCGGCACCGACCAGGTCTCGACGATCTTCGGTTCGGCCGACAGCTACGAAGTGATCACCGAGCTCGACCCCAAGATCGAATGGTCGCCCGAGCGGATGCTCGCCATCCAGATGCGGACGGCGAGCGGCAGTCTGGTTCCGCTTGGCGCCTTCGCCCGCGTCGATCGCACGGCGGGCGCCCTGACGGTCAACCAGCTCGGCCAGCTTCCGGCCGTGACCATCTCCTACAATCTGCCGCAAGGTGTGGCGCTTGGCGACAGTACGGCTCGCATCAGCGCGCTGAAGGAGCAGATCGGCATGCCAACGGCGATCTCGACTTCCTTCGCCGGCACGGCAAAGACCTTCCAGGATTCGCTAGCCAATCAGGGCCTGCTGGTCGGCGGCGCGATCCTGACCATCTATATCGTGCTCGGCATTCTGTACGAGAGCTTCATCCACCCGCTCACCATCCTCACCGGCCTGCCGTCGGCGGTGCTGGGCGCCGTCGTTGCCTTGCGCTTCGCCGGCATGGATCTGTCGGTCATCGCGGTGATCGGCATTCTGATGCTGATCGGCATCGTCAAGAAGAACGGCATCATGATGGTCGACGTCGCGCTTGAATTGCGACGAGAGGGCATGTCGGCCAAGGACTCCATCCACAAGGCCTGCCTGATGCGTTTCAGGCCGATCATGATGACGACGCTGGCGGCGCTGATGGGCACGTTCCCGATCGCGCTCGGTACCGGCGCCAGCGCCGAACTGCGCCAGCCGCTGGGCGTCGCCGTTGTCGGCGGCCTGCTGGCTTCGCAGGCGCTCACCTTGTTCGTGACACCGGTGATCTACGTCTACATGGAGAATTTCTCGAGCTGGCTCGCCGGGCTCATGCCGAAGCGCAAGGCCGAATTGCATGCGGTCGACAATCCCGAACAGCCCTCGCTGTTCGGGATCAACGACGACATCCCGGCCGAGCCGCAGAAGACGGCCGCCGAATAGCCGGCCAGCAGGCGCTGATTTTCGCTGGCCCAAGCCGTCATGCTTGCGGCCGGCGGGTCGGGACCGTAATTTGCGGCCATGTCCCATGATCATGACCACGACAACGAGCTCGATCCGTTTGCCGCCCGCGTGCGGGCGCTGGAGACCATCCTGACCCGCAAGGGGCTGATCGATCCGGCTGCGATCGACGTTATCGTCGATACCTACGAGACCAAGATCGGCCCGCGCAACGGCGCCAGGGTGGTGGCAAAGGCCTGGAGCGATCCTGCCTATGCGGATTGGCTCAAGCGCGACGCGACGGCGGCGATCGAATCGCTGAGCTATACCGGCCGCCAGGGCGAGCACATGCAGGCGGTGTTCAACACAGAGGAGACGCACAACCTCGTCGTCTGCACGCTGTGCTCCTGCTATCCATGGTCGGTGCTCGGCCTGCCTCCGGTCTGGTACAAGGCGCCGCCCTACCGGTCGCGCGCGGTGATCGATCCGCGCGGCGTGCTCGAGGAATTCGGGCTGACGCTGCCGGCCGCCACCAGGATACGCGTCTGGGATTCGACGGCGGAACTGCGCTATCTCGTCGTGCCGATACGGCCGGCCGGCACCGAAGGCTGGAGCGAGGAGCGACTGGCCGAGCTGGTGAGCCGCGACGCCATGATCGGCACGGCGCTCGCCCAGGAACCGCAACAAACGAGGGAGCCGGCATGAACGGGCCGCAGGATCTCGGCGGACAGATGGGGTTCGGGCCGGTCGCGCCCGAAAAGGACGAGCCTTATTTCCACGCCGACTGGGAAAGGCGGGCGCTGGGTGTGACGCTGTGCGCCGGCGCCATGGGCGCCTGGAACATCGACGAGAGCCGGCACGCGCGGGAATCGCTGCATCCGGCCGACTATTATTCCTCCAGCTATTACCAGATCTGGATCAAGGCGCTGGAAACCCTGCTCAAGCGCCATGGTTTCGTCAGCGAACGCGATCTCGATGCGGGCGAAGCGATCGATGCGGCGGCGATCCCGAAACGGGTGCTGAAGGCGGAAAATGTGCCTGCCGTGCTGGCCAAGGGCGGTCCCTGCAACCGGCCGATGGCAGAGCCGGCGCGGTTCAAGGCCGGTGACGCCGTGCGGACGAAGAACTTCAACCCGACCGGCCACACAAGGCTGCCGCGCTACGCGCGCGACAAGCGGGGCAGGGTCGAGGCGGTGCGCGACGGCTTCGTCTTTCCCGACAGCAACGCGCATGGGCAAGGCGAAAACCCGCAATGGGTCTATACCGTGGTCTTGGACGGCACGGAGATCTGGGGCGAGGGGGCGGATCCGACCCTTGTTGTCTCGATCGATGCCTGGGAGAGCTATCTTGAGCCTGCCTGACGCGGTCGATACCGATTCTCCCGCCAGCCGCGATGCGCCGGTTTTTGCGGAGCCCTGGCAGGCCGAGGCGTTCGCCATGACGGTGGCGCTGCACGACAAGGGCCTGTTCTCCTGGAGCGAGTGGGCGGATGCGCTGTCGGCAGAGGTGAAGAAGCCAGGTGCGGCAGCCGACGGTCATGACTATTACGAGCATTGGCTGGCGGCACTGGAAGGCCTGCTTGCCTCAAAGGGGCTGGCTCACAAATCCGATGTCGATGCGCTGGCGCAGGCCTGGGAACGCGCCGCGCACGCCACGCCGCACGGCAAGCCGATCCTGCTGGAAAACGATCCGCATGCCGCGAGGTGATCACGGGCGGAACTGTGGTTGTTCCCTTTACGTTCCTGTTTGCGCCTGATAATCTGGGTGCGGGGAGTTAGCCGCTGTCTGTATCGATGGTGGCGCCTATCTTGTCTTTCCCTCGCGAATCCGGTCACACGATCAGATGGAATTCTCACCCCAACAGGACGAGGCGCTGCAAGCGGTCGCCCGCTGGCTGCAGGCCGGCAAGCCGCAGCTGTTCAGGCTGTTCGGCTATGCCGGCACCGGCAAGACGACGCTGGCGCGCTATTTCGCCGAACATGTCGACGGCCAGGTGCAGTTCGCCGCCTTCACCGGCAAGGCCGCCCAGGTTCTGCGCTCCAAGGGTGCGGTCAATGCCCGCACTATCCATTCGCTGATCTACAGGCCCAAGGGCGAGGAATCGGTAGAAGACGAGGTGACGGGCAAGACCTCGATGTCGCCGACCTTTTCGCTCAACCGGCAGAGCCCGATCTCGCGCGCGAAACTGGTCGTCATCGACGAATGTTCGATGGTCGACGAGCAGCTCGGCCGCGACCTGATGAGTTTCGGCACGCCGATCCTGGTGCTGGGCGATCCCGGCCAGCTGCCGCCGATCTCGGGCGGCGGCTTCTTCACCGATCACGAGCCCGACTTCCTGCTCACTGAAATCCACCGGCAGGCGCGCGACAATCCGATCCTGCGGCTGGCGCTCGACGTGCGCGAAGGCCGCGAATTCATGCGCGGCGACTATGGTACGGCGCAGGTGATCGGCAAGGAAGACGTCACCCAGGAACTGGTGCTGAAGGCGGACCAGGTGCTGGTCGGCACCAATCGCACGCGCCGCCGCTACAATCAGCGCCTGCGCGAGCTCAAGGGCTTCAACGCCGACTACCCCCAGGCCGGCGACAAGCTGGTTTGCCTGCGCAACGACCCGGCCAAGGGCCTGCTCAACGGTTCGCTGTGGAAGGTGATGACCTCGTCGCGCGAGACGGTGAAGCCGGGGATCAATCTTCTTGTGTCGCCGGAAGAGGACGATCCGGATCGCGGCGTCGCCAAGATCAAGCTGCTCAAGGCGGCGTTCGAGGATCCCGACGCCGATATCCCCTGGCAGCAGAAGAAGCGTTTTGATGATTTCGACTACGGCTATGCCTTGACCGTGCACAAGGCTCAGGGCTCGCAGTGGAACGAAATCGTGCTGTTCGACGAAAGCTGGGCCTTCAAGGAAACGCGCCAGCGCTGGCTTTACACCGCGATTACGCGGGCTGCCGAGCGATTGACTATTGTCCGATAGAGTTACGACGCCGGCTTCTCTCGCACGCCGACCTGCCGGACCCCAAGCCATTCCCAGGCCTCGGCTTCGTCGTCAGCGTCGAAATGGCGGAATTCGATGGGCGACGACGTGGGCAAGGCGTGTCGCGCGTCCGATGTCCAATCCGGCATGCCGATCGCCGCGCAGCGGCCTATATGTTCCAGTGCATGGACGGCGCCCTGCTTCAGGGTCTCGTCGGAGACGTCGGCCCAGTCGACGCCATCGTGATCGACGATTCGCACGGCCACATCGATCCGCTGATGCAGCGCGTAGGCCGCCTCCAGCAGGCCGAACAGGTTTTCCGCATCGGCCGCCGAGACATGACCGACCACGTCGATGGCGAACAGGTCGTCGCGATCAGTGTCGATGCGACGGATCGTCGGCACGGATTGCAGGAAATTCACGAGTGGGCCTCCTTGCGCAAGACAGCGTTGGTCTTCTGGAACACCGGAAACCTCTATCTGTTCCCATCAAAGGCGCTATAGATGCCCAGTCTCAAGCGCGCCGCGGCTGAACGGATAGCTGTGGCGCGTGCTAACCGCCTGATTTCACGGACACCAGACATGCCCGCAAAGCTTTCCGTCAATCTCAACGCCATCGCCATGCTGCGCAACCGGCGCGACCTGCCATGGCCCAGCGTCACCGGCATCGGCCGGCTTGCGCTTGCCGCCGGGGCGCATGGGCTGACCGTGCATCCTCGTCCCGATGAACGTCACACGCGGCATTCCGACCTGCCCGAGATCCGGGCGCTGATCGATGATGAGTTCCCGCAGGCGGAATTCAACATCGAAGGCTACCCGAGCGAGGATTTCCTGGCGCTTGTGGAAAAGCATCAGCCCGAGCAGGTGACGCTGGTTCCCGATGATCCGGCGCAGGCAACCTCCGACCATGGCTGGAACTTCGTTGCCGATGCGGCGTTGCTAATGCCGATCGTCAGGCGCCTGAAGAAGGGCGGCTTCAGGGTGTCGCTGTTTTCCGACGCCGATCCCGCCGCCATGACAGCCGCGCGAGACACTGGCGCCGACCGGATCGAGCTCTATACCGGCCCTTATGGCAGCTATCATTCCGACTCCGCAAAGGCCGCCAAAGAGCTGGAAAGATTGGGAAAAACCGCCGACGCAGCATTTGCTGCCGGCCTCCAGGTCAATGCCGGGCACGATCTGACAGTGGCCAATCTGCCGGCCCTGGCCAAGCGCATTCCGGCATTGGCCGAAGTGTCAATCGGACATGGGTTGACAGCCGACGCGTTGGAGTATGGCATGGCCGGTACGGTGGGTCGGTTTCTCAAAGCCTGCGGTTGGTAGGGGTAGAGTTTCGCCTTGCAGGTATGGCAGCCATAGCGTGCAACTGACATCGCATCGCAGCATGCGTGAAGCACCGCGCGCTCGTCGGGGAGTGGTCTATGGACCTTGCCAGTCGCGATAGCGAGGCCGAAACCGTCGAGCAATCGAGCCATTCCGGGGCCGAACAGCACAGCACCAAAGTTCTTATGCTGGGTGCGCTCGGCGTTGTCTATGGCGATATCGGCACCAGTCCGATCTACGCTTTCCGTGAGGCGCTTCACGCTTCGCCCGGTATCGATACGCGCGCTCAGGTGCTTGGTGTACTGTCGCTGATCGTCTGGGCGCTAACGATCATCGTGACGATAAAATATGTCGCCTTCGTACTTCGCGCCGACAATAAGGGCGAAGGCGGTACGTTATCGCTGATGTCGCTGGCGCGAACCGCCTATCCCAAAGGTGCGCGACTTATTCTGGCGATCGGCCTTTGCGGCGCGGCGTTGTTTTTCGGCGATTCGATCATAACGCCGGCCATCTCCGTGCTGTCGGCGGTCGAAGGCCTCAGAGTGGTGACGCCGACACTGGACGCCTACGTCGTGCCAATCACGCTGATCATCCTGGCCATCCTGTTCTCGGTGCAGCGCTTCGGCACGGGAAAGGTGGCGGCGGTGTTCGGGCCGGTGACCGCACTGTGGTTCCTGGCTATCGGCGTAGCAGGGCTCTATCACCTGATGGACGATCCATCGATCCTGCTGGCCATCAATCCCTATTACGCGGTCGCCTATCTCGCCAGCACACCCACGGCCGCCTTTGTCACTGTCGGCGCGGCGTTCCTGGCGGTGACCGGGGCCGAGGCACTTTATGTCGATCTCGGCCATTTTGGACGCAAGCCTATCGTGTTGGCGTGGTTTTCCGTGGTTTTCCCATGCCTGCTGCTCAACTATTTCGGGCAAGGTGCTTTTGTGCTGGCCAATGGCGGGAGGCCAACCAATCCATTCTTCCAGATGCTGCCTGACTGGGCACTGATGCCGATGGTGGGGCTGGCGACGGCCGCAACCGTCATCGCTAGCCAGGCAGTCATATCAGGTGCTTTTTCGCTGACCCGCCAGGCGGTCCAGCTCAACCTTCTGCCACGCATAGAAGTGCAGCATACGTCCGAAATGCAACTCGGCCAGATCTACATGCCCCGCGTCAATCTGCTCATCTCCCTGGGGGTGATGCTGCTGGTCGTCGGTTTCGGCAGTTCGAGTTCGCTGGCTTCCGCCTACGGCATCTCGGTAACCGGCGAAATGCTGATGACGACGATCCTTTTGTTCGTCGTCATGCGCAAGCTGTGGAAATGGAGGCTGGCGGTCGCGCTGCCGCTGACATTGCTGTTCGGCATCATTGACAGCGGCTTTTTCCTGGCAAACATCGTAAAGATATTCGAAGGCGGCTGGGTATCGATCACGGTTGCCTGCCTGATGGGGCTGATCATGTGGACCTGGATACGCGGCACGCGCTATCTGTTCGACAAGACCCGCCGCAACGAGATCCCGCTCGATTTTCTTGCCGCCAATCTGCTGAAGAAGAAGCCGCACCTGGTGCCAGGCACGGCTGTGTTCCTGACCAGCGATCCCTTGAGTGCACCGACAGCGCTGATGCACAGCCTGAAGCACTACAAGGTGCTGCATGAGCAGAACGTCATCCTTTCGGTGGTGACGGCGCCACAGCCGGTGGTATCAGACAGCGACCGGGTCAAGATGGAGACGGTCAACGAGCTCTTCATGCGCGTGACGCTGACCTTCGGCTACATGGAGCAGCCCAACATTCCGCGCGCGCTGGCGATCTGCCGCAAGCGGGGCTGGAAGTTCGACATCATGACGACATCGTTCTTCCTGTCGCGGCGTTCGCTCAAGGCCTCGCCCAATTCCGGCATGCCGGTGTGGCAGGACAGGCTGTTCATCGGCCTGGCCCGCACGGCGGCCGATGCAACCGAATATTTTCAGATCCCGACCGGACGTGTCGTGGAAATCGGCACGCAAGTCGCTATTTAAAGGCTGATACGGCAGCTTTTATGGGCGCCAGCCATGCCCCGTGGCCGCGAATTCAGCCCGCGACCATTGGATTATAGGCCATTTCCCAAGGAGCCTAGCGTTGCCAACATGGGAGCCATCACGCTACGGCACTTGATATTGCATTGCAGCAAGCGTAGAGCACCGCGCGCTTATCGGAGTGTCGTCCATGGCCCTTGCCAACACTGGTAGTGAGGCAGAACCCGTCGAACAGTCGAGCCATCCGGAAATCGAACAGCATAGCACCAAGGTGCTGATGCTGGGCGCGCTGGGCGTTGTCTACGGCGATATCGGCACCAGCCCGATCTATGCCTTTCGCGAGGCGCTGGTGGCGTCGTCTCACGGCACCGTCGCCGATCGCGGAGATATTCTTGGTGTCCTGTCGCTGATTATCTGGTCGCTGACGATCATCGTCACCATCAAATACATCATGTTCGTGCTGCGGGCCGACAACCGCGGCGAAGGCGGCGTACTGTCGCTGATGGCGCTGGCGCGCGGCAGTTTCCCCAAGCGCTCGGCGGTGATCCTCGGCATCGGCATTGTCGGCGCCTCGCTGTTTTTCGGCGATGCGGTCATCACGCCGGCGATTTCCGTGCTGTCGGCGGTCGAAGGCATGAATGTCGTCACCCCCACCTTCCAGCCCTATGTCGTGCCGCTGACACTTGTGATTCTCGCCGTGGTGTTCGCGGTGCAACGTTTCGGCACGGGCGGGGTGGGATTGGTCTTCGGACCGGTGACCGCCGTATGGTTTCTGGCGATCGGTCTTTCGGGCCTCAAGCACATCATCGCCGATCCGGAAATTCTGTGGGCGATCAGCCCGCACTACATCGTCGCCTTCCTGATCCATTCGCCCGACGTTGCCTTCGTCACCATCGGCGCCATCTTCCTGGCTGTCACCGGCGCCGAGGCGCTTTATGCCGATCTCGGCCATTTCGGACGCAAGCCCATCGTGCTTGCCTGGCTGTCGATCGTGTTTCCCTGCCTTCTGCTGAACTATGCCGGGCAGGGCGCCTTCGTGCTGGCCAAGAATGGCGTCGTCGGTCATCCGTTCTTCGAGATGAACGAGGGCTGGGCCCTGATCCCGATGGTGGTGCTGGCGACCGCGGCGACGGTCATCGCCAGCCAGGCGGTGATATCAGGCGCCTTCTCGCTGACCAGGCAAGCGGTGCAGCTCAACATGCTGCCGCGCCTCGAAATCCTGCACACCTCGGAAAAACAGTCCGGCCAGATCTACATGCCGCGTGTCAACCTTCTGCTGGCATTGGTGGTGATGATGCTGGTGGTCGGCTTCGGCGAGTCCAGCAAGCTCGCCTCCGCCTATGGCATCTCGGTGACCGGCAACATGCTGGTGACGACGGTGCTGCTCTATGTCGTCATGACCCGCATCTGGAAATGGCGGCTCTGGGTTGCGATCAGCTTGTCGGTGCTGTTTGCCTTCATCGATATCGGTTTCTTCGCCTCCAACATCGTCAAGGTGTTCGAAGGCGGCTGGGCGTCACTGCTGGTGGCCTTCACAATCGTGCTGGGTATGTGGACCTGGGTGCGCGGCAGCCGCTATCTGTTCGACAAGACCCGCCGCAACGAGATCCCGCTCGATTTCCTCGCCGGCAATCTGTTGAAGAAGAAGCCGCAACTGGTATCCGGCACCGCGGTGTTCCTGACCAGCGATCCCTTGAGTGCACCGACAGCGCTGATGCACAGCCTCAAGCACTACAAGGTGCTGCATGAGCAGAACGTCATCCTTTCGGTGGTGACGGCACCGCAGCCGGTGGTGCCTGACAGCGACCGGGTCAAGATGGAGACGGTCAACGAGCTCTTCATGCGCGTGACGCTGACCTTCGGCTACATGGAGCAGCCCAACATTCCGCGCGCGCTGGCGATCTGCCGCAAGCAGGGCTGGAAGTTCGACATCATGACGACGTCGTTCTTCCTGTCGCGGCGCTCGCTCAAGGCTTCGCCCAATTCCGGCATGCCGGTGTGGCAGGACCGACTGTTCATCGGCCTGGCACGCACGGCGGCCGACGCGACCGAATATTTCCAGATCCCGACCGGGCGTGTGGTGGAGATCGGCACGCAGGTGGCGATCTGAAAAGCTCGATCGCCTTACCTTGAAGCGGTGCGGAGGCGGGCATGAGCGGCGAATTGGTGCTTGTCACCGGCGGATCTGGCTTCCTCGGCGCGCACTGTGTCCTTGCCTTGCTGAACGCGGGCTACCGCGTGCGCACCACGGTGCGCTCCGCCAAGCGTGAAGCCGATGTTCTGGCCATGCTCAAGGCCGGTGGCATCGCGCCGGGCGACCGGCTGTCCTTTGCCATGGCCGACCTCATGAGCGACGCCGGCTGGCCACAAGCGGTCGCCGGCTGTGACTATGTGCTGCACGTCGCCTCGCCATTTCCGCCCGGCATGCCGAAGCACGAGGATGATCTGATCATCCCGGCTCGTGAAGGCGCGCTGCGGGTGCTGCGGGCGGCGCGCGACGCTGGCGTCAAACGCGTCGTGCTGACCTCGTCCTTCGCGGCCATCGGCTACGGCAAGATGCCGCCCGACGGCAGGCCGTTCACCGAGGAAAGCTGGACCGATCCGACGGCCAAGGTCAGCGCCTATGTGAAGTCGAAGACGCTTGCCGAGCGCGCGGCCTGGGATTTCGTCGCCACCGAGGGCGGCAGGCTGGAATTGGCGGTCGTCAACCCGGTGGGTATTTTCGGGCCGGTGCTCGGCTCCGAACATTCGACCTCCACCGAATTCGTCCAGCGCATGATGAACGGCGCCATGCCGGGGCTGCCGCGTCTGTCCTTCGGCGTGGTCGACGCACGCGACGTGGCGGACCTGCATGTGCGCGCCATGACCAATCCGGCTGCCAAAGGCGAGCGCTTCCTGGCGGTATCGGGTGATTTCATGACCGTGCGGGAAATCGCGCAGACCTTGAAGACGCGGCTCGGCGACGCGGCGGCGCGCGTCACGACGCGTGAGCTTCCCGATTGGCTGGTGCGGATCGTGGGGCTGTTCAATCCCGAAGCCGCGCAGCTGGTGACGGAGCTTGGCAAGGTCAAGAATGCCACCAACGCCAAGGCGGTGCGTGTGCTCGGCTGGGCGCCGCGCTCGCGCGAAGACGCGCTGGCCGCCACCGGCGAGAGCCTGGTCCGGCTCGGACTGCTCAAGAAGTAGCGCGGCGGCAGGGAGACCTCCCGCCGCTCCAGCTTTCCTGGGATTGCTCTGGTTTCAACCAGCCAGTGCGGCCTTATTGGCTTCGAGGAACTGCTTCAGCGTCCGCGGCTTCCTGCCGGAAAGCGTTTCGACCGCGTCCGTCACCATGGCGATGCGGCCGGACCGCGTGTTGGCATCGAAGGAAACGATGACGCGAGCAAACTCCTCGGGAACGCCGGCCGCCTTCACGCCTTCGGTCAGGGCCTCGTCGGGCAGCTGGATGACGTCCAACGGCTTACCGGTGACTTCGCTCACCAGGGCGGCGATTTCGGCTGTCGTATAGGCCCGCGGGCCTGTTAGCGTATAGGTCTTGCTGTCGGTCGAACCGGAGGCGAGACCCGCGGCTATTGCCGCGGCCATGTCGTCGCGTGCACCATGGGCGATGCGGCCGTCGCCCGCGGACGTATACCACTGTCCCGAGGCAATGGCGTTCGGCAGGGCCATGAACAGGTTCTCCTGGTACCAGCCGTTGCGGAAGATCGTATAGGCGATACCGCTGGCCTTGATCGCCTGCTCAGTGCCGTAGTGGTCGCCGGCAAATAGCACTGGCGAAACCGGCTCCGGATTGGGCATCGAGGTGTAGAGCAGATGTGAAACGCCTGCTTTCTTCGCAGCGGCTACCGCCGCCTCATGCTGCTTCAGACGCCTGCCGGTTTTGAGATCGAGATCGCTGGTCGAAATGATCAGCACCCTGTCGGCGCCCTTGAATGCGTTTTCCAGCGAGGTCGCGTCGTTGAAGTCGGCGGCTCTGACAACGACGCCACGCGCTGCCAGATCGGCGACGCTTTCCGGGTTGCGGGTGGTGGCGATGATCTTTGCCGGCGGAACTTTGTGCGTGTCCAGGAGATAGCGGATGACGCTGCGGCCAAGCTGGCCGGCAGCACCGGTGACGAGAAGTGTTTCGGTCATTGGGAGGTCCTGTCGTTGCGCCAAGCGGCGAGTGCGTACATCGGTCTCAAAATGAGACCAGCACTAAAATAGGAATTGACCCGATGCCGTAAAGAAGGCAGTTTTTCGGGAGGTAGGCACACGCAGGGAACCAGCCATGGACAGCCGGATCGTCAATCTGAGATCCAAACTCGACGTCTACAAAGGCATGACCGGCGGTGGAAATCTTGCCGATTGTCCGGTCCGCGAGGTCATCCAGGGGCTCAACGGCAAATGGAGCTCGCTGCTGATGGCGGCGCTCGCCGAGCAGCCCTATCGCTTTGGCGAATTGCGGCGGCTGGTGCCCGACATCTCGCAGCGCATGCTGACCCAGACGCTCCACGATCTGCAGCGTGACGGCTATGTGCATCGTAAAGTGTTCCCGACCAAGCCGCCCAGCGTCGAATACAGCCTCACCGACCTCGGACGCTCGATGTTCGGCGCCCTGCATCATCTGATCCAGTGGGCCGAACTCAACCACGATGCGGTGCGTCAGGCGCGTGCCGGTTTCGACGCGACGCAGGCTTGAGCAGCGCGACTTGATTTCATCAGGCGGCTGAAGGATTGTCCCGGCCAGTTCGGCTTGGGGGCATCGGTATTTCCTACGACATCGCAATTGCAGGCGCCGGTCCGGCGGGGCTGGCCGCGGCGCTCTATCTCAAGCGGGCAGGGCACAGGGTCACCATCTTCGAGCGCTTCGAGGAGCCGAAGCCGGTCGGTTCCGGGCTGATCCTGCAGCCGACCGGCCTGACCGTTCTGGCCGATCTCGGCTTGCTCGACGACATACTGGCGCTCGGCGCCCGCATCGACCGGCTGCATGGCGCCGATGCCTCGACCGGGCGCACCGTGCTCGACGTCCGCTACGACGCCCAGCGCGGCGGCCGGTTCGGCCTGGCGGTGCACCGGGCGGCGCTGTTCGGCGTGCTTTTTCGCGCCGCCCGGCGCGAGGCCATCGCCATCGAGACCGGCGTCGAGATCGAGACGGTGGAAGCCGGCGAACGGGCGACGCTGATCCAGGGCAATGGGGCAAAGGCAGGGCCGTTCGATCTGGTGGTCGACGCCAGCGGTTCGCGCTCGAAACTGCGGCAGAGCGTGGCCAATGCAGGCGCGCCACGGTCACTCACCTATGGCGCGTTCTGGGCGTCGCTTGGCTGGCGCGGCGAAGGCTTTGACGAACACGCGCTGTCGCAGCGCTATGACAAGGCCAGCGTGATGATCGGGGTGCTGCCGATCGGCCGGCCGGAGCCGGGCGCAGAGAAGATGGCGGCCTTCTTCTGGAGCCTGAAGCCCGATGATGCCGACGCAGTGCGCGCTGCCGGCATCGACGCCTGGAAGGAGAGGGTCATGCGGCTGTGGCCACAAAGCGAAGCGTTCACCAGCCAGATCGACAGTTTCGACCAGCTGTCGCTGGCCCGCTACGGCCACCACACGATGAAGATGCCGGTTGCGCGGAGACTTGCCGTCATCGGCGATGCAGCGCACTCGACCAGCCCGCAGCTTGGGCAAGGGGCCAATATGGCGCTGCTCGACGCAGCGGCGCTCAGCCATGCGCTGGCGCGCACGCAGAGTGTCGAGGCGGCACTCGAAGCCTATGCCAAGGCGCGGCGCTGGCACGTGCGTGTCTTCCAGGCGCTGTCGCTGGCATTCACGCCATTCTACCAATCGGATTCGGTGGCACTGCCCTTCATCCGCGACAGGCTGGTGGCGACCGTCGCGAAAATTCCGCCGGCGCCGCAGTTTCTGGCCTCGATGGTCGCCGGCACGGTGATCGACCCGTTCAGGCGGGCAGGATTGACGGAAACGCGATGGGATGTCGGACGAAATCTAGGTCATGATAGGACCGCTTCATAGAGTTTTTCGCCCCGGCAGGTTCGCATGCACACCATGTTCAGAACACGAGAATCGCAACATCTGATGCGCGTTGTTGCATCTGTCCTGGTGATGCTGGCGGCGGCGTTTCTCTCACCGCAGGCGCAAGCCCAGACGCCGGACCAAGCCAGCCAGCAGGGGGCGGCTGGCACTGAAGAGGCGCTGAAGGCCCGCATTGACGCGGCCTACAAACTGATGATGGACACAGGACGCTTCGATGAAGGCTATGCGCAATTGCGGGCCACGCTGCTCGATGCCGCCAGAAGCGACCTCTACGACTTCACCGTGGAGAGCTACTCGAATGCCGGCGCGACGTTCCTCAACAACCAGATTCTCGACTATGCCGAAGAGATTTTTGCCGAAGGGCTGAAAACCAGGGCGATGCAGCAGGATGTCGCCAAGCGCGCCGACTTTTATCTCAACTACGCGATGTTGAAGCAGGCCGAGAAGGACTATCAGGGCTTCGTTTCCATGTGCGCGACAGCCACCAATCTATACGCCCATTACCACGGCAAGGAATCCCAGGAACTCCTGTTTGCCAACGATGTGTTGGCGACCGGGGTCGCCGCATTCGGTCAAATCGCGTCGGCCATCAATATCGAGCAGCGCAATCTGAAGTTGGCTGCGCAGGTAGCCGGTACCGATGATCGTTTCATCTGGAAGCTGCAGAACAATCTGGCCGACATGCTGCGCCAGATGGGGGCTCCAACACGCGCCTTGCAATACGATCTGGCCGTGCTGGAGAAGCGGATCGGCTACTACGGCTCAGATCACTTCAACGTTTTGGTCACCGCCAACAACACGGCGCAGGACTATCTGGACCTTGGCAAATACGACGAGGCCTTGCGCTATTTCCAGCAGGATCGGGACATTGCCGTCGTTCTCAAGCAGGAAGGCAATCTGGTCGAACAGGCGGATGCCTGGCTGCTCTATACCAGGGCACTCTCTGGTGCGCAGCCGCTCGATCAGCCGACAATGGCAAGGCTGCAACAACTGACCACCGACCCGAACTATCCCGAAATACTGGCAATCAAGATCGCCAACCTGCTCGCCGCGCATTTCATCGCAGTGGGCGACACGGAAAACGGCATGAGCCAGCTTGAGCGAGCCCAAAGCATCGCCGAAGCGACGTACGGGGTGGTGCACCCGCTTACCTTTGCCGCGCGGCAGGCCATGGCCAATCTCAGGGCGAAGACGAGCCCGGAGAAGGCGGCTGCCGATTTCGCGACTCTCGACGAGGACATGCTGCGTTGGAATTGGTTCCAGGTAAGCACTGCCGGCAACCCAATCGTGGCCGAGGCCAGCCGCGCCCTGGCCGACGACATGCTGTACGACTATGCGCGCCTCGCTAAAGGCAATGCATCGGTGGTGCCGGCCTTTGCCGAAGCCGTGCGTCGCTGGCCGACGCTTGAAAATGAGAAACGCGATCTGTTGCGCAGACTGTCCCGCTTGATCGATCCGAACGATACGGAGACACGGTATTTGATCCAGACCGGGATTCGGCTGTCCTTGGCTTATCAGGAGTCGTCCTCCAGCGGTGACAGTTCCGACGATCCAGGGGCGGTGCAGCCGGGACAGGTTCAGGCGGCATACGAAAAGGCCACGGCCAGAGTCATAGCCAAATACAGTTTCAGCCAGAGCGTGGTGGACAAGCCGCTGCCGTCGGCCGGCGCCCTGCTGAAGCCAAACGAGGCGCTGATCGACTACTTCATTACCCGCAAGTGGCGGGCGGATCGTGAGAGTGCCGATCCGCTGGAAGACGAGCGCCTCTATGCGATCGTCACCCGCAAGGATCGGCAGCCGTCTCTCTATGATCTCGGCGATCCACGCCGGCTCATCCCGGCCGCTCGCGAAACACGCATGGCGAACCTGAGGTCGACGCGTTCCGCGCAGGAACGGGGCGCGGTGACCTTGATCGATCTGAGCGCCACATTCACCGGGCTTTATGCCGGTCTGATCGCGCCGTTAGAGCCGTCGCTTGGTGGCGCCGATACGCTTTTCGTGGTGCCGGACGGAAAACTGTTTTCGGTGCCATTCCCCTTGCTGCAGGACGGCAGGGGCGCGTCGCTCGATGACCGTTTCGTCGTGCGCATGCTGACGCGGCCGGAATCGCTGTTGAATGCCGGCGTCGATCAGAGTTTTCCCAAGACGGGCAGAGCCTTGCTGGCCGGCGGGTTGGACCATGCGCGAGGTTCGGAAAAAGGGGCGGAGCCGCTGCCCGGCACCCGCAAGGAGGTCGACGCGATCGCCTCGATCCTGAGCGGTGATCACTATTCGGTCGAAATGCTCACCGGGACGGCGGCCAGCGAGCGGATGCTGCGCAAGGATATGGAGCAGGCGACGATTGCGCATCTGGCCACCCATGGCGCCTACCGTGATGAGAAAGAGGGCGGCGTGGGCGCCGTGAATGCGCTTTGGCAGAGCCAGGTCGTGCTGTCGCAGTCGGGAGACCGGCAGTCGATGAAACGTGATGACGATGACGGTCGGCTCTATGGCATGGAATTGATGAGCTGGGATTTGTCAGGCCTCGACCTGCTTGTCCTGTCCGCCTGTGAGACGGCTCGCGGCCAGGAGACATTCGTCGGCGGTTTGCGCGGCCTGCCGACGGCAATCGGCATTGCCGGCGCAAAACGCTCGCTGTTGACGCTGTGGCCTGTGGACGACGCCGGAACCGCTGCCTTCATGGTTGGGTTCTACGGCCATCTTGCCGCCGGACAAACCTATCCGGAAGCGCTGCGCCAGACCCGCCGCGATGCCCGCGACCGCAAAATATCAGGCGCCCAGGATCCGCGGGTCTGGGCCGCCTTTGTCATGTTCGAGAACTGAGGCCGCTCGAAGCGCATACTTGCTCACGATCCGTGCGTTCAAGCCGATCGTGCCAACGCAAATGGTCCGGCTTGATCGTTTCGGCGGATGAGGCTCGACAGAAAGGATCCCTTTGCTTGCAGAAAAGCATGCAGACGCTGCGGATAATCCGGCGCTACGGCGTGCTTGATCGACGGACGATCATTCAACGCCTTCCGCCAGGCCTGGACGTGCGGCTTGCCGTCCAGGATGCCGAAATCGCCGATCCGGTCGAAAGCGTCGAGATATCTGAAGACAGGCCCGTACACCGCATCGACCAGCGAAAAGCGGTGGCCGGCGAACCATGGCGCGCTCCGCAAGGCATCGTCCGCCAGTTCGGCCTCAAGGCGGTCAAACATTCCCGACAGCGCGCGGGACTCGGCAAGGAAACCGGCCTCGGTCGGTGCTGAATAGAGCCGGCCGATGGCGTTGAGCACGGCCGAGCCGTATTCGATCCAGGCACGGTGCCGGGCACGGGCGTAGGGGTCGGCCGGGTGGAGGGGATTGGCCTGTGTCTCCTCGAGGAATTCGAGGATGACCGCGGATTCGAAGATTGTCGTTTCGTCGCCATTTCGCTGGACGCGCAACAGCGGCACCTTGCCGAGTGGCGAGATCGCCTTGAACCAGTCCGGCTTGTCGGCGAGGTCGATGTCGACGCGCTCGAACGGCACGCCCTTCTCGGTCAACGAGATCGCCGCACGCTGGACATAGGGGCAGAGAGGGTGGCTGACGAGAATGAGCTTGTCGGTCATTTCACTCTCCCCAGACATAGTTCAACGCGCCGTTTTCGACGCGTGTCGACAGGAACATCAGACGGGAATTCTTCGGTGCCGGACCGTCGATGCGTTCGCCCGACATCATGTCGAATGCGGCGCCGTGCCATTGACAGACCAGCCTGCCATCCTTGCAGTTCAACGGCCCGCCGAAATGCAGACAGGCATTGGCGGCGGCACGGATGCGTTCGCCGCTGCGCCAGACATGGACCTCGCGGCCGAAGAATGGGGCGATCAGGCTGCCTGTCTCGGGGACGTCGGCGATCTTGCAGATCTCGTGTTTCATGGGTTTGCCTTTCGATGTTGATGCAGTTGCATTTATATAGATGCACATGCATTTATCGTCAAGCTTGATGCATTTGCATCTATCGTCTAGGGTGGGCCATGACCGAGAAAGCCACGCCTTCGCCGGAAGCCATCACCGCCTGGGCCCGCCTGATGCGCGTTTCGCGTCAGCTGGTGGAGAATGCCGAGGACGCGTTGAAGGAGAGCGGCTTGCCGCCGCTCGCTTGGTACGACGTGCTGCACGAGCTCGCCGAGGCGGGCGAGGGCGGCCTGAGGCCTTTTCAATTGATCGAGCGCACTTTGTTTGCGCAGTACAACATCTCGCGGCTGCTGGCCCGGCTAGAGGCCGACGGTCTGGTCGAGAAGCTGCCGGTGGCCGATGATGGTCGCGGCCAGACCATCCGCATCACGGCCAAGGGGCGCGAGACGCGCCGGCGGATGTGGGCCGTCTATGGACGATCAATCGCCGACCTGGTTGGCGGCAAACTTTCAGCGGATGAGCTGAAGATGATGTCGGCGCTGCTTGGCCGGCTGCGTGATCCGGCTGTCCTCGACTGATCTTGGCCGCTGTGCCGCGACGCCTCAATGACAGCGCTGGCGCTCGCGGCCGTCGATCTTTTTCCGCGCCGCCCCCTTGCGCGCCGGGCCGGATTGCGCAATATGCCGAACCGTAACGTACGGTACGGCTTGCCGGGATAATCGGTTTGCCTGTCCGCGAGGGAAGAGCGTGTTGCACATCGTGCCTGACATCGACACCAGCGAGACGCTGACGGAGCGGCAGAAGGCCGTTCTGGATGCGGCGTTGCGGCTGTTGGTCGAGGAGGGCGATCAGCTGACCATGACCGCCGTGGCCAGGCGGGCCAGCTGCTCCAAGGAAACACTCTACAAATGGTTCGGCGACCGCGACGGGCTGTTGACGGCAACCGTGCAGTGGCAGGCCTCCAAGGTGCGTGTGGCGCCCGTCGACGCCAAGGGGCTCGACCTTGCCTCGCTGACGGCAAGCCTTGAGCGTTTCGCTTCCGACTGGCTGAAGGTGATTTCCAGCGATACTTCGATCGCGCTCAACCGGGTGGCGGTCGGGCATGCCGGCTCGGGTAAGGACGACCTCGGCGCCGTCGTGCTGGAGAATGGCCGCTTCGCGCTGGCCCGGCGGCTGAAGCCGGTGCTGGAGGCCGGGCGCCATGCCGGGCTTCTGGATTTCGCGGATGCCGAGACGGCGTTCCGCACCTTTTTCGGGCTGGTCGCCCGCGACGTGCAGATCCGTCTGCTGCTCGGCGACCGGCTGGAATTGACTGAGGCGACGATCGGCGGCGATGCCGTACGGGCGACGCAGCAGTTTCTCGCTCTTTTCGGAGCAAAAACCGGGCCGCAGGGCCTCTGATCTTAGAAACGGGAAGGAAGTAAAAAATGCGCGTCTATTACGATCGTGATGCCGATCTCAACCTGATCAAGGGCAAGAAGGTCGCCATCATCGGCTATGGCAGCCAGGGCAGGGCGCATGCGCTCAACCTCAAGGATTCCGGCGCCAAGGAAATCGCCATCGGCCTCAAGGCCGGCTCGGCGACCGCCAAGAAGGTCGAGGCCGACGGGCTCAAGGTGATGAGCGTGGCGGACGCCGCCAAATGGGCCGACCTGATGATGATGGCGACGCCCGACGAGCTGCAGGCCGACATCTACAAGAACGAGATCGCGCCGAACATCCGCGACGGTGCGGCGATCGCCTTCGCGCACGGCCTCAACGTGCATTTCGGCCTGATCGAGCCGAAGTCGACCGTCGACGTCGTCATGATCGCGCCGAAGGGCCCGGGCCACACGGTGCGCGGCGAATACCAGAAGGGCGGCGGCGTGCCGTGCCTGGTCGCCGTCAACCAGGATGCCTCAGGCAATGCGCTCGACTTGGCGCTGTCCTACGCCTGCGGCGTCGGCGGCGGCCGTTCGGGCATCATCGAGACCAATTTCCGCGAGGAATGCGAGACCGATCTGTTCGGCGAGCAGGTCGTGCTGTGCGGCGGCCTGGTCGAACTGATCCGTGCCGGCTTCGAGACGCTGGTGGAAGCCGGCTACGCACCGGAAATGGCCTATTTCGAGTGCCTGCACGAGGTCAAGCTGATCGTCGACCTGATCTATGAGGGCGGCATCGCCAACATGAACTACTCGATCTCGAACACCGCCGAGTGGGGCGAGTATGTCTCGGGTCCGCGCATCATCACCGCCGAGACCAAGGCCGAGATGAAGCGCGTGCTGAAGGACATCCAGACCGGCAAGTTTACTTCGGAATGGATGCAGGAATACCGCGCCGGCCTGTCGCGCTTCAAGGGCATCCGCCGCATGAACGACAGCCACCAGATCGAGGAAGTCGGCGCCAAGCTGCGCGCGATGATGCCGTGGATTTCGAAGAACAAGCTGGTCGACAAGGCCAAGAACTGATCGAAATCTGTTCTTCTTGATCAAAACAAAAAAACGGCGCCCTAGGGCGCCGTTTTCATTTCCGCGTGGCGCGCTACAGCTCAGCTGTAAGGCGACCAGCATTGCTGGCGCGGGCCGCCATAGGGCTGGAACGTGTTGTCCCAGGCACGATACGACCGGTAGCGGTTGTAGCACCACCGGACATGGGCATTCGAAAGCCGCCCGGCGCGGTAGTAGCGGCGCGGTGCCGGCGCATAGTAATCGTAGTTGTTGTACATGCTGCCGAGGCCGAGCCCCAGGCCAAGGCCAAGGATCGCGGCACCCGCACCGTCATCATAGTAGCGGCGATGGTGATGGCGGCGCCAACGCCAGTCATCGCCGCCGTTCCAGTTTCCACGGTTCCAGTTTCCGCCATCCCAGTTGTTGCGGTTCCATTGCCGGCCACCGTTCCAGTGGCCTGACCGGCGCCATCTCCAGTCGTTGTTGAAAACCGGGCTATTGTTATTGCCACCAGCCCAGCTGTCGCGCACCGGCGTGACCGCCGGTGCTGTCGTGCTTGTGGGAAGCGCCAGATCCGGTTGCATGATCGGTCCGGCGGCCGATGGCGCCGTGATGCCGGAGACAATGCCGAGCGCAATCAGCCCGGATTTGATGGTGGATGAAAAGAGCGAGTTCATAACACTCTCCAAGAACTGAAGGCCCCACGCCTACCCTGGAATGGGTCCACTGTGGATCTTTGCGTCTGAACGGCGGATGAACGGAAAGGTTCCGTCAACCATGGCGCGAATGCCGTCAGGTCCAAACGATCTTGGCTTGTGGTCCTGCGATCTTGTGTTCCGGCGCTCTTGCAGGCAAAGGTCAGGGCATGTCGCTGCGCCTTGCCACCTTCAATGTCGAGAACCTGATGAACAGGTTCGATTTTTCCGGCTATCGCAACCAGCTCAACGAGGATCGGACGCTGGCGCTGTTCGACATCCAGAGCGAAGCCGAATACAAGATACTGGAGCAGGCTCGCGCCATCGCGCAGTCCGACGACACGCGCCAGCTGACGGCGCTGGCGATCGCCGCCACCCGCGCCGACATCATCTGCATGCAGGAGGTCGACAATATCGAGGCGCTGAAGGCCTTCGAATACGGCTATCTGTTCAAGATGGTGGGGCAGGGCTATCGGCAGAAATACACCACCTCAGGCAACGACTCGCGCGGCATCGATGTCGCCGTGATGATGCGCAACGAGACCGCGCAGGGACAGCCGATCGAATTCGTGCGCATGACCAGCCATGCCTACGTCACCTACGAGCAGTTCGGGCTGCACACGCCTGAACTGGCGGCCCTCGGCAGCGAGGCCAATGAACGCATCTTCCGGCGCGACTGCCTGGAAGTCGACATCACCGTGGGTGGCGTGCCGCTGACGCTCTATCTCGTGCATTTCAAGTCGATGGGCTCGCCACGCAACGGGCTCGACGGACGCGAGGCGACGATGCCTGTGCGTATCGCCGAGGCGAAAGCCGTGCGCCGGATTATCGAGGAACGCTTCGGTGCGGATCATGCCGCCGACAAGCGCTGGGCGATCTGTGGCGACATGAACGATTACCGCCAGCGCGTGAAGATCGCCGGCGACGACCTCGACGGCTACCGTTTCGAGGTGGTCGACGAGGCGCAGTCCTGCATCGACGTGCTGACCGCCGGCGGCTTCTGCGAGAACGTCATCGAGCGTCGGCCGGAAATGGACCGCTGGACCTTCTATCACACGCGCGGACCCGAAGAGCGGCATCTCTGCCAGCTCGACTATATCCTGCTGTCCAGGGGGGTGGCGGCGAAGAACGCCACCGCCGTTCCCGACATCATCCGCAATGGCCAGCCCTGGCGCACGATCTTTCCGGCTGGCCAGGAAGTCGAGCGCTTTCCGCGCGCCGGCTGGGACCGGCCGAAAGCGTCGGACCATTGCCCGGTGGCGATCACGCTGGACATGGTTGGATAAGAATGATGGGGGCTCGATAGGCGGTATTGGGGCTTAGACGCATGAGTTTCGATCTTCCGCGCAATGTCATCCTGCCCGTCGATGCCGTCGACGTCCGGCTCGATCCCGGCCCGCATCCCTTCGCCAGGGACAATGCCGAGGCGATCGCCGAGAACTGGCAGCGCGAGATAGCAGCCAATCCGGCGCTGTTCGACGGCACGGTGGTGCTGCTGTCGCAGCTTGCCTGGCGTGACAACAGCCTGATCGGCCGCTGCCATGCGGTCAACTACTCCACCTTCATGCTCTGGCGGAAGCAGCGCGAGAATTCCGGAGCCGAGCATGCCTATGCCCATGCCATGCTGGTGGCCGGCGACAATGCGCTGGTGGCGATCCGCATGGGACGTCACACGGTCAATGCCGGCCGCGTCTATTTCGCCGCCGGTTCGTTCGAGCCGGTCGATTTCCGCGATGGGCTGGTCGATGTCGACTTCAACATGATCCGCGAGGTGCGCGAAGAGACCGGCCTCGACCTGTCGGCTGCTGAACGCGGCGAGCGCTACCACGCCTTGTCGACGAACAGCGGCACGGTGATCTTCCGCCGTTATCACGAGCCGGCGCCGGCTGATGAGATCGCGCGGCGAATCTCAGCCTTCGTCGATAGCGAAACCGATCCGGAGATCGAAGGGCCGGTGGTCATACGCCATGCCGGCGACCTGCCGGACGGGCTGACATCGTATATGAAGCCGCTGATCGAGTGGCACTTTTCCGGCGTGGATTAAGGGCGCGCCTTCTCCTGCGCCGCCTTGCGGTCGTTGCGGGCCGCGACGAGAAACAAGATTAAGCCGATGCCCAGCAACCCACCCATGGCCATTCCCATGGTCTGGCCGACGACTGCCTGGAAATCCGACGTGACGCGATCGGGATTGGCCATGCCGAAGCGGGCGAGATACCACCAGATGCCTGCCAGGGCGGCCTCGATGATCACCATCGTCACGATCAGTCGTGTCTTCTTGCTCATGTGTCGTTCCTCAACCTGAGATGTCTTAGCATCGTCGACCAGAGGGCGACAGTGCTGCCGGTGCAGGCAAGCATCCAAGGTTGGGAATAGCCGTCGCTCGTGATGGAGCCGGCCCGGCTTTCTACTCGTGCCGCAGCGCGTCGATCGGATCGAGGCGCGCGCCACGCAGCGCCGGGAAGAAGCCGAACACCATGCCGATCAGTGCCGAGAAACCGACGGCCAGCAGGATGACCGCCGGGCTTGGCGCGAAGGGGATGGTCAGCGTCGCCGAGGCGAGGCCGGCGAGCCCCAGGCCGATCAGGATGCCGATGATGCCGCCGAGCAGCGACAGCACGGTCGCCTCGACGAGGAACTGGATCAGGATGTGCTTTTCATGCGCGCCGATGGCGAGCCTGATGCCGATCTCGCGCGTGCGCTCGGTGACCGAGACCAGCATGATGTTCATGATGCCGATGCCGCCGACCAGAAGGCTGACGCCGGCGACCGCGCCCAGCATGCCGGTCATGGTGGTGGTGGCGCTGGCCATGGCGTCGGCGATCTGGGTCATGTCGCGGATGCCGAAATCGCTTTCGCGATCCGGCGTGATGCGCCTGATATCGCGCAAAATGTCCTCGACGCGCGGCTGCAACTCGCTGGTCGGGGTGCGGTCGTCGGCGGCGATGTAGATGTTGTCGATGTCGCGATTGCCGGCGATGCGGCGCTGATAGGCGTGCAGCGGCATCAGGACGACGTTGTCCTGGTCTTGGCCGAAGCCGGTGTAGCCCTTGGGTTCGAGCAGCCCGATGATCTTGCAGGAGGTGCGGTTGACGCGGATGATCTCGCCTTCGGGATCGCCGGCGCCGAAGAATTGCTGGCGCACCGTCTCGCCGATCAGGCACACGCCGGTGCCCGAGCGGGTTTCGGAATCGCTGAACGGCCGGCCGGACACCAGTTTCCAGTCGCGCGCATCGAGATAGGCGCTGTCGGTGCCGGTGACGCCTGAGGTCAGGCTTTCAGTGCCGAAGATGACGCGCACCTGTTTTTGCGAGGCCGGCGAGATGGCGCGCGCGCCGGTGAGATGCGCAACCAGCGCCGCGAGGTCCTTCTCGGCCAGCGGCCGCACCACCTGGTCGAGCCCGCCCGGGCCGCCGGGGCCTGCCGGGCGTCCGGCACGAACGACCAGAAGATTGCTGCCGAGCTTGGAGATGTCGGCCTTGACCTTCTGCGTCGTGCCGGAGCCGATGGTCAGCATGGCAATGACGGCGGCGACGCCGATGACGATGCCGAGCAGCGTGAGGAACGAGCGCAGCACGTTGCGGCGGATCGAGCGAAGCGAGAGGCGGACGGTTTCCCAGATCATGGTTATGCCGTCTCCAGATTCGCGGTGTCGGAGACGACGTGGCCGTCGAGGAAGCGGATGGTGCGTTCGGCATAGTCGGCGACATCGGCCTCATGAGTGACCATGGTGACGGTCAGGCCGAGCTCCTTATTGAGCTTTGTCAGCAGCTCCATGATCTCGTGCGTGCGTGCGGTGTCGAGATTGCCGGTCGGCTCGTCGGCGACGAGCAGCGTCGGCCGGGTGACGATGGCTCGCGCGATGGCCACGCGCTGCTGCTGGCCGCCGGAAAGTTCGGCCGGCGTGTGATGCTCGCGGCCGACCAGGCCGACCTGGGCGAGCGCCTGCATGGCAAGGTCGCGGCGCTCGCGGCTGGCCACGCCGCGATAGATCAGCGGCAGTTCGACATTTTCGGCCGCCGTGGTGCGCGCCAGGAGATTGTAGCCCTGGAAGACGAAGCCGACATAAAGGTTGCGCAGCATGGCGCGGCGGTTGCGGTCGAGCCGGCCGGCATCGACGCCCATGAAGGAGTAGGTTCCGGCCGTCGGCGTGTCGAGGCAGCCGATGATGTTCATCGCCGTCGATTTGCCCGAGCCGGAAGGGCCCATGATGGCGACGAATTCGCCGCGCCGGATGGCGAAGTCGACGCCGGCCAGCGCGTGAACCCGGGCTTCGCCCTGGCCATAGCTCTTCCAGACCTTGTCGAAGGTGATGAGGGGCGCGCCCGCGGCCACGGCCTCAGCTCCGCAGCTGCGAGGTGGTGATGACCTGCGCGCCTTCCTCCAGGCCGGACGTGATCTCGGTCAGCTCGCCATCGGTCGAGCCGATCTTGACGTTGACCGCATGCGGCCGGCCGTTCTCCAGCACATAGAGTGTGCGCGAGCCGTCGGTGGGGGCCGTTGCGGCCTGGCGCTGGCGATTGCCGCCCGGACGGCCCATGCGGCCGGTAAACAGGTCACTGAAGCTCCATGCGCGGGCTGCTTGCTGCGTCGGGCGATAGCGGAAGGCGCTGGCGGGCACGGTCAGCACATCCTTGGCCTGTCTTGTGACGACCGAAACCGTGGCGGTCATGCCGGGGCGCAGCAACAGTTCGTTGTTGTCGACCTCGAGCCGTGCATTGTAGGTGACGACGCCGTCCGTCGTGACCGAAGCATAGGAGATGTCGCGGATCTCGGCGTCGAACGGCCGCTCCGGGAAGGCGTCGACGGTGAAGCGGGCATGCTGGCCAGTCTTGACGGCACCGATATCGGCCTCGTCAACCGCCGCCACCAGCTCCATGTTCCTCAGATCGGCGGCGATGATGAACAGCACCGGCGCCTGCAGCGAGGAGGCGACCGTCTGGCCGGGGTCGACCGAGCGCGTCAGCACGATGCCGTCGATCGGCGCGTAGATGGTGCTGTTGGCAAGGTCGGTCTGCTGCGATTTCAGATCGGCATTGGCGATGGCGAGATTGGCCTGCGCGCTATCAAGCGCTGCCTTCGAGCGGTCGCGCGTCGCCGTCGCTGCCTCCAGCGACTGGTCGGTCGCCATGCCGCGCTTGGTCAAGGCGGCCGCGCGCACCAGCGCGCTCTCGTTCTCGGCGAGCGTCACCGTGGCATCCTCGACATTGGCCGCCGCGCCCTTGGCGGAAGCCTCGGCGCGCTCGATTTGCACCTGCAGCTTGGTGGTGTCGAGGGCCGCCAGCACGTCGCCCTTCTTCACCTGCTGGTTCTCATTCACCGAGACCGAGCGGATGATGCCGGAGAGCTGGCTGGAAATGTCGACCTGGGTGAGCGGCTGCAGTGTGCCCGTCGCCGAGACCTGGACAGTGAGGTCGGCCCTGGCGGCCGGCACGGTGGTATAATCGATCCTGGCGGGCGTGCCAGCATACCACTGATAGAGGCCAAGACCGGCGGCGAGCACGATCAGGGTCAGCAACGCATAGAGCCAGCCACGCCGGCGCGTCTTGCTCCGCCCCTTCTTATCGAGCCCGAGCGCCGTCTCGATGGCGGAATCCGATTCCGTCTTTGGCAGATTGACAATCTGGTCCACGTCGGACCCCTATGATGCGTAATGTCCCTGTCTGTGCACAGATCAGGGTTACCGGTCCAAATATCAAATTAAATTTCGCCCATGTTGGGATTGAGGCAGGAATGCAAACCCGGAATTACTTGCTTTACGATGTGTTTACGACCGAGCGACTGGCCGGCAACCCGCTGGCCGTGGTGTTGGATTGCAAAGGTCTGGACACGGCAGCGATGCAGGCCATCGCGCGCGAATTCAACCTGTCCGAGACGGTCTTCGTGCTGCCGCCGGACAACCCCAAGCATAAAAACCGCATCCGCATCTTCACGCCGGACTATGAAATGCCGTTCGCCGGCCATCCGACAGTTGGTTCGGCAATCGCGCTGGCCGACCTGGCCGGCGAGGACGGAGCCGGCATCTTCGTGCTGGAGGAAAACATCGGCCCGGTGCGCTGCGCCGTCAGCAGGCATGACGGCGCCGCTTTCGCCGAGTTCGACCTGGCGAAATTGCCCGAGCCGTTGAAGCTCGAGGCCGATCCGCAGGCGATCGGTGCCGCCCTCGGCCTGGCGCCGCATGAGATCGGCTTCGAGAATCACCGCGTCGCCTTCTGGTCGGCGGGCGTGCCCTATGTGACCATTCCGGTCGCCAATCTCGAAGCGGCGGGCCGCATCCGGCTGGACAACCAGGCCTGGTCGGAGCTGGCGCCGCGCAAGAGCGAGTGGGCCTTCGCCAGCCCCTATGTCTATTGCCGCGAGACGGTGAACCATGAGAGCGCCTTCCATGTGCGCATGATCGTGCCCGGCAAGCCTTCCTATGAAGATCCGGCGACCGGTTCGGCGGCGGCCGCTTTCGCCGGCGCGATCATGCATTTCGATGCTCCGACCGATGGCATTTCGCAGCTGTGGATCGAGCAGGGGCTGGAGATGGGCCGGCCGTCACGCATCCGCCTGGAACTGACCGTGCAGGGCGGAAAACTGGCCTCCGCGCGCATTGGCGGCCATGCGGTCAAGGTGGCGGAAGGCAGACTGTTCGTCTGATCGCGGTAAGGGTTTGTCGATTTGTCGGGAAATGATTCCGGCAGGGCTAGACATGACCGATGGTGGCGGCTATATGCCCGCCAACGCCGGTTTTTGCCGGCCGAGTGGGTGCGTAGCTCAGTTGGTAGAGCAGCTGACTCTTAATCAGCGGGTCCACAGTTCAATCCTGTGCGCACCCACCAAATTCCTAGAAGACTTGGTGGAAAGACCCTGAAAGCGAGACGTGTTTGGCGCGTCTCGAGCCATGCACGTGACCGCGACGATGCCGCCACTTTCCCAGCCATGCGCCAGCAGAAACACGCCAGGGAATGGCCCGATGGCGGCCTGGGCATCGGCCATGGAGAAAGTTCCGAATTGAATGGGCCAGATCCCGCGTGGCGCTGCCCGGATCGCAGACCTGTAGCCATCCTCCGAGCCGCGATCGGAAACGCGGCGGCCTGGTTCCGTTCCAGATGCGATGGCTTCGTGGCGTGCCGCATGCCGGGATCGAGCGACGGCGTTCTTGCAGGTTTCGCGAGGGGACAGCAAGACGTCGGTATACCCCGTGCCTTGCCGGGCTGGTCACCGTCCACGGTACCGTGACGTGGCACAGGCGATCCTGGTTCAGGCGTTGAACAGCTTGTTTTCTTTAGTTGTTGCGGAAATATCACGTCTGATGCGAGCTGGCTGTAGTATTATCGGTGTCAGGGTAGATGCTTCGTTCGAGGGATCAAAGGCATGCGGGCTTCCATTTTTATCGGTTCTGTATTCTTCGCGGCTCTGACGGCTGGCACGGCACTTGCCGCTGACCCGACGGTCGAGTTGCCGGTCGCATCGAGCTACAACTGGACGGGCGGCTACATTGGCGCGCAGATCGGCGGCGGCTGGAGCAAGGTCGATCAGCCTTGGGGTTTTACCGAGGCTAGTCCGAACATCTTTACCCAGGACAATGCGGATGGAAGCGGTGTCGTCGGCGGCTTGCATGCCGGCTACAACTGGCAATCCGGCTCCCTCGTGTTCGGTGGCGAGGCGGACATCAACGCAACCGGCATAGATGGCGACGACGGCGGAAGCGGAGGCGACATTAATGGCTTCAAGGCGAGATGGGTTGCTTCCGTCCGCGCCAGGGCTGGTATCGCATTTGATCGAGTGCTGATCTACGGTACGGGCGGTTACGCCTACCTCAACGGAAAAGCAGACACTCGAGACGTCGGTCGACAGGAAAGTCACTCGGCTTCATTCAACGGATGGACGGTAGGTGCAGGCGCTGAATACGCTCTCACCGACAACATCACGGTGCGTGGCGAATACCGCTACGCAGATTTCGGCTCAAAGACCGTCGTCTTCAACAACTATGTCGAAGACATTAGCCCGGCCCTGCACACTGTCACGATAGGTGTGTCGTATAAGTTTTGACGGTCTTCGGCGCGGAAGTCCGCCCCGCGTCGAGCAGGTGCAGCAAAGTCCTTGACCTGCGCGGTTCACCGTTTCACGCAAACGGGAACCACTCCAGCTCTTGTTTCGACGCAATTCCCAAGAGGGAAGCGCTACGCGCTTTCCCACGAAAACCGTTACACGCTTCGCGGATTTGCCCTACTTTTCCGACACCCCGGCCTCGGCAAAGCTTGCCATCCTCGCATGGCACTCGAGCGCCGAGCGGACGATGTTGACGGCGAGGCAAGCGCCGGAGCCTTCGCCGAGGCGCATGCCGAGATCGAGCAGGGGGGGCAGGCCAAGCGCTTCGAGCAGGCGGCGATGGCCCGATTCGGCCGAAACATGGGCCGCGATGGTGTGGGAGAGGCCGGTCGGATGTAGTCTGGCCAGCGGGGCGGCGGCAGCCGTGCAGACGAAGCCGTCGAGCAGCACGGGTATGCCGAGATGACGGGCGGCCAGCGTGGCGCCGAAGATGGCGGCGAGTTCGCGGCCGCCGAGTGCCGCGGCAACGCCCAGCGGATCGGCGAGGGCTGCGGCGTGGCGCTTCAGGCCGGCTTCGATGGCGACCACCTTGCGCTTCAGGCCGGCATCGTCGACGCCGGTGCCGCGCCCGGTCCATTTTTCCGCGCCACCGCCGAACAGCGCCGCCGAAATGGCGGCTGCCGGCGTGGTGTTGCCGATGCCCATTTCGCCGAAGCAGACCAGATCGAGGTCCTTAGTCACCGCATCATAGCCAGCTGAGACAGCGGCAAGGAAGGCTTTCTCATCCATTGCCGGCACTTGCGTGAAGTCGCCGGTGGGATGGTCGAGGTCGAGCGGGATGACATCGAGCTCGGCGCCGGCGATGCGGGCGAGCTGGTTGATGGCGGCACCGCCGCCGGCGAAGTTCGCCACCATCTGCACGGTGACTTCTGAGGGATAGGCCGACACGCCTTGCGCGGTGACGCCGTGATTGCCGGCGAAGACGAAGACTTTCACCCGGTCGAGCCTGGGAATGTCGCGGCCCTGCCAGCGCGCCAGCCAGGCGGCGATGGTTTCCAGCCGGCCGAGGCTGCCTTGCGGCTTGGTCAGCGTGTCCTGGCGGCTGGCAACGGCCTTTGCCGCGGCATCGCTGCCGGCGGGCAGGTCGAGGCAGGCGGCGCGCAATTCATCGAGGGATTTGAAGGGCATGGGGGCAAGGTCTCCGAAAGGGAATCAGGTCAAGAGGAAAGCGCTACGGAAGCGACGAGAAGCACCGCGATTTCGCTGACCTGCTGCAGGGCACCGATCGTGTCGCCGGTCTGGCCACCGATCTGGTTGAGGCAAAGGGCATGGAAGGCGGCAAAGAGCAGGCCAAGCAGGATGAGCGCGGCAATGGCGCCACCGGCTCCGAGCAGGAGCAGCGGGATCGCGCCGAGCACGGCCCCGGCGATGGCAGTTTCAAGCGAGACGGTACCGGCGCCGGCCGAGAGGCCGTCAGACCGCGCCGGCGGCAAGAGGTGCATGAAGACGCCCAGCACGCCGCGCGAGGCCGCATGCGCGGCAACAAGGGCAAAGAGAGCCTGGGTGGGATCCACCAGTTCCGAAAGCACGTTCCAGCGGATCAGCAGCGACAGCGCCAGCGCCATGGCACCATAGGCGCCGATGCGGCTGTCGCGCATGATGTCGAGTTTGCGGCCGCGCGACTTGCCGCCACCAAAGCCGTCCGCGACGTCGGACAGTCCATCCTCGTGCAGGCAGCCGGTGGTGATCACGGTTGCAACGAGGGCAAGTGCCGCCGCCGGCCCCATGGCAAGGCCGAACCGTTCCGCCGTGGCAAAGACGATGGCGCCGATCAGCCCGACAAGGAGGCCGGCGACCGGTGCGGCCCAGATCGCGGCGGCAAGGCCGCGGCCGCGAAAGTCGAGGTCGGGCAAAGGCAGGCGGGTGAAGAAGACCAGGCAGAGCGCGACGTCGTCGAGGATTTGCCGGGGCGAAAGGGTCAAATTCGGGAGCTTCATGCACTGGCCCTCGCTATCGCATGGAAGAAGGTACCGCTGACATGACCACGCCGGTAGCCGGAAGCGCCGATCGGATTGCCCTGGCCGTCGGCAAGGTCGGCCAGAGGCTCGTCATTGCCGGTGGCCGTCATCTGCGCATAGTGGAATTCATGGCCGCGGATCAGCGCGCCTTGCGCGCCCAGCGGGCAATCGGCGCGCAACCGCGCCTCGCGATAGCCGAGATTCATCTTTCTCTTGGCGAAGCTGGTGGCATGGCCGAGCAGGCCAAGCATTCCGTGCGTCTCGCCGGAGGCATCCTCCAGCGCTTCCCCAAGCACCATGAAGCCGCCGCACTCGCCATGGATGGGCCTGGTCGCGCCGAAACGCGCCATTCCGGCATGGAAATTCGCAGCAGCGGCAAGCTTGCCGGCGTGAAGCTCGGGGTAGCCGCCGGGCAACCAGCAGACGTCGCAACTGTCGTCGGGCGCCTCGTCGGCGAGCGGCGAGAACGGAACGATCTCCGCGCCGGCCTTGCGCCAATAGGCGGCAACGTGCGGGTAAAGGAAAGTAAAGGCGCCATCCTCGGCGAGCGCGATGCGTTGACCGGGCGGCTGCAGCGCGTCGGCGAAGCCGCCAGCCGCCGGAGCGAGGGGCGTCGCCAGCCTCATCACGGCATCGAGGTCGAGCGACTTCTCCGCCATGTCGGCCAGCCGGTCGAGATGCGCCATCAGATCATCATACTCGCCAGCCTGGACGAGGCCGAGATGCCGTTCGGGCAGGTTCAGCGTGGGATCGCGCAAGATGGCGCCGACGACAGGCAGGCCGATCGCCTCGATGGCGTCGCCTGACAGCTTGCGATGGCGTTCGCTGCCCAGCCGGTTGAGCACGACGCCGGCCATGCGCACATCCGGATCGTAGGTGGCGAAGCCCTTGGCGACAGCGGCCGCCGTGGTCGACTGGCCCGACACGTCGAGCACCAGCAGCACCGGCAGGCCGTAGAGCCGGGCAAGGTCGGCGGCAGAACCGGTTCGCCCAGGCGCGGCCGGAATGCCGTCGAACAGGCCCATGGCGCTTTCGAGGATGACGAAATCGGTGTCGTCGGCCTGTTGCGCGGCCAGCGCATTGAGCAGCGACGGCGGCATGGCCCAGCTGTCGAGATTGACGCCGGACAGGCCGGTGGCGGCGGTGTGGAAACCGGGGTCGATATAGTCGGGGCCGGATTTGGCGCCGCGCACCTTCAGGCCGCGCCGGGTGAGCGCGCGCAAGATGCCGATGGTGACGCTGGTCTTGCCCGAGCCGGAGCGCGGCGCGCCGATGATGATGGCGCGGGCGGTCATGCCTGCCCCGTCAGTGCCGCGCGCATGGCGACGATGCCGCCGACGACGATCAGCGCCGGCGAGGTCAGCCCTGCTGCGGCCGCTTCCTCGGCGATTGTGGCGAGCGTAGCGACGACGGTCCGCTCCTGCGGCGTGGTGGCGGCGACGATCACCGCCGCCGGCGTCGATGGAGCCAGCCCGCCGTCGAGCAGAGCTGCCGCGATCAAAGGCAAATTGGCCATGCCCATATAGACCACGACTGGCTGGCCGGTGCGGGCGATCGCCGCCCAGTCGATGTCGTCTTCGGTGCCGGCGGCGTGGCCGGTCGCCAGGATCACCGCCTTGTTGATGCCGCGCATGGTGGCCGGGATGCCGGTGGCGGCGAGCGCGCTCAGGCCGGATGTCAGGCCCGGCAGCACGCGGAATGGAATGGTTTCGCGTGCGAGCGCCAAGGCTTCTTCGCCGCCACGACCGAAAATATAGGGATCGCCGCCCTTGAGCCTGATAACGCGGCGGCCTTCGCGCGCCAGCCGGACCAGCAGAGCGGTGATGTCATCCTGCTTCATCGACGGCTGGCCGCCGCGCTTGCCGGCAAAGAACAGCTCGGCGTTTGCGGCAACGGCGACGACATCCGGCGAGACCAGCGCGTCGTAGACCAGCGCGTCCGCCTCGGCCAAAGCCGCCAGCACTTCCAGCGTCAGGCAGCCGGGGTCGCCGGGACCGGCGCCGGCCAGCCAGACATGGCCCGGCTCCAGTGGGCGCGGCTTGAAGTTCAGCCGGGCGAGCGCCTGTTCGAGCGTGGCGTTGCCGCCGTTGTTTTTGCTGCTGCCGCTCACAATCCGTCCCGTCCGCGAAAACGCCGCTGATAGTGGGCGTCGTACAATGAACTTTCGCCGAAACCTTCCGCCGCCAGTGAGCGGCCGACGAAGATGATCGCGGTGCGCTCCATCGGATCGGCGGCCAGCTGCGCCTCGATCGTTTCCAGCGTACCGGTCAGCACCCGCTCGTCCGGCCAGGAGGCGCGGAAGACGATCGCCACCGGACAATCGCCGCCATAATGCGGCGTCAATTCGGCGACGACGCGGTCGATGGCGTGGATGGCAAGATGAATGGCGAGCGTGGCGCCGGTGCGGCCGAAGCCTGCCAGCGTTTCGCCGGGCGGCATTTTTGAAGCGCGGCCGGAGACGCGGGTCAGCACCAGGCTTTGCGCGACTTCGGGAATGGTCAGCTCGCGGCGAAGTGCTGCGGCGGCTGCAGCGAAGGAGGGGACGCCTGGCGTCAGCGTGTAGGGTATGCCGTGCTTTTCCAGCCGGCGGATCTGTTCGGCAACCGCGCTCCACACCGACAGGTCGCCGGAATGCAGGCGGGCGACGTCGTGGCCTGCCTTGTGGGCCTCGACATAGGCCGCCTCGATCTCGTCGAGCGACATCGGCGCGGTGTCGATCAGCTTTGTTCCCGGCGCGCAATGCTGCAGCAATTCTGGCGCGACGATCGAGCCGGCATGCAGGCAGACCGGGCAGCTTGCCAGCAGCCTGGCGCCGCGCAGCGTGATGAGGTCGGCGGCACCCGGACCGGCGCCGATGAAATGAACGGTCATGGCGCGTCTCCGCTGATGGCGATGGCGCAGGTGACCGGGCCAAGCATGATGCGATGGCCAAGCAGTTTTGCGCCGGCGCCGGCCACGGCAAGGGCGGATGCCTCGGAAACCGAGGGCGTGCCGGCGACTTCTTGCGACAGGTCGGAGTGGCTCAGCGTTTCCTCCGAGACGCCCCGAAGAGCCGCGTCATCGACGATGATGACCGGAAGGTTCAACGCGCGGCCGGCGGCGGCAATAGCTGCTTCATCCTTCTTAAGTGCGGCGGTGGCCAGTGCGGAAAGCGCCGTCATGGCCAGCCCATGCGCTTCCAGAGCGGTTTCAATCGCGGCAAGCACGTCTTCAACGCCAACGCCTTTTCGGCTGCCGATGCCCGCTACCATCATGGCTTCACCCAACTCCATTGGGTGACCGGCATGGCCGGCCGCCAGGCCTGCATCGAGCCGACCGGCGAGGCACGCGATATGTTTATCCGGATGAGGTCACCACCAAGCTTTGTGTGCTGCGCGAGAAGCAGGGCTTCCATCTCCAGCGTGACTGCATTGGCGACGAGCCGGCCGCCGGAACGCAGCGCCTTGATGGCAGCGTTCAACACGCCGGTATCGCTGCCGCCGCCGCCGATGAAGATCGCGTCCGGCGTGTCCAGCCTGGCCAGCGCCTTGGGTGCGCTGCCTTCCACCACGACAAGGCCGGGAACGCCACAGGCGGCGGCGTTGCGGTGGATGCGGGCGGCGCGGCCCGGATCGGCTTCGATGGCGATCGTGCGCATCAAGGGGTGGGCGAGCATCCATTCGATGCCGATGGAGCCCGAGCCGGCGCCGATGTCCCACAGCAATTCGCCGCGCCTCGGCGCCAGTGACGACAGGGTGACGGCGCGGATTTCGCGTTTGGTGATCTGGCCGTCATGGTCGAACAGATGATCGGCAAGACCAACCGTGAGTGGCAGGATGCGGGCTTGCGGATCCGAATCAATTTCTATGGCCAGCACATTGAGCGGATTGATGTTTTCGAGGTCGAAGGCATCGGCACGAGTTGAGCGCTGGTTCTCCCTTGGACCGCCCAGAGCTTCCAGAACCGTCAAGCGCGAGGCGCCGAAATCGAGCTCGGTGAGCAAGCGGGCAATCGCAGCTGGCATTTCGGCATCCGACGTCAGCGCCAGGATGCGTGCTTCGGGCTGCAGCAGTGGCCGGATCAGGTCGAGCGGCCGGCCATGCAGCGAGACGATCTCGATATGCTGCAGCGCCCAGCCAAGGCGGGCGGCGGCCAGCGAAACGGCCGACGGCGCGGGGATGACATGCATCTCCCGGGGCTTGACCTTGCGGGCGAGGGTGGCGCCGACGCCGTGAAAAAAAGGATCACCGGAGGCGAGCACACAGACGTTCCTGCCGGCAAGCGCCAGCACATCGGCCATGCCGGCATCGAAAGGAACCGGCCAGGGCCGCGGCTCGCCCTTGGTGAAGGACGCGACCAGCGCCAGATGCCGCTTGCCGCCGAAGATGATCTCGGCCTTGGCAATCCGCTGCTTGGCCTCGTCGCCGAGACCCGCTAAACCGTCCTCGCCGATGCCGATCACCGTCAGCCATTTCGGCCTGGCGCGGCGCGAACTTTCAGCAGGCATGATGACCCACCGCATTCTGATCCTCGGCGGCACCACGGAAGCCCGGCAACTGGCCGGCAAACTGGCGGTACGCGCTTCGGTCACGCTGTCTCTGGCCGGCCGCACCGAAAGCCCGGTCGCGCAAGGCGTGCCCGTGCGAAGCGGAGGCTTTGGCGGCGCCGAGGGGCTGGCGGCCTATCTCAGGGAGGCCGGCACCGACCTGATGATCGACGCCACGCATCCTTACGCGGCGCGAATCTCCGCCAATGCCGCGCAAGCGGCGCGGTTGACCGGCGTGCCGATCCTTGCTTTGCGCCGTCCGGGCTGGGAGCCGGTCGATGGCGACCGCTGGACTGAGGTCGATACAACAAGCGACGCCGCGCAAACGGCTGGTCTGGCGCCGCGGCGCGTCTTCCTGGCGCTTGGCCGGCAAGAGGTTGCCGCTTTCGAAGCAGCCCCCCAGCATCACTACCTCATTCGCAGCGTCGATCCCGTCGAGCCGAAGCTGGCCGTGCCGGATGTGAGCTATCTGCTGGCTCGCGGACCGTTTGGCGAGGCGGAAGAACGCGCGCTGCTCGAAGAGCACCGCATCGAAGTCGTCGTGTCCAAGAACAGCGGCGGCGCCGCCACTTACGGCAAGATTGCCGCCGCGCGGGCGCTTGGCATCGACGTGGTCATGGTCCGCAGGCCTGATCTGCCGGACGTGCCTTCGGCTGAAACCGTCGATGAGCTCGCCGCAATGGTCGATCATTTTGTCGAGCCTGCTGCAGAACGAGGCGTGTAGACCAGCGCCGGTTTGTCGCCGCGCTTGATGATGCGGGTTTCCGGCGAGCCGATGATGATGCAGGTCGCCATGTCGGCCTTTTGCGCGTCGGCGTCAGCCAGCAGATAAACTTCGATGCGCTCGTCCGGACGGCCGGCGGCGCGGCCGAAAATGACAGGCGTGGTGCCGGGCAGGATCGCGGTCAGGCATTCGAAGGCGCGGCCGAGTTGCCAGGGGCGCGCCTTGCTGATCGGGTTGTAGAGCGCAATGACGAAGCCAGCGCCGGCAGCTGCCAGAAGGCGCAGTTCGATCAGCTCCCAGGGTTTCAGATTGTCGGAAAGCGAGATGGCGCAGAAATCATGGCCGAGCGGCGCACCGATGCGGGCGGCGACGGCGAGCATCGCGGTGATGCCGGGTACGACGGCGACATCGACGGCGCGCCATTCGGCCGGTCCGGCCTCGATCGCCTCGCAGACGGCGGCCGCCATGGCAAAGACGCCGGGATCGCCGCCGGAAACCACGGCGACGTCGTGGCCCTCGGCGGCCTTGATCAAGGCATCCTTGGAGCGGGCGAGTTCCTCGCGATTGTCGGAGGCGACGCGGGTCTGGTCCGGGCGCAGGTCCAGCCGGTCGAGATAAGGTTTATAGCCGTAGAAGAATTTCGCCTCGGCCACGGCACGGCTGGCTTCCGGGGTGACCTGGTCGGTATTGCCAGGCCCGAGGCCGATGACAGTGAGACGGCCGCTCATGCCTGCGCTCCCAGCGCGCCGGGCCGGCCTGACCAGCCGGCGACCAGTACAATGGCGAAGTAGGGGGCCTTGTCGTCCTGTTTGTCGGCGAGCTTCATCGAGACGCTGCCGGCCATGGTGCCGCGCTCGACATAGACGGCGCGCGTCAGCTTGCCGGTGGCCTCCAGCGCCCGCCTGATCTTGGGCAGATTGCGGCCGACCTTCATGATGACGGCGGCATCGGTGTCGGCCAGCCGGCGCGTCAGTTCGAACTCGCTCATCGTGCCGGGCAGCACGGTCAGCACATCGTCGCCCTGGACGATCGGCACACCGGTCTGCGACCAGCAGCCGGACATTGCGGTGACGCCGGGGATGACCTCGGTCGGGAAACGATGGGCGAGGCGCACATGCAGATGCATGTAGGAGCCGTAGAACAGCGGGTCGCCCTCGGACAGGACGGCAACCATCCTGCCGGCTTCGAGATGTTCGGCGACCTTTTGCGCCGACTCCTCGTAGAAACCGGTGATCTGCGAGCGGTAGTCGTCGTGATCCTTGTCGATCTCGGTTGTGACGGGATAGAGCAGCGGCAGTTCCAGCATGTCCGGCCGGAAGCGCGCCTCGACGATGGCGCGCGCGTTGCTGTTGTTGCCGCGCTTGGCGAAATAGGCGACGACATCGGCCTCGGCCAAGGCCCGCGCGGCCTTCAGCGTCAACAGTTCAGGATCGCCGGGACCGGTGCCGACGCCGACAAGGCGGCCTTTTGCAAGCGCGTTCACAGGCCGGGCCTCGCCAGCGAATTGAGCGCTGCGGCGGTCATGGCGCTGCCGCCAAGCCTGCCGCGCACGATGGCGTAGGGTACGCCATAGGAATTCTCTGCCAGCGCATCCTTCGATTCGGCCGCACCGACGAAGCCGACCGGCATGCCGATGATGGCCGCCGGCTTCGGTGCGCCGTCGCGCAATTTTTCCAGGAGGTAGAAGAGTGCGGTCGGCGCATTGCCGATGGCGACGACCGAACCGCCCATACGCTCGCCCCACAGGTCGATCGCGGCGGCGGAGCGGGTGTTGCCAATCTCCCTGGCGATGTCGTGCGTGCGCGGGTCGCGCAGCGTGCAGATCACCTCGTTGCCGGCCGGTAGCCTGGCGCGGGTGACGCCATGGGAGACCATCTCCGCGTCGCAGAAGATCGGCGCGCCGGCGGCAAGAGCCTTGCGCGCGGCGGAGACGAAGTCGGGCGAAAAGACGAAATGGCTTGATGCTTCGACCTGGCCGCAGGCATGGATCATGCGGGTCGCCACATCGGCCTCGGCGTCGGAAAAGCGCGACAGGTCGGCCTCGGCACGGATAATGGCGAAGGAGCGCTCGTAGATCGCTGTGCCGTCGTGGATGTAGTCGTAGGCGGCCATGCTCATTTCCGTTTTTTAGTTTGGGCCTGTCGGTAAGTGTCGGCGATTGCCGCCGGCCCGAGCCTTGTCAGGCAGGCGGCGGCGGTCTCGCCCTGGAATCGTGCGCTGCGGATCAGCGCAGCGACGCGACTGAAGCCGCGCGCGGCGTCATAGCCCGGCCTGTAGCCGGCAGGAAGAGCCTTTGCCGTCGCGTTCACGACAAGTCCGGCTCCATTTTCGCCGCCGACGATTGTGAGCGCCGCCGGGCCGGGATGCGCGCAGCCCTTGGCGCAGCCGGAAATGTGCAGGGTGAAGTCAAGGATGTCGGCGTTTTCCGTGGCGATCGTCTCGGCGATGTCGCGGGTGGCGATGCGGCCGGAGGCGCAGGCCGGCGTGCCGGGGCAGGCGGCGATGCGCGTGCGCGGGTCGGCGGCGGAGGTGACGAAGCCGAGGGTGGCGGCGATAGTCTGGAGGGGTTGGTTGGTGTCCGTCGGCTGGCCAAGGAAGAGCAGAGCGCGGCCTGGGGCGAGGCGGATTTCGGTGGTGCCGAGGGTGACGGCGCTTTGCGCAAGGTCGATGATTTTATCCGCCGGCATGCTGCCGTAGGGGAGGGCAATGCCGAGGGTGAAAGTGTCGCCGGCTAAGGGAAAAGGGCCGATAGGTTTGCGCGAGGCGCCCCCCTCTGTCCTGCCGGACGCCTCGCGCAAACCTGTCAAGCATAGCCAACCTGCTAGAGACACCAACTGCCGCTCCGACAAGTCCCGCGCATGCGCCTCACGGCCTTTTTCAGCGACCATCCTGAGTGCAGCCACGGCTATGTCTCTGGCGGCATCCGCATCGACCGTTGCCAGCACCTTCGCGTTTTGGCCATCGCCGGCAACTGATACGCTCCAAACGATGCCGTTGTCGGCCCGTACCGCCTTCAGCCGCACATCGGCCGTCACCGCATCCATCGTCAGTTGCCCGCCGCCATCCACCACGACAGACACCTTCGGCCCGAGCCTTGGCGTCAGCCCGGCCTCGTCAACCGCCACCCTGACCCGCTCAGCCAGTGGTCGTGGATCGGCAACCTCCTGCGGATCGATGCCCGCCAGCGGCCCCGTCTCGATCGGCACGCCGGTGCGCACCGCAATGCCCAGCGCGTCGACCTCCGCCGCCAGCAGCGCAGCGCTATCCGCCGTCAACCCGCGAATCTGCAGGCTGCCGCGCGCTGTCACTTCCATGATGCCGTTGCCATGCCGCAGGGCGGATTCGGCCAGACCGATCAACAGCTTCGGCGAAAATGCTCCAGCAACCGGGTTGAGCCGCACCAGCAGTCCATCGCCGGTCTGCATCGGCGCCGACAGGGCCGGGCAGGCGCCGCGACGTGAGAAGGCGTTCATGCCGCCACTCCCAGCGCCTCGGCCTCTGCAATCAGCGCGGCGAGATCGTCGTCGATGGAATTGCGCAAGGGATGCCAGAGGCCGCGCCGGCGCGCCGACAGGAAACGCTGGGCAATGACTTTCGCCGCCGCCGGGTTTTCCCGAAGGATAAAGGCGCGAACATCCGCGTTGCCGACATAGGCGTCGTGCACGGCCTCGATCAGCGCGCCCGATATGGCATGCGTGGTTTCGGCGAAGCCGACCAGCCGGTCGACCGTCTCGGCGAATTCAGAGGCGCCGCGTGGGCCGTGCCGCATCTGGCCTGAGATGAAGCGGGCATTGACGGCGCGGGCGCGCACCACGCGCGATACGGCCTCACTGATCGAGCGCGGCTTCGGCATTTGCGGGTCCGTCGTATCGAGCACGATGACGTCGGCATTCCGGCCAAGCGCCGCAAGCGCGGCTGAAAAGCCGCCGATGAAGGCGACGTCGGCGGAGCCTTCGAGAATGTCGCGGCCGGGGTCGTCGCCGGTGTGGACCAGAAGATCGGCCTCGGCGATGCGGGTTTCGAAGGCGCCGGGGGCGGAGACGCCTTCGCCGGCTTCGCCGCCATAGGCGTGCGAGGTGGCGTCGAGATAGGCGCGGCCGATCTCTTCACGCGCGCCCCAGTCGCCGCTCGACAGGAGATTCTCGACGCCGGCGCCATAGGTGCCGGGTGAGGTGCCGAAAATGCGCGGGCTGATCTTGCCATCGGCGCGGGTCCGGGCCGCGAGCGGGTTTTCCGAATCTTCTTCATCGCGGGCGGCAACGGCGTTGGCGGCGGCGTCGATCAACGCGATCTGAGTCGGGAACATGTCGCGGAACAGGCCCGATATGCGCCAGGTGACGTCGACGCGCGGGCGGCCGAGCGTCGCCGGCGGCAGCACTTCGATGCCGGTGATGCGGCCGGTGGCGGCATCCCATTGCGGCCGGCAGCCCATCAGCGCCAGGCCTTGCGCGATCTCCTCGCCGCCGGTGCGCAATGAGGCCGAGCCCCAGAGATCGATGACCAGCGAACGCGGCCAGTCGCCATGCGATTGCAGATAGCCGCGCACCACTTCTTCCGCCGCCGCCTTGCCCAGATCATAGGCGGTCGGCGTCGGCATGGTGCGTGGATCCGACGTGAACAAATTGCGGCCGGTGGGCAGCACGTCGGAACGTCCGCGCGCCGGCGCGCCGGCCGGGCCGGCCTTGACGTGGCGGCCATCGAGCGCGGCAAGCAGCGCCGACCTTTCAGCCTCGGCACTTTGGCGGCGCATAGCGTCGGGCTCGTCGTCAGCCGCGCGGCCATAGATATGCAGGCCATCCTTGATGGCGAAATCCTTGAGGTCACAGAGCCAGGCATCGATGCGGCGCAGCGCTTCGTCGGGCGCGTCGGTCCTGGCGACACCGGCTTCGGCGGCGAGGCCAGTTTTCTGCGCGGTGTCGACGATCAGTTTTGCCAGGCGGTCGCGGCGGCGGCGGTCGAGGCCGTCGGCCTGGGCGTATTCATCGACCAGGCGCTCGAGTTTGTGCTGATCTTCGTCAAGTTCCGCACCGGCCAGCGGCGGTGGCAGATGACCGAGGGTGACGGCGGCGATGCGCCGCTTGGCTTGTGCTGCCTCGCCGGGATTGGAGACGATGAAGGGATAGATGACGGGCATGGCGCCGGTGACGATCTCGGGGAAGCAGGCCTTCGACAGCGCGACAGTCTTGCCCGGCAGCCATTCCAGCGTGCCGTGGGCGCCGACATGGATCAGGGCGTGGACGCCGAGAGATTTGCGCAGCCAGAGGCCGAAGGCGAGCAGGGCGTGGCGTGGCGGGAGTGTCGGGTCGTGGTAGTCGGCGCGGCGGTCGGCCGAGCGGCCGCGGTCGGGGGCGAGGGCGACGGTGATGTTGCCGAAGGTCGTGGCGCGGAAGGGGAAGTGCAGCGAGGTCGGCGCTTGAACACCCCCCTCTGTCCTGCCGGATATCTCCCCCGCAGGGGGGGAGATTACGCTGTCATCTCTGCCCTCGCCAATCTCCGACGTTGCAAGAGTGGCCTTAGCGCTGAAACTGCCAATCTCCCCCCTTGCGGGGGAGATATCCGGCAGGACAGAGGGGGGTGCCTGGCGCAAACCTGTCTTGTCTTCCGCTTTCCCCCACGCCGCCTCAACAGCCGTCATTGCCTCGACAGGCAGGTCTCGTGAAAGGTCGAGATACTCATCCAATCCCAACCCACCATCGCCCCGCTCCAGCAAATCCAGCAATTCTCGAGGCGATTGCGGGATCCCTTCAACCCCGTAGCCCTGTTCCTTCAGGTCATGCAGCATCGCCAGCACGCTCGACGGCACGTCGAGGCCGACGGCATAGCCGGTACGGCCAGGCGCGCTGGGATAGTCCGGGATCAGGATGGCGAGCTTGCGCGTCGCGCGGGGCGTCTCCTGCAGGCGAATGAAGGCTGCCACGCGGTCAGCGACCTGCGCGACGCGATCCGGTTCCGACCGGTTGGCGAAGGCGCGGTGGCCAAGCGCGGGATCGACATCGCTTTCACACTTGAAGGAAATCGCGCCGGCGAGGATGCGGCCGTCCAGTTCTGGCAGCACGACATGCATGGCGAGGTCGGCGGGCGCCAGGCCACGCTGGTTATTCTCCCAGATGTCGCGGCGGGTGGTGGCGACGATGACCTGGAAAACGGGCACGCCGGCGCGGTCGAACAGGGTTTCAACGCCGGGTTCGGCGCCGGAAGCGAAGGCGGTCGCGGCGATGATGGCAACGGGTCTGAGCTTGGCGATGGCGGTTTCCGCGAAGGCCAGGGATGTCGGGTCTTTGAGGCCGGAGACGAAGATGGGGACAGGCGTCATGCCGCGCTGCCGCAGCGCGTCGAAAAGGGCGTCGATGGGTGCGATGTCGGCGGCCAGCAGCATCGAGCGGTAGAAGAGAATGGGCACGACCTTTCCCTCTCCCTCAAGGTCGAGGGGGACGACGCCGCGGCCTGGCTCGTAGTAGCCGGCCTTCGGCACCGCCACCGGCTCAACAACGGCCGCGTCCTGCCCAGCCAGCCTGGCCAGCCGCTGCACCAGCGCGCCCATATTGGCCGGGCCGCCCTCGCGGAAATAGCCGAGCAGGGCGTCCAATTCCCAGCGCGGCAGCGTCGAGGCTTCGATCAGCCTGATATCCTCGTCATGGCTTTCACCGGGCAGCAGCGCCAGTTTTATGCCGCGTTCCCGAGCGGTCGAGGCCAGCTGGTCGCAGCCGTAGCGCCACCAGTCGTAGCCGCCGAGGATGCGTACCAGGATGATCTTGGCGTGGCGGGCGACGCTGTCGACCCAGAGGTCGACGGACATAGGGTGGCGCAGGTCGCGAAGCGCCGCCAGCCGCATCGAGGGCAAACGGCCGGCATCCGCCTTCCAGGCGGCCGCCAGTCCGGCGAGGTCGCTGTCGGTGAAGGACAGGGCCACGATATCCGCCGGCGTCTGCCGCAGATCGACCGGCTCGGCGAGATCGTCGAGCGAGGCGGAGGTCGTGGTGAGGATATGCATCGCGGCCCGTGTCTGAAATCAGCCGGCGAGTATACGCTCGATTGCCGGGCGGTTCAGCCCCTTGAGGCCAATGACGACCAGGCGCGAACGGCGGTTGTCCTCGGCGGTCCAGGCGCGGTCATAGTAATGATTGACGCGCGGGCCGACGGCCTGCAGCAAGAGCCGCATCGGCTTGCCGCCGACCTCGACGAAGCCTTTCACGCGCAGCACGTTTTCCTGTTCGGCGGCGGCGGCGACGCGTTGTGCCAGCTCATCCGGATTGGCGATCGAGGGAATGTCGACGATGAAGGTGTCGAAGTCGTCATGCTCGTGGTCGAAGGCGCCGTCATGATGGGATTTGCGGTTCTCGATGTCGTCCTCGACGGCGAGGCCGAGCCCGAGCAGCACGGAGGGATCGACCTTGCCATGCGAGGTCGGCACGATCTTCACGGCACGGGCGGAGTGTTCGCCGATGATGGCGTTGGCGCGGGCCGAACCGGCGGCATCCATCAGGTCGCTCTTCGACAGGATGATCAGGTCGGCGCAGGCGATCTGGTCCTCGAACAGTTCCTCGACCGGGTCGTCATGGTCGAGGCTCTCATCTTGCGCGCGCTGCGCCTGCAAGGCGTCCATGTCGTTGGCGACCCGGCCTTCGGCCAGTGCGGGACCGTCGACCACGGCGATGACGCCATCGACGGTGACGCGGCTCTTCACCGTCGGCCACTGGAATGCCTGGACCAGCGGCTTGGGCAGGGCCAGGCCCGAGGTCTCGATCAGGATGTGATCGACCTTGGGGTTGAGCGACAGGATCTGGTCGAGCGCCGGCACGAAATCGTCGGCCACGGTGCAGCAGATGCAGCCATTGGCCAGTTCGACGATGTTTTCCTCCGGGCAGGTGTCGATGCCGCAGCCCTTCAAAATCTCGCCGTCGATGCCGATGTCGCCGAACTCGTTGACGATGATGGCAATGCGCTTGCCGCCGGCGTTCTCCAGGAGATGGCGGACCAGCGTCGTCTTGCCGGCACCAAGGAAGCCGGTGACGACGGTGCAGGGGACGCGGGTGACGGAAGCGCTCATGATCAATCCTTCAGCAGGTTGAGGGGAGGAATGCGGGCAACGAGGCCGCGCTTGAGGGAATCGGGCCGACCGCGCCATGGAATGAGGCCGTCGGTCGAGGTGGCGAAGAGTTTGGCGCCGGTGACGAGGTCGGCGCCGCTGGTCGCGGTCAGGTCGCCGAAGACATAGCTCCAGCAACCGTCGCGCAGGATCGCGGCGCTCAGCCGGCGCTTGCAATTGCCGAGGCACTCGACCGTGCGGATGCGGATGTCGTCGTCCGCAGCGGCTTGGCGCGTGTCTTCGGCTAGCAGTTCGCCGGCGCGGGGATGGGCGTCGGAGCCGGTCTCGTCGCGGCAGGAGGCGCAGACGATGACGGTGACGCCGGCCAAGGCATCCCCGTCGGCGGACGAATTGTCCGCTGTGCCAGCCGAAAAACTGCTGTTCTGGTCCAAAAACCGGGCTCCTTGCCCGGAAACCCGCCGGGCGATCGGATTCTTTTGTCGCAGACGGCAGGTCTCCTGGCTCGCGGGTCATCGCCTTGGGTGCCGCCTTCCCGGGAACGTCCCAGTGGCTTTCGGCCTTGGCTCTTCGCTTACAGTTGCGGGGACAGCCGCGGATTTGAGATCGAAATCCCGCACCGCATTCCCTCTTAGCCCCTGCCGTTGCGGGCAAGGGACCGTCTGGAGCGGATTTAGGCTTTTGCAGGCAGCGGTGTCAACGCGCGGCTACGACATGGCCATGTCGGCGAGCGCCGGACCCAGATCGCCGGCCGGCGTCACTTCGATGCGTTGAAGGCCAAGCCAGCCCTGCATCTGCTGCAGTTCCTCGAAGAGTTGCGCGGCGGTTTCAGGTGGCGCGCCGGGTTCGGCGTAGGCGGCGTGGGTGCGCAGGACGCTGGCCGGCCGGTCAGCCTTGAGGTCGACGCGGGCGACGATCCGGTCGCCGAGCAGGAAGGGCAGGACGTAATAGCCGTATTGGCGCTTCTCAGCCGGCGTGTAGATCTCGATGCGGTAGTGGAAATCGAACAGCCGCTCCGAGCGCGAGCGCTCGAAGACGACCGGGTCGAACGGCGCCAACAGGGCGCGGGCCTCGATTTTCCGGGGCAGGCGGGCGTCCTTATGAAGGTAGGCCGGCTTGTCCCAGCCCTCGACACGCACCGGCAGCAATTCGCCCAACTCGACCAGTTCCTCCAGCCGGCCTTTCATGTCGGCCGGCGATAGCCGAAAGTAGTCGCGCAGGTCGCCTGATGTCGCCACGCCATGGGCGCGGGCGGAAATGCGCAGCAATTCGCGGTGCGCGTCCTCGGCTGGCGGCACGGGCAGGTCGAGGATCGCCTGCGGCAGCACGCGCTCGGGCAAATCATAGAAGCGCTCGAAGCCGCGGCGGTGCGCCGTGGTGATGCGCCCGGCCCAGAACAGCCATTCGAAGGCATGCTTGGCATGGCTCCAGCCCCACCAGCCGCCCGAACCTTTCTGACCTTCCAGCGCGGAAGCGGCAATCGGACCGCGCGCGACGACCTCGCGGTAGATCTCTTCTATATAGGGGGCATGCTCTCGGCCCCATTTGGCCAGGCCCAGATACATCTCGTCGCCCTGCTCGGCTCGCTGCATGCGCCAGCGCATCAGCGGGTAGGTCTCGACCGGCAGGAAGGAAGCCTCATGCGCCCAGTATTCGAACACCGTGCGCTTGCGCGTCACGGCGGCGTTGTCGAGCAGAGCGAGCGGGTAGGGGCCAAGGCGCGAATAGAGCGGCATATAGTGAGCGCGCACCACCGCGCTGACGGAATCGATCTGCAGCAGGCCGGTGCGCGAGAGCACGCGGGCGAAGTGGCGGCGGTCGGGTGTGCCATTTGGGCGGGGATCGAGAAACCCCTGTGCGGCGAGCGCGATGCGCCGGGCCATGGCAAGCGAGATTTTTTCCTTCATGCAGGTATCACTCTGGGCGCTTCTGCTGTGGGTCTGACGGGTGATTCCAGCCCATGCTAGCAGGGTTTTAGCGGCAACCCTGTCAGGAGAGAAAAGTGGAGTAAAAAACGAAGGAAATCAAACAGGAGCGGATCGGACCAGTTTCTCCGGATATGCCGTCCAGGTCGGCGTTTTGAACAAGGTTTGACTTGCTTCGCTGGAAGTGCTGCGCTAACCCTCGCCGCGTTGCAGCATAGGCCCCTTAAAACGGTTCAGCGGTTAATCTGTCACGCTTCCGCATTAAGGTCCGGTGCTGTAATCAAAGTGGATTGGCGCCAACGGAAAGCCGCTGCATGAACGCACTTCTCAGTTCGTACCTGCCCATCGTCCTGTTCATCGGCGTGGCGCTGGTCGTCGGCCTGGCGCTGCTGGCCGCACCGTTCCTGGTGGCCTACCGCAATCCCGATCCCGAAAAGCTTTCCGCCTACGAGTGCGGTTTCAACTCGTTCGACGATGCCCGCATGAAATTCGACATCCGCTTCTACCTGGTGTCGATCCTGTTCATCATCTTCGACCTCGAAGTGGCCTTCCTGTTTCCCTGGGCAGTGTCCTTCTCGAAGATCGGCATGCTGGGTTTCTGGTCGATGATGGTGTTTTTGGCAGTGCTGACCATCGGCTTTGCCTATGAATGGAAAAAAGGAGCGCTGGAATGGGATTGAACGACAGTTCAGGCACCCTCGTCGCGCCGAAGCCGAAGGGCATCATCGATCCCAACACCGGCAGGCCGGTGGGGGAGGACGATCCCTTCTTCCTCGAAATCAACAATGAGCTTGCCGACAAGGGTTTCCTGGTCACCTCGACCGAGGCGCTGATCACCTGGGCGCGCTCGGGCTCGCTGATGTTCATGACCTTCGGTCTGGCATGCTGCGCCGTCGAGATGATCCACACCTCGATGCCGCGCTACGATTCGGAGCGCTTCGGCGTCGCGCCGCGTGCGTCACCGCGCCAGTCCGACATCATGATCGTCGCCGGCACGCTGACCAACAAGATGGCGCCGGCGCTGCGCAAGGTCTACGACCAGATGCCGGAACCGCGCTACGTCATCTCGATGGGCTCCTGCGCCAATGGCGGCGGCTACTACCACTATTCCTATTCGGTGGTGCGCGGCTGCGACCGCGTCGTGCCGGTCGACATTTATGTGCCCGGCTGCCCGCCGAGCGCCGAAGCTTTGCTCTACGGCATTCTTCTCCTGCAGAAGAAAATCCGCCGCACCGGCACGATCGAACGGTAAATCCATGGCCGCATCCCTTAGCGAACTGTCGACCTATCTCGGCGAAAGGCTGATCGGTCGCGTCAATGGCGCTGACATTGCCTATGGCGAGCTCACCATTCATGTCGAGCCGCGCGACCTCATCGAAGTCGTGACTTTCCTGCGCGACGATGCGCGCTGCCAGTTCAACTCGATCATCGATGTCTGCGGCGCCGACTATCCGTCGCGGGCCAAGCGCTTCGACGTCGTCTATCACCTGCTGTCGCCGAAACAGAATGTGCGCATTCGCGTCAAGGTGCAGGCCGACGAGGAGACGATGGTGCCGTCGATCACCGGGGTTTTCCCCGGCGCCGACTGGTTCGAGCGCGAGACCTACGATCTCTATGGCGTGCTGTTCTCGGGCCATCCCGATCTGCGCCGCCTGCTGACCGACTACGGTTTCGAAGGCCATCCGCTGCGCAAGGATTTCCCGCTGACAGGCTTCGTCGAAGTGCGCTACGACGACGAAGCCAAGCGCGTCATCTACGAGCCGGTCGAGCTCAAGCAGGAATTCCGCAATTTTGATTTTCTTTCCCCTTGGGAAGGCACCGACTACGTGCTGCCCGGGGACGAAAAAGCCAAGACGAATTGAGGCGCCAGAATGGCTGAGACCTCCGTCCGCAATTTCAACATCAATTTCGGCCCGCAACATCCTGCGGCGCACGGCGTTTTGCGCCTCGTGCTGGAGCTCGACGGCGAAGTCGTCGATCGCGTCGATCCGCATATCGGGCTGCTGCATCGCGGCACCGAAAAGCTGATCGAGGCAAAAACCTATCTGCAGGCTGTGCCTTATCTCGACCGGCTCGACTATTGCGCGCCGATGAATCAGGAACATGCCTTCGCACTGGCCGCCGAACGCCTGCTCGGCATCGAAGTGCCGAGGCGCGGCCAGCTGATCCGCGTGCTCTATTGCGAGATCGGCCGCATCATGTCGCACATCCTCAATGTGACGACGCAGGCGATGGACGTCGGCGCGCTGACGCCGCCGCTGTGGGGTTTCGTTGAGCGCGAAAAGCTGATGGTGTTTTATGAGCGCGCCTCCGGCTCGCGCATGCATGCCGCCTATTTCCGGCCCGGCGGCGTCCATCAGGACCTGCCGCGCCAGCTGGTCGAGGACATCGGCAAGTGGATCGACCCGTTCCTGAAGTCGATCGACGACCTCGACAAGCTGCTGACCGGCAACCGCATCTTCAAGCAGCGCAATGTCGATATCGGCATTGTTTCGCTGGCCGATGCCTGGGCCTGGGGCTTTTCGGGCGTCATGGTGCGCGGTTCGGGCGCGGCCTGGGATCTGCGCAAGTCGCAGCCCTATGAATGCTATTCGGAAATGGATTTCGACATTCCGATCGGCAAGAACGGCGACTGCTACGACCGTTACCTCGTGCGCATGGAAGAAATGCGCCAGTCGGCCAGGATCATGCGCCAGTGCGTCGATCTTCTACTCGGCAAGGAAAGCACCGGCCCGGTGTCGAACCTCGACGGCAAGGTCGTGCCGCCCAAGCGCGCGGCGATGAAGCGTTCGATGGAAGCGCTGATCCACCACTTCAAGCTCTACACCGAGGGCTATCGCGTGCCGGCCGGCGAGGTCTATGCGGCCGTCGAGGCGCCGAAGGGCGAATTCGGCGTCTATCTCGTCTCCGACGGCACCAACAAGCCGTATCGCTGCAAGCTGCGCGCGCCCGGTTTCGCGCATCTGCAAGCCATGGATTTCTTGTGTCGCGGCCACATGCTGGCCGACGTCACCGCCGTTCTTGGCTCCCTCGACATCGTGTTTGGTGAGGTCGATCGCTAAATGTCAGTCCGCCGTCTCGCAGAAGCCAGCGTCCAGCCAGCATCCTTCGCCTTCAACCGGGCGAACGCGGCAGCGGCGAAGCAATGGATCAAGAAGTACCCGAAGGGCCGCGAGCAGTCGGCGATCATTCCGCTGCTGATGCTGGCGCAAGAACAGGAAGGCTGGGTCACCAAGGCGGCGATCGAGACGATTTCGGACATGCTCGGCATGCCCAGGATTCGCGGGCTCGAGGTCGCGACCTTCTACACGCAGTACCAGCTCAATCCGGTCGGCACCCGCGCGCACATCCAGGTCTGCGGCACCACGCCCTGCATGCTGCGCGGCTCGGAAGCGCTGATGGATGTCTGCCGCTCGAAAATCCATCACGACCAGTTCCACACCAACGACAAGGGCACCTTGTCGTGGGAAGAAGTCGAGTGCCTCGGCGCCTGTGTCAACGCGCCGATGGTGATGATCTTCAAGGATACGTTCGAGGATTTGACGCCGGAACGCCTGGCCGAAATCATCGATCTCTACGATGCGGGCAAGGGCGCCTCGGTGGCGCCGGGACCGCAGAATGGCCGCACCGGCTCGGAGCCGGCCTCTGGTCTCACGACGCTGAAAAGCGAAAAGGCGATCCTCAAGTCGACCCGCGACCGGGAAGCCAGGGAGGCAGCGAAGGCCGCCAAGGCGGCACCCGACGCGATCATTGCCGCACCCGTTCCGGCACCCGCTCCCGTCGCACCGTCCAACGCCAGCAAGCCGAAGACCGACGCGCCTGAAACCAGCCCGGCGTTGAAGACACCCTCGAAGACCAAGGTGGCGCCGGCGGCGGAGAAGGCGGCGAGTGTTTCGGCGCCGCTGCATTCGGCCGCCAACGCCAACAAGGCAGCGCCTGAAGTCGAGAAGGTCTCCAAGCAGCGCAATGGGCCGAAGGCCAAGGCCGAACCGGCCTCTGCCTTCAAGGCGCCGGAAGCCAAGGCGCCGGCGGCAAAGCCCGCAAAACCGTCGCTGGATGACAAGAACCGTCCGGCCGGTATCGACAGGCCGGCCGCGGTCGACGATCTCAAGCTGATCTCCGGCGTTGGCCCGAAGATCGAGGGCGTCCTGCATACGCTGGGCATCTTCACCTTCGCGCAGGTCGCTTCCTGGAAGAAGGCCGAGCGCGAGTGGGTGGACGGCTATCTCTCCTTCCACGGCCGCATCGAGCGCGACGACTGGGTCAAGCAGGCCAAGGCGCTCGCCAAGGGCGGCGTCGCCGAATACATCCGCGTCTTCGGCAAGAAGCCGGTCTGAGGGACGAAAAATGCTTCAGGATAAAGACCGCATCTTCACCAACATCTACGGCCTGTTCGACAAGTCGCTGGCCGGCGCCATGGCGCGTGGCGCCTGGGACAACACGCCCGGCATCGTCGCCAAGGGGCGCGAATGGATCGTCAATGAGATGAAGGCGTCCGGCCTGCGCGGCCGTGGCGGCGCCGGCTTCCCGACGGGCCTCAAATGGTCGTTCATGCCCAAGCAGAGCGATGGCAGGCCTAGCTACCTCGTCATCAACGCCGACGAATCCGAGCCCGGCACCTGCAAGGACCGCGACATCCTGCGCAACGATCCGCACACGCTGGTCGAAGGGGCGCTGCTCGCCGGCTTCGCCATGGGCGCGATTGCCGCCTACATCTATGTGCGCGGCGAGTTCATCCGCGAGCGCGAGGCGCTGCAGCGCGCCATCGACGAGGCCTATGAGGCCAAGCTGATCGGCAAGAACAACACGTCCGGCTACGATTTCGACGTCTACATGCATCACGGCGCCGGCGCCTATATCTGCGGCGAAGAGACGGCGCTGCTGGAAAGCCTGGAAGGCAAGAAGGGTCAGCCCAGGCTGAAGCCGCCATTCCCGGCCAATGTCGGCCTTTATGGCTGCCCGACCACCGTCAACAATGTCGAATCGATCGCGGTGGCGCCGACCATCCTGCGCCGTGGCGCGGCCTGGTTCTCGTCCTTCGGCCGGCCCAACAATGTCGGCACCAAGCTGTTCTGTGTCTCCGGCCACGTCAACAATCCGTGCACCGTCGAAGAGGCGATGTCGATCCCGTTCCGCGAACTGATCGAGACGCATTGCGGTGGCATCCGCGGCGGCTGGGACAATCTGCTCGCGGTCATCCCGGGCGGCGCCTCGGTGCCGCTGGTGCCGGCCGAGCAGATCATCGACACGCCGATGGATTTCGACGCGCTGCGCGACCTCAAATCCGGCCTCGGTACGGCGGCCGTCATCGTCATGGACAAGTCGACCGATGTCGTGAAGGCGATCGCGCGGCTGTCCTACTTCTACAAGCACGAGAGCTGCGGCCAGTGCACGCCGTGCCGCGAAGGCACAGGCTGGATGTGGCGGGTGATGGAGCGGCTGGTGCGCGGCGAGGCGCAGAAGCGCGAGATCGACATGCTGCTCGACGTCACCAAGCAGGTCGAGGGCCACACGATCTGCGCGCTGGGCGATGCGGCGGCATGGCCGATCCAGGGCCTGATGCGGCATTTCCGCGGCGAGGTGGAGCGGCGCATCGACGAGTTTTCGCGCAACGCGCATCGAGCCGAACCGGTGATGGTGGCGGCGGAATAGAAGATTTTTGAATGCTGGAATAACGGGGCGGGGCGAACGAAGAAACGACCAGGAGAACTCTATGGCGCCGTATTCGACACCCTACCCATTGATGCCTAATTTGGACCAGATCGAGAAGATGAACCAGGACCTGACCAGGATGATGCCGAAGGAGATGGCCAGCGCCGTCAACCTTTTCGTGCACCCTGTCGCTGGTGCGGCGGCAATGTCGGCGCTTGGCATCGGGCTTGCCAATCATGCGTTCGGCGTCTGGCTGGGGGCACTCACAGGAGCCGCCGAGGCATCACAGCGCCTGATGCAGCCGCTGATCGAGGATTTCGAGGCGCGCGTCGAGCAATTCGAGGACGCGAGCTCGTCGTCCATCAAGGCGCGGGCGACGGCCAAAACCATGATTGCCGAGGCGCAGTCCTTCGCGCAGGAAGTCACCGACATCGCCGCCAAGGAAGCCGCCACCACGGTGCCTGCGGTAAATGTCGCTCCTGCAACGAGCGAGGCCGCCGACGTTCTGCTGCCCGAGGATTTCAGGCAGCCCAAGGCTATGGACAAGCCGGCGAAACCGTCCGACCTCAAGGCGATATCGGGCATCGGTCCGAAGCTGGAAAGGGTGCTGAACGGGCTCGGCATCTGGACCTATGCCCAGATCGCCGCCTGGTCGCCGCAGGAGATCGCCTGGGTCGACGACTATCTGTCGTTCAACGGCCGTATCGGCCGCGACGACTGGACTGCCCAGGCGGCTGTGCTGGCCGCGAAGAAATGAATGAAATGCCGGGTGCTGCGTCTGTCGCGCCCGGGAAATGAGATTGCGGGAAATCCGCAGGGGTTTGAAGCGAATGGCAAAGCTCAAGGTCGACGGGAAAGAGATCACTGTACCCGACCACTACACGCTGCTGCAGGCGGCGGAAGACGCGGGCGCGGAAGTGCCGCGCTTCTGCTTCCATGAGCGGCTGTCGATCGCCGGCAATTGCCGCATGTGCCTGATCGAGGTGAAGGGCGGGCCGCCCAAGCCGCAGGCCTCCTGCGCCATGGGCGTGCGCGATTTGCGCCCCGGCCCCAATGGCGAGCCGCCGGAAATCTTCACCAACACCCCGATGGTCAAGAAGGCCCGGGAAGGCGTGATGGAGTTCCTGCTGATCAACCATCCGCTTGATTGCCCGATCTGCGACCAGGGCGGCGAATGCGACCTGCAGGACCAGGCCATGGCCTTCGGCGTCGATTCCTCGCGCTACCACGAGAACAAGCGCGCGGTCGAAGACAAGTATATCGGCCCGCTGGTCAAGACGGTGATGAACCGCTGCATCCATTGCACGCGCTGCGTCCGCTTCACCACGGAAGTCGCCGGCATTTCCGAACTCGGCCTGATCGGCCGCGGCGAGGACGCCGAGATCACCACCTATCTCGAACAGGCGATGACCTCGGAATTGCAGGGCAATGTCATCGATCTGTGCCCGGTCGGCGCGCTGACCTCCAAGCCCTTCGCCTTCCAGGCGCGGCCGTGGGAACTGACCAAGACCGAATCCATCGACGTGATGGATGCGGTCGGCTCGGCGATCCGCATCGACAGCCGTGGCCGCGAAGTGATGCGCATCCTGCCGCGCGTCAACGAGCAGGTGAACGAGGAGTGGATTTCCGACAAGACCCGCTTCATCTGGGACGGGTTGCGCACGCAGCGCCTCGACCGTCCCTATGTGCGCAAGGACGGCAGGCTGGTTGCGGCAAGCTGGGCCGAAGCGTTCGCGACGATCAAGGACGCGGTGTCGAAGATCACGCCCGAGAAGATTGGCGCCATCGCTGGCGATCTCGCGGCGGTCGAGGAAATCTACGCGCTGAAGCTGCTGATGGCTTCGCTCGGCTCGAAGAATGTCGACTGCCGCCAGGATGGCGCCGCACTCGATCCGGCGCTCGGCCGTGCCAGCTACATTTTCAACCCGACCATCGAAGGCATCGAGCAGGCCGATGCGGTGCTGATCATCGGCGCCAATCCGCGATTCGAGGCTTCGGTGCTCAACGCCCGCATCCGCAAGCGCTGGCGGGTCGGCAATCTGCCGGTCGGCGTCATCGGCGATGTCGGCGACACGCGCTACGAGTATGAACTGCTCGGTGCCGGGCCGGATTCGCTGAAGGATCTGGCCGACGGCAATGGCACGTTCTTCCAGACGCTGAAGAAGGCGACGCATCCGCTGATCATTATCGGCCAGGGCGCGTTGGCGCGCGCCGACGGCGCGGCCGTGCTCGGCCAGGCGGCGAAGCTCGCCGCTGCTGTCAATGCCGCTCGCGCCGACTGGAACGGCTTTGCCGTGCTGCACAATGCGGCGGCCAGGGTCGGCGGCCTCGATCTCGGCTTTGTGCCGGGCGAGGGTGGCAAGGATGTCGCCGGTATGCTCGGCGAAACGGACGTGCTGTTTCTGCTCGGCGCCGACGAGATCGATATGGGCAAGACCGGCGGCGCCTTCGTCGTCTATATCGGCACCCATGGCGACCACGGCGCGCATCGCGCCAATGTCATCCTGCCGGCGGCTGCCTACACGGAAAAGTCAGGCACCTTCGTCAACACCGAAGGGCGCGTGCAGCAGACCAACCGCGCCGGTTTCGCGCCTGGCGATGCGCGCGAGGACTGGGCGATTCTGCGGGCCCTGTCCGACGTGCTGGGCAAGAAGCTGCCGTTCGATTCACTGCCGCAACTGCGCGCCAAGCTCTATGGCGAGTATCCGCATCTGGCCCGCATCGATCAGGTCGCGGCCGGCAATGCCGAGGACATTGCCGGCGTGGCGAAGCTCGGCGGGCGACTGAACAAGGGCACCTTCACCTCGCCGGTCAAGGATTTCTACCTGACCAACCCGATCGCGCGGGCATCGGCCGTGATGGCGGAATGCTCGGCACTGGCCAAGAGCGGCTTCAAGCAGGCGGCGGAATAAGCATGGACACCTTCTTCTCCTTCTACGTGCTGCCGGCGCTGCTGATCCTTCTGAAGTCAGTCGTGCTGATCGTGGTGCTGCTGATCTTCGTGGCCTACATCCTCTACGCCGACCGCAAGATCTGGGCGGCGGTGCAGTTGCGCCGTGGCCCGAACGTCGTCGGCCCCTGGGGCACGCTGCAGGCCTTCGCCGACCTGTTGAAATTCGTCTTCAAGGAACCGGTCATCCCGTCCGGCGCCAACAAGGGCGTGTTCCTTCTGGCGCCGCTGGTATCGGCGGTGCTTGCGATTTCGGCCTGGGCGGTCATTCCAGTCAACCAGGGTTGGGCGATCGCCAACGTCAATGTCGGCATCCTCTATGTCTTCGCCATCTCCTCGCTCGAGGTCTACGGCGTGATCATGGGCGGCTGGGCGTCGAACTCGAAATATCCGTTCCTCGGCGCGCTGCGTTCGGCCGCGCAGATGGTCTCCTACGAAGTCTCGATCGGCTTCGTCATCGTCACCGTGCTGCTCACCGCCGGCTCGCTCAACCTCAGCGATATCGTGATGTCGCAGCAGGGTGGGCTTGGCACCAGACTCGGCCTGCCCAACACCTTCCTCGACTGGAACTGGCTGGCGCTGTTCCCGATGTTCATCATCTTCTTCATCTCGGCGCTGGCCGAGACGAACCGGCCGCCTTTCGACCTGGTCGAGGCCGAATCGGAACTGGTCGCCGGCCATATGGTCGAATATTCGTCGACGCCGTTCCTGCTGTTCTTCCTCGGCGAGTATGTCGCCATCGTCCTGATGTGCGCGCTGGCGACCATCTTGTTCCTCGGCGGTTGGCTGCCGCCCTTCGACTTCGCGCCCTTCACCTGGGTGCCCGGCGTCATCTGGTTCGTGCTGAAGGTGTGCTTCGTGTTCTTCGGCATCTCGATGGTGAAGGCCTTCGTGCCGCGCTACCGCTACGACCAACTGATGCGGCTGGGCTGGAAAGTGTTCCTGCCGATCTCGCTGTTCATGGTTGTCGCCACCGCAGCCTTCCTCAAGATCACGGGGTTTGCGTGATGTCCGCTTTGTCCCAGGCCGCAAAATCGCTGCTTCTGCAGGATTTCGTCAGCGCCTTCTTCCTGTCGATGCGCCAGTTCTTCGCGCCGAAGGAGACGATCAACTATCCGCACGAGAAGGGGCCGACCAGCCCGCGCTTCCGGGGCGAGCATGCGCTGCGCCGCTATCCCAATGGCGAGGAACGCTGCATCGCCTGCAAATTGTGCGAGGCGATCTGCCCGGCGCAGGCCATCACCATCGAGGCCGGCCCGCGCCGCAATGACGGCACGCGCCGCACGGTGCGCTACGACATCGATATGGTGAAGTGCATCTATTGCGGCTTCTGCCAGGAAGCCTGCCCGGTCGATGCCATCGTCGAGGGGCCGAATTTCGAATTCGCGACTGAAACGCGCGAGGAGCTCTACTACGACAAGGACAAGCTGCTGGCCAATGGCGACCGGTGGGAGCGCGAACTGGCGCGCAACATCTCATTGGATGCGCTGTACCGCTGATATTTGACGCATGGACGAGGCGAGGGGCCTCGTCTAAGGACACAACGAAACTTGCCGACCGGAGGCGGTCGCAAAAATCAAACACGACGAATGTCCTGTTTGGGATAGGAACCCGGGGGAACCCCAATGCTGAGTGGACTAGAGGCGGCCTTTTTCTACCTCTTCGCCTTTGTCGCCGTGGCGTCGGCGTTCATGGTCATTTCATCGCGCAACCCCGTGCATTCGGTGCTGTTCCTGATCCTGACCTTCTTCAACGCCGCCGGCCTGTTCATGCTGACCGGCGCCGAGTTCCTGGCGATGATCCTGCTCGTCGTCTATGTCGGCGCGGTCATGGTGCTGTTCCTGTTCGTCGTCATGATGCTCGACGTCGACTTCGCTGAAATGAAAGAGGGCGCGCTGCAATACGCGCCGATCGGCGCGCTGGTCGGGCTGATCCTGGCGGCGGAGCTGATCGTCGTGCTCGGCGGCTACACATTCGCGCCGAAGCTGGCCGCGACAGTGTCCAAACCGATCCCCGATCTCGCCACGCGCTCGAACACGGCCGCGCTCGGCGACATCCTCTATACCGACTACCTCTACTACTTCCAGATTTCGGGCCTCATCCTGCTGGTTGCCATGATCGGCGCCATCGTGCTGACGCTGCGTCACAAGGAAGGGATCAAGCGGCAGTCGATCGCAGCCCAGGTCGGCCGCACGCCGGCCACCGGCATGGAAATCCGCAAGGTCAAGTCGGGCGAAGGAGTCTGAGATGGTCGTCGGCATCGCACATTATCTGACCGTATCGGCGATCCTGTTCACGCTCGGCGTGTTCGGCATCTTCCTGAACCGCAAGAACGTCATCGTCATCCTGATGTCGGTCGAGCTGATCCTGCTTGCGGTCAACATCAACTTCGTCGCCTTTTCGGCGGCGCTCGGCGATCTGGTCGGCCAGGTGTTCGCGCTGTTCGTGCTGACGGTCGCGGCGGCTGAAGCCGCCATCGGACTTGCCATTCTCGTCGTCTTCTTCCGCAACCGCGGCTCGATCGCGGTCGAAGACGTGAACATGATGAAGGGTTGACGGAACCACCATGTATCAGGCCATCGTCTTCCTTCCACTGCTCGGCTTCCTGATCGTCGGCCTGTTCGGCACGTCGCTCGGCGCCAAGGCGTCCGAATACATCACCTCCGGCTTCCTGGTGATCTCCGCGGTGCTGTCGTGGGTCGCCTTCTTCAGCGTCGGCTTCGGCCATGGCGAAGTGTTCACCGTGCCGGTGCTGCACTGGATCCAGTCCGGCGGGCTGGACGTGTCCTGGGCACTGCGCATCGACACGCTGACGGTGGTGATGCTGGTGGTGGTCAACACCGTTTCGGCGCTGGTCCATATCTATTCGATCGGCTACATGCACCACGATCCGAACCGGCCGCGCTTCTTCGCCTATCTATCGCTGTTCACCTTCGCCATGCTGATGTTGGTGACGGCCGACAACCTCGTGCAGATGTTCTTCGGCTGGGAAGGGGTCGGTCTCGCCTCCTACCTGCTGATCGGTTTCTGGTACAAGAAGCCGTCGGCCAACGCCGCGGCCATCAAGGCCTTCGTCGTCAACCGCGTCGGCGATTTCGGTTTCGCGCTCGGCATTTTCGGTGTGTTCGTGCTGTTCGGCTCGGTCAATCTCGGCACCATCTTCGCCAATGCGGCGACGTTCGTTCCAGCCGAAGGCGCGCCGCAAGGTGCTGCCGTGCTGACCTTCCTCGGCCATGCGCTGGACAAGCAGGCGGCGATGACCGTCGTCTGCCTGCTGCTGTTCATGGGCGCCATGGGCAAGTCGGCGCAGGTGCCGCTGCACACCTGGCTGCCGGACGCCATGGAAGGCCCGACGCCGGTCTCGGCTCTCATCCATGCTGCCACCATGGTGACCGCCGGCGTGTTCATGCTGGCGCGGCTGTCGCCGCTGTTCGAACTGTCGCATTCGGCGCTGACCGTGGTGACCTTCATCGGCGCCTTCACCGCCTTCTTCGCGGCCACCGTCGGTCTCGTTCAGAACGACATCAAGCGCGTCATCGCCTATTCGACCTGCTCGCAGCTCGGCTACATGTTCGTGGCGCTCGGCGTCGGCGCCTATGGCGCGGCGATCTTCCACCTGTTCACGCACGCCTTCTTCAAGGCGCTGCTGTTCCTCGGCTCGGGCTCGGTCATCCATGCCGTCTCCGACGAGCAGGACATGCGCAAGATGGGCGGTCTGCGCAAGCTGATCCCGACCACCTACTGGATGATGGTGATCGGGACGCTGGCGCTGACCGGCGTCGGCATTCCGGTGACCGTCATCGGCACCGCCGGTTTCTTCTCCAAGGACGCCATCATCGAGAGCGCCTTTGCCAGCCACAATTCGGTTGCCGGCCTCGCCTTCGTGCTTTTGGTCATTGCCGCCTGCTTCACCTCCTTCTACTCCTGGCGGCTGATCTTCATGACCTTCCACGGCCAGCCGCGGGCGAGCCATGAGGTGATGCACCACGTGCATGAATCGCCGCCGGTGATGCTGGTGCCGCTGTTCATCCTGGCTGCGGGTGCACTGTTTGCCGGCATCATCTTCCACAATTCCTTCATCGGCGAAGGCTATGCCGAGTTCTGGAAGGCGTCGCTGTTCACGCTGCCGGACAATCACATCCTGCACGAAATCCACGAACTGCCGCTGTGGGTCGAACTGTCGCCCTTCATCGCCATGCTGATCGGCTTCGCGGTGGCCTGGAAGTTCTACATCCGCTCACCGGAATTGCCCCGAAGCGTCGCCGCCAACCATCGCTTGCTCTACGCCTTCCTGCTCAACAAGTGGTATTTCGACGAGCTGTACGACTTCCTGTTCGTGCGGCCCGCCAAGCGCCTTGGCCATTTCCTGTGGAAGACCGGTGACGGCACCGTCATCGACGGGCTCGGGCCGGATGGCATTTCGGCGCGCGTCGTCGATGTCACCAACCGCGTCGTCAAGCTGCAGACCGGCTACCTCTATCACTATGCCTTCGCCATGCTGATCGGCGTTGCCGCACTCGTCACCTGGATGATGCTCTGATGACCGCCTGGCCAATCCTCTCGCTGGTCACCTTCCTGCCGCTGGTTGGTGTGCTGCTTATCCTGTTCATCAAGGATGACAGCGAAAATGCGCGCCGCAACATCCGCGCCATCGCGCTGTTGACGACGACATTCACCTTCATCATCTCGGTGTTCATCTGGACCGGCTTCGACAATTCTCAGTCAGGCTTCCAGTTCGTCGAGAAGGCCGCCTGGCTCGACTCCGGCATTTCCTACCATATGGGTGTCGACGGCATTTCCATGCTGTTCGTCATCCTGACGACGTTCCTGATGCCGCTCTGTATCCTGGCCTCGTGGGAAGCGATCGAGAAGCGCGTCAAGGCCTACATGATCGCCTTCCTGTTGCTCGAAACGCTGATGATCGGCGTGTTCTGCGCGCTGGATATCGTGCTGTTCTACGTCTTTTTCGAAGCCGGCCTGATCCCGATGTTCATCATCATCGGCGTCTGGGGCGGCAAGCGGCGCGTCTACGCCTCGTTCAAGTTCTTCCTCTACACGCTCGCCGGTTCGGTGCTGATGCTGCTCGCCATCATGGCGATGTTCTATCAGTCGGGCACGACCGACATTCCGACGCTTCTGACGCACAGCTTCCCTGCCAATATGCAGACCTGGCTATGGCTCGCCTTCTTCGCCTCCTTCGCGGTGAAGATGCCGATGTGGCCGGTGCACACCTGGCTGCCCGACGCGCACGTCGAGGCGCCGACGGCGGGCTCGGTGATCCTGGCCGCAATTCTGCTTAAGATGGGTGGGTACGGCTTCCTGCGCTTCTCGCTGCCGATGTTCCCGCTGGCGTCGGAAATGTTCGCGCCGCTGGTGTTCACGCTGTCGGTCGTCGCCATCATCTACACCTCGCTGGTGGCGCTGATGCAGGACGACATGAAGAAGCTGATCGCCTATTCCTCGGTCGCCCATATGGGCTTCGTCACCATGGGCATCTTCGCCATGAACCAGGAAGGCGTGCAGGGCGCCATCTTCCAGATGCTCAGCCACGGCCTGGTCTCGGGCGCGCTGTTCCTGTGCGTCGGCGTCATCTATGACCGCATGCACACGCGTGAGATCGCTGCCTATGGCGGGCTGGTCAACAACATGCCGAAATACGCCACCGTGTTCATGGTCTTCACCATGGCCAATGTCGGCCTGCCCGGCACCAGTGGTTTCGTCGGCGAGTTCCTGACCATGCTCGGCGTGTTCCGGGTCAACACCTGGGTGGCGTTCTTCGCCGCTACGGGCGTCATCCTGTCGGCGGCCTACGCGCTCTGGCTCTACCGCCGGGTGATCTTCGGCGCGCTGACCAAGGACAGTCTGAAGGGGCTGCTCGACCTGTCGTTGCGCGAGAAGGTGATCATCTACCCGCTGGTCGCGCTGGTGATCTTCTTCGGCGTCTATCCCGCTCCCGTCTTCGACGCGACGGCCCAGTCGGTCAAGTCGCTCGTCACCAATGTCACCGCATCCATCGGCGCCGCGCAAACCGCGGCGGCGAACTGACCCAGGGGTTTTGCGAACCATGACGCCGGACCTTCTCTCCAGCCTGTCGCTCTCGACGCCCGAGCTGATCCTTGCCATCGGCGCGCTCGCGCTGCTGATGGTCGGGGCCTATTCGCGCGCCAACACCGCCAATACGGTGACCGGCCTTGCCGTTGCCGTGCTGGTGGTCGCCGGCGTCTGGCTGGTCTTTTCCACGGGGCAGGGCAGCGCCTATGGCAACGCCTTCATCCAGGATCCCTTCTCCCGCTTCATGAAGGTGCTGGCGCTGGTCGGCTCGGCGGTGACGCTCGTCATGTCGATGCGCTTTGCCAAGGCGGAGCGTTTCGACAAGTTCGAATATCCGGTGCTGATCCTGCTGTGCACGCTCGGCATGATGCTGATGATCTCGGCCAACGGCATGATCGGGCTCTATCTCGGCCTCGAGCTGCAGTCGTTGGCGATCTACGTGCTGGCGGCGATCAACCGCGACAATCTGCGTTCGACAGAGGCCGGCCTGAAATACTTCGTCCTCGGCGCGCTGTCGTCGGGCATGCTGCTCTACGGCATCAGCCTGGTCTATGGCTACACCGGCAACACCGGCTTCCAGGAAATCGCCTCGGCGCTCGGCAGTGGCCCGCGCCAACTCGGTCTCGTTTTCGGCCTGGTCTTCGTGCTTGCCGGCCTTGCCTTCAAGATCTCGGCGGTGCCGTTCCATATGTGGACGCCCGACGTCTATGAAGGCGCACCGACGCCGGTGACGGCCTTCCTGGCGGCGGCCCCCAAGATGGCGGCGATGGCGCTGATCGTGCGCGTCACTATGGGCGCGTTTAAGCCGATCGCCGCCGATTGGCAGCAGATCATCGTCTTCATCTCGATCGCCTCGATGGCGCTCGGCGCCTTTGCCGCGATCGGCCAGACCAATATCAAGCGCCTGATGGCCTATTCCTCGATCGGTCACATGGGCTACGCGCTGGTCGGCCTTGCCGCCAACAGCCAGGCCGGCGTGCGTGGTGTTGCCATTTACATGCTGATCTATCTGATGATGACGCTCGGCACCTTCGCCTTCATCCTCGCCATGCGGCGCAAGGAAGGCAATGTCGAACAGATCAGCGACCTGGCCGGGCTGTCATCGACCAACCCGATCATGGCCACTATCCTCACCATCCTGATGTTCTCGCTGGCCGGCATTCCGCCGCTCGCCGGCTTCTGGGGGAAGTGGTACGTCTTCCTCGCCGCCATCAACGCCAACCTCTACGCGCTGGCGATCATCGGCGTGCTGGCCTCGGTGGTGGGCGCCTATTACTATCTGCGCATCATCAAGATCATGTGGTTCGACGAACCGGTCGGCGGCTTCGTGCCGATGGCCAGTGAATTGCGTGTCGTGCTCGGCGTCTGTGGCGCCTTCGTGCTGTTCTATGTGCTGATCGGCGGACCGATCGGCACCTATGCCGAAGCCGCCGCCAAGACATTTTTCTGACGGGATGGCATTTCGGCTGGCCCCAACCTCGGCGTCGGAAGGGTTCCGGCTCGAGGCCCATGACAGCGTCGGCTCCACCAACACGGTGGCGCTGGACCACGCCCGGGCAGGTGACCCGGGCAGGCTGTGGGTTGTTTCCAAGAAGCAGGAAAGCGGGCGTGGCCGGCGCGGCCGCGCGTGGGTGTCGCCCGATGGCAACCTGGCGGCGACCTTGCTCGTCATCACCGGTGGTGAACTACGGCTGGCCGCGACGCTGGGCTTCGTCGCGGGCCTTTCGCTTGCCGATGCACTCGACGCCGCGGTGCCGAAGGGCCGCATCGCCGTAGGACTCGATGGCGCAAGCCAGGGACAAAACCGTTTCGAGTTGAAATGGCCGAACGATGTGCTTGCTTCGGGCGCCAAGCTCGCCGGCATCTTGCTGGAGTCGGCGATACTGGAGGGCGGCCGTTTCGCGGTGGCGGTCGGCATCGGCGTCAATGTCGTGGCGCACCCCAGGGATTTGCCTTATCCCGCGACATCGCTGCAAGCTCTCGGCGCGACATGCGATGCCGAAACGCTGTTCCTGGCGCTATCCGATGCCTGGAGCGAGAATGCCCGGCTGTGGGATGAAGGCCGCGGCCTTGCCGCCGTCAGGCGGCGCTGGCTGGCGCGCGCGGCGGGACTTGGCGGCGAGGTTGCCGTCAGAATTGACGGTAATGTGGTGCGTGGGGTGTTCGAGACCATTGACGAGGACTGCCGTTTCGTGATCCGCGACGATGAGGGGACTGTCCTGACGATCGCGGCCGGCGACGTGCATTTCGGCGCGGTCGCGTCCGCTCAAGTATAGTTTGTTTCTGCGCAATTCCGGACGGAAAACCGTTAGACACTTTTCCTGGAATTGCTTTAACGGCTTGGCCCGAGGGTCAGGAAGGGAAAAATCATGGCGAAAGCGGAAAACGCCGAACTCGTCTTCGTGCCGCTCGGCGGCGTCGGCGAGATCGGCATGAACTTCGCCCTCTACGGCTACGGCCCGCCGAGCGCGCGCGAATGGATCGTCATCGATGTCGGCGTCACCTTTCCCGACGCGGCGCATCCGGGCGTCGACCTGATCCTGCCCGACACGCGCTTCATCGAGGAGAACCTCGCTAATCTGCGCGGCATCATCATCACCCACGCGCATGAGGACCATTATGGCGCGCTGCTCGACATCTGGCCGAGGCTGAAGGCCCCCGTGTGGATGACGCCGTTCAGTGCCGGGCTGCTGGAAGCCAAGCGGCAGGGCGAGCAGGGGGCGCCGAAGATTCCGCTGACGATCTACCGGGCCGGGGAGAAATTCACCGTCGGTCCGTTCGAGATCGAAGCCATTCCGGTGGCGCACTCCATCCCCGAGCCGATGTCGCTGGCCATCACCACGCCAGCCGGCACGGTCATCCACACCGGCGACTGGAAGATCGATCCGGAACCGACGATCGGGCCGAAGACCGACGAGGCGCGCTTCCGTGCCTATGGCGACATGGGCGTGCTGGCGCTGATCTGCGATTCGACCAATGCGCTGCGGGAAGGGGAATCGCCGTCGGAAGTGGCGGTTGGCGAGGGGCTCAAGGGCGTCATCCAGAGTGCCGTCGGCCGTGTCGCCGTGACGACCTTCTCCTCCAATGTCGGGCGTATCGTTTCCATCGCCAAGGCGGCGCGCGATGCCGGCCGCCAGTGCCTGGTGCTCGGCCGCTCGTTGAAGCGCGTTATCGACGTTGCCGACGAGCTTGGCTATATGGACGGCCTGCCGGAATTCATTGCCGAGGAGGACTTCGGCTTCATCCCGCGCGAAAACCTTGTCATCATCTGCACCGGCAGCCAGGGCGAGCCGCTGGCGGCGCTGGCAAAACTGTCGCGCGACGAGATGAAATCGGTGTCGCTGACGGCGGGCGATACGGTGGTGTTCTCCTCACGCACCATCCCCGGCAATGAGAAGGCGATCCTCGAGATCAAGAACCGCCTGATCGATCTCGGCATCAAGATCATCGAGGACGGCGACGCGCTGGTGCACGTCTCCGGCCATCCCCGGCGCAGCGAGTTGCGCAAGATGTATGAGTGGGTGCGCCCAAAGATCGGCGTTCCCGTGCATGGCGAGGCGGCGCATCTGGTGGCGCAGGGCTCGCTGATGTCGACCTCCGGCATCGGCCAGGTGGCGCAGGTGCGCGACGGCGACATGCTGCGGCTCGCTCCCGGCCCCGCCACCATCATCGACCAGGTGCCGTTCGGCCGCATCTACAAGGACGGCAATCTGATCGGCACCGACCAGGCGATGGGCATTCGCGACCGGCGCAAACTGTCCTTTGCCGGCCATGTCGCGGTCAATGTCGTGCTCGACGACAAATACGAGCTGGCCGGCGATCCCGATCTGGTCGCCATCGGGGTCGCCGAGGCCGACGCCAGCGGCGAGACGCTGGAGGATTTGATGATCGATGCGGCCGTCGGTGCGGTCGATTCGATTCCCCGCCAGCGGCGCAAGGACCTCGACCTGGTACAGGAAGCGGTGCGGCGCGCGGTGCGCGGCGCCGCCAACGAAGCCTGGGGCAAGAAGCCGCTGGTGACGGTGTTCGTCACCAGATGAGGGTAGCGCTGGTTCGCGGCTCTAGACGTTCAGCTGATAGCTGACCGGGAGCCAGCGAAAAGAGCCGTTCACCGCTTCGATGTAGCCCAGGCCTGGAAACGGCATGTGATGGCCGGCGACCAGCAGGCGCTGGTCCGCCGCCATCTTCAGCAAACGCTTGCGGGTCTCGATCGCCCGTTCCTTGTCATCATCGAAATCCGCATGCCATTCCGGATGCTGGATGGACACGACATAGTGCAGGAACGCATCCGACCAGATCAGCAATCGCTGGCCGCCGCTTTCGACGAGAAATGCCAGCAGGCCGGGGGAATGGCCTGACGCGTCGATGGCGGTAATGCCCGGCAGCACCTCATCTCCAGGCGCTATGAACGTTGCCCGGTCGGCCAGCCCGGTGCAAATCCGCCGGAACAGATCACGGTTGGCCAACCTGGCCGCGCGCACCGCTGTTGCCTCGGTCCAGAAAGCGAATTCAGCCGCGCCAAAAACATAGCGGGCCTGGCCGAAGACGGGTTTGCCGTTGCTGACAAGCCCACCGATGTGGTCCGGATGGCCGTGGGTGATGACCACCACGTCGATATCGTCAGGATCAAGCCCAAGGTCCTGCAAGCACTCCAAGAGTGAACTGCCCTCATCGCCGCATCCGGTGTCGAACAGGATCCTTTCGGATCCGGTGTCGATCAGCGTCGGGATGAAGCAGTGCTCGAATCGATCCCGGTCGATGAAGTTCGAGACCGCGAGTTGCTGCACCGCGGTTGGCGGCTGTCCGGCCGCGAAGGCTGCTGCAAGATTGTCTCTGATATCGACAGCGTCGAGCAAGGCGGCAATCTTGAATGAGCCGAGATCGAAGGTGAAAACGCGGGCGCGGGCAGGGCGGATGTAAGACATTGCCGTTTGTACTTTGCGGTTGTGGGCCGGAATAGCCTCGATCGTGATTCGGCCGAATGTTCACCAAAGTGCGACAGTGCGCGCCTCGTGAATGGCTGTTGATCTCAGCTGATTTGACGTATGACGCCAGCCAGTGACAGAAGAGAGATAGCTCGTACATGCTCGGACGGCTGAACCATGTCGCGCTTGCGGTGCCGGATCTGGCTGCCGCCGTTGCCGCCTACCGCAACACGCTTGGCGCCGAAGTGACGGAGCCGCAGGCTTTGCCGGAGCATGGCGTCACGGTGGTGTTCGTCAATGTCGGCAACACCAAGATCGAATTGCTGGAACCACTGGGCGAGGGCTCGCCGATCGCCGCGTTCCTGGCGAAGAACCCGTCAGGCGGCATGCATCATCTCTGCTACGAGGTCGACGACATCCTGGCCGCGCGGGACCAGCTCAAGGGCGCCGGCGCGCGCGTGCTGGGCGACGGCAATCCGAAGACCGGCGCGCATGGCAAGCCGGTGCTGTTCCTGCATCCGAAGGATTTCTTCGGCACGCTGATCGAACTGGAGCAATCATGAGCTGGGTTTCGTTCACCGCCCTTTTTTTCGCGACCTGGTGGGTGGTGCTGTTCGCCGTACTGCCGTTTAGCGTCAGGACGCAGGACGACGATCATGACGTGACACTGGGCACGGTTCCAAGCGCGCCGCGCGGGCCGCACATGCTGCGCGCGGTGATCCGCACCACCATCGCCACGGCGATCCTCATGGGCATTTTCTATGGGCTGACGCACGGGCTGGGCTACAGCCTCAACGACATCCCGCATATCGTGCCGGATTTCGGCCAGACCCCGGCGAAATAGATCGCCCGGCGAGAGTGCGACGACGACGTCGATGCGCCGCGGATGAGGGTCGAGACGCTGCCATGCTTCACGGCTGACCGCTTGCTGACGCTAAGTCATGTGTTCTGACAGCACGCCACGCTAACCAGATGATTGCACAAAAAAAATGCAAGGCACGAGGCCTTGCAATTAAACGCGTCCGATCTGTTTCCGGTTTCCGGCGGCAGCGAGTAACCGCGCCTAGATCGCATCCTCCCAAGACTTTGACCGCGTAGGAGAGCAGATTTTTCTCCGCCCTCTCGGTTATCGCGGCACACTAGCCTAAGCCGAATGAAAATGTCACGAAGAATTTTGCCTCGAAACAGGCATTCTCGTGCTGCACTGCACAATAGTATGGCATGCTTTGCTTGGGAAACGACCAGCAAGGCTCGGCGGAGCCTTTGCGGCATGTTCTGGATTGACGCGCGCAAAGAATTGGCGGCCAAAACCGAAGAGGTTCGGCATGCCCGATGCCGGCACGTCCTGGTCCGGAAACCGGAGGATTCCGGGCCGTGGCGCGCTAATGTGCCGCCATGCCCGGGTTTCCATTCCGTCATGAAATGGCTATGAAGCCGGGGCAAGCAAGCCTGCGTCGCGCCGATTCTGGCGTGGCCGTTCTCATTCACGGACCAGTCCATGCGTTTGTCGCGCTATTTCCTGCCTATCCTCAAAGAAAATCCGCGCGAGGCCGAGATCGTCTCGCATCGGCTGATGCTGCGTGCCGGCATGATCCGCCAGCAGGGGCAGGGCAGTTTTTCCTGGTTGCCACTTGGCAAGCGGGTGTTGGACAAGGTCTGCCAGATCATCCGCGAGGAGCAGAACCGCGCCGGCGCGCTGGAAATCCTGATGCCGACCATCCAGTCGGCCGATCTGTGGCGCGAAAGCGGCCGCTACAACGACTATGGCAAGGAGATGCTGCGCATCAAGGACCGCCAGGACCGCGACATGCTCTACGGCCCGACCAACGAGGAAATGGTCACCGAGATCTTCCGCGCCTATGTGAAGTCCTACAAGGATTTGCCGCTCAACCTCTACCACATCCAGTGGAAGTTCCGCGACGAGGTGCGGCCACGCTTCGGCGTCATGCGCTCGCGCGAGTTCCTGATGAAGGACGCCTATTCCTTCGACCTCGACTTCGAGGGCGCGAGGGCTGCCTACAACAGGATGTTCGTCTCCTACCTCAGGACGTTTACGCGCATGGGCCTGCAGGCGATTCCGATGCGCGCCGACACCGGGCCGATCGGCGGCGACCTCAGCCACGAATTCATCATCCTGGCCGATACCGGCGAAAGCCAGGTTTTCTGCCATCGCGACTATCTTTCGCTTGCCGTGCCGGGCGCCGAAACCGACTTCGCCAATGACGGCGAGATATCAGATATCGTCAAGACATGGACGACGCCCTACGCCGCCACCGACGAGATGCATGACGAAGCAGCTTGGGAAAGGGTGCCCGAGAGCGACAAGGTTTCGGCGCGCGGCATCGAGGTTGGTCACATCTTCCATTTCGGCGAGAAGTATTCCAAGCCGATGGGCGCCAAGGTGACCGGACCGGACGGCAAGGACCATTTCGCCTCCGGCGGTTCCTACGGCATCGGCCCGTCGCGCCTGGTCGCGGCGATCATCGAAGCCAGCCATGACGAGAACGGCATCATCTGGCCCGACGCCGTGGCGCCGTTCGACATCGGCCTGATCAACATGAAGGTGGGCGACGCCGATTGCGACCGTGTCAGCGAAGAGCTGAATGCCGCCTTCACCGCCGCCGGCAAGGACGTGCTCTATGACGACACCGACCAGCGGCCGGGCGGCAAGTTCGCCACCGCCGACCTGATCGGTCTACCCTGGCAAGTGATCGTCGGACCGCGCGGCGTGGCCGCCGGCGAGGTCGAGATCAAGAATCGCAGGACCGGCGAGCGCGAAACGCTGCCGATCGCCGATGCGAAAAAACGCTTCGGTGCCGCCGCATGAGCGAGGCGGCGGCGGCAAGATCAGCGGGCGCCGGCCCGTTCTCCTTCTTCGAGCGCACGGTTGCCTGGCGCTATTTGCGCTCGCGGCGCAAGGAGACGGTGATCTCGGTCATCGCCTCGATCTCCTTCCTCGGCATCATGCTGGGGGTGGCGACGCTGATCGTCGTCATGGCTGTGATGAACGGGTTCCGCGCCGAGCTTTTGACGCGCATCCTTGGCGTCAACGGCCATCTGATCGTGCAGCCGCTCGACTCGCCGCTTGAGGACTACGCCCAGGTTGCCGGCCGCATCAACGGCGTGCCCGGCGTCAAATACGCCATTCCGCTGATCGACGGCCAGGTGCTGGCGCAAGGCAATGTCGGCGGCGGCACGGGCGCACTGGTGCGCGGTATCAGGGGCGAAGATCTCGGCAAGATCGCCATCGTCGCCAACAACATCAAGCAGGGTTCGCTCGCCGGTTTCGATTCGGGCGAGGGCGTCGCCATCGGCAAGCGCATGGCCGAGAATCTCGGCCTGACGCTGGGCGACACCATCACGCTCATCTCGCCCGATGGCGACGTAACGCCGATCGGCACGACGCCGCGCATGAAAGGCTACAAGATCGCGGCGATCTTCGAAGTCGGCATGTCGGAATATGACACGTCCATCGTCTACATGCCGTTCTCCGAAGCGCAGCTCTATTTCAACATGGATGGCCGCGCACAGACGATCGAGATCTATGTCGACAATCCCGACAATGTCGACGCGCTGAAACCGAAGGTGGAAGAGGCAGCGCAGCGGCCGATCGACATGGTCGACTGGCGCCAGCGCAACGAGACCTTCTTTTCCGCCCTGCAGGTCGAGCGCAACGTCATGTTCATGATCCTGACGCTGATCGTGCTGGTGGCCGCGCTCAACATCATTTCGGGACTGATCATGCTGGTGAAGGACAAGGGGCACGACATCGCCATCCTGCGCACCATGGGCGCCTCGCGCGGCGCCATCCTGCGCATCTTCCTGATGACGGGGGCGGCGATCGGCGTCACCGGTACGCTCGCCGGCGTGCTGCTCGGCGTCGTCATCTGCACCAACATCGAATCGATCCGCCAGTTCTTCTCCTGGATGACCGGCAAGGTGCTGTTCAACCCGGAGCTCTATTTCCTCAGCCAGCTGCCGGCGAAGATGGATCCGCGCGAGACGACCTATGTCATCATCATGGCGCTTGGGCTGTCCTTCCTGGCAACGGTGTTTCCGGCATGGCGGGCCGCCCGCCTCGATCCGGTCGAAGCCTTGAGGTACGAGTAGTGGCCGAGATCATTATCGAGCTGAAGAGCGTCGAGCGGCACTATGTCCAGGGGCCGCGCAAGCTCACCATTTTGAACGGCGCCGATTTCTCGCTGAAGCGCGGCGAGATGGTGGCGCTGGTGGCGCCATCCGGCACCGGCAAGTCGACGCTGCTGCATACGGCCGGCCTGCTGGAACGCCCCGACGCAGGCGACGTGATCCTGGCCGGCCGGGCCTGCGGGCGGCTCTCCGACGACGAACGCACGTCAATCCGCCGCAACGATGTCGGCTTCGTCTACCAGTTCCACCATCTGCTGCCGGAGTTTTCCGCGCTGGAAAACATCATGATGCCGCAGCTGATCAAGGGCCTGCCGCGCAAGGAAGCGGCCGAGCGCGCCGCGCAACTGCTCGACTATATGCAGATCGGCAAGCGCGCCTCGCACCGGCCGTCCGAACTCTCCGGCGGCGAGCAGCAGCGCGTCGCCATTGCCCGCGCCGTCGCCAATGCTCCGCTGGTGCTGCTGGCCGACGAGCCGACCGGTAATCTCGACCCGGTCACCGCCTCCTATGTCTTCGAGGCGCTGGGCGCGCTGGTCAAGCAATCGGGCCTGGCGGCGCTGATCGCCACCCACAATCACGAGCTGGCATCGCGCATGGACCGGCGCGTCACGCTCGCCGACGGCAAGGTCGTGCCGCTTTAGGCTGTGCCGATATCAGGCGAATTGACCGAATATCGACACATCCGCGAAGATGGGTTTGGCCGAATCTTCATATGGCTTTCTAGACCTCGCCGAGGGCCTGTCGCCATTCACTATCGCGACCTGTTGATAGGCGTCTCGCCATCAACCTTTCCTTAACCCTGCCGATCTGATCGCCCGGAGATTCTTGGCGGGACCGGATTCTGCGCGTTGACATTGAAACAAAATTAGAACAAATTGCGAACATATCAACAACAGGAGAGAGTTATGACCGATCTGGTTCAGGATGTCATCTCACTGGTTTGCATGAGCACTTTCCTCATTTCCATGGCGATCTGGATCGGCGCCATGTGATCTGGCGGCTCTCGCCGCCGTCGTTCCTGGCGGATGAAGTCCGCTTCCCCGTTAAGCCTTTCTTGCCGCCGCGGCGCTAGGGTGCGCCTCTCAGGCAGGGAGCAACATTCAGGTGTCGCCCATCGTCACGGCCATTCTGGTGGCCAGCAATCTCGGGCTGATCTTTCTCTTGATGACCGTGCCGCTTGGTTCGCGCACGGTCAGGGTCAGCCGCGTGATTGCGATGGACCGCCAGCGACTCTGGCAGGCGCTATGGCCGCTTGGCAGCGATGCCGGCTGGTCCGGCGAGATCCTGTCGGCCGAGCCGCTGGACGGGGAGGGTGTGTCCCGCATCATGCTGTCGTGGGAAGGCCGCGACGGCAAGCCGATCGAGCGCAGGGCGCGGTTTGACGATGTCGTCGAGGGCAGCCGCTTCTCGATGCGCGTGCTTGAGGATACGGCGCTCGATGCTTCGTTCTGGAAAGACTATCGCGAAACCGCCGAGCTCGTCTCCGAAGGCAGCGGCACGCGGGTAACGCTCGGCCGGACGGATCGTTACCGCGGTGTTGCCTTTCTGGTGTTCCGTTATTTCGCCATGCGCCGCGAACTGTCCAAGCTGCAGCGTTGGGCGATGACCGGGCAGTACCGCAAGGGCGGTTGGTTCGAGCATCCGCTGAGCCAGGTCGGCTTTGCCGTGCTGTCGGCATTGATCTTGTGGCCGTTCTTCGGCCTTCACCTCGGGGGGCTGGCGCTGGCCGCCATCCTGACGTCGGTCGTTGCCCTGCACGAGCTTGGCCACATGGCGGCATTCCGGCTGATGGGCCACCGCAAGGCGCGGATGATCTTCATCCCGCTGCTCGGCGGCATCGCCATTGGCGGCCGGCCCTACAACAGCCGTTTCGAAGTGGCCTTCGTGGCGCTGATGGGGGCGGGTTTTTCTGCCTTCCTGGTGCCGATCGTCATCGCCGCCAGTGCGCTGGCCGGCAGCGAGGGGCATAAGGGCGCGGCCGCGCTGCTGGCGGCGCTGGCAGGCTGTGCGGCCCTGTTCAACATCGCCAATCTGGTGCCGGTGTGGAAGTTCGATGGCGGCCAGGTGCTGCGCCAGATCTGCCCGGGGCCGGTCGCGCTGGCGCTGGCCTCGTTCTTCCTGCTCTCGGCATTTTTGGCGGTGGGCTGGCGGGCCGGCTTTTCCTCCGGCTTTCTGCTGGCGACGGGAGCGGTCTTTTCAATCCTAAGCCTGCTGACGATGGGCAGCGGGGTGAAGCCGCGTTACGAGCTGAAGCCTATCCGTACCGTCGACCGCTTCGCCATCGCCGGCGCACTGCTGGCGGTGTTCGTCATCCATGGCTGCGGCGTTCTGTGGGCGTCGGCGCAATTGCTTTGAGCTGGAAAGGATCAACCCGTCTTGCGGGCAGCCTCGGCCGACAAGGCCGCCACGGGACCAAAAACATCCTCGAAGGCTGATTTCAGCGCCAGATCCAGATCGGCCATGCCGACGGGCAGGCCGAGGTCGACGAGGCTGGTGACGCCATGGTCCTGGACGCCGCAGGGAACGATGCCGCCGAAATGCTCAAGCTCCGGTTCGACATTGATGGCGATGCCGTGAAAGCTCACCCAGCGCCGCAGCCGGATACCGATCGCGGCGATCTTATCCTCCGCCGGCGAGCCGTCCGGCAGGGCAGGGCGATCAGGCCGCACCACCCACACGCCTACCCGGTCCTCGCGGCGTTCGCCGCGCACGTTGAAGGCGGCGAGCGTGCCGATGATCCATTGTTCGAGCGCGGCGACGAAAGCGCGCACATCCTCGCGCCGCCGTTTCAGGTCGAGCATGACATAGGCGACCCGCTGGCCCGGCCCATGATAGGTGTATTCGCCGCCACGTCCGGCGGCAAAGACGGGAAAGCGATCAGGCTCGATCAGGTCCTCGATGCGGGCGCTGGTGCCGGCAGTGTAGAGCGGGGGATGCTCGACCAGCCAGACCATTTCGCCGGCGGCCCCGCTGCGGATCGCCTCGGCCCGCGCTTCCATGAAGGCCAGTGCCTCGGGGTAGGCGGTAAGGCCGGGCTCGATGCGCCACTCCACCGGTGCCGAACCGGGGAGCGGCAGGAACGACGTGGCGATCTGGCTGCGTTCTGTCATGGTTCTTCGTTTTTGTTCATGCATGCCGCGATCCCAAAACCGCCTCGCGCTTTCGGGCAACATGCATCCGCCTCCCATATGGCGATATCGGACGCAAACGTCCAGTTCCGCATGCTCATTCCGATCCTGTGGACCGATATGCCAATCGGTTGAGATTATTGCGCATCGCGCACTTGTTTCGCCGGAAACGATTTGCTACACGCCGCGAGCCGGTCGGTTCCGGCTCCTACCACGTGCGGTCGTGGCGGAATTGGTAGACGCGCAGCGTTGAGGTCGCTGTGGGGCAACCCGTGGAAGTTCGAGTCTTCTCGACCGCACCAAATTTCCTGAAGCAAGCCTTCGGACGCCTTGCAATAACCTCCGGCAATCTGGCGATCATCAGACCCTGAGCACGGTGCCGGCCGCTCTATAAGGGCCGGACCTCGGGTCCATTCGGCAGATCGACGGTCACGACAAGGCCGCTTGGCTGGTTGTCGTGCAACTCGATCCTGCCGCCGTGACCCTGGATGATATCTGCCACGATCGAGAGGCCGAGACCGAAACCGTGTTTCGACGCAACGCCGCGCGACATATCCTCCTTGAAGAAGGGTTCGAAAACGCGCGAGCGCGCCGTCATCGAAATTCCCGGCCCATCGTCGCCCACCGCGATACGCGCCGCCGAGTCGGTCTGCGTCAAGGCGACGGTGACGTTGCCGGCAAATTTGACCCCGTTGTCGCATAAATTGGTGATGGCGCGCGCCAGCGCATTGGGTTTGCACCAGCCCAGAAGCCTGTCCGGTCCGGAATAGGAAACCGAAAACCCGACATCGGAGAATTCGGCACAGACGGTCTGCAGCACGCTGGCAATGTCGGCCCGCTGCAGCTTTTCGGTCGAGACGTCGTTGCGCAGATAGGTCAGGGTCTCGTCGATCAGATCCTCGATGTGCCGGACGTCGGACAATATGGCGGCTCGAACGGGGCCGTCATCCATGCGCTCGGCGCGAAGGCGCAGCCGCGTCAACGGCGTGCGCAGATCATGACTGACGCTGCGCAGCATGCGGGTGCGGTTCTCGATCATGGTGCGGATACGCGTTCTCATCCTGTTCAGCGCGCGCGCCAGGCCGACCATTTCGATGGAGCCGCGTTCGGCGAAAAGTTCGTTGCCATTCTCGATCTCGGCTTCCCCCACTGCGTTCGAGATGCGCTTCAATGGCTCCGTCACGGCCCAGACCGCAAATAGCCAGATCAACACAGGCAGGGCGACGAAAGCCATGAACCTGTAGAACGAGACACGGACGAAGCCTGATGTCAGCCAGGAATCGGGCATGCCGAAATGCGCCAGGACGCTCTGCTGGTCCAGGTCGATGACAAACGCATATTGGCGGCCGATCCTTATCCAGCGCCCAGGGATCGAGCCGCTCTCGATCTGAAGAAGCCATCCGGTGCTTCGCCATTGCAGATAGGAATCTGGAATAGTGCTGATCTGCTCCCTGGGCAGGATCTTGAAATCAAAGCCGGCGCGTGTCGCCGCAGCCAGAACAGCGCCGCGGGCTTCGGTTGGCGTTTCGCGCAACAAGGCAGCGACAACGCCAGCCCGCCTGGCGCTGTCTTCCACCACGGGAAGGTCGACATTCGCTATCAAACCCTCGACGACCGATCCGACGGACATGATCGCGATCACCGCCATGAAAATAATTGCCGCGAACTGCCCACGCACCGACTGGGGCAGGAAGCGGCGGACCAAGCGCCTCACGCTTCCTCCACCGTGGCGGTGAAGATGTAGCCACCCAGCCGGACAGTCTTGAGGAGAACGGGATCGCGCGCATCCTTTTCGATCTTCTGGCGAATCCGGCTGACATGGACATCGACGCTTCGCTCGATCGGGCCGGCAAGCCCGGCATGGGTGACGCTGAGAAGCTCCTCGCGCGACAGAACCCGGCCTGCATTGCGGCAGAACGCCAGCAAAAGATCGAATTCATGCGTCGTGGTCGCAACCCGCGCATTGCTGGGATCATGCAATTGCCGGCGAACGGGATCGAGGCGCCAGCCGTTGAAGCGAAGCACCCTTGTGCGGTCCCGTTCGTCGGGAGCGTAAGCCGTGCGGCGCAGCAACGCCCTTATCCTTGCGGTCAGTTCGCGCGCGCTGAACGGTTTGGTCACGTAATCGTCGGCGCCGATCTCCAGTCCGAAGATGCGGTCGATTTCCTCGCCAAGCGCCGTCAGCATCAGGATCGGAACGTTCGTTTGCGCGCGAAGCCGGCGGCATATGCTGAGGCCGTTCTCGCCAGGCAGCATGATATCGAGCACGATGAGATCGAATTTCTGGTTGCGAAGCGCGGCGTTCATGCGGACGCCGTTGCCGGCGATTTCGACGATCATGCCGTTTTCCGTCAGCGTCTCGCCCAGCATGCGGGCGATCTCGATGTCGTCTTCGACAATGAGGATCTGCGGGCCTTGCCTCGGCGATTTGAACTCGGCGTTCAGATCGATCCGGCTGGAGCTTACCGCGGCCTGCATTGCATTATGTGTGGGCATCAAAACCGATATCCGACGAGAAGCATCCCCGAGGGCTGGACCTTGTCGACGACAACAGGGCTGTCGGCAGCGTCCCCCATGAGAATGCCCACCCCCGCCTGGCCACGCACCATCCAGTTGTGATTGAGCGTATATGTGGCGGAAATCGAAAAATCGGCGCGCTTCAACCCGGCGCGGGCATCATACTGGGTCAATCCCGAGCGAGCCGATTGCTCCGGCGTGACGCCGAAATAGGCCTGCATGTATTTTTCGTCAGCGAAGACGACCGATGCGCCCGCGCCGACCATCCATGACTGGGACAGAGGCTGGGTCACCTCGATGCCAAGCGTGCCCTGCATGCCGTCGCTGCCGCCGATGGTCTTGTCCAATTGCGCGTAGATTTTCGCCGGGCCGAACTTCACCGCCGCCTTGGCCCCGACGACCGCGCCCATGTCGACATCCCCCAGGCCGCGCAGACGATCGGCATCGTCCTCCTTGCGGCCCATGTCATAGCCAAGCCGCGCGCTGAGTTCGAACGGCCCGTGTTCATAGACGGCGATGTTGGCGCCCGTCGGATCTACCCTCACCGTGTCGAGGAATGTCGCCGATACGAAAGGGACCGGCATGACCTTGAACTCGTTGCTGCCCTCATATTTGGGAACGATGATGGCGCCGCCGCCCAGGACGACATGCCAGCCGGCCAGTTTCTGTTCGAAGCGCCCGAAACGCGAAGGATCGGGCGGCGGGGTCAGATCCCCGGTATCGTCGGCATCGGTGTCGACGGCAATGGCGTCCGCCGCCTGCACGATCTCAGAATGCGTTGAAAACACGATTGCCATCGCCGCGAGAGGGGCCCGGCCGGCGAAGGTCCCAGAAACCAATTTGAACATGCATGCTCCAGAGCAGGGAGGCAGTAAGAGCCCCCGATGCTCCGGACTATTTCAGGTGAAAATGGCTGCATGCGTGAAGTGATGTTAAGTTTTGTTGCGCAATCTTGGCCTGATCTTGGCTCCTGTAGAAGCGCGCTACCACAAGCGCGGGAGGTCAATCGACGACTTCTGCTTCCAGAACGTCCTCTTGCCTCCGGCCACCGTCAGAGCGGCGAGCTGCTCGATAACGGCCAGGCGAAAGGCCGTGATGTCGATGGAATAGCTTCGAAAACGCGGCCGCGGTCTCATAGCCGACACGGGCCGCAATCCGTGCAATCCCCTCGTCGCTCGTTTCGAGCAGAAATGCGGCCTCCGACATCCGGCGTGAGATCAGATAACGGTACATGGACTCCCCGACGAGCTTGGTGAAGCGAGCCGAAAACGCCGAACGACCAAGTCCCACGCTTTGCCCGAGCTCGCCAAGCGTCCAGGGTCGATCCGGTCGTTCGTGGATCAACTGAAGTGCCGGTCCTATGTGCGGGTCCGCCATCGCCCCCAGCCAACCGCCTTCCCCGGGGTCGAGCGACTTGATCCAGCTTCGCAGCACCTCGACAAAGAGCACTTCTGTCAGTCGTGAGAGTGCAACGCCTTGGCCGGGACGCGCGTGCGCCGCCTCGCTCACCATGCGTTGCAGAATCGCATCGAGCCATCCGCCGTCTTCCGTCGGCTTCAGGAGAAGCAGGGGCGGAAGCAATTCCAACACGCTGCCGCGCGAGGGCCGCGCCACGGTGAAATTGCCACAGATCATCGTCGCGAGCGGCTGCTCGCCGCCTCCGTGACGAATGAGGCCAAGACGCCCAGCCAGTCGATCGATGTCGAGAATCGGTAACGGCTCTGTCCGACGATCCGAGTAGATCACATGGGGCTCGCCGCGCGTGACGACAACAAAGTCGCCCTCGGTCATGTGAAGTTCTCGTCCATTTTCGAGCGCGAGGGTAGCCGAGCCACGGCTGAGATAATGGAACAGGGCGTATGGGCGCGCTGGCAACGCCAGATTCCAGGGATGGCCGAGCTCGAAGTGGAACAGCAAGGTTCCGCCAAGGCGAACGCGGTCGAGCACTTCAGCGAGGATGTCCATCTTCCGATGTTAATACGACGGACGGTAGGACACAATATTCGGACGATTGAGGCCTAACGTCCAAGTGCTCCACGTATTAGTTGATCGCAAGTCGAGCCAACAGGTCGCGCCGCAACGATCACCCGAGCGGCAGATGGGAGAACCGCGACTGTTGCCGGCACGCCTGCCTTTCCTCGGACCCGCGTCGTCCGTTATCTCAACAGGAGCAACCAATGCGAAATCTTCTACTCTCAGTCGCTACCGTCCTTATGGCCGGAGCAACAGTCGCCGCCCCCGCCCAATCAGCTCAACTGCCCAAGGGGGCGGCCCACAATATCGTGCTCGTCCATGGCGCTTTCGTCGACCAGACGAGTTGGAAGCCGGTCGCCGATATCCTCACGAAGAAGGGCTACAATGTAACGCTCGTCGAAAACCCGCTCACCTCCCTCGCGGCGGACGTCGATGCCACCAAACAGGCGCTTGCGAAACAGAACGGCAAGACCGTCCTCGTTGGCCACTCCTGGGGCGGTGTGGTCATCACGCAGGCAGGTGACGATCCCAACGTCTCGGCGCTCGTCTACGTCTCCGCATTCGCGCCCGACGTGGGAGAATCTCTGGCGAGCTTATCCAAGAGCGGTCCGGCAACCGAAGGCGCCGCGGCGATTCATCCCGACGAAAAGGGCAACCTCTACATCGATCCCAAAGTGTTTCCCTCTGCAGTCGCGGCTGACCTTCCCGCGGAGATCGCCGAATCCTTGGCAAACCATCAGCTCCCGTTGAACCACACGGCGTTCGAGGCTCCCGTCGATAAGGCGGCCTGGCACGACAAACCGACGTTCTATGTGATCAGCACGAAGGACAAGGTCATCGCACCCGAGGTCCAGAAGCTTTTCGCCGAAAGGATGAAGGCCCAGACGACGGATGTCGCCGGCAGCCATGCATCCCTGGTCGTCCACGCGAAGGAAGTCGCCGCGGTGATTGAAAAGGCCGCGCTCGTGAAGTGACGATTGTGCTCCCGGCGCCTTCGTGCCGGGAGCACCATGCGTGCTCGGCGGACTACGGAATGCCTTGGTCCGCGAGCGGCTCAAACCTAGCCAAAACCGCACCAGCTACTCCCACTCGATTATCTGTGCCAAGCATCCGGAGGATGACATGACTGAGTTCGACACCTCGAGCCAGGACGCCGCAACGCTAGAAACAGCGCCCACCCGTTACATCGAAGGCGGCGGAATCCGCTTCGCCTATCGCCGCCTCGGCCCATCGACCGGAACTGCGCTGATTCTCCTGCAGCATTTCTCGGGCAACATCGACGCGTGGGACCCCGCCGTCGTGAATGTCCTGGCCACCGATCGACCGGTGATCGCTTTCGATAACGCCGGGGTCGGCCGCTCGACAGGCCAAACGCCCGACAATATCGCGGCGATGGCCCAAGACGCGGTCGCTTTTATCAAACTGCTCGGCCTCTCCGAAGTCGACCTTCTTGGCTTTTCCCTCGGCGGCTGTGTCGCCCAGCAGATCGCTGCCGAGCACGGACGGCTGGTGCGCAAGCTCATCCTCGTCGGCACGGCTCCGAGAGGCGGAGAAGAGCATCTGTTGACGGTTCTCCAGGACGCGTTTTCCCAAACCGACGCGCCGGACGTCCGCCTGCCACTATTCTTCACGAAGTCGTCCGCCAGCCAGTCGGCCGGCCTGGCTTTCCTGAAGCGGGCGAAGGCGCGTAAGGAGGATCGGGACACCGACAACGGCGGCGCGGTGACGGATCCGCAGGCCAAGGCGCTTATTACCTGGTGCGCCACACCTGATCCCGAGCACGCCATTCTGCGCGCCATCCGCCAGCCCGCCCTTGTGGTCAGCGGCAGCCACGACACCATGCTGCCGGCGGACAACGCCTATGCAATGTTCAAGGCTCTAAGCAACGCCCAGCTGGTCCTCTATCCCGATTCCGGCCACGGCGCCCTGTTTCAGCACCACGAATTGTTCGTCAGCCACGTCCGGACCTTCCTGGAAGCGTAATCGGCCGCTGCATAATCCCGGCGCGATCGGTCGCACCTTTATTCTTGAGAGCTGTTACGGAGAAAGAAATGACAATCGCAAAGGTCGAGGTTGAGCGTTTCAGCCTGACGTGTTCCAAACCATTCGACGCCGTTGTGGCCGCGCTCAAGTCAGCGGTCGGGCAACCTGACATTGTCGAATTTTTCAAGGCGACGGGGGCTGCAAATTCCTTCTCGGATTTGGAGCGCGTTGTGCAAAGCGGCCTGGGCCGCACAGGTCTCATGCTTTTCGCGGAATTCGACTTGGGCGCCATTCTGCGCCGCGAAACTGGAACCGAGACTCCCAAGAGCATGCGGTTCCTGGTGGGCAATCCACTCATCATGAAAGAAATGGTCAAGCACGTTCCCGATGCTGGATCTTACGCTCCAGTCACAATCCTTGTTGATGAACGTCCCGATGGCGTGCACGTCTCCTACGACAAAATGGAGAGTTGTCTGCTCCCTTATGGTAGTTTGGAGGCTCTTGCCGTCGCTCGCGATCTTGATGCGAAAATCACAACCTTGCTACGCGAATGCGCAAACTAAGCTCATGGTGACGCTTCCGGCGGCAGATTACTCCCACGCGTTTGGCCATGACATGGCGTTGGCGCTGCTGCCGCTGGGGCTTGGCACGTCCGGCACGGCGCTGGAGGTTTCAATTCTCGGCGGGCGGTGCCTGGCAAGGGTGATCGCCGACTCTCCGGGAGGCTCGCGCGGGCGTATGTGAGAGCCCCCCAGCGTGGAGAGGCGCGGAAATCACGCCGCCTTCTTCATCCGCGCCAGTGTATCCGCAACCACCTCGCCAAACGACGACGGCGTCGGCACGATGATCACGCCTGCCTCCTTCAGGATCTCGACCTTCTCCTGCGCCGACTCGCCGAAGGCCGAGATGATGGCGCCGGCGTGGCCCATGCGGCGGCCTTTCGGGGCGGAGAGGCCGGCAATGTAGGCGATCAGCGGCTTGCGCATGTTGTCACGCGCCCAGATCGCGGCTTCCGCCTCCTGCGGTCCGCCGATCTCGCCGATCATCACCACGGCGTCGGTCTCGTCGTCCTGCTCGAACAGTTTCAGCATGTCCTTGAAGGAGGAGCCGTTGATCGGGTCGCCGCCGATGCCGACGCTGGTCGACACGCCGATGCCGAGCGCCTTCATCTGCGAGGCCGCCTCGTAGCCGAGCGTGCCGGAGCGGCCGACAATGCCGACGCGGCCGGGCAGGTAGATGTTGCCGGGCATGATGCCCATCAGCGCCTGTCCCGGCGTGATCATGCCGGCGCAGTTCGGGCCGATCAGCCGCATGCGGTCCTCGAAGCGGTAGCGGCGCATATAGCGCTTGACCTGCATCATGTCCTGCGAGGGGATGCCGTCGGTGATGCAGATGCACAGTTTAATGCCGGCGTCCGCGGCTTCCATGATCGAATCGGCGGCGAAGGGCGGCGGCACGAAGACGATGCTTGCCTCCGCGCGGGTCTCGCGCACGGCGCCCTTGACCGTGTTAAAGACGGGCAGGCCGAGATGCGTCTGGCCGCCCTTGCCGGGGGTGACGCCGCCGACCAGCTTGGTGCCGTAGCGTTTCATGTCCTCGGCATGGAAGCTGCCGATCTTGCCGGTGAAACCCTGGACGATGACGCGGGTGCTGCGGTTGAGCAGGATTGCCATTTTCTCGACCTCTCTCAGGCTGCTTTTTTCTTGGCGGCCGCGCGCCAGGCGGCGACGGCTTTTTCGGCGGCTTCTGCCAGCGTGTCGGCGACTATCACCGCCTCGCCGGAATCGGCCAGGATGCGGCGGCCTTCCTCGGCTTTGGTGCCGGAGAGCCGCACCACCAGCGGCACGGTGACGCCGACCTCGCGGATCGCCTTGATAACGCCCTCGGCGACCCAGTCGCAGCGGTTGATGCCGGCGAAGATGTTGACCAGGATGGTCTCGACATTCTTGTCGCCGAGCACGGCGCGGAAGGATTTCGCCACCCGCTCGGGCGAGGCGCCGCCGCCAATGTCGAGGAAGTTGGCCGGCTCGCCGCCGGCGATCTTGATCATGTCCATCGTCGCCATGGCCAGGCCCGCGCCATTGATGATGCAGCCGATATTGCCGTCGAGGCCGACATAGGAGAGGCCGCGGTCGCTGGCGAAAGTTTCGCGCGGGTCTTCCTGGCTCTTGTCGCGCAGTTCGGAGATTTCAGGCCGCCGGAACAGCGCGTTCTCGTCGAACGACATCTTGGCGTCGAGCGCGATCAGATTGCCGTCGCGCGTCACCACCAGCGGATTGATCTCCAGCATCGAGGCGTCGTAGTCGCGGAACACCTGGTAGCAGCTGAAGATGGTTTCGGTCGCCTTGCCGATCAGATTGTGATCGAGGCCGAGCCCGAAGGCGATCTCGCGTGCCTGAAAGCGCTGCATGCCGACGCCGGGGTCGACCGATGTGCGCAGGATGGAATTGGGTTCTTTCTCGACAATATCCTCGATCTCCATGCCGCCGGCCGCCGAGGCCACGATCATGACGCGCTCTTCCTTGCGGTCGAGCACGAAGCCGACATAGAGCTCCTGGGCGATGTCGACGGCTTCCTCGAGATAGAGCCGGGAGATCAGCTTGCCACGCGGTCCGGTCTGCTGGGTCACCAGCTTGCGCCCGAGCATGGCTTCGGCGGCGCTCGATATCTCCTCGTCATTAGCGCACAGTTTTATGCCGCCGGCCTTGCCGCGGGCGCCGGAATGAACCTGCGCCTTCAAGACCCATTTGCCGCCGCCGATCTCGCGCGCCCTATAGGTCGCCTGTTCGGGGCTGTAGGCCAGCCCGCCGCGCGGCACATGCACGCCGTGGCGGGCGAGCAGTTCCTTGGCCTGATATTCGTGGATGTCCATTGTTGTCCTCCCTGAACAGTCAATGCGTGGCGGGTTGGCCGGCGCGTTCGATGGCCTCGTTGACCACCAGAACGTTCCTCGCCATGCGTTCCGACGCGGCGTCGATCATCTTGCCGTCGAGGGCGGCGGCTCCCTTGCCCTGAGCCTCGGCTTCCTTGAGCACCTCAAGGATGCGCCTGGCGCGCGTGACCTCTTTTTCGGGCGGGGAGAAGACGTCGTTGGCGAGCGCGATCTGCGAGGGATGGATCGCCCATTTGCCTTCGATGCCCAGCGCCGCGGCGCGCCTGGCGCCGGCGATGTAACCTTCCGGATCGGAGAAATCGCCGAACGGCCCGTCAATGGCGCGCAGGCCATAGGCGCGGCAGGCAACCGTCATGCGCGACAGCGCGAAATGCCACTGGTCGCCGGGATAGTCGGGGTTGAGGCCGCCAATGTTGACGGTGCGCGCCTTGCAGCTCGCCGCATAGTCGGCGACGCCGAAATGCATCGCTTCCAGCCGGCCTGGCGTCGCGGCGATCGCCTCGACATTGGCCATGCCGAGCGCGGTCTCGATCAGCGCTTCGAGGCCGACCCGGGTCTTGTAACCCTTGGCCATCTCGATCTGGTTGACCATGGCTTCGACCATATAGAGGTCGGCCGGCACGCCGACCTTCGGCACCAGGATCGTGTCGAGCCGGTCGCCGGCCTGTTCCATGACGTCGACCACGTCGCGGTACATGTAGTGGGTGTCCAGCCCGTTGATGCGCACCGAGACGGTCTTGCCGTTGGCGCGCCAGTCGATGTCGTTGAGTGCCTGGATGATGTTCTTGCGGGCGCGTTCCTTGTCGGGCGGGGCGACCGCATCCTCGATGTCGAGGAAGACGAAGTCGGCGGCGCTGTTGGCCGCCTTGTCGATCATTTCCGGGCTGGAGCCGGGAACCGCCAGCTCGCTGCGCTGCAGCCGCAGCTTCTTCAAATGGTTGATGGTGTGGCTCATCGTCGGTTTCCCTCAGGCGGCTTCGGCGACCGGCACGGCGGCCGAGGCGCGGAAATGCTGGATGGCGGCGCCGACGCCGGAGCCCGGCGCCAGCCGCACGCCGCAATCGAGCAGCGCCATTTCGGCCGCCGACAGCGAGGCGAGCACCATCACCTCGTTCAGCCAGCCGAGATGGCCGATGCGGAAGACCTTGCCCATCACCTTGTTGAGGCCGCCGCCGAGCGAGGTCTGGTAGGTGCGGTAGGCGCGCTTGACGATGTCGGCGCTGTCGATGCCTTCCGGCACCAGAATGGCGCTGACCGTATCGGAGTGCCATTTCGGCGCCTTGGCGCAGAGTTTCAGGCCCCAGGCGTCGACCGCCTTGCGCACGCCTTCGGCCAGGCGATGATGGCGGGCGAAGATATTGTCCAGCCCTTCCTCGGCGATCAGGTCGAGCGAGGCGCGCAGGCCGCGTAAGAGCTGCGTCGCCGGCGTGTAGGGGAAATAGCCGGCATCGTTGGCGCGGATCATGTCCTCGAAGGAGAAGAAGCAGCGCCGATGGGTGGCGGTCCGTGAAGCGACGAGCGCCTTCTTGCTCACCGAAAGGAAACCGAGGCCGGCGGGCAGCATGAAACCTTTCTGTGAGCCGCTGACGGCGCAGTCGACGCCCCATTCCTCCTGGCGGAAATCGATCGAGCCGATCGACGACACACCGTCGACGAAGAGCAGGGCAGGGTGGTTGGCATCGTCGAGCGCGGCGCGGCAGCCAGCGACATCGCTGGTCACGCCGGTCGCCGTCTCGTTCTGCGTGCAGAAGACGGCCTTGATGCGGTGCGCCTTGTCCGCCTTCAGCCGCTCGGCATAGAGCTCGAGCGGCACGCCGGTGCCCCATTCGCAGTCGATGGCATCGACCTCGAGGCCGAGGCGCTCGGCCATGTCGACCCACAGATGCGAGAACTGGCCGAAGCGCGACATCAGTACGCGGTCGCCGGGGCTGAGCACATTGGTCATCGCCGCTTCCCAGGCGCCGGTGCCCGAGGACGGGTAGATGAAGACGCGGCCGGTCTCGTTCTTGAAGACTTTTTTGATGTCCTCGAACAGCGGCAGAGTGAGATCGGGGAAGGACGCGGCGCGCATATCCTCCATCGGCAGGTTCATCGCCTGCCGGACCTGTTCGGGGATGTTGGTCGGTCCGGGAATGAAAAGATGGGTGAAACCGGCCATGGTGCGAACTCCTCCTGATCCAGCAAAGCGGTGGGGGGAGTTTCGTTTCGACGGCTAAAGCCAACAACACCTCAGCGGGTAAGATCTCGCCGCGCGCGGGTGGGGAAAGCCTACCCTGTTGGCCTACCCGAAAGGCTGCTTCTGGGTACGCCTCTCGCGCGCATAGAGCGCGACGGCCATCGCCCGGTTGCGGACGTCGAGCTTGTCGTAGAGATTCTTGAGGTGGTACTTCACCGTGTTCTCGGAAATGCCGGTGCGCGTGGCGATTTGCAGATTGGTCCAGCCGTCGGAAAGCACCGCCAGCAGCTCGCGCTCACGCACCGTGAGCTGCGCGAGCGGCGTGTCGTTGACCTTGTTGATGTCGATATAAGGGATGCAGATGCGGCCATGCGCGACAGCCAGGATCGTGTCGAAGATAATCGCCGGATCGTCGAACTGGAAACAGTAACCCTGCGCTCCCAGCCGCACGCATTGCTTCAGGATGCCGATGTCATGGTCGTTGGAAAAGACGGTGATGCGCACGTCGAGCTTGCGGCTCTGGACCTCGGCCAGCACATCCGCGCCGTCCATGTCGGCGAGCTTCCAGCCGATGATTGCGACGTCGAACCCGCCCGTCGTCGCCAGATCCAGGAATTGCCTGCCGCTCTGAACGCTGCTCAGCAATTCGAAACGGCCGTCGCATTCGAGCATTTCACGCAGCGCCGATATGACGAATGGGTTGCGCTCGGCGACGACAATGCGCATGCGCCGGTCGCCAATTGCCTTGCTCGTTTTCCCGGGCTTGCTGTTCAAGGGCCGTCTTTGTCCTGGGCTGGTCGTGCCGCAACTCAAAGGCCAGGCTTCAGGCCTGGACCCGTGTCATGACAATTCTGCCCCAATCGCGCCGGGGTGCTCTTTCCCCAGCGACATCGGCTGTCGCGCCGTCTGAAGCCGGGATTGGCTGGTTGCTGACGGGAAAGGCATTGCCAGGTCAGGCATCAGCGATATGCTCACCGGGTGGCGTGGAGCGCGCGTTTCGTTTGATATTCCGTGCCTTAGAGCGATAAGTTCTCAAACCGAATCGCGTCTGCGGGCGAGATGCATCGGATTTCCGTGAAACCGGTTTCCGCTTTAAGCTGCGATGCTCTAGACCTGAGACACAATTTTTCCGGGATGGCGGGAGGCGCTGGTGGAGGACAAGCAGACGATCTCCGCCAAGGCGGCTGACGACGCCTACGCCGATATCTATGGCGAGGACGGTGCGGTCCTTTCATCCTTCCTTGCGCAGATCGGCGCCGCGATCGCCGACCGCGATACGCCGACCCTCAAGCATGAAGTCGACCATCTGCACCAGTCGGAACTGGGCGACCTGATCGAGGCGCTGCATCCCGAACAGCGGCGAGCCCTGGTCGAACTGCTAGGCGCCGATTTCGACTTCTCCGCGCTGACCGAGGTCGATGAAGCGATCCGCATGGAGATCGTCGATCATCTGCCCAATGCGCAGATCGCACAGGCGGTGCAGGAACTCGATTCCGACGACGCGGTCTACATTCTCGAAGACCTTGAAAAGGAAGACCAGGACGAGATCCTGTCGCAGCTGCCGTTCACCGAACGGATCAGGCTGCGCCGCTCGCTCGACTATCCGGAAGAGACCGCCGGGCGGCGCATGCAGACGGAGTTCGTCGCGGTGCCGCCGTTCTGGACCATCGGCCAGACCATCGACTACATGCGCGAGGACAAGAACCTACCCGACCGCTTCAGCCAGATCTTCGTCATCGACCCGACCTTCAAGCTCGTCGGCGCCATCGATCTCGACCAGATCCTGCGCACCAAGCGCGCTGTCAAGGTCGAGGATGTCATGCATGAGACGCGGCACGCCATTCCGGCGACCATGGATCAGGAAGAGGCGGCGCGGGAATTCGAGCAGTACGATCTTTTGTCGGCCGCCGTCGTCGACGAGAACGAGCGGCTGGTCGGCGTGCTGACCATCGACGATGTCGTCGACGTCATCCAGCAGGAAGCCGAGGAAGATCTGCTGCGCATGGGCGGCGTCGGCGACGAGGAACTCTCCGACACGGTGTTTGCAACCTCGCGCTCGCGCGTTCCCTGGTTGCTGGTAAACCTTGTCACCGCATTTCTGGCGGCATCGGTCATCGGGCTGTTCGACCACACGATCGAGCGGATCGTGGCGCTCGCCGTGCTGATGCCGATCGTGGCCGGCATGGGCGGCAATGCCGGTTCGCAGACCATGACCGTCACCGTGCGGGCGCTGGCGACGAAGGATCTCGATATCTACAATGCCGCCCGCATCATCCGCCGCGAAATGGGTGTGGGCTTCATCAACGGCATTGTCTTTGCCGTTCTGATCGGCATCGTCGCGGCGCTGTGGTTTCGCGATCCCAATCTGGGCGGGATCATCGGCGCGGCGATGATCATCAACATGTTCGCGGCCGCCCTTGCCGGCATCCTGATCCCGCTCATGCTCGACCGGTTCAAGATCGATCCGGCCGTGGCGTCGGCGGTTTTCGTCACCACCGTCACCGACTGCGTCGGCTTTTTCGCCTTCCTCGGCCTTGCAAGCTGGTGGTTCGGCGTCAGGTAGCCTCAATTGACTTTTACGTAAATGCCGTGCGAGGCTCGCGCGGGGGCCATGTCGATTCCGGCGGGCAAGGGTTTGGTTCGGGACGGGAGGCAGCGCCGCGTGGCGTTGCCCGGGGTTCGGGCATGGAGCGACAATGCGGGAATATTATTCAATCACCGAACTGACCCGCGAATTCGACGTGTCGACGCGGACGCTGCGTTTCTATGAAGACGAGGGGCTGGTGCAACCGGTGCGGCGGGGTCGCACGCGGCTGTTTCGCCCGTCCGACCGCCATCTCATCCGGCAGATCATGCGCGGAAAGCGGCTCGGTTTCTCTATCAACGAGATCCGCGAAATCATCCAGATGTACAAGGAGCCGCCGGGCGAGGTCGGACAGCTGAAGCTGATGATCAAGCGCATCGAGGAAAAGCGTGAGGATCTGCGCCAGAAGCGCCGCGACCTCGAGGAGACGCTGGCCGAGCTCGACCAGGCCGAGGAATCCTGCGTCGAGCGGCTGGTGGAGCTCGGCGTCAATACGTAACGCCGCTCAGATCCAGCGCCGCACCCTTTTTGCGTAATCCCGGTATTTCTTGCCGAACTTCGCCGCCAGCATCTTTTCCTCACGCTCGATGGCGACCTTCTGCGTGGCGAAGGCGGCGATGAACGCCAGCGGCAGGAACCAGACGATCCCCGTGACAAAGGCGACGCCGATCAAAAGCAGCGTGTTGGCCAGATACATCGGGTTGCGGGTAATGCCGAATGGACCTGTGGTGACGAGGTGGTCCGGCACCGCATTGGGGTTGAGCGTCGTCCTGGCCCGGACCATGGTGCGGATGGCGGTGAACCACAGTGCCGCGACGCCGAACAGCGCCACCCAGCCGGCCGCAAACAGCAGGTCGCCCAGGAGGTCGCCGATCCAGGGCAGCGGATAGAGCAGGCCAAGGATCACGCTGATGGCGATTGCCGCGACGTAGATCACCGGCGGCCACGGTATCACACCCGGCTTCGGCTGGGTTTCGGTCATTGCGTTCCTCCCTCGTCCATCTTGTCCTCGGTCTGGCCCGTGCAGCTGGCGGCCAGATCGCCCAGATGCGCTCGGAATTCCGCAGTCTGGTCGTTGTTCTCGAGCCGATCAAGCGCGGCCTCGCCCTCGAGCGTCGTCAGCATGCAACCGCAATAGCTCGAACAGAAGGTCGCGTTGCGCGTCTGCTCGCATGAGCGCTGGCAGGTTTTGAGGAAATTGACCTGCACGGTTTCGACCTGGGCCGGCATGACTTGCGAGAACAGCCAGACGCAGCCGATCAGCAGCGGCTGGTGGATCAGGTAGAAAGCGAGGCTGTGGCGGCCGATGAAGACCAGCGGATTGGCCCGGCGGCCGGGCATGAGGCTCGCCAGGCGAGCTCGCAGGCCGGAGGCTGAAACGAGTTTCGCCACCCCAATGCCGACAAGCACCGCGCCGAACCATGGAAACAGCGGCACATAGTCGTTGGAGCGTGGATTGATCGCCGACAGGCCGATCCACCACAGCCAGGGATGGTCCAGGGCTTCGAAGCGCAGATAGACGGGCGCGGCGATGACCAGCGCCGCAACGACAAGCGTCAGCAGGGCCGGCAGCCGCAGGAAGGCGAGGCCGAGCAGGCTGGCGAGCGCGATCTCGTGCAGGATGCCGAAGAAGATGAATCCGTCCGGCGTCGCGATGCGGGTGACCACCGAAATGGCGATCGCCGCTCCGGCGACCATGGCGAAACGCTTCCAGAAACCGTTCCAGCGGATTTGCTGGCCATGCGCGAGGTAGAGGCTGACGCCGACCAGGAACAGGAAGGTCGAAGCGATGCAGCGCGCGTAGATCTTCCACCAGCCGAAGGCGGTGAGGCCTGGATCGGTATAGCCGAAGAATTCCAGGTCCCAGGTGAAATGGTAGCTCGCCATGGCCAGCAGCGCGACGCCGCGCACGATGTCTATGGCGATGATGCGCTTCGAAGGCTCCGGAACGGGTGCGGTCGGCGTATGGATGGTCATGGTCTCGCGATCTGATTCAGCCCTGCGTGAGAACTATCACGGTTGGACCGGACAGAAGAAGGCCGGGGCACCGGATCAAGCGACGCTTTGAGGTGTGCCGATATTCAGGTGATGCCGGCCTGCAAACGGCGGCTTTCTGCGCTTCCGGTGCTCACGGACCTGAATGTCCGCTCCGCTCCAGTTCTCGAAAACCGCCATTTTTCGGCTCGGCCTGACCTGAATCTCAACACACCTTGGGCCAGCGCCGGGAAGTCGTTGACCGACTTCGCTTTTCACGGCCTATGCGTCGGTTTCCTCTTAATCGTCCGGGAACGGCCAAGGCAGATTTGACCGGTGATTCTGCTTTGGGGAAGCAATGTCCACCCATGTGCGCCATCCGATCTGGCTTCCGGCCCTCAGGGCCGCGGATGCGCGCACCTTCGCCTCGCTCTATGCTGTCGAATCCTTCGCTCGCGCCACGGTGTCGAGCGTCATCCCAATCCAGGCCTACGAGATCCTGCACAACGAGCAGATCGTCTCGATCCTCTACACCATCGTGGCGCTGCTCGGCCTGTCGGTGACCCTGTTCATGCCGATGCTGATCCGCCGTTTTGCCCGGCGCTGGGTCTACACCGCAGGCGCCTGCCTGCTCGCCATCGGCTCGCTGTTCTTCGTCACCCATACGCTGGCCGGGCAATTGGCGGGCATGCTGTGCCGGGTGATGGGCGCCAGTGCACTTTCGATCACGCTCAATCTCTACATCATGGACCACATCCGCAAGACCGACTTCATGCAGGCCGAATCGCTGCGCATGGCGTGGTCGATGCTCGCCTGGACCGGTGGGCCGACGCTCGGCATCTTCCTCTACACGCGATTCGGCATCTACGCCGCGCATGGTGCGGTGGCGGTGTTCGCGCTGGCCCTGCTCGCACTGTTCTGGACCTATCGGCTGGGCGACAACCCGTCGATCCGGCCCGGCAAGACACGGCCGGCCAATCCGCTCGCCAATATCGGCCGCTTCGTCGCGCAGCCCAGATTGAGGCTTGCCTGGCTGATCGCCTTCGGTCGCTCCTGCTTCTGGACGACGTTCTTCGTCTATGGGCCACTGTTCATGGTGATCACCGGCGAGGGCAAGCTGGCCGGCGGTCTGCTGGTTTCGGCCGGCAACGCGCTTTTGTTCATGGCGATCTTCTGGGGCAAGGCCGGAAAACGCTTTGGCGGCCGGCGCACCATGACATTTGCCTATTTCGCCATGTCGGCGATGCTTCTGGCGGCGGGCACGGTCGGCGAAACCGTGCCGCTGCTCACCGGCGCCTTCCTGTTGTGCGGCGCCTTTTTCACCATAGCGCTCGATGCGTTGGGCTCGACCGCCTTCATGCGTTCGGTGCGCTCCTATGAGCGGGCGCAGATGGCGGCGGTCTACCGCACCTATCTCGATTTTTCCGAGCTGACGCCGCCGCTGGTCTATTCGGTGGTGCTGGCCTTCTTCGGACTGGGCTCGGTGTTCGTCACGCTCGGCCTGCTGGCGGCGGTTTGCGGGTTCGTGACCTGGCGTTACCTGCCGAAGTCTCTGTGAGGATCACGGTGAAAGTGCCGCATGCCGCTCGCGCACCCAGTTGTGGAAGCGGTGCAGTTCATACTCCTCGGGCATGAGCACGCCGGCCTGGTGGCGCATCGAGCGCAGGCCCCTCTGGTTGACCTCGCAGATGGCGGCGTCCTCTTCCAGCACCTGTGTGCCGAAGGCGACGATGTTGTCGATATCGGTCGCGGCCAGCGCCTCGGGCGCGAACAGCCACTCGGCGACAAGTTCGGTCTCTTCCGGGCCGAGCGGCACCAGGCGTACGGTCCTGACATAGTCGACATGACCGACGATGAACATCGAGGGCAGGCTGGTGGCGTAGGTCTGGCCGGCGGCGCGTTCGGCTGGCGTCAATCCGGAGAAGACCGGCCCGTGCGCCTGGCCGTCGCGCGACCAGGTCTCGGCGCCGGCGCGCAGGCCGCCGGAAAATTCCGGTGCGTCATTGTCGGCATGGCGCGTCCATTCGGGATCGTCGTGCCGGCTCATCAGCCCGCGGCCATAGATCGGCACCAGCCGCGAGAGGTCCTTGTGGACGCCCGGGCAGTGCAGGCACTCGTTGAAGTTTTCCCAAAAGATCTTCCAGTTGCAGTGCATTACCTTGCGCAGCACATGGCCTGATACCAGCGTTTCCAGCGGCCAGTTGCCGAGATTGCCGGAGGCCGGGTCGAAGGATGCCTGCGCTGAGCCCGCCGCATCATCCTGCAGATTGATGAACACGAAACCGCGCCACACCGAGAGCGCGACGCGGTAGAGCGGATGGTCGGCCTTGTCGAAGCCAACGGGCAAGGATTTCGACGGCACGCGCACGAGGTCGCCGCGCAGCGAATAGGACCAGGCGTGGTAGGGGCAAGTGATCAGTCGCGCCTTCAGCCGGCCCTCGCTCTCCTGGCAAAGCTGCGAGCCGCGGTGGCGGCAGGTGTTGTGGAAGGCGCGCAGCGCGCCGGTGTCGTCGCGCAGCACGACGATGTCCTGCGTGCCGATGCGGAATCGGCGGAAGGCCAGCGGCTGGGCCAGATCGGCCTCGCGGCAGATGAGCAGCCAGTTCTTGTACCAAATGGCATCGAGGTCGCGCTGGTACTTCTCACCATCCCAATAGGCCGATGAGGGCAGGGTCGGTTCGGCCTGGGTCAGGCCATTGTAAGGGGCGCGCTCGCTGGCAGTGGGCTGCATGGCTGGCTTCCTGTGAAGCGGCCAGCCGACACCCGGCAGGAAGAATTGTCAATTCTCGTGCCTGGAAACGGCATGGCGCAATCGCGCTGTTTGCCGGCGGAATTTGGTTTGCCGCGTGTCGCGATTTTCCCTATAGTCATGCAGTCGTCGGTTCCGTTTTGGAGCCAAGAGGGAATGCGGTGCGGGCGAAATTCTTGCCCAATGCCGTGGCTGCCCCCGCAACTGTGTGCGGTAGTCCTCTCCATATGCCACTGAAGGTTCGTCTTCGGGAAGGTGGGGAAGGGCGCTGATCCGTGAGCCAGGAGACCTGCCGACGACGGCAAAACTGACAGGCCCTCGGGTGGAGGGTGAAAGGACAAGATATGAATACCGCTTCCGTCTCCCTCGGCGCCTCCGTCTCCTCGCAGTCGCGCTTCATGCAGCTGGCGCTCGCCGCACTGCTCGGCACCTTCATCATCGGCTTTGTCGGCTTCTCGCATATCGAAGCGGTCCACAATGCCGGTCATGACAACCGGCATTCGATGGCGTTTCCCTGCCACTGACGAGGATCTGACATCATGAATCTGTTTCGCAACGTCGTGTTCATCGCGGCGATCGCAGGGCTCGTGGCCGGCGTCGTTCTTGCCTGCATGCAGGCCTATGCCACCGTACCGCTGATCCTCAAGGCGGAAGTCTACGAACAGGCCGAAGGCGGCTATAGCCATGACCATGCCGCGGCGCCGACTGGGGCCGCCAGTGGCAACGCGATGAGTTCGGCCGCACCGGCGGCAAATTCGATGAGCGCCGCGACCCCGGCACCGGCCGCAGCCGCCGCTCCGGCCGAAGACCAAGGCTGGGCACCGGCCGACGGCTTCGAGCGCTTTGCCTTCAACGTGGTGTCCAATGTTGTCACCGGCATAGGCTTCGCGCTGATCCTGGTCGCGGTTTCGGAATTCGCCGGCGGCATCGGCAATTGGCGCCAGGGCGTGTTCTGGGGTCTGGCCGGCTTTGCCATCTTCACACTGGCGCCCGGTCTCGGCCTGCCTCCGGAACTGCCGGCCATGCCGGCCGCCGACCTGACGCAGCGCCAGATCTGGTGGGTGGCAACCGTGATCGCGACCGCTATCGGGCTCGGCCTGATCGCATTCCGCAAGTCGCTACCGCTGGCCATCCTTGCGGTGGCGCTGATCGTTGCTCCGCACATTGTCGGCGCGCCGCAGCCCGACAGCTTCGAGACGCCGATCCCGGAGGGCCTGCACCACCAGTTCGTGGTGGCGGTGACGCTGACCAATCTGGTGTTCTGGCTGGTCCTCGGCGCCGTCGTCGGCGTGGTGCGCGGACGCTTCACTGGCACGGCGACCAGCCTGCGCGACAGCTTTGCCTGATCGCAACAAGCTGACCTTCATCATCGGCGGTGCGCGCTCCGGCAAGAGCGCGCATGCCGAAATCCTGGCGACGGCGTTGCCGTCACCGTGGACCTATATTGCCACCGCGCAAGCCTATGACGACGAAATGCGCGAGCGCATCGCGCTGCACCGCTCGCGGCGCGGCGAGGGCTGGACGACCATCGACGCGCCGCTCGACCTTGCCGGCGCGCTCGAGGCCTTGCCGGACAACCAGCCGGTGCTCATCGACTGCCTGACGCTGTGGCTGACCAATCACATGCTGGCCGATCACGACGTCGGCGCCGAGTGCCGGCGGCTGGCGGATGTGCTGTCGCGGCCGCGCGGCCCCTGGTTCGTAGTCTCCAACGAAGTCGGGCAAGGCATCGTGCCGGACAATGCCCTGGCGCGCCGTTTTCGCGATGACGCCGGCCGGCTCAACCAGCAGGTCGCGGCGATCGCCGATACGGTGCTGCTGATGGTGGCGGGGCTACCGCTCAAGGTGAAGTGACATGACCGACATCGACAACAAGCCCACCGAGGACCGGGACGAAGAACGCCATCGCGCCAAGATGGCCAAGCGCAAGGCGGTGCAGGATGCCGAGGTGGCGAGCAAGACGGTCGAAAAGGGACTGCTGATCGTCAACACCGGTCCGGGCAAGGGCAAGACCACGGCCGCCTTCGGCCTGGCGCTGCGGATGCTCGGCTATGGCAAGCGCGTCGGCGTCGTCCAGTTCATCAAGGGCAAGTGGCACACCGGCGAGAAGGATGCGTTTGCCGCTTTCGGCGACCGCGTCGTCTGGCATGCGATGGGCGAGGGCTTTACCTGGGAGACGCAGGATCTGAAGCGCGACATCGCCGCCGCCGAGGCCGCCTGGGCCAAGGCACTGGAGTTGATCGCCGATCCCTCGATCAGCCTTGTCGTGCTTGACGAGCTCAACATCGCCCTGCGCTACGATTATCTCGATCTCGACAAGGTGGTTGCGGCGCTGAAGGCGCGCCGCGAGGGCCTGCATGTCGTCGTCACCGGCCGCAACGCCAAGCCGGCGCTGGTCGAGGCGGCCGATCTGGTCACCGAGATGGGCGTGACCAAACACCACTTCTCGGCAGGCGTGAAGGCGCAGCAGGGGATCGAGTTCTAGAACGCAAGAACGGCGATGACCGAAACCACGGCGAACAACGCGATCAGCAAATAATCGGCGACGCGGTAGAGTTTCAGCGCCCGCCTGATGTCGCCGCTGTCGACGTCGCGGAGGCCGCCTTCGCCCATGAAGACGTCGTCGACCACGATGCCGCCATAGCTGCGCGGGCCTGCAAGCGCCAGGCCAAGCGCGCCGGCCATGGCCGCTTCCGGCCAGCCGGCATTGGGAGAGCGGTGCTTTTTGGCATCGCGCCGCACCGCCTGCCAGGCATTGCGGGGATCGGCGTCCTTGACCAGGAAAGCCGCCAGCACGATCAGCAGCGCCGTCAGCCGCGATGCCGGCAGGTTGATCCAGTCGTCGAAGCGCGCCGCCGCCCAGCCGAAAGCCTCGTGGCGGGGGGTGCGGTGGCCGATCATCGAATCGGCGGTGTTGGCGGCCTTGTAGGCAGCGCCGCCGGCGAGCCCGCCAACACCTGTCCAGAAGGCGGGGGCGACGATGCCGTCGGAAAAATTCTCGGCCAGGCTCTCGATCGCCGCGCGGCAGACGGCGGCACGGTCGAGCGCATCGGGATCGCGGCCGACGATGCGCGAGACGGCGACACGGCCCATTGCGAGGCCGCCCGATTCGAGCGAGTCAGCCACGGCCTCCACATGTTCGTAGAGGCTCCTCTGCGACAGCAGCGATGTCGCCAGAAGCGCGGCGATGAAGAACCCCAGGGGCACGAACCAGAGCAGGACAAGCTGGACGCAGAGGCCGATCACCGCCGGTACCAGCACGATGATCAGCAGCGCCTGGACGCCACGTTGGCGACGCAACGCGTCGGGATCGGTGGCGCGGTTGAGCCTCAAGTCGAGAAAGGATATCAGCCTGCCGAACCACGTCACCGGATGGCCGATGGCGCGGAAGAGCCAGTCCGGGTAACCCAGGACAAATTCGACGGCCAGTGACAGGAAAGCGATCAGGACAGACATGAAGCTTCTTGATGGAGCGGTGGACCATGGTGGGAGTCTTGGCAGGGCGAGGGCGCTTTTCCCCAACGCTCCTCTGCCTTTCGTCGACCTTTCGACCGGTATCAACCCGCACTCCTACCCGCTTTTCGACCTGCCCGCCACCTCGCTGTGGCGATTGCCGGAAGAGGCACGGGCGCGTGAGCTGATGGAGATCGCGGCCAGCACTTATGGCGCGCCGTCGCCGGCCAATGTCGTCGCGGCGCCCGGCACGCAGATCCTGCTGCCGCGCGTGGCATCGCTGGTCAGGCCCCGCGAGGCTCTGGTGCTGGGGCCGACCTATGCCGAACATGCGCGCGCAGCGGCGATCGCGGGGCATCAGGTGAGCGAAGTCAGCGATTTTGCGGCGCTGGCGCAGGCCGACCTTGCCGTCATCGTCAATCCGAACAACCCGGATGGGCGCGTCATCGGGCGCGACCGGCTGCTGGCACTGGCCGCCGGGCTGCGCGCCAGAGGCGGGCTGCTGGTCGTCGACGAGGCGTTCATGGATGTCGGGCCGCGCCAACACAGCCTCGCCGGAGATGCAGATCAAGGCGGCCTCGTCGTGCTGCGCTCGTTCGGCAAATTCTTTGGGCTAGCCGGCCTGCGGCTTGGCTTCGCGCTTTCCGATAGCGCGACCGTCGAACGGCTGGAAATGCAATTCGGGCCATGGGCCGTCGCTGGCCCAGCGCTGGAATACGGCATTCGCGCGCTTGCCGATATTGGCTGGCAGGACGCAATGCGGGCATCACTCGCCGAGGGTGCGGCGCGGCTCGACGCACTCTTCGGCCGTTTCGGCGTGCCTGTAGCGGGCGGTACCACGCTGTTCCGCTATATCAGCCTTCCGGATGCCGCCTGCCTGTTTTCGGCGCTTGGCGAGAGGGGCATTCTGCTTCGCCACTTCAACGACCGGCCGTTTGTGTTGCGGGCCGGCCTGCCGGGGAGCGAGGTGGAATGGCAGCGGCTCGAATCCGCTCTTGCCGAATGGGCGTCGCGGCGCGAGGATCAATCGAAGGGCTCGAAACAATGATCCATGTCTGCTCGCTGGCAAAGGTCGCGGAAACGGTGGCAAGGACCGGCGCCGACCGCATGCTGTCGCTGCTCGCCGCCGGAACCGAGGTGGTGCGACCGGCCTCGATCGCCCGGGAAAACCATCTGCATCTGGTCATGCACGACATTGTGGTGGCGCAGGACGGCATGACCATGCCGGGCGAGGAGCATGTCCGCGACGTGCTCGATTTCGCCCGCCGCTGGGATCGGGCGAAGCCGATGGTCGTGCATTGCTATGCCGGCATCAGCCGCTCGACCGCTTCGGCCTACATCATCGCCGCCGCACTGGCGCCGAAACGCGACGAAGCCGAACTGGCCCAGACGTTGCGGGCGCTGTCGCCCTCGGCGACGCCCAATCCGCGGCTCATTGCCGTGGCCGACGCGCTGCTGGAGCGCAATGGCCGGATGATCGAGGCGATCCAGTCGATCGGGCGCGGCGCCGACGCGTTCGAAGGCACGCCGTTCGAGCTGAAGATCATGGGCTAGCGGTGCCCATACATCGCTGTAGGACTATCGAGTGCCTTCATTCGCCCAATCTTCGTGCCCGTGGCGTACCCGCACAATGAACACGTCGCCGTCGACTTCTATCCGGTAGACGACAAGATGGGCTTTGAAGGGATGGATACGCATTGGTGGCGACAATTCAAGCCGCTCCCGTACCATTCGGGGACTGGCAGCGATCAGATCAAAGATCGCGAACAACTCGTCATGATACTGTCTAGCCTGCACAGCACCGAACAGGCGCACCCCTTGCTCGGCAATACCGATGATGTCCTCTTCCGCGGCTAAAGAAAGGCGAAATCCCATTACCCGTTGCCGGGTGACTTTCCAGCGCGCTTGACTGCCTCAGTAAAGAGCGCGTCCCTGGATCGATTGCCGATGCCACTCTTCAATCCGTCATCGACAAAGCGTTGCATGGCGGCAATGTTGTCGTTGCGCTCCTGATCCCGACGGATCAAATCGCGGACATAGTCGCTCGCGTTGGCGTAGCGACCCGTTTCGGTTTGCGCCTCAACCCAATCCTTCATCGGATCAGGCAATGATACGTTCATTGTTGCCATATCGGCCTCCATATCCCGCGCAGTATGATCCATTTTGGCAAAGTTTGTCAAAATCTCAGATGCGGGGGTAGTGTCTCAGTTCAAGGCGGACTGCCGAGTCTCGAAAGCGTCGCTGAAATTCAAACTGAGACACTACTGATGCGGGAGTGTTTTGCGAAGGCGCGATTGTGACTTAGGCGCCTATTTCAGCCAGTCGGCGAGCTTCGCCTTGCGCACATCCCTGAGCAGGCTGATGAAACCGTCGGCCTGATGCTCTGCCGTCAGCCGGCCCTTTTCCGCCGTGGCGATGCTGGCGTCGCCGACCACGCCGTTCGGGTTGAGATCGGTGGCGATCCAGGCGAAGGCGTGGGTGCCGGTGTGGCGCAGCAGCGAAAATTCCTTCTCGGCCTTGGCGACATTGGAAACGAAATTGTCGGCCTTGGCCATGTCGACGAGGTCCGGCCGGAAATGCAGCATCAGCGAGGTCTCGACATCGCCGCCATGGATGCCGTGGCGGTCCTCGAGTTCGGTGTACATGCCGGCCGGGCGGCCAAAGCGCTGCCAGCTCGTCTTCACCGCCAGCATCTTTTCGCGTACCCGCAATTCGCGCGTGATGATGCCCATGATCTCTTCATTGCCGCCATGCGAATTGACGACGATGAGTTTGCGCACCCCGGCGCGCGCAATCGACATGCCAAGCTCGGTCCAGGCCTCGACCAGCGTCGTTGCCGGCAGAGTGAGCGTGCCCGGCGCATGCAGGTGCTCGTTCGACTTGCCCACCGCCTGGACCGGCAGGATGCGGATGTCGAGATCGTCGGGCAGGCGGGCGATCACCGTGTCGAGCATGCCGTTCATGATCGAGGTGTCGGTCGAGACAGGCAGATGCGGTCCATGCTGCTCGATCGCGGCCACCGGCAGAACGGCGATCGTCGCCTCCGGATCGATCGAGGCGTATTCGGTTGTCCGGTAGTCGCCCCACCAGACGCGTCTTTTTGCAGCGGTCATGTCATGCCTCTTCGATGAACGGTGAGACCTAGCGCGGCACAGGCCTGCTGTCGATCACCCGGCAGCGATGACCTCGACCTCGACCTTGAATTGCGGACGGGCAAAGCCGGAAACGATCATCAGCGTCGAGGCCGGCGCCGGGCTCGAAAACAGCCGGTCACGGACATCCATATAGGGGCGCAAATGGGCGCGGTCGGTGACATAGGCGTTGATGCGCACGATGTCCCCGAGCCCCAGCCCGGCCTCGCCGAGGATTGCCTCGATGTTGCGGAAGCAGAGTTCGGCCTGGGCGCCGGCGTCCTCGGGAATCTGGTCGTCCGCCGTGATCGCCACCTGGCCCGAGCACAGCACCAGCCGCTTGCCCGCCGGCACTTCGACGCCGTGGCTGTAGCGGGCAAAGGGTGGCTTGATCGACTTCGGGGTGAGGAATCTGAACATGGCAATCTCCTGGATGCCGTCAGCCTAAGGCCGTATTCACTACAGCTTCAAGATGGCTTGGGATGTCGCTGGTGCGATTGTGGACAGGCGTTCAAAAAATAGGCACGATGCCTTCGGTGCAGCACGACCTTTCCGGCTTTCGCAGATGGCTGTGGTGCAGGCGGGCGGGTTCCGGCGCGAGCCGCCGGTGGCATGTGTCTTGCTTCTTGAATCTTTGGTGTCGAGCCTGGCGCGTGGCGCCGGAGCAAACAGAGGGTGGTTGTCGATGTATGCAAAACGGAAGATCTCGGTAGCGGCGGCGGCCCTGCTGGCGGCCGGCACGCTGGGGGCCGCGGCGAATGAAAAAGTCACCTTCGGCACCAACTGGTTGGCCGAGCCGGAACATGGCGGTTACTATCAGGCCGTGGCGGACGGCACCTATGCCGCCTGCGGCCTCGATGTCACCATCATGCAGGGCGGACCGCAGGTCAGCGGCCGGCCGATGCTGCTTGCCGGCAAGATCGATTTCTACATGGGCGGCAACTTGCTGTCGGCTTTCGACGCCGTCCAGCAAGGCATTCCGATGCGCGTGGTGGCGGCCGATTTCCAGAAGGACCCACAGGTCATCATGTCCCATCCCGGCGAGGGGCTGGACAAATGGGAGGACCTGAAGAACGCCGACCAGTACATACTGGGTGACGAAGGCGTGCAGACCTTCTTCCAGTGGATGGTCACCGCACTCGGCTTCGACGCCGCCAAGCGCGCGCCCTACACCTACAACACCGCTCCCTTCCTCGCCAACAAGAAGTCGATCCAGCAGGGCTACGTCACCTCGGAACCGTTCGCGGTCAAGAAGGAAGGCGGCTTCGTTCCGAACCAGTTTCTGCTCGCCGACTATGGCTGGGACACGTATTCGACGACGATCGAGGTGATGCAGGACACGATCGACAAGAAGCCGGAGGTGGTCCAGTGCTTCGTCGATGGCTCGGCCAAGGGCTGGTACAAGTACCTCTACGGCGACAACAAGGCCGCCAACGACATGATCAAGAAAGACAATCCTGACATGAGCGACGAGCAGATCGCTTTCTCGATCGAGCAGATGAAGAAGTTCGGCCTTGCCGATTCCGGTGATACCGAGAAACTCGGCATCGGCGCCATGACCGACGCGCGCATCAAGAGTTTCTATGACAAGATGGTCAAAGCCAAGGTTACGCCGGAAGGCATCGACATTACGAAGGCCTACACGCTGGCCTTCGTCAACAAGGGCGTCGGGCTCGACCTGAAGAAATAGGCCAGCCTGAGCATGATAGGGGAAAAGGTGGCGCGAGCGCCGGCATCGGACGTCGCTCCGACCTTGCTGGCGCTGCGCGGCGTCGGCAAGGTGTTTTCCAACGGCGTGACGGCGCTGAGCAATGTCGACCTGACGATCCGGGAAGGCGATTTCCTCAGCCTGCTCGGGCCGTCCGGTTGCGGCAAGTCGACGGCGCTACGGCTGATCGCCGGCCTGTCGACGCCGACCTCCGGCGTGCTTGACTGGCGCGGCGGCGGCTCGCTCGACCGCGCCAATATCGGCTTCGTTTTCCAGGAGCCGACGCTGCTGCCCTGGGCCAGCGTCTTCGACAATGTCTGGCTGCCGCTCAGGCTGAAAGGCGTTTCCCGCGGCAAGGCCGCCCCGGCGATCACGCAAATGCTGGCGCGGGTTCACCTGACCGGCTTCGAGAACGCCGTGCCGCGCGAACTGTCGGGCGGCATGAAGATGCGCGTCTCGATCGCGCGCGCCATGGTGACCAAGCCGCGCGTGCTGCTGATGGACGAACCGTTCGCGGCACTCGACGAGATCACCCGTTTCAAGCTCAACAACGACCTTCTGGAGCTGTGGCAGGACGAACGCTTCACCGTCGTCTTCGTCACCCACAGCGTTTTCGAAAGCGTGTTTTTGTCCAACCGGGTCGTCGTCATGGCGGCGCGGCCGGGCCGGGTGTTCGACGAACTCGCCATCGAGGCGGCCTATCCGCGCGACGAGGCGTTTCGCACCTCGCCGGACTATGCAGCCCTTTGCCGTCAGGCCTCCGACGTGCTGGTCAATGCCATCAATTCAACAGCGGGCCCGCATCATGACGGTCATTGACGGCACGTTGAAACTCGACCCCGAGGAAGCGCGCCGTGTGCGCCAGGAGCGGCTCGAGCGGGTCGGCCGCTGGCTGCTGCCGCTGGCGATAATGATCCTGGCGATCTGGCTGTGGGACCGCATCTGCGTGTGGAACGAGATCCCGCAATATATCCTGCCGCGCCCCGGCGTGGTGCTGCAGACGCTCTACAACGATGCCGGCCTGCTGTTCTCCTCGCTGCTGGTCACCTTGCGCATCACCTTTCTCAGCCTGGCCTTGGCGGTCATCGGCGGCGTCGGCCTGTCGGTGCTGTTCGCGCAATCGAAATGGGTGGAGATGTCGTTCTTCCCGTTCGCTATCGTGCTGCAGGTGACGCCGATCGTGGCGATCTTTCCGCTGATCAACATCTATGTGAACAACCAGACGACCAAGCTTCTGCTGTGCGCCTGGATCGTCGCCTTCTTCCCGATCCTGTCCAACACCACGCTCGGCCTGAATTCGGTCGACCGCAATCTGCGCGATCTGTTCAAGCTCAATGGCGCGACGCGCTGGCAGCAGTTGCGCTATCTCAGGCTGCCGGCGGCGATGCCGTATTTTCTCGGCGGGTTGAAGATCGCCGGCGGCCTGTCGCTGATCGGCGCCGTGGTGGCCGAGTTCGTCGCCGGCGCCACCGGCCAGTCGTCGGGGCTCGCCTCGCGCATCATCGAGGCCGGCTACCGGCTGAACGCGCCAAGACTGTTCGCGGCGCTGTTCCTGATCTCGCTGACCGGCATTCTCATCTTCCTCGTGCTGTCACTGATTTCGCATCTTATTCTCAGGCGCTGGCACGAAAGCGCGCTGAAGCAGGAGCGGTAGTGCCTTGATTCCGGACTCAGCTTCATACCGGCTTGCCAATGCCCGCGTTCACCGGTCACTGACGTCGGGTCTTGCCGCGACTTACGACAATGACGGTTTCACGCTGGTCGACATTGCTATTGCCGACGGCAAGATCTCCAGCATTGCGGCGCATGGCAAATCGAAGGCACCGACGGAGGCTATCGATCTTGCCGGTCGTATCGTGCTGCCGTGCTTCGTCGACTGCCACACCCACATCGACAAGGGCCATATCTGGCCGCGAAAGCCCAATCCCGATGGCACTTTCATGGGTGCGCTCAATGCCGCGGGCGCCGACCGCGTCGCGCGTTGGAGTGCCGAGGATTTGGCCAAGCGCATGGATTTCTCGCTGCGCTCGGCCTATGCGCATGGCACCAAAGCGCTGCGAACCCATCTCGACAGCGTCGCGCCGCAGGAGGAAATCTCCTGGCCGGTGTTCGAGACGATGCGCGAGGCCTGGCGCGGCCGCATCGAATTGCAGGGCGCGTGCCTGCTCGGCATCGAGGGCGTGCGCGACAAGAAGTGGTTCGACAGGCTGGCGAAACGGGTGGCCGCCGCCAAGGGCGTGCTCGGCGTCGTCACCTATATGGTGCCGGACCTGGAAGAACTGCTCGATCATGTCTTCGCGCAAGCGATCAAGCATGGACTCGATCTCGATTTCCATGCCGATGAGACCGACGACATTGCGGCGATCTCGCTGAAGAAGATCGCCGAGGCAGCACTATGGAATGGTTTCGAAGGCAAGATACTCGTCGGCCATTGCTGCTCGCTGGCGCGGCAGCCCGACCTCGAGGTGCTGGACACGCTGGACAAGGTGGCAAAGGCCGGACTGGCGGTGGTGTCGCTGCCGATGTGCAATCTCTATCTGCAGGATCGGCGCGGGGACCAGACCACGCCGCGTTGGCGTGGCGTGACGCTGCTGCACGAGATGAAGGCGAGGGGCATTCCTGTCGCCGTCGCTTCCGACAACACGCGTGATCCCTTCTACGCCTATGGCGATCTCGACATGCTGGAGGTCTACCGCATGGCCACGCGCATCCTGCATTTCGATCATCCGGTCGCCGACTGGCCGCAAGCGGTCACTGCCACGCCGGCCAAGGTGATGCGGCTCGATGGTTTTGGCACGCTTGCGGCCGGCGGCGATGCCGATTTCATCCTGTTCAAAGGTCGAAGCTGGACGGAATTGCTGTCGCGGCCCGAATCGGATCGCATCGTCGTGCGCGGCGGCCGCGCGATCGAGCGGCAATTGCCCGACTATGCCGAACTCGATGAACTGATGGTGGAATGATGGACGTTTCGGCGCTCAAACGCGATCTCGACGGGCTGAAACTCGACGACAATCCGGCCATCGTCCAGCAGAAGAGCCGCGATTTCTACTGGTACAGCCCGGTGCTGAAACAGCAGCTCGACCATGTCACCGGCGACCTGATCGTGACGCCGAAGACCGAGGCCGAGCTGATCCGCGTGCTCGCCGCCTGTCACCGGCATGGCGTGCCGGTGACGCCGCGCGGCAGCGGCACCGGCAATTACGGCCAGGCGATGCCATTGTCGGGCGGCGTGGTGCTCAATCTTGCCGAGATGAACGAGATCAAGTCGATCGCGCCGGGGCGCGTGGTGACGGGGCCTGGTGCTATTCTGGCCGATATCGACAAGGCTACACGCGCGCATTCCGGGCAGGAGCTCAGGCTCTCGCCCTCGACCTACAACACCGCCTCGATCGGCGGCTTCATCGCCGGCGGCTCTGGCGGCGTCGGCTCGATCAATTTCGGCGGGTTGCGCGATTTCGGCAATGTGCTGCGCCTGCGCGTGGTGACGATGGAGGCCGAGCCGAAGGCGCTCGAACTCACCGGCGAGGATCTGCACAAGGTGACCCACGCTTACGGCACCAACGGCATCATCACGGAAGTCGAGATGCCGCTGACGGCGGCCTATGAGTGGATCGATGTCATTGTCGGCTTCGATGCCTTCATGGACGCGGCGCGCTACGGCAATGCGCTGGCCTGCCAGGACGGCATCCTGACCAAGCTGATCACACCGATCGCGGCGCCCGTGCCGCAGCTTTATTTCAAGCGCCACCAGAAGTTTTTCAGGGAGGGCCAGAGCATTTGCGTCGTCATGGTGGCGCAGCATGGGCTGGATGCGTTCCTCGCCTTCACCCGGCGCGCTGGCGGCGAGGTGGTCTTCAACGCCGCGACCGCGACGCCCGAAGAGAAAAAGGGTCTGCCGCCGGCCTATGAGCTGGCCTGGAACCACACCACGCTGAGGGGACTGCGCGTCGATCCCGACATCACCTATCTGCAGTCGCTCTATCCGTTTCCCAATCAGCTGGCGCTGGTCGAGAAAATGGACGCGATGTTTCCCGGCGAAGTGTTTTCGCATCTCGAGTTCGTGCGGCTGGACGGCAATATCACCTGTTTCGGCCTGCCGCTGGTAAAATTCACCACCGAGGCGCGGCTCGACGAGATCGTTCGCCTGCATGAGAAAAATGGCTGCCCGATCTTCAACCCGCATCGCTACACGCTGGAGGAGGGTGGCATGAAGCAGACGGATGCCGTGCAACTCGCCTTCAAGCGCGAGACCGACCCGCAAGGTCTGCTCAATCCCGGCAAGATGATCGCCTGGGAAAATCCGGACTATGATTATCGCTCGGGCCGCACTTTCTTGTTCAAGGGGCTGCAGAGGGCGGGGTGATGCAATGACGAACGCGTCGCTTGGCGTTGACCTGCGGGATGTCCTCCCGTGAACATCCTTGTCCTCTACGCTCACCCGGTCGAGACCAGCTTCAATGCCGGCCTGCACCGGTTGATCGTCGAGCGGCTGACGGCGGCGGGCCATGATGTCGATGATTGCGACCTCTACGCCGAGGATTTCGACCCGCGGCTGATGCGCCAGGAGAGGCTGGATTATCACAACCAGCGGGGCGCCGCGGACCCGGCGGCGCCTTATGTCGAGCGACTGCTGCGTGCCGAGGCGCTGGTGCTTTCCTATCCGGTCTGGAACTACGGCTTTCCGGCGATCCTCAAGGGTTTTTTCGACCGCGTCTTCCTGCCCGGCGTGTCGTTCAGGCTGGTCGACGGCAAGGTGCAGCCGTCGCTGCACAACATCCGTAAGGTCGCGGCCGTCACCACCTATGGCGGTAGCCGGTTCCGTGCCATTGTGATGGGCGATCCGCCACGCAGGCTGATCAAGCGCATGCTGCGCGCCACCGTAAAGCCCGGCGCGCCGGTGACCTACCTCGCGCACTACGCGATGAACCTGTCGACTGACCAAACGCGAAAATCCTTCATGACGAAGGTTGCGGCGAGCATGGATGCATTCTGATGCGGGTCCTCGTGGTCTATTGCCATCCGGTGCCGGAAAGCTTTTGCGCCGCGATCCGCGACACCGCTCTTGATGTGCTCAAGGCCAAGGGTTGGGAGGTGCGGCTGCTCGACCTCTATGCCGAGAAATTCGACCCGGTGATGGGCTGCGACGAGCGGCGCTCTTACAACAATCAGGCGCCGCAGGATCCCGCGCTGAAACCGCATTTCGAACTGCTCGGTTGGGCCGAAGCAATCCTGTTCGTCTATCCGACGTGGTGGTACGGGCTGCCGGCAATGCTGAAGGGCTGGCTCGACCGGGTGTGGGCGACGGACGTCGCCTTCAAACTGCCGGTGGGCAAAGGGCGGATCAAATCGCTGATGACGCATGTCACCAAGGTCGGCGTCATCACCACCTGCGGCGCGCCGACCTGGTGGAGCGTCGTCGTCGGCCAGCCCGGACGCAAGACCTTGTTGCGCGGCATGCGGGCGCTGTGCGCGAGACGCTGCAGGACGTTCTTCCTGGCGCATTATCTGATGGACGCCTCGACGCCAAAGACGCGGGCAGCGTTTCTGGCGAAGGTGCGGATGAAGCTGGAAAGGTTTTGAGGAATTAGGCGTCCTTCTTCCCGTTTAACGGGGAGAAGATGCCGGCAGGCAGATGAGGGGCGGCGCGGACGTTTGCCTTATTCTGGGGCGCTGGCGCGGCCCTCATCCGACCCTATCGGGCCACCTTCTCCCCGTGAAACGGGGAGAAGGAAGAGGGCGCTACATCTTCGTCCGTTCCGCCTTCGGGTCATACATCGGCTTCAGCGAGGCTTCCGCCGCAAAACGCTCGCCGGCGATCTCGATCTCGTAGGATGAGGCCAGCACATCGGCCTCGCTCTCGCCCTGGCACGGCACATAGCCGAGCCCAATGGCGCCGCCGAGGTGATGGCCGTAATTGCCCGAGGTGATCGGGCCGACGATCTTGCCGTCGCGCAGGATGGCTTCATTGTGGAAGAGCAGGGGTTGTGGGTCTTTCAGCCAGAATTGGATCAGCCGGCGGTTCAATCCGGCTTCCTTCTTCTTCATCACGGCATCGCGGCCGATGAAGTCGCCCTTGGCGGTCTTCACAGCGAAGCCGAGGCCGGCTTCCAACACATTGTCCTCGTCAGTGATGTCGTGGCCGAAATGCCGAAAAGCCTTTTCGATGCGGCAGGAATCCAGAGTGTGCAGGCCGCAGAGTTTCAGACCGACATCGGTGCCGGCCTCGTCGATCGCTTCGAAGACATGGGCAGCCTGATCGGTCGAGACATAGAGCTCCCAGCCGAGTTCGCCGACATAGGTGACGCGGTGGGCGCGGGCGAGGCCCATGCCGATCTCGATCTCCTGGAACGTGCCGAACGGGTTGTTCTCGTTGGAGAAGTCGTTGGGGCTGACTTTCTGGATCAGCTTTCGCGCATCCGGACCCATCAGGCAGAGCACGCTTTCCGCCGCCGTGACATCGGTGATGACGACGAACTCCTCGCCGACATGCCGGCGCAGCCAGGCCAGATCGCGCTGCAGCGTGGCGCCTGGGACGACGAGGAAGTAGGCGGTGTCCGACAGGCGCGAGACGGTGAGATCGCTCTCGATGCCGCCGCGCTGGTTGAGCATTTGCGTGTAGACGATCTTGCCCGGTGCCACGTCCATGTCGTTGGCGCACAGCCTTTGCAGGAAGGCACAGGCATCGCGGCCCTCGACGCGGATCTTGCCGAACGAGGTCATGTCGAACAGGCCGACCTTGTTGCGGACCGCCAGATGTTCCTCGCGCTGGTTGTCGAACCAGTTCTGCCGCTTCCAGGAATAGCGGTATTCGCGCTCCTGGCCGTCGCGGGCGAACCAGTTGGCGCGCTCCCAGCCGGCGACCTCGCCGAACACGGCGCCGCGCGCCTTCAGGTGCTCATGCAGGGGTGAGCGGCGCACACCGCGCGACGTCGCCATCTGCCGATAGGGGAAATGGTCTGCATAGAGCAGGCCGAGCGTTTCGGAGACGCGCTGCTTGAGATAGCGGCGGTTCTTCTGGAATGGCTGGGCACGGCGGATGTCGACTTCCCAGAGGTCGAACGGCGCTTCGCCATCGTTGATCCACTGCGCCAGTGCCATGCCGGCGCCGCCGGAGGAGACGATGCCGATCGAATTGTAGCCGGTCGCCATCCAGTAGCCGGACAGTTCCGGCGCCTCGCCGAGATAGTAGCGGTCGTCCGGGGTAAAACTCTCGGGGCCGTTGAAGAAGGTGTGGATGCCGGCGGTGGCCAGCATCGGCATGCGGTTGACGCCCATTTCGAGGATCGGTTCGAAATGGTCCATATCCTCCGGCAATTGGTCGAAGCAGAAATCCTCGCGGATGCCGTCCATGCCCCATGGCTTGGCCACCGGCTCGAAGGCGCCGAGCATCATTTTGCCGGCGTCTTCCTTGTAGTAGGCGCATTCGTCGGGAACGCGCAGCACCGGCAAGCGGGAGAGGCCGGGGATAGGCTCGGTGACGAGGTAGAAATGCTCGCAGGCGTGCAGCGGAATGGTGACGCCGTTCTGGGCGCCGAGTTCGCGGGCCCACATGCCGGCGCAGTTGACGACAATGTCGGCCTCGATCATGCCCTTTTCGTTGCCCTGCGCCCAGGACACGCCGGTGACGCGGCCGTTCCTGGTATGGACTTTGGTGACCTTCACATTCTCGACGATGGCAGCACCCCGCTGGCGCGCGCCCTTGGCTAGAGCCATGGCGATGTTGGCGGGGTCGCACTGGCCGTCGAGCGGCAGATGCACGGCGCCGACGACGTCGGAGACGTTGAGATGTGGATACATCTCTTTGACTTCATTCGGCGAAATCTCGCGCACGTCGACATCGAAGGCACGCGCCAGCGATGCCTGCCGGTAGATCTCGTGCTTGCGCTCCTCGGTCAGCGCGACCGTGATCGAGCCGACCTGGCGCATGCCGGTGCCGACCTCGGTCTCGGCTTCCAGCTTGACGTAGAGGTCGGCCGAATATTTCGCCAGCCGCGTCATGTTCTGCGAGCCGCGCAACTGGCCGATCAGGCCGGCGGCATGCCAGGTCGTGCCCGAGGTCAGCTGCTTGCGCTCCAGAAGCACGTTGTCGGTCCAGCCGAGCTTGGCCAGGTGATAGGCGACCGAACAGCCGGAAACGCCACCGCCGATGATCACTGCGCGGGCCTTGGTGGGGATGCTCTTGGTCATGCGGCCTCGCGGCGATAGCTGGAAGCAAAACGGCGCAGCCGAGCGGCCGCCTCCTGCAGTACGGGCTCGGGCTGGCAGAGGCTGATGCGGATGTGGCCGGCGGCGGCTTCGCCGAAGCTGGAGCCGGGCATCACGCCGACCTTCTCCTGGTCGAGGAGGGCCCAGGCGAATTTTTCGTCATCCGGTTCGACATCGGATATGTCGAGCATGACATACATGCCGCCTTCGGAACCGCGCACGCTGACATTGTTCATGCCGCGCACGGCATCCAGCAGGACGGTGCGGCGCGCCGCGTAGCGCTCGGCGATCTCCTTGACGCCGTAACGGTTCTCGAGTGCCTCGGCGCAGGCGATCGAGATGAAGGCCGGCAGGCCGTATGTCGTCACCAGATTGAGGTTGATGAGCAGCGTAATCATATCCTGCGGACCGGTCAGCCAGCCCATGCGCCAGCCGGTCATGCCATGGCTCTTGGACATGGAATTGATGACCAGCGTGCGCTCGGCCATGCCGGGTAGCGAGCGTGGCGAGACATGCTCGCCGCCGCCCAGCGTCCAGTAGACCTCGTCCGACAGCAGCCAGAGATCATGCTCGCGGCAGATTTCGGCCAACTGTTCCAGCCGCTCGCGCGAATAGACCGCGCCTGTCGGGTTGTTCGGCGTGTTGATCAGGATGGCGCGCGTGTTGGGCTTGAGTGCCGCGCGGATCATGTCCGCGCGGGGCTGAAAACCGTCCTCGGCCGGCGTCTCGACGACGGTGAAACTCGCGCCGGCGGCGCTGAATGTGTTGGGATAGGTGGCATAGTACGGCGCCACGACGATGGCATGATCGCCCTGGTCGAGAACGGCCTGCACGGCCGCATAAAGGGCCGCCTGGCCACCCGGCGTGGCGATGACTTGATCGGGCGTCGTCTCGACGCCGGTGCAGGCGCTGGAGGCGGCCGCCATTGCCTGGCGCAGGCGCGGCAGGCCGGGAAGCGGCGTGTAATGGTGATTGCTGCCGCGAACCGCGGTTACGCAGGCCTCGATCGTTTGCGAGGGCGTGTCGAAGTCGTGATCGCCGACCGACAGCATGATGATGTCCTCGCCGGCTTCCTTGCGGGTCCAGGCGGCGAAATGAACCTCCCAGCCATCCTTGCCCGAAGGCACGATGCCGGAGATGCGAGACGATGGTCTAGGCATGCAAAACCCCCGAAATTTCGTAACCGTCCTGCTGCAGCCGATCGCGCAGCGCGGCAATGTGCGGCGGTCCGACTTCGCAGCAGCCGCCGACGATGTCAGCACCTGCCTCCACCCAGCCGATCGCTTGCTCGGCATAGGCGTCCGGGCCGAGGTCGTGGCGGGCGTGCAGCACATCGACGGTACCGCCGTGCTTGAGCGCTTCCGTGGAGGTGAAGCCATTGGCATAGGCGCCGACCGGGCCGCCGAGGTCGATCAGTTCAGGCAAGGCGGCGGCGATCGCTTCCGGCCGGCAGCAGTTGAGCAGCCGCGCCGCTATCGGCAGGCCATCGAGCGCGCTTGCCGCGGCGGCTATTGTTTCACCGCTGCGCAGCCGCGGCGCGCCGTGATCGGCGAGCGTCCACGACACCCAGACCGGCTTGCCGCTTTCCGATGCCGCGGTGACGGCCGCGCGCGCCTCATCGGCAGAGGCCATGGTTTCGCAGAGGAACAGATCGACGCCATCCGCCTGCTCGGCAACGATGCGGCGGTAGATGTCAAGCGTCTCCTGGTAAGAGATGGTCAGCGCAGGGGCGTAGCTGCCGAAAAGCGGCGACAGGCAGCCGGCGATCGCTGCGTCGCCGGCTGCGTCACACGCTTGCCGGGCCAATTCGATGCCGCGCTTCTGCAACGGCTTGAACAGGTCCTCGGCACCCTCGCGCGCCAGGCGCTCAGGTGTCGCCGAATAGGTATTGATGGTGATCACGCGGGCGCCGGCGCGGATGAATTCGGCATGCAGGTCGCGCACCAGATCGGGTTCGTCGATCAGGACCCTGGCCGACCACAACGGCGTCGGCTCGGATTTGCTGCGCCGGACCAGTTCCTGGCCCATGCCACCATCGGTGAGGATGACATTCTTCATGCGCGCAGCCTCTCGTTCCTGGGATCCCAGAGCGGCTCGTCCTTCTGCACGACCGCCTGGAAACGGTCGCCGAAGATTTCGACCTCGACGGAGGTGCCTGGCTCGGTCAAATCCACGCGCAGCATGCCGAGCGCGATCGACTTGTCGATGCGATGGCCCCAGCCGCCTGACGTGGTCTCGCCGACGATCTGGCCGCCATGCCACAGCGTCGACATGTAGGGCGCGTCGCAATCACCGGGGTTTTCGACGACCAGCGTGACGAAGCGCTTCTTCACGCCTTGCTGCTTCTCGTTCTGCAGTGCTGCCTTGCCGCGGAAATCGGGCTTCTCCCATTTGACGAAGCGCTCGAGCCCGCCCTGCAGGATAGAATAGTCGGTCGACAGATCGCCCTTCCAGGCGCGGTAGCCCTTCTCAAGCCTGAGCGAATCCAGCGCGTACATGCCGAACGGCTTCAGTCCATGCTTCTGCCCGGCCGCCCAGATGGCGTCGAAGATGGCGCCGGTGTCACCGATCTTGGTGTGGATTTCCCAGCCGAGTTCGCCGGCAAAGGAGACGCGCACCAGCTTGGCCCAGCGGCCGGCTATCCTGGTTTCCTGATGCGTCAGCCACGGTAGGGCGAGGTCGGCGTCGCAGACATCGGCGAGGATTCTTCGCGAATTTGGGCCGGCCAGGATCTGAGTGGAATAGTCCTCGGTGCGGTCGGTCAGGGTGAAGGCCGCATCCCCGGGCATGCGAGACTTCAGCCATTCGAAATCATGCCATTGCGCGACCGCCGCGGTGATCAGCGTCATCTGGTCCTCGCCGTGGCGCACGACCGACATTTCGGTGACGATGCGGCCCTTGTCGTCGGCGAAATAGACCAGGCCGATGCGGCCGGGCTTCGGCACCAGTCCGGTGACCTGCAGGCTTAGCCATTCGGCGGCGCCGGGGCCTTCGAGGTTGAAGCGCGAGAAACCCGGCAGGTCGAGTATGCCGGCGGCGTCACGCACGGCCAGGCATTCTTCGCGCACGCGATGCTGCCAGGGTCCGTCGCGGCGGAAGGTCAGTGTTGCTCCCTCCGAGATGTCGTCGCCGGGTTGCGCATACCAGGTGGCGCGTTCCCAGCCATTATAGGCGTCGAAGCGGCCGCCGAGCGCCTTTGTGCGGTCGTGGATCGGTGACAGTTTACGGTCGCGACCTTCCGGCCAGGCATGGCGCGGGAACTGGATGGCGTATTCATTGCCGTAGATTTCCATGCCCTTGGCGACGCAATAGTCTGGCGCCGAGGCAAAGGACGTAAAGCGGCGCGGATCGCAGGACCACATGTCCCATTCCGTCTGGCCCTGCGTGACCCATTCAGCCAGCACCTTGCCGGCGCCGCCGCCTTGCGCAATGCCGAAGGTGAAGACGCAGGCCTCGAAGGCGTTGGGCAGGCCGGGCATCGGGCCGATCAGCGGGTTGCCGTCCGGCGCATAGGGGATGGGGCCGTTGATGACCTTGGAAAGGCCGGCCGTGCCCAGGATCGGCACGCGGGCGACGGCGTCTGCCAAATAATGTTCCAGCCGGTCGAGATCGTCGGGGAAGAGCTGGAAGGAAAAATCCTCCGGCATCGGATCGCCAGGGGTGGCCCAATGCGCGCGGCAATTGCGCTCATAGGGGCCGAGATTCATGCCGGCCTTTTCCTGGCGAAGATAATAGGACGTATCGACATCGCGCAGCAGCGGCAGTTTCTTGCCTTGTTCCTTCGACCAGGCCGCCAGTTCCGGAATTTCCTCGAACAGGATGTATTGGTGGCTCATCACCATCATCGGCACCTCGCGGCCGAACATCCGGCCGACTTCGGCGGCACGATAACCGGCGGCGTTGACGACGATCTCGCAGCGGATCTCGCCTTGCGGCGTGGTGACCACCCATTCGTCCTTCTCGCGGCGCACGCCGGTGACGGGACAGAAGCGGATGATTTTCGCCCCAAGGTCACGCGCGCCCTTGGCCAGCGCCTGGGTCAATTGCGCCGGGTCGATGTCGCCGTCGCTCGGGTCATAGAGCGCGCCCTTCAAATCATGCGTCTCGATGAAGGGATAACGGCGCTTGATCTCGTCGACGCCGACCACGTCGATGTCCATGCCCTGATAGCGGCCCATGCCCTTGGCGCGCTGGAATTCCTGCATGCGCTCTTTTGTATGGGCAAGGCGCAGCGAGCCGGTGACGTGGTAATTCATGGGATATTCGACCGCGTCGGCGAGGCCGCGGTAAAGCTCGGTGGAATAGCGCTGCATGTTCATCAGCGACCAGGACGAGGAGAAGGTCGGCACATTGCCGGCGGCATGCCAGGTCGAGCCCGATGTCAGCTCGTTCTTCTCCAGGAGCACGCAATCGGTCCAGCCTGCCTTGGCGAGATGATACAGCGAGGAGGTGCCGACGACGCCACCTCCGATGATCACCACGCGCGCCGTGCTCGGCAAACCCGCCATGTTCTTCTCCCAGACCGAAGCGCGTCGCGCTTCTATTTCTTGTTTTGATGCATGTCGTTATCCCAAAACCGCTGCACACTTTTGGGCGACATGCATTTCAATAAACCGGCGGCGAAACCACCCAGATGACAACCGCCGGCTCGGTGCCTGGATTGCGCCAGCGATAGGGCTTGCCTTCGAAGCGGAAGGAATCGCCTTCGCCGAGCCGGTGCCAGACGCCAGCTATCTCGATCTCGAAAATACCCGAGGCGAGATAGCCGGCTTCCTCGGTCGGCCGCAGCTGCTCGGTCTTCATCTGCGCGCCCGGCGCGAAGATCGAGCGCACCATCTCGAAGCTACCACCGAGATCGGGCGACAGGAGTTCTTCCACCAGGCCGGTCTCGCTGGTGCCAAGGGTGCGGCGCCTGCCGGCGCGCACCACCACGCCGCGCTCGCTTTCGACCGGCACGTCATGGCTGAAGAACAGGCTGATCGGCACACCGAACAGTTCGGCGAACGCCCTGAGATCGCTGAGCGACGGCGTCGACAGGCCGCGTTCGACCTGGCTGACCCAGCCGACCGAACGGCCGAGTTTCAGCGCGATTTCGGCGAGCGTCAGCCCGCGTGCCCGGCGCAGCGCGCGGATATCGCTGGCCAGCACGCGTTCGTCAGGTCCCTGCAATGTTCGTGCGGTAGGAGACGCCAAAACGCTCACTTCATGAAAATTTCAATCCGAATTTCATGAGAAATCAAGCTCATGAAAAAATCAAGTAGATTTTCACCAATGCTCAAGATTTGCTTGCAGGATTTTGACGGTTCATGCAAAGGCTCCGCCGCGAGCGGCGAGTGGGGACGTCCGATCGACGCAATGGCTAAGGGACGGCCCATGTTGGAAAAGAAGGCTCGAATCGCGGATGAGGCCGAGATTGTCGACGAGGCGATCGTGTCGCGCCGTTCGGTGCGCGCGTTTTTGCCCGACATGATCGACGACAACACCGTTCGCGACATTCTGGCGGTTGCGGCACGCGCGCCGTCCGGCACCAACATGCAGCCATGGCGGGTCTACGTCACCAAGGGTGAGACCAAGCAGCAGATATCGGATGCCATTCTGAGTTCCGGTATCCGCGCCGAAAAGGCCGACTGGGACGAGTATCGCTACTATCCCACCCAGTTCTTCGAACCTTATCTGACGCGGCGACGCGCCAACGGTTTCGGCCTCTACGGCGCGCTCGGCATCGGCCGCCGCGAGGTCGACAAGATGCGTGCCCAGCACGACCGCAACTTCGTCTTCTTCGACGCGCCCGTCGGCATGATCTTCACCATCGATCGCCGCCTCAACCAGGGCTCGTGGATCGACTACGGCATGTTCCTGCAGAACATCATGGTCGCGGCGCGGGGCAGGGGCCTGCACACATGCCCGCAGGCGGCCTTCGCGCCCTACCACCGGCAGATCCGGCCGGTGCTCAACATTCCCGACGAGGAGATCGTCGTCTGCGGCATGGCGCTCGGCTATGAGGACACCTCCAAGCCGGAAAACGGCTTCCGCACCGACCGCGTGCCGCTGGAAGAGTGGGTGACGTTCAGCGAATAGAGCGGCTGCTGACTTCAGCTATTCGGTATTCATCTGCATGCCATGGCCGCTGACATGGGCGCCGTCCTGGGGCGTCAGCTTGAGGTAGGCAAGCAGCGCGCAGAGCGTGATGACGCCCTCGATCGTGAACAGGATCCGGAAATCATTGGTCACGGCAGGCCCGCCGCCGGCCAGGAACGACAGCATGGCCGCAGCCAGGCCGACGCTGACCGCCACCGCCAGCTGCCAGAGGATGTAGTAGAGCGCGCTGAAGCGAGCGAGCTGGTCTGGGGCGATGTCGGAATAGGCGAGGTTGCCGGTCGAGGCCCATTGGACGGAACGAAAGACGCCGAAAGCAAAGATATAGCCAAGCACGATCCAGACCGGCGTGGTCGCCTGCATCAAGGCGAAGCCGGCGACCATGGCGGCAACAACAGGCGTGTTGAAGACCAGGACGCGGCGGAAGCCGAACCGGTTGAGGACGCGCGGCATGAAGAAACGCATGATCACCGAGCCGAGCGCGGCAACGAAGGTCAGCGATCCCGCCTGCACCGCGCTCATGCCGAAGCCGAGCTGGAACATCAGCGGCAGCAGGAAGGCGACGGAACTCAGCCCGATCGTGTCCAGCCCGCCGCCGGTGAGGAACGAGATGCGGAAGGTGCGGATGCGCAGGAGCTTGAGATCGAGCAGGGGATTGGGTACGCGCAGGCAGTAGAGCGAGGCAATCGACAGGATGATGACCGCCAGCGCCAGTTCGCCGGCAATCATCCCGCCGCCGGCGTCTTTGGCGGCAAGCGAATCCATGCCGAACACCAGCAGGATCATGCCGCTGCCGACCAGCAGGAAGCCTGGAAAATCGAACCGCGTGCGAACGGGCTTGGTCATGGTCGGGAACAGCGAGGCGGCAAGGACTGCCGCCGCCAGCGCGAACGGCACGTTGATGAAGAAAATCCAGCGCCAGGAAATGTAGGTGGTCAGAGCGCCGCCGACGAGCGGCCCGACCAGCGGCCCGGTCTGGCTTGCCACCGAGATATACATGTTGATTTTCAGCGTCCGGTTGCGCGGGAAGCTCGACAGGATGACGACCTGGCCGAGCGTGCCCATCAGTGCCCCGCCAAATCCCTGCAGCGCGCGGGCGCCGACCAGTGTCCAGATGTTATCAGACAGGCCGCAGAGCGCCGACGAGGTGGCGAACACCAGCAAGGCAAAGCAGTAGACGTTGCGCAGGCCGAAGCGGTCGGCGGCCCAGCCGCCGAGCGGCATCGAGATGATCAGGCTGGCGACATAGACGGTGATCAACAGGCCGAGCTGGCTCGGCGGGCGGGCGAGGCTTTCGCCGATGCCGGGCAAAGCCGTCACCACGACATTCTGGTCGAGGCTGGTCATGAACACGCCGCAGGCGACCGTCAGCGGCAGCAGGAGCAAGGCTCTGGCCGACACATCGGCGCGATCCGTGGCGCCGGCGGATAGTTCTGCGGTCATGGGGATGTTCGAACCAAACGAATGTGCCGAGCCTGAAACGGGATTTCTATCCCTTGGGCCGATCTGGCGGCCAGTTTTTCCACCATGGCCGCCCGCGGCGCGATTCTCTAGCGGCAGAACCGGCCGGCATTGAGGCCAGAAGCAGGGGCGAAGCGGCCATATGCCGCCACCGCCTACTGCACCTCGTAGCCGACTTCCTCGCTGGCATGGCAAAGCGCATTCCAGAACGAACGTGCGAAGGAACGGAAGACGTAGATGTCGAACTGGTCGGCGCCGGTGCGCTGAATCTGGGCGAAGACGTCGTGGTGAGCGGTCGACCTCCCGGCACCGACCGGGAAGGCCGGCAGCGCGAAGTCGATGGTGAAGAATTTCGCCAGCACCCATTCGGCCTTCGGCCCGGCGATCCGGATGGCGGTGCGACCATGCGACAGGTCCGTCACCGTGCCGATGGCAGGCGTCACCGCCTTGGCAAAAGCCGCGGCCAGCCCTTCCGCCTCGTCGGCCACGGTGAATTTTCCCGGCGCGAAGCCGAACACCGATTTCACGCCGTCGCTCGAGCCCCCGCCGGCGCCGTCCGGCAGCGCCAGCACGGTGACGCTGCGGATGGCAGCGATCAGTTTCTTCTCCTCGCCCGGCCAGGCGGCGAGCTGAACGATCGAGCCCGGCCTCGTCTCGGTCAGCAGGATCTCGACGCCATGCTCGAAATTGCCATGCGAGCCGACATGAAACTCCGGCTCGAGGGGGGATTGGCGCTCAACCATGCATGCGGGTCCCTTCCGGATCGTAGAAATGGTTGGAGACGATCTCGACCGGTCCGAACCTATTGCGCAAGGGATCGGAGACATGGGCACGCGTGCCGTGTCGTGCCTTGCCGCCCTGGACCAGCGCCAGCGCGATATGTTTGCCGAGTGCCGGGGAATAGCAGCAGGCGGTGATGTGTCCGATCGATCCGTGCGGATTGGCCTCGTCCAACGCCTCGACAATGTGCGCGCCGCCACTGAGCGGCCGGTTGTCGAGCGCGATCAGGCCGACCAGTTCCAACCGATCGGACGCGATCAGGCCTTCGCGGTCCATCATCGCCGAGCCGATGAAGGGCTTCTTCTTCGACAGCATCCAGTCGAGATGCAGGTCGCGCGCAGTGGTGCGGCCGTCGATCTCCGCGCCAGTGACATGGCCCTTCTCGATGCGCATCGTGCCCAGCGCCTCGAGCCCGTAGGTGACCAGGCCGAACGGCTTGCCGGCTTCGATCAGCGCTTCCCAGACATGGGTGCCATGGCCGGCGCCGGAATAGACCTCGAAGGCCATTTCGCCGGAGAAGGAAAGCCGGCAAATCATCACCGGCACGCCTGCGATCTGGCCATGGACGATGCCCATGAAGGGCAGTGTCGCATTGTCGACCGCGGTGCCGATGACGCAGGCGGCGAGGATCTGCCTGGCTTTCGGGCCGCCGATCGCCGCACCCGCCCATTCGTCGGTCACCGAAGTGACGTGAACCTTGAGGTCCGGCCAGATCACGTCGAGGAAGTATTCCAGATGCTGCATCACCTTGCCGGCATTGGCCGTCGTGGTGGTCATAAGGAAATCCTGTTCGCCGAGCCGCCAGGTGGTGCCGTCGTCGAAAGCGAAGCCGTCCTCGCGCAGCATCAGCCCGTAGCGCGCCTTGCCGACGGCGAGCGTCGAAAACATGTTGGTGTAGACGCGGTCGAGGAACGCGGCGGCATCGGGGCCCTGCACGGCGATCTTGCCCAGCGTCGAGACATCGACGATGCCAGCACTTTCACGCGTCGCCTTGGCTTCGCGCACATAGGCCTGCTCGATCGTTTCGCCTGACAGCCCGTAGATCATCGGCCGGTACCAGAGGCCGGCGGAATACATGGTCGCGCCATTGGCGAGGTGCCAATCATGCATCGGCGTCAGCCGCTCCGGCTTCAGGTCGCCAAAGCGCTCCGCCGCCAGCGAGCCAATCGAAACGGGCGCGAAGGGCGGCCGGAAGCGCGTCGTGCCGACTTCGGGGATCGGCTTGCCCAGCGCCTCGGCCATGATGGCGAGGCCGGGAACGTTGGAGCTCTTGCCCTGGTCGGTGGCCATGCCGAGCGTGGTGTAGCGCTTCAGATGCTCTACCGAGACGAAGCCTTCGCGGTGCGCCAGCCGGACATCCTCCGCCGTCACGTCATGCTGGAAGTCGACAAAGCTCTTGCCCTTGGCCCTGATCTCGAACACAGGCGCCGGATCGGGATCTCCGTGGACGGCTTCGACCGTGGGCAATGCCGCCGGCGTGCTCGTTCCGCCGGCCGCTGCAAGGCCGGCGGCGCGGCCTTCGGCGATTGCCTCGGCGGTGGAAAAACTGCCGGTGAAAGCGCCGGCGCCAATCCACTGCTGTGTCGGCCCATGCTGCGTCGGCTTCGGCGGCAGGAATGCCTGGCGTGCGGCATCCCATTGTGCTTTTGCGCCGGCCTGGCTGGCCAGATGAATGGTCGGCGACCAGCCGCCGGACATCAGCAGGCAGTCGGCATGGATGCTTCGCTCATCGCCGGTGAGCGCGCCGGTGACCATGTCGAAACGCTGAACCTTGACGCCGGACAGCGCCTTGCCGCCCTCGGTGGCGACCACGGCATGGCCCGCAAAGATCTCGGCCTCGGCTTCCGTGGCCAGCTTGCGCATCTCTGGCGAAAGCTCGGACCTGACGTCGGCGATGGCAACGATCGCCGCACCGGCCTTCTTCAGGGCGACGGCCGCGCGATAGGCGCTGTCATTGTTGGTGAACAGCGCGATCCGCTCGCCCGGCAGCACGCCGAACTCGTTGGCATAGCGCTCCGCCGCATGCGCCAGCATCACGCCCGGCCTGTCATTGCCGGGGAAGACCAGCGGCCGTTCGAAGGCGCCGGTGGCCAGCACCACCGATCTGGCACGGATCGCCCAATAGCGATGGCGCGGCTCGCCCTTGGCGGGCTGCTCCTTGTGGTCGCTGACCCGTTCGAGCGCGGCAAGCGTGTTGTTGTCGTAATAGCCCCACACCGTGGTGCGCGGCAAAAGCCGGACATTGTCACGGCCTTCGAGCTGGGTGACGGTGCGGCGCGCCCAATCGGCGGCCGGCGCGCCATCGATGGTTTCGTCCGACCAGTTGGTCGAGCCGCCAAAACGCGGCTCGAGATCGGCCAGCATGACGCGGGCGCCCTGATCGGCGGCGGCCTTGGCGGCCATCAGGCCGGCCGGGCCGGAGCCGACCACCAGCACGTCACAAAAAGCGTTCATGCGTTCGTAGCGGGCGGGATCCTTCGCCGATCCGGCGCTGCCCAGACCAGCGGCGCGGCGAATGAAATGCTCGCAGAACATCCAGAAACGCGTGCCTTTCAGCGGACCGATCACCGGCCCCATGAAAGTCTTGTAGTAGAAGCCGGCCGACAGGATCTTGCCGCCGAGCTGGTTGACGGCATGGATATCCCAGGCCAGGGAAGGGAAACGGTTCTGGCTGATCGCCACCAGCCCATCATGAATCTCGACCATGGTCGCTGGAATGTTAGGCTCGCGCACCTCGCCCTTCAGCACCGTCACCAGCGCGTTGGGCTCCTCGACGCCCGCGGTCAGCAGGCCGCGCGGACGGTGGTATTTGAACGAGCGGCCGAAAAGCGTGACGCCGTTGGCCAGCAGCGCTGAGGCCAGCGTGTCGCCGGCATGGCCGGTAAAGGCAACGCCGTCGAAGGTGAAGCGGATCGTCTTCAGCCGGTCGATGCGGCCGCCAGTGTCGGTGCGGCGCGGGCTCATGCCTTGTCCTCCGCCTTGCGGCGCGCGGTTGAGGCATGATCGCCGCGCACGAAGGCGACGCTCGAAATCTCATGCGTCAGCGTGTTGCGCACGACGCGCAGATGCGTGCGACAACCGCCGGAATGCTGCCAAATCTCATTGTGGTCGCCGGCCGGGTTCAGCCGGTCATAGACATAGGCGTTCCACGCCTCGAAATTCTGCGAGGCCGGGTCGGGACGTTCGCGGTTGCCGTCACCCTGATAGGTGAATTCGATGACGTCGCGCGGGCCGCAATAGGGACAGGTGATCAACATCGAATATTCCTAATGCAGCCTGGGGTTCGCGCCCTGGCCCTTGTCGTCGATGACGAGGCCTCGGTGGAAGCGATCGAGGGTGAACGGCGCGTTGAAATCGTGCGGCTCATCCTTGGCGATGGTCCAGGCGAAGGTCCAGCCGGAGGCCGGCGTCGCCTTGAAGCCGCCGTAGCACCAGCCGCAGTTGAGATACATGCCGGGCAGGGGACCGGTGGTGATGATCGGCGAACCGTCCATCGACATGTCGCAGACACCGCCCCACGAACGCAGCATGCGCACACGCGCAAGGCCCGGAAACAGCGCCAGCATCTCGCTCATCACCTCGTCGACGATGGGCAAGTTGCCGCGCTGGGCATAGCTGTTGTAGCCGTCGATATCGCCGCCATAGACAAGGCCGCCCTTGTCGGACTGCGACATGTAGAAATGACCCATGCCGAAGGTCACGACCGTGTCGATGAAGGGTTTTAGCGATTCCGTCACGAAGGCCTGCAGCACATGGCTCTCGATCGGCATCGTCTCGATGCCAGCCAACTGCATGACGCGTCCGGTGCTGCCGGCCACGGCGACCGCCACCTTTTTGGCCCTGATGTCGCCGCGCGAGGTGGTGACGCCGGTGACGCGATCGCCATCGCGCAGGAAGCCGGTGACCTCGCAATTCTCGATGATGTCGACGCCGCGCCGGTCGGCGCCGCGCGCATAACCCCAGGCCACCGCATCGTGACGGGCGGTGCCGGCGCGCCGTTGCATCAGGCCGCCGACGACGGGAAAGCGTGCGTCGCTGGAGATATCGAGCGCCGGGATCAGGCGCTTGATCTGCGCCGGCGTCATCAGTTCGGCGTCGACGCCGAGATGGCGCATGGCGTTGCCGCGCCTTGCATAGTCGTCGAACTGCGCCGGCGTATGCGCCAGGTTCAGGCAGCCGCGCTGCGAGAACATGACGTTGTAGTTGAGTTCGTGCGACAGGCCCTCCCATAGCTTCATCGAATGTTCGTAGAAGCGGGTGTTGGCGGGCAACAGGTAGTTCGAGCGCACGGCCGTTGTGTTGCGGCCGACATTGCCGGAGCCGAGCCAGCCCTTTTCCAGCACGGCGACATTGGTGATGCCGTGCTCCTTGGCCAGATAGTAGGCGGTCGCCAGCCCGTGGCCGCCGCCACCAATGATGATGACGTCATAGGAAGCCTTCGGGTCCGGCTTGCGCCAAGCCGGCTTCCAGTCCTTGTTTCCCTTGAGCGCGTTCGCGAGCAGCGAAAAGGCCGAGTACTCTGCCATCATTGTCATCCGGTTCGGGCGATGCGGCAGACTATAGAGCAGGCCGCATCCGCAAAGCCAATATTGCGCCATGGCCTTTCGACTGGCCGACGCCGCGATGCGACGGCTTGCCCGACGATATGGCCGTCTTTATCAAGGACAGGCTTTTTAAATGCCGTTGCCGCCCGTGAGTCGCCAATAGTCATGTTTTTGAGATTGCTTCGCCTCCTTTTGGTTTTCACGCTGGTCATTTCGGCGTCGCCTTCGTTCGAGGCGATGGCGCAGGCGCTTGGCCAGGGCTCCATCGGCCTGATCACCGATCAGCAGAAAGTCATCCAGGGCCTGACGGCCAAGACGGACGATCTCGAGAAGAAGATGCAGCAGGACGGTGAGGACGACGCCTCGCTCGTGGACATCCGTCTGCAACTGGAGGATCTGTCGCGGGCGGCGCTGACCAGCGCGGTGGCGTTTCGTCCGCGGCTCACAGACATCAACAATCGCATCGAGGTGCTAGGCCCGCCGCCGGCCGCAGGCCAGCCGCAGGAGCCCGACATCGTGACCGGCGAGCGCCAGGCGCTGGCGTCGGAGAAGGCCGAGATCAACGCGGTCGTCGCCAGCGCGCAGAACCTGTCGATCCGCATCAGCGGGCTGATCGACAAGATCGGCAATATGCGCAGCGAGCAATTCCGCAACTTTTTGACCAAGCGCTACGCACTCTCCGAGGCGCTGAGCCCACAGGTGTTTTCCGACGCCCGGGACGAATACGCCAACTTTTACAAGGCGGTGTCGTCCTGGCTGAGTTTCGCTTTCAAGTTCAAGTTCCAGGCCGTCCTCGCGGCAACCTTCGTGGCGCTCGGGCTGGCGCTGGTGCTGCTGGTCGGCGGCAGGCGGCTGTTCGGGCGCATATTCGAAGCCGATCCGACGGTCGAGGATCCGTCCTATCTCAGCCGCCTGTCTGTAGCCTTCTGGTCGACCTTGCTGCCGACTCTGGCGGTCGGCGTGTTCTTGGCCTCCACGGTGTTCTTTTTCAACTATTACAATGTGTTGCGCGGCGACATCGGCGTCTTCCTGAATGCGCTGGCGGCCGTCATCGCGGTGGTGTTCTGCGTCAACCGGCTGACCAATGCCGCGCTTGAGCCGCGGCTGCCGAACTGGCGGCTCATTCCCGTCCAAACCGGCCCGGCGCGCTGGCTGGTGCGGCTGACAACCGCCATGGCCGTGGTCATCGGCGTCAACAATTTCCTGTCGATCATCAACGACAAGATGGGCTCGCCACTGTCGCTGACCATCGCCCGCAGTTTCGTCGCCACCATTGTCGTCGGCATCATCCTGATTCTGATGGCGATGCTGCGGCCGTTCAAGGCACGCGACGGAAGCTGGCGGCCGTGGCCGGCTTGGCTGCGCTATCTGGCGCTGGCGCTTGGCCTGTTCACCATCGCCGCCGCCCTGCTTGGCTATATCGGCCTTGCCCTGTTCGTCTCGCTGCAGGTCGTGGTCACCGGTACGGCGCTGATCACCGCCTATATCGGCTTCCTGTCGGCGCAGGCGATCGGCGAGGAGGGGGCGTTCGCCAACACCACTGTCGGGCGCTGGCTGTCGGCCAACTCCAGCTACGAAGACGCCGCCCTCGACCAGCTCGGCCTTGTCGTCAGTGTCGCCATCAATTTGATGATCGTGCTGGTCTTCCTGCCACTGATCCTTTTGATGTGGGGCTTCCAGCCCGGCGACATCCAGGCCTGGGCCTACAAGCTGGCGACCGGGATCACCATCGGCTCGGTGACGATTTCGGTCACCGGAATCCTTTCGGGCATCATCGTCTTCATCATCGGCTATTTCCTCACGCGCTGGTTCCAGGGCTGGCTCGACGGGTCGGTGATGGCGCGCGGCAAGGTCGATACGGGCGTGCGCAATTCGATCCGGCTGGCGGTCGGCTATGCCGGCGTCGCCGTGGCGGGGCTGGTCGGCATATCGGCGGCGGGTATCGACCTCTCCAGCCTGGCTCTGGTCGCCGGCGCGCTTTCCCTCGGTATCGGTTTCGGCCTGCAGAATGTCGTCTCCAACTTCGTCTCCGGCCTGATCCTTTTGGCCGAGCGGCCGTTCAAGGTCGGCGACTGGATCGTCGCCGGCGACGTCAGCGGCACGGTCAAGAAGATCAGCGTGCGCGCCACCGAGATCGAGACTTTCCAACGGCAGTCGGTGATCTTGCCCAATTCAAACCTGATCAACAACGCCGTCGGCAACTGGACGCACCGGAACAAGCTCGGCCGTGTCGAGATCAAGGTCGGCGTCGCCTATGGCAGCGACGTCAAGCAGGTGCATGCCATCCTGCTGGAAATCGCGCGCAGCCATGCGATGGTGCTTAAGAACCCCGAGCCCTTCGTGCTGTTTTCCAATTTCGGCGCGGCCGCGCTCGAGTTCGAAATCCGCGTGTTCCTGGCCGATATCATGAACGGCAGCGTCGTGCAGAACGACATTCGTTTTGCCGTGCTGGAGAAGTTCAGCGACCTGCATATCGAGATCCCGTCGACGCCGCGCGCTGTCGTCGAGGTGAACAAGCCCAAGGCCTGGCCAACCGACGACGACAAGATCGAGGCCGACTTCGCCGAACAGGAACAGGCAAAGGTGGAAGCCGCGGCCGAAGCGAAAAAACTCGCCAAATCTGGACGCAAGGCGCGCAAGCCCGATCCCAGCTAGGGCCGGTTGCCGTCAGCTTCTCGCGACCAACGCCTCCAGCGCCGGGCGAAGATCGGTCTTGCCGCGTCTGACTTCGCCGACACCGTGCTCGACATCGATGCGGCCGGCATTGTGGGCGTCGAACATCGCGGCGACCAGTCCGGCATAACTCGTGCCGATGCCACCGCCGATGAGGGCGGGAACCCAGTCCTGCCTTGGCAATTCGCGAGCGACGATCGCGCGGCCGGCAATGTCGCCAAGCGTTCGCGCCACATCGGCTGCGCTGTAGCGATTTGGCCCTTCGGCGTGGACCACGTGCAGCGCATCGCCGCTGCCCGAAAGGAGGAGATCCGCCGCCATCAGCCCGACATCGCCGGCCGACACTGTCGGAAAGGATTTGGTCACGGGATGGTGCAGGCTCGGCAGCACGCCGGTCTCGATTGCCCGGCCGACCAAGCGGTCCCAATTCTGCATGTGCTCGGCGGAACGCAGCACCGTCAGGGCTGCCGGTATCGTCCTCAACTGCGTTTCCAAATGATGGAACGTGAGCGTGATGCCGGTGCCGGCGGCAAGCTGGGCGCCATAGTCCGAGATCGCCAGAATTCTTTGCGGTCTGACTTGATCGAGTGCATTCACAACGGATCGAATGGTGGCTTCCATCTCCGCCGAAGCATCATCGGCGCGGACGCTGGTTGGACAGATGACCTGAACGGCGGTGGCGCCCCTTGTTGCTCGCGCCAACGCCGGCGTATCGCGCAGATCGGCAATCTCCGCCTCGCAACCGAGCGCACGGAACTCCTCGGAGTGCGACGGGTTTCGCACCACGGTTCTGAGTGGAACGTGATGCCTGCGAAGCGCACCAATCGTGGCCCGTCCGATCTTTCCTGCCGCGCCCAACACAACAAACATGCCCGTGTCCTTCATCCTGACCAGTGGGACGTCAGGAATGCCGAATGGGCGGGCTTGGGTCGCTCAGATTTGGATGCTGGAGCGCAAGAACGGACGATTGGCTTCGAAAGCCAAAGCGCGGCGCCGGACTGCAGTTTACCGCTGCATACGGATCAGGGCGGCCGGCGTGACGCCGAGGATGCGCTTCATGCATTGCGCCATGTGGCTCTGATGCGCGAAGCCCGCTTCCAGCGCGATCTGGCTGAGCGGCATTTTCCCCTGATACAGCAAGGTCCTGGCCCGCTCGACCCGGCGACGGATGACATATTGGTGGGGAGGCATGCCGAAGTTGCGGCGAAACAGCACTTTCAGATGCGAGACGCTGATGGCTGCCACTTGCGCCATCTCATCCAGCGAAAGATCCTGGTCGAGATTGGCTTCGATGAAATCGGTCAGCCTGCGCTTCTGGCCGAAAGAGAGCATTTGTCTGGCTGGAGCTTCCGGCTTCGAAGCGCCCTGGATGATCTGGAACGCCAGCGCCTTGGCCAGGCTTTCGAAATACAGCCGGTCGGATGGCACGTCAGGGTTCAGACCGGTCGCCAGCGCATGGGCGATGTGTTCGATCCTCGCATCGCGGCGCTGGAACTGCGGATTGACGACGACCCTGTCCGGGTCGATATCGAGGTCCTCGGCAGCGCGCCGAACCAGCGCCGGACTGACCCACAGCCGCAGGATGGTGCAGTCCGCGTCATCCTTCCAGTCGCCATCGAGCCCGGCGGGCACAATATCGATGTCGCCGTCCGACTGGACCCGGCGGTGATGTTTTCCATCGCAATGGCACGACGCGTTGACCGGCGCTCCGACGTGGATTCCAAGCCGATGGTTGATGGATGCGGGTACATAATGGGTCAGCCCCGCGGCAATCCTTCGCGACTCAACGGCAACGCCGATCGTTTCAAGCCAATTGTCGTGCATGGTCTCTTTTTCGCGTTGCGCCTCGGCATCATATCGTGCCGGCCAGCGAAATTAACAGGGTCGGGCGTATGCTTGCGGACAGGCCAAAACCAATTGCGGCATGAATGCGGCATTCAGTTGCGGTTCAGCTTCCATGTCATATAAGCTCCCATGCAAAGGGCGAAAATGCCTTGCGAAATGCAACAGAGGCGGTGGGAACACCGATATTGCAACATGTGGAAGTCTCTCGTCACTGCCGTGGCCTTGCTCGCCGTGAGCGGCTCGGCCCATGCCGCCAGCGCGGTCAACAAGGACGCCGAGACCCGCACGCTGGTCGTGACGGAAGGCGGCAGCAAGACCGACCTTGCGCTGGCCGGTGGTGAAACCGTCGAATTCTGCCAGAACGGCTGCTTCGTCACCTTGCCGAACGGTGACCTTGAAGCCCTGACCGGCTCGGAAACCGTCGAAATCTCGGGCGGCGTCGCCCGCATCAAGTAACCCAGGCGGCATGATTGGAAAGGCCGGGCATTTGCTCGGCCTTTTATCGTTTCCGGTAGCGCTTGTTTAACAATGACGCCGGAAATACCGCCGCGGCAGCCGCCTGCAACCAGGCGTTTTAACGTTCGCTACGCCATCCCTCGCTATACCAGCGTCAAGACGCCGAAAAACGGCGCGCAACGGGATTCCGGTTTTCCGGATCATACGCTGGCAGGGCAGGACGGGCATGGATGCGCGGTCGGACAGGAACGCAATACCGCTTGCGGTCGATCTCGACGGCACGCTGATCGCGACCGACCTGTTGTGGGAAGGCTTGTTCCTCCTCCTCAAGAAGAACCCGCTCTATATCTTTCTGGTGCCGTTCTGGGCCGCCGGCGGGCCGGCGCGGCTGAAGCAGGCGATCGCACAGCGCATCGATATCGACCCCGCGACGCTGCCCTATCGCGCGCCGCTGCTCGACCGGCTGCGCGCCGAGCACGGCGAAGGCCGCAAGATCGTGCTGGCGACCGGTACGCCGCGCAAATTCGCCGACGCCATATCAGCCCATCTCGGCATTTTCGAGCGGGTGCTGGCGACCGACGGCCTCGACAATCTCACGTCCGGCAAGAAGCGCGCCTCGCTGATATCAGCCTATGGCGATGGCGGCTTCGACTATGCCGGCAACAGCCGCCATGATCTCCAGGTCTTCGACGCCGCGCGCAATGCAATCGTCGTCGCGCCCGACCGCCATGCGGCGCGCTGGCAAGCAGCGCATGGCGCCGAAACCATGCCGGCGCCGAAGCCGACCTTGCGGACCATCATCAAGATGCTGCGCGTGCATCAGTGGCTCAAGAACTCGCTGATCGCCGTGCCGATGGTGCTGTCGCACGAATATTTCAACACCAACATGATCTGGCAATGCCTGCTGGCGTTCGTCTCATTCAGCGCGGTGGCGTCGGCGATCTATATCCTCAACGATTTCTTCGATCTGGCGCTCGACCGCAAGCATGTCACCAAGCGCAACAGGCCGTTCGCCTGCGGCGCACTGTCGATCCCGTTCGGTCTGGGCGCGATCGCGGTGCTGCTGGCGATCGGCGTCGGTACCGGGCTGTTCCTGTCGCCTGAATTCCTGGCCGTGCTTGGCGGTTACATGGTCGTCACGACGGCCTATTCGCTGTCGTTCAAGCGCATGCTGCTTGTCGACGTGTTGACGCTGGCCGGCCTCTACTCGATCCGAGTGATCGCCGGTGCGGCCGCGACCGGCGTCGCCGTCTCGTTCTGGCTGCTCGCCTTCTCGATCTTTTTCTTCCTGTCGCTGGCGCTGGTGAAACGCTTCGTCGAACTGCGCACAACCGCCATTCCACCCGGCGAACGCATTGCCGGCCGTGGCTACCGCACGGAAGACCAGGAGATCGTCGCCCAGGCCGGCATGGCCTCCGCCTTCTCCTCGGCGCTGGTTCTGGCGCTCTACATGGACAGTGTCGCGGTGCGCGAGCTTTACCCGCATCCGTGGCTGATCTGGCCGCTGCCGCCGATCGTGCTTTACCTCACCATGCGCGTCTGGATCCTGGCGCGCCGCGACGAGATGAATGACGACCCGGTCGTCTTCATCATTCGCGACTGGCGCAGCCAGATCGTGGTGCTGATCGGCGCCGTGCTGCTGGTCATCGGGGGCTGGTAGGCATGGCCGAACGCTTTTTGAGCTTTGGCCTTGCCACGCCGCCGGCACCACGCGCGATCAACGCCGGCGAAGCCATCGCGCTGCTGAAGGGCGGTCAGGCGAAGGAAGCCTCGCTGCTCGCCTATGGCAATGGGCGCTCCTACGGCGATTCCTGCCAGAACCAGGCCGGCGCGGTCGTCGACATGCGGACGCTGAACCGCATCCGCGCCTTCGACGCCGAGACCGGCGTGCTCGAAGCGGATGCCGGTGTGCTGCTGTCCGATATCATCGCGCACGCCGCACCCTACGGTTTCTTTCCGGCGGTGGTTCCGGGCACGCAATTCGTCACGCTCGGCGGCGCCATCGCCAATGACGTGCACGGCAAGAACCATCACCGGCGAGGCACGTTCGGCTGCCATGTCGAAAGCTTCACGCTGCTGCGGTCCGATGGAAATACCTATCGCTGCTCGGCGACGGACAATCCGCGCCTGCTCGCGGCGACCATCGGCGGCATGGGCCTGACTGGCCTGATGCTCTCGGCCTCGATCCGGCTGATGCGGGTGCCTTCGCTCGACATCGTCGAGAAGACGACGCCGTTTCGTGATCTCGGCGAATTCTTCGATCTGGCCGCGGCGGCGGACCAGGCCAACGAATATGCGGTCGCCTGGATCGATCAACTCGCCGGCGGCCGCAACAGCGGGCGCGGGCTGCTGTTCACCGGCAACCATGCCGAGCATGGCTCGCATGCGGCCTCGCGCGCCGGCGGCAATCTTTCCGTGCCGTTCCAACCGCCGTTCAATGTGCTCAACCGGCCGTTCCTGACCGCTTTCAACGCCGCCTACCGGTGGAAGAAAGGCCAGGCGACCGCGCCGCGCCAGACCGGCTACCACGGTTTTTTCTTTCCGCTCGACGGCGTGCGTGATTGGAACCGGCTCTATGGCCCCAGAGGGCTGTTCCAGCACCAGAGCGTGGTGCCGGAAGAGGCCGCGCACAGCGTCGTGCCGGAATTGCTCGCGGCGGCCCGGCGAGCCGGGCAGGGGTCCTTCCTCACCGTGCTGAAACGCTTCGGTTCGATCCGCTCGCCGGCGCTGCTGTCATTCCCCAGGCCTGGCTATACGCTGACGCTGGATTTCCCCAACAAGGGAGCGGCGACGCTTGCCCTGCTTGGCGAACTCGACCGCATCACAGTCGCGGCCGGCGGGGCGGTCAATCCCTACAAGGATGCGCGCATGGGTGCGGCAATCCTTGCTGCTTCCTTTGCGGACTGGCCGAGGCTGGAAGTGCTGCGCGACCCTGCCTTCATGTCCGATTTCTGGGCGCGCACGGCCGGCAGCATCGACCTGCGGCGGCGCGGCGTTGAGGCCGCCGAATAGATAAAAATGGAATGAATCGTGGTTAGCGAACGGTTAATCGCAAGGTTTACTCAAAACAGTCTCGTGAGTTCACGAAATCTTTTCGGGTTTGTATTACTGGAAATCACGGGATGGGCGCGCAAGTATGAAATATATCGTCTTCATTCTCTTTACAGTCATGACCAATGCCGCTGCGCAGCTCATGCTGAAGCAAGGCATGATGTCGCTTGGCCCGATCTCGTTCGAGGGCGTCAATCCGCTCGTCAAGCTGCTGCAGATCGTCTTCAGCCCCTGGGTGTTCCTCGGGCTCTGCACCTTCGTGATTTCCATGGCCTCGCATCTCTATGTGCTGTCCAAGGTCGAGCTTTCCTTTGCCTATCCGTTCCTTAGCCTCGCCTATGTCGCCGTCGCCATCTTCGCCTATTTCGTCTTTCGCGAGGACCTCAATGGCTGGCGCATCGCCGGCATTGCCTTCATCTGCGTCGGCACGGTGCTGATCGCGCAAAGCGGGCGAGGGCATGAGGACCAGACCGCTTCCATCGCGCCCGACAAGATCCCTGCAAACGAGACCGTTCGATGAGACATGTGATTTTCGGCGGTGACGGCTTCGTCGGCCGCCACCTTGCGCCCAAGCTTGTCGCCGATGGCGAAGAGGTCATCGTCGCCGACATCGCCAGGAGTGACCTTGCGCACTACCGCAACGTCCGGTTCGTCCAATGCGACGTCACCGATCCGGCCTCGGTCGCCGCCGTCGGGCTGAAGGCCGACGACATGGTCTACAATCTGTCGGCCAAGATGCTGTCGCCGATCCAGGTGCGCGCCAAGCGGCACGACTTCTTCTTCCCGGTGAATTTCCACGGCACCGAGCACATCATGCAGGCCATGGACAGGGTTGGTGCGCCGAGGCTCGTCCACTACACGACCGACATGATCTACGGCCACACGGTCACCCAGCCGATGACCGAGGAGCACCCCGTCGCGCCGCTCGGCGAATATGGCTGGTCGAAGCAGAAGACCGAGGAACTCGCCGCCGAATGGCGCACGCGCGGCATGTCGATCTCGCTGTTCCGGCCGCGCCTGATCATCGGCCCCGGTCGGCTCGGCATCCTTGAAAAACTCTTCAAGCTGATCGACTGGAACCTTCCGGTGCCGATGATCGGTTCGGGCAGAAACCCCTATCAGTTCATTTCTGTTTTCGATTGCGCGGAAGCTGCCCGCGCCGCCTGGAAGGCCGGCGTGCCCAACGAGGCCTATAATCTCGGCTCCCTCAACCCGCCGCCGGTGAAGAAATTGCTCGGCGACCTGATCCGCCATGCCGGTTCGAAGTCGATCCTGCTGCCGACGCCGGGCTGGGCGGTCAAGCGCACGCTCGACCTGCTCGATCTCATGAACATGCCGATCATGGATCCGGAGCAATATCTGATCGCCGACGAGGAGTGCGTGCTCGACGTGTCCAAGGCCGAGCGCCAGCTCGGCTGGGTGCCGCAATATCGCGACGAGGACATGCTGATCGCCGCCTACAGCGAATACCGCGCCAAGAAGGCCGGGCCCGCTGTCGCCACCAAACATGTGCCCGCCGAGTAACAGGCCCGCCAAACTATTCATAGCGCACGACGCTGGTCGTCAGCGCGGACAGGAGATTGAAATGACCGTCATGGCCAAGCCCGAACAGACGAATGCGCGCACCCTGGTGAGCGCGCCGGCGCTGTCGCCCGCAGCAATAGCCAAGCCCGATCTGATCAGTGTCGAGCAGGCCAAGGCGATGGACGTGGCTGGAATGACCGACCTGTTCAAGGCGCATCTCAATCCCGGCCAGCTGCATTTCATGAAGCTGCTTGGCTTCCACAAGATCAAGATCGAGCGTGCCGAGGGCATGTTCTACATCGACCAGAACGGCCGCAAGATCCTCGACTTCTTCGGCGGCTTCGGTTCGCTGGCCTTCGGCCACAACCATCCGCGCATCCTGGACGCGCGCAAAAAATTCCAGGAGGAGAAGCGCCAGGAAATCGCCATCGCCTTCATGTCGCAATATGCGGCAGCGCTCGCACACAACCTCGCCAAATGCTCGCCCGGCGACCTCGACATGGTGTTCCTGGGTTCGTCCGGCTCCGAAGCAATGGAAGCGGCGGTGAAGCTCGCTGAACGCGCTGCCGGCCCGAAGCGGCCGAAGGTGGTCTATGCCGAGAATTCCTTCCACGGCAAGACCAAGGGCGTGCTCGGCATCACCGACGGCCAGCTCTACCGCGCCGATTTCAAGGTGGCCGACAATACGGTGCGCATTCCCTTCGGCGACATCGAGGCGGTCGAGCGCCTGTTCCGCAGCGATCCGGAGGTCGGCGTCATCGTGCTCGAAACCATCCAGGGCGGCGGCGGCATAATCCAGGCAGAGGCGCAATACTGGCAGAAGCTGCGCGCGCTGTGCGACCAGCATGGCGTGCTGTGGGTCGCCGACGAAGTGCAATGCGGCTATGGCCGCTCGGGCCGCTTCTATGCCTTCGAGCATTACGGTGTCGTTCCCGACGTGACGGCACTGGCCAAGTCGCTCGGCGGCGGCAAGGCGGCGGTCGGCGCGATGATCGCCAGGCGCGACGTTTACATGAAGGCCTATGGCACGCCGAAAACGGCGATGATCCATGCCATGGCAACCTTTGGCGGCATGGGTGAGGCCTGCGTCACCTCGATCGAGGCGCTCAACGTGCTTTATGACGAGGGGCTGATCGACAACGCCGCCGTCACCGGCGACTATCTGCTGCAGCGGCTGCAGGCGCTCAAGGAAAAGTACCCGAAGATCATCAAGGACGTGCGCGGCAAAGGCCTTATGATCGGGCTGGAGTTCCACGACTTCTCGCAGACCTTGCCGATGGTGCTGCGCCCGGTGGTCAGCGTGCTCGACGACAAGCTGAAGGGCTCGCTGTCCGGTTTCGTCGGCGCGCTGCTGCTGCGCGACTACGACGTGCTCGTCGCCTTCACCGAATACAATCGCAACGTCATTAGGCTCGAGCCGCCGCTGATTTGTCAGCGCGAGCATGTCGACCGCTTCGTCGATGCCTTCGACAGCTTGCTGTCGCGCGGCATCGTTTCGATCGTGAAGGATTTCGTCAAAAGCCAGGTCCGTTAAAGAAAGTCCGTTGAGGGCAACGATGCTGACCAAGTCTCCCGCTGCGAAAAACCCGCTCGACCGGCTCGCCGAGACCGGCCTGGCGTGGGGCGAGGGGACCTATGCCAGGCTGGCAGCCCCCATCGGTGCGGCGACCTTCGCGCTCTACATCCTTCTGACCGCGTTCACGGCATGGGTGATGCCTGACGCCAATTGGGACATGCTGCCCTATCTAGCAATATCGGAGGAAGGCACCTATCCCGACGCGCAGGCGCTGCATGATTATGCCTACAGCACCGTCAAGGCAGGCGTGTCGGCGAGTGACTACAAGGCGCTGACCGATGATGGCGGCGGCTTCCGCAGCCACATGACGGACAATGCCGCCGACTTCCATTCGCTGCTCGGCATGTACCGGATAAAATTCCTCTATGCCGAGATCCTGTCGACGCTGAGCGCGGTGATGTCGCCGGTCGAGGCGATGCGGCTGGTACAGGTGTTTTCGGTGCTGCTGTTCGGCGCGATCACGCTGCTCTGGCTGCACAGGGAAAAGGCCCTGGCCTTGGCGCCGGTAGTCGGGGCGGTGCTGATCATGGCCGATTTCGGTGACGCGGCGCGCGCCTCGACGCCGGACCTGCTGACGTCGGCGCTGCTGCTTGGCGGGCTCTACGCCTATGTCAGAGGCCGCGAGGCGGCGACGGCGATCCTGCTGTTCCTCGCCTTCATGGTGCGGCCGGACAATATTGTTTTCCTTGCCATATTCGCGGTGCTGCTAGTCGCTTTCCGGCAAAAGGCGTGGGGCGCGCTGGCCGGTTTTGCCGCATCCTTCGTCGCCTATTTCGCCATTTCGCACTGGGCCCAGCATCCCGGCTGGTGGCCGCATCTGTGGTTCTCCAGCATCGAGCAGCACTACAATATGGACGCGTTCGAGCCGGCGTTCTCGGTCACCGCCTATCTCAAGGCGTTTGCAACGTCCCTGCTGCGCGCCGTCAATCTGAACAGCTGGGTCGGCGTTTCGGTGCTGGCGCTGGCCGGCTGGTTCGCCGCCGGCCGCGCCGGCTTCCGCCTTGATCGGCGCGCCGGCATTTTGTTCGCGGCGCTGGTGTTGGGCGCTCTGGCGAAGTTCACGGTCTTTCCGATCCATGACACGCGTATCTATTTCCCGCATCTGATCCCGCCCTTTCTGCTGCTGGCAACGCCGTTCATGGCGCTGTGGGCAGCTTCGGTCCGCGGCCAGCATCGCGCGGCCTTGCACATCATTCCGGGAGACAAGCCATGAGTTCGCTATCCAGGCTGGCGCGCATCGCCTTGTCGCTCGGCCTTCCCTCCGGCCTGCTCGATCGTGGGCCGTCGCTGCGCGGCACGAAATTCCTGGCGAAGGCGGCGCTGAAAGCGCGCTTCGGCGGGGCAGGGCAGCCGTTCCAGATGGTCAATGTCGGCGCCTGCGACGGCGCGCTCTTCGACGATGTCACGCCGTGGCTGCACACGATCGCCGGCGCCCGCGCCATGCTGGTCGAGCCGATCCCCTACAATCAGAAGCGGCTGCGCGCCAACTATCCCGACACGGGCCGCTTCATCATCGAGCCGGTGGCCGTCACAAAAACCAAGGGCACGATCACCGTCCACACTTTCGATGCCGCGGCGCTCGAGGCCGGCACGCTGCCGATCGAGTTCATCGGCTGCTCCTCGGTCACCGACACCAATCTGATGTCGGGCAAGAATGCCTGGGGCGAGGCCGATGCCAATTTCAACAAATTCGCGCCGCATCTCAGGGATATCGAGGTGCCGTCGGAAACGCTGCAGACGCTGCTCGACCGCAACGGCATCGGCCATATCGATGCTTTTCTCGTCGATTGTGAAGGCGCCGACTGGATCGTCTTCGAACAACTTGATCTGAAACGCTACCGTCCGGGCATGATCAAGGTCGAGGTCGGCGCGTTGCCGGCCACCGAGATTGGCCAGGTCGTGGTCAAACTGAAGACAGCGGGCTACCAGGTCGGCTTCCAGGCCGAGGACGTCTGGGCCTTCGCCTGACGGCTGGCGTTTTCTCCGATCCGGATCGGGTCGCGCCGCACCTGCGGCGTGTCGCAAACAGGCGGTAGCGCCGTGCCTGTCGTCTGCATATTGTGCGCCGATCAAACGGGCGCCGAAGCTGCCCGCAATAGCATCTGGAGTCGCGGGCAATGGCAGAGTTTCCGAAAAAGGCGAAGGTCGTCATCATTGGCCTCGGCGGTATCGTCGGCGCATCGATCGCCCATCACCTGATCGAACGTGGCTGGACCGACATTGTCGGCATCGACAAGTCGGGCATCCCGACCGATATCGGTTCGACCGCGCACGCTTCCGATTTCTGCTACACCACCAGCCATGATTTCCTGTCCTGCTGGACGACGCTTTATTCCATCGATTTCTACGAGAAGATGGGCCATTACGCCCGCATCGGCGGCCTCGAAGTGGCTCGCGTCGGCGACGACAGCCGCATGGACGAGATCAAGCGCAAGATCGCCTCGGCGAAGGCCTTTGGCACACGCGCGCGCCTGATCGAACCGGCCGAGATCAAGGAGAAATTCCCGCTGATCGAAGAGGGGATGGTGCAGGGCGGCCTTTGGGATCCGGACGCAGGTCTGGTCATCCCGCGCTCGCAGACCGTCGCCGGCAAGCTGGTCGACCAGGCGGAAGGATCGGGCAAGCTCAAATCCTTCGCCAACACGCCGGCCAAGTCGCTCGTCGTCAAGGACGGCCGTATCAGCGCCGTGGTGACCGATCGCGGCACGATCGAGGCCGACTATGTCATCGTCTGCGCCGGCATATGGGGCCGGCTGATCGCGGAAATGGTCGGCGAAGATTTGCCGGTCATGCCGATCGACCATCCGCTGACTTTCTTCGGCCCGTATAATGAGTTCGCCGGCACCGGCAAGGAGATCGGCTGGCCGCTGCTGCGCGACCAGGGCAACTCGGCCTATATGCGCGACACCGGCGATCCCAAGACCGCCGAGGGCGGCCAGATCGAATGGGGCTATTACGAAGAAAACAATCCGCGCCTTTGCCATCCGCGTGACCTCCTGGAAAAGCATGAGGCGCGGCTGTCGCCGTCGCAGCGCGATCTCGACATGGAGCAGATCCTGGCGCCGCTCGAGCGCGCCATGGAACTGACGCCGATCCTGGGTGAGCTCGGCTACAATGAAAGCCATTCCTTCAACGGCCTGCTGCAGGTGACCGCCGACGGCGGCCCGTCCATGGGCGAAAGCCAGAAGGTGCGCGGGCTCTGGTATGCCGTCGCCATCTGGGTCAAGGACGGCCCAGGCATGGGCAAGCTGATCGCTGACTGGATGACGGACGGCCGCACGGCAATCGACCATCATGCCATCGATTATGCGCGCTTCTATCCGCACCAGACGAAGGAACAGTTCATCTGGGATCGCTGCACCGAGACGGCGATGAAGGTCTACAATCCCGCGGTGCATCCGCGCGAGCCCTTCTCCAAGGCCCGCAACATAAGGCGCTCGCCGTTCTGGGAGCGCGAGAAGGAACTCGGCGGCTATTTCATGGAGCTGGGCGGCTGGGAGCGTGCCCATGGCTACGCCGCCAACGAGCACCTGCTTGAGAAATATGGCAACCGCGTTCCCGTACGCGAGAACGAGTGGGACAACCGCCATTTCTGGCGCGTCTCCAATGCCGAGCATCTGGCGATGAGCGAGGATTGCGGCATCGTCAACCTCTCGCATTTCTCGATGTATGACGTCGAAGGGCCAGACCACGTCGCGCTGCTGGAATGGCTTTGCGCGGCAAAGATCGGCGGCGACAACAATATCGGCAAGGGCATCTACACCCACTTCCTCGACGAGGAAGGCATGGTGCGCGCCGACTTCACCGTCATCCGCATGGCCGACCGCTGCCGCGTCATCGACGGCGCCGATGCCGGCCCGCGCGACTTCCGCTACATGCAGCGCACCGCGCAGGACAAAGGCTTTGACGTCACCGTCACCGATGTGACGGAGAAATACGTCACCATCGGCATCTGGGGTCCGAATGCCCGCACCACCTTGCAGAAGGTGGTCGAGAATCCCGAGGGCCTTTCGCCGGAGAATTTCCCCTTCGCGGCGATCAAGCCGGTCCGCATCGGCGGCAAGGATGTCACCGCCTTCCGCATCTCCTATGTCGGCGAGCAGGGCTGGGAACTGCACATGCGCTACGAGGATGGCCTCGCCGTCTGGGACGCACTGCGCTCGACCGGCGTGATGCCGTTCGGCGTCGAGACCTATGCCAATACGCGCCGCATGGAAAAGAGCCTGCGCCTGCAGAATGCCGACCTTCTGACCGAGTACAATCTGTTGGAAGCCGATCTCGCGCGGCCGAAGGTCAAGGAGAACGATTTCTGCGGCAAGGCCAAGCATGTGGAATACCGCGCCCGCGAGCACCAGCCGGCGACTTTGTGCACGCTGGTGATGACCGAAAACACCGATTCCAAGGGCGTGGCGCGTTATCCCGTTGGCACGATGCCGGTGCTGGACCCGGCCACCGGGGAAACGTTGGTCGATGAACTCGGCCGCCGCTCCTTCACCACCTCGGTCGCCTATGGACCGACGATCGGCAAGAACATCGCGCTCGCCTATCTGCCGCATTCGTATGCGCAGGAAGGCCGCAAGCTCAATGTCGAGTATTTCGGCGAGACCTATCCTGTCGAAGTCGCCGGCGTCGGCTACAAGCCGCTCTACGACCCGGAGAACCTCAAGCCGCGCAGCTGAGGTTCGGCCGGAGCAACGGACTGATCGCAAAAGCCTGGTTTCGAGCCGGGCTTTTGTCTTTTTAAGCGGGCGGTTTTCGCTTACCCTTGCGGCATGTCTGCTTTGTCGCGCGCAACACATCTCCTTTCCGGATGCGCCGTACTGGCGCTGATGCTCTGGCTGACGCCTGGGTCTCGCGCGGATGAGCCGGTCGATGTCGAGCTGGTGCTGGCGGTCGACGTTTCGCTGTCGATGTCGGCGGACGAGCTCGAGATCCAGCGTCATGGCTACGCGGCGGCGCTGACGCACGACAACGTGCTGCAGGCGATCGCCGATGGCGCCCATGGCAAGATCGCCGTTACCTATGTCGAATGGGCCGGCACCACATGGCAGCGTGTCATCGTGCCATGGACTGTCATCGCCAACCGTGCCGACGCGGAGCGGGTGGTGGCGCAATTGTCCGCGCAGCCGCCCAACAGCGCGCGGCGCACCTCGATCTCCGGCGCGCTGGAATTCGGCAGCGACCTCTTCGCCGAAAGCGGCTACCAGGGGACCAAGCGGGTCATCGACATTTCCGGCGACGGACCCAACAACCAGGGCGCTCCGGTCAATCTCACCCGCGACGGCGTGGTCAGACAAGGTATCGTCATCAACGGCCTGCCACTGATGACCCGGGGTGGCCTTTCCGGCGCCTACGACGTCAACGATCTCGACCGCTACTACAGCGACTGCGTGATCGGCGGCCCGGGCGCCTTCATGATCCCGGTCAATGACTGGACGCAATTTCCCGAAGCCATTCGCCGCAAACTGGTGCTGGAGCTTGCCGGCCCGGCCTCACCGCAATGGGCGGCGGAGGAGGCCGATCATCCGCCGGTGGTGCTGGCGCAGGACAAGGCCGCCGCCGACTGCCAGATCGGCGAGAAAATGTGGCGCAACCGCAACTGGATGCTCGACAGCCGCTGAGCCGAGCGAGCCAACCAACAGTGACGACTGCCACAATCGGCCGAGCGCCGTTGCGGCGACTGTCCATGGGCAGGGCTTCAATTCTGACCCAACGCAGGTGGTGAGGCGAGCCTGCTGGCAGCAGCCGAACACGTTCCTGTTGATTGACAAGCCGACAGGCGTCTGTGAACAATTTCGGCCAGAGAAACAAAAGGGGAACCGACATGAACAGGATCGCCGTTTTCGCCGCGACTTTGACGCTCGCCGCCGGTCTGTCCGTGCCGGTGATGGCCGCTACATCGGTCACCATCGGCATCAGCGGCTGGACCGGCTTCGCGCCGCTGACGCTTGCCAAGCAGGCAGGGCTCTTCGAGAAGCACGGCCTCGACGTGACCTTGAAGAAGGTGCCGCAGGCCAGCCGTCCGCTCGCCATCGCCAGCGGCGACCTGCAATGCGCCGCCACTACGGTCGAGACCTGGCTGGTGTGGAACGCCAGCGGGGTGACCACAAAGCAGATCTTCCAGCTCGACAAATCCTATGGCGCCGACGGCATCGTCGTGCGCAACGACATCAAGACGGTCGCCGATCTCAAGGGCAAGAACGTCGCCTCCTCGGCCCCGGGCACGTCGCCCTATTTCCTGCTCGCATGGGTGCTGAACAAGAACGGTATGTCGACCAAGGACGTGACGGTCGTCAATCTGGAGCCGGACGCTGCGGCGCAGGCCTTCCTTGCCGGCCAGAACGATGCGGCGGTCACCTATGAGCCGTTCATCTCGGCGGTGCGCGACAAGGCCGACCAGGGCCACATACTGGCGACCACGCTCGACTATCCGATGGTGCTCGACACGGTCGGCTGCACGCCTGAATTCCTCAAGGCCAATCCCAACGCTGCCAAGGCACTCGCCGACAGCTATTTCGAGTCGCTCGACCTGATCAAGAAAGATCCGCAGAAATCCTACGAGATCATGGGCGCCGACGTGAAGCAGTCGGCCAAGGAATTCGAGGATTCGGCGAAGTACCTGAAATGGGCCGACAAGGCCGAGAACCAACAGTTCTTCACCAAGGAATTCCAGGATTTTTCCAAGACCGCGGGCGAGTTGCTGCTGCAGATGGGGCTGATCAAGGAAGCGCCCGACGTCGCCACGCTGGCCGACACCAGCGCGGTGGCGAACTGATCGTCCGGCCCTTGCCCATCGTGCGGCGCCGCCCGGCGCCGCTGCTCTCTCCTGGACACGTGACCATTTGATAGGGACGATGTGAAGATGCGCCCCTTGCATCCAGTCTCGCCGGGCCTGCGAATCGCGCTCGGTATTTCGTTTTTCGTGCTGTTCATTGCCTTCTGGGCCTGGATCACGCTTGGCGGCCACGTCAACCGCATCTTCCTCGCCGACCCGCTGTCGATGCTCAGGGATGGCTGGCGGTTGCTGGTCGAGGACCGCTTCTGGCTCGACATATTGATCACCATCTGGCGCGTCTTCGGCGGCTTCGTGCTGGCCTCGGTCGTCGCTGTGCCGATCGGCATCGCCATGGGCGCGTGGAAACCGGTGGAAGCGTTCCTGGAGCCCTTCGTCTCCTTCGCTCGCTATCTGCCGGCCTCGGCCTTCATTCCGCTGCTCATCCTGTGGGCCGGCATTGGCGAACTGGAAAAGCTGCTGGTCATCTTTGTCGGCTCGGTGTTCCAGATCATCCTGATCATCGCCGTCAAGGTCGGGTCGACGCGGCGCGATCTGGTCGAGGCCGCCTATACGCTGGGCTCGACCAACAACGGCATCGTCAAACGGGTGATCATGCCGGCCAATGCGCCCGAAATCGCCGAGACGCTGCGGCTGGTGCTCGGCTGGGCCTGGACTTATGTCATCGTCGCCGAGCTGATCGGGTCGTCGTCCGGCATCGGCTACATGATCATCAACAGTCAGTCGCGGCTGGCGACCGGACAGATCATTTTCGGCATCATCGTCATCGGCCTGATCGGGCTGTTGTCCGATTTCGCCTTCAAGGCGTTCAACCGCTGGCTCTTTCCATGGAGCCTGGCGTGAGCAAGCTTCTCATCGAGGGCGTCTCGCGCACCTTTGCCGGCGTGCGTGGCGGACTGCCGGTCAAGGCGCTGATGCCGATCGATTTGGCGGTCGCCGCCAACGACTTCATCACCATTCTGGGGCCGTCCGGCTGCGGAAAGTCGACGCTGCTTAGAATTGTCGCCGGCCTGGAAGCGCCGAGTGAAGGCCGCGTGCTGCTCGACGACAAGGCTGTGACGCGGCCGGGACCCGATCGCGGCATGGTCTTCCAGTCCTATACGCTGTTCCCGTGGCTGACGGTCGCCGAGAACATCGCCTTCGGCCTGGGCGAACGCGGCATGGCGCCAAAGGAGCGGGACGACATCGTCGCCTCCTATGTCGATCTGGTCGGGCTGAGGGGATTTGAAAATCATTGGCCGAAGCAGCTTTCCGGCGGTATGCAGCAGCGCACGGCGATCGCCCGGGCGCTCGCCAACGATCCCGAGATCCTGTTGCTGGATGAGCCGTTTGGCGCGCTCGACAACCAGACACGCGGGCTGATGCAGGAGCTGCTTCTCGGCATCTGGGAGCGGCGCAAGAAGACGGTGCTGTTCGTCACCCACGATATCGAGGAGGCGATCTTCATGGCCTCGCGCGTCATCGTGATGACGGCGCGGCCCGGCAGCATCAAGTCGGATGTCGCCATCGACTTGCCGCATCCGCGCCACTACACGCTGAAGACCAGCCCGGAATTCTCGGCGCTGAAGGCGCGGCTGACCGAGGACATCCGCGTCGAGGCGATGCGCACGGCACAGGCGCGGCCGGCCGAGGCCTGATCCGGCGATCAGGCCGCCAGCAACTGCTTGCGGTCGACGCGCTCCTGCTGCGGCGAGCGGGCATAGAGCTCGCGGTAGCATTTCGAGAAATGCGAGGCCGAGACGAAGCCGCAGGCGACCGCCACCTCGACCACCGGCATCGATGACTGGATCAGCAGATGCCGGGCGCGGTCGAGCCGGATCTCCAGATAGTAGCGGGCAGGGGAACGACCCATCTCGGTGCGGAACAGGCGCTCGATCTGGCGACGCGACAGGTCGACATGGTCGGCGATCTCGATCAGCGACAGCGGCTCGGAGAGATTGCCTTCCATCAGCTCGATGATGGTCAGCACCTTCGAGTTCTGCACGCCGAGGCGGGCGCGCAGCGGCAGGCGCTGGCGGTCGGTCGGGCTGCGCACGCGATCGGTCAGCACTTGTTCGCAGACCCGGTTGACGAGGCTCTCGTCGAAATCGTCGCCGATCAGCTTCAACATCATGTCGAGCGCGGCGGTGCCGCCGGCGCAGGTATAGATGTTCTGGTCGACCTCGAAGAGGTCGGCAAAGACATTGGCCTTCGGGAACGCCTCGGAAAAGCCCGGCAGGTTTTCCCAATGGATGGCGCAGCGCTTGTTGGACAGGAGGCCAGCGGCGGCAAGGATGTGCGCGCCGGTGCATAGGCCGCCGACGGCGACGCCACGATTGTACTCCTCGCGCAGCCAGGCGAAAGCCGATTTGTTCTGGTAGCGCTCGACATCGATGCCGCTGCAGACGATGGCCATGTTGGGCCGGTCGGGGCCCGCCATCTTCTTGCGCTCTTCCTCCAGCGAGGTGTTGACCGCGCATTCGACGCCGTTCGAGGCGCGCACCGGCTTGCCGTCGATGCTGGCGAGGCGCCAGCGATAGGCCTCGTAACCGAGCATGCGGTTGGCGGAGCGCAGCGGGTCTAGTGCGGTCGCAAAAGCGATCATGGTGAAATCGGGGACAAGGAAAAAGACAAACGATCGCTTGATCGGATGCTTGATGGCGTTCACGGGAACCTCACCTGGCCATGGCGCGAACAGGATGTCGCGAATAGCATAGCGACATCAGGAAAAACCTTGGCTGTCAATCGGCTACGCTGCCTTGGGGAGACAAAATTTGCGACATGGGTCGCAAATGGGCAATCAGTGTGCGGTAATGCTCAGGGGAGCTGCATCAACTGTTCACGCGACAGGCAAAATATACAAAGGCAAAACAAAAACGCCGCCTTGGCTGGAGCCAGGCGGCGTTAAAGTCTTGAAGCAGCGGCAGGGAGACGCTGCCTGAAAAATGGTCAGGCGACGAAGCCGAGGCGCGCCGCAGCCATCGCGCCGGTCTGGCCGGGCATGGTGTTTGCAAGGCGCTGGCGCTCGAGAGCGGTGGTCAGGTTCATTTCGCGGCGGGTAAAGAGGCGGGCAAAAAGCTTCATCATCATCTCCTATCGGTTGCTCAGACGGGTCGCCTTCGCTTGATGGAGTGGGGCAGCTCGTTTGCTGGCCGTGATATAGGCTTGTGTTGCGTAAAACTAAATCGCAAAAACGAAGCACTTGATATGAAATGCGACACGGATTGCGACAAATTTGGGCAAGCTGCTCGAAATTTGTGATTGTTTACAAGGCATTAATTCGAAATCGGAGCCGCTATGCGGCTTGCTCATATGCGCCATGCGTTGGCGACATGGCTTCGAAACTCATTTGAATGCAAATAAAATAGAGAAGGCCTGCCGGGCTGGGTGGGCGCGGCAGGCCTTCAGCATTTGGTACACACGATCTACTTTGCTCCAGCCCAGGATCCAACGCCGTTGCGAGTGCCGGTCTTGGTGTCCGAAGCCTCAGGCCAGCCGATATCCTTCTGCAGTTCGATCGGCAGGGAGCGGATGGCGCGTTCAGTCTGGTAGCGGGCGCGTGCCGCGCTGAATTCAGTCGCGATGCGACCGAGGGACGACAGGATAGACATTTCATTCTCCTTTGGTGGCGGGCCGGAGACATTCCGGCCTTTGGTGTGGGGGCTTACACGTGGCGTGTTTCAACCCCATTTCATGTCGATTGCAGGCCTGTGACGTGGTCGTTTCGTGGCTGCTTGTGGCAGGAACCTCACTCGACGGAGTTGACTATCCTCCTGATCCGGTGTTCAATCAAACGAAATGGAATGATGTTTTGTATCAGAAAAATTGAAGGTCGCTTCCCATGAACGCCCCGCTCAATCATCCACTGCCGCTCCTCGATCTCGACGTTTTGCGCACTTTCGTGGCGATTGCCGAGACCGGCAGCTTCACCACTGCCGCCAATGCCGTCTTCCGCACACCGTCCGCGGTCTCCATGCAGATCAAGAAGCTGGAGGACATTCTCGGTCGTTCGGTGTTCGCGCGCGATGCGCGTTCCGTGTCGCTGACCACGGATGGCGAGATGCTGCTCGGCTATGCCCGCCGGCTGCTGTCGATCAACCGCGAGGTGGTGTCGAAGTTCATCATTCCCGAGATTGTCGGGGTGGTGCGGCTCGGCTCGCCGGATGATTACGGCGAACGCGTGCTGCCGCATGTGCTGAAGCGTTTCGCGCAGTCGCATCCCTCGATCGCCGTCGACGTCACCATCGACCAGAGCAGCAATCTGCGCCGGCGCATGGACGACCGGGCGCTCGACATCACACTTCTTACCAACTCCTACAAGACCAGCGCGCTCGGCGCCGAGGTGCTTTTGACCGAGCCGATCGTCTGGGCGGGCGCCAAGGGCGGCTGCGCGCATCTGCGCGAACCGCTGCCGGTGTCGTTGTGGGAAGAGGGCTGCGCCTGGCGTGCCGGCGCGCTCGAAGCGCTGGGACGCGAGGGCCGCAACTACCGCGTCGCCTATATGAGCGCACACACGGCCGGCCAGCGCGCCGCGATCATGGCCGACCTCGCGGTCGCGCCGCTGCCGCGATCATTCCTCGGCAACGACATGGTCGAGCTCTGCCCCAAGGACGGCATGCCCGATATCGGCACCTACAACCTTGCCATGGTGGTGGCGCCGGACGCCAGCGCGCCGGTCAAGGCCGTCGCCGACCACATCCGCGCGACCTTCGAAGTGTTCCGGGAAACCGGCAAGTTCTGATCTGTCGTCGGATCGAAAGCGCTACTCCGCCGCCTCGGCGGAGGGCGCTTGAAATCTCGTTTTCCTATCTTGCCTGACCGGTGAGAGGCTCTCGCCGAGGAACGTGACGATGTGCTGTCGCGCGCGTCGCGATTCCGGCATGTCGATCAATGGCCATGCATGGAACATGCCTTCCTCGTGGACGACATCAACCTCGACACCCGCTTCCCGCGCCTTTTGCGCGAAGATCAGATTGTCGGGCGTCAAGAGATCGCGCGAGCCGGTCAAAAGCAGCGTTTTCGGCAGCACCGACAGGTCGCCATAGATCGGGCTGATGTGCCAGTCGCTGCGGTCGATGCCGGCGCTGTACATGCGGATTGCTTCGAGACCGCCCGGGATGCCGAGCCAGGGGTCGTTGCGCTCTGCCTCGAACAGCTGGGGGTTGGAAAGCGACATGTCGAGGCCGGGCGAGATAAGCACGTGGCGCGAGGGCAGGGGCAAGCCTTCTTCGGCGGCCATCATTGTCAGCACCACCGCCATGTTGCCACCGGCGGAGTCGCCCATGAAGACGATGTCTTCCGCCTCGGCCTCGTCGAGCATCTGGCGATAGACGTCGCCGACCATGCCGAACATGGCGTGGAAATCGTGCTCCGGGGCGATGGGATAGATCGGCACCGTGATGCCGTAGCCCAGCCGGTCGGCCATTTCGGCAATCAGGCGCCAGTGATAGGGCGTGATTTCAAAGACATAGGCGCCGCCATGCAGGTAGAGAATCCGCTTTTGCTCGCCTGCTCTTGGTGCGACTTCGTAGACCGGAAATCCGTCGATGGTACGTGTCTGGATGTGAAAACGCTGATGCAGCGAGGCCGGCGGACGGTGATCCTCGGTCTTGCGCGCGGCCGCTATCCAGCGCTGCAGGTTTTCCGGGCTGGCAAACGCCTTCTTGCGGCTGTACCTGAGCACGAAGGACACGACGTGGCTTTTGAAACTTGGCATGCGGATACACGAACTTCGGCTGCAGCCGACTAAGAGAAACCTCCACTAGCTCCGAAGATCGTACGCTCACCCGAAATGTCAAGTTTTGCGCTCTGTCCACACGGCGGTGTGATCGGCGCCGCCGACGTCAGCGGCGCGGCAAAAAGGCCGCGCGCAGCCGGTTGCTGGTGGCAGCCAGGGATTTCCGAGATCCCCGGCGCCTGCCGAGCAATTTGCATTTGTCGGCAAAGGTCATCAGCGCGCCGTGCCCAGAAGCAGCGACGTGAGCGCGGCCTGCGGATCGCTGGGCGGCGATGCCGGCCAGCCAATGTCCTTCTGGACATGCGCCGGCAGGCTGTTCAGCGCGCGGATCGCCTTGTTCCTGGCGTGGTTCTGCCTGATGGTCACACCGAAGCGGCCGAGATTTTCGAACATCGACATTTTCATCTCCCTTGAAGAACGGCGGAGGCCGAGGATTGTCCTCGGCCGCCGTTCGATGCGGGGTAAATGCGCCTGCCATGTATCGGATGGATTTCGCGAAAACAGCGGTTTGGTTTCCAGATCGGCTCGATCCGGAAACATTTGCAGGCAAATGAGTTTGAAGTTCGAGATGGCCTGTGAAGGTCGCGTCTATTCGCGGCTACGCCTTGCCGCGTGGCCTTCGCGCGAGCGTCGGCGCGGCGTGGCGTCGCCGGCGATGCCGTCCTCGCTCACCGTCTTGCGCGGCGGCAGTTTCACCGCCGCCGACAGTTTCGGGAACGGGTCGACCTTGTTGGGCAGCGCCATGGCGTAGACGAAATGCTCCTGGAATTTCGGTTCCAGTGCGGTCTCGATCTTCTCGATCTGGCTCACCGTCTCCTCGATCTCGCGGCGATAGCCACGGTTCAGGAGCGCCATGCGCGCACCAGCACCCGCGGCGTTGCCGACGGCGGAAACCTTGTCGAGGTCGCAATCGGGGATCAGGCCCAGCACCATGGCGTATTTCGGATCGATGAAGGAGCCGAAGGCGCCGGCGAAATGGATGCGGTCGACATGCTCGGTATTCTGCTTTTCCATCAAAAGCTTGGTGCCGGCATAGAGGGCTGCCTTGGCGAGCTGGATGGCGCGCACATCGGTCTGGGTGATGGTGATCTTCGGTTCGCCTTCCTTCAGCACATAGGAGAAGGTGCGACCATTGGCGGTGACGCGCGGAGAGCGCGCGGCAAGCGATCCGTCGACAACGCCATCCTCCGAGATGATGCCGGCGAGATACATCTCCGCCACGATCTCGATGATGCCGGAGCCGCAGATGCCGGTGACGCCGGTCGCCTGCACGCTGTCGAGGAAGCCGGGCTCATCGGACCACAGTTCCGAGCCGATGACGCGGTATTTTGGTTCCAGCGTGTCGGGATCGATGCGCACGCGCTCGATGGCGCCGGGGGCGGCACGCTGGCCGCCGGAGATTTCGGCGCCCTCGAAAGCCGGACCGGTCGGAGAGGAGGCCGCCACGACCCGCGCACGGTTGCCGAGCACGATCTCGGCATTGGTGCCGACGTCGACGATCAGCATCATCTCGTCCTGGCGATGCGGGCCTTCCGACAGCGTCACCGCCGCCGCGTCGGCGCCGACATGGCCGGCGATGCAGGGCAGCATATAGAGGCGCGCACCCTGGTTGAGCTTGAGGCCGATGTCGGAGGCCTTGATACGCACCGCACCCGAGACGGCGAGTGCGAAGGGGGCGCCGCCGAGTTCGGTCGGATCGATGCCGAGGAACAGATGGTGCATGATCGGATTGCCGACGAAGACGGAATCCAGAATGTCGTTGCGCTGGACATTGCCCTCCGCGCAGACCTTGTCGACGAGACTGGAGATCGCCTCGCGCACGGCCACCGTCATGCCTTCGCGGCCGTCCGGGTTCATCATCACATAAGAGACACGGCTCATCAGATCCTCGCCGAAGCGGATCTGCGGGTTCGAGGTGCCGGACGAAGCCGCGACGCGGCCCGACAGCAGCGACACCAGATGCATGGCGATGGTGGTCGAGCCGATATCGCAAGCCAGGCCATAGGCCTCGTTCTTGAGGCCCGGCCACAGCGCGATGACGCGCGCTATATCGCTGTCGGCGTCCTTGTGGATGGCGGCGGTCGCGGTCCAGTTGCCCTTGCGCAATATGCCTTGCACCTGCGGCAGCAGGTAGAAGTCGAATTCGAGGTTTTTGAAGCCCCAATCCTTCATCAGCGCGATCTTCAGCCGGTCAAGGTCGCCGAGCGGCTTGTGCATGTCGGGCTCTTCGATCTCGACATAGCACATGCGGATCGCCGTATCGCGGGCGATCACCCTGGTGTCGGCATCCTTGCGGATGGTCTGCGCGTTGATGACCGTGTCCTGCGGCACGTCGATGACGAGGTCGCCGAGGATCTGCGCCGAGCAGGAGAGGCGACGCCGCTCAGGCAGGCCGCGCACGCGCTCGTAGCGCTCTTCCTTGGGTCCCTTGGGTGAGATGTGGTCGTTGGAGGAGACGATCTTGTGCTTGGCGAAATTGCCTTCCTGCACCTCGATCTGGCAGCGCCCGCACGTGGCGCGGCCGCCGCACACGCTCTCGACATAGACGCCAAGCTGACGCGCGGCATCGAGCACCGGCGTGCCGACGGGAAACCGCCCGCGCTTGCCCGACGGCATGAACAGCACGAGTGGATCGGTAATGTTGGCAGGCGAGTTCATGCGTACACGTGTCTCGGAAGGGATTGTCGATACCGTTTAACGGATCGTTTCACTATTGGGCGGACTGTCTGATGGTCCAGAGGCCAATCATGTCCGATCTCCTGCTGTCCAGCATATTCACCGCTTTTACCATGGTGCGGGTGCTGAAGGGGCCGTGGCTGCGCAATCCGCAATATCTGGCCAGCGGAATTCTCGGTGCGATTGTCGCGGTGCTGCTGCTCAACGGGCTGTGGCCCGCCTATGACGATGACTTCGTCATAGGCGGCGTGACCGGCATATTCGGATCGTGGGCGGGAATGGCGTTGTTCGACGCCATATTGGGCGTCGCCTGACCGCAAAGCAGACGCGTCCGACCGCATCGATGATGCGATCGGTCCAGCGTGGTTTGCAGTCCGGTTCACGATTGCGCGCTTACCCCCGACCCATGCGGGCTTCACGGCCGCCGCGGCGGCGACCGCCATTGCCGCCGCCTTCGCCGGGGGCGTTGACTGCCGTTGGCGCCGCGACCGCATGGCCGCCTTCGGCCGGCTTGTAGTCCTTGTAGGTCCTGATCCAGTTGGTGCAGTTCTCGTCGGTGCCGTTGAGCACATTGGCGCCGCGCACGGCTTCCATTTCCTGCGGACGCACCGGGTTCATGATGGCGCTGGTCATGCCGGCGCCGATCACCATCGGGATGAAGGCGGCGTTGATGCCATGACGATGCGGCAGGCCGAAGGAGATGTTGGACAGGCCGCAAGTGGTGTTGACCTTGAGCTCTTCGCGCAGCCGGCGCAGCAGAGCGAACACCTGGCGACCGGCATCGCCGAGCGCGCCGATCGGCATGACCAGCGGGTCGACGACGACGTCGTGCGCCGGAATGCCGAAATCGGCGCAGCGCTGGACGATCTTCTTGGCGACTGCGAAGCGCACGTCCGGATCCATCGAAATGCCGGTCTCGTCATTGGAGATGGCGACGACCGGGACGTTGTATTTCTTGATCAGCGGCAGGATGGCTTCGAGCTTTTCTTCCTCGCCGGTGACGGAATTGACCAGCGGGCGGCCTTTGGCTACCTTGAGTGCCGCCTCGATCGCGGCGGTGACCGAGCTGTCGATCGACAGCGGCAGGTCGACGAGGCCCTGGACGATCTCCAGTGTCTGCACCAGCAGCGCCGGCTCCGTGGCGTTGGGGTCGACCGCGGTGACGCCGGCATTGACGTCGAGCATGGTGGCGCCGCAGGCGGCCTGTTCCAGCGCGTCCTTGATGACGGTCTCGAAATTGCCGGCGACCATCTCGGCGGCGAGCTTTTTGCGGCCGGTCGGGTTGATGCGCTCGCCAATCACGCAGAAGGGCTGGTCGAAGCCGATGATGATTTCTCGTGTCGCCGAGGCAACGATGGTCCGGGTCATGAAATCTCTCCGTCGTGATATAAAGAGTTCTTTATATCGTTATCTCTTTTCGATCAAGCGAATGGTGATCCTCCGCGCGGATCAATGCGCGGTCTTCACCATATCCACCTGGGTTTCGGTAATCTCGTCGTGCAGGATGTGGTCGAGCCGGTCGGCAACCATCTGGTCGTCGCGACGGATTTCGCGCTTCCAGGGCTGGCGGCCCTTCAGCACGCCCGATTCATCGACGATCTCGGCGACATATTCCTCCTGGCGGTAGGCCATCACATGGACGCCCGAGATCCCAGGGATTTCCTTCACCTCGTTGATGATGTCGATGCAGAGCTGCTTGCCTTCCTTCTTCTGATCCTGCGCGCCTTCCAGCCGCTTGATGACGGCATCCGGGATGTGGATGCCAGGCACGTTGGAGCGGATCCACTTGGCGGTCTTGGCCGAGGCAAGGGGACCGACGCCGCACAGGACGAACACTTTTTCGGTATGGCCGAGATCGCGCGCCTTCTGCATGAAGGTCCTAAACATCGGCACGTCGAAACAATACTGCGTCTGCACGAACTGCGCGCCGGCGGCGATCTTCTTGCCGAGATGGATCGGGCGGAAGTCGAAGGGCGGCGCGAACGGGTTGACGGCAGCGCCTAGGAAGACCTGTGGCGGCGTCGTCAGCTTGCGGCCGGACAGGAACTTGCCGTTGTCGCGCATGATGCGGATGGTCTCGAGCAGCGACATGGAATCGAGGTCGAACACCGGCTTGGCGCCGGGCTGGTCGCCGGCCTGCACGCCATCGCCGGTCAGGCACAGCATGTTAGCGACACCCATGGCGGCACCCCCCAGCACGTCGCCCTGGATGGCGATCCGGTTCTTGTCGCGGCAGGCGATCTGCATGATCGGGGCATAGCCCATGCGGGTCAAAAGCGCGCAGATACCGACCGAGGACATGTGGCAATTGGCGCCGGAGGCATCGACGGCGTTGATGGCGTCGACCCAGCCGTCGAAGATCTTGGCCCGGTTGTAGACGTCCTCGGGATCGGCGCTGTCGGGGGGATTGAGTTCGGTCGTCACGGCGAATTCACCGCGCCGCAGCACACGCTCCAGCCGGCCGCGGGACGAATGGCCGGGCAGGGGATCGAGCGGCAGGTGAATGCCGGCCGGGTTCTCGTCGCGCTGACGGGCGCTCATGCGGCGGCTCCGGTCTTTGGTGCGGCGGCGGCTTCACGGGCGGCAGCCGCCTGCGCGGTGACCCGCAGCCAGGCGGAGGTTTCACGCAGCGACTGGTCGACCGGCTTCTGCACGGCCAGGATCTTGTCGGAGTTGACCATGTTCTGCGAGCCTTCCCAGGCCTTGACCCAGACGCAGGGCATATCGGGCTCGACCTCGCAATTGCCATTGGCACGCACGCCACCGCAGGGGCCGTTGCGCAGCTGCTTGGGGCAATTCATCGGGCACGACATGCCGGTCGACGACAGGATGCACTGGCCGCACATGCGGCAGTCGAACATGAACCCCTTGACGCGCTTCTCGACGAATTTGATCGGAGCCTCGACGCGGCCGTAGCCGATGCCTCTCCACAGAGGATGGAGGAGCAGAAACATGTCGGCGAAGCGGGAATAAAACCATTCGAGCAGACGCGAATGCCGGATCGACCATAATCTCACCGCGAAGGAGCGCTGCACGCGCCGCTGCGGCGACACGTCGGCCGGCTTGTAGTCGGATTTCGGCGCAGCCTTCTTGACCAGGGTGGCCTGGGTAACCGTCGGCCCATCGTTTTTGACAGGAGTGGTCTCAGACATTTTCTTTGCCCCCCGCCTTGACCAGAGCGACCAATCTTTCACGGTCATATTTCGTGTCGAGGTCCTTGAAAGCCTTTTCGACCTCGGCTTCGAGATCGTCGCCGACCGGAACCGGATCGGCCTTGCGCCATTCGGCCAGATAGTCGTCGGTACCGCCGGCGCCGGTGCGCATGGCGCACATGTCGATGGCTTCGGTGAAGCGCAGCGGCAGCTCGCGCTTGGCATTTTGCCGGCCCTTCTTGACGATGACCTGGGCAGGGATGTCGCGCCAGTAGACGACGATAAGATCGGCCATGAATTCTCGCTCCTCGATCTTAGAGCATTGCCGGATGCGCAATGGACCCGCTTGTTATGGGACGACGCGCGCGCATTCAAAAGCGACGCATTTCAATGTCGTAAAATGAAAGGCGTGTTTATTCGTTCGCGGGGCGCACCGGCGGCAGGGTCGGCGTGCCGAAAAGCCGTCTGGCCCTGTGCGGCTCCGGGCTGATGAGACCTACCAGATTCCGGTTCTGAGGCCGGTCCAGAGGTAGAACCAGATCGTCGGATGATACCATTGTTTGGAAGGCAGGCCGGGATCGATCGTTGTGAGTTTTCCGGCCAGTGCATCGCTGACGGCCTCGATGCAGATATCGCGCGAGAACGCCGCCTGGCGGAGCGCGTGACTGGAGATGGTGTCGCCTTTTTCCGGTCTGCCGCGTGCCTGCTTCAGCACGCCGCCAGTGTCGACGCCAGCGTCGACGAGGTGGATGGTCGTGCCGAAATTCTGCGCGTCACCGGATGCCAGGGCCCAATAGCCGCCATTCATGCCGCGATATTTCGGCGTGATGCCCGCATGGTAGTTGAGCACCGGGCAGGGCATTTTGCGCAGCATCTCGGCCGAGATCAGTCGGCAACCGTTGAGCAGCACGACGCCTGGCTGGATCTTCTGGATCGCCTGCAGGCACTCAGGCCCATTGGCCGAGGCTACGTGGATAATCTCCTGGCCTGGTCGTGGCTCAACCTCCAGTCTCTCCTCGGCAATCAATCGCGCGCTATGGCCGGCCCGCAGCCGCTTGCCCAACCTGCTCAGCACCATCGTGCCGAGCTGGCCCATGGCCGAGACCCAGCCTTGGCGGCGAGCCCGACCACGCAGCAATTGCTTTTTGGATTCAGGGGTTTCGAGGATGACGCTGACAGGACCAACGCGATCGGCGATCGCGTTGATCATGGCCCAGACATGCTGGCCGCCGCCGGTCACGACGACGATCGACGCGCTGGTTGCTACCGGTGAAGACATGGCCCGCTTTCCTGCCTTGCACGCGGCCAGCTGCCGCATGCTGGCCGGATTTGTGCCGGAACGGGGTTAAATCTTGATGACCACGCTCAGCGCTTGAACTCGATGATGTCGAGCTTCGATTCGTAGTAGGGCGCGGGAAGTTCGACGCGCCATTCGCTGGCACCGGTGCGGAAGGCATAGCCGACCTGGTCGGTTTGCGGACCGCTGCCATAAGGTTTTGCCCGATCGTTGTTGACGGAGCCGGAGCCGAGATAGATGGCGCGCTTCTCGCCATCGTCGAAAAAGCGGCCCTGGGTTCGCTGCGAACCGCTGATCTTTTCCAGCCGCCAGCCGGAACCGTCGTCGGTCACCTTGCACTTGAACCAGCCATAGATGACGAGCGGGCTCAAACCGCCTGCCTTGATGGTGCGGCACTTCCAGTTGCCGGTCAGGTCCTTGTCGGAGAACGACACCAGCGGCTTGGCCAGCAAGGCATCGAGTTGTTTGACCTCGGCCGGGCTGCCCGCTTTCGCCTCGGCGAGCGCCGCCTTGCGCGTCTCGCCATATTTGTCGAGGCGGACCTTGTCGGCGGGCGTGATCAGCTTCTGTACCTGGCCGTCGGCAAGGGCGGGCAGGGTGCAGCAGAGCAGGCCGATGGCGGCAAAAAGGGGACGAAGGATCATCTGGAACTCCCTGAGTCTCTAAAATGGCAGTCGATAAAAATGGCAGTTGATGTCTGGAGCGGCGCCGTTGCCGGCCGATGACTGACCTTATCGGGTCGCTCGCGCCTGTCATCCGTGCTTAACAGCGTCGCCGTCAAAAATCATGGTGCGACGCATGCGAATCTTGCTCACGGGATCGTCGGGTTGGCTGGGTAGCGCGCTGGCGCCGCGGCTCCGCGCGCTTGGCCATGAGATGATTGGCCTCGATCCTGTTCCTTCGGTGGAAACGCAGGTGATCGGCTCGATCGCCGATCGCGATCTGGTCATGCGGGCGGTCGGGGATAATCGAATCGAAGCCATCATTCACAGCGGCGCGCTGCACAAGCCCAATATAGAGAGCCGCGCCAACAGCGATTTCGTCGCCACCAACGTGCAAGGCACGCTGAACCTTCTCGACGCCGCGGTGGCGAGCGGCGTGCAGCGCTTCGTCTTCACCTCTACCACCTCGCTGATGATCTCGCAGGCAATACGCGACGGCTTCAAGGGGGGTGCGCGCAAGGCCGCCTGGCTGACCGAGGCGATGTCGCCCGAACCGCGCAACATCTATGGCGTGACCAAGCTTTCGGCCGAACATCTCTGCCGCCTCTATCATCTGCAGCATGGCTTGCCGGTGGTCGTGCTGCGCACGGCCCGCTTCTTTCCCGAAGCCGACGACATGGCGCATGCGATTGAACAATCAGATGCCAACACCAAGGCGAACGAATTGCTGTTCCGCCGGCTGACCGTGGAAGACGCGGCGGAAGCCCATGTCGCGGCATTGGAGAAAGCGCCGCAGCTTGGCTTCGACATTTCTATCGTCTGTGCGCCGACACCGTTCCGGCCTGATGATTGCGCCGAACTGATCGCCGATGCGCCGTCGGTGGTCGCGCGCTATTTCCCGGACTTTCCGGCGCTCTACGCGCAAAAAGGCTGGACGATGTTTTCCTCCATCGACCGCGTCTATGATGCCTCGCGGTTGCGGGAGAGGCTCGGCTTTGTCTGTAAGACGAGCTTTGCCGATGTGCTGGTGGCGCTAAGGGCGGAGAATGGGCCAGGCTAGCGCAATCGCGATCAGGCGACCTTCGCTGCCTGCGCCATTTCGACCGTCAGGTCGCCATAGCCGGTCGCGCGCCGCTCATAGGCAAGGCCGAGCAGGGCGGCGGCCTTTTCCGCGACCTTGTCGAGTTCCGGGTCGTCGGTCTGGGCCAGATAGACCAGCTTTTCGTAATTGCCGAAATAGTCCTTGATCAGTTCCGGGTGCTTGTCGAGGCCGAGCGGCTTCATGAAGAATGCATCGAACTGGCGGCACAGGAAATCCGTCATGTAGAAGGACATCATGTCGTCGTCGGCGATCTTCGCGTAGGCTTCCATGCCTTGATAGAAGGCGAAGCAGTGCGGGCCGGCCATGCGCTCGACGCCATGCTTCTCGATGACGCGGTCGAGCAGGCCACCGGTGCCGCAATCGGCATAGCCGACGAAGATGTGCTCGTACCCTTCCGTCTTGGCCTTCTCGATCGCTCTGTCCATGGCGGGTGCGATGCGGTCGGGATAAAAATGAAACTCGGCCGGCAGGCAGGTCAGTTCCAGGTGATCCAGCCCGAGCTGTTCCTTGACGGCCAATACCTCACGCGCAATCATCCCACAGGCGATGACAAGCAACCTGTCTGTTTGATTCGGTTTCGTTTTTTGCGTCTTGACCAAGTCGAGCGGCTTTCGCTGCGGGGCTAATTTACCTGTCGAGGGAGACACCGTCCATGAAACTGCTACGTATCGCGCCGATGGCTATCCTTGCCTGCGCACTTGCACTCACCGCCTGCGCCAACACCATTCGGGGTGTCGGCAAGGATGTCAAATCGACGGCGAGAGCAGTCAAAGACACTGTCGCCAACTGATCGGCTGCCTCGTCTATCATCTGGGAACAAAAAAGCCGCGCTGCAAGGCGCGGCTTTTCTTCTCGGTCATCCTGATGCCTTGGGTCAGGCCGAAGCGCGGACATTGTGCTTGCGCTTCATGAAGTCCTTGGCGGTCTCGACGGCTACCGCAGCATCGCGACAATAGGCGTCGGCGCCGACGGCCTTGCCGAATTCCTCGTTGAGCGGCGCGCCGCCGACCAGCACGACGTAGTCGTCGCGGATGCCCTTTTCCTTCATCGTGTCGATGACGACCTTCATGTAGGGCATGGTGGTGGTCAAAAGCGCCGACATTCCGATGATGTCGGGCTGATGCTGCTCGATCGCATCGAGATATTTCTCGACCGCATTGTTGATGCCGAGGTCGATGACGTCGAAGCCTGCGCCTTCCATCATCATGCCGACGAGGTTCTTGCCGATGTCATGGATGTCGCCCTTGACGGTGCCGATCACCATCTTGCCCTGCTTCGGCGCTCCGGTGGCGGCGAGCAGCGGGCGCAGGATAAACATGCCGGCCTTCATGGCGTTGGCGGACAACAGCACTTCGGGAACGAACAGGATGCCGTCGCGAAAATCCTCGCCGACGATGCGCATGCCTTCGACCAGCGCCTCGGTGAGCACCTTGTAGGGTACCCAGCCGCGCTCCAGCAGGATGCGCGTGCCTTCCTCGATCTCTTCCTTCAACCCGTCATAGAGATCGTCGTGCATCTGCTGCACCAACTCGTCGTCGGAAAGTTCAGAAAGGATGATCTCGTCGTCGGACATTTTTATCCAGCTCCTCACGGCATCGCGACTGTGTCGCAAGGCACAAAATATTAGCGTTCATACCTAACCCGCAACGGGCGGCTATCCATAGCTGATTTGCGACTTCCCGCAAAAGGAAAGCGACTGGAAAATCTATTGGTTTTCTTGTCGATTTTGCGACAGGCGTTGGCGCGGACGGGCCGTTTCGAATAGGGTGCATGGCTACGATCCGGCGAAAGCCGCGCCATGCGGCCACAACGGCTACGGACCAGCCATCGTCAGGCCAGGCCATATTCAGGGAAGAGCGATCATGAGCGAACACGCGGCAGTCGACCAGGAAGCGTCAAACGCGCGGCGTGGGCGAGGCGCGAGCGGCGGAGCGGCGGCAAGGCGCGCCGCGCGTTCCGGCGGCGGACCCGGTACCCAACTCACCTACATCAAGCGCAAGATCAACATCTATGAGGTGCTCGACGAGGAAGGCCTCGCCCTGATCGAGAAAAACACCGACACGGTGCTCGAAGAGATCGGCATCATTTTTCGCGATGACGCCGAAGCGCTGCAGCTTTGGAAAGAGGCCGGCGCCGACGTCAAGGGCGAGCGCGTGCATTTCCCGAAGGGTCTTTGCCGTTCGCTGCTGAAGACCGCGCCGTCCGTCTATACCCAGCATGCCCGCAATTCCGAGCGCTCGGTGCAGATCGGCGGCAATGCTACTGTCTTTGCGCCGGTCTATGGCCCGCCCTTCGTGCGCGACCTTAACGGTGTCAGGCGCTACGCGACGATCGAGGATTTCCAGAATTTCGTGAAGCTCGCCTATATGGCACCGTCGATCCACCATTCGGGCGGCACGGTGTGCGAGCCGGTCGACGTGCCGGTCAACAAGCGCCACCTCGACATGATCTATTCGCACATAAAATACTCGGACAAGCCGTTCATGGGCTCCGTGACCGCGCCGGAACGCGCCGAAGACACCGTTGCCATGGCCAAGCTCGTGTTCGGCGACGATTTCGTCGAGAACAACACGGTGCTGACCAGCCTGATCAACGCCAACTCGCCGATGGTGTTCGACGAAACCATGCTGGGCGCGCTGAAGGTTTATTCGCGCCACAACCAGGCCTGTATCGTCACGCCGTTTATCCTTGCCGGCGCGATGAGCCCGGTGACGGTCGCCGGCACGCTGACGCAGGTTCTGGCCGAAGTGCTGGCCGGCGCATCGTTCACGCAGCTCATCCGGCCTGGCGCGCCGGTGCTGTTCGGCACCTTTGCCTCGTCGATCTCGATGCAGTCGGGCGCGCCGACCTTCGGCACGCCGGAGCCGTCGCTGGTGTCTTATGGCGCTGCCCAGCTCGCACGCCGCCTCGGACTGCCGTTCCGCACCGGCGGTTCGCTCTGCGCGTCCAAGGTTCCGGATGCGCAGGCGGCCTATGAAAGCGCCAACACGCTGAACTCGACGATCCTCGCCGGCACCAACTTCGTCCTCCACTCGGCCGGCTGGCTCGAGGGCGGGCTGGCGTCCTGCTACGAAAAATTCATGATGGACATCGACCAGCTCGGCATGCAGCAGAAATTCTCCGAAGGCGTCGACCTGTCGGAGAACGGCCAGGCGATGGACGCGATCCGCCAGGTCGGCCCGGGCAGCCACTATCTCGGCTGCGACCACACCCAGGCCAATTTCCAGACGGCCTTCTACCGCTCCAGCATCGCCGACAACAATTCCTACGAACAGTGGCTGGCCGAAGGCGAGAAGACCGCGCCGCAGCGCGCCAATGAGCTCGCCCGCCGCTGGCTGGAAAGCTACGAGGCGCCGCATCTCGATGCGAGCATCGACGAAGCCCTGAAGGAATTCATCGCCAAGAAGAAGGGGTCGATGCCCGACGCCTTCACTTGAAAGGAGCCCGAGTCAGGCGGGGCTAAAGTCGCCAACATCATCCACAAGGAAGTCTGGCGGAGCGCCTTCTCCGACCCGGACAAGAAGGGATGATTCTGTGCGCGGCATGATCGAAGAGATCACGGCCGCGCTCGGCGCCAATGGCCTCATCCTGCGTGGCGGCTTTGTTTTCTCTGATGGCGAGGACGCCCCTCACGGCGCCTCGGGCGCGCCGGCGAAATCCGTGCTGCTGGTGGGGCAGGCGGGAGCTACACCCTGGCCGCATTTCCTGCGCTGGCGCGAACAGCAGCCGTCGACAATCGCCAATCCGCTCGACAGCTGGTCGCGGCAGGTCATTGGCGATGTGGCGGAGGCATTTGGCGCGCGCTCTGTTTCTCCCTCCGACAAGCCCTATCTGCCGTTCCAGCAATGGGCTGTTCGGGCAGAGGGGCTAAAACCGTCGCCGCTCGGCATCCTCATGCATCCGCAATACGGGCTTTGGCATGCCTATCGCGGCGCGTTGCTTTTCGAGGACGAGATCGCGCTTCCGGAGCAGGGCGAGGCAATTCATCTTTGCGACGCCTGTGTCGAGAAACCCTGTCTGAAATCCTGTCCCGTCGATGCCTATTCCACGGAAGGCTTCGCCTACCGGGCCTGCCTGGCGCATGTGCGGAGAGGGAATGGCGAACCGTGCCGGAGCGGCGGCTGCCTCGACCGCAACGCTTGTCCCTATGGCACGGAATATCGCTACCCGTCTGATATCCAGGCCTTCCATATGGCGGCATTCGCCGGCCTGTGATCATCACGCGATGCTGCACGAAATGTTGACGGATACTTCTAGGGAATGCCTTGCCGTGGAAGGTCGCGTGGATATGTATCGCGCATCTGACAAATGGAGCAGGCAATGACGAAGCATGACCTCAGGATCAAGACCCGTGACGGGGTGGCGAAGGCGGGCCTGTTCCGCTCGGCCAAGACGTCCCCTGGCAAGGCCGGCGTCATTCTCTACCAGGATGCCTTCGGCCCGCGTCCGGCGCTCGACGGCATGGCCGAGCGGCTGGCGGGCGAAGGCTATGCGGTGCTGGTGCCGGACCTGTTCCATCGCAATGCGCCCTATGGTCCGTTCGACGCCAAGACTGCCTTCACCGAGGAAGACAGCAAGGCAGCGCTGATGGCGCTGGTCGCTGGCACGACACAGCAGATGACCATCAGCGACGGCGAGGCCTTTCTCGATGCGCTCGCCGGCGAAGGCATCACGGGTCCGATCGGGACCGTCGGTTATTGCATGGGCGGCGCACGGGCGCTCAACGCGGCCGCGGCCTACCCGGACAGGATCAGGGCCGCCGCCAGTTTCCATGGCGGCAATCTCGCCAGCGATGCCGCCGACAGCCCGCACCGCAAGGCGGCATCCATCAAGGCGAGGGTCTATGTCGGCATGGCCGGCGTCGACCGGAGTTTCCCACCGGAGCAGTCGACACGGCTGGAGGAGGCGCTGCGCAATGCCGAAGTCGACCACGCCATCGAGAACTATGTCGGCATGGCGCATGGCTGGTGCGTGCCCGACCACAGCGTCTACAACGAAGCCGGCGCCGAACGGCATTGGCGAAGGCTGATCACGCTGTTTGCCGAAACACTCGGGTGAAGCTTCCGCCTGCCTGGCACCTTTTCCCGGTAGAACGGGGAGGAGGAAGAGGCGGTGCGTAAAAAATCTTTGCATCACCCCAAGGATTAGCCATTAGCCTTCGTCCAACAGGCAAATGATGGCGATGATGCTGGATGAGAGCGAAGCCTCCGACGCCGAACTGATCGGGCGGGCGAAGGGCGGAGACAGGGGTGCCTTCGGCAAATTGCTGGAGCGCCACTACGACTTCGTCTATCGCGCCGCCTATCGCTGGTGCGGCAAGAAGGCGGATGCCGAAGACATCGCCCAGGAAGTCTGCGTCCGGCTCGGCAAGGCGATCCGCGACTATCGCGGCGGCGGCGCCTTCACGACATGGCTCTATTCCGTGACGATGAATGCGGCGCGCGACATGATGCGCAAGACCGCGCGCGAGACCGTGAAGACCGAGGCCTATGGCGTCCATGCGCTGATTTCGGGCGAGGCCCCGGCCGAGAGCGAGGATCCGGCCGAGGCGCTGTGGACCGCGGTGCGGCAGCTTCCGGACAAGCAGCGCGACGCCGTACTGCTGGTCTATGGCGAGGGCTTGAGCCATGCGGCCGCCGCCGAGGCGATGGCGATCTCGGAGACGACGGTTTCCTGGCACATCCATGAAGCGAAGAAACGGCTGAAGGCGCTGATGCGTTCAGCCGGGGAAGTGTGACCATGGTCGACGACAACGAACTCAACAGACTGCGCGATATCGCGGCACCGGCGCCGGGTGAGAGCGCGAAGGCGCGCGCCTTCGAAGCCGCCCTGCGTGCCTATGATGAGGAAAATATTTCTGCCGTCACCCAAGGATCGGTCGGCGGCCTTCGTCTCACAGAGCGAGCACAAAAGCTCTGGAGCGAGATCATGCAAAAGAAACTCATCGCCACGCCGGCTCTTGCCGGGCTCGTCGCCCTGCCGATCGCCGGATACGCCACCTTCCATCTGCTGAGGGAACAGCCGGCCAAATTCGGCGGCGACGAAAAGATCACCGAGACGCTGGCCGACAAGCCGGCGACGTTGAAGCCGGCCGAGCCGAAGCAGGCTCCAACCGAACTGGCGAAGGACAAGAAGGCCGACGCGGATGTCGAAAGCCGCGACGCGACCGGCGTGCTTGTGGCGCCGGCGTCGCCGCCGAAATCCGAAGCCGCCCAGGCCGGCGGCACAGCTCAGCAGACTGCCAATGAACGCGCGGTGGTGGCCGAGCCGGCACCACCGGCGCCAACGGGTGAATTCGCGCTGAATAGCGCCGCGCCGAGCACGTCGCGGCTCGCCCGCGCGCCGGCTGCCGAGTCCAAGCTGATGGCGCCGCAGCCGACCATCGCGCCGGCGGATCAGATCGCGCCGCAGGAGGAAAACCGCAACCGCGTCCAGGATTTCAAGACCAATCCGGTGCATGCGGCGCTGGAAGATCCGGTCTCGACGTTCTCGATCGATGTCGACACGGCCTCCTATTCCTTCGTGCGCCGCTCGCTGAAGGAAGGTGCGGTGCCTCAGGCCGACACGGTCCGTGTCGAGGAGATGATCAACTACTTCCCCTATGACTGGAAGGGACCGGATTCGGCGTCGACGCCGTTCAACTCGACCGTCAGCGTCATGCCGACGCCGTGGAACGGGCACACCAAGCTGATGCATGTCGCCATCAAGGGCTTCGACATCAAGCCGACCGAACAGCCCAAGGCCAATCTGGTCTTCCTGATCGACGTTTCGGGCTCGATGGACGAGCCGGACAAGCTGCCGCTGCTCAAGTCGGCATTCCGGCTGTTGGTCAGCAAGCTCAGGGCCGACGACACGATCTCGATCGTCACCTATGCCGGTGAAGCCGGCACCGTGCTGATGCCGACCAGGGCTGCCGAGAAGGACAAGATCCTCAATGCCATCGACAATCTGCAGCCGGGCGGTTCGACGGCCGGTGAGGCCGGCATCAAAGAAGCCTACAAGCTTGCCCAGCAATCCTTCGTCAAGGACGGCGTCAACCGGGTGATGCTGGCCACCGATGGCGACTTCAATGTCGGACAGAGCGACGATGATGATCTCAAGCGCCTGATCGAGCAGGAGCGCAAGAGCGGTGTCTTCCTGTCGGTGTTCGGCTTCGGACACGACAATCTGAACGACCAGATGATGCAGACCATAGCCCAGAACGGCAACGGCACCGCCGCCTATATCGACACGCTGGCCGAGGCGGAAAAGGTGCTGGTCGAGGATGCCTCCTCGACGCTGTTCCCGATCGCCAAGGACGTGAAGATCCAGGTCGAGTTCAACCCCAACAAGGTCTCGGAATACCGCCTGATCGGCTACGAGACCCGGGCGCTCAACCGCGAGGACTTCAACAATGACCGCGTCGATGCCGGCGATATCGGCTCGGGCCATTCGGTCACCGCGATCTACGAGATCACGCCGAAGGGCAGCGGCGGCGATCAGATCGATCCGCTGCGCTATGGCCAGGCCACGGTCAACAATGGCGGCGTCGCCAATGCGGACGAATATGCCTTCGTCAAGATCCGCTACAAGCTGCCGAACGAGGATGTCTCGAAGCTGATCACCACGCCGGTGACCTCGGCCAACGAGGTGGCGTCCTTCGACCAGGCCAGCACCGACCAGCGATTCTCCGTCGCGGTGGCTGCCTTCGGCCAGAAGCTGCGCGACGAGGATGCGACCGCGAAGTTCGGCTACGACAAGATCATGGAGATTGCCACTGCCGCCCGAGGAGCCGACCCGTTTGGATACAGGTCCGAGTTCCTCTCGCTTGTGCGCCTTGCCTCGGCGCTGGGCGGTAACCGGTAGTGGCGATGACGGCCGGTTTCCTTCGGATGGGATCGTTCTGACAGGGGAAACCGGCCCACGGGCGGGTGAGGCAGGCCGGCGAGGGGTCATTCCCTTGCCGGCCTTTTTTTTGGATCCGTCGATGTTCAGGTGAGGCCGGCCTGCAAACGATGGTTTCCTGCGCTTCCGGTGCTCACGTACCCAAAAGTACGCTCCGCTCCGGTTCTCGGAACCCATCGTTTTCGACTCGGCCTGACCTGAATCTCAACGGATCCTGGCGCAAGCGTTAACCGGCATGATCGTTAAATTGCGCGAGATTTCCGGTACCGGATCGCAATTTCCTGTTGCTACACCGGACTTGTTTACAGGGCTTGAGGGAGCCGGAATTGCAGATCAGGACTATCGCCAACTCGCCGCCGCCGGTGCGGGACGCTTCGACGGTTTCATCAGCCCCATCGGCCGAATCCAGACGCATCAGCGACGATGTCGCGCAGGCGCGTCACACCGCCATGTCGGCGCTGACCAACGACCGCTTCCGCGCCATGCTGGAACAGATCACCGATCCGGCTTCTTCCGGCGCGCTGATGACGATGCGCGGCGACAATGTGGTCGACTTCAAGTCGGCGCAGTCGAGCTACGCCGACAACAGCGAATAATCGAAATCCTCAGGCCCGGCTGCGGCGACGCTCGCGGCGGGCTTCGCTGGTTTCGGCGGTGTTTTCCGTCGCCACCTTGTTGCGCATCGGACCGATGCGCTCGACGATCGTCTCAACCGTCGGACGACCCGCCATGGTGTGGGCGTCGAGCGCCTTGCGCATGGCGGCGAGGTGCTGGAACGAAGTGCCGCAGCAGCCGCCGACAATCTTGGCGCCGGCATCGACGGCGAGGCGAACATAGTCGGCCATCAGTTCCGGCGTGCCGGAATAATGGATCTCAGTACCGCGGAATTCCGGAATGCCGCAATTGCCCTTGACGATCACCGTCGCCTGCGGCTTCGCCTCGGTCATGTCGAGCAGCGAGGCCAGGATGTCTGAAGCGCCGACGCCGCAATTGGCGCCAACGCCGAGCGGTGCTTCGGACAGCCCGTCAACGACACCATGGATGTCTTTCGGCAGCAGGCCCATCATGGTGCGGCCGGCTGTGTCGAAGGAGCCGGTATAGGTGTAGGGGAGGCCGACGCGGATGGCGGCTTCGGCGGCGGCGCGGATCTCGTCGGGCGCCGACATCGTCTCGATCCAGGCGACTTCGGCGCCGCCTTGCTTGAGGCCCTCGATCTGCTCGGCAAAGGCGTCGACAGCTTCGTCATAGGTCATGGCGCCAAGCGGCACCAGCAATTCGCCGGTCGGGCCGACGGAGCCGGCAACGATCACCTTGCGGCCGGCCTTGTCGGCGACGGCGCGGGCAATCTCGGCGGCGCGCTTGTTGAGCGCTTGCACGCGATCCTGCGCATGGTGGAGCTTCAGCCGGTGGCGGGTGCCGCCGAAGGAATTGGTCAGGATGATGTCCGCGCCGGCATCGACGAAATTCTGGTGCAGGCTGGTGATGGTGTCGGGCGCTGTCTCGTTCAGCAATTCCGGCGCCTCGCCGGCCTCCAGGCCCATCGCGAACAAATTGGTGCCGGTGGCGCCATCGGCCAGCAGCACGCCCTTTTCAGCCAGCAGGGCATCGATCGGATTGGTGGTGGTCATCGGATTGGCTTTCGTGTTTCAAATTCGAATAAGGATATAAAGAAGTCTTTATGTCTAGTCAATGATTTGTGGCGGCCTCGGCAATGCGAATGGCGTGGCCCTCGACCATGTCGGGGTCCAGCAATCGAATGACCATGATTGCCGTCGATCAGACAGAGCCTGACGGGAACGACATGCCGGCCAGATTGCGGGCGAAGGCGGCGGCCTCGTGCGGATTGACGTCGGCGGCGCGGATCAGATTGTCGAAATGCTGGGTCAGCGCCTGGACCGGCTGGGTGGCGTTCAGCACGACATACATGTCGCCGACATAGATGGCGGCGCGATAGGGGCCGAAGATGGTGAGCGGGATCGAATAGCGCATGCGGCCGTCATAGAGAAACAGCCGGAAGGTCGGGTAGAGATCTTCGAGCAATGTCGCCATATGGGCGAGCTGCTGCCGGCGGTCGGCCTCGGGAAAACGATCCCACACACCGAGGCCGCGCGCGAAAATCTCCAGCGTGTGGCGCGGCATGCAGACTTCCATGTCGGTTTCCGGGCGTCGGTTGTATTCGATGCGGTATTGCGTCTCGCTGGCCTGTGCCAGGCGGCTCCTGTTGGTGATGTTGGCCTCGTAGTCGACCAGCGCGCGGGTCCGCAGCAGATCGGGAATGCCTGCGGGCACGTAGCGGATCTTGGTGCCGGCTGCCTCGGCGAACCATTTGGCGAGCAGCGTGCGGTCGAAACCGTCGGGCGCCTCCTCGATCTCCAGGCTTTCGCGAATTTCGCCGGTGACGCCTTCGTCCTGGCTGAGGCCGAGCAGCCAGTCCAGCGACACTTTGAATTCGGCGGCGATGTTGAGCAGCGTTTCGGCGCGCGGCAAGCGCGTCGAGGCGCCCGACATCAGCTGCGACAACGCCGAGCGGTCGATGCCGACTGCTGACGCGAAGGCCGACTGATTGAGGTCGGATCGTGTCAGGAGCAGCTTCAGACGCTCCCGGAAAATTGCTGACAGATCGCGTTTGTCCATCGTCCGCTTCTCCGAATCTTGAGGAAAAATTTGCGCCGAAACCGTCCACCGAGGTGCCTCAGGCGTAAATGAATCCCTAAGCGTGTTTACAATGTGTAACATGTGCAGTCAAAAATGCGCAATCGCAACATTTTGTATACTTTGTCGCGTTGAGTGGAATCGCTTCTCCTGACACTATGCTGTCAGGAACCAGTTGGGGTTCCGACGACTGAGGGGCAGTGGTCGATAGCATGACAGGCAAGAGCATCAAGCGACGCAACACACCGGCCATCGAGTGGCCGACTGCGGTTCTCGCTTTCTTCTGTTACGGAACGTGGCTTGCAACCGGTTTCCTGCTCTGGCCTTCCCATCCCATCGTGGCCCTCGCTCTCCTTGGCTTCATTCTCGCACTGCAGTCGTCGATCATGCACGAAGTGCTGCATGGCCATCCGACGCGCAGCGCGCTGATCAACGAGGCCTTCGTCTTCCTGCCGATCGGTCTGGTCTGGCCGTTCCGCCGCTTCAAGACGCTTCACCTGCGCCACCATGCCGACGAGCGGCTGACCGATCCGCTCGACGATCCCGAAAGCTACTATCAGGCGCTGTGGCAGCACGACGATTTGCCGCCGACGATGAAGTTCCTGCTCAAGATCAACAACACCATGGCCGGCCGTTTCTTCCTTGGCCCGTGGCTGTCTTGCATCGGCTTCTTCATCGACGATTTCAAGCAGATGATGGCCGGCGACAAGGCGATCCGCAAGGCTTGGCTGCTGCATGCGATCGGCCTCGCCATCGTGGCGCCGATCGTGCAGTTCGGCTTCGGCATTCCGCTGTGGCTCTACATTCTGGCGCCGGTCTGGCTCGGCCAGTCGCTGATCGCGATCCGCACCTTTGCCGAGCATCAGTGGTCCGAACATCCGGAAGGCCGCACGGTGATCATCGAGCGCTCGCCGCTGTCGTTCCTGTTCCTCAACAACAATCTTCACTTCGTCCATCACAAGACGCCTACGGTGGCCTGGTACAAGCTGCCGAAACTGTTTCGCGAGCGCCGTGACGAGTGGCTGCGGATGAACAATGGCTATGCCTATCCGAACTATTTCGCGCTGATCAAAGCCTATGCCTTCAAGGCTAAGGAGCCGATCGTGCATCCGGTGCTGCGGCGTGCGCCTGAGCACGGCCGGGCGTTCAAGCCGCGCATCCGGGCACGCAACATCAATGGACTCGGCACGGCGCCGGTGCCCGCCGAGCCGCCCAAGGAATAATTCGCGGCATCCCTCGTGTCGGCCAATTCTGATTGGACGCCGCGTTTTTGTGGTCCTTTTTACAGACGTGATGATTTGATATCGGCATGAGCGAACTGGTTGCGGCATTGCCCATGTATGACTGGCCCGAAGTGCGCGGCGAGGTCGACGCGCAATGGGGGCAATTGCGCGATGCCTTCCGGCAAAAGGGCATCGACGCGCCGCAAGCCATCGCGCGCAGCAATGGCGATCTGCCGCCGGTGCCGGGCGGCATCCATGATGCCCAAGGGGCGCTGATCGCGCCGGATCCTTCGACATTGCCGCCGGGCGAACTCGATTATCACAAGCTCTGGCTGCATCCGGCGCTGCTGTTCGCGCAGACCTGCTGGGGGCCGATGGAACTCGGTCTGTCCAGCCATGTGCAAGTGATCGGCCAGCCAAGCTATGACGCCTATGAGGGCGGGCAGGGCGAACTCTATTCCAGCGCGCTGGTGATGCGGACGGGCGAGGGGCCGGAAGCTCGCTCGCCCGCGGACGGCAAGGCCTTGCTGCCGCTCGACCTGTTCCGTGGCAAGCGCTTCACCTTCAACAGCCTGGATTCCATGTCGGGCATGATCGGGCTGACGCGTGATCTGCAGGCGGCCGGCGAAAGCCTCGATATCTTTTCCTCGCGCAGCGAAAGCGGCGGTCATCGCGCTTCGATCGTTACTGTTGCCGAGGGCAGGGCAGATGTCGCAGCAATCGACTGCGAAAGCTGGGCGCTGGCGCAGCGTTTCGAACCGGCGGCACGCAAGGTGGCGATCGTCGGCTGGACGGCGCGGCGCAAGGGCTTGCCCTTCATCACCGCCAGGACGACGCCGGAAAAGACAGTCTGGGCAATGCGCGAAGCCCTTGCCAGCCTAAGCGAGCAGCCTCGCATCCAACGGGTAGGTTGAAAGCTGCTCATTGCCGGTCTCGGTGATCAGGATCTGCTCCTCGATCTTGACGCCTTCGCGCCCGCCAAGCCTGCCGATATAGCTTTCCACGCACAGCACCATGCCGGGTTCGATCACGCCGTCCGGCGTATCCGGCGTCCAGTCGCTGGCATGCGGCAGCGTGGGGTATTCGTCAGCCAGGCCGACGCCGTGGTAGAGCACGCCGTAGCGGGTCGAGAAGCAGTCTCCCGGCGGCACCGCCGAGCGCTCGACAAGGTCGCGAAACGAGATGCCCGGCTGCATCAACTGCGTGTTGTGCTCGATCTGGTCGGCGGCGATGCGGAACAGGTCGCGCTGCTCATTGCTCGGCTTGGCATCGCCGCACAGCCAGGTGCGCGACAGGTCTGCGCAGAAGCCGTATGGGCCGATCAGGTCGGTGTCAAAGGCAACGAGGTCGCCGGCCTCGATGATGCGCGACGAGCACTCCTGGAACCACGGATTGGTGCGCGGGCCGGACGTCAGTAGCCGCGTTTCGATCCATTCGCCGCCGCGCGCAATGTTGCCGCGGTGCAGCTCGGCCCACAGTTCGTTCTCGGAAATGCCGGGCTGCAGAGCCTGTTCCATCTCGCCCATCGCCGCCTCGCAGGCGACAATGGTGCGGCGCATGGCGAGGATTTCGTCCGGTGATTTGATCAGCCGGGCATTCTCCATCACCGCTTCGCCATTGCCGATGGAGATGCCGAGACGGGCGAGTTCCTCGACGCCTTCTGGATTGATGTGATCGACCGCGATGCGGCTGTTGCCGCCGCCATGTTCCCTCACCAGATCGGCAATGCCGGCGGCCCAGCGGCGGACCTTTTGCTCCGTGAGTTCGCCGCTGTAGAGATACATCCACGAGACAGCCGGGCGCACTTCGTCGACGACGCCGGAATGGTCGGACAGATGCTCGCAGGAGAAATAGTCGAACAGCACCACAGGGCCTTCGGTGGCGACGAAGCAATGCCGCGTCGGATTGTGCGCCACCCACAGCTGCATGTTGGTCGAGTCGGTGGCGTAACGGATGTTGACGGGGTCGTAGAGCAGGGCGCCGGCATAGCCGCGCCGCGTCAGCTCGGCGCGGATGCGCTCCAGCCGGTATTTGCGCATCGCCGGAAGATCGGGGGCGGCAATGCCTGCCGCCGCCCATTCTGCTTCAGCCTGCGCGCCATAGCCCAGCACATGCTGGTTGAGCGACGCCGCCTTCTGGCGGGAGCCTTCACGCAATTCCTCGATCGAGCCAGGCTCGAACGGCATGATCTTGCGATGGCGGCCGAAGCCGCCTTTTGGCGCCGCGCCGTCCATGGCTGAACCTCAGGTCCGCATCTTCTCGCCGCTCGGGTCGAAAGGCGCCTCGACATTGATGCGCGCCGGGCGACGGTGTCCGAGGATCTCGATCTCGAACAGGCCGGCACTTTCGTCCTCAGCGAGTGCCGCAGGAACGTAGCCCTGCGCCATCGACTTCTGGACATAGTGGGCATAGCCGCCCGACGTCACCCAGCCGACCACGCGCCAGTCGCCATCGACGATGCCGCGCACGGCGGAAGCCCCTTCGGCAGCCTTGGAGCCGCGCACTTCCTCGCCCTTGTCGTCGAAGCGCGGCGCGCCATAGCCATGCGGCTTTTCCACCGTGCCAAAATCCTTGCTGACCTTGGCCCAGATCGGCTCGTCGCCCATGACGTCGGCATCGGCGGCGTCGACGATGAAGGAGACGCGGCGCAGTTTCGGGCCTTCCGCCTGTTCCTTGGCAGCGGCTTCGCGGCCGATGAAATCGTTCTTCTCGAGCTTGATGAAGCGGTCCATCGAGCCTTCGAATGGTCCGTAGATCGGCCGCAGCTCGCGGAACCAGGTCGGGAAGTTCTTTTCCAGGCGCATTGAGAGCAGGGCGCGCATGCCGAAATCGACCAGGCCGAATTCCTCGCCGGCATCCTTGATCGCCTTATAGACCAGGCGCTGGTAGGCCGGCGCCATCCAGATCTCGTAGCCGAGATCGCCGGTGTAGGTGATGCGGTTGACCATGCAGGGGGCGCCGCCGACCGCCATCTCGCGGAAATCCATGAAGCGGAAGGCTTTGGTCGAGATGTCGACATCGACCAGCTTCTGCAAGAGGTCTCGTGACTTTGGTCCGGCGATCGACAGGCCGACCAGCGTCTGGTCGAAGCGATGGATGCGCACCGAACCGTCTTTCGGCAGGTGCTTCTCGAACCAGCGCATGTGGTATTTCTGCGCGGCCGAAGAGCCCCAGATCATGAAGCGGTCTTCGCCGGCCTTGGCGATGGTGAAGTCGCCGATCAGCTTGCCGAATTCGTTGATCATCGGGGTTAGCACGATGCGGCCGGTCTTCGGCATGCGGTTGGTCATAAGTCGGTTGAGGAACTCTTCCGCGCCCGGTCCCGACACTTCGTATTTGGCGAAGTTGGCGATTTCGGTGACGCCGACGCGCTCGCGCGTGGCGCGCACTTCCTCGCCGATCGGGCCGAAATCATTGGAGCGGTGGAACGAGACGATATCCCTGGGCTCCTTGCCCTTCGGCGCGAACCAGAGCGGGGTTTCAAGGCCCCACGAGTCGCCCATGACGGCGTTGTTGGCGAGCATGGTGTCGTAGAGTGGGGTCGTCTGCGCCGGGCGTGCGGCCGGCAGTTCCTCATTGGGGAAGCGGATCGAGAAGCGGCGCGAATAGTTTTCGCGCACCTTGGCGTTGGTGTAGCGCAGACCGGCCCATTCGCCGAAGCGGGCGACATCCATGCCCCAGACGTCGAAGCCGGGATCGCCATGCACCATCCAGTTCGACAGAGCGAGGCCGACGCCGCCGCCCTGGCTGAAGCCGGCCATGACGGCGCAGGCGCACCAGAAATTGGTCAGGCCCTGCACCGGACCGACCAGGGGGTTGCCGTCGAGCGCGAAGGTGAAGGGGCCGTTGATGATCTGCTTGATGCCGGCCTTCTCGATGCCGGGGAAGTGCTTGAAGCCGATTTCCAGCGACGGCGCGATGCGGTCGAGATCGGGCGGCAGCAGTTCATGGCCGAAATCCCAGGGTGTGTTGACCGGCGACCATGGCTTGCAGGCTTTCTCATAGGTGCCGAGCAGGATGCCGTTGCGCTCCTGGCGGGTGTAGATCTCACCCTTGAAGTCGAGCACGCCGATCATCTCGCGGCCGGTCGACTTGTTGAACTCCTCGACCTCCGGCATCGGCTCGGTCAGGAGATACATGTGCTCCATGGCCAGCACAGGCAGTTCGACGCCGACCATGCGGCCGATCTCACGCGCCCACAGGCCGCCGCAATTGACGACATGCTCGGCGTGGACCGTGCCCTGTTCGGTGACGACGTTCCAGGTGCCGTCGGGCTGCTGCGTGAGATCGACGACGCGGTTGCGCAGCACGATCTCGGCACCGAGTTTCTTCGCCGCCTTGGAATAGGCGATGGTGGTGCCGGACGGGTCGAGATGGCCTTCGACTGGATCCCACATGGCGCCGACGAAGTTCTTCTCATCCATCAGCGGGAACATCGCCTTGGCTTCGGACGGTGTGATCAGCTCGGTGTCCATGCCGAGATAGCGGCCCTTGGCGTGGGCCAGCCGCAGGAAGTCCATGCGCTCCGGCGTATCGGCCATCATCACGCCGCCGGTCAGGTGCAGCGAGCAGGACTGGCCCGAGATTTCCTCGATCTCCTTGTAGAGCTGCACGGTGTAGGCCTGCAGCTTGGCGACGTTGGGGTCGCCGTTCAGCGTGTGGAAACCGCCGGCCGCGTGCCAGGACGAGCCGGAGGTCAGCTCCGAACGCTCGATCAGCATGATGTCGGTCCAGCCGGCCTTGGCCAGGTGATAGAGCACCGAGCAGCCGACGACACCGCCGCCGATGACAACCGCTTTTACATGGGATTTCATGAAGATAGGTCCGTTTTTGCGTAAATTGAATCAGAGGTTTCGGTCGCTGGCGGTCACGACGCCCGCCATGCACGATCAAAAATCGGTCGGCGCGCCGCCTTCGGCCGTGCGCTTCTGGACGAAGTCGTTGAGTTCCTCGCGGATCGCCGGATCCATGTAGGGCTCTTCATAGGATGCCAGCCGTTCCTTCCAGACCTTGTTGGCCTTCTCCATCGCCGTTGGCGAGCCAGCTTCCGCCCAGGTCTCGAAATTGCGCCAATCGGAAATGATCGGCGAATAGAAGGCGGTCTTGTAGCGGTCCTGCGTATGCTGGGTGCCGAAGAAATGGCCGCCGGGGCCAACCGACTGGATGGCGTCGAAGCCGAGCGCCTCCTCTGACAGGTCGAGCGGGGTGAGGAATTCGGCCACCATCTGCAACAGGTCGATGTCGAGAATGGTTTTCTCGTAGGAGCAGCGCAGGCCGCCCTCGAGCCAGCCGGCGGCATGCATCATCAGATTGCCGCCGCCCTGGATGGCGCCCCACAGCGAGAACACGCTCTCATAGGCCGCCTGCGCGTCGACCGTGTTGGCGGCGCAGGTGTTGGAGGTGCGGTAGGGGATGTTATAGCGGCGGGCAAGCTGGCCGCCGACAAGCTGCGCCTTCATATATTCGGGCGTGCCGAAGGCCGGTGAGCCGGACTTCATGTCGACATTGGAAGTGAAGCCGCCATAGCCGACAGGCGCGCCCCTGCGCACCATCTGGGCAAAGGCGATGCCGGACAGCGCCTCGGCATTCTGCTGCACCAGCGCGCCAGCGATGGTGACCGGCGCCATGGCGCCCGACAGGGTGAAGGGCGTGACGACAACGACCTGGCCCTTGCTCGACATCTGGATGATACCTTCCATCATCGGCACGTCGAGCTTGAGCGGCGAATTGGTGTTGATGATGGTGAAGACGGACGGCTCCTCGAGCAGTTGCTCGTGGCTGATGCCGCGCGCGATCCTGGCGATCTCGATGCCGTCGACATTGCGCTCCTTGCCGAGCGAATAGATGTGAAACACCTTGTCGGTCAGCGTGGCGAGGTCGCGGATGCATTCGAGGTGGCGCACCGACGGATGGATATCGGTCGGCTCGACCGGATAGCCGCCGGTGCAGTTCAGGATGTTGTGCATCTGCGCCAGGCGCAGGAAATTGCGGTAGTCGGCCTGGTTGCCGGGTCGGCGGCCTCGATCGATGTCGGAGCAGTTCGGCGCCGACGCCATCATCGAGATGATCAGATTGTCGCCGCCAAAGCGCACACTATGCGCAGGGTTGCGGGCATGGATGGTGAATTCCGACGGGCAGTGCGAGATGAGTTCGAGGATCATGTCGCTGTCGAAGCGCACGCGCTCCGAGCCTTCGCGCACATCGGCGCCATGCGCCTTCATGATGCGGCGGGCTTCGTCGTGCAGGACGTCGACGCCGATTTCCCTGAGCACGCGCAAGGAGGCGAGGTGGATCGATTCCAGCTCGTCTTCCGACACCAGCCTGGTCGGCGCCAGCGGGTTTTTCAGCTGGCGGAAAGCCGGTTGCTCGAACGCGGCCGAGCCTCCGGCGCGCTTTCCGGCGCGGCCGCCACGGCGGGCACGGTCGGGTGCCAGGGCCGGTTCTAAGGGGTTTACGGCGGCGGTCATGATGGTCCTCGTAGGATGCGAATAGCGGGCGGCATAATGGACCGGCGGCCCGCCGGCCATTGCGGAGGCGGCGACCACTAGGGCGAGGGAAGCGACATGCCGGAACGGCAGCTGTGTGGCCGCGGCATCGCCTGATCACCGCGCTGTTGGCGCAAGCGGATTTAGCTTACCGGCCCTTTCTTTCCCCGAATTGAACCCGTAGCTGGTGGGCCTTGCCGGCAGGGAGGTCAGCCGGCACCTCACATGGAATGATGGAATGGTCGCAACCAGCTCGAGCGAAGGCGAAGCGGGGACGCAGTGGGCAGCGCTCGCCGGCGTCACCGCGGCACTTGCCATGTTCGGCGCCGCGCAAGGGCTGAGCTCACCGCTGTTCACGCTTTTGATGCAGAAGCAAGGCATGTCGCCCGGGCTGATCGGCCTGTCGGCGGCGATGATGCCGCTCGGCCTGATCCTGTCGGCCTCGTTCGTGCCGGCGGCGGTGCGGCTGGTCGGTGCGCGCAACCTGGCGGTCGGCTGCTCGCTGATCGGCGCGCTGTGTTTCCTCGGCATCGGCTATCTGCAGAACTGGATGGCCTGGTACATCATCCGCTTCATCATCGGGGTCGTCATCAATCCGCTCTATATCCTCGGCGAGGTCTGGGCGCTGTCGCTAGCGCCGCCTTCGCGGCGCGGCCGGGTGATGGGCGTGTTCAACACGCTGATGGGCGCCGGTTATGCGGCGGGGCCCTTCACCCTGACCTTCGTCGGCACGTCGGGCTGGGCACCCTTCAGGGTCGGCATCGGTGGCTTCGTGCTTTGCGCGGTCATCCTGCGCCTTGTCTCCTCGAAGCTTACCGGGTTCGAGGATGACGGGCAGCCAGCCGGCAGCTTTGTCGGCTTCGCCCGGCTGGCGCCGGCGCTGCTGCTGGCCGTGCTGGTCTCGGCCGCCGTCCAGCAGAGCACCTATGCGCTGGTCCCGGTCTTCGGCACCGGCTATGGCCTGCCGGAAGCCGTGCTCGCCGCGCTGGTGATGGCACTGTCGCTCGGCAACATCCTGCTGCAGATCCCGCTCGGCCTGCTGGCGGAACGGTTCGGTGGCCGCCCGATGATCGTAGCCTGCGCGGTGGCGACGGCAATCTGCGCGGCGCTGCTGCCGCTGCTGATCACCACGCCGCTGATCTGGGGCGTGCTGCTGGTGATGGGCGCGGTGGGCTACGGCGTCTATACGATGGCATTGGTCGAACTCGGCAGCCGCTTCAAGGGCACGCTGCTCGTCACCGGCAATGCGGCCTTCGCCCTGCTGTGGGGCGTTGGCGGCATTGTCGGCCCGCCGGGCGCCGGCCTGCTGATGCAAGGCATCGGCCCGCTGGGCCTGCCCGTGGTGATCTTCGGTCTCGATGCGGCTCTGGTCGCCTTCGCCTTGTTCCGCTCCTCGCAACGCCGAGCCTCCTGACATGGATCTGGCTGGAGCAAGCGCTTTCCGCTGGCGGGGCTTACCGCTGTTTGGCCGAGCCGGTAATCCTGCCGGGCACCAACGGTAGGACCATGGCCGCGGCGGATTCGAAAACTGGCGAAGGAATGCAATGGGCGGCGATCACCGGCGTGATCGCGACCGTCTCGGTGTTCGCCATCGCGCAGGGGCTGTCCTATCCGCTGCTGAGCTTCATCCTGCAGCGCCAGGGCGTCTCGCCGGCGATGATCGGCCTGTCGGCGGCGATGACGCCGATCGGCTTCATCGTCTCGTCGCCGCTGATCCCGGGGCTTGCGCGGCGGTTCGGGGCGGGGCGCACGGCGCTTACTTGCGCCGCGCTCTCGGCCGTGGTGCTGGCGCTGATCGGCTGGACGCAGAATGTCTATCTGTGGTTTCCGCTGCGCTTCCTGATCGGCGTGGTGACCAACCCGCTATACGTCTTGAGCGAGATCTGGGTGATTGCCCTTGCGCCGCCGGCCAGGCGCGGGCGCATCATGGGCGTCTATTCGACGATCATTTCGGCCGGCTTCGCGGCCGGCCCGCTCTGCCTGCTCGCCGTCGGTACGCAGGGATGGCCGCCCTTCCTCGTCGGTATTTGTGCCTTCGTGCTATGCGGCATGTGCCTGGCGTCGGTGCTGCCGCGCCTGCCGAAGGTGGACGAGGCCGGGCATCGGGTTTCCGTTCTGGGCTTCGTACCGATGGCGTGGCTGCTTCTGTTGGCGGTCATCGTGGCCGCGGGTTTCGAACAGGGGGCGCTGGCCTTGCTGCCGGTCTATGGCAACCACTATGGTATCGCGGAAGCCCGCATGTCGGCGCTGCTGTCGATGATGATCGCCGGCAACATTGCCATGCAGGTGCCGCTCGGCCTGCTGGCGGAGAGGCTGACCGCACGCCTGGTGCGGCTCGCCTGTGTTTCCTTGACCGTGCTCGGATGCGTGTTGCTGCCGCTTCTCATCGAAACGCCGCTGATCTGGCCGATGATCTTCGTCTGGGGAGCGGTCTCCTACGGCATCTACACGATGTCGATCATCGAGCTGGGCGAGCGTTTCACCGGCTCGACCCTGGTCGCCGGCAACGCCGCCTTCTCGCTGATGTGGGGCGTCGGCGGCATAGCCGTGCCGCCGCTGGCCGGCAGCGCCATGGATATACTGGGTGCGAGAGGCCTGCCGATCACGCTTTGCCTCATGTGCCTGGCCCTGACGGTCGCGAGCCTCGCTGGTCGCGCGAAGGCCTAAATCCTTGGCTGCAACTCTTGAATATCGGACGCGGCATGTCGATGTTGCATGCCCAAGCATTGCCTATTTGGAGATTCCATGACCAAGCCCATCGCCAAGCCAGAAGCCGATACCGCGGACCCCTTCCTCTGGCTGGAGGACAGGACCAGCAAACAGTCGCTCGACTGGGTGCATGGCCAGAACGAGATCGCGGTTGGCGAATTGCAGGGCGATCCTTCGTATCAGGCGTCGTTCCAGACGGCACTCGACCTGATGACGGCCGAGGACAACATCGCCGTCGGCGCGGCAGTAGCCGGCCACGTCTATAATTTCTGGCAGGACAAGACCAATGCGCTCGGCCTGTGGCGCCGCACGACAGTCGCTTCCTACAAGACCGAGAAGCCGGTCTGGGAAACGATCATCGACTTCGACGAGCTTGCGGCGAAGGAGGGGATAAAATGGGTGTTCAGCGGTGCCAGCCGGCTCTATCCGGACTTCAGCCGCTGCCTGCTGTCGATGTCGCCGGACGGCGGCGACGCCAGCGAGATGCGCGAATTCGACATCGAAACCAGATTGTTCATCGAGGGCGGGTTCCGTGCGCCGGCTTCCAAGTCGGGTTTCGGCTGGCTGGACAAGGACACGGTCATCGTCTCGGCGGCGTTCGAGGAATCCGACAAGACCGAGTCCGGCTACCCGCGTGTGATCAAGCTCTGGAAACGCGGCACGGCGCTGGAAGAGGCGACGCCGATCTTCGAGGCGCAGAAAGACGATCTCGCCGCAGGAGCCGGCGTCGAGTTCGACGGCGAGAAGCGTCACGTGTTCCTGGCGCGGGCTATCAATTTCTTCGCGTCGCACAGTTTCCTGCATCTCCCATCTGGCGAAAACAGGCGCATTCCGCTGCCCGACGACGCCACCGACACATCGCTTTTCAAGGACCAGCTGGTGTTCGGGGTGCGCACGCCATGGATGGCACCGGATGGCACGGTGTGCAAACCGGACGGGCTCTATTCGCTCGATTTCGCGCACTGGATCGAAAGCGGCGGTTTCGGCGCCATCGAAACCTTGCTGGCGCCGGCGCATCGCGTGTCCATCGCCGGGCTCGCCAGAACGCAGGACCGGCTGTTCGTCAGCCTGATGGACAACGTGCGCGGCAAGGTTCTCGTCTGCGAGCGCAAGAATGGCGCCTGGTCGCTGAAGCCGGCCGCGTTGCCTGAGAACGGCACTATCGGCATCAGCCATGCCGAGCGCTTCGGCTCCAGCGTGTCCTTCTCCTTCACGGATTTCCTGACGCCGAGCTCGATCATCTGGTCGGATGACGACGGCGAGACGCTTGCCACGGTGAAGTCGCAGCCGGCGCGCTTCGATGCCGCGCCGCTGATCTCGGAACAGTTCGAGGCGCGCTCGAAGGACGGCACGATGATCCCATACTTCGTCGTCCGGCGCCGTGACCAGAAAGGGCCGGTGCCTACGCTGCTCTACGGTTATGGCGGCTTCGAAGTGCCGCTCTTGCCGGGCTATGCCGGCGTGCGCGGCAGGCTGTGGCTGGAGAAGGGCAATGCCTATGTGCAGGCCTGCATTCGCGGTGGCGGCGAGTTCGGGCCCGCCTGGCACCAGGCGGCGCTGAAAGGCAATCGCCAGAACGGTTTTGACGACTTCGCCGCGGTGGCCGAGGACGTCGTCAGGCGCGGCATCGCGACGGCAAGCTCGCTCGGCATCCAAGGTGGCTCGAATGGCGGCCTGCTGACCGGCGTTTCACTGACGCAGCGCCCGGAACTCTTTGGCGCCGTCATCATCGAGGTGCCGCTGCTCGACATGCTGCGCTACACCGAATTGCCGCCCGGCGCCTCATGGATGGCCGAGTATGGCGATCCGTCGAAGCCGGAAGACGCCAGGTGGCTGTCTGCCTATTCGCCCTACCAGCATGTCAGGGTGGGTGCCGCCTATCCGCCGGTGCTGCTGACGACCTCGACCGCCGACGACCGCGTCCATCCCGGCCATGCCCGCAAGATGGCGGCACGCCTGCTGGAGGCCGGCCACGCCGGGACACTCTTCTTTGAAGAGACCGAAGGCGGGCATGGCGGACGTGGCGATCGCCGGCCGCAGGCGGCGCAGACGGCGATGAAATATGTCTTCCTGCAGCGGGCACTGAGCGCCAAGGCTTAGAATCGGCCATGGGCCAAGCAAAGGGTGGTTCACCTCGGCCAGCCTTTGCTCTAAGGTGCCCTGCATGGCTCCTGCTATGACCTTTGTCTGCACGTTCGGGGTCGCGGTGACACCGTCACCGCGCACGCTGCGCGCGGAGCTTTTGCGGCTGTGCGCCCGCATCGGTTATTCGCCGCCCGCCAGCCTCTGATGCATTCGCCCCGGCGCCTGCCGGACTGAATCCAGAGGAAAGAATCAGACATGACCTATCAGAATTATTCGCTGAAGCAGCTTCAGCAGATCGACGCCGCGCACCATCTCCATCCTTTCACCGACCACAAGGAATTGCGTGAAGCGGGTTCGCGCATCATCACCCACGCCAATGGCCCGTTCATCTACGATTCCGAAGGGTTGGAATTGCTCGACGGCATGGCCGGCCTGTGGTGCGTCAACATCGGCTATGGCCGCGACGAACTCGCCGAGGCCGCCTACGCCCAGATGAAGGAGCTGCCTTACTACAATTCCTTCTTCAAATGCTCGACGCCGACGCCGGTGCTGTTGTCCAAGAAGCTGGCCGAGATCGCGCCGAAGAACGTCAACCAGGTGTTCTACGGCTCCTCCGGCTCGGAAGCCAACGACACCGCCTTGCGTCTTGTACGCCACTACTGGGTGATCGAGGGCAAGCCGGAGAAGAACCGCATCATCTCGCGCAAAATGGCCTATCACGGCTCGACCATCGCCGCCACGTCGCTCGGCGGCATGGATGCCATGCACAAGCAGCTCAACGGGGCTGTGCCCAACATCGTGCATGTGATGATGCCCTATGCCTATGGGCTGGCGCTGCCGGGCGAGAGCGATCATGATTTCGGCCTGCGCGCGGCCAAATCGGTCGAGGACGCTATCCTCGAGGCCGGCGCCGACAAGGTCGCGGCCTTTATCGGCGAGCCGGTGATGGGCGCGGGCGGCGTCAAGATCCCGCCGGCGAGCTACTGGCCCGAAGTGCAGCGCATCTGCCGCAAATATGATGTGCTTTTGATGCTGGACGAGGTCATCACCGGCTATGGTCGCACCGGCGAGTGGTTCGCGGCCCAGACCTTCGGCATCGAACCGGACACCATCACCACGGCCAAGGCGCTGACCTCGGGCTATCAGCCGCTGTCGGCGCTGCTGGTCGGCGACCGCATCACCTCGACGCTGGTCGAGAAGGGCGGCGAGTTCAACCACGGCTACACCTATTCCGGGCATCCGGTGGCCTGCGCCGTGGCCTTGAAAAACCTCGAGATCATCGAGCAGGAAGGCCTGGTCGAGCGCGTCAGGAACGACACCGGGCCTTATTTCGCCAAGGCCTTGCAGGAGCGCATCGCCGGGCATGACCTGGTCGGCGAGGTGCGTTCGATCGGCCTGATGGGCGCGATCGAGATCGTCAAGGACAAAGCGACCAAGGAGCGGTTCCTGCCGTCGGGAAGTGCCGCGGTGACGGTGCGTGACCATGCCATCGCCAATGGCATGATGCTGCGCGCCACTGGCGACACCATGATCCTGTCGCCGCCGCTGATCTGGACCCGCGACACGATCGACATGGCCTGCGAGCGGATCGGCAAGGCGCTGGATCTGGCGCAGGCCGATCTGCGCAAGCGGTAAGGCGAACCTCGACCGGGCGTTTCTTCAGGGGAACTCCCGCCCTCGAGAAACATACTGCCTCCATGGGGAACAAACTTCACCCTCCGCGCGTAGTGTGTGGGGCGGCAGCCATCCGGCTGTAGCAAGGGGTTCATTTCCATGAGAAAAACCGGCAAGAGCCGACGCGCGCAAGAAGCGGCCAGCATCGGCGCTGACCTGATGTTGGCGCCGATGGTGGCGATGATGCGCCTGCCGTTGATGGCGATGGACGCCGGCAGCAGCCAGCCCTGGGGCACCGAAAGCGCGCGTGCGGTGAACGAGAAGACCGCGGCAATCGCCGAGGGCGCGTTCGCGGCGCAAATGTCCTTCCTGCAGTCGGCATCGCGATTCTGGCCGGAACTCCTTTCCGGTCGCACGCCGTCGCTGTTCAACGGCGTCGCGGCCGAATTGTCGATCAGCGCCGCGCTCAAGCCCGCCAGCCGCGCGGTGAAGGCGAATTTTCGCCGGCTGTCGTCAAAGGCTTGAAATAGACCCTGCCGAACTTTGATTTTGCGCATTGTCGAAATCATGGTCTAGAACCAATCGGCATACGCACCGATGGGGGACATCATGGCCGGACAACCGCTCAACCAGCCGGCTGAAATCCCGGCCGAGCTCGACCGTTGGAACTGGGGCGCCTTCTTCCTCAACTGGATCTGGGGCATCGGCAATAGCACTTTGATCGCACTGCTGGCACTGATCCCGGTCGTCAATCTCGTCATGATCTTCGTGCTCGGTGCACGCGGCAGCCGCTGGGCCTGGCAGAACCGGGCCTGGCGCGACGCGGAGCAGTTCCGCAAGACGCAGCGCAACTGGGCAATCGCCGGCCTTGCTATCTGGGTGCTCAGTATCGGGGGCTGTGCGACGGCGGTCGGCAGCATCCCCTTCATGTTCAAAGGCAGTGACGCCTACCACATGACCATGGACGCCGTGCGTGCCGATACCCGGGTCAAGGCGGCCATTGGCGACGGCGTGACCGACAATTTCTGGGTCGGCGGCCATCTCAACGTCAGTGCGAATGGAACGGGCGACGCCCAGTTCAGCATTCCCGTCCACGGCGCCAAGGGCAAAGCCACCGTGTTTTCCCATATGGTCCGCAATGCCGGCACGTGGAGCATCCGCCTGCTCGTGGTCAGGGTTGATGGAGTGGACACGCCGATCGTGCTGACCAACGAAGATCATGTGCCAATCCCGAATGCGGCGATTGGAATATAGACATGAGCCTTGAGTGAGCGCGGCAGAAATGCAAAAACCGCGCTCCATCGGGAACGCGGCTTTGCCAGATACGCATGGCGTTTCGCTACGCAAACACTTGGCGAAACTTACGGGCTCCGGTACGCGAGACCTGATCCGGAGCGCCGGGCGGATGCGATATGTCCGCCTCGCAGTCCGTTTTATAGCGACATCGTTACCGCAGAGTTATCGAGAGCTTAAGCAAATCTAAATTTGCGGTTCTTCTGGCGGGATGATCCGGAAAAAACCCATCAAATCCGTTGGTTACGCTAGGTTACCCCTGAGAAAATTAATTATGCCGGAGAAATCGGCGCCGCCATGCCCCTGGGCGTTGAACAGGGCGTAGAGCTGCGCTGCCTCGGCGCCAAGCGGGGTCACCGCGCCCGCGCTCTGTGCGGCTACCTGCGACAATTTCAGGTCTTTCAGCATAAGGGCAGCGGCAAAGCCCGGTCTGTAATCCCTGTTGGCGGGCGAGGTCGGCACCGGGCCGGGCACCGGACAATAGGTGGTCAAGGACCAGCATTGGCCCGAAGAGGTCGAGGCGACCTCGAACAGCGCCTGATGCGACAGGCCGAGCTTTTCGGCCAGCACGAAGGCCTCGGCGACGCCGATCATCGAAATGCCGAGGATCATGTTGTTGCAGATCTTCGCCGCCTGGCCGGCGCCGTCGCCGCCGCAATGAACGATGCGCCCGGCCATCGGCTTCAGGGCCGGCTCGGCGGCGGCGAAGGCGTCTTGCGAGCCGCCGGCCATGAAAGTCAGCGTGCCGGCCGCCGCCCCGCCGGTGCCGCCCGAAACGGGCGCGTCGATGGAGAGCAGGCCGTGTCTGGCGGCAATCGCATGCGCCTTGCGCGCCGACTCGACGTCGATCGTCGAGGAATCGATGAACAGCGCACCTTTTTTGGCCCCTGGCGCGATGTCCTCGTAGACCGACAGCACGTGCTTGCCGGCAGGGAGCATGGTGATGACCACATCAGCGTCCTTCACCGCCGCCAAGGCATTGGCCATGATCGTCACGCCATGTTCTTTTGCCACTGTCAGGTTTTCCGGCACTAGGTCGAAACCGTTTACCGCATGCCCAGCCTTGACAAGGTTGGCGGCCATCGGGTTGCCCATGTTGCCAAGACCGATGAAGGCGATCGTCGTCATTGTCTCACTCCCGGAGTTTGCTGGCTTCAGCGACCAATCAGCGCACGCGCGATGATGACGCGCATGATCTCGTTGGTGCCTTCGAGGATCTGGTGCACCCTGAGGTCGCGCACCAGCTTCTCGATGCCGTAGTCGTGCAGATAGCCGTAGCCGCCGAGCAGCTGCAGTGCATTGTTGGCGACGTTGAAGCCGGTGTCGGTGACGAAGCGCTTGGCCATGGCCGACCATTTACCGGCATCCGGCGCCTTGCGGTCGAGCTTGGAGGCGGCGGCATAGAGGAAGATGCGCGCTGCCTGCAGCTCGGTCTCCATGTCCGCCAGCCTGAACTGCAGCGCCTGGAATTGATTGATCTTCGAGCCGAAGGCCTTGCGCTCGGCGGTGTAGGACAGCGCCTTGTCGAGCGCAGACTGGGCGCCGCCCAGCGAACAGGCGGCGATGTTCAGCCGGCCGCCATCGAGCCCGGCCATGGCGATGCCGAAGCCCGCGCCTTCACCCGACAGGAGGTTTTCCGCCGGCACCTTGCAGTCCTCGAAGATGACCTGGCGGGTCGACTGCATGTGCCAGCCCATCTTGTGCTCGTTGGCGCCGAAGGAAAGGCCGGGCGCATCTTTCGGCACCACGATGGTGGAAATGCCTTTCGGCCCGTCGGCGCCGGTGCGCACCATGACGGCATAGACGTCGCTGTCGCCAGCGCCCGAGATGAATTGTTTGGCGCCGTTGAGGACATAGTCGCCGCCGCTCTTCGCCGCGCGTGTCTTCAGCGCCGCGGCGTCCGATCCGGAGCCCGGCTCGGTCAGGCAGTAGCTGGCCAGCCATTCCATCGAGGTGAGCTTCGGCAGGAAGCGCTGGCGCTGCTCGTCGTTGCCGAAGCGGTCGATCATCGAGGCCACCATATTGTGGATCGAGATGAAGGACGAAAAGCCCGGATCGGCATGCGACAGCGCCTCGAAGATCAGCACAGCGTCGAGGCGGCCGAGCGCCGAGCCGCCGACATCGTCCCTGACATAGATGCCACCGAGGCCGAGCGGCCCGGTCTCGCGGATCACATCGGCCGGGAAATGCTTCCTGCGATCCCAGTCGAGCGCATTCGGCGCGACGCGGTCGGCGGCGAAGGCCTGCGCCATCTCCTGGATGGCGCGCTGTTCCTCGTTGAGTTCGAACTGGCTGGTGCTCGCATCGACCGCGGCGTCCATGGCGTTCTCTCCCTATATGCCAGCTAGCCCGCTGGCCTGTCGTTTTTGGCTTTGCGCGCGCATCAATCTAGACCAATGATGCCGCCGCGCAACCCGACCCGCTGCGGAGCGGCTGTGCACCAATGCATGTCCGGAGCGAGATGTGACGACAAAATTCGATGAGCTGCTTCGGCAATTCCACGCCTATCTCGCTTGCGTGGACAATGCCCTGGTGCGCGACGCCGTGGCCAGCATCGGCTGGGATATGCCGGCCCGCGCGCTGGAGCCGCATAGGATCAGCTGCGTGCGCCATCTCGACCGTGCCGCCGAGCTGGCGCCACCTGCTGCGAAAGCGTTGGTGCAATGGCTGGTGGAGCATCGCAACGGATTGCACTGGGGGCAGACGTACACCGAGACGGATTTCGGCAAGGCCTTCATCGACAATTATGGCTGGCTGGAAGTGTTCGGCACGCGCGGCCTTTTTGCCAATGACGAAGTGGCCGCCGGCCTGCTGATCCTTGGGCCGGAGATCGTCTACCCCGACCATCATCATGTCGCCGAGGAGATCTACATTCCGCTGACGGGCGGTACGGAATGGCGCATGGGCGAGGGCAGTTTTCGCGTGCGGGAGGCGGGCGAGGTCGTCCACCACGCCTCGAATGTCAACCACGCGATGCGAACCGGCAAAGAGCCGCTTCTGGCGCTCTACATCTGGCGCGGCGGGCCGCTGGCGCAGAAATCCACGATCACCGGAACCGCCACGCAGGGCCGAAGCTGATGGCCAGGGCGATCATGCTGCAAGGCACGGGTTCGGATGTCGGCAAGACGGTGCTGGTCGCCGGCCTGTGCCGCGCCGCGAAGAAGCGCGGGCTCAAGGTGCGGCCGTTCAAGCCGCAGAACATGTCGAACAACGCCGCGGTCGCCGACATTCCCGGCGACACCAGCAAAAGCGGCGGCGAGATCGGCCGCGCGCAGTGGCTGCAGGCGATCGCTTGCGGCGTTGCGCCATCGGTGCACATGAATCCGGTTCTGCTCAAGCCGCAGACCGATATCGGCGCGCAGGTCATCGTGCAAGGCAAGGTGTTCGGCGAGGCGCGCGCGCGCGATTACCAGGCGCTGAAGGCCCGATTGATGGACGCCGTGCTGGACTCCTGGGGCAAGGTCGGCGAGGGCGCCGATCTGGTCATCGTCGAGGGCGCCGGTTCGCCGGCCGAAATCAACCTCAGAAGCCGCGACATCGCCAATATGGGCTTTGCCACGCGTGCCGATGTGCCGGTTGTGCTGGTCGGCGACATCGATCGCGGCGGCGTCATCGCCTCGGTCGCGGGCACGCATCTGATCCTGCCGGAAGAAGACCGCCGCATGATCGTCGGCTACCTCATCAACAAGTTCCGCGGCGATGTCTCGCTGTTCGATGACGGCCTCAAGGCGATCGAGAAATTCACCGGCTGGCGCTGCTTTGGTGTCGTGCCGTGGCTCAAGGCGGCGGCGCGGCTGCCTTCGGAGGATTCGGTGGTGCTGGAGCGGCTGGCATCCGGCGAGGCGCGGGCGCTGAAGGTGGCGGTGCCGATGCTTGGCCGCATCGCCAATTTCGACGATCTCGACCCGCTCAAGGCCGAACCGCAGGTCGAGGTGGTGTTCGTGCCGCCGGGCAAGCCGCTGCCGGCCGACGCCGGGCTGGTGGTCATTCCCGGCTCCAAATCGACGATCGGCGATCTCATTAGATTCCGCGAGAATGGCTGGGACCGGGATCTTGCCGCGCATCGCAAGCGCGGCGGCCATGTCGTCGGCATTTGCGGCGGCTTTCAGATGCTTGGTCGCAGGGTGCGCGATCCCGACGGCATCGAAGGCAGTGTCACCGAGGCCGAAGGGCTTGGCCTGCTCGATATCGAAACGGTGATGGAGCCGGAGAAGACGGTGCGCAATGTCAGCGCCCGCTCGGTCCAATTCGACCTGCCGCTCGAAGGCTACGAAATCCATCTCGGCCGCACCTCCGGCCCGGACACGATGCGGCCGTCGGCGATCATCAACGGCGTTGCAGACGGTGCGATCTCCGCTGATGGCAAGGTGTCAGGCACCTATATGCACGGCCTGTTCGGCGCCGACGCTTTTCGCGGAAAATTCCTCGAAAGCCTCGGCATAAAGGGCGCCGGCATCGACTACCGCGCCGACGTCGAACGGGCGCTAGACGACGTCGCGGCCGAGCTGGAGAGCCACCTCGACTGCGACGCGATCTTCGGCCTGGCTCGGTGAGGCGTGCCGATATTCAGGTGAGGCCGGCCTGCAAATGCCGGTTTCCTGTGCTTCCGGTGCTCACCTACTTGAGTACGCTCCGCTCCGGTTCTCGGTATCAGTCATTTGTCGGCTCGGCCTGACCTGAATCTCGGCACGCCTCAGGCCAGCTCACGCCTTCTCCCCCGCCTTCGGCCAGTAGGTGCCGAACGACCAGACGCTGCCTTCCGGATCGCGGCAGATGAACTCGCGGCTGCCATAGTCGCGGTCGGTCAGTTCCTGGACGATCGTGGCGCCGGCGTTCCTGGCCTTGGCATAGGCGGCATCGGCGTCGTCGACGGCGACATAGATCGACTTGCCGCCGCCGGTGCCGGGTTCGCCGACCATCTTGCCGTAATCGTCGTCGCGTGCGCTGCCCAGCATGATCATGGAGGCACCAAAGACCAGTTCGGCATGGTGCACGACATCGCCTTCGCCATAGCGGGCACGGACGCTGAAGCCGAAGGCGTCGCAGAGCCAGTCAATCATTTTTGCCGCGTTTTTGTAGCGCAGGGCAGGGTAAAGGCGCGGGGCTTCGGTGGTGATGGGCATGGGAACCTCCTTGATCTGGGTCGGTCGATAACCCACTCTGTTCGAAGGCCGCTCCAGCGTCTTGAAGAAATGTTACCTGACCGAGAGCGCCGTCGGCGTCTCGCCGGCAAGGTCGCGGAACTCGCGCACCAGATGCGCCTGGTCGGCATAGCCGCAATCGGCGGCGATATCGGCCCAATCGGCGGTCTGCTGCCGTGACAGGCCAAGCGCCCGGTTGAAGCGGACGATGCGCGACAATGTCTTCGGGCCGATGCCGATCGCATTGGAAAAGCTGCCGGCGAGATGCTTTCGGCTCCAGCCCAGTTTTTCGGCGATGGCGGAAATGCGGGCCCGGCCGCCGGAGGCGATGATGCGGTCATAGGCCCAGGCGATTTCCAGTGGCGTTTCGGCGGCGCGCTCAAGCCGGGCGGTGACGAATGCTTCCGCAAGGTCGAAACGCGACGCCCAGTCCGGCGCATTGCCGAGCTGTTCACGCAGCGCCATGCCCTCGGCGCCCAGCACGTCGTCGAGGACTACCATGCTGTCGGTCAGTTCGCTCATCGGCAAGCGGAAGAAACGGCGCGCCCCAAGCGGCGTAAAGTTGACCTGTATGCAGCAGGCGGTGCCGAAGGATTCGATCATCACCGGTCCGGCAAAAAGCCCGGCTGCGAAACTGGCGAAGCGGTCATTGTCGTCGGGCGCCTTGCCGAGGCCGATGGCAAAGGGCTCGGCGAAACTGAACACCAAAGGCACGGTGAGCGAAGCGTATTCGACGTTGCGGAAGTGGCCTGCCGCTGTTTCGCGATAGCCACAAATATCTGACACAATGCCGTCAAGTGCAGGATCAGGAAGGCGCCGGCGCATCTCGAAGCGCCCCGCGATTGAGCAATCCTGTTCCTTCCGGTGCTGCATCTCGATCGGCATCGGCCATCCTTCCGCCGGACAAATCTATCAGCCGTTGGTCAGAATCAAAAGCGCCCGGCTTTTGGCCGGGCGCTCTCTGTCCCCACTTCAAGGGAAACTTGTCAGGCGCCGCGCATCAGGCAGCCGGCGGCGAGCACGATGTAGGCAATGAGAACGATCCACACCGATGCGAGCGGGATAAATGCAAGAACGCCAAGGGCGGCAAGAATGCCGATGATGGCGATGACCAGGGAAATTATGAAAACGATCTGGGTAGGCGCGCTGAGATTCATGTGTGGCTCCTCCAACATGATTCGAACAGCGCCATAGTAACAGGCGCGTGATCACACACCAATCATCACACGCAGCGGGTTGGCCGGATCGGCCAGCAGCTTTACGGCCAGCGCCAGGCAGACGATCACCAGCAGCGGCTTGATCAGTCTGGCGCCGATGCGCATGGCGAGGCTTGCACCGACGCGAGCACCGAGGAACTGGGCAACGCCCATCATCAGGCCGATTTTCCAGGAGATGACACCGACGGCGGCGAAGACGATGAAGCCGCCGATGTTGGAGGCGAAGTTGAGCAGCTTGGTGTGCGCCGTCGCCTTAAGCACGCCGTAGCCGGCAAGGGCGACGAAGGCCAGCATATAGAAGGAGCCGGCGCCGGGGCCGAACAAGCCGTCATAGAAGCCGATTGCCGGCACCAGGGTCAGCCCGAACAGGAAGGGCGACAGGCGCTCGGCCCGGTCGACATCGTTCATGTTGGGCTTGAGCGCGAAATAGAGCGCAATGGCGATCAGCACCAGCGGCAGCAGGGCGCGCAGAAGATCGCCCGGAACGATGGTGGCCAGCAAGGCGCCAATGACACCGCCTGCAGCCGCCAGCAGCGCCGACGGCAACTGCCGACGCAGGTCGACATGGCCCTTGGAGGCATAGTGGATGGTGGCCGAGCCGGAGCCGAACATGCCTTGCAGCTTGTTGGTTCCAAGCGCTTCGACCGGCGAGAAGCCGGCAAGCAAAAGTGCCGGAATGGTGATCAGCCCACCGCCGCCGGCAATCGAATCGACAAAGCCCGCCGCGAAGGCGGCGAAGGCGAGCATGATGATTGTCTGGGTGGTGAGGTCGATCATCTGATGTACGGAGACGTCCGGTCGGCGGGATAACGGCGTTCGACCACGACAGCCCTGTTTGCGCAAGGCCGATTCCGCGCTACCTCTATCCAAGCGCAATGCGCTTGGATTTGGTTAACCCGGAAAGAGGCCCCTGATGGCATTCGCATTGCTGGACCAGATACGCTCCATCTTCGACGGCGACCCGGGCGTGCGCAAGGTCGCCGACGATCCTGTCCTGTCGGCCGAACTGCTAATGCTGTTCCGCATGATCCTGGCCGACGGGACGGTCAGCGAGAGCGAGATGGTTGCCTTCCGGCGCATCTGCAAGGACGCTTTCGGCATTCAGGAAACCAGTATCGACGCCGTCATCGAATATCTCAACGAGTTCGGCTACGAGACCAACGGCTCGCAGGCGATCGCGCTGTTTCGCGATCTCGACGTGGAACGGCGCAAGCAATTGGCCCAGCATATGGCAGAGATCGCCAAGGCGGATTCGCAGCTGGCCGAGAGCGAAGTGCGCCTCTTGCGCCGCACGCTCGACCTGCTCGACATCAGCCCTGTCGATGTGGTGAAGCCGGAAGAGTAGGTTCTTTCACGCCACTCACCCTTGCTCTTGCATCCGCCGAGCAATTGCCCGGTGCAGGTCTGGCGCGGCTGCGACCAGCGCCCTGGCGGCCTCGGAGTGCGGATGATCGAGCACTTCGCTCGTCTTGCCGCGCTCGACGATCCTGCCGTCATGCATGACCAGCACCTCGTCCGTGATGGCCCGCGCAACGGTCAGGTCATGGGTGATGAAGAGGTAGGCGATGCCGAGCTTCTGGTTGAGTTCGGCGAACAGGTCGAGAATCTGGGCGCGAATCGAAACGTCGAGCGCCGAGACCGGCTCGTCGGCGACGACCAGCTTGGGGCGGGTGATGATGGCGCGGGCGATCGACAGGCGCTGCCGCTGGCCGCCGGAAAATTCGTGCGGGTATTTGTCCATGTCGCGCTGATCGAGGCCGACCTCGTGCAGTGCGTGCGCCACCATCTCGCGGCGCTCGGCCCGCGTCGGCTTCTTGTCCAGCACATGCAAGGGCTCCGCGACCAGTTTCTCGACCTTCTGGCGCGGATCGAAGGAGCCGTACGGATCCTGGAAGACAACCTGCATGTCGCGCCGGGCGGGTTTCAACTCGGCCTCGCTCTTGCCGGTGACGGCCTCGCCGCGAAACCGGATCGTGCCCGAACTAGGCTTGTCCAGTGCCAGGATCATGCGGGCGAGCGTTGACTTACCGCAGCCGGAGCGGCCGACCAGTGCCACCGACTGGCCCGGCTGCATCGACAGGGAGACATTGTCGACGGCGCGAATAGAGGCAGCCCGTTTGAACAGGGAGGTGCGCCGCCCGGGATAATCGCGGGTCACGCTTTCGACCTGGAGCAGAGGCTTGCTTTGGCTTGCGTCATGCGTACTGGCGCGTGCTGGCACATGCATCGAAGCCTGCGCCAGCTGGCGTGTGTAGGGATGGAGCTGTTCGGACAGCGTGCGGGCGGTGTCGCCGGCTTCCATCACCTCGCCGCGGCGTAGGATGGTGATGCGGTCGGCCATCTCGGTCACCACCGCGAGATCGTGCGAGATCAGGAGCAGTCCCATGCGGCTCTCGGCGACGAGGTCGCGCAGGAGGTCGAGGATCTGCGCCTGCAGCACCACGTCGAGCGCCGTTGTCGGCTCGTCGGCGATCAAGAGCTTCGGCTTCAGCGCGCAGGCGATGGCGATGACGACGCGCTGGCGCTGGCCGCCCGACAGTTCGTGCGGGTAGCGCGACATCGGGAATCTTGCTTGCGGCAGGCCAACGCGGTCGAGCATTTTTCGCGCCCGCTCTTCAGCCGCGGCGCGTGTGGCCTTGGTGTGCCAGCGTATGCCTTCGGCGACCTGCTCGCCGATGGTCTTGACGGGGTTGAGCGCCGTCATCGGCTCCTGGAACACCATGCCGATGTCGTCACCGCGCAGCGCGCACATCTGATCCTCGGTTGCTGCGAGGATGTCGATGCCGTCGAATGTCACGCGCCCGGTGGCGCGCGCGGCATGGGGCAAAAGCCGCATCACCGTCAGCGCCGTCATCGATTTGCCGGAGCCGGATTCGCCGACCAGCCCCATCACTTCACCGGGGGCGACGGAAAGCTCCATGTCTTTCAGGATTTGCGTGTCGCCGATGGTGAGCGACAGGTTGTCGATTTCCAGCAGGCTCATCGCTGCCGCCGCGATCTCGGGTCGAGAATGTCGGCGATGCCGTCGCCCAGGAGATTGAGCCCGAGCACGGTGATGACGATCGCCATGCCGGGAAAGATCGCCATCCATGGCGCCACCACCATGCGGGTCTGGGCGTCGAAGAGCATGCGGCCCCAACTCGGCATTGGCGGCTGCGCGCCGAGGCCGAGATAGGAAAGCCCGGCTTCGGCGAGGATGCCCAGCGCGAACTGGATGGTGCCTTGCACCAGGAGCAGCGTGGCGATGTTGGGCAGCACATGTTCGATCGATATCTGCGTGCCGCTTTTTCCTGCGGCGCGCGCGGCCAGGATGAATTCGCGCGGCCAGATGGCCAGCGCTCCGGCGCGGGCGACGCGGGCAAAGACCGGGATGTTGAAGATGCCGATGGCGATGATGGCGTTGACGGCGCCCGGCCCGAAGATGGCGGTAATCATGATGGCCGACAGCAGCGCAGGGAAAGCAAAGACGAGGTCGTTGACGCGCATCAGCGCCTCGTCGACGAGGCCGCCGCGCGCGGCCGCAAAAGCGCCGAGCGGCACGCCGACGCCCATGCCGATGCCGACCGCGACCAGCGCCACGGCGATCGAATTGCGGGCGCCGACCATGATCATCGACAGGATGTCGCGGCCGAAGTGGTCGGTGCCGAACCAATGTGCCAGCGAGGAACCTTGCGTCTTATCGGCTATGACCAGCTTCGTCACATCGTAGGGCGTCCAGACATAGGAGATGACAGCCATCGCCAGGATCAGCACGGTGATGACGAAGCCGGTGACGAAAGCCGTGTTCCGGAACGCCTTGGCCAGAATGCCACTGAGTGTCTCTTCAGGGATGTCGATGTGCAGGGTCATTGCCGGCCTCTCAGGCGGGGATCGACCACCGCATAGGAAAGGTCGACGACGAGGTTGACGGCTATGACGGCGGCGACCAGCAGCATGACGACGCTTTCGACGACGATCAGGTCGCGTTGGGTGATGGCCTGGAACACCAGTCGGCCGAGGCCGGGGAGATAAAAAACATTCTCGATGATGATGGTGCCGGCGAGCAGGAAGGCGAATTGGAGGCCAAGAATGGTCAGGACCGGGATCATGGCGTTGCGCAGCGCGTGCCGCCAGAGAACGGCGCGGTAGGGCAGGCCCTTGGCGCGGGCGGTGCGGATATAGTCCTCGTTCAGCACCTCGATCAGTGCCGAGCGGGTGACGCGCGCCAGGATGGCTGCCTGCGGCAAGGCCAGCGCCACCGCCGGCAGCAGCAGCGATTTCAGCGCCGGCCATATGCCGGGGCTCCAGCCGGGAAAGCCGCCGGCCGGCACCAGCCGCAGCCAGACGGCGAAGACATAGATCAGCATCAGCGCGAACCAGAAATTGGGCACGGCGACGCCAAGCTGGGCCGCGCCCATGGAAATCGTATCGCCGGCCCGGCCGCGCCGGCTGGCGGAAAACAGGCCGACCGGAATGGCGATGACCGTGGAGAGCGCAAGCGCGATCAGCGCCAGCGGCAGCGACACGGCAAGCCGTTCACGCACGAGATCGATGACCGGCACCGAATAAGTATAGGAGCGGCCGAAATCGAGGCTGAGCAGGCCGCCGACCCAGTGCAGGTAACGCAAGAGGAGAGGCGCATTAAGGCCCATCTGGTTGCGCAAGAGTTCGACCTGGTCGGCGCTGGCGTTCATGCCGAGCATCAGCCGCGCCGGGTCGCCCGGCAGGATTTCCAGCACGGCGAACACCACGATGGAGGCCAGCACCAGCGTGGCAAGCGAGATGGCGAGGCGCTTGAGGAGGTAGGCGGTCATGGACACGGGACGACAGAGGTGTCGTCATCCTGGGACGAAGCAGGAGCGAAGCTCCGTCGCGTAGACCCCAGGATCCATTCCGTGACAGAGGTCGAAGAGCGCGACGGTCCAGAACCAGCCTCGCGCCTCCCTGTTTCCACTGCCACGTCTCCCAGATTCTGCACCGCGGGGGCGCTCGTAAGTCACGGAATGGATCCTAGGGTCTGCGCAGTCGCTGCGCGCCTGCTTCGCCCTAGGATGACGAAACGAACCTCACTCGCTCCACTTCACCTTGGTCAGGTCGTTGGCGGGGATCGGTGCGCTTTCCCACAACCCTAGCAGCTTGGCGTCCCAGACTCCGACCTTGGGCAGTTCGTAGAGGAAACCGACCACGGCATCGTCGGCCAGGATCTTCTGCGCCTGGGCATACAGTTCCTTGCGTTTGGCCTCGTCGGACGTCAGTTCCAGATCAGCGATCACCTTGTTGAAGGCAGGGTTGGCGTAATTGAAGTAGTAGTCCTTGCGCGAATAGATATCGATGTCATTCGGCTCGGTATGGGACACGATGGTCAGGTCGTAGTCCTTCTTGGTGAACACCTGGTCCAGCCACTGCGCCCACTCGACGGGGATGATCTCGAGGTTGATGCCGACATCGCGGAGCTGCGAGGCGATGATCTCGCCGCCGAGCCGCGCATAGGTCGTCGGCGGCAGCTTCAACGTGGCCTTGAAGCCGTTCTCCAGTCCCGCTTCCTTCAGCAGTTCCTTGGCCTTGGCCACGTCGTGCGGATAGCGGCCGGTGAGGTCGACATAGTATTTGTTGGCCGGCGACATATGCGAGCCGATCGGCAGGCCGAGCCCGGCCGATGCGCCGTCGATGATCGCCTTGCGGTCGAGCGCATAGGAAATCGCCTGCCTGACCTGCAATTTGTCGAAGGGCGGCTTCTTGTTGTTGATCGACAGGATGGTCTCGCCTTCGGTCGCGCCCACCACCACCTTGAAGCGCGGATCATCCTTGACCTGGGAGACGCTGTCGGGATCGAAGAAGGGGAAGGCCTGGATGTCGCCGGAAAGCAGGGCCGGCACTGCCGCCGCGGCATCGGGAACGATGCGGAACTCGACCTTTTCGAGGAAGACAGGGGCGCCCCAGTAGTGATCCGATTTGAGCAGGGTGATCGATGAACCCTTGGCCCAGTTGCCGAACTTGAAGGGGCCGGTGCCAACAGGTTTTTCCTTGTTGGTGTCGGCGGATTTCGGCGACACGATCACCGCGTCGCCCCAGCCCATATTGTAGAGGAACGAGCCTTGCGGGTGGGTCAGCGTCACCTTCACGGTGGCGGGGTCGACCACGTCGACCTTGTCGATGGCGGCAAAGAGCTGCTTTTGCGCGTTGACGGAGTTTTCCGCGCGGGCACGGTCGAGCGAGAACTTCACGTCTTCGGCGCTGAAATCGGCGCCGTCGTGGAATTTCACGCCGCTGTGCAGCTTGAAGGTATAAACCTTGCCGTCATCGGAAATGGTCCAGCTTTCGGCGAGATCCGGCAAGACTTCGCCATTGGGGCCGATCCGGGTCAGGCCCTCGAACACGTTGGCGTAGGTGACCTCCCTGATTGCCGCGGCCGCTCCCGCCGTCGGGTCGAGATGCGGGGGTTCAAGCGGAATGCCAATGACGAGATCGGTTCGGGCGGCAAACGCCGAAGTGGCGGTTGCGACCGCCAGCACGGCAGCGGCCAGAAGGGTCTTCCAAAGTTTCATCGCTGAACTCCCCATGTGCTCAAATGCTCAAGCCCGGGGATAGAAGCGTGATTTCGCGCGGGAGTAAATTGCGTTTCGTGCTGTCGCGCCGCGCCAGGAGAAATGTTTTTGCGCCGCGGGCCGGTCATCCGGTCGTGCCGCGCAGCAGCACGTTGAGGCCGATCGCCATCACCTTGGCCGATTCCATCATGTCCTCTATGCCGACCCACTCGTCCGGCCGGTGGGCGAGATCGAGAATGCCGGGGCCATAGGCGATGCAGTCGTAGATATGGCCGATGCGGGCAATGTGCTTCTGGTCGTAGGTGCCGGGCGAAATGACGTAGTCGGGCTCGCGGTCGAAGATCGCATGAATGCCTTGCGCCACCGCCTGTACCACCGGCGCGTCGCGCTCGGTCATCAGCGGCAGCACTTCCATCAGGTCGCGGATCTCGTAGTCGAACTTTTTGCGCTCGCGCTTCAGCCGCTCGAGAATACCGGTCACTTCGCCTTTGACCGTGGCGAGGTCCTCCTCGAGCAGGAAGCGGCGGTCGATGGTCAGCCGGCAGGAATCGGGCACGTTGGGCGAGGGCAGGCCAGGCCGGAAATCCTCGGTCTGGCCGCCATGGATGGAATTGATGTTCATGGTCGAGCGCCTGGCGCCTTCGGGCACCACCGGCATGCGCGTCATCTTGCGGTCGAGCGCCGGGAACAGTTCGTCCTCGAAAGCCTGCAGCACGGCGCCCATATGGCGCACCGCATTGTCGCCGAGAAACGGCATCGAGCCATGCGCGATCTCGCCCTTGGTCTCGATCTCGGCCCACCAGACGCCGCGATGGCCAAGGCAGATGCGGTCCTTGTTCAGCGGCTCGGGGATGATGACGTGGTCGACCCTGGGTTTGGAGAAATAGCCGAGCCTGGCCAGATGCGCGACACCGCCAAAGCCGCCGGACTCCTCGTCGACCGTGCCGGATACCTCGATGGCGCCGGGAAAGTCGGGATAGACCTCCATGAAGGCTTCGGCGGCGATGATCGACGCGGCCAGGCCGCCCTTCATGTCGCAGGCGCCGCGTCCATAGACCCTGCCGTCCCTGACGACGCCGGCAAAGGGATCGACTGTCCAGCCGTCGCCGGCCTCCACGACGTCGATATGCGAGTTGAAGTGGACGCAGGCGCCGGGTGACCGGCCATCGAAGCGGGCCACGACATTGACGCGTGGGTAGCGATCGGTGTCGCCGGGCGTGCCTTCGGCGCGGATGAATTCGGTTTCAAAACCACGCTTCTTCAGCCGCGTGCCGATAAATTCCGCACATGGCCGGTAGGCTTCGCCGGGCGGATTGATGGTCGGAAACCGGATCAGGTCAGCGGTCAGCGCGACGACATCGTCGCGCCTGTCGTCGATTGCTTGAAGGAGTCGCTTGTTCATCAGGAGAGTTGAGCAACGAACGACGTTGCATTGCAAGCCCGCCGGCAATCAAGCCGGTGCGGCGTGTCGTGGTGGCAACTATCGCGGGAAATCGTTCAAATTCGCTGCTTCGGATTGGCAAATTGATCAAGGAGTGTGTGCTATTCGTTCACCGCCATTAAAAAGGTGAAAAACAACGTGATGGCAAGACGGCAAGGGGCAATCAAAGGGGTTTGATCGCATGAAGAAGTTCTTTCTCGTAGCAGCGGCGATGTTGGCAACCGCGCTGTTTGGTACGCCGTCCGCTAGTTACGCGGCGATGTTGGAAGCAAATATCGACGTGTCGTCACAGACGATGACGGTGCGGTATGGGTCGGAGGTTTATCGCTGGGTCGTATCGACTGCCCGTCCGGGCTATTTCACGCCGCGTGGCACCTATCGGCCGCAGCGGACCGCACGCATGTGGTATTCGCGCAAATACGAGATGTCGCCGATGCCTTATTCGGTGTTCTTCCATGGCGGCTATGCCATCCATGGGACAGGCGCCGTCAGGCAACTCGGCCGTCCGGCCTCGCATGGCTGCGTGCGGCTGCACACGGCCAATGCCGCGACCTTCTATTCCATGGTGCGGGAAGTGGGCTTCGGCAACACGCGCATCGTCGTGACGAACTAACCGCACGCCCAAATCTCGTTGCCGGGCGGAGCCCGGCGCGAGACTTTTTACTGACGGCATCAACAATCGGCCAAGGTTTACCCTGTTCCGAGAAGGACGGCTATTGCCGAGGGATAAGGGGTGTGCTTTCCATGCCAATGTCTGGCTGAGGACAATCGGCAGTATCGGGCGGTTTGAATTATTAGGGGTAGCTTAAATATTGCCGGCTGATCAATCGGTTCGCCGGGAAAGCTGCCATTGCGTGCCGTTTGCTGGAATTGACAGATGCATCCCCAGTCACAGATGGACGATCGTCTTCCCAGCCGGCCCGCCGGGGCGCTCATTCTTGGCGGGGCGCACGGGACGCTGGCGCTGGCCAGAAGCTTCGGCGCTCAAAAAGTGCCTGTTTGGCTGGTGAGCAACGACACGCCGTTGCCCAGCTTTTCGCGATATGCCCAGCGGACAATGACGTGGCCCGGCCCCGACGACGGTGGTGCCGTCGCCTTCCTGCTCGATCTGGCCAAGGTTCATGGGCTGGGCGGTTTTCTGCTGATCGCCGGCGGCGATCCAGAAGTTCGCTTCGTATCGCAGTCGATCGACCAGTTGTCCGCCGCGTTCGACGTGGCGCTGCCGCCTTGGCAGCAATTGAAATGGGTCTGCGAGAAGCCGCTGCTGTATCGCCGGGCGGGCGAAATGGGCCTTGCCGTTCCGCTGACCTATGAGATCAGTTCGCTCGATCAGGCAGAGGCAGCCGAACTCCGCTTTCCCGTGATCCTGAAGCCGAACATGGGCGGGCGCAGCCGTTTTGCGCGTGCCAAGGCCGTTCTCGCCAATGACAAAGCAGCGTTTTTGACAGCCTATATCTGGGCTGCCGACGAGATCGGCAGCGAGAACGTCGTCATTCAGGAAATGATACCGGGCGGAGGCGAGGGCCAGTTCTCTTACGCAGCGCTCTGGAACGAGGGCGCGCCGGTGGCGGAATTCACCGCCCGCCGCACGCGGCAATATCCGGTCGATTTCGGCTACACCAGCACCTTCGTGGAGGTAGTCGACGAACCGCAATTGATCGACGCCGCGCGCCGGCTGCTTGGATCGATCGCGCATCACGGACTGGTGGAGGTCGAATTCAAGCGCGATGCGCGCGATGGCTCGATGAAGGTGCTCGACGTCAATCCACGGCCGTGGACATGGTTTGGGCTAGGCGCCGCCGCCGGCGTCGACCTCGGCGCCATGCTTTGGGCGATCAAATCGGGCCAGACGGTAAGGACAGCTTCAGCGCGGCCCGCCACGTCGTGGATGTATCTGGTTCGGGATATTGTGGCGGCCGGCAAGCTGATCTCGAGCGGCCGGTTGGCAAAACGCGCCTATTTCAGCTCATTCACAGAAGTACGGGCATGGGCGACATTCCAGGAGAATGACCCGATGCCGGGCCTGATCGACGTGCCGTTGACTGGCTGGAGAGTGCTGACGCGACGGATACTTTCCGCAATCTTAACCGGGAAATGTTTAGGACGGCGGCGTGACGGAGTGAGTTCCACGGCTGCAGAAACAGACAGGCGAGACCGCTGATATGACCGTTTTCACGCCCAGGACCGACTGCGAGGTGGCCGTGATCGGTGCCGGTCCTTTTGGACTGGCCGTCGCTTCCGCCCTCAAGGGAGCAGGTGTCGATACGCTCACGCTTGGCGGCGCGATGTCCTTCTGGCGCGACCATATGCCGAGAGGCATGAGGCTGCGCTCGCCCTGGCACGCGACCTATATCGGCCACACCAAAGGTCCGCTCTCGCTCGATTCCTATGCAAAGGTCCTCGGAATCTCGCCCCGCGAACCGCTGCTGCTCGAAAACTTCGTCGACTATGGATTGTGGATCCAGGCCCAGACGGTTCCGGATCTGGACACGCGCAAGGTGGACCGCGTCGAGAAGGCGAACGGAGGATTTCGTCTGGCGCTAGCCGAGGGCACTGCCGTCAAGGTGCGCCGCGTCGTCGTTGCCACCGGCCTGATGAACCAGCAACTGATCCCCGCTGTCTTCAACGGCATCCCAAAAGAACTGGTCAGCCATGCCAGTGAACATACTGGTTATGAGGCCTTCCGCGGCAAGCACGTTGCCGTCATCGGACGTGGGCAAAGCGCCTGCGAATCCGCCGTTCTGCTCAAACGAAACGGGGCCGATGTCGAACTCATCTGCCATGGCGACGTCCATTGGCTGGGCTATCGGGCGCTGTCGGGAAAGCAGAACTGGAGCCTGCGCGACTTCCTGTCGGAGCGGCTCGCATCGCCGTCCAGGGTCGGCCCGTTCCCGATTTCCTGGCTGGTCGAGGTCCCAGGTTTCGTGCATCGGTTCCCGGAGCCAGCCCGTGCCGGGCTCAACAGGCGCAGCCTCGGCGCCGGCGCGACGGGCTGGCTGAAGCCGGACTTCGATGGGATAGAGATCAGGGCCGGCAGCAGGATCATCGGTGCATCCGCCAAGGACAATGGCATCGAACTGCGTTTCGAGAAGGATGCCGCCACCTTCGATCACGTCCTGCTCGGCACGGGTTACCGGATCGATATTGCCAAGCTCGGTCTGTTCGCGCCCGCCATGCTTGCCGCGATTGCCCGCCGGGACGGGTTGCCGCTGCTTTCCGCCGGGTTCGAATCCAGCATCCCAGGCCTGCATTTCGTCGGCGCGAGCGCGGTCGGCAGTTTCGGCCCGCTGATGCGGTTCACCGCCGGCACGCCGTTTGCCGCGCGCACCGTCGCGCGGTTCATTCAGAGAACCAAAGACAGACGTTACGCTGCTGCCTGAACCTGGAAGACCGCATAGTCGATGGTGCGGACCGCATCGAGGAAGCTGGGCATGGCCGGCACGGACAATTCCCGGAAATTATCGGTTTCGCGGATGGTGGGCCTTGCCCAGTCGATGGCGCGATGGCTCGAGCTGCCATAGATGATGAAGCAATCGCGCGGGTGGCGTTCGAGCGACAACACGAGATTCTTCAGGACGATATCGAAGACGTCCTTCGAAAAGGGATTGTAGAAATAGACCACCAGGGGCACTTGCGGAAAATCGTAGGCCGCCGCATCCGCCTCAACGACGCTGAGCGCCCGGCATTTTTGCGTCGGGTCGTAGAAACGCTCGATGTTGCTGCGGGCGATGTCGACCAGTTCGCGTGCGAACTCCACGCCGATGATCTCGGCGAACGGATATCGCGAGGCCAGCAGCAGGGTTCGCGACTTTCCGGAGCCGATGTCGATGAACGTATGGTTGTGGAGATCGCGGGGCAGCGACTTCATGATGAAGTCGAAGGTTCTGGGCGATGTGCAGACGGCTTCATTGCCCATGGCGCGGTGCGGGCCGACGATATTGAGGGCGCCGAGCTGGATCGAGCCGGCCGTATCGACGCCGTGCCGGCGATCCCATTTCCGGGCGAGACGGTCGGCGAGCATATGCCTGATGTTGCGCTGGACAAAGCCAAGGCTTGTGCCGAGCCCATGCTGGCGGATGAGCCTTATCGGCTCCAGCAGGCCATGCTGGCGGAGATGGGACCACGCCCGGCTAAGACGGCCGAAGGAGCGATCCTCGAGGCCATCCCGATACAGGCGCGGCATTTCGATATTCGTCATGCCACGGGTTCCATCCCAGTCGATGAACATCTCCTGGGGTATGTGCGCCCTGGTCGTTTAAGATTCCCTGACCAGTAACGTTACGAATGTCTGGATCGCAGGCCCATGAGTGCCGGAAATGGAAGCGGCAAACACTGCTGCGGACGAGATCAACTGTTCGCGGCCGGGGCCTTTGCCTGCGGCTGCTTTTTACGCCGCGAGTTGCTGATCTCCCACCTTTTGTGGAACCACATCCATTGGCCGGGATCCTCGCGCACCCAGCGCTCGACCACGTCGTTCAGCATCTGGGTGGTGGCGTGGACGTCGACGCTGCCATCGGCGGTGCGCGGCAAGACCAGTTTGTCCTCGATCTCGAGGCGGAAGCGGTTGCCTGGCAATCTGATGCAACGCGCCGGGTAGACGTCGCAATCATAGTGACGGGCAAGCGTGCCCAGCACACGGTTGCTCTGGCAGGGGCGGCCGAAGAAGGTCGTGTCCAGGCCGTTGGAGAATTTCTGGTCGACAAGGACGCCGATATTGCCGCCGTTTTCCAGCACTCCGGCCAATGCGAACGAGGCGCCGGCCATCGACGGCAGCAGCGCCCCCATGGTCGAGCGCCGCGTCGAAAGGATGTAGTCGGCAAGGTAGGGGTTGTTCGGCGGACGAAACAGCGCCGTGATGTTCATGCCGAAGGTCGCCGCCGCCACCGGCAGCAGCTCGAAATTGCCGAGATGGCCGGTGAAGACGATGTGCGGCTGCTTCTCCGCGGCGATCTCGACGAAGTGCTCTATTCCCTTGACCTCGACGCGGCCGGGCTTGCTGGCGGCCGGGTCATAGTCGAACAGGGCGTCGAGGAAGATGTATTCGGCGGCAAGGCGGGCCATGTTGCCCCACATATCGGAGGCGATGGCCTGGATTTCGTCCTCGCTCTTTTCCGGATAGGCCTTGCGCAGATTGTCGATGGCGACCTGGTGGCGTCCGACCCTGGGACCAATGAAGCGCGCGACGCGGTCGGCGAAATTCAGCGCGCTGTCGACCGGCAGCAGGCGCAGCACCGAAATGATGATCATCGCCGCGCGGGCAACCAGCCAGTAGTTCAGCTGGCGCAGCTGCCTGCCATAGCGAAACCTGAGATCGCGGCGAAACTTCTTGAGCACCGAAGTCAAGGCCTCAGGCGACGCGCAGGATGATCTTGCCGAAAACGTCGCGGCCTTCCATGCGCTTCAGCGCGGCGTCGATATCGTCGAAGCCGACTTCGGTGTCGATGACCGGCGCGACCTGTCCCGCCGCCATTTTCTGCATGGCGTTGGCCATGTTCTCCATGCGGCAGCCGAAGGAGCCGAGCAGCTTCAATTGCTGCTGGAAGAGCTGCATCAGGTTGATTTGCGTCGACACGCCTGATGTCGAGCCGCAGGTCACCAGGCGGCCGCCGCGCTTCAGGCACAGCATCGAGCCGGCAAAGGTGTCGGCGCCGACATGTTCGAAGACGACATCGACGCCCTTCTTCTTGGTCAGCTTGCGCACGACGCCCTCGAAGCGGTCTTCGCGGTAGTTGATGACGTGGTCGGCGCCGAGCGCCTTGGCCTTGTCGATCTTGTCGTTGGAACCGACCGTGGTGATGATGGTGCAGCCCATCCGCTTCGCCAGCTGGATGGCCGCCGAACCAATGCCGGAGCCGCCGGCATGGACGAGGATGGTTTCGCCGGGCTGCAGTCTCGCATTGTCGAACAGCATGTGCTCGACCGTGCCGAAGGTGACGGGGGCCACCGCGGCGCCGATGTCGCTCACGCCGGGCGGAGCGGGGACCAGCAGGCGCGCCGGCAGGTTGATCTTCTCCTGGGCAAAACCGTCGAGATGGAAGCCGTGGACGCCGGAAACATGTTCACAGAGATTGTCGCGGCCTTCGCGGCAGGCGCGGCAAAGGCCGCAGGTGCGCGCGCCGTAGATCGACACCAATTGTCCGGGCAGCAGGCTGGACACGCCGGGACCGACCGCCTCGACCTCGCCGGAGGCTTCGGCGCCGACGACCAGCGGCAGCTTGCGCTTGGCGAAGGCCATGCCGCGCCAGCCCCAGACGTCGATATGGTTCAGCGCCACCGCCTTGATGCGCAGCGTGACTTCGCCGAGTGCGGGTGGCGGGGGAGGCGGCAGGTCCACCGTCTCAAGACGGCGGTCCTCTATAAGTTGCAGTGCGCGCATAAGGCCTGTCGGTTCTGTTCGAGCGGAAGTGGCTCGCTTAGACCGGTTCCCGCGCCATGACAAGGCAAGTGTTCTGGCCGCCGAAGCCGAAGGAGTTCGACAGAACGCTGCGAACCTCGGCATTGCGCTTCTTGTTCGGCACCACGTCGAGCACGATCGCCGGGTCGGGATTGTCGTAGTTGATGGTCGGCGGAATGACGCTTTCGCGCATCGTCATCAGCGAGAACGCCGCCTCGACGGCGCCCGCCGCGGATAGTGTGTGGCCGATCATCGACTTGTTCGACGAGACCGGCATCGAGCCGATGCGCTCGCCGAACACGGTCGACAGCGACAGATGCTCCATCTTGTCGTTTTCCGGCGTCGAGGTGCCATGGGCGTTGACGTAGTCGATCTCGTCCTTGCCGAGGCCGGCATCCGCAAGGGCGGCGCGAACCGCCGCGATTGCCGGCGAACCGTCGGGCTTGGAGCGGGTGCGGTGGAAATCATCGGCCTTTTCGCCGCAGCCGCGCAGAATGCCGAGAACCGTGGCGCCACGGGCAAGGGCTGCCTCCAGTGATTCCAGCACCAGCGCGCCCGAACCTTCGGCGAGGACAAAACCATCGCGGTCCTTGGAGAACGGTTTTGACGCCTTTTCCGGGATGTCATTGTGGGTCGACAGCGCCGACAGCAGCGAGAAGCGGATCAGCGCCTCGGCGGTCGCCGAGCCGTCGGCGCCGATCGACAGCGCCCGGTCGCATTCGCCGCGGCGGATCGCCTCGACGCCGAGCTGGATGGCGGTGGCGCCCGAGGCGCAGGCGGTCGACAGCGTGATCGGCAGACCACGCGTGCCGAACCGGTCGGCGAGCCTGTCGGCGATCGAGCCGAACTGGGTGGTCTCGAAGATGTCGAGTTCCTTCAATCCGCGCGCCACCCGCAGCAGCCTTTCGGCGCCGGCGTCCTGTTTGTCGGAATTGTAGAGCGAGAAGCGTTCGTGCCAGTCGAGCTCGACGGGCGGCGAGGCGAGGAAGAGGGGACCGCCGAAATCACTGGAATCGAGGCCGGATTCGGCCACGGCTTCATGCGCGGCGGTTTCGGCCAGCTCGTAGGTGAGGGGGCTGGCGCCCTTCGCGCTTGAGTCCAGGAAGTCGACCATACCAGAAATGCGGGTGTTGAGGTGGTCGACCGGAAAGCGGGTGATCGGGTGGATGCCCGACTTGCCCGAGGTCAGCGCCGCCCAATTGTCAGCCTTGCCGACGCCAAGCGAAGTCACCACGCCGATGCCGGTGACGGCGACGATGGGTCTGCCCATGTGATCTCTGAAATTGGTCATCGGGAAGCCCTCGAGCGGTTCATCTCTGCAACATGGCTGGCGCCGCCTTACGCCGACTTGACCAGCGCCATGCCCTCGAATTGGTGATAGCCGATCGCCGTTGCAAGGACGCTTGCGGGAATGCCTTCGAACGGCTTCTCGGCTGCGGCGTCAAAGACGGGGTAGGCGGCCTTGCGGTCGACGGCGAGTGCGGCAAGCGCCACGGCGAACGGAAACTGCGCTTCCTTCATGTGCCCGGTCAGCGTCGAGAAGCCGCGTGCGGCAATTGTCCCGACGGCATCGAGCGCTGTTTTCTCGGCTGATGTTGCCGCATGCGCGCCCGAGGCACCCGAAAGCGCCAGCAGCTTGCCGTTCGGCAGCGCCGCCCGGCTCAGCAAGCCGGCGATTTCGGCGTCGAGTTCTCCACGCGACCGCCTGGCCCGGCCGGAGACGACCGGTCCGAGCTCGGCATAGATTTTGCGCCCACGGCTTTCCGCGTGTTCACGCTGTTCCAGCACCAGGAAGGCGCCGCCGGAGCCGGAGACCACGCCGCCACCCTCGGCACCCTGCCTTTGCCAGACAGGCTTCCAGGGGCCGCGATGCAGATAGCCGGCAAGCTCGTAGCCGAGCAGCATGTCGGAATGTTCGGTCTGGAACGCGCCGCCGACCAGGACATGTGTGGACTGGCCCGAGCGGATGCGGGCAGCGGCCGTCTCGACGGCGGAAACACCTGCGCCTTCCTCGCCCATGAAGGTGCGCGAGGAGCCCGTCACCTTATGGACGATGGAGATGTTGCCGGCGAGCAGGTTGGAAAGCTGCGCCAGGAACAAGGTCGGCCGCAATTCGGTGGTCAGCTTCTCGTTGAGCAACACGTCGCGGTCGTTGCGGCTTTCCGAAGCGGCAAGGATGGCGGCATCGACCGCCTCGTCGCGCTCGCCGCCACCGGCGGCCACCACCATGTCCATGGTCGCGCAGAGCTCGTCATTGCCCTTGATACCGGCGTCATCGAGCGCAAGGCCGGCGGCATAGGTGCCGAGCCGTTGCCATGTCTCCATCTGCCGCTGGTCGCCGCGCTTGGCGATCTGCAGGTTCCAGTCGATCTCCGGCAGCGGATGAACGGTATAGGGCGCGAAGCGCGCGGCTTCGAGCACCGGCTGCAGGCCCGGTTGCGCGAGCTTCTGCCAGTGGGCGTCAGGGCCTTCTCCCAGCGAGGAGACAAGGCCGATACCAGTGATGACGACGTCGCGGGGGCTACTCATGGGCGGCTTTGTGGGTCAGGCGGCAAAGCGCGTCAAGGTTGCGCGCTCAACTGATGTCAGGCGGTCTTGGCGGCGACCAGCGCGTCGATCTTGGCGCACAGGTTCTTCATGACGAAGTAGTCGTCGGTCGAAGCCTTGCCGTCATTGACTTCCTGGGTCCACTTTTCCAACGGCACCTTGATGCCGAATTCCTTGTCGATGGCAAAGACGATGTCGAGGAAATCGAGGCTGTCGATGCCGAGATCGTCGATCGTGTGGCTCTCGGGCGTGATGGTGTCGATATCGATCTCGCTGGTGTCGGCAATGATCTTGGCGACTTTGTCGAACGTGGTGGACAAGGGCTTTTCCTTCTTTGCGGGCGGAATCTGTCCGCATCCTGTTTGGGCGCTGTCTAATCGGTTTTTCCCGGCAGGAAAAGGCCTGATAGTCCGGGCGCAGATGGGAAGCGTGCCCAAGAAACGCAAGAAGGGCCGCCGGTCAACCCGGCGGCCCTTCCCATTACGTCAGGTTAGTCTCGGTTTCGATGCATGTCGTTTTCCCAAAACCGGAAACCATTTTTGGGCGACATGCATCAGCTGTCACGGAGCTTGACCAGGTCGTTCAGCAGCCCGCCCGTTCCGTTGTGGACGGTCAGCCGCTCGACCTTGCCGGCGATGGTTTCCAGAGCCTCGAGCTCCTTCAGCCGCAGCATCACCGGGTTCTCCGCCATCACCCTGGCCGTGTTGAGGAGGGAACGCGTGGCGTTCGTCTCCTCGCGGCGGCGGATGATGTTGGCCTCGGCCTGCTTTTCGGCCGAAACCACCTGGTTGAGGATCTCGCGCATCTCGCCCGGCAGGATCACATCCTTGAGCGCGATATCGCTGACCTCGACGCCGATCTCGGCCATGTCGGCACGGACCTTGGCAGCGGCTTCCTCGTCGACCGTCACCTTCTTTTCAAGGATCTGGTCGAGCGTCAGCGCGCCCAGCGTCTTGCGGAAGGCGTATTGCAGGGCGCGATAAAGGGCCTCGGAGAAGTCCTTCACGGCGCTCACCGCCTTGACCGGGTCAACGACCCGGTATTCGGCGGCGATGTTGACGCGGATCGTCACGCGATCCTTGGTCAGCACTTCCTGCCCGGCGACATCGAGCGACTGGCGCTTGAGGTCGACGACCTTCACCTGCACCATGCGTCCGACGTTCCAGAAGCCATGCACGCCCGCGGCAAGCGTCCGCACCAGGACACCGTCGACGAACAGCAGCCCCGCCTGGCCATCGACGACCGGATGGACCGACATCAACTCCGCCTTCCGGGCCTGGCCGAGCCGGCGCATGACCGCCGGATCGATGGCGAGATCGGCCGACGCGTCGATCACGGCCACCGTCCACGGCCCGGCATCCGTCCACAGCACCAGCTTGCGGTCCGGCGCCAGCACGGCATGCAGATTGCCGTCACGCTCGATGATGGCGACATCCGTGCGCCCGGTGCGAACGACGGTGAAATGACGCGCGGCCACATCCGGGAGCTTGTCGAACAACGCCTTCTCGTATGCCGAAACGAATTCCGGGTTCTTCAGATCGTGCCTTGACACTTCCAGGCTCCCGCGCCGGTTGGCGAGCCAGTGCTCGCCCGGCATCAGGACGGCCTTGATCTCACCCTTGTGGAGGGTGAGGGCACGTTCGTTTTCCCTTACGAGGACGCGCTCGCGTCCAAGAACCTTGTCGAGAACAGTCATTGTATTACTCCTGTCGGGCATGGCCCCATGCGAGGCGTCAACTCATGCGTCGATCTTCCCTTCGTTTCTCGTTTCACATCGTCTTCCGGCACGAATGATCCGGGGACCGGTGGCATCGATCCGTGGCGGGCCCTCGGGAGCGGATCGCGGGGCAGCGAAGCGGGCGCCGGAGGCCGAAGCCTCCCTTGCCGGCGACGATGCGCCTTGACCATCACCGCGGACCTGGCCGCGAGCCGATGGCGTCGGACCTTTCGAAACGGCCTTGGCCCGAAGGCTTCGGCCGTCCGTCAGGTCTTCAGCATTCCGGTTCCCGGACCGTTTTCTGGATAACACCACCCAAAGGTGTCGGCTTATCAGGCCGTTGGAGAAGGAATCGAACCTTCGACAGTCAGATTAACAATCTGATGCTCTAACCAAACTGAGCTATCCGTGGTGCAGACAGCAGGATTCGAACCTGCGACCTCCGGATCCAAATCCGGCGCTCTCCCAGACTGAGCTACATCCGCGATCCCAATCCCCAAAGCGGCGCCGTATACAGGGCGGCAATGCCGCCTGCACGGGCGGAGACGAAAGCTCCAACCGTTGTGCTCACTTCGGTTCTCGTGACCGGGAGCGCGGCTATAGAGCCTGCGACGGGTTGTCGCAAGCGGCATTGTTGCGGCCAATTCGTGGCTTCGTTCAGCAGTGGTATTTCGGCAACACTCGCATCCAACGTTGGAGGCGCGGATCGGTTCGTTAGAAGGTGACGCGGCCGAGCACGCGCAGACCGTCGCCTTGCGGCTCGACCACCACGGCTTCGCCTTCGCGCGGGGAAACACCGGTCAGCGCCACGATGTCTTCCAGATGGGTGACCATGACCAGATTGTCGGAGCCGGAATAGGCGCGGATTTCCTTCATGATGGCGGCGATCTGTGCTGCCTTCTGCGCATCGTCGCCCTTCAGGAGATCGAGCGGGGCGAACAGTTCCGGTTCGGCCTCGAAGGCGATACGCGCGGTGTCGAGGCAGCGGCAGTAGCGGCTGGACAGCACGCGTTCGATCGGCGCGGCGCGGGCGGCAAACAAGGCGCCGATCTTGCTCGCCTGCTGCTTGCCGCGCGCCGACAGATTGATCTGGGTGGCGCAGCTGTCGATGTCGAAATTGGCGGGGTCGGAGGTGCCGGTGACCATGGCATGGCGCAGCAGCACGACATGGCCGCCATCGCGCAGCAGCGCCCAGCCGGCATCCGTGGCATGGGCCGCGACGGGAACGACGAACAGCAACAGGGCCAGGGCAAATCGGATCATCGCAGTCCTTCAGGAGCCCGTCATCGGGTTCCGGTCATTCGCATATAGGGATCGGAACCCCGGCACAAAGACAAGCGGGCGTTGCAGACGTCCCAGCCTCACTTTTTGGCGATCTGCTTCTTCACCAGATCGATCTTCTGGTCGGTAAGCGGGATGGGGACGGTGTAGCCGGCTTCGGTAAAGCCCTGCTTGGCATTCTCGAAGAACGCGATAGCCCTGAGATACTCGGCCTTGCCGCCGCCATAGCTGGCGCGGTTCCAGTGGATGTCGCCGAGATTGTTCTGCTCGAAGGCCCACTGCAGGGGCTGGCTTTCCCTGGTGAAGACCTTCAGCGTTGCCGTGAAAGCCGCCTCGGCCTCGTCGAGATATTTTCCGGTCCGTTCGATATTGCCGAGATTGAGCAGGCTCATGCCGATGCCGTTCTGGGCGTTGGCCCAGTCGACGGGTGCGGTCTCGATGGTCAGCACTTCGAGTGCTGCCCGCCGCGCGGCGATCGAATCCCGCAGGATTTTGGGATCGGCATTGCTCATGCTGAGCCAGTGCAGCGTCGAGCCGAGGCCGGCCTGGGCCAGCGCCCATTGCCGCGGGTTTGTCTCGCGCTTGTACTCGCGCAACGCATTGCTGTAGGCGTCGACTGCCTCCCTGTAGTGCTCGGGCTTGTCCGTCACGCCGCCAAGCAATTGCAGCGTGTTGCCGAGATTGTAGTAGCTCATGGCCCAATCCTGCGGGAATTTCCGCCTGACATAGACCTGCCGCGCCGCCTGGAATGCTGCCACCGACTGTTCGAGCCTGGCCGCGTCGCGGGTCCGCTGGCCAAGCGTCTGGTAGATCGAGCCGAGATTGTTCTGCGCCGACGCCCAGTCCATCGGGAAGCGCTGCCGGGTAAACACCGTCAACGCATCGTCATAGGCCGCGGCGGCATCTTCGAGCGTGTCGGTGCCCATGTCGAAGCGGGCGACGCCGCTCAGCGCGTTGCCGAGGTTGAGCCGGCTGGTCGCCCAGGAGACCGGGAAGGTCTCACGGGTTCGCACCTTCAGCGCGGCGCGGAAGGCATCGGCCGCCTCGTTGATCTTGGCCTTGTCGTTGAGCTGGATGCCAAGCGTCACCAGCGTGTTGCCGAGATTGTTCTCGACCATCGCCCATTCCACGGGGGCTTTCTCGCGCGTGTACTCTTCAAGCGCCAGCCGGTAGGCGGCTTCGGCGTCCTTCAGATGCTCGCCGGCGGGTTCGCGCTGGGAGAGCGCATAGAGCGCGAGGCCGAGATTGTTCTGCGAAGCGGCCCAGTCGAGCGGCAGCTTGTCGCGCGGGCGCTTTTCCAACGTGGCGCGCATCGCCGCCACTGCCTCATTGAGCCGCTTCGGGTCGCTCTCGCGTTCGCCGATCTTCAAGAGGACATTGGCGAGGTTGTTTTGCGCCGCCGCCCAGTTGGGGTCGTCCTTCTCGCGCTCGAAGACGACGAGCGAATCGCGGAAGATCTGCGCGGCTTCTTCCAAATGCGCGGTCTCGGTCTCGCGCTCGCCGATGGTCTGCAGCACCACCGCCATGTTGTTGCGGGTGATGGCCCAATCCTTGTTCTGCTCGCCATTGGGAATGAAGTTCAGGATAACGTGATAGGCTTCGATCGCGTGCTGCAGTGCATCGAGATCGCCGGTGGCGGAACCGTGGGCGTTGAGTGCCTCGGCTTCCTGATTCTTGTAGTTCCAGCGCAGCTTGTCGTCCCATTTCTCGACCAGCGAGAAGGCCTTGGCATAGTCGTTGGCGGCGGATTTGTAGTCGAAGACCAGCGCTGCGGCGTCGGCGCGCTTGGCATAGATGGCGGCGTCGGCGATGCGCTTCTGCCTGACCAGTTCCTCGGCCTCGTCGACCGCACCGCTGTTCTGCTCGACCCTGCCGACCGCATCGTCGAGGAATTTGCGCGCCGTCACCATCGCTCCCTGGCCGATGGCCTTGTCGGCCGAGGCAACCAGCCGCTTGATCTCGGGATCGTCGGTGCGCAGTGCCGCGCGCTCGGACATCATCTTCTTCAGGCGCTCGGCCTGGGCGTCGAGCACGTTCTGCAGGTCGGTCGGATCCTCGGGGATCTTGTCCGTGCCCAGCGCCCTCAGCACGCCATAGAGCGCGTCGAGCGGCACGCCGTCCTGCAGCGAGGCCAGTTCCACCTGCGCCCGCTTCGGGTCGGGCAGGTCGGAGATGGTCAAGAGCAGCTGCCGCCTTTCGCCGGTGATCAGCCCGTCGTCACCGGTCGGCTCCGGCGGCGCGATGCCGAAATAAAGCAGCCGGCGCAGGCTTTCGTTGACCCAGGGGCGCTGCTTGGCCTTGGTGTCGAGATAGACTTCCTCGGTCACCATGCGCATGACGGAGCCGAACTCCGTGCCTTTCATCGCCGCGAGGTGGCGCAGCAGGGCGGCGGCATAGGGGCTGTTTTCGCCGGCCGCTCCGTCCAGCGCCGGGCGACCCGGTTCGGCGGCAAAGCCGACCACCGTGCCCAGGCTCGCATCCTGCGCCGACGCATTGGCAAGCGCCTTGGCGCCGCGCACCGGTTCCAGCCCGCCAGCGCCGATCGGCTCGGCGGAAGCGGTCGGCGCCCGGCGCACCAAAGCGTCCGCCGGAAACGGATTGGTGCGGCAGGCATCGAGCAGCATGATCGTCACCGGCACCGTCTTTTTCAACTCGTCCATGACGGCGGAAATCGGCACCAGCGCGTTATCGGCATCCCTCAGCGACGAGATGTCGGCATCGACCGGAACCAGATAATTCTCGCCGCCGGCCTCGATGCCGTGGCCGGAGTAATAGATGAAGGCGACGTCGGCTCCCTCGGCATCCTCGACGAAACGTTCGAGGTCGCGCTTCAGCTTGGCGGCATCGCGATCTGTGACGTTGCGGGCGTCGAAGCCGAGGTCGGTCAGCATCTTGGCCATGTCGCGGGCGTCATTGGCCGGGTTGGGCAGGGCGGCGATGTGCAGGTAATTCGACTGGCCGATGATCAGCGCCACGCCCTTGAGGCTTTTCGTCTCGGCCAATGCAAACGCCGTCGCGGCAAGACAAAATAGCGCGGCGACGAAAGCCGTCAGCCACACACGCGCAAGAAGGTTGCGTCCTGAGGTTTCGACAAAGGTCATTTGTCGTTCGTGCCCGCCCTGATACTCCAAACCCTCTATAACGCTGCCAGCCTACCATGATCAAATTCGGGCGCGATTGCGCCGCGCGCGTGGCTCGCCTATCCCTGAAAAATGTCTCTGCTTACAGAAACCGTGCTTTTCGTCTTCAGCCTGGTCGCGCTCGGCTATCTCGCCGGGTTGACCGGCTATCTCAGACCGGCGAGCGGCGAGGGGATATCGGATTTCGCGGTCTCGGTGGCGATGCCACTGCTTCTGTTCCAGACCATGGTGAAGGCCGATTTCCACGGCGTCGCGCCGTGGCCGTTGTGGGGCGCTTATTTCACGGCGGCGGCCATCACCTGGGCCGCCGGCCATCTCGTCACCACGCGGATATTCGGGCGCGACGCGCGCGCCGGTGTCGTCGGCGGCGTGTCGTCGGCCTATTCCAATGTCGTGCTGCTGGGCGCTCCGTTCATCCTTGGCATATTCGGCCCGAGCGGCTTCGAAGTGCTGTCGCTGCTGGTCTCGGTGCACCTGCCGGTCATGATGATGGCCTCGATCGTGCTGTTCGAGATGTTCGGCCGGGGCGGTGGCGAACATGTGCATCCGCAGCGGGTGCTGCGCAGCTTCTTGCGGCGGATGTTCATCAATCCGCTTATCATCGGTATCCTCCTCGGCCTGGCATGGCGGCTGAGCGGCGTGCCGCTGCCCAGCCTCGTCATGCGGCTGGTCGATGCGCTGGCCAACACGGCAGGGCCGGTGGCGCTGTTTGCCATGGGGCTCAGCCTGCGCCGCTTCGGCATCTCCGGCAATGTCCGGCCGGCGCTGGCGCTTTCGGCGCTGAAATTGTTCCTGATGCCGGCGCTGGTTCTCGCCTTCGTCTGGCTGCTCGGCCTGCCGCCCCTGACCGCCAAGGTGGCGGTGGTGGTGGCGGCCCTGCCGTCGGGCATCAACTCCTATCTCATCGCGGTACAGTTCAACACGGGCCAGGCGCTGGCATCGAACCAGATGACCATCGCCACCGCCTCCGCCGCCGTTACCACGGCTTTCTGGCTGACGATTGTCCTGCATGTCTTCGGCTAGACCATGCGCAAATCGAGGCGAGGCGGCAAAGCTTGCTCTCGTCCTGGGCTGGCCCAACCCCTATATGCCATCTTGCGATTGCTTGCGGGCCTTGCCCTAGGTAAAGAGCAGTGGCTCCGGCGTGCCGGCTTCAATTCATGGCGCACGCTCACCGAAGATTTCACAGACCGGCCCGTCAGTGCGCCGAACGGAGGATAGACCATGCTTCAGAAAACCAGCCATTTCATGCGGCAGGCCAATCTCATCAACGGCGAATGGGTGCAGGCCGACAGCGGCCAGACGGTCGACGTCAACAACCCCGCCACCGGCCTCAAGATCGGCACCGTGCCGAAGTCGGGCAAGGCCGAGACCCGCCGCGCCATCGAGGCCGCGGACGCCGCCTTCAAGACCTGGCGCAAGACGACCGCGCTCGAGCGTTCGAAGCTCTTGCGCAAGCTGCACGACGCGATGATGGACAATCAGGACGTGCTCGCCGAGCTCTTGACCATCGAGCAGGGCAAGTCACTGTTCGAATCGAAGGGCGAGATCGGTTCGGCCGCGGCCTACATTCTGTGGTTCGCCGAGGAAGGCCGCCGCACCTATGGCGACGTCGTGCCCTCGCCATGGGCGGACCGCCGCATCCTGGTGACCAAGGAACCGGTCGGCGTCATCGCCGCCATCACGCCGTGGAATTTCCCGTCCTCGATGCTGGCCCGCAAGCTCGGTCCGGCGCTCGCCGCCGGCTGCACCGCCGTGGTGAAGCCCGCCTCGCAGACACCTTACTCGGGCCTCGCCTGGGGCGCGCTTGCCGAGGAAGTCGGCTTCCCCAAGGGCGTCGTCAACATCCTGACCGGTTCGGCCAGCGAGATCGGCGACGAGATCTGCGCCAATCCGCTGGTGTCGAAGATCACTTTCACCGGGTCGACCGAAGTCGGCAAGCTTCTCATCCAGAAGTCGTCGGTCACCGTGAAGAAGGTGTCGATGGAGCTTGGCGGCAACGCGCCGTTCATCGTCTTCGACGACGCCGATATCGACCGTGCCGTCGCCGGCGCCATCACCGCCAAGTACCGCAATTCGGGCCAAACCTGCGTCTGCACCAACCGCTTCCTCGTCCAGGCCGGCGTCTATGACAGGTTCGTCGAGAAGCTGGCTGCGGCCAGCAACGGGCTGAAGGTCGGTTCCGGCCTCGAGGAAGGCGTGCAGCAGGGACCGCTGATCGACGAGAAGGCGGTCGAGAAGGTGGAAGAGCTGATCGCCGACGCCACTGCCAAGGGCGGCAAGATCGTCGCCGGCGGCAAGCGTCATGCGCTCGGCGGTTCGTTCTTCCAGCCGACGGTGATCGCCAATGCGACGCCCAAGATGCGCTTCATGAAGGAAGAGATCTTTGGCCCGGTCGCCCCGGTGTTCAAGTTCGAGACCGAAGCGGAAGCCATCGCGCTCGCCAACGACACCGAATTCGGCCTTGCCTGCTATTTCTACACCGGCGATCTCGGCCGCGCCTTCCGCGTCATGGAGGGGCTGAAATACGGCATGGTCGGTGTCAATGAAGGCCTGATCACCACGCCGGAGGCGCCGTTCGGCGGCGTCAAGGAATCGGGCCTCGGCAAGGAAGGCGGACATCAGGGCATCGAGGATTACCTCGATACCAAATATGTCTGTATCGGCGGCCTCGGCCTCTGATACTTTATCCCCGAGGTCGACGGGCCTGGCCCGTCGACCTCGGGTTGAGAAAACCTGCCGAAATCCTTTGGATCAACTGACGTTTGCGGGCATGGCAATGAAGGACGGCGAGGTTTTCGGCACGACGCAGGCAGGCGAGCCGGTGCGCCGCTTCACCATCAGGGGCGGTGGCCTCACCGCCAACATCATCGGGCTCGGCGCCATCATCCAGGATTTGCGCCTAACCGGCCATGATGCGCCGCTGGTGCTCGGCTACGACACGCTGGAAGCCTACGAGGCCGACAACGCCTTCTTCGGCGCGGTGGTCGGCCGCTATGCCAACCGCATCCGCGACGGCCGCTTCACCATTAACGGCACCCGCTACCAGACCGAGCAAAATTTCCTCGGCAAGCATACGCTGCATGGCGGCTCGCAGGGCTATTCGCACCGGCCGTGGGCGGTTTCGCTGCATGGCAGGGACTTCGTTACGCTGACGCTGCACGATCCCGACGGCGCGATGGGCTTTCCCGGCGCCCTCGACGTCACCTGCACCTACCGGCTGAAAATCCCCGGCACGCTGAGCGTCGAGCTGACGGCGACCTGCGAGGAGCCGACGCCGTGCAATCTCACCCAACATTCCTATTTCAACTTGGATGATGGCGGCGCCGGCGACATTCTCGACCACAGGATGATGCTGAACGCCGGCGCCTATCTGCCGGTCGACAGCGACATGATCCCGACCGGCGTGGTCAAGCCGGTTGATGGCACGCCCTTCGATTTCCGCCAGGCGCGGCCGCTGCGCATGGAGACCGAGGGCGAGCAACTGCCTTACGACCAGAACTTCTGCCTCGCCGCGGCGCGCGGGCCGCTGCGGCAAGCGGCATGGACGCAAGGGGCGAGTTCCGGCGTCGAGATGGAGGTCTGGACCACGGAGCCTGGCGTTCAGCTCTATACCGGCCAGTATGTGACGCCGCGCAAGGGGCTCGAAGGCCGCGACTACAAGGCTTTTTCCGCCTTCTGCCTGGAACCGCAAATATGGCCGGATGCGCCGAACCGGCCGTATTTCCCGCAGGCGACGCTATGGCCGGGCGCGATCTATCACCATGTGACGGAATATCGTTTCCGCCTTCCATAGGTCTCCAGGCGGCTAGTTTTCGAACGCCGCCCGCAGCGTCTCGAATGGCGCCAGGGCGCCGCGGACCTGCACCACGGCAGCGGCAACGCGATGTGCCCGACTTGCCGCTTCGCGCGGGCCATGGCCGGCAAGTCGCGCCGCGAGATAGCCGCCATTGAAGGAATCGCCGGCGCCGGTGGTGTCGACGGCGGCCGCGACATGGATCGCCGGCACGTCGCGAAGAGTACCGTTTTCAGCAATGAGCGCCGGCTGTTCGCCATTCTTGATGACGACTTCACCGACCCGTTGCCGGAGCCGCTCGGCGGTCGCTTGCGGCGTCGCATCCTCAAACAACATCTGCTCGTCGGGGAAGGTTGGCAGCGCGATGTCGGTGACGCCGAGCGCTTCGACGATAGCCGCCTGCGCGTCCTCGCGAGTTCGCCAGAGCCGTGGCCGGTAATTGGGGTCGAAGGCGATCAGCGAGCCAGCGGCACGCGCCTTGGTCACGGCCGCTAGCAGTGTTTTGCGCGCGGCATCGTCCAGAATTGCCAAAGTGATTCCGGAAAAATACACAAGTGCCTGATTTTCAAGGTTTTTCGACAGTGCAGCGGGATCCGAGGCAAGCTGCCGGGCGGCGGCGTCGCCGCGCCAGTAGGTGAAGGAGCGCTCGGCACCGGTCAAGGTGATCGCATAGAGGCCGGGCCGAGCGCCAGCTATTATCGGACTGGAGCCGATGCCGATGCCGTTTTCGGCGAAGAAGCCGATCTGGCCTTGCGAGAAGGGGTCGTCGCCGAAGGCCGAGACATAGGTCGCCGGCCGGTCTGCGCTCAGCGCATGCAGCGCCCACAGCGTGTTGAACGTGTCGCCGGCAAAACCCATGCGCCAGTTCGGGCCGGTCTGGCCCGACAGTTCGAGCATGCATTCGCCGATCGAGGCGACGCCGTTTCCCGCCATCTGCAATCCTCCAGTGATTTCGGTGCTGTAGCTTTTTGCCGGCGGCAGCGCCATGCTTGGCAAGCAGGCTTTTTTGCGCCACAGCGTTTTCCCACAGGCTGGCGGGACGCGATCCACCCGGCCGAGCGTTATCCGCAGAAGAGGAACCGGTTTGGCATCGATATGGCGTTATCTCTTGGCGGGTCTTGGTCTGGCTGCTCTGCTGGTCGGCGTTCTTGCGGTCGTCTATCTGACCGCGCCGCAATCGGCGCAGATGGTCGGCCCGGATGTCTCGCGGACGAAGAAAACCGACAACGGGCTGTACATGGCGAGCTTCGTACCGGAACGGGGCGTGGTGCGGCAGGGCGAACTGGAATCCTGGCTGCTGACGCTGAAAACAAAGACGGGGGCTTCGGTGGAGCGCGCCGCGATCGCCATCTCCGGCGGCATGCCGCAACACAATCACGGCCTGCCGACCAGCCCGCAGGTGACCGACTATCTCGGCGATGGCCGCTACCGCATCGAGGGGCTGAAATTCACGATGAGCGGCTGGTGGCAACTTCGGTTCGCCATCTCGTCGGGCGCCGGCTCCGATACAGTGCTGTTCAACGTGGTGCTGTGAGCGATCGATGAAGCGCCTTTTCTGCTTTCTGGCGCTGATGGTCGCCGTCATCCTCGTCGGCTGCGGCAAGCCGGATTTTTCCGACGCGGAGAAGAAGACCATAGCCTTGCTGGCGTTGAACACGCTGCCGTCGCTGAAGCCCGACACCACCAATCGCTTCGCCGACGTGCCGGCCGCCGCCGCCCTTGGCTCGACGCTGTTCTTCGATCTTGGCATGAGCCGCGACGGCACGGTGTCGTGCTCGACCTGCCACAAGATAGACCGCCAGTTCCAGGACGACCTGCCGCAAGCGGTCGGCGTCGGCCATACCAACCGGCGCACCATGCCACTGGCCGGCGTGGCGCGCGATCCGTGGTTCTTCTGGGACGGCCGCCGCGACAGCCTGTGGGCACAAGCGCTGACGCCGCTGGAAAACCCTCTGGAGCAGGCAGGAAACCGTACTGCCTACGCGCACTACATCAAGGCACGCTTCGGCGAGCGCTATGAGCGCATTTTCGGGCCGCTGCCCGATTTTGCCGGCATTCCGCTGAATGCCAGCCCGCTTGGCAACGATGCCGAAAGGGCTGCCTGGAACGCGATGAGCGATGCGCAGCGCGACGCCATCAACCGCGTTTACGCCAATATCGGCAAGGCGATCGCGGCCTTCGAACGCTCGATCGAGCCGGCGCAGACGCGCTTCGATCGCTTTGCCCTGGACCTTGCCACCGGCGCCGAGCCGAAGAGCGATGCCGTCTTCACGCGGGAAGAAATCCTCGGGCTGAAACTGTTCATCGGCAAAGCCAATTGCGTGACCTGCCACAATGGCCCGCGCTTCACCGACAACGGTTTTCACAACACTGGCGTGCCACCCGTCACGGACCTGCCGCCGGACCGGGGGCGCGTCGATGCGGTGGCACAGGTCGAAGCCGATCCGTTCAACTGTTTTGGCGCCTATCGCGACGGGGACGTCAGCGCCTGCGGGGAACTGCGCTTCATGGTCAAGGATGGGCCGCAGCTGATCCGGGCTTACAAGACACCGTCGCTGCGCGGCGTGGCCACGCGGCCGCCCTATATGCATGCAGGGCAGTTTTCGTCGCTCGACGAGGTGGTGGCGCACTACGCCAAGGCGGCGCCGAGCGTGGAGGGGACAACCGAGATCCACCCGCTGCAGCTGTCGGACCGCGAACGCGCAGCGCTGGTGGCGTTTTTGAAGACGCTGTCGGAGTAGGCTCTTGTTTGACCATCATCTTGTCCGAAAACCGGCATCGACTTTTCGGGATCACGGTCAGCGATCCTTCACCGTCTCCATCGCCACGAAGGTCGAGGTCTGGGCGACATGGGGGAGCGCCGAGATGCGCTCGCCGAGCACGCGGCGGTAGGCAGCGATGTCGCGGGTGCGGACCTTGAGCAGGTAGTCGAAGCTCGACGCCATCATGTGACATTGCTCGATCTCCGGCACGGCCTGCACCGATCGGTTGAAAGCGTCGAGCGCGGCGGAACGGGTGTCGGACAGTTTCACCTGGACGAAGGCGACATGGCCTTCGCCCATGCGCTCACGGTCGATGATCGCCTGATAGCCCCTGATGTATCCGTCCTTCTCCAGCCGCTTGACCCGCGCCTGCACCGGCGTCTTCGAAAGACCGACCTTGGCGGCGAGTTCCGACATGGAAAGCCGACCATTGCCCGCCAGCGCCGACAAGATGTTTCGGTCGATGCGGTCCAATTGGTCTTCTGTCATCAAAATCACAGTACAATCTCTAAGGAACTGGCACAACGATAGATCGATCGGACTATCTCGTCGATTTCTTTGGACCGACTGAAATCCGCGCCTGTGCTAGCTTGCGCCATTCGGTCCGGTGACCGCCGGCCCGCTCCCTGATGCTCGTTCCACGGGACCCGCCATGCCGCTCGACACCATCCGCCAGCAGATCCGCGCCAACTATCTTCCCGACGAAGACGAGGCCGTGAAGCGGCTGGCCGAGGCGACAGGGCTTTCGGCTGGGGATCGCGATGCGATCTCAGCGCGAGCCGCCGATCTGGTGCGGGCGGTGCGCGGCTCGTCCGATCCCCGGCTGATGGAGGTTTTCCTCTCGGCCTACGGCCTCTCCACCAAGGAGGGCGTGGCGCTGATGTGCCTGGCCGAGGCGTTGCTGCGCGTGCCCGACACCGAGACGATGGACGATCTGATCGCCGACAAGATCGCGCCGCATGACTGGTCGGCGCATTCCGGCGGATCGAGCTCGATCTTCGTCAACGCCTCGACCTGGGCGCTGATGCTGACCGGCCGTGTCCTCGACGAGGGCGAGGGCGGTATCGAAGGCACGCTGCGCTCCATGGTGCGCAGGCTGGGCGAGCCGGTCATCCGCAAGGCGGTGGCCGCCGCCATGCGCGAGATGGGCGAACAGTTCGTGCTCGGCCGCACCATCGCGGAAGCCGTCAAGCGCGGCCGGCCGATGACGCAGAAGGGCTACCTCTATTCCTTCGACATGCTGGGCGAGGCGGCCCGCACCGAGGCCGACGCGCTGCGCTACCACAAGGCCTATGCCGACGCGATTTCCTCGCTCGATGCCGGCTCCAACGGTCCCGACATCAGGCAGAACCACGGCATCTCGGTGAAGCTCTCGGCGCTGCATCCGCGCTACGAGGTGGCGCAGAAGGAAGAGATGCTGCCGGTCATGGCCGAGCGGCTGTTGTCGCTGGCACTCGCAGCCAGGCATTCGCGCATGGGTCTCAACATCGACGCAGAAGAGGCCGACCGCCTCGATTTGTCGCTGGATGTCATCGAGCGCGTGCTGGCCGAGCCGGAACTCGCTGGCTGGAACGGCTTTGGTGTGGTGGTGCAAGCGTACGGGCCACGCGCGGCCTTCGTCATCGACTGGCTCTACGCGCTGGCGAAGAAATACGACCGCACAATCATGGTGCGGCTGGTCAAGGGCGCCTACTGGGACACCGAGATCAAGCGAGCGCAGACGCTCGGACTTGCCGGCTATCCCGTCTTCACCCGCAAGGCCAACACCGACGTTTCCTACATGGCTTGCGCGAAGAAACTGCTTGGCATGACCGACCGCATCTACCCGCAATTCGCCACCCACAACGCCCACACCGTCGCCGCCATCCTGTCGATGGCCACGAACCGCGATTCCTTCGAATTCCAGCGCCTGCATGGCATGGGCGAGGCGCTGCACGAGACCGTGCGCCAGGCCGAAGGCACGCGCTGCCGCATCTATGCACCGGTCGGCGCGCATTCCGATCTTCTGGCCTATCTGGTGCGCCGCCTGCTGGAAAATGGCGCCAACTCCTCCTTCGTGCACCAGCTGACTGACGAGGATGTCGAGCCGGAAGACATCGCGCGCGATCCGCTCGAGACGGTGGAAAGCCAGGGTCCTGCTGCCAATCCGGCGATTGCCCGGCCTTCTCAGATTTTTGGCGTCGGTCGCCGCAATTCGAAAGGTTTTGACATCACCGACACGGTGACGCTGGCGGCCATCGACAAGGCCAGGGCGGCGTTCGCCGGGCCGGACCGCTGGCACGCCAAGCCGATCACCCGGGCTGCCGGCTATGGCAAGCCACGCCCGGTCGTCAATCCGGCCAAGCCCGATGAAGTGGTCGGAACGGTTCACGAGGCCGCCGCCAAGCAGGTTACGATTGCCGTGCGCATCGCTGTGGAAGCGCAACCGGCCTGGGCAAAGCGTCCCGTTGCCGAACGCGCCGCCATCCTCAACCGCGCAGCCGATCTCTACGAAGCCAATGCGGTCGAGTTCTTCGCGCTCGCCACCCGCGAGGCCGGCAAATCGCTGGCCGACGGGGTGGCGGAAGTGCGCGAGGCGGTCGACTTCCTGCGCTACTACGCCGCCGAGGCGGCCAATGCCGAGACCGGCACGCAGGCGCGCGGCGCGATCGTCTGCATTTCGCCGTGGAATTTTCCGCTCGCCATCTTCACCGGCCAGATCGCGGCAGCACTCGTTACCGGCAATTCGGTCATCGCCAAGCCGGCAGAACAGACACCGCTGATCGCCTTCCGCGCCGTCGAATTGCTGCGCGAGGCCGGCGTGCCGGAAGACATCATCCAGCTGCTGCCCGGCGATGGCCCGTCGGTGGGCGCGCCGCTGACCGCCGACCCACGCATTGCCGGCGTCTGCTTCACCGGCTCGACCGAGGTCGCCAAGCTGATCGAGAAACAGCTGGCCGAGACCGCGGCACCCGACGCCATGCTGATCGCCGAGACCGGCGGTTTGAACGCCATGATCGTCGATTCCACCGCGTTGCCCGAGCAGGCGGTGCGCGACATCCTCGCCTCTGCCTTCCAGAGTGCCGGCCAGCGCTGTTCGGCGCTGCGTGTGCTCTACGTGCAGAAGGACGTCGAGAAGAAGATGCTGGAGATGCTGAAAGGCGCCATGGAAGCGCTCAACATCGGTGATCCCTGGCGGATTTCGACCGATGTCGGTCCGGTCATCGACGATGACGCGCAGTCCTCTATCCGTGACTATTGCACCAAGAAGGGTCTCGAGGGCCGGCTGATCGCCAAGCTCGAGGCGCCGAAGGACGGGCGCTTCGTCGCGCCGCATGTCTTCCGAGTCAAAGGCATAGAGGAGATGGAGCGCGAAGTCTTCGGGCCGGTATTGCATGTCGCCAGCTTCGACGCCGATGAGATCGACGCGGTGATCGCCGCCATCAACCGCAAGGGCTATGGCCTGACGTTCGGCCTGCATACCCGCATCGAAGGCCGCGTCCAGCATTTCGTCGACGGCATCCATGCCGGCAACATCTACGTCAACCGCAACCAGATCGGCGCCGTCGTCGGCTCGCAGCCCTTTGGCGGCGAGGGGCTGTCCGGCACCGGGCCGAAGGCCGGCGGCCCGCACTATCTGCGCCGCTTCCGCAAGGGGCCGGAAGCCGGTACGGAAGTTGGCGATGGCCACAAGGTGACGGCGACCGAACTGGCCGACAATCTGCCCGATCCGGCCCTCGGCGGCTGGTCGACGCGCCCGGACCGGATCGCCATCCTGAGGAAGCATTTGCGCGGCAAGGGCGCGGCTGCCATCGGCGCCGCTGCTGGCATCGATTTCGGTCAGGTCGACCTGCCCGGGCCAACCGGCGAGGCCAACACGCTCTCGCTGTCGCCGCGCGGCCGCGTGTTGTGCCTGGGGCCGGATGCCGAGACGCTGCTTGCCCAGACGATCCAGGCGCTCGCCGCCGGCAATGCGGTGCTGGCCGTTGCCCCAGGGGCGCCGGCCGCATTGTCGGCGCTGACCGGCAAGGGCTTGCCGCTCGCCGCTATCGATGGGCGTCCCGATCCGGTCGAGGCGCGCTCGCTGCGCGTCGATGTCGTCGCTTTTTCGGGCACGCCGGAGGCCGCGCGCATCGTGCGCAAGGTCATCGCCGATAGGACCGGCCCGATCGTGCCGCTGGTCAGCGAGGTGCTCAACCCGGCCGCCTATGCCCATGAGCGCGCGGTCTGTGTCGACACCACGGCCGCGGGCGGCAATGCCAGCCTGCTTGCCGCGGCCTAGTTCAGCCTATTCTCAGGCGCCCTCGACGACCGAAAAGCCCTCGAATTGCGGGTGGCCGAGATAGTGCACCTTCGTCGTGCCGACATTCCTGTGCGCGGCGCGGAAATTCTCCGACTTGGTCCAGGCGACGAAATCGTCCTGGCTCGCCCACACCGTGTGCGAGGCAAACAGTGTGTAGCCTTCGGTCTCGTTGACCGGGCCGCGCAGCAGATGGAATTCCCGAAAACCCTTCATCTCGGCAAGGCTGGAATCGCGGTTCTTCCACACGGCCTCGAAATCGGCTTCCGAGCCGTTCTGCACCTTGAAGCGGTTCATGGCGATGTACATGGGGTTCCTTTCTGAATTGGTGGACTGCTGCGATTGAAGGATGCGGGTTAGCCGCTCTCAGAACGGACCGATCGCACCGGTGAATTCCAGACTGTTGCCGACCTTTGGCGGGATCGGAGGGAAAGGGGCCGCCTTGCGAACGAAACCAAGCACGATCTGGTCGAAAGTTGCCGAGCCCGAGCTTTCGACGACACGCAGCTCATCGATGTTGCCCTGCCGGCCGATGACGAAGGTGACAACGGTGTTGCTGCGCGCCGTCGCTTGCAACGAAGGCGGCACTGCTCGATAGACGCGGCCAAGTTTGCTGATGACGTCGCTTCGGTAGCTGGACTCAGTCGCGGCCCCCGCCTCGTTCTGCCTTCTGCCCTTGCTGGCTGCCTGCGCCAGCCGATCCTGCCCATCTGCCGTGCCGCGCTTCTCGTCCGCTGCTTTTGCAGGGGCGGCGGCCGGAGTTGGCCTAGCGCTGGGGATCGGCGGTTGGTCCGGAACGGCGACAGGCATCTCAGCGGTCTCGGCCTGGACGCTCGGCTGTGCCGGTGTTTCGGCCCTGGCAGCCACACTCTGGTCATCAGGGTGCGGGGTCGCCGCCACCAGTATGTCCGGTGTTGCCGCAGGCTGTTTGACAGCTTCCGGCAAAGGTTTGGGCGGCGGCTTGGCTGCTTCCGGGATGGGTTGGGGAGTTTGCTTTGCAGCTTCCCGCTCGGGCTGCGAGGGTGTTGTCGGCGGCACCGGTCTGGCCGCCGGCTCCGGTTTGGTCGGCTGCGGTTTTGGCTCCAGCGTGACATTGATCGCTGCTGGATCCTTGTCCAAAGCGGTGCCGGCCACCTTGTCGCCTGCGCGATCGCTGCCTTCCGGTTGCTCCGCATTCCTGGAATCGAATGTGCCGGCGGGCGAGATCAGAAAGAATGCCGCCATGGCGGCGTGAAGCAGGCCGGAGACGACGAAGGCAATCGGCCATCGGGCCGCCGGCCGCGCGGCTGCAAGCGGCTCGGCCGGCGCTATCGCCAGCTCGCTGCCAGCGTCGGGGAGGGGACTGATTTCCTGCATGTCGCGGGCCGGAAATTGCAGCGGCCAGCGGGCAAAAGTCAAATCAAGATCGTTTGCCCACGGCGTCAGCGATCCGTGGCCGGCCAGCGGCCAGGCAACGGTATTTGCTGAGAATGCGGGGTGCAGTCCCAAAGCCGTTCTCAGACGCCGAAGGCGATGCCGGTCTTGGTGTCCGTCTTCAGCCTGCGCATGCAGGCGGCCGGTTCGACGCCGGCGCCTGCGCATTCGGTCGCGCTGTTGATCAGCACGCGGCTGACCTTGGTGCAATCGGTGCCGGCGAGATCAAAGCGGGTCACCTTGGTCTTGCCTGCCGTCAGGTCCTTGAAATCGAGCACGATCAGCCGGTCGACAACGCCGGCCTCGTTGAACAGGGCGATCTCGAAAGCCGCCTTGGAGAGGTCGGCACCGAGATTGTTGTTGACCAGGAAGGTCAGCCGGCAGCCCTTGTCGGAGGGTTGCGCGGCATTGAGCTCCAGGGTCAGCGCGGGGGCCGGCGCGGACCCCTTCAGCCCACGCCGGAACCATCGCAAGCGACATCGCCAACGTCGAGGGCAGCAGACGAAGGGATGTCGTCAAGCTCGCCATGCCATCAGCCTCCAAATCGCATTGTTGCCGCCAGTTTCAGCGTTATGCCCGGCTCATAGACCGCGACTGTCGTGCTGCCGTTCAGCGGGTTGGCGTATTTGACGTCGAACAGATTGTCGGCGCGGAAATCGACCTTCAGATTGTCTGTCGCCTGGTAGGTGGCGAAGGCATTGACCAGCTTGTAGTCCTCGGCCACCGCATTGCCCTTTGGTTTGCCATTGTACTGAACCTCACCACCAACGGTCAGCTTGTCCTCGAGGAAGCGCAGCCCGAGCTGGGCGGTGACCTGGGAGGACGGGATGGTGGCGAGATCGGCTTCCACACCCTTGTAGGAAATGGTGTGGCCATTGGTGATCGAGGCCGAAAGCCCGGCATAGCCCCATCCGGCGTCGTAGACGCCTTCCAGCTCAAAGCCGTCGATCTTGGCCTGGGCGAAATTCTGATACTGGAAGCAGATCGGAATGCCGGGTCCGAACGGGCAGCCGCTGCCTGGAGCGAACGGCGACAGGGTCACGCCATCGATATAGTCATCGACATTGTTGTGGAAGTAGGCCGCCTTGACGCGAAGCGCGTCGCCGGGTTCGAAGATGTCGTTCTGGCTGTAGTTGATGCCGAATTCAGTCGTCTTGCCGGTCTCAGGCCGCAGATTGGGATTGGGCAGGAACGGGAAGGTGACGCCCGCCGGGTGGTTGCCGCTGATCAGCGTTTCCGTCAGCGACGGCGACCGATAGCCTTCGGCGTAGGTGCCGTAGAATTGCAGGCCGGCAAGGCCGGCGCTTTCGAACGGCGAGACGCCGACGGTGATGCGCGGCGACAGCCGGTCGCCCGAGGTCTCACGCGTGCTGTCCTTCAGGCTGTAATTGTCGTAGCGCAGTCCGGCGATGACTTCGAGCCAGTCCCAGGTGAGCTTGTCCTGGACATAGGCGCCGGACACGTTGCGCTTGCCCGAAGGCGTGTAGAAACTGTCGCCGCCGGCCGTACCGCCCGTCTTCACATCGTCGCCGACCCAGTCGCCGCCATAGGTCAATTCGTGGGCGATGCCACCTGTTTCGAAGCGCGATGTGTTCCAGATGTCGATACCCGTGGTGCCGACGTCGAAAGTCGATTGCGACCCCGCCGGCAGGACAGTGGGAAGACCCGTTATGGGATCAAACCGTTTTTGCGGGACAAGGCTGGTCAGGTCGAGATTGGTCTTGTTGTACGAGGTGTTGATGTGGAGATCGAGCCAGCTCTTGTCCTCGTCCGTGATGTTGTAACGGGCGGTGAACGTGTTCGACTTCAGGTCGACGTCGTTGACCGGCACGCCGCCGCTGGTTTCGTCCCAGCCGTCGCTTGAGCCGACCCAGCCCAGCTTCAACTCGCTGTTTTCGGTCGGCCGGATGCTGGTCTTGAGCAGGCCGCTCAGCACGTCGAAGCCGGTGCCGTTGACGGTGTCGCCGCCGCCATCCTTGTAGTTGTCGTAGTTGCGGTAGACGATGTTGCCGAGTGTGTCCCAGTTCTCGTTGAAACGGTAGGCGCCGGTGGCGCTGGTGGTCCAGCCCTTGCCGTTGCTCTCATAGCGTCCGGTTACCGAAGCCCCCCATGTTTCCGCCGGCTTGAGGAAGTCCGCGGCGTCCTTGGTGTCGAAGAAGATGACGCCGCCGATGGCGCCCGAACCATAGGTGTTGGCGACCGGACCACGGATCACATCGACGGATTTGACGAGTTCGGGGTCGATGTAGAAGGTCGACTGGGTGCCATGGTCCGAACGCTGGAAATCCTGGCGTGCGCCATCGACGATGACCGCGACGCGGCCGAAATCCTGGAGGCCGCGAATGTTGATACTGGTGCTGACGCGTCTGGCGTCGGCCTGTGTCGCGACACCGGGCACACCCAGCAGCATCTCGTTCGGCGTCGTCGCCATGCGGCGGGCGAGTTGCTCCTGGTCGACATGGCTGGCCGAGGCCAGTGATTCGATCGCCGTTTCGCCGGTGCGGCTGATAACCAAAATCTTGTCGAGCAGCGTTGCGCCCGCAGGGGCAGCTTTTTCCTGGTCAGCCTGCTGCGACTGATCCGTCTGCTTGCCCGCCGGCTGCGTTGCCTGTTGTGCATGCGCCGATGGTGCCGATAGGGCGATCGCCGCCACGCTCGCCAACAAGGCCGCCACACCGTTCGCCGCCGACCGGCCGCGCAGTTCCCAGTTCAAAAACCCCATGCCCCAACTCCAGATTCCAGGTTTCGTGCTGGCTGGCCTGGGGCTCGCTGGCATTTTTCATCGTGTCCGGCGTCTTAAATGTTGACTCGTTTACTCCGGTATTGCACTGACTAGTAAACATGATTATTCAAGTCAAGAAATGAATCGGCAATTTCGCAACGCCTAGCCAGGTGCCCGGCACAGGAAAGGGATCGACCCAGATGAACACGCACAATCCCAACGATTTTCGCTATCGCGTCCGCCGTTCCGATGATGCCTCCAGCCGCTTCGATCGGATCCCGCTGGCGGTGCGAACGCTCTCCAGCAACACGCTGTTCCAGGGCGAGCACGAGATCGGCATCGAGCATCATGGCGCACTCTACCGGCTGAAGATCACCCGGCAGGGCAAGCTCATTCTCAACAAGTAAGGCAAGGCAGTAGGGGTAAGACATGGACCAGCGCGTAAAACCCGCCCCGCATGAAATCCGGCGGGCACGGACAGAAGATCCGAAACCGCGGGAGCGTGACCTGGCCGCCCAACTCGGCATTTCGGAAGCCGAGTTGGTCGCCGCGCATTGCGGCGACGGCGTCGTTCGCATCGAACCGCGCGTCAACGACCTCTTGACCGGGCTCGAGGCGGTCGGCGAGGTGATGGCGCTGACCCGCAACGAAAGCGCCGTTCACGAAAAGATTGGCGTCTACGACAAGGTCGTTGCCGGCAACCACAATGCCATGGTGCTTGGCGAGAATATCGACCTGCGCGTCTTCCCGAAGGTCTGGGCGCATGGCTTTGCCGTGGAGAAGCGCGACGGCGACGAGATCCGCCGCAGCCTGCAGTTCTTCGACGGGGCGGGCGAGGCGGTGCACAAGGTGCATCTGCGGCCGGCCTCCAGCCTCTATGCCTACCAGAAGCTGGTCGCTTCGCTGGAATCGTCCAACCAGGAACCGACGATCGCCATCTCCGGGCATGCCTCCGATAATGAGGGCGAGGCCACGGCGACGACCGCCAACCTTGACGATCTGCGCGACCGCTGGAGCCGGCTGACCGACGTGCACCAGTTCTTCGGCATGCTGAAAACGCTCAAGCTCAGCCGCCGTCAGGCGGTGCGCATGATCGGAACGGACTATGCCTGGCTGCTCGACAATGACGCGGTCCGCGCCATGTTTCATCACGCCGCCGAAGGCGAACTGCCGATCATGTGCTTCGTCGGCAACCGCGGCTGCATCCAGATCCATTCCGGACCGGTCAAGTCGATCAAGCCGATGGGGCCGTGGATCAATGTGCTGGATGAAACCTTCCACCTGCATTTGCGCACCGACCACATCCATGAAGTCTGGGCGGTGCGCAAGCCGACCAAGGATGGCCATGTCACATCGCTCGAGGTCTTTGGCGCCGAAGGCGAGATGATCATCCAGTTCTTCGGCAAGCGCCATGAAGGCGAAAGCGAGCGCGACGATTGGCGGTTCCTGGCCGAGAACCTGCCGCGTATTCCGAGCCCGACGGCAGCGTGAGGAACAGTGTGATGCGGTTTTTCCCGACCCTGCCGGCGATGCGCCTATCGATGCTTGCGCCGATCGTCGGCCTTTCCGTTGCCGCGCTGCAGCCGGCCGGCGCCGCCGAGGGTGTCTCGGTCTTCTCCGATCCGTCGAAGATCGCCGCCATAGGCGGTTCGATCACCGAAATCGTCTATGCGCTTGGCGAGGAGAAACATCTGGTGGCGCGCGATTCCACCAGCAATTATCCGAAAGCGGCGCTCGCCTTGCCCGATGTCGGCTATATGCGCGCGCTGTCGCCGGAAGGCGTGCTGTCGGTCAATCCGACCGGCATCCTGGCGCTGCACGGCAGTGGCCCCAAGGAAGCCGTCGACGTGCTGAAGAAGGCCAGCATCCCCTTCATCGAGGTGCCCGAGCACTATAGCCACGAGGGCATCCTCGAGAAGGTCCGCATCGTCGGCAAGGCGCTTGGCGTCGATGCCAAGGCCGAGGTGCTGGCCAAGGAACTCGATGCCAAGCTGATATCAGCCGAAAAGCAGACGGCGTCGATCAAGGAGCGCAAGCGCATCCTGTTCGTGCTGTCGGTACAGGGCGGCAAGATCCTGGCGGCCGGCAGCGAAACCGCGGCCGACGGCATGGTCAAGCTGGCGGGCGGAGTCAACGCCGTCGACGGTTTCTCCGGCTACAAGCAGATGTCCGACGAGGCAATCATCACCGCCAGGCCCGACGTGATCCTGATGATGAGCAATGCCGGGCCGCCAGTGTCGGACGACGAATTGTTCGGCAACCCGTCTGTTGCCTCGACGCCGGCGGGGGTCGCGCGCAAGCTGATCCGCATCGATGGCGGCTATCTGCTCGGCTTCGGGCCGCGCACCGCCGACGCCATTCACGACCTCGCCGTCTCGCTCTATGGCGCTGAAGTCACGGACTGAGCGGGCGGATCATGGTCGATCAATCGATCGCCGGCCCGGTGAAGGTGATGGCGAATGCATCCGAAGGCGACCGCTCGGGCCGCGCCCGCATCGTCATCCTGTTGCTGTGCCTCGGGCTCGCGGCCGCCATATCTTTGTCGCTCACGTCGGGGGCATCAGATGCTTCGGCCGTCAGCGTCCTCGGGGACTGGCTGCTTGGGGCCATTCCGAGCGATGCGGCGCTGAGCACCCGTGACAGCCTGATCATCTACGACATCCGTTTGCCGCGCATCATCCTCGGCATGCTGGTCGGTGCGGCGCTCGCGGTCTCGGGCGCCGTCATGCAGGGGCTGTTTCGCAATCCGCTGGCCGATCCCGGCCTGATCGGCGTTTCCGCCGGCTCCAGCCTCGGCGCGGTGGCCATCATCGTGCTCGGCATCACGGTGCTGGCGCCGGTGACGGCCTTGCTCGGTACGCTTGCGCTGCCGCTGGCGGCTTTCTTCGGTGGCCTTGCCTCGACCCTGGTGCTTTATCAGGTCGCGACGCGACGTGGCCAAACCTCGGTCGCCACCATGCTGCTCGCCGGCATCGCGCTGGCAGCCCTTGCCATGGCGTTGACGGGCATCCTCATCTTCATGGCCGACGATCGCCAGCTGCGCGACCTGACATTCTGGTCACTCGGATCGCTGGGCGGCGCGACATGGGCGAAGATCGGTTCAGTCGGGCCGATCATTATACTGGCGCTAGGGGCGATGCCTTTCCTGGCGCGCGGCCTCAATGCGCTGGCGCTGGGCGAGGCGACCGCCGGCCATCTCGGCATACCGGTGCAGCGGCTGAAATACACGGCGATCATCGGTGTCTCGGCGGCGGTCGGCGCCTCCGTCGCGGTCAGCGGCGGCATCGGCTTTGTCGGCATCGTCGTGCCGCATCTGCTGCGGCTGCTGATCGGTCCGGACAATCGCTATCTGCTGCCTGCCTCGGCGCTGCTCGGTGCCTCGCTGCTGCTGTTGGCCGATGCCGTTGCACGAACCGTCGTGGCGCCGGCCGAATTGCCGATCGGCATCGTCACCGCGATCGCGGGCGCGCCGTTCTTCCTGTGGATCCTGCTGCGCAAGCGCGGCGTGGTCGATCTCTGAGACCTATGAGGCGTTGATGATCGAGGCAAGGGATGTTTCCGTCGATATCGCCGGCAAGCGCATCGTCGGCGGTGTCGATTTCGACGCCCGGCCCGGCGAAGTCGCGGCCATCGTCGGTCCTAACGGTTCGGGCAAGACGACCTTCCTGAAGGCTTTGTCGGGCGAGTTCGCCTACACCGGGCGCATCGCGCTCAACGGCCATAACCTTTCATCGATGAGGCCGGCCGAGATGGCGGTGCATCGCGCGGTGCTGCCGCAGGCGACGACGCTGTCTTTCCCGTTCACCGTGCGCGAGGTGGTCAAGCTTGGCCTTGTCGGCGGGCGCTCCGGCGCCTTGCCGGGCGAGGATGCGCGGCTGCCGGAGCGGGCGCTGGCGCGCGTTGACCTCGACGGTTTTGCCGGACGTTTCTACCAGGAGCTTTCGGGCGGCGAGCAGCAGCGCGTCCAGCTTGCGCGCGTGCTGTGCCAGGTCTGGGCGCCGGTGCTCGACGGCAAGCCGCGCTACCTGTTCCTCGACGAGCCGGTTTCCAGCCTCGACATCAAGCATCAGCTGATCATCATGAACATCGCCCGTGATTTTGCCAAAAGGGGCGGGGGCGTGGTCGCCATCCTACACGACCTCAATCTGTCAGCCATGTATGCCGACCGGATCTTCGTCATGCATCGCGGCCGGCTCGTGGCCACCGGTTCACCACAGGACGTGCTGAGCGATGAGCTGATCGAAAAAGTGTTCGATTGCGGGCTCAGGGTCGGCGTGCTGCCGGTCGGCAACATGCCGTTCGTGTTGCCTCAATCAGCGGTCTATTGATATTCAGGTGAGGCCGGCCTGCGAATGGCGGTTTCGTGCACTTCCGGTACTCACGTCCCCAAACGTACGCTCCGTTCCGGTTCTCGGAACCCGCCGTTCTCGACTCGGCCTGACCTGAATCTCAACAGACCTACCCAGACGCGGGGAGACTTGCTCACGCGGCCGGGGCGCGGCGCTCCAGCATGTCGATGCCGAGCAGGTTGCGCACGTTCGGCCTTGCCGCCACCATGTCCGCGATCGTGTAGCGGGCGAGCACGGCGAAGAAGGCGTTGAGGGCCTCGCGCAGCGCCGAATTCAGCGCGCAGCTGTCGACCAGCGGGCATTCGGCGGCATCGTTCTCGAAGCATTCGGCCATGGCGAAGCTTTCCTCGGTAACGCGCACGACGTCGAAGAGGCTGATCGCCTCAGCCGCGCGGCCAAGCCTGACGCCGCCATTCCGGCCGCGCACCGTCTCGACCAGTCCATTCTCGACCAGCGGCTGCAGGATCTTGAACAGGAACAGTTCCGACACCGAATAGGCGGCCGCGATTTCGGGAATGCGGCTCAACCGGTCATTGTTGGCGGCACAGTACATCAGGATGCGCATGGCATAATTGGTCTGGCGTGTAAGCCGCATTTCGTCCTCACTACGCGCCGGCGCGGTGCAACCACGCCGGATTCCTGAACTTCGCCGCCGCGGCTCTGATCCCGGAGCTTCGGATTCGCCGCGCTGGCCTCGATCCGAATATGGCCTATACCTTGGAACAATTCCAGACTAGCCAGGCATCATAGATGAATATTCTCGTCAACTTTATGTGCGCAGCCCGGCAAAACGCTGGGAAAACCGGCCACAACGGGCATTCCGGCTGATGAAACCCTAGATAGGCCCGGGGTCGACCTGAGGTCGACCTGAGATCGACGAGAGGTCGACCAGAGATCGACGAGGAGCAGTTCATCCATGTCACAATCGGCTCCGTCCCTGGCGCCTGTCCGTTTCGATGCTGACGCGGCCGTCAAGCTCTCGGCGTTGCGCCGCACCAAATTCATCGCCACGGCGGCGCTGGGGCTTTGCGTGCTGGTGTTCGCCTTGGCCAAGTCGTTCCAAAGCACCTATCCGTGGCTGGGGTTCGTCGCCGCCTTCGCCGAGGCGGCGACCATTGGCGGTCTTGCCGACTGGTACGCGGTGGTGGCGTTGTTCAGGCGCCCGCTCGGGCTGCCGATCCCGCATACCGCCATCATCCCGGAAAACCAGAATCGTATCGCCGACAATCTCGGCCGCTTCATCGAGGCCAATTTCCTGGCGCCTGAGCCGGTGCGGGAAAAGCTTGCCGAGGTCGATTTTGCGGCACTCGTCGCCGATTGGCTGACCGATGCCGAACGCGCCGCCGGCCTGTCGCGCTTCGTCGTTCGGCTGGTGCCGCAGACACTTGCCGCGGTCGAGCAGTCCGGCCTGCGCGGCTTCGTCACCAGCCGCATGCTCGAGCAGATCGAAAAGGTGCCGCTGGCGCCGCTGGCGGCGGAACTGCTGTCGGCGCTTACCGATGACCGCCGTCATCAAAAACTGTTCGACGAGTTCATCAAGGTGGTCGGCCGCTTCCTCAACGACGAACAGGCGCTGGCGACGATGCGCGAGAAGATCCGCGAGGAGCTGCCGTCGCTGTTCAACCTGTTCAGGGCCGATGCCTATCTCCTGAAGAAGATCGTCGCCTCGGCGGGTTCCTTGCTCGACGAGGTGCGCGCCGATCCCGACCACCCGATGCGCGCCGAGTTCGATCGTTTTGCGCAAGGCTTCGTCGAGCGACTGCGGACGTCCAGGCAATATGCAAAGCGTGCCGAGAAGATGAAGCATGATTTCCTCGCCCGACCTGAAGTCAGGGCGCTGGCCGGCGACATGTGGCAGAGCCTCAGCCTGTTCATCGAGCAGGATGCCAAGGCGCCGAATTCGGTGATCCGGGCGCATCTCGCCAACATGTTCGTCGAGGTCGGCCGCCATCTCGCCGGCGATGCGCAGATCCGGGCCGACATGAACCAGGGGTTCGTCGTGGCGCTGGCCTCCTTCGTCGAAAGCCAGAAGAGCGGTGTGTCGAAATTCATCGCCGATCAGGTCAAACGCTGGGACCTGGCGCAACTGACGCGGCTGATCGAGATGAACATCGGCCGGGACCTGCAATATATCCGCTTCAACGGCATGATCATCGGCGGGCTGGCGGGTATCGTCCTCTACACGATCGAGCTGCTGCTCCCGGTCAATTGATGCGCATTGATCGTCAGGCCCGTCTTCGAAATGGACACACGGCAGCCGAGTGCTATGCTCTCGGCGAGGGTATCCGCATTTGCGGCTAAGGGGAGACATCATGGCAAAACAACCGGAATCCGATTCCTTCATGGACATGTTCGGCAGGTTCGGCCGCGACCTGAAGGTGCCCAATGTCGATGTCGAGGCGATCCTTGCCCATCACCGCAAGAACCTCGAAGCGTTGGAGAAATCGGCGCGAGCCGGCGCCGCCGGCGCGACCTCGCTGTTGTCGAGGCAGCGTGAACTGCTGCAGGACACACTGCGCGAAATCGCCGACATGGCGCAGAGCTACCGCGCGCCGGGCAATCCGCAGGAACTGATGACCAAGCAGACGGAGTTTGCCCGGAAATCGTTCGAGGCGGCGCTTAAGAATGCCGGTGAAGTGGCTGAACTGGCTCGCAAATCCGGAACCGAATCGATCGAAATCCTGCGTGCACGCATCAAGGAGGCGATGGAGGAAATCCGCGCCGGCTACGGGCAGAAATAGGCTTCCGCGGCCTGTCGTTTCGTCTTCGGCGGGACATGCCGGTTTGCAGTTTCGCAACCCTGCGCATAGTTGCATTCGCGCCACGTTATAAGCGTCGGCGCCCCTGGAAGGTGCGAAAATCCGAATTCGGCCTGCCATTGCGCGGCAAGGCATGGCACGGTTCAGCCGGAGTTCGACGGAACCGATTCACAAGGGGTGAATTGACAGGGGCCATCCGTTCGTGGTCCGGAGGCACGGCAAGCGATCGGGAAAGCAGGAATGAACGAAATACGGCCTAAAACGCCGCCGACCTATGAGCAGTTGAGAACGATGTCCGGGCAGGAGCTCGGCGTCTCGGAATGGACCACGGTCGATCAGGACCGTATCAACCAGTTCGCCGAATGCACCGGCGACCACCAATGGATCCATGTCGACCCTGAACGCGCGCGGCGACAAAGCCCGTTCCGCACCACGATCGCGCATGGCTATCTGACGCTGTCGATCATCGGCGCGCTGGCGCTCGGCATGGGCATCGTGCCGGAAAACACCCAGGCCGCCTTCAACTATGGCTTCGACAAGGTGCGTTTCCTGGCGCCCGTGAGGGTCGGCGCCCGCATCAGGCTGCGTACGGTCCTGCTTTCCATGGAAGACAGGGGGCCCGGCCAATATCTGATGAAGGCAGCCAATACCGTCGAAATCGAAGGCGAGGAAAAGCCGGCGCTGACGGCGGAAACGCTGGTCATGCTCTATGAGCGCCGCAAACGGGCAGGGGCCTGAGAGCCTGCTTGGAAATTCTACTCTGGCGGCCATCTGATGGCGTTTTCTGCGCTTCCGGTGCTCACGGACCAAAAGTCCGCTGCGCTCCGGTTCTCGAAACCACCACCATATGATTCGCCAGAGCGAATTTCGAAACATTCTCTGCGCGGCATCTGACGGACATTACGCTTCCATCGCCAAGCAGATCGTGCCTCATGAAACTACGGACTCCACGCGACCTGCGACACGGGCCGAGAGCAGCGCGAGCAGCAATGCCACCAGCGCCAGCGCCGTTGCCGTCTCGAAGGTGACCTGCATGCCACGGGCGGCTGCGGCGGAACTCAGAACATCCTGTCCTGTTCCTTGTCGGGCACCGGCCGATGCAACCGCGAATATGGCGCCCATCACCGATGCGCCGGTGACGAGGCCGAGATTGCGCGACAAATTGAGCAGGCCTGATATGACGCCGCGTTCGCCGGCGCCGATACCGCTCATGACGGCCGCATTGTTGGAAGTCTGGAACAGGGCGTAACCGAAACAGGTGACGGTGATGGGAACGGCATAGCTGGCAATGCCGAGTCCGGTCAGCGCAAGCGACAGGAGGAATGTGCCCGTGGCGAGGCTGAGCAAGCCTGCGACCATCATCCTGTGGGCTCCAAAGCGATCGGAGAGCCGCCCGGCCAGCAGCGCCGACAGGGCCGACACAAGCGGCCCGGTCGAAAGCACCAGGCCGACCATCGCGGCATCGAGCCCTAGTCCGCGCGACAGATAGAACGGCGCGACCACCAGGGTCGCCATCATCACCGTGGCGACGATCAGGCTCATGACCAGGCTGGCGCTGAGCCGCTGATCCCGGAAGCTGGCGAGTTGGACCAATGGGTTCTTCACCCGTTTCTGGGCGACGGCGAATAGACCGATGCCGAGAGCGGTAGCGGCCAGCAGGCCGATGTTGAGCGCACCGAAATGGCCCCGGCCAAGCGTCATGGCCAAGGCATAGGCGGCCAGCGTCAGGGCCAGCAGGACAGTGCCCATCGCGTCGAACTTGCCTTGGGCGGCCTGAGATGTGTTGTTGCGAGCGGGCAGGGCGCGCCAGGCGAGGGCGAAGGTCAGCAGGCCCAGCGGCACATTGACCAGGAAGATCGCCCGCCAGCCGAGGCCGGCGATCAGCAGGCCGCCGAGCGAGGGGCCGAGCGTCGTGCCGATCGCCGACATGGCGCCGAGCAGGCCCATGGCGCTGCCGGTCCGTTCCTTGCTCACCGTTTCCGCGACAAAGGCCAACGCCAGCGCCATCATCAGAGCCGCGCCAAGCCCCTGCATGGCGCGTGCGGCAATCAGCAGCCACAGCGTCGGCGCCAGGCCGCAGAACACTGATGCCGATGTGAACAGCGCGATGCCGCCAAGCAGCAACGGCCGGCGCCCGAACATGTCGGCCAGCCGCCCGGCGCTGACGATCAGCGTGGTGATGGCGAGGAGATAGGCCAGGACCACCCATTGCACGGCTTGGAACGACGCGCCGAACGTCTGCATCAGCGAGGGCAGCCCGACACTGGCAATGCTGGTTCCGAGCGACGACAGCAGCGTGGCGAGCGACAGGCTTGCCAGCGCCCAGCCGACCGATTGATTCTCTTGCGGGGCTGATATGCCGTCCCGATTTTGCGCGGCGACTGCCATGGCGATCTCCTTTCCGTTCGCTCCGGAGCTGGAGCCGATGGAGATCTAGTCTTTCGGCTGATATGGCGAAAGGCGCAGCATTTGCATCATATCAGTGCATGAGACGCCACATCATGCTACGATCCGCGGATGACAACACCCGATCTCAATCTGCTCTTTGCTCTCGACGTGCTGCTGGCGGAAGGCAGCGTGGCCCGCGCCGCGCGCCGTCTGCGGCTCAGTCCCTCGGCGATGAGCCGAACGCTGGCGCGGCTGCGCGAGGCGACGGGCGATCCTTTGCTGGTGCGGGCCGGCCGCGGCCTGGTGGCGACGCCGCGCGCGGAGGAATTGCGCCGCCAGGTCGGTCCTGTCGTCCAGGACGCTGAGGCGCTGCTGCGCCCCGCCGAATTGCTTGATCTCTCAACCCTGGACAGGGTCTTCACGCTGCGCACCAACGAAGGCTTCGTCGAGGAGTTCGGGCCTCGCCTGGTCGCCCGTATCGGGGCCGAAGCGCCAGAGGTGCGGCTGCGTTTCGCGCCGAAGTCCGACAAGGATGTGATGTCGCTACGCGACGCGGCGATCGACCTGGAAATCGGCGTTGCCGGCGAAACCGGGCCAGAAGTGCGCATCCAGGCGCTGTTTCGCGACCGCTTCATTGGCGCTGTTCGAGCCGGCCATCCCCTGAGCAAGGGCACGGTGACGCCCGAGCGATACGCCGCTGGCCGGCACATCAGCGTTTCGCGGCGCGGCCGCGAGAAGGGGCCGATCGACGAGGCTTTGGGCGGGCTTGGCTTGCAGCGGATGGTGGTGTGCATGGTCTCGGGTTTCTCAGCCGCGCTCGCCATGGCGCGCGCCTCGGAGCTGATCGCAAGCGTACCCGAGCGGCACACGGCCGGCGCGCGCGCCGGCATGTACAGTTTTCGGCTGCCGGTCACGACGGTGGAAGTCACCATTTCGATGCTCTGGCATCCGCGCCTCGATGCCGACCCGGCGCAACGCTGGTTGCGCGAATGCGTGCGGGAGGTCTGTGCAAGTCGCTGAGATCAGCGCGCCATCGCCGCCTCGAGCACCTTGAAGATGCGCTGGTCTTCGCACTGGGCGACGTTGAAGCGCAGGAAATGGCTGGCCGTCCGGGACAGGCTGAACGCATTGCCGGGCGCCAGCACGACATTGTCGCTGAGCGCCCGGCGGGCGACTTCGGCCGCGTCAACGCCGTCGGGCAGGCCGCACCACAGGAACAGACCGGCCGGCTGGTCGATCCACGGCGTGATGCCGATCGCCCTCAGCCGGGCGACGGTCTCGGCCATGGCGCGCGCGAGCCTGGCGCGCAGCAGATCCATGTGCTTGCGGTAGCTGCCATCCTTCAGCAGCATCAGGACCAGTTCGGCGGCCAGCCGTCCGCCGCCGAAGGTCGTGGCGATTTTGAGGTCGGTCAGGCCCTCGATCCAGTCGCGGGGCGCTGCGATGAAGCCGCAGCGCACCGACGCCGACAGCGTCTTGGTAAAACTGCCGATCTGGACGACGCGGTTCAGGCCATCGAAGGCCGCCAGCCTCGGGGCAGGGGCATGTTCGAAATCGGCGAAGATGTCGTCCTCGACAATGGTCAGGTGCGACTGGTCGGCGAGCTTCAGCAAGCGGTGCGCGGTGACCGGCGACAGGATCGCGCCGGTCGGGTTGTGGATGGCGGCGTTGGTGATGTAGAGGCGCGGCCGATGCTCGGCGAGCGCATTCGCGAACAGTTCGATATCTGGCCCAGACGGTGTGTAGGGAACGCTGACCACCTTGGCGCGGTGGGCGCGCAGCAAAGCGTGGAAATTGAAATAGCAGGGGTCGTCGACCAGCACCGTGTCGCCGGGCTCGATCAGGAGCCGGCACAACAGGTCGATGGCCTGCGTGCCCGAGTCCGTCAGCATGATCTGTTCAGGCGAGACTTCGATGCCATGCCCGGCCATGCGCCGCGCCAAGAGTTGCCGCAGCGGCGGCAGGCCAAGCGGCGTGCCGTAATCGGCAAGCGCGGCATCGTCGGCGCGCGCTGCCGTGCGCAGTGCCCGCCGCAGCGCGGCCTGCGGCATCCAGGAGGCCGGCAGCCAGCCGCAGCCGGGTTTCAACACCTCGTCGCCGGCATCCAGCGACTGGCGCGATACCCAGAGCGGATCGACGGCACGGTCGAGCCGGGGACCGATCTCGGCCAGCGACAGCGGCGCCAGCGAGCCGGCGGCATAGAAACCCGAGCCCCGCCGGGAGCGGATCGTGCCCTCGGCGACGAGCCGCTCATAGGCTTCGACCACGGTGGATTTGGACACCTGCATGGATTGGGCGAAGGCGCGGATCGACGGCAACCGGGCTCCCGGTGTCAGGCTGCGCGCGGCAATCCGCTGGCGAATGGTCGCCATGACGCTTTCGACCAGAGTGGGGGTACCCAAGGTTCGCGCGCCATCAGTTTCCAAGGCGAGGTCAGTCATCTGTACTGCTCAATATGCCATTACAGTTTCGTGAAATTGTACCGCATTGTCTCTAGCCGCGCCATGGGCATCCGCCCGATAGAGGGCGAAAGCAATGGAGCGTGCAATGGACAAGACCGCGAGCGGCTGGGTGAACGGATTTATCGGCGTGCTGATCTTCTCGGGCTCGCTGCCGGCGACGCGTGTGGCGGTCATGGATTTCGATCCGACCTTCGTGACATCAGCCCGGGCCGCGATTGCCGGACTGCTTGGGCTGGCGATGCTGCTGCTGTTTCGGGAGAAACGTCCGCAGCGCGGCGATCTCGTGTCGCTGGTGATCGTGGCGCTGGGCGTGGTCGTCGGCTTTCCCTTGTTGACCGCCTTGGCGCTCAAGCACATCACCTCGGCCCATTCCATCATCTTCATCGGCCTGCTGCCGCTGGCGACCGCGATCTTCGGTGTGCTGCGCGGCGGCGATCGTCCTCGTCCGGCATTCTGGTTGTTTTCGTGCATCGGCAGCGCGCTGGTCGCCGGCTTCGCGCTGACGCAGGGCGTGACCGCCTCGCCGGTCGGCGACGGCCTGATGCTCGCCGCCGTCGTCGTTTGCGGCCTGGGCTATGCCGAGGGCGCCGCGCTGTCGCGCAGGCTCGGCGGCTGGCAAGTGATCTGCTGGGCGCTGACGTTGTCGCTGCCGATCATGCTGGTGCTGAGTTTCGCGACCCTGCCGCCATCCTTTGCCCACATCGGCTCCCACGCCTGGATCGGGCTCGCCTATGTCTCGCTGTTCAGCATGCTGATCGGCTTCGTCTTCTGGTACCGCGGCCTGGCGCAAGGCGGCATTGCGGCGGTGGGGCAGTTGCAGTTGCTGCAGCCCTTCTTCGGCCTGGCGCTCGCGGCGGGCCTGCTGCACGAGCAGGTCAGCCCGCTGATGGTGGTGGTTACGCTCGGCGTGGTGGCGTGCGTGTTCGGCGCAAAGAAGTTCGCGCGGTAGTTCGGGAAGCGAGCCCCGCGCCTAGAACTTCGTCACCACCCCGATACCAATGCCCTCGAAGCCACCCATCGCCATCAGCGCTGCGGGCGCCTCGTCGAGGCTGATCTTCTTGCCGACCAGCAGTTCGGGCTTGAGCTTGCCGTTGTGGATCATGTCCATCATCGCCTGGTAGCGGTAGGCCTGCATGCCGTGGCTGCCGAGGATTTCGAGTTCGTAGGCGATGATCTTGTCCATCGGCACTTGCGGGCGGGCGTGCTCGCCCAGCATCAGGCCGACCTGCACATGGCGGCCGCGCCGGCGCAGATTGGCGATCGAGTTGAACGAGGTGGTGGGGTGGCCGAGCGCGTCCATCGACATATGCGCGCCGCCATTGGTGATCTGCTTGACCGCCTTGACCACATTCGGCGTCGTCGACGCATTGATGGTCGCGACGGCGCCGATCTTTTTGGCGAACTCCAGCTTCTCGTCGGTGAGGTCGATGGCGATCACATTGGCGCCCATCGAACTGGCGATCATGATTGCCGACAGGCCGACGCCGCCACAACCATGCACCGCCACCCATTCGCCGGGCTTGACTCGCCCTTGGTCGACAATGGCGCGAAACGAGGTGACGAAACGGCAGCCGAGGCTGGCGGCGGTGGCGTATTCCATCTCCTGGGGCAGGCGCACGAGGTTGGTGTCGGCATGTTCGATGCCGACATATTCGGCGAACGAGCCCCAGCCGGTGAAGCCGGGCTGCGTCTGGTGCTCGCAGACCTGATGATTGCCCGAGCTGCATTCGAAGCAGCGGCCGCAACCGACGGCAAACGGCACCGTCACGCGGTCGCCGGCCTTCCAGCGGCTGACCTGCTTGCCGGCGGCGACGACGACGCCCGCCAGCTCATGGCCCGGGACGTGCGGCAAGGTGATGCCGTCATCATGGCCCATCCAGCCATGCCAGTCGCTGCGGCAGAGCCCCGTCGCCTCGACCTTGATGACGACGCCATCGGCGGCCGGCTTCGGATCGGGAACGGTCTGGATCGTCGGCGCTTCGCCGAATTTCTCGAAGACGACGGCTTTCATCGGTCACTCCACCTGCGCGATAGATCGGTTCTTCGTTTCATGGAAACGAAGAACCGATCTATCTCATTGTTTTGACGCAATCCCTGTGGGAAAACCGCATCACACTTTTCCTGGAATTGCTCTGGGGAAACGATAGCCGATTCCCTGGCCGGTCAAGCGGAAATCGATTCCGCCAGCCTGGCCAGTCCACCGAACGTGCCAGGGCGGTCAGCCGTTTTCCTGGTCGCGGAAATCGGCGAGCCTTGTGTCGCCGGGCGCCAGCAGCCGCCCGTCCTCGGCATGCACCTCAAGGCGCCTGATCGGCCTGCCGCTCTGCGTATCGACCATGAAAGTGTAGGGCTCGCCCGGTCCGGAGAAATAGGTCTCGCCCCATTGCCGCAAGGCGACCAGGACATAGAACAGGCCGCGCCCTTTTTGCGTCAGCACATATTCGTGGTGCGCGCTGCCGTCGGGCGCGGGAACCGTTTCCAGTATGTCGTGTGCGACCAGATTGCGCAGCCGCGCTGACAGGATGTTCTTGGCGACGCCGAGGCTCTTCTGGAACTCGCCGAAGCGGCGCAAGCCGTCAAAGGCATCGCGCACGATGAGCAGCGACCACCAGTCGCCGATCGCGTCTAGCGGCCGCGCGATCAGGCAATCCGCTTCGTGGTGGCTCGTTCGTTTCACCATGGCAATCGTTGGTCCAGATAGATCATTCTGGTTGCAAGATAAAACTGTTCTGCCTATCCAGCAAGTGGTTTCAAGTTGAAACCTATTGTGGAGATCGACATGAATCTGCAGGTGGTGAACGGCGTGGCAGCAGGAGCGGAGCGGTCCGACAGGCTGCTGCAGGCAACACCAGCGTCACCACTGGGACTGTCCGGCATGACGGCGCTGGTCTTCGCCATTGCCTGTGGCCTGAGTGTTGCCAACGTCTATTTCGCTCATCCGCTGCTCGATGCCATCGCGCATGATTTCGCCATCGCGCCCGCCTCGGTCGGCATCGTGGTGACGGTCACGCAGATCGGCTATGCGCTCGGCCTGTTCTTCATCGTGCCGCTGGGCGACCTGTTCGATCGTCGCAAGCTGATCGCGGTTCAGGCAGTCCTGTCCGCCGTCGCGCTGAGTGCTGTCGGGATTGCACCGAGCGCTGCAATGCTGCTGACAGGCCTTGCTGTCGTCGGACTGCTTGCCGTTGTGGTTCAGGTGCTGGTGGCCTACGCCGCCGACCTCGCCGTGCCGTCCGAGCGGGGGCGGGCGGTCGGCACCGTCACCAGCGGCGTCATCCTTGGCATCCTGCTTGCACGCTTCGTTGCCGGCGTTGTCGCCGACTTCGCTGGCTGGCGCTGGGTCTATCTGGTCTCGGCGGCGCTGACGCTCATCATGGCGCTGGTACTCTACCTCATCCTGCCGCGCCACGAGGCGGAGCGGCCACGCACGCCCTATCCGCGCCTGCTCGGCTCGGTGGTACTGCTGTTTGTGCAGGAGCCGCTGCTGCGTGTGCGCGCGGTGCTCGCCATGCTGATCTTCGCCAGCTTCAACGTGCTGTGGGCGCCACTGGTGCTGCCGCTGAGTGCCGCGCCATTTTCACTCTCGCATACCGAGATCGGGCTGTTCGGCCTTGCCGGGGTCGCCGGCGCTCTCGGTGCTCGCTGGACAGGCGGCCTCGTCGATCGCGGGCGCGGCCAGCTAGTCACCGGTCTCAGCCTGCTTTTGATGATGGGGGCCTGGCTGCCGATCGCCTTCATGGGCGTGTCGCTGTGGCTGCTTGTCGCCGGCATCGTCATGCTGGATCTGGCGATCCAGGCCGTCCACGTCACCAATCAGAGCCTGATTTTTTCGCGCCGGCCTCATGCACGCAGCCGCCTGGTGGGCGGCTACATGATCTTTTATTCGCTCGGCAGCGCGCTCGGCTCCATCGCCTCGACCATGACCTATGGCGCCATGGGCTGGAGCGGCGTCTGTGTGCTGGGCGCCAGCATCGGCCTGCTGGCGTTGCTGGTCTGGGCACTGACGCTGCGCGTTGGCCAGTAGGCCTTACTCCGCATCGATCTGGTTCTGCGGCGCGGCCTTCTGGAAGGCCGGCAGCGCCATGCAGGCGGCGTTGATGCGGGTGATCGTCGGGTAGGGCGTCAGGTCGACGCCGAAACGGGCGTTGCTGGTGATCTGTGCCGCCAGGCAAATATCGGCGAGCCCCGGCGCCTCGCCGTGGCAGAATGTTCCGGTCTGAGGTGAGGACGCTAGGATCTTTTCAAGCGGCTGAAAGCCTTCGTTCACCCAGTGGCGGAACCAGTTGGTGATGTCCTGGTCGCCGGCGCCGAACAAGGTGCGCAGCGAGGTCAGCACCCGCAGATTGTTCACCGGGTGGATGTCGCAGGCGATCATCTGCGCCAGCATTCTCACGCGCGCCCGGCCAAGCGAGTCCTTCGGCAGCAGCGGCGGCGTGGGCTGGACCTCGTCGAGATATTCGATGATCGCCAGCGACTGCGTCAAAAGCGTGCCGTCGTCGAGCACCAATGCCGGCACCAGCCCCTGCGGGTTGACCGCGAGATAGGCCGGTTCCAGATGCTCGCCATGGCGCAGATGGTGCGGGACGTAGTCATAGCTCAGCCCCTTCATCTCCAGCGCGATCCGCACTCTGTAGGAGGTGGAGGAACGGTAATAATTGTGCAGGACGATGTCGCTCATGGCTTTGTCGTTCACGACCGCGGTTGGCCGATCGTCACTTCGATCGTGCCGATGCCGTCGACGCCGCCGGTCATCGTCTCACCGGGCTTGACCGCGCCGACGCCGGCGGGCGTGCCGGTGAAGATCAGGTCGCCGGCTTGCAATTCGACTGCTTCGCTGCAGATTGAGACAATGTCTGCTATCGGCCAGATCAGTTCACTAAGGTCGGCATCCTGTTTCACCGCGCCGTTTACGGCAAGCCAGATACGCCCCTTCGTCGGGTGCCCCGATTTCTGCGCGGGCACCAGCGGGCCGCAAGGGGCGGAATGGTCGAAGGCCTTAGACCAGTCCCAGGGCCGCGCCGCCTTCTTGGCCTCATCCTGGAGGTCGCGGCGGGTGAGGTCGATGCCGACGCCGTAACCCCAGACGTGGTCCAGCGCCCGCTCACGCGCAATGCGGAAGCCTGTTTTTCCGATCGCGGCCACCAGCTCGATTTCGTGGTGCAGATTGGCCGTCAGCGGCGGGTAGGGGATCACGGTGCCGGAATCGACCACGGCGTCGGATGGCTTGGTGAAGAAGAAGGGCGGATCGCGCTCGTCATTGCCGAACTCGCGCGCATGCGCCGCATAGTTGCGGCCGACGCAGAAAATCCGCCGCACGGCAAAGCGCTCGGCCGACCCGCTGATGGCGACTGAAGGCGTTGGCGGCACGGGAAGGACAAAGGCGGTCATGGCGGTCTCTGCGTTGGCTATTGGGATGATGGCGGCACCTTCGGCCGATTTCGGGAACCGGGCAAGGCGTCGCTTTTCATAAAGCATGGGCTTTGCCGGGGCCGTGTAAGTAATTCAGGGTTCCCATCACCTTTGCAGCGGCCTATCAACCGGCGATAGACTATTTGCTAATAATCCGACCATGGTCGCGGGGCTATGGTGTGGCAGGTAAACCGGAACGAGCCACATGACAGTACCCAACGATCGCGCCCGGTTCCTGATCATCGACGACCATCCGCTGTTTCGCGAGGCGCTGCACAGCGCCGTGCAGATGGCCTATCCGGAGGTCGACACGGTCGAGGCGCGCTCGATCGCCGAGGCGCTCGATCTGCTGGCCGACGCCAAGCCTTTCGACCTTGCGCTGCTGGACCTCAGCATGCCCGACGTGCACGGCTTCGACGGGCTGCTGCAACTCAGGACCCGCTATCCGCGCCTGCCGGTGGTAATCGTGTCGGGATATGAGGAGCCGCGGATCATTTCCGAGGCGCTGTCCTATGGCGCCGCCGGCTTCATCCCGAAATCGGCGCGCAAGAGCGATCTTGCCGCCGCCATCCGCTCGGTGATGGACGGCGCGATCTATGTGCCGGAAACCTATGAAGGCCAGCCGGCCGACGCCGACAGCGTCGATCGCGCCGACATGGTCCAGCGCCTGTCCAAGCTGACGCCGCAGCAGCTGCGCGTGCTGCAAATGCTGCGCCAGGGCCTGCTCAACAAGCAGATCGCGTATGAGCTGCAGGTGGGCGAGACCACGGTCAAGGCGCATGTCTCGGAGATATTGCGCAAGCTCAATGTCTACAGCCGCACGCAAGCGGTGATCGAGGTCTCGAAGCTGGACAATGCGGAGCTTTTCAGGGATCAGGCGGGGTTTTGAGCTTTTACCCTCCCCCTCGTGGGGAGGGTATGGAGCTAAGCCAGCAAATGCGCCAGGAGTGCCCGCAGTTGCGCCGGCTTCAGTGGTTTGCGCATCAGTTCGATGCCGTCGGCGCGCGCTGCCTTGGCGACGGCTTCGGAACTGTCGGCGGTGACGATCAGCGCTGGCACTGCGCGGCCGAGATAGTCGCGGACCTCCGATATGGTGGCGGTGCCGAGGTCGCCGCCGTCGAGATGCTGGTCGGCAATGACGATGTCGGGCACCCAGTCGGTGTCGCCGAGCAGGTCAAGCGCGTCGTCGGTCGAGGTCGCGGCCCGCACCAGGCACTGCCAGCGCTCGAGCAGGAAGGTCATGGCCTGCAGCACCTCCGCGTCGTTTTCGACCAGCAGCACCTTGGTGCCGAACAGGCCGTAGCCGCGTGACCGCTCCAGGGCGGTGGCGCTGGCGATCGCGTCGGCGGGGGCACCGATGCCGACGGGGACATCGATATGGAAGATCGTGCCGCGCCCGACCTTCGACGAGAAGGTCACGGGGTGGCCGAGCGCGCCGGCCATGCGGCGCACGATGGCAAGCCCGAGCCCAAGGCCGCCGCCGTCGAGCCCGGCATTGGCGGGCAAGGTGCCGCGATGGAATTCCTCGAACACCGCCTCGCGCTGGTCCTCGGGGATGCCGCAGCCGGTATCGGCGACATCGATGCGGATCGTATCGCCGCGATGCCTGGTGCCGACGAGCACGCCGCCCGAGCGTGTATAGCCCAGCGCGTTGGAGAGGATGTTCTGCAGGATGCGGCGCAGCAGGGTGCGGTCGGAGCGGACCACGGCGTTGACCGGTCGGAACTTCAGCGACAGGCGTTTCATTTCCGCGACCGGCTGGAAATCCGAGCGCAGCGACGAGAACAGCGCCTCCAGGCTGACGTCGCCGATGTCGGGGTGCACCACGCCGGCATCGAGCTTGGAAATGTCGAGCAGGGTGCGCAGCAGGTCCTCCATCGTCTCCAGCGAGCGCTCGACCTGCCGCACCAGTTTCCTGCCTTCGTCGCTGGTCTGCACCTCGGCGAGCGCCGAGACGGACAGGTGAGCCGCGTTCAGTGGCTGCAGCACGTCATGGCTGGCGGCGGCAAGGAACCTCGTCTTGGACAGGTTCGCGAACTCGGCGTTTTCCTTGGCGGCGCTGAGGTCGATGTTGGACTGTTCCAGCCGCCGCAAGGTCGAGTGCAGTTCCTCGGTGCGCGTGCGCACCCGGTTCTCGAGCGAGATGGCGGTCTGGAACAGCGAGAAGGCATTGCCTTGCTGATCCATCGAGCGCTCGACGCGGCTGACCAGGGCGGCGTTGATCTTCTTCAGCTTTTCGAGGTCGTTTATATCCTTGAGCGGCATCTTGTTACTCTGCGGCCCCTATTCCGCCGCTTGCCGTTCGCCAAAGGCAATGCCGGTGAAGGTCTGGTTCAAATGCATCGACCGGTACTGTTCGCCATACGTGCCGAAGCCGACGACATTGTTGACCCGGTAGAGTTCCGAAATGTCACGAAAAACTTGCCGGTTGCGCGCATCGAGCCGGCGTAGCACGCAGTCGAAGCCGAGGATCAGGTCGATGCCGCCAAGCCTCTCCTCGACCTCGCGCAAGGCCGCGCGTGTCGATTCCACCATGTCCTTGGGCTGGGCGATCGACAATACGACGCCGTCGTCTATGGCGCAGAAGAACGACAGCGAGCCGTCGGCGTGCATCCTCTGGATCGAGCGGCAGTAATATTCACCGCCCACCTTCACCACCACCGGGTGCGAGGCGAAGCTCAGCGGCGTCAGGGTCTGCGGGACGATACCGACGGAAGCGGCATATTCTTCCGCCGCATTGGTGGCGTTGAACTCGCGTACGATGCGGTGATCGGCATCGGACGCCGTGACCACCAGTTTTTCGTCGGTCGGAACGAAATTGTCGGTCTTGAAGACGTGGAACGGAATTTCCGTGGCGATCAGCACGATGATGGCGCTGTCCGAGGTGACCCTGCCGTTCGAGATCAGCCGCGTCGTCTCGAATTTCAGATCGTCGCCGGCCGAGCCACCGAGCAGAGGTATGTCGTCAAGGCCCCAGTGGATGGCCGAACTGACCGCTTCCTCTGCATAGGACAGCCCATCGATGAAGCAGAGCGCGAAGGTGTTCCTGGTCCGCTCCCCGCCGACCCGGACGCGCAGCGTGCGCCGCAGGGCCTCGACCTCGCCGGTGATCCTGTCCATGCCCGACGAGGATAGATTGTCGACCATGGCGCTGACCGCGGTGAACGACGCCGAGGGAAGCAGCATCGCCAGCATGTGACCTTCCTCTAGCCCCTGCGGCGTGATCTCGCCGGCGGTGGAGCAGCCGGCATGGTGGAGCCCCGGCGCGTGCGCCGAGAGTGCTCGCGACAGGGCGCCGGCCTCGACAAGGCTCTGGGAGAAGAACACGAGGGCAAAGCCGGCGTCGATTGCCGCGGCCTCGCTGGCCACCGCGCGAGCGAAAGCATCCAGGTCGGGCTCGTCCGTGGTCAGCGCCGACAAGCCGCAGGCGTAGCGCGTCCGTGAACTGGTCAGCGGCGTTCTCCCGCATTTCCTCCGACGCTGTTTTTATACGCGGCTGTTTTTACAGGCTTCTGGCGCGCGGGCGTCGAAGGATATTGTTGCTTCCAATCGGCGTTTTGGCAATGGGGCGAGGGGAATGCGCCTTCGACCTTGGCCATGACCGAAAGTACAATGATCCGCCTTTTCCGTCGCGCTGTTTTTTGTGCGTTGTGCAGTGTACGAATAACGCATGGCCGAAGTGCCAGCGGCGCGTCGGCAGCGTGATGACCAAGGTTGATACCCAGGGAGGATTCATGTCGGACGTTTCGTTGATGGTGAACGGCAGGCGGGTCAGCGGGGCCGCCGAGGACCGAACGCTGCTGGTTCACTTCCTGCGCGAGAATCTCGGCCTGACCGGCACGCATGTCGGCTGCGACACCTCGCAATGCGGGGCCTGCGTCGTCCATGTCGACGGCAAGGCGGTGAAGTCCTGCACCATGCTCGCGGTACAGGCGTCCGGCTCGAGCATTGTAACGATCGAAGGTCTCGCCAATGGCGCCGACCTGCATCCCGTGCAGGCCGCCTTCAAGGAACATCACGGCCTGCAATGCGGTTTCTGCACGCCTGGCATGATCATGGCGGCAACCGACATGATCAACCGCCATCCCGAAGGCCTCGACGAGGCGACGGTGCGAGCCGAACTGGAAGGCAATATCTGCCGCTGCACCGGCTACCACAACATCGTCAAGGCGATCCTCGCCGCATCGAAGACGATGGCAAAAGGGGCCAAGGGCAAGGCGAAACAAGCTGCGTGAACGAGCGGTAGGCAGTAGGCAGTAAGGCAGTAGGGAACCGGAACCAGTTTTTCCCTACTTGCCGTACTGCCCAACTCACCTGCTCCCCTACAATCTCGGGAGGAATTTCTGATGGGCATTGAAGGTGTTGGCGCTCGGGTCGCGCGCAAGGAAGACAAAAGATTCATCACCGGCGCCGGCCGCTATGTCGACGACATGGTGGTTCCCGGCATGAAGCATGCCGCCTTCGTGCGCAGCCCGCACGCGCATGCGCAGATCAAGAAGATCGACGTCAAGCGAGCGCAAGCCATGCCCGGCGTCATCGGCGTGCTGACCGGCAAGGAGCTCAAGGCCGATGGCATCGGCAACCTCATCTGCGGCTGGATGATCCATTCCAAGGACGGTTCGCCGATGAAGATGGGCGCCTGGTCGCCGTTGGCCGTCGACAAGGTGCGCTATGTCGGTGACGCCGTCGTCGTCGTCGTGGCCGAGACCAAGGGGCAGGCCCGTGATGCGGCAGAGGCGGTCGAGATCACCTACAAGGAATTGAAGGCCGTCGTCGAAGCCACCAAGGCGCTCGAAAAGGGCGCGCCGCAGATCCATGCCGAGGCCGAGAACAATCTGATATTCGACTGGGAGATCGGCGATGCCAAGGCGACCGACGCGGCGATCAAGGCAGCGGCGCATGTCACCCGCATGAAGATCGTCAACAACCGGCTGGTGCCGAATGCCATGGAGCCGCGCGCGGCTCTCGGCCACTACGACAAGGCCGAGGACCATTACACCTGCTGGACGACCTCGCAGAACCCGCATGTCGCGCGGCTGGTGATGAGCGCCTTCTACAATGTCGCGCCGGAAAACAAGCTGCGCGTCATCGCGCCGGATGTCGGCGGCGGCTTCGGCTCCAAGATCTACATCTATCCCGAAGAGATCGTCTGCCTGTGGGCTTCCAAGAAAACCGGCGTGCCGGTCAAATGGGTCGCCGACCGCACCGAGAGTTTTCTCTCCGACGCGCATGGCCGCGACCATGTCTCGACGGTGGAAATGGCTTTCGACAAGAACAACAGGATCACCGGGCTGAAGGTCGACACGATCGCCAATCTCGGCGCCTATATGTCGCTGTTCTCGTCCTGCGTGCCGACCTATCTCTACGCGACGCTGCTTTCGGGCCAGTACGACATTCCGGCCATCCACGCCAATGTGCGCACGGTCTATACCAACACGGCGCCTGTCGATGCCTATCGCGGGGCAGGGCGGCCGGAAGCCACCTATCTCCTGGAACGCACGATGGAAGCGGCCGCGCGCGAGCTTGGCGTGTCGCCTGCCGAATTGCGGCGCAAGAACTTCATCACCTCCTTCCCGCACCAGACACCGGTGATCATGAACTATGACGCCGGCGACTACGGCGCCTCGCTCGACGCGGCCATGAAAGCTTCGGACTATGCCGGCTTTGCCAAACGCAAGGCGGCGGCCGCCAAGAAGGGCCTGCTGCGCGGGATAGGCATGAGCTGTTACATCGAGGCCTGCGGCATCGCGCCGTCGGCGGCGGTCGGCTCGCTCGGCGCCGGTGTCGGCCTTTGGGAATCGGCCGAAGTGCGCGTCAACGCCGTCGGCACGATCGAGGTGCTGACCGGCTCGCACAGCCATGGCCAGGGCCACGAGACGACCTTCGCGCAACTGGTCAACCAGCGTTTCGGCGTGCCGATTGATTCGGTTTCGATCGTCCATGGCGACACCGACAAGGTGCAGATGGGTATGGGCACTTACGGTTCGCGCTCGGGCGCGGTCGGCATGTCGGCGATATCAAAGGCACTCGACAAGGTCGAGGCCAAGGCCAAGAAGATCGCCGCCCACTTGCTCGAAGCCGACGAGGGCGACATCGTCATCGAGAACGGTGCGCTGAAGGTTGCCGGTACCGACAAGAACGTGCCGTGGTTCCAGGTGGCGCTGGCCGCCTATACCGCCCACAATCTGCCGGCAGGGATGGAGCCCGGATTGAAGGAAACGGCCTTCTACGATCCGTCGAACTTCACCTTCCCGGCGGGCTGCTACATCTGCGAGGTCGAGATCGAACCGGAGACCGGAACGACAGAGGTCGTCCAGTTCGTGGCCGCCGATGATTTCGGCAACATCATCAATCCGATGATCGTCGAGGGCCAGGTGCATGGCGGCATCGCGCAAGGGATTGGCCAGGCGCTGCTGGAAGGCGCCCACTACGATGCCAGCGGACAGCTGCTGACCGCGAGCTACATGGATTACACCATGCCGCGCGCGGGCGACCTGCCGTCGTTCAAGGTCTCGACCTCGAACACGCCATGCCCGGGCAATCCGCTCGGCATCAAGGGTTGCGGCGAGGCCGGCGCCATCGGCTCGCCGCCGGCGGTGATCAACGCCATCACCGATGCCATCGGCATCGCCGATATCGCCATGCCCGCCTCGCCGCCCACCGTGTGGGCCGCGATCCGCGCCGCGAAGCACTGAGGAGGAACAGCCATGTATTCGGTCAACTACCATCGCGCCGCCTCGGTCGCGGATGCCGCCAAGCTGGTGAAGAGCGGCGACGCCAAACTGCTGTCCGGCGGCATGACGCTGATACCTGCCATGAAGACGCGGCTGGCGGCTCCTTCCGATCTCGTCGATCTGTCGCGCATCAAGGAGATGCAGGGCGTCAAGGTGTCGGGAAAGACGGTCACCATCGGCGCGGCCACCACGCATTTCGACGTCTCCAACGACGAGAAGCTTAAGAAGGCCTGCCCGGCAATTGCCCATCTGGCGTCGCTGATCGGTGACCCGGCGGTGCGCTACAAGGGCACGATCGGCGGTTCGATCGCCAACAACGATCCGGCGGCCGACTATCCGGCGGCCCTTCTGGCATTGGGCGCCACCATCGTCACCAACAAGCGCGAGATATCGGCCGACAAGTTCTTCAAAGGGCTGTTCGAAACGGCCTTGAAGGATGGCGAGATCATCACGGCGGTCTCCTTCACCGCGCCGGCCAAGGCGGCTTATGAAAAGTTCCGCAACCCCGCTTCTCGCTATGCAATCGTCGGCGTGTTCGTGGCCAAGGGCAAGGACGGCGTCAGCGTTGCGGTGACCGGCGCCGGTGACGACGGCGTGTTCCGCGCGAAGGAGATCGAGGCAGCCCTTGCGAAGAACTTCGACGCCGCGTCTCTCGCCGGCGTGAAAGTGCCGGCGAAGAACCTGATGAGCGACATCCACGCTTCCGCCGACTACCGCGCCAATTTGATCGCGGTCATGGCCAAGCGCGCGGTGGCGGCAGCCAACGCCTGACAGCATCGGTTGCCGACATCAAAGGGGCCATCTTGGCCCCTTTTTCGTACGCGATGGTGTGTAGCCGTGCGGCTCGTGAAGGAATTTCGCCACGCGACTGGTCTTTTGCTCGAAGCATTTCCGGCAGTTTGCTGCCCAAGGAACCGCATCGCCGCCAATCTCGCACTTGCACAAACTTATATTGCACTGCAGTATGGGTTGGGGCGGGAATGCGAGCCGGGTTCGGATATTTACCGCCGTGCCCTTTCGCATGCCAATGCGAAGGATCGGCATGTCCGAAATTACCGCGACCCAGATGGTTCCGTCCCGATCCGCCGTCGACCGATCGGCTAGGACTAGACTGGCCTATCTCGACGGCTGGCGCGGCCTGTCGATCGCCCTGGTGCTGATCGGCCATTTTTTCCCGGTGCCCGGAATCAATCTGGGCGTGCTTGGCGTCGAATTCTTCTTCGTGCTCAGCGGCCGGCTGATGGCCGAGATCCTGTTCATCGAACGCTACCCGCTGAAGAAGTTCTTCAAGCGCCGCTTCTCGCGCATCTACCCGGCGCTTCTGGTCTTCGTCATCGTCACCATGATCGCGCTCTCCGGCACGTTCATCGCCTTCAAATGGAAGGCCGCGCTGACGGCGCTGACATTCACCTACAATTACGCCGGAATTCTCGTCACCCGCGCCGGAGCGCTCGACCATATCTGGTCGCTTTGTGTCGAGGAGCATGCCTACATCATCCTGGCGTTGATCAGCGCGCTCGTCTCCAGACGCAATCGCGTCATTCCTTTGCTGGTGACGCTCGCCTTGCTCGCAATGGCCAATGGCGCGGTGTCGTACTGGGTGTTCAGGCTGGACTACGAGGCCACCTACTGGCGCACCGATGTGCACATCGCTTCGATCCTGCTTTCGGCTTCGATCTGCCTGCTCAAGGCGGAAGGCCGCCTGCCGGCGGTGCTGAAGGGGCCTTATGTCGCCCTGGCAGCGGCGGCGGTCGCGGTTTTGCTGTTCATGGACCCGGTGCCGACGCCGATCCACTATCTCCTTGCGGTGCCGCTGCTGGCGCTGGCTGTCAATGCGCTCGATTTCAGCACGCCAATCTTTTCCAAATTGCTCTCGTCCTGGCCCATGGCGACGTTGGGCCTGTGGTCATACTCACTCTATCTGTGGCAGCAGCCCTTCTACAAATTCGTCTATGAACAAGGCATCAGCCCGTGGCCGATGCTGGCCGGGGTCTTTGCCTGCGCGCTCTGCAGCTATTACCTCATCGAGCGGCCGGTGCGTGAATGGTTGAACCGCAACTGGTGATTCAGGCGTCATCGCGCCGAGGCACTGTTGTTGCGAGCCTGAGATAGCGCCGCAGGCCGGCTTCGCCACGCGGCGTTGTCCAGCGATGGTTCCAGGCGAAGGCCGGCCGCAGCAGGGGTGCCAGGAATTTGAGGATCGGCCTCTCGACAGTGACCTGCCAGGTCAGTTGGACATGGGTGCCGCTGCCTGACGGCGACAGTTCGGCCCGCCATAGCCCGTCGAAGTCGCCAAAGGTTTTCACGACGACCAGCCTGCCAGGCTCGAGTTCGGCGGCCTCGATGATGAAGTTCAGCTCATAGGGCAGGGCGCCGCGCGCCCGTGCCCTTGCCCGCGAGCCGACTGATGCCTTGCCCTTGCGGTCGAGCGGAACCACTTCCTTGTAGACCTCGCCCCACCAGAGCGGGAGCAATTCGGCGTCGGAGAGCACGTCCCACACTTGCTGCGGCGTGCCTTCGGGAATGTCCCAGCTTTCGTCGAAGCGGAAGACGTTGCTAGGCATCGCGGTTCCTCCATTTTGGCGGAACGCTTATATTAGGAGAATCTTCTTTATTCGGCCAGCAATCAGGTGACGATCTGCTTGACGTAATAACGCACCGCTTTCTTGCCACCGTGGATCACCGCTTCGCCGACCTCGGTAAAGCCCAGCGCGGCGTGGAAGGCATCCGAGACGGGGTTGGGCGGATCGGCGTTGACCTCGCAGGTGACCAGCGTGTGGCCGGCGCGTTCGGCATGTTCGAACAGGTCCTCATAGAGCCGGCGCGCATGGCCGCGGCCCCTTGCATGCGCCGCCACGACGACGCGGTCGACATAGATGAAGCGTTCGTAGCGTTCGCGGAACCAGATGAAGTTCGGGCTGTCGTAGTTGGCTTCCTGGTCGAAGGTCATGATGAAGGCTTCGAGATCGCCGATGCGCCGTGCGTAGAACGCCTCGCCGAGCAGGAACGACAGCCGCTCGGCTTCGAGCCAGGACAGTTCGGCGGCATGCTCGTTGTTGAGCGCCAGTACGTCCCCTTCGTCGCCTTGCGCTATGCGGTCTATCGGGGCGGTCATGCCTTGGCCGCCGCGATCGTCGCCGCCACCTGCGGTGTGTCGGTCACTGTGTTGCGGTATTCGCGATCGAGATCGGAGCCGCCCATGCCAACCTTGGGATTGCGGTAGTGCATCGCGCTTGGCACGTCCTTCAGCGCTGCAAAGTGCATTTCGGCCAGTCCGGTCCTTTGGCGCACCTCGGCGATGTTGCCGAGATCGAGCCCGCCGCAACCGAGGATGATGATGCGGTCGCCGGCCTGCCGCACGAGATCCGCCAGTAACGACAAGCCTTCGATCGCGGTGTCGCGTTGGCCGCTGGTCAGCACGCGGCCGACCTTGCAGCGGATCAGCGCTTCCAGCGCCTCGGCCGGATCGCGTGTCATGTCGAAGGCACGATGGCAGGTGACGTTCAGGGAGCCGGCGGCCTCGGTCAATTCGCTCATGCGCTCTTCGTCGATGGTGCCGTCGGCGTTCAGGCAGCCGAACACCACGCCCGGCACGCCGAGATCGCGCAGCGCCGCGACATCGGCGAGCATCGAGCGGTATTCGGTCTCGCTGTAGAGAAAATCGCCGCCGCGCGGCCGCACCATGACGTGAAACGGCACGGTCGCCTGGTCGAGAGCCGCGCGCACCGTGCCGAGGCTCGGCGTGATGCCGCCCTCGACCAGGCTGGCGCACAGTTCGACCCGGTCGGCGCCGGCGGCCTGCGCGGCGAGCAGGCCATCGATGCCTTCGACACATATTTCGATCAGCGGTGGGTGTGTTTCCGTGGTCAAGGGGCGATCCAGTCCATGATGTTGCGCAAAGCCCTAGCACCCGGGCGGCTGGCGCGAAAGCGTGAACGGCGCACCGCCATTTGGACCAGCCGCACATTTCCCCGCTTGACAGTCTTATAACTGTGTAGTTATGAATAACCCATAGCTATACGGTTATGGATTGACCGTTGGCCGTGCGGCGGCAGCCGAAATTCCATCTGCTGAAATCCCGGATGCGCTGCTTCCGGGCTCGGCAAAACACGTCCTGACGAAACGCCTAAAAAGGAGAAGACCATGCAAGCCAGACTCAAGAATCCCGTGATGCTCATCCCAGGCGCCCTGCAGGCGCTGCTGGCGTTGGACAAGTCGACCGAGGCGGCCGACATACCCTATGTGACGCGCAAGCTCATTCATCTGCGCGCCAGCCAGATTAATGCCTGCAGCCTCTGCGTCGACATGCACGCGCGCGAACTGAAGAAGGCCGGCGAGAAGGACGAGCGCATTTTTGCGCTGGCGGCATGGCGCGAGACGCCCTACTTCACCGACGCCGAACGGGCGGCCCTGGCGCTGGCCGAGGCCGGCACGAGGCTCGCCGACCGGCCCGACGCCGTGCCGGACGATGTCTGGGACGAAGCCGCCCGCCACTATGATGAAAAGGCGCTTGCCGCGCTGGTTGTCCAGATCGCCCTGATCAACGCCTTCAACCGGCTGAATGCGACGACACGACAGATGGTCGGCAGCTGGGGCTGAGCACTGGTCCTGCGCTGGGGGCAGGATGGTTATCCGATACGGAGCGGGTAGGCGGGCGGCGTGTTGCCTCTCGCCTTTCGGCACATGAGCATGACGCTTGGCTACTGCCGCAATTCCGTGTTCTTGGCGCCTTGCTCGACCTGGTCGATCACAAGGAGCTTGACCGGGCCACCGCCGATGTTCGTGGCCTGATGCCACTGGCCGATCATCTCGATGATGAAATCGCCTGTTTTGTAGGTGTTGCTGTTGCCGGACTCGACATTGGTGACCTTCAGCGTTCCGGCCTCGACATAGGCATAGCGCGGGAAGGGGTGCCGGTGCACCGGCAAGGTCGCGCCCGGCGCGATGTCATAGGTCGACACCAGCACCTGCACGTTCTTCTGCGGCAGCGTGATCGGCTGGCCGGAAGCGGTGGTCGTGCGTGATGCGAGCGGGGTGACGACGACAGGCGTGCTGCTGCTGTCCAGTGCCAGAGCGCAATTCGCGTAAAGCGCAACCGCGGCCAGCAGAACCGAAACCAGGATTTTGCGCATGATTCCTCCCTGAACCGAGGCATCTATCGCGCGGCGGACAACCGCGCGCAAGCGGGAGCGGGGCGACATTGCGATGAATTGGCTCCTTCAACCCACCAGCCGAAGTCCTCCCTCAAGCTCTGCGGAGGCAATGCCGGTTTTCGACGTTGCCGAAATTTGACGCAGAACAATGTGCCACCGGATCGCCGGCCCTACAGAATTGCGTTCAGTCGTAGGAGTTCGGGCTTGATGTTTGATGCAATGACAAGACGCACGGTGGTAGGCACGATGGTCTCCTTTCCGCGTATAGGGGCCGCTGCACCGGAAGAGATTTTTGCCGCAAACTCGAACGAAAGTCCCATCCTGGCGGGTTTTCGGCGCTGGGAGGCAATGATGAATTCGATCTCCCTGGACATTTCCGACCGCGATCTGAAACGCGTCTATCAAGACATATCGGAGATTGCGAAGGCCATGCTCGCCAAACCGGCCACAAATACGCGCGAGTTCGCGGCGCAGTTCCTGGTTGTTTGCAGCGGCGACGCGATCGAATACCGGCGGGCCGCCCAACATCTCCATGCCCATGCGCAGAGCATTGTCGGTATGGCGTGAGGGGGCACCGTGGGATGGCTCCGCAGGCTTCGACAACTTCAACGCAAAGATTGACCTCGCTGTTAGGCCCCCACGTGATCCATCGCAAGCTCCTTAGGAAGCAATGGTGAAACATCGATTTTTATAGCGCTCGCCCCGGGCTGCCCTCTCGTCTCCGCCGGCTTTGATCTACCTTTAGCGCGCGATCGAAGACGGGTCCGCTTCATTTGATTGATGGATGAAGGCTAATATGAGCAAGTGCTAATAGACGCTCACGTCCTATGTTTTGCAGAGGCTCGCTGGTGGGTGGCCCAATATGACCAAGACGACACTCATTGCTATCGCTGTCCTTGCCATCAGCATCGGCTATGCGGATGCCAAGGACAAGGACCGGCCGGCTTGCACCGCGTCGAGCCCACTCTTCAAAGTTCTCGGTAACAAATGTTTTCTCGTCAAGGGTTCGATGATCTATGGCGACATTGCCGAGCTTTCCCAGATAGTTCGCTTGGGCTGGTAGCCAGGCCAGCGGCATGTTTCGCCATCCTCTTTGCCCTTAAGGTCGAGCATCGTTCGACCACAAACTCAACCTTGCTCACTTTCGGAAGTGGTTGACGATTTGAGATGATGGCGCCGGCGAACTCGCCTTGTTGGAAACGTCTGATTGCCAGTTTGATCTGACGCGGCCTCTTTGCGCGTCATTCGCAGGAGCTTGTCAAAGCGAGCATGGTTTTCCACCGTTAACTCTTTGGATCGAGTTTTCTTGCTGGCGCTTCGGTGACTCGTTTATTAGAGACTCCTTATGGAGAGACGGCACGCAATCCGAAGAATCAGCGATGGGCTCTGGGAGGTCTACGACATAGACAACAACAAGGTTGTACGCGTGGGTGGAGTGCCCTTGACAAACTTGTTGGATGAAGACGCGCTCGACGCGTTGGACCTGATAAGGGATGGCTTCCTGAACCCGGGCCAGTCCAGGAGGACAAAGGCCTAAGCAAGGTGCCAGTTCAGGGCGACTAGTCAGGCGGCGGAAGTTGCAATCCCAAATGCAAACGCTGATTCACAGCGAAAGCGACGGCATCGGACTCACGTTCGAAGGCTCTGGAATAGGTGTTGCCGTCCGTTGTTACGATCCTAACAACCCACTCGCCTAGGGATTGGCTGATTTCCACAGTTGGGGGCGACGGTTTGGTGTCGGCCATGCTCCTGCTTCAAAAACTGATGGTTTCGGAATGTCTCACGAAGTCGGTCGCCCCTCATATTAGCGTTAATAAATACAATGCCATAGATGGCTGGGATTCTCCAAATCGTGCGCAAGCCGGCTTCCATCGTCACCGAGATCAGAAACATGATCCTCCGGTTGCCGCGCCCCCCAAGGGAGATCGCCGTGCCTCTCGAGACTCTCGCCCATACACTTGCCGCACGCGAAAGCGTCTACGTCGACTGCAGCCATTCCATGTGCTGCCGATCGGCCAAACTCGATATACAAGCGCTCACAGGCCGCCTTGAACCCGGCCACCGCTCAATGCATCAGGATCTTGTCGGGCTGTTCGTCTGCTCGCACTGCAAGGCCGCGGGCCGCGATCGGCGCCCGGTGTTCTTGCATTCCTGACTACGAGGGACAGCAACGGGAGCGGAGCCGCGACTGGAAACCGACTTTCGAGCGACGATGAAAGGGGGCCGACGCCTCGTTGGGCGGGGGGCGTTGGGGTAAAAGGCGCCGGCCAGGCGGAAACATGTCCGCCACAAGGACATGCTAATATGCGGTTGCCGCCGGCGCCTATGGTGCGATCGCGGAACGCGCAGGCCGGCAACAAACAGCACCAACGGGGCCTTCTGCGATTGCGGGTTTCCAATCAAGAAGACCTCATGGCTTCCTGATCCTCACCCCAGCGCCGCCGCCATTTTCGGTGGTGAACTCGACGCCGGCCGATTCGAGGGCGCCCTGAGCAGCTTTGATCACGGCCTTGCGGCTGTTACCGTGTTTTAGGATCAACTCCCAGACCAGGTCCGCAGTCAAACCGTTCTCTGAAGCGAAACTTTCGACCTGATGGTCGTGAATAATATCATGCCAGGCCTTATAGCCGCCCATTTGGGTCTCCGCTCTAGGCGCCGCATGGCAAGTATATGCCGCAATGCTAATATAGGAGAAACATGCGAACGAACGACGTAATCAGGCCCATGGCGCGTTCTAGGAGGCTGTTCAGACGCTTCTCGACTGACTGGCGCCATCGGGCGGGTTCATCCGCGCCGGCATACCGAAAGGTCCCAACGTTATGACGTGAGCGGTCATTGGGCGATCTCCCGCTTTGCTTGGTCTATGACGCGGTCCCCTGCGGCGCCTAGAACGTTCGCGATGCGGAGCAGTCGAACGGCTAGGCGAATTTTCGGCCTGGCAGGGAAGTGTCCTTGTTTTCTCCTGCCAAAATCGAAAGCTCGACTTTGACCATCTCGATGTCGAGCTCTCGGTTATTGTCGAGGTATCCGAAAGCACCGGTGGTGACGGTCCCGCCAATCCCGACGACGCCCCCAACTGCCGCAGACGCAACAGCGTTCCAAACCTTGGACGGCATCGCGCTAGCCCCTTTCATTGAAAGTTGGATAGTCGCGCAGGAACGCGTGCGAAAGCAACATCACGACCGGAAGGGATGGGGAAATTGGCGATTGTAGCCCAGACGTAGCCCCATAAGGCAAAAGCGCAATTTCGCGCTCAGGCAGGCATCATTCCTAAGTGTTTGAAAATGTTTGGCTCCCCGGGCCGGATTCGAACCAGCGACCAACCGGTTAACAGCCGGTTGCTCTACCACTGAGCTACCGGGGAACGGATGCTCTTCAGCAAGTGGCGCAGCCTATAGCAAACACCTTTCGCCTTTGCAAAGAAGCATTTCGCTTTTTTCCGAGACTTTTTCGCGCGGCGGGTTTCTCGCAATCGGCCGCGTCCGCCCTCATATTAGCCGTCTTGGCGATGGGCGCGGAACCGAAACGGCGGTCGCGGCTTTCGTAAACAGGCTTTTTCGAGCGACCAGATGGACAGCCATTGGCGATGACCGCAGCAGACGAAAACCGGATACCGGCACGAAAGATCTCGATTTTCGGCCGCGAATTCACCATGCCGCAATCGCGCGGCCTCAGAATCACGATCGGCATTCTCTTGACCATCGGCGGCATTCTTGGCTTTCTGCCGATCCTTGGCTTCTGGATGGTTCCGATCGGATTGCTGGTGCTTTCCTATGAATTCGCCATGGTGCGGCGCCACCGGCGTCGCTTCGTCGTCTGGTGGGAGCGGCGGCGTCGGCCGGATGGAACGACGGGCACCAAACCGGGCGTTTGACCATGCCGTTCTTCCGCTGCGTTATGCCCTTGTTCGGGTTTCGGATTTTGGCGAATCCGCTTTTCGGTTCGCACCTCTTCCCAAATCCTCGCGGATTTCCCTGAGAACGGCGGCAGCCGAGGCCAGGCGCGCGCGGTCCCGCGGCGAAAGCCTGGCGGTGCCATCTATCGCCAGGCAGTCGATGGCATGGCGCAGCAACGCCTCGCATGCTGATCGCGACAAGCCGTCCCAGGCGTTCGTTCCGGTGTTGGGCGTTGCCGGCCGCATGGCGAAATCCTCCTCGTTTCTCAACGGTGGCGGGGGGCGTGGAGTTTCTCGTGATCTCCTGGTATACTTAATGATCGTCTAATATGCGTCGTGACCCATTGTGACCACGGCGATCGATGTGGAGGGTCGGATTCTTGCAGAGGAAACCGCGCCGAATGCGTGGTGGCCGCTTGACGCCATTTTCGCCGCAACCTATTGGAACCGGGTGGAACGCCGGGAGCAACGAGGCCTCGTGGCGGAGTGGTTACGCAGAGGACTGCAAATCCTTGCACCCCGGTTCGATTCCGGGCGAGGCCTCCAATACCCGGGCTCCCGCGCGCTCAGCGCCGGAGCCTGACGTTCTCATCGAAATGAACCGCGGTTCTGGCGCGGCAAGCGGATTGGTTGGAACATGAGCGCTGATTTCTCCGAGCTTCGCGTCAAGATGGTCGACGGTCAGGTTCGCACCACCGACGTGACCAGCGCCCCGCTGCTGGAGGCCATGCTTACCGTGCCGCGCGAGGTCTTCGTTGCCGACCGCCAGCGCGATCTCGCCTATATCGACGAGGACATCCGCATTGCCGACGGCGCCGATGGTGCGCGCTATCTGATGGAAGCATCGCCGCTGGCCAAGCTGATGCAGCTGGCCGAGATCAATGCGACCGATTCGGCGCTCGACGTCGGCTGTGGCACCGGATACGCCTCAGCCATCCTGTCGCGGCTGGCGAGGTCGGTCGTGGCGCTCGAAAGCGATTCGACGCTGGCGCAAACCGCGGCATCGACGCTTTCCGGCCTTGGCTGCGGCAATGTGACCGTGGTCCAGGGCGCGCTGGCGCAGGGTCATGCGGCCAAGGCACCCTATGACGTCATCTTCATCGGCGGCAGCGTCGAGAAAGTGCCGGCGTCGTTGCTCGATCAGCTCGCCGAAGGCGGCCGACTCGTCGCGGTCGAAGGGCGGGGCAATTCCGGCGTTGCGCGACTTTTTTTCAAGGCCGGGGGGGTTGTAACCGGGAGAAGGGCATTTAATGCGGCAATTAAGCCACTACCTGGATTCGAACGTGAGCATGCTTTTGAATTCTGAATGATTTTGCCTTGCAGCAGAGGCTTTGTCATGGTCGCTTGCATTTGAACAATCGTTGCGATCCCAGACTGGGGGCACTTTGGGACCGAGCGACAGGGAATGAAACACGCCACTCCGGCTGCTCTAACGAGAAGCTGGAGCGGCGTAGTTCCCATGGGAAACGAATGAGGGATATACCCGTGCCGTCTGTATCCAAGAGCTTTTTTGCCGCCGTCCTCGTCTCCGCGACCGCGCTGTCCCCACTAACCGCTTCGGCGGAAACCATCACAGGCGCGCTCGCCAAGGCTTATCAATACAATTCCACGCTGAATTCATCCCGCGCCGGTGTACGCGTCACCGACGAAGGCGTGGCGATTGCCAAATCAGGCTGGCGCCCAACGATTACTGGATCGGCTTCCATCGATTATACAAACACGCGCCAGGCAAATGGCGGCGGTAATTCGAAGCTGACGAGTGGCGGTTACGGCATTCAGATCAACCAGTCGCTGTTTGACGGCTTTCAGACGAAAAACAACGTGGCGGCGGCTGAAGCCCAGGTAAAGGCATCGGTCGAGAGCCTGCGCAATACCGAAGAGAACACGCTGTTCAGCGCAGCCACGGCCTATATGGACGTGATCCGGGATCGGCAGATCGCGGTGCTGACGGAGCAGAACCTGCAGTTCCTGACCGAGCAGGCGCGTGCCGCGCGCTCGCGTTTCGAGGTTGGTGAGGGCACGCGCACCGATGTCGCGCAGGCCGATGCGTCGCGTGCCTCGGCGGTGGCCTCGCTGAGTGCCGCCCGCGCGCAGGCGCTGGCCAGTGCCGCGACCTACCACCAGGTCGTCGGCGACGAGCCGGGCAAGCTCAAGCCCGCTTCGCCGTTGGGCAGGCTGCTGCCGTCGAGCCTCGATGCGGCGATTGCGATCGGGGCTAATGAACACCCGGCCATTCTCGCTACGCAGCATCTGGTCGACGCGGCGGCGTTCTCGGTGAAGTCAGCGGAGGGCGCGCTGTTGCCACAGCTGTCCGCGTCGGCCGGCATTTCGGAAAACTACCGCAACGCCATCCCCGACCTTTCCGGTTCCAACGGCAATTCGACCTCGGCCAATATCGGTGCGACGCTCACCATTCCGATCTATTCGGGCGGTCGGACCTCGGCGGTCGTGCGGCAGAACAAGGAATCGCTTGGCCAGGCCCGCATCCAGGTCGACGTCAGCCGCGACCAGGTTCGCCAGGCCGTTGCCACCGCATGGTCGCAATACACCGCCGCGCAGCAGAGCGTCTCGGCCAACAAGCAAGTGATCGACGCCGCGCAACTGGCGCTGAACGGCGTCATCGAAGAGCGCAATGTCGGCCAGAGGACCACGCTCGACGTCCTCAACGCGCAGGCCGCCGTCATCACCGCCAAGATCAACCAGGCCAATTCCGAACACGATGTGGTGGTGGCGAGCTATGCCATCCTGTCGGCGATGGGTCGCCTGTCGGTCGACCGGCTTGCCTTGCAGGTTACCAAGTACAAGCCCGAAGAGCACTACAACGCTGTCAAGGACAAGTGGATCGGCGTGCGTACGCCGGACGGCCGCTAAACGCCTGAGGCTCGACTTGTGTCGGGCCCGTCTGAGCGGAACCTGGCTTGAAACCGGTTCCGCTCTGGTTTCCTGCTCTATTCCTTTGCATTGACGCAATTCCCGAGGGAAAGCGCTATGCGCTTTCCCGGGAAAGCCGTTTTCACACTTTTCCCGGAATTGCTTCTAATCTGTTGAAATCCCACATGTCCCCAGATTGGGGATTCTCGTGCAGCGATCCGTCGGTTACGCTGTCGCCATGATTCGAATCCGGCTTCTGCCGGAGCGGAAGAGTAACAGGTCACAAGGGCGGCGGATGTGACGATGGCAACGGCAAGCAGCGCACAGCGCGAACCTTCCATGGAAGAGATACTGGCTTCCATCAGGAGGATCATCGAGGACAGCGACAACGGTCGCAAGCAGCCGGGCGAGACCGAAGAGCTGCGGCAGGATCTTGAGCCGTCGCCGGGCGAGGCTCCCGCCGCCGATGTCGATGCTTTTCGCGCCGAGTTGCATGCTGCCCCCGAAACCAGGAAGCCGGTCGCGCTCGCGGAAGTCCAGGCGCCGTCGCCCGAGCCGGTGATTGCGCGCATGGAATCGCAGACGCGCGCCGATCCCGTGCCGCTCAAGCCGTCGATGACGCTTGCCGAGGTCAGCGCCAGGATCGCCGCGGAGCCGGCGCCCGTCACAGCGACCGAAGCGCCGGCCGCCCCGCAGGCCAGCGCGACAAGCGATGCCATCGTTGCCGATTGGCGGCGCGAGATCGCGGCGGTCGGAGAGCAGGCGAAAGCGATACCGGGCATCCGCAAGCCGGTCGCCCAGCCCGAAGCGCCGGCGAGTGAACCGGTGGTGGAGGCTGCGTTCGAACGGCCGTCTTCAAACGAGGCTCCGGCAGACGACGCCCAGGCGCGCGCGGGGGCAAATGAGGCGCCCGCGGCGCGCCCGGCAATCCTCTCCGAACACACGGGCCGGCAGGTCGCGGCGGCCTTCGGCGAGTTGTCCGATGCCTTTGCCAGCCGCAGCAAGAAGACATTCGACGAGATGGCCGAGGAGATGCTGCGGCCGATGCTGCAGGACTGGTTGGACAACAATCTGCCGACGCTGGTCGAGCGCCTGGTGCGCGAGGAGATCGAGCGCGTGGCGCGCGGCGCGCAGTAATCTCCTCCAACGATCACTCTCGAAACGCCGCCCGTGAGGCGGCGTTTTTGTCGATGAGGTCAGCCCGCGCTGGTCGCGAAGCAGATGAGGTTGCCGTCGAGGTCCTTGACGATGAACGTGCGAGCGCCCCAGGGTTCGGTCCGCAATGTCTGGTGAAACGGGGCCGTGGCCGCCTGACACTCCAGAAACAGGGCCTTGATGTTGTCGACGACGATCGTCGCCGCCAGTAGGTCATCGGTCGAATTGGCGGCGAGTGGAGGCTTGTCGACATGGCGCAGGTTGAGCCGTGCGCCATCGCGGATGATTTGGGCGTAGAAGGGCGGCTCGCCATAGGTGAAGCGCGTCTCGAAGCCGAGCTTTTGCCGATAGAAATTACAGGCCGCTACGATGTCGCTGACAAACAGCTGTGGCTCGGCAAAGGCGAGATGCGGTTTCGCGGCGTCTGTTGCTGCATGATCGGTCACGGTTTGAAGGCCTTCCTTCAGCGCCTGCCAGCTCTCGAAACCTGACTTTCTGGCGACGAGTTCCTGGGCATCGGCAAGCTTGAAGCCGTGATCGAGGATCTGGCTGTCGCTGAGATCGTGAAAACGCGGCAAGAGCCATCCAATCACAGCGGCGACGGGATAGTACCGCTCGCGGTGCCATTTGAGATAGAGCTTGGCCTGTTTCTTGTGGTGTTCGAGGGTCGGCATGGGCGCATTGCGGGGTTGAGGTGGCGTAGGCGGGCAATGCCCCTCCGGCCGGAAGCCGATGCGCCCTACTGCAGCGTCCGCACGGTATGGCTACGACGCCCGGCGGTCAAGCTGCGAGTGCCGAGCGCCACGACCCTCCGTTGAAATGTGGGCGGGAGCGACTATTTGCTTCTGGTGAACCGAGGCGGCCCTTGCGGTTGACTTGGCCAAGACCTTCCGATTTACACCGAACCAGCAAAATCCCGACAGCGCGGACCGTTTCCCCATGCTTGAAAAGACCTACGACGCAAAGACCGTCGAGCCGAAGATCGCCAAAGTGTGGGAAGAGGCGGACGCCTTCCGCGCCGGCGCCGGGGCGGAAGAGGGGGCCGAAGCCTTCACCATCGTCATTCCGCCGCCCAACGTCACCGGCTCGCTGCATATGGGCCATGCGCTCAACAACACGCTGCAGGACATTCTGGTGCGCTTCGAGCGCATGCGCGGCAAGAACGTGTTGTGGCAGCCGGGCATGGACCATGCCGGCATCGCCACGCAGATGGTGGTCGAGCGGCAGCTGATGGAGAAGCAGATTCACCGCCGCGACCTGACGCGCGAGCAGTTCATCGAGAAAGTGTGGGAGTGGAAGGCCGAATCCGGCGGCACCATCTTCAACCAGCTGAAGCGGCTCGGCGCCTCTGCCGACTGGTCGCGCGAGCGCTTCACCATGGATGAAGGCCTGTCCAAGGCCGTGCTCGAAGTCTTCGTCACCCTCTACAAGGAAGGGCTGATCTACAAGGACAAGCGCCTTGTGAACTGGGACCCGAGACTTTTAACCGCGATCTCCGACCTCGAGGTCGAGCAGCACGAGGTCAACGGCAATCTCTGGCACTTCCGCTATCCCTTGGAGGGCGAGACCTTCGATCCGGAAAATCCGAAAACCTTCATCACGGTCGCGACCACGCGCCCGGAAACGATGCTGGGCGATACGGCGGTGGCGGTGCATCCGGATGACGAGCGGTACCGGCATCTGGTCGGCAAGAACGTCGTGCTGCCGATCGTCGGCAGAAAAATCCCAGTGGTCGCGGACGAGTATTCAGACCCCGAAAAGGGCTCGGGCGCGGTCAAGATCACGCCGGCGCATGATTTCAATGACTTCGAGGTCGGCAAGCGCCACAAGCTGCCGGCGATCAACATCCTGACCATCGAAGCCGCCATCAAGTTGAAGGACAATGAAGACTTCCTCGCCGGTCTCGATGCGACGCCGGAGCGCCAGGCCGTCTGGGACGAGCTTGACGGGCTCGACCGTTTCGTCGCGCGCAAGAAGATCGTTGATCTGATGGAAGAAGGCGGCTTCCTGGAAAAGGTCGAGCCACATCGCCATGCCGTGCCGCATGGCGACCGCGGCGGCGTGCCGATCGAGCCGTTCCTGACCGAGCAGTGGTACGCCAACGCGGCGGAACTGGCCAAGCCGGCGATCGCCTCCGTGCGCGAAGGCCGTACCAACTTCGTGCCGAAGAATTGGGAAAAGACCTATTTCGACTGGATGGAGAACATCCAGCCCTGGTGCATCTCGCGCCAGCTGTGGTGGGGCCATCAGATTCCGGCCTGGTACGGGCCGGATGGGCGCGTCTTCGTCGAGAAGACCGAGGAAGAGGCGCTGAGCGCGGCGATCGAATATTACCTGGCGCTCGAAGGCCCGTGGAAGGCCTGGGTCGAGGACAAGCTGGAAAACTTCCAGCCGGGCGAGATCCTGAACCGCGACGAGGATGTGCTCGACACCTGGTTCTCCTCGGCGCTGTGGCCATTCTCGACTTTGGGCTGGCCGGACCAGACGCCGGAGCTGAAGACATATTACCAGACCGACGTGCTGGTGACCGGCTTCGACATCATCTTCTTCTGGGTTGCCCGCATGATGATGATGGGCTTGCATTTCATGGACGAGGAGCCGTTCCACACCGTCTATGTTCACGCGTTGGTGCGCGACAAGAACGGTGCCAAGATGTCGAAGTCGAAAGGCAACGTCATCGATCCGCTCGACCTCATCGATGAATATGGCGCCGATGCGTTGCGCTTCACCTTGACCGTGATGGCGGCACAAGGGCGCGACGTGAAGCTCGACCCGGCGCGCATCGCCGGCTACCGCAATTTCGGCACCAAGCTGTGGAACGCGACGCGCTTCGCCGAGATGAACGAAGTCGCGCGCAACGACGATTTCTGGCTGAATGATGCCAAGCTTGCGGTCAACCGCTGGATCCTGACTGAGTTGACGCGGGCCGCGCGCGAGATCACCGACGGCATCACTTCATACCGCTTCAACGAAGCGGCAGGATCTGCCTACCGCTTCGTCTGGAACCTGTTCTGCGACTGGTATCTGGAACTCTTGAAGCCGGTGTTCATGGGCACGGACGAGGCGGCCAAGGCCGAGAGCCGCGCCTGCGTCGCCTTCGTGCTCGACGAAATCTACAAGCTCCTGCATCCGATGATGCCGTTCATGACGGAAGAGCTGTGGGCGCAGACGGCGGGCGAGGGCAAGGAGCGCGATTCGCTGTTGTGTCACGCCGCTTGGCCGTCGCCCGACTTCGAGGACGCGGATGCCGCCGCCGACATCAACTGGCTGGTCGACCTGGTCTCCGGCATCCGCTCGGTGCGTTCCGAGATGAACGTGCCGCCGGCGGCGATCGCGCCGCTGGTCGTGGTCGGCGCCAATGATGTGACGCGCGAGCGGCTGGTTCGCGAGGACTCGGCGATCAAGCGGCTGGCCCGCGTCGGCGACATCTCGTTGGCCGACACGGCTCCCAAGGGCGCGGCGCAGATCGTCCTCAACGAGGCGACAATCTGCCTGCCGCTCGGCAGCCTGATCGATCTCTCCGCCGAGGCTGCCCGGCTGCAGAAGGAACTGGCCAAGGTGACCGAGGAGATCGCGCGCCTGCACAAGAAGCTTTCGAATGAAAGATTCGTCGCCAGCGCCCCGGCCGAGATCGTCGACGCCGAGCGCGAAAAGCTCGCCGAATATCGCGACGCGCAGGACAAGCTCTCGGTGGCGTTGACCAGGGTTCGCGATGCCGGTTGAGGATAGATTCGCTGGACCTTAGTCATCTCTAAAATGACGATCCTTTTGCCTCGAAAGTAGGCATTCCGTTGCGTTAATTTTGACGTAAACGGAAGTTTCAGCCCCATTGTTGCCATAATGTAACAATGGGGCCGAAAGCCCCTGAAAATGGCTATTTTTGAGCCTCTTGAAACGAATCTTCCTCATTTTTCGGTCGGATAAGCACGCGCAGGACCGTTTTTCGGCCTTGCGATACCTAACTGCATTTTGTCGAAAATGCCTTTGGCGAGCATGTACATGTACGCCCCGCGAATTCGTTATTGCACCGTTAACCTGAATTGGCTCTAGCTTGACGCACTAGTTATTCGGGGAGGACATCCATGAACAATTTGCGTCTGAAAGCACTGCTGGGGGCAGGGTGCTTTTCGCTGACTTTGATGGGCTCGGCGCACGCTGGCGGTTTTTCGCGCGGCACCGCCGATACCGATATTCTTTTTGAAGACGGCAATTTCAATATGCGCACCAGCGTGACCTATGTCGCGCCGACCCGGAAATATTCGGTGAACCCGATGAATCCCTATCTGGTCGGGGAGAACTACGCGGACAGTTACGCCATTCCATCGGCCGCCGTTAAGTTCAAGCTGTCAGACAGTCTCTCCTGTGCCGGCACTCTCACGCAATCATATGGCGGTAACGCGACGTGGTCGCGTTCGAGCGGCACGCTCGGCAAGCTGAATGAAGACTTCACCATGTATGAATATGGTGCGACTTGCGGGTTGAAGTTCGATCTCAGCAAAGGCCGTATCTGGCTTATTGGTGGCGTCTACAACGAAGTCACCGACTACCGGCTCGTTGCCGGTGCTCCTTTGGGGACAAGCATACCCGTCCTTGGCGTCAGCCTGCATGACAGCAATATCGGTTGGCGTGCCGGCATTGCTTATGAAATTCCGGAAATCGCGCTCCGCACCCAATTGATGTACCGCTCTGGCGTCGACATCAATGCCTCCGGTACGGCAAGCTTTCTGGGAGGGGCTCTTCCCGGCGGAGCAACGGGGGAAGCCAACTTTCCCCAATCAGTCGAATTCAAGGCGCAAACTGGTATCGCTCCGGGCTGGCTCGCCTACGGTAGCGTGAAGTGGACGGATTGGTCTGTTACGGAAACGCTGATGCTGAACGTGCCGGCGTTGGCGTTGAACAGCGGCAATCTGTATTTCTGGCGTGACGGTTGGACGGTCACCGGCGGCATCGGTCATAAGTTCAACGATCAGATCTCAGGGACTGTTTTTGCATCCTATGACCGCGGCGTTAGCACTGGTTGGGACCTGACTGGCGACAGCTATACGATCGGCACGGGTGTTTCGATGAAGGACAAGTTGGGTGGCGAATTGCGCCTGGGTGTAGCGGCAGTCTATCTGGCCTCCGTTTCCGAGACCCAATACAACAACAGTTATGTTCCTGGCAGCCCCGACCCGCGAAATGGCTTCAACCGTTCCGTGGACGGTGATTGGGGCTATGCACTCTCGGCTGGTTACAGCATCAAGTGGTAACGCCTTTGATTTGTTGAGAAAAGGCCGGGCATTGCCCGGCCTTTTCTTTTCGGCCTCCGACTCCCATGGGTGCGCCGTCGCTCCAAAAGCAGTTGCTTAACTAAGGTGCTCTTGACGTAAACGGAAGCTTTTTTGGCACGATGTTGCCATAATGCTACAGCGCCCAGATTGGCCTTCAGGACACCTTTTTGCGCGGTTTTGGCTGATTTTCTCCGGATTTTTATGGGGATGCACTCGAAAATCGGCAATTTTACTTGGTTCATGTCGCCCGACACCGCGACGCAGAACGCAATCGCTGAATACGTACGTGTACGCCTCTTGAAATCGTTGTTGTGTTAGCCGTGCAAGTGGTTTTGCTTGGGTCGTGCTCGAATTCGGGGAGGCGATTCATGTACAATCTGCGTCTGAAAGCACTGCTGGGGGCGGGGTGCTTTTCGCTTGCTTTGGTCGGCACCACGATAAACGGGGCGCATGCCGGCGGCATTGAACGAGGTGGCTACGACATCGATCTGCTGTTCGATCCGGCGCCGTTTACCGTGAACACTGACGCGACCTATGTTTCACCACACCGCAAACTAAAGAACGCGGTCGACACGTCGGGAAACCCGGCCCCGCTTAGCGGCAATAGCTCGACGCGCAACACGGACGACTATTGGGTGCCTTACTTTGGCGTAAAGGCGTCACTCGGCCACGGCGTGGACTGCCTGCTTGATTACTCGCAGCCATGGGGGGCGAGTTCGAGCCCGGGTATTTGGAACGGCTCGTATTCCAACATCGAAACCAACATCAAGAGCAACAATTACGCTGGCACCTGCTCTTACAAGATGGATGTCGGCAAGGGCCAGCTTCGCTTCATCGGCGGCGCGTTCTATCAAGAAGTCTACGGCTTCAAGACAAGCTATATTGGCGGTGTTCCTGACCTGTCAGGCGTCTTCCCTGTCCCCGCCAATTTCGTCGGTCGTGTCGATCTGAAGGCAGACGGCTGGGGATGGCGAGCCGGTATCGCCTACGAAATTCCCGACATCGCTTTGCGTGCCAGTCTCGTTTACAATTCGCAGGTCAAACTCGACAACATTTCGGGCACGCTCGATACCACATCCTTGGCTCCGATCGCGGCTTTCCTGCCTCCTGGTTCTTCGGCTGTGACAGACATTTACGGTTCGGCGAAGATGCCGGATTCCGTGGAATTAAAGCTTCAATCAGGCATCGCTCCTGGTTGGCTCGCTTTCGGTTCGATCAAGTGGGTCAATTGGAGCGTGCTGCAAAGTATTCCGATCTGCTCAACGGCAAGCAAAGGTATCGCACCCTGTACGTCAGTTTCCCCCAGCCCTGTCAGGCTAACCTCGCTCGACTTGATGTACCGTGATGGCTGGACGGTCACCGGCGGCATTGGTCATCAGTTCAATGAGCAATGGAGCGGCGCCGTGCAGATTTCATGGGACCGTGGTACGTCGCATGGTTACGGTGATCAGAGCGATACCTGGACGTTGGGCGGCGGGGTGGCCTACACGCCGCGACCGAACATCGAACTTCGCCTGGCTGGCGCGATAGGTGTGCTGACCAGCGGCCATTCAGGGGTGCTCACGGATGAGAACGGTTATCCGGCCGGCACCGACGTCAGCTATGACTTCGGCAACGATCTCGTCACGGCGATTTCCGGGGGTCTCAAGATCAAGTTCTAAGATATTGAAAATCCTTTTAAAAGGCCGGGCATTGCCCGGCCTTTTTCGTCTGGGCCGGCATCGTCGGTGATTCCGGTATCCAAGCTGCGTTGCATATAAGCCGCACCGGGACCGCCTCGTGCGATTGTGACGTTTTGGCAACACTTTCTGAACAACCCCTGCGCTAGAAGTCAGGCCGGGCAAATTGCCCATTTCCCGCCATAAACCCGGCGCACCTCGAACTTGTCTCGGGACACGCGCCAAAAGGCTCGGCGATGGGGCAGGCCGCACCGCCCGCGGCAAGGATGAGAATGGACGCCAAGGTCATTTCAAAGGCTAAGCTCCCTAGCCGCTATGTGACTGTCGGTCCGGCGCGTGCGCCGCACCGGTCCTATCTCTATGCCATGGGGCTTTCCGCCGCCGAGATCGCGCAGCCGCTGGTCGGCGTTGCCTCCTGCTGGAACGAAGCCGCCCCCTGCAACATCTCGTTGATGCGCCAGGCGCAAGTGGTCAAGAAGGGCGTCGCCGCTGCCAATGGAACGCCGCGCGAATTCTGCACCATCACCGTCACCGACGGCATTGCCATGGGCCACCAGGGCATGAAGTCGTCGCTGGTGTCGCGCGAGGTCATCGCCGATTCGGTCGAACTCACCATGCGCGGCCATTGCTACGATGCGCTGGTCGGCCTCGCCGGCTGCGACAAGTCGCTGCCCGGCATGATGATGGCCATGGTGCGGCTCAACGTGCCGTCGATCTTCATCTATGGCGGTTCGATCCTGCCCGGCAGCTATCGCGGCCGCCAGATCACCGTGCAGGATGTGTTCGAGGCGGTCGGCCAGCATTCGGTCGGCACGATCGGCGATGCCGAACTGCTCGAGATCGAGCAAGCCGCCTGTCCGTCGGCCGGTTCCTGCGGCGCCCAGTTCACCGCCAACACCATGGCGACCGTCGCCGAGGCGATCGGCCTGGCGCTGCCATATTCCTGCGGCGCGCCGGCGCCTTACGAAATGCGCGACCGCTTCAATTTCGCCTCCGGCGAAAAGATCATGGAGCTGATTGCCAAGAACATCCGGCCGCGCGACATCGTCACGCTGAAGGCGCTGGAGAACGCGGCGACCGTGGTTTCCGCCACCGGCGGCTCGACCAATGCTGCCCTGCATCTGCCGGCGATCGCACATGAGGCAGGCATCAAATTCGATCTCTTCGATGTCGCGAAGATTTTCGAGAAGACGCCCTACATCGCCGACCTCAAGCCTGGCGGCAAATATGTCGCCAAGGACATGTTCGAGGCCGGCGGCATTCCGCTGTTGATGAGGACGTTGCTCGACCACGGCTATCTGCACGGCGATTGCCTGACGGTCACTGGCCGCACTTTGGCCGAAAACATGGAGCACGTTGCCTGGAATGAACACCAGGATGTGGTCCGCCCGGCCAACAGACCAATTACCCAAACCGGCGGCGTCGTGGGCTTGAAGGGAAACCTTGCCCCCGAAGGCGCGATCGTGAAGGTCGCGGGCATGGCGGAGTTGAAATTCTCCGGCCCGGCGCGCTGCTTCGATTCGGAAGAGGAATGTTTCGAGGCGGTGACGCATCGCAACTACAGGGAAGGCGAGGTTCTGGTCATTCGCTACGAAGGGCCGCGCGGCGGTCCCGGCATGCGCGAGATGCTGTCGACGACGGCAGCGCTCTACGGCCAGGGCATGGGCGGCAAGGTGGCGCTGATCACCGACGGCCGCTTCTCGGGCGCGACGCGCGGCTTCTGCATCGGCCATGTCGGACCGGAAGCGGCGGTGGGCGGCCCGATCGGCCTGATCCGGGATGGTGACGTGATTTCGATCGACGCCGTGAACGGCACGATCGAAGTGGCGCTGTCGGATAGCGAACTGGCGGCGCGGGCCAAGACATGGAAGGCACGCACGACCGACTACCAGTCGGGCGCGATATGGAAATACGCACAGACGGTCGGGTCGGCCAGAGATGGCGCGGTCACCCATCCGGGCGGTGCGAAAGAAACACACTGCTATGCGGATATCTGAGTTGTTGAGGTCATCTGTCCTTCCGGCACTGGTCGCTGCGGCGATCTTTGGCGCCGTGGGCCAGGCTGTGGCCTTTGACGACAAGGTGTTCGACGACAAGACCGGCGTGAAGCCGCAGTCCAGCCCCTGGGCGGTGTTCCAGTTCGGCTTCTCCGCCTACAAGAACGGCCACAAGGAACAGGCCGCCGAAGCCTATAAATACGCCGCCGAAAACGGCCAGATCGGCGCCACCTGGAAACTTGCCCGCATGTATGCAGAGGGCGACGGCGTGGCGCGCGACGACTATGAGGCGTTCAAGTTCTTCTCCGAGATCGTCGACCAGGATGTCGAGCCCGGTTCGCCGGAAGAGAGCTACGTCTCCGACGCGCTGGTGGCGCTCGGCGATTATCTGCGCAAGGGCATTCCGGGCAGCCCGGTCACCGAGAACGAGGTGGCGGCACAGGAATATTACATGCGCGCCGCCGCCAACTACCGCAACCCGAACGCCCAGTTCGAGATGGGGCAGATGTTCCTGAAGGGCGAGGGCGGCGTGAAGGCCAGCGTCAAGCAGGCCGGGCGCTGGTTCCAGCTCGCCGCCGAAAAGGGCCATGCCGGCGCGCAGGCGACGCTTGGCCATCTCTTGTTCCAGAGCGGCAAGATCGTTCGCGGCCTGGCGATGATGACCGCCGCACTCGAGCGCGCGTCCCCTGCCGATCAGCCCTGGATCCGTGGCATGCAGGAAGAGGCTTTTGCTGCCGCCGGCGAGGCCGACCGGCGCACGGCGATTTCGCTGGCCGATGACATCCTGACCAAGGGCACCACCAACGCAGACCAATAAGGTCGTCTGCCGTTCTCCTCCAACAGGGGGAGATCAGTCAGTCAGAAAATCAATTCTCGGTTGGCTCCGTCGGCACCATGCTGGGCGCGGGCGTCGAGATCGGCGTTACGTGCAGGTGCGGCGCCATCGTGTTTCCGGGGCAGCTGTCGCCGATCTTCGTCCAGGATGTGTTGTTGAGCACCATCTCGCAGCGCGCCAGATGGCTCTGGTCGGCAACCGTCAGGCAGGCGACCTGGCCGACCGGATAGGACTTTCCATTGGCAAGACATTCCGGGGCGGCGAAAGCAGGCACCATGGCGGCCGTGGCAAATGCCAAGCCGATCGGACAAGCAACAAATCGAATGGTCATGGGGAACCCCAGCCGCCATGATGATTGTCCATCGTGCGCCCGATTTGTGGCGATACAACGTCCAGACAAATCGACGGCAGAAGGACCCCGGTCAGGCCGGCTGCAGGGCGAGATCGATCGCCACCGGCACGTGATCGGACGGTTTTTCCCAGGCGCGCACATGCTTTTCGATCGAGGCCGACGAGAAGCGGTTGGCGGCTTCCGGCGACAGCAGCAGATGGTCGATGCGGATGCCGTTGTTCTTCTGCCAGGCGCCGGCCTGATAGTCCCAGAAGGTGTAGGTGTCGGGTGCATCGGTGACCGCGCGCACCGCTTCGGTGAAACCGAGATTGAGCAGCCGGCGGAAGGCCTGCCGCGTCTGCGGCTGGAACAGCGCGTCGCCCAGCCAGTTTTCCGGAAAGCGTGCGTCGATCGGCTCGGGAATGACGTTGTAGTCGCCGGCCAGCACAAGCGCCTCTTCCAGCCTCAGCCGCTCTTCGGCCCAGCGCTCCAGCCGCTCCATCCAGTTCAGCTTGTAGGGGAATTTTTTGTCGTCATCGATCGGATTGCCGTTCGGCAGATAGAGCGAGGCGACGCGCAACGCGCCCTTGTCGGTCGAGAACACACCTTCGATGAAGCGCGCCTGTTCGTCGGCCTCGTCGCCCGGCAGGCCTCTGGTGACCTCGTCAAAGCGCAGTTTCGATAGCAGCGCCACGCCGTTGAAACCTTTCTGGCCATGGGTTTCGACGTTGTAGCCAAGCGCCTCGATCTCGGCGCGCGGGAACTGCTCGTCGACCGTCTTGATCTCCTGCAAGCAGACGATGTCGGGCGCGCTCTCGGTCAGCCAATGAGTGAGATTGCCGATGCGGGCGCGAACGCCGTTGATGTTCCAGGTGACGATTTTCATGGCGGCCTTATTCTTCCTGCGACGGGTGGCGTTCGACCAGGCCGATCGTATTGCCTGCCGGGTCCTTTAGGAAGGCCATCCACTCGCTTTCCCCCGGCGGTCCGAAGGTGCCTTCGGTATCGCGATGCACGAGCCCCGGTGGCGCGGTGAAGGGGACGCCCGCGGCTTTCGCCTTGGCGTGGAAGGCTTCGAGGCCCCTAATGTCGAGATAGACTATGCCGGCCGGAACGCCGTCGGTGAACAGCAGCCTCACATTGCCGGCCATGATGAAGGCAATGCCCGGCGGATCGTACCGGGCATGAACGCCCATGCCGAGCACGTCACGCCAGAAGGCCAGCGTCGAATCAAGATCGCGTCCGGCCGACAGCGCGACCTGACGGACCGCGCCGATGGCAGGCATGCCGTTAGACGGAGAAGCTCGTGCCGCAGCCGCAGGAGGCGACAGCGTTCGGATTGCGGATCTGGAAGGACTGGCCCATCAGATCGTCGACGAAATCGATCACCGAGCCGCCCATATAGACCAGCGACAAATCGTCGATCAGCACGGTCGCGCCGTCCTTCTCGACGGCGACGTCGTCGTCGTTGCGCGTGTCGACCAGATCGAATTTGTAGGAAAATCCGGAGCAGCCGCCGCCTTCGACGGAAACGCGCAACGCCGTCTTGCCGGCCTCGCCAGAGACAATCTTGGCGATCCGCCTGGCGGCGGCCTCGGTCATGTCGACTTTCATCGCGGTCTTGGCATCAGCGCCCATGGGCGTCACCTTGCTTTCGGTTTCACATGATAGGTATGAAGCGCGAGGGGCCAAGTCAACTGCGGCAGCATCAGCCATGACCAATGAGTTGGGCGACATCGGGTTCGGTTATCGGCCGCGCGCGGCCTATGCCACAGATCCGGCGAAGTCGCGCGGACGGCTGTTCGACGAGGTCGAGAGCCCGACCCGCACGCCGTTCCAGCGCGACCGCGACCGCATCATCCACTCCACGGCGTTCCGGCGGCTCAAGCACAAGACGCAAGTCTTCATCGCCCATGAAGGCGACCATTACCGCACAAGACTGACCCATTCGATCGAAGTGGCGCAGATCGCGCGTGCGCTGGCGCGGGCACTGCGCGGCGACGAGGATCTCGCCGAGGCGGTGGCGCTGGTGCATGATTTCGGCCACACGCCCTTCGGTCATACGGGCGAGGACGCGCTGAACGACAAGATGGCGGCCTGGGGCGGTTTTGATCACAACGCCCAGTCGCTGCGCATCGTGACGAGGCTGGAGGCGCGCTACGCCGAATTCGACGGGCTGAACCTGACCTGGGAGACGCTGGAGGGCCTAGTCAAGCACAATGGCCCGCTGATGGACAGCACTGGCAAAAGCCTGAAAGGGCCGGTGCCGCAAGCGATCCGCGATTATTCGCAATTGCAGGATCTCGAACTCGACCGGTTCGCCGGCATCGAGGCGCAGTGCGCGGCGATCGCCGACGACATCGCCTACAACACGCATGACATCGATGACGGGCTACGGGCAGGGCTGCTGACGCTGGACATGCTGAAAACCGTCTCGCTGCCCGGGAAAATCCTCGAGGGCGTGCGCCAACGCTATCCCAGGCTCGATGACGTGCGCACCGGTCACGAACTGATGCGGCGGCAGATCACCGCCATGGTCGAGGATGTCATCGTTGCCGCGACGGCAAATCTGGAACGCGTCGGGCCGCGCAGCGCCGACGCGGTGAGGGCGGCGGGCGAGACGATGGTGAGCTTTTCCGCTGGGATGGCCGCGGCCGAGAAGGAACTGAAGGCGTTTCTCTACAAGCACCTCTACCGGCACGAGGAGGTGATGCGGGTGCGCGCCGGTGCCGAGCAGATCGTCAGGGATCTGTTCGACGTCTATTTCGCCGACCCGCGCGCCATGCCGGACGGCTGGCGCGAGGGGCTGGACCGGGCCGAGGATCGCATCAAGGCGCGCAGCGTCGCCGATTTCCTGGCAGGGATGACCGACACCTATGCGCTCAAGGAACACAGGCGTTTGTTTGACCGCACCCCGGATTTGAGCTAGGGCGAGCGCGATTTTGCCGGCCAGCGAGCCGGATTCGCCTAAAACCGCCAGAGCAGTACCCATGAACATCTTCGCCGATTTCACCGCGCGAGTCACAAAGGCTGTCGAAGCGCTTGATCTGAAAGACAAGGACGGCGTTTCGCCCGACCTGTCGCGCATTGCCGTCGAACCGCCGCGCGACGCCAGCCATGGCGATCTCGCGACCAATGCGGCGATGGTGCTGGCCAAGCCCACCGGCCAGAACCCGCGCGCTCTGGCTGAAAGGCTGGCGTTGGCGTTGCGCGATGACAAGGATGTCGCCGCCGCCGAGGTTGCCGGCCCCGGCTTTGTCAATCTGCGGCTCAAGGACGGCTTCTGGCAGGCGCATCTGTCGGCGCTTCTGGGCGAGGGGCGCAATTACGGCCGCTCGACTATCGGCGCCGGCCGGAAAACCAATGTCGAATATGTCTCGGCCAACCCGACTGGGCCGATGCATGTCGGCCATTGCCGGGGCGCGGTTGTCGGCGATGCGCTGGCCAATCTGATGGCGTTCGCCGGTTACGACGTGACCAAGGAATATGTCATCAACGATGCCGGCGGACAGATCGACGTGCTCGGCCGGTCGGTCATCCTGCGGTACCGTGAGGCGCTCGGCGACGACATTGGCGAGATTCCGCCCGGCCTTTATCCCGGCGATTATCTGGTTCCTCTCGGCCAGGCGCTGGCGAGAGAGTTCGGCCGCGGCCTGCTCCAGATGCCGGAGGATGAGGCGCTCGCCATCGTCAAGGACCGCGCGATCGACGCGATGATGGCGATGATCCGCGATGACCTGGCGCTGCTCAACGTGCATCACGACGTGTTCTTCTCCGAACGCACGCTGCACGCTGACAATGCCAGGAAGATCCGTTCGGCGATCAACGACCTGACGCTGAAGGGACATATCTACAAGGGCAAGCTGCCGCCGCCCAAAGGCGAGAAGCCGGACGATTGGGAAGATCGCGAGCAGACGCTGTTCCGCTCGACGGCGGTCGGCGACGACATGGACCGGGCGCTGGTCAAGTCGGACGGGTCGTTCACCTATTTCGCCGCCGACGTGGCGTATCTGAAGGACAAGGTCGATCGCGGCTTCGTCGACCTGATCTACGTGCTTGGCGCCGACCATGGCGGCTACGTCAAGCGGCTCGAGGCCTTGGCGCGGGCGATTACCGGCGGCAAGGTGAAGCTCACGGTCCTGCTTTGCAATCTGGTCAAGCTGTTTCGCGACGGCGAGCCGGTGCGAATGGGAAAAAGGGCTGGGAATTTCGTCACGGCGCGGGAAGTCATTGAAGAGGTGGGCCGTGACGCGGTGCGGTTCATGATGCTGTTCCGCAAGAATGACGCGCCGCTGGATTTCGATTTCGCCAAAGTCACCGAACAGTCCAAGGACAATCCGGTGTTTTACGTGCAGTACGCTTCGGCGCGCTGCCATTCGGTGTTCCGGCAGGCAAGCGAGCAACTGGGCGAGGCGAATTTCGATCGCAAAAGCCTGGCTGCCGCGGCGGCTTCGCTGACCGACGAGGGCGAGATCGGCCTGATCCGCAAGCTCGCCGAATATCCACGCCTGATCGAATCCGCGGCTCTTGCGCTGGAGCCGCATAGGCTGGCATTTTACCTTTATGATCTGGCTTCCAGTTTCCACGGACACTGGAACCGGGGTACGGATAATCCGGACTTACGTTTTGTTAAGGTTAACGACCGACAATTGACGCATGCCAGACTAGGGCTGGTGCAGGCTGTTTCGGACGTTCTGACGTCCGGCCTGACGTTGATCGGAGCCGCTGCGCCCACCGAAATGCGTTAGGTTTGACTAAAAAACCTGTCACCTTTTGCCCACATTGCGCTGGTAAGGGCCAACCCTGCGCGACGTCCATGGCGTCCGAATGAGTGCGAGTTCGGGAACAATAATGGCAGACAGAACCCAGCTGAGAGTAGCCGACAACAACGACATCGCTGACGATGATCCGTTCGCGGAACTGACCAGGATCATGGGATTCGACCCACGCCAGCCAGTCAAGCAGCAGGCGCGGGTCGAGCCGCAGGCCGCTGCCACCAGTCAGCCCGTGCAAGAGGACGATTTCGACATCGACCTCGAAAAGGAATTGATGGGCGAGTTCGACGCTGGCGACAGCGTCGCCGCTCCGGTTGTCGAGGCTCATGAGCCGGCATTCGAAACGGCCCCCACACACGCGGCCGACGACGAACTTGCGCTGTCGCTCGACGACGATTTCCATCTGGACCTCACGGGTGCCGACGAGCATGGGCCCGTCGCCAGCCATGCCCACCCCGGCGATGCCGAAGCCGCGCCGTCCGTCGAGCCTGCCTTCGACGCCGATTTCGACAATGCCGTTGCCAGTTCGCTCGAAGACGTTTCGCCCTTCGAGGACGACCTGCCGATGGAAGACGAGCTTGCCGCGTCGCTTGACCAGGATTTCCACGTCGAGGACCATGCCGCTGAGATCGAGGACGAAGCCGTCGAGCCCCAGCATGCGGTTGCGGAAATGCCGGTGGCTGTCGAGCCGGCCGGCGCGCACGAATTCGACGACGCGGTGGCGATTTCGCTCGAAGACGAGCTGATGCTTGACGACCATTCGGCGGATCAGCCCCATGCGGCTGCGGCCGCGGTCGACTATCTGGAGCCGGTGCTGGCCGTCGCGAATGAAGCTCCGGCGATTGCCGACGAGGATTTCGAGGGGCATTTCGACGACGCCATGGCGGATGTCGACACGGATTTTGACGTCCAGGCGGACGAGCCCGTGGCCTTTGACGCGGCGGAAGCGCTCGAAGTGCCCTCTTATGCCTTGGATGCGAGGGACGAGTTCTCGGGCTCCGAAGCCGTTTCGGAAGATGATTTCGATCGGAACATGGACAACGCGTTCGCCGAGCCTGCCGAAGAGCCGGTCGCCGAGGTTGCCGCTGCCGCGGTCCAGCCGGTAGCTCCGGCAGCTCCGGCAACCATCATGGCTGAGCCGGCACCGGCCCCCGTGGCGGACGAACGTAGCCTCGAAGACGAGTTGAACGCGCTTCTGGGCGCCATGACGGCGCGCACGCTGCCGTCGGTCAAGGAGCCCGAGCCCGTCGCCGCTCAACCCGTTGCGGCTCAGCCGGCCGCTGCTCCCGTTCGGTCGTATGTTCCCGCGCCGGCAAAGGCCGCCGAGGAGCCTGCCGATCTCGACTGGGATCTCGACGAACATGCGACCGAGGATACGCATGCCTCCAGCGCGGCTCACGCCGCCGATGCCGATCTCGACGATCCGCTGGTCGATGAGCTTCAGGGTCACGAGCTGGGCGCGGACGCTGCCGATCATGGCGACATCGATTTCGACGATGATGCGTTCGACGCGGCCCTGGCCGAGAATCTCGATCCGCGCGACGAGGCAGCTTGGCGGCAGGATCAGGCCGATTCCGTCGATTGGCTGGCCGATCGCTCCGCGCCGACCGAGCCGACCCGTTCGTGGAGCCGTGTGACACCGGTTCCCCAGCAGCCTGCATTCGCCGCGCAGCCGGCCGCTTCCATGACGGCAAGGACGACCGCGCCTGAAATGGCCCCGGCGGCGGCTGTGGTGCCGCCCTATCGCGCGCCCGAGCCGGTTGCGGCGGCGCCCGTATCGGCGCCGCAGCCGCGACCGTCCTCGCACTACGAAGAAGAGATGCCCGATGTCGAAACGGTGGATGTGCCGGAGCGCGTCGTGGCGCTGGCGGACGATCTCGACATCCCGGAACTGCATTTCGAGGAAGATGAACCGGCCGCATCAGGCTATGACGATCTCGACGCAGAGTTCGCCAGCCTGCTGACGGAAATGAATTCGGTGGAGGTCGCGCCAGCTCCAGCCGCGCCCGCAAGCAGCGCTGCCTATGCCGATGAATCCTTTGATGGCGGATTCAAATCGGCCTATCAGGCGCCGGCATATGAAGAACCCAAACCGGGTTATGACGGGGTCAAACCGGGTTATGGCGGGGTCAAACCGGCCCTTCAGCCGGAAGCGCGGACCTATGCGGCGCGGCCGGCGGAAATGCCCGCCCGTGCTGCAGCGAACACAGGCTATGCAGACGCCGCCGACGGCTTCGACCTCGACAGTCTGCCCGGCAGCCAGCCGGTCTCGCAGGCGGACGATTTCACCGTCGATGAGCTCGACTATGATCCTGAACTGGACGAGGCAATGTCCGTTCCGGGTCTCGGCGAGCGGGAAGCGGCAAGGTCGTCTGGCCGCCGTGGCCTGTTCATCGCGGCAATCGTCGGTGCCGTGGCGGTCGCAGGCGGTCTTGGCGCCTTTGCGCTGTCTTTCGGCGGCAAGGGCGGCAGCGACGCGCCTGTCATCGTCAAGGCCGACAATTCGCCGATCAAGGTCAAGCCGGAAAATCCGGGCGGCACCGTGGTGCCGAACCAGGACAACAAGGTCTACGACGCGGTGGTCAAGGGCGCGAAGCCGGCCGAGCCGGTGCAGCAGAAGCTTGTCACCAACACGGAGGTCCCCGTGGATGTGCAGGCCAAGGATCCGAACCGTGCCGTCGATCTTTCTGCCGGGCAGGGTGCTGCCGTCGGCGGAGCCGATGACGGCAATGCGGCGCCAACCGCCAATGCCGCGCCGGCCGCCAATGCTGCGCCGACCGCCAGTGCTGCGCCGGCTGGCAATCTTGCTCCGGCCGACAATGCGGCGCCCGCGCCCAAGTCAGAGGATCGCATCGCGCAGGTGCTGCAGGATACCGACAAGGGCAACAACACCGATGTCGTCGCCGTCGCACCACGCAAGGTGAGGACGATGGTGGTCAAATCGGACGGCTCGCTGGTGCCGCGCGAGGATCCGGCGCCGGCCGCGCCGCAGGTGGCGGCCGCTGAGCCGAGCGATCCGGCGCCGCAGCATGTCGCGCCGTCCGCCGATGCCGACCAGACCGGCACCGTGGCGCCCGCCGCGGCCCAGTCGGGCGACGAGCCGGCCCTCAAGCCGGTGGCCAAACCGGCCAAGGCGCAGTCGGCCAATACTCCGGCCAAGGTTGCGATCGCGCCGCAGCGTCCGTCCGACCAGCCCGTCGACGTCGTCGGCGAGGTGAAGCCCGATCAGGTCGCATCCATCGACCCGGCAACGACGGCGACCGGTAGCGGTTCGTGGTCGATGCAGGTTGCTTCGCAGCCGACGGTGGAAAGCGCCCAGTCGACCTACCAGGACCTGCAGCGCCGCTATGGCAGCGTGCTTGCCGGCCGCACCGCCAACATCGTCAAGGCCGAGATTGCCGGCAAGGGCACGTTCTACCGCGTCCGCGTCGTGGCCCAGTCACGCAACGATGCCATCAATTTGTGCACCAGCTACAAGGCCGCCGGCGGCAACTGCTTCGTCTCGCGCTAGGAGCGTTCAACCCATCAAAGCCGGCGCGGCCCAAGGTCGCGCCGGCTTTTTCATGCGCCCAGCGCTTTTTCATGTGGAAGCATTTCCGGCGTTGGACCGCATGTATTTCCAGACGATTCCCTTTGGCCGCGTGAAGCCCTAGACTCCTGATATGACCGAATCAAAATCCATGATCCTCGGCTGTGCCGGGAAATCGCTCACCCGCGAAGAAATCAATTTCTATCGCAATGAATGCCCATGGGCCTTCATCCTGTTTGCCCGCAACATCGGCGAGACCGAACAGATCCGCGATCTCGTCGCCGAGATGCGCGATTGTATCGGGCGCCCGGACGCGCTGGTTTTCATCGACCAGGAAGGCGGCAGGGTACAACGCTTGCGGCCGCCGCTGGCGCCGAACTATCCGGCGGGCGGCGCGCTCGGCGCGCTGTGGCGCGACGATCATGACGCCGGTGCCCGCGCTGCCTGGCTGATGGCGCGCCTGCATGCCTTCGACCTGCTGCGCTACGGCATCACCGCGGATTGCCTGCCGGTGCTCGACGTGCCGATCGAAGGCGCCAGCGACGTCATCGGCGCGCGCGCCTATGGCAAGGAGCCGCGCGCGGTCATCGAACTCGGCCGTGCCGCCGCCGAAGGCCTGATGTCGGGCGGCGTGCTGCCCGTGATGAAACACATTCCGGGGCATGGACGGGCCTTTGCCGACACGCATTTCGAGCTGCCTGTTGTCGACGCCTCGCTCAGCGATTTGCAGCGGCATGACTTTGCCCCGTTCCGGGAGCTCAACGACCTGCCGATGGCGATGACTGCGCATGTGGTCTACAGCGCCATCGATCCCAAGAACCCGGCGACGACATCCGGCAAGGTCATCGACGAGATCATCCGCCGCGACATCGGCTTTGACGGGCTCCTGATGAGCGACGACACCTCGATGAAGGCACTTTCTGGGGATTTCCCGACAAAGGCGGCGTCGATCCTTGCGGCGGGCTGCGATCTGGTCCTTCACTGCAACGGCGTTTTCGGGGAGATGGCAGGCATTGCGTCGCGCACCACGGGGCTTGAAGGCAAGTCGCTGGAGCGTGCAAAGCGGGCGCTGACCTATATAAGGAAACGCGACGCGGCCGAGGAAACCGAGATACGGGCCGAATTCGCCACCTATTTCGATGCGGTGGCCTAACCAAGGGAAGTGACAAAGGCAGTGGCGGAAACATTGGAAAGCAAGGCCGCGAAGGCCGCACCGATGGACCGCCTGTGGGCCGAGAATGACGATTCACGTGTCACCGGCGACCCGTCGTTGGTCGTCGACGTGGCCGGCTTCGAAGGCCCGCTCGATCTTCTGCTGCATCTTGCCCGCACCCAGAAGGTCGACCTGGCGCGCATCTCGATCCTGGCACTGGTCGAGCAGTATCTAGCCTTTGTCGAGACGGCGAGGGCGCTGCGGCTCGAACTTGCGGCGGACTATCTGGTGATGGCGGCATGGCTCGCCTTCCTCAAGTCGAAGTTGTTGATCCCCAAGCAGCCGGACGAAGAGGGCGAGAGCGGCGAGGAACTGGCGGCCGTGCTGCAGTTCCGATTGAAGCGGCTGGAAGCCATGCGTGACGCGGCGGCGCGCCTGGTCAATCGCAACCGGCTCGGCCGCGACGTGTTCGCGCGCGGCATGCCCGAAATGGTCATCATCGAGAAGCGCAACGCCTATTCGGCGTCGCTCTACGATCTGCTGACCGCCTATGCCCAGCAGCGGCAGAAGCAGGCGATCACCAATGTGACGATCGCTAGGCGGGGCGTTTGGTCGCTCAAGGACGCGCGCGACATCCTGACCCGGCTGATCGGCTCGCTGCGGGACTGGACGGCGCTGGACAGCTTCCTCATCCAATACATGACCAGCCCGGAAGAGCGGCGCACGGCGATCGCCAGCTCGTTCGCGGCGACACTGGAACTGGTGCGCGAGCGCAAGATGGATCTGCGACAGGACGAGGTGTTCGCGCCGATCTATCTGCGCGATCACCGCGCACCGGCAATCAAGGCAGTCGAGGTGGCATTATGAGCGAACGCGCCAACGCTTCGGTTATCCCCTTCAAGGTGGACGATGAACTGGAAGGCGAGATCGACCAGACTTCGGCCGAGAACCCCGTGCAGAACCCGGCCGAGCGCCTGCATATTGCGGAGGCCATGCGTATGGCGGAGGCAATCGTGTTCGCCAGTGCCGAACCGGTCAGCGAAAAGCAGCTTGCCGCGCGCTTGCCCGACGGCATCAACGTCGCCCTTGCCATGGCCGAGCTGCAGCAGGTCTACGCTCGGCGCGGCGTCAATCTGGTGCGGGTCGGCGACGCGTGGGCATTCCGCACCGCCGGCGATCTCGCCTTCCTGATGAGCCGCGACACGGTGCAGCAGCGCAAGCTGTCGCGTGCGGCGCTCGAAGTGCTGGCGATCATCGCCTATCACCAGCCGGTGACGCGCGCCGAGATCGAGGATATCCGCGGCGTAGAGACGTCGAAGGGCACGCTGGACACGCTGCTCGAGACGGAATGGGTGCGCATGCGCGGCCGCCGCAAGACGCCTGGCCGTCCCGTCACCTATGGCACCACCGAAACCTTCCTCGACCATTTCGCGCTCGAGGAAATCCGCGATCTTCCCGGCATGGAAGAACTGAAGGGGGCGGGCCTGCTCTCGGGCCGCATGCCGTCGAATTTCTCCATCCCGCAGCCGCCGGCCGACCCCGATGTGCTGACCGAGGACGAGGATCCGCTGACCGATATCGATCTCGAGGAACTCGGCCTGCTGACGCCGCGCGTCACGGAAGATTGACCTGTCGGCCCCTGTCCAAGCGCGCCGATAGGTCGTAGATGCGCCGATTGGTAGCGGGCCAGCGAGTCGAAAAAGCGTGACATCCGTCACCCTTTCATAAACTCTGTCGCTGTTGTGTTTGAATCCCAACGCGAAAACGCATAGATCATCGCCAGGGAAAACATTCGAGAGAGATTTGCTATGGGTTCATTTTCGATTTGGCACTGGATGATCGTGCTGGTGATCGTGCTGCTGGTGTTCGGCCGCGGCAAGATTCCCGAGCTGATGGGCGACATGGCCAAAGGCATCAAGAGCTTCAAGAAGGGCATGGCGGACGACGACGTTGCCGACGACAAGCGCACCGTCGAACACCGTGCCGACGAGACCGTTTCGGCCGCGAAGGAAAAAGCCAGCAAGAGCTGAGCCAAAAAAGTTCTAGTCGGAACAGAGTGCCATGTTTGAAGTCGGCTGGACCGAAATGCTGGTGATCGCGATCGTCATGATCGTGGTCGTCGGTCCGAAGGATTTGCCCAATATGCTGCGCACCTTCGGCCGCACGACGGCGAAGCTGCGCTCTATGGCCGCCGACTTCCAGAAACAGTTCAACGAAGCGCTGAAGGAAGCCGAGCTCGACGACGTCAAGAAGTCGGTCGACGAGCTCAGGGGCCTCAGTCCGATGGCCGAGATCAGGAAGCAGCTCAATCCGTTCGAGCAGGCGGCGGTCGATGTGCGCTCCGGCGTCGACGCCGCGATGAAGCCGAAGCCCGCCGCCGATCCGGCAACGCCCGCCGCTTCGACACCGCAGGCGGCCGAGCCGCTGAAGAACGGCGCAACGGAAATGCCTGGCGTCAGCGCCGCGGGAGCCACGCCGCCAACGCCGATTTTCCCGGCCATGACCGATGAATCGGTGGTTGCGGCATCCACGGAACCTGCCGCGGCGCCGAAGGCATCCACGGCCAAGAAGTCCGCCAGGACCGCGCCGGCGGCAAAGGCGCAGCCCAAGGCCTCGACATCCGCGAAGTCGGCGACAGCAAAAGCCGCACCTGTGGTGATGGCAAAAGCTACACCGGCGCCCAAGGCGTCGACAAAGGCCGTGACAGCAGCAAAGCCTGCCGCTGCCAAGGCGACTGCGGCAAAGACCGCGGCGAAAGCCGAACCGAAACCTGCGCCAGCGAAGAAGCCGGCGGCCAAGAAGACGGCGGGAGCCGCCAAGTGAGCGTTTCGGACAAGGAAAAGGACGAGATCGAAAAATCGTCGGCGCCGCTGATCGAGCATCTCATCGAGTTGCGCCGCCGGCTGATCTGGTCGCTCGGCGGCTTCTTCGTCGCCTTCCTGGTGTGCTTCTTCTTCGCCAAGAAGCTGTTCAACCTTCTGGTCGTTCCGTTCAAATGGGCGACGAAGTGGGCGGGGCTCGACCCGCACAAGGTCGAGTTGATCTACACCGCGCCGCAGGAATTCTTCTTCACGCAGGTCAAGCTCGCCATGTTCGGCGGCATGGTCATCGCCTTTCCGCTGATCGCCACGCAGATCTACAAATTCATCGCGCCCGGCCTCTACAAGAACGAGCGCAACGCCTTCCTGCCGTTCCTGATCGCGTCGCCCATCCTGTTCCTGATGGGCGCCTCGCTGGTCTATTTCTTCTTCACGCCGATGGTGATGTGGTTCTTCCTTGCCATGCAACAGGCCGGCACCGACGAGCAGGTGCAGATTTCGCTGCTGCCGAAAGTGTCGGAATATCTCAGCCTGATCATGACGCTGATCTTCTCCTTCGGCCTGGTGTTCCAGCTACCGGTGGTGACCAGTCTGATGACGCGTGTCGGCATGCTGTCGTCCAAGGCGCTGGCCGAGAAGCGCAAGTGGGCGATCGTCATCGCTTTCGTCGTCGCGGCCGTGCTGACCCCTCCGGATCCGATGAGCCAGATCGGTTTGGCCATCCCGACCATCCTGCTCTACGAGGTCGCCATCTGGTCGGCCCGGCTGATCGAGCGCAGCCAGGAGCGCGAGCGCCTGGCGCGCGAGAAGCAGGAAGCCGGGGAGACCGTGGCCGACAAGGCACCGGACGAGCCTCCGGCGCCGGCTGCTTCGTAAGCCGTCAGCAGCGGCGGAAAACGACAACCGCCGCCCAGCCTCATCTTGCATCGGTCAAGGATGCGGTTTACGCCCTCGGAGCTTAGCTCAGGAGCGTTCAAACTATGCTTGACATCAAATGGATTCGCGACAACCCGAAGGCCCTTGTCGAGGCGCTGGCCAAGCGCTCGTGGTCGGCGGCAGAGGCGCAGTCCACGGTCGATGATTTGATCGCCAGGGACGAGGCGCGGCGCGAACACGTCACCGAGCTGCAGACCAAGCAGGAGCGCCGCAACGCCGCCTCGAAGGAAATCGGCAACGCCATGCGTTCGGGTGACGCCGCTCTTGCCGAAAAACTCAAGGCCGAAGTCGGCGATATCAAAACCTTCATCCAGAATGGCGAGGCGCGCGAACGCGAGCTCGACAAGGCGCTGAACGACGCGCTGGCGGTGCTGCCCAATGTGCCTCTCGACGATGTGCCGGTCGGCAAGGACGAACACGACAATGTCGTCAAACACATCGTCGGCAAGGTGCCGACGCGGCCGAACTGGGTGAAGGAGCATTTCGAGGTCGGCGAAGCGCTCGGCATGATGGATTTCGAGCGGGCGGCCAAGCTGTCGGGTTCGCGCTTCACCGTGCTGAAGAGCGGCCTGGCACGGATGGAACGCGCGATCGGCCAGTTCATGCTCGACCTGCACACGACCTCGCACGGCTATGAGGAAGTGATCCCGCCGCTGATGGTGCGCGACGAGGTGCTTTTCGGCACCAACCAGCTGCCGAAATTCGAGGAGGACCTGTTCTTCACGCCGCACGGCGAGGGCAGGCTTGGCCTGATCCCAACCGCTGAAGTGCCGCTCACCAACCTGGTGCGCGAGGAAATCACCGCGCATGAAAAACTGCCCCTGCGCTTCACCGCGCTGACGCCGTGTTTCCGCTCGGAAGCAGGCTCGGCCGGGCGCGACACGCGCGGCATGCTGCGGCAGCACCAGTTCTACAAGGTCGAGCTGGTGTCGATCACCGACCAGGAATCCTCGCTCGCCGAGCATGAACGGATGACGCAATGCGCCGAGGAAGTGCTGAAGCGGCTTGAGCTGCCGTTCCGCACCATGACGCTGTGCACCGGCGACATGGGCTTTGGCGCGCGCAAGACCTATGACATCGAGGTCTGGCTGCCCGGCCAGAACGCCTATCGCGAGATCTCGTCCTGTTCGGTCTGCGGCGACTTCCAGGCGCGCCGCATGGATGCCCGCTACAAGGACAAGGACGGCAAGGGCAATCGCTTCGTCCATACGCTCAACGGTTCGGGCACCGCTGTCGGCCGCGCGCTGATTGCCGTCATCGAAAACTACCAGAACGAGGATGGCAGCGTAACCATTCCTGAAGTGCTGCGGCCTTACATGGGCGGTCTGGCAAAGATCGAAGCGAAGTAATGCGCATTCTTCTGACCAATGACGACGGCATTCACGCCGAGGGCCTGGCGTCGCTCGAACGCGTCGCGCGCACACTCTCCGACGATGTATGGGTGGTGGCGCCGGAGCAGGACCAGTCCGGCTATGCGCATTCGCTGTCGATCTCGGAGCCGCTGCGGCTGCGCAAGATCGGCGAGAAGCATTTCGCCGTGCGCGGCACGCCGACCGATTGCGTCATCATGGGCGTGAAGAAGATCCTGCCCGGCGCGCCCGACCTGATCCTTTCCGGCATCAATTCGGGCGCCAACATCGCCGACGACGTGACCTATTCGGGAACCGTCGCCGGCGCCATGGAGGGCGCGCTGCTCGGCATCCGATCGATCGCCCTCAGCCAGGGCTATTCCTATGTCGGCGAGGATCGCACCGTTCCCTACGAAACCACCGAGGCGCTGGCGCCGGCACTGCTGAAGAAGCTCGTCGCGACGCCGCTGCCGGACGGCGTTCTGCTCAACGTCAATTTTCCCAACTGCCTTCCCGAAGAAGTCGTTGGCACGGTGGTCACCACACAAGGCAAACTCGTGCACAGCCTGTGGGTCGACGAGCGCCGTGACGGGCGCGGCCTGCCTTACTATTGGCTGCGCTTCGGCCGCGAGCCGGTCGAGGGCAAGCAAGGCACCGACCTCCACGCGCTGCGCAACAGATTGGTGTCGGTGACGCCGTTGCAGCTCGACCTCACCGCGCATGAGATCCGTGACCAGCTGAGCAAGGCGCTTGCATGAATTTGCCAATCGATGACCGCGAAGGATTTGCCGCTTTCCTGTTGCGCCTGCGCGGCAGGGGAACCGTGCCGAAGGCGCTGATCGCGGCTTTCGAGGCTACACCACGGCGCGGCTTTCTGGCGCCTCACTTCCACCAGATCGCCTGGTCCGACCGCATGCTGCCGATCGAATGCGGCGAGGCGATCGAAGGCGCCGACATGCAGGCGGCGGTGATCGCGGCCCTTGCCATAGAAGCGGGAAACCGCGTTCTCGAGATCGGCACCGGCACCGGCTATTCGGCGGCGGTGATGTCGCGGCTGGCGGCGCGCATCGTCACCATCGACCGCTACAAGACGCTTGTCGAGCAGGCCAGGCAGCGTTTCGAGGCGCTCGGCATCGGCAATGTAGTCGTGCGCCAGGCTGACGGCTCCGGCGGCCTGCCTGCAGAAGGCCCGTTCGACCGCATTGTCGCCTGGGCGGCCTTCGACAGCCTGCCGCGCTTCCTGCTCGACCAATTGTCGAGTGGCGGCATCGTCATTGCGCCGATCGGGCCGGAGGAGGGCGAGCAGGTGCTGGCCAAGCTGACCAAGGTTGGCAGCCGTTTCGAGCGCGAGGATATCGGCCTCGTGCGGCTGCAGCCGATCTTGCGCAGCGTCGCGGCGGTCATCTAGGCGCATTGATATTCAGGTGAGGCCGGCCTGCAAATGGCTGATACCTGCGCTCCGGTGCTCACGTACGAAAAGTACGTTCCGCTCCGGTTCTCGGTATCAACCATTTTCGACTCGGCCTGACCTGAATCTCAACGCGCCTCCACGCACCCGAAAATGTTTTAAGAAAATTTTCGTCGGATTCTAATGGGTTAACCGACCAGTAACATTAACGCGCTTTAATCCGATCCAGTTGGTGCAGAGTTTGTGCGGGTTAGTGCGATGCAACTCAGTGTTTTGAAGACAAACGGTCGCAATCTGGCGCGGGGCTGCGCTGTTCTCATGATTGCAGGCGCGGCGGCCGGGTGCAGTTCCCAGGCCTCGCGGTTCAACAGCGTCGACGACGTCTTCACTTCCTCGACGAACAATCAGCGCGCCATCATCAACAAGCAGGACGCCGTGCAGCCCTATCCGGGCGATGTCTCGGCCGCGCCGCTCGACGGCAGCCACACGCAGTCGGTCAGCCGCTCCAGCCTCGAACCGGTTTCGAGCCGGCCGTTGCCGCCGCCCGTTTCAGCTCAGGCGCAACCCGCGCCGGCGCTCGCGCCTGCCGCCAATCCGGTGCGTGTCGCATCGGCGCCGGCCATGGTTCGGCCCGCTCCCCACGTCGACAGGACGACAACCGGCACCGTCGAGCCGGCCGCCAAGCCGTTCAAGAATGCCCAGCCCGACGCGCCGAAGGTGGCCGAGGCGGGCAGGCCGCACGCGACCGAAATCGTCGTCAGAGACGGCGAGACCATTTCCGGCCTGGCCGCGCATTACAAAGTGCCGGCCGATGTCATCATGAAGGTGAACGGCCTGAGCCCGACCAAGGGGCTGAAGACCGGTCAGAAGATCGTCATCCCGGCCTATGCCTATTCGAGCAAGGCCGAGCCGAAGGTCGCCGATGCAAAGCAGTTGAAGGACGGGCCTGCAAAGGATGGCAAGCACGACCTGCCTGCGACCGCGCCGGACAAGGTCGCCGTCCTGCCCCAGCAGCCTAAGCTCAAGGAAGGCAAGTCCGCCGCGCAGGTCGATGCTTCGGCCGCCGCGAGCCAGCCCAAGGAACCCAAGCCCGCGCAGGTCGCCAAGGCAACAGGCGCCGCCGGTACTTATACGGTCCAGTCGGGTGACACGATGTCCTCGATCGCCAGGAAGACCGGCGTCGGCGTCGTTGCGCTGAAGCAGGCCAACGGCATGAAGGACGGTTTGCTCAAGATCGGCCAGACCCTGAAGGTACCAGCCGGCGGAACCGCGACGGTCGCCAGCGCCAAGCCGGCAAAAGTCGATCCGGTGACCACGGCAACCACGCAGCCCCCGGCAAAGACCACGCCGTCGGAAACGCTGGCATCCTATACGCCGCCGAAGAAGGACGCGAAGGTCATCCAGCAGGCCGAGGACGACGAAGCGGTAGCGCCGGACGCCACGGGTATCGGCAAGATGCGCTGGCCGGTGCGCGGCCGGGTGATCTCCGGTTTCGGATCCGGCAAGGACGGCGTCGACATCGCGGTGCCCTCGGGCACGCCGATCAAGGCGGCCGAGAACGGCGTCGTCATCTACGCCGGCGACGGGCTCAAGGAATTCGGCAACACGGTGCTGGTGCGCCACGAGAACGGCCTGGTCACCGTCTATGGCCATGCCAGCTCGATCGAGGTGCAGCGCGGCCAGAAGGTCAAGCGCGGCCAGGAGATCGCTTTGTCGGGCATGAGCGGCACGACGGACTCGCCGAAGCTGCACTTCGAAGTGCGCAAGAATTCCGCCCCGGTCGACCCCTCTGGTTATCTCGAATAGTCCGGCTGTCTCGAATAGAAGAAGAAAGCGATTTTTGCGGGCCGTCTGACCTCCAGTCCGGCCCGCCGGCTCAGCCCGTTCCGCAAGGAGCGGGCTTTTTCAGTTGCTGCAAAGCCCGCCCGCGCGGGTCACAGTTGATCACGGAGCGTGTCGGCGATCATCTCCTCGATGCTGCTGGCCTTTACGCCCAGAAGCGCCTCGGTCTCGGAGGCATCAACCAGCAGAGGTCTCTCGAAGAGGTAACTCATCTCGATGGCCTCATGCATGCCCAGGGATTCGATCTCAGGGACGGAATAGGAACGTGTCCCTGAAACCTCTCGTGCGAGCATCGCCGCGGTTTTCTGGATGAGCTCCCTGGGTGAGGCGTATTGCGAGGGAACGTGAAACGCGCGTCCCCATTCGCCCTTGTAGCGGGCCGCCGCGACCAGCGTCCTCGCGACGTCCCTGGTGAAGGTCCAGGCATGGGTTGCGTCGAGGTCTCCGATGAAGGCGACAGGCTTGCCCTCGATGATGGCGGGCAGCGCGATCAGTGAGAAGTAGCTGATCGCGCCATGTCCGAGATAGTCGCTGGAGCGTATTTCGATCGCCGGTACATCGGCACGGACCGCCCGCTGCCACATGATCGCCCTGGCGGTTCCCTTCCTCGACGTCGGATCCAGGGGCAGGTCGGAGCGAAGCGGGCTATCGGCATTTTCCCCATAGCCATAGAGGTTTCCGAGCACGATGAGCTTGGCGCCGACCGCTTCGGCCGCGCGCACGGTGCCGTCGATGATGGGGAAAAAGTCGGTCGGCCACCGATGATATGCGGCCATGGCACACATGAAGATGGCATCGGCGCCTCGGCAGATACGTGACAGTTCCGAGGCATCCGTGGCATCGGCCTGTATGGTCCGCACGTTCGGCAACGCGTTCGAGCCGACGCTTCGGCTTGTGAGAACGACATCATGCCCTTCCTCACCAAGAAGGCGCGCGGTCTCGCGTCCAACCGGGCCTGCGCCGACAACAACATAGAAACTCATGGCAACCTCTCTTCCGAGTTTGATGGAGAGGCGTGCGTACAGGGTCGCGGCATTGAAAATCGCGCGGGAATTGCCAAATCTTGAACAGGTTTCGCCATGAATCGAGAGTGCATGCGTCCACAATTTGCTTCGGCCCGATCCCCATCCGACGTCGCAATGATCGCCCGGCACATCGAGGCAGGTGTCCATCGTCTGCCGCGGGCGCCGCACCATCGCGTCATGGTGCATGCAAGCGCGGCGACGCGCTCCTACTGCAATCAAGTTGGGCGCTATTTCGTCAGGCGCGCCGGCGATATCGACCTGGTGCCGGCTGGCGAGGAGGGTGGTTTCGAGGCTGAAACCGCGTTCGACACGATCGAGATTGTCTTGCAGCCAGCCCTGATGGAAAGGGTGGCGGCGGAACTTGGCGGCAGGGCGCTGGTATCGCGGCTCGACACACGCCATCTGCTTCGCGACCAGCGCATCGAGCATCTCGCTCGCGCGCTCCGGAGCGATCTCGATGCGGGTGCACCAAGCGGCTCCCTGTTTGCCGACAGCATTGGCGCCGCGCTGGCGGTCAGGCTGCTTGGTGTCGACGATATTGACGTCGAACGGACGAACCGCTTGTCGGATACCCAGCTTAAGCGCGTCCTGGAGCACATTGAGGCGGCTCTCCACGAGCCGCTCTCGGTCCATCGACTCGCCCGGGTAGCCGGCGCGAGCAGCTCGCATCTGCGGACATGGTTCAAGGTGGCGACGGGCGTCACCCTGCATCGCTACGTGTTGCAACGGCGGGTCGAACGCGCTCATGCCCTGCTGCAGCAGGGCGATCTCAGCACCAGCGAGGTCGCGGAATTGGCGGGCTTCGCACACCAGTCACATCTGGCGCATTGGATGCGCCGCGAGATTGGCCAAACGCCGCGCGACGTGCGACGGGCGCGAGGCCTCAATCCTTGAGCGGCTTGCCGAGCCGGCCGGCCAGATCCTGCGTGAACTGCCAGGCGACGCGGCCCGAGCGGCTGCCGCGCGTCGTCGCCCATTCCAGCGCTTCCGCGCGCAGCTGCTCTGGGTCGATGTCGAGGCCATGATGGCTGGCATAGCCATTGATCATCTCGAGATACTCGTCCTGCGAGCATTTGTGGAAGCCGAGCCAAAGCCCGAACCGGTCGGAGAGCGAGACCTTCTCTTCGACCGCCTCGGACGGATTGATGGCGGTCGAGCGCTCATTGTCGATCATGTCGCGCGGCAACAAATGGCGGCGGTTCGAGGTGGCGTAGAAGATGACATTGGCCGGACGGCCCTCGACGCCGCCTTCGAGTGCCGCCTTCAAAGACTTGTAGGACGTGTCGTCATGATCGAAGGACAGGTCGTCGCAAAACAGGATGACGCGGAAGGGCGCGGCCTTCAGCAGACCCATCAGCTTGGGCAGCGTATCGATGTCCTCGCGGTGGATCTCGATCAGCTTGAGCGGCAGGTCGGATTTGGCCTTGGCGTTGATCTCGGCATGCACGGCCTTGACCAGCGACGATTTGCCCATGCCGCGCGCGCCCCACAACAGGACGTTGTTGGCGGCAAAGCCGGCGGCGAAGCGCTCGGTGTTGTCGACAAGGATGTCGCGGACACGGTCGACGCCGCGGATCAGCCCAATGTCGACGCGGTTGACCTTGCGCACCGGCTCCAGATAGCCGGGGTCGGCCTGCCAGACGAAACAGTCGGCCTCGCCGAGGTCGGTTTCAGGCACCGGCGGCGGGGCGAGGCGGCCGACAGCCTCGATCAGGCGGTCAAGTTTCTTGTTGAGGGCGTCGATGGTGCTGTCGGTCATTTCAGGTCTTTTGGCTCGTTTCCTGGGGCGGGCAGGTGGGACACGTTCGAATCCGTCGGGTTCGAAACCGGTCCCAACCTTTTGTTCGAGCGTGATCTTTTCGGTAAACCGGCTCTCGCATTTCGCGATCATGCTCTAACACGGGCGAACAGGCCGGAAAAGCAGCCGATTTGGTCGGTCGCGCAGTTGCATTGACAACTTTACCGACTATATTCCGGCCAAATTTCAAGGGGCCGCCAAACTCCGCAGGACGGTTGGCGGCTGTTTTCAAAATTCAGGAGTACCTCGATGTTCGTGACACCGGCATACGCCCAAGGCATTGGCGGCGCCTCTCCCGATATGTTCATCAGCATTTTGCCGTTTGTCCTGATTTTTGTGATCATGTATTTTCTGATCATCCGCCCGCAGCGCACGCAGCTGAAGAAGCGCGGCGAGATGCTGGCGGCGGTCCGCCGCGGCGACACGGTCGTCACCGGCGGTGGTTTCGTCGGCAAGGTGACGAAGGTGATCGACGACAACGAGCTCGAGATCGACCTTGGTGGTGGCACCAAGGTGACGGCGCTGCGCTCGACGATCGCCGATGTGCGCGTCAAGGGCGAACCGGTGGCCAACCAGAACGCCAAGAAATAACCCAATTCAAGGCGGAGCGATCCGCGGACACGCTCTGACGGACGACGCCATATGCTGTATTTTTCGCGCTTCAAGATGATCCTGATCTGGGTGGCCGTCGCCATCACAGTGATCCTCGCCGCGCCCAATCTGTTCCCCGCCAGCACGTTGGCCCAGCTGCCGAGCTGGGTGCCGAAGCGGCAGATGACGCTCGGCCTCGACCTGCAGGGCGGTTCGCACATCCTGCTGGAGATGAACCAGAACGATCTGATCAAGGATCGGCTGGAGACGACGCGCGACGAAATCCGCACGCTGCTGCGTGACGCCAAGATCGGCTATACCGGCCTTGCCGGCACCGGGCGGACCCTGCAGGTCCGCATCACGGACCCGGCCCAGCTCGACGCCGCGAAGAAGGCGTTGAAGACCTTGACCGATCCTGTCGCCGCCGGCCTGTTCAGTGGCGGCTCCATCCAGGAAATGTCGCTGGATGATTCCGAGCCGGGCCTGCTCAAATTCACCGTCACCGATGCCGGTATCAAATACCGCACATCGACCGCATTGGCGCAGTCGATCGAAGTGGTCGAGCGCCGTGTCAACGAACTCGGCACCACCGAGCCTATCGTGCAGCGGCAAGGCGACGACCGCATCCTTGTCCAGGTACCGGGCCTGCAGGATCCGCAGCGGCTGAAGGAAATCCTCGGCCAGACCGCGAAGCTGACTTTCCAGATGGTTGACCAATCGATGCCGGTGCAGGACGCGCTCAAGGGGCGCCCGCCCGCCGGTTCCACGGTGCTCTATTCCCAGGACGACCCGCCGGTTCCGTATCTGATCGAAAACCGCGTCATCGTTTCGGGCGAAAACCTCGTCGACGCGCAGGCGACCTACAATTCGCAGAACAACGAGCCGGTGGTCTCATTCCGCTTCGATTCGAAGGGCGCTGCCCGCTTCGGCCAGGCGACCTCGCAGAATGTCGGCAAGCTCTTCGCCATCATCCTCGACAACCAGGTGATCTCGGCGCCGCAGATTCGTGAACCGATCCTCGGCGGGACCGGCCAGATATCAGGCAATTTCACCGCCCAGAGCGCCAACGATCTCGCCGTGCTTTTGCGAGCCGGTGCGCTGCCGGCCACATTGACGGTCATCGAGGAACGCACTGTCGGCCCAGGCCTTGGCCAGGATTCGATCCATGCCGGCAAGGTCGCCGGTATCATCGGTTCGATCCTCGTCGTCGCCTTCATGTTCGTCGCCTATGGCTTCCTCGGTTTCCTCGCCAACATCGCGCTGGCGGTGCACGTGGCGATGATCGTTGGGCTGCTGTCGCTGCTTGGGGCGACGCTGACCTTGCCCGGTATTGCCGGTATCGTGCTGACCATCGGCATGGCGGTCGATTCCAACGTGCTGATCTACGAACGCATCCGTGAGGAACGACGGGCTGGCCGCTCGGTGATCCAGGCGATCGACACCGGCTTCTCGAAGGCGCTGGCGACCATCGTCGATTCCAACGTCACCTCGCTGATCGCCACCGTGGTGCTGTTCTATCTCGGCACCGGGCCGGTGAAGGGCTTTGCCATCACCTACGCCATCGGTATCCTGACAACCGTCTTCACCGCTTTCACCTTCACGCGCCTGCTGGTGTCGATCTGGCTGCGCCGCGCCCGTCCGAAGGAATTGCCGAAGGCCCCGGTGACCTTCATTCCGCCGGGCACCAAGATCCCCTTCATGGGCATCCGTCGCTGGACGTTCGCACTGTCGAGCTTCCTGTCGGTGCTGTCCGTGGTGCTGTTCATGACGGTCGATATCAATTACGGCATCGACTTCAAGGGCGGCTCGATGATCGAGGTGAAGTCCAAGAGCGGCGATGCCAATCTCGGCGATATCCGCGCCAGGCTGATGGAGCTCAATATCGGCGAAGTGCAGGTGCAGCAGTTCGGCGCGCCGAATGACGTGCTGATCCGTGTCGGCACGCAGGATGGCGGCGAGAATGCCGAGCAGACGGTCATCGACAAGGTGCGCGGCGAGCTGCAGGACCAGTATGATTTCCGCCGCGTCGAAGTGGTGGGACCGACTGTTTCCGGTGAACTGGCCAAGCAAGGCACTATCGCCATGCTGGTCGCGCTGGTCGGCATCCTGGTCTATGTCTGGTTCCGTTTCGAGTGGCAGTTCGCGGTCGGCGCCATCGTGGCGACGGTGCACGATGTGGTCATGACGCTCGGCTTCTTCGTCATCACCGGGCTCGAATTCAACCAGTCGTCGCTGGCGGCGATCCTGACGATCATCGGCTATTCGCTGAACGACACGATCGTGGTCTATGACCGCGTCCGAGAAGATCTGCGAAAATACAAGCGAATGCCGCTGCCGCAGCTGTTGAACAACGCCATCAACGAGACGCTGTCGCGAACGACGCTGACCTCGGTGACGACGATCCTGGCATTGCTGGCGCTGGTGTTGTTCGGCGGCGAAGTCATCCGCTCCTTCACCATGGCGATGCTGTTCGGCGTCGTGTTCGGCACCTATTCGTCGATCTTCATCGCCGCACCGCTGCTGATCCTGTTCAAGCTGCGCCCGCAGGCCTCGGCCGACGAGGAGAAGCCGGTCAACGGCGGCAAGGCGGTCGCGACCTGACGCGCGGCCCCGAAGGGGTGACAACAGTGGTGACCGGCAAAGGCATCGTCATCCGCGAGGCGCATTTCCCCGGCCGCGCGCCGATCGAGGCTTATGGCAATGGCGGGTTCCGCTTTGCCGACATGTCGCATCGCGGCTCGCTGCTGTGCCTGCCATCCGGCATCCATGGCTGGGAGCCGGCGGACGCTTCAGCGCTGGCGGTGGCGGATTTCGAAAAACTGCTGGCCGAAGCCGATAAGGTCGAGATCCTGCTGGTCGGCATGGGCAAGGATTTGAGGCCATTGCCGGCAGCGCTGCGAGCGGCGCTGAAAGAGGCGGGCATTGCGTCCGACCCGATGTCGACCGGGGCTGCGGTGCGGACCTACAATGTCCTTCTGGCGGAAGACCGCGCCGTGGCCGCAGCGCTCATCGCCGTCGATTGATATGTCGCAAAATGCCAAAATCGTCATGGACGCGGTGCGCGCCGCCGACCATGACCGCTATTTGACGGCACTCTACGCGCCGGCCGAAAAGCGCGACGCGCTGTTTTCGCTTTACGCTTTCAATGCCGAAATCGCCGGCATCCGTGATCGCATCCATGAAGCGTTGCCGGGCGAGGTGCGGCTGCAATGGTGGCGTGACCTCATCGGCGTCGACAATGATGATGCAGCCATCGGCCATCCCGTCGCCGACGCGCTGAAGGCGACAATTTCCGCCCACCGCCTTCCCAAGCTGGCATTCGACAACATGCTCGAAGCGCGCATCTTCGATCTTTATGACGACCCGATGCCGTCGCGCACCGACCTGGAAGGCTATTGCGGCGAGACGGCGGCCGCGCTCATCCAGCTTGCGGCGATGGTGCTCGATCCCGTCGAGGCGCCCCGCTTCGCTGAATTGGCGGGCAGGGCGGGCTGCGCGCAGGCCATGACCGGCCTCTTGCTTCTGTTGCCGCTGCACCGCAAGCGCGGGCAGTGTTTTGTCCCGGCCGACATTCTGGCGGCGGCGGGATCGACGTCGGAAGAGTTTGTTGCCGGCGATGGCGGGCCTGGGGCGCGGCGCGCCGTGGCGGCGATGATAGCGTTGGCGCGCGAACACCTTTCCGCTTTCGAGCGGGGCGCCGCGGCCCTGCCGGTGGCCTTGCATCCGGCATTCCTGCCGCTGGCACTGTCGCGTGCCTATCTCGACAGGATGGAAGGCTCGCGCCAATCGCCGCTCGACGGCGTCGCGCGGCTGTCCGCCTTGCGCCGGCATTTGTTGCTGTTGCGGCGAGCGAGCAAGGGCTGGCCGGCACTTTGACGTAAACGTCAATCGTGCTAAGGATTCGGCTGTGCTGGGAACTGTCGCCAGAGATGATAGGCCGGCCCGGAGGAAATCCATGAGCTTGCCCGTTCTGGTGGCGATCGTCGTCCTTGGCATTGCGCTGTCGGTTGCCGCGGTGCATTTCACCGGCGGCAGCAAGCCTGCCACGCTGACCGACCCCGATCAGGCGTTGCACCGTTTCGCCGAGGATTTTCCCGACGAGATGGTTGCAACAGTTCGCCTCACGGCGGACGCCAAAACGGCATTTCTGGACCTTGGACGAGGGCGCACCGGCATCGTCCACAGCATTGGCGACTGCTTTTTGACGCGTATCGTCATGGCTGCGGACGTCTCGGTGTCCAGGTCCGAGGAGACGAACACAATTCAATTGCGGTTGACGGACTTCACCTGGAAGGGCGGCCTTTTCCGCTTCGCCAATGCCGGCGATGCGCAGGCCTTGCTAAAGGCTCTTGAAGCACGCCATGCCGCCAGGGAGGCCGTGTGATGGACAGCTATGATTTTCCGCAGGTCACCCAGCTGGCCATTCCGTTCTTCGTCGCCGCCATCCTGATCGAGCTCTGGCTGGTGCGCACCGGCCGCGCGAAGGGCTCGTTCGAGACGCGCGACACGCTGACCAGCCTGATGATGGGCACCGGCAATGTCGTCGCCGGGCTGCTGCTTGGCGTCGTCTCCTACTGGGAGCTGCTATGGCTGTGGCAGTTCCGCATCTTCAATCTCGGCCTGTCGGTCTGGGTGTTCCTGGCCGCCTTCCTGCTCGATGATCTGCGCTACTATGTCTATCACCGCATCGCGCACCGGGTGCGCTGGGTGTGGGCCGAGCACGTCAACCATCACTCAAGCCAGCACTACAATCTGTCGACGGCGCTCAGGCAGAGCTGGACGGGTCTGTTCACCTTCATGTTCGTGCTGCAGGCGCCGCTGGTGTTGCTCGGCTTTCACCCAGCGGTGATTGCCTTCACCTTCGGCTTCAACCTCGTCTGGCAGTTCTGGATCCACACCGAGACCATCGGCAAGATGTGGGGCTGGTTCGAATTCATCTTCAACACGCCCTCGCACCACCGCGTCCACCACGCCACCAATCCGCGCTATCTCGACGCCAACTATGCCGGCACGCTGATCATTTGGGATCGCATGTTCGGCACCTTCGTCGAGGAGCTGGAAGAGGACCGGCCGCGTTACGGCATCGTCAGGAATCTCGGCACCTTCAACCCGCTGAAGGTGGCGTTCCACGAATGGATCGGCATGTTCAGGGATGCCTTCGCGCCGGGGCTCTCGCTCGGCGATCGTATCAACTACCTGATCAAGCCGCCCGGCTGGAGCCATGACGGCTCGCGCGAAACCTCGAAGAGCCTGAAGGCCGCCTATGTCAGGCGAAATCCCAGCGAAGCGGGCAAGCCAGGGCTGCCTATGGCAGGTGCGGGGCCGGCGGAATAGCGTTACGCGCCTAATCGACCACCTTGAGCCGTACCCTTGAGCCGTCGGACAATTCGCTCAACCGGCGATGAATATCGGCCATCCCTACGAACTGCTCACGCACGGGAACCACAAACATGTTCTCGACATCGAATTTGCCCTCGGCAAAGGCGGGCAAGATGGTGAAGCCGTAGCATTCTCCTAACGTCGGCTTCTTGCCCGCAGCGTGAAGGCGTTCGACAAGCGGCGGAAGGAACCACTCATCAACCAGATCAGGAGCTGTCCTGCTCATCTCCTCAAAGTCCCTCCTGCTGTTGGCTACCTGCTCGGCCAAGCCCGTCGCCGTGTCTAGGCAATGAACCGCGTTGTTCGGTCGCTCGACAAACATGCCTCCCACCATTGAGCAGACAAGTGGGGTCCACGGCTCTGGTAAAAGCCATGACCACGCTCTTGCTGCCGCCTGCGCGATATCCGGTTCAAGTTGGAACGCGATCTCCCGCCACCTGATCGTCATTGGAGCCTCCGCCATGAAGATAGAGCCCAGTGTTGGTTTTCGCTAAGGGCGACGAGCTTGGGTGGCCCACAAGGATGACAGCGAATAGAGCGTCTTCATGAAATCGAGGAGGAACTGATCATTGTAGGGACCTTCAGGGCCCTGCAAGGCAACGATCCTCTTGAGGCTTCGGACGCGGTTCTCATTGTAATTTTCATTTTCGTAAGCCAACATTCGCCGCCATGGGGTTGGCCGATCAGCGCCTCAAACGCCGGTATGTGAACCGCGCGTAGCTGTTGCCGGTTGTTGCATCTGATGTAGATGCTCCAGATAACCTCATAGTCGCAGATGAAAGCTTCATCGCTTTTCGGCAAATCCGGCGGTAAGACCCTGGGGCAGCCTGTCAGCCATAAATTATTCCGCTGCCTCGGCCCGCGCCGGCAGCCCCAGCCATTGCCGGCAATCGCCCAGCGCGCGCGATGTGATGGCATGGCGTTTGGCGACCGTCTTGTCCTTGCCGCGCAGGCGCTTGCCTTCGATCTTCACCGCTTCCACCGGCGGGAACAGGCCGAAATTGACGTTCATCGGCTGGAAGGAGCGCTTGCCCGGCTCGTCGTCGGAAACGATGTGGCCGCCGGTGATGTGGTTGAGCAGCGCGCCGAAGGCCGTGGTGAGCGGCGGCAGCGACGGTGCTTGGCCGAGCCGCTCGGCGGCGGCGAAGCGGCCGGCGAGCAGGCCGATGGCGGCGCTTTCGACATAGCCTTCGCAGCCGGTGATCTGGCCTGCGAAGCGCAGGCCCGGGCGCGATTTCAGCTGCAGCGAGGCGTCGAGCAAGGTCGGCGAATTGATGTAGGTGTTGCGGTGCAGGCCGCCGAGGCGGGCGAAGTCGGCGTTCTCCAGGCCCGGAATGGTGCGGAAGACGCGGACCTGCTCGGCATGCTTCAGCTTGGTCTGGAAACCGACCATGTTGTAGAGCGTGCCCAGCGCATTGTCCTGCCGCAGCTGGACGACGGCATAGGCCTTGACTGTCGGGTTGTGCGCGTTGGTCAGGCCCATCGGCTTCATAGGCCCGTAGCGCAGCGTCTCGACGCCGCGCTCGGCCATGATCTCGATCGGCAGGCAGCCGTCGAAATAGGGCGTGCCTTCCCATTGCTTGAATTCAGTTTTCTGGCCGTCGACCAGCGCCTGGACGAAGGCAAGGTACTGCTCCTTGTCCATCGGACAGTTGATGTAGTCCTTGCCGGTGCCTCCGGGGCCGACCTTGTCATAGCGCGACTGGAACCAGCAAATGTCCATGTTGATCGTGTCGAAATGGATGATCGGCGCGATGGCGTCGAAGAAGGCCAGCGCATCGGCGCCGGTCGCTTCGGCGATCGACTGGGCAAGCGACGGGGCGGTCAGCGGCCCCGTGGCGATGATCGCCTGGTCCCAGTCCGCCGGCGGCAGGCCGGGCACTTCCTCGCGCTGAATGGTGATCAGCGGGTGCGCCTCGAGCTTTTTCGTCACGGCCTCGGAGAAGCCGTCGCGGTCGACAGCCAGAGCGCCGCCGGCCGGCACCTGGTTTGCGTCACCCGCGCTCATGATCAGCGAGCCGGCCAGCCGCATTTCGGCATGCAGCAGGCCGACCGCGTTGTTCTCGGCGTCATCGGAGCGGAAGGAATTGGAACAGACGAGTTCGGCCAGGCCATCGGTCTTGTGCGCGTCCGTGCCGCGAACCGGGCGCATTTCATGCAGCACGACGGAAACACCGGCCTGCGCGGCTTGCCATGCGGCTTCGGAACCGGCGAGACCGCCGCCGATGATGTGTATGGGATTTTTGCTCATGAGCGCCGGAATAATCGCTTGGGGCGGCGATTGCAATTGCCGTGCTTGGTGCGCGCAAACCGCAGATGGTGAACCAGACGCTGAAAACAACAACACCCGCCGGGGGAGGAGGTCCGGCGGGTGTCGTTTTGGGGGTCGATCCTCGGGAGGAGGTGAAGATCGACCATATTCGTCATCGCCGGGGAGGAGGTCGGCTTTGACGAAATCTCTTTCGCGTCTTGAAAAGGGGCGAAACCCTTTGGAGCAAAATTCATTTTGCCCCGGAGAAACAACGCCCGCCGCGGGAGGAGGTGCGGCGGGCGCCGTTTGGTTGGCCAACCCTCGGGAGGAGGTGAAGGTTGGACCTATTCGTCATTGCCGGGGAGGAGGTCGGCTTTGACGAAATCTCTTTCGCGTTTTGAAAAGGGGCGAAACCCTTTGGAGCAAAGTTCATTTGCTCCGGGAACAGCGCCCGCCGCGGGAGGAGGTGCGGCGGGCGCCGTTTTGGTGGTCAACCCTCGGGAGGAGGATAAGGGCTGACCGTTCGCTGGAGGTCGGGGAGGAGGTCGACCCCAGCGAAATTCCGTTAGATCGCCCGACGGGCGATGATCTTGATTTCGTCGCGGACGATACCGAGATCATGCAGCTGGCGGTTCGAAAGGCGACCCAGCTCGGTAACCGTCTCGCGATATACGCGCCAGTTACGATAGTTGCGGATCAGGTTCATTGTCGTTCTCTTTTCGGAAACTTGTTCGGACCATTTGCGGTCCGAAGAATTAGACCGCCTTGCGAGCGACGTAGGGAATGTCGCTGCGGCTGATGCCGAGGTCGGTCAGTTCGCGGTTGCTCAGGCGGCTCAGCTCGGACACGGTGTCCCGGTAGCGGCGCCAGTTGCGATAGTTGCGGATCAGGTTCATGGTAGTTCTCGTTTCGTCTTTCTTGCGGATCATTCCGTTTGTGTACGAACTATAAGTAGGCGGGCTCATATCGATTTAAAAGCGCTATGGCTGCATGGCAGCAATGCAAATTGTGCAATGCAGCATTAACGCGCCTTCACGGACCTGACACAAAGAAGCCAGAATCGGAAAGTGCCGTGACGTCAACGGTTTGGCTGGTTCGGCTAAAAAAACGACCTTGCGGGGGATGCAGGACATGGCGGGCTATTCGACACGGGTCAGATCCGACATTGCGCGGTGGCTCCAAGCAGGCCTGATCGACGCCGCGACGGCCGATGCCCTGACGCGTGACATCGAGGCGAATACGCGCAAATCACTGAGCTTCGGTTCGATCCTGGCCATGATGGCGGCCCTGCTGTTCGGCGCGGCCATCCTGATCTTCGTCGCTGCCAACTGGGATGCCATTACGCGGCTAGCGCGGGTCGCGGCGCTGTTTGCCATCATCCTTGGCGGCTATGTCGGCGGCGCTGTGCTGAAGACGCGCGCCCATGCGGCGATCGGCGAAGCCCTGTGGATCGTGGCTGCGGCTGCTTTTGGCGGTTCGATCGCGCTGATCGGCCAGATGTATCACCTGTCCGGCGACGAGGCTTCCGCGCTCGTCACCTGGGGCGCCGCTACGGCGTTGGCGGCGGTCGCGCTCCGGTCGAACCCGCTTACAGTCGCTTCGGTCGGCATCGCCGACGCCTGGCTGTTCCTGAAGGGGTTCGACTATTACAGCCGCAGCGCGTTTCCGCATGCCTTCGTCGTCATGGCGATCGTGCTGTTCGCCGTCTCGTTCTGGACCCGCAGCCAGGCCGCACGGCATCTGATCATCCTGTCGCTGCTCTTCTATCTCGTGCTGCTGGCCGGGAATCACGCGACGCTGCCGGTGGCGATCCCCCTGGTCATTGCGTCCGCCGTGCTCTTTGCGGCTGCTGTCTTTGCACCGGAACCTGTCGACAGGATCGTTCAGCTCGGCGGCCGGTTGCCCCTGCACGCGCTGCTCGGCTTCCTTACCGGGTTGGCCATCATCCAGTTCGAACTCGCCGACGAAAGCACCTACAATAGCGGTTTCGGCATTGCCTCGGTCGTCGCGCTGGCCGGCATCGTCGCCGCCATCGTGCTGGCGGGACGGGAGAGCAGGGGCCTGCGCTGGCTTGCCTATCTCGGCTTCGCCTTCGAGCTAGCCATCATCTATGTCGTTACCTTGCAGTCGATGCTCGACACGGCCGGCTTCTTCCTTGCTGCCGCGGTGCTGCTCGGCATCCTGGCGATCATCATCATCCGCGTCGAAAAACGCATGAAGGGTCCGGCAACGGGGGGAGCCACGGCATGATGACCGGAAAGAGGCTTGTTATCTCGGCGCTGGTGCTGGCGCTCGTCCAGATCGGGTTCCTGAGCTGGATCATCGCCGGCCGGGCGGCGATCCTGCGCAACGGCAAGGAAGTGCTCTTGAAGATCGAACCCGTCGATCCGCGCGATCTGCTGCGCGGCGACTATATCATCCTCGGCTATGACATTTCGCGCATACCAGTGAAGATGATCGCCAACATTCCCGCCGGCAAGTTCTCCAGCGACGACACTTCGATCGTCGTGCGCCTGAAAAAGGGCGCCGACGGTTATTGGACACCGACCACCGCCTGGTTCGGCAAGGCGCCGACGCCGGCCGCGGCCGACGAGGCCGATATTGCAGGCCATGTCGCCGAAGGCTGGGATCTGCGCAGCGAGGGCATGACCATCGCGCCGGACTACGGCATCGAGCGGTTCTACCTGCCGGAAGGCGAGGGGATGGCGATCCAGGATGACATGCGGGTGCGCCCGTTCGGGATAAGGCTTGCCCTTGCCAGCGACGGCACCGCGCAGATCAAGGCGCTGGTGGACGGCGACAAGACGCTGTTCGAGGAGCCGCTATATTGATAACGATGGATCCCGGTCATCGGTGCGAATCGAGAGACCAGAACCCCCTAAATCAAGCGTAAGGTCTTTGCCGTACAGGCGTTGCGGCAGCGCGGCAGTCGTACCCCACTGGGAGCCCGTGTGTGCCATTATACGAAATAGCCAAACAGATTTTTCGCAAGAAAGTTCATTGACTCAGGGATGGAGAACTCCACTGATCAACTCCGGACCTTACTCGTCTCGGCGACGATTTTGGGATAGGGACCAGTCGATATTGTGTAGCTAAAGTCTGCTACGCCTTTTTCCTGCTTGTGTATCGAGGGGCTGCGCACAACCCAGTCATACGCGCCAGAAACCATGCAGCGATCGTTTGCACAGGTGACCGCAATGCTGTCATTGCGGACGTTATATATGCGTTCAGGCCATCGCCGGTAATAGTTCCTCTTGTCCTGAAGGATCGAACTCAGGTTCGTCAACTTGCCATAATAGTCGACTGTGCGAGCGTAGGACGCCTGAACTTGAGCAAGAGCGAAATCGTCGTTGTCGCCATGATGCTCGATCAGATCCTTGACGAAAGCGACCGCAGCGCTCTCCGCCTGTTGCCTTGCGTCGGGCGCAGGCAGCGGCACGGGCGCAGGATCTGGCCTCGTCGACACCTGCAATGTATCCGCGGGCGATTGGTTCGCTGCGACATTGGTCACACGCAACTCTGCCATTTCGCTGGCCGATAGGTATCTTATGTCATTCTTGTCAAAGCTCGAAGCCAACTCAATCAGTTCGGGGTCCACTCCCATCTCGACTACGTAGGATGTGATTGCGGCCGTTCCGAGCTGGACACGGGCCTTGGCTTCTTCTCTGGAAATCCCGTCAGTCCATTTCAACCAAGCCCGATGAATGCCGATAGAATCTGGTTCGGCAACACGGTGGACGCCACCCAAGAAGGCCAGTGAGCAGGCTGAGGCGCACTGCAGTTGGCGAAGCTGAAGCGTATCCAACCCTGCCGCGCGGATCATACGCCCCAACCGAAGCGCGCTGCCGACGTTGCCGCCGGGGGAGTTGAATACGATCCTCCGGGCGCCGCTGCTCACAACCGCGTTGCTAAAGGCGTTCAGGGGTTCATTGTCTTTGAACTCGCCGGACACAACAAGAAACGGCTGCTGCCCTGGAGACGAAACAGCCGTGTACTCTAGGGCCTCAACCTTACATGTTGCTGCCGCGACAATTGACCCTACCGCCAGAACTAGAGAAACTACGCGCACAGCTCGACAGAGCCCCAACCTGCCCGCTGCAAGTAAGAACCTGTCAACGAACTATTTCAAGGGTCTTCCTTGAAAGTTGGATTTCATTCGGAGCAGTCATTGGCCGAAAAAATTGGTGCGGATGAAGGGACTCGAACCCCCACGCCTTTCGGCACTGGAACCTAAATCCAGGGCGTCTACCAGTTCCGCCACATCCGCATCGCCCGGCAATCCCATGTAGCCATCATTCTGTCAATGTCAGAGACGAGATGTCGGCCAGGGCCGAAACGTTGGTTATTCGCCTAAGCGCGAAGACTGTTGAAAATTAGGCTCGCCTGTGACAAAAGGCGTGTCAAATGTGACGGGACGCGACGATCCGCTTCTACAGAATGTGATAAGAAGTAGGAAAAACAAGAACTTATTCACATTTTGGAACGCAGTTTGGGAGAGTTTGAGCCGTAATTTCGGTCAAATCGCCAGGTTCCGTACCAAAAGCCATTCCCGGCAAGAATATACCGGCAGGCTGTAAACGGCAGAGGCCGTGGCAGTCTCATTGGTGAAAACAAAGGTTTTACGATGCAGGTCACCGAAACGCTTAATTCCGGTCTCAAGCGCGAGATCAAGATCACCGTGCCGGCCGGTGACATGGAAGCCAAGCTGATGGCGAGGCTCTCGGACGCGCGCAACAAGGTTCGCATCAACGGCTTCCGGCCGGGCAAGGTGCCGGTGCAGCACCTGCGCAAGGTCTATGGCAAGTCGTTCATGGCCGAAGTGGTCAACGAGATCCTCAACGACTCCACCCGTTCGATCATTACGGGCCGCGGCGAAAAGGCCGCCATGCAGCCCGAAGTCATCATGACCGAGGACGAGAAGGAAGCCGAGAAGATCCTGGCCGGCGGTACCGACTTCGAGTTCCGCCTCAACTATGAGGTCATCCCGGCGATCGAGATCAAGGATTTCTCCGACATCAAGGTGACGCGTCAGGTGTTCGACGTGCCTGAGGCCGAGATCGACGACCAGGTCAAGCGCGTTGCCGAATCGGCACGCAGCTATGAGCCGAAGACCGGCAAGGCCGCCGAAGGCGACCGTGTCAGCATCGATTATGTCGGCAAGATCGACGGCGAGGCCTTTGCCGGAGGCGCCGGCACCGACCAGCCGTTGGTACTGGGCTCCAAGGAATTCATTCCTGGCTTCGAGGATCAGCTTATCGGCACCAAGGCCGGTGACGAAAAGCAGGTCACCGTGACCTTCCCGGAAAACTACCAGGCGGCACATCTGGCCGGCAAGGAAGCCACGTTCGACGTCACCGTCAAGGAAGTGTCGAAGCCGGGCGAGCTGGAAATCAACGACGAGACCGCCAAGAACCTTGGCCTGGAATCGCTGGAGCGCCTGCGTGAGATCGTGCGCGGCCAGATCGAGAACCAGTTCGGCTCGATGACACGCCAGAAGGTCAAGCGCCAGCTGCTCGACCAGCTCGATGCCGCCTATTCGTTCGAGGCACCATCGAAGCTCATCGAGGCCGAGTTCAACAACATCTGGGCTCAGGTCACCCGCGACCTGGAAGCCGCCGGGCGCACCTTCGCCGACGAAGAGACGACCGAAGAAGAAGCCCGCGCCGAATATCTGCGTCTTGCCGAACGCCGTGTGCGTCTCGGCCTGGTGCTGGCGGAGATCGGCGAGAAGGCCGGTGTCACTGTATCGGACGAGGAATTGCAGCGTGGCCTGTTCGAGCAGGTTCGCCGCTTCCCGGCCAACCAGCAGCAGGAAGCTTTCGAGTTCTACCGCAGCAACCCCGAGGCGCTGAACGCGCTGCGCGCACCAATGTTCGAGGAGAAGGTGGTCGACCACCTGCTCGGCCAGATCTCGGTCACTGACGTCAAGGTCAGCAAGGAAGAGCTGATGGCCGACGACGAGGACGCGGAAACCACGACCAAGGCCAAGCCGGCGAAAAAGGCCGCGGCCAAGAAGGCTGAAGCCAAGGCGGGCGACGAGGCGGAAGAGCCGAAGAAGAAGGCCGCGCCGAAGAAAAAAGCCGCCAAGGACGCCGAATAAGTTCCCGCATTTGAGGGAATCGACGAAGGCCGCCCTTGAGGCGGCCTTTTTCGTTGCGAAACTGCAACAGCCGATTCGCTTTGCGGGAAATGGCACTTGGCGATACCTGGCGTTGATCATTATCTGCGCTGCTGTTGCAAATCGTGTGGTTCCTGGAGGGGGCGTTGAGCCTATTCTTCGAAAAGGTGCGTCCCGTCGCCCTGGCGCTCGTTCTGGCCTTCGCCTGCGATGTTGCCCAGGCCGGCGCGCTTGCCGGCGAGTGGCGCTTCGATACGGACGACGATGGCCTTGTCACCGCTTCGCTTCATGGCATCAACAAGCTGATCACGGGTGGCGGTGCCTTGAGTTACAGCCCGGTGTTGACCATTGCCTGCCGGGCAGACGGCGAACCGCGCTGGACCGAATGGCTGCAGTTGAATGACGGGGTTTCGGCCAGCCGCAAGATCACCATGTCGGTCACCGTCGACGGCGGCGGCAAGTTCGACGAGAGCTGGTCGGTCGGGTCGCGCGGCCGAATGCTGGTGCGCGACGGCGCCGACGGCATCAAGCGCCTTTTTCCCGCAAGCCGGCTGTCGCTTTCCTGGCGGTTCGGCTTGTTGTCAGGCCGCGGCCAGGCGGATTTCGACCTTGCGGGGCTCGAAGAGGCGGTCGAGCAGATCGCCGGAAGCTGCCGGACCAAGCCGCCTTGAGCGCGGCCGGGTTCTAAACCTTCGCAATGCTTGGCTTTTTCTACCCGCCGCCTGAATTCCATGGTATGTTGGTACCGCAATTCCACTGGGGAGAGATATTCTGCCCAGGCGCGATCGTCCGAGGCATAAATGGCGATCAGGGAGGAAATGCCATGCGTGCTATAGCGTTTTTCGCTGGGGTGTCCGTTACGATCTTCATCGCGCATCCGTCGCAGGCACAGGATGCCGCGGCTGGCGAGAAGGTCTTCACCAAATGCCAAGTCTGCCACATCGCAAACGAGGACAAGAACAAGATCGGTCCATCGCTGCACGGCGTCATCGGCCGCACGGCCGGTACGCATCCGGATTTTAAATACTCCGATGCCATGGTTGCTGCCGGCAAATCCGGCGTCAAATGGGACGAGCCAACGCTGACGACCTACCTTCATGATCCCAAGGCCATGGTCAAAGGCACCAAAATGACGTTTCCCGGACTCAAGAACGATGCGGACGTGGCCAACGTCATTGCCTATCTGAAAACGTTCTCCAAGTGACCTGGCTCCCTCGCCATCCATCGGTGGTCGTCCGAGATGTCGACTAGGGAAAGCCGCCTCAAGGATACCTCCATCCGCCTCTCGGAAGCGACGGCGGCCGATTTCTTCGCGCTTTTGAAGCCGCGGGTCATGGCGCTTGCCGTATTCACCGCTTTCGTCGGCCTGATGGTGGCGCCCGGCGCGATGAATCCGGTCATCGCCTTGATAGCAATCGGTGCGATTGCGATCGGAGCAGGAGCGGCGGGGGCCCTGAACATGTGGTACGACGCGGACATCGACGCGCTGATGTCACGCACGTCAAAACGGCCGGTTCCGTCGGGCCGCGTCACGCCGGGCGAAGCTCTCGGCTTCGGCCTTGTGCTTTCCGCGCTTTCGGTCATGACACTCGGCGTACTGGTAGGCTGGCTTGCCGCATCGCTGCTGGCCTTCACCATCTTCTTCTACATCGTCATCTACACGATGTGGCTGAAGCGCTCGACGCCGCAGAACATCGTCATCGGCGGCGCGGCTGGTGCCCTTCCTCCTGTCATTGGCTGGGCGGCCGCAACTGGCGCCATCGGCATCGAAAGCCTCATCCTGTTTCTGATCATCTTTCTGTGGACGCCGCCGCATTTCTGGGCGCTGGCGCTGTTCAAGGTTGGCGACTACGCCGCTGCCGGCATTCCGATGATGCCGAATGTGGCCGGCCCTGCTTCGACGCGTAGGCAAATCCTCGCCTATGCCTTGCTTCTGGCGCCGGTCGGCGTGCTGCCTTGGTTCTTCGGATTCGCCAGCGGCTACTACGGAATCGCTTCGGTCGCATTGGGCGCCGGTTTCATCTGGCATTCCTGGAAGGTTCTGGCGGCTTCTGAAACGGAGTTGAAACCCGCCAAGGCGCTGTTTGCCTATTCGATCCTCTATCTTTTCGCGATCTTCGCCGCGCTGCTTGCCGACACCATTGCCATGCGCGCGCTGATCTCAGCCGGGGCCTGAGCGCAGATCGCCATCCGCGAACCGCTCTGGCCGGTCGGCGAGTGCTTTGCCGAAGACCCAGCAGTGCTGTCACGATGGCAGCGCACAGAATCCCAGCAACAGCAGAATGATTATGCCAAGGCCGAGTATGAGAAGCGTCCTTGCGTCCATGACCTTCGCCTTCGACCCAGTGCATGGTCCTGAAGATCGGGATCGACTCTGCTGCGCCGATCTCCGGTTCGCAAAGGATCATGCGCCAATCCAAGTGCTCCAGCGTGTTTACGTGTCCAAAAAAGAGACACGCGGCGCAGCGTGCGCATATCGAAGAAGGGTTTCCAGAGCCAGCCGTGCAGCCCAACAACGGGCGACAAGTCCCTCACAAGAGAGTATATTGGTGGCGGTGCAGGTCGCGGTTTTGCGTGGCCAGTCACGCAGACGGCAGCACCGCTAAATCGCGACCTTTCCGGACCCAGTCTGGAGGAACGGTCATGGCAAGTTTTCATGTGATAGCAGGCGCCAGCGAGACGCTGGAACATACCAAAATTCGAAAAATCGCTGTTTCCGACCTTTTTGACGCGCTCAGGCGGGGCGTCGATGATTTCATGGTTAAACCGTCGCATATCGTCTTTCTCTGCCTGATCTATCCGCTCGTGGGCGTCGTGCTCGCCGCATGGACTTCGGGCGCCAATGCTTTGCCGTTGTTGTTTCCGCTGGTTTCTGGCTTTGCGCTGGTTGGCCCCTTCGCGGCGATAGGCCTCTATGAAATCAGCCGTAGACGGGAAGCCGGGCTCGACACCTCCTGGAGGCACGCTTTCGAGGTCAGGAATTCTCCGGCGCTGCCGGCCATCGCGGCGGTCGGGATCATGCTGTTTGCAATCTTCATCACGTGGCTTTTGACGGCGAAGATATTCTACGAATATCTTTTCGGCCCGGCTCCGCCGGAATCGATATCCAGCTTCATCAACGCGATATTTGCCACCGGACGTGGCTGGACGCTGATCATATTGGGGCACGCCATCGGCTTTGTCTTTGCCGTGGTGGTGTTGTGCACGACGGTCGTCGCCTTCCCATTGTTGCTCGACCGCGATGTCGGCGCCTATGAAGCGATCCACACCTCGGTTCGCGTGGTCCTGGCGAACCCGATCGTGATGGCTGTCTGGGGACTGATCGTCGCCGTCGGCCTGATCATCGGCTCGCTGCCAGTGTTCGTCGGGCTCGCCGTCGTGTTGCCGATCCTCGGCCACGCCACCTGGCATGTCTACCGCAAGGTTGTGGAATCGCCCGCCAGACCGACGAGTTGAGGACGTTTTGCTTCACCGCACCGGCCAGAGCGTTTTACCGTTTCACGGAAACGGTAAAACGCTCTATCCGTCTCTTTTAACGCAATTCCGGACGGAAAACCGATCACACTTTTCCTGGAATTGCTCGGCATGCCGGTGCGAGCTTGATCGAAGCCGTCAGTAGGCCCGGTGACTGAAGCGGGCGCGGTATGCGCCCATGGTCAAGTTGCGGAAATCCTCGCCGCTGACATGCACCAGCGTTCTGTGGTCGCCGCCTTCGAAGTAGATGTCGGCGGCATCGCCGAGGCTGTCATCGACAATCACCGGCACATCGTAAGGTGCGCCGATCGGCGGAACGGCGCCGGTGTCGCAATCAGCGAAGAGCGAAGTCACCTCGTCTTCGGAGGCTAGTCCGAGACGCTTGTCCATGACGTCCTGCAATGTGCCGAGCTCGATCCTGTGCGTGCTTGGAACCACGGCCAGCGCATAGCCGAGCTCGTGGTGAACAACGACCGATTTGGCCACTATGCTGCCGGGTATATGCGCCGCGATGGCGGACTGTCTGCTGGTGGACGTGCGATGGTGGGCGACTGTGTCGTATGAGATTCCCTTCCTGTCGATAAAGTCCTTCAGTCTGGTTGCGATCGTCATCTTGGCCTCCCTTTGCCGGAGTTCGCGACGCGTGCGGAAACGAGGGCAGTCATTCTCCTTATGTCGTTTCCGGTACTAAAATAGACCAGCGGCTGATGGTTTCGAGGCGCGGTGGCAAGATCGGAATGCGGTTCGTGCTTCAGGGTCCGGCTCCGAAAAATGCCAGCCGGGTGAAAAGCGTGTAGTCGGCTTCGAAGACCATCATTGTCACGAACACCAGCACCAGTATCGGCGGCAGGATGATCGCATAAGCCAGCGCCAGCCGTTCCCAGGCCATGTGCATGAAGACAGCGACGATCAGCCCTGCCTTGAGGATCATGAAGATCAGGATCAGCGACCATCTGAGATAGCCGTGAAGGCCGAAATAATCGACCAGGTAGGAGCAGGTGCTGAGGATGAACAGCCACGCCCAGACCACCAGATAGAGCTTGATCGGATGTTCCTGATGCACGTCGGCATGGGTGACGGCCGCCGGCGCTTCATGTGCATGACCCGCATGAAGTGCGTGTTGTCCGAGGCCGTTTGCGGTTGCTTCTGCCATGTCTGCCTCTCACCAAAGATAGAAGAATGCGAAGATGAACACCCAGACCAGATCGACGAAGTGCCAGTACAGTCCCATGATCTCGACGTTCTCGTAGCGACCCGTGCGGCTGGTGAAGAAGCCGCGCTGTCCGGTGTCGAAATCTCCGCGCCAGACCTTGCGCGCCACGATGATCAGGAAAATCACACCGATCGTCACATGGGTGCCGTGGAAACCGGTGATCATGAAGAAGCACGAACCGAATTGTGCGGCACCCCAGGGATTGCCCCAGGGCCGCACCCCTTCAGTGATCAGCTTGGTCCATTCGAAGGCTTGCATGCCGACAAAGGTCGCGCCGAGCGCCGCGGTCAGAAGCATGAGGATGGCCGTCTTGCGGCGTTCCCGGCGATAGCCGAAATTGACCGCCATGGCCATCGTTCCGCTGCTGGAGATCAGCACGAACGTCATGATGGCAATTAGGATCAGCGGGATATCCGACCCGCCGATGCGAAGCGCGAAGACCTCGCTGGGATTGGGCCACGGCACGCGTGTCGAAATGCGCGCGGTCATGTAGGAGAGCAGGAAGCAGCCGAAGATGAAGGTGTCGCTGAGCAGGAATATCCACATCATGGCCTTGCCCCAGGACACGTTCTTGAACGCGCGCTGATCCGAGGACCAATCGGCGGCAATGCCTCGCCAACCTGTGGGCCGTGGCTCCGTCTGGCCGATATGTGTCAGTGTTTCTGCCATCCGCTTGATCCCCTTAGGTCAGCATCTGCCGGCAAATGTCGATGAACGTCGCGGCCCAGCCGGCCAGCAGCGCGAAGATGGCAAGCCAGACGAAAAGCAGGAAATGCCAGTACATGGCGCATAGTTCCACGCCGAGGCGAAGTCGTTCCGGCCGCGTTCCAGCCCAGGCGCTCGTGGTGGTCCTGCCCAGTGCCACCAGCCCTCCCAACACGTGCAGGCCATGCATGCCGGTTATCAGGTAAAAGAAACTGTTGGCCGGATTGGAGGCCAGAAAATAGCCGTCGGCGGTCAACTGCCGCCATGCCATGAGCTGTCCGACCAGGAAGGCGAGCGTCGTGAGCCCGGCCGTGGCAAGGCCGAGCCGTACGGTGTCGATCTGCCCCCTGCGCGCCGCCACCGAAGTGCAGTGCAGGGCCACGCTGCTCAGGACCAGCACGCCGGTGTTGAGCCAGAGCAGGCGCGGCAGCGGCAGCGGCTGCCAGTCCGACACCGCCATCCGCATGAAATAGGCACTGGTGAAGAGCGCGAACAGGCAGCCGACGACAGCAAGGAAAACGCCGAGGCCGATCTTGGCTGTTGGCAGGGCCGACCGGTCGAGGCCGACAAAATCACTGGCCAGACCTTGCTCGAGCCATGGCTTGGCCATCAGCCTCTGGTGCGAAAGCCACCATCCGGCAAAACCGGCAATGACGAGCAGGAAGACCAGGATGACGCTCATGCCGGCTCCCTTGAGGGGCCGAAGGAGCCCGGCATGTTCTGCGGGATGAAGTCTTCCTTGGCACCCGGTACGCTGTAATCATAAGCCCAGCGATAGACGATCGGCAGGTCCTTGCCGAAATTGCCGTGGGCCGGCGGTGTTTGCGGCGTCTGCCATTCGAGGGTCGTGGCCCGCCACGGATTGCCGCCGGCCTCGCGGCCATGGCGGATGCTCCAGATCAGGTTGAACAGGAACACCATCTGGGCGAAGCCGACGATGAAGGCCATGATGCTGATGAACGAGTTCAGGTGATGAGCCGACTCCGTCATGATCGTCATGTCGGTCAGTTCGGCATAGCGCCGCGGCACGCCCATCAGGCCGAGGTAGTGCATGGGGAAGAAAATCAGGTAGGCGCCGAGGAAGGTGACCCAGAAATGGAACCGGCCCAGCGTTTCGTCGAGCATCCGGCCGGTGACCTTCGGATACCAATGGTAGATCGCGCCGAAAACCACGAGGATCGGGGCGACACCCATGACCATATGGAAATGGGCGACGACGAACATCGTGTCGGATAGCGGAACATCGACGACGACATTGCCAAGAAACAGGCCGGTCAGCCCGCCATTGACGAAGGTGACGATAAAGGCCAGGGCAAACAGCATTGGTATGGTGAGATGGATGTCGCCGCGCCATAGGGTCAGCACCCAATTGTAGACCTTGATGGCGGTCGGAATGGCGATGATCAGCGTCGTGGTGGCGAAGAAGAAGCCGAAATAGGGGTGCATGCCGCTGACATACATGTGGTGCGCCCAGACCACGAAGCTCAGCGCGCCAATGCCGACGATGGCCCAGACCATCATCCGGTAGCCGAAGATGTTCTTGCGCGCATGGGTGCTGATCAGGTCGGATACGATGCCGAAGGCCGGCAGCGCCACGATGTAGACCTCGGGATGGCCGAAGAACCAGAACAGGTGCTGGAACAGGATCGGGCTGCCGCCATTGTGCTGCAACTGCTCACCCATCTCGGAAATCGCCGGCATGAAGAAGCTGGTGCCCAGCACTCGGTCAAGCAGCATCATGACGCTGGCGACGAACAGCGCCGGAAAGGCGAGCAGCGCCATGACGGTCGCGGTGAAGATGCCCCAGACGGTCAACGGCAGGCGCATCATTGTCATGCCGCGCGTGCGGCCCTGCAGCACGGTCACCACATAGTTGAGGCCGCCCATCGTGAAGCCGATGATGAACAGGATCAGCGAGGAGAGCATCAGGATGATGCCCCAGTCCTGGCCGCCTGGCGTCCCGCTCATGATGGCCTGCGGCGGGTAGAGCGTCCAGCCGGCGCCCGTCGGTCCGCCGGGCGCGAAGAAGCTCGACACGAGAACCAGCACGGCGAGCAGGTAGATCCAGTAGCTCAGCATGTTGACATAGGGAAAGACCATGTCGCGCGCGCCGACCATCAGGGGGATCAGATAGTTGCCAAAGCCGCCGAGAAAGAGGGCGGTGAGCAGGTAGATCACCATGATCATGCCGTGCATGGTGATGAACTGGTAGTAGGCTTCCGGGGTGATGAAGTCGAACGTGCCGGGAAAGCCGAGTTGCAGCCGCATCAGCCAGGACAGCACCAGGGCGACCAGGCCGATTGCCGTTGCCGTCGCCGAATACTGGACGGCGATGACCTTGGCGTCCTGCGAGAAGACGTATTTGGTCCACCAACCGTGCGGATGGTAGAGTTCGACTTCCGCGACCTCGGCCGGCGGGATGCCATCTGCAGGCGTGATGTCGACCATAGGAACACCTCCGTGTCCTTTTCAGCGAGACCCGACCGTTTCGAGCCTTGCTGCAATTTCGGGACCCAGCGCCGCCGTCTGTCCCGTCGTCTCGTCCGCCGACCCCGTCTGCTTGGGCGCCGACAATTGTGCAAAAGTCTGCTGCTGGCCAAGCCAGGCCATGTAGTCTTGCTGTGTGTCGACCATGACCACGCCATGCATCATCGGATGTCCCTGGCCGCAAAGTTCGGCGCACAGGACCTGGAAGGTGCCGGTCCTGGTCGGGGTGAACCAGAAATAGGTCACCGAGCCCGGGATCATGTCCATCTTGGCGCGGAATTCCGGCACATAGAAATCATGCAGCACATCGATAGAGCGCAGCAGCATCTTGACCGGTTTGCCGACCGGCAGATGCAGATCGGCCGCTTCGACCACGACATCGTCCTGGCCATTAGGATCCTTGGGGATCACGCCCAGCGGATTGTCGGCGGTGACGTCGCGGGTGTCGGATGTTCCAAGCTTGCCGTCCCTGCCGGGCAGGCGGAAACTCCACTGCCATTGCTGGCCAACGACTTCAACCTCGGTCGCGTCGCTCGGGACGTTGACAAATCGGCTCCAGACGAACAGGCCGGGAACCAGCAACGCCGTGACCCCTACCGCGGTGACGATCGTCAGCCACGATTCGAGCCGCTTGTTCTCCGGTTCGTAGGCGGCGCGGTTTCCCTCCCGATGACGGAAGCGGAACACGCAATAGGCCATGAAAAGCACGACGGCGGCGAAGACGACGCCGGTGATCCAGAAGGTAATGATGATGGTGTTGTCGATATAGGCCCAGTTCGAGGCAATCGGCGTCCACCACCATGGGCTCAGGAGGTGAAACAACACTGAGCCCACGACGATCAAAACGAGTACAAGCGCTACGGCCATGTCCCGTTCCTCCGGCATTCGAGGGGGGAGCGAAGCCGCCGCCAAGAAATACCAAGCGCATCATAGCTTAATTTGGGGTCAATTCCAGAGGCGACTATCCTGACGGGAAAAATCCCGTCTTTTGCCGCCGCGACCTATTTGAGCAGGTCGACCAGAACGTCGAAAGCGGCGTCGATATCGGCGCGGATCGCCTGGCGGACGGCCTCGGCGTCGCGGTTGCACAGCGCCGCGTACATCGCCTGGTGGTGTTCGTTGGCGGTCGAATAGTTTCCGGAATCATGCAGCATGTTGAAATAGGGGCTGATCTGCAGCCACAGATTCTCGATGATGTTGAGGATATTTTCCGAGCCGGCCGCCCGGTAGATGGAGAAATGGAAGGCATAGTTTGCGCGCAGATAGGATTTGACGTCTCCCGCCGCATTGGCCTGTTCGAGGGCGGCCAAGTGCTGGCCGAGTTGCGCGATGCCCCGATCGTCGATGCGCTCGGCAGCCCAGGCGGCGGCAATCGCCTCGATCTCGAAGCGGACATTCCTGAGATCGACGAGGCGCGCGCGGCTGAGTGCGGGAATGCCGATCGAGCGGCCTGAAACGACCATCAAGGCATTGGCCGCGGTCAGCCGCCGCAACGCCTCCCTGACCGGCATCGGGCTGACTCCGAAAGCGTCGGCGAGGCTCTGCACCGTCACCATTTCGCCGGGCACGATGCTGCCGTCGAGGATCAACTCGGTGACATGGCGATAGACCCTGTCCTGCAGGGTCTCCCTGGACAAGGGCACGATCTCGACACCAGGCTTCCTGAACGCCGCTCCGGCCATTTCCCATCAACCTTTCGGCGCAAAGGCCGCGCCATAACCGTTCCCGGAATGCAGGGTTCCGGCTGCCGCGTCAAGCGTTGGCGACCGTAGCCTTGACGTAAGGATATTTCATCATTGATCTTTGATCAAATCATGATACGGTCTCCGACATCGAATGACGAGGGCTACGGTTCGTGCCCTCGGGAGGCATTCGGTCGTTCGTATCGGGAGGAATTCACATGGGTATCGGATTGAAAGTCCGGCGGCTCGCGCTGCTGGCCGGCATGGCCGTATGCGCCTCTGGGCTGTCGGCTGCTGAAGCCGCCGAAAAGCACAAGATCTTTCTCAGCATGAGCTATATCGGCAATGACTGGCAGGCCGAGGCGGCAAACATGGTCAAGGCCATGGCCGCTCACAAGAGCCTTGCCGACAAGGTCGACCTGCAGGTCCAGGTCGCCGGACCCAACGCACAACGCCAGATCCAGCAGATCAACGCCATGGTGCAGAGCGGTGCCGAGGCGATCGTCGTCTATCCGATCTCGCCGACCGCGCTCAACCAGGTCGTGAAGAATGCCTGCGACAAGGGGGTGAAGGTCTTCGCCTATGACGCCGAGATCACCGAGCCCTGTGCCTACAATGTTCATATCGACCAGTTGGAAGCGGGCAGGGTGACCGCCGAATGGCTGGTGAAGAAGCTCAATGGCAAGGGCAACATCATCGCCATTACGGGTGTTCCCGGAACATCCGTCGACGATCAGCGGACAAAGGCCGCCAAGGAGGTCTTTGCCAAGTACCCCGATATCAAGATTGTCGGCGAGGCTGTAGGCATGTGGAGCCAGGCGGTTGCCCGCACCGAGCTCTCCAAGATCCTCGCCACGCGCAGCTGGAACGACATCAACGGGCTGTGGATGCAGGTTGGCTGCTTCACCGCGAACTCCATGCAACTCGAGGCCGGCAAGAAGGCCAGCGAACTCCTGCCTTGCGCCGGTGAGGGCTCCAATGGCGGCCGCATCCAGATGCTGCCTGCGAGCACCGAAGTAGAAGGAGCAGCTCCGCCCTATGCACCGGCTGGTGCACAACGCATTTCCTATGCCTCACCGCCTTATTCCGGCGCGCTGGCGCTGAAACTCGCCGTCGAGGCGATCGAAGGCAAGGACGTGCCGAAGACCACGATCCTGCCGCTGCCGGTCGTCACCAACGAGACGATCAAGCTGTGCGACGAAGGCACCTGGGCGGAGATGAAGGCCGGCTGCAACGTCTTCAAGCCGTCGCTGGTCTCCAATCCCGGCTGGTTCGCTTCGATCTTTTCGGACCAGACGCCCGAGATCGGCCTCAACGCCGCGCTTGTCGGGCAGCCGGAGAACTGAGCCTCCCAAGGCAATCGCGACGATGCACGGAACCTTCTCCGCGCATCGTCGATCCGCGCCAATGCGCGACGTCCAAAAATGCGCAGCCTGCGATCGAGGATATGACAGAACATTCCGCGCTCCCCGCCATCGAGATCGACGGCATCGGCAAGGCCTTCGGCCCGACCGTCGCGCTGGACGGCGTGTCGTTCCGCATCGCGCCCGGCAGCGTCCACGCGCTGCTGGGTGAGAATGGCGCCGGCAAGTCGACGCTGGTCAAACTGCTGTCGGGACTGGTGCGACCGAGTGCCGGTCATATCAGGGTCTTCGGCAAGGAGATCGGCTACGGTGCGCCGCGCGTGGCACATACGCTCGGCGTGCAGACGGCGTTCCAGGAGATGACCCTGGTGCGCGATCTGTCCGTCCTCGACAACATGCTTTTGCCCTACGCACCCGTTGGCATCTCCGGGCTGATCAGGCGCGGCGCCGCGCGCAAGGCCGTCCGCCGCCACATCGACGAACTCGGTTTTTCCGTCGATCTCGATGCCGAGGTCGGCGAGCTCGAGCTTTCGGTGCGCCAGAAGATCGAGATCGCGCGGGCCGTCTACCGCAAGCCGCGCATCCTTTTGCTCGACGAGCCGACCTCGACGCTCGCCGGCCGCGACGTCGACTGGCTGGGCGACATCGTCGCCAGGCTGAAGGCGACGGGCACCACCATCGTCTTCATCACCCATCGCATGCGCGAGGTGCGCGCCTTTTGCGACACGCTGACGATCCTGAGGAACGGCCGCCACATCGTCACCGCGCCGGTAGCCGATGTTTCCGACCCCGACGTCATCGAAAAGATCGTCGGTCGCTCCATTGAGCAGACCTTTCCGCCAAAGCCGGACGGCGCCCAGGCTTTTGGCCCGCCGGTGCTGGGCGTGCGCGACCTGAAGGTCGGGCGCAAGCTCGACGGCGCGAGCTTCGACCTGCGCAGGGGCGAGATCCTCGGCATTGCCGGACTGCAAGGCATGGGCCAGCAGGATTTGTTCCTGGCCTGCTTCGGCATGGCTGAAATCACCCGGGGCGACGTCCTTGTCGATGGCCGCAAGGTCTGGCTCGGCTCGCCGGCGGATGCCTTGCGGCCCAACATGGCCATTGGCCTGGTGCCGGAAGACCGCAAATCCGAAGGCCTGTTCCTGAAACTGTCGGGCAGCCAGAACGCCACGCTGCCCGTCGTCTCGCGCTTCACGCGCTTCGGCCTTGTCGATGCCGCGGCCGAGATCCGCTCCGTCGAGGCGGCATTTGCAACTGTCGAAGTCGACCGCCGCGCCCTGTGGACGCGGGCCGGGGCGTTTTCGGGCGGCAACCAGCAGAAGATCGCCATCGCCAAATGGCTGGTGGCACAGAGCCGCATCCTGCTTCTGTTCGATCCCACGCGCGGCATCGATGTCGGCACCAAGCATGAGCTCTATGTGATGATGCGAAACTACGTCGCCGCCGGCGGCTCGATCCTGCTGCACTCGACGGAAATTCCCGAACTGGTCCACCAATGCGACCGGGTCCTGGTTCTCTATGACGGGCGCATCGCGGCCGAGCTCGAAGGTGACGCCATCACCGAGCCTGCCATCATGCGGCCTGCGCTCGGCCATGCCGGGGACGTCGCCGCATGAGCAGCGCAGCAGTCCCATCTCCTGTTTCGGCTGGTTTCGGCCTGCGCCGTGCGCTGATGCGCCATCGCGGCGCGCTGATCGCCGCGGCCGTGCTTGCGATCCTGCTTTTCATCGTCGACTGGATCAGTGCCGGGCCACTGACCTATTTCGACGTGTCGTTCCTGTCGAGCGGCGGCGCGACCTCGGCGCTGGCGGCGGTCGGCCAGACCATCGTCATCTTGTCGGGTGGGTTCGACCTGTCCGCCGGCGCGGTGATCTCGCTGGTCAATGTCGTGCTGGCATCGAGCATGGATCCGATGGCCCCAGGCGCCAGCATCCTGTTGTGGACGGCGGTCGGCATCGGCGTCGGCATGGCGGTGGGCGCCTTCAACGGCTTTTTCATCGCGGTGCTGCGCATGCAACCCATCGTGGTGACGCTGTCCACCATGTTCATCCTGCAAGGCGTGACGCTGCTGGTGATGGATAAGCCCGGCGGCTTCGTGTCGCCCGATCTCGGAACCTTCTATCTGGGCGACGCGATCACCGGCTGGCTGCCAATGCCGCTGGTGGTGATCGGCGTGGTCCTGCTCGCCTGGTTCTGGCTGAAGGGAACCCGTTTCGGCACGGCACTCTATGCCGTCGGCAGCGATCCGGATTCGGCCGCCGCCGTCGGCATCAATGTCGTGCTGGTGCGCTTTGCCGTCTACGTCATCGCCGGCGGCTGCTACGGTCTTGCCGGCGTGTTCATCAGCGCGCAGACCGGCAGCGCCGACCCGCTGGTCGGCAATCCGCTGCTTCTGTCGATGTTCGCGGCTGTCGTCGTCGGCGGCACGCGCCTTGGCGGCGGGCAGGGCGGTCCGGTGGGCACCGTCTTCGGCGCCTATATCCTGATGATGGTGGTGAACATCCTGCTGGTGCTCAACGTATCGGCTTACTATTCGACCATTGCGGAAGGCACCATTCTGGTGCTGGCGGCCCTTGCCGGATCCCTGTCCCACGCATCGGTGCTTGCCGTGCAACTGCGCGCGGCCCGCGCCCGGCTCGCCGCCTGGCGCGCCGGCATATTGCCCTCGCAGCTCGAGCCGATCGACCGACGGCTCAAGCTCACTGGACCTTCGCAAGGCCAGCGCGGTCCAGCATCGCCGCGCCCGGCTTTCCGCCTGCGCAACGCCGAGACGCTGCGCTATGCGCTGCCCGCCTATGTCTGCCTGCTCATCATCGTCATCGTCACCCAGGTCTGGCTCGGCCACGCCATCCTCAACCCGGGGTATTGGAACTCGCTGCTGGTGCTGTCGTCCTTCCTTGCAGTTCTCGCGCTGGGGCAGGGGACGGTCATCCTGACTGGCGGCCTCGATCTTTCCGTGCCGTGGACGATCGGCATTTCCGGCATCATCCTGGCCGGCATGGTCAATGGCTCCGACGCCGCACTCCTCTACGCCCTCCCGGTCGTGCTGGTGATGGCCTGCGCCGTCGGATTCGCCAATGGCTTCGGCATCGCCTATCTCGGCATCTCGCCGATCGTCATGACGCTGGCCACCAACGGCATCCTCCAGGGCTTCGCGCTTGTCTATTCGCAGGGAACGCCGGCAGGGTTTTCCTCGCCGATGCTGCGCTGGTTCATGACGGCCAGGCTCGGTTTCGTGACGCCTGTCGTGCTGCTGATGGTAGTCTTTGTGGCCGGCGCGGTGCTGCTGCTTGGACGCACGCCGTTCGGGCGTCGGGTCTACGGCATCGGCAACGGGCTGCGCGCGGCGCGCCTGTCCGGCATCGGCGTCGAGCGCACGCTGATCCTGGTCTACATGCTATCGGCCGTTTGCGCCGCTGTTGTCGGCATCATGCTGACCGGCTTTTCCGGCCAGGCAAGCCTCGGCATGGGTGACGACTATCTCTTGCCGTCGATCGCAGTCGTGGTGGTCGGTGGCGCGCTGATCACCGGCGGGCGCGGCCACTATCTCGGCATGCTCGGCGGCGTGCTGCTTCTGACGGCGCTGCAGATGCTGCTGGCCGGCACCACGCTGCCCTACGCCACCAGGGCAATTCTCTACGGGCTGGTCGTTCTCAGCGCCGTCATGGCGCTGCGCGAACGGCGGCTGCAATGAAAAGGACAGGACGATGAGCGCAAAGGCACCCGCATCGGCGGACGAATTTCTGGCCGGGCTGAAAGGGCAGCGCGTGCTGGTGACGGCGGGCGCCGGTGGCATCGGCTTCGCCATCGCCGACACGCTGTCGCGGCTCGGCGCACGCATCGTCGTCTGCGATATCTCCGACGTGGCGCTGGCTGCGGCTCCGGCCAAGATCGACCTGGTCGCGGCGGTCAAGGCCGATGTCTCGCGCGACGAGGACGTCGACCGGCTGTTCGAGACGGTCAAGGAAAAGCTCGGCGGGCTAGACGCGCTGATCAACAATGCCGGCATTGCCGGGCCGACCGGCGGTGTGGACGAGATCGAACCGGATGACTGGCGGCGCTGCATCGACATCTGCCTGACCGGCCAGTTCCTCTGCGCCCGGCGCGCCGTGCCACTGATCAAGGCAGCCGGCGGCGGCTCTATCGTGTCGATGTCGTCGGCGGCCGGCCGCCATGGCTACGCGTTCCGCACGCCCTATTCGGCCGCCAAATTCGGCGTCATCGGTTTCACCCAGAGCCTCGCCAAGGAGCTTGGGCCACACGGCATCAGGGTCAATGCCATCCTGCCCGGCATCATCGAGGGGCCACGCATCGAAGGCGTCATCGCGGCACGCGCCAAACAGGTCGGCATCAGCCACGAGGAGATGACCGGGCGCTATCTGCAGAACATCTCGCTGCGCCGCATGACCAGCCCCTATGACGTCGCCTCGATGGTGGCGTTCCTGCTCTCCGACGCGGGCATCAATATTTCCGGCCAGTCGCTTGGCGTCGACGGCAACGTCGAAACACTTTGAGGATCGATCCATGGCCAATGTCGCGATTGTCGGAAGCGGGTTCATCGGGCGCGCGTGGGCGATCAGCTTCGCCCGCGCCGGCCATGATGTGCGCATGTGGGATCAGTCGCCTGCCGTGACGGGCGGCGCACGCGACTACATAGAGGGTGTGCTCGGCGATCTCGCCACGAATGACCTTTTGCGCGGGCAGGCGGTCGACACCGTGCTTGCCCGCATCGCCATCGTTGCCGAACTGGCGGAGGCGCTGGCCGGCGCAACCCATGTCCAGGAAAACACGCCTGAAAATCTCGATGTGAAGCGGGAGGTGTTCTCACTGATCGATCGGCTTGCCGGGCCGCAAACGATCGTCGCCAGTTCCACCTCGGCGCTGTTGCCGTCGAAATTCACCGACCATCTGCAAGGGCGGCACCGCTGCCTGGTCGTGCATCCGATCAACCCGCCCTATCTCATCCCGGCGGCAGAGGTGGTGCCGGCGCCGTGGACTTCCGCCGAGACGCTGGAGAAGACGCGCGCCTTCCTCATCGATGCCGGCCACGCGCCGCTGGTGATGAAGCGCGAGCTCGAGGGCTTCATCATGAACCGCCTGCAAGGCGCCTTGCTGGAGGAGGCTTTCCGGCTTGTCGCGGACGGCTACGCCAGTGTCGAGGATGTCGATATCGGTATCCGTGACGGCTTGGCGCTGCGCTGGTCCTTCATGGGGCCGTTCGAGACCATCGACCTCAACGCGCCCGGCGGCGTGCGTGACTATGTCGATCGGTACCAGGGCATTTATTCCAACATCTTCCCGCAGATGCTGCGCCGCGTCGACTGGGCGGGCGATGTCATGAAAACGGTCGAGGCCGAGCGCAGCAAGCGCCTGCCGAGGGAAAATCTGGGTGACCGGCAGGTCTGGCGGGATCGCCGGTTGATGGCACTGGCGGCACACAAGAAGAAATCGGATCAGGAGTTCGGACAATGAAAGAGACCAGCCGCAAATCAGGCGCATCGGCGGCCAAAGGCAAGGTCATCATCACCTGTGCGGTGACGGGCGCGATCCACACGCCGACCATGTCGCCCTATCTGCCGATCACGCCGGATCAGATCGCCTCCGAGGCGATCGCCGCGGCGGAAGCCGGTGCCGCGATCCTGCATCTGCATGCGCGAGACCCGGAAACCGGCAAGCCCGACCAGACGCCGGAGGCGTTCGCCCGCTTCCTGCCGCGCGTCAAGCAAGGGACCAATGCCGCCATCAACATCACCACAGGCGGTAGCCCCTACATGAAGGTCGAGGAGCGCGTACGCCCGGCCGCCAAGTTCAAGCCGGAAGTGGCCTCGCTCAATATGGGCTCGATCAATTTCGGGCTCTATCACCTCGCCGACAAATACGAGACCTTCAAGTTCGACTGGGAAAAGCCGCATCTGGAGGCGACGCGCGACCTCGTTTTCCGCAACTCGTTCAAGGACATCGAATACATTCTGGCGACTTGCTACGACAATGGCACGCGCTTCGAGTTCGAGTGCTACGACATCGCCCATCTCTACAACCTCGCCCACTTCGCCGACCGCGGGCTGGTGAAGCCGCCATTCTTCGTGCAGTCGGTTTTTGGCCTGCTCGGCGGGATCGGCACCCATCCGGAAGATGTCGCCCATATGAAGCGAACCGCCGACCGGCTGTTCGGCGACCAGTTCCGCTGGTCGGTGCTGGGCGCCGGCGCCAGCCAGTTGCGCATCGCCGCGCAGTCGGCAGCACTCGGCGGCAACATCCGCGTCGGGCTGGAGGACAGCCTGTGGGCCGGCAAGGGCAAGCTCGCCAAGTCGAACGCCGAACAGGTCTTGCTGGCGCGCAAGATCATCGAAGGGCTTGGCATGGAGGTGGCGACGCCTGACGAGGCACGCGAGATCCTGTCCCTGAAGGGCGGCGACAAGGTCGCCTTCTGACGCGGCCAAGCGCTGCACACCGATACACAGGAGGATGGCATGAAGATCGAAGTCGTGGTGGATGTGAAGACGACGTTGGGCGAGGGCCCGCTGTGGGACGTCGAACAGGAGCGCCTTTACTGGATCGACAGTTTCGACGGCCGCGTGTTCCGCGCTACCGCCGATGGGCGCGAGATCCGCTCCTGGGACGTGCCGATGAAGATAGGCTCCATGGCGCTGCGCAAGGACGGTGGCGGCGCGGTCGTCTCGCTGCAGCGCGGCTTCCACCTGCTCGATTTCGCCACCGGCGAGGTGACGCTGATCCATGATCCGGAGCCGGACAGGCCGATGAACCGCCTTAATGACGGCAAAGTCGACCGGCGCGGCCGCTTCTTCGCCGGCTCGATGGATACGATGGAGGAGGGGCCTTCAGGCGGGCTGTACCGGCTGGATCCGGATTTCTCCGTCACCAGGATCGATTCCGGCATCATCTGCTCCAACGGCCCATGCTGGAGCCCGGACGACCGCACCTTCTACTTCGCCGATACCTGGACAGGCGAAATCTGGGCCTACGACTACGACATTGCTACCGGCGCTGCCACCAACCGCCGTACCTTCGTGCGCGTCGACACAAGCAAGGGTGGCGCGGCCGACGGCTCGACCGTCGATGCGCAGGGGTATCTTTGGAATGCCCTGGTCTATGACGGCCGTCTGGTGCGCTACGCGCCGGACGGCACCGTCGATCGCATCATCGACATGCCGGTGAAGAAGATCACCAGCGTGATGTTCGGCGGGCCGAAGCTCGATACGCTCTATGTCACCTCGATGGCCAAGCCGCCGCTGCCGCGCTTTCCCGGCGACGGTGTCCTGCGCGGCAGCCTGTTCGCCATCACCGGCTTGGGCGTGACGGGCGTTCCAGAGCCGCGATTTGGCGGCTGACGGGCTGGGTCGTTCCCCAGGGCCGAAATTGACGGTCGGCATGTTGCCAAGGCCGGTCGGCAGGCCAATGTCGCTACGCGCGACAATCTGCATTTCGTGTCTGACAGGACCGAGCGTGCGAGTTTTTTCTCTATGCTCAAGAAATAGCAAGGCCGCCGGGCGGAGCTCCGCGGCCTTGCTATTGCCGTTCTGGTCGATGCCTAAGGCGTCGTCTGCGCTTCGATCTTGGTGGCCATCTGGTCGATCTTGTCAGCAAGGACGCCTTGGGCCCAGGCCGTGACCTCGTCATCGACGGGCTTGTTGGCCATGTCCGTCAGCGCTGCATCGAGCGATGCCTGGTCGGTGCCGACAGTCGCCGTAGCCGCCGCCGCCTCTGCATCGTCGGCCGCTGCGTTGTCGGCGTCGACAACGGCCTTCTGGGCGGTGATCTGATCTTTCACAGCCTGGATCTGCGCAGCCGTGGCGTTCGGATCAGTCTGCAGCGCGGTCAGCTGCGCATTCAGCTTATCCAGTTGGGCCTGCGCGGCGGCGGCCGTGGCGGCTGCCGCTTCAGCCGCGGCCTGGGCAACCTTGGCTTTCGCGGACTGTGTTACGAAGGCCTGGATGGCAGCGAACTTCTTGCTCTTGGAATTCATATAGGCGTTGATGTTGCGCTGCAGCGAATTCAGCCGGCCGAGTTTGGCATGGATGTTTTTCTCCTTCGGCACGGATGCGACCTGGGTGGTCGTGTCGACTGTGGTGTCGGTCGTTGCGTCAGCGTCTACCTTGCCAACACGTCCTGGGGCCGACGCAGACTTGCCACGCGAGGCACCGCTGTTGCCTTTGCCATTGCCATTGCCGCCAGCATTGCCGCCGCCATTGCCATGGCCGCCACCATTGCCGCCACCGTGCCCGTTGCCGCCGGCCCCGGCCAGCGCCGGCGACGCCAGAAGCGCCAATGCGGCAAGCGCCGCGAACAGAGTTTTTCGGTTTGTCATGGTGTCTCCTCGGGGAATCGCCACCTCCGCCCAACCGCGCTAGATCAGCGTAATATGAGAATCCACTAATCGTACGGAGTAAACTTTAGACAAATGCGGTCGCACTGCTCGAGTCCGGCAATGGCCTGTGGATTAACTTGTTGATATTTCATGCAAATAGATGCCGCGAGGTCGCTGTGCTACTGAAGTCCCATACCAGCTAGGACCATGGTCCTGGCTGTTAGCCAATGTCGCCGAGCGGTCAGTCGGAAACGCGTTGGAATACAGGAAGTCGATGACGAAGGCCTGGCCGAATGCGTCACGCGGGGACGCCATGGCTTGCTCTCTGCGAAGGCGACGTGGTCGCCATATTGGTCGCCGCCCTAAATCAGCAGCAGGCCCTTCATGCTGGCGTATCCTTTACGCCCGATGATGATGTGGTCGTGCACGCCGATGCCCAGCCGTTTGCCCGCTTCGACGATCTCTTTCGTCATCTCGATATCGGCGCGCGATGGGGTCGGATCGCCCGACGGGTGGTTGTGCAGCTTCCTTGCGTCACGCATTATCTTGTTGAAAAATAAGGTAAATATCTCGGCGTCAAGGTGAATTGGGAGTTGCATATGGGGGCGGTACTGTATGCATCTCTGCCGTCGATCACACTCGCTCACCGGCGTCCATGGCGAGGCGCGTTGACGCACGTAACCTTATTCTTCTGATCCCAGATCTCAAGTTCTTCAATTGGGTACAATACGGCTTTGCCAAGCTTGACGTAGGCCGGTCCAATTCTCTTGGCCCGCCAATTTCGCAGCGTTCCAAGAGAAATGCTTCCGCGGTAGCGCTCCGCGACTTCCTCAGCCGTCAAAAATTTCCTGCCGTCCATCAGCCTCTCCAAATGTCCGACATCAAGAGCGTTTGAGCAGGCTCAAGCACGTTCCCGAACCGGTGAATCATCCAGTTGAACGGCCATGGGCGGGTATTCGGATAGGAAATGGAAGCTGAAGTTTGCGGGAGTAGAGGCGCGGATATGGCTGGATAGAGATCGGATGAACTGCGGGTTCCGGCACCATCGCCTTGAGGTGTTCTTGCTCAGGCGATCCGGATCAGTCGATCGAAATGCCAAAACTGCATATGAAATTGCACTATGGGGCCGGCTCGACCCGCAGCAACATCACTTGGGAGCGTGGTGGCCGTCCTGGGGCTCAAGATGGCCTGATCGCGAGAGAACGGACTGTTCCGCGAAGGCACCATTTGTCGTCGTCACTTGTTCGGATACGATCGATACATAGGCGATGTCAGATTGGGGAGGGTTTACATGCGTCGCGTACTTGTCTTCGGTGCCGTTCTTTCTGCAGTGTTATCGTCGGCTCCTGCAATGGCATGGTGGGATGGCGGCCACATGCAGATCGCTGCTGTCGCTTATTCGAAGCTGAGCCCACAGGCGAGGGCGAAGGCCGATGCTCTCATCAAACTGAATCCCGATTACCCAAGCTGGGTCGCGGGTGTGCCCGACGACAAGAAAGCGCAATACGCTTTCGTCCACGCGGCGGTCTGGGCAGATGATATCAAAGATCCGGGGCATGGCTACACCAAGGACGATGACACCCCCACGGGCCAGAACATAGGCTACGCGGACAAAAATATGCACCGCTATTGGCACTTCAAGGACGTTCGATTCTCAACTGACGGTACGCAATTTGTTGACGCTGATCCGATCAACGCGGTCTCGCAAATCAAACTCTTTGTGGCTGCATTGCCTACTTCATCCGGCGCCAACGATGACATTCGCTCCTACGATATGGTGTGGCTGCTGCATCTCATTGGCGACATTCACCAGCCGCTGCACGCGACTGAGCGAATGTCGGCGATCAACCCAGACGGCGACCGAGGTGGAAACGAAGTAAACGTGATGCCGGCGACAGGTGAGACGGTAGACCTTCACGGCTATTGGGACCGAATGTTCGGCGGATACGTTTCAGTGCCCGGAGCAATTTTCGACGCCAATGACAAAGGCGGCATATCGAAACTCCAGGTGGACAGCGTCAAGGCCAAGATTCTGGATCCGGACGTTTGGACCCAGGAGAGCTTCGTGCTTGGCAAGAAGTTTGCTTACGAAGAGCCTGTGTTGAGTGAGAACACGGTGGCCGTGCTAACCCGGGCCTATGAAACCGATGCTCGCAACATCGCGAGAAGCCAGGCAGCGCTGGCCGCTGCGAGGCTTGCCAATGTTCTGAACGACGCGTTCAAGTAGGGTGACACTCCTTGGCGTCAGCTCGAATTTGTATAGAGGGCTGCACTCGATCGCGCTTCAGACGGACCCGCAGCCTATGGAATGATCACGATAGCGGAGAGCGAGGCTGCCTGAACCGCAATCGTGCGCGCATCTCATACAGATGCTATCAATAGATGCGCAGGGAGGGCGAACAATCCAATGGAAAATGAGAATCGGGCGCGCACCGCACCTGATCGCCGAATTGCCCTTCTCATCGATGCGGATAACGTGTCCCATGACAAGATCGCTGCGATACTGGCCGAACTTTCAAAATACGGCACGGCCAATATCCGCCGTGCCTATGGCGATTGGGCAAACGCCAATCTCAGAAACTGGAAAGACAAGCTGCACAATTTTGCAATCCGGCCCATTCAACAGTTCAGCTATTCGGCCGGCAAGAACGCCACCGATATTGCGCTTGTGATCGATGCAATGGAACTCCTCTACACTCAGAAGCTTGACGCCTTCTGTTTGGCTTCCAGTGACGCCGATTTCACGCCACTAGTGATGCAGTTGAAGGCCAACGGACACGACGTCTACGGATTTGGGGAACGCAAAACGCCCACACCGTTTGTCAATGCCTGCACGACTTTCCTCTATCTCGATAGCCTGGACGATGCTGAGCCACCGACAACTTCTGTCGCCCCCGACGAGGAACCAAAGGCCAAAGCGAGATCAGCGGCCGGCTCCAAAACACCGACTGAAAAGGCCGCCGACAAGCGAACCGGCAAGTCGCTATCGCAAGATACGGCCCTCGTGACGATCCTGCGCGGCGCTGTGGAAGCCACGGCGCAAGACGATGGATGGGCGGCTATGTCAGCGGCAGGAAGCGCAGCGAAACGACAGGCGCCCATCGACCCACGAAACTATGGAGTGAAGAATTTTCCTGCACTCTTCGCGGCGACTGGCCTCTTCGACATAATGAAAATGGAGAGTGGGCAAAGCTTTGTCGCGGACAAGCGGAACAAGGACCGCTCACCAAAGCCGAACCGATAGAACAAAGGCATCCCATCATTGCCGTTGATGGCAACGCGCCGGCGGGCGCTTTCTTAGACGCGAGGGTGCCGGAAGGGGCGATGGATGAACCGAACCGATGAGTTCGGACAGTCCGGAAACGGGAACAGCGTTCATGCTTACGTGTGCTGAGACAATATCTGCGGTCAGTCCGACAAAGATGGGCTCTATCGGCTTCGATTTCTTCGATCAATCACTCGCTCCTTGATCTGCGGTCCCCAGCCAGCCGCGGTGTATGGCAATTTCAATTTATGTCGAGATAAGTGTCGGTCGATGAGTTGGCGCTAGCCACACCCCAAAGGGTGGCATTTTGCATCGCCAGTTAACGGACCGCTTCTGGCCAGAAGCGGTCAAGATCTGAATGATGAAGAGGATCCGCCGGCCGCCTGGAAGAAAACATAGCGAAGATGGGTTGTCTGGTTGCCCACGCTAAAATTTATTGTTCAGGTTGCTGATCTGATTGGATAGCTCTTGGGCTTGAACATTTCTCAGGTATTCCCTGGCATCCTCCTTGGCTTTTGCCGTCCCCTTTGCCGTTGGCGCGCCCTTTTTGACCTCGTCGGGCTTAGTCTGCGCAAATGCGATGGTCAGCTTGTCTAGGTAGACATTTCCAACCTTTGCGAATTTCCCGGGTCCGTTAAAATTTGCAATCGCCCAGGTTGGGCCGACCGCGTTCACGTTGGCGGTAACCGTGAAGCTTATGGCACCTCCAAATTGACCCGGGGAAATCCCGGCTTTTTGGTCGAGTTGCAATGGCATCGCACCTTGAACAAGTTCCTTCAGCCCCAGATTGCCCGATAGCCCGTTGATGTTTCGCTTTGGGCACTCGAACTCATACTTGCCAGTATCAATCTTTCTTTGGATGTCATCCATCGAGTAAGCGAGAGCCGCGGTCATGCTACGCTCATGCGCACGGGTGAGATTTGCGCCCACGTTAAAGGAGAACATCCCGCCGGTGGTCGGCCACATTCCATTGAAGGAAGGCTCGGCACCAATGGTATTGGTTATGTCTAGCGATAGAGCCCCAGCAACCTGATAGTGACCATCTCTTAGCGCAGCAAGCATGTTGAAGTTTTTGTCCATCAACATCTCGGCCAACTCACATTGGATCCGGCCATCGATCGCTGTCGCATCAGGTCCGTATTGGTCGTATGGAACGTCAAATCGAGGGTTGCCGCAACCCGCTACAGTGGAAATAAAGGCAGCACCAATCAACGCCCTGGCGTAACTGGACATCAACTTCCCTCGATTTTATTGTGAGTACCGTGAGCTATTTAAATTGGCTACACATCGGCCCGGCGCATTTCTGATCGTGCCACTCCGTGCGACCGACCTTATTGTTGTCGTCGCCAACGTCTGTGCAGTGCTTCTTGGTTGAGGGAAAATCGCACGAGACCCCTCGTTTCGGAATAAACGTACAACAGCCCAACGAGCCATCGTTGGCAAGAGCCTTAGCTTCAAGCATGCTGGCTTCAATAATCGCATTCAAGCGCTTGAAGCTTATGCTTCTTCGCTGCTTCGGCATATCGTCGCCTCCTATCACACGAACGCGAATCGCAAATGAGGATGCGGTATCTTTTAATCTTTCAGACACTAGAACAATTGGATGGCCGCAATATTCACAGCTATTCTCAAAACAAGCACGCTACCTAGTGTTGAAGAAACACTAGGTAGCACTCGTTCTGTCGCCCCTTTGATTCCGGAATAGCGGCAGACGCAACCATCTTCGCCGTCGACGAGGTCGGCTCTCCGTGGCGAAATTCCTCCAAAGACGGGAGCCTTCCCGCCACCATCTGGCAGAGCGTTCGGGTCTATATCCGAGTAATGCTTCAATCATGCGGCAGACGAGCAATAGCAACATTAGCGGTGTGGCTGAATTCGTACTAATATACCGGGGAGATTTTTGAGAGTGATCTTAACTGAAATACTGTAAATTCAACCAGAAATACCAGCGGAGTGAAACAATGCCGAAGTCATGGTCGCATAGGAACTTTGAAAGCCCGTCACTGTGCTCGCTCGCCGGCCTCCACTCCCTGCCTTACGCCTCCCGCCGAACCGCGCGTGCTCTTCAGTGAGGTTGGTGGGTCCGGTCCGAAGTGACGCAAACTTGACCGAGGCCCATATATGGGGGAGTCGGAAGACCGCTACATCGCGAGACCCACTATCGAAGAAGCACTCTTCTGCTATCGGCGACGGTCTGCCTAACGTATAACGTCGCCGAAGATCGCTCGAAACTAGGTGGCATGGCCCACGTTCTCGACAGGCCAAATGCCCCTCGCGGCGCAGCCGAGGTTTGACCCACCAACGGCGCCGCCTTTACGAAGCCCTTGGCTTTCGTTTTGCAGGCGCCTTTCGGGTCGGGGTAGGTTGCGGTTTGCGTCCAAGCCCCGCCGCCTTCGCTAGCGTAGATCTTTGGGCCGCGTAGTTAGGCGCAACCATCGGGTAGTCTGGCTTCAATCCCCACTTTTCGCGGTATTCGTTTGGCGTGAGCGCGTAGTGAACCGCAAGATGACGTTTCAGCGATTTGAATTTCTTCCCGTCTTCCAGGCAGATGATGTAGTCCGGCGTCACCGACCTTTTCGGATTGACGGCGGGTTCCTGCTGAGACGGCTCGGGCACATTCGGCTGACCAAGGCCTGTAAGCGACGAATGTATCGACGCGATGAGGTCTGGCAGCCCAGCGACGGGCAGGGGGTTTTGGCTGACATAGGCAGAGACAATGTCTGCAGTCAGCCCGACCAGATCAGTCGTCACGGCTTCGTTTTGATCACTCAAGTACTCGCTCCTGGTATGGGGTCAAATCCGCATCGCCCACTTTTCGTATATCGCAATTTTGAGCGATGCCGAGATAAATCTACCAGCCGCTCCTTTCCCCGTCGGGCCATAGCTCAGCTCAATGCTCGTTAGGAGCGTGAGGTCGTAGAGGGTTCCAGTTCGCTGTCACAATGAGTGCAGGCGGTTACCGTCTTCGGACTACGTTTTTCGGTTCAGTGTGTTTGCAATCCGGGAATTGATTGCACCCACGAAACTTTGATCCGTCTTTGTTGCGCCGCTCCACCAATTGACCGACGAGGCAAGCCGGACATTGGCTCAATTCCGCTCCCTCAACCGTCTCGAAGCGGACTTCGTCGCCGGCGATCTCGCAAAGCTCCTGAATATAGCGGGATGGCTGACGGCGATTGGTAAGCATGTAGACGCCTCGGCTGGCACGCGTGAGCGCTACGTAGAACAGGCGTCGTTCTTCCGCGTAGGCGAAGGTCTCGGGTCGGGGAATGACCAGATTTAGCAGCTCATCGTCTTCGATGCGGCTTGGTACGCCGTAATTGCCCTCGCTGACATCGAGCAGGACCGTATAGTCGGCCTCAAGGCCCTTTGCCCTGTGAAACGACAGCCCGGTCACCTCAATGTTCGCAAAGGACGGCGGCCTTCCTTCAAAAGGATCGAGGACGTTGTAGCGCCACAAAACCAGAACCTTAAGCTTGTCACGCTTTTCGTCGCGCCATCGGTTGGCGATGCCACCCAGAGCGGTATCAAGCCGTTCGAGCAGGCGCTGACAAGCTAGTGCGAAGTCCGGCTTGTCGCGCTTATCCTCAACGGGAATGACTCGGATCGATCGGGGGACGGCCGGGCGCGTCGAGCGGACGGACTTCTTGATCTGTTCAGGATTGCGCTGGACGAACTTAGCGGCCGTTTCGGCAATGAGCTGGTTACAGCGATACGTCTGCTCCAGGCGCCCCTGCCAACTGGCCCCAAAATTCGCTTCGAACCGCGTAAAGATCGTGATGTCCGATCCGGCAAAGCGATAGATCGACTGCCAGTCGTCTCCGACCGCGAACACCTTGCTGAACGCTTTCTGCTGTTTGAGCGCCTTGATGAGGTTAGCGCGCGGCTCGGAAATGTCCTGAAACTCGTCCACGAGAATGAGGGAATAGGGGCTTCGATATCGGCCAGTCTCGACCAGCCGCACCGCATCCGCGATCATCGAATCGAAGTCGATCCGCCTGGTTTCCTCAAGCTTTCGGGAATACCCTTGAGTGATCAGCCAGACCGCGCGCGCGAACAGCCTCCCACGCTCCTTGTCATGCAAGGTCTTGGCACGTTCGAGCAGCATGTCGAGCGTGAGATGGCTGGCACGTATATGCTTCAAGCAGGTGGATATCAGTTGGTGATAGTGCTTGATAACGACCGGGTCGAGCGCCTTGGTGATTTCGGCGTAGCTCTTTCGCTCGAAAGGTATTGAGCGACGCGTCAGTTCGGACTCGAGCGTGCTGAGCAGCGTCTCGTCGCTGGCTTGAGCGGAAGTGGTCTCGAAGAAATCGATCTCATTGCGGCGATACGCCTTTCGCTTGTTCTCGGCGTGCTCGGCGTAGTCCGCAAAGGGTGAGCTTCCGTCCGCATCGAGCGCGAAATGCTCATGCACAGTTTCGGTCTGCGGATAGTAGAAATCCGGATGCAGATGGCGGACGCTGCCATCGTCTTCCTCCACCGCAATTTGCCGTTCGTATTCGAAGGCGACTGAATGTAGCCAAAGCCAGTTGGCGATCTTCTTCTCTTGCAACGACTTTACGATCACGGCGGACAAGGAACCGATCGTGGCACTACCCTTTCTAACGGTGTCCGATACGTAGAGCCGGTAGTCGGCCTCCCCGTCAAATACCTCTATCGGGATGTCGGCCTTGGGATGCACGACGAGAAGCTCGGCCCACATCCGTGCAAATTCCGGATCGCTCTCGACAAGGTTTTGGATTATCGCCTCGATGACCGTGGTTTCGCCAGCGGGATGATCCACCCAGTTGGCGAGCTGCGGTGGCCGACCCTCGACCTCCTCAATGATACCGCGCCCGAGCGCATGAAATGTAGTGACCCGACACTCCAGGGCGTCCTCAGCGACCTGCAGCTGGGCGGCGATCCTCGTCCTGAGTTCATCGGCAGCGGTTCTGTTGAAGGCCAGGAGTAGGATCTCTTGAGGCCGATAGAGTTGCTTATTTAGAACGTAGGCGACCTTGCCGACCATTGTCGCGGATTTGCCCGACCCTGCCGAGGCCACCAGCAGGTTGTTATCCTCTAGGCGAATACAGGCCTCGCGCTGCTGGTTGGAGAACGAGCGCCGGTCGAGATCGTCGAAGAACGACTGGAACTTGATAAATTCCGAGCGGACGAAAGCCTCGTTGTAGGCATGACGGACGCCTGGGTCGGTTATCATCGCGAACGAGGCCGGAAGGGAGGCCTTCAGTCCTGCCGGCATCATGTCTGGGTTTAGAAGTGGGTGAGATAGGGCCGCCGCGGCGTCGCCAGGGACTCCGGCAACAGCCCTGCCCAGATCGGCCTGTGCAAGATACTGTCTGTTGCCTTCGGTAAGGTCGCGAAGCCTTTCGTCGACATCGAGCAGGCGATCCTTCTCGGTGGCGATCAGCCCAAAGAGGTGACTGTTGATGAAGGCATGAAGGTCTGCGGCCAGTTGTGTGGCCGCGTCACCCGACAGCGCCGATAGCAAAACTGTTCTGCCACGAGCACGGATCTCCACTGTGTGCCACAAGAGCGCCTTGCTGACGGAAATCGACACGATATCGAGGCAGCTAAGCTCTACCTCGCCATCTTGAGCCAGCCGGAAATGTCCCGAGATTTTCGGGTCTAGGGTCAGCTTCCATTTTCCAGCTGGAAACATCCGCGCAAAGAAACCTGGGCGGTAGGTTCGCGAGCGGGCAGATAGCAATTTGGTCAAGGCCACGTTCGATATGCCCGGTAAGCAAGTGGGTGCGGCATGCCCGGCATTCGCTCCAAAGCTGAGGCAGCGATTGCCCCGTCACTAACGTCCGGGTAAACTCTGGGGCTGAGATTTGACTGTCGGCCTTTCATCTTGGCTTGCACCAGAAGTCTCGCAAAGGTCTTCCCAGTCCTTTGTGCCAATGGCCCTTCAAGATTTATGATCTGGCGAAGGCGATTTCGATTGTATTAAAAAACAGATATCAATTTTTTAGGCATTTTTAAAAAACAAGAGCGCAGGAAGGCTTGCTGTCGCCAATCCAAGTAGCGCCGTAAGGAGTTCAAACGCATGGGTTGCTAGATCAATCATAGAGCTATTCTAGGCGATTGGCCGGAATTACGCAAGATCATACCGCCTGCCGCGGGGCACGCCGCTAGGTCTGAAGGGCTTTAATTTAGACGCGTGACGCCAACTGACAGAGAGATCATAGCCGACTAGAGTGTCGATCCGGCTCTTGGGAATCTGTTATGAACATCGACCAGAAGCATCCTATCTCTTGGTCACTCGTCGAACGTGGCGCAGACGGCCGGAAAGTGATGAAGGACCCCGCACTCACGAAACCATTCCTCTATCACATGCTCGAATGGCGTTACGCTAAGCTGATTTTCGAAACTGACAAACTGCGGCTCTCGCCCGTTCGATGTTGGCAGGACCCCTATGAGCGGTGGTGGTGCGATCGTCTGTTCAATCGCCCCGGTCCATTGTTGGGATTTCAACCGTACGGCTCGTGTTGGACCACAGGTGCACATGACGAACCGCGATGGCGAATGGCAGGCTTTGGCCCCGACAAGGAGACTCCTATTGTCCGAATCCGCTGTCGGGTGGACGCGATGGTGAACGCGGCAAAAGGCCTCCTCGAGAACGGTGCCGGTTCCGGTTTTCTAGGCTGCGTCCAGTATCGTGGCGAGGGAACTCTCGTTCGTCTGGCTCAGTCGGTTGCAGAAGGATCGAAGAAGGAAGTTACCCGGATGGCAGCGACCATGCTGTTGCACAAGCGGCGTGCCTTCAAGTTCGAAGACGAGGTGAGGCTTCTTTGGCTGGATAGGCAGGCACTGAGGGAGGGTGTCTATATCGACATCGAGGCGAAGACGTTCATCAATCAAGTGATGATTACACCTCACGCAAGCTCCGCTGAAACGGCGGACATCAAACGGGAGATGAAGACTTTTGGCGTACCTTGCCTCGCGTCGGGCGTGTTGAAGTCGCCGCGCTAAGCCAATCGGCGTCCCGGTATTGCCATCGTAGAAGTCAATAAACTTGTCCGAGGGGTGGGTTTGCGTCATGGCCTCGATCTGGAAACAGGGCAGGTGAGGGCGACAATCGAGGAATTGTAGCTGTTAGGAAACGCCGTGAGACATGGCGACGGAGGCTCTCTGACCAAGTTGCGTGACCGTGCTCCTCACCTTTGGCACTATGCGGACAGCACCGTCGCTGCAAAGTCGGAAGAGCATGCCATTCTCAGCGAAGGCAGCTCTCCGACAGCGGCTTCACACGTTACGTGCGCGCTCTAACGCGGTTTTGAGGATTGGCTGACCAGGAGCCAGGTGCCGTGGTCGACGTGACGTATTGACGGCGGGGCTTGAAAGTTACGGGGTCGCCGCCGCTTGCGCAAATCGCGCCGCGAGTTGGCCGGGTATCGCGTCATAACCTCCGGCCTTTTCCACATGTCGAGCGAGGGCGGCAAATGTTTCCGATTTCTGCCGGGCAAGCCTGAAGGCTTCATAGGTTCGTTTGTCGACGTAGGTCACATCGCCATACGCGGCGAGGCAGGCTAGATAACGGTCTGCGAGTTCACTGCCGTCCCATTCGTGCGTGTCTGGGTGAAAGCATCGAATGGCATTGTAGATGATGCCTGAGGGCAATCTGTCCTCCCTGACCCGCGCAATCAGCTCCGGCCAGGGTAGATTCAGCCGCACGTTCAGCACTTCCAGCTTCCTGCGGAAAACTGCCATGTCGCCAAGGTCGGCGAGGGTTGTGTCAGGGCCGATATCTGACAGATCAAATCCCCAAGCTTGCAGAATCCGAAGCCCCGGGTTGTCGGAGCGGACGATTTCCGCGCCGATGCGTATGACGTCTTTAATGAAAGCGCGCGATGTATCGTCCGCGTCGGGAATGCGCTTATCGCCGCGCTGCCGGATATCTGCTGCAAGGCGGCCATGGAGGCGCTGAAACTGCTGCAACATGTCATCGGGCGCGCGAATCCGATCCTTCAGAAGGTCCATGATCTTGGCATCGGCATTGCCGGCGAAGTCGGATTTGGAAATTGCAACAACCTCGCGGGTGCGTTCTTCGCTGTGAATAAAACCCTCGCGCAGAACCGTCCAGCTTTCGAGAAACGGCCGGACAAGCTCAGCGCCGCTGGTGAGGCGAAACATGTTTTTCGCCGCTTCTTCGCGCACCACTGCAGCGCTCGCAGCAGGGTACTGGAATGCGGCAGCAATTTCGAGGCATTGCAGGCTGCCGACCGAGCCGACAATGTCTTCCTTCTGGAACGAGGCGATAGAGGCGACCAAGGGCAGCGACTGAAGGTACGCGACGCGTTGCGCGGCCACTTCCTCGCTTCGGTGCGAAAACAGCTCCTGAAAATGATGCCAGGAGAGCAGCAAGACACTACCGGTTTCCATGAAAGCCTGATCGAAGGCTTCGGCCCGCCTTACGCGCGCGCTGTCCTTGCTCGCCTTGTCCCCGGCGATAGCGCCGAGATGGGACGAATCCAAGGCAACGAATTTCGGGAGAAGAAATTTACGACCAAGTGTTTCCAATATGGGTTCCCACCAAAGGCTACCGCCATCGTAAGCCGGCCACATGCACTGGGAAGGAGTAATTTATTGCCAATTGAAGCGGTTAGTTGAAAGTTTTCGTCAGGAAGTATTGCCCCGGACTATTATTGCGAATCAGAATCGCACAAACTTCCAGTAATCCCATCATGGCGAGTTGATAAGTCCCTTGCGCAAGCCTGCGAAAAAGAAAGCCACGACGACCAATCTGGTCAGACCGAGCCGTGACGGAGACCAGTTTCACTACCTGTGGGCCGCGCGCCGCTGCCTCAGTCTCCTTCCTCCGGGATCGGACCTCAAGTCGGTAACCGTCGAGGGCGCATCCCCATCAGATAAGACCGCAAAGGGACCGATCACAGCCGGAGAGGAAGTGATCGATCTCGCCGAATACTTTGGGGATCGTGATTTTGCCAAGGCAACCCTTGTCCGGTACATCCAGCTCAAACATTCGACCGAGGCACCGAACAAGCCCTGGCCAGCAAGCGGGCTTCAAAACACTATCGCCGGCTTTGCCAAGCGATACAAAGCCATTCTCGCTGGCTCTTCGAAGAATGCTGGCTATCCCACACTTGAGTTTGTTTTCGTATCGAATCGGCCAATCAGCCAGGCGGTGCTTGCAGCAGTCGAGAACGCGGCGAAAGGACTTTTGGTCAAGCCGGCCGACCTGAAGAAACTAGAAACATACACCGGCCTCAAGGGACCTAAACTCGCGAATTTTTGCAAACTGCTGATGCTTGAAGGCCGGCACGATGCGCTGTGGGACCAAAGAAATATTCTTTTCCAGGACGTCAGCCAGTATTTGCCGGATGCGGATGTCGATGCACCAGTCCAGCTAAAGGAGCTCGTGAACCGCAAGGCTCTCTCTGAGGCCGCAGCCAATCCCAGCATTGAGCGCATGGACGTGCTTCGGGCGTTAAAGGTCGACGAAGGATGGCTTTATCCCGCGCCGTGCCGCATCGAGCAGCTCAGCAACGCCATTCCGCGCGAACAGGAACGCGACCTCGTCAACGCCATTATCTGGGCTGCAAGACGGCCCGTCGTCGTTCATGCCGAAGGCGGCATTGGCAAGTCGATCTTCGCCAGCCGCATTCACCTCGGGCTGCCACCAGGTTCTGCGAGTATCCTCTATGATTGCTTTGGAAACGGCCAGTATCGAAGTGCTACCGGCTATCGCCACCGCCACAAGGATGCGCTCGTTCAAATCGCCAATGAACTTGCCGGAGAAACCCTGTGTCACCTCTTGATCCCGACATCCCACGCGGGGCCGAGTGACTACCTGAAGAAATTCATCTTTAGGCTTGAGCAGGCCGCCGGCCTTCTTCGCGCGGAAAATCCGGATGCACTGCTTTGTATCATCATCGATGCCGCCGACAACGCTCAGATGGCGGCGGAAGAGATTGGCGAGGCGCGCGCTTTCATCCGCGATTTGCTCAGGGAGCAGATACCGGATGGTGTCCGCATAGTCGCCCTTTGCAGGTCTCACCGCCAAGAGAAATTGGACCCGCCGCCGAACACGCTATCCCTTGAACTGGAATCGTTCAGCCGGGACGAGACCGCCGCCCATCTAAGTCAGGCTTTCCCCGATGCCAGCGAACAGGATATCGATGAATTTCATCGCCTTAGCTCCAAGAATCCGCGGGTTCAATCGCTTGCCCTTTCGGGCAGCGGGACGCTCCCAGAAATTCTCCGCGAACTTGGCCCCAATCCGACTACCGTTGAAAAGGCTATTGGCAATCTCCTATCCGCAGCGATTGCCAAGATGCGCGATGAGGCAAGCTCCGTAGAGAAGACCCAGATCGACCGGATCTGTGCGGGCCTTGCCGCCCTGCGGCCGCTTGTTCCCATTTCGGTTCTTTCTGCAATGTCAGGGGTTTCGGCCTCGGCTATCAAGAGCTTTGCATACGATCTTCGGCGCCCGCTTGTCGTCACGGGCGAGACTATCCAATTTTTTGATGAGCCTTCCGAAAGTTGGTTCCGTGAGCGGTTCAAGCCAACAGCGGTCGAACTGGCTGCGTTCATTGCCAGCATTAAGCCGCTTTCTTCGGGTAGCGCCTATGTTGCAGCGGCGCTGCCGCAGCTGATGCTGGAGGCAGGGCAGTTTGACGAGTTGGTTGCGCTCGCACTGTCATCGGACGCCCTTCCGGAGCTCAACCCGCTCGACCGGCGCGATGTCGAGCTTCAGCGTCTGCAATTTGCACTGAAGGCGAGCCTCCGCGCCAAACGCTATCTTGATGCTGCCAAGCTCGCATTGAAGACCGGCGGCGAGACGGCCGGCGACAAGCGGCAGCGGACAATACTCCAGGCAAACACGGACTTGGTCTCGACCCTCATGGAAGGCGACCGTGTTCAAGAACTTGTTTCGCGCAAAATCTTTGGTTCAGGTTGGGTCGGCTCACATAATGCTTATGAAGCCGCGCTGATGTCTGGCCACGCCGAATTGCTAGGTGATGCGCGCAGTCGGTTGCGAATGGCGGCGGAGTGGCTGCGCAACTGGTCACGGCTTCCTGACAAGGAACGCGGCCGCGAAAGGATGACCGACAACGATATCGGTGAAATGGCCATTGCATATTTTAACATCCACGGCGCGCGTGCATGCGTTAATAGCCTGAAGGGTTGGACGCCTGCGTCTGTCCCGTTCACTGTCGGTCGCTATCTCGCGCACCGCTTTGTTGATCATTGCCGCTACAAGGACCTTGACGAGCTTGCGCTTGCGGCAGGAGACAATGTTTATCTGCTGTTAGCTATCGTCGTGGAACTCGGCGAACTCGACCGCACACCGCCCAAGGCGGCTGTGGCGAAGTGCTTTAAGCAACTGTGCAAGCCGTCGTTTACGTTCGAAACAAGTGAGAATTGGAACGCTTACGACCGCCCTTTGATGGCGGTTACGGCGCTGGTCGAGGCATGCCACCGATTATCCGTCGGCACCGAAACAGCACTCGCCAAGCTTCTGTCGCGCTATTTGCCCAAGGAGCCTCCACGCGGTTTGGGCACCCGTTTCAATGACGCGCAGGCGCCGGTCCTTCGTGCTTACGCTCTGCGGGCGGCATTGCTTGGAAAGCCGCTGGAACTGCTTGACCTTGCCCATGCCGAGCTTCGCGCGGAGATTGAAAAAGAAAACCACTATTCCCATTCGCAAGAAGCCCAGGAATTCAAGGAGGACGTCGGCGCTTTGTTGCCCTGGCATACTCTTCGGGCGGAACGGCTGATAAGAAAAGCTGGTAAGGCAGGGTTGGCGGACGCGATTTCGCGTACCGTCAAAGAGTCAGCTTCTGCCGCGCGGATCAACCACCGTGAAGAGTGGCGTACCGCCGACCAGGTTGCAGATCTCTGGTTAGCTATCCTTGTGCACGCCAAGGCCACGAACAGTACCTCGATCAAGAGGTTCATGGATTGGGTTGCAGGGTTGAAGCGGCCCCTCTACACGCCGACACTCGCGCGGCTTGCGCGCTCTATGGCTCGTGCTGGGGGACTGGCCGGGCCTGCGCTTCAATATGCAAGCCGAGCGTTTGACCTCACAGAGGATGAACGCGACGGCGCTGATTCAAAAGCCGACATGTATGTGAGCTTGGCAAGGTCGGTGCTCGCGGCAAGCCGGTTGGAGGCTGAGGCTTATTTCAATCAAGCTGTTGAAGTAGCCAGCAAGGTTGGAGACGAAAATACGGATCGCTGGGCGGCCCTGTTGGATTTAGCCGAGGCCGCTGCCGATAAGGCCCAACCTGCCCCCGAAATGGCGTACAGCCTCGCCCGTTGCGCTGAAGTTACCTATGACTACGTCGCACGGGACAAGCATTTTGACTGGCATCGGACGGTCGAGGCGATAGCGGCTCTTTGTCCTGTATCGTGCTTCGCCATATTGAGTCGGTGGCGTGATCGTGCTTTTGGCCGAGCCGGCAGGGTTTTGCGGATAGCGGCAGAGTTCCTTATTGAACGAAAGGTGCTCGATGCCCGCAAGGCGCTCCCCCTGATTGGGTTCCGTGCGGAATGGGATGAAGCGGATATACTCGCTTCCGCTCTCGAAGCCTGCGGAACGAAAGCCGAGAAACAGTCTCTTGCTGACTTCGGCTACCATTACATAAAAATGCAGGGGCATACGGTCTCGACCTGGCGCAAGGTAAAGGACCTTTTCGCCAAGCACGGCATTGTCGCATCTGGTGTCCAAGAGCGTCTTGATCACCAGGAGCGCAGCGAAGAGAGGGGTGAGGACGAAGAGCGGCCTGGAAAAGGCCGCCCATCCAAGCGCTGGAAAGAAGATGCCAAGAAGGATTGGCGCGCTATTTTCCGGGGCGTTGATCCGGTTGTGGCCAATGAGCTCTCGCAAGCCCAGCAGCGGTTCCACAAAACCGAGCCGCCATTCTATCAGGAGCAATTTTTCCAGCAGGCCATCGCGCGCATTCCCGCAGGGAAGGAAGCCGAGTTTGTTGCCGCGTTGGCCGAAGTGCCTGAGTTCAACCTTCACCACCTGCGATGCTTCCTCGAGAACTTTCCCGCAGATTGGAAAACAAGGCTTTCGGTGAAGGCGGCGATTGCAACCACCTTGCGCACCTTCTGCCGGCGATATTGCCTGGAAGTGACCCGTGGCCGGTACTACGAAGTGCTGCCGTTCAACACCGCCTGCGAACTGGCCGGTGTTCCTGAAGGCGATGTACTTGACGTCGTTCTGGCGGGCATCGGCGAAGTCACAGAAATCATCGATGTTGGCCGACTGTTTACGCTTGTGGGGCTGCTTGCCGGCAAGCTAAGGCGCCACGAGGCATTGGATGCGCTTGGCTTTGGCCTGAAACTTTTCGATACCGTCCTTAAAGAGACCGACGGCGACGGGCCGTGGTCTATTGCTCTTGCGCCAGTAGGGGACATCGATAGCGCTCTTGCAGGATATGTCTTTGGCGCACTCGCTTCGCCCCAAGCGTCAAAGCGCTGGGAGGCCGCACATGTGGTTCATGGTCTCTGCGTCCTTCGGCATCACAGGATCGTTTCTGCTTTGGTGGCATTTGTCGACGGCAATTTAGGTGGTGTCTTTGCCGATGCCGGGCTGTTTTTTTACAGCCTGCATGCGCGCCAGTGGTTGCTGATTGCACTTGCGCGGGCCGCCGGGGACTGTCCCGATGTTGTGGCAAACCATGCTGACTTCATCCTCAAACACGTTGCCCCGTCGGAGACTCATGTTGTCATTCGTGAATTGGCGAAACGCGCAGCGCTCGCACTGATCGATGCTGGATTGCTGGATCTAGGATTACGCGCACAAATCTTGGCCGTGAACGTATCGCCGTTCCCACCGATCGAAGCACGGTCGTATGAGCGGGGAAGCGCGCGTTCTTCGCCAAAGGCGTTCGACGACGACCGCTTCTATTTTGACTATGACATGGAATCCTATTGGTTCCCGCCACTAGCAAAGTGCTTCGGTCTTCTGGGCGACGACGTCCAAGAGCGGGCCGCAACAGTCATAACGGCGGACTGGCAGTATCCCGGCCGGTTGCACTGGGAAGAGGATGCGCGAAGCCGGCGCAAGATGTTCGACTACGATGATACACGGCATTCGCATAGTTCGTACCCGAGCGTTGACGATCTCCGGTTCTACCTAGGGTCCCATGCTACGATGGTCGTGGCTGGGCAGCTTTTGGCCACTAGGCCGACCTATCGTAACCCGGACTCGACCGAGGATGACTTTTCGGAATGGCTCCGCTCACACCATGACCTGTCCCGCCAGAACGGCTATTGGCTCGCTGACCGGCGAGACCCTATCCCGATTGATACTCTTTCCTCGAAAAATGACATCAAAGACACCGATTGGCCTTCATCCGTTCGCCGCGCGGACATAGATCGCCTACTTTCCCCATCGCCGGGAATGATGACACTTTGGGGGCACTGGGATGCTTCGTCAGGCAGGCGACGCGAAGAATGCACGATCCGAAGCGCCCTTGTTTCATCCGAGAGGGCATCAGCACTGCTTCGCGCGCTGCAAAGTGTTGATGACCCCGATGACTACTTGATTCCGAATGCTGAAGATGACCGCCAGATCGACTTTGGGGCATTTCAGTTGAAGGGCTGGATCGTTGATCGCACGCATGAGCGGGGTATTGACGACAAAGACCCTTGGGCAGGGGATATTCGCTACCCGGCACCGCGGCCGTCGAACGAGGTTATCGATGAGATGAAACTGACCGCCGACCGCGAAAGTCGGTACTGGCGGCTAGGCAATAAAGGGCCTGCTGCCATGGTCAGCGAAACCTGGGGGGTGTTTCACGAAAAGGACGATGGTGCCGGCGACAGGCGCGGCAGCCGGGCTCAGGCTTCGCTGCCGTTCATTCGAGAGCTATTGCGCAAGCTCGACATGAGCATGATCGTTAAAGTGGAAATCGAGCGGCGGCGCAGCTACTCTCGATACGAAAGCCAAGATGAAGATGACAATAAGAAAGCCACGCCAACGGTCCAACTCTTCCTCATCAAATCCGACGGAAGTGTCCAAACATGCTGACGCGATCTTGGCCCTTGGCAAAGAGCTCATCGCCGAACTGAAGCTCGCCGACACCAACGACACCCTGTCGCGCTGGATGGTCCATTACCTTGCCGAGCAAATCAAAAATGCCGAACAGGAAACTGCGAAGGATCACGCACAGCGTGTCATAGCATGCCGCGATGCAATTCTCGCCCTTTGGCAACACAGGCACGAGTTGCCAAGTGGCAGCCGTCCGTTTCAGGAACTCGAACCGATATTAAGAACGTTAGCGTCACTCGATACTGACGCCGGCCCGCATCGCTATTTCCCGCCTCCGTTGCCACACGAGAGTGCACGCAAAGAGAGCAAGGCGTCGCAACAATGGCTGCAATTGGCGGAGCGTCTCGACTATTCCGCGCGGATTCTCATCAGGCAATGCCTGGCGAACGCGGCAGACAACGCGATCGACAAATCAAAGGAATGGGTCGCACTTGCCCAGAAGGCCGGCCTTGAGCAGATTGAATTGCCGATCTTGCGGATCATTATTGCGGACGGCGATCTCGCAGACACAAGCGATCCCAACGAAGAGCAGCGGAAGCTCCTGAAGGATCGCGCAGACAAGCTACGTGGATTTGTGGAACTAGCAACGGCGGTTATCGAGGAATATGAAAGCCAACTCAACGGAAAGCCTGGCGCAAAAGTCAAAAGACCCAAGGCGCTTAATGCGCCTGCTGTTTCCCGTTTAACCAAGCCCGCACAGTTGATCGTTGAAGAGCGTAGGTTTCGCCGCAAGAGGGCAGCGAAGAAGCTTTGAGCCTTCCGTATACTACTTGACGATTTGTGGGGTCAGCCTGCTGCGCAGAACCGGGCTCTAGGCGCACGCGCCCGAAGCCGCTGCGCGCCTCCGCCCGTTGGGTGACGATCCTTTGCCCAAGACAGGGATCACAGGGTTCAGCCCTCACACCTTCCCCCCCTCTCGGCTGCGCCTCACTCGCTGCGAACCGGGTGGCCCCCTAACGATTTTTCTTGTTGCTCCTCCTAGCTCGGTCTCGCCGCTGATCCTTTCTTCGTGCCGTTCCGCATCGAACGCTTGCCTTCCTCTCGCTAGCCATAGGTCCCGAGCATGCTCGCCTTCATGGCTCTGCAGCTTGGCGGCGATCCAGAGTAGCGCGCCGTAGATGGTGGCGCGATCATCGGCGGTCAGATCAACGATGCCTGCCTTGACGACGAGACCGCCGAGTTCGATCAGATGTCTAGTGCGCTTACGGCGGTCGACCTGCCAGGTGCGCATGTCATTGCGAGCCCGTGCTGCCTGCCGGCGATTGCGAGCTGCTCGGTTGCGATGGAGCGCTGCGCTGGTTGCGCAGAGACGCCGGATCAACTCGTCTGGACCGACTTTCGAAAAACGTCACCCCACGCTTGGCCCATGCCTCACGCCTTGCGGTGTCTTTCGTTTCGGCGATTGCGATCAGCGCGCCGGCCAGTTCGTCGGTGCTGAGCTGATCGGCGCCGGTGGCGATGACCAGTTCGCCAAGCTGCTGTACCTTTCGTGTTTTGAGCTCCCGGGCCTTTTCTTCCAGTGCCTTTAGTTCAGTGTCGAAGTCCCGTGGTTTGCGCATGGCCGTCTCCATCGACTGTTGATGTGACGATCATAGGCGAGCGCCTGTCGGAAGGCTTCAGGGTTGCCGAGACAGCCCGGGACGGGCTGGTCCGTCCCGAGAATTTTTCGAGGGAGGGCGCGCTTATACGTCGTGCCGACGTGCGCTTTGACGTGCAAATGATCTGGTCGCGATGGCGATCTATCATCTTCACGTCAAGGTCATTGGCCGCAAGGCAGGATCGAGCGCGGTGGCGTCAGCGGCCTACCGCTCCGCTTCGCGGCTGCGTGACGAGCGCATCGAACGTACTCATGACTTCTCCGCCAAGCGCGGTGTTGTTCATTCCGAGGTCTTGTTGCCGGAGAGCGCGCCGGAAGTCTGGAGTGACCGCGAACGGCTTTGGAACGATGTCGAGGCGTTCGAGATCAGGAAGGACGCCCAGCTTGCCCGCGAGGTGGAATTTGCCCTTCCACGCGAACTGAGCCAGACGCAAGGCATCGAGCTGGCGCGCAACTTCGTCGAGGCGGAGTTCGTCAGCCGAGGCATGGTCGCTGATCTCAATGTGCACTGGGACAGGGCGGAGGATGGCAGTCCAAAACCGCATGCCCATGTCATGCTCACCATGCGGTCCGTGGACGAGAACGGTTTTGGCGCAAAGGTGCGCGACTGGAACCAGACTGAACTGGTCGAGCGCTGGCGCGAGCGATGGGCGGAGCTTGCCAATGAGCGTCTTGCTGAACTCGATATCGACGCCCGCATCGATCATCGCAGTCTGGAGGCACAGGGCATTGCCTTGGAGCCACAGACCCAGATCGGTGCCCCGGCACAACGCATTGAGAACGGCGGCCTCGACGCTGCCGGCGTTGAAGCAGATCGCGCCGAACTGCACCGCGAGATCGCGCGCAACAATGGCGCGCGGATCATCGACGATCCTACCCTAGCACTAGACGCAATCACGCATCAGCAATCGACCTTTACGCGCCGCGACATCGCGAAGTTTGCGCATCGGCACAGCGATGGAATTGACCAGTTCAACGATGTCATGGGAGCCATCAGCAACGCGCCCAATCTGGTCGAACTCGGCAAGGACGGGCGCGGCGAAGATCGCTTCACCACGCGGCAGATGATCGAGACGGAACAGCGCCTGCATCGTGCGGCGGACCGCATGGCTGGAGAGGAGCAGCATGCGGTGAGTCAGACACATCGCGAGGCAGCTCTGGCACATGCCAAGCATCGCGGCCTTGCTCTATCAGACGAGCAGACCGGTGCACTAAATCACATCGCGGATGCCCGCGGTCTTGGTGTCATCGTCGGTTTTGCTGGAACGGGAAAGAGCGCCATGTTGGGTGTCGCGCGCCAGGCCTGGGCCGCCGCAGGCTACGAGGTTCGAGGCGCGGCACTCTCCGGCATTGCGGCCGAGAATCTCGAAAGCGGTTCCGGCATCTCGTCGCGCACCATCGCGAGCATGGAACATAACTGGGGACTGGGCCGCGACCTGCTCACAGCGCGTGATGTCCTGGTGATAGACGAAGCTGGCATGGTCGGCACGCGCCAGTTGGAGCGCGTGCTTTCCCATGCCGCCAACGTTGGCGCAAAAGTCGTGCTTGTTGGCGACCCACAGCAGTTGCAGGCGATCGAAGCTGGCGCCGCGTTTCGTTCGATCCACGAGCGCCACGGCGGCGTCGAAATCGGCCAGGTGCGCCGTCAGCGCGAGGACTGGCAGCGTGACGCCACCCGCGATCTGGCAACCGGCAGGATCGGTCGTGCGATCGGCGCCTATGACGCGAAAGGGATGGTTCACCAGGCTGCGTCGCGCGATGAGGCGCGCAGCGATCTTGTCGAGCGCTGGGATCGCGACCGGCAGGCAGAGCCGCAGGCGAGCCGGATCATTCTTACCCACACAAACGACGAAGTGCGTGCGCTGAACAAGGCGGCGCGCGAGCGCATGCGCGCCGCCGGAGATCTCGGCGACGAACTTCGCGTGGATGTGGAACGCGGTGCAAGGACCTTCGCAAGCGGCGACCGGGTCATGTTCCTCCGCAACGAGCGGGGGCTTGGCGTCAAGAATGGCACGCTCGGTGTGATCGAAGAGGTCAGCATTCAGAGGATCACAGTGCAAACCGACGACGGCAGGTCTGTGCGCTTTGACCTGAAAGACTATGCCCATATCGACCACGGCTATGCCGCGACCATTCATAAGGCCCAGGGCATGACAGTTGACCGCACGCATGTGCTAGCGACGCCAGGCATGGATGCGCATGGCACCTACGTTGCCTTGTCGCGTCATCGAGACGGGATGGACCTGCATTATAGCGGCGATGACTTCGCGACCCGCGAGCGGCTTGTCCACACACTGTCACGCGACCGCGCCAAGGACATGGCGTCGGATTACGACCAGATCGACCCTGAGAAGAGCTATGCCGAGCGGCGCGGGATCAGCTTCCGACAGCGTCTAGTCGAGATCGTGCGGCGGGTCGTTCCGGAGAAGCTGCGCGACAGGATCGGCGAGATGCTGGACGGATTGCGCTCGCCCACAGACGCCGAATCCGGCCAGGACCGTGGGCGCAGCCCGGAAAGAGGAGACGGTGGAGCGCAAAACGGAGACGTTGGCCCCGCGCCTGGAAGACAAGCTTCCGCCAGGGGAGCGCAGCGCGAAACGGATTTGCCGGTGGACTCGGAAGCGGCGTTGCGCACCGCTCGCACAAAAGCGCTTGTGCGCCACGCGCGCGCGCTCGACGCGGTTATCGGCAGTGGAAATGCGGACGGGCAGGGGACTCCCGAGCAGATGCGCGAATTGAGAGGTGCACGCACCGCCTTCGAGAGAATTCGGCCGCATGGCTGGCGCGATGCGGAAGCGGCCTACGTCAAGAATCCGGAGATGGTTCGCGAAGCGGGGGCAGGCCGCGTCAACCGCATCGTGCTCGCTCTCCAGCTTGAAACCGAAATCCGCACTGGACTGGAAGCCGATCCGATCCGCCGCGCCGACCGTTTCGTGGAACGCTGGCAGAAGCTCCACCGGACAAGTCTGGACCAATACCAGGCCGGCGACATGTCCGGCTACAATTCAACGCGCTCGGCCATGTCCGAGATGGCCAAGAGCCTCGAACGCGATCCGCAGCTTGAATCCCTGCTTGCCAATTATAAAAAGGTGCTTGGCATCCAGGTCGAATCTGGCCGGCGCCTGGGTGTGGAACTCGCGTTCAACCACGGTATTGGCAGCGGCCGTGGCATAGGAATCTAAATCCTCCGATTTGCCGCCGTTCCCACGCCCCAAATCGATGAGGTGACAAAGCGGATTGCGTTCGAGCCTTGGGTTGTCCCGTCTTGATCCAGCAGGTGCCAAATGCTCTCAGCGAAGGCAAAGCAACCATGCCTGAACCGGATCGTATCATTCGCCTTAGGACCGTCCTCACGCGGACCGGCTTGTCCCGCTCAACGATGTACCGCAAAATCGCCGAAGGGACGTTCCCGGCTCAGCTAAAAATCAGCGTCAACGGTGCGGGGTGGCGGGAATCAGACATCAATCGGTGGGTCGCTGATCCTCACTCCTGGCACGCCAGAGAGGCACGAAAAGACTGCGACTAATGGCGGTCGAATGGCCTGTTGCTGCCACCGATCCGCACTCCTCTGATGGCAAGTTCAATGACTGGAAAGGGGCCGAAAGGGACCGGCGGCTTTCTTATGCAGGCCGGGCGATAGCTGCCGTTCTAATTCAAAGTCGTTTTGGCAACAGCCGCATTTATCCTCGGAGACAAGAGCATCGATTTCGATGTCTCATCCTGGCTCCGCTTTTGATCTAGCTGCGTCTCAAAAGAATCTGCATCCAACGATCATTCGACAGACCCTCTGGCGTTTACTCAGTTTCAGAAAGGAATGGTCAAAAGTAATATCCACAAGAGACCCGCAAGATGCTACAAAACTGAGGTCAACACTTTCGATGTTGCGAATTCGATTCGAGGATTCAGCAGATGACCGAAATTCAACCGGTTAGAAAGCTCACGATCATTGCCAAGGATCCCGGGCTTCGAATTGGGAACGACGGGCCCATGGTCTTCGCGCAAGTTGACGTGCCCGCCGAAATACTTGCGCCCGGGCCGACCGGATACCGGATAAAGGTTGTCGATTATAATGCCACCGAGCGGCGCGCCTATGCCGCGAGGCAGAGTTACCAGAGTGGCGACATTTTGCTCGATCCCTTCGCCCCAATCGAGGGCGAAGCATTGACAGACCGCGATTACCAGGTGCGGGTCATCGGCAATCCGAATTTCCATGCCCAGAATTGCTACGCGATCGCAATGCGCACGCTGGGGCTTTTCGAGCGGGCGCTGGGCCGGCGAGTGAGCTGGTCGTCGGGTGGGCACCAGCTGCACATCGTGCCCCACGCTTTCGCGCTGGCCAATGCATTCTACTCCGAGCCTGATCGGGCCTTGATGTTCGGATATTTCTTCGACGAGGAGGGCAAGCCGATCTTTACCTCACTTAGTCATGACGTCGTGGCGCATGAGACGACCCATGCGGTCCTCGATGGCCTGCGCTCGCGCTATACCGAGGCATCTGGACCAGATCAGGCCGCTTTCCATGAAGGTTTCGCAGACATTGTGGCGATCCTCTCCATCTTCTCGTTGCCCGAGGTGGTCGCTGCCGGACTTGGCATCACCGACAAGCTGCCCGGCGTCGGGGAGCCGCTGGCATTCATCACCGAGGACAAGGTCACCCCCGCGGCAATACGAGATTCGATCTTGTTGGGTATCGGCGCTGAGATCGGCATGGCTACCGGCGCCGGACGAGGCGCTCTGCGACAGTCGGTCAAGTTGGAGCCTCGGCCCGACATTCTCAACGACCCCGACATGGCCGAGGCGCATAGTCGCGGCGAAGTCGTGGTCGCCGCCATGGCCGGGGCCTTTGTGAAGATGTGGACGACACGCATTTCGCATCTCGGCACATTCGATGGTCTGGGGTACAATATGACGGCGGTGATTGAGGAAGGCGCAAAGGCGGCTGCCCAGCTCCTGCAGATGTCGATCCGGGCGATCGACTATTGCCCGCCAACTGATCTCGATTTCGGCCAGTTTCTGGCGGGCTTGCTCACCGCCGACCGTGAGCTCGTGCCGGACGACAGCCGCTTCGGTTACCGCGAGTTGGTCAGGCAGTCCTTCGGCGATTTCGGTATAGTGCCGCCCCCGGGGCAGACGGATGGCGATGGGTGCTGGCCTCATTTCGCCGCCAGCGACGCACTTCGTTATTCACGTAGCAATGCCGAGGCGCTGACGCGCGACGTCGATGAGTGCTTCCGGTTCCTCTGGGAAAACCGGGATGCGCTCAACATTACTGAACGTGGCTATACCCAGGTCTTATCGCTGGATGCGTCGCTGAGGATCGATCCCGACGGGATACCGTTCCGCGAAACAATTTGCCAATATGTCCAGATGGGGCACTTTTTCGGGTCGGAACTCATGGCGATCTGTAAGATCGATCCACTTCCCGAGGGCTTCACGACGAGGACAAGTGCGGATCTGTTCGGTGGTGGCGTGGTCGTATTCGATCAATATGGCCGGGTTAAATATCATATCGGCAACGGTTTGATCGACGGAGAGCGTCAGAAGCGCCGCCTCGAATATCTGCGAGACAACGGCCAGCTTCGCGCGCAAGGCGGCGACGAGCGCAGCCGGTTCGCGAACCTTCATCTTGCTAGGATGGGAGGCTGAGCCGTGGCAAATCCCGTAACGGCGACCATCCGCGCCTATCAGATGGGCTTTGGCGACTGCTTCCTGCTGAGCTTCGGCTATGACGATGCCAGCGCCCGGCATATCCTGATCGACTTCGGCAGCACCGGCATGCCGGATGACACAAAGGTCAGTCTCGACGCTGTCGCTGCCGACATCGCGCTGCAATGCGGGGGAGCGCTGGACATCGTCGTAGCAACGCACCGGCACAAGGATCATATCAGCGGCTTCGCGACCGGCGCGGATGGCAAAGGATCGGGAGACGTCATCCGCGGCCTCAAGCCCAAGCGGGTGATCCAGCCTTGGACCGAGGCGCCGGACGCGCCAAAAGGCTGGAAGGGCCCTGATGGAACCAAGCGGGCAAATGCATTCGCGGCATATCAATCGTCGCTAGAGAATATGCACGCGGTTGCGCAGGCGGTAGTCGACAGGCTGGATCGCAAAGACGGTTTCGATCCGCGCTGGCGCTTAGCGGACAGGCTCCGCTTCGTCGGCGAGGATAATATCAAGAATCTCTCGGCCGTGAAAAACCTGATGACAATGGCCGGCGCGGCGAAGAACAATATCTTTGTCTATCATGGTTGCGTTCTCGATCTCTCCGCCATCCTCCCCAATGTGACTGTGCATGTGCTTGGGCCTCCGACACTGCAGCAGTCGGCCTCGATTAAGACCTATGCGAAAAGCTCGGACGACTATTGGTTGAAGGCGCGGCTGCTAGCAGCGCTCGCGGCGACCGATAACGTCTCAGCGAACAAGACAAGCATGCTTTTTCCTGATCTCAAGAGCACCGACACGTTTCGGAAAACGAAGCTCCCGACCGAAATGCGATGGGTGGCGGAACGGGTCGATATTGCCGAGCAGGACCAAATGCTGGGGATCGTCACCGCGCTCGACAATGTCATGAACAATACCAGCGTCATCCTCCTGTTCGAGGCGGGCACCAAGAAACTGCTTTTCCCGGGCGACGCCCAGCTCGAAAACTGGAGCTACGCGCTCCAGTCCGACATGGCCGACCTGCTGAACGATGTCGATCTATACAAGGTCGGGCACCATGGCAGTCTCAACGCGACCCCGAAATCCATGTGGAAACGCTTCAAGAAGCGCGGCAAGACCAGCACGCCCGAACGGTTGAAGACGGTCATGTCGACCATGGCGGGCAAGCATGGCGGCAAGAACGGTGCCCCGACGGAGGTTCCCAGAATTCCGCTGGTCAACGAACTCAAGGCGGACAGCACATTGTTCAACACCCAGGACCTGAAGCCGACCCAGCTCTGCCAGACCATAACCATCAACCTGCAATAGGCGAAGTCTATGCCTCGAAACATCGTCCTCTGCTGTGATGGAACGTCCAATCAGTTCTCCAAGGACCGCACGAGCGTGATCAAGCTTTTCCACGCACTTGTCAAAAAGGAAGGCGAGCAGCTCGTTTATTATCATCCCGGCATCGGCACCCGGGCGCCGAGCGGCCTCGGAACGAAAGTTGGGAGCAAGCTTGGCCGAATTGCTGGCCTTGCCTTTGGCTATTGCCTTCAGGACGATATTGTCGATGCCTACCGCTTCCTGATGAACAATTACGAGGAAGGGGATCGGGTCTATGTTTTCGGTTTCAGCCGCGGGGCTTACACCGCGCGTGTCATCAGCGCGATGTTGCATCTTTACGGACTTGCGATGCGCGGCAACGATCCGCTCGTTCCCTATGCCGTCGAAATGCTCTGGGCTCTGGCCATCGCGAAGGAAGGCGCGCCTTATGAGGCATGCGCTGGGCTTGCGCGGGACTTTAAGAAGACCATCTCGAGCCGCGAGTGCAAGACGCACTTTCTGGGCGTTTGGGATACCGTCAACTCCGTAGGCTGGATCGGGAGTCCGCTGACGATCCCCTTCGGCCGCTATAATCCGGATGTCGAAATCGTCCGGCATGCTAAGGCGTTGGACGAGCGGCGCGGCTTCTTTCGTGTCAATTGGTTCAAAGAGGACACGACCCGCGATATCCAGGAGGTCTGGTTTCCTGGCACGCATTGCGATGTGGGTGGCGGCTGGCCGGAGCCGGAAAGCGGCATATCCAAATATCCACTCGCCTGGATGGCGAAGGAAGCTGTCAAGGCGGGTCTACTTGTGGACCAGCACCGAATGGATGAGGTCCTCGGGCTTTCGCCGGCACCCTATGCGGCGGCAGCCCCAACTGCGCCGCTTCACCTATGGATGGGCTTTTCCTGGGCTCTCACCGAAATCGTGCCCAAGAAGCATTGGAATTTCGAGAAGCAGAGCTGGGAGTGGCGAGCCAACCTTTTTCGGCGCCGCTCGCTTCCCCCGGCACCTGTCGTACATGATGTGGCATGGGACATTCCCGGCTATGTAGTGCCGAAAGGCGCCGTGAAACTGTCAGTGGTACATATGTGAAAGAATTGCGGCGTCGTCGGAGATCGACACTTACGGATGGCTTTAATGCCTCGCCCTGCGGGTCGGAAATTCTGGGGCCGGCAGCGGACATAGGTCTGAAACCTGAGATGACACGCACCGTCGTTTCTTCCGTTGATTATTAGCGGGAGCGGGTGTTCTCTTTAATGGAATCACGTTGCCAGCTATACTTTTCGTCAGTAGCCACCATGCAAAATGATCTGTTCGGTTCGATTGAACCGCCTAGACTTGACGTACCTCAAATTGAGCTTGGTCCCGTGCGGATGACGCTCGGTGTGGTCAGCGCTGTGCTTCGTCCGCCCAGTACGATGAAGTTCGAGAAGGTCGGCGAGGTAAAGATTTCACCGCGCGTCTCTGAAAGCCTCTACCAGCTGGAGAGCGGCGAACGCGTAATCATAACCGATAGGCCGAAATTGACGCGGCCGGGAGGCGTCGATGGGGTTCTCTATAGATCCCCGACCGGGCTGCGGTGGCATTCTCACCAGATCATCGAAGCGTTTGAAGCGCGCGCAACAATAGAGGGATGGCCAGCCGTTCTAAAGGCTCGAGCGGACAGCTGGGATGGCCAGTTTAACTTCCGGCGGGAGATTCCCGACGCCGCTGGTAATGTTGCACCCAATAAGAGGGGTCTGCGTCCTCCGCAGCTCGGCGCTCTTCACGCGATCGGCGCGCACTGGAGCCTCTACAAGCAGCCCGCAACGATTGTAATGCCTACAGGCACGGGCAAGACAGAGACGATGCTCTCTGTGCTGGCAGCGTATGCACGGGAGCCAATGCTGGTCGTTGTACCATCTGATGCGCTTCGCGCACAGACTGCCCGGAAATTCATGACCTTCGGGCTCTTGCGCTGGCTTCAGGTTCTGCGTCCCGATACGATCAACCCGGTCGTCGGCGTTGTGACAAAGGTGCCGAAGAGTCCGGCAGACCTTGAGATGTTCGAGCGCTGCAACGTGGTAGTGGCGACCATGAGTTCGCTCGCCGATGTGGCAGCCGAATACTTGTGGCCCGACCTCGTCAAACGGGCGGGAATACTCGTCATCGACGAAGCACATCATGTCGGCGCGCGTCGATGGACGAAGTTCCGCGAGGCCTTTACTGGCAAGCCGATATTGCAATTCACAGCAACGCCGTTCCGGCGCGATGGTACGCTCGTCGATGGGCAAGTCATCTACAGCTACCCGCTTCGAATGGCGCAGACGGATGGCTACTTTCGCAAGATCACGTTCGAACCCGTCTATGAGCCGAGCCCCGCGCGCGCCGACGCTGCGATTGCGGATGCTGCCGTCGCAAAGCTTCGTGCCGACCTCGCCGCCGGATTCGATCACCTGATGATGGCCCGCTGCGAGAGCATCGAGCGCGCCGAGGCAGTGCTCAAACTCTACGTCGCGCGAGCGGCGGATCTAAAACCACTTCTGATCCACTCGCGCCAGGGCGACCGGCAGCTGCGTGTTGCCAGCCTCATTGCCGGGGAGAGCAAGATTGCCGTCTGCGTCAATATGCTGGGCGAGGGCTTCGATCTACCCCAGCTCAAAGTCGCCGCCATTCACGACCTGCACAAGAGCCTCGCTATTCTCCTGCAGTTCACAGGCCGATTTACCCGCTCCGCCGGTAAGAATATTGGCGAGGCCACCGTCATTGCTAATATTGCTGAGCCTAACGTCTCGCTGGCACTTGAGCGCCTTTACTCAGAAGACGCTGACTGGAACGAGCTGCTGAGCGAAATGAGTTCCGATGCCGCCCAGGACCACGCGCGACTAATCAAGTTCCTTGCCGAAGCGAAGCGTCTCGATACGGGTGAGGACGAGGACGATATTGCCGTTTCGCACAAATTGCTGCGGCCGACGTTAAGCACGCTTTTCTACGAGGCCGACAAGTTTACCCCGAAGAAGTTTCACGAAGGGCTGTCGGAGGGCGTGATGCCTTACCGCGTTTGGTTGCATGAACCTTCGGCAACGCTCTTTTTTGTGACGCGCACCGAGCCTTCAGTGAAGTGGGCTCGCTCGAAGTCAGTGCGGGACCGCATCTGGAACCTCTTCGTCCTCCACTACGACAAGGCTCGCAAGCTTCTCTACGTCTCCTCAACTGATCACACTTCAGCCTGGGAGAAGCTCGCTCATGCGGTCGGAGCAGGAAAGATGCTCAGCGGTGACGTCATGTTCCGTTCGATGGGGCGTATCAACCGCCTCATCTTCCAAAATGTAGGCATGAAGAAACATGGCCGACGGAATCTCTCATACGCGTCCTACACCGGTGCCGAGGTGGTGACGGCACTCGGCCTCGCCGAGAAGAGCGGTTCAGTGAAAGCCGTGCTCAGCGGTCAGGGCTGGGAGGACGGGCGTCAGATGACCATCGGCTGCTCGGTCAAGGGCCGCGTCTGGTCTCGCGAGATGGGCGCCGTTCCGAGGTTCAATGAGTGGGCTGAAAGCGTCGGCGACAAGATTATCGATAAGAGCATCGATACGTCGAAGCTGATTGATAACGTCCTTCTGCCGGAGGTGGTCACGGCGCTTCCAGATATTGAGCTACTCAGCATTGAGTGGCCGATGGAAATGCTCCGTATGGCCGAGGAGCGAATATCGTTTCAAACCCCTTCTAAGAAAGAGACTTCGCAGCTCACCTTCGAGCTCATGATCACCGGCCGTGATGTCGCGAAGAACCTCATCAGCTTCGACCTTGTCGAAGCAGCTTCCGGCGTGTGGGGGAGTTTTGAATTTCGCCTCGGTGGGGACAATGACTTTGCGGTACTGCAGACGGGCGGCGAAGCTATCAATGCGACGGTTGGCAAGCTCGAGGGCACACTTGCCTACTACTTCTCCAACTACCCCCCGCTGTTTCGGTTCATCGACCTATCGGAGCTCGACGCGAACCTGCACGTCAAACCGCAAAATCCCTACGATCTTGTCGTCGGCAAGGAGAGCTTCGAGGTTCGTGACTGGAAGGGAGTCGACCTGACCAAGGAGTCGATCTGGAAGGGTGGGGCACAGAGAAAAGACTCCATCCAGTGGGCGATCGCTGAAGAGTATATCAAAGCTGGATACGACATCGTTTTCGACGATGATGACAGTGGTGAAGCTGCCGACCTAGTCTGCATGAAGCTGGAATCAGACGCGATCCGTCTGACGCTAGTGCACTGCAAGTTCTCAGGTGGCAAGACACCTGGAGAGCGAGTGAAAGACGTTGTTGAAGTCTCGTCACAGGCGGTGCGCTCGGCTCGCTGGGTCGGGAAATTTGCGCAGCTTTGCGCCCACATGCGCGCCCGCAACGATCCCGCCAAAAGTGGCGGGCGCTCGACGCGCTTCCTGAAAGGCGGGCCCAGCGACCTCGCTCAGATGATGAAGCTTAGCCGCTTACAGCAGGTGAAGGCCGAGATATTGGCGGTGCAACCCGGACTTTCAGAGGCGGCGCGAACCGACGCTCAATCCATCGTCATTGCTGCATCATTGACCTATCTGAAAGAAACCGTCGGCCTCGACCTTCGGATCATCTGCAGCGCCTGACATTCCGGGCGCGATGACCGCTTTCAGGCGAAGAGAATTTTGCCCACCATGACCGCCATGAGGCGCAATCCGCATTTGGACAGATGTTACTACACAGAGCAGTCTTCGAACGCACACGCTCCGCCCACTGATTTCTGATAATGATTGATTTTGGCGGCAGGTCCTATGATTGGCGTCAGCCGGGCATCTTCGACCGAACCGGCACGAATAGCCGGAGGCAAAGACCAAGGTCGAAGCGCGTTCAAGGCCGCAACCGGATCTGGAGATCGTCGAACGCGCTCGCATCGACGCCCTCGCCAACGAGCCTCACAAGGTGCGCCAACAGGTCATCTTGTCTTGGTTGACCGAACGCGAGGCGGTAGACCGTCAAACTCCGCTTGAGCCATTCCAGTCGCTTCTCCTCTCGACTGAAGGGCAGCATGGGCACGCGTCGCTCCACCTTCATCGGGCCTTCGTAGATCCAGTAGGGAATGAGTTCGTCCTGGCTTTTCGTCGCGCGCCGCGCAGCTGCGAACATCGTAACCCACGGGTCTTCGATCGGCTTTCGACTGCGCCGCAGGTCATCGGCATGCGCCGCGGCCACGTTCAAGCGTACAGCATGCCCCTTAAATCGATGGACGCGCCCCTCCCGCTGTTCGAGGTCGACTGGATTGCCGGGCAGGTTCCAATGGTACACACGGTGGCAATAGGGGTGGAAGTCCAGTCCCTCCTGCCCAATGGAGGTCGTCGCCAGCACGAACGGACGGAACGGCGAGTTGAAAGCTTCCCGCACTGTGGACAGTCGGACGGAACCACCCTCATCGTCCTTAACCTCGGCGAGCCGCATGGCGAAACGGCCGCGCATCTTGATGGGATCGCGGAAAACGATTCGTCCGTTCTCCACGCTGATGTCGTCGGCTTCGATCTGCGATGGCCGAATGGAGAGGGCGTTGACCATCGCCTGCGCCACGCGCGACGCCCGATCGCCCGGAGCGGCACCCAGGAGACCTTCGCCTTCCAACAGGTAGTGAGCGTACTCGTCGAGGACTGCTTGCAGGTTGTGCGCGGCGCAATGAGCAAGAACACTGCGCCAATAATGCTCCTCGCTCTCCTGACGCAGCAGCGCCACCGCTTCATGCTGATTAAAGAGCGTGCGGAAGGCCCAGGCGACGTGGGCCGCCGCCTCGAGCAGGACCGGGTCGTCAAAGGCGAGTTCCGGCGCGATACGTCGCAGGGCACGAACCGCGCAAACCGCCGGGCTTCCAAGCGCAAGATCCACGAGGAGTTCGATCGCAGCGTCATGGAGAGGGGCAGGAGGGGCTTCTGTCGCGCGTCTCAATTCGGCGACGTGATCGCGAAATCCGGCTTCGTTACGGGTCCAGGCAAAAGCGTTCCCTTGCAACCACTCGAGAGCGCGATTGCCGGTCACGGCATCCACGCAGGCAGCTGCCGACCATTCCCAGTCCCGCGTGGCAGAAGAATCCCCGGCTTCACTTCGGGAGTGCCCGACCAGTTTCGAAGAGATGCTTCCGCGAACTGCCTGGCGCATTTCCTCGAAGCTGAGACGTTCGGGGCTCGCCGCGAAGATGTGCAATGGATCGCCTGCTTCGGCCAGCAACGGAGAAGGGTAGATGAGGTTGACTGAGCGCAGGGCGGTGGGTCGGCCATTCTCCACCGAAAACTGCAGAGGTCGCCGCTTGGTGGCGCTGCTGTAGTCGAGGTTCATCGCTGCAGCGCCCATTCGGCGCTCGACCTCATAAGAGATAAGAGCTGCCAAAGCGTCGGGCACCATTTGCCACGCCGAGAAGACCAGAGCCTTGGTCGAGGCTCGGCCGCTTGGCGCCGAGCCATAATAGGGCAGCGACGGTGCGATCCAGAGCTGCTGATCGAGGCCGTCATCGAACAGGTCAGACATAAGTGCTCGAAGCCGAGCGTTGCCAGGGTCGATGGACTGGTACTTGTCGATGACTTCCGGCTTCAGGGAGTGGACTTCTGCTTTGGCAACCGCCGCAACCAGCGCTGGGTCGAACTCCTCCACCGCTTTCTTCAGCAGCTTCTTGAGAGCATAGTCCCGCATGAAATTGAGCAAATAGGGCGCCGACTTCCAGTACTCAATGATATCCGGGGCGCCGGCGACGCGAGCCACCTCTGCCGCGATTGCCGCATGGTTAAGATCGATGGGTGCGATCTTCGCTTGCATGACGAGTTCCGTGAGCATCGAATCCCTGTCGCTGGTGCTGTCCACCCGTTCCGTGCGGGTCATGACCCTTTTCAGGCGCCGCTCGATGCCGGCACGGGCCTGCTTGGCTCGTTTGGTCCCTTCTGGAAACTGCTGAAGGAAACGGCGGAACTGCCTCATCTCGATGTCGAGTTCGGCGGCCACGGCTGCGGCGCGGTCATGACCATGAAGGAAGCCGACCGTCTTGAGGAAGTCGTCGTAATGGTCGCCGTCGTCCGAAGCGTCTTCCGACAACGTCAGCATCTTATAGGGGGTGGCGGAAAGAAGAAGCGTTCGCGCACCGGATTCCTGGTCGCCGTACTCGAACAGGGCGCGTGCAAGCTCCCCAGCATCTCCTTCGCCGGACAGCAGCTCGCGAAAGCGTTGAAACTCGTCGAGGATGATTAGGTCTGGCTTCAAGGCGACGATGCAGGCCTGCGACAGCACCTTCCTCAGCTTGCCGACGAGAGCATTCCGGGCCCAAAGCGTCTCGTTCGGGTATTTCGGTCGGCGGCGGGCGAACAACTTGCATACCGCGTCGAGATCGGCAAGCAATGCCTTGTTCTTCGAAACGATGGATCGGAAACGGCGAATGATGGTCTTGTCGATTCCATCGAGAGACATCCGATCGACCTCGCCCTTCCACTTGTCGACGCTGGCGCCAACCTGCAGGGCATTCTTGAGCGGCGTGAAGCGAGAAAAAGGCTCGAGAAGTCTGAAGAGAAACGCGCGCTCCTCCATAACACCGGTGGTAGAATGGAGGTTGAAGGTGGTGTCGGGCGTCAGGCTGACGAAGTTAACGCCGTTGCGGGCGATTGTGTCCTCCTTGTCCTTACTGCGCATCCGCAGGGGCATAAGCGTGATGCGTGTTGGCAAAGCCATCGCCTCCTTGCCCAGCACGTTCAGCCGATTGAGATTCTGCGTGGCTATGGCCTGGTTGGAGCAGATGTAGAGGATGTCGATGCGCTTGGCGGTGGGCCACAGCTTCTCGATCGTCTTTGCGACGATGCCGCGGGCGATCATGGTCTTGCCCAGGCCAACCTCGTCTGCCACGAGGAAGTGCCGGACCGGATCGGGTCCATGCAAGCGATCGAAGACGTAATCGACCGTGCGCCGCTGGAATCGCTTGAGCGGGGCGAGCGACGTTGTAGCGTCGAATGGTTCACCGCGCATCGGAAGCCTCCAGGACGGTACGAAACACTTGCCACAGTTTCTTGAATTCGGCCGGTACGCGATCCTCCGCAACGGCGTCGGTTTCGCGTGAGAGCCGCCTGATCAGCCGATCGACTGTCGCCAGACGACCATCACCGGCGCACAGCGCACGGACTAAGTCCTCGAACAGGGGCTCGTCGGCGGCGCCGCTACCCCAGAATCCTTTGCCCTTCCCGTTCGGGCCAAGCGGCGGCAATGGTTGATCGATGAAGGAAGCCAGAAGGAGCCGCAGGTACGTCATGAACTTCTGCCTGCTGTCGATCACGTGGTTGAGGATCGCGAGGTCTCGCTCCTCGGGCATGCCTTCCACGGTCAGGCCGGTGCTGAAGAGTTCGGTGCGACCAGTGGCGTAATCGGTGATCTCAAGGGCAATGAAGCTTGTCAGATCGACAAGGACCATCGTGCCGAGGTCGATCGGCGATCCGCCGCTAATGCCGGCCAGAGCATCTCGAGCGTGTCCTTCGCCCAAGGTGATGGGCCAGGCCCGCACCCGACCGAGCTTGTTGAGTTGCAGACCGTCCTTCGGCGGAACGAGCCACACCTTCCAACGCTTGACACCGTCCTCCTCCTTAGCTTCGCAGCGAAGGGACAGCGCGCCACGTGCAAGCGCCCTGCGTGCCTGCAAAAGGTTCTGATCGGCCGAGACATCGGCCGGATCGGGTGATTCCGCCTCGTCAGGTTGGAATGTCCGCGTCATCCGACCGAAGCCGGTTTCGCCCAGGATCTCGTCGATCCCACCGAGATGCTTGCGCAGGCCATGGAGCGTGGCGAAGACCTCGACGTTGGACGTCGCGTGGCCCCCGGGAAGAAGTGCCGAATTCGTCGCGTTTCCGGAACCCAGGGTGAGCCTTACCTCCTTTCCGTCCTCTTGGATGAAGACCTTGGCGTGAAGGCCTTGCTGCTCGTTGCGATAGGGTTCCTCCCCGTCTTCGGTCTCTGCCATCTCGTCGAGCACCGCTACTTCCTTGAATCGGCCAAGGACGTCTCCGGGCAAACAGGCGAGCTGGTCAGGACGACTGATCAGCTTCGGAGCCTGATCGGCGAGATCCACGAGGTACCTGAGCGCTCCGGGTTCGACGAATGGCGATATGATCGCGATGCGCTTGCTCCGGGTCGGTTTCCATCCATGCGAGCCGACGCCGTTGACATGGAATTCCATGGCGTCGCAACCGGGCGGCCGATCCCAGTTCACGTAACGGAGGTCGTTGGCCATGGCCAAGGTCATGGCGCGGCGAGCATCTTGGATTTCGCCGACAGCCATTCCGGGCAAGGCCGCGATGAGATCGTGCAGCGGCTTGTTGGAGGCGAACGGCTTCGTGCCGCGTTCGCCGTCGAGGCACATAGCTGCGTCCCAGGACCTGTCGCGAGTCAGATTGCGGGACAGGATCAGCAGCCGCATGAGCGCTGGCCGATCGCGGTCGAGAGGCTCGAAGCGCAACGCCCAAAGCTTGGGGTGGAAGCTGCCTTCGTTCGGCGCCTTTACCTCGACGACCGCCTTCTCGAGCAGGGAGGCGAGTCTCGAGCCTTGACGAACGTCTGCGTGAATCTGACCAGCGTCCACGTAGACGACAAGCTTCTCGGCTGTGCGCTCCGCAGATTCGAGAAGTGTCACTGGATCTTCGAGGATCTCGTCGCGGCTCTTAGACGAGAAGAACGCCAGACTAACCGGCACGGAGAGGGCTGTCTCGAAATCCATCGAGAACGTTGTGGCGATGCCGCCGTCGAACTCGTAGCCGAAGGGGGCCTTGAGGCTGTCGCCGTAGAGGAGCCGCGTTTCCGGATCCAGAGTACTCTTAGCCACGGGCGAGGTCCTCGAGGTGCCGACTGGCCTGGGACCAACGGAACTGCAGTCGATAGGCGCCGGAGGAGCCCTGCCACCGGTCGCGGGCAGCCCGGTTGGTGAACCGCGATTGCGCCTTCTTCAGGCGGCGCTCACGATCTTTCACCAGGGAGTGGGCCTTGGAGGAGCCGCGCTTGAAAGCGCTGCTGGTTCGGACCAAGTCCGTCCATTCGGTGACGAAGCGCCTGGTCGGATCCTGCACGCGGTGGGCCGGGTGGCGGATCTCTTCCCAGAAGCCTTCGATCGACCAGGCCTTGAGGCGTGTCAGGTCGAAGTACTGCTGCCACTTCCTGATCTCTTTGCTGTAATCCTCGATCCACTGCTCATTTTTGCGCAACTGGCTGAGCAGCAGATTGTATTGCAAGGCGGCCCCGTACATCACATCGGAGAAGATCGACGCGTGCTCCACCAGCCCACGTGCACGTTTGGGGAAACTGGAAAGGTGGGGGTGCGACCAGATATGCTCTGACTTCGCCCTGAGATCGTTCTTGGCGAGGAAGGCCAACAAGCTGTCTGGATTGCTGTCCACCAGACGGTCGACCACGAAACCGGCTTCTTCGTCGCTCAGCGCGAAGCTCGTCTTCTCGAGCATGTCTTTGGGAGGTTTGGGGAGGCGCGGATGCCAGGGCGTCGGAACGGTTCGGCCCGCGCCATGGTCGTCATCGTCGTGATCCTTTCCGGTGTTCCTGGGCCAGGACGGCAGCGACGCCACATAGGCATCGATGGAGCCGGAGAACCGGCGGATGCCCCATGCCTCGAGCCCAGCCCAATAGACGCTTGCCGGCAGCCTCTTCAACTTCGGACCGGCGTTGACGCCAATCACGCCGCTCTTCTCGTCGCCAGCGACAAGGGCATCGCGAAGGCGAAGCTGGTCGTTCCTTATCTGGTCGGCGATTTCCCTGCTGCTCCGCTCCCGCGGGAGACGCGAGAAGATGTAAGGAACGAATAGCATGTAGCGCAGGCGGGTCTGAACAGTGCTGGTGCCGGGGAAGAGGTGGTCGGCGATGGAGTCGCGTATCGCGCCTAGCCCCAGTTCGTCTCGAGCTTCCTGTTCAGTGAAGAGCTGCATCAGGCGCTGGGCACGCTCGCGCTCCTTTTCGTCGAAGTCGATCCAGCCGATTGAAGACAATTCGACACCCCGGCGCATAGGGGGCTTCTATTAAACCTCGGTGCATGAAACGCTTCGGCGCGCCCCCGTGCGCCAGCGCGGTTGAACGTGCATGAATCGAAAGTCTTAAGCAACCCGGCCGCGTATACTTATTCAGCCCGAAAAGAGGCCAAATCAGTCAATTGATGGTACAATCTTGTTCGTTGTTGACCCCAATCAACGGGTGAGATTATTACAACCGGGGAATCCTTGTCATCTTGGCTGCGACAGGCGAACTTGAACGGCAATGCTACTAGCCGGGTAACCGCGATGGTTATCCACACAGTCCAAATGCCGTGGTGTGCGGACCGCCGCCTTATGGCGGCATTTGGGCAATCTCCAGCGCAACCTCACGATCGGAATGAGCGCAAAGCCGCCGCTCGCTCGTACGGCGCTGTTGAGTGGCGCGCTCGCGAGCGGCTCAGGCGGTCTTAGCTAGAATCAGTTTGGTTCTGCTGCCAATCTCTTGATGGCTGCAGAAGGGTCGAACCCCAGGATTTTCGCAAGATCGATGAATTCGACTACGTCGACGCGGCGTTGGCCGCTCTCGAGTCGAGCGACAAACGACTGATATTCGCCTAGCTTTTCAGCGAGCTCGGTCTGTGTCAGCCCACTAGCCTCACGCTTTTCAATCAGCATCGTGATCAATGACTTGTGGCGTAGCGTTCCGAGCGTTTTCACCACCGGCCTCATCCAGTTCCAGATGAGGGCTTCAATTATATCTGATTTCCAGTTATCTTAAATTCAGATACGACCTAGCCATGTCGAATTGGAGGAATCCAAGATGGCGCCATCAGCAGCGATTAAACATGACCCAGCCCTCGCCCTATGGGCGGCATGGCATCGTGCCCAACATACGTCTCTGGTGCTTTGCAGGGTCCAGCAGCGGTTGGAGACGAGAATTATCCGCAATACCGGAATTCAGGCATTGACCGGAGGCGAGATCAAAGAACAGCCGATGCCAGAGATCGCACCGGAGGGCGTTCAGTACGCTGTTGCTCGGGAGGCCGAAGTCTTAGCCGTGACTGAAGCGCTCAGACTTCAGGATGCGCTTCCAGAGGTTTCAGCTCTCTCCTTAGCTGGCATCTTGGCCAAGTTGGAGGTGATCGTCGGAGCGGACCGGGATATCGGTGATCCGAACGATTTCCCTTGGCCACACATCGCTTCCGTATTGCGCGATCTGAAAGCTATTGCGGGCGATTTGCAGCCATACGAGTTGGACCGCTTGACCACTCGCGCTGATATAACGAGGCATCTGCAGCAAGCGGCCCAACTTGTAGACTTTGTGGAGGCGGAAGAGGCTGCGGAACATATGCGCCAAACTGCGAAATCATTCGCAGAAACATCCGTTTTTCTAAAACCGGCTGAAAAGCCGGCTGAATTTTAGAAATCAAGCCGGCGCCGTCCCGAAGCTGGCGGGACATTCTTCTGCTGAAGTCCTAAATGCGATCCGAGCCGAAGCATCAGGAATGAGCGGACGGCTTCCGCGGTCGGTCGCGGATCAACGATCCTGGTTTGGCATGCGCTTCAAGATCTCGTCGGTAATCTTGCGGTATATTCCGCAAGCGGACTATCCGCCTCAGGGTCACCATGATCGGCTCGAACGGATCTCGGTGCACGCGCATTAACATGTCGCGCTGCCGTAGACTAATTTGCGAAACTCAATAAACTATAAATCCATGATGCTCGGAGGGGGTATCCGTGGATTTCGTGCTCTACTGCAAGCTTGAACTCGGTACCGCAGTCCCAGATTACGGCACGGGATCGACATGCGTTCTTCTGACAGGGGTTCGCCAGGAGGACTTTGCTGAGAGTGCTTTTGACAAAGGAGTCCAAGCGTACATCATCGAAGCCGATATCGACCTTTCTACTCTTGGATTTTGCAACGATGAAGAATGCGCCTGCCGCACAAAGCTGCGGGAAGTGTGGATAAAACTGACGCTCGCTTCCGATAACAATGGACAGACCTGGGTCTACAGAGCCTTTGCGGGCGGTCCGCCGGAAAAATTTAATGTTCTCAACATCGAGATTGTCAGCGGGCCGCAGCTTCCAGATTTCCCCGACAGTGAAGATGTCGAGTTCGAAGGCGGCGCATCGACACCGTATTCCTTGTCCGGGTTTGAGGTCGGCCAGGGCATGGCCTCGCTCGTATACAATTCCTCCTTTGGGTATCTGGCGGATGCCGGTGCCGGGACTCCGATAAAGAGACCCGCCTATCTTCTGACGAGCTTTGTCAGTGACCTCCTGGCGCTCCTCAACACAAGGACGAATAAGTTTTTCCTATCGCACGCGGACAGCGACCACTGGAGAATGCTGGTCTGGGACGGACGGATTGAGACAAGGGTTTCGGAGTTCTTTGTACCGAGCGGGATGAAGCCGCTGGTATTTTTCGATGTGACCGTGAAATCTCGAACACGTCGCTGGAGCGCACCTCATGTCAGCGTCCCTCTATATTCGGGACAAAAGCTGCAAATCATGAGAACAGCTCCGGCTCATCCCACATCGAACAACGACGGTCTGATCCTGCTGTTTGAGGATGGCGCTGAGCTAGGGTTATTGCCTGGCGACTGCGTATACGATGAGATCGTTGCCGACGCCAACGCCCACGTCAACAGCCTTGCTGGCAAGTCTTACACGGCCATAGTGGTGCCGCATCATGGCGACGCAGCGAGCGCTCACGGCGTCCCCCCGTCATCTGCCGCATCCAAAGCGTTCTTTTCAGCAGGCAACCACACGACGTATTTGCATCCAACTCTTGCCTCGACCAACGCCCACAGCCTAGCTGGCTACACAAACCTGGTGAACAAGACCCCTGCCTACATCCGGGAAGTTCCATTGATGTAGTGGCTCGGCTGCGACATGATCTGGAAACGCGAATTCCATGGTTAGAGAACTAAATTGAAGCCGATTTGGTATGTCCTTATTGCCGCTACTGTCGGCTTCCTTGCGTTGATCAGCCGTGACATAGCCAAATCAGCCAGCTTGCCGGAAGGCTGTCAGTGCTGATGAGCGGGCGATATGTTAGAAAACATATTAGCGGCTCCATGATGCGGCGGCCGCTGGCTTCCGGCAGGCTAGGAAAGCATCTCCTGTAGGTATGAAACCGCGCTCGCGCTCCCTTCTTGCCGAGCGGAACGCTTGTGGTGGGTAAGCGGTGTTCTCAGGTCACGGGCTTGGTTTCTGGCTTGTCGGCTTAAGCCCAAAGCAGGGCGGAAGTGTTGGAAAGGGGTCATGGTCGGTCCTCCATGGGGTTGCTTCGTGATGGAAAATCTATCGGAGCGGCCAAGCGATGAAAATTGTAAGGGGGTATAGGTCTTCGATACCTGCGGAGGTCGAAACCAACTGCCTGTAGCATGCAAGGAGCGGTGACAGCCCGAAAGGTTTGTGTTCCCGCTTTTGCGTAACTTCCTCAAAGTCGGCCGCAAATATCTGTATTCATGGTCATGCTGCTTTCTCCAGCCGCTTCCGAGCCAGCATCGCTCGCACGAACTTATCCCACCTTGCCATGCCGACCCGCTTCTCTGGCATGTAATTCCAGCGGTCGTAATTCTTTGAACTGACATCCTGGAGGGCATGGTTCTGAAGCCGATCGCGAATTTCTTTCGAAACGCCCGCTTTGCCGGCGAGCGTCTTGAAGGTCCGGCGGAGATCGCGGTTTGTGGCGTGCGGGATAACGCCGCGATCACGCTGGCGCCAAACAAAGCTGTATAGCGTCGCATGGCTGACCGGGATTGATGGATCTTTCGCCGAAGGAAAGTACCAGCCGTGCTCATTCGGCTTGATCGACTCGATCAGCTCGGCCGCAAGAGATGGAACCGGGACGGCGTGCGGCTGAAGGTTCTTGGTCTTCGACCAGTCAATGATCCGCTCCTTCGCATCCCACTGGTCAATATGAAGGCGAGCGATTTCTTCAACGCGCTGGCCAGTCAGCATGATAAGTTGCACTGCACGTGGATAGGAAGGATGAACCGGTGTGTCCGGACATTCGAGCCAGCGATAGAGCTGCACGAACTCCTCTTCGCTGAGCCACCGGGTTCCTTGAACTTTCGGTTCGGTAGGAATGCCCGCGGCAGGATTGTAGGGAATTCGGAAGCGGCGAGGGGAGGTGTTGCGATAGTCGTTGTCGGACTTCATTCCCCAGCTGTAGGCGGCATGAATGTAGCCTCGCACATGATCCGCCATCGATCGGGCGCCACGCTCGTAGATTGGCCGGATCAGTTCGACAACTTCCTCCGACTCGATCTCGCCAGCAAGGCGATTGCACCCAAGCGTGTCGGCAATCTTGTTGAGGCCTTTTTCTGTCTCCTTCCAGGACGGCTTGCCGGCTGCCTTCAGCGATGCAACGTAGCCTTCGAAGAGATCGGCAACGGTACCGGGACGCGCGTCAGTCGCGATCTTGATGCTGCGGCCCTTCTGGATGACGTCGGCGAAGTCGCGCTTGAAGATCTCCCGCGCCTGGGCGAGGGACATCGACGGATAGGCTCCGAGCTTTTTCTTGGTGCGTTTTCCGTCGCGCCATTGCTGCGCCATCCAGTCGGCCGTCACCCGCTTAGGCATCGGCTTGAGAACCAGGATCAGGCGGCCGGTTCCGCGGCCTTCACCATCTGCCAGGTTCTCCTGCTTCTGATTGCTTTCCACTCGCTTAAGCGCTTGCCGGATTGCGGAATCGGTCATGCTCGGCACGGCGTTTTCCCTTCTCGGCAACGGGGATCGGTCGAGGAAATAGGGATCGGCGCTCGGGATCTGGAGGCCGTCCGCTACCCCTTAAACAGCCCCCAGTTTGCCAAAGCTGCACCCAGTACGCAAGCCGGAATAAACATGATGTTTCAATGTGCTTGAGCGTGATCCAGCGTGACTCCTGTATGTCAAGTGGGATGGTTGTGCACTAGGATGATCGCGGTGGCCGACAGTTCGAGCGCGCGCTTGACCACTTCCCTGGGATAGACGGGCGTGTGGTCGACTGTGCCGGTCTGCTGCACCTCGTCGGCGATCAATGCGTTCTTCTTGTCGAGGAATAGGATACGGAACTGCTCGCGCGCCTCGAAGGCCATGGCCGAGCGGCAATAGGCGAGAAGCTGCGTCCAGGACGAAAGGACTTCGCGGCCATGCACTTCGCCATGCGCCATGCGTTGCGCCGTCGCAGCGACAACCTTCAGGTCGAACGCCACCGCCGGGCCGATGCCCTTGACCTCCTGAAGCAGGTTGACGGGCGCGCCAAGCACTTCGGCCAGCGTGCCGAAGCGCGCCAGCAATGCCTTGGCGGCCGGTTTGGTGTCGGCGCGCGGGATCAGCCGGAAGAGCAAGAGCTCCAGAAGTTCATAATCGGGCAAGGCGTCTGGACCCGCCGAGGCAAAGCGCTCGCGCAAACGGTCGCGGTGGCCAAGATATCCAGGCTTTTCAGCTGGAGCGGGCTTCGCCGTCGCGGCGGGCCGAACCGGCACTTCGGAGAAGAAACTCCGCTCGTCGTCGTCGCTGGCCTTCCCCATCAGCCCCCGCATCCAGCCAATCAGTCGGGCAAGGCGGCCGCCCGACGTATTAAAATATCAGGCCGGCAGGCCGGGCCGGTCGAGGTTGTTGGGCGAGAGCGTGAAAATCTCGCAGCCCGTGTCGGTCACACCGATCGTGTGCTCATACTGTGCCGACAGCGAACGGTCCCGCGTCACCGCCGTCCAGCCATCCGACAGCACCTTCACATGCGGCCGGCCGAGATTGATCATTGGCTCGATGGTGAAGATCATGCCGGGCCGCATCTCGACGCCTTCATTGGCGCTGCCATAGTGCAGGATGTTGGGGGCGTCGTGGAAGAGCTGGCCGACGCCATGGCCGCAGAAGTCTCGCACCACCGAGCAGCGCTCCGCCTCGGCAAAAGTCTGGATGGCGGCGCCGATGGCGCCGGTGCGGGCACCCGGCCTGACGGCGGCGATCCCGCGCATCAGGCATTCATGGGTGACCTCGAGCAGGCGTTCGGCCGCGCGCTTGATGGTGCCGACCGGATACATGCGCGAGGAATCACCATGCCAGCCATCGAGAATGTAGGTGACGTCGATGTTGACGATGTCGCCATCCTTCAGCGGCTTGTTGTCGGGAATGCCGTGACAGACGACGTGGTTGATCGAGGTGCAGGACGATTTCGTGTAGCCGCGATAGTTGAGCGTCGCCGGCAGCGCGCCGTGATCCATGCCGAACTCGAAGACGAAACGGTCGATGGCGTCCGTGGTGACGCCGGGCGCGACCATCGGCACCAGCGCGTCCAGGCAACGGGCGGTGAGGTCACATGCCTTGCGCATGCCGGCAAAACCCTCCTCGCCATAGAGGCGGATCTGGCCGGTGTTTCTGAGAGGGGCCGTGGCGGCGTCGAGATAGGTGACCATTTTGTCCGTATAGAAAGGTGGGCGCTGCAGGAGTGCTGGCGTGAATATCCCGCCAGATTTGGCACTTGAGGGCAAAAGGTTCAAGGAAGAACTGGCTGATGCGGCCTTGGCCGGCGGGATATTCGTCTCGTTGGTGCAATTTCTATCGGTTTTGCACGGTTGCTTTCCTTTCCGGCCATCCTGCGCTAGGGCGGATATATGTTTTGGAGATCGCGTCCATTACCCAAGCGTGCCAGATCGCTTGAAGCCTCGCTGACGGCAGCCTGCTCATGTCTGATGGGCTTGGTGCTGCTGACGATGCTGTGCCTCGGCAGGCCCGATGTTCCCACTTTCGCGGACCCGGCCCAGACCGGCGCCAGCGTTGGCCTGGAACGGTCGGGCGAGGTCGCGGCGCTGCTGCGTGTCACCAACAAGGCGCAGGCGCTGGAGGTTCGCACAGCCCGGCCGGTGCTGGCCAAGTTCGCCGGCTTCCATCCGACCTTGCCGGCTCCGCAAGCTGTTTTCCTTTATTTGGACCGGATTTCCCCGGCCGCACCCGTTGCCGGATCCGGCATGGTGTCCGCGCTCTGCGCGAGCACCAATCAGCCGCGTGCGCCGCCCTCCACGCAGGCTTGAGCGGTCCAGGACCGCACGTTCATTCCATTCCAAGCCATTCGCGTCGCGACCCGTGCGGCGGCCTTCAGCCGCGCATGGGTGGCGTGGCGCGCCATTTCCGGATCATTGCAATGCAACAACGTATCAAGACATTCAAAAGCCTGACACGTGCGGCCTCGGCTGCTTCCTTTCTGTCCGTTCAGGCCTTCATTTGTATCGGAACCGTCTATTGGGCGGTCGCCGAGACGCTCTATCTGTCAGGAACCGGGGCGCTCATCCTTGGTGCCCTGTTCGCCTTGCCGTCGGCCTATGCTCTCTTGACGGTGGTGCGCATGGCTTTCGATGCAGAGACCGACCCGGCCAATCAATAGCGGCGCCGTCGAGTGGAAAGTTCTGCCGGACCGGCTGGTGCCCGGCAGGACTTTCCTCGGCCTGTCTGCAAGCAAAAAACGGCCGTTTCCGCAGTCACGACACATTTGCGTGGCACTGAGCGGGCAAAGCAACTTTTGACGACGAACGGCGTTGCCTGGGCGACGCCAGTTCGGGAGATTGCGGATGGATAGATTGCAATTCGAGGTGCCGGTGCGCATTGCGCAAGGCCCCGGCTTGCCCGTCGAGGAGATTTACAGCGTCGAGCAGGCGCTGGATTTCCTCCAGGACTGGCCGGCGCGCCGGCAGGGACCGGTGTATCAGAAAGCCTTCAATGCCTGCTTCGGCGCCACGGTGGACGTGGTCAAGACAGAGGATGCCTGCCGGACGTTCATGGCGTTCTGCCGTGTCACCGGACTGATGGCCAGCGACATGATGGCGCCGCGCAAGCGTGGCGGCGAGGCAAGTCTGCTGCGGGCCTGAGGGGTGCTTCGCCTGTTCCGATCGACCAACTCCGTTTTCTCGACCAAGTTGGCTTGAGTGTGCGTGGTGATCTCGTGCCTGGATCATCATCTGCATTTCCTCGCACGGTGATGCATCGACAGCGGCGTTAAGCTTCCGTTTCCACCTTGGCGGCTACGCCATTGCTTGTTCAGCAATGGTTGATTCGTTGCGTCAGTTCAGGTTTGGAAGATGTCCCCAGAAAAAGTCCGTGCATTCCCGATCGACCGTCAGCTGTTCTTGATCAGGGAAGTTGCAGCCAAGCTAGACAATCTGCATGGCGAGCCTGCAGCCTCGTTCTGGAGGGCTAAAGCAGCCGAGTTGCTCGACCTGGTTGTCGGGTCGGGCAGGGACAGAGCAACCGCCAGTGATGAAGTGCGGAGGTTTTTCCTGGCCGTACAGAGAGAGCTTTCGGCTGGACTAGCGACTGAGTCGGCTCCAGTTCTTTCCGCCTAAAAGAAGATATTTCCTTCCAGGCAGCACCTGCCTACGCCTTCGTTGTCCAGGGGGCAGGGGTGGCTGAGGACGCGGTCACCGTCAACGGGCGAGATGGTGTTCGATGAGGCTGACATCGAAGCGACATTTGCGTGACCTCGATACATCAAAGTTAAATGCGGAGGATTCGCTTCGTTGCTAATAATAAGGTGGCGGGGGCTGCTCGGGAGGAGCGCCCATGGAAATACGAGACCTCGTTGCCAAGATTTCAGCCGGGCTGCTGAAGCGCCGTGGCAATGCACTATCGCTATCCATCAAGCCGATTCGCGCATCCTTGGCGGACATTCCCCTTAAATCGCGGCAAAAGCCCGCGCATCGCCCACCGCCTCCGATTCGTCCTGCCAGCAACATGTAGTTCGAAGGCTTTTGCCCGGGCGGAAGGTGCCGCACAGTGCTGACGTTCCAGCGCCGCGTGAGTGTCTTGCTTATCGCGACCTCTGCGTGCACCGATCAGCCGACGGCTCAATCGAAGCCCTCATCAAAAATGAACCGAACTTTTTAGCCGTTCCTTCATATATGCATGTTTTCTAATTTAAGTTATGACTTTCAATTGCTTCGCCCGAACTCGGATCATGGCGACCGGTATAGGCCGGAGCACACGGGCGAATGTTGCCACCATCTTCGCCCTCACCCTGCCGATCGTCGTCGGCGCGGCCGGCTTTGGCGTGGAGACCTCCTACTGGTACTACAACAGCCTGAGACTACAGGCGACGGCCGATGCCGCGGCCTATGCCGGCGCGCTTGAACAGATCTCGGGTTCCGACAAGCCGACGATCATCGCGGCCGCGACGCAATCGGCAGCGACAAACGGGCTGGGCTCGGGCACGATCGTGGTCAATACGCCGCCGGCGTCCGGGCCGAATACGGCGAAGAAGGCAGTCGAGGTCATCGTCGCTCAGAACCTCAACCGGATGTTCACCTCGATCTTCACACAAGGTCAGGTGCCCGAGCAGGCGAGGGCGGTGGCCCTCATCACCGACGCCTCGAAGTCCTGCATGACCGCGCTCGATGCGACCGCCTCGCAGGCTGTGCTGTTTTCCGGCAATACCAGCGTGAAGGTCACCGGCTGCGTGGTGATGTCCAACTCGAACGCTTCGGACGCCATCAAGCTCCAGGGCTCGGCAGCACTGCAGGTCGATTGCCTGATATCGGCGGGCGGCGTTTCTCTCAGCAATCCGGTTACGACCGTCTGCCCGGCCCCGATCACCCAGGCGCTGCCTGTCGCCGATCCATTCGCCGACCTGCCGACCCCGGCCGCCTCGAACCCTTGCCAGAATGCCAACAAGTCGACATTGAAGCCCGGCACCTACTGCAGCGGACTCAGCCTTAGCGGTAGCGTTACCCTCCAGCCGGGCGTCTATGTCGTTCAGGGCAATCTAAAGATAAACGCCAACGCTTCCGTCACCGGCAGCGGGGTGACTATCTTCATGTCAGGCAGCTCGACGGTCAGCATGAATGGCAACGCCTCCGTGCAGCTCAGTGCGCCGACTTCGGGCGCCTATTCAGGCGTTCTGTTTTATGGCGACAGGGCCGGCAGCAGTGCATCCAGCACGTTCAACGGTACAGCCGACTCGCTGCTGACTGGGGCCATCTACTTCCCAAGACAGCAGATCAGCTATCTCGGCAATTTCTCGGGCAACGGCGGCTGCACCCAAGTCGTCGCCGATACGATACAATGGTCAGGCAGTTCAACCATCAATCAGGATTGCACCAGCCTCGGAATGCGCGACATTCCGGCCGGGCAGTCCGTGGCACTGGTCGAGTAGCCCCGGTGGAACGCGGATCAAAGCCGATCCTTGGCGACCGTTCGGGCGTTGCCGCGGTCGAGTTCGCCATGGTCCTGCCCTTCCTGTGCGCGGCGCTGCTCGGTATCATCGACGGCTGGTCCTATGTGACGAGTTCGCTGTCGATGCGTGCCGGCGTCAAGACCGCCGCGAACCTGATCATGGAAGGGTCGACGAATGATACGGCGACGCAAGCCGTTGCCATTTCGAGCTGGGAGAAACGGCCGGCGGACGGCCAGGTCACGCTAAGCCGGATCTATATGTGCGGGACGACCGTGGTCGACGCCTCCACGCTGTGCAGCGGACCAAAGGTGCCGTCGGTCTATGTTCAGATCCAGGCATCGGCCACCTGGACGCCGCCCTTCACCTTCGGCGTCTTTTCCGCTTCCAGCGTCATCGGCCATCTGGAGGTGATCCGTGTTCGCTAGAGCGTCTCACCGCTTCGCGGAAATGGCGAAACGCCCTAGCTCTTTGTTTTGTCGCGATTCCTTGGGGGCAGCGCTGCGCGCTTTTCCCGGGACAACCGGCTCACACTTTTCCTGGAATTGCGCCAGGCAAAGCGCCTTCCGGCGAGATCGATCAGGCGGATCCGGGTTGGAGTTCGCGCTGATCGCACCGTTCCTCATCATATTGCTGTTCGGGATCTTCGCCCTGGGCTGGTCGATGCATTCGGTGTCCAGCGTTCGCTATACGCTGGAGACATCATCGCGCTCGCTGCAGCTTCAGAACACGCTGACCCAGGCCGACATCCAATCGATCGCCACGCAGAAATTGCAGGCCTTGGGTTTGAAGGATGTGAACGTGACGATCGCCATCGACCCGGCAAGCGGCGGTTTCCGCATGGCGCATCTGACCGCCACCTATGCCTTCGTCGTCGATTTTCCTTACCTCGACACCTTTCCGATCAACTACGCCACCACTGTTACCGTGCCGCTGGTCGGCGGTTAGTCAATACGGCGCTGACGCGAGCTTCCGCGTTTCAGCCGGCATGGTCCAGCAGTCTTATGGTGGTGTCACGGCGATGTTCGGAATTGGCGCGATCGATGCCTTCCACGGTGATCGCGAAGGTTCCGTTCTCGATCCTTCCAATCCAGCCCTTGGCTTTCAGGTACCAGAGATGAAACTCAAGATGTTCTCGTGGACAGCCTGACAAACGTTCGATTTCTGTATCGCCAATGCCGGGATTGTTTACGTCTTGTCGGCGTTTGACGTAGAGCAGGGAGAGCAATTTTGCCTGAATGGCCACATCACGTTCGATGGTTGTGTTGTTGCTGGCTTCCCCAATCAACTCCGTTCGCAGATTCAAATGGTCCTTGTGCTGAATGTCATACCGCGCGCGCTTGACAGGGTCTTTGAGAACATTGTGGGCTTCCAGGATTTCGCTGAACCGTGATTCATCGCCGGTGTCCTGATTGTCAGGATGGTAGCGCATGGCAAAATAGCGGAATACCCGTTCTATCGTTTCCGAGTTGGCGTTCGGGCTGATTTCCAGGAGTTCGTAGTAGTCAACGAACAAGATGGCGCCCCCACAACATCGCTATTGCGCACACCGTCGAGAGCATGACCGCTGAAGCCAAGAAACAACGGTCCTCAACTTGCGGCTTCGATTGGCGCGAACTGAAGCCGATCGAGAGAATCCGCGCGTGACATTGCAATCAGCCGCGCAACGTCGAAGGCGGCCAGAATGATGAAAACAGCCGTGAGGTTAAGGAAGGCGGGTGATGCAAAAATGCTCCCGCTCGGATCATAGCTGCTCAGTTCCATGGCGCTCTACCCCTTCAGCGACCCGATGGTTTGAATAATGATCCGGCTTTATGAGGAACACAAGCGCATGCTAATAAGATGGTTGATGCGGTTACTCTGGGACTCAGCAAGGGCGCCTCGAGCGTGAGCGGGAGCAGGAGGCGGCAGTGCTGCGCTACCGCCTCGCCGCGGAGGAGCGCGCATTGACCACTCTGGCGCGCAGCGGGAGGCGTCCGAGCGGGCCGGACGATGCGGCCGCGTAACTTGCGGCGACCGGTCCTTCTTCTGTCCCGTAATGGATCAATTTGTCGCTGGCACAACAATTGCATTGTCAGCATAGCCGGCTGTTGGGACCGGCAATTGGGGCGAGGTTGGGGCAGGCCTCGCCGCTTCGCAAATGGAGCGGCGAGGTTTCTGCGTTCAAGCAGATTGCAGGTGCAACCGGAGACACAGCGACTGGCCATAGGCGGGCGCCAGGACGCGCGGGAAGCCTCTGCCGCGTAGGACAGCGCCAGCGGGAAACGCGCGCTCGTGACGCCAACTAGGCGGCTTAACGCCTCACCTAAGGATAAAGTACAGCGGAACGAGTATCGAGAATGCCGCGACAGCGGTCAGAAAAATGTCTGTAGTCATGAGCCCCCGCTCGGAATTTCATGACCATCTCACATTCAATTAGCTAAAATGCAAATGAACTCGCGGCCGGCCATTCGAATCTTGCGCGCTCGATCCTGTCGAGGAACATAATCTATCGTTGCGGCGACCCCTCAAAACGGAGATCGCCAATGGCCAGAACCATCCCCTCCAAGCAGCTATCGCAGGCTGAAGTCGAGCGCTTTCTGATGGCAGCGGAAGGCACTCCGCAAGAGCATCATGAAGCCGCTGATATCGCCCAAGCAGCGAGCACTTCCGAGCGCTCCAAAGGACACACGATGCGCCTTCGGCTGTGTAGGCCAACAGGCGCCCAGGGTTCCACGGCAGTGCGGCCCGGCACCCTATAGATTGGGATGTGAATAGGACGCCGGGCCTGACCGACGGGCTGTTTTGTGAGCAACAGCGACGCCGGCTGGTCAATATATGTGCTAATGCTAATATAATTGCAGCGTACGAATGAAGGAACAGCCGGGAGGAGATGATGTCGATCCGCGAGGAACTGCAGGAGCTTTGGGATATCTACGTTACGGCCTATCGAGACGGGGATGCTGCCGGTTGCGCAGCGGTATTCACACCTGATGCGGAATTGCATTCTCCCTATGCGCCGCCGGCTCGCGGCCGCGCGGCGATAGAGGCGCTGCATGGCGTCTGGACTCAACACGCCACCCCCGACAAAACACTAGCCATAATGGAGGCGGGGACTTCCGGGCACCTGGCATGGTCTCTGGCGGCCTATTCGGAGGGTGAGGCCACCGGAAATGGAACTTCACTCAGCGTCTTTGAGCGACACGCTGATGGCGGAGGCTGGTTGATCCGCATGTGCAGTCTCAACAGCACCGATCCCGGCCAATGACCGACAAGCCGGCCTAGATCGCCAGCGTCTTCGACAGGGCGCACTGGTGCACTATCCTGACTACATAGGATGAAGATGAAGCCCAGGCGCTGGAGCAGGCGATGCTTCAGGATGGCGCGGGTCGAGGAGTTCACCCCGAAGGCGAAGAAGCGCTAAAGGGCTCGGCGCAGACGGCGATAGGTCCGGTGATGGAATGGCGAGTCTCTGAAAGTCCGCCGCATTCACGCATGCCGGATTCGGCATGGGTGGCGTCCACCCTGCATGCGAAATTGTTTGCTTTGCCATTTTGACCGATTCCTTGGAATCGGCCGGCTCCGGGCGATATTGGCCAAAAATTGGACAGTAAGGACGGGGAGGTCGCCAAGTGTTTGAAAAGTCTGGTACGCCCAAGGGGAATCGAACCCCTGTTACCGCCGTGAAAGGGCGGTGTCCTAACCGCTAGACGATGGGCGCGCTCAGACGAAGCGGCTTATACTGACGTTGTGCGCAACCGGCAACCCGTCAGGTGCCGGCTTGGACAACTTTTTTCCAGTCCTTGGAAACGATGGGGTTTCGCCATGGCTGCACGGCTTGCCGGCCAGGGGAAACGCCCATCGTTTCGTCATTCTGGGCCGAGCAAGGAGCGCAGCGACGCGGCACAGACCCTAGAACCCATGCCCCGACTCAGGGGCGCTGCAGCGGTGCAGTGGCGCTTTGGCCAATCTCGAAAGTTTTGAGAATTGTCCAATGGACCGATGTTGTCTGCCCGCAGGCTCCGGCCCGTCAAATCGCGCCGTTCAGCCGTCGTCACCGCCGCTGCGCCGGCGGCAGCGCCAGTTCCAGTCGCGCTCGGGCCCGACATCGACGTGTACCGATTCGGTGTGGCAATAGGTGCCGACGCCACCGCGGCCGGGCATGGTCCTGATGTAGTTCGCCAGTTCCCATTTGGAGACGCCGGGAACCTGGATGTCGGCGGCGGCGCAGTACATGTGCAGCGAGTTCTTGGCACCGTTGGCGCGGCGGTTGCGGGCGGGGTCGCGGTAGCCAGACGTGACCACCATCTTGCGGCCGTAATGGCCTTCGATCGTCTTCAGCACGCGCACCAGCGAGGGCTTCAGGCAGGCGACATCGACGCTTTCGTTCTGCTTCAGCAGGCCGTTGGGCGCGAGCCGGGCCATGCCGGCGGCGGACGCAACCTGATAGCTGCCGCCGATTGGACCCTCGTCCTCATTGAGGTCGACGTCGCTTTCGTCGTCGAGGCCGGATTTGCGCTTGATCTCGAACAGGGCGGTCTGGCGCACGCCAGGCAAGGCATCGCTGCCAGTGATATGACCGGCGTCGTCACCGGTCGAGGCCAACTGTATCGGCTTTGCCGTGGAGTCGGCCGAGGCCAAAGTGATGATCGGCTTTGCCGCCGCGGCGGGCGCGGGCTTGGCCTGTGCGGTCGGCTGTTCGCCCGATCGCGTGTTGATGAGCGGAGCCGGTGTGGCCGAAGCGGGCGTGGCGCCGAACATCGAGGCCAGGAAGCCCCGTTTCTTCGGCGCCTCGGCTTGTGGCGCCTCACCCGCGGTCACATAGACCGGATTGTTCATCACCGGCGCCGCGGCTGGCTTCGGCGTTGTCACCGCGGCATCGGCGGCAGCGATCTTCTGGGCGACCGCGTCGGTCTGCTGCGCCGTCTGGGCCGGCTGCTGCAAGGCCTGCGGCGTTTGTCCCGCGATCGTTTCAGCGCCGGCCGGCGTTATCAGCGGAAAGGCTGCTTGGGGCTTGGCCATCGGTACGTAAGCGACTTTTTCGGGGAGCGCGGTATCGCCTTCGCTCATCACGGTCGTTTGCATGGCCGTTGTCTGCGATGTCGAATCGGCGGTGGCGACGGACTTGCCGGTGGCGGCCGCATTGATGTCAGAGGCTGAGGCATTGTAGCCGGGCATTCCGACCGACATTGTCGGGTCGCCGGCCGATGTGCAGGAGGCCAGGAGCACAGAGCAGAGCGCTGCCAAGATGGCGCTGCGTTCTCCCTTTGCGAGGCTCCATCCTGCTGATTTCAAAGTCAAATTCCCCCTCGATGTCCGGTCGGTACGTCCTTGGCTCAGCACTGGAAGTCGCTGTCCAAGGTGACCTTTGTCTCCGATCCGGAAACGAGACCTGTGTCAAATCCGCAAGCCTGGAAGTATTTTTGCAGTGATTGCCGAATTATGGCTGCTTGACGGTTGACGACACCATTTCGCCCGCTTTTGCCGGGCCGTCAACTCACCACACATTACAGTCCGTTACACACGCACCTTCACATAGCTGCCGGGAGCATCGCCCAAGGTTTTCATATGCTTGCCGGGTTTGCGGGCAGGCACGCGGGTGTTGTCCTTGGCCTCGATCCAGCCTTGCCAGTGCGGCCACCACGACCCGGGATGCTCTACGGCCTTGGCAATCCATTGGCCGAAATCGCCTTCCGGTTTGCCGCCGGTCCAATACTGGTACTTGCCGGAGGCGGGCGGATTGACGACACCGGCTATGTGGCCCGATCCCGCCATCACGTAGTCGACCTTGCCGCCGAAATATTTCGAGCCGAGGAAGACGGACAGCGCCGGCGCGATGTGATCTTCCCGCGAGGCGAGGTTGTAGATCGGAATGGTGATATCGCCGAGCGAGACCGTATGCCCGGCGAGCTCCATCGTGCCGCGCGAGAGGTTGTTCTCGAGATAGCAATTGCGCAGGTAGAAGGAATGGTTGGCTGCCGCCATGCGGGTCGAATCGGCATTCCAGTAGAGCAGGTCGAAGGGCAGGGGGTCCTTGCCGCGCATGTAGTTGTTGACGACATAGGGCCAGATCAGGTCGCCGGAGCGCAGCATGTTGAAGGCGGTCGCCATCTTGGTGCCGTCGAGATAGCCCTTCTCGTTCATCGATTTCTCCACCGCCGCGACCTGTTCCTCGTCGACGAAGACCTTGAGGTCACCGGCATAGGTGAAGTCGACCTGCGTGGTGAAGAAAGTGGCTGACTTGATGCGGTCGTCGCCTTCCCTGGCCATCAGAGCCAGCGCGGCCGCCAGCAGCGTGCCGCCGACGCAGTAGCCGATCGCGTTGACATCCCGCTCGCCGGTCGCCTCCGCGATCGTGTCGAGGGCGTATTGCAGGCCTTCCCTGATATAGGCTTCCCACCCCTTCGCGCCGTGGCGCTCGTCCGGATTGATCCAGGAGATCACGAAGACGGTGTGGCCCTGCTCGATGGCCCAGCGGATGAAGGATTTCTGCGGGTTGAGGTCAAGTATGTAGAACTTGTTGATCCAGGGCGGGCAGATCAGCAGCGGGCGCTTCAGCACCGTCTCGGTCGCCGGATCATACTGGATGATCTCGGCGACATCGCTGCGGCCGACCACCTTGCCGGGTGTGGTGGCGATGTTCCTGCCGATCTCGAAAGGCGAATAGTCGGCCTGGCGCAGTTTCAGGTCGCCCTTGCCGGCGGCGATGTCCTCGGCCAGCATCTTCATGCCGCGCACCAGGTTCTCGCCGTTGGAAGCGACGGTCTCGCGGAAAAGTTCGGGGTTGGTCAGGATGAAATTCGACGGCGAGATGGCATTGGACACCTGCTTGACGTAGAAGCTCGCCTTGTGGCGGGTGTGCTCGTCGAGACCTTCGGCGTGCTCGACCAGTTCGGACGCCCAGCGCGAGGTGACGAGATAGGCCTGCTTGAGGAAATCGAAGAAGGCGTTGCGGCCCCATTCCGGATCCTGGAAACGCTTGTCGCCGCGCTCCGGCTTGATGGCGTCGTCTTGGCCTTCGGCGTTGGGGCTGACGCGCTGGATGGCGTTCGCCCACACGGTCATGTAGCCGGCGAACAGCCGCGTCTGCGCTTCGAGCGCGCGCTGCGGGTCGGCGAGCCAGTATTCGCTCAGCTTGGAAAACGTCTTGACCATGTCGACGACCGGTTCGGCGACGTGGTCGCGCACTTCGCCGCGCTCGCGCGGTTCGGCCCAGGCGGACGCCGCCTTGCCGGCCTGCTCGATCATGCGCGCCATGTTCAACGCGAAGCGCTCCGGATCCTTCACCAGATATTGCTCGACGGTCGAAGGCTCGTCATCTTCCGTTTTGCCCGAATCGGGTGTTTTGGACATGGTTCGCGGGGTTCCTCCCGAAGCGTTTTCTTGACATATTAACATGGGACATCCGACAGGGTCCAATCTCGCTCTACCTCGGCTGCCAAGGAAACAATATGACGATTAATATTGGCGAGACTGTTTTTTTTGATGCCGCACGCTTTTGCCGCATCGGCGCGGCGATCGTCCTTTTGGGGATCGCCGGGTGTTCGAGCACGAATACCGGCGCTCCGGTGCCGATGGCCGAGAATGCAGGTCCAAAGGATACCGGCACCTTTCCGAACCTCAACATCCCGCCCAAAGTGGCGAACAAGCAGCTCACGCCAGCCGAGACGAACGCCAAGCTCGCCGAACTCAAGGCTGACGGCGCCGCGCAGGGCGCCAAAAGCAGCGGCGGCGCTGCGGTCGCCAATCAGGCGGCACTGGCGGACCTGGCCGCGAAACATGGTCCCCAGGCGCTGAAGCAGATCGAAGGCAAATGCGATCCCGCCCTCGACCCTACCTGCAAATGAGTATATAGCGCGCGCCCAATAGCCCCTTTTGCTGTCTGGAACTGCCATGGAAGAGTTTCACAAGGTCCGCCGGCTTCCGCCTTACGTGTTCGAGCAGGTCAACCGGCTCAAGGCCAGCGCCCGTTCGCGCGGCGCCGACATCATCGACCTCGGCATGGGCAATCCGGACCTGCCGACGCCCAAGGCCATCGTCGACAAATTGTGCGAAGTGGTGCGCGATCCGCGCACGCATCGCTATTCCTCCTCGCGCGGCATTCCCGGCCTGCGCCGCGCCCAGGCCGCCTACTATCAGCGCCGCTTCGGCGTGAAGCTCAACCCCGACACGCAGGTGGTGGCCACGCTCGGCTCGAAGGAAGGCTTCGCCAACATGGCGCAGGCGATCACCGCGCCTGGCGACGTCATCCTGTGCCCGAACCCGACCTATCCGATCCATGCCTTCGGCTTCATCATGTCGGGCGGCGTCATCCGTTCGCTGCAGGTCGAGCCGGACGATGGTTTCATTCCAGCGCTGGAGCGCGGCGTTCGCCACTCGATCCCGAAGCCGCTGGCGCTGATCCTGAACTATCCGTCGAACCCTACGGCGCTGGTCGCTTCGCTCGACTTCTACAAGGACGTGGTGGCGTTCGCGAAGAAGAACGACATCATCATCCTGTCCGACCTTGCCTATTCGGAGATCTATTTCGACGGCAACCCGCCGCCTTCGGTGCTGCAGGTGCCGGGCGCCATCGATGTCTGCGTCGAATTCACCTCGATGTCTAAGACGTTCTCCATGCCCGGCTGGCGCATGGGTTTTGCCGTCGGCAATGAGCGGCTGATCTCGGCGTTGACCAGGGTAAAGTCCTATCTCGACTACGGCGCCTTCACGCCGATCCAGGTGGCGGCGGCCCATGCGCTCAACGGCGACGGCGCCGATATCGCCGAGGTGCGCGAGGTCTACCACAAGCGCCGCGACGTGATGGTCGATTCCTTCGGGCGCGCCGGCTGGAACATTCCAGCTCCCGCCGCCTCGATGTTCGCCTGGGCGCCGATCCCCGAACCGTTCAAGCATCTGGGCTCGCTCGAATTCTCCAAGCTGCTCATCGAGCACGCTGATGTGGCGGTGGCGCCCGGTGTCGGCTTCGGCGAACATGGCGACGATTTCGTGCGCCTGGCGCTGGTCGAGAACGAGCACCGGATCCGCCAGGCGGCGCGCAACATCAAACGCTTCCTGTCGACCAGCGCCAAGCAGCCCAACAATGTGGTGCCGCTGTCCGCCCACCGGTAAGCAAAAATTCGATCTGATTTTGAGGGACGTCGCCTTCCATGGCTGAAGCTCTGCGTGTTGGAATTGCCGGACTTGGCACGGTCGGTGCATCGGTGGCGCGGGTGCTGCGCGACAAGGCGGCCGAGCTGACCCGGCAATGCGGGCGCGACATCGTCGTGTCGGCGGTTTCGGCGCGCGACCCGAAACGCGACCGTGGCGTCGATGTCAGCGCCGCAAAATGGTTCGACGATCCGGTTAAGATGGCGCAGACGGCCGCGATCGACGTGTTCATCGAACTGATCGGCGGCGACGAGGGGCCGGCGCGCCTGTCGGTGAAGGCCGCGCTCGAAGCCGGCCGCCACGTCGTCACCGCCAACAAGGCGCTGCTCGCCAAGCATGGCGTGGCGCTGGCCGAGATCGCCGAGAAGAAGGGCGTGCTGCTCAACTACGAGGCGGCGGTGGCGGGCGGCATTCCCGTCATCAAAACGATGCGCGAGGCGATGGCCGGCAATTCGGTCAATCGCGTGTTCGGCATTCTCAACGGCACCTGCAACTACATCCTGACCCGCATGGAGGTCGAAGGCATCTCGTTCGATGCCTGCCTGAAGGACGCGCAGCGACTGGGTTACGCCGAGGCCGATCCGACCTTCGACATCGAGGGTCACGACACCGCGCACAAGCTGTCGATCCTGACCAGCCTTGCCTTCGGCACCAAGATCGCCGCCAACGACATCTATATGGAAGGCATTTCCAACATCACCCAGGCCGACATCCGCGCGGCCGGCGATCTCGGCTACCGGATCAAGCTGCTCGGCGTTGCTCAGCGCACCGAAAGCGGCATCGAGCAGCGCGTGCATCCGACCATGGTGCCGACCGCTTCCGTCATCGCGCAGGTGCATGGCGTCACCAATGCGGTGGCGATCGAGACCGACATTCTCGGCGAATTGTTGCTTTCAGGCCCCGGCGCCGGCGGCAACGCCACTGCCTCGGCCGTCATCGGCGACATCGCCGACATTGCCAAGAGCCGGCCCGGCTTCCAGCATGGTCCGGTCTTCGGCCTGCCGGCGAAGGAGCTCAGGCCCTACAAGAAGGCTCAGATGCGCAGCCATGCCGGCGGCTACTTCATCCGGCTGACGGTGCATGACCGCATCGGCGTCTTCGCCGCGATCGCCAAGCGCATGGCCGACAACGATATTTCGCTGGAATCGATCGTCCAGCATGCTGTCAGCGGCGAGGCGGCGGCGCAGAAGACGGTGATCCTCGTCACCCACGAGACCACCGAGGCCGCCGTGCGCAAGGCCGTCGACGGCATCACCAAGGACGGTCACCTGACCGACAAGCCGCAGGTCATCCGCATCGAGCGGGCAGGGTAGCTTCGTCCCGGGGTAACAATCCCCGCCGGCCTTTCGGTCGACCCGATGGCGATCAGCCCCAACTGGGCGGAACGAATTCGTTGCGGCGCCGTTCTCTTGGTCAGCAACCAAGGGAGCCGCTTCATGGCCGATACCAACAAGTCCGACACCCCAGCCATCGACGATATCCAGAAAACGCTGGAAAAGCAGATTGCTGAACTGCGCAAGGAGATCACCAAGATCAACAAGAGCATTTCGGCAAGGGGCGCGGAAATGCTCGATGATGCCAGCGAACAGGCTTCGGATTTTTATGAGACGGCTTCGGCACGCGCGTCGCGCACAGCGCAGCAGCTGCGCAGTCAGGCCCAGGCGGTTTCGGAAGTTGCGCGAGAAAACCCGGGCACGACGACCGCCGTGATCGGCGTGATCGGCCTGCTCGGCTTTCTGGCCGGGATTGCCGTCGGCCAGTCGATGAACAACGACACGTCGCGCCGCTGGTATTGAGTGCGCCGGCCTTGAGCCGGCTTTGCCGGCTCGTCTTCCCGTTTCAGGAAATCATTTGAAGGAGGGCGTCGTGGCTTCATCCGTGTTGATCGGCATCTTGATCACATTCCTTGTCATTATTCTCGTTCTCTATCTCGTGCAGCGCCTGCCGCTGGACGCCAGGATGCGGCAGATCGTGCAGGTCATCGTCATCATCATCGGCATCATTTCGCTGCTCAGATATCTCGCGGTTTTCTAGATCGCGAGAGCCACCTTTTTTGCTTCTTCAAGGCGGCCCGGTCGTTTCCGACCGGGTCGCGATCGTGTCGGAAATGCGGTTCAATCGATTGATATTGCTGGCCTTTCGATAAAACGTTCGGCAGGTCTTGCCGTTGTCATGCTCGTTTGACAAAACAGGCCCGCCTCCGGCGGGAGGCGTATGCCAACGAGGATTTGCCGAACATGAATGTGGCCCAGAACATCGTCGCCGGCCTTGACCGGATACTCACCATGGAACTGGTGCGCGTCACCGAAAGGGCCGCCGTGGCCGCCGCCAGGCTGCGCGGCCGTGGCGATGAAAAGGCTGCCGATCAGGTCGCTGTCGACGCCATGCGCCAGGAACTCAACCGCCTTGCCATCAAGGGCACGGTGGTGATCGGCGAGGGCGAACGCGACGAGGCACCCATGCTTTATATCGGCGAGGAGGTCGGCACCGGCAAAGGACCGGCAGTCGACATAGCGCTCGATCCACTCGAAGGCACGACGATCTGCGCCAAGAACCTGCCCAACGCGCTTGCCGTCATCGCCATCGCCGAGAAGGGCAGTCTGCTGTTCGCGCCAGACGTCTATATGGACAAGATCGCCATCGGTCCGGGCTATGCCGAAGGCGTCATCGACATCGACGCGTCGCCGGCCGAGAACATCGCGAGTCTGGCGCGAGCCAAGGGCGTTGCGGTTTCCGACATCACCACCTGCATCCTCGACCGGCCGCGCCATGCCAAGCTGATCGATGCCGTGCGCGCCACGGGAGCGGCGATCCGGCTGATCGGCGACGGCGATGTCGCCGGCGTCATCCACACCACCGACCCGGAGGAAACCGGCATCGACCTATATCTCGGCACCGGCGGTGCGCCGGAAGGCGTGCTGGCCGCGGCCGCATTGCGCTGCACCGGCGGCCAGATGCAGGGCCGGCTGATCCTCGATACGCCGGAGAAGGTCGCGCGCGCCGCCAAGATGGGCATTTCCGATCCGAAGCGGGTCTACCATGCGGAAGACATGGCGCGCGGCGACGTGCTGTTCGCGGCCACCGGCGTCACCGACGGCAATATGCTGGCCGGCGTCAAGTTCGGCCGCACCTATATCACCACCCACACCGTCGTGCTGCGCTCGTCGTCGCGGACCGTGCGTGAGATCAAGGCGCGGCACCAGGATCTGGATAAGTTCTAGGCCTGCTTGCGAAGCCGCACCGCAGTTGCTAGCCCTTGGCTGCATCTGAACCTGGCGGCGCAAGGATTGACGATGAATGCGTTCGACTGGCACGCGGATCCGATTTCGCGTGCCACGCCCATCACGAAATCCTATCGCAACACCCAGAATGTGCGCCGCTTTTTCACGCGCGAATGGGGCGATACGTTCAGGTTCGATCGGCCTTTCATGGCCTGGCTCGGCCGGGAAAAGACGATGGGGGACGCGGCCGACGAATGGATCCGGCGCCAGGCTGAAAAGCGGAAAGCGTAGTTTTTCTTGAACTCTCCTGCGACGCCACCCGCCGCGAACCGCCTGGTTCTGCCTGTCTTTGGCCCTAAAGCGCGTCGCGTTCACGCGCAGCACGTTAGGCTGTTGTTCGCGCATGTCGTTAAGCCCAAAACCGCTGCCCATTTTTGGGCGACATGCTCTATCCTGCGGCCAACCATGAATTGGCAAAGCGCATAATGGGCGAAAGGCGCCTATTCCTCGATGTCAGGCAGTCGGCGACCGGTCTCTCCTGGGAGCACCGGCTGACCGAACGGCAGGACATGGTCGCGCTTGCCATCGCGCAAGGTCATGGTGTGCCCGACATCGTCGCGCGCGTTCTGGCCGGACGCGGCGTTACCGCCGACGAGACCGAGCGGTTCCTCGATCCGACGATCCGCGACCTGTTGCCCAATCCGGCGTCGCTGACCGACATGGACAAGGCCGCCACCCGGATCGCGGCGGCGGTGATGGCGAGGGAAAAGGTAGCGATCTTTGGCGACTACGATGTCGACGGCGCCGCCTCGTCGGCCTTGCTGAAGCGGTTTCTGGCGCATTTCTCCATACCGTCGGAAATCTATATTCCGGACCGTATCTTCGAGGGTTACGGTCCCAATCCCGATGCCATGCGCGAACTGGTCTCGCGCGGCGCTACATTGATCGTCACCGTCGATTGCGGCACCAACAGCGCCGTGTCCGTCGATGCCGCCAACGAAGCTGGCGCCGATGTCGTGGTGCTCGACCACCATCAGGTCGGCGGCGCGTTGCCGGCGGCGATTGCGGTGGTCAATCCAAACCGTGACGACGATCTTTCCGGGCAGGGGCATCTGTGCGCTGCCGGTGTCGTCTTCCTCGCCCTGGTGCAGACCGCGAGAATCCTGCGTGGCCTGAGCGATGTCGCGCCGCCCGATCTGCTGTCGCTGCTCGATCTCGTTGCGTTGGCGACCGTTTGCGACGTGGTGCCACTCACCGGCGTCAACCGTGCCTTCGTCGTCAAAGGGCTGCAAATGGCGCGCCAGCAGAAGAATGAAGGCTTGGCCGCATTGGCCCGGGTATCGCGCATTGGCGAGCCGATCAGCACCTTCCATCTCGCCTATCTGATCGGGCCGCGCATCAATGCCGGCGGGCGCATCGGCGATGCAGCACTTGGCAGCCGGCTGCTCGCGACGGACGATCCGGTCGAGGCGCGGACCATCGCCGAGACGCTCGACCGGCTGAACCAAGAACGGCAGTTGATGGAACAGGAGATGCTGGCCGCGGCGCGTGCCGAAGCCGATGCCGAGCTTGCCGGCGGCAACGGCCCGGCGATCGTCGTCACCGCCAGCAACAACTGGCATCCCGGCATTGTCGGCCTGCTCGCCTCGAGGCTGAAGGATCATGCGCGCCGGCCGGCTTTCGCCATCGCCTTCAACGCTGTGGGCATCGGTACCGGTTCGGGCCGTTCAGTGTCGGGCTTCGACCTCGGCCGGCTGGTGCGCGAAGCCGCCGATGTCGGGCTGATCGTCAAGGGCGGCGGTCATGGCATGGCGGCCGGCATCACCGTGGAGCGCGCAAGGCTGGGCGAGCTCAGGGCGTTCTTCGAGGAACGGGCGGCTGCCGACGTGTTTCGGCTGCAGGACGAGGAGAGCCTGGCGATCGACGGCGCGCTTGCGGCCGAAGGCGCGACGCTCAGCCTGCTCGACGCGCTGGAAAAGGCCGGCCCCTTCGGCGCCGGCCACGTCGCGCCGGTCTTCGTGCTGCCGCGCCATCGGCTGGCCGACGCCCGGCCGGTCGGCACCAACCATATACGCTGCGAATTACAGTCGGACAGCGGCGGCCGTATCCAGGCGATCGCCTTTCGTGCCGTCGATACGGTGCTTGGCGAATTCCTGTTCAAAAACCGTGGCAAGAGCGTGCATGTCGCCGGCTCGCTGTCCGGCAACTACTGGAACGGCAACCGCACGGTGCAATTCCGCATTGTCGATGCGGCGCGGGCGTAGCCACGTCAGTATCTATGCAGCTTGGTTGGCCGGCGCATAACGCATTAGCGTCACGTCCTGGGGCAGGCTTTCCGTGCCAAGCGGTTTCAGCGTCAGCGACAGGCCGGACTGGAAGTACGGCTTGCCGCCCCCCAGCACGACCGGGTGCATGTACAGCCGGTATTCATCGATAAGCCCTGCTCGTGCCAGACCAGCGGCAAGGTCTGCGCCGCCGAGGATGACGAGGCCATCCGTCTCTGACTTGAGCGATCTCACCGCGGTCTCGGCATCGCCATTCACCAGCCGGGCATTGGGCCCGACCTGCCGAAGCGTGGTCGAGAGGACGATCTTCGGTGTCTCTCGCCAGGCGCGGGCAAAGTCCCGCTCGACCTCGGTCGCACCGGTCTCGCGGTCTGGGCTGTCCCAGAAGCGCATCGTCTCGTACATCCGCCGCCCGGCAAGGACGACTGAGGCCCGCCGCATCATGTCATTGAAATGCTGATGCAATTCTGTCTCAGGCACCGGCAGTGCGATGTCCTCGTCCGATCGGGCGATATAGCCGTCCAAAGAGGTGAGCATGGAATAGACGATTTTGGCCATCGGTGTGCCTCCGTATAGTGGGCACAGACCAGCATAACCAATTGCGTTTTGCTATCGGTTATCGCGGGGCATGGCAAATTGCCGCCGCGCTTCAAAGAGCGGCATCGCTCCATCGATGGGACGCAACGCACGGTGTTTTTCAGAGGGTGGCTGGCCTCAGGCGAGAACTGTCTGCAGCCGGGTCAGTTCGCCGATCTGGGCCATCGTCGCCTGATAGCCGAGTTGGATTGCCTCGTCGGCGCGATGGAATTCGGTGAGGCCGATATGGCTAAGCTTGGGCTGCAGCGACATGTCGGGCGGATCGCCGGCCAGCCTGGCGCGCGAAATGCGGTCCTGGATGATGTTGAAAGCCTCGACCATGACACCGGTGATGCCGAGGCGGGTCTGATGCGACTGGTGCTCGGCGTCGACACGGCCGGCGCGCGGCGCGTCCTTTTCGACAACCAGTTCGCCGGCGCTGTGTTTGATCACGGCGGCGCGGCCGAACAGGTCGTAGTGAAGGTTGACCGCCACGACGAGCGGCTGCTCGTAGGCGCGGCAGACCGATACCGGCACCGGATTGACCAGCGCGCCGTCGACCAGCATGCGGCCGTTGCAATTCACCGGCTCGAACACGCCAGGCAATGCGTAGGACGCGCGCATTGCCGTGATCAGCGAGCCGTGCGACAGCCAGATCTCGTGACCGGTGCGGATTTCCGATGCGACGCTGACGAAGGGTTTTGGCAGGTCCTCGAACCGGACGCCCGCCACATGCTCGCGCAGACGGGCATCGAGCTTCATGCCGCCGAACAGGCCGCTGCCGCGCAGATTGAGATCGAGCAGGCCGAAAATGCGCCGCTTGGTCAGGCTGCGGGCGAACTCTTCCAGCTCATCCAGTTTGCCGGCGAGATAACAGCCGCCGACCAGCGCGCCGATAGAGGTGCCGGCGATCATCGAGACTTCGATGCCGGCTTCATCGAGCGCGCGCAGCACGCCGATATGAGCCCAGCCTCTGGCGCAACCGCCGCCCAAAGCGAGCGAAATACCTGTTTTCTTGGGAGATTTCGTTTCGGACGCGCCGCCGGAAGAGGTCAGGCCGTTGGCCTCCCTGACATCTGGTCTGCTACGCAATGACGCCCACTCGAGCATCATGATCTCCCTTGTCCCACATCATTCGTATCAGAAGGATGTTTGAGAATAGTGAACATGAGTGGTTTGTGAATATGGAATGGTTCACACAGGCTTCCGATACGTGACTTCCGCATCGAACAGCGGCTTGCTGCCGTCGTCAACAAGCGTTCCCTTGCCGTCGACAAGCCCCACCGTCCGATAAAAGCATGAACGCCGGCCGGTGTGACAGGTTGCGTCGTGGCCCAACACTTTGACGCGCAGCCACAATGCATCCTGATCGCAGTCGGTGCGCATCTCGACGACATGTTGGAAATTGCCGGAGGTTTCGCCCTTCTTCCAAAGCGCGTTGCGCGAGCGCGACCAGTAGTGGGCGATGCCGGTTTCCAGTGTCAGCGCCAAGGCCTGCGCATTCATATGCGCGACCATCAGCAGCATGCCGTCTTCGGCATCGGTGACGACGACGGTGACAAGGCCGGCGGCGTCGAAGCGCGGCGAGAACACCGCGCCTTCCTCCAAGGCCCTCTTGTCTGATGGAGTTCTGGGAAATTCCAGTGCCGACATCGCCGGTGTATCTTCCTGTTTGACCATAATCTCTGGACAAACGTTTTCGTTTGTCCGCGAACACCGATCCGCGTTTGTCGGGATCATGGCCTAGCGATATCGGCCTAGACGTTATGCCCCGCCGCCGCGAACCATGGTGACGAAACGAACCTGCTCCTCGGGCGTGTCCTTGAAAACGCCGGTGAAGGTGGAGGTGAGGGTGGTGGAGCCCTGCTTGCGGATGCCGCGCATGGCCATGCACATGTGCTCGGCCTCGATCATGACGGCGACGCCGCGAGGGTTGAGTACATCCTGGATGACGCCGGCGATCTGCGCGGTCAGTGCTTCCTGCGTCTGCAGGCGATGGGCGAAGATATCGACGACGCGCGCGATCTTGGACAGGCCGACGACCTTGCCATCCGGCAGGTAGCCGACATGTGCCTTACCGATGATCGGCACCATGTGGTGCTCGCAATGCGAATGGAACTGGATGTCCTTGACGATGACGAGATCGTCATAGCCGGCGACCTCCTCGAAGGTGCGGCCGAGTTCCTCTGCCGGGCACATGTCGTAGCCGCCGAACATCTCGCGGTAGGCCTTGGCCACGCGCTTGGGTGTGTCGATCAGCCCCTCGCGGTCCGGATTGTCGCCGGTCCAGCGCAGCAATGTGCGCACGGCGGCCTCGACCTCGGCTTCGCTCGGCCGGTCGGTGACCGGCTTTTCCATGTAGGCGGCCTGGGGCATGAGTTTCTTGATGACGGCATCCATAAAAGGCGTCTCCCGTAGTTCCTCTCCAAGGAGGAACGAGTTGAACGGACCACGACCTTTCGGTGTCGGAAACTCGCCCCGTTTCCAGCCCCGTAAGCGGCGTGAACTTCCCGGCCAGGACAGTGGCGCTCATCGCCTTGTCGTTACCGGACTGCCAGCATTATATAAGGTCGTAGCGAGCGAAAGGAAGACGCAGCAGCGGCAATCGCTGTTCGCTTGGCGGCGACGGATTGGAAAATAATGATCAACGATGTCTACAACGCGAAAATTCTCGGTTTTGCCGGAAACATCGCCCGCATCGGCCGGCTCGATCATCCGGACGCGACCGCCAAGGCGCATTCCAAGCTGTGCGGTTCGACCGTTACCGTCGATCTCAAGATGGCGGACGGGGTGGTCACCGACTTTGCCCATGACGTGAAGGCCTGCGCGCTCGGCCAGGCGTCATCCTCGATCATGGCGCAGCATGTCGTTGGCGCGAGCGCCGAGGAATTGCGCATGGTGCGCGACACCATGCTGAAGATGCTGAAAGAGAATGGCGCGCCGCCGGAAGGGCGCTTCGCCGACCTCAAATATTTGGAGCCGGTGCGCGACTACAAGGCACGGCATGCCTCGACCATGCTGACCTTTGACGCCGTGGTAGACGCCATCAGCCAGATCGAGAAGAAGCGCGCCGAACAAGCGGCCTGATCTTGCCATTTTCCGTTCTCGCGATGCGCGGACTTCGCGGCAGCCCGCGACACCGACCCTTCCGTGGCGTGGTGTTCGTCTGGTGCCTTGCCGGCGCACTCATGTCGGGCTGCGGCGCGAGCCGGGCCGACGTGGCAGTCGCGCGGGATATCAACGACTATCTCATGAAGGCCATCCAGCCCTGTTGGGCCACCCGGCACAGGACACAACGGGCGGGCCTCCGGCAGTCGGGATAAAACGACATCGACAAGTTTCTCGAAAAACACAAGCAGGCAAAGTAGCGGGGGCCTCGGCCCGGGACCGGCCTAGACCTTTGCTTCCAATGTCTGTCTGCTTTCAGCAAATTCACTTCGGACCCAGTCGGCGAACGCGGCGGCCGGCTCGGAAAGCTCCTCCAAGCTCCTGGCAACAAGCCAGTAGCCGCCGGATGCAACGTCGATGTCGAACGGCTTGATCAGTGCGCCGGTTTCGAGCTCGTTGCCGATCTGCAAGAGATCGCCCAGCGCGACGCCATGTCCGAGCAGGGCGGCCTGCTTTGAGAGCGATATATCCGCCAGCAGCGGCCCCCGCGCGGGCACGGCATCGGCCGGCACGCCGGCGGCTTCGAACCAGCGCGTCCAGCCCTGGCGATTTTCCTCATGCAAAAGTGTGTAGCGGGCAAGGTCGATTGGCTTCTCGAGGGGAGGGCCCGAGGCGAGCAGCGCCGGCGACAAAACCGGTGAATCGACTGTGGAGGCAAGCCGCTCTGCCTGGCTGCGGGGCCAGGAAGTTGCGTTGGCGCTGAAGCGCAAGGCAAGCTCAGGTTGATCGCTGCGGAATTCGATCAGCCTGGCATCGACTTCGAGGGACACGTCGATATCGGGCCGCAGCTGGCGAAACCGGTTGAGCCGAGGCACCAGCCAGACGGAGGCAAGCGACGGCTCGACGCTGACACGAACCACGGACTGCGCCGGCGCTGCCACCAATTCGCCGAGCAGCCGATCGATGGCGTCGAAACTTGTGACAAGCTGATCAAGCAGCCGGCGGCCGGTGTCGGTCAGTTCGACGCGGCGATGGTGACGTTCGAACAAGGGCTGGCGCAGGAAGGTTTCAAGTTCGCGGATCTGGCGGCTGATCGCCGCCTGGGAAACGAAAAGCTCCTCGGCGGCCTTGCTGAAGCTAAGGTGCCGGCCCGCCGCCTCGAAACTCCTCAATGCCGTCAAAGGCAGCCGCCCGCGCTTCATTCGCATAACCCAGGATTATCCGAAGTGGAAATTATACTCGTTTGAAGGGCAAGGCCAGCGGCGGTCTAATCGCGTCAAAGGAGACCGACCATGATCCAGTTCCTGAGCATCTTTGGCGATGTGATGCGGGTCGCAACGTTCCAATGGCGTGACGAAAGACACCACGCAAAGTGTGGCGAAGAGCCTGTCCGCCACGGCCGCTGGGCGCCTCCGGTTGACAGGCTGCCGTCTCGTCGCTGCCGCCCATGACGGCGCAGGGGACACGGGGCGGGGATTGCGTTCTCCCGACGAAGCTCACATCTATCGCGGAGAAGCACGCGATACGGAGACTGCGGTGCACGACCCGCATGGGCAGGCCCATACTGTCAGACCGCCAGGGCGCGGGCGCAATTGGCCCGGCCCGTGGCGCAAGACGCCCGGCCGTGTCCTCGGCACGTCTTTCGTGCGGCTTTACCAGCTGACGCTTTCCGGTTTTGTCGGCAATTCCTGCCGGCATGTGCCGACCTGTTCGGAATACGCGCATGAGGCGATCGCCCGCCATGGCCTGTGGGCCGGCGGCTGGATGGGGTTTTTCCGCGTGCTGCGCTGCGGACCGTTCGGCACGCACGGCATCGATTTGGTTCCGGAAGTGCTGGCGGACCGTTATGTCTGGTTCATGCCCTGGCGGTACTGGCGGATCGGCCGGAAACGCGGCAAAGCCCAGGCCTGACGGTGGCCTAACTTCAAAGTCGGACTATTTCGTACCATTCAGCATCATGCTGGGTCGCCGTTTTGATACATGGAATCCTCCAACCACGACGCGACTTCTGTCCAAAACCAGTTGCCGATAAAGCGATCGTCACAGGCGAGGCCCAGTCATTTTTTTATATTCTCTCCAGATTCTGATTGCCATATATACTATGTAGCGCTCATGATGGTATATCAGATACATAATAATAAACAAAACAACAGTGAAGGCGACTGTTCCAACTAAAGATAGTATGAATTCTATCGGGTGTTTTTCGAATTTAATCCAGCTGAATTTATCTCTTATTTCTCCAGATGCCAGCGCTGATGCTGATATGCCGATCGTGTACCCGATCAGGCTCGTTAACGCGATATAGGCTATAACTTTTTTCCAAACACTCATGGAGAGCAAGGCCATAATTTCATTTCTGATCGGCATTCGAGCAGTCGACGCAGACATTGTCCAGACGGGTTAACCGGCGACGATATGAGCTCCTCAGATTTGAAGTGCAACACGCGTTGAATTAACGCGTGTTTGATGGGCCAGCATTATACGGATATCGATTTGAGGGCAGATTTTTAGAATTCGGTAGGGTTAACGCAAGCCTGCACAAAGACTGCGCATTTGAGACAAAATCGAGACAAGAGACCTCGCTAAGTCCGCTGGCGAACACCCTACTGGAGCGAGCATCAATGCGTAACATCGACCGTCTTCCCTTTATCCTGGCTGGAGTCCTCTTCCTGCTCGCCTGGCTGCTGGGGTTCCCGATGCGCGCGCAATCTGCGCCGCTTGGGGATGTGCAGTGCACACTGATCGCCGAAGCGGCGAGCGGCAAGGTTCTTTATCAGGACGGCACCTGCGACCAGCGGTTCAGCCCGGCCTCGACGTTCAAGGTGCCGCTTTCGCTGATCGGCTATGACGCCGGTATCCTGAGCGACGAGCACACGCCGAGCTGGGACTACAAACCCGAGTTCGCGGCGGTGAAGCGGGACCAGAAGACAGTCGACCCGACGATCTGGGAAAAGGATTCGATCCTCTGGTATTCGCGTGAACTCACCCGCAAGCTTGGACCGCAGAGCTTTGCCGGCTATGTCTCGAAACTCGACTACGGCAACAAAGACGTTTCCGGTAATCCCGGCAAGAATGACGGGCTTACCCATTCCTGGGTCAACTCCTCGCTCAAGATCACGCCGGTCGAGCAGGTCGATTTCCTGCGCAAGCTTCTGGCGCACAAATTGCCGGTCTCGGCCAAGGCCTACGACATGACGTCAGCCATCATCCCGACATTCCAGGCCGAAGGCTGGACGGTGCAAGGCAAGACCGGCAGCACGAGGCTGGCCAATGATGCCGACAAGATCAGGGATAAGCGTTCGCTCGGCTGGTTCGTCGGCTGGGCGAAAAAGGACGGACAGCAGATTGTCTTTGCCCGCCTGGTCGTCGATGCCACCCGCACTGATATGCCAAAAGGTCTCAAGACGCGCGCGACGTTCCTGAAAGACCTGCCGCTGCTGGTGAAGTAACCCGTCAGGCGGTTCGGCGCGCGCGGATGATGTGGCCGCCGGAAGTGTTCGTCATTCCCTTCGGGGCTTTGGAAAAGCGAGCGGCGAGATCGCCGCTCTCGATATCCTCGATCTCGTCGAAGCCGAGCTCGCCCAGGGATTTCGCCAGTTCGGCCGGAACGAAGAAGCTGATCCATGGCTCCCCGACAGATGCGACGCGGGCCGCATGGAAGGCCAGCGCGGCCTGTCCCGCCGCGTCACGGTTCTCGGCCGGTTCGCTGTAGTCGAACACGACCTCCGAGCCGGGAAAGCCTGCGATCCAGGACAATGTGTTGAAGATCGCTTCCTTCGTCAGGTAGGGCACGACCCCCAGCCAGATGAAGAAACTCGGCTCGCTCGACCGCAAACCGGCGGCAGCCAGTTCGGTGGAGAGACTCTGCCGCTCGAAATCGACCGGCACGAATCTGGTGGCGGTTGGCTCGGCAAGTCCGCTATCGGCAATGCATTTGCGTTTCCAGGCTTGCGTGGCCGGGTGATCGACTTCGAACACGCTGAGGTCGGGATACGGATTGCGCAGCGAAAACGTATCGAGGCCGGCGCCAAGCGCGACGAGTTGGCGGACACCGCGACGCACCGCCGCCGCCAGCCAGTCCTCGGCGAAGCGGGCGCGTGCTGCCACGAACAGGCGCATGCGCCGGCGGCGCTCGTCTTCCTGCTCAAGCTCGCGCGCCGCGGGAGCGGCTTCACCCAGAATCGCGATCGCGTAGGGATCGCGAAACAGCCCCGCCTGCGGTGAAAATTGATGCAGGGCCCTCATGCGGGCGACGCCAAGGGCGGTTCGGCTGGGTGTTGCGTTTTCCATATCGACAATTCCAGACGATTGCGGGGATGTTCGCAAGCCTGAGCGGTGGGATGCGACATCTCTGCCGACATTTCCTGACGGCCGGCCAGCCAGCACTCTTTACCTGGCCCGGCACTGCCTCTAAAACCCGCGCGCTGCCGTTTGTCCATGTGATTGGCGCATCCGGCTTTATCTAGTGCATGTCGTAACCCCAGGACTGTCATACACTTTTGGGCGACATGCATTTCAACCACCCGCGCTCGTTTGCGGGACTGGATAGGAGAACCATATGCTGAATTCCGTTTCCCTGACATTTCCCGACGGCTCTGTCCGCGACTACGACGCGGCGATGACCGGCGCCGGCCTTGCCGAATCGATCTCGAAGTCGCTGGCCAAGAAGGCCGTCGCCTACGCCATTGACGGCACCGTGCGCGACCTCTCCGACCCGCTCGGCAAGTCCGGCAAGGTCGAGATCATCACCCGCGACGATGCGCGCGCGCTTGAGCTTATCCGTCACGACACCGCGCACGTGCTGGCGGAGGCCGTGCAGGAATTGTGGCCGAGGACGCAGGTGACCATCGGGCCAGTGATCGAGAACGGATTCTACTACGACTTCGCCCGCAACGAGCCGTTTACGCCGGACGATTTTCCGGTGATCGAGAAGAAGATGCGCGAGATCATCGCGCGCAACAAGCCGTTCACCAAGGAAGTCTGGTCGCGCGACAAGGCGAAAAAGGTGTTCGCCGACAAGGGCGAGAGCTACAAGCTCGAACTGATCGACGCCATTCCCGAGGATCAGGATCTCAAGATCTACGCACAAGGCGACTGGTTCGATCTCTGCCGTGGCCCGCACATGGCCTCGACCGGCCAGATCGGCAACGCCTTCAAGCTGATGAAGGTGGCCGGTGCCTATTGGCGCGGCGATTCGAACAACCCGATGCTGACACGCATCTATGGCACGGCCTGGGCCGACCAGGCGCAGCTCGAATCCTACCAGACGATGCTGGAGGAGGCCGAGAAGCGCGACCACCGCAAGCTCGGACGGGAGATGGACCTCTTCCATTTCCAGGAAGAGGGGCCGGGCGTCGTCTTCTGGCACGCCAAGGGCTGGAAGATGTTCCAGAACCTGGTCAACTACATGCGCCGCCGCCTCGACGAGCAGGGCTACCAGGAGGTCAACGCGCCGCAGGTGCTCGACAAGAGCCTGTGGGAAACGTCAGGCCATTGGGGCTGGTATCGCGACGCCATGTTCAAGGTGACGGTCGCCGGCGACGATACCGACGACGACCGCGTCTTCGCGCTGAAGCCGATGAACTGCCCGGGCCACGTACAGATTTTCAAGCATGGGTTGAAGTCTTATCGCGATCTGCCCGTAAAACTTGCGGAATTCGGCAATGTGCATCGCTACGAACCGTCGGGCGCGCTTCACGGTCTCATGCGCGTGCGCGGCTTCACGCAGGATGATGCGCATATCTTCTGCACCGAGGAGCAGCTGGCGTCGGAATGCCTGCGCATCAACGATCTGATCCTGTCGACCTATGCCGATTTCGGCTTCGACGAAATCAGCGTCAAGCTGTCGACGCGGCCCGACAAGCGTGTCGGCACCGACGAGGCCTGGGATCATGCCGAGGCGATCATGGGCAGCGTGCTGGAGACGATCAGGACGCGGTCCGGCAACCGGATCAAGACCTCGATCAATCCGGGCGAGGGCGCTTTCTACGGGCCGAAGTTCGAATATGTGTTGAAGGATGCCATCGGCCGCGAATGGCAATGCGGTACCACGCAGGTCGATTTCAACCTGCCGGAACGCTTTGGCGCCTTCTATATCGGCTCGGATTCGGAGAAGAAGCAGCCCGTCATGGTACACCGCGCCATCTGCGGTTCGATGGAGCGTTTCCTCGGCATCCTGATCGAGAATTATTCCGGCCATTTCCCGCTGTGGTTCGCGCCGCTGCAGGTGGTGGTGGCAACGATCACCTCGGAGGCGGACAGCTACGCGACCGAGGTGGTGGCAAAGCTGAAGGCAGCCGGGCTGCTGGCGGAAGCCGATCTGCGCAACGAGAAGATCAACTACAAGGTCCGCGAACACTCGCTGGCCAAGGTGCCGGTCATCCTCGTCTGCGGCAAGCGCGAGGCGGAGGAACAGACGGTCAACATCCGCCGGCTCGGTTCGCGCGACCAGGAATCGCTTGGCCTTGCCGAGGCGATCGCGCGACTGACCGAAGAGGCCGTTACACCGGACCGCAGGCGCAAACGCGCGGCCTGATCCGATAGTTCCCAGGAATGGCGGTGGAGCGATCCACCGCCATTTTCATATCCCTGTCACGCCAACCTTGTAACGAGCCCTCATGCTCAAGCTGAAGACGCGCGAAAAACCGTTTCCCGAGCTTTCCTATGCCAATCCGCGACAGCCGGCGCTGACGCGCTGGGTCATCCATTCCATTGAAGGCCTGTCGGGGCGCGACCGCTATGCCGCGCTCTATGATTTCTGGCGCCGCCAGGTGGTGCCATCAGGCGAGCGCGTGTTCAGCCGCATGCTCGACTTGATCGATGTGCGGATACGCACCGCCGACCAATGGCCGCCCGCGCCATTGCCGGACACACCGCTGGTGATCGTGGCCAACCATCCGTTCGGCATTGGCGACGGCATTGCCGTGCTGTCGCTGGCGGAGCAGTTGGGGCGGCCGTTCCGGGTGATGATCCACAAGGATCTGCTCAAGATCCGCGAGATGGAGCCCTATTCGCTGCCGATCGACTTTTCCGAGACCAAGGAAGCGCTGAAGAACAACATGGCCGTGCGTCACGAGGCGGTGCGGCTGCTGAAGGAGGGTGTCACCATCGTGGTATTCCCCGCCGGTGGCGTCGCCACCGCGCCGAAAGGCTTTGGCCGGGCGCGCGACCTGCCATGGAAGATGTTCCCGGCGCGTCTGGTGCAGGATGCCAAGGCATCCGTCATTCCGATGCATTTTTCCGGACAGAATGGCAGGCTGTTCCATTTGGTCAGCGGGCCGATGAACATGGCCGAGCGCGATGGCCGCGTGGCCAAATTCGTCGGCAAGGCTTCGCTGACGCTGCGGCTTTCGATGCTCATCCACGAATTCGCGCGGCTTTCCGGCAAGGCGATCGACGTGCGCGTCGGCGATGTGCTGAGCTGGAGCGAGTTGGAGCCGCTGCGCGATCGCAAGGCATTGCTCGAGCGGCTTTACCGCGGTGTGTTCGACCTGGCGCCGCAAGTGTCGCGCCGCCGGATTCCGTTCCTGCCGGCGCGGACGAAACTGGCCGCCTAAGGCTAGTCCGCGCCTTCTTCGGGGTCCATGGCCGCGGCTTCGGATGCCAGAACCTCGATTTCCTGGTTCTGCCCGGCCACGACCGTGAAATCCTTCTGGTAGATACGGTCGCGGTTCTTGGCGATGATGGTGTAGTCGCCCTCGGCAAGCACCATCGAGGCGAAGGCGCCGACGGTCTCCTTGATCGGATCGCCGGATTCGTTGAGCAGCGACCATGACGTGTCGGCGATGGCTTCGCCACCGGCTTCGCGCACCAGCTTCATGGTGATCTCGGCGGCGTGATGCTCGACGGTGGCTTCGGTCAGCTTGCCGGCCTCGACGCGGATGTCGGAGCGGATCACCGCGTTGACCGCACCGTAGGTCGAGACGACATGGTAGATGCCGGCATTGAGCCGCACGACGCTGTTGGGCTCGACATCGGGAATGATCAGCGCGCGGTCGCCATTGGCCTCGGCGGTGCCCTCATAGATCGAGAAGCGCAGTTTTTTCGGCGGAATGCGCACGCCGCCGGACAGGACCGCGTCGAGCTTCAGGCCGCCGGCATCGAGTACCAGGCTTTCCCGCTTGGCTTCCTTGCCGACAGTGATGCGCTTGGTGGCGCCGGCGCGGCCATAGGAGGCATGGACCAGATAGCTGCCGGGCTCGAGCTGGAAGACGGCGCTGCCGCCATGCGCGGAGGCGACCATCGGCAATTTGCCGTTGACGGGCTCAGGCTTGAAGACACGCCAGACGAGGCCGCGGGTAATGTCGGTGCCCTTGTCGGTCAGCTGCGCCGACAAAGTGATGGCGCCACCGCCGCCAAGCGCCAGCGGGGCTTCGCTCTTGGGCGTCGCATAGCTCGATATTCCGGGGAGTTTCAGGTCGCCCACGCCATCCTTTTGCTGCGCAGCAGCCAGGGAGACCGGCAGCAGGAACAGCGCGGCGCAGAGCCAAACCAGGAAAAGACGCAGTCGCCCCTCAAACATGCCTTGCGTTGAAGCCCATGGCGGTGGCAATTTCAAGGCTTAAGAGTCCGATCCATGGACTCTTCAGCCCGGCGCTCGCGCGCCTTTGCCCGAGCCGCCCGAATTCCCGATGGTGCGCTTCAGCTCAAAACAGAGTGTTCAGGAGACTTGCGCCCATGGCGTCGCCGATCATCGACTTCCTGCTGACCCGAAATTCCGCGCCGATTCCGGACCTCAAGGAGCCGGCGCCCAGCGACGCCGATATCGCGACGATGATCGCCGCCGCCACGCGCGTGCCTGACCATGGCCGGCTCGAACCCTGGCGCTTCATCCTTTATCGCGGCGATACTCGCATCGAGATCGGCAAAAAGCTGGCGGCGCTTGCCGAACAGCGGGAAGGGCCGCTGCCCGAGGGCCGCCGCAACCAGGAACTGGCGCGCTTTTCCCGTGCACCGCTGGTGATCGGCGTGGTGTCGGTGCCGAAAGAGAACCCCAAGATCCCGCAATGGGAGATGTTCCTGTCCGGCGGCATGGCGGCGATGAACCTGATGATATCAGCCAATGCGCTGGGCTATGGCACAAACATGATCAGCAACTGGTATTCCGACGTTCCGGAGGGCAGGGCGATCCTTGGACTGGCGCCGCAGGAGCGCGTCGTCGGTTTCATCCATATCGGCTCCTATGCCGGCCCGGCGCCGGAGCGGCCACGGCCCGATCCGGCAAAGCTCTATGCCGACTACTCGGGACCCTGGGCAGGCTGAATGTTCTACGAACCGTCCAAGGGGCACGGGCTGCCGCATGATCCGTCGAAGGCGATCGTGGCGCCGCGGCCGATCGGCTGGATATCGACGCTGAATGGGGCAGGCGAGATCAACCTGGCGCCATACTCCTTCTTCAATGCCGTTTCGACGCGGCCCTTCATCGTCTGGTTCTCCTCGGAGGGCGAGAAGGACAGTGCTTCCTTTGCCCAAGAGACCGGCGAGTTCGTTGCCAATCTGGTCAGCCGCGATCTCGCGGAGAAGATGAATTATACGTCCGTCAACGCGCCGCGCGGCGTCAACGAGTTCGTCTATGCCGATCTCGCCATGGCGCCTTCGCGTCTCGTGAAGCCGCCGCGCGTCGCGGCCGCGCCTGCCGCGCTGGAATGCCGGGTGACGGAGGTGTTTCGCCCGAAGGCGCTGGACGGAACGCCGACGAGCGCCGTCGTTGTCGCCGGCGAAGTGGTCTGCGTGCACATTGACGACGCCTTCCTGAAAGACGGCCTGTTCGACACCACCAAGGCTGGCAATGTGGCTCGGCTTGGCTACATGGACTATGCCAGCGTCGACGAAGTCTTTTCGATGCGCCGGCCACGCTGGGGCAAGGATTAGGTTTCAGACCTGGCAGATCACCGCGCCTTGTCGGCTTTCCGTCGGGCCGTCATGACGGCTCTGATATAGCCGGGCTCCCCGATCCGGATGCTGCCGTCGGGAAGGCCGAGAATGCGGTCGAGAGCGATTTCGTAGAGCCTGACGCGTTTTTCCAGCACCTCGATCGCGACCTCCATATCGGCGTCGCTGCCGCCGGCGATCGCCTTGGCGACGACATCATGCGTGGCCAAGCCGAACTGCATGACGATGTCGGCGACACCTTCCGGGTCGAAAGTCCTGAAGGTGCCGTCTTCGACACCTTGCCGGATGACCTTGACCAGCAGGGGCGAAAAAGACGCGTGAGCCGCCAGGTTGATGCGGTGGAAAAGAACCAGATTCTCCGGCCGAAACATCGTTTCGAAAAGAGCCCAGGCCTCCGCTGCGGTCTCGATCTTGGCCTGTCGCGACTGGCTGAGCAAGCTGTTCAGCCGTCCAAGCGGGTCGAGGTCGGGATCGTCGAGTACACTCTGAACCGCAGCCAGCGCCTGCCGCGCGAAACGGTCGGCCAAGGCTTCCAGAAGAGCCTCCTTGGAGGGGAAGTAGTGATAGAAGGCGCCCTTCGAGATGCCGGCTGAGGCAATCACGTCGTTGAGGCTCGCTCTGTCGTAACCCTGCGTCAGGAACAGGGCCTGGGCATGGTCCAGAATGTCTTCTCGCCTGATCTCTGGATGCTTGATGACACGGGGCATGACGAAACCTTCTGCACGCGCCGGCCGCTCCCGTCCAGCACGGATATCAGACAGTCCGCTTGAAACACAGACCACTGGTCGGTATGATAGACCATTGGTCTGTTTCAGCCAATGCAGGCGAGGGGCATAATGTGGAAGGTCGGTCATGATCGCGAAATTGCTTCTTCAGACATTCATCTGGTTCGGCGTCATGGGCGCCTTGCTCTTCCTGCCGGCGGGCACCTTTGCTTGGCCAGCAGCCTGGGTCTATCTGGTGGTGATGGTGGGGCTGAGCCTCACCATGGGCGTGGCGCTGGCGCGGCGCGATCCGGGCCTGATGAATGAGCGGCTGAGCCCTCCGATCCAGAAAAGTCAGACACCGGCCGACAAGGTCCTGCTCTCCATACTTCTCATCGGCATCTTCGGCTGGCTGAGCTTCATGGGGTTCGACTTCCGTTTCGGCTGGTCGGCGGTCCCCTTCTGGGCGCAGGCGGTCGGCGCGCTGGTCCTGCTGGTCGGAATCTGGATCTGCTACCTAACCATGCTGGAGAACAGTTTCGCCGCACCCGTGGTAAAAATCCAAGATGAGCGCGGACAGCGCGTGATCACCACGGGCCCCTACAGCTACGTTCGCCACCCGATGTATGCCGGCGCCATCCTCTTTTTCGCCGGCACCGCACTCCTGCTTGGCTCTTGGTGGGGGCTGGTATCGGTGCTCGTGTTCATCGTTCTCCTGGCCATCCGCACCTTCATCGAGGAGAAAACCCTGCGCACCGGCCTGCGCGGCTATAACGACTACGCAACCCGGGTCCGCTATCGCCTGATCCCGATGGTCTGGTAGCCGCCGCACCAGACGCGCGCGGCAGCTTCGCCATCACGGAAGGAATCCTTCACCGTGACCACGCGAAAAGCGATTCCCCTTCCTCTGAACACACGCTAAGAGAGCGGCTTCGGCGATGCGTTGGGGTTAGCGTATCGACCTTGGGGATAGTGCGGGGGCACCACTGGCATGAAAAAACGCGACTCGCTGGGAGCCCGGCTGCGCTACGGCTTCGACAAGAGCATGGCCGCCGGCCCGATCGCCCTGATCGGCTGGCTTGCCGTCGTTTCCCTGCTGATCATCATCGCCGCCGCCGCTTTCCTTGCCGTGACCCGCATCGCGCCGGAAGGCGGCGAGCCGCTGAACTTTTTCGAAGCGTTCTGGGAATCGCTGATGCGCACGCTCGATTCCGGGACGATGGGCGGCGACACCGGCTGGGCCTTCCGCATCGTCATGCTGGTCGTCACGCTTGCCGGCATCTTCGTCGTGTCGGCCCTCATCGGCGTGCTCAGCGCCGGCGTGGACGGCAAGCTCGATGAATTGCGCAAGGGCCGTTCTCGGGTGCTGGAGAGCGACCACACCATCATCCTCAACTGGTCGCCGTCGATCTTCGACGTGATTTCCGAACTCGTCATCGCCAATGCCAGCCGTCGCCGTCCGCGCATCGTCGTCATGGCCAATATGGATAAGGTCGCGATGGAGGACGAGATCGCGGCCAAGGTCGGCAAACTGGGCAACACGCGCATCATCTGCCGCAGCGGCGATCCGACCGATCTCTATGATCTCGCCATCGTCAATCCGCAGACCTCGCGGTCGGTGATCGTGCTTTCGCCGGACGGCGACGATCCGGATTCGCAGGTCATCAAGACGGTGCTGGCGCTGGTCAACGACCCGAGCCGGCGCACCGACCCCTATAACATCGCCGCCGAGATCCGCGACGGCAAGAATGCCGAGGTCGCCCGCGTCGTCGGCGGGGCCGAGGTGCAGCTCGTGCTGGCCGACCAGCTGATCTCGCGCATCGTCGTGCATTCGAGCCGGCAGTCGGGTCTCAGCGGCGTCTATTCGGAACTGCTCGATTTCGACGGCTGCGAAATCTACACGACAGCGCAGCCAGGGCTCGCCGGCAAGACCTTCGGCGAGGCGGTGATGGCCTATGAGCACTGCGCGCTGATCGGGCTTTGTGACCAGGAGGGGCGCGTCAATCTCAACCCGCAGTCGGAACTGGTGATCGGCAAGGACATGCGCGCCATCATCATCGCCGAGGACGATGCCGCGATCAGGCTCGGAAGCACCGCGATCAAGATCGATACGGCAGCGATCCGCGGCCCGCGGTCCGTCGAGGCGAAGCCGGAGCGAACACTGATTCTCGGCTGGAACCGGCGCGGTCCGATCATCACCTATGAACTGTCGCGCTACGTCGCGCCTGGTTCGATCCTGACCGTCGCCGCTGATACGCCTGGCCTCGAGCAGGAAGTTGCCGGACTGCCGGTTGCCGGCGACAATCTGTCGGTTTCCTGCCGCATCACCGACACCTCGAGCAGCACGGCGCTGGCGAGCCTGGACGTGCCTTCCTACGACCACGTGCTCGTCCTCGGCTACAGCGAAGCCATGGCTGCGCAGCCGGCCGACACGCGCACACTGGTGACGCTGCTGCATCTGCGCAAGATCGCCGATGATGCCGGCCTGCACATCTCCATCGTCAGCGAGATGATCGACGTGCGCAACCGCGAGCTTGCGGCGGTGACCAAGGCCGATGATTTCGTCGTCAGCAACCGGCTGGTCAGCCTGATGCTGGCGCAGGCCTCCGAGAACCAATATCTCGCCGCGATCTTCGATGATTTGCTCGACGAGCAAGGCTCCGAAATCTACATGCGCCCGGTCGCCGACTATGTCGCCATCGACCAGCCATTGACCTTCTGGACGATCGCGCAATCGGCGCGGCTGCGCGGCGAGATCGCCATAGGCTACCGGCGAATCCGCGCCGGCGATGCCGACCAGCGGGCGCTGGGCGGCGTTACCGTCAATCCTCCGAAGTCGGAAGCGCTGACCTATCTGCCGGAGGACCGGATCATCGTGCTGGCGCGGGACTGACGAGCAAAGGCTCGCCAGACTAAACGGAGATCCCGGCTGCCTTGGCGCGGGCCAGCAGCCGTTCGGCCAGCCGCAGATGCGGGCGGTCGAACATCTTGCCGTCAATGCCGACGACGCCGGGATTCCCCGCCGCCTCGAACGCCGCGACGATCGCCGCCGACTGTTTCACCGCCTCGGCCGAGGGCGTGAAGGCGGCGTTGATGACGGACACCTGGTCGGGGTGGATCGCCATCTTGCCGGTGAAGCCGTCGCGCTCGGCCTCCGCGCATTCCGCGGTGAAGGCCGCCATGTCGCGAAAGTTCGGGAACACGGTGTCGATCGCCGCGACCTCCGCGGCTGTGGCCGCAAGGATGGTCGTCAGGCGAGCGTGGCGGAACAGGTCGGTGTAGCGGCCGTGCTCGTCGCGTGCCGCGCGTGCGCCGATCGCCGCAGACAAATCCTCTGCGCCCCAGGTCAGGCCGGCGAGCCGCGCGCTTGCGCCGGCATAGGTCGCGGCGGCGAGCACACCCGCCGGGGTTTCGGTGATGATCGGCAGGATTTTGATCGAGCCGTCGGGCAGGTCGTTCTCGGCCTCCCAGACCCTGAGCTTTGCCGAGAGCTGCTGTACATCCTGGCCGCTGTTGGACTTAGGCAGCATGATGCCGACCGGCTTTGCCGAAACGAGCGCGGCAAGATCGTCATCCGTCAACCCGGTCGAGAGGTCGTTGACCCTGATGTAGATGGCCGAGCTGGTTAGCCCCCTGCGTTCGGCAATAAAGCGTGCCGCAATGTCTCGCGCGGCTGCCTTGTTCTGCGGCGCCACGGAATCCTCGAGATCGACGATCACCACGTCGGCGCCCGCGCCAAAACCTTTTTCAAGCTTGCGCTCGGAATCGCCGGGGACGAACAGCAGCGAGCGCATCAGGCGGCCTTCTTCAGCATCATCGCTTGCCTGACGCATTTGGCGACGAGGTCGCCATGCTGGTTGTAGGCGCGGTGTTCGAATTCGACGATGCCGCGATCGGGCTTCGATTTCGATTCCCGCACCGAGATGACAGTGGTCTCGACGCGGATGGTGTCGCCATGGAAGACCGGGTGTGGAAAGGTGGTTTCCTTCATGCCGAGATTGGCGACCGTCGTGCCGACCGTGATGTCGTTGACCGAAATGCCGATCATCAGGCCGAGCGTGAACAGCGAGTTGACCAGCGGTTTGCCCCATTCGCTCCTGGCGGCGAAATCGAAGTCGATATGAAGCGGCTGCGGGTTCAGCGTCATCACCGAAAACAGCATGTTGTCGCTCTCGGTCACGGTCTTGCGAAGCGTGTGCTGGAAGACATGACCGACGACAAACTCCTCGAGATATAGGCCGGCCATTTTCAGTCTCCTGCACTGATTGACGGTTGATAGGCGCTGCATTCAGCGGTCGCAAGCCAGTTAATGAACATGGTGAACCGTTCGTAAACCATTTATGCCTACCGTCTCCAGCGGGGCCGGAAACCTTCCGGCATGGGGCGTAAGCAGACGGGCATGGTTGTTGTTTCGCATTTCCTGAAATGGATCTACACGGCAAGAGTGTCCGAGCGCGCCGCCGCGGCCAATGCGCTGGCCCGCGCCTATGTCAATTCCGAATTGCCGTTCGAGGACCGATGCGCCGCCGAGGCAGCGCTGACGCTGCTGCTCGACGATGCATCGTCGAAAGTGCGGCTGGCGATGGCCGAAGCGCTCTCGATGAGCCACCACGCGCCGCTGCAGATCATCAGTGCGCTGGCGTCTGACCAGCCGGAAGTCGCCGGTGTGGTGCTGGCGCGTTCGCCGCTGCTCACCGATGCCGATCTGATCAACCGCGTGGCTGCGAGCCAGAAGGCAACGCAGAAGCTGATCGCCGACCGTCCTGTCGTCTCGATGGCGCTGTCGGCGGCCATCGCCGAGATCGGTGAGGCGGAAGCCTGCGCCGTCCTGCTCGACAATAGCGGCGCCAGCATTGCTTCGCTGAGCTTCCGCCGCATGGCCGAACGCCATGGGCACCTGCCGCAGGTGCGCGAGGCGCTGATATCGGACATCAGGCTGCCGGCCGACTGCCGGCACATGCTTCTGATCAAGCTCGGCGAGACATTGAAGACATCGCCGCTGGTCATGGCACTGATGGGCGCCGCGCGGGCCGATCGTGTCCTGCGAGACGCCTGCGTCAAGGCCTCTGTGACGCTGATTGAGGGCACGCGCCAGGAAGAACACGCCGCGCTGATCGAACATCTCAGGCTGCGCGGCGATCTCACCGCGAGCTTCCTCATCCGCACCATCGCGCATGGCAAGGTCGATTTCTTCGGCTCCACGCTGGTGGCACTCGGCCAGCAATCCGAGCCACGGGTGAGGGCGCTGCTGGCAGGCGGCCACGACGTGGCCTTGCAGGCATTGTTCCGCAGCGCCGGCCTGGCTGCCGCCACGCATGCCATCATCTTGCGTGCGCTGAAGATCTGGCGCGAGGTTGCCAATGGCAAGCGTGTTGCCGGCGTGCAGGAAGTCAGCTGGCTGATGCTCAAGGAGTTGGGCGGGCAATCCGCGGAAGGCGATCTCGCGGCCTTGGTCAAGTCGATCCATCTCGACGCGCTGCGCGAGAACGCGCGGGGTCACGCGCTGGCGATTGCAGCGGCCTAGCCTCGGTCTTTCGCGAAAAAGTCCGGAAAGTCCTCCATCGCGGCGGCAATGATGCGCAGGGATGCCGCGATCTGCAGCATGTCGCCGGTGGCGTTTCGCTGGGCGATACCAGCCGCATACTGCCGGGCGACAGCGACGGTCGCTGTCTGCGGATCGCCGGGGGAGCGGAACAGCAGTTCGCGCGCCAGCCCTCTCAGGAAATTGGCGATCGAAACCGTGGTTTCCGGTGGGATGGCATGGTTTTGGCTTGCGCCGCGCAGCCTGAGGATCTCCAGGCCGACCGTCGCGGCGGCGACGCTCCCGCCCAGCACCGCCTCGCCCTTCCTGCCGGAGTTCTGCACCAGCGGCATCAGCTGGTTGATGCGGTCATAGGCGAGGCTTTCGAAGGCCGAACGCCTCGGCACGCGCTCGTGCAGGCAAAGCCGTGCCAAATCCTCGCGCATGGCCCGCACGATCCGGTTTGCCGCGAGCCACGGATCAGCGGGCAGCACGGCAATGAAGACGCCGATCGCCAGCAGAATGCCGACCAGCACCGATGCCGAGCCGGCGAAGAACGGGCCAGGATCGTAGGTCATCGCTTGATGCGGGCTGAGGAAAGCGAGGAAGTTGATGGCGAAGGCCGTGGCGACGCCGACATAGCGCGGATTGGCCATGCCCAGCGCGGTCGGCACCAGGATCGGCACGACAAACAGGACGAACCAGCCGAAGCCGGGCAAAGCAGGCAATGCGATCTGGCCGACGAGGAAGGCAAAGGGCAAAGCTAGCAGCGTGCCCTTGAAGAAGCCCCAGGACACCTGCACCGGATCGGGGCGAGCGGCGAAAAGGCTGGATACGACGGCGACGAGAATGACCGTGCCCGCCGCCTCGGACCATTTCGTCGTCAGCCAGAAGGCCGCGACCAGCAAGGTGGCAAGGGCCGCACGCACGGCATTGCGCGATGCGCCAGGGTAGTCGCGGTGCACCACCAGGGCAGGCTGCCTGCTGGCGCGGCCCGTGCGGGTGACCGGTGAACGCAAGGCATCGAGCCCGCGCAGCACCTGCTTGAGCGCCTCGGCGAAATCGGCGGCGATGGTGAGGCGGGTGATGGTGCCGACCCTGTCGTCACCCTGGTCGACCGAGGCATCGGGCAGTTGCCGGGCCTTGGCCGAGATCGCGTCGAGCTGTTTAACCCAGGATGCCGTATCGTCCAGTGCGCCGGGCTTTGCCGCCAAATCGCCGACGAGGGCCTGCAATTGCGAACGCACCGGGATGAGGGCGGCGTTTTTCGGGGCGGCGTGCGAATGCAGCGCGCGTGCCGCCGACAGGGCTGAGAGCAATTGTCCGATGGTGCGCCGCACCGGGTGGGCACGCGGCGCGAAGCTCGGCGCTTCCAGCCTGGCATAGGCGCGCATTTCGCCGAGTGTCTGGGTGTCCGCGATGAGTTTGCGATGCAGTGCGGAAAGTGTCGCTGTGTCACCGCCCGAGAAGGCGCCCGCGGCATAGGTGGCAAGGTCGAGAATGCAGCGCTTCAGCCGCGAGATGATGGCATCGCTGGCCAGTTTCGGCAGGATCAGCCGGCTGGTCACGCCGGCGCAGACGATGCCAAGCACGATTTCCGCGCAACGCGCGACAGCAAGATCGACGATCAGATGCGGCTGTCCGAAGGCAGGCAGGCCGATGATCATCGCCGTGTAACCGGCAAGTGCCGCACCATAGGCTTCGGGATTGCGCAGCAATGATGAAACGAAGGTGCAGATGCCGATCCAGACGGCGAGCACGGTCACCAGAACCCATGGGTTGGTGCCGAAGATAGTGGTGATGCCGATCGCCGCCAGCCCGCCGGCCAGCGTGCCGAGCAACCGGTAGAAACCCTTGGCCAGCACCATGCCCGCGACCGGCTGGGCAACGATAAACACCGTCATCATCGCCCATTGCGGGTGGTCGAGCTTGAGGGCATAGGCGGCGAGCAGCGCGATCAGGCCGGCCGAAACGGTGCGCAGGGCGAAAATCCAGTCCGAGCGCGTCGGCTGCGTCAAACCGGCCAGGCTCGTCTCGAAATACGCTTTCAGCCGCGCCCAGGTCACATGCCGGTCTCCATATCGGAAGCGCAAGCTAAACTGGCCAGCGGCTAGATATCCAGCACTTCCGTCTCGGCGAATTCGGCACGTTCCTGGATGAAGCGGAAGCGGGCTTCCGGCTTGGTGCCCATCAGCGCGTCGACCGCGTCCTTGGTCGCTGCCTCGGCGTCGATCACATCGACCCGCAGAAGCGTGCGCTTCCTCGGATCCATTGTGGTCTCCTTGAGCTGAGAGGCCATCATCTCGCCCAGGCCCTTGAAGCGGCCAAGCTCGACCTTGCCGCGCCCGGTGAATTCGGTGCGCAGGAGCTCGTCCTTGTGCGCGTCGTCGCGGGCATACGCAACCTTGCCGCCTTGCCGGATCGAATAAAGCGGCGGCACCGCCAGGTAGAGATGGCCGCCACGCACTAGCGCCGGCATTTCCTGGTAGAAGAAGGTGATCAGCAGCGAGGCGATATGGGCGCCGTCGACGTCGGCGTCGGTCATGATGATCACGCGGTCGTAGCGCAAATCCTCATCGCGGTATTTTGAGCGCGTACCGCAACCGAGCGCCTGGATCAGGTCCGATATCTGCTGGTTGGCGGCCAGCTTGTCATTGCCGGCACTGGCGACGTTGAGGATTTTCCCGCGCAATGGCAGTACGGCCTGACTGGCGCGGTCGCGCGCCTGCTTGGCCGAGCCGCCGGCGGAGTCACCTTCGACGATGAACAGTTCGGCACCGGCCGCCGCATTCTGCGTGCAGTCGGCGAGCTTGCCCGGCAGGCGCAATTTGCGCACCGCGCTCTTGCGCGACACTTCCTTTTCCTGACGCCGGCGCACCCGCTCGTCGGCGCGCGCGATCACCCATTCCAGCAGCTTCGAGGCTTCCTGCGGATTGTCGGCCAGCCAATGGTCGAACGGATCGCGGATCGCGGTCTCGACAATTCGAATTGCCTCGATCGTCGCCAGCCTGTCCTTGGTCTGGCCAACGAATTCAGGCTCGCGGATGAACACGGACAGCATGCCGGCCGCCGAGATCATGACGTCTTCGGAGGTGACGATCGAGGCGCGCTTGTTGCCGACCAGATCGGCATAGGCGCGCAAGCCGCGCGTCAGCACGTTGCGGAAGCCGGCCTCATGCGTGCCGCCTTCGCCGGTCGGAATGGTGTTGCAGTAGGAATTGATGAAGCCGTCGCCGCCGAACCAGGTCACCGCCCATTCGAGCGAGCCATGGCCGCCTTGCTTTTCGCTTTTTCCCGCGAAGATTTCCCGCGTCACCTGAAAGTCGTCGCCGAGCGATGCCTTGAGATAGTCCTTCAGGCCGCCGGGGAAATGGAACTCCGCCTTGGCCGGGGTCTGGTCCTTTTCCTTGATCAGTGAGGGATCACAGGTCCAGCGGATTTCGACGCCGCCGAACAGATAGGCCTTCGAGCGCGTCATGCGGTAGAGCCGCGCCGGTTCGAAGGCCGCGCCCTTGCCGAAGATCTGCTCGTCGGGATGGAAGCGGATTTTCGTTCCGCGCCGGTTGTGGACCTCGCCAAGCTGCTCCAGGCCGCTTACCGGAATGCCGCGCGAAAAGCGCTGGCGATAAAGCTGGCGGCCACGCGCGACCTCGACCTCGAGATGGTCCGACAGTGCGTTGACCACGGAAACGCCGACGCCGTGCAGGCCGCCGGAGGTTTCATAGACCTTGGAGTCGAATTTGCCGCCCGAATGCAGCGTCGTCATGATGACTTCGAGCGCCGGCTTCTTGAATTTCGGATGCGGATCGACCGGGATGCCGCGGCCATTGTCGGTAACGGTCAGAAACCCGTCGGCCGAAAGCTCGACATCGATGAAGGTGGCATGGCCGGCAACCGCCTCGTCCATCGAATTGTCGATGACCTCGGCGAACAGATGGTGCATCGCCTTGTCGTCGGTGCCGCCAATATACATGCCTGGCCGGCGGCGCACCGGCTCCAAGCCTTCGAGCACCTCGATGTCGGCGGCGCTATAGCCCTCGCTGCCATCCTTGGTCGCGGCTGGGCGCTTGGCTGCTGCCTGCACAAGCGGGTCGGCCGGGCGCGCCGGTGAGCGAACCGGCTGCGGCTGCTTGTCCATATTGCCGAAGAGATCGTTGTTGTCGTCCATGCCTGCCATAGGGTCCGGTGCTGCGAATCACCCGCCGATACTGCCACGCTTTTCAGCGCCAAGCGACGGAGGTTCCTGTTACGTTCGGGGATTTGACCCGTCTTATCCTAAAACCATTCGATAACCAAGCGGGCGGAAATAGGTCCAATACCACCGTTCTACATTCCTGATTCTTTAACAAAGCGGCCTAGCGTGAGCCCAACATAACAAGAAACGACGGCATCAGGGGTTTTCGGCGTGAGGGGCAAGGCCATAACGATGATCGGTATCGCCGCCGTTTTCGGCGCGATCTCGATCTTTGCCGCGGATTTCTGGGTCAAGAGCCAGGCCAAAGCCGATGCCGAGGAGAAGACGGCGTCGATCGCCGCTCCCGCCCCGCCCAGGATCGAGTTCAAGACCATCGTGGTGGCGAACTCGCCGCTGCGCTACGGCCAGGAACTTGACCGCGCCAAGCTGATCGAAATCCCATGGCCACAGGATTCCCTGCCGCAAGGTGCCTTTGCCACCATCGACGGATTGCTCGGCGAGGGCAATCGCATCGTGTTGTCGCCGATCGAGGTCAACGAACCGGTGCTGCTGACCAAGCTGTCGGGGCCGAACGGCCGCGCTACGCTCTCCAACATGCTTACGCCCGGAATGCGAGCGGTGACCATCCGCACTGACGAGATCGCCGGCGTCGGCGGCTTCGTCACGCCGGGCGACCGCGTGGATGTCGTGCTGACGCGCGATGCCGGCGAAATCCAGGAGGTCGCCAAGAACGCGCAAGGTGCTGCCGGTTCAACCGTCACCTCCGAGATCGTCGTTGCCGACGCCAAGGTGCTGAGTGTCGGCCAGGGTGCCGACGAGCGCCAGACGACGCCGCAGATCACGAATTCCGTGACCATTGAAGTGACGACCGAAGGCGCGCAGAAAGTGGCGCTTGCCCGCACCGTCGGCACGCTGTCGCTGTCGCTGCGTTCAGCCTCCGAAGGCGGCGACGGCAAGAACGGCGTCACCACCATCTCGTCCTTTGGCGGATCGGTGGCGGCCAAGGCTCAGGCCGCGGCCGGCTCGCTGTTCGATGCGATAACCAAGGAGCCGGAGAAGCCGAAATTCAAGACGGTCATCGTGACGCGCGGCACGAAGGCCGAGGAATATCAGGTTCCTGCGCCGGACCAGAAGTAAAGGCCGGTGGGGACCGGACGGGACAGGGCAATTGTGATGCGTACCCTATATCGAATGATGGATCGATCGCGCTTTGCGCGCGCTCTGGCGATGGCTGCTGCGCTGGTTGCGGGCGGAATGCTCGCCTTGCCCGGCGTGGCCAAGGCGGACAATGACATCGTCTATGTCTCGGCGGCCAAGAATGCGTCGATCAAGGTCGCCAAGGGCAAGCCCAAGACGATCGTGACGAGTGCCGCCTTCTACCAGATCGTCATCGGCGATCCTGAGATCGCCAACGTCAATCCATTGACCGACAAATCCTTCTATGTGCTCGGCAACAATCTCGGCACCACCGGCGTTGCGCTGTTCGACGAGAAAAAGCAGCTCGTCGGCACCGTCGACATCGAGGTGACGCTCGACACGGATCAACTGGCCAGCACCATCCGCGCCAGCGTGCCGGACGCCAAGATCAAGGTCGGGTCGGCCAATGGCCGTGTCGTGCTGTCGGGCGAGGCCGACGACGCGGTCGCCGCCGACAAGGCAAGCAAGATCGCCAGCCGCTTTTCTGGCAATGAGGAGGTGATCAATTCGGTCAACATCTCGTCGTCGCAGCAGGTTCAGCTCAATGTCCGCTTCGTCGAGATCAATCGCCAGGCGGGGCAGGATCTGGGCGCCAAATACAGTGCCAATTTTGCCTACGGTTTCGGCGGGCGCGATGTTTCGCTCGACCCCGGCACGGTGCCGGCAGCGGGAACCGGTGAAATCATCGGCCGGCTGCTGTCGAACGGCGTGTCGATCGACATCGCCATCAAGGCGCTGGAAGAGCGCGGCCTCGCCCGCCGTCTGGCGGAACCGAACCTCATCGCCCGCTCGGGCGAGACGGCGAGCTTCCTCGCCGGCGGCGAATTCCCGATCCCGGTCTCGGAGGACAACGGCAAGATCTCCGTCAGCTATAAGAAATACGGCGTCAGCCTGGACTTCACGCCGACCGTGCTCAAGGACGGGCTGGTGAGCCTCGACATCGCGCCGGAAGTCTCTTCGATCGATGCGTCGTCCTCCTACAACATCGGCACTATCTCCGTGCCGGGATTCATCGTGCGCCGCGCCAAGACCTCGGTCGATCTCAAGAACGGCCAGAGCTTCATGATCGCGGGACTGCTGCAGTCGCAAAACGACATCACCACGTCGCGCATTCCCGGCCTCGGCAAGATGCCGGTGCTCGGGGCGCTGTTCTCGTCGAAATCCTATCAGCGGCGCGAGACCGATCTGGTCATCATCGTCACGCCCTACCTGGTCAAGCCGGTCGATCCGTCGAAGAAAATGCTCGAGCCGACCGATGGCACGCGGCCGGCCAGCAATGTCGACTATTTCCTCAACAACACCGAGGAAGTGAAGGCATCGGACACCGGCCGGGCGCTGGCGCTGGCCGATGGCAGCGCCGCACGGACCGCTCCCGCCACCACGGTCGGGCACTTCCTCGACCTGCCGAAGGACTGAAACCATGCGTCTGGTCCTGACATCAAGTGTCGCCTTGCTTCTTGCCGGTTTGGCCGGCGGCTGCACCAGCGACGATTACATACGCACAGAAGGGGTGACGCCGGGCTCCGGCGACGCCCAGGCCGCCAACACCGTCATGCAGATGGTCGATCCCTGGAAATACGGCGTCCAGAACACAAGGCTTCTCGTGCCTGCCAAGCGTGGCGATGCCGGGCCGGTCACGCCGGATCAGGCCGCCGCTTCGAAGGCATCGCAGACGACCACGGGCAACTGACCCCAAAGGGCGATCGCGCTCACAGGCTGACAAAAATGGCAAACGGCATCAAGACCAAGAAGATCCTGCTCGTATCGACGGACAGGACCTTCGTGCAGGACACGCGGACCGCATTCGCCGCCTCCGAGATCATCCAGCTCTCGACGGTGGAAAAGAATGTCACCGAACTGCGCGGCGAGATCCAGGAGGCGGACTTCGGCGCCATCATCGTCGACATGGACGCGGCGAGACTGGAGGAAGTCGAGTCGCTGCAGCGCGTCATGCGCCGTCTGGAGGGCAAGGCGCCGGTGGTTGTCGTCACCCAGGAATTCAACGCCGCCGCGGCGCGCATCCTGGTGCAGCTCAAGGTCGCGGACTTCCTGGTCAAGCCGATCACCACGGCCGATCTGGTGCGCTCGGTGGTGCGGGCCCTGCAAGGGCCGGGGCGCGAGGAAAACACCGAATCGCAGATCTACACCTTCATGCCGGCCGCCGGCGGCGTCGGCACCACGACGCTGGCGCTGCAGACCGCATTCCAACTGCATCACTCGGTGACGCGCGGCGCCTCGACCTGTGTGGTCGACCTCAATTTCCAGCAGGGCGCCTGTGCCGAATATCTCGACCTCGAGCCGCGTTTCGACATCACCGAGATCGAAAACCAGCCCGAACGCCTCGACCGGCAATTGCTCGACGTGATGCTGTCCAAGCATGCCAGCGGGCTTTGCGTGCTGGCGGCACCGACGCATCCGTCGGAGATGCGCTCGTTCAAGACCGATGTCGTGGTTCGCATGCTGGACCTCGTCTCGGCCTATTTCGACAATGTCGTCATCGACATGCCGCGCACCTGGTTTCCCTGGACGGAGACCGTGCTGCTGGGCTCCAACAAGCTCTATATCGTCGCCGAAATGACGGTGCCGTGCCTGCGCCACACGCAAAGGCTGATCCAGGCGGTCTACGAGACCGCCGGCAAGGAAGTGAAGCCGAACGTCATCGTCAACCGTTTCGAGCAGAAGATGTTCGACAACGGCATCAAGCAGGCGGATGTCCAGGAGATCCTTGGCGAGCATTTCGTCGGCGGTATCGCCAACAATTACCGGCTGGTGCGCGAGGCGGTCGACCGCGGCGTGCCGCTGCACGAGATCGATCCCAACGCCAATGTCGTCAACGATCTGAAGAAGATCATCCTGCCGGAGGAGGCCGTCGCGACCGGAGCCAAATCGAAATCGCTGTTCGGTCTCGGTAAGGGCTTCTTGAAGAGGAAGGCCGGATGACCAGCCGTTTTTCCACCCTGCAGAACCGCGATACGCGTCCGCAGCGCCCGGCTGATACAACGCCGGTCGCGCATCATGCGGTCGTCATCCCGACCAGCCGGAAGGCTTTGCCGGCAAAGCCGGATGTCGCGCCGGCAAAGAACGCCAACAAGGTGCTCGATGCGCGCGTGCGCATTCACCGCATGCTGCTCGAGGAAATCAACCTGGTGGCGCTGGAGCGTTTGCCCAAGGAGGAGATGCGCCGGCAGGTGCATGATTTCGTCTCGGAAAAAACCCGCCAGGAGCGGATGGCGATCAACACCGCCGAACTTGAAGCGCTGGTCGACGATATCGTCGACGAGATGGTCGGCCTTGGTCCGCTCGAGCCCTTGCTCAAGGATCCCGACATCAACGACATCCTGATCAACGGCCACCAGAACTGCTTCATCGAAAAGAAGGGCAAGCTGCAGCAGGTTCATATCCCGTTCAAGGACGAGGCGCATCTGCTTAGAATCATTAACAAAATCGTCGCCGCGGTTGGCCGTAGGGTCGACGAATCGCAGCCGATGGTCGATGCCCGCATGCTGGACGGCTCGCGCTTCAACGCGGCCATCCGCCCGGTCGGCGTCGACGGGCCGCTGGTGTCGATCCGCAAATTCTCCAAGAACAAGCTCGGCCTGCACAAGCTGGTCGAATTCGGCGCCATCACGCAGAACATGGCCGAAGTGCTGGCGGCGGCCGTGCACGCCCGCAAGACGACGATCATTTCGGGCGGCACCGGCACCGGCAAGACGACTATGCTCAACGCACTGTCGGCCTTCATTCCCGAAGACGAGCGGCTGATCACCATCGAGGACGCGGCCGAACTTCAGCTGCAGCAGCCGCATGTCGCGCGCATGGAGACGCGTCCCGCCAACATCGAGGGCCATGGCGAACTCAAACAGCGCGATCTCGTCAAGAACGCGCTGCGCATGCGCCCCGACCGCGTCATCCTCGGCGAGTGCCGCGGCGAGGAGGCCTTCGACATGCTGCAGGCGATGAACACCGGCCATGAAGGGTCGATGGCGACCATCCACGCCAACACGCCGCGCGATGCCATTTCGCGCCTCGAACAGATGTTGGGCATGACCGGCATGCCGATGACGGTGCAGTCGATCCGCAGCCAGATCGCCAGCGCCATCGACATCATCGTGCAACTGACCCGGCTTTCCGATGGCAAGCGCAAGGTGACAAGCGTTGCCGAGGTGACCGGCATGGAAGGCGACGTCATCCAGATGCAGGAGATCTTCCGCTTCGTGCGCACCGGCATGGATGCCGATGGCGGCATCCTCGGCTATTTCGAGGCAACCGGCATTAGGCCGCGCTTCCTGGAGGATCTGCGTGCCATGGGAATCGAGTTTCCCGGACGGTACTTCGAACCCGGCCGGCCGCAGGAGTAGCCGGGTGTTCGACGGGCTGAGCGCAATCTATGTCGTCTATGCCGGGGCAGCACTGACCGGCATCATGATCGCCGAGGCCTGCTATCTCCTCTATGCCGGCCGCAGCGACAAGCGCACCGCCATCAACCGGCGCATGAAGCTGCAGGAAAGCAAGATCAGCCAGGAGCAGGTGCTGATCCAGCTGCGCAAGGAGCGCGGCCTCGACGCGGGCACCTCGCTGTTCTCGCCAGACCGGTTCCGCGCGCTGCGTACGCAGTCGGGCATGATCATGCCGCTGTCGAAATTTCTGATGATCACCTCGGGTGTGGCGATGGCCATGACCCTGGTCGCCATCTGGTACGGCTTGCCACTGCTGATGGGGCTTCTCCTGTTCGTCGTGCTGTTGCCGCTGGTGCCGGTGATGGTGATGCGCTCCATGCGCAAGCGTCGGCTTAAGCGCTTTGGCATGCAGCTGCCCGAGGCACTGGAACTGATCACGCGCGGCCTCAAGGCCGGTCACCCCGTGCCGGTGGCCATCGCCATGGTGTCGCGCGAAATGCCCGATCCGATCGGCACCGAGTTCGGCGTCATCGCCGATGAGGTGACCTATGGTTCCGACCTGGTCTCGGCTTTGAATTCGCTGTTCGACAGGGTCGGCCATGAGGATCTGCCGCTGTTCATCACCGCCGTCTCCATCCAGTCCAGTTCGGGGGGCAATCTGCGCGAAATCCTCGACGGCCTGGCGCTGACGATCCGCGAGCGCGGCAAGCTGCGTCGCAAGGTGCGCGCCATCTCGACCGAAGGCCGCATGTCGGCCTACATCCTGACGGCGATACCGGCGCTGCTGTTTGCCGCCATCATGGCGCTGATGCCGGGCTTCTACCGTGATGTCTGGGACGAGCCAAAGACCTGGTACCTGATCGGCGGGTCCGTGACCTGGCTGATGCTGGGCAATCTGATGATGTTCAAAATGTCGAATTTCAGGTTCTGACATGCAGGGCTTCATCGAATTCCTCGCCTCGCTCGCACCGACCTCCCTGATGCCGGTGGCGATCCTGCTTCTGGCCCTGGGCAGCGTCGCCGTCGCCTGGCCGATGGTAGCGGCGAAGGGCGACCGCAACGACGTGAAGCGCCGGCTCAAGGTCGACCATGGCGCGGTGGCCGCGAAGCCCGAGCCGCTGCAGAAGAAGAACGCCAATGTCGTGCGCGAAAAGGCGGTGAAGCGGGCGCAGGAATTCTACGCCAAGAGCGATCCGGAAAATGTCGCCCGGTTGCGCATGAAGCTGATCCAGGCCGGCTATATGGAGCCGCGCGCCGTCGGCACGTTCTTCATCATACGCTTTTCCGCGCTGGTCGGCGGCGCGATCGGCGCCTTTGTCCTCAACCAGTGGCTGGCCAGCGCCGAAGCGACGATGACCAGCCGCTGGGCGTTCGTCATCCTGTCGGGCGTGGCCGGTTATTTCCTGCCCGGCCTGGTGCTGACCCAGCAGGTGCGGGAGAAGATGCGCGAGTACCGCAACGGCTTTCCCGACTTCATGGATCTGATGATCGTCTGTTCGGATGCCGGCATGAGCATGGAAGCCGGTATCGAGCGCGTCTCGAAGGAGCTCGCCAAGACCTATCCGGCGCTCAGCCAGAATTTGCAGCTGGTGTCGCTGGAACTGAGGGCAGGGCGCAGCCTCGACGATGCGCTGAAGGCACTCGCCGACCGCCTCAGCCTGGACGAGGTTCGCTCCTTCGCCACGCTCTTACAGCAGTCGAAGGAACTCGGCACCAGCCTGTCAGGCGCGCTGCGCGTCTTCTCCGACGAAATGCGCCACAAGCGCATGTCGCTGGCCGAGGAAAAGGCACATGCCTTGCCGGCCAAGATGTCGATACCGGTGACGGTGTGCATCCTGCCGGTGGTGCTGATGATCGCGATCATCCCGATCATCGTCAAAATGACGGGTAACCACTAGGCGACATCGATGTTCAGTGGCAAGCCTGCGCATCGCGGCTTGCCGAGCTTGATACGGAGCTTGGCCAACAAGTTGCTGCCCGAACTCGGCCCTGCGACATGAGGATCCCCATGCGAATATTGTTGTGTGCCGCCGCTCTTGCCGCGGCCAGTCTGTGGCCCGCCCTGGCCGCGGCCGATGATTGCGGCGATGCCGCCGCGCTGTTGCGGCAGGCTTATCCCAAGATTCAAAAGAGCGCCGACGGCCGCTCGTTCACGCTCGAACCGCATACCAGCATCCCGCTTGCGGTCCCGCAGGACGGTATGCCTGGCCTGCTCTGCAAGGTCTGGCCTGCCCATGACGATCTGTTGCTGGTCGCGGTGCCGCTGATCGACAGCGTCCAATCCGCCGACGGCCAGCATGTTGGCGACATCGAGCTTCTGGTCGTCGACAGGAAGACCCTGCAGGTACGCCAGCGCCTGCTCCAGCCCAGGCTGATGAACGACGATGCCGTCGCCATCCGGGGAATCGAATTCGATACCGCCCGTTATGGGCTGGCGCCGGGTGTCACCGCCTTCGGCCTGCGCATCGACATGGCCAATCATTCACAGCCCAATCCCTTCAACGAAACCGACCTGCGGCTCTACGCCATATCAGGCAATGCGCTGCAGGCGGTGCTCGACGGGCTTGCCGTAGCCGGCCATGGCGGCGAAGGCGACACCAGTTGCGCGGGATCCTTTCATTCCAGCCAGGTCAGCCTGGCGATGAGCCCGAGGATCCATCGCGGCTACCGTGACATCATCGCGGTAGAGCGGAAGGATACCGACGAGCCGCTCCCCGACAAGGATGGCGAGTGCCAGTCCCACCCCGGCAAGTCGGTGAGCCGGACCTACCGACTGCGCTATGACGGCCACCGCTATCCGGTTCCGGCCGAGCTCAAGGCAATGGATCCGCCGTGAGACCGTCCCCCCGCGTCCGCTTGAGGCGTTGGGGTCCGGTGGTTAATGGCTGGTAATTGCGGAAACCAAATCTTAGCTGCATTTCGGTACCGAAGCTTAATCGCTTTGCTCTAATGTCTTTACCTGAAGAACGACCCGGCAAATCGGGCGACGGGGCAGGGCATGCGTCAGACACAATTTGCGGCGATGGCCACGATGGCGGCCGTCCTGATGATCACCGGGTGCACGACGAACAACAACGTCGACACGACCAAGACGACCGCGATCCAGCCGGCGGCCAAGGATGTCGACACATCCGACCTGGCACAAGGCAAGGCGCAGTTTCGCGACGCCAATTATGGTCTCGCCGAACAGCATTTCCGCAAGGCCGTCGAGCTGAAGGCTGACAATGCGGAGGCCTGGATGGGGCTGGCCGCCTCCTATGACGAGCTCGGCCGCTTCGACTTCGCCGACCGCGCCTATGGCCAGCTGTTGAAGGTCGCCGGCCGCAAACCGCAGATCGTCAACAATATGGGCTATTCGCAACTGCTGCGCGGCAACAAGAAGAAGGCCAGGGCGCTGCTGCTCGAGGCGAAGGCCGGCATGGCCGACCCGACGGTCGTCAACGCCAATCTCGCCTTGCTGAACAAGGGCTGATGCGCGTTTGATCCTCGCGCTGCCCAAGGGCCGATTTCCGCACGGGCACTGTCGACGCTTTGTAAACCCTAAACGCAGCCTGGGTCGAAAGATCGGCTGAAAACCATGTTCGAGGGCTGCCGCTGACCTAGAATGCGGCGTAACCGCCGACGCTCGAGAGGCCCCCGCCAGATATGCTGGATTTCAGTTCGCTCCTGCTCGCGGCCGCGCTGTCGGGCACATGCCTTGCCGTCACCATGTTTGCTATCTGGCTCACCGCGCCGCGGGCGCGTTTCGTGCTGACGGTGGCGTACGGCATTATCGTGCTTGTCGCGCATGTGATCCTGTTCTGGCGCTACACCAAGGAGCCTGATCCGCTGCTTTGCCAGATTGCGCTGGCGTTGCTCAGCCTGGGCTTCCTGATCATCTGCCTTTCGGCCATGCAGTATCTCGGCGTGCCGGACCACAGGCGTGCGATCATGCCGACACTTGCCGCCATGGCTGTCTGCGCGGCCTTCACCTTCCTCGGCCTTGACGGTGTCGGCTTCATCGTCACCTACGCGACGGTGACCGTGCTGCTGTCGACGATCGGAGCCATGTTCTGGGTCAATGGCAGCCACGATCGCCGGATCCTGCTGGTGGTTTCGTTCCTGAGTGGCACCTGCGCGGGGTCGTTTGCTCTTTGCGGCGTGGTTCTGATCGCCAAGGGGCAATGGACGCTCGGGGCGGCGCCCGACAATTGGGCCGAACGTCTGAATTCCGTCGTGGCGGTAGCCTGCATGACCGGTCTGGGCGCCTTGACGCTCTCCCTTCATCATCTGCAGGCGCAGATCGAGCTGAAGGCCGAGACCATGACCGATCCATTGACCGGGCTGATGAACCGTCGCGGGTTGATGTCCCTCCACGGCGAGCGGCCCTTCGGTCCCTTCATGGCGGTCGTCATGTTCGACCTCGATCACTTCAAGAGGACGAACGACATCTACGGTCACCCGGTCGGAGACCAGGTCCTGTGCCGCTTCGCCGCCGTTATCCGGAAATATGCCAGGACCGGCGTCGACGCCTTTCGCCTGGGTGGCGAGGAGTTCGCCATCGTCATGTCGCGGATGACGGAAGAGCGAGCCCATGATCTCGCCAGCAAGATCGGCGTCGCCTTCGGCACCGAAATCGTTCCTACCCCGCTCGGTCCGTTGCGCAGCACGGTCAGCGGCGGCATCGGCTTCGGCCGCGCCGACGGCAGCAGCCTCGACGAGGTGCTGGCCGAGGCGGATGCCGCGCTCTACGCGGCCAAGCGCGCCGGCCGAAACTGCGTCATCAGCGGCAAAAGAATGGGCCAGGCCGAACCGGTCAAGCCGGCCTTGCGCTCAGCCTAGTTATTCAGCCGCGCCCAGGTAATCCGACAGCGGCGGGCAGGAGCAGACCAGATTGCGGTCGCCGGCGACATTGTCGATGCGCGACACCGGCGGCCAGTACTTGGCCGCCGTATCGGCGTCGCCCGCGGGATAGGCCGCTTCCAGGCGCGAGTAGGGGTGGGTCCACTGGCCTGCCAGCGTCTCGGCGGCGGTGTGCGGCGCGTTGACCAGCGGGTTGTCGGCCAAGGGCCAGTCGCCCCTGGCGACTTTCGCCGCTTCGCCGGCAATGGCGATCATCGCCTCGCAGAAGCGGTCGAGTTCGCGCTTCGGCTCGGATTCCGTCGGCTCGACCATCAGCGTGCCGGCGACCGGAAACGACATGGTCGGCGCGTGGAAGCCATAGTCGATCAGGCGCTTGGCGATGTCATCGACACTGATGCCGGCGCTGTCCTTGAGCACGCGGGTATCGAGGATGCACTCATGCGCGATGCGATCGTGCCGGCCCTTGTAGAGCAGCGGGAAGTGCGGCGCGAGCCGTGTCGCCACATAGTTGGCCGAGATGATGGCGGTCTCCGTGGCCTGCTTCAGTCCGGCGGCGCCCATCATGCGGATATACATCCAGGTGATCGGCAGGATGGAAGCGCTGCCGAAGGGTGCCGCCGACACGGCATGCGCCGAGCCTTCGGTGACATGGCCCGGCAGATAGGGCTTCAGATGCGCCTTGACGCCGATCGGGCCGATGCCGGGGCCGCCGCCGCCATGCGGGATGCAGAAGGTCTTGTGCAGGTTCATATGGCAGACATCGGCGCCGATATCGGCGGGCCGGGCGAGCGCGACCAGCGCGTTGAGGTTGGCGCCGTCGAAATAGACCTGGCCGCCATGCTCGTGGATGAGGGCGCAGAGGTGGCGCGCGCCTTCTTCATAGACGCCATGCGTCGAGGGATAGGTGAACATCAGCGCCGCGAGATTCTTGGAATGCTCGTTGGCCTTGGCCCGCATATCGTCCATGTCGATATTGCCGTCTTCCAGGCAGCGCACGACGACGACGCTCATGCCGGCCATCGCCGCACTCGCCGGATTGGTGCCATGCGCGGAAGAGGGGATCAGGCAGACCGTGCGATGGCCTTCGCCGCGCGAGCGGTGATAGGCGCGGATGGCGAGCAGTCCGGCATATTCGCCCTGGCTGCCGGCATTGGGCTGCAGGCTGACCGCGTCGAAGCCGGTGATTTCGGACAGCCAGCCTTCCAGCTCGCCGATCATGGCGCGATAGCCGGCCGAATGGCTGGCCGGTGCGAAGGGATGCAGATTGGCGATGCTTGGCCAACTCACCGGCATCATTTCGGCCGCCGCGTTGAGCTTCATGGTGCAGGATCCGAGCGGGATCATGGAGCGGTCGAGCGCTAGATCCTTGTCGGCCAACCGGCGCAGCAGGCGCATCATGTCGGTCTCCGACTTGTTCTTGTTGAAGACCTGCTGGGTCAGAAACTCCTTTCCACGCGGCTTGCCGGGAACGGTGCTGTCGGCCGAGGAGGCAGCCTTGGCGCCGAACAGGGAAGCGATCGCGTCGAGATCGGCGTCTGTCGAGGTCTCGTCGAAGGCGATGCCGACATGGTCGGTGTCGAGGACGCGCAGCAGCCGGCCGGTCTTTTCGGCAGCCTCGGCGATTTGCGCGGCCTTGCCTTTCGCCTCCACCGTCACCGTGTCGAAGCGGCTGGCGCCGAGCACCGAAACGCCCGCCGCCTTGAGGCCGCTCGCCAGACGGTTTGCCAGAGCGTGGATGCGTCCGGCGATCGCCTGCAGCCCGGCGGGGCCGTGCCAGATGGCATAGGCCGTCGCCATGTTGGCGAGCAGCGCCTGCGCGGTGCAGATGTTGGAGGTCGCCTTGTCGCGGCGGATATGCTGTTCGCGCGTTTGCAAGGCAAGGCGGTATCCGGGCCGGCCCTTGCTGTCGGTCGATTGGCCGACGAGGCGGCCGGGCATCAGACGCGTCAGCTTATCGGAGACGGCGCAGTAAGCGGCATGTGGGCCGCCAAAGCCCATCGGCACGCCAAACCGCTGCATCGGGCCGACGGCGATGTCGGCGCCGAGTTTCGCCGGCGCATCGGTCAGCGTCAGGCCCAGCGGATCGGCGATGAAGACGACGATGGTACCGGTGGCGCGGGCCTTGTCGATCGCGGCCTTGTGGTCGCCATAGACGCCAAAGGTGTCGGGCCAGGAGACGAGCAGGGCAGCGGTGTTGTCGTCGATGGTCTCGCCGTCGATCTCGATGCCGAGCGGTTCGGCGCGGGTGCGCACCACATCCAGCGTCTGCGGATGCGGCGTGCCGGCGAACGCCACCTTGCTGCGCTTGTCACGGTGGTGGCGCAGCGCGATGCCGACCGCTTCGGCGACAGCGGTTGCTTCATCGAGCAGCGAGGCGGATGCCACCGGCAGTCCGGTCAATTCGGTGACCAAGGTCTGGAAATTGAACAGCATTTCCAGACGACCCTGGCTGATCTCGGCCTGATAGGGCGTGTAGGCCGTGTACCAGGCCGGATTCTCGAACAGATTGCGCTGGATGACCGGCGGCACGTGGACGCCGTGATAGCCGGCGCCGATGAAGCTCTTCAGCACGGTATTCCCAGCCATGGTCGCCGACAATTCGGCCAGCGCTTCGGCTTCGCTGGCCGGCGCGGGCAAGGTCAGCGGCAGGTCGAGGCGAATCGACTGCGGCACGGCCTGGCTGATCAGCGTCTCGACGGAAGGGACGCCGATCACCGCAAGCATGGCTCTGACATCGTTCACGCCAGGACCGATATGACGGGCCGAGAAGGGGGTAAGTGCTGTGGTCATCATCTCTAAGTCCTGATTTCAGGCGATATGGGCTTTGTAGGCGGCCTCGTCCATGAGGCCGGCGAGCTGGCTTTCGTCGGCAAGCTTCATCTTCCACAGCCAGCCGGCGCCGGTTGCCGCGGAGTTGACCAGCGACGGGTCGGAAGACAGCGTGCCGTTGGCCTCGGTGATCTCGCCGTCAACCGGCGCGTAAACGTCGGAGGCCGCCTTGACGGATTCGACCACGACGGCGGTGTCGCCCTTGGTCAGCTTCTTTCCGATCTCCGGCAGTTCGACGAAAACGAGGTCGCCGAGCTGCTCCTGCGCGTAGTCGGTGATGCCGACCGTGGCGATACCTCCTTCGACGCGGAGCCATTCGTGATCTGATGTGAAATAGGTCGTTGCCATGGAGTTCATCCTTTGCGGTAGCGATGAGGGGTGAAGGGCAGGGAGCTGATATCGACGGGGATCTTCGTGCCGCGTACGTCGGCGAACAACCGTGTGCCGGGCTTTGCCAGCGCTGCGGCGACATAGCCCATGGCGACCGGATGGCCGGCCGAGGGGCCAAAGCCGCCTGACGTGACATGGCCGGCGTGATTGCCGTCGGCATCGAACAGGGCGGCACCGGCGCGCACCGGCTGGCGGCCTTCCGGCTTCAGGCCGACGCGCTTTTGCGCCGGGCCGCGTTCGACGGCGGCGCGCAAGGCGTCGGCGCCGATAAAGGCGCCGGAAGCTCTGATGTCCTTGGGAATTGCCCACATCAGCGCGGCGGCGGCCGGGTCGGTCTCCGGCGTGATGTCCTGGCCATGCAGGCAGAGGCCGGCCTCAAGCCGCAGGCTGTCGCGCGCGGCAAGGCCGATCCACAGAACGCGTTCATCCTCGAGCAGCTTCGTGACCAAATCACGCGCGTCCGCCTCCGGCAGGCCGATCTCGAAACCGTCCTCGCCGGTGTAACCCGACCGGCTCATGAACCAGTCTTTCCGCGGCTCGACCCCGTGCATGAACAGCAGCGAGCCGGTCTCGATGCCGGCACGGGACAGGACTGCCCAGGCCTCGGGTCCCTGGATGGCCAGGAAGACGCGGTCGAGCGGCTCGACCTTCACATCGAAATTCGCGGCCAGTTCACGCAGATGCTTCTCGTCGGCGGCGGCGTTGCCGGCATTGGCGACCACCATGAACCTTGTATCGCCGAGCCGGGTGACGATCAGGTCGTCGAGGATGCCGCCGGCCTCATTGAGGAAGAAGGACAGTTTCGACTGCGAGATTTCGAGCGCGCCGGCATCCAAGGGGCAAGCGCGGTCGAGCAGCGCAACCGCTTGCGGCCCGCTGACCTCGAACAGTTTCATATGCGAGATATCGAAGAGACCGGCATGCTCGCGGGTGTGCAGGTGCTCCTTCATGACGCCGGCCGGATAGGTCAGCGGCATCGACCAGCCGGCGAAGGCGCCGAAGCGCGCACCGGCGGCTGTGTGGATATCTTCGAGGGGAAGGTGTTTGCTATCGTCGCCCGTCATGTCGTCTCCAGAGTCGCACGCAATCGGCCGCGAATGGCGACCAGTCCGTGCCCCTCTGTCTGAAGCCTGAGAGACTCGCGCAGCCGGAACTCTGTCAGCGGCGCTTACACCTTCGGCGCGGGGGCAAGCCCCGACTTTCCAGAGTGTCTTTCCCGTCTACGGTTCTTTTGCCTGAGAGATTTCGGGCGATTTCCCCTTCGGCGGCAGCTCTCGCTGCTCTCTCCCGCAAACAGGTAGGACTCAGAATCCCGAGCCCTCGACGCGCCATCCATAGCCCGTCGGCGACACCTTGTCACCTCCCAGCGACATCTAAAGGTGCGTCGCGATGTAACGGATTCAGGTGATGCGCTTTAGCTCTTTGTTTGATGCATGTCGTTTTCCCAAAACCGCTGCGCACTTTTGGGCGACATGCACTGGCCGGCAAGTCTTCGCTAACCACGCCGTTTGCCGGTTTTTCAAGACACTCCTGATATAGCGGGCCGATGTAACGCTTTGGGGCGGACGGGGACGACAATGGGCGAATTGATCATGAGCGCGCCGGTGGCGGGGCTGACCTCGAAGAATCGCATTGCCCCGGAGGATGTGGTGATGCTGCGCCGCGACGTGTTCGCCGATGGCGTGGTGACGCGAGGCGAGGCCGAGGCGCTGTTCGCTCTCGACCAGACGGCCCAGGACAAATGCGCGGCGTGGGCCCCGTTCTTCGTCGAGGCGGTGACCGACTACATCGTCCACCAGGAGAAGCCGTCCGGCTATATCTCGCAGGACAATGCCGATTGGCTGGTCCGCACTATTTCGCGCGACGGCATGGTCGACAGCCGCACCGAACTCGAATTGCTGGTTCATGTGCTGGAAAAGGCGAGATCCACACCGAGCAAGCTTTGCGTCTATGCGCTGGAGCAGGTCGCGCATGCCGTCATCGACGGCAAGGGGCCGCTGATGCTGGGCGGCGCGCTGGTGCCCGGACTGATCGCCAAGGCGGAAGTCGAGCTGCTGCGCCGCATCCTCTACGCCCATGGCGGCGACGGCAACATCGCCGTCACCCGCGGCGAGGCCGAGGTGCTGTTCAGGATCAACGAGCACACCGCCCAGGCCAAGAACGATCCGTCCTGGAACGACCTTTTCGTCAAGGCGATCGCCAATTTCGTCATGTGTTCGGCCGGCTATGAGGCGCCGACCCGCGACGTGGCGCTGCGCCAGGAGAGCTTCCTCGAACATGCCGAGCCGGCAATCGGCGGGTTCTTCAGCCGCATGGTCTCCGGCAGCCTTGCTGGCATCATCGAGGCCTATCGGTCCCCCGATGACATCGAGGCCGAATGGGAGGCCAAGAACAGGGCGGCCGAGGCCCTGGCCCGCCGTGCCGAGACGATCGATGCCGGCGAAGCCAAATGGCTGGTCGAGCATATCGGCGGGGATAGGCCTCTGTACGAGAACGAGCGCGCGCTGCTGACCCTGATCAAGCACGCCTCGCCGGAGATACATCCGGCATTGAGGCCGCTGCTTGAGAAGGTTGCCTAAAGTGCACCGTCCGCTGCTGTCGTTTTACAAAGGATGATGTTGGAGTGGCCTTCGGGCCATTCCGCGAGTTCGGCGATGCGCCGGAAGCCAGCCTTCTCGTAGAGGCCCGGTGCCTGGAAGTCGTGGCTGGAGACCCAAATTCTCCTGACTCCTCGAGCCGTTGCCTCAGCGACAAAAGCGCTGAGCAACTGCCTTGCATAGCCGCGACCGCGATAGGCCGCGTCAATCCACATCAATGTCAGCTCGGACGTGCTCGCCCAAGAGTAGCCGGCGGCAACGCCGATCGCATGTCCTGCACCGTCACGAATAACGAAAGCCAGTCCCCGGTCATCGGCGCAGCCCGTCGCGCGCCGGTTGTCGTTGTGGAGGCGTTCCTCGAGCGAACTCAACTCGATCGGCGAAAGATCGTGCTCGGCCTGTATGCGGGTGGTCATCAAATCCCGCCATACCAGTCATAGCCATTGTCTTCCCAATAGCCGCCGCGGCCGCCGCCGACATTGGCGAAGCCGTCGACCAACTCGATCTTGTAGAGATATTTCGGCATCTTATAGCCGAGTTGGCGTTCGACGCGGACGCGCAACGGGGCGCCGTTTTCGACCGGGAGCGGTTTGCCGTTCAGGCCGTAGGCGAGGATCGTCTGCGGATGGCGGGCGTCGATCAGGTCGATCGTGCCGTAATATTTGATGTCGCCGGACAGGCTGCGGTCGATCGTGTCGAGGCAGTGGAACATGACGTAACGCGCCTGCGGCTTGACCACCGCCTGGTCGAGCACCTGCGACAACGGCGTGCCGGTCCATTTGGCGATGCAGCTCCAGCCCTCGACGCAGTCGTGGCGGGTGATCTGCGTGCGGCTTGGCATGTTCTGAAGCTGCTCGCGGCTGAGCGACAGCGGCTTTTCGACGAGGCCCGAGACTTCCAGCCGCCAGTCGGCGAAATTGTTGGCGAGCAGGCCCTTGTAGGTGTCGTCGTCAGGGGCGGTAACGCCGTTCGGCCGCTGCGGCTGGCGGATATCGGCCTCGGTGAATTCCGGTGCCAGCGCGTCACGGCCGGCAAGCAGGCGTTGCGCGCGATATGTCAGCCCATTGGCGTTTTCGAGGAAACTGCGCAGGCCGCTGCCGATGCTCAACTGGCTGTCGAAAGCGTCGCAGCCCGACAGCATGATACCCGAGGCGCCAAGGCTGGCGGCGGTCAGGAACTTCCTTCGACTGATCTGAAAATTGGGGCTGATCTCAAACTTCGCCATGTCAGGCACTCCTCTCGTTCGTCTTGTCGTCATGCGCGGGAGGGTCGGTGCGGTACCAGCCGGTGATGATCGAGCGCAATTCGTTGATCGGGCCGGCGGCCAGGATCATCAGAATGTGGATGATGAAGAAGCCGACCAGCAGCAGCATGACGGTGAAATGAATGGTGCGCGCCGTCTGCCGGCCGCCGAGCACTTCGTTGAGGAAAGGCAGCACCGAATTCATGCTGGGCGACAGGGCAAGGCCGGTGATGATCATCAGCGGCAACAGCACGAACAGCACACCGCCATAGGCCATCTTCTGCAGTGTGTTGTATTCACGTGTGTGATGGAATTTCAGCTTCGCGTGGTCGACTATGTCCCGCGGCAGCCGCTTGAGGTCGTCGAGGCGCGGGGCGAGATCGCGCCTGATATGGCCGTTGACCAGGCTGGCGACCAGCCAGACGATCAAGGTCGTCGTCAGGATCCAGGCGAAGAAGAAATGCACGACGCGGGCGGTGCCGAGATCATAATAGGACGGGATGGTCGCCCAGGACGGGAAGCCACGCGCCGTCTCGTTGCCTGGCGGACCCGACCAGCCGAGCACGCCCGTCGTGTCGAAGCGGTGCCCGAAGATCTCGGTGAAGCCGCGCGGCCCGGCGCTCGTGTTTTCGGCGCCGATTTCGAAAATGGTGTTGTTGTAGCCGAAGCCGGATTGCTTGCCGATATAGAGCTGCGGCCGGGCGTTGAAGATCTGCAGGCCGGAAAGCAGCATGAAGAACAGCGAAATGGCCCAGATCCAGTGTGTCAGCCGCGTCCACCGCGACTGCCGGTAGATCAGCGTGCTGTCGCTCGACACGGGAGCGTCCGGTCCGGTGGCGGATTGGCTTCTGGCAACGGATTCCATTTTGTCTCGTCTCCCGGCCTCGCGGCGTGACCTGCGCGTTCATTGTCCTCCTGATACGTCGCGATCCAAACCGATGTTTCACCCGATCACGGATTTATTACGGGCCACCCAGGCTGACGGCGAGATTGACGGCCGCGGCGACGATGACCGTGTTGAAGAAAAACGACAGGATCGAGTGGACGAGGACGACACAGCGCATATGCGTGGTCGAGATGTTGGTGTCGGCGGTTTGCGCCGTCATGCCGATGACTGCCGAGAAATAGAGGAAATCCCAACCTTCCGGGCGCTTGTCGCCTGGGAACAGCAATCCGCCGACCGGGATTTTCTTCTTGGTTTCAGCGTCCACCGCATCGCCGTCCATCCAGTAGACATGCGCATAGTGAAGTGCGGCCATGGCATGGATGGTGAACCAGCCAAGCGGGATCGACAGCAGCGCGAAACCGAGTTCGACGGAATTGCCTCTGTTCTTCTGGTTGATAAGCAGGAACAACGAGACAACGGCGACGACAACGACGACGAGCGTCACGGCGAAGATGACCAGCACCGGCTGGTCGGTGGCGCGCGCATTCTTGCTCAGATATTTACCGCTGAATTTGGGCATCTGGCTGACGACGAGAATGACGTAGGCGGCGAAAAAGGCATTGGCGCCGATCGAATAGGCGAGCGGGGCGTGCAGCAGCAACGCCACGAGCAGCGCAAACGCGCCGAAACACGCCGACATTGCGAACAGCATATGGCGCTGCATAGGTTTCTGGATCGGGGCTTCGATGGCCATGACGTCTCCACCCTGGATCGCGCTCGGTTTCTAGCCGGGTGTGGCGGATTTCAGCGCGCGCCGCAAGATGCGGTCGAGTTCACCAAGAAACCGCGAACGGTCCTGCGGCGCAAAGGAGGCATTGTAGCCCTTGCTCTCACCGGTCTCGCGCAAATGCTGCTTGAGGTCGCGCATGGCCACCGCCATGCCGATGGTTTCGGGCGTGAACGGCCGCCCGGTTGGCCCAAGCACATGCGCCCCGAGCGCCACCGCGCGGGCGGCAAGCGGAATGTCCGCCGTGATCACGATGTCGTTGGATTTGGCATTCTCGACGATCCAGTCGTCGGCGGCGTCGGCGCCCTTGGAGACCACGACATTGCGGATCATTGGATCGCGCGATGGCCGCAAGCCGCCATTGGAGACGTAGGTGACGACGACGCCGAGGCGCTCGGCGACCTTTTCCACCTCGGCCTTGACCGGGCAGGCGTCGGCATCGACGTAGATGGCGGGTGCGGGCATAATCCCTCCGAAACGGACAGGGGCCGGAAACGTGTCCGGCCCCTGCCTGAAATCTTACAGTGTTCAGGCCGGCAAGGCGCCGGACTTCTTCGCGGTCCAGGTGGCCATATAGTCCATCAGGCCAGGGTTGAGACAGTCATAGGGTTCGAGCCCGATTGTCCTTAGCTGCGCGCGAATACCGTCCATCCGTTTTGGATCGACGCCGGATTCGATGATTGACGAGACGAAGGCTGCAAACCCCGGCGGCGACCAGCCATCCTCGACGAAGCGCTCGGGATGGATGAAGGTCAGGCCCTTGAAGGGATGGTCGCGCTCGACCGGGCCGTGCATATGGACACCGCAGCCGGTGCAGGCATGGCGCTGGATCAGCGCCGCGGAATCGACCACTTTCAGCTTGTCGCCGTTCTCGCTGACGGTGACGTCGCCCGTGCCGGCCACGGCAACCACCGAGAATACCGCGCCTTCCGGCTTCCAGCATTTGGTGCAGCCGCAGGCATGGTTGTGGGCGATCTGCCCCTTGACCTTCACCTTGACCGGCTTGCTGGTGCAGGCGCAGACCAGCGTGCCGCCGGCAAAGCTCGCGCTCTCCTTTGGCAGGCCATTGTCGATTTTCGGATGCAGTTTCTCCGCCATTCTTTTCTCCTCCCAGTTGTGAACCACAGAGGTCGCTGGCCGGTCGGTCGGCGGCGTGTGGCTTGCTTCAGTAAACGACGACGCTTCGGATCGACTTGCCCTCGTGCATGAGGTCGAACCCCTTGTTGATCTCGTCCAGTTTCAGCAAATGGGTGATCATCGGATCGATCTGGATCTTGCCGTCCATGTACCAGTCGACGATGCGCGGCACGTCGGTGCGGCCGCGCGCGCCGCCGAAGGCGGTGCCCATCCAGGTGCGGCCGGTGACCAGCTGGAACGGCCGCGTCGAGATTTCCTGGCCGGCGCCGGCGACGCCGATGATGACCGACTTGCCCCAGCCGCGGTGCGAGGCTTCCAGCGCCTGGCGCATCACCTTGGTGTTGCCGGTGCAGTCGAACGTGTAGTCGGCGCCGCCGATCTGGTCGGCGCCGCGCTTGGTCATGTTGACGAGGTAAGGCACGATGTCGCCGTCGATCTCCTTCGGATTGACGAAATGCGTCATGCCGAACCGCTCGCCCCATGCCTTCTTGTCGTTGTTCAAATCGACGCCGATGATCATGTCGGCGCCGGCAAGCTTCAGGCCCTGAATGACGTTCAGGCCGATACCGCCGAGGCCGAAGACCACGGCGGTCGCGCCTTGCTCGACCTTGGCGGTGTTGATGACGGCGCCGATGCCGGTGGTGACACCGCAGCCGATGTAGCAGATCTTGTCGAAGGGAGCGTCCGGATTGACCTTGGCCACCGCGATCTCGGGCAGCACGGTGAAGTTGGAGAAGGTCGAGCAGCCCATATAGTGGAAGATCTTGTCCTTGCCGATCGAGAAGCGCGACGAGCCGTCGGGCATCAAGCCCTGGCCCTGCGTGGCGCGGATCGCCGTGCACAGATTGGTCTTTCTCGACAGGCAGGACGGGCACTGTCGGCATTCCGGCGTGTAGAGCGGGATGACGTGGTCGCCCTTCTTGACCGAGGTGACGCCCTTGCCGACATCGACCACCACGCCAGCGCCCTCATGGCCGAGAATGGCTGGGAACAGGCCTTCGGGATCGGCGCCCGACAGCGTGAACTCGTCGGTGTGGCAAATGCCGGTCGCCTTGATCTCGACCAGCACCTCGCCTTCGCGCGGACCGTCGAGGTCGACCTCCATGATCTCCAGCGGCTTTCCGGCGGCGACAGCGACAGCGGCGCGGGTTTTCATAGGGCGTCCTCCAAATGCGAATTTTTTTCCAAGGTTTCAGGTTTTTTCGACACGATCAACTAGAAGCTGGTGCCGAGACTGGGCCACAGCGATGAATTGGAATCGCAAATCGATTGAAAGGCAGTGATTTGCATGGTCGGCTTGACCCCGCAAGCACAGGTCATAAAAGGAACGACCGACCGGAGGGGAATGACCTCAGCATGTTCACGAAAATCCTGATCGCCAACCGTGGCGAGATCGCCTGTCGCGTCATCAAGACGGCGCGCAAGATGGGGATTGCCACGGTCGCCGTCTATTCCGATGCCGATCGCGATGCCGTGCATGTCGAGATGGCCGACGAGGCGGTGCATATCGGGCCTTCGCCCGCCGCGCAAAGTTATCTTGTCCCTGAAAAGATCATCGCCGCCTGCAAGGAAACCGGGGCTCAGGCCGTGCATCCCGGCTATGGCTTCCTGTCCGAGCGCGCCGCCTTCTGCGAAACGCTGGAGAAGGAAGGCATCGTCTTCATCGGCCCGAAGCCCAAGGCGATCAAGGCCATGGGCGACAAGATCGAATCGAAGAAATTCGCCAACGCCGCCAAGGTTTCGACCGTGCCCGGCTGGCTTGGCGTCATCGAGAATGCCGACCACGCCGAACAGATCGCCGGCGAGATCGGCTATCCCGTGATGATCAAGGCCTCCGCCGGCGGCGGCGGCAAGGGCATGCGCATTGCCTGGAACCAGTCGGAAGTGCGCGACGGTTTCGACCGGGCGCGCTCGGAAGCCAAGAGCTCGTTCGGCGACGACCGCGTGTTCATTGAGAAATTCGTCGTCGATCCGCGCCATATCGAGATCCAGGTGCTGGCCGATGCGCATGGCAATGCGCTCTATCTCGGCGAGCGTGAATGCTCGATCCAGCGCCGCAACCAGAAGGTGGCGGAAGAGGCGCCGTCGCCCTTCCTCGATGCCAAGACGCGCAAGGCCATGGGCGAGCAGTCGGTGGCGCTGGCCAGGGCGGTCGACTACCAGAGCGCCGGCACGGTCGAGTTCATCGTCGACAAGGACAAGAACTTCTATTTCCTTGAAATGAATACACGATTGCAGGTCGAGCATCCGGTGACCGAACTCGTCACCGGCATAGATCTGGTCGAGCAGATGATCCGCGTCGCCGCCGGTGAGAAGCTCGCCTTGAAGCAAAGCGACATCAAGCTGAATGGCTGGGCGGTGGAAAGCCGGCTCTATGCCGAGGACCCGCATCGCAATTTCCTGCCGTCGATCGGCCGGCTGACGCGCTACCGGCCGCCGGAGGAAGGGCAATTCGGCGATGTGATCATCCGCAACGACACCGGCGTCACCGAAGGCTCCGAGATTTCGATGTTCTATGACCCGATGCTCGCCAAATTGTGCACCTGGGCGCCGACGCGCATCGAAGCGATCGATGCCATGTCGGAAGCGCTCGACAGTTTTGTGGTCGACGGTATCGAGCACAACATTCCGTTCCTGGCGGCGCTGATGCAGCATCCGCGCTGGCGGGAAGGGGCGATATCGACCGGCTTCATAGCCGAGGAATATCCCGACGGTTTTGCGCCCGTCGTGCCGAACAGCGAAGAAAAAGCAGTTCTCACCTCGATCGTGACCGCGGTGGAATTGCTGCGCCGCGACCGGCTCGACCGGCTGGGCGGGCGGTTGGCGCCGCATTCGGGTGCGCTCAAGCGCGATTGGGTGGTGAAGCTCGGCGACGACTACCTCCAGGCGTCCATCCTCGAAGGCATGATATCCATTCCGATGGAGATCGACCTGTCGATCGACGGCGGCAAGGCGCTGACCGTTTCATCCGACTGGCGGCCGGGCGACCTGATCTGGCGCGGCACGGTCGGCAAGCGCTCCGTTGTCGCCCAGATCCGGCCTGTCGCCAACGGTCTTCGCATCGCCTGGAAAGGCATGTCGGTGACCGCGCGCGCCATGCTGCCGCGCATCGCCGAGCTGGAACGGCTGATGCCGGAGAAGGTGGCGCCGGACACGTCGAAACTGCTGCTTTGCCCGATGCCCGGCCTCGTCGTGTCGATCGCTGTCACCGAGGGCCAGGAGGTCAAGGCCGGCGAGACCTTGGCCGTCGTCGAGGCGATGAAGATGGAAAACGTGCTGCGCGCCGAACGCGACCTCGTCGTATCGAAACTCAACGCCAAGCCCGGCGACAGCCTGGCTGTGGACGCGGTGATCATGGAATTCGCCTAGAGATTGTTTGGAAATTCTACTTCGGCCGCCATCTGAAGGCGTTTTCTGCGCTTCCCGTTCTACTTGCGCTCCGGTTCTCGAAACCACCATCATATGACTCGCCGGAGCGAACGTCGAAACAATCTCTGAGGTGAGGCGCCGTGCATTCGGCAAGCCTGTGATTGGCGGTCGTTTGTGCTGGACTGGTATCGCCCTGTCCCGGACAATATATCTCCATCGACTCAAGGCCTTCGACAGCGCGAGAAATCATGGCGGATGACAAACTCCCACGCGACCCCCTGAAGCGCGAAGCCGCGATAGCGGCGGCGCGGCCGGAGGTGCCGGCGCGGCCGTTCGTGCATCTGCGCGTGCATTCGGCCTATTCGCTGCTCGAGGGCGCGCTCCAACTCGGCAAGATCGTCGGCCATGCCGTGAAGGACGAGGCGCCGGCGATCGCCGTCACCGACACCAACAATCTGTTCGGCGCGCTCGAATTCGCGCAGAAGGCGGTGAAGGAGGGCATCCAACCGATCATCGGCTGCCAGATCGCGCTCGCCTTTTCCGGCGAAAACAGCGACGGCCAGCGGGATCGCCGGCGGCAAGGCCCGGAAATGCGGCCGGTCGTTCTGCTCGCCGCGACCGAAGCCGGTTATTCCAACCTGGTCAGGCTGGTCAGCCGCGTCTATCTGGAAACACCGCCCGGCGAGGCGGTGCATCTGACGACCGAGATGCTGGAGGGAAAGGCCGATGGGCTGATCTGCCTCAGCGGCGGGCCACGCGGCCCGATCGGCAATGCCTTGAAGGAGGATCGCCGCGATCTGGCCGAGGTTCGGCTTTTGACGCTCAAGGCGATGTTCGGCGACCGGCTCTATGTCGAATTGGACCGGGTCGCGGGCTATGACCGGGTCATCGAACATCAGACGATCGATCTCGCCTATGCGCACGAACTTCCGCTTGTCGCCACCAACGAGGCGTTTTTCTCTTCACGCGACGATTATGAGGCGCATGACGCGCTGATCGCCATCGCCGAGGGCTCCGTTGTCGCTGTCGATACCCGCCGCCGGTTGTCGCCGGACAATTTCCTGCGCAGCCAGGCCGACATGGCAAAGCTGTTCGCCGACCTGCCGGAAGCGATCGACAATACGGTCGAGATCGCCCAGCGCTGTTCCTATTATCCGAAAACCCGCAGCCCGATCCTGCCACGCTTCACTGGCGGCGATGCCTCCGACAAGGATGCGGCCGAAAAGGCCGAGGCCGCGGAGCTCGCCCGCCAGGCGCGTGAGGGGCTCGACGCACGGCTCGCCCTGCACGGACCGACTCCGGGCTACACGGTCGAGCAGTATCGCGAACGGCTGGAATTCGAGCTCGGCATCATCGAGAAGATGAAATTCCCCGGCTACTTCCTGATCGTTGCCGACTTCATCAAATGGGCCAAGGCGCAAGGCATTCCGGTTGGACCGGGCCGTGGTTCGGGCGCCGGGTCGCTGGTCGCCTATTCGACGACCATCACCGACATCGATCCGCTGCGCTTCTCGCTGCTGTTCGAGCGCTTCCTCAATCCCGACCGCGTGTCGATGCCCGACTTCGACATCGACTTCTGCCAGGATCGCCGCGAAGAGGTGATCCGCTACGTCCAGCAGAAATACGGCCGCGACCAGGTCGGCCAGATCATCACCTTCGGTACACTGCAGGCCCGCGCCGTGCTGCGCGATGTCGGCCGCGTGCTGCAGATGCCCTATGGCCAGGTCGACAAGCTGTCCAAAATGGTGCCGCAGAACCCTGCCAATCCGGTCAAGCTGGCGGACGCCATTGCCAATGAGCCGCGCTTTGCCGAAGAGGCCGAGAAGGAGCCGATCGTCCAGACGCTGCTCGACATGGCTCAGAAGCTGGAAGGTCTTTACCGCCACGCTTCTACGCACGCCGCCGGCATCGTCATCGGCGACCGGCCTTTGTCGGAACTGGTGCCGATGTACCGCGATCCGCGCTCGGACATGCCGGTCACCCAGTTCAACATGAAATATGTCGAGCAGGCCGGGCTGGTGAAGTTCGACTTCCTCGGCCTGAAGACGCTGACCGTGCTGGAGACGGCGGTCAAGCTGATCCGCCGGCGCGGTATCGACATCGACCTGGCGACGATCCCGCTCGACGACCCCGAGACCTACGCCATGCTGTCGCGCGGCGAGGTGGTCGGCGTGTTCCAGGTGGAAAGTGCCGGCATGCGCAAGGCGCTGATAGGCATGCGGCCCGACTGCATCGAGGACATCATCGCGCTCGTCGCCCTCTACCGGCCAGGCCCGATGGAGAACATCCCGACCTACAATGCCAGAAAGCATGGCGAGGAGGAGATGGCCTCGATCCATCCCAAGATCGACCATCTGGTGAAGGAGACGCAAGGCGTCATCGTCTACCAGGAACAGGTGATGCAGATTGCGCAGGAGCTGTCCGGCTATTCGCTCGGCGAGGCCGACCTTCTGCGCCGCGCCATGGGCAAGAAGATCCGCGCCGAGATGGACAAGCAGCGCGAGCGCTTTGTCTCGGGTGCGGTCGAGCGCGGTGTCAGCAAGCCGCAAGCCGACTTTATTTTCGACCTGCTGGCCAAGTTCGCCGACTACGGTTTCAACAAGTCGCACGCAGCCGCCTACGCCGTGGTCTCGTACCAGACCGCCTATCTCAAGGCGCATTATCCGGTCGAGTTCCTGGCCGCGTCGATGACGCTCGATATGGGCAATACTGACAAGCTCGCCGACTTCCGCCAGGACGCGCTGCGCCTCGGCATCGAGGTTCTGGCGCCGTCGGTGATGACGAGTTTTCGGCCTTTCGAGGTCGGCGAGAACCGCATCTATTATTCGATGGCCGCACTCAAGGGCGTCGGCGACGCGGCGGTCGAGCACATCGTTGCCGTGCGGGGCGAAAAACCGTTCAAGAATCTCGCGGATTTCTGCGAGCGGGTCGATCCCAAGATCGTCGGCAAGCGCGTCTTCGAAAGCCTGATCATGGCCGGCGCGCTCGACTGCTTCGGCCATGACCGCGCCCAGATGATGGCTGGCGTCGAACGGATGATGGGATTGGCGTCACTTGCCCAGCAGAACGCCGTTTCCGGCCAGGCCGATATTTTCGGCGCCTCACTCGGCGCTCAGTCGCAGGCGTTGAACCTGCCGGCGACGGACCCATGGCTCGCCGCCGACCGGCTGCACCGCGAATTCCAGGTCGTCGGTTTCTATCTCTCGGCCCATCCGCTCGACGAATACAAGGCGGCCTTGCAGAAGATGCGGGTGCAGAACTGGGCGGAGTTCTCGGCCGCCGTCAAGCGCGGCGCTTCTGCCGGCCGCCTGGCAGGCACGGTGACCAGCAAACAGGAGCGCAAGACGCGCACCGGCAACAAGATGGGCGTTGTGGCCTTTTCCGATACTTCCGGCCAGTACGAGGCCGTGCTGTTTTCCGAAGCGTTGGCGCAGTACCGTGACTTGCTGGAAGCCGGCCGCTCCGTCGTGATCACCGTCGCGGCCGAGGACCGGCCCGAGGGCGTCAATTTGCGCATCAACTCCGTGCAATCGCTGGAGGAGGAGGCAAGCCGTATCCAGAAGGCGCTGCGCATATTCGTCAGGAACGATGGACCCGCCTCGATAATCCAGTCCCAGCTCACCCAGCGCGGTGAAAGCCAGGTGAGCATCATCGTAATCAAGGAAGAGGCCCAGGGCGAGGTCGAGATCGCTTTGCAGGGCGGCTACCGCGTCTCGCCGCAGATCGCCTCGGCGATGCGCGCCGTGCCCGGCGTGGTCGAAGTGGAACTGGTGTGATCGCCGCGCTTGGCAGGCATCGGCGCATGCCGCCCATGTCATCGCGATCGTCATGAAGGCCGCTGACAGGCGAGCATCACAGGATCGTTCCGCGATGGCGCGGCTGCGCGACATGCTGCGCAGGCTCTATCATGGGCGCACGCCGGCCGCCTTCCGCTTTCAGGTTGCGGCAATCGTCATCGATCTCGCCATCATCGCCTTCTTCATCGCGACACCCGTCATCCAGCATTCGGCCTCGTTCCTGTGGCTGGATTATGCGGTGGCGGCGCTGGTCGGCGCCGATCTGATTGCCAGGCTGCTGGCTTCCAACGACATGCTGCGCCTGATGAAGCAGCCGACCTCCTGGGTGGATGTCTTCATCCTGTTGACGCTGCTGATGCCGACGGCGCTCGCCAATCTCGGTTTCCTGCGCATCCTGCGGCTGTGGTCGCTGTCGCGCAGCGGTTCGATCTGGCGGCATTTCGAGATGCGTGGGCTGAGGCCCTGGCGCGAGGCAAGCAATGCGGTCATCAACCTCTTGACGTTTCTGTTCGTCATCACCGGCTTCGTCTACACCTTCTTCTTCCGAAACGGCGCCGGGCTGGAAAACTACATCGATGCGCTTTATTTCACCGTCGCCACGGTGACGACGACCGGCTTCGGCGACATCGTGCTGCCGGGAATGGCCGGCAAGCTGACGGCGATCGTCACCATGATCATCGGCATATCGCTGTTTGTCAGGCTGGCGCAGGCGATCTTCCGGCCGGCCAAGGTGTTCTTTCCCTGTCCGCAATGCGGGCTGCAGCGGCATGAGCCGGATGCCGTGCACTGCAAGGCCTGCGCGCACGTCCTCAACATACCGAACGAAGGCGACTGACTGGCTGACTGCTACGATGCCGCCACTTCAGCCGGCTGCACCGGTTTGCGCTGCAGGTTGAGCAGATTGCCCATCAGGATCAGGAGAGCGCCACCGGCGGTGAAGGCGTCGATCTGCTCCTTGTAAAGCAGCCAGCCGACCAGCGCCGACAAGGGCACCCGCAGAAAATCCATTGGCGAAATGACGGTGGCGTCGGCATAGGTGAGCGCGCGGGCCATGCAGAAATGTGACGACATGCCGGTGAAGGCTATCAGCAGGATCCAGGGCCACAGTTCAAGCGATGGCGTGCGCCACACGTAGACGGCGGGGATGAGGCCGAGCGCCGACTGGATGATCAGCATCCAGAAGATGATGCGCACGACGCTGTCGGTGCGCGTCAGCGATTTGACCAGGACCAGCGATATGCCGAAACAGACCGCGGCGCCCAGCACGACCAGATGTCCGGGATCAACCGCGTTGACGCCTGGACGGACGATGACCACCACGCCGATCAGGCCGAGCACGACCGCCGCCAGTTTCGGCCGGCTCAGCCTTTCGCCGAGAAACGTCACCGCCAGGATCGCCGTCCAGATCGGCGTGGTGAATTCGATCGAGATCAGCACCGCCAGCGGGATCAGGGTCAAGGCGTAGAGCCATGCCGCCTGGCCGGTATAGTGGACGACGTTGCGCGCGATATGGGCGAGGGGACGCTGCGTGCGCATTGCCGCGAAGCCGCCGCTCGCCAGCACCAGCGGCAAGAGGATGAAGAAGCCGATCACCGAGCGCAGTTCCAGCACCTGGAAGACGTTGAGTTCGGCCGTGGTGGCGCGGCCGGCGACCGACATAGCCAGGAAAGAGCTGATCGACAGCGCCATCCAGAACGCGGCCTTGGGGATCGAGGGGGTGGGTGCCATGGCAGCTATCTCGCAGGCCGGGGCTTTTGCCGCAACCGCTAGCCGCTCCATTCTTCTGGGCCAGTTGCAGCGGCGTGATGTTGCAAAACGGGCATGTTGCGAGCGGAACCCGATAGGCCAGTGGGCGTTGAGTCCCGATATTCAGCCGAGCTTCGCAGGGTATCTTGCCTTTCAGCATCGACAGGAGAGTTTCGATGAGACCATTCGCGCAATTTGCGCTTGCTGGCTGTCTTCTGGTCGCGGCAGGCACGGCACACGCCGATGAGACCAAGTTTCTCCAGTCGTTCAAGGGTAATTTTGCCGGCAAGGGCACTGTACAGGTCACCACGGATGTGCCGAACGTCAGCGTTTCCTGCAGCTTCAAGTCGAACGCGACCTCAACCTCGCTCTCGCTGGATGGCAGTTGCCGCGGTCTCGTCTTGGTGACACGTGCCATCAGCGCCAAGTTGAACGTCACCGGCGCGAAATACAGCGGCGTCTATGTTGGGTCGCGCACCGGGCCGGCACAGCTGAACGGCAGCCGTTCGGGCAACGCGATCAATCTTGGCATCCGCTGGGCCCAGGAGGTCAATGGCGATCGCAAGGCGCGGATGACGGTCGAGAAGCGAGGCGAGAATGGCATCCGGCTGACGGTCACCGACACCGATCCGACAACCGGCAAGAACGTGGTGACGAGCAGGATCGATCTGACGCGCACCTGACGGTCTGACCTGAATCGCAACACATCCGGTATCCAGGCTCAGTCTTCAAGCGGCTCCGGCGGATGGGCATCGCGTCCTTTGCCGAACGTATAGCCGGTTTCCACCGCCTTGCGGCCGAACTTGTCGCGCAGCGCATCGATGGCGCCCTCGGCCATGGCGCGCTTGCGCGACTGGACGTCGACCAGATCCGGTGGGTCGGCCTTGTCGTCGTCGGAGAGGTCGCTGACGCCGATGCCGAGCAATCGAAATTTCGTTCCGTCCGTTTCCTTGCGAAGAAGCTCCACCCCGGTCTGAAAGATACGGTCGGCGAGCCGGGTCGGGTCGCCGAGCTGGCGGTTGCGCGTGCGCAGCTTGAAATCCTGCGTCTTCAGCTTCAGCACCACGGTGCGTCCGGCAATGCCTGACTTTTTCAACCGCGCCGAGACCTTTTCCGAAAGCCCTCTCAGCACCGAGATCAGTTCGTCCAGCGACGCGATGTCGGTGTCGAAGGTGGTTTCGGCCGATACGCTCTTGGCGTCCTGGTCGGGGTCGACGCGGCGAACGTCCTCGCCACGCGAAAGCCGGTAAAGCCGGTCGCCCATCACGCCGTAGCGGCGCATCAGGTCGCCACGCTCCATCGTCTGAAGCTGGCCGATGGTGCGGATGCCGTCGCGTTCCAGCGTGGCGTTGAACGCCTTGCCGACGCCCCAGATCATGGTCACCGGCTGCGTCGCCAGGAAGCCGACTGCCTCGGCCTCGCCAATGACCGAAAAGCCGCGCGGCTTGCGGAAGTCCGACGCTATCTTGGCGAGGAACTTGCAATAGGATAGGCCCGCGGAAACGGTGATGCCGATCTCCTTCTCGACGGCCAGTGCGAAGCGCGCCAGCACCACGGCCGGCGGCAGGCCGTGCAGCCGTTCGGTGCCGGCGAGGTCGAGAAACGCCTCGTCGATCGAAAGCGGCTCGACCAGCGGCGTCAGCGCCTGCATCATGGCGCGCACCTCGCGGCCGACACGTACATATTTTTCCATGTTGGGCGGGATCACGACCGCCTCGGGGCAGGCCTCGAGCGCCTTGAACATCGGCATGGCGGAGCGCACGCCCCGGATGCGGGCGATGTAGCAAGCGGTGGAGACGACCCCGCGCTTGCCGCCGCCAATGATCAGCGGCTTGTCCTTGAGCGGCGGGTTGTCGCGCTTTTCGATCGCCGCATAGAAGGCGTCGCAATCGATATGTGCGAGATGCAGCCGGTAAAGCTCGGGATGACGGGCAAGGCGAGGGCTGCCGCAGCGCTCGCAGCGGCGCGTTTCACCGCGCTGAAACGTCAGGCAGTCACGGCAAAAACCGTAATCGGGATTGTTGACAGGGGCCGCCATCACTGCGAACATAAAGAGAACAGAGGCAATGGTACGACAGTGCAGGGTCAGCGACAAGCTTGGCCTGGGGAGAACCGTATGAGCACGACCATAGTACCGCTGGCGCCTGAGCTCTGGCCTGATTTCGAGGACCTTTTCGGCAAACAGGGCGCCTGTTACGGCTGCTGGTGCACGCATTTCCGGCTGGCGCCGGCGGCGCGGCGCGAGAGCAGCCGCGAACGCAACAAGGACCACATCAAGGCGCGCATCGAAGCCGGCCCGCCGCCCGGCCTGCTGGCCTTCGAGGATGGGAAGGCGGTTGGCTGGATGCAGATCGGACCGCGCGCCGACGTGCCCGAATGGAACAACAAGGGCAGGGGCTCGGCGCCGATTGATCCCGCCGACGCTTCCGATCCGGCCGTCTGGGCGATCTCCTGCTTTTTCATCCGCGCCAAGGCGCGGGGCCGGGGCATCACGCATCGCCTCGTCGAAGGCGGCATCGATTTCGCCCGCAGCAACGGAGCACGGATTGTCGAGGCCTGCCCGATCGACCTGTCGCGCGATTCGCGATCGATCGGCCTGTTCGTGGGCTCGTCGGGGGTGTTCGAGAAAGCAGGGTTCGAGAGGCTGGTGGAACGCAAGGCGGGCCGGCCGCTGATGCGGCTGGTGCTGAAGCCGATTGCCTGACCGTCATCATCTTGCAGTTGTGGTGGTATTTCCCTACCAGAAGCACGAAACGATTTTTGTCTTTTCGATCGAACGGAGACTTCCCGTGAACCGTATGTTGCCAATTGCCTTTACCGCGCTTCTGCTCAGCGCGCCCGCCTTCGGCCAGACCGTCGACAGCAAGGGCGCGAAGCAATTGTCCGATGACCTGTCCCGCTATGTCGGCAAACAGGCGCTCGACAAAGGCATCCTGAAGGTTTCGGTCGAAGGCGACGCCTACAAGGTCACGTTGGACATCAAGGCGCTTGCCGCGACGTTTCCCGAGCAGGGAAAGGTGAAATTGGACTTCGCGCCCTACGCCGTGCTGGTGAAGCCGCGCAGCGACGGGACCTGGGATGTCTCGATGGATTTTTCGCAAAGCGGATCTTTCGAGTTCAACGGGCCCGAGGGGCTGCAAAGCACGCAGTTTTCGATCAAGGACGGCAAGGGTTCCGGCGTCTATGATCCCAATCTGGCGGCCTTCATCAGCGGCGCCAGTTCGTTGGCCGGCATGACGATGGCCTCGAAGGATGCCAAGCAGCAGATGGAGGCCAGCACGGGTGCCGGCACCGCGACGATCGCCGCCACCAAGGCTGCCAATGGCGGCGTCGATTTCACGATGTCGCAAAAAATTTCGAATTTCGCCGAGGCGATCAAACTGGACGATCCCGAGAACGGGCTGAATTTCCCGGTCACCATCAAGTCGCCGGAATTGTCGGTAGAAGCCAGCGGCAAGGGCGTGCAGACGAGGCCGCTGCTCGACCTCCTGGCATTTGCCGTGGCCAATGAGGACGAGAAGACGCTGAAGGCAAACCAGGCGGAGCTCAAGTCGCTTCTGCGCGCAGCGCTTCCGGTGTGGGAGCGCATCGACGGCACCTATGGCTTCAAGGATTTCGCAGTCGACAGCCCGATTGGCACTTTCGGCGCAACCCAGCTCAGCACCGCGTTCGGCAGCGACGGCGTTTCTCAGAGCGGCAAGGTCACCTACGGCATCAAGGCATCGGGGCTGACCGTGCCGCAGCAGCTTTTGCCTAGCTGGAGCGTTGCGTTGCTGCCCACCGATATCGACCTGAACTTCGGCGGTGCCAATATCGATCTCGACAGCATGGCGAAGAAGGCGATCGAAGCCTTTGATCTCAATCAGGATCCGCCGCTGTCGGCCGAGTTTGGCGCCCAGCTCAAGGCCGACTTCCTGGCCAAGGCGCCGAAGGTCGTCATCGGCCACAGCGTTGTGAAGAACAAGGACATGGAGATCGCGCTGGAAGGCGAGATGACGAGCTTCGGGCAGAAACCCGACGCAAATCTCACTGTCGATGTCGCCGGCTTCGACAAGATCATGGCGCATCTGCAGGAAGCGGCAAAGGCGGAGCCGGAGGTCGGGCAGTATGTGCCTGTCGCTCTCATGGTCAAGGGTTTTGCCAAGACGCTGCCGGACGGCCGGCTGGAATGGGCCGTCAGCACCAAGGCCGACGGCTCGGTCACCGTCAACGGCGTCATGCTGAAGCCCGCCGATCCGGCGGTGGACGACAGCGTCGGCGACGGTGACGGCGCGGACGACAGCAGCGGCGGCGACAATGGCGATGGCGCCAATGGTGGCGGCAGCGACAATGGCGGAGCCGGTGCGAAGCTGAATCCTTGAGGGTTCGGCTTTTCTGCAATTCCGGGAAAAGCGCATGGCGCTTTTCCTGAGATTGCGTCTGACGTTTAGAGCCCCAGCGCGCCGGCGATCCTCGGCCCGGCTTCGTGCCAGTCCTGGACGACGATGACATCGTCCGGGACCGGCGGCAGGAAGGCGCGCAGCGAATTGTCGGCCATCAGGTGGAAGAGACTGGCGTCGGCGACGGATTCGCGCACAGACGCCAGATTGTGCGGCTGGTCGTCGACGAAGACCACAGGCCGGCCACTCTTGCCGCGCAGCCTGGCCACTGCCGGTCCCTTGGCCATCTCGGTGGTCAGCAGCGGATAGCTCAGCCCGAGCGCGTCGAGATGCGCGCGGCGCACGGCACGATGCCGGTGCGGCATGGCCGTCAGCATTATGATTTCCGCGCGGTTGCCAAGCCTTGCCAAGGTTTCCGCGGCGCCGTCGGTTATGCTTTGCCAATCGGCCTGGGTGTCGAAGAAATCGCCCAGAAGTGCCGTCACTTCTGGCTGTTCGATCAGACGGCCGCTGGCCGTTTCGGCAATGTTGCCGGTCAGCCGGAAGGACGCCAGCGTCAGGCCATAGCCGCGCGACTTCAAGAAATGCGGGAAGGGGCGAATGAATTCGAGCACGACGTCGTCGACGTCGAGCACCAGCAGCGGCCGGTCGTCCGCTGACAGTTCCTCGATCTGGCGCGCGGTCTCGGGATCATCGCTCATATGGAAAGCTCGTGGTTGTCGTCGCCGAGCGGCAGTGCGCGCAACGCCTTGCCGACGGCGGCCGGCGGCGTACCGGTTTCCTCGGCAAAGCGCATCAGGGTCGGCTCATGGGCAAGGATAAACTGCAGCACGCCAGCCAAAAAGCCCGGCTCGCCGGCGGCCTTGCGGATCGAATGCGCCTCTATGCCGGTGATCGCCAGAAAGCGCGGCAACAGCTCCGGATCAGAGGCGACGAAGCCCAGCGCCTTCACGGCAATGGTTTCAGCCTCTTCGCGCATTGACGCCGCGTTTGCCATCACTACCTTCGGTACGTGGAATGAGTCTCTTCCGCAGTAATGGCAAGATTTGCTTGCGGCAAGCCCTTACAGCGCCGCGCGCCGTTTGGACGCGCAGCGAGGCGAGGTGGAATTCGCGCTGCTTTGCAGCCCGGAGGTTTCCGTTTCGTCAATCATATTGCCGTATAGTGAAGCAGGGTTTGGTGCGTTCAACCGGGAGCGCATGACGGCCACCTTCGAGCGGAAGGACGGCCGGGACGGGATGTCGATGCCTAAGAAGGTTATGATCGTCGAGGACAATGAGCTCAACATGAAGCTCTTTCGGGACCTCATCGAAGCGAGCGGTTACGAGACGGTGCGCACCCGCAATGGTCTGGAGGCGCTCGACCTGGCACGTCAGCACCGGCCGGATCTCATCCTTATGGACATCCAGCTGCCCGAGGTGTCGGGGCTGGAAGTGACCAAATGGCTGAAGGAAGATGACGATCTGCACGTCATTCCGGTCATCGCCGTGACCGCCTTCGCCATGAAAGGCGATGAGGAACGCATCCGCCAGGGCGGCTGCGAGGCCTATATTTCGAAGCCGATCTCGGTGCCTCGTTTCATCGAAACCATCAAATCTTACCTGGGCGATGCCTGATGTCCCTTTCCAGCCGAGCCGGAGCCTTGTGAAATGACCGCGCGGATCCTCGTCGTCGACGACATCCCTGCCAATGTGAGGCTGCTGGAGGTCCGGCTGCTGGCCGAATATTTCGAGGTGCTGACGGCCACCAACGGGCCTGACGCCATCGAGACCTGTGAAAACGGCAAGGTCGATGTCGTGCTGCTCGACGTGATGATGCCCGACATGGACGGGTTCGAGGTCTGCCGTAGGCTGAAGAGCGATCCCGCGACGTCGCACATCCCGGTGGTGATGATCACCGCGCTCGACCAGGTTTCCGACCGCGTGCGCGGGCTCGAGGCCGGCGCCGACGATTTCCTGACCAAGCCGGTTAACGACCTGCAGCTGATGACGCGGGTCAAGAGCCTGGTCCGGTTGAAGTCTCTCACAGACGAACTCAGGCTACGGGCCTCGACGACGCGCAATATCGGCATCGAAGAGCTGCTCAGCCGCAATTTCGCGTCCGAGGACACGGCGCCGAAAGTGCTGTTGATCGACGAGCGCAAATCGTCTGTCGAGCGCATCCAGAAAATGCTGCTCGACCGTGCCGACCTCGATGTTATCGGCGACCCGCATGCCGGGTTCTTTCAAGCCGCCGAGACGTCCTATGAATGCGTGATGATCGCGACGGCCTTCGCCGATTTCGATCCGCTGCGGCTCTGCTCACAATTGCGCTCGCTCGACCGCACCCGTTTCGTGCCGATCATCCTTTTGGCGGAAGAGGGCGAGGAGGAGCGTATCATCCGCGGTCTCGAACTCGGCATCAACGATTATCTGATGCGGCCGATCGACCAGCAGGAGCTGACGGCGCGGCTGCGCACCCAGGTGCGCCGCAAGCGCTACAACGACCAATTGCGCGCCAGTGTCACCCAGACCATCGAGATGGCGGTGACCGACGGCCTGACCGGGCTGCACAACCGCCGCTACCTCGACAGCCATCTGCAGACGCTGTTCGACCGCGCCGTGGCGCGGCGCCGGCCGCTGTCGGTGATGATCACCGATCTCGACCGTTTCAAGTCGATCAATGATGCGTATGGCCATGATGGCGGCGACGAGGTGCTGCGGGAATTCGCGCGGCGGCTGCGCAAGAATGTCAGGGGTATCGACCTTGCTTGCCGGTTCGGTGGCGAGGAGTTCGTCGTGGTGATGCCCGACACCGATGGCGCCGTTGCCGAGAAAGTGGCCGAACGCATCCGCGCCGAAATCGCCCAGAAGCCTTTCGCCATCGGCGCCGACGGCAAGACGATCGAGGTTACCGTCAGCGTCGGCGTGTCGTCGGTGCTGAAGGGCGTGGATACGGTGGCGGCGCTGATGAAGCGCGCCGATCTCGCGCTCTACGAAGCCAAGAGCGGTGGCCGCAACCGCGTTGTAGCCAAGGCGGCGTGAGCATCCGCGACCGATTCCACGGTCAATCCAACAAGGTTAGCTATTTACCTTAATCCAAGCGATTCGCGAGCCTTGGTTAAGAAACTGTTGATTTTCATAAGCTCTTGCGTAAATGTGAAGGCCAAGACGAAGCCGGCACGAGAGTAGACAACCGGCTCGATCCCTAGAAATACCCCATGATGCTCAGGTCCGCCGCATCTCCTGGGTCCGTGGGGTCGGCCGGCCGGCGCTGGCACATAGTGGCCTCCTCGTACCGCTGCCAAACGCCGACCGGCCCCCTTTCTCCAAACAGAACATCAGAACTTCGTGCCAAGGCACGAAGGACTCTGATTTTTTTGCCTGTGAGCAATCCGGGCTCCGTCTTCGATCCGCGGGTGTCGGCCAGCCAAAGCGACCCGCGCGGGAGAGCGCCCCTTCCATTCATACATATGGCGCACAAGGGGCTTGCGGCAAGACCCGGCTCCTCCCGTAAAAACCCCCGCAGATCAGGCGCGAAAACGGGAGTGGCGATCAATGATTTCAGAGCATGCGGTGGTGATCGCCGGGGGCGGCCCGTCAGGATTGATGCTGGCGGGGGAACTCGCGCTGGCAGGGATCGATGTGGCCATTGTCGAGCGGCGGCTGGACCAGCAGCTGATCGGGTTGCGCGCGGGCGGCCTGCACGCGCGTACCATCGAAATTCTCGATCAGCGCGGAATCGCCGACCGGTTTGTCTCGCAGGGGCAGAGCTTCCCGACCGTCGGCTTCCACATGATCCGTTTGGATATCAGCGACTTTCCCAGCCGGCACAACTACCTGCTGGCGCTGCGTCAAAACAACATAGAGCGGATATTGGCCGACTGGATCAACGAGTTGGGGGTGCCGATCCATCGCGGACAGGACGTCACTGGTTTCGCGCAGGAGGATGGCGGCGTCGACGTGGAGCTGTCCGGTGGCCAACGGTTGCGGGCGCAATACCTCGTCGGCTGCGACGGAGGGCGCAGCACGATCCGCAAGGCGGCGGGCATTGAGTTCCCCGGATGGGATCCGACGATGAGTTGGATGATCGCCGAGGTCGAAATGTCTGGGCTTTCGCAGCGACGCCTACGGAATTCATGCGATAGGCAAGATCGAGGAAAGCGGCCGGGTGGGTGTCGTGTTGACCGAGAGGCAGTTGACCATCGGCGGCGAACCGACGCTGGCCGATCTCAGCGAGGCGCTTGTCGCAGTCTATGGCACGGATTACGGGGTCCACAATCCGACCTGGATCTCCCGCTTTACCGACGTGACACGGCAGGCCGCCGCCTACCGCGACAGACGTGTCCTGCTGGCCGGTGACGCCGCGCACATCCATCCTCCGATGGGCGGGCAGGGGCTCAACATCGGCGTGCAGGACGCGGTCAATCTGGGGTGGAAGCTGGCCCAGGTGGTCAAGCTGATATCACCGGAAAGCCTTCTCGACAGCTATCACACCGAGCGTCATCCGATCGCCGCTCGCGTCCTGCGCAACGCGAAGGCACAGGTTGCGCTTCGTCGTATGGATGCCAGCACCAAGGCATTGAACGACACTTTTGCCGAGCTGCTTAGCATGGATGAGCCGCGCAAACGGATCGCCGCGGAGATGTCCGGTCTGGGCATCCACTACGATCTCGGTGTGGGACATCCACTGCTTGGGCGGCGAATGCCCGACCTCGACCTGGCCACGGCCAGCGGTCCAGTGCGGGTCTTCAGCTTGCTTCATGACGCCCGGCCGGTGCTTCTCAACCTGGGCGAACCAGGCAGGCTGGACATTGCGCCCTGGGCGGATCGGGTCCGGCAGATCGAGGCCGGATATGACGGCCCCTGGGAGCTGCCGGTTCTCGGGACGGTCGCCGCGCCCGCCGCCGTTTTGATCCGGCCCGATGGCTATGTGGCCTGGGTTGGGGTCGGAACCCAACAGGGGTTGGCCGAGGCTCTGACCATCTGGTTCGGGCCGCCCGCCAGTTAGCGGATAAGATGGAGGCGGGTCCACGCAATGTCCTGAAGCGCATCGCGTGGCAGCTTGCGACAAGGCAAAAGCCGACAGTTCTCCTGACAACCGATTGACAGGAGGTTTCATCTATGCAGAAATTGGTTGGACCATTGGACCACTTGAATTCAGGAGGATTTGTGGACCAGAACAGCCTGCCGCCCATTCAGACGACGGCGCGCGATGACGCCGTGCTGAAGGCGTTGGTGGGTTTTGTTCGCGCCGAGGCCTTGCAACCCGGCGACCGGCTTCCGACCGAACGCATCCTGGCCGAGCGGCTGAAGGTCAGCCGCAACACGGTGCGCGAGGCGCTGACGCGGTGGGAGGGGCTTGGCCTGGTTGAGCGCCGGCAAGGCAGCGGCACCTACCTCAAGGCGGCTGTTTCGCCCGACATGCTGCACATGCCGCTGACGCTGGCAGGCGGCAACGACTTCACCAGCCTGATGCATACGCTTGAAATTCGCCGCGCACTGGAAGCGGAGGCCGCGGCCCTTTGTGCCGAACGCGCGAGCCCCGCGGACATTGCCGAAATCAAGCGCAAGCTCGACATCATGGAGCAGGCCTTCCGCACCCGTGACGGCATGTCGTCGGAAGAGGACTGGGAGTTCCATCAGGCGATCTACCGGGTCTCCGGCAATCCGCTGTTCGAGCAGATCATCGCCGCGATGCACGAACTGTTCCATCGCTTCTGGGAGCATCCGCTCGGCGTGCGCGATTTCGGCCACGCCAGCTTTCCCTATCACCGCACCATCTACGAATGCATTGCCGCGCGCGACCCGCAAGGCGCGCGTGCCGAGGCGCTCAAGCTGATCGCCACCGTCGAGGACGATCTCAAACGCGGTGCGGCCAAACTCAAACTTTCGAGCCAGACATGAACGAGCATCCGACCGGTTTCGATCACGACTATCTCGCCGAGGCGGCGACGCTTTTGGCGCATGACGAGCCGTTCCCGGGTGGCGCGGTGGTGCCGCCGATCTACCAGACCTCGCTGTTTACCTTCGCCAACTACGCCGAAATGGCCGACACATTTGCCGGCAAACGAAAGCAGCCAATCTATTCGCGCGGCGACAATCCGACGGTGATGGAGTTCGAGGCGCGCGTGGCCGCGCTCGAGGGCGCGGAGGCCGCGCGCGGCTTTTCCAGCGGCATGGCGGCCATCAGCGCCACCGTGCTTGCCTTTGTCGGAGCGGGCGAGCGAATCGTGGCGGTCCGCAATTGCTACGGCGATGCCTACCGGCTGTTCGAGCGGCTTTTGCCGCGGCTCAACATCAAGGTCGACTATGTCGACGGCTCCGACCCGGATGCGGTGGCGGCGGCACTTCCGGGCGCCAAGCTGCTCTACCTGGAGAGCCCGACCTCGATGATCTTCGAACTCCAGGACATCGCGCATCTGACCCGGCTGGCGAAAGAGCAGGGCATCGTCACCACGATCGACAATTCCTGGGCGACGCCGGTGTTCCAAAAGCCGATCTCGCACGGCGTCGACCTGGTGCTGCATTCGGCCTCGAAATATCTCGGCGGCCACAGCGACACGGTCGCCGGCGCGGTGGCGGGCTCAGCCGCTCATATCAAGCATATCAACGAGCAGACCTATTCCTATCTCGGCGGCAAGCTGTCGCCATTCGAGGCCTGGTTGCTGCTGCGCGGCCTGCGCACGCTGCCGCTGCGCCTGCCGCACCACATGAAGAGCGGCCTCACCATCGCCGAACGGCTGAAGGCGCATGCCCATGTCGAGCGCGTCAACCATCCCGCCTATTCGAACCATCCCGGTAAGGCGACGTTGGCCGGCTATGCCGGACTGTTCTCCTTCGAGGTGACGGACGATATCGACATCCCGGTCTTTGTCGACGCGCTGAAATATTTCCGCATCGGCGTCAGCTGGGGCGGGCACGAAAGCCTGGTCGTGCCGGCCAAAGCGTCGCTGGAGCAGACGCCGGGACTGAATTCGATGGCGCGCTTCGGCGTCAGCCCCCGAACCATCCGCTTCAATGTCGGATTGGAAAGTGTCGAAGACCTCTGGGCCGACGTCGCTCAGGCCTTCGAAAAAGCCAGAAAATAACAAACGGGTTCAAAATGGGAGTCTTGAACATGAGAAAACTGACCGTCATGCTTGCCACCGTTGCGGGGCTGGCGATTTCCGCCGGGAGCGCGCTGGCCGATTCGACCCTGAAGATGGTCGAAGTCATCACCAGCCCGCCGCGCACCGAATTCCTGAAAAAGCAGATCGCCGAGTTCGAGGCCGCAAATCCCGGCGTCAAGGTCGAGCTGATCTCGCTGCCCTGGGGCCAGGCCTTCGAAAAGTTCCTGACCATGGTGCAGGCCGGCGACACGCCCGATGTGGTCGAGATGCCGGAACGCTGGATGGGCCTCTATGCCAACAATGCCCAGCTCGAGGATCTCGGTCCCTACATGGCCAAATGGGACGACGCCAAGACGCTGGGCGAGCGCGCCAAGCAGTTCGGCTCGACCGTCAACAACACCCAGTTCATGATCCCCTACGGCTACTATGTGAATGCGCTGTTCTGGAACAAGAAGCTGTTCAAGCAAGCCGGCCTCGACGGCCCGCCGGCGACGCTCGACGAGTTCGTCGCCGACTCCAAGAAGATCTCCGCCATTCCGGGCAAATACGGCTACTGCCTGCGCGGCGGACCCGGCGCCTTCAACGGCATGCACATGTTCATGAATATCGCCCAGGGCAAGGGCGGATACTTCAACGAGGACGGCACCTCGACCATCAATGAGGAGGGCTCGGTCAAGGGCCTACAGATGCTTGCCGACATGTACAAGGAAGGCCTGGCGCCGAAGGATGCGGTGAGCTGGGGCTTCAACGAAACCGTCACCGGTTTCTATTCCGGCACGTGCGCCATGCTCAACCAGGATCCGGACGCGCTGCTCGGCATCGCCGACAAGATGAGCGCCGACGACTTCGCCGTGGCACCACTGCCGGTCGGTCCGAGCGGCAAGTCCTATCCGACGCTCGGCTATGCCGGCTGGGCGATGTTCGCCAATTCGCAGCACAAGGACGATGCCTGGAAGCTGATGTCGACGCTTCTGTCGCCCAAGGACAATCTCGAATGGGCCAAGGAAGTCGGCGTGGTGCCGATCCACAACGGCGCCGACCAGGATCCGCATTTCAAGACCGAACAGTTCAAGGGCTGGTTCACCGAGCTCAGCGACACCTCCAAATATGAAATGGTGACGCCGCCGACGCATCTGGAAAACCTCGGCAATTTCGTCGACCAGGTGGCGATCAAGAATTTCCAGGAAGTGCTGCTTGGCCAAAAGACCGCGAAGGACGTCGCAGACCAGTGGGCCGCCTTCCTGACCAAGGAACAGCAGGACTGGCTGGCGAAGAACAAGAAATGATGCCTCCTCCTTCTCCCCGTTTTACGGGGAGAAGGAGTCACGAAGTGACGGATGAGGGGCGGCGCCATACGTCGACAGGTTCGCGCCGACCTCATCTGCCTGCCTGCATCTTCTCCCCGCCGAACGGGAAGAAGGACGCTGTTTTGCCTCCTGGCACCCATCCTCCACCGTAGAGCCCAATCGATGACCTACGCCGTGTCCGAAATCCGATCCGCCGGCAAGCCGCGACGAAAGCGGCTGTCGCACGCCGCCATCGAGCCCTGGCTCTATCTCAGCCCGGCGATCATCCTGCTGGTCGTGGTGCTTTTGGTGCCGCTGGTCATCGGCATCAGCTATTCCTTCCGCAAATTCTCGGCCTTCAAGTCGGAATATGTCGGGCTTGGCCAGTATCAGGCGATGCTGTCGGACCAGGTGCTGGGCCAGGCGCTGGTCAACACACTGTGGTGGACGGCTGCCAGCCTGTTCTTCCAGTTCTTCCTCGGCCTTGGCCTGGCGCTGCTGCTCGACAAGCCGTTCCGCGGCCGCAAGGCGGTGCAGGCGCTGGTGTTCCTGCCCTGGGCGGTGCCATCCTTCCTATCGGGCCTGACCTGGGCCTGGCTGTTCAATCCGATCATCGGGCCACTGCCGCACTGGTTGTTCGCGCTGGGGCTGAAGGCGGAACCGACCAATGTGCTCTCCGATCCTGCCACGGCGATGTGGGGGCCGATCGTCGCCAATGTCTGGTTCGGCATCCCGTTCTTCGCCATCACGCTGCTGGCGGCGCTGAAGTCCATCCCGTCGGAACTGCACGAGGCGGCGGCGATCGACGGCGCTTCGCCCTGGCAGCGCTTCACCAAGGTGACGCTGCCGTTCCTGGCGCCGACGATTGCCATCACTGTGATGCTGCGCACCATCTGGATCGCCACCTTCGCCGACCTCATCTTCGTCATGACCGAAGGCGGACCGGCCGGCTCGACCAACACGGTACCGGTCTACATCTATGTCAGCGCCTTCAAATCGCTGGACAAGGGCTATGCCTCGGCGGTGGCCGTGCTGCTGCTCGTCCTGCTGATTGCCTATGCGATCGCGCTGATCGGCATCCGCCGCTCCCTGGTGAGGCACGTCTGATGATCGCGGGACGCTCAACCTCACAACGGTTCTTCGGCGGCGTCGGTCTTTACGCGGCAATCGCAGCCTATGTGGTCTTCGCCCTGTTCCCGATCTACTGGACGCTGAAGATATCGGTCACGCCGGAACGGCTGCTCTACTCCGAAGGCATCACCTTCTGGCCGTCGCACATGACGCTGCAGAACTTCGTCACCGTGCTCGAGGCCACCGATTTCCCGCGCTATTTCCTCAATAGCGTCATCGTCTCGGTGTCGACGGCGGCCTTGGTGACAATCATCGCTACGCTCGCCGGCTACGCCATGTCGCGCTTCACCTTTCGCGGTAAGGCGGCGCTGGCCTTGATGCTGCTTTTGACCCAGACCTTCCCCCTGGTGATGGTCATTCCGCCGATCTACCGCGTGATGGGGCAGATCGGCCTGATCAACAGCCTGACGGGGCTGATCATCATCTACACCGCCTTCAACACCGCCTTCGCCACCTTCCTGATGCAGTCCTTCTTCGACGGCATCCCGAAGGATCTGGAAGAGGCCGCCATGATCGACGGCTGCACGCGTGCGCAGGCGATGCGCAAGGTGATCGTGCCGCTGACGCTGCCCGGCATGGGCGCGACGCTCGGCTTCGTCTTCACCGCCGCCTGGAGCGAGCTTTTGTTCGCACTGATGCTGATCTCCAGCGACGACCAGAAGACTTTCGCCGTCGGCCTGCTCACCTTCATCGGCAAGTTCGCCGTCGACTGGGGGCAGATGATGGCGGCGTCGATCCTGGCGCTGATCCCGGTCTGTATCTTCTTCGCCTTCCTGCAACGCTATCTCGTCACCGGCCTGACCGCCGGCGCCGTCAAAGGATAGATCGATGGCCTCTGTTACGCTCGAAAAAGTCCGCAAGGATTATGGCGCCGTCCGCGTCCTGCACGCGGTCGATCTTGAAATCGCCGACGGCGAGTTCGTCGTCCTGGTCGGGCCGTCCGGCTGCGGCAAGTCCACGCTTTTGCGCATGATCGCCGGGCTGGAGGAGGCTTCAGGCGGCGAGATCCGTATCGGCGAGCGGCTGGTCAATGATGTGGCACCCAAGGACCGCGATATCGCCATGGTGTTCCAGTCCTACGCGCTCTACCCGCATATGGATGTGTCGAAGAACATGGGCTTCAGCCTGCTTCTGAAGAAGGCGCAGAAGTCCACGATCGATGCACGGGTGGATGGCGCAGCCAAGCGGCTCGGGCTCGACACGTTCCTGCAACGCTTGCCGCGGCAATTGTCCGGCGGCCAGCGCCAGCGCGTTGCCATGGGCCGCGCCATCGTGCGCGATCCCAAGGTTTTTCTCTTCGACGAGCCGCTGTCCAACCTGGACGCCAAGCTGCGCGTGCATATGCGTGCCGAAATCAAGGCGCTGCACCAGCAGTTGAAGACCACCTCGGTCTACGTCACCCACGACCAGATCGAAGCGATGACCATGGCCGACCGGATCGTCGTCATGCATGATGGGCTGATCCAGCAGGTCGGCGCGCCGCTCGATCTCTATGATCGGCCGGCCAACATGTTCGTTGCCGGTTTCATCGGTTCCCCGGGCATGAATTTCCTGCCGGCAACCGTGGAGAAGGCCGGAAAGGTGGACGCGGTGCTTTCCGATGGCCAGAAGCTGCGGCTGCCGGATGGCCTGCCGCTCAAGGATGGCGACGCGATCACCATCGGCCTGCGGCCCGAACATATAAGGCTGGCCGATGACGGCGCGCTGCGGGGCGAGGTGGTGGTGGTGGAGCCGCTCGGGCTTTCGACGCAGTTCTACGTCAAACTGGCCAACCAGCAGCTCTGCGTCTTTGCCATGGGGAGGGCCGGCGTGAAGCCCGGCGACACCGTGCGGCTGGCGGCCGATCCGGCGGCGCTGCATCTCTTCGATCCGAAAAGCGGCGACCGCATCGGCTGAAGGAGCTTTTGGGCGGGGTTGAGGGAACCCAGCCCGCAGCTTCGGCAGTCGGTGCGCTGCAATTGCCGGGGGCAGGTACGCTGCTTCACCAGATTTACGAGGCTCCGTCGCTTCGAAAGGAGAAGCGGGGTTTTTCGTGCCGCCAAACCCGCGTATCGTGCGGGCTATTTGTTGCGCTACTTCGGCGGCCGACTTCTCGGGAAAGGCACGATCGTCAGAGGCGACTTCTGAAATTCCGCAGCCGCTATTTCTTCGATCATCACATCTAGCCTGGCGCGGATCCTCTGACTTGTTTCGTCCTCGCCGCACAGGCGGTTTTGTGCGCATTCCAACAGCTCGCGCGCCGCTGCAAAATCGCTTTGCATCGCAACACCCACTAGCCAACCCAACGCCGCATCGTCCTCCCACTTAGTTTAGGGATTACTAATAGATGAATCGGCAATTTAAGGAATAGCGTCTCGTGGTTCAGCCATATTGGCTACCCGACGCGTTATGCTGGCCGTCACTTATCTTAACAAAAACACTGACTTAGATACGAAAACGCCGCCCGATGGGCGGCGTTTTTTGTTCGCAAAGGGAAAACCCAGATTACTTGATCTTGGTTTCCTTGAATTCGACGTGCTTCTTGGCGACCGGGTCGTACTTGCGGAACGACAGCTTGTCGGTCTTGGTACGGCTGTTCTTGCTGGTCACGTAGAAGAAACCGGTGTCGGCGGTCGACAGAAGCTTGATCTTGATGTTTGCGGCTTTGGCCATGGTATCAGTCCGTTTGTTCGTGGGGTTTTGGCCGCTGGAGCACGGGAAAACACCCGGACGCGGGAAACTTGGCGCGACACATAAAGAACGTGCCTGGAAAGTCAAGCCCGGCGGAGCTTTTCCGCCCCACCGGAACTGTCCCATGACCTCAAATCACGCGGTTTCTGTCTCCGGCGCCGCAATCTTTTTCCAGTCCCCGGTGGTGTTCCACCAGCGATTCGGATTGGCACGGTCGTCCAGCCCCTTGGAACGGCTGGCGAGGATCGGCTGGATGCGGATCACCGGCTCCTGGTAGGAATGGGCCTGGAAAATCGCCTCGACGACACGGCTGGCCAATGCCTGGTCGTCGGGCAATTCGAATGACACCTCGACCGTGCCCGGGCGGCGGCGCAATTCGGTCTCGGCGCCGGCCGCGGCCCCTTCGAGCGGCCTGTAACGCTCGATGCCATGCGCCGACTGATAGGCGTTGCGGTCATATTTGCCCATCGCCAGCGGGGCGATCGCAACCACCGCGTCCATGATGCGGTCGATATCCGCCGCCGGTGCCTGGAAGGTCACAAGCAGCAGAAGCGTCATTCGCAGGGATGTGGTTTCAAAGCCGCTGTCGATCATGGGAGTGTCCTCAACTACCGATGTTTTAGGGACACTCTTTTACCGCGCGGCTGCTGACATGGTTCTGTCAGCAGCCTGCCGCGTGCGGGAACAGAATCGCTATCCCCGACGCTACAAAAGGATCTTGCGTACCAGCCTGAAGCAGACCAGGGCGATGTAGGCGCCGAAGAAGAGGCCAAGCGACCAGCCGAAGCCGGAAGGCCCGAAACTGTCCATGCCGATGCCGATCGCCTGTGGGCCAAGCACCATGCCGACACCGTAGCACAGCACGAAGGCCGCGTTGGCCGACGCCAGTTCGTGGCCGGAGAGCTGCGAACCGAGATGGGCGAGGCCGATCGTGTACATGGCCGCGACGACACCGCCCCAGACGAACAAAAGCGCTGCCATCAAGTGCCAGTTCGCCGCAAAGAAGGGCATGAACAGCGTGCCGGCAAGGCCAACCGTGGCGCAGGCGAGCAGCAGATAGCGCCGGTCCGAAACGCGGTCGCTGATCATGCCGATCGGGATCTGCAGGAGCACATTGCCCAACCCGATCATGGTCAGCAGCAATGCGGCGTCGGCTTCGGAATAGCCGATGCGGTTGCCATAGACCGGGAACAGCGCGAAGCCGCCGGTTTCGACCGCGCCGAACACCAGTACGGCAAAAGTCGCGGTCGGCACCAGCCAGATGTAGCGCAGGAAATTGCTGGTTTCGCCATCGGCGACGATGGAGGGGCTTTCGTTGCGCGCGGCCAGCACCGGTATCGCGGCCAGTGTCACCAGAGCGATGATGACGCCGAACGGCCTGAAGCCGGAGCTGCCGAGATGCGCGAACAGCCACGGCCCGGCGGCAAAACCGAGCGACAGGACGGTGGCGTAGATGCCAAGAACAAGGCCGCGCCGGTGCGGCGGTGCCGATGTGCTGATCCAGAATTCCGACAGGATGAACAGCACCGTCAACGCGATATGCAGCACGATGCGCAGCGGGAACCACATCCAGAAATTGGGCGCGAAATGGAAGCCGACGAAGGCCAGCGCGCCGGTGGCGATCATGGCGATCATGGTCCAGGCGACGCCAAAGCGCATGGCGAGCGGCGTCGCCAGCGGCGCGCCGGCGATCGAGGCCAGGCCGGCGACGGCGGTGTTGAGGCCGATCATCGAAGCCGAGTGGCCGCGCGTTTCCAGGATGACGCTGAGCAGTGGCATGCCGAGGCCAATGGCGATGCCGACGACGCTGATCGACGAGATCGCCGCCACCATTGGCAGCCAGTGTACGCGTTCGTCGCCCTGTGGTTGGGTATCGACCGTCATGGGGTGCTGAATACTCTGTCTCGTTGATCTTACGCAATTCCAGACGGAAAACCGCGTCACACTCTTCCTGGAATTGCCCTACAGAAGTTCGCGGGTGAAGCGGTTGCGGACAAGCCGGTAGAACGGCACGGGACCGCCCGGACGCAGCAACGGATCATGGGCGAGGCGCTTTTCCAACTCGTCCAGGATCATTCGGGTGATGTCGGGTATGTCGGCTTCCCTGGCCTTGGCAAGGGGCAGCCAGACCAATTCCTCGAGTTCATTGGTCGGACCGCCGCCCGGCAGTTCAACGGCGACGTCGCTGCGCCAGGCGCTGAAAAAACGCGTATCGAAGCGGCGCACCCGGTTGGGCGGAGTGATAGCGCGCGCGATGAAGCGCAGCGTTTCGAGCGAAGGCCTTACGCCGTGTTCGACAAAACCTTGCCAGTCGCGCTTGTCGGTGGCAAAGGCGGCGCTCTCGCCGATGAGCAAACCGGCTTCCTCATAGGTCTCGCGGATTGCCGACAAGGCGACAGCGCGGGCTCGGGCGGCACTGGTGCGGCCGGGGCCTGCGAGCAGCTTCGCTTCCTCGTCGCGATGCAATGCGGTGGCCGTCGCGATGCGGCTGTCGGCCGGATCGGTGCGGCCGCCGGGAAACACGAATTTTCCGGGCATGAAGGCGTGGCCGGCGTGACGGCGCCCCATCAGCACCAGCACCTCATCGCCCTTGCGGTCGAGAAGAATCAGGGTCGCGGCATCGCGCGGACGCAGGGGCCGGCCGCCATGTGCGGCAAGACCCTTGTCGAGCTTGTCGACATCCGTCTTGGTCATTGCTTCCATGCGCAGGGACCTAGCGGAAACTTCTTGCATGCGAAAGTGGCCTTAGCGATTGGCGTGTTGCGCCAGCGGCGCATCAGGCGCCGTGGTGGGAGCTCGCCCCATCCTTTTCGCCACCGAATCCGTGCATATAGAACGCCCATTGCAGTCCGATGACGGCGCCTTTGACAGGCTGCAGCAGGGCAACCGACAAGATGATGGTCAAGGGCACCCAGATGAGGATGTGCTGCCAGGTGGACAGCGTCGATGTCGCTTCGACGCCCATGAAGGCGCCGAGAACGATGTGGCCGACGATGACGATGACCAGGTAGGCCGGTAGGTCGTCGGCGCGATGGTGGTGGATTTCCTCGCCACAGACACTGCAGGTCTCGACAGTCTTGGTGAAACCGCGAAACAGCTTGCCTTCGCCGCAGTTCGGGCAGCGGCCCAAAAGGCCGCGCTTCATCGCCGTCCACAAGGGGCGGGCAACCCGGCCCGTGTGATGTTCACCGCCGAAAACCTGTTCTTGTATCCCTAATTCCTTTGGCATTATCGTCTCCTGCCGCGCGAACCTGGTCGCGATTGCGACGCACGGGCGCGGCCCTTGGCCTTGTGGAACGACCTGGTGGAGCCTGGCAGGGGCTTCGGGTCGGTCAGCATCTCGAAGCGCATGGCGCCGGCCATCGGTGCCACCTCGACGAGCCGGACCTCGACATGGTCCGCGAGCTGGTAGCCATTGCCCGTGCGTTCTCCGAAGAGCGAGCGAGCGGTTTCGTCGTATATATAGTAATCGCCGCCCAGAGTTGACACGGGGATGAAGCCATCGGCGCCATATTGCGGCAATTGGACAAATAGTCCTGATTTGGTGACGCCGGAGATGCGGGCGTCGAACCGGTCGTCGATGCGTTCGGCGAGATAGGCTGCAATCAGCCGGTCGACCGTGTCGCGCTCGGCCGCCATGGCACGCCGTTCCGTGCCGGAGATCAGGATCGCAACGTCTTTGAGACGAGCTGCTTCGTCCTGTGTCAGTCCTCCCGGACCGAGGCCGAGTGCGGCAATAAGCCCGCGATGCACGATCAGATCGGCATAGCGGCGGATCGGCGAGGTAAAATGGGCGTAGCGCCTCAGGTTGAGGCCGAAATGGCCGATATTCCCGGGCGAATATTCGGCCTGGCTCTGTGAGCGCAGCACCACTTCGTTGACCAGTGCCTCATTGTCGGCGCCGCGCACGCGCTCGAGAATGCCGTTGAACTGGCTGGGCCGCATCTGCGCGCCGCGCGCCAGCGACAGGCCGAGCGTCTGCAGGAATTCGCGCAGCGATTCCTGCTTGGCGAGCGACGGCGCGTCGTGCACGCGGTAGACCAGCGCCTGCTTCTTCGCCTCCAGCGTCTCTGCGGCGGCGACATTGGCCTGGATCATGAATTCTTCGATGAGCTTATGGGCATCGAGGCGTTCCGGCACGATGACACGGTCGACCGTGCCATCCGGCTTGAGCATGATCTTGCGCTCCGGCAGATCGAGTTCGAGCGGCTGGCGGCCGGCGCGACCGCGCTTGAGGATCGCATAGGCATCCCAGAGCGGCTTCAGCACCGTGTCGAGGATCGGACCGGTCTTGTCGTCGGGCACGCCGTCGATAGCCGCCTGCGCCTGCGGATAGGCGAGCTTCGCCGCCGATTTCATCATCACGCGGTGGAAGGAGTGCCGGATCTTGTGGCCGTCGGCGGAGAAGGTCATGCGCACGGCCAGCGCCGGGCGATCCTGGCCCTCGCGCAGCGAACAGAGGTCGTTCGAGATGCGCTCGGGCAGCATCGGCACGACGCGATCCGGGAAATAGACCGAATTGCCGCGCTTCAAGGCCTCGCGGTCCAGCGCCGTGCCATAGCGGACATAGGCTGCGACGTCGGCGATCGCCACGGTGGCGATCACGCCGCCCGGGTTTTTTTCGTCGGGATCGGGCGTCGCGAAGACCGCGTCGTCATGGTCCTTCGCGTCGGCCGGATCGATGGTGATCAGTGGCAGGTCGCGCCAGTCCTCACGGTGATCAAGCGTCGCCGGCCTGACGGCTTCGGATTCGGCGATGACGTCGGCCGGAAAGATGTGCGGGATGTCGTGGGCGTGGATGGCGATCATCGAGACCGCCTTTTCACTGGTCAACGAGCCGAGCACATTGAGCACCTTGGCTCTCGGCAGCCCGTAGCGGGAAGCCCGCGCGGGCTCGACCTCGACCAGGTCGCCATTCTCAGCGCCGTTCTGGAATTCCTTGTCGACGATCAGTTCGGGCTGGCGCCGTTCCACCGGTTCGATGCGGAAGGTGCCGTCCTTAAGCACGCGGAAGACGCCGAGGACGGCATCGGTGCGCTTCTCGAAGATCTTCATCACCCGGCCGGTGTAGGCGGGGCCGGACGGATCATCGGTCGGGAAGGTCTTGGCCAGGACGCGGTCGCCGATGCCTGGCGCCGGACCGTTGCCACTGCGCGAAACGCGGATCGAGACGACAGGTGGCTCGCCGGTGCTTACGGACTCCGCCGGGTGGGCCAGCAAAATGCCGTCGCCGTCACGGCCAAAGATGTCGAGCACGGCGACATGGGGCAGGGCGCCGACGCGGGCCAGCCGCTTGCGCTCCTTGGTGAGCACGCCTTCATCCTGCAAGTCGCGCAAAATATCTTTCAGCCAGATGCGGTCGTCGCCACGCAGCGCGAAAGCCTTGGCGATGTCGCGTTTTCCGGCACGATCGGGATTTTCGGCGATATAGCGCAGGATTTCGTCGCGCGAAGGCCGGTAGTCGTCCTTGACCTTGGCCCTCGTGTCGGCGGTGCGCGGATCGCCGTGGCTCCGTCCGGTGATCCTGCGCGCCACGCCGTCCTACCCTTTTTTCTTCGCCGCCGGCTTCTTGGCGGCTGTTTTCTTGGCTGCGGGCGCGTTGGCGGCTGCCGCCTTGCGGAACGGCTTCTTGCCGCCGCCGCCCTTGGCTTCCTTTTCGGCAATCAGCGCCAACGCATCCTCGATGGTCACCGATTGCGGATCCTTGCCCTTGGGCAGCGTGGCGTTGACCTTGCCGAAATTGACGTAAGGCCCGTATTTGCCGTCGCGCACGACGATCTTGCCGCCACCGTCCGGATGGTCGCCAAGCTCCTTCATGGCCGCCGGCGTGCCGCCATTACGGCCGCCCTTGCCCTTCGACTGCTTCTCGGCAATCACCGTGACGGCGCGGTTGAGGCCGATCGAGAACACATCCTCGATGCTGTCGAGATTGGCATAGGTGCCATCATGCAGCACGAACGGGCCGTAGCGGCCGAGCCCGGCCGAGATCATCTTGGACGTTTCAGGATGCTTGCCGATATCGCGCGGCAGCGCCAGCAACGCCAATGCTTTCTCATGGTCGATGGTCTCGGGCGTCCAACCCTTGGGCAGGCTCGAGCGCTTGGCGTCCTTACCGTCGCCGCGCTGGAGGTAGGGGCCGAAGCGACCCGAGCGCAGGGTGATTTCCTCGGCCGTGTAGGGATCCTTGCCGAGCACCTTGGTGCCGTCATCCCCGCCGCCATTCTCGCCATTCGGATTGGCGGCGTCGCCGAGCTGGCGGGTGAAGGAGCATTCGGGATAGTTCGAGCAGCCGACGAAGGCGCCGAACTTGCCGAGCTTCAGCGAGAGGTTGCCGGTGCCGCATTTCGGGCAGATGCGCGGGTTCGAGCCGTCTTGGCGCGCGGGGAACACCAGCGGCGCCAGTTCCTCGTTCAGTGCATCGAGCACGTCGGTGACGCGCAGTTCCTTGATGTCGGCGACGGCGCCGGAAAAATCCTTCCAGAAATCGCGCAGCACGTCCTTCCAGGCGAGCTTGCCGTCGGAAATCTCGTCGAGCTTTTCCTCCAGCGACGCCGTGAAGTCATATTCAACGTAGCGCTCGAAGAAGCTTTCGAGGAAAGCGGACAACAGGCGGCCCTTGGCCTGCGGCACCAGCCGGCGCTTGTCGATCGTGACATAGTCGCGGTCCTCGAGCGTCTTCAGGATTGCCGTATAGGTCGAAGGCCGGCCGATGCCGAGTTCTTCCAGCTTCTTGATCAGCGTGGCCTCGGAATAGCGCGGCGGCGGCTCGGTCGTGTGCTGGGTGGCGTTGATCGCCTGGCGGGCAAGCTGCTCGCCGGCGCGGATTTCCGGCAGACGGCGGTTTTCCTCGTCCTCCGCGTCGTCGTCCTTCTGATCGGTGTAGGCGGCGATGAAGCCGTCGAAGCGAACGACCGAACCGACAGCGCGAAGCTCGGCGGTGCGTGCACCGTTGACCGCCTCGATCTCGACTGTCGTGCGCTCGATCTCGGCCGGCTGCATCTGGCTGGCGATGGCGCGCTTCCAGATCAGCTCATAGAGCCGCATCTGGTCGGAATCGAGATATTGCCGAACCGATGCCGGGGTGCGCATGAAATCCGTCGGACGGATTGCCTCGTGCGCTTCCTGGGCATTCTTGGCCTTGGTCGTGTAGAAACGCGGCTTTTCCGGCAGATATTTCGGGCCGAATTCCTTGGCAATAGCGTCGCGGGCAGCGTCGATCGCCTCGGGCGCCATCTGGACGCCGTCGGTTCGCATATAGGTGATCAGGCCGGTCGTTTCGCCGCCGATCTCCATGCCTTCATAGAGCCGTTGCGCCACCTGCATGGTGCGGGTGGCGGAGAAACCGAGGCCCGATGAAGCGGCCTGCTGCAGCGTCGATGTGGTGAAGGGCGGGCCAGGGTTGCGCTTGGTCGGCTTGGCTTCCACCGACAACGCCTTGAAGGCCGCGCCCTCGAGCATCGCCTTGATGTCGTCGGCCTGCGCTTTGTTGGCAATGTCGAGCTTTTGCAGCTTCTTGCGCTCGAAGGCGGTCAGCCGCGCTTCGAAAGTCTCGTTTCGCGGCGTGCCGAGGATGGCGGCGATCTGCCAATATTCCTCGCGGATGAAGCGTTCGATCTCGGATTCACGGTCGCAGACCAGGCGCAAGGCCACGGACTGGACGCGGCCGGCCGAACGGGCGCCGGGCAGTTTGCGCCACAGCACCGGCGACAGCGTGAAGCCGACGAGATAGTCCAGCGCCCGGCGGGCAAGATAGGCATCGACCAGCGGCGCGTCGATCTGGCGCGGATTGGCCATGGCCTCCAGCACCGACGATTTGGTGATGGCGTTGAAGACGACGCGGCTGACCGGCTTGTCCTTCAGCGCACGCTTCTGCTTCAACACTTCCAGCACATGCCAGGAAATGGCCTCGCCTTCGCGATCCGGGTCGGTGGCGAGGATCAGGCCGTCGGCATCCTTGACCGCCTTGGCGATGTCGGCGAGCCGCTTGCCCGAGGCGGTGTCGACCGCCCAGGACATGGCGAAGTCTTCATCCGGGCGCACCGAGCCGTCCTTGGCCGGCAAATCGCGGACATGGCCGAACGAGGCCAGAACCTTATAGTTCTTGCCGAGGTATTTGTTGATTGTCTTCGCCTTGGCCGGCGATTCGACGACGACGACGTCCATGAGGTCTCATATCAGCTGTGATGCGGCAGAAGAATTCCGCTGCGCGCGACGAAATCTCGTTCTATTTGCCGCTCACATGGCCGCGCTTTTGCATCCGGTCAAGGGGAAGCGCCCAAATTGCGGAGCTGTCCGCAGCAATACACTCTTAGAGTGTATGGAGAAAATCACAGATTTTGGCTTGGAGGGATGACGTCCCCCGCTCGGTGCAAACGGCCCGATTCATTTTTCGCCGAGTCGCGGAGAAGGTGGCTTGCGTACGATGCCGGGACGACGAGGGGAAGGCCGCCTGACGCTGGCCGCCGGCTGTATGGAGGAATGCCCGGCGACCAGCCTTGTCCCGCCGGCAGGCGGGCGACGGTATCGAGGATCAATCGGCTTTCAGCATGTGCCAGACGCCGGCGACACCTTCACCGTTCACATCGCCGGCCTTCTTGTCCTTTATGAAGGTGTAGACAGGCTTGCCGTCATAGGCCCACATCTTGGTGCCGTCGGTGCGGTCGATGACGCTCCATTCGTCATCCGCCTTGGCGCCGGCCGCGGCCTTCAGCGGCGGCCAGTTGGCGGCGCATTTGTCGTAGCAGGTGGTCTTGCCCTTCGCGTCCTTGTCATAGGTATAGAGCGTCATGCCCTTGGCGTCGGTGAAGATCTTGGTGCCGTTGACCTCGGCTTTCTTCCACGCGTCGGCGGCAACGGATGCGGCGGTGCTGAGAAGCAGCGCGGCCAGCCCTATGGTTATGGTTTTCATGGAAATCTCCCTGGCTGATATTGGAGAGGCGCGGGAAATCGCGGCCTCTTTGATATCAACGTCCCGGGCCGGCGCTTTCGTCCCCATGTCCGTATGCCGCTGAATTTCGACACAATGGTGATTGGCAGACATGCCCGGCCGTCGCTATATCCGCCGGGGAGCGTTTGGAGTTTTGGAATGGCATTGGACATCGGCTATGTCAGCGCCGTCGGGGCGGGAGCCATCTCGTTCCTGTCGCCTTGCGTGCTGCCGCTGGTGCCGCCCTATCTCTGCTACATGGCAGGCGTGTCGGTCGACGATTTTCGCGGCAATGCCGGTGTCACGGCCCGCGAAGGCACACGCGGCGCGCTGCTCTATTCCTCGATCGCCTTCGTGCTCGGCTTCTCGACGGTGTTCGTGGCACTCGGCGCCGGCGCCTCGACCATCGGCCGGCTGCTGCGCGTCTGGCAGGAGCCGCTGGCGATGGGCGCTGGCGTGCTGATCATCCTTATGGGCCTGAATTTCCTCGACATATTGCGCATTCCGCTGCTGTCGCGCGAGGCGCGCTTCCAGTCGCAAGGCAAGCCGGCCAGTGCCGTCGCCGCCTATGTCATGGGGCTGGCCTTCGCCTTCGGCTGGACGCCCTGTATCGGTCCGGTGCTGGGGCCGATCCTGACGCTGGCCGGCGGGCGCGAAACGGTGGGCGAGGGCGCGCTGCTGCTCGCCGCATATTCGCTCGGGCTGGGCATCCCCTTCCTGATCGCGGCGCTATTTTCCGGCGCCTTCATGCGCTTCCTCGGCAAATTCCGCGTCCATCTCGGCCGCGTCGAAAAGGCGATCGGCGCGCTGCTGGTGGTCGCCGGCGTGTTTTTCCTCACCGGCGGCGTGCAGACCGTGTCCTACTGGCTGCTGGAGAATTTCCCGGTGCTGGGCCGGCTGGGGTAGATCGCCAATGCCGCTATTGCTGTTAGGATCGAGCTGTGGACTAGCTGATTAAGAGTCGGCGGCTCCGTCATCTCACCGGAATTTAACCGCATTGGTGCAGCATGGCGCCACTGCTATCCTGTGTTGATTCCCAACCCTTTTCCTATGGTTGTTCGCCTATGAGCCAGAGATCCTGCCTGTCCGTCATTCTCGCCGCCGGCGAAGGCACGCGCATGAAGAGCGCGCTGCCGAAGGTGCTGCACCAGATCGCAGGCCTGCCGATGGTCGCCCATGTGGTCAAGGCGGCCGACGCCGCAGGTGCCAGCAGCGATGCGATCGTCATCGGCCATGGTGCGGAAGAGATGCGCAAGGCGGTGGCGAAGTTCTCGCCCAAGGCCGAAACCTTCGTGCAGGAAGAGCGCTTGGGTACGGCGCATGCTGTTCTTGCCGCACGTGAAGCGATATCAAGGGGTTATGACGACATCCTGGTGATGTTCGGCGACACGCCGCTGATCGATGCGGAAGCGCTGAACTTGGCGCGGCTGAAACTCGCCGAAGGCGCGGCCGTCGCGGTGATCGGCTTCCGTCCGCCTCTTCCAAACGGCTACGGCCGGCTGGTCGAAAAAGGTGGCAAACTGATTGCCATCCGCGAGGAAAAGGACTGTTCCGAGGCGGAAAAGAAGATCGGTTTTTGCAATGCCGGCATGATGGCGGTGGCCGGCGCCCATGCGCTGAAACTGCTCGACGCGGTAGGCAACAAGAACGCCAAGGGCGAATATTATCTCACCGACATCGTCGAGATCGCCGGTGCGCAGGGCCTGGATGTCGTCGCCACCGAGGCCAGTTTCGAGAATGCGCTCGGCATCAACAACCGCGCCGAACTGGCCCAGGCCGAAGGCATCTGGCAGGCGCGCCGCCGTCAGGAGGCGATGCTGTCGGGCGTGACGCTGATCGCGCCGGAGACCGTGTATTTCTCGCACGACACCGAGATCGGCGCCGACACCATCGTCGAGCCGAATGTCTGGTTCGGCCCGGGCGTGAAGATCGCCGGCGGCGCCAAGATCCATGCCTTCAGCCATATCGAAGGCGCAACCATTGCCGCGAACTGCGATGTCGGTCCGTTCGCGCGGTTGCGGCCGGGAGCCGATCTTCGGAACAAAGCCAAGGTCGGCAATTTCTGCGAGGTCAAGCAGGCTGTCATCGAGGAGGGCGCCAAGGTCAACCATCTGACCTATATCGGCGATGCCCGCGTCGGCGCGGGCGCCAATATCGGCGCCGGCACCATTACCTGCAATTATGACGGCTATTCGAAATTCTTCACCGATATCGGCGAGGGCGCCTTCGTCGGCTCGAACTCCTCGCTGGTGGCGCCTGTTTCGATCGGCAAGGGCGGCTACATTGCCTCGGGCAGCGTCATCACCGAAAGCGTGCCCGACGACGCGCTGGCCTTCGGCCGCGCCCGCCAGAAGACGATCCCCGGAAAGGGCAAGGAATTGCGCCAGCGCTTTGCCTCGGCCGCGGCGGCGAAGAAGAAGGCGGCTGGCGCCGATCACTAGTCTAGCGGTCAGCCGGCGGCTTTACTTCCGCCGAAGCAATCGAAAAACCGACCAATTGCAGTAACCGGATTGCAAGAGCGGTCTGGCATGGTGCATGCGTGGAGAAACGTCCGTTACACCGGACGAAATGCAATGTGACTTTCGCGGTAGGCCGGCCATCCCTAAATAGCGCTGGTTTTCCACGGGGAATCGGGGGCTGTCTGCATGTGCGGTATCGTTGGAATCGTCGGCCATTCGCAGGTTGCGCCGCTCATCGTCGATGCGCTGAAGCGGCTGGAATATCGCGGCTATGACTCGGCCGGTGTGGCCACCATCGAACATGGTCAGCTCGCCCGCCGCCGCGCCGAAGGCAAGCTGATCAACCTCGAACGCCGGCTCAAGGAGGAGCCACTCGACGGCACGATCGGCATCGGTCACACACGCTGGGCCACCCATGGCGTGCCCAACGAGAC
>NZ_QZXA01000030.1 GCF_003601985.1 Mesorhizobium jarvisii
CTAGGCCGTGAACTCATAAATGCTGGATCAGTGAGACGCTGGAAAGCAGTCACCCGTCGGCCTACAATCTGACTATGCCGTTCGCTCGCAAATTGATTCTTCACGTTCCGGTATCAGATGAGACCTTGCTCGGTGGCTTTGTTGAGCAATGCCTGAATGACGGTGTATCGCTCGTGGCCGTGGTCGGACCAGGCTGCGCGAAGGTTGAAGACATTATCGACGAGATCGTCGTCGGTGACGGAAGCGACGAGACACGCTTTCTATGCACGACCTCTCACCCCGATGAGCCATTCGACGATGTGTTGAACATGGCTAGGACGTGGGAGTTCGAGCGCGGCGATCCCGTCCAAGAGGTCCGGCTGTAAGAGTCGTTGACCGCCCGCAATTTAGGCTTCCATACCGCGCCGTTTCTGATTCAGGCCCCACATGAGCCGATATGACCTGACTGACTTCGAATGGCGCGCGATCGAGCCGCTGTTGCCCAACAAGCCGCGAGGAGTGCCGCGCGTCGATGATCGGCGCGTGCTGAACGGCATCTTCTGGGTGCTGCGATCGGGTGCGCCATGGCGCGATCTGCCGGAGCGATACGGCCCGCGCACCACCTGCTACAATCGCTTCGTCCGATGGCGGAAAGCAGGTGTGTGGGATCGCCTCATGGATGCCATCACCAAAGCCCATGACGGCACGGTGCAGATGATCGACACCTCCATTGTTCGCGTCCATCAGCAGGGCGCGACGGCAAAAAGGGGGATCGAGATCATTGTCTCGGTCGTTCCCGAGGCGGACTGACAACCAAAATCCATGCTCTTGTCGACGCCCAAGGCAGGCCGATCAAGCTGACGCTCACGGCAGGCCAGATGAGTGACATCGCCTCCGCAGCGGACTTGATCAAGGAATTGCCGGAGGGTGCCATGCTACTCGCCGACAAGGGCTATGATGCCAACGCCTTGCGCAATGCTGTTACCGAGCGAAAGGCATGGGCCAACATTCCGCCCAAAGCCAACCGCAAGGACGCGATCTGCTTCAGCCCCTTCCTCTACAAGGCGCGCAACCTCGTCGAACGCTTCTTCAACAAGGCCAAGCAATTCCGTCGTATCGCAACCCGATACGACAAGCTGGCTGAGAACTATCTTGCCGCCCTCAAACTCGTCGCAATCCGCCTCTGGCTACGCGGTAATGAGTCTACGTCCTAG
>NZ_QZXA01000031.1 GCF_003601985.1 Mesorhizobium jarvisii
TTTGGCAACGATGCTGGCAACGAGAAAGAGGACGCCGCGCGGCCCTGCCCGACCGCCGCGCACTGGTCTTCGACCGCTGCGCTTGCCACTGTCATTGGCGATCGGCGCCAGGCCGGCCAACTTGGCGATGGCCTTGTTGGAGAGGATGCCGATCTCCGGCAACTGCGCCATCAGCCGCGCCACGGTGCGAGAGGCAACACCCTTGAGCGAGCGGAAGGCTCGGTCGAGGCATGCCCACAGCGGATCGTCATCGATGAGCGTGGCGATCTCACCTTCGAGCCTGCGGCTCTGGCGCGCAAGCAGCGCGATCACTTCATCGAGGCTGGCGATAGTTTCGGCGTCGGCGGTGCTCTTGCGCTGCTTTTGAATGGTGAGATCTCCTCCCACCTGGGAAAGCCGCGCAACCAGCGCCTTGAGCCGCTGCTGGGCCGCGCTCGGCGGCGGCGTCGGCTTGAGCCGCTTGACGGCACCATAACGGGCAATCACGGCGGCATCGATTCTGTCGGTCTTCTCCAGGAAACCCATTGCCTCGGCGAAGTAGCGAACGCTCCTCGCGTTGGCCATGCCGCAGGGTTGGCCCATCTCCCACAAGAGCAGGAAGGCCAGCCGTTCGTAGCCGCCACTGGCCTCCATGATGACGAGTTCGACATCATGGTTCTGACACCAGGCGGCCAGATCGGCGATGCCTGCCGCATCGTTGGCGAAGCGGTTTGCCGCTCCCATCGGCTCGATATGGGCGTCGAGCCAGTCTTTCGAAATATCTATTCCACAGAGGGTCGTGTTCACGGTAACCTGCCTTGTGCGTGCGATTGGAGCCAAGCGACTATTCGGTCGTGCGTGACGAAGACGAAGATCCCAGGCTCATCCACGGTTGTAGCCGCAGGGGTGTCGGGCGACTTCGCCAAGCCTCGAATCGGATGGCCGTCCGGTTCGAGGCTCAGTCGCTTCCATCGCACAAAGTCTCCTCCGTGCAGATACAAGGGGTG
>NZ_QZXA01000032.1 GCF_003601985.1 Mesorhizobium jarvisii
CCCTTGATGCCGACCCTTGTCGAGCAGCCTCCAGAAGGCGACGGCTGGATTCACGAGGTGAAGTTCGACGGCTACCGCTCGCAACTGATCATCGATGAGGACGGCACCAGGATCTACACGCGTAACGGTCACGACTGGACGGCCAAATATCGCGACCTGGTGAAAGAGGCGGCGAACATCGGCGCCGACAATGCGATCGTTGACGGTGAGATCGTCGTTTTGAACGAGGCCGGCCTGTCCGACTTCGGCGAGCTGCGAAAGGCGATCACCAGGCGGCGACACGACCTGTATTTCGTGGCCTTCGACCTTCTGCACCTCAACGGCCACGACCTTCGCGAAATGGCGCTGGAGGAGCGCCGCGAGATCCTGGCCAGCATGATCGAGCCCGGCGGGCGTATTCAGTTCAGCGAGCCATTGCCGGGCGAAGCGAAGGCCATCTTCCATCTGCTCGAGCAGGCTGGGCTTGAGGGCATGGTTTCGAAGCGCAAGGATAGCAAATACCGCAGCGGTCCGTCGACGAGCTGGTTGAAGGCGAAATGCTACTCTGTCGACGAATACGAGCTAATTGGCGTCGAGCGTGAAGCCGGCAAGCCGGCCTTTGCCCTGATGGCCGATCGCAAAACCGGCCGCTATGTCGGTTCGGCCTTCATCAACTCCAGCCAGGCTATCCGCGAGCGGCTGTGGAAGCGTGTCCAGGAGCATGCCGGGCCTGCGCCCCAGGGGATGAAGCGACCGGCGACGCAATGGGTCAAGCCTGGCATCATTGGCCGTGTGAAGCACTTGCGCGGCGAAGAGGATCTGCGGCACGGTTCGCTGCAGGATTT
>NZ_QZXA01000033.1 GCF_003601985.1 Mesorhizobium jarvisii
GAAGCACTTGCGCGGCGAAGAGGATCTGCGGCACGGTTCGCTGCAGGATTTTCGTGAGGAATGAGCAAGCGAGGGAGCGATTTTCTCTATCTTTGGATTTCGGACCATCTATCCGACGATCCGATCAGTGACCACGTACTGCTGATCATCGAAATGGCTGTGGATGCGAAACGGGGCTGAAGCACAAGGCATTTCCGCCCAAGAGATCGACGAGGAAATCGGCACGATCTACAAATTCATGATGCAGGGATTGCGCTAGTGGAGCGCTGGGAACCGAGTTCCGTAATCCACGTTTTTTCCGAAGGTCATGCTGCATGACCCAACGACGGAGGAAACAATGAATATCAAGAAGCTCACAGTGGGCGCGATTGCCCTTTCCATGATGACCGGTTCGGCTCTTGCCGCTGGCAACACATCTGCACTCGACGATCCGGCAAAGATGTCGCCGTTCTTCACCGATGCCGGCATGAAAACATTGAAGACGGAAAAGGATTTCAAGA
>NZ_QZXA01000034.1 GCF_003601985.1 Mesorhizobium jarvisii
GCGCCGGTCGAGCCTGTCGCGCCGGTCGAGCCAGTTGCTCCTGTCGAGCCAGTGGCGCCAGTCGAACCGGTTGCTCCGGTCGAGCCGGTCGCCCCGGTCGAGCCTGTCGAGCCGGTCGCCCCGGTCGAGCCGGTCGAGCCAGTTGCCCCTGTCGAGCCAGTGGCGCCAGTCGAACCGGTTGCCCCTGTCGAGCCAGTCGCTCCGGTCGAGCCGGTTGCTCCGGTCGAGCCAGTCGCTCCGGTCGAGCCGGTTGCTCCGGTCGCGCCGGTCGAGCCAGTTGCCCCGGTCGAGCCGGTTGCGCCAGTCGAGCCGGTTGCTCCGGTCGAGCCAGTCGCTCCGGTCGAGCCGGTTGCGCCGGTTGCTCCTGTCGAGCCGGTGGCGCCGGTCGAGCCAGTTGCGCCGGTTGCCCCGGTCGAGCCAGTTGCGCCGGTTGCCCCGGTCG
>NZ_QZXA01000035.1 GCF_003601985.1 Mesorhizobium jarvisii
GCGGTGTTGAAAGATTGCGGCGATACCACGCTCAACAAGTCGCACGCAGATTTCTGCGCCATGGCAAAGAAGATGGGCGGCTGAATCTAGCCGGACGTCGAAGGCGGGCCCAAGGTCCGCCTTCGAGTAATAGCAGAGGAAGCGCTGCACAAGAGCATCAGCCCGACCAGAAACGGTTGGAGAGGTTGGCCGGCCGCGTCGACGCTACCAGGCGCTGTCGAACGACGAGCAGAAGGATGAGGTCGATCTTGGTATCTATCTCAGCCAGATAGCATCGGCGGTAATGGCTTCGCATGCGGTGGAAGGCATACGCCTGGACATGAAGGTGGATACCTATCCCGTGTCGATTAACGTTGCGATGCCCACGGGGCTGGTTGTGAACGAATTGCTGACCAATGCGCTCAAACACGGCTTCAAGGGACGAGAAGGCGGCA
>NZ_QZXA01000036.1 GCF_003601985.1 Mesorhizobium jarvisii
CATGCGAATTACTCGGGTGGAAGTTGTCATGCGGGCCATACAGGTTGGTCGGCATGACTGAGCGGTAATCGCGTCCATACTGGCGGTTGTAAGATTCGCACAGTTTGATCCCGGCGATTTTGGCAATGGCGTAAGGCTCGTTGGTCGGCTCCAGCGTGCCCTGCAATAATTCGCTTTCTGCCATCGGCTGTTTTGCCAGTTTCGGGTAGATACAGGACGATCCGAGAAACAGCAGTTTGTTCACGTCGTTCTGATGCGCGGCGTGAATGATGTTGCTCTCAATCATCATGTTCTGGTAGATGAAATCCGCCGGATAGGTGTTGTTGGCAACAATGCCGCCCACTTTCGCCGCCGCCAGATAGACCTGGTCAATACGTTCGCTGGCAAAGAAATCATGCACCGCGCGGCTGTCCAGCAGGTTCAGTTC
>NZ_QZXA01000037.1 GCF_003601985.1 Mesorhizobium jarvisii
GTCGCCGTGCAGCCGGCCGGCCTGCAGCAGCTCCCACATCACCGCCGGCACGCCGCCGGCGCGGAAGAAGCGCTCGCCCAGGTACTTGCCGGCGGGCTGCATGTTGACCAGCAGCGGCAGGTCGTAGGCATGGTCCGTCCAGTCGCGCGGATGGAGTTCGACGCCGGCATGGCGCGCCATCGCCTGGATGTGCACCTGCGCGTTGCTGGAGCCGCCCGCGCAGCTGACCACCGCCAGCGCGTTGAGGAAGCTCTCGCGGGTGAGCACGCGCGAGGGGCGCAGGTCTTCGTGCGCCATCTCGACGATGCGGCGGCCGGTGGCATAGGCCATCTGGCCGCGCTCGCGGTAGGGCGCGGGAATGGCGGCGCAGCCGGGCAGCGAGAGGCCCAGCGCCTCGGCCACCGCGTTCATGGTGGAGGCGG
>NZ_QZXA01000038.1 GCF_003601985.1 Mesorhizobium jarvisii
CCACTACGCTGTGCCTCCAGCCGTGCGGAAGGCATCGCCAGGGTTTCGGTGACTGGTGTGACGGTTTCTTCTATGACAGCTTGCGGCTTAAGATGCGCCAACAGTTGCGCGGACGTGACCGTGCTACCTTCGCTGACGATAATATTGCTTAACACGCCATCGTGCGGGGCCGGTATTTCCAGAATGACTTTATCGGTTTCCAGCTCGGCAATCACATCATCGCGTTTTACGTGCTCGCCTTCTTGTTTACACCAGGTTGTCAGCGTGCCTTCCGTGACAGATTCCGGTAATACAGGGACAGTAATTTCGATCATAAAATGTTCTCCTTATTATTTTTGTGCGCCTTTCATGGCTGAATATCTGCAAACGCAGCAGCAAGAAATTCGTCGATTTGTTGTTTATGTACACGCCCATACC
>NZ_QZXA01000003.1 GCF_003601985.1 Mesorhizobium jarvisii
CGCCAAGTTGGCCGGCCTGGCGCCGATCGCCAATGACAGTGGCAAGCGCAGCGGTCGAAGACCAGTGCGCGGCGGTCGGGCAGGGCCGCGCGGCGTCCTCTTTCTCGTTGCCAGCATCGTTGCCAAATATGATCCGCATCTGGCAGCTTTCAAGCAACGGTTGCAGACTGCCGGAAAGGAGAAAATGGTCATCCGCATTGCGCTCGCCCGCAAGCTGCTCGTCATTCTCAATGCAAAAGCACGCGACGCGCGTAACGAATTCGCAAATGCAACTTGACACCTCAGATAGTCGCTCATCCGTCGCCTTCGGCGACACCTTCTCCCACAAGGGGAGAAGGAAAGCGTCAGCGACCAGACCCCCCGGAGAGCTCGGCGATAATGGCGGCAACGGCGGCACGAGCCGCCTCCAATCCTTGGCCGGTGTCGATGACGAAATCCGCCAGCCTGCGCTTCTCCGCATCCGGCACCTGCTTGGCAAGGATCGCCGCCAGTTTTTCTTCCGTCATGCCCGGCCGGGCCAGCACGCGCTGGCGCTGGATTTCGGTGGGCGCCGTGACGACGACGACCTTGTCGACGCGGCCACGGCCGCCGGTTTCGAAGAGCAGCGGAATATCGAGCACGGCGATCGATTCGCCGGCGTTACGATGCATGGCCAAGAAGGCGTCGGCATCGGCGCGCACCAGCGGATGGATGATCGCTTCCAGCCGCTTCAGCGCGGCGGCATCGCCAAGCACGCGCGCGCCAAGTCTTGCGCGATCGACCACACCATCGACAACCGTTCCGGGAAAAGCGGCCTCGACCAAAGGCGCCGCCGCACCGGAATAGAGGCGATGCACCGCCTCGTCGGAATCATGGACCGGCACGCCCGCCTCGGCGAACATTTTCGCCGTCGTCGACTTGCCCATGCCGATCGAGCCGGTGAGGCCGAGCACGATCATGGTTTCGGCACCAGATCGGCAACGATGAGTGCGCGAAGCTCCGCCGTGACCTGCGGCCTGATGCCGAACCAATGTTCGAAGCCGGGCACGGCCTGGTTGAGCAGCATGCCGAGGCCGTCGACCGTCTTCAGCCCCCTGGCGCGCGCGGCGGCGAGCAGGGGGGTTTCGAGCGGCACATAGACAAGGTCGGCGACGATGGCGTGGTCCGGCAGCAAGGCCGGATCGGCGGCGAGGCCTTCATTGCCGACCATGCCAAGTGCCGTGGTGTTGACCAGCAGGCCGGCGTCGGCCAGCAATTCGTGGGTCTCCGCCGTGCCATGCGCCGAAACGCCGGCGCCGAAACGATCCCGCAATTCCTGCGCCCGGGCGAGCGTGCGGTTGACGATTCTGATATCGCCGACGCCACGCTGCTTCAGCGCCTGGATGACGGCGCGGGACGCGCCGCCGGCGCCGAGCACGACCGCGGGGCCGGTGTTCGCCCAGCCCGGCGCGTAATCATCGAGGTTGGCGGCAAAGCCGTGGCCGTCGGTGTTGCCGCCCCACAGGAGACCGTCCTCGAACCACAGCGTGTTGACGGCGCCGATCTCCTCGGCCGCCTGGTCGCGGCGGTGGACAAGAGCGAAAGCGGCTTCCTTGTGCGGAATGGTGACATTGCCGCCGCGAAACCCGTTTGCCTGCAAAGCCGCGATGAATTCGGCAAAATCCTGCGGCGCAACGTCGATCGCCTCATAACTGCCGTCGATGCCGTGCTGGGCCAGCCAGTGGCCGTGGATCTTCGGCGAGCGCGAGTGCTTGATCGGATGGCCGGTGACAAAAGCCTTCTTCGTTGCCTCAGCCATCGATGGCCCCCAGCGTGCGCAGTTCGGCCAGCAGCGGCAAAAGCGGCAGGCCGACAATCGTAAAATGATCGCCCTCGATCTTCTCGAAGAGCTGGATGCCTTCGCCCTCGACCTGGTAGGCGCCGACGCTGGCCAGCGCCCTGGCGCCGACACGGGCGAGATGGCGGCCGATGAAGCCGGGGTCGAGCTTGCGCATGGTCATGCCGGCGATGCCGACATGGCGCCATAGCACCTTGCCGTCGCGCACCAGAACGGCGGCGCTGTTGAGCTGGTGGGTCTTGCCCGACAACGCCAGGAGATGGCGGCGCGCGCCTTCCATGTCGGCCGGCTTGTGGAACACTTCGTCACCCAAAGACAAAGTCTGGTCGCAGCCGAGCACCAGCGCGCCGGGCCGGCGTTCGCTGACCTCGGTGGCCTTGGCCTCGGCCAGAACCAGGGCGACATCCTCGGGCGAAACGCCGCTATCCTGCAGCGGCGCCTCGAGCGCGCGCTCGTCGACATCGGCCGGCACGGCCTCGACATCGAGCCCGGCATTGAGAAGCATCGCCTTGCGGAACGGACTGCCGGAGGCGAGGATGATTTTTTCGGTCATTTTTCACTCAGGCGCGGTTGGGATATGAGCTTCAATCTGCAACGTTGGCGCCGCCCCTCATTGTCCTGCCGGACATTTCTCTCCGTATAGAGACGGGGAGAAAGGGGCAGCTTAAGCGCAGGCGCTCTTCTTCGGCTACGCTGGTGATTGGCGAAACCTTCTACGACAGCGCCCCTCTCCCCGTCACTATACGGGGAGAGGATGCCGGCAGGCAGGTGAGGGGCGGCGCCGAGTTTCCGCTAAGAAGTCTCGGAAAACGCACTCCTCGTTCAATTATCTGTTCTTCCCCCGCAGGGCAACGATCGCCGCCGCCGTTTCCTCGATCGAGCGGCGGCTGACGTCGATCATCGGCCAGCCATGGCGCGTGCAGATCTGGCGGGCATAGGCGAGCTCCTCGTTGATGGCGGCGCGGTCGACATAGTCGGTCGGCACATAGGAACTGCTGTTGCCGAGGATGCGGTTCTGGCGGACATGCGAGATGCGCTCGGCGGTGGCGATCAGCCCGACGATCAGCGGCTTGGAGGCGCTGACCAGGCTTTCGGGCACCGGCACGCCGAGCACGATCGGGATGTTGGCGGTCTTGATGCCGCGATTGGCGAGATAGATGCTGGTCGGCGTCTTCGACGTCCGCGAAATGCCGATCAGCACGACATCGGCATCGTCCATATTCGCCGGCAGCTGGCCGTCATCATGGTCCATGGTGAAGTTCAGCGCATCGATGCGGCGGAAATATTCGGCGTCGAGAACGTGCTGGGCGCCGACACGGCGGCCGGCCGGCGTGCCGAGATAGGACTGGAAGACGGTGAGCACCGGCTCCAGCACCGACACGCAGGGCAGGCCCATTGTGGCGCAGCGCTCGTCAATGCCGCGCGCCAGCTTCTGGTCGACGACCGTATAGAGGATGATGCCCGGCTCCTCCTCTATGTCCTCGAACACCTTGGCCACCTGCTTTTCGGTACGGATGAGCGGGTAGATGTGCTCGATCGCCCGTGCATCCTTGTATTGCGCCGAAGCCGCCCGCCCGGCGGCGAGCAGCGTTTCGCCGGTCGCGTCGGAAATCAGGTGCAGGTGAAAGAAGCTCTGGGGTTTGTTCACAGGGATCACCTGGGGCTGTGGGCGGATGTGGATAAAGCGGGACAGAAAGAGGCGCCGGTCGGAGGCGACTGTATCAGATGGCAGTTTGTCCACAATTCGCTGTGCTGTCAGCTTGGTCGGGCGGCTGGGGACAAGTCTGGGGACGGCCGCCTTTGCCTTTCAGCCGTCCACAGGGCGGGATTCTTCCTCGGTTTGCTAAAGCTTTGACTCCGATGATGGATTCCGGATGATCCCCAGAACCCTTAAGTCGGGAGAGGGAAGCGCGCGACAATATGCTTGCTGGCTTTTTGGCTGGCGAAGCGGGACAGGTGACAACCACCACAACCAACAGACTCTTAGAATCAGAAGAATCTTAGATATAAGAATCTTTGATTATAGGAAGGCTGGGAGAGGGTAAGCGCTCAATGCCCAAAAGCCGGATCATGCTAGACGTCCTGAAGGGCGAGGCGCACTTTCCGCCTCCGCTCTGGATGATGCGTCAGGCCGGACGCTATCTGCCGGAATATCGTGAAACACGCAGGCGCGCAGGTTCGTTCCTCGATCTCTGCTACGATCCCGACCTTGCGGTGGAAGTGACCTTGCAGCCGATAGAGCGCTTCGGCTTCGACGCCTCGATCCTGTTCTCCGACATCCTTGTCGTTCCGCATGCGCTCGGCCGCGACGTTCGCTTCGAAGAGGGAAGAGGCCCGCTTTTGACGCCGGTCTCCGTGGCCGAGATCATGGCTCTGGAAAGCGATGTGTTTCACGTGAATCTCGAACCGGTCTACGAGACGGTTCGCCGGTTGCGGGCAAAACTGCCTGACGAGACCACGCTGATCGGCTTCTGCGGCGCGCCCTGGACGGTGGCGACCTATATGATCGCCGGCCATGGAACGCCCGATCAGGCGCCGGCACGGCTGTTCGCCTATCGCGAGCCGGCGGCGTTTCAACATCTCCTGAAGGTGCTTGCCGACCAGTCGGCGGCCTATCTGATCCGGCAGATCGAAGCCGGCGCGGATGTGGTGCAGATTTTCGATTCCTGGTCCGGCGTGCTCGACGATGCGACGTTCGACCAGTTTTGCGTTTGGCCGGTGGCCGAGATGGTCCGCCAGGTTCGCGCCGTTCATCCCGATGTGCCGATCATCGGTTTTCCCAAGGGCGCCGGCGCGCGCTACCGGACCTATCGCCAGAAGACCGGCGTGACGGGGCTGGGGATCGACTGGACGGTGCCGCTAGCGGCGGCGAAGGATCTGCAGCGTTCGGGTGCGGTCCAGGGCAATCTCGATCCCTTGAGGCTCGTGGCCGGCGGCAAGGCGCTGTCGGATGGCGTTGAGGCGATCCTGAAGGCGCTGGGAGACGGGCCGCTGATCTTCAATCTCGGCCACGGCATCACGCCGGAAACGCCGATCGCACATGTCGAGGCGATGGTGAAGCAGGTGAGGAGCGCGACACGCTGATGGCTGAGATGAACAACACCAACAGCACCGGACAGGCGATGATGCGCGTGGTCGTCAGCATCCTTGTGCTGATCGTGCTGACGGCGCTTCTGTTTTTCGTCGCGCCCGAAAGTTTCTATCCCTGGGCAAAGGCGATCCATATCCTTGCCGTCATTTCGTGGATGGCCGGCATGCTCTATCTGCCGCGGCTGTTCGTCTACCACGTCGATGCCGAGAAGGGCTCGGTGCAGTCGGAGACCTTCAAGGTGATGGAGCGGCGCCTGCTGCGCGGCATCATCAATCCGGCGATGATCGTCACCTGGGTGTTCGGCCTTTGGCTTGCCTGGAAAGTCTTTGGATTCCAGGGCGGCTGGCTGCACGCCAAGATCGGTTTGGTGTTGTTGATGTCCGCCGTTCACGGCTATCTGGCCGGCGCGGTGCGCAAATTCGCCGAGGATCGCAACGAAAAACCTGCGAGGCACTGGCGGATCGTCAATGAGATCCCCACATTGCTAATGATCGCCATCGTGATCCTGGTTGTCGTCAAGCCGTTCTGAGGCCGATCAGGCCGTTTAAAACGCGGCTTGCTCTTTCATCCGACCGACGATAAAAGACGGGTCTTCCTTCCCGTCATGCGCCGCCCCTCATTGTTTTCGGCCGCGCCCGGCATTTGTCGCATCCCGCCGATATTTTTCTCCCAAAGCTCACCCAGAGTCCGTCTATGCAAGAAATGAAACTTACCGAATTCAAGAACAAGAAGCCGCCAGAGCTGATCGCTTATGCCGAATCGCTCGAGGTCGAGAACGCCAGCGTCATGCGCAAACAGGAGCTGATGTTCGCGATCCTGAAGAAGCTGGCCGCCCAGGACGTCGAGATCATCGGCGATGGCGTGGTCGAAGTGCTTCAGGACGGGTTCGGTTTCCTGCGCTCGGCCAACGCCAACTATCTGCCAGGTCCCGACGACATCTATATTTCGCCGTCGCAGATCCGGCGCTTTTCGCTGAAGACCGGCGACACGGTCGAAGGACCGATCCGCAGCCCGAAAGAGGGCGAGCGCTATTTCGCGCTGCTCAAGGTCAACACCATCAATTTCGACGATCCCGAAAAGATCCGCCATAAGATCCATTTCGACAATCTGACGCCGCTCTATCCGACCTCGCGGCTGAAGATGGAAATGGAGGTTCCGACCTCCAAGGACATCTCGCCGCGCGTCATCGACCTGGTGGCGCCGCTCGGCAAGGGCCAGCGCGCTTTGATCGTCGCGCAGCCGCGCACCGGCAAGACGGTGCTGCTGCAGAACATCGCCCATTCCATCACCACCAATCACCCGGAATGCTATCTGATCGTGCTTCTGATCGACGAGCGGCCGGAAGAAGTGACCGACATGCAGCGCTCGGTGAAGGGCGAGGTCGTCTCCTCGACCTTCGACGAACCGGCGGTGCGCCACGTCCAGGTCGCCGAAATGGTGATCGAAAAAGCCAAGCGCCTGGTCGAACATGGCCGCGACGTCGTCATCCTGCTCGATTCCATCACCCGCCTCGGCCGCGCCTACAACACCGTCGTGCCGTCATCCGGCAAGGTGCTGACCGGCGGTGTCGACGCCAACGCGCTGCAGCGCCCGAAGCGCTTCTTCGGCGCCGCGCGTAACATCGAGGAAGGCGGTTCGCTGACCATCATCGCCACCGCGCTGATCGATACCGGCAGCCGCATGGACGAAGTCATCTTCGAAGAGTTCAAGGGCACCGGCAATTCGGAAATCGTGCTCGACCGCAAGGTCGCCGACAAGCGCATCTATCCGGCCATGGACATCCTGAAGTCCGGTACCCGCAAGGAAGACCTGCTGGTGCCGCGTCAGGACCTGCAGAAGATCTTCGTGCTGCGCCGCATCCTGGCGCCGATGGGAACCACCGACGCGATCGAGTTCCTCATCGACAAGCTGAAGCAGACCAAGACCAATGCGGATTTCTTCGATTCGATGAATACGTAAGGGCCGGTCCGAAGCTTCCGGACCTGTATCGAGCCCCATTCCAGGAAAACTGGGATGGGGTTTTTCTTTGCTGGGTTAGGTCGGCGGGCCTCGCGGCAAATCGCATAAGTCGGCGCCGCCCCTTATTGCCCTGCCGGGCATTTCTCCCTGTAAACGGGGAGAAAGAGGCTGGAACCAGCGCCGGCGCCTTCCTCCGGAGCGCTGACAATTGGCGAAAGCAGCGACAACAGCTCCCTCGCCCCGTTTACGGGGAGAGGATGCCGGCAGGCAGGTGGGGGGCAGCGCTGACGTTGAAATTTGGGGGCACGGAGCAGTCAGCTAGGTCTCCGGCTCCGCCTATCGACGGCTCAACAACCGCTCCAACTCCTCAGCACTTGTCACCACCGGCAAACAAACCTGCCCTGTACAAAGCCAGGCACCCGGCCTGTCGGTCGGCGGCAGAATCCCGCCCGGCAGCAAGGGTCGATTCGTTTCCGAACCAATCGCGGCAATGATGTCGACGCGGCGCGGGTCGGGGCATCGATTCGCGACCGGAACAAGCTTTGGATCTTCTGGATTGTCGACGATGACCAGTTTCAACGGCTCGATGGCAAGCGTGCAGGCATTGACGATGCCGGCCTGGCCATAGGCCTGTTGCGCTGCGCGGCCGGCGGCGTGCTCTGCGATCTTCCAGGCTTTTTCCCCGAGATCGAGATCGCCGGTCACGGAGGCGAGCCGCACAAGTGCCGCGATGATTTGACTGGTGGCTGACGAAATCGCCTCGTCGACATCGCCCCTAATGCGGATCGGCACGTCGGTGCTGTCCGAGGCGGTCAGATAGTAACCTGTGCCGGCTTCGTCGGCATGCCAATGGTCGAGCTGCTCGATGAACTGTTTCGCCCGGTCGATGTAGCTCCAATCGCCAGACGCCTCGAACAGCGAAATCCCCGCATTGGCCATGGCGGCATAGTCGCTCGACAGAGCGGGAAACAGTTTCCTGGCGCCAAGCATGGAATGCGGCAAGCGGCCGTCGCGGCTGGCGCCGGAGATATGGGCAAAGGCCTTGGCCGCGGCCTCGATCCAGTCGGGCCGGCCCAGCGAGCGACCGGCCTCGGCGAGTGCCGCAATCATCAGGCCGTTCCAGTCCGTGAGGGTCTTGGCATCTAGGCCTGGCCGGACGCGTTCCTCCCGCACGGCGAGAAGCCTGGCTTTGAGCGGAATGAGTTTTTCGCGATCGGCGACGCTTTGGGCTTGCTGGGCGCTGGAATGGTGGACGATAGGCTTGCCTTCCCAGCCATGCGGGCTGGAAAACGTGAAGTACTTGAAAAATAAGGCTGAATCGTCACCAAGGACGGCTTCTATCTCTTCCCGGCTCCAGGTGTAGAACAGCCCTTCCTCGCCATCGCTGTCGGCATCGAGACTGGCGGCGAAGGCGCCGCCTTCGACGCGCATTTCACGCAGCAGCCAGTCGACGGTCTCTTCGATTCGTATCCGGAACAAATGATTGCCGCTTGCCGAAAACGCCCAGTTGCAGAAGCGGATCAGCTCCGCATTGTCGTAGAGCATCTTTTCGAAATGCGGCACCAGCCATTCCGCATCGGTGGAGTAGCGGCTGAGGCCGCCACCAATATGGTCATAGATGCCGCCGGCCAGCATCCGTTCCAGGCTGACCAGCACGTCATCGCGATGCGCGGCGTTGCCATCGCGCAGCCAGGACAGCCACAGGGTGAGCATGAATGGCGCGTTGGGGAATTTCGGCGCGCCGCGCAGGCCGCCAAGCTCGCGGTCGATCATGCCGTCGATGCGGCCGGCGAAGTCGGTGAGCGTGCCGCGGTCGAGGCTCTGCTTGCCATGCGTGCCGGAAAGCCGCGCCTCGACATGGGAGGTCAGCCCGTCGGCGCTCTGGTGCAGGCTGTCGCGCTTCTCGCGCCACGCCTTGTCGACCGCTTCCATGACCTGGATGAAGCCCGGGCGGCCATAGCGCGCCTCGCGCGGAAAATAGGTGCCGCCCCAGAATGGCTTGCCGTCCGGCGTCAGGAACATGGTCAGCGGCCAGCCGCCTTGCTCGCCCATCGAGGACAGCGCGGCCATATAGATCTGATCGATGTCGGGACGCTCCTCGCGGTCGACCTTGATATTGACGAACAGACGGTTCATGACGGCGGCGACGCCGTCATTCTCGAAGCTTTCATGCGCCATGACATGGCACCAGTGGCAGGCGGCATAGCCGACGGAGAGCAGGATCGGGCGATCGAGCGTCCTTGCTTCTTCGAGCGATGCCGGCGACCAGGCCCGCCAATGGACGGGATTGGCGCTGTGCTGCTGCAGATAGGGGCTGGCCTCTTCGGCAAGCAGGTTTTGCGCGGGCAATGTCACAATGGGCAACTCGGGTTGTTTGAAGGCGCGAGGCTAGGGCGGTTCAACAGAGCGGGCAAATGATTTCAGGCGATTCGATCGTTGCGCTGTCGAGCGGCCGGCTTCCGGCCGGTGTCGCCGTGCTGCGTGTCTCCGGTCCGCAGACTCGATTCGTAGTCGAAACGATTGCGTGTGGCATGGTTAAGGACCGGGCGGCGGTTCTGCGCAGGTTCAGAGCGCCGGATGGAACCGTGCTCGACAACGGCCTGGTCATCTTCTTTCCCGGTCCGGCGAGCTTTACCGGGGAGGATGTCGCCGAATTCCATGTCCATGGCGGGCGCGCCGTCGTGGCGCGGATGTTGGAGATCATCGCCGACTTTGACGGCGTCAGGCATGCCGAACCCGGCGAATTCACCCGTCGCGCCTTTCTTAACGGCAAGGTCGACCTCGTCGAGACGGAGGCGCTGGCGGACCTGGTCAATGCCGAGACCGAGGCGCAGCGGCGCTTTGCGGTCCAGAATGCAGAGGGTGTCCAGAGCGAGCTCTATCTAAGCTGGCGCCGCCGGCTGGTCCATGCGCGGGCGATGATCGAGGCGGAGATCGACTTTGCCGATGAGGATGATGTGCCGGGATCCGTTTCGGATACGGTCTGGTCGGAGGTCCGGGCCATGATCGGTGAAATCGATCACCACATCGCCGGATTTCACGCCGCCGAAATCATTCGCGACGGTTTTGAGGTGGTGATCCTCGGCGCGCCCAATGCCGGCAAGTCGAGTCTGTTCAACGCCTTGGCGAGGCGCGATGCAGCTATTGTAACGGATGAGCCCGGCACAACCCGCGACCTGCTCGAGGTGACGCTGGATCTCGGCGGCCTTCGCGTCAGGCTGACGGATACGGCCGGCTTGCGCGACGCACCGGGCAAGGTCGAGGCGATCGGCATCGCGAAGGCGCGGGCCAAGGCCGATCGCGCCGATCTCTTGCTGCTGCTGGAAGACATTTTGTCTCCCGGAGACGTCAGGCCTTTGCCGGGCAAGGCACCACTGTTGCGTGTCGGCACCAAGCTCGACCTGTTGGATGAGCAGGCGGCCGGTGATGCGGCTGGCAGATACGACTTCGTCATTTCAGTTATGAATGGCACTGGTGTCGAGACGCTGCTCGCCGAAATCGGCCGTTGCGCGGCGGAGGCGGCTGGCGACGTCGGCGATATCCTGCCGTCCCGCCTGCGGCATGTTGAACTGCTCGGTGAAGCGAATCGCCATTTGCTTCGCGCGATAGATGAGCACACCGGCGGCCAGGAACTGCGGGCCGAGGAGCTGCGGCTGGCGGCGGATAGGTTGGGCCGAATTGTCGGCGCGATCGATGTCGAAGATATGTTGGATGTGATCTTTTCGCAGTTCTGCATCGGGAAATGATTCACGTGAAACTATGCGGCGTATTGCTTTCCGTGACTCACGTGAAACACAGCGATCCAGAATATGCCGTGTCCTATGAAGCAGGTGCGGGGGCAATTTGCGAGATAGTGGCGGATGGTGGCGCTGCCCCTCACCTGCCTGCCGGCATCCTCTCCCCGTATGGTGACCGGGAGAGGGCGCTCACACGAATGGTTTCGCCAATCGCCGACGTCTCAAGAAGGGGTGCCGGTGTTGCGGCCAGCTGCTTTCTCCCCGTTACTATACGGGGAGAAATGTCCGGCAGGACAATGAGGGGCAGCGCCGACGAGGACCGGCTAGCCGTATCGATTGACGCAGTACCGTCGCCGCGCTGCATCGCCCCCTGTTTCACGTGAAACTTGTCGCGAAGTTTTCTTGACAGCTTGGCCCCGCGGGGACATGTGTCCCTCAATCTTCTTGAGTCCAGGATTTGAAATGACCGGTCACTATGATGTGGTTGTGGTGGGTGGCGGCCATGCGGGGTGCGAGGCGGCCAGTGCAGCCGCGCGCGCCGGCGCGAAAACCGCGCTGGTGACGCTGCGCTTCGACACAATCGGCGTGATGTCGTGCAATCCCGCGATCGGCGGGCTCGGCAAGGGCCATCTGGTCCGCGAGATCGACGCGATGGACGGGCTGATGGGCCGGGTGGCGGATGCCGCCGGCATCCAGTTCCGCCTGCTCAACCGGCGCAAGGGTCCGGCGGTGCGCGGCCCGCGCACACAGGCGGACAGAAAGCTCTATCGCCTTGCCATGCAGGAAGCGATTCGGCAGCAGAACGATCTCGACGTGGTCGAGGGCGAGGTGCTGGATTTCGAGATCAACGACGGACGGATCGCCGCTGTTCTGCTCGCCGACGGCCGCAGGCTTGCCTGCGGCGCCGTGGTGCTGACGACAGGCACCTTCCTGCGCGGCCTTATTCATATTGGCGAGAAGAAGATCGTCGCCGGCCGGATGAATGAGCAGGCGAGCCTTGGGCTGTCGGCGACGATGGACCGCGCCGGCTTCAAGCTCGGCCGCCTGAAGACCGGCACACCGCCACGGCTGGACGGAAGGACCATCGACTGGGTGTCGCTGGAAAGCCAGGCGGCGGATGACGATCCTGTGCCGTTCTCGCTGATGACCGATCGAATCGAGCCACCGCAGATCGAGTGCGGTATCACCCGCACGACATCAACCACGCATGAGCTGATCCGTGCCAATCTTGGCCGCTCCGCCATGTATTCCGGCTCGATTGAAGGCGTAGGCCCGCGCTATTGCCCGTCAATCGAGGACAAGATCGTCAAGTTCGGCGACCGGGACGGCCACCAGATCTTTCTGGAGCCGGAAGGGCTCGACGACGACACCGTCTATCCCAATGGGATTTCGACCTCGCTGCCGCAGGATGTGCAGCTCGAGATCCTCAAGACCATTCCGGGGCTGGAGCGTGCAGTCATGCTGCAGCCTGGCTATGCCATTGAATATGACCACGTCGATCCGCGCGAGCTGCAGCAGACGCTGGAGACCAAGCGCGTTGCCGGCCTCTTTCTCGCTGGGCAGATCAACGGCACGACCGGTTATGAAGAGGCGGCCGGGCAAGGCCTGCTTGCTGGCCTCAACGCGGCACGACGGGCGTCGGGCGGCGAACAGATCGTGCTCAGCCGCACCGAGGCCTATATCGGCGTGATGGTCGACGATCTGACCAGCCGCGGCATCAGCGAACCCTACCGCATGTTCACCTCGCGGGCCGAATTCCGGCTGTCGCTGCGCGCCGACAATGCCGATGAGCGGCTGACGCCGCTCGCCGAAAAGCTGGGGATCGCCTCGGCGCAACGCATGCAGCGCTACGGTGATGTCATGCAGCGGCTCGACGCGGCGCGCGAATTGGCCAGGTCGGTGGCGATGACTCCGAATGAGGCGGCGCGGCATGGGCTGGAGATCAACCGGGACGGCGTGCGCCGGTCGGGTTATGAGCTGCTGGCCTATCCCGACGTGGATGTTGCCTGGCTGGCCAGGGTCGAGCCGAAATTTGCGGCGATCGACGCCAAGACCGCCGAGCGTCTCGAAACGGAAGCGAAATATTCTGTCTATCTCGACCGGCAGAAGAGCGATGTCGCGCAGATCCGCCACGAGGAGAGCCGGCTGATCCCCGAGACGGTGGATTTCGCCGGCGTGCCCGGCCTGTCCAACGAATTGAAGCAGAAGATGCAGGCGCGGCGGCCGCGGTCCATCGCCGACGCGCAACGCATGGAGGGCATGACGCCGGCGGCGCTGGCGATCATTGTCGCACATGTTCGGCACCATGAGAGTGTGCAGAGGCCCCAGGGCGATCAAAGGGTTGTTGCGTGAGCTCTTTCTCTTGGAAGAGCCTGCAGGACGCGGCGGGCCCGGTTTCACGTGAAACATTCGATCGCCTGGTGGCGTTCGAAGCGATGTTCCAGAAATGGAATCGCAGCATCAATCTGGTGGCGCAGTCGACCGCGGGCGATGTCTGGCAGCGCCACATCCTCGACAGCGCGCAGCTGGCGCGCATAGAGCCCACTGCCGCGCGCTGGGTCGATATCGGTTCGGGCGGTGGATTTCCGGGCCTGGTCATGGCTTTCCTGCTCGCCGAGCGCGATGGGGCCAGCATCGATCTGGTGGAGAGCAACCGCAAAAAGGCTTCGTTCCTGCAGACCGTGATCGGCCAGTTCAACCTGCCGGCGCGGGTTGTCGCGCGCCGGATCGAGGACAGCCATGCGCTTGTTTCGCAACCGCAAATCGTCACGGCGCGGGCTCTGGCCTCGCTTTCGGTCCTGCTCGACCTGTCGGCGCCGTGGCTGATGTCGGGCGCACGCGGGCTGTTCCACAAAGGCCGGGATTATCGCGCCGAAGTGCAAGAAAGCGTTAACCGATGGGCCTTCGATCTGGTAGAACATGCCAGTGTGACGGACCCCCAAGGCGTGATCCTGGAACTGTCAAACCTGCGACCCGTCTGATCTTCGACTTGTCGGGCTATTTGGCGACCCAAAAATGAATTTCTGGCATAAACCCATGAAGAACGGCCCCCGAATCATCACCGTAGCCAACCAGAAGGGCGGTGTCGGCAAGACCACCACCGCCATCAATCTGGCCACCGCTCTGGCCGCGATCGGCGAAAAGGTGCTGATCGTCGACCTCGACCCGCAAGGCAATGCCAGCACCGGCCTCGGCATCGACCGCAAGGACCGCACGGTCTCGTCCTACGACGTGCTGACCGGCGAGCTGGAACTGGAAGCCGCGGCCATTCCGACAGCCGTGCCCGGCCTGTCGATCGTGCCGTCGACGCTCGACCTGCTCGGCATCGAAATGGAGATCGCCTCGGCGCCCGACCGGGTGCTGCGGCTGCGCAACGCCTTGCGTGCCGCCTCGGCGCGTTCGGCCGGCTTCGGCTATGTGCTGATCGACTGCCCGCCGTCGCTCAACCTTCTGACGTTGAATTCGATGGCGGCGGCCGATTCGGTGCTGGTGCCGTTGCAATGCGAGTTCTTCGCGCTCGAAGGTCTCAGCCAATTGCTGGAAACCGTCGAGCAGGTGCGCCGGTCGATCAATCCGGACCTCACCATCCAGGGCATCGTGCTGACCATGTATGACGGCCGCAACAATCTCGCCAACCAGGTGGTGCAGGATGTGCGCCAGCATATGGGCGACAAGGTCTACGAGACCATCATTCCGCGCAATGTGCGGGTGTCGGAGGCGCCGTCCTACGGCAAGCCGGCAATCCTTTACGATTTGAAGTGCTCTGGCAGCCAGGCCTATCTGCAACTGGCCTCGGAAGTGATCCGCCGCGAGCGTAAATTGCGCGCCGCTTGATTGGATCGGATGCAGAATTAACAGCCGATTCGATACCGAAACGATCCAAAGACGATTATCCAAGATAGACCTGGAATTGACATGAGCGAAGACCTTTCGAGGAAAAGACTGGGCCGTGGCCTGGCGGCACTGATCGGCGAGATCGATCGCCCGGCGGCGCCGGAAAAGCCCGGCATGAGCGCCGACGGCAAGGTGCCGATCGAGTTCGTGAGCCCCAACCCGAAGAACCCGCGCCGGCATTTTGGCGACGCCGAACTGACCGATCTCGCCCAGTCGATCCGCGAACATGGCGTGGTGCAGCCGGTGGTGGCGCGGCCGTCGCCGACGCAGGCGGGCCGCTACGAGATCATCGCCGGCGAGCGGCGCTGGCGGGCGGCGCAGCGCGCCGGGCTGACCGAGATCCCGGTCATCATCCGCGAGGTCAACGACCGCACCGCGCTCGAGCTGGCGATCATCGAGAACGTTCAGCGCACCGACCTCAACGCCGTCGAGGAAGCGCTGGGCTACCAGCAGCTGATCGACGAGCACGGCTACACCCAGGCCGATCTCGGCAATGTCATCGGCAAGAGCCGCAGCCATGTCGCCAACACGCTTAGGCTGCTGAAGCTGCCGGATGTGATCCGCGACATGCTGGTCGACGGCGCGCTGTCGGCCGGCCATGCCCGTACGCTGGTGACGGCGGAGGATCCGGCCGGCCTTGCCAAGCGCATCGTCGAGGAAGGGCTTTCCGTGCGCCAAGCCGAAGCGCTGGCGCAGATGCCGGCCGGCCCCACGCCGGCCAAACCGAAGCAGCCGCAAGCCGCGCAGGAAAAGGATACCGACACGCTGGCACTGGAAAAGCTGATGACCGACACGCTCGGCATGATCGTGGCCATCGATCACAAGGGCAAGGGCGGCGAGCTGCGGGTGTCCTATCGCTCGCTGGAGCAGCTGGATGAGCTGTGCCGGAGATTGAAGCAGGAACGGTAGTTAGCCGGCGAATTGTATTAAGCGAAAGCTTGACTAAACGCAGAGAAAAAGAGGGCTGGCCGTTTGGTCAGCCCTTTCTGTTTGCGGCGTGATTGGCAAAATCGCCGAAGCGATCAATCTCCCCTCTTGGGGGAGATGCCCGGTAGGGCAGAGGGGGGCGCCGTAGAGCGCTGCCTCTGTCATCTGCGGCTGGCCGAGAACTCGCATCACGATCGATCGAGAGGTCTGCGGGCCAGCGCCCCCCTCTGGCTTGCCAGCCATCTCCCCCACGCGGGGGGAGATCGGCCAATCGCCGACCGCAGCTCCAGTCTAGCACTCGGTAGTGTCTCAGTTTGAAATTTGACCGGCTACGATCCGCTGCCGCTCGCCTGTCGCGCCACGCGCCGAACTCCTATATGCTTACCGGAAAGCATGGGATTTTGAAGCTTGCAACGGACACCCGAAGAGAGTTGGCGTGAGGCGTTATGGATAGCGCGCGAACAATTGCGCGCCATGGAACGTGACCAATGGCCGGCAAAGACAATCTATCGCCAACGCAGCACTGTAGAGCGCATCAGAGCCGGTGGCCTTCCCGAGTGGCAAGAGCGAACTCAGTTCGCGGGATTCTCCTACCCAAGAGCGAAAGGCGAGTGAATGCCGACCGGACCTAAAGGACAGAAGCGCCCCGCCGACGTGATCGGTAACGCCGTACGCGTCATGCGCATTGCCACCGGCGAGGAAGCCGACGACGTGATTGACGACGGCAAAGACCCTGCCGCCAAGGCGCTGGGTGCCAAGGGTGGCAAGAAGCGCGCCGAGAACATGACGCCAGAGCGGCGCGCCGAGATCGCTAAGAAGGCAGCGGAAAAGCGGTGGGGACCTCGTTCCGAATAATTTCAGGAATATTTTTCTTGATTTTTGTCGTGACGCGAGTAAGGTCTGACTCGGATTAAAACCGGGGGCCGAACATGCCGAAACGCTCGATTTCTGAAATCATGGAAGCAATGGACAGCTTCCTTGATGATTTTGACCAAATCGCGCGAGAGGCCCATGACCGATATCGGGCCTACAATCCAGCCGACCTCTTGGAATTGGATGTAAGGGCGCAAGCCGCTTGCACATATGCCCACATGGTAGCCGCCGCTGATCGCCGTTTCGACGGGAAACCACGCGTGCGCCCTCTTGAGATTCGGGGCCTTAAGGTTTGGCTCCTCGATGAGCCGAATGTTGTCATCCGGCTTAAGAAGATGGATGAAAATGGCGCTTCGAGGCGTTATCCTACCAAGCAAGCCAAGGCCTTTGATGCCGGCAAGGAACTTCCAAATTTGCCTATGCCGCCCGTCCGCCTGACGATCGGTTATCATCTGGACCGCACAGGGACTCAGTTCGTGCGCTCTCAAGTCGCGCGGCCGGAAGGCCGTTCGATTGCCTGGTGCGCAGCCATTGTTGCGCAGGAAGATCGCGAAGTCGGCAAGCCGATTTGGATTGACGTGACCAAACAGCCGCGTTTCGCTGCCTAACACACCTTTTGAGTACAGCCATGGGACACTTCAATCATCACATGATGATGCTCGCGAGGGATTCGCGAGGCTTAACCCAATCCGAATTGGCCGACTTGCTTGGGGTAGGACAAGGCACTGTTTCGAAATACGAGGGCGGGTTGTCAGACCCGCCTTCCGCGTTCGTTGAGGAAGTCGCGAGCATACTGCGCTATCAGCCAGACTTTTTCTTTGAAAGCGGCAGACCATATGGAATGCCTCCGTTCCACTACCGCAAGCGAAAGAAGCTGTCGGCGAAGGCGCTGGCGCGCATTGTGGCAGAGATGAATATTCGTCGAATGCACATCGTCAAATTCTTGCGCTCTTATGAGCACAAGACAAACGGGTTCATCCCGGAAATTGATCGCGACGAATACATCGGTAAATCTCGTGCGCCATTCTCGATCGAGGAAATCGCTCGTCATATGCGCGAGCAATGGATGGTCCCAACCGGCCCGATCCCGAACATGGTCGAGTTGATTGAGGATTTGGGCGGTGTGGTTGTGCCGTGCGATTTTGGATCCGATCTTATCGACGCCATGAGCCAGCGCATCGATGGTTTGCCGGTGCTGTTCTTTGTGAATGTGAACGCGCCGGCAGATCGTATGAGGCATACCCTGGCTCACGAGTTGGGCCACATGTTGCTTCATACGGTAGCCGTCAAAAGCGACGAGGAAATGGAAGATGAGGCCGACGCGTTTGCCGGCGCCTTCCTGTTGCCGGCGTCGGAGGTGCGACCGCAGTTGCGACGGTTTGACCTTCGCCAGCTGATGAACATGAAAGGCTATTGGAAGGTTTCCATGGCGGCGCTCGCCGTGAGGGCCGACCGCCTCAATCTCATTACCCCATACCAACGAAAGTCGTTTTGGATGGAAATGGGGCGCCTTGGATATCGAAAACGAGAGCCGAATGAGCCGCCCAAGGAAGTGCCCACCTTGCTTCGCCGAATGGTAACGTTCCACATCAAGAAACTGGGTTACTCCGTCACTGATCTCGCCAACCTTCTGCATCTGACCGTGGAAGAATTCCAATCCATGTATCGACCAGAAATTGTCGGCGAAACCGGAACGACATCGAGTTTCCTTCGCATCATTAAGTGACCTTTTATGCTTGACACTAAGCATAAAAGTTCAGATATTAGGGGCATGAACAAGCTGCCCCTCAAAACCCGCGTCCAAATCCTCACCATGCTTTGCGAGGGTTCTTCGATGCGCTCGATCTCGCGCGTTGCCGACGTGTCGATCAACACGGTTTCCAAGCTGCTTGTGGATGCCGGCAAGTTCTGCGCCGATCTGCACGACCGCGAAGTCCGCAACGTCGCTTCCAAGCGTGTCCAGTGCGATGAAATCTGGTCGTTCGTCGGCGCGAAGGCGAAAAACGTTTCGGCCATGAAGCAGCCGGTTGACGGCGCTGGCGACGTGTGGACCTGGACCGCCTTGGACAGCGACAGCAAGCTTATCATTTCCTGGCTCGTCGGCGGTCGCGATGGCGAATATGCGCTGGCCTTCATGGACGACGTGAAGGACCGTCTTGCCAATCGCGTCCAGCTTACGACGGATGGCCATCGCGCCTATCTGAATGCTGTCGAGGAAGCCTTTGGAGCGGATATCGACTATGCCATGCTTGTGAAGCAGTACGGCGAGCCGGAAGGCAAGGCAGTGCCACAGGAACGCCGCTACAGCCCCGCCGTGTGCACTGGCGCAACCAAGACGCGGATTGAAGGTTCGCCCGATCTGGCGCACGTCAGCACGTCGCACGTTGAACGCCAGAACCTCACCATGCGCATGCAGATGCGCCGCTTTACGCGCCTCACCAATGCGTTCTCAAAGAAGTTCGAAAACCATGTTCACATGGTCGCTCTGTACACGGTCTGGTACAACTTCATTCGCATTCACAAGACTTTGAAAATGTCCCCGGCAATGGCCGCTGGACTTTCGCAAACGCTCTGGTCAATGGATGATATTTGCGAGAGGATGGATGCAATTGCGCCCAAACCAGGCAAGCGCGGGCCTTACAAAAAGCAGGCGGGGGAATGATCCATTTGAAGCCGGAAAGAGTGAAGGCGGCACCCTCTCGCAAGGGTCCGCCTTCTGATCTTGTCCACGGTAGGGGTGTTTCCACAACCTATCCGCAGCTCACATACGCATCTTATTTCGCTGGGCGTTAAGATGCAACTAACAAACGCACCGGACGAAAAACAGTTCCCACTCATAGAGACGGCGCTTCACTCCGTGCGCCTCCAGAGATATATGCCAGCCGCCGGAAAGGACAAGACCGTCGCTTTCCAATATTACCTTTGGAACTGCGCGATCTCAGAATCGTTCTATTTGTCGCTGCATTTCTCCGAAATTGTATGCAGAAACGCGCTACACCAAGCGTTGTTGGCGCGGGGCGACGAAAAGTGGTTCGAAAACTCAACGTTTAGGAACATTCTTGAAGATCGCTTCAGGCGGGAGCTTGACGACACCGTTGCCCAAGAATGGCAAGATCATGGCGAAAAGCTTACGTCGCACCATATCGTCGCGTCGCTAACTTTTGGATTCTGGGAGCATTTAACGACCAAGCGCTTTGAGCGGTTCCTGTGGTCAAAGGGAGTTCACAAGGCCTTCCCCAATGCCCCCAAGGGCGCGACTTATGAGGATCTACATTCACAAATCGAAATTGTTAGACGCTGGCGCAATCGAATTGCTCACCATCGCTCGATTTTCGACAAAGGGCCAATGCGAAAACATCAAGAGGCGATCGATCTGATCAAGTGGGTCTGCCTAGACACTGCAAATTGGGTTATCGCCGGGTCGAAGGTTCCTGCCGCAATCGCCTTGCGGCCTAAGCCCTAAATTTCAAACTGAGACACTACCTAGCACTCTGCTTGACAGTGCCCGGCAACGGCGTAACTTATATTAGACCTGGCTTAAATTAATTGCCCTGGCGTGCCGGTCGCGGCGAGGGCCATTTGCCATTCCTGCAGTCGTCGTGAAATGGCACCGCCTCGCCAAAAGAATATGCCGACGCGCCTGACGCATGGGAGGTGCAAATGGCAGTCCGTTGGCAATTGTCCGGAAGCTACTTCGAAAATTGCAGCTGCGATGTCGTGTGTCCTTGCCTGCTGTCCACCAAGGCGCAGCTGACATCGAGGCCGACGAAAGGCGTTTGCGACGTCGGCCTGGTCTTTCATGTCGATACGGGCAATTACGGCGACGTTCGATTGGATGGGCTCAGTGTGGCACTGGTTGCTCACACGCCGGGTCCGATGGCAGACGGCAATTGGACGGCCGCGGCCTATATCGACGAACGGGCCGATGACAGGCAGACAGAGGCGCTGGGTGCCATCTTCACTGGCGCCGCGGGCGGCCCCATGGCGGTGTTGGCACCCATGATCGGCACGAACCTCGGCGCCAAGAAGGTCCCGATAGACTACCGCATAGACGGCAAGAAACGGTCGGTGGCGATTGCCGGCGTCATGCAGCTGGCGGTCGAGCCGCTGCCGACAATGCGCGAGGACGGGCAGATGTGGGCGGCCACCGGCCATCCTGTCAATCCCGACTGGCTCGGCATGGCGATGGGGGCGCAAAGCAGTACGTTCAGCGACCATGGCATGAGCTGGGACAATTCCGGCCAAAACGGACATTACGCCCCAATCAATTGGTCCGGCGAGTAGCTGTTGGCCGCATAGTACGGGAGGATCGCTCGCCTAACGCTGCCCCAGCCTGGCGCTTTCCACCGCAATGCCGAGCAGCGCTTGGCGCGCCAGCGCTTCCGACAGATCGGGCCGTTTGCGGGTCTGCAGCACGGCAGTCTGCAGCCGGGTCAGTGCGCGGCTCAGCGCATCGCTGCTCCAGCGCTCCAGCGCTTTCTCCACCAGCTTGCGCCGCGAAAAGAAAACCGGCGGGCGGGCGCCGGCGACGACCGATGCGGCATTGCGCCCGGCCGAGTCCATCTGGCCGCGCATGATCTGAATCTGCTGCAGCTGGCGCATCGCCGAGGACAACACCAGGAAGGGCGGGCCGCCGGACTGGCAGTGGCGGGTGAAGGCGGTGTCGAAGTCGCCGATCTTGCCTTCGAGCAGCGCGTCGACGGCATCGTCGAACGAGGCGCCGGACACGTCGCCCGACATCGCCCTGACATCGTCCAGGCCGATCTCCTTCTGGCCATGGGCGTAGAGGATGAGCTTTTCGATCTCGCCGCGCGAAGCGAGCCTGTCGCCGCCGAGATTGCGGCGCAGCGCTTGTCTGGCTTCCAGCGTCATCGACATGCCGGCCTTGCGCAATTCGTCGTCGATGACCGTGTCGATGTCGCGGGCCTCGTCGGCGTAGCAAGGCAGCGCCATGGCGTTGTCGGCGCCCTCGACCACGGCGCGCAAGCCGACGCCCTTCTTGAGGTCGCCGGCCTCGATCAGGATGATGGCATCGCGCGCGGGCTCCGACGTCAGCGCCTTGACGTCCTCGGCCAGCGCCTTCTGGCCGGTGGCATTGCGCACCCAGAGCAGCCGGCGGTCGGAAAACATCGGCACGGTGCGGGCCTCGTCCAGCAGCCGGCCCTCGTCGCGATCGACCTCCGAGCCCTCGAGCCGGACCACGGAAAAGGGATCGTCGAGCGGCAGGCCGGTCTTTTCGGCAAAGGCTTTAGCACGCTCGGAGACGAGGCCGCGATCGGGGCCGTAGAGCAGGACGATGGAGATGCGCGCGTCAGGCCGCGCGAGCCAGGAATCGACCTCGAAAGCTTTCTTCTGTGCCATGGTGGGTGGTTAGCATGATGTGGGGTTGGGGTGAATGGCGATCGGCACCGACGCTCTTTTCCTTCTCCCCTTGTGGGAGAAGGTGTCGCCGAAGGCGACGGATGAGGGGTGTTCCAGGGAACGCTAACGCCGCACTCCGATGGAACACCCCTCATCCGTCTCGGCGCTGCGCGCCGATCCACCTTCTCCCACAAGGGGAGAAGGAAGACCGCGCCATGGTCCGCCGCCCAATCGCCTTATCTTCCGACAAACCCTGCCCAAGCTTGCGCCAAATTGCGCGCCGCCGTGAAACATCGACAAGAAATTTCGCGGACATATCTTCATCTTGGCGCCGGGGAGGCTGGATCGGCCGGCGCGGCCGGTCCGATGACCTTCGGCGAATTCGCACTGGACGCGCGGATGTGCAAATATCGGCGCCAGGCAACATTGGAGGACGAAGGTCATGGCCGATGCTGGGATGTTGCGTTTCCACGTGCCGGAGCCGGAAGTGCGGCCGGGCGGCACGCCTGATTTCTCCAACGTGACCATCGCCGCGGCCGGCTCGGTGCCGCGCCCCGACATCGATGTCGATCCGCGCACCATCCGCGACATGGCCTTTTCGATCATCCGCGTGCTGAACCGCGATGGCGAAGCCGTCGGCCCGTGGGCCGGGCTGCTGTCCAATGAAGAGCTGCTGGAAGGCCTTCGCCATATGATGACGCTCCGGACCTTCGATGCCCGCATGCAGATGGCGCAGCGCCAGGGCAAGACCTCCTTCTACATGCAGCATCTCGGCGAAGAGGCGGTGAGCTGCGCCTTCCGCAAGGCGCTCGAGCCGGGCGACATGAATTTTCCGACCTATCGGCAGGCCGGCCTGCTCATCGCCGACGGCTATCCGATGGTCACGATGATGAACCAGATCTATTCCAACGAGGCCGACCCGCTGAAGGGCCGGCAGCTGCCGATCATGTATTCGTCGAAAGAGCACGGCTTCTTCTCGATCTCCGGCAATCTGGCGACGCAGTACATCCAGGCGGTCGGCTGGGCGATGGCTTCGGCGATCTCGAACGATTCGAAGATCGCGGCGGGATGGATCGGCGACGGCTCGACGGCGGAATCCGATTTTCACTCGGCGCTGGTGTTCGCCTCCACCTACAAGGCGCCGGTCGTGCTCAATGTCGTCAACAACCAGTGGGCGATCTCGACTTTTCAAGGCATAGCGCGCGGCGGCTCCGGCACCTTCGCGGCCCGGGGCCTCGGTTTCGGCATCCCGTCGCTGCGTGTCGACGGCAACGACTATCTCGCCGTCCATGCGGTGGCCAAATGGGCGGCCGAGCGGGCGCGGAAGAATCTCGGGCCGACGCTGGTCGAATATGTCACCTACCGCGCCGGCGCCCATTCCAGTTCGGACGATCCGTCGGCCTACCGGCCGAAGACCGAATCCGACGCCTGGCCGCTCGGCGATCCGATCGTGCGGCTGAAGAACCATCTGATCGGGCTCGGCGCCTGGTCGGACGAACGCCACGCGCAGGCCGAGGCCGAAATCCTCGACACGGTGATCGCGGCGCAGAAGGAGGCGGAAAGCCACGGCACGCTGCATGCCGGCGGCAAGCCGTCGACGCGCGACATGTTCGAGGGCCTCTATGCCGAGATGCCGCCGCATCTGCGGCGCCAGCGCCAGCAGGCGGGAGTCTGAGCCATGCCGAGACGGACCATGATCGAGGCCATTCGCGACGCCATGGATGTGTCGATGGGGCGCGACGACAAGGTCGTCGTGTTCGGCGAGGATGTCGGCTTCTTCGGCGGCGTCTTCCGCTGCACGCAGGGCCTGCAGGCCAAATACGGCAAGAGCCGCTGCTTCGACGCGCCGATCAACGAATCCGGCATTGTCGGCTCGGCCATCGGCATGGCCGCCTACGGGCTGAAGCCCTGCGTGGAAATTCAGTTTGCCGACTACATGTATCCGGCCTACGACCAACTAACCCAGGAAGCGGCACGGCTGCGCTACCGTTCAAACGGCGATTTCACCTGCCCGATCGTGGTTCGCATGCCGACCGGCGGCGGCATTTTTGGCGGCCAGACGCACAGCCAGTCCCCGGAAGCCTTGTTCACCCATGTGTCCGGGCTGAAGACTGTCGTGCCGTCCAACCCGCATGACGCCAAGGGGCTGCTGATCGCGGCGATCGAGGATCCCGATCCGGTGATTTTCCTCGAGCCGAAGCGGCTCTACAACGGCCCCTTCGACGGCCATCACGACCGGCCGGTGACGCCCTGGTCGAAGCATCAGCTCGGCGAGGTCGCCGACGGTCACTACACCGTGCCGCTCGGCAAGGCGGCGATCCGCCGGGCCGGCTCTGATGTCACCGTGCTCGCCTACGGCACCATGGTCTATGTCGCGCAGGCCGCGGCCGAGGAGACCGGCATCGACGCCGAGATCATCGATCTGAGAACGCTTTTGCCGCTCGACCTCGATGCCATCGTCGCCTCGGTCAAGAAGACCGGGCGCTGCGTCATCGTGCATGAGGCGACGCTGACCTCCGGCTTCGGCGCCGAGCTGTCGGCGCTGGTGCAGGAAAACTGCTTCTACCATCTGGAGGCGCCGGTGGCGCGGGTCGCCGGCTGGGACACGCCCTATCCGCACGCGCAGGAATGGGATTATTTCCCCGGTCCCGCCCGGGTCGGCCGCGCGCTGATCGAAACATTGGAAGCCTAGAGTGGGGGAGGCCTGACATGGGCGAACACATCATCAAGCTTCCCGACGTCGGCGAAGGCGTTGCCGAGGCCGAGCTTGTCGAATGGCACGTCAAGGTCGGCGACATGGTGCGCGAGGACACCGTGCTTGCCGCCGTCATGACCGACAAGGCGACGGTCGAGATCCCTTCCCCCGTCGATGGCGAGATCCTGTGGCTGGGCGCCGAGATCGGCGACACGGTGGCGATCGGCTCGCCCATCGTGCGGCTGAAAGTGGCGGGCGAGGGCAATGTAAAGCCGCAGGGCGATGCCAAGGCCGAGGCGGTGGCCGCCGAGCCGCCGGCCAAGCTGCCGACGCCGAAGCCGGAGACCGCCGCGCCGGTCGCGAAGACCCCGCCAAAGGCCGGCGCCCTGGAGGCGAAACCCGCTCCGGCCGTTGCGAAAAGCTCCGAGCAGAGGTCCGTCCCCGGCGGGCCGCGCCCGGAGGGTGAAAAGCCGTTGGCGTCGCCCGCCGTGCGGCTGCGCGCGAAGGAGGCTGGCATCGATCTCAGGCAAGTCACGGGAAGCGGCCCGGCTGGGCGCATCGGCCATGAGGATATCGAGGCGTTCCTGGCGCGCGGGCCGCAGGTCGCCAAGGCATCGGGCCTGGCGCGCAACGATGCCGTCGAGGACATCAAGGTGGTGGGCTTGCGGCGCAAGATCGCCGAGAAGATGAGCCTGTCCAAATCGCGCATCCCGCACATCACCTATGTCGAGGAGATCGACGTCACTGCACTCGAGGACTTGCGCGCCGCGCTCAACAAGGAGAAGCGGGTGGACAGGCCGAAGCTGACATTGCTGCCGTTCCTGATGCGGGCGATGGTCAAGGCGATCGCCGACCAGCCCCAGCTCAATTCGCTGTTCGACGACGAGGCCGGCATCATCCACCAGCATGGCGGCATCCATATCGGCATCGCCGCGCAGACGCCGTCCGGGCTGGTGGTGCCTGTCGTCAAACACGCCGAGGCGCGCGACATCTGGGATTGCGGCGCCGAGGTCAACAGGCTGGCCGAGGCGGCGAAGTCCGGCACGGCGACGCGTGACGAGCTGTCCGGCTCGACCATCACCATCACCTCGCTCGGCGCCATGGGCGGCATTGCGACGACGCCGGTCATCAACCATCCGGAAGTGGCGATCATCGGCGTCAACAAGATGATGATGCGGCCGGTGTGGGACGGCACGCAGTTCATCCCGCGCAAGATGATGAACCTGTCGTCCAGCTTCGACCACCGGGTGATCGACGGCTGGGTCGCGGCGGTGTTCGTGCAGCGCATCAAGGCGCTGCTGGAAACGCCGGCGCTGATCTTTGTGGATTGAGGGGATGCAGTCGTCATGAAAGAAATCTCCTGCAAGCTGCTCGTCATCGGCGCCGGTCCGGGCGGTTATGTCTGCGCCATCCGTGCCGGCCAGCTCGGCGTCGACACGGTCATCGTCGAGGCCGGTAAGCCCGGCGGCACCTGCCTCAATGTCGGCTGCATTCCGTCCAAGGCGCTGATCCATGCGGCGGAGGAGTTCGAGAAGGTCGCCCACATGGCCGGCGGCAAGAGCCCGCTCGGCATCTCGGTATCGGCGCCCGTGCTCGACCTTGGCAAAACCGTCGCCTGGAAGGACGGCATCGTCAGCCGGCTCAACAGCGGCGTCGCCGGCCTGCTAAAGAAGGCCGGCGTCAAGACCGTGCATGGCTGGGCGACGTTCCGCGACGGCAAGACCGTCGAGGTCGAGACCGAGACGGGAAGCCAGGTGATCCGGGCCGAGACGATCGTCATCGCCACCGGCTCGGCGCCGGTGGAACTGCCGTTCCTTCCCTTTGGCGGGCCAGTGATATCGTCCACGGAAGCGCTGGCTTTGAGTGCGGTGCCCAAGAAGCTTGCGGTGGTCGGTGGCGGCTATATCGGGCTGGAGCTCGGCATGGCCTTCGCCAAGATGGGCGCCGAAGTGACCGTGGTCGAAGCCTTGCCGCGCGTGCTTGCGCAATATGACGCCGAGCTGACGCGGCCTGTCGTGAAGCGGCTTGCGGCGCTTGGCATCGAAGTCATGACCGGGGCCAAGGCCAAGGGGCTGTCGACCCAGGGACAGGCGGGCAAGGGCGACGCGCTGCTGGTCGAGACGGCGGACGGCAAGAATGCCAAGGTTTCCGCCGACAGGATCCTGGTGACGGTCGGCCGCAAGCCGGTGACCGAAGGCTGGGGCCTGGACCAGATCGACCTCGATAGGACAGGTAAATTCATCAGGATCGACGACCAGTGCCGCAGCTCGATGCGCGGCATCTTCGCCATCGGCGACGTCACCGGCGAGCCGATGCTGGCGCATCGGGCGATGGCGCAAGGCGAAATGGTCGCCGAGATCGTCGCCGGTCACAAGCGCAACTGGGACAAGCGCGCAATCCCCGCCGTCTGCTTCACCGATCCGGAGCTGGTGACGGTTGGGCTCTCGCCGGAGGAGGCCAAGGCTCAGGGCGAGATCAAGATCGGGTTGTTCCCGTTTGCCGCCAACGGACGGGCGATGACGAAGCTCGGCGAGGATGGTTTCGTCCGCGTCGTGGGGCGGGCCGACAACCATCTGGTGCTCGGTATCCAGGCGGTCGGGCAGGGCGTGTCGGAACTGGCTGCGGCGTTCGGCCTGGCACTTGAGATGGGGGCGCGGCTGGAGGACATCGCCGGCACCATCCATGCGCATCCGACGCAAGGCGAGGGGTTCCAGGAAGCGGCGCTGAAGGCGCTGGGGCACGCGCTGCATATTTAGAGGGAGCGCTTCTTCCTTCTCCCCTTGTGGGGTCCGAAGGACGGGGCGAGACAAGTGGCTCGCCCGGGGCCGAGACAAGTGGCTCGCCCGGGGCGGTGTCGCCGAAGGCGACGAAGGAGGGGTGTTCCAGCGGAGCGAGGCTCCCTGGAGCACCCCTCATCCGTCTCGGCGCTGCGCGCCGATCCACCTTCTCCCACAAGGGGAGAAGGAAGAGGAGCGGCTCCTCAGCTCGCGAGCCGGCTCACCATCTCATGTTGCGCATAGGCCCGCCCGAAACGATTGGCCAGAAAGGCATCCAGCGCGATGTCTTCCTGCTTGACGAAGCCGGTCGCCGGCAGGCTGCCGTCGGCCAGCATGTCGAGAACGGCGCAGATGCCTGACGCCGTGGTGATCTGGATGGCGCTGCGTACCTGGTTGCCGACGCGCTGCGAGTAGATCTTGTTGGCGTAGGTTTCCTGCAGCAGGCGGCCGTTGCGGCGGCCGGAGACGGTGACGAAGACGATGACGACGTCCTGCAGCGTCGCCGGCAGCGCGCTTTCAAAAATGTCCTTCAGCACGTCGCGGCGGTGGCGCAGGCCAAGGTCGTTGAGCAGCGCCTTCATGATGGCGGCGTGGCCGGGATAGCGGATGGTGCGGTAGTTCAGCGTGCGCACCTTGCCCTTCAGCGTCTCGGCCAAGGTGCCGAGCCCGCCCGAAGTGTTGAACGCCTCATAGGTGACGCCGTCGAGCGAGAATTCCTCGCGCTCCTCCAGCGGCGGCACTTCGATCAGCTCGCCCTCGACGATCGCCTCGCAGGGCTCGCAATATTCGTTGATGACGCCGTCGGTGCTCCAGGTCAGATTGTAGTTCAGCGCATTGGACGGGTATTGCGGCAGGGCGCCGACGCGCATGCGTACGCTTTCGAGCGTGTCGAAGCGGCTGGCCAGATCATTGGCGACGATCGAGATGAAGCCCGGCGCCAGCCCGCATTGCGGGATGAAGGCGCCCTTGCCCGAACGCGCCAGCTCCTTGACGCGGCGGGTCGAGACGACGTCCTCTGTGAGGTCGAGATAATGCACGCCCACACTTGCCGCCGCTTCGGCGATGCGCGTGGTGAGATGGAAGGGGGCGGCGCTCAGCACCGCGAACTTGCCGGCGAGCGCGGCTTCCAGCGCCCCGGCTGCGGCGATGTCGAGTTCGAGCGCCTCGACGCCGGCGGGCACTTCGGCCGCGGCAAGCTGCGCCGCCGAGCGGTCGACGAGGGTGACGCGGTAGTCGCCGGTCGCGGCGAGCATTCCGGCGATGGTCGAGCCGATCTTGCCGGCGCCGACGATAACGATGTTGTTCATGGTCAAATACCCCTGCCAATTTCGATTTGCTTTACGCAGTCCGGACGGAAACCGCTTCACACTTCCTGGAATTGCTCGCGAATTGGCGGAATCATCGCAGCATGCCTGTCGAAAGGAAGTGTGAAATCTGGCAGAGTGAACCCTATCTTTCATCGATCCGCCGAAGGAGATCGTCGAAATGCTCAGTGAAGCCGAACAGGCGCTGCTTTCCCTGCTGCGTTCCAACGCCCGTGCTTCGACGGCCGAACTGGCGCGGCGTCTCGGCGTGTCGCGCACCACGGTGCAGAGCCGGATCGAGCGGCTGGAACAGCGCGGCATCATATCAGGCTATGGCGTCAAGCTCTCCGCCGACTATGAGCAGGGCCTGGTCAAGGCGCATGTGTTGCTCACCGTCACGCCCAAGCTCGCCGACAAGGTGGTGCGCGCGCTGCAGGCGCTGCCGCCGGTCAGGACGCTGCATTCGGTGAGCGGCAATTTCGACATGATTGTCATCGTCGACGCGCCGTCGATCCGCGACCTCGACGCGCTGCTCGACCAGATCGGCGCCATGGATGGGGTCGAGCGGACCTCATCGTCGATCATTTTGTCGACGCGGATCGATCGGTGAGCGACAAGCCCGTACCGATTTGCAAAAACCCGGCAGGGTGCCCACACCCAGTTCGATCGCCTGATCCACCGGAATACCTCAAGACGCCGAACCCACCGACAGCGGTTGAGACCGCTGCCGGCGGAATTGGGCCACGTGGCGTCTATTTAGCCGGCTTGATGCTCGATGCCGCCAGCTTGCCGGCCTTGGTCGAATAGGTCACCACCACCTTCTCGCCGACCTTCAGCGTCTCGGCCTCGATGCCTTCCGGCAGCACGAAGGTCTTGCCGTCGGAAAGCGTGATGGAGTCGCCCTTCTTGTCGATGCTGGCAATGGTGCCGGTGGCCGCCTCGGCGAAAGCACCGGTCGAGGATATGACGGCGAGTATCATTGCGGCTGCGATAGCTGACTTCTTCATGGTCTTTTTCCCGTTTGACTTGGTTGTGAAGCCGCTGGCTATTGGCCTGGAGCGGCTCCGGTATCCGGGCCGTTTGGCCGCCGGATCTGCCTCTTCGTTTCGACGCAATTCCCAAGGGAAGGCGCTCCGCGCTTTCCCCGAAAACCACACCGCGCTTTTCCTGGATTTGCGCCAGCGAGAGACAAAACGAGCTTAGGCCGTGGAGTTGTCGAGGGGCTGGCCGCAACTTTACAAATAGGTAAGTCGACGCTTGGCCTCACAAATCGCGCAGCTGTTCCGCTGCCTGTTCCGCCGACGGCTTGGCGGACCAAACGGCGGCAGCCACCGAAGCGGCGACGAGACCGAGCATGACCGCCAGATAAAGCCAGGGGATCGACAGTGCTTCGGGTGGCGGATCGAAAACGCCGGTCAACAGCTTGACCAGCATCCATGCCGTCAACAGGCCAGAAAGCAGGCCGAACGTCATGCCGCCGACGAGGACCAGCAGACCTTCGCTCCACAGGAAGGCCGCGAGTTGGCGCGGTTTGGCGCCGATCGCGGCCAGGATGGCGAAAGGCCGGCGACGCTCGAAGAACCCCAGGGCCAGCATCAACCCGGCGGCGGCGGCCGCCATGACCACCGCAAAGCCCAGTTCGATTGTCGTCAATCCGGCGAGATCGACCGCGGTCAAGCTCGAGCCGATGAGATGAGCGGCCTGGCCGATGTCGGCCACCTTCAGCGACGGATCGGAGGTCAGCGCCGACGAAACCTGCCGGGCCAATGCGGCAGGATCGGCCCTGGCCCGCATGAGCACGTATTCGGACGCATCGGAGCCGGTCATCCCGGCCACATAGGCCGAATTGGCGACAAGGAAGGAATCCTTCGGCGCGGTCGGAAATTCGCGGGCGACGCCGATGAATTTGAAGGCCACGGAATGATACTGGTGATCCCTGGCATCGATGAGCCGCAAATTGATCGTATCGCCCTGCTGGAGCTGGAAATCCTGCACGGTCTCTTCCGAGACCAGAACGCCGTCCGGCGTCGCGGCGAGCAGGGCGAGCGTGCCGGCCGCGCTGGCGCCACTGAAATAGGCATCGGAAAGACCGGTGGCGCGTCCGATGCGGGCGGGATCGATGCCATAAAGATCCTGCAGGTCCGCGCCGACATAGGCAAAACGATGCTGCATGGGCTCGGCCGTTGCCGCTTCGGGCAGCGAGGCGAGTGCCGCAAGGTGCGCTCCGGCCGGTCTGTCCGTCGTGCCGAAGACGGTGACGTCGGAGCCGTTGGTCAGCTCGGCGTCGATGCGCGCCTGGGCATTGTAGGTGGTGTTGAAGATGGCGGTCGACGTCGCGAAGGAGATGGCCAGCGCGGTCATCGCAATGCCGATCGTCAGCCGCCCCGCTTGCCGCGACAGGGCGGCCGACACAATGGGCGCCAGTGCCCCCGATGCCGGGGCAACAATCATGCGCAGGAGCGCGCCATTGCGCGCGATCACCGTGGCCGACAGCCTGATTGTCAGCAGCGCCGTGCCAAGCCAGAACAAGGCCGGCGCGACGAATGCCTTGTAGTCCACCGCTGTCGCCGCCACGCCTTCGGGCGCAAGCACGATCTGGTATCCGGTACTCGCCGATTGCCAGAAGAACAACCCCGCTGCGGCGAGCAGCAGCATGTCCAGCCAAAGGCGCTGCCAGAGCGGCGCGCCCGGCCGGCTCACGGTCCGCCGTGCCGCGGTCACGGTCGCCCAGCGCGCGTCCCGCCACGCCGGGTAGAGAAAGGCGATGAACCCGACCAGCAGCCCGAACAAGGCGACAAGGAGCAGCGTCGGCACGTTGACGCCAAGCACCGCCCCGAGACCCGGAACGATAATGGCAAGCAGCGATGCCGCAGCCATGCCGATCGCGGTGCCTGCGATGGCCGCGACAGCGGCTTCCGTGGCGGACAGCAACAGGATGGCCTTGGTCGTCGCGCCGCGGACGCGAAGCAATGCCTGCTCCGTGCGCCGGCGTGCCCCGCCGGACGCGGTGACGGCAAAGGTCAGCGCAACCGCCAGCGCGACGCCGGGCAGCCCGAGAAACAGGAACAGCACCGAGGCGTACAGCGCATCCTCGCGGACCGCGCCGAGGCGCGACCCGAGATTGTCGGCCACAAGGGCCTGACCGGCGACCCGCGCCTCGAGATTGTGCTGGGCGGCGGTGACAAAAGTATAGGCCGTGGCGGGATCCGTCGGCAGCGACTTGTGGGCCAGCCGCACATGCAATTGCAGCCGGGTGGTGTCGGGGCGCGCCTTCTGCTGCGGATCGAACAGTTGCCGCCAGGCTTCCTGTTGCAGGATGAGGACATTGTCGGGTGGAGCCTGTGGCGCTGCCTGGGGCGGCAGGCCGACGGCCTGGAACAAAGCGTCGGCGTCCGGGAGGTCGACCACGCCAGCAATCCTGACCTCTGCCGGCGGCAGGCCGATCCGCCGGACCGAGACAGTGTCGCCAGGACCGACATGGAGGTTGGCGGCTGTCTGCTGGGCAATCAGCGCGCCGTCGAGGGTGCCGGAAAGCGAGCGGATTTCCGCCGGGAAATCGCTGGAATACTGGCTGTCGAAAGCAACCGCCTGACCAGGCCCCGTGGTCTGGGTCGTGCCGCCGGTCTGTGCCTCGAAGCCGGCGACATCGGCATAGCGGACCGGATGCACGGCCGTGACCGGAGCAGCGTCCGTCAGCGCCTTGCCGACGAGGTCGGGATCGACACCGGAAATCACCTGCACCTGCCAGTCGATTGGAACTGCCAATACGGCCCGCATGGTCATCGATGCACCGGCGCTGGCGAGGAAGAGCGCCATCGTGGCGAGCAGAGCGACCGTCAGCGCGATGCCGGCGGCGGCACCGGCCACGCGCAGGAAGCGGCGGGCAAGCACACCACGAATCCACAGCAGGATGATCATGCGGCAGCCGCCCCGGGCCGATGCCCTGTGGTGAGCCGGCCGTGATCCATCGTCCAGCGCGTCGCCATGCGGTTGGCCACGGCTTCGTCATGTGTGGCTACGACCAGGGCGATGTCGGTGCCTTCCAGACGGTCGAACACGGCGTCGAAGAAGCGCAGCGCCGTTCGGCTGTCCAGCTGCCCCGTCGGCTCATCGGCCAGCACAAGCTTCGGACCTATGGCCAGAGCGCGCGCCATGGCAATGCGCTGGGCCTGGCCGCCGGACAGTTCCTCCGGCAGCTTATCGCCGAGTTCGCCAAGGCCGAACGATTGCAGAAGCGATGCCCCGATGTCGCTGGCGCCGACATTCTCGCCGGCCAGCAGCATGGGCAGGCCGACATTCTGGACCGCGGTGAGGGCAGGAAACAGGCTGGGCGACTGGAACACGAAGCCGATCTGGCGTGGCCTCAGAGTTTCGAATGAACCCAGTCCCGGCCATTCGACGGTACCGGCCGTCGGCCGGTCGAGGCCGCCAAGAATATGCAGCAGTGTCGTCTTGCCGCTGCCGGAAGGTCCGACGAGAGCGATGCGTGCACCCGACGCGATCTCGCAGTCGACATCGCGCAGCACGCTGATCCGGCCGGCGTTGCCATCCCGGAAGTCTCGTCCGAGGCCCTTTGCGACGACGAGCGTTTCAGCCACGGGCGATCCTCCCATCCTTCAGCCTGATGATGCGATCGGCCCTCTGCGCCAGCACCTTGCTGTGGGTGGCCAGCAGCGTCGCCAGTCCGGCGTCGCGCCGCGCCTCGAAATGGGCGATCAGCCGGGATTCGGTCTCGCTATCGACCTCCGCGGTCGGCTCGTCGGCAATCAGGATCGGCGGATCGGCGGCCAGTGCCACGGCAAGACCGGCGCGCGCGGTCTCGCCGCCGGACAGCTCGGTCGGAAAAGCGCGGGCGCGATGCGAAAGGCCGACACTTTCCAGCAGGCCGGCCATTCGCCGGTCGTCCGGCTTGTTCGCCAGCAGCATCTGCAATCGAAGGTTCTGCTCGACGTTCAGGTGGCCGAACAGGTTTCCCGACTGCAGCAGAATGCCGAAGCTGGCGGCGCGAACGCGCGTGCGATACGCTTCCGGTCGCCGCGTCAGCCGAACGCCGCCCACCTCGACATAGCCGCCATCCGGTTCATCGAGGCCGGTCACACAGGCCAGCAAGGTGGATTTGCCGCTGCCGGATGGTCCGACCAGGGCGACGATCTCGCCGGCGGCGACATGGAAACTGACGCCTCGCAAGGCGGCCGTCTCGTCGTCGCCTATATGGAAAAAGCGATAGATCTCATGCGCGTCCAGCGCGTGCATCTCACTTCCACCGGAACGAGTTGGACATCAATTGCCATTGATCGACGTTGTCGGCGCCCTTGGGTGCATAAAGTTCGAGCGCAACGAGCTTGCCGTCCTTGAAATAGAGGTAGCGTTCGTTTTCGAGGCGAACCTGCCGGTTGGTTACCGCGTTCGGCTCGGAGTTCGATGTGTAGACGATGCGGATCGCGGTACCGGCCGGCAGCTTGACCTGCTTGACCGCGCTGACCTTCACAGCACGCCCGGCCGCCTCGAGCTTGGCGACATAGTCCGCTTTGGCGCTGTCGACAGTGGGCGCGGCGTCCGCCTTGGAAACCGTGACCGCGACGCCATCCAACTTGTCGACGAAGCTTGCGCCGTCGGCACGGTCCGACCGTGCCCAGCCCTCCGGCACCTTCAGGGTGAACCCTAGCGGCGAGGTGTAGTCGATGAAGACCTGCGAATCGGGGATGTCGCCCGGCGGGTTCTTCTCCGGCTGGACGGGCTTCTCGGCGGCCGAGGCCGGCAGGCTGCCAAGCACCGGAGCCAGGAGGGCTGTCGTGCCCAGGCACGCCGCGACGGCGAGAGCGGGCAAGATACCGGTGGTTTTCCGAAAAAAGTCTTTCATTTTCCGCAGCCTTTCGATGGACGGTTGGGTCCATTCATTATGCCGCTGCAAGCTTACGGGCGGGTCGCCGGCCTCATACCCTTTCGTAAGCTATTGGCGCTCTGGTAAGTTTCTGGCACCAGCTTTCGGCCCTATCACGCCGCCGATCTTACCAGCGGAAAGCTCACCACCACGGCGAGGCCAGGCTGACAATCGTCAAGGGCGATGGATGCGCCATGCAAATCGGCAATGGCCCGCACCAGGCTGAGGCCAAGGCCGTTGCCCGGCGTCGAGCGGCTGTGGTCCAGCCGGTAGAGCCGCTGAAACACCTGTTCGCGCTCGTCCGGAGGAATGCCGGGTCCATTGTCGGCGACGCTGGCAAGGACACGCTCGGCCTGGCGCGTCACCGACAGTTTGATGGTCGTCCCGGGCGGGCAATGGCGCAGCGCATTCTCGACCAGATTGGCGAACATCTGCGTCAACAGTTCCCGATCGCCATGAATCGGGTCTGCTGTCTCACGCAGTTGCGTCGACACCAGCGACTTTCCGTCGTCCTCGGCTACATCGGTGTAGATCTCGGCTATGATTTCCAGCACCTCGCCGAGATCGAGATCGGTGAACCGCGCCTTGCGGGCACCGGCCTCGATCTGAGCGATGCGCAACAACGCATCGAAGGTCTCGTTGATCTGATGGCCCTCCGCACGCGCGTCGGCCAGATCGTCGGAGACGTCCTGATCCCGCGCTGCCTTGTCGGCGGCGCCTTCCAGGATCATCTGCAGCCGGTTGAGCGGCGTCTTCAGATCATGCGCGATGTTGGCGCTGACCTGCTTCATGCCGTCCACCAGGCCCGACAGGCGATCGAGCGCCGCGTTGACCTGGCTGGAGACGATGTCGATGTCGTCGCCCGTGCCGGTCAGCGGAATGCGGGTATCGAGCCGGCCATGCGAGACATCGACCATGGTGGCGGCAATGCCGTCGAGACGGAGCTGGACGCGCGAGGCAAGCAGGGCGCCGCCGGCGACCGCCAGTCCGGTGATGATCAGGGTCGCCCAGCCGAAGCTCATCATCGCCACTGTTTCCAGCTCCTCCGTTTCGGAAAGGCTGAAGGCGACCGTCAGATTGTTGCCGCCGACCGAACCGGAAAAGGCGCGATACTCCGTATCCGGAGGCACGCCTGGCAACACGGCGTCGAACCCCGAGAACCCGTCGGGAAGCCCGGTGGCGGTGAAGTTGCCGGCCAGGTGGTTCCCGGCTGGGTCGGTCAGCGAAAACAGCTGTTCTTTCTTCGGGCTGAGCTTCGCATGGCTTTCGATCGTGGCGACAAGGTCCTCCAGATCGTTCGCGGAATAGGTGGCGGCGACGACCGAATAGGTTTCCTTGATGCTTTCGTCGAGCCGTTCGGCAAGATCGGCGCTCATCATCTGGTAGACGATGGCGCCCGACAGCACGAAGGCCAGCATGAACAGGAAGCCGAATGTCAGGGCGAGCCGGAACGGCGTGCTGCGCAGCAGGCGAGACCAGCTTCCGGTCATGGCGCAAGCGGTGCGTGCAGGCTGTAGCCGGTGTTGCGGATGGTATGGATGAGCTGGGCCTCGAACGGCTTGTCGACCTTGGCCCGCAGCCGGCTGATATGGGTCTCGACGACACTGGTCTTGGGATCGAAATGAAAGTCCCAGACGCGCTCCAGAAGCATGGTGCGGGTGATGACGCGGCCCTCGCCTCGCATCAGCACCTCGAGCAGGCTGAATTCGCGCGGCTGCAGGTCGATCGGCTGGCCCTGGCGCGTGACGCGCCGCATGATGAGGTCCATTTCGAGGTCGGCGACCCGCAGCACCGTCTTCTGCTCCTGCGCCGCCGGCCTGCGTCCGAGCGCATTGATGCGGGCAAGCAGCTCGGAAAAGGCGAAGGGCTTGACCAGATAGTCGTCGCCGCCGGCCTCCAGGCCCTCGACGCGGTCGTCGATGCCGCCGATGGAGGTGAGGAAGATCGCCGGCGTGCGCACGCCGGCCGCGCGCACCGCCTTGATCATCGACAGGCCGTCCAGACCGGGGATCATTCGGTCGGCGACGATCACGTCATAGCTGCCGCTGGTGGCAGCAAAAAGCGCGTCATGGCCGTTGCGCAGGAGATCGCAGACATGGCCGGCCTCGGTCAGTCCCCTGACGATATAGTCCGCCGTCTTGTGGTCGTCCTCGACAAGAAGAAGTCGCATCGCTGTTCCGGTTGATCGCCGATATCGGGCACAGGCTATCACCGGCACGGCCCCGTTCCTAGGATGGCAGGATGGCTTTGGCGGGGGCTTTCGCCATAAACATTCGAGATTGGCTGAGGCCTTCCCCACGTTCGTCATCCTAGGGCGAAGCAGGAGCGAAACTCCGTCGCGAAGACCCTGGGATCCATTCCGTGACCTTGGTCATAGAGTGCAACGGAGCTGAATTCTGCACCGCTGCGGCGCTTTGAAGTCGCGGCATGGATCCTCGGGTCTGCGCTGCGTCGCTGCGCTCCTTGCTCCGCCCGTGGATGACGAAGTGGTGGGGTTCTCTGCCAATTGTCAGCGCTAGCGCATCCTCACAGTCCTTAATCCTGCTCCAGCAGGATCTCGTCGGCATCGTCGGCCGTTCTCTTCAGCGTCATGTAGAGGACGAGTGCTGCGATGCAGCCCAGGAAGATCAGGCTGGTGAAGGTGGTGCCGAAGCCGAGGCCGCCATATTCGAGCGGTTGCGACAGAAGATCGCCGAAGGAGGCGCCGAGCGGGCGCGTCAGGATATAGGCCAGCCAGAAGGCGAGGATGGCGTCGAGGTGGATGAGATAATAGGCAAGCGCGATCAGCGCGATGACGCCGCCGAACATAAGGCCCGACGTGAGATAGCCCATGTCGAAACTCTCGGCGACGAGATCGCCGGCGGCGGTGCCGAGCGAGAAGGTGAACAGGATCGCCAGCCAGTAGAAGATCTCGCGCCTCGTCGTGAAGATGGTGTGGATCGACAGTGTTCTTTCGCTGGCGTACCAAACCGCGAACGTCGCCGCGAGCGCCACCGAGAAGGCAATCGTCGTCGTCTGCAGGCGCACGCCGAAATTGTCGACGAGGTTGTCGGTGATCAGCGTGCCGACGACGCTGATCAGCACCACCGCCAGCCAGTAGGCCCAGGGCACGTAGCGCTTCTGCGCGAACTGCAGGCCAAGGGCGACGATCAGCACGCCGGTCATGATCAGCGAGGTGACGGTCAGCCCGAGCCCGAGATTGACGGCGAGATAGTCGGCCGCCGTCTCGCCCATGGTGACCGCCATCAGCTTGATCAGCCAGAAGTCGAGCGTGACCTCCGGAACCCTGTTACGGTTCGGTCCAGTGGTTTTGTTGGGAGAGAGCATGGCGGCCGTCCTTATGGTTGCCGGATCTACTTGCCCATGACCTTCATGGCCTGGGCGAAGAAGTCGTCGGCGCGCTTGTCGTCGTCGGCATTGCAGCGTTCGATGCCCTTGGTCTCCAGCTCCGAGACCTTGGCCTTGTCGGCAGCGCTGAGCGTGGCCGTGGCCTCCGCTGCGCGAAGGGTCTTCAGCGTCTCCTCGCAAGGCGCGGGGCCTGCGAAAACGGAGGACATCGAGGCGGCGATGGCGAGCGCGCCACCTGCGACGGCAAGTGCGTATCTCTTCATGGAAAAATTCCCTATCTGATGCCGGTGATCCGGGCCGCGGCAATTGAAGCCGACCCCTAATTGGCGGACCGGCATCTGAACGATAAGGAAGCGACTTCACTCCAGCCTGTCCCGTGGCATACAAATTCGTAAGGATGGCCGTGATTGGCGCAAAAGGCCTTTACGAACGCCGCGTGCTGCGCTGATTGAAAGCGGCGGCCTTGTATCCGCCATCAATGGCGCGCCCCAGTGGCCGAACCCGTAATCTGTGCCCCAGGAAGACACGAATGACCTACGCGTCCCTCAAGCCTGTTTCACAGGCCTTCGTGCAGCGAAAGCGGCTGATCTTCGTTCGGGTGGCGGCGGTGCTGGCGGTGCTGCTGCTGTTTCTCACCAAGCCGGCGCTCAGCGAGGGCTCTAACGGTCACGAAACGCTCGAATTCCTGGGCTTCTGCCTGGTGCTCGCCTGCGTTGCCGGCCGGCTGTGGAGCATCCTCTATGTCGGCGGCAAGAAGAACGAGGAGCTGGTTTCGACGGGGCCGTTCTCGATGAGCCAGAACCCGCTCTATTTCTTCTCGACGGTGGGCGCGGTCGGCATCGGTCTGCTCTACGGCTCGCTGGTGGCGGCGGCCGTGCTTGGCGTCGCCAGCTTCCTCATCTTCCGCGTCACGGCGCGCAAGGAAGCCGAATATCTGCTGGGCAAGTTCGGCCCGGCCTATTCCGCCTATATCAAGACGACGCCGCGCTTCTGGCCGAACCCGCTGCTCTACCGCGACGACGACCAGCTGCAATTCTCGACCCGCGCACTCAAGCGCACTTTCTTTGACGGGCTCTATTTCCTCGCCATCTTCCCGGCCATCGAACTGATCGAGTACTTGCGGCAGACGGGCCTGCTGTTCCCGGCCTTCTTCACCCTGTACTGATCGGCCATTGTCCGGCTAATTTGCGGGTCATGCAGCACTTCGAGGAGCCTGTGGTATCGGCTGAAGGCGAAGGGGCCAATGTGACGGTCTTCACGGCCGAACACGTGGCCGTCTGGGCCGACCTGATCGCGGCGGTGCCGGCCGAGGCCGGCGATCGGCTGGCGGCGCTGCGGGAGATCGCCGGGGTCACCGGCGTGGCGTGCTACAGCGAGGGCCGCCCGGAGGCAATCGTGGTCGGGCAGCGCCGGCCGGCGGCAGCGATGCTGCGCATCGCCTTGTTCTGGTCTGCTCCGAATTTCATCGCGGGTGACGGCCTGCGCCTGCTGGAGGCGCTGGAGAAGGAGGCGCTTGCGCAAGACGTGCTCTGCCTGCGCGCCGACGAGGATACGGCGCAGCGCATCGGCGGCCAGTGGCAGCGCCGCGACGGGTTCCTGCAACGCTGGACCGGCAGCGAACCGAACCGCCGGCAGGTTCCGCCATCCTGGCCGCAGACGGCGGGTTTTACCTGCGGGCCGTCGGCGCTGGCCATGGCGCTGGCCGGGATCGATCCGGCCTTGCGGCCGGACCGGGCGCTGGAGGTCGAACTCTGGCGCGAGGCCACCACCATCATCGGCCCGAGCGGTCCGGGCGGCTGCGACCCCTACGGCCTGGCGCTGGCGGCGCGCCGGCGCGGCCTGCGGGCCGAAATATTCATGAGCAGCGCCGAACCGATTTTCCTCGACCGGGCCAGCTCGGAGGAAAGGCGCGGGCTGATGAGCTTCGTTCAGGCCGGCTTCAAGCGCGAGGCCGAAGCCGCGTCATTGCCGATCGAGAGGCGCGCCTTTGCCGTCGAAGAAATCGGCCAGGCGCTCGATCGCGGCCTGTCGGCGCTGGTGCTGATCGACCAGGCGCCGATGATGGGCCACACCTGCCCGCACTGGGTGCTCGTCCATGACCATGGCGACGGCGTCTATTTCCTCAACGATCCCTGGATCGAGCCAGACCGGCTCGAACAGAAGATGGACGTCGTCGACCTCCCGGTTAGGGCGGCGGAACTCGACCGGATGGCCTGGTACGGCAATCCGGCCTACCGCGCCGCGGTGCTGGTCGGGCGATAACGGCTGGGGGATTAGCGGAGGCCTCCATTGCTTCGTCATCCTCGGGTCTTCGCGACGCCGCTACGCGGCTGCTTCGCCCGTGGATGACGAAGTCGGAAGGCCCGGCTAATCCCGAACGCCTATGATAAGCCGAACGAACGAGGGTACCCTGTTACCACAGCCTTTTACCCGCCCCGCTACGGCGTTCTCAGGCCCCCAGCGGATACGGCATGTAGCCGACGAAGCCGGCGATCTTCCAGCTGCCTTCGACCTTCCGGCAGAAATACAGGGTCTGCCATTTCAGCCGGTCGACGCTGCCATCCGCCTTGGCGACGGAGCCGTCGAACTTCTTGTGCAGCACGGCACGGTCGCCGTCGACATCGATGTCGCGCAGATTGGTGACGCGAAACAGCGCCTCGCGCAACGGCTCGGCGAATTCGGTCGCCGCCGTCTCCTTGGCCTGGCGCAGCCACTCGTCGCGGTAGACCTCCAGCCTTGGGAACTGCAGCCGCCAGGCATCGGCATTGGCGAGGAAATGCGCATGCATGCCGAAGAAGCTTTCGGCGATAAAATCGTGCTCGACCATGGACCAGTCCTGGCCGATGAAGGCGTCGATGTCGCGCCGCACCAGCATCTCCCACAGCGCATGGCGGTCGGCATCGCCTGAAGGAAACGGGTTCTTGTCGAAGGTCATTCTCGGTTTCTCCGGTCTCGCACAGGCATTTGTCCGTCGCGGCGCGCAGGCCGCCCGGCCGGTGCGCACGATGCAAGCGCTTCTGTAATAAAGCAACACGGATTTCGAAGAATGTTGCTTTCCAACAAGGGCTCTATCGGGACCGCCGCGATCGCGGTAAATCTGCGCGGAAGTGGGCGCCGCCCTGGTGCCCTGCCGCGTCATCAGAGGAGGCGATCCCTTGCCCAAGCAGACTTTTGGAACATCCCATGTGCCGCTGTCGCCCGCCGTGCGGGCCGGCGACTTCGTCTATGTCTCGGGTCAGGTTCCGGTCGGCAGCGACGGCATCGTGGTCAAGGGCGGTATCACCGAACAGACCGAGCAGGTGCTCGCCAATGTGAAGGCGGCGCTGGCCTTGGCCGGCTGCACACTGGACGATGTGGTGAAGACCACCGTCTGGCTGGAAGACGCGCGCGATTTCGGCGCCTTCAACGCGGTCTACGCCAGGCACTTCCCGAAGAACCCGCCGGCCCGCACCACGGTCGAATCGCGGCTGATGATCGATATCAAGATCGAGGTCGAAGCGGTCGCCTATCGACCAGTTTGAGACGACAAAGCAAAGAACCGGAGGTTCCCCTCATGCAATTCGACCTCCTGCTGAAGGGCGGACGGCTGATCGATCCGGCGTCCGGCATCGATGCGCCGCGCGATGTCGCCATCGCCAATGGGCGGGTCGCGGCGGTCGATGCCGATATCCCGGCGGATCGCGCCGCGCAGGTCGTCGACGTGACGGGCTGCATCGTCGCGCCCGGGCTGGTCGACCTGCACAGCCACGTCTATTGGGGCGGCACCTCGCTCGGCGTCGATGCCGACCGGCTCGCCGCCAAAAGCGGCACCACCACCTTCATCGATGCCGGCAGCGCGGGCGCCGGCAATTTCCTCGGCTTCCGCCGCCATGTCATGGAGCGCTCCAGGGCGCGCATCCTGGCGTATGTCAACATTTCCTTTGCCGGCATCTTCGGCTTCTCGCAGTCGGTGTCGGTCGGCGAGTGCAGCGATCTGCGGCTCTGCGAGCCGCGCGAGGTGGTCGCCGCGGCGCGCGAGCACGCCGATGTCGTCGTCGGCGTGAAAGTCCGCTCCGGCAAGCATGCCGGCGGCACCAGCGGCATCGCGCCGGTCGATCTGGCGCTGGAGGCGGCCGACAGAGCCGGACTGCCGCTGATGGCGCATATTGACGAGCCGCCGCCCGGCCGCTCGGAAGTGCTGCCGCGCCTGCGCCGCGGCGATATCCTCACCCATTGCTTCCGGCCGTTCCCCAACGCGCCGGTCTTCGCCTCCGGCGCGGTGCGGCCCGACATGCGGCTGGCGCGCGAGCGCGGCGTCATCTTCGATCTCGGCCATGGCATGGGTTCGTTCGATTTCGACGTGGCGCGCGCCATGCTGGCCGAGGGGCTGGCGCCGGATGTCATCTCGAGCGACGTGCATCTCTACTGCGTCGACGGGCCGGCCTTCGACATTCTGGTCTGCATGTCGAAGCTGATGGCGCTCGGCATGCCGCTGGTCGAGGTGCTGCGCGCGGCGACGCAAGCGCCGGCGCGGGCGATCGCCAGGCCGGATCTCGGCACGCTGGCCGTCGGCACCGTCGGCGATGTCGCCGTGCTTCGCCAGCGATCGGGCCGGTTCACCTTCGTCGACGCGGTCGGGGCCGCGCTGGTCGCCGACCAGCGGCTGGTGTCGGAAGGCATCGTCATCGGCGGTACATGGTGGCCGAACGAGGCGGTGAACGATGTCAGCGAGACCGAGCGTTTCGAGGCGCATGCTGCGCATACGCATGTCGAGGTGGCGGCGCGGCATTTCGGGGACCGGCATGATTAGCCGATCTCCCCGTCGTGGGGTCGACCTTACCCGGCGTTGCTCGGCTTGCCGTAAACCGGCGTGGCAATCCCTTCCATGCGCGCCTTGATCTGCAGCGCCACGTATTTCGAGTAAAAACGCGACAGCGCCAGATTGCCGCCGTGGAACCACAGCGCTTCCTGCGCCGTCGGCTTCCACATATTCCGTAGCTCGCCTTGCCAGGGTCCGGGGTCGCCCTTGACACCGGAACCGAGGCCCCAGCAGGGGCCGACCTTGTCGGCGACTTCGCGCGAGACGAGTGCGGCGACATTCTCGTTCATCGACTGGTAGCCGGTGCAGGCGATGATGGCGTCGGCCTCGAGCTCGCTGCCATCCTCGAACAGGATGCCTGTCGGCGTCAGCGCCTTGATGGCGACGCCGCTGCGGATGCCGATCTTGCCGTCGATGATCAGGTCCGAGGCGCCGACATCGATGTAGTAGCCGGAGCCGGTGCGATAGGCCTTCATCAAGAGGCCGGTCTCGTCGTCGCCGAAATCGATGGCGAAGCCGGAGGCGCGCAAGCGGTCGTAGAAGGCGGCGTCGCGCGCCTTGATCACCTCGTAGAGCGCGCGCTGGCCCTTGGGCACCAGCGCGAAGGGGGTCGAGGCGACGATCATGTCGGCCTTTTCGGTGGTGATGCCGCGCGCCAGCGCGCTCTCCGAGAAGATCTCGAAGCCGACCTCCATCAGCGTGTCCGACTTGACCACGGTGGTCGGCGAGCGCTGGATCATGGTGACGTCGGCGCCGCTTTCCCAGAGATCGACGCAGACGTCATGGCCGGAGCTGGCCGCGCCGATGACGGCGACCTTTTTGCCGCGGAATTTGTCGCCGCTGGCATACTGGCTGGAATGCAGCAATTCGCCCTTGAATTCGCTCGCGCCGGCCAGGTCGATCTTTCGCGGCGGGCCGTAGGCGCCGGTGGCGAACACTACATGTTTCGGCTTCAGCGTGATCCGCCGGCCGACACGGTCGACCACCACGGTCCACTCCTTCCGCGCCGCGTCATAGGAGGCGCTGAGGCACTTTGTGGCGACCCAGTAGTTGAGCTCCATGACGCGCGTGTACATTTCCAGCCAGTCGCCCATCTTGTCCTTGGGCGTGAAGACCGGCCAGTTTTCCGGGAACGGAATGTAGGGCAGATGGTCGTACCAGACCGGATCGTGCAGCACGAGCGTGCGGTAGCGGTTGCGCCAGGAATCACCCGCGCGTGCATTCTTCTCGATGACGATGGTCGGCACGCCGAGCTGCCGCAGCCGTGCACCCAGCATGATGCCGCCCTGCCCGCCGCCGATGACCAGGCAATAGGGCTGCTCGGTGGCGCCGAGCTCGCGCGTCTCGCGCGCCCGCGCCTCCGACCAGGTCTCGCGTTCGGGGTCGGCCTTGTGACGCACGCCGAGCGGCCGCGCCAAACCCTTGCGCTCCTCGAACCCCTTGAGGTCGGTCATCGCCGTGAACAAGGTGCGGCAGCGTCCGTCGCGCAGGCGCACAATGCCTTGCCCTGACGCCACCGCGGTCTCGAAGGTGAACCAGGCTTCGATGGTGCCCTCGTCCGAGGTCGCCTCGCCGGCGAGCTGCCATGCGGTGGGCTTGGTCGTCGCCAACGTTGCCTCGAGCATGTCGACGATGGCCTCGCGGCCTTCCATGGTCGTGACGTTCCAGGTGAAGCTCAGAAGATCGCGCCAGTAGCAGTCGTCGACGAACAAATTGCTTGCCGCGGTCGCATCACCGGCCGCGAGCGCCTGCGCCAGGGATTCCAGCCATGCGGCTGCCTGTTTCGTCGGTGCCATTTCGAGCATGTGTTCCTCTTTCTGCGTGTGCCTTGCCTGAATGGGACGTCGAAGCCGGCGCTGCCCCTCATCCGCCTGCCGGCACCTTCTCCCCGTGAACGGGGAGAAGGGAGCTAGTCTCCGAGCGGCTCCATCTCCTTGCCGGTGCGGTGGATCTGGGCGTTGTATTTGATGCGGCGGACCGTCTCGCGCGCCGAGCCGTCGAGCTTGTAGGCGGAGGCTACGGCCAACAGGTCGATCGCCGCCAGGAAGGCGAAGCGCGAAGCGGTCGGCTTCAGCGTGTCGGGATATTCAGGCACCGCCACCGTCAGCCGGACATCGCAGGCGCGGGCGAGATCGGTGTCGGGCGCGGTCACGGCGATGGCGTTGGCGCGGTAGTGCTTGGCGAGTTCGACGGCCTCGATCACCTCGCGCGTGCGTCCGGTCGCCGAAATGGCGATCACCACGTCGCCCGGCTTCAGCGTCGAGGCGGTCATGCGCATCAGATAGGGATCGCACTGGGCGCTGACGGTGATGCCGTAGCGAAACAGCCGGTATTGCGTCTCCTGCGCCAGCGCCGAGGAACTGCCGCCGAGGCCGAAAACGGTGACCTGGCGAGCCTTGGCGATGAGTTCCGCCGCCTTCTGCAACTCGCCTGGGTCAAGCTGGCGTTCAGCCTCCTGCAGCGCCCGGCGCGCCTCGCCGAAGACGGCGTTCCAGAACGGCATGCCATTGTCGTTGCTGATGGCCGGCGGCTTGGCCAGATAGAGCGCGCCGACGACGAGGCTCTGCGCCAGCTTCAGCTTGAAATCGCGCACGCCCTCGCAGCCGATGGCGCGGCAGAAGCGGGTCACGGTCGGTTCGCTGACCCCGGCGCGTTCGGCAATCGCCGCATTGGAGGCGTCGACGGCGTATTTGACATTGTCGAGCACGACATCGGCGACGCGGCGCTCCGCCGGGCTCAACTCTGCGTAGGAATCCTTGACCAGCGAGATGATGTCGGGGATGCGCCTGATGTCGCGTCCCTCCGGCTCGTGGCTTGCAACGGGCTCTTGCTGGCTGTCAGCTTCAGTCATGAAGTCGGTCTTCCCTGTCTTTTCGACCTGACCTCTTACCATGTTTGCACATCGTCGTTCCATGCGCCCGGCCGCGCTGCAACCGTTGCGTGCCTGGCGATAGGCTCGCGTTTCCTTTTCAGAGTATGTAGGAAAGCAACACGTATTTCAAGGCTGGGAAAATTAAGTAGAAACAGTGTATTAAGCGAAATCCGGAATTTTCATGATACGGTTACCACCGCGAGCGCTTGACAGCAAAGTAGGATAGTTACAGACTGATTTTAGCAGGCGATGACCTACTGGATCATCACGCAATCTCCGAGGGGCGGATGAACGCGGGCGAGACAACAACGCCGAAGCTTGGCGTGCAGGCAGCGACCAAGATCTATCACACGGCGTCAGGCGACCTCCTGGCGCTGGACCGCTGCAGCCTCGATGTCAGGGCCAATGAAATCGTCTCGATCGTCGGCCCGTCCGGCTGCGGCAAGACCACGCTCTTGTGGTCGATGTCGGGCCTGCACGGCCTGACCAGCGGCGAGATCCGGCTCGACGGCGTCAAGATCGCCGGCCCGCATCCCGATATCGGCATCGTCTTCCAGGAAGCCAACCTCCTGCCCTGGCGCAATCTCGATGCCAACATCCGCTTTCCCTTCGAGATCAAGGGCGAAAAGCCGGACCGCGCCTGGATCGCGCATCTGCTCAACCGCGTCGGCCTCGACGGTTTCGGCGGCAAGTTCCCGCGCGAGCTTTCGGGCGGCATGCAGCAGCGCGCGGCGATCGTGCGGGCGCTGGCGCTGAAGCCCTCGGTGCTGTTGATGGACGAGCCGTTCGGCGCACTCGACAGTTTCACCCGCGAAGAGATGAACCGGCTGGTCGAGGAAATCTGGCTCGACACCAAGACCACCATCGTCTTCATCACCCACAGCATCGAGGAAGCGATCTTTCTGTCGGACCGCGTGGTGGTGCTGAGCGCCCGGCCGGGCAAGGTCGCCAAGGAGTATCGCGTGCCGTTCGCTCGGCCGCGCTCGCTGGAGATCATGGCGACCAAGGAAGTCTTCGACCTCACCAACCGGATCAAGATGGACATTGTCGGCGAGCGCGCCAGGCCGAAGGCGCCGGAACAGGAGCGCGCCAGCGCCGAGATCGTGAGGATCAGGCCGTGAGCGACGCCATCCCGGAATTCTCCAAATCCAAATCAGGCGATGGCCAGGAGGTCAGCCTGACCAATCTGTCGGCCTTCGCCAGCGGCCCCGGCATCAAGTCGGGCAAGGAGGTGGCGGCCATCATCGCCGTTGCCGTGGTCATCATCGGCGGCATCGAACTCGCGCTGCGGCTGTTCCATGTGCCGCTCTACATCATGCCGCCGCCGAGCTCGATCGCCTATGCGCTGTTCGACGAGTTCCCGCTGATCGCGCCGCATCTCGGCTACACGCTGGTCGAGCTGGTCTCCGGCTTTGCCATCGGCGCCGTCGTCGGGCTGGTGCTGGCCGCCGTCATCACCCAGTTCCCCTTCGCCGAAAAGATCGTCGCTCCCTACATATTGCTGCTGGTCACCACGCCGATGCTGGCGCTGGTGCCGCTGCTCATCCTGCGCTTCGGCTTCGGCTACACGCCGCGCATCATCGCGGTGGCGCTGGCCGCCGGGCCGATGGTGATGATCAACGCCGCCACCGGCTTTCGCCGCGTCGACAGCGCCAAGATCGCGCTCGCCCGCTCCTACGGCGCCAGCACCTTGCAGATCTTCTGGAAGATCCGCGCGCCGATGGCGCTGCCGATGATCCTGGTCGGGCTGATGATCGGCGCCATTTTCGGCCTGCTTACCGCCGTCGGCGCCGAGATGGTCGGCGGCGGCTTCGGACTCGGCAACCGGCTGACCACCTATTCGTCGATGATCCAGATGCCGCAGTTCTTCGCCGTGGTGCTGATCCTGTCGACGCTCGGCATCCTGATCTACGTGCTGTTCTTCCTCATCGGCAAGAAATGGGCGAGCTGGGAGGCTTGAAGACAAGGATTTGAAGCAAGACGCCCGGGAGGCGGGCGGCAGACCGACGTCAAACAAAAAGGGGAATGCCATGACCAAAGACAATTCGATGAACCAGCCAGGCATCAGCCGCCGCTATTTCCTGCAGGTCACCGGCGCCGGCCTGGTGACGGCAACCGCACTCGGCGCCACCGGTTTCAAGGCAAGGGCCGAGGCGTATGGCAAGTTCACCTGGATCTCGCCGCGCGGCACGCTCGAAGTGCTCGACGACTATCCCTACTGGGCAGCCAAGAAAGCCGGCTATTTCGACGGGCTCGACACCGACATGCAGCCGGGGCCCTCGGACGGCACGGCGACGGTGAAATTCGTCGATGTCGGCCAGGCCGATATGGGCTTCCCCTCGCCCGGCGTGTTCTCCTTCGCCATCCAGAACGGCATGAAGCTGAAATCGGTGTTCCACATGGGCGCGCGCGATACGTTCAGCATCGCCTTTCGCAAGGGCGAGGGATCGAACGATCTGAAGAAGCTCGAAGGCAAGACCATCCTGCTCGGCTCCGCCGCCTGGCAGTCGATCACCGATCCGCTGCTCGCCGCGCAAGGCGTCGACATCAAGAAAGTAAAGTATGTCGAGGCCGGCTGGCCGACCTGGGGTACCGCGCTGGCCGGCGGCCAGGGCGATGCAGCCCTGTCGTGGGAAGGGCTGCGCGCCGAATGGATCGCCAAGGGCCTCGACTTCGAATACTGGCTCGGCGTGAAGAACTCCAAGCTGCCGGCCAACACCTTTGTCGTGCGCAGCGCCGACCTCGAGGACCCCGACAAGAAGGCGTTCCTGGAAAAGTACCTGCGCGGCTGGGCGATGGGCCTCGAATTCGGCTACCAGAATCCGCGCGCGGCGGTCGAAGCGGTGTTCGAGCAGTTCCCGACGCTGGCCAAGAATCTCGGACCGGAGCTCGGCACCACCTCGATCCTGCAGCAGATCAACGTCTTCCGCGGCGACATGGACAAGCGCGGCGGCTGGGGCTCGCACGACATGGCGAGCTGGCAGGGCTTCTTCGACGAGATCCACAAGATCGGCCAGATCACCAATCCGGTGAAGGCCGAGGATGTCTGCACCAACGACCTCATCCCGGCCGCCAACGATTTCGACAAGGCCAAGGTCAAGGCCGATGCCGACGGCGTCAAATTGTCGGAAGGCTTTGCCGCGCTCGATGTCGAGAAGATCAAGGCGCATCTGTTCGATTCGGCGGTTAAATAGGGTGCAAAAAAGAGGTCATGCCGTTCCTTGCCCTGTCTTGGCTCGTTTCCTCTCCCTCGATCGACGGGGGAGAGGAAGGGGCCGGGCAGCGAGCGGCGGCGCTGACCTGAGGTGATTGTCCCAATGGACATGCGAACGGCGATCGATCGCCGTGTGCGATTCAATCAAGAACCGGGAGGCTGACTTGGCCGACAGAGTAAAAGTGCTGGTGGTGGGTCTCGGCAATATGGGTGCGTCGCATGCCAGCGCCTATCACCGCTCCGAGGGTTTTCAGATCGTCGGCATCATGAGCCGCTCAATCAAGAGCAACACCAAGATACCGGCCGAATTAGCCGGCTATCCGCTCTACGAGGATTTCGACCTGGCGCTGAAGGAGACGAAGCCGGACGCCGTCTCGATCAACAGCTGGCCGAACACCCATGCCGAATATGCGCTGAAGGCGATCGCGGCCAATTGCCATGTGTTCATGGAAAAGCCGCTCGCCACCAACATCGAGGACGCCGAGAAGGTCGTGGCGGCGGCGCGCGCCAAGAACCGCAAGCTGGTGCTCGGCTACATCCTGCGCGTCCACCCCTCCTGGATCAAGTTCATCGAGGTCGGCAAGACGCTGGGCAAGCCGCTGGTGATGCGCCTCAACCTCAACCAGCAGAGCAGCGGCAGCGCCTGGCACTGGCACAAGAACCTGATCGATTCGCTGATCCCGATTGTCGATTGCGGCGTGCACTATGTCGACGTCATGTGCCAGCTGACCGGCGCCAAGCCGGTGCGTGTGCACGGCATCGGCGCCAAATTGTGGGCGGAGGCCGACAAGCAGAATTACGGCCATCTGCACGTCACCTTCGATGACGGCTCGGTCGGCTGGTACGAGGCCGGTTGGGGGCCAATGATGAGCGAGACGGCCTATTTCGTGAAGGACGTGGTCGGTCCGAAGGGCGCGGTGTCGATCGTCGCCGGCCAGGCCGCCAGCACTGCCTCGGACGCCGAAGTGTCGAACTCGGCCGATATCGACCGTCACACCAAGACCGATGCGCTGAAGATCCACTATGCCCAGGTCGACGGCGACAAGAACTTTTCCAAGCCCGACGAGATCGTCAGCATGGAGGACGAGCCCGGCCACCAGGAGCTGTGCGACCGCGAGCAGGCCTTCTTCCTGCGCGCCATCCGCGAGGACCTCGATCTGACCGAGCAGATGGACGCGGCGGTCAACAGCCTGCGCATCGTGCTCGCCGCCGAACAGAGCATTGCGCTGGGACGGACGGTCGAGCTGGCCTGACGCGACCGGTTGCTGGCACTGGAGGCGGCACCGGCAGCGCAGCAGTTTCATCCTTCTCCCCGTCACCATACGGGGAGAAGATGCCGGCAGGCGGATGAGGGGCAGCGCTTACATTTGCAATTAGCCGGTAGCGACAGCTCGCGCATTCTTAAGCGCGGTGTCGAGGCATGCAAATTTGGGAGAGAGGCATGGTCACCGACAGTCTTTTGAAAACCTATGCGGACTCCGATGCGCTCGATCTGGTCGGGCTGGTGCGCGGCGGCCAGGTTTCGCCGGCCGAACTGGTCGAGGCGGCGATCACGCTGGTCGAGCGGCTCAATCCGGCGCTGAATGCGGTGATCCATCGCCTCTACGACATGGCGCGGGCGCAGGCGCAGACGGTCGACAGATCGGCACCCTTCGCCGGCGTGCCGTTCCTGCTCAAGGAACTGGCTTCGTCCTGGACCGGCGCGCCGAACACCAATTCCTGCTTCTACCTCAGGGATGTCGTCGCCGATTCCGACACCGAAGTCGTTCGCCGCATGAAAGCGGCGGGACTGGTGCTGGTCGGCAAGTCGAACGCGCCGGAGAACGGCTGGTCGATCACCACCGAGCCGAAACTCTACGGCGTCACGAAGAACCCGTGGAAGGAAGGCATCACGCCCGGCGGCTCGAGCGGCGGGGCGGCGGCGGCCGTCGCTTCGCGCATGGCGCCGATCGCCGAAGCCAGCGACGGCGCCGGTTCCATCCGCATTCCAGCCTCATGCTGCGGCATCGTCGGCCTGAAACCGTCGCGCGGCCGCGTCAGCCTCGCGCCGTTCGGCGACTATTGGTATGGCGGCGCCTATTTTCTCTGCTGCTCGCGCAGCGTGCGCGACACGGCGGCCTATCTCGATGCGGTGGCTGGCGCGCTGCCGGGCGATCCCTACACGCCGCCGGTTCCCGATGCCTCCTGGCTCAGCCTGTCGGCACGGGCGCCGAAAAGGTTGCGCATCGGCTTCACCGTTACGCCGCCCAACGGCACGGCCATCGATCCGGAGGTGAAGGCAGCGGTGCTGGCGACCGTGGCTACACTCGAACGGCTGGGGCATCACGTCGAGCAGCACGACATGCCGCTCGACGCCAACGGCGCCTGGGCGACCTACACCAACATGACCTGCGTGCAGACGGCGGCGACCTTCAACTATCTTGAAACGGTGATCGGGCGGCCGGTGGCCTCAGCCGACGTCGAAGCGGTGACCTGGGCGATCATCGCGCGCGGTCGCGCGACCAGTGGTGTCAGGCACATCTCCGATGTCGAGCAGCTCAGGCAGATCGGCCGCGACATTGTCGGCGATCTCGACGCCTACGACCTCTTCGTCACGCCGACGCTGACGCAGCTGCCCCGCCCACTCGGCTATTACGATATGTCGGAGACGGACATCGACCGCTACAACGCCAAATGGACGGACGCGGTGTTTGCCTTCCCCTTCAACATTTCAGGCCAGCCGGCGATCTCGCTGCCGCTCGGCTGGTCGAAAGGCGGCGTGCCGATCGGCGTGCAGCTGGTCGGCCGCTATGGCGACGAGGCGACCGTGCTGGCGGCATCGGCGCAGTTGGAGCAGGAGATGCCGTGGAGGGATCGGCGGCCAGCCGTGAGTGTTAGTTAGCCGGCGCGGCAGGGGCGGAGCGCGACGAATAACGAAACATCGGCGGTCGCGCCCTACGGCGACAACGACCAACCCTACCCAATCGTCTCCAGTCGCCTTGGCAGCCGGTTCATCGGCCTCGGCCCATCCGCCGTGATCAGGAACTGGTCCTCGAGATTGAAGCTGGCGAGGCCGTCTATGTAGAGCGGGATTTCGAAGGCCAGCACCATGCCGGCCTCGATCACCACATCGCTGTCGGCCGCAATGAACGGCCATTGCTCGGAAAACACCGACTGGCCGACGCTGTGGCCGAAATGGCCGCGGCGGAAGCTGCGCAGGCCTTGCCGCGCCAGGCTGTCGGTGGTGACGCGATGCACATGAGCGAGCGTGTTTCCGGGGATCAGCGCCGCCAGCCCGTCCTCGAAGGCGCGCTCGGCGATGGCATGCAGCTCGGCCTGGTCGGCGGAAGGCGGCCCAAAGGTGAAATTGCGCGACATGTCGGAGGCGTAGCCACCGACCGTGCAGACCATGTCGCATTTCAGGGGATCGCCGGCCACGGCCCTGGCGTCGGCGCCCTTGGCGCGGCCGCCCAGCGTCACATATTCCGCCGTTACGACCGGATGCGACAGCCCGGCGGCCGCGTCGGCGACGCCCTTGCGGTAGAGCGCGACGAGATCGGCCTGTCGCATGCCGGCCATCGCGTCCACCTGCAAGCGCTCCAGCCCGGCTTCCGAGAGAAAGATGCCTTGCTGAAGGAGATCGATCTCGCGCTGTGATTTGACGGCCCGCAGCCTGTCCAGCACCGGCGAGCCATCGACCATCGGGGAATGCGGCAGCAGCGCCTGGACGGCCGTGAAATCGGCGGCCGGGACGAAGTCGAGGTCGATGCCGAGCGTTGCGCGCTCCAGTCCGAATTGCTTGAGCAAGGCCTGCAGCTGGCGCACCGAGCCGGCGAGATCGAAAGTGGCGGGGCGGGAGAAATCCGGCGCGCGGTCAAGCGAGGCAAGGCCGGCCTCGATGCGTTCGGCCAGGGGCAACTCGTGCGCTGTCTCGACCGGCGCGGATTCGATCCAGATCGGGTGCCACCGCACAACCGCTTCGGGTGCGGCGAGCCGCAGCTGCACGGCGTTGAAGTCGGCGACGACAACACCGATCGGCAAATCCTGCTGGGCCGGGATGACGATGAAGCCGGCGCCGGCGCGCCGGAACAGTCCCGCCGGGCCGATCCACGCGCCGGTCGCATAATGGAAAGCCTCGGGTGCGCACAGCACCAGCGCCCCGATGCCGGCGCCTTCCATCAACTGCGCGGCGCGCTGGCGGTCGACAAAGCCTGTCATGGGTTTCTCCGGATAGCCTGGCGGCAACGGAGCATTGCGGGCGCGGACAATCAAGGGCCGGATGGGAGATCCGGCTGCCGACAGATCGCGCGTTGGCCGGCAGATGCTGCAGGCGACTGCAACGGAGACCCGTGGGACTTGATACCCACCCATCTCTTTCCAGGCGTTGGCGCCGCCCCTCACCTGCCTGCCGGCATCCTCCCCCGTATAGTGACGGGGAGAGGGGAGCTGTCATCAACGGTTTCGCCAGCCACAAGCGTCGCAAGAAAAACGGCGAGGTCGCCGCCAGCTACTTTCTCCCCGTCACTATGCGGGGAGAAATGCCCGGCAGGGCAATGAGGGGCGGCGCGAGCTTCGGCAATGGGCCGCCTCTGCCACGCGTTAGGATTATTGGGGCGTGCCCTATGGCCGTCGCAAGACAGCGGCGAGCGCAATCCCTACTTGATCGATTCCAGCACCCAGCCGCAGAACTCCAAGAACCCGAAGAGCGTATCTCAGTACGACGTTGCCGGCTTCCAGCAGTGCCATAAGTGACGCTCGGCCCTTTGACGGGCGAGATTCCACCCGCCAAAAACGAAAAAGCCGCGGCTGACCGCGGCTTTTCGATGCTTGATTCCCTGGAGGAAATTGGAGCGGGTGAAGCGATTCGAACGCTCGACCCCAACCTTGGCAAGGTTGTGCTCTACCCCTGAGCTACACCCGCTCACACGGCGTCTTGGCCGCAAGCCGGGCCTATATGGCTGAAGAGCGCGGCGATTGCAACAGGGAAATCGCAGGCTTTTTTCAACACGCCAAACGATGCCGGCAAACCGCCGGTGCGGCGCGGATTTCATCGCGCCTTTGCGCGATGGCCTTGTGCCGGCCACCGCATTGGCCGTAAACGGCAAGGCGGGAAAACGACGAAGAAGAAGACCGATGCCGAAGACCGAAGCCGAACTTTTTGCCTTTCTCGCCGAACTCGGCGTCGCCGTTTCGACGAAACGCCATCCGCCGCTCTACACGGTCGCCGATTCGCAGGCGCTGCGCGGCGAGATCCCCGGCGGGCACACGAAAAACCTGTTCCTGAAGGACAAGAAGGACAATTTCTTCCTGGTCACCGTCGGCGAGGATGCGGTCGTCGACCTCAAGCAGATCCACCAGCTGATCGGCGCCGCCAGCCGTGTTTCCTTCGGCAAGCCGGAGATGCTGATGGAGCTTCTGGGCGTCTCGCCGGGCGCGGTCACCGTCTTCGGCGTCATCAACGACACGGCCAACCGGGTCAAGCTGGTGCTCGACGAGGATTTGATGGCACATGCCGTCATCAACGCCCATCCGCTGACCAATGAGGCGACGACATCGATCGCGTCGGCCGATCTCATCAGATTCGTCGAGGCAACCGGGCACGATGCTGCTATCTTGAAAGTCTCGGCATGATCGCCACATGCATGGCGAAACCGACTTCCAATGACATGGCGCCGACCCGCGGGCCGGCGGCGCGACCGAAAGGGTGACGAGATGAGCGACAACAAGCCGTTTGGCGGGTCATTCGGCAGCAGTGGCGGCCAGTATGCCACCACCGTTCAGTATGGCGGAACCGCAGCCGCGCCGGCGAAGGTCTCGCTTGGCGATGCGCCAGCCGCCGCCCCCGCGGGCGATGTCATCAAGGACACCACGACCGCCGCCTTTGCCGCCGATGTCATCCAGGAATCGCGCCGCCAGCCGGTGCTCGTCGATTTCTGGGCGCCGTGGTGCGGCCCCTGCAAGCAGCTGACACCGCAGCTGGAAAAGGCAGTCCGGGCCGCCGGCGGCAAGGTCAAGCTGGTCAAGATGAACATCGACGATCACCCCTCCATCGCCGGCCAGCTCGGCATCCAGTCCATTCCGGCCGTCATCGCCTTCAAGGACGGCCAGCCGGTCGACGGCTTCATGGGCGCCATTCCGGAGAGCCAGATCGCCGAGTTCATCACCAAGGTCGGCGGCAAGGGCAATGGCGCCCCGGCCGTGGCCGAGGCGCTGGCGGCTGCGACCGAAGCGCGCGAGGCCGGCGACATGCAGACCGCCGCCGACATTTTTGACGCTGTCCTGGCGCAGGCGCCGGAGACGATCGAGGCGATCGCCGGACTGGGCGAGCTGCTGTTCGAAGCCGGCGACACGCAAGGCGCCGAGGCGCTGCTGGCAACGGCACCCGAGGCCAAGAAGGACGCGCCTGTTCTCGCCGCCTTGCGCGCCAAGATGGCGCTGGCCGCGCAGGCGGCGGAACTGGGCAATCCGGCCGAGTTCGAGCGCCGCCTCGCCGAAAACCCCAAAGACCATCAGGCGCGTTTCGACCTGGCCATGATCCAGAACGCCAGGGGCGAGCGCACGGCGGCAGCCGACAATCTGCTGGCCATCATCAAGGCCGACCGCGGCTGGAACGAGGACGGCGCCAGGACGCAATTGCTGCAGTTTTTCGAAGCCTGGGGCATGACCGACGAGGCGACGCTGGCGGCGCGGCGCAAATTGTCGGCGCTGCTGTTTTCCTGAGCCGGCGGCTGTTTCGTCGCACGGGCTTGTGGTCGGCGGCGGCCGCGCCAGATTAGGAAGCTGACTTCGGCCAAGCCGACGATCCCGGCGGCGGGCGAAAGAAGTCGATCGGAGGAATGTGGTGCAAGCGGGAAACGCGCATTACCGGCTGGCCAAGGATCTGCCGTCGACGATCCCGATCTTTCCGCTCGAGGGCGCGCTTTTGCTGCCGGGCGGCCGCATGCCGCTCAACATCTTCGAGCCGCGCTATCTGCAGATGGTGGACGAAGCGGTTGCCGGCTCGCGGCTGATCGGCGTCATCCAGCCGCGTCTGGACGGCGCGCTGCGCGAGGATGGCGAGCCTGAGCTGTGCAATGTCGGCTGCGCCGGCCGTATCATCGCCTTCTCCGAAACCGGCGACGGCCGTTACCTGATTTCTCTGCAGGGCGTGTTCCGCTTCCGCATCGCGCATGAACTGACGGTCAAGACGCCGTTTCGCCAAGCGAAGCCGGCGCCCTTCCTCGCCGATCTCGATGACGATCCGGCGGCGAACGAGATCGACCGGCCGGCACTGCTCAAGGCGTTTCGCGCCTATCTTCAGGCCAATGATCTCGAGGCCGACTGGGAAAGCGTCAGCCGCGCCGAAAATGCCATGCTGGTCAATGCGCTGTCGATGATGGCGCCCTACGGCCCGGCCGAGAAACAGGCGCTGCTCGAAGCCGCCGACCTGAAGACGCGCGCCGAAACGCTGATCGCCATCACCGAAATGGCGCTGGCGCGCGAGAATGAGGACTTTGGCTCGAGCCTACAGTAAGATGTGCCGATATTCAGGTGATGCCGGCCTGCAAATGGAGGCTTCCTGCGCTTCTCAGTTCTACTGCGTCGCAGTAGAACTGAGCTCACGTACGAAAAGTATGCTCCGCTCCGGTTCTCGGAAGCCACCATTTTGGTCGCTGCGCACCCGTCTTCGACTCCGGTTCGGCCTGACCTGGGTCTTGGTACATCTAGGCTAGAAGCTGAGAAGAGGAACCGATGGCGGCGGATGGGCGTGACGGGAAGAAGATCGATGTCGATCCCAAGCTGCTGGAGCTTTTGGCCTGCCCGCTGACCAAGGGGCCGCTAGCCTGGGATCCGGAGCGCGGCGAACTGATCTCGCGGGTCGCCAAGCTCGCCTATCCGGTGCGTGACGGCATCCCGATCATGCTGCCCTCCGAGGCGCGGACGCTGTCGGCGGAAGATGTGCTGGCGCCGCCGCCGAGGCTGAGCGGGCCGGGTTGAGCAGCATAGCCATCCGTCGTTTTGCTCTCCCAAGGCAGCGCAATCGCGAAGCAGCTGGGCGTAGAAGTTTGAGAGGCTGGCGGGACAGCGCCCCCCTCTGCCCTGCCGAGCATCTCCCCCACAAGGGGGGAGATCGGCTGTCACCTCGGCCTTCGCGAATTTTCAGCATTGCGAGTTAAGAGAGGCGGCGAGATCGAAGCTGCCAATCTCCCCCCTCGTGGGGGAGATGTCCGGCAGGACAGAGGGGGGCGCCAAGGATCACGGCGTCTCTTCAGATGACGAAGACAAGGGCCGCGCCTACTGAAAATTGCGCCCCTTGGGCATGACCTGTTCCGCCTCTTCCGACAGCGTTGCGAGGTCCTGCCTTGCCGGCGCGTTCCCAATCTCGGGCCGGCTGCGGCGATCCGAGCCTACCTCTTTGGCATACCCCCTCGGTTGGGCCCCCGGCGCTCCGGCTCCGCTGACCTTCTCCAGCAGCACGGTCAGCCAGGGCGTGAGATCCTCGATCTTTTCGGCGACGATATGGATGACACCGGATTCCGACTGCAATTTCCCGGTCACCTTGACGAAGCGCGCGCCCATGACGATGGGCCGGAAGCGGGTAAAGGTCCGCTCCCAGAAGATGACGTTGGCGACCGCCTTGTCGTCCTCCAGCGTCAGGAAGATGGCATTGCCCTTGCCGGGGCGCTGGCGCACCAGCACGAGGCCGGCGACGGAAACCCGTCTGCCGTCACGTACCGAAGGCAGGTTGGCATTGGGCGTGACGCCGGCGCGGTCGAGCCGCTCGCGCAGGAAGGCGACGGGATGCGCCTTCAGCGACAGGCCGAGCGAGCGGTAGTCGTGGATGACATGCTCGCCGAGCGGCATTTTCGGCAGCTTCGTCTCCGGCTCCAGTTCGCGCAGACGCAGCGCCGGCTGGTCGAACAGCGGCAGCTTTTCGGCCGCACTCTTGGCGCCCAGCGCGCGCACTTCCCACAGTGCGGCACGGCGGTCGAGGCCGATCGAGCGGAAGGCATCGGCCTGCGCCAGCCTCTCGATCTCGTCGACATCGAGGCCGGAGCGCAGCCAGACGTCACGGACGGTTTCATAAGCTGAACCCCGCCGCTTTACGAAATCCTCCATGCGTTCCTTGGAAAGACCCTTGATCTGCCGGAAGCCGAGCCGCACCGCATGGTTCGTCTCGATGACACCACGCATATCGGCATGGCGCGGCAGGATGCGGGCCGGATCGAACGGCGCTTTTTCCAGGGTGCAGTCCCAGACGGAACAATTGACGTCGACCTCGCGGATGTCGACGCCATGGTCGCGCGCGTCGCGCACCAGCTGCGCCGGCTGGTAGAACCCCATCGGCTGCGAATTCAGGATCGCGGCGCAGAACACGTCGGGATAGAAGGTCTTGAACCAGCAGGAGGCATAGACGAGCAAGGCGAAGGAGGCGGCGTGGCTTTCGGGAAAGCCATATTCGCCAAAACCCTCGATCTGCTTGAAGCAGCGCTCGGCGAAGTCCTTGGTGTAGCCCTTGCCGACCATGCCGTCGATCATGCGCTGGCGGTAATTGCCGATGGTGCCGGTGCGCTTGAAGGTGGCCATGGCGCGGCGCAGTTCGTCGGCCTCGCCCGGCCTGAAGCCGCCGGCGACGATGGCGATCTTCATCGCCTGTTCCTGGAACAGCGGCACGCCGAGCGTCTTGCTGAGAATCGCCTCGAGCTCCGGCTTCTGATATTCGGGTTTTTCCTTGCCTTGCCGGCGGCGCAGATAGGGGTGCACCATGTCGCCCTGGATCGGGCCGGGCCGCACGATCGCCACCTCGATGACAAGATCATAGAAATCCTTTGGCTTGAGCCTCGGCAGCATCGACATCTGGGCGCGCGATTCGATCTGGAAGACGCCGAGCGTGTCGGCGCGGCCGATCATGTCGTAGACGCGCCTGTCTTCCGGCGGCAAGGTGGCGAGCACATAGGGTTGGCCATAGGGATCCCGGGCTTTTGGATAGTGATCCGTAAGCAGGGTGAAGGCGCGCTGCAGGCAGGTCAGCATGCCGAGCGCCAGCACATCCACTTTCAGGATCTTCACCGCGTCGAGATCGTCCTTGTCCCATTCGACCATCTTGCGCTCGTCCATCGCTGTCTTGACGATGGGCACGATCTCGTCGAGCCGGTCCCTGGTGATGACGAAGCCGCCGACATGCTGGGAGAGGTGGCGGGGGAACCCCATGATCTCGTTGGCCCGTTCCATCACATGACGCGATGTCGGGTCGCTCTGGTCGAGGCCGCCGGCGCGGGCTTCCTTCTCGCCGACCTCGGAGGTCGACCAGCCCCAGATCGAGCCGGACAGGGACGCCCGGACATCCTCCGACAGGCCCATAGCCTTCGACACTTCGCGCAGCGCCGAACGGCCGCGATAGCTGATGACGGCGGCGGCGAGCGCGGTGCGCTTGGAGCTGTATTTCTCGTAGATGTACTGGATGACGGTCTCGCGCTTCTCATGCTCGAAGTCGACATCGATGTCGGGCGGCTCGTTCCTCTCTTCGGAAATGAAGCGCTCGAACAGCGTGTCGATCCGGTCCGGCCCGACTTCGGTGATGCCGATGCAGAAGCAGACGATCGAATTGGCGGCCGAGCCGCGCCCCTGGCAGAGAATGTCCTGGCTGCGGGCGTATTTGACGATGTCGTAAACCGTCAGGAAATAGCGGGCGTAGTTGAGGCGCTCGATCAAAGCGAGCTCTTCCTCGATGCGCTTGATCACCGAGTGAGGCACGCCTGAGGGATAGCGCCTGGCTGCCCCCTCCCGCGCCAGCCTTTCCAGCTCGGCCTGCGGCCCGAGGCCGGATTCCGTCGGCTCGTCGGGGTAATTGTACTGGAGATCACTGAGCGAGAAGGTCAATTCTTCCGCGAACAGCAGCGTCTCGGCCAGCGCCTGCGGATGCCTGCGGAACAGGCGGGCCATTTCCAGCGGCGGCTTCAGATGGCGTTCGGCATTGGCGCTGAGTTCCAGCCCGACCTCGGCGACGGGCGTGTTGAGGCGGATCGCGGTCAGCACGTCCTGCAGCGGGCGTCGTTCGGCGGTGTGGTAGAGGACATCGTTGGTCGCCATCAGCGGGATGCCGGTGCTCTGGGCAAACGCCGCTGCCTGCTCGATCCGGAAACGGTCATTGCCCGCATAACAGGGCGAGACGCCAAGCCGCAGGGCCCTGTCGAAGCGGTCCTTGAGCTGGCCAAGCAAGGCAAGACCGTCTTCAGCGCCCGCCGCCAGATCGGGCAGGACCGCCAGCGACATCAGATCTCCCCATTCGAGCAGATCTTCGCGCTGGAGAAGGGTGGCGCCCTTTTCGGTCTCGTCGCGCAGATTGGCCTGGGTGAGCATGCGGCACAGATGCCCCCAGCCTGCCCGGCTCCTGGGATAGGCGAGAATGTCCGGCGTGCCGTCGCCAAAAACCAGCCGGCAGCCGGGGTGATAGGCAAGCTTTTCGACCTTGGCCTGCTGCCAGGCGCGCACCACGCCGGCCACCGTGTTGCGGTCGGCAAGGCCGATCGCCGAAAAACCCATGAGCTTGGCCGCGACCACCAGCTCCTCCGGCTTGGAGGCGCCGCGCAGGAAGGAGAAATTCGACTGGATGCCGAACTCGGCATAGGGAATGACGGTCAGCGCGTTCATGCGAAGACCCCGTGCATGAACCAGCGCGGCGCGGATTGCGAGCCGCCGTAAAGCCCTTGCCGGTAGAGCCAGTAGCGGCGGCCTTCGGCATCCTCGATGCGGAAATAGTCGCGTGTCGATGCCGCCGCGTCGCCTGGCGCCTGGCGCCACCATTCGGCGGCGATGCGTTCGGGACCCTCGGCGCGGGTGACGCGATAGAGCGCGCGCCGCCAGCGGAAATGCAGCGGCGGACCCTCCGGCATTTCGGTGGCCGGCACCTCGATGGGCTCGGGCGCGCGGAACAGCCGGATCGGCCGTTCCGGCGGAAAGATGGTTTTGGGCGCCTGCACCCTGTCCTGTCTCTTCGGCGGCGTGGTCCGGCGCGGCGCTTCGCTGAAGGGGACGATGGCGACGGCACGCTCCGGTAGATGGCTTTCAACCGCGACCGGCTGCAGCACGGCGCCCTCGCCGAGCCTGGCGCGGATGCGGTCGGCGAACAGCGCGATGTCGGCGCCGTCGTCGGTCACCTCGCCGGTCAGATCGGCCTGCGCCATGTCGAAGGCGGCGGCCGCCAGCACCGAAAGCCGCACCAGATCGAAGCCGTAGCCGGCGTCGATGTCCTGCTCGAGGGCGGCCAGCCTTTCATGGAACAGCTTCTGGATCAGCCGGGGATCGCGCATCGGCCGCGAGGTGCCCAAGGCGATGCGGCTGACGGCGCCGTCGACGCGGAAGAGCAGCAGCGCCAGCGTCCGGGCGCCCTCGCCGCGGCGTTCGAGATCGGTCTTCAAGGTCGTCGCCAGCAGGCCGACCAGGCGTTCGATGTCCTCGGTGAGGGTGACGGGTTCGGCGAGATGCCGCTCGACCGAAAGCGGCGCCACGGGAAGGCGCGGCGACACCGCTTCGTCGAGCCGGCCAAGCGCCTGGTCGAGGCGCAGCAGCAAGGTGGCGCCGAAGCGGCGGGCAAGCGGCGCGCGCGGGGCGGCCATGACCGCGCCCGCCGTGCGCAGGCCGACACTTTCCAGGCTGGCGCGGGTTTCCGGCGCGATGCGCAGTGCGGCGAGCGGCAAGGGCGCCAGCAGCGCTTCCTCCTCGCCGCCATCGACGATGCGGTCGCCGCAAAAGCGGGCCGCCGCCCAGGCCGCGCCCGGCGTCGGGGCAAGGCCGGCGCGGACATCGAACCCCTGATGCAGGAAGCGCGACAGGATGTCGTCCAGCATGGCGCGTTCGCCGCCGAACAGATGGGTGCAGCCGGTGACGTCGAGAAACAGGCCGTCCGCTCCGTCCAGCGCCACCAGCGGGGTGTAGCGGTCGCACCAGTCGGCAAGGCCTTCGAGCAGGCGCCGGTCTGCCTCCGGATCGGCCTCGACGATGTCGATCGAGGGATGCATGGCACGCGCGTCGGCAATGCCCATGTCGCGCTTCAGGTGCAGCGCCTCAGCCCGCTCGTCGAGGGCTGAGATGCGCTGCGCGTTGCCCTGGCGGTGGCTGATCACCAGTGGCGGATGAGATGGCGTCGGATGATCTTGGGGCCGGGAACGCCAGGACCGCCCCAGACGCTGCCGCAGGATCCTTTCGGCCGCCAGATAGGGAAACCACAGGGACAGGATTCTTTGCCCGGCCTTCTTCGCCCCTTCTTTCGTCGAATACGCGTTCATCGGGGTTCCACTCCAGTGTGAATTGTCCAGGCAGGGCCGTGCGGCTCTTGCCGATGCTGATGGTGAAGGCCGGGCGGCCGATCGATCCGGCGAGCGGCCCGGCGACGGTTTCGCGCGGCACGGCCGGCGCCGGCGAGACGATGAGGCGGACGGGCGCCGCCGTCGGTTCGGGCTCGGCCGCCTGCCGCAGCAGGAATACGGGGCGGCCGGCACTTTGCGCCCTCGCATGCAGCCGCCGCGTCGCGGTCAGGTCGAGCCGTTGCGGATTGCCGCGGATTTCGAGGATGACCGCGGCGAGCGCCGTCATCCGCGCTGCTTCCTCGGCGACCCACAGCGCATCGACGAGTTTCGGCGCCTCGGAAAACAGCAATTGTTCCGGTTCGATGCCGAAGGAGGCCTGCAGTCCCCTGGCATAGGGAAAGCCCGCCTCGCGGAAGATTTCTGCGGTGCCGATCCACAACACCGGCAGGCCTTGCGCCTGCTTGAGGATCAGGCTGGCGAGCGACAGGGCAAAGCCGGCGACGGCTCCAGCATCGCGGGTTTCCAGGCCATGGATTTCGCTGAGCGCCGCTTTCGGCAGCCCGCCGCTCAGGGCGGCATCGAGGGGGTCGACGCCGACAGGCAGGAAGGCATCCGGCAAGGCAGCGGCAAGACCGCGCCGGACGATCGTGAGATCGGGGCTGGCGTCGGCATCAAGCGGCGCGCCAGCCGGCGCCTGCAGGCGCTCGGGCAGCGTTCCCTCGATCTTCGCGATCTGGCGGCGCAGGGCAAAAACAGTCTCCCGCGCCACGGCTGATATCGCCATGACGGTCAGTGTCCACTCACAATTGTTCCTGTTATGTTCTCTAGGATTCCAGAGCCGACCCGAAGAGTCAAGCAGAGTCACAAGGAATTTATTCCTGCAGACCCTGCACGACAGGGCGTAGCGGCCACTTCATTTGCCTCGCCCGGCGCGAAAGCCTATATGCCGGATCAAAGGACAAAGCATGGCCCGCATCTATAAGACCCGCACCTGGCATGGCGAACTCGCGCCCTCGATGGAGGAGATAGAGTTCCTGGCGCTGGAGGCGTACGCCCATCTGCCGGAGGATTTTCGCAAGCTGACCGGCGAGATCGTCATCCAGATCGCCGAGTTCCCGACCGACGAGATCATGGACGACCTGTCGCTGGAGACGCCGTTCGACCTGCTCGGCCTGTTCGAGGGCCGCGGCATCGCCGAGCGCTGGAACCCGCAGACCGGCGAAGGCCCGAACCGCATCACGCTCTACCGCCGCGCCATGCTCGACTATTGGGCCGAGAACGAGGAGACGCTCGGCGACATCGTCACCCATGTGCTGATCCACGAGATCGGCCACCATTTCGGCCTGTCGGACGATGATATGGAGAAGATCGAAGAGGCAGCCGAGTAGGCTGTGTCGATATTCAGGTGATGCCGGCCTGCAAATTGCGGTCCCCTGCGCTTCCGGTGCTCACGTACCAAAAGTACGCTCCGCTCCGGTTCTCGGGCACCACCATTTTCGACTCGGCCTGACCTGAATCTCGACACAGCCTGCGTCGGCGCTTTGCAAAATCTACCAGTCGCTGAGCTTGGTGTCCGGCCCATATTCCTGGCCGTCGACGTCCTTCACCACGGCCTGGCCGCAGCGCATGGTCTTGGCCTTCTTGTCGTAGGCGTAGGTCGGCGAGCCGAACAGGTGCCAGCCCTTGTTCAGCGCCGCCGTCACCTTGTGGCAGAAGCTGGCGTCGTCCGGGCCGGTGAGAAAGCGGTAGAGTTTCATGTCTCAAGTCCTGTCGTAAGTGCCCATAGCCCGCGAGCATGGGGCTATATCATGCGCCGATGGCGGCCGCCTTCGCCAGCAGTTTTTCGGCCTGTGCCAGATGCAGCCGCTCGACCATCTTGCCGTTCAGCGCGATCACGCCTTTGCCAGTATTCTCGGCACGTGAAAAGGCATCCTTCACCGCGCGTGCCTCGGCGACCGCCTGCGGCGAGGGCGCGAAGGCGCGGTTCGCGGCGTCGATCTGGGCCGGATGGATCAGCGTCTTGCCGTCGAAGCCCATGGCCGCCGCCTCCGCACACTCACGGGCAAAGGCGTCGAGGTCGCGAAAATCATTGGCAACGCCGTCGAGCATGTCGAGACCGCCGGCGCGCGCGGCCAGCACCATCTGCATCAGCCATGGCACGAGGTAGCGCCGGTCCGCCGTCACCAGCACACCGGTTTCCTTGGCGAGATCATTCGTTCCGGCCACGAAACAATTGAGCCGTGAGGCCGGATCGCGGCCCAGTTCGGCAATGGCGCCGATGTTGAGCAGCGCCTTGGGCGTCTCGATCATCGCCCAGAGTTTCACGCTGTCGGGGGCAAAATTGTCGTCGAGCACGTCGCCGACTTCGAGGATGTCGCGCGGCGTGGCGACCTTGGACAAAAGGATGCCGTCAGGCTCGACTTTCGCCACGGCCAAGAGGTCGTCGGCGCCCCATTCGCTGGCCAGCGCATTGACGCGCACCACCATCTCGCAGCGGCGGCCGAGATTGTTGGCGACCGGGCGGTTGGCGAAGATCGCGGGCAGTTTTTCGCGGGCGGCGATCTTGTCGGCCGGGGCGACGGCATCCTCGAGGTCGATGATGATTGCGTCGCAGGACAGAAGCGCGATCTTGGCAAGCGCCTTGTCGTTGGAGGCCGGGACATAGAGGACGGAGCGGCGCGGGCGGTAGGGTTCGGTCATATCCGATCTATGCCGTCTGTGGGTGGTCGAGGCAAGCGTTGGTGCTGTGCGCAGGGTCGCTGCGAAGCTGCGGGGTCGGCGCCAGCACCCCACCCGGACCTTCGGTCCGACCTCCCCACAAGGGGAGGTAGAAGCTCGGCGCCCTTCCTCAGCCGTTGCGGAAGAGAGCCTTCCTCTCCCCCGTCGATCGGGGGAGAGGTGTCGAGCGAAGCTCGACGGAGTGGAGGGTCGACCCTTGCGTGCAAGGCGGGGCGATGCTTGCGCCTGTGCCTTCCTATGTGCGTTCGCGGGGGTTGCCAGCTGGTTCCCCCACTCCGTCTCGGCTTCGCCGAGCCACCTCTCCCCCCTCCGGAGGGAGAGGAAAGGAGCCTGCCTGGGGCAGCGCCAACGTCCGTAGGATGGTGGGGCAGCGCACCAGCCGTGATGCGCGGCCCTGCATGAAAACTGCACAGGCCTGCGGAAAAGCTCCTCGGATCCGCCCTGCCGTTTCCCTGCCGGCCTGCGAAACAGGCGGCATGCACAAGCGAGCAAAACCCCATTGGTCCGTGCCACAGCGCCTGCGCACCGAAGGCTGGTGGCTGGTCGATCCGCCACGCGCGAATCCCATGGCGATTCTCATCCCTTTCGCCCGCAAGTGTCCGCCGACCTTCCGGCTGGACACCATCGGGAGGATCAGGTCGTGACAGCGTTTTTCTCTGCCCCGCCAAGTTATTGCAGCCGCTTCGGTGTTGCCGTGCTGCTGGTCGTGCTGGCGGATTTCCTGTTCTACGGCCAACCCCCCGGCATCACGGTTTTCCTGTTCGCCATCCTGATTGCCGCCGCGGTCGTGGCCGTGCATCCCACGGCCTTCAGCGACATCAGGGTCTGGCTCAAGCCCGCCGCCTTGCTTGTCGCGCTGCTGCCGCTCGCCGAAAATGTCAGCCCCCTGTCCGTCTCGATCGCGCTTGCGGCGCTGGTCGTCTTCGCGCTTTCGCTGAGCGGTCGCCTGCGGCACGGCATGGCCCGTATTGTCGGCCAGATTGCGTTGTTCGGGCTCGCGGCGCCGTTCCGCTTCGTCCGTGATTTCATCCGTTGGCGCAAGACGGCGCGCCGGCTTGGCGGGCGCCGCGTCAGGCTTGCGGCGGTCGCCGTCTGGGTGATGCCGCTGACGCTGGGCGCCGTCTTCCTGGCGCTGTTCGGCGCCGCCAATCCGGTCATCGACTACTGGCTGTCGCTGATCGACCTGATGAAGCTGCTCGATCTCATCCAGCTGGCGCGGATCGCCTTCTGGCTGTTCGTGCTCGCCGGCGTCTGGGCCTTTCTGCGGCCACGCCTGCCGCGTTTTTCGCGGCGCATCTCCCGGCCACCACTTGCCGTTGCTCAACCGGCGACCAATCCGCAACGACACGTCATCGAGGAGACCGTCTTCGGCAAACCCGCTATCCTGCGCGCGCTGATCGTCTTCAACGTGCTGTTTGCGCTGCAGACCGGGCTCGACGCCACCTATCTGTGGGGCGGTGTCGCCCTTCCCGACGGCTTGAGCTATGCCGCCTATGCGCATCGCGGCGCATATCCCCTGATCATTACCGCACTGCTTGCCGCCGGCTTCGTGCTGGCGGCGCTCAGGCCGGGCAGCGAGACCTCAGGAGATCCCGTCATCCGCCGGCTGGTCTATGCCTGGGTGGCGCAGAACATCATGCTGGTCATCTCGTCGATCCTGCGGCTCGACCTCTATGTCGGCATCTATGCGCTGACCTATTGGCGCATCGCGGCTTTCGTCTGGATGGGGCTGGTGGCGGCAGGGCTTGCGCTGATCATCGCCCGCATCGCGCTTGGAAAATCCAATGAATGGCTCTCCTCCGCCAATCTTCTGACGTTATCCCTGACGCTTTATGCCTGCTGTTTCATCAATTTCGCCGCGACGATCGCCAATTACAATGTCGACCACTCCCTCGAAATGACCGGCCAGGGCATCCCCCTCGACGCCTGGTACCTGCGCTCGCTCGGCCCGGGCGCGTTTCCGGCACTCGATCGTTTCTTCGATCACCAGGGCAAGACCCCCGACGCCGGCGCCACACGCGAACTTGCGAGACTGCGTGGCATCGACGAGGGTTGGTACCGAACCGTCCAGGAAAACTGGCGGGCCTGGAGCTTTCGCGACTGGCGCCTGCTTGCCTATCTCGACAGCAAGGGGTCGCTCGTGCTTCCTCAGCCTTCGCAACCTTCCCTGCCGGGCCGCTGACCGATGCCGCATCACATCCTCGTCGCCGACGATGACCCGCACATCCGCGAGGTGATCTGCTTCGCGCTGGAAAAGGCCGGCATGAAGACGCTTGGCGTGGCCGATGGGGCCGCCGCCTTGCAGGAAATCGGACGCCGTGCGCCGGACCTCGTCGTGCTCGACATCGGCATGCCGGAGATGGACGGGCTGGAGGTCTGCCGGCGGCTGCGCCACACATCGGACGTGCCGGTGCTGTTCCTGTCCGCGCGCGACGAGGAGATCGACCGCATCCTCGGGCTCGAAATGGGCGGCGACGACTATGTGACGAAACCGTTCAGCCCGCGCGAGCTGGTCGCCCGCGTCAACGTCATCCTGCGCCGCGCCCGCCCGGCGGCGGCCGAGGCGGCCGACGACCGGCAGTTTTCGCATGGCAAGCTCACTCTGGCGCCGGCCAGCCACGCCGCAAGCTTCGACGGCAAGCCCCTTGCCCTGACGGGGATCGAATTCTCGATCCTGAAAGGGTTCCTGGCGCGGCCGGCGCATGTGCTCGACCGTGACGCGGTGATGGCGAACGCCTATGCCGGCAAGATCCATGTCGCCGACCGCACCGTCGACAGCCATATCCGCAACATCCGCGCCAAGCTGGCGGCGGTGGGCTGCCTGGACGCCATCGAGACCGTGCATGGCGTCGGCTTCCGGCTCGGCCGATGCGGCTGACGACTTCCAGCAAATGGATCGGCCGCAAATGGCGACCAAGGCTTGCCACGGTCGTCGTCGCCATCCTGATCATGGTGATGGCCTTGCCGCTGGTCGGCCTGTTCTTCTTTCGCCTCTACGAAAACCAGCTGATCCGCCAGACCGAGGCGGAACTGATCGCGCAAGGGGCGGCCATCGCCGCCATCTATGCGCAGGAAGTGCGCGACGCCGGCATTCCCCCGGACAAACTCGGCGCGCCGATGCCGCAGGCCAATGGCGGTGCCAGCCGAGCAGCCAATCCCGACGGCCCGTACCGGCCGATCGAGCCGCAGCTCGATCTCGCCTCAGACGCCGTGCTGCCGACCCGGCCCGCCGCCATGCCCGCCACCACCGATCCGGCCTTCGCCGCGATCGGCACGCGCCTGTCCGGCATTCTCGACGCCACACAGAAAACCACGCTGGCCGGTTTCCGGCTGCTTGATCCCACAGGTGTCGTCATTGCCGGACGTGGCGAGGTCGGGCAGTCGCTTGGCGAGGTCGACGAGGTGCGCACGGCACTTGGCGGCCACTATGCCAGCGCGCTCAGGCTGCGCATCCCCGACCAGCCGACGCCACCGCTCTATTCGGTCAGCCGCGGTACCAAGGTGCGGGTCTTCGTCGCCCTGCCGGTGGCCGTTGATGGCCGGGTCGCCGGCGTGGTCTATGTCTCGCGGACACCCAACAACATCATCAAGCATCTCTATGGCGAACGCGGCAAGGTGACCCTGGCGGCGATCGCCATCCTCGGCGGCACGCTGCTCATCGGCCTGGTGTTCCTGCGCACGGTCAGCCGGCCGATCTATGCGCTGATCGACCGCACGCAGCGCATCGCCGCCGGTGAGCGTGACGCAATTCGGCCGCTCGACCATCATGGCACCTACGAAATGGCCGAGCTGTCCGCCGCCTTCCTCGACATGGCCGAAAAGCTGCAGGCGCGCTCGGATAGCATCCAGACCTTCGCCACCCATGTCTCGCACGAGCTCAAATCGCCGCTGACGGCGATCCAGGGCGCGGCCGAATTGCTGCGCGATTCCGGCAGCACGATGGATGATGAGGAGCGGCGGCGCTTCTCTAACAACATCGTCACTGATGCCGGGCGGCTCAATCTGCTGGTGCGGCGGCTGCTCGATCTGGCCAAGGCCGAAAATCTTGCACCGAGCGGCGAAAGCACCTCGATCGGTGCCGCGCTGGCCCTGCTGCCCGCCGACACCAGGCTGGCGGTCCGCATCGAGGCGGGCGGCGATCTCGCCTTGCGCATCTCGGCCGAGAACGCGGCAATCGTGCTGGCCAATCTCATCGACAATTCCGCCAGGCACGCCGCGACGCTCGTTTCGATCACGGCGGCAAGCGCCGGCGGCAAGGCGACGGTGCTGGTCGGCGACGACGGCGCCGGCATTTCGCCGAGCAACCGGGCGCGCATCTTCGAGCCGTTCTTCACCACGCGGCGCTCCACCGGCGGCACCGGCATGGGCCTCGGCATCGTGCTGGCCCTCCTGAAAGCGCATGATGGTATGATCCGGCTGGTTGACTCCGAGCGCGGCACGCGCTTCGAGATCACACTGCCGGTAGTATGAGAGGGAGCATGATCTCTTCCGAAAACCGGCGGCCACTTTTCGGGATCATGCTCTAGGCTTGGAGAGGCATTAAGCGTGCGCTACGACATCGTCATCATCGGCGGGGCCATCGTCGGGTCCTCCATTGCCTACTATCTGCGCGAGGAGGGGTTTTCCGGCTCCATCGCGCTCATCGAGCGCGATCCGCAATTCGCCCATGCGGCAACGACGCTGTCCATGGCCTCGATCCGCCAGCAATTCTCGATTCCCGAAAACATCCGGCTATCGCAATTCACGCTGAAGCTGTTCCGGCGGCTGAAGGAGACGTTCGGCGCCGATGCCGATATCGGGTTCCGCGAGGGTGGCTATCTCATCCTGGCCGGCGAGAACGGCCTGCCGGTGCTCAAGGCAAACCATGATGCACAGGTCGCCGAAGGCGCCGACATCGTGCTCGAGGACGCCGAGCAGCTGACGCGGCGCTTCGCCTGGCTGTCGGCTGAAGGCATTTCCGCCGGCGCCTATGGCCGGACCGGCGAAGGCTGGTTCGACGCGCATGCGATGCTGACGCTGTTCCGCAAGGCGCTGCGCGACAAGAAGATCGATTTCATCGCCGCTTCGGCCACCGGCATTACGCGCAACGGCAACCGCGTCACCGGCGTCTCCCTCGAAAATGGCCAGACCTTGGAAGCCGGCATCGTCGTCAACGCCGCCGGGCCGAATGCCGGCAAGGTCGCGGCCCTCGCCGGGCTGGCGCTGCCGGTCGAGCCGCGCAAGCGCAACGTCTTCGTGTTCGAGGCGCGCGAGAAATATGCCGACATGCCGCTGCTGGTCGATCCCTCCGGCATTTATGTGCGGCCGGAAGGCTCGGTCTACCTCACAGGCGGCGCCGAGCCGGAAGAAGGCGACGGCCCGGCCGATCCCGCCGATTTCGAGGTCGACTGGCCGCTGTTCGAAGAGGTGATCTGGCCTGTGCTGGCGACCCGCATTCCCGCCTTCGAGGCCATCAAGGCGACCCGCGCCTGGGCCGGGCACTACGACTACAACACGCTCGACCAGAACGCGGTGATCGGCCCGCATCCAGAGATCGGCAATTTCCTCTTCGCCAACGGCTTTTCCGGCCACGGCCTGCAGCAGGCGCCGGCGGTCGGCAAGGCGCTGGCCGAGTTGATCGTGCATGGCGGGTACCGGACGATCGATTGCTCGGCGTTCGGCTATGAGCGGGTGGCCGAGGGGCGGGCGTTCCGGGAATTGAATGTGATTTGAGAAGCGCCTAGTCAACCGTCGCATCGATAGCGAGAGCATTGCCGAGCGCGTGGCCGGCGGCCGTGTTGTCGAAGATGCCCCAGACCTCCGCGCCCGAGGCGGCCGCTGCCTGCAGCTGCCGGCCGATCCGGTCGAGGCTTTCGGCGTCATAGTCCGAGTAGTAGACACGCGGCACGCCGTGCCAGCGGAAATAGGCAAGGCCGGCCCAACCGCCCGGCATCGCAGCAGCCGGTACAGGAGCGGGATCGGCGGCAACGCGCGCGATCCGCCGGTCGGCAAGGAGCGTTCCCGCCTCTGCTTCGAACCAGCTCGGGTGGCGTGGTTCGCATGCCAGCCTTGCCTTTGTCCGCCTGCCCAGCATGTCAAAGAAACCGCAGGCGATGTCCGGCTCGAACGGCAAGCTCGGCGGCAGCTGCACCAAAAGCACGCTCAGTTTTTCGCCGAGACCTTCGACCTGCTGGAGGAACATTTCCGCAAGCGCATCGCCATCCGCGAGACGATGCTCATGGGTCATTGTCTTGGGCGTCTTGACGGCAAAGCGGAAGTGCTCCGGCACGGAGCGTGCCCAGCGCTCGTAGGTCTCGCGACGGTGTGGCTTGTGGAAGGACGTGTCGATTTCGACGATCGGAAATCGGCGGGCGTAGCGTTCGAGATGCGAACCGGGTTGCGGCAAGTCCTCCTTATATCGGGTTGGAATTCCCCAGCCGGCCGTGCCGATGAAACATCCCTGCTTTTCCATGCATGGGATGTGGACCAGATGAAGTGTGGGTCAAGACGAGATGAACGACGAGCCGTTGCCACCGTCCCGCTGCTCAGGCCGCCGCTAGTCTTCCATCCCCGACATAGGCCTGCAGCCAGGCCAGCACCCGGCCCCAGCCCTCGGCATGCTCGGCCGCCGCATCGCTCAGGCCGGCAAAACCGCCATGGCAGATGGTGAGGCGCGTGCCCTTGGCGGTCGGCTCGAGCAGCCAGGCGACCGTGGTTTGCCGCCGGCCAAGCGTCGGATGGTCCCAGGCATAGGCCCGCGTCTGCACGATACGGCGCGGCGCTTCGATCTCGAGGAATTCGCCGCCGGCCGGCAGCTCCCCGCCGCCGGCAGTGCGGACGACGACCGTCCAGCGACCGCCGACGCGAAGGTCGGCCGACCAATCGGCCATCCGGTAGGTGTCGGCGGTCCCCCACCATTGCTCGATTTCTCTCGTGACCAGCGCGCGAAAGATGCGTTCCACAGGCGCTTCGATCTCGGCTGACGCCATGATCGTCTCGCCATTGGTCATGCTCTGTACCCCGAGGACGTGCATCATTTCTGCCTCCACATCCAGTTTGTTTCGGTATCGAAACGAGCCTTTCACCCTTTCGTTGGCGGGCGCTCGAAACCCTTGCCGGTCTCGAGCAGGCTCTTGAGGCTCGCCAGCACCAGCGGCCAGCCCTTGCTGACATTCGGGATCAGCCGGTGCGGGCCGTCGGCCTCGTGGGTGACGGCCAGCTTCATCAGCTCGCCGTCCTGTTCGATTGTGAAGGTGCAGCGCGTGTAGCCGTCTTCCTTGACCTCCGGCATCCATTCATTGCGCCATTTGATGACCAGGCGTCGCGGCGGGTCGATCTCGAGGATCTCGCCCGAGTCGGCGACGCGGCCGTCGGGGAAGATCAGTTTCCAGCTGGAGCCGACCTTCCACTCGCTCTCCTGATAGGAGCAGAGGAAGAACTGCCGGTTGAACTCCGGGTCGGTCAGCGCCTCCCAGAGTTTTTCGGCCGTGGTGCGGATGTAGGTCACGTAAACGAAGCTGTTGCTCATCAGTCTTCCCTTTCGAGGCGTTTCTTCAGATCACTCAATGCATCCAGCCGATGGCGCTCGAACTTGCCGATCCAGCGCTCGGCGATCTCGTTGATGGGGACCGGATTGAGGTAGTGCTGCTTCTCGCGTCCCTTGCGGAGCGTGGTGACGAGGTTGGCTTCCTCCAGGATCGCCAAATGCTTGGTCACCGCCTGGCGTGTCATGTCCATCTCCGCGCACAGCGCGTTCAGCGTCTGCCCGTTCCGGGCATGGAGGTTGTCCAGCAATTGCCGGCGTGTCGGGTCGGCCAGGGCGCGAAAGACTGCATCCATGCTCATCGCTTTAATATGCAACCATTTGGTTGCATGTCAAGCGACAAGATCGCACACCGTCGGCGGCTGGGCGCGGCCACGGGAGAAAAAAGTCAGCCCTTGCGGGAGAACCAGAAGGCGTCGGCCATGCGCTTCATGCCGATGCGTTCGTAGAAGCCGACGGCGTCGGGCATGGAAATCAGGCTGATGGCGACCGACGGCCCAAGCTGCCGTCGCGCCTCGTCCATCAGGCCCTTGCCGATGCCGAGCCCTTGCGCCGATCGGGACACGGCGAGTTCCGAGATGTAGCAAACCCAGGAGAAGTCGGTGACCGCACGGGCCACGCCGATCAGCGGCTTGCCTTCGATATCGAGACGCGCGGTCAGCACAAGATTGGCACCGGACAGCATCGCCCGCAGCCTGGCGGGATCATCGACAGGCCGCGTCTCGCCGAGGCCGGATTCCACCAGCACGCGGCGGAATTCGGCGATGTCGAGCGCGGACTCGCTTGCGTAGAGGACATGGGAGTTTTCAGCCATGCCGGTCAGACTGCATCATCGCCTCGCGAATTCGAAGTCGCTTTGTGGTACGCCCCTTGTGCCAGCGCGCACGAACAGTTGCCTTTTATTTGCCCTCGGCTTTGTGTAAACGGGGCGTCAGCAAATCCCCCGCAACGAAAACACGGGCCAAAGCCATGGAAAAGTTCACCAAGCTCACCGGCGTCGCCGCTCCGATGCCGATCGTCAATGTCGACACCGACATGATCATCCCGAAGGATTATCTCAAGACGATCAAGCGCACCGGCCTCGGCACCGGCCTGTTCGCCGAAATGCGCTACAATGACGATGGTTCGGAAAATCCGGATTTCGTGCTCAACAAACCGGCCTACCGCAAGGCGCAGATCCTGGTCGCCGGCGACAATTTCGGCTGCGGCTCGAGCCGCGAGCACGCGCCGTGGGCGCTGCTCGACTTCGGCATTCGCTGCGTCATCTCGACCTCGTTCGCCGACATTTTCTACAACAACTGCTTCAAGAACGGCGTGCTGCCGATCACCGTCAGCCCCGAAGATCTGGAGAAGCTGATGGACGACGCCTCGCGCGGCTCCAACGCCACTTTGTCGATCGATCTCGAAGCCAAGGAAATCCGCGGCCCCGATGGCGGCGTCGTCAAGTTCGACCTCGACGACTTCAAGCGGCACTGCATGCTCAACGGCCTCGACGATATCGGCCTGACCATGGAGAAGGCCGGCGCCATCGCCTCGTTCGAGAAGAAGAACGCCGAACAGCGTCCCTGGGCCTGAGCGGCACCGTCCGACGATAGGCCCGGCCGCGTTCCGGCCGGGTTTGGTGGCGACTGAAGGGAGGGACAGTCATGGCACGTTCGCTTCTTGCCGGCGTTTGCGGGCTGGCGCTGGTGGTGGTGCCCGCCGCGAGCGCCTTTGCGCAGACACAGACGCCCGCGGCGCAACAGACGCCAGCGGCAGCCCAGAAACCGGCCGAGCAGCCGGCGACCGACCAGGGATCGTCCAACACCAGCGACGCGGCGCCCGCCGACGACGACAAGCAGGCGCCGATAGCGTTCGAGGGCGGCCAGCTGACCATCACGCAGCCGGAGCAGGACGGCGAGAAGGTGCTCGCCTATGACGGCAAGCAGCTGGCCAGCAACTACGATGTCTTCTTCGACAAGATCGTGAAGATCGGCGACGTCAACGTGGCGCTGGTCGATGTCGGCGACGGCGGCAATCAATGCGGCCCGGCCAAGGTCATCGTCTGGAAGCCGAAGGACGGCGAGATCAAGACCACGACGGTCGAGCAGGACGAATGCGGCGCGCCGCCGGCGGCGATCTCCGACAGCGCCATCTATTTCGTGCCCTATCTGCTGCCGGGCGATCAGAAGCCGGCCCTGCAATGGTCGCCGACCGAAGGCCTGACGACTTCCGGCAACCTCGCTTACACGCCCGAACCCGGCACCGACTGGAAGGATATCGATCCGTCGAAATACGACAACATCATCGATGCCTTCCACAATGAGGCTGTCTACAAGGCGGCCAAGGCGCTGCTCGGCGACACCATGCCCGACATGGCGACCAGCCTGCTGGTCGGCGGCGGCACGGAAAAGACGGCCTCCGGCGCCTTTTACGCCACCGGCTGCGTGCCGCATGATTGCGGCGGCAATGACGGCTTCATGGCGGTCGATCCGGCCAAGCACACGGTCTATTTCTCGCGGCGTGGTGACGATGGCGCGCCAGCGGCCTGGCCGCCGCTCAAGGACTGGCCGGACGATATCAAGAAGGCGCTCGACGACGCGCAGGCGTCGGGGAACTAGGGCACTAGCGTTGCGCGACGGCCAACAGAGCTTCGTCATCCACGGGTCTGCGCCGCGTCGCTTCGCTCTTTGCTACGCCCCAGGATGACGACGGGAGGGATACCCCGACTAATCTCCGAGGCAGCACTTCGCCGCGTCGTGACAATGGTCCGCCCTGCTTGGCCCACGACCCGCGCCGCGCCGCCTGCTAGACGCAGGCCCACAATTCAAGGAGGCCTCCCATGCGCAAACTGATCTCCACCGGTTCGCCCTTCGAGAAGACCGCCGGCTATTCGCGCGCGGTGGTGCAGGGCGACTGGTGCTTCGTCTCCGGCACGACCGGCTATGATTACGCGACGATGACGATGCCGGAAACGGTCGAGGCGCAGACGCGCAACTGCCTGGCGACGATCGGCAAGGCGCTGGCCGACGGCGGCTTCGAGATATCAGACGTGGTGCGGGCGCATTACTACATCACCGACCAGGCCTTCGTGGATGTGGTCTTCCCGATCCTGGGCGAGACATTCGGCGACATCAGGCCGGCGGCGACAATGATCGTGTGCCAGCTCAACAAGCCGGAAATGAAGATCGAGATCGAAGTCACGGCGCTGCGGCGCTCGGCTCCGAGGCGCTGAACCATGAAGGTCCGGCGCATCGTGGCCAATATCGAGACGCAGGATGCAGCGGCGGCGAAACGCTTCTACCAGAATGTGCTTGGCCTCGACATGCTGATGGATCAGGGCTGGATCGTCACCTACGGCTCCGCGGAAAAGATGCAGGTGCAGGTCTCCTTCATGGTGCAAGGCGGCTCCGGCACGCCGGTGCCGGACCTGTCGATCGAGGTCGACGATCTCGAGGCTGCACTTCAAGGCATGAAGGCCGCCGGCTTCGCCATCGAATACGGTCCGGCCGACGAACCGTGGGGTGTGCGGCGCTTCTATGTGCGCGATCCCCTGGGCCGGCTGGTCAACATTCTCTCACATCGGTGATCGTGGTTCTGAACCGCAGGCTTGCGCCGCAAGCGCTTGGCGTTTAGCAAGGCCGCGGTTCAAATTCTTTCTGGGACGGTTTCTCCATGGCAACGAAGCATCTTTTCCTGCTCCCCGGCGACGGCATCGGCCCCGAGGCCATGGCCGAGGTCAAGAAGCTGATATCGGCCATGAACGAAAAGCTCGGCAGCGGCTTCGCCACCGATGAGGGCCTGGTCGGCGGCTGCGCCTACGACGCGCATGGCGCGGCGATCTCCGATGCCGACATGGCCAAGGCGATGGCGGCGGACGCGGTGCTGTTCGGCGCCGTCGGCGGACCGAAATGGGATGCCGTGCCTTACGAGGTGCGCCCCGAGGCCGGCCTGCTGCGGCTGCGCAAGGACATGGAGCTGTTCGCCAATCTGCGTCCCGCCATTTGCTATCCGGCGCTCGCGGCGTCCTCCTCGCTCAAGCAGGAGGTGGTCGAAGGCCTCGACATCCTCATCGTGCGCGAGCTGACCGGCGGCGTCTATTTCGGCGAGCCCAAGCAGATCATCGATCTCGGCAACGGCCAGAAGCGCGGCATCGACACGCAGGTCTACGACACGTTCGAGATCGAGCGCATTTCGGGCGTCGCCTTCGAACTGGCTCGGACCCGCAAGAACCACGTCACCTCGATGGAAAAGCGCAACGTCATGAAGTCGGGCGTGCTGTGGAACGAGGTCGTCACCCAGACGCACAAGGCGCGCTATTCCGACGTCAAGCTCGACCACATGCTGGCCGATGCCGGCGGCATGCAGCTGGTGCGCTGGCCGAAACAGTTCGACGTCATCGTCACCGACAATCTGTTCGGCGACATGCTGTCCGACATTGCCGCCATGCTGACCGGCTCGATCGGCATGCTGCCGTCGGCTTCGCTCGGCGCGCCCGACGTCAAGACCAAGAAGCGGAAGGCGCTCTACGAGCCCGTGCACGGCTCGGCACCCGACATCGCCGGCAAGGGCATCGCCAACCCGATCGCCATGATCGCTTCCTTCGCCATGTGCCTGCGCTATTCCTTCGGCATGGTCGATGAAGCCGACAGGCTGGAGGGCGCGATCGCCGCCGTGCTCGATCAGGGCCTGCGGACGAAGGACATTTTCTCGCCGGGCATGACCGAAGTCGGCACGGTCGAGATGGGCGATGCGATCATCGCCAAGTTCCTGGGCTAAGGCGTGCCGATATTCAGGTGAGGCCGGCCTGCGAATGACGGCTGCCTGCGCTTCCGGTGCTCGCGTACTTCAAGTACGCTCCGCTCCGGTTCTCGGCAGTCGCCATTCTCGGCTCGGCCTGACCTGAATCTCAACACACCTTGGCGCAGGACCTCCCGGTTTAGCGGATCTCGCCGGCCAGCTGCTGCAGCAGGCCGACGAACTGTGCTTCGTCCACCGGTTCGAAAAAGGCCGCGTCGGCGGTCTCCACGGCAACGATGGCGCGCTGTGCGGCGGCCGCCCCGGCCGGGGTGACGCGGATCACCTTGGCACGCGAATCCCTGGGGTCGGCTTCCCGCGCGATCAAACCCTTGGCCTCGAGCCGGGCAACGACGTCCGACGTCATCTTCACCTCGGTGCCGGCCTGGGCGGCGAGCTGCACCTGGTTGGGCGGCTCGCCATTGCGGCCGAGCCACATGGCCGAGGCCAAGAGCACGAACTGGACATGAGTCAGGTCGAGCGGCGCCAGCGCCGCCGTCATGACGCGCTGCCAGCGCATGGTGGTTCGCCACAACAACAAGCCCGGGCTCTCCGAAGGTCCGCTGAAGCGCGTTTTCAAATCCTGTCCATCAGCCACCCGTCGCAAACTCCTTTGCCTGCTCGAACAATTTAGCCATCGACACGTCGAAATCGCCGCTGATCTGCGGGCCGAGTTCGGGTCCGACCTCGGCTGCCGAGGGGCCGGAAATTTCCAGCCGGTGCGTCACCTGCGTGCCGCCTTCGACTGGCACCAGCGTATGCCGGAACAGCAGCTTGGTGTCACCGAACGACGTCTCGTCGGCATAGGTGGCATTATCGACGAGATCGACGATGGTCGATTCAAACGTGTCCTGCCCGACCGGCGTCACCGAGACACGGGTGCCCTTGGCGAACGGGCCGTGCAGCACGAAAGTGTCGGACCCTTCATAGGTCAGGCGGCCCTCGTGCAACGCCTTCAGCGCGTTCCAGATGGCTGCTGCGGGAAGGGAGGAAATGGCGGTGTATTCATTGCTCCACATTGTCTCGGCTCCATTCATCCTGGCTGATCAATCATTCGATCTGTGCACGGACTATCTGTGCACAGATTAAATAGCAAGAGGAATCTTGCTGCTCCGCCTGGATGGTGCCAACTCCTTGCTTTTATGCAGTTTCGAGCGGCATGCAGCCGAAGTCGCTAAACCCTGACCCCCGCCGGCACCGGTCCCCACTGGTTTTCGCGCCCCTGAGACGGCACAAGCCCCAAGACCAGCACGGCCACCCCGCCGATAGCCGGGATGAAGCAGATCAACACAAGCCAGCCACTCAGGCCGATGTCGTGAAGACGCCGCACGACAAGCGCGATCCACGACCAGCCGAATGCCAGTGTAAAGATACCAGCGGGTAGGAACCCTATCGAGCTTTTGCCCGCGTTGATGCCGAAACCGTTGATGGCCAGATTGACGAGTATCCCGAGGCCAACAAGTGCTAACTGCACAAGGATAAAGCATAGCCAAAAGGCCCAGAATTCCTTGCGGCGGCCGCGTCCGTGGAAATTGAAATAGTTCACGCTCACCGTGCACAGGAAGTACGCCCACAGTCCTGTGGAAGCGGCAAGCCGCTTTTCGGCAAGCTGGCTAGGTTGCGATGGCCGGCCGGTGCTTGACGACGGCGAGGTTGAGGCCACAGCGGCTATATTGTGAGCCGTACCGTCGTCTGGCTGGAATTCGACGAGCGTACCCCTGGCGAGAGCCACCTCATGGCTTAGATCACTACGGGCAAACATGTAGCGTTTGCCGTCAACCCCATTGATGTAAGTGATAGACCGTGCCACGCATACTTTGCCCCCGTCATGCCGAGCGGGGACTCTATCTAAAGTTGCAAGTAGTTGCAAGATGCACGTTTAGGTTAGATCCTGACCCCCGCCGGCACAGGCCCCCACTGGTTTTCGCGCCCTTGTGTCGGGATGAGCGCGAAGACCAGGATGATCAGGCTGCCGAAGGTCGGGATCAGGAGGAGCAGGCAGAGCCAGCCGGTCAGGCCGAGGTCGTGCAGGCGGCGCACGATCATGCCGAGGCTGGGCAGGAAGGTGGCCAGCAGGAAAAGGCCGAAAAGCCCCACCGTCATCGCCGGCACCTCGGCGTTGTCGAAATTGCCGATCTCGGCATCGGTGAAAACGCCGATGCCGACGATCACCAGCAACGCGATCGTCCAGAACAGGCAATAGCCCCAATATTCCTTGCGGCGGGCGCGGCCGGCGAAATTGAAGTAGTTCCGGGTCACGCCGCCCCAGAAATAGGACCAGAGGTCGGTGGGCTCTGAGGGCTCGGACGTCCGGCCGAAATGCTGCGCCGGCGATGCGACGGCAGTAGGTGCTGGACCGGCTTGAGCCGGTGCGGGAATGGTGCCGGCGGCCGGGCTTGCCGCCTGGGCGGCGATCGAGAAAACGTCACGCGCCTGGCCGCCGCCCGGCTGGAATTCCACCGTTGTGCCCTTGGCCATCGCGGTTTGCCGGCGAAGGTTCTCGCGGGTGAATGTGTAGCGGTTGCCGTCGGCTCCGGTGATGAAGCCGAAACCCTGGTCTTCGTCATAGTGAAGCACTTCGCCACGCATCGCCCACCCCCTTGTCGCCGCGTCCCCGCCAAGGTGTGGCACAGGGCCGATCCCATGGGCAACACCGTGCGGCATGGCTACCATATTAGCGGCAAATCAAGCATAAGGCTTCACGTGTAGCCGTCTTCGACAAAGCAGATCATGACAGTCGAGCATTCCGATGCCAGCGCCGGGACCGAGGGTAGGCAGGTCGCAAGGCCGCCGAGGTATGCCCCTGCACTGGCCATCGATGCCACCGGCCTGATGTTCTGGCCGCCGGGCAAGGGCCTGGCGGGCATTCCACGGGTGGAGAGCTTTCTCGTCAACGCTGCATTGGCGGATCCCGACCCAGACGTGGAGGTGGTGGCGTTCAGGCCAGGCGAAGGCCGGTTCCGGCCGCTCGCGCCTTTCGAACAGGACCATGTCGCGGCGGGCGAGATTTCACCGCATCGTGTCAAGCGGTGGCCGGGGAGACGCATGGCGCTGTCGCAGGCTTTCGAGGCGGTGCGGCAACAGCCCTGGGACAAGCGTGACGCGGACCGCCATCTGGCCAGGACGGTGACCAATGGCGGCATGGGGATCGCCTGGCAGGCGACGCGGCTGTTGATCCGCGCTTATCGCCTGTACCAGCGGGCGCGGATTCGCTTTGGCTTGCGAGAAGATGCCCCAGCCCGGCCGGCCGAGACGGAGCCCGGCCTTGTGCTGATCAGCCATCACATCCTGACCCAGGAAGACCGGTCCGCCGTTTCGGGCGGCGCCGGCAAGCCTGCCTTCCTGTGCCACGATATCATCCCGGCATTGCGCCCCGACCTGATCGGCTCGAGCGCCGGCGAGCGCCGTTTCGGCTCCGATCTCGAGCAGCTCGTGCGCGCCGGTGCGCCGGCATTCTGCGCCTCCGACGAGGTCGGCGCGACGCTGACCGAATATATGCGCAAGGCCGGCATCGGCGCGCCGGTGGTGTGCCGGTTTCCGATGCCCTCCATCCTGCACGAGACGGCATCGCGCATGGGCAGCACCTCGCGCATCGAGACCGGCGAGCCGTTCGTGTTCTACTGCTCGACCATCGAAGTGCGCAAAAACCACATATTGCTGGCGCGGATCTGGCAACAGGCGCGCGACGAGGGCGTCAAGCTGCCAAGGCTTGTCTGCGCCGGGCGCTGGGGCTGGATGATCGAACCGCTGCGCGCTTTTCTCAAGGCGCATCCCGAACTGCTCCAGTCGGTCACTTTCACCGGGTTGGTCAGCGACGAGCAGCTCATCGGCTATTATCGCAGCGCCACGTTCGGCGTTTTTCCCTCGCATATAGAGGGCTGGGGCTTTGGCGCCTCGGAATGCCTCGATTTCGGCGTTCCGGTCATCGTGTCGACGGCGCCGTCGCTGATCGAGGCGAGCGGCGGGCTGATGCCGGCGATCGATTCCGAAGACCAGGCCGGCTGGTACGCCGCCATCCGCAGGATGGCTGAGGATCACGCCTGGCGCTCCTCATTGGCCGAGCGCATCGCCCAAAACCATCGGCCGACGCCGGCGGCCGCAAGCTGGGCCGCCATCAAGGCCTGGCTGCAGGAGAGCGCGTCCCGGCGTTTATAGGGGTTATGAAGGCCGCTTCTTCGGCTTCTTGTGCTTCGGCGGGCCGGCATTGTCGAATTTCGGCTTGCCTGGCTTTTTCGCCCACGGCTTTGCCTCATGCGCGGCTGCCGGGCGCTGATCGACTGAAGCCGGCGCGCGTTTCTCGAATTTGCGCTTCGGCGCGTTCGGGTCGAATGGCGCCTTGCCGCGATGCGGCTTCTTGTCGGGGCTGGGTGGCTGATAGCCGGCCCGCGACAGGTCCGGCGTGCCGTCCAGCCGCTTGACCACGATGTTGCCCTGCAATTTGCGGTCGGGACCGATGGCGGCGAGAAAACGGTCGGCCCAGTCCGCGGCGATCTGCACGAAGGTTTCTTCCGGCTGCATCTTGATGGCGCCGATCTCGCGCTTGGAGATGCTGCCGGTGCGGCACAGCATCGGGATCAGCCAACGCGGCTCGGCATTCTGCCGGCGGCCGACCGACAGCGAGAACCACACGCTGGCGCCGAAATCGTCGCGGCGGCTCGGCGCCTCGTCGCGCTGCGCGAATTTTTCGCCGGCCGGTCTTTCGCGTGAAGGCGTGAAGGGTGCTACGTCCAAGAGATCCTCGGGCGCCGAGCGGCTGGCGCGGCACTGGCGCACGAAGGCGGCCGCCACCTGTTCGGCGCCATGCCGGCTGAGAAGCGCGTCGATGAAAGCGCGCTCATCGTCCTTCACCGGCTCGTCGAAGGCCGGATCGGCGAGGATGCGCTCGTCGTCGCGGCGGATCACGTCGTCGGCGGAGGGCGGACTCGCCCATGTCGCCTTGAGGCCGGCGTTCTGCAACAGGCGCTCGGTGCGCCTGCGGGCGCTGCCCGGCACGATCAGTGCGCTGACGCCCTTGCGCCCGGCGCGGCCGGTGCGGCCGCTGCGATGCAGCAGCGTCTCGGGATTGGTCGGCAGATCGGCGTGGATGACCAGTTCGAGGTTAGGCAGGTCGATGCCGCGCGCCGCGACATCGGTGGCGATGCAGACTTTCGCACGGCCGTCGCGCATCGCCTGCAGCGCATGGCTGCGCTCGTTCTGGCTGAGTTCGCCCGAAAGTGCCACGACGGAAAAATTGCGGTTGTTGAAGCGCGCGGTCAAATGATTGACGGCGGCGCGTGTGTTGCAGAACACCAGCGCGTTCTTCGCCTCATAGAAACGCAGCACGTTGATGATGGCGTTCTCGCGGTCGGCCTGGGCGACGTTGAGCGCGCGGTATTCGATGTCGAGATGCTGCTTTTCCTCGCCGGCGGCGGAGATGCGCACGGCATCGCGCTGGTAGCCTTGCGCCAGCGTGGCGATCGAGCGCGGCACGGTGGCAGAGAACATCAGCGTGCGGCGTTCGGCCGGCGCGGCGTCGAGTATGAACTCGAGATCCTCGCGAAAACCGAGATCGAGCATCTCGTCGGCCTCGTCGAGCACCACCGCTTTCAGCGCCGACATGTCGAGCGATTGCCGTGTGATGTGGTCGCGCAGCCGCCCGGGCGTGCCGACGACGATATGGGCGCCGCGCTCCAGCGCGCGCCGCTCGGTGCGCATGTCCATGCCGCCGACGCAGGACGCCACCGTGGCGCCGGTCGGCTCGTAAAGCCATTCGAGTTCACGCGTCACCTGCAGCGCCAGTTCGCGCGTCGGCGCCACCGCCAGCGCCAGCGGCGCTGTCGCATGGCCAAAGCGCTCGGCGCCGTCGAGAAGCGTCGGCGCCATGGCAAGGCCGAAGGCCACGGTCTTGCCGGAGCCGGTCTGCGCCGATACCAGAGCATCGGCGGACCCAAGTTCCAGCACCGCCTTCTGCACCGGTGTCAGTGCGGAATAGCCGCGTTTTTCCAGCGCCTGTGCCAGCGCCGGGACGATACCTTCAAAGTTGGACATCTCGCTCTTTCGGAATTCAGGGGTCTGCGCTCATCATGGAGCACGAGCCGGGGCCGGCGCCGCGCCAGCCAAACAATCTTGGCCGTTCGTACTTCCTGCCGCCGCTCTTGTACAGGGCGCGCCATGAAGGCCATGCGACGCGCCGCGCATTGACTCCTGCCGCAAACCGCGTAAAAGCCCGCTTCGAACGGGATCGTTTTTCGATGCGCGGCCTTTCGATGGCTCTTCTGGCATTCGATGCCCCCAGCCTCAATGCGAACCATTGGGCCGGGCGCCTCGGCGCGTCTCCTCGTTCCAGCAAAACCACGGCCAAAAAAACCACCACCAAAACGGTGTGATTCCCTTGGCCTAACCACCCTCTCCCGGGTTCGGCCCGGGGGACGGAACCCGCATTGGCCGGCGGGTTTTCTCCAAAAACCAAGCGGAGAGGGACAGGAGATCTTTATGAGTTTCAAGGTTGCAGTCGTCGGCGCCACGGGCAATGTGGGCCGGGAAATGCTCAACATACTGGAAGAGCGCGGCTTTCCGGTAAGCGAAGTGGTGGCGCTGGCGTCGCGGCGCAGCCAGGGCACGGAAGTGTCGTTCGGCGACCGCACGCTGAAGGTCAAGGCGCTCGACCAGTATGATTTTTCCGACACCGACATCTGCGTCATGTCGGCCGGCGGCAATGTCTCCAAGGAATGGTCGCCGAAGATCGGCAAGCAGGGTTGCGTCGTCATCGATAATTCGTCGGCCTTCCGCTACGACCAGGACGTGCCGCTGATCGTGCCGGAGGTGAACCCGGACGCGATCTCGCTGTTCACGCGCAAGAACATCATTGCCAACCCGAATTGCTCGACCGCGCAGCTGGTCGTGGCGCTGAAGCCGCTGCACGATTTCGCCACCATCAAGCGCGTCGTGGTTGCCACCTACCAGTCGGTGTCGGGCGCCGGCAAGGAAGGCATGGACGAGCTGTTCACGCAGACCCGCGCGGTGTTCGTCGCCGACCAGGTCGACGTCAAGAAGTTCACCAAGCGCATCGCCTTCAACGTCATTCCGCATATTGATGTCTTCCTCGACGACGGCTTCACCAAGGAAGAGTGGAAGATGGTCGCCGAGACCAAGAAGATGCTCGATCCCAAGATCAAGCTGACGGCGACCTGCGTGCGCGTGCCGGTGTTCATCGGCCATTCGGAAGCGGTCAACATCGAGTTCGAGAAGCCGATCACCGCCGACGAGGCGCGCGACATCCTGCGTGATGCTCCCGGCTGCCAGGTCTTGGACAAGCGCGAGGACGGCGGCTACATCACGCCGCTGGAATCGGCCGGCGAGGACGCCACCTTCATCTCGCGCATCCGCGAGGATTCGACCGTCGACAACGGCCTGTCGATGTGGGTCGTCTCCGACAATCTGCGCAAGGGCGCCGCGCTCAACGCGGTGCAGATCGCCGAGCTTCTGGTCGAGCGCGGCCTGATCCAGCCGAAGAAGAAGGCGGCGTAGTTTACCGCTCACGGGCCGTATCGCCGCTGCCGCGGCGGGCCCTCCGCGAGGGCGCCGGACGACCGGCGGCCCGCGGTCGCGGGCTCGGCCTTCGGCCGGGGCGCTTCTTCCTTCTCCCCCTGTGGGAGAAGGTGGATCGGCGCGAAGCGCCGAGACGGATGGGGGGTTCCAGCGGAGTGAGACGTTGGGGTTCCCTTCATGACTAGCGCTCAGCCCGTAGATACCATCCTGCGTCCGGCCATCGGCTCGGACGCAGCCGCCATCGCGACCATGATGCGGGCGGCGCTCAGCTCCTTCGACTGGATGCCGGTGCTGCATACGCCGGAGGAAGACCTTTTCTTCATCCGCGATATCGTGCTGCCACGGCAGCAGGTGACGGTCGCTGAGGCCGGCAAGGTGATTGCCGGTTTCATTGCCGTCAGCGGCGATTGGGTGGAGCAGCTCTACCTCGACCCGGCCTGGACGGGGCAAGGCATCGGCAGCCGGTTGCTGACGGACGCCACCGCTGCCCTGCCGGTCACCAAACTCCATTGCTTCCAGGCCAACACCGGCGCCCGGCGTTTTTACGAGCGCCACGGGTTCCGCGCCGAGTCGTTTGGCGACGGCATGACCAATGAGGAAGGCCTGCCGGATATTCTGTATGTCCGCAGGCGCTGACGCCTTACTCCACCCGTCCGTTCTCTATCGCCAGTCCACGCAGCAAGATCATCGCCTCCTCGGCCCGTTCCGCCGGCACGAACAGATGGTCGTGATAGAAAGCCGAGACCGGATTGACGCCCATGCCGGCGCTAGCCAGCCGCGTGGTGATGGCGGCGAGGAAGCCGACGGCTTCCAGCGATGAGTGGATGTTCAGCGTGATCATCCGGCAGCGGAACGAGGCGCTCAGTCCGGCGGCCTTCGCCGCGTCCTCGGTCACGATCAGCGTCGTGCCCTCGCGCTCGCGAAACACCATCACCGGGTCGAGGTCCTCCGGCTGGGGAACCCCAGGCGCCAGCATGGCGAAGACATGGATGCCGTCGAGCAGTTCCGGTGTCATCGATGCCAACAATGTCTTCAGGTCGGTCTCGCCGGTCATTTCTCTCGCCTGAAAAGGAACGGGCACAGGCTTCTCAATATCGGCATCCCGCACACGCCGATAGTCCGCGCGCACGACATGGCGATGTCGCTGGCGGCCGGGCTTGCGGATCTGTCGCATCGCACAATAGAGCAGCTGAGGGCCGATGCCGGTCCGTGAAAGGCCGTCCATGATCGTTCGCCCGCGCCCCAACTTCCTGCAGCTGTTCTTCATCATGCGCGGCTCCGTGGTGCCGCGCATCCTGCCGCAGATCTTTGGGTTCGCCGTCTATTCGGCGGTCATCCTGGCCCTGGCGCGATGGTTCGAGCTCGATCTCGGCGTCTTCAACATCACGCCGTTCGGGCTGGTGGGCGTGACGCTGTCCATCTATCTGTCGTTCCGCAACAACGCCGCCTATGACCGCTGGTGGGAAGCGCGCAAGCTGTGGGGCACGCTGGTCTTCGAGATCCGCAATCTGGCGCGCGCCACGACCAGCCTCATTCCCGATCCGGCCGAACAGCGCGCCTTGCTGATGGAGGCGCTGGCCTTCTGCCATTTCCTGCGCGGCCAGTTGCGCAAGATCGACAGCATCAAGGACGCCCGCGCCTTCATCGACGCCGAGGCGGAGAGGGTCGCAGCCTTTGCCAATCCGGCCGACGAGATGGTCCGGCGCATGGGGCGGCGCGCCAATGCGCAGCGCCGGTCGGGCGACGTCGATCCGATCGGCTTCCGCATCCTTGACGAAAGGCTGGCGTCGATATCAGCCATCCAGGCCGGCTGCGAGCGGATCGCTGGCACGCCCTTGCCTTTCGCCTATACGCTGCTTGTGCACCGCACGGCCTATATTGTCTGCCTGCTTCTGCCCATCGGGCTGATCTCGACCACCGGCTGGGCGACGCCGCTGTTTACGGCGCTGATCGCCTACACCTTCTTCGGCCTCGATGCGCTTTCGGAGGAGCTCGAAGACCCGTTCGGCACCGAAGCCAACGACCTCGCGCTCGACGGCCTGTGCCGCGTTTGCGAGATCTCGGTCTTCGAGGCGCTGGGGGAGGCACCGCCGAAGATGCTGCCAGCCGAGAAGTTTTATTTTTCGTAGAATCTGGACCGGCCTGCCTGACGGCCAAAGGACGGATCGAAAAAACCCAGCCCCCTGTAGGATTGCCGCCTCGTGCCGCGTCCTTGGTTCGACCCCGGCGAAAGGGGTTCGAACCATCAGGAGGGAACACCGATGAGCATTTCCGAAACCGCGCCTGTCTCGTCCGGCGCCTTGTGGACCGGCCGTGTGCTCAGCGGCATCATCATCCTGTTCATGATCTTCGACGGCGCCATCAAGCTGCCGCCGCTCGATGTCGTCACCCAGACGATGGTGCCGCTCGGCTGGCCGGCCGACGCCAATGTCGCGCGCCTGCTCGGCGTCATCGGCCTCATCGCGACCGCGCTCTACGCGCTGCCGCGCACATCGGTGCTCGGCGCCATCCTGCTCACCGCCTATATGGGCGGCGCTATCGCCACCAATGCCCGGATCGGCAATCCGCTGTTCTCGCACACGCTGTTCGGCGTCTACCTCGGTGTCATCCTGTGGGGCGGCCTCTATCTGCGCGACCCCAAGGTGCGCGCACTGATCCCGTTCAGCCGATAGTTTTTCCGGTATTTTTCAGGGAGAGAAAAATGTTCAGCACCATCCTCATCATCCTGGTCGTCATCATCGCCGCGGTCCTCATCTATGCCGCGACACGGCCGAACGATTTCGTCGTCACCCGCACGGCCAGCATCAAGGCGCCGCCAGAGGCGATCTTCCCTCTGATCAACGATTTCGGCCGCTGGCCGACATGGTCGCCCTACGAGAAGCTCGACCCGAACATGAAGCGCACGCTCTCCGGCGCGCCAAGCGGCAAGGGCGCCGTCTATGCCTGGGAAGGCAATGGCAAGGCCGGCAAGGGACGCATGGAGATCGTCAATTCGGTGCCGTCGTCGCAGGTCGCGCTCAAGCTCGATTTCGAGAAGCCGTTCCGCGCCAACAACAGCGTCGACTTCACCTTGACGCCATCGGGCGAAACCACCGCCGTCTCCTGGGCGATGCGGGGCAGCCGGCCCTTCATCGCCAAGTTGATGGGCCTGTTCATGAATTTCGACACGCTGATCGGCCGGGATTTCGAGGTCGGCCTCGCCAATCTGAAGCGCAACGCCGAGGCATGATGCGAACGGGCACGGCCGTTCGCGGGAAGTCGCCCGGGCGAGCGGCACCACGATCTTCATTCTCTCTTGGATCAAATTAGCCGTCTGCGAGTTAAGCACTTGGCGGAGCGATGGCGATCCCCCTGTGAGAGGAACTAAAATGAAGAAAATCATGACCATTCTGGTACTGACGATGGCGTTGGGCGCGTGCTCGCAGACGGAAAAAGGCGCTGCAATAGGCGGCCTTGGTGGTGCCGCGGTCGGCGCGGCCGTGGCCGGTGATCCGGTCCAGGGCGCCGTCGTCGGAGGCGCGGTTGGCGCCGTGGCGGGTGCCTTGATTGGCCACGCCAGCGAAAGTGGCCAGTGCCGCTACCGCGACCGTCATGGTCGTGTCTATGTCGACCGCTGCCCCAGCGGCTATTGAGCAGAGACCAGCACTGAAGACAGCAAAACGGCGGGCACTGGCTCGCCGTTTTCGTCTGAAAACGCCCTACAGTAGGTCCCGGATGAATTCCCAGGCGTCGCGGCCGAGACGCGCATCGGCTTGGTCATTGCCGCCATGGGCTTGCAATGCGGACCGTGGGGTGGTTTCACCCGGCAAGAGAATGCGGTGACCGGCTCCAAGGCTCGAAACGAGGCGGGTGGCCTTTCCGGCATCTTCCCGACGCCGAACGATCGACCGGGCGAAATCGAGGGATGGCCACAGCGCGTCGTCGCCGCCCGCGACCAGCACAAGCTTCGCCGAGATAGTCTCGACGCGAATGGCGGCCTTGTCGGCCTCCTGCTCGAAGCTTGCCAGGCAATGCTCGAACAGCCCCCTGTAGGACACAAGGCCATCGACGTGGCTCGTGCGCCAGTTCGGCTCGGTCGGAACGAACGGGAGCGGGATCCCCTTCAGCGTCCATGACGATCGCTCGGGCCAACTGATGCCGTCGTCGCCGGGCCCGATATTGCCCCAGACCACCGATGTCGGGCTGATCGCGGCCACGGCATCGATGCGTGGGTCGTGAACCGCCGCGAGCAAGGCCGCCTCGGCGCCCTTGGACGTGCCGACATAGACGATGCGCCGGCAGCCCTGTCCGACAAGATGGTCGGTCGCGGCGAAAAAAGTCTCGAGCGGGATTTCGCAGATGCCGGGAATCTGGCCTTCGCCGCCGAACCACCGGAGCGCCAGGGCGGACGCGCCCTCGCCGGCAAACAGCCGTGCGCGGGCGACGTCGACACGGCCGCTGGATCCGCCCAGCACCACGACACCCGTCGTGGCGTCAGCGCATCGCAGCAGCGTTCCGGCAACGCCGCCGGACATGATTTCTTCCGTGACTGGCCGTTCGTCCATCCGATCCGTCGGCGCCTCAGCGAGGCGTGGTCGGCCGGGACCTATTCGCACAGAACCGTGCTACGGCCAGCCAAATCATCGAATGCTGAAGGGCGCCGAGTCCGCAACCGTACCGTCGATAGACAGATCAACGCGATAGGTGCCAACTGGCCACCCCGCCGTCGGCTTGCTGAGTTGCGAATCCGCCTCGGTGTTCTCTCCGACATTGAGGTCAACCTTGTCGATCGTGTAGTTGGCCGGCGCAACGCCATGAGAATCGATCGAAATCCAGGAGAATGTGATCGTCGACGTGGCCGGGATGTCCACCAGGTCAGCCGATAAATAGACGACCGGTGTGTCCGCGGGGAACTCGCTCTGGGCCTCGCCTCCCTTCGTCGCTGAAACGACGATGTTGTCGAAACCGGCCGCTTGGGCTGGCATGTCAAGGGTTAGCGCCGCCAGGGCCGCGATGGCCAGAACCAGAACTGATTTCAAGACTCACACCTCTCTGAAGCCGGAAGAAAATCAACGTCGCGGTGCTTCGTCAAGTGGGACGCAGCGGTGCCGGGGCGAGATAGGACCAAACAGCAAAACGGCGGGCACAGGCCCGCCGTTTTCTCGATGCGATGAAGCGATATTTATTCGGCGGTGGCGGCTTCCGCCTCGGCCGGTGCCGCGGACGCGGCCGCGACAGCAGCGGCAGCGTCTTCCTGCGCCTTCTTCAAAAGGGAAGCGCGTTCCTGCGCCTTCTTGCCCGGCTCGGCCTTCTTCGGGTTGGAGCGGGCGTCGCGCTTGGCAAGGCCGGCCTCGTCGAGGAAGCGCAGCACGCGGTCGGTCGGCTGGGCGCCGTGCGACAGCCAGTGCTTGACGCGGTCGGCGTCGACCTTGACGCGCTCGCCGTCCTTCGGCAGCAGCGGGTTCCACGAGCCGAGCGACTCGATGAACCGGCCGTCGCGCGGCGAACGGGCGTCGGCGACGACGACGTGGTAGTAAGGACGCTTCTTCGAGCCCGCACGGGCCAGTCTGATCTTCAGTGCCATTTCTTATCTCCTAAAAGCTCTGATTTCGTTGATATGGTTTCGGCTAAATCTTTGGTTTCAGCCGGTTTTCGTCACGCCGTTGGCAGCGGCGATCTGTTCGTGGTGGCGGATCACTTCGCGGACGACGAAGTTGAGGAATTTCTCCGCGAAATCGGGGTCGAGATGCGCGTCCTTGGCCAGCTGGCGCAGACGGGCGATCTGCTGCTGCTCGCGCGCCGGGTCGGCCGGCGGCAGGCCATGCTCGGCCTTCAGCACGCCGACCGCCTTGGTGCAGCGGAAGCGCTCGGCCAGCATGTGGATGAGGGCGGCGTCGATGTTGTCGATCGAAGCGCGGTAGCCTGCCAGGATGGTGCGGGCGTCGGCCATGTCCTTTTCTTCGTTCATCCGTATTCTCACTTCTTCTTGCCAAGGCCCGGCAGTCCGCCTCCGCCGAGGCCGGGAAGCCCCGGAAGTTTCATGCCGCCGGGCAGGCCAGGCAGCCCGCCGCCGGGGGCGGGCAGGCCCTTCATGCCGCCGAGACCGGCGGCCTGCGCCTGCTTCTGCAAGGCTTCGAGCTGCTTTGGGTCCATCTTCGACAAATCGGGCATGCCGCCCATGCCGCCCATGCCGCCGGGCATCATGCCGCCGAGACCCATCTTGGAGGCAAGGCCGCCCATCATGCCGCGCATCAGGCCGCCGCCTTTGCCCTTGCCGCCCATCGCCTTCATCATGTCGGCCATGCCGCGATGCATCTTCAACAGCTTGTTGATCTCGGCGGCATCGGTGCCGGAACCGGCGGCGATGCGCTTCTTGCGCGAGTGTTTCAGAATATCGGGATTGGCGCGCTCTGCCTTGGTCATCGAGGAGATGATGGCGAGCTGGCGGCCGAACATCTTGTCGTCGAGGCCGGCGGCGGCCATCTGGTCCTTCATCTTGCCCATGCCGGGCATCATGCCCATGATGCCGCCCATGCCGCCCATTTTCGACATCTGCTGAAGCTGCTGGGCGAGATCGTTCAGGTCGAACTTGCCCGACTGCATCTTCTTGGCCATCGCCGCCGCCTGCTCGGCGTCGATGTTCTCGGCGGCCTTCTCGACCAGCGAGACGATATCGCCCATGCCGAGGATGCGGTCGGCGATGCGCTTGGGGTGGAATTCCTCCAGACCATCCATCTTTTCGCCGGTGCCGATCAGCTTGATCGGCTTGCCGGTGACGGCGCGCATGGAAAGGGCGGCACCGCCGCGGCCGTCGCCGTCCATGCGGGTCAGCACAAGGCCAGTGATGCCGACGCGCTCGTCGAAGCTTTTGGCCAGGTTGACGGCGTCCTGGCCGGTCAGCGAATCCGCGACCAGCAGGATCTCGTGCGGGCTCGACACCTTCTTGATGTCGGCCATCTCGACCATCAGCGGCTCGTCGATATGGGTGCGGCCGGCGGTGTCGAGGATGACGACGTCATGGCCGCCGAGCTTGGCCGCCTGCACGGCGCGCTTGGCGATGTCGACCGGGTTCTGGCCAGCAATGATCGGCAGCGTCGCGACCTTGGTCTGCTCGCCGAGCTGGCGCAACTGCTCCTGCGCGGCGGGCCGCCGCGTGTCGAGCGAGGCCATCAGAACCTTCTTGTTCTGGCGCTCGGTCAGCCGCTTGGCGATCTTGGCCGACGTGGTCGTCTTGCCGGAGCCCTGCAGGCCGACCATCATGATAACGACCGGGGCCGGCGCATTGAGGTCGATGGCGACGCCCTCGGCGCCCAGCATATCGACCAGCTCGTCATGGACGATCTTGACGACCATCTGTCCGGGCTTGATCGACTTCAGCACCGCGGCGCCGACGGCCTTCTCGCGCACCTTGTCGGTGAAGGACCGCACCACTTCGAGCGCCACGTCGGCCTCGAGCAGCGCACGGCGCACCTCGCGCAGCGCCGCCGAGACATCAGCCTCGGAAAGCGCGCCGCGGCCGGTGAGGCCGTTCAGGATGGAGCCAAGACGCTCCTGCAGCGATTCAAACATCTTGCGTCCTTCGATCTCGGTTCATTCGACCCGAGAGGTAATGCGTTCGCGCCAACTGTCCAAGCAAAAGCAAAGCCCAAAACCAAAAAGCACCCGGGGGCGCATTGCGCTGCCGGGTGTTGGCCTCCAGGATCTATTTACAGCACGGCCTCATAGAGGCTTCGGCGTCCTGGTCGGCTTGCTCGGAGGGATACTCGTCGCGGAATTCGAGGCGTGTAGACAGGAAATCGGCCGAAGAGTCAAGACAAGGGCCGGGCGGCGACAGTCTCCAAGTCCTGACCGGGCCATGATCGTGGCATCAGGAAGCTCGACACCGCCCCTCATCTGCCTGCCGGCATCTTCTCCCCGTATAGTGACGGGGAGAAGGACGCCTTCGCAAAGGGTGGCGCTTCCCAATACAGGCAACCTGTTGCCGCCTTGGCGACCGCCGATTTCTGTCAACGCACCACGTACATGATGCGCCGTGTCTGCGGGTCGATCAGCGCTGGCTGACCGTTCACATAGACATAGCGGTAGTTGTAGTCGGGAATTTCGCGCAGCTCGACCGTGTCGGGCAGGGTCGCGCCGGTCACAACCTCACCGTCGAGATAGACGGGGTCGAGACGATGCGTATCGACATAGGTGCGGACCTCGGCCGGAGGCGGCGGAAAGGCGTCCTCGGCCGGCTGGCCGGCGACGATGGCACCGGTATAGTCGGTCGAATAATTGCCGATGTCTTCCGGCGGCGAGACGATTGCCACACTGGAGCCGTGCGGACGCTGCGTCAGGATCACCCGGCTGCCGCTGAAATCGGCCGTCACATAGTCGGAATAGACCCAGCCCTGGCCGCCGGCTTCGGCGATGGTGCACCATTTGCTGTTTTCGATGCAGCCATTGAGCGTCGCCGACTGGCCGGACGCGAGAACGCCGATGACCGGATATTGCGGACCGGGGCCGGCGCGCACGTTGAGATCGGTGACGGCCGAGACGGCGGTGTCGGCAAAGGCGGCGCCCGACATCACGGTCATCATCCCGGCGATTGCGGGCAACAAGACGGATTTCATGGTCTCACTCCGTTTTCATGGTCCCTCGGCGGTGAAAACGGGGCAGCGGCGCATGCGTTCCGGCTAAAACGCCCGCGCCAACTCACGATTTGTTCCCGCGTCTTTCGGCAGGCCGGTCAAAAGCTCGTGAACAAAGGCCAGTTTTCGCGCCGTCACGTCCGAAATGACGAAGGGATAGAGGTCGGGCAGACCCATGCAGCGGTTGATCGAATTGGAGGCTTCCGACAGCACCAGCCAGCGGGCAAGGATCTTTTTGAAGGGCTCGGGCGCGTTGGCAGGTTCCGAAGGGGCCGCCTGCAGTTCGCCGCCGGTGTCGCCGCGAGGCAGATCATTGGCCTCCACCGTCTCCAGCCGGCCGAGCGGGAAGTTCAGCGCGTGGACCATCTCCAGCGTGTCGGTGATGTGCAGATGGTGGGCCCAGGTCTCGGCCCAGTCCTCCCAGGGATGCGAGGTGGCGTAAGCCGAGATGTGGTTTTGCTGCCAGTCGGGCGCGGCACCATTGGCGTAGTAGGCTTTCAGCGCCTGTTCGTAATCGGCGCGATCGTCGCCGAACAAAGCGCGGAAAGCGTCCAGCCTTTGCGCATCGTCGCGGATCAGGCGGTCCCAGTAATAATGGCCGAGTTCATGGCGGAAATGGCCGAGCAGCGTCCGGTAATTCTCGCCCATCTCGACGCGGCGCTTCTCGCGCTCGGCTGAATCGGCCTCGGCGACGTTGAGCGTGATCAGGCCATTGTCATGGCCGGTCAGGATGCGTTCGCCGCCGGGTCCGCCGCCGATCGGATCGGCGAGAAAGTCGAAGGCGAGGCCCACCTCGTCGGCGGGCGCCTGTTTTGGCGCCACCGGCAGGCCGAAAGCGAGCAGCGAATAGATGGCGCGCTTCTTCGCCGCCTCGACCCGGATCCAGCGGCGGCGGTTGCCGTCGACGGAGAGATCGGGGATCAGCTGGTTCAGCGCGCAGGCGCGGCAAAACCCCTGTCCCGGTTCGGCCATCCAGTTGCAGGCGCATTCATCGGCATTGGTGCACTGGAAGATGCCGTCGGCGCCCGACAAGGCGAAGCGGGCGTGCTCGGGATCGTAGAGCACGAGGCTCGAACAGTTCAGGCACTGCGCGTTCTCGAAGTAGAGACGATGGCCGCAATGCGGGCAGTCGAACAGTTTCATGTCGGCCTCAAAACCTCAGAGCCCAGCGGGCGGCAGGTGCCCAACGCCGAGCGCCGGCCGCCGTTCCGCATGTGTCGACGCTATTTCGCCGCATGCGGCCCATCGCCTGCAGGGTGCCAGCCGCGGCAAGCCCCGCCGCGCCGCCGATGATCACGCCGCCTATGTCGAAAGGCACACCGACATGCCGGGCGCTGGTCCAGGCGCGGCCGCCGACGTGATATCAACGTCTTCCATGGCTATTTCGACCCCGCCACAATAATCACTTGATCGTAAGCAAATTCCCCGGCATTCGCCAGCATCGTGCGGCGGACGGTGACAAATGCTCGTTTCGCTGGCAAATTCGCAGATGGGACGTGAATCAGGCAACCAGGAGAACAATATGGCATTTCTTGCCAAGGGTAGGATTTTAGCGGCCGCGGTGGTGGCCGTACTTGGGCTGGCGACGGGCGCACAGGCGGCGGCCAGCTGTGGCAGCAACGGTGCGGGTTTCGATGCCTGGAAGCCGGGGTTCGCCGCAGAGGCCAAGTCCGAAGGGGTCGGCGCCAAGGGTCTGGCCGCGTTGGCCGGCGCCACTTACGCGACAAAGACAATTTCTGTCGACCGGGGCATTCACAAGGCGTTCAGCGGCTCGGTGGATGCCTTCATGAAGCGCCGTGGCGGCGCGGCGATTATTTCCAAGGGCCGTTCGCTGAAAAAGGCGAACGCGGCGCTGTTCAGCCAGATCGAAAGCAATTACGGCGTGTCGCCCGGCGTGCTGCTGGCCATCTGGGGCATGGAGACCGGCTTCGGTTCATCCATGGGCAACCAGAACACGGTCTCGGCCATTTTGACGCTTGCCTATGATTGCCGCCGTCCGGAATTCTTTCACCCGCATGCCATTGCGGCGCTCAAGCTGGTCGATCGCGGCGCCCTGAGCGCCTCGTCGGTCGGCGCCGCGCACGGCGAGATCGGCCATACGCAGTTCCTGCCCGGGAATGTCCTGAAATATGGCGTGGGCAGCGGCAATTTGCGCGACAAGGCCACCGCACTGGCTTCCACCGCCAACTTCCTGAAAGCCCATGGCTGGCGGCGGGGCGCGAGCGCGGCGGACAATATCGGCGCCATTGCCGGCTGGAATGACGCCAACGTCTACCAGCAGGCCATCGTGCGCATCGCCACGGCGATCGACGGCGACTGATTGAAGTCCCTATCCGACAAGAGCCCGGCCATGCGCCGGGCTTTTTTTGTTGCGTGGACGATCACGGAGATCCGGGAATGGCCGAAGCATCCAACTTCGTCATCCTCGGGTCTGCGCTGCGTCGCTGCGCTCCTTGCTCCGCCCGTGGATAACGAAGCGATGGCGTTCCCGGCAGCGGGGTCGTCGCCGATGCGCGGTCAAATCCCTGAGCCGGGGGCGTATTTCACCCGGATTTTCTATTCCACATCAAGCACGTAGGAGCAGCCGGCCAGTGTCTTGCCGGGATGGGAAGTGACGGTCGAGACGTTGAGCGTGATGCGCGTGGAAAGGCTGACGCCGCCGGTGTTGTCTGTGCTTTCGGCAACGACCTTCTCGCCAAGGAACTTGTCCGGCGACGAGACCATTGCCGGGACGTCGAGCTGCCGAGCGAGATCCGCTGCTGCAATGCCGTCAAGCACAGCCATCGGCCCTGATGCGGTAAACACGATTGTCGCCGTCTCGCGCCCGAAGACACGGGTCGGGCGGGCAGTCGATACTGCCGCAGGAAGGCATTGCCTGACGGCACCTCTTTCCAGCCGAGCGTGCTCGCCGCGCCGGGGTCACCGGCCAGCCAAAGGGCGTAGCCAGTATAAGCGGACACGTCGGCGCGGCATTCGATCAGCGCGGCGAGGTCGAGAGAGGCGGGGTCATAGTCGTCGGCTTTGGCAACAGCCAAACTCGCCAGGACAGCCAAGGCCAGCAGGAAACCGGTTCCAGGCGTGGCAAGGCGCGTGATCACATCACTCTCAATGGTTCGCGTAACCGCTCAGCGGGCATTTCTGGGAGATGGGGACCTGGAAAGTGCCGTCAATACCGTTGCAGTTGCGGAAGTAGCGGTTCTGCCGGGCCGGGGTAGCCGCCTTTCGCTTGCCCTCGATGACCGTCGGGACGCCGGAACCCTGCGCGTAACCGCTCAGCGGGCATGGCTGCGAAACGGGAATCTGGAAGGGGCCGTCGAAACTTCTGCAGGTACGGAAATTGGGGTTTCGCCGCGCCGGAGCCGCCGCCTTTGGCTTGCCCTCGATGACCGTCGGGACTCCGGAACCCTGCGCATAACCGCTCAGTGGGCATTGCTGGGAGGCGGGAATCTGAAACGGACCATCAAAACTTTTGCAGGTACGGAACTTGGATGTCTGCGCCGCCTGCGTTGATTGGCATCCGGCAAAGACGGCGACCACTGCAAGCAGAAGAAAAATTCCGTTTTTCACTGTAAAACCTCCCCTAGCCCCGTAAGAAAAAGTAAGATCCCAGCGCCTGAGCGCATCACTTTCAATAATGCGCCCAGCCGCTCAGCGGGCATTTCTGGGAAATGGGAACCTGAAAGGCGCCGTCGACACCGCTGCAGTTGCGGAAGTTGGATGACCGCGGCGCTTGGGATCGCGTGGGCGCAGCCGGCTTTGGCTTGCCCTTGAGGACCATCCAGATTTCGGTCGGCTGGTCGAGCTGCAGGCGGTTTATGTCTGAATAGCTGATCCGGCCGCTGTGGATACCATCGTAAAGACGCTGGCAGAACAAAGCCGGCAAGCGCTCGAGCGACACACCCATGAACGAAGCCATATCGTGTTTGGCGGTGGTGTTCCATGAATGGACGACATCGATGCACCCGGCCGCACCCGCCTTCGGGTCGCGCTTGGCGCTGACCTGCGAGGGCTGGCATACTGCCAAGATGACGACCGCGCCAAGCAGAAGAGGAATGCTTTTTTTCACGGTCAAAACCCCCAAAACCCGTAAATGAACTTAGATGAAGCTGTCAAAAGGTCAAACAAGAACCGACTGCAGGTGGCTTCATTTTCGTTATATTAGCGGTACAAAATAAAAACCCGGCGTCTCCGCCGGGTTTCTTGGACATGATTGATAGCGCCAGGCCGTTGTTTGGGTATCAGCCCTTGCGGTTGCGTGCGGCAAGCGTGCGCAGCCTGAGCGCATTGAGGCGGATGAAGCCGGCGGCGTCCTTCTGGTCGTAGGCGCCGCGATCGTCCTCGAAGGTGACCAGCGCGTCGGAATAGAGCGTCTTCTTCGACTTGCGGCCGGTGACCATGACATTGCCCTTGTAGAGCTTCAGCCGCACCGTGCCTTCGACGTCTTCCTGGCTCTTGTCGATCATCGCCTGCAGCATCAGGCGCTCGGGCGAGAACCAGAAGCCGTTGTAGATGAGCTCGGCGTAGCGCGGCATGAACTCGTCCTTGAGGTGCGCGGCGCCACGGTCGAGCGTGATCGATTCGATGGCGCGGTGGGCCACGATCAGGATGGCGCCGCCGGGCGTCTCGTAAACGCCGCGCGACTTCATGCCGACGAAGCGGTTCTCGACCAGGTCGAGCCGGCCGATGCCATTGTCGCGGCCAAGATCGTTGAGGGCGGCCAGCATGGTCGCCGGCGACAGCTTCTTGCCGTTGAGCGCTACGGGATCGCCCTTCAGGAATTCGATCTCGATCTCGGTGACCTTGTCCGGCGCGTCCATCGGCGAGACGGTGCGCTGGTGGACGAATTCCGGCGGCTCGCTCCAGGGATCTTCCAGCACCTTGCCCTCGGAAGAGGAGTGCAGCAGGTTGGCGTCGACCGAGAAAGGCGCCTCGCCCCTTTTGTCCTTGGCCACCGGGATCTGGTGCTGCTCGGCGAAGTTGATCAGGTCGGTGCGCGACTTGAACGACCAGTCGCGCCACGGCGCGATGACCTTGATGTCGGGGTTCAGCGCGTAGGCCGACAGCTCGAAGCGAACCTGGTCATTGCCCTTGCCGGTGGCGCCATGCGCGATCGCATCGGCGCCGGTCTCCCTGGCGATCTCGACAAGGTGCTTGGAGATCAGCGGCCGCGCGATCGAGGTGCCGAGCAGATAGGTGCCTTCATAGACGGTGTTGGCGCGGAACATCGGGAAGACGAAGTCGGCGACGAATTCCTCGCGCACATCGACGATGCGAATGTCCTTGATGCCCATCATCTCGGCCTTCTTGCGTGCCGGCTCCAGCTCGCCGCCCTGGCCGAGATCGGCGGTGAAGGTGACGACCTCGGCGCCGAGTTCGGTCTGCAGCCATTTCAGGATGATGGATGTGTCGAGGCCGCCGGAATAGGCGAGCACGACTTTCTTGACGTCTTTGGTCTTGGACATTTCTGCTCCGTCGGTGGCGGACGCCTGGGCAAGGGCGTCACGCATTGTCGGAGCGCCTTTTAGCAGGAACGGCAAAGCGAGCAAGCAGGCGCGGCGCCAGACTGCTGATCCAGCGCGCGGCGAGGGCATAGAACGGCATCAGGCTTTTCGCTGGCGCGGTCCCCGGTTGCGATAAAGCGCCTGGGAAAACAACCTGCTACAATCATGGGCTGCATTTATGCCCGGGATTTAAGCAAGTTTTCACGTCCTGCCGCTAAACCAGCGACACAGAATTGCCCTGGCCACGCAAGGGTGGCGAAGCGGCTTTTGCCTGCTCATTGCGGGAGTCTCGGGCTTGGACCATTCCTGATGCGCGTCATATCATGCATCGTCACGGAGCATAATCTGTGGCTCGTCCTGCTGGCGGCGCTGATGTGCGTTACCGGCTGCTGGGTGACGATCGGCCTCCTGGACCGCGCCAGGAAAACCGTCGGCGTGCAGATGCGGGGATGGCTCTTCCTGACCGCGGTCGCGGCCGGTTCCTCGGTCTGGTGCACGCATTTCATCGCCATGCTGGCCTATCAGCCCGGCGCGCCGATCACCTTCGATCCGGCGCTCACCATGATCTCCCTGGTCATCGCCATGGTCGGAACCGGGGCGGGCTTCGGCCTTGCGCTCGGCAAAGGCCGCGGCCTGGCGCCGGAATGGGGCGGGTGTGCCGTCGGCCTGGCGATCTCGGCCATGCACTATACCGGCATGATGGCCTATCACGTGGCCGGCATCGTCGAATGGGACGCCTTCTACGTCATCGCTTCCGTGCTGATCGCGATGGCATTCTCCTCCGTGGCGGTCGGCCATGCGACGCGCCGGCCGTACCGCTGGTCGCACTATGTCGGCATCGGCCTTCTGGTGCTGGCGATCGTCGGCCTGCATTTCACGGCGATGGCGGCGGTGGCGGTGACGCCGCTTTCCTTCATCACCACGGGCACCAATCCCGATATCCTGGAAGCGATGGCCGTCGCGGTCGCCGTGGTCGGTCTGATCGTCGCCGCCACCGGCTTCGCCAGCTATCTGATCGACGAACGCGGTCGGCTCGAAAGCTTCGAGCGGCTGCAGCATCTTGCCCTCAACGATGCGCTCACCGGCCTTGCCAACCGGGTCTCCTTCAACGACCGCCTCGACCATGAGATCGAGCGGGCGCGCGAGGATCAGGGCACGATGACCGCCGTAATCGTCATCGACCTCGACCGGTTCAAGGAAATCAACGACCTCCGGGGACACGCCGCCGGCGACCAGGCGCTCAAGATCATTGCCCGCAGGCTGGCAAAGCTGGCCGGCGACGGCGAGTTCGTCGCCCGGCTGGGCGGCGACGAATTTGCCGCCATCAAGCGCTTCAAGGACCAGAACGACCTGCTCGGCCTGGTGTCGCGGCTGGAGAAGTCACTGTTCGAGCCGTTGCGGATCGACGATTTCGAGACCGTCACCGGCGCCAGCATCGGCGTTGCCGTCTATCCGCGCGACGGGGCCGACCGGGAGAGGCTGGTCAGCAATGCGGATCTGGCCATGTACCGGGCCAAGAACGACGTGACGCGGGCCGTCTGCTTCTACGAATCGGCGATGGACGAGACGGCGCGGGCGCGCCGGGCGCTGGCCACCGATCTTCGCCAGGCAATCGACCGGGGCGAGCTCTCGCTGCACTATCAGGTGCAGACTTCGGTGCAAACCGGCGCCACGTGCGGCTACGAGGCGTTGCTGCGCTGGACGCACCCCGTGCACGGCATGGTCCCGCCCGCCGAATTCATTCCGATCGCCGAGGAGAACGGTTCCATTCTGTCGATCGGCGAATGGGTGCTGCGCACCGCTTGCCGCCAGGCAGCCTCCTGGGACAATGGCCACAAGATCGCGGTCAATCTGTCGCCGGTGCAGTTCGCCCATGCCAATCTCGCCACGCTCGTCCACCAGATCCTGGTCGAGACCGGCCTGTCGCCGAAGCGTCTCGAGCTCGAGCTGACTGAATCGACGATCGTCGCCGACAAGGTGCGCACGCTGCACGTGCTGCGCCAGATCAAGGCGCTGGGCGTGACGATCGCGATCGACGATTTCGGCACCGGCTATTCCTCGCTCGACACGCTGCGCTCGTTCCCGTTCGACAAGATCAAGCTCGACCGCTCCTTCATGGCCGATGTCGAGCGCAGCCCGCAGGCCAAGGCGATCATCCGCGCCGTGCTGACGCTGGGGCGCAGCCTCGACATTCCCGTGCTTGCCGAAGGCGTCGAGACCCATGTCCAGCTCACCATCCTGCAGGTCGAGGGCTGCAACGAGGCGCAGGGCTATTTCCTCGGCCGCCCCAAGCCGATCGATCAGATCGTGCTCATCGGCGGGCCTGATGGCCAGGACGGCCCGCCCGCCTTCGAGGCGCCTGCCAGGATGCGGGCTGCCGCCGGCTGGCGCTCGCCGCCATAGGCTGGAAACTGCAGTTACCGAAGCGATTGCCATGCTGGATCAACGCTTTATCTGGCGCCGGCGTGACGCATCCTGTATAGGCCTACACGTTCCCTGGGGCCTGCCATGTCCTTCATTCCCGACACCGCCACACTGATCCAGTTCGCCATCGCCACCGTGATCCTGGCGATCACGCCCGGGCCTGACATGACCCTGTTCGTCTCGCGCACGCTGAGCCAGGGGCGCGCCACCGGCTTTGCCTCGATGGCCGGCGCGCTGTGCGGCACGCTGATCCACACCACGCTGGTGGTGGTGGGCGTGTCGGCGCTGATCGTCGCCTCGCCGATGGCCTTTTTCGTGCTGAAGATCTTTGGCGCCGGCTATCTCGTCTTCCTGGCCTGGCAGGCCATCGCCAAGGGCTCGGCCTTTTCGCCGGAGAAGAAGACAGGCCCGCAAATCTCGCTGTTGCGCAGCTGGGCGGCCGGGCTCGGCGTCAATTTGCTCAACCCGAAGATCATCCTGTTCTTCATGACCTTCCTGCCGCAGTTCGTCTCCGCGCATGATCCGAACGCGCCGGGCAAGCTGTTCTTCCTGGGCTCGATGTTCATCGTGCTGTCGATCCCGGTGACAGCGCCGATGGTGCTGGCGGCGGAGAAATTTTCCGCGGCGATGAAGGCCAGCCCGCGCGTCACGCGGGTGGTCGATTATCTTTTCGCTGGCGTGTTCTCGGCCTTCGCGCTCAAGATCCTGACGGCCCAGGCGAAGTAGAGACGTTGTCGTCCTTCCACCAGCTTCCGGCCCAGCGCCCGGCGCTCAGCCAGTAGAAGATGCCGCCGACCATGCCGCCGCCGATCACCGCCATGATGGCGCTGGTGTCGGTGATCGCGAAGGTGGACTCTTGGGAGTGGTCGACCAGGCCGAGGAAGACGGCCGCCACCACCGCACCCGCCAGCGCATAGTACAGCCAGTCGCGCCGGCCGAGGATTTCGGCAAGCAGGATGACGATCACCGCCGGCAGGAAGGCGAAATAGGCGACGAACAGAGCGACGAAGGGGATCGAGAAATACAGCGAAGCCGTCGCCGTCGGGTGCGTGTGGTCAGGCGTGTAGCCGAGCGAGGCCAGGAACAGAACGTTGAGGAAGGCGCTTGCCGCCAGCGAGGCGACGGCATAGCCGAACAGGATCATGGCAAAGCGAACGAGATAGGCGACGAGACGGGTCATCCGGGATCTCGCGGCATCAGACGGCCGGACCTGCGCCCGGCCAGGAGCCAGTAGACCGAACCGGCGACGGTGCCGGCCGTGGCTAGGAAGCCGAGAAAGCCCGGATTGAAGACAAAGCCTCCGGCCGAGCCAGGGACAAGAACGCCAAAGGCGATGGAGGTGATCGCGCCCGTGACCGCGAAATAGAACCATCCCCGCAGCGACAGCCATTCGGCGACCAGGATCGCGGGGCCAACGATCAGCAGAGCGCAGACCGCCACGGTCAGCACGGCGAGCGGGAAGGACCCGAGCCAGTCGAAGGTGAAAACCAGCGACCAGTTGCCATATTCGATGCCTTCCAGCAGCGTGATCAGCAGCACCGGCACCAGGATCGAGGTCAGCACACCGGCGATGTAACCGACGGCTATGATGGCGATGCGTTTGAGCCCGGCGACGAGACGGCTCACGCCTCCCCATGCCCCGCGATCATCATGGCTTCCAGCGCCAGCCGGTCCACTTTTCGCATGCGCTCGGATTCCGATTTCAGCTGGCCGCAGGCGGCGAGGATGTCGCGGCCGCGCGGCGTGCGGATCGGCGAGGCATAGCCGGCATTGTTGATGTAGTCGGCGAATTTCTCGATCGTCTCCCAGTCCGAGCACTGGTAGTTGGTGCCCGGCCACGGGTTGAACGGGATCAGGTTGATCTTGGCCGGAATGCCCTTGAGCAGCTTGATCAGGCCCTTGGCGTCCTCGATGGAATCGTTGACGTCCTTCAGCATCACATATTCGAAGGTGATGCGCTTGGCGTTCGACAGGCCGGGATAGGCGCGGCAGGCGGCGATCAGTTCCTTCAGCGGATATTTCTTGTTGATCGGCACCAAGAGGTCGCGCAGATCGTCATTGGTGGCATGCAGCGAGATCGCCAGCATGACGCCGATCTCCTCGCCGGTGCGGAAAATCTCGGGCACGACGCCGGAGGTCGACAGCGTGATGCGGCGCTTCGACAGGGAAAGCCCGTCGCCGTCGGAAGCGATCAGCAGCGCCTTCTTCACCGCCTCGAAATTGTAGAGCGGCTCGCCCATGCCCATCATGACGATGTTAGACACCTTGCGGCCCTCGGCCGGCACGATGGCGCCGTCCGGCGTGTCGCGGTCGGGGAAGTCGCCGAGCCGGTCGCGCGCGGTGAGCAACTGGGCGAGAATCTCTTCCGCCGTCAAATTGCGCACCAGCTTCTGCGTGCCGGTGTGGCAGAAGGAGCAGGTCAGCGTGCAGCCGACCTGCGAGGAGATGCAGAGCGTGCCACGGCCTTCCTCGGGAATATAGACGGTCTCGATCTCGACCGGCCGGCCGGCGCCGCGCGGCGGAAAACGGAACAGCCATTTGCGGGTGCCGTCGGAAGAAATCTGCTCCTCGACAATCTCGGGACGCGCGACGGTGAAATGCTTGTCGAGCTCGGCGCGCAGGTCCTTGGAGATGTTGAACATGCCGGCGAAGTCGGAAACGCCGCGCACATACATCCAGTGCCAGAGCTGCTGGGCGCGCATCTTGGCCTGGCGCTCCGGCACGATGCCGGACGCGACCAGCGCCTCGCCAAGCTCGGCGCGCGTCAGGCCGATCAGCGACGGCTTCTCGGGCGCGGCGCGGGCGCGCAACGCGTCACGGGCACCTTCAGTGGTGAGGTCGAAGGAAAGGGTCATGGTCGCACTGATATAAGCGGTTTGCGGCCGATTTCATCCATCGTGCCGGGAACTGAAGCGCGGCGCATAGCACAGGTTGCGAGCAGAGTCATGCGGAGCGAACGCAACCATACGCACTTCGGCTGACAGCCCGCTCCGACTATCTGACAGCTTTGCCCTATCTTCCCGCTGCAAAGGAGAGATCACATGGTCGTGTTCGCGTAACGATTCCCATCGCGCCTTCGAAGTCTGAACGGGGCAACCATGCCTCTACAAAATGGGAGTATGCAGAATGAACTCTATCAAGTTCGCCGTCATTGCCGGCCTCTTCGGCCTTTCCGCCTCGCAGGCATTTGCTGAAGACGCAATGGGCACGATGACCATGATGAAGGGCGGAGAAGTGATGGCGATCATGCCGGACGGACACATGGGCACCATGATGCCGGATGCGAAGATGGGTGCCGAGATGATGAAGATGGCAAAGCCGATCAAGCACTGCATGATGATGATGACCGACGCCAAGGGCAAAGCCTTCATGATCGATACGTCGACCAAGAAGGCTCAGGCCGAATGTGAAAAAATGGCCATGTAAGACTGGACCTGTCACGATCGAGACTCGCCGGCGCACACGCCGGCGGGTCATTTTGATACGAGTCCCAACTTCGCCGGACTTCGTTTCCCGCTCCCCGTCATTTAGCTCGCGTGTGACGGCGGCCTGACCTCGCAGGCTTGATCGACCTCATGCCTGTGCTAGGGCTGGGCATTCACCGCGAGGACAGACATGGCCGGAACATCGCGAAAGCATCCAATGCTGCGGCGCTCGCGGGCGATGTGGGGCTCGCGGCGTGTGTGGCAGCCGCGGCTGGTGTTCTGGGCCGGCGCGGTCTCGATCGGCGTCATCAGCGTGCTGTTCGCGGTGTTGGCCGACAAGGCGCAGGCGCTGTTCCATATGATGATCGGCGATGGTGGCGGCCGGCGCTTCTATCTGCCGCTTGCGATCACGCCGCTCGGCTTTGTCCTGTGCGCCTGGCTCGCCCACGCCTTCTTCCCGGGTTCGCAAGGCAGCGGCATTCCACAGGCGATCGCCGCGCGCCATTTGCGTGAAGACGACGATCGCAACCACCTTCTGTCGCTGCGGCTGGCGGCGGGCAAGATCGCGCTCACCGTCGTCGGCCTGTTCTGCGGGGCTTCCATCGGCCGCGAGGGCCCGACCGTGCAGGTCGGCGCGTCGCTGATGCTGCAGGCGGCGCGCTGGGGCGGCATGGCGCAGGCGCGCGGCCTGATCCTGGCCGGCTCGGCCGCAGGCATTGCCGCCGCCTTCAACACGCCGCTGGCCGGCATCGTCTTCGCCATCGAGGAGATGGGCCGCACCTATGAGGCGCGCACCAACGGGCTGGTGCTGACGGCGGTGATCCTGGCCGGCCTCGCCTCGCTCGGCCTGCTCGGCAATTACACCTATTTCGGCGTCTCGAAGGAGACGATCGCGTTTGCCGCCGACTGGCCGCTGGTGCTTGGTTGCGGCATCATCGGCGGCGGCTTCGGCGCGCTGTTCTCGCTGCTGGCGCTGAAGATCACGCGGCGGATCCGCCGCTGGCACACGCAGCAGCCTTTGCGGCGCGCCTTGCTGGTGGCGGCTGTCTGCGGGCTCGGCGTGGCGGTGATCGGCATCGCCTCGGGCGGGCTGACCTTCGGCACCGGCTACGCGCAGGCGCGCGGCGCTGTCGAAGGCGCGCCGCTGCCATGGTTCTTCTTTGCCGAGAAATTCCTGGCCGGGCTGCTGTCGATGGTCTCGGGCATTCCCGGCGGCATCTTCGCGCCGTCGCTGGCGGTCGGCGCCGGCATCGGCAGTTCGCTTGGGCTGCTGTTCGGCGCCAGCGCGGGGGCTGCCGCGCTGCTCGGCATGGCCGGCTATTTCGCCGGCGTCGTGCAGGCGCCGATGACGGCCTTCGTCATCATCCTGGAGATGACCGGCAATCACGACAATGTCATCGCGCTGATGCTGGCCTCGATGTTGGGCTACGGCACGGCGCGCATGATCTCGCACGAGCCGCTCTATCATGCGCTGTCGCGCGTCTTCATCGCCGAGGCGATCCGGCGGCGGCGGGCGGAGACCGTGCCGGAACCAGGTCAGGGCTGAACGAGAACCCCTATGGCGGGCCCTCAGGTGCCTGCGGGAGGCGAACCTCACTGTTGCGCCACAGGGAAAGATCGCCCTGATTTTCGATGTCGCCCTGGGAGGCAAGAACGGCTATTCGCTCGGCGATTTCTTCCCAGGACGCTTCCACGCCGGCTTTGCGAAGTGCTTCTTCTGACTTCGCTATGATCATGGCGGTCTTCTGCCACCGCTCCACGACCATTTGCATAATCGTGGCGTCGATGTCGCGATTTGTCATCGGGGTTGGCAGCAGCCTATTTGCACTTGGCGATCGACGACAGCGCCGCCGAAATGCCCTTCAGCGAGAAGACATAGGAGGTGGGGTTGCCGCGCCCGGACTTCGCCGTCACCTTCATGTCGGTGCCGGTCTTCATGGCGGCGATCAGCACCGGCTCCTCGGCGGCGTTCTCGACCCAGGCCGACTTGCCGCGCGTGAACATCGAGAAGGACTTCTTGTCGATGGTGACGGTGGCCTTGGAGCCTTCCTGGAAATTGTAGCCGGCGATGAATTGCGGCTCGTAGGACACCTGCTGGCCGGGACGCTGGCTGACGAAGAAGAACATGTCGCCATGGTCTAGCGTCGGCGGCTGCTTGTCGGTCGGCACGGTGAGCACGTAGCAGACCTTGCCGCCCGATGCCTGGTAGCTGTAGGTGCCCCAGGCATTGTGCTGGCCGATCTTGGTCGCCTGCTGCGCCAGAACGGGCGCTGCCGAGGCCACCAGGACCAGACTCGAAACTAGTGCTATCAATCCGCGCATCGTCTTTCCCGTATTCCAAATGGTGCGGGGGCGGGCCGCATGGCGTCCTGCCGTCGCTTCATTTTGATTTAATCTGGGTTACCAAACGGTGAATTTCCCTCAAGAAAAGGACGCTCACCCCAGGAAACCGCCGCCATTCCCGCGCCGCCGCCTTGTCAGCGGCCGGCGCGACGTCCCTTCGGCGACTTGGAGGCCACGAAAGCGGCAAGAGTTTGACTTTTCAGCAGGGCTCCAAACGCCTCTGTCCACAGGGCGCGCGCCACGTGAAGGTGCTCAGCTCCTGTCGGCGATGGCGTCCTTGGCGGCCTGGCGATGTGCCGGCGTGATGTGGGCGCTGACGGCGGTGATCGCGGCGGTCAGCACGGCGATGTCGTCGGTGAAACCGAGGCCGACGACGAAGTCGGGGATGAGGTCCACCGGCAGGACGAAGTAACCGAGCGCGGCCACCAATATGCCCTTGGCGCGCAGCGGTGTGTTCTTGTCCATGGCGCAGTAGTAGGCGGCAACGACCTCTTCCATGAACGGGATCTGCCGCGCGGCCTTCTTGGCCGTGCGCCAGAATTTCTCGCGCACTTCGCCCTCGCCGCCCAGCCTGTCGCCAAAGCCGAAGAAATCAAAACCGGATTCTCGCGCCATCAATCACTCCTTGCGGGCTCATGCGCGTCCTGGCGCATGCCTCGCGGGGGAAAATGTGGTGAAAGCCGGACCCGGCTGCAAGATGCCGGCGCCGATTTGGGCTCGCCGCTCACGGCCAAGCGTGCATTCAGCCGCCGAAATAGTGGTTCATCTTCTTGGCCAGCGCGATGTCGAGCGCCGTGACGCCGCCGGCGTCATGGGTGTTCAGCGTCACGTCGACGGTCTTGTAGACATTCGACCAGTCGGGGTGATGGTCCATCTTCTCGGCAGCCAGCGCGACGCGGGTCATGAAGGCGAAGGCTTCGGAAAAATTCCTGAAAACGAAGCTGCGCTTGATCGAGCCGCCGTCCGGGGCCAGCGACCAGTCGCCGAGTTCGGCAAGGGCAGCGGTGATAGCGTCCTTGCTGAGTTTTTCTCTCGTCATGATGTTTTCCCGTGCTATTTCGAATTTGACCCTCACCATAGTGCAAGTTGCCCCGGAGTGCTTCGCGGTTTTGGGGTTCCAAATGCACAAACGGCGCATATCGAATGAGCTTAAAGCCGATAAATTCCATTCTGTTCGTCTGCCTCGGCAACATCTGCCGTTCGCCACTGGCCGAGGGCGTCTTTCGCGCCGTCTGGGCCGAGCGTGGCCGGGGCCGCGACATGCTGCTCGATTCGGCCGCCACCAGCGGCTGGGAGGTCGGCTCGGCCCCCGATCCACGCTCGATCGCGGTCGCGATGCGTCACGGCATCGACATTTCCGGACAGCGGGCACGCAAGGTCCGGCGTGAGGATTTCTCCCGTTTCGACCTGATCCTCGGCATGGACCGCTCGAATGTCGCCGATCTCAAGGCGCTGGCGCCCGCGCGGGACCGGGTGCACCTGTTTTTGGAGTTCGCGCACGGACAGGCGCGTGACGTGCCCGATCCTATTATGACGGGCCGGAGGCCTTTACCGAAGTCTACCGCATGATCCGCGAAGCGTCGGAGGCGCTGGCGACGCGGCTGGCGGCGCGGGCATCGTTGCCGGACAGCGGCCAGGCTTCCTCGACGATATAGGGGCCGCCGCCGACCGAATCGCGCGACGACATCAGGACGAAGCGGCCGATGCGGAAGGGTAGCGTCGAGAAATTGCCGCGTGCCGACAGGTATTGCGCGACATCCAGCGGGCTCGAATTGCGCAGCCGCGCCAGTGTGACGTGCGGCATGAACTTGCGCGGATCGGCGGGGATGCCGAGCCGCTGGCAGATGCGCTCGATCTCGCCCTGAAGCGCGGCCAGATCGGGCGAGGCGGACGCCCCGGCCCATACCGCATGCGGCTTTTTCTGGCCGAAAGCGCCGACACCGGACAGGGTCAGCGAGAAGGAGGGGCGGTGGACGCGGTCCAGCGCGTTGGCGATCTCGTCGGCGACATGGCCTTCGACATCGCCGATGAAGCGCAGCGTCAAATGGTAGTTTTCGACATCGATCCAGCGGGCCCCGGGCAGGCCGCCCCGGAGCAGGGACAGCGACAGGGCAGCATCACGCGGAATTTCGAGGGCGGTGAAAAGACGCGGCATGAAGAGCCTCCCTTCCTCGAATCGAACTGTCACCCATAGCGAATCATCGATAGTCGAACGGAGCAAGAGGTTTATTGGTCACAGTCTTTGCTAAAAATTTCCCTAACGGAAAGCGGTTCCGGCCGGCCTCACGCGCCTCCGGGCACCGCGGCAATGGCTTTCTCGACCGTCGGGAGGATGCGCTCGACCATCAGGTCGACCCCCTTGGCGCTCGGATGCAGGCCATCCTCGAGCTGCATGCCGGGCTGCCCGGCGACGCCGTCGAGGAAGAACGGGTAGAGCGGGACATCGTATTTTTTCGCCAACTCCGGAAAGATGGCGTCGAAGGCGGTCTGATAGTCGGCGCCGAGATTGGGCGCGGCGCGCATGCCGGCCAGAAGCACGGCGATCTTGCGCTGCTTGAGCTTGGCCAGCATCTCGTCGAGGTTCTTCCTGGGAATATCGGGCAAAACGCCGCGCAGCATGTCGTTGGCGCCGAGTTCGAGGATGACCAGCTGGGTTCCGTCCGGCACCGACCAGTCGAGCCGCGCCAGGCCACCGCTGGTGGTGTCGCCGGAAACACCGGCATTGGCGACGGCCACGTCACGGCCCTTGGCGCGCAGGGCGGCCTGGAGCTTGTCGGTAAAACCCTCGCCGGGCCCGAGACCGTAACCCGCCATCAGGCTGTCACCGAAGCCGACGATCTTGAAGGGCTCCGCCCGCGCCGACGAAATGGCGCCGCAAAGAGCGAGGAAAAGGATCAAGCCTGCGGCTATCTGGCGTTTGAAAGACATAAGGCAAGCCCCATATGACCAAAGGATTCTTCCGGGCGACGGCTTCCGGCAAACACAGCCTTCACGCTCCATATAGGACACTTTCATTTTGACAGAAGCCGTCATCGCGCTGAAAGACGTATCCCTGACGCTCGGCGAGGGCGCTTCGTCGGTCCATGTGCTCAAGGGCGTCAGCCTCGAGGTGGCGCGCGGCGAGGCGACCGGCATCGTCGGCCCTTCGGGGTCCGGCAAGTCGACACTGCTGATGGTGCTGGCAGGCCTGGAAAGGGTCGATTCGGGTACGGTACGAATCGCCGGCGAGCTGCTCAACGGCAAAAGCGAGGACCAGATTGCTTCGTTTCGTGGCCGAAACATTGGCATCGTCTTCCAGTCCTTCCACCTCATCCCCAATATGACGGCGCTCGAGAATGTCGCGGTGCCGCTGGAACTGGCCGGCCATGCCGATCCGTTTTCGGTGGCGGCGCGCGAACTGGCGGCGGTGGGCCTGAGCGACCGCGTCACCCATTATCCCGGCGAACTCTCCGGCGGCGAGCAGCAGCGCGTGGCGATCGCCCGCGCCCTGGCGCCGTCGCCGCGCATCCTCATCGCCGACGAGCCGACCGGCAATCTCGACCAGGCGACGGGGCGGCAGGTCGCCGACCTTTTGTTCGCCAAGGCGGCCGAGCGCGGCATGACGCTGGTGCTGGTCACCCACGATCCGGCGCTTGCGGCGCGCTGCTCGCGCCAGGTTTCGATGCGTTCGGGCCGGATTGAAACACCGGCGCCCCTGAAGGTCACAGCCTGATGCCGCTGGCACAGACGCTGAAGCTCGCGGTCCGCTTCTCGCTGCGCGAAATGCGCGGCGGCCTGTCCGGCTTCCTGGTCTTCCTTGCCTGCATCGCGCTCGGCGTCGCGGCGATCGGCGGCGTCAATTCGGTTGCGCGCTCGATCAGCGCCGGCGTCGCCGATCAGGGCCAGACGCTGCTCGGCGGCGACCTTCGCTTCCAGATCAACCAACGCGACGCCAGCCAGGCCGAGCGCGGCTTCCTCGACGGGCTTGGCACCGTTTCGCGCACCGCCAGCATGCGCTCGATGGCGCGGCTGGCCGACGGCTCGGACCAGGCGCTGGTCGAGGCCAAGGCGGTCGACGACGCCTATCCGCTCTATGGCGCGCTGGAAACCGAACCGAAGCTGTCGAGGCAGGAGCTGTTCGGCGAAGAATTCGGCGTCTTTGGCGCGGCCGCCCCTGATCTGCTGTTCGAACGGCTGCACCTCAAGCCCGGCGACCGGCTGAAGCTCGGCACCGCCACCTTCGAACTGCGCGCCAGACTGATCACCGAGCCGGATGCCGTGTCCGACGGTTTCGGCTTCGCGCCGAGGCTGATGATCTCGATGGAAGGCCTGGCCGCCACCGGGCTGGTGCAGCCGGGCAGCCTGGTCGAAAACGCCTACAAGATCCGGCTGCCCGCCAACGCCGGCGCGGCGCGGCTCAAGGCCATTCAGGATAAGGCGGCGAAAGACTTTCCCGAGGCCGGCTGGTCGATCCGCACGCGCGACAATGCGGCGCCGGCGCTGTCGTCCAACATCGAACGCTTCTCGCAATTCCTGACGCTGGTCGGGCTGACGGCGCTGGTGGTCGGCGGCGTCGGCGTCGCCAATGCGGTGCGTGCCTATCTCGACGGCAAGCGCGGCGTCATCGCCACCTTCAAGAGCCTCGGCGCTTCCGGCGGCTTCGTCTTTGCCGTCTATCTCGTGCAGATCCTGATCATCGCCGCCCTTGGCATCGTGCTCGGTCTCGTGCTCGGCGCGCTGATGCCGTTCGTGGCAAGTGCCGCCCTCCAATCGGTCATTCCGGTACCGGCGGAGGGTGGCTTCTATCCTGGCGCGCTCGCCATGGCGGCGCTGTTCGGCCTGCTGGTGACGCTGGCCTTCGCGCTGCTGCCGCTTGGCCGCGCCCGCGACGTGCCGGCGACGGCACTGTTTCGCGAGATGGGGCTCGAAGGCCGCGGCCAGCCTCGCCCCGTCTATGTCGCTTCGGCGCTCGGCATCGCGCTGCTGCTGGCGGCGCTGGCGATCCTGTTCTCCGGCGATCAGCGCATCGCCTCGATCTTCGTCGGCGCCACCATCTTCGCCTTCCTGGTGCTGCGCCTGGTCGGCGCACTGGTGCAATGGGCGGCGAGAAAAAGCCCGCGCGTGCGCTTCGTGGCGCTCAGGCTCGCCCTCGGCAACATCCACCGGCCGGGCGCCCTGACGCCATCGGTGGTGTTGTCGCTGGGGCTCGGGCTGACGCTTCTGGTGACGCTGGCGCTGATCGACGGCAATCTGCGGCAGCAGATCTCCGGCAGCCTGCCGGAGCGGGCGCCGAACTTCTTCTTCGTCGACATCCAGGGCAGCGATGTCGATGCATTCTCCGCGCTGATCGGCAAGGAGGCGCCAAAGGGGACGCTGGCGAAGGTGCCGATGCTGCGCGGCCGGGTGATGGCGCTCAACGGCGTCGATGTCGACAAGGTCAAGGTGCCGGCCGAAGGCGCTTGGGTGCTGAAAGGCGATCGCGGCCTGACCTACGACGCCAGGCGACCGGAAAACGCGACGCTGACCGAGGGCAAATGGTGGCCGGACAATTACGCCGGCGAGCCGCTGGTTTCCTTCTCGGCTGTGGAAGGCAAGGAGATCGGACTGAAGCTCGGCGACACCGTCACCGTCAATGTGCTCGGCCGCAATGTGACGGCGAGGATCGCCAATTTCCGCCAGGTCCAATGGGAAACGATGGGCATCAACTTCGTCATGGTGTTCTCGCCCAACACATTCGCTGGCGCCCCGCATGGCTGGATGGCGACACTGACCGAAAGGAGTGCCACCACGGCCGACGACGCGCGCGTCCTCAACGCCGTCACCCGCGCCTTTCCCGCGGTGACGACGGTGCGGGTCAAGGACGCGCTCGATGTCGTCAACCGGTTGGTCGGGCAGCTCGGCACGGCGATCCGCGCGGCGGCCGGCGTGGCGCTGATCGCTTCGGTGCTGGTGCTGGCGGGCGCGCTCGCCGCCGGCAACCGTGCGCGCATCCATGACGCGGTGGTGCTGAAGACGCTCGGCGCCACAAGGAGAACGCTGATCACGGCGTTTTCCCTCGAATACATGCTGATCGGATTGGCCACGGCCATCTTCGCGCTGGCGGCCGGCGGCATCGCGGCCTGGTATATTGTCGCCCGCATCATGACCCTGCCGTCGCATTTCATGCCGGAGGTGGCGGTGGCGACCATCGTCTTTGCGCTGGTGATCACCGTCGGAATCGGCCTCGCCGGCACCTGGCGGGTGCTCGGCCACAAGGCAGCACCAGTACTGCGCGAGCTGTAATTTCGCGGCCGGAGCGACCATCCCGGATTAAATCTTGGTAAGGATGCCGGTCGGAAAGCCCGGGAATCGGCCTTTCGGCCTCTCACGAACCGTTACATCCGGTTACGGTCTTGTTCTTGACGCGAATAACCATCATATTTCGCCATAGGCATGCTGGAGCCCTGCCAGCGGCGCCTGGGTCCGTAAGAGGCCCGACACCGGACGGGGCAGAAGCAATAGAGGATTCCAATGGCTGATCCCATTCGCAACTATCAGACGTCGGCGGTGCCCGGCGTCCGCGCCGACATCGATCAGGGTCTGCGCGCCTATATGATCAAGGTTTACAATCTGATGGGGCTTGGCCTCCTCATCACCGGTCTTGCCGCGGTAGGCACGATCATGCTGGCCACCACCACCGATCCGGCCTCGGCTGTCGCAACGCTGCCGAGCGGCGAGATGCTGACGTCCTTCGGCTATGCGATCTTCGGGTCGCCGCTGCGCTGGGTGGTGATGCTGGCGCCGCTGGCCGCCGTGTTCTTCCTGTCGTTCAGGATTCAGTCGATGAGCGTCGCTGCCGCGCAGACAACGTTCTGGGTCTATGCCGGCCTCGTCGGCCTGTCGCTGTCGTCGATCTTCCTGGTCTACACCACGGCCAGCATCTCGCAGACCTTCTTCGCCACCGCCGCCGCCTTCGGCGCGCTGTCGCTCTACGGCTACACGACCAAGCGCGACCTGACGGCGATGGGCTCGTTCCTGATCATGGGCGTGTTCGGCATCATCATCGCGATGGTGATCAATATCTTCCTGCAGTCGTCGGCGCTGTCCTTCGCCGTTTCGGCGATTGGCGTGCTGGTCTTCGCCGGCCTCACCGCTTACGACACGCAGAAGATCAAGGAGATGTATTTCGAGGGCGATGCTTCCGATATCGCCGGCCGCAAGGCCATCATGGGCGCGCTGAGGCTCTATCTCGACTTCATCAACCTGTTCATGTTCCTGCTGCAGTTCATGGGCGACCGCCGCTAGAGCAGCTCGCCGTTTCAAGGAAACGGCGAACCGCTCGAAATTTTTGTTTGGCGCAATTCCGGAGGGAAAGCGCTACACGCTTTTCCCGGGAAAACCGTTTCACACTTTTCCTGGGGTTGCTCTAAGGCTTCGCATCAGGTCTGACTGGACCATCGAGTTTGGAAAGGGCGGCCCAACGGCCGCCCTTTTCTTTTGCGCCGGCGTTTGCTGTTATCAGAGGCAGACAGAAGGCTTGCATAAAGAATGAGCAATATCGTGATTCGAGCGGCCAGCGCCGCCGACCTCGACACCATCACTGAAATCTACGCCGACGCGGTGACTCACGGCACGGCGAGCTACGAGCTGGAGCCGCCCAGCCGCGCCGAGATGGGCACGCGATTCGCCACGCTCACGGCCGGCGGCTTTCCTTATCTGGTGGCGGAGAAGGACGGCGCCGTGCTCGGCTACGCCTATGCCGGCGCCTTCCGGCCGCGCCCGGCCTATCGCTTCATCGTCGAGGATTCGGTCTATGTCGCGCCTGACGCCAAGGGGCAGGGCATCGGTCTCAAGCTGATGCGGAGCCTGATCGCGGCGGCCGAGGCGGCGGGTTTTCGCCAGATCATCGCGGTGATCGGCGACGGCCATGCCGACAGCGCCTCGGTCAGGCTGCACGAAAAGCTCGGCTTTCGCCATTCAGGCCGCCTCGAAGGCTCCGGCTACAAGCACGGACGCTGGCTGGACACGGTGTTCATGCAGCTATCGCTGAATGGCGGCGCGTCGCTGCCGCCGGATGCGGACTCCTTGCCGGAGCGGAAGTTTTGGGGGACAAAGAAGAATTGAAGAACTGAAAACTGAAGAATTGGAGAATTGAAGAACAAAGAAGATGGCGCTTACGTCAGGTAAGTGCCTTTTCCTCAATTCCTCAATTCCTCAATTCCTCAATTCCTCAATTCCTCAATTCCTCAATTCCTCAATTCCTCAATTCCTCAATTCCTCAATTCCTCAATTCCTCAATTCCTCAATTCCTATTCCCGGCTCACGCCTCGACCACTCTCAGCTTGCTGTCGAAGACGCCAAGCACGCGGCCAAGCTCCTGGCCGCGTTTGAGGATGCGGCCGCCGGCGGCGATGACGGCGAAGGCGCCCTGCTTGCGGGCCAGCTTCGGATCCTTGACGATCTGGAACAGCGGCACTTCGCTGGCGCGGCGGAAGACGGAAAACACCGCCCTGTCGGTGAGATGATCGATGGCGTAGTCGCGCCATTCATTGGCGGCGACCATGCGTCCGTACAGCCTGAGGATCTGGTCCAGTTCACGCCGGTCGAAGCGTACCGGCTGGTCGAGGCGTGCGCTACGCACCTCGTGCAGCGGGATCAATATTGCGGATGCGTCACCATCCCCCGTCCCGCCGCTGTCGTCAGTCATGCCTCGATCCTTCAAAATGAATCTTTGCCAACCAAAATTGGCCCCTTCGCGCGGCAATTGCAAGAGCCGGCGAAGCGGTCGTGGCGATGCGCCTTTTCGGTCACGTCCAGTCACGTTTGCAAACCGCATGTTGGAATTGGTGATGCTGCGCCACATTTCTGCCTTTTTTTATCCGCGCTCATGCCCCAATCTCCGACGAATTTACCGGCGTTGCCTGAGACGGTTCGGTCCGGCACCGGCTCGTAAACCCCAAGCCCCCCGCCCACGGGTCTGCGTCGGATCGAACCAACCTCGGTTTTTCCTTGGAAAAATCGGGTGCGACGATCCCAAAACCTAAATGACCGGCGTCAGAAGCAAGCTGACGTCGGTTTTTTCATGCCTGAAGGTCCAGATCGGCGTAGACCTTGCCGGCGCTTGCGAGGTGACCGGGCAGGTACCTGCTGGTGTCATGTAGGTCGGCGCGATCCGATACCGTCAACGTGGATGTTAAAGACGACACTCGCCTCGGTTTGAAGCCGACAGCAATCCTGTTCGGCCTGTTCTACGCTCTCACGGTCGCATTGTGGTCGCTGGGCGGCTGGCTATCATGCATGTCCCTGCCATACGCCGCCGGAATGGCGGTGATCGCCGCTCATCTGGCCTGGCAGGCCCGGCGTATTGACCTTCAGCGCCCGGAGCTGAATTTCAGGCTTTTCCTGTCCAACATTTTGACCGGCGTGCTGCTGGCTTGCACGGCATTCGCCGGGACATGGTGAGGTTATCCGGCTCGCCGGCGATGGTTATAAGTCCTGGGCCTTGTTCAGGGGCTTGTGGATGAAGGCAGCGCCGAGAATAGGCCCCGGCATGCCGTCCTTGCCGACCGACTGCAAAAGCACGGCGCAGCCGCCCTTCTTGGTGATCTCGCTCATCGGCAACTCATAGCGCTGCGCCTTGCCGTGCCACATGCCGGCGGTCTGGATGCTGGTGACGGCGTTCCAATAAGTCATCTTGCGGCCGGAGTTCTCGCCCTGGGCGATCTTGACCGTCTGCGGCGGCTCGAAATACACGATGACGACATGGGCGTCGCTCGGACCGGCGCCGGCATCGCCGGCATCGATGATCACGCGGTCGCTGGTGCGGCTGACCTTGACGGGCACACGCATGCCTTCGCCGGATCTCGCCATGCGGGCGAGCGCGCCGTCGACCTCGCCGCGATTGGCGCCGTTGACATGCGCGCGGCCATTGAGCACCGCCTGCGGCGTATAGACGGAGCGACTGCCGAAGGCGCGCATGTAGTCATATTGCCGCTCGGTGTTTTCCTTGCGGCTCAGCGTGTCCTTCCAGCCGAGATAGTCCCAATAGTCGACGTGATAGGAGAGCGCGACAATGTCATCCTTGGTGGCAAGTTCGGCGAAGAAGGCATCGGCCGGCGGGCAGGAGCTGCAGCCTTGGCTGGTGAACAGTTCGACCACGCCGAGCGGCTTGTCGGGCGAGGGTTTTTCGGCCTGGATTCTTTCGGTCTCGCCGGCATGGCCGGCACCGGCAACCGCCGAGAAGGCCAGCGCGAAGGCTGCCAGCCAAAGTGATCTTCGCCAGGCCATGATCATTCCAATTCCCGCCGGTGGCGCCGGCTTTGTTCTGATTGTCTGAAATATGTGGCAGAAGCGGAAGTCAACGGGAAGTCACGTTGCGGTGAAATTTTTGCCGTTGCCGCCGCAGGTAAGGCCGCAACAGGACCGACACTGCATTTCACGACGTGGTTCGATTAGGGAGTGGCATCACCATCATGTGGCAAACTCTCCTGACCCCTGTCGATCTCTATTGCGAGCGGACCGGGCCTGGACTTTGGGCCGAACCCGCCAATGCTTTGACCAACCTTGCTTTCATTGCAGCGGGACTATGGGGTGTGCGGGAAGTACGCCGATGCAAGGCCGGCACTTTCGCCGAGGTGCTGGCTTGGTGGGTGGTGGCGATCGGCATCGGCTCGACCATCTTCCATACCTTTGCCACCAAGGGCACGATCTGGGCCGATATCCTGCCGATTGCCAGCTTCACGCTCGCGTATACGCTGTTTAACCTGCGCCGCTTCCTCGGCATGGAATGGGGCAAGGCGATCGCGGTCTTCGTCGTTTTCTATGCGGTGGCCGGCGCGATAAGTTTCGCCGTGCCGGATTGGCTGCGCCAGGCATCGAACGGCACGACGAGCTACCTGCCGCCGTTCCTGGCGCTCGCCTTCTTCGGCATCTGGGTGACGGCAAGCGGCAACCGGGCCGGCTGGTACAATCCAGCAGGGTCGGCGATCTTCGTGGTGTCCGCCATCTGCCGGATGATCGACCCGATCGTCTGCGCCGGCTTTCCGCTTGGCACGCACTTCCTGTGGCACCTCCTCAACGGGCTGATGCTGGGGGTGCTGTTGGCGGCGGTGGCGCGGTTTGGAGCGCCGAACGAGTAGGCAGTAGGCAGTAGGCAGTAGGGATCTTATTCCCTACTGCCCAAGCCCTATTCCCTGGCTGCGGCTACGCAGCCAAATCGCGCAGCACGTACTGCAAGATGCCGCCGTTCTTGAAGTAGTCGAGCTCGTCCAGCGTATCGATGCGGCAGATGATCGGCACGTTCTTCACCGTGCCGTCGCCATAGGTGATCTTGGCGGTCATCGTCTGGCGCGGCTTGATCGTGCTCAATCCGTCGATCTCGACCAGTTCGTCGCCCTTGAGGTTGAGCGAAGCCCAGGACGTGCCTTCCTCGAAGACGAAGGGGATGACGCCCATGCCGACCAGGTTCGAGCGATGGATGCGCTCGAAGGACTGGGCGATGACCGCGCGGACACCAAGGAGATTCGTTCCTTTGGCGGCCCAGTCGCGCGAAGAGCCGTTGCCGTATTCGACACCGGCGAATATCACCAGCGGCACGCCTTCCTTCTTGTACTCCATCGCCGCGTCGTAGATCGATTCCTCTTCCTTCGACGGGTAGTGGATGGTGTAGCCGCCCTCGCGGCCGTTCTCGCCCAGCATGTGGTTGCGGATGCGGATGTTGGCGAAGGTGCCGCGCATCATCACCTCATGATTGCCGCGCCGCGTGCCGTACTGGTTGAAGTCGGCGACGCCGACGCCATGGTCGGTGAGGTATTTGCCGGCCGGCGAGGCGGCCTTGATCGACCCCGCCGGCGAGATGTGGTCGGTGGTGATCTTGTCGCCGAACAGGCCGAGCACGCGCGCGCCCTTGATGTCGCCGATCTTGCCGAAACCTGATGTCATGCCGGCGAAATAGGGCGGGTTCTGCACATAGGTCGAATTGTCGTCCCAGGCATAGGTCTGACCTTCCGGTGCCTGAACCTTCTGCCAGTGCTCGTCGCCCTTGAAGACGTCGGCATATTTGCGGGCGAACAGCTCGCGGGTGACGTTCTTCTCGATGAACTCCTGGATCTCGGCCGAGCTCGGCCAGATATCCTTGAGGTAGACCGGATTGCCGTTCTTGTCTTCGCCGAGCGGCTCGGTCGTCAGGTCCTTGGTGACGGTGCCGGCCAGCGCGTGCGCCACGACCAGCGGCGGTGACGCCAGGTAGTTGGCCTGCACGTCGGGCGAGACGCGGCCTTCGAAGTTGCGGTTGCCGGACAAGACCGCGGCGGCAATCAGACCTTTGTCGTTGATGGTCTTGGAGATCGGCGCCGGCAGCGGGCCGGAATTGCCGATGCAGGTGGTGCAGCCGAAGCCGACCAGGTTGAAGCCGATCTGGTCGAGCTCCTTCTGCAGGCCGGACTTTTCGAGATATTCGGCGACCACCTGGCTGCCGGGGGCGAGCGAGGTCTTCACCCACGGCTTCTGCTTGAGGCCGAGGCGGTTGGCGTTGCGGGCCAGAAGGCCGGCGCCGATCAGCACGCTCGGGTTCGAGGTGTTGGTGCACGACGTGATGGCGGCGATGACCACGTCGCCATGGCCGAGATCGTGGTCGGTGCCTTCGACGGCGTAGCGCTTGGAAATCTCCGCCGCCTTCTTGTATTCGGTGTCCATCGCCTTGGCGAAGCCGGCCGGAATGCCTTCCAGCGCGACGCGGCCCTCGGGGCGCTTGGGGCCGGCCATCGACGGTACGACGCTGCTCAGCTCGAGCTCGAGCAGGTCGGTGAAGACCGGGTCGGCGGAGCCGGCCTCGCGCCACATGCCTTGCGCCTTGGAATAGGCTTCGACCAGCGCGATGCGGCTTTCCTCGCGGCCGGACATCGTCAGGTAGCGGATGGTTTCCGAATCGACCGGGAAGAAGCCGCAGGTGGCGCCATATTCCGGCGCCATGTTGCCGATGGTGGCGCGGTCGGCGAGCGTCATGTTGGACAGGCCCGGGCCGAAGAACTCGACGAACTTGCCGACGACGCCCTTCTTGCGCAGCATCTGGGTGACGGTGAGCACCAGGTCGGTGGCGGTGACGCCTTCCTTGAGCTTGCCGGTGAGGCGGAAGCCGATCACCTCGGGCAGAAGCATGGAGACCGGCTGGCCGAGCATGGCCGCCTCGGCCTCGATGCCGCCGACGCCCCAGCCGAGAACGCCAAGGCCGTTGATCATCGTGGTGTGCGAATCGGTGCCGACGCAGGTGTCGGGATAGGCCGTGGTTTCGCCGTCCTCGGTGTTGGTCCACACCACCTGGCCGAGATATTCGAGGTTGACCTGGTGGCAGATGCCGGTGCCGGGCGGCACGACGCGGAAGTTGCGGAACGCCTGCTGGCCCCATTTCAGGAACTTGTAGCGTTCCTCGTTGCGCTCGTATTCGAGCTCGACATTGCGGGCGAAGGCCATCGGCGTGCCGAATTCGTCGACGATGACGGAATGGTCGATGACGAGGTCGACCGGCACCAGCGGATTGATCTTCTGCGGGTCGCCGCCGAGCGAAGCCATGGCGTCGCGCATGGCGGCCAGGTCGACCACGGCCGGAACGCCGGTGAAATCCTGCATCAGCACGCGGGCCGGGCGATAGGCGATCTCGACGCCGGCGGTGCCCTTGTCGGTCAGCCAGCCGGCCACCGCCTGGATCGATTCCTTGGTGACGGAGCGGCCGTCCTCATTGCGCAGCAGGTTCTCTAGCAGCACCTTCATCGAATAGGGCAACTGGGCGATGCCGGTGAGGCCGTTCTTCTCGGCCTCGACGAGGTCGAAATAGGCATATTCGGTGCCGCCCGCGGTCAGCGTGCGACGGCAATTGAAACTATCGAGGGATTTTGACACGTGCGATCCGTCCTTGTCTGTTCAGCCTGAAAGGGAACGGACGCCGATGGCATGCAATCACGCGCAAAGGTGCGGGTACGGCCATTTCCGCTGTCCGTTCCCAAGCAACCCGAGCCGTTCAAGGCGGCGCGTGCGCTGGTTCGGCGCTAATTCTGTTCCCGAGCCGACCGCTGGCACGGATGCACCGCATATAGAGAATTTTCCGGAATAGTTCTAGACAGTCAAAAAGCAAATTTGTGCGATGCGGCAGCGACCGCGGAACATTGTTTTCGGGGCAGGCGAGGGATGCGGCTTATCGCCGAAAATCTGGGCGGCGAACGCGGCGGCGAGGGGGTTTTTTCCGGCGTCGGCTTTGCGCTCGATCAGGGCCAGGCGCTGGTCGTCACCGGGCCGAACGGATCGGGCAAATCGACCTTGCTCCGGATCATCGCCGGACTGCTGCCGAAGGCCGAAGGCCGGCTGCTGATCGAAGGTGGCGGCGATGACTTTCCGTCGATCGCCTCGGCCTGTCATTATCTCGGGCATCAGAACGCGATGAAGACGGCGCTGAGTGTCGTGGAAAACCTGCGCTTTTGGCGTGATTTCAATGGAAGTGGCGATTCGAGTGTCGACGAGGCGCTGGAGACCGTCGGGCTCGGCGGCATCGGCCATCTGCCGTTCGGCTATCTCTCGACCGGGCAAAGGCGGCGCGCGGCGATCGCCAAGCTCTTGGTCAGCCATCGGCCGCTGTGGCTGCTCGACGAGCCGACGGCGGGTTTGGACAAGGCGTCGGAGGCGCGGTTCGCGGCACTGATGATGAAGCATTGCGTGGCTGGCGGGATGATTGTCGCGGCGACGCATCTGCCGCTGGGGATCGAGGCGACGGAGTTGAGGATGGGGGAAGCCACAGAGCGCCTGCCTCAACAAGGGATCATATCGTAATGTGGTCCCTCTTCGCCCGTGACATCCGCCTCAACATCCGTGCCGGCGGCGGCGCGTTGACCGGCGTCATTTTCTTCCTCGCCGTCATCGCCACCATCCCGTTCGGCGTCGGGCCGGACCTGAAGCTGCTTTCCCGCATCGGCCCGGCGATCCTGTGGATCGGCGCGCTGCTCGCCTGCCTGCTCGGGCTCGACCGGCTGTTCCAGGCCGACCGCGAGGATGGCTCGCTCGATCTGCTGGTGCTGGGCAACGACCGGCACATGCTGGCGCTGACCGTGCTGGTGAAATGCCTGGCGCATTGGGCGGGCAGCGTGCTGCCGCTGGTCGTCGCCGCCCCCTTGCTCGGCCTGTTCATGAACATGGAGCCGCTCGGCATCGGCGCGACCGCGCTGACGCTGCTGGTCGGCACGCCGGCCATCACCTTCATTGGCGCCGCTGGTGCCGCGGTGGCGGTGGCGCTGCCGCGCGGCGGGCTGCTGATCTCGGTGCTGGTGCTGCCGCTGACCATTCCGGTGCTGATCTTCGGCGTTTCGGCGAGCTACGGCGCGACGGCCGATCCCGATCCTTTCCTGCAACCCTTCCTCATTCTTGCCGCGCTGACGCTGTTTCTTGGCGTGCTGGGGCCGGCCTCGGCAGCGCTGGCGCTGCGCCACGGAACCGATTGAGCGAGGTTTGGCATGGTTTGCGCGACGTCAAGGGCGGCGGCGCGGCGGCCATGTAGGTTTGAACCCACGGCGCGTTGCGCAGCCATGGGCATGTCGCTAAGGGAAAGCATGATCGAACGAGGCAGACGGCTGGAAAGAGGCGCGCCGATGGAGCGGCAAGCATGAGTGTGCATGCACTCTATGTCACGGCCGCCTACGGCATCACGGCGGTTGTTCTGGCCGGGCTGATCGGCTGGATCCTGCTCGACCAAAAGGGCCGCAAGCGCGATCTTGCCGAACTGGAAGCAGCCGGCGTGCGGCGGCGTTCCGACAAGGCGGAGGCAGAAAAGTCGTGAGCAGCGAAACCGAAACGCCGACGCGTGGTCGCCGCCTGTTCGTACTGTTGCCGCTGCTGATCTTTCTCGGCCTGGCGGGCCTGTTCCTGTGGCAGCTGCTGTCAGGACGCGATGTCTCGGAAGTGCCATCGGCGCTGATTGGGCTGCCGGCGCCGCAGACCAATCTGCCGGCGCTGGAGGGGTCAAACCTGCCGGGGCTTGATTCGAGGGCGTTCGCCGGCAAGGTCACGCTGGTCAATGTGTTTGCGTCATGGTGCGCGCCGTGCCGCGAAGAGCATCCGGTGCTGCTGGCGCTGTCGCAGGACAAGCGGTTCACCATGGCGGCGCTGAATTACAAGGACCGGCCGGAAAACGCCCGCCGGTTCCTCGGCGATCTCGGCAATCCGTTCCAGGCCATCGGCGTCGACGAAGCCGGCCGCACGGCGATCGACTGGGGCGTCTACGGCGTGCCGGAAACCTTCGTCATCGGCAAGGACGGCAGAATTGCCTACAAGCATGTCGGCCCGCTGACGGCGGAAGCGGCGCGGGATCTCTTGCTGCCGCAGATCGACAAGGCATTAGCAGCACCGAACTGATGGCGTTCTCGCGCTTCGTCATTCTAGCGCGAAGCAAGGAGCGAAGCGACGCGGCGCAGACCCTGGAGCTGCTCAGCAGCCCAAGGAATCCATGCCGGGACGTTGGTCAAGGATACTTCGGATCAGAATAGGCGTTGCGTACAGCGGTAGACAGAAATTCTGCACCGCCGCGGCGCTCGAAGATCACGGCATGGATCCCTCGGGCTGCTGAGCAGCTCCAGGGGGTCTTCGCTCCGCTTCGCGTCGCTACGCCCAAGGATGACGAACGTGATAGGTCGAAATACTCAGCCGTAGATCTGCTTGTGGATCTGGTAGAGCATTTCCGAGCGGTCGGCGCGCATGTCGGCCAGATCGCGGCTGGAGAAGCTGTCGATTTCGGCGACGAGGCGGTTGTAGTGCTTGCGCTTGGCGATGTTGTTGCGAGCGCGGGTCATGAGATCGTTGAAGATCATAGCAAGGGTCCTTCTGTGCCGCATTCTGGCGGCGGTTTCTTCCTCCCTTGGTCAATACGAAACATGACATAGGATTGGTGCGTTGCAAAAAGAAGATGTTGCAATGCACCATTGCACGCAGCGCATAGCCGGTTAATCGAGTCCTAAGGCGTCCTGGTTGGACGATCGGGGCCAGAACTGCCTGGGCGGCGGCTTCCTCTCTGTTTTGTCATACAAATTGCGAAGGCCGCGTCTTGCCAGATCGATCGCGGGCTGGCTTGATCCGGTATCACGTGATGCCGGGAGGAAATGCATGGCGGCCGCAGACTATTACGAAATTCTCGATCCGCGCTTCGCGCGCCTGTTCAACGGCAATGCGCAGGTGGAGAAGCTGTTCACCGGATGCCGCTGGGCGGAAGGGCCGGCCTGGTTCGCCGCCGGGCGCTATGTCGTCTGGTCCGATATCCCGAACAACCGCATGCTGCGCTATGACGAGACGGATGGCAGCGTCAGCGTCTTCCGCCAGCCCTCGGGCAATTCCAACGGCAACACCGTCGACCGGCAGGGCCGGCTGGTGACCTGCGAGCATTCGGGCCGCCGCGTCAGCCGCACCGAGCATGACGGCTCGGTCACCACCATTGCCGCCAAATGGAAGGGCAAGCGGCTGAACTCACCCAACGACGTGGTGGTGAAGTCCGACGGCTCGATCTGGTTCACCGACCCGACCTACGGCATCGACACCGACTATGAGGGCGACAAGGCCGAGAGCGAGATCGGCGCCTGCTACGTCTACCGGGTCGATCCCGACAGCGGCGAGATCGAGGCCGTCATCACCGACATGGTGCGGCCCAACGGGCTCGCCTTCTCGCTCGACGAAAGCCTGCTCTATGTCGTCGACACCGGCCGTACGCACGGCGCTGAGAACCCGGCGCATATGCGGGTGTTCAACGTCGGCAAGCACGGCAAGAAGGTGTCGGGTGGCAAGGTCTTCGCCGACTGCACCGCCGGCCTGTTCGACGGCTTCCGGCTCGACGCCGACGGACGCATCTGGACCAGCGCTGCCGACGGCATCCACTGCTACGATCCGGACGGCACGCTGATCGGCAAGGTCAAGGTGCCGGAGGTGACCGCCAATTGCGTGTTCGGCGGCGCCAAGCTGAACTGCCTCTACATCGCCGGCACCACCTCGCTCTATTCGGTGCGGCTGATGGTGAACGGGGCCAAGACTTTTTGAGGCTGCTCGACACGCTTCTCTGGCGGGTTTTGATGGCGTTGCTGCGCATACCCGTGGCGCCAGTTGCGCCTCGGCTGCCGGAGCTGCCGCCATTCAGTTCTCCGGAAAGGATCTCGAAGCAGTCTCTTGCCGGAATCAGACACAATTCAAGGGGAGAGCGTCATGCCATTCGTCAACATCCGCATCGTCAAGGAAGTGATCGCCGCCGATCCGGCAGGCAAGAAGGCTGACATCGCCAAGAAAGTCACGGCGGCCATCATGGACGCCACCGGACTTGGCAATGACGATGTCTGGGTGGTTTTCGAGGAGGTCAATGCCCGCGACTGGTATGTCGGCAGGACCGACGTCGAGACGCTGCGGAAGGGGTAGGGTGGCGACGCTCGACTGCGGGTGCACCTTTCCTTCGTCATCCTCGGGCTTGACCCGAGGATCCATGCCGTGACTTCCGACTCGGAGTGCTGCGGTGCAGAATTCTGTAAGCATTGCAGCGCCTTAGTGTAACGGCATGGATTCCTTGGGCTGCTGAGCAGCTCCAGGGGTCTGCGCCGCGTCGCTGCGCTCCTTGCTCCGCCCTAGAATGACGAAGTCGTATGGTTGGCCGCCAACAGATCAGCGCGAGCGGATAAACTCCGCGAAGGCCGTGAGCCCATTGCGCATTGCCAGCACGCTCACCGGTTCCGCCAGGATGCCATCCACCTCCGGCGGCTTCTTCCCCAGCAATGCAACCTCGATCCCGCCCTCACAAAGCGCGAAGGACATCGTCCGCATGACCTCGGCCAAAGCGGCGCGGGCGAACAGCGAGCGCTGCGAGGCGTGGGCCAGCATGGCGGGCTTGGCGATGGCGGCGTCGCGCGAGACCAGCCAGTCGAGCGCGTTCTTCAGCCCGCCAGGCACGCCATGGGCATATTCGGGACAGGAGACGATGATGCCGTCGGCGCCGGTGACGGCGTCGATCAGCTCGGCCGCTTCGCGCGGCGTGCGCTCGCCCTCGTCATCGGGATTGAAGATCGGCAGACGGCCGAGCCCGCCATAGATGGTGACGCGGCAGCCCGCCGGCGCGTTGCTCGCCAGTGCCGCGACCAGGGCGGAATTGGTGGAGGCGGCCCGCAAGCTGCCGGAGATGGCGAGAAGGTTCAGCACAGCGTGGGATCGGTCCGGCGCCTACCACATCGTCTGCTTGTATTCTTCGTCGAGCCAGCGGTCCGTCGCCTCGGCCGAATCGGCGACCACCAGCTGGTCGCGCAGGATCTGGCCGAGCGTCGGCAGCGTCGCGCGGTCGTACCAGGTGTCGGGCTTCCACAGATCAGAGCGCATGAAGGCCTTGGCGCAATGCATGTAGGCCGCCTTGACCGTGACCACGATGACGCTTTGCGGCTCCTTGCCGTCGACGGCGAGGCGCTTGCGCAAACCGGCGTCGACGGTGATGCGGGCATCGCCATTGACGCGCAGCGTCTCGTTCATGCCGGGGATGAGGAAGAGCAGCCCGACCGAGGGATTGCGCAGTATATTCTCCAGCGTGTCCAGCCGGTTGTTGCCGGGCCGGTCGGGGATGGCGATGGTCCTGTCGTCGAGAATGGCGGCGAAGCCGGGCTTGTCGCCCTTCGGCGTCACGTCGGCATTGCCGGCACCATCGGACGAGCCGATCAGCACGAAGGGGCTCTTGCCGATGAAGGAGCGGCAATGGCCGTCGAGCGCCTTGAGCTCCTTGCGAATGGAACCGTCGGTCGGCCGTGGCGTCTTGTAGATCGTCCGCAATTCTTCGTGCGTGGTGACGAATTCCATGGCCCTCTCCTCAGTTGTTTGGACGCAATTCCGGACGGAAAACCGCTTCACACTCTTCCTGGAATTGCTCTACTTGCCGGCCTTTTCTTCCCCGCTTGCCTTGTCGTCCAGCGAATGGCGCAGGATCAGCGGCATCTGGCTGAAGGTGAACAGAAGCGTGATCGGCATGATGCCCCAGACCTTGAAGGTAACCCAGGCATCGGTGGAAAAATTGCGCCACACCACTTCATTGACGATGGCCAGGAACAGGAAGAACAGGCCCCAGCGGAAGGTGAGCTTGCGCCAGCCTTCGGCATCGAGCTTGAAGGCAGAATCGAAGACATAGCCGAGCAGCGACCTGCCGAAGTAGAGGCCGCCGAGCAGCACGCCGCCGAACAGCGTGTTGACGATGGTCGGCTTCATCTTGATGAAGATGTCATCCTGCAGATAGAGCGTCAGCGCGCCGAAGATGAAGACGACGACGCCCGACACCATCGGCATGATCGGCAGCGTGCGCGTCAGCAGCCACGAGGCGATCAGCGCGATTGCCGTTGCGGCCATGAACAGGCCGGTGGCGACGAAGATCGGGCCGCCGAATTCGCCCAGAACAGGGAATTTCTGCACCAGCCACTCGCCGCGCGCATTGGCGAAGAAGAACACCAGCAGCGGCCCAAGCTCCAGCACCAGCTTGAGCACGGGATTGACGCCTTCCTTCTTCTCTTTCTGCGGGTCGGACGGATCGCGTTCGAGAATGGGTGGGTTCATGATCTTCCTTCTTACGCACGATCCCGTTGAAAAGGGATCATGCCGTTACGCCACTCCAGCGATCGCCCTGGCGAATTCGCTCGCGGAGAAAGGTTCGAGGTCGTCGACCTGTTCGCCGACGCCGATGAAATAGACCGGCAATTTGTGCTTTGCCGCGATCGCCACCAGAATACCGCCGCGCGCCGTGCCGTCCAGCTTGGTCATCACCAGGCCGTTGACGCCGGCGATGTTGCGGAAGATCTCGACCTGGTTGAGCGCGTTCTGGCCGGTGGTGGCGTCGACCGTCTGCAGCACGGTGTGTGGCGCTTCCGGGTCGAGCTTGCCGAGCACGCGCACGATCTTCTCGAGCTCGGCCATCAGTTCAGTCTTGTTCTGCAGGCGTCCGGCGGTGTCGATGATCAGCACGTCGGAGCCGGCTTCCTTGGCCCTCTCGAAGGCGTCATAGGCGAGGCCGGCGGCATCGGCGCCGAGCTTGGAGGCGATGACGGGCGATTTCGTCCGTTCACCCCAGATCTTCAGCTGTTCGATCGCGGCGGCGCGGAAGGTGTCGCCGGCGGCGAGCATCACCGATAGGCCGCCATCGGTCAGTTTTGCCGCCAGCTTGCCGATGGTGGTGGTCTTGCCGGTGCCGTTGACGCCGACCACCAGAATGACATGCGGCTTGTGCGAGAGGTCGAGTTCCAGCGGCATGGCGACAGGGGTCAGCACCTTCTCCACCTCGGCCGCCATGATGGCGCGCACTTCGGTGTCGGAGACATCCTTGCCGTAGCGGCTGGAAGCCAGCGCATCGGTAACGCGCAGCGCCGTCTCCATGCCGAGATCGGCGCGGATCAGCACGTCTTCCAGGTCCTGCAGCGTGTCCTCGTCCAGCTTGCGCCTGGTGAAGACGCCGGCAATGTTGCCGGTGAGCTCGCGCGAGGAACGGGCAAGCCCGTCCCGCATGCGCTGGAACCAGGAGCGCCGCGGCGCCGGCTCCGGCGCCTTCACCGGCTCGGCCTTCTGCTCGACCTTCTTGGCGACGGTCACCTTGCCGGGAGCGGGTTTCGGTTCCGGCTTCGGCTGTGGGACGGGCTGCGGCTCGGGCGCGATCTCGGCAAGGACGGGCTGCGTCTCGATTGGTGCCGGCTGACGAATGGGAGGCGCGATTTCCGCCGCCGGGGCCTGAGGCGCGGCAGTCGCTGGCGCGAGTTCGGCAGCAGGTGCCAAATCTTGCGTGCGCTCGCGCTGCCCCTCACCCTTACCCTCTCCCCGTGAAGTACGGGGAGAGGGGGGCGTCGGCGTCGAGGCTTCTTCTTCAATGTTTGCGAGAGAAGGCGTGGCGTCACTGGCAGCTTCCTTCTCCCCGTCTCTATACGGGGAGAAGGTGCCGGCAGGCGGATGAGGGGCGGCGCCAGCTTCTAAAGTCGGCTGTGCGGACGGGGCCGCCGGTGGAGGCACCTCGATCGGTGCTGGTGTCTCGACCGGGATCTCCGCAGGCGGCGCTGGCACTTCGATCGGTGCCGGTTCGGGCTGCTTTTCCGGGCGCGGCGGCACAATCTCCGGCTCCGCAGGCGCCGGAGCGGGGACTTCTTGCGGCTGCGGCTCGGGAGCGGGCTCCGGAGCGGCGGGGGGAAGTGGAATTTCCTCGGGCGCCGGCGGCTCAGGCGCGGGTGCGGGTTCCTCTTGCGGCGCGGGCTGCGGCAGGGGTTCCGGCTCAGCGGGAATCGCCGGCTCCGGCGTGGCCGGGATGGTCGGAGCGGGCTCGGGTGCCGGCTCCTCGACAGGCGACGGCTGAGGCGCGTCCTTTACCTCCCCCTCGATGGGGGAGGTCCCAAGCGCAGCTTGGGGGTGGGGGTGATCGGCGCTGGCGTCGGCGCTGTCACCCCTCCCCGCTACTTCGTGGAGACCCTCCCCATCGACGGGAGGGTGGGGCGCCGGTTCCAGTTCCTCGCGCTTCAGAAATTCCGGAACGACCTGTTCGGCAGCCGGCTTCAGCGCATCGAGCTGGTCCCATTTGATCGGGGGCAGAGGGGCGGTCTCGTCGACGCGCTCCTCGACAACCTCTTTCTTGCCGAACGAAAATATCTTCTTGAAAAAACCAGCCATGCTTTGCGTTTCTCAGGCGGCGCGTGCGGCAAGCGGCACTGCGTTGAGCCGGGCGCCATCGTGGCCAGTAATTGTCGCTTCGACGATCTCGCCCGGCGCGCCGGTGCCGAGTGCGGCGAGGGTAAATCCTTCGGTGCGGCCGAGGCCATCGCGCTCGATCAGGATCGACTGACGGGTTCCAGGCAGCGAGGACAGATGGCGCCGATAGGCGGCTTCGCCGGCGGCGCGCAAACGGGCGGCACGCTGCTTGACCAGTTCGCGGCGGACCTGCGGCATGCGCGCGGCGGGCGTGCCCTCGCGCGGTGAAAACGGGAAGACATGGAGATGGGTCAGGCCACATTCCTCGACGATTCTTATCGAGTTCTCGAACATGGCGTCGGTCTCGGTCGGGAAGCCGGCGATGATGTCGGCGCCGAAGACGATCGCAGGGCGCAATTTGCGCACATCCTCGCAGAAACGGATCGACTGGTCGCGCAGATGCCTTCGCTTCATGCGCTTCAGGATCATGTCGTCGCCGGACTGCAGCGACAGATGCAGATGCGGCATCAGCCTGGGTTCGGTGGCGATGGCATCGAGCAAATCGTCGTCGGCCTCGATGGAATCGATCGAGGATAGCCGCAGGCGCTTCACGTCGGGCACCCGCTTCAAAATGGTCTTCACCAGTTTGCCGAGCTTGGGCGCCCCCGGCAGATCGGCGCCGAAACTGGTCATGTCGACGCCGGTCAGCACGATCTCGGCATAACCATTGCCGGCGAGACGCTTGACCTGCTCGACCACGGCGCCCATCGGCACCGAGCGGGAATTGCCGCGGCCATAGGGAATGATGCAGAAGGTGCAGCGATGGTCGCAGCCATTCTGCACCTGGACGAAAGCGCGGGCGCGGCCTTCTATGGCATCGACCATGTGGCCGGCGGTCTCGCGCACCGAGAAGATGTCGTTGACGCGGGCCTTCTCGGTGTCGTTGACGCCGAAATCCGGCAGCGCGCGGTACGAGTTTGCCTTCAGCTTCTCTTCATTGCCAAGCACGAGATCGACCTCGTCCATGGCGGCGAATTTTTCAGGCTCGGTCTGCGCGGCGCAGCCGGTGACGATGATACGCGCCTGCGGATTGTCGCGGCGCGCCTTGCGGATCGCCTGTTTGGCCTGGCGGACCGCCTCGCCGGTGACGGCGCAGGTGTTGAAGATCACCGCGCCGCCTTGCAGCGTGCCGAGACCGGCGCTTTCGGCCTCGCGCCGCATCACTTCGGATTCATAGGTGTTCAGCCGGCAGCCGAAGGTCACCACGTCAATGCGGCTGGGGGCCTCGGAAAGGGAGCCGTCGAAATCCGGGCTCCTGGACAGAGCAACCGACATCAGGCCGCGCTTTCGGTGTCGCGAGCCCAGGTGCCGGTCGAGGGATCGAAGCTGCCGGAAAATTCCCACTCGGCGGCACCGGTCAGGATGACGTGGTCGTCCTCGCGCCATTCGACATGCAGCGTGCCACCGCCGGGGGTCAAAAGGCTGACGCTGCGGCCGGTGCGCCTGGTGCGGGCCGCGGCCACCACCGATGCGCAGGCGGCGGAGCCGCAGGCCTTGGTCAGGCCGGCGCCGCGTTCCCAGGTACGGATGATCATGCTCTCGGGTGAGGTCACCTCAGCAATGGTGATATTGGCGCGCTCGGGAAAGATCGGGTGGTTTTCGAGCAGCGGGCCGAAACGCTCGAGCTCATAGGACCAGACATCGCGGTCGACCCAGAAGATGGCGTGCGGGTTGCCCATCGAGACGGCGGAGGGCGAATGCAGCACCGGAGCGTCGATCGGGCCGATCTGCAATTCGATCATGCGGGTGTCGCGGAACTCCTCGGCGAGCGGAATTTCCTGCCAGCCGAAATGCGGCATGCCCATGTCGACCGAGATCGTGCCGTCGGCATGTTCCCTGGCGTTGAGAATGCCGGCGCGGGTCTCGAAGGTGAAGGTCTTCTGGCCGGTCTCGGCGGCGAGCGCCTGGACGACGCAGCGCATGCCGTTGCCGCAGGCCTGCGCACTGGTGCCATCGGAATTCAGGATGTCGACATAGTAGGCGGTGCCCGGCGTCTTCGCATCATGGATCGCCATGATCTGGTCGAAGCGGGTCGCGGCATCGGCGTTCAGCGCAAGGGCCGCCGCCGCCGTCACCTGATCGGCACGGCCGCGCATATCGGCGACGATGATCTCGTTGCCGATGCCGTTCATCTTGGCGAAAGGGGCAGTGCTTGCCATTGCTCCGCGAAATTCCGTGTCCGTTTGGCGCTATATGGCGGAAACGGGCGGGAATTACCAGTGCGCAGGCGTGTTCCGTCACGGCGAAGACGCCGGACTGGTCACGGCGAAGACGCCGGACTTAGTCACGGCGAAGACGCCGGACTCAGGTCACCGCGAAGATGCCCAGCACCACCAGCAGGAAGATGACGAGAACGATGCCGATGAGGATGCGCGCGCCGGTGGCCGCGGCTCCGGCCAGCGCCGGCATGCCGAGCAGGCTCGCCGCCGCGGCGACGATGAGCAGGATGATGATCCATTTGATCATGGGAATGCCTCGCAAAACGACAGATTTCAAAACCGCATGAAAACGCTTCTGTCGCGCTTGGGTTCCCGCCGGCTGCGAGGCGATGTCAGTGGAAAAACCTAGCCGGCGATCTCGATATCGGTGCTGAACGGCGCCGTCTTGGTCGAGTTCTGGTCATGCATGAGGAAGTTGCACTTGTATTTCCCGGGCGGCAGTCCGTCGAGGGACAGGTCGAGTTTGAAGAAGAGTTCGCGGTTGTGCGAGCGGGAAGCGACCTGAACGCTTCCAATTTTCTCGAAGGTGCCCAAAGCTTCGCCCGAGTCGGAAAGCACGGTGAGGTCGACGGAAAGCGCGATCTGGCTGTTGCCGAGGCCGTCCGACCCATAGCCGTAGCCGACCGGCTCCATATAGAGCACGACCTTCTCGCCTGGCTTGTAGATATGATTGGCACGCTCGCTGTAGATGCCGAAGCCGCCGGCCGAATCGACCTGTTTGACATTCTGCACGGCGAGCGGCATCGCTTGCCACAAGGCCGCCTCGGCGCCGCGGAATTTCTCCAGCGCGCCGGCTCCGTCACCGGCCTGCAGCGCCTTTTCGGCCTCGGCGGCGCGATCAGTGATTTCGCCCGCGAAAGCCGCCGGCACCGAGATTGCCAGCACCATCAGCGCTGCAAGCATAGATTTCATCCGCATCCCCCTTTTCTGCTGGGCGGACCATCGGCGAAAATGACGGTGCCGTAAATGGCCAATGCAGACTTCAGCCGTGCCCGATCTCCGGCACGTCCCAGACCTCGCCGGGTTGCAAGGCGCGAAAGCGCTCCGGCGGCACGCCCTCCGCCTCACGCGCCTCGGCCAGTTTGCGGACCGGTTCGTCCATCGGTTCGTCGGTGAGCTGGAATGTGCCCCAGTGGCAGCCGGCGGCGAAGGCGGCCTTGCACAGCTTCATGCCTTGCACCGCTTCCTCCGGGTTCTGGTGCTGCGGCGCCATGAACCAGCGTGGCTCATACGCGCCGATCGGCAGGATGGCGAAGCGGAAGCCGCCATGTTTGTCCGCCATCAGCCGGTAGTTGATGCCGTCGTGGAAGCCGGTATCGCCGGCGAAATAGAGTTTGCCGCCCGGCGTCTCGATGACGAAGCCGGCCCACAGTGCCATGCGCCGGTCACGCGCACCGCGCGCCGACCAGTGATGCGCCGGCTCGATGTGGATGGCGGCGCGGTCACCGATGTCGATCCTGTCGCCCCAGTCATGCGCCGCCAGCCGCATGCCGGGAACCGCCTCGCCGATCAGCACATCGTTGCCGAGCGGCGTCACCGCCAGCGGATCGTGCTTCTCCTTCAGTCGCCTCAGCGTGACGAGGTCGAGATGGTCATAATGGTTGTGGCTGACCAGCACGAGGTCGATCGGCGGCAGGTCGTCGAAGGCGATGCCCGGTGCATTGACGCGTTTTGGCCCGATGAAGGAGAACGGCGAGGTGCGTTGCGACCAGACCGGATCGGTGAGGATGTTCAGGCCGGCCGTCTGGATCAGCAAGGTCGAATGGCCGACCATGGTGACGGTCAGGTCGGTGCCTTCGACCCTCGCGGACGGCCTCGCCTGCGGAAAGGGACTCGGGCTCGTCGCCGGCCATTTCGCGCGTTGGCCGTTGAGCTGCCATTTCAGCAGATCGGTGAAGCGTCCGGGCATCCGGCCACCGGGATTGAAGAACAAGGTGCCATCGAAATGGTCGCTGGGCGGACCGCTGTAATAGCGGTTGGCGGCTTTCTTTCTCGCGGCCAAGGCATGCTCCAGCGGGTTTCGGCTCCTAGACATAGGCGTTGCGCCGGTTGGCGCAAGCATTTGCAAGGCGAATGCGCGGTCGCGGCCGAACTCCACGGATTTGAGCGACGGGCGAACATGGCAGGTCGTGATTGCGATAAATTTGCAACAATCTTGCCGCAAACCCTATTTTAACCATATCGGGTTGAAATTTCGCCACCTTCTCCATCTTGGTGGAGGGTGATATTGCGCGGACGGCTTCCCCCCAGCCGGATCCGACGGAGGTTGTAATGAATTTTTCGAAAAGCGGTCTTGTGGCCGCATCGCTGGCGGCGCTCGTTGCGAGCGGTTGCTCGACCTCGCGCTTCTCGTCCATGGACGACCAGCAACCGGCGCCGCTGCAGCCGGCGCCGGCCGGCCAGGTGACTTCCAACCAGTTGCCGCCGCCAGCCTCGCCCGGCACCACCGACCCGTCGAAGTTCCCGACCGCTCCGGCGAACACGCAGGTTGCGTCCTTGCCGCCGGACGGCCAGGCGCCCGCCGGGGCCTCGGATCTCAGCGCGGCAGCCGTCGCCGGCGTCTGGAATGCCAGCGTTTCCGGGCAGAGCTGCAAGATCGCGACGCCGCAGACCAAGTTCGGCGCCGGCTTCCGCGCCGGGCCGCTGCATTGCCCGGCTCCGATCGACGGCATCAAGTCGTGGAACGTCGCCGGCAAGCAGCTGACACTTTACGATGAGAATGGCGGCTCGCTGGCGCGGCTCTATTCCTCGGGCGGCTCGAAATTCGACGGCCAGACTTCCAACGGTCAGCCGATTTCGCTTACTAGGTAGCCCGATCTCCCCAGTGCATGTCGCCCAAACTGGGGCTCCGGTTTTGGGGCAACGACGTGCATGAGAAAAACGACGTGACCGATGCATCTGCGTGACGGCCTCCAGACCCATGCGACCGTCAGGCAGCGCTACGACCACCTTGTGGAAACCGGCGCGATCGGACGCGATCCGGCGCAGGAGCGGATCGCCGCGGCGCTCGACCGGCTGACCGACGAGATCTCGGCCAAGCGGCTGGCGCACAAGTCCAGCGCGCTGGGCTGGCTGTTTGCCCGCAAGCGCGAGACGCATGAGGCCGTCAAAGGCCTCTACATCCATGGCGGCGTCGGCCGTGGCAAGACCATGCTGATGGACATGTTCTTCGAGCTGCTGCCGGTCCGGCGCAAGCGCCGCGTGCATTTCAACGACTTCATGGCCGATGTGCAGGACCGCATCCAGAAGCACCGGCAGGCGCGCAAGAACGGCGACGTCAAAGAAGACGATCCGATCCCGCCCGTGGCCAAGGCGCTGGCTGAGCAGGCCTGGGTGCTGTGCTTCGACGAATTCTCGGTCACCGACATCGCTGACGCGATGATCCTGTCCAGGCTGTTTTCGGCGCTGTTCGCCAATGGCGTCGTGTTGATCGCTACTTCGAACGTGGCGCCGCAAGATCTCTACCGTGATGGGCTCAACCGCCAGCTGTTCCTGCCGTTCATCGGCATATTGGAACGACACGCGCAGGTGCTGTCGCTCGACAGCGACAAGGATTACCGGCTGGAAAAGCTCGCCCGCACGCCGGTCTATGTCACGCCAGCCGACGACACGGCCGACCGGACGCTGGACGAGGCCTGGCGGACGATGACGCGCGGCGCGCCGACAGCCGCGACCTCGCTGACGCTGAAGGGCCGGCAGGTTCTGGTGCCGGCCGCCGCCGGTGACGCGGCGCGGTTCTCCTTTGCCGATCTCTGCGAAAAACCGCTTGGCGCGCGTGATTTCCTGGCCATTGCCGGACGGTTCTCGACCATCTTCATCGACCATGTCCCGGTGCTGGGCGAAGGCAAGCGCAACGAGGCCAAGCGCTTCATCCTGTTGATCGACACGCTTTACGATCATCATGTGCGGCTGGTGGTGAGCGCCGAGGCGCCGCCACAAGAGCTTTACGTGGCAAAACGCGGCGTCGAGGTGTTCGAGTTCGAGCGCACGGCCTCTCGCCTGATCGAGATGCAGAGCCGCGACTGGCTGGAGGACTGGGCTGAGCGGCGAAAAGAAAGGGCGCCGCCGGCTGCGGCACCGCGGGCTCAAGCCCTGCCTTCGTCGTCCTAAGCAGATGGACCCAAAGCAGAGCGAAGACCCTGGTCACTAAAGCCTGTACGCATACATGACGAAACTCTCCGCTTCCCCATGCGGCTCCTTGCGCGACTCATAAAGTGCCCGGGCCGGGAGGTTGTCGGGTTCGGTGCCAACCCAGGCCTCCTCGCAGCCATTCTCCCTGCCGATCGCGAACATCGCGTCGAGCATTTTGCGCGCGATACCCTGGCGCTGGAAGGCGGGCGATACGCCGACCTCGTCGATGTAGAGTTCCGCAACCTTGTCAGGATGGCGGTGGATCACCGCCGCACATTGACCGACAACCGCGCCGTCAGCCAGGGCTACGACCATGAAATGGCCGGGTTGGCTGAGATAGGCTGCCAATCGATCCGGCCTGACCGGTTCGTCGAACACATCCTCGGCGATCCACATCACAAGGGCGTCATTGCCGGCTTCAAGCCTTACGATCTCCATCTTCATTGTGTAACTTCTCCCAAGTCGGCTTACAAACTTTGACGTTTACGTAAATCCCAATCCATCTAACCGATTGAAAATGTTCACTCCAAAATAATCGTTTGAATTTATCTTGCACCGGGGCTATTGGGTGCGGCGAAATCTCGCGGGTTTCCTCAGCATTCCGGCCTCTTCCTCGACGCCGTCATCAAGTCGTCAAAGATTTGGGCGCAGTCACAGACAAAGGGAAAACATCCTCACATGGCACGCAACAAGATAGCGCTTATCGGCTCGGGCATGATCGGCGGCACGCTGGCCCACATGATCGGCCTCAAGGACCTCGGCGACGTGGTGCTGTTCGATATTGCCGAGGGTATTCCGCAAGGCAAGGGGCTCGATATCGCGCAATCGTCGCCGGTCGATGGTTTCGACTCCCGGCTGACCGGCGTCAACGACTATGCCGGCATCGAGGGCGCCGATGTCTGCATCGTCACCGCCGGCGTGCCGCGCAAGCCGGGCATGAGCCGCGACGATCTGCTGGGCATCAACCTAAAGGTCATGGAACAGGTCGGCGCCGGTCTGAAGAAGTACGCGCCCAAGGCCTTCGTCATCTGCATCACCAACCCGCTCGACGCCATGGTATGGGCGCTGCAGAAGTTTTCCGGCCTGCCCAAGACCCATGTCGTCGGCATGGCCGGCGTCCTCGACAGCGCGCGCTTCCGCTATTTCCTGGCCGAGGAATTCAAGGTTTCGGTCGAGGACGTCACCGCCTTCGTGCTCGGCGGCCACGGCGATTCCATGGTGCCGATGATCCGCTACTCGACGGTGTCGGGCATTCCGCTGCCCGACCTCGTCAAGATGGGCTGGACCTCGAAGGAGAAGCTCGACCAGATCGTGCAGCGCACCCGTGACGGCGGCGCCGAGATCGTCGGCCTGCTCAAGACCGGCTCGGCCTATTACGCGCCGGCGGCCTCGGCGATTTCCATGGCCGAAGCCTATCTCAAGGACAAGAAGCGCGTGCTGCCCTGTGCGGCCCACCTCTCCGGCCAGTATGGCGTCAAGGGCACCTATGTCGGCGTTCCCGTGGTGATCGGCGCCGGCGGCGTCGAGCGCATCATCGAGATCGACCTCAACAAGAGCGAACAGAAGATGTTCGACAGTTCGGTGGCGACGGTGCAGGGCCTGACCGAGGCCTGCGTCAAGATCGCGCCGCAGCTCGCCTCGAAGTGAATCCCACCAAAACGTCGACCCCGGCAAAACGACCTGGAGATAGTTCCCGATGAACATCCATGAATATCAAGGCAAGGCGCTGCTGAAGAGCTTTGGCGCGCCGGTGGCCGAAGGCGTGCCGGTGTTCAAGGCAAGCGAGGCGGAAGCCGCGGCACGCGCGCTGCCCGGCCCGCTCTATGTGGTGAAGAGCCAGATCCACGCCGGTGGCCGCGGCAAGGGCAAGTTCAAGGAACTGTCGACCGACGCCAAGGGCGGCGTGCGGCTGGCGAAGTCGGTCGCCGACGTCGTCGCCAACGCCAACGAGATGCTCGGCCACACGCTGGTGACAAAGCAGACCGGCCCGGCCGGCAAGCAGGTCAACCGCCTCTATATCGAGGACGGCGCCGACATCGAGCGCGAGCTTTATCTGTCGATCCTGGTCGACCGTTCGGTCGGCCGCATCGCCTTCGTCGTCTCGACCGAAGGCGGCATGGACATCGAGGCGGTCGCCCACGACACGCCGGAAAAGATCATCACCGTCGCCATCGATCCGGAAAAGGGCGTCACGGCGGATGACGTGAAGGCGCTTAACACAGCCCTCAAGCTCGACGGCGACGCGGCCAAGGACGGCGGCACGCTGTTCCCGATCCTCTACAAGGCCTTTGTCGAGAAGGACATGAGCCTGCTCGAGGTCAATCCGCTGATCGTCATGAAGAACGGCCGGCTGCGCGTGCTCGACGCAAAGGTGTCGTTCGACAACAACGCGCTGTTCCGCCATCCGGACGTGCTTGAACTGCGCGACACCACCGAAGAGGACGAGAAGGAGATCGAGGCGTCGAAATACGACCTCGCCTATGTCGCGCTCGACGGTAATATCGGCTGCATGGTCAACGGCGCAGGGCTTGCCATGGCGACGATGGACATCATCAAGCTTTATGGCGCCGAACCCGCCAACTTCCTCGATGTCGGCGGCGGCGCGTCCAAGGAGAAGGTGACGGCGGCGTTCAAGATCATCACCAAGGATCCGGCGGTCAAAGGCATACTGATCAACATCTTCGGCGGCATCATGAAGTGCGACATCATCGCCGAGGGCGTGATCGCCGCGGTCAAGGAAGTCGGGCTGGAAGTGCCGCTGGTGGTGCGCCTGGAAGGCACCAATGCCGAACTCGGCAAGAAGATCATCAACGACAGCGGCCTCAACGTCGTGTCGGCCGATGATCTGGACGACGCAGCCAAGAAGATCGTGGCGGCGGTGAAGGGCTGAGCCTGTGCCTCCACGCAAGATAAACCTGGTCGAGGCGGCGGATCAAAAGATCAGCAAGGTCTTCGATCCGCATATCGCCGGCGACGTCAATGACAGTCAGGCCAAGGTCGCCAAGTTCGGCGCGACCTTCGACTGGCACGCGCATGACAATGAGGACGAAGCCTTCCTCGTGCTGCGGGGCAGGATCGCCATCGATTTTCGCGACGGACCGGTCGAGCTCGGCGAGGGTGATTTCATCGTCGTGCCGCGCGGTGTCGAGCACCGGCCGCGTTCGCTCACCGCCGAGCCCGTGGTGCTGATGTTCGAGCCGGCGACGACGCTCAACACCGGCAACGCCAAGAGCGACCTCACCGTCACCGATCTGAAGCGGCTCTGACCGATGAACGCTGCCTCCTTCTCCTCGCTTTCCGCCGATCACCAGCGCCTGCAGGCGCTGGTCGGCGCGTGGCGCGGCGAGGAAGAGGTCGCGGCCACGCAATGGACCGATGCCGGCACGGCGACGTCCGAAGTGCTGGCGGAGGCGCAGTTCGGCGGCCTGTTCGTGGTGCAGCGCTATCGCCAGCGCCGCGACGGCACGATTTCCTTCGGTTCGCACAATGTGTTCGGCTTCGACCAGCCGAACCGCCTCGTCACCATGCACCAGTTCGATTCAATGGGCTTTGTCCCGGCCTCGCCGGCGACGGGCACGTGGAATGGCAGCGAGCTCAATCTGGAGCGGTCGTCGCCGCGCGGCGCGGCGCGGGTGACGTATATTTTCGACGATGCCGACACCTATCGCATGCGACTGCATTTCAAACCCGCCGGCAGCGATGGCTGGCAAGACATGGTGAGTGGCGTCTACCGGCGCGTCTCGCCTTCCTCGATCAACAGTCTTTAGAAAAGGGCTCCGATGTCCATTCTCGTCGACAAGAACACCAAGGTGCTGGTGCAGGGCCTGACCGGCAAGACCGGTACGTTCCACACCGAACAGGCGCTGGCCTATCACGGCACCAAGATGGTGGGCGGCATCCATCCCAAGAAGGGCGGCGAGACCTGGACAGGGTCGAAGGGCGAGAGCCTGCCGATCTTCGCCACCGTCGCCGAAGGCAAGACACGGACAGGCGCCAACGCTTCCGTCATCTATGTGCCGCCGGCGGGCGCCGGCGAAGCGATCCTGGAAGCGATCGAGGCGGAGATCCCGCTGATCATCTGCATCACCGAAGGCATTCCGGTGATGGACATGGTCAAGGTCAAGGCGCGGCTCGACCGCTCGACCTCGCGGCTGATCGGGCCGAACTGCCCGGGCGTACTCACCCCTGACGAATGCAAGATCGGCATCATGCCCGGAAACATCTTCCGCAAAGGCTCGGTCGGCGTTGTTTCGCGCTCGGGAACACTTACCTATGAGGCCGTGTTCCAGACCACCAATGTCGGCCTCGGCCAGACCACGGCCGTCGGCATCGGTGGCGACCCGGTCAAGGGCACCGAGTTCATCGACGTGCTCGAGATGTTCCTCGCCGACGACGAGACCAAGTCGATCATCATGATCGGCGAGATCGGCGGTTCGGCCGAGGAAGACGCCGCGCAGTTCCTCAAGGACGAAGCTAAGCGTGGCCGCAAGAAGCCGATGGCCGGCTTCATCGCCGGACGCACGGCGCCGGCCGGCCGCACCATGGGCCATGCCGGCGCGGTCATCTCCGGCGGCAAGGGCGGCGCCGAGGACAAGATCGCGGCGATGGAATCGGCCGGCATCAAGGTCTCGCCATCGCCGGCGCGGCTTGGCACGACGTTGGTTGAAGCCATCAAGGGCTGAGCGTCGGCGCCGGCAGTGGAATGAGAGCCGACGGCGGTTCGTTGGCTTTGAGGGGACAAGAAGGGCGGGTGAATCGCCCACTATCGCGGCGCTGCCGCAAACGTAAGGAGACGGAGCCAGGCTCCGCTGAAACGACATGGCAAGACAAGATCAGGCCAACGACCAATTCTCGCTCACCTCGTTCCTCTACGGCGGCAACGCCGATTACATCGACGCGCTCTATGCCGCCTATGAAGACGATCCCGCCTCGGTCAATCCCGAATGGCAGGAGTTCTTCGCCGGGCTGAAGGACGATGCCGGCGATGTGCGCAGGAACGCCAAGGGCGCCTCTTGGGCCAAGCCGTCCTGGCCGCTGCAGGCCAATGGCGAATTGGTGTCGGCGCTCGACGGCAATTGGGGCATCGTCGAGAAGCATCTGGAAAAGAAGGTCAAGGACAAGGCGGTCACCAACGGCATCGTGCTCTCAGACGCCGACGTGCACCAGGCGACGCGCGATTCGGTGCGCGCCATCATGATGATCCGCGCCTACCGCATGCGCGGCCATCTGCACGCCAATCTCGACCCGCTCGGCATCGCCAAGCCGCTCGAGGACTACAACGAACTGTCGCCGGAGAATTACGGCTTCACCGCAGCCGATTACGACCGGCCGATCTTCCTCGACAATGTGCTGGGGCTCGAATTCGGCACCATCCGGCAGATGCTGGAGATCCTGACCCGCACCTACTGCTCGACGCTGGGCGTCGAGTTCATGCATATCTCGGACCCTGAGGAGAAGGCCTGGATCCAGGCGCGCATCGAAGGCGCCGACAAGGAAATCTCCTTCACCACGACCGGCAAGAAGGCGATCCTGCAAAAGCTGGTCGAGGCCGAAGGCTTCGAACAATTCATCGACGTCAAGTACAAGGGCACCAAGCGCTTCGGCCTCGACGGCGGCGAGGCGCTGATCCCGGCGCTGGAGCAGATCGTCAAGCGCGGCGGCCAGCTCGGCATGAAGGAGATCGTGCTCGGCATGGCGCATCGCGGCCGCCTGAACGTGCTGTCCCAAGTGATGGCGAAGCCGCACCGCGCCATTTTCCACGAGTTCAAGGGCGGCTCGGCAGCCCCCGACGAGGTCGAGGGCTCGGGCGATGTGAAGTACCATCTCGGCGCCTCGTCGGACCGCGAGTTCGACGGCAACAAGGTGCATTTGTCGCTGACCGCCAATCCCTCGCATTTGGAAATCGTCGATCCCGTGGTGATGGGCAAGGCGCGCGCCAAGCAGGACTATCTGTTCGGCCGCGGCCGCGAGGAGATCGTGCCGCTGGAAGAGCGCGCCAAGGTGCTGCCGCTGCTCCTGCATGGCGATGCCGCTTTCGCCGGCCAGGGCGTGATCGCCGAAATCCTCGGCCTGTCGGGCCTGCGCGGCCACCGCGTCGCCGGCACGCTGCACTTCATTATCAACAACCAGATTGGCTTCACCACCAATCCGCGCTTCTCGCGTTCGTCGCCCTATCCGTCCGACGTCGCCAAGATGATCGAGGCGCCAATCTTCCACGTCAATGGCGACGATCCGGAAGCCGTGGTGCACGCCACCAAGGTGGCGATCGAATTCCGCATGAAGTTCCACAAGCCGGTGGTCGTGGACATGTTCTGCTACCGCCGCTTCGGCCACAATGAGGGCGACGAACCGGCCTTCACCCAGCCGATCATGTACCGCAACATCCGCACCCACAAGACGACGGTGCAGATCTATGGCGACCGGCTGATCGCCGAGGGCCACATCACCCAGGCCGAGCTCGACCAGATGAAGGCCGACTGGCGCGCGCATCTGGAATCCGAGTGGGAAGTCGGCCAGCATTACAAGCCCAACAAGGCCGACTGGCTGGATGGCGCCTGGTCTGGCCTGCGCACGGCCGACAATCAGGACGAACAAAGGCGCGGCAAGACCGCGGTGCCGGTCAAGACGCTGAAGGAAATCGGCAAGAAGCTGACCGAGGTGCCGAAGGGTTTCGAGGCGCACAAGACCATCATCCGCTTCCTCGAAAACCGCCGCGAGGCGATCGAATCCGGCGAAGGCATCGACTGGTCGACGGCGGAGGCGCTGGCTTTCGGCGCCATCCTGCTCGACGGCAATCCGATCCGCCTGTCGGGGCAGGATTCCGAGCGCGGCACCTTCTCGCAGCGCCATTCCGTGCTCTACGACCAGCGCGACGAAACCCGCTACATCCCGCTCAACAATCTGTCGGCGGCACAGGCCGGCTACGAAGTCATCAACTCCATGCTGTCGGAAGAGGCGGTGCTGGGCTTCGAATATGGCTACAGCCTGGCCGAGCCGAAGGCGCTGACCTTGTGGGAAGCGCAGTTCGGCGACTTCGCCAACGGCGCCCAGGTGGTGTTCGACCAGTTCATCTCTAGCGGTGAGCGCAAGTGGCTCAGAATGTCGGGCCTCGTCTGCCTGTTGCCGCACGGCTATGAAGGCCAGGGTCCGGAGCATTCCTCGGCCAGGCTGGAGCGCTTCCTGCAGCTTTGCGCCGAAGACAATATGCAAGTCGCCAACTGCACCACGCCGGCCAACTACTTTCACATCCTGCGCCGGCAGCTGAAGCGCGATTTCCGCAAGCCGCTGATCCTCATGACGCCGAAGTCGCTGCTGCGCCACAAGCGGGCGGTGTCGACGCTGCCGGAAATCTCGGGCGAAAGCTCGTTCCACCGGCTGCTGTGGGACGACGCGCAGTTGTTGCCCAACCAGCCGATCAAGCTCACCAAGGACAGCAAGATCCGCCGCGTCGTGCTGTGCTCGGGCAAGGTCTACTACGACCTCTACGAGGAGCGCGAGAAGCGCGGCATCAACGACATCTACCTGCTGCGCGTCGAACAGCTCTATCCATTCCCGGCCAAGGCGCTGATCACCGAACTGTCGCGTTTCCGCAACGCCGAGATGGTGTGGTGCCAGGAGGAGCCCAAGAACATGGGCGCCTGGTCGTTCATCGACCCGTATCTGGAATGGGTGCTGGCGCATATCGACGCCAAGCATCAGCGCGTTCGCTACACCGGCCGGCCGGCGGCCGCGTCGCCGGCGACGGGATTGATGTCCAAGCACCTTGCCCAGCTCGCCGCCTTGCTCGAAGACGCGCTCGGCGAATAAAGCAGGCGAATAGAACAGAACCGACAAGAACGGACAGGCACAATGGCTACCGAAATCCGCGTTCCCACTCTCGGCGAATCCGTCACCGAGGCGACCATCGGCAAATGGTTCAAGAAGGTCGGCGATGCCATTGCCGTCGACGAGCCGCTGGTCGAGCTTGAAACCGACAAGGTGACGGTGGAAGTTCCGGCGGCCGCCGCCGGCACGCTGGGCGAAATCGTCGCCAAGGAAGGCGAGACGGTGGGTGTCGGCGCTTTGTTGGGTTCGATCTCGGCAGGCGGCGCCGCCGCGCCGGCGACCAAGCCGCAGGCGGTTTCGCAGGCCTCGTCGCCGGATGCGGCTTCGACCAGCAAGCAGGCCGCGGCCGAGACCGCCAAGATCGCCGGCGATGGCGGCGCGGTCGAGCCGCGCAGCATGCCGCCGGCGCCGGCAGCCGCAAAACTGATCGCCGAGAACAATCTGTCGGTCGACCAGCTGTCCGGTTCGGGCAAGCGTGGCCAGGTGCTGAAGGGCGACGTGCTCGACGCCATCGCCAAGGGCGCGCCGTCGCAGCCGGCCGAGACGCCCAGGGCGGCGCCGGCACCGATTGCCGTGCGTGCGCCATCTTCCGGTGACGATGCCTCGCGCGAAGAGCGCGTGCGCATGACCAAATTGCGCCAGACCATCGCGCGCCGGCTCAAGGAAGCGCAGTCGACCGCGGCGATGCTGACCACCTTCAACGAGGTCGACATGTCGGCGGTGATGGCGCTGCGGACCAAGTACAAGGACGTGTTCGAGAAGAAGCACGGCGTGAAGTTGGGCTTCATGGGCTTCTTCACCAAGGCCGTCACGCACGCGCTGAAGGAAATCCCGGCGGTCAATGCCGAGATCGACGGCACCGACATCATCTACAAGAACTTTGCCCATGTCGGCGTCGCCGTCGGCACCGAGAAGGGCCTCGTCGTGCCGGTCGTGCGCGACGCCGACCAGATGTCGATCGCCGAGATCGAGAAGGAAATCGGCCGGCTCGGCATCGCCGCGCGCGATGGCAAGCTGTCGGTCGCCGACATGCAGGGCGGCACGTTCACCATCTCCAATGGCGGCGTCTATGGTTCGCTGATGTCGACGCCGATCCTCAACGCGCCGCAGTCGGGCATTCTGGGCATGCACAAGATCCAGGACCGGCCTGTCGTGGTCGGCGGCCAGATCGTAATCCGGCCGATGATGTATCTGGCGCTGAGCTACGATCACCGCATCGTCGACGGCAAGGAAGCGGTCACCTTCCTGGTGCGCGTCAAGGAAAGCCTGGAGGATCCGGAACGGCTGGTGCTCGATCTCTGAGGCGGTCGGATGGCAGCTCGCGGCAGAGGCGGCCAATGATGGCCCGTTTGCTTGGGTCTGCCAAACTAGCTGTGCTTATGGCCGGCATGGCGCTGGCTCCCGCAACCGCCCATGCCGCCTGCCCGATCGAACTCGCCGTCTATGGCGATGCGCAAAGCGGCAGCGAGATCGATTTTACCCCGACCGGCACCTCCGCCACCGTCACCAACACGTTCCGCATGATCCTCGACAACAATGTGGTGCTGAACGGCATCGTCATGTGGACCGAGGGCGTAGCACGGCCGAACGGCGCGCTGATGTTCAAATGCCCGGAGGGCGACACCACCGGCGCCGAGCTCGCCGCCTGTACCCCCTGGCACGGCGTCATCTACACGTCTGACGACAAGGGCAGCATCGGGCTCTTGCCGGCAGAAGGCGTCGAGGCGCCGAAGACGCTGATCCTGCCGGATCTCGGTCCGATGCTGCGTCAGTCGTCGGCCTATGGCGGCAACGGCTTCTCGAAAGTGCCGTCGGACGTTTTTACGTTGAAGGGATGCCAGGAATGAGCGAAGCGCAGAAGGTCCTGCTGGTCACCGGCGGCAGCCGTGGCATCGGCGCCGCCATCTGCCGGCTTGGCGCGAAGGCCGGCTATCGCGTCGCGGTCAACTATGCCTCCAACAAGGCTGCCGCCGACGCGCTGGTCAGCGACATCAAGGCTGCCGGCGGTGATGCTTTCGCGGTCAAGGGCGATGTCGGCAGCGAGGCCGATATCCTCTCGATCTTCGAGGCCGTCGACCGCACCCATGGCCGGCTCGACGCCTTCGTCAACAATGCCGGCATCGTCGACGCCAAGGCGCGCGTCGACGAAATGAGCGCGGCACGGCTCGAGCGCATGATGCGCATCAATGTCGTCGGTTCGATCCTGTGCGCCCGTGAGGCGGTCAAGCGCATGTCGACGCGCCATGGCGGCAACGGCGGAGCGATCGTCAACATTTCCTCGGCGGCGGCGGTGCTGGGCGCGCCGGACAATTATGTCGACTATGCCGCCTCCAAGGGCGCCATCGACACGTTCACCATCGGGCTCGCCCGCGAGGTGGCGCTGGAAGGCATCCGCGTCAACGCGGTGCGGCCGGGCATCATCGACACCGACATCCATGCTTCCGGCGGACAGCCGGACCGGGTGGCGCTGATCCAGGACACGCTGCCGATGAAAAGAGCCGGCACCGCCGATGAAGTCGCGGGTGCGGTTCTCTATCTTCTATCCGATGCCGCGTCCTATACGACGGGCGCGATCCTGAACGTTAGCGGCGGCCGCTGAGCGCCAAGCAAAGGGAAACAAACATGGCTTATGACGTCGTTATCATCGGATCGGGACCCGGCGGCTATGTCTGCGCCATCAAGGCGGCGCAGCTCGGTCTGAAGGTGGCGGTGGTCGAGAAGAACGCCACCTTCGGTGGCACCTGCCTCAACATCGGCTGCATCCCGTCCAAGGCGCTGCTTCATGCCTCCGAAATGTTCGCCGAGGCCGGCCATTCCTTCGACACGCTGGGTGTCGAGATACCAGCGCCGAAGCTCAACCTGAAGAAGATGATGGCGCACAAGGATGCGACGGTGTCGTCCAACGTCAACGGCGTCGCCTTCCTGTTCAAGAAGAACAAGATCGACAGTTTCCGCGGCACCGGCAAGGTGGTCGCGGCAGGCAAGGTGTCGGTGACGGGCGAGGACGGCAAGGTCGAGGAGGTCGAGACCAAGAACATCGTCATCGCCACCGGTTCCGATGTCGCCGGCATTCCCGGCGTCAAGGTTGATTTCGACGAGAAAATCATCGTGTCGTCGACCGGCGCGCTGTCGCTGGACAAGGTTCCCGGCCACCTCGTGGTGGTCGGTGGCGGCGTCATCGGCCTCGAGCTCGGCTCGGTCTGGGCGCGGCTCGGCGCCAAGGTCACCGTGGTCGAGTTCCTCGACACGATCCTCGGCGGCATGGACGGCGAGGTCTCCAAACAGTTCCAGCGGCTGCTGTCCAAGCAAGGCTTCGAGTTCAAGCTCGGCGCCAAGGTCACCGGCGTCGCCAAGGCGAAGAAAGGCGCAACCGTCACCTTCGAGCCGGCCAAGGGCGGCGCCGCCGAGACCGTCGCGGCCGATGTCGTGCTGATCGCCACCGGGCGCCGCGCCTATGCCGACAGTCTTGGGCTGAAAGAGGCGGGGGTCGAGGTCGACGAGCGCGGCCGCGTCAAGACCGACGGGCACCTGCGGACCAACGTGCCGGGCATCTATGCCATCGGCGACGTCATCGCCGGGCCGATGCTGGCGCACAAGGCCGAGGACGAGGGTGTCGCGGTGGCCGAAACCATCGCCGGCCAGGCCGGCCATGTGAACTACGAGGTCATTCCGAGCGTCGTCTACACCAGCCCGGAAATCGCCTCGGTCGGCAAGACCGAGGAAGAACTGAAGAAGGCCGGCATCGACTACAAGGTCGGCAAATTCCCGTTCAGCGCCAATGGCCGCGCACGCGCCATGCTGCACACGGACGGCTTCGTGAAGATCCTCGCCGACAAGGCCAGCGACCGCGTGCTCGGCGTGCACATTGTCGGCTTCGGCGCCGGCGAGATGATCCACGAAGCGGCTGTGCTGATGGAGTTCGGCGGCTCGTCGGAAGATCTCGCCCGCACCTGCCACGCGCATCCGACAATGTCGGAAGCGGTGAAGGAGGCGGCGCTGGCCACCTTCTTCAAGCCGATCCATATCTAAGGGCGCCCGACCCTTCGACCGCGCGAAACAAACAAAACGGCCCGCCTTTCGACGGGCCGTTCGTATCTTGATGTCTAGCCGATCAGTTGGCCGGTGCCGGAGCGGGTGCTGGCGCAGGCGCAGGCGCCGGAGCGGGCGCAGGAGCCGGTGCTGGCGCCGGAGCTGGCGCGGGAGCCGGAGCTGGCGCTGGGGCCGGAGCTGGCGCAGGAGCCGGTGTGCTGGCCGCTGGCGCTTCGGCGGGTGCCGGATGCTCGCCGCTTCTGCCGAAAACGTAATACGCGACAATCGCCAGGATAACGACGACCAGAGCAATCAGCCAGGGGCTGCCGCCGCCACCGCCGCTTGGCCTGTCGTTGGATGGATTCGCCATAAAAGTGTCCTCCGTGGATGAAAATGATCAATCAACAGCCATCAACGTGCAACCGTTGAATGGGTTTCACGCTAGGGAAGGAAAGCGCCGAAAACGCGGCGTTTGGCCTCCCACTGCCATCCGACTCAATTGACGGCGGTGACAGTATAGCCGGCTTTGCGGAAATCCTCGACCAGTCCCTCGGGACCGGGCAGGTGGAGCGCGCCGACCGCCATGAAGGCATTGCCCCTGGCCAGGATCGGTCCGGCATGATCGACCATCACCTTGTTGCGGCTGGTGATCATGGTTTCCTCGAAGGCGGCATAGCCCGAGGGGTCGTTCTGCTCGTCCGGCATGGCGGCGCGGAACAATGGCCAGAACATGCCGGTGTCGCCTCGCTGGTAGAGCACGATCATGGTCTCGTTGATGTCATTGACCTTGTCGCCGAGCTTCAGCGTGTCGACCAGGCCCTTCATGTGGAAGGCAAGCGGCAGCGAGGCCATGGCGCGTAGCTGGCTCTCGGCCGTTTCCAGACCTTCCACCGGCTTGCCGGCCGCCTTGGCGCTCTCGGCCAGCTTGACGTCGAGCACCGGTGCTCCGCCGGACTGGCGGGCGAGTTCGCAGGCCGGCAGCGCCATCATCGCCGACAGCATCCACGGCTTCATCTTGGCGACGGTTGCCGGCGGGATGCCGCGCGCGTCGAGCGCTGCATTCATCGCCGCCGCTTCGTCCGGCTTCAGCAAGGATGACAGCGTCGTGGAGTCGGTGAACATCATCAGATCCGGCTCCTTCAGCATCGCCGTCATCATCTTCTGCTTGTCGAGCACATCGGTGGTTTCGATGATGAGGGTGCCGGCGGCGTCAAAGGCCTTCTGTGCTTCCGGCGGCAACGTTGTGACGCGCGGGTCGGTCATGTGCATGGTGCCGAACAGATAGGATGGCTGTTCTCCCGATTTCTCAAGCTTCCACAGCAGGCCCTTGCCATTCAGCGTGGCGGCGGCTTCCGCCTCGATCTTGCTGTAGGTGGCAGGGCTGCTCTTCTGCAGGGCCGACAGCATGTCGGCGCCGCTGCAGGTCGGGACGTCCGCATGCGCCCTGCCGGCCGCGAACAGCAGCACGGCAAGGAAGGACAGGAAAAACAGCACGTTGAGTGCGACAAGCAGCTTCAGCGAGATGGAAGCTGCACGGTCGGCGATGGCAATGACGCGTTTCATGGCCCCTTTCTAAGGGGGAAAAGCGGCAAAACGGTTAATTGGTAGGTCGAAATTGAAGGGTTCACGCCCTTGGATGGGCCGATTCGTAGATTTCAAGCAGCCTTGCGGTGTCGACGCCGGTGTAGATCTGCGTCGTCGACAGGCTCGCATGGCCAAGCAGCTCCTGGATGGTGCGCAGATCGCCGCCGCGGCCAAGCAGATGGGTGGCGAAGGAGTGGCGCAGCGCGTGCGGCGTCGCGGTGTCGGGCAGGTTGAGCGCCGAACGCAGTTTGGCCATGTCGCGCTGGATGATGGCCGGATTGAGCGGGCCGCCGCGCGCGCCGCGAAACAACAGGCCTTTGGGATCGAGATGATAGGGGCAGAGCCGGCGGTATTCGGCGATTGCTCTGAGCGCCACCGGCAGCACCGGCACCAGCCGCGTCTTGCCGCCCTTGCCGGTGACGCGCAGCACTGTGTCGGCCTCGGACGCCAGATCGGCGCCGGCGAGGCCGAGCGCTTCGGAAATGCGCAGCCCCGAGCCGTAGAGCAGCGTTAGCACGGCGGCGTTGCGGGCGGCGATCCAGGGCTCTTCGGCCAGCTGGCCTTCGACCGACACGACCTGTTTGGCGTCGCTCGCCGTCAGCGGTTTTGGCAGCGATTTGGGCTGGCGCGGCGCGCGCAGCGCGGCGGCGCCGGCGGCGTTGACCAGGCCACGGCGTTCGAGGAAACGCAGCAGCGAGCGGATGCCGGCCAGGCCTCGGCCCAGCGTGCGGGCGCCGGCGCCGGCGTTGCGGCGGGCGGCGAGAAAGCCGCGCAGGTCGGCCGGGCGCAGATTGGCGATGTCCGAGATGCCGGGCGAGCCACCACAATGGCCGGTCAGGAAATGCAGGAACTGGCGCGTGTCGCGCTCATAGGCTTCCACTGTCTCGGGCGACAGCCGACGTTCACGCGCGAGCATCTTCAGCCAGCTTTCACGCGCCGCCTGGAGATCGGGTTTCGCCGGGATGAGGAATTCCTGCATGGCGGCATTTTCCTGCATCCGGGTTAGGAAGCGGTGAAGAGCCCGTCATTGAAATGACAGCCGCGTGGGGTTAGAGCAGGCCAAAGGATATTCGCGATGAGCAAGCCGCAAAACCCTGTCCAGATGGCCGTGATCGGCGCCGCCCATGGCATCAAGGGCGAACTCAGGGTGAAGACCTTCACCGGCGATCCGATGGCGCTGGCCGATTATGGGCCGCTCTATGCCAGGGACGGCCGCGCCTTCCAGATCACAGACATAAGGCCGGCCAACACCGTCGTCGTGGTGCGTTTCAAGGGCATCAGCGACCGCAATGCCGCCGAAGCGCTCGCCGGTACGGAGCTTTTCGTCGACCGCTCTGTGCTGCCGGACGATGGCGAGGAGGATGAATTCTACCATGCCGACCTGGTTGGACTGGAGGTTCGCGACGACACCGGCACTGCGCTTGGCAAGGTGGTTGCCGTGCATAATTTCGGCGGCGGCGACATTCTCGACGTGACGCTCGCCGGCCGCAAGGGCGTGCTGATCCCATTCACCCAGGCCGCCGTGCCTGATGTGTCGATCGCCGAGGGCTTTGTCCGCGTCGACCCGGTGGCGGCCGGGCTGGTCGAGGACGAGGATGACGATGCGCCGCGCGAGGAAGACTTCGACCCGAAGGGCAGGCCGCGCGGACCGCGCGACGCCGGGGGCAACCGGTGACATTCAAGGCCTCGGTGCTGACGCTCTACCCCGAGATGTTCCCGGGCGCGCTTGGCCTGTCGCTGGCGGGCCGCGCGCTCGAGGCCGGCACCTGGTCGCTGGAGGCGATCCAGATCCGCGACTTCGCCACCGACAAGCACCGCACCGTCGACGACACGCCGGCCGGCGGCGGCGCCGGCATGGTGATGCGCGCCGATATATTGGCCAAGGCGATCGACCATGCCTCGCCGCCGGGCGATGCGCGTCCGCGCCTTTTGATGAGCCCGCGCGGCAAACCGCTGACCCAGGCGCGGGTGCGCGAGCTTGCCGCCGGGCCGGGCGCCGTCATCCTGTGCGGCCGCTTCGAGGGCGTCGACCAGCGGCTGATCGACGCGCGCGGCCTGGAAGAGGTGTCGATCGGCGATTTTATCCTCTCCGGCGGCGAGCCGGCGGCGCTCGTGCTGCTCGACGCGGTGGTGCGGCTGCTGCCCGGCGTGATGGGCAATGCGGTGTCCGGCGAGGAAGAAAGTTTTGAAAACGGCCTGCTCGAACATCCGCACTACACAAGGCCGCAGGAGTTCGAGGGGCGCGCGATTCCCGAAGTGCTGATCTCCGGCAATCACAAGAAGATCGCTGCATGGCGGCGGGCGGAGTCCGAGCGGCTGACCAGCGAGAGGCGGCCGGACCTTCTCGGCGCTCACCCCTTGGTAAAATAATAAAACGCCAGAAACAGGCCGACGGCGACGACGAAGCCGCGCACCACGTTCTGCGGCACGCGCTTGGCGATCCACACGCCGGCATAACCGCCGAGCGCGCCGCCCGGGATCATGACGATCGCCTGCGGCCAGGCAACGACGCCACCCGAGACGAAGACGATGATCGCCACCGCGGCAACGACCACGGCCAGCATGTTCTTCAGCGCGTTCAGCCGGTGGTAGTCGCCGGCCTGCGTCAGGCCGAGCGTCGCCAGCATCATCACGCCCATGCCGGCGCCGAAGAAGCCGCCATAGATGGCGGTGACGAACTGCGCCAGCGAACCGGCGAGCGAGCCGACCGCCGCCTCATGGCCGGGTTTTGGTGTTGGCTTCAGCCACGGCCCGGCGGCAAACAGGGCGGTTGCGCCCAAGAGCAGCCACGGCACCATGACGCGGAAGGAAGGGTTGGACAGTGCCAGAAGGATGAAGGCGCCGGCCAGCGCACCGGCCGCCGAGATCAGGCAAAGCACCAGGGCACCGCGCCAGAAGTGCCTGATATCGGTCCAGTAGGCGAGCGTCGAGGTGATGTAGCCCGGGAACTGCGTGACCGAGGAGGTGGCGTTGGCGACGATCGGCGGCACGCCGACCAGTGTCATGGCGCCGAAGGTGATGAAGGTGCCGCCGCCGGCGACCGCATTGGCGGTGCCGGAGAGGAAGCCCGCCAGGAACAGCAGGATGGCGTCGAAGACAGACATGGAATGCCGCCGCGGAAAACTCTGTTATGTCAGGCTTAGAAAGGCCTGAGGGCCGGCGCAACCCGGCACGAAGCGATTACGATGGTGCCATGCCGGCAAAAAAGACTCGTGCGCGGGCGTGACAAAGCGCCGAAATAGCTGTATGTCGCCGCCGAACCGGAAGAAGAATCTGCCGGACCCGTCAACAATGACGGTGTAGTCGCCCCTGTCCGATGTCTTGCAGACGAATGTCTCGGAGGCAAAGGACATAGCCGAGCGGTCAATGGAACTGCAAGGCGAGTGTCGGACGCTCTGACTGTCGGAAGAACAAGAAGTGGATTATTGAGATGGATCTCATCCGTCAGCTCGAGGCCGAGCAGGCCGCCAAGATCGAAGCCAAGCGCAAGCTCCCCGAATTCCAGCCCGGCGACACCGTGCGCGTCCAGGTCCGTGTGACCGAAGGCACCCGCACCCGCGTCCAGGCCTATGAAGGCGTCGTCATCGCCCGCGCCGGTTCCGGCTTCCAGGAAAATTTCACCGTCCGCAAGATCTCCTATGGCGAAGGCGTCGAGCGCGTTTTCCCGGTGTTCTCGCCGATGGTCGAGGGCGTCGAGATCGTTCGCCGCGGCAAGGTGCGTCGCGCCAAGCTCTATTACCTGCGCGACCGTCGCGGCAAGTCGGCCCGTATCTCGGAAAACACCGGCGTGCGCGCCCGCAAGCTCAACGATGAGGAGCGCGACGCGCTGAACGCCGAAAAGGCCCGCATCGAGGCCGAGAAGGTCGCAGCCGCCCAGGCGCTGGCGGCCGAGACGGCCGCCAAGGAAGCCGCCGAGAAGAAGGCCGCCGCCGAGGCTGAGGCAGCCAAGGCCGCCGAGGCGACCCCGGCCGAATAAGGCTTTCGGAAATCCCATTAAAAAAAGGCGGCTTCGGCCGCCTTTTTTCGTTTCACCAGACTGTGAACGCTTCCGGCCCTCGAAACAGGATCAGGCTGTTGACGGTATATTATCTTGTGTACTAAATAATCGTGCACAAGATAATTGGAGATTTGAAATGGCACTCTACGCCACACAGGCTCACGTCACCGGCGGCCGCGCCGGCCATGGCGAGACCAGCGACGGCCTGCTCAAGGTCGATCTGGCGATGCCCAAGGAACTCGGCGGGCCGGGTGGCGCGACCAATCCCGAGCAGCTTTTCGCCGTCGGCTACGCCGCCTGCTTCGAAAGCGCCATCCGCTTCATCGCGCGCAAACAGAAGCTGCCGCTCACGGATGCCGGGGTAACCTCCACCGTCAGCCTGCTTCCCAATGGCGAGGGCTTCAAGCTCGGTGTCGCGCTCGCGGCGCAGACGAAAGGCCTTGATCAGGCGGCCGCGGAAGCGCTTGTATCGGAAGCGCACAATATCTGCCCCTATTCGAACGCCATCCGGGGCAATGTCGAGGTGGCGCTTTCGGTAAAGGCGGCATGACGGGAAAGACCATAAAGAGCCCCAGAGACGTCCCGGCGGCGGCCGCCGGGACAGTGGGGGTTCCGCGACTCCATCAGCAACTCTGCTTCGCGCTCTATTCGGCGAGCGGGCTGATGACCAAACTCTATCGGCCGTTGCTCGATCCGCTCGGGCTGACTTATCCGCAATATCTGGTCATGCTGGCGCTATGGGAGCACGCGCCGAGCACTGTGGGCGCGCTTGGCGAGGCGCTGGGCCTCGATTCCGCGACGCTGACGCCGCTGCTCAAGCGGATGGAGGCGGGCGGGCTCGTCACCCGCCGGCGCGATGCCGCCGATGAGCGCTGCGTGCTGGTCGAGCCGACGGCCAAGGGCCAGGCTCTGAGTGCGCGAGCGCAGGATGTGTCCGCGGCGCTTGCCTGCAGCGTGCCGCTCCAACCTGGTGAAGCAAAAGCGCTGCACGCGACGCTCACCCATCTCGTTGCCGACTTGCGCAACGCCGTGGTGGAAGACGCCTCGGCGGATGCGGAGGCGCTGGTTTCCGGTTCGAGATAGCCAGATTATCCCGAAATCCCTGAATTGAGGGCATCCGAATCCCTTTTCGCGCGCGCTGAAGCAGCGGTCCGTCTTGCATGACGCAAGCGGAAAGCTAAAGTCGGCCCGGATTTCCTGTAAGCCCATCCGGGCGCCTTCAATTTTCCGGGAGTGTGTCATGACCAAATCGAAACTGCTGCTGTCCGGCCTGCTGGCCCTCGTGCTGGCGCCTGTTGCCGCCTTCGCGCAGGCGCTGCCCGATCTCGGCGGCAGACAAGTGGTGGTGGTGACCGAAAACGCCTATCCGCCGCTGCAGTTCATCGATCCCAAGACGGGCAAGCAGATCGGCTGGGAATATGACGCGATGAACGAAATCGCCAAGCGGCTCAATTTCAAGGTCGAGTACCAGAACACCTCCTGGGACGCGATGATCCAGGCGGTTTCCGACAAGCAGTACAACATCGGCATGACCGGCATCACCATCAAGGATGACCGCAAGGAGAAGGTCGACTTCTCCGATCCCTATATGCGCTCGGAGCAGTTCATGCTGGTGCGCGGCGATGAAAGCCGCTTCACCGACGCCAAGACCTTCGGCGCTTTCAAGGACGGGCTGATCGGTGCGCAACCCGGCACCACGCCCTTCTACACCGCCGTCTACAGCGTGCTCGACGGCAATGAGCAGAACCCGCGCATCAAACTGTTCGAGACTTTTGGCGCCACGGTGCAGGCGCTGAAATCGGGCGACGTCGATGTCGTGCTGACCGACGGCACCGCCGGCAAGGGCTATGTCGATGCTTCCGAAGGCAAGCTCAAGCTGATCGGCGGCCCGCTCGGCACCGAGGACTTTGGCTTCATCTTCCCGAAGGGATCGGACCTGGTGAAGCCGGTCAACGCCGCGATCGCGGCGTTGAAGGCGGACGGCACGCTCGATGCGCTGAACAAGAAGTGGTTTCTCGACTACAAGATGGGGCAGTAGTCGTTGGCGCGCGTGCTTGCTGACGATGGTGCGCCGCAAATCGCGCTGACCCTGCGCCAGGGCACCCCTCTCTGTCCTGCCGGACATCTCCCCCTCAAAGGGGGGAGATCAGCAGCTTCAGCGCCGGCAGCAGTTTTACGACGTCGGGGATTGGCGAAAGTCGAGACAATATCCAAATCCAATCTCCCCCCTGAGGGGGAGATGCCCGGCAGGGCAGAGGGGGGTGGCTTGCCGCGATCCTCCGACAATCCTTGCGCTGCCACGCTCGCCTGAATGGTACCGTCCTCTTCCGCCAAGTCCGAATTCCCCTGGTGGCTTGCCGCTGCCGCCGTGCTTGCACTTGCGGCGGCCCTGTTCATCGCGGCCAGCGATCTCTATGCCCAGGTCTTCGCCACGGTCGCCAAGGGCATCGGCATCACCGTCTTCGTCACCGTCATCGCCTTCGCCATGGCGTCGATCATCGGTCTCGGGGTTGCGCTGATGGGCTTGTCGGGCTCGCCTTGGCTTCGGCAGATCGCCCGCTTCTATGTCGAGATCATCCGCGGCGTGCCGATCCTGGTGCTGTTGTTCTGGATCGCCTTTGCCGGCGCGCCGGCCTTCGTCGCGGCCTGGAACGCGTTGACCGCGCCGCTGCAAAGTGCCGGCTATCTCGGTGAGCTCCTGGTGCGCGACGTGTCGCTGTTGTGGCGCGCCATCATGGCGCTGACCATCGGCTACTCCGCCTTCATCTCGGAGGTCTTCCGCGCCGGCATCCAGGCAGTCGAGAAGGGCCAGATCGAGGCGGCCAAGGCGCTTGGGCTGAGCCGTGCGCAACGCTTCCGGCTGATCGTCTTTCCGCAGGCGATCCGCACCATCTTGCCGCCGCTCGGCAATGATTTCGTCGCTTTGGTCAAGGATTCCTCGCTGGTATCGGTGCTCGGCGTCGCCGACATCACCCAGATGGGCAAGATCTATGCCGCCGGCTCGTTCCGCTTCTTCGAGACCTATTCGATCGTGGCCTATATCTATCTCATCCTCACCGTCGGCCTGTCGCTGGCGCTCAGGGCGCTGGAGCGGCGCCTGCGCCGCCAGCACGAGGAATAGTCTTTGGGCCGAGACAGGGTTACGATCCTGTCGACATCGAGGGAGGTCTCATGATTGCCGACAAGGCCAATGCGGCGCTGGATTCCGTCTATGGCGCCGACACGCCTGAAACGCTGGCGCAGGCCTATGCCGCCTGGGCCGCGACCTATGACAGCGAGACCGCCTCGCTCGGCTATCTCCTGCCGTTCCTCATCACCGCCTGGGTGGCACGCCATGTTCCGGCTGGCGAAGGGCCGCTGCTCGACGCCGGCTGCGGCACCGGCCTGTCGGGGCCGTCGCTGAAGGCGCTGGGCTATGGCGACATTGCCGGGCTGGATCTCTCGGACGACATGCTCAAGATCGCCGGCAGCCGCAACGCCTATGGCGAGCTGAAACAGGCGATGCTGGGCGGACCGCTGCCCTGGCCGGACGGGCATTTCCGCGCCTTCTTCTCCACCGGCGTGTTCACCATCAGCCACGCGCCGGCATCGGGCCTGCACGAATTGGTGCGCATCACCAAGAAGGGCGGCCACGCCATCTTCACCGTGCGCGACCAGGTGTTCGAGAGCGGCGGTTTTCAGGCGGTGTTCGATGAACTCACGCAGGCGAAGAAATGGCGGCTGGTCGAGCAAAGCCCATGGTTCCGTTGCTATGCCATCGCCGAGCCCGATGCGCTGGTGAAGACGTTTGTCTTCGAGGTGATGTGAGTGGTGCCACCTCCCCAAGAGGGGGTAGGGAAAGTCGCACCGCCACGCCGCAATTGCCGAAGAGCCAAAACATTGGTATGAGCCACGCCATGGAAGAGCTTTTTGGCGATCCGGCCTACAAGGGGTTCGTGCTGCAGGACAGAAAACGCCTGCCGTCGCGCTTCTCCGCGCGCGTCTGCGGCGCCCTGACCAGCCGACTTAGCTAGACTGCTTTCGCCGGGCCAAGGCTTGCGGCGTTACACTCTTCCCATTCTCATATCGACGGATTTACGCACATGAGCGCACCGCGCACCCTCTACGACAAGATTTTCGACGACCACGTCGTCGACCGCCAGGACGACGGCACCTGCCTGCTCTATATCGACCGGCACCTCGTCCATGAAGTGACCAGCCCGCAGGCCTTCGAAGGCCTGCGCCTGAGCGGCAGAAAAGTCCGGCATCCGGAAAAGACGCTGGCCGTGGTCGATCACAATGTCTCGACCTCGCCCGAGCGCAAGTTCGGCATCAAGAACGAGGAAAGCCGCATCCAGGTCGAGGCGCTGGCCAAGAACGCCAAGGACTTTGGCGTCGAATATTATTCCGAGAACGATATCCGCCAGGGCATCGTCCACATCATCGGCCCCGAGCAGGGCTTTACGCTGCCCGGCATGACCATCGTCTGCGGCGACAGCCATACCTCGACGCATGGCGCGTTCGGCGCGCTGGCGCACGGCATCGGCACGTCGGAAGTCGAGCATGTGCTGGCGACGCAGACGCTGATCCAGCGCAAGGCCAAGAACATGCTGGTGCGCGTCGACGGCCAGCTGCCGGAAGGCGTTACCGCCAAGGACATCATCCTCGCCATCATCGGCGAGATCGGCACCGCCGGCGGCACCGGCTATGTCATCGAATATGCCGGCGAGGCGATCCGCTCGCTGTCGATGGAAGGCCGCATGACGATCTGCAACATGTCGATCGAGGGCGGCGCGCGCGCCGGCCTGATCGCTGCCGACGAGACGACCTTCGCCTATGTCAAGGACAAGCCGCGCGCGCCGAAGGGCGCGGCCTGGGACGCCGCGCTCGCCTACTGGAAGACGCTGCAGTCCGACGAAGGCGCGCATTTCGACAAGGTGATCGTGCTCGACGCGGCCAAGCTGCCGCCGATCGTCTCCTGGGGCTCCTCGCCCGAGGATGTCGTTTCCGTGCAAGGCATCGTGCCGAACCCGGACGATATCGCCGACGAGAACAAGCGCACCTCCAAGCAGCGCGCGCTCGACTATATGGGCCTGACGCCGGGCACCAAGATCACCGACATCGCGCTCGACCGCGTCTTCATCGGTTCCTGCACCAATGGCCGCATCGAGGATCTGCGCGCCGCCGCCAAGGTAATCGAGGGCAAGACCGTCAATCCGCGCGTCAACGCCATGATCGTGCCGGGCTCCGGCCTGGTCAAGGAACAGGCGGAAGCCGAGGGTCTGGACAAGATCTTCCGCGCCGCCGGTTTCGACTGGCGCGAGCCGGGTTGCTCGATGTGCCTTGCCATGAACGACGACCGGCTGAAGCCGCATGAACGCTGCGCCTCGACCTCGAACCGCAATTTCGAGGGAAGGCAAGGCTTCAAGGGCCGCACCCATCTGGTGTCGCCGGCCATGGCGGCGGCGGCGGCGATCGCCGGCCACTTCGTCGACATCCGCGACTGGAAATAACCTCCGGTCCACACATTCCGATGATTGCCGGACCCCGGAACCGCAATGCGGTTCCGGGGTCTTTTTTCATTCGCGCGGTCCGCATATTCGTCCGGGCTTAACCGCTTGTTTGGGCTTGCGCCCTATGGTCTTCCCTCACGTCACGCGAGGGGAAGTCACCGTCCTTTGGACACCGGCCTGTTGATAGCGCTGCTCAATCCGACGATCGCGCTGGCCCTCGGCGCGGCCTTCCTCGTGCTATGGGCCTATCAGCGTCACCGGCCCTATCTGGCCGTGCTGGCGCTCAGCTATTGTGTTTCGGCGCCCGGCTTTCTGTTCCAGTATTTCACCTTGCCCATCGGCATGGTGCTGACCAAGCTGGTGTCCAACATCTGCTTCGCCATCGCCGGCTGCTGCCTGTCGAGCGCCATCGTCGCCCGTTATGGCCGCAAGGTGCCCTATGTGGCGATCGGCGTGCTGGCCGGTGGTGGGCTGGCCTCGTTCTGCTGGTTCCTCTTCGTCGCGCCTGATCTCACCTGGCGTATCCTGGCGATGAATTTCGCCTTCGGCGGCCTCAGCCTTCTGGTCGCCGCCGAACTCAGGCCGGTGCGCAACAATGGCCCGACCGAGAAGATCCTGTTCGTGCTGTCGCTGCTGTCGGGCCTCAACTTCTTCGTGCGAACCCTCGTCGTCGTCATCGCGCACGGGCCGTTCACAAGCTATGACGGATTCTACAACTCGTCCTACTGGACGACGGCGCTGCTGTCGCATGCGCTGCTGTCGCTGCTGATCGCGCTTTGCCTGTTCACCGCCGCGGCCCTCGACGTGATGAAGGCGCTGAAGGCCGAGACGCATACCGATCCGCTTTCCGGCCTGCTCAACCGGCGCGGCTTCGAGGAGCGCGCGGCCCAGCTTCTGCGACACTGCGCAATGGCCAGGTTCCCGGTGGCGCTGGTGCTGGCCGACCTCGATCATTTCAAGGCGCTCAATGATGTGCACGGGCATGCCGCCGGCGATCGGGTGATCGCCGATTTCGCCGCCAAGCTCCGGTCGGCCACCGGCGCGCGCGGCGCTGCCGGGCGCATCGGCGGCGAGGAATTCGCCGTGCTTCTGCCGCTCAGCGATCTCGCCGCCGCGCGGCTGTTCGCCGAGGCTGTGCGCACGCTCTACTCGGCAGGCGGCGTCGACGGGCTTCCCGCCGGCACCAAGGTCACCGCCAGTTTCGGCGTGGCGGCCCGCAGCGGCGAGGAAGCGCTGGAGCCGTTGATGCGGCGTGCCGACGAGGCGCTCTACAAGGCCAAGAAAAACGGCCGCGACAGCGTGCGCCTGTCGTACGAACGGCCCGAAACGCTGTTCGTGCCGGAGCCGTCCAAGGCCGGCTGAAGCCGTACGTCCCAGCACACGTTAACGTCTTTTTCGCCCGTCGGTGTTAGGTGACACACGGGGTGCGAAAGAGATGAGCGGCGCGAACTTCATCCTGTTGATCAATCTGTCGGTTGCCGGCCTGCTGGCAGCATCCTTCATGGCGGTCGCGTTTCATGATGTCGGCCGCGCTCCGGCGCGCTGGTTTGCTTCTGGCTATGTGCTGGGCATGGTCTACTCGGCGATCGAATTCAGCATTCCCGCCTTCACCGATGCCCGGCTGCCGGTGGTCACCGCCTTCGCGGTTTTCCTGGGCGCAACAATAGCCTTCAACGTCGGACTGGCCCGCAAATACGGCGTCGCGCCGCCATGGTCGCCGATGCTGTTCTTCCTGGTCGCCGCCACCATCGTCGTCTATTTCGTACAAGACCTGCCGCGCCAGTCGCTGGTCCGCATGATGGCCTACCAGCTCCCCTATGCCGTCATGCAATTCGTCGGATTGGCCATCGTCTGGTCGTCCAGGCAAAGGCGCGGCCGGCTCGATCGCATCCTGATGGCGGTGCTCGCCGCCAGCGCTGTGCAGTTCGCCTCAAAGCCGTTCATCGCGCATGCGCTTGGCGGCTGGGGCGCCAATCCGCAGGCCTATCTGCAAAGCAGCTACGCGCTGGTGTCGCAATCGCTCGGCACCGTCTTTGCCCTGGCCATGGCGCTGCTGACGCTGGCCATCCTGGTCCGCGATGTGTTGGCCGAAGTGACGTCGAGATCGGAGACCGATACGCTTTCGCGACTGCTCAATCGCGGTGCCTTCACGCGCCAGGCCGAGCAGGCCGTGCTTGGCGCCATGCGGCAAGGCATGCCGGTCGCGCTGGTCATCGCCGATCTCGATCATTTCAAGAGCATCAACGACAATTTCGGCCATGCCTCCGGCGACCGGGTGATCGAGACCTTTGCCGGTTCCCTGCGCGAAGCCGCCGCCGGGCACCATGTCGCGGGCCGCATCGGCGGGGAGGAATTCGCCATCATCCTGCCGGGAACCAATCTGGCCGCCGCCCGGCTGTTCGCCGAGGGCACGCGCAGCGCGTTCGGCGCGCTGCGCATCGACGGGCTGCCCGCGGACATCAGCTGCACGGCGAGTTTCGGGGTTGCCGAACTTCATCCCGGTGAAACCACCGCCGATCTCATGCGGCGCGCCGACGAGGCGCTCTACCTGGCGAAGAATGCGGGGCGCGACTGCGTCCGTGTCTCGGCCGGGCCGGGAGGCGAGTGGTCGTCCAGCGCAATCGTCATCAATTCCAGATCAGCATGACGTTGGTCGAATCGTCATCCTGATCCACCTCTTCGCCGTTTCCGTGAAACAGTGAAACGCTCTAGCGGCAGGGGCTGAGTTCCGGCATCTCGCCGTCGGAAAGCCCGTACATGTAGCTGCGGCCTTTGACGAAGACCGGCGGCCGGTAGCAATCGCTATAGCCTGAAATCTCGTCGGATTCATTCTGGTAGATCACCTTGGGCTGGCCGGCGCTGGTGTAGTCGGCCAGCTTCTTGGCCAGCTTGCCTTCGCCGACGATGATGCGCTTGTAGCCGGCGGCGCTGTCGATGACGAGATTGCCGAAGGAATCGGCGTAGACGCGATCCTGGTGGCGCCCATTGGCCAGCGTGGGCGTCGCCAGGCTGGCGAGCGAAACCGCTACCATAAGCGCCGAGAGGCGTGATCTGCTTGAGTTCGAACGCATGGCGTCTTCCTGATGGTTAGAGGCCAAAGCGCGTCGCGACGCGCTTTTTGATTTCTTGTCTGGATGCATGTCGTTGCCCCAAAACCGCTGACGCACTTTTGGGCGACATGCATGGCTCCTCGAATCAGAAATTAACCTTTTCTTAACCTTTGTTAAGAGGCCGGCGCGTTGCGCGGCGATGTCTCGTCAAACATGGTTAATTTCCGACTGGAGGGAAAACCCGATAGCCATCATTCGGCCATGCTTGGCGGCACCATCGCGGCCGGCATCGAATGGACCCAAAGGCAGCCTCGGGGCAACCTTGATCTTGGTGCAACATCGTGGCTAGTCTGCCGCGCGGGAGGACAGCATATGGCGCTACGCCGGACGGTTTGGGTGTCCGTTTTCCCGTTGCTTGCCGTCGTTGCGGCCTGTGTGCAGCAGGATGGCGCGCCGAAAGCGGCCAATGTCGTCCCGCCCGCGCCGGCACAGCAGTCCATCGCAGCCGCGGCTCGCCCGGCATCCGCGCCTCCGGCACCGGCAACCAAGATCACCACCGATCTCACCGCGCCGCGATCCACAGTGGGTACGGCAACCTATGGATGCGGCAATGGCAGCACGATCACCATTCAGAATCTCGGCTCGTTGTTGCGTGTGATCGAGCCGAATGGCACGACCGAAGAGTTTGCGGCGTCGCCCGCCAACCAGTCCAGCCGCTACCAGGAAGCCGCCACGCATAACGCAATCGTGATCGACGGGCGTGAGGCGCTGGTGATGAAGAGGGGCTCGACGCCGCAGACCTGCAGGCGCTAGGCCGCACGGCCAGGAAGTCGCTTATGCTGCACTGCAGCGATATCGAGCCGGCTTTGGGTCCTCCGCCCCTAATCGATTGAAGCCCGAGCCAGCCTTTTTGTCAGACTAAATGACGTTTCCAAAACGATTTTCTGGCTTTGACGCGGTGCAAAAAGAGCATTAGAAACCGGCTGTCCGAAGTCGCAACCGGAAGCGGCAATGCCGTATTTCCACCTGAGGCTAAAAGCGCGTCGCGCCGAAACGGATTCATGCGACGCGCTTCGGATTCTTGTTTAGTGCATGCCGTCCTCCCAAAACCGAGGCCACTTTTGGGCGACATGCACGAAGACGCCGAACCTGGGGGAGCCATGAGCAAATCACCAGCCACCCGCGAATTCGCCAGACGAGAACGGCCGCTTTCGCCGCACCTGACGATCTACCGGCCGCCGATCACCATGACGATGTCGATCATCCATCGCATCACCGGCGGGGCGCTTTATTTCGGCACGCTGCTGGTCGCGGTCTGGCTGATGGCGGCGGCAAGCTCGCAGGCGACCTTCGACTGGGTCAACTGGGCCTTCGGCACCTGGCTCGGCCGGCTGATCCTGTTCGGCTACACCTGGGCGCTGATGCACCACATGCTGGGCGGCGTGCGCCACCTGGTCTGGGATACGGGCGCCGGGTTGGAAAAGCATACGGCCTCGAAGATCGCCTGGGCGACGCTTGTCGGCTCGGTCCTGCTCACCTTGCTGATCTGGATCGCCGGCTACATGGCGCGAGGAGCCTGATCATGAGCGGCAAGAACAATACCGATATGCGCACGCCGCTGGCGAAAGTCCGCGGTCTCGGCTCCGCCCGCGAGGGCACCGGTCATTTCTGGCGCCAGCGCCTGACCGCAATCGCCAACATCCCGCTGACGCTTTTCTTCGTCGGGTTCCTGATCGCGCTCAACGGCGCCGGCTATGCGGAAGTGCGCGCGGCGCTCGCCAATCCGTTCGTGGCGCTGATGCTGGCCCTGGTGCTGATCTCCGGGCTCATCCATATGCGGCTCGGCATGCAGGTGATCATCGAGGATTACATCACCAGCGAAGGCCTGAAGCTGGCGACGATCGCGCTCAACACATTTTTCACCGTAGCGGTCGGCGTCGCCTCGATCTTCGCGCTGCTCAAGCTGGCATTCGGAGGCTGAGTTGGCCAAGGACGCGAAATCAGCCAAAATGGCAGGCTATAATTTTGTCGACCACAAATTCGACGTGGTGGTGGTCGGCGCCGGGGGCGCGGGCCTGCGCGCCACGCTTGGCATGGCCGAACAGGGCCTGCGCACCGCCTGCATCACCAAAGTGTTCCCGACGCGCTCGCACACGGTGGCCGCGCAAGGCGGCATTGCCGCTTCGCTGTCCAATATGGGCCCCGATTCCTGGCAGTGGCACATGTACGACACCGTCAAGGGGTCGGACTGGCTCGGCGATGTCGACGCCATGGAATATCTGGTGCGCGAAGCGCCGGCCGCGGTCTACGAGCTCGAACACTATGGCGTACCATTCTCGCGCACCGAAGAGGGCAAGATCTACCAGCGGCCGTTCGGCGGCCACATGATGAATTACGGCGAAGGCCCGCCGGTGCAGCGCACCTGCGCCGCCGCCGACCGCACCGGCCACGCCATCCTGCACACGCTCTACGGCCAGTCGCTGAAGAACAACGCGCAGTTCTTCATCGAGTATTTCGCGCTCGACCTGATCATGGAGCCGGACGGCACCTGCACCGGCGTCGTTGCCTGGAACCTCGATGACGGCACCATCCACCGCTTCTCGGCCAAGATGGTGGTGCTGGCGACCGGCGGCTATGGCCGCGCCTATTTCTCGGCCACCTCGGCCCACACCTGCACCGGCGACGGCGGCGGCATGGCGTCGCGGGCCGGCTTCCCGCTGCAGGACATGGAATTCGTGCAGTTCCACCCGACCGGCATCTACGGCGCCGGCTGCCTGATCACCGAAGGCGCGCGCGGCGAGGGCGGCTATCTCGTCAATTCCGAGGGCGAGCGCTTCATGGAGCGCTACGCGCCGTCCGCCAAGGACCTTGCCTCGCGCGACGTCGTCTCACGCTGCATGACGCTGGAGATCCGCGAGGGCCGTGGCGTCGGCAAGAACAAGGACCACATCTTCCTGCATCTCAACCACCTCGATCCGGCCGTGCTGCATGAGCGGCTGCCCGGTATTTCGGAATCGGCCAAGATCTTCGCCGGCGTCGACCTGACCAAGGAGCCGATCCCGGTGCTGCCGACGGTGCACTACAATATGGGCGGCGTGCCGACCAACTACTGGGGCGAGGTGCTGAACCCGACGACGCGCAGCCCCGACAAGGTGTCGCCCGGACTGATGGCGGTCGGCGAGGCCGGCTGCGCCTCGGTGCACGGCGCCAACCGGCTGGGCTCGAACTCGCTGATCGACCTGGTGGTGTTCGGCCGCGCCGCGGCGATCCGCGCCGGCCAGGTCATCGACCGCAAGTCGGCGATCCCGTCACCCAACGAAGCCTCGGTCGAGAAGATCATGGACCGCTTCGACGGGCTGCGCCACGCCAATGGCTCGACGCCGACGGCCGTGCTGCGCGAGAAGATGCAGAAGGCGATGCAGGAAGACGCCGCCGTGTTCCGCACGCAGGAATCGCTGGAGAAAGGCTGCAAGCGCATTTCGCAGATCTGGGGCGAGCTCAAGGACATCAAAGTGTTCGACCGCTCGATGATCTGGAATTCCGACCTGGTCGAGACGCTGGAGCTGGAAAACCTGATGGCCAACGCCATCACCACCGTCTACAGCGCCGAGGCGCGCAAGGAGAGCCGCGGCGCGCATGCCCGTGAAGACTTTTCGGCGCGCGACGACGCCACCTGGCGCAAGCACACGCTGGCCAGGGTGAGCGAAGACGGCAAGGTGACGCTCAGCTACCGGCCTGTGCACACCGAGCCGCTGCTGGCCGAAAAGGACGGCGGCATCAGCCTCGCCAAGATCGCGCCCAAGGCCAGGGTGTACTGACGATGGCGCTGGCGGGCACGGGATATTCCAGCAAGCCCCTTCCGGCCAAGCTCGGCCTGAAGGACGGCATGATTGCCGCCTTCATCGCGCTGCCGCCGGAGCTCGACGAACTGGCCGGCGCCGTCGATTTCGCCGAGGTCTACCGGCTGGCCGAATGGTCCGACATTTCGGGCAGCCATCAAAGATACGACGCCGTGCACGCCTTCACCAAACAACGCGCCGAGATCGAGGATCGCCTCGGCGATGTCGAGGCGGCGATCAAGCGTGACGGCATGGTCTGGGTGTCGTGGCCGAAGAAGGCATCGAAAGTGCCGACCGACGTCACCGAGGGTGTCGTCCGCACCGAAGCGCTGAAGCGCGACCTTGTCGACGTCAAGGTCGCCGCCGTGAATGAAGTCTGGTCCGGGCTGAAGCTCGTCATCCGAAAGGACCTGAGGTAATGGTCGAACTGACGCTCCCCAAGAATTCGAAGATCCAGCAGGGCAAGACCTGGCCGAAGCCGGAGGGTGCCACCAATCTGCGGGAATACCGCATCTACCGCTGGTCGCCGGACGATGACGAGAACCCGCGCATCGACACCTATTTCGTCGACATGGACGATTGCGGGCCGATGGTGCTCGACGCGCTGCTCTGGATCAAGAACAAGATCGACCCGACGCTGACCTTGCGCCGCTCCTGCCGCGAAGGCATTTGCGGCTCCTGCGCCATGAACATCGACGGCTCCAACACGCTGGCCTGTACCAAGGGCTGCGACGACATTTCCGGCGCCGTCAAAGTCTATCCGCTGCCGCATATGCAGGTGGTGAAGGATCTGGTGCCCGACCTCACCAATTTCTACGCCCAGCACGCCTCGATCGAGCCGTGGCTGAAGACGGTGTCGCCGCAGCCGGCCAAGGAATGGCTGCAGAGCCATGAGGACCGCGAGAAGCTCGACGGGCTCTACGAATGCATATTGTGCGCCTGTTGCTCGACCTCGTGCCCGAGCTACTGGTGGAACGGCGATCGCTATCTCGGCCCGGCAACCCTCTTGCAGGCCTATCGCTGGCTGATCGACAGCCGCGACGAGGCCAAGGGCGAGCGGCTCGACAATCTCGAGGACCCGTTCCGGCTCTATCGCTGCCACACCATCATGAACTGCGCGCAGACCTGCCCCAAGGGCCTCAACCCGGCCAAGGCGATCGCCGAGATCAAGAAGATGATGGTGGAGCGCCGAGTCTGACGCCGAAATTACCTGCCGCTTTCTCTCTCGCCGCCCATAGCGGCACTCCGCGCTCGCCTCGATCTTGTGCGAAGCCCGGGTGTAAAAATCCTGTTCGCCACTGAAAGCGGCAGTCGCGCCAGGACCTCTCCGCATCGAAGTCCGTGTGCTCGGTTGCCTGATTGAAATAAGCAACCGTCGAACCGCGCAAGCGACTTGAGCAGAAGAGGTTGGTGTGGCCGATGTCCCGGCTCTTGTGTCGAACGCTGCCAGCTCAGATGGCCCGGCAGTTCTTGCTGGTTGCGCTGTCGTCCAGCCGCCAGACGGGCGGGCCCCGGCCCGGTCTTGTTTCAAACATGTCGCTTGCTAGTCTGGGGCGTCGAGGGAGTCTTGGTGACTAATATTAGCGACAGCTTAAGTAATTGATTGCTAGTTGCGCGCGATTACTTGTATTGTCTTAGTGTAGCTTTAAGCAGTCACCGATATTCACTTTCGAGATCGCGGTTCGAGTGTAAAGCGGTGCGCGGCTTCATCGTGAATGGGTGTTCAGTATCTGGGCCATTGATCAGCGCCACAACAGTCGGCTCGCTCACCTGGCTTGTGTCGCGGATCTATTTTCAGGAGAAGGGGCTGCTCTCGGCTCTCGGCCTGGGGGTTTTGATCGCGCTTCTCTGGCTTGACGGCTTCCGGGACAAGAAGGCGGATCGGCAGGGAAGCCGGTGGTTCAGGCCCTATTTCTCGCTCTTCCCCTGCCTTCTATTCCTTGTCTATGTCTATCTGGAAAGCGTCTTCGGCTATTTTGACTGGGGTGCGATGTTCATGCATGCCGGCGCCGGGATGCTGACGCCCGGTGTCGTCTTTGAGTATTTGTGGAATACCGGAAGCACGATGCTGGTTATTCTGGTCGTTCTTCTCGGTCTCGGCGCACTGAAGGCGCGCGGTACGCTGACGAGAGGATTGGATGTCGCCCTGATGGCGTTCTTCCTGGCGGCAAACCCGATGCTGACACGTCCGATCGCGGCAGCAATTCATCCCAATCCCCTGCATGATTTCCTGTCCAAGCGGTTCGTCGATATTGCCGCTTTGGCAGAGCCGGAGGTTGCAGCAGCATCCGTGGCCGTCGCGCCCAGCAACCTCGTTCATATTTTCATCGAAAGCGCCGAGCGCTCCTACATGAACGAGGCGGAGTTCGGTGACGTCATGGGTCCGCTGCTCGAATTCGACAGGCGTGGGGTTTCGGCGAGCAACATGGTGCAGCTTGCCTACACCAACAACTCCATCTCAGGGATGGTCGCTGCGAATTGTGGAACGCCGCTGCTGATAACGTTCTTCACATCGCGCCAGTATCTGGAGGAGCATTCGCAATTCCTGCCTGGCCTGACCTGCCTGGGCGATGTTCTGAAGGCACGGGGTTACCAGCAGAACTTTGTTACCGGTTGGCCACTCAGCTTCACCGGTCAGGGGACATTCTATTCCACCCATGGCTATTCATCGCTTTTCGGGGGCCCCGAAGTGGTGGCTGCGGTCGCCGGGCGCGGCAACAGTTTCGGCGCCGACGACGCTGAAGTCCTGGATTTGAGCTTCGACATTTTGCGGCGTGCGCAGCGCGGCGGCAAACCGTTCTCTTTGACGATCGCCGTCAGCGGTGGGCACGCGATGGATGGCTACCTGACCGACAAATGTATCGGCAAGACGGGACTTTCCCCGCAAGCCCCCAATATTCTCCACGCCGTGAAATGCACCAACATGCTCGTTGCCGACTTCATTCACAAAGCCGAAGCCGACGGTCTGATGGCGAACACCGTTCTGGTGCTGCAAAGCGACCATCTCAGTGCACCTAGCGCGGTGACGGACCGCCTGGACAAGTATGAACGACGCAACTTTTTCTCCCTCTCGGGGGACGGTATTCCATCCAAGACATATACCGGACTTTCGGGCACGATCGACATATTCCCCACCATCCTCGACGCGCTGGGCGTGCCGCCCCCCAATGGCCAGGCCGCCTTTGGCGTCTCGCTGCTCGGGGATCGGCCGACGCTGGCCCAGGAACTTGGACAGGACCTGCTCGATGACGCGGTCTATGCCGAGGATATCCTCGTCAGATCATTCTGGCAGCCGAAACCTGAGCGGAAGGCCGAGGCGCCTAGGACTAATGCCCTCTAGTGCCGAAGCGCGCCGGTGCAAATGTCCGATGCCAGATAGCGCCCTGATGCGAGAAAAGGCTGAAAAGTGTGACGCTTCGTAGCGCATTCGTCGATCGAAAATGGGAGACGTTTCGCGGACGGTCATGGTATCGGAAGCTTTGGGTATAGAAATCCATGAGCGAAGACCTTCCCATCCTCTCCCCCATCGAAGCGCGCGTGCTCGGCTGCCTGATCGAGAAGAAGGAGCTGACGCCTGACGTCTATCCGCTGACGCTCAACGCAGCACTTGCCGCGGCCAACCAGAAGACGGCGCGCGACCCGGTCATGGCGCTGGAGCAGACGGAGGTGCACCGGGCACTGAAGCTGCTCGAGCAGAAGGGGCTGGTGCGGCAGATGTTCGGCTCACGCGTCGAGCGCTACGAGCATCAGATGGCGCAGCGCTTCTCGCTGACCACGCCACAGACCGCCTTGATCGGCCTGCTCCTGCTGCGCGGACCGCAGACGGCGCATGAACTCCTGGCTCGAGCCGAGCGCATGGCGCGATTTTCGTCGATCGAAGATCTGCGCGGCGAACTCGACATGCTGATCGGCCGGCGGCCGCCGCTTGTCCAGGAAATCCCGCGCGGACCAGGCCAGCGCGAGGATCGCTACGTGCATCTTCTCGCCGGCCCGGTGGACGTTGCGGCTTTATCGGCGCACCGCAGTGCGCCGGCCACGCCTCACTCCGACCTGGAAGCGAGGGTGGAGGCGCTGGAGCAGGAAGTCGCGGCCCTTCGCGCCCGGCTCGACGCGCTGGGCGGCTGAGGCCACCTGGAGTTGTTCACATTAAAACGCCGGCTCTCAGGCCGGCGTTTGTCGCTTCTGGTTACCCCGCTCAGCCGAGCCTGGCGTCGAGCGACACCTTTATGGCGCCGAGCGCCTTGGAGACCGGGCATTCGGCCTTGGCCTTCTCGGCCAATTCCTTGAATTTCGCCGCATCGATGCCGGGCACCTTGCCGACCAGCGTGATCGCGCTGCCGGTGATGCCGGTGCCCGGAACCAGCGTCACCACGGCCTTGGCGTCGAGTTCGGCGGCGGGCGTGCCGTTCTCGGCCAGGAAGTGCGAAAGCTGCATGGCGTAGCAGCCGGCATGTGCCGCCGCGATCAGCTCTTCCGGGTTGGTGCCGGATTTGCCGCTTTCATCCTCGAAGCGCGCCTTGAACGAATAGGGCGTGCCCTTGAGCGTCCCGCTCTGGCTGTCGAGCGTGCCCTTGCCTTCTTTCAGATTGCCTTTCCAGACGGCGGTTGCGGTGCGGTCCATGAAGTCCTCCTTGGTTGCCGTGAACTTGGGGTTGTCGTGAACTTGGTCCGGGTGAAGCCCGGCGTCCGGTCAACTATAGCGCGGGTCGGCGCGAAGACCACTGCACTGTTTGGACCACGGCACGATGACGGCGCATTTGCCTTCGGAAAAATCCGGGCAGCCCGGAAAAAAATAGTCGCGCAAAAATGTCGACTTCCATCCAGCCCGTCCGTCCTGTGTGCGGCCATGGGATCTGTGGCCTGATGGAGGTTCACATGGACAATCTGTTTTTCGCACTGTGGAAGAGCCCGGGCCATGGGCCTGAGCGACAGGAAGACTTCTGGCTGGATCCGCCTGCGCCCGTCTTCGCCAGGCTGCTGGCGGCGGTCGCCATCATCGGGGTCGCGACATGCCTTCTCGACCATGCGGCGGCCATCGACGGCAAGGCTGACACGCTCGTCGTCGCATCCTATGGTTCGTCTCAGCAGGAGAGCTCGCGATGAAATATGTCTGCCTGGTTTATGGTGAGGAAAAGGACCTCTACGCATTGACCGTGGAGCGCGGGGCCAAGCTCGACGCGGATTCACTGGCCTATGACAGGTCCCTGGACCAGGAGGGCAAGCTGATCATCGCGCAGGCGCTGCAATCGGTGAGAACGTCGAAGTCGGTGCGCCGGCGCGAGGGCAAGCGCCTCGTCACCGACGGCCCTTTCGCCGAAACCAAGGAGCAACTGCTCGGCTTCGTCATGGTCGAGGCCGACACTCTCGACGAAGCGCTGGACATCGCCGCCGGTATTCCGCTGGCCGAACTCGGCACGGTCGAGGTCCGGGCGATCTACACTATACCGGGGTCTTAGGTGGTGCCTGGCCTTGGCGGCTGAGGCTACAAACCGGCTGTTTAATCGCCTAAGTTTCACCAGCCGCAATTGAAGTTTCTTCGCCGCAAGCAACTCTCGCGTGTTGAAGCGGCGCGACAGTTCTCTTATCGTCCCTCGGATTTCCGGGGGATTTCGACATGCCTTTCCTGATTGCTGTCCTTGGCGTGCTGGGTGCGGCGGCGTTCTGGTGGTACCGGATGAAGGCCATGAACGATGCCGCGCGCGAGGTCGCCGATGTCGTCGGGCGCGTGCAAGGCAACATCAGGCGCAAGAAACTGCGCAAGCAGGCGGCCCTGTCGCCGCTCACGGCGATCGACGATCCGGTGGTGGCCGCCGCGACGCTGATTACCGCGATCGTTTCCGAGAACGGCCCCGTGCTGCCGCAGCGCGAGGCCGTCATCCGCGCTGTAATCTCCGAGATCGCCGACAAGAAGAAAACCGACGAGGCGGTGATTTACGCCAAATGGGCGGCGGCGCAGATCGACGACACCACGATCGTCATCGACAAGCTGGCGCCGTTCCTGCGCGAACGTCTCGACGTCGCCGAGCGCAACGATCTGCTGCAGATGGTCAACCGCGCCGCCCAGGGTGGCGAGATGCGCCTCGAGATCGCCGACCAACGCATGCTGCGGCTGCGGCAGAAGCTTGGTTTTGAAGTGAACTAGGCTGTGGCGATATTCGCCGGCGTATTGGCGAGGCGCTCTCGGCTGCGGACTCACAAAGGCGCAGCGACAGTCTGATGGCCGCCAAGATCATGCACAATCGCTTGCTTCGAATGTCGGAATTGGGCTCGAGCTCAACGCATTTCATGGCGGCTCCCCCACTACGACCGGTATAAATTATCGGTCAGTCGATTGGCTCAAGGAGAATTCGCATGCGCGGTCATTGTTTATGTGGCGCCATTGCTTTTGAGGTCGATGGTCCGGCACAAGCATGCGTGAGCTGTCATTGTGAAAGTTGTCGGCGGCAATGTTCTGCGCCGATGACCACCTATATTGGCGTCTTGGACGACCAATGGCGATGGCTGAGCAAGCCTCCGAAGGTCTTCAACTCTTCTCCCGGTGTGGAAAGAACATTTTGCGATCACTGTGGCTCGCCACTGTCTTTCCGCTCAAAGAACATGTCCGGTGTCATGCATTTTTTTGCCGCGGCGATGGAGGACCCGGAAAAATTTGCACCAACGTTGCATGTCGCTTTTGAGGAGAAGCTCCCCTGGCTGAAACTCGCCGACGGCCTGCCGACACGTTTTGGGCCTGACTATACGAAAGGCTAGATCGCCTCGCCTTTCAGCAGCCGCGGCGTGTCCGCGGACAATCCCGACGCCTGCCGGATGAAAAACTCCTTCAGGCGCGGCATGCGCTCGACGAGGCCGAGGCCGATGTCGCGCACGGTGCGCAGCGGGGTGATGTCGTTGGAAAACAGCCGGTTAAGCACATCCGTCGTGACGCCCATCTGCACCGTGTCGAAACGGCGCCATTGCTGGTAGCGTTCGAGCACGTCGAGCGCGCCGATGTCCTGGCCGAGCCGGTCGGCCTCGACGATCACTTCGGCAAGTGCGGCCACATCCTTGAAGCCGAGATTGAGGCCCTGGCCGGCGATCGGATGGATGCCGTGGGCGGCGTCGCCGGCAAGGGCCACGCGCGGGGCGACGAAGGCGCGCGCGATGGTGAGGCCGAGCGGCCAGGCGCGCGGCTTGTCGGCAACGCGGATCTCGCCGAGCTTCAGGCTGAAACGCTGTTCCAGTTCATGCTCGAAGACGAGGTCGTCGCCTTCCACCAGCGTTTTGGCATCCTCCGTGCGTTCGACCCAGACGATCGACGAGCGGTTGGTGCCGTCTTCGTCGGGTTTCAGCGGCAGCGTGGCGAAGGGGCCGGCGGGCAAGAAGTGCTCTTCGGCGCGGCCATTGTGCGGGCGTTCATGCGCCACGGTGCAGACGATGCCGGACTGGCCATAGTCCCACTTCACCGTCTTGATGCCGGCCATGTCGCGCAGCTTCGAATTGACGCCGTCGGCGGCGACCAGCAGCCGTGCCGTCAGCGCGGCGCCGTCGGCCAGATGCACGGTGATACCGGCGCCATTGGTCTCGAAACCCTGCACCGCGACGCCTTCGATGATGTCGATGCCGAGCTTTTCGGCCCTGGCGCGCAAGGCGCCGTTGAGCGACTTGTTGGCGACCATATGGGCGAAGGGCTCGCCCGGCGCCACTTCGCCGCCAAAGGTCAGGAAGACCGGGCGCACAGGATCGGCGCTGCGCGAATCGGTAATGATCATCTCGGTGATCGCCTGCGCCTGCGGCGCGATCTCGGCCCAGACGCCGAGCTGGTCGAGCATGCGGCAGGCGGCAGCGGCAATGGCCGAGGCGCGGCCGTCGCGTTGCCAGGCGCCGGCGGGCGCGGCATCGACCAGCGCCACGGCCAGATGCGGTCGCGCCTGTTTCAGCGAGACGGCGGTGGCCAGGCCGACATAGCCTGCTCCGGCGACGAGGACATCGAGCCCGGATCTGGTCTTGGCGTCCGCCTTGCGTTCCATGCCTTGGCTCCTTGCGCGTCGGCCCGGGCTCGCGCCCTTGACGGCTCGTTCTTCCTGTCGGAAACCGCCATAGCAATTTTGCGGCGAGGTCACAAAACATGACGGCGGCGATCGACGAGCTTCTGAGCATTCTCGACCTCGAGAGGCTGGAACACAATCTGTATCGTGGTCGCAGCCCCCAGGTGGAGTGGCAGCGCGTGTTCGGCGGCCAGACCATCGCCCAGGCGCTGGTAGCGGCGCAGCGGACGGTGGAGCCGGACCGCTTCGTGCATTCGCTGCACGGCTATTTCATGCGGCCGGGCGACATCAGGGTGCCGATCGTCTACGAGGTCGACCGCATCCGCGACGGCGGCTCCTTCACCACTCGACGCGTGCTGGCGATCCAGCACGGACAGGCGATCTTTTCGCTGGAAGCCTCGTTCCAGGTCGACGAGAAGGGGCTGGAGCACCAGTTCGCGCTGCCCGACGACGTGCCGCCGCCGGAAGGGCTGCTGACGCAGCGCCAGCTGCTCGAAAGAGCCGAGCGTGTGCCGGAGGCGGTGCGCCGCTTCTGGGCGCGCGAACGGCCGCTGGAACTCAGGCCGGTCAATCTCCAGCACTATGAAAGCCGCGACAAGCTGCCGCCCCGGCAGAACGTCTGGATCCGCCTTGGCGGCCCGGTTCCCGATGACCGCGCGCTGCAATCGGTGCTGCTGGCCTATCTCTCCGACATGACGCTATTGGACACCTCGACCTTCGCGCATGGGCGCGGCCTGTTCGATCCCGATATCCAGGCGGCGAGCCTCGACCATTCGATGTGGTTCCATCGGCCGCATTCGCTCGACGGCTGGCTGCTCTATGCGCAGGACAGCCCGTCGAGTTCGGGGTCGCGCGGCTTCAGCCGCGGCACGCTCTATGCGCGCGACGGCACGCTGATCGCCTCGATGGCCCAGGAAGGGTTGATCCGGCTCAAGCGTTGAGCATTGCGAGTCTTGTTTGAGCAGGATCACCGGGCAAACGAAAACCGTTTGTCCGGGAAAACCGGGCTCGATTTTTCGGGATCATGCTCAAAGCCGGCAAATTAGGCAAATTCGAAAAATTGCATATTTTTTGAGCATGTGGCGTGCCGCAGGCATTGGCACCCGCTGCCTCCCATCGCCTCATTCCCTGTGTTTACAACAGGTTAACATGCTGCTTCGGCACTTGGCACGGAGCTTGAATCCTTGTGTGCACTCTCCGGCTCTTTGGGATCGGTGAAGTCGTGCAAACGCGGGGGACCGCAACAGCAAAGGGTGAAACCTTATGAAAATCGTGATGGCAATCATCAAGCCGTTCAAGCTGGACGAGGTACGCGAAGCGCTTACCGCCGTCGGCATCCAGGGCCTGACCGTCACCGAAGTCAAAGGCTACGGGCGTCAGAAGGGACATACGGAAATCTATCGCGGAGCGGAATACGCGGTCAGTTTCCTGCCGAAGATCAAGATCGAGGTCGCTGTCAGTGCCGACATGGTCGACAAGGCCGTCGAAGCCATCACCGCCGCGGCCAAGACCGGCCAGATCGGCGACGGCAAGATCTTCGTTTTCGGCATCGATCAGGCGGTGCGCATCCGCACCGGCGAAACAGACACCGACGCGCTCTGAGCGGCGAACACGTATTCCAATGGAGAGTTCAATGAATATTTCTTCCACCTTGAAGACGACGGGACGGGCGGCCCTTCTGGGCTCGCTTGCTCTGGCAGCATTGGGCAGCGTCGCCGCCTTTGCGCAGGAAGCCGCTCCGGCCGCTGCCGCCGCCGCACCGGCTGCCGCGCCCACCCCGGTGCTCGACACCGGCAACACCGCCTGGATGCTGACCTCGACGGCCCTGGTGCTGATGATGACCATTCCGGGCCTGGCGCTGTTCTACGGCGGCATGGTGCGCAAGAAGAACGTGCTCGCCACCATCATGCAGAGCTTCGCCATCACCTGCCTGGTAACGGTGCTGTGGTTCATGTTCGGCTATTCGCTGGCCTTCACCACCAATGAATCCGCCAGCATGAACAGCTACATCGGCGGCTTCTCGAGATTCTTCCATCACGGCATCACCGTCTCGACGCTGTGGCTGCCAGGGGTCGCGAACATTCCTGAGTTCGTCTTCTCGATGTTCCAGATGACCTTCGCCATCATCACGCCTGCCCTCATCGCCGGTGCCTTCGCCGAGCGCATGAAGTTCTCGGCGTTGCTGATCTTCATGGCCCTGTGGCTGCTGGTCGTCTATGCGCCGATCGCGCATTGGGTCTGGGGTGGCGGCTTCCTTGGCGCGGCCGGCGTGCTCGACTTCGCCGGCGGCACGGTCGTCCACATCAACGCCGGTGTCGCGGGCCTGGTCTGCGCGCTGGTCCTGGGCAAGCGCGAAGGCTACGGCACCACCAACATGGCGCCGCACAACCTGGTCTATTCGGTGATCGGCGCTTCGCTGCTGTGGGTCGGCTGGTTCGGCTTCAACGCCGGTTCGGAACTGGCAGCCGACGGCCTTGCCGGTGCCGCCATGCTCAACACCCAGGTCGCCACCGCCGCGGCGGCTCTCGCCTGGATGTTCGCCGAATGGATCGTCGCCAAGAAGCCCTCGGTGCTCGGCATCATCTCGGGCGCCGTCGCCGGTCTCGTCGCGGTGACGCCGGCTTCCGGCTTCGTCAACCCGACCGGCGCCTTCATCGTCGGCATCGTCGCCGGCGTGGTCTGCTACATCTCGGCGGTCAAGGTGAAGCACATGTTCGGCTATGACGACTCGCTCGATGCCTTCGGCGTCCATGGCGTCGGCGGCGTGGTCGGTGCGTTGCTGACCGGCGTGCTCGCCGATCCGGCGATCAATGCACTCGGCAAAGACGCTTCCATCGGCAAGCAGCTCTACGGCATCGTCTTCACCATCCTGTGGACGGCGATCGCCACCTTCGTGATCCTCTACATCGTCAAGGCGCTGGTCGGCCTGCGTCCGACGACCCAGGAAGAGGTCGAAGGCCTCGACATCTCCCAGCATGGCGAAGTGGTGCCGTAAGGCAAGCTTCGCCAAGGGGCCGGCGGATCCTCCTCCCGCCGGCCCCATATTTTCACGCAATCCCGGGAAAACCTGCAATTCGGCTTTCCCGGAGCTACTCCAGAGATCCCGTCGTGACGTTCTCGAAAGAGGCTCACGCATTGAGGCCCGAAGCAATTCGGGCCTCTTTTTTTGGAAAATCGAACGCTTCGAAAAGAAGAAGGAGGAATCGTTTTTCGATGCGATCACGTTCGCGTGATCAGCCAACGAGGAGAAACATAGAGCCTCCCGGCTCCGTACTGGAGGTGCGAGCGCCGTTCTGGTGCTCGCTACCAACAGGGAAGGAACCAACTGATGAACATCAAGAACATCTTCCTGGGAGCACTGGCTCTGTCGATGGTCGGCGGCGTTGCGCTTGCTGGCGCGCTCGACGAGCCTGACAATATGGCGCCGTTCTTCACCGATGCCGGCATGAAGACCATGAAGTCCGAGGCGGATTTCAAGGCAGCCTGGGCCTCGACGGCCAAGGACAAGCAGGACCAGATGATGAAGGAGTGCCAGGACGCAGCGATGAGCAAGCCTCACGCCGAATTCTGCGCCAACCTGATGATGTACGCCGGTCACAAGTGATCGCGCGGGATCGGGCAGAGGCCCGATCCTTTTGTTGTCGAGCGAAACGATGGCGGGTCCAGGTGCCCGCCATTGTTTCGTTTGCCAGTACGCCTTGGCGGAGACCGCAGGCGTTCCCGATGCCCGTCCGATGGCGGAGTCTATCCGCCGGTGCCGTCGTCCATCATGGTGTTTGTCAGCGCCTCATAGGCACTGCTGCACATCTGGGAACGGGGGCAATTGCGGACAATCAACGTCGGCGCCACCGTCAGTACGGCCGCAATCAGAATTTGCAGGCCAAGACCCGGCACCAAAAATGCCTTGCCGAAGAGAGCCCTGTACAGAAAATACAGGCCCTGTATCAGGCAAGCGGAGGCGAGCAGGTGCAGGAGCGGGCCGGTCGCCCTGGCAAAGGGCGTCACGTGACCATCCGGAAAGCCCACCATCCCGAGTTCGACAAACCAGTGCGCAGCAAGCAGGAGACTAAGCCCTGCCCAGGCCAGGGCCGCCCCGCGAAGGAAGATAGACCGCATGCCTCTATCCACCCCGGTGGCCGCACGGCGACATTGCACATCCCGCCCGCTTCCGCTGCAACCTGAAGTGACGAGTTTGATGATCTCAACCTCTTATAGTTAATGCCCCCTTAACCTTCCCACCGATAGTCTGGCATCCGAATCTGCCGGAGTGCGTCATGCGCTCGGGCCAGGCAATCACTGACGGGGAAGAGCATGCGTTCAGGGGCTTCAGCACCGCTCGCGATGACCGATACGGGGCACGGCATCCAGGCTTTCGCGCGGCGCCAGGTCGGCCGGCTGGTCGGCGCCGGCATGTTTCTGGCTGTGGCCTTCGGGGTTGCCAGCCTCGCCACTTGGAACGTTGCCGATCCAAGCTTCTCACACGCCACCAGCAACACCGTCACCAACGCCATGGGCTATGCCGGCGCGGTTTTCTCCGACCTCGCCATGCAGTTCTTCGGCCTTGCCGCTGTCGCGGCGCTGGTTCCGGCTGTCATCTGGGGGTATCTCTTGTTTTCGGCGCGCGGCGTCGACAGGCTGCCCAAGCGTGGGCTGTTCTGGTTCGGCTTCGCGCTGCTCGCCGCCGCGATCGCCGGCTGCATCGTTCCGCCCAAGACCTGGCCGCTGCCCACCGGCCTCGGCGGCGTGTTTGGCGACATGGTGCTCAAGATTCCCGGCGTGCTGATCGGCGGCTATCCGACCGGGCTGATCGCCAGCGTGCTCGCCGTGCTGCTGGCCGTGCCGGCGCTCTGGCTGTTCGCCTATGGCTCGGCGCTGATCGGGCGCAAGAACGGCTTCGCCGTGATGGAAGAGCCGGCGGCCGCGGACCCGCGCGAGGACGATCTTCTGTTCGACAATGAAGAGGATGAGGGCGACGAGGGCATATTGGCGCTCGGCGCCATCACCCATTGGTGGCTGTCGTTGCGCGCGTGGATGCATCGCCGCGCGGTGCGCCGCAGGCAGGAACGCGACGAGTACGAGCCGGAGATGGAGCCGCGCCCCAGCGCCTGGCGGCGTGCCGCCGAGCGCGTCGAATCGGCCGAATTCGCCGAGCAACGGATGAGCCCGGATGGCCGCGCCCGCGTCGAGCCGGAATTCTTCGCCGCCATGGTCAATGACCGCAGCGTATCCGTCGATCCAGACGATGACGACATCTTCGACCGCGACGACGAGGACATGGATTTCGACGAGGAGCCCGTCACCCAGCGCCGTGCGGCGCCAACGGCCAAGGTGCAGCAGTTCCGTTCGGATGCCGCCACCCGCGTCGAGGCGCCGGCGCCGCGGCCGACGCCTGGCGCACGCGTCCAGCGCGAGGCGCAGACCTCGCTGATCGGCTCGGACAAGTTCGAGATGCCGTCGCTGCATTTCCTGTCCGAACCGAAGAACGTCGCGCGTGACCCGAGCCTGTCGAAGGATGCGCTGGAACAGAATGCGCGCCTGCTTGAAGGCGTGCTGGAGGATTTCGGCGTCAAGGGCGAGATCATCGCCGTGCGCCCGGGTCCCGTCGTCACCCTCTATGAGCTGGAACCCGCGCCCGGCATCAAATCGTCGCGGGTCATCGGCCTCTCCGACGACATCGCCCGCTCGATGAGCGCGATCGCCTGCCGCGTCGCCGTGGTGCCCGGCCGCAACGCCATCGGCATCGAATTGCCGAACGCCAAGCGCGAGACGGTGTATCTGCGCGAGATCATGGCGAGCCGCGATTTTGAGACGACCAAGGCAAAGCTCGCGCTGGCGCTGGGCAAAACCATCAATGGCGAGGCCGTCATCGTCGACATCGCCAAGATGCCGCACGTGCTGGTCGCCGGCACCACCGGCTCCGGCAAGTCGGTCGCCATCAACACCATGATCCTGTCGCTGCTCTACCGGCTGACACCGCAGGAATGCCGGCTGATCATGATCGATCCGAAGATGCTGGAACTCTCCGTCTATGACGGCATCCCGCATCTGCTCACGCCGGTCGTCACCGATCCGAAGAAGGCGGTGGTGGCGTTGAAATGGACCGTGCGCGAGATGGAGGACCGCTACCGCAAGATGTCCAAGGTCGGCGTGCGCAACATCGACGGGTTCAACGCACGGGTCCAGCTGGCTGAGAAAAAGGGCGAAAAAATCTCGCGCACCGTGCAGACCGGCTTCGACCGCCAGACCGGCGAGGCGATCTACGAGACGGAGGACCTCGATCTCGAGCCGATGCCCTACATCGTCGTCATCATCGACGAGATGGCCGACCTGATGATGGTCGCCGGCAAGGACATCGAGGGCGCGGTGCAGCGCCTGGCGCAAATGGCGCGCGCCGCCGGCATCCATGTCATCATGGCGACGCAGCGTCCGTCGGTCGACGTCATCACCGGCACCATCAAGGCCAACTTCCCAACCCGCATCTCCTTCCAGGTGACATCGAAGATCGACAGCCGCACCATTCTGGGCGAGCAGGGCGCCGAGCAGCTGCTCGGCATGGGCGACATGCTCTACATGGCCGGCGGCGGCCGCATCCAGCGCGTGCATGGCCCCTTCGTATCCGACGACGAGGTCGAGAAGATCGTCGGGCACCTGAAGCTGCAGGGCGTGCCCGAATATCTCGACGCCATCACCGAGGATGATGACGAGGATGAGGACGAGCCGTCCGGCAAGGGCGGTGGCTCCGGCGGCGGTGGCGGCGGCAATTTCGAGGATTCCGACGACCCCTACGACCAGGCGGTGGCGGTGGTGCTGCGCGACGGCAAGGCGTCGACCAGCTACATCCAGCGCCGGCTCGGCATTGGCTATAACCGCGCCGCCTCGATCATCGAGAAGATGGAAAAGGAAGGCATCGTCGGCCCGGCCAACCATGCCGGAAAACGCGAAATCCTGGTGCCGACCGAGGACGACAAGTTCTGATGGCGGGGAGCTCACGGCAACTTCGAACCCTCTGGCGCGTTCAGCAACTAAGCAGCGTTCGCCCCGCCAAACTTCAGCCCAACTGGGGGTTCAGGACAGCGACAGATACAGGAATCACCACGAGAGTGACCGACATGAAAAACGATCTTTCCAAGCTCAGCGATTTTGCCCCGACCCGCCGCCAGCTCCTCGGCTTCGGCCTTGTCGCTACGGGTGCAGCCGCCTTCAACGTGGTGCCCGGGTTCGAGCTGCTGGCTTCGGCGCAGGCGGCCGTGCCCGCCGCCGCGCAGAAGATCGCCGACCATTTTTCCTCGGTCAAATCGATGAGCGGCGAATTCGTGCAGTTTGGCCCCAAGGGCGAGCAGACCGGCGGCAAATTCTTCCTCGAGCGGCCGGGCAAGATCCGCTTCAACTATGATGGAGCGTCGAATTTCAAGGTGATTTCCGACGGCAAGTCGGTGGTCATACTCAACAAGAAAATGAACACATCGGACCTTTATCCGCTGTCGAAGACGCCGCTGAAGCTGCTGCTCGATGACCGGATCGACCTCTCCGGCGACCGCGTCAAGAGCGTCAAGGAAGAAGACGATCTCACCACCATCCAGCTTTCCGACAAGTCGGTGTTCGGCAATGCGCGCATCACCATGATGTTCGATCCGAAAACCTATGATCTGCGCCAGTGGACGATCACCGACGCGCAAGGCAAGGACACCACGGTGATGATCTTCAACACCAAGGAAGGCGTCAGCTTCGCGCCCGACACCTTTGCCATCGACTATACGGCGAACCGCGAGCTGAACACCAAGACAAGATAGCTCCCGTCGCTACGGCAAGTTTGCGGCGGCGGCGCTGAAACCAGTTTCTTTCTCCCCGTTTGCGGGGAGAAATGCCCGGCAGGCCAATGAGGGGCGCCGAGATCAATAACTGGCGCCCGGCTTGTCTTTGCTGCCCGCGGCTGGCAGTTTCCGGACTGACTCCCTCAAAAGGCGTCTTCTCCGTCAGGGCCTATCGATCCTGGCTGGCTGCACGCTGTCCGGATTGCCAAATGCCCTTTTCCGTCGCCACTTGGAACATCAATTCGGTTCGTCTGCGCATGCCGATCGTGGAGCGACTGCTCGACGAGTACGCGCCCGACGTGCTTTGCCTGCAGGAAACCAAGGTTCCCGACGAGCTGTTCCCGGAAAAGGCATTCCGCAGGCTCGGCTACCAGCACATCGCCTTCCATGGCCAGAAGGGCTATCACGGCGTCGCCACGGTGGCGCGGCGGCCGATCGAGGTGGTCGAAAAGCGCCGCTTCTGCGAGATCGAGGACAGCCGGCATCTGTCGGTGACGGTGCGCGCCGGCGGCAAGACGATCCTGCTGCACAATTTCTACGTTCCGGCGGGCGGCGACGAGCCCGATCCCGAAATCAACAAGAAATTCAAGCACAAGCTCGATTTCGTCGCCGAGATGAACGCTATTCGCGCCGAGCACACAGAGGTGTCCGCCTCGGTGCTGGTCGGCGATCTCAACATCGCGCCGCTCGAGCACGACGTCTGGTCGCACAAGCAATTGCTCAATGTGGTCAGCCACACGCCGGTCGAGACCGAAAACTTCGAGGCGATGCGGCTCGCCGGCAATTGGGTCGACCTGATGCGGCACAACGTGCCACTAGACCAGAAGCTCTACACCTGGTGGAGTTATCGCGCGCAGGACTGGGAAGCATCGAACCGGGGCCGGCGGCTCGACCATGTCTGGTCGTCGCCCAATCTGGTGCCTGATTTCGCCGGCTACGAAATACTGCGCGCGGCGCGCGGCTGGGAGCGGCCGTCGGACCATGTTCCTGTCATCGCGCGCTTCGACCTGGATTAGGTATGTCGATATTCAGGTGAGGCCGGCCTGCAAATAGCGGCTTCCTGCGCTTCCGGTGCTCACGTACCCAAAAGTACGCTCCGCTCCGGTTCTCGAAAGCCACCATTTTCGGCTCGGCCTGACCTGAATCTCAACACACCTTAGGCCGGCGTCCCTGCTCGACGTTCCCATTCCGGCCGCAGCTGCGCCATGACCAGTTCGTCGCGGTGCACGCCATTGAAAAGCGCGCTTCCTCGCGCAATACCTTCGGCTGTGAATCCAACAGCCTCGTAGGCGCGCCGCGCGCGATGGTTGTCCGGAAAGAGGCCGATGCATAGCCGATAGGCGTCGGTTTCGACAAAGGCCCGGTCAATCGCTGCCGCCAGCAGCATCCGGCCCTGGCCTTGGCCCGGCGCGACAACGGCAATGCGCTTGACCAGTGTCACACGTTCGGCAGAAGCCCAACCGCGCAAGATCACGAAGCCGATCGGCGCCGAGCCTTCGATCCCTACGAAATAGGCGTGGGTGCCGTCGGCAAAGGCTTGGCGATGACATGGCTCATCCCAGCGTCCGACAAAGGCATCGTAGCCTGCGCGCCGTTCGGTGGCCATGATGAAGGGCAGGTCATTTTCGGTGGCTCGAACAAGCCGGAAGTCCATTCGCGGCTCTCACCTACCCGAAAACCGTGGCGCCAGTTCCTCGATGCGGCGGATCATGTCCTGGAATTCCTCGGAGATGCGCTGGTGCAGCTTCACCGCCAGTTCCGGATATTCCTCGAGGATGCGGCGGAACATCTTGCGGCTGAGCCGGATCACTTCCGAATCGATTTCGGCCGACGCGCTGGTCAGCCGATTGGTGTCGGCGATCAATGCCAGTTCGCTGAGCATGGTGCCGGGGCCGGCGGTGCCGATCGGGATACGCTCGCCACTCTGCTCGCGATAGAGCACGATGCGTCCGCTGACCACGACATAGGCCGAATCGGCCTCGTCGTCCTCGCGGTAGAGCTTGTGGTTGGCCTGCAGCAGGGTGGTCTCGGCGCCGAAGGCGAGCAGGCGCAGCTGTTCCTGCGTGAAACCCTGGAAGAGCCTCACGGCGGACAGAATGCGGATGTCGTCATCCAACGCCATCTCTAGCTGCGTCCCCGAACGGTCAGTCCAATCCCTCCTTCACGAGTCGATCCTTAATCCCCTCCAACAGGATCGCACCCGAAAGCGGTCCCGCCCAGACCGCTTATTGGATAATGAAATGTTTAAGGAACCAGCTTGTAGCCACCGCTTTCTGTCACAAGAATTTCCGCATTGGAAGGATCGCGCTCGATCTTCTGGCGCAGCCGGTAGACATGGGTTTCCAGCGTGTGCGTGGTGACGCCGGAATTGTAGCCCCAGACTTCCTCCAACAGCACGTCGCGCGTCACCACCTTCTGGTCGGCGCGGTAGAGATATTTGATGATCGAGGCTTCCTTCTCCGTCAGCCGCACCTTGCCGCCACGCGGGTCGATGAGCAGCTTCTGGCTGGGTTTGAAGGTGTAGGGGCCGACCGAGAAGGTGGCGTCCTCGCTCTGCTCGTGCTGGCGCAGCTGGGCACGGATGCGCGCCAGCAGCACCGCGAAGCGGAACGGCTTCGTCACATAATCGTTGGCGCCGGCCTCGAGACCCAGAATCGTGTCCGAATCGGTGTCGTGGCCGGTCAGCATGATGATGGGCGCCTTATAGCCGCCCTTGCGCAGGATTTTGACGGCCTCGCGGCCGTCCATGTCGGGCAGGCCGACATCCATGATGAGCAGGTCGATGAGGCCGCCGCGTGCCGCCGTGACGCCTTTTGCCGCAGTCGCTTCCTGCAGCACGTCGAATTCCTCGTAGAGGGCGAGTTGCTCGACCAGTGTGCCGCGCAGGTCGTCGTCGTCGTCGACGATTAGGATGGTGCGTGAAGTCATGGATCAATCCGTTGTTTTGAAAATGAAATTCAGTTGACCGCTGCGTATTTATGCGGAAGCTGGCCGACACAATAGCCGATCACAGTGATTTGTTCCGTGGCACGATCATACAAGAAAAAACGCGATCGCAATGCAGCCGGCGCAATTTTGCCGAAACGGCTGCGTGTGCTGACCGTGCGGGCAAGGCCCGGCCACCCCAGCCAGGGCCTGCTGCAGGCCGGAAAAACCGTGTTTGCCTGCGCGCTCGGGCGTGGCGGCATCTCGGCCGACAAGCGCGAGGGCGATGGCGCCACGCCGCTCGGCTCGATGCGGATCCTGTCGGGTTATTTCCGGGGAGATCAGTTTGCCGGTGGCCGCCGGACGCGGCTGGCGATGACGCCGATCGGGCCCGACCTCGGCTGGTGCGAGGTATCAGACGACCGCAACTACAACAGGCCTGTCAAGATCCCCTATGGCGCCAGCCATGAGCGCATGCGGCGCGACGACCGGCTCTACGACGCCTGCCTGGTGCTCGACTGGAACATCGCGCCGCGCCGCCGCGGGCGCGGCAGCGCCATCTTCTTCCACCTGGCGCGACCGGATTTCACGCCGACGCAAGGTTGCGTGGCGGTGACCGCGCGCACGATGGCCCGGCTGCTGCCGCTGCTGTCGGGTAGGACGGTGGTGAAGGTGGTGCGGTAGGGAATGGGCAGTAGGCAGTAGGCAGTAGGGATCTCTTTCTACGTCTATCCCCTACTGCCCACTTCCTTTTCTATCGCTTCTGCCAACCCGTGCCCAGCAGTCCGATTTCACGGAGTTCCCGGTCCATCGCCCTGGCGATGTCGCGGCGTTCGCCGCCGATATCGCGCAGTTCACGGTCGGAAAGGTCGTCGACCGATTCCAAGGGAAGCCTGGCGGCGACGTTGGCCTGGCGCAGCCAGTCGAACGTGGCGCGCAGCCACTGCGGGAGAGATGATTTCAGGGCGGTATGGGACTTCAGAGCGATGTCGGTCATGGCTTTATCCGGTTTCTCCGGATATCAAATCCGGTTTGAAGGTATCTCGATGTCGAGATCATGCCGGATTGAAAAACAAACGGGAAACGAGTAGTTCTTTTCAGATCATCAAGTTTTATTTGGAGATCAGATGTCTCGCCTCCTGCCCGGAACGCGCGCGCTGAGGACCTTCGTGGCGGCGGCGCGTCTCCTCAATTTCACCCGCGCCGCCGACGAGCTTGGGCTGACGCCGGCCGCGGTCAGCCATCAGGTCAAGGAAATCGAGGATCAGCTTGATCTGGTGCTGTTCACCCGCACCAGCCGCACCATGCGGTTGACGGAAGCGGGAAACGTGCTTCACGAGGCGTCGATCGATGCGCTCGACCTGCTCAACCGTGCGGTGTCGCGCGCCCACAAGATGACGCGCGGCACGGCGCTCTTGAAGGTGACGCTCGACGCGCAGTTCGCGACGAAATGGCTGATGCGGCGCATCGACGATTTCCGCGGTCAGAGGCCGGGCATCGAGTTGCGTTTCGACATCACCTACGATGTCAGGGACTTCGAGCGCGACGACGTCGATATCGGCATCCGGTTCGGCACCGGCAGATATGCCGGGCTTTGCGCGCACCGGCTGTTCGACAACATCATCATCCCGGTGTGCAGCCCGGCGCTGCTGGCTTCCGGGCCGCCGCTCAACGAACCGCGCGATCTCTTCCGGCATACGCTCGCGCATATCGATTGGTCGCGGCAAGGCGTCACCTGGCCGAACTGGAGCATGTGGATGCAGGCGGCCGGCGTCGACGATTTCGACGACAGCCGCACGCTCGTCTTCGGTTCCTCGACCGATGCCACGCAGGCGGCACTCGACGGCAATGCCGTGGCGCTGGCCGACTTCGCCATGGTCGCCAATGATTTGTCGCAGGGGCGTCTCGTGCGCCCCTTCGAGCTCGGCATCAAGGTCGCGCCGGAATTCGCCTATTTCCTGGTCTATCCGGAAACCGTGAAGGACGACGCCCGCATCGCAGCGTTTCGTGAGTGGCTGCTGGAGGAAGCGGCAAAGACGCACGGCACGGAGAAGGTGTAGGCGGCTGCCGGGCCTGTCTTTCGGTCACGACCGGGCGTTGTAGCCGAAGATCATGCGTCGGAACTTCTTCAGGGTCCATTTCAGCTTTTTGTAGAAAAGCGGCTGCTTTTTGCCGGCGACGGAGGTGTGAAATGAGCCGTTCTCGCTGCCCTGCTCGGCAATCGGCCGCTCGAACCAAAGCATCTCAACCCCGAGCCTCTCGTCCATCTGCTCAATCTGGTGGTCGATCGCCGTCGATATCTTGTTTTGCGCGATCCAGGCGCAGCGGGCCTCGGCAACCGGGCGGGTGATAAGGTAGGAATCGGCGCATCTTGCATGGAGAGCCGGATAAAGCTTCTGGCCCTTCCGCAATTTCCAACTCGGCGTGTAGTAGTTGCTGCCATTGCCGAGATAGATGACGGCCTTGCGCGTTGAGCCGCCGAGTTCAGCCAGCCCCTGCCGGAACTTGGCGACGAAGTCGCGGGCGAGGAAGACGTCGTCCTCGAAAACCAGGCAGTAGGGCTGGTCGGTCTCGAGGAAATCGCGCCAGATGCCGACATGTTTCAGCGCCAGCGAGACGGTCGCCAGGTGGGTAAGGGCGGGCGCGACCAGCTCGTTTCGGATTTCCGGCGTGATGTCTGCCTGGTCCCAGTCCGTGTAAAAATAGACCGGCACGCCGCGCCGCTCGAATTCGCGGACGATGTGGCGGCGCCGGTCGTCATAGCCTTGCTTGACGTGGCAGATCCGGGTGAACACCTGGTCGCGTGGAAATCCGGACTCGTCCGCCATCGACAATGCGCCGGCTTAGCTTGCCGCGGCGCCGAACCAGCCGATCACCGCGCCGACGATCAACAAGACGCCCAGCCAGTGGCCACCGTCGATGAGGGTCAGGTCCCAGCCGAAATTCTCGTAGCGATGGTTGACCGACAGCGTCGTGGCGACGAAACCCAGCCAGAGCACGAAACCGAAGACAAGCCCGGCGAGCAATGTCGGTTCACCGCCGGTCATCGCCCCGACCACCAGCGCCATGATGTAGGCCATGACCAGTTCGGCGACGAAGCTGATGACGAAAGGCAGCGGCGATTTCTTCATCGTCGCCGGATCGAGCTTGGCGGCCTTCAGCCACGGCTTGCTCAACACCATGTACCAGGCGGCGCCGAACAGCCAGGCCAAGACGGCGGCGGCAATGACCGCCAGCCAGTTCACTGCTGAAAAATCCATGAGCTTCCCCCTCCAGATGCAGGCCATGCGACATGCATGCATTCTGTATCAGGCGCTTCGGCGATGGCGTCAAGCAAAGCGCCAGACGGTGGTGCGCTTGACTAGGGAATCCTCCAGCGCCCGCGTGACTTCCACCTCATAGACTGCAAGCGGCTCCAACCCCGATTTCGGCAGATACGACCGGCCGGGATCGCCGACGAAGATCTCGGCTCCGCGCGCCTTGAGTGTCGCAAACCATGGCATCAGGCGGTCGGCGAAGGATTTGTCGTAGAAAACGTCACCGGCCAGCACCACGTCCCAGCCCGCATCGGTGCCGATGCAATCCGTGCCGAGGAAGCCGATCCCGACGCCATTGGCCTCGCCGTTGAGGCGGATCGCGGTGGCGCAGAACGGGTCGATGTCGGCGGCGATCACTTCGGCGGCGCCCGCCTTGGCGGCGGCGATGGCGACAAGGCCGGAGCCCGAGGCGAAGTCGAGCACGCGCTTGCCCCGCACCGTGTCGGGATTGTCCAGGACATAGCGGGCAAGGCCCTGGCCGCCTGCCCAGGCAAAGGCCCAGAAGGGCGGCGGCAGGCCGATCTCGACCAGTTCGTCCTCGGTCCGCTGCCACAGATCGTGCGCTTCACCGGCGAGGCGCAGCAGAATCTCCGGCACGTGCGGCGGCGCCATCAGCGCCGTGTTGTCGAGGATGAATTGCTTCGCGCCGTGCGGGGTGAGCGCCGTCACGGAGCGGGCGTCAGGCCGCCCATGCGGCAGACTTCCTTCCATTCGGCCGGGGTCACCGGCTGCACGGAAAGCCGGCCGAGCCGCACCAGCGCCATTTCGGCAAGCTTCGGATTGGCTTTTACCTGTTCCAGGGTCGGCGGGTTCGGCACATCGCGAACCGCGCGGATGTCCACGCATTCCCAGCGCGGATCATCCGAAGTGGTGTCGGGGTGGGCCAGCGCGCAGACTTCGGCGATGCCGACGATGTTGAGCCCCTCATTGGAATGGTAGAAGAAGCCGAGATCGCCGATCTGCATGGCCTTCATGTTGTTGCGGGCGGCGTAGTTGCGCACGCCGTCCCATTGCGTGCCTGCCTTGCCCTTGGCCTTCAACGCCTCGAAGGAGAAAACCGAGGGTTCGGATTTGAACAGCCAGTAGTTCATGTTTCTCCTCCGTGCGATCCAGGTGCGGGCAACCGGAATTAACTAGCCGCCGGCTTGTTGAACGTCCAGTTCCACTGGCGAATTTCGACGCTTTCGAACAGAGCCGCCTTGGCATAGGGGTCGGCGGCCGACAAGGCCTGCGCCGCGGCCAGATCCGGCGCCTCGACGACCACGAGACTGCCGTTGGGCTTGCCGTCGGCATCGAGGAACGGACCGGCGAAGGCCAGTTTCTTGTCCGCATTCAGCCCTTCGAGAAAGGCGACATGCTCGGGCCGCGTGTCGAGGCGCACCTGCAGGCTTCCGGGCTTATCCTTGCAAACAAAAGCAAACAGCATGGTCTTTCTCCTGGTCGTTGAGATTGAAATTGGGGGGTTGAAGTTGGGGGATCAATCGTTGGTTTCGGTCTTCAGCGGCCGGGTCATCAAGCCCGTCACGGCCTGGCGGATGGTGATGGCGCCGTCCAGTATGGCTGCCACGGCAGCGATGATCGGCGCGTCGATGCCGCGCTCGGCGGCGATGCGGGCGGCGATCGCCGCCGTCGGCACGCCCTCGGCCAGCGCCAGTCCGGCAAGCGCCTTGCCTTGCCCGAGCGCCAGCCCGTAGGCGAAGTTGCGCGATTGGGCCGACGAACAGGTCAGCAACAGGTCGCCAAGGCCGGAAAGCCCCATCAAGGTCTCGGGCCTGGCGCCGAAGGCGGCACCGATGCGGCGCAGTTCGACGAAGCCGCGCGTCACCATGGCGGCCTGGGCGCTGGCGCCGAGCCCGGCGCCGGTGACGGCGCCCGCGGCAATGGCAAAGACATTCTTCAAGGCGCCGCCGATCTCGACGCCGATCAGGTCGTCGCTCGAATAGCAACGCAGGTTTTCGGCGGAAAAGCGGGCGGCAAGGTCGACCGCCAGCGCCTCGTCACGGGCGGCGACCACCACCGCCGTCGGCAGGCCGCGGGCGACATCGGTGGCGAAGCTCGGGCCCGACAGTGCGGCAACCGGATTTCGCGGCAGGATTTCCTCGACAATTGCCGACAGCAAGGCGCCGGTGTCGCGCTCGATGCCCTTGGCGCAGAGAACAAGCGGGATGCCACCCGGTATATGGTCCTTCGCGGCCGTCAGCGTCGCCCGCAGCGATTGCGCCGGCGTCACCGCCAGCACGCAATCGGCGCCCGAGAGCGCTGCCGCAATGTCCGATGTCGCCTCGATGCCGGGCGCAATGGCGATGCCGGGCAGATAGCGCGGATTCTGGCCTTGGCCGATCGCCGCCACGGTTTCCGGATCGCGCGCGAACAGCCGCACCTTATGGCCGGCGCGCAGCATGGCCAGCGCCAGCGCCGTGCCCCAGGCGCCGCCGCCCAGCACGGCGACCTGCCAGCCGCCTTTACCGGGACGGGCCATGCCCTGACTGTTCTCGCTTGGACCAGTCATGCCTTGGCTCCGCGCCGGCCGGAACCGACCATCGGCGCCGAGATGCTGTCCAGCGGCCAGCGCGAGCGCGGCACGAAATCGAAGCCGTTCTCCTGCGCCATGCCTTCCCGCAGCCGTTCGATGCCGGCCCAGGCGATCATCGCGGCATTGTCGGTGCAAAGCTTGAGCGGTGGCGCGACGAAGGTGAAACCGGCCTCGGCGCACAACCGTTCCAGCGTTGCCTTGATGGTGCGGTTGGCGGCGACGCCGCCGGCAACCACCAGCGCAGGGTTTTTCGTGTCGGGAAATGTCTGGCTGAATCGCGCCAGCGCGCGCGAAACGCGGTCGGCCAGCGCATCGGCGACCGCTGCCTGGAACGAGGCGCAGATGTCGGCGACGTCCTGGTCGCTCAGCGGCTCGATCGCGGTCGCCGCCTGGCGCACGGCGGTCTTCAGGCCGGAGAAGGAGAAGTCGGGCTGCGCCGAACCCTTCATCGGCCGAGGGAAGGCAAAGCGCGAGGCGTCACCTGATAGAGCCGCCGTCTCGACGCTCGGTCCGCCTGGATAGGGCAGGCCGAGCATCTTGGCGGTCTTGTCGAAGGCTTCGCCGAGCGCGTCGTCGATGGTGGTGGCCCAGCGCTGATAGTCGCCGACACCGCGCACCGCCAGGATCTGCGTGTGACCGCCGGAGACCAGCAGCAGCAAATAGGGAAATTCGAGCCCATCGGTCAGCCGCGCCGTCAACGCGTGGCCTTCGAGGTGGTTGACGGCGATCAGCGGCTTGCCTGCGGCGGCGGCGATCGCCTTGGCCGTCATCAGCCCGACGATCAGGCCGCCGACTAGGCCGGGGCCGGCGGTGGCGGCGATGGCATCGATATCGGCAAGGGTTGTGCCCGAATCGGCCAGCGCCGCCTCGATGATGCCGTCCAGCGCCTCGACATGGGCGCGGGCGGCGATCTCGGGCACGACACCGCCGAAGGCGGCATGTTCCTCGATCTGCGAAAGCACGACGTTGGACAGGATTTGCGGCGCGGCATCGCCTTCCAGCGCCACGACGCTGGCGGCGGTCTCGTCACAACTCGTCTCAATGCCCAGAACGCGGATCAATTCGTCGCTATCCCAAGAGATTGTGTAGCCAGGCGTTCCCCTTTAGGGAGAATGCCGGAAACGCAAAGCCAGCCGGGGGGTTATCACGGACCGCGCGCCATGCAAACAATCTTGAAAATCGGAACACGCGGCAGCCCGCTGGCGCTGGCACAGGCGCATGAAACACAGGCGCGGCTGATGGCCGCGCATGGCCTGCCGGCGGAAGCCTTCGAGGTCGCCGTCATCTCGACCAGCGGCGACCGCATCCAGGACCGGCCGCTGTCGGAAGCCGGCGGCAAGGGCCTGTTTACCAAGGAAATCGAGGAAGCGCTGCTTGCCGGCGCGATCGACATCGCCGTTCATTCGTCGAAGGACATGCCGACGCGATTGCCGGACGGTCTGGAACTCAGCGCATTCCTGCCGCGCGAGGATGCGCGCGATGCCTTTGTCGGCAAGGCGGCAAAGGCCATCGCCGAGCTGCCGCGCGGCGCCAAGGTCGGCTCGTCGTCGCTCAGGCGGCAGGCGCTGATCCGCCGCATGCGGCCGGATCTCGACGTGGTGATGTTCCGCGGCAATGTGCAGACGCGGCTGCGCAAGCTCGACGAAGGCGTCGCCGCCGGCACCATCCTCGCCTATGCCGGGCTGAAGCGGCTCGGTCTTGAGCATGTCGCCACCGATTTGATGCCGCTCGACATTTTTCCGCCCGCACCCGGGCAGGGTGCGATCGGCATAGAGAGCCGTATCGGCGACCGCGACGTCGAAAAGATGCTGACGGGGATCCATGATGTTCGGACGGGGCAGGCGCTGGCCTGCGAGCGCGCCTTCCTGGCGGCGCTCGACGGCTCCTGCCGCACCCCGATCGCCGGCCATGCGACGATCGAGGCCGGAACTCTCTCTTTCGCCGGCCTGATCATCTCACCCGACGGCACGGAGTCGCACACGGTCGAATTGCAGGGACCGGCACAGGATGCCGCCCGCATCGGCGATGAGGCCGCCCGGACGGTGCGGGCCAGGGCCGGCGAAAAGTTCTTCGACGGCTGGCTCTGACGATGCTTCGCGTCCTGGTGACCAGACCGGAACCGGGCGCCTCGCGCACGGCGCGGCGGCTTCAGGAGAGGGGCTTTCAACCGGTCGTTCTGCCTTTGACCGAAACGGTGGCTTTGCCTGCCGATGCGGGGTTCGTCACTGGTGATGCCGTTGCCGTTACCAGCGCCAATGCCGTGCGCCATACCGCAAACGAGGTCATCGCGGCGCTTGCTGCTCTTCCTTGCCATGCCGTGGGCGCCAGGACCGCCGAAGCGGCGCGCAAGATGGGGTTCTCATCCGTCATTGAAGGCTCGGGCGATGCCGAGGCGCTGGCCGACGCCATCGCGGCGGCGTTGCCCGGCAAGGCAATCACCTATCTCTGCGGGCGCGTGCGGTTTCCGATGTTCGAACAACGGCTGGAAGCGGCTGGAGTCCGGGTTCGCGCCGTGGAGACGTATGACACGCTCCCGGTGCCATATTCCGACGAGACCATCCTCGCGCTGCTTTCCGGCCAGTCGGTCGATGCGGTGCTGCTCTACTCGGCCAAGGCGGCCGTCGCGATGCAGGCTTTGAGCAAACGGCCTGCCTTGCAAGAGGCCTTTGAAAAGATACAGGCTTTCGCTCTTTCCGCCCGCATAGCCGCTGCCTTCGGCGACGGCGCCGGCAAAACAATCCGCATCGCCGCGCGACCCGACGAGGAGGCGCTGCTGGCGCTTTTGCGGGTGCTGCCCTGAGCCGCGTCATCACACCGCCCCTTTTCACCGCTTGGTGATGTGCTAGACCCTTTCTGAACCATCACGCGCCGGCAGGCGTTGAGACGAAGCGAATTTTGCGGAGCCCAGGCATGGTCAAGACGCCGAAGATGCGACACTCGAAAAGCCGCCGCGAGCCGGTGACCATCGATCTCGAGCCCGGTGCCGTTTCCCGCGTCGTCGATGAGGATGCCGTCAGGGCAGCGGCCAAGACAGACGAGGCCAAGGCTGAGGAAGCCGCTGATGCCTCGCAGCCGGAGGCTCCCGAAGAGCCGGTGCATGCCGACCAGACCGATCTCGAACCCTGGGAGCATGCCGATGGCGTGGGGCAGGTCGGGACCGAGCCGTCCGCGGAGGCCAAGGCCGTTGAGCCGGAGATGCCCTATCCCGGCTCGGATGCGCCAGCCCATCGCACTGCCGCCTCCGACTATAATTTCGAGGATGCGTCGGCCAAGCGTAGCGATGACAGCAAGGCAAAAACCCAGACGCGGGACGAAAAGATGGCGCCGATACCGGCCGCGGCAAAGCGTGGCGGCCTGAACGGCATCGCTGCCGGCATCATCGGTGGCGTCATCGCGCTCGCCGGCGCCGGCGGCTTGCAATTTGCCGGCCTGCTTGGCGCGCCGGGTTCCGGCGCCGGCGTCTCGCTCGACGGCGTCAATGGCGAGATCGCTTCGCTGAAAACCGAAATTGCCGGGCTGAAGGACGGCGGCGGCAATAATGACGCAGCGGCCAAAGTGGTTGGACTTTCCTCGGGGCTGGAGCAGGTAAAGGCCGATGTCGCGGCGCTGAAATCGGCGGTCGAACAGGGCGGTGCTGGCGACAATGCCGGGCTTGCGGCGCTCGGCGACAAGGTCAAGCAGATCGAAACCGCGGTCGCCGCCCTCGGCAAGGCCGGCAGCGCGGCGCCGGTCGATCTCGGCCCGCTCAACGAAAAACTGGCGAGCCTCGACGCGCTGGTGAAATCGACGGGCGAAGCTGCGAAGGCCCAGGACAGCCGGCTCGCCGCGCTGGAACAGTCGGTGTCGCAGCTTTCCGGCAAGGTCGAGGCGGCGGCAGGACAGCCGAAGATCGCGCTCGCCATTGCCGCGTCGGCTTTGAAGTCGGCGCTCGAACGCGGTGCGCCGTTCTCGGCTGAACTCGATACGCTGGCGGCGATTTCGCCCAACGCGCCTGAGCTCGCGACCCTACGGCCCTATGCCGAAAAGGGCGTGCCCACCCGCACCGAGATCGCCTCGCAAATGGATGCCGCAGCCAATGCCATGGTCGCCGCCGCCACGCCGGTCGACCAGAATGCCGGCTTCCTGCAGAACCTGATGTCGAGTGCCGAATCGCTGGTCAAGGTCCGGCCGATCGGCGCCGTCGAGGGGCCTGGCGCGCCGGAAACCGTTGCGCGCATGGAGGTGGCCGTCACACAGGGCGACTATGCCAAGGCGCTCGGCGAATACAATTCGCTGCCTGAGGCCGTGAAGGCCGCCGGTGCCGACTTTGCCGGCAAACTGAAGGCGCGCATCGAGGTCGAAACCCAGGTCGACGCGCTGGTCTCCGGCGCGATGAAGGCATGAGGGCAAAACGATGATCCGCCTGCTCGCCTTCCTCATCGTCGTCTTCGCGCTCGGTCTCGGCTTTGCTTGGCTGGCCGACCGGCCGGGCGACATGGTCGTTACCTTCAGCGGCTACCAGTATCAGGTCAGCCTGATGGTGGCGGCGGTGGCCATCGTCGCTGTCGTCGCCGCGGTAATGATCCTGTGGTGGCTGATCAGGTCGCTGTGGAACAGCCCCTATACCATCTCGCGCTATTTCCGCGTGCGCCGCCGCGACCGCGGCTACCAGGCGCTGTCGACCGGCATGATCGCCGCCGGCGCCGGCGACGGTGCGCTGGCCCGCAAGAAGACCAAGGAAGCGGCCAAGCTGATCCGTTCCGACCAGGAACCGCTGATTCATCTGCTCGAGGCGCAGGCTTCGCTGCTCGAAGGCGACCATGAAGGGGCGCGGCAAAAGTTCGAGAGCATGCTCGACGATCCCGAAATGCGGCTGCTCGGCCTGCGCGGGCTTTATCTCGAAGCCGAACGGCTGGGTGACCGCAATGCCGCACGCCACTATGCCGGCCGCGCCGCCGCCGTTGCGCCGCAACTGGCCTGGGCGGCCGAATCGACACTGGAGGAGCTGACCGCGCGCGGCGATTGGGACGGCGCCTTGAAACTGGTCGACGCGCAGAAGGCGACGCGGCAGATCGAGCGCGATGCCGCCAATCGCCGTCGCGCCGTGCTGTTGACCGCCAAGGCGCAGTCGCTCGCCGACAGCGATCCCACCACCGCCAGGGCGGCCGCACTCGAGGCCAACAAGCTGCAGCCGGATTTCGCCCCCGCCGCCGTTGCCGCCGCCGCCGCGCTGTTCAGGCAGAACGATGTGCGCAAGGGCTCGAAAATCCTGGAGACCGCCTGGAGGGCCGAGCCGCATCCCGAGATTGCCGAGCTCTACACCCATGCCAGGCCGGGTGACGCCGTGCTCGACCGTCTCAACCGGGCGAAGAAGCTGCAGGAGATGAAGAAGAACCACGCCGAATCGTCGATGACGGTGGCGCGTGCCGCGCTCGACGCACAGGATTTCGCTACCGCTCGCACCGAGGCCGAGGCCGCGATCCGGATGGACCGCCGCGAGGGCGCCTATCTGCTGCTGGCCGACATCGAGGAGGCCGAGACCGGCGACCAGGGTAAGGTGCGGCAGCTGCTGTCCAAGGCGGTGCGCGCGCCGCGCGATCCGGCCTGGGTCGCCGATGGCGTGGTTTCGGAACGCTGGGCGCCGGTATCGCCTGTCACCGGTCGGCTCGATGCCTTCGAATGGCGCGCGCCGATGGAGCGGCTTGGCCAGTTGATCGACAGCCGTGACGATGCGCCTGAGACCACGGTGCCGGTTATCGAGGCGTTGGCGAAGCCGGCCAGCGAGAAGCCGATCGACGCGATCGAGCCTGCCACGGCGAGCAGCGAGACAACAAGCAAGGGAATCGATAGAAGCGAAGACCACGTCACGCCGGTCACGGCGGCTGCGTTCGCGGCGGTACCAGCCGATGCCGAGGCCGTCGAGCCGGCGGAAGAACTGGCGCGGCTGCCGGACGATCCGGGCGTCGATCCGGACGAGGAAGCGGAAAAATCGCCGCGCCGCTTCCGGCTGTTTTAATTTTTGGCCTTCGGGTGATTGACTTGGCCCTTGGGCCGTTTGGGAATGGATTGATGTTCGAACGCGTTCTGTCGTTTCTCAGGGATTTGCCGGCCGGCGCCGGCGCGCAAACCAGCACGGACGACCCGCGCGTCGCCGCCTCGGCGCTGCTCTACCATGTGATGAACGCCGACGGCGTGCGCCAGGACGTCGAATGGGAGCGGTTCAAGGCTGTGCTCTCCGAGAGCTACTCGATCAGCGGCGCCGAACTCGAAGCGCTGGCCGCCGCCGGCGAGCGCGCCGACAATGAGGCGATCGACCTCTACGCCTTCACCAGCGTGCTCAAGCGCCATCTCGACGCGGACGGGCGCAAGGCCTTCATCGGCCTGATGTGGGAGATCGTCTATGCCGATGGCGAGCTGCATGAGCTAGAGGACAATACGGTGTGGCGGGTCGCCGAACTGATCGGCGTCGAGCGCCACGACCGGGTCGAGGCGCGCCGCAAGGCGGCGGCGCAGGCGCCGGGTGCCCGCGGAACATCCAGCGACGAATAGACGGGATCTCGCCTGACGATGCCGCGCGCAACGAGCTCGAAGCCAAAAATCCTGATCGTGCTGCATCAGGAGAATTCGAGCCCCGGACGCGTCGGCCACATGCTCATCGAAGAGGGTTTCGAGCTCGACATCCGCCGGCCGCCGCTCGGCGACGCCTTGCCGGAGACGCTGGACGGCCATGCCGGCACGGTGGTGTTCGGCGGACCGATGAGCGCCAATGACGAGGACGAGTTCGTTCGCCGCGAGACCAACTGGCTGGAAATCCCGCTCAGGGAGAACCGGCCGTGCCTTGGCATTTGCCTCGGCGCGCAGATGCTGGTCAACCATCTCGGCGGCAAGGTCGAGGGGCACGGCGAAGGGCTGGTCGAGATCGGCTGGTATCCGCTCAAGGCGACCGAGGCCGGCAGGAAGCTGATGCACTGGCCCGAAATGGTCTACCAGTTCCACCGCGAGGGCTTTTCCTTGCCCCGCGACGCGACGCTGCTGGCGACGGCGGAGACCTATCCCAATCAGGCCTTCCGCTATGGCGACAATGCCTGGGGCATACAGTTCCATGGCGAACTGACCCGGGTGATGATGCAGCGCTGGGTGGTGCGCGGCGCGCATCGCTTCGAATTGCCTGGCGCCCAGCCCGGCCGCGATCACCTCGGCGGCAGGCTGATCTGGGACATGCATCTGAAGCGCTGGCTGGACGAGTTTTTGCGCATGGTGTTTGGGACGCCGGCGGTGCGGTAGCTCCATCTCTTGGAGCAATTCTTTAGCTAGGGTTCGAGCACCGGCCGCATGAAGCTGCGCTCATAGCTTAGAATGCTGCGATTGCGCTTTTCCGCTTCAAACACATCCTGGCATTCCGGGTCGGCTGCCATCCGCTTGCGATAGTCCTCATAGTCGGCAAGGCTCGGAAAGCTGAACATGGCATAGGCGATATTGTTCGCTCCTTCGCTCGGCAGGAAATAGCCATGATGGTTTCCGCCGAGGCGATTGACCAGACCGATCCAGCGACGGCCATATTCTTCAAACTCGGCAAGCTTGTAGGGGTCGATGACATATTTCAGGCAGCAGGTGATCATGGGATTTCCTGTGACGGGGGTGATGTTTCTTGCCGACCATCGGCGAGCGTCAGTTGCGCCCGTCGAGGTGGCGAACCCTGCGCAATTGCGGAAACAGCCAGGCCCACAGGCCTGCTACCGCGATGGCGCCGACGCCGCCGATCACCACTGCCGGCACGGTGCCGATCAGCGCCGCCATGGTGCCGGCACGGAATTCGCCGACTTCGTTGGAGGCGCCGACGAAAACCTGGTTGACGGCGTTGACGCGGCCGCGCACCTCGTCCGGCGTCCACAGCTGGATCAGCGTCTCCCTGATGTAGACGCTGAACATGTCGGTGGCGCCGAGGAGGGCCAATGCGACGATCGACAGCCAGGTGAGGGTCGACAGTCCAAACAGCACGGTGGAGGCGCCGAATGCCGCGACGAAACCGAGCATGATCACACCGGCATGGTTGCGGATCGGGTGCCCGGCGAGCCACACCGCCACGCAGATGGCGCCGATGCCGGGCGCCGAGCGCAGCAGGCCGAGGCCCCACGGGCCGAGCTGCAGGATGTCGCGCGCATAGACCGGCAGCAATGCCGAGGCGCCGGAGAGAAGCACCGCGAACAGGTCGAGCGAGATGGCGCCAAGCACGATCTTCTCGCTCCAGATGTAGCGGAAGCCGGCAAACAGCGTGTCCATGGTCGGCTTGTCGGTGGCGGTCCGCTGGGCGGGCCTGGGAATGGTGAAAATCAAAAGGGCGGCGGCCAGCATCAGCATGGCGGCGATGGCGTATGCGACTTCCGGAGAAACCCCGTAGAGCAGGCCGCCGGCAACCGGTCCAACGATGGTCGCCGTCTGCCAGGCGGACGAGTTCCAGGCAATCGCATTGCCGAAATCCTCAGGCGGCACCAGATTGGCGAACAGCGAGGACGAAGCCGGGCCGTAAAAGGCCCGCGCCGTGCCGAACATCGCGAGCACGGCGAAGATCGGCAGCGGGCTGACAAGACCGCGCAGCGTCAGGACCAGCAGAGTGAGGGCGCATATGCCCTCGATCACCGTCGACAGCGCCATGATCAGCCGGCGTCCGAAGCGGTCGGCGACGACGCCGGTGACCAGCACCAAAAGCAGCGATGGCAGGAACTGGACGATGCCGACAATGCCGAGGTCGAAAGGATCGCGCGTCAGATCATAGACCTGCCAGCCGACGGCGACGGAGACGATCATGGTCGCGAAGGTGGTGAGGAAGCGCGCCGTCCAGTAGCTGAGGAAGGCTTTGTGCCGGAAGGCAGCGTAACGCTGCTCAGGTGAAGTTTGTAGGGATGTCATGAATAAAGGCCCCGTTGCGATGGCATTGGAGCGACGTGCGTCCAATTGGACGCACAAAGTGCGCTCCAACACTGTTTAGTTTCGCATCGTGCTTTCCGAAAATCGGAGTGGACTTTCGGGCCGATGCGATGCCGGCGGGGCACTTCCCAAGGTTGGGCGCTGGTCCGACCAATGGAACGTCTAGCAAAGTTCGATGCGCGATGCGTGCGAAAATCAGCACTGGATCAAGGGATTTTCAGCCTGTTGCGCCCATCGCACAAGGAAATTACTGCCGAAGTGCTGCCGAAATGGCGTCGAGCCCGCCTCGCAACTCGGCCTCCGTCGGCCAGCCGAAGCCGACGCGGAAGAAGCGCTTTTCCATCTCGAACCAGTGGCCGGGCCCGACATAGGTGCCATGGTTTTCCAGCAGGTTCACATAGAAGCGGTCGAGATCGAAGCCGGGTTCGACATTGAGGCGCGGGAAGCCGACGACACCGCCTTCGGGCCGCACCCAGTCGACCAGCGGTTCGCGGTCGATCCAGGCCTGGACGATGTCGCGGCGCTTGGCCATTTCGGGCAGCAGCGCTCCCAGGAAGGCGTCCCGGCGTTCGAGCATGCCGCGCGCAATGCCTTCGTCGATGACGCTGCCGCAGATGCCGATCTGTTCCTTGGCGGCAAGGAACGTCTCCTGTAGTGCTGGATCCCTGGTGATCAGCCAGCCAATGCGGATGCCTGGAATGCCGAAGGCCTTCGACAGCGACGCGACGCTGATCGCCTTCGTGCTCAGCGAGGCCGCCGACGGCAGGCGCCGGCCATAGGAAAGGTCGCGATAGGTCTCGTCGACCAGCAAATGGCAGCCGCTGGTCTCCGCGAGCGCCACCAGCGCGTCGAGATCGGTCTGGCCCATCATCGTGCCGGTCGGGTTGTGCGGGCACGTAACGCTGATCAGTTTCGTGTTCGGTCGCATCGCCGCCCTGACGGCCTCGACATCGATGGCAAAGCCGTCCTCGAAGGCGAGGTCGACGAAGCTGATGGCGCAGCCGATCGCCCTTGGGGTTTCGATGTTGGTGGCGTAATTGGGCCGGATGACGACGAGATGGTCGCTCGCCGACAGAAGCGATGTCGAGATGATGAACAGCGCGCCGGCGGCACCGGCGGTGACCAGCACATCGTCAGGCGAGACGCCGGCGTCCTGTGCCGCGATCAGCGCGCGCAAGTCCTTGTCGCCGCGATGCTCGCCATAGAACAGCGTGAGGTCCGGCAGCGACAGGCCGATGTCGGAGAGCTTCTGGTCGGCGATCGAGCTCTCGGAGAGGTTGAAGCGGATGCGGTCGTAGCCGTACTCCTCCGGCGCTTCCTTCTCGATCACCATCCTGGTGTAGTTCATGGCTTCCCCCAGATCCCCTTGTCTGGTTTATCCAAGCCACAAAAACAGGAAGCCTGCCAAGGCGGTTTCGCCGGCAGGCTTCTGTTCCAGTCGTCCTAAATATTGGCTCAGGACTGAATTGCTCAGGCTGAAACCTTGGCCTTGCGGCCCTTGGCCTTGACGGGCGCCACCTCAACGGCCTTGCGGCCGAGTCCGATGGACTTCGCCAGTTGCGAGCGCGAGGCCGCATAGTTGGGGGCAACCATCGGATAGTCAGACGGCAGGCCCCATTTGGCACGGTAGGCGTCCGGCGTCAGGCCGAAATGCACGCCGAGATGGCGCTTCAGCGATTTGAACTTCTTGCCGTCTTCGAGGCAGATGATGAAATCCGGCGTCACCGACTTTTTCGGGTTGACCGCGGGGACCAGCGGTGCGGCCACCGGCACCGCCGGCTTGCCGAGCCCGCCGATCGAGGTGGCGACGCTGGCGATGAGGTCGGCCAGGCCGGAGGCGGGCAGGCGGTTCTTCTCAACGTAGGCGGATACGATGTGGGCGGTCAGCTCGAGAAGGTCGATGCGAGCGTCGTTGCTATCGTCGGTCAATGTTTCCTCCGTCTATGGTGCACGGCCTCGAAAATGGGGTTCGTTTTCGAAAGGACGAGGCACAAAATCAAAAATGCTGAAGCGTTTCTGGCGTATCCAGTGGACCGCGCGGGGGCAGCGCGCAAAATTCCTAGTCGGCAAATCTGCACAACGCAATGATTAAGCGCGGCGCCACACGTTATTTTGAACAACTATACTAAACTGTAATAATATCAGACGATCAGAGCCTTGTCTCGCCACAGACGAAATCCGCCTTCGAAGGCGCGTGTGTTGTCACCGCGCCTGGTCTCGGCCGGTAACGCGTCGAGCTTGTCGACATTGCCGCCGCCAATGACGACATAGTCTGGCTGCAGGGCGGCGCGCAGGCGAGTGACGACGTCGAAGACGTATTTGCGCCACTTCTTCTTGCCGTGCTTTTCCAGGCCGCGCTCGCCGACATAGTCCTCGAAACTCCGGCCTTTCCTGTAGGGAAGATGGGCGAGTTCCATCGGCTGGCCGACATTGTCGAAGACCATCGCCGCGCCGAGGCCGGTTCCCAGCCCGAGGAACAGCATGCGCCCGCCTTCGTAGCTGCCGATGGCCTGCATCAGCGCATCATTGACCACCTTGACCGGCTTGCCGAATTGGGCGGCGAAATCGAAGCCAGCCCAGCCCTTGCCAAGATTCTTCGGATCGAGCACCGGCTTGTTGTGACGCACCGGGCCGGGATAGCCCATCGAGATGACGTCGTAGGACAGGCCCTCGGCGAGCTTCTTCACCTTGTCGATCATCTGCTGCGGCGTCAGGCCCGGGCCAGAATCGTCCCGGCGCTCGGCGCCGCCGGCGCTGGTCAGGATCTTGACGTGCGAGCCGCCAATGTCGATCGCCAGAACGATCTTCTCGGTGTCGAGTGCCGGTTGCTTCATCGCCTTGGCCATCGTGTCTTCTCCGATCATGCCACCGGGTCGATCCAGCCATTGGGCGGTCCGAAGCCGGCCATGGCGTCCGTCGGTCCCCATGTCTTCGGCTCGTAGAGATGCGGCGGCGTGGTGTCGCCGAGCACCGGCCCGACGATGCGCCAGGCAAGCTCGGCCGCGTCCTGGCGGGTGAAGAGCTGGCCGTTGCCGTTCATGGCGTCGCCGATCAGCCTTTCATAGGGCGGCATGTCGGCCTTGCTGTCGTCGAGCGCCGTCAGTTCCACCTGCTCGCCGACCATGTCGTCGCCTGGCGCCTTGCGCTGGGCGCCGATGGCGATCACCACTTGCGGGTCGATGCGGAAGCGCACGTAGTTCTGGTCGGCGGGCTTGATCGGGTCGAAGACGTCGAGCGGCGGCCGCTTCAGCCGCACCACCACCTCGGTGACATGCACCGGCATGTTCTTGCCGGCGCGGATGAAGAAAGGCACGTCCTGCCAGCGCCAGGTGTCGACGAAGAAGCGCACCGCCGCGAAGGTCTCGACCGGCGAGTTCGGCGCCACGCCGGGCTCGGCGAGGTAGCCGGTGAACTGGCCGCGCACGACATCGTCTTTCGCCAGCGTCCGAATCGCCCTGAGCACCTGGACCTTCTCGTCGATCAAATCGTCGGCGGAGCGGCCGACCGGCGGCTCCATGGCCAGCAGCAGGAGGATGTTGAGCAGATGGTTCTCGATGACATCCCTTATGCAGCCGACATCGTCATAGAAGCGGCCGCGCCCCTCGACGCCGAAATCCTCGGCCATGGTGATCTGCACGCTCTCGACGAAATTGCGATTCCAGATCGGCTCGAGGAAGGAATTGGCGAAGCGGAAATAGAGCAGGTTCTGGATCGCCTCCTTGCCGAGATAGTGGTCGATGCGGAAGATCGACTGCTCGTCGAACACCAGATGCAGCACGCGGTTCAGCCAGCGCGCCGACTGCGGATCATGGCCGAACGGCTTTTCCACCATCAGCCGCGCGCCACGCGCGGTGCCCGACTGCTCCAACCCCTGCACGACAGTCTCGAACATGGTCGGCGGCACCGCCATGTAGTGCAGCGGCCGCTGGGCGGTGCCGAGTGCGGTCTTCAGCTTCTCGAAGGTGGCCGGATCGCGGTAGTCGCCGCTGACATAGCGCAGCAGCGAGGCGAATTTGGCGAACACCTTCTCGTCGATCTTGCCCAGCGCATTGACGATGCCGTCGCGAGCGCGGGCCTGCAACTGCTTGATGTCCCAGGCGTCGAAGGCGACGCCGATCACCGGTTCGGTGAGCGTGCCCTTGGCGACCATCTGGTAAAGGGCCGGAAATATCTTCTTGTGGGCGAGGTCGCCGGTGGCGCCGAAGAGCACCAGCGTGTCGGACCGTTCCTGGCTCATGCGTGCGTCTCCTGCTGTGGCGTCACTTGCCGGCCTTCGGCTTTTCGACATGGCCGCCGAAGGCATAGCGCATGGCGGACAACAGCTTGTCGGCAAATTCGGATTCGCCTTGCGAGGAGAAGCGGTCGAACAGCGCCGAGGACAGCACCGGCGCCGGCACGCCGGTGTCGATCGCCGCCTTCAGCGTCCAGCGTCCTTCGCCCGAATCCGAGACGCGGCCGCCGAACTGCGCCAGGCCCGGATCGCCCTTCAGCGCGCCGGCGGTGAGATCGAGCAGCCAGGAGCCGATGACGCTGCCATGCCGCCAGACCTCGGCCACCTGCGGGAGGTCGATGTCGAACTGATAATATTGCGGGTTTTCCAGCGGGCTGGTCTCGGCGTCGGCCGTGCGTTGCCGCTTGCCGGCATTGGCCGACTTCAGGATGTTCATGCCTTCGGCATAGGCGGCCATGACGCCATATTCGATGCCGTTGTGCACCATCTTGACGAAGTGGCCGGCGCCGCTCGGCCCGCAATGCAGATAGCCGAAGGGCGCGGTGCCGGCAGCCTTGTCGGGAGCCGGCGCGCCGGCATCGGCGCCGGGCGCCAGCGTGGCGAAGACCGAATCGAGGTGCTGCACCGCCACGTTGGGGCCGCCGATCATCAGGCAGTAGCCGCGCTCGAGGCCCCAGACACCGCCGCTGGTGCCGACATCGACAAGATGGATACCCTTGGTGGTCAGTTTCGCGGCCTGGTCGACGGCGTCGTGATAGTAGGAATTGCCGCCGTCGATGACGATGTCGCCGGGCTCCATCAGGGCCGAGACCTGATCGATGATCTTACCGGTGATCGCCGCCGGCAGCATCAGCCAGACACAGCGCGGCTTGGCGAGCTTGCCGACGAATTCCGTCAGGGATGCCGCGCCCAGCGCGCCGTCGCTGACCAGGGCGGCGACGCTTGCCGGGTTGATGTCGTAGACGACGCATTCATGGCCGTCGCGCATCAGGCGCCGCACCATGTTGGCGCCCATCCGGCCCAGTCCCATCATTCCGATCTGCATGGTTTCGTCCCGATTGCTTGAGGAGAGAGAAAATCTATCGGCCCGGCCGCTTTTACCACGATGCGTCGATGCCGACGCTGAAGTCGACATTCTCCCAACGCATCGCATCGGGCCAGAAAAAAGTGAAGACGATGGTGCTTCCCGACGTCAATCCGGCAACCGGCAGGTCGGCCAGATGGACGCCAAAAGCGGTTTCCCTGGTCTTGTGGTCCTGGATCGTCAGCCAGTTGTCGCTGCTCCAATGGACGACGCCGGGCGCTGAAAGCTCTACGCGTAAAGCCTTGCCGGCCGGGATGGAGCGGATTTTGTTGTTGAAGCGCCATATCCTGAGCGGCGAGCTTGTCTTGCCCTTGATGTAGCGCTCGACGCCTTGCGGCGGCGTGTCGAAGACCACGCCGTCGCGCAACGAACGCAACAGCTTTATGTGCTCGGCATGCGCCCAGACCAGTGGCATGGCGCTGCCGGACGGTTTGCCCTCCCACAGCTCGCGGCCCGGCACATCCGGGCTGTCCCAGACCTGTTCCGGCAGCAGCCCGCCCATGCCAGCCGAACGCTCGAAGGTCTCCAGAAGCTGCGCGGCTTTCTCCTTGCGGCCGGCGGCAAGCTCGTAATGCGCCCGCTCGCCGGTGAGCAGGGGCCAGGCGCGTCCCCGGCCTGTGCCGTCGAAAGGCGTGCCATCCTCGTGCTCGCCATAGCCGTCATCGGTGTAGCGGTACCAGACCGGGCCTTGCGGCAGATCGCATCGCAAAAGGGTGTCGACGGCCTTGACGGTACCGACGATGCGCGGATCGTCGGCTGCCCTGAGGCCAAAGCGAACCAGGGCCAGGGCGTCGGGGCTGATTATGGCTTCTGCCGGTTTGTCAGTGTCGGCCGGCGGCCGGTTCTTGATCGGCACGAAGCCGTCCTTCGGCGATGCGGCGCCCGCATCGTCCGGCGGCGCGATGCGGACATAGTAGCCTGTGATGCCGGCCTCGATGCAGAGCTGGGTGCCCGTGACGTAGGTCCAGCGTTCGACCTGATCGTTCCAGCAATCAGCGGTTTCGCGCAGGTAGTTTGCCGGCTCACTCTTTCCCAGGATATCCAGCATATCGGCGGCGGCAAGCAGCGCGGCGATCTCGACGGCCAGCGTGAACGGGCTGTACCCGGCGTCTTCCTCCCAGCGGTCCTCGCCGGTGACGGGGCCGTTGCGCACGACATAGGAGGAGGCGGCTTCGATCATGGCCAGGAAATCGGCGAGCCTGGCACGCGGCAGGTGGCCCGCCCGGCGCAATGCGTCGGCCAGCAGCAGCGGAAAGGCGCATTCATCCATCTGGATGCCGGGCCAATAGGCGGTGCCGTCCGACCAGACATTCTGCGGCCAGTGACCGTCCGGTTGCTGAATCGAGTGCAGATAGGTCAGGATCTGCAGCGCCTGCTTGCCGTCGCCGGCGGCGAGGAAACCGCCAGCGGTCTCGACCAGGTCGCGCGGCCAGACCAGATGGTAGCCGCCGAGATCGTCGTCGCCCTTGTTGAAGCCCCATGGGATCGACAGGCTGGCAACAGCGGCGCCGGGTCTCGCGACCGAGAGATGCGAGGCCAGAACCGCTGTGCTCACACGATAGGTGTTCAGCCCGGAGGCAGTGTGGCGGTCGAGCTTCTCAAGCCTGGTCTGAAATGTCCGCCAGTTTTCGACATAGGTTTCGGCGGCGGCGTCGAAACCCTGCTTGAGACTGGCCAGCGCCACGTCGGCGGCGGCTTCCGGCGTCGCGCCGAAGCCAAGCGCCAGCAAGGCCGTGGTCTTGCCGGCGGAAAAGCCGATCTCGCCGGTCAGAGCGACATTGCCGTCTTCCGCCCGCTGGCAGGAGGGATCGAGCGCACCGCCGTTCTGCAATTGCTGCCATCCGTCGGAGAAACCGACATAGCCGGCCGAACAGGTATTCCAGGGCAGTGAGGAGACCAGCGCAAGGGATACGCCGCGCCCCGTGGCGAAGAGCATGCGCTGGCCCTTGTGTTCGCCGACCCAGGCAGTGTTGCCCATGCCGGCGTTGACGAGGTGCGGCGCAAGCAGCGCGTAGATCTTGTAGTCGGCCGCCGAATTTTTCAGCGGTACGAATGCAATCTCCTGCAGCAGGACAGGCCGTTTCGGATCCGTAATGATGCGCTTTTCGATACGGTAGGCGCCGTCTGCCGCGGTGTTGGTCAGCCTGTAGCCGGGTACGCCGTCCTCGAAAGGCGCTACTGCGTGCGCGGCGTCGCGCTTCTCTTCCGAGAAATAGCCACCGGGGCCGGTGACGATCAGCTCCATGTCGCGCGTGCAGGCGCTGTCGAGACGCGGATAGTAGATCTCGTTCAAGATGCCGTGGCTGATGGTGAACCAGAGCGGGCTCTTGGCTGAAAACGCGGTGCCGACGCCGCTCTTGGCGCTCGACGTCCAGCGCGCCGGAATGCCCGGTGCGCCCGGGGGAACGATCGGCGTCACTGCCATCTCTGTTTGGCCTCCTGTGCGCATGGCTTACCCATCCAGCCAGACCATTTCAATTGGCGCACCGCAAGTTGATCGGCGGGCTTTGCGGATTGCAGTTGACAGGCTGCCGCGCCATCTGCATTTGTCTGACAATCGATAAAAAACAGGAACACAGGCTCGATTTTCCATCTAGAATCCGCACGACCAGCAACTCTTGGGAGGAGTATGACATGAAGAAACTGTTAGCCTTGAGCGCTCTTGCCGCGATGCTCGCATCGGGGACGGCGCTTGCCGATACCAGCGGCAAAAAGATCGCATTCTCCAACAATTACGCCGGCAATTCGTGGCGGCAGGCGATGCTCGACAGCTACGGCATCGTCACCAAGAAGGCGGTCGCCGACAAGATCGTCGGCGCGGCCGACATCTTCACCACCGCCGACAAGGAAGTGCCGACGCAGGCGGCCCAGGTGCAGAACCTGATCCTGCAGGGCTATGACGCCATCGTCATCAACGCCGCCTCGCCGGACGCGCTCAACGGCGCCATCAAGCAGGCCTGCGATGCCGGTATCACCGTCGTCTCCTTTGATGGCACCGTCACGGAGCCCTGCGCCTATCGCGTCGTCGTCGACTTCAAGGACATGGGCAAGCAGGAAGTCGAGCAGATGGCCAAGTTCCAGCCCAAGGGCGGGAACCTGTTGGAAATCCGTGGCCTGGCCGGCACCTCGATCGACGATGCCATCCATGCCGGCATCCTCGAAGGCGTTGCCGCCCATCCCGAGTTCAAGATTGTCGGTTCGGTGACCGGCGACTGGGACCAGACCACGGCGCAGAAAGCCGTCGCGACCATCCTGCCGTCGCTGCCTGACGTCGTCGGCATCGTCGACCAGGGTGGTGACGGCTATGGCGCCGCACAGGCTTTCGCCGCCGCCGGCAAGCCGCGCCCGACCATCATCATGGGCAACCGGCAGGACGAGCTGAAGTGGTGGAAGGAACAGAAGGACAAGGACGGCTACAAGACCTGGTCGGCTTCGATCGCGCCTGGCGTGTCGTCGCTCGCCTTCTGGGTGGCGCAGCAGGTGCTCGATGGCCGCAAGGATATTCCGCACGACCTGCTGGTGCCGTATCTGGCCTTCACCCAGGACGACTTCGAAGCAGCCCTGCCGAAGATCAAGGAAGGCGGCGTCGCCACCCACGAATACACGCAGGAAGACGCCCTCGCGGCGATCAAGGCCAACATCAAGTGAATGTCACGCTTGCGTTGCCCTTCGTACCATCGCGCGGATAGTGTTGAGCATGCCTGAAGGGAACGCTGACATCATCAGACTGAACGGCGCCGAAAAACATTTCGGCGCCGTTCGCGCGCTGGGCGGCGTGGACTTCCATGTCCGGCCCGGCGAATGCGTCGGCCTGGTCGGCCACAATGGCGCCGGCAAATCGACGCTGATGCACATGGTGGCGGGCACGCTCACACCCGACAGCGGCAAGATCGGCGTGCATGGCGGCGTCGAGGACAACTACTCGGTGTCGCGGGCGCAAAAGCTCGGCATACGTTGCGTGTTCCAGGAACTGTCGCTGTGCCCCAATCTCAGCGTCGCCGAAAACACGCGCATCAACCATGCCTCGCTCTCGGGCCTCGGCTGGCGGCGCAAGGCGGCCGCGCTGATCACCGCCAAGCTTGACGAGATCTTTCCGGATCATGGCATTTCGGCCTGGGACATCGTCGGCGACCTGTCGATCGGCCGGCGCCAGATGGTCGAGGTGGCGCGCGCCTTCACAGTGACGCAGGACCGGCTCGACCTCGTCATCCTCGACGAGCCGACATCGTCGCTGGATGCGCACACGGCTGGCCAATTGCTGGCCTTCGTGCGCCGTTTCATCGCCAGCGACAAAAGCTGCATCCTGATCTCGCATGTGCTGGGCGAGGTGCTCAGGAATGCCGACCGCATCGTGGTGATGCGCGACGGCAAGGTGGTGGTCGCCGATGCGGCGAATGCCTTCGACCGCGACCGGCTGGTGACGGCGATGGGCGGGGCCGAGGCGCGCCAGAAGATCGCCGCTGAAATTGCCGCCGCGAGGCCAGCTGCCGGTCCGTTGCGGGTGCGGGCGCGTCCCGCCGCGCAGAAGGACGGCGCCGACCTTGTCGCCCGCGCCGGCGAGATCATCGGCCTTGCCGGGCTGGCGGGACACGGCCAAACCGACCTGTTGCTGGCGATTTTCGCTGCTGCTTCCCGCGCCAGAACCGGCATCGAAGTGACCGAGCCGGTAGCGCTGGTCGCTGGCGACCGCCAGTCGGATGGGATTTTCCCGCAATGGTCGATTGCCGAGAACATCGGCATCCGCTCGCTGGCGCGGTTGCGCAACGGGCTGCTGATTTCGCCGCGGCGCGAGGCCGAGTTGGCCCAGTTCTGGCAGAAGAAGATCGGCATCCGCACGCCCGACATGAACAACAACATCTTCTCGCTGTCGGGCGGCAACCAGCAGAAGGCGCTGTTTGCCCGCGCGCTCGGCTCGGATGCCCAGATCGTGCTGATGGACGATCCGATGCGCGGCGTCGATATCGGCACCAAGCTGGAAGTCTACGACCTGGTGCGCGAGGAGGCTGGCCGCGGCCGCACCTTTCTCTGGTACACCACGGAAACCGAGGAACTCGACAATTGCGACCATGTCTATGTCTTCAAGAACGGCCGCATCGTCGCCAATCTGGGTCGCGACGAATTGACCGAAGAGAAGATTATCCAGTCCTCCTTCGGCGATGCGGCCTGAGATGACTGCCGCCAGCCTCGACGCCACCGCCAGGAGTTCCGCCGAGCGTGGCGCGCTGGCCCGTGCCCGCCTGCTGCGCGGGCTGCTGCCGGCGCTGTCGCTGGCATTGGTGCTCGCCGCCATCGCCTGGCTCAACCCGCGCGCCATTAGCTATTTCGGCTTCAGCCTGATGCTGAACCTGGCGATCCCGATCGCGCTGGCGACGATCGCGCAGATGTTCGTCATTTCAGGCAATGAGCTCGACCTGTCGATCGGCACCTTCGTCGGTTTCGTCGGCTGCGTCACCGCGACCTGGCTGAAGGACGCGCCGCTTATCGGCGTTGCCATCCTGCTTGGCTCGATCGGCGTCTATGCGCTGCTCGGCGCGCTGATCCATCTGCGCAATCTGCCGTCGATCGTGGTGACGCTCGGCATGAGTTTCGTCTGGCAGGGGCTGGCCATCCTCGTCCTGCCCAAGCCCGGCGGCAAGGCGCCGGACTGGCTGCTGGCAATCATGTCGTTCAAGCCGCCTCTTATCCCCTTCCCGATCACCGCGGCGCTGCTGATCGGCCTCGTCGTCCATTTCGGCCTGATGCGCACCTCCTATGGTGTGATCCTGCGCGGCTCCGGCGGCAATCCGGCCGCGCTCAAGCGCGCAGGCTGGTCGCTGCTCAGAACCAAGATCGTGCTGTTTGCGCTGGCCGGCCTGTTCGGCGTGCTGTCCGGCATGGCGCTGATCGGCATCACCACCTCGGCCGACGCCAATATCGGCAATGGCTACACGCTGCTTTCGATCGCCGGCGTCATCCTCGGCGGCGGCGAATTCGTCGGTGGCCGGGTGTCGCCGATCGGCGCGGTGATCGGCGCGCTGACGCTGGCGCTGGCCGCTTCGCCGCTGCTCACCTTCATGCACATTCCGCCGGACTGGCAGGTGGCCGCCAACGGCGCCATCCTGATCATCGTGCTGGCGGCGCGGGTGCTGATCAGCCGCAGGGAGAGGTGAGCGATGATTTTGGTTAGATCGCTGGCCGGCAAACCCTGGGTATGGTCGTTCCTCGGCGCGCTTGTCGTGTGGCTGGCGACGATCGCCTTCACCGGCGGCTATGGCGCCGGCGGCATGGTCACGGCGGCGTTGTCACTTGCCGTCTTCACGGTGATCGTCGGCGTCGGCCAGATGTTCGTCATCACGCTCGGCCCCGGCAATGTCGACCTGTCGCTGCCGGCCAATATCGGCCTCGCCAGCGCGGTCGCCATGAAGGTAATGGCCGGCAGCGATTCCATGATCGTCGTCGGGCTGCTGGCGGCGCTCGCCTGCGGCGCGGCGATCGGCGCGATCAACTATCTGCTGATCTGGGCGCTGCGCATTCCGCCGATCATCGCCACCTTGTCGGCGAGCTTCATCATCCAGTCGATCGACATCAGCTATGGGCGCGGGCTGCAGATCAAGCCGCCGCCCGGCTTTGCCGATTTCACCAACTGGCAGGTGCTAGGTATTCCCGTGCTGGCGGTTCTGACCGTGCTGTTCACCATCGGCGCGGCCATCGCCTTGCAGCGCATGATCTATGGCCGGTCGGTGCTGGCGATCGGCCAGAACATCCGCGCCGCCTGGCTCGCCGGCGTCAATGTAGGCCGCATCCGCTTCCTCACCTACACGCTGTCGGGCGCGCTCGCCGGCATCGACGGCGCCCTGCTCGCCGGCTATTTCAGGGGCGCCAATGTCGATATCGGCAATGAATATCTGCTCGCCTCGATCGCCGTCGTCGTCATCGGCGGCACGTCGGTCGCCGGCGGCAAGGCCAATGTCCCCGGCGTCTGGGGCGCCGCGCTGTTTCTGGTGCTGCTCTTGACCATGCTCAACACGTTCGGCGTCAGCGCCGGCGTGCGGCTGCTGCTGACCGGACTGATCATCGTCGGGGTGATTACGGCGGCGGGTGGGGAGAAGGCGGTGCGGTGATCGCCGTCTCCAAGCGTCTGGCGAGCATCGACCGCGACCTCCGGGGCAGCCCGTCGCGCCGCCAATCGTTGGGCCAGCCCAACAGCGGGTTCCCATTCGCGGCGCGGCCTAGTAAACCCTTCCGCGATCTCAGTCGGTCCCGGGAGGGCTCTGCTTGTCCAATTCTGTCAGCGTCGTGAACGAGAATGGCGTCGCTATCGTCACCATCGACAACCCGCCGGTCAACGCGCTGAGTTTCCATGTCCGCGAGCCGCTGATGCAGGCGCTGGTCGACTTGCGCGACGATGCTTCGGTCACGGCAATAGTCATCGCCTGCGCCGGACGGACCTTTGTCGCCGGCGCCGACATCACCGAATTCGGCAAGCCGGTGCAGCAGCCCGATCTGCGCGCCATCGTCGCGATGCTGGAAACCATCGCCAAACCGACGGTCGCCGCCATCCACGGCACCGCGCTCGGCGGCGGGCTGGAACTGGCGCTCGGCTGCCATTTCCGCGTTGCCGATATCGACGCCAAGCTCGGCCTGCCGGAAGTGAAACTTGGCCTGCTGCCGGGCGGCGGCGGCACGGTGCGGCTGCCGCGTCTTGTCGGGGCGGTGGAGGCGCTGAAGATGATTGTCTCGGGTTCGCCGGTCGGTGCCGACGAGGCGCATGAAGCCGGTCTCGTCGATGCCGTTTTCGAGGGCGATCTGGTCACGCATGCCACGAACTTCGCAGGGGAAATCGCCCGCAAGGGTGGTCCGTTCACGCCTGTGCGCGATCGCAATGACGGGCTTGGGGAAACCGACCTCGCGGCTTTCGATGCCGAGGCGGCGGAGCTCGCCAAAAAGGCGCGCGGGCTGGAAGCGCCGGTTGCCTGCGCGCAAGCGGTGCGCAACGCCGTCACACTGCCCTTCGACGAGGCGCTGGCGGCGGAGCGCGCGCTGTTCGTTAAACTGGTCGCCAGCGACCAGTCGCGAGCGCAGCGCCATCTGTTCTTCGCCGAACGTGAGGCGGCAAAGCTTCCCGGCAAGGACACGCCCAAGCGCAGGATCGCCCGCGTCGGGGTCATCGGCGCCGGCACGATGGGCGGCGGGATCGCCATGGCCTTCGCCAATGGCGGCTTTCCGGTCACCTTGCTGGAAACCAGCGTGGAAGCGCTGCAGCGCGGGCTGGGCATGATCGAGAAGAACTACGCCGTTTCCGTTTCGCGCGGTTCCCTGGCCGAAGACGCCAAGCGTCAACGGCTCGCCCAGTTCAAGGGCTCGACCGACTATGCCGATCTCGCCGAGTGTGACCTGATCATCGAGGCGGTGTTCGAGGACATGGCGGTGAAGAAGGAGGTCTTCGGCAAGCTGGATGCCATCGCCAAGCCGGGCGCCATCCTTGCCACCAACACTTCCTATCTCGACATCAATGAGATCGCCGGCTCGATCTCGCGGCCACAGGATGTGCTCGGCCTGCATTTCTTCTCGCCGGCCAATGTCATGAAGCTGCTGGAGATCGTGCGGGCAGACAAGACCGCGCCGGATGCGCTGGCGACGGTTGTCGACCTCGCGCGGCGGATCGGCAAGGTGGCGGTCGTCGTCGGTGTCTGCCACGGCTTTGTCGGCAACCGCATGCTGGCCGCGCGCGGTTCGGAATCGGAAGCGCTGCTGCTCGAGGGCGCGACACCCAGCCAGATCGACAAGGCCTTCACCGATTTCGGCTGGCCGATGGGGCCGTTCCAGATGGGCGATCTCGCCGGCCTCGACATTGGGTGGCGCAACCGCAAGGCCCGTGGCCTGACGGCCGTGATCGCCGATACGCTGTGCGAGCAGGGGCGCTTCGGGCAGAAGACCGGCCGGGGCTTCTATCTCTACGAGGCCGGCGCCCGGGCAGGCGTTCCAGATCCGGAGGTTGAGGCGCTGATCCGCGAAAAGGCCGCCGAGCGTGGCATCGCGCCGCGCGCGATCAGCGCGGAAGAGATCATCGAGCGCACGCTCTACCCCCTGGTCAATGAGGGGGCGAAGATCCTCGAGGAGAAGATCGCGGCCCGTGCCTCCGACATCGATGTCGTCTGGGCCAATGGCTACGGTTTTCCCATCGGCAAGGGTGGCCCGATGTTCTGGGCCGGTCTCGAAGGGGCGTCCAGGATCGTCGAACGGCTCGACCACTGGCATCAACGGACCGGCAAGCAGGTTTTCGAGGTGGCTCCGCTCCTCAGGCAAATGGCCGAGACCGGTTCCTGGGAGACCGACGCGACAGCCTGACCAGATGACCGCTGAAGGCGGCGGCGATCATCGAGCCGCGCGGTGTCGCCGCCATGCCCTCACACGTGCTTGCGTCCGCCGGTCTCGCGGAACCAGCTGTCGGGATAGGGATACCACCAGTCCTGGATCGCCGGTCTGTGGTCGATGATGACCATCTTGGAACGGCGGAAGGCATCGAGCCCCTGCCGTCCCAGTTCGCGGCCGAGACCTGACGCCTTCCAGCCGCCGAAGGGCAGGGCGTCATTGTCGATAAGCGGATTGTTGACCCAGACCATGCCGGCCTCCAGCCGTTCGGCCGCCTCATGCGCTTCGGCGAGATCGGTGGTGAACACCGAGGCGCCGAGCCCGAACGGGCTGTCATTGGCAAGCCGGATCGCCTCGTCGAAATCCTTCACGCGGCAGATGGCGGCGACCGGCCCAAAACACTCTTCGCGCACGATCGCCATGTCGGGGGTGACGCCGGTCAGGATGGTCGGTTCGTAGAACCAGCCGGTGTTGTGCGCCGGCGGGATGCGCCCGCCGGTAATTGCTTTGGCGCCGCTGCGAATGGCGTCATCGACAAGACGCATGACCTTGGCCCGAGCCGCTTCGCTGACCAGCGGACCAATCTCGGTCTTGTCCATGCCGTTGCCGATGCGCAGCGCGCGTGTCCTGTCGGCGAACAGGTCGACGAAGTGGTCATGCACGGCATCGACGACGAAGAAGCGCTCGGCCGAGGTGCAGACCTGGCCGGTGAGGTGGAAGGCGGCGGTGACGCTGCCGGCCGCGGCGACCTCCAGCGGCGCGTGCTTGCTGATGATCAGCGGATCGCTGCCGCCGGCCTCGATGACGCAAGGCTTCATGCGTTCGGCGCAGGCGACAGCCACCGCCTTGCCGGCGGCGACCGAGCCGGTGAAGGCAACCGCATGCGTGCGGTCGGACGTGATCAGCGCCTGCGCCGTGGCCGCGCCGCCGGGCAGGCAAGAGACCAGGCCTTCCGGCAGCGAGCGGAACACCGCCATGTAGTCCAGCGTCGACAGCGTCGTCGCCTCGGCAGGCTTGATGATGCAGGCATTGCCCGCGGCAAGCGATGCCGCGACGGTCCAGCACATCAACAGGATCGGAAAATTGTAGGGCATGATGTGGACGGAGACGCCATAGGGCTCGTAGCGCGCATATTGGAACGAACCGGCCTGCGTCGTGCCGGCCACCTTGCCGGCATCGTCGCGCGCCATCTCGGCATAGTAGCGGAAGATCGGCGCGCAATTGGCGATCTCACCGATGGCTTCCGGGTAGGGCTTGCCCATCTCGCGCACCATGAGCTCGGCGCAGCGCGTGAAATCGGCCGCCTCGATGGCGTTGGCGACGGCGTGCAGATGTTTTGCCCGGCTCTTGGCGTCGAGCCTTTTCCAGGCAACTTGCGCCCTGGTCGCGGCGGTGAGCACGGCGTCGATCTCGCCGTCGCTGGCTGCGGCGATGGCGCCGGCCGTTTCCAGCGTTGCCGGATCGATCACCGCTTTGCTTGCGCCGGCCATCGGCCGGTAGTCCGGATTGACGAAGAAGGTCGGCCGGTCAGGGGAGAAATGCATTTTTGTCCTTCTCCACGCATGGAGCCTTTTGAGAATTCGTCCTACCGAGGCTCAGCGGATCATGTAGACCTTCTTGATCGTCTCGTGGACGGTGCAGACGCCTTTCCAGTCCTGCGGAAAGAAAGCCGCCGTGTCCGGCTCGATTTCGATCACTTCGCCCGATTCGTGCACATAGGTGCAGCGGCCTTCGAGGAAGTGGCAGAACTCGTCGCGGGTGACGTGGCAGTGCCATTTGCCCGGCGTGCAGACCCATAGGCCGCATTCGGAACGGCCTTCCTGTCCCTTGTGGAGCAGCTTGCCCGAGGTGTGGGACTGCCCCTCGATCATCGTCGGGATGACGCCCCAGTCGATGAGGTCGGTGACGGCGAGCGGCCATTGCATGATTGGCGTGGTCATATCGAATTCCTTGAAATGATGCTCACCGGCACATGAAGGCCTTGGTCAGCGTTTGCGTGATGATGGAGATGCCGGTCCAGCCGGCAGGAAAGAACACCAGCGTGCCGGCCGTGACCGGAATCTGTTCGCCATTCTCGTGGACATAGCTGCCGTGCCCCGACAGGAAATGGCAGAACTCGTCGGCGGCGAAGGTGACCTTGCGGGTGCCCGGCGTGCACGACCACAGGCCGCATTCGCTCGAGCCGTCCGGGTTCTGCGACAGGATTTTTCCGGAGGCGCGCGGCGCGCCGGCAAGGGTATTGCTGCCCGCGCCCCAATCTTCCAGTTCCACTGCCGAAGCCTTGGGCCAATGCGGTGTCGACATGTGATCTAGCTCCGTTGCTCTTAGGCCAGCATGTAGACGTTGCGCATGGTCTCGTGCACCGTGCACTCGCCCGTCCAGCCGGCGGGGAACATGACCACGGTCCCGGCCGAGACTTCTATCACTTCGCCGACATCCGAGCGGTAGGTCGCGCGGCCGGCGACGAAATGGCACAATTCGGCGCGCGGGATCGAGAGCCGCCAGCGGCCCGGCGTGCACACCCAGATGCCGGATTCCGGCTGGTTGTTGGGGCCCTTGTGCACCAGCCTGCCGGTGGAGTGCGAGGCGCCGTCCAATGCGTCGGGCTGGGCGCCCCAGTCGACGAGATCGGTGCGGGTGGAGGCTTGATAGAGGTGCGGAGCGGAGGAGGTCATGGACGTGCTCCGATGGCGGGATGCCTAATGTCGTCATGTTGCGCCCAGGCACCCCCCTCTGGCCTGCCGGCCATCTCCCCCGCGAGGGGGGAGATCAGATGCATCTCAAACATCGTGCTCACAGCAGCGCCTCCAGCAAGCCGGCAGCCTTCTCAGGCCCGTTCTGTGCGTGCATCTGCGCGGATGTCTTCGCCAGCCTCGCCTTCATCCTGGGGTCGGTCAGGCAGGCCTCGATCTTCGCGACCAACTCGGCGTCGTTCCAGTCATAGCGCGGCATGCCGAAGCCGTGGCCAGTTTCCTCGACGCGGGTGGCATTGTCGTGGCCATCCCAGACATAGGGCATGATGATGGCCGGCTTGCCGAAATAGAGGCACTCGGTGAACGAGTTGTTGCCGCCATGGTGGATGACGGCATCGACCTGCGGGATGACCGAAGGCTGCGGAAACCAGCTCTCGACGATGACGTTGCCGGGCACGTCCTTATACTGGTCCTTGTAGCCGCCGACATTGACCAGCGCGCGGTAGCGCGTCTTGCCCAGCGTGGCGATGATGCGCTTCAAGAGTTCGACATCGCCGGCGCCAAGGCTGCCGAAGGAGACATAGAGCAGCGGCCCGTCATTATTCTCAGCGAAGGTCGGCACGGCGTAAGGTTTCTCCTGCCGCACGCAGCCTTCGAGATACTGGAATTGTCGGGGGTCGAGCGGATGACGGCGCTTGAATTTCGCAGCTTCGGGATAGAGCAGCAAATTGAGATATGGCGAGGACTCGAAGAATTGGCCGACCGGGTAGGCCGCCTCGTTGTTGGCGGTGAGGAAGGCATTGAAGTCGTCATGGATCGGCTTGATCACCGCGTTGAAATGGTCGCGGTAGCGCTGGTGGCCGGCATGGTCGTTCTCGCCGCAACCGGAAAGATGCGGCGGGATGTCCTCGTCCTCGATCTCGTTTTCCGAGCAGGAGATGACGCGCACCCAAGGCTTGCCGAACTGTTTGATCGCCGGGAACAGGATGACGTTGTCGACGCAGATGACGTCCGGCTTGATGGCGGCCAGCACGCGCGGCAGATCCTTCTGCGCCCATTTGGCGCTGTCGACGATCGCCGTCCAGCAATCCTTCACATAGTTGTCGACCTGGTCGTAGGGCGATTTGCGGAAATTCGGGATGTGGCCGTTGATAAAATCCTCCCAGAATTTCGCCATCTGCTCGGGCGGCATCGGTTCGGACAGGTTCACCGTATGCGCCTCGAAGCCGTAGCCCCTGTAAACCTCGACAAAGCCGGGGTCGGACAGGAACACGGCCTTGTGGCCACGCGCCTCGACGGCCTGCGCGATGCCGACGGAATTGAGCGCCGGGCCGTAGGCGGCTTCCGGAAAAAAGGCGATCGTCTTCTGCGCCATCAAGCTTCTCCTATTCTGCGAAAATTCTGACATCGGCGGCGTCCCAGCCGAGTTCGACCTGGTCGCCGGATGCGACAGGCCTGCGGTCAGCCGCATCCGCGGTGACGCGCACCAGGAACGGTTTTGGCGACAGCGGCGTGCGAACGTGCAGTTGCAGGTCGAGGCCGTGATAGGCCAGCGCCTCGACCGTGCCGGTCGTGCGGTTGGCGGTCTCGGCTGACGGGAACAATCGGATGCGCTCGGGCCGCACCGAGGCAACCGCCGATGCGCCCGGCGTGAGCGCTGCAGGGACCTTGCCAGCGATGCGCGCACCGTTCGCGGCGACCACGCCATCGGCTGAGGCCTTGCCCGGGATAAAATTCATCACGCCGATGAAGTCGGCGACGAAACGGTCGGCGGGATGCTCGTAGATCGCGTGCGGCGTGTCGCATTGCAGCAGCCTGCCGTCTTTCAGCACCGCCATGCGATCGGCCATGACAAGCGATTCTTCCTGGTCATGGGTGACGATGACGAAGGTGATGCCGACCTCGTGCTGCAGGCGCTTCAATTCCAGTTGCATGGCGCCGCGCAGCTTCTTGTCGAGCGCGCCGAGCGGCTCGTCGAGCAGCAGCAGCCGGGGCCGCTTGACCAGGGCGCGGGCGAGCGCGACGCGCTGCTTCTGGCCGCCCGACAATTGCTCCGGCTTGCGGTCGGCGAAGGGGACGAGCTCGGTGGTCGCCAGGATGGCGTCGACGCGGGACCGGATCTCTTTCGCCGGCAAGCGCTCCATCTCCAGCCCATAGGAGACGTTGGCGCGCACGCTCATATGCGGGAACAACGCGTAAGACTGGAACATCAGGTTGACCGGCCGCTTGTTGGGCGGGGTCCTGGCGATATCCTTGCCGTCGAGCAGGATGCGGCCGTCGCTCGGCATCTCGAAACCGGCCAGCATGCGCAAGAGCGTGGTCTTGCCGCAGCCCGATGGGCCGAGCAGCGCGAAGAACTCGTTCTCGCGGATGTCGAGCGAGATGCCGTCGACGGCGGTGACCCGGCCGAAATTCTTCGACACATGGTCGATGGCCAGCAGCGTGCGCGGTTCGCTCATTGGCCGATGATTCCCCGGTTGAGCCGCTGCGACAGGGTCAGCGCGGTGATGCTTACGGCCATGACGATGGTCGCCAGCGCGTTGATCTCAGGGGTGATGCCGAAGCGGATCATGGCGTAGATCTGCATCGGCAGCGTGGTCGAAGCGCGGCCGGCGCCTGCGGTGAAGAAGGCGATGATGAACTCGTCGACCGACAGCGTGAAGGCGAGCAGCGCACCGGCGATCACCGCCGGCGCGATGACCGGCAAGGTCACGCGCCGGAAAGTGGTGATGGCGGAGGCGCCGAGGTCGGCGGAGGCCTCGACGATCGACCAGTCGAAGCTCTTCAGCCGGGCGCGCACCACCGAGCAGACGAAGGCAAGGTTGAAGACGACATGGGCGAGGATGATGGTGTGCAGGCCCATGGTCAAATTGAGCATGGAAAAGAACGACAGCAGTGCAATCGCCAGCACGATGTCGGGGATGATCATCGGCGCAAAGATCAGGGCTTCCAGCCCCTTGCCATATTGCCGGCGCATCTCGACGCCGATCGCCAGCAGCGTGCCGAGCAAGGTGGCGATGGCTGTCGAGACCAGCGCCACGATCAGCGTGTTGAGCGCGGCGGACAGGATCGCGGAATTGTTGGCCAGCGAGGCATACCATTTCAGCGAGAAGCCGGACCATGCCGTCGGCAACCCGCCTTCGTTGAAGGAGAGCGCCACCAGTACGGCGATCGGGATGTAGAGGAAGGCGAAGACGAGGCTCAGCACAAGCCACAGCGTACGCCGCGTCACAGGGGAACGCTCAGCCATCGGCGTCACCTTTGGTCTGCGCTGCCCGCCCCGAGGCGCGGTCGGCGGCGAGCGCCTGGACCATCAGCACCAAAAGCATGATGGCGATCAGCGCCATGGCGAGGGCAGCGCCGAAGGGCCAGTCATTGGCGGTGAGGAACTGGTCGTAGACGAGATTGCCGATCATCTGGAAACGGCCGCCGCCGAGCAGGGCCGGGGTGACGAAATTGCCGATAGACAGCACGAAGACGAAGACCGCGCCGGCGGCGATGCCGGGCACGGTCAGCGGCAGGATGACACGGCGGAATGTGGTGGCGGCCGAAGCGCCGAGGTCGCGCGAGGCTTCGGCGAGTTCGGGGTTGAGCCGCGACAGCGGTGCGTAGCAGGCGAGGATGACGAAGGGCAGATAATTGTAGACGAGGCCGGCGATGACCGCGCCTTCAGTATAGAGCATCGATGGCGGTTCGCCGGTATAGCCCAACCAGCGCAGGAGCTGGGTGATCAGGCCTTCGCGGTTGAGCAGCACGATCCAGGCATAGGTGCGGATCAAATAGTTGGACCAGAACGGCAGCACGGCGAAGAACAGGAACACAGGCTGCCAGCGGCGCGGGGCAGCGGAGATGGCGTAGGCGGCGGCATAGCCGATCACCACCGCGATCAGCGTGGCAGTGCCGGCGATGCGCGCTGACTTCAGGAAAATGCCGGCATAGAGCGGGTCGAAGACCAGCCCGAAATTCTCCAGCGTGAAGGTGTAGTCGATGCCGCCATAGATGCCGCGCCGGAAGAAGGCGAGCGCCAGCACCAGCGCGCACGGCACCACCATCAGCGCGGTCAGCCAGACCAGCGCCGGGGCCATCAGCAGGGAGGAGCGAAGTCGGGTCTGGGACAATTTAAGGTACCGCTCAGGGCCGGCAGCCAAAGCACTGCCGGCCGTGATATCCGTGCCGCTTACTGCGCGGCCTTGATCTCGCTGACGATCTTGGAATAGTCGCGCTGGGCTTCGCCGACATCGCGCAGCTGCTCGAACTTGACGAGATCGGCCACCGGCATCGCCATGTTGGGGAATTTCGCCAGGAAATCGGCGGGCAGGCTTTCCATCGCCGGCTTGTTCGGCACCTTGTAGTCGATGTTCTGCGCCGCCCAGGCGTGGTTCTTGGCGTCGAGCATGAAGTTGATGAACTTGAAGGCGTCGTCCTTGTGCTCGGAGGCCTTCATCATCACCATCGTGTCGACCCAGAGGTCCGAGCCTTCCTTCGGAATGACGTATTTGATCTCCGGCTTTTCGGCGATGCCGTAATTGCACCAGCCGTCCCAGGCCTGCACCATCAGCGCCTCGCCGGAAACCAGTTTGGAATAGAAGGTGGTGTCGTCATAGGCGAGCAGGGTCCTCTTGGCCGAGATCAAGAGGTCCTTGACCTCGGCCATCTTGGCCGGATCGGTCTCGTTGACGGAAAAACCCTTGTCGAGCTGGCCCGCGGCCAGCAGCCAGCGGTCGGTTGCCAGCATGGTGGTCTTGCCCTTCAGCGCATCTGAAGGCGCGAGCAGATCGCTCCAGCTCGTCGGCGCCGTCTTGACCAGGTCCGAGCGGTAGCAGAGGCCGGTCGTGCCCCAGGTGTAGGGCACGGAGAACGCGTTGCCGACATCGTGCGGCAGCTTGGTCGCTTCCGGATAGAGGTTGGCGAGATTGGGGATCTTGGCGTGGTCCATCGGCTCGGTCAGACCGAGCTTGTTCAGCACTTCGGCAAAGGGCGAAGAGACGAAGACCACGTCATAGCCCTTGCCGCCGGCGGCGATCAGCTTGCCCATGATCTCTTCATTGGTGGCGTGCACCACCACTTCGCCGGAGACGCCGGTGGCGGTCTTGAAGGCGGTCATGGCGTCGGGCGCCATGTAGCCGTCCCAGTTGGAGATGACGAGGTCGGCGGCGATTGCCGGAGCCGACAGCGCCAGGGCAAGGCCGAGAGCGATTGAAGAGACCTTGAGCGCACGGCGCTCCGGGCTGGTAGCGGTCATGGCAGACTCCCATTCCGGTTGATCGTCGAATTCTGTGCTGGACCGGACGCGACCCATGCCGCTGCCTTCGATCCTGTTCCCTCGGTCTTTTTTGTCGCCGATTGCCAGGACAGTACTATTGCAGAAAAAAGTACGTCAATCCATAATTTGCCAACCGACCGAGGAATCTGGCCGATTGCGCTTGCTCCGGCGATCAGCCAAACCAATGCGGTCACATCCGTCCGCCGAGACAAGTCATGCAAGCCGCAGCCCGACGACCTCGCACCAACCATCTCGACCTGGCGCAGCGCATCCTCGATGTGGCGCGCCAGCGCGGCTTCGAGCCCGGCGCGCGCCTGCCCGAACAGCAGATCGCCTCTTTGTGTAATGTCTCGCGCACGCCGGTGCGAGCGGCACTCAGCCTTTTGGCTGAGCGGGGCGTCGTGCGCTGGGAAGCCGATACCGGTTATCACCTGGCGGTCGACCTCGCCGCGCAGCCGGCCATATCAGCCGAGCTTCCCAGCGCGGTGGAAGACGAGCTGGCCGAGGCGATCCTGCGCGACCGCTCGGCGCGGCGGCTGGACCAGACGGTGACCGCCGCGGCGCTGATGCGACGCTACAGCGCTGATCGAAAGACGGTACTAAAAGCGCTTAATAAACTGACGGAAGAGAATCTGCTGGACCGCGCGCCCGGCCAGTCCTGGCTTTTCCGGCGCACGCCCGACGATCCGGAGGCGCAAGGCGAAAGCTACGAGTTCCGGCTGCTGCTCGAGCCGGCGGCGATCCTGACACCGGGCTTCCGGCTGGACGGCGCGCGCGCGGCGGCGTTGCGCCAGGGCATGGACGCCTTGTCGGCGCTGCCGGATGCCGCGTTCGACACGCGCGAGTTCCAGCGTCTGGACATGGATTTCCACGGCATGATCGCCGAGGGCTGCGCCAACCGCTTCATCGCCGACGCGCTGGCCGATCATCTCCGCCTGCGCCGGCTGCCGGGCATCTATGCCGGGGTCAACGTCTTCCGGCTGCGGCAATCCTTGCTGGAACACCTGAACATACTCGACCATCTCGAAAGCCGGCAGTATGAGGTGGCTGCCGATCTGCTTCGCATCCACCTGAGGCTCTCCCGCAACCAGCGACCGCAAGCGGCCAGCCGCGGGGCGCCCGCCCTGTTCGGCATGATCAGCCGGCCGGAATGAAGAGGATTAATTGACGCGCAAAGCCAGCCCGACCATCGCGCTGTTTCCCGAAGCCAGCTTCGGCGCCGCGTTGAATTGCGTCGGCATCGCGCAGGCCTTGCGAGCGCGGGGCGCCCGGCCCGTCTTCATCTGCCATGCTGGTTTCTCCGGTGTCTTTGCCGACTATGGTTTCCAGGAATATCAACTGCCCACCGACGAGCCGCTGAGCGACAGCGAGCGCCAGAGCTACTGGCAGGCCTTCGTGCGCCGGCACCTGCCGCATTTCCGGCTGAGCCCGATCGACCAACTCGAAACCTATGTCGCACCGACCTGGCAAGCGATCGTCGACACTGCGGTCAATGCCGAGGCGCCGCTGCGGCAATTGCTGGCGCGGCTGAAGCCGGACGCGGTGGTGCTCGACAATGTCATCATGTTTCCGGCGATCGCCGCCGCCGGCTGCCCCTGGGTGCGCGTCGTCTCCTGCGCCGAGACCGAGCTGCCGGACGCCGAGGTGCCACCCTACCTTTCCGGGATGGCTGCCGATGACCCGCAACGCGCAGCGTTCGAGGCGCGCTATCTCTCGGCTTCGGCGCCGGCACATGACCGCTTCAACCGCTTTCGTGCCGATGCCGGCCTGGGACCGTTGCCGAAGGGCCTGTTCCTGGAAAGCTCGCCCGATCTCAATCTGCTGCTGACGCCAGCGATCGTGCGGCGCGAGCGGGCCGAACCGCTCGATCCGGCCCGCTTCGTCTATCTCGAAGGCTGCGTGCGCTCGGAAGGGCCGTTCGAGGTGCCGGTGTTTCCGCGCAATGGCGGGCCGCTGGTCTATGTCAGCTTCGGCAGTCTCGGCGCCATGGATGTCGGGCTGATCGAGCGCATGCTCGCAGTCTTCGACAGGCTGCCGGCGCGCTTCATCGTCAATGTCGGCGGCCTGCGCGACGCCTATCGCGCGGTGCCGGACAATGTCTATCTCGACGCCTGGTTTCCGCAGCCTTCGGTGGTGGCGAAGTCGGACCTGTTCATCCATCACGGCGGCAACAACAGCTTTTGCGAGGCGCTGCGCTTCGGCGTGCCGTCGCTGATCATGCCCTATTGCTGGGACGGACACGACAATGCACGCCGCGCCGAAGAGACCGGCACCGGCGACCATATCGGCCGTGACGGCTGGACCGAAGGAGTATTGGAGAGAGCCATTCTCGGCCTGCTGGCCGACGACGCCATGCGCGCCCGCTTGAGGGACAATGCAGCCCAGATGGCGCTGAAACCCGGAACGGACGTGGCCGCGCAAGCCATACTCTCTCTGATACGGACTTGAACGACATGCTTGATAAAAACACCAAGACCTCTCTCTCCAGCGCCAACGATCCCAAGGCCTGGCTGGCCCAGCACGGCATCACCGAGGTCGAATGCCTGGTGCCCGACATGAACGGCGTGCTGCGCGGCAAGGCGCTGCCGACGGTGAAATTCCTCAAGGCGCTGGAAGACCGCGCGCTCTATCTGCCGAGCAGCGCCTTCCTGGTCAGCATCGACGGCCGCTATTCCGGCTCGATCGACGAGGGCTTTGCCTATTCGGATCCGGATATGCGCATGGTGCCTGACGTTTCGACGCTGTGCCTGGCGCCGGGTGCCGGGGCCGGCAAAGCCTATGTCTTCGCCGACGCCTTCCACATGGACGGCCGGCCATGGATGGCCTCGCCGCGCCATGTGCTGCGCGCCGTGCTCGATCTCTACCGCCAGCGCGGCTGGCGCGCGGTGGTGGCGCCGGAGGTCGAATTCTATCTGACCGCGCCCAACCCCGATCCGGACAGGCCGCTGACCGCGCCGGTCGGCAGCAATGGCCGCGCGGAAACTGTGCAGCATCCCTACGACATGGTGGCACTGGAAGAATTCGAGCCGGTGATCCGGCGCGTCTATGATTATGCCGCGGCGGCCGGCCTGCCGCTCGATACGCTGATCCATGAATCGGGCACGGCGCAACTGGAGATCAATCTCCTGCATGGCGACGCGCTGCCGCTCGCCGACCAGGTGCTTTTGTTCAAGCGGCTGACGCGCCAGGCCGCGCAGCAATGCGGCATGCACGCCACCTTCATGGCCAAGCCGATCGCGGCCCAGGCGGGCAGCTCGATGCATCTGCACATGTCCGTCATCGACGAGAAGACGGGCACTGCACTGTTTGCCAGCGACGATGATGCCGACACCGAGATGTTCGGCCATTTCATCGGCGGCCTGCAGAAATATGTGCCGGAAATCATGCCGCTGTTCGCGCCGAACGTGAATTCGTTCCGCCGCATAAGGCCGAACCACAGCGCTCCGGCCAACATCGAATGGTCGCACGACAACCGCTCCTGCGGCCTGCGCGTACCGGCCGGTGGCCGCTCGGCGCGGCGGGTGGAGAACCGTTTGCCGGGCGCCGATTGTAATCCCTATCTGGCCATCGCCGGCTCGCTGCTCGCCGGCTATCTCGGCGTCGAGCAGAAGCTGGCGCGCTCGGCGGAAGCCACGGGCAATGCCTACAAGATCAAGAGCACGCTGCCGAAGACCATGGAGGAGGCGCTCGACCGCTTCACCGCCTGCGAGCCGGTGCGCAAACTGCTCGGCGAGGATTTCTTCCAGACCTATCTGCGCGTCAAGAGCATCGAGCTTGACCTGTTCCAGAGCGTGGTGACGAGCTGGGAACGCGATCACCTGCTGCTGAAGGTGTGATCATGGCATCTTCAACAGGTTTCAATTCCGGTCTCGATATCGGCAAATCCTACTATGTCGCCACCGCCAATCCGGCGCAGGACCATCCGGCGCTTGTCGGCGATGTCGAAGCCGATCTGGTCGTTGTCGGAGGCGGCTGCACCGGCCTGTCGGCTGCCCTTCACGCCGCCGAGCGCGGCCTGAAGGTGGTGCTGCTCGAAGGCGGCAAGATCGGCTGGGGCGCATCGGGGCGCAATGGCGGCCAGATGATCCCCGGCCTGCGCAAGGGCGCCAAGGGCCTGGTCAAGCTTTACGGGCCGGAGCGGGCGAAGGTGCTATTCGACCTTGCCTTCGAAGCACGCGGCCTAGTGCTCGATATCATCGAGCGCCACGCCATCGACTGCGATCTGAGGCTCACCGGCCATATGGTCGGCGCGGTCAACGGTTCCGATCTCAAGGATTTGGAGGAAGAGGCCAAGTGCCTCGACAGCGTGATGAAGTTCCGCGACGTCGAGATCCTCTCGGCGGCGGATGCACGCGCCAAGGTCGACACCTCATATCATGGCGCGATGTACGAGCCGCTCGGCGGCCACATGCATCCGCTGAACTATACGCTCGGCCTTGCCCGCGCAGCCGTGGCCGCCGGCGTCGTCATCCACGAGAATTCGGTGGCGGTGAAACTGGAGCGCGAGCCTTCGATCCGGGTCTCGACAGCAAAGGGCTCGGTGCGCGCGAAACATGTCGTGCTGGCGGGCGATGCCCTGCTCAATGGGCTGGAGCCGCGCGTCAACAGCCGCATCATGCCGGTCGGCAACTACATCGTCGCCACCGAGCCGCTGGAGGGCAAGCGCAACGTCATCCCGGCCAATGTCGCGGTGTCCGACACGCGCTTCGTCGTCAATTACTACCGCATGTCGGCGGATGGACGCTTGCTGTTCGGCGGCGGCGAGCGCTACACGCCGTCGCCGCCGGCCGACATTGCCGGCTTCGTGCGGCCGCACATGGAAGGCACCTTCCCGCAGCTCAAGGGCTGCCGCATCGATCATGCCTGGGGCGGGCTGGTCTCTGTGACGACATCCAGGCTGCCGCATGTCGGGCACTATGGCGAGGTCTATTTCGCGCATGGCTATTCCGGCAAGGGCGTCATCCTGTCGACGCTGTCGGGCAAACTTTTGGCCGAGGCGATTACAGGCGACGCCTCGCGGCTCGATTTGTTCTCGACGCTGACTCCAATGCCGTTCCCCGGTGGCACGACGCTGCGCGGGCCGCTCTATGTGCTGGGCATGCTGTGGTACGCGATGCGGGATCGCATCAAGCATTGAAGGTTGGCGCAGTTACGCATCGAAGTTTGCGCTGCCCCTCACCTGCCTGCCGGCATCCTCTCCCCGTATAGTGACGGGGAGAGGGGCGCTACCATCGGCGATTTCGCCAATCACCAACGTTCCAACAAAAGGCGATGGCGTTGAGGCCAGCCACTTTCTCCCCGTCTCTATACGGGAGAAATGCCCGGCAGGGCAATGAGGGGCGGCGCTGGCGTTGAAAGCTTTGGCGATTTGATTAGACGACGAAGAAATCTTCGATCCGCTCCCTGGCCTCAAGCAGCGCCGGCAGGATTTCCCGCTCCATCTCGGCGACCGAAAATCGCGCCGACTGCGTCGAGACATTGATCGCCGCGACCGTGCCGCCAGCGCGGTCGCGGATCGGCACGGCGATGGAGCGCAGGCCGAGCTCCAGCTCCTCGTCGACGATGGCAAAGCCGTCGGCTTTCGCCTTGCCGATGGCCTCGGCCAGCAGCCTGATGTCGGTGATCGTCTTCGGCGTCCGTCTCTCGATGGTCGCCTGGTGCAGAAACTCGTCGAGTTCCTCAGGCGCCAGGCCGGCGAGCAGAATGCGCCCCATCGAGGTGCAATAGGCGGGCAGCCTGGTGCCGACATCGAGCGACACGCTGAGGATGCGTCGGCCGGGAATGCGGGCGACATAGACGACATCCTGGCCCGACAGGATCGCGGCCGAGCAGGCCTCGTTCAGTTGCGCGGCGACCGCGCGCATGATCGGCGCGGCGAAGCTCCACAGCGAGCCGCCGCCCAGCCATGTGCGGGCAACGGCCAGCAGGCGCGGCGACAGCGAGAACACACGGCCGTCCTGGGTGGCATAGCCCGTGGCGACAAGCGTCAGCAGGAAACGGCGGGCGCCAGCACGGGTCAGGCCGGCTTCCTCGGCCATCTCGGTCAGCGTCATGCCAGAGGGGTGGCGGGCGAGGATCTCCATGACGGCAAGGCCGCGCTCGAGCGAGCCGACATGATCACGGGAAGCGGCCTCTTCGTCCATCTCACCTCCGCCAAACGGCATCGCCGCCAGGATTGACTCCACGACCTCACTCGGCGTAGAAAGTTTCGCATACAAAACAAAAGTTCGCAATACGAACTTTTTGAATCCGGAGCCGATCGATGGTCAAGTTCCTGCCGCTCAAACAGGCCGTGGCCGAGAATTTGAACGATGGCGATTCCGTCGCCTTCGAGGGCTTCACCCATCTGATCCCGACAGCCGCAGCGCATGAGGCGATCCGTCAGGGATTTCGAGATTTGACCCTGATCCGCATGACGCCGGACCTGATCTACGACCAGATGATCGGCATGGGCATGGCGAAAAGACTAATCTTCTCCTATGTCGGCAATCCCGGCGTCGGCCTGCTGCGGCGCGCCCGCGATTCCATCGAGAACGGTTTTCCCCGGACGATCGAGGTCGAGGAGCACAGCCATGCCGGCATGGCCAACGCCTATGAGGCGGGCGCGGCCGGCCTGCCCTGCGCGGTGTTCCGCGGCTATCGCGGCGCAGGCCTTGCTGCGGTCAACCCGAACATCAAGTCGGTCACTTGTCCGTTCACCGGCGAGGTGCTGGCGGCCGTTCCCTCGATCCGGCCTGACGTGACCTTCATCCATGCGCAGAAGGCCGACAAAAAAGGCAATGTGCTGGTCGAGGGCATCATCGGCATCCAGAAGGAGGCCGTCCTGGCGGCCAAGCGCGCTGTGGTGACGGTGGAGGAGGTGGTCGACAATTTCGACGATCTGCACCCCAACCTGACCGTGCTACCCCGGTGGACGATCGCGGCGATATCCGTCGTGCCTGGCGGCTCGCACCCGTCCTACGCGCATGGCTATTATGCGCGCGACAACGCCGCCTATCTCGAATGGGACGAGATCGCCGCCGACCGCGAGAAATTCCAGGCCTGGATGCAAGCGAACGTCATCGAGAAGAGCGCCGACGATTTCGCCGGCCGCGTCGACCATCTGAGGAAAGCGGCATGAGCGACAATCCGGGCTTCACCCCCAACGAGATGATGACGATTGCCGCCAGCCGCGCGCTGCGGAATGACGATGTCTGTTTCGTCGGCATCGGTGCGCCGTCCGCCGCCTGCAATGTGGCGCGGTTGACGCACGCGCCCGACATCACCTTGATCTACGAGAGCGGCACGATCGGCACCGCGCCTGATGTGCTGCCGCTGTCGATCGGCGACGGCGAATTGTGTGAGACCGCCGTCACCACCGTCGCGGTGCCCGAAATGTTCCGCTACTGGCTGCAGGGCGGCCGCATTTCGATCGGCTTCCTCGGTGCCGCACAGCTCGACAAGTTCGGCAACATCAACACCACCGTCATCGGCGACTATGTCCATCCCAAGACCAGGCTGCCCGGCGGCGGCGGCGCGCCGGAGATCGCGACCTCGTCGAAGGAGATCTACATCACCATGGCGCAGAGCAAGCGCGGCATGGTCGAGAAGATCGACTTCTTCACCTCCTTCGGCCATGGCGAGGGCGGCGATCACCGCAAGCGGCTTGGGATCGACACCGCCGGGCCGACGCTGCTGATCACCGATCTCGCCATCTGGAAGCCGGATCCGCTGACCAAGGAATTCACGGTCGTGTCACTGCATCCCGGCGTCACCCGCCAGCAGGTGCAGGAGAGCTGTGGCTGGATCGTAAAGTTCGCCGAGGCGCTTGACGAAACACCGGCGCCAAGCGAACTCGAACTCAATACATTGCGTGACCTGCAGGCCCGCACCAAGGCGGCGCATGAGGGAACCGGAAAAGCAAAGGCTGCATGACATGGCCGAGGCCTATATCTGCGACTACATCCGCACGCCGATCGGCCGCTTTGGCGGGTCGCTGTCCTCGGTGCGATCAGACGACCTCGGCGCCATTCCGCTGAAGGCTTTGACCGAGCGCAATGCCGGCATCGACTGGCAGGCGGTGGACGACGTCGTCTATGGCTGCGCCAACCAGGCCGGCGAGGACAACCGCAACGTGGCGCGCATGGCGCTGCTGCTGGCCGGCCTGCCCAAGGAAATCCCGGGTTCGACCGTCAATCGCCTGTGCGGGTCCGGCATGGATGCGCTGACCATCGCCGCGCGGGCCATCAAGGCCGGCGAGGCGGAACTGATGATATCAGGCGGTGTGGAATCGATGAGCCGGGCGCCCTTCGTCATGCCCAAGGCCGATACGGCGTTTTCGCGCAATGCCGAGATCTACGACACCACGATCGGCTGGCGCTTCGTCAACCCGCTGATGAAGAAGCAATATGGCGTCGATTCGATGCCGGAGACCGGCGAGAACGTCGCCGAGGATTTTGGCGTCTCGCGCGCGGCCCAGGACGCCTTTGCCGTGCGCAGCCAGGACAAGGCGGTCGCGGCGCAGGGCAATGGAAGGCTGGCCAAGGAGATCACCGCGGTGACGATCCCGCAGCGCAAGGGCGATCCGGTCGTCGTGTCGAAGGACGAGCATCCCCGCGCCGGCACGACGGTCGAGGCGCTGGCCAAGCTGCCGACGCCGTTCCGCCAGGGCGGCACGGTGACCGCCGGCAATGCCTCCGGCGTCAATGACGGCGCGGCGGCGCTGATCGTTGCCTCGGAGGCTGCGATAAAGAAATTCGGCCTGACGCCGATCGCCCGCATTCTCGGTGGGGCTGCCGCCGGCGTTGCGCCGCGCATCATGGGCATTGGCCCGGCGCCGGCGACGCAGAAGCTGTGCGCGCGACTTGGCCTGACGCCAAAGCAATTCGATGTCATCGAGCTCAACGAGGCCTTTGCCTCGCAAGGCATCGCCGTGCTGAGCCAGCTCGGAATCGCCGAGGATGCCGAGCATGTCAATCCGAATGGCGGTGCCATCGCGCTCGGCCATCCCTTGGGCATGTCGGGCGCGCGCATCTCCGGCACGGCGGCGCTGGAACTGCGCGAACGCGGCGGCCGCTATGCTCTCGCGACGATGTGCATCGGCGTCGGCCAGGGCATCGCCATCGCGCTCGAACGGGCCTGACCGCCGCCTTCCCTTTGGCCAGCGAGAATCAGGGTTGGATTCGGCGTGTCGCCAAATTTGACCATGTGGACAAAAGTCCGGACCCGTTCCATAGTTCCCCGTCTGATTTTTAGAACGGCCGGCTCGACACGGCTGTCAAACAGAGGGGACTGCAATGGAAAACCGGAAGAACAAATTTTCGTCGACACGCGAAGGTCTCTCGCGACGCAATGTGCTGGAGCTCGGCGCGCTTGGCCTGGCAGCGGCCATGCTGCCGGGTGCGGCCTTCGCCAAGGACAAGAAACTGAAGGTCGCGGCGATCTTCGCGACGCCGATCGAGGAGCCCTGGGACAACCAGATCCATGTCGCCTTGCAGAAGGCGGAGAAGGAACTCGGCATCGAATACAAATGGTCGGAAAAGGTGCAGACAGCCGACTTCAGCCGAGTCATGCGCGAATATGCGCAAGGCGGCTACCAGCTGGTGCTGGGCGACGCCTTCGCCGCCGAACGTGAATCGCGCCGCACCGCAAAACAGTTCCCGAAGACCGCCTGGCTGTTCGGTTCTGGCGCCGGCCCGGCCGAACCCAATTTCGGCGTCTTCGACAACTGGATCCATGAGCCCGCCTATCTCTCGGGCATGATCGCCGGCAAGATGTCGAAGTCGGGCACCGTCGGCGCCGTCGCGGCGATGGGCATTCCGGAAGTGAACCGGCTGGTCAACGCCTTCTTCGCCGGCGCCAAGGAGGTCAACCCGAACGTCAAGAAGAAGGTCGCCTTCATCGGTTCCTTCTTCGATCCGCCCAAGGCCAAGGAAGCCGCGGTCGCGCAGATCGATGCCGGCGTCGACGTCATCTATGCCGAGCGCTTCGGCGTCATCGAGGCGGCGGTCGAGAAGAAGATCCTCGCCATCTCCAACATGTCGGACCAGTCGAGCCTCGGCCCCGACACGGTCATCACCGGCCCGGTGTGGGACATGTATCCGACGGTCGAACAGGCGATCAAACTGGTCAAGGCCGGCGTCTACACCGCGCAGGACTATGGCGACTTCTCGCGCATGGCCAAGGGCGGTTCCTATCTCGCCCCCTACCACAAGTTCGACAAGACGCTGCCGGCCGAGGTCAAGGATCTGGTCGAGAAGAAGAAGGCCGAGATTCTTGAGGGCAATTTCCGCGTCGACGTGGATGAAAATACGCCGGTTTCGGATTGAGCCTTGCTCACCCTCCCCTTGTGGGGAGGGTCGATCCGCGAAGCGGAGCGGGGTGGGGGTCTTCAGCGCCGCACCCCCACCCCGGCTCACGATCTCGGCTTCGCTGCGATCGTAAGCCGACCCTCCCCACAAGGGGGAGGGTGAGGAGCCGCGCCATCTCATCGGAGCATTCTGACCCTTGTCCGCCCCACTCATCGAAATGCGCGGCATCACCAAGAGCTTCGGCGCCGTCAAGGCGAACGAGGCTGTCGACCTCAGCGTCGCGCCCGGTGAAATCCTCGGCCTGCTGGGCGAGAACGGCGCCGGCAAGACGACGCTGATGAATGTGCTGTTCGGCGCCTACGCGCCGGATGCCGGGGAAATCCTGGTCCAGGGGCAGCCGGTACGGATCACCAGTTCAGCCGATGCGCTGGCCGCCGGCATCGGCATGGTGCATCAGCATTTTCACCTCGCGCCACGGTTGACGGTGCTGGAGAACCTCTTGATCGGCATTCCGGGCAAAGGCGGGCGGATCGACCGCGCCGGCGGGCTGGCGCGGCTGGCCGAAATCGGCCGCCAGCATGGACTGACGCTCGATCCCGACCTGCCGGTCTCGGCGCTGTCGGTCGGCGAACAGCAGCGGCTCGAGATCGTCAAGGCATTGTTTCGCGGCGCGAGGCTTCTGATCCTCGACGAGCCGACGGCGGTGCTGGCGCCGAGCGAGGTCGACAGGCTGTTTTCGGCGCTGCGCTCGATGGCGGCGCAAGGCCTCGGCATCATCTTCATCTCGCACAAGCTCAACGAGGTGCGGGCGCTCACCCATCGCTGCACGGTGCTGCGGCATGGCCGCGTCGCCGGTCGCGTCGACGATCCGGCCAACACGACATCCGCCGCCATGGCGCAGCTGATGTGTGGCCACGAGATCGTGCCGCCGGCCAGGGGGCCATCAACGCCGGGCGAAGCGGTGCTGACGCTCGATGGCATTTCCACCTCGAACCATGCAGGCACGGTGCTGCGCGGTGTGTCGCTTGCCGTCCGCTCCGGCGAAATCCTCGGCATTGCCGGCGTGTCCGGCAATGGCCAGCGGGCGCTGGCGGAGGTGATTTCGGGCGTGCGCTCGCCCGATGCCGGCCGGATGACGATCGCCGGCCAGACGGTCTCGCGGTTCTCGCCGCGCGAGGTGCAGGCGCTCGGCCTCGGCCGCATCCCGGAGGACCGCATGACCACGGGTCTGGTCACCAATCTGCCGCTTGCCGATTCGATGGTGCTGCCACGCATCGGTACCGCCGCGTTCAGCAGCAAAGGCCTGCTCAAGCCGGATGCGATCCGCACCTTCGCCGAAGAACAGATCAAGGCCTACGATATCAGGTGCCCCGGGCCGATGACACGTGCCGGGGCGCTGTCGGGCGGCAATCTGCAGAAGGCGCTGTTGGCGCGCGAACTCGCTTTCGATCCGAAGGTTCTGATCGTCTCGCAGCCGACGCGCGGCCTCGACATTGGGGCGGCGCGCTTCATCCACGAAAAATTCCTCGACATGCGGGCCAAGGGCTGCGGCATCATCGTCATCGGCGAGGATCTGGAAGAACTCCTGGTGCTCTGCGACCGCATCGCGGTGATGTATGAGGGCCGCATCGTCGGTACGCTCGACAGTGCTGATGCGACGATCGCGCGGCTCGGCCTGCTGATGACCGGGGCGGAGGGGAGGGCATAGCATGGATTTTCCGCCGCGGCTCTTCGCACGGACCTCAAAGGATATCGCCCGCTTTTGGCTGACTTTGAATGTCGGCGCCGCCCCTCACCTGCCTGCCGGCATCCTCTCCCCGTATAGAGACGGGGAGAGGGGCGCTCTCATCGCTGCTTTCGCCAACCACCGACGTTGCACGAAAAGTGCCGAGGTCGCGGGCAGTTCCCTTCTCCCCGTCCCTATACGGGGAGAAGGTGCCGGCAGGCGGATGAGGGGCAGCGCCAACGCCGGATCCGTCGGTTGGGCTGCTGCGCCGAGTGCGGAGGGCCACAGCTGATGTTTCGCCTGGAAGTTCGCACCTCGACGCCGACCTGGTTCAATCTCGCGCTGCCGTTGCTGGCGATCGCGGCAACGCTTGTCCTGTGCAGCGGCCTGATCGCGCTGGCCGGCGCCGGCATTCTGGAATCCTACGGCGTGATGTTCACCGCCTCGCTCGGCGACAGCTACGCCATCACCGAAACGCTGGTGCGCGCCGCACCGATGATCTTCACCGGGCTGGCGGTCGCCGTCGCCTTCCGCGCCAAATTCTGGAACATCGGCGCCGAGGGGCAGTTGCTGGCCGGTGCCGTCGCCAGCTGCTTTGTCGGCGCCATCCCGATGCCGGGAGCGCTCGCCATGCTGTTGATGGCAATCGCCGGCGCCGCCGCCGGTGCGGCCGTCGCGCTGGCGCCCGCGACGCTGCGGGTCAAATTCAAGGTCGACGATGTCGTCAGCTCGCTGTTGCTCAACTCGGTCATCTACTACGCGCTGATGGCGCTGATCGAAGGACCGTGGAAGGACAGTTTCAGCGGCTATCCGATCTCGCCGCCGATCGAGGATTCGGCCAATTTCCCAGTGCTGATTGAAGGCACGCGGCTGCATCTGGGCGTCATCGTGGCGCTGATCGCAGCACCGCTGATCTGGTTCCTCATCGCGCGCACGACGCTTGGTTTCCGCATCAGGGTCACCGGCGAGAACCCGGAAGCCGCCCGCTATGGCGGCATCCATGTCGAGCGGGTGCTGCTCTCGACCGCGTTGCTGTCCGGCGCGCTGGCGGGGCTCGCCGGCGTCGGCGAAGTCGGCGGCGTGCATTTCCAGGTGATGAGCGACATCTCGCCGGGCTACGGCTATTCCGGCATCGTCGTTGCCATGTTGGCGCGGCTCAATCCGCTGGGCGTCGTGCCAGCGGCGATCTTCCTCGCCGCCGTGATGACCGGCGCCGAGGCGATGTCGCGCGCGACAGGCGTGCCGGCCTTCCTGAGCGACGTCATCCAGGGCACTGCCTTGCTGGCCATGCTGGTGGCGCTGCTGTTTACCGCCTATCGCATCCGCCGCGTTGGAGTCGCCACATGAGCGTGGTGCTGGAACAGATCTTCCAGGTCGGCTTCCTGGCCGCCATCATCCGCATCGCCACGCCTTTGGCTTTCGCCACGCTCGGCGAAATGTTCTCCGAGCGGGCCGGCGTGCTCAATCTCGGCATCGAAGGCATCATGCTGCTCTGCGCCATGACCGGCTTCACCGCCACCAGCCTCAGCGGCAGCCTGTGGCTCGGCGTCCTGGTGGCAGTGCTGACCGGCATGCTGATGGGCGCGCTGCATGCGCTGTTCACCGTGATGCTGGGCCTCAGCCAGCATGTCTGCGGCATTGGCGTGACTTTGTTCTCGTCGGGCCTTGCCTATTTCCTCTACCGGCTGATCTTCGGCCAGCAATCGGTGCCGCCTGCCATCAAGGGTTTTCAGACGCTGCCGATCCCGGTTCTGTCGGACATTCCGGTGCTCGGACCGGCGGTGTTCAACCAGTTCGCACTGGTCTACATGGCGATCGTTGCCATACCGCTCGCCGCCTTCGTGCTTTACCGCACACCCTGGGGCCTGTCGGTCCGCATGGTCGGCGAGAACCCGCGCGCAGCGGACTCCGCTGGCGTCAGCGTCATTGCCACGCGCTTCCAGGCCGTCATCCTCGGCGGCGCGCTGATGGGGCTGGCCGGCGCCTTCCTGTCGATGGCGCAGTTCAACGCCTTCACCTTCGGCGTCGTGTCGGGGCGCGGCTGGGTGGCGATCGCGCTGGTGGTGTTCGGCCGCTGGGACCCGTGGCGTTCGGCGGGCGCGGCACTGCTGTTTGCCTTCGTCGATGCGTTGCAACTGCGCATGCAGGCCAGCGGCTTGGGGCATATCCCCTACGAAGCGTTCCTGATGCTGCCGTTCATCTTCACCATCGTCGCCATGGCTGTGATGTCGCGCAATGCGGTGGCGCCCTCGGCGTTGTTGAAGCCGTTTCGCAGGGAAGAGCGTTAGCAAGGCTTGGGTTCCTCGCCCCCGCAAAAGCGGGGAGAGGTGGCCGCGAAGCGGTCGGAGAGGGGGCCTGCGACGCTGGTGAATTGTTTACGAGTCCAAGGAAAGTCGAGCCATTCCCCCTCTCCGTCTCGGCTTCGCCGAGCCACCTCTCGCCCACTCGCGTGGGGGCGAGGAACCTAGATTCTGAAAGCCTCACATCGCCGTAAAACCATTGTCCACGAACAGATGCGCGCCGTTGACGAAGCTCGACTCGTCGCTGGCCAAATACAGTGCGGCCTTCGCCACCTCCTCCGGCTCACCGATGCGCCCCTGCTGCGCCGCCAGCGCCGCATCCGAAACATCGACGCCGAGCTTGCCGAGGTCGGCGACCTCGCGCAGGCCGTGCGGCGTCCTGATAAAGCCGGGGCAGACGGCATTGCAGCGGATGTTGCGGTCGCGGAACTCCACCGCGATGGCGCGCGCGAACATGTGGCAGGCGCCCTTGGTGGTGTCGTAGAGCACCTCCATCGGTGTGGCCGCTACCGCCGAGATCGACGAGGTGCAGACGATCGAGCCGCCGCCCGCCGCGATCATGCCGGGCAGCACGGCACGCGTCATCAGGAACATCGAACGCACATTGACGGCATGCAGCCAGTCCCATTCCTGCACGGTCGTCTCCAGGAACGGCTTTATCACGATGGTGCCGGCGTGATTGAACAGCACCGTGACCGGCCCGAGTTTTTCGGTCGCGCCCTTCACCGCCGCCTGAACCTGCGCCTCGTCGGACACGTCGGCGACAAAATGCTCGGCGACATGGCCGCGCGCACGGATCGCCGCTGCCGTTGCGGCCGCTGCCTCGCCGTTGCGATCGATGATCGCGACCTTGGCGCCTTCGGCCGCGAACAACTCAGAAGCCGCGCCGCCCATGCCCGTCGCGCCGCCCGAAATGATGGCAACCTTGCCGGTTAGTCTTTCGCCCATTTTTGTTCCCCTGTTCGACCCAGCTCGCATTTGTTTGTCGCGCGATGCTACCGCGCCCGCACAAGGCGGCCAATGGACGAATTGGGTGCAGCGCGAACAAGGCCATAGGTCCATTCGGACGCGTCCAGAGCAAGGCTCATGCCTGCCGATCAATCGCGCCGGCAAGCGATCCCAGCAACTCACAACCAACTTAATCCCTGGGGAGAGAAAAATATTCTGCCTACAGCCCAAAAATAGCAATCGACAAAGTCTACAAGTTTTATAGATTAACCGGCGAGACGGAGGTCGATATGTCCTATATCCAGAACGCTCAGACTGACAGCACCGGCCAGAGGCTGGCCAATGCCCAGACCTTTCGCCCGGCCTATGCCGGAGCTTTCGCCTATCTCGTCTTTGCCCTTGCGTTTGTGTTCACCGGGGCCGTCGTTCTGGGCCTTATTCCCTAGGGCACCGCATCGACAGGGGCCAACCGCCCCGCTGTATCAGGCAATCGGAGTTGAATGAACCGGATCCCGGTGCGTTTGCGCGCGGCCGCGATTCGAATTTCAGCGCATCCATGATTCCAGCGATGGAGGAGATGACAATGCCGATCGAATTCACCCATGTTCCCGGCAAGACCGCCGACGCCGCCATTCCGTTTTTCTATGATTTTGCCGAGACGGCGACCAAGCTCGGACTGATCGAGGATGGCGGCTTTCAGAAGATCGTCGTCGACGATTCGGCCGGGCTGCTGACCAATATGGATCTTGCCGCTCAGGTGCTCGACCGCACCGCCTCGCTCGAGGTCGTGCTGACCCACTGGGCAGGTGTCGTCGAGCCGACCGTGGCGGCGCGCCAATTGGCATCGATGGATCGAAAAAGCGGCGGTCGGCTGGCGCTCCGGATGATCAGCGAGCCGTTGAACGATGACGATGCCGAGTCGCGGCCGGCCGGGCATGGCGTCATCTGGCAGCGCATCGACGAATATCTCGTGCTTTTGAAACGGCTGTGGTCGAACGACCGGCCCTTCGATCATGAAGGCGCCTTCTACAGCATCAAGGGCGGCTACGTGCCGCGCAAAGGGCCGCACGGCGCCGACCTGACCATCCGCATGGGCGGGCAATCGGGAACGGCGCTGAAAGTGGCCGGCCGGCATGCCGATGTCTTCGAACTGGCGCCGGGCTCGATCGACGATGTCAGGCAGTTGATGGAGCGGGTGCGTAGCGCTGCCGCCGAACATGGCCGGGCCGGCAAGCTGCGCTTCGCGCTTCCGGTGCGGATCCACCAGGGCGCTTCCGCCACCGGCCACAAGGCGGTCGACCTGTCCGGGCCGCCCGCCCAGGTCGCGTTGTCGTTGCTGGCCTATGCCGGGCTCGGGATCGATGAGTTCATGATCGTCGGCGTCGACACGCCGCGCGAGATCGCGACGGCCGGCCGGGAAACGATCGCGCTGCTGCGCAACTCGCTGGCGCGCCGCGAACATGATGTTTTCCAGCCGGGGGCCTACGCGCCTCGCACGGGACTGGAGACGCTTGCAGCACGGTGACGTCAATCGTCTGCGTGATGCCTGTTGCCAAGCCGCGACAGGCCATCGATGACGGCGGCTGAATCGGCCAGGACGCCGAACACGCCGTCCTCGACCGTCACCATGTGAAGCGCCGCCTCGTGAGCTCTCTGGTCGCCACTGGCGCAGGCATCGGAGATCGTCAGGCACTGAAGGTTGCGGTCGCAGGCCTCGCGCAGCGTGGTGTGCACGCAGACGTCGGTCGTGCAGCCGGAAAACATCAGGTGCGAGATGCCTTGCGCGCGCAGCACAAGCTCGAAATCCGTATAGGTGAAGGCGCTGTTGCAGGTCTTGTCGACGATGATGTCCTGCGGCGCGACGTCGATCTCCGGAACGATCTGGAACCCCGCGCCCGAGCGCAGCAGTATGTCGGTGCCGTCGAGACCGGAGCGCTTGCGGCGCCATTTCTCATAGGGCGTCATGTCGGCCATGTCGGCGCGATAGCCCTGCCTGGTGTGGATGACCGTGACGTCGGCTTTGCGCGCGGCTGATATCAGCCGGTTCACCGTGGGCAGGATCGCCCGCAGCGGCGAAGGGTCATATCCTTTTCTGGCGAAATAGCCCGTGGTCGACAGGAAATCCTGCTGCAGGTCGATGACGACGAGTGCCGTGTTTTTGGCCACCAGCCTGCCGTCATACGGGAAGTCGAAGGGCGTTGCCTTGATCATCCGAGGGTGTCTCCTTGCCTATCGCGAGAGCCATCCTGACTGGCGAAGCTCAAGTCGTCCACTCAGGCCGCGGCTCTGACGCGAAGAAGCAGGATGTTGCGGGCATCGCGCTGCCGCAGGCGAACGTCATCGGCTGTCCCGGCGAATTGTTGACTGTTGCAGTCATCTTCAATGTTGACTTGCATAGTCATGTTTAATAATCAACCCAGACATCGGACTGCCGAGGCCAGAATAGGAAATCGGCGACCGCGTTGGAGAAAGCCAATGGAGCTGAACCTGCCGCACGATCTGTCGCCATGGGGCATGTTCATGGCCGCCGACATCATCGTGAAGGCGGTGATGATCGGATTGGCCTTCGCTTCTTTAGTCACCTGGACGATATGGCTGGCCAAATCGTTGGAGATTCTTGGCGGCAAACTGCGTATCCGCCGCGCCGTCCGCGCGATCGGCGATGCCGCGACGCTGAAGCAGGCGAGCCGCGCGCTCGACCGCAGTGGCGGCCCCGGCATGCTTCTGGTCAAGGCAGCGGAAGAAGAGACCGCGCTCTCGGCCGGCGCGCTCGACCATGCCGGCGGCGACGGGCTGAAGGAAAGGGTCGCCTCGCGCCTGTCGCGCATCGAGGCGGCGGCGTCGCGGCGCATGTCGCGCGGCACAGGCGTGCTGGCGACGATCGGGTCAACGGCGCCCTTCGTCGGCCTGTTCGGCACCGTCTGGGGCATCATGAACGCCTTCATCGGCATTTCGCAGGCGCAGACCACCAATCTGGCAGTGGTCGCGCCGGGCATCGCCGAAGCGCTGCTAGCCACGGCGATGGGCCTCGTCGCGGCAATTCCGGCAGTGGTGATCTACAATGTCTTCGCCCGCTCGATAGCCGGCTACCGGCAGATCATCGCCGACGCCTCGGCGGGCGTCGAGAGGCTGGTCAGCCGCGACCTGGACTTCCGCACGGTCGCGCCGGCGACGGCGCCGACGGCGGAGTAGCGACGCCATGGGAAGCAGAATCCGCCAGACCCTGGACGACGATCTCGAGGAGAGCCACGAGATCAACGTCACGCCCTTCATCGACGTCATCCTGGTGCTGCTGATCATCTTCATGGTCGCCGCCCCGCTGGCGACGGTGGACGTCAATGTCGACCTGCCGGGCTCGACGGCGACGCCCGCGCCGCGACCCGAAACGCCGTTGTTCCTGACCTTGAAGGATGATCTTACGCTGGCTATCGACAACGACAGCGTGCCGCGCCCGGCCTTCGCGGCCACGTTGGACAGCAGGACCAGGGGCGACAAGCAGACGCGCATCTTCCTGCGCGCCGACAAGGCGGTCGCCTATGGCGACCTGATGGAGACCATGAACCTGCTGCGCGGCGCCGGCTATCTGAAGATCGCGCTGGTCGGCCTGGAGACGGCGCCCGCGACCAATGCGCCGGCACCCGCTCCCGCGGGAACGGCCGCGCCATGACGCAGGCGGCGGCCCCGCCCACGACTTACCTGTCGCGCTTCGGCTGGCGCGATCTTGGCTTGTGGACGGGTGCGGCGGTGCTGGTGCTTGGCGCCCATGTCGCAGTCGCCTATGCGGTGCAGAGCTTCAGTCCGATCGAGACGGATGGCGGGCCGCTGCGGGCTCCGATGATCGAAATGGTGCCGATGACGGTGATGCCGGCCGTGCCCGAACAGGCGGCGATGCTTGAAGCAGCGATGCCCGACCAGGCCGAACCAGTCGAGGAGGCCGAGAGGGTCGCCGAAGCCGAGCCCGAGAAGATGACCGAACAGACCGAGCCGACAGCCGAGCAACCGGAAATGGCGCCGCCCGACGAGACCGAGCTGACCACGACAGCCGAGCCCGAACCGGCCGATCAGCCGCCGTCGGACGAGGTCATTCCCGATGTCGTCGAGGCCGTCACGCCCGAGGTCGTCGTTCCGTTGCCGCAGCCGAAGCCGGTCGAAGAAGCCAAGGAAAAGAAGCTGGTCCAGGCCAAGGCGAAAAACCCGGCTGAGAAACCCAAGCCGCGGCCAAGGAAGGAAAAGGCCGAGCCGGCAAGGACGGTTGCCACCGCAAGCGCGCAGACAAGGCCGGCGGCAAGGGCGGCCGCGCCGAAAGCGGCGGCAGGGTTCTCGGGCATAAGCCCGGCCAAGTGGGAATCCCGGCTGGCGGCATGGATCAATCGGCACAAGCGTTATCCAAGTGCTGCGAAATCCAGGGGAGCGCAGGGCAATGTGAACGTGGCCTTCGCGGTGGACGCATCCGGCAGGGTGGTGTCGGCGCGCGTGGCGCGTTCTTCGGGCGATCCCGACCTCGACCGCGCCGCGCTCGCCGTGCTGCAGGGCGCAACGGTGCCGGCACCGCCGCCGGAGCTCGGTTCCCGCGTCAGCCGCACGGCGCCGTTCGTGTTCAATTTGCGGGATTAGAGCAGAGGCCCGACCCGTGCTGTCCGATCTTTGTGAGGACCGCAGTCAATGGCTCATCGACTGGCACAGCGCTTCGACCTGATCCAGGTAGAAGCGGCATTTCGTGCGCAGTGTCCTGAGGTTTGGATCGTCGGCGCCGTTGATCTCGATGGTCTGCATCATGAAGTCGAAATGGGCGTGGAAGGCGTCCGCCGCGCCCCACAGGCCGTCTGCCTGCCAGGTGTCGGCCATCGCCAGGGAAATCAGATGCCGGGCCTCGGCGCGTGCGGCATCCGGCGATGCCGGCCGACTGGCGATCAGGGTCTGGAGCCGGCCGAAGATGCTGTTCCTGGCGTCGGCGCTCCTGATGGGTGCGATCATGTTCATTGGCGGGTCCCCCTCGAATCTCTATGCATGAAGTCCATTTGCGGGCCGCGGGCGATCAAGGCGGGGATCGCAGCGCCGGCGCGCACACGGCTGCGTGTTGCATCCGCTACGCTCTCCTTTGCAGAGCGTGGTTGTCCTTCGGCTTGGTATGCATCGGGTTGCCGCTGAGCTGCGCATGCCTTGCCGGCTGCGCGCCGCGCAGGACGTCGAAGGCCTCGGCATAGGCCATGCCGAGCAGGTAGGAGATCATGGGAAAACGGCTTGCTTCGGCCATCTGCACGAGCTCATTGCTCATTGTCGCGATATATTGAAGGCTATCGATCTCTGACTGACGTAGGGACTGATTGGCCACGTGCTTCTCCTGTCATCGGATGGAACTCAGGGAACGCGTATTGGCTACACGGACATACTAAGACGGCTAATTAACGGACTGACCCACCGAATGCGGGTTTGGTTCCGGGGTCGAAAGGGTCAACGCATAGATGGGTGCATCGGTGAGACGGTCGAGGCCGAGAAGACGCTTGATCGCCGAATGGCTGAGCGCTGCCGTGGGGCAGGCCGACAGACCATGCCTGGTCGCCGCCAGCATCATGTTCTGGCCGATATGGCCCGCCTCGATCAGCACGACGCGGTAGGCGTTGGCATCCTCATATTTCCACATGGTGCGGTCGAGCCTGGCGCAAAGCAGGATCAGGCAAGGCATGGCATCAGCCCATTCCTGACCGCCGACCAGTTCGGAAATCTTCGGCAGATGGTTGGCCGAGATCCTGCCGAGGTCGTGATCGGCGGCGGAATAGTGGTAGACGCCGGGCTCCAGGCCCTCGACGCCAAGCGCAACCACATAGGCCTCATAAGGGTTGCGTGCGCCGCCCGAAGGGGTCATGCCCAGCGGCAGGGCGCCGACGCAGTTGCTGGTCTCGCCGGTAATGCCCATGCCCGCGAACAGGCAGTCGGAAAGCTGCCGCGCGGTGATGGTGGGGGCGGCCGCGGTGCGGTTGGTGCGGCGCCGCGCCATCAGGGTCAGGAGTTCGTTGTCGTCGAGTGCGTTTGGCAGCCGAATGGCGCCGGCGGCATTCTTGAGCATGAGGTCGGGCTGTGCGACATGGCCGGCGCGTTCGATCTGGCGGGCCTCGGCCTGTTCAATGGTCATGAACTCCGAGTCCTGGACGCAGAAGTGCATCAGCGCGGTCGGGATGCCCCAGTTCCACTGTCCGGAAAATCTTGTTTCCTGTTCGGCCAGCGGTGAGCCGGCGGTGACCAGGGCGGAAAAATCGAGCAATTGCGGGACGACGGCGCTCAGGTCGGACGTCGACCATCCGTGAGCGCGCGAGATTTCCGCGGGAGAGGCCCATTCGTCCCAGGATGCGAGGAGACCGATCACCTCGGGGCTGCATTCGAAGACGCTTCGGGTCAGGAAATTGCAGGCCGTGACCTTGTTGGTCCCGGGATAGAGGACGAGCGTTTTTGAAGAGCGCATTTTCATGATGCTGAATGCCGTTTTGTGAATGCGAGGCGCCGACAGGCGAACCGCCCATCGGCGCCGAACGGCTTCAGCGCTTGTTGTAGTGCATGCCCTGCGAGAAGAAGACGGTCTGCGTGCCCGCGGCGACCGTCAGCTTCGGGGCATTGTTCACTTTCTTGGCCATTTTTATCCCTTTCCCGACCCCCAATGGGATCTGTTGAAAGACCCCGGCAGCGGGATCCGCGTGAAGAAAGGTAAGGTCGAAAGAGTTAATGGTTTGTTAAAATTGTAGTAAAGGCAGTGTTATCTAAAATATCTTTCTTGGCGATAAAGTCTAAAATATCGATTTTGCTCAGATATGGAGTAGGCAATCGTCACCATACGCTTTTTCGGGATATCCTTATTCTTATTTAGCGTAACCTGGCGACTAAGCCAGTCCGTCCCGGGCGAGGCTGGCGACGAGTTGATCGATGCCGGGATCGTCGAGCCTGACGACATGCGCCATGCGGATCGCATGCCGTGGCCGGATGCCGGACATATCCTGCCGCATGATGACCGATACGAATGCCGGCCCGGCCTCTGTCAGAAGCATGGCCTTGCCCGTCAACACCGGTTCGGAGATGGGAGCCCACTGCACGGAAATCAGCGACGGTTCGCCGGTCTGGCGACGGTTGACGCCGCTGAAATAGATCCAGTTCAGGCGCGAGATGGCCACGCCATAGTGGTTGCCGCGCGCCCGCGCCCATGTCGAGCCACGGCGCTCCGACCACCCGGTGACCCTGCGGAATGTGACCAGTTCGGCCTCGCGACGCACGAAGGTCACCGACCGCATCAGGAGGTCGGGACGGGCGGGGATGGAAAAGTAGGTGAAATAGGTACCGCCCGCGATCGACGGGGCGGGCGGGCGGATCATCTGGTTGAACAGACTTTCGGAAATCGGCGGCAGACCGGGAGCCCTGTGCTCGGGGGTACCAGGGTCCTGGTAGAGTTCGGCCTCGTCGATGCGGAAGTAGTCGCAGATCAGCTTGGCGGTGGCTTTGTTTGGAACGGTCTGCCCTTGCAGGTATCGCTCAAACTGCGTGCGGTTGATGCCCAACTCACGGCATACCGCGCTAACGGAGGCATGGTCCTTGCAGAGTCGTCGGAGATTTGCAGCGAGGTTCTCGCGAATGGACACGTCTTTGCTTTCGCAGGCGAATTCTTCATTTCAAACTCGGAATCCCTGTAGCGCCTTCGGTCGCCCCCGCCGAAACGCCTTGTCACAACACACAGAAAAAACCGATTTGAGAACGCCACTCTAATGGGGCGGCTTCCAAAAAAAATAGCGGCGATCCGGCAACGGCCATCGCCATAAGTCCAATTGACAATTGCCTAGCCCCGGAGGTCGCGAAATTGCGTGCGGCTTTCTTTGGAGTGGAATTGGCACGCAGCGCCGCATGACGAGGCATGGGACGACCATTCGCCCTGGCGGCGCGGCGGAAAAAGCAGAAAACCAATTATTCCGCTGGTGGAGCTGAGGAGGATCGAACTCCTGACCTCGTCATTGCGAACGACGCGCTCTCCCAGCTGAGCTACAGCCCCGTCCAACGGATGGCGCATTTATCTGGCACGGCGGATTTCTGTCAAGGCGGGGTTTTGCCGAAAATCCCTGTTGCCCGATGCTTCGGTTGCCGGCCCTTGCCGGTTTGGCGTGCAATGGCTACATGTCGGCAACAATTGGAGACCGGCATGCTCGCCCTCATTCAAACCATCGTCATGGCGCTTGACCTCTACTGGTGGATCATCATCGCCTCGGCGATTTTTTCCTGGCTCTATGCCTTCAACGTCGTCAATTCGCGCAACCAGTTCGTCGGCAGCATCGGCAACATGCTCTACCGGCTGACCGAGCCGGCGCTGCGGCCGATCCGCCGCTTCATGCCGGACCTTGGCGGCATCGACATCTCGCCGATCATCCTGCTCTTGATCCTGTTCTTCGTCAGGCAGTTCATTCTCACCACGGTAGCACCCCTGGTGCTTTGAGCCCGACGATCGCATGAGTGCGCCGTTCCGCATCCGTGAGAACGGCATCGACCTGTTCGTGCGGCTGACACCAAAATCTTCCATGGACAGGTTGGAAGGCGTCGAAACGGCGGCGGACGGGCGAAGCCATTTGAAGGCGCGGGTCCGCGCCGTGCCGGAAAACGGCGCCGCCAATCACGCGCTGGAGAGACTGGTCGCCAAGACGCTGGGCGTGCCGGCATCGGCCGTTTCGGTTGTCGCTGGCGGCACGAGCCGGCTGAAGACTGTGCGCATCGTGGGCGATCCGGAGGCGCTGGCGCAGCGCGTTGAGGCGCTCGGCCTATAGAGCCTAGTTCTGCTAGGCGGTGCCCCCTCATCCGGCCGCTTCGCGGCCACCTTCTCCCCCCAGGGGAGACGAGGAAAGCGCCGGCGGTGGCTACCTCCTCTCCGCTTGGGGAGAGGTCGGATTGCCCCGAATTGTCTTTTGCAATTCGGTTGGCAATCCGGGTGAGGGGCTTCGCCCGGCGCGATCACCCCGGGGACGCCTTCAATCCCCCAATGGCAGCCTTGGATCGTCGACCTTCAGCGTGTTCACGCTCTGCTTGATGCGGCGCAAATTCTCCAGCACTTTCGGACCGCGCGTCTCGGCAACCGATGTCACGATCATGTCGACGATCGCCAGCAGCGCATAGCGTGACGATGTCGGCTTGTAGATGTTGCCGTCCTCGAGCGGCTGCAAATGGATGACCGTGTCGGCGGCCTTGGCCAGCGCCGAATCGGGCGCGGTGATGGCGACCGTGGTGGCGCCATATTGCTGGGCGACCTGCACCGCCTCGATGACCGAGCGCGCATAGCCGGACACCGAAAAAGCGACCAGCGTGGTTTCCGGCGTGGCTACGGCGGCGTACATGCGCTGCAACTGCCCATCGATCTGCGCCAGCACCGGCAGGCCAAGCCGGAACAGCCGATTCTGCATCTCGGTCGCCATCATCGAGGAGATGCCGCCAGAGCCGATGCACAGCACATTGCCTGACGTCGCAAGCCGCTCGGCGACGGCGACCAGCGTCGTCATGTCCAGGTTCTCGCTGGCGCGCTGGATGGCCGAGATCGCCGCTTCGGTGATGGCCGAGGCGATGCGCTGCTCACGCGCGTCGCGGCTCAACGGTTCGGGCGACAGATACTGGCCGCCAATGGCGATGGCCTGCGCCAGGTAGAATTTGAAGTCGCGCAGGCCCTCGCAGCCGAGATTGCGGCAAAAGCGCGTCACCGTCGGTTCGCTGACGCCAACGCGCGCGGCAATCTCGGAGATGGCCGCCTTGGAAGCGAAATCGAGATCGGACAGCACAAGGCCGGCCAGCCGGCGATCCGACTTGGTGCCGTCCTGCGACATCAGCTGCAGCCGCGTGATGATGTCGGCCGGCGTCTTCATGTCTGTTGTTTCGTCTTCATGCCGTTGCCCTCGGGGCAGGCCTTATAGCGGCAGGCCCGTCGCCTTGTCGAACAGATGGATGTTGCCGGGATCGACCGAGACCGGCAGCAGGTCACCCGGCTTGACCGGCACCCTGTCGCGGAACACGGCGCGCACCGTATCGGTGCCGATGGCGCCATAGACATGGGTCTCGGAGCCCGTCGGCTCGACGACATCCACCTTGAGCGCCATGGCATCGGCGGCCTCACCGATGATGAAGTGCTCGGGCCGGATGCCGGCCTCCACCGCATTGCCAGCCGGTGCCGCCTTGCCGGCAAGCGCAAGCCGTCCGCCGCCGGCCGATTCGAACCAGCTTTTCTCGGGCGTCGCCTTGAGGGCGCCGGAGACAAAGCTCATCGACGGCGAGCCAAGAAAGCCGGCGACGAACTTGTTGGCCGGCCGGTCATAGAGTTCGAGCGGGGCGCCGACCTGCTGGATCCGGCCGCGGTCCATCACGACGATGCGGTCGGCCATGGTCATGGCTTCGATCTGGTCGTGGGTGACATAAACGATGGTCGATTTCAGCCGCTGGTGCAGCGCCTTGATCTCGGTGCGCATCTGGACGCGCAACTGCGCGTCGAGATTGCTGAGCGGCTCGTCGAACAGGAACACCGAGGGTTCGCGCACGATGGCGCGGCCCATGGCGACACGCTGACGCTGGCCGCCCGAGAGCTGGCGGGGGTAGCGGTCGAGATAGGAGAAGAGGTTGAGCACCCCGGAGGCCCTCTTGACCTTGTCGTCGATGGCGGCACGGCTCTCGCCACGGATCTTCGGGCCGAAGCCGATATTGTCGGAGGCCTTCAAATGCGGGAACAGCGCATAGGACTGGAACACCATGGCGATGTTGCGCTGCTGCGGCGGCAGATCGTTGGCGCGCGTGCCGCCGATCATGAGGTCGCCGTAACTGATCGTCTCCAGGCCGGCCAGCATGCGCAGCAAGGTCGACTTGCCGCAGCCGGACGGGCCGACCAGCACCACGAACTCGCCGCTCCTGATGTCGAGGTTGATGTCCTCGAGGATCTTGTGCTGGCCAAAGGATTTCGACAGGTTGCGAAACAGGACGTCGGTCATGGTCACGCTCCCAATATGTCGTCGATGAATGGCAGGCAGCCGGCGGTCAGTCCGGCATCCACGGGCATCACTACGCCTGTTACGCCCGATGCACGGTCAGAGGCAAGGAAAGCCACGGCTTCAGCCACTTCCGAGGCGTTGACGATGCGGCCGAGCGGGTAGAGGCGCTTGAGCTTGCCCAGGATTTCCGGGTCCTTGGCCAGGCGATGGTCCCAGGCGGCGGTGCGGATCGATCCGGGACAGACGACATTGGCGCGCACGCCGCTGCGGCCGAGTTCGACGGCGATCGATTTGGCATAGGCGTTGATGCCGGCCTTGGCCGCGGCGTAGGCCGGATTGCCGAAATGCGCGATGGCGTTGACGGAGGAGATGAAGACGACGCTGCCTGACCTGCGCGCCGCCATTGCCTTGACGATAGGGTCGGCGAAAGTCATCACCCCGGTCAGATTGAGGTCGAGCTCGTGCTCGATCCTGTCGGCATCGAGCGCGGAAATCGTCTCGGCGCGCGTCCAGCCGGCATTGTTGATCAGGATGTCGGGCACGCCGTCAATATCCAGCACGGCGGCGATCCCCGCCTCGATCGAAGCCCGGTCGAGAAGGTTGAAGACATGGCGCGAGGCAAGGTGCGGGCTTGCCAGCGCCTCCTGCGACTGGTCGCAGCCAACCACCCGGGCGCCCCTTCCGGCCAGCAATGCGACGATCGCCGAGCCAAGGCCGCCGCCGGCACCGGTGACGACGACAGTGCGGCCTTCGAATTCGGCTTTCGAAACCACGGCGCTTGCTCCTCCCGCAGGTCAGGCAGATGTCGGCAGGCTACCGAAAGGAATGTAATTAAGCAACATGATAATCCGCTTGCATGCCGTGAATTCCTCGATAATGTAGGAAAGTCACATAAATCTTGTGCCTGTATCGGCACAAGGAGCGCAAATGCGCGGAACAATGGGAGAGATCAGATGAGCCTTGCCAAATGGACTGTCGGCCTGATGGCCGGAATGAGCATGCTGGCCTTCGCGGCGCAGGCGAATGCGGGTGAAGTACGCGTAACCGTCGCCGAATACAGCGCCAAGACCGGTCCGTATTTCGAAGAGGTCAAGAAGGAGTTCGAGGCCAAGAACCCCGGCATCACCATAAAGTTCGAGGTCGTGCCGTGGGATGTGCTGCTGCAGAAGCTGACCACGGACATCACCGCCGGCACCAATGCGGATCTGTCGATCATCGGCACGCGCTGGCTGATCGACTTCGTCCAGCAGGGCGTCGCCGAACCGCTAGACAGCTACATCACGCCAGACTTCAAGGGCCGCTTCATCGACACCTTCCTGTCGCCCTCGATCATGGACGGCAAGACCTACGGCTTGCCGATCGCCGCTTCGGCGCGCGCGATGTATTACAACAAGGAACTGTTCGAGAAAGCCGGCATCGCCAAGCCGCCGGCGACCTGGACCGAGCTGCAGGACGATGCCCGCAAGATCAAGGCGCTTGGATCCGGCGCCTTCGGGTTCGGCCTGCAGGGCAAGGAGATCGAGACCGACGTCTATTACTACTATGCGATGTGGTCGCAAGGCTCGGAAATCCTCAACAAGGACGGCACGTCGGGCCTCGGCACGCCGGGCGCGCTCGAAGCCGCCAAGCTCTACAAGTCGATGATCGACGAGGGGCTGACCGAACCAGGTGTGACCTCCAACAACCGGGAGGACGTGCAGAACCTGTTCAAGCAGGGCAAGGTCGGCATGATGATCACCGCGCCCTTCCTGTCCAACCAGATCAAGGACGAGGCGCCGAAGCTCAAATACGGCGTCGCCGCCATTCCGGCCGGCCCGACCGGGGCGCGCGGTACCTATGGCGTCACCGATTCCATGATCATGTTCAAGAACTCCAAGAACAAGGATGAGGCCTGGAAGCTGATGGACTTCCTGTTCACCACGGAACAGCGCGCCAAGTTCACGCAAGGCGAAGGCTTCCTGCCGGTGAACAAGGAAGAGGCCAAGATGGATTATTACGTCAACAACGCCGATCTGGCCGCCTTCACCGCGCTGCTGCCCGACGCCCGCTTCGCGCCGGTCATCCCGGGCTGGGAAGAGGTTGCCCAGATCACTTCGGATGCCATGCAGAAGATCTATCTCGGCGGTGACCCGGAGGCAGGCTTGAAGGACGCGGCGGCGAAGGCCAATGCAGTGCTGAAGAAATAGGGCGTATCTCCCTGCGCCCCGTGGCGCGCCCCAGACTCAGGCGGGGCGCGCCACATCTTGCAGATGCGAATTTTGGATTCGCCAGCCAGGCCAGCCGATGCAAAATCGTTTCCTGCCCTATCTCCTGACCTTGCCCAGCCTGTTCCTGGCGGCGGTCGTCATCTTCTGGCCGGTCTGGGACCTGATCCAGATATCGACGCATGACGTCAATCGCTTCGGCCAGTTGCGCGAGTTCAGCGGCCTTGCCAATTTCGCGTCGCTTGCCGCCGATCCCGATTTCGTCGCGGCACTCTGGCGCACCGGTGTGTGGACCGTGCTGGTGGTCGGCGGTGCGCTGCTTTTGTCGGTGCCGGTGGCGATGATCCTCAACACCGATTTCTACGGCCGCGGCCTTGCCCGCGTCATCATCATGCTGCCCTGGGCGGTGTCGCTGACCATGACGGCGGTGGTCTGGCGCTGGGCGCTCAGCGGCGAAAGCGGCATGCTGAATTCGGCGCTGCTTGGCCTTGGCCTGATCGACCACAACATCCAGTGGCTGGCCAGCGCCGAGACGGCGTTCCCGATGCAGGTGCTGATCGGCATATTGGTGACGGTGCCGTTCACCACGACGATCTTCCTCGGCGGCCTGTCGTCGATCCCGGACGATCTCTACGAGGCGGCGGCGCTCGAGGGCGCCACGCCGCTGCAGCAGTTCCGCGAGATCACCTTTCCGCTGCTGAAGCCGTTCATCAACATCGCCATCGTGCTGAACACCATCTACGTCTTCAACTCCTTCCCGATCATCTGGGTGATGACGCAGGGCGGGCCGGCCAACTCGACCGACATCCTGGTCACCCACCTCTACAAGCTCGCCTTCCGCATCGGCAAACTGGGCGAGGCCTCGGCGGTGTCGCTGGTGATGTTCGCCATATTGCTGGTCTTCACCATGATCTATGTGCGGTTGGCGATGCGGGAGCAGCGCGCATGACAAACAAGCTCATGACGGGCAAGCTCAAACGCACCGTCATCGCCTGGCTGCTTTTGGCGCCGCTGATCGTGGTGACGATCTTTCCCTTCGCGGTGATGTTCCTCACCGCGGTCAAGCCGCGCCAGGAGGTGCTGTCGCCGACATGGTGGCCGAGCGAGTTCCGCTGGTCGAATTTTGCCGACATGTGGGTGGCGACCGGCTTCGGCCAGGCACTGGCCAATTCGCTCTATGTCTCGGTCATCGCCACCGTCGGCGCCATCCTTATCTCCGTTCCCGCGGCCTACGCGATGTCGCGCTTTCGCTTTGCCGGCTACGGCGCCTTCCGCCAGTTCCTGCTGATCTCGCAGATGATCTCGCCGATCGTGCTGGTGCTCGGCCTGTTCCGGCTGATGGCCGCATGGGGGCTGGTGGAATCGACGACGGCGCTCGGCTTCATCTACATGGCCTTCAACGTCGCCTTCACCGTGTGGATGCTGCAGAGCTATTTCGACACCATTCCGCGCGACCTCGAAGAGGCCGCCTGGATGGAAGGCGCCGGCCGCTGGCTGACCTTGCGCAAAGTGTTCCTGCCGCTCTGCCTGCCGGCCATCGCGGTCACCGCCATCTTCACCTTCATCAATGCCTGGAACGAGTTCGTCGTGGCGCTGACCATGCTGCGCAGCCAGGAAAGCTATACGCTGCCGATCCAGGTCTTTTCTCTCGTCGCCGGTCGCTACACGATCGAGTGGCATCACGTCATGGCGGCGACACTGCTGGCGACATTGCCGGTAGCGATCCTGTTCATCTGGCTGCAGCGCTACCTCGTCCGGGGCCTGGCGCTCGGGGCCGTCAAATAGCCGGATATCGTGGAGTTTTCATGCGCATCTTCACCGCCTCGCTGGCGACGGAAACCAACACCTTTTCGCCGGTGCCGACGGACCGGGCCTCGTTCGAGATGGCCTTCTATGCCGGACCGGGCAAGCATCCGGAGACACCGACGCTGTGCTCGTCGCCGATCGTCGCCTTGCGCCGGCGTGCGGCCAAGGAAGGGCTGACCGTGATCGAAGGCACCGCGACCTGGGCCGAGCCCGGCGGCCTGGTGCAGCGGCAGACCTTCGAGGCGCTGCGCGACGAGATCCTCGACCAGTTGAAGGCGGCACTGCCGGTCGATGCGGTCATTCTCGGGCTGCACGGCGCCATGGTGGCGCAAGGCTATGACGATTGCGAAGGCGATCTGCTGGAGCGTGTGCGGGCGATTGTCGGGCCTGACGTGGTGATCGCCTCGGAATTCGATCCGCACAGCCATCTGACGCCCAAGCGCGTGGCGGCGTCCGATATCATGGCCTATTTCCTCGAATTCCCGCACACCGATTTCTACGAGCGCGGCGAACATGTTGTCGAGCTTGGGCTGGCGGCCGCGCGCGGCGAGATCAAGCCGGTCATTTCGACGTTCGACTGCCGGATGATCCAGGTGCTGCCGACCAGCCGCGAACCGATGCGCTCCTTCGTCGACCGCATCAAGGCGTTGCACGGCAAGGACGGCGTGCTGTCGGTTTCCGTCATCCACGGCTTCATGGCAGCCGACGTGCCGGAAATGGGCACGCGCATCCTTGTCGTCACGGACAATGACAAGGCCAGGGGCGACGCGCTGGCGGAGAGGCTGGGACGCGAGCTCTACGAACTGCGCGAAAAGACGGCGATGACGATGCTCGATACCGCCGACGGTATCGACCGGGCGCTGGCGGTGCGTGCAGAGAACCCCGGCAAGCCGGTGGTCATCGCCGACATCTGGGACAATCCCGGCGGCGGCGTTCCCGGCGACGGCACCTTCGTGCTGCGCCAGATGCTGGCGCGCGGCCTCGACAAATTCGGCGTGGCGACGATCTGGGACCCGATCGCGGTGACCTTCTGCCTGGCGGCCGGCGAGGGCGCGGTCATCGACCTGCGTTTCGGCGGCAAGGCCGGGCCGCAGGCGGGTGAGCCGATCGACGCCCGCGTCAAGGTGCTGAAGGCCGTTGCCGAGGGCTGGCAGAGTTTCGGGCCGAGCCGGGTGACGCTCGGGCCGACCGCGCTGGTGCGCATCGAAGGCACCGAGGTCGACATCATCCTCAACACCAACCGCACGCAAACTTTCGAGCCGGACATTTTCTCCAATATCGGCGTCGATCCGCTGGCCAAGGATATGCTGCTGATCAAGTCGACCAATCATTTCTACGCCGGCTTCGAGCCGATCGCCGCGGAGATCATCTACGTCACGGCGCCGAGTTCGTATCCCAGCAATCCGGCGGTGACGGATTACAAGAAGCTGAGGCGGCCGGTGTGGCCTAGGGTGGCCGATCCGTGGAGGGATGAGGCTCCCCCTTCTCCCTTTGTGGGAGAAGGTGTCGCCGAAGGCGACGGATGAGGGGTACTCCAGCGGAGTGAGGCGTTAGCGTTCCCTGGAACACCCCTCATCCGTCTCGGCGCTGCGCGCCGATCCACCTTCTCCCACAGGGGGAGAAGGAAAAAGCCGGCGCTACACCAGCCCGCGCTTCACCATCATCGCTTCCGGCGAAGGCATCTTGCCGCGAAACGCCGTGTACAGCTCTTCCGGATCCTTCGAGCCGCCGGCGGCGTAGATGTTCTTGCGCAGCCTTTCGGCCAGTGCCGGGTTGAAGGGATCGCCGGTTTCCTCGAAGGCGGCGAAGGCATCGGCGTCCAGCACTTCCGACCACATGTAGGAATAGTAGCCGGCCGAATAGCCGTCGCCCGAGAAGACATGGCCGAAATGCGGGGTGCGGTGGCGCATCGCGATAGTGTCGGGCATGTCGAGTTTTTCCAACGTTTCGGCTTCGAAACGAAGCGGCTCGGCCGGAGGATCGGGCCGAGCGTGATAGGCCATGTCCATCAAGGCGGAAGACGTGAATTCCACCGTGGCGAAGCCGGCGCCGAAGGTTCGTGTGGCCAGCATCTTGTCGAGCAGCGCCTTCGGCATCGGCTTGCCGGTCTTGACGTGCAGGGCGTGCTTTTCAAGCACCGCCGGCACCGTCAGCCAATGCTCGTAGAGCTGCGAAGGCAGTTCGACGAAATCGCGGCTGACCGAAGTGCCCGCAACTGACGGCCAGGTGACGTCGGTCAGCATGCCGTGCAGCGCGTGGCCGAATTCGTGGAACAGCGTCTTCGCCTCGTCGACCGACAGCAGGGCCGGCTCGCCTGCCGGCGGCTTGGCGAAGTTCATGATGTTGTAGATCACCGGCTTCGAGCCGTGGCCGAGGCTATAGCCGGACTTCAGTGCGCTCATCCAGGCGCCGGAACGCTTCGAGGGCCGCGCGAAATAATCGGCGAGGAACAGTGCGCGCTCGCTGCCATCGGCGTTTTTCACCACGAAGACGCGTGCGTCGGGGTGCCAGGCGACGATGCCCTTTTTCTCCTCGAAGGTGATGCCGAACAGTTTGGTCGCGACGTCGAAGCAGGCGTCGATCACCCGGTCGAGCTGCAGATAGGGTTTCAGCTCCGCCTCATCGAAGGCGAATTTTTCCGCGCGCAGCTTCTCCTGGTAGAAGCGCCAGTCCCAGGCGGCGAATTTCTCGTTGCTGCCGGCTTGCGCCGCCAGGCGCTCCAGTTCCTTCTGGTCGGCGGCGGCCTTTTCCAGCGCCTTTTCCCAGACCGGATCGAGCAGGTCGTGCACCGCCTTCGGCGTCTTGGCCATGGTGTCGTCGAGCTTCAGCGCAGCGAAGGAGGCGTAGCCGAGCAGCCTGGCCTTTTCGGCGCGCAGTTTCAGCATGTCGCGCACCACTTCGGTGTTGTCGCTGGCGCCGGCATTCTGGCCGCGCATGGTGAAGGCTTTGAAGGCGATCTCGCGCAGGTCGCGGCGTTCGGAGAAGGTCGTGAACGGCTCGTAGATCGAGCGCGACAAAGTGACGGCGTAGCGCCCCTTCTGGCCGCGCATCTCGGCCGCCTCTGCCATCGAGCTTTTCAGGAAATCCGGCAGGCCGGCAAGGTCGGCCTCGTCGAGGAACAGCGCCCAGTCGCGCTCATCGGCCAGCACGTTCTGGCCGAAAGCCGTACCGAGCGAAGACAGCTCCTCATTGATCCTGGCAAGCCGCTTCTTGCCTTCGGCATCGAGCTTGGCGCCGGAGCGGACGAAACCCTTCCAGGTCTTCTCCAGCACCCGCAGGGTCTCGGCGTCGAGGCCGAGGTGCTCGCGGCGCTGGTAGAGGTCGTCGATGCGGGCAAACAGCTTCTCGTTCATCGAGATCGCCGAAAAATGCCTGGACATCTTCGGCGAGATGTCGCGCTCCAGCGCCTGGATGGTCTCGTTGGTGTAGGCGCCGGCGCGGCACCAGAAGATCGACGAGACATGATCGAGTGCCTCGCCGCCAAGTTCCAGCGCGGCAAGCGTGTTCTCGATGGTCGGCGCGTCCTTGTTGCCGGCCATCGCATCGATCTCCGCCTCATGCGCCTTCAACGCCGCGTCGAAGACCGGGGAAAAATCGCCGTCACCGATATGGGCAAAATCGGGCAGGCCGAGCGGCCCCTGCCACGCGGTCAGCGGATGGGCGGCGAGGTCGACGGTTTTCGTGGAGGGCATGAAGGGTCCTTCGCTGGCGTCAAGGAGGAGGGTGTCACCGATGTAGGACGCGGTCCGCGTGCCCGCAATATGGCAGTTGGCCGACCCGCCTCAATAGGCTTCACAGTTTTCGGCGATGGCCGCCTGCGAGCTGGCGGTGATGCGGTTGTCGGTCACCGCGAAGGTTTCCTGCATCAGCATGTCATTGTCGGGGAAGTCGTAGCAGGCGATCACCGTGGTGACGCCGTCCTCGCTCTTCTCGATGCGGTGGCGGATCGCGGCGCCCGCAACCGCGCCTTTCCATTCGTCGAGCGCGGCGATGAATTCCTGCTTGCTCTGGACGACGCCGAGGTCTTCGAGCTTGATGCGGACGTCGTCGGCAAGCAGGTCGGCGAGTTCGGTGCGGTCGGCGACCAGCAGCGCAGAATACCAGCGGCTGATGATGGCGCCGTCATCGGCGCGCGCGGCAACGATCGCTATCAGCAATGCGGCGGCGGCGAAGACGACCGGCCGGACGTTCCTCACCGGGCGCGCCTTACCGTTCATTCCAGCACCGGCCGCTCGAAATCGCCAGTCTCCTTGTTCATCACCCAGAGCTCACCGGTCGAAATGTCGAACCAGGCCCCGTGCAGCGACAGCCGCCCCTTGCCCTCGAGGATCGAGACACAGGGAAAGGTCCGGAGGTTGGCGATGGAATAGCGGATGGAGATGCGCTCGAGCGCCGTCTGGCGCTCGGCCGCCGTCATGAAGGTGCTGGAAGAGACCGTTTCGGCGGCGGGCGCGATCAGGCTCATCCATTTGCCGATGAAATCGCCGGGGGACAGCGGCGCGGCATTGGGGTCGAGCGCGGCGCGGATGCCGCCGCAGCGGCCATGGCCCATGACGACGATGTTCTTGACCTTGAGGCTCTGCACCGCGAATTCGAGCGCCGCCGAGGTCGAATGGAACTCGCCGTCCGGCTCGTAGGGCGGCACCAGATTGCCGACATTGCGCAGCACGAAGAGTTCGCCCGGCCCCGCGTCGAAGATCGCTTCGGGGGCCGCGCGCGAGTCGCAGCAGGCGACGATCATCGTTTCCGGGGCCTGCCCCTCGCGGGCGAGCTCGCGATAGCGGCCGCTCTCGGTGAGATAGCGGCCATTCATGAAATTGCGATAGCCGGCGAGGAGGTGATCGGGAAGATGAGGCATGGGCGGCTAAGGCCTTTCCGGGGTTGGAGGCGGCAGCTCGTTGCGGTCGAGAAAGGCTCTAGCGGTAAAAGCCTGTCACGAGCAATGCAGAATTGTGGGGTCTGGCCATAAACGCCATGCGTATAAGCGGGACGTCCGCCGACATTGTCATGCCCAGATGGCGACCGGTATGCCAAAACCGTCAGCGAGTGGCGGGTTGGGAAATGGCTTCGCGCTGCCGCTGGCGATGCGGCCGGCGATCAGCATCATGACCGCCGCATCGAGGAAATCATCGGCGGCCGCGCCACGCGGCGGCGGCTGGTCGAGGAAGTCCATGGCATAGCCATGCCGGCACAGCAGCGCCTTGCGCTCCGCCATGCCGGCCGGATTGACGCTGCCCTTGATCTTCTTGGGCAGCTGCATGGCCTGGTCGCCATTCAGGCGGCAGAAAGCGACTTCGGGATGCGATTCGAAGACGCGGCCGCGCAGATCGGGCCGCGCGATCAGCAGGGCGTCGATCTCGCGGATCTTCGAAAAGATGCCGAAGGCCTGGATCGAAACGCCGCGCGGCGGGTCGGATGTGGCCCTTGCCACCGCGCTTGCCCTGCGATGCGCGGCATACCAGGCTTCGATTGTGGTGAAATCGCTGGTGTCGGCATAGAGCGCGGCGCGGGACGGGATCGAAAACACGCTGGACTGGCGCGCGCCGAGCAGCGGCCTGACCAGCGCTTCCGGTCCGCGGCCGCCTTTGCTGGAGAATTCGGGCAGGCCGATCGGCATGTCGACGGCGACAACCGCATTGTCGGGAGTTGCCGCGAGCAGCGCCGCGAAACTGGCGAAGATTTCAACCGATGGCGCTGAACCAGGGTTACGAGGTGTCGAACCGGGGTTACGAGGTGTCGAACCGGGGTTACGAGGTGTCGAACCGGGGTTACGACGTATCGAACCGAGTTGGCGCCGCACGGCGATCCAGCCGGCCTTGCAACCGTCGGCGCCGACGAGTACGGCCCCGGCCGAAGTCACGCCCGGCGATCCCGCCCCGGATGCGTGAGATGGCGCAGCTGCACCATGGCCATCGGGTGCGACAGGCTCTGCGCATCGGTTTCGAGCTGCAGCTCGTCGCCGCCGCGTTTTGCCGTGCGCGCCAGGATCTCGTAGACCGCCGCGGTGGTCGATTGCAGCGCCTTGATCGGTGGTTGGCCGGAAAGGATGCGGGCGAGGTAGATGGCCGCCGTCAGATCGCCCAGGCCGTTCGGCGGCTTGTCGATCAGGCGATGTTCGGCCAGCAGCGCCTGGGTGCCGTCGAGAAGCAGATTGCCGGTGCCGCCAATCATCATCGATTGTGCCGAGGTGACCAGCATTGTCGACGGCCCGGCGTGGAGTGCTGCCGCGATCACCGATTTGAGGTCTGGCAGCGGCGCGCCGGCCATCCATTCCAACTCATAGCGGTTGGGCGTGGCGATGTCGGCGATCGGCATCAGCCGGTCTCGCATGGCGGCGGCGGTGGGCTCAGGCACGTAGAGCCCGCCGGAATCGCCCATCACCGGATCGCAGATATAGACGGCATCAGGCGTCCTGGCCTTGACCGCGGCGACCAGCGAGGCGACGGCCTCGGCCTGGCCGGCCTCGCCGAGATAGCCCGACAGAACCGCGCCGACCTCGCCCAGCCATGGCGCGCGCTCGAGGTCGGCCATGAGCGCCTTGAACTGGTCGAGCGGCGGCACGATGCGCGTCGCGCGCCCATGACCGGGATGCCAGGGCAGGATGATCGTCGGAACCGCCCAGACTGGAAAGCCAAGTGTTTCGAGCGCAAAGACGGCAGCGCGGTTGCCGACCGAACCACGGGCGACATGGCTGGAAATGACGATGACCGCACGCGGCGCGTCGGGTTTTTCGGCGCTCATTGTCTTTTGATTCCTAGCTGCCCCGGGTGAGGAAAAGCACGAGCCAGACCATCAGGCCCAGCGCCAGAAGCAGGCCGAGTATCCTGCCAATGCGCGTGCCCCAGACCTCGATCGGGTCGGTGCGGTCGGCGTCGGCGGCGGCGACATGGTCGCGCACGCCTTTCGTCGTCCGCGCCACGAAGGAGGCGCCCGCCGGATCGGTCTCCTGCGCGACGCGCTCGAGGATGCGGCGCGATTCCCTGTCGCTGTCGTGGCGTTGCGCCATGATGATGTCCCGTTTTGACCGGACCTTATCGCGTTCGCGCGGCCAATCACAGGGCCTTGCGGCAAGGCGATGGATGCCGTCGCTGGTCCAGAGGCCGAGGCCGTTTTCTTGCGCGCCGATTGTGGTAATGCTTCGCATGCAACTTCTATCGAGGGACCCCATCATGCTTGCCCAGCGCCTTGCTCGCCCATCGCCATTCCGCACGCTGCCCGCCTTCCTGATGATGGCAATCGTCCTGCCGCTGCTTGCCGGCTGCGGCTACAACACGATCCCGACGGCGGAGGAAAACGCCAAGGCGGCCTGGAGCGAGGTGCTGAACCAGTATCAGCGCCGCGCCGACCTCATCCCCAATCTGGTCGAGACGGTCAAAGGCTATGCCTCGCATGAAAAGGACACGCTGGACGCGGTGGTCGAGGCGCGCGCCAAGGCCACGCAGATCACGGTGACGCCGGAAACGCTGAAGGATCCTGAAGCCCTCAAGAAGTTCCAGGATGCCCAGGCCGGGCTGACCAGCGCGCTGTCGCGGCTGATCGCGGTGTCGGAGGCCTATCCCGACCTTAAGGCCAACCAGAATTTTCTGGCGCTGCAGGCGCAGCTCGAGGGCACCGAGAACCGCATCGCGGTGTCGCGGCGCGACTACATCCAGGCGGTCAGGGACTATAATCTGACGCTCAAGACCTTCCCGTCGGTGCTGTGGGCTACCTTCTGGTTCCGCGGCAACGAGCCCTTCGCCAACTTCACCGTCGACGAAGACAAGATGCAGCCGCCGAAGGTCGATTTCGGCACGAAGCAGGGCGGGTGAACGATCAAATTAGCGGGTCTGGTCCTTGTTGACCTTGAGTTCCGTCACACCCCCCTCTGTCCTGCCGGACATCTCCCCCGCAAGGGGGGAGATCAGCTGGCGTTTCGGCTTTCGCCAATTTTCGGCGTTTGAAGGTTTGGGCCGACGGCAAAGCTGCCAATCTCCCCCCTTGCGGGGGAGATGGCCGGCAAGCCAGAGGGGGGGGCGAAGGAACGCCGCCCTCAATTTTCTTGGCCCGCTTTTCCTCCTTGTCTTCTTCCTCCCCCTAACTGCCCTCGCCGCCGATCTCCCGGCGCTTACCGGCCGCGTCGTCGACAATGCCGGCATCATCGATGCCGGCACCAAGGCGGCGCTGACACAAAAACTCGCCGACTTCGAGACCAAGGGCTCCGACCAGATCGTCGTCGCCACCATCCCCAGCCTCGGCGGCGAGGAGATCGAGCCTTACGCCAACCGGCTGTTCCGCTTCTGGAAGCTCGGCCAGGCCAAGGAGAACAACGGCGTGCTTCTGCTGGTCGCCAAGAACGACCACAAGATGCGTATCGAGGTTGGCTATGGGTTGGAAGGCACGCTGACCGACCTGCACACCAAGCTGATCATCGAAAACGACATGGTGCCGGCGTTCCGCGCCGGCGATTTTTCCGGCGGCATCTCCAAGGCCGTCGACGACATGGTCATGGTGCTGGAAGGCAATCCGGAGGAGTTGGAAGCGCGCGGCAAGCGCAACCAGCAGGCGCCGTTCAATTCAGACGACCTGTTCTTCGCCATTTTCATCAGCATCTGGGCGATCATCTTCTTCGGCAGCATCGCCGCCTCCATCCTGCCGCCGATCTTCGGCAAGAAGCTTGGACCCGGCCGCTATCGCTGGCTCGGCATGACGTTCGAGCCCGGCCGGCGCTCCTCAAGCGGCGGCTGGTCCTCCGGCAGTTCCGGCGGCGGCTGGTCTTCGGGCGGCGGTGGCTTTTCCGGCGGCGGCGGTTCGTCCGGCGGCGGCGGCTCCTCGGGAAGCTGGTGACGGCATGACGACACGCCGCCTGCCGAGGCCCGGCTATTTCAACCCGACGATCCACGTTGTCCTGGCTGTTCTGGCGCTGCTGTTGTCCTGTTTCGCGGGTTTTGCCGCCGAATTGCCAGCGCTCACCGGCCGCGTCGTCGACAATGCCGGTATCATCGATGCCGGCACCAAGGCGGCGCTGACACAAAAACTCGCCGACTTCGAGACCAAGGGCTCCGACCAGCTCGTCGTGGCGACGATTCCCAGCCTCGACGGCGAGGAGATCGAGCCCTATGCCAACCGGCTGTTCCGCTTCTGGAAACTCGGCCAGGCCGGCGAGAACAACGGCGTGCTTCTGCTGGTCGCCAAGAACGACCACAAGATGCGCATCGAGGTCGGCTATGGGCTGGAAGGCACGCTGACCGACCTGCACACCAAGCTGATCATCGAGAACGACATGGTGCCGGCGTTCCGCGCCGGCGATTTCCCAGGCGGCATCTCCAAGGCCGTCGACGACATGGTCATGGTGCTCGAAGGTCATCCCGAGGAACTGGAAGCGCGCGGCAAGCGCAATCCAGCCGACAGCAGCACCCCCATCGATCCGATCGTCGCGGTGTTCCTGATCCTGTGGGCGACGATGTTCTTCGGCGGCCTGGCGATGGCGTTCCTGCCGCCGATGTTCGGCACCAAGCTGTCGCCGGGCGTGTATAGATGGCTGGGCATGACGTTTCGTTACGGCCGGGGGCCAAGCGGATCGTCCGGCTCCAGCGGCTGGACGACGGGTTCGTCGGGCGGCGGCTGGTCGTCGGGAAGCTCCAGCGGCTGGTCGTCCGGGTCGAGCAGCGGCGGCGGGTTCTCGGGGGGCGGCGGCTCGTCCGGTGGTGGCGGTTCTTCAGGAAGCTGGTGAGACAATGGCAACACGACCGATCAGCCCGCAGGATCATGAGCGCATCGCCGATGCAATCCGCGCCGCGGAAACCAAAACCGACGGCGAGATCTACTGCGTCGTCGCCCATGCCAGCGACGGCTATTTCGCTCCGGCCGCCATGATGGCGACGCTCGGCATGCTGATCGTCAGCCTCGCCGTCGCCTATGGGCTGGAGGCATGGTGGCTCACCATCCGCCTGCCGCATTTCGTCGTCGCGCAATTGCTGGCGCTGGCCTGCGTGTTTGCCCTGTTGTGGGCTGTTCCCGGGCTGCGCATCCATATGGTGCCAAGGCGGCTGCGCTATCAGGCGGCGCACGCCAATGCGATCAAGCAGTTCCTCGCCCGCAACGTCCATCGCACCGCGGCGCGCACCGGCGTGCTGGTCTTCGTCTCGATCGCCGAACGCTATGCCGAGGTGGTCGCCGATTCGGGCATCGACGCCAAGGTCGGCCAGGATGTCTGGGACGGCGTGGTGCGCGACCTGACGGCGCATGCCGGCGACGACCGGCTTGCCGACGGCTTCGTCAAGGCGATCGAGCAGGTGGGGTCGGTGCTGGCCGAGCATTTCCCGGTCACGTCTGGCGATACCAACGAGCTGGACGACCATCTGGTCGAAATTTGAGAGCCTGCTGGTAGACACCACTTTACCGATCCGGCCTGTTTGCGGACAGGCTTTGCGCAATGTCAGCGATGTCAGGATCGGCTGTGAGAAAGCGGCCGGCGGGTCACCCGGACTCTTGCAATCGGCCGATGCGGGTTTATGGTTAACAAATCATGAATACGCTGACGATCGACATCCGGAAAGCCGACCCGCGCGATGCAGGCGCCATTGCCGAAGTGCATCTGGAAGCATGGCGCGGCGCCTATTCCGGCATCATTCCACACCGCACGCTGACGTCGATGATCAACCGCCGCGGCGCCGACTGGTGGGCCAATGCGATTCGCCGCGCCGCCACCGTTCTGGTCGTCGAAATCGGCGGCACCATCGCCGGCTATGCGACGATCGGCAAAAACCGCGCCCGGGAACTCAAGCAGCAGGGCGAGATCTACGAATTGTACCTGCGCCCGGAATATCAGGGCATCGGTCTTGGCCGGCGGCTGTTTTCGGCGGCCAGGGCGCGTCTTGCCGACCATGGCCTGAAGGGCATGGTGGTGTGGGCGCTGGAAGACAACCAGAACGCGCTGGCCTTCTATGCCGGCGCCGGCGGCCGCGATGTCGCCGAGGGCGTCGAGATCTTCGAGCAGAAAGCGCTGAAGAAGGTCGCCTTCGTCTGGGAATGACCGCCGATCGCGCAAAGCAAGGCCGTACGTGGTGCATATCCCCGTGAAATCACGACGCTGAAACATCTTGTGGCGATGATTGAACGCATGTGACGCCATCGCGTCCCGCCTGACGTTCACCAGCACCATTCGCCGCATTGCGCCATTGGGCGCCGCCCGCTATCTCCTCCCGACCGAGAGAGGGACAAATCCATGCGCATTGAAGCCATAGCCACCGGAAAGAATCCGCCCGAAGACGTCAACGTCATCATCGAAGTGCCGATCGGCGGCGAACCGATCAAGTATGAGATGGACAAGGAGGCCGGCACGCTGTTCGTCGACCGCTTCCTGCACACCTCGATGCGCTATCCCGGCAATTACGGCTTCGTGCCGCACACGCTGTCGGGCGACGGCGATCCGATCGACGTGCTGGTCTGCAACACGCGCGCGCTGGTGCCGGGCTGCGTCATCAATGTGCGGCCAATCGGCGTCTTGATCATGGAAGACAATGCCGGCCAGGACGAGAAGGTCATTGCCGTGCCGTCACCCAAACTGACGCTGCGCTACGAGAACGTTACCGAGTATACGCAGCTGCCCGACATCACCCTGCAGCAGGTGCAGCACTTCTTCGAGCACTACAAGGATCTCGAGCCCGGCAAATGGGTCAAGATCGAAGGCTGGCACGATTCCAAATATGCCAAGAAGATGATCGTCGACGCGATCGAACGGGCGAAGAAGAGCAAGTAGTCCGAGTCCGAACGGTCAGTTATCCACCCGGCCGAAAGCCGGCACATTGCCGATGACGGTGTGCCGGTCCTTGCCGCAGGCGAAGGTTCGCGCCTTCTCGTCGGCGAGTTTTCGCGCCTGGTCGTTGGCTTGCGGGTTGCCGGTGGCCAGCACAAGGCCGACCGTGCAGCTTTCCCGCGCATCCATCTGGCCGACCTTGGCGACAAGCAGCACGTCTGTCGATTTGTTCTGATCCTCGGCATTGCTGATCGTGCGGCGGTGGATGACCGCGAAGGGCACGGCCTTGTCGCCATTGGTTTCGATGCGCCATTCAACTTTGGCCGCGGACGAATTGAAGCCTGAAAAACTCTCCCAGACGGACGTCATGTCGCCGCCGGGCGGAAAACCGTAGAACAGCGATTCACGGGCGTCGTCATAGGCGATGAGCACGGGATAGCCGCGATAGCCCGAACAGGCGAGATCGGCCCAGTCGCCATCGCCTTCTGCGGCCTGCGCATAGGTCACGCAATCCTTCTTCGAATCGAGGTCGGTATAGGTGCTGGATATGTCGCCGGCACGAGCCACCTGACACAGGCCGGCAAGCGCAAGCGGGATCAGAATGGCACGCATGACGACAATCTCCAGTTAGGCCGGAGCAACGTATCGCCAAACGCTATTTCTTCAAGCTCGCTTCGATCAGCAGATCGGCGTTCGTCGCCACCGACTGGGCGGGACCGCCGAGACCGAACAGCTGGCCGCTGATATAGGCGCCTTCGATCAAAAGCAGCAGCCCGTCACCCAGAGTGTCGGGGTCCTGCGCGCCCATCGCGGCGGCCATGGCGCGCAAGCGGCGGCGCAGCTCCTGCTTGTTGGCCTCGCTAACGACACGCGCCGGATGGCCGCGCTCGGGATATTCCACGGCCGCGTTGGTCATGCCGCAACCGCGGTAGTCGGGCTTTTGCGTGCGCTTGCCGACGCGGGTCAGGAAGGCGCCGATCTGCGCGCGCGGGTCGCCGGGATGGGCGTCGACCGCCTCGTCGAAACGCTCCCAGAATTCGTGGTCATACTGACGCAGATAGGACGCCGCCAGCTCGTCCTTCGACGGGAAACTCCGGTAGAGGCTGGGTTTGGTGACGCCGGCGCGTTTGACGATCTCGTCGACGCCGATTGCCCTGATGCCGCGCCGGTAGAAAAGGTCATACGCCACGTCGAGGATCTTCTTGGCCGCCTTCGGCGGCGCCGATGCATGATCGTCGCTGATGGACAGTTCAATATTTTTGTCGCCTGGCATCATGGAACTCGATTGACAACGTTACCGATCGGTACGTATACGAGCTCCCATCGTTGCAACGTACCGGTCAGTAACATGATAGCTCAATCCCGTCCGTTTGGCCAGCGCTACGCCTTCGTGGTGGTCGGTGTGATCTTCCTTTGCCTGCTGATCGCCGCCGGGTTGCGCTCGGCGCCCGCCGTCATGATGCTGCCGCTGGAAAACAGCTTCGGCTGGCGGCGCGATGTCATCTCGCTGGCCGCAGGCGTCGGCATCCTGCTCTATGGTCTGACGGGCCCGTTCGCCGCCGCGTTGATGGAGCGGATCGGGCTGCGGCGCACGCTGATCGCATCGCTGCTGGTGATGTCGGGCTCGACCGCTCTCAGCCTGCTGATGACCAAGCCCTGGCATCTCTTCATCACTTGGGGCGTCTTCTCGGGCATCGGCTCCGGCGCTGTTGCCAGCGTGCTTGGCGCCACCATCGTCAACCGGTGGTTCAAGACCAATCGCGGCCTGGTCATGGGATTGATGTCGGCCTCCAGCGCCACCGGCCTGCTGGTGTTCCTGCCGCTGCTCGCCTCGCTGGCGCAATCGGGCGGCTGGAAGCCGGTCGCCATCGCCGTCGCGGTCGCCACGGCCTGCCTGCTGCCGCTGGTTTGGCTGCTGGTGCCGGAGCGTCCGGCTTCGATCGGCATGGTGCGCTATGGCGCCGAGGCCGACGACGTGCCGCCGGTGCCAGCGGCATCGCAAGGCAATTTCCTGGCGCATACGCTCAATACGCTGCGCCGCGCCGCCGGCACGCGGGTGTTCTGGTACCTGTTCGCCACCTTCTTCGTCTGCGGCTTCACCACCAACGGGCTGGTCGGCACGCATCTCATCGCCTTCTGCGGTGACATGGGCATCGGCGAGGTGCAGGCCGCCGGCCTTTTGTCGATGATGGGCATTTTCGACCTGATCGGCACAACGCTGTCGGGCTGGCTCACCGACCGTTTCGACCCGCGCAAGCTGCTCGGCGTCTACTATGCCATCCGCGGTCTGTCGCTGATCTATCTGCCCTATTCCGGCTTCTCGGCGACCAGCCTGATCATCTTCGCCGTGCTCTACGGCCTCGACTGGATCGCCACCGTGCCGCCGACACTGCGGCTTGCCAATGAAGCGTTCGGCGACCGCAGCGGCCCGATCGTGTTCGGCTGGATCGTCGCCGGCCATCAGGTGGGTGCGGCCACTGCGGCCGCCTTCGGCGGCACGATGCGCGAGCTGCAGGGCAATTACGAGCTCGCTTTCCTCATCGCCGGCATGACGGCCATCGCGGCGGCCTGTATCTCGCTGCTGATCAACACCAGCCGGCCGGCGTTCGACCCGGAACCGCAAGCCGCCTAAGGCGGGATAAGGCTAAATTCAGTCAAGGCGATCTGACGGCCGTCAGATCGCATGACTGTTCCAGGGCGTGTCAATGGTTGCCGCTGTCAGGGACGGCAATTATGGGCGGTCAATCCGGGTAGCAGACCATCGGAATGTTCGGCCACACCGCGCTGTCGCAGTTGGCGCTGACTTGCCTCTGTTTGAAGGCGGTGCTGACCGGTCCCGTCACCATCGGGTCAACGCCATCAGGCGCATCGGCAAAGGCCTGTTCGGCGGTCTGGGTGTCTGACTGCGCAACGGCGCGCGCGCCTTTCTGGGTCGCGGCAGCCGACTGCGCGGCGTTGGCCGCCAGCAGCAAGGCAAAGGCCACCGAAGCGATGAGCGGCCAAAATCTGTTGAGTTTATCGGTCATGACGGTCGAACTGCCCGGGCCCTGAAAGGTTCCCGCCTTGGTTAACAAAATCATCTCACACGCAGATGCTTAAGATTTGATGAGTATTTGGTGTCGCGCTTCCCCTTTCGCAACTGCGAAAAACCCTGTATGAGCCGCGCAACCGAAAGAGGCAGCGCCTTTGGCCTGCTGCCTGCAACGCTTCCGAGACCCAGAACATGAAACTCCGTAATATCGCGATCATCGCGCACGTCGACCATGGAAAGACCACCCTTGTCGACCAGCTTTTGAAGCAGTCCGGCTCCTTCCGCGACAATCAGCGCGTCGCCGAGCGCGCCATGGATTCCAACGACCTGGAAAAGGAGCGCGGCATCACCATCCTGGCCAAGGCGACCTCGGTCGACTGGAAGGACACCCGCATCAACATCGTCGACACACCCGGCCACGCTGATTTCGGCGGCGAGGTCGAGCGCATCCTGTCGATGGTGGATTCGGCCATCGTGCTGGTCGACGCCGCCGAGGGCCCGATGCCGCAGACCAAGTTCGTCGTCGGCAAGGCGCTCAAGGTCGGCCTGAAGCCGATCGTCGTCATCAACAAGATCGACCGCCCGGACGCCCGCCATGTCGAGGTGGTCAACGAGGTGTTCGACCTGTTCGCCGCGCTCGACGCCACCGACGAGCAGCTCGACTTCCCGATTCTCTACGGTTCTGGCCGCGATGGCTGGGTTTCGGAAAATCCGGAAGGCCCGAAGGACCAGCAGCTTGGGCCGCTGTTCGATCTCATCATCAAGCATGTGCCGGCACCGACCGTCCATCCCGGTCCGTTCCGGATGATCGGCACCATCCTGGAAGCCAACCCCTTCCTCGGCCGCATCATTACCGGCCGTATCGAATCCGGCACGCTGAAGGCCAACCAGGCGGTCAAGGTGCTGCACCATGACGGCACCCAGATCGAAACCGGCCGCATCTCGAAGATCCTGGCTTTCCGCGGCCTCGAGCGCCAGCCGATCGAGGAAGCCCAGGCGGGCGATATCGTCGCCATCGCCGGCCTGTCCAAGGGTACCGTCGCCGACACGTTCTGCGACCTAGCGGTGACCGAGGCGCTGCATGCGCAGCCGATCGATCCGCCGACCGTGACCATGTCCTTCCTGGTCAATGACAGCCCGCTCGCCGGTACCGAAGGCGACAAGGTGACCAGCCGCGTCATCCGCGACCGCCTGCTGCGCGAGGCCGAAGGCAATGTCGCGCTGAAGATCGAGGAATCGCCCGACAAGGATTCGTTCTTCGTCTCCGGTCGTGGCGAATTGCAGCTCGCCGTGCTGATCGAGACGATGCGCCGCGAAGGCTTTGAAATCGCCGTGTCGCGCCCGCGCGTGGTCATGCAGAAGGGCGAGAGCGGCGAATTGCTGGAGCCGGTCGAGGAAGTCGTCATCGACGTCGACGAAGAGCATGCCGGCGTGGTCGTGCAGAAGATGTCGGAGCGCAAGGCCGAGATGGTCGAACTGCGCCCCTCCGGCGGCAACCGCCAGCGCATCGTCTTCCACGCGCCGACGCGCGGCCTGATCGGCTACCAGTCGGAGCTTCTGACCGACACGCGCGGCACCGCCGTGATGAACCGGCTGTTCCATGCCTACGAGCCCTACAAGGGCGAACTGCCCGGCCGCACCAACGGCGTGCTGATCTCCAACGAGCAGGGTGAATCGGTCGCCTACGCCATGTGGAACCTGGAAGACCGCGGCCCGATGGTCATCGATCCGGGCGTCAAGGTCTATCAGGGCATGATCATCGGCATCCACTCCCGCGACAACGACCTTGAAGTGAACGTGCTGAAGGGCAAGAAGCTGACCAACATCCGCGCCGCCGGCAAGGACGAGGCGGTCAAGCTCACCCCGCCGATCCGCATGACGCTGGAACGCGCGCTGGCCTGGATCCAGGACGACGAACTGGTCGAAGTGACGCCGAAGACCATCCGGCTGCGCAAACTCTATCTCGACCCGAACGAGCGCAAGCGTTTCGAGAAGTCGTCCAAGGCGGTCGGCGCGGCGTAATTTCTTCTTCCGACGATTTCCGAGAGGGGCGGGGCACCAGGTGCTCCGCCCCTTTCTCGTTTTACCCGCCGGCTGCGGAGATGATCGCTTCGTGGTCCGGCTCGCCGGCCAGGTCGATCCGGATCGTCATCCCCTGGCGGGCCGGCTTGCGTAGGGCTTTGGCGCCGTCCGGATCGACGATCAGCAGGCGTCGTTCCTCCAGCGCCAGAAGCCGCGAGCGCGAGATGCCAAGTTCGCTGGCGAGCAGACGATCAAGCCGCAGCGATGTCGGCATTTCCAGCCCAAGCCGGAGTTCCAGCGCCGCCGCGCGGTCCCTGGCGCCGCCTAGCAACCGTTTATGCACGGCGACATCGGGAAACTCCTCGACGCGCCCGACCTGGTTGCGCAAGGCGACCATGTCGAAGGCATGGCGCCGCGCCAGTCCCGGGTCATTGCTTTCGAACGCCTGCAGCAGGGCCGGTTCGATGTCGCGGCGGTTGCAGCGTTCGAAAATGCCTAAATTCCAGGAATTGTCGCAGTCGACGCAGCGGTAGATCAGCCACACGTCGATGCGCTTGCCGTTGGCGTTGACGCGGAATTTTCCGCTGCAGCGATAGGCCTTCATGCCGCCGCAGCGATTGCAGTTGATCAGCGGTTGAGGTGCGATTTGGGGCGCGATCGTCCAGTGGATGCGTAAAGTGCCGGACATGCCGGTAAGCCCTTCCCGTCGGGAAGTTCATCAGGTCGGCACGATCGAGATGCCCATGCGGGCGCGGCGTGGCGGTAGGCTGTGGGGATGGTCAGGTGTCGCCGGCGGAAAGCGCGCGACAGCGGTTCAGCAGTGCCAAACCGGTCTCGAACCGCCGCCCAGAAGAACACATGAATATAAGACAGGCACCGCGGATGCGGCGCCACGCGAGTGTGTTGGGGGAGTTGACGAGACCGGCGGTTACTGAGGCAAAGTGAAGCTCAAAATTGTTTCGTGGCAGGTCTTCTAGCCGTAGCCAACGAGGACGGCAAGGCAGGCCAACGAATGATGGCTTCCGACTTTATTCGGGGCATTCGGAGACGTCCGGCGGGAAACTGCCGTCGGTTCCATGCACTGGCGATCACCGATCTGATGGCGCTGGTGCCCAGGGGAGGTACGCTTTCTATGTCTTCAATGGTTCGCAAGACCGAATAGTGATCGATCCTTTCGGAGTATCGCCCTGGTTCAACTCGAAATCCGTAGAATAAAGTAAATATATGATTCTCTGTATGGTAGTCGTCTTCATCGAATGTCACGATAAAAAGGCTGTTATTTTTCTTCGACCAAGCCCCGTAGCCCCCAAGGTAAGTTTTTAACCAGGCATCCGCCGCCTCTATTGTGCCATCATGCATGTCATTTTCGAGATTGGGGATTACGAAGCTAACGGATGGTAGCTTCGCATAGTCGCGAGGGAACTGGGCCAAAGGCTTCTCAAATCCCTTTGAATCCGCAAACGATTCCCAAGGATTGTGTTTTCGCGGCGATCTGGCTTCGACGTAGCCCGCGAACGTCTTGCCGTGAGCTCGAAGACGAGCGGCCAGGTTCGGTGCTGCAAAGCTATGCATGCCATCGTCATGGACGCCTTGTGTCAAGCCGCTGAACAGGGCGAAGTAATTGGGTTGGCTGGGGTGAGCAACCCCGTAGGATCGATCGAACAGAGCGCCGCCTTTTACCAGCCTGTTCAAATAGGGAGCATCTCGCCCCGCCAGAGAAATCTGCTCAAAGGTGTGGTTTTCCATGATCACGACAACGACGTGATCATATTTCGGCGGCTTCCTTGACGATGCTACAGCCTGCGGCGCTCCGGTCAGCGTCATGACGGCTACCAGGACAGCCGGCATGGAGAACCGTCGAAGGACAGCGCGCCAACTTTGCACAGCCACGAGAACTCCTCCTCCCGCCTGCTCGGCAAGATCAACCTGACTGCAAGCCACCGACGTTGCAAGCGGCGATGTCGATCGGATATCGTCTGCCCTTCAACCGCTTGGAAGGCAGTGCCATGCATCTCACCTCGCTCCTGATCTTCGCCGCCGCCTTGTTCGTTGCCGCCGGCTCGCCCGGTCCGTCGATCGCGGCACTGGTCGCACGCGTCATCGCGAAGGGCTTTCGCGACGTGTTCCCGTTCCTTCTCGCCATGTGGATCGGCGAGGGCATCTGGCTGTCGCTGGCGGTGTTCGGACTTGCCGTCGTGGCGCAGACCTTTCACTTTGCCTTTGTTGTCGTGAAATGGGCAGGCGTCGCCTATCTCGCTTACCTCGCCTGGAAGATGTGGACGGCGCCCGTCGACGCGAAAGAAGGCGAGATGCCGCGCGAGGATTCAGCCGTGAAGCTGTTCTTCGCCGGCATGGCCGTGACGCTCGGCAACCCCAAGATCATGATGTTCTACCTGGCGCTGCTGCCGACCATCATCGACCTCGCTTCGGTCAGCATCGTCGGCTGGGTCGAGCTGACGGTGACCATGGCGGTGGTGCTGATCGCCATCGATCTCGCCTGGGTGCTTGCCGCCTCGCAGGCGCGCAAGCTCCTCAGAAGCAAGCGCGCCATGAAGATCGCCAACCGCGTCAGCGCCACGACGATGGCTGGCGCTGCCGCTGCCATCGCGGCGCGCTCTTGAGCATGATCCTGAGGCGAGGCGTCAGGCCATCATATTGATGATCGGTGCGATCTCGACGTTGCAGTTCGGCATGGCCAGCATCGGGCAGCCTTTGGCCTTTTCGGCGGCATCGTCGATGTCTTTGGCCTCGATGATCGAGTAGCCGCCGGTCGGGTTGCTACCGCCGTTGTTTTCTATCTTGCCGCCAGGCAGGACGGTCTTCGACATGCCGACTGGATTGCCTGGATCGACAACGGCCGAGCCAAGCTTTCCAAACCAGCCTGTCCAGGCGTCGGTCATCGCCTTTCGCTCGGCTTCGCTCGTCGGCATCTTGCCGGAGCCGTGATAGACGTAGAGAAACTTCGCCATGTTCTCCTCCCTTGATGAGCGGCATTGAACCGGCATGCGGTCATGCCGCCTGCCGATCATCCGACCAAACCGGCAAACACGCAACGGAAATGAGGGGTGGCTAGTATAAGGCGCGGCTAGGGTCCGCCTCAACGCGCCATGGCGTGGTACTCGTCGTTCGGCCGCATGTCGATTGCCGCCGCCACCCGGTTCGACATATTGAAGAAGGCCGCGGTCGAGGCTATGTCCCAGATGTCGCGGTCGCTGAAGCCGGCCTTTCGCAGCGCTGCCCGGTCGGCCTCGACGATCTTGGCCGGCTCCTCGGTCAGCTTGACGGCGAATTCGAGCATCGCTGTCTGCCTGGGGGAAAGCGCGGCGGCACGGAAATTCATCACCATCATCTCGCCGAGCGCCGGGTCGCCCGACAGCTGTCGCACCGCGGCGCCATGCGCGGTCAGGCAGTAGTAGCAATGATTGATGGAGGACACGGCAACGGCGATCATCTCGCGCTCCAGCTTCGACAGGCCGGACTCGCCCAGCATCAGGTCGTTGTACATGTCGGTGAAGGCGCGCAGTTTCTTGTCGTCGAAGGCATAGGCCTTGAGCACGTTGGGAACCAGGCCGAGCTTCTCCTGGCATTTGGCGAAATAGGCCTTTGTCGGCTCGCTCAGCTCTCCCGAGGCCAGATCCAGTGCTGAAATTTTGCCGGTCATGGGTCACTTCTCCTCGTCGGGCGCTATCTTGTGATCGAATTCCGATAATTCATGGCAAGCCGTCAAACCTTTGTCGCCAAACAGCGGTCATCTGCTACGATAGTCGTAAAAGCATTCGACGGGAGGGAATAGCGTCATGGCCAGCGTGAAATCCGCAGCGAAGCCGAAGAAAAAAGCCACATCGGCGACAAAGACCGAGGAAAGGCCAGCCAGGCTTGCCGATTACCTGCTCGCCCGGGCACCGGCGGAAGACATCGCCGCCTATGAGGCGGCCGATCTCGAACGCGCCGCCGACCTCGCGGGCCAAGCGGTCGCCGGCCACAAGAAGGGCGCGTGCGTGGTTGCCGTCGAGACCGATTCGGGCGTCGTCCGCGAAGGCCGCCCGGTCACGGTCATCACCGTCGTCAACGACAACATGCCGTTCCTGTTCGATTCCATCCTCGGCGAGATCACCGAGACATCCGGCGAGCCGACCCTGGTCACCCACCCGGTCATCACCGTTCGCCATGGCAAACGCGGTGTCGAGGAAATCCTCGGCGACGGCAATTTCGCCAAGGACGATGGCAGCCACGACCGGCTGAGCGTCATCCATGTCCACATACCGCGGCTGACGGTGGAAGCGGCAAACGCCCTGACCGAGCGGCTGCGCAAGATGCTTGGCCAGGTCCATGCCGCCGTCAAGGACTGGAAGCCGATGCTCGCCCGTCTCGACCAGGCGATCTCGGAATTCCGCTATTCGGCGGTACCGCTCGACAAGAACAGCGTCGCCGAGGCGATCGCCTTCCTGGAATGGCTGCGCGACGACAATTTCACCTTCCTCGGCATGCGCGAGTTCAAATACTCCGGCGGCGAGGAAAGCGGCAATCTCGAGCGGGCCGACAAGCCCGGCCTCGGCATTTTGTCCGATCCCGATGTGCTGGTGCTCAGGCGCGGCACCGAAGCGGTGACGACGACCCCTGAGATTCGCGCCTTCCTGCATGGGCCGGAGCCGCTGATCGTCACCAAGGCCAATGCCAAGTCTTCCGTGCACCGGCGCATCTATCTCGACTACATCGGCGTCAAGACCTATACCCCGAAGGGCACGCTTGCCGGCGAACTGCGTATCGTCGGCCTGTTCACCTCGACCGCCTACACGCGCTCGGTGATGAAGATCCCTTATCTCAGGTCCAAGGCCGAAACCATCATCGCCAAGTCCGGCTTCGACCGGCACGACCACTCCGGCAAGGCGCTCATCAACGTGCTGGAAAGCTATCCGCGCGACGAACTGTTCCAGGTGCCGGTGCCGATCCTGCGCAAGCATGCCGCGGCCATTCTCGGCCTGATAGAGCGGCCGCGCGTGCGGGCGCTGGTGCGCGCCGACCAGTTCGACCGCTTCGTCTCGATCCTCGTCTTCGTGCCGCGCGACCGTTACGACAGCGTCGTGCGCGAGAAGATCGGCGCCTATCTGAAAAACGTGTTCGAAGGCCGGCTGTCGGCCTATTACCCGGCCTTCCCCGAAGGCGGGCTGGCGCGCGTGCATTTCATCATCGGCCGCTCCGGCGGCAAGACGCCGAAGGTCGAGCAGGCGACGATCGAGGCGGCGATCCGCGACATCGTGCGGACATGGGAGGATGCCCTTTCCGACGCGGCGGATGCGGGTGGCGGCGATCAGGCGTTGAAGGCCATCGCCGCAAGGCTGCCGGAAAGCTACCGGGACACGTTCAGCGCGGCGGTGGCGCTGGCCGATGCCGGGCGCATCGCCAGGATTAGCGCCGATAATCCCATCGCCATCGACTATTATCGCCATGCCGAGCAGAAGCCGCACCAGGCGGCGCTGAAGATCTATCACCATGGCAGCCCGGTGGCGCTGTCGCGGCGCGTGCCGGTGCTGGAAAACATCGGCTTCCGCGTCATCAGCGAGCGCACCTTCGAGGTCGGCGGCGACGCGACCGACATGGTCTTCATCCACGACATGGAACTGGAGAACAGCTACGGCAAGCCGATCGACCTTACCGATGGCGGCGCGCTGTTCGAGGACGCCTTCCTGTCGGTGTGGCGTGGCGATGTCGACAATGACGGCTATAATGGCCTGGCCCAGACCGCCGGCCTGTGGTCCGGTGAAATCACCATTCTGCGCGCCTATGGCCGCTATCTGCAGCAGGTAGGCATTCCGCAAAGCCAGGATTTCATCGCCGCGGCGCTCAACCGCTATCCCGATATCGCGCGCGGCCTGCACGCGCTGTTCATTGCCCGGCTCGGCCCGACGGCGGTAACCGAGGGCGTGGTGGCGGCAAAGCACCTCAAGGCCAAGATCAAGGACGCGCTGGAAGATGTGCCCAACATCGATGACGACACCATCATCCGGCGCTACCTCAATCTGATCGAAGCCTCGCTGCGCACCAATCATTTCGTTGCCGATACGAAGCAGAAGGGCCAGTCGCTGGCGATCAAGCTCGAGTCGCAGGCGGTCGAGGGTCTTCCGGCGCCACGACCGTGGCGCGAGATCTTCGTCTACGGTTCCGAGGTCGAAGGCCTGCATCTGCGCTTCGGCCCGGTGGCGCGTGGCGGCCTGCGCTGGTCGGACCGCGCCCAGGACTACCGCACCGAAGTGCTCGGCCTGGTCAAGGCGCAGCAGGTCAAGAACGCCGTCATCGTGCCGGTCGGCGCCAAGGGCGGCTTCTTCCCCAAGCGCCTGCCGGTGGGCGGCAGCCGCGACGCGATCTTCGAGGCCGGTACCTCGGCCTACAAGAATTTCGTCTCAAGCCTTTTGTCGATCACCGACAATATCGGGCTGGACGGTGTCATTCCTCCGGCCGGGGTCGTGCGCCGCGACCAGGACGATCCCTATTTCGTCGTCGCCGCCGACAAGGGCACGGCGACCTTCTCCGACACCGCCAACGCCATCTCCGAGAAACATGGCTTCTGGCTCGACGATGCCTTCGCCAGCGGCGGCTCGGCCGGCTATGACCACAAGAAGATGGGCATTACCGCCAAGGGCGCCTGGGAAGCGGTCAAGCGGCATTTCCGCGAGATCAACCGCGACATCCAGACCTCGCCCTTCACCGTCGTCGGCGTCGGCGACATGTCGGGCGACGTTTTCGGCAATGGCATGCTGTTGTCGCCGCAGACAAGGCTGATCGCCGCCTTCGATCATCGCGACATCTTCATCGATCCCGATCCCGACATGACGGCCTCGATGGCCGAGCGCGAGCGTATGTTCGCGCTGCCGCGTTCGAGCTGGCAGGACTATGACAAGACCAAGCTGTCGGAAGGCGGCGTTATCGTCTCGCGCAGCCAGAAGTCGATCACCTTGCCGGCGACCGCCGCGGCGGCGATCGGCCTCAGCAAGACCACCGCCACGCCGGCCGAGATCATGACCGCCATCCTCAAGGCGCCGGTCGACCTCCTGTGGTTCGGCGGCATCGGCACTTACTTGAGGGCCTCCACCGAAAGCAATGCCGAGGTCGGCGACCGCGCCAATGACGCCATCCGCATCATCGCGCTCGACGTGCGCGCCAAGGTGATCGGGGAGGGCGCCAATCTCGGCGTCACGCAGCGCGCCCGCATCGAGTTCGGCATGAATGGCGGTCGCTGCAATTCCGACGCCATCGACAATTCGGGCGGCGTCAACTGCTCCGACGTCGAGGTCAACATCAAGATCGCGCTGGCGTCGGCCATGCGCAAGGGATCGCTGACGCGCCCGGCCCGCAACAAGCTGCTGGCCGAGATGACCGGCGAGGTCGGCGGGCTGGTGCTCTCCAACAACTACCAGCAGACGCTGGCGCTTTCGATCGCCCGCAAGCGCGGCCTTGCCGACATCGCGCACCAGGCCCGCTTCATGTCAGCGCTCGAAGCGCGCGGCCTGCTCGACCGCGCCGTGGAGACGCTGCCGTCGCCGGCTGCCCTTGCCGAGCGCGAGGCGCGCGGCGAGCCGCTGACCAGGGCCGAACTCGGCGTGCTGCTCGCCTATGCCAAGATCGTCCTGTTTTCCGACATCGTCGCCAGCGATGTGCCTGACGATGCGCATTTCGATCGTGACCTGATGGGCTATTTCCCTGACCGGATGGCGAAGAAATACGCCGCCGAAATCCACGGCCACAGGCTGCGCCGCGAGATCATCGCCCGCGTCGTCGCCAACGACCTGGTCAATCGCGGCGGCCCGTCCTTCGTGAACCGGCTGCAGGAAGCCACCGGGCGCACCGCCGCCGACGTGGTGCGCACCTTCGCCGTGGTGCGAGACGGCTTTGCGCTGCCGGCGCTCTATAGCGAGATCGATGCGCTCGACAGTCAGATCGACGGCCAGGTGCAGCTCGATCTCTACCAGATGGTCAGCCGGCTGATCTACGTGACCAGCGGCTGGTATCTGAAGAACGATGCCGGCACGGCGCCGCTCGGCCAGCGCATCGCCGAGCTGCAGGACGCGCGCAAGGCGCTGGAGCCGAAGCTCGTTTCGCTGCTGCCGGCTTTCTCGCGCGAGCGGATCGAGGAGAAGCGGCACGGGCTGTTCAAGGCTGGCGCGCCGGAAAAGCTGGCCGAGCAGCTGGCGCTGAGCGAGGTGGCCGAACTCATCCCCGACATCGCGCTGACGGCGCGCACGGCCGGTGCTGACATCGTCGCGGCGGCACGAGCGTTCTTCGCGGTCAGCGATGCCTTCCGCATCCCGCGTGTCGAGGACGCGGCGCGCTCGATCACGCCTTCGGACTACTACGACCAGTTGGCGCTATCGCGCGCCACCGACACGATAGGCGCGGCGCGTCGCGGCATTGCGGTGGCGGCGCTCACCGGCCATGCCAAGGCAGCGGATCCGGTGGCGGCCTGGCTGGAAGCCGGCGGCGAGCGCGTGGCGCGCATCCGCGAGCGTCTGCAGGCGCTCACCGAAGGCGGCGAGATCACCGTGTCGCGGCTGTCCGTGGCGTCTGGGCTGATGAGCGATCTGACCGGGATGTGAGGGTTCTTGCGGAGGTTGGCGCCGCCCCTCATCCGGCTGCCGCCGTTCGTTGTTCGAAAAGCCAAGCAATTGGCTTTTCGTCCGCTACGCGAGCCACTCCTCACCTCCCGTATAGTGACAGGGAGAAGGGAACTGGTCGCAAGGCCGGCGCCCATTCTGCGACGTCGACAATTGGCGAAAGCCTTCGCGACAGCGTCTTTTTCCCCGTCACTATACGGGGAGAAATGTCCGGCAGGACAATGAGGGGCGGCGCAACGCTTGTCATTTGCATGGGCATCAGAAACATGCAGACATGGCGCCCGACGCGGGTGGGGCCGAGGGAATCATCATGGCGGTAGAGACAATGCAGCGGGCGTCCGGGCGCGGCATCTGGGGATGGATGTTCTTCGACTGGGCGGCGCAGCCGTTCTTCACGGTCGTCACCACCTTCATCTTCGGTCCGTATTTCGTCTCGCGCATGGCTGGCGATCCCAACACCGGCCAAGCGGTCTGGGGCTACGGGATCGCCGCGGCAGGGCTGGTCATCGCCGTTCTGTCACCGATCCTCGGTTCGATCGCCGACCAGACCGGGCCGCGCAAGCCGTGGATCGCTTTCTTCGCCGCGATCAAGATCACCAGTCTCGCTCTGCTCTGGTTTGCCGCACCCGGCTCGAACCTGTTCCTGGTCGTTGCGCTGTTTTCGCTGGCTTCGGTGGCGGCGGAATTCTCCACCGTGTTCAACGATTCGATGATGCCGCGGCTGGTGCCGAAGAGCGAGATCGGCCGCATCTCCAACACGGCCTGGGGGCTCGGCTATCTCGGCGGCATGATCGCGCTGATCTTCGTCGTCACCTGCCTCGCCGGCTCGCCCGAGACCGGCAAGACGATCATCGGCATCGACCCGCTGTTCGGCCTCGACCCGAAGCTTGGCGAGGATGCGCGCGCCACCGGGCCGCTGTCGGCCGGCTGGTATTTCCTGTTCATCCTGCCGATGTTCTTCTTCACGCCGGACGCCATCAAGGGCATTCCGATCGGGCCGGCGGTGCGCGAGGGCCTGTTGGAACTGAAATCCACGCTGGCCGAGGTGCGCAGGCGCGGCGGCATCTTCCGCTTCCTCGTCGCCCGCATGATCTACCAGGACGGCGTCAACGCGCTGCTGGCGCTCGGCGGCACGTTCGCGGCTGGCATGTTCCATTGGTCGATCACAGAGATCGGCATGTTCGGCATCATCCTCAATGTCGTCGCCATCTTCGGCTGTTGGATCGCGGCACGCCTCGACACCGCGCTCGGCTCCAAGGCCGTGGTGATGATCGCACTGGTCATGCTGTCGGTCGCCACCATCGGCGTCGTCTCGACCGGCCCAGGCTTCACGTTGCTCGGCCTGATCCAGCTGCCGACCACCGATTCGGGCGGGCTGTTCGGCACGGCGGCCGAAAAGGCCTACATCATGTATGGCCTGCTGATTGGCCTTGCCTTCGGCCCGGTGCAGGCGTCGTCACGCTCCTACATGGCGCGCAGCGTCACGGCGGCGGAATCCGGCCGCTATTTCGGCATCTATGCGCTGGCCGGGCGGGCGACCAGCTTCCTGGCGCCGTTCCTGGTGGCGACCATCACCGCGCTCAGCGATTCGGCGCGGCTCGGCATGGCCGTGATCATCCTGTTCCTCGGCATCGGCATGGCGATCCTGGTCAGGACGCCCTATCCGGCGGATCGGCCGGCGGAATAGCGCCTTACTCTCCCCTTGTGGGGAGGGTGGATCCGCGAAGCGGAGCGGGGTGGGGGTCAGCGCCATCACCCCACCCCGGCGCGCTCGCAAGCGAGCGCACCGACCCTCCCCATCAAGGGGAGGGTAAACGTGCTCAGTGCCGGAAATGCCTCACGGCCGTAAACACCATCGCGATGCCATGTTCATCGGCCGCCGCAATGACGTCCTTGTCGTTCATCGAGCCGCCCGGCTGGATGACGGCGGTGGCTCCGGCGGAGACCGCGGCAAGCAGGCCGTCGGCGAAGGGGAAGAAGGCATCGGAGGCGACGACCGAGCCCTTGGTCAGCGGTTCGGCCATACCGGCGGCCTCGGCCGCGTCCAGCGCCTTGCGGGCGGCGATGCGGGAGGAATCGACGCGGCTCATCTGGCCGGCGCCGATGCCGACCGTGGCGCCGTCTTTTGCATAGACGATGGCGTTCGACTTGACGTGCTTGGCGACGCGGAAGGCGAATTTGAGATCGGCCATCTCCGCTGGCGTCGGCGCGCGCTTCGTCACGACTTTCAGTTCGAGATCGTCGACCACGGCGTTGTCCCGGCTCTGGACGAGCAGGCCGCCGGCAACGGATTTGACGGTCGTGCCGGGCGAGCGCGGGTCGGGCAAGCCACCGGTGACCAGCAGGCGCAGGTTTTTCTTCGCGGCAACGATCGCCGCGGCCTCGTCCGTGGCATCGGGCGCGATGATCACCTCGGTGAAGGTCTTCACGATGTCCTGCGCCGCTTCGGCGTCGAGGGTGCGATTCATTGCGACGATGCCGCCGAAGGCCGAGACCGGATCGCACGCAAGCGCCTTGGCGTAGGCCGATTTCAGCGATGTGCCCTCGGCGACGCCGCACGGGTTGGCGTGCTTGATGATGGCGACCGCGGCGGAGCGGCTGGGATCGAACTCGCCGGCCAGTTCGAAGGCGGCGTCGGTGTCGTTGATGTTGTTGTAGGAGAGCTGCTTGCCCTGCAGCTGCCGCGTCGTGGCGACGCCAGGGCGCTTGTCGCCATTGACGTAGAAGCCGGCGCTCTGGTGCGGGTTTTCGCCGTAGCGCATCACTTCGGTCAGCCTGCCGCCGAAGGCGCGCCAGGTCGGGTGCTCGATCTCCAGCGCCTCGGCGAACCAGCTGGAAATCGCCGCGTCATAGCTGGCGGTGCGCGCAAAGGCCTTGGCCGCCAGCTTCTTGCGGAAATCCAGCGACAGCGAGCCGATGTTCATTTCCAGTGCGTTCAGCACCGAGGCGTAGTCGCCTGGATCGGTGACGATGGCGACATAGGCGTGGTTCTTGGCCGAGGCGCGGATCATCGCCGGGCCGCCAATGTCGATGTTCTCGACGATTGCTGCATAGTCGGCGCCGGAGCGGCGGACTTCCTCGAACGGATAGAGATTGGAGACGAGGAGGTCGATCGGCTCGATGCCGTATTTGCGCATCGCCGCCGCATGCTCGGGGTCGTCGCGCACGCCAAGCAGCGCGCCATGCACGGAAGGGTGCAAGGTCTTGACGCGGCCATCCATGATCTCGGGGAAGCCGGTGAGCTCGGAGACATCGCGCACCGCCAGGCCGGCCTCGGCGATCGCCTTGGCGGTGCCGCCGGTCGAGACCAGTTCGACGCCGGCCGCGGCCAATGCCGTGGCGAAGTCGATGAGGCCGGTCTTGTCGAACACCGAAAGCAAGGCACGGCGTACGGGAACGAGGTCCGGGGCGGGAATGTTCTTGGCGGCGACGGCCATGGGCTGGCGGCCTTTCACGGCTGGAGGGGCAAGCCCGCGCCGTAGCACATGACATCAGGAAATCAAGCGGCAAGCTTGGTGGTGGCCGGCACTCTCAGTTGTTTTCCGGATAGCCGGCAATGCTGGTGCGCGTCAGCTGCCAGTGGACTTCGGATACGTCGGAGGCCTTGAAGGCAAGCACGATCTGCCGGCTGCGGCGCGGGCCGCCGAGACCGGCGAAATAGATCGATTCCTCGACCTCCGGCACCACTTCGCCTGAGGTGAACACCCAGCTGTCGGCCTGGTCGGCGGTCAGCACCAGCCGGTCATGTTCGTCCTGCAGCAAGTTGATGTCGGGATGGACATGGAAGCGCACGGTGATGAAGTCGCGGCCATTGTTGCGGATCGCGGCATTGCCGGGCCGCTGGAACCGGTCCCTGCCGGCCAGGACATTGCCGTTCGACGACAGCTTAAGCTCGCGCTCGTGCAGGAAGCCGAAGCGCGCGACGTAGCCGTCATGGCGGGCGATGAAGCCCTGGATGCCCTTCTGGTCGATGCGCTTGCACTGCACCTGCTGCGGGCCGCCGATCAGCGGCGAGCCCAGCAGGCCGTTGACGCGCAGCGAATGGCTGAAGCGCGCCGACGAGGTGTCGTTGATGGTGGCGGTCGAGTGCGCGGCGGTGGCGCGCGCCAGCGGCCGGAACTCGGCGGCGCCATAGGTGTCGATGCCGGCATTGACGATGTAATGCTGGCGGCCGGACGACAGCTCGAAGGCAAGGCAGCCGGCGTGCGCCGCGTTGGACACGTCGACCGGCGGCGGCAGGCCGGTGTCGGCGATGACGGTGACCCCGCCCATCGACAGCCGCTCATAGCCCGAATGCGGCGCGTGCAGCAGCGGCGCGCCGGCGGTGTCGTCATGCCGCAATATGGTGGCGATGCGGTCATGGATGGTGGCGCCCATGCCGTTGAAACGGGCGAGGCTGCCATCCTGGTGGCGGAAGAAGCGCAGCGCCGGCAGCATGCGGTCGATGGCGCCGATCAGCGCCTGCGGCGGGGTTTCCGCCTGGTTGGCGTAGGTCTGGCGCAGCGGCAAAAGGTCGGCGAGGATTTCCAGCACCGACATCGGATTGCGTGAGATATGGCCGCCATCGGCGAGGATCTGGCGGTTGAGTTCCTCGGCGAGGTTGCGGGTGGCGCCGCGCAGCGCCGAAGCCGGCGCGGGCAGGGAAAGGGCGGCGAAGGCAAGTGCTATGCGGGCACGCAGCCGGTCCTTGCCGTCGGGCATCTCGCGCGCCATCGACCTGAGGTAGCGGATCTGGACGGCCAGCGACTTCAGGAAGGCACGGTAGAAGGGGAATTCGGCGCCCTGCAGCACGACGGAGGAATGCTGCAGCCAGGCGATGATGCGTTTGGCCGTCGTCCCGGGCTCCCAGGCGATACCGGCAATGTTGTTTCCGTGCATGGCGATCCAGTCGGACACCAGGGCACGCGCATTGGCGGCGGCAAGTTCGGTGCCGGCGGCGCGCATGTGGCGCAGCCAGCGAAAGCCATGCAGCGTCTTCTGCCAGCCGTGATTGGGCACGTTGATCTGGAAGGGCGACTTGCCGCCGGTCTCTACCAGGTGCCCCGACAGGGGATAGCGGCCGTAATAGATCTCCAGCGCGATCTGCGGGTCGGCCAGCCGCAAGTCCGGCGGTGCAATCAGCACGCGTTCGGGCGTGCGGCCGGAATAGCGCCAGCGATAGACCGGCCCGGCGCGCAAGCGCCGGCGCGTCTTGCGCCAGAACTCCTTCGCGACAAGCGTCCACAGACGCGTCGTGTTGCTGGCAGCCAGTGCCAAAAGCCCTCCTGGTCCGTCCTCTATCCCGGCGCAAGCTTATATGATTCAAGAACTTATGCGAAGGCGGATTTCTTCCAACCGACCCACTTCACGCGGCCATGGCCGGGATCGTCCCTAAAAAAGTCGTCTCTGCCGCGACTTATGTCCTCTTGCGGCGGCGGCGAAACTCGCTGGGCGAACGGTTTTCGCGGTCGTGAAAGATTGCTCTAAAGAGCGCGGCGCATGCGCGCAGCGAAGAAGCCGTCCAGCCCCGAGCGCTCCGGCGTGCCGAGATCAAGGTCGGCGGGCGTGGTGCGCAGCGTGCCTTGCGCCGTCAAGAAAGGGTCGATGCCGGCGACCTCGCCTTGCCGCAGCGGATCGTCGACTGCGGTTGTTTCGTTGAGAAAGGCACGATGCAAATCTTCGCCTTCGAGCGGGTCGAGCGAACAATTGGAAAAGACTATCCGGCCACCGGGCCTGACCAGCGTGACGGCGCGGGTGAGCAACCGCCTTTGGAGGTCGGCGAGCTTTTCGACATCGGCCGCCGTCTTGGTCCATGGCACGTCGGGATGCCGTCGCACCGTGCCCGTCGATGAGCAGGGCGCGTCGAGCAGCACCGCGTCGAACAGCTCCGCCGGCTCGTATTTGAGCAAGTCGGCCTGGACGATCTCGGCCGACAGGCCGAGGCGGTCGAGATTCTGCGCCAGCCGGGCCAGCCGGTTCTTCGATGTGTCGACCGCCGTGACCCTGGCACCGGCCAGGATCAGCTGGGCGGTCTTGCCGCCGGGCGCGGCGCAGAGGTCGGCGACACGCAATCCGCTGACATCGCCGAAGAGCCGCGCCGGCAGGCTGGCAGCCGCATCCTGAACCCACCAGGCACCTTCGGCGAAGCCGGGCAGGTCGGTGACGGCTCCGGCAAGATTTTCCACGCGCACCGTGCCGGTCGGCAGCACGATGCCGCCTAGCTTTTCGGCCCAGAGTGCGGGGTCGGCCCTGACCGAGAAGTCGACGGGCGCCTCGTAACGGTGCGCGGCGAGGATCTGCTTCGCCTTGTCGGCGCCATAGGTGGCCTTCAGCCGGTCGGAGAACCATTCTGGCGCTTCGTCGGTGGCGGCAAGGGCGGCGGGCAGTTCCGTCTCCTTGGCACGCGCCAGCGTGCGCAGCACGCCGTTGACCAGGCCGGAAAAGCGCTGGGTGCGCGGATCGGACTTGGCATGGGTGACCGCGAGGTCGACGGCGGCGCTGTCGGGAATGTCGAGGAACAGGATCTGTGCCGCCGCCACATGCAAGATGTGCGACAGCGCCGTGGCGTTGGGCGGCAGCGGCTTTTCCAGGCGTCGCGCCAGCAGCCCGACGATGGTCATGCGGAAGCGCAGCGCGGTGACCAGAATGGCCCGCACCAAGCCACGGTCGCGCAAATCGAGCGCCTTGTATTGCGGGTGGCCGTTCTCGTGGTCGGTCAGTCCGTCGAGCGGTGTCCTGGCGTCGATGACGGCGGCAAGCAGCCGCGCCGCCGCCTTGCGGGCGGCGAGACCGGCGACGAATTCGCCGCCGTCTCTATGGTCCTGATCGCGTGAGCCTGTGCGTCGAGGTGCTCCCACGCTCACGACCATCGGCCCTTGGGCCCGGTCGGGTTGCGCCCCCATGGGTTGGCCTTCGGCCTTTCCGGCTCCCCCGGCTGTTCCGCTTGAGGGGCCTGGCCCCACGGGCCGGACGGCTGCTGTTCTTCGGCGTGCCGAGGCGTAGGGCGCGGGGCGGCCTGGGTGCCGCCCGCCATCTGCCGCGCCATCTCCTGCAACGCGGCGATGCGGTTCTCAGTGCTGGGGTGGGTGGAGAACAGATTGTCCATACGCTCGCCGTGCAGAGGATTGATGATGAAGAGATGCGCCATCGCCGGATTGCGCTCCGCATCGGGGTTCGGAATGCGTTCGGCGCCGCGAGCGATCTTGTCAAGCGCCGATGCCAGCCACAGCGGGTGTCCACAGATTTCGGCGCCGCGCCGGTCGGCTTCGTATTCGCGAGTGCGGCTGACCGCCATCTGCACGATCATCGCGGCAAAAGGCGCCACGATCATCGCCGCCAGCACGCCGACAAAACCGAACGGGTTGTTGTTGTCGCGGTTGCCGCCGAGGAAGAAGGCGAAATTGCCGAGCATCGAGATGGCACCGGCAAAGGTGGCGACGATGGTCATGGTCAGCGTGTCGCGGTGCTGGACGTGCGCAAGCTCGTGCGCCATGACGGCCGCGACCTCTTCATGGGTCAGCCGCTGCAACAGTCCGGTGGAGGCGGCGACCGCCGCGTTCTGCGGGTTGCGGCCGGTGGCGAAGGCATTGGGCTGCGGATTGTCGATCAGATAGGTCCGGGGCATAGGCAGCCCGGCCTGCTTGGCCAGCGCCTGGACGATGGCGTAATATTCGGGCGCGTTCTTCTCGTCGACCTCGACGGCGCGGTTCATCGACAGCACCATCTTGTCGGCGTTCCAGTAACTGAACAGATTGGTGCCGGCGGCGATCAGCAGCGCGATCATCATGCCGCCCGAACCGCCGATCAGGAAGCCGACGCCCATGAACAGCGCCGTCATCGCGGCAAGAAGCATGGCGGTGCGAAGTGTGTTCATCGTCTGCTCCTGTCGTGGTGGTGGCAAAAAGGGGTCGATCGTTGCAGCGCCGCGCGTCCTTTCGGACGCGCAAAGGACGCTGTAAGGTTTTATTTGCGCATGATCCTTTCCGAAAATCGATTCCGATTTTCGGGGTCATGCGTGGGTTCATGGCTATATGATGGGAAACACCTGACGCTGTTTCAATCCGCGTGGAATATCGCATGACCGACGAAACCAGTAAAACGCCAGCCGGCACGGATGACGATGTGCCGGCAAGAGACCTGTCGCCCGCCGCGCGGCGCGCACTGGCCGAGGCGGAGGCACGGCGCACCGCGTATCGCGAGAAGGAAACCGGCCTGCCGAAAGAAATCGGCGGCCGGGGCGGCAAGGAACCTGGCCGTTATGGCGACTGGGAGGTCAAAGGCCTGACCAGCGATTTTTAGGGACTGCTCTCAAGCAGCGTCGCGCTGGGCCTCGAGCGCCAGCCAGCCGCGCTCGTCGATGGTGATGCCGACATTGTCATAGCCCACCATCGCGGCATGGGGCGTCGGCAGCGGATGCGAATGTGTGGCGCTGATCACCATGACTGCGGCTTGCGCGGCCTCGGCCGCCGCGATGCCGGCCGGAGCATCCTCGAACACCAGGCAGTCGCGCGCATCGAAGCCGAGCCGTTGTGCGCCAAGCCGGAAGCAGTCGGGGGCCGGCTTGCCACGGGAGACGTCTTCAGCCGCGACGATGACCGCGGGGACAGGAATGCCGGCAGCCTCCATGCGCGCTAGCGCGAGGGAGCGCGGCGCCGAGGTGACGATCGCCCAGCTTTCGCCAGGCAGCGCCTTGAGAAACGCCACGGCGCCGGCGATCGGGACAATGCCGTCGAGATCGGCCGCCTCGGCCTTCAGCAGCAGGTCGGCCTCATGCGCCGGGTCGACGCCTGGAAGGGCAAGGTTGGTGATGGTCTCGATCGCCCGCACGCCGTGGATCGTCGGCAGGAAGGCGGCGACGTCAAGGCCATGGCGACGCGCCCAATCGCTCCACACCCGTTCCGCCGAGGCGATGGAATTGATGAGCGTGCCGTCCATGTCGAAAAGGAAGGCCGCGAATTTTCTGCCAGCAAGCATGATTTTCCTTGAAGTCCGGGGGGCGTGTCGAGGGAGGGCGCAACCGTAACGTCAAGGCGCGGACATGGAAAGGCATGAGGGCGTATTTTGTGGCGGTCCAGGGAACCACAGCCACCTCGCGACGTTTCAACGGCATTCTTTTTCATGACGATCGAAGGGGACCTGCGATGCTGATCCGGCTCGGCTACGAAATCGCCATTGAATGCGCAGAGGCCACACCGGTGATTTCGCTGCTTGAGATCCACAAGGACAGGCAAGCCGACATCAAGCGGCAGACGCGGGTGCTGACATCGCCTTCGGTGCCGACCAAGCTCTACCATGACCTGCATGGCAATGGCTGCCGCCGCTTCACCGCACCAGCCGGCACCTTTCGCATCCTCTATGACGCAGTGATCGAAGACAGTGGCGAGACGGACGAGGTCAACACGCTGGCCCGGGAAGTGCCAGTGGCCGAATTGCCCGACGAGGTGCTCTTCTATCTCCTGGGCAGCCGCTATTGCGAGACCGATCACCTCAGCAGTCTCGCCTGGCAGCTGTTCGGCCATCTTCCCTCCGGCTGGGCGCGGGTGCAGGCGATCGTCGACTATGTCCACAACCGGCTGTCGTTCGGCTATGGCTATGCGCGTTCGACCCGCACGGCGGCGCAGGCGCATGAGGAGCGGGTTGGCGTCTGCCGCGACTTCGCCCATCTGGCGATCACGCTCTGCCGCTGCATGAACATTCCAGCGCGCTATGTGAACGGCTATCTCGGCGATATCGGCGTGCCGATCGATCCGGCGCCGATGGATTTCTCGGCCTGGATGGAAGTGTTCCTCGACGGCAAATGGTACACGTTCGATCCACGCCACAACCGGCCCAGGACCGGTCGTGTCGTCATCGCACGCGGCCGCGACGCCACCGACGTGCCCTTGCTGCACAGTTTTGGTCCACACCGGCTCAGCCTGTTCAAGGTGTGGACCTATGAGCAGGAAGGCAATCTGTTCAATCCGCCCCATCACGGTATCGACAGGACGGTCAGCGCACAAATGCTGGCCTAAGGCATGTTGATATTCAGGTGATGCCGGCCTGCAAATGGCTGATACCTGCGCTTCCGGTGCTCACGTACGAAAAGTACGCTCCGCTCCGGTTCTCGGCATCAACCGTTTTCGGCTCGGCCTGACCTGAATCTCAACGCACCTTGGTTCCGTTCGCGCCCCAACTTACTCAGCTATCTCGGGACAACTGCTCCTCTTCGGCACAGAAGGCCTGTGCCGCAACAGGACGTCGCGGAGCAGTCCGCGATTGCTTCGATTCCAGCATGGTAAGCAGTCCGTAAACGCGGATGAATCCGTGACTTTCCGTTTACCAGTCATTCACCTTCGGAGCAGCCGAAATTCAACAAAAACAATAGGTTGACGGGTCACAGCGCGTTTCCGGCGCTCGACCGGCGACTTCCGGCCGGAATCCTGCATTGCCATCATTGCGGCGACGAGGCCGAGGCAAGCGGAGGCTGTTGGATGCGAAATTACGGGGGTCTTGTTCACGCGGTCGGCGGGTTCGCCAGACACAGGGGTGGAAATTTCGCAATCCTGTTCAGCTTTGCTGCCTCGGTCTTGGTGCTAGCCGCCGGCTTCTCGGTCAACGTCGCGCAGCTCTATAATGCCAGATCGAGCCTGCAAGGCGTGGTCGACGCCGCGGTGACATCGACGGCGCGCGACCTGACGACCGGGGTCATCAAGGAGGCCGACGCCAACAAGGCGGTGCAGAACTTTCTCGTGGCCAACAGCATGGCCGGCATCCTGACGGCTGACCAAGTCGTGCTGGACAGGCTCACCGTCAACCCGACGGCCAGAACCGTGCAGGCGGATGTCCATGTCGATGTCAGCCTTTATTTTCCGCTGTTCGGCATCAGCGACATGCGGCGCGTCGGCGCTTCCACCACAGCACTCTATTCGGACAAGCAGGTCGAGGTCGCCATGATGCTCGACATCACGGGATCGATGGCGAAAAGAGGCAACGTCGACAAGATCGGCGATCTGAAAGCGGCGGCGAAAAACGCGGTCCAGACGATGCTCCAGAACCAGGACCCGAAGAACCCCCGCATCCGCGTCGCGATTGTGCCTTACGCATCTGGCGTGAACGTCGGCAATCTGGCGGAGAACGTCTACGCCGAGGGGCAGGCGAGTTCTGATCTGCCGCCGGTCGCCGGCAGTTCGCTTCTCGTCGCAAAGACGGGAAAGACGACGTTGCCGTCCTTCGGCGACTACAAATCCATTGTCGGCGCGGCAATGCCAAAGACCGACAATTGCGCGACGGAGAGGAAGGACAAGAACGGCAATGCGGATTTGAGTGATGACGGCCCGGACACGGTTCGCACCGACAAGACCGGCAAGAACTACTATGCCCTGGTCAACAGGGATGATCATCTGGGTGGCGGGAGCATGAACAGATGCCCAGACGCAGAAGTGATCCCGCTGACGGCCGATTCCGGCGCTTTGCTTGATTCGATTGGTGCCTTCCGGGCCGATGGTTATACGGCCGGCGCGATCGCCATCCAGTGGACCTATTATATGCTGTCACCGCAATGGCGGGCTGCGATCAAGAATGCCGGTCTCGGCAACGGCGCCTCGGATGCCAATGCGAAGAAGATTGCCAAAGTCGCGATCCTGATGACCGACGGCCAGTTCAATACGGCCTTCGCCGGAGCCGGGGGGAACTACAATGGCCAGGGCAACCTTGCACGTGGCAACGCCGAAGCCCTGTGTGGCAACATGAAGAATGATGGCATCGAGATTTTCGCGATCGGCTTCGATCTGAATGACAAGGACATGTCACCAACCGAGCGGGACCAGGCAAAGGCGGTGCTGAAGGGCTGTTCGTCGAAAGACGCCTCCGCCGCGGACAGGCATTATTTTGAGGTGTCCACCGGAGTGGAATTGGACGCCGCCTTCCAGGAAATCATCCGCAATACCGAAAAGGTCGCACTGACCCAGTAATCCGCAAAAGGAAAAGGCCGCCGCTTCTTTCGAAGCCGGCGGCCTTCCGTGTTTCCGTCCATGGCGCGGCCTGTGGCGACAACCCTTCGGGTTACCTGCCGCGCATCTCGCGCCTTAACGGGAAGACTGCTTCCCGAAAGTGCAATCCGCTGAGGCCACGTTCTGGAAAACGAAATCACTCGACATCGGATCACCTCCTTTCGATTTGTTGAACACATCCTCATGATGGGGTGCGTCGCAGCAGATGACAAGATGGCGGGCTGAAAAAGGCGTCCCGCCGGAAAATGCGGCGCAGTCGGGCCAGCGTGCTTCGGCTTGCGATCCGCAGCCCAAACAGACAACATGGCGTTATCGGTCACGGGAGGGACCATGGACGCCACCGAGAGAGCCGCGCGCATCGTTCGAACCGTGATCGGGGCGCTGAAGCCGGGTTTTGCCGTCAGGCTGTGGACCGGGGAACGGATCGGCCCAGCCGGCGGCCCGGTGCTTGCCATCAACGACCAGGACATCGTGTGGCAACTGGCCCGCCGGCCGAATTTCTCGACGCTGCTCGAAATGTGGATTTCCAAGACGATCGATGTCGAGGACGGCTCGCTGTTCGATCTCTATGCCCTGCCGTCACAGGGCAAGCTGAGGCTGAAGGCGCTGCCCAAACTGGCGATCCTGCGCGACCTGCCGGCCGTACTGTTTTCGCGGCGGCAGATGACGAAACGGGCCGATCTTGCCGGGCGCAACCCTTTCGTCAGCGGCTCGAACAAGCAGGCGATCGAGCATCACTACGACATTTCGAACGCCTTCTATCGGCTCTTCCTCGACGAGCGCATGGTCTACACCTGCGCCTATTTCACCGATTTCACCAACGGCATCGACCAGGCGCAGAAGGACAAGCTCGACCATATCTGCCGCAAGCTCAGGCTGAAGCCGGGCGACCGGCTGCTCGATATCGGCTGCGGCTGGGGCGCGATGCTGATCCACGCCGCCAAGCACTATGGCGCCATCGGCCATGGCGTGTCGCTGTCGGAGGAACAGACCCGGCTGGCGCGCGAGCGCATTCGTGCCGAGGGGCTGGAGGACAGGATCACCATCGACATCAAATCCTACACCGAGCTCGACGGCAGCTATGACAAGATCTCGTCGATCGGCATGTTCGAGGCGGTCGGCCTCGCCAACCACGCCACCTATTTCTCGACCGTCCACCGGCTCTTGAAGCCGGGCGGCATCTACCTGCACCATGCCATCACGAGGCGCGGCAAGGGCGGCACGCGCAAGACCTTGCGCAAGGGCGCCGAATACAAAGCGCTGATCAAATACATCTTCCCCGGCGGCGAGGTCGACACGATCGGCATGACACTCGGCAATCTCGAGGCGCACGGGTTCCTCGTCGCCGACGTCGAGAATTTGCGCGAGCACTATGCCCGCACCTGCAGGCTGTGGGCCGAGCGCCTGCACGCGCGTTTCGATGAGGCGATCGCCGAGGTCGGCGAGCCCAAGGCACGGCTGTGGCTGCTTTATCTGACCGGCTGTTCGATCACCTTCGATCGCGGCTCGGCGCAGATTTTCCAGACAGTCGTCACCAAGCGAGCGCGGGGGCCAAGCGGCCTGCCGCCGACGCGAGCGGATCTTTATCGGTAGCTACAGAAAACGCATCGCGTCGCCGACCTTGATACCGGCCGGCCGATCCACCGTGCAGTAGACGCCGAGATTGTGCGCGTTGTGGCGGACCAGATTGCGCAGGATCGCCGGGTCGTCATCGAAGCCGTCCTGGGCGATGATGGTGAAACCGCAGCGGCGGCAAGGCTCCGAGATGGTCACTAGCAATTCGCCGATGGCGAGCTTGCGGCCGATCCATTCCGTTTCGGGAAACGAGCCATCGACCGCCGCCATATCGACGACGATGTTGGGGCGGAAGCGGCGCGGGTCGGCGGCGCCATCCGGATGCAGCGCCGTCAGCCGCGCCAGCGACGCCGTGGTCAGGAGGTGGATCGGCGCCTTGCTGTAGCGGGCGGCGGTGACCGGACCGGCATAGGCAGGCGGGGCATTCTCCCGGCCGAACGGCCGGATCGAGGCGGCGAAGCCGAGATAGGCCGATACTGCGCGGTCGCATTCGACCCCGGGGGCGCTCAGCCAGTCGCCGTCAGGGACGGCGATCTCAAGGTTGCGATCATTGGCCAGCCGGGTGCGGATTCGCGGCACCTTGTGCCATTTCGCCTCGCGGTCGGGCCTGGCGATCTCATTGTCCGAGACACCGACGAGGCCGAACATGCGGTCGCCTGCCATGCCCGCCGGTTCGACCAGAATGGCGTCCTGGCGCTCGCCGGCGAGCGAGCTTGCCGGATAGCGCCAGAGCTGCGCGACAGTGCCGATATCATTCATTGCGTTGGTCTCTCGTTCGCCGGGCTTCCCGCGACCTTCGACCAGTCGTTTTCAGCCCTTCTTGTTCTGCCGGTTGGCGATGAGATCGTCAACGACGGCCGGATCGGCGAGCGTCGAGGTGTCGCCAAGGGTGGCAAAATCGTCCTCGGCGATCTTGCGCAGGATGCGGCGCATGATCTTGCCGGAACGCGTCTTGGGCAGGCCGGGGGCGAACTGGATCTTGTCGGGCGAAGCGATGGCGCCGATCTCCTTGCGGACATGAGCGATGAGCTCCTTGCGCAACTCCTCGGTCGGCCCCACCCCCTTCATCAAGGTGACATAGCTGTAGATACCCTGGCCCTTGATGTCGTGGGGATAGCCGACGACGGCGGCCTCCGACACCTTGTCATGGCTGACCAGCGCCGATTCGACCTCGGCCGTGCCCATGCGGTGGCCGGAGACGTTGATGACGTCGTCGACGCGACCGGTGATCCAGTAGTAGCCGTCGGCGTCGCGGCGGCAGCCGTCACCGGTGAAGTACTTGCCCTTGTAGGTGGAGAAATAGGTCTGCACGAAGCGGTCATGGTCTCCATAGACGGTGCGCATCTGGCCCGGCCAGGAATCGGTGATGCAGAGATTGCCGTCGGCGGCTCCTTCCAGCACCTTGCCTTCTCCGTCGACCAGCTGCGGCTTGACGCCGAAGAAGGGCCGCGTCGCGGAGCCTGCCTTGAGGTCGGTGGCGCCCGGCAGCGGCGTGATCAGGATGCCGCCGGTCTCGGTCTGCCACCAGGTGTCGACGATCGGCACCTTGCCGTTGCCGACGACGTTGAAATACCACTCCCAGGCTTCCGGGTTGATCGGCTCGCCGACCGATCCGAGCACGCGCAGCGATTTGCGCGAGGTCTTCGTCACCGGGTCGTTGCCGGCGCCCATCAGCGCGCGCAGCGCGGTCGGGGCGGTGTAGAAGATGTTGACCTTGTGCTTGTCGATGACTTCCCAGAAACGCGACTGCGACGGGTAGTTGGGCACGCCCTCGAACATCAGCGTGGTGGCGCCGTTGGCGAGCGGGCCATAGACGATGTAGCTGTGGCCGGTGACCCAGCCGACATCGGCGGTGCACCAGTAGATATCGCCGTCATGGTAGTCGAAGACATATTGGTGGGTCATCGACGCATAGACGAGATAGCCGGCGGTGGTGTGCAGCACGCCCTTCGGCTTGCCGGTCGAGCCTGAGGTGTAAAGGATGAACAGCGGGTCTTCCGCCTTCATCTTCTCGGGCTTGCACTCGGCTTTCACCGTCGCGACCTCGTCGTGATACCAGAGGTCGCGGCCTGGCGCCCAGCCGATCTTGCCGCCGGTGCGGCGCACGACGAGGACGTTCTTCACCATGACGAAGTTCTTCGCGGCGATGTCGATCGCCTTGTCGGTGTTCTCCTTCAGCGGAATCGACTTGCCGCCGCGCAGGCCTTCATCCGACGTAATGACGAAGGTCGATTCGCAGTCGACGATGCGGCCGGCCAGCGCATCGGGCGAGAAGCCCCCGAAGACGATCGAATGGATGGCGCCGATACGCGTGCAGGCCAGCATCGCATAGGCGGCTTCCGGGATCATCGGCATGTAGATGGTGACGCGGTCGCCCTTCTTGACGCCGTGCTTCTTCATCACATTGGCGAGCCGGCAGACATGCTCGTAGAGCTCGTTATAGGTGATCTTCTTGTCGTCGTAGGGGTTGTCGCCTTCCCAGATGATGGCGGTCTGGTCGCCGCGCTTCTTCAGATGGCGGTCGATGCAGTTGTAGGAAACATTGGTCAGCCCGTCCTCGAACCATTTGATCGAGACCTTGCCGTCGAAGGAGGTGTTCTTGACCTTGCTGAACGGCTTGAACCAGTCGATGCGCTTGCCGTGCTTGCCCCAGAACTTGTCCGGGTTCTTGATGCTGTCGGCATACCATTTCAGGTAAGTGTCGTTGTCGATCAGCGCATTCTTCTTCCACGTCGGCTGGACGCGATGGACATGAACCTCGGACATTCCTGACTTTCCTCCCAAACCATACGCCGGCTTGAACCGCCGGCGGGATCGCGGCGAAGCGGCCGCGAATTCGGCGGCATTATTACCAGTTCCGGCCTTACGGCAATATTAGACGTTGGGTTTGCGTGGCGGGATGCCGCAGGGGCACGGGCTCGCGTTGTCAGCACTCAGGTTGGCTCGCTGCTAACTGTATGTTTTCGCGTCGAAAAGCCTGTTTCGATCAGGAAAAATCAATAGACAGTTAAGCAACGGCGCGCACAATCTGACGTTGGGAGGAAAGGAGATTCAACCAAGGGACCGCCAAGGGGGCAGCAATGCGCGACCATGCCGAAATGGACCTGATGCTCAAAGGCTATGGCCTGACCACGGCCAAGATTCTTTATCATTTCCCCGATCATCCGCATCTCCTGCAGAGCTTCATCTGGCAGGACTACGACATCGCTCCGACGTTTCCGGTGCTGATCAAATTCATCGAATTCTGGAAGGCCAAGCTGGATGGACCGCTGCACTCGGTTGTCTACACCCACCAGAAGCTGATCGCGCCGAATGAATGGCGCAAGGTGGATGGCGAGTTCGTACTGCATTAAGGCGCAGAAGTGTTGACGGAGTGCTTGCGTGATGTATCGCATGCGTTGGTGGTTAGCGGAAATGCGCCCATCGTTTCGTCATCCTCGGGCCTGACCCGAGGATCCATGCAGTGACCTTTGCCGTGGAGTGCAACGGAGCAGAATTCTGCACCGTTGCAACGCCTTGAAGTCGCGGCATGGATACTAGGGTCTCCGCGACGGAGCTGCGCTCCTGCTTCGCCCTAGGATGACGAACCTCCGAGACCGTGGCCAACTACCAGCGCTTGCGCTGACTCAGCCGGCGCTCAAACGGCCGGCGGGTTCAGCCTGGCGAAACCTTCCTGGCGGCGATAGGGGAAATACGGGTAGGGCGCAGTCACTTCGCTTGCGGCGTCGAGTTTCTTCACCTGCTCCGGCGTCAGCGACCAACCGACGGCGCCCAGGTTCTGGCGCAGTTGCTCCTCGTTGCGGGCGCCGATGATGACGGAGGAAACGGTCGGGCGCTGCAACAGCCAGTTGATGGCGATCTGCGGCACGGTCCTCCCGGTTTCCTGCGCCACCGCGTCCAGCGCATCCATCACCCGGTAGAGATGTTCGTCCTCGACCGGCGGGCCAAAGCCTGCGGTGTCATGCAGCCGGCTCTTTTCCGGCAGAGGCTGGCCGCGGCGGATCTTGCCGGTCAGGCGGCCCCAGCCGAGCGGGCTCCACACCAGCGCGCCGACGCCCTGGTCGAGGCCGAGCGGCATCAGTTCCCACTCATAGTCGCGGCCGACCAGCGAATAGTAGACCTGGTGCGCGACATAGCGCGGATAACCGTGCTTATCGGCCTCCGCCAGCGACTTCATCACTTGCCAGCCGGAGAAGTTGGAGACGCCGACATAGCGCAGCTTGCCGGCGCGCACGAGCTCGTCCAGCGTCGACAGCACCTCCTCGATCGGCGTGCCGGCGTCGAAGGCATGCAGTTGCAACAGGTCGATGTAGTCGGTGCCGAGGCGCTTCAGCGCGGCGTCCACGGATTTGATCAGGCGCGAACGCGAGGAGCCGTAATCGGCCGGCCCGTCGCCCATCGGCAAGGACGTCTTGGTCGAGATCAGCACGGCATCGCGCCGGCCCTTGATGGCTTCGCCGAGCACCTCTTCGGAGGCGCCGTTCGAATAGACGTCGGCGGTGTCGAACAGATTGACGCCGGCCTCGAGGCAGATGTCGACCAGCCGCCGCGCTTCCTTGGCGTCGCTGTTGCCCCAGGCGCCGAACAGCGGGCCGGAGCCGCCAAAGGTTCCCGCGCCGAAGGAGAGTGCGGGCACTTTCAGGCCCGACGCGCCGAGACGTCGATAGTCCATGATTTTGTCCTTTCAATTGCTGGATGAAGTCAGTTGCCGGCTGCTCAATTCTTGATCAGTTGGCCGAGATCGATGGCCGCGGCCATGGCCCGGTTTCCCTTGTCGCCCGGATGGAGGTGGTCGCCGGAATCGAACTCCGGCAGCAGGCGTGTCGGGTGCACGGGATCGCGGAGCAGCAGGTCGAAGTCGACGACCGCATCGAAGGCACCGCTGGTTCTGATCCAGTTGTTGACCTTCTGGCGCAACGCTTCTTTTTCAGGCGTGTAGTAGGCATCAAGCGGCGTGCCGCTCAGCGCGCCCTCAAAGGGCGTCAACGTGCCGCCGACGATGATCAGATTATGGGCGTGGGCCTGGGCTGCGAGTTGCAGGTATCCAGTGGTGAGTGCCGCCAGAGAGGGCAGGGATTTCTCAGGTGCGAATGGCGTGCCGGGCCAGCTGATATCGTTGATGCCGATGAGCAGGATGACCGCCTTGACGCCGGGCTGAGCCAGCACGTCACGGTCGAAGCGGGCCGAAGCCTTCACGCCCATCGCATCATCCAGCAGCTGCGCTCCGGATATGCCTGCGTTAAGCACCGACACGTGCTTCGAGACGAGACGCTCGGCGAGGACGTCGGGCCACCGGTTGTCGGCGTCCAGCGTGGCGCCGTTGCCGTCGGTGATCGAATCGCCGATGGCGATCACGGCGCCATCATTTGCCGGCGCATCGACCAGGATCTCGCTGACCAAGGTACGCGCGTCGGTGGTCTGCGCAGCCGCGATGGTTTCGGAAGCCGTCTGGTTGCCGTCGCCGATATAGGCGGTCTGCTTACCGTCCCAATGGAAGGTGGAGATTGGTGTGGGCTGCGGCAGATAGACCGATATCGAAAGGCGGCTCAAGGCGTCGAGGGGCAATTCCACCGGATCGCTGACCAAAGGCGCGCCTGCCGGAACTGTTGCCTTTGCCTGACCGCCGAATGTGACGGCACGATCGGTGCCGGCGGTGATTTTCGAGTCCTTGCCAGCTCTCGCCGCACGTATTTCGCCGATCTGGATCGGCACGTTTGAATACTCGTTCGACAGGACGATGCGGAACCGCCTGCCGCCAACGCTGGTCCTGACTGTCTGGCGTATGGTCTGGTTCTCAAGCTTTGGCATCATTTTCACCGGCAAGGCAAAATCGGTCCCCCATGTCGGTTGAGGGCTGGCCGTCCAGGTGCCCACCCAGTCCTGTTTCTCGCCGGCAATTGCCGGGCTGACCATCGACGAAGCCGCCAACGCGAGCGCGCCGAGCGTCAGGCGCGTTGCCAGAAGGGCGACGGTGGTGCGGTGGATCGGAAGTGTCATAGGTTCTCCTCTCGGTCTCGTTTCGGGGCGTCTGTCGACGGGTCGATATCGGTGCTGCCATCACTTCATGGAGACGGTGCCGGCAGCAGCTGGGATCAGCCGTTCTTCATGTCTGTCGAGGCGCAGCGCCAATCCCGCCACGGCGAGTGCCGCGACCGGCAGCAAAGCGGCGACCCAGGTGAGCGAACCCAGCCCAAGGCCATGGGCGATGACCGCGCCGCCGAGCCAGGCGCCGGCGGCATTGCCGAGATTGAAGGCGGCGATGTTGAAGGAGGAGGCGAGGCTCTGGCCGGCGCCTTGCGCCTTGTCCAGCACCCACATCTGCAGCGGCGCCACGGTGCCGAAGGCGGCGGCCCCCAGCAGGCCGACATAGATGACGGCCAGGACCTGGCTGTGGATGGCGAAGCTCATGGTCGCCAGCACCACGGCCAGCGCCACGAGACTGCCCAGCACGGCCGGCACCAGCCAGCGGTCGGCAACCTTGCCGCCGGCGAGGTTGCCGGCGATGAGGCCGCCGCCGAAGACGAGCAGGATCGGCGACACTGCCGCTTCCTTGAAGCCGCTGATCTCGGTCAGCAGCGGGGCGATGTAGGTGAAGACGGCAAAGACGCCGGCATAGCCAAGCACGGTGGTGGCGAGGCCGAGCAGCACCGGCGCGCGGCGCAGCACGGCGAGATCGGCGCGCAGGTCGCTCTTTTCGGGTGCTGCCTGGCTGCGCGGCACCAGGGCCAGGATGACGGCGAAGGCCGCTAGGCCGACCAAGGTCACCGCCCAGAAGGTCGCGCGCCAGCCGAAGGCCTGGCCGAGCCAGGTGCCGAAGGGCACGCCGAGGATGTTGGCGATGGTCAGCCCCGTGAACATCAGCGCGATCGCCGATGCCTTCTTGTTGGGCGCGACCAGGCCGGTGGCGACGACAGAACCGACGCCGAAGAAGGTGCCATGGGCAAAGGCGGTGACGATGCGAGCGCCCATCAGGGTCCAATAGTCGGGCGCCAGCGCACAGGCGAGATTGCCCAGCGTGAAGATCGCCATCAGCACCAGCAGCACGGTCTTGCGCGGCCAGTTACCGGTGGCGATGGTGAGCAGCGGTGCGCCGATGACGACGCCCAGCGCATAGCCCGAAATGAGCTGGCCGGCGGCCGAGATCGAGACGCCGAAATCCTTGCTGACGTCGATGAGCAGACCCATGATGACGAATTCGGTGACGCCGATGCCAAAGGCACCGGCGGCGAGGGCGTAGAGAGCAAGAGGCATGACGGTTCCCACTTTGGCGACGACGAGCGCCTTGTCCAAACCGCGCTCCGAGCCGAAAGATCGTGTCGCCATGCACTGTGAACCAGACTTGTGTTCGGCACATTTACTGTGAAATAGATTCACAAATGGCCAGACCCGATATCAACCGCTCCGGCGAGATCGAAGTGTTCGTGCGCGTTGTCGAGGCCGGTAGCTTCTCGGCGGCTGCGCGCGCGCTGCGCATGACGCCATCAGCCGTCAGCAAGCTGATCGCGCGTCTGGAAGCCCGGCTCGGCGCGCGGCTGGTCAGCCGCTCGACACGCAAGCTGCAGCTGACGCCGGAGGGAACGGCATTCTACGACAGCGGATTGCGTATCCTGTCCGATATGGCCGCGGCCGAGCGCGAGGCGGCGGCGGGTGCCGCACCGCGCGGGCGGCTGCGCGTCAACACCTACGTGCCCTTCGGCGTGCACCGGCTGATCCCGCTCCTGCCGCGCTTCCTTGAGCGCTATCCCGAAATTTCGGTCGATCTGGTGCTGACCGACAGCGTCATCGACCTGATGGCCGAACGCGCCGATGTCGCCATCCGCGCCGGGCCGCTCGGCGAATCGCGGCTGGTGGCGCGCAAGCTCGGGCAAAGCCCGGTGGTGGTGGTTGCGGCCCCGTCCTATCTCGAGGCGCAGGGAAAACCGCTGACGCCGGCCGATCTCGATGGGCATAATCGCATGGGCTTCGGCTTCGTCAGGCATATTGATGGCTGGCCGTTTGTCGACGCTGCCGGCAACGCGGGCATGGTCCCGATCACCGGCAACACGGCGGTCAGTGACGGCGAGGCGATGCGGCTGATGACGCTGGCCGGAGCCGGCATCTCCCGGCTGGCGCGCTGGCATGTCGCGGCCGATATCGCAGCCGGTCGGCTGGTGGCGCTGCTGGAGGATTTCAATCCGGGCGACGAGGAGGCGACCCATGCCGTCTATGTCGGCCAGGGCCGGCATCTGCCGGCGCGGGTGCGGGCCTTTCTCGATTTTCTGGCCGAGACTGTACGGCTCTGAGGAAACGCAGGTTTTCAAGGTCCGTTCGACAACCCGGCAGGGGCGGGATATGGAATCCCCGTCCGCTCATCATCACGGGATCGCAACGATGCTGTCCCGAAATTGCGCGGCGGATGGTGCCATCGTCACCTCCAGACATCCCCATATGCTGCTCCGGTAGCCGCAATCGCGTCCGGTACAAGGCGGCCGTGCGGCTTGAAGCGCGAAAAAGCCGCGCGCCCGAAGGAACGCGCGGCTTTGCAGAAAATCGCGTCGTGGTGGAGACGGACTACCCCTTCGGCACGAATGGCGCCGGGCGACGGCCGGCCGCCTGGCGCTCCAGCATCCAGCCGGGATATTCGGACGGCAGCGCGCTGACCTCGTCGAGCCTGGCGAGATCGTCCGCGTCGAGCTTCACTTCAGTCGCGGCAAGGTTCTGTTCGAGCTGGTCCATGCGGCTGGCGCCGATGATGACGCTCATCACGAAGGGCTTGGCCAGGACATAGCCGAGCGCCACCGTGGCAACGCTGACACCATGCTTCTTGGCGATCTCGCGCATGACGGCGACGGCCGCCCAGGCGCGATCCTCGTTGACCGGCGGGAAGTTGAAGGACGCACGGCGGCCCTCGCCATTGCCGGGCGCACCGGGACCGTACTTGCCGGAAAGCAGGCCGCCCGCCATCGGCGACCACACCATCAGGCCGAGCTTCTCCTCGTTGATGAGCGGCACGATCTCGCGCTCGAGGTCGCGGCCGGCGATCGAATAGTAGGACTGGATGGTCTCGAAGCGGGCGAAGCCCTTGCGGTCGGCGATACCGAGCGCCTTGGCGATGCGCCATGCCGCCCAGTTGGAAACGCCGACATAGCGGACCTTGCCACTGGCAACGAGGTCGTCCAGCGCCCGCAGCGTCTCGTCGATCGGCGTCACCGCGTCGGTGCCGTGCAGCTGATAGAGATCGATATGGTCGAGCTGCAGCCGTTCGAGGCTGGCATCGACCGAATCCATGATGTGGCCGCGCGAGGAGCCGCGCTCGTTCGGACCCTGGCCCATTGCGCCATGCACCTTGGTGGCGATGACGACGTCCGAACGCTTGACGCCGAGGTCCCTGAGCGACTGGCCGAGCAGGCGCTCGGACTCACCGAAGGAGTAGACGTCGGCCGTGTCGAAGAAGTTGACGCCGGCGGCGATCGAGCGGCCGACGATCTCGTTGACGCCCTTCTGGTCGAGGCTGGCGATCAGCCCCCATTGGGCATTCTGGCCGGCGGCACCGAAGGTCATGGTGCCGAGGCACAGTTCGGAGACGTACATCCCCGTATTTCCAAGCTGGTTGTAACGCATGGCGAAGCTCCAGGAGAAATTTGTGATGACACAAAACAAATAGGAACGGTACGTTTCGTTTCCAGTCGTGGCGCAGCCAGCTTGCCGAACTGGCCCAAAGGCGTGCGTATCAGCGGCTACCAAAAATCGCCGAGCCGACCCTGACGCTGGTGGCGCCGAAGGCGATGGCCGTCTCGTAGTCGCCGGACATGCCCATAGACAGTTTGGCGACGCCGGCCTCGCGAGCGAGCTTTTCCAGCAGGGCGAAATGCGGGCCGGGGTTCTCGTCGGCCGGCGGGATGCACATAAGCCCTTCGATGGCGAGGCCGTGGACATCGCGACAGCGGGCGACGAAGGCGATCGCCGCGCGGGGCTCGATGCCGGCCTTCTGTGGCTCGGAGCCGGTGTTGACCTGGACATAGAGTTTTGGGGAGCGTCCCTGCCGGGCAATCTCCTTGGCGAGTTCGGCGGCGATTTTCTCGCGATCGACCGTCTCGATGACGTCGAACAGCGCCACCGCTTCCTTGGCCTTGTTCGATTGCAGCGGACCGATGAGATGCAGCTCGATGTCAGGAAATGCCTGCTTCAGATCGGGCCATTTGCCCTGCGCTTCCTGCACGCGGTTCTCGCCGAAGACGCGCTGGCCGGCCTCGATGACGGGGCGGATGTCGGCGGCGTCAAAGGTCTTGGAGACGGCCACCAGCGTCACCGCGCCGGCCTCGCGGCGGGCCTCCTGCTCGGCGGCGGCGATCTTCGCCTTGACCGCGAAAAACTGCTGAACGGTGTCACCCATATGCAAATCCCGCTGTTTTGATCCGCGTTTTTAGCCGCCGCGAAGCCCATATGGTTGACGGGTTTGCCAAACCATGGTGAACACCCGGACCACATTCCCTGAACCGCGGAGCCAGTCGCCCGCGGTTCGCGCCTGCTTTTAAGTGAAAAACGTCCCATGGCAACCGAACGATACAATCCGCGCGCGTCAGAACCCAAATGGCAGAAGGCCTGGGCCGAAAAGAAGCTGTTCGAAGCGCGCAATGACGACCCGAAGCCGAAATACTACGTGCTGGAGATGTTCCCCTATCCGTCGGGGCGCATCCATATCGGCCACACCCGCAATTACACGATGGGCGACGTGGTGGCGCGCTACAAGCGGGCCAAGGGCTTCAACGTGCTGCATCCGATGGGCTGGGACGCCTTCGGCATGCCGGCCGAAAACGCGGCGATGCAGAACAAGGTCCACCCCAAGGAATGGACCTATCAGAACATCGCCACCATGCGCGAGCAGCTCAAGGTCATGGGCCTGTCGCTGGACTGGGCGCGCGAATTCGCGACCTGCGATGTCGAGTACTACCACCGCCAGCAGATGCTGTTCCTCGATTTCGTCGAGAAGGGGCTGGTGACGCGCAAATCCTCCAAGGTCAACTGGGACCCGGAGGATATGACGGTGCTTGCCAACGAGCAGGTCATCGACGGGCGCGGTTGGCGCTCCGGCGCGCTGGTCGAACAGCGCGAACTGACGCAGTGGTTCTTCAAGATCACCGACTTTGCGCAGGACCTGCTGGATTCGCTCGACGGCCTCGACGAATGGCCCGAAAAAGTGAAGCTGATGCAGCAGAACTGGATCGGCCGTTCGGAAGGTCTGCTGATCCGCTGGCCTCTGGCTGCACCGATCGCCGGCGAGCATGAGCTGGAAGTCTACACGACGCGGCCCGACACCATCTTCGGCGCCTCCTTCATGGCCGTCGCCGCCGATCACCCGCTGGCCAGGAAGGCCGCCGAGACCAATCCGGCGCTGGCGAAGTTCATCGACGAGGTCCGCCATATGGGCACGTCGGTGGCCGCACTTGAGACGGCCGAGAAGAAGGGTTTCGACACCGGCATCCGCGTTGTTCATCCCTTCGACGACAGCTGGACACTGCCTGTCTACGTCGCCAATTTCGTGCTGATGGAATACGGCACCGGCGCCATATTCGGCTGTCCGTCCGGCGACCAGCGCGACCTCGACTTCGCCAACAAATACGGCTTGCCGGTGATCCCGGTGGTGATGCCGGAAGGCGGCGATGCCAAGTCGTTCCAGATCACGGAAGAAGCGTATGTCGACGACGGCGTGATGATCAATTCGCGCTTCCTCGACGGCATGAAGCCGGACCGCGCTTTCGACGAAGTGGCGAAGCTGCTGGAGCAGAAGACGATCGGCAACCGGCCGATGGCCGAGCGCAAGGTGAATTTCCGCCTGCGCGACTGGGGCATTTCGCGCCAGCGCTACTGGGGCTGCCCGATCCCGATGATCCATTGCGAGGATTGCGGCGTGGTGCCGGTGCCGAAGGCCGACCTGCCGGTCAAGCTGCCCGACGATGTCGATTTCGACCGGCCGGGCAATCCGCTCGACCGGCATCCGACCTGGCGGCATGTGAAGTGTCCGCAATGCGGCAGGGACGCGCGGCGCGAAACCGACACGATGGACACGTTCGTCGATTCGTCCTGGTATTTTGCCCGCTTCACCGCGCCCTGGGCGCATGAGCCGACCGATCCCAGGGCGGCCAATGAATGGCTGCCGGTGGATCAGTATATCGGCGGCATCGAGCATGCGATCCTGCATCTGCTCTATTCGCGCTTCTTCACCCGCGCCATGCGCGAAACCGGCCATGTCGACCTGGCCGAGCCGTTCAAGGGCCTGTTCACGCAAGGCATGGTGGTGCACGAGACCTACCGCGTCGGATCGGCTTCGAACGGCCGCTGGCTGGCGCCGACCGAGGTGCGGCTGGAGGGCGTCGACGGCGAACGCCGCGCCTTCGACATCGCCACCGGCGAGGCTGTCACCATCGGCCCGCTGGAGAAGATGTCGAAGTCGAAGAAGAACACGGTGAGTCCCGAAGACATCACCGACGGCTACGGCGCCGACACGGCGCGCTGGTTCATGCTGTCGGATTCGCCGCCAGAGCGCGATGTCGAGTGGACCGACGATGGCGCCGCCGGCGCGCACCGCTTCATGCAGCGCGTCTGGCGGCTGGTGTCGACGGCCGCCGAGACGCTGGCCGGCGTCAAGCCCGCAGCAGTCGACGCCGGCGAGGCGGGAGTGGTCTCGAAGGCCACGCACAAGATCCTGAAAGCGGTCGGCGAGGATATCGAGAAGCTCGGCTTCAACCGCGCCATCGCCCGCATCTATGAACTGGCCAATGTGCTGACCACGCCGCTCAACCAGGTGGCGGAAGGCAAGGCCGAGCCGGCCCTGCAGAGCGCCTGCCGCCAGGCGGTGGAGATCCTGGTGCATCTGATCGCGCCAGTGATGCCGCATCTGGCCGAGGAGTGCTGGGAGACGCTCGGCGGCACCGATCTGGTCGCTGAACGGCCATGGCCGATCTTCGACCCGGCGCTGGTCGTCGACAACGAAGTGACCTATCCGGTGCAGGTCAACGGCAAGAAGCGGGGGGATTTGACAATTGCCCGCGACGCGGACCAAGGTGCGGTCGAAAAAGCGGTATTGGCTCTCGACTTCGTGCAGAAAGCACTCGAAGGTAAGGCTCCGCGCAAGGTGATCATCGTGCCGCAGAGGATCGTCAATGTCGTTGCCTGATCGGGAAAAGACAGAGCTGAGCCGCTTGCTGCGCCGCGTTGCGCTCGCCGGCCTTGTCGGCTCGCTGGCTCTGGTTTCGGCCTGCACGGTGCGGCCGCTCTATTCCAACGCGCCGTTGTCGACGGGCTCGAGCGCCAATGCCGAGCTGGCGTCGATCGCCATCAAGCCGGTCAAGACGCGTTATGCCCAGCAGGTGCGCAACAATCTGATCTTCGGCTTCGGGCGGGGTGCCGGCGAACCGGCGTCGCCGCTCTATTCGCTTAATCTCAGCGTGACCGAAGCTGTTGAATCCTCCGCCCTCGTGCAGGTCGGCACCGATGAGGACGAGCCGACCGCCGGCTCGGTGACGCTGACCGCCAACTATACGCTGACCGATGCGAAAAGCGGCGCAGTCATCACCGTCGGCAAGCGCTCGATTACCTCTTCGTTCGACAGGCCGCGCCAGGAATTTGCCTCGTACAGGGCGCAGATCGACGCCGAGAACCGCGCCGCGCGCGAACTGGCCGAGGCGCTGCAGCTGTCCATCGCCCAGGATCTGGTCCGGCACGGCAAGGCGGCCAGCTAGCGCCACCTTCTTTTCACGGAAAACGCTGCCTCGATCCTGATGCACGGCCCACTTCGCGATGGCCGAGGGTTCTCTTTTTAACTCGAAGCATATGCATGAGTGGACGATCGTGGGGTGACGATCATCGGCTCGAATCCGGCTCGTGCGCCATCGCCGCGAAAGATACATTTCGGCCGCTCCAAAAGCGCTCACGGGAAGCAACTGTTAACCACTCGCTCCCTATTGCTCAGCTGACGTTTCAGAGTGAGTCTTGAGAATGGAATCCAAGCGTTTTCCTCGGGTCAATTCATTGAAGTCAGCTTCGCCCGATGACCCCGAGGGAAAGCGTTTCAGCGGCATGAGCGGCAAGGCGGAAGGCCAGCCGCCCGGCGCGACCGCGGGCGGCAATTTCCCGCCACCTGTCGATCTCGGCGGCAACGAAAGCCCCGCCTGGCAGGAGTATTTCTTCCTGGCGCCCAATGTGCGGTTTACCCGCACGCCGGACTACGAAGCCAGTCCGCGCCATCCGCGCCAGATCACCTCCGAGCAAGGCGAACCGCCGGCGCCGCCGGCGCGGCAAGCCGTCGCACAGCCTGCCGCGGCTGCGCCGTCGTCAGGGGTCTCGTCCCCGTCATTGCCGGCGGCGATGAAAAGCCGGAACGCCGCTGTGGAAGCCGCCCGGCCGCCCGCCGGCAACAAAGCCGTGATGCATGAAAGATCACCGGCCTCCGTTCCGCCAAGGCATGCCAACGAAAAGGCGCGGACGGTTGTGACGGCCGGTCCGAGGACCGCTGCGCCGGTACGGGCACCCGCACCGGCCGCGTCTGCCCAGGGAACGGTGGCGCCGGTCAAGACGACTGGCCGTGAAACCGTCCGCTGGCCCTATCTGTCGGATCACGTCTTCTTCGAGCTCATGGCGCCCTACATGATCGAAGGTTCGTCGCAGACGTCGCGAGCCGTCCCGATCCCGCGCGCCGCCGCGCCAGTTGCCGCCGGTCGGATCGATGTCCGCGCCGCGCCCTCGGCCGACCCGACCGCGTCGTTCCGCGTCATCGACTGGCTTCCAGGCCAGCAAGCCCCTGCCGCTTTGCCGGATGTCCGGCCGGCCAACTCCAACGAAGCGGCGGTTCAGCCGGCGGCGGGTGGTGTGCCGAAGCGAGCCCAGGCGCGGGTCGCAGCCCCTGCCGTCGCGGGTGATGCCGCTCCGGTGCAAATCGCACAAGGCGCCGAGGAGACCGTACAGGTTCCAGCCGCGCGCCCCTCTTCGCCGCTGCCTTTGGCCGGCAAGATCGTGCCGGCCACGACAGGCGAGGCGTACGAACTTCCCTCGGAAGAGTTGCTGCAGCAGCCGCCGGAAGGGCAGGGTTTCTACATGTCGCAGGAGCGGCTCGAGCAGAATGCCGATCTGCTGGAAAGCGTGCTCGAGGATTTCGGCGTGCGCGGCGAGATCATCCACGTTCGCCCAGGTCCGGTCGTCACCCTCTATGAGTTCGAGCCGGCGCCGGGCGTCAAATCGTCCCGCGTCATCGGTCTTGCCGATGATATCGCCCGCTCCATGTCGGCGATTTCGGCGCGCGTCGCCGTCGTGCCCGGCCGCAACGTCATCGGCATCGAGCTGCCGAACGAGACGCGAGAGACCGTCTATTTCCGCGAACTGATCGAATCGCAGGGCTTCCGCAAGACCAGTTGCAAGCTGGCGCTTTGCCTCGGCAAGACGATCGGCGGCGAGCCCGTCATCGCCGAACTGGCGAAGATGCCGCATCTGCTCGTCGCCGGCACCACCGGTTCCGGCAAGTCTGTCGCCATCAACACCATGATCCTGTCGCTGCTCTACCGGCTGAAGCCGGAAGAATGCCGGCTGATCATGGTCGATCCGAAGATGCTGGAACTCTCCGTCTATGATGGCATCCCGCATCTTCTGACGCCCGTCGTCACCGATCCCAAGAAGGCCGTCACCGCACTCAAATGGGCGGTGCGCGAAATGGAGGACCGCTATCGCAAGATGGCACGGCTCGGCGTGCGCAACATCGACGGCTACAATGAGCGCGCCGCCCAAGCCCGCGACAAGGGCGAGGCGGTCATCATGACGGTGCAGACCGGCTTCGAAAAGGGCACCGGCGAGCCGCTGTTCGAGCAGCAGGAAATCGATCTTGCGCCGATGCCTTACATCGTCGTCATCGTCGACGAGATGGCCGACCTGATGATGGTCGCCGGCAAGGAGATCGAAGGCGCCATCCAGCGCCTGGCGCAGATGGCGCGCGCCGCCGGCATCCATCTGATCATGGCAACGCAGCGCCCCTCGGTCGATGTCATCACCGGCACGATCAAGGCCAACTTCCCGACCCGAATTTCCTTCCAGGTCACCTCCAAGATCGACAGCCGCACCATCCTGGGCGAGCAGGGCGCCGAGCAGCTGCTCGGCCAGGGCGACATGCTGCACATGATGGGGGGCGGGCGGATATCACGCGTGCACGGCCCATTCGTCTCCGACGCGGAGGTCGAGCATGTCGTGGCGCATCTGAAGGCGCAGGGCCGCCCGGAATATCTGGAGACCGTGACCGCCGACGAGGACGAGGAAGAGGTCGAGGACGACCAGGGCGCGGTCTTCGACAAGGGATCGGTCGCGGCCGAGGACGGCGATTCCAGCTATGACGAAGCGGTCAAGGTGGTGGTGCGCGACAAGAAGTGTTCGACGTCCTACATTCAGCGCCGGCTCGGCATTGGCTACAACCGCGCCGCCTCCCTGGTCGAACGCATGGAGAAGGAAGGTCTGGTCGGCGCGCCCAACCATGTCGGCAAGCGCGAAATCATCATGGGCCGGCGCCCGCAGGCAGCCGCGGCCGACGACGACGGCACGGAATGATCGGCGGTCCTTTCGGCGATCGGGCTTCTTGCGACGCGTAATAAAAAAGGCCGGTCGCCCGGCCTTTTCTATTGAAGCAGTGCGATCTCAGCCGATCTTCTGGCCGGTCTTGGCCCAATCTGCGAGGAACTGTTCCAGGCCCTTGTCGGTCAGCGGGTGCTTGACCAGCGCCTTCAGCGTCGCCGGCGGCGCGGTGATGACATCGGCGCCGATCAGGGCCGCCTGCTTGACGTGGTTCACCGTGCGCACCGATGCGGTCAGGATCTCGGTCTGGAAGTCGTAATTGTCGTAGATCTGGCGGATCTCCTGGATCAGCTCCATGCCGTCCGAGCCGGTGTCGTCGATGCGGCCGACGAAGGGCGAGATGAACGAGGCGCCGGCCTTGGCGGCGAGCAGCGCCTGATTCGCCGAGAAGCACAGCGTGACGTTGACCATGCGGTTCATCTGGGTGCGGATCGTCTTGCAGGCCTTCAGGCCGTCCAGCGTCAGCGGCACCTTGATGCAGACATTGGGCGCGATCTTGGCCAGCACCTCGGCCTCCGCCATCATGTCCTTGTATTCGGTCGCCACGACTTCGGCCGAGACCGGGCCGGCGACGATATCGCAGATCTGCTTGGTGACGTCGGCGATCTTGCCGCCGGATTTGAGAATCAGCGACGGATTGGTGGTGACGCCGTCGAGCAGCCCCAGATCGTTCAGCTCACGGATATCCTTGATGTCGGCGGTGTCGACAAAAAATTTCATGGCGGGTCTCCTGACGATTTCGTCGTGCCTGGGAAGGCACGTTCAGCGTTGCTCTTTGATCTAGACCAAAGTCGGGGCAAGGTCACGCCTCATGATCGAAGATTCGCCCTTTGTCGCAGCCGCACCGGTGCTGGTGCCGATGCCTGCCGAACGCCCCTACACCTATGCCGTGCCGGCCGGCATGCGCGTCGTGCCAGGGTCGATCGTGCGCGTGCCGCTCGGGCCGCGCCAGGTTGCCGGCATCGTCTGGGATGGCGCGGTCGAGACTGTCGACGCGAAAAAACTGCGCGCGATCGAACAGGTCTTCGACTGCCCGCCGATCGACCGTTCGATGCGCCGTTTCGTCGACTGGGTGGCGCAATACACGCTGTCGGCGCCGGGCATGGTGGCGCGCATGCTGCTCAGAGCGCCGGAGGCCTTTGACCCGGAGCCCTGGATCGAGGGATTGCAACGCACGCTTATCGTTCCCGACCGGATGACGGATGCGCGGGCGCGCGTGCTGGAAACGGCCGAAGGCGGGCTGGCCTGGACGCGGTCGGGCCTCGCGCATGCGGCGGGTGTGTCGTCGACGGTGATCGAGGGGCTGAAGGCGCAAGGCGTGTTCGAGACGGTGATGATCCCGCCGCGCCCGGTCGTGGCAGCACCTGATCCGAGCTATGCCGTGCCGGAATTGATGCCGGACCAGAGCGACGCCGCATCGATGCTGCGCGCCAATGTCGCGGCCGGCGCCTTCAACGTCGCGCTGCTCGACGGCGTCACCGGGTCTGGCAAGACGGAGGTCTATTTCGAGGCGGTGGCGGCGGCGCTCGACCAGGGCAAGCAGGTGCTGATCCTTTTGCCGGAAATTGCGCTGACCCACGCTTTCCTCGAACGCTTCCAGCAGCGCTTCGGCGCCAAGCCGGGCGAATGGCATTCCGACCTGCCGCCCAGGATGCGCGAAAAAGTCTGGCGGCAGGTGGCGGAAGGCACGGTGCGCGTCGTTGCCGGCGCGCGCTCGGCGCTGTTCCTGCCGTTCAAGGAGCTTGGCCTGATCGTCGTCGACGAAGAGCACGACCCTGCCTACAAGCAGGAGGACCGTGTCTTCTACAATGCGCGCGACATGGCGGTGGTGCGCGGCCATATTGGCGGCTTTCCGGTGGTGCTGGCGTCGGCGACGCCTTCGGTCGAGAGCCGCGTCAATGCGAGCCAAGGCAAGTACAACAGGGCCATCCTTTCCGCCCGCTTCGCCGAGGCGGCGCTGCCGCAGCTGAAGTCGATCGACTTGCGGCGCGCGCCACCGGCGCGTGGCGGCTTCCTGTCTCCGGTGCTGATCGACCATATGCGCAAGACGCTGGAGAAGAAGGAACAGTCGCTCCTGTTCCTCAACCGGCGCGGCTATGCGCCGCTGACGCTGTGCCGCGTCTGCGGCCACCGTTTCGGCTGCCCGGTCTGTTCGGCCTGGCTGGTCGAGCATCGCTTTCGAGGCCAACTGGTCTGCCATCATTGCGGGCACAATGAACGCCGCCCCGAAGCCTGCCCGGAATGCGGTACGCTCGACCATCTGGTCGCCTGCGGCCCGGGTGTCGAGCGCATCGCCGAGGAGGTCGTCACGCATTTCCCCGATGCGCGCACCATCGTCTTGTCGTCCGACCTGATGGGCGGGGTGCGGCGGCTGCGGCTGGAACTGGAAGCGATCGCCGATGGCGAGGCCGATATCGTCATCGGCACGCAGCTCGTGGCCAAGGGCCACAATTTTCCCAACATGACGCTGGTCGGCGTCGTCGATGCCGATCTCGGTCTTGCCAATGGCGATCCGCGCGCCGCCGAGCGCACCTTCCAGCTGCTCAGCCAGGTGACCGGCCGCGCCGGCCGCACCGGCAAGAAGAGCCTCGGCCTGCTGCAGACTTTCCAGCCCGACCATCCGGTGATGCGGGCGATCGTCTCGGGCGATGCCGAGGCTTTTTACGAGCGCGAGATCGCCGAGCGGGAGCGGGCGGCCCTGCCGCCCTTCGGCCGGTTGGCCGGCGTCATCGTCAGCGCGGTGACGCGAGCGGAAGCGGAAGGGCATGCACGCGGCCTGCGCCGCGCTGCGCCCGAGGCGTCGGACCTGTTCGTGCTGGGGCCGGCGGAAGCGCCGCTCTCCCTACTCGGCGGTCGCCATAGGTTCCGCCTGCTGATCCAGGGCGAACGGCGCGCCGACATGCAAGGATTTATCCGCACCATGCTGGCCAATGGGCCGAAGCAGCGCGGCTCGGTCCGGGTGCAGGTCGACATCGACCCGCAGAGCTTTTTGTAAGGTCGCCATATCGGCGATAGGCTGCTGGCCAGCGAGAAACGGAAGATCACATGAAAACCCTTGGCTTGCTCGGCGGCATGAGCTGGGAATCGACCGCCATCTACTATCGCCTGCTCAACGAGATCGTGCGCGATCGCCTTGGCGGGCTGCATTCGGCGAAGCTGCTGCTCTGGTCGTTCGACTTCGCCGAGATCGCCGAGCGGCAGCATCATGGCGATTGGGACGGCGCCGGCGTGCTTCTGATTGATGCCGCGCGCAAGCTGGAGGCGGGCGGCGCGGAGGGTCTGGTTCTGTGCACCAACACCATGCACAGACTGGCTGACCAGGTGCAGGCGGCGGTGTCGATCCCCTTGATCCATATCGCTGACGCCACGGCGGCGGCGATCAAGCGCACCGGCATGCAGCGCCCGGCGCTGCTGGCGACGCGCTTCACCATGGAGCAGGATTTCTACAAGGGCCGGCTTGCCGACAAATACGGCCTCTCGCCAGTGGTGCCCGATACGGCCGGGCGCGACATGGTGCATCGCGTCATCTATGAGGAGCTCTGCCAAGGCATCGTCACCGAAGCCTCGAAGGCGGCTTATATCGAAGAGGCCGAACGCCTGCGCCGCGACGAGGCCGCCGACAGCATCATCATGGGCTGCACCGAGATCACCATGCTGATCGGACAGGACGATTTCGACATTCCGGTATTCGACACGACACGCATCCATGCCGAGGCGGCGGTGGAATTCGCGCTCGGTTGACGCGCTCTCTTTTGATTTTGACGCAATTCCTTAGGGAAAACGCTGCGCGTTTTTCCCGGGAGAACCGTTTCACACTTTTCCTGGCATTGCTTTGAAAGTGCCTGATGCCATCTGGCGCGGCGCTTTTCCTCGGCTAGAATGCCCGGAATTTCAAAACAGGCATTTCGAGGGGACACAATGGACTTTGCGCTTCCATGGCCGACGAGCCAGGGCGAATGGCTGGCCTGGTCGAGCGCAGTCTTCACCGTGCTGCTCGGCCTTCTGTTTTTCCTGGCACCCAGCCTGGCCTTCCGCATCCTGCGCCTGCAGGCGAAGCCGGAGAAAGCGGCGGCGATCGCCGAGGGGCGTGGCCGGATGTCGGGCTTCTATCTCGGCGTCGGCCTGTGCTGCATCCTCTTGGCGCAGCCGCTGGTTTACATGGCGCTCGGCTTCTCCTGGCTGTTCACGGCCTTCGGCCGGCTGCTGTCGATGATGTCGGATGGCGCCAATACACCTTTCAATTGGGTTTCCATTGTGGTGGAATTGGTCCTGGCGGCGTTGCCGCTTGCCTTTGCCTTCGGCTTTGTGCCTTGAATCGCTAGCTATTCCGTGGCGCGAGGCGAGACTCTTTCGCCGGATGCGACAATAGTGCCTGAAAAGCATGCGGAACGACGCATTGCGGTCTTAAAATGCCTGTGCTAGACGGCAATCGACTTTCGGCCGGGGATAGCGGAAGCCGCGCCTCCGTGCTTGAAAAAATGCAGTAAGGTCAAAGATTTAGCCAGAGTTTTTGCTCGCGCCAACAATCTGCGGCCTGTCAGACAAGAGAAAAGACGGTCCGTGGCCCAATCGTCATCGCCAATCTCAGGTGTCGCAGAACGCTACGCGGGTTCGCTGTTCGAACTCGCCCTGCAGGCAAATTCCGTGGCCAAGGTCGAGTCCGACCTCAACAGTTTCGAGGCGATGCTGGCTGGCAGTTCCGACCTGACCCGGCTGATCAACAGCCCGGTGTTCTCCAGCGAGGAGCAGGCCAAGGCCATCGCGGCGATCGCCGACAAGGCTGGGATCACCGGCCTCACCGGTAATTTCCTGCGCGTCGTCGCCCGCAATCGCCGGCTCTTCGCCGTGCCCGGCATGATCAAGGCGTTCCGCCAGATCGCCGCCGAGCATCGTGGCGAGACCGCTGCTGAAGTGACGTCGGCTCATGAGCTGACGGCTGCCCAGCAGACCGAACTCAAGGCGGCGCTGAAAAGTGTTGCCGGCAAGGACGTGGCCATTTCCGTCACCGTCGATCCGTCGCTGCTCGGCGGGCTGGTGGTCAAGATGGGCTCGCGCCAGATCGATACGTCGCTCAAAACCAAACTCAATTCGCTCAAGCTTGCACTGAAAGAGGTCGGCTGATGGACATCCGCGCCGCGGAAATTTCCGCAATTCTGAAAGACCAGATCAAGAATTTCGGCAAGGAGGCCGAGGTCTCCGAAGTTGGACAGGTGCTGTCCGTCGGTGACGGTATCGCCCGCGTCTACGGCCTCGACAATGTCCAGGCCGGCGAGATGGTCGAATTCCCCGGCGGCATCCGCGGCATGGCGCTCAACCTCGAAGCCGACAATGTCGGCGTCGTCATCTTCGGCGCCGACCGCGACATCAAGGAAGGCGACACCGTCAAGCGCACCGGCGCCATCGTCGACGTTCCGGTCGGTCCGGGCCTGCTCGGCCGCGTCGTCGACGCGCTCGGCAATCCGATCGACGGCAAGGGCCCGATCAAGGCGACCGAACGCAAGCGCGTCGACGTCAAGGCGCCCGGTATCATCCCGCGCAAGTCGGTGCATGAGCCGATGTCGACCGGCCTCAAGGCCATCGATGCGCTGATCCCGGTCGGCCGTGGCCAGCGCGAGCTGGTCATCGGCGACCGTCAGACCGGCAAGACCGCCATCATCCTCGACACGATGCTCAACCAGAAGTCGGTGCACGACAACGGCCCCGAGAAGGAAAAGCTCTACTGCGTCTATGTCGCCGTCGGCCAGAAGCGCTCGACCGTCGCGCAGTTCGTCAAGGTGCTGGAAGAGCGCGGCGCGCTCGAATATTCGATCATCGTCGCCGCCACCGCTTCCGATCCGGCGCCGATGCAGTTCCTGGCGCCGTTCGCCGGCTGCACCATGGGCGAGTATTTCCGCGACAATGGCATGCATGCGCTGATCAGCTACGACGATCTGTCGAAGCAGGCCGTCGCCTATCGCCAGATGTCGCTGCTCCTGCGCCGCCCGCCGGGCCGCGAAGCCTATCCGGGCGACGTCTTCTATCTGCACTCGCGCCTGCTCGAGCGCGCCGCCAAGCTCAATGACGATCTGGGCAATGGCTCGCTGACGGCGCTGCCAGTCATCGAAACGCAGGCCAACGACGTGTCGGCCTACATCCCGACCAACGTGATCTCGATCACCGACGGCCAGATCTTCCTCGAAACCAACCTGTTCTTCCAGGGCATCCGTCCGGCCGTCAACGTCGGTCTGTCGGTGTCGCGCGTCGGTTCCTCGGCGCAGATCAAGGCGATGAAGCAGGTTGCCGGCTCGATCAAGGGCGAGCTCGCGCAGTACCGCGAAATGGCGGCCTTCGCGCAGTTCGGCTCGGATCTCGACGCCGCCACGCAGCGCCTGCTCAACCGCGGATCGCGCCTGACCGAACTCCTGAAGCAGCCGCAGTTCTCGCCGCTGAAGACGGAAGAGCAGGTCGCGGTGATCTTCGCCGGCGTCAACGGCTATCTCGACAAGCTGCCGGTCAACCAGGTCGGCAAGTTCGAGCATGGCCTGCTCAGCCACATGCGTGCGGCGGGCAAGGACGTTCTCGACGCCATTCGCAAGGAAAAGGCGCTGTCGGACGATCTGCGCGCCAAGCTGAAGGCAGAGATCGACGCTTTCGCCAAGACCTTCGCCTGAGCGAAGCGACAAGACGGGATCAGGTTTGAAGCATGCCTTCATTAAAAGACCTTCGTAACCGTATCGCCTCGGTCAAGGCGACGCAGAAGATCACCAAGGCGATGCAGATGGTCGCCGCGGCGAAGCTGCGCCGTGCGCAAGAGGCAGCGGAAGCGGCGCGCCCCTATTCGGAGCGCATGGGTTCCGTGCTGGCCAACATCACCCAGGCAATCGGCGGCGGCGGCGATGCCCCGGCGCTGATGACCGGCACCGGCAAGGACAACGTGCATCTGCTCGTCGTCTGCACCGCCGAGCGTGGCCTGTGCGGCGGCTTCAATTCGCAGATCGCCCGCCTGGCCCGCGATCATATCCGGCGGCTTCTAGCCGACGGCAAGCAGGTCAAGATCATCTGCGTCGGCAAGAAGGGTTTCGATATCCTGCGCCGCGACTATGCCTCGATGATCCTCGACCGTGTCGATCTGCGCGAGGTCAAGACACTCGGCTTCGTCAATGCCGACGCGATCGCCAAGAAGGTCATCCACCTCTTCAACGAGGGCGCCTTCGACATCTGCACGCTGTTCTATTCGCAGTTCAAATCGGTGATCAGCCAGGTCCCGACCGCGCAGCAGATCATTCCCGCCGGCGTCGCTTCGGCTCCCGCCGCGGCGGTGGATGGCGGCAATGCCGTCTACGAGTACGAGCCGGAGCCGGGCGAAATCCTCTCCGACCTCATCCCGCGCAATATTTCCGTGCAGGTTTTCCGGGCGCTGCTCGAAAACGCGGCCGGCGAAATGGGCGCCAAGATGAGCGCCATGGACAATGCGACGCGCAACGCCGGCGAGATGATCAACAAGCTGTCGATCACCTATAACCGCCAGCGGCAGGCGCAGATCACCAAGGAACTGATCGAAATCATTTCGGGCGCCGAAGCGCTCTAGGCGCGGTTCGCGGGCCATCGGCCCGCTCTAGGACCGCGTGAGAAACAAAGGACGAAAAAGGGTAAAGACGATGGCGAAAGCAGCGACCCCCAAGACGGCGGCCCCCAAGGCCGCAGCCCCCGTAAAGGCGGCCAAGGCTCCGGCAGCCGCCGCGAAGGCAGCTCCGGCAAAGACGGCGGCAGCGCCGGCCAAGGCCGCGGCGGCCAAGACTTCGGCCGTGGCCGCCAAGGCAACCGGCGTTGTCGGCAAGGTCCGCCAGGTCATCGGCGCCGTCGTCGACGTGCAGTTCGGCGATCACCTTCCGGCGATCCTGAACGCGCTCGAGACGACCAATGTCGGCAATCGTCTGGTGCTCGAAGTTGCCCAGCATCTGGGTGAAAACACCGTTCGCTGCATCGCCATGGACTCCACCGAAGGTCTGGTGCGCGGCCAGGAAGTGCGTGACACCGGTGCGCCGATCACCGTGCCGGTCGGCCCGGGCATGCTCGGCCGCATCATCAACGTCATCGGCGAGCCGGTCGACGAAGAGGGTCCGGTCGACGCGATCGAAATGCGCTCCATCCACCAGCCGGCTCCGACCTATGTCGAGCAGTCGACGGAAGCGCAGATCCTGATCACCGGCATCAAGGTGCTCGATCTGCTGGCACCCTACGCCAAGGGCGGCAAGATCGGCCTGTTCGGCGGCGCCGGCGTCGGCAAGACCGTGCTGATCCAGGAACTGATCAACAACATCGCCAAGGCGCATGGCGGCTATTCGGTGTTCGCCGGCGTCGGCGAGCGCACCCGCGAGGGCAACGATCTCTATCACGAGTTCATCGAATCCGGCGTCAACAAGAAGGGCGGCGGCGAAGGCTCCAAGGCGGCTCTCGTGTACGGCCAGATGAACGAGCCGCCGGGCGCGCGCGCCCGTGTCGGCCTGACCGGCCTGACGGTGGCTGAATATTTCCGCGACCAGGGCCAGGACGTGCTGTTCTTCGTCGACAACATCTTCCGCTTCACGCAGGCGGGTTCGGAAGTGTCGGCTCTGCTCGGCCGTATCCCGTCGGCCGTGGGCTATCAGCCGACGCTCGCCACCGACATGGGCGCGCTGCAGGAACGCATCACCACCACCACCAAGGGATCGATCACTTCGGTGCAGGCCATCTACGTGCCCGCCGACGACTTGACCGATCCGGCACCGGCGACCTCGTTCGCCCACCTTGACGCCACGACGACGCTGAACCGCGCCATCGCCGAGAAGGGCATCTATCCGGCGGTCGATCCGCTGGACTCGACCTCGCGCATGCTCGACCCGATGGTTGTCGGTGAAGAGCACTATGCGGTTGCCCGCCAGGTGCAGTCGATCCTCCAGCGCTACAAGTCGCTGCAGGACATCATCGCCATCCTGGGCATGGACGAGCTGTCGGAAGAGGACAAGCAGACCGTGGCCCGCGCCCGCAAGATCGAGCGCTTCCTGTCGCAGCCTTTCTTCGTCGCCGAAGTATTCACCGGCGCGCCGGGCAAGCTCGTCGACCTCGCCGACACCATCAAGGGCTTCAAGGGCCTCTGCAACGGCGACTACGATCACCTTCCGGAAGCTGCCTTCTACATGGTCGGCGGCATCGAGGAAGCGGTCGAGAAGGCACAGCGCCTGGCGGCCGAAGCGGCCTGATGAAAGATGGAGGACCCGAATACGCTCAAGGCGATCGGGTCCGGTTACTTCGACTCAGCGATGAGTTTCTTTCTGGTCTTCCAGAAGAGGACGTCGCAGAGCTAAACACCCTCATCGGTCGGGAGTGGACTGTGGAGGAGTGGCACGAGGAACTCGGTCAGTTGGAGATCTCCAACGCTCTGAGCCAATCGGCAACCATACATTTTGCGTGGGTGCCGCCCGAATGGGTTGAACGGATACGATAATGGCTGAAGCTTTCAAATTCGAACTGGTCTCGCCGGAACGCCTGCTGGTTTCCGAGCAGGTCGAATCCGTCGTCATTCCGGGCGCCGAAGGCGAGATGACCGTGATGGCGCATCACGCGCCGGTCATGACCACGATCAAGCCGGGTGTCGTCACGGTGAAGACCGCCTCGGGCGGCGAAGAACGCTATGTCGTGTTCGGCGGTTTCGCCGACATCGTCCCAGCCGGCTGTACGCTGCTGGCGGAATCAGCTGTCGCGGTGAAAGATGTCGACCGGGCCGATCTCGCCCGCCGCATCCAGGAAGCCAAGGAAGATGCAGCCGACGCCAAGGACGACCAGGCGCGCAGCAAGGCCGAGCAGTTCCTCAGCCAGCTGACCACGCTGGAAGGCGCGATTCTTCCGGCCTGAAATCCGCATCAGATGACTTGATGAAAAGCGGGGCTTTGCCTCGCTTTTTTCGTTTAGATGCCCAAGGCGGCGAAGGCCAGAATCGGACCGTCCCGCCGCAAATGCACCAGATGCACCGCCGTGAGCTCGATCAACGTCTGGCGTTCGGCGTGATCCCTGGCAAAGCCGGCCAGGTCGAACACGGCCGTTACGGTTTCGTTCGCCGGCAATTGCTGGTCCAAAAGTGCCGTCAGCGCCGCATCGAGCGGATCGGTGAAATGGTTTTCGGGCAAGGTTTTTCCGCGCGCGGCGCAGGCGGCGATCCAGGCCGCCACCACCAGCGTGAGATGCACGAACTCGGTGCCGGCTTCGAGGCACTCGATGGCGGAAGCGATGATGCGCTGCGGCAGTTTCTGGCTGCCATCATTGGCGATCTGCGCCGTGCGGTGGGCGAGCGCGGTGTTTGAAAAACGCTCGGCAAGCTCGGCTGTGTAGGTCGCCGTATCCAGTCCGGCATCTTCAGGCAATGTCGGGATGGCCTCGGCCCAGAGCCCGTCGACAAATCGCCGGATCGCCGGATCGGCGAAAGCGCGGTCGACGGTGGCATGGCCGCTGAGCAGGCCGAGATAGGCGATGCCTGAATGCGCGCCGTTGAGCAGCCTGAGCTTCATGTCCTCGAAGGGGCCGACATCGCCGACCATGGTGACGCCGAACTTTTCCCAGTCCGGCCTGCCGGCGGAGAAATTGTCTTCGACCACCCATTGGCGGAATGGCTCGGTCATCACCGGCCAAGCATCGTCGACACCGAGTTCGCCGGCAATGCGTGTCCGGTCGGCGTCGGTGGTTGCCGGTACGATGCGATCGACCATGCTCGACGGGAAGGCGACCTGGTTTGCGATATGGTCGGCGATTCCGGTGTCGCCTGCTGCGGAGAGGCTGCCGTCGCGCAACGCAGCGAATTCGGTCAGCAGCCGGTGCAGCGTGGCGCCGTTGGCAGGCAGGTTGTCGCAGCACAGCACGGTGAAGGGCGGGGTGCCGGCGGCCAGTCTGCGGGTAAGCGCCTCGGCGAGGAAGCCATGCGCCGTCCTCGGCATTTGCGGATTGGCCAGATCGTGGATGATGTCGGGATGGGCGGTGTCCAATCCGCCGCCCGCGGCCCTGAGATAGGCTTTTTCGGTGATGGTCAGCGTGACGATGCGGGTGCGCGGATCGGTCAGCGCGGCCAGCACAGCGCCCGGATCTTCCGGCGCCACCAGCATCGACTGGATAGAGCCGATGACGCGCAACTCCTCCTCGCCACTGCTGCGGATCGCCAGCGTGTAGAGCCCGTCCTGCGGCGACAGCGCGTCGCGCGTATCGGGGCTGCGCAAGGAGACGCCGACGATGCCCCAGCCCGTTTCGCCCGCCGCCATGCACTCGTCGACATAGGCGGCCTGATGGGCGCGATGGAAGGCGCCGACGCCGAGATGCACGATGCCTCGAGCAACGCGGCCGCGGTCATAAGCAGGGATTTTGGTCCCGGCGGGCAGCTTGTGGAGCGTGGCGTCGGATAGATGGCTTCTGGTCATCAGCATACCGGGGCTGGGGGCTGTGGATGACAGGCGGGGTAACACCTGTTCGAGCCTGCCGCAAGGATGCCGCTTTGCCGACGCACATTGACATCGCCTAGGCCCGAACGTACCGGTATCCAGACTGGAGGAGCCGCTTTCCCCATGGTCGCGCTGACCGATCCGGACCTGCTGTTTCCGCCCGAAGCGCATTCGCGCTCGCTTGCCCGCGGCCTTTACGCCGGCATCAAGGACCTTCCCATCGTCAGCCCGCACGGCCACACCGATCCGCGCTGGTATGCGCTGAACGAGCCGTTCCCGGATCCAGCGCAACTGCTCATCGTGCCCGACCACTACATCTTCCGCATGCTGTTCAGCCAGGGCGTGCGGCTGGAGGATCTCGGCGTGGCCAGCCTGGATGGCGCGCCGGTGGAGACCGACGGCAGGACGATCTGGCGGCGCTTTGCCGAGCACTATTACCTGTTTCGCGCCACGCCGACCCGGCTGTGGTTCGACCATGTGCTGGCGCATCTGTTCGGCATCGAAGACCCGCTGGATGCCACGACGGCCGACCGCCACTACGACACGATCGCGACGGTGCTGCAGTGGGAGAATTTCCGCCCGCGCGCCCTGTTCGAGCGCTTCAACATCGAGGTCATCGCCACGACCGAAGGCGCGCTCGACGATCTCAAATGGCATAAGATGATCCGCGACAGCGGCTGGGAAGGCCGCGTCGTCACCGCCTATCGGCCGGACGCGGTCATCGACCCCGATTTCGAAGGCTTTTCGGCCAATCTCGACCGGCTTGGCGAGATCACCGGCTGCGACACCGGCGGCTGGGCCGGCTATCTCGACGCGCATCGGCAGCGGCGCGCCTTCTTCAAGGATTATGGCGCGACCTCGTCGGATCATGGCCACCCGACGGCGGAGACCGCCAATCTTTCCGACGCGGCGGCGCAGGAGCTGTTCAACCGCATCCGCCGCGGCTCGGAGGATGAGCGCGAGCGCAAACTGTTCCGCGCCCAGATGCTGACCGAGATGGCCAAGATGAGCCGGGATGACGGGCTGGTGCTGCAGATCCATCCCGGTTCCTGGCGCAATCATTCGCCTTCTGTCTTCCAGAGGTTCGGCCGCGACAAGGGTTTCGATATCCCGATGCGGACCGACTATGTGACGGCGCTGAAGCCGCTGCTCGATTGCGTCGGGCTGGAGCGTGACCTGACGGTTATTCTCTTCACGCTCGACGAAAGCAGTTACGCGCGCGAGCTGGCGCCGCTGGCCGGTGTCTACCCGGCGCTGAAGCTTGGCCCCGCCTGGTGGTTCCATGACAGTCCGGAAGGCATGCGCCGGTTTCGCGAGATGACGACGGAAACGGCCGGCTTCTACAACACTGTCGGCTTCAACGACGACACCCGTGCCTTTCCTTCGATCCCGGCCCGCCACGACGTGGCGCGGCGAGTCGACTGCGCTTTCCTCGCGCGCCTCGTCGCCGAGCATCGGCTGCGCGAGGACGAGGCGCATGAGCTGGCACGGGAATTGGCCTATACGCTGGCGAAGAAGGCGTACCGGCTTTGATGGCGGCGGCCCAATATCCCAACGGCGCCGGTGGTTGGATCAGCGTGACAGGCTGACATGAACAGCACCGGCATCGGTCTCTCCGCCTTCAGCCTGGCCGGCAAGCGCATCCTGGTCACCGGCGCCAACACCGGCATCGGACAAGGCATCGTCCTCTCGATCGCGCGCGCCGGCGGCGCGGTGGTCGGCGTCGGTCGTTCGTCGATGGACGAGACGGCGAGCAAGGTCGCGGCCATCGGTGCCAGGTTCGAGGCGGTGAGCGCCGACCTTGCCGACACGGCGACCGCCGGTCCGATGCTGGATCGGGTGTGGGACGAAAGCGGGCCGCTCGACGGGCTGGTCAACAATGCCGGGATCATCCGGCGCGCCGATGCCGTCGATCTGGCCGAGACCGACTGGGACGACGTCATGGACGTCAATTTGAAGACGGTCTTTCTGCTTTGCCAGTCCTTCGCCAGGCGCGCGCTTGCCGAAGGTCGCCGGGGCAAGATCGTCAACATCGCTTCGGTGCTGAGTTTCCAGGGCGGCATCCGCGTCGCCTCCTACACCGCCTCCAAGCATGGCGTGCTCGGCATCACCCGGTTGCTCGCCTGCGAATGGGCGGCCAAGGGCATCAACGTCAACGCCATCGCGCCGGGCTATGTCGAGACCAACAACACGCAGGCGCTGCGCGCGGACCCCGACCGCAGTGCCGCCATTCTCGGGCGCATTCCGGCGGGGCGGTGGGGCGAGCCGTCGGACATTGGCGATGCCGCCGTCTTCCTGCTGGCACGGGCTTCCGACTATATGCACGGCGCGGCGGTGCCGGTGGATGGCGGCTGGCTGGCGCGATGAGGAGAGGACGATGACGAAGCCAAAGATCTTCGCGCATGCCGATGAGGGCGCCTGGACTCCGACGCCAGACGGCAACAGGCGTCGTGTTCTCCTCTCCACCGATGAGCTGATGCTGGTCGAATTCGGCTTCGACAAGGGCGGCGTGGGCGCCTTGCATTCGCACCCGCATGTCCAGTCAAGCTATGTCGCCGAAGGCCGTTTCGAGGTGACCATCGACGGGAGGACGGCGATCCTTGAAGCCGGCGGCAGCTTCATCGTGCCGTCCGGCCTGGTGCACGGCGTCAAGGCGCTGGAAGCGGGACGGCTGGTCGATAGCTTTACGCCGCACCGTGCTGATTTTCTTGCTATAAATCAAAGAGATAACCCGTGATGTCGTCCGAAGCCGCTTCACACTTTTCGGCATCATGCTTTGGCCGATGATTTGCCTAGCCAAGACTGGACGATGGAGTGCGGGCGAATGACCCGCGCCCCAAAAGAGGCGCGGGTTGTTGCCTGGGCGCTTGAGGCGCCGCGGTACTCAAGACGTGACCGCAGGATGTGAAGCCTGCCGCATCGTGGTGAAGATAAGCTTAATGCGCCGTACAACCGATGGCTGTCCCAGAGCGGTTCCTGGAATTGCTCTGGGTCAGGTGATGTGCCGGAGCAGGCCGAAAAGCCGCTCGAACGTCTTGCCGTAGGGCGGGCGCAGCAGGGCGCCGGCGCTCAGGCGCGACTGCAGGAAAACCGGCTTCTCCTTGCTGAAGGTGCGGAACCCCCATTCGCCGTGATAGGCGCCCATGCCGCTGGCGCCGACGCCGCCGAAAGGCTGGTTCTCCTGCACCAGATGCAGCATGCAGTCGTTGATGGTGACGCCGCCCGCGGCGGTCTCGCGCAGGATGCGCTGGCGGTTGGTGCTGTCCTTGCCGAACCAGTAGAGCGCCAACGGCCGGTCGGCCTGGTTCACATGGCTGATCGCCTCGTCGATGGCGGCGTATTCGACGATCGGCAGCACCGGACCGAAAATCTCCTCGCGCATCAGCCGCAAATCCGGGCCGGCATTGCTGACCAGGGTCGGCAAAAGCTTGCGGCTCGTGGCGCCGAAGTCTTCGCCGGCCGGGTTGATTTCGACGACATCGGCACCGGCATCGCGGGCTTCCGCGATCATGGCGCGCAGGCGTTGAAAATGGCGGTCGCTGATGATGGCGGTGTAGTCGGGGTTGTCGCGCAAGGTGGGATAGAGCCGCGCCACCGCCTCAGCGAGCTTGGCGGCGACCGTGCCGGCCTGTCCCTTGGGCACCAGCAGATAGTCCGGCGCGATGCAGGTCTGCCCGGCATTGAGCAGCTTGCCATAGGCGATGCTGGCCGTTGCCGCATCGAGATCGCAGGAGGGATCGAAGATCGCCGGCGACTTGCCGCCGAGTTCGAGCGTGACCGGGGTCAGGTTGGCGGCGGCGGCGACCGCGACCTGTCGGCCGACCGCGGTCGAGCCGGTGAACAGCAGGTGATCGAACGGCATCGAGACGAAAGCCTTGCCCATCTCGGCATCGCCGGTGATGACGCTCAACTCGTCGGGCGAAAAATGTTCGCTGGCCAGTCCGGCGAGCAGCGCCGAGAAGGCCGGCGTCAGTTCGGACGGCTTGACCAGCACGCGGTTGCCGGCGGCGAGCGCTGCCGTGACCGGCGCGACGGCAAGCTGGAAGGGGTAATTCCACGGCGAGACGATACCGACGACACCAAGCGGTTGCGGCAGGAGGCGATTGCGGCCCGGCAGGAACGGCAAGGTGGTGGCGATACGACGCTCGCGCATCCAGCCGCTCAGATGAGACAGTGTGTGGCGGATGCCGGCGCGCACGACAAACAGTTCTGCAAGGCGCGTCTCATGCGCCGAGCGGCCGCCGAAGTCGGCGTCGATCGCGGCGCAAATGTCGGCCTCATGCCGCTCGGTCAGGGCCAACAGGCGCTTCAGGCGGTCTTTCCGAACACTTAGATCCGGAAAGGGCTGCTTTTCGAAGGCGGCGCGTTGCAGCTGGAACCGTTCGCCCAGGACATCCTGTCTCACCTGCAGCATCGCGCCCTCCCTGGCTCGTCCGACCAAGCTTACATCCTGGCGCGTGAAGGAATCCAGCAGGGTGCGGGTGTCGCAGGGGAAGGTGTGCCTTCGCCAGCCGCTGCCAATCAGTCCGCCGTCAACATGGGATGACTGTTCCGGTTGTGTTCCGAGGGCGGCTGCGCTACTCCAAAGCGTCACGCGGAGAGCATCTTGATCGATTCCCACATCCTCTCCCATCCCCGAAAAATCGCTTCCCGTCCGGTGTCCGCCTGATGTCGGCACAGTCAGCGAGTGTTCGGGCGGAGGATCCCAAGCAGCGCGTCCTGAAGGACGTGTTCGGCTTCGACGATTTCCGCCCCGGCCAGGCAGATGTCATGGACGCGCTGCTCGGCGGGCGCCATGTGCTGGCCGTCATGCCGACGGGTGCGGGCAAATCGGTCTGCTACCAGGTGCCGGCGCTGGTCATGGGTGGGCTCACCCTGGTCGTGTCGCCGCTGGTGGCGCTGATGCAGGATCAGGTCGCGGCCTTGCGGCTGGCGGGCGTTGGCGCCGATACGATCAATTCCTCGCTCGACCGGGAGGCCAATGTCGCCGCCTGGCGACGCGTGGCATCAGGCCAGACGCGGCTGCTCTATCTGGCGCCGGAACGGCTGATGACCGAGCGCATGCTCGAGGCGCTTTCCAGGCTCGAAATCAGCCTGATCGCCATCGACGAGGCGCATTGCATCTCGCAATGGGGTCCGGCGTTCCGGCCTGAGTATGAGGATTTGTCGCGCCTGCGCCACATCTTCCCCAACGTGCCGATCATCGCGGTGACGGCGACGGCGGACGAGAGCACGCGCAGCGATATCGAGGCGCGGCTGTTCGCCGAGCGGGTCGAAACGCTGGTGCTGGGTTTCGACCGGCCAAACATCAAGCTCGCGATCGAATCCAAACAGGACAGCAAGCGGCAATTGCTGCGTTTCATCGAGCGTCACCCGGGCAAGAGCGGCATCGTCTACTGCCTTTCGCGCAAGAAGACGGAGGAGATGGCGGCCTTCCTCGAGAAGAACGGCGTCACCGCGCTCGCCTATCACGCCGGCATGAGCAAGGACGCGCGCGAGGCCAATCAGAACGCCTTCATGACGCTGTCCGGCGTCGTCATGGTGGCAACCATCGCCTTCGGCATGGGCATCGACAAGCCCGACGTCGCCTATGTCTTCCACACCGACATGCCGGGCAGCCTGGAGGCCTATTATCAGGAGATCGGCCGTGCCGGCCGTGACGGGCGCAAGGCCGAGGCGCATATGCTGTATGGGCTTGGCGACATCCGCATGCGGCGGCTGTTCATCGACGACGAGGATGCTGCGGTCGAGCACAAGAAGCGCGCGCATCGCCGGCTCGACACCCTGATCGGCTATTGCGAGACTGCGCAGTGCCGCCGCCAGGTGCTGCTTGGCTATTTCGGAGAAGAAGCCGAGCCCTGCGGCAATTGTGACAACTGCCTCGAGCTGGTGCCGCGCGCCGATGGCGGCGCGGAAGCACGCATCATCCTGGCCGCGGTCGCGCAGAGCGGCGAGCGCTTCGGCGCCGCCCATGTCATCGATATCCTGCTCGGCCATGAGACCGAGAAGATCGTGGCCCGCGGTCACCAGAAGCTTGCCAGCTTCGGCAGCGGCGCGGCGCACAAGAAGGATCTCTGGCAATCGCTGATCCGGCAGCTCGTCGCCGGCGGTTTCCTCGAGCCGGATCCGAGCGGTCATGGCGGCCTCGCCATCGCCGAGAAAGGCCATGCGCTCGGCCGTGGCGAGATCCCGTTCCACTATCGTGTCGAGATGCGCAGCCGCGCCTTGCGCAAGATGCGAGCCGCGGAGGGTTCGGGTGCCGAAGGCGTCGATGCTTCGCTGCTGGCGACGCTCAAATCCCTGCGGCTGCGCCTCGCCAAGGAACGCCAGGTGCCGGCCTATGTGGTGTTCTCCGACCGCACGCTGATCGACATGGCCGAACGCCGCCCGCGCGACCTCGACGCCTTTGCCGAGGTCAATGGCGTGGGAGGGGCCAAGCTCAAGGAGTTCGGGGAGATTTTTCTGAAGGCGATTGCCGCGCACCGGTCCGAAGGATCGGTCTGAAAGCCCTAACCAGATCCTGCAGCAATCGTCACATCTGGATCGACGCCATCGACGGTCAGGCGGGCGTTTGCCCCTCAATTCGCCTTCCGCACATCGCGCCCAAAAAGCTAGATCAACCCGCCGCTACCGTGAATGAGCGGCGGGATTTTGTGTTGGAACTTTAGTTAGAAAGCGGCCCAGCATCGTGTTAGCTAAAATACAAGGAATCAAACCAGCGTGAATGCTTTGACGGCTTGCGCAAAGCAACCAACCCCTCCGCCGCTCGTTGACCTAAGCTGGGATGATCCCTGGCCACCTCTTGGCCCGCCCTTGGTCCCCATTCCGGGCGGGCTCTTTTTGCCTATTGGGCGCCAGCATTTCGATGCCGGGCAAGAACGCATCCTCAGCTCGTCCCCTGCTTTTTCGAGGAAGGTCGCCGCCGTGCAGTTGCCGGGGAGACCAAATACCTTCGTCGCGACCGCTCGACCTCGCGTCGCAATAAAAGTTTCGGAACTATTTTAGTGTATGCTAATTGAATCGCGATTGTCGCGGCCAGTTTATGCGTTTCGCCACAAGATTTCGGGAGGAATGAAAAAGGTGAGCGGCAAACCCGATGATCCACCAATCGAACGACGCTCACTTCCCCGGGCGGCCGTTCTAAAGGATGGAACCATCATCACGGAGGATACGACGATCGCTTGCTCCGTCAGAAATCAGCACGCTCATGGTGCGGAGCTACGGGTGGAGCCGGGCGTGGTTGTTCCCGAGCGGTTCGTCCTGTACGTCCCTGCGGATGGTGTCGAATATCGTGCGGTGGTGCGATGGAGGAAGAACGAGCGGCTTGGCGTACAGATCCATTGAAACAGGACGCCATTGACTAATCGGACGACGGAACCCAGGCAACTGGCCGAATTTATCGCGTCATCAGCACTCGCGGAGTGCGCGATCCTCGATGCGATTGGTCATTGGTGGCGGAGAGGGAGGGATTCGAACCCCCGATGGGCTTGCACCCATGCCGCATTTCGAGTGCGGTGCATTCGACCACTCTGCCACCTCTCCGCGGTCATGGTCGGCCGTTGCCGGCGCGGCGCACTAGATAACGGCTGAACGGGCAGGTTACAAGGCCAAATCCACCGATATTTGGCTTGTCATCCGGCCTGCCGGGCAAGCAGCTGAAACAGGGCAGGTCTTTGCGGTCGAACCCACGCGGTTTCACGGGCCAACCACGCATACCCGCCGCCAGGTGAAGGCAACGCCGGTCGGTCAAGTCGACATGCCTGGTCTTTGCCGGCCAATGACCTCCCCGGCAACGGCTGTTGCCTTGACTCCCACGCAACCTTCGGTTAGGGACAGCGCGCAATCGGCGTGGAGGGTTCTTCCGCGCCGCTTGTTTTTTGAACCCGCAGACTGACAAAAAGACGGCCGAACCGCCTCAGGCGGTTCATCGAGGCCGACCGAACAGCGAAAGGCAAAAAATGTTCGCAGTCATTAAAACGGGCGGTAAGCAGTATCGCGTTGCCGCCAACGATCTCCTGAAGATCGAAAAAGTCGAAGCCAATGTCGGCGATATCGTCGAGATCGGCCACGTGCTCGCGCATGGCGAGGGCGAGAATGTGACGTTCGGTGCGCCGTTCGTCGATGGCGCTCTGGTCACCGCCGAAGTCGTCGAGCAGGGCAAGAACCGCACGGTCATCGCTTTCAAGAAGCGCCGCCGTCAGAATTCGCGCCGCAAGATCGGCCATCGCCAGCTTTTGACCACCGTGCGGATCTCCGAGATCCTGCTGGGTGGCGCGAAGCCCGCCAAGAAGGCCGCCGTGAAGGCGGAAGCCAAGGCCGAGGTTGCTGCCGAGGCTGCGCCGAAGGAGGCCAAGGCCAAGAAGGAAGCTGCCCCCAAGGCAGACGTGACGGCCGAGACCGCCGCCGCGCCGCTGTTCAAGGCGCCGAAGGGCGAGCCGGACGACCTGACCGTGATCAAGGGCATCGGCCCGGTCGCCGCCAAGGATCTCAACGAGCAGGGCATCATCACCTTCGCGCAGCTCGCCAAGCTGACCGACAAGGATGTCGCCAAGATCGACGAGCACATGCCGTTCAGCGCCGACCAGATCAAGGACTGGCGCGAACAGGCCAAGGAACTGGCGAAGAAGTAATTTTTCCGGCGAAACATCCGCCGGATCGGACTTGAAACGGAACGCGAACGCGTTCATAAGGCCTTTTAGGCGCCTTGCGGCGCAACGGAGTTAGTTAGATGGCACACAAGAAAGCTGGCGGCTCGTCGCGCAACGGTCGCGACTCGCATTCCAAGCGTCTGGGCGTGAAGAAGTTCGGCGGCGAAGCCGTCATCCCGGGCAACATCATCATTCGTCAACGCGGCACCACCTGGCATCCCGGCGTCAATGTCGGCATGGGCACGGACCATACCCTTTTTGCGCTCGAATCCGGCGCAGTCACCTTCAACAAAAAAGCCAACGGCCGAACCTACGTATCGGTCAACCCGATTACCAAAGCCGCGGAGTAGCCGGTTCCGCACTAGAACACCGGCGCCCATCTCGGGAACCGGTGTCTGGCAACGCCAGGAAAAGGATCAGGGGAGATGGGTTTCCATCTCCCCTTTTTTCTTGCCTGGAGGACTAAAATGGTTGCCGAAGCGGAAGACTCAGAAGACGAAAGTTACGCGATAGACTGCCCGGTGCTGGTCACCGAGCGGCTGGTGATGCGGGCGCCGCGCGAGAGCGACATCGCGCAACTGGTCGAGCTTGCCGACAACCGTCATGTCGCCGAAATGCTGGCGCGCATGCCGCACCCCTATGGCGAGACCGAGGCCCGCGCTTTCCTGGCCATGACACGGTCGCGCCGCGCCGGCATCGCCTATGCCTTGACGCTGGCCGGCACCGACACTTTCGTCGGCTGCGCGGGGCTCAACACCACCGATCGCGGGCTTGAGCTCGGCTACTGGATCGGCGAACCCTACTGGAAGCGCGGCTATGCGACGGAAGCCGCCCACGCGCTGGTCGACCTCGCCTTCCAGAAGACATCGGTCCAGGTGCTGCATGCCTCGACGCGGGTCATCAATCCGGCCTCGCGCCGGGTGATCCACAAGTGCGGCTTCCAGTATGCCGGCCAGGGCATGCTGAACTCGATCGTCGCCGGCCAGGTGCCTGTCGAGCGCTACAGGCTCGACAGGAAGACGTGGATCAGCCTGCGCAACTGGGTGCATTTTTGATGGATGGCGCTTTGATGGATGGCGCCGGGCAAGCCAATGGCCGATGACAGCAACGATATTGAAACGATCGCGATCGCGCCGATAACGCCGGGTCGCATCGAAAGCTTTCATCGCGCGCTTGATCTCGTTGCGCGTGAGCGGAAGTACCTGTCCTTCCTCGAGGCGCCGCCACTCGACCAAACCCGGCGATTCGTGTTGGACCGTATCGTGGCCGGCGATCCAGGTTTCGTCGCCGTTGTTCACGGCGAGGTGGTCGGCTGGTGCGATATCTCACGCCATGACCGGCTCATCCATGCGCATCGCGGCAGCCTCGGAATGGGGATTGTTGCCTCCCATCGCGGGCGTGGCCTCGGACTGCGGCTTATCAATGCCACCCTGGCGCAGGCACGCAAGGTCGGCTTTGCCCGCGTCGAGCTGTCCGTACATGCCGACAATGCCCGTGCAATCGCCCTTTACGACAAGGTGGGGTTTGTCAGGGAGGGCGTGCAGCGCGACGCTATCCGTATCGACGGGCGCTACGGCGATACGATCATGATGGCGATCGTTGAACGCGAAAACGCAGCCGGATGAGGTGCGTCAGCCCAGTTCGGCCCACACCGGCAGGTGGTCCGAACCGGTTGCCTTGTGGTCGACCCACAGGCGCTTCAGCGATCTGGCAAGCGAGGCGCTGGTGAAGACGTAGTCGATGCGCTTGTGGCGGCTGGTGTTCGCCGGGTCCTTGGGGTCGACCCAACTGGCGAGATCGTCGCCGGCGACGTTGAGGCGCACGGCGGCGTCGACGGCGAAGTCGGCGGTCAGCGGCATACCGAACTGGTGATCCGGCCGGCCGGCCAGTTCGACATATTCGGGCGAGCCTGCCAGCATGTTGAAATCGCCCATGGCGACAAAGGCCTCGGGGTGCGGCAATTCCGGCAGTCCGATCTCGGCGACGCCGGACAGCGCGCCGCCTTCGAGCGCGTAGTTCAAAAGGCGCCGGCGCAGGAACTGGATCTGGCTCGCGCGTTCGACCGGGCTGCGGTGATCGAGATGGATGGAATAGAAGCGTATAAAGCCAAGCGGCGTCTCGATCAGCGCTTCCAGCGCGCCGCGCTGGAAGTTCATCATCTCGAAGCTGCGGCTGCGCGGCAAAAGCAGGTTGCGCGACAGATGAATGGGCGTCTTCGACAGCATCATGTTGCCGAGCTGGAAGGTTGTGGTGATGGCGCGGCCGTTGTCGATGCGCGAGCCGATATTGGCCTCGAAATTGCTGCCATAGACGGCGAAATAGTCCGGCAGCGCCTCGCCGATCTCGGCGACCATGTCGCGCCCGCCGTTCCTCGGATTGTTGCGGGTGACCTCCTGCAGCGCGATCACATCGGCGCCGCGCACCGCGTCGGCAATGCGCGCGACATCGTATTGCCCATCAAGGCCGATGCCGTACTGGATGTTGTAGGTTACAAGCTTCATGCCAACATGTCTCCGGCCGACCCCAAGCGGCCATTGTCACAAAACGGTCTCGCCCTTGACCGCGCCTTGGTTTAGAGCAAGGCCCAAGGTTTAGAGCAATGCCGCAAGGCCAATAAAAGAAACTGCAATCCCATGAAATTTCTCGATCAAGCCAAGGTCTATGTCCGCTCGGGTGACGGGGGCGCCGGTTCGGTGTCGTTCCGGCGCGAGAAATTCATCGAATTCGGCGGGCCGGATGGCGGCGATGGCGGCCGCGGCGGCGATGTCTGGCTGGAAGCGGTCGATGGCCTGAACACGCTGATCGACTATCGCTACCAGCAGCATTTCAAGGCCAAGACCGGCGTCCACGGCATGGGCCGCAACATGACCGGCGCAAAGGGCGCCGACGTGACGCTGAAGGTGCCGGCGGGAACGCAGGTGTTCGAGGAAGACAATGAGACGCTGATCTGCGACCTCACCGTGGTCGGCCAGCGCTTCCTGCTCGCCAAGGGCGGCAATGGCGGCTTCGGCAACCAACATTTCAAGACCTCGACCAACCAGGCGCCGCGCCGCGCCAATCCCGGCCTTCCCGGCGAGGAGCTTAACATCTGGCTGCGGTTGAAGCTGATCGCCGATGCCGGGCTGGTCGGACTGCCCAATGCCGGCAAGTCGACTTTCCTGGCGGCGGTCACCGCGGCGAAGCCGAAGATCGCCGATTATCCGTTCACGACGCTGCATCCCGGCCTCGGCGTCGCCCGCATCGACGCGCGCGAATTCGTCATCGCCGACATTCCGGGCCTCATCGAGGGCGCGCATGAGGGCGTTGGCATCGGCGACCGTTTCCTCGGCCATGTCGAGCGCACGCGCGTGCTGCTGCATTTGGTTTCGGCGCAGGAGGAAAACCCGGGCAAGGCCTACAAGACCGTGCGGGCCGAGCTCGATGCCTATGGCAATGGCCTGACCGAAAAGGTCGAGATCCTGGCGCTCAGCCAGGTCGACACGCTCGATGCCGATGAGCGCAAGAAGAAGGTCGCCTCGCTGAAGCGCGCCGCCGGCCGCGCGCCGATGCTTTTGTCCGCCGTCACCGGCGAAGGTGTCGAGGCCGTTCTGCGGGCGCTGATGACGGTGATTGCCGAGGCGCGCGCGGAGGCCGCGCCCATGGTCGAGACGCGCTGGGAAAAGTAAGACCATGCAGTCGCTGAAAAAATACCGGCGCATCACCGTCAAGATCGGCTCGGCGCTGCTCGTCGACCGCGCGAGCGGCCTGAAGCGCGACTGGCTGGACTCGCTCGCCGACGACATCACGGTGCTTGCCCAGGGCGGCGCCGAAATCCTCGTCGTCTCCTCTGGCGCCATCGCGCTTGGCCGAACGATCTTGGGCCTTGGCAAGCGCGCCTTGAAGCTCGAGGAGAGCCAGGCGGCCGCCGCCGTCGGGCAGATTGCGCTCGCCGGCGCCTGGTCGGATGCGCTCGGCAAGGGCGCCCTGAAGTCGGGCCAGATTCTTCTGACCCTTGGCGACACCGAGGAGCGCCGCCGCTATCTCAATGCGCGCGCGACGATCTCGACGCTGCTCAAGATGAAGGCGGTGCCGGTCATCAACGAGAACGACACGGTCGCCACGTCCGAAATCCGCTATGGCGACAATGACCGGCTGGCCGCGCGCGTTGCCACCATGATGGGCGCCGACCTTCTGGTGCTGCTCTCCGACATTGACGGGCTCTACACCGCACCGCCGGTGCGCGATCCGCAAGCCAAGTTCATTCCGGTGGTCGACCGCATTACGCCGGACATCGAGGCGATGGCGGGGGCTGCCGCCTCCGAACTGTCGCGCGGCGGCATGCGCACCAAGCTCGATGCCGGCAAGATCGCCACCGCCGCCGGCACCGCGATGATCATCACCTCGGGCACGCGGCTGTCGCCGCTGATGGCGATCGAGCGCGGCGAACGCGCCACCTTCTTCCGGCCGAGCGCCAATCCGGTCAAGGGCTACAAGACCTGGATCGCCGGCCAGCTCGAACCGGCCGGCCGGCTGACGGTCGATGCCGGCGCCGTCGGTGCGCTCGCATCGGGCAAATCGCTGCTGCCGGCCGGCGTCAAACTGGTCAGCGGCAATTTCTCGCGCGGCGATACGGTTGCGATCCTGTCGCCAGAGGGCCGCGAGATCGCGCGCGGGCTGGTTGCCTATGATGCCGCCGATGCCGTAAGGATCGCAGGCCTGAAGACGGCCGAGATCGAAACCGTGCTCGGTTACGAAGCGCGTTCGGCGATGATCCACCGCGATGATCTCGTGGTGAGTCACGCGGGAGGCGACATAAGCGGAGGATGAGCCATGCTGAAGCTGCATGAAAAATCCGGGGATGACACCGTGGCGTTGATGGCCGATATCGGCCGCCGCGCCCGTGCCGCCGCCCGACCGCTGGCCATCGCCACCACCGCCGCCAAGAATGCCGCGCTGCTTGCCATGGCGGACGCGATCGTCGCCCGCGAGCAGGACATTCTCGACGCCAATGCCATCGACATCTCGAATGGTGAGGAGTCAGGGCTTTCCGCCTCCTTCATGGACCGGCTGAAACTCAATCCCGCGCGCATCCGCGCGGTGGCCGACGGCATTCGCGAAATCGCCGAACTCAAGGATCCGGTCGGTGACGTGATCGCCGCCTGGGAACGGCCGAACGGCCTGCGGATCGAGCGCGTGCGCACGCCGCTCGGCGTCGTCGGCGTCATCTATGAGAGCCGCCCGAACGTGACGGCGGATGCCGGTGCGCTCTGCCTCAAGGCCGGCAATCCGGTGATCCTGCGCGGCGGTTCGGATTCGCTCAATTCGTCCGCTGCCATCCATGCCTGCCTGGTCGAGGGCCTGAAGGCCGCCGGCCTGCCGGAAGACGCCATCCAACTGGTGCCGACCACCGACCGCGCCGCTGTCGGCGAGATGCTGAAGGGGCTAGGCGGTGCGCTCGACGTCATCATCCCGCGCGGCGGCAAAAGCCTGGTCGGGCGGGTGCAGAGCGAGGCGCGGGTGCCGGTCTTCGCCCATCTCGAAGGCATCTGTCACCTCTACATCGACCGCTCCGCCGATCTCGACATGGCGGTCAGGATCGCCGTCAACGCCAAGATGCGGCGCACCGGGGTCTGCGGCGCCGCCGAAACGCTGCTGGTCGACCGCGCTGTGGCGTCCACGCATCTGGTACCGATCCTCGATGCGCTGCGCGCCGCCGGCTGCGAGATCCATGCCGATCAAGAAGTGCTGAAGGTGTTTTTCGACGCCAAGCCGGCGACCGATGCCGACTGGGTGACCGAATATCTCGACGCCATCATCGCGGTGAAGCTGGTCGACGGCATCAGTGGCGCGATCGAGCATATCGAGACCTTCTCCTCGCATCACACAGAGGCGATCATCGCCGAGGACGCGAAGGCCGTGGAACGGTTCTTCAACGAGATCGATTCGGCGATCCTGCTGCACAATGCCTCGACCCAGTTCGCCGATGGCGGCGAGTTCGGCATGGGCGCCGAGATCGGCATCGCCACCGGCAAGATGCATGCGCGCGGGCCGGTCGGTGTCGAGCAGCTGACCTCGTTCAAATATCGCGTGCGCGGGTCGGGACAGGTGAGGCCTTGATTTTATTTTGCCACTAGAGCGTGAACCGTTGCGCCCAGGCACCCCCCTCTGTCCTACCGGACATCTCCCCCGCAAGGGGGGAGATCGGCTGGAATTTCCGGTTTCGCCAATCATCAGCGTTGCAGGATTTGCTCCTGCAGTCGAACTGCTAATCTCCCCCCTTGCGGGGGAGATGGCCGGCAGGCCAGCGGGGGGTGGCTAGCGCGATGCCATCCTCTTCCCCCCAGGCTGCCCCCTCCGCCTACCTGAAGATGCCGCATGCCGAAAAAGGTCTCGCCGTCGGCCTGTTCGGCGGCTCGTTCAATCCGCCGCATGCCGGCCATGCCCTCGTCGCCGAGATCGCGCTGAGGCGCCTGGCGCTCGACCAGCTTTGGTGGATGGTGACGCCGGGCAATCCTCTGAAGAGCACGCGCGAATTGGCGCCGCTGGCCGAGCGGCTGCAACTGTCGGAGCAGATCGCCAAGAACCCGAAGATCAAGGTCACCGCCTTCGAGGCGGCGCATCATGTGCGCTATACCGCCGACACGCTGGCGCTGGTCAAGGCGCGCAACCCGGGTGTCGACTTCGTCTGGATCATGGGCGCGGACAGTCTGCGCGATTTCCATCGCTGGCAGCGCTGGCGCGAGATCGTGCTGACGTTCCCCATCGCGGTCATCGACCGGCCGGGCGCGACGCTGTCGTTCCTGTCGTCGGTCGTCGCCAAGACCTTCGACTATGCCCGCATCGATGAAGGCGACGCGCCGCTGCTCGCCCGCATGAAGGCGCCGGCCTGGACCTTCATCCACGGCCCGCGCTCGTCGCTGTCGTCGAGCGCGATCCGCAAGATGGCGAAGGGGTAGGACCTGCACGGTCTTCCTTTCTCCCAGGGGAGAAGGGAAGACCGCCGATGTCGTTTTTGCAGGGGCTTTTCGCTGCCGCATAGGCGATCTTGTCTGAACATGACCACTCCCGTGAAGCACAATACCAAAATCGATCCGGTGCATGGCAGTGCGCCGACGCCGCTGATCGCGATCGCCAGTGTCATCGTGTCGATGGCGCTGATCGCCATCGGCAACGGGCTGATGTTTGCCTACATCCCGGTGCGGCTCGGCGTCGAGGGCTTCGATCCGACCTGGGCCGGGCTGATCGTCACCGGCCTGTCGGCCGGCGGTCTTGCCGGCTGCATCCTGACCGGGCCGCTGGTGCGCAGGGTCGGCCATGCCCGCGCCTTCATGGTGCTGTCGGCGCTGATCGCGCTTTCCAACGCGGCCATCGGTGCCGGTCCGCACCCCGTGCTGTGGATCGGCGCGCGCGCCCTCTACGGCTTTGCCATATGCGGCCTGTTCATCGTCGCGCAGAGCTGGCTGAACGATGCCGTGGCCAACGCCATACGCGGCCGGGTGATGGCCTTTTTCTACGTCGCCTATGTCGCCGGGCTCGGTGTCGGCTATGCGACGCTGGCGCTGGTCGACATCAAGACCGCGGACGCGCCCTTGATCGGCATTGCCTTCACCGCCTTGTCGATCCTGCCCGTCGGCATGACGCGGCTGGCGCAGCCGCCGGCGCCGCAGGCCGCCTCGGTGGCGCTGGGCCGGGCCTGGCGGATTTCACCGGTCGGCGTTGCCGGCATGCTGGCGGTCGGTGGCCTGTCCATGTCGATTTCCGGTTTCGCGCCGATCCATGCCACGGCCAAGGGCTATAGCCAGGCCGATGTGGCATTGCTGCTTTCGGTGATGCCGCTCGGCACGCTGATCCTGCAGCTTCCCTTCGGCTGGATATCCGACCGCACCGATCGCCGCTACGTGCTGATCGGGGCATCCGCGCTGGCCGCGGTGGCCGGCATGTTCGCGCTCGGTTTCGACGGCGGCGCGCTGCCGGCGCTGCTGGTGATCTATGTCTTGTGGGACGGCGCCTCGGAATCGATCTATTCGCTGTCCAGCGCGCATGCCGCCGACCGCGCCGGCAAGGACGACATGGTGGCGCTGTCCAGCTCGCTCCTGTTTGCCTGGTCGCTGGCCGGGTTCGTGGTGCCGGGCATCGTGACGGCGCTGTCGGCCGTCTTCGGCACGCAGGCCTTCATCTATGTGGCCGTTGTCATCGCCTGCGCCTTCTGCCTGTTCGTGCTGTTGCGCGTGTTCACCACACAGGCCGTGCCTGCCACCGAGACCGGCAGCTTCGCACCGATGACGGCGCAGGCGCCGCTGCCGGTCGAACTCGCTTATGCGCCGGACGAGATTGCAGGCCGGACCAAGGACTGAAGGTTGTTGCTCTTCGCAAGGCCTTAGGGAAACCGCTCCGGGCGCCCCGCAATCGCCTATTGTGTGCGGGCCTCCGGCGCCGGCGCTTCCGGTGGCGGCAGTGGGATGGAGATGCCCTCGCTGTCGAAAGCCTGCTTTGCACGCTTCGTCATGTCGATATTCGTGGAGAAGTAGTCGGCCGCCGAAGTCCAATAGCGCAAGGTAAGCAAAACGGTCGTATCGCCGAGGCTGGCCACGAAGGCGATCGGCGCCGGTTCACGACGGATGCGCTTTTCGGCGCCGGCAAGGGCAAGCAATGTCTTCTGGGCGCCGTCGATGTCGTTCCACGAACCGATGCTCAAGCTGATGTCGCTGCGGCGCACCCCATTGCGCGAAAAATTGCGCACCGGCTGGTTCCACAGCGTCGAATTGGGCGCCAGTATGTAGACGCCGTCGGCGGTCCTGAGCCTGGTGGCGAACAGGCCGATTTCCTCGATCGAACCTGAAATGGCGCCGACCTCGACGGATTCGCCGATGCGGAACGGCCGCAGCGCCAGAAGCATGATGCCGGCGGCGATGTTCTGCAGCGTGCCTTGCAGCGCCAAGCCGATGGCCAGGCCGATGGCGCCGATCGCGGCGATGATCGAGGCGGTCTGCACGCCGAACTGGCCGAGCACCATGATGACGACCAGGATCAGGATGGCGTACCGGACGATCTTGGAAAAGAAATGCCGCAGCGTCGCGTCGAAACCGTGGATATGGCCGAGGCCGGCAAAGATCGAACGCTCGGCGAGGCCGGCGACGATGTAGCCGACCACCAGCAGGATGATGGCGCCGATGGCCGAGAAGGAATAGGAAACGATCAGCGTACTGAGCTGCGCCAGGCCGGCCTGGACGGTAAGAAGGGTGTTTTGCGGGTCGATCGGCATGGCGGGATTCCGGTTGGTCGGTCAGCCGATAACCCATGCCAGACGCCTGGGTTCCGCTTTTTTTTGCCTCCCTCTGGAACAAGCGGGCAACCGGCGAGTTCGCGTGAGTTGGGGCTGCGTCTTGAAACTGTCAGGGAACTCTGCCTATCTAAGTGGCGTCACCTGCTTTTGGGGGTGATTTGGTTGTTCTTGCTGCGAAAGGAAATACACTGAGAACAGCACTGCGGAAGAAGGCCGACATCGTGCCTTCGCCGGCCGGGATCAGCGTAAACGACGCCGTGTCCCGCGCCATCAACACAGTCCTTGCCAGTCTGGAAGACTCCAAGGCCGAAAACATCGTCTCAATCGATATTCAGGGGAAATCGAGCCTCGGCGACTACATGGTCGTCGCGTCGGGCCGATCGCACCGTCATGTCTCGGCTGTCGCCGACCATCTCCTCAAGGCGCTCAAGGATGCCGGCCTCGGCACGGCGCGCGTCGAGGGGCTGTCCGGCGCCGACTGGGTCCTGATCGATTCGGGCGACATCATCGTCCATGTCTTCCGCCCCGAAGTCCGCGAATTCTACAATCTCGAAAAGATGTGGCAGGCGCCGGATCTCGAGGAAGAGACCCTCCACTAAGCCGCCTTTGTTTTGATGCATGTCATTGTCCCAGAACCGCTTCCCACTTTGGGTGACGTGCATTAGCGGCTTATAGAGGCGAGGATGAAGATTTCAGTTCATGCCGTGGGCCGAATGAAAGCCGGCCCCGAGCGGGAGTTGGCCGACCGCTATTTCGAGCGCTTCGCCAAGAGCGGGCCGGCGGTCGGGCTTGAATTCGCCGGGATAACCGAGATCACAGAGGGCCGGTCGCAGAGCGCTATCGAGCGCCAGCGCGACGAAGGCTCCCGACTGCAGGCGCAGCTGCAGCCGGGCACGGCGCTGATCCTGCTCGATGAGCGCGGCAAGAGCCTTTCCTCGCAGGATTTAGCCAATCGTATCGGGCAGTTGCGCGACGGTGGGCGCAAGGCGCTGGTGCTGGCCATAGGCGGCGCCGACGGCCACGATCCGCCGCTGCGCGACCAGGCGGATCTGGTGCTGTCGTTCGGTGCGCTGACCTGGCCGCATCAACTGGTGCGGGTGATGCTGGGGGAGCAGCTCTACAGGGTGGCGACGATCCTTTCCGGCCACCCCTATCATCGCGCGTGAGCCTGCCGCACAGTTGGCGCCAGCGGTGATTCGTTGCCCATTGCCCGGATTTCCGCCCCAATGCGGAGCTAGATTCAGAATCTGTGGTTTGATGCATGTCGTTGCCCAAAATGGGGACCACTTTGGGCAACATTCATTCGGGGACGGGCTGGTCAAACATGGTTGATGGTTCGTTAACGAAGCCGCGGATAGTATAGATCGCGAATGTCTGAGGGCTGGAAATCGATAACGGGCCCGACAGGGGGCTCCTGGCGCGCGCGCTGCGGCATGGCTGCGGTGGCGATGCTTCTGTCGTTCCACTCGGCGCGGGCTGAAAACACGCTCGACATGGCGCCCGATCCGGACCAGAGCCGCGCCGAGTACGAGCAGGTTTCCAAGGAAATAACGCTGTCGTCCGAACGGCTTGCCAAGCTCGCCGCCGATATTGCCGCAGTCAAGAAGGACCATGCCTCGATCACCGCCGCGCTGATCCAGTCGGCGATGACCGAGCAGAAGCTTGGTCAGGACATCGAGGACATCGGCGCCAAGCTGGAAGGGCTGAAAGACCGGCAACAGAAAATCCGCGCCTCGCTCATGGCGCGACGCGATGTGCTGGCCGAGGTGCTGGGCGCGCTGCAGCGCATGGGGCTCAACCCGCCGCCGGCGATCCTGGTCAAGCCAGAGGACGCGCTGTCGTCGGTGCGAAGCGCCATCCTGCTCGGCGCCGTGGTGCCGGAATTGCGCCAGCAGACCGACAGCCTGCTGGCCGACCTCAAGGAGCAGACCCGGGTAACGGCCTCGATCGAGGCCGAGCGGGCGCGGCTGACGGACGCTGTCGGCGAGCAGGTGGCGGAAAAGAAGCGGCTCGGCATGCTGCTGGAAGCCAAGCAGAAGCTCGAGGCCGATACGCAGGCGCAAATGGCGGCCGAACAGCAGCGTTCCGAGCAGCTGGCGGCCAAGGCCTCCAGCCTGAAGGACCTGATCGCCTCGCTCGAAGCGCAGGCCGACAAGGCCCGCAAGGCCGCCGATGCCGCAAAGGCAGCCGCCGCGGGCCAGCCGGGTGACGTTCCGAACAGTGATGGAAACGATGGCGGCGACAAAACGGCATCGCTGGCGTCGCTGCCGGTTCCCGAAGGCAACCGGCTCACCGCGACCGCCCCCTTTTCGGCGCTGCAGGGGCAGATCGCGCTGCCGGTCACCGGCCGCATCAAGCGCCGGTTTGGCGCGGACGACGGTAATGGCGCGGTGATGCTTGGCGACATGCTTGCGACACAATCGGGAGCCATCGTCACCGCTCCGGCGGATGGGAATGTGCTTTATGCGGGGCCGTTTCGCTCCTATGGTCAACTCTTGATCCTCAATGCTGGCGACGGTTATCATGTCGTTCTGGCGGGGATGAGCAGAATCAGCGTCGTGACTGGCCAGTCAGTGCTCGCAGGAGAGCCGGTCGGTGCGATGGGAGAGGCCCAGGTGGCAAGCACCTCGGTTTCGAAGAATGGAAATGCCACGCCGGAACTCTACGTCGAGTTCCGCAAGGATGGAAAACCCGTCGATCCGACCCCATGGTGGGCGGACCGTTATTCTGGAAGGACGTGAAATGATGCGGAAACTGTCGCTTCTGTTTGCCGGTGCGCTGATGGGCGCATCCGCCATGAGCCTCGTCTATGGTGCTCCTGGCTCGTCGGCGAACGCTGCGGGATCGGAGACCTACAAGCAGCTGGCGATCTTCGGCGACATCTTCGAGCGGGTGCGGGCGCAATATGTCACGCCGCCCGACGACAAGTCGCTGGTCGAGAACGCCATCAACGGCATGCTTTCCTCTCTCGATCCGCACTCCTCCTACATGAATGCCGAACAGGCGCAGGATATGCGCGTGCAGACCAAGGGCGAGTTCGGCGGCCTCGGCATCGAGGTCACCATGGAGAACGACCTGGTCAAGGTGATCACGCCTATCGACGATACGCCCGCCGCCAAGGCTGGCGTGCTGGCCGGCGACTACATCGCCAAGATCGACGGCGAAGAGGTTCGTGGCCTGACGCTCAACGACGCGGTCGAAAAGATGCGCGGCCTGGTCAACACGCCGATCAAGCTCACCATCCTGCGCCAGGGCGCCGACAAGCCGATCGAGCTGACGGTGGTGCGCGACATTATCAAGGTCAAGGCGGTCAAGTTCCGGGTCGAGAACGACATCGGCTACATGAAGATCACCTCCTTCACCGAAAAGACCTATGACGACCTCGAGAGCGCCATCGACACCATCAAGAAGCAGGTGCCGGACGACAAGCTCAAGGGCTATGTGCTCGACCTGCGCCTCAATCCGGGTGGCCTGCTCGACCAGGCGGTGAGCGTGTCCGACGCCTTCCTGAAGCGCGGCGAGATCGTCTCGACGCGTGGCCGTGATCCGAAGGACGTCACCCGCTTCGACGCCAAGCCGAAGCAGACCGACGACATCAACGGCAAGCCGATGATCGTGCTCGTCAATGGCGGCTCGGCCAGCGCGTCCGAAATCGTCGCCGGCGCGCTGCAGGATCTGCGCCGCGTCACGGTGGTGGGCACGCAGTCCTTCGGCAAGGGTTCGGTGCAGACCATCATTCCGCTCGGCGAGAATGGCGCGCTGCGGCTGACGACGGCGCTCTACTACACGCCATCGGGCAAGTCGATCCAGGGCAAGGGCATCACGCCCGACATCAAGGTCGACCAGCCGCTGCCGCCGGAACTGCAGGGCAGGGACCTGACGCGCGGCGAATCCGATCTCAAGGGGCACATCAAGGGCGCCGACGAGAGCGCGACCGGCTCGGGCTCGGCAGCCTATGTGCCGCCGGATCCGAAGGACGATCTGCAGCTGATCTTTGCCGAGAAGCTGCTGCGCGGCGAGAAGACCGATCCGGCCTTCCCGCCCAATCCGGAAAAGGCCGTGCTCAACCAGTAACGGTTTGGTCGGCCGGGTCTGGCCGCCTGAACGAAGCAATGCGATGCTGCCGGGACCGAAAGGTTCCGGCAGTTTGATTCGGGGAGGCAAGACCAGGCCTCCGGATGCGGCGCCAGGGGGCGCCAGGGTTGATGAATTCGCGCATGTCGTCGAAGGGGTCGCCTTCGCAACCATGCGCCCCGGGGACAGGGCTTGGCTGATATCGGCAAGGACATCGAACGCCCGCTTGGACAGACGCTCCGGGCGCCGCGCGCTGCCCGCAAGTTCAGCACTGGCGTGGTTGCGTCGACCGTTGTCGTGCTGGCGCTGGTCGGCGTCTCGGCCGCGATCGCGCTCCGGGAAAAGCCGTTTCGAAAGCCGCAAGAGGTCGCCGTTTCGACGCCGAAAGTGACGGCTGCGGCCGAGCCGGCCGCCGCGCCATCCGCTCTGGCCCCGGTGGCGGCGCCAAAGGTTGAAACGCCGTCCAAAACCGGTGGTCCTCAGATCATCCATGTGCAGAAGGAGGAGGGCGATGGCCCTCCGCAAGCCGCCATCGTCATCCGTGATCCATCGAGCATTGGGCAGAACCTGAAGATCGCGCATCTTCCCGACAAGGCGCTGATCGAAGCCAGCGACACCGGACCGCTGCCGATACGCTCCGCCGATGGAAGGCGGCCTTTCGATGTCTATGCACGGCCGTGGTCCGGCGCGCGCGGGGCGCGGGTGGCGATCGTCATCGGCGGGCTGGCCGTCTCGCAGACCGGCACCCAGGCTGCGATCGCCAAGCTGCCGGCGGAAGTGACACTGGCCTTCGCGCCGCAAGGCAACAGCATCGGCCGCTGGATGCAAGCCGCCCGGCAGGGTGGCCACGAGATCGTCATGCAGGTGCCGCTCGAACCGTTCGACTATCCCAACGTCAACCCCGGCCGCAACACGCTGACGGTGGCGGCGAGCGCCGAGGAGAACCTCAAGAGTTTGCACTGGGCGCTGTCGCGGACGACGAACTACACCGGCGTCATGAACTATATGGGCGCGCGTTTCTCCGCCGACCCGGCGGCAATGGGGCCGTTCATGGCCGAACTCGGCAAACGGGGTCTGGCCTATATAGACGACGGTTCGTCGGCGCGCAGCCTGGCGCCCGACCTGGCGCTGAAGGACGGCGTGCCCTTCGTAGCCGGCGATACGGCGATCGACGCCGTGCAGGATCGCGGCGCAATCCTGAAGAAACTCGACAGTCTCGAAGCCACAGCGCGGGCCAAGGGCACTGCCGTCGGCATCGGCTCGGCCTTCGATCTCACGGTCGACACCGTGTCGTCCTGGATTGCCGAGGCCAGGAAGCGCGGCATCGAGATCGTGCCGATTTCAGCGGTGGCGATCGATCCGCAAAAGGGTTAGCCATCGCAAGATGGCTGGAGAGACTGACTGATGCCGAAGACGAAAATAGTCGACCGCGAAACGCTGCCCTATCGTCCCTGTGTCGGGCTGATGATCCTCAATGGCGAAGGCCTGGTCTGGGTCGGGCATCGCATTGCCGAGCCCGACAGCGAATTCGCCGGCACGACGCAACTGTGGCAGATGCCGCAAGGCGGCATCGACAAGGGTGAGGAACCGCTGCAGGCGGCCGAGCGTGAGCTTTATGAGGAGACCGGCATGCGCAGCGTCTCGCTGCTCGCCGAGGCGCCGGACTGGATCAATTACGACCTGCCGGATCATCTCGTCGGCATTGCCTTCAAGGGCCGGTATCGCGGCCAGACGCAGAAATGGTTCGCCTTCCGCTTCCATGGCGAGAGCAGCGAAATCCACATCAATCCGCCGCCCGGCGGCCACACCGCCGAATTCGACAAATGGTCGTGGCGGCCGATGCAGGATCTGCCCGACCTGATCGTGCCGTTCAAGCGCAAGGTCTATGAAGAGGTGGTGGCGGCGTTCAGCCATCTGGCGCGGTAATCGCGCGTCGAGGTTGCCGCGTTGGTGCGAGGGTCGTATTGAAGGCCGATGCAATGAGGGTCGCCATGAACGACGCCGTCAACCGGTCCGCTGCGAAAACCGTCACCGGGTGGCCGGTCAGCGAGGCGGCGGCCGGCGCGATCCTGACGATCGATCTCGGCGCGATCCGTGAAAACTACCGGCGGCTGAAGGCGCGGCTGGGCGGCGTGGCCTGCGCGGGCGTGGTCAAGGCCAATGGCTACGGGCTTGGCGCCGCCCAGGTGGCGGCGGCACTGACCCGGGAAGGCTGCGACATCTTCTTTGTCGCTCTGCTGGCCGAAGGCATTGCGCTGCGCAAGGCGATCGGAACCGGGCCGGATATCTATGTGCTGAACGGGCTGCCGCCTGGCTCCGAGCCGGAAGCGATGGCGGCTGGGCTTTGCGCGGTCATCAACAGTGGCGCGCAGTTGAAGGCCTGGCGCGCGGCGGCGCAGGCTGCCGGTCGCCGGCTGCCGGCTGCCATCCAAGTCGACAGCGGCATGTCGCGGCTCGGCATGGCGCCGGCCGAAGTCGAGGCGCTGGCTGGGGATAGCAGTGCGTTCGACGGCATCGACGTCAAATATGTGATGAGCCATCTGGCCTGCGCCGACGAGCCTCACCATCCGGCCAACGAGCAGCAGCGGCTGGCCTTTGAACGGCTGCGCGCCGTACTGCCCGAGGCGCCTGCCTCGCTCGCCAATTCCTCCGGCATCTTTCTCGGGCCGTCCTACCATCACGATCTCGCTCGGCCGGGAGCGGCGCTCTACGGCATCAACCCGACGCCTGGTGAGGCCAATCCGATGCTGCCCGTGGTGCGGCTGCAGGCCAAGGTGGCGCAGACGCGCCGCGTCGAAAAGGGCGCCGGCATCGGCTATGGCCACAGCTATCACGCGGACGCTCCGCTGAGCCTGGCGACGATTTCGTTCGGCTATGCGGATGGCTGGCTGCGCCGCTCCGCTTCGGCGGCCTGGTTCGGGGGCGTGCGCCTGCCTTTCCTCGGGCGCGTGTCGATGGATTCGATCATTCTCGACATATCGGCCCTGCCGCCCGGCAGGCTGCGCGAGGGCGATGTGGTCGAGCTGCTCGGTCCCTCGCAGAGCGTCGACGATGCCGCCGGCCATGCCGGCACCATCGGTTATGAAATCCTGGCCAGTCTCGGCCCGCGCTTTCACCGCCACTATGTCGGCGGTTGAGCGGTTTGGCCGCGCTTGACAAGCGGGCGCCTGTCGGCAAGGTTCGGGGCATGAGCCACCTCGCTTACACCAGAACCTTGTTCAGGGTCTGCCCGATCGCGGGATCGTAGCCCCGGCGCGGCCGCCTTCTGGCGTCCGTCCGTATCGGGGCATCCATACATCCAAACCGCCATCAAGCCGTACAGCCCTTCGTGGCTGCCGGCTTTCATCACGCCGCCATCAGTGCGGCGGCAAGCGCGCATCCATTCGATGCGCCGATCCAAGAGGTGTGCCATGCAACATGCAACAGGACCGCGTCCATCGAGTCGGATTGTGATCAGCGACACCGACCATGACAGGTTGACCGGCCTGGCGAGAGCGTTGCTCGACCGTGCCCCCGAGACGGCCGAGGAACTGCTCTTCGAGATGGACCGCGCCGTCGTCACGGACGCGGCGGCGATGCCGGCCGACGTGGTGCGTATGGGTTCGATCGTGACGGTCCGCGGCGAAGGCGGGGAGACCCAGCGCATCATGCTGGTCTATCCCGGCGACGCCGACATTGCCGAAAACAGGATCTCGGTGCTGACGCCGATGGGAACGGCGCTCATCGGGGCGGCGGCCGGGCAGGCGGTGTGCTGGAGCAGTCGGGGCGGCCGTGAACTGTCGGTGACCGTCGAAGCCGTCGACACGCCGGCCTCCGGCGCGCAGCGGCGCTGATCGAGGAGGCGGTGATGAAGAACACGAATTGCTGCCTGACGACGAAGGACCGCGCCGTCCTCGAAGTCATGCTGGAGCGCCGGCGGGCATTCGCGGATCCGATCGTGCGCATGCTCGAACACAAGCTTTCAAGCGCCGATATCGTGCCGATCGATTCGGTCGGCCCCGATATCGTCACGCTGAACAGCAGGGTGGTGTTCAGCGTCGATGCCGGTCATGCCGAGACGCGTACCCTGGTGCAGAACGAGGGGCGCGGGCCGGTGGGCTCCAGCCTGTCGGTGGCAACCAGGCGTGGGCTGTGCATGCTTGGCATGGCGCAGGGCCAAGCGGCTTCGATCGAGCACGCCGACGGCCGGCGGGAGTCGATCCTGATCAAGGCCGTGCTCTACCAGCCGGAGGCTGCCCGGCGCGCGGTCAGGCAGAGGGACCGGGCCGACGGGCGGCGACCGCACGGGCTCACTCTCGTCTACAGCGCCGCAGACGATTGGCGGCCTCTTGGCGAGACGCCCGGAATGCGGCAGACAGAAGACGACGACCCCGGTCCCTCGGCGGCGTGAATGGGCAACAGCGCATGGTTCTCGAAAATCGGCATCGATTTTCATTTGGGATCATGCGCAAATCGAGAAATGCGGTCGCGTCCACGGGCGTCCTGAGGACGCGCGGCGCGGCAAGGAGTGAACGATGCAGATCATGGTGCTGGGCGGCGGCGTCATCGGGGTGACCACGGCCTATTATCTTGCCGAGGCCGGCCACGAGGTGACGGTGCTCGACCGCCAGAAAGGCCCGGCGCTGGAAACCAGTTTCGCCAATGCCGGCGAGATTTCGCCCGGCTATGCCTCGCCCTGGGCCGGCCCCGGCATTCCGCTCAAGGCGATCAAATGGCTGTTGATGAAGCATGGCCCGCTGGTGGTGCGGCCGGCCTTCGATCCGCATATGTGGACCTGGCTGGTCAAGATGCTGCGCAACTGCACCGCGGAGCGCTATGCCATCAACAAGTCGCGCATGGTGCCGCTGGCCGAATACAGCCGCGACACGCTGAAGGCGCTGCGCGAGGCGACCGGCATCACCTATGACGAGCGCAGCCGGGGCACGCTGCAGCTGTTTCGCACGCAAAAGCAGCTCGACGGCACCGGTGGCGATGTCGATGTGCTGAAGAAATATGGCGTGCCCTACGAGATCCTCGACCAGGACGGCTGCATCGCGGCGGAGCCGGCGCTGGCCGGCGTGCGCGAGAAATTCGTCGGCGGGCTGAGGCTGCCGCATGACGAGACCGGCGACTGCAAGATGTTCACGGAGAAACTGGCCCAGCTCTGCGTGGCGCGGGGCGTCAAGTTCGAATACGACACGACGATCTGGCGCGTCCTGCGCAGCCGCAACCGTATTGCCAATCTCAGCACCAGCAAGGGGTTCAAGGCCTCCGAAGCCTATGTGATGGCGCTGGGCAGCTACTCGGCCGGCTTCATGCGCCGGATGAAGCGGTCGATCCCTGTCTATCCGGTCAAGGGCTATTCGATCACCGTGCCGATCAAGGATGCCGCCCTGGCGCCGGTGTCGACCGTGATGGACGAAACCTACAAGGTGGCGATCACCCGGCTGGGCGACCGCATCCGCGTCGGCGGCACGGCCGAGATTTCAGGCTTTGACCTCAGGTTGCACGAATCGCGGCGGCGCACGCTCGAACATTCGGTCGGCGATCTCTTTCCGGGCTCCGGCGCCATGCGCGAGGCGACCTTCTGGTGCGGCCTGCGGCCGATGACACCGGATGGGCCGCCGCTGATCGGCCGTACCGAGCTTTCCAATCTCTTCCTCAATACCGGCCATGGCACGCTCGGCTGGACCATGGCCTGCGGCTCGGCCAAGGTGCTGGCCGACATCATGTCGAACAAGGTGCCTGACATCGATGCCCGTGCCCTGGCGCAGGAGCGCTACCTGAAATAGGCGGCGCGGGAGATCAGAACGCCTGCTTGACCCAGGCTTCGTCGAACAGCAGCCGATAGATCCACGGGATCGTCACGTTGCTGGAAACCGGATTCGAATGGGCGAGATAGTCGTCATAGATCGGCTTCATCCTGACGTAGAAGGCGGGATCGAGCACCATCATGCCGTTCTCTGAATCGTGGAAGAAGCTGCGGTTGTTGAGGTTGACCGAGGAGATGGCGACCAGCCTTTCGTCGATCATCATGATCTTGGAATGCAGCACCACGTCGGGCGCCTTGAACTCGCGGATGTTGATGCGGTCGCCATATTTCTCGACGAACAGCTTGTTGAGCGCGGTGAGGAACTTGCCGCCAATATCGCCCTTGAGATCGATGCGGCCGACAATGTCGATCTTGACGCCGCGGGCGAGCGCCCGGTCAAAAGCATGGGCGAGGCTCGGCGTCAGATTGAGGTAGGGATTGACGATCTGGATATGCTGCCGGGCGGCATCGACCAGCTCGACGAAATAGTCCTCCAGCGCATGGTCGTCCTCATAGGGCACGGAGATGAAATGCCGGGCATTGCCCTGGGGGCGGCCATTTCCATGGACCGGGATGGAGAAGGGGCGCGCCAGATTGGTGTCGGCGTCGCGCAACCATATCGTCGATAGATGCGCGGCGAGCGTCTCGACCGTCGCCCGGTCGGCGAACTCGATGTCGAAGTCGCTCCAGTTCGAATAGTAGTTCAGCGAAAAGCCGTCGGTCTTGCCGTATTGCTGCAGGTCCGGATAGCGCGACAGGTCGATCGGACTATGGAACAGGAAGCCGTCATGGATGTTGCGGCCGCCGATGATGACGCGCGAGCGCGCAGGGTCCACAGCCAGCGTCGCCAGCATCTTGATATGATGGGTCTTGTGCAGCTGTGAAATCTGCTCGTCGATCGGCGCGCCATGATCGGCGCGCCAGCGGTATTCCTGCAATTCGACATTGGGGAATTCGGCCGCCAGCCGGTGCAGCATGGCGTCGTCCTTTTCGCGCTCCAGCACGTCGGTGACCAGTATGCGCACCTTGGTGCCAAGGGCGGCATGATGGCGGATCAGCCGCTCGATGATGCAGCCGGAGAAGTCCGCCTTGAATTCCAGCGACGACAGATAGATCAGCTTCAGCCGTGGCGCCCTGGAGAAATCGAGAGGCAGCTCCGGGTCGCCTTTGTCTATCGCCGCATCGGACAGCGGTGCGCCCATCAGCGCCTCGACCTTGGCGTTGAAGCCGTCGCGCGACTTGCGCAGCAGCCTGGGCTCGCCGACGGGTAGGGCGCAGGTCTGCGACAGCCAGCGGCTGGCATAGAAGGCGCGCTCGAGCGCGTCGAGGCCGGCGCTTTCGGGGACCGGGCAGCGCTCGTAGCGGCTGTCGAAGCTGGCGAGAGCCGGATCCGCGGTCTCTTCGCGCCGGATGGTGAGCGGCGCCCCGGCCGGGACAAGGCTGGAGCGGATCCTTGCCGTGCAGCGGTTCAGGCTGTCGCTGGGAAACAGGCTGACCGTGTCGTCCTCGCCGGACAGGCGAAAACGAAATGCCGCGCCGGCGGCGATGGTGCGCGAGGCTCCGGCGGCGCGGATCGCCAACGCGCCGTCGCAGGTGGCCTCGATCTCGACCGGCTGCTCTCCGGCCTGGCGCACGACGATCTCGGTGCTTCGCGCCTGCAGGCCGGAGAAATCGAAACTCTTGGGTGACGAGGGCCGTGCCGCCGCATCGATGTAGAGCGTCTGCCGCGACACCCGCCAGCGTCCGTCGAAATGGCCCACGCCGCTACCGCCATTGGCCGACGGCAGATGTGTCCTGGCGAGTGGTTCGGCCAGTTGCTGCAGCGTCGAATAGGTCGCCCGGAAGCCGCTGTTCTGCACATCGCGGCGGTTGCGCCCGAACGGGCCGGTACCGTTGGCGCGATCCATGGCGCCGAGCTGATTGTGGGCGAGCAGCGCCAGGAAGCGTCTTTCGTAGTCGCTGGCGCCGGCATCGCCAAAAAACTGCGACGCGGCGACCTGCGGCCCAGGCGTGCTGGCCGACAGAGACGGCCGCGCGCAGGCCGCCTGTCCCGGCAGGAGATTGCAGGCATTGCGGCCTGTGCCGGCACAACCGGCAAGGGCGGTCAGCCCGAACAGGGCAAGGATGATAAATGCGTGGCGATTCACCCGGTGGCTCCGGCCTTCATGGCGCTCAACTGAGCCGGGTCGCGCGGCGGCATGAAGCCTTGGGGAAACACCTTGCAGACGGGGATGGCGAAGGTAGCGATCAGCAATTCCGCCTCGCTGCGCATCTTGCGTGGCGCCGTCTTGTCATCACGGATCGCCCGGGCGGAGGCGACGAGCGCGCCGTCGCAATCGCAATGATTGTGGCGCGCGATGTAGCAGGCGTCGTGGGTCTGACACGCCGCGTCGAGGCGGTCGACCGGCCGGGCCGACATATCGCCGGTGCGGGTGCCGGGGCCGCAATAATTGCCGAAGACGAAAGGCGAGGGGCGCGCCATGGCGTAACGGATCGGCTTGGGCAATTCGGCTTCCGGCACTTTTGTCCACGGGTTGGCGCAGGCCGAAACGAAAATCAGCGGCAGGATGGCAAGAACGGCTCGCATTTTTTCCGCGCCAGCTTTCTGAACGATTCCCACCGGCGGCCCTGCCAATGGCCGGCGACCGCATGCCTGATGCCACACTGGCCGGTTTTGTGGCAAGCAAAAGGCGGCGTGTATCACCAGACCGTGTTATTACCGCAGCGATACAACCTGCCGGGCGCATCGACCCCGTCTGGCATTTCGCGAGCACCAGTGATGCGTATCGGCTTTGCGGCTACAGCTGTCGTATTTCTGTCCTGCATCTCGGCGGCCAACGCCGCCGACAAGACCGTTCACGACAAGGACAACGGATTTTCCCTGACCTTTCCGGAAGGGTGGAGAAACGAGGCGCCTTCCGGCAAGACGATGCGGCTGAAGATAAAATCCGGTGATCAGGGCCTGACCTGCCGGATATCGGTCGGTCTCTATGATCCGCAGGCGTCCGGTTCACCCGCCGATCCCAAGGCATTTCTCGAAAGGGGCTGGTCGCCGCAGGCCTGGCAAGAGATGGTGGGAGCCGCCTTTACCTCGGCGGCCTTCAGCAACGAAAAGTTGATCCGCTTTCCCGATGGCTATCCGGCACGAATTGCCGATATGGATTTCCAGGTCGGCGACGGCAGCGCCAGCTTCCCCGGTCACGCCAAGGTCGTGCTTTCGCTGCGCGGCACCCACTTCGGTCTGGTGACTTGCGGGCTCACGGGCGACAGCCTCGAGCAAATGAAGCAGAAGTGGGCGCCACTGGCCGACGAGGCCGAACGGGTGGCGAGTTCGTTCGTTCTCGATGGGCCCTGAGCGCCTTACAGGAAGAGACTTCTTTCCCGCTCCACCGCCTTGGTGATGAAGCCGGCGACGATCTGGATGCGGCGCAGCGGCCTCACCGATTCATGATAGACCAGCCAGTAGGCACGGCGGATGGGCGCCACCACATCGACGGCCACCAGTTCCGGCATCGAGCGCGCGACGAAGGTGTGCAGGATGCCGATGCCGGCGCCCGAGCGCACCGCTTCGGCCTGGCCGAGTGCCGAGGAGATGGCGAAGCTGGTGCGCCAGTCCGCGCTGAATTCGGCCGCGTAGTCGAGCGAAGGGCTGACGATGAGATCCGGCACATAGCCGATGAGGGTGTGTCGGCCGAGTTCGGCCGCGGTTTTGGGCAGGCCATTGGCCTCGGCATAGGCGCGCGAGGCAAACAGGCCCAGCGAATAATCGACTAGCTTACCCGCTACCAGCCGGCCCTCGGTCGGCCGCTCGACGGTGATGGCGATGTCGGCTTCGCGACGGGACAGCGAGAAGGAGCGCGGCACCGGCACGAGCTGGATCGTCAGCTCGCGATGCAGTGCGGTCAGTTCGCCGAGGCGCCTGGCCAGGAAGGCGACGCCGAACCCGTCCGGCGCGCCGATGCGCACGGTGCCGGAGATATCGTCGCCTTCGCCTGATATGGTCGAGCGCGCGGCGATCATGTCACCCTCCATGCGCTCGGCAATGTCGAGGAAGCGCTCGCCGGCCGGCGTCAGTTCGCTGCCTGTGGTCAGACGGCGAAAGAGCTTTGTGCGCAATGCGTCTTCGAGCGCGGCGATGCGGCGCGAGACGGTGGCGTGGTTGAGCTCCAGCCGCTTGGCTGCGCCCAGGATCTGGCCGGCGCGTGCCACGGCGAGGAAGATACGGACGTCATCCCAGTTCATGGGAATCCCCAGGAGATATCTTGCGGTCCTCCATTTGCGAGAATTGATGCGCGCCCGTCAATCGTTATCTATTTGCTGCACAACGGTTGCGTTCTTCCTCGCGTTGCCTTCGCCATCGCAAAGGCGGACAATGCGTCCATCACAAACAAGGGAGAGATATCATGATCGAATACGGTCATTTCATCGGCGGCAAGCGTGTCGCCGGCACCAGCGGCCGCAAGCAGGACGTCATGCAGCCGATGGACGGCTCCGTGCGCGGCACGGTGGCGCTGGCCTCGCAGGCGGAACTGCGCGCGGCGGTCGAGAATGCCAAGGCGGCGCAGCCGAAATGGGCCGCCACCAACCCGCAGCGCCGCGTTCGCGTCTTGATGAAATTCCTCGAACTGGTCGCCCGCGACTATGACGAACTGGCCGACATACTGGCGCGCGAGCACGGCAAGACCATCGCCGACGCCAAGGGCGACATCCAGCGCGGCCTCGAAGTGGTCGAAGTCTGCATCGGTGCGCCGCACATGATGAAGGGCGAGTTCACCGATGGCGCCGGCCCCGGCATCGACGTCTATTCGATGCGCCAGCCGCTCGGCGTCGTCGCCGGCATCACCCCGTTCAACTTCCCGGCGATGATCCCGCTGTGGAAGATCGCCCCGGCGATCGCCTGCGGCAACGCCTTCATCCTGAAGCCGTCGGAGCGTGATCCGGGCGTGCCGATCCGCATCGCCGAACTGTTCCTCGAGGCCGGCCTGCCGGCTGGCATCCTCAACGTCGTCAACGGCGACAAGGAAGTCGTCGACGCCATCCTCGACGATCCCGACATCAAGGCCGTCGGCTTTGTCGGCTCAACGCCGATCGCCCACTACATCTATTCGCGCGGCACCGCGGCGGGCAAGCGCGTGCAGTGCTTCGGCGGCGCCAAGAACCACATGATCATCATGCCTGACGCCGATATGGACCAGACCGTCGACGCGCTGATCGGCGCCGGCTACGGCTCCGCCGGCGAGCGCTGCATGGCGATCTCGGTGGCTGTGCCGGTCGGCAACGACACGGCCAACCGGCTGATGGAAAAGCTGATCCCGCGCGTCGAGAGCCTGAAGGTCGGACCGTCGACGGATTCGGCCGCCGATTTCGGCCCGCTGGTGACGGCGCAGGCGCTGGAGCGGGTGAAGGGTTACGTCGATACCGGCGTCAAGGAAGGCGCCAAGCTGGTCGTCGATGGCCGCGGCTTCACGATGCAGGGCTATGAGAACGGCTACTATATGGGCGGCTGCCTGTTCGACAATGTCACGGCGGACATGCGCATCTACAAGGAAGAAATTTTCGGGCCGGTGCTCTCGGTGGTACGTGCACCGACCTATGAGAGCGCGATCAAGCTCGCCAACGACCATGAAATGGGCAATGGCGTCGCCATCTTCACCCGCGACGGCGACGCCGCGCGTGATTTCGCAAGCCGTGTCCAAGTCGGCATGGTCGGCGTCAACGTGCCGATCCCGGTGCCGATCGCCTATTACACGTTCGGCGGCTGGAAGGCGTCGTCCTTCGGCGACCTCAACCAGCACGGCCCGGACGCCTTCCGCTTCTACACCAAGACCAAGACGGTGACGTCGCGCTGGCCGTCCGGCATCAAGGATGGCGCCGAGTTCGTCATCCCGACGATGAACTGATTGGGAAACGTTCCAAAACAAGAAAGAGGCGGCTCATCCCGCCTCTTTCTTTTTTGTCGGCCGCTTGCCTCCGTCAGACCGTCGGTATGGTGCCACCGTCGATGACGTATTCGGCGCCGTGGATCGCCGAGGCGCGGTCCGAGACAAGGAATGCCACGAGTTCCGCAACCTCTTGCGGCCATGCCGGCCGGCCGATCGGGATGCCGCCCAGCGCATCCATGATGCCCTGGCGGGCGGTTGCCTCATCCGAGCCCGAGTGGGATGCCAGCCGCTTCACCATGGCTTCCGAAGCAGTGGTGTGGATCCAGCCCGGCGCCACGGTGTTGACGCGGATGCCTTTGGGGCCGAGTTCCTTGGACAGCGCCTTGCTGTAGGTTGAAAGGGCTGCCTTGGCCGCCGCATAGGCGATTGTGGATTCGTGCAGCGGCAGGCGGCGCTGGATCGACGACATGTGAACGATCACGCCTGAACCTTGCTCGATCATATGCGGGACAAGCAGGCGATCGAGCCGCACTGCCGCCAGCAGGTTGAGGTCCAGTTCATCTTGCCAGGCCTGCTCCGACAGTCCGGCAAATCCTCCTCCTGGGCTCTTCGAACCGCCGACGTTGTGAACGATGATGTCGACACCACCAAGCTGCTCCATGACACCCGCGGCGACCTTTTCGACGCCTGCCAGAGTGCTGATGTCGGCCCGCATGAACAGCTTCGGCTGGCATGCTTCCGTCGCCGAGCGAGCGGTGGTTGCAACCATCGCTCCCGCCGCCGAAAGCCTACGCACGATGGCCTCGCCGGCACCCTTTGTGCCCCCGGTGACCAGAACGCGCTTGCCGGCAAATTCCCGATCGTCGACCGCAAATTTCTGGACGAAGGTCATGCGCCGATCTCCAGCCGCGCGATCCGGTCATCGGCCAGTGTGAAGACGTAGTGGAGTGTCGCGGGGCTGCCGGGGAAATTTCCAGACACGATGCCGGCGATCCGCCATTTATCGCCGTTGACCGTCACGTCGGCGACCTCGACGGACACCCGGTATTTGCGTGTCGTTGCCTCCATCCAGCCGCGGATGGCGACTGAGCCTCGATGGGGTTCGCCTTCGTCCTTGACCGTGGCGTCTGACGAGAAAGGCACGAGCATGGCGTCGATGTCGTGCCGGTTCTTGGCGGCAAAATAGTCGGCCAGCGGCTGCGGAAGGTTTGCGGTCATGGTGTCGTGTCCGGTGCGGGGTTGCCGCCGCCCATCGAGGCCGGCGGCGCTTGTCCGGCTTCTAAAATGAGATATACTGGTGAAATGACAAGAACAGACGAAAAAGTAAGGTACTTACCTGAGAGTAAGCCCGAGACGTTGACGCCGTTGTCGGCGGCGAGCGGCGTCGAGAATGTGCTGCGCATCCTCGAGGGCCGCTGGAAGCTGGTGATCCTGTTTCACCTGTTCGGCGGCAAGGTGCTGCGCTTCTCCGACCTCGAACGGGCGATCCCGGCGATCTCGTAGAAGATGCTGATCCAACAGCTGCGGCAGATGGAGGCCGACGGCATCGTTCGCCGTATCGTCCACCACCAGGTGCCGCCGAAGGTCGAGTACTGCCTGACCGATTGGGGCCAGGCGCTGTGCCCGGCCCTCGACGCCTTGCTGAAATGGGCGGCACTTCGCGAACCGACGGAAGTCTGACGCCGATCGTTGCTCTGCAACGCGCCGCAAGCTCCGAAGCGATGCTTGTTTTCAGATCGGGGCCTCACCATATCGATTCCAGGGAATGATAAGGTTCCCTGACGACAGACCGGAAACCAGAAGGAGTGACGTGATGAAGACGTCGAACCCGGCCTGGAGCGTTCCGGTGCGTTGAGGCTGCCCCATGTGCCTCCCTTTGCCGGAACGCCAAGGCGAAGGAGGTGCCAGATGGCACACAGTTTTTCGTTTCGATGGATCAGGATAGCCGTGATCGGCGCCGCGCTGGCGCTGTCGGCGCTTTCGGCGCAGGCGCAATTTATCTGCGGCGGCCACAACGACCTCGTCGCGGGACTGGCGCAGGCCTTTCAACAAAAGCAGCTTGGTTATGGTGTGGTCGGGCAATCCGCCATTGTCGAGATCTATGTTTCGGCAAGCGGGACCTGGTCCATGCTGGTGACCGACGTGCAGGGCCGAAGCTGCATCTTCGCGACCGGTGAGGGATGGGAGAGTACCGCCATCGCCGCCGCGCAAGGAATCTGATCGCCCATTCAACGCGTCGCGGCGACCTCGGCGTGGCCGCGCAGCAGCGCCATCAGCCGCTTGGCATCCTTGGCGGCTGCCTCCTCGTCGCCGTCGAGGATCGAGCGGATCAGCGCGACATGATGCTCGGCTGACTCGGCCAGGCCCGTATCCGCCTTGTAGCGGAACCAGAAGCGGCGGCTGTGGGTCTGCAGCGGCGCGGCCAGCCGCGCGGCGAAGCGGTTGTCAGCGGCCATCGCCAGCGCCTCGTCCAGCGCCTTGTCGGCCTGGATGAAGGCAAGCACATTGCCCGAGATGACCGCCTTCTGCATGGCCAGCGCCGCCTCGTGAAACAGGTCGGCGGCCTCGCGGGTGACGAAGCGGGCGGCCGAGCGGGCCAGCACCACCTCGACGCCGCGTCGGGCGTCGAGCACGCGCAGCCAGTCGCCGGGATGCAGCGGCGCGATCGCGATGCCGGCGCGTGGCCTGACATCCAGCAGCCCTTCCCAGGCCAGCCGCTGGATCGCCTCGCGCACCGGCGTGCGGCCGAGGTCCAGCTTCTCGATAAGCGCTCCTTCGGTGACAAAGCTCGACGGCGCCAGTTCCAGCGTGACGATCATATGCTCGAGCACGCGGTAGGCCCTGGCCGCCGCCGGCTCGGACGTCATGGTTGCTTCCATGGATATCAAAGGCGACCTCCTGATATATTTTGGATATATCATAACGGATTCCGCATTGACAGTGAGTTTCTTAACAGATATACGGCTGATATATCAGATGGAGACACGATTATGTGGACCGGAGTTTTCCCCGCCGTCACGACCAAATTCACCGCCGACGACCGGCTCGACCATGCCGAAATGGAGCGCTGCTTCGGCCTGCAGATGGAGGCCGGTTGCGACGGCATCATCGTCTGCGGCTCGCTCGGCGAAGGGCCGATGCTGTCGCCTGACGAGAAGATCGAGGTGCTGAAGACCGCGCAGAAAGTCTCCGGCAAGAAGCCGGTGCTGCTGACCGTCAATGAGGCGGGCACCCGGGAGGCCGCCGCTATTGCCAGGCGCGCCGCGAGCGAAGGTGCCGATGGCCTGATGGTGGTGCCGAGCCCGATCTACCACACCAATGCGGAAGAGACCGTCGCGGCGCTGCGCGCGGTCGCCGAGGCCGGCGACCTGCCGGTCATGATCTACTCCAACCGGCTCGCCTATCGCGTCGACGTCACCGTCGACCAGATGGAGGAGTTGGCGTCGGACAAGCGCTTCGTCGCCATCAAGGAATCCTCCGACGATATCAGGCGCTCGACCGAGATCATCAACCGGCTTGGCGACCGCTACGATCTGTTCACCGGTGTCGACAATCTCGCCTTCGAGGCGCTGTCGATCGGCGCCATCGGCTGGGTAGCCGGCCTGGTCACCGCCTTCCCGCGCGAGACCGTCGCCATCTTCCAACTGATGAAGCAGGGCCGCCGCGAGGAGGCGCTCGCCATCTACCGCTGGTTCCGGCCGCTGCTCGACCTCGACGTCTCGACCTATCTGGTACAGAACATCAAGCTTGCCGAAGTGCTGGCAATCGATACCAATGACCGCGTGCGCATGCCGCGCCAGCCGCTGTCGGGCGAGCGCCGCAAGGCAGTCGAGAAGATCATACGGGATGCGCTGGCGGTGCGGCCGAAGCTGCCGTCGCTCCAGACGTCTCCTCTATCGGCGGACAGACTGGTGGCAGCCGAATAAGGGACAGCACCGACGTGCCAGAAAATTCCAAATCCCCGGAACAGGAGCAGCGCTCCGCCGCTGGGGCGCCTTCTCCCCGTGAATGGGGAGAAGGGAAAGATATCGCCATTGTCGGCGGTGGCATCATCGGCATCTGTGCCGCTGCCTTCCTTGTCGAGGCGGGGTGCAGCGTAACAATCTTCGACCGCACCGGCATCTGCGAGGAGACGAGCTCCGGCAATGCGGCGGCCTTCGCCTTCTCAGACGTGCTGCCGCTGGCGCACAAGGGCATGATCAAGCACCTGCCGAAATGGCTGGCCGATCCGCTCGGCCCGCTCAGCATTCCGCCCGCCTACCTGCCGCGGCTGCTGCCCTGGCTGATCCGCTTCTGGCGCGCCGGCGCGCCGGCGAAATACGAAGCCAGCCTCGCCGCCCAGGCCGGCATGATGAAGCTCGCCGAAACCGAATGGATGGGGCTGCTCGATCGCTCCGGCACGCGGCCGATGCTGCGCGAGGACGGCTCGCTGGAGCTCTACGAGAGCGAAGCCGAGTTCCGCGCCTCGCTGTCCGGCTGGGCCGCGCGCGAGCGCTTCGGCATCGGCTTTCGCCATGTCGAGGGCGAAGGCCTGGCGGGTTTGCAGCCAGGCCTCTCCCCGCGCTTCATCAAGGGCACCTTCGTGCCGGGCTGGAAGACGGTGGCCGATCCAAAGCTGCTCGGCAAGGCGGTGTGGGCTTACGCCGAGGCCAAGGGTGCCCGCTTCGAGAGGGCTGGGATCGATCGGGTCGCGGCGGACCAGGATGGCGCGACACTGACGTTGGCCGATGGCACGACCAGGCAGGCAAGGCACCTTATCGTCGCTGCCGGCGCCTGGTCGCATCTTCTGGCGCGGCAGCTTGGCGACCGCATTCCGCTGGAGACCGAGCGCGGCTACAACACGACGCTGCCCAGGAGTGCCTTTGACGTGAAGCGGCAGCTGATCTTCTCCGGCCATGGCTTCGTCATCACGCCGCTGGAGACGGGCCTGCGCGTCGGCGGCGCCGTCGAGCTCGGCGGCATCGAGCGGCCGGCCAATTTCAACAGATCGAAGGCGCTCCTGCAGAAGGCGCAGCAGTTCCTGCCCGGGCTCAATCCCTCGGGCGGGCGCGAATGGATGGGGTTCCGGCCCTCGCTGCCGGATTCGGTGCCTGTCATCGGCAAGGCCTCGGGAAGCCGGCCGGTGGTCTATGCTTTCGGCCACGGCCATCTGGGCCTGACCCAGGCCGCGGCGACCGCACGGTTGATCCGGGAAATCATCCTGGGGCAGGTTGCGTCTGTTGATCTTGCCCCCTTCAGTCCACAACGGTTTTGAATTTTTCGAGGAACGACATGGCCAAGAAATCCTTCTTCTGCATCGACGGCCACACATGCGGCAATCCGGTGCGGCTGGTCGCCGGCGGCGGCCCGCTGCTCGAGGGCTCGACGATGATGGAACGGCGCGCGCATTTCCTCGCCGAGTATGACTGGATCCGCACCGGGCTGATGTTCGAGCCGCGCGGCCATGATGTGATGTCAGGTTCGATCCTCTATCCGCCGACGCGCGAGGATTGCGACATCGCCATCCTGTTCATCGAAACCTCCGGCTGCCTGCCGATGTGTGGCCATGGCACCATCGGCACGGTGACGATGGCCATCGAACACGGGCTGATCAAGCCGAAGACGCCGGGTGTGCTGAGGCTCGATACGCCGGCCGGGCTGGTCATCGCCGAATACAAACAGGTCGGCGAATATGTCGAGGAAGTGCGCATCACCAATGTGCCGTCTTTCCTCCATGCCGAAGGTCTGACGGTCGAATGTCCCGGGCTCGGCGAGATCACCGTCGATGTCGCCTATGGCGGCAATTTCTACGCCATCGTCGAGCCGCAGAAGAACTACCGCGACATGGCGGATTATTCCGCCGGCGACCTCATCGCCTGGAGCCCGGTGGTGCGGCAACGGCTCAACGAGAAATATTCCTTCGTGCATCCGGAGAACCCCGGCATCAACAGGCTGTCGCACATGCTGTGGACCGGAAAGCCGACGGTGAAAGGGGCTGATGCCCGCAATGCCGTGTTCTACGGCGACAAGGCGATCGACCGCTCACCGTGCGGCACCGGCACCTCGGCGCGCATGGCGCAACTCCATGCCAAGGGCAAGCTCAGGGCGAGCGATGCCTTCGTGCATGAATCGATCATTGGTTCGCTGTTCAAGGGCAAGGTCGAAAAGGAGGTCACCGTGGCGGGCAGACCGGCGATCATCCCCTCGATCGGCGGCTGGGCGCGGATGACCGGACTGAACACCATCTTCATCGACGACCGCGATCCGTTCGCGCATGGTTTCGTGGTCAAGTGAGGAGAATCCTGACCTTGCGGAAAGGAGTGTGACGAAAAGACGAACCCTGTCAGGAACGCAACGAATCCTCTTATCACCTAATTTTGACGGCGATTTCTTCGAAACGGGGTGCATGATACGGCCGAATCGTCAAAGACATTGCGTTATGCCAATGATAGGGTCCGCGATAGTCCAGGGGTCGGGTGCAGAAAACGGGCGGTCGGAACGACGTGAATCGGAAACACGCGGGGCGGTCAAAAAAAATCACGTTGCAATCCGGGCTCGAAACTTTACGACTAGGGGAAATACGAAAAGGAATGCGTCTGCATGGGCGACATTCCAGGGGAGCCATGTACACATGCAGTATTTTGTCCAGCAGCTTATCAACGGGCTGACGCTGGGATCGATCTATGGGCTGATCGCAATCGGCTACACGATGGTCTACGGCATCATCGGCATGATCAACTTCGCCCATGGCGACATCTTCATGGTGGGCGCCTTCACGGCGCTGATCGTCTTCCTCATCCTCGGCGCGCTGTTCTATTCGGTGCCCGTGGTCATCGCGCTGCTGGTCATGATGATCGTGGCGATGCTGCTCACCAGCCTCTACAACTGGACGATCGAGAAGGTGGCCTACCGGCCGCTGCGCGGTTCGTTCCGGCTGGCGCCGCTGATCACCGCCATCGGCATGTCGATCGCGCTGTCGAACTTCGTCCAGGTGACGCAAGGTCCGCGCAACAAGCCGATCCCGCCGATGGTTAGCCAGGTCTACAACATCAACGGCGTCAGCGTGTCGCTGAAGCAGATCATCATCGTCATCGTCACCGCGCTGCTCCTGGTGGTGTTCTGGTACCTGGTCAACAAGACCTCGCTTGGCCGGGCGCAACGCGCCTGCGAACAGGACCGCAAGATGGCGGCCCTTCTGGGCATCGACGTCGACCGCACCATCTCCATCACCTTCATCATGGGCGCCTCGCTTGCCGCCGTCGCCGGCACGCTGTTCCTGATGTATTATGGCGTGGTGGCCTTCTCCGACGGTTTCGTGCCGGGTGTGAAGGCATTCACCGCGGCGGTGCTTGGCGGCATCGGCTCGTTGCCGGGCGCCGTGCTCGGCGGGCTGCTGATCGGCTTCATCGAGAGCATGTGGTCGGCCTATTTCTCGATCGACTACAAGGACGTCGCGGCGTTCTCGATCCTGGCGATCGTGCTGATCTTCCTGCCTTCCGGCATATTGGGCCGGCCAGAAGTCGAAAAGGTCTGAGATCATGGCCGTGACCGTATCTCGTGAGAGCGACAGCGTCGCCACCCCCACCCAACGCGCGCTTAAGGAAGCGTTTTATGCCGGTGCCATCGCGCTTGGCCTGTTCGTGCTGTTCATCGGTCTGAAGACCGGTCAGAACATGTCCAATGAACTGGTCCTGACTCAGCGTTGGGGCCTGCTCGCCGCCGTGGTGATCGCCACGGCCGTCGGCCGTTTCCTCTATGTCGCCTATGGCCAGCCCTTCATGGCCAACCAGAAGATCGCCAACGTCGCCACCGGTCTGTTGCCGGCCAGCGTGGGGTCACGGTTCTTCACGCTGCCGGCGTTCATCGTGGCTGTCGTCGCGATGGTGCTGCTGTTCGTCTTCAATGGCTCCCTCGCCGGATGGGTGGGAGCGGAACCTGCCGGCTATCTGCAATTCCTGCGCGCCCTGGCGGTCATCTATGTGCTGGCTTGCGTGATCTACTACTTTCGCGCCTTCATCCATGCCAACTTCACCAAATTGGGCATCACAGCGCTGGTGCTATACCCGATCCTCGTGGTCGCGGTGCTGTCGCTGAACGCCTGGTCGATTGCTGGAGGGCTGCAGGGCTCGCTGAAATGGGTCGACAATTTCGGCATCCAGATCCTGATCTATGTGATGCTGGCCTGGGGGCTGAACATCGTCGTTGGCCTCGCCGGCCTGCTCGATCTCGGCTACGTCGCCTTCTATGCACTGGGCGCCTATGCCTATGCGCTTCTTGCCACGCAATACGGCCTGTCGTTCTGGATCCTGCTGCCAGCCGCGGGCTGCATGGCCGCTCTGTGGGGGGTGCTGCTCGGCTTCCCCGTGCTGCGCCTGCGCGGCGATTATCTGGCGATCGTGACGCTCGCCTTCGGCGAGATCATCCGCCTGGTGCTGATCAACTGGCGTGAGGTCACCAACGGGTCGGCCGGTATCTCCGGCATTCCCAAGGTTTCCTTCTTCGGCCTGATGACCTTCAACGTGTCGGATCCCAACTACATTGCCAAGGTTCTGCACATTGCGACCTCGAGCGCCTACTACAAGATCTTCCTCTACTATCTGATCCTGGGCCTGTGCCTGCTTACCGCCTTCGTCACCATCAGGCTGCGCCGTCTGCCGGTCGGCCGCGCCTGGGAGGCCTTGCGTGAGGACGAGATCGCCTGCCGCTCGCTCGGCATCAACACCACCACCACCAAGCTGACTGCCTTCGCAACCGGTGCCATGTTCGGTGGCTTCGCCGGCTCGTTCTTCGCCGCGCGGCAAGGCTTCGTCAGCCCGGAATCCTTCGTTTTCCTGGAATCGGCCATCATCCTTGCCATCGTCGTTCTCGGCGGCATGGGCTCGCTGGTCGGCATTGCGGTTGCCGCGATGGTGATGATCGGCGGCACCGAGGCGCTGCGCGAACTCGACTTCCTCAAGCAGATCTTCGGGCCGGACTTCACCCCCGAACTCTACCGCATGCTTCTGTTCGGCATGGCCATGGTCATCGTCATGCTGTGGAAGCCGCGCGGCTTCGTCGGCAGTCGCGAACCGACCGCCTTCCTCAAGGAGCGAAGGGCTGTCTCAAGCTCCTTCACCAAGGAGGGCCACGGCTGATGAACGCGACCACGCAAATGAACGACGCCATCCTGCAGGTCGACCATCTGTCGATGAAATTCGGCGGCCTGGTCGCCATCGGCGACCTCTCCTTCACCGCCAGGCGCGGCGAGATCACGGCGCTGATCGGGCCTAACGGCGCCGGCAAGACCACCGTGTTCAACTGCATCACCGGCTTCTACAAGCCGTCCGAAGGCATGATCACGCTCAACCGGGCCGACGGCTCGACCTATCTGCTGGAGCGGCTGCCCAACCATGAGATCCCGGCGCGCGCCAAGGTGGCGCGCACCTTCCAGAACATCCGGCTGTTCTCGGGCATGACGTTGTTGGAGAACCTTCTGGTTGCCCAGCACAACAAGCTGATGAAGGCATCGGGCTATACGGTGCTTGGCCTGTTCGGCTTCAGCGGTTACCGCAAGGCGTCAGCCGAGTCGATGGAGCTGGCCAGGCATTGGCTGGAGAAGGCCGATCTCGTCGATCGCGCCGATGATCCGGCCGGCGATCTGCCCTATGGCGCGCAGCGGCGCCTCGAGATCGCGCGTGCCATGTGCACGGGTCCGGAACTTCTGTGTCTCGACGAGCCGGCGGCGGGCCTCAACCCGAAAGAATCGGCGGCGCTCAACGAGCTCTTGATGGACATCAAGCACAACACCGGCACCTCGATCCTGCTGATCGAGCACGACATGTCGGTGGTCATGCAGATTTCCGACCATGTCGTGGTGCTGGAATACGGCCGCAAGATCTCCGACGGCAATCCGCAGTCGGTGCGCACCGATCCGCGCGTCATCGCCGCCTATCTCGGCGTCGACGACGAGGAGGTCGAGACCGTGCTGACCGAGGTCGGCGACGAGGACGTCATCGAGCAGCTCGACATTGGGCCGGATGCGGCGCATGGCCCGGGTACGTCGTCATCATACCTGGCCGGACCTGTGACCGACACTGTCGGACACAGCGATGGCGAGCGCGTCACGGTGTCGAAAGGCGCCTCGAAGGCGGCACAGGTCGATGCCCGCGCGGCAACCGTGGTGAGCAAACCCGTCGCAAAACCGGCCGCGCCGGCCAAGCCGGCGGCGAAAGCAGCACCGAAGAAGACGGCCGCCAAGGCGCCCGCTGCAAAGGCCGAAGGCATTTCGAACCGCCTCGCCGCCCCTCGTGGCGGCAAGGCCGACAACCTGACCCGCATCAAGGGTATCGGCACGGTCAACGAGAAGAAGCTCAACGAGCACGGCATCTTCCACTTCGACCAGATCGGCGCCTGGAAGAAGGCCGATGTCGAGGCTGCCGAAGCCTATCTCGCCTTTGACGGGCGCATTGCGCGCGAGGAATGGGTCAAGCAGGCCAAGCTGCTCGGTCGGGGCAAGGACACGGAATTCTCGCGCCGCGTCGATGCCGGCAAGGTGGCGACCAGCCATGCTTCCGCAAAGACTACCGGTGCGGCCAAGCCTGTGTCGGGCAAGCGTGGAGGGGGCAAATAATGGCCGGGACAACGCTGCTCGATATCAAGGGCGTGGAGACCTACTACGGCAACATCCGGGCGCTGAACGGCGTCGATGTCACCGTCAAGGAGGGCGAGATCGTGGCGCTGATCGGCGCCAACGGCGCCGGCAAATCGACGCTGATGATGACCATTTTCGGCGCTCCGCGCGCCCGCACAGGGACCATCACCTTCGCCGGTACCGACATCACCCAGTTGCCGACGCACGAGATCGCGCGCATGCGCATCGCCCAGTCACCCGAAGGCCGGCGCATCTTTCCGCGCATGACGGTGATGGAAAACCTGCAGATGGGCGCCAGCCTCGACAACCTCAAACACTATGACGAGGACGTCGAGAAGGTGTTCACGCTGTTCCCGCGGCTCAAGGAGCGCATCGCGCAGCGCGGCGGCACGCTGTCGGGCGGCGAGCAGCAGATGCTGTCGATCGGACGCGCGCTGATGGCGCGGCCGAAGCTGCTTCTGCTCGACGAGCCGTCGCTGGGCCTGGCGCCGCTGATCGTCAAGCAGATCTTCGATGCCATCCGCGAGCTGAACCGCACGCAAGGACTGACCGTGTTCCTGGTCGAGCAGAACGCGTTCGGCGCGTTGAAGCTCGCCACGCGCGGCTACGTCATGGTCAACGGCAATGTGACGATGAGCGGCACCGGCAAGGAACTGCTCGCCAATCCGGAAGTGCGCGCCGCCTATCTCGAAGGCGGACATCACTGAGTTTGGAGCGGAATGTGCATCCGGTATCCCGCTCCAACTTGTTTGTTTGTCGCATGATCCTTGTCCGAAAAGTCTGCAACTTTTCGGGATCGTGCTAGGGAGACTTCATCATGCAGGGCATTCTCTATGAGGAACCCTCGATCTGGCAGTTCTTCTTCGTCACTTGCCTGCTCGGCGGCTGGGCGGCCTGGATGACCGGCAAGGCCAGCGCCCAGACATGGCGCTCCTTCATCCAGCTTTTCGCCTATCTGCTGGGTCTCGGCATCGGCATCCGCTTCATCCATCATGCGCTGTTCGACGGCACGATGTTCTCGCTGCAGTACTATATCGTCGACACCATCGTGCTGATGATATTGGGCTTCGTCGGCTATCAATACACACGAACCAACCAGATGGTCACACAGTATAATTGGCTCTACGAAAGAGCTTCAATCTTGAGCTGGAAACCGAAAGGTTGAGGTTCATCATTAACGCCGGGTCAGGGATGAATCGGCGTGACAAGTGCCTGAAAATCGGCAAACTATGCTTTCTGCGATAAGGGTGGGCATCGCATGAAAGCTTCATCCACGCCCACTCCGTTAATGGGAGCGTTTAAATGAAAAAGTCACTTTTGTCCGCCGTCGCCCTGACCGCGCTTGTCGCGTTCGGCGGCAACGCGTGGGCTGATGTAATGTTCGGCGTTGCCGGTCCGATCACCGGTCCGAACGCGGCCTTCGGCGCACAGCTGCAGAAGGGCGCAGAGGCGGCGGTCGCTGCGATCAATGCCAAGGGCGGCATCAACGGCGAGCAGATCAAGCTTGAAGTCGGCGACGACGTCTCCGACCCGAAGCAAGGCATATCGGTTGCCAACAAGTTCGTCGGCGACGGCGTCAAGTTCGTGATCGGCCACTTCAACTCGGGCGTCTCGATCCCGGCCTCGGAAGTCTACGCCGAAAACAACATCGTCGAAATCACCCCGGCCGCGACCAACCCGAAGTTCACCGAGCGCGGTCTGTGGAACGTGTTCCGCACCTGCGGACGCGACGATCAGCAGGGCAGCATCGCCGGCGCCTATATCGCCGCGAACTTCAAGGATGCCAAGGTCGCCGTCGTGCACGACAAGACCCCTTATGGCCAGGGCCTCGCCGATGAAACCAAGAAGGCGATGAACGCCGCCGGCGTCAAGGAAGTGATGTATGAAGGCGTCAATGTCGGCGACAAGGACTTCTCGGCGCTCATCGCCAAGATGAAGGAAGCCGGCGTCACCCTGATCTATTGGGGCGGCCTGCACACCGAAGCCGGCCTGATCATCCGCCAGTCGGCGGACCAGGGCCTCAAGGCACCGATGATGTCGGGTGCCGGCATCGTGACGGACGAACTCGCGGCGATCGCGGGCGACGCCGTCGCCGGCACGCTCAACACGTTCGGACCCGATCCGCGCCTGATCCCGGCCAACAAGGAACTCGTCGAGAAGTTCCGTGCGCAGGGCTTCGAGCCGGAAGCCTACACGCTCTACGCCTACGCCGCCGTGCAGGTGGTCGCCGAGGCGGCTGCTGCCGCCAAGACGAACGACCCGCAGGCCGTTGCCAAGGCGATGCATGAAAACGGCCCGTTCCCGACCGTTCTGGGCGATCTTGCCTATGACGCCAAGGGCGATCCGAAGCTGCCGGGCTACATCATGTACGAGTGGAAGAAGAAGGACGACGGCAAGTATTCCTGGTTCCCGAAATAAGCTGCTCTGACAGGTCTGAAATCCAAGATGCCCGGCGCAACGCGCCGGGCATTTTCTTTTGGCGCGTTCGGTCGGCCGATGATCTTTCTTGCCGGCTCCCCTCAGGCGGAGAGATCGCATCCAGGATCGAAATTGTCGCCATTGTTCCGTCCGTTGGGGCTAAGGCGTGCGAGTGTTGGCCGGATAATTGATTTAAATCGGTTTAAACCGGCGCTGATTTTGTTTGCACTGCAGCATTTTCACGCTAATCATTGCACCGATTTCCCGTCCCTTCCGCTGCTGGAGCCCAGTCCTTGGCCATCACGAAGATCCTCGTCGCCAACCGGTCAGAAATCGCCATCCGCGTCTTTCGCGCGGCCAATGAACTGGGCCTCAAAACCGTGGCGATCTGGGCCGAGGAAGACAAATATTCGCTGCACCGCTTCAAGGCCGACGAGAGCTACCAGGTCGGGCGCGGTCCGCATCTCATCAAGGATATGGGGCCGATCGAGAGCTATCTGTCGATCGAGGAGGTGATCCGCGTCGCCAGGCTCTCGGGCGCCGATGCCATCCATCCCGGCTACGGGCTTCTGTCCGAAAGCCCCGAATTCGCCGAAGCCTGCGCGCAAGCGGGCATCACCTTCATCGGACCGAAGCCGGACACGATGCGCCGTCTCGGCAACAAGGTCGCGGCGCGCAATCTCGCCATCGAAGTCGGCGTGCCTGTCATTCCCGCCACCGATCCGTTGCCGGACGATATGGAGGCGGTCAAGAAACTGGCCAAGGAGATCGGCTATCCGGTGATGCTGAAGGCCTCCTGGGGCGGCGGCGGGCGCGGCATGCGTGCCATCCGTTCCGAGGCCGATCTCGCCCGCGAGGTCACGGAAGGCAAGCGCGAGGCGAAGGCCGCTTTCGGCAAGGACGAGGTCTATCTCGAAAAGCTGATCGAGCGCGCGCGCCACGTCGAGGTGCAGGTGCTTGGCGACACGCATGGCAATGCCGTGCACCTGTTCGAGCGCGACTGCTCGATCCAGCGCCGCAACCAGAAGGTCGTCGAGCGGGCACCCGCGCCCTATCTCGAAATGGCGCAGCGCGAGGAGCTTTGCGGCTACGCGCTGAAGATCGCGCGCGAGACCAGCTATATCGGCGCCGGCACGGTCGAGTTCCTGCAGGATGCCGATACCGGGAAATTCTATTTCATCGAGGTCAACCCGCGCATCCAGGTCGAGCATACCGTCACCGAGCAGGTGACCGGCATCGACATCGTCAAGGCGCAGATCCACATCCTCGACGGTTTCGCCATCGGCACACCGCAATCGGGCGTGCCGGCGCAGAAGGACATCAGGCTGAACGGCCATGCCTTGCAGTGCCGCATCACCACCGAAGATCCCGAGCACAATTTCATCCCGGATTACGGCCGCATCACCGCCTATCGCGGCGCCACCGGCTTCGGCATCCGGCTGGATGGCGGAACCGCCTATTCCGGCGCCGTCATCACCCGCTTCTACGATCCGCTGCTGGAGAAGGTGACGGCCTGGGCGCCGACGCCGGCCGAGACGATTGCCCGCATGAACCGGGCGCTGCGCGAATTCCGCATCCGCGGCGTCGCCACCAACCTCACCTTCCTCGAAGCGATCATCAACCACCCGAGCTTCGCCGACAACTCCTATACGACCAAGTTCATCGACACGACGCCGGAGCTGTTCCAGCAGGTCAAGCGCCAGGACCGCGCGACCAAGCTGCTCAACTACCTGGCCGATGTCAGCGTCAACGGCCATCCCGAGACGCGCGGCCGGCCGATGCCGAAGGCCGATGCGGCAGCACCGGTCGTGCCCTATCTCAACGGCAATGTGCCGGGCGGCAGCAAGCAGAAGCTGGACGTGCTCGGTCCGGAGAAATTCGCCGGCTGGATGCGCGAGCAGAAGGAAGTTCTGGTCACCGATACCACCATGCGCGACGGCCACCAGTCGCTGCTGGCGACACGCATGCGCACGCATGACATTGCCAATATTGCCGGCACCTATGCGCGCGCCCTGCCGCAGCTTCTGTCGCTCGAATGCTGGGGCGGCGCGACCTTCGACGTCGCCATGCGCTTTCTCACCGAGGATCCTTGGGAGCGGCTGTCGCTGGTGCGCGAGGCGGCCCCCAACCTGCTGCTGCAAATGCTGCTGCGCGGCGCCAACGGCGTCGGCTACACCAATTATCCCGACAACGTCGTGCAGCATTTCGTCAAGCAGGCGGCGAGCGGCGGTATCGACCTGTTCCGCGTCTTCGACTGCCTGAACTGGGTCGAGAACATGCGCGTCGCCATGGACGCGGTCGGCGCCGAGGGCAAGCTGATCGAAGCGGCGATGTGCTATACCGGCGACATTCTCGATCCGGCGCGGGCCAAGTACGACCTGAAATACTATGTCGGCCTGGCCGGCGAACTGCAGGCCGCCGGCGCCCACATCATCGCCGTCAAGGACATGGCGGGCCTGTTGAAGCCGGCGGCGGCCCGCGTGCTGTTCAAGGCGCTGCGCGAGGCGACCGACCTGCCGATCCATTTCCATACCCACGACACGTCGGGCCTGTCGGCGGCGACCGTGCTGGCGGCGGTGGAGAGCGGCGTCGACGCCATCGACGCGGCGATGGATGCCTTCTCCGGCAACACGTCGCAGCCTTGCCTGGGTTCGATCGTCGAGGCGCTGAAGGGCACCGAGCGCGACCCTGGCCTCGACCCGCAATGGATCCGCAAGATCTCGTTCTACTGGGAAGCGGTGCGCAACCAGTATGCCGCCTTCGAAAGCGATCTCAAGGGGCCGGCCTCGGAAGTCTATCTGCATGAAATGCCGGGCGGACAGTTCACCAACCTCAAGGAACAGGCTCGCTCGCTCGGGCTGGAAACGCGCTGGCACGAGGTGGCGCAGACCTATCACGACGTCAATCTGATGTTCGGCGACATCGTCAAGGTGACGCCGTCGTCCAAGGTGGTCGGCGACATGGCGCTGATGATGGTCAGCCAGGACCTCACCGTCGCCGATGTCGAGAACCCGGCCAGGGATATCGCCTTCCCGGACTCGGTCGTCTCGATGCTGCGCGGCGATCTCGGCCAGTCGCCCGGCGGCTGGCCTGCAGCGCTGCAGAAGAAGGCGCTGAAGGGCGACAAGCCGATCACGGCGCGGCCTGGCTCGCTGCTCAAGCCCGCCGATCTCGAGGCCAGCCGCAAGGAGATCGAGGAGAAGCTCGAGCGCAAGCTCTCGGAATACGAGTTCGCCTCCTGGCTGATGTATCCGAAGGTGTTCACCGACTTTGCCGGCGCGCAGGAGACCTACGGGCCGGTCAGCGTCCTGCCGACGCCGACCTATTTCTACGGCATGAAGTCGGAAGACGAGATCTTCATCGACATCGAGAAGGGCAAGACGCTTGTCGTGCGTTGCCTCGCCATCGGCGATGTCGACGACAAGGGCATGGTCACCGTGTTCTTCGAGCTCAACGGCCAGCCGCGGCGCGTGAAGGTGCCGGACCGGGCGCATGGCGCCTCCGCCGCCAAGGCGCGCCGCAAGGCCGAGCCTGGCAACGAGGCGCATGTCGGCGCGCCGATGCCGGGCGTGGTCTCCGCCCTTTCGGTCGCCACCGGCCAGGCGGTGAAGGCCGGTGACGTGCTGCTCTCCATCGAGGCGATGAAGATGGAAACGGCGCTGCATGCCGAGCGCGACGGCACCGTCGCCGAGGTGCTGGTCAAGGCCGGCGACCAGATCGATGCGAAGGATCTGCTGATCGCGTTCGCTTAGGGCATATCGATATTCAGGTGATGCCGGCCTGCGAATAGTGGCTTCCTGGGCTTCCCCGTTCTACTGCGTCGCAGTAGAACTGCGCTCACGTACTTTAAGTACGCTTTGCTCCGGTTCGCGGAAGCCACCATTCTCGGCTCGGCCTGGCCTGAATCTCGACATGCCCAGGTCCATGTGAGCGAGATGGCTGTCGGCTTCTGTCGGCAGCCCTCATGCCTTGTTCGATAACAGCTTGACCCGCCGCCGCCGGTCGGGCATCGAACCGGCTCAAATTTGCCGCCGTCTTTCGCCGAGTCGCGGCCCAGAACCAATTTTGGAGAAAAACATGGCCGACGATATCACCGAGACCAGCCAGACTGTTGCCGCCGGCCAGTTGCGTGCCCTCATCGAACGCATCGAGCGGCTCGAGGAAGAAAAGAAGACGATCGCAGACGACATCAAGGAAGTGTTCGCCGAGGCCAAGGGCACGGGGTTCGACACCAAGGCGATACGCACCATCATCCGGCTGCGCAAGAAGGATCAGGCCGAGCGCCAGGAAGAGGATGCCATCCTCGATCTGTACATGGCAGCGCTCGGCATGGTGTAAGACTAACCGCCCGGTGCCCGATGCGGTTGCCGTGAATACGGTTTGAACCATGAGCGAATTCGACTTCGGCGGACGCCGCGCCTCGGAGTTCCGCCATCGTGGCTTCTGGTCGCTGTTCGCCGAACGGCATCCGGAGGAAAGAGCCCGGCTGGCGCGGCGCGGGCCTTGGTTCTGGCAGCGCGGGCTGCCTGATTTCGCCCTGGTCATTTCCATGTATGTCGCGCCGGCGCAGAACCATGTCGGCGTCTTTTTCGGCCGCAACGAAAAGTTCGGCGCCACGCAAAGCTGGTCGCGGTTGAAGCCGTTCCAGCCGGCGATCGAAGAGAGGCTTAACCTCAGGCCGGAACAAAGTTGCGAGGGCCTCGGCATCAATTCGATGTGGCGGGTCAACTGCTTTGCCGAGGACAACTGGCCCGCCATGACCGACTGGCTGGTGACGGAATGCTCGCGCGTCGAGCGCGCCGTTGTCGATGTGCTCGGACAGGGGTAGGGCGCCGGTGTCCCCGGAAGGCGCCGGATCCTTCTTCCGCTCGCGCTGGCAAGGCGAGGTGCCGATCGACCGGCTGTTCTGGCGCGACATGCTGCTGGTCGGGACGGGGATCAGCATTGCCTCGTCCGTGGTCGCTCTGATCCTGCTTGCGCTGAAGATGCCGGTCGGGCTCGTGCTGGCGGTGCATTTCGCACCGGTGCCCTACAACATCTTCCTCACCATAGCGGTCTGGCGGACGGCCGAGAAATCGGGCGCCAAGGCCGCGCTGATGCTGCTGGGCTCGGCGCTGTGGCTCATCGCCACGGTCGTGGTCTGAGCGGACGGAACGCAGCATGAAAAAGGACGGCCGAAGCCGCCCTTTGCTGAAAGCCTGCGCGATGCCCCTTCAGGCCGCCGGCTCGAAATTAAGCGCCACGCCGTTGATGCAATAGCGCAGACCGGTCGGCGGCGGGCCGTCCTCGAAGACGTGGCCGAGATGGCTGCCGCAGCGCGAGCAATGGCACTCGGTGCGGACCATGCCATAGCTGCGGTCGACGGTGGTCTCGATCGAGCCGGGCACCGGGTCGTTGAAGCTCGGCCAGCCGGTGCCGCTCTCGAACTTCAGCTTGGATTCGAACAGCGGCTGGTCGCAGCCGACGCAGGAAAATGTGCCGGCGCGCTTCTCGTAGAGCAAAGCGCAGCTGCCCGGCCGCTCGGTGCCGTGATTGCGCATGACCGCATATTGCTCCGGCGTCAGCCGGGCGCGCCATTCGGCATCGGTGCGGGTGACGGGGTAAGTGTGGGTGTCCATTTGATCTCCTCAGCCTTGGCGGCTCGTTCTTTGTTGCAACCTCATATTCGCAACAAATAGGCATTTGTTACAAGGTTTGCCCGCATTTACGCTCGCGATCATCATCCTATCGCCGCCAGATAGCGCGCGACAGAGGTGGCCAGGGCCGTCTTGCCACCGCCGATGATGTTCAGGTCCCACCATGCCCCGCGGATATCGTCGAAGGCGAATGGTTCCAATGCCGCCGCTATGCGGCGCACGGCCGCCGCGTTGAGCGGTATCTGGTTGGGATAGCTGTACATGAAGCTGACATGGCGGCGCGTCGGCGTCACCTGCACCGTGTCGCCGGTCAGTAGGGCGTTGCCGCCCTCGCGCTGCCAGTGCAGCACCTGGCTGCCGGCAAAATGGCCGCCGCAGCGGACGAGCGTGAGCGACGGATTGAGGACGAGCGTCTCGCCTTGCCAACTGACGATCGAGGGATGCGGCCGCATGATCCATTGGCGGTCGTCGGCGTGGAGATAGATCGGCACGCCGCCAAACGCTTCGCTCCAACATGCCATCGCCGAGTAGAAGTGGCAGTGCGAAATGGCGATGGCCGCCAGGCCGCCGCGGCGGTTGATCTCGGCCACCGCCTCGTCGCTGACCATCGAGACGCAGTCCCACAGCACATTGCCATGCGGCGTCTGCACCAGCTGCGCCCGCTGGCCGATAGCAAAGCGCGGCTCGATGCCGAAGCCGAGCACGCCGGCATCATCCCGCATCACCAGTCGATGCCCGGCAGAGAGCTCCTGCGGCGCGATCCAGGCCTGGCCTTCCCAGCGCACGAACTGCCGCTCGTCCTCGCAGATCGGGCAGTGTTGCAGCGGCGTCTCCGTCGCCGCGAATTGGACGCCGCATTGCAGGCAGAGGAAGCAGGTCATGGTGGCTCCGGAAATTGCTCAGTGTTTTCTGGAAAGCTGCTTCGTTGCGCTTTCGAGCCCGGCCAGCGTCAGCGGGAACATGCGGCCGCCGAAGATGTCGCGGATCATGGCGATCGAATGGGTGTAACCCCAGTTCTTTTCGCTCTCGGGATTGAGCCATACCGCATTCGGCCATTGCTGCAGCAGGCGGCCGAGCCAGACGGCGCCTGCCTCCGGGTTCCAATGCTCGACCGAGCCGCCGGGGTGGGCGATCTCGTAAGGGCTCATCGCGGCGTCGCCGACGACGATCACCTTGTAGTCCGGGCCGTATTTGTGGAGGAGATCGAAGGTCGGAATCACCTCGGCATGGCGGCGGCGATTGTCCTTCCACACGCCCTCGTAGAGGCAGTTGTGGAAGTAAAAATATTCGAGCTGGCGGAATTCGGCACGCGCCGCCGAAAACAGCTCTTCGACAGTTTTAATGTGGTCGTCCATCGAGCCGCCGACATCGAAGAACATCAAAAGCTTGACCGCGTTGCGGCGCTCGGGCCGCGTCTGCACGTCGAGATAGCCATGCTCGGCGGTGGCGTGGATGGTGCCGGGCAGGTCGAATTCCTCCTCGGCGCCCACGCGCACCCAGCGGCGCAGCCGCTTCAGCGCGATCTTGATGTTGCGGGTGCCGAGCTCGACGGCATCGTCGAAATTGCGGAACTCGCGCTTGTCCCAGACCTTCACCGCGCGGCGGTTGCGGCTTTCGTGCTGGCCGATGCGCACGCCTTCGGGATTGTAGCCATAGGCGCCGAAGGGCGAGGTGCCGCCGGTGCCTATCCATTTCGAGCCGCCCTGATGGCGGCCTTTCTGCTCCTCCAGCCTTTGCTTCAAGGTCTCCATCAGCTTTTCGAAGCCACCGAGCGCCTCGACCAGCTTTTTCTCCTCCTCGGTCAAATGCTTTTCGGCAAGCCGGCGCAGCCATTCCTCCGGGATGTTGGCAACGTCCACCGCATCCGGTCCGCCCAGCGCTTCAATGCCCTTGAAGACATGCGCGAATACCTGGTCGAAGCGGTCGATGTGGCGCTCGTCCTTCACCAGAGCGGCGCGGGCCAGGTAATAAAAACCCTCGACGTCATAGTCGACCAGCCCGGCTTCCAGTCCTTCCAGCAGTGACAGATATTCCCTGAGCGAGACGGGAACACGTGCGGCCTTCAGTTCGAGGAAGAAGGGGATGAACATTGTCTATCTACAGCAGATCATACTCGATGAAGCCGGTGCGGCGCGCCACGTGGTCGTAGAGCTTGCGCGCCGTGGCATTGGTTTCGTGCGTCATCCAGTAGACATTCTTGACGCCGATCTTTGCCGCTTCCTGCTTTACGGCATTGATCAGCGCCGCACCGATGCCCTTGCCGCGCACGTCCGGGTCGGCGAACAAGTCCTGCAGGTAGCAGTTGTTTTTCTCGGACCAGCCTGAGCGATGGTAGAGATAGTGGGTGAGGCCGACCGCCTTGCCGTCGAGCGTGGCGATAAAACCCTTCGGCTCGAATTCGCCTTCCGTGAACAGCCGCTTCCAGGTGACGGCATAGACCTCTTCCGGCAGCCTGGTTTCATAGAAGGTAAGGTAGTCGGTCCACAGGCGCTTCCAGTCGGCGTGGTCGGACTGTGCGAGCGGGCGGACAATAATCTCGGACATTTCATCTCCTGCGAAAGGTTGTGGCCGAAGCTGCCGTCCTGTCCGGCCCGCCGCAACGGTCCACGGTCGGGGAAAGCGCTATTGCTGTCTTCTGGCCATGAAGGCCAGGCGCTCGAACAGATGCACGTCCTGTTCGTTCTTCAGCAGTGCGCCATGCAGTTTGGGCAATGCGTTCTTCGGGTCGGCGCGTAAATCCTCGGGTGCGATGTCGTCTGCGACCAGCAGGCGGATCCAGTCGAGCGCCTCGGAGGTCGACGGCTTCTTCTTCAGGCCGGGGACCTCGCGGATCTCGTAGAACTGGGTAAGTGCCGCGCGCACCAGATTCTGCTTGATACCGGGATAATGGACGTCGACGATCCTGTGCAGCGTGTCGACGTCGGGAAAGCGGATGTAGTGGAAGAAGCAGCGGCGCAGGAAGGCGTCCGGCAGTTCCTTCTCATTGTTGGAGGTGATGATGACGATCGGCCTGATAGCAGCGCGGATGGTCTCGCCGGTCTCGTAGACGAAGAACTCCATCCGGTCGAGTTCCTGCAGAAGGTCGTTGGGGAACTCGATGTCGGCCTTGTCGATCTCGTCGATGAGGAGCACAACCTTCTTGCCCGCCGCGAACGCCTCCCAGAGCTTGCCGCGCTTGATGTAGTTCTTGATGTCGTTGAACCTGGCATCGCCGAGCTGGCTGTCGCGCAGCCGTGACACGGCGTCATACTCGTAAAGGCCTTGCTGCGCCCGCGTCGTCGATTTGACGTGCCATTCGATGAGATCGAGGCCAAGTGCCGCCGCCACCTGGCGGGCAAGCTCGGTCTTGCCGGTGCCGGGCTCGCCCTTGACCAGCAGGGGCCGCTCCAGCGCGATCGCCGCGTTGACGGCCACCATCAGATCCTTGTCGGCGACATAGGCCGCCGTGCCTTCGAAACGCATTTTTGCTCCTTGGTTCACCCTGTGACCGTAAGGACGCCGCCCGGCCTGTGCAAGGGTGCAGCGCGGATGGCGAATAAAGCCGCCGAGACTGCCGGTCTCACTGGCGCTCGACCGATGAGCGGCCTATATTGGGAGGGACGGTCTGTGCTTCCCGGCAGGAGAACATTTTCCCCGGGGCCTTAACGATCCTTAGGGAGCTGTCCCTGGGAAGACCCGTGGGTTTTCTCACACGGCGCCCACCTACTTTGTAGGTTCCCGGGATCGCTCTCTCCACCGGTTGTGTGGATCGTCACTTCTTGCCCCTGTATCCACGCATTTCGGTGGATGATGCGGTGGAAAACGTCGCTCCCAAAACGCAATCCCGATCCGGCCTTTTCTATCGTCCGCGCATGACATCTCTCAAAGACCAGAAAAAACAGCTGCGACTCCAGGCGCTTGGACGCCGCGATGCGCTCGATGAATTCTGGCGGGTGGAGATGGCGCTCGAAATGGCAGAGACGGCGCGCGATCATCTCGCCATCGAGCCCGGCCAAATCGTCTCCGGCTTCTGGCCGATGCGTTCGGAAGTCGACGTAAGGCCCTTGATGTTTGCCTTGCGTGAACAGGGCGCGAGGCTTTGCCTGCCCGCCATTCTCGACAAGACCACGATCGTCTTTCGCGAACTGGTGCGCGGCGCGCCGATGGTCGACATGGGCTTCGGCACGGTCGGGCCCCATGAAGAGGCCGAGGTGCTCGATCCCGAGGTGATGCTGGTGCCGCTCGCCGCCTTCGACGCGCGCGGCCACCGCATCGGCTATGGCGCCGGCTATTACGACCGCGCGATCGCGAAGCTCGTCGACAAGGGGCATACGCCCCGGCTGATCGGCATCGCCTTCGACTGCCAGGAGGTGGCACAGGTTCCGGACGAGAACCATGACGTGGTCATCCCGGAAATACTCACCGAGAGCGGGTTGCGCCGCTTCACGCCAAAATTGTAGATAATGGAGGCATGATCTTTTCGCGGATGTCATGCAGCTTTTGCTTCGCTGACTTTCGGTGCGGGATCATATGAGACTTCTCTTCCTCGGTGACATGGTCGGAAAAACGGGACGCACGGCGGTGTGGGAACAACTGCCCGGCCTGATATCGGACTTCAAACTCGATTTCGTCATCGTCAATGGCGAGAATGCCGCCGGCGGCTTCGGCATCACCGAGGAGATCTTTCGCGAGACCATCGCGGCGGGCGCCGATGTCGTAACCACCGGCAATCATGTCTGGGATCAGCGCGATGCGCTGGCCTTCGCGCCGCGCGAAGAACGCTTCCTACGTCCGTCGAATTTTCCCAAAGGCACACCCGGGCGCGGCTCCGGCGTCTACATCGCCAGAAGCGGCGCGCGCGTGCTGGTCGCCAACATCATGGGCCGGGTGTTCATGCATCCCGAACTCGACGATCCGTTCCAGGCCGGCGAACGCGAGCTTGCCGCCTGCCCGCTCGGCGAACAGGCGGATGCGGTGGTGATCGACTTCCATGCCGAGGCAACCTCGGAAAAGATGTGCTTCGCGCATTTTGTCGACGGCCGCGCCAGCCTAGTCGTCGGCACCCACACCCACCAGCCGACCGCAGACCACCAGATCCTCAATGGCGGCACCGGCTATCTGTCGGATGCCGGCATGTGCGGCGACTATGATTCCTCGCTCGGCATGGACAAGGAGGAACCGCTCAACCGGTTCCTGTCGAAAGTGCCGAAGGGGCGCTTCGAGGCAGCGACCGGCCCGGCGACCTTGTGTGGGGTCGGTGTCAATATTTCCGATCGTACCGGACTGACCGAGAAGATCGCGCCGTTTCGTCGCGGGCCCAGACTGGAAGAAACGGCTCCATCCTTCTGGTCATGACATTGATATCGGCGCGCGCAGTACCTAACTGCCGACGACATCTGCTTCAGATCGTTAAAAGAGGGGACAACGACCTCCATGCAGCTTATCGAATTTCTTGCGCCGCATTTTCAATTCGTTTCCGATCCAACCGCATGGGTCGCCTTGCTGACGCTGGTGGTGCTCGAGATTGTGCTCGGCATCGACAATCTGATCTTCATCTCGATCCTGACCAACAAGCTGCCGGAAGCGCAGCGGGCCCGCGCCCGCCGGCTCGGCATTTCGGCGGCGCTGGTCATGCGGCTGGTGCTGCTGGCCACCATTTCGATCATCGTCCAACTGACGACGCCGGTCTTCACCGCCTTCGGCCATGGCTTCTCCTGGCGCGACCTGATCCTGATCGCCGGCGGCCTGTTCCTGGTGTGGAAGGCGACCAAGGAGATCCATCACACGGTCGATCCCGACGACCACAAGGACACGATGATGGGTGAGACGCTCAAGATCTCGCTTGCCGGCGCGATCTTCCAGATCCTGCTGCTCGACCTCGTCTTTTCGATCGATTCCATCATCACCGCCGTCGGCATGACCGACGAGATCGCCATCATGTACATCGCCGTGATCGTGGCCGTCAGCGTGATGATGCTGGCGGCGGGTCCGCTGGCCAACTTCATCGCCAAGAACCCCAGCATCGTCATGCTGGCCCTGGGCTTCCTGTTGATGATCGGCATGACGCTGATCGCCGACGGCATGGGCTACCACGTGCCCAAGGGCTACATCTACGCGGCGATGGGTTTCTCGGCCCTGGTCGAGGGGCTCAACATGCTGGCGCGGCGGCGCAGGAAAGCGAAGCCCGGCGACGGGCATTGAGCATCGGGGTGTTGGGGCATCTAACGCCCCGGCACGCCCTTCGGGTGGCGGTCGCCTATCAGGCCAAGCGTCAGACCCTGTTCCAGCCAGGCCTTGGCGCCGGCCAGCACCAGCGTGAAGCCACCGGTCGAGCCGATCGCTTCCTTAACCTGCTCGTCGCCCGTCCCGGCGAAACCGAAGTTACGGACCTCGAGAAAGGTCGCATCCCCGGGCATTTCGTTGAAGGTCCAGACCACCGTGGTCGGCGGATCGCTCCATTGCATGACGATCCTTTCGTTCCTGACGATCTCGCTGGCCTTGGCTGTCGTCGAGACGCCATACATGCGCCATTCCCAGCGGACCTCCTTGCCGCTGTCCAGCCGGTCGCTGCCATGAGTGAACCAGAATTTGGTGGTGACGGCTGGATCGACGATGGCCTCGAACACTTCGGCGACAGGCCGCCGGATCAGCATGCCGGCTTCGGCTGTCGGGGTTTCGCGGATCTCCATGGCGGTCTCCTTTCTGGCCTTGGCGCTCACCAGGCGTCGGGCTCGCGCAGCATGTGGACGACGCTGGCCGGGTTGGTGATCCAGCCGCCGCGAAAGCCTTCGCCCAAGGGCTCGATGGCATCGCAACGCACGACGCCGGCCTCGGCGAGGTGTGCGGCAGCGGTCGTGAAATCCTCGGTGAACAGTTCCAGCCAGACCTCGGCTTGGCTAAACATCGGCGCCTCGTCGATCCATAGGCGGTTTGGCCCGAGCTCGAAGCCGATCGCCGGCGCCTTGGCGGTGAATGGCTTCAGGCCGACGATATCGCGGTAGAAGGCGATCGTCGCCTCAAACTGATGCGGCGGCACCTTCATGGCGATGTTGATGCCGCCGGTGATTTTCGTCGTCATTGCTGTCTCCATTGCGCTGCGCTTGGGTGTCTTCGTGATCGTTTCGGCCAGGTTCGGTCAGGCCAGGTTGACTTGCCAGGAGACACCAAACCTGTCGTTCAACCACGCAAAGCGGCGGCTGAAACCGTAATTGTCGGGTGGCATCAGGAACCCGCCATCCTTCGCCAGTGCGTCGACGATGCGGTCCAGTTCCTCCGAGGAGGAGCAGTCGATATAGAACGAGACCGACGGCGTGAAGCCGAAGGCGTGGTGCACGGGGCTGTTGAAGACCATGACGTCCAGGCCGGCGATCGAAGCGCGCGCCAGCTTCAGCGTCCCTTCCGGGCCATCCTCACCGGCGCCATAGCGGGTGATGTCGAGGATGTTGCTGCCGGGAATGGTCTCGCAATAAAGCGCCATCGCCTCCTCGGCCTTGCCCTCGAACATCAGGAACGGTGTTACTTTCGTCATCGCTGGCCTCCGTTTTCGCTGCTCAAACATTGGTCTCGTTGGCGGGTTCGCCCTTCATCTCGCTGCGGTAATAGCCGTCGCGCAGATTGATGCCGTATTCGACATAAGCCTTCATGCAGGCCAGCATCTGCGACCAACCCTCGCAGTTGAGGTAGGATTTCTTCAGGCCGACCGCGCCTTCCTGCCAGCCGCTTTCGGCGATGGTGACAAAGGTGCCGCCATCGTCCAGCTGTTCGAAATTCATCTCGATGCGGGTCTTGTAGGCCGGCTTGCCGTCGGCGTCGGTGGCGTCCCAGCGCAGCACGATACGGCTGTCCCTGACCACCTCGTCGACCTCGACCGGCACCGTGCCCCACCAGACGACGCTGGTGCCGGTCTTGAGCGGTGCGCTGGCGCCGCCGATGGTGGTGAAATAGCCGCTCAGCTTCCTGGGGTTGATGACGGCGTCGAAGACTTCGGCGACCGGTTTGCCGATGCGGCCGGAAACGCGGAATCCAAGAGACATATCCACAGCTCCATCCTTGATCGGTTCGACGATATGTTATATAAACATAACATGTCAAGTCGATCGCAAGATGACAATGTTTTCAAGGCGCTGGCGCACCCGCGCCGGCGCGAAATGCTCGATCGGCTGAAGGACGAACCGAAGACCACCGGTATGCTGTGCGATGCCTTCCCCGACATCGACCGCTGCACCGTCATGCTGCACCTCAAGGTGCTGGAGGAGGCGGAGCTGATCGTCGCGCGCCGCGACGGACGCGAGCGCTGGAACCATCTCAACGCACTGCCGATCAAGCAGATCCACGACCGCTGGATCAGCCAGTATGCCGGCCATGCGCTCAGCATCATCGACCGGCTGAAGTCCGATCTGGAGGCATGAGCGCCTGTAGACGTCCTTGTTGGCTGCCGGCAGCACGGCGCGGCTGGACGAATTGAGCCGATTTATCTATAAGCCGGCCATTCCGGCAGAGAACGCCGTGCTTCCACGGGTTGCACCTGGGACGCTCTGAAATTTGAATTCGAGCATTTTGCAAGGGCGAGGTGATCCACCTGGCTGCGAGATGCTCTAGCCGAACACGACAGGGGTGCCATGGCTGGCCATTCACAGTTCAAGAACATCATGCACCGCAAGGGCCGTCAGGACGCGGTGCGGTCGAAAATGTTTTCCAAGCTGGCGCGCGAAATCACCGTGGCCGCCAAGAGCGGCACGCCCGACCCATCGATGAACCCACGCCTGCGGCTGGCGATCCAGAACGCCAAGGCGGTGTCGATGCCGAAGGACAACATCCAGCGCGCCATCAACAAGGCGTCGATGGGCGATGCCGAAAACTACGAGGCCGTGCGCTATGAGGGCTATGGCCCAGGAGGCGTCGCCGTCATCGTCGAGGCGTTGACCGACAACCGCAACCGCTCGGCGTCGAATGTGCGCGCGGCCTTCACCAAGGCCGGCGGCGCGATGGGCGAAACCGGTTCGGTGTCCTTCATGTGGGACCGCGTCGGCGAGATCTATTATCCGGCATCGCCCGGCAGCGCCGACAAGGTCATGGAAGCGGCGATCGAGGCCGGCGCCGACGATGTCGAAAGCGACGAGGAAGGCCACACGATCTATTGCGCCTTCGAGAATCTCGGCGAGGTGTCGAAGGCACTGGAAGCCGCGCTCGGCGAAGCTGAATCGGTGAAGCTGATCTGGCGGCCGCAGAACAATGTTCCGGTCGACGAGGAACGGGCACAGTCGCTGATGAAGCTGGTCGCCACGCTCGAGGACGACGATGACGTGCAAAGCGTCTACGCCAACTTCGAAGTCGACGACGAGACCTTGGCCAAGCTCAGCGCGGCGTGATCGGTTGGGATATGAGCAAAGCTCAATCCGATATGGACAGAGCTCAATCCGATAGGAGCGGGGCGCCGTTGCCCGCCATCCGCATCACCTATTGCACGCAGTGCCAGTGGCTGCTGCGTGCCGGCTGGATGGCGCAGGAACTGCTCTCCACCTTCGGCACCGATCTCGGCGAAGTGACGCTTGTGCCTGGCACCGGCGGCGTCTTCACCATCTCCTGCAATGATGTTCTCATCTGGGATCGCAAGCGCGACGGCGGCTTTCCCGATGCGGCAAAACTCAAGCAGCTGGTGCGCGACGTGATCGACCCCGATCGCGATCTCGGTCATTCCGACCGCAAGGGCCACACGTCAAAGGGGCACACGCAAAAAGACCCCGCCTGAGCGGGGCCCTTTGTGTTTCGCAAGGCCTCTTCACAGCAATGCGAAGATAAAGCAGGCCATCGCCACGATGGCGGTGATGGTGCGGACGTGGTTCCACATCACCCATTGGCTCAGATGGTTGGCCCACACGGCGGCGCCATTGCTGCTGGCCGGGTCGACGGCGGCAAGCGCATCGTTGAGCGGCACGTTGAAGACCATGGTCACAATCGGGTTGCCGATCACGTAGAGCACCGCGCCGGCGAGCAGCCAGTACGAGCCGGACTGGCTCCAGCCCATGACAGCGGCCGCGATAAGCACCAGACAGAGCAGGCCGGTGCCGAACAGCGCCGTCATGAAGGTCGGCGTGATCACCGTGATGTTGATCGAATTCATCGCGGCGATGCCTTGCGGGACAGGCAGCCGGGCAAGTGCCGCCATGACGAAGTTGGAAAAGGCGAAGAAGACGCCGCCGACGACGCCCGAGCCGATTGCGGCGATGATGGTGAGGGCGGGAACAAGCTTGCTCATCTCAGTTACTCCAGATGCCTGTTGCGGCGGTTTCGGTTGCGTAGTCGGAAAAGTCTTTCGGTGCGCGGCCGAGCACGCGTTGGACGCCGTCGGTGAGCGACTCGTTGCGGCCGTCGAGGACCTGCGAGAACAGCTCATCGAGCAGCCAGACGATTTCGGATGGCAGTTCATGCGACGCGACAGCAGCGGTGAACTCATCATGCGAAATTCTGACAAAGCGGATGTCGCGTCGGGTCGCCTTGGCAATTTCGGCGACCGCATCTGCGAAGCTCAACAGCCGCGGCCCGGTCAACTCATAGAGCTGGCCGACATGACCGGGCTCGGTCAGCACCGCTTCGGCGGCGTCAGCGATGTCGTCGACATCGACAAAGGGTTCGCCGACAGGTCCGACCGGCAGGGCCACTTCGCCCGCCAGCAATGGCTCGATGAGAAAGCCTTCGCTGAAATTCTGCGAGAACCATGCGCAGCGCAGGATCGTCCAGTCGGCCCCGGAAGCCTTCAGCATCTCTTCGGCGCGCTGCGCCTCATGCTCGCCGCGGCCCGACAACAGCACCAGCCGGCGAACGCCATGCTCCATGGCAAGGCGGGTGAACGCATCGATCACTTCGGCGGCGCCCGGCACGGCGATGTCGGGATAGAAGCTGATGTAGACCGCGCTGACGCCTTCGAGTGCGGGAGCCCAGCTTGCGGGAGCCTCCCAGTCGAAGCGCGGCGTGCCGGAACGGGAGCCGATCCGTACCGGAATGCCGCGCGCCGTCAGCCGCTCTGCAAGACGGCGGCCGGTCTTGCCGGTGCCGCCGAGGATCAGGATTGGTTTGGTTTCGGTCATGGTGGTTTTCCTTTTCGCAGAACATGAGTAATCCTCATATTTGCAAAACGTGATAAACCCTCGTATTTTGCGAGTCAAGCCATTTCCCTCGGCGTTCGTGCCGAATGCGTTGTTGGAGACAGTCCATGGAAGGCAAGCCGGCCAACGAGCAGATCGCTTCGCCACGACGGGCGCCAAGCCAGCAGCGCAGCCGCGAGCGGGTGGAGCGCATGCTGGCGGCCGCCTCGGCGCTGATTACCGAGCAAGGCAGCGATGCCATGCGCATGGGCGAAGTCGCCGAACGGGCAGGGGTGTCGATCGGCTCGCTCTACCAGTTCTTTCCCGACAAGCGGGCGATCATCTGGGCGCTGGCAGAGCGCTACACCGCCGAGAGCCAGGCCTGCATCTCGGCCGCGCTCAAGGATGTCGGCGACGCCGAAGGCCTGCGGCGGGCTTTCTCGGAGTTGGTCGATATCTATTACGGGCTATTCCTGGCCGAACCGGTGATGCGCGACATCTGGTCGGGCACGCAGGCAGACCAGGCGCTGCGTCAGCTCGAACTCGCCGACAGCCGGGCCAATGCCGAATTCCTGGTGGCGGTGCTGAGGCGATTGCGTCCCGGCGCCGACCCTGTCTCGCTGGAGACCACGGCGTTCCTCGTCTGGCAAATGGGCGAGGCAGCGATGCGGCTGGCCATCTCGGTCGAGCGGCAGGAGGGCGACAGGCTGGTGGCAGCCTACAAGCGCATGGCGCTGCGGGAATTGTTGGACGGGTAGAATGCCTCCCCATCCTCCCCCTCGTGGGGGTTCGAAGGACGGGCGAAACCCGCGCCCCGCCCCCGGCAAGTCGGTGTGCGAAGGGGCGGCGTCAGACCCGCACCCAGACCCTCGGTCCCCCTCACTACAAGGGGGAGTTCGGGGGATGAGGGCCAGCTCGAGTCGCGTCACCTCATCGCAACAAAAAAACCCGCCACAAGAGGCGGGTTTTTGATCTGCGACAATGCCGAAGTGGGCTTAGAGGCCGAAACCTTCGAAACGCTTCTTGAACTTGGAGAGGCGGCCGCCGCGGTCGAGCAGGGTCTGCTGGCCGCCGGTCCAGGCCGGGTGGGTGGTCGGGTCGATATCGAGGTTCATCGTATCGCCTTCCTTGCCCCAGGTCGAACGGGTCGTGTATTCGGTGCCGTCGGTCATGACGACCTTGATGGTGTGGTAGTCGGGATGGATAGCGCTCTTCATGGTTCGGTTCCTGGCTTGTCGACGCGGCTGACGGGCATAAGCCTGCGTCGATGCGCCTCTTTTTAAAACTCGAAGCCGTAGCTATTGAGTAGCCACGGCTTCTAAAACGGTCGGCGAGCCTATACATCAGCCGAAATTGAATCACAAGGCCGCGTCAACCGCATATTGATGGCGCGCACGAAAAGGGCCAGAGGAAAACGGTCATGGCGGACATCAGTGGCGATGCGGACGAGCGTCGGCGCTCGCTCAAGCCGCTCAGGCGCCTGTTCCCCTATCTTGGCCGCTACCGGAAACTGGTGGTCGGCGCGGTGATCTCGCTGACGGTCGCGGCGGCGACGACGCTGGCCTTGCCGCTGGCGGTGCGGCGCATGATCGACCACGGCTTTTCGGCATCGGATTCCAGCTTCATCGCCGAATATTTCGGCATGCTGGTGGTGATGGCCGCGGTGCTGGCGGCGGCGTCGGCCTGCCGCTACTATTTCGTCATCACGCTCGGCGAACGTGTTGTTGCCGACATCCGCAACGACGTGTTCAGCCATGTGACGACCCTGTCGCCATCCTTCTTCGATACGTCGCAGTCGGGAGAGATCGTATCGCGGCTCGCGGCCGATACGACGCAGGTCAAATCGGCGGTCGGCGCCACCGCCTCGGTCGCGTTGCGCAACGTCATCCTCGGCCTCGGAGCCGTGGCGATGATGGTCTTCACCAGCCCGAAGCTGTCCGGCCTGGTCATTGCCGCCATCCCCGTCATCGTCTTGCCGCTGGTCGCCTTTGGGCGCTCGGTGCGTCGCAAATCGCGGCTGGCGCAAGACACGTTGGCCAATGCGACGGCCTATGCCAGCGAGCAGATCGGCGCGGTGCGTACACTGCAGGCCTTCACCAATGAAAGACTGGTCACCGGTCGCTTTTCGTCCGCCGTGGAGGCTGCCTTCGAGGCGGCGCGCGCCTCGATCTTTGCACGCTCGTTCCTCACTTTCTTCGCCATCTTCATGATCTTTTCCTCTGTCGTGGCGGTGCTGTGGTTCGGTTCGCGCGACGTGCTCGAAGGCACGCTGTCGCCGGGCACGCTTGGCCAGTTCCTGCTCTATTCGGTGTTCGCCGCCGGCGCGCTCGGCGCGCTGTCGGAAGTCTGGGGCGAACTTTCCCAGGCGGCGGGTGCAGCCGAGCGGCTGACCGAGATCCTGGCCGAAAAGCCGGCGATCCAGGCGCCGTCCGATCCGAAGCCGCTGCCGGCGGTCGCCAAGGGCGCGATCGTCTTCGACAACGTCTCCTTCTCCTATCCGGCGCGACCCGACCGTGCCGCCGTCCACGGCCTGGGTTTCCAGGTCATGCCCGGCGAGACGGTGGCCATTGTCGGCCCCTCGGGAGCCGGCAAGAGCACCGTGTTTTCGCTGATCCTGCGCTTCTACGATCCCGAAAGCGGCCGGATCCTGATCGATGGCGTCGACGTGCGCGAAGCCGATCCGGTTTCGGTGCGCGAGCGCATCGCCATCGTGCCGCAGGACGTCACCGTCTTCGCGGCGAGCGCGCGCGACAATATCGGCTTCGGCCGACCGGGTGCCAGCGAAGCCGAGATCGAGGCGGCGGCGAAGGACGCGCTGGCCGACGAATTCATCCTCAAGCTCGAGAACGGCTATGACAGCCAGGTCGGCGAGCGCGGCGTCACGCTGTCCGGCGGCCAGCGCCAGCGCGTGGCGATCGCCCGCGCCATCCTGCGCGACGCGCCGATCCTGCTGCTCGACGAGGCCACCTCGGCGCTGGATGCCGAAAGCGAGACGCTGGTGCAGACAGCGCTGGAACGGCTGATGCAAGGCCGCACCACCATCGTCATCGCCCACCGGCTGGCGACGGTGCTGAAGGCCGACAGGATCCTGGTCATGGATGGCGGCCGCATCGTCGAGGAAGGCACGCATCAGAGCCTGGTCGCCAGGGGCGGCATCTATGCCAGGCTGGCCAAGCTGCAGTTCGAGACCGGCGCCAGCGCCTTCAGGGGCGCGGCGGAGTAGACAGGCGCTTCTGTCCTGTCGGTTCCTTCGATCGCTTTACGCGGTTCCATACCGTTTGCGCAGGTGATCGACGAAATACACGGCGTTGAGCTTTTCGCCGGTGGCGCGTTCGAGCAGGTCCGGCGTCGACCAGCGCGAGCCCTGCGACCATATCTTCTTGCGGCGCCAGTCATTGATGGCGGTGAAATTGCCTTTCGCGAGATCGTCATCGGCTGAGGGATGTTCGCGCGTCAGCGCGGCCCATTGCTGCGCCGCCATCATCGCGCCCAGCGTATAGGACGGGAAGTAGCCGAAGGCGGCACCCGGCCAGTGCACGTCCTGCATCGGCCCGTCGGCCGGGTTGTCCAACGTGGAGAGGCCGAGATAGTCGCGCATCTTGGCGTCCCAGGCTTCGGGCAAATCGGCAACCTCGAGCCTGCCCGAGACCAGTTCCTGCTCCAGTTCGTAGCGCAGGATAACGTGCAGGGGATAGGTCACCTCGTCGGCGTCGACGCGGATCAGCCCGCGCTCGACGCGATGCACATGCGGCAGGAGATCGTCGAGCGACCAGGCCTCGCCGAGATGTTTGTCCACCACCGGCAGCGCCCAGCGCCAGAAGGCGGGGTTGCGGCCGATCTGCTTTTCGACGAACAGGCTCTGGCTCTCATGCACGGCCATGCCGCGCGCCTTACCGAGCGGCCAGTGCGACCACGCCTTCGGCAGGTTCTGTTCATAGAGCGCATGGCCGGTCTCGTGCAGCACGCCCATCAGTGCCGACAGGAAATCCGACGTCTTGTAACGGGTGGTGATGCGCACGTCGCTGGGCACGCCGCCGCAGAAGGGATGGTGCGACACCGACAGCGAGCCGTGCGTCAGGTCGAAGCCGACGGCTGCCATCATGGCAAGGCCAAGTTCGCGCTGCTTGTCGATCGCGTAGGTGCCTGAGAGCGGCTTCAGCGGATGCTTGCGCAGCCGCGCTTCCTGGATCGCCAGAGCCTCCGGGACGAAGCCTTTGAGGAAGGCTTTCAAATCGGCGAAGACGGGCGTGATGTCTGATGTACGGTTGCCGGGGTCGAATTGCTCCATTAGCGCATCGTAAGGGGCGAGGCCGAGCACGTCGGAGCGCAGGGCCGCCTCTTCGCGCACCAGCGCCACCACGCCTTCGAGCGCCGGCTGGAAGCCCGCCCAGTCGTTCTTGGCGCGCAGGTCGCGCCACAGCTGCTCGCAGCGCATGCGCGCCGTCGTCTGGCGTTCGACGAATTGGACCGGCAGGCAGGTCAGGTTGGTGTATTGCCGCCGCAGTTCGCCGAGCGCCGCACGCTGCTCGTCGTCGAGCGCCTCGCCTTCGGCGGCGGCGATCCAATCGGCGATTTCCGGGGCGGTCGCCCTGGTGTGGTACATGCCGGCGAGTGCCGCCATCGCCTCGGCGCGCTTCTCGCCGCCACCGACGGCCATATGCGTGGCTTCGTCGGCGCCGAGGATGGCCAGCGCATGCTCAAGCGCTTCGAGCTTGTGGCCGAGGTCATCGAGTTTCTGAAAGGACATAGCGGCTTCCGTGATTGAGACGGCGCGAAAAGACACCAACGCAAAAGCGTTGGCAACCCTAAGAGCGGTTCACCGTTCCATGGAAACGGCAAACCGCTCTAACTCTTTGTTTTGATGCAATTCCCAAGGGAAAGCGCTGCGCGCTTTTCCCGGGAAAACCGCCTCACACTTTTCCTGGAATTGCCCAGATGCCGTCCGGCGGATGCACCTTGCGCAAGCGATGCCAGACATGAAATGCTGCCGGCAACGCGTTAAGGGGGAGCAAATGATCGGCAACATCCTGGTCGGGCTGGTGGCCTTGATCCATGTCTACATCGTCTATCTCGAGATGGTGCTTTGGAACACGCCTCGCGGGCACAAGACATTTCGCCTGACGCCCGAATTCGCTAACGCATCGAAGGTGCTCGCGGCCAATCAGGGCCTCTATAACGGATTTCTCGCGGCCGGCCTGATCTGGGGGCTGTACCTCGGCGCCGCCGGTTTTCAGGTCAAGGTCTTCTTCCTGTTGTGCGTCGCCATTGCCGGCCTCTACGGCGCGGCAACGGTCGGCCGCAAGATCCTGTTCATCCAGACCGTGCCGGCGGTGGTCGCCCTGATCGCGATCTGGCTTGGTTGGTAGGCAAGCCGGGCTGGTGAGGAAAAAGGACGCCCGCGGGATTGGGGTCCCGAAGGCGCCAGATAGTCCCTTCCTCTTGGACCTTGCCGGATGGCTTCAGCCGTTCGGATAGGTTCCGCCGTCGGCGCCGTCACCCATCAGGAAACCGCTGCCGGTGTCGACCCGCAGCTGCTGGTCGACATTGTCGAGACGGCGCAGCAGGTCATGATACTGCGCGGCCGGAATCCTGCCGTGATCCGACGCGGCTATCTTCTCGGCCGCCTGGCTGATGCGGGCGGTACGCATCTCCAGGCGCTCCGCCACCGCCGGAGTGATGTTGTTGGCCTGCCTCGCGTCGACGATGCCGTGGCGGACACCCTGGACCTGTTCGATGAGAGCCTCGACGCGCGGGCCGGTCATGTCTGTCGGGTCCGTCGCGTCGAGAGCGCCCTTGTGATGGCCCGCGGCATAGGCGCCGGCGAGCGGAATGGCGATAAGGAATGCGGTCAGTGCTGCAGTTCTAAGCGTAGGGTTAAAAGAGCGCATCGTCGCGTCTCCTCCAGAAGAGGAAGGCAGCGGTTCTTTCGTCTACCTTCCAGCCGCGGGCCGTCGGGTTCCGTCGCGTCGCGATGGGAGGCATCGCCGGCGGTTCTCGGCCCTGGGCGGCAAGCTAGGAGCGCTCCGGCGCCAAGTGTAATTAAAAAAAGATAATCTTTTCAGGCCTTGCCGGCTCCCGTCTGCGCCCTAGAGTTGAGCCGGCGAACAAATTCGCGTGAGTTCGCGTGATGAGAAATCAACGTTCGGTGAGCTTCAGTTCAATGCGGCGGTTCTTGTTGCGCGCCTCGTCGGTGTCGGCGGGGTCGAGCGGCTGGAACTCACCGAAGCCGGCGGCGACCAGGCGGTTGGCCGGCACGCCGTTCTCAATCAGGAACTTGACCACCGAGGTCGACCGCGCCGTCGACAATTCCCAATTGTCGCGGTAGCGGCCGGTGCCGGAGAGCGGCTTGTTGTCGGTATGGCCGTCGACGCGCAGCACCCAGTTGATCTCGGGCGGGATTTCCTTCTGCAACTCGATGATGGCGTCGGCGAGCTTCTTCATCTCGACCTTGCCGGCATCGTTGATCACCTCGGAGCCGGTCGGAAACAACACTTCCGACTGGAACACGAAGCGGTCGCCGACGATGCGGATGTTTTCGCGATCGGCGAGGATCTCGCGCAGGCGTCCGAAGAAGTCGGAGCGGTAGCGGTTCAATTCCTGCACGCGCTGCGCCAGGGCGACGTTCAGCCGGCGGCCGAGATCGGCGATCTTGGTGTTGGAATCGCGGTCGCGGGCTTCGGACACATTGAGGGCGTCTTCAAGCGCGCCGATCTGCTTGCGCAGCGCGGCGATCTGCTGGTTGAGGATCTCGACCTGGCTCAGCGCCTGCTGGCTGATCTGGCGCTGGCTGTCGAGTTCACCCGAAAGCGCCGCGGCGCGCTGGTTGGCCTGGTCGCCGGCGCCCGCGCCTTGCGCCAGCAACTGTTCGAGCCGGCTCTTCTCCGCCTCGGCCGCCGACAGCGACGCCTGCAGATTGGCCAGCGAATCGTCCTTGTCCTGGGCGGTCGAGCGCTCCAGCGCCAGCAACTGGGTCAGTTCGTTGATTTGCGAGTTGAGACGGGCGAGCACCGTATCCTTGCCGGAAATCTCGCGGCCGAGCAGGAACTGCGCCAGCACGAAGACGGTGAGCAGGAACATAATGGCCAAAAGCAGCGTCGACAGCGCATCGACAAAGCCCGGCCAATAGTCGATGCGGCGATCGGTACGCCGGCCCCTGGCAAGCGCCATGTCAGTGCACCCCGGGCTTCTTCAGGGCGTCGGCAATCTTTTCCAGCGTGTTGCGCATCGCCTTCTGCTCATCGGACTGGGCCTCGACCCAGTCACGCATGATCTGCTGCTCGGAGCGCATGTTCTTGACCAGGCCGGAAATGCCGTCGGCGAGATTGGCCATCGCGGTGGCGACACGCGGATTGGAGCCGCCGCCATTCTCCTGCATGCTGCGCAGCCGCTCCGACAGCAGACGGATTTCGTCGGACGGTTCGCTCTTGGCCGGATCGGAGACGACGATGTCGGAGGAGAGATCGGTGACCGAGGACAGCCAGTTCTCTAGCTCGGTGTAGAAGCGCGTCTGGGCGCGGCCCGCCTGCAGGTCGAGGAAGCCGAGCACGAGCGAGCCGGAGAGGCCGAACAGCGAGGACGAGAAGGCGGTGCCCATGCCGGCCAGCGGCGCCGAGAGGCCCTGCTTCAAGGAATCGAGCACCGCCGCGGCGTCACCCGTGCCGGGATCGAGCGATTCGATGGTCTCGCGGATCGAGCCGATCGTGTTCAACAGGCCCCAGAAGGTGCCGAGCAAGCCGAGGAACACCAGGAGGCCGACCAGGTAGCGCGAGGTGTCGCGGCTTTCGTCGAGGCGCGTGGCGATGGAATCGAGCATGGTGCGCATCGAGGAGGTCGAGAACGCCATGGTCGAGGAGCGGCCGATCATGGCTTTCATCGGCGCCAAAAGCACCGGCTCGGTGGTCTCCGAGCCGGCGCGGAAGGAGTTGAGCCAGCGCACCTCGCGAAACAGCCGGCCAACCTGGGCGAAGGCAAGCAGGATGCCGACCGCGAGCACGCCGATGATCAGGCCGTTGAGCCCGGGATTGGTGACGAAGGCCGTCGAGATCTGGCGGGTCAGGATGGCGGCAATGAAGGCGACGATGGCCAGGAAGATGACCATGGTCAGCAGGAACACCTGCGGACTCGACAGTTTATGTGGATCGTAGATCAGTACGTCGGAGCGCCTGCCCATGCCGAAGGATCTGAGAAAAGCCATCCGTGCCCCGTTTTCGCTGCCGCTGCCGCCGATCACGTCGTTCGCGACTCTAAACGGAATTGTGACCAAATTGAATGGCGCTTGGCAATATTGCCGCAGGCGGATCAGAAACGGTTTATCACCAGGCAGTCGACCATGGCCGCCAGATGCAGGCCCGCGCCAGTGACGACGAAGCCGTGCCACAGGGCGTTGTGGAAGCGCAGACCCTTCCAGGCGAAGAAGATGACGCCGCAGGAATAGACGACGCCACCGGCGACGATGAGCACGATCGACGTCGTCGGCAGCGTCTCGACGAGCGGCTTGACCAGGACGATGCCGCTCCAGCCGATGGCGAGATAGAAGACGATCGCCAGCCGGTCGAAACGGCCGGGAAAGCACACCTTGATGGCGATGCCCGTCGCCGCCGCGATCCAGACCAGCACGATCATCCAGCGGGCCAGCGGCGAAGCGTCGAGCTGAGCCAGAAAAGGCGTGTAGGTGGCGGCGATGAGAAGATAGATCGCGGCGTGATCGAAGCGCCGCAGAACCCATTTGGCCGGTGACGTCACCGGCCACAGATTGTAGGCCAGCGACACCGAGAGCACGGTCAGCAGCGAAACGACATAGAAGGCGGCGGCAATGTACTCGCCCGGTCCGACGCGAAACGCCGCCAGCGCCAGCAACGCCGAGCCGGCCGCGATCGCCAGCACGATGCCGACCGCATGGACAATGCCGTCGGCGATCATCTCCGCGCGGGAGTAGTGCCAGCGCCCGACAAAGGGGATTTCGAGTTGCGGCGGGATATTGGTCATCGATCGTCCTGCGTCACCCTATATCTGGGCAACCGCCGGACAGTATTTCAAGCTTAGGTGGCGGTTTTGCGACCGCGGCCCTTCAGCGCGGCGGGAGGGCTTTAGCGGGATGCCAGGGGCTTTTTCACCGTCTTCAGCAGCGCACGCTGGATGACCTCGTTGCCGGCAACGACGGAGCCGTTGTCCAGCATGTCCTGCCCGCCATCCATGTCCGAGACGAAGCCGCCGGCTTCGCGAATCAGGAGCATGCCGGCGGCAATGTCCCAGGCCGACAGGCCGGTTTCCCAGAAACCGTCCATGCGGCCGGCAGCGACATAAGCGAGATCGAGCGCGGCGGAACCGAGACGGCGCACGCCCGAGACCTCGGCCATGACGTTGCGCAATTCCACGAGGAAATTGCCGTGGTGGCCGCGTCCCAGATGCGGCATGCCGCAGCCGATCACCGTGTCGACCAGCTTGATGCGGCCGGCCACGCGCAGCCGGCGGTCGTTCATGAAGGCGCCGCCACCGCGCTCGGTCGTGTAGAGCTCGTCCATGGCCGGATTGTAGATGACGCCGGCGACGATCTGGCCCTGGCGCTCCAGCGCGATCGAGACGGCGAACAGCGGAATGCCGTGCAAGAAATTGGTGGTGCCGTCGAGCGGATCGACGATCCAGCGGTGCTGGCTGTCTTCGCCTTCCACCGCGCCACGCTCTTCCATCAGGAAACCGTAGCCCGGACGCGCCTTCGACAATTCGGCAAAGATGATGTCCTCGGCCTTGCGGTCGGCCTGGCTGACATAGTCGCCGGGTCCCTTCAGCGAGACCTGCAGGTTCTGGACCTCGCCGAAGTCGCGCGACAGCGAGCGGCCGGCCTTCATTGCGGCCTGGACCATGACGTTAAGAAGGGCTGAGCGTGCCATCGTATGTCTTCCTGCTGCAGCGCGTCAGTCGGCGCGGCGCACGTAAGTGATTTCGTTGGTGTCGACGATGATGCGTTCGCCGGCGCCGATGAAGGGCGGCACCAGCACGCGGATGCCGTTCTCCAGCACCGCCGGCTTGTAGGAGGATGCCGCCGTCTGGCCCTTCACCACCGGGTCGGCCTCGGTAATGGTGAGGGTGACATAGTCGGGCAGCGAAATGCCGATCGGCCTCTCCTCATAGAGCTGGACCGTCACCATCATGCCGTCCTGCAGGAAGGCGGCGCGGTCGCCGACGAAATCCTTGTTCAGTTCGAGCTGTTCGTAGCTCTGGGTGTCCATGAACACCAGCGCGTCGTCCTGTTCGTAGAGGAAGGAAAAATCCTTCAGGTCGAGGCGGATCTGTTCGACCGTCTCGGCCGAGCGGAAGCGCTCGTTGAGCTTGGTGCCGTTGATCAGATTCTTCAGTTCGACCTGGTTGTAGGCGCCGCCCTTGCCGGGCTTGACGGTGTTGGTCCTGACCGCCACCCACAGGCCGCCATCATGCTCGATGACGTAGCCGGGACGGATTTCGTTGCCATTGATCTTGGCCATGATGATGGGATCCGGAATGAGATTTTCGCTGGGACAAGCGATTTAGGGGCTCCCAAGACCACAAATCGTCCGGAGAGGCAAGGGAGCGGGCAGCAATGGACCCGGCGCCGGGCGATCGCACCTGCCGCCATCAGGGCAGGCGGTTTGCCTTCTGCAGGGCCTGCTTGGTCTGGTCGTCGCTCAGGCCCTGCAGGAAATCGTCCATGTCGGGATCGATGAGACCGGCGCGGCGGGCGACGACGTACCAGGCGCCGGCGAGCACCAGGTCCGGGTCTGTACCGATGCCTTGCATGTAGAGTTTTGCCAGCCGGTTCTGCGCCGCGACGTTGCCGCCCTCGGCTGCCTGCTTCGTCCAGCCGAAAGCCGATTTCAGGTCGCGGGCGCCGCCGCGGCCCTCGATCATCCAGGCGGCGAGATCGATCTGCGCGGTGTCGTAGTTCTGCCGCGCGGCCTGCGCGAGAAAGCGTCTCGCCTGCGCGTCGTCGCGCGGCTTGCCGCCGACGCCGTTGGCATAGATCTGGGACATGGCGTATTGCGCGTCGGCGAGGCCGGTCGCGGCGGCGCGCTCATAATAGGAAACCGCCTTGGTCAGGCCCGCGTCGCCGGGATCCTGCTGGACCAGCATCTGCGCGAAATTGAACTGCGCCAGCTGGTTGCCGGCTTCGGCGGCGGCCTGCATCAGGGCGTAGGCCTCTTTCGGATCCTTCTTGACGTAACGGCCGTCGAGCAGCATCAGCGCATACTGGAACTGCGCCTCAGGCACACCCTGTTCGGCGGCAAGCGCATACCATTTCGAGGCTTCCGCCGCATTCAGCGGCACGCCTAGCCCGCGCGACAGGATCTCGGCCACCAATGTCTGCGCCGCCGGGTCGCCGTTCTGGGCGCGAGTCAGCGCCAGATTATAGGCCGTTTTGTAGAGCCCGCGCTGGAAAGCGCCATAGGCTGCGTCCGCCGGCTTGGCGCCGAAGCGGTCGGGATTGATGCTGTCGACCGAGGGCAGCGGTGCCGGCTCCGCCGTGGTGGCGGGCTGCGGCAGCTGCTTTTCGATCGGCTTGTCGGTGTGCACGCCGGTTTCAGGCTTGGGCTGCGGCTGGGGTACGGTTTCGGCGGCGGCGGCCTGGATCATGACCGCTGCAAGCAAGGCCTGAAGGGGAAACCTTACCGGAGCCACATCAGTCCTCGAAGCGCGGCGCGGTTTCGTCGAGCAATGCGTTGGCACGGGCCACGGCGGTTTTCGGATCGACGCCCTCGGCGAACACCGCGCTCGACAGCGCGACGAACTCGGCGCCGGTGGCGGCCACGTCCTCGACGGAAGCCAGATCGGATCCGGCCATGACGATGCAGGGGATCTGGATCATCTGCGCCCACCACTCGCCCAGCGACAGGTTGCGCGGATGCGGCTCCGGCTTGTTGTCGTAGCCGAAGCGGCCGAAGAAGATGTAGTCGGGCCTGACCTCACCAAGCTCGAGCGCGTCGTCGCGCTTCTTGGCACCGCCGGCGCCGACCATCATCTTCGCCTGGAAATGTTCGATCGTTTCGGCGAGTTCGGCCTTGGATGTCTCGACATGGATGCCGTCGGCCTGGACACGGCCGGCGATGCGGGTATCGCCGGCGATGATCACGGCCACGCCCGCGGCCTGCGCCGTCGGCACAATCTGTTCGGCAAAGGCCTGGAAGGAAGCCTCGTCCATGCCGTTTTCGGGCAGGATCAGCGAGGCGACGTCGCCGCCGTCGAATGCGGTGGCGATGCGGGCGGCCGGCACGCCGGGCGGCGCGATCAGCACGATGCGGCAACGATTTGGGGGTGTGGCGTCGTTCATGGTTCTTCGATCCCGGATTTCGCCTATGCCGGGCGAAGATGGTTGCATTGCGGCATAGAGCAAACTGCCCGCTTTGAACAGGCGGGCAGTCGGGATCGCGTTTCCTGACCGCGGGGCGGCAGGCGTGCCTGCCCTACTTGACCGGCTCAGGGCTCGCGGTGACCGGTTTCGATTTCCACAAGGACCAGCCGAGGTTCATGCCGGCGGCAGCCACCAGAATGGCGGCGGCGCCGGCGACCTGGCTGAGATGCAGCCGATGGCCGAAAGCCACGACATCGACCAGGATGGCGACCACCGGATAGATGAAGGACAGCGATCCCTGCAGATGCGTCGGCAGCTTCTGGATGGCGCCGTACATCAATATGTACATCAGGCCGGTGTGGACGATGCCGAGCGTCGCCAGCATCGCCCAGCTCCACGGGTCGGCGGGAAGACGCGAGAGATGGGCGAAGGGCGCCAGCATGACGACGCCGACGCAGACCTGTATCAGCGCGATCAGGTGCGGCGGCGTGCCCTTGAGCTTCTTGGTGACGATGGCCGCGACGGCCCAGAAGAAGGCCGCGGCCAGCGCCATGACGATGCCGGCAAAATAGTTGGTGCCGACATCGCCGGCATCAGGCGTGGCCTCGACGATGAGCACCATGCCGGCAAAGGCTATTGCCAGCCATGTCAGCTTGGTCAGCGTCAGCCGTTCGGCGAAGAAGAGTGCACCGAAGCCGACCAGCATGAAGGGCTGGGTGTTGTAGACGGCGGTGGCAATCGAGATCGACGCGCGGGAGAAGGCGCTGAACAGGAGCAGCCAGTTGATGACGATGGCCGCGCCGCCAAGCGCGGCGAGGCCGATGACGCGCGGCGGCAGCCTGCCGCGCAACAATCCCAGGCAAGCGCAGATGATCAGCAGCGTCACCGCGCCGAACGCGCAGCGCCAGAACACCACATCCATGATCGGCTGGCCGGACATGACGACGAACCATCCGATCGTCCCGAGGATGGCCATTGCGGCCGACATTTCGACCGTGCCACGTACCGTATCGTTCATGATAACCTCTGAGCCCATTTTGAGGCGGCATAATCTCATGCGGGTTGGGCGCTTTCCATCTGATTGGAAAGGCTGTATGGAGGCATGACCTAATTATATTAGGTTCCTGCCACGAATTTGTGAGAAATCTGAAATGCTTGACGATCTCGACCGAAATCTCCTCGAAATCCTGGTCAGGGATGCGCGGACCTCGCTGAAGGAGCTGGCCGCCCAGGTCGGGCTGTCGTCGCCAAGTGTTTCGGAGCGGCTGCGGCGGCTCGAGGAGCGCGGCGTCATCCGGGCGTTCACCGTCGAAATCGATCCGCTGGCGCTCGGCTATACGCTGCAGGCGATCGTGCGTATCCGGCCTTTGCCGGGCAAGCTGCACATCGTCCAGAAGCTGATCGAGGAGATCGCCGAGTTCGGCGAATGCGACAAGGTGACGGGTGACGACTGTTTCGTCGCCCGGCTGTTCGTGCGCTCGATCGGCGACCTCGACGGCATTCTCGACCGCATCGCCGACAAGGCCGAGACCAGCACCGCCATCATCAAGGCGCAGCCGATCCGGCGGCGGCCGCCGCCGCTCGGGGCGCGGTCGGCCCCGTCGTCTTGACTCCACATGGCTGTGGTGGACAGGCGCGACCAGTCCACTAAATGTCAGCCCGCCGGATGATTGGCTGAGAGACGAGGTAGACATGGCGCAGAATATCTACGACCAGCCGGATTTCTTCCCGGGCTACAGCCAGCTTGGCCGGTCGATCGACGGCCTGGAAGGCGCCGCCGAATGGCCGGCGCTGTGCGCCATGCTGCCTCAAGTGGGCGGCTTGCGGATCGTCGACCTCGGCTGCGGTTTCGGCTGGTTCTGCCGCTGGGCGCACGAGCATGGGGCGAGCCATGTCCTGGGGCTGGACCTGTCGGAGAAGATGCTGGCCCGGGCGAGGGCCGCCGGCCCGGACACCGGCATCACCTATGAACGGGCCGACCTCGACAAGCTCGACCTGCCGCAAGACAGCTTCGGTCTCGCCTACAGCTCGCTTGCGCTGCATTATGTCAAGGATGTCGCGCGGCTGTTCGGGACGGTGCATCAGGCGCTGTCGGCCGGCGGCCATTTCGTCTTCTCGACGGAGCATCCGATCTACATGGCTCCGACCAGGCCGGGCTGGGCGGTCGATGCCGAAGGCCGAAGGACATGGCCTGTCGACCGCTATCTGGTGGAGGGCCCGCGCAAGACCGACTGGCTGGCCAAGGGCGTGGTGAAACATCATCGCACCATCGGCACGACGCTGAACGCGCTGATCCGGACCGGTTTCGCGATCGAGCATGTCGAGGAGTTCTGTCCGACAGACGCGCAGATCATGGCCAAGCCGGAACTCGCGGAAGAGCTGGAACGGCCGATGTTCCTGCTGGTCTCGGCCCGGCGATAAGGCACGAGCCGGACATTGGCAGGTGTTCGGCAACCGGCCCGCATTTACAGTCGCCCAAAGCGCAATTCTCGGCTATTCAGGCGATGACGCCTTCCCTCCAGACCAGTCCCTCCCCATGTCAGGCCTGCTTCTCGATCCGTGGTTCTACGCGGCTGCCATTCCGGCGGTCATTCTGGTCGGCCTGTCCAAGGGCGGGTTTGGCGGCGCTGTCGGTTTCGTCGGCGTGCCGCTGATGGCGCTGACCATGCCGCCGGTGCAGGCGGCCGCCATCCTGCTGCCAATCCTGTGCCTGATGGACATCGTCTCGGTTTGGACGTGGTGGGGCGTCTATGACCGCAAGATGCTGGTCGACATGATGCCGGGCGCCGTCATCGGCATCGGCATTGGCTGGTTGACGGCGGCCTTGGTCACCGAGGAAGCGGTGCGGCTGATCGTCGGTGCCGTCGCCATCATCTTCGTGCTGCGCTGGCTCTATCTGCAGTTCCGCCATGGCGCCGACCACGCCGCCGAACCCAACCGCGTGGCTGCCGCGATCTGGGGGACGGTCGCCGGCTTCACCAGCTTCGTCGCCCATGTCGGCGGCCCGCCCTTCCAGGTCTATGCGCTGCCGATCCGGCTCGACCCCAAGGTCCTGTCGGGCACGGCCGCGATCTTCTTTGCCGCGACCAATGCGCTGAAGCTCATACCCTATTTCGCGCTCGGCCAGTTCGACACCGCCAACCTGACGGCGTCGGCCGTGCTGATGCCGCTGGCGCCGCTTTCGACTATCGCCGGCGCGTGGCTGGTGCGGCGCATGCGGCCGGAGATTTTTTATCCCTTCACCTACGCGACCGTGGCGGTCGTGGCACTGAAGCTTTTGTGGGACGGCCTCGCCGGCCTGATGTAGACAGGCGAGGCGGCTGTTCGGCCGCTCTCACCGTCAGGGAGATCAGGCGGCGCTTTCCACCAGCCGGCGGCTTCCGCCGAAGGCCAGCGTGGCGCCGACCACCAGGACCAGTACCATGCCGGCGAGGATGCCGATGTCATGCGTGGTCGGCTTGAGCACCATGTCGGCGACGATCACCAGCATCACCGCATAGTCGAAGCGAGCCGCGCTCATCATGCGCTGGCCAATGGCAAGCACGGAAGGTGTCACGCCCTCCTTGGCGATCATCGCGCCCATGCGCTCGCCGGTCGGCTTGAAGATGAGCATGCCGATCGAGAAGGTCGTGGCGTAGCCTGCCAGGCCGATGATGATCCACAGGTCGGAGAAGCCGACCCAGAAGCCGCACATGATGAGGCCGAAGAGCAAGGTCAGCATCGACATCGGTGCGAAGAAAAGGCCACCCAACTGACCGCTGGCGCGCATCGCCTGCAACTTGTCCTCGATGTTGCCGGCGCGCTCGGCAAGCACGCCGAGGAGGAACAATACGAAGCCGCCGCCGACCCACAAAATGGCTGAGACGACGTGAAGGAATTTGACGATTGAATACCAGTCCATTGTTTGCTCCTGGGACATTTCTTGTTGTTCGCAGCCGGGCGGATATGCACCAGCCGTCAGAGGAGCGGGCGTTTAGCGTAATGCCTGTTTCGGCACGATGTCGCGGAAAAACAGCTTTTGTTTCGGCGGTTTTCGATCAGCGCTGATTCTCGACAACCACCGATGCGCGGCTTCATTTTCTGCTATTGTCGGATGCGTCAGGGGGAGCGCGACATCGTCTGGAAACAGTACCGATGCTAGTGCGCCGAGGCCGGGAGCCCGGTGGCGACAGCAGACGCCGGACGATCAACCCATTCCCGCAACGGGAAGAGGCAATGAGGGGGAACATTATGCAAGGGGTAGCACGCAATTTCTTCACGCTGGCCATCATCTATGCGCTGTGCGGCATGGCGCTCGGCATCCATATGGCGATCAGCGAAGACCATGGCCAGATGCCGACTCACGCTCACATTATGGTGGCAGGCTGGCTGATGTCGGCGGTCTTTGCCTTCTTCTACCATTTGTTTCCTACGGTCGGGCTAAAGACGATCGCCGTCGTACACTTCTGGCTGACCGCGATCAGCGGAATTGGGCTCATGATCGGCCTCTTCATTCTGCTTGCCGGCACGCCCGCAATAGAACCGCTGCTGGGGATAGCCTCGATCGGCTTCTATGCCGGCATGCTGCTGTTTGCCTTCATCGCTTTGCCGGTGGTCTGGAAGAAAGCCTGAGCCTGAAGCGAGCTTCGGGTCTGTGCTGTTACGGCACAGGAATGGGGCGTTCGGTCAAAAAACATCGGTGCCGTTAAAGGTTCATTAAGCTTTACAGGCGTTTACTATGCGCATCCAGTGATCTGGATTCTTACCGAGTGGTTGGAGCCACTTTGTTTGACGCCTCCCTGTTAAACTCCTGAGAGCCGCCTTATCCGCGGCTCTTTTTTTGTCCGCATTCCGGTGGCACGCCGGGTGTCGGTCCGCTGTTAACCTTCTGTTAAACATGTGCTTGCCTTCACCCCCGGCGAAGCGCATTTTCAAGCTTCAGTCAGATAGGGTGCCGGGTGTATCGGCAGTGAACCGAATCGGCCGGTTGCAAGTGCAGGGGCGTATCAATGAACGAGCCTTCGAAGGGCAGTGCGAAAACCGTCAAACTGGCGGAGCGCCGGGTTTTTTCGCATTCCTTCAAACCGCTCTACCAGGAAGGCATGGGGCTGGTCGAACAGGCGGCCGAGTATCTCGACGGCAAGGGCCGTGCCGAGGCCAAGAAGCTGTCGCGCCTGGCGGCCACGCTCTACGCGGCCGAATCGATGCGGCTGACGACCAGGCTGATGCAGGTTGCCTCCTGGTTGCTTTTGCAGCGCGCGGCCAATTCCGGCGAGATGACCCGCGACCAGGTCGCTTCGGAAAAGTCCAAGGTGCGCCTCGATACCGCTTCCGCGCATGACGAAGCCGCCGGCTGGGCCGAACTGCCCGAGGAGTTCCTCGACCTGGTCAACCGCTCGCTTCGCCTGCAGGCATTGGTGCGCCGCATGGACGACGAGATCTACGGCGCCGGCGCGGTAGCCGACATGCAGCCCATTGGCCGCCGGCCCAATCCGGTTTCCGACCAGATCAGCCTGCTCAACACGGCGTTCGCCCGCAACTGAGCGGCTTCGGAATATTTCCAGCTCGACAGGCCTCCGTTTCCGGTTTGTTCACATTTCGCTGGCATCGCTGTCCCCCGGAGGTAAAGTGACCGGATGGGGGACGCGATTCGCATCATCGGCATCGATCCGGGGCTCAGACGCACCGGCTGGGGCATCGTCGAGAGCCTCGGCAATTCCTTGCGCTTCGTCGCGTCCGGCACCGTGCGCTCCGAGGACAAGGCGGCGCTGGCGACGCGGCTCTGCCAATTGCATGACGGGCTCGCCGAAGTCCTGCATGCGGCAATGCCGCATGAGGCGGCCGTCGAACAGACTTTCGTCAACAAGGATGCCGTGGCGACGCTGAAGCTCGGCCAGGCGCGCGGCATCGCCATGCTAGTGCCGGCGCGTGCCGGCCTTGTCGTCGCCGAATACGCGCCCAATGCGGTGAAGAAGGCGGTCATCGGCGTCGGCCATGGCGACAAGAAGCAGATCCACATGATGGTGAAGGTGCTGCTGCCGAAAGCGACCTTCGATACCGAACACGCCGCCGACGCGCTGGCCATCGCGATTTGCCACGCGCATCACCGCCAGAGCGCCGCCTACCGGATGGCGCTTGCCGGCTAGCGATGTTCTTGACTTGTTCACGTTGAGCGGATAAGTAATACCTTGGAGGTATTACCATGCGCGTCACCACCAAGGGGCAAGTGACAATCCCCAAGCCGATAAGGGACCATCTGGGCATCGGTCCGGGTTCCGAGGTTGAGTTCGTGGCCACCGACGGGGGCGTTCAGCTGGTTGCCGTCAACGAGAACCTCTCCGAGGAGGAGAAATTGCGCAGGCTCCAAGATGTCCTCGACCGGATGGAGGGGACGTTGGACCTGGGGGGCATGACCACCGACCAATACATGGAGTGGTTGAGGGGGCCGCGTGAAGATCTCGACGTTGATTGACACAAATGTCCTGATCGACGTTTGGGGACCAGCCGGGCCGATGAAAGAATGGTCGGCATCGGCGATCGCCTTCTGCCGCCGCGACGGTGCGTTGGTCGTCAATTCGATCATCTGGTCCGAGTTAGCACCGCTGATCGCGACAGAGGCCGCACTTCGAAAAGCCGTCGCCATGCTGGAGATGGATCGCGAACTTGTGCCCTGGGACGCGGCATTCCTTGCCGGCGCCACGCATTCCCGCTATCGCCGGGCCGGTGGCATCAGGGAAAGGACCTTGCCTGATTTCTTTATCGGCGCTCATGCAACCGTTGCCGGGCATCGTCTTTTGACCCGCGACGCCGCGCGTTATCGCAGTTACTTTCCCGACCTCGACATCATTTCTCCGGAAACCCACCCATGAGGGCCCATCTTCCATGAAAGACCCGGCATGATAGGCAAGCTCAAGGGCACGCTGGACGAGATCGACGAGGATCATTGCCTCGTCGACATCCACGGCGTCGGCTATGTCGCCTATTGCTCGGCGCGCACGCTGGCAGCGCTGCCTTCGCCCGGCGAAGCGGTGGTGCTGTTCATCGAGACCTATGTGCGCGAGGATATGCTGCGCCTCTATGGTTTCCAGTCGCAGCTTGAGCGGGAGTGGTTTCGGTTGCTGATGAACAATGTGCCGGGTGTCGGCGCCAAGGTGGCGCTGGCCATCCTGTCGACGCTGGCGCCGGCCGACCTCGCCAATGCGATCGCGCTGCGCGACATCGCCATGGTTTCCCGCGCGCCTGGCGTCGGCAAGAAGGTGGCCGAGCGCATCGTCACCGAATTGAAGAACAAGGCGCCCGCCTATGCGGGCGCCGCCTCCGGCACCATCGGCCTGAAGCAGGAACTCGGTGAAGGTGTCGCCCCGGCCCCGATCACCGACGCGGTCTCGGCACTGGTCAATCTCGGCTATTCGCGCGACACCGCCGCCAATGCGGTCGCCGCGGCACTGAAGACGGCAGGCGAGGACGCGGATGCCTCGAAGCTGATCCGCTTCGGGCTGAAGGAACTGGCGCGGTGAGGGCTCGCTTGTCCCTCCTCTTGCCATATGCAAGGAAGACAGTATGAGCCTGTCGCCCCGTCTCATTGCGCCGGAAAAACGCGGCGAGGATGCCGATCAGACCTTGCGGCCGCAGACGCTCGCCGACTTTGTCGGCCAGGCGGCGGTGCGGGCCAATCTCAAAGTCTTCATCGAGGCCGCCAAGGGCCGCAACGAGGCGCTCGACCATGTGCTGTTCGTCGGACCGCCGGGGCTGGGCAAGACGACGCTGGCGCAGATCATGGCGCGTGAACTCGGCGTCAATTTCCGCTCGACCTCCGGACCGGTCATCGCCAAGGCCGGCGATCTCGCGGCACTGCTGACCAATCTCGAAGAAGGCGACGTGCTGTTCATCGACGAGATCCATCGGCTGAACCCGGCGGTGGAGGAAATCCTCTATCCGGCAATGGAGGATTTCCAACTCGACCTGATCATCGGGGAGGGGCCGGCGGCGCGTTCGGTCAAGATCGACCTCGCCCGTTTCACGCTCGTAGCCGCCACCACGCGGCTTGGCCTGCTCACCAATCCGCTGCGCGACCGGTTCGGCATTCCGGTGCGGCTCAACTTCTATACGGTCGAGGAATTGGAGCAGATCGTGCGGCGCGGCGCGCGCATCCTGCAAATGCCGCTCGGCGACGACGGCGCGCTGGAAATCGCGCGGCGCGCGCGCGGCACACCGCGCATCGCGGGGCGGCTGTTGCGCCGCGTGCGCGACTTCGCCTCGGTCGCCGGCGACGGCCATGTCGATCGCCTGATCGCCGACGAGGCATTGACCCGGCTGGAGGTCGACGCGCTCGGGCTCGATGCGCTCGACCGCCGCTATCTCTCGATGATCGCCCGCAATTTCGGTGGCGGTCCGGTCGGCATCGAGACGATCGCCGCTGGGCTGTCCGAGCCGCGCGACGCCATCGAGGACATCATCGAGCCCTATCTGATCCAGCAGGGTTTCATCCAGCGCACGCCGCGCGGCCGCATGCTGACGGCCAATGCCTGGCGCCATCTCGGCCTCGATGCGCCGAAGGATTTGGCGCAGCAGCAGATCAACCTGTTCCAGGAAGAATAGCCCCCAACCGTTCAGGCGCGGGTTCCCAGACCATCGATCAAGGATATGTGACCCGTCTTGCGCAAAATCTGCGCGTCTTCGCCGATTTGCCGGCGTAATCGTGGATTTTATCGGACGCGTGCGGGCAACCGCTGCGATCGAGGGGCCGGGAGCCAGTCCATGATCACCAGACGCGGGTTCCTGCGCTTCATCGGCGGGTCGTTCCTGACGGCTGCCGCGCTCGGCGCCTATGCGGTCGGCATCGAGCCGATGCTCTTGACCCATGTGAAGCGCTACGCGCTGACGCCGCCGCACTGGCCTGATGGCCTGAAGCTGCGGGTTGTGGCGCTCGCCGATATCCATGCCTGCCGACCCTGGATGACGCAGGAACGGATTGCTTCGCTCGCCGAAGACGCCAATGCACTGCAGCCGGACCTCATCGTGCTGCTGGGCGACTATATTGCCGGCATGCCGCTGGTGACGGGGCCGGTGACGCCATCGCAATGGGCGTCCGCGCTGTCGGGCCTCAAGGCGCCGCTCGGCGTGCTGTCGATCCTCGGCAATCACGATTGGTGGAACGATGGTTTCGCGCAGCGCGCCGGAGCCGGCCCGACCATTGCGCGCAAGGCGCTGGAAAAGGTCGGCATCCCGGTGCTGGAGAACGATGTCGTTCGCCTGGAGAAGGATGGCCATAGTGTCTGGATCGCCGGCCTGGCCGATCAGCTGGCGTTGCTGCCGGCCAGGAAGGGCGACGGGTTCAGGGGGCTCGACGATCTCGACGGCACGCTGGCCAAGGTTGGCGACACCGCGCCGATCATCCTGCTCGCCCACGAGCCTGATATTTTTCCGACCGTCCCGTCGCGGGTTTCGCTGACCCTGTCGGGCCACACCCATGGCGGGCAGGTGCGATTGTTCGGCTATTCGCCTGTCGTGCCGTCGCGTTTCGGCAACCGCTACGCCTATGGCCACGTCGTCGAGAACGACCGCAATTTGATCGTCTCAGGTGGGCTCGGCTTCAGCATCATGCCGGTGCGCTTCGGCGTGCGGCCGGAGATCCTGCAGATCGACCTCGGCTGATCTGAACAACGGCTCTCAGTGAAGCGAGCGGATCACGTCCATCACATCCGGCTCGACCTTGTCACTATTGAAGGCATCGACGATGCCGAAGGCGCCGCCATAACTCCACACCGACCATGAGAAACCATGCGCCTCGGCCCTGGCGATCATGTCCTTGACGTAAGCGGCGCGGTACGGCGCCGGCATCACATAGGCGTTGCCGTATTCCTGGCGGATCATGCCGAACTCGCCCAGCGTGATGTTTTCGGGCTTGATGCCGTTGGCCTTCGCCCATGCCTCGACCCTTTTGAACGGCGCGTCCATCAGGCCGAGCAGCTTGTCGGGGCTGTCCATGCGGGCGACCTGTTCGTCGAGATAGGCAAGCAGCCCGCTCTGCCGCGTCCACGGCGCCTCGGCCTTGATCCGGGCGCGGATGGTGTCGAGCGCCACGTCGAGCTGCGCATTCGGCACGGCATCAAGCGGATAGGGCAGGCCGGTCACATAGGGGATAAAGTCGCCGGCCCAGGTCGCGCCCTGGTGGGTGAGCAGGAACGGATCGTAGGAGTGGAAGGTCCAGATGACATTGTCGTCGGGGATCGCCTTGGGATCGATCTTCTCCAGGGACGAGGCGGCGGAATAGCAGGCTCCGGTCAGCACCAGCGTCAGTTTCCCAGCCGACGATCGTGCCGCGGCGAACAATTCGCGCTGGCGGTCCGGCCACAGGCTGGTGCCGTCGCTGTCGCAGTCGACGATCGGTTCGTTCATAAGCTCGAAGGCGACTTGGCCCGGATCTTCGCCGGCCAGGGTGCGGGCCATCTTGCGCACCATGTCGACGTAGCGGTCAAAGGTCCGCGGATCATCCATCACCTGCGCCATGCCGATCTTGCGGCGGCCGCCGGCCGGGATCAGGTGCATGTCGACGATCACCTTCAGGCCGCACGGTTGATCATGCGCACCGAGTCCAGCACGCTGGCATAGAGGTCATGGCGCAGCGCCGTTGTCTGGTCGGACAGGAAAGGCGACGGGTCTACCGGCATACGCAGGAAATCGAAGCCTGCTTCCTTGAGCGCTCTGAGATCGTCATCTCCAAGGAATTTGCGCCATTCCGGATAGGGCAGTATGGTCCTGGCGTCGCCCCATTGATCCTCGCCGGGCCAGGTGACCCACTGGTCGAGATTGAGGCCGCGCTTCATCGTGAAAGTCGCTGCCTGGCCAGGCAGCACCAAGGCCATGAGCACCAGCAGCGCCGCCATCAAACTCTTGATCATCGCCGTCAACGGTGCCATCCGATGCTTTGTCGCGCGGAGAACAGGTGCCTCGTCGGGACTTAAAAAGGAAGCGCAATGGACGATCATGGTGAATCGGCGACGCTGCTGGCCGGGCTTTCCGGCGCGCTGACGGCGTTCGGCCACCGGCTGATGGCGCGGGTCTATTATGCCGACACCGATTTCTCCGGCGTCGTCTACCATGCGCGCTATCTCGAATTCCTCGAGCGCGGCCGCTCCGACTATCTCAGGCTCACCGGCGTGCATCACACGGAGCTCGCCGACGGCAAGCATGGCGAGAAGATCGTCTGGGTGGTGCGGCGCATGGAGATCGATTTCCGCAGCCCCGCCCGCATCGACGACATCCTGACCGTTGACACCCGCACCGACACCATTTCCGGCGCGCGCATCTTCATGGCGCAGCAGCTCAAGCGCGGCGACGAGGTGCTGGTCGAAGCCAAGGTCGAGGCGGCGATCATCGGCGAGAATGGACGACCGCGGCGCTTTCCCAAGGAATGGGTCGCGGCGTTCATGCCCAAGTTTCGTGTTTCGCCTGATTAAACGGTTGGCCCGACAACGGAGCTTGTGTGCCTCCTGAAAATGGTATGACAGTGTCATACATTGTGCTATAAGGTAGGACAGGGAAGACATTCGCCATGAGAACCAGCAAACCAATAAGCGTGACGCTCGGCCGCCAGCAAAGCAGCCTGGACGCCCGCTTGGCGTCGGGAGCTTATGATTCCGCGAGCGAAGTCATGCGTGCCGCGCTTCGCGCCCTTGACCGCGAGGAGCAGGTCATCACCGCCATCATGCGAGCCAAGGTGCAGGAAGCTCTTGACGATCCTCGCCCGGATATCCCGGCCGAGGACGTGTTCAAGGCATTGCGCGAGCATCATGCAGACCGCCTGAAGGTCGCCAAGCGTGACGCATAGGGTCGTTTTCAGACCTTCGGCGCAGTCCGACCTCTTTGCCATTTACAATTACATCGAAAAGGAAAGCGGTGCCGCGCGCGCCGGTGGCTATATCGACCGCATCGAGGCCGCGTGCATGGCGCTATCAACGTTCCCGGAACGCGGCTCCGTTCGCGATGCCATCGGATCCGGAATCCGGGTTGTCGGCTTTGAACGGCGTGCGTCCATCCTGTTCCGGGTCGACGGGCAGCAAGTGCTGATCCCGCGCGTCCTCTATGGCGGGCAGGACTACCCCACCGACCACGTGGATGAGACCGACTCCCAGGGAGTGGAAGCGCATCGGTCTCGCCACCAGGCGCGGCAATGCGCCGCGCCTTATTCACTAACCCATCCTTAACCATAACGGTTCATGAAGAGATTGGTGAAGATTGGCGCTATCCAGCGCCTTCCTTTCACCAATATTTGCCCTGAAAAGGCCGCTAACGGCACGGTTTGGGGCGTCCGGTAGCTTCGTGCGAACCGACCACAAGGGATGCCAGGGGCCAGCCGCCAGCTTCGCCCGGAAATCTTAAGGACGTAACGATGGAAAATATCGCACTCGCCGAACCGGGCGCGCAATTGTCGATTTGGGCGCTGTTCATGCAGGCCAGCTGGGTGGTCAAGCTGGTCATGATCGGGCTGCTCTGCGCCTCGGTCTGGACCTGGGCGATCATCATCGACAAGCTGGTTGCCTATGGCCGCATGCGGCTGGCGCTGAACCGCTTCGAGCAGGTCTTCTGGTCCGGACAGTCGCTGGAGGAGCTCTACCGCACGCTCGCCGACCGCAAAACCTCTGGCATGGGCGCCATTTTCGTCGCCGCCATGCGCGAGTGGAAGAAGAGTTTTGAGAAGGGCGCCAAGACGCCGCTCGGGCTGCAGACCCGCATCGACAAGGCGATGGACCTGGCGCTGACCCGCGAGATGGAGAAGCTTGAGGGTCGTCTCGGCTTCCTGGCTACCACCGGCTCGGCGGCCCCGTTCATCGGTCTGTTCGGCACGGTCATCGGCATCATGACGTCGTTCCAGGCCATTGCCGGCTCCAAGAACACCAGCCTCGCGGTGGTCGCACCCGGTATCGCCGAGGCGCTGCTGGCGACGGCCATCGGCCTGCTCGCCGCCATCCCGGCGGTCATCGCCTACAACAAGCTGTCATCGGATGCGAGCAAGCTCGCGGTGCGCATGGAAGGGTTCTCCGACGAGTTCTCCGCCATACTCTCGCGCCAAATCGATGAAAAAGTCGCGCCGAAGGCCTGAGGAGTAGCTGATGGGTATGTCCGTAGGCATGGCGGGACGCGGCGGGCGCGGCCACAGGCGGCGCGGCCGTCACCATGGGCTGATGTCGGAGATCAACGTCACGCCGATGGTCGACGTCATGCTGGTGCTGCTGATCATCTTCATGGTCGCCGCACCCATGCTGACCGTCGGCGTGCCGATCGACCTGCCCGACACGCAGGCCAAGGCGATGAATGCCGACACGCAGCCGATCACCGTCTCGATCAACGCCGCCGGCCAGATCTATCTCCAGGAAACCGAGATCCCGATCGAAGAGCTGGTGGCCAAGCTGCAGGCGATCTCGAAGACCGGTTACGAGGAGCGCATCTTCATCCGTGGTGACAAGTCCACCGACTATGGCACGGCGATGAAGGTGATGGCCCGCATTTCGGCCGCCGGTTACAAAAATATCGGCCTGGTTTCGCTGCAGGAACAGGATCAGTAGACAAGAAGATGAAGACCGGCCTCACCACATCGGTGATCTTGCACACGGCGGTGCTGGCCTTCGGCCTGTTCACCCTGTCGGCGCCGGCCGCGCTCCCGTCCGCCGATGTCGAGTCGGTCGCGGTCGATATCGTGCCGATGGAGGCGATCGCGCAGACGCTGCAGGGCGACAAGAAGGCCGTGATGCATGAAAAACCGGCGCCACTGCCGACGCAGCGCCCGGATATCGTGCCGGCGTCGCAGAAGGTCGGCGAAAACAGCGTCGATACCGACAAGCCGATAACGCCGGAAGCCAAGCCGAAGCCCGTCGACATGACCTCGGCCCCGCCGCCCGCGCCGACTCCCAAAGAGACGCCGAAGACCGAGGACGTGCCGAAGCCGCAGGAAAAGCCGAAGCCCATTCCGGCGACCGAAGTGGCGCCCGCGCCGACGCCCAAGGAAGAGGTCAAGCCCGAGCCGGTCAAGCAGACCGAGCCGAAGCCGACGCCGGCCAAGCCGGCGCCGACCCCGCCGCCGCAGGACAAGACCGCAGCCATCGATCCGACACCCGAGGTCAAGCCGGATGCCGTCGCCGAGGCCATAGCCAAGGATCCGCCGACCGAAGAGACGCAATTGCCGAGCTCGGCGCCCGCGCCGGAAGCGCGGCCGAAGCCGCAGCCGGCACAGGCCGAAAGCGCCAAGGCGCCTGAACGCAAGGATGCCGACAAGCCGGTCAAGGAAGCGTCGTCGAAACCGAAATCCGACGACAAGCAGTTCAACGCGAACGAAATATCCGCGCTCCTCGACAAGCAGAAGCCCTCCGGCGGCGGGGCCAAGCGTTCTACGCAGCAAGCCTCGCTCGGCGGCGACAAGGACCAGGGCCAGAAACTGTCGAAGTCGGAGCAGGGCGCCCTGGAAAGCCAGTTGGGTGGGTGCTGGACGCTGCCGGTTGGCCTCGAGGGCTCGGAGAACTTCGTCGTCGTCGTGCGCTTCAACCTCGACAACTCCGGCAAGCTCGATGGCCGTCCCTCCGTCGAAAAGTCGAGCGGCAACCGGCAGTTCGATGAAAGCGCGGTGCGCGCGGTGCAGAAATGCGACGTGGCCGGCTTGCAGGTTCCTGCTGGCAAGCAGGACATCTGGAACGACATCCGGGTCACTTTCGATCCAAGGGAAATGCTCGGCCTCTAGGCCTGGCGCCCAACCAATCAAAAGAAGAGAAGCGAGAAGATATGAGATCCTTCCTCAAGCCGCTCCTGACGATTGCAGCCATGGCGCTGGGCATGACCGCCATTGTCCCCATGCCGGCATGGGCGCTCGTCGAGCTCAACGTCAACAAGGGCAATGTCGAGCCGCTGCCGATCGCCATCACGGATTTCCAGGGCGGTGACGCGCTTGGCGCGCAGATTTCCCAGATCGTCACCGCCGATCTGAAGCGTTCCGGCCTGTTCGCGCCGATCGACAAGAGCGCCTTCATCGAGAAGATCTCGAACCCGGATGCCGCACCCCGCTTCGACGACTGGAAGGTGATCAACGCCCAGGCGCTGGTCACCGGCAGCGTCAGCAAGGAGGCCGATGGGCGCATCCGCGCGCAGTACCGGCTTTGGGACACTTTCGCCGGACAGCAGATGTCGGGTGAGCAGTTCTTCGCCAACGACGCCAACCAGCGGCGCGTCGCCCACATCATCGCCGACGCCATCTACGAGCGGCTGACCGGCGAGAAGGGCTATTTCGACACGCGTGTAGTATTCATCGACGAATCCGGCGCCAAGAACGCGCGCAAGAAGCGTTTGGCCATCATGGACCAGGACGGCGCCAATGTCCGCTATCTCTCGGACGGCCGCTCGATCGTGCTGACGCCGCGTTTCTCGCCGAACCGGCAGGAAATCACCTACATGTCCTATGAGAGCGGCCAGCCGCGCGTCTATCTCCTGCAGATCGAGACCGGGCAGCGCGAACTGGTCGGCAATTTCCCCGGCATGACCTTTGCGCCGCGCTTCTCGCCCGACGGCCAGAAGGTGATCATGAGCCTGCTGCGCGACGACGGCAATTCCAACATCTTCGCCATGGACCTGCGCAGCCGCTCGACGACGCGGCTGACCAATTCGACGGCAATCGACACATCGCCTTCCTATTCGCCCGACGGCAGCAAGGTGGTGTTCACCTCCGACCGCGGCGGCCGCGCGCAGATCTATGTCATGGGCGCCGACGGCTCGGGCCAGACCCGCATATCCTTCGGCGACGGCGTCTATTCGACGCCGGTGTGGTCGCCGCGTGGCGATCTCATCGCCTTCACCAAGCAGACCGGCGGCGAATTCCAGATCGGCGTCATGAAGACCGACGGTTCCGGCGAGCGCATCCTGTCGTCCGGTTTCCAGCAGGAAGGACCGACCTGGGCGCCAAACGGCCGCGTCTTGATGTTCTTCCGCGACTCCAATGGCGGCCCGAAACTGGTTTCGGTCGACCTCACCGGCCGCAACGAGCAGCCGATTCCGACGGCGAATTTCGCGTCGGATCCCGCCTGGTCGCCGCTGTTGGAATAGCGTCGGCCGAATTGCCACACATGCTGAAAAGGGGCCGTTTCGGCCCCTTTTCCATGCCTTCGTCGCGTTTTGGCCGCATTTCCGCCTAGGGTCCGCGCCAACTGTGACCCTGGCTTAAAAGGTTGCGGACGGGCAGCCTAAACCAAATTTTAACCGTGTTTCTTGAATGCCGGTTAACCCAAACGTGGTTACTGGGTGATCAACGAAATCACTCGAAATGCGAAGGAGAGGCGGCATGGGCCGTATCGCAGCACTTACCAGAAACCCGGTCATGATCGCGCTGGTGGCGATGCTCGCCATCGCCGGTTGCGCTTCGAAGAAGACGCCCAACAGCGCCGCTGATCTTGGCCTCAACGGTGCCGGCGCCGCAACACCCGGCTCGGCGCAGGACTTCACCGTCAACATTGGCGACCGTATCTTCTTCGATACAGACTCGTCCTCGATCCGCGCGGATGCGCAGACGACGCTCGCCCGCCAGGCGCAGTGGCTGAACCAGTACAAGCAGTACGCCATCGTCGTCGAAGGTCACGCCGACGAACGCGGCACGCGCGAATACAATCTGGCGCTCGGCGCCCGCCGCGCCGCCGCCGCCCGCGACTTCCTCGTTTCCAAGGGTGTCGCTTCCAGCCGCCTGAAGACCATTTCCTACGGCAAGGAACGTCCGGTCGCGGTGTGCGACGACATCTCCTGCTGGTCGCAGAATCGCCGCGCCGTTACCACGCTCAGCGGCGCCGGTTCCTGAGTTGGCCGCGCGTCCAGAGACGCGATCGCGCCGGCTGGCAAAAATGCAACACAACTTCGCGAAAGGCGGCCTTCGGGCCGCCTTTTTCATATCCGGGTGACCGAAACAAAATTTGGCCGAAGTCTCGCGTCCTGCTATGAGCCGAGGGCGCCTGGCTGGTCCCATCCTGATTGGAAGGCGCGAACAGACTAACGACACACCGCGAGAGGCACATGCATTTGAGATCGGTTCTGAGCGGCACGCTTGCGGCGCTGCTCCTATCAGGCTTCACCGCCCTGGCAAACGGTCCGGGGGCAAGCGGCCCAGGGCAGTCAACCGACAGCGGCTTTTCCTTCCATCTGCCGAGCCTCGAGTTGCCGAGCCTCTTCAGCGACAAGAAGAAACCCGACCAGGTCCAGCTCGCGCAGCAGTCGAACGGCGCCGGCGCCACCGGGCTCGAGGACCAGCTGCGCCAGATGAACGGCAAGATCGAAGAGCTCAATTTCCAGATCCTGCAGATGCAGGAACAGATGCGCAAGCAGCAGGAAGACAACGAATTCCGCTTCCAGCAGCTTGAAGGCGGCGCACAAGGCGGACAGCCTCCGGCGCAGAAGAAATCCGATGCCACCACCGACACCAACACCGACGTCGCGGCGGCCCCGGCAACCCAGGCTCCGGCCGATGCCGGCGCCGCGCCCGGCGGCAATCAGTCCGCGGGCGGCAAGACGGTCGAAGACGTCATCGTCGAATCGCCCGATGGCGACCCCGGCAAGGTGATTCCCGGCACGGGAGCCCCGGAAAAGACCTTCGGTTCCATTACCGTCGACAAGAACGGCAATGTGATCGATGCCGGCGGCAACACCCAGTCGACCGCGCCGACACAAGACGCTGCTCCGGCCACCAAGGCCCCGGCCAAGGCCGGCAAGTCCAACGCAACGATCGTCGCGGCGCTGCCTTCCACCAACGACCCGGAGGAGCTTTACCGCAATTCCTATCAGTTCATCCTGTCGGGCGACTACGGCACCGCCGAGCAGGGTTTTCGCGATCATATCTCGCGCTTCCCGCGCGATGCGAAGGCGGCGGACGCGCATTACTGGCTGGGTGAATCGCTGCTTGGCCAGCAGAAATACCGCGACGCGGCCGAGGTCTTCCTCGCCGCCAGCAAGGACTACCCCAAGGCCAAGAAGGCGCCCGACATGCTGTTGAAGCTTGGCGTGTCACTGGTCGGCCTCAAGCAGCACGACGTCGCCTGCGCCACCTTCAGCGAAGTCGGCAAGCGCTACCCCGATATCTCCAATGCACTCAAGGAACGCGTCAAGCAGGAGAAGGCCCTGGCTGCGTGCTGATTTTTCCCAGGCATGTCCTGGTCCCGGGACCGGGACCGTTTTTGGACGACATGCGTTGATGCTCGATACCGAGCCTGATCTTTCGACCAGACTTTTTTCGCCTATCGATTTTACCCGCGGCGCCATTGCGGCCGTGTCCGGCGGCAGCGACTCGACCGCCCTGCTTCTCCTTCTCAAACAGTATCTCGACCGAACCGCATCGCCCGCGAAACTGCTGGCCGTGACCATCGACCATGGCTTGCGTCAGGGTTCGGCAGCCGAGGCGCAAGCCGTGGCGAAGTTGTGCGCCGAGCGCGGCATTGCCCACCGCACCCTGACGTGGTCCGGGCGCAAGCCATCGACCGGTCTGCCGGCGGCGGCGCGGGAAGCGCGCTACCATCTGCTGGCCGAGGCGGCGCGCGCGGAAGGCATCGGCCTGATCGTCACCGGTCATACCGCCGACGACCAGGCCGAGACGGTGCTGATGCGGCATGCACGGGACCGGGAGCTCGCCGACATGGCAGGTCGTGGGCTTGCCGGCATGGCGCCGGCCACCCTCTATGATTGGCGCGAGTGGATCGTTCGGCCGCTTCTGGGGATGCGGCGCTCGGCGCTTCGCGATTTCTTGCGGCATGAACATGTCGGCTGGGCCGATGACCCGACCAATATCGACGAGGCCTTCGAGCGACCGCGCGTGCGCGCAGCACTTGCCGGCGAAAGTGTCGGCTATATGGAAAATGCGCTGCTGCTCGCCGGCCAGGCCGCCGTCGAGCGCAGGCAGCTTGGCGTCAGCGCGGCCGGTCTGATCCATCGCTTCGCCAGCCAGCCGAGCACGGGCCTCATCTGGCTCGATCCCGCTCTGCTGACCGCGGAAGACGACCGGGCGGCCGTCTATGCGTTGCGCATCCTGATGGCCACAGCCGGAGGCGTGGCCTTCCTGCCGGACCAGGCGCGCAGCGAGGCGCTGTTGGGCCGGCTGAAGACCGGATTTCTTTGCGCCACATTGTCGCGGACGGTGGTCGATTTCCGGCGTGCCGGCCTCTTCCTGCGCCGCGAGGCGCGGGGTTTGCCGCCCGCCGCAATCGCTGTCGACAACACCGTCTGGGACGGCCGCCGCCACATCACATTGAACGACAGGCCCGGCGCATTGTTGATCGCACCGTTGGGTGCGACAGCAGCGAGGCGGCTGGCAATCGATGAGGGAGAAACCCCGGCAAGCCTGATGCGCGCCGCAATGGCCGCGGAACCGACATCGCGGCAAGCCCTTGAAAACCCTGGTTTGCCGCCGCGTCAGCCGAGGCCACCAGCGTTCGCTGCGCGACCGGTCGTGTCGCCTTTTTCCCGCTTTCTGCCGTCCTTCGATCTGGCGCCGGCGCGGGCTGTCGCCGAGCTGATCGGCGCGTCACCGCTTCCCGCTTCGCCATTGGGCGGCCACGGTGCCAATTGATGGTGGTCGAAAGCTTAACCCAGACATGCTGTTCTGCTTGGCAAGGGGAGACGCTCTCCCTATGTTAGGCTCAAGTTTCCTCTCATGATGCTGTCCGTGCGCGGACGCCAACGGGACAATTGATGAATCCGAACTATCGCAACCTCGCGCTCTGGGCGATCATAGCGGTCCTGCTCATCGCTCTCTTCAATCTGTTCCAGACGCCGCAGACGCGCGGGGCTTCGAGCGATGTGCCTTATTCGCAGTTCTTGCAGGATGTCGCGGCCGGCCGGGTTAAGACGGTGACCATTGCGGGCGCCCGCATCACCGGCACCTACACCGACAATTCCACCGGCTTCCAGACCTATTCGCCCGGCGATCCCCAGCTGGTCTCGCGGTTGCAGGACAAGAACGTCACCATCAATGCGCGGCCAGAGACCGACGGTTCCAATTCGCTGTTCGGCTACCTGATCTCCTGGCTGCCGATGATCCTGATCCTCGGCGTCTGGATATTCTTCATGCGCCAGATGCAGTCCGGATCCGGGCGCGCCATGGGTTTTGGCAAGTCGAAGGCCAAGCTTCTGACGGAGGCGCATGGCCGCGTCACCTTCCAGGACGTCGCCGGCGTCGACGAAGCCAAGGAAGATCTGGAAGAGATCGTCGAGTTCCTGCGCGATCCGCAGAAGTTCCAGCGCCTTGGCGGCAAGATTCCGCGCGGCGTGCTTTTGGTCGGCCCTCCCGGCACCGGCAAGACGCTGCTCGCCCGCTCGGTCGCCGGCGAAGCCAATGTGCCGTTCTTCACCATTTCGGGTTCGGACTTCGTCGAGATGTTCGTCGGTGTCGGTGCAAGCCGCGTGCGCGACATGTTCGACCAGGCCAAGAAGAACGCGCCCTGCATCATCTTCATCGACGAAATCGACGCGGTCGGGCGCCATCGTGGCGCCGGCCTCGGCGGCGGCAACGACGAGCGCGAGCAGACGCTGAACCAGCTGCTGGTCGAGATGGACGGCTTCGAATCCAACGAAAGCATCATCCTGATCGCCGCCACCAACCGTCCCGACGTGCTTGATCCGGCGCTGCTGCGTCCGGGCCGTTTCGACCGCCAGGTAGTGGTGCCGAACCCCGACATCGTCGGCCGCGAGAAGATCCTCAAGGTGCATGTGCGCAACGTGCCGCTGGCGCCCAATGTCGACCTCAAGGTCGTCGCGCGCGGCACGCCGGGCTTCTCCGGCGCCGACCTAATGAACCTGGTCAACGAATCGGCGCTGATGGCGGCGCGGCGCAACAAGCGCCTCGTCACCATGGCCGAGTTCGAGGACGCCAAGGACAAGATCATGATGGGCGCCGAGCGCCGCTCGTCGGCCATGACCCAGGCCGAGAAGGAGCTGACCGCCTATCACGAGGCTGGCCACGCCATATTGGCGCTCAACGTGCCGTCGGCCGACCCGCTGCACAAGGCCACCATCATCCCGCGTGGCCGTGCGCTCGGCATGGTCATGCAGTTGCCGGAAGGCGACCGTTACTCGATGAGCTACAAGTACATGATCTCGCGCCTTGCCATCATGATGGGCGGCCGCGTTGCCGAGGAGTTCAAATTCGGCAAGGAGAACATCACTTCGGGCGCCTCTTCCGACATCGAGCAGGCGACCAAGCTGGCGCGCGCTATGGTCACGCGCTGGGGCTTCTCCGACAAGCTCGGCCATGTCGCCTATGGCGACAACCAGGAGGAAGTGTTCCTCGGCCATTCGGTGGCGCGCACGCAGAACATCTCGGAAGAGACCGCGCAGATCATCGACGCCGAAGTGCGCCGCCTGATCGACGAGGCCTATTCGACGGCCAAGTCCATCCTGACCAAGAAGAAGAAGGAATGGATCGCGCTGGCGCAGGGGCTGCTCGAATACGAGACGCTGTCGGGCGACGAGATCAAGCAATTGATCGCCGGCGAGAAGCCCGCGCGCGACCTCGGCGACGACACGCCGCCCAGCCGCGGCTCGGCCGTGCCGAAGTCCGGCGGCCGCCGCAAGAAAGGCCCCGAGCCCGAAGGCGGCATGGAGCCACAGCCGTCGAGCTGAGCCAGGGCGGACAGCAGATCCTCGGGAACAAGCCCGAGGATCACGGCTCAACGTCTGCGTGACCGCTTCATCCGCCGTATTCGATTTTTATGATTCAGCTTTTAGCCGCGCATTGCACAGGCTGTAATAACCGCCGCCCTTCTGGATCCAGCGAAGGCCGTTCAACGTACCCGCCTCCTTGTTGCCGTGGTAACCCTGCAGGCAGGTCTTCATCCGCGCCTTCGCGGGCTTTTCGGTCTTGAACTCGGCGGCGAGGGTGGTTGGGAATGTCACGCCTGCCGGCGCTACAGTGGGGGCGACCGCCGCGTCGGTTTCCTTTTTCGGCTGCGGCGCGGTTTTGACGGTATCCCCGCTGACACTCTCCGCAGCGGGCATCGCGCATTTCTCCTTGCGGAAAGCGGCCCAGTCCATGCCGTTCAGAGTGCCGCCTTCTTTGGCTGCTCGATAGGTCTCGCCGCATTCCTTCATCGTCAGTGCGCTTGCAGGGGCGACGCTCCAAGCAACCGATGCCGTCACAGCCAATACCGCCAATTTCAAATTGGGCATAAGATCCTCCCGGTTGATAACAAAGTTAGACATCCTTTTGTATACTGTTTGTTCCCTATATGTTCAATTGGAATCTTTGGGCGCTAGCGATAAGCCCGACGGTGGGCAGTGTGGGCGAATTGATGCCGACAGCTCCCGCGATAGTGCGAGCAAGCCCGCGGGCGTCGTCGCGAGCAACAAAAGGCCCGCGAAGCAGATGCATCGCGGGCCTTTGCCTGTCCTTGCCAGACTTTCCGTCTAACTCAATTCGATCTCAACCGGCTCATGCCTCATCGATCCGGGGGAATGCGTAGCTTAGCCCTTCAGCTTGGCATTGCACAGGCTGTAGAAGCCGCCGCCCTTCTGGATCCACTTCAGGCCGCCAAGCGCATTGGCGTCCTTGAGGACATAGTACTGGTCGAGGCAGGTGTGCATGCGGCCCTTTCCGGGGGTCTCGCTGGCATATTTCGGCGAGATCGCGGACGGGAAGGTGACGCCCTTGGGCGCAGCCGTCGTCGGCTTCGCCGGCTCCTTGGTGTAATTTGCTTCGCTCGGAGCTGGCACGCTGTCGTCTTCGGAGGCGGCGGCGCCGCATTCGGCCTTGCGGAAGTCGTTCCACTTCTGGCCCTTCAGCGTGTTCGCCGTCTTCGCCGCCTGGTACTTGGTGCTGCACTCGGCCATGGTCAGGCCCTTGCCTTCGGCGGGAGCCGCGGCTGCCTTGGTGGTTGCCGGCTTGGTGGTGTCAGCGGCGGCGGATGCGCCGGCGGCGCATTCGGTCTTGCGGAAGTCGTTCCACTTCATGCCGTTCAGCGTGCCGGCGGCCTTCGCCGCCTGGTACTTGGCGCTGCATTCCTTGGCCGTCAGGCCTTTCGCGGCGCCCGCGTCGGCGGCCGCTGCCTTGGCCGCCTTGGCCGGCTTGGTTTCGGCTGCCTTCTTCGTGTCGGCCGGCTTGGTGTCCGTGGTGGCGGCGGCATCGGTGCCGCATTGCGCCTTGCGGAACTGGTTCCAGGTCTGTCCGGCCAGTGTCCCCGCATCCTTGGCGGCGTTATACTTCGTGCTGCACTCGGCCATCGTCAGTGCGTTGGCTGGCGCGGCCAGGAACAACGTCACTACGGCGAGGCCGGTCAAAGTGGCAAGTCGGTGGATGAGCATAGCGTTTCTCCGTTGCAGCAGCCCATTATACGTCCCAGCGAATCAATAACGCTCAACGGTCGGTTGCGCCAGATGCTAAGTGGCGTATATATCGCCCAAAGCTTGCTCCTCCCGATAAGGTGATGAAATCATTGCCCCTTGCCGGGTCAAGAACAAGATTTTCCGCGTGCAGCTGCGGCGTATAGCTCGCAGAACTGGTATATTGCAGCGCCGCGGTGCCTTCATGTTGGGCTGCTGCCTTGTTGTGTGCAGCGCACAACAATGATTTTCTAAGGATTGGTAACATATAATCACACAATGTGATCATGGCGCGCCGGTCAATTATGGCATTAAAATGCCCGGCAAAGAACCTTCAGGAATTGAACTCGCATGGCAGGGAATTACTTCGGCACCGACGGCATTCGCGGGCGCGCGAACAAGTTTCCGATGACCGCGGAAATCGCCATGCGGGTCGGCATGGCCGCCGGCCTTTCGTTCCAGCGCGGCAGCCACCGCCATCGCGTCGTTCTGGGCAAGGACACCAGGCTTTCCGGCTACATGATCGAGAATGCGATGGTGGCGGGTCTCTGCGCCGCCGGCATGGACGTGTTCCTGCTCGGCCCGATCCCGACCCCGGCCGTCGCCATGCTGGTGCGTTCACTGCGCGCCGATATCGGCGTCATGATCTCGGCTTCGCACAATCCCTATTACGACAACGGCATCAAGCTGTTCGGGCCGGATGGCTACAAGCTTTCGGACGAGATCGAAGAGCGCATCGAGAGCATGCTCGACAAGGATATCGAACTGACACTCGCCGATTCCGACGGGCTTGGCCGCGCCAAGCGTGTCGACGGCGTGCATGACCGCTACATCGAGTTCGCCAAGCGTACATTGCCGCGCTCGATGTCGCTTTCGGGCCTCAGGATCGTCGTCGATTGCGCCAATGGCGCGGCCTACAAGGTGGCGCCCGAGGCGCTGTGGGAGCTCGGCGCCGAGGTCGTGGCCATCAATGTCGAACCCAACGGCTTCAATATCAACAAGGAATGCGGCTCGACGCATCCGGCCGGCCTGCAGAAGAAAGTGCATGAAGTGCGCGCCGATATCGGCATCGCGCTCGATGGCGATGCAGACCGGGTCGTCATCGTCGACGAGAATGGCGCGATCGTTGACGGTGACCAGATCATGGCGATGATCGCCGAGTCCTGGCACCAGAGCGGACGGCTTGCCGGCGGCGGCGTGGTTTCGACGGTCATGTCCAATCTCGGCCTCGAACGCTTCCTCGGCGACATGAAACTGCAATTGCACCGCACCAAGGTCGGTGACCGCTATGTCGTGGAGCATATGCGCGCGCATGGGCTCAATGTCGGCGGCGAACAGTCCGGCCACATCGTGCTGTCGGATTTCTCGACCACCGGCGACGGCCTGGTGTCGGCGCTGCAGGTGCTGGCCTGCATCAAGCGCCAGGGACGCCCGGTCAGCGAACTGTCGAAGAAGTTCGAGCCGGTGCCGCAACTCTTGAAGAATGTCCGTATCGCCGGCGGCAAGCCGCTCGAGGAAGCTCCCGTCAAGGCGGCGATCGAGGATGCGCGCAATCGTCTCGGCAAGACCGGGCGTCTGGTCATCCGTCCGTCCGGCACCGAGCCGCTGATCCGTGTCATGGCCGAGGGCGACGATCCGCAACTGGTGGAGGCCGTCGTCAACGACATTGTCGAGGTAATTTCGGAGACCCGCAGCGCCGCCTGACCTCCCCCGGTGCCCTCAGGCGTTACGTCGCTGCCGTCGCATCCAGCCCGCCCCTGAGGCGGGCTTTTTGTTGGCCGGAACCGGTCTTCTTGTTTGTCGAAATCATTCCCCAATTCCTCGAATTTTAGAGATTCGTGGTTAATCGACAGGGTTAAACGCCTTTTAACTTTTCCAATTCATTATCCACGCCTGAAAGCCAATCTCGTTCGGCCGCGATCGCGTTCCGAGGGTTCCTAGGGGTGACAAGCATGTTCAATACAGCAAGAAAGGCCCTGTTCGCGTTGCTGTTCGCGGGCCTGGCCTGGCCGGTGTTCGCAGCCGACCTGCCTGAGCCGCAGGTCGAAGAGGCACCGCCACCGGTCTACGAACAGCCGGTCGACGTCGGCGGCTGGTATATCCGCGGCGACATCGACTATCACAAGTCCGATGTGCGCGGCATCGACTACATGACCTACGGCATCGATCCCTGTAATTGTACGGTCATACCGGGCGGCAAGAGTTTCGATTACGGCAAGCTCAAGGGCGGCTTCTCGCTCGGCGGCGGCGTCGGCTACAAGATCAACGATCACCTGCGCACGGACGTGACCGCCGACTACTGGTTCAAGTCGAACTTCAACGGCGGCACCTCGGATCTCGTCTCGACGTCGACCGAAGTGTCGAAGATGAGCGCCCTGCTGCTCTTGGCCAATGCCTATGTCGATATCGGCACCTGGCACGGCATCACGCCTTATGTCGGCGCCGGTATCGGCGGCGCGCGCGTCAAGTGGGATACCGTCTACGATCCGAACACCACCGAGACCAACCCCGGAGCATCCAACTGGCGCTTCGCTTATGCTCTGATGGCCGGTGCCTCCTACTGCTTGACCGACAAGATCATCCTCGATGCGGGCTATCGTTTCTCCCATATTCAGGGCGGCCGCATGTTCGAATGGGATGCGAGCAGCGCCGGTCCGGGTTTCGACCGCGGCATCAACACCCACGAGGTGCGCGGCGGCCTGCGCTATCAGTTCGGTGGCAACAATGGGTGCGCGGCACCGGTGGTGGCCTACCAGCCCGAACCTGAGCCGGTCTACACCAAGTAAGAAATCTCCAAGTAAGAAATCTACTGCCTCCAATATACACGAACCGCCCGGCTTGACCGGGCGGTTTTCGTTTGAGCTGTCGCCAATGAAGTGCCCGGACAGGGAGGGCAATTTAGAGCGCCATGCATTAGCTGAAATGAATTCGCTAACGCTCTATTAGCCTTAACCGTGACTTAACCACTATGGTTAACAATGCTTCCTGAAACGATGGCTGCCGTGTTGATCGCAGGTGTCGTCAAATCCGGGAGTCGGGACTATGACACTCACATCGCGTATTGTGCTGGCGCTTGCCGGACTCGGTCTCTTGCCGCTGACGCCGGCAATCGCTGCCGACTACGATCCGCCGATCTACACCGATCAGGCGCCCGACTATGTGCCGGTCGAGGTCGGCTCCGGCTGGTATCTGCGCGGCGACGTCTCTTATCTGGTGCAGAAGAGCTTCAAGAACGATGATTTCGCCTTCACGCCGGCGAGCTTCGACGAGAAAGAAGATCCGATCTTTGCCAGCATCGGCTTTGGCTATCACTTCAACGACTATCTGCGCGCCGATCTCAATCTCGGCTATCTGCCAGGCAACAAAATCGGCGTTGGCTATGACGATACACTGAGCGTTGTGCCGCCGGCAACCTCTACCGTCGCATCGGCGAACCTGAAGAATTACGCCTACTCGCTCATGCTCAACGGCTATGTCGACCTTGGCACTTATGTCGGGATCACCCCGTATGTGGGCGGTGGCGTTGGTATCGTACAGAGCACGCGCCAGCTCTCGGCCAACTATTTCACCAACAATGGCGACCCCACCGACGATTTCGTCCAGACAGACGACAAGACGAAGTACTCCTTGGCCTATACGCTGAATGCGGGCCTTGCCTACCAGGTGTCGAAAAACGTTTCGGTCGACCTCGGCTATCAGTACTTCTCCGCCCCGGATGCCGAATATGTCACGGCCGCAAGTCTGACCTCCTTCCCGGTCCACAAGGGCATCAGCAATCACCAGATCAAACTCGGACTGCGCTACGATCTCTGGTAGACAAGGGACCTGGCGAGACTTTAGCGGCGGATCCCAGCGGTCCGCCGTTCGCGTTTGAGATCACGCGATCCTGATCGCGGACTGCCGGTATCCCGGCAGCGACAAAAACTTTCCTCTTGACGCCCGAGGCCTGAACGCATATCGCCGTCCGTGGGCCACCCCTCCCCAACGAGGGGCCACTATCTGGAAGGATAGACCACGATGACGACGCATACGAAGCCCGGACTCCGTCCGGCAAACCCCAATTTCTCCTCAGGTCCTTGCGCAAAACGCCCCGGCTGGTCGGTCGAGGCGCTCAAGAATGCCGCGCTCGGCCGTTCTCATCGCGCCAAGATCGGCAAGACCAAGCTCGAACAGGCGATCGAGCTGACGCGCGAAATCCTCCAGGTTCCGGCCGACTACCGCATCGGCATCGTACCGGCGTCGGACACAGGCGCCGTCGAGATGGCGCTGTGGTCGCTGCTCGGCGAGCGCGGCGTCGACATGGTCGCCTGGGAAAGCTTCGGCTCCGGCTGGGTCACCGACGTGGTCAAGCAGCTGAAGCTGCCCGACGTGCGCAAGCTCGAGGCCGGCTATGGCGAATTGCCGGATCTGGCCAAGATCGATTTCGACCGCGACGTGGTCTTCACCTGGAACGGCACCACGTCGGGCGTGCGCGTGCCGAATGGTGACTTCATCCCGGCGGATCGCAAGGGTCTGACCATCTGCGACGCCACTTCGGCGGCTTTCGCGCAAAAGCTCGATTTCGAAAAGCTCGATGTCGTCACGTTCTCCTGGCAGAAAGTGCTGGGCGGCGAGGGCGCGCATGGCATGCTGATCCTGTCGCCCCGCGCGGTCGCACGGCTGGAGAGCTACAAGCCGTCATGGCCGCTGCCGAAAATCTTCCGCCTGACCTCCGGCGGCAAGCTGATCGAGGGCATTTTCAAGGGCGAGACCATCAACACGCCGTCGATGCTGTGTGTCGAGGACTATCTCGACGCGCTGCACTGGGCGAAGTCGACCGGCGGCCTCGATGCACTGGTCGCCAGGGCGGATGCCAATGCCGCCGTGCTCGACGGATTTGTCGACAAGTCCTCCTGGCTCGGCCATCTCGCCGTCCAGCCGGCGACGCGGTCGAACACCTCGGTCTGCTTGTCCTTCACCGATGCCGATGTGGCGGCGCTCGACGCCGACGGTCAGGCGGCTTTCGCCAAGGGGCTGGTCTCGGCGCTCGACAAGGAAGGCGTCGCCTATGACATCGGCTCCTATCGCGACGCGCCTCCCGGCCTGCGTATCTGGTGTGGTGCGACGGTCGAGACATCCGATCTCGAGGCGCTGCTGCCCTGGCTCGACTGGGCCTTCGCCGCGCAGAAGGCTTCGCTGAAAGCGGCGGCCTGAGACTTTCCGTGGCGGCCCGCGGGCCGCCCATTCCCGGATCAATCCCATTTCAAGGAGGCCGCCATGGCGCCCCGCGTTCTCGTCTCTGACAAACTCTCTCCTACCGCCGTGCAGATCTTCAAGGATCGCGGCGTCGAGGTCGACTATCTGCCCGACCTCGGCAAGGACAAGGAAAAGCTGCTCGAGGTGATCGGCCAGTATGACGGCCTTGCCATCCGCTCGGCGACCAAGGTCACCGAAAAGCTGATCAACGCCGCCACCAGGCTCAAGGTCATCGGCCGCGCCGGCATCGGCGTCGACAATGTCGATATCCCGGCGGCGAGCCGCAAGGGTATCATCGTGATGAACACGCCCTTCGGCAATTCGATCACGACAGCCGAGCACGCCGTGGCGATGATCTTCGCGCTGGCGCGCCAGATCCCGGAAGCCAACGCCTCGACCCATGCCGGCAAGTGGGAGAAGAACCGTTTCATGGGTGTCGAGATCACCGGCAAGACGCTGGGTGTCATCGGCTGCGGCAATATTGGCTCGATCGTCGCCACACGCGGCGTCGGCCTGAAGATGCATGTCATCGCCTTCGACCCGTTCCTGTCGGACAAGCGTGCCGAGGAGCTCGGCGTCGACAAGGTCGAGCTCGATGAGCTGTTCGCGCGCGCGGACTTCATCACACTGCACACGCCACTGACCGACAAGACGCGCAACATCATCGACGCCGGGGCAATCGCCAAGATGAAGAACGGCGTGCGCATCATCAATTGCGCGCGCGGCGGGCTGATCGTCGAGGCCGATCTGATCGCGGCGTTGAAGAGCGGCAAGGTGGCGGGCGCCGGCATCGACGTGTTCGAGGTCGAGCCGGCCGAGCAGAACGCCCTGTTCGGCATGGAAAACGTGGTGGCGACACCGCATCTCGGCGCCTCGACGGCGGAAGCGCAGGAGAATGTCGCGCTGCAGGTCGCCGAGCAGATGGCCGACTATCTGATCAAGGGCGCGGTCTCCAACGCCATCAACATGCCGTCGATCACGGCGGAAGAAGCGCCGCGGCTGAAGCCCTTCGTCAAGCTCGCCGAAGTGCTCGGCGCCTTTGTCGGCCAGGTCACCGAGGATCCGATCACGGAGGTTGAGATCCTGTTCGACGGCTCAACCGCGACGATGAACACGCGCGCGCTGATCAGCGCGACGCTGGCCGGGCTGATCCGGCCGCAGGTCTCCGACGTCAACATGGTTTCGGCGCCGATCATGGTGAAGGAGCGCGGCATCATCGTCGCCGAGGTCAAGCGCGACAAGTCAGGCGTGTTCGACGGCTACATCAAGCTGACGGTCAAGACCGAGCACAGGACGCGCTCGATCGCCGGCACCTGCTTCTCGGACGGCAAGCCGCGCTTCATCCAGATCAAGGGCATCAACCTCGACGCCGAGGTCGGCCAGCACATGCTCTACACCACCAATGCCGATGCCCCCGGCATCATCGGCCTGCTCGGCACGGTGTGCGGCGAGAATGGCGTCAACATCGCCAACTTCCAGCTTGGCCGCAACCGGCCGGGCGGCGACGCCATAGCGCTGCTCTATCTCGACGCGCCGTTCCCGGAAAAGGTGCTGGAGCAGGTGCGGGCGCACAAGTCGATCGACTCGGCCAAGCGGCTGCAGTTCGACGTCGGCGGCATCTGATCCAGGCTTTTCGCCAAGATTAGCAGGCGCGGCGTTTGTCGCGCCTTCTTGCTGCTCAGCGCACTTTGGCCGACCGGGTCATAGCGCTGTTGCGCCCGCTATGTTCGGCAAGCCCGATGCCGCCCAGCACGAGCACAAGCGCCAAGGCCTGATAGAGCTGGAACGTCTCGCCGACGATCAGCACCGAAAGCAACGTGCCGAAGATCGGCACCAGGTTGATGAACAGGCCGGCGCGGTTGGCGCCGATCAGCTCGTTGCCCCTGATGTAGGTTATCTGCGAGACGACCGAGGCGCCGATCGCGGTGTAGACGATGACCGTCCAGCCGCGTGCGTCGGGCATGATGGCCTTGCCGGCGACGACCTCCCACAGCAAGAAGGGCAGCGAGGTGATGAGCGCGGCGATCGACATGGCCAGCATCAGGCTTTGCCAGCGCAGCGCCGGCTTCAGCCGCAGGCCGACCGAATAGCCGCTGTAGAGGACGACCGCCACCAGCATGATGGCGTCGCCGAAATTGAGCTCCAGGGTCAGCAGCCGGCGCGGATCGCCGTGGGAAGCGGTCAGGATGACGCCGGCAATGGTCAGCACGACGCCGGCGATCTGCGCCCAGTTCACGCGCAGCCGGAAGAAGACGAAATTGGCCGTCATGATCAGGATCGGCATCGCCGCCTGTTCGATCGAGACATTGATCGCCGTCGTGTAGTTGAGTGCCGTGTAGAAGATCACGTTGAACAATGTGAAGCCGCTGGCGCCGAGTGCCGCCAGAACGAGCCAGTGCCGGCGCACCACAGGCCAGTCCTCCTGGATCGTGCGCCAGCCGATCGGCAGCAGGATCGCCACCGCCAGCACCCAGCGCAGGAAGACCAGCATCATCGGCGAGACGTGATCGACCGCCAGCTTGCCGGCCACCGAATTGCCACCCCACAGCAAGGTGGTGAGCAGCAGGAATAAGTAGGCGCTTCGATGCATCGCGGGATTCCGGCCGCGACGGATGCGTCGCGGTGTTTGCCGGCCTATTGCCCCTCTCAGCCCAAGTAAATGATGTCAAAGCCGAAAATTGTTGTGCCTCAGGGCATTTTCGGCGGCAAAGAAAGGTCGCGCTCGCGAGGTCTTGACGCTATAGAGGCCTGTCGTTTCGAACCATATCCAAGCCGCTAGGCGGCGTCTCAAGGGAAAAGAAACATGGCCAATGTGGTGGTCGTCGGCTCGCAGTGGGGCGACGAAGGCAAGGGCAAGATCGTCGACTGGCTGTCGGAGCGCGCCGATGTCGTGGTGCGTTTCCAGGGCGGCCACAATGCCGGCCACACGCTGGTCGTCGACGGCAAGGTCTACAAGCTGTCGCTGTTGCCGTCCGGCGTTGTGCGGCAGGGCAAGCTGTCCATCATTGGCAATGGCGTGGTCTTCGACCCGCATGCTTTCGTGGCCGAAGTGGCGAAGCTCAAGGCGCAAGGCGTCGAAGTGACGCCGGATCGCCTGAAAATAGCCGAAAACACAGCGCTTATCCTGTCGCTGCACCGGGAGCTGGACGGATTCCGCGAGGACGCCGCGTCAAATTCCGGGACGAAGATTGGCACGACCCGCCGGGGCATTGGTCCGGCCTATGAGGACAAGGTGGGTCGGCGAGCGGTGCGGGTGATGGATCTGGCGGATTTGGAAACGCTGCCCCTGAAGGTCGACAGGCTGCTGACGCATCACAATGCGCTGCGCCGCGGGCTTGGCCATGGCGAAGTCACGCATGACGCGATCATGGCCGAATTGACGTCGGTCGCCGACGAGATCCTGCCCTATATGGACCGTGTCTGGAAGATACTCGACGACAAGCGCCGCGCCGGCGAGCGAATCCTGTTCGAGGGCGCGCAAGGCACGCTGCTCGACATCGACCACGGCACCTATCCGTTCGTCACCTCGTCCAACACGGTGGCCGGCCAGGCCGCCGCCGGCTCGGGCGTCGGTCCGGGCGCCATCGGTTATGTGCTCGGCATCACCAAGGCCTACACGACGCGCGTCGGCGAAGGTCCGTTCCCGACCGAACAGAAGAACGAGATCGGCGAATTCCTCGGCACGCGCGGCCATGAGTTCGGCGTCGTCACCGGGCGCAAGCGCCGTTGCGGCTGGTTCGACGCGGTGCTGGTGCGCCAGGCTGTCGCCGTCAACGGCATCAAGGGCATCGCGCTGACCAAGCTCGACGTGCTCGACGGGCTGGACGAGATCAAGGTCTGCACCGGCTATCGCCTCGACGGCGAGATGATCGATTACCTGCCTGCGAGCCAGGGCGCGCAGGCCCGTGTCGAACCGGTCTACGAGACCCTGGAAGGGTGGAAAGGCACCACTGCCGGCGCGCGCAGCTGGAACGACCTTCCGGCTCAGGCCGTCAAATATGTCCGATACATAGAGGAGTTGATCGGCGCGCCGGTGGCACTCCTCTCCACCAGCCCGGAACGGGACGATACGATACTTGTGACCGATCCGTTTCAAGACTAGTTTCTGAAGCCTTTCCGGGCATCACGGCTGATTTGCGGGGGCCGGCGCGGAAGCAAAATACAGGTCGACTGAAGCATGGCAGATTTTGTTGCTGTTCTGAAAAAGGCGCTCGACAAGCACGGTGACGAGACGCCCGAAAAGCGTACGCGCATCTATGACAGCGTTCGTTCCATGCTGGCCAAGAAGCTCGCGGAATATTCGCCGCCGCTGGCCACCGAAGCCATAAGCGCGCAAAAGCGCTCACTGGAAAACGCCATTACGAGCGTCGAGCGCGAGTATGCCAAGAGCGTGCCGGAAACGGACCCGCTCGCGGAGCTGGAGCACATCTTTTCCTCGATCGACCGCAACAAAAACCAGCCGAGCCACACGCGCCAGCCGGTGAAGGCGGAGCCGGCGTGGCCGGCACCGCCCGCCGCCAAGGCCGAGCCTTACCGTCCCGCGCCGCCGCCTGCCGCCACGCCGGAACCTTACCAGTCCGCGCCTTCGCCCGTAGCCAAGGCCGAGCCAAGCTGGCAGAAACCCACGCCGGTGCAACCGGTGGCCCCCGATCTCGCCGATCCTGCCTTGCCGGGCATGGATGCGGACCAGGACGATGACCGCGCCGATGTCTTCCCGAACGATGAAGAGCCGGCGGCAGCCGACACTTTCCGCCTGCGTCCGGCCGAGCGCAAACGCAGCTATGGCGGGCTGATCGCCGCCGTCGTGGCCTTGCTGGTCGTTGCCGGCGGTGGCTATGGCATCTGGCTCAACAAGGACGCCTTCAGCAAGATGCTGGGCCTGGACGGCAGCAAGGTGGTCGCCAAGACCGAACCGGTGAAACCGGCGCCGGCCAAGCCGGCGACCGACGCCCCGGCGGCACCAGCGCCCGCGGCAGGTGCCGAGGCGACGAAATTCACGCAGCGGCTGACGCCCGAAGGTGGCGAAACCGACCCCGGCCCGGCTGGTGGCCAAACCGGTATAGGCGAGGGTGAATCCGTCGCCGCGCTGACGACACCGCCATCGGCGACGAATGCGCCGGCCAATCCGCCCCCGGCTGCTGCCGCGCCCGCGGCAGCGCCAGCCGCGGCAGCACCTGCCGCGACCGCACCCGCGGCGGGCGCCGCGCCCGCCGCAACCCCGCCTGCCAACGGAACTACACCCGCCGCCCCGGCCAATGCTGCCGCTACGCCGCCCGCCCCAGCGGGCGCCACGCCCACGGCACCGGCTGCCCCGGCGGCGGCGGCCTCGGTGCCGGTCGGCCAGAAGGCGATCTTCTATGAGGAGCGCACCAGCACCGCGCAGGGCTCGGCCGAGCCTGGCAGCATCGTCTGGTCGCTGGTGCAGGAATCGCCCGGTGGCGACCTGCCGCCCGAGCCGGCGATCCGCGCCGAGGCGACCATACCCGGCAAGGACATCCAGTTGCGCATGACCATCCGCCGCAACACCGACCAGACGCTGCCAGCCAGCCACATCATCGAGATGATCTTCCTGACGCCCGACGGTTTCGAGGGCGGCGGCGTCGACAACATATTGCGCGTCGCGATGAAGAGTTCCGAGCAGGATGCCGGCAGCCCGCTGATCGGTATACCGGCCAAGATCGCCGACGGATTCTTCCTCGTCGCGCTCAACGACACCAAGGCCGACGAGGACGCCAACATGACCTTGCTGCGCGGCCAGGACTGGATCGACGTTCCGGTCGTCTACAAGACCGGGCGCCGAGCCCTGCTGACCATGGAAAAAGGCATTCCCGGCGAGAAGGTGTTCGACGAGGCGATCAAGGCCTGGCAGGCGAAGACGGCAGGCTGAGAAGGCGGCGTAACGGCCGCCTTCGTTCAGAAGCCTTGTAACAGCATGTCGAGCGCGGCGACGATGTCGTCGGGGTGCTTCGTCAGGTTCAGCCGACTTTCACCCAATTTGCTCGCTGGAACGGTGGCAATAAGGTGCGTGGCCATTACCAGCTTTCGGCCGTTGATCTCGAAGGTCGGATGAAGCTTTCGCATCGGCGGCGGCACTGTTGCAACGGGCAGAAGCGGGACGACCACCCGCGTCTTGAAATTGTCGAGCAGGTCGGATTGAACGTCGAGCAGATAATTGCCTTCGATGCGGCCAGCGAAGACGTCATAGCGAGGCATCAGAACTGCCGGAACTCTTCCAGCGGAATGCCGTGTTTCTCGAAGTAATCGTTCCAGGCATCCATGGTCGCGCGGTTCTCAAGTTTCCACAGCCGCGCTTTTTCCGCCGCAACCGCCTCCGCGATGCCGGCTTCCGCGGCGCGTGAGACATTCACGTCAAGCCCCTTGGCTTCCCTCATGAGGTTCGAGTCGATCGACAGATTTGCTGGCTGACGGATCGCATTCAAGGCAATCTTGCGCATAATAGCCTCCGCAACATGCGCATCTTCATGCGGGGGCAATAATGGAGTGGCTCTGGCTGCGGGTGAGAGGGCTTGGCCCTCCGCTATGGCTCCCAGCCCTTCGGGCGTTCAATCCGTTCCAAAGGTCCACTGGATCTTTCGATTCGCCTGAAGGCGAACCGGGCTTTCACCGTTCGTCGCTTCAATCGACAAATCGTTGTCGATCGATTGGCCTACGGCCGAACGCTCCTCACCCTTCCATCTCCTCGCGCAGCATCTCCAGCTCCAGCCACTCTTCCTCGAGCGCGGCCAGCGTCGCGCGTTCCTTGTCGAGGGCGGCGATGGTTTTCTGGAAGGAGGCCGGATCGCGCTCGTAATAGGCCGGGTCGGCGATGTTGTTCTCCAGCCGCGAGATCGACGCGGTCACCGCCTCGATCTTCTTGGGGAGCGATTCCAGGGCGAATTTCTGCTTGAACGACAGTTTCTTCGCCGGCCCTTTCGGGGCCGCCGGTTCGCTCTTGCCAGGCGCCGGCGCATCGGCCGCTTCAGCCTTGGCCCGCGCCTTGCGGTCGTCGAGCCTGGTGCCGCCGCGTTGCGCCAGCATGTCAGAATAGCCGCCGGCATATTCGACCCAGCGGCCGCCGCCGTCCGGCGCGATGATGCTGGTCACGGTGCGGTCGAGGAAATCGCGGTCGTGGCTGACCAGGATGACGGTGCCGGCAAAGCCGGCGACCAGTTCCTGCAGCAGTTCCAGCGTCTCCATGTCGAGATCGTTGGTCGGCTCATCGAGCACCAGCAGGTTTGCCGGTCGTGCCAGCACGCGCGCCAGGATCAGCCGCGCCCGCTCGCCGCCGGACAGTTCGCGCACCGGCGTGCGCGCCTGCTCCGGCTTGAACAGGAAATCCTTCATGTAGGAGACGACATGGCGCTGCTCGCCATTGATGACGAGGTTTTCGCCGCGTCCGTCGGTGAGGTATTGCGCCAGCGTCTCCTGCGGGTCGACTGCCTCGCGCTTCTGGTCGAGCGTGGCGATTTCCAGATTGGTGCCGAGCCGCACCGAGCCGGCATCCGGCGCCAATTCGCCGGTCAGCATCTTCAAAAGCGTCGTCTTGCCGGCGCCGTTCGGTCCGACGAGGCCGACGCGATCGCCGCGCTGGATGCGGGTCGAGAAGCCCTTGACCACGGTGAGGTCGCCAAAGCTCTTCTCGATGTTCTTCGCTTCGATCACCAGCTTGCCGGATTCGGCGGCGTCGCTCGCCACCATGGTCGCGGTGCCCTCGGCGCCCCTATGGCCGCGCAAACGCTGGCGCATGGTCTGCAACTCGCCGAGGCGGCGCATGTTGCGCTTGCGCCGCGCCGTCACGCCATAACGCAGCCAGTGTTCTTCACGCACGATCTGGCGGCCAAGCTTGTGCTGCTCGCGCTCTTCCTCTTCCAACACCTGGTCGCGCCATTCCTCGAAATGGCCAAAACCCTTGTCCAGCCTGCGGGTCTGGCCACGATCGAGCCAGACGGTGGCGCGCGACACGCGCTCTAGAAAGCGGCGGTCGTGCGAGATGACGATGAGTGCCGAGGAGGTGCGCACGAGCTCCTCTTCCAGCCATTCGATGACCGACAGGTCAAGATGATTGGTCGGCTCATCAAGCAGCAGGATGTCGGGTTCCGGCGCCATGACACGGGCCAGGGCTGCGCGCCTGGCCTCGCCACCTGAGAGATCACCCGGCCGTTCCTCGCCGGTGAGGCCAAGATGCTCCATGAGATAGGAGGCGCGGTAGGGATCGTCGGCTGGCCCGAGGCCCGCCTCGACATAGGCACGCACGGTGACGAAACCTTCCATGTCGGGCATCTGCGGCAGATAGCGGACGGTTGCCGAGGGCTGGCGAAACACCTCACCGTCCTGCGGCTCGATCAGGCCGGCCGCGATCTTAAGCAGCGTCGACTTGCCGGACCCGTTGCGGCCGACCAGCGCGATCTTGTCACCGGCCGAAGCCGTCAAGGCGGCGCCGTCGAGCAGCGGTGTGCCGCCGAAGGTCAGTCTTATCCCGTCGAGATTGAGAAGAGGCGGGGCCATGTCAGCTTTCAGGTAGTGGATACGGATGCGCGAGCAGCAGCGCGCGGCCGTGGCCGAGCGCGATGTCGAGGCGGCCCCGGACCTCGTTGGAAATGGTCAGCGACGAGCCGAACGCCACTACGACCTGGTTCAACGGCCATTTGGCGCCGGTGACGGTCAGGCCGGCAAGTTCGGAAAAGCCGAGGATCGAAAACAGCGTGCCGTCGGCATAGTCGAAGCCGGCCGTTCCCGACAGCAACGGGACACCTTCCTGGGCGCCGCTGGTCAACAGCACCTCGGTTCCGGCTTCGGCCAGGCGCAGGGCGAGCGCCAGATGCAGGAAAGCGTGGTCGGCGCGCTTGCCGCCGAACGCGCCCGCCAGCACCAGGCTAGTCGCGCCACGCTCGAGGGCTGCGGCAATCGCCAATTCGCCGTCGGTCTTGTCCTTCTCCGCCGGGAAGGTTCGGCGGGGCACTGCGGCGAGGTCGGCGGGGAGATCGGCCGGCACCGAATCGAAATCACCCACCCATAGTTCCGGCACAAGGCCGAGCAGCCGGGCATGGCCGATGCCGGCGTCGGCGGCAATGATGCGCGAGCCGTCGACCTGGCGGTCGAGCCGGGGCGTGCGGATGAGATCGCCGCCAAGCAGGATGGTGAATGTGCTCATATCCGGTGGCCTGTACCAGCCCGGCAGCGGAAACGGAAGGCCGGCAAACTGCCACTTGCGCGGTTCCCCGGCCCGGCCTATGTGTCGAAACGCTCTAACGGGGTGCCGGACGCGATCTTCGCGGACCGGCTGAGAGGCAGTCTCGCCAACCCGCTGAACCTGATCCGGTTTGTACCGGCGGAGGGATTAGACGTTTCGGACAGTCCGGCGCCTCAATTCCTTGCAATTCGAACGAAGGAGGCGCCGATGCGCACGCTTTTATACGCTCTTGTCTCGACCATGGTCGTGGCGCTGTCCGGGCCGGCCTTGGCCAAGGACAAGCTCACCGTCTACACCTATGAAAGCTTCACCGCCGACTGGGGGCCAGGCCCGGTGGTGAAGAAGGAATTCGAGGCCGAATGCGGCTGCGACGTAGAGTTCGTCTCGGTCGCCGATGGCGTGGCCCTGCTCAACCGCGTCAAGCTAGAAGGCGCGTCAACCAAGGCCGACATCGTACTTGGCCTCGACACCAATCTCACCGCCGATGCCAAGGCTAGCGGGTTGTTTGCCCCGCATGGCGCGGTCTCCGATGTCAACGTGCCGGGTGGCTGGAGCGACGATACTTTTGTTCCCTTCGACTACGGCTATTTCGCCGTCGTCTACGACACCGAAAAACTGAAGACGCCGCCGAAGAGCCTGAAGGAACTGGTCGAAGGCAGTGCCGACGACAAGATCGTCATCCAGGATCCGCGCACCTCGACGCCGGGCCTCGGCCTGCTGTTGTGGGTGAAGTCGGTCTATGGCGACAAGGCGCCGGAAGCCTGGGCCAAGCTCAAGACGAAGGTGCTGACCGTGACGCCGGGCTGGAGCGAGGCCTATGGCCTGTTCACCAAGGGCGAGGCGCCGATGGTGTTGTCCTACACGACCTCGCCGGCCTATCACATGGTCGCCGAGAACACGCAGCGCTACCAGGCCGCTTCTTTCGAGGAGGGCGAATATCTGCAGATCGAGGTCGCGGGAATCACCACGAACGGAGCCAAGAACCCGCTGGCGGCAAAATTCATCGCCTTCATGACCGGGCCGAAATTCCAGGACGCGATCCCGGAGACCAACTGGATGTTCCCGGCCGGAAAGACCGACAAGCCGCTCAACCCGGCCTTCGACAAGCTGGTCAAGCCGACCAAGACCCTGCTGTTCAGCCCCGAAGAGGTTGCCGCCAACCGCAAGGCCTGGGTGGATGAATGGCTGGCGGTGATGAGCAAATAGGCAGAGTGGTGACGCCGGCGCAAACCACGGATTCACGCGTCAGCGCCGGCATCATCGCGCTCGCCGCGATCACGCTGCTGATCGGCGGCGCATTCGCGGGCCTGCTCGTCGAAGGCGCCCATGATTTTTCGGGAGCCTGGGCGGCCTTCGATCCCTACCTGCTGCGCGTCGTGCGCTTCACGCTTTGGCAGGCAGTCCTCTCGACCCTGCTTTCGGTGATCCCGGCGCTGTTCGTGGCGCGCGCCCTGTCGCGGCATCCGCGTTTCTTCGGCCGCGCCTTCATCCTGCAACTCTTCGCCGTGCCGCTGGCGCTGCCGGCGATCGTCGCGGCGCTTGGCATACTGGCGCTGTACGGCCGTGCCGGCTATTTCGCCGGCCTGTTCAGCGCCGTCGGCGGCCAGGGTTGGCCAGGCATCTATGGCTTGTCCGGCATTCTCGTCGCCCACGTCTTCTTCAACCTGCCGTTGGCGACCCGCCTGTTCCTCGAGGCGCTGCAGACGATACCCGCCGACCAGTGGCGGCTGGCAAGCCAGCTCGGCATGGCGGCGCGGCCGGCCTTCCGGCTGATCGAATGGCCGACGCTGCGCGCCGCTCTGCCGGGTGTCGCCGGGCTGGTCTTCATGCTCTGCATCACCTCCTTCACCATCGTTTTGACGCTTGGCGGCGGACCGGCGGCAACGACGCTGGAGGTCGGCATCTACCAGGCGCTGCGCTTCGATTTCGATCCGGCGCGGGCGGTCGCCCTGACATTGCTGCAGATTGCCTTGACCTTCATCGTGGTGCTGGCGCTGACGCGGCTTGGCGCCAATGTCGTCGGCGACACCACCCTGCCAGTGGCGCCGCGCCGTTATCTCTCCGTCGACACGACCGAGGCGTCACTCAACGCCGTGTTCATCGTGCTGGCGCTGCTGTTCGTTATCGGACCGATGGCCGCGACCGTCTCGGCAGGCTTGGGCGCCGATCTCGGCCGGCTCGCCGGCGAGGCCGCTGTCCGGCAGGCGACGCTGACCAGTGCGGTGCTCGCTTTCCTGTCGGCGCTGCTTTCAGTGATGCTGTCGTTGGCGCTGACCATGGCGCGACGGGCACTCGCGTTGAGGCGCCGCGCCGGTCGAAGGACACTGCTCGAACACGCCACGGATACCGGCGCCGGTTTTGTGCTGGTCGTGCCGCCGATCGTCATCGGAGCCGGCTGGTTCCTCCTGCTGCGCCATGCCGGCGATGTCTTTGCCATCGCCCCGGTCATGGTCGTCACCGTCAATTCTGTCATGGCGATGCCTTTCGCGCTGCGCGCCGTCCGTCCCGCCTATGACGCGGCGAGCGAGCGCCACGAACGGCTCTGCGCGCAGCTCGGCATTTCCGGCTGGGCCAGGCTGCGGCTGGTCGACTGGCCGTCATTGCGGCGGCCGCTCGCCACCGCCTTCGCCTTCGCCATGGCGCTGTCGCTCGGCGATCTCGGCGTTATCGCGCTGTTCGGCAGTGATTCCGTGCAGACCTTGCCTTACCTTCTCCTGGCGCGCATGGGCAGCTACCGCACGCAGGACGCCGCCGGCCTGGCGCTGTTGCTTGGCCTCGTTTGCCTCACCTTGGTGCTGGCGGCGGACTGGCTGGGAAGAGACAAGGTCCGCAATGTCTGACGGAGCGATGAGAGGGAAGGGTGTTCCGGTGCGGCTGGACAAGGTCTCGTTCAGCTATGGCGAGGCGCCGCTCACCTTCGATGTCGCGTTCGCGGCGGCGGAAATCACCGCCATCATGGGGCCGAGCGGTTCGGGCAAGTCGACGCTGCTCAATCTGGTCGCCGGCTTCGAGACGCCGCAGTCGGGCCGCGTGCTGATCGGCGGGGCCGATGTCGGCGCAGCGCCGCCAGCCGCACGGCCGGTGTCGATGGTGTTTCAGGAAAACAACCTTTTTGCGCATCTCTCCGTCGAGCAGAATGTCGGGCTCGGCCGCTCGCCATCGCTGCGGCTGACCGAAGCCGATCGAACCGCCATTGCCGAAGCGTTGGAACGCACAGGCCTTGGCGGCAAGGACAAGCGGCTGCCGCGCGAACTCTCCGGCGGCGAGCGCCAGCGTGTCGCCCTGGCGCGCGTGCTGGTGCGCGATCGCCCGGTGCTTCTGCTCGACGAACCCTTCGCTTCGCTCGGGCCTGCCTTACGCGACGATATGCTCGACCTGGTTGCCGGCGTGCATGCGGAGCGCGGCATGACGGTGCTGTTCGTCACGCACCAGCCACAGGACGCCCGCCGCATTGGCCGCAATGTGGTGTTTCTGGACAATGGCGCCGTCGCGGCCACCGGCAGCGCGGACGATTTCTTTGTTGGGGCTGGTCCGGAGGCGTTCCGGCGCTATGTCGGTGCAGGTGCCGGCAATGCCGTATCACGAGATATTGCCCGGAAGCGGACATAATTTACGGTCAAACCGGCATCAGGCAACGGGGCGCTTGCTTGCCATGGCAGAAGTAGTGTGGCTAGGTCCGCCCTATTGGTTTGGCACAAGCCGTGATTTGCCTACGGTACTCGTCACACGCCCCTAGGGACGTGTGACGAGTACCGTAGAAATTCGTTTTTGCGCATGACAGGTTCCGGAGATCGCCCCCGATTTTCGTGGTCATGCGCCGGGACCTGAAAGGAAGCCGCTCTGGCGATCGGCGTCGACAAGCTACGAATGAACCCGCTAGCGCGCTTTCTGGCGCTGGCCGGCTTTGCCGTGGCGCTCGCAAGCTGCCAGATGTTCACGCCTCCGGAAGTCCAGGAATCCGGCTTCCAACCGTCCGACAAGCCGATCACGGTCGACAATGTCAGTGCCAACAACAAGCTCGCCGAACTGGCCAAGGCGCAGCATCCGCGCATCCTGGCGACCTATGGCGGCGAATATTCCGATCCCAAGCTTGAGCGCATGGTCGCCAAGGTCGTCGGCAATCTGACCGTTGTGTCGGCGAACCCGACCCAGACTTACCGCATCACCATCCTCAATTCGCCCAACGTCAACGCCTTCGCACTGCCGGGCGGCTATCTCTACATCACGCGCGGTCTGCTGGCGCTGGCGAATGATTCGTCCGAGCTCGCCGCCGTCATCGCGCATGAGATGGGCCACGTCACCGCCAATCACGGCCTGCAGCGCCAGCAGCTGGAGGCCGAGGAAGGCCTGGCGACCAAAGTGGTTTCCGACGTGCTCGGCGACAGCCCGACCGCCAAGGCGGCTTTGATCCGCGGCAAGCTCCGGCTGGCACAGTTCTCGCGCAACCAGGAGCTGGAGGCCGACGCCATCGGCATCAAGTCGATCGGCGAAGCCGGCTACGACCCTTATGCCGCCGGCCGCTTCCTGCAGTCGATGTCGGCCTATACCGATTTCCGCTCGATCAGCGGCGCCACCGACGCCAGCCTCGACTTTCTGGCGACGCACCCCAACACGCCGCAGCGCATCGACCTGGCGCAGCGCCATGCCCGCCAGTTCGGCGCGCCCGGTGTCGGCACGCGCGACCGCGATTCCTTCCTCGCCGGCATAGACGGCCTGCTCTATGGCGATACGCCGGAGGAAGGCTATGTGCGTGGCGAGACCTTCCTTCATCCGGGCCTCGGCGTGTCCTTCACGGTGCCGGACGGTTTCATCATCGACAATTCGGCGGCGGCGGTGACGGCGACCGGGCCTGGCGACATAGCGATCCGCTTCGACGGCGTTTCGATCGACAAGAACCGCGCCTTGACCGACTACATCAGAAGCGGCTGGGTGGCCGGTCTGGACGACAGCAGCGTCAAGCAGGAAACCATCAACGGCAACGAGGCCGCGACGGCGCATGCCAGTGCCGAAGGCTGGCAGTTCGACATCGCGGTGATCCGTGCCGGCGGCCAGGTCTACCGGCTGCTCACCGCGGCACCCTCGGCCAGCACCTCGCTGGAGACGGTGGCACGCTCTGTCAGCGGGTCGTTCCGTATCCTGAGTGCCGCTGAAAAGGCGGCCTTGAAGCCCCTGCATATCCGCGTGCTTACCGTGCAGCCGGGCCAGACCATGGGCTCGCTCGCCGCGCAGATGGTCGGCGTCGACCGCAAGCTCGATCTGTTCCGGGTGCTCAACGCGCTGTCGCCGGGCGCCGCGGTTTCGTCCGGCGACAAGGTCAAGATCGTCACCGACAAATAAGAGTACGCAGCAAACTCACTTCGCTGGACGCTTGCCGCGGCTTTCTGTGCTTCCGGTTCTCATGGACTTAGAGACCACTCCGCTCCGGTTCTCGAAAACCAAGCCATTCGACTCAGCGGAGCGAGTTTTGACCGCACTCTTGTGCCGTGCCGTTGAAAGTCAGGCGGCCGTCGCCAGAAATTCCGGGTTCTGCTTCACCAGCGCCACTTTGAGCTTTTCCATGGCGCGGGCCTCGATCTGGCGGACACGTTCCTTGGATATACCGAGCGTCTCGCCGAGCGCCTCGAGCGTGGCGCCCTCGTCGTTCAGCCGGCGTTCCTCGATGATCCTGAGTTCACGCGCGTTCAGCGCATGGAGCGCCTCCCGCAGCCAAAGCGAACGGCGCGCGATATCGATCTTGTCGCCGACGATCTCGTCGGGCAGGGGATCGTCGGAAACCAGGAAGTCCATCCGCTCGGTCGCGCCCGCATCGTCGGCAAGCGGCATGTTGAGCGAGGAGTCGGGCGCCGAAAGCCGTGAATCCATCATCGCCACGTCAGCCTCGGAGACGCCAAGCGCCACCGACACTTCGCGGTAGAGGGTCGTGTTGGAAAGCGGCTCGGCGCCGTTCGCCAGCCGGGCGCGCAGGCGGCGCAGGTTGAAGAACAGGGCTTTCTGCGCGGAACTGGTTCCGCCGCGCACGATTGACCAGTTGCGCAGGATGTAATCCTGCATCGAGGCGCGGATCCACCACGTCGCATAGGTCGAAAACCGCACTTCGCGTTCGGGCTCGAAGCGGGCGGCGGCCTCGAGCAGGCCGACATGACCTTCCTGGATCAGGTCGCCGAGCGGCAGGCCGTAATGGCGGAATTTCGAGGCCATGGAAATGACCAGCCGCATATGGGCAACAGTGATGCTGTGCAATGCGTTCTGGTCGTTGTCTTGCTTCCAGAGCAAGGCCAGCCGATGTTCTTCGTCGCGTTCGAGATAGGGAGCCTTCATTGCCGCGCGGACCATGATCCGTCCTGCCGTGTCTTCCATCATGGGGCGCTCCCTGGCTCCGGCGATCTAACCGACGTTACGAACTTGGCAGGGCACCGGTTGAAATCGCGGCGTCGCGCCCTAGAACAGCCAAAACTGCCATGCGCGAGAAAGGTTCCGCTGGCGCGGGCGGGCGAGAGTACTGTCCGGGCGATTTCGACGCGGTTGCCGGGGGCGGCCAGACGATGCAAGAGATCATATTTAGAGAATTTGGTTTCAGGAATTCTTTGTTTTTGAAATCTGGTTCCTTATTCTTTCGGCTGGCATCTGTCATTTTCCAGCCCTCACAGCAGGCCAGACATCAGACCAAGGACGGGATCACAAAAATATGAAATGGCTCAAGTCGCTTATCGTCGCCGGAACGCTGCAGGCCCTGGCGGTCACATCAGGCCATGCCGGCGCCAATCTCGATCAGATCAAACAGGCCGGCATCATCAAGGTCGGCACGGAAGGCACTTACGCGCCCTTCACCTACCATGACGCGTCCGGCGCGCTGGTCGGCTTCGACGTCGAGATCGCCAAGGCGATCGCCGACAAGCTCGGTGTCAAGGTCGAGTTCCTGGAAGGGAAGTGGGACGGGCTGATCGCCGGCCTCGACGTCAAGCGCTACGACGCCGTCATCAACGAGGTCGGCATCACCGACGCGCGCAAGGCCAAGTACGATTTCTCCGATCCCTATATCGCCTCCAAGGCGGTGCTGATCGTTCGCGGCGACAACACCGACATCAAGGCTTTCGCCGATCTCAAGGGCAAGAAGTCGGCGCAGTCGCTGACCTCGAACTTCGGCAAGCTGGCCGAGGCGAACGGCGCCGAACTGGTCGGCACCGACGGCTTCGACCAGTCGATCCAGCTGCTTTTGACCGGCCGCGCCGACGCCACCATCAATGACAGCCTGTCGTTCCTCGACTTCAAGAAGCACAAGCCCGACGCCAATGTGAAGATCGCCGCGCAAGAGGAAAACGCCGACTATTCCGGCGTCATCGTGCGCAAGGGCGATCCGGAACTGGTTGCCGCCATCAACAAGGCGCTGGCCGATATCAAGGCCGACGGCACCTACAAGAAGATCGCCGACACCTATTTCGGCCAGGACGTTTCGAAGTAACTTTGAGTGGGGCCGTTCGTCGCCCCTGCAACGCATCCAGCGGCGGGCCGTCTTTGACGGCTCGCCGCTTTTGTCGTGATATGGCCGGCGCATTCGCGCCTCGATGAAGCCATCTCGACCATTCTGGAGGGTCTTTCGTGCCGCACTGGCTGCAACTGATGCTGGAGTCGCTGCCTTCGCTGCTCTGGGCCGCCTTGATCTTCACTGTACCGCTGACGCTGTTGTCCTTCGTGCTGGGCCTGACGGTTGGCCTCGGGGCAGCACTCGGCCGGCTGTTCGGGCCGAAGCCGCTGGTCATGCTCGTGCGCTTCTATGTCTGGATCTTCCGCGGCACGCCACTGCTGGTGCAGCTGTTCCTGATCTTCTACGGCCTGCCGTCGGTCGGCATCCTGCTCGATGCTTTTACCGCAGCGCTGATCGGCTTCACGCTCAACATCGGCGCCTACACGTCGGAGATCATCCGCGCGGCCATCGGCTCGGTGCCGAAGGGCCAGTGGGAAGCCGCCTATTCGATCGGCATGACCTGGAGTCAGGCGATGCGGCGCACCATCCTGCCGCAGGCCGGCCGGGTCGCGGTGCCGCCGCTCTCCAACACCTTCATCTCGCTGGTCAAGGACACCTCGCTGGCCGCCGCCATCACCGTGCCCGAGATGTTCCAGGCGGCGCAGCGCATCGTCGCCACCACCTATGAGCCGCTGATCCTCTATGTCGAGGCAGCGATCCTCTATCTGGCGATGAGTTCGGTGCTGTCGGCCCTTCAGACGCGGCTGGAGGAGCGGCTCAACCGCTATGGCGGCTTCCTGGAGGCACGCTCATGATCGGCCTCACCAACATCGAAAAGCGCTTCGGCGACAATCTTGTGCTCAAGGGCGTGACGGTCGCGATCGCCGAAGGCAGCGTCACGGCACTTGTCGGCCCCTCGGGCGGGGGGAAAAGCACGCTGTTGCGCTGCATCAACCTCCTGGAAATCCCGACTTCGGGCACGGTGCGCATCGGCGACGAGACGCTCGAGTTTCGCCCGGGCATCAAGGTGCCGGCCGCCGATATCAGGCGGCTGCGCCTGCAGACCGGCATGGTGTTCCAGAATTTCCAGCTGTTCCCGCACCGCACCGCCATCGAGAACGTCATGGAAGGGCTGGTGACGGTGCTGAAATGGTCGCCTGAGAAGGCGCGCGAGCGGGCGCTCGCCTTGCTGGAAAAGGTCGGGATGGCGCACAAGGCGGATGCCTGGCCGGCGACGCTGTCAGGCGGCCAGCAGCAGCGCGTGGCGATCGCCCGCGCCTTGGCGCCGTCGCCGAAGGTGCTGCTATGCGACGAACCGACTTCGGCGCTCGATCCGGAACTGGCGCAAGAAGTGGTCGACGTGCTCGGCAAGCTCGCCAGCGAAGGCACGACCATGGTGATGGCGACGCATGATTTGCGGCTTGCCTCCAAGATCGCCCAGGAGGCGGTGTTCCTAGATGCCGGCGTCATCGTCGAGCAGGGTCCGTCGGCGACCTTGTTCGGCAATCCGGAGCGCGAACGGACCAAGCGCTTCATCGCGACGCTGAAGCAGGAGGCGGAGAAGGAAGGCGGAGGTCAAGCATAGGCCCAGCCATTGCCTTGTCCGAGAACCAAAAAACCCGGCGCGAGGCCGGGTTTTTCGTGAACTTAAAGGCTCAAGAGCTCAGGCAGCTTCTTCCTGCTCGGCTTCCTCATTGTCGGCCTTGGCGCCGCGCTTAGGGCCCTTGTTGAGGTTGACCTCGATCAGGCGCACGGCTTCGGTTTCCGACATGCGGTTGACGGCCGCGATCTCGCGGGCCATGCGGTCGAGTGCCGCTTCATAGAGCTGGCGCTCGGAATAGGACTGCTCCGGCTGGTTGTCGGCGCGGTAGAGGTCGCGCACGACTTCCGAGATCGAGATCAGGTCGCCGGAATTGATCTTGGCATCATATTCCTGGGCGCGGCGCGACCACATGGTGCGCTTGACGCGGGCGCGGCCCTGCACGACCTTCAACGCGCGCTCGACATAATCCTCTTCCGACAGCTTGCGCATGCCAATGGAGGTCGCCTTGGCGACCGGCACCTTCAGGCGCATCTTGTCCTTCTGGAAGTCGATGACGAACAGTTCCAGCTTATGGCCGGCCACTTCCTGCTCGTCGATCGACACGATCTGGCCAACGCCATGCGCCGGGTAGACGATATACTCGCCGGTCTTGAAACCGTGACGCGCACCAGTGGACTTCTTCTGCGGGGTGATCGTTGCCATTACGCCCTGAACTCCTTGTTATGGGCCGGCGGCGGTGCCGGCTGAACTCGTGCGACCGGGGAAACCGATCGTTAGCCGCACAACAGATGAACCCACCGGAAAGGTCGGGACCGGCAAACCGCACGAACTGCGACCGCCTGACCCAGATCGCTCTGGTCCGGAATGGGATTTTCACCTTTCAGTGATTTGGGGCGTCTGCGCCATAAATCGACGTTGTGTCACCGGCATGTTTCGCTGATGTAGCACAAAAAGTCGGAAGAATCAAGGTTTTGCTGCGTAAGCGAAGGCCACAACCAATCGCCGCCTGTCAAGGCGGTTAATCCGATGTGCCTGTTACGCTGCGTCATACAAGCCTTTACGGCTGTATTGTCAATCGCCTTCGCCAGGCTCGGCGGAGAAGTATTTCTCGAACTTGCCGGCCTCGCCATCGAAGGTCTTGGCGTCTGCCGGCGGCTCCTTCTTGGCGGTGATGTTGGGCCATTTCTCGGCATATTCGGTGTTGATCTGCAGCCATTTGTCGAGGCCTGGCTCGGTGTCGGGCTTGATCGCGTCGGCCGGGCATTCAGGCTCGCAGACGCCGCAGTCGATGCACTCGTCGGGATGGATGACGAGCATGTTCTCGCCTTCGTAGAAACAGTCGACCGGACAGACCTCGATGCAGTCCATATATTTGCATTTGATGCAATTGTCGGTCACGACATAGGTCATCGGTCGGCTCCGGGACGTCCCAGCTTAATGGGCCAGTTTTCTTGGGCTTTTTCCGTGAGGTAACGCCTTTGTCTCTCGCTTGCAAGCGTTGCCATGCCCGACCGCTTCGGCGTTGGCGGAATGGAATTCCAGCCGGCAGGCACGGCGAGGGCGGCTGATGTCTTGTGGAGCATCTTGTTTGCCGGGCTCGGTTCCGTCCTGCGCCCGCCGTTGCCCGGGGATTTCGGCCCGCGGTCTGGCCGGCAAGCCTCAATCGTCACCAAGCAAGCGGTCGGTCTGGCGGCGCTCTCTTTTGGTCGGGCGGCCGCTGCCGGCCTCGCGCAGCGCCGGTATGGCGTCGGGAAGCGCCTCCCCCTTCGGTGTGGGCGGCGGCGACATGTCCTCGTAGAGGGTGCGGGCTTCCTCCGCCGGGCCGCGCCGGACACCCGCGCCAAGCACCTTCCAGACGAAAATGCGCCGGTCGAGCGTGATGGTCAGCACGTCACCCGGCTTGACCAGATCGGAGGCCTGCGCTGCTTTGTCGCGATTGATGCGCACGCGCCCGGCGACGACGAGCTTCGCCGCCAGTGAGCGCGATTTCACCGCGCGCGAGAAGAACAGCCATTTGTCGATGCGCTGGCGGCCTTCGGCAACCATCGAACCCTTCCGAGCCTACTTCTTCAGCTGGTCGCGCAAGGCGGCGAGCTTGGCGAAGGGCGAATCCGGATCGAAGCGCACCGGACGTTCTTCGCGCGGCTTCGGCTGGAAAGCGGGCTTTGCGCCTCCCTTGCCGCGATCGGGACCGCCCTTGCCCTCGGGCCGGCCACCCTTCCAGTCGGGTCGGCCTTCGCGGCGCTCGGGACGCTCGCCCTGCGGGCGGCCGTCACGGCGCTGATCGCCTTCACCCTGCGGCTTGGGCTTGAACTTGGAACGGTCGAAGCGCGGCTTGCCGGCGCCATCGCGCCGCCCCTCATGGGTGAGACGTTCTCCGGGCGCGGCCGTGGCCGGTGCGCCGGCGGCATCGGCGGGCGCATTGTTTCGGCCGCGCGCTTGTCCATTGCGCTGGCGGTTGTTGCGGCCTTCGTGATGGCGGGGGCGCTGTTCGAAACGGCCCTGGCGCCACAGCAGGATGGGCTTGGGCGCTTCGGCTTCGGCGATGGGCTCGCCGGCGGCCGCTTCGGCCACCACGGCAGGCTCGTCCGAAACCGCTTCCGTCGCCGGTGCAGCTTCGGAAACTGGCTCCGCCGGCGTCGCCTCGACCGATTCGGCTTCCGCTTCCGGCGCGGCAACAGGTTCAGCAACCGCTTCGGCGACAGCGACCTCTGTAGCGGGTTCTTCCACGGCTTCGGCTGGAGCTTCCGGTTGCGCTTCCGCGACCGGCTCCGCTGTCGTTTCCGCGATGACCTCGGCGGGAGTTTCGAGCGCGGTCTCGGCAACAGCCGGTTCCGAACCTTCGACCGCCGCCTCCGCGGCCGCGTCCGTAGCGGCTGCCTCGGCTGCCTTGGCCTGCTCGGCGCGCGCGGCTTCTTCCGCCGCGAGTTTCGCGGCAGCGGCTTCACGCGCGGCGGTGTCCTGCGCCTCCAGCCGCGCCTTCACCTCCGCCGCCGGCTTCGGCTCGGCGCGGTAACCGAGGCCCTTGAGAATCTCTTCCATGTCGTCGGCGGTGGCACCAAGGATCGACATCATCGGCGGCGTCACCATGAAGGAATGGCCGTCATAGGCGCCGTCCGGACGCTGGCCGAGGCCGGGCTTCCAGTTGGTCGCCGGACGGATGAGGTCCGCCAGCCGCTCCAATATGTCGATGCGCACGGCGCGGCGGCCGAGATTGCGATAGCCGGCAAGCTTGTAGAAAGCCTTGTCGAAGGCAGGATCGATGACCACGGAGGTACGGCCGGACGCCAGCGCGTGGACGACGTCGCCGAAACCAGGCTTGTCCTTGCCGTCGTTCTGCAGCGCCCACAGCAAGGTCACCAGCCCGGCGGGGGCCGGCTTGATCAAAGCGGGCACGAAGACGTGGTAGGCGCCGAAGCGCACACCAAGGCGGCGCAGGGCCGCGCGACCCTCCTGGTCGAGCGACTTCATCTCCTCGGCGATATCGCGGCGGTTGATGAGGCCGAAATTCTCGACCAGCTGGAAGGCAATGCCGCGGCCGATGCCGGAAATCTGGTCGGCGTTCTTCAGGTCGACGAGCGGCTTCAGCAGCGTTTCGATCTGGAAATTGACGAAGCGTTCGGCGCGCGCGGCGACCTTGTCGCGCGCCGGGCCGGTCAGCTGTTCGTCGGCCAAAAGCACAAGGCGCGGCTTCAGCGCGTCTTCGCCCGAAACCAGCGTGCCGATCGGCGCGCCGATCCAGCGTAGCGTGCCGTCCGAGCCTAGCGCCAGGTCGCCATTGGCGCAGGCGCCGAAGCGTTCGGCGCGCGCCTCGAACTCGGCGGCAAGCGCCTTTTGCGCGGCCGTGCGCACGGCCTTGGCGTCTTCGCCGCCGGCGGTCTGGTCGGCGGTGAAGCGGAACCCTTGCAACTCGCCGACATGGTGGCCTTCGACAAGGACGGTTCCGGTAGGACTGATTTCGGCTTCAGGCATTGTATTTTCTCTAAGGCGCCGCATGAGGACGGAAGTCCTGCGGTCTACGAAGCGTTTCGTCAACCGCTCATGCAGCGCATCCGACAATCTGTCTTCGATTTCGCGCGTCTTTTCCTGCCAGTGTGCCTGATCGGCCAGCCAGCCGGGCCGGTTCGACACGAATGTCCAGGTGCGGATTTGGGCAATGCGGTGCGACAGCGTGTCGATGTCGCCCTCGGTGGTGTCGGCGCGGCGCACCTGCTCGGCCATGTAGTTCTCGTCGACATGGCCATGACGGGCGAGGTCCATGTAGATGGAGGCGATGAGGTCGGCATGCTGGGCAGGCGCGATCTTCCTGTAGTCGGGCAGCGCGCAGGCTTCCCACAGCAGCGCCACGCGCTTGGCATCGGTGGCGAGCGCGCGGATGTCCTCGTCGCGGGAGAGATATTCCAGCGCCTGTGCGTCGACCGCCGGCAGGGCGCGCGTCAGGCCCTCGACCGGCGCGTTGGTCTCGATCGAGCGCTTCAGCGCATCGAGACTGGCGAAGTCGAAATGCGCGGTGCGCCACTGCAGCACCTTCACCGGATCGAAGTCGTGGCCCTCGATCTTCTTGACGAGGTCTTCGTCGAGCGGGTCGACCTGAGCGGTGACGCCGAACGTGCCGTCGCGCAGATGCCGGCCGGCGCGGCCGGCAATCTGGCCGAGTTCGGCCGCCGTCAGATTACGGTACTGGTAGCCGTCGAATTTGCGGTTCTGGGCGAAGGCGACATGGTCGAGATCGAGGTTGAGACCCATGCCGATGGCGTCGGTGGCGACGAGATAGTCGACATCACCCGACTGGAACAGCGCCACCTGGGCGTTGCGGGTGCGCGGCGAAAGCGCGCCGAGCACGACGGCGGCACCGCCCTGCTGGCGGCGGATCAGCTCGGCGATGGCATAGACCTCGTCGGCGGAAAAGGCGACGATCGCGGTGCGGCGCGGCAGGCGAGTCAGTTTCTTCGAACCGGCATAGGCCAGGTGCGACAGCCTTGGCCGCGTCACCACCGAGACGCCCTTCAGCAGGCGCTGCAGGATGCCATGCATGGTGGCGGCACCAAGCAGCAGCGTTTCCTGGCGGCCGCGCAGATGCAGGATACGGTCGGTGAAGATGTGGCCGCGCTCGAGGTCGCCGGCGAGCTGCACCTCGTCGATGGCGACGAAGGCGGCGTCGGTCTCGCGCGGCATGGCCTCGACGGTGCAGACCGAATATTTGGCGCCTGGCGGCTGGATCTTCTCCTCGCCGGTGATCAGCGCGACCTTGTGGGCGCCGACCTTTTCGCAGACGCGCGCATAGACTTCCCGGGCCAGCAGCCTGAGCGGCAGGCCGATGACGCCGGTTTCGTGCGCCACCATCCGCTCGATGGCGAGATGGGTCTTGCCGGTGTTGGTTGGGCCAAGCACGGCGGTCACGTCGCGGCCCGACAAGATCAGCGGCTCAGTGTGTTTCGGCTGGATGTTCATCGACCTGGAAATAAGGCTTTCTGGCCTCTGGTTGTCGGGAGCGTGCCTCAACTGGCGCGTATGACAGGCGACACATAGGGATTTCGGGCGCGAAGCGAAAGCGGAATGTTCCACCGGCAGCTTCGAAAGCAACTCTGTCTGGCGCTAAATTGGCTGCTGCTTAACTGATGGAACGAGTCTGGAACGAATCAGCTACGAATCGGCGACTCGCTCAGATTCAGCTTTTGTTCACGGCTACATATGGATTTTGTGATGCTGAGTCTCACCACATGCTGAATCGTCGAACTGGCCCGTTTTATGCTGGGTGAGCCTTGTCCTTAACCTTTGCCGGCAAATGAACGGAGCAGGTCGGGGGCTATCGCTCAAGATTATGAAATTGTTAATCTTTCTGAATTTGCCGTTAAGGAAAAACAGCTGATTCCGGGGCATTAACGTTAACTTCCGCTCAAAGCCGGAACGAATCGGCGACAAATCAGCGCCAACGGGATTTTCCCGTTTTGTTCCCTCAATATCTTGTGTTGCGAACAGTTTATCCACCGAGGATTCACAGGCTTGTCCACAGGGTTCGCACAGACGGCGCTGTCGCCATTAACCTTTGCGTGCCGGATTGGGGCATCGCGCCGTGGCGGGGTATTTTTCCGGCCTCCAAGGCGTCAGGGGAAACGGACCGGTTCCCCGGTCCGTTCGTCACAATCCGAAGCCGTTGGACGTCTCAGACGAAGTACTGGCCGCCATTGGCAGTGATGGTCGAGCCGGTGATGAAGCCGGCATCCTGCGAAGCGAGGAAGACGACGCAGCGCGCGATCTCTTCCGGCTCGCCGAGGCGGCCGACCGGGATCTGCGGCAGGATGCGCTCGTTGAGCACCTTCTCGTCGATGGCCTTGACCATTTCGGTGGCGATGTAGCCGGGGCAGATGACGTTGACGGTGATGCCCGCGCGGGCGCCCTCCTGGGCGAGCGCCTTCGAGAAACCGATGTCGCCGGCCTTGGCGGCGGAATAATTGACCTGGCCGGCCTGGCCCTTCTGGCCGTTGATCGAGGAGATGGTGATGACGCGGCCGAACTTGCGATCGCGCATGCCGTTCCACAGCGGATGCGTCATGTTGAAGACACCGGACAGATTGGTGTCGATGACTTCTTTCCACTGGTCGCGGGTGATCTTGTGGAACATGGCATCGCGGGTGATGCCGGCATTGTTGACCAGCACCGAGACCGGGCCGAGGTCGGCCTCGACCTGTTTGATGCCGGCGGCGCAAGCGTCATAGTCGGCGACCGACCATTTGTAGACCGGGATGCCGGTCTCGGCCTTGAACTTCGCCGCCGCTTCGTCGTTGCCGGCGTAGTTCGCGGCAACCGAATAGCCGGCGGTCTTCAAGGCGATCGAGATCGCCGCGCCGATGCCGCGCGATCCGCCCGTGACGATTGCTACCTTGGTCATGCATTTCCCCTTTTTGATATCGCCCTGTTTTCGGGCTTGGCAGGCACTGGATTCTGAACGGGCGGCTCGCGCCGCCCGCTCATCGTTTTCTCAGAGCGCTTCAACGCACATGGCGACGCCCATGCCGCCGCCGATGCACAGCGTGGCGAGGCCCTTCTTGGCGCCGCGGCGGCGCATCTCGTAGACCAGCGTGTTGAAGACGCGGGCGCCCGAGGCACCGATCGGATGGCCGATGGCGATGGCGCCGCCATTGACGTTGACGATCGAGGGATCCCAGCCCATGCCCTTGTTGACGGCGCAGGCCTGCGCGGCAAAGGCCTCGTTGGCCTCGACCAGGTCGAGATCGCCGACCGACCAGCCGGCCTTCTCCAAAGCCTTGCGCGAGGCGGGGATCGGGCCGGTTCCCATGATCGCCGGATCGACACCGGCGGTTGCCCAGGATGCAATGCGCACCAGCGGGGTGATGCCGCGCCTTGCGGCCTCCGCTTCGCTCATCAGCAGCGCGCCAGCGGCTCCGTCATTGATGCCGGAGGCGTTGGCGGCGGTCACCGAGCCGTCCTTGTCGAAGGCCGGCTTCAGCTTGGTCATGGCGTCGAGCGTGGCGCCGTGGCGGATGTATTCGTCCTGGTCGACAATGGTGTCGCCCTTCCTGCCCTTGATGGTGAAGGCGACGATTTCGTCCTTGAATTTGCCGGCCTTCTGCGCGGCCTCGGCGTTGTTCTGCGAGGCCAGCGCGAACTGATCCTGATCGTCACGGGTGATCTGGAACTGGCGTGCGACGTTTTCGGCGGTGTTGCCCATGTGGTAGCCGTTGAAGGCGTCCCACAGGCCGTCCTTGATCATGGTGTCGATCATCTTGTAGTCGCCCATCTTGACGCCGGCGCGCAGGTGCTCGGCGTGCGGCGACAGCGACATCGATTCCTGTCCGCCGGCAACGATCACCTTGGCGTCGCCGGTGGCGATCTGCTGCATGCCGAGCGCGATGGCGCGCAGGCCCGAGCCGCAAACCTGGTTGAGGCCCCAGGCAGTGGTCTCCTTGGGCAGGCCGGCAATGATCGAGGCCTGGCGGGCCGGGTTCTGGCCCTGGGCCGCGGTCAGCACCTGGCCGAGAATGACCTCGTCGACCTCGGCTGCCTCGACACCGGCTCGCGACAAAAGCTCCTTGATGACGACAGCACCGAGTTCATGCGCCGGCGTGGCCGCGAAAGCACCGTTGAAGGAGCCGACGGCCGTGCGCGCGGCACTGGCGACAACGATGGAATTGGCAGAGGACATTTTCTTCTCCAGACTTCGAGCTGTCGTGTTTTCAGGCATTGTTGGCAACTTTTCTTGCCCTTTCCATGACCCAAGTCAAACCGGAAATCGGCATGGCGCCCATGCACGCCAAGCAGGTCGCGCGCCGCCATGCCGGCGGGCGGGCCGCTGCTGCGCAGCATATTTTGCCTGCTATGCAGCATTATATGATCCCGCACTGCACAAACTGCTTGGAATTATGAGGCTTTTGCGCATATCCTCAAAAAGGGCGCAATCGTTACCGGCTGCTTACTCAGGCGTGCCGGTGTCCGGGGAGGATGCAGATGGCCGCAAAAGACGACCCGATCATTATCAAGAAATACGCCAATCGCCGCCTCTATAATACGGGGACGAGCACCTATGTGACGCTCGAAGATCTGGCCGACATGGTCAAGAAGGGCGAGGAATTCACCGTTCAGGACGCCAAAACCGGCGACGACATCACGCATCCGGTGCTGACTCAGATCATTTTCGAGCTGGAGAACAAGGATGGGCAGAACATGCTGCCGATCCCGTTCCTGCGCCAGCTGATCGCCTTCTACGGCGACCAGATGCAGATGATCGTGCCGAGCTTCCTTGAACAGTCGATGATCGCCTTCTCCAAGGAACAGGAGCGCTTTCGCGAGCAGATGAAGGGCGCCATCGGCAAGTCGCCGCTCGATGTGATGAAGATGGCGACGCCGATCAAGGCACTGGAAGAACAGACGCGCCGCAATATGGAAATGTTCCAGAACGCGATGCGGCTGTTCACGCCTTTCCCGCCCGCGGGCTCGGCGCCGGCCGCGGCCCCCACTGAGCCGGTCAGGAAGGACGCGCCGCCGGAGAAATCCGACGATCTGCAGCAGTTGAAGGACCAGATCGCGGCCATGCAGCGCAAGCTCGACACGATGTCGTGAACCGGCTAGCCGGCAAGGCTTAGGCCAGATCCGGCTGTGCCTTGCCCATCAATGGTCGGGTGCCGCAATTCCCACGTTTCGCAAGGCGCCGACATCCGCCGCTCGAACGGACGGACGATATCAGCCGCGCCGGCTGGATCATGCCCGCAGAGCGCCAGGCTCCCTGCCTGAGGCGAAAGGAAGCTCTTCGTCCTGCCAGCCTGAAATGCCGCCGATCATGATCTTGACCGGCAGGCCGAGGCTGGCCAGTTTGAAGGCCGCCCGGTCCGCGCCATTGCAATGCGGCCCGGCGCAATAGACGACGAACAGCGTGCCTGCCGGCCATTCAGCCATCCGCTCGGCCGATATCTCGCGGTGCGGCAGGTGCAGCGCACCCGGCACGTGGCGGCGCTCATACGCATCCGGCGAACCGACCACATGTAGAAGCATGAAGTCCGGCTCGCCGCCGCGCAGTGCTGCAGCAACGTCCGAACAATCGGTCTCGACGGAAAGCCGGCGCAGGAAATGGTCGCGGGCAATCTCCGGCGAGGCTGGTGGAATGTCAGTCACATAGCTCATTATGGGCCTCCGTCGCTTTTGATGGAGTTGAGTAGCGCACCGGACCGGGCGATTGCAGCTGGCAGCTTTGCCATATATCGTCAAGATCATGCCAAATGTGCCTCCTGCCAACCCGCTGGTCGTTGCCGTCGCCTATGACGGGCTGTGCACGTTCGAGTTTGGCGTGGCGGCCGAGATGTTCGCCTTGCCCAGACCGGAGATGGGCGTGGATTGGTACCGCTTTGCCGTCGCCGGCATCGACGCCGGCGAAATGCGTGCAATGGGCGGCGTGCGCATCGTCACCGATGGCGGACCCGATCTGATCGGCGAGGCCGGCACCGTGATCGTGCCGGGATGGCGCGGTGTGGACTGTCCGGTGCCGCCATTGCTTATCGAGGCGCTTCGCGAGGCCAGTGAGCGGGGCGCGCGCATCCTGTCCATCTGCTCGGGCGTCTTCGTGCTTGCCGCGGCTGGCCTGCTGTCGGGCAAGAAGGCAACCACGCATTGGCGCTACAGCGACAGGCTGAGGGAGATGTATCCCGACATCACCGTGGTCCCTGACGTTTTGTACATCGATGAGGGAAACGTGCTGACATCGGCCGGCAGCGCGGCGGGCATCGACCTGTGCCTGCATCTGGTGCGGCGCGACTTCGGCACCAAGGCGGCCAACATGGTGGCACGCCGCCTGGTCGTGCCGCCGCATCGCGACGGCGGCCAGGCCCAGTATGTAGAGAGTTCCGTTCCCGAGCCGCACGAACGCGGCCGGCTTGGACCGTTGATCGACAGAATGCGCGCTGACATTGCCGACGACTATTCCGTCGCCACCCTGGCCGGTCTTGCCGGGATGAGCGAGCGGACATTTTTGCGCCGGTTCGCGGCCGCGACCGGTGTCACGCCGGCGCGATGGCTGCTTTCAGAACGACTTTCGCGGGCGCGCACTTTGCTGGAAGACACGAGCATGCCGATCGAGCGGATTGCCGAGACCGCCGGCTTTGGCGCTGCGGCGACGCTGCGGCATCATTTCCGCCGGCAATTCGCCACGACGCCCGCCGCGTACCGGGCGCGGTTCGGGACCAATGCCAACTCCGCCTGACGGCTGACAAAGTTGAGCCCGGGCGCGAAACCGCATCAGGCAAGAAGCTGTCAGGGCAACAGCCCTTCATAGCGGCCGCGTGGCCTGATGATGCTGCCGCTCATGATCTGTTCGACCATATGGGCTGCCCAGCCGACGCTGCGCCCAAGCGCGAACAGATGGAACGGCGCATCGCGCGGCAGGCCGAGGCTGCGCGTCAGCACGGCCAGGGCAAAATCGATATTCGGCCGGGCGCCGGTCGCTGCGATGGCGGCGATCTCCAGCAATCGCAAGGTCTCATCGGTGTTGCCGATGGCTGCCAGGAGTGCCGTGGCCCGGGGATCACCCTCGGGATAGAGTTGGTGGCCGAACCCCGGCAGCGGCCTGTCGTGGCCGAGCCAGCGCCGGATCGCGGCGTCGGCGCCATGCCGCGCCGCATCTTCAGCAAGCTGCATCACTGCTTCGCCGGCACCGCCATGGCGCGGACCGGAGAGTGTTGCCAGACCCGCCAGCAGGCAAGCGGCGGGCGAGGCGCCGGTGGAGGCCGCGACGCGGGCCGCGAAGGTCGATGCATTCAGCTCGTGATCGGCGAGCAGCACAAGGGCGCGCCGGATCGCATCGGCGCCACCCTCATCGACCGACCAGCCCCGTGCCAATCGCCGGTGCACCGGATCGGCCCCCGCCTCGGCACCGAGGGCGCCGGCCAGCACGCCGATTGCGCGCGCGGCGTCGGCACATATCGAGGCGGCGCTGCGTCCAAGCAAAGGCCGAGCCTGGCCGGCCAGCAAGGCAAGTTGCGCAAAGGCCGAGGCTCGGCCGGGCTGGCGTGGCGCATCCGGCAGCGGCGCTTCAAAACGGACCGGTTCAGGCAAGGCCCAAAGCACAGCGGCGGTTTCTTCCAGCGAGGCATGGTCGGACAGCATGGCGGCGTCCCGGCCCCGATAGATGAGGTGACCGTGCCGGACGGTCGAAATCGCCGTTGCGATGGACGGCTCGCCCCAGGCAATCGCGCTTTCGGCGATGGCCGAGGGGCTGCGTCCGCGCGCCCGGCGTGTTGCCAGCGCCGCGATGTCGTCGGCGCGATACTGGCTGCGGCGTGGATCGGCGCGGTCGGGACGCATGCCGATGCGCCCGCGGCTGACATAGGCATAGAGCGTCTGCGGCCGCACCCGCAGCCTTTCCAGCGCCTCTTCCCGCGATAGCCATTCCGACATTTTCGGCTCTGATATTGATTCTATTGATCAAGATTGATGCTTGGGTTGACCAGCCTTATCTCCGATCCGGAAAAGGTTCAAGGAGACAAGGCTATGGCGAATGGACTCGATGATGTGGTGGCGGCCGAAACCGTGTTGTCCGACGTGGATGGTCTGGGCGGCCGCCTGACGATCCGTGGTCATTCGCTGGCGGAACTGGCCGGACGCTGGAGCTTTCCGCAGGTCGTCCGGCTGTTGCTCGACGGCTTCTTCGAGGATCTGCCCGGCGATACCGAACTGGCTGCGCAACTGGGCGAGGCGCGTGTCGAGGTGTTTGAGCGGACCCGGCCTTCGCTGTCGCTGCTGGCGCCACTCGACATCTACAGCGCCATGCGCGCCGGCATGGCTCTGCTGCCAGACGGCGAAACACTGGCGGACGCGCTGCGGCTGATCGCGGCGCCCGCCGTGCTGACGCCTGCCTTGCTGCGCCTGCAGCGCGGCGAGCAGCCAGTCGCGCCGGATGGCAAGGCCGACCATGCCGCCGACATGTTGCGCATGCTTCGGGGCTCCGTTCCGTCGCCGGCATTGGCAAAAGCGCTCGACACCTATCTGGTGACCGTCTGCGACCACGGCCTCAACGCCTCGACCTTCGCCACGCGCGTCGTTGCTTCGACATTGGCTGGCCTGACCTCGTCGGTACTGGCCGGACTCGGCGCGCTCAAGGGGCCGCTGCATGGAGGTGCGCCCGGCCCGGTGATCGAGATGCTCGACGCGATCGAGGCGCATGGCGATGCGGCCGGCTGGCTGCGCAACGAGATCGCGCATGGCAGGCGGATCATGGGGTTCGGCCATCGCATCTACCGTGTTCGCGATCCGCGCGCCGATGTGCTGAAAGCAGTCGTGCGGCAGCTTGGCGGCGAGGGCGAGACCGGCCGCCGGCTGGCTTTCGCCGAGGCGGTCGAAAAGACGGCGCTCGAGGTGTTGCGGATCGCCAAGCCGCAGCGCTCGCTGCAGACCAATGTCGAGTTCTACACCGCACTGGTGCTGGAAGCGGCTGGGTTCCCGCCACAGGCCTTCAGCAATGTGTTCGCCGTCGGTCGCGTTGCCGGCTGGATCGCGCATGCGCGCGAGCAGCAGACGACCGGACGGCTGATCCGTCCGCAATCGCGCTATGTCGGCCCGGTGCCCGATCTGGTCGCCTAGGCATCTCTGATCCAAGGACACAGCCTCTCCGCTTCGAGCGGAGGGGGCTTTTCTCTCATGACCGAAATTTCATGTGATCACGCGACCGTGTTCGTGTTCTTGCCTTGGTCCGTCCTTATATGCTGCACTGCAACATAGGCCGCCGATAGCTGCTTCCTTCCATGCGTTGTGGCAGGCTGGCGCATAAGGACGACAGGAACGCCATGACGAAGAACGGCAAGGCGGAGGAAAACAAGAAGATCAACATCGCACTTCAGGGCGGTGGTTCGCACGGTGCATTCTCCTGGGGCGTGCTCGACCGGCTGCTGGAGGACGGCAGGCTGGAGATATCGGCGGTGTCCGGCACCAGCGCCGGCGCCATGAACGCGGTGGCGCTGGCCGATGGATTTGTGCGTGGCGGGGTCGACGGTGCGCGGCAAAAACTCGACGATTTCTGGCGCGCGGTGGCGGCGAAGGGCCGGTTCAGCCCGGTGCAGCGCATGCCGTGGGACGTCGCCTGGGGCAATTGGTCGATCGAGAACACGCCGGGCTATGTCTTCTTCGACACCATGTCGCGGGTGTTCTCGCCCTATGTCGCCAACCCGCTCGGGCTCAATCCGCTGCGCGACGTGGTGGCGCAGGAGATCGATTTCAGCAATGTGCGCGCCTGCAAGTCGATGGAACTGTTCATCTCCGCCACCAATGTCGAGACCGGGCAACTGCGGGTCTTTTCCGATGGCGAGATCGACCTCGACACGGTTATGGCCTCGGCTTGCCTGCCGCAATTGTTCCGCGCTGTCGAGATCAAGGGCGTGCCCTATTGGGATGGCGGCTATGGCGGCAACCCGGCGCTCTATCCGTTTTTCAAGACGGCGGCGACCGAGGATGTGCTGCTGGTGCAGATCAATCCGGTGGTGCGCGAAGGAACGCCCAGGAGCGCCAACGAGATCCAGAACCGCATCGACGAAATCACTTTCAATGCCGGGCTGCTGCGCGAATTCCGCTCGATCGCCTTCGTCAAGGAACTGATCGCCGCCGGCCGGCTGCCGCATGGCGAGTATCGCGACATCCGCATGCACCGCATCGATGCCGACGAGGCTTTCAAGGACCTGTCGGCGTCATCGAAGGTCAACGCCGAATGGGCCTTCCTGACCTATCTGCGCGATCTCGGCCGCACCGCCGCTAGCGACTGGCTGGAAGAAAACTAGGATGCCGTCGGCAAGCGGCCGACGCTCGATCTCTCCGGCGAACTCGATGACGGTTTCAAGCCGGTGCGCGGCCCCGCACCCGGCCGGCGGGTCAAGGAATTCCTCGCGGTGCGCAAGAACCCGGAAGCGGAGCGCCGCCGCGCCTGAGCGGAACCCCGACACGCCTAGGCTTCATCAGGCTTTCAACGCCAGGTCGATCACCTTGACCAGGGCGGCGGCCGCCTGCCGCTGCCCCTCGGGATCGCTGATCCGCGCCTTCATGCCTTCCAGCCCATCGAGCAGCATGTCGGCAAGCAGTTGCGTCGACAGCCCCCTGGCCGCCAGGTCGACGCCGTTCCTGGCCGCCTCGCCATGGATCGCGGCGGCGATATGTTCGACAAGGCCGCCGCGCCAGCACCCGACGAGATCGCCGAGGCTCGATTTCATGTCCAGCAATTCGGCGCCATGAGGGGAGGCAACGACGGCGCTCATCATCGAGATGAAAGCTTCGTCGATGGCTCGCATCATGCGCTCGGTGAAAGCATCATCGCCGGCCAGAGCCATTTTTGCCGCAGCGACCGAGCGCGACAGCACCATCATGGCGATAGCGCGGAAAATGTCGGTCTTGTTCTTGAACTGAAGATAAAGCGCCGGACGCGACATGTCGGCGGCGCGGGCAATGTCGTCCATGGTGGTGCGGGAGAAGCCATAGGCCAAAAACACCTTCATTGCGCCATCCAGGATACGGACGCGTTTGGGGTCGATGGCGGCGATGTCTTCGTTCTGATTCATGGAGCGACATTATCCTGCAAAATCTAAATTGACAAAATGACGGAATTTGTCAATCTGTATCGAGACGAAGCGACCCAAGGGGGACGCTTCGCTCCAGGGCTGTGGACGACAACAAAAGGGTATCCCATGCGCCTCACCGTCGACGGGCAGTCATTCGACATCGACGCCGATCCGGCCATGCCGCTGCTGTGGGCGCTGCGCGATCTCATCGGCAAAACGGGACCGAAGTTCGGCTGCGGCATTGCCGCCTGCGGCGCCTGCACGGTGCATGTCGATGGTCAGCCGGTGCGCTCCTGCTCGCTTCCGCTCGGCCAGGTCAGCGGCGCTGTCACCACCATCGAAGGCATCGGCACGGCGGACAGGCTGCATCCGGTGCAGCAGGCATGGCTGGAGGAACAGGTCGCGCAATGCGGCTATTGCCAGGCCGGCCAGATCATGAGCGCGGTGGCGCTGCTCGACGAGATCGCCGACCCGAGCGACGCCGATATCGACAACGCCATGGGCGGCAATCTCTGCCGCTGCGGCACCTATCCGAAGATCCGCTCGGCCATCAGGAAGGCCGCGGCGCTCAAGACGGCGGGGCTCTGATCATGGCCAGTGTCGGAAAGATCGCCCGCCGCACGTTCCTGATCGGCGCGGCCGCTGTCGCGGGCGGCGTTGCCGTCGGCTACTACTATTATCGCAAACCGTTTCCGAACCCGCTCGAGGCCGATCTCGGCAAGGGTGAGGCGACCTTCAACCCCTATGTGAAGATCGGCGCCGACAACACCATCACCATCGTCGCGCCGCGCGCCGAGATGGGACAAGGCATCTCGACGACGCTCGCCGTCATGGTCGCCGAAGAACTCGATGTCGGTCTCGATCAGGTCAAAGTCGAGCACGGCCCGGCCTCCTACGCCTATTACAACGCGGCGATCCTCGAGGAGGGCGGTCCGTTCGCCTTCTTCGACGAGGGCATGACGGCGCAAGCGGTGCGCTCAGGTCTCGGTGTGGTCGGCAAGTTCCTTGCTGTCCAGGCCACCGGCGGTTCGGCTTCAGCGCGTGATGGTTTCGACAAGATGCGCCAGGCTGGCGCCGCAGCCCGGCATCTGCTGATCGCGGCCGCGGCGCAGAAACTCGGCGTTGCCGCCGCCGATCTGGAAACAGCCAACGGTTCGATCCTGCACAAGGCATCGGGCAAGTCGCTGACCTATGGCGCGGTTGCCGCGGCTGCCGCCACCATGGCGCCGTCGGCCGAAGTCAGGCTCAAGGACAGAGTCGACTGGAAGCTGCTGGGAAAGCCGCAGAAGCGCATCGACATGCTGGCCAAGGTCACCGGAGCGCCGATCTTCGGCATCGATGTCAGGCTGCCGGATATGCTCTACGGCACGGTGAAGATGAGCCCGCGCTTCTGGGCCAAGCCAGTCAAGGCTGATCTCGCCAAAGCCGAGAAAATGCCCGGCGTGATCAAGATCGTGCCGCTCGAGACGAATTACGGCCACGGCTTCGGCATCATCGCGCAAAATACCTGGGCGGCCTTCAGGGCGGCCGACGCCATCGACGCCCAATGGGCGGATCCCGAATATCCGCTCGGCAGCGCTGCCATATCAGACGTGCTGAAACAGGCGCTCGGCACCAAGGGGTCGGCAATGCGCGACAATGGCGATGTCGATACCGCCTTCGCCGACGCGCCGCGCGAACGGATGGTCGAGGCGGACTATGCCGTGCCCTATCTGGCGCATGCGACCATGGAGCCGATGAACGCCACGGCGCGGTTCAGCGATGGCGCCCTCGACATCTGGTGCGGCAACCAGGCGCCGACCCTGGTGCGCCAGCTCTGCGCCAACGCGGTCGGCATCGGGCAGGACAAGGTCACTGTCCACACTACCTTCATGGGCGGCGGTTTTGGCCGCCGTACCGAGATGGACTTCTCGCTTTGCGCCGCGTTGATGGCGAAGGAGACAGGCGGGCGCCCAATCAAGGTGACCTGGACGCGCGAAGAGGACATGCGCCACGACGCCTACCGGCCGGCCGCGGTCGGCAAGTTCCAGGCGCGGCTTGGCGACGACGGCATGCCGGTCGCCGTCGACATGAAGATCGCCTCGCCGTCGGTGATCGCCAGCACCTTGCGCCGGCTGTTTCCCTCGATACCGCCGGTCGGTCCCGACAAGTCCATTGTCGATGGGGCCTATGACCAGCCCTACACCATTGCGAACTATCGGGTGAGCGGCGTCGCGGCGCCCGTCTCGATTCCCGTCGGCTTCTGGCGCTCGGTCGGCAGTTCTATCAACGGCTTCTTCCATGAAGGGTTCATGGACGAGATCGCCACCGCCGGCAAAATCGATCCGGTCGAGATGCGCAAGAGATTGATGGCCGCCTATCCCTCGGCGGTGAAGGTCGTCGAGAAGGTCGCCGCGATGGCGAAATGGGGCGAGGCACTGCCCGCCGGCAAGGCCAAGGGCATGGCTTTCACGCTATCTTTCGGCAGCTGGGTCGGCGAGATCGTCCAGGTGGCGGACACCCCGGCGGGCATCCGCATCGAGAAGGTATGGATCGCCGCCGATGTCGGCACAGCGCTCGATCCGGGCATCATCGAGGCACAGCTGATTTCCGGCGCCATCTATGGCCTGTCAGCGGCAATGGGACAGCAGATCACCTTCGCCGACGGCATGGTCGAACAGTCGAACTTCCACGATTTCGACGCCATGCGGATCTTCCAGTGCCCGACCTTCGAAGTCGCCATACTGGAGAATTTCCACAAGATGGGCGGCGTCGGCGAGGTTGGCACACCGCCGGCGGCACCGGCGCTGGCCAATGCCATCTTCGCGCTCACCGGCAAGCGCATCCGCACGTTGCCGCTGTCGACAATGGTGGCCTTCGCATGAAGAAGCTTCTCATCATGCTGACGCCTGCTGCCATCTTGTTTTCGGCGGCGCCTTTCGCAACCGCACAGGAGAGCCAGACATCACCGAGCCCGACGGTCGACATGGCCAAGGGCCTGTCCGAATGGGACAAGATCTATGCGGTGTTCTCACATCCGCGCTGCGCCGATTGTCATGTCGCGGACGACCGGCCGCGCTGGTCGGGTGCGCATTACGGCGCCACATCTGTGCACGCCTTCAACGTCCAGCGCGGCACCGACGGATCGGGCTTCGGCAATCCGGGCCTGCGCTGCACAACCTGCCATTTCTCCAGTAATTCCAATGCATTGCACGGACCACCCGGCGCCGAGGGTTGGCATTTGGCGCCGGCCGAGATGGCCTGGTTCGGTAAATCCTCGGCCGAAATCTGCGCCCAGATCAAGGATCCGGCGCGCAATGGCGACCGCAAATTGACCGATGTCGCGCTGCATGTCCGCGACGATAAACTTGTCGCCTGGGGCTGGGCGCCGGGCTCGGATCGTGAGCCGGCTCCGGGCTCTGCCGAAGCGACCTATCAAGCGATCGAAAACTGGATGGCGGCGGGTTCACCTTGCCCGATGCCGTAATGGCCTTGCAACTTTAAGGCTATATTGCAGTGCAACTTTGATGTAGAAGCGGCGCTCGCCGATCACGGCAATTTGAACACGGTCAGGCGCGCACCCATATCGGCGACGCGCCCGCGTCATGAAGGCGCGGTGCTGGCTGAACCCGCAGTGGAAAAATGACGATGCCTAAAATCAGGTTTCACAAGCTTGCAGCCATTGTTGTGCTCATTGGTTTCGCGGCGTGGATGGCGACAGGCGAATTCTCATCGGTCGGCAGCGTAGCGGCCAACAAGGCCAAGGCGGCCGAAGTCGAGCAGGGCAAGGCGCAGGACGCGAGCAAGCCAAAGACGGCGGAGGCCGAACCGAAGGCGCCGTTGCGCACCGTTGCCGTGGTGACGCCGCCGCGCAAGACCTATGCGCGCGCCATCCGCATTTCCGGCCTAACCGAGGCTGACAAGCGCGCGGTTCTGGCAACCCGCGTCGCCGGCGTCATCGACAAGCTGCCGGTCAAGCAAGGCGATCATGTCAAGACCGGCGACCTGGTGCTGATGCTGGCGGCGGAAGAAAAGATCTCGAACGTCGACAACGCCAGGCAGTTGCTGGTGCAGCGCAAGGCCGAGCTCGATGCCGCCGAGCGGCTCGCCCGGACCGGCAATCTGCCCAAGCTGCAGCTCGACACCGCCCGCTCCAACTTGACCCAGGCGCAATCCCTGCTGGATACCGCGCAGGCCGAACTCGACCGCAACGAGGTCAAGGCGCCGTTCGACGGCGTCATCGACCGGGTGCCAGTGGAGCTTGGCAGTTCGGTCATGCAGGGCGGCGAGGTGGCGACCATCATCAAGCTCGATCCGGTGATCGCCCGCGGCGAGATCAGCGAGCGCGACCTCGGCTATCTCAAGATCGGCGACAAGGCCGGCGTCCGGCTGGTCAGCGGCCAGACCGTCGAAGGCACCGTGCGCTACATCAGCCGCGATGCGTCGTCGGCGACCCGTACCTTCCGCGTCGAGGTCGCCATCCCCAATGCCGACGGCTCGGTGCCGGCCGGCATGACGGCGGAAATCCAGCTCAGCGCGCTGCCGACCGACGCGGTCCTGCTGCCACGCTCGGTGGTGACACTGGGCGACAAGGGCGATCTGGGCATCCGCGCCGTCGGCAAGGACAACAAGGTTGCGTTCTTCCCGATCGACCTGGTCGACGACACCCCGACCGGCCTCGTGCTTGGCGGCATCCCGGCCGATGCGCACATCATCGTCGCCGGCCAGGAACTGGTGAAGGAAGGCGATGAGGTAAAGCCGGTCGAGGCCGACCAGGCGACCATCAACAAGCTGATCGGCGAAGCCACCGCCGGGACGCAGTAGCGCAGCGACGCCGGCGCCGGGCTCTGCCCGGCGATGTCAGTCCGTTCGCCACTCCCGAAAGCAACAGGCATAAGTCATGGATATCGTCAGACTCGCAATCAACAATGCCCGGTTGACCATCTCGGTCCTGGTCTTCCTGCTGATTGCAGGCTGGGTCGCCTATCAGTCGACGCCGAAGGAAGCGGAACCCGACGTTCCGATTCCGATGATGTATGTCAGCCTGATCTATCAAGGCATCTCGCCGGAGGATTCCGAGCGCCTGCTGCTGCGGCCGATGGAAAGCAAGCTGAAAAGCCTGAAGGGCCTCAAGGAAATGCGCTCGGCCGCCTTCCAGGGCGGCGGCTATGTGCTGGTCGAGTTCCAGCCGCAGACCAATCTGGCGACGGCACTGCAGGATACACGCTCCAAGGTGCAGGACGGCAAGGCCGATCTGCCGCAAGCGGCCGAGGAGCCTGTCGTCACCGAGGTCAACATTTCCGAATTCCCGGTGCTTGTCGTCACACTGTCGGGCGAATTGCCCGAACGCGTGCTGGCCGCCGCGGCGCGCGAACTGCGTGATCGCATCGAGGAGGTGCCCGGCGTTCTCGAAGGCTCGCTGCAGGGCTCGCGCGACGATCTCGTCGAGGTCGTCATCGATCCGATGAAGCTGTCTTCATACGGGCTGCAACTTGACCAGCTGATCGGCGCCGTCGGCGCCTCCAACAGCCTGGTCGCCGCCGGCAATATCGAGGGCTCGCAAGGCAAATACGCCGTCAAGGTGCCGTCGCTGATCGAGACGCCGGAGGATGTCGCGGCGCTGCCGGTGGTTGCCGGCCCCAATGCCGTGGTGCAGGCCAAGGACATCGCGACGATCCGCTCGACCTTCGCCGACGCCACGACGATCACGCGCCTCAACGGCAAGCCGGCCATCGCCATCGAGGTCAAGAAGCGCATCGGCGCCAATCTGATCGATACGTTGACCAAGGTGAGGGCGGTGTCCGACGCCTTCGTCAAAACCATGCCCGAGGGGATGCACGTCACCTACACGCAGGACAAGTCGGTCTTCGTCAACCAGCTGCTGGGTGATCTGCAGAACCACGTGATGATCGCCGTCATCCTGGTGTTCATCGTCATCCTCTACGCGCTGTCCGGCCGTGCCTCGCTGCTCATTGGCCTCGCCATCCCGTCGTCCTTCCTGATCGGCATCCTGCTATTGGCGATGATGGGCTACACGATCAACATGATCGTGCTGTTCAGCCTTATCCTGGCGGTCGGCATGCTGGTGGACGACGCCATCATCGTCACCGAATTCGCCGAACGGCGGATGAGCGAAGGCATGCCGAAGCAGGAAGCCTTCGCGCTTGCCGCCAAGCGCATGGCCGGACCGGTCATCGCGGCGACGATGACGCGTATCGCCGCCTTCTCGCCGCTGCTGTTCTGGCCAGGCATCATCGGCGACTTCATGAAGTACATGCCGATCACGCTGATCGTCACGCTGTCGGCGTCGATGCTCTATGCGCTGGTCTTCGCGCCGACGCTTGGCGCGATCTTCGCCAAGGCGCCGGAGCATCACGCCGACGACAATCGCGACGGCTGGTACATGGCGGTCGTCAAGCAGGCGGTGCGCTTCCCCATCACCGTGCTGGTGCTCACCGTCGTCTTGCTGGCCGGCATCTTCGTTGGCTATTCGAAGTACGGCGCCGGCGTCGAGTTCTTCCCGAGCGTGGAGCCCGACTACGGCCTGCTCTATGTGCATGCCCGCGGCAACCTTTCGCTGGCCGAAATGGACACGGCGACCAAGATCGCCGAAAACCGGCTGCTCGGCTGGCCGGGCCTCAAGTCGGTCTATACCCGCGTCGGCAAGTCCGAAGGCGGCGGCCAGGATGTGCCCGAGGATGTCGTCGGCGTCATCCAGTACGAATTCATCGACTGGCGCGAGCGCAAATCGGCGAACCAGATCCTGAACGATCTGCGTGGCGTCATGGCCGGCATTCCCGGCGTCGACGTCGAGGTCCGCGTCCCGGAAGCCGGTCCGCCGACCGGCAAGCCGATCCAGATCAGGCTCTCGGCCATCGACCCAAAGGGATTGGACGAGAAGGCGCGTGCGGTTGCGGCGCGCATCGCCAAGGTTCCCGGCGTCATCGACGTTTCCGACGGCCTGCCGCCGCCCGGCGTCGACTGGGCACTCGAGGTCGACCGCGCCAAGGCTGCGCAGTACGGCATCAGCCCGACCTCGGTCGGGACGGTGGTGCAGCTCGTCACCAACGGCCTGAAGCTGTCGGAATACCGGCCTGCCGGCGCCGACAAGGCGGTCGACATCCGGCTGCGCTTGCCGGAGGACCGGCGCACGCTGTCGACGCTCGACGAGCTCAGGGTGCAGACCTCGCAAGGGTCGGTGCCGATTTCGAACTTTGTCGTCCGCAAGGCCAAGCCAAGCGTCGGCATCCTCAACCGCATCGACGGCGCCCGCACCGTTGTGGTGCAGGCCAACGTCGCCGCCGGCAAGCAGGTCGCCGCCGTGCAGCAGGAGGTCACCCAGGCCGTCACCGACATGAATCTCGGCAGCGGCATCCGCTGGAAACTGGCCGGCTCGAACGAGGACAGCGCCGAAGCCAGCGCCTTCCTCAGCAAGGCCTTCGGTGCGGCGATCTTCCTGATCTTCCTGGTGCTTTTGGCGCAGTTCAACAAGTTCACCAGCGTCTGGCTGGTGCTGTCCTGCGTGGTCATGGCGACGATCGGCGTTTTCCTGGGACTGCTGATAACAGGCGAGACGTTCGGCATCGTCATGTCGGGCATCGGCGTCATCGCGCTGGCCGGCGTGGTGGTGAACAACAACATCGTGCTGATCGACACCTATGACCGGCTGCGCGAAGAGGGCTGGGACAAGATGGATGCCGTGCTGCAGACCTGCCGCGAGCGTGCGCGACCGGTGGTGCTGACGGCGGTGTCGGCCATCCTCGGCGTGCTGCCGATCGCCTTCGGCCTCGGGCTGGAGATCTTCCATCACGAGACGACGATCAACGCGCCGTCGACGCAATGGTGGATTTCGCTGTCCTCGGCGATCGTCTTCGGCCTCTCCTTCGCCACGGTGCTGACGCTGGTGGTGACGCCGTCGATGCTGATGGTGTTCACCCGCGCCAAGGTCAAGCCAGGCGCACGGCGCGGCCTGATCAGCCGGCTGTTCCGGCGCGGCAAGGGCGAAATCTCGTCGGAGACGCCGACGGCGGACGCCGGCGCGGAACCCGCGATCGCCTTTCCAAAAGCCGCCGAGTAGGCAGGCTTGCCAATCTGAAAGGCAAAGGCCGCCCGGAACAACCGGGCGGCCTTTTGCATTGTTCCCCCCGGCGTCATGCGAAAGCATCGTCCTTGGGCAAACTCAATGCAGGGAATTTCTCATGCCGATCAGCACCCTTGTCATCATAGTCCTGATCCTTGTCCTGATCGGCGCGGTGCCAGCCTGGCCGCATTCGCGCTCCTGGGGTTATGGACCCTCTGGCATCGTCGGTGTGGTGCTGGTGGTGATCCTGGTGTTGCTGCTGATGGGGCGGCTCTGAGCCGCCTTTTCGGTTCGTGACGGACATGGCCCGACGGCTTAACTCAGGCAGCCTTCATGCTCTTCACAGTGGCGATGCCGATGTCCTCGAGGGCTTGGGCGACCGCCTGATCGAGCGGCGTGTGCGGGACTTCGCCGATGATGCCTTCCAGCCGCGTCGAGGCCAACCGATGCGGCTCGAAGCGCAGGTAGGACATCGAGACGATCTCGCGCCACATCGCCACGAACGGGCTGCCGGCGCGCAGCACCCACCAGGGCATCGAGGTCATCTTGAGCGGCCGGTCAAGCGCCTTTTCTGCAGCGGCCTTGATCTCAACATCGGTGACGGCATGGCCTGGAAAGTTCAGCGCCTCATAGGAGCCGAGCTTGTCGAGATTCTTGGCCAGTGCGACGAAGCCCACGGCGAAGTCCGGCAGATAAGCCCATTCATGCACGAGGTCGGCGGGACCGGGCGCGGTGTAGACGCCCTTGCTGATCTTGGCGGCGACGACCAGGTCGAACCAGGAGCCGCTGCCGGTGCCGCCGAAGAAGTCGCCGGCGCGCAGCAGAATGGTGCGCACCCGGCTGGCCTCTGCCTCGTGGCGGAACAGATCCTCCATGGCGCAGCGGATACGGCCCTTATCGGTGGTCGGATGGAACGGCGTGTCTTCCGTGATCACCGCCGGCATAGGCGAGCCGTAATTGTAGACGGTGCCGGGGAACAGATGCAGCGCGTTGTTGGCATGGCAGGCGGCCATGACGTTCTCGGCCATCGGCAAGCATTTGCCCCAGTCGGTGTAGATCGGGTTGAGGCCGTTGAAGATGATATCGACGCCCTCGGTGGCACGGATCAGCGATTGACGGTCCAGCGCATCGCCGGCAACCGCCGTGGCGCCTTCGAGCTCGGCCGGCACATTGCCGGTGCGGGTGACGGTGCGGACGTCGAAGCCGGCGTCGATGAAGGCCTTGGCAACCACGCGGCCGAGCCGGCCATTGGCGCCGAGAATTGCGATCTTGGTCATTGTTCGTCTCCTTGTTTAATTTGAAGCAACGGGGGTTTGAGGCGGCGGGACGCGCCCGCCGCTTTCTGGATCTTCCGCGGACCGCCGTTCAGCGGCTGCCGAAGAGGTCGCGGTTGCTGCCCTGGGGCTTCTGATCGGTGATCTCGGATTTCTCGATCGAGGTGGTGGTCGTGGCGTCGGTGCTGGCGACGACAGGCTGGCTGGCGTCGTTCGAGCCGAACTTGTCGCTGCCGGCAAAAGCCGTGCTGGCGGCGATGAGGAGGGCGGCGGCGGTGAGAGCGATCTTGGTCATTTTGAATTCTCCTGGTTGGTGGTTGCAGTCCGTATCGGTGTTTGCAGGGCGAATATGATTGCCTCACTGATGAATTGAAATTGACCATGGATGCAGTTCTGATATTCATTATTGAATGGCTGATATCGACTGGAACTTGATCAAGAGCTTCGTCACGGTCGCGGAAACCGGCAGCTTGTCGGCTGCCGCGCGCAAGCTGTCGGCCAGCCAGCCGACGCTTGGCCGTCACATCGGCGAATTGGAGCAGGCGCTCGGTGTCACGCTGTTCAGGCGCGGGCGTAGCGGCTATGCGCTGACGGAAGCCGGCGCCACGCTGTTCGAACGCGGCAAGACGGTCAGCGAGCAGGCGAGCGCGTTTTCACGCCTGGCGCTGGGTTCGGTCGAGGCAATCGAAGGCACGGTGCGCATCGCCGCCAGCGAAGTGGTGGCGGCCTATGTGCTGCCCGACATGACCGCACGGCTCGGCATCGAGGAACCCGGCATCGAGGTCGAGATCGTTGCCTCGAACCAGGTCGAGAACCTGCTGCGCCGGGACGCCGACATCGCCATCCGCATGGTCAAGCCGGCGCAGAACGAACTGGTGGCACGCAAGGTCTGCGACATCCCGCTCTGCGCCTGCGCGGCCATTTCCTATCTCGACCGGCGCGGCCGCCCGCTTGGGCCGGCCGACCTTACCGATCACCCCTTGATCGGCTTCGACCGCAGCGACGAGATGATCCGGGGCTTTACGCAATTCGGCCTCCCGGTCACCCGGAGCAGTTTCCGTTTCAGGGCGGACAACCAGGTCGTCCTGTGGGAGGCGGTGCGGGCGGGAAACGGCATTGGCCTCGGTCAGGAGCCGCTGGCCGATCGCGACCCGCTGGTGGAGAAGGTGCTGCCCGGCCTGCCGCTGCCAAGCCTGCCGGTATGGCTGGCGATGCATCGCGATGTGCGCAGCAGCGTGCGCATCCGCCGCGTGGCGGATTTTCTCCACGAGGAGTTGAAGCGCTATTCGGCGGGCACGGCGGCGAATTCGGCGCGGTGAGCGAGGCCCGCCATCAGCAAGACGACGATCAGCAGCACCGACATGGCGATGAAGATCGGTCCGAAGTTGGAATGCTCGGCGACGAAGCCGATCGCCGACGGCGCCACCAAGATGCCGGAATAGCCCATGGTGGTGACAACGCTCATGCCGGTGCCCGACGACATGCCTTCCTGGTTGCCGCCCGCCGAAAAGATGATCGGCACCATATTGGCGATGCCTGAGCCGCAAAGGGCAAAGGCGGCGATGGCGAGCCAGGGCGAGGGCGACAGGCCGGCGATCAGCATGCCGGTGGCGGCGACGACAGCCGAGCCGCGCAGCGTCGTCACCGCGCCGAAGCGGTTGCGCACGCCATCGCCGAAGAAGCGCATGATCGCCATGACGCCGGAAAAGGCGGCATAGGCAAGGCCGGCGACGGCAAGGTCGGCGCCGAGTTCTTGTCGCAGATACAGCGCCGCCCAATCGAGCACCGCGCCCTCGGAGATCATCGTCAGCAGAGCCATCAGGCCGATCAGGTAGACCAGCGGGTTTGCCGGCAGCGTGAATCTGTGATGCTCGGCCGCCTGTGGCCTGTCCTCGGCGACGAGATAGCCGACCGCCATCGCGATCGCCGCGAAGGCAAGCACGGTCACGACCGCGGCATGGGCGAGGTGGCCATAGTGCTGGATGGCAAAGCCGCCGAGGCCGCCGCCGGCGAAACCGCCGAGGCTCCAGAAGCCGTGCGAGGAGGACATGATGGCGCGCGACATCTTTCGCTCCACCACCACCGCATTGGCGTTCATGGCGACATCCATGCCGCCGATCGAGCCGCCGAAAATGAACATGGCGATGGCCGCCAGCGGCACGTTGGGCGCCAGCGCCACGACCAGCAGGCCGAGGCTGCCGCACAGGCCGAACCAGCGCAGCACGGTGCGCGAGCCATGTTTCGAGATCAGGTGGCCGCACCAGGTCATGGCGGTGACTGCACCGGCGCCGAACAAAAGGATCAGCAGGCCAAGCGTGAATTTCGAAATGTCGAGCCGGGTCAGGAACACAGGGATCTGCGGCGCCCAGCTACCGGTCAGGAAGCCATTGGCGAGGAAAATGGCCGCCACGGCCCATCGCCCGCGAATGGCAGTCTGCATGGCGTTTTGCGCATACATGGCTCGAATCCGGTCAAGAAATGGCTTTGCGCGGCAAATTAGATCGATTCAATTTTCAGTCAAGCACTCATTGCTCAAAGTTCTGGGCCAAGCGGAGGGCCAACTGGCCACGTCTTCGTGCGGTGCCGCTGCGCATGTCCTGCCATCAAGGAAGGCCGGCATCCATGCTTTCTTGAGACCAGCGGCCAGATGAGAGATGATCCGTTCTGCGCCGCCGCCGGTGGCACGCTGCCCGGCCATGCCGAAGCACGGCGATCAAGCGTGGTTGCACCACCATTTGAAGACTTAAAGGAGTATCGATTGCCGTCAACACGGACACCAAAAGACACATTCCTCGCATTGGTGCGCGGGATTTGCGAAGCAAGCCCAGATCTGCCGGAATTGTATGCGGAGAACACGTCGGTCGTGCACCCATTCGACCCATTGAAACGACCTGAGCTTGTCGGCCGCGAAGCACTTCGGCGACATTTTGGGGCAATGAAGGGCACCCCGACGATTAGATTGGAGCCGACGAATATTCATGTCCATGAGACTGCCGATCCGGAGGTCATCGTGGCTGAATTCAGCTATGCGGGGCACGTGATCGAAAGCGGCCAGGCTGTTTCCTATCCCTGTATCTTCGTCATGCGCGTGCGAAATGGGGAGATTGTAGAATCGCGAGACTACGTTGATCACGTTGGATCGGCCGAAGCCCGTGGCATCCTAAGCGATCTTATGGAGAAGATCAGGCAAACACGCCTGACCAGTTCTGCCGAGGCCGGCTAGACCAGCCAGTTCTTGACGCCAGCCGTGTCTTAGTGATCTTTCGGCCGTCTGGCCTCGAATTCGGCTTTCTTGGCGTCCGACGCTTCGGTCTGGTTGAGAGCCTGCCACTCGGCATAGGGCATGCCGTAGACGATCTCGCGCGACTGATCCTTGGAGAGATCGACACCTTCGGCATTGGCCGCCTCGCGATACCAGTTCGACAGGCAATTGCGACAGAAACCGGCGAGGGTCATCAGGTCGATGTTCTGCACGTCGCTGCGTTCCCTGAGGTGCTCGACCAGCCGGCGAAAAGCGGCGGCTTCGAAATCGCGCTTCTGCTCGTCGCTGAGTTTGGTCATCGGAACCTCCGTCATAGCGGCCCGGTGCGCGAGCCGAATATTTTTACCGCATGTATATCGGGACGGCGGTCTATCGCGTCAACGATTGGCGCCAAGCGCTCGGCCCAGGCAAGCGCGCCTTGCTGGTCCGCTATCAGGTCCTGGCGGATCTCGATCAGCGCGTGGGCATAGCCGTTGACGATGGCGTGCCTGAACATGGTGTCGCCACGCAGCGCGCCGTCATAGGGCTCGTTGTCGCCGACGATCAGGTTCTTGTCCTGCGCCAGCATATCGATCAGCGGGCGCGCAACCCGGTCGTCCAGATCCCACAGGATGCCGACATGCCACGGACGTTGCCTGCCCTGCATCACCGGCGTGAAGGAATGCACGGAGAAGATGAAGGGCGCCCGGCCGGAAGCCTGCGCGACCGAGGCGATCATGGCGCCGACGGCGTCGTGGTAGGGCCGGTAGAAGCGGTCGAGCCGCCTTTCGCGCTCTTCCGGCGCGATGGGATAGTTTCCCGGCACCACCGTGCCGTCATAGAGCTGGCGGATGAGCGTCGGATCGTCCTCGCCGCGATTGGGGTCGATCAACAGCCGCGAAAAATTGGCGATGACCGCCGGCACGTCGAGCAAGCCGGCGAGTTCGCGCGTCACCGCTTCGACGCCAATGTCATAGGCGATGTGCCGGTCGAACTCCGCCGCGGGCAGGCCGAGGCTGCCATAGTCGTCGGGCAGGTCGCGGCGGGCATGATCGGCCAGAAGCACGATGCCCCGCTTGCGGTCGCCCTCGACAATGTCGAAAGGCGCGAAAACTGTGGATCGGGTCATTGGCGGGAAATGGTCTGTTCGCTGGCTTCCGGGGAGGGTGCTATCGTCATTCCACGAAGACGACGCGTGCGCAATGCCGTTGTTTGGCCAAGGTTTATCGGGAAATCTGGCAAAGGGCGACGGATAGTGCGCCGGGAGCCTTCCTAAATCGATTGGAATTGATCAAAACGGCGCGTTGACATGCGCCCGGACTTTTCCGAAAAGGGGCGCAGAGAGATGCAGATGTGGTTCTTGAGGGGTTTTCGGATGGGTTCCGCTGGCAGGCAGCGCATGCGCTCTGCCTTTGCCATGCCGTTCCTGACCGTGGCCGTCGGCCTGTCGGCGATGGTCATGGCCTCGCCGGCGCGCGCCGATTTCCGTGTCTGCAACGCCACGCAGAACCTGGTCGGCGTCGGCATTGGCTATCGTGCCAAGGCCGGCTGGATCACCGAAGGCTGGTGGCACATTGAAGGATCGAGCTGCAAGACGTTGATCGAAGGGCCGCTGTCATCAAGGTTTTACTATCTTTATGCAGAAGACGCCGAGCGCGGTGGACGCTGGGACGGCCCGATCAACATGTGCGTGGCTGAAAAAGAGTTCAAGATCGCCGGCGTAAACGACTGCGTCGCCCGGGGCTTTCAGCGCGCCGGATTCCAGGAATATGACACGGGCGAACAGGCAAGCTGGATGGTCCAGCTGACCGATGAACCCGCAACGGGAGGCGCACCAGCCGCCCCGGGAACCAACAGTCAATGAGACGCAGCCGCAAGGTCAAGATCCTAGCCACAATCGGTCCGGCATCCTCCTCCGAGGAGATGCTGCAGAAATTGTTCGAAGCGGGCGCCGATGTGTTCCGCATCAATATGAGCCATACCGACCACGAACTGATGCGCACGCTGGTCGGCCGCATCCGCGCCGTCGAGGAAAAGGTCGGTCGGCCGATCGGCATCCTCGCCGACCTGCAAGGGCCCAAGCTGCGCGTCGGCAAGTTCGCCAATGGCAAGGAAGTGCTGACGCCAGGCCAGACCTTCACGCTCGACGACAATCCCGAGCCCGGCACGTCGACCAGGGTCTATCTGCCGCATCCGGAGATCCTGAGTTCGGTCGAGCCCGGTCACCGTCTTTTGATCGACGACGGCAAGCTCGAGCTGAAGGCGGTGAAGAGTGACGGCAAGTCGATCGTCTGCACGGTCGTCGCCGGCACGACGATTTCCGATAAGAAGGGCGTCAGCCTGCCCGATACCGACCTGCCGGTCGGCGCGCTGACCGAGAAGGACCGCAAGGATCTCGACGCGGTGCTCGCCACGGGCGTCGACTGGATTGCGCTGTCCTTCGTGCAGCGGCCCGAGGATCTGGCCGAAGCGCGCAAGATCGCGCGCGGCCGCGCCCTGATCATGGCCAAGATCGAAAAGCCGCAAGCCGTCGCCCGGCTGGCTGAGATCATCGAACTGTCCGACGCGCTGATGGTCGCCCGCGGCGATCTCGGCGTCGAGATGCCGCTGGAAGCCGTGCCCGGCATCCAGAAGCAGATCACGCGCGCCGCGCGCCGCGCCGGCAAGCCGGTGGTGGTCGCCACGCAGATGCTGGAATCGATGATCACCGCACCGGTGCCGACCCGCGCCGAAGTCTCCGACGTCTCGATCGCTGTCTTCGAGGGCGCCGACGCCATCATGCTGTCGGCGGAATCGGCGGCGGGTGCCTATCCCGTCGAAGCGGTAGCGATGATGAACCGCATCGCGACCAAGGTCGAAACCGACCCGACCTATGCCGGCATCATCAACGCCCAGCGCTCCGAGCCGGAAGCGACCGGCGCCGACGCCATCTCACTGGCCGCCCGCGAGATCGCCGAGACGCTGAAACTGTCGGCGATCATCACCTACACGGCATCCGGCACCACCGGGCTGCGCGCCGCGCGCGAACGGCCCCAGGTGCCGATCATCGCGCTGTCGCCGATCCTCAACACCGCGCGGCGGCTGTCGCTTCTGTGGGGCACGCACTGCGTCGTCTCGCCCGATGCCACCGATCTCGACGACATGGTCAACCGCGCCTGCCGCATTGCGCTGGAAGAAGAGTTCGGCAAGCCGGGCGACCGCGTCATCATCACCGCTGGTGTGCCGCTGAGGACGCCCGGCTCGACCAACATGCTGCGCATCGCCTATGTCGGCTCGGAAAAGCAGGGCAGCCGCTAAGCAGCTGATTTTGAGACTGAAGCGTGTCGCGCGGTTTCGTGCGGCTCGCCGTGGCTGGAATACAAAGCGCGGTACAAGGATCCCAGCCTTCATCTAGCCTCTGGCCGTCGCGATCCTGAGCGATCTTGCCGCGGCCTCCGGGTGGTCCCTGCGCTGAAGAAACCGACGCGCACGGAGAACTGCGTCATATAGATACTGATCCGGACCCAACATCTTTCGCCGGTTCAATTCGGTCGTGTCGAGCAGGTCGAAATCGACCTTCTGGATCGTGCAGTGCCAACCGGCACTGTGGGAGGTCCAGCCCTTTCGATGGTGCTCCAAAAGGCGCTCGCGGTCGGAGTAGCCGTGGTAGTCGAAAGCGATGACGCCGTTCGTCACATAGACATGGTTTCCTGAAAAGCCCTCGGCCGGAATGATCCGCTCCGCATAAAATCCTTCAAGCGGGGGATGCTTGAGGAAAGTGCCTGCAAGAATGTGGCATGCGCCGTAGCCGAAGAAGATGCGATCCGGCAGCGCCCATCGCTTTTCCGGGTTTTTCTTGATGCCGTGCTTGAGGACATACATCTCAGGTCGGCGCGAGTTCGGCCTGGGGCTCCTTGATGTCGGCGCACTTGCCCACACCATAGGCATCGCCGGCGATCCGCGCCTCGACCGTTCTGGCCATCGCCTCCAGGTCGACATCCCCGCCGGCTACCTTCTCGATGGCGCCGACGACGAGGTCCGAGGCGATCCAGTCCGGCTTGTGGCCGAGATTGTGCACCCAGACGAGCTCCGCGCCCGGTATATCGCGCGCCAGGCCGACGGAATGGATATGGGCATAGACGACCTTGTCTCGGTCGCCCGAAATGACCACGGTCGGCGCGCGGATCTCTTTGTAGTGCGGCGCGGCGCCAAGCGTATAGCGATAGAGGCCGGCGACGTCGGTGGCGTTGGCGCGAAAGGCCGCAGGCCGCAGCACCAGCGGGATCGCGGCCGTGCCGAGATAGTCGTCCGGCACCTTGTTGGGCGAGAATACGCAGGTCGTCGCATCGGCCATCTGAAATGTGCCGGCGGGATAGGCGAGCGTTTCGGAGAAGATCCGGCCGATCACCGGGACGGTGGTCAGGTCGTAGTACCAGGATGTCGCGCCGCCCGGCCAGGGATGGGTCGCCGGCGCCAGAAAGACGAGACCGAGCGTCCTGTCGGCATGCTCGCGGCCGAAAGCCGCCGTCACCACGCCACCGAAGGAATGGCCGACGATGATCGCCTTCCTGATGCCGAGGCGGTCCATCAGGGCAGCCAGGGTATTGGCCTGCGCCGACGGATCCTCATTGTTGCCGGACCCGCGCCCCGACCAGCCGTGACCCGGCCGGTCGAAGAACAGCATTTCGGCGCGGCCCTCGAGCAGCGGCCGAAGCGGCAGCACCTGATCCCCGAGATTGGCGCTGGCGCCATGGATGAAGACGATCGGCGGCAGCTCCGCATTGGCGGCGGCTGGAATGTGGACATAATGGATGCGGGCGCCGCCGATGTCGGCGAATTCGCCAATGGGTGGATCGCGGCGCTCGATCAGCCACGAGCCGACGCGGGTCACGCCGACCAGGGCAAAGACGAGCGCGAGAAGGAAGGCGAACGCGGCGGAGATCAGGTTCATGTGGGGAGATACGGGGGTGGCGTGGGATAAGTTTTGAGTAGGCAGTAGGCAGTAGGCGTAGGCAGTAGGCAGTAGGTTGGTGTTTGCCGCCCAATCTTTCCCCTACTGCCCACGCCCTATTCCCTGCACTAAATTCCTTCGCCGGCAAGCTCTTCCGAAAGCGTGGCGACCTGGTCCTGGGCGCTGCGCATCATCGGATAAATGGCCAGCACCTTCTGCCAGGCCTCGAGCGCCGACTGCTTGTGGCCAGTCAGCGCCATGATCTGCGCCAGGCCCGACAGCGCGCCGAAATGGCGCGGCTCGAGTTGCAGCGTGTGGTCGATGTCGGACATCGACTTGCCGTAGTTTTTCATCATGAAATGCACCGTGGCGCGCCGGTTCCAGCCTTCGGCATAGGTCGGCTGCAAGGTCACCACCTGGTCGAGCAAATCGAGCGCGACGTCGAATTTCTGATTGTCCATCGCTTTTTGCGACCACAACATCATCAGGTCGATCGAGGCGCTGCCGGACTGGAACCATTCGCCCCAGATGTTGCCGGCGATGCGTTCGGCCGCCTTTTCGTTGCGTTCGCGCTTGAGGTCGGAAAACAGCTTGTCGAGCCGGGCCTGTTTGGTCATCGGCGCGGCGGGAGCCTCCGGGGCAGCCGGCGCCGCCGGCTGGTCGTCCGCGGCCCTGGCCGGCACGCTTGTGGCGCCGGAAACAAGCAGGGCTGTCAAAAATGCAAAAAGAATCCGCATCGCCCGATCCTAGTCCCGGGCGGCGGAACAGCAAAGTGATTTTAGCGTGAGAAGGTCGGCAGGCCGACAAGCATCAAGGGGCGGAGGCGAAAAGCCTCCGGCCTAAAGCTCAGCCCTGGCGCGCCTTATAGCGCGGGGCGGTCTTGTTGATGATGTAAACGCGGCCCTTGCGGCGAACCAGCTGGTTGTCGCGGTGACGCGCCTTCAGCGCCTTGAGCGAATTCTTGATCTTCATGGTCTTGCCTGTCGGTGTGGACCCGGTTCCGGGTCGAAATTTTAAGGCGCGCCAAAAGACGCGCCTTTTCAACGGTGGGTGGCTCATAAACGAGGAGCCTTGCCCATGTCAACCGCAAGCATGCTCCACACCTCCATATCATCAAATATCCGCCATATCAGCCGCTCGGCATTGCACGGTTCCGGGCGGGCTGGGATGATGCGGTGTATTTCAAGTGATTTGGGGTCGATCATGCGCCGAATATTGCTGTCCGCCTGCCTTGTCGTCCTGGCGGGAACGTCGATCGTGCGCGCACAGGAATGCGACCGCTCCGACGACAGCCAGCAGATGATGAACATTTGCGCCGGCGAGGACTACCAGGCCGCCGACGCCAAGCTCAATGCGGCCTATCAGGACCTGATCAGCTCCGATGATGCCAACGGCAAGAGATTGCTGCAAGTGGCGCAACGCGCTTGGATCACCTTCCGCGACGCCGAGTGCGCGCATAGCACAGCCGCCAGCGTGGGCGGCTCCATCCACGCGATGGAGGTCTCGCAGTGCCTGACCAGGCTCACCAATGACCGCATCAACCAGCTTGCGGCCTCGGCCAATTGCAGCGAAGGCGATGCCAGCTGCGCCAGCCCCAACGAGGGCAGCGACGAGGTGCAATAGCTCGTTTTGAGCTAAGTACGGCGGCTGATGCGGGTGAAATGGCCCATCTTGCGGCCGTGCCGTGCTTCGGCCTTGCCATAGAGATGCAGCATCAGATCGGGCTCGGCGAGCAGGGTGGGCACGCGCAGCACGTCGTCGCCGATCAAATTTTCCATCACGCAGTCGGAGTGGCGCCCCGGGCTGCCCAGCGGCAGGCCGGCAACGGCGCGGATATGCTGCTCGAACTGCGAAACGATGCAGGCCGCCTCGGTCCAATGGCCTGAATTGTGGACGCGCGGCGCAATCTCGTTGGCCAGCAGCGAACCGTCGGAAAGCACGAAGAACTCGACGCCGATGACGCCGACATAATCGAGCGCCGACAGGATTTTTGCCGCGGCCGTTCGCGCCGCTTCAGCCGTTTCAAGTTTGACGCCGGCCGGCAGGGTCGAGGTGTGGAGAATGCCGTGGCGGTGGACATTCTCGGCCGGGTCGTAGGCAGCCACGGCGCCATCCAGGCCACGCGCCGCGATCACCGAGATCTCGCGCTCGAAGGGCACGAAGCTTTCCAGGATCAACGGCACATTGCCCATCGCCTCGCAGGTGCCGGCGAAGCCTCCCGTTTCCATGTTGCGGAAGACACGCTGGCCCTTGCCGTCATAGCCCATGCGCCGCGTCTTCAAGATGCCGCTGCCGCCGAATGTCCTCAGCGCCGCCGTCAGTTCCTCGTCGGTGTCGACCGGACGAAAATCGGCGGTGGCAATGCCGATGCCGTTGAGGAATGTCTTTTCACTCACCCGGTCCTGCGCCACGTCGAGCGCGCGCGCCGGCGGATAGACCGCTACCTTGGCGGCAAGCGCTTCTGCCGCCGCGACGGGAACATTCTCGAACTCGTAGGTGACGACGGCACTTGCCGCCGCCAGCTCGGCAAGGGCGGCCGGGTCGTCATAGGCTGCCGTGACCTGCCGGTTGGCGATCTGGGCGGCCGGGCAATCCGGCTGCGGCTCCAGCACGATGGTGCGGTAACCGAGGCGGGCGGCGGCCATTGCCAGCATGCGGCCGAGCTGGCCGCCGCCGATGATGCCGATGGTCGATCCGGCGGGCAGGCTCACGGCGTGTCCGTCGGTTCGTCGGCGACCTTGGCGGTCTGCGAGGCGCGCCAGGCATCGAGACGCTGGGCAAGCTTGTCGTCGTTGAGCGCCAGCACGGCGGCTGCCAACAGGGCCGCATTGGCCGCGCCAGCCTTGCCGATGGCCAGTGTCCCGACAGGAATGCCGGCCGGCATCTGGACGATGGAGAGCAGCGAATCCTGGCCCGACAGCGCCTTGGATTCCACCGGGACGCCGAACACCGGCAGCGGCGTCATCGCCGCCGTCATGCCGGGCAGATGCGCCGCACCGCCGGCGCCGGCGATGATCACCTTGTAGCCGGCGGCCTTGGCGCCCTTGGCGAATTCATAGAGCCGGTCGGGCGTGCGATGCGCGGAGATGATCAGGCGCTTGTGCGGGACGCCGAGCGCCTCCAGCGTTTCGGCCGCCTGGCGCATCGTCGCCCAGTCGGACTGGCTGCCCATGATGATGGCGACGTCGGCGCGTTGATCGTTCAAGCTTGTTGCTCCTCGGCGACAAAGGCGCGCCTTAGCGGAATTCGCGCGGGGCCGCAAGGATATCAGGCCACCGGCAAGGCCAGTGGCTATAATCCAGCCTAAACCGCCGCTTTGCGGAAGCGGGCGACGAAGTCGTCGAGTTCGGGGCGTTCCATGTCGGAGATCGCCCAGTAAGAGAAGGCGCCGTCGCTCCAGTGCACCATCGAGAAGCCGCCGGACGAAAGGTCGTCCGGCTGGGTGGTCTTGCCGCCCTGCTGCGGTTCGGCGACCAGCGTGATCAGGTGCTCGCGGTGGCGGTAGACCAGGGCCGGCACCGGCCGGCCGGATATCACCTCGACCCGGCCGCCGATCAGCGCGTAGCCGTCCTGGGCAAGGTCGGGCGCCGGCGGCGAGACGCCAATGCGGGCGTCGAGCCAGGGCTTGACCGTATGGCGGTCGGACGAGACGATGTCGATCGGGCTCGCGGCAAGCAGGCTGCGGCGATGGCCGCTGGCGACCGCGGCGGCAAAGCCGTCATCGACGCCGCTCTGCATCACCCATTGTGTCGCCCCGCTGGCCAGCACCGCGCTGATCATGATCGACGCGGCCATGGCGCGCCAGTCGAACGAGCCGAAGCGGCGCGTTCTCGGCGATGGCCGCGCCTGGGAAGGACGTGTCCCGGCTTCCCGTCTCTGGCCGCCGCCAGGGCCTGCAATCAATCCCGGCAGCGTCGACGGCGTACCCCGCTGCGGCTCCGCCTCGACCGGCGCCTGCCGTTCGGTGCCCGCCATGCCGATCGACGCGATGCGGGCGCGAAACGCGTCGCTGACATCGGGGCGCGGCAGGCGGCTGACAGCGCCTTGCAAGGCGACAATGCGGGCATGCTCGGCGGCAAGCCTGGGGTCGGCGGCGATGCGACGCTCAACGGCAAGAGCGGCTGCCGCATCAAGCTCGCCATCGACAAGGGCATGGATCATCAGTCTGATACCTTCGGGATCGTTGGGCAGCCCGTCGTCGTGCGTCATGACGCTCTCCCCAATTCAGACGCCAGCAGGCCACGGGCGCGGGCCAGCCTGGACATCACCGTGCCGATCGGCACGGCAAGCATGGCCGATATCTCGCGATAGCTCATGCCGTTGATATCACGCAGCACCAGCGTCTCGCGAAATAGCTGCGGCAGAGCCGCGATCGCCGCCTCCAGTGCCGCCGTATCGGCTTTGGCGATCAGGCTCGCCTCCGGGCCGTCCTCGTCGGGCATGCTGGTGCCGTGCGCCGCCGCCATGTCATCGAGGTCGCCTAGATCGCCGACGGCCATCATGGCACGCGGCCGGTTGCGCGCCATCCAGGTGTAGGAGGTGTTGCGCACGATGGTCAGCAGCCAGGCGCGGGCGTTGCCGCCAGCGTAGCCTGATATGCCGGCATGAGCCTTGATGCAGGCATCCTGCACCACATCCTCGGCATCGGCCGCATTGCCGGTCAGCCAGCGGGCCAGCGCCAGCGCATCGCCGAGATGCGGCAGCACCACTTCGTTGAAGCGTTCTGCCAGGGCCCTCTCGCTCAAAGCGGCACCATGATCCGATACTCCAGGCCGTGCCGCCTCAAGATGCGACGGCGACCTTGCCCTGCTCGCAGGGGCAAAGCCCCCGGAAGCAGGCAGAGCCGCCTGCCTTGCCGAAACTGAATTCATCTGCGTCACCGCTGTCAAGCGCCACAAAGGAGAGCCTGACGATCATCCTGCTTGCCAGCGCATCGCGACGGCTGCCGCCGTGTTCGCTGTCCTTGCAATGATGGGGCATGCCGGTCTCCTCAACGCCAGTGGTGGCGTATGCCGAGGAGACTTGTCGCGGCGCCGATTTATTCCCACAGCCCGCGATCCGGCTGTTCACAGTCGCGTGATCACTGATGGTTTGGGATGATTGGCTTGGTGCTCAATCCGGCCAGCGCAAGACGCCGGAAGAATCCTTCCGGGCGGCCTTCATCGCATCGGCGGGACGGTCCTTCGCGGTCAGCACGGCACGCAACCGCTCGGCGACGATCTCGGCCTCGCCGGGATGCAGATTGCAGGGGTCGAGGAAGAAATGGCCGCGCTCGACTTCGTGGTTGCGCACGATGATCGGCGGTGAGCCAGCCGCCAGCGCCGAGGCGAGGCCAGCGGCGCTGAAGCGGCTCTCCGGCGAGATGAATATCTGCAGCCGGTCAAGCGGGTTGGCAGTCGGGTCCGGGATGATCTTGGCAAAGATGCCCGGCAGTCTCTGCAAAGCGTCCTGCCAGAGGTTGAGCGCCGCCTCCTCGCGCCGGCGGATGCCGGCGTGATCGCGCTTCTCCCAGGCTTCGAGTGCCGCCATGGTGCCGGCGATGCTTTCCTTGCCGACCTTCATGGCCCGCGCCACACCGCGGTTCTGCAGATAGGCGGCCCGCACCAGATCCTTGCGGCCGGTGACGATGCCGCTGGTCGGGCCTGAGAGGAATTTGTGGCCGCTGTAGATGACGACGTCGGCGCCGCGCGCGAGAAAACCGCGCAGATCATATTCGGACGCTGCATCGACGATCACCGGCACGCCCTTGGCGTGGCAGATCTCGCAGAATTCCTCCAGCGGCAGCATGCCGTACTGCACCGTGTGGTGGGCGACGACGTAGAGGCCGGCCGCCGTGCGCTCGTTTATCGCTTCGCGCACATGATAGTCCTGGGTGACGCTGACCGTGCCGGCGGGCACCACCCTGGCGCCGGCGACGCGGATCGACTGGTCGATCGGGGCGCCGTAATTGACGATATGGCCGAGCTGGATGACGACCTCCGATTTGAGGTCGCCGGTGTCGTCAGGCAGGCGCTCGATGGCGAGCAGGCTGGTTCCCGTCATCGCGCCGGCGATCGCCATGGTGATGCCGCTGGCGCAGCAGGCGGTGATGAAGCCGGCCTCTCCGCCGGTGAGGCGCGCCACCACCGTGCTCGCGGCGCGCTGCAGATCGTCCATCTCCACCCATTGCGAGGCCATTTCCGCCATGGCGCTGATCGCCTCCGGAACGATGATCGATGCGCCGAGCGCGGTCATGGTGCCGGAGACATTGATGATCGGCCGCAAGCCCAGCCGTTCGCGGATGGTGGTGTTGGAGCCGGTGTCGGAATAGGTTTTCATGTGAGCGGATCCCGTGAGTGGCAGGTCAGGCGGCGATCTCGACGACCGCCTCGATTTCGACAGTGATGTTTCCAGGCAGCGAGCCGACGCCGATCGCCGAGCGGGCGTGACCGCCGATCTTGTCGAAGACATCGGCGAACAGGTCCGAACAGCCATTGACCACTTTCGGGTGGTCGCTGAAAGTCGGCGTCGCGTTGACGAAGCCGAGCAGCTTGACGACGCGCACGATGCGGCCGAGATCGCCGGCGGCGGCATGCATGACGGCCAGCAGATTGAGCCCGGTCAGGCGCGCGTGCTCATAGGCCTGCTCGACGGTGACGTCCTCGCCGACCTTGCCGGTGCAGAGCGTGCCGTCGGCGCGCAGCGGCCCCTGGCCCGACAGGAAGATCAATCGCCCGCTCTCGGCATGGGTGACGAAGTTGGCGATGGGCGTCGGCGGCTCGGGCAGCGTCAGGCCGAGTTCGGCGAGCCGGATGTAAGGCGTCATGGAAGCAGGCTCCTTGGGACGGCAACGGCCGTCCAATGTCAGAAATGCGAGGCGCGGAAGCGCGCCAGGAAGGTGCGGAGGCGCTCATTGCTGGTTTCCGCCGCCAGGATCTCCTTGGGCGGCCCGACGGCGCTGACGCCGCCATCGGCCATGAAGACGATGCGGCTCGAAGCGTCGCGGGCGAAGGCCATTTCATGCGTCACCATCAGCATGGTCATGCCGTCCTCGGCGAGGCTGCGCACCACGGCCAGCACCTCGCCGACCAGCTCAGGGTCGAGCGCCGAGGTGATCTCGTCGAGCAAAAGGATTTTCGGCTCCATCGCCACCGCGCGCGCGATGCCGACGCGCTGCTGCTGGCCGCCGGAGAGCTCGGCCGGCAGGCTGTCGGCCTTGTGGGCGAGGCCGACGCGGCCGAGCCAGTGTTCGGCGATCTGGCGCGCCTCGGCCTGGCTCTTTCCCCGCACCTTGGTCAGTCCAAGCATGATGTTGCCGGCGGCGGTGAGGTGCGGAAACAGGTTGAAGCTCTGGAACACCATGCCGGTCTCGGCGCGCATCGCGGCCAAGTCGCGTTCGCTGCGGCGCTGGCGCGTTCCGGCCTCGCGATAGCCGACCTCCTTGCCTTCGATGCGGATCGAGCCTGAGTCATAGCTTTCGAGGAAGTTGACACAGCGCAGCAGCGTGGTCTTGCCGCTGCCGGAAGGGCCGATGACGGTGACCACTTCGCCGCGCTTCACCTGAAGGCTGACGGAACGCAGCACCTCGACGGCGCCGAAGGCCTTGGAGACATCGCGCACGTCGAGCAGCGCGGGACTGGCGTTTGTGGCGTCGGACATCGTGCTATTCCCGAATGAAGGCAAAGCGCCGCTCGAGCCGCCGGCTGGCGAGCGAGAGCGCGTAGTTGACCGCGAAATAGATGAGCGCGCCGAGGATATAGAGCGGCATCGCCTCGTAGGTACGGCCGATGACCTGGTTGATGGCCTGCATTAGATCGGTGATGCCGAGCAGCGAGACCAGTGCGCTGCCCTTGACCGCGTCGGTGACGCCGTTGATCCAGGGCGGCAGGAAGCGCCTGAACGCCTGCGGGAAGATGACGGAGGTGAGCCGCTGGCGGAAGGTCAGCCCGATCGCCATCGCGGCCTCGGACTGGCCTTTCGGGATCGAGGCGACCGCGCCCCTGAGATATTCGATGACCTGCGCCGTCTTGAACAGGGTGAGTGCCAGCACGGCGGCCCAGAAGGACGGCAGATGCAGCCCGATCGCGGGCAGGCCGTAATAGACGAAGAACATCAGCACCAGGATCGGAATGCCGCGGATGGTGTCGGAGAAGATGCGCACCGCCCAGCGCAGCGGGGCGGGGCCATAGACCAGGCCGACGCCAAGCAGGACGCCGGCGACGAGCGACAGGGTGACAACCAGAAGCGACACCCAAAGGGTCACGGCGAAGCCCTTGGCGAGGAAGGGCAGGGCGTAGAGGATCTGGCTCGCCATGTCAGCGCGCCGCCCGGAACCGGCGCTCGACGAGCCTGAGCCCGAAAAGCAGGATGTAGCCGGTCAACAGATACATCGCCGTCGTCACCAGATAGACCTCGACGATGCGGAAGGTGTTGAAGTTGATCCACTGGGCGCCGAAGGTAAGTTCCGGTACCGAGATGACCGAGGCGATCGAGGTGTCCTTGAACAGCGAGATGAAGGTGTTGGACAGCGCCGGCAGCGTGATGCGCAGCATGGTCGGGAGGCGCACATGGATGAGCCTTTGCCAGGGCGTCAGGCCGATCGCCTTGCCGGCATCGAGCTGGCCGCGCGGGACGGCCTCGAGGCCCGAGCGAAACACCTCGACCAGATAGGCGCCGCTATAGACAGACAGCGTCAGGACGAACGAGGTCGGCGCGCTGTAGGCCAGGTCGACCACGGTCGGCACACCGTAGAAGACGAGATAGACGAGCAGGATCAGCGGCACGTTGCGGATGAATTCGACATAGGCGGCGATGATCGCGCGCACGACGCGTCCGGCCGAGACGTACCAGACCGCGAGCACCAGGCCGATGACGGTGCCGATCGCAATCGAGATCACCGCAAGCTCGAGGCTGAGCAGCAGACCGCCCCACAGCTTGTCGAAATGCCGCCAGATCAGGTTGAAATTGAGGGCATAGCCCATGCGTCCGCCTCGGTGTGAGGGCCGTCGAGTGGATTGCGGAAGGGCTGGAATGCCGCCCTTCCGCGATCCGGGATCAGATGACCGGGAAGCCGGGGTGGCGTGCCGGCGGCTCCTGGCCGAAATAATCCTTGAAGGCGGCATCGTAGAGCGCCGATTCATGGCCGAACATGGCGATGGTGAAGGTCTGGTTGACGTAGGTCAGCCAGTCGAGATCGCCCTGCCGCAAGGCCGCGCCGTAGAGCATCGAATACCAGCTCTTGCCGGCGTCGAAGTATTTGTCCGGATTGCGCGAGGCGAGCCAGCGCACGGTGGACAGATCGACGGCGGCCGCGTCGGCGCGCTTGGATTCCAGCGCTTGCAGCACGTTGGCCTGGGTGTCGATCTGCAGCACTTGTGCCTGCGGCAAGGCATAGTGGACGGAGCTTTCGGCATCGACATTCTGCAGGATGGAGATGCGCGTCGCCGAACCGCCGGCAAGCAGCTTGTCGAAGGTCTTGTTCTCGGCGGTGGGCAGCGTCAGCAAGGCGACGCCTTCGACGTAGTACGGCCGGCTGAAGTTGATCAGCTGCGAGCGCTGCGCCGTCATCGTCATGAACTGGATGGTGATGTCGACCTTGTTGGTGGTGACGTTGGGAATGCGCTGCGCCGGGTCCTGCATGACGAACTCGACCTTGGTCGGATCGTCGAACAATCCTTTGGCCAGGATGCGCCCCATGGTGATGTCCATGCCGACCAGTTCGCCGGCATCGTTCTCGAAATGCCAGGGCGCGTTGGTGCTGCCGGTGCCGACGATAAGCTTGCCTCGGTCGAGCACGGTGCGCAGCAGGCTGTCGGATGCCGCCTGGGCGGCCGCCTTCTGCGCATCGACGGTTGCCAGCACGCCGGCTGTCGCCAGTCCCGCCATTCCCAATTTCAGAAAATCACGTCTTCCGGATGTGTCGTTCACGGCGACCTCCTTTCGTGTTGTGTTCCCCATGCACAGGCAAGACACACGTCGATGATTTCAAAGCGATTGTCTCTTACAAGAGACGCATGTATCCTGTACAAGACAGATACTAACACCAGGAATCGACAATGCAAGCTGGCAATGCCTTGGCCGTTTCGGCCGACGAAAGACGACCGCCTCCCGCGAGAAGGGCCTCAACCGGGTGCTCGAGATACTGGACTTCCTGCACGCGACGCAGCGGGCGATCGGCATCGGCGACCTTGCCAAGGGGGTGAACGCACCGCGCTCGACGACCTACACGCTGGTGCGGTCGCTGGTCGACGCCGGCCTGCTGGAAATGGCGGGCGACGGCAACCGCGTCTATTTCGGCAAGAAGCTCTATCTCTATGGAATGGATTATGTGCGCGGCAACGACCTGCTGCGTCGCGGGCGCCAGGAGGTCGACCATCTGTCGCGCGAGACCGGAGAGACATCGGAACTGTGCATGCTGCAGAGCGGCCGCTATACGATCGTCCACTCCAGCCCAGGCACCAGGCCGTTCCGCATCAGCTCCGCCACCGGCCTGCAGATACCGCTGCCGTGGACCGCGTCTGGCCGGCTGCTTCTGGCGGGGCTGGAGCGGGCCGAGGTCGAAGCCATGGTGTCGGAAGACGATCTCGTGCTGCCCGACGGCCGCAAGCTGCGGCTCGACGATTTCATCGACGACATCGCCAAAGCTGGGGTGACCGGCTACTGCGTCACCTCGGGCCTGGTCGATGCCTATACGAAATGTCTTGCCGTGCCGGTCTTTTCAGCGCCGGGCAAGGTCGAGGCAACGATGTGCCTGGTGGTTCCCATCGACACCTCCGACGAGCGGACCGGCAGTCTCATCGGCCTGCTGCGCGATCGCGCGGCCAGGTTGTCGATCGGCGGATAGGGAAAGCGTTCAGGCGATGATGTCTGGAATGATCTTGTCTTCCAGCTTCATCAGCCGGTCCTTGAGCGCCAGCTTCTTCTTCTTCATGCGCTGGATTTGCAGCGGGTCGCAATTGGTGGCGATCATCGCGTTGATCGCCGCATCGAAATCGGCGTGTTCCTGCTTCAGCCGGGAAAATTCGAGGCGAATATCGGCCTGTTCCTGATCGGACATTCTCTACCGTCTGCACGTCTGCGGCGCCCAAAAACTGGGCCTGATTGGGCGGGGGTGGCAATTTCTGCCACCGGCGCGCAGGCCATATCACATTTCACCTTGTCGTGGAATGCTACCACGCAGCATTCGACATCGCAGTCGGAAGGTGGCAAAGTGTCATTGTGCCGTCACAGAACGACCTGCGGTGGACGCCCCGTGACGGCTGCAATCGAGGAAAACCATGAAAGGGAGAACCAATCATGTCTCTTGCATCCCATCTTGATGAGTTGCAGCGGAAACACGGCGACATCGAACGCGAAATCGATGACGCGATGAACCACCCGTCGGTGGACGACCTCGAAATCGTGAATCTCAAGCGACGCAAGCTGGCACTCAAGGATGCGATTGAGAAACTGAAAGCGCAACCGACCACGCATTGATGCCCGACTGACATAGCCGCCACTATGCGGTCTCCTTGCCGGCGGCAACCGCCGCCGGTGCTGTTGTTTTGATTTTCAACGCTAAGTCATAAGCCGCAGCTAATATCCCTCCGATCCCCCTTTTTGCCCCTGGCCATAGCCGGGTCTTGTCCTGTTTCAGCTCGCCGGCTGGGATCAATTGCTGCCAGTGGCGACCTGTCGCCATTGACAAGCCATCTTTGCTCCTCCACCTCATGCCCGGACCTCAGCGCATCGGCCCCGGGGAGTGCTTGTGCGTCCGAGTGGACGCACAGGGCTTCAGAGACAAAAGGCTGCCGGCATGACCGGATATTTTTCCTTTCCCTTCCCCCGCCGCACCTCGGTCGGCGTCGATGTCGGCGGCGTGGTCGTCGGCGGCGGCGCGCCTGTCGTGGTGCAATCGATGACCAACACCGACACGGCCGACATCGATCAAACCGTCGCGCAAGTCGCGGCACTGCACCGCGCCGGCTCCGAGATCGTGCGCATCACCGTCGACCGTGACGAGAGCGCCGCCGCCGTGCCGCGCATTCACGAACGCTTGCTGCGCCTCGGGATCAATGTGCCGCTGGTCGGCGACTTCCACTATATCGGCCACAAATTGCTAGCCGACCATCCGGCCTGCGCCGAGGCACTGGCCAAATACCGCATCAATCCGGGCAATGTCGGCTTCAAGGACAAGAAGGACCGGCAGTTCACGGATATCGTCGAAATGGCGATCAAGCATGACAAGCCGGTGCGCATCGGCGTCAATTGGGGCTCGCTCGACCAGGAGCTTCTGACCCGGCTGATGGACGACAACCAGGACAAGGGTTTCCCGCTGACGGCGCAGGAAGTGATGCGCGAGGCGATCGTGCAGTCGGCTATCCTGTCGGCCGAGATGGCCGAAGAGATCGGCCTTGGCCGCGACAAGATCATCCTGTCGGCCAAGGTCAGCGGCGTGCAGGACCTGATTGCCGTCTACACCGAGCTTGCGACCCGCTCCGACCATGCGCTGCATCTCGGCCTCACCGAGGCCGGCATGGGTTCGAAAGGCATCGTCGCCTCGTCCGCCGCCATGGGCATCCTCTTGCAGCAAGGCATCGGCGACACCATCCGCATCTCGCTGACGCCGGAGCCGAACGGCGACCGCACACGCGAAGTGCAGGTGTCGCAGGAACTTTTGCAGACCATGGGGTTCCGCCAGTTCGTGCCGATCGTCGCGGCTTGCCCCGGCTGCGGCCGCACCACCTCCACCGTGTTCCAGGAGCTTGCGCAGAACATCCAGGCCGACCTGCGCAAGAACATGCCGGTGTGGCGCGAAAAATATCCCGGCGTCGAGAACCTCAAGGTCGCGGTGATGGGCTGCATCGTCAACGGCCCGGGCGAATCCAAGCATGCCGATATCGGCATTTCGCTGCCCGGCACCGGCGAGACGCCGACGGCGCCCGTCTTCGTCGACGGCAAGAAGGCGGCGACGCTGCGCGGACCGTCGATCGCGGCGGATTTCGAGAAAATGGTCGCCGACTACATCGAGCAGAGGTTTGGGCGCGGCGGCAAAGCCGCGGCGGAGTAGACGAAATGCAGCGTTTCCTCAGGGTGACGCTGGTTCTGCTTTGCGCCCTGGGTTGCTCGACATCCGTTCAGGCCGATCCGCCGCAATCGGCCAAGCAGCGGCTGATCGACAAGGTCTGCAACCTGATCCAGGCCCATGCCGACCAGAACGGCCTGCCCCGGGATTTCTTTGCCCGGCTGATCTGGAAGGAAAGCCGTTTCGATCCCAATGCCGTCAGCCCCGTCGGCGCCGAAGGCATCGCCCAATTCATGCCGGGCACCGCCAAGATGCGGGGCCTCGAGAACTCCTTCGACATCAACCAAGCGATCCCGGCGTCGGCGAAATATCTCGCCGAAATGAAAACCAGCTACGGCAATCTTGGCCTTGCGGCGGCCGCTTACAATGCCGGCGAAAGCCGGGTGTCGCGCTGGCTGGGCTCGGGCGGCTTCCTGCCGATGGAGACCGAGAGCTATGTCTTCGACGTCATGGGCGAGCCGGTCGACAAGTTCACCGACCCCGCCTATGCCGGAAAAATCGAGCCGCTCGATGCCAAGACGGATTTTGCCGTCGCTTGCCGCAAACTGCCTGTCATCATGTCGCAGATCGTGGCGATGGCCTCGATCAACGTCAAACCATGGGGCGTCCAGGTGGCCGGCAATTTCCGCCGCAGTGCCGCTATCAGCCAGTGGCTCAGGGTCAGGAGCCGGTTTCCGACGCTGCTTGCCGGCCATGATCCGGTGGTGAGCCGGGTGCGCACGCCGATCGGCCGGCGCGGCATCTATGCGGTCAGGATCGGGATCGACGATCGTGCCGCCGCCAATGTCATCTGCCAGAAATTGCAGAGCGTCGGCGGGGCGTGCGTGGTGGTGCGCAACCGGTAGGCTGGTCCGAGAGAGGCGTTTAACGATGACAGCCAGGATCGTTCTGCTCAATGGCGTCGGCAGTGCCGGCAAAAGCTCGATTGCCAGGGCGTTGCAGACAATAAGCGCCGCGCCGTTCCTGCATGTCCAGATGGACAGTTTCCTCGAGATGCTGCCCGAGGCCTTGCAGAACCATGCCGATGGCTTCTCCTACGAAACCGTCCGACAGGACGGCAAACCCGCGGTCGTGATCAGGGCCGGGCCGGTGGGCGAAAAAACCCTGCGCGGCATGCGCCACGCCATTGCCGCCATGGCCGGGCAAGGCAACGACCTGATCGTCGACGATGTGCTGTGCAACGGCGAACTATCGGACTATGTCAAACTGCTGTCGGCCTTCGATCTCCATCTGGTCGGCGTGATGGCGCCGCTGCAGGTTCTGGAAGCCCGCGAGGCCCGGCGACCCGACAGACTCCCGGGGCTGGCGCGCTGGCAATATCCCCACGTGCACGCGGGGATAAGTTACGACCTCGAAGTCGACACCAGCCTGCTTACACCGTTGGAGTGCGCCCGTCGCATCCAGCAGCGATTTCAATTATAGGCGGCGGTGAACTGGCCGGGGTTGCCTGCCTGCGATGAACGACGAGGGCAGCGGGATGTTCGACGCCTACATTATCTGCGGCACGCCGAGAACCGGCAGCACCTTGCTGTGCAAGCTCCTGGCATCCACCGGGACATCGGGCGATCCGCACTCCTTCTATCGGCGGCAGGACCTGCCGGAATGGGCTGAGGAGTGGAAACTGCCAGCCCGCGACACGATGGGCGAGCTTGAATTCGACGTTGCCTATCTCGATGCGGCAATCACCGCCGGCAAGGGCGGGACAGGCATCTTCGGCCTGCGCCTGATGCGCGAAAACCTGGATGAGCTTTCGGCGATCCTCGACCGGATTTTCCCAGGGCTGGCGTCGGACGCGGCGCGTTTCGGAAGAGCTTTTGGCCGCATTCTCTACATACATCTGTCGCGTGAGAACAAGCTTGCGCAGGCGATCTCGCTGATCAAGGCACAGCAGACCGGTCTTTGGCACATTGCGCCCGACGGCACCGAGATCGAAAGGGTCGCACCGGCGCAAGAACCCCACTATGATTTCGAGCGGATCAAAGGGGAACTCGCCAAACTCGAAGCCTATGACACGGCGTGGAACATCTGGTTCGCGGCGCAAGGCATAACGCCGCTGCGCATCGGCTACGATCGTCTCTCCGCCGATCCGGCGGCGACCTTACTGGCCATCTGCGAGGCCCTCGGCGTTCAACCGCCGAATGCCAGGAACATCCGGCCGGGCGTCGCAAAGCTCGCCGACGAGACAAGCCTCGACTGGATGCGCCGCTATCGTCAGGACGCGGCCGGCTGAGTATGGGGCCCGAGCAAGGCCGCAGCCTCGACGGCGGCGTGGATTGCGCCTGTCGCGCATGGCAAGAATTTGGGCTATAGGCCGCGGCATGACCGATCCGATCTACAATGATCCCGACTTCGTTCAGTTCTACGACATCGAGAATCAGGATGGCCGCGCCGATTTCGACTATTGCGTCGGTCTTGCCCGGGATGGCGGCTCGGTTCTCGATCTTGGTTGCGGCACGGGTCAACTGGCCGCCGAGATGGCCCAAGGGCGCAACGTCACCGGTGTCGATCCCGCATCGGCCATGCTCGATATCGCGCGACGCAGGACCGGCGGTGACAAGGTCGACTGGGTTGTCGCCGACGCGCGAACGGTGCGGCTCGGGAGACGGTTCGATCTGGTGCTGCTCACCGGTCACGTTTTCCAGGTTTTCCTGACCGACGAGGATCAGCGGGCGGTGCTGCGTACCATCGCCGAACATCTCGGTCCCGGTGGGCGCTTCGTCTTCGACACGCGAAATCCCGCCGTGGAGGCGTGGCTGGAATGGACGCCGCGGCGCTCCGAAAGGATGGTGGAGCATCCTAGCCTTGGCACGGTCAGGGCTTGGTATGATGCCGACTGGGATGCCGCCAGTGCGGTGGTCACCTATTCGACCTTCTATGAAATTCCGGGCGGCAGGCCGATTCTGGGCGCGGAATCGAAAATAGCGTTTCCGAAGAGGGAAGATCTTGCCGGGATGCTGGATGACGCCGGCCTGCTGGTGGAGCAATGGCTCGGCGACTGGCAAGGCGAACCCTATGCGGACACCTCGCCGGAAATCATCCCGATCGGTCGGCTGCGCTGATCAGGCAGCCTGGCCGGATGTATCTCACGCCGTCTTGGCCACCACCGTCTCGCTGAGCCAGGTGCCGATTTTCGTCCCCAGGCGATCGGGCGAAACCGGCTTCGGCAGATAGTCGTCCATGCCGGCATCGATGCACTTGTCGCGATCGCCCTTCAGCGCGTGCGCGGTGACGCCGATGATCGGGATGTGGCCGCCCGACGAGGTCTCGATCGCCCGGATGGCGCGGGTTGCCTCGTAGCCGTTCATCTCGGGCATCGAGACATCCATCAGGATCAGTTTCGGATGCAGCGACCGGTACATCTCGACCGCTGTGCGGCCGTTGCCGGCGATGCGGTAACTCAGACCGAGCCCGTTGAGGATCTGGCCGAACACCAGCTGGTTCACCTCATTGTCCTCGGCGATGAGGATGTCGATGGGGCCGTTCGGCGTGGCGGTCGATTCCGGCGCTGCCATGACCGGCATGGCCGGGCCACGGATGACGGTGAAGGCAGGAGGAGCCGCCTGCGGGACCGGCTTCGGCTGGACCGGTTCGCGGATGAACTGCGCCTTGCCGACCTGCGAGCGGGCCTTCTGGATGACCGAGATGACCGTGCCGAGCAGGACCGCCGAGCGCGCCGGCTTGGTCAGATGCGCCGATATGCCGAAGTCGATGATCATTTTGCCGAAATCGACCTGATCGACCGAGGTCAGGATGACGATCGGAATGGCTGACAGCCGGCTGTCGGCGGCGATGGCCCGGGCGACATCGGCGCCATTCATGCCGGGCATTTGGTAATCGAGGATGATGCAGTCGACGCTGGCGCCGAGCTGGCAGGCCCGATCGAGGAAGGCCAGCCCCACCGCGCCGCTTTCGGCGGCAGCGCAGTCGAAGCTCCAGCTTTTGAGCTGCTCGAGCAGGATTTCGCGGTTGACCGGATTGTCGTCGATGACCAGCACGCGCGCGCCGGTGACGTCGACCGGCACGATCGCATCACGCGCCTCGGCATGATGCACGGGAAGCGGCACCGCGAACCAGAAGACGGAGCCGCGCCCGATCTCGCTCTCGACGCCGATCTTGCCGGCCATCAGGTCGACGAGGCGGGCGGCGATGGCAAGGCCAAGGCCGGTGCCTTCGTGACGCCGGGTCGACGAGCCGTCGACCTGCGCGAATTTCTCGAACACGTTCTGCAGTTTCTCGGCCGGGATGCCGATGCCGGTGTCCTCGACGCGCAGCCTGAGCTGGACGACATCGTTGATGGTTTCGCCGCCGACATCGATCAGCACGTGGCCCTTCTCGGTGAACTTCACCGCATTGCCGACCAGATTGGTGACGATCTGCCGGAAGCGGCCGGCGTCGCCGACGACATGGGCCGGCAGGCGCGGATCGACGCGCACGATCAGTTCGAGGTTCTTCTCGGCGACGCGTGCCGAGACCAGTGTCGCTACGTCCTCGACCGCTTCGGTGAGACGGAAAGGGGCAGGGTCCAGGGTGAGCTGTCCGGCGTTGATCTTGGAGAAATCGAGGATGTCGTTGATGATGGTGAGCAGCGCATTGCCGGATTTGACGATGACGTCGGTGAAGGTCTTCTGGCGCGGGGTCAGTTCGGTCTTGGCCAGCAGTTCGGCCATGCCGAGCACGCCGTTCATCGGCGTGCGGATCTCGTGGCTCATATTGGCAAGGAATTCCGACTTGGCGCGATCGGCGGCCTCGGCCTTGAACAGGGATTCAGCCGACTGGGCAAAGGCGCGGCGGATCGCCTGCTCCATCGGCCGAAAGATCCAGAAGGCGACGATGGCCAGGACGCCGAACAACAGGCCGCTCGCCCACAACAGCAACCGGTCGCTGGACGCGTCGGCCAGATGGCGCTCGTCATCCATCGCGGTGCGGACGCGGACCAGCATCGGCTGAACGAACAGGTCGTTCTGATTGCGGATTTCCCGATAGCTCCATTCATCGGCCTTCTGCGCCACCGACATGAGATTGAAGTTGCGCACCATGTCATGCGCCGACCAGAACAAATCGCCGTTGACCGACGCGGTTTCGAGTTCGTTGAGGGTCTTGGCCGACAGGCGCGAGCGCAGCGCGGCGAACTGGGCGGTCAGCGTGTCGATCTCACCGGTCAGGCGTTCGGAATGGTCGCGGGCCGAAGCGGTCAGCGCATCGCGCGTTTCGTTGCGCCAGGCGGAACCGGTGGTCTCGGCGAAGCTGGTGGCGTTGCGCAGGTCGCGGGTGAAGACGACGAGGTTGCTGCTCAGCGCGTCAACCTCATGACGGAAGGAATTGACACGGTTGAGCGCAACCATGATGGCCGCGGAAGCCAGTGCGAAAATCAGCAATCCTGAAAGATAGCGAATCCGGACAAACCGGATGAAGGAAGAATATTCCGGCATGCGCAACCCCAACACATACGCATTATTTTAACGACCGGGATTACGCTTCATTTACATTAAGATTTCGTTCGCGCGACCGCCGCGATTGCTCGTTCGTACGGCGATGGGGCGATCAGATCGACGCGGTGATGCCGCCGTCGACATAGAGGATATGGCCGTTGACGAAGGACGAGGCGTCGGAGGCCAGGAACACGCAGGCTCCGACCAGTTCCTCCACCTTGCCCCAGCGGCCGGCCGGGGTGCGCTTTTCGAGCCAGCCGCTGAAAGCCGGATCGGCGACAAGGGCGGCATTCAGCGGCGTGTCGAAATAGCCGGGGGCGATGGCGTTGCATTGCAGGCCGTGTTTGGCCCAGTCCGTCGCCATGCCCTTGGTCAGGTTGCCGACCGCGCCCTTCGTCGCCGTGTAAGGGGCGATGCCGGGGCGGGCGAGTGCGGTCTGCACGGAGGCGATGTTGATGATCTTGCCGCGGCCGCGGCTGATCATGTGGCGCGCGACCGCCTGGCCGACATGGAAGACGCTGGCGACATTGGTCTGCAGCAGCCGCTCGAAAGCATCGGCGGGAAAATCCTCGAGCGGCGTGCGGAACTGCATGCCGGCATTGTTGACCAATATGTCGATGGGGCCGCCGGACAGCTCGAAATTGTCGATCGCGGAACGGACACCGTCATGATCGGTCGCGTCGAAAACAAGTGTTTGCGCCCCGGGGATCTGCGCCGCCGCGGCGCCGAGCTTGGCTGCGTCGCGGCCGTTGAGGATCACGTTCGCGCCGGCTTGCGCCAGGCCCTTGGCAAGAGCGAACCCAATGCCTTGCGACGAGCCGGTTACGAGCGCCCGGCGCCCGCTGAGATCGAACAGATTGGCCGGCATCGAAGCTAATCTCCCGTTTGTCTCTCAACCCGCACCGACATCGGCGGGCACTCAGCTGTTGCGCGTCGCGATGAAGGTCGCAGCCTGCTTCAGCAGTGCCGCCTGGTCGCCAAAGGGGTCGAGCAGCGCGTGCGCCTGCCCGACAAGGCCGTGCAACTGGCTGCGCGCCCAGTTCGCGCCATGCAGCGCCACCAGTGTTCCCTTGCCGGCTGCGGCATCCTTGCCGGTCGCCTTGCCCATCTGGCTGGCGTCGGCGGTCAGGTCGAGCAGGTCGTCGGCAAGCTGGAAGGCAAGGCCGATGGCCGAGCCGAATTCGGCCAGTCTTTCGCGGTCCTCGGCCGCAGCGCCAGCGATGATGGCGCCGGCCTCGCAGGCGAAGCGGATCAGCGCGCCAGTCTTCATCGCCTGCAGCGTTATGATGCCTACCTCGTCGGGCGGCGTCTGCTCGGCTTCGAGGTCGAGCTTCTGGCCACCGACCATGCCGCCGGCTCCGGCCGCACGGGCAAGCGCCAGCACCAAGGCCGCCCGCCGCTCCGCCGGCAGCACGGTTGCCTCGCCGGCGACGATGTCGAAGGCCAGCGTCAGCAAGGCGTCGCCGGCCAGGATCGCGGTTGCCTCGTCGAAGGCCTTGTGCACTGTCGGCTGGCCACGGCGCAGATCATCGTCATCCATCGCCGGCAAATCGTCATGGATCAGCGAATAGCAATGCACGCATTCGAGTGCCGCCGCGACGCGCAGTGCTGCTTCGCCGTCGGCGGAGAAAAGGGCAGCACTTTCCATGACCAGGAAGGGGCGCAGGCGCTTGCCGCCGTTCAGCACGCCATGGCGCATCGCCGCCATCAGGCGATCGGGCCGCGCGATCTCGCCCGAAAGCGGGCGATCGTCGAGCAAGCGCCGCAGCAGCACCTCGACGGCCGCTGCCCGCCTGATGAGCGCCATTTCGAACGCCATTTCGTCGTCATTCGTCATGGTCGGGACCGGTAGCCGACACTCAGACGTTGCGCAAGAAGGCAAGCGCCATTATGCCGGAGCGAGGAGAAGCACGGGTTGGGCGGCTTGGCGGAACCGATCGTCGATCATGAAACCGAAAAGCTGGACATGGCGACGAGATCGCGCGGCTTGAACCGCCGCGGTCTCAGGCGCTGGGTCCGGCGCGGCCTTGTCGTGGCCGCGGTGCTGGCGCTCATCCCGACAGTGCTGACCTTCCTTTACCTACCGTCCTTCGTGCACCCGGTATCGACGCTGATGCTGAAGGACCTGGCGACTTTCTCCGGCTATGACCGGCGCTGGGTGTCGATCGACGATGTCGCGCCGGTTCTGGCCCATTCCGTCATCATGTCGGAGGACGGGCAGTTCTGCTTCCACCGCGGCGTCGATCTCGGCGAATTGCGCGGCGTCGTCGACGATGCGCTGGCCGGCGAGGCGACGCGCGGCGCCTCGACCATCACCATGCAGACGGTGAAGAACCTTTTTCTCTGGTCGCGCCCACTGGGCTCGGTGCGCAAGGTCGTCGAACTGCCGCTGGCGGTCTATTTCGACGCGGTGATGTCGAAGCGCCGCATCATGGAGATCTATCTCAACATCGCCGAATGGGGGCCGGGCATCTACGGCATCGAGGCGGCGGCGCAGCACCATTTCGGCATTCCGGCAAAACAGCTGTCGCGCCGGCAGGCCGCACTTCTCGCCGTCACCTTGCCCAATCCGATCGCCCGCAATCCGGCCAAACCCGGGCCGGGCCTCAGACGGCTCGCCAATCTGATCGAGCGGCGCGCCGGCCGCTCCGGCGCCTATGTCGGCTGTCTGGAGTAGGGCGTGTCGATGTTCAGGTGATGCCGGCCTGCAAACGGCTGACACCTGCGCTTCCGGTGCTCACGTACTTCAAGTACGCTCCGCTCCGGTCTCGGTATCCTCGTTTTCGACTCGGCCTGACCTGAACCTCAACACGCCCTAGCCTAGCCGACTCAAAAAAATTCATGGCAGCGCTGGCCAAAACGGTGTCAGGCGTGTATAGGCATCCGACTTTCTCAGATTTAGGCCCCGACATGGCCCTTTCACGAGGGCGGGCGGGGCTTTTGACCATGTAGTGGAGCATATCCATGGCCGTTCCGAAACGCAAAACCTCTCCGTCCAAGCGCGGCATGCGCCGCTCGGCCGACGCCCTCAAGGCCCCGACCTATGTCGAGGACAAGAATTCCGGCGAAATGCGCCGTCCGCATCACATCGACCTGAAGACCGGCATGTATCGCGGTCGCCAGGTGCTGACCCCTAAGGAAAGCTGAAACCAGCTTTTTTGAAGGATTGAGTTACAAAGGACCGGCCTCTGGCCGGTCTTTTTGCGTTTGGCGAACCTTAACGGGCTCGGGCTACGACCTCCATCCCGAGGATCCTGATCGGCAGCTTGAAGCTGCCTCCAACGGCGTGGCCAAGCGTGTCGGATTGGCGCGCCGCTTGATCCTCTCTGCCTGACGACCATCGACGCGACTTCCCCAAATCAAACTCAGCTTTCCAGCATCATTGCGACCATTGAATCCTGTGCTCGTTGTTTTTCGACGCGGGTGGGATTGTCATGGATGGTTTCTTATGCAATTTTCTTAATAATAGTCGGAAATCGACACCAATGGGGAATTACATGTGGGATTTCGTCAGCACGAGTGATCTCGACGACACCGAGCAGGCGGTGCTTTCCCAGCTCAAGGTCGATGGACGGATGTCGAGCGTCGATATTGCTAAGCGCATCGGCGTCACCGAAGCGACAGTGCGGCGCAAGATGGCGCGCGTCCTCGAGGATCCGGACATCTGCATCCAGGCGGTCGTGCGCCCCTTGCGCAGCGATGTCGGCATCGCTGCCATTGTTGGGTTCGACGTCGACCGCGAGCACATCATCAGCGTCGCCCGGAAACTGTCGGAATACTCGTTCGTCGACAGCGTCTACGCCATGACCGGGCCGTTCGACATCATCATCCAACTCACTTTGCCATCGACGACCAGCCTGCACGACTTCCTCGTCAGCGAACTGGCGAACGTTCCCGGAATCAAGGATTCCGAGAGCTACATGATCGGCCGCGTGTTCAAGCACTCAGGCCGGGCCTACCAGCGCAGCAAAACCGAAGAAAAAAAAGAGGGTAACAATGGGTGAGTTCCTGTCCGCATCGCGCCGCCGCGTCCTGTCTCTGCTTGCCGCCGCGCCGCTCTTCCTGTCCTTCGCATCCGCCGCTCATGCCGATGGGCTGTTCGACCAGATCAAGCAGCGCGGCACAATCGTCGTCGGCACCGAGGCTGCCTTCGAACCGTTCGAGTTCGTCCGTGACGGCCAGATCGTCGGCTACAACAAGGACATTCTTGACTACGTCGTCAGCCAGCTCGGCGTGAAGCTCGACCAGCTCAATCTGCCCTTCCAGGGCCTGCTGCCGGGCCTGCTGGCCAAGAAGTTCGACCTGATGGCGACGTCGACCGGCATCAACGCCGAGCGGGCGGCGAAATACGCCTATACAAGGCCGACGGGCTCGTTCGAGAACGTCATCGTCGTTCGTGCCGACGAGGAGCGCATAAAGAAACCCGAAGACATCAACGGCATGGTGGTGGCGACGCAGCTTGCTTCTTCAGTGCAGCCGGTCATCGAGGCCTATGACAAGGAGCTCAAGGACAAGGGCGGCAAGGGGGTCGGCGAGCTGAAGCTGTTCACCTCCTTCCCCGAGACGCATGTCGCTCTCGCCTCCGGCCAGGTCGATGCAATCGTCATCGCCTCGCCTTCGGCGGCGGTGCTGATGAAGAACGTCCCGGACACCTACAAGGTGGTCGGCTCGATCGGCGAGTTCTCCTACCTGTCCTGGGTGGTACGGCCGGAGGACAAGGACCTGCGTGAATTCATCAACGCCAAGATCGGCGAGCTGAAGGACAGCGGCAAGTTGAAGGAGCTGCAGCTGAAATGGTTCGGCTTCGAAATGAAGACGCCAGACCAGGGCTATCTTCCGCCCGGCGCGCTCTGAGCTCTCGCGACCCCTGAACTTGTCTGGCGCGGCGCAAGCGATGGGCTGTCGTGGCCATCGACGGCGCCAGGCGGTGCTCCTCCGTTCGAGCTGAAAAATGCTTCATTTTTCAAAGACGCTGACCTTCCTGCCGCAATTCTTCACCGGCGCCGGCATCACGCTCGGCGTCTCGGCGCTGGGGTTCATCGTCGGCACAGTGATCGGCTTCGGCCTGCTCGCCTGCGGCCGGTCGCGCTGGCGGGTGGTCCGCTGGATCGGCGCGCTCTACACCAGCTTCATCCGTGGCACGCCACTGATCGTGCAGATTTTCGTCGTCTACTACGTGCTGCCGGGCCTGGTCGGCATCGACTTGCCGCCGCTTCTGGCGGGCGTTCTGGCGCTCAGCTTCAACAGCGCGGCCTTCGTCGCCGAAATCCTGCGTGCCGGGCTGACCCGCATTCCCGCCGGCCAGTATGAGGCGGCCAAGGCGCTCGGCCTGAAGCCTGTCGTGACCTGGTTCAAGATCATCATGCCGCAGCTGTTCCGCGCCATCATTCCGCCGATGGTCAACGAGTTCACCATGCTGGTGAAGGCCTCGTCCATCCTGTCGGTGATCGCGGTGGTCGAGCTGACCCGCACCGCGCAAAACATCATGAATGTCACCTATCGGCCGGTCGAAGCGTTCTGCGTGGCGGCGGTGTTGTATTTCATCGTGCTGTTCTCCTGCAGCCTTTTGACCCGGCATCTGGAGCGCAAGGCGGAGGGAGCGCGCGCATGACGTTCGACTTCTCCGTCATCGCGGGCAATTGGCAGATCCTAGCCAAGGGCTTTGGCACCACGGTGCTGATGTGCACCGTGTCGCTGCCGCTCGGCTTCGCGCTCGGGGTCGTGCTGGCGCTGGTCAAGTTGAGGGGCTGGCGGCTGCCGGCTGCCGTCGTCTCGGCCTACGTCGAAATCTTCCGCAACATCCCGTTCCTGATCCAGATCTTCCTCCTGTTCTATGCCCTGCCGATGTTCGGCATCCGGCTTTCGCCGGTAGTGGTTTCGATCGGCGCGCTGTCGGCCTATGCCAGCGCCTATTCCGCTGAGATCATCAGAGGCGCGATCCAGTCCATCTCTTATGGCCAGGTCGAAGCCGGCTATGCGTTGGGGCTGCGCTACCTCACCATCTTCCGCAAGATACTGATACCGCAGGTGCTCGGCTACATCCTGCCGGCCGCCACCAATCTCACCATCACGCTGATCAAGGAATCGGCAATCCTGTCGGCGATCACGGTTCCCGAACTCACCTACATGGCCCAGAACATCATCGGCCGCACCTTCTCGCCGGTGGAGATCTTCACCGCCATCGCATTGCTGTACTGGGGTTTGACCGCCCTCGTCGCGGCAGTCTCTCGCGGCCTGGAGCACAGGCTGCAGCCGCATCTCGCAGCCCGCCGTGGCGCCTGATCCAAAAGCCTTCAATGCAGAGGAGACCCCATGTCCAAACTCACCACCTCGCCTCGCGATGTCTTCCAGACATTCCTGAACTTCCCGCTGGTCGAGGATCTCGACACGCTGAAGGCCGATGTAGCCATCATTGGCATGCCCTATGGCGATCCCTATACGATCGACGAGCTGATCAACGACCAGACCAACGCGCCGACGGCGGTGCGGCGCGCCTCGCAGCGCATCAGCCAGGGGCTCGACCGCTATGATTTCGACATTGGCGGGCCGGTCTTCGCCGGCCAGGACATCAAGGTGGTCGATGTCGGCGACGTGCCCGGCAATGCCGCGGATCATGTCGGGCACTACAAGAGAGCTGAGGCGGCGATCCGAAAGATCCGCGCCGCCGGCGCCCTGCCGATAACCATTGGCGGCGACCATGGCATTCCGATCCCGATCTTCCGTGCGTTCGACGGCGAAGGCCCGATCACGCTGGTGCAGCTCGACGCCCATCTCGACTGGCGCGACAATGTCAACGGCGTTAAGGAGGGTTATTCCAGCACCATCCGCCGGGCCTCGGAGATGGCGCATATCAAGCACATCTTTCAGGTCGGCATTCGTGGCCAGGGCAGCGCACGCACCGAAGAGGTTGAGGCGGCCCGCGCCTACGGCGCCAACATCATCACCACCAATGAATGGCAGGATATCGGTACAGCAGCGCTGCTCAAACGCATTCCAGACGGCGGCCGCTACTACCTCACCATCGATGCCGACGGACTTGACCCGGCGGTTATGCCGGCGGTTGAGGGGCCGCAGCCGGGCGGCATCAGCTACCGCCAGACGATCGAGCTGATCCAGGGGCTGGTCGGCAAGGGCCGTCTCGTCGGCATGGATATCGTCGAAATCGCCCCGGCGCGCGATGTCAACGAGATCACCTCGATGACGGCGGGCCATATCATCCTCAATGTCATCGGGGCCGCCGTGCGCGCCGGTTACTTCAAGCGCTGAGCCTCTGGCTCAAGCTTGCACCATGTCGGCCGGGCAACCGGCTGACATGGTTGTTGCATCCGGTCTTCGACCGTGTTTGCGGCTTCGCACGAAAAATCTTGACGGCGTGGCTGTGGCGCATTCTACAGAAGGTGCCCCCATATGGAGACGCCAGATGTTCGGTGCCGTCCCGCTCTTGATCGTGCCTTTCATTCTCTACAATCTTGGCCTGCTCGGAATTTTCGGCGGCGGCGACGACCCGTGGGCGAGCGAGATCTTCTCGTTCCGCATGATGTCGGGCGGGGTGTTCTCGATGACACTCGGCGACCTGATGATACTGATCGGGCTGATCTTCCTGTTCCTCGAAATGGTGAAGTCGGCGCGCACGACCAGCGCCTCGATCATGGACCATCTCCTGTCGACACTGGTCTTCGTCGCCTTCCTGGTCGAATTCCTGCTGGTCAAGGGCGCGGCGCATTCGATCTTCTTCACGCTGATGATCATCGCGCTGTTCGACGTGATGGCCGGTTTCGCGGTGTCGATGCGGTCGGCGAGCCGCGACATCAATTTGAATTAGGTCCTCAGCGCAGACGTTTGGCCGGCGCTTGCGCTGACAGTCGGCGGAAACGTCCAACGGGTCGTCATCCTGGGGCGTAGCAAGGAGCGTAGCGACGCAGCGCAGACCCCAGGATCCATGCCGGGACTCCGAAGCGTCGCCACGGTCCAGAATTCTTCTCCGTTGTACCCGTCAGCAAGGTCGCGGAATGGATCCTCGGGTCTCCGCGACGGAGCTTCGCTCCAGCTCCGCCCGTGGATGACGAAGTTTCAGCCCGGATCTGCGGTGAAACCGGCGGCCTCGATGCCGGCGATGGCCGCGGCCTCGTCATTGTCCGACGTGTCGCCCGAAATGCCAACGGCGCCGATGATAGTGCCGGCCTTGTCACGGATCAGCACGCCGCCGACGACCGGCAGCACACGTCCACCCGACACATCCGAGATGCCGGCGACCAGATGCGGGCGCTCCTTGGCGAAGGCCTCGACCTTGCGCGAGCCCATGCCGATGGCCAGCGCGCCATAGGCCTTGCCCGCCGACATTTGCGGGCGCAGGAACGAGGCGCCGTCCTGGCGCTCGAAGGCGACCAGATGGCCGCCGGCGTCAAGGACTGAGACGCCGAGCGGCTTGAGCTTGAGTTCAGCGCCCTTGGCGAAGGCGGCATCGATGATTTGCCGGGCTTTTTCGAGCGGCAGTGCGGTCATGGCAATCTCCTGTTGGGAAGGGGACAATCATCGACGGCCAGCCGGCCGAAGCAATCCCGGTTTCGGTTGAAATTGCTTCTTGTGAAGCGGCGGGATGAGGGGCCGCTGCCGCCAGGGCGGTGCCGGCGAGCGACTGGATCGACAGGCGAACGGTGTCGGCGGGTCAAGCCGGGTTGCCGAAGGGCCGTGCGGCTATTTCTTTTTGGCGCGGGCAGGCTTCTTGGCGGGCGCCGCCGGCGCGTTGGCTAGGTCTTCGGCTTCCTTGGCCAGGCGCAGAGCCCGCAGCTTGTCGGTCTTGGCCTTGCGGGCGTCGCTCTCGGCGGCATATTCCGCCATCGCCTTCTGGCGGACGGTGGCCGCCTCTTCCTGCTTCTTGAAGCGCAAATCGGCGCGCGCGCGGGCGGCATCCCGAGAGTTCTCAACCAAGACCTTATCCAATCCCGTGAATTGTGGTTTCTGCTTCTTCTAGCAGAGCCGGCCTCGAAACGGGGGAAAATAGTTGGTTAGGCGGCCGGGCTGGCGCCGAGAGCTTTGCCGGCGACCACGGCTTGATAGGCGGCCTGCAGGGTCGCACGGACAGAAGGACCGGATGCCGTGTCGAGCGCCATACCCAGATGCTCATGGCGCAACTCGTCCATGAATTTCTCCCACATTGGCGGTCCGCCCTTTTCCAGCAGTTCGGCGCGGATCGAGAGTTCCTCGCTGGTTGGCAGCCAGACGCGGCCCCAAGCGCCGAGATGGGCCAGGATCGGCACCAGCGTGATGGCCATCTCGGTCAGGCTGTAGATCGCCTTCTGCTTGTGACTAGGATCGTCGGCCTTGGTCAGCATGCCCAACTCCATCAGCCGCTTCAGCCGGTCGGCGAGGATGTTGGAGGCGATGCCTTCTATCGATCCGTTGAGCAGTTCGCGGAAATGCCGCCTACCGCCAAAAATCATGTCGCGAAGGATGATCAGGCTCCAGCGGTCGCCGAACACTTCCAGCGACAGGTTGATCGGGCAGCCGGACCGGCGATCGAGGCTCATTCGATTCTCTCCACGCAAAACCAGTTGCATTATCGTATCAGTTTTATTATGTGCAACCGATTGCAAAATGCAATCAGATTAGGAGACTGAGTGATGACGACGATCAATCGCCCCGAGATCAAATCCGAAGTCTTCGGCGATCCCGAAAATCCCGCGCTGCTTTTGATCATGGGCGCGATGGCCTCGATGCTGTGGTGGCCGGAGGCGTTTTGCCGGGAGCTGGCGGATGCCGGCTTGTATGTGATCCGCTACGACAATCGCGATACCGGCCGTTCGACCAAATATCCGCCCGGCAAGCCGCCCTACACATTCGACGACATGGCGGACGATGCGATTGGTGTGCTCGACAGCCATGGCATCGGGAAGGCCCATGTCGCCGGCATGTCGATGGGCGGCATGATCGCGCAACTCGTGGCGCTCAAGCACCCCTCCCGTGTCGCGTCGCTGACGGTGATCAGCAGTTCGCCGGTAGGGATGGACACTTCGCATCTGCCGCAGACAACCGACGCCTATATCGAGCACTCGGCCGCGGGCGCCGATGTCGACTGGTCGGACTGCGGCCAGGTGATCGATTTCGTGGTCAAGGATGCGCGGGCGATCGCCAGCACCATACATCCGTTCGACGAAGCCCGAATGAGAGCCTTCATCGAACAGGACTACGACCGCTCCGGCGGGTTCCTGAGCGCAACCAATCATTTTTCACTCAAGGGTGGCGATGCGTGGAAGGGGCGGTTGCCGGGGATGGCGGTGCCACTGCTGATCATCCATGGCACTTCAGATCCGATCTTTCCGGTCGAACATGGCGAGGCGCTGGCCAAAACGGTCGCCGGCGCGAAACTCCTTCGTATCGCGGGCGGCGGCCATGAGCTTCATCCGCAAGACTGGCCCGACATAGAAGCCGCCATCGTCGCCCATATCAGGTCCAACTGAACCATCGCAGGCGGTCTTGACGGGCAAGGCATGTCGCAATAGTTAAGTAAATGCTTCAGTGTTGATCTCCCGATCGACGAACCACGAAACAGAAGAGCAAAGAATGTCCCTGACGCTGCATTTCCATCCGCTGGCCTCTTTCTGCTGGAAGCCGCTGATCGCGCTCTACGAGAACGCCACCGCCTTCAACCCGGTCATCGTCGATCTCGGCGACGAGCACTCGCGAGCGGCTTTCCTGAAGATATCGCCGAGCGGCAAGATGCCGGCGCTGCGCGACGATGCGCGCGGCCGCACGGTGCTGGAATCGACCATCGTCGTGGAATATCTAGCCGCGCACTACCCGGGGCCGGTCGAACTCGTTCCCGCCGACATTGACCTGGCGCTGGCGGTCCGCCAGGCCGACCGCTTCTATGATTTCTATGTGCAGGAGCCGATGCAGAAGATCGTTGGCGACCGGTTGCGACCGCAAGACAAAACCGATCCGTTCGGCGTCGAGCAGGCGCGCGGCCAGCTGCGCAATTCCTACGCCATCGTCGAGCAGGAGATGCAGTCCAAGACCTGGGCGGTGGGCGACGCCTTCAGCCTGGCCGATTGCGCGGCGTCTCCGGCACTCTTCTATGCCAACAAGGTCGAGCCGTTCGGTGACAAATATCCCGCCGTGAAGCGCTATCACGACCGCCTGCTGCAGCGCCCTGCCTTTGCCAGGGTGATCGAGGAGGCGCAGCCCTACTTCAAGTTCTTCCCCTACAATGACGGCTGACCGCGATGCTGCACGATCCCGCCCAGCTCGACCTGATGTTCCAGGCGCTTGCCGATCCGGCGCGGCGGCAAATGGTCGACCGGCTGTCGCGCGGTCCGGCCTCGGTCACCCAGCTGGCCGAGCCGCTGGAAATGTCGCTATCGGCTGTCGTCCAGCATCTCAATCTTCTGGAAGCAAGCGGCCTGGTGCGCACGCAGAAGGTTGGACGGGTGCGGACTTGCCAGATCGAGCCCAAGGCGCTGAGGGCGGCCGAGCACTGGATCAACGAGCGGCGCCTCTCCTGGGAACGCCGGCTGGATCGGCTCGGCGATTTTCTGGCGGAAACCAAAGACGAAAACTGAAGGAGGCCATCATGACCGAACCATCGGTGACCCACGCAACAATCGTGCTGGAGCGCGTCTACGAAGCCTCGCCGGCGCGGGTGTTCCAGGCCCTTGCCGACCCACAGGCGCGCGCCCGCTGGGGAACGCTGTCGAAAAATGTCGACCTGGTCTACGACAAGGCCGAATTCCGTGTCGGCGGGCTGGATATCAGCCGCTGCGGGCCGCGCGGCAGCCTGATTTACCGCGTCGAGACCCGCTACATCGATATCGAGCCTGAGCAACGCATCGTTTCGACCGAGCTCGTTTGCGAGGGTTGGAACCGGCTTTCCGTCTCGCTGATCACGGTCGAGCTTCAGCCAGTGGGGACGTCAACGCGGCTAGTGCTGACCGACCAGATCGCGGCCTTTGGCGGCAAGGACATGATCGCCGGCAGCCAGGCAGGGTTTGGCGCTGCGCTGGACAATCTGGCGGTGGAACTCCGGCATCAGCCGGTTGATGCCTGAAGCCTAAGGGCCGGCAGGACCTATTTCGGCAAACCAGTTTACCAACAAGGACCCAGATCATGACCGAACGATCCGTCGTCCATTCCACCTTCATCATAGAGCGTCTCTATCCGGCGGCGCCGTCGAAAGTCTTCTTCGCGCTCAGCAACGCGGACGCCAAGCGGCGCTGGTTCACCGATCCCGACAATCCGATGCCGGGCCGTTTTCAAATGGACTTTCGCATCGGCGGCAAGGAGGTCAATGCCGGCGGGCCGAAAGATGGCCCGATCCACGTCTACACAGCCACCTATCAGGACATCGTGCCGGACCAGCGCATCGTCTACAGCTATGACATGCTGTTCGGCGAAACCCGCATCTCCGTGTCGCTGGCCACGATCGAACTTTTTGCCGACGGCAAGGGCACGCGGCTGGTGCTGACCGAGCAGGGCGCTTTCCTCGATGGTCACGACACATCGTCGTCGCGCGAGCACGGGACCGGAGTGTTGCTCGATTTGCTCGGCGCTTTTCTGAACGAGAAGACCTGAAAGTGGCTGATCGCTCGCCCGCCAGAAACGGTCAGGCTTCCCAGAATTGATCGAGCCAGATGTTGAGTCTCAGGAAGCCGGCATTGCTTACCGTGTAAACGCGCCGCGTGCCTTCAGCCTTGGCGTTGACCAGTCCGGCGTCGAGCAACACTTTCAGATGCTGTGACACGGCCGGGCGTGAGACTGGAAGTCCGGACGCCAACTCGTTGACGGTCTTCGGACCGCGTCGAAGTTCTTCCAGAAGGTGGCGCCGATTGGGGTCGGCGATCGCCATGAAGGCGTCGGAAAACATCATGCCTCATTTGTGAGGCAAAGTTTTTCGAATCTCAACTGTCTGCTTCTGCTTTTCTTCTTGGATCAAGCCGCAATGCTTCCGGCGTCACCGAGCGGTCGGCCGGCTGCGTCTTGAAGGCGTCGCGATCGCCGATCGGCACCGGGGCGCGGCGGCTGATGCGCAGCAGCGTGTAGCCTGCCAACGACAGATGTGCGAAGGCGGTCGCCAGGAACAGGCCCTCCGGGCGCATCCAGCCCATCAGCGCCGCCGCCAGCAAAGGCCCGATCATGGTGCCGAAGCCGTAAAGCAGCAGCAGTCCGCCGGACACCTTGACGAAGTCCTCGGCACGGGCGTGGTCGTTGGCATGCGCTACGGCGATCGAATAGAGCGTATAGGCGAAAGCGCCGTAAGCGGCGGTGAAGACGATGACGAAGATGCCGGAGCGCGGTTGAAACAGGAAGATCAGGAGCGCGAACAGCGCCGCGCCGAAAGCAGCACCGGCCAATACGAAACGCCGGTCGGTCTTGTCGGAGAGACGCCCGGCCGGCAGCTGCATGGCGGCACCGGCGACGACGACAAGGCTCATCATCAAGGCGATCTCGGCGGTGGAAATGCCGATGCGGGCGCCATAGACCGCACCCAGCGTGCCCCAGGCACCGTTGGCGATGCCGATCAAAACGCAGGCGATGGCCGATACCGGCGAGTTGGCGTAGAGCCCCTTGACGTCGAGCTTGACGTCCTGCAGCGGCTTGGGGTGCGACGCCGTCGAAACCGCGGTCGGGATCAGCGACAGGCAGAACAGTATGCCGGTGATCATGAACAGTGACGCCGATTTCACGTCGCCGCCGGCGACGATCATCTGGCCGCCCATGATCGAGGCATAGGTGACCATCATATAGAGGCCGAAGACGGTGCCGCGGTTCTCGTTGGTGGCCTTCTCGTTCAGCCAGCTTTCGATGACCATGAAGGCGCCGGCCATGGTGAAGCCGGTAAAGGCACGCAGCAGGATCCAGACATATTCATCGATGATCAGGCCTGTGAGCAGGGCCACGATGGCGCCGGACGCGGCGAAGGCGCCGAAGGCGCGTACATGCCCGGCGCGGCGCACGATGCGCGGGGCAAAGAAGCAGCCGGTGACGAAGCCGCCGGCCCAGGCCGTGCCCATCAGGCCGAGCGATGCGGTGGAGAACCCTTCCACCTGGCCGCGCAGGGGAAGCAGCAGCCCATGCAGACCCGATGCCGCCAGCAGGAAGGCAGTGCCGCGAAGCAGGGAGAGGATCGGTCGGTAGGATGCGAGCATTTATTGATCCGGCTGGACTCTGGAGGGACTCAAGGTCTGAAGACAGTCGCATTCGGGCTTTTCGGCGGCGGGGCTGTTCCACCGGTCTGCCTATCCGCGGCGGAACAGTGCCTCGGCGGCCGATTTGGTGTTGTCCTTGGCCTTGAGCTCCGCCTCCAGCCTGGCGATTTCGTCGCGAAGGATGCCGATGCGCTCCGACAGTTCACCGACGGAAAGCAGCGACAGGTCCTGCCCGATCTCGTGCGGGCGCGCCTTCTTCTTGGGTTCGTCGTCGAAGATCGCCATCGTTGCTCCTCCTCCGCCACACCAGATTGGCCATTTGCCTGATTTGGCAATCAGCATACATAGGGCAAGGGCGTCGATGCAAACAGCCGGTAGGAATGCGGCGAGGAAAGACGGGAAACTTCATGGCGAGCGGACAAAGAATTCCGGCAAGGATGACGGCAATCGCGATCTCAGAACCGGGTGGCCCACGGGTGCTGAAACCGGAAACGCGCGATGTGCCGCAGCCCGGCCCGGGCGAGATCCTGATCAAGGTTCATGCCGCCGGCGTCAACCGGCCCGATGTGCAGCAGCGCAAGGGCGCCTATCCACCGCCGCCCGGCGCATCGGACCTTCCGGGCCTCGAAGTGTCGGGCGAAGTGGCTGCCCTTGGCGACGAGATATCGCGCTGGCGCATCGGCGACCGGGTGTGCGCGCTCACCCCCGGCGGCGGCTATGCCGAATATGTCAAGGTTCATACCGGCAGCGTGCTGCCGCTGCCCGCCGGTTTCACCCACACGGAAGCAGCGGCCGTGCCGGAAAACTATTTCACCGTCTGGCACAATGTGTTCGAACGCGGCGGCCTGACGAAGGGCGAGACGCTGCTGGTGCATGGCGGCTCGTCGGGCATCGGCACGACGGCGATCCAACTGGCCTCGGCCTTCGGCGCCTATGTCATCACCACCGCCGGATCCAGGGAGAAATGCGACGCCTGCCTGAAGCTCGGCGCCGACCGGGCGATCAACTACCGCGAGGAGGATTTCGTCACGGCGGTCAAGGAGGCCACGGAAGGCAAGGGCGCCAATGTCATCCTCGACATGGTCGGTGGCGACTATGTCCAGCGAAACTACGAGGCGGCGGCGGTCGAGGGCCGCATCGTCCAGATCGCCGTGCAGGCGGGTGCCGTCGCCAGCGCCGATTTTTCCAAGATCATGGTCAAGCGGCTGACCCATACGGGGTCGACGCTCAGGCCGCGCACCGTCGAGTTCAAGGCGGCGATCGCGGCGGCACTGGAGGCACAGGTGTGGCCACTGCTCGGCACGCGCAAGGTCGCACCCGTCATGGACATGATCTACCCGCTGACCGATGCCTGGCGCGCGCATGAGCGGATGGAAGAGGGCGAGCATATCGGCAAGATCGTGCTCGACGTCGGCTAGGACGTATCGATATTCCGGTCAGGCCGGCCTGCAAATGGCTAATAGCTGCGCTTCCGGTGCTCGCGTACGAAAAGTACGCTCCGCTCCGGTTCTCGGTACCAACCATTTTCGACTCGGCCTGACCGGAATCTCGACACGTCCTGGGACAGCGCCCTTCGCCCCTGCCTACAAGATGAACAGAGGCTTAATGGTGCAATGCAGCATTTGCATCATTGCTATGCAAAATCGGCCGTTCAAGTCCTCATCGATGATCACTATCTGTGCAGCATCGAAACGAACACCCCATCAGGAGGACTACCATGAACCCGATCCGCGCTTACCGTAACTGGCGCATGTACAACGAGACCGTGCGCGAGCTGAACCGTCTCAACGCCCGTCAGCTCAGCGATCTCGGCATCAACCGCGCCGACATCGAACGGATCGCCCGCCAGGCGATCTGATATCAAGCATGACCCGGCCGCAGGGCCGGGCTCATGTCGAGAAGTAGAGCCGTCGCAGACGTTCCCCGTTTCCGGTTCCGAGCCCGCTGGACCTTGTCCAGCGGGTTTTGTCTTTTTGGGGCCAGTGAAATTGCCTGGCGATTCCAGGAGCGCGCGCGGCACTTGCGCGGCCTGCCCAAAAGTGCGGGTCCCCTTGGCTAATGTCGCTGGCGGCCCAGCCATCCGAACGTGCTTGCCTGCTCCCGAACCCATCGGAGCGGCCGCGCTTCCAAAAACATTGCGAAACGGCAAGGGAACGGTTATACAGGCCGCGAATTTCCCATTTTGGTGGCTCTAAACCACCGCCCGCGCGGGAACGCGGGCGAACGAGAAGGATTTTTCTAATGGCCAATACGCTGTTGATGCCCAAGGCGACCGCCGTCTGGCTGGTCGACAACACCGCGCTCTCCTTCGAGCAGATCGCGCAGTTCTGTGGGCTGCATCCGCTCGAGGTCAAGGCGATCGCCGACGGCGAATCGGCGCAAGGCATCAAGGGCATGGACCCGATCATGACCGGCCAGCTGACTCGCGACGAGATCGCGCGCGCCGAGAAGGACCCGAACCAGCGCCTGAAGCTTTCCGACCCTAAGGTGCGGGTGCCGGAATCCAAGCGCAAAGGCCCGCGCTACACGCCGCTGTCGAAGCGCCAGGACCGGCCGAACGCCATCCTGTGGCTGGTGCGCAATCATCCCGAACTCAAGGACGCACAGATTTCGCGTCTCGTCGGCACCACCAAGTCGACGATCGAGCAGATCCGCGAACGCAAGCACTGGAATTCGGCCAATCTGCAGCCGATGGATCCTGTGACGCTGGGTCTCGCCTCGCAGATCGACCTCGACATGGAAGTCAACCGCGCCTCGCGCGGCCGCGAACAGGCGCAGCCGGTCGGCGACACGCTGCTGCCGGCGGCCCTGACCGAGCGGCTGGTTCCGGCCCCCGAAAAGCCGAAGGACGAGGATGCCGAACTCGACGCCAGCGCCGTGTTCGCCAAGCTCTCGGCGCTGAAGTCGAAGAACGAAGACGCTGACGACGAGTAAGGTCTGCGACAGTCCAAAAAAAAGCCCGCTTCGAGCGGGCTTTTTTATTCCATATGCAATCTCAGTTTCGCGCCACGCGGTCCGGCGCCATACCGTAATCCTCGCTGCGCTCCACGGCCCGGTAGAAGTCGGCAAGCTGCTTGCCGCGCTCCGGCTTGAAGATGCGGCCGGCGATCACCACCGAGGCGATGCGGTCGATGCGGAAGGCGCGGAAGTCGTCGCGCATCTCGCACCAGGCGACCAACGTCCACACCTTGCCCCAGAACCACAGGCCGAGCGGCCTGATGTCGCGCGCGGTGCCGCGCCCGGCCTCGTCGCAATAGTCGATGGTCAGCACCTGGCGCTTTTCGACAGCACGCTCGATCAGATCGATCGCCTCGCGGGCGGCGTCGCTGACCACCCACATCGGCGTGTGGATCTCGGTACGGGCGATGCGGTCCTTCTCGGCATCGGGCAGCACCGCGCCGATCTTGACCAGCGCCTCGTCGGCGGCCCGTGCCATGGCGGCGCCGCCAAAGGCGCGCACCATGCGCGCACCGGCAACCAGCGCCACGATCTCGTCACGCGTGAACATCAGCGGCGGAAGATCGAAACCCTCCCTCATCATGTAGCCGACGCCGGCCTCGCCGTCGATCGGCACTCCCGTCGACTGCAGGTCGGCAATGTCGCGATAGATCGTTCGCTCGGAAACCTCGAGCCACGTGCCGAGCTTCTGGGCGGTGACCAGACGGCCACCCCGCAGATGCTGCACGATCTGAAAAAGCCTGTCGGCGCGGCGCATCGTTTGCTTCCCCAGTGTTGTTGCTGGAGCGTCTCCTGGACCGGAGCCGCTTCCAGACGGCATTCATTACGGTTTCAGTCCTTCGCGCTTGCGCTGCGCGGCGACGAATTCCGCGCCAAAGGACAGTTTCTTCGTTGTCGGCGTCTTCGCATCGAGTACGCGCCAGAAGGGCGCGATGTCGCTCATCCTCATGCCGCGCTCAAGGTCTTCCTTGGCGGCCTCGGCAACCGTGCGCAGATGATAGCCAATAGTCACCGGACATGTCACTTCGGCGCCGTGTTCGATGGCAAGGGCCGTGCGCAACGCGCGGACATCCATCTCGACGCCTTTCGGAATCGAACGGATGAAAGTGTCGACCTGGCGCGCGGTAGGCACCAACATCGGCTGGCCTTCGACCACGTCACCCACCGTGCGTGGCGTCGGTTTCACGCCGTGGATGCCAGGCGTGTTCAGCCTGTCGTTCCAGCTCTTCATCGATCTTTCTCTCGGCCGGCCATGCGCATTATCCCACCATCGCACGTCTCTCCTGACAGCATACTGTCAGGAGGCTTCAGCATATTCCCTGGCAAACAACGTCCGCATCTGCGCGAGATCGCCGCCTCGTTCGGGATAGAGCGTCTTCAGAAAGGCAAGGGCAAAGGTGCCAGGCGCCAAACCCGGCGCGGACACGATCTTGCCATCGGCGACCGCATGCGGCACGTCCTGATAGTTGCTGTCGCCGGCATAACCGGCTTCGTGTCCGTTGATCCAGTCGCGGCGATTGCTGGTATGTTTGGCTTGTTCGAACATGCCAGCCCGGGCCAGTGCCAGCGTACCGGCGCAGATGCCGCCGACGACGCCGCCGCGCGTTGCAACGGCATTGAGCAGTTGAGCGACATCCGGCGGCGTCTTGCCCGCCCATTGGTCGGAACCGATGACGGCGACTGCGTCGAGATCGGCATTCTCGTCGACGCCGGCCGAACGGTCGGGCGTCAGCCGAAAGCCGCTGATCCCGGTCACCGGCTTGCCTCCAGGGGTCAATGACACGGCACGAGCACCGAACCACTCAACCGCCGAGGCTGCCAGCAAGCCGTATTCCCAGTCGGCAAAACCTTCGATGAAGACGAAGCCGATTGTCTTCTGATCAGGCATAAGCTCGCTCCGTCCCCCAACGCGCCGCGTCTTTGTTTTCATGCATGTCGCACCCCCAAAACCGGAGGCCACTTTTGGGCGACATGCATTGATATCTGGGCATTGGCGCGCCCCATGTCCAATATCGATGTCGAAAAATTCGCCTCAATTGCCGCGGGAGCGACGTTCCGCATACATATCGGGCCAGCCGATATCCTTGCGGATGTCCGCGGGCAGCGCGTTCATGAAACGCTGCGTGCGAATTTCGTTGCGCATGGTGCGAACCTTGCCGACATAGTGCTGCATGCCGCGCAGGATGGTGAAACCGTTCATGGCTATTCTCCTCTCTTTAACTGGAGGCAGTATCGCACACCCCTCCTGACAGCAGTCTGTCAGGAGGGTGGCAGGGCGCGCGGCGATCGTTCCGGCTGGTGGAAATTGTCCTCAGCCCATGATCTTCGGCCCAGTTGCGAATGGAGGATTGTTCACCGCGAGGCTGCCTACGGAGCATCATTGTTCAGTTGGAGACGACGGACTGTCGGGATAGGCGACCTTCAGCGAGGTGACCGGAGTTCTGATATGAAGGGAGAAAATTCTTCCCCAAAACCAGGGAGACGACCATGAGCCTGCAACTGACAGGAATCCACCATCTGACCGCCATCACCGCCAACGCTCCTGGCAATCTTCATTTCTATACGAAGGTGCTGGGCTTGCGGCTGGTTAAGAAGACGGTGAACCAGGACGACACGTCGGCCTATCACCTTTTCTATGCCGACGGCGAAGCGACGCCAGGCACCGACCTGACCTTCTTCGACTGGCCGGTTGGCCGCGAACGGCGCGGTACCCACAGCATCGCGCGGACCAGCCTAAGGGTCGGCAGCCCGGAGAGCCTGGCCTGGTGGAAGCAGCACCTGGCCGGCGAAGACATCGTGACAGGAGAGATTGCCGACATCGGCGGCTATCCGTCGTTCGATTTCGAGGATCCCGAAGGCCAGCGCCTGCGGCTCGTTAGCGATGGTGGCAAGGGTGGCAGCCATCCCTGGGCGCAAAGCCCGGTGCCGGCCGATTATCAGATCCGCGGGCTCGGGCCGATCGTCATCAGCGTCCCCGACATCACAAACACCGAGGCGGTGCTCACCAGGGTGATGAACATGCGCAAGGGCCGCGACTATGCTTCGCCGGATGGCGAAGGCCAGGTCCATGTCTTCGAAATGGGCGCTGGCGGGCCGGCGGCGGAGCTTCATGTCGCCGTGCAGCCCGGGCAGGCTCCCGCAAGGCAAGGCGCCGGTGCGGTTCACCATGTCGCCTTCAGGGCGCCGGACCAGGAGACGCTGCATCAATGGACCGCCCGTCTGGCCGAATTCCGCCTGCCGTCTAGCGGCGAGGTCGAGCGCTATTACTTCCGCTCACTCTATTTCCGCGAGCCCAACGGCATCCTGTTCGAGATCGCCACAGACGGGCCGGGTTTCACCGCCGACGAGCCGCTGGAAACGCTGGGCGAAAGCCTGGCCCTGCCGCCGTTCCTCGAACCGAAGCGCGCCTCGATCGAAGCCGGCCTTAAGCCGCTGAAGTAGATCGCCGCCTGAAAGGTGGGCGCCGCGTTTCCGGTTCGGGACGCGGCCCCTGTTCTTTCCCAGAGATCGAACAAGGCGCTTTGACAGCCGGCAACGTTGCTGATCAAAAGCGGCATGACGAAACTCCTCGCCCTTGTCATCATCGGCTTCATGGTGATCCAGCTGATCAAACCGATCGGCTGGCCAGGGCTCAAGCGCCGCGGCGATTTCTGGAAGCTGGCGCTGCTGGCCATGGCCGCAATCTCGCTGGCGGCCGTGCTCGGGCATTTGACATAGGTCTGCAGGCCGCATCGGCCGTCGGTGTTCAGCTGGCGAGCACCAGGCCGACGAGATGCTCGGCCCAGGCGCGGTAGCCCGCCTCCGAGGCGTGGAAGCCGTCCGAGGCGAAACCCTGTTCGGGATTGGTGATCGGCAGGCGCGGGGCCGGCACCGCGCCGCGCTCCAGGCAAAGCCGTTCACCCATCCGGTTCATCGCGGTGGCGCGGATTTCGAGGATCTTGCCGAGCAGCGGCGGCATGGCCGGCGCCCGCGTGAACTCCAGCACCGGCGACCACACGACGCGTGCCTCCGGCCATTTGGCGCGCAGGCCATAGAGCAAGCCGCCGAACTCCTTCTTGAAGCGCGGCACCGAATGAAAATTCTTGGTGTCGTTGGTGCCGATGGCCAGCACGATATGCGTCCATGGGTCGGCCGACAGGTTGGGCAGGACATGGTCGCGGATCTGGCCCGATGTCGCCGAATTGAAGCCGGCGGCGCGCCAGCGCACGGCGCGGCCGGTGCGCTGCGCAATCAGCATGGCGAGCTGCGCGGCAAGCCCGTCCTCGGAATTGCCGATGCCGACCGAGGCAGCCGAGGAGTCGCCCAGCACCAGAAGCGAGATATCAGGCGCCTTGCCAGCGAGTTCGTGCATGACCGGTCCCTGTGCCGGCAGCATGCGCGTGGTGCGGCGGCGCACGCCGAGCCCTTGCCAGACATAGACGGGGAAGGCGAGCCAGGTGAGAGAGGCCGGGAAGCGCATGGCGGAACCGTGGAATGATCTGCGGCAGGCTTAGCGCATGTTTGGGCCGAGGTGAACGGATCCTTGCATGGCCGGCCGGTGCCCTAAGGGTATATGTCGTCCTGTTGCGACCTGTTCCCATATTCATCGTGCAGCCGCACCCAGTCCATGAAGGTCCCGTAAGGACCGGTCTCGTCACGACCTTTCGGAGCGATGTCGAGATACTGATAGGCGCCGATGAACTGCTCGCTGCCGCGGGCGCGCGACATGAAGGTCAGGAAGATGTCACCGGTTTCGCCCTTGTAGAAGACAGTGGTGCCGGGCAAGTCCTTCGACGTCAGCACCGGTGTTTCGAAATTGTAGACCGCTTCGCCGGATGCGATCTGTTTGTCGGTGAAGGACACCTGCATATCGAAGTTGAAGTCGGACGCATAGGAAGACACCCAGTCGAATGTCCAGCCCATGCGCTGCTTGTAAGGCAGCAGCTCGGCCAGCGGCGCCCGCGATATGGTGACAAGCGACACGTCATGATGCCTGAGATGCCGGTTGGCGCCATCGATATGGTCGGCGACGAAGGCACAGCTTTCGCAGTGATGGGTGGAACCTGGCGCGAACACGAAGTGGTAGACGATCAACTGGCTGCGGTTGGCGAAAAGCTCGGCCAGTTTCTTCGGCCCTTGCTCCGTCTCAAAGACGTAGTCCTTCCTTAGTTTCAGCCAGGGCAGTTCCCGCCGCTCGGCCGCAACACGTTCCCGCAACCGCGTCAGTTCCTTTTCACGCGCCAGATGCCCCTTGTGCGCCTGGAACCAGTCCTCGCGTGAAACGACCTTGTTGCGATGCATGAACCTCTCCCTGTCTCTCATCCCAAGGACGTTCGGGACGAGCGCAAACCGACATCGCCGGCAACGCCCAGAGGAAATAAGGATGAGGAGGTCTTCCCCCAAATCGCAGACAACGAAAACCCGGGCGCGTTGGCCCGGGTTTGAACGGTGACGGAAGCGGTGTGCTCAGGCGGCCTGTTCGAGGCTCGCCTTCCATTTTCCGAGTGCGGCCAGATAGTTCATGTGGGCGCGATGGGTGAAGGCGGCCTGGCCGGCGGCGACGTTCGACGCCTTGCCGCTCCATGCCTTCTGCGGGGCAGCCTGCAGCGCGCGGCCATAGGAGAAGGTCAGCTTCCACGGATGCGGCCCGATGGCATTGATGGCGTTGAGGTTGGCGGTTGCCTCCTCGTCCTCCTGGCCGCCGGAGAGGAAGGCGATGCCCGGGACCGCCGCCGGCACCGTCTCGCGGAACAGTTTTATGGTCATCTCGGCGACCTTTTCGGGACTGTCCACCGTGCCCGACGTCTTGCCCGACAGCACCATGTTGGGCTTGAGGATCGTGCCTTCCAGCACGACGCGCGCCGCATGGAGTTCATCATAGAGCTTGATCAGCGTCGCCTTCGAGACCTCGTAGCAGGTGCCGATGTCGTGGGCGCCGTCCATCAGCACTTCCGGCTCGACGATCGGCACGATGCCGGCTTCCTGGCAAAGGGCGGCATAGCGGGCGAGCGCATGGGTATTCGCGCTGATCGAATTGGTCGAAGGCACGCCCTTGCCGGTATCGATGTCGATCACCGCGCGCCATTTGGCGAAGCGGGCGCCGAGCTTGTAGTAGTCGGCAAGGCGCTCACGCAGGCCGTCGAGGCCCTCGGTGACGGTGTCGCCGGGAAAGCCGGCCAGCGGTTTGGCGCCGGCATCGACCTTGATGCCGGGGATGGCGCCTGATGCCTTGATGATGTCGACCAGAGGCGTGCCATCGGCAGCCTTCTGGCGGATGGTTTCGTCATAGAGGATGACGCCGGAAATGTATTTGGTCATCGCGTCCTTGGCGCGGAACATCATCTCGCGATAGTCGCGGCGACTGTCGGCTGTCGATTCAACGCCGATGACATCGAAGCGCTTCTTGATGGTGCCGGAACTTTCGTCAGCGGCCAGCAGGCCCTTGCCGTTGGCCACGATCGCGGCGGCTATGTCTTCGAGACGTTCGCTCATTATGCTTCTCCTGAAAGGGGTTCGTTCCGCGCTTAGCGGAAGTCTACCGCCAAAGGAATGGCATCGGAAAGCTCGAATCGATTGAAAGTCCCGGGCGCCTCTTTGTGTTGATTGCCTTGCTTGTTCCAGCCGCATTTCTGTGGCGCCAGGCGTTTCCGCCTGGCTGCAAAATGCGCTTCAGTCTTGACGCAATTCCCAAGGGAAAGCGCTACGCGCTTTTCCCGGGAAAACCGTCTCACACTTTTCCCGGAACTGCTTACCGCTTCAGCACGTCGACGCCGGGCAGCGGCTTGCCTTCCATCCACTCCAGGAAGGCGCCGCCGGCGGTCGAGACATAGGTGAAGTCGTCGGCGACGCCAGCGTGGTTGAGGGCCGCCACCGTATCGCCGCCGCCGGCGACGGAGACCAGCTTGCCGGCCTTGGTGCGCGCGGCCGCGTGTTTTGCCGCCGCCACCGTGGCGTGATCGAACGGCTCGATCTCGAAGGCGCCGAGTGGGCCGTTCCAGACCAGCGTCGCGGCGCGCTCGATCCATTCGCCGATCGTCTTCACGGTCTTCTCGCCGACATCGAGGATCATGCCATCGGCCGGGACTTCGGAGATGGCGACGGTCTCGCAGGCGGCGCCCGCCTTGAATTCCTTGGCGACGACACCGTCGACCGGCAGGATGATGGCGCAGCCGGCTTCGGCAGCCTCGATCATGATCTGCTTGGCAGTGGCGGCAAGGTCATGCTCGCACAGCGACTTGCCGACATTGGTGCCGCGCGCGGCAAGGAAGGTGTTGGCCATGCCGCCGCCGATGACCAGCGCGTCGACCTTCTTCACCAGGTTCATCAAAAGGTCGATCTTGGTCGAGACCTTGGCGCCGCCGACGATGGCGACGACCGGGCGGACCGGGTTGCCCAGGCCCTTCTCCAGCGCTTCGAGCTCGGCCTGCATGGTGCGGCCGGCAAAGGAAGGCAACAGACGCGCCAGCCCTTCTGTGGAAGAGTGGGCGCGGTGCGCCGCGGAAAAGGCGTCGTTGACGAAAATGTCGCCATTGGCCGCGAGCCGCTCGCTGAAGGCCGGGTCGTTCTTTTCCTCGGCCTTGTAGAAGCGGGTGTTTTCGAAGAGCAGCACGTCGCCCTTGTTCATGGCCGCGACGGCACTTCCCGCTGTGTCGCCGACGCAATCCGAGGCAAAGCCGACGGGGCGGCCGAGTACCTCGGCGGTTGCCCTGGCGATCGGCTCCAGCGAGAATTCCGGCGATGGCCCATCCTTAGGCCGGCCGAAATGGGCAAGCAGGATGACCTTGGCGCCCTTGCCCGACAGTTCGGCGATGGTCGGCGCGATGCGTTCGATGCGGGTGGCGTCGGTGACCTTGCCGTCGGCGACGGGAACGTTGAGGTCGACGCGCACCAGCACGCGCTTGCCGCTGATGTTGCCGATATCGTCCAGTGTCTTGAAGGCGGCCATGCAGGTTCCTTTCCTCGGGAAATCGCCGGGACCATACCCCGCATCGGTGCCGATGCAAGGCTCTGGCCGCGATGCGGCGCGAAATTTTGAGGCGGGCGGGAACATAGTCCGTGAAGATCGCCCGGTGATGAAGGGGCAGGGCCAGCGGTCGCCCTTCTCAGCTCCCGGTCGTGGCTTTTTCAACCGGCGGCTTGGGGGCGTCCTCGGCCTGTGCTGCCGCTTCCTGCGTCTCGGTCGGCTTGCGCCAATTGCGGATGAAGGCGCCGAGGCGGTCGCCCATCTCGCCGGCACTCAGGAACACCGGCACCCGCGCCACCGGCGCGGTCGGCTCGAAGGAAAGACCGAGACCCGTGATCCTGCCCTTGTCGTCGACATCCCTGACGATCAGCTCGATCGAGCCGATCAGCACGCGATCGGCATATTCGGCATGGCCGCCGAGCCGCGCCGTGACCAGAGCGCCGACGGTGAGCTTCTGCTCCGCCTCGGTCAGGCCCGGTGCGTAGGCGGCTTCCAGTTCGGCGCCGGAGCGTGCCGGGTCGACGGCGAAGGCGCCGAAGAAATCGGCATCTTCCGGGTCGACCACCGCGCGGCTGGCGAACAGCTTGTCGAGCAGGCGCGGATAGCGGTCCGGCACGAAAATGTAGACCTGGTCGCCGGCGGCGAGGCGGCCCATGTCCTGGAAACGCATCGAGCGGCCGTCGCGCAGTACCAGGGAGGGCCGCGCCCAGCGCGGAATGCGCTCGCCGCGCGCCACCGGGCTGCCATGCGCCACGCGATAGGCAAGGAGCTCGTGGTGGGCGGAGCCGGGGAGTTCGAGTTCGACCTTGTCGAGTGGGCCAAGGCGGGCCGGCACGATGAGGCCAAGGCGACGCGCCAGCGGGCCGACCGTCCAGCCCTGGATGACAAGCGACACCAGCACGATGATGAAGGCGGCGTTGAAAATGGTGCGGCCGTTTTCCAGCCCGCCGAGCAATGGGGTGATGGCGAGCAGGATCGAAACCGCGCCGCGCAGGCCGACCCAGGAGACGAAGGCGACTTCGGGGCGCGGCAGGCGGAAAGGGATCAGGCAGAGCCAGACAGCGATCGGGCGGGCGATAAACATCAGGAAAAGGCCAAGCGCTATCGCCGGCACCATGATCGCCGGAAATTGCGAAGGGGTGGCGAACAGGCCGAGGATCAGGAACATGATGATCTGGGCCAGCCATGACATGCCGTCCTGGAAACGCTTGAGGATGGTGACGGCGCGGATGTCGGAATTACCGGCAATGAGGCCGGCGATATAGACCGCCAAGAAACCGGAGCCGCCGATGGCGCCGGCGGCGGCGAAGACCATCAGCGACAGCGTCAGCACGAAGATCGGCAGCAGGCCGTGGTCGAGATTGAGCCGGTCGACGAGACGCACGATGGCAAGGCCGCCGAGTGCGCCGACGACGGCGCCAAGGCCCATATTGACGAGGAAGCCGAGGATCAGGCTGGTGACCAGGACATTGGTTTCGGGGTTGGCATGGGCGGCGATGACCTCGACCAGGGTGATGGTCAGGAAGATGGCGATCGGGTCGTTGGTGCCGGATTCCACTTCGAGCGTCGAGCGCACGCGCTCACGCAGATTGATCTCGCCGGCGCGCAGCAGGAAGAACACCGCCGCGGCGTCGGTCGAAGCGACGGCGGCGCCGAGCAGGAAGGATTCCAGCCAGGTAAGGTCAAGCAGATAGTAGGCCGCGGCGCCGAACAGGCCGGTGGTGAGAAGCACGCCGAAGGTCGCCAGCGACAACGCCGGGCCGGCCGCTTGCCGCAAGGCGTTGAGCGGTGTGCCGAAGCCGGAATCGAACAGGATGACCGCCAGCGCCAGTGAGCCGGCAAAATAGGCGATACGGGCATTGTCGAATTCGATGCCGAGGCCGTCGGTTCCGGTGGCGAGCCCGATGCAAAGAAAGAGCAGCAGGAGGGGGGCGCCGAAGCGGAAGGCGATCAGGCTCGAAAACGCGGCGGCGACAACGAGCGCCGTGCCGACCAGCGTGACGAGATAGATCGCATGCTCCATCCGTGATTTGCCCCTCGAATTCCTTTGTCTTCTCGCTTTACGGGAGAGTGGGGCGAAGGCATGGCCAGTGCAAGGCGCGGGGGTGGTTTTTTGGGGCGAGCCGTTGATTTTCCGGTGGTTCGGCGTTGCTGCTCAGGCAAATGAAAAACGCCCGGACGAAGCCGGGCGTTTCAGGTGTCGAGAAGACGGGTCCGCGATCAGGCGATGGTCTTGCCGAAGGCGACGGCGGTGTCGCCCATGCGGTTGGAGAAGCCCCACTCATTGTCGTACCAGGACAGCACCGAAACGAAGTTGCCGTCCATCACCTTGGTCTGGTCGAGCGCCATGATCGAGGAACGCGGATCATGGTTGAAGTCGATCGAGACATTCGGGTGATGGGTGACGCCGAGAATGCCCTTCAGCTTGCCGTTGGAGGCGGCGATGACCGCTTCGTTGATTTCCTGCACCGTGGTGGCGCGCTTGGCGATGAACTTGAAGTCGACGACCGAAACGTTCGGGGTCGGCACGCGGATCGAGATGCCGTCGAGCTTGCCCTTGAGGTCGGGGAGCACGAGGCCGATCGCCTTGGCCGCACCGGTCGAGGTCGGAATCTGCGACAGGGCCGCTGCACGGGCGCGGTAGAGATCCTTGTGCATGGTGTCCAGCGTCGGCTGGTCGCCGGTGTAGGAATGGATGGTCGTCATCATGCCTTTTTCGATGCCGACCGTCTCGTGCAGCACGGCGGCCAGCGGCGCCAGGCAGTTGGTGGTGCAGGACGCGTTCGAGATGACGATATGGTCCTTGCTCAGCTTGTCGTGGTTGATGCCGTAGACCACGGTCAGGTCGGCGCCATCGGCAGGTGCGGAGACCAGCACGCGCTTGGCGCCGGCGGTCAGGTGCGCGGCGGCCTTGTCGCGGGCGGTGAAGATGCCGGTGCATTCGAGCGCGATGTCGACGCCGAGCTCCTTCCACGGCAGCTGCGTCGGATCCTTGATGGCGGTGACCTTGAACTTTTCCTTGCCGACGGTGATCTGATCGCCGGACACCGACACTTCATGCGGGAAACGGCCGTGCACGCTGTCGTAGCGCAGCAGGTGGGCATTGGTCTCGACTGGGCCGAGATCGTTGACGGCGACGACGTCGATGTCCTTGCGGCCGGATTCATGGATGGCGCGCAGGATGTTGCGGCCGATGCGGCCGAATCCGTTGATGGCAACTCTGACGGTCATTTTTCTCTCCCTGGGAGCTGGAAGGCTGACGATGGGTCCGCAGCTTCATAGCGGCGGACGGCCAAAGAATCCAGCCAAAGCGACGCAGATTTAAATCGATTAGGTTGGGCCAGCCCGGCGAAATCGCTTTGCGCGGCTTCGCCGGGGCATTTTTGTTTTGTGCATGCCGTTACCCCAAAACCGCACCACGATTTTGGGCGGCGTGCACGGCCTTACTTGGCGTGCAGGCGGGCTTCCGCCGCCTTGGCCGCCGCCTCGGCGGTGATGCCGAAATGCGGGTAAAGCTGTTCGATCGTGCCCGAGGCGCCGAAGCCGGTCATGCCGACGAAGATGCCGTCCGAGCCGATGAGATGATCCCAGCCCTGGCGGATGCCGGCTTCGATCGCCATCTTGATCGGCGCGTTGCCGATCGTCTTCTTGCGGTAGTCGTCGCTCTGCTTGTCGAACAGTTCGAAGCAAGGCACCGACACGACGCGGGTCGGGTGGCCGTGCTTCTCGAGCAGGTCGCGGGCGCCGAGCGCGATCTCGACCTCGGAGCCGGTGGCGAAGATCGTCACCGCCGCCTCGCCGCTGGCCGCGGCCAGTTCGTAAGCGCCCTGGCTGCTGAGGTTCTTGGCCGAATGCTCGGTGCGCACGGTCGGCAGGTTCTGTCGGGTCAGCGCCAGCGTCGACGGCGTCTTTTCGGATTCGAGCGCGATCTGCCAGCATTCCGCGGTCTCCACCGCGTCGGCGGGGCGGAAGACATTGTGGTTGGGAATGGCGCGCAGGGCCGCCAGGTGCTCGACCGGCTGGTGGGTCGGGCCGTCTTCGCCCAGACCAATGGAATCATGGGTCATGACGAAGATCGAGCGGATGCCCATCAGCGAGGACAGCCGCATCGACGGGCGGGCATAGTCGGAGAAGCACATGAAGGTGCCGCCATAGGCGATGAGGCCGCCATGCAGCGTCAGGCCGTTGATGGCCGCCGCCATGCCGTGCTCGCGGATGCCGTAGTGGACATAGCGCTGGCCGTAATCGTCCGGCGTGATGTTCTTGGTCTGGCTGGTCTTGGTGTTGTTGGAGCCGGTCAGGTCGGCGGAGCCGCCGATGGTCTCCGGCACGGCGCCGTTGATGACCTCAAGCGCCATTTCCGACGATTTGCGGGTGGCGACCTTCGGCTTGTCGGCCGAGAGCTTCTTCTTGTAGTCGGCGATGACGGCGTCGAAATTGGACGGCAGCTTGCCGGCGAGGCGGCGCTCGAACTCGGCCTTCAGCTTCGGCTCTGCCTTGGCGAGACGGCCTTCCCAGTCGGCGCGCGGCTTGGCACCGGCCTTGCCGGCGGCGCGCCAGGCATCGAGGATGTCGGCCGGAATCTCGAAGGGCGGCGACTCCCAGTTGAAGAACTTGCGCGCGCCGGCGATCTCGTCGGCACCGAGCGGCGAGCCGTGCGCCTTGTTGGTGCCGGCCTTGGTCGGGGCGCCGAAGCCGATGGTCGTCTTGCAGGCGATCATCGTCGGCTTGTCGGAATGGCGGGCCGCCTCGATGGCATAGGCGATGGCTTCCGGATCGGTGCCGTCGATATGGCTGGCGTTCCAGCCGGAGGCCTGGAAGCGAGCGACCTGGTCGGTGTTGTCGGCGAGCGAAACCGGGCCGTCGATCGAGATGTTATTGTTGTCCCAGAAGACGATCAGCTTGTTGAGCTTGAGATGCCCCGCCAACGCGATGGCTTCCTGGGAAACGCCTTCCATCAGGCAGCCGTCGCCGGCCAGCACATAGGTGTAATGGCTGACCAGGTCGTTGCCGAAGGCAGCGTTCATGATGCGCTCGCCGAGCGCGAAGCCGACCGAATTGGCGAGGCCCTGGCCGAGCGGGCCGGTCGTCGTCTCGATGCCGGTGGCGTGGCCGTATTCGGGATGGCCGGCGGTCTTGGAGCCGAGTTGGCGGAAGTGCTTGATCTGGTCGAGGGTCATGTCCTCGTAACCGGTCAGATGCAGCAGCGAATAGAGCAGCATCGAGCCATGGCCCGCCGACAGGATGAAGCGGTCGCGGTCGGGCCAGTGCGGGGCCTTGGGATCGTACTTCAGGAAGCGGGTGAACAGCACCGTGGCAATGTCGGCGCAGCCCATGGGCAGGCCGGGATGGCCGGAATTGGCCTTCTCGACGGCATCCATGGAGAGAAAGCGGATCGCATTGGCCATCCGGTCATGTTGTTCACGCGACGTCATGGTTCCTCCAAAGGTGGGGGTTTGGGGGCTTGGGAGCGCCCTTGAAAAGGTGCGCGACACATAGCAGGCGCGGGCTTTTAGTCAACAAATCGGGCGCAGATTTGCCGGTCTTGTGATGCTGACTGTGGCCCTACATTAGCGTTAGCAGGGGACAGTCGCGAGAGCTTTGTTGACGTTGCCTTCACCCGGTGCCTAATGTTTCAGGGATAACGCGTTCTGAACGCGAACGATTCGGTGATGGGCAGGGCACAGGACGAAGGCCATGACCGGGGAAACCACACTCAAGGAAGTCATCGCCAGGCTGGGCAAGGCCATCGAGGGGCTGGAAAACGCCGTCGCGGCCAAGCTGGAGCATGAACGCGATTACTCGGAAGCCGAGGCCGAGGTGCAGCGGATGAATGCCGACCGCTCCAGGCTGGCGCAGGAACTCGACAATTCCGAAGCGCGCGCCGAACGGCTGGAGGACGCCAACAAGGAAGTATCGCGACGGCTGGTGACCGCCATGGAAACCATCCGCGCCGTGTTGGACAGATAGGAGCTGGCCCATGGCACAGGTCACGGTTTCAATCGACGGCAAACAGTATCGGATGGCCTGCGACGAAGGCCAGGAAGATCATCTGATCGACCTCGCCGAACGCTTCGACCGTTATGTCTCGCATCTGAAGGATTCTTTCGGCGAGATCGGCGACCAGCGGCTGACCGTCATGGCCGGCATCATGGTGATGGACGAACTCTCGGAACTGCAGAAGCGCGTCAAGGGCATGGAAAGCGAGGTGCTGACCTTGCGCAAGACGCGCGACGAGGCGCTGACCAAGGCCGACAAGAGCGACAGCGTGCTGACCAACGCGCTTGGTGCGCTGGCGCAGCGGATGGAAGACCTCGCCACGTCGCTGGCCGTGAAATCCTAGACTTTCGCGACGCCGACAGCGAAATTTCCATATTCCCCCAGAAATGGCGAAAATTTTTCGCGGCCTGCATCACTGCCGGCGACCGCACCGTTTTGAAGGTCGCAGATGGAGTGGTAAAAGGGTGGCCGCCCGCCAACGAGCGGCATTCACAGGGGTAGGAACCATGAGCCTTCGTATCAACGACATCGCGCCGGATTTCACGGCCGAGACCACGCAGGGGACGATCAGCTTTCACGACTGGATCGGTGACGGTTGGGCAATCCTCTTCAGCCACCCGAAGAATTTCACACCGGTCTGCACCACCGAGCTCGGCACGATGGCCGGGCTGGAAGGCGAGTTCAAGAAACGCAACGTCAAGATCATCGGCATCTCCGTCGATCCGGTTGCGAGCCACGACAAATGGCAGGCCGACATCAAGACGGCGACCGGCCAGACGGTGCACTATCCGCTGATCGGCGACAAGGACCTCAAGGTCGCCAAGCTCTACGACATGCTGCCCGCCGGCGCCGGTGAGACCTCCGAAGGCCGCACGCCGGCCGACAACGCCACCGTGCGCTCGGTCTATGTCATCGGGCCGGACAAGAAGATCAAGCTGGTGCTGACCTATCCGATGACCACGGGCCGCAACTTCGACGAGATCCTGCGCGCGGTCGATTCCATGCAGCTCACCGCCAAGCATCAGGTGGCGACGCCGGCAAACTGGAAGCAGGGTGAGGACGTCATCATCACCGCTGCCGTTTCCAACGAAGATGCGATCAAGCGTTTCGGCGCCTTTGAGACCATCCTGCCTTATCTCAGGAAGACCAAACAGCCGTCCGCCTGAAGCGGACGCCGGAACGGTTTTTGCCTTTTCCGCCCTTGCGGGCCAAGTCATGCTTGACTGGCCCGCAAGGGTGGACAACCATACTCCTGTTGGAGCCTGGCGGAGAAAAACGTTCCTGCTGGCTGGGTTGGGGAGTTCGGTTTGGACTTGGCTTTGGCAAAACCTGAGGTCAGGGGCTTTTACGACAAGCCGACCGGTGCCATTCAGTATGTCGTCACCGATCCGGCGACAAGGCGATGCGCCATCATCGATCCGATCCTCGACTTCGACGAGAAATCCGGCGCGACGGGTACGAAGAGCGCGGATGCCCTGCTCGATTTCGTCGGGGAGAACGGGCTGAAGCCCGAGTGGATCCTCGACACCCATCCGCATGCCGATCATTTCTCGGCCGCGCACTATCTGAAACGCAAGACCGGGGCGCGGACGGCGATCGGTAACAGGATCGTCGACGTCCAGAACCTGTGGAAGGCGATCTACAACTGGCCGGATTTTCCCGCCGACGGTTCGCAGTGGGACAGGCTGTTCAGGGAAGGCGAGACGTTTCGGATCGGCAGCCTACCGGTCCATGTGCTGTTCTCGCCGGGACATACGCTGGCCTCGATCACCTATGTGGCTGGCGACGCCGCCTTCGTGCACGACACGCTGTTCATGCCCGACAGCGGCACGGCGCGAGCTGATTTCCCCGGCGGCAGTGCCGCGCGGCTGTGGCGCTCGATCCAGGACATACTGGCGCTGCCCGATGAGACGCGCGTCTTCGTCGGCCATGACTATCAGGCCGGTGGCCGCGAGCCCTTGTGGGAGAGCACGGTTGGCCTGCAGAAGGCCAAGAACATCCATCTTGTCGCCGCGCACAGCGAGGCCGAATTCGTGGCGCTGCGCGAGGCTCGCGACAGAACATTGCCGATGCCGCGGCTGATCCTGCACGCGCTGCAGGTCAACATGAATGGCGGCCGGCTGCCGGAGCCGGAAGCCAATGGCCGACGGTATCTGAAGTTTCCGCTGGATGCGCTGTGAAAGTGATGCGCCGCGCGGGTAGTCCCTTCTCCCCGTCATTATACGGGGAGAAGGTGGCGGCAGCCGGATGAGGGGCGGCGCCAACGTCCGTTATGATCGCGCCGCTGGCTCTGTGGCGGTAAACCCGCAATCCCGGCGCTGCCCCTCATTGTCCTGCCGGACATTTCTCCCCGTATAGTGACGGGGAGAAATGTCGGCCGCGCCGGTTTCGCCAAATCGCTGGCGTCACAAAAAACGGCGTCAGTTTCCTGACGCCGCCTTGATGTTTTGTCGCCGAAGCTGGGCTTAAGCCGCCGGCTGAGCCTCGATGGTGCGCAGCGCCTGGGTCTGGCGCTTGGCGGCGGCCTTGACCGCATCCTGCACCTTCTCGAAGGCACGCACCTCGATCTGGCGCACGCGCTCGCGGCTGATGTCGAACTCGGCCGACAGCTCTTCCAGCGTCAGCGGCTCCTCGGCGAGGCGACGCGCCTCGAAGATGCGCCGCTCGCGCTCGTTGAGCACGGCAAGAGCGCCCGACAGCATGCCGCGCCGGTTTTCCAGCTCGTCCTGCTCGATCAGCATCTCTTCCTGGCTTTCGTGGTCGTCGACCAGCCAGTCCTGCCATTCGCCGGATTCGCCTTCCGTCGCCCGGATCGGCGCGTTGAGCGAAGCATCACCGGACAGGCGGCGGTTCATCGACACCACCTCGGCTTCGGAAACGTTCAGCCGCGTGGCGATCTCGGCGATCTGGTCGGGCTTGAGGTCACCGTCATCCAGCGCCTGGATCTTGCCCTTCACCTTGCGCAGGTTGAAGAACAGACGCTTCTGGTTGGCGGTCGTGCCCATCTTGACCAGGCTCCACGAGCGCAGGATATACTCCTGGATCGAGGCCTTGATCCACCACATGGCGTAGGTCGCCAGGCGGAAACCGCGCTCGGGTTCGAATTTCTTGACGGCCTGCATCAGGCCGACATTGCCTTCCGAGATCACCTCGCCGATCGGCAGGCCGTAGCCGCGATAGCCCATGGCGATCTTGGCGACGAGCCGCAAATGGCTGGTGACGAGCTTGTGCGCGGCGGACGTGTCTTCATGCTCGGCATAACGCTTGGCGAGCATGTACTCTTCCTGCGGCTGAAGCATGGGAAAGCGGCGAATTTCTTCCAGGTAGCGGCTGAGGCCGCCTTCGCCGGAAACAATACTAGGTAGTGACTGGGCCATGATAGCGCCCCCTCTCTATTGGAGTGATGCCCCCGAAACGCGGCGGGCATGTGACGCGAACACCAAAGGGCTCGCTCGCGGCATAAGGTCTTATACAGGAACAAAACCAGAAAAGACAGGCATTTGTTCAACACGAAACAGTGTGTCACGCTGAAGTGAACAATGCCAGTCAGGTTTTTTGATGGATGGTTTCCAGCTTGTTGATGGCGGGGTTTAGAGATTGCGAAAGCCGCTGACGAGTTCCTCCATGTCCCCCGGGATCGGCGCCTCGAACCTCACCAGTAGATGGGTATCGGGATGGCGAAATGCAAGGAGCCAGGCATGCAAAGCTTGCCGTGAAAATGCCTTGACCTGACTTTTCAGGGGTTCCGGCAGCCGGTTGGCCTTGGTGCGGAAGGCCTGGCCGTAGTCGGGGTCGCCGATGACCGGGTGGCCGATATGGGCCATATGGACACGGATCTGGTGGGTCCGGCCGGTTTCCAGCCGGCATTCGACCAGGCTGGCGGTGGCGAATTCCTGCTGTTTTTCGCCGAAACGCTCCTGAACGGCAAAGTGGGTGACGGCATGGCGGGCATCGTCGCGGCCTTCCGGCACCACGGCGCGGCGCACCCGGTCGGCGGCGCGGCCAAGCGGCGCGTCGACCGTTCCGGTCGGCCGCTGCGGTATGCCCCAGACCAGCGCCAGATAGGCCCGTTCGAGATCGCCGGTCCGGCCGTGATCGGCGAAGGCCTCCGACAGCGCCTTGTGGGCGCGGTCGGTCTTGGCCACCACCATGACGCCGCTGGTCTCCTTGTCGAGGCGGTGGACGATGCCCGGCCGGCGCACCCCGCCAATGCCAGACAGGCTGTCGCCGCAGTGATGGATCAGAGCGTTGACCAGCGTGCCGGTCCAGTTGCCGGCGCCGGGGTGCACGACCAGCCCCGCCGGCTTGTTGATGACGATCAGCGCGTCGTCCTCATAGAGCACCTCGAGCGCGATGGCCTCGCCCTGCGGCGCGGCCGGCTCCGGTTCCGGCATGGCGACCGACACGCTTTCGCCCGCGATCATCTTGCGCTTGGTCTCGTCGGCCGGCTTGCCGTCGATGCTCACAGCGCCTTGCCTGATCAGCATCTGCACGCGGCTGCGCGACATATCAGGGCCGAGGCTGGCCGCCAGCCATTGGTCGAGGCGCTGGCCGGCCGCATCCGCGCCCACCACCAGCACCGTCGGTTCGGCCGCGATGAATCGATCCTCTATCAATTCGGGGGCCTCTTCGTTATGAGCGCTCATCGAAAACCGTTCCGGAATATTCGCCATGGCCCGGCCCGATGCCGACGAAGACTCTTTTGCTGCCAAAGGCGGGGAAAAGCCACTCGACCCCGAGGTCGAAAAGATGCGTGGCAAGCTCGTCCGCTTCATGGCCATCAATCTCGGCCTGCTGTTGCTGGCTCTTATGGTGGTGATCGCGGCGATTGTCTACAAAGCCCGCAAGGCACCGCCGGCAAGCCCGCCGCTGGCCGGTGACATCCAGGTGCCGGCCGACGAGCCGCTCAGCGGCGACATCGTGCTGCCGGTCGGGGCGAAAGTGGTCAGCCAGTCGCTGTCCGGCAATCGCATCTCCATCGACGCCGAGCTTGCCGACGGCGGCCGTGCGATCTTCGTCTATGATATCGCCGAGCGCCGCCTGATTGGGCAGTTCGCAATTCGCAGCAAATGACCGGCGGCAATGCAACAAGCAAGTTTGCCGCAGAAATGAACAGGCCTCAGTCATGACAGGCTTCGCCGGACATCGTCGTGTCGCGACCGTGGCGCTGGTCGTCGCCAATTATGACGAGGCGATCGCCTGGTATGTCGGGCGGTTGGGTTTCCTGCTCCTCGAGGACGTCGATCTCGGCGGCGGCAAGCGCTGGGTCACGGTCGCGCCGGCCAACGGGCAGGGCGCCAGGCTGCTGCTGGCGGAGGCGTCCGACGAGGCGCAAAGGAAAAGTATCGGCAACCAGACAGTCGGCCGGGTCTTCCTGTTCCTCGAAACCGACGACTTTGCGCGCGACCATGCGGCGATGCTGGACAACGGTGTCGAATTCCGCGAGGCGCCGCGTTTCGAACCCTATGGCACGGTCGCGGTTTTCGCCGATCTGCACGGCAATCTCTGGGACCTGATCGAACCGAAACGCTAGGCTTGCGGCCAGCTTTTCTTCGATGTGGTAAAGCTGGCCAACCCCAGTTGCTTTTTCCCAGCCGTCAGCCTATATCGCCGGTTCTTGAGCGCGCCCATCGTCTAGCGGTCAGGACACCGCCCTCTCACGGCGGGAACAGGGGTTCGATTCCCCTTGGGCGTACCAAGCTTCCTTCTGGCTACATTGGCAACTTTTATGGCTCGGCTCCCGCCGAGCATGCGCCTGACCGGACGCTGACTGTCAATGGCATCGCTCACCTTGCGCGAGGAAGGTACAGGGATGATGATGACAGCCCGCAGGCCCAGTCGTATCGATCGACCAAGACCTGCGCCGACTTCCAGGGGCCTGTCAAAATAGATGTTGCCTTCATGATCGACACACCCAAGCGTCAGGACCCCGATGAGACCAACGAGCGGGGTTTGCAGGCGATTGAGGCGCGTAGAGTTCCCTTGCCCGTCGGCTACCGACAGGGTGTGATCTCCGCGATCACCGTGTTGCTCGGGTTTTCGCTTCTTTTCCTGCGGTATTGGAATTTCGAAGCTGATGGCGGATGGACGACGGCCTCGATCCTGGCGACGCTGCTGCTCGCGCTGTCCATCGTCCTCCAACTCGTCGCACTGTGGCGTTCGCTGCTCCCGCGCGACGACGACGAGCCGGTCTATCAGGTCACGCTGCGCTGGTTCCTCGCCTCGATCATCGCTCTCCTTGCGGGCGTGCTGCTGGCCGGGCTGATCGCTTCGCACGTCTTCAATTTTTGATCGGCGCAATGCCGGGCCGGTCGACCATCGGCTATGCGCCGTAAGGTTGTCGTGTCGACTGCACGGAAAAGCCCCGCCGACCGGGAGTCAAGCGGGGCCCTTGGAGTAGCCGCAAAGGGGACTAGCTTCGGACTACTCATTGATCCGTAGGATCATCTTCAATGTAGTCCACACGGAGAGATGCCGCATCGCTCGAATAAATGAAGGAAACAACCCTTTCCACATTTCAAGGCCATTCTTTCTACGAATTAGATGGCCTGCACAATATTCGAGGACGCAGCTTTGCGACCAGGAGCGGTTTCACCGTCCTGCAAAGATGGGACTTGCCGCTTCTGGCGCGGCGAGGCCGATTGCATTAGCATCAGGTGATGGATCTTAGAGGCACGGTTCAAACGGCGCGCAGAACGCCGGGTGCCAGGCAGATCCTGACGACCAATCGATGCCGCGGGGAGAAGGCCAATGCAGAAACTGCAAGCGCAAGGCGTCCACCACATCACGCTGGTCGGCGCCGGGCGCCAGACCTCGATCGATTTCTGGGAAGGCGTGCTCGGCATGCCTTTCATCTTCGAGCAGCCCAACCTCGACAAGGCCAGCGAGAGCCATCTCTATTTCGATCCGGGCGACGGCCGGCTGATCACCATCTTCACCGATGAGAGCCGCGTGCCGCAGAAGCGACGCACGCCGACCGACCCGGGCTGCGTCCACCACATCGCGTTCGCGGTGTCGCGGGTCACCTTCCTGCAGGCGGTCGCCCGGCTCGACGAGCGCGGCATCAAGCACAGCGGCGTCAAGGATCGCGGCTTCATGGATTCGATCTATTTCGAGGATCCACTCGGCCTGCTGATCGAACTCGCTTCCTACCGCTTCGAGCCGCCGGCGGGTTTCACCCATGCCGATGTGCTGATGCAGGCGCACAGGCTGCGTGTCGGGCGCGGCGACTACAACATCGCCGAGGTGCATCTTGCGGACGCGATCCAGGCGCTTGTCGAGAGCTCCCGTGCGACCTTGTCGGACGACCGGGCGCCGAAGAATCCATACTGACGGCCAACAAAACAAAGGGAGGACAAACATGGCAAAGACAGTGACCAAGAGTGCTGGGAAATCGGCTGCCAAGGCAAAGGCAAAAGCAGCCGCGAAGCCCGCAGTGAAGGCAGCCGCAAAGGCCGCACCGAAGGTGGCCGCGAAAGCCGCAGCAAAACCGGCGGCGCAAAAGCCGGCGCCCAAGACCGCCAAGGCCAAGCCGGCGAAAAAGCCGGCGTTGAAGCTCAGCATGCTGAAGCCGAGCGTCAACAACATGACAGTGCGGGTGTTTGCTCGCGCGGCCGGGTTCGACGCCGCCGAGACCGACGCCTGGGGCCACACGCGTTCGCCCGAATATCTGGCGCGCAATCCGGCGCATCTGACGCCGATGATCGAGGACAAGGGGTTGCCCAGGGGCGTGCTCTGGGAAAGCTGCGCCATCATGCAGTATCTCGCCAACAAGCACGGGCTGGAGAAATTCTATCCCAAGGCGCCGGCCAAGCGGGCGATGATCGACAGCGCCATGTTCTATCTGATCGGTACGCTCTACCCCTATGTGGCGCGCGCCACCTATCCGGCGCTGGGTTTCCCGCAATATGCCGGCGAGGTCGGCCACAGCGATGCCCATCCCGACAAGAAGTCGGAAGCACAGAAGGCCGCGATGGCGGCGATCGCCGAGCCGCTGGAGGTCTTCCATAGCTTCTTCAGGGACGGCAAGCCGTTCATCGGCGGCGCGAACCCGTCGATCGCCGACATAAGGCTGGCGGCGACGCTCGAATTCCTGGCGGTCATCGACTATCCGCTGCCCAAATGGGCGCAGGAGTACATGGCGGCCATCGAGAAGAAGCTCGGCAAGGCCTATGCCGAGCCGGCCGGCGACGTGCGCGGCTATATCGCCTATGTGCGGTCGCAGGCGAAGGCTTCAGCTTAAGGATTCGTTAACCAAAGCCCTGTCTACTGGCGGGAATTCACCGCGCGACCACGGATGTACTGGCGCATATCGGTGTAAGGAAAGGTCGGCTCAGTGCCGGCCTTTTTGCTTTTTCGGACCCGATGCCGGGACATCGCGCGACGGTGACAAGGCAATGCCGGAGCATCAACTTTTCGCGTCGGGATATTGTCATCGCCGACGTTGCCTCTAACATTCCGTTCAGCGGATCCGGCTTGGAACGCCGGCCTGGAGTGAGATGAGGGCTTGCGATGAAATGCGTGGCAATGCTGACGGTCGCCGGTGGAATGCTGGCCGGGACGCTCCTCCCGTCTCAGGCAGCAGTGCTCAATACGATGGATGATGTCGGGGATGCGATCCAGGCCTGCTGGACGCCGCCGGCGGATGCCGGAAATTCGACCGTAACCTTGAGTTTCAGCTTTAAGCGCGACGGCTCGCTGATCGGTCCGCCGCGGCCGACCGCCGCCAAAGTGGCCGGCGATGACAAGGCGCGAAAGGCGTTCATCGACGCGGCCATCGCCGCCGTCAAGAATTGCACGCCTCTGAGTTTGTCACCGGCTTTGGCGCAAGGCATTGGTGGCAACGTCTTCACGTTGCAACTGGTTTCCCCAAAGAAATAGCGGCTGGCGCCGCCGCTTCGGAGCCAATTGCTCAGTGGCTCAGGCGCCGTGCCTTGGCATGCCGGGCCAGATCCGGGGTCTCGAAGGCATAGTCGCTCCACGCCGATTCCGGGATGTGCCCGGCCAGATAGCACTCAAGCAACAGGCTTTCCTCGGGATTGAGCGGTCGTGGCGCGCGCTCGTGATCCAGCCCGAGAGAATGAAAAAGGTTTCTTGTCAGTTCCGACACCGTGAAGTGGATCGACATCTGCGTTCTCCCTATGCCTTCAACGCGGCAGTCAGGCAAAGGTTTCAGCGTCAAGCGTCGGTAACGTCGGATTGATCGTTCGCCCCGAGAGCCACGCCCCGGTGATTCCGATAGTCGCCGGCATGGCTGCTTGGTTTTGTGGTTCGTCTCAATCTTGAAATAAAAATGTAATATCGAATTTACAGGAGCCATTCTACTACACTAAATGAAAGTCTTTTCGATCATGAAAGCTTCAATTATTAGGTATTGCTCATTTATCTGAAGCTTATCCAAGTCGAAAGAATGTGATTCCAGGCTATCAGCAGTAAGGACCATGTCGTCCCGATGATCCGTTTCTGGCTTCTCATGATGATCGCGCTGGTGACGGTGGCCGCCCTTGTGCTCGGCACGACGTCTTCCTACGCGGATAGTTGCAGCGCGATCAGAAGTCAGTTGCTTTCTGGCGGCCGCAGCAGCGGCGTGAGCCCCGAACTGGCGCAGTTGCGCCGTCAGCTTGCGGCGATCCAGGGCCTGGAGAGGCAGCGTCGGTGCACGGCGCAAAGTGCCGCGGGTGGCTTCTTCAATGCATGCGCCGACCTTGGCAGAAACCGGACGGAAGTGCAGCGCCGGATGGCCGCCGCGTCCAATTCCGGCCGGGACCTTTCAGGCCTGCAGGCACGCCTCGCGGCGCTTGGCTGCGGGGCAAAGGAGCAGCGCCAGGCGCCGAAAAGCCAATCCGCGCAGGCAGCGGCGGGGCCAACATATGCCGGCAATACGATGCTGTTTTGCGTGCGCCTGTCGGATGGATACTTTTTTCCCGCGCCCAAATCGCAATTCGCCGGCAGCGACGATGTCAGGGACATGGCCGATCAGTGCCGTTACATCTGCGATGACCCGGCCGTCGATCTCTACACGCTCAGCGACGCCAGTCTGGAAACCGAAAAGATGGTCGCGCTCGATACGCGCAAACCCTATATCGAACTGCCTTCGGCTTTTCGCTACCGTGACGATGCCAATTTCAAGGCCTGCGACGTCAAGCGCTATTACCGGCGGGTAGCCGAATTGAGGGCAAGGACGGTGACGCCCACAAACATGACCAATGCCATCATTCCGTTGCCGCAGCCTAAGCCGGATTTCGACAGTGTCGCGGCAATCCCGCAATCCGGCACCGAGGCCTCTGGGGCCGCTCAGTTGCAGTCGATCGAAGCCGGTACGCGGCCGGTGCGTGTGGTCGGCCCGGCCTTCTTTCCGGCTGAATGACCTCTCCTCTCTGGAATAACCGCCTGCAGCGTGCCGTCATGATGAAGCCGGCTATGGGACCCGTCTGGAACGGAGGGGCGCTCACGGCGTTGTGATCGACAACAGCCGGGAGAAACGCCATGGCTACGTTCAGGGAAATGCGGGTTCTGGAGATCGTCGAAAACGGCTCCCTGACCCATGACGAGAAGGTCGCGGAACTGCGCGAGATCGAATCCGAGGCCCGCGGCCTGCAACGAGCCGCGTCGGAGAGTTCCATGGGTGATGATGACGGCTGGCAGGACGATCTGCGCCAGGTTCGCCTTGCGCTCGACAAGCTTGGCGCGAAGGAACCGAAGAAGGGCGCGGCATCGCTGTAAGGCTGCGGGGAACTCTCCCCGAATTGAGCCTATTCGCAGACCATGCGAACGCGCTCGCCTGGTGCGCTCACGTTCCTGCATGCCAGTTGCTTTTCCGGGCCTGGCGGCGGGGGAGGCGGCGGTGAATATCGCGTCTGATGCCGTCTGTGCCCGGCAGGTTTCGAAACCCTGCGTTCGGCAAACTGTCCGGGCGGCTGCGGCGACGCCGGAAAGGCGCCGTTGTCGGCCGGCGGCACGTAGTCGACATTGGGTGGCGGCCGGTCCCAGAAGCGCCTGGCGTCGAGCGGCCGCGGGATGATGACCGTGCCGTCATAGCTGCGCGCACAGCCGCTGCCGAAAAGCAGCGCTACGCCCAGCAAGAAAGGCCCTATCCGTCGATACATTAGCAACACCCCCTGCGCGGCTTATAACGCGGGCTTGGCCCGCCCGACAACCCGACGGATTAACGCAGAAAGAGCATGCCGGTTGCGCCGTTAAGGTTAGCGGATCGTTAATGCTTCTCGGGCACATTCCGCCGACGAACCGCGGAGGGAGGGTTCGGCCTTGATTTTCGGGTGGGGACAGGATGGCGGAAGCGGACGAAGCAACCGGCGCGCGCGGCAAGCGTAGGCCTGAAAAGCCGGTGCATCGCGGCGACGCGCCGCTATGCGCGGACATGGATTCGCCCGACGCGCTTCGCCAACTGCTCGAGGCAGGCTCGGACTGGGTCTGGGAGACCGACGCCGAACTGCGCTTCTCCTGGCTCTCACCCACCTACCAGGCGGCCACAGGCATCGATCCGGCTGATGTGCTGGGCCGGTTCCGCTTCGATTTCCTCAACCAGGTCCTGAAGGGTAATCACAGCGCCACGGCGCATCTGGAGGATCTGCAGGCGCGCCGGCCGTTCCGCGACTTCGTCTATGAACTGAAGGGTGGCGGCGCCGACTGCCGCTGGGTGCTGACGTCAGGCTTCCCACGGTTCGACAACGAAGGAAAATTCGCCGGCTACCGCGGCATAGGCCGCAACGTCACCGCACTGGCCGGCGCCTTCGAAACCATGGAGCAAAACCCGTTGTCGGGCAGCGATCCCGACCGGCATCTTGCCGATCTCGAACGGACGATGGACGCCATGCACATGGGCGTCGTGCTGCTCGATGGCAAGCTCGACACGCTGATCGTCAACAAGGCCTATCGCGACCTGTCCAGCATTCCGGACGGCGCTGTGACCGTTGGCGCTCCGTTCAGCCAGTTGATGGAACTGAACCGCCGCAACGGCATCTATGGCGATATCGACGAACAGCAGTGGCAGCGCTACCTCGCCAGCCGTATCGAGGAGATTCGCGCCGGCTCCGTCGCGCCTCGCGAATTTGTCCATGCCAGCGGCAGGACGATGATGTTCTCGGTGACGGCGCTGTCCGGCGGCAAGCGGCTCTTGACCTACTATGAGGTCACCGAACTAAAGCGTCGCGATGCCGAGATCGAAGGCGCCAACGCCAAAATCGCCGAGACCTTCGTCAATCTCCGCACCATGGTCGATGAGATGCCGATCGGTGTTCTCGTGCTGGATGCCGATATGCGCGCCGAAGTCATCAATCGCGCCTTCTATGACTTCTGGAGGATCGATCCAGGCCGCGCCGGGATCGGCTCGGCCTTTCGCGAACTCATGGAAGCCAGCCGCGCCATTGATCCTTACGGCGCCGATGACGTCGCCTGGCAACGCCATACCGCCGAGCGCGAAGCCGAAATCAGGGCCGGTGTCGCCGGCTCAAGACAATTGCCGCACAATGACGGGCGCACACTTGTCGCATCGCTGGCGCCGCTGCACGGCGGCAAGCGGCTCATCTCCTATGTCGACGTCACCGACATGAAGGGGCGCGAGACCGAGGCACAAGATGCGCGCAAGCACCTCGCCAGCGTGCTGGAATCGCTGCCGGCCGGCGTCATCATCTACGACCGCGACGACAAGTTCGTCTTCGCCAACCGCAAGCTGCAGGACACGCTGCCGGCGCTGAAGCCCTTCTGGCAGCCTGGCTGCAGCTTCCGCGAGGCGTTGGAATTCGGCCAGTCGATCGGCTATTTCCGCTCGAGCGGCGATGCCGAGATCGACAAGCTGTACGGGGTCGAACCCGAACGCTGGCTCGACGGCATACTGGCCCGCTACCACCTGCCGAATTCTTCCTACGAGCGCCTCAATGCCGATGGGCGCTGGTACCAAGTCTACGACATGCGCACCGATGACGGGACGTTCATTGGCGTGCGCGTCGACATCACCGACATCAAGAGCCGCGAGGCGGCGCTGCGCGACTCGATGCGCCAGATCGATCTCTTCCGCCACGTCATGGACGAGTTGCCGGTGGCCGCCTTCATCAAGGCGCAGGACCTGAGTATCGAATTCGTCAACAAGGCCTGGTGCGCGCTGACAGGCATCGCCAAGGAAGACGTCATCGGCCGGACCGACCGTGAGCTGTTCGGCACACAAGACGCGGAAAGCTACAGCAATGACGACACCGAGGTCGTCGTAACCGGCAAGGGCCTCGAGGTCGAAGAGCCCGTCACCCATCGTGACGGCACCGTGCGACAGTTGATGACGCGCAAGAGCCGCCTGGTGGCGACCGACGGATCGGTGCATCTGGTCGGCTCCAGCACCGACATCACCGACGTCAAGGCGCGCGAGAAGGCTCTGGAAGAGAGCATGCGCGAGAACGAGGTGTTCCGCAGCCTGATCGACAATGTACCGGTGTCGATCTACGCCAAGCGTTCCGATCTCAGGCAGTTCTATGTCAACAAGGGCTGGTGCGATCTGACCGGCCTCAGCAGGGAAGACGCGATCGGCAAGACCGACATCGAGATTTTCGGGGAGGACGGCGAGGCTTTCGTGGCCGGCGATCTGGCCGTGCTGCGCACCGGCGACACCCAGGAGGTCGAGGAGACGGTGCGGCTTGCCGACGGCACCGTCAGGCATCAGTTCGCGCGCAAGGGTGCAATGATTGCGTCGGACGGTTCGCTCTACCTGATCGGATCGACCACCGACATCACGGAACTGAAGATGCGCGAGGCGGAGCTCAGCGAGGCGCGCCAGCGTGCCGTGCTCGCCGACCGCGCCAAGTCGGAATTCCTCGCCAATATGAGCCATGAGATCCGCACGCCGATGAACGGTGTGCTGGGCATGGCGGAACTTCTGGCCAAATCCAATCTCGATCCCAAGCAGAAGACGTTCACCGACATCATCGTCAAGTCGGGCAACGCGCTGTTGACCATCATCAACGACATCCTGGATTTTTCCAAGATCGATGCCGGCCAGATGGTGCTCGATCCGGCGCCCTTCAACCTTGCCGAGGCGATCGAGGACGTGGCGACGCTGGTGTCGACACGCGCCAAGGAAAAGGATCTCGAACTCATCGTGCGTGTCGAGCCGAGGCTCGAAAACCTGTTCGTCGGCGATGTCGGCCGCATCCGGCAGATCGTCACCAACCTGGTCGGCAATGCGGTGAAATTCACCGACGAAGGCCATGTGCTGGTCGACGTGACCGGTGAGAGGGTTCCGACCGGAACCAGGCTGACGATCTCGGTCACCGACACCGGGATCGGCATCCCCGAGGAAAAACTGAAGCTGGTGTTCGAAAAATTCAGCCAGGTCGACACCTCCTCGACACGGCGGCATGAGGGCACCGGGCTTGGCCTTGCCATCACCTCACGGCTGGTCGAACTGATGGGCGGCACCATCGGCGTCGAGAGCGCCGAGGGCAAGGGCTCGACCTTCTGGTTCACCGTGACGCTGCCCAGGGCCGGACAGAGCGGGCAGCGCATCATGCCGGTGGACGTGACGGGCGCACGCGTGCTGATTGTCGACGACAATGCCGTCAACCGGGCCATCCTGACCGAGCAGATGACTTCGTGGACGTTCGATTCCTGCGCGGCCGAAAGCGGCGCGGAGGGCCTCAAGGTGCTGATCGCGGCCGCCGCCTATGGCGTGCGTGTGGATTGCGTCGTGCTCGACTACCAGATGCCCGAGATGAGCGGCGCCGAAATGGCGCGCATCGTGCGCAGCACCGAAGGCCTCGCGGACACGCCCATCATCATGCTGACCTCGGTCGACCAGTCGCTCGCCAACACAAGCTACCGCGATCTCGGCATCGATGCCCAGCTGATCAAGCCGGCACGCTCCTCGGTGCTCCTGGAGACGCTGGTGGCGACCATCCAGCGCCATCGCCACGCCACGGACAGCCAGGCCGTCCAACCGCTTGCAGCCGAAAGGCCTGATGCTCCCCAGCCGCAGCCGCTGGCGCTGTCCGAACAACGCGCGCAATTGCAGCCGCCGCCGGTTCGGCCCCGGCTGCCCGCCACTGGCGGTGATGGACACAGGCTGGACATACTGGTGGCCGAGGACAATGAGGTGAACCAGATGGTCTTCACCCAGATCCTTGGCGAGACCGGCCATAGTTTCGAGATCGTCGGCAATGGCCGTAAGGCGCTCGACGCATTCGGCAAGCTCAATCCGTGCATGATCCTGATGGATGTCTCGATGCCGGAGATGAGCGGGCTCGAGGCGACCGCCGCCATCCGCCAGCTGGAGCAGGAAACAGGCATGCATGTGCCGATCGTTGGCGTGACCGCGCATGCGCTCAAGGGCGATCGCGAACGCTGCCTGGAGGCGGGCATGGACGACTATCTGCCCAAGCCGATCAGCCCCAGGGCCCTGCTGGAGAAAGTCGAGCGCTGGCTCGGCGCCGGGCGCCAGGTCCAGCGCAACGCGGGATAGCAGGGCGTCGCCCGGTTCCAAGAGGCAAGCCGAGGGAATCAATCGCGGATTCTGCTGCTACCCCTGCGTGCAATGCCTATGGTGCGATCGCACCATACCAAAGGCGGCGCCGACCCGGGACAATGGCAAAATCGAATTCCGCCCTTGCAGTTACGGGCGGGAGCAGCGACCGCCGGCAACAAACAGCGTCAACCTACCCCAACGGACCTGTTTTTGGCGATGGCCCGGCCATGACACGCTCTGGCCTTGAGCAACGCGCTCCCGTCCGGATTTTCTTCATCCGACAAAGCCCCGTCGAATTCGGCGGCGGCTCCGGCCGGTGGATGGCTCAAGTCCCTGATTCCGGGCGCAAACTCGGATCAGGCCACGGCCATCCGACGCGACTACTTTTTGCAGTGCCGGCGACGCGTTACCGGGCTGACACGAAACTGTCATGCGACTGTAATAATCCAAGGCTATTGGCCTCAGCGGGCGCTGGTTAGCAGTGGCGCCGAGAGACCATCTTCCGAACAGGAGCAGGCCACATGAGACATTTCATCCGCTCGGCGGCCGTTGCGATCGCAATGGCTACAGCGTCTACCTTCACCCTTTCCGCAGCCGTCGCAGCTGACCTTTCCGGCGCTGGTTCGACCTTCATCTATCCGGTGTTCGCCAAGTGGGCCGACACCTACAAGAAGGACACCGGCATCGGCCTCAACTATCAGTCGATCGGTTCGGGCGGCGGCATCAAGCAGGTCATCGCCAAGACCGTGACCTTCGGCGCCACCGACAAGCCGATGTCCGACGCCGATCTGGAAAAGAACGGCCTCGTGCAGTTCCCGATGGTGATGGGCGGCATCGTGCCGATCGTCAACCTGACCGGCGTCAAGCCGGGCGAACTCGTCCTCGACGGCAAGACGCTCGCCCAGATCTATCTCGGCGCCATCACCACCTGGGACGATGCCGCGATCAAGGCGCTGAACCCCGGCCTCACCCTGCCGTCGACCGCGATCGCCGTCGTGCATCGTTCGGACGGCTCGGGCACCACCTTCAACTTCACCAACTATCTGGTGAAGCTCTCGCCCGACTGGAAGGACAAGGTCGGTTCGGACACGGCCGTCGAATGGCCGACGGGCGTCGGCGCCAAGGGCAGCGAAGGCGTTGCCAACACCGTCAAGCAGACGGACGGCGGCATCGGCTACGTCGAATATGCCTATGCCAAGCAGAACAACCTGTCCTATTCCAAGATGCTGAATGCAGCCGGCAAGGTCGTCGAGCCGTCGCTCGAATCCTTCGGCGCGGCCGCTTCGAATGCGGACTTCAAGGGCGCCAAGAACTTCAACGTCATCATCACCAACGAGCCCGGCGACACCACCTGGCCGATCGCGGCCTCGACCTGGGTCCTGATCCACAAGGCTCCGGATGATGCCGCTGCCACTGGCGAAGCCCTGAAGTTCTTTGCCTGGGCCTACAAGGACGGCAAGGAAACCGCCAAGGCGCTCGACTATGTCTCGATCCCCGACAGCGTCGTCGACCTGATCAAGGCTTCGTGGAAGGCCGACATCCAGGCAGGCGGCAAGCCCGTCTACGTTGGCGAGTAACATCCTCCAAAGGAGCGCCGCGCCCGCGGCGCTCCTTTTCCTTCAACTGAAAGAGCCGAGCTTGACATGAGCGCTGTCCAGGAAGCCTTGCCAGCCGTTAGAAGTTCGCGCGATGCCACCGTTCGACGGTTCGCGCTGACCGACGCAATCTTCCATGCGACAACCCGCGCCGCCGCGATATTGGTGCTGGTTCTGCTCGGCGGCGTTGCGATCTCGCTGTTTGCCGGTTCCTGGCAAGCCCTGTCGACCTTCGGCTTTTCCTTTCTGACCAGCGAAAGCTGGAACCCGGTGACGGAGAAGTTCGGCGCCCTGGCACCGATCTACGGCACCATCATTACCTCGGCCATCGCCATCCTGATCGCCGTGCCGCTCGGTATCGGCATTGCCATCTTCCTCACCGAGCTTTGCCCACGCCCGCTGCGGCGTCCGATCGGCATGGCGGTTGAACTGCTGGCCGGCATCCCTTCGATCATCTACGGCATCTGGGGCCTGTTCGTGCTGGCGCCGTTCCTGCAGACGACGGTGCAGCCCTTCATCATCAGCGTGTTCCACGGCATTCCCGGCCTCAACGGCCTGTTCGCGGGCCCTCCTTATGGCATCGGCCTGCTGACCTCGGCGATGATCCTGGCCATCATGATCCTGCCGTTCATCACCTCGATCACCAAGGACGTCTTCGATACGGTGCCGTCGGTGCTGAAGGAATCGGCCTATGGCATCGGCTGCACGACCTGGGAGGTCACGCGCCGGGTCGTCATTCCCTACACTCGCATCGGCATCATGGGCGGCATCATGCTCGCTCTCGGCCGCGCGCTCGGTGAAACGATGGCGGTGACCTTCGTCATCGGCAACGCGCACCGCATCTCGACGTCGCTGTTTGCGCCGGCAACGACCATCTCGGCGACCATCGCCAACGAATTCACCGAAGCGGTCGGCGATCTCTACACCTCCTCGCTGGTCGCGCTCGGCCTTATCCTGTTCGTTATCACCTTCCTGATCCTTGCCATCGCCCGCTACATGCTGATGCGCATCGATGCCCGCACGGGAGCCTGACCGATGTCGACAGCCGCATCGCTTCACCAAAGCCGCAAGCGCAAGAATGGCGTGATGATGACGCTGTGCGTCATCTCTGCCGGCATCGGCCTTGCCTGGCTGGCGCTGATCCTTGGCGCCTTGCTCTACAAGGGCCTGGCCGGCGTCTCCCTCTCGGTCTTCACGGAAATGACGCCGCCGCCCGGCGACGCCGGCGGCCTGCTCAACGCCATCTACGGCAGCATCGTGATGACCATCATCGGCATCATCGTCGGCACGCCGATCGGCGTGCTGGCCGGTACCTATATGGCCGAATATGGCCGCTTCTCGAAGCTCACCACGGTGGTGCGCTTCATCAACGACATCCTGCTGTCGGCGCCGTCGATCATCATCGGCCTGTTCGTCTATGAGCTTATGGTGCGGCCGATGGGGCATTTCTCGGCGATCGCCGGTGCCGTAGCACTCGCCATCCTGGTCATCCCCGTCGTCGTGCGCACCACCGAGGACATGCTCAACCTGGTGCCCAACGCCTTGCGCGAAGCCGGCACCGCGATCGGCGCGCCGCGCTGGGTGGTCATCCGCTCGGTTGCCTATCGCGCCGCGCTTTCGGGCATCGTCACCGGCATATTGCTGGCCATCGCCCGCATCTCCGGCGAGACCGCACCGCTTCTTTTCACGGCGCTGAACAACCAGTTCTGGTCGAGCAATCTCAACGCGCCGATGGCCAGCCTGCCTGTCACCATCTTCCAGTTCGCTCTCAGCCCCTATGAGGAATGGCAGCAGCTGGCCTGGACCGGTGCACTCATAATCACATTGACGGTTCTCGCGCTCAGCATCTTTGCGCGCAGCCTGACCGGACGCAGAGAGGACAAATGAGCCAGATGTTGTCTCCAGACATGACGATCGCCGCCGAGGCGGTGACCAAGGCCAAGATCGAGGTCAAGAACCTCAACTTCTACTACGGCCAGTCGAAGGCGCTGAAGGATATCACGCTGTCGCTGCCCGAGCGCAGCGTCACCGCCTTCATCGGCCCGTCGGGTTGCGGAAAGTCGACGCTGCTGCGCGTCTTCAACCGCATCTACGAGCTTTATCCCAAGCAGACCGCCGAGGGCCAGGTGCTGCTCGACGGCCAGAACATCCTCGACCGTTCGCAGGATCTCAACCTGCTGCGCACCAAGATCGGCATGGTGTTCCAGAAGCCGACGCCGTTCCCGATGTCGATCTACGAGAACATCGCTTTCGGCGTCAGGCTCTACGAGAAGATCAGCAAGGCCGAGATGGACGGCCGTGTCGAGCAGGCGCTCAAGCGCGCGGCGCTGTGGACCGAGGTCAAGGACAAGCTCAATGCCAGCGGCCTCAGCCTGTCGGGCGGCCAGCAGCAGCGGCTGTGCATCGCCCGCACCGTGGCGGTGAAGCCGGAGGTGATCCTGCTCGACGAGCCGGCCTCGGCGCTTGACCCGCTGTCGACCGCCAAGATCGAGGAGCTGATCGACGAGTTGCAGGCCGACTACACGATCGTCATCGTCACCCACAACATGCAGCAGGCGGCGCGCGTCTCGAAGCAGACCGCCTTCATGTATCTGGGCGAACTGGTCGAGTTCGACCGCACCGAGAAGATCTTCACGTCGCCTCGCGAGAAGCGCACGCAAGACTACATCACCGGCCGCTTCGGCTGATCGCACGCATACGAGGACCAGGATCATGGCCGAACACACAGTCGCAGCCTTCGACGAGGATCTCGGACAGATCAGCAGGCTGATCAGCGACATGGGCGATCTCGCCGGCTCGATGGTCGGCGGCGCCACCAAGGCACTGCTGAACTCCGACAATGCTCTCGCTCAGCGCGTCGTCTCCGACGACGCCATCATGGATGCGCGCCAGCGCGAACTCGACGACCGCGCCATCACGCTGATCGCCAAGCGCCAGCCGATGGCCGACGACCTGCGCCATGTCGTCGGCTCGATCCGCATGGCCGGCGACCTCGAACGCATCGGCGACCTTGCCAAGAACATCGCCAAGCGCGTCGGCACTGTCGGCCTCAGCGCCACGCCGCGCGAACTGTCGCATTCCATCGACGCCATGGCGCAGCTGGTGTTGATCCAGGTGCAGGGTGTGATCGAGGAGTATGCGGCGCGCGATGCCGCGGCACTGGCGAAGCTGCGCGCCGACGACGAGCGCATCGACGTCAAATACACCTCCGTCTTCCGCGAATTGCTGACCTATATGATGGAAGACCCGCGCAACATCACGGCTTGCACGCATTTGTTGTTTTGCGCCAAGAATCTCGAACGCATCGGCGACCATGTGACCAACATCGCCGAGAATGCGTACTATGTCCTGACCGGCACGCAACTGCCCGCCAATCGTCCAAAACAGGACGAGACGGCGATGTCGGCGCCGGCGGCCTGAGCGCAGGGGTAATCAATCGATGATCGCACCACGCATCATGGTGGTGGAGGACGAGGAGCCGCTCGGCGTGCTCCTCCGCTACAATCTGGAATCGGAGGGTTACCAGGTCGAGGTGGTGACCCGCGGCGACGAAGCCGAAATCCGCCTGCAGGAGAACGTGCCCGACCTCCTTGTGCTCGACTGGATGGTGCCGGCGGTGTCCGGCATCGAACTCTGCCGGCGCCTGCGAATGCGGCCCGAGACCGAGCGGCTGCCGATCATCATGCTGACCGCCCGGGGCGAGGAAAGCGACCGTGTACGTGGGCTCTCCACCGGCGCCGACGACTATCTGGTCAAGCCGTTCTCGACGCCGGAATTCATGGCCCGCGTCAAGGCGCTGCTGCGCCGCGCCAAGCCGGAAGTGCTGTCCAGCGTGCTCAAGGTCGGCGATATCGTGCTCGACCGTGAATCGCACCGGGTCTACCGCAAGAAGAGCGAGATCCGGCTCGGGCCGACCGAATTCCGCCTGCTCGAATTCATGATGCGGCACCCCGGGCGCGTGTTCTCGCGCAGCCAACTGCTCGACAATGTCTGGGGCGAGACGATCTACATCGACGAGCGCACCGTGGACGTGCATGTCGGCCGGTTGCGCAAGGCGGTCAACAATGGCCGCATGCCGGATGTCATCCGCACCATCCGTGGGGCGGGCTACGCGATCCGCGAGGATTGAGCACGAACTGACTCAGGCGACGTTTTTCTTCGCGGCAGGGCCTGCTTTCGTTTGCACGCCGGGCGCGAAAATCTCCTGGTCGACGAAGGTCAGCGCGCGCATGGCACAGCCTTCGCGGATCAGCGGCAGTTCGTTCGGCTCGGTGTCGAAGGAGATCGATTTCGAGTGCTGGCCGCCGGCGGTCTGGGCGATGGCCTCGCGCAATGCCGGCTCGATCAGGTCGAAGGCAGCGGCGCTGACGCCGACCATGGCGACGGGCGCGGGATCGATCAGCGCAAACAGGCTGCCGAGGCCGTAGCCGAGTGCCTCCCCGGCCTTGCGGTAGGCTTCGCGCTCGGGCCCGTCCCGTTCCCGTGCCGTCGCGGCCAGCGCCCGCATCTGCGCGTCGCTGACATCGGCCACCGGCTCGGTGTCCTCGCTGAGCTGCCTGGCGTTGCGCCAGATGGCGTAATTGCCGGCATAGGCCTCGACACAGCCGCGCCGCCCGCAGCGGCAGAGCGCGCCGCCCGGCCGGTGGATCATGTGGCCGAATTCGCCGCCTGAGGAATGGGTGCCAGTGAACAGCTCGCCCTTCAGCACCAGCCCCATGCCGATGCCGTGCGAAAGCAGGATGGCGATGAAGTCGTCGCGGTAGCGCTCGGGATCGCGCCAGCGCAGCGCCACCGCCATCATGTTGCAGTCGTTTTCCATGGTGGCGGGGATACCGAACTCTGCTTCGAGTATGTCTGCGAAGGCGATGTCGGTCTGCGGTGTGATCGGCGACCACAGCATCGCCCGGGCCTCGGTGTCGGTGATGCCCTGGATCGCCAGCGCGATGCGGGCGACGCTGCGTACGTCGATGTCGGAATCCTCGAGGCGCCGCCGCACTATGGCCACGCACTCGCCGATCAGCGCCTCGCGCGACATGGTCAGCGTGTCCAGCCGGCGCTGTTCCTCCGATATCACCTGGCCGGCATAGTCGATGACTGCGACCGACAGGAAATTCAGCGACAGCACCACGGTCATCACAGCCGCAGCCTCCGGATTGAGGCCGAGGCCGACCTGCGGCCTGCCGCGTTTCAGCGCGCCGGCCTCGCTCGGCTTGCCCTCGGCCAGGATGCCTTCACCGATCAGGTCGGAGGAAATCGCCGATATGGTCGAATGGCTGAGGCCGGTGGTCGCTGCGATCTCGGTGCGCGAGGGCCGGCCGGCCCGGCGCACGGCCGCGATCACCATGGCGCGGTTGCGCCGGCGCAGATCGTCGTGGCGGATTCCGACCGACATGTTTTTTCACATCCTCCCGGTCGCCGCGGTTCTTCCGGTCCTCCCTCGAACGCTGCCGGCGATACGGTCAAATACTGGCAGAAGCGGCCTGTGCTGTCATTTATTTATTGCGAAGCTCGAAAAAAAGTCAGAGGGACATCAAAATCCATCAGAATCGTTGTTGACAGCGTTCCGGTGTTGGATCAGTGTTTTTTCGAGGCTCGAAAAAATAGGGCCTTTGTGCCGGCCTTAGGGCCAGTTTGGTCGCGCCATACGCGGCGCAGGGAGGAATATCATGAAGAGATTCACAGCCGCCATCCTGGCGGGTGTCGCCATGTCGCTGACGCTTGCGTCGGTCGCGCAGGCGAAGGACAAGGTCATCGGCGTTTCGTGGTCCAACTTCCAGGAAGAGCGCTGGAAGACCGACGAGGCCGCCATGAAGAAGGCGATCGAGGCCGCCGGCGACAAGTACATTTCCGCCGATGCGCAGTCCAATCCCGGCAAGCAGCTTACCGATGTCGAGAGCCTGATCTCGCAGGGCGCCAATTCGCTGATCATCCTGGCCCAGGATGCCTCGGCCATCGGCCCGGCCGTGCAGAAGGCGCTGGACGAAGGCATTCCGGTCGTCGGCTATGACCGCCTGATCGAGAACAAGGACGTCTTCTACCTGACCTTCGACAACAAGGAAGTCGGCCGTTTGCAGGCCAGCGCGGTGTTCAAGGCCAAGCCGGAAGGCAACTATGTCTTCATCAAGGGCTCGGGCGCCGATCCGAACGCCGACTTCCTGTTCGCGGGCTCGATGGAAGTGCTCAAGGCTGCCATCGACAGCGGCAAGATCAAGAATGTCGGCGAGGCCTATACAGATGGCTGGCTGCCCGCCAACGCCCAGAAGAACATGGAGCAGTTCCTGACCGCCAACGACAACAAGGTCGACGCGGTCGTCGCGGCCAATGACGGCACCGCCGGCGGCGTCGTCGCGGCGCTGACGGCGCAGGGTCTTGCCGGCACCGTGCCGGTTTCGGGTCAGGACGGCGACCATGCCGCGCTGAACCGCATCGCGCTTGGCACCCAGACCGTGTCGGTGTGGAAGGACGCGCGCGAACTCGGCAAGAACGCCGCCGAGATCGCCTCGCAGCTGGCCGACGGCAAGAAGATGACCGACATCGCCGGTGTTAAGGACTTCACGACGCCTGGCGGCAACACCGTCAAGTCGCTGTTCCTGACCCCGGTGGCCATCACCAAGGACAATCTCAACGTCGTCATCGACGCCGGCTGGATCAAGAAGGACGAAGTCTGCGCGGGCGTCGCCGCCGGCAGCGTCGCCGCCTGCAACTAAAACGGCGCAATACCGTTCGATATCGACGCCGCGGCCCAAAAGCCGCGGCGTTTCTCAAGGGGCTTCCCGCTTCAAATGACCGCGGAAAGCAAATAGCATCCATGTTCGGTACCCGCGCCAGACGGTAAACCGGTGGGAGGATAGCATGACCGACACGACCTCTAATCAACCGGTCGGCAGCACTGCAACGGACAAGGCGCGTGCATCCGAACTCAGCGCCGTCGGACGGTTCCTCAAGGCTACCGAGCTCGATACGCGCATGCTCGGCATGGTCGGTGCACTGCTGGTCATCTGGGTCGGCATCCATATCCTGTCGGGCGGGCTTTTCCTGACACCGCGCAATCTGTGGAACCTGTCGGTGCAAACCTCGTCGGTCGCGATCATGGCGACCGGCATGGTGCTGGTCATCGTCATGCGCAACATCGACCTCTCGGTTGGATCCGTCGAAGGCGTGATCGGCATGATCATGGGCGTGGCGCAGGCTGAATTCCTCATCCGCGTCGTCGGTTTCCAGCTTGGAAACCCCTGGCTCTGGATCATCGCGCTGGCGGCTGGCGTGGCGCTTGGTCTCCTGATCGGCGCGTTCCAGGGCTTCATCATCGCCTATATGGAGGTTCCGGCCTTCATCGTGACGCTGGGCGGCCTGCTGGTCTGGCGCGGCATGGCATGGCTGATTACCAGCGGGCGCACGGTCGCGCCGCTCGACACGACTTTCCAGCTGATGGGCGGCGGACCACGCGGCTCGATCGGCGCCACCGCCAGCTGGATCGTCGGTGTCGTCGCCTGCGTGGCGGTCGCCTTCATGCTGCTCAACGGCAGGTCGCAGCGCAAGCGGTTCCACTTTCCGCTGCGCCCTGTCTGGGCCGAGACCTTGCTTGGCGTGGTTGCCTGCGCCGCTATCCTAGGCGCCGTCTGGATCGCCAATTCCTATCCATGGCCGATCGGCATCGTGCGCCAGTATGCCCAGCAGAACGGCATTACCGTTCCCGAAGGCGGGCTGTACATCGCGCATGGCATTGCCATACCGGTGCTGATGGCGGTGGCCGTGGGCATCATCATGACCTTCATCACCAAGCGTACGCGTTTCGGCCGCTACGTCTTCGCTATTGGCGGCAATCCGGAGGCGGCCGAACTTGCCGGCATCAACACCCGCTGGGTGACCATGAAGGTGTTCATGATCATGGGCGTGCTGGCGGCGGTCAGCGCGGCGATCTCGTCGGCCCGGCTCAACGCGTCGACCAATGCGCTGGGCACGCTGGACGAGCTTCTGGTCATCGCCGCCGCCGTAATCGGCGGCACGTCGCTCGCCGGCGGTTCCGGCACCGTGATGGGCGCCATGCTGGGCGCGCTTCTGATGCAGTCATTGCAGTCGGGCATGGTGCTGCTCGGCATCGACTCGCCGCTGCAGAGCATCGTCGTCGGCGCCGTGCTGGTCATCGCGGTGTGGCTCGACACCGTCTATCGCAAGCGGGTTTAGGGGAGAAAAACGATCATGGCCGACAAAATCGCTCCCGCAACTGCCCCCATAACTGCGGCCCCTGGCACGCCGCTGATCGACATGCGCAACATCTCGATCGCCTTTGGCGGCATCCGCGCCGTCGACGATGCCTCGATCGATCTTTTCCCCGGCGAGGTCGTGGCGCTGCTCGGCCATAACGGCGCCGGCAAATCGACGCTGATCAAGATCCTGTCAGGCGCCTACAAGCGCGATGCCGGCCAGATCTTCGTCAATGGCGAGGAGGCTTCGATCTCCAACCCGCGCGACGCCAAGAAATACGGCATCGAGACCATCTACCAGACGCTCGCCTTGGCCGACAACGTCGACGCCGCCGCCAATCTGTTCCTCGGCCGCGAGCTGATGACCGGCTGGGGCACGCTCGACGACGTTGCCATGGAGGCCGAGGCCCGCAAGGTGATGGGCCGGCTCAATCCGCGCTTCCAGCGCTTCAAGGAGCCGGTGATCAAGCTGTCGGGCGGCCAGCGCCAGTCGGTGGCGATCGCGCGCGCGATCCTGTTCAACGCCCGCATCCTGATCATGGACGAGCCGACGGCAGCCCTTGGTCCGCAGGAGACGGCGCAGGTCGGCGAACTGGTCAAACAGCTAAAATCCGATGGTATCGGCATCTTCCTGATCAGCCATGACATCCACGACGTCTTCGAGCTGGCCGACCGGGTCTGCGTGATGAAGAACGGCCAGGTCGTCGGCACCGCGCGCACCACCGATGTAACCCAGGACGAAGTGCTCGGCATGATCATCCTGGGCAAATGTCCTCCGGGCGCCATCCCAGGGCCGGGCGCGCTGAAGATCGCCGCCTGAGGCCTGCCGACCGCCCGAGATGCGCTGATCGGCATGGCCGGTTGCCGCTCACGTGATATGCCAGTGATCGCGATGGCTTGGCCTTGCCATTGTGTTGGCCTGACGACTTGCCCATAAAGGTCCGGTATTGCTCATGGACCGCATCATCCGTTGAAGAAACTTTTTCCAATCGTTGCGTTCATCGCCGTAGCGCTGATCAGCATGACCATGGCGGGGTTCGCCTATTTCGCGACGCAGGAAGCCTCCCGCATCAAGTTCGAAGCGGCGGCCGACGACGCGCTCAACCGGATCGAGAGCCGTATCGATCTGCATTTGTCGCTGCTGCGGTCGACACAGGCCCTGTTCGACGCCCGCAATGGAGATATCTCCCACAGCGAGTTCAAGGCGTTTTTCAACGCGCTGGACATCGACAACAATTTCGCCGGCCTGCGGGGCATCGGATTCCTCAGGCTCGTCAAGACGGGGGACGAGGCGGCGGCCGAACGAGACATCCTGCACGATTTCGGCGCCAGCCATCCGATCTATCCGGAGACGACGCAGCCCTGGCGCACGCCCATCATGCTCTTCGAGCCGCTGGATCCGTCCAACCAGACGGGCATCGGCTACGACATGTTCAGCGAACGAGTGCGGCGCGCGGCGATCGAGCAGGCGATGGCCGACGACAAGCAGCACGCGAGCGGGCTGGTGCAACTGGGCCAGGGCACAGGCGCGACACAGACCTTCCCCGGCTTCCTGGTTTTCGTGCGGCTCAACGTCGAAACCGCGCCAGAGGTCATCAACGCATCGCGATCCTCGACCGCGGGCTTTCTCTATGCGGCCTTCCGGGCGCGGGACCTGTTCCAGATCGCGCTCAGTCGCGCGCCGCTGCTGCCGGTCAACACCGAGATCTATGACGGCGCGGTGAGCGGCGACAATCTCTTGTTCCGGTCGGAGACCCCACCGGCCTCCGCCTTTGGCGACCGGCTGCTGGTCACCCGCAAGCTCACGGTAGCCGGCCGCCGGTGGACGGTGCTGTTTCGGCCGACCAGCGCCTTCTCGCAGCCGTCGTCGCGCGCCATCCCTGTGATGCTGGGGCTGTTCGGCCTGCTCGCGGCGGGCGCCATCGCGCTGGTGGCGCGCTATCAGGAGCGCGCCTATGAGGCGGCCTCGCGCCTGCACGAGACGACCGAAAAGAGCCTGCTCGAAAAGGACCTGATGCTGCAGGAGATGAAGCATCGCATCAAGAATTCGATCACCCGGGTGCTGGCGATCGCGCGGCAGACGGCGTCGCGGGCGACCGACGTCAACGAGTTTTCGGCGTCTTTTTCGGCCAGGCTGCAGGCGATGGCAGCCTCCCAGGACATGCTGACGCGCTCGCGCTGGCAGAAGGCCGATCTCGCAGACCTCCTGCGCATCGAGCTTGGCCAGGTATTCGGCAAGGACCTCCCCGAGGGGTTGTTGTCGGGGCCGGAGGTGCTGCTCGACGAGACCACGACGCAGGCGCTTGGCCTGACCTTCCATGAGCTGGCGACCAATGCGCTCAAATATGGCGAAGCCGGCAATTCCGCCAATTCGCTCAGGAGCGACTGGGCGCTCAAAGTCGAGTGGTCGGTGGAAGGGCGCGGGCGGGAGCGGACACTGGCGCTGAACTGGCGGGAGGCCGGGAAGAAAAAAGTCGAGGCGCCGGCCGAGACCGGATTCGGCACCAAGCTGATCGACCTCAACGTCACGCGCGAACTGCGCGGCACGATCAAGCGCGATTTTCAGGCCGACGGTCTGAAGGTGGAAATCAAAATTCCGCTGACAGGCTGAGACGAATATTCAGGCCGACAGCAAATGGCACGCCCATACGTGCAAAATCCGGAGGCCGGCGAACCGGCCTCCGGATCGAAGTTTCGACTATCGCCGAATCAGTTGCAGCGGGCCGTGTAGATCCGGCCGCGATGATCGCGATACTGGCAATAACCATTGCGCAGGTTGCGCACCAGCAGGCCGGACCCGGCACCGACAGCTGCACCGATCAGCGCGCCCTTGCCGCCGCCGACCAGACCGCCGATACCGGCGCCAATCAAGCCGCCGCCAACCACGTCCTGCTCGGTCGAGGTGCAGCCGCTGAGAGCGGCAACCGCAACCATGGCAATAATCATCTTCCGCATAGAGTCACTCCTCACTTTGTGTCCACACTTTGGTAAGCTCCAGCAGCCATTTAGCATGAAATGACGGCCTTTGCTGCGCGAATTTATTCTTGGCTAAGATAGTCTTTTTCTGGGCGCGCCGCATTCGATGCCATGACAAGGCTGGAAATGGCAAGAGAGGCGTCGAGGCTGCCGTCGGGAAGCACCTTCCAGACGACCTGGTCGTAGTCATCCTCAAGTGCTGGATCGACAGCGAGACATCTGGCGACGATGTGCTGCGCCTGCCCCTGCACGTCGCCCATGGCAAACGGCCGTTCGGCGGTGCATTCGTCGGCGTTTTCGAAAATGCTCACCGGCACCTGCAGCTCACGACAATCGGTCATCGAGTTGCTGCAGCCGATGACAAGCAACAATGCAGCGATGTGTTCCATGGCGACATGTCCTCTCGCCTCAACAACGGCCCGTATCGGCCAAAAGTTCCTGAGCGGTCGGGGTGACATGCGAATAATGCCGGCGCTGAACCGGTTAACAGCGCGCACTGTTGCCAGCAGGGGTTCGGTCAGGTCAGCTGGAACATAGCGATGAGGAGAATTGTCGAGGCCGCCGCCAGGACGATGCCCCACAGCAATGTGTGATGCGGCGAGCTAAGCGGTTCCGCGGATGCTTCATGATCCTGGAATTCGCCCATCGAAACACGGGCAGCCTGTTCCAGTCTGTTCATGTCGGCGACCGCCAAGCATTCCTCCCACACCGTGCCGCAACCCAGCGGATTGCAGCGGCATCTGGGAAAAACAGCATCCGCCCTTATGGTGAACAGCCGGTTAAGGATCGTTGATTGCGGCCAGAGCCGGATGATTTCTGGTCGGATCGACCTGAAATCTGAATCCGCCTCTAAATCAAAGAGATAGCGCAAGATCTCTGGGCAAACGGTCTCCCTTTGTCCAGACATCACGCTCTAGTCGTTCACTGCGTCTCGAAATTGCTGTGTGGGACGACAAGACGGTATTCAAGGCGGCCGTCCGCGATGTCGAGGCTTGCGGTTCCGCTCAGGGATGCCGGCACCACCCGCTCCAGCGCGACGCTGCCGAAACGCTTTTGGCTCCCTCGGCCGCCATTGGTTCCTATGGCTTCGGCCCATGTCAGCGAGAGTGTGACCTCGCCAGGGGCGATGATCTCGAGATTGGCGGTCACCTCGACGAATCCATCCCGTCGGGACAGGGCGCCGTAGCTGACCGAGTTGACTGCGAGTTCATGCATCGCCAGGCCGATATGCAGTGCGGCATTGGGATTGAGATAGGGGTTGGCGCCCCGGAGGCGAAGGCTATGCGATGTGTTCGTGCCATAGCGGCCGACCTGGCTCGTCACCAATTCATGAAGCGCCGCACCTCGCCAGTTGGAAGATGTCACCAGATCCTGGGAGGAGGAAAGCGACTGCAGCCGGCCGCGAAAGCGCGTGAGGAAGTCGCCGATGCCGTCGGAATAGCGACCGGTCTGCGTCGCGATGCTCTGGATGATCGCCAGCAGATTCTTCGAGCGGTGGCTGACCTCGCGCAGCAGCGTCGTCAGCGTCTGTTCGCGCCGCTTCTGCTCGGTCGTCTCGACCATGGTGGTGACGACACCTTGCACGTCGCCGGCGTCGCCGCGGTCGGCATCGACCCAGACCTGGAACCAGCGTACGCCGTTTTCGACAGGAACACTGATCTCAAGGCGCTCCGGGTTGCCGGTGGCGACCACTTCGCGCTTGGCGGTGCTGATGCGGTCGGCCTGCGCCATAGGCAGGATGCCATTGCCGTCGGAGTTGTCTGAAATCCAGGGCGCGCGCATGTTGCGGGCCCAGACGGTTTTCATGTCGCGATCCTGATAGAGGACGGAAATGCCGGCATTGTGCAGTGCGTGAAGAAGAGCCCGGCCAAGCTGCATGCCACTTTCGGCCGGATGCATGGCGATGACTTCGTCGCTCCGTGCGCCTTCCGTCTTATCTGCAGTCCTGGAACGCATCGGTCGATCTGTCCACCCAACGCACGCTGAACGGCTCACTATGAAATGGGTTCCCAAATGAAGTTTCCGAGGAGCCATCCCCCCAAAAACGGTCCGCCGGACGGTCTCCTTTGAAGGATACCGCCCGGCGGTGGCTGGAAACCGTTTGAGGGGTGCGGCTTCCAGTGTTCGCTCGGAGAAGCGCTCGCCTCACGCCCGTCTGAACAGGCCGGCCAGGAGCGAAATGACCAGGAAGGCGAGAAAGATGAAGAACAATATCTGCGCTATGCCGGCGGATGTACCGGCGATGCCGCCGAAACCAAGCGCGCCGGCGATAATCGCCACAACGAGAAATACGAGCGCCCAGTAAAGCATGGTTCATCTCCTTCCGAATGCTGCAGGGAAAACGTGGGTGGGTGCGGTTTGTTCCACCCTTTGCCGAAAAAGGCGATGCTTGCAAACCGTTAGAGCAACTCCAGGAAAAGTGTGAACGATTTTCCCGGGAAAGCGCGTAGCGCGTTCCTTTGGGAATTGCGTCAAAACAACAACTTAGAGCAGCTCGACGTTTCCCTGACACGGTGAACTGCTCGAGGCAAAGCGCCTCGAAATTCGCGACGGATGGGTCCGGTTTGGCAAAAAAACCGCCCGACGCATTCGCATCGGGCGGCCTTTGGGTTTGGCTTTCCCGGCTGGAAAGGCAGCGACTTATGCGGCGGCCTTCGCCTGACGATCGAAGAACAGCGCCTGGCTGATCAGTGCCTTGACCATGTCGGGATTGAACGGCTTGGTCACCAGGAAGGCCGGTTCGGGGCGTTCGCCGGTCAGGAGGCGTTCGGGAAAGGCAGTGATGAAGATCACCGGCACGGAGGTTGACGACAGGATCTCGTTGACCGCCTCGATGCCCGAACTGCCGTCGGCGAGCTGGATGTCGGCCAGGACCATCTTCGGCCGCGTCTTGCCGAACATCGTCACCGCTTCGGCGTGCGTGCGCGCGGTTCCAACGACACGATGGCCGAGGCTCTCGACCATCTCCTCTATGTCCATGGCGATCAGCGGTTCGTCCTCGATGATGAGCACATCGGTCGCCACCTGGCGGGAAATCTCGTTGCTTGCCTGGGCAAGCAGCTCGGAGAATTGCTGGTCGCCGACGTCGAGGATCTCGGCTGCCTCGTCCTCGCTGAAACCCTCGACGGCAACCAGCAGGAAGGCCTGGCGCGGAAGGGGCGCGATGGCGTTGAGATTGGCGGCGGCGCGCTGTTCCCACGCCGATTGGGCCTGCTCCTGCGGCACGCGGATGGCGACGGACGTGAAAAGTTTGGCGAAGACCTTGTACAGAGCGATACGGTCGCTCGATGCATCGGGGAAGATGTCGACATCGGCGATGATGGCCTCAAGCATCGCAGCGACCAGCGCGTCGCCGCTCTCTTGCGATCCCGAGACGGCGCGCGAGAAGCGGCGCAGGAACGGCAGGTGCGGTGCGATGGTAGCGGATAAACTCATGATAAGACGTCTCCCTCAGTATGACGCGATTGCCCGGATTGCAGGTCAAGCTGATTGCAAGCCCCGCTAATACAACGCGGGTTTTCTCAAAAAGTTCCGGCCGATATGGAACGAAAAGCCGATAACGGCGTTTTGCGGTCGGGATGGGCAACCAGACGAGGGAGCCGCTTGCCTTGTGCCGAGTTGAGTATGAGCGGCCTAGTGCTGGGAATATAAGGGCGAAATGAAGGATATGACGAAAGATATTTTGGCTGGCGCCGAGGGCAGGCGCCGGAACGGCGTCGGTGACCCGCTCGGGGCCAACTCCGAAATCGGGCGCAAACTCAAACAATATTATGACGAGCTGGTCTCTGACGATGTGCCGGATCGCTTTGCCCAGCTGCTCAGCCAGCTGGAACAGGCCGAACCCGCACAGAAGAAGGACTGAGCCATGGCAGCGGTCTCCCAAGGCTTCAAGACCGATCTGCTTGGGGCAATCCCGAGCTTGCGGGCCTTTGCCGTGTCGTTGACGCAGAATGCCGACAAGGCCGACGACCTCGTTCAGGAAACGCTGGTCAAGGCCTGGGACAAGCATGAGAGCTTCCAGCCGGGCACCAACCTCAAGGCATGGCTTTTCACCATCCTGCGCAATGAATTCTATTCGCAGATGCGCAAACGCGGCCGCGAAGTGCAGGACAGCGACGGCATCATGACGGCCAGGCTCGCGGTGCATCCGGCCCAGCACGGCCAACTCGATCTCAAGGACTTTCGTGGCGCTCTCGAGCAGTTGCCAGAAGACCAGCGCGAGGCCATCATCCTCATCGGCGCATCGGGCTTTTCCTATGAGGAGGCCGCTGAAATCTGCGGTTGCGCGGTCGGAACGATCAAGAGCCGCGTCAGCAGGGCGCGCACGCGCCTGCAGGAGATTCTCAAGATTTCCGGCGAGGACGAATACGGTCCCGATGCGATCTCGGCCCAGGTCACGGGGACTGCGGCGCATTGACGTGAGATCCGGGTAGCGGACCCGGATCGATCTCACCCCGGAGATCCGCGTCCATAGGCCAGCGCCACCGCTTCGACGAGATCTTCGCCCGAATAAGGCTTGGTGACGAGCTTCACCCCTGGAAAGGATGCCTTGATCTCGTCCGCATCGGAATAGCCGGAGGCAAACACGAAAGGCACGCCTGTCTCACGCAGGCCGGCGGCGAATTCGAGCGTCGAGGTGCCGCCCAGCATCAGATCGACGATGGCCGCGTCGAATTGCGTTGCCACCTTTCGGCCATCGATCTCGGCCAGGTCGCGGGCAACCACCACCTCGCCGGCGCCGTGGTCGCGGCAGAGCTGCTCGACATCCATGGCGATGAGGAATTCGTCCTCGAGGACGAGAATTCGCAATCCGTCAAGCAAATTGGGCACGGTAGTGGCTCCTTGAAACGCCGGGAGTCATGATCGCAATTCGGCGCGCTGTCATTTAAAAAAGACATGGCCCTAGCGCGGAACTCCGATCCTGGCAAAACGTTTTAGACATACCTGCTGACCGGCAGGCTTTCGAAGAGGGGTCGAAATGCCAGGCCAGAATGGGCGCTCCCTATCCAGTCGACAATATCCTTGCGAGAAGTGCCCTTTGCGGCCATTGCCGGTTTTCCGCGAGTTCGAAAAGCAGGAGCTGGCCTTCATCAGTACCTTCAAGAAAGGGGAACTGGCGGTCGACAAGTGCGCCACGGTCATCGTGGAAGGAAGCCACAGCGCTCATCTCTACACGGTACTGTCCGGCTGGGCGTTCCGCTACAAGCTGTTGCCGGACGGTCGCCGGCAGATCCTCAACTACCTCATGCCCGGCGATCTCATCGGCCTGCAAGGCAGCGTCATGGGGGAAATGCAGCATTCCGTCGAGGCCCTGTCGCCAATGCTGCTTTGCGTCTTCGAGCGCGACAGTCTGCATGAACTTTACCGCAACCATCCTGGTCTCGCCTACGACATCACCTGGATCGCGTCACGCGAGGAACGCATGCTGGACGAGAACCTGCTCAGTGTCGGCCGCCGCAGCGCGATCGAGCGCGCCGCCTATCTGATTGCCTTCATCGGCAGCCGTGCCAAGGTCGTGGGGCTGAACGGCAAGCAATCCATCCAGATTCCGATTACGCAACAACATATCGCCGACACGCTCGGCCTTTCGCTGGTTCACACCAACAAGACGATCCGCAAACTGATGGATCGCAAGCTGATTCTCTGGCGCGATGGTGGTTGCGAGGTGGTCGATGCGGAAGGGCTCAAGCAACTCGCCGGCTGGGAAGGGCTGGGCGAGGGGCGTCGCCCGCTGATCTGAGACGCGTTTCTGGCCATGGATTGGCGATTGGTGCGCATGCGTATGTTTTCGGCTAGAGCAGTTCACTGTTTCACGGAAATAGCGAACTGCTCTATCTCTTTGTTTTGACGCAACTCCGGACGGAAAACCGTTTCACACTTTTCCTAGAGTTGCTCTAGTTTGTCCCAATGCCGGAACCTTGAGGCGCAAGGCGCGTTTGAAATCGAGCAATCACAAGGAGTTAAGCAATGGCAACCGCCGCAGGAAAGAGCGCCAACGAGGCGCGGGCGAATTCGGACCTCGAAGCCGACATCAGGCAGTTGAAGGCGGATATCGACAAGCTCACCAAGCAGTTGGCCAAAACCGGCGAACACGGCTATGGCACTGCCCGCCGCGCGGCCACCGAAGGCGTCGAGCAATTGCGTGCGCAGGGCGAAGCGGCGTTCGACAGCCTGCGCGGCAGTGCCAAGGACATCGAGGCGCAGTTGCTGGCAAATGTCCGCGAGAAGCCGGTGACGTCGCTGGCGATCGCCGCCGGCGTCGGCTTCCTCTTCGCGCTGCTCGCACGTCGCTAGTTCCCCAAATGGGACTGTTGGCATCCCTGCTCTCGGGTTTCGCCTCGGGTGAAACCGTGGCCGCCATACGTCGCGCACGTACGGCGGCCATCGTCTATGCGATTGCCGCTTTGGCGGCATTGTGCGGTCTCGGCTTCCTGGTCGGGGCAGGCTATATCTGGGCCGCCGTCCGCTATGGATCGTTCGCCGCCGCGCTTGGCTTCGGTGTCGGTTTTCTGGTGATCGCCGGGCTCGTTCTCCTGGTCCATCGTTTGATGTCGGGCGCCCGTGCCCGCCGCGAGGCAAGGCGGCGCAGTGCTGACATGAAGGCGATCGGCATCACGGCCGCCCTCGCCGTGCTGCCGACCTTGCTCAAGGGAAAAGGTGGCCTCGGTGTCATTCTGGGCCCGGCCGTGGCGCTCGCCGCCTATGCCATCTACCGCGAGAACGTGAAGCCCGACGATCCGGATGCCGGGGAGGGGAAATAACGCCCCGGCCTGGGATCAAAGATCCGTCACTTGGACAGATCTTCCAGCGGCATCGATATTTCGGCGAACACGCCTTCCGGCCGGAATTCATGGGTCACTTCGCTTGAAATGACCTTGGCCAGGCTGCGGCGGATGAGGATCGAGCCGAAGCCGTGGCGCTCCGGCGGGGCGACTTCGGGGCCGCCGCTTTCGCGCCAGGTCAGCACCAGGCGGCGGTTGCCCTTCCTGCCTTGCGTCTTCCAGCCGAGATCGACCTTGCCCGATGCAATCGACAGCGATCCATGTTGCAGCGCGTTGTTGGCCAGTTCGTGCAGGATAAGCCCGAGCCCGACGGCTTGGTCCGGCGACAGCAAGAGATCGGCGCCGGAGATCGTGATACGCGGCTGGTCAGCGGTGTCGAACGGCCTGATCTCGATCTGGACGAGTTCGCGGATGCCGATGCCGCGCCACTCGCGGTCGGACAAAAGGTTGTGGGCGATGCCCAGCGCCTGAAGCCGGGCGCCGAAGGCATCGAGGAATTCGCTGGGCTGGCGGGCATGACGCACGGTCTGCGTCGCCAGCGCCTGGACGGTCGCCAGCGTGTTCTTGACGCGATGGTTAAGCTCGCGCAGCAGAAGCCGCTGCCGCTCCTCGCCGAGCTTGCGTTCGGAGATGTCGTAGTTGACGCCGAAGATCAGCGTCGGCTTGCCATCGCCGTCGCGCTCGATGACGCGGCCGCGCGTGGCCACCCAGCGCGGCGGATGAAAGCCCTTCACCCGGTATTCGCCGAAATAGTCGTCGCTGCCGGACAGGGCATCGCGAAAGCGGGTTTCGGTCTGGTAGACATCGCGCGGGTCGATGGCGGTCAGGATGTCGCGCGCCCGCAGCCGGGTGGAGCGCGGCAGGTTGAACAGTTCCGATAGCCGGACATCGCATTCGATCATGTCGGTGCGGATGTCCCATGCCCAGCTGGCGAGCGAAGCCGCGTCGAGCGCGATGGCGCGCCGCTTTTCCTCGCGCGCCAGGGCTGCTTCGGCAATGGCGCCGCTGCGGGTGGCGTCCTTCAAGGTGAACAGGCTGGCGGCGAGGCCGGCCAGCGTCTTCAACTGGTCGAGCTTTGCCCCGGAAGGATAGGCGTGCGGTTTGCGGTCGAGCACGCACAGCGTGCCGATCCTGGCGCCTGCCACCACCATCGGCGCGCCGGCATAAAAGCGCACATGATGTTTGCCGGTGACCAGCGGGTTGGTTCTGAAGCGCGGGTCCGTCGTTGCGTCCGTCACCACCATGGGCTCGTCGCCGGCGGCGATGGCATGGGCGCAGAAAGAGATGCCGGTCGCGGTTTCGGTCTCGTCGAGGCCAAAGCACGACTTGAACCATTGCCGCTCGATGTCGACGAGTGTGACAAGGGCGGTGGGCGCCTGCATCACGGCCGCGGCAAGGCTGGTGATGCGGTCGAAATCCGGGTCAGCCGCCGTATCGAGCATCTCCAGCCCGTGCAGCACGGCCAGCCGGTCTTCGGCATTGACCGCCAGCGCCACCTCGGCCGGCAGGCTCGCTCGTATTTCTACCTTGTTATCCACCCCAAACCCCAAATGCCCATGCCGGTCTTCGCAGTCCTGCCGACGCACCGGCCCGTGACAAGCTTGCCTCCCGGAACCATCCTAGCGAGGAACCGTTACCCGACCGTGATTTGCCGAGTGCGCCGACGGGCGCAAAACGAAACAGGGACCGGCCATGACCAAGATCATTCCCGAGGACAAAGCGCGGCAGGGGCGGTGGGGCTGGCATGGCCTGCGCATCTTGATCGCCGGGCTGCTTCTGGCCTTTGCGGCTTGGGGCATCGCCGAAATCTATGGTGAGGTGGTCAAGACACCGGCGACGCAGCAAGGAAGCGCGCCGGGCGGCTAGATTTTCGGCCGTCATGGTTGGAGATTGCATCAGGCGGCCTTTGCCTCGGCGATGCTGGCCGGCACCAGGACATTCAGCGCGCCGGGCTGGATTTCGATCGTCGTCTCACGCTCGAGCCTGACCAGTTCGCCATCCATGACGGCGCGGAACTTTCTGCTGCCGGAATGGATTTTCAGGACGGTGCGGTCAGCCTGGTGAATCTCGACATGTTCGTTGTCGCGCCATTTGCCGCGCGCCACGTTGAATAGGAATTTCATCAGTTCGGCGCGCTGTTGCGCCACCGTGACGTAGATGCCGAGCACGCCGCCCGAAGGATTGTCCGCATAGGGCAGATGGCCTTCACCGAACAGATTGTTGGTGACGCCGATGCCTGAGATGCGCGCCGTCATCTCGGCCTTGCCGATAGCGAGCGTGACGTTCATCGCCGGCGGGTTCTTGATTGTCGCCCATGCCGCCTTGGCCGAAGCGCCGATCTTGCCCAGGCGCGAGCCGAATTCCATTCCCTGACGCAGTTGCACCATCTTCGCATGCATGCCGATCGAGAATTGATGAACGAAGGGACGGCCATTGGCGGTGGCCATGTCGACGGCGATGATCTCACCGTCGGCGAAGGATTTCAGCGCGGCATCGAGCGACTGCGGAATGCCGAGGCCACGCGCGAACAAGTTCATGGTGCCGGCCGGCAAGATGGCAAGCGCCTTTTTCTTGCCCATCAGTCTCGCGGCCGCCGCTGAAATGGTTCCGTCACCGCCACCCGCCAGCACGACATCGACGGCGCGGCGCGAGGCGGCGCTGTCGAGGCTCTCCACGACGTCCTTGCCGGCAACCACTTCGATACTCAGCGAATGGCCTGCCGTTTCCAGCGTCTGGCGCATCCTGTCGGAGAAGGCGGCGAGGTCGGTGGTGCGCAAGGTGCCGCCATCCCGGTTCAGCACCGCTGCAAATTTCATGCCCCGCTCCGTTATGTCAGTCCTAAACGGGCCGGGACGAACCCAGCCGCAGGCTGAAACGTGGCGATGCAGGAAAGGTTCCGTTCGAAACGGCGCAATTCAGCGCGTGTTCATCAGCGCCCGCGCAACTGTTGCGTGTTTTTCCTGTGCGAAATCCACGCCAGTTTTGTCGGAACAACGGCATGGTCACGACGTTGTGAACCCGTGGAGATGCCACGCCCGATCTTCCCAGCGACGGTTCAATCGGGCGCGGCGTGCATGAAATCACGCACCAGGAGAGACTACCATGATACGCACCCTTTTAGCCACGACCGCACTCGCAACGTTGATCGCGACGGGCGCGCTCGCGCAAAGCGGCACGACCCCTGCTCCAGCCAACCCACCTGCCGTTCAGGAGCCGGCTGCGGCCGCTCCGGTGCCGCGCGCTGAAGGCAGCATCGTCACCAACATCATCGGCGAATCCGTCTATAACGGTACCGGCGATGATGCCGAGAACATCGGCAAGGTCACTGATGTCGTCTTCGACAAGGACGGGATGGCCAAATCCGTCGTCATCGGCGTCGGAGGCTTTCTGGGCGTCGGGGCGAAGAATGTCGCCTTCGACTACGACAAGCTGCAATGGGCCGAAAAGAACGGCGACCGTTGGCTGGTGGCCCAGACAAGCAAGGACGAACTGACGGCGCATCCGGAGTTCGACAGCAAGCCCTACGGGCCTGCGCCGGCTCCTGCCACTTCCACCGACGCGGCAGCACCGAAAGCGCCTGCGACGACGGATACCGCACAGGCTCCTGCAGCCGCTCCGGCCGAGCCGATGAAGCGCGCCGACGGCAACCTCGCCACCAACATCATTGGTGAGACTGTCTACAACGGCACCGGCGACGACGCGCAGAACATCGGCAGCGTAAACGACATCGTGCTGTCCAAGGATGGCAAGGCCGAATCGCTGGTGATCGGCGTCGGCGGCTTCCTCGGCCTCGGCGCCAAGAACGTCACCTATGATTTCAACAAGGCCCAGTGGGCGGAGAAGAACGGCGACCGCTGGCTGGTGGCGCAGACCACCAAGGAAGAGCTGCAGGCGCAGCCGGATTTCAACCGCAAGGCCTATGATCCGGTGCCGGCAACCACGGCATCCAATGAGCCGGCGGCAACAGCTCCAGCCGCGACCACGGCTCCTGCCGCCGCGACTGCGGACAAGACGGCCGAAGCACCGGCGGCTACAGCCCCTGATGCCACCGCTCCTGACCAGACACAGACCGCAGCCATCGACAAGTCGACGCTGACCGAGATGCCGATTGGCGAAATCAGAGGTGAAGATCTGAAGGGCGCGACGGTCTATGGCGCCAATGACGCCAAGGTCGGCGAGATCGGCGATGTTGTGCTGACGCCCGATAAGAAGACGGATGCGGTGATCGTCAATGTCGGCGGCTTCCTCGGCATCGGTGAGAAGGAGGTTGCGGTCGGCCTGGATAATCTGAAGTTCATGACCGACAAGAACGGCAAGAAGTATCTCTACACCACCTTCACCAAGGAACAGCTCGAGGCGCAGCCTGCCTATGATAAGGGCAGCTATGCCGAGAAGCGTGACCAGCAGCGCCTGATTGTGAAGTAGGGCAGTAGGGCAGTAGGGCAGTAGGGCAGTAGGGCAGTAGGCAAGCCCTATTCCCTACTGCCTATTCTCTTGCTCACATGTCCTACCACGCCATTCTCCGTCAGCTCCGCCAGCGCCAGCGACTGGTCGAGATGTTCGGCCCGCCAGGCGAGAAGCCGTTCGGCGAATTGCAGGCGGGTGGACAGATGCGCAGGGCTGCCGGCGAGGTTGGTCAGTTCGCTAGGGTCTGCCTCGACGTTGAAAAGCAGAGGTGGCAAGCCGCCGCCAAAATGCACGTATTTGAATTTTTTGGTGCGGATGACCGCCAGGTTGCATTGGCGCGAGGCAATGCCGAAATGCGCTTCGGCGTCGCCGTCCGCGATCGAGCGGAAATCGAACTCCCAATGCGCGGAGTCACGCCAGGTGGCAGGGCTTCCGCCGCTCAGGAATGGTTTCAGCGAGCATCCGTCGAGATGCTGTTCGGGGGGCTCGCCAAGCAGGTCTATAAGCGTGGGCAAGATGTCTACCGCTTCGGTGAAGCGATCGACCGTGCTGCCGGCCGCCTTGCGATGCCGCGGGTCGCGAATGATAAGCGGGATGTGGTAGCTGCCGTCGAAGTAGCCGCCCTTGCCCAGCGCGTAATGGTCACCCATCATCTCGGCGTGGTCCGAGGTCAGCACAATGATGGTGTCGTCCCACGCGCCTGAAAGCTTGAGCGCCTGCCATATCAGGCCAAGCTGAGTATCGACCTCCGAGATCATGCCGTAATAGATCGCCCGGATACGGCGGAAATCATCCTCGCTCCAGTCGTGCACCTTGCCAGCGGCGCCGGGGCGGAAATTCGCGCGATACCGCTGGCTGAGATCATAAGCGAGATAGGGATGGCCCTGCGCTTCGGCCCGCCAGCTTTCCGCCCGGTGAAAGGCCGGGCCGTCGGCCGGATCGTATAGCGTGTTGTAGGGCTCCGGCACGATGAAGGGCGGGTGCGGACTGATGAAGGACAGATGCGCGAACCAGGGCGTGGTCTGTTCCTGCTCGCCGAGCCAGCGGATGAACTCACCGGCAAGGAAGGCCGTCGGCGTATGGTCCTTCGAATAGATTGGCGGCGCCTCGGTCACGGTATCATCGTCTTCCTCGCCTGCAGGACGATGGATGTCAGGAGATCCGGCACTGGCATCAATACCCTGCTGCTTCAGCCAGGAGAGCCATTGCTTCTGATGCTCGGGCAGCAGCTGGCGTACCGTGAATCCCGGCAGCACGCCTTCATAGCTTCTCAGCCTTGGATCACCTGAAGTCAGCAGGCGCGGGTCGAGCGCCACGTCGGTGTAGCCGAACAGCGTCGGATCGTAGCCGATGCTGCGCGCGTGCTGCGCGATGTTGCCATGACGGGCGTCCAGCGGTGAGCCGTTGCGGCAGACGCGGTTGTTCATCTGGTAGAGGCCGGTGTAAAGGCAGGCACGCGCCGGCGAGCAAGGAGCCGCGCCGCCATAGTGCTGCTTGAACAGCACGCCCTCGGCGGCCAGCGCGTCGGCATTCGGCGTCCTCACCACGGGATGGCCGGCGGCCGACAGGCAATCGCCGCGCCATTGGTCGCAAGTGATCAGGAGAACGTTCGGGCGCCTGGCTTTTCCTGTCACTCGCGATACCTTTCGCTGCATGGTCGAATGCCATTCATGGAACCGATTTCCGGCAAGGGCGCAAGACCGCCCGTGTTAGCCTTTTGGTGAACAAGACTCTTTTGACTGTTCACTTTTACAGCACAGTCCATTCTGTGTTTGCCGCCTTTGCCGCAAGCGGTCGTGTCCTCATATTGGCGTGGACAGCGGCGAGGGCCGCACAAACAACAAGGGAAGGAGCAAGACAATGCTCGACCAGATCAAGGGTCTCCATCACGTCACCTCGATGGCGAGGGATGCCCGGCAGAACAATGATTTCTTCACCCACAAGCTCGGCCTGCGCCGCGTCAAGAAGACGGTCAATTTCGACGCGCCCGACGTCTACCATCTTTATTATGGCGACGAGGTTGGCACGCCCGGTTCGGTGATGACCTATTTTCCGTTTCCCAACATCGGCAAGGGCCGTCCCGGCGTCGGCGAAGTCGGCACCACGGTCTACTCCGTCCCGGAAGGCACGCTCGCCTATTGGGAAAAACGCTTCGCCGACCAAGGCGTGAACGGTGTTTCCCGCGAGGAGAGTTTTGGTGAGAAGCGGCTCAGATTTGCCGGCCCCGATGGCGACGGTTTCGCGCTTGTCGAGGACAAGACCGATAGCAGGGCGCCGTGGGCCAAAGGCGGCATTGCGACCGATGAGGCGATCCGCGGCTTCCACTCGGTTTCGCTCAGGCTGAAGGATGGCGGCGCCACCGAGGAGCTGTTGAAATTCATGGGCTACGAGGAAGTCGACAAATCAGGCAATGTCAGGCGGCTTGCGGTGAAGAACGGCAACGGCGCCGATGTCGTCGACATCGAATCGCTGCCGACCGCGGCCTTCGCCGACCTTGGCGCCGGCTCGGTGCATCACGTCGCCTTCGCCGTCGAGAACCGCGCCAAGCAGCTCGAAGTGCGCAAGGCGTTGATGGATACGGGCTACGGGGTGACGCCGGTGATCGACCGCGATTATTTCTGGGCGATCTATTTCCGCACGCCGGGCGGCGTTCTGTTCGAAGTCGCCACCAACGAGCCGGGCTTCGACAGGGATGAGGACACCGCACATCTGGGCGAAGCGCTGAAGCTGCCGACGCAGCACCAGCATTTGCGGCCCTATCTCGAACAGCATCTGCAGAAGCTGGAAGGCTGAGCCATGAGCAAGGACGCTTACATCCACAAGGTGCTGCCCGGTTCGCCGGGCGGCCCCATGCTTTTCGTCTTTCACGGCACCGGCGGCGACGAGAGCCAGCTTCTGTCGCCGGGGCGCGATCTCGTGCCCCAAGCCACCATCATCTCGCCGCGCGGCGATGTGTCCGAATATGGCGCGGCGCGCTTCTTTCGCCGCACCGGCGAAGGCGTCTACGACATGGACGACCTGGCGCGGGCAACCGACAAGATGGCGGCCTTCGTCAAGGCGCATGTCGAGGCTGCGAAGCCCTCGATTGTGCTTGGCCTCGGCTATTCCAACGGCGCCAACATATTGGCGTCCGTGGTGTTCGCCGAGCCCGAGCTGTTCGACGCCACGGTGCTGATGCATCCGCTGATCCCGTTCGAACCGCAGGTCCAGGGCAGCCTCGCCGGCCGTCACATGCTGCTGACCGCCGGCAAGCGCGATCCGATCTGCCCGTCGAACCTGACGACGCGGCTCGAGGCCTATTTGCGTGCCGACGGTGCCGATGTCACAGTGGAATGGCACGAAGGCGGGCACGAGGTGAGGCCAAATGAAATCGAAGCGGCCCGGCGGCTCTTTGCCGGTGTCGCTCAAGGAGTTTAGACATGCCCGACCAACTGCCCGAAATCGAACTGGAAGACCGCGGCTCCAAGGGGCGCTATGTGCTGCGGGGCCCTGGAGGCGCCGAGGCCGAGATGACCTTCACCAAGATCGGTGAACACCAGATCATCATCGACCACACCGAAGTGCCGGACGCGTTTCGCGGCCAGGGTGCCGGGCTTAGGCTCGTCACCCGCGCCGTCGAGGATGCGCGCGCGGCGGGCAAGAAGATCATCCCGCTTTGCCCGTTCGCCAACGCCCAGTTCCGCCGCCACGCGGAATGGGCCGACGTGCTGAAGCACTAGAGCGTTTCACCGTTTCATGGAAACGGCGAACCACTCTAACTCTTTGTTTTAACGCAATTTCCTAGGGAAAGCGCTACGCGCTTTTCCCGGGAAAACCGCTCACACTTTTCCTGGAATTGCTCTAGGAAGCGCAGGCACGTCATCGACAGGCAGCGAGGGGATAAAAGGGCAGTCCCCGCTGCCGGTTGGCTTTGTCATTTGCCGCGACCAGATATCTTGCCTAGATATGATGTCTCGCCGTGCCGACAAACGAACTGAATGATCCCCCGATGACCGAAACCGACCTCGTCCCCGTCTTCGACGGCCACAACGATACGCTGCTCAGGCTGTATCAATCGAAGGACAGGGACGTCGAAAAACTGTTCGTTGAAGGCAAGTCGGGCGGCCATATCGACCTGCCGCGCGCTAAGGCTGGCGGCTTCGCCGGCGGCATGTTCGCGATCTTTCCGCCGCCGGTCGAAAAAGCCAGGCGCAGCGCCGTACCCCTGGCGCCGAGCGACAGCGAGCCGCTGCCGCCGGAGGTGCCGCGCGCCGATGCGCTCAACTCGACGATCGCGATGGCCTCGATCTTGTTTCGGCTGGAACGGGCCGGGGCGCTGGCCGTCTGCCGCACTGCCGGCGATGTGCGCAACGCCATGGCCAAAGGCACGATCGCCGCGGTGTTCCACATCGAGGGCGTCGAGGCGATCGATCCGGAACTGACCATGCTCGACGTGTTGCACGCCGCCGGCCTGCGCTCGCTCGGCATCGTCTGGAGCCGGCCGAATGCCTTTGGCCACGGCGTGCCGTTCCGCTTTCCGTCCTCGCCGGATACCGGCCCGGGGCTGACCGACGCCGGCAAGGCGCTGGTCAAGGCCTGCAACGAACTGAAGATCATGATCGATCTTTCGCATCTCAACGAGAAGGGTTTTCGCGATGTCGCCGGTCTCAGCGACGCGCCGCTGGTCGCCACCCACTCCAACGTGCATGCGCTTTGCACCCATTCGCGCAATCTCACCGACTGGCAACTCGGCGCCATACGCGAGTCCGGCGGCATGGTCGGGCTGAACTTCGCCACCGGCTTCCTGCGCGAGGACGGCCGCATGAATGCCGACACCAGCCTCGACATCATGGTGCGTCATGTCGATTCCCTGCTGCAGGCGCTGGGCGAGGACGGCGTCGGCCTCGGCTCCGATTTCGACGGGGCGATGATCCCGGCCGTCATCGGCGACGTCGCCGGCCTGCCGAAGCTGATCGATGCCTTGGCGGCGCGTGGTTTTGGCCGTGCCCTGATCGAGAAGATCGCTTACCGCAACTGGCTGAGCATGCTGGAAAGAACCATTGGATAGCGCGCAGGTGCTACTCGAAGCCGATCCTTTTGAGCCAATCCTTGCCGACGCCGCGATCGCGGATGATCGGCAGCGGGTTCTCCGAATCGAGCCGCGCGCAGATGCGGTAGACCTCGAGCGTCTCGGCGCTCATCTCGCCGCGCTTGTAGAAGAACATGGCGGCGGCATAGCGCGTGCGGCCGGACCATTTTTCGCCGAGCGGCGTGTTGACCAGCTCCCACTGCTCGGCCGCCTCCAGCTCTGCTTCGTCGGCCATGGTCAGAAATCCGCCGGCGGATTGGCGGTGCGGCGGTCGAGCTTGATGAAGGGCCGCGCCACGACCTTGGCCCGTTTCATCAGCTTCTGATATTGCAGCTCGCGCATGGCGTAGATCTCGACCCAGAGGTCTTCGACGACAGTATCACCATAGGGCCGCACCAGCGAGGCGATGGCGATGTTGCGCTTGGCCATCGGCGACCACATGGCGGCGCTGACCAGGCCAACCTCCTGGCTCTTCTTGTGATAGACGATGGCGTGTTCGGCCGGGATGTTGCCCTCGATCTCCAGCCCGACCAGCACATGGCGCAGCTTGCGTTTGGCGCGCGCCTCGAAGATGGCGCGGCGGCCGTTGAAATGGGCTTTCTGCGGATCGATCATGAAGCCGAGACCGATCTCGTCGGGCCTGCGCAAGCGATCGGCGCGGATGGCGTGCTCTGCGGTGGTGAAGTCGGCATTGGCAACGATCAGCCCGGCCTCGAGCCGCGCGCGGTTGAGCGCGGTGTAGCCGATGGCCCTGATACCGCGCAGCTCGCCCGCGGTCATCAGCCGGTCCCAAAGGCTCAGCGCCTTGTCGGCCGAAACGAACAGTTCGTAGCCGAGATCGCCGGTGAAGCCGGTGCGCGAGATGGTGACGGTTGCGTCGTCGTGCGGGAAATCCATGAGGTCGAAAACCTTGAGTTTTTCGACTCCGGCGAAACCGGCGTCGCGGAGCACGGCGAAGGAGGTCGGCCCTTGCAGAGCGAGTCCGGCAACAGCTTCGGTTTCTTCGTCGACGGTGACGTCGAAACCAATGGCGCTGTCGAGCAGCCAGGGCAGATGCCGCTCCTGCGAGCACAGCCGGAACCGCGTCGGCGACAACCGGAACAGCGTGCCGTCGTCGAGGACGAAGCCCTCGTCGTCGCACCACGCCGTGTAGTGGACGCGGCCCGGCCTGAGCCTGGTGACGTCGCGCAAGGTGACGCGGTCGAGGAAGGCTTCGGCATCCGGCCCTTCGATCCGGTATTTGGTCATCGGCGAGATGTCGAACAAAGCCGCCTGGCTGCGGATGGCAAAGTATTCGAGTTCCTCGTCCCACAGCGAATGCGGCGCGCGATAGCCGGCCCAATTGTACCAGTCCTGGGTTTTGGCCAGTGCGTCGAGGCGCGGCTGGAACGGTGTGCCGAGGCGCAGCGTGCGGAAATGGGATTGCGCATCGATGCGGGCCGAGACAGCCGCATCTTCTGTCTTTGCAACGGGCCTCTTCCTGGTTGCCTGGGCCATGACCTATCCCTTCATCGCAATGATGCGTCGCGCGGCGTTGAGGCCTGGGGCGCCGGAGACGCCGCCACCGGGATGCGAGCCGGCGCCGGCCAGGAACAGCCCTTCGAGCGGCGTGTCGTAGCCCGACCAGCCGGAGACGGGCCGCGAGATCAGCATCTGGTCGGCCTGCAGCTCGCCGTGGTGCCAATGGCCGCCGGGCATGCGGTAGCGCGCCTCGATATCGGCCGGTGTCAAAAGCTCGGCGTGAACAACGCTCTCGCCGATGCCAGGCGCGTAAGCCTCAAGCTGCGCCATGATGGCCTCGAGGAATTTCGGCTTGCCCGCAGCCCAGCCCTCCTTCAACGCGTAGGGCGCGTATTGCACCACCGCTGAGAGCACACAGGCGCCATCAGGCGCGTGCGATGGATCGGCGAGGCTGGGCAGCGTGATTTCCATCACCGGTTCGGGCGAGAATTCGCCATACTTGCTTGGGTTGAAAGCGCGCTCGACATGATCGGGCGAAGGCGCAATCACAAGCCGCCCGTTGTGAGCGGCGGCATCGGCGCCGGTGAATTGCGGCGGCCGGTCGAGCGCCAGGTGAAGTTTGGCGGCATCGCCCTTCATGCGGATGTTTTTCATCTTGCGCACGAAACCGGTGTCGATCTCGCGAGGTCCGACAAGGTCTAGGAAAGTGGTTGCCGGACTGATCGCCGAGACAATGGTCCTGGCGCGCAGTTCCTCGCCCGTCTCGAGCGCGACGCCAACGGCACGGCCTTTCTCGACGATGATTCTTGCCACCGCAACCGATGTGCGGATGGTGACGCCAGCCTTCTCCGCCGCGGACCGAATGGCGGCGACGACTGCGCCCATACCGCCTTGCGGCAGGACCTGCGCACCGGCCGCTCCACCGGTCTCGCCGGCCAGGCGATAGTAGAGGCCGAGCAACGAGGCCGGCGACCGCGAGCCGAGATGGCTGCCGAGCGTCGCGTCGAAGGCGAGCAGGCCTTTCAGCCTGTCATCTTCGAGCTGCTCGTCGAGCAGGTCGGCGACGTTCATCAAGAGCACGCGCAGGAAGTCGCGCATGTCTTCCTTGCCGAGTTTTTTCAGCGCCAGGGCGGTCTGGCCGAGCCCTGCGGTCTCCAGCAACGACATGGCGGCGAGATCGGGCGGGCGGCGCGACAGGAAGGGCTTCAGCATGCCGGCATAGCGCAGCAATTGCGCGCGCAAGTCTTTCCAGGCCGACTGTTCGGAGGAACTGGTGCCCGTCAGCACCTCACCATAGGCGCCATGCAGCATCAGCGCCGGGCCGTCCTTCGACAGTGCCACCGACGGCAGGAAGTCGGCGCGGGCGAATTGCAGCCCATGCCTCTCCAGGTCCAGCGTCTTCACCACATCGGGATGCAACCGGTTCAGCAGATGAGCGACCGACGAGACGCGAAAGCCCGGGGCAAATTCCTCGGTGCGCGCGGCGCCGCCGACTTCGCTTCCAGCCTCCAGCACCAGCACCTTGCGGCCGGCTTTGGCCAGCGTGGCTGCGGCGACGAGGCCGTTGTGGCCGCCGCCAATGACGATTGCATCAAATGACGTCATGGGCTGGGCTCATATGCGAGGTGGATTTGGCGAGATCGCGCAGGATTTCGGCGGCTGAATTGCGGCCGGGCGCGCCCATGACACCGCCGCCCGGGTGGGTCGAGGAGCCGCACATATAGAGGCCGCCGACCGGCGAGCGGTACTGCGCGTAGCCTGGCACCGGGCGGTTGAACAGAAGCTGGTCGAAGGTCAGTTCGCCCTGGAAAATATTGCCTTCGGTCAAGCCGACCTCCGCTTCGATTTCGCGCGGCGTGCGCACCTCCATATGGACGATGCGGTCGCGGAAGCCGGGCGAGTACTCGGCGATCTGCGCAATCACGCTCTCGGCGAAACCGTCGCGATCGGCATCGGTCCAGTCGCGGCCGTTCACCTTGGGCGGGGCGTATTGCACGAAGCAGCTCATGAAGTGCTTGCCTGATGGAGCCATGGTCGGGTCGAGCGTTGTCGGGATGACCATGTCGAGGAAGGGGTCCGCCGACCAGCGCCCGGCCTTCCAGTCGTCATAGGCGCGCTCCATGCGCTCCATCGAATCTGTGAAATGCATGTCGCCGCGATAGACCGGTGAATCCTTCGGCAAAGCGGGGAATTCCGGCAGGGAATCCAGCGCGATGTTGACCTTGCCGGAGGAGCCGCGGATCTTGAAGTTCTTCACCCGGCGCAGGAAAATATCGGGCAGTTCCTTCTCCTCAACGAGCTTCAGGAAGGTGCGCTTCACGTCGGCATTGGAGACGACGAGCTTGCCGTAGATTTCCTCACCGCCGGCCAGCACCACGCCCTTGGCCTTGCCGCGGCTTACCAGCACATGGTCGACCTCGGCGCCGGTGCGGATGGTGCCGCCCGAGGCCTTGAACGACGCGGCGAGCGCCTTGGTGACGGCACCCATGCCGCCGCGCGCATAGCCCCAGGCACCGACCGAGCCGTCGACCTCGCCCATATAGTGGTGCAAGAGCACATAGGCCGTGCCGGGCGACATCGGCCCGAGCGCGGTGCCGATGATGCCGGACAGAGCGAAGTTCGCCTTGATGACATCGGTCTCGAAATACTCGTCGAGGAAGTCCGAGATCGACATCGTCCAGAAGCGCAGCGTCAGCGCCATCTCTTCGGCCGACAGGCCGGCGAATTTCTTGCCGAGATAAAGAAGCTCGCCAAGGTCGCGCGGCTTGAGGCTGGTCGGGTCGGGCGCGGTGCGCATCAAAAGCGGCTGGATGAAGCGGCACTGCCGCGTCACGTCGCGGGCGTAGCGGTCATAGGCTTCGGCATCGCGCCTGGAGAAGCGGGCGAATTCGCGCCGATGCACATCATGGTCGCGGTAGTTGGCGAGATAGTCTCCGTCGCGGGTGAACACCGCGCCGCCTTCATAGGAAATGACCTGCAGGCCGAAGCGCGGCAGTTCGAGGTCGCGCATGATCTCGGGGCGAAACAGCGAGCAGACATAGGAGCAGTTGGAATAGAGGAAGCCCGGCGTCAGCTCGCGGCTGGTGGCCGCACCCCCGACCCAGTCGTTCTTCTCCACCACCAGCACGTCGAGCCCGGCGCGCTGCAGGTAGCAGGCATTGACCAGGCCATTGTGTCCGCCGCCGATGACGATCGCGTCCCAAGCTTTCATTGTGGCCCAGTCTCTTTGTTTCCAAGCAATTCCCAAGCGAAAACCGCCCACATTTTTCCTGGAATTGCTCTGTGCGACCCGCTGTTCATTTTTGCGTGATCTGTTCCCGAATGCGCGGAATTTGGCACGGTATCGGGCATTCTGTCCAGTCATTCTGAATGAATGTTCAACAAATGATATTGCGTTTTCCCCGGCATGCGCTAGGCTTTGCCGGTGTTCGAAACGGGCATTCATCGATTGGGGATCGAGGGCTGATGATCGAAACGGCAGATGCCGAGTATGACGATACCGCCATCCGCTTCCTCGAGGCGCTGTGGGGCGATGGCTACCTGTCGCCGGGCGGGCCTGAAGAGGTCGACCGGGTTGTCGAAGGGCTTTCGTTCGAGGGCAAGACGGTGCTCGACATTGGCTGCGGCTCCGGCGGCATCACGCTGCATCTGGTCGAGCGCCATGGCGCCGCCCACGCCACCGGCTTCGATGTCGAACAGCCGGTGATCGAGGCGGCCAGGCGGCGAGCCGCCGCGCACGGGCTCTCGGACCGCGCCAGCTTCGTCCAGGCGCCACCCGGAGCGCTGCCTTTCGCCGATCGCTCCTTCGATGTCGTCTTTTCCAAGGACGCACTGCTGCATGTTCCTGACAAGGACGGCCTGTTCGCCGAGATCTTCCGCGTGCTGAAACCGGGCGGCGTCTTTGCCGCCTCCAACTGGATGATCGGGCATGACGGCGAACCTTCACCCCAGATGAAGGCCTATATCGCGGCGGAAGGGCTGTCCTTCGCCATGGCCTCGCCGGCGCGCTATGCGCAAGCGATGCGGCGCGCCGGCTTTGCCGATGTCACCGTCACGGACCGTAACCCCTGGTACCGCGAGGTGGCGCGCGGCGAGCTGGAAAGGCTGAAAGGACCGCTCTATGCGCCGGTTGCCGCCGTGGTCGGCGCTGCCTATGTCGACAAGAACATCCGAACCTGGGAGGCCATGCAGAAGGTGCTTGACAGTGGCGAGCACCGTCCCACTCATCTGCGCGGTTGGAAGCCGGATGCGATTGGATAGCCGGCGATGCTGGAGACGATCACACCCATGAAAACGGCAGATGCCAAGGATGCCCTCCTTGAACCGGCGGGGAAAGCCGAGACCGAGAAGCGCGGACGCAAGGCTTCGAAGGAGGTCCGTCAGCTGCAGCTGATCGAGGCGACGATCGATTCGCTGGCCAAGCGCGGCTATGCCGAGACGACGATGGCTGATGTCGCCGATGGCGCGGGCCTGTCGCGTGGCATCGTCAACTTCCATTTCGAGAGCAAGGAAAAGCTGCTGATCGCGACGCTGCAGCACATGTATGACGAGTATTCGGCGCATTGGCGCGCCTCTCTTGAGAAGGCAGGCGACGATCCGGCGCGGCAGCTGCAGCAGCTGGTATGGGCCGACTTCGACCGCTCGATCTGCAACAAGCGCAAGCTCGCTGCCTGGCTGGCCTTCTGGGGCGAGGCCAAGTCGCGTCCGACCTATCAGGCGCTGAGCAGTTCGCGCGATGCCTATTACCAGCAGGTCTTCATCGATCTGTGCACGACGCTCAAGCAGAGCGGCTCATATGCCTATGAGCCGCAGGTGATGGCGCTGGCGCTGTCGGCCATGCTGGAAGGGCTGTGGCTGCGGCTGATGATGGGCACAGAGGACACAACGCGCGAAACTGCCTTGCAGGCCGCCAACGCTTTCTTGGCCGCTGCCTTCCCGAAGCATTACGGTTAGCAACAGCCGGCCACCAAGACCGGCAAGACCAAAAGAGGATGGAACAGCATGAAGAACCTTAGCCGACGCCTGACATTGACATTGGCGCTGGGCGGCGCGCTGGCGGCTTCGGCGGCAGCGTTTGCCGTTGCCGCCGACAAGGACCTGATCGTGTTCGACTGGTCGGGCTACGAGGATGCGAGCTTCCATCCGAAATATGTCGAGAAGAACGGCGATTCGCCGACCTTCGCCTTCTTCGGCGACGAAGACGAGGCGTTCGAGAAGGTGCGCTCGGGTTTCAAGGCCGATCTCGGCCACCCCTGCTCGCAGAGCGTGACGAAGTGGCGCGAGGCGGGTCTCCTGCAGCCGCTCGACACGTCGAAGATCACGGGCTGGAAGGACCTCAATCCCGGCATCATGGCGATGAAAAATCTCGCCACCACCGATGACGGCAAGGCGTGGTTCATGCCTTGGGACTGGGGCAACACGCAGCTCACCTACAACGCCTCCAAGATCGACGCCAAAGAGGTCCAGTCGCTGAAGGCGTTTGCCGATCCGAAGTTCAAGGGCCGGGTGTCGATCGGCGACAATGTCGACGACGCCTATGCGCTGGCGAGCCTCGCCATCGGCCTGAGGGACTGGACCAAGATGACGGACGACCAGTTCAAGCAGGCTTCCGACTTCCTGCGCCAGGTGCACAAGAACGTCCGCTCCTACTGGACCGATACCACCGATATCGTGCAGCTGTTGAGCGGCGGCGAGGTCGACCTCGCCTGGGCCTGGAACGATGCCACGGTGCAGTCCGTCAAGGCGGGCGTGCCGATCAAGTCGGTAAAGGATACGAATGAAGGCATCTCGACCTGGGTCTGCGGCTATGTGCTGTTCAAGGACGCGCCCGGCAACATTGACAAGGCCTATGACTATCTGAACGCCATCAACGATCCGGAGACCGCCAAGGTGCTGGTCAAGGACTGGGGCTATGGCCAGGCCAACGCCAAGGGCATGGCCGGCGTCGATCAGGTGATCCTCAAGGAAAAAGGCTATGACGACGTGCAGAAATTCGTCGACAAGACACTGTTCCAGTCGCCGTTGCCATCCGATCTCAAGCTGAAGATGATCGCCGAATTCGAGAAGATCAAAGCCGGGTATTGAGCGGTGGTTAAAGGTGCTGCGCAGACCTCGATTTTCCCATCATTTGAGACGTTTGCGCCGCCCCTCACCTGCCTGCCGGCATCCGCTCCCCGTATAGTGACTGGGAGAGGGGCGCTCTCATCGATGGTTTCGCCAATCTCCAGCGTTGCAGGAATAGCACCGAGGCTGCCGTCAGCCCCTTTCTCCCCGTCACTGTACGGGGAGAGATGTCCGGCAGGACAATGAGGGGCGGCGCTGACGTTGGCAGGCTCGCCAAATCTCACGAATTCTCTTAACCTCGCGCGAAATCTTCAACGGGGGAATTTCGCCATGACGCCAATGCTACGCCGCCTGGCGCTTGCCGCCGCCTGCGCGATCGGCGCCGGCGCGGCCTATGCCTGGGCGGAAGGCGGCGGCGATCTCGTGGTGTTCGACTGGTCCGGTTACGAGGACCCGCTGCTGCATCCCGCCTATACCGCCAAACACGGCGCCGAGCCGACCTTCGCCTTCTTCGGCGACGAGGACGAAGCCTTCGAGAAGATGCGGGCGGGCTTCAAGACCGATATCGCGCATCCTTGTTCGCAAAGCGTGGCGAAGTGGCGCGACGCGGGCCTGCTGCAGCCGCTCGACACGTCAAAGATCACGGGCTGGAAAGACCTCAATCCCGGCATCATGGCGATGAAGAACCTCGCCACCACGCCCGACGGCAAGGCCTGGTTCATGCCGTTCGACTGGGGCAACACGGCACTGCTCTACCGCACCGACAATGTAACGGCCGATGAGGCGCAGTCGCTGCGGATCCTGGCCGATCCGAAATTCAAGGGTCGCGTCACCATCGGCGACAATGTCGACGATGCCTACGCGCTGGCGAGCCTGGTCATCGGCCTGAAAGACTGGACCAAGATGACCGACGCGCAGTTCAAGGAGGCGTCCGATTTCCTGCGCCAGGTGCACAAGAACGTGCGTCTCTACTGGACCGACTCGAGCGATATCGACCAGGCTTTTTCCGGCAATGAGGTCGACCTTGCCTGGGGTTGGGGCCAGACACTGATCGCGATGAGCGGGCAAGGTGTTCCCATCGCCATGAACCGTGACACCAAGGAAGGCATGTCCACCTGGGTGTGCGGCTACGTGCTGATGAAGGACGCGCCGGGCAAGCTTGACCAGGCCTATGATTTCCTGAACGCGGTCAATGCGCCCGACATTTCGAAATACATGGTCACGACATTCGGCTACGGCCATGGCAACAGCGCCGGCATGGCTGCGATCGACCACAAGGTGCTGGCCGAGCGCGGTTTCGACGATATCGGCAAGTTCCTCGACAAGACCCTGTTCCAGCAGCCGATCGCGCCCGAACTGAAGAAGCGCATGGTCGACGAATTCGAGAAGATCAAGGCCGGCTATTGACGGACGAACTGGAAAGAACCGACGTCGTCATCGTCGGTGCCGGCTTCACCGGCCTGTCGGCGGCGCTTGAGCTGAAGCAGGCTGGCATCGATTTCGTGCTGATCGAGGCGCGCGATCGTGTCGGCGGACGGGTGGAGGCCGTTCGGAATGGACTTGGCGAGCGCATCGACAGCGGCGGCCAATTCCTGTGCGAGGACATGCCGGAAGTGATGGCGCTGGCGAAGGCGCGCGACAAGACATTCGTCGAAACCTATGTCGAGGGCGACTTCACCACACATCCGTCGATGCAGCCCAAGGACGCCAAGCAGACCTATTACGGCGCGATGGCGATCCGCGAGCGCATGAACGGCATCGAGCCGGACGACCCGTCGATTGCCGGCATGAGTGTCGCGGGCTGGCTGGAACAACAGCATGATCCCATCGATGCCAAGACGGCTTTCCGCTCGATGATCGAAGGCCTGTGGTGCCTGCCAATGGACAAGGTGCCGCTCTGGCACCTGATCGACAATGACCGGCGCATCACCAACGAGGTGCCCGAGCTGCAGTATTCCCTGCGCGAGACCATGCAATCGCTGGCCGAGGATCTGGCTGGCGACCTCGGCGACCGGGTGCGGCTTGGCGAACCGGTCACGCGTGTCGAGCACGGGTCGCAAGGCGTTCGTGTCGTCACGGGCAATGGCGTGATCCAAGCGCGTCAGGTGCTGGTCGCCCTGCCGCCGGCGACGGCCGCGAAGCTCGTTTTCGCGCCGGCCCTGCCGGCGACACTCGCGAAGGCGCTTGGCGTCTGGGAGAGCGGCGCGGTGATCAAGATCCTGGTGCGCTATCCCAAGCCATTCTGGCGCGAGCAGGGTTTGAGCGGCATGGTGATGTGGCGCGATCTGCCGGGGCTGTTTGCCTGCGACGCCAGCAGGGACGCGGAGCATGCCGCGCTCGTCGTCTTCGTCGGCGGGCCGCTGGCGCTCGCCTGGCGTGCGCTGGACGAGGCGGCGCTGCGGGTGGAAGTGGTCACCCGATTGCAGAAGGCCCTCGGGCCGGATGCCGGCGATGCCGTCGATTTCAGCTCACGCGACTGGATAGGGGATCGCTGGAGCGGCGGCGCCTATAGCGACCTCATCGTCGACGTGACGGCGAGGGATGCCGAGCGAACGATTCTTTCGGGCGCGCCGCCGGTGCATTTCGCCGCTTCGGAACTGTCGCCGTCATTCCCCGGCTATGTCGAGGGCGCGATCGTCGCCGGGCGTATCGCGGCGCGCAAGATCTTGGCGCAGCTTCAATCCCCCATCGCCACCAGCGCCTCGGGATCGTAGGCAAGGCGGATCGGGGTGCCGACGGGAATGTCGTCGGCGCCGAAATCGTTGGTCTCGGTCACCGACAGCGGCTTTTCCAGCCCCGGTATCTCGACGATCAGATGGGTGATTTCGCCGAAATAGTGGCGTTCGACCACCTTGCCGGCAACCTCGAATTTAGCCGTCGCATTGTCCCACAGCACGCGCAGACGCTCGGGGCGGATTCCCAGCGTGGCCGCGCCGCCATTGCGCACGAAGGCCTTCGGCTTGTCGGTTTTCACTCGGCCGAATCCCAGAGTGTCGACGATCAGCGAAGCGCCGTTCTCCTCGACGATCTCGGCCTTGACGAAGTTCATGCCGCCGAGGAAGTCGGCGACCTGGCGGTTGACCGGGCGCTGGTAGATCTCCTTGGGCGAGGCGACCTGCGCGATCCTACCGCCGAACATCACCGCGATGCGGTCGGACATTGCGAGCGCCTCATACTGGTCATGGGTGACCAGCACGAAGGTGATGCCGACGGCCTGCTGCAGGCGGCGCAACTCGACCTGCATCTGCTCGCGCAATTTCTTGTCGAGCGCCGACAGCGGTTCGTCGAGCAGCAGCACCTTGGGCCGCATGACCAGCGCGCGGGCGAGCGCCACACGCTGGCGCTGGCCGCCGGACAGTTCTGTCGCCAGCCGCTTGCCGAGCCCGGTCAGAGAGACCTGCGCCAGCGCCTCCTCGACGCGGCGTTTCTCCTCGCCACCCTGCAGCTTCAGCCGCTTCAGCCCATAGGCGACGTTCTGCTCGACATTGAGGTGCGGGAAGATCGCGTAGCTCTGGAACACCATGTTGGTCGGCCGGCGGTTGGCAGGGATGCCTTCCATCGGCTGGCCGCCGACCGCGATCGATCCGCTGGTTGGGTTGTCGAAGCCGGCGATCATGCGCAAAAGCGTGGTCTTGCCGCAGCCGGACGGGCCGAGCAGCGAAAAGAATTCGCCCTCCCTTATGGTCAGGGACGCGTCGTCCAGCGCCTTGAACGATCCATAGCTGCGGGTGACGTTGCGGATCTCGATCATGGCTCGGTCAGATTGGGCTCGGTCAGACTGGGCCCGATCGGATTGAGGGCGCTCGATCTGCGGCTGTTCAGGCATAGAGGCCTCCCTCGTTCCGGGTGCGTCTGGCCGCGCGGCGGCGCAGGATTTCGGCTATTGTCATCAACAGGAAGGAGGCAACCAGAAGCAGCGTGCCCAGCGCCAGCACGCCGGGCAGTTTGGAGGCGAAGCGCAACTGGCCCCAGATGTAGATCGGCAGCGTCGCTTCGGTGCCGGTCAGGAAGAAGGCTATGATGAACTCGTCGAGCGAGATGGTGAAGCAGACGAGCAGGCTGGAGATGATGGCCGGCGCCACCATCGGCAGCGTCACGCGGCGGAAGGTGCCGAAGGCGCTTTCGCCGAGATCGGCGGAGGCTTCCTCCAGGCTGCGGTCGAAACCTTCGAATCCGGAGGTCAGCACCGTCATCGAATAGGGAATGCAGACCAGCACATGGCCGAGCACGACGGTGAACAGGGAGAGGCTGAGGCCTAGTTGCAGCATGACCAGCAGCATCGAGATGGCGACGATCACCTCGGGCAGCACCAGAGGCGCCATGATCAGGCCGTTGATGGCGCGGCGCCCGGGATAGCGGTAGCGGGTGATCGAACGGGCGGCGAGGATGCCGAGCACGGTGGCCAGAACCGAGGCGCAGACGCCGACTTTCAGGCTGTTCCAGGCGGCATCGAGCAGGGCCGGTGTGTGCGGCAGGTCCGCATACCATTGCAGCGTGAAGCCGGTGAGCGGGAATTTCGGCGTCGGCGCCGTGTTGATCGAGAAGATCGGCAGGAAGATGACGGGCAGGTAAAGGAAGACGATATAGAGGAACGCATAGACGGACAGCCAGCCGCCTGACAGGAAGCCCCGCGCCCTCATCGTGCCAGCCTCTGCAGTGCGCGGATGATCAGCACCGTGGCGCCGGCCATCAGGGTGACGATCAGCATGGTGGTGACGGAAAGGGCGGCCCCAAGCGGCCAGTTGGCGGCCTTGCCGAACTGCGCCTGGATGGCGTTGGCGATCATGACGCCGTCCTTGCCGCCGACCAGCTTCGGCGTGACATAGTCGCCGACGGTCGGGATCATGACGATCAGCGCCGCCGAGATGACGCCCGGCGCCGACAGCGGCAATGTCACGCGCAGGAATGAACGCAAGGGACCATCGCCGAGATCGGTGGCTGCCTCGACCAGCGTGCGGTCGACTTTTTCCAGCGAGACGAAGATCGGCAGGATGGCGAAGGCCGCCCAGGCGTGGGTGAGGGTGATGATGACGGCGCTCGAATTGTAGAGTAGCGCCGTCGACGGCTCGTCGATGATGCCGAGGCCCATCAGGCCGGAATTCAAGACGCCATTGTAGCCGAGGATGACCTTCCACGACATCACGCGCAAGAGATAGCTGGTCCAGAACGGAATGGTGATGAGGAACAGCCACAGGCTCTTGTGGCGGCCGCCATGGAAGGAAATGAAATAGGCGATCGGGTAGGCGAGGATGACGGTGAACAGGCTGACCGTCAGCGAGATGTAGAGCGAGCGCCACAACAGATCGCGGTAGATCGGCTCGGTCAGCGCCACGCGGTAGTTTTCCAGCGTGAAGGTGCGGTCGATGGTCAGGTAGTGCTGCGTCCAGAAGGAGTGGGCGATGACCACCAGGATCGGCAGGACCAACAGGATGAGGGCGTAGAGAAAGGTCGGGCTGATCAGGGCAAAGCCCTGGACGGGTTCGGATTGCAGAAGGGCATTTCGTCTGGCCCGCGTCATGCGCAACGGGGGCGACCCTTCCACAGCCGCCGTCATTGCCAGACTCCGGGCGGCCAGACTCCGGGGAGCAGGGCTCCGGGCGTGATCTCGGTTGCTGGCCTGGACTGTTCCGCCATGCGGCATCCCATTGTGCTGACGCCGGCTGTTTGTTCCCACTTATCCTTGGAACGCGATCGAAAACAAAACCGGTGACCACTTTTGCTGGTCGCGTTCCTAGCTTGCCGGCTTTCTTTCATCATGCGCGCATCCGTGGATTGAAATCAAGCGCTATTTCTGAGATATTGATTGAACGGACATTCAAAATTAGGTGAAGAAAGCCGCCATTTCCGGCCTTTGCCGCCGAGTTTGAAGCTCAAGAAAAAATCGACAGAGATGTGGAGACGACAATGGCTGCAGTGAGGGACCTGAAGGCGACCGAAATGGCGGCGTCCGGTGGCGACGATGCCATTGAACTGGGCAAGCGCCATCTCATCCAGCCCTGGCCTTATGCCGGTTCCGTCGGTGCGGAAGCCCGCGCGCTGATCGGCGAGGGCGACGGCATCTACATCACCGACAGCACCGGCAAGCGGCTGATCGACGGGCCTGCCGGCATGTGGTGCGTCAATGTCGGCCACCGCCGCGAGGAACTGGCCAGGGTGATGTACGAGCAGGCGATGGCGCTGTCCTACAACACGCCCTGGTACACGATGAACGCGCCGTCGGCCGAACTTGCCATGCGCATCGCTGGCCATGCGCCTGATGATCTAAGCCATGTCTTCTACACGACCGGCGGCTCGTCGGCCGTGGAGACGGCGCTGCGCTTCATGCAGTTCTACAACAATGTGCGGGGCCAGCCGGAAAAGAAGCTGATCCTGTCGCGCGGCGGCGCCTATCATGGCTCGACCTATCTGTCGGCCTCGCTCAATGGCCGCCCGCGCGACCGCGACTGGATGGACGGCGCCGACGAGCTGGTGATCAAACTGTCCTCGCCCGATCCGTTCCGCCGCCCGCAAGGCATGAGCCTTGCCGCCTTCACCGACTTCCTCGTCGATCAGTTCCGCGACACTGTCGCCCGTGTCGGCGCCGACAAGATCGGCGCGTTTGTCGGCGAGCCCGTGCAGGCATCGGGGGGTGTCGTGATCCCGCCGGACGGCTATCTCAAGCGCATCCGCGAGATCTGCCGCGACAACGATATCCTCTATGTCTCCGACGAGGTGGTGACGGGCTTCGGCCGGCTTGGCCATGTCTTCGCCTCGGGCGACGTGTTCGGCATCGATCCCGACATGATCACCTTCGCCAAGGGCGTCACCTCGGGCTATTTCCCGCTCGGCGGCGTCATCATCTCGGAACGGCTGCTGCAGGAGTTGCGCCGTTCGAACCATCCCGACGCGATGTTCGGCCATGGCCTGACCTATACCAGCCACCCCGTCGGCTGTGCCGTGGCGTTGAAAAACCTCGACCTGCTGGAAGAGAGCGTGCTTTCGCACACGCGCGCCGTCGCGCCCTATTTCCAGGCGCAGCTGAAGACGCTGGAAGAGCTGCCGCTGGTCGGCGAGGTGCGCGGCGCCGGACTGATGGGCTGCGTCGAATGCGTCGCCGACCGCGAAAGCAAGGACCCGCTGCAGCTCGACAAGGATGTCGGCAAACGCATCGACGCCCACTGCCATGAGCTCGGCCTGCTGGTGCGGCCGCTGATCAACATGTGCGTAATGTCGCCGCCGCTGATCATCACGCGCGAACAGATCGACGACATGGTCGGCATCTTGCGCGAGGGCATTTCGCGGACCATGGATGATCTGAGGAAAGAAGGCGTGTGGCGGGGGTAAAATTATCCCTTCTCCCCGTTCCACGGGGAGAAGGGAGCTACGACCGCGACCTCAGCGCGTCGTTCAAATTCCACATGTCCTTCTCCTCCGGCGCCGTCTCCAAGCCCAGCACCGGCAGCATCTTGCGCAGATGATCGTGGTGCGTGCGCACGCCATATTCGAGGTCGGAGAGATAAAAGCCCTCGAAGGCTTCGGACAGCATGGATTCGTTCGACCACACCGACAGCTGGACATCCTCCGACATGGTGTCGCGGTCGATGCGGAAGGAGAGGTAGCGGGCGGCGGCCTGCTCGCGGCTTTCGTCGCGGTAGCGGTAGATGGCGCCGCGCAGCAGGGTCTCGCCCGTCGACAGCGGAAACTCCTGATAGAACTGCACGGATTCCGGCATCACCGAAATGACCGCGTTGGGGAAGATGCCGTAATAGACCCAGGCCTTCTTCAGATAGTCCGGCAGATGCGCCGGCTCCGGCGCGATCTTGACGTAGTTCTTGACGCTCCAGCGGCGGCCGGCATGCGGATTGTAGGTGGCGAAGGAGCGCGACACGCCATTGATGAAGGGCTCGTCGAAATAGGTCGCGCCATAAAGATCCTGCAGGGCAGGGTGGGCCATGGCGACGTGATAGCCCTCATTGTCGACATCGCGCACCGACTTCCAGTTGACCGGCGTCTTCTGGGTCCAGATGCCCCAGGACGGCACCATGCCGGCGGCCTTGTAATGCGCGAATTCGGGCTCGATCGGCTTCATCAGCTCAGCGACCGAAGGCTGCGGTCCGCCATTGCGGAAGCGGATGAAGATAAAACCCATCCAGACTTCGAGGTCGAGCTGCATCAGGCCGAACTCGGTCTTGTCGAGATCGGGGAAGGAGCGCGGGCGCGCGGCGCCGCGTAGCGTGCCGTCGAGATTGTAGACCCAGCCATGGAATGGGCACACCAGCGCGTTCTTGCAATTGCCCTGGCTGTCGGCGACAACACGGCTGCCGCGGTGGCGACACATATTGTTGAAGCCGCGCACGACGCCGTCCTTGCCGCGCACGATCAAGGCGCGTTCGCCGACCACATCCATGGTCAGATAGTCGCCGGCGTTCGGGATGTCGCAGACATGGCCGACGATCTGCCAATGATTGCGGAAAACATGCTCCTTCTCGAGCTCGAGAAGGGCATCGGAATGGTAACTCCAGCCCGGTAGTCCCCGCCGGTCCCAATCGTTGGGGATCGCCACGTCACGGAGGTGCGGGTTCATAAAACGTCTCTTCTTTTTGTTGAATAATCATTCAATAAAATCATATTTTGCATTGAAATGCAATGGTTTGCGAAAACCCGAAATATTTCTTGCCAAAGTCCAGGCGTCGTCCTCCGCTGAATTCGATGCGGCTGCTGCGCGAGAAAATCGCGGAGAATCCGGGTGTTAGCCCCGGTTTCCGAAATGCCATTTCAGCGTGACTTCGCAAAGCGCACGGGCTGCAGAACAGGTCGCCTTGCCGGTGGCAAAAACGTTCGCCGCGCTCTGGCCCATCGCTGTGCGGCAGGCGCCTGGGTTGGGACTGCCTGGCGGGAGCCGACCTGGGATTACCTTGCTCGCTAAGTGTGAGGCGGAATGACCGATTTTGCCCGGTTTTGCCCGAAACTGCTGTTTCAATTCCGTTACATTGCCAGAGCTACGCCAATTTTGTGCTGTTACAAAGTGCGGTTAAGTTCGTTTCATCATCAAAAAGAAACGCAGCGAAGGGGAAGGCAATGCATGCGAAAATCGAGATCGTCACCAGCGAACACCGCCTCCAGGCTCCAGAACGCGTTGATCGCCGCCCGAAACTGGCGCTACGCCAATGCGCCAGCGACCACCCCATGGCCATGTTCATGGGGCTGGCTGCTTGCGCCGTCATCGGCATGGCGCTCACGCCGACGGTCGGGCCGGCCTTCGCCTCGCTGAATCCGCCGGCCAATGTGGTCGACGGGGCGCCGACGACAATCAAGACCGCTCGGCTGCCGATGCCGACGCTCGACTTCGCCTGCAAGGGGCAGGCATGGGGTGCCGAGAGCGTCGATTGCCTGCGCGCCATCGCCGAACAGTCCGGGACGCACAAGGCCCGCGCGATCCGCATGATCGCCAATGCCGCGCCGCTGACCAACACGCCAAACATTTTCTGATTTCCGTCGAAGCGTGATCCCGGAACCGTTCCCTTTCGGGATCCTGCTCTGACCTCCCCGAGCGCTCCTCCAGCGCTCCATTCAGCTCCCGCCGCACAGTCGGCCGGGAGCTTCTTTTTTAGCCTTTCAACGCGGCCTGCTCGGCGATGGATGAAAGCACGCTGCGCACGTCCAGCGTGCTGAACGGCTTTTCCAGGATCTGCGGCCGCTGCTGCGCCGGCAAGGCTTCGATTTCCGCCTTGGCGCCGATCAGATCGCCGGTGACCAGCACGAAACGCCGTGCCAGTTCGGGCCGCTCGGCAAGCAGTTCGCGGTAGATGGCCATGCCAGATGTGCCGGGCATGCGCAGGTCCGAAAAGACGATGTCGGGCGGCATGTGGCCGCTCAAGGTGGCGGCACCCGATTCCCAGACCGGCGCGATGCGCGACTTGATGCCCATCAATTCGAGAATGTCGGACAAGGAGCCCGCGACATCAGGCTCGTCGTCGATGATCAAGGCATGACGCAGGCCGCTTGAGCGTGGCTGGCTCTCGCCGGCTGCGGCGATGCCCGCCGAAATGGCCGGCAACTGGACAACGAAACGCGCGCCTCGAGGCTGCACTTCCTCGAACCAGACACTGCCATTGTGCCGCTCGATGATCGATTTCGAGATCGACAAGCCGATGCCGGTGCCAACACCGACCGGCTTGGTGGTGAAGTAGGATTCGAAGATGCGGTTGCGGATCGCTTCGGGAATGCCGGGCCCGTTGTCCTCGACCGAGAAGCAGGGATTGTCGCGATCGCTGCGGAAGGTGCGGACCTTGATCAGCCGGTCGCCGGCAATGCCGGCCAGTGCGTGCTGGCTGTTGATGAGGAAATTGGCCGCCACTTGCGTCACGTGGTCGGCGTCCGCCATGGCCAGCAGCGGACCAGGCGCGAAATCGGTGTCGATGATGATGCCGCTCGAGCGTGCGCCATAGGCGGTCACCTCGAGAGCGGCGCGGATCACCTGGTTGAGATCGGTCTCGGCCTGGGCCGCGGGATGCAGCCGGACCATCGACAGGAAGCTCTTGACGATGCGGCCGCAGCGCTCGGCGGCGGCACGCACCTTCTCGGCACGAACCTTGGTCTGCGGGTCGGAGGCGAATTCGTGCAACAGCGTCGATTGCGCGACCACCACCGCCAGTGGATTGTTGAGCTCGTGCGAAACACCGGCAAGCAGCGAGCCCATCGCCGCCATCTTCTCGTTCTGGTGCAGCTTCTCGCGCTGCCGGTTGATCTCTTCCTCGGCACGCAGCCTGTCGCGCAGGTCGCGGATCGAGCCGAAGATCAGGCGGCGGTCGGCGACGCGCATCTCGGTCGCCGTCAGCTCGATAGGAAACACCTCGCCGGCGGCATTCTGCGTCACGGTCTCGAGCCGCTGGCCGACCATCGGCGCGCCGCGGCCCGACATGTAGTCGGCACCCGAGGAATAGCCCTTGCGGTAGTATTCCGGCACGACGGTGTCGAGCAGGTCCTTGCCGAGGATGTCGCTGCGCTGGAAGCCGAACATCTTTTCGGCGGCAGGATTGAATTCGATGATCGAGCCCGCCTCGTCGATGACGATGATGGCGTCGAGCGAAGCCTGCAGCATGGTGCGGCGGATCACTTCGCTGGCATGGGCGTCGGAGGGCGAGTGCTCGATGGCGTCGCCGATGGCGAGCGCGATGATGTGCAGCGTCGCCTCCTCCTCGTCGGTCCACTCGCGCTCGTCGACGCAGTCATTGACGGCGAGCGTGCCCCACAGATGGCCATGGGCGAAGACCGACACCGACAGGAACGACTTGATGTTCTGCTTTTCGAAATCGGTTCTCAGGAACCCTTCGAGATTGCGCGTGTGCCCGGCAAAGATCTTGCCCTGCCGTTCGTCCTCGGCGACGCGCTCCAGCAGGGGGTCCGAATTGACGATCGACTGCATGATCACGGTCGGCGAGGCCAGTTCTCCGCCAAAGTCGGGGTCGATCCAGTAGGCGGCAACCGACTGGGCAAAACCCTGGCCCGGCAGTTCGCGCAAGCGGAACAGGATGCCGCGCTGGCATTCGATGGCCCGGCAAAGGGTTTCCAGTATGCCGTCCATCTCGCGCTGCCAGTCGCCGGCCTCGCGCAGCCGGCGAACGACGCGCACGGCCGCCATCGCAGCGCCCTGCCTGAAACCCTGCATATCCCTGCTTGTTGCTTCGCCCGTCATTTTCAGCCGTTGTTCTAAAGTATGCCAATCCGATCGGCCCAATTCGATCGGCGAGCAACGGCTGTGAACCTGAGACCCTGTGGGCCTGGCGCTCAGTTGCTGTCGCCGGTCGGCAGCGAGAAGATATAGCCTTCGCCGCGCACCGTGCGCAGAAATTTCGGGTTGGCCGGATCCGCCTCGATCTTCTTGCGCAGGCGCATGATGCGAATGTCGACGGCGCGCGATGATTCCGGATCCTCGGTGAAGCCGATTGCCTCCGAGATCGCGGCGCGGGTCAGCAGCCGGTTGGCGCGGGTCAGGAAAACCTCCAGCACATCGAATTCGCTCTTGGCCATGTCGATCACTGTGCCATTGGCGCCGGTGACCAGCCTGCCGTCAAGATCGGCCTGGAACGGGCCGAAGGCGACGGAACGGCGGTCCGTCCTGGTCTTCCTGTCGAGCAGTTCCGTCGGCTGCGGAACGCGGCGCAGCACGCTGCGCACCCTCGCCAGCACTTCGCGCAGTTCGTATGGCTTGACGATATAGTCGTCGGCGCCGAGCTCCAGCCCGACGATGCGGTCGAGCGCCGTGCCGGCGGCGGTGGCGTAGATGATGCCGATCGGCATTCTCGAGCGCAGCCAGCGGCCGAGCGACAGCCCATCCTCGCCGGGCATGGCGATGTCGAGAATGGCCAGATGAAAGGCTTGGGTCTCGATCAGGCTGCGCGCGGCGGCTGCGGTTTCAGCGGTCGCCACATCATAGCCGGCGGCGCCGAGATACTCGGCAACCGCGTCCCTCAGGTCGGGCTCGTCCTCGACGATCACTATTCTTGCCCGCACGATGCTCTCGCTCCCACTTTCAGTGGAAAGTAGATTGGGTATAAACATCATGTCCAGCACTCATATCCGGTTGCAAGGGAACGGTTGAAAAACATGGCTGCACGAGCGGTTATTGCGCTTGTTTCCGTCGCCGACGTGGTCGCGACCGAACTTGCCGACCATCTCGACCGGCGTGGCCATGATGTGCGGCAGGCGCGACAGCCCTGGGAGGCGGAATCGCTGCTGGCGGGCGGAGGCATCGATGTCGTTGTCGTCGGTGACAGTCTCAGCCAGGCGGAAGGGCGGGATCTGCTCAGGCGTTATGGCGGCCAAGGCGAGGGCGGCCGGGACGGACCCGATTTCATCCTTATCTGCCGGCCGTCCGATCTCGTCGACAAGGTGCTGGCGCTCGAACTGGGTGCGGCCGACGTCGTCGAAAGCCCGCTTAATGTCAGGGAGCTTGCAGCCAGGGTCGGCGGCCTGCTGTCGCGTCGTGGCAGGGGCACGCAGGAACTGATCGTGCTGGAGAACGCGACCGTCGATCTGAGATCGGCCATCGTCATGCACCGGTCCGGTACGGAGGAACAGCTTTCGCCCGGCCAGGTGGCGCTGCTCAGGCTGTTCCTGGCGAGCCCCCGCAAGGTGCTGACGCGTGACGACATCATCGCCGCGGCACCGGCCGAGAATGCCGACGCCTTCGATCGTTCGATCGATTCGCGCATCGTGCGGCTGCGCCGCAAGCTCGACACAGAGACCATCACCACCATACGTGGCGCGGGCTACCGGTTCGATCCGCCGCAGCAATTCACCGACTGAGGGCAGCGTACGCGGGCTATCTTTCTGGCTGAGCATCGGATTTTCCTCCTGCCGATGCTCCCGCGGTTCAGCGCACCACCAGCAGCGACGGACCCGATGGCATGTCGCTGCTCACGACGAGTCCGTTTGCGTGGGCCCGCTCCTTGAGGAGCACGGTGGCCAGGGCGGCAAAGCCAAGCAGGCCCTGCGCATAGAGCAGTGCGGAAAGCACAGAGGCGGCGAATTTCGTCTTCATCGTTCCAACTCCCCAGAAATGCCAATTCTTCAAAAATGAGTATGTCGCGGGTCGCTTCAGGAAACTCCCGAAGTGCCCGCGCCGCTCACGGAGCCCCCCGCTGCGGCGCGGGCCTTCGGTCCTCGCGGCAGCAAGTTGCCGGAGGGGCCGCGCAATGCCAGCAACCGAAGGCCAACCCGCCAGAGGGCCTTGAGTCGGGTGATGCGCAGGCTGGAAACAATCCAGACCGAGGCGGAAAACAGGGCGACGTGCAGGGTAGAAATCTCGCTCGAACTCATCGCCGCCAGCCTTGCCTCGGAGCCGCCGGCAACCGTGCCGACACCGCCTATGACTGCTGCTGCGATGCTGATCCTGAAGAGCCAGGATCGCGTGTTCGTTTTCGTTCCCATGGTCGTTGCCGTCTGCTTTCGTTACGTCAACCTTGCGGTCAGCCCGTATCCGGATCATGCCGCCCGAAGCCGCGCTTTGTTGCCGATTGGTTTCGAGATTGCCCATCGATCTTTCATATAGAGGCAATTCGAACTTTCGTTTTGCGGGGAATACCTATGTGCTGCACATCGCCGCCGTCGTCGGGATGCGATCGTCGTCGCTATGGCCGCTTGGCCTGTTAACCAGAGGAAACAGATTCGAAACACAAACGAGCATTTCGCGAAATCTCGCCGAAACATGCCGCAACGATAACCCGCTCATCGAATTGGAGCCGGCCTGACCGGCAGAGAGAGGGGACATCATGCACACCACCATTTCCGCCAAGCTCATCAACATCACCGCCGCCGCGCTCACGGGTGCAGCACTTCTGTTCGGCGCCAACGCAGCCCATGCCGCCAACAAGATCGTAGCGCGGGTCTCGCTTTCGCAGCAGATCATGGAGGTCTCGGTCGATGGCCGGCCGACTTTCGCCTGGAAGGTTTCCACCGGTGACCGGACGCATGTGACGCCGACCGGCTCGTTCAAGCCGACGCGCATGCATGAGATGTGGTACTCGAAGAAGTACGACAACGCGCCTATGCCGCATTCGGTGTTCTTCAGCGGCGGCTACGCGGTGCATGCCACCTATGCCATCAAGCGCCTCGGCCAGCCGGCCTCGCATGGCTGCGTGCGGCTGCACCCGGACAATGCGGCCGATTTCTATCAGCTGGTCGAGACCTTCGGGCCGGCCAACACCAGCATCGTCATCGTCAAGTAGCAGGCTGTGGGCAGGCCGGCGGACTGCCGCGCCTGTTCAGGACTCCTGCCCGACCATTCCGGCGGTATTGAGCGCAGCCAAAAAAAGAGGCCGGATTTTTCCGGCCTCTTTTTTGTTCTTCGGCTTCTATCAGTCCGGCAATGCTGGCATCAGCCTCGGATCCGGCTTTTCAGCAAGATGCGGCAGGTCCTTGCTGGCGATGAAGGTGTAGAACATCGGCACGACGAAGAGCGTGAACATGGTGCCGACCAGGATGCCGGTGAAGATGACCAGGCCCATCGAATAGCGGGCAGCAGCACCGGCGCCGCTCGACGTGATCAGCGGTACGACGCCTAGCGCCATAGCCGCCGTCGTCATCAGGATCGGCCGCAGGCGCACTTTGGCCGAGGCGATGATGGCGTCGCGCCGCCGCAGGCCATGCGCCTCGCGCTGCTGGTTGGCGAATTCGACCAGCAGGATGCCGTGCTTGGTGATCAGGCCGATCAGCGTAATCAGACCCACCTGCGTGTAGATGTTGAGCGTGCCGAGACCGAGATTGAGCGGCACGATCGCGCCGAAGATCGACAGCGGCACCGCCATCATGATGATGAGCGGATCGCGGAAGCTTTCAAACTGCGCCGCCAGCACCAGGTAGATGACGATGACGGCTGCTGCGAAAGCGATCAGGATGGTGTTGCCCTGTTCCTTCTCCTGCCGGGACTGGCCGGAATAGTCGATGAAGAAGGTGTCGGGCAGGCTCTCCCTGGCAATGTCCTCGAGGACCTTCAAACCGTCGCCCGTGGTGACGCCGGGCAGGGGCAGCGCCGAGATAGTCGACGAATTCAGCTGGTTGAACTGTTCGATCGCCGCCGGCGAGGCATTGTTGGAGATATTCACCACCGCCGACAGCGGCACCATCTCGCCCGTTGCGCTGCGCACGAAATATTCGCCGAGCTTTTCGGGGTTGTCGCGGAATTGCTGCGGCACCTGGGGGATGATGTCATAGCTGTTGGAGTCGCGGTCGAACTGCGCCACTTCGGCACCGCCGACCAGCAGCGTCAGCGTCCGGCCGATATCGGCGATCGGCAGGTTCAGCGCGGCGGCTCGGTCGCGGTCGATGGTGACCGTCACCTGCGGCGAATCGTAAGACATCGAGTTCTGCACGACGATGAAACGGCCGGAGGCCTGTGCCTTGTTCTTGATCTGCTCAGCGGCCTTGTACACTTCCGCGGAATCGCCGGTCGAGCGCACGACCAGGGCGATCGGCAGGCCGCCACCGGAGCCCGGCAGCGTCGGCGGTGCGAAGACGAAGGCCTGCACGCCCGCCACCTTCGCGATACGAGCCGTGATGTCGGCCTGCAGTTCCTTCGAATTGCGCTTGCGCTCCGCCCAATCCTTGAAGGCAAAGCCGACAAAGGCGCTGTTTGTCGTGCCACCGAAGGCGACCGCCGAGAACTGCGCCCGCGTTTCGGGAATATCCCTCACCAGTCCGAGCATCTGGTTCACATAGGTTTCGGTGTAATCCGATGTCGCATAGGTCGGCGCGGTCACGAGCGAGAGCAGGAAGCCCTGATCCTCTTCGGGCGCCAGCTCGCTCGAGGTCTTGGTGAACATGAAGCCGGTCACGCCGACGAGCGCGAGCACGATGATCAACGTCAAAGGACGATAGTTCAGCGAACCGGTGACGGCACGCTCATAGACGTGCTCGACCCGCGCGAAAATGCCGTCGACAATGCGCTGGAAACGGCCCGGCGTGCCGGCCTTCAAGAGACGCGCCGACATCATCGGGGTGATGGTGACGGCGATGACGCCCGACAGCACCACCGAGCCGGCGAGCGTCACCGCGAACTCGCGGAACAGCGCGCCGGTCAGGCCGCCGGTGAAGGCCAGCGGCGCGAACACGGCGGCCAGCGTCATGGTCATGGCGACGATGGCCGAGGCGATCTCGCGCATGCCGCTGAACGCCGCCTGCATCGGCGTCATGTGGTCTTCTTCCATGTGGCGGTGGATGTTCTCCACCACCACGATGGCATCGTCGACGACAAGACCGATCGCCAGCACCATGGCCAGCAGCGACAGAAGGTTGATCGAATAGCCGACCGCAAACAACAGGAAGCAGACGCCGATCAGCGACAACGGAATGGTGATGATCGGCATCATCACCGAACGGAACGAGCCGAGGAACAGAAGGATGACCACGACGACGATGGCAACAGCCTCGCCGATGGTCTTGAACACCTCCTCGATCGAGGCGCTGATCTGCCCGGTCGCGTCGTAGACGACCTCGATCGTCATGCCTTTCGGCAGCGTTTCCTGGATCTGCGGCACAAGCTTGGTGAGCGCTGCCGCGGTGGTCAGCGGGTTGGCTGCAGGGGTTGGGAAGATGGCGAGGAAGGTGCCGGGCTTGCCGTTGAACGAGACCCTGGTGTCGGTATTTTCAGCGCCGAGTTCGACGCGGGCCACGTCGCGCAGCCGCACCACATTGCCGTCGGTCGAGCGCAGGGGCAGTTCGGCGAAGGCTTCCGGCGTCTGCAGCGTCGAGCGCACGGTGATCGACGAAACGACATATTCGTTCTGGGTGTTGCCGGGCGCCGACAGGAAGTTGGAATTGTTGATCGCCGTCAGCACTTCCGCCGCCGTTACACCGCGTGCGGCAAGCCGGACAGGGTCGATCCAGACGCGCATCGAATATTGCTGGGCGCCGAAGATCTGGACGTCGGCGACACCTTCGACCGTCGACATGCGGGGCCGGATGACGCGCTCGATATACTCCGTCAGCTGCTCCTTCGTCATGTTCGGATTCTGCATCGAGATGTACATCATCGCGAACTGCTGGCCGGTGCCCTTGACGATGACAGGGTCCTTGGAAGCGTCCGGCAAGGTGCCGCGCACGCCCTGGACCTTGGACAGCACTTCGGTCAGCGCCACGTCGGGGTTGGAGCCGAGCTTCATCTGCACCGTCACGGTGCTGGAGGACGGACGGCTGGACGAAGTGACGTAGTCGATGTTCTCGGTCGAGGCGACGGCGCGCGCGATCGGGGCGGAAATGAAGCCCTGGATCAGGTCGGCGCTGGCGCCCGGATAGGCCGTCGTAATCGTGATCGCGGTTTCGTCCACCTTCGGATACTGGCGGATCGACAGGTTGAAGATGCCCTGGAAACCCAGGAGCAGGATCATGCAGGCAAGGACCGTCGACAGGACGGGCCGGCGAATGAAGAGATCGGAAAAGCTCATTGCTGGTCGGCCTGCTTGTTCGCCGATTTGGTCGGGTCGATGGTGTTGTCGACATTGACGGACATGCCGTTGAAGAGGCGGTTCTGACCTGCCGTGACGACCTCGTCGCCGGCCTTCAGCCCTTCGACGATCTCGACCATGCCCTGATTGCGGCGGCCGGGCTTGACGAAGACCTGAGACAGCACCAGCGCGGGCTTGTCGCCCTCCGCCGCCGGCTTGGCCGGGTCGGCAGCCGGTTTGGCGGCGTCGGGAGCGGCTTTGTCAGCCGGCTTTGCAGCGTCGGCGGCAGGCTTCATGGCATCAGCCGCCGGCTTCATGGCATCGGCAGCCGGTTTCATCGTGTCCGCCGGCTTGGCATCCGCCGACTTGTCGGTGGCCGCCGCGGCCGGCTTTTCTTCCGGCTTGGCGGGCTGCGCCGGGGCGGAGCCGGCGGGCTTGGCCGGCTGCACCACGAAGATATAGTCGCCATAGAGGCTGGTGGTCAGTGCCGTCTGCGGCAGCGACAGCACGTTCTGCTCCTCGGGCAGTTCGACACGCACCTGAACGAACTGGCCAGGGGTCAGCTTGCCGTCGGGATTGGCGACTTCCGCCCGGATGTTCACCAGCCGGCTGGACGGGTCGATCTTGGGGTCGATGCCGCGGATTTCGCCGGCAAACGGCATGTCCCCGCCGCTCAAGCCCAGCCGAACCGTCTGGCCGATCTTGAGCAGCGGGAGCTGCTGTTCGGGTACAGAGAAATCGACCCGCATCGTGTCGAGATCCTGCAGTGTCACCACGGCGGTGCCGGGCGCCATATACTGGCCGATATCGATCTTCGGAATACCGACCGTGCCGCCGAAAGGCGCCGTCAGCTGCTTCTGGTCGAGCACGGCCTGCAGCTTGGTGACCTGGGACGCCGAAGCCGAAGCCGCCGCACGTGCGGTGTCCAGCGTCGAGTCGGAGCCGACGCCACGCCTGGTCAGTTCGATGGCGCGGGTCAGCGATACCTGATCGAGGGCGGCCTGCGCCTTCTGCGCGTCGAGATCGGCGCGCTCGACGGCATCGTCGAGCTGCAGCAGCACCGCATTGGCCGCCACCTTCTGGTTGGCATGGAAAAGGATGTCCTTGACGATGCCGGTGGTCTCGACCGTTAGGTCGACGCCGCGCACGGCTCGCACCGTACCGATCGCCTCGACGCCCGGCGTCCAGCTCGACGGCTTGGCGATGGTCGTCGACACTGTCGCAGCCGGCGGCTTCATCGTGGCGAAATACTGCTTGATGCCGTTGTCGCGCAGGAAGTTGAAGCCGACGATGCCGCCGACCACAACGACCAGCACGGCCAGAACGAGAATGATGACGAAGAAACGGAGTATGCGCTTGAACAAGGAAGTCCCCTCAGTCGAAATCCGGCGCGAAGCGCGGACATCGGGACACATATCGACTGCGGGTCCCGATTTCAAATAGTGGCGGCTTTACTGTACCGTCTGGACGGTCTTGTCAATTGGGCCTAAGCTTGCGAAGGGAGGCGCCATGAGAGCCCGACGACCGAACTCGCGCGAGAAGATACTCGCGGCGGCGGCTGACGTTGCCCGGGAATCCGGGCCCGGCAGCCTGTCGCTGGATGCCGTCGCCAGCCGCGCTGGCGTGTCGAAGGGTGGGTTGCTCTACAATTTTCCGACCAAGGCCAAATTGATGCAGGGGCTGGTCGAAGGCTATCTGCGCGACTTCGAGCAGGCGCTGGAGACCGCCAACAGCAACGACGATGGCAAAAATCCGCTCGCCGTCTATATCAGGCTGTCGGCCGATGATTGCGAGGAAAAGCGCCCCTCGGCCTCGTGGATCTTTTCGGCGATCGCCGAGGATCCCGATTTCATGACGCCGATAAAGACATTCAAGCGGCAGCTTTTCGAACGGCTGAAGGGCGAAACATCAGACCTCAAATCGCTGCTGGTCTGTTACCTCGCCATCGAGGGGCTGCGCAGCATGAACCTTTTCGATTCCGACGTGCTGTCGAAGGACGAGCGGGAACTGCTGGTGGCGTCCTTGCTGGAAATCGCCGGTTCGCCCGATGCGGCGCAAGCCCCCGCGACGTAATCCTGAAAGCCTTCAGCCGGCAGGCACCGGTTTTTCCGGGTCAGACTCAAAAAGCCTTGCCGGTGTCAGGGTCGAAGAGCCGCAGCGCGTCCTCGCTGAAGGCGAAGCTTGCCGCCTGACCTTTCGCGACGCGGGACGCCGGCGGCAGGCAGGCCGTCAGCCGCTGTGTGCCGATCCGTGCGGTGGTGACCAGTTCGGGACCGGTCAATTCGACGACTTCAATTTCCACCGGCACTGACGGCGCGGCCGCATCCGCCGCGACCCGCAGTGCTTCGGGCCTGATGCCGGCCACAACCCGCGCTCCGTCCTGCACCGCGTCGCGGAAACGGGCGGGCAAGGGCAGGCTCGCCTTGGCGCCATCGATGGCCAGCGTGGTCCCTTGAACCGTCGCCTGCAGCATGTTCATCGACGGTGCGCCGACAAAGCCGGCGACATAGAGCGTTGCCGGCTCGTTGTAGATCTCCTCGGGCGTGCCGAGCTGCTCGATCCTGCCGTCGCGCATCACCGCGATGCGGCTCGCCAGCGTCATTGCCTCGATCTGGTCGTGAGTGACGTAGACGACGGTGGTCTGCAGCATCTGATGCAGGCGCTTCAGCTCGGTGCGCATTTCCAGGCGCAGCTTGGCGTCGAGATTGGACAAGGGTTCGTCGAACAGGAACACCTGCGGCTTGCGCACCAGTGCCCTGCCGATGGCGACGCGCTGGCGCTGGCCGCCGGAAAGCTGGCTCGGCTTGCGGTCGAGCAGGGCTTCGATCTGCAGCAGTCTTGCCGCCTCGGCCACCGCCTTTTCGCGCTCGTCGGCGGCGACGCCGCGCATTTCCAGCCCGAAGCCGATATTACGGCGCACGGTCAGGTTCGGATAGAGCGCGTAGGACTGGAAGACCATGGCGATGTCGCGGTTCTTGGGGTGAACGCCAAGGATCGAGCGGCCGCCGATCAGCACGTCGCCGCTCGTCGCTTCGGCGAGGCCGGCGATGATGTTGAGAAGCGTCGACTTTCCGCAACCCGACGAGCCGAGCAGCACCAGGAATTCGCCGCTCTGCAGAGCGATGTCGATGCCTTTCAGCGTTTCGACGCTGCCGTAATTCTTGCGGACGTTGCGGATTTCAAGCGCGCTCATGCGTGGCTTTCCTTGGATGCATCGGTTCGCCGTAGTTACGGGGCAAGGTTGATATGGCGCGCGACGCCACCTGCGTCGCGGCTGCAAGCGAGGCGGTCAGTGTCTGGTCCTGCGCCAGTGCGGCCAGGAAGGCCGCATTGAAAACATCGCCGGCGCCGATGGTGTCGATGACCTTGACGTCAGGCGCGTTCGCCGTGACCAGCGCTCCGCCCGGGCCGATGGCGATCGCCCCTTCGGGGCCGCGCTTGACGACGGCGGTCGCGCCCTTCTTCATGCTGGACTGGATTTGCCGCGCGGCCTCGACCGGATCGGGCAGGCCGGCCAGGGTCACGGTCTCCACCTCGTTAAACAGAGCAAGGTCGCAATGCGCGAGCCATGTGCGGGCCGCCTGGCAGTTCGCTGGGGTCCAGCCCTCCATCGGCCAACCGGTGTCCAGCGCCACCGCTATGTCGTGCCCGTTCGCCCAGTCGAAGAACGCTTCGTAGTCGCGGGTGAGGTCATCGGTGAGGAAGGAGCCGCACAGCAACGCATAGCCGCCGGCGAGGCGCTTGCCGTCGAGCACCGAAAATACGTCGGCAAGGCTGAAGCGGGGCAGGTGGCCGCGCGTGGTGAAAAACGTCCTTTCGCCGTCGGGATGGGTCATGCCGACCGAAAGCGTCGTGCTCTCCGGGCGCACAGGCCATTTGTCGGCGCGCGTGCCGAACGCCTCACGCAGCCAGCGGCCGAACTGGTCGTCGCCGACATTGGCGGCGATCTCGAAATCAATGCCCAACGCCTGCCAGGCGAGCCCGGTGTTGCCGGCCTGTCCACCAACGCGCAGATCGTCGTGATCGACGACGGTTTCCGTGCCTGCCTTCGGCCATGGCGCGACCGGGCCGACAATCAGGTCGACATTGACATTGCCGATCACCGTGAGCGGACGCATCACTCGCTCCTGGTGATCTTGGTCGAGCGCACGGGCGTACCGGCATTGTCGACGCGACTGTCGGCGAAGGCGATCATCAGGCGCTGTGCCACCGGCAGCATGGCGAAGATCGCGGCGAGACCCGAAGCCGGCTTGAACGAGAGCGTGACGGCGCCCGCGACTGGCGATTGCCCGGAAGCGTCGAAGATGATCAGCGGCGCGTCGGCCTCGACCACGGAAAGGGCCATCGCCGTCACCAGTTCCGCTGTCGGATCGTTGCCGCGAAACAGGATGACGCCGATTTTTGGGCCGAGCATCTCCATCGGTCCGTGCCGCAACTGGCCGCCTTCGAGCGAGAAGCAGGGCAGCCGCGACAGTTCGGTGAGGCCGAGCGCCAGCGCCTCGGCGACGCCCTGCAGGCGGCGGCCGGAGGTGACGATGCTCGTTACCTCCTCCAGCGCTGCGAGCGCTTGCGTGATGTCGTTGTCCTGTTTCTGATCCAGTGCGCCAAGAGCGGCACTCGGGTCCTCGCCCAACGCAGCCAGGATGGCCAGATGCAAGGCGAAGGTCACGGTCAGGCTGCGGGTCGCGGCGAAGGCCAGTTCGGTGCCGCCGGCGCCGACCAGGCAAGGCGCGGCGCGGGCGAGAAAGGAGCCGCCTTCGAGCGTCAGGCCGAAAACATCGGCAACGCTTCCGGCTTCCGCAAACCATCTGACGACCTCCGCGCTCTCGCCAGACTGCGAGGTGACGAGCACCGTCTTGCCGTCCAGCGGCACCGGCTGGCCGAGCTGTTCCGAGAGCGGCAGCGCCAGCGCATCGATGCCATGCGCGCGATAGAGCGGCTCGACGGCGCGGCTGACGGCATGCGACCCGCCCATGCCGAGCAGCAGCAGCCGGCCGGTTTTCCTGGTCGAGGCGGCGACGTTTGCCGCCATCGCAGCGTTGTTCTCGAACGAAGCACGCGCATCCGCATGCTGGCGCGCCATTTCGCGGTCGATGGCGACCAGTCCGGCCGGTCGAGATCTCGTTGCAGTCATCGTCATCCTTTCACACCGCCGCTGGTCAGGCCCGAGATCAGCGCCCGCTGCATGACGAGGCCAATCAGCACCGGCGGCAAAGCGGCCAGCACGCCGGCGGTGGCGATCAGCCCGTAGTCGGAAACACGGCCGCCGGCCAAATCGGCGATGGCGACGGTCAAGGTCTTGGCGCGCTGGTCGGAGGTGAACAGCAGCGCATAGAAGAATTCGTCCCAGGCGAGCAGCACGGCAAACAGCGCCGATGTCGCCATCACTGGCGCCGCCAGCGGCAGCGTGATGATGCGCAAGGTCTGGAACAAGCCGGCGCCGTCGATCATCGCCGCCGCCTCGATCTCGCGCGGGATCGAGTCAAAGCCGGATTTCATCAGCCAGGTGGTGAAGGGCGCCAATATGGTCAAATAGACCAGCGCCAGGCCGAAGACATTGTTGAGCAGGCCGAGATGCGACAGGCCCATATAGAGCGGCACGGCGAGCGCCACCGGCGGCAGCATGTAGGTGGCGATGACCATCGACAGCGACCAGCCGATCGCCGGCGTGCGCGAGACCGCCCAGCCGGCGGGGATGGCCAGGGCGAGTGCGGCCAGCGTCGCCATGCCGGCGATCTCCAGGCTGTTGCGCAGCGACGAGGTGAAGGCGGCACCAGCGCTGTTTTCGGCTGTCGACAGCAATGTCTGGTAGCGCGAGAAGTCGGCGGCCTGCGGCCACCAGCGCAGCGGCTTGGCGGCGAGATCGGCGGCCGGCGAAATGCTCATGATGAACAGCCAGGCGATGGGAGCCAGGATGATGGCGGCGAGCAGCAACGCGCAGCCATGGATGAAGATGGTAAAGGCGGGGCTTCTGCGTTCCATCAGGCGGCACTCCCGGCGGTCTTCCTGACCAGCGCCGCATAGGCGACGGCGAGCACGGTGACGAGCAACGTGACGATCAGCGCCAGCGACGCGCCGGAGCCGGCGCGCTGGAAGGAGAAAGCCTCCTGGTAGACAAGGATCGACAGCGTGCGCGTGCTGTTTGCCGGGCCGCCGCGGGTCATCACCCAGATGATGTCGAAGACCTTGAAGGCCTCGATGGTGCGCAACACCAGCGCCACCATAAGCGGGCCGGCGAGATAGGGCAGGATGACGAAGCGGAAGCGGTTGAACGGTCCCGCGCCATCGACAAGCGAGGCGGCGGTGATGTCGCGCGGCACCGCCTGCAAGGCGGCGAGCGCGATCAACGCCACCAGCGGAAAGTTCTTCCAGCAGTCGGCGACGATCAGGGCCACCAGCGCCGTTCCCGGCTCACCCAGCCAGGAGCGGTAGGCGTCGATGAGATTGAGTTGCGTCAAGGCGGCGTTCAGCGCGCCATATTCGGGATTGTAGATCAGCCGCCACAGCGTGGCGTTGACCACGGTCGGCAATGCCCAGGGCAGGATCATCAAGGCGCGCAGGATGGCGCGACCGTGGAACTGCTGATTGAGGAGCAACGCGGCGAGAACGCCGATCACCATTTCGGCGGCAACGGAAATGACGGCGAACAGCGTCGTGGTGACCAGCGTGCGCGAAAAATTCGAGCTCGACAGCATGTTGGTGTAATTGTCGAAGCCGACGTAATTGCCGCCGGTGCCGACCAGCTTGGCGTCGGTGAAGGAAAGACCGACCGTATCGACCAGCGGCCAGCCGATGACGGCGACCATGACCACGAGCAGCGGCAGCATCAGCAACCAGGCACGGGTCGTCATCCAGGTGCTCGACATCGGAGCAACCTCTCCCTAGCGATCTTGGTTTCAGACATAGCACGGGCCGCACTCGCGCATGACCCCGGAAGTCGGAACCCACTTCCGGAAAGGATCATGCGCAAGATCAGAAGCGCTACAGCGTCCTTTGCGCGTCCAAGGGACGCGCGGCGCTGTAGTGCCGCCCGCAACTGGAGAAAAGTGCTTAGAGGCCGCTGTTCTTGGCGGCCGTGGTCAAGGCATCCTCAGGCGAGGACTGGCCGAGCAGCGATTCCTGGATCGCCTGCTGCAGCGCGGTCGACAGTTCCTGGTATTTCGGCGTGGTCGGACGCGGATACATGGCGGCAAGACCCTGCTTGGCGGCGGCGATCAGCTCTTCCTGGCCCTTGGTGACGGCCGGGTCGTCATAGGACGAGGCCCAGATCGGCAGCGACAGCTTGGCATACTGGTTCTGCGTCGCCTGCGAGGTCATGTATTCGATGTATTTCCAGGCTTCGTCCGGATGCTTCGAGACCGCGGTGACGCCGAGGCCCATCGAACCGTTGACGGCCGACACCTCGCTGATACCGGTGACGCCCGGTGCCGGCACGACGCCGACCTTGCCCGCCACCTTCGAGTCCTTCGGATCGTTGGCCATATTGTACATGTAGGTCCAGTTAAGCGCGAAGGCGGCATCGCCGTTTTCAAAGACCTTGCGCACGTCTTCTTCCAGGAATTCCTTGGAATTCGGGTTGGTGAGGCCGGACTTGTAGCTGTCGACCATGTATTTCAGCGCCGAGAGGCCGCCGCCATTCTGGAAGTCCGGCTTGCCGTCCTTGAGGAAGTCGCCGCCATAGGCGCTGACCAGCGTGGTGTAGTCGCAAATCGCGGCCTCGGCCTGCGACCAGCTCCAGGCGATCGGCGTCTTCAGCAGGCCCTTGTCCTGGATGATCTTGGCCTGTGCGCCAAGCTCTTCCCAGGTCTTCGGCGGTGTCTTGATGCCGGCCTTCTCCAGGATGTCCTTGTTGTAGAACAGATATTTGGTGTCGAGGATCCACGGCATGCCGTAGTATTTGCCGTCGTACTGGACCGTGGTCCAGGCGCCGGGCAGCACACCCTTCTTCATGTCGTCGGTGATCTTCGACGAGACGTCGACCAGCACCTTGTTGGTGGCGTATTCGGCCGGCCAGATGACGTCGAACAGCACGACGTCGTAGCCGCCGCCCGACCCCTGGGCCAGCACGGTCTTGTCGTGCAGGCCTTCATAGGGAACGAATTCGAGATTGACCTTGACGTCCGGATTGGCCTTGGTGAAGGCGTCCGTCATGGCGCGCACATCGGCCTCGCTGTAGGCGGCCTGCGCCATGAACAGCGCATTGAGCGTCGTTTCGGCGAAAGCGTGAGGGACGAGCAGTCCTCCGGCGAAGACCGCGCCGACCAGTGTTTTGGTGATTGTCTTAAGCATCTTCTTCTCCCATTTCCGGCGTTGAGCGGGTCGGCGATGCGGGCGTTTCGCTTCGCCTTCCCGGGTCCATGTCGCGTGACCTGATGCTTACCCGGTCGACCAGTGGCGACAGGCGGAAGGCCTTGGCCATCTTGTTTTCGGGACATTCGGTTTGCATTAAGTCAACTCGCTTGACTTAATTAGTCGATCAATATTCTAATGGAGTCAAGAGGGGAAAAGCCGGTGGACGACATCAGCCCGATCCGCGCCAAAAGCGGCACCAATCAGGAAGGCACCAGCGCACACAACCGCCGGGTCATGATCGAGGCGCTACGCCTAAATGGCGCCCTGTCGCGGGCCGACCTGGCGCGGGCGACGCAGCTCACCAAGCAGGCGGTCTCCAACATCATCGAGGATCTCGAAAGCGACGGCCTGGTCGTCGCGCTGGACGCGGTGCGCAAGGGCAGGGGGCAACCGTCTACCCCTTACAGGCTGGTGCCCGAAGGCGCCTTCGCCATCGGCCTGCATATCGACCGCCATCTGACGCGCGCGGTGGCCGTCGACCTGATGGGCAGCGTGCTGGCGCGGGCCGAGGCGAACCTGCCTTTCGATGAGCCGTCGAAGGGCGTCGAGATCATCCTGAAGCTGATTGCAGGTGTGCGCCGTGACCTGGCCGGCATTTCCGCGCAGTCGGAAAAACGGCTGGTCGGTCTCGGCGTTGCCATGCCCGGTCCTTTCGGACTGAAGGATTCGGACGACAAATGGATGATGCCGGCCTGGCAGAAGTTTCCGCTGCTGGAGACGCTGGCCAAAGGCACGGGGCTGAATGTCGGCCTGCAGAACGATGCCGCCGCCTGCGCCACTGCCGAACGTATCGTCGGCGCGGCGCACGGCGTCGACCACGCGGTCTGTCTCTATGTTGGCTACGGCATCGGCGCCGGGCTGATCCTCAATGGCGAACTCTATAGCGGCGGCCATGGCAATGCCGGCGAAATCGGCATGGCGCTGCTGGCGCCGGCCGGCCCAGGCTCGACGCCGCTCGAGCACCGCGCCTCGCTGGCCTCGCTCTACCAGCATCTCGACCTCAATCCGGCGGACAGCGATATCTACGAACAGATGAACGCCCTGGTGCTGGCCGAGGATACGAAGATGATGGCCTGGATCGACGGGGCCGCGCATGATCTGCGCTGGAGCGTGCATCTCATCGAGACGATCTTCGATCCGAAGACCGTGATCCTGACCAGCGGTGCGCCGGAAGCGCTGGCGCGCCGGCTCGTCGAGGCGATGCACCCGCTGCTGCCGTCGATCGCCGATCGGCCCGCAAGGAACCTGCCGCGCCTGCAGGTCGGCACCACGGACCCCTGGTCGATCGCGCTCGGTGCGGCCGCGGCGCCGATCAGCCGCGCCTTCGATCCGCTGTTCTCGGCGATCCTGAAGACGCGTTCCGCTCCGGCATAGGAACTCCCGAGGCCGAAGCGTCTCGGCGTCACACAGGGTTCATCGTGCGGACATAGCGTCTTTCCCAGTTCTTTGCTGCAATGCAATAGGAGTGGGACATGGTGGACATAGTTTCTAGTGAGGCGGGCATTCCGAGACCGGATCATCCGCTGCACAGTTCGGGCGGCGCGACGTGGTTTCTGCCGGCCTTCGGCGTGCTTGTGCTGGTCGGAGTGGTCTATGTCGGCTACGCGCTGAGCCAGGACCTGGCGGTGGCCAAGACGGTGCCATGGATCCTGCTCGGCATCGCCTTGCTGATCGCGCTCGGCTTCGAATTCGTCAACGGCTTCCACGATACCGCCAATGCGGTGGCGACAGTCATCTACACGCGCTCCCTGCCGGCCGAATTCGCCGTCATGTGGTCGGGCGTCTTCAATTTCCTTGGTGTTCTCACCTCCAGCGGCGCGGTGGCCTTCGGCATCCTGTCTCTGCTGCCGGTCGAGCTGATCCTGCAGGTCGGCTCCTCCTCCGGCTTTGCCATGGTGTTCGCGCTGCTCGTCGCCGCCATCCTGTGGAACCTCGGCACCTGGTTCCTCGGCCTGCCGGCTTCGAGCTCGCACACGATGGTCGGCTCGATCATCGGCGTCGGCCTCGCCAACCAGTTCATGGCGCCGTCCGGCAGCGCCACCAGCGGCGTCGACTGGTCGCAGGCGACCAATGTCGGCGTGACCTTGCTGGTGTCGCCGATCATCGGCTTCTTCGCCGCCGCGATCCTGCTCTATGCGATGAAGCTTCTGGTGCGTAATCCGGCGCTCTACGAGGCGCCGAAGGGCAACACGCCGCCGCCCTGGTGGATCCGCGGCCTGCTGATCTTCACCTGCACCGGCGTCAGCTTCGCGCATGGCTCCAATGACGGACAGAAGGGCATGGGCCTGATCATGCTGATCCTGATCGGCGTGGTGCCGACGGCCTATGCGCTGAACCGCACGCCCGACATCAACTATCTCGAAGCCTACAAGTCGGCTTCGGCCAATGTTGAAACGGCGCTTGGCAAATATGCGAAGCCTGGTGTCACCGTCACGGATGCCAAGGATGCCAAGGCAGCCGTCCAGGATGCCGTGCGCACCCGCAGCTGGAGCGACAAGACTACGGTCGCCTTGCAGACCTATATCCACAACACGACGGCTGGACTGCAGCCCTATGCGTCGGTCGACAATGTACCGACCGATCTGGTCAGCAACGCCCGCAACGACATCTATCTGATCGGCGAGGCGCTCAAGCTGATCGACAAGAAGCAACTGCTGCCGATGCAGGCCGCCGATCTCAAGGCGGTGACCGACTACCACAAGGCCGTCGACAATGCGACGAAGTTCATCCCGCTCTGGGTGAAGATCGCGGTGGCGCTGGCGCTGGGTCTCGGCACCATGGTCGGCTGGAAACGCATCGTCGTCACTGTCGGCGAGAAGATCGGCAAGAGCCACCTGACCTATGGCCAGGGTGCGGCGGCCGAACTCGTCGCCATGGTGACCATCGGCATGGCCGACCGGCTCGGCCTGCCGGTTTCGACCACCCATGTGCTGTCGTCGGGCGTCGCCGGAACGATGGCCGCCAATGGCTCGGGCCTGCAATGGTCTACGGTGCGCAACCTGCTGCTGGCCTGGGTGTTGACCCTGCCGTGCTCGATCGCGCTTGCCTTCGTGCTGTTCATCGTCTTCCGCCAGGTGTTCTGAGCGGAGCGCAGTGCACTACGCAAAAACGGCGCCGCTTGCGGCGCCGTTTTCGTTTGGGGTCTCAGAGGATAGAGGAAAAGTCCCGGCCTCTACGCTGGCCTGTCGATTTCAGGTCGGGTCTTCGCGATGCAGATCGTGGATGGTGACGCCGTCGGCATTGGCCGGCATGGTCAGCCATTTGGGATGGCGCAAGGTGCGCTGCGTGTCTTCCAGGCCGGTCTCCCAATGCTCGCGCATCGAGGTGCCGGAGAACTCGTAGTCCTTGGCGTGACCTTCATAGCCCTTGTGCTGGTAGATCAGGTGCACGATGTTGACCAAACCGGCGTCCGAATAGTCCGCGATCAGCGCTTCTTCCGCCGGTGTCAGCTGCTCCTTGGGCACGCGCTTGAGCGCATCGAGCAGGCGCATCTTCAGGCCATGGATGCGCTTGAAATTGTCGGTGTTCTGGCGCGTGCGGCTGGAATACATGATGTCCTTGTGGCGCGACAGCACGTCCGGCATGCTGCGCGGCAGCACACCGCGCGCGCTGAACAGGTCGACCTGGAACACCAGCGACGAACGGTCCTCTTCCTGGTCGAGCAGATATTGCAGCGGCGTGTTGGAGACGATGCCGCCGTCCCAATAGTATTCGCCTTCGATGCGGACCGACGGAAAGGCCGGCGGCAGCGCGCCGCTGGCCATGATGTGCTCGGGTCCGATGCGGACCTTGTCGGTATCGAAATAGACGAAGTTGCCGGTGCGGACATTGACCGCGCCGACGCTCAGCCGCTTCTTGCCGTCGTTCAGCACGTCGAAGTCGATCAGGCTCTCCAGCGTGTCTTTCAGCTCGGCGGTGTCGTAGAAGCTGGTGGCGCCCTCCGCACCCTGCGGCTCGAACCATGGGTTGGGGTTGCGCGGCTTGAAGAAGCCGGGCTGGCCCATGGTCATCGTCATCCAGGACGAGGTACGGTTGCGAATGTCGCGGTAGATGTCGCCTTCCGGCGTGTAGCTCCAGATCTTGCGGCCCGAGATCGTTTGCCAGAACTGTTCGAGCCGTTGCAGGCGGCGGCTGGGTTCATTGCCGGCGATGATCGCGGCATTGATGGCGCCGATCGACACGCCGGACAGCCAGCTCGGCTCGCAGCCGGCATCGGCCAACGCCTGGTAGACGCCGGCCTGGTATGCGCCGAGCGCGCCGCCGCCCTGGAACACCAAAGCGATGCGGTCATATTGCGCCGAAATCTCCGCGATCGTGGCGGCGGCTTCCTTGTTTCGGTGGCGTTCAAGCACGAATTTTCTCCGGCTGGGTTGTGCTGGTTGCGAGCCGGCTGTGATCACTGAGATAGTCGTGGACGACCTCGCCCAACCCAAGCGTCAAATCGGCCTTGAAGTGGACTGCGGAGACGATGTCGAGCACCGGCAGCTTCGCCACGTCGGCCATGACGTGGGGCCGCAGGTCCAGTGCCGCCGGCGCCGTCCAGGCCTCCTTCAGCATGATGTCGGTGAGATAATAGCGCACCAGCTCGCAGATACGCGGCGTGCCGTCGACATGCGGGATGATCTTGATCAGGAAATTGGGCGCGGCCAGCGATGCGAGCACGGAATCGTGATCGGCTTCCCGGTGTTTGTAGCCCATCGTGCCGGTGGCGCACAGGACGCTGCCATAATGCAGCGTGCCGACGATCACCTCGCCTTCGTGGACGATCTTGGGATTGGCCAGTTTCTTCGGAAAGCCCCACAGCTCGCGGCCGCCGGCAATCGGCGCGTCGTCGTCGAGATACATCGAGTGGACGTAACCGCCATGCTGGCCCTTGTACTTCACCGGAATGACCTGGCCGGTCTCGGTGTAGTCGCCGAATCCGGTGGAGTCAGGCATGCGGATGAATTCATACTTGACCAGCGGTTCGTCGATTTCCAGGGGCGCCGGCACCACGGCCTCCAGCGCCTCGCGTGTCGTGCGATAGGTGATGATGATGTATTCGCGGTCGAAGAAACGGTAGGGACCGGGCGGGAAGGACGGGTTGGTCAGCGGCATCGCATAGGCGCGCTTCACGACGTCGGTGATTTCCAAGCTGCACCCCCAAGGTTCTGTCGGATGAATTTCGTTCAGGAATGACCGCGCGAATGCGCAGCCGATTATGTTGCACGGCACCATGACAGTGCCGTGTCAGGCAAGCGACCGTGGTTTCGCAGCGGACGGGGTCGTGCCGGGGCTGCCGTCTGGCTGTAATCGCACCGACATATGGCTCTGTCATTGTCATGTTGCGACGCACAATTATATCCTCTCATTCCCTCCCTCCTCTCGCGAGATCACCATGGGTTCCCTGTCTTCGAAGCATTCCCTCGTCACCGGCTCGACCAGCGGTATCGGCCTGGCCATTGCCCGCGCCTTCGCCGCCGAGGGCGCCAACGTCACCATCAATGGTCTTGGCGACCCTGCGGCCATCGAGCAGGAGCGCTTGGGCATCGAGAGGGATTTCGGCGTCAAATGCCGCTACTCCGACGCCAACATGATGGATGGGGCGGCGGTGAGCGCCATGGTGCATGATGCCGAGGCGGCGTTCGGCAGCCTCGATATCCTGGTCAACAATGCCGGCATCCAGCACGTCGCGCCGATCGAGGAGTTTCCCGACGACAAATGGGAAGCCATCATCCGCATCAATCTTCTGGCGGCCTTCTATGCCATCAAGGCTGTGGTGCCGGGCATGAAGGCGCGCAAATGGGGCCGCATCATCAACACGGCTTCGGCGCACGCGCTGGTCGCCTCGCCGTTCAAGTCGGCCTATGTGTCGGCCAAGCATGGCATTGCAGGGCTGACCAAGACGGTGGCGCTGGAAGTCGCGCAGGACGGCATCACGGTCAACGCCATCGCGCCCGGCTATGTCTGGACGCCGCTGGTCGAGAAGCAGATCCCCGACACGATGAAGGCGCGCGGCATGACCGAGGAACAGGTCAAGCATGACGTGCTGCTCGCCGCACAGCCGACGAAGGAATTCGTCACCGTGGAGGAACTTGCGGCGTTGACACTGTTCCTATGCTCGGATGCGGCCAGGCAGATCACCGGCACGACCCTGCCGATGGACGGCGGCTGGACGGCGCAGTAGAGGGGGCAATCGAGGCGTTGCGTTTTCTGGTTGGCGCCACGCGGCGCCGGCGGGAAGGGTACGGTCAGGTCCATGAAAATCATCCAGCTCTCCGATCCGCATCTGATGACGCCGGGTGGCCTGCTCTACGGCTCCGATCCGCTGGCAAGGCTGGACGCCTGCCTTGCCGACATCGGCCAGAACCACGCCGATGCCGAAATGGTGGTGATCTCGGGCGACCTGACCAATGATGGCGAGCGCGCCGCCTATGCGGCGTTGCGCGACAGGCTGGCGCGATTTTCGCAGCCCTGCCGGCTCATGCTCGGCAACCATGACGACCGGGCGCTTTTCCTCGAAATGTTCCCCGATGCCGCCGCCGAGCAGGGGTTCGTGCAGAGCGTGTTCGATGGCACAGAGGGCCGGCTGATCCTGCTCGACACGCTGGACAGCGGCCATGTCGAGGGCAGGCTGTGCGCCGCGCGGCTCGAATGGCTTGATGAACGGCTGCAAGAGGCGGGCAACCGGCCGGTCCTCCTGTTCATGCACCACCCGCCGTTCCGGATACACATGCCAGTGCTCGACGAGGTCAGGCTTGCCGACGCCGATACCTTCCATGACATGCTGTCGCGCCACGGCAATGTCCGCCACATTTTCGCCGGCCACGTCCATCGGCCGATCGCCGGCAGCTGGCGCGGCATTCCCGTCAGCACGCTGCGCAGCACCAACCACCAGACCGCCCTCGATTTTTCGCAGCGCTGGAGCCTGGGTCACGAGCCGCCCGCCTATGCGGTGATCTTCATCGATGCGGAGGGGGTGATCGCGCATTTCCACGATCTTCCCGTCGCCGGATAATGTGCCGCCAACAGAGGGGGACAAGGACGCGATAGCGCCATCGCGCCATGTCTTTCTTCGTGTTTTAGGAGCATCTTGTGCAACCGTAGAGCAATCATGCGCGCCGAGAGTGCCATGCCCAGCGACACTGAGGAAGCTTCGCCGATCTCGTTCTATGAGGTTATGACCGCCGAGGCGTCGGTTGTTACACGGCGCCGGGAACTGGTTGCGGCCAGACACGCACCGGACATCAAGACCGTGAACGGGCCTGCCGCCAAGCCGTCAGCCACCCAAGTCAATGTGGCAGGGGCGGACAAAGAAGACGAACGCGGCAACCTCTATCCCGTGGTCAAGACGGACCGCGACCTGACTGGTCTGGCGTGCTCGGGCGGTGGCATTCGTTCGGCGGCATTTTGCATGGGGGTGCTGCAGGCGCTGGAGTCCATCACAGAAAAGGACCGGCCGAAAGTGTTCGAGAATATCGACTATATGTCGACGGTTTCCGGAGGCGGCTACATCGGCACGTCGCTGGTCGCCGGGTTGATGCAGACCAATGGCGAGTTTCCGTTCACAAGCACGCTCGGCGGTCCTGAAACCCTCGAGACACAGCACATCCGGGACTACTCCAACTATCTGGCGCCGAAGGGAATGATCGATGTCGTCGTCGGCCTCGTTGTGGTGATGCGTGGGCTGCTGATCAATGCGATGATCTTCCTAGCCGCGCTGTTGACGCTCGCCTGGTTGACCATCCTGATCAATCCGACCGAAACGTCGCTGCGGCTACCCATTCTTCACAAGCTGACCCAGAATTCAGGGAACGTGTTCTATTGGTCGATCCTGATGGCAGTGGTCCTGGGACTCGTCCAGATCGGCTATTCGATATTTGCCTTTCGGCCTTCCAGCCGGACCGACCGCATGACGACACTTGTCGAGCGAGAAATGGCCAGCAGGATCTTGGCGCTCTTCTTCATCGTCTGCCTGCTGATCGCCTTCTTCGAGTTTCAAGCCTATGTCCTGGCGGGCTTCTTCGATGCGGCCAAGGCGCCAGACGATTGTTCCGAGATCAACTGGGTCGGCTGCATCCTGATCCACGCCCCTACGTCTCTCAAAGGGCTCTGGACCGTGCTTGCCGGCATGTCGGCGGCCCTTGCTGCCTTCGGCAACAAGCTGATTGCCGTAGCGGCGGCCTCGAAGAGCGACGATTCGTGGACCGGGACGGCCAGGCATCTTGCCTCAAAGATACTGCTCTACTGTCTGGCAATGGTCGTGCCGATATTGCTGTGGTGCATCTATCTGGGGCTTTCCTATGCGGGGATCGGCGCTGGAGACACGGTCATTGGAAACACCAGGATGACCTATGCGGTTCTGGCCGGTGTGCTCATCGTCCTGTCGTTGCTGGTGACACCCAACGCGAATTCCCTCCACGGATACTATCGGGACCGCTTGAGCAGGGCGTTTCTCTGGCGCCTGGACAAGCTGAAAGAGAGTGCCAGGAACGAGCTTGCCGAAAAGAGCCACATCCTTGCTGATTTGAGAAAGCGGCTGAAAGACAGGCAGGCTCGGAAACGGTCAACCGATGTCGATCAGTTCAAGTTGACTTCGCTCAAGCCCGGATCTCCGGGAAAGTGGGCCGATTCCGTCTGGTTCTCGCCGTACCTGCTCATCAACACTGCGGTCAATCTGGAGGGATCGCCCTATCTCGGTCGCCGTGGTCGCAGCGCAGATTCCTTCGTCTTCAGTCCCATCTACACCGGCAGCCAGGCCACTGGCTATGCCGCGACGATCTCGCTCGAGCGCGCTGACCGCAATCTCAATCTCGGCACGGCAATGGCCATCTCCGGCGCGGCGGCGTCGGCCAATATGGGCGCAAATACGATCCGGATCCTGACGTTCAGCCTTGCCGCACTGAATGTCCGCCTGGGGTACTGGCTTCCAAATCCGCGATTTCTCCGCGGTCGTACCGGCCTGCGGCGATTGCTGGCTAATATCGCACCCTGGTACTTTGCCAAGGAGGCGATTGGCAGGGTCGATGAACTGACGAGCAACGTCTACCTGACGGATGGCGGCCATTGCGACAATCTAGGCCTGTATGAACTGCTGAAACGGCGCTGCAAGGTCATCGTCGTTGCCGACGCGGAAGCGGACCCGACGCTCGACTTCAACTCGCTTATCCGGGTCGAACGCTACGCGCGAATTGATCTCGGCATCCTCATAGATCTGCCATGGTCCGAACTGCGTCGCTCCAATGCGCTGGCGACCGAGGACAGTCTTGTCAACGCCTCGACCGACGAGGCGCGGTTCCAGGGGCCGCACGTGGCGATCGGTCGTATCGACTATGGCGGAAACGAGCACGGTGTCCTGATCTACATCAAGTCCTGCATGAGCGGCGACGAGAGCGACATGATCCGCGATTATCGAAGACGGTATCCGCAGTTCCCGCACCAAACCACCCTGGATCAGTTCTTCAACGAGGAACAGTTCGAGGTCTATCGCGCACTTGGCTTCCACGCGACCCGCAATTTCTTCACCGGCAAGGATCATTTCGCCAGCTTGAAGAGCTGCCCGGTTCCGGACTGGCCGGGCGCTGTGGGGAGGGCACTGACCGAACTCAACGTGCCTGGCGACGCCGTGGAGAAGATCGTGCAGCGCCAGCAGGATGCGATGATATAGCGCCGCCATGGGCGACTGGCCCGGCGATGCGTTCGATGTCGCCGCATGACGATCCCCCGCGCGCTCCATCACGCAGCCGAGAACCTGGTGAGCCCTGTCGATCGAGAGCCCTGCCGCATCGCCGGTCGGCTGATCCCCTGAAAGCACGGAGTTGCGCGGAGGCGACAGGTCCTGGTCCGGTTCGCCGCCGGAAAGGGCTCGGGAAGGAGGTGCTGGAAAGTTTCCAAAAGCACACGGATTTGGACATTAGTCTTGACAGAAATACAGATGTTCAATACCCGTCAAGCGAATGAACAAGCCTGCAATGTGGGAGGAATGAGCGGAATGGCTTCCAATGTTTCGTTGACGGGCCTTGCCCGCGATCTCGATGAGCGCGGCAAGTCGGGCAAGCCCATCCGCATCGGCCTGATCGGCTCCGGCGAGATGGGAACCGACATCGTCACCCGCGTCGCCCATATGTCCGGCATCGAGATCGGCGCGATCTCGGAACTGAACCTGCCGGCCGCCAGCAAGGCGGTGGACATCGCCTTCCAGGAAACCGGCCATGCGCGTGAAGTGTCGAACGCTTCGGCGATGACAGCTGCCATGGAGGCCGGCAAGGTGGCGGTCACCAATGACGCCAGCCTGGTCATCAACAATGATCTGATCGACGTGGTCATCGACGCGACCGGCGTCCCCGCCGTCGGCGCCGAAATCGGCCTGCGCGCCATGGAACACGGCAAGCATCTGGTGATGATGAATGTCGAGGCCGACGTCACCATCGGCGCCTATTTGAAGAGTGAGGCCGACCGGCTCGGCGTCACCTATTCGCTGGGCGCCGGCGACGAGCCGTCCTCCTGCATGGAGCTGATCGAATTCGTCTCGGCCATGGGCCATCCGATCGTTGCCGCTGGCAAGGGCAAAAACAATCCGCTCAACATCGACGCCACGCCGCCCGCCTATGAGGAAGAGGCCAAGCGCCGGCATATGAATGTGCGCATGCTGGTCGAATTCGTCGATGGTTCGAAGACCATGGTCGAGATGGCGGCGATCGCCAACGCCACCGGGCTGGTGCCCGACAAGGCCGGCATGCATGGCCCGGCGGCGACCCTCGGCGAGCTCTCGAAAGTGCTGGTGCCCGAAAAGGACGGCGGCGTGCTGTCCAGGGTCGGCGTCGTCGACTACTCGATCGGCAAGGGCGTTGCGCCCGGCGTCTTCGTCGTCGCCGACATGTCGCATCCGCGCATTTCGGAGCGCATGGAAGATTTGAAGATGGGCAAGGGTCCGTATTTCACCTTCCACCGCCCCTATCACCTGACCTCGCTCGAAGTGCCGCTGACCTGTGCCCGCGTCGTGCTCTACGGCAAGGCCGACATGGTGCCTCTGGCAAAGCCGGTGGCCGAAGTCGCCGCCGTGGCCAAGAAGGACATGCAGCCCGGCGAGAAGCTCGATGCGATCGGCGAATATTGCTACCGCGCCTGGATCATGACGGCGCCCGAAGCCCATGCCGCCAAGGCCATTCCCTGCGGCCTGCTGCAGGGCGGCTCGGTCACCGCGCCGATCAAGAAGGGCGAGCTCATCACCTATGCCAATGCCGCCCCGGCTCCGGGCTCCAAGATCGCCGAACTGCGCGCCCGCCAGGACAAGCTCGTCTACGGAACCGCGGGAGCCTGATCATGGCCGGAGCCAGCAAAGCCGTCGCGGACAGTCGCGCCAACCTGCCTTTTGTCTATCGTCAGTACAGCGCCGAGCAGCTCAAGCAGGTGCTCTACAAGATGTACCTCATCCGCCGCTTCGAGGAGGGCGCCGAGGAAAGCTACATGCGCGGCCTGATCCACGGCACCATGCACCTGTCGATCGGCCAGGAAGCCTGCGCCATGGGCATCTGCATGCCGCTTGGCGAGGATGACCAGATCACCTCGACGCATCGCGGCCATGGCCATTGCATCGCCAAAGGCGCCGAGGTGAAGCGCATGTTCGCCGAGTTCTTCGGCAAGACCACGGGCTACTGCAAGGGCCGTGGCGGCTCGATGCACATTGCCGATGTCGCCAAGGGCAACCTCGGCGCCAACGGCATTGTCGGCGGCGGCATTCCGATCGCCGTCGGGGCGGCACTCTCCTCCAAGATGATGAAGACCGGCAAGGTCGTCGTCTCCTTCTTCGGCGACGGCGCCAACAATGAAGGCGCCTTCCACGAGGCGCTCAACATGGCGGCGGTCTGGAAGCTGCCGGTCATTTTCGTCTGCGAGAACAATGGCTACGGCATGTCGACCTCGACCGCCCGTTCCACCGCGGTCAAGAACATCGCCGACCGCGCCGCCGCCTATTCGATGCCCGGTGTCATCGTCAATGGCAACATCTTCTCGGAAGTCGCCGAGGCCTCCTACAAGGCCGTCGAGCGCGCCCGCGCCGGCGAGGGGCCGACGTTGATCGAATCCAAGACCTACCGCCATCGCGGCCATTCCAAGAGCGACCGCAACCGCTATCGCACCAAGGAAGAGATCGAGGACTGGATGTCGAACCGCGACCCGATCACGCTGTTCGAGAACGAGCTGCGCGAATTCGGCTTTATCGACGACGAGGGCATCGAGGCCATTCGCAGTGGGGTGGCGCAGGAGATCGCCGACGGCATCGAGTTCGCCAAGGTGAGCCCGTCGCCTGACGTCAGCGAGACCGGAAATTACGTGTATACGGAGCAGGCGTGATGGACGCGATGGTGCGTGAACTGAGCTACGCCCAGGCGATCCAGGAAGCCATGGCGATCGCCATGGACATGGACGAACGCGTCTTCCTGATGGGGGAGGATATTGGCGTCTATGGCGGCGCCTTCCAGGTGACCGGCGATCTGGTCGAGCGCTATGGTACCGAGCGGGTGATCGACACGCCGATCTCGGAACTGGGCGGCGCGGGCGTGGCGGTGGGTGCGGCGCTCACCGGCATGCGGCCGATCTTCGAATTCCAGTTTTCCGACTTCGCCACGCTCGCCATGGAGCAGATCGTCAACCAGGCGGCCAAGATGCGCTTCATGCTGGGCGGCGAGGTTTCGGTTCCCGTGGTGATGCGCTTTCCCGCCGGCTCGGGCACGGGTGCGGCGGCCCAGCACAGCCAGAGCCTGGAAGCCTGGCTCGGGCACGTGCCAGGGCTCAAGGTCATCCAGCCGGCGACGCCCTATGATGCCAAGGGCATGCTTTTGGCGGCGGTCGCCGATCCCGATCCGGTGATGATCTTCGAGCACAAGCTGCTCTACAAGATGAAGGGCCCGGTGCCCGAAGGCTATTACACGGTGCCGATCGGCAAGGCCGACATCCGCCGCGAAGGCCGCGACCTCACCATCGTCGCCACCTCGATCATGGTGCAGAAGGCGCTCGACGCCGCCGCCACGCTGGAAGCCGAAGGCATCGACGTCGAAGTCGTCGATCTCCGCACCATCCGGCCGATGGACAAGCAGACCGTCATCGACAGCGTCAAGAAGACGTCGCGGCTGATGTGCGTCTACGAAGCGGTCAAGACGCTGGGCATCGGCGCCGAGGTCAGCGCGATGATCGCCGAGAGCGAGGCGTTCGACTATCTCGATGCGCCGATCGTGCGGCTGGGCGGCGCCGAGACGCCGATCCCCTACAATCCCGAGCTCGAAAAAGCCGCGGTGCCGCAGGTTCCCGACATCATCACCGCCGCGCGCGACCTCGTCAAAGGGGTTCGCTGAGACATGCCGACCGAAGTCATTCTTCCCAAGGTCGACATGGACATGGCGACCGGACAGATCTCGCGCTGGTTCGCTGAGGAAGGCGCCCGGGTCAAGAAGGGCGACGTGCTGTTCGAGATCGAGACCGACAAGGCAGCCATGGAAATCGACGCGCCAGCCAGCGGCGTGCTGCGCGACGTCACCGGCAAGGAAGGCGTCGACATTCCCGTTGGCGCGCCGGTTGCGTGGATTTATGCCGATGGCGAGGCCTATGCGGCCAAGCAAGACGCGGCGCCAATTTCCCCCCTTGTGGGGGAGATGTCGGCGAAGCCGGCAGAGGGCGGCGCTGTCCCGCCAACGTCGCATTCTGTCACGCCCCCCTCTGCCCTGCCGGGCATCTCCCCCACAAGGGGGGAGATCGGCCAATCGCCGTCGGGCATACGCGCGACACCGCTTGCCCGACGTTTGGCCCGTGAGGCAGGTCTTGCTCTTGCCAGCATCATCGGCACCGGCCCTTATGGCCGCGTGGTCAAGGCGGACATTGACGCGGCGGTTGCCGGCGGCGCGAAGGCTGCACCCGAAGCCGAGGTCGTGCCCACCGCTGCGCCAGCAACGCCGGCTGCTTCTGCCCCTGCAGTGAAAGCGATGTCGGACGACCAAGTGCTGAAGTTGTTCGAGCAAGGCTCCTACGAACTCGTCCCGCACGACAATATGCGCAAGACGATTGCGCGGCGGCTGGTCGAGGCCAAGTCCACCATCCCGCATTTCTATCTGACGCTCGACTGTGAACTCGACGCATTGCTGGCGCTGCGCACGCAGATCAATGCCGCCGCCCCGATGAAGAAGACCGACAAGGGCGAGGCTCCCGCCTACAAGCTGTCGGTCAACGACATGGTCATCAAGGCGATGGCGATGGCCTTGATGGCTGTGCCGGATGCCAATGCCTCGTGGACCGAAAGTGCCATGGTCAAGCACAAGCATGCCGATGTCGGCGTTGCCGTCTCGATCCCCGGTGGCCTGATCACGCCGATCATTCGGCATGCGGACGAAAAGACGCTGTCGACCATCTCCAACGAGATGAAGGATCTGGCGAGCCGCGCCCGCAGCCGCAAGCTGAAGCCGGAGGAGTATCAGGGCGGCACCACGGCCGTATCCAACCTCGGCATGTTCGGCATCAAGGACTTCGCCGCCGTCATCAATCCTCCGCATGCGACGATCCTGGCGGTCGGTGCCGGCGAGGAGCGGGCGGTGGTCAAGAATGGCGAGATCAAAATCGCCACCGTGATGTCGGTGACCTTGTCGACCGACCATCGCGCTGTCGATGGCGCGCTCGGCGCCGAACTTCTGGTCGCCTTCAAGCGGCTGATCGAGAACCCGATGGGCATGCTGGTCTAGCTTCTTGTTGTAAGCCGGTGCCAAACGTTACGCCGGCTTACGACAGAAACGACTTGTCAGGCGCCGACCCTTGACCCATCTTCCCCAGTGGATCGCGACCAAGGGAGGCCAAAATGCCTGCATTCGACCCGTCTGACGTCAAAACCTTGTTCGGCAAGGTCATGGGTGCCTCGCCGTCCGACATCAAGCTGGTGGCGCAGCGCCTGCACGACCATGCCTTCGAGCCGCGCATGTCGGCGGAGGAGACCAGGCAGCTTGTCGCTGACCTGGGCTATGACAGCCTCGATGCGTTCTGTGCTGATATCGGCCTGCCCGCTCATATCGCCGAGCGCTGGAGCCGTTTTGGCGTTTCCGGTGAGATGAAACAGGTGTTCACCCTTTTGGCGGCCCAGCGCAAGCGGGTGGCCGAGGCGATCGCCGAATTCGAATCCATGACCCATGTCGGCGTCGAGGATTATTTGCGCGAACGCGGCCTCATCTAAGGTGTATCTATATTCGGGTGAGGTCGGCCTGCAAATGGCAGGACCTCAACCGCCCTTGGCCAGCAGTGCAGTCGCCGTGTCGCTGTCGGTGATTAGCACATTGGTGCTGACCGCCTTGAGTGCGGCCAGGATCGCCGCCACCTTGCGTTTTCCGCCGGCGGCCAGCACGACATTCGGCACCTGGCTCACCACATCGAGACCGATGGCCATGACGCGCCCGTTGACCTCATGGTCGACCAGCCGGCCGGCGGCATCGACGAAGTAGCACAGCATGTTGGCGACCGCGCCTTTCGCCTTCAATGGCGCGATCAGCGATGACGGCACGATCCCGTGGCGAAAGATGGTGGCGTCCGCGGACATGTCGCCGACGGTGAGCAGTGCGATGTCGGCGGCCGCCGCCCGCTGGCGTACGTCCTGCAGGGTCGGCTGCGCCCACAGGAGGTCGCGAAGCGCGGGATCGTCAACCATCACCGGCGCGGTGATCTGGTAGGAGTCGACCTCGAAGACATCGGCGACCTTGGCGGCGACGATCGACGGGTTGATCCACTGCGAATGCGGCAGGCTGCCGACGAGCGCCACCACCGAGGCGCGCCTCAGCTGCTGGCGGGCGAGGAAGCCCAGGCTTGCATGCAGTGTCGCGCCGCCGCCGATCGCCAGCGTCATGCCGTCGTGCATCTGCTCGCCGAGATAGGCCGCCACGGCATGGCCGATCGCCTTTTCCAGATGCTCATGCGCCGAGGGTGTCGGGATGACCACCGCGGCGTCGAGGCCCCAGCGCTTTTCCAGTTCCCGCTCGAGCGCAACCTGCCCGGCGGTCGGTGCGTTGATCATGGTGACCACGATGCCTTCGGCGGTGCAGGCAGCCAGCGTGCGCATGACCTTCACGCGGGAGACATCGAGCTTCTCGGCGATCTGTTCCTGCGTGAAGCCCTCGACATAGTAGAGCCAGGCCGTCTTGACGTTGAGATCGGACGACACCATCGGCAGGCGGGCCGGTGTGGGTTTTTCTGTGGGCATCTGTTCTCGTCCCTCATCAGCCATGGCCGACCGCGTCGTCCTCATCGGAGAAACGCCGGCCGGATGTCAACCGGCTGCCGGTTTCAGCCAAGCCGATTGTTGCACATCTCTGATCATTTGTAATTGACAATGTACAAATGAACATATTTTGTGAGTTTCACGCGCAGTGTCATCCACCAGTCATATGCGCCGTGCAGGGAGGAAGAGACGGGGAGCCGGCCAGGGGCCGGACCGGTCATGCACAGACAAGACAGGAGGTCTCATGAAGACGCTACTCATCAAGCTGCTGGCCAGCCAGTTGGCGCTCGCGGCAATTTTGTTTGCCGGCGTGGCAAACGCCGAAACACTGACGCTCTACACATCGCAGCCGGAAGCCGACGCGGCCAAGACCGTGGACGCCTTCAAGAAGGCGCAGCCCGGCATCGACGTGACCATCTATCGTTCTGGAACCAGCGACATCCTCACCAAGATGGCGGCCGAGTTCGCCGCCGGCAGCCCGCAACCCGACGTGCTTTTGATCGCCGACGCGGTCTCGATGGAGCTATTGAAGAAGGACGACCGGCTGCTGCCTTATCCCGAAGCCAAGCTCGATGGCATCGAGGCTGATGCCTATGACGCCGACAGGACCTATTTCGGCAGCAAGCTGATCACCACCGGCATCGTCTACAACACCGCGGCTGCTGAAAAGCCGCAGCATTGGGCCGATCTTGCCAAGCCCGCCTATGCCGATGGCCTGGTCATGCCGAGCCCGCTCTATTCGGGCGCGGCCGCCTATCTGCTTTCCGGCTTTGCCGGCGATACCAACTTAGGCTGGGATTTCTTCCAGAAGCTGAAGACCAACAACACCGTCAGCGTGCGCGGCAACGGTGCTGTACTGAAGTCGGTGGCATCAGGCGAGAAGCCCTATGGCATCCTCGTCGACTTCATGGCGATGAACGCCAAGAAGAAGGGCTCGCCGGTCGAGTTCGTGTTCCCGAGCGAAGGCGTGCCGGCGGTGACCGAGCCGGTCGCCATCATGAAGACCGCCAAGAATGTCGACGGCGCCAAGAAGTTCGTCGACTTCATTCTGTCGGATGAAGGCCAGAAGCTGGCGCTGTCCATGGGCTACCTGCCGGCGCGTGCCTCGGTCGGCCGTCCCGAATGGCTGCCGGAAGGCGTCAAGGTCAAGGTGATGCCGTTCGACACCAAGGCGATCGTCGCCAAGACCGACGCCGACAAGGCGAAGTTCCAGGAACTGTTCGGCGGCTGAGCCGGCAATCGTGGCGGGATGTCGTTTCGACGGCATCCCGGACCTCAGGAAACACAACCATGCCAACACGCGTCAGGGAAAGCCGGGGCCAGGAAATGGTCCTGACGGCGGCGGTGGCCGTCGTCATCGTGCTGCTTTCGCTGCTGCCCATGCTGCGCCTCATCAAGGAGATCGTGGCACCTGGCGGCACGCTGTCGACCGTGGCCATTGCGGCCGGGCTGAGAAGCCCGGCAACCTGGATCGCGACATGGCATACGCTGGTCGTCGGCATCGGCGGCACCTTGCTTGCGGTGCTGTCGGGAACGCTGGTGGCGGTGCTGGTCTCGCTGACCGACATACGCGGCCGCAGCGCCCTGGTGCTCTGCTACGTCATGCCGCTGATGATCGCGCCGCAGGTCACGGCGCTGGCCTGGCTGCAACTGTTCGGCCCGGCAAGCCCATTCCTCAAGCTGTTCGGAGCGGCACCGCCGCTCGGCACGAAAAACCCGCTTTACTCGACGTCAGGCATCATTCTGCTGCTTGGCATCCAATATGGCCCGCTGGTGTTCCTGCTGGTGCGTGCCGGCCTGCGCAAGCTGCCGCGCGAACTGGTCGAGGCCGCGCGCGCCGGCGGCGCGGGCTGGTTCCCCGTGCTGGTCACCATCGTTCTGCCCTTGATGACGCCGTCGATCATGGCGGCCGCGGCACTCGCCTTCGTGTCCTGCGTCGGCAATTTCGGCATTCCGGCTTTCCTCGGCATTCCCGCCAACTACCTGGTGCTGCCGACCCTTATCTATCAGAAGCTGGCCGGCGGTGGTCCGGCCGTGCTCGGCGAGACCGCGTTCCTATCGGCTCTGATCGGCGTTATCGCCATGGCCGGCATTCTCGCCCAGGAGGTGATGAGCCGCCGCCGCGACTACCGTATCTCTTCGACATCGTTGCCGGCCGAACCCTACGAACTCGGTCGCTGGCGGCCTATTGTCCAGGCCTGCATGTGGCTGCTGATCGTGCTGGTGCTGTTCCTGCCGCTGTTCGGGCTGGTGCTGACCTCATTGGTACCGGGCTATGGCATCGCGCTCACCGCCAAGACGGTGACGCTCGACAATTATCGTTTCGTGCTGTTCGAGCATGACGCCGCCAACCGCGCCTTCTTCAACAGTTTCTGGCTGTCGATCGCGGCCGCATTCTTCGCGGTCGTGGTCGCCGTGCCGGTCGGCTATCTCATCGCCTGGGGCAGGCAGCGCTGGGTACGGCTGCTCAATCTGGCGGTCGAACTGCCCTATGCCTTGCCCGGCGTGGTGCTGGCGATCGCCTCGCTGCTGCTCTTCCTCAGGCCGATCCCACTGACCGGCATCCAACTCTACAACACGGTCTGGATCATCCTCTACGCCTACCTCGCCCGCTTCCTGGTGCTGGCGCTGCGGCCGACCATTAGCGGCTATCACCAGATCGACCGGGCGCTGGAGGAGGCCGCGCAGGTGGCGGGCGCCGGCCTGTTCACGCGCATGCGCACCATCATCTTTCCACTGGTCGCGCCTGCAGCGATCGCCGGTGGTCTGCTGATCTTCATGACGGCGCTCAGCGAACTCACCGTCTCGGCGCTGCTGTGGTCGTCAGGCTCCGAGACGATCGGCGTGGTGATGTTTTCCTTCGAACAGGGCGGCGATTCCAACTACGCGGCGGCGATGTCGGTCATCACGGTCGCGGTCACCTTCGTGCTGATGCTGGTGACCAATCTGCTTGCCCCCTACCTTCCCAGCGGAGTGCTGCCATGGCGCGACTGAGCCTGGACCATGTGACCAAGAGCTTCGCCAACTTCGAAGCCGTGAAGGACGTCTCGATCGACGTTGCCGACGGCGAGTTCCTGGCCGTGCTTGGACCGTCCGGCTGCGGCAAGACGACGTTGCTCAGGCTCGTCGCCGGATTCGAGAAAGTGACTTCGGGAGAGATCCGCATCGGCAGCGATGTCGTGTCGAGCAGCGTCGGCAGCGTCGCGCCGGAAAAGCGGCGCGTCGGCATCGTCTTCCAGAACTATGCGCTGTGGCCGCACATGACGGTGGCCGAGAATATCGGCTATTCGCTGAAGGTGGCGAAGCTCGACAAGACCGTCGCGCGCCAGAAGGTCGAGGACGCGCTGGCTCTGGTCAATTTGCAGGGACTGGGCCAGCGCAGGCCGGCCAATCTTTCCGGCGGTCAGCGCCAGCGCGTGGCGCTGGCGCGCTGTCTTGTCGCCGCACCGTCGCTGGTGCTGTTCGACGAGCCGCTCGCCAATCTCGACGTGCATCTGAGAGCCTCGATGGAGGACGAGTTCGCCGCCTTTCACAAGCGCACAGGCACGACCATCGTCTACATCACCCACGATCAGGCCGAGGCGATGTCGCTGGCCGACCGCATCGCGGTGATGGACCATGGCCGCGTGGCGCAACTGGCGACACCGCGTGAACTCTATCATGAGCCGGCAAATGAGATGGTCGCCTCCTTTGTCTCGCAAGGCATCCTGCTGCCGGCGGATGTCCTGACGGGCGAAGACGGCGGCCATTGCAAGGTCAGGGCTCTGGGAACCGAGCTGGTGGTCCGCTGCCGCCCCGGCGAGCGGCCGCGTGCGGGTGCCAAGATCTGCTGCCGGTCGGCCGACCTTGACGTCTCACCGCATGGGCCAGGCTTCGATGGCCTCGTCAAACGGGTGATCTACCAGGGTGGCGCCGCACGCATCGAATTCACCCCTGCCGCGGGGCCTGACCTCACCTTGCATTTCGAGCAGCCAGACCCGGTTACGCTGGAGAGTGGAGCCCAGGCACGCCTGCGCATAAGATCCGGCTGGCTGATCCCGGTGGGGACGGCCTCGTGATGATGCTCGATCTGCTTGGCGGCTTTGGGGAAAAGGGCCGCACCAGCCTCGCCGTCAGCAGCGGCGGCGACCGCATCCTGCTCGATATCGGCGTCAAGGTCGGCGCCTCCGGCGCGGAATATTATCCGGCGCTCGACGGTCGGGTCGACGACATCGATGCACTCTTCGTCTCGCACGCCCATGAGGATCATATCGGTGCGCTGAGTTGGCTGTTGTCGCGCGGCTATGCCGGCCCGATCTTCATGACGGCCGAGACGCGCGATGAGGCTGCGGCCACGCTTGCCGCCTATGCCGATCCGGGGGATTTCAAGCGCTTTCCGTTTCCAGCCAATCGCATCGAGCTCTTCGAACCCGGCGATACGCTGAAGAGTGGAAATCTCACGATCGGGACCGGGCGATCCGGGCATGTCGTGGGCGGCGTCTGGTTCGCCGTCGATGATGGCAAAAGCCGCGCCGCCTATTCCGCCGATGTCGTGCCGGACAGCAATGTGTTTGTCATGGACACGATCCCGCATTGCGATCTTCTGGTCTTCGATGCCTCCTACGGCGCCGATCCCGTGCCGGGGGCTGCGCGGGCGCAAGAAATTTCTGAATGGGTAGCGCGTCATCCGCGGGGATGTCTGCTGCCGACGCCGCTGTCGGGGCGGTCGCTGGAATTGATCGCGGCGCTGCCGGGCCCATTCGCCATCCATGCCGGCATGCGTTCGTCGCTGGCGGGGCAGATCGGGGCCACAGCGGCTTTGTTGCCGGGCGTTTCCGAGCACCTGCGTGCCCGCTTGGCGAGTGCTGCGGACTGGACCGATGCCGATCCCCTGCCGTCGCTGCCGTTGCTGGCCGATGACGGCATGGGCGAGGCCGGCCCGTCGTCGCGGCTGTTGCCGCGTGCCGACGATGCCGGGTTTCCCGTGCTGCTCACCGGACATTTGCCGGCAGGTTCTCCTGGCGATCTGCTGCACAGAGCCGGTCGGGCGGATTGGGTGCGCATGCCCACCCATCCAACGCTGTCGGGCAATGTCGAAATATGGGAGAAGGCAGGACGGCCTGAAGCGCTCGGCCATTCCTGCGTTGCCGATCTTCTCGATGACCTCAAAAGCCACATCCCGTCGCTGCGCACGCAATGCCGTACCGGCCAGCGCATCACGGTGCCGCAAGGAAGCAAAGAATGAGAATCCTGATCTGCAACGATGACGGCATCGAAGCGCCGGGACTTGCCCGTCTCGTCAACGCCGCCGGCGGGCTGAGCGACGATGTCTGGGTCGTCGCGCCCGATGGCAAGCGCACCGCCGCCGGCTCGTCGCTGACGATCGCGAGGCCGCTGACGATGCGGCGCGTCAAGCCGAACTGGTACTCCTGCTCCGGCACGCCGGCCGATTGCGTGGTCAGCGCGATGACGTGGCTGTTTGCCGACGCGAGGAAACCGGACCTGTTATTGGCGGGTGTCAATGACGGCCGCAACGTCGCCGAGGATCTCGCCTATTCCGGGACGCTCGGCATTGCCCGGGAGGCGACCTTCTGGGGCGTCCCGGCGATCGGCTTTTCGCGCGTGAAGAATCCTGAGTTCACCGATAGGGACGATCCATGGCTTGGCGCGCTGATCGCCTCGCTGTGGCAGTCGCGCGCCGGCTGGGCGACAGAAGGCCATTGGTTGAGCGTCAACCTGCCGACCGCGCTGCCGGCCGAGATCCGACAGCCACGCATCGGCCGTGACAAGATCGGCCGCACGGCCGAGATCGTGGAAAGCGATGGCGATCGCACCGTCATCACCGTGCCGCGCGGGCGCGCTCATGCGAGCGAGCCGGGCGACGAGAACGAGGCGATCGATACCGGATACGTCAGCATCAACAGGCTGAACTGGTTTGGCGAAACGCGGCTGGACGAACGGTTTGTAGGCGGGATTCTGGACTGATCTTCCTGTGTGCGACCATCCCGATCACCAAGCTGTCAGCGGCTAAACCGCGCCAATCCGATGCCTGTGCTTGAAGCCGCCGCTATTTCATTCCACATCGGGCGCAATGAACGGCAAGATACGAGAGTGGTTTCGCAATTGGCGATGGGCTTTGGCCGCATCGCTGATCCTGCATGCCTTGATCGGAGCGTTCTTGTTCTTTGGCGTGCCGAGATCCGAGCAGCAGACGGAACAGCAGGAACAACCCGTCAATGTCGCGATTGTGCCGCCGCCCGAGAAGCCCAAGCCCAAACCTGCTCCAAAGCCACCGGAGCTGACACCCGAAAAGAAGGCTGAAAAGCCGCCTGAACAAAAGCCGCCTCCGGAGCCCCCGAAACTGCCAGACGACCATGTTCTGAAGCGCGTCTTCCAGTACGGCCAGAAAGATACCGGGCCGGAGAAATCGCTCGACGGAAGCAGCGCTAAACCCAACACGCCGTCACCGGCCAAGGATGAGGCGGCGAAGCCGCCTATAACACCGACACCCGCGCCGACCCAGCCCGCCCCGGCCGCAACGCCACAGCAGAAGGCAGAGCCCAGCAAGCCTGACGAGAAGCCGGCCACCATTGCGCCGGAGGAAAAGCCCGCGCAAGGCGAGGAAAAGCAGGAGGCCGCCGCGCCGGACGCCAAACCTGCGCAAAGCGAGGAGAAGCAGGCGACCGAGGACGCTGACAAACAGCAGCCGGACAAACAGGAGCTCGCACCGCAACCCGCCGAAAAGCAAGCGGTTGTGACGCCAAAGCCATCGGCGGCTGAGACTGGTGCTAAGCCAGCGCCTCCAGCCTCAGCTGGAAAGGCAAAGCCTGCCAAGACGTTGACGTTCAAACCCGCCAGAGCCTTCAAAGCGCCGATCGGGAACGCTGGGAGGTCAAATCCCACCAACAACGATGTTGCAGGATCGCCAATCTATTCCGGCCTTCCGGGCGTCAGAAAGCTTTACTCGCAGGGAGCAACCGGCAATGCCTTCGCCACAAGTTCCATGGAGAATGTGCCGCGCGGTCAGCGTGTGGCCACCCTTTGCGGCAATGTTCTGAGCCAGGAACTGCAAAGTGCCGACTATTCGGTCAAATGGGTGCCAACCATTACGCTGGACAAAGGCAATGTTCTGAACCCTGGTCAAGCGGCCTTCAGCACCAGAAACACTTGGTACAATCTAAACTTCCGATGTGAAGTCGACCCCGATGCGACGAGGGTCCTATCCTTCAACTTCCGTGTGGGGTCATTAGTCCCGCCTGGTGAATGGGCCAGCCGTGGATTCACCAAGTATCCGCTGAATTAGGCCGGCACGCCAAGCAGGGACAATTGCCGGCTAATTTCTTGCCAGTCGGCGCAGACGAAATCGGCACCGGCAGCCGTCAGCCATAGCGGTGTGCTCGGCAACCGCGCCCTGGATGCCGACGGACCAATCCTCGATGACGATGCAGCCGGCCGGATTGGCACTCATCCCGGCGGCGAACTGGCTGATCTCAGGTCTTGCTGGATCGGATCGTGCGCAGCCGCTTATTGAGCCGCCACAGCGACTTGGCCAGGCTCCCCTGGGTGTGGTGATCCAAATCGACAAGCTGTCAGCGGCTATATGCGCAAATCCAGTGCTTATGCTTGAAGCCGCCGCTATTTCATTCCACATCGGTCAGGATGAAGGGCGAGACAGAAGAACGGCGTCGGTATCTGTTGTGGGGTATTTCCGCATCGCTGATCCTGCACGTGCTTGCCGCGGCACTCCTTGTGTATGGCCTGCCCGTTCCTCCCCAACAGCCGCGCGAGGAGCAGCCAGTCAATGTCGCGATCGTGCCTGCGCCCGATCAGCCAAAGCCGAAACCCGTTCCGCCGGCGCCAAAGCCACCGGAACCGAAGGTTGAAAAGCCACCTGAGCAGAAAGTTGAAAAACAACCTCCGCCGGAGAAGCAGTCTCAGAAGCCACCGCCAGGCGAGGTCCTGAAGCCTGTTTTTCAGTTCGGCGACAAGGATACCGGCCCGAGGAAATCCCTGGACGGGGCCAGCGCTCAGGAGAGTTCGCCGTCTCCGGCCAAGGATGACGATTCGAAGCCGCCTGTCGTGCCGAAGCCTGCAGACAGCCAACCTGTCACGCCGGCAGACTCCGAGCAGCAGGCCGCTTCAAGCGCCGAGATGGATAAACAACAGGCAGCCAAACAGCAGCCAGACAAGCAGGCGGCGCTCGACGCCGCCAAGCAACAGGGCGCGGCACCAGCGCCTTTGGCTGCCGATAGCGGCGGCGAGATCGAGCTTCCCACAACGGCCGAGGCACCAAAGCCCAAACCCGCAAATGCGCCGAAGCCCAGCCCTTCAAAGGCCTCGAAGTCTGCATCTCGGAACAACTCGGGCCTTCCGGGTGTTCGTAGGCTCTACTCGCAGGGCGCTACCGGCGATGCGTTGGCCACGACCGCGATGGGCGGGGTGCCTCGCGGTCAGCGTGCGGCCAAACTTTGCGCCAGCGCGTTGCAGCAGGAATTGCTGGATGCTTCCTATTTTCCCAAATGGGTACCATCTATTCCGTTGAAGGTGGGTAATATTCTAGACGCCCCGGATGTCGCTTTCAGCACGACAACCACATGGTACCATCTGGGCTTTCGGTGCGAGGTCGACACCGATGCGACGAGGGTCCTATCCTTCAACTTCCGCGTGGGGGCACTAATCCCGCCCAGCGAATGGGCCGGTCTTAGACTACCCAGTCCCTACTAGTGCGTTTCACCGCTTCATGGAAACGGCGAACTTCTCTAACTCTTTGTTTTGACGCAATTCCGGACGGAAAACCGCTCGCGCTTTTCTGGAATTTCTCTAGATCAGGCCGGCACGCCGAGCCCGGACAATTGCCGGCTAATTTCTTGCCAGTCCGCGCAGACGAAATCGGCACCGGCCGCCGTCAGCCGCGCGGCGTGGTCGGCATAGGTGTGGCCGCCGCCGGTGTAGCCGATCGCCTTCATGCCGGCGGCAACCGCGCCCTGGATGCCGAAGGGCGAATCCTCGATGACGATGCAGTCGGCCGGATCGGCGCCCATCCTGGCGGCGGCGAACAGGAAGATGTCGGGCGCCGGCTTGCCGTTCTTGACCATGGAGGAGCTGTAGATCGCCTCGCCGAAGAACTGCGCCAGCCCAGTGACGGCCAGGCTGTGGTTGATGCGCTCGATGGAGGATGACGAGGCGACGCAGCGGTCGCCCTCGATCGTTTCCAGAAACGCCGCGATTCCTGGCGTCGGCTTCAATTCCTCAGTGAACAGGATCTTGGTCTCGGACCAGATGTCGCCGTCGGCGGCAGCGGGAAACTGATGGCCGGTCAATTCCCTGATCCTGGCGATGATGTCGGACTGCTTCATGCCGACGCATTGGGCGATAATGCCGCCATGGACGCCGGGCATGCCGTGCCTTTCATAGACGCGTTCGTAGGCCCTGGCGGCCAGCGGCTCGCTGTCGACGAGAACACCGTCGCAATCGAAAATGATAGGCCTTGGTCGCGGCACGCGCTTGTCTCCTCACGTCAAATTCCGCACATCGCTATCGGCAAAAAGTCAAATGTTCAATAGTGCGATGTCTTGAGCGCGTTCTGGGGCTGAAACGGCGGGGCAGTCAAAGCTGGCGCAGCGCATCGCTTGCGCGGCCGGATCCGAGCGCCCGTTGCATGGCTTGCCGGGACTGAGCGCGGTCCGGCGTGATCCAGTTCGGCTCCGCACCCAGGAAGCGGTCGAGGAACGCCACCGCATAGGCCGGCATCTCGGTGACGTTTTCGCGATAGGACCACCAGGTGCGCAGATCGTCGGCGCATTTGTCGATGCTGGGCGCCTTGCCGAACTCCTGCTCATAGATCGCCGAAATCACCGAGACGCAGTAATTGGTGTAGAGAAAACCTTCCGGCCAGAAGCGGATGATTTCCAGCGTGCCGGCATTGTGATCCGTTTCGATGAGTTGCGCGAGGCCGGAGATTTCCCTGGCCGGCGCCTGTTTGATCAGCTCGCGCAGCACGAGGCCGGCGGCAAAGACGATGAAGTCGGCGCGGTCGATCGCGGCGAAGCGCTTCTGCGCTTCCATGATCTCGACCCAGTCGAGAAAAGCTCGGGTCAGCTTTGCCTCGTCGATCTCGAAACGCACGCCGAACGTGTCCGAGACCACCTTGGCGCTGCCGCGGAAAGTGGCGCGAAACCAGCGCAGCTGCCGCAAGCGGTGGCGCAGGTCGGGCATAAGGGCCAGTTCATCCCTGAAGGGCAGTTCCATTTCATGCATCCCGTTTGACGACAGGCTAGCACAGCCATGCCGCCGCCGAAATCGGCAGGCGGCCCTGTGGATGGCGTGGCGGAGGCCAATATCATACATATTGACATTCGCGGAAACAAATGTTCTCACTTTGCTGTTGTCGTGCGCCGGTCCAAGGTGCGGCTCAACATAGGCTTCGGGAGGAGAACCGAATGGCGATTTGGCAGTGGGGACTGCTTCTGCTGGTTATTGTGTGGGCGCTGCAGTCGCTCGGCGTCTGGCTGCAGATGCGGCACTATTCGGATGTCTTCCGGGGCGTCACCGACCAGTACAAGGATGGCTTCGTCGGAGCCGGCAATTTTCGCGGCCGGCTGGCCAAGGGCACCATCGCGCTCGTCGTGGTAACGCCCGACCTGATCGTGCGCCGCCTGATGGTGATGAGCGGCCGGTCCGTCTTCACCAAGTTCAAAAGACATGAAGAATTCGAGGGCGTTCCCCTCGATCGAGTCCGGTCCAACCCTGCGATCATGGGGGAGGGGGAACCCGGTGTGGCCGAGGCCGTGAAGCGGGCGATCGAACAGATCGACAAAGCACGGTCGGAGCCGGGGAAGAAGCCGGGCCTGGCCGGCTTGAACATAGCTAGGGCTTAGAGAACGCCGCGCACCGACTGGGATAACCGGCGGGCGGCATAAGGAGGAGAAATGTCTGTATTTTCGTTGTTGGCGCAGCATGCCGACATGGCCGTGCACAATCTGCATGTCGCAGGTGCCATGGTCTCGGATGCCGCATTGCATGGCAAGCTCGCCGTCGAGCATGCTTCCGACCATCTCGTTGTCCTTGCGCAAGCAGACAGCGGACCCATAACCGTCGATCAGTTCAAGGAAAAGCTGAAGGAAGTCCAGCAGGAAGAGCAGCTCGGCTGGCTGACCGCCATCGGCAAGTACTTCATCGGCATCTTCCAGAAGGGCGGCGAAGTGTTCGCCGGCTTCGTCACCGGCATCATTCCGACGCTGGTGGTGCTGATGACCGCCTTCTACGCCGTCACCGAACTGGTCGGCGAAGAGCGCGTGCATGGCCTGGCGCGCGGCGCCGGCAGGATTGCCTTGACCCGCTATACGCTGCTGCCGCTGCTTGCGGTGTTCTTCCTCACCAATCCGATGGCCTACACGTTCGGATCGTTCCTGGAAGAAAAGCACAAGCCGGCCTTCTATGACGCGGCCGTGTCCTACGTGCATCCGCCGCTTGGCCTGTTCCCGCACATCAATCCGGGCGAATATTTCGTCTGGGGCGGCATTCTCGTAGCTCTGCTCGAGCTCGAGAAGAAGGGCGTTGTCGTCGCCGGTTACCACGTCAAGGTGGCGATCTGGTACGCCATTGTCGGCCTCGTCGTCATCCTGCTCAAGGGCATGCTGACCGAGCGCATCACCACCATCATGGCACGCCGCCAGGGCGTCGAGCTGTAAGGGCGGGGAGGACATCATGGACAGGACATTCAAAGCCGTAAAGATCTCGCGGGGCAACACAGGCTGGGGTGGCCCGCTCGTCATTGAGCCGACCGCGCAGCGCGACAAGGTCGTCTCCGTCACCGGCGGCGGCATCCATCCCGTCGCCCAACTCATCGCCGACATGACCGGCGCCACGGCCGTCGATGGCTTCAAGGCGCCGCCAATCGAAGGCGAGATGGCGGTGGTCGTCGTCGATTGCGGCGGCACCGCACGCTGCGGCGTCTATCCGCGCAAGCGCATCCCGACCGTCAATCTGACGCCGGTCGGCCAGGCTGGGCCGCTCGCCCAGTTCATCACGGAGGACATCTACGTTTCGGGCGTGAAGCCGGCCAACGTCACAATGGCGGACGGGTCCGAGGCGGTCACCACTGCGGGGGGAGCAGCATCGATGAGTTCAAGCAATAACACTGCTGCCGCGGCGCCACAGCCGCTGCCGAGCGAAGGCGGGCTGATCGGCCTGATCAGCTCGATCGGCCGCGTCATGGGCCGGGTGGTCGGCATCTTCTTCAATTCCGGCCGCCGCACGATCGACCAGGTGGTGCGCAACGTGCTGCCGTTCATGGCCTTCGTGACCATGCTCATCGGCCTGATCCTCTACACCGGCATCGGTGATGTGCTCGCCCAGCCGATGGGGCCGCTGGCCAACAACATTGTCGGCCTGCTGATCATCTCGGCCATTTGCGGCCTGCCATTCCTGTCGCCCATCCTGGGGCCGGGCGCCGTCATCGCGCAGGTCATCGGCGTGGCCATCATCGGCCCGCAGATCGCCAACGGCACGATTTCGCCGGCGATGGCTCTCCCGGCGCTGTTTGCCTACAATACCCAGGTGGGCTGCGACTTCGTCCCCGTCGGCCTGGCGCTCGGTGAGGCCAAGCCGAAGACGATCGAAATCGGCGTGCCGGCGGTGCTCATCAGCCGCCAGATCATGGGCCCCGTATCCGTGCTGATCGCATGGGTCGTCAGCCTGATCGTGTTCTAAGGAAATAAGAGAATGAGGTTCGCCACATGTCGGTTCTGCTGAGAACACGGGTCACTTCCATCGGGCCCGAAGTGGCGGATCTTGCCGAAGGGGGCGTGGTCATCCTGTTTGCGGATGGCTCGCCGCCGGAGCTTGCCGAGGTTTCGGTGCTTCACAAGACGGAGCTTGGACCCAGCGACGGCGCGCCGCAAAAGGGCGCGTCGATCACCCTTGGTCCGGTTTCCGCCGTCATAACCGCCGTCGGCTCCAGCGCATGGAGCAAGGTGCTCGAGATGGGCCATGTCGTCATCTCGTTCAATGGCGCCACCGAGGCCGAAAGGCCCGGCGAGATCTGCGCATCGCAGGTCGATGCCCAGGCGCTCGTGGCCGCCCTGAAGACGGACGCGATCATCACCATCGCCGCGTGAAGCATTCGCGCCGCGACCCATCTGGTTTCGGCTCCAGAGCAATTCCAGGAAAAGTGTGAAACGGTCTTCCGCCCGGAATTGCGTTAGAACAAAGAGTTAGAGCAATTCGTCGTTTCTGGACGAATTGCTCTAGGAAAAGCAGAGTATTTGCCATGGAACGCTCGACCATCGTCAGAGTGCATGAAGGTTTGCACGCCCGTCCTGCCACACGGTTCGTCAAGCTCGCGAAGGGCTTCGAATCCGATGTCGAGTTGGTCAAGGACGGCAAGGCGGTCAGCGCCAAGAGCTCCGTCAAGCTGATGCTGCTGGCGGTCAAGGAAAACCAGGAAGTCACCGTGCGGGCGAACGGCGCCGACGCCATCGAGGCGATCGAAGCGCTGATCGGCTATCTCGAAAACCCCAAGGCGGGTCTCGACGACGAAGCCGAGCCGCAGCGCCCGGCCAATGATGCCGGCCAGGCGGCATCCGCATCGGCACCCCAATCCGTGCCGGCTGCAGCAGGCGAAGCGAACGGCTTGCGCGGTGTCGCGGCAAGCGAGGGCGTCGCGATCGGGCCGGCCTTCGCACATTTCCCGCCCGAGATCGCCGGACAGGGCCGCATGCTGCAGGCCGAAGAGATCGCCGGCGAGATCGACAGGTTCCGTGCCGCGGTCGCCGCCGTCCAGGCGCGCATGGACCGGGCCTTGGCGCAGGACAGCCTGTCGGCCGCAGACCGCGGCATCGTCGCGGCACTCAGGGATATCGCCGCCGACGACAGCCTGACCGGCGAGGCCGAAAAGGCGATCAGGGGCGGCAACGACGCGGTCTCGGCCGTCATCACCGCAGCCTCCACGATCGCCGCCGATTTCAGCGCGGTCGACGATCACTACCTCAATGCGCGGGCCGACGATGTCCACGCCGTCGGGCGGCAGATCTGTCTGGTGCTGCTCGGCCAGGACGACGTCAGCCTCGAAAGCATTCCCGAAGGCGCCATTCTGATCGCCGACGACATCGGCGCCTGGGATCTGGCTCGGGCGCCGCTGAAGCGCATTGGCGGGGTGATTTGCGGCCATGGCGGCGCCACCTCGCACATCGCCATCATCGCGCGCTCGCGCGGCATTCCGGCGGTGCTGGGCCTCGGCGACCAGGTCAATGCCTTGCGCATCGCGCGCGACGTGGCGCTCGACGGCAACACCGGCCATGTGATCATCGATCCGGACGAGGCGACGCGGGCCGACTATGCCGGCCGTGTCGAAGCGGCGGCGAAGGAGCGCGCCGGCCTGACCGTCTTCAAGATGGTGACGCCGAAAAGTGCCGACGGCAAGGTGATCGAGGTCGCGGCCAATATCGGCTCGCTGGAGGAGATCGAGGCGGCGCAGGAAGCGGGCGCCATGGGCGTCGGCCTGTTCCGCACCGAACTCCTGTTCATGCGTCATATGCACCTCCCCTCGGAGGACATGCAGGCCGAGACCTATGCGGCACTGGCCAAGGCCTTCGCGCCCTATCCGGTCATCGTGCGCACGCTCGACATCGGCGGCGACAAGCCTATCGCCGGCATCGAGTTCCCCGATGAGGAGAACCCCTTTCTCGGCTGGCGCGGCATTCGAATGTGCCTCGACCGGCCCGATATCTTCAAACGCCAGCTCAGGGCGCTGCTGCGGGCGGCCGTGCACGGCAACATCAAGGTGATGCTGCCGATGGTGTCCGATATTTCCGAAGTGACGCGCACCCGCGCACTGGTCGATGAATGCGCCGCCGAACTCAAAGCCGAAGGCGTGCCGCATGCGACATTCGATCTCGGCGTGATGATCGAGACCCCGGCCGCCGTGCTGATCGCCCCGGCGCTGGCCAAGGAAGTGGCCTTCTTCTCGATCGGCACCAATGACCTCACCCAATACATCATGGCCGCCGACCGGCTCAACCCGACCGTCGCCAAGCTCAACGACGTCACCAATCCGGCGGTCATGTCGGCGATCGAGCTGACGGCCAAAGCCGGCGTCGCCGCCGGCATCATGGTGGGCATGTGCGGCGAGGCCGCCGGACGCCCGGATCTGATCCCGGCCTTCATCGAGATGGGTCTGACCGAGCTTTCGATGAGCCCGGCCTCGATCCAGCGCGCCAAGAAAACGATCACGGCCATGACGGCCGGGGACTAGATTTCCGGAAGCGCTGCTGGAGCTTACGGCAAATGCGCAAGCAAGGTGGCAAAGACTGGTGTCAGTTCCTCGACCGGGCTTGCCTTGGCGCAGGCCTGCGCGATGCGGTCGTGACGGATATCGGCAGCCAGGATCGCGATCTCCAGCATGTCGGGCTCAGGCGCGCCGTCGCGGCCAGTTGTCGCCAGGCCGCAGGCCAGAACCACCGGCGCCAGGCAGCTTATGTCGAGCGCGCGCTCCCCGGCCGTTTCCGGCGCGGCTTCGCCAAAGCGCACCGGACGCTGGCTGAGCAACTCGACCAGCAACGCCGCGCAAGTGGCCGCGATTGCCTGCAGTCCCGCGCCCGGCGCGGTCAACGCGGCCAGCAGATCACCATGGCGCTTGCGGATCGTGGCATGCGCGGCGGCGAAATCGGCTTCGTGGATGCGGGCATTGTCGATCTTCAGCCCGGCGAGCACCGCCTTCGTCAAATAGTACATGTCGCGCCGGAACAGGCGCTCGGCGCTCAACTGCCGCTCTTCGTTTCCGGCCGGAAAATAGGTGCCGAGGCCTTTCACGGTCGTGCCGTCCACCTTGATCGGGCGCTCGTGCGGGACAAAGGATTCAGCGATCGACAGCGCCTCGTCGACGGCGCTGGCGGCATGGCTGAGCAGGCCTTCGATGCCCTTGCCCGGAAACGGCGGCAGATGGCTGGTCGCTTCGCGCAACAAGCTGGCGTCGCCGGTGCCGTCATGGCGGCTTTGCCGGATGATGTCGCGGACCTCCCGCAACCGGTCCTTCAAATTGACGCGGACGTCTTCGGAGATTTGTCGGAGCATCGCGGTCTGCCTCGAAAGTGTCTTGCAGGGCGGCCGGCGAGGGGCCAGCCACCGACTCTACATTGTTCCTATCGATTGGTAGATCAATAGGCGATACTAGACCAGCATGCAGAATCGGCGACGGCGCGCTCTTCCGTCGCCGCGGGGGAGGGATGATTGGCCAGGCGACGACAGACGGAAGAAGGGCGGGCAGGAGCAGAGGCGACCGAGCAGGTGGCCAGTGAAAGCCGGACGGACCGCCTCAGGATTCGCGCCGCCTGGATGTATTTCGTCGAGCAGATGACGCAGAACGAGATCGCCGACGTGCTTGGCGTCGGCCGCGTCACCATCGTGCGCATGCTGGCCGAGGCGCGTTCGCGCAACGAGGTGAAGATCACCATCGAGAGCGAATTGTCGGAGATCGTGCGGCTGGAGCGCGCGCTGGAGCGGACCTTCGGCCTGCAGCAGGCGCTGGTCGCCCCGCTCACCGCGCCGAATGCCGATCCGATCCCGGCAATCAGCGCCAAGACCGGGGCTTTCCTGTCCGACACGATGAAATCCGGTATGCGCGTCGGCGTCGGCTGGGGCCGGACGCTGTTCTCCAGCCTGCCCTTCATCAGCGCCAAGTCGCTCACCGATTTCAAGGTCATTTCGCTGCTGGGTGGTGTCGGCGTCGTGCGGCGCTACAACCCGGCCGAGTTCGCCTGGCGCTTCGCCCAGATATTCCAGGGCGACGGCTATCTGATCCCGACGCCGGCCGTCGTCGATAGTGTCGAGACCAAGATCGCGCTGGTCGAGCGCTGCGGCCTGCAGGAGGTCTTTGAAATGGCCAACGTGCTCGATGCGGTTCTGCTGAGCGTCGGCGGCATCGCCTCGGCCACCACCTTCTCCCGCGGCGGCTTTCTCAGGGAAGCGGACCGCGAGGCCCTGCTCGAGCGTGGCGCCGTCGGCGACCTTCTGTTCCATTTCTTCGACCGCAATGGCGACCTGGTCGACCATCCCGTCAACAGCCACGTGATGTCGGTGGAAGTCGACCGTCTGCGCGCGGCGCCAATCCGCATCCTCACCTCCGGCGGCGAGGAGAAGACCGAGGCGCTGCTCGGTGCGATGAACCTGATCGCGCCGACGATCCTGATCACCGACGAGGAAAGCGCCAAGCGCATGCTCGAGGCGGTCAGCCCAAGCTGAAGGATGCCGTGATGTAATCGGGCCAGGCCTGCTGCTCGTCGAAGACGGCGGCGAGATCCGGTGTGTCCGCCAATATGCCGCCGAGCACCAGAGCCGTGGCGACGCCGACACCTTTGCCGCCAGCAATGTCGTGCTCGACGCTGTCGCCGACGCAGACGACGCTGCCGCGCTCAGGCTCACCGGCCAGCGCCAGGGCCGCAGCGAAGATCGCGCGATAGGGTTTGCCGATGCGGGTGACGCTGCCGCCCAGGCTTTCGTAGAGATCGGCGATCTCGCCGGCGCCGAAGCGCGGCCCTGCCGCCGTCAGCATGATCCTGTCCGGGTTGGTGCAGAAGCACGGCACCTTTCGCGCTGCCGCCGGGGCGAGCAGTTGGCGGTAATGGTCGAGGTCGTGGCGGTCGCCTTCGCTGGCGGAGATCAGCACCAGTTCGGCGTCCTCACCGGCCTCGGTCAGCACAAAGGGCAGGCCCTCGATCGCCGTGCGGTCGTTGTCGCGGCTGATCAGCAGGCATTTTGTCCCCGGACGCAGCTTTCCCGACGCCGCCATGTCGTTGAAGGATCGCCACGCCACCTCGCCGGAGGAGACAAAATGATCCCAACTGCCGGCGGCGAAGCCGAGTTTCAGCAGGCGGTCCTCATTGGGCTTGGCGCGCTTGCCGGAATTGGAGATCAGCACCACCGTCTTGCCGGCGCGCTTCAGCGCCAACAATGCCTTTACCGCGCCTGGATAAGGAGCCTGGCCGTCATGCAGCACGCCGAACTGGTCGAGCAGGAACACCTGGTAGCGCTCGGCCAGCGGCCCGATACCGTCGAGGCGTTCGATCTTCTTTGCACTCATGCCAGTCCTGCCTTGTTTGCGCCCTTCAGCGCCAGCCGCGCCGTGCCGGCGGCCGCCTCATCGGAAAGTGTCGGCAGGAAATCGACGCCGAGCTTGCGCCGCCGGATATCAGTCCAGGCCGGATTTGCGGCGCCGCCGCCGACGCTCCTGACAGAGGTCAGCGCCGGCGCGCCGAGCTCGGCCAGCCTGCGGTAGCCGAGCGCCTCGATCGCGGCCATGCCTTCGAACATCGCTTTGAGATAGTCAGCATCATCAGCTGGTCGCGGCGAAAGACGCGGCGGCAAGGTGGGATCGGCGATCGGAAAGCGCTCGCCCGATGCGCCGAGCGGATAATAGTCGAGCCCGGTTTGCGTCGTGGGGTCGATTGCCGCGCTGAGTTCGATGATCCGCGCCAGCGGAAAATACTGCGCCAGCACCTTGCCGCCGGAATTCGACGCGCCGCCGGCCAGCCAGGTGTCGCCGAGGCGATGGCTGTAGATGCCGAAGCGCGGCGCCGAGATCGGCCGGTCGGAGAGGATCTTGATGGTGAGCGAAGATCCCAGCGCCGTGACGCCGTCGCCAGCCGTCGTGGCGCCCGTCGCCAGGAACGAGGCACAGCCATCCGTGGTGCCGGCGAGCACGACCACATCGCGCGGCAGTCCAAACAGTTCCGCGGCGGCCGCGGTGAGCGTGCCGGTGACGGCACCCGGCTCGACGACATGAGGCAGCAAGTCCACGCGCATGCCGGTGGCCGCGATCCAGTCCGGCCAGCGGCGCGCCTCGACGTCATAGCCTGTCTTCAGTGCATTGTTCTCGTCGCTGACGTCGAAGCGGCCGGAGAAGTTTGCGGCGATCCAGTCGGCCTGGTGCAGCACGGCCGCGATGCCGGGCAGATGCTGGAACAGTAACGCCTTGGCGAGGCCGGAAGTCGCGCCGTGCGCGGCGCTCGCGTCCGGCGCCTCGCGGGCGACGGCTGCCAGGATGTCGGCGTCGTCGACCTTGTCGTTGTACATCAGCGGCTCAGTCAGCGGCCGCCCGACGGCGTCGACCGGCAGCAGCGTGCCCGACGTGCCGTCGACAGCGATAGTGCGGACAGCAGCGCGGTCGATGCCCGAAAGCAGTTCCGTCAGAGCCGCCTGGACCGCTTGCCACCATGCCGAGGGGTCGCGGGGATTTTGGCCGAATCTGTCGAGCCGAACGGCGGACTGGCCGGCAATGGAGAAATCCGGGCGCATGGCGACGGCGCGCGCGCCCGACGTGCCGATGTCGATGCCGATGACAAGGGGCATCATGTCTTCAGTCCTTTGTTAGCCGCCTGTGGCATTGAGCTTCTGGCGATACTGCTCGGCGTCCCAATTGACCAGTTCGTCGTTCTCGGCAGCGGTGAGATAATTCAACCGCGCCGCGACATCGACGCGCGCGGCCACGTCGGCGAGGCAGCGCTGCATGGCGTCGGCGCCGGCGCTGGCGTCGCGGCGCATCAGCACGCCGGCGCCGGGGAACAGGATCGCCATGGGTGCCGTGCCGAGGCGCGCGGCGACCCCCGCCGCATTCTCGCCCGACCTCGCTACGATCGAGCCCTGGCCGAGGAAGATGACATGATCCGGATAGAGGCTGCCGGCCTCCGCCATGCGGCGGCTTTGCGGATCGAGCGCGACCGCATGAGCTTCCAGATCCGCCGGCAATCGGTAGACGCTGTCTGCCGCAAGCGCTGTCAGAGCCCTGACGTCGGGCGCTGCAGTCGCACGCGCCGGCCGTGCCAACAGCGCGCGGACGCGATGGAGCAGCCTCTGCGCCTCGGCGACGGTTTCGGCGGCGACGACCAGCCCATGATTGCCAAGGATCAGGACATCGACACCAGGCCGCAGTTTCTCGGAAATGCCACGGGCGAGCGGCAGGCCCGGCCGGCAATAGGGCACATAGGCCCATTCGATGCCGCCGAGCCGCCTGGCGACCTCGGTCTCGCCATCGGCCTGCACCGCAAGCGAAATCGTGTCGACGCAGTGGACATGCAAAACCACGCGTTGCGGCATCAAGGCGTGCACCGTGGTTTCGATCGACGGGCGCAGGCCGCGCGTGTTGAGTTCCTCGATGGCGAAGGCCTGCGGCTTGTCGGCGGCGGGATCGCGCTCTTCGACCGCCTCGAGCAGCGGCGCCATTGCCACCGGCACCATGATGTCGTCGCTGAGCGCATCCTTCAGCCAGGTGCCGGAGGCCTTGATCCACAGCGTGTCGCCGGCCTTGAGCGAGGTATTGCCGCCTGCCGCCTGGGTCATATGCGGGTTGAGCCCGATGCTGGCCGAAAGCGCCCGCAAGGCCGCCAGTTCCTGCGAGTCAGCTTGGGTTGCCATGGCGCCTTTCCTTCAACGCTTGCCCGTGATCCCGCCGCTGGGGCCGGTGTTGGCGCTGATATCGCAGATGCGAGCGACTTACGTCAACAGTGATCTACTATCATCAAAACCAGCTTGCAATCTGACTATTGTTGAGTAAGTTGCACCAATTGCCATGGAAAATGGCACTTGGGAGGAAAGAGTTGAGCGACTCCGGCCGCCAGCGTCAGATCGTCGAATTGCTGCGGGACCGCCCGTTCGCCTCGGTGCGCGAGCTGCAGGAGCGGCTTGGCGTTTCGGCGGCGACGGTCAGGCGCGACATAGACCGGATCGACGAGGCCGGCGAGGCGCGCAAGGTCTATGGCGGCATCTCGGCGCTCGACGGCGCATCGCATGCGGGCGTCGCCTATGCCCGGCCCTATGACGAGAACCGTGACCTCGCGGTCGAGGCCAAGCGGCAGATCGCGGCCATCGCGGCGACCATGGTGCGCGACGGCGACGCGGTCATCGTACATGGCGGCTCGACCTGCTTCCATCTCGGCGTCAAGCTCGCCGAGCGCAACATTCGCCTCTACACCAATTCGATGCCGCTCGCGGCCTATCTCAGCGACCATGGCCATTGCAGCCTGACGGTTGCCGGCGGCGAGCTGCATCGCGAACCCGGCATCATCCATTCGCTGACTCAGGCAACGCCCTTCTACGCCTCGAAATTCTTTCTCGGCGCGCAAGGCCTCAACCAGGAAGGCGTGCTGGAATCGCATCCGTTGCTGGTGCGCTCCATTGTCGATCTCAGCCTCTGCGCCGACCAGATCGTGGTGCTGGCCGACAGCCGCAAACTGTCGATCCACGCGCGCAATGTCGCGCTGCCGCTATCGCGCATCGGCACGCTGATCACCGATGACGGCCTGTCGGATGCCGATGCGCGCATGCTGGAGGATGCCGGAGTCATGTTGCGGATCGCGTCCACCTCGGGAGCCGTGCCGTGAAAGTGGCGGTGCTCGATTTCGGCAAGACCAATTCGAAGCTGTTCGTCTTCGGCCAGGACGGACGCATCCTCGACGAGCGCCGGACCCAGCCGAAATGGACGCGCCAGGACGGCTTCAGCGTGCTCGACGAGGCCACCCTCCACGACTGGGCGCTCGGTGCTGTCACGGACGCGGTCGAAAACCATGGCGTGCAAGGGGTGATGGTGTCGGGCCATGGCTGCACCTTCGCTCTCGTGGACGACGCGGCGCTGACGCATCCGATCCTCGACTACGAGCAGGAGCCGCCGGCCGAAATCGCTGCCCGGATCGATCGTCGCATCCCGGATTTTGCCGAGACGTTCTCGCCCCGCCTGCCGCTCGGCTTCAACTACGGCCGACACATGCTGTGGCTGCAGGAGGTCGATCCCGACGCGTTCGCTGCGGCGAAGTCGATTCTCGGCTACCCCCAATACTGGAGCTGGCGCCTCGGTGGCCGAGCGGTCTCGGAAGTATCCTACCTCGGCTGTCATTCGCATTTGTGGGCGCCGCGCAGCCAGGACTTTTCATCGTTGGTCGATGCCGAGGGGTGGCGCGGCCAGATGCCGGGCTTCGCGCGCGCCGGCTCGGTCATCGGCGAACGGCGCCTTGGCGGAGCGGCACAGCCGATCGCCATCCACAATGGCGTCCACGACTCGAATGCGGCGCTCCATGCCTATCGCCGCCAGGAGCTTGGCCCGCTGACCGTGGTGTCGACCGGCACCTGGGTCGTCGTGCTCAATCCCGACTGCCCGCTGGACGTGCTCGACCGTGACCGCGACATGCTGGTCAATGTCGATGTCGACGGCGGCCCGGTGCCGACCATCCGCTTCATGGGCGGACGTGAATTCGCCGCCATCAGCGGCGGCTGGCAAGGCGCGATCCAGCATGGTGCGGTCCTGCAAGCGATCGACGCCGGCATCATGGCGCTGCCGAGCTTCGCGCCGGGCGGGCCGATGCCGGACCGTCCCGGCCGGCTGGTCGGGCGCACGCCCGATGCCGCAGAACGCGCCGCGGCGGCTCTGCTCTATGTGGCGCTGATGGTCGATCTCTGCCTCGACCTCATCCATTCGCAAAACACCGTCATCGTCGATGGCGGGCTGAACGCTGGTGGACTGCTTGCCGGGCTGTTGGCTGAGCTGCGTCCCGGCCAGGCCTTCCTGCAGGGCGCCACGCTGGAGGGCAGCGCCACGGGCGCGGCGGCGCTTGCCTTCGAGAGCGTCGGGCGCGACTTCGCCGCCGAGGCGCCGGAGCCGGTGCATGCGACGCGCTTCGGAGGCTTAACCGGCTATCGCGACGCCTGGCGCGATCACGTCGGCGGGCAGGCCGCCGCCATCAAGGCCGCGGGTGGTGCACGATGAGCGCGACGGCGCAGGAACAGGCAAGCAGCCATCCTGTGCTGGAGATGCGTCACATCTCCAAGACATTCGGTGCGATCCGCGCCTTGCAGGATGTTTCGCTCACCGTCCATGCCGGCGAGCTGCATGCGCTGATGGGCGAAAACGGCGCCGGCAAGTCGACGCTGATGAAGGTGCTGTCGGGCGCCTATCGGCCGGATGCCGGCGGCGAGATCCTGATCGACGGTGTGCCCGCCGCGACCGGCGATCCGATCAAGGCGCGCGCCGCCGGTATCGCGGTGATCTATCAGGAACTGTCGCTGGCGCCCAATCTGACGGTGGCGCAGAACATCTTCCTCGGCAACGAGCCGCGGCGCTTCGGCATTGTCGACCGCGATCAATGCAACCGGCGGGCGAACGAAATCATCGCCCGGCTTGGCGTCTCCTTCTCGGCGCGTGCGCTGGTCTCCAGCCTGTCGCTCGGCGAGCGCCAGCTGGTCGAGATCGCCCGTGCCCTGTCGACCAATGCGCGCATCATCGTCATGGACGAGCCGACCACGTCGCTGACGTCGCGCGAGACCGACAGCCTCTTCGAAGTGATCGCGACGCTGAAGGCGCAAGGCATCGCCATCATCTACATCAGCCATCGCATGGAAGAGGTCTACCAGCTCGCCGACCGCGTCAGCGTGCTGCGCGACAGCGGCTATGTCGGCACGCTGGAGCGCGCCGACCTCAACGCTTCGCGGCTGGTCTCGATGATGGTCGGCCGCGATCTCTCCGCCTTCTACAAGAAGGATCATCGCCCTCCGGACGCGAAGCGCGCCATCGCACTCTCGGTGCGCGGCATGTCCGACGGGCGCCTGTTGAAGAACTGCTCGTTCGACCTGCACAAAGGCGAGGTTCTGGCTCTGGCAGGTCTTGTCGGCTCCGGCCGCACCGAACTCGCCCGGCTGATCTTCGGCGCCGACAAGCGCAGCGCCGGCACGCTGGAACTCGACGGCAAACCGATCTCCATTGGCTCGCCGCGCGAAGCGCTCGACGCCGGCATCGCCTACCTCACCGAGGACCGCAAGGAACTCGGCCTGTTCCTCGACATGTCGATTTCCGACAACATCAGCATGGGCGTGCTGGCCAGGGACGCGCTGACCGGCGGATTGCGCGACTTCAGCGCCGCCGAAAGGCGCGCGGCGAAAGCCATTGCGGACCTGTCGATCCGCACCCGCTCGGCGCAGGCCAATGCCGGCTCGCTGTCGGGCGGCAACCAGCAGAAGGTGCTGCTCGCCCGGCTGCTGGAGACCGAGCCGAAAGTCGTCATCCTCGACGAGCCGACGCGCGGCGTCGATGTCGGCGCCAAGTCGGAAATCTACCGGCTGATCGACAACCTCGCCAACCGGGGCATCGCCATCCTGATGATCTCCAGCGAATTGCCCGAGGTGATCGGCGTCGCCGACCGCGTGCTGGTGATGCGCGACGGCGCCATAGCAGGCGAGGTGACGACATCCGGAGGCGAGCCGCTGCGTCAGGAGGCAATCATGGAACTTGCGACGGGAGCGGCCCAGGAATGACCGACAGAACGACGACGAGCGTGGATCAGGCGGCGGTCAGGAGCCGGCGGCTGCGCACGGCCTTCGCGGCGCTCGGCATGCTGCCGGTGCTGGTGCTGCTGGCGGCGGGCTTCCAGTTCATCAATCCGCGTTTCCTCACCGAGACCAATCTGCTCATCGTCACGCAGCAATCGTCGATCAACATCGTGCTCGCGGCCGGCATGACCTTCGTCATCCTGACCGGCGGCATCGACCTGTCGGTCGGCTCCATCCTTGCCGCGTCGGCAATGGTGGCGGTGCTGGTGTCCTTGGTGCCGGACTGGGGCCTGCTCGGCGTGCCGGCGGCCATCCTCGTCGGCCTCGGCTTTGGGCTCGTGAACGGGCTGCTCGTCGCCTATATCAGGCTGCCGCCCTTCATCGTCACGCTGGGTTCGCTGACGGCCGTGCGCGGCATCGCCCGCCTGCTCGGGCAGGACACGACGGTGTTCAATTCGGACCTGCCGTTCGACTTCATCGGCAATGGCTCGCTGTTCGGCATCCCCTGGCTGGTCGTCATCGCGCTGTCGGTCGTGGTGCTGTCCTGGCTGGTGCTCAAGCGCACCGTGCTCGGCACCTGGATCTATGCCGTCGGCGGCAATGCCGAGGCAGCGCGGCTGACCGGCATCAAGGTGCCGCTGGTGCTGCTGTTCGTCTATGGCGTGTCGGGCCTGCTCGCCGGCCTCGGCGGCGCCATGTCGGCGGCAAGGCTTTATGCCGCCAACGGCCTGCAGCTCGGCCAGTCCTACGAGCTCGACGCCATCGCCGCCGTCATCCTCGGCGGCACCAGCTTCGTCGGCGGCGTCGGCTCGATCTGGGGCACGCTGATCGGCGGCCTGATCATCGCGGTGCTCTCCAACGGGCTCATCTTGGCCGGTGTCTCGGACATCTGGCAGTACATCATCAAGGGATTGGTCATCATCGTGGCGGTCGCCCTCGACCGCTACCGGCTCCAGGCAGGGGCGAGAACGTGAGTGACCGAGTCGCCGGCATCAAAGACCGGCTTGTGTAACGCACCGTGAGAGGCGCGGGGCATCAGGAGGAAGTAAGCGTAATGAAGACCATCGCCAAACTGCTCTGCGGCGCCGCGTTCGCGGCCGTCGCCATCGCGCCGGCATCGGCCAAGGACCTCAACAAGGTCGGCATCTCGGTCGGCCTGCTCGGCAACCCCTTCTTCGTCGCCACCATCAAAGGCATCGAGGACGCGGCCAAGAAGATCAATCCGAAGGTCGAGGTGACGTCGGTATCGGCCGACTATGACCTCAACAAGCAGGTCTCGCAGGTCGATTCCTTCATCGCCGCGGGCGTCGACGTGATCATGCTCAACGCGGTCGACGCCAAGGCGATCGCGCCGGCGGTGAAGAAGGCACAGGCCGCCGGCATCATCGTCGCCGCCTTCGACGTCTCGGCGCCGGGCGCCGACGTCACCGTGATGACCAACAACGTCAAGGCCGGCGAGGAGGCCTGCCAGTATCTGGTCGATCATACCGGCGGCAAGGGCGACTACGTCATCCTCAACGGCCCGGCATCCTCGTCGATCCTGGAGCGGGTCAAGGGCTGCAAGAACGTGCTTTCGCAGCATGCCGATATCAAGATCCTGTCCGACGACCAGAACGCCGAAGGTTCGCGCGACGGCGGCCTGAAAGTGTTCCAGTCGCTGCTCACCCGCTTCGACAAGATCGACGCGGTGTTCGCCATCAACGACCCGACGGCGATCGGCGCCCAGCTTGCCGCCAAGCAGCTCAACCGCTCCGAGTTCATCTTCACCGCGGTCGACGGCGCGCCCGATATCGAAAAGGAGCTCTCTTCCGGCACCTCGATGATCAAGGCCTCGGCCTCGCAGGATCCCTATGTGATGGCCGGCCAGTCGCTGACGATGGCGGCCGAGCTGCTTGCCGGCAAGAAGCCGGCCGAGGCCACCGTGCTGCTCGATCCCAAGCTGATCACCGCCGAAAACCTGAAGGACTACAAGGGCTGGACCGCGGCCCGCTGATCACTCCAACAGGCGCGGCCGGATTTGTCCGGCCGCGCCTCTCTTCATCGCCGCAAACCGGAGACGACCATGGCGCGCATCGGAATCCATTCTTTCGTCTGGTCGGCAAGCTCGGCACAGAGCGAGCTTGAACGCACGCTGGCCAACACCAGGGAGGCCGGCTTCGACCTGATCGAATTCTCCTATCTCGACCCGGCCGATGTCGACATTGGCGGGCTTGCCAAACGCATCGCCGATCTCGGCCTCGGCATGGCGATCAGCATCGGATTGCCTGGTGACGGCGACATATCGAGCGCCGACAAGGCGGTCGCCGCGCGCGGCGTCGAGATCCTCAACCAGACCATCGCGCTGACGCGCGATCTTGGCGGCCGCAAGGTCGCCGGCATCCTGTCGGCCGGCCATGGCCTGCAGATCGAAGCGCCGACGCGCGATCAATGGAACCGCAGCACTGCTGCGCTGGCGAAAGTCGCCGAGACGGCGAAGGCGGCCGGCGTCACGCTCAATCTCGAAATCGTCAACCGCTTCGAAAGCAATCTGCTCAACACCGCCGCGCAAGGTCTCGCCTTCATCGAGGATACCGGCTCGGACAACATCTTCCTGCACCTCGACACGTTCCACATGAACATCGAGGAGGCCGATGTCGGGCTGGCCATCCGCCACGCCGCGGGCAAGATCGGCTATGTCCATATCGGCGAGAGCCATCGGGGTTTCCTCGGCACCGGCAATATCGACTTCGCGGCGATTTTCGATGCGCTGACGGCCATCGGCTATGCTGACGATCTCAGCTTCGAATCCTTCTCCTCGGAGATCGTCGACGAGAACCTGTCGAAGAAGACCGCCATCTGGCGCAATCTGTGGGCCGACAATATGGCGCTCGCCAAGCACGCGCGCGCCTTCATCGGCCTTGGGCTCGAGACGGCGCGGCGCAAGGCGGAACTGGTCTCTGCCCGTCACAAGCCGTAGGGCGGTCGCGGATTTCCCAAGACGCCCAGGCGCGTAAACGCCGCTCGTTGTCGTCGCGCATGCATTGCCGCCGTCCCATGCATCGGCTATCCGACCGCTGCGATACATGAAGCAGAAGGAAACCCGGCATGACCAATAAGACGATCCTCAAATTCGGCGCGATCGAACACGCGGAAGCCGGCGACCTGCCTGGCTGGGTCGTGGTCGAGGGCCACCCGACCATGCAAACCGCCGTCCAGCACACGACGGAAGACGGCAAGGTGATGTCGGGCACGTGGCGGGCGTCGCCCGGCACCTATCATGCGACCTACACCGACTATGAATTCGTGCACATGATCGCCGGCCGCATCATCATCACGCCCGACGGCGGCACACCTGTCGAAGTCGGCCCGGGCGACGCTTTCGTGGTGGAAGCCGATTTCAAGGGAACCTGGAAGATCGTCGAGCCGGTTACCAAGCATTTCGTCGTCCGGGTGGCCTGAACCAGCCGTCTCGACAGCAGGAGCAGGCAGGTCGGCAATGCGCCGACCTGCAAGTGGCGCGGACCACGCGGTTCAATTCGCAACGCCACCGTCTTTATTTGTATCTGATCTGCTGATACATAACCCCGTGCGACCAGTGCGGGGCCATATGTCGAATGAAATCATGGTCGTCGATCCGCTTGAGCGGCTCGACCTGTTGAAGAGCCTCGCGAGCGAGGTTCGGGTCCGGATTCTCGACCTGCTGCACCGCAAGGGGCCGAAAAACGTCAATCAGGTGGCCGAAGAACTGGGTCTTCCGCAATCGACAATTTCGGCAAACATCCAGGTTCTTGTCGATGTCGGTCTGATCGAGACGAAATCACAGAAGGCGCGCAAGGGAAGCCAGAAGGTCTGTTATTCGACCTTCTCGGAGCTGGTTGTCGTCTTCAAGGACCGCACCCCGGCGCAGGATCTCGGCGTCATAGAAGTGGCGATGCCGCTTGGTCTCTACACAAGATGCGAAGTTTCCGCTCCCTGCGGCCTGTGTTCAACGGACGGCGTCATCGGACTTCTCGATGTGCCCGATACCTTCCTCGATCCTGACCGTATGCGGGCCGGGCTGCTGTGGTTCACGCGCGGCTTCGTCGAATACCAGTTTCCCAACAATGCGACGCTTGCCAATGCCAAAGTCGGCGGGCTGGAGCTGGCGATGGAGCTTTCGTCCGAGGTGCCGGGCACATCGAAGGACTGGCCATCGGACATCACGGTCGCGATCAACGGACACGAGATCGATACCTGGACGGCGCCGGCCGACTATGGCGACAAGCGCGGCAAGCATACGCCCGGCTGGTGGAAGCTGGCCGGATCGCAGTATGGCGACCTCGCACACTGGCGCGTCACCAACAACGGCACCTATCGCAACAACGACAAGGTTTCCAAATGCTCGCTGGCTGATCTGGAGCTCGAACGGCACCGCTCGATCCGGATACGTATCGGTGTGAAGGAAGATGCGCGTCACCCAGGCGGCATAAACATCTTCGGCAGCGGCTTCGGCAATTACAGCAACGACATCGTTCTGCGCCTGCTGAAGGCTTGAGAGCATATTTGGCCCTTGACGGCCGAACCAACTCCGCCCTTAACTGACCCACGATCCGGATATAGATCGGAAAGTCGGATTGATAATCCGCAGTGGGAGGGATCATGAAGGCCAGAGTCACGGCGAACGCGGCCTATACCGTCGCAGATATCGACAAGCGTCTCTATGGCTCGTTTCTCGAGCATCTTGGTCGGGCGGTCTACACGGGCATCTACGAGCCCGGACATCCGCAAGCGGACGCACAGGGAATGCGCAAGGACGTGATCGAGCTGGTACGTGCGCTCGACACGCCGATCTGCCGCTACCCCGGTGGCAACTTCGTGTCCGCCTACAATTGGGAAGATGGCATAGGCCCAAAGGAGAACCGCCCGCGGCGGCTCGATCTTGCATGGCGCACCACGGAGCCGAACCTGGTTGGCATCCACGAATTCGCCGACTGGGCCGAAAAAGCCGGCACCGAGATGATGCTTGCCGTCAATCTCGGCTCCCGCGGCCTCGACGAGGCGCGGGCCTTCGTCGAATACGTCAATCACCCGGGCGGCAGCTACTGGTCAGATCTCAGGGCCAAGAACGGACGCGCGCAACCCTGGAACTGCCGCCTCTGGTGTCTCGGCAATGAAATGGACGGCCCCTGGCAGGTCGGCCACAAGTCGGCGAGCGAATACGGGCATCTCGCCAACGAGACCGCCAAGGCGTTGCGCGGCCTCGACCCGACGGTGGAACTGGTCGTCTGCGGCTCGTCGCATTCCAATATGCCGACCTATCCCCAGTGGGAAGCGACCGTGCTGGAAGCGACCTACGAGCAGGTCGACTACATCTCTCTCCACATGTATTTCGAGAATTACGAGAAGAATACGGCCGAATATCTCGCTCTTCCGGCCAAGCTCGACCGCTACATCGGCACCGTCGCGGGCATCATCGACTACGTGAAGGCCAAGACCCGCTCGAAGCGGGACGTGAAGATCTCCTTCGACGAGTGGAACGTCTGGTACCATCAGCGCAAGCAGGACGCCGAGCGCATGCGCGGCTGGGACTGGCCGGAAGCGCCCAGGCTTTTGGAAGACATCTACAATTTCGAGGACGTGCTGCAGGTCGGCTGCATCCTCAACACCTTCATCCGCCGGTCGGATGTTGTTCGCATCGCCTGCATTGCGCAGCTGGTGAACGTAATCGCGCCGATCATGACCGACCCCGGCGGCAGCGCCTGGCGGCAAACGATCTACTGGCCTTTTATGCTGGCCTCCAGGTACGGCCGCGGCACCGCGCTGCAACTCGCGGTCGAGGTGCCTACCTATGACGCGGCCGTAGCCGACAAGGTGCCGTGGCTCGACATTGCAGGCGTGCACAATTCGAACGCCGGCACGCTGACCTTCTTCGCAATCAATCGGCATGGGTCCGAGACGATAGAGGCCGAAATCGCCCTCGAGCGGTTCGCCGCCAAGTCCATCGAGCACACGATCATCCGTCATGACGATCTTGAGGCCTGCAACACCAAGGACGCGCCGGACAACGTAGCACCGGTCAAAGGCAACGGGGCAACGCTCAACAGCAAGGGAATGACGCTGAACTTGCCGCCGCACTCCTACTCGATGGTGCGTGTGACGCTTTGAGTTAATATCCTGATATCGGATACATATCGTAAAATCCGTTGCAGGCGGATCGGTTTGGTGTAGCATTGAAACGTTCAAGGCGGATCTAACCGCCGTACTCGGGAGGAAGCTGAGATGAACTTTCGCAGGATGATGGCCATAGCGGTGGTTGCGGCCGGAGGAATCTGGGCCGTCGCGGCCCAGGCCGAAGAAACCGTCATGTGGTGGGATTTCCTCGGCGGCGGCGACGGTGTGCGCATGAAGCAGATGATCGCCGACTTCAACGCCGCCCACACCGGCAAGATCAAGATCGACGCCACGACGCTGGAGTGGGGCACGCCCTTCTACTCGAAGGTGCAGACCTCCGCCGCGGTCGGTGAGGCGCCAGACGTCATGACCTATCATGCCAGCCGTATCCCCCTGGCGGTGAGCCAGGACATTCTCGAAGAAATCACCGCCGACGACATGAGCAAGATGGGCCTCTCGGCCTCGGACTTCGCCCAGACGACGATGGGCGCCGTGACGGTCGACGGCAAGCAATACGCAGTGCCGCTCGATACCCATCCGATCGTCCTGTACTACAATCGCGTCCTCCTGAAGAAGGCAGGCGTGCTCGGCGACGACGGCCGTCCCGTGGGTATGAAAAACAAGGAGGAATTCACCGCGACACTGCAGAAGTTGAAGGATGCCGGCGTCGAGTTCCCGCTGGGCAGCGTCACCGCCGACGGCAACTTCATGTACCGCACCATCTATTCGCTGGTGTGCCAGCAAGGCGGCGAGCTTCTGACGGGCAACGAATTCCTCGCCGGCGACAACGGCAAGAAGCTGGCGAACGCGTTGGCGGTTCTGCAAGGGTGGACGAAGACCGGGCTGCAGTCGACCTATACGGACTATCCCGCAACCGTCGCCCTGTTCACCTCGGGCAAGGCCGCTATGATGATCAACGGCGTCTGGGAAGTTCCCACGATGACCGACCTCGCCAAGCAAGGCAAGCTGTTCGACTGGGGCGCCGTCGAGATCCCGGTGATCTTCGACAAACCGTGCACCTATGCGGACAGCCATTCGTTCGCAATCCCGAAGAACAAGGGCAAGGAGCTCAGCCCGGAAAAGCGTGCCGCCGTTCTCGAGGTGATCTCATGGATCGACAAGCACTCGCTGTTCTGGGCCACGGCAGGCCACATCCCGGCATACAAGCCAGTCACCGAGTCGGCCGAATACAAGGCAATGCAGCCCAATGCGACCTACTCGACGCTGACGGCCAACATGATCTTCGATCCGAAGTCGACCAAGGCCGGTGTCGCCGGGCCGATCTTCGACATCATGTCCAATTATTTCGTGCCGACCCTCAACGGCGAGATGGACCCAGGCGAGGCGGTGAAATCCATCAAGGAAGAGCTGAACAGCATGTAGGGCTCAAAGGCTGGGACCGCCCGCCCAGGGCCGCCCCAGCCGTGTTCGAGGAAGAGCCATGCTTCGCAACTCCCGCACTGAACGTCTTGTCGCGCTGGTGCTGGTCGCTCCCTTCCTGGCGATCTACCTGCTGGCGTTCGTCTATCCGACGGTCCAGATGTTCCGCATCTCCTTCACCGATGCGCCGCTGATCGGCGCGGGTCGGTGGGTTGGCCTCGACAACTATCTGCGGCTCGACAACGACCCGATGTTCCGGCGCGCGGTCTGGAACACCGCTTACTTCGTGCTGATGACGGTCGTCCCCGGGACGCTCATCGCCCTTTTGATCGCGCTTGGCGTGTCGCGCCTCAAGGGCCGGTTCCAGTCGATCGTGCTGGCGCTGTTTTTCCTGCCCTACATTTTGCCGGTGTCGGTCGTCTATCTGATCTGGGACTGGACGCTGAATTTCCAGTTCGGGATCGCGATGCATGTGCTGGACTGGCTGGGAATCCCGCGCGTACCGGTCTTCAAGTCGCGCGTCTGGTTCTTGCCGGCGGTTGCCGGGGTGACGATCTGGTGGACCGCGGGCTTCTCGATCCTCCTCTTCCTCGCCGGACTGAGGTCCATACCAGTCGAGATCTACGAAGCCGCCGCACTCGACAACTCGACGCGATGGACCACGTTCCGGCGTATCACCTGGCCACTGCTATGGCCGGTTACCTCGCTGGTGTTGACCATCCAGCTCATCCTGCAGCTCAAGATCTTCGACCAGGTCTATCTGTTCTCGTTCGGCGGCCGGCCGAACGACAATATGGTCCTCGTCTATTACATCTTCCAAAAGGCCTTCCAGCAGAACCAGGGAGGCAGGGCGGCGGCTGTCGCCGTTACCCTCTTCGTGCTTGTGGTGGTCGTCTCGGTCCTGCAATTCCAACTGCTCCGGTTCGCCGAAAGGCGGCGCCGATGAACGCCATGGCTGCGCAACGCTGGAATTTCTGGGGCGGGATTATCACGGCGCTGACGCTCGTCTGGGCCATCCTATGGGCATTCCCGCTCTATTGGGGGGTGATCTCATCGCTCAAACCGGACGACGAGGTCGTCCGGCCTTACATCGAACTCTGGCCCGAGACGCCGACGCTGGAGAACTACATTAGCGCCGTGACCACCACACAGATCGGCGCCTGGTACGTTAATTCGGTGGCGGTCGCGGTCGGCGTAACGGTCATCACCATCTTCATCTCGATGCTGTGCGGCTACGCGATCTCGCAGTTGCGGTTCCCGGGGCGCATCGCGCTGTGGTGGCTGATCCTCGCCTCCTTCATGGTTCCGACTTCGGCATTGATCATCAATCATTTCGTGCTGGTCGCCAACCTTGGCCTGCTCAACAGCTGGGCCGGGATCATGTTGCCGCAGCTTATCCACCCCGTCATCATCATCGTGTACAAGCAGTTCTTCGATCAGGTCCCGAAGGATTTCCGCGAGGCCGCGGTCATGGACAATGCGTCTGAATTCGGGATCCTCTTCAAGATCTACATGCCGATGAACTGGGGGGTAACGACGGCGCTGTCGATCGTCTGCTTCATCTGGACGTGGAACGCGTTCTTGTGGCCGTTCCTCTCGGTGACCCGCACCGAGATGATGACGATCACCGTCGGCATCACGCAGGTCAACGACGCCTTCGGTGTCTACTACGCGCGCCAGCTGTCGGCAGCCGTACTGGCCGGCCTGCCGGTGGCACTGGCCTACCTCTGCTTCCAGCGCCGGGTAACCGAAGCGATAACGCTCTCGGCAGGTATCAAGGGCTAAAGCGCCGGCAAGTGCACCGCAATGCCGGAGGGCACGATCGCCGCTGGGCAGGTTCAGGCCCCGTCAGCGCCCGCGTGCCAGGCCGATCCGTCCGCGGCGAAGAGATGCAGGGCCGTGGTGTCGAACTTCAGCCGAACGGCGTCGCCCGGTTTGACGCTCGAAAGCCCGCGATCCTGTGCCGTAACCTGCGTCCCATCCGCGAGCCGTGCGTAGACGAGCGTTCGCTCGCCAAGGCGCTCGACAACGGTGGCCGTGGCGGATGTTTCATTGCCCTCCGCGACGACCGTCAGCGATTCCGGCCGCACGCCGAGTTCGCGCCAATCCCTGTTGACCGGCGCGCCGGGAAGTTCGACCAGCGATCCGTCGGTCAAGCGCGCATTGAGCCTGTCACCCGAGCCCGAAACCGTAACGGGCAGAATGTTCATCGCGGGTGACCCGACGAAGGTCGCGACGAATCGCGACGCCGGACGCGCATAGACATCGACGGGTCTGCCCATCTGCTCTATCCGGCAATTGTTGAGGATCACAATACGGTCGGCGAGCGTCATCGCTTCCACCTGGTCGTGGGTGACGTAGATCATCGTCGACTTCAAACGCTGATGCAGTTCGGCAAGCTCGACGCGTGTACGGGCTCGAAGTGCTGCGTCCAGATTGGAGAGTGGCTCGTCGAACAGGAATGCCTTGGGCTCCTTGACGATCGCTCGCCCGATGGCGACGCGCTGGCGCTGCCCGCCGGAGAGCTGCGACGGCCGCCGCTGGAGCAGCGCTTCGATCTCCAGGATACGCGCAGCCTCGGCGATGCGTTGGCGTATGACATCCGGCGCGACCCGGATGTTCCTCAGCCCGAAGGCCATGTTCTCCGCGACTGTCATATGCGGGTAAAGCGCGTAGTTCTGGAAGACCATCGCAACGTTGCGCCTGCCCGGCGCAAGGTTCTCCGAGCGCACTCCGTCGATCGTCAGCGTGCCCTGGTCTATGCTTTCGAGGCCGGCGATCATGCGCAGCAGCGTCGTCTTGCCGGAACCGGACGGACCGAGAAACACGACCAGTTCTCCCGGCTCGATGTCCAGGCTCACGTCGCGGATCACTTCGACTGAGCCAAAGTGCTTCGATACGCCCGAAAGCGCGATTCCCGTCATGCTTGCGATCCCTTCTTTCCTACATAATTTCGGATAAATACCCGATGTCAAGGAACTAAGGGCGCCGAGCCGATCAGGCGGCCCAAACGCCGCATTGACCTGGCCAGGCATCGGCAGTCTCTTAGGGTCGCCCTTGGTGTTCAACGACTGGTCGAGGAAACGACAGATGCATCGGCGAGGTTTTCTGGCAGCAGGTCTTGCGACGATTTTTGTGGGCGAGCGTGCCGCTGCGCAGATGAAGATGGACGACATGCCGGGCATGAATATGGGCGGTCACGCGGGCCATGACATGGGCACCGCGCCGCAAGGCACGGTGGTTCTGCCCGAGGGCGAGGCGTTGCGCGAATTGCCCCTGCTGGCGAACGAAGCCGGCAGGCCGGGTCTGTTCAAGGCGACGCTGACGGCCGGGTCCGCCACGGCGCGTTTTGCCGAAGGACTGGACACGCCGATCCTCGCTTACAACGGCACCAGCCCCGGGCCTCTGATCGAGGCCGTGGAGGGCGACCGCGTCGAGATCACCTTCGCCAACCGGATCGCGAACGAGGCAAGCACCATCCACTGGCACGGCATGCCGGTGCCGGCCGATCAGGACGGCAATCCGATGGACCAGGTCGCCACCGGCACCGATCGCACCTACAGTTTCGATCTGCCGGAAGGCAGCGCCGGCTCTTATTGGTATCACCCGCATCCGCACGGCAAGACCGCCGAGCAGGTCTATCGCGGCCTTGCCGGCGTGTTCGTGGTCAAGCCGAAGGCCGATCCGATCCCGGCCGCCTATGGCGATACCGTGCTGGTTTTCACCGACCTGCGCCTTGCGGCCGATGGCACCTTGCCCGACAACACGATGACGGACCTGATGAACGGGCGCGTCGGCGACCATGTGTTGGTCAACGGGCAGAAGAATCCCACACTGGCGGTGCCCTTTGGCGCGAAACGGCGCTTCCGGCTCTACAATGCGACCAACGCGCGCTTTCTGCGGCTTTCCTTCGACGGCGCGGCGATGACGATCATCGGAACGGATGGCGGTCTGCTGGAGGCCCCGGTGGCTGCCGGCGACATCCTGCTCAGCCCGGCGGAACGGCTTGAACTGGTCGTGTCTTTCGACAAGCCCGGCGCGGCCGCGCTTGCCACGCTGGACTATGACCGCGGCTGGATGGGTCCCGGGCGCCCTGCCGATGCCGGGCTGACGCTGCTGACGGTCAATGTCTCGGAGACGCCGACCGGGCCTGTCCCGCCACTGCCCGACAGGCTGCGGCCGATCGCGCAACTCGGCGCTCCGGCGGTCAGCCGCCGCTTTGTCTTCACCGAAACCATGGCCATGAACGCCGGCGGCATGGAGATGGGCTTTCTGATCAATGGCGCCGCCTTCGACATGCAGCGCATCGACGTCGTCGCCAAGGCTGGTCAGGTCGAACTCTGGGAGATCGTCAACGAGGCGGACATGGATCATCCATTCCATGTGCATGGGACGCAGTTCCAGGTGGTCGAGCACGAACGCGGCGGCACCATGTCAAAGCCGGCCTATCGCGCCTGGAAAGACACCGTCAATGTCGCGCGCGGAGAGACGGTGCGGCTGCTGCTGCGGCAGGACCGGCCGGGGCCGAGGATGTATCACTGCCACATCCTCGAGCATGAGCAGCTCGGCATGATGGGCGTCGTCGACGTGCAGGCATAGTCCGGCGTGGCGGCGCTCTATGGCGCAATGTTCCTCAGCGCCTTCCTCGCCGCAACCGTCCTGCCGGTTTCGTCGGAGGTGGTGCTCGCCGGCCTGATCGTCTCGGGTCGCGGTGACCCTTGGCTGCTCCTTGTGGTGGCGACGATCGGCAACACGCTCGGCTCGTGGTGAACTGGGTTCTGGGGCGTGGCATCGACGGGCTGCACAACAGGCGCTGGTTTCCAGTCGCCACGGATCGCTATGAGCAGGCATGCCGAACGTTCCGGCGCTTTGGCGAATGGACACTGTTGTTTACCTGGCTGCCGGTCGTGGGAGATGCTCTCACCCTTGCCGCGGGCGCTGCACGCGTGAATCTCGGCGTGTTCGTCGCTCTTGTCGCGACCGGCAAGGCTGCACGCTATGCGGTGATCGTCGCGGGAGGGTTGTGGGCGACGGCGTGAGTCATCGTCCGCATTGTCGACCGCGAGCGGCATGCTTATTCGCGTGAGGCCGTTTCCGGCCGGCCGAAGACCATGCTTCGCATGACGCCATCGCGCAACAGCCCCAAATGCACCATGGCAGCCAGGACGTGAACGCCGATAAGTCCAAGCATTATCCAGACCAGCTTCTGATGCACGAAGGCGAAACCCCTTGCCGACAGCGCCCCTACGGAGGGCGCCAGCGGCACGGGCAAGGTTCCGAAAAGCCGTGCAGGGGGCATGAAAGGCATTGGCCGATAGCCTAGCCATCCCGTTATCAGGACGGCGAGGATCGTGACATAGAGAAGCACGTGGAAGAAAGCCGTCGCAAAGCCCAGGAATCGTGAGGTTGGCCTGACGGGGGCCTGCGTGAAGCTGCGCCAGCAAAGCCTGAGGACGACGATGGTCAGGATCGTCACGCCGATCGACATGTGAAGCGGCAGCCAGTTCATCATCGTCATGCCCGGCCCCCGCATCGGCCCGAAGGCAATGGCGATTTGCGCCGCGAGCGCCGCCACGGTCAGCCAATGCAGCAGACGAATGCCGAAATGCCAATGCAAGCGAGGTTTCCCGCTCACCTTCGCGGCCCGACGTTTTTCAAGGGTGCGCATGAGGGCGTGATGTCTTCGTCCTCTTCAACGGACCTGATTGCGCAAAGAGGTACAATGCTTCTTCGCCAAGCGCTTGAAAATGCATGGTGATCCCGACAGGAATCGAACCTGTGACCTACAGATTAGGAATCTGCCGCTCTATCCTACTGAGCTACGGGACCACGCGGCCCGACACATAGCCGCTTCGGACCGTTTCGCCAAGAGGCCGGCCGCATGCAATCGGCCGACCTTCTGGCAATGAGCTTCAGGCGGCCAGGGCGGTTTCCGCCAGCTTCACCCAGTAGCTCATGCCGTGCGGGATGGCCTCGTCGTTGAAATCATAGGCCGGGTTGTGAAGACCGGCAGTGTCGCCATTGCCGATGAAGATGAAGGCGCCGGGGCGGGCTTCCAGCATGTAGGAGAAATCCTCGCCGCCCATCACCGGCTGGATGCCGCGGTGGACCTGGGCGTCTCCGGCGACATTGGCGGCGATATCGCTAGCAAACATCGTCTCTTCGGCGTGATTGAAGGTCACGGGGTAATTTGCCTGGTAGTCGACCTCGATCCTGGCGCCGAAGGCGGTCGCCAGGCCGTCGCAGATGGTGCGGATGCGCTCTTCGGATTTCTTGGCGATCTCCTTGCGCAAGGTGCGAACGGTGCCGGCGATCTCGGCCGATTCCGGGATGATGTTGTAGGCGTCGCCGGCATGGAACTTGGTCACCGACACCACCACGGCCTCGACCGGATCGGTGCTGCGCGAGGCGATCGTCTGCAGCGCGCCGACCAGCTGGCTGGTGATGACGATCGGATCAATCGTGCCGTGCGGCATCGCGGCGTGACCGCCCCTGCCTTTCACGGTGATGGTGAATTCGGCCGTCGCCGCCATGATCGGGCCCGGACGGATGGCGAACTGGCCGACGGGCAAGCCCGGCATGTTGTGCATGCCGAACACTTTGGAGATGTCGAAGCGCTCCATCATGCCGTCCTTGACCATCTCGTTGCCGCCGCCGCCGCCTTCCTCCGCCGGCTGGAAGATCACCGCCACGGAGCCGGCGAAATTGCGCGTCTCGGCAAGGTATTTGGCGGCACCCAAAAGCATCGCGGTGTGACCGTCGTGGCCGCAGGCATGCATCTTGCCGGGAACGGTCGAGGCGTAGGGCTTGCCAGTGATTTCATTGAGCGGCAGCGCATCCATGTCGGCGCGCAGGCCGATGGTGGCGCCTTCGCCCTGGCGGCCGCGGATGACGCCGACGACGCCGGTCTTGCCGAGGCCGGTGACCACATCATCGCAACCGAACTCCTTTAGCTTCTCGGTGACGAAAGCCGCCGTCTTGAAGACATCGAAGTTCAGCTCCGGCGTCTGGTGCAGATGCCTGCGCCAGCCGGCGACTTCGTCCTGCATTTCAGCGGCGCGGTTCAGGATTGGCATGATGGTTCCATTCGTTGTTGGTGCAGCCGGCTTCAGCCTGTGTTTTGCAATTGTACCCGGGGTTTTGCAATTGTGCGCGGGGTTTTGGAATTGTGATTGTCAGGCACTTTGCCATGTTGGCGTCACATAGGGTAAATAGCACCGCACCGATGCGGTCCGTTTTTGAGGGTCGGACTCATTGTGCTGGCGGTCGCGTAACGAAATCTTACGGAGCCAGGGGCAATCAGGGCAAGAGGCGATTTCGGATTAGATCATGCGGCACAGGCATTTCCTCAAACTATTCTCGGCTGGCGCAATCATGCTGTCGGTCCTGGCCGGGCCGGCGCTGGCCAATCCGGTGGTTGTCTTCGATTTGAAGAACGGCCAGATCCTGCAGCACCAGGATGCCTTCAAACGCTGGTATCCGGCCTCGCTCAGCAAGCTGATGACCGCCTATGTGACCTTCCGGGCGATCGCGGCCGGCGAGGTCCAGCTCGATTCACCGATCAAGGTGACCAAGCACTCCGCCGGTGAGCCGCCAAGCAAGATGGGTTTCAAGCCGGGCTCGGTGATGCGGCTCGACAATGCGCTGAAGATGATGCTGGTCAAATCGGCCAATGACATCGCCATGGCTGTCGGCGAGAATGTCGGCGGCTCGCAGGCCGCCTTCGCCGAAAGGATGAATGCCGAAGCGGCTCGGCTCGGCATGAACGGCACCCATTTCGTCAATCCGAACGGCCTCTACTCGCCAGACCAGTACACGACGGCGCGCGACCTTTCGGTCCTGGTGATGGCGATCCGCCGCGAGTTCCCGCAATATGCGCCGTGGTTCTCGATCGAAGGCCTTGCGGTTGGCAAGAAGGCCATTCCGAACTACAATCTCCTGATCGGCCGTTACCCCGGCGCCGATGGCATGAAGACGGGCTTCGTCTGCCCTTCCGGCTTCAACATGATCGGTTCGGCGACGCGCAACGGCCGCACGCTTGTCGCGGTCGTGCTTGGCGAGAAGTCGGCGGTCAGTCGTGCCGAGACCGCGGCAAAACTGCTCGACCAGGGGTTTGACACGCCCACGGCCGGTTCGGCCACCGTCGCGACGCTGGCGCCCTATGGCGACACGGTATCGCCCAACGACATGCAAGACGAGGTCTGCAAGAAGAAGAAGACGTCGGAGGAGCAGTCCGAGGCGCCGCCCGCGGTTGCCGCCAAGGACGCGCCGAAATCGCCCTATCAGGAAAAGCTCGACCATGTGCCGACGCTGGTTGCCGTCGGCCTCGGCGGCGCCACCGGTCCGGCGCCGAAGGCGATGCTCGACCAGGGCGGCCAGGAATATGCCGACGTGCCGATCCCGAGCTGGCGGCCCGATCGGCCGGTGCCGACCGGCGGCGGTCCGGCCGTTGCTGGTTCCGCCGCACAGGGCGACCAGCCGGTCAAGGTCGCGAACTAGAGCATGATCCCGAACCGAAGGTCCGCGTCAGCGAAACTTGGAATCCGGTTTTCGGAAAAGATCATGCTCAAACAAAGAGACAGATCCCGATGAATGGGTTTCCGATCCCCGTCTCGGTGCTGACCGGCTTCCTCGGCGCCGGCAAGACGACGCTGCTCAACCGGCTGCTGAAGGATCCGGCGCTGGCCGACACGGCGGTCATCATCAACGAGTATGGCGAGGTGGCGATCGACCATTTGCTGGTCGAGCAGGCCTCCGACGGCATCATCCAGCTTTCCGACGGCTGCCTGTGCTGCACCGTGCGCGGCGAACTGGTCGACACGCTGGCCGATTTGGTCGACCGGCTGCAGACCGGCCGTATCGCCCGTCTTGCCCGCGTCATCGTCGAGACCACGGGGCTGGCCGACCCGGCGCCGGTGCTGCAGTCGATCATGGCGCATCCGGCGCTCGTCCAGGCTTTCCGGCTCGACGGCGTCATCACGCTGGTCGACGCGGTCAATGGCAATGCCACGCTCGACGCCCATGTCGAGGCGGTCAAGCAGGTCGCCGTCGCCGATCGCATCGTGCTGAGCAAGGTCGACCTGGTGACCGATGCCGGCGATCTCGACACGCTGCGGGCGCGCCTGCGGCAGATCAATCCGGGCGCCGAACTGCTTGATGCCGGCAATTCAACAACCGGCGTGGCGCCGCTGTTTGATTGCGGCCTCTACAATCCCGCCACCAAATCCGCCGATGTACGCCGCTGGCTGGGCGAGGAAGCGGCTCACGACCATCACCATGACGATCATGCCCACGGGCATGACCACGATCACAGTCATGATCATGGCCATAGCCACGATTGGCGCGTGCGCTCCTATTCGCTCGTCCATGACGGTCCGGTGCCGTTTTCAGCGATAGAAATGTTCCTCGACCTGTTGCGTTCGACGCATGGCGAGAAGCTGCTGCGCATGAAGGGCGTGATCGAACTCAGCGAAGATCCGTCACGTCCGCTGGTCATCCACGGCGTGCAGAAGATCCTGCATCCGCCGGCGAGGCTGCCGGCGTGGCCGGACGGCCAGCGCGGCACGCGGCTGGTGCTGATCACGCTCGACATGCCGGAAGACTATGTGCGCAGGCTGTTCGCCGCCTTCACCAACCGGCCGTCGATCGACACACCCGACCGCGCGGCACTGGAAAACAATCCGCTGGCGATCGCCGGAAGATAGCGTTTTGCATCGAAATTCAGACGGTCTCGCCGCGCTCGACCAGGAACCGATGGCCGCCTGATACCGCCGCTGTTTCAATCACCTGGTGGCCGGCATCCGAGCAAAAGGCGGGAATATCGATGACGGCGAGCGGATCGGTGGTCTCGAGCCAGAGCCGGCTGCCCGGCTGCATTCCCGCGAGGCGTTTCTTCGCCTTGAGCACGGGAAGCGGGCAGTTCAGCCCTTTCAGGTCGTAGACAGCGGTATCCTCGGCCAAGACCAGGCTCAGCCGCCGAACATGCCGAGCAGCTTGTTCTTCAGCTTGGTCACCCGGCTTTCATCGGCGCTCGCTGCCTGCGTTTCGGCTTCCGGCGCGGCCTCCGTCGGGGCGGCTATGGTGGCGGTGGCGACCGGGGCTTCCTTGGCGGCCTTTGCCGCTTCCTTTGCCGCCACGGCTTGCGCCTTGGCCGCTTCCTTTTCGGCCAGCGCCTGCGCCTTTGCGGCCTCCTTGGCCTGCTTGGCGGCCTCTATCGCGGCCAGCCTCTGCTCCTCGGCCTTCTGCTTGGCGGCTTTCTCGGCGTCCAGTGCCGCCATCTTGCGGCCGGCGGGCGAATCGATGCGGCCCATGCGCGCCGTTTCGCTCACCGTGCCGTCATTGTTGAGCGAAGGCGGATCGATCGGCACGCGCTCGCCGCGCGCCCGGCGCTTCGACCAGTCGGAGACGATGCTAGCTTCCTTGATGCCGGCGATGGTCGGCTTCGGCGGAGGCACGCTTGCCTTGAGCGCGCTGTTGAAGGCCGCGTCATAGGTGCTCTGATAAGCGTTGTAGGCGCTCTTCAGCGAATCCGGCTGCGTGGTTGCCGGGCATGGTCCGGTCGGATCGAATGTCTGGCCATCGGCGGCGACCTGGTTGAAGACGTAGCGCTTCTCGCAGACATCGACCTTCGGCGGCACCTTGGTGACCTCGAAATTGTCGTAGCCGACCTTCAGCATCTTCCAGAACTCGTAGTTCGGGTCGTTGCGGTAGCGCGCCATGTTGGCGGCGGTCATACGGAATGGGAAGGCCTGGACCTGGAACTCGGTCTGGCCGCCCTGGAAAGCGTCGCGGCCGAAGGCATAGATCTGCTCGATCTGCGCGTCGGTCATCGAATAGCAGCCCGAGGACGAACAGGCGCCATGCACCATCAGGTTTTGGCCGGTGCGCCCATTGGCGCGGTCATAGGCGTTGGGAAAGCCGATGTTGAAGGACAGATGGTAGTTGGAGCGCGGATTCATCTGCGACGGGCGGACCGTGTAGAACCCTTCAGGCGCCTGGCGGTCGCCTTCGGTGTATTTGGGGCCGAGCTTGCCCGACCATTTGCAGATGTCGTAGCTCGCCACCATGTCGTAGCGGCCGTTGGTCTTGGCTTTCCAGATCTCGAGCTTGCCCTCTTCCTTGAAGATGCGCGCCATCACCGAGGAGGTGCGCACCATGCCCTTGGCCCTCATGTCGGCAAGGATCTTGTCCGGCAGCGGCTTGTTGGCTTCCGGGGCAAAGTCCTTCATCGACGAATCATTGCAGCCGGCGATGGCTATCGAGGCGGCGAGGACTCCGGTGCGGGCGAGCTTGGCAAACATGGATACGGCTATGTCTTTTCCCTCGGGCCAATGGCTGCGAACTGCCGAGCCCGTATGCTGAACACCGACGGACCGTAAGCCCGTTAACCTTGAAAATTCCTTACCGCAAGCTTCGACCAACCTCTCACGGCAATTTCATTGACCCGAATCCGGCGGCATTTTTGTGGCGAAATTGCACATTGCCGCCACATTGCCGCGCGCGCGGGGCTTCCGATGGCCTTGTCCGCCGGCAGATGCCGTCAGAGACTGCGGCCCATCGCCAGATATTTCTCGCGGCGCTGTTCGCGGAAATCGGTGTTGGCGCCGGCAAATTCCTTCATCGTCCTGGCAATGAGGTCGCCGGTCGCGGCAATCACCGTTTCGGGCGCGCGCTGGGCGCCGCCTATCGGCTCGGGGATGATGGCGTCGATGATCTTCAGTTCCAGAAGATCCTGCGCGGTGATCTTCATGTTGGTCGCCGCGTCCTTGGAGCGCGTGGTGTCGCGCCACAGGATCGAGGCCGCCCCTTCCGGCGAAATCACCGAATAAATGGCGTGTTCGAGCATGTAGACGCGGTTGGCGGTGGCGATCGCGATGGCGCCGCCCGAACCGCCTTCGCCGATGACCACCGAGATCGACGGCACTTTTAGTGCAAGGCAGGCCGAGGTCGAGCGGGCGATGGCTTCGGCCTGGCCACGCTCCTCGGCGCCGACGCCGGGATAGGCGCCTGCTGTGTCGACCAGCGTCAACAGCGGGATCTTGAAGCGGTCGGCCAGTTCCATCAGCCGCACCGCCTTGCGGTATCCTTCCGGACGCACCGAACCAAAATTGTGCCTCAGGCGGCTGGTCGTGTCCGAGCCCTTTTCCTGGCCGATGATCGCGACAGGTTCGCCGCGGAAACGGGCAAAACCGCCGACGATCGCCTGGTCCTCGCCGAAATTGCGGTCGCCGGCGAGCGGCGTGAAGTCGCTGAACAGGCCCTTGATGTAGTCGACGCAGTGCGGCCTGTCGGAATGGCGGGCAACCTGCACCTTCTGCCAGGGCGTCAGCGCCTTGTAGAGATCGCGCAGCGCGTCGCGCGAACGCTTCTCCAGCCGGGTGATCTCATCGGCGACATCGACCGCTTCGCCATTCTCGGCAAGCTTCTTGAGCTCGAGTATCTTGAGCTCGAGATCCTGCACCGGCTTTTCGAAATCGAGATAGTTATACATGCTTGGGCGGACCGATACGTCGGAAGGCAAGGACTGCGGAACCCTTGAAACCAAGGCTCCCGGCGGTGAAATGTCGTCCTCACATAGCGATATGAGGCCTAGTCGGCAAGCGGATGATGATCGTTGACCAGCCGCACCAGCCGCTCCTCCAGCACATGGGTGTAAATCTGTGTCGTCGATATGTCGGCATGGCCGAGCAACTGCTGCACCGCCCTGAGATCGGCGCCGTTCTGCAGGAGATGGCTGGCGAAAGCATGGCGCAGCACATGCGGCGATATCTTGGCCGAGGCGATGCCGGCCCGCGCCGCCAGCCCTTTCAGGTCGCGGGCAAAGACCTGGCGCGAGAGATAGCCGCTGTCGGACGCCGCCGGAAACAGGAACGGGCTGTCGGCGAAAGCGGGCACTCCGGCCCGGGCGGCAAGCCAGGCGCGCATCGCCACCCGCGCCTTGGCCGAGAGCGGCACCATGCGTTCCTTGTCACCCTTGCCGCGCACCATAAAGAAACGGTCGTCGCGCTGCGCAACCGTCACAGGCAGGCCGACCAGCTCGGAAACGCGCAGGCCGGTGGCGTAGAGCACCTCGACCAACGCGTGCAGGCGTAGCGCGGCCAGCCTGTCACTGTAGCCGAGCCCGGCGTCGCCGGCTTCCACCGCGGCGCGGTCGATCAGCCGGCCGGTTTCGGCCTCGCTCATCGTCTTGGGCAGCGGACGGCCTTTTTTCGGGCTGTCCAGTGTGCCGGTCGGGTCATCGGTGCGCAGGCCCTCGGCGTAGAGGAATTTGAAGAACTGGCGGATCGCCGACAGTTTGCGCGCCTGCGAGGTCGGCGCGAAGCCGCGAGCTGCGATGTCATCGAGATAGGCACGGATATCGGCGGCGGCTGCACCGGCAAGCCCGCCATCGATCCCGCTCGAAGCGTCTTCGAGGTCACGTCGGTAGGAGGACAGCGTGTTTTCGGCGGCGCCGCGCTCGGCGCTCATCATTTCCAGGAAGGCCTCGATGCGGGCGGCGCTGTTCATCCTCGGGGATCAGTTTTCTTCGGGGTCAGTTTTTCTTGGGATTCAGCTTTTCCGGCGGGATGCGCACGCTCATCTCGGCTTTTTTGGGCTCGACGAACATCACCAACGCGAACATCGTACCATAGGCAATGCCGGCCAGAATCGCGAGGATCACGACAAAGCGAAACAGTGTCGGCATCAATTTTCGCCCGTCTTCCTGTTCTGCGTTTCCAAACCCTGTGCCCTTATGGGACGCCTATCCGGCCAATTCAAGGAAGAAGCGGAGGCCTGTCAGCAACTTCTGATGCAGGCATCCTCCGCCCGATATAGGCTTGCCTGTGCTCGGCAACGCTTGACGCAAACCGGCTTTTCATGTCGATACGCCGGCAAAGAGGGCCCAAGAAACAGCTGATGAACGCGCACCAGGCAAATCCTCCAGGCGAGAGCCTCGCCGCGCTGCTTGGCCGGCTGGGCAGCCGGTCCATCGTGTTTGTCGGCCTGATGGGCGCCGGCAAGACGGCGATCGGCCGCAAGGTGGCGACGATGCTTTCGCTGCCCTTCATCGACAGCGACCAGGAGATCGAAAGCGTCTCGCGCATGACCGTGCCGGAGCTGTTCGAGCGCTATGGGGAGACCGAGTTCAGGGCCCTGGAGCAGCGTGTCATCCTGCGCGTGCTTGAAAATGGCCCGCAGGTGCTTTCGACCGGCGGCGGCGCCTTCATGAACGCGCAGACGCGCGAAGCCATCGCCGCGCATGGCGTCTCGGTGTGGCTAAAGGCGGAACTCGATCTTCTGATGGACCGGGTTTCGAAGAAGCAGAACCGGCCGCTGTTGAAAAGCGCCGATCCCCGCGCCGTGCTGGAGCGGCTGATGGGCGAGCGCTATCCGGTCTACGCGACATCAGATGTCACCGTGCCGACCCGCGACGACCGCAAGGAGGTTATCGCCGCCGAGGTGCTGGACGCGCTGTGCCGGCATTTCGGCATCGATGAAATTGCAGCGACGGGCGAGATCGAATCGTGAGCGTGGACCAGCCAGTCACCGTCGAAGTCGGCCTTGGCGACCGGGCCTACGACATATTGATCGGCTCCGGCCTTTTGTCGCGCGCCGGCGAGGAGATTTCACGCCGGCTACCGGGTACGCGCGCGGCTGTCGTTACCGACGAGAATGTCGCCGCCGCGCATCTCGATACGCTGAAGGCAGGGCTCGAGAAGGGTGGCATCCAGCCCACCGTCATCACGATGCCGCCGGGCGAGAAGACCAAGAGCTTTGCCCATCTCGAAGAGGTGGTTGATGGGATTCTGGCCGCAAGGCTGGAGCGTGGCGACGTCGTCGTCGCGCTGGGCGGCGGCGTCATCGGCGATCTCACCGGTTTTGCCGCCGGCATCGTGCGGCGCGGCATGAATTTTGTGCAGGTCCCGACCTCGCTGCTGGCGCAGGTCGATTCCTCGGTCGGCGGCAAGACCGGCATCAACAGCCCGCGCGGCAAGAACCTTGTCGGCGTCTTCCTGCAGCCCAGGCTGGTGCTGGCCGACACCGGAGTGCTCGACACGCTGCCGATCCGCGAATTCCGCGCCGGCTACGCCGAACTCGCCAAATACGGGCTGATCGACCGGCCGGAACTTTTCGCCTGGCTGGAAGTGAACTGGCAGAAGGTGTTCGCCGGCGGGCCGGAGCGGGCGCAGGCGATTGCGGAAGCCTGTCGCGCCAAGGCCGATGTCGTCGCGCGCGACGAGTTCGAGACCGGCGACCGGGCACTGCTCAATCTCGGCCACACATTCGGCCACGCACTCGAAGCGGCCACGCAGTATGACGGTGCCCGGCTCGTCCATGGGGAGGGGGTCGCGATCGGCATGGCGCTGGCGCATCGCTTCTCCTCGCGGCTCAATCTGGCAAGTCCCGACGACGCGGCACGCGTCGAAACGCATCTGCGCGCCGTCGGCCTGCCGTGGCGGATGTCCGATATTCCGGGTGAATTGCCGGATGCCGAGGCACTGCTTTCCTTCATCACCCAGGACAAGAAGGTGTCGCGCGGCGCGCTGACCTTCATCCTGACGCGCGGGATCGGCCAGGCTTTTATCGCCAAGGACGTTCCGGCTTCCGAAGTGCTGTCGTTCCTGAGGGAAAACCATCCAGCCAGCCGGAAAGCCGGCTGAAATGGATAATGGCTGGATCGTCGTCGCCGTTCTCGCCATCCTCATCCTGCTGGTCGTTGCCGTGCGCACGCGCCTGCTTGCCATGTTCGGCTATGAGCTGTCGCGCATCGAGCCGCAGCGCTCGAGCCAGGACGAACTGCGCGGCGCGGTCGACGATTTCCGCCGCGACGGCCAGGTGGTGCGCGAGGACCGCGACCGCATCGGCGGCCTGTTCGATCTCGAAGAGCTCGAAGTCTCCGATATCATGGTCCACCGCACCAATATGCGCTCGGTCAATGCCGATAATGCACCGGAAGCGGTGGTGCGCGAGATCCTGCAGAGCCCGCACACCCGCATGCCGCTGTGGAAGGGCTCGCTCGACAACATTGTCGGCGTGCTGCATGCCAAGGATCTGCTGCGCGCACTGAACGAAGTCGGTAACGACTTTTCCAAGATCGACGTGATGAAGATCGCCTCAAAACCCTGGTTCGTGCCCGACACCACGACCTTGCAGGAACAGCTCAACGCCTTCCTGCGCCGTAAGTCACATTTCGCCGTCGTCGTCGACGAATATGGCGAGGTCGAAGGGCTGGTGACGCTGGAGGACATCATCGAGGAGATCGTCGGCGAGATCGCCGACGAGCACGATGTCGACATCCAGGGCGTCAAGCAGGAGGCCGACGGCTCCGTCGTCGTCGACGGCAATGTACCGATCCGCGACCTGAACCGAGCGCTCGACTGGAACCTGCCGGACGAGGAAGCGACGACGATTGCCGGCCTCGTCATCCACGAGGCGCAGTCAATCCCCGAGGAGAAGCAGGCTTTCACCTTCCACGGCAAGCGCTTCATCGTCATGAAGCGGGACAAGAACCGCATTGCCAGGTTGAGGATCAGGCCGGCGGGCGACGCCTAAAGCGTCGCGTTTTGAACGCATTCCTGCGACGGACTTTAGGTCCTTGTTTTGGGCATGTCGTTGCCCCTCACCGAGGCCGCTTTTGGGCGATATGCATTAGAGCGGGTCGGTTTGCGCCAGGCGTTTGAATCCCGGCAGAGCGGCCAGCACCTCGACGAGATGGTGCGTCGGAACAAATGATGCGGGCTCGTCGAAAGGAAAGTGCCATTCGCAAGCGCCGCGAAACGATGCACTGCCGCGAAAGGCGATGCCGTCCATTCCAATCTTGGTCGGATGCATGTCCCTTATGGTGATCAGTTTCGTTCTCGTTTCGAGCTTTTGCCTGAATTCATCCATGAGGGCTTCTCCGTCGGGGCTGTGGAGCGCCTCGTTGAGTCTGCCGCGCGCTGCAGCGGCGGCATCAAAGCCCTTGTCCTTGTTCCACAGGTTCAGCGCTCTTTGCACCTCTGTTGCAATCCAGGAGATCGTCCTGTTCGATATGCGCTCTTTGTCCACTTTGGCTGGTGCCGCCAGACCCAATTCACCTTCAACAAAGTCACCGACAATTCCACGCTTGTGTTGCAGAGCGGTATTGAAATTTCGAATCGAGATGCGCTCTGGCCCGAACAGATTGCTGAGGACATCGACAAACTGAAGGGCGCCGCTCAGCGGTGTGTTCGGTGCGAAGCCCAGAGTTTCTTTGAGAAACGCGTCGAACGAGCCGATATGCCCCCAGCGAACTTTCGACGCCCAACAGGAATATATAAAACCGATGCCGTTGCGGACGTAGAGTATGAATCGGTCGATCGAGCCAAGAAAGGATTTCATCTTGATAAGTTCGGCCAGGTCGAAAGTATTGAAGATCTCAGAAGAAATCAGACGGATGGGGTTTGTGGTTGAAAATGGATAACTGAAATTCTCTGCCTTTAGGGAACGAGCTTGGAGCATGCTCGAATAACGTTCGCGCTCGGGGGTAAAAAGGTCGTTTGGGCCGGGAGATATACGATGCGTGCTGAGCCAGCACGCCAGCCGGTGATGCCCAGTCAGGCTCCCTGTGCCATCGGGTTCATAGAAAACGTTCTGTGCCGCCAGCCACTCGCGACGAGCTGTCAGGAACTCCTGGATCGATGTGGTTCCGGTCTTGTGAAAGCCAGCATGGACGATCGTCGTTGTCATTTATAGCTTTGGAGCTTTCTTGCCGGCGCGCCTTGGACTTTGTGGGCAGGCAAGTCGTCGGACTTACAGTCCCTATCGATTCATATCCACAACGATCTGTAAATCCGGCCCGTATCACAATCGATTTATCAATGCAGGATGACGGCACCTCGGCTGGACCTTAACCTCAACACCAGGGAACGTCCCGGCACGTTACCGATCTTTCACTGGAACTTCGCGGCGTCCCTGTGCATTTTGCGCCGGGCGGTCAGGAGAAGATGATGGTCGATCGGCGAACCCTGCTTCTGGCTTCGATGGCGGCTTTTTTGCCGGCCACGACGTTTGCGCGCCAATCCTCACCATCTCCCAAAACCTTCGACTACGGACCGGCCAAGCTCGACATCTATGCGCCCGATGGCGCAAGCGGGTTGCCCGTGGTCTTCTTCGTCCATGGCGGGGCTTGGGAGTTCGGCAAGCGCAGCCAGGTGGGCGCCAAGCCGGCCTTCCTGCTCGCCAACGGCTTCTGCTTCGTCTCGATCGACTATCGCATGTTGCCCGAGGCCGATGTCGCCACCCAGGCCAATGACGTGGAAAAGGCCTATGCCTATGTCATGGCCAACGTCGCCGGGCATGGCGGCGACCCCACGCGCATTGTCGGCATGGGCCATTCGGCCGGTTGCCATCTGATCGCGCTGACCGGCATGCGCGGCGGGCTGCCCGGTGTCGCCGGCCTTCTGCTCGACGATACCAGGGCCTATGATCTTGCAGCGCTCGAGAAGAACGGCGGCATGGAGCGGGCCTATGCGCGGGTCTTTTCCGACCCTTCGCAGTGGGCGGCACTTTCGCCCGCCAGCTATGTCGATGGCCGCAAGCATCCGCCGACCTTCATCGCATACTCGGGGGCGTCGGGCCGTGGCGAGGAGTCGAAAGCCTTCGCCGAGCGCTTGCGCGCCACGGGCACCGAGGTCACGCTGTTCGACGGCAGCGCCTATACGCATATGTCGATCAACCGCGATTTCGGCAGGGGTGGCGACGCGTTGACCGCTGCCGCGCTGACGTTTCTGAAATCGACCGTCGGCTGATCGCGGTCCAGTTCGCTCGCCACTACTGCAACTGGATCATGCCAAAAGCGGCGGCGGGATATTGCCGTGCGGACATCCCTAGGTGCAATTGGTTCTCATGACTTGGAGAAAAATTGCATGAATGGCGCCGATGCCCTGTGCGACGTGCTGCTGGCCAATGATGTGACGGTCTGCTTCGCCAATCCCGGCACCTCCGAAATGCATTTCGTTGCCGCGCTCGACCGCAAGCCCGAGATGCGCTGCGTGCTCGGTCTGTTCGAAGGCGTGGTGACGGGTGCGGCCGACGGCTATGCGCGCATGACCGACCGCCCGGCCGCGACTTTGCTGCATACCGGTCCGGGCCTGGCCAATGGACTGGCCAACATGCACAACGCCCGGCGTGCGTTCAGCCCGATGATCAACATCGTCGGCGACCACGCCTCGTATCATCTGCCGCTCGACGCGCCGCTCACCAGCGACATCGAAGGCCTTGCGGCGCCGATGTCCAACTGGGTTCGCCGCATCGCCGGGCCGGCCGATGTCCAGCCGGCCACGGAGGCGGCCTTCCGCGCCTCGCTGACCCCGCCGGGCGTCACCACGCTGATCCTGCCGGCTGATGCGGCCTGGGGCGATGCTGCCCCGGCCTCGCCGGGCAAGGTCGTCCTTTCGCCGCCGCCGGCCGTCGATAGGGACGCTGTGCGCGCGACCGCCGAGGCGATCCGTGCGGCTCCGGGCCGTGTCGGGATGATCGTTCGCGGGCGAGCGGCGCGCGCCGATGCGCTCGAGATCGCCGGCCAAATCTCGACGGCCTGCGATGTGCGCCTGTTCAGCGAGGTCCTGATCGCGCGCATGCAACGCGGGCGCGGGCGCGTCGCGCCGACGCGCATCCCCTATCCGATCGATGCGGCGACGGCGCTGCTGGCGGATATCGACGTACTGGTGCTGGTCGGCGGCAAGGAGCCGGTTGCCTTCTTCGCCTATCCGGGAAAACCGGGACGGCTGGTGCGCGACGACTGCCAGGTGCGGACGCTTGCTGCTCATGGCGATGATCTGCATGCGGCGCTGGAAGCACTTCGCGACGAACTCGGCGTCAAACCATCGCAACAGGTTGACTTCGCAACCGCTTTTCCCGATGAGGCTGCGCCGAGCGGCGGGCTGACGGAAGATGCCATCGCGCTGTCGGTGGCGCGCAAGCTGCCGGACAATGCGATCGTCTGCGACGAGGCGGTCACCTCGGCCAGGCGCTTCTTCGCGCTGTCGGCCTTTGCCGCGCCGCACGACTACATGATGGGCACGGGCGGATCGATCGGCGGCGGCATCCCGATGGCGACTGGAGCGGCCATCGCCTGTCCAGACCGCAAGGTGATCAATCTGGAGGCCGATGGCAGCGGCATGTACACGGTGCAGGGCCTGTGGACGCAGGCGCGGGAAAATCTCGACCTGGTGACGATCGTGTTTTCCAACCGCACCTACGCGATCCTGCATGGCGAGATGAAGAATGTCGGCGTCAACGCGATCGGCGAGAACGCCAGGCGCATGCTCGACCTCGACCATCCCGCGCTGGACTGGGTGTCGCTGGCCAAGGGCATGGGCGTGGAGGCGGCGCGCGCCGACACCTGCGAGCGCTTCGACGCGCTGCTGGACAGTGCCCTGTCTCGGCGCTGGCCGTTCCTAATCGAAGCGGTGATCTGACCGCGCCGGAGGGCCACGGCGGACTGATCTACCAGCGGGTCTTTTCGCCGGGCGCCGCCGGTTCGATCGCCAGAGCATGAACGCCGGCCTTCAGTTCGTCGGCAAGCAGTTCGTTGACGGCGCGGTGGCGGTCGATGCGGCTCATGCCGGCAAAGGCGGACGACACGACGCGGACGCGAAAATGCGTCTCGCCGGTGCCGTCATAAGCGCCATGATGGTCCGAGCCGTGGTGATGGTGGCCGGCGTGGAGATGGCTCTCGTTGATGATGACCAGCCGCTCCGGCGAAAATGCCTTGTTGAGCTTGTCTTCCATGGTCGCCTGTATGGACATTGCAGTCTCCGTTCACCACATATGGCTGGCGCGCTAGCCCCGGGGGCCGCTATTGCGCAACTAAATCCGCAATTCGCCCGCTTTATGCCGCGATTCAGCGGTTAGGGCGATGATCGCGAAAATGTCAATTCTTGTTTCGCATTTGCGAACGCCCCATAAATGGGTGAGATGAAGCCGTATCCCAAATATTTCGAGAAGATTCGCATCCGCCCTGAAAAGGATGCGGAGCTGAAGTCGCACTCGCCGATCTGCCAGTGGGATGGCTGCAAGGAGCCGGGCACCCATCGCGCGCCGGTCGGGCGCATGAAGGAGGGTGAGTATTTCCGCTTCTGCTTCGACCATGTGCGCGAGTACAACAAGGGCTTCAACTACTTCTCCGGCGTGCCGGACACCGAGGTCGCGCGCTTCCAGAAGGAAGCCATGACCGGCCACCGGCCGACCTGGAAGATGGGCGTCAATGGCGCCTCGACACGTTCGTCGCCCGATATGGCGCAGATGCGCTCCGGCCGCGCCGGCTATTACAACCGCATGCGCGACCCGTTCGACCTGTTCAAAGGGCCGAAGGATCCGCGCGAGGCGCGCGAGCGCAAGGCCAAGCCGCTTGAGGCCAAGGCGCTGGAAACGCTTGGCCTTGATACAAAGGCGACTGGCAAGGATATCAAGGCGCGCTATAAGGAACTGGTGAAACGTCACCATCCGGATGCGAATGGTGGCGACAGAGGTTCGGAAGACCGGTTCCGCGATGTGCTGCAGGCCTATCGCGTGCTCAAACAGGCGGGCCTGTGCTGAGCGACCCTACGGTTTGTGTCGCTTTCCAACTTTCATAAGGTTGGAAAAGGCTCTAAGACCGCCCCCGAACAAAATCGATTGCCGGCGAAACGGGACGTTTCGCCCGTGGAGACGTTGAGAGATATGAACAAGGTCGATCGCGACATCGCCAACCTGCCCGACACGACGGTGTCGGTGAAGGACAAATTCGGCTTCGACTCCAAGATGGTGGTGCCGGCCTATTCGGTGACATCGGAACATGTGCCTGACGTCGATCCGGACTATCTGTTCGACAAGGCAACGACGCTGGCGATCCTGGCGGGCTTTGCCTACAACCGCCGCGTCATGGTGTCGGGCTATCACGGCACCGGCAAGTCGACGCATATCGAACAGGTCGCCGCCCGTCTCAATTGGCCCTGCGTGCGCGTCAATCTCGACAGCCATGTCAGCCGTATCGACCTCGTCGGCAAAGACGCGATCGTCGTCAAGGACGGGCTGCAGATCACCGAATTCCGCGACGGCATCCTGCCCTGGGCCTACCAGCACAATGTCGCGCTCTGCTTCGACGAATACGATGCCGGCCGTCCGGACGTGATGTTCGTCATCCAGCGCGTGCTGGAATCGTCGGGCCGGCTGACGCTGCTCGACCAGAGCCGGGTCATCCGTCCGCATCCGGCGTTCCGGCTGTTCTCGACCGCCAACACGGTCGGCCTCGGCGACACGACCGGCCTCTACCACGGCACGCAGCAGATCAACCAGGCGCAGATGGACCGCTGGTCGATCGTCACCACGCTGAACTATCTGCCGCACGACAATGAAGTGAACATCGTGCTGGCCAAGGCCAAGCACTATCGCGACAACAAGGGCAAGGACATCGTCAACAAGATGGTGCGCGTCGCCGACATGACGCGTTCGGCCTTCATCAACGGTGACCTGTCGACCGTGATGAGCCCGCGTACCGTCATCACTTGGGCCGAGAACGCCGAGATCTTCGGCAATATCGGCATGGCGTTCCGGCTGACCTTCCTCAACAAATGCGACGAGCTGGAGCGTTCGGTGGTGGCCGAATTCTACCAGCGCGCCTTTGGCGAGGATCTGCCCGAGAGCGCCGCCAACGTGGTGCTGGGCTAAGCAGAGCCTCGATGGCGGGTCCGGGCGACAACACGCGCAACAAGTCGAAGACGGGGTCTGAAGCCGACAGCTTCAAGCGCGCCGTCACCGTCTGCATGCGCGCCATTGCCGGCGACAAGGACATGGAAGTCGGCTTCGCCAAGGACAGGCCGGCGCTCGCCGGCAGCCGGGCGCGCTTGCCCGAACTGCCGAAGAAGGCCTCCAAGACCGATATTGCGATTACTCGCGGCCTCGGCGATTCCATGGCGCTGAAGCGCGCCTGCCATGATGCGCGCATCCACACCAAGCTGGCGCCGGAAGGCAAGGCGGCGCGCGCCATCTATGACGCGGTCGAGCAGGCCCGCGTCGAGGCGATCGGTAGCCGCGCCATGCAGGGCGTCGCCGACAATATCGGCTCGATGCTGGAGGACAAATACGCCAAGGCCAATCTTGTCGACGTCAAGGACAAGGCCGACGCGCCGATCGAGGAAGCGCTGGCGCTGATGGTGCGCGAGAAGCTGACCGGCCGGGCGGTCCCCAAGAGCGGCGAGCGGCTGGTCGAACTCTGGCGGCCCTGGGTCGAGGAAAAGGCCAAGGCCGATCTCGACGGCCTGTCGGCCAAGCTTGACGACCAGCAGGCCTTTGCCCGCGTCGTGCGCGAAATGCTCGCCTCCATGGAGATGGCCGAGGAACTCGGCGACGACCAGGAGACGGAAGATTCCGAGGACAATGACGACAACCAGCCGCAAGGCGAGGAGCAGAGCGAGGAGGGCGGGGAAGAGGATTCCGGCTCCGAGCAGTCGCAGTCCGAGGACGCCGAGGCTTCGGCCGATGACGAACAGTCGTCCGAAACGGAGGCGTCCGACGCCACCGCCGACGATCTGTCCGATGACGACGACGCCGATGCCGAGACGCCCGGCGAGGCTCGCCGCAACGACAATCCCTTCACCAATCTGCCGAAGGAAATCGACTACAAGGTCTTCACCACTGCTTTCGACGAGACGGTCGGTGCCGAAGAGCTGTGCGAGGAGGAAGAACTCGACCGGCTGCGCGCCTTCCTCGACAAGCAACTGGCCAATCTGTCGGGCGTGGTCGGGCGATTGGCCAACCGGCTGCAGCGCCGGCTGATGGCGCAGCAGAACCGGTCCTGGGATTTCGACCTGGAGGAGGGTTACCTCGACCCGGCGCGGCTGGTGCGCGTCGTCATCGACCCGATGCAGCCGCTGTCCTTCAAGCAGGAACGCGACACCAAATTCCGCGACACGGTGGTGACGCTGGTGCTCGACAATTCGGGCTCAATGCGCGGCCGGCCGATCACGGTCGCCGCCACCTGCGCCGACATCCTCGCACGCACGCTGGAACGCTGCGGCGTCTCGGTCGAGATCCTCGGCTTCACCACGCGGGCCTGGAAAGGCGGGCAAGCGCGCGAAAAATGGCTGAAGGACGGCAAGCCGCCGAGCCCCGGCCGGCTCAACGATCTGCGCCACATCATCTACAAATCCGCCGACCACCCGTGGCGGCGGGCACGGCGCAATCTCGGCCTGATGATGCGCGAAGGCCTGCTCAAGGAGAACATCGACGGCGAGGCGCTGCTGTGGGCGCACAACCGCCTGATCGCCCGGCCCGAACAGCGCAAGATCCTGATGATGATTTCGGATGGCGCGCCGGTCGACGATTCAACGCTTTCGGTCAATCCGGGCAATTATCTCGAACGCCATTTGCGCGCCGTCATCGAGCTGATCGAGACGCGCTCGCCGGTGGAACTGCTGGCCATCGGCATCGGCCATGACGTCACGCGCTACTACAGGCGCGCCGTCACCATCGTCGATGCCGAGGAACTGGCCGGCGCCATGACCGAGCAACTGGCCTCGCTGTTTGCCGAGGAAAGCGCACGCGACACGCGGCGCGGCGGCATGCGGCGCGCCGGATGATCTTTTCGCGCGGGGGGGTTCGGCAAACGCTCTTCGCCGCCATCGCCCTGTTCGCCGGCGTGGCGTCCGCGCCAGTTCGTTCGGCCGGCTCGGCGCCGGTTTATCCCATCGAGGTTTCGTCCCGCCCGATCACCGAATTCCGCATTGGCCGGACCGACACGCAGTTCGGTTCACTCGAATTCGTCGGCGGGCTGGAAATGACCTCGAAATCGCGCGATTTCGGCGCGCTGTCGGCCTTCCGCTTTCTGAAAGCGGGCAGCGATTTCATCGGCGTGGCCGACACCGGCTACTGGTTCTTCGGCACGGTGGCCCGCGACGCCGACAGGCGGCCGGTGGGCATCCAGAACTTCCGCATGCAGCAGATGGTCGACCAGAGCGGCCAGCCGATCGACGAGAAATGGGAGGTCGATGCCGAAGGACTCGCGGTCAAGGATGGCATCGCCACGGTCGGTTTCGAACGCAATCACCGCGTTGCCCAGTTCAGGATCGACCCGGAGAACATGAAGGCGCCGTACCGGCAGCTGGATTTCCTGGTGCCGGCGCGCGAGCTGCGCCAGAATCGCGGCTTCGAGACCGTCACCCATGCCAATGCCAACGGCCAGCATCAGGGCGGCCTGGTCGTGGTGTCGGAGAAAAGCCTCGACAAATCAGGCAACATCTATGCCGCCATCATCGAAGGGCCGCACAAGGGCGTCTTCACCGTCAAGCGCAACGGCGATTTCGACATCACCGACGGCGCCTTCCTGCCGGACGGCGACCTTTTGCTGCTGGAGCGCAGTTTCACCATGGCGGGCGGGCTCAAGATGCGGCTGCGGCGCATCTACGGCGAGAGTGTCGAGAAGGGCGCCGTCGCCGACGGGCCGGTGCTGCTGGACGCCGACATGGGCTACCAGATCGACAATATGGAAGGGCTCGACGTCTGGACGCGCGACGACGGCGCGGTGATGGTGTCGCTGATCTCCGACGACAACCACTCGATCCTGCAGCGCAACCTCTATTTGGAATTCGTCCTGCACCAGGATTGAGTGACGCTTCAGCCGCGAACCCAACGGCGGGTTCGATCTGGTCGGGCGCCTTCCCCCACTCCGTCTCGGCTTCGCCGAGCCACCTCTCCCTCCTCTGGAGGGAGAGGTGGGGAGCCAGCCTGTGCACGCTCGCGCCTCTCCTCTACCCCGTCGATCGGGGGAGAGGTGGCGCTGCGAAGCAGCGACGGAGAGGGGGTCGACCCATCCCTCGATCTACGTTCGCCAAAATACTTTAGTCCAGACTCGACAATTGTCGCCTCCGCCACAATACTCAAGTCCATGCTTAACTATTCCGAGATCGACAGCATCCTCCGCGCTCTTGTCGAGCCAACGCGTCGCCAGATCCTGGAACGGTTGAGCCGCGGACCGGCCACCGTCAGCCAACTGGCGGAGCCTTTCGGCATGACCTTCGCCGCCGTCTTGCAGCATCTGCAGGTGCTGGAGGCCTGCGGGCTGATCCGCAGCGAAAAGATCGGGCGGGTGCGAACCTGCCGGATCGAACCGGGCGGGCTCGCTCCGCTCGCCGACTGGATCACCGAACGCCGCATACCGGCGGAACGCCACCTCGACCGACTTGGTGAGATTCTGGCCGAGACTGACCAACCATCCCCGAAAGTTCAAGATCAGGAAAAGGACGAGCAGACATGAACCAGATCGCCCCTGTGAAAGACGAGCATTCCGTCATCCATTCCACATTCACCATCGAGCGCACGTACCCGCAATCGCCAGATCGTGTCTTCCATGCCTTCGCCGATAAGGCGACGGTGCGGCGTTGGCGGGTCGACGGCGATGGTTTTGCCGTCGCCGAATTCAGCTTCGATTTCCGTGTCGGCGGTGGCGAGGTTTCACGCTTCAGCTATGGCGGCGGCCCGGAGATCAGGCTCGACGCGCAGTTCCAGGACATCGTTCCCGATCAGCGCATCGTGTTTTCCTACCGGATGGCAATCGGGCCGCAGCCAATGTCGGCATCGCTGACCACGGTTGAGCTGACACAATCGGGTGATGGCACAAGGCTGACCTATACCGAGCAGGGCGCCTTCTTCGATGGTGTCGATTCCGCCAAAGGGCGGGAGGAGGGGACGCGCGGGCTGCTGGAGGCGCTCGCCGCGGAACTCCAGAGGTCAAAAGCCTAACACTGCCCGACGACGGCTTCGGTCAGACGCCGTTAGTGGCGATCCAGATGACATGGCGCGCGCCGCGCTTGCCGTTGGCGCGCGTGTTGACCTCCTCGACGGCGAAGCCCGCCTGTTTCAGCCGCCGCGTGAAGCCGCTGTCCGGCCCTTGCGACCACACCGCCAGCACGCCGCCCGGCTTAAGGGCGGTGCGTGCGGCGCCGAGGCCCGCGAGGCTGTAGAGAGCGTCATTGCCCTTGTGGACGATGCCTTCGGGGCCGTTGTCGACGTCGAGCAGGATGGCGTCCCAGGCCGCGGACCCAGACCGGATCAATTGCCCGACATCGGTCTCCTGGATGGCGACGCGGGGGTCGTCGAGACAGCCGCCAAACACCTCCGCCATCGGGCCGCGTGCCCAGGCGACGACCGCCGGCACCAGTTCCGCAACAACGATGCCGGCATCCTTGCCGAGTTCGGCCAGAGCGGCGCGCAGCGTGAATCCCATGCCGAGGCCGCCGATCAGGATCCTCGGCTGGCGATGGCCCGCAATCCTTTGGCAGGACAGTTTCGCCAGCGCTTGCTCGGAGCCGCTGAGGCGGCTGTTCATCAGCTCGTTGGTGCCGAGCATGATCGAGAATTCGCTGCCGCGCCGCTTGAGGCGAAGTTCCTGGGCGCCATCCCCGGTCTTTGCCGAATCGAGATGGACCCAGGGGATCATGGTTTAGGCGGCCAGCGCCGGCTGGCTCCAGCGAGCGGCGAGCAACCGGTAGGGGATGAGCGCGACCACCGCGATGATCAGCTTCACCGCGAGATCGCCCAGCGCCCAAGAAACCCAGCGCATGGCCTCGACATGGAAGACGCCCATCAGCGGCGCCGTCTCGAGCGCGAAACTGTCGTTGGGGCCTGCAAAAGCGAAAGCGGCCGAGAAAGCGACGGTGAAGAACACCATGGTGTCGAAGACCGATCCGACCAGCGTGCCGACGATCGGCGCCCGCCACCAGCTCTGCCGGCGCAGCCGGTTGAACACGGTGACGTCGAGCAGTTGCGCAGACAGGAACGCCGCGCCTGAAGCGGCAGCGATGCGTACCAGCCGGTCGGCCGCCGTTTCGAATTCGATCAGGCCATGGCGGAACAGCAAGGGCGGGACGAGGATCGAGCAGACCACCGCCGTCATGAAGCCGACAAAGACGATCCGGCGCGCCACGGCAGGGCCATAGCGGCGGTTGGCGAGGTCGGTGACCAGGAAGGAGAAGGGATAGGTGAAAGCGCCCCAGGTGAGCAGGTCGGCCAGAGACAGGCCGCCGATCTGCCCCTGCATCGGGAACTGCACGAGGATGTTCGACGCCACGACAACAAACGCCATGGCGGCCACGAAGGGCAGATATCGCGAGAAGGAAGTCATTTTTTTATCCTGGGTAATGGAACCAGCGGAGCATCATGCCCATCGGGGCCGTGCTCGCTTCGTAGTCGAGCACCGGATTGTCGAACCCTTGCGGATCCATCCGATGCTCCAGGCCAACAAGTTGGCCTGGGCGGTCCCCCGCCTTTATCCGATGTTAGGCAGCGACCTGTTCGGCCAGCTTCTTGGCGATCTGCTTCTTCAGCAGGCGCGCGCGCTGCGACAGTTCCTTGACGTCGGCCTTGGCCAGGAAGGCGTCGAGGCCGCCGCGATGTTCCACCGAACGCAGCGCGTTGGCCGAAATGCGCAGGCGCACATTCTGGTTCAGCGCTTCCGAGATCAGCGTCACATTGACGAGATTCGGCAGGAAGCGACGCTTGGTCTTGTTGTTGGCGTGGCTCACATTGTTGCCGGTCTGGACTGCCTTGGCAGTGAGTTCGCAGGTGCGGGACATAATTCTAACCTTCAATTCTCTCGGGACCTGCCAAACCTTTGTGCCCACGCCGGGTGGCGCGCGGTTCTGGTCAGGCGGCCTTATGGAAAAAGTTGGCGTTCCATAGTTGCATTTCAGCGGGGCGTCAAGCTCCGGCTTCGCCACGGAAGCGCCCGGCATTTCATATTAAGGCCGGATTTCATCCTATAAGCGGTCTCATAGGGACACGCCAGACCGGGGTCGTCCGCCTCCGGTCGAAAATCAAGGATCCGATCCCGCATGCTTCGTTTGTCTCACGCGCTTGTTGCCGCGCTTGCCGTCGCCTTGCCGTCCGCCGCGTCGGCTGCCTCGCCGCAGTCTTTCAAGGGCGAGTACACGGTGTCATTTCTTGGTCTCTCGATCGCGAGATCGACCTTCTCAAGCCACTATGCGAACGGCGCTTATGCGATCGACGGCACTGTCAGCGCCGCCGGACTGGCCAAACTGTTCGACGACACGCGCGGCACGATCTCATCCAAGGGCACGATTTCCGGCAAGAAAATGGTGCCCCAGGCGTTCCGCGCCGATTATACCTCGGGCAAGAAGGTGTCGGCGATCGACATTCGCTTTGCCAATGGCGCCGTCACCTCGACGCAGGTCATCCCGGCGCCGGGCCAGCGCGACCCCAACGACTGGGTGCCGATCGGTGCCGGCGACCTGGCATCGGTGCTCGATCCGATGGCGGCGACCGTCATCCATGCCGACAGCCTCGACCAGGTCTGCGGCCGCACGGTGAAATTCTATGACGGCGAGATGCGCGCCAACCTGACGCTGACCTACGCTTCGAAAGGCACGATCTCGGTGCCGGGCTACAAGGGCGATACCATCACCTGCCGGATGGGTTTCGAGCCGGTGGCCGGCTATCGCAAGGGCCGCAAGGCGCTGGAGTTCCTGAAGAACAGAAGCCGCATGATGGTGACGTTTGCACCGCTCGGCCAAACCGGCGTATATGCGCCGATCCACGCCACGGTAGGGACCCAGATTGGTCCGCTGACCATAAGCGCGAGACGGTTCGAAGCGGTACAATAGGGCCGCCCTGGAAACAGAACAGGGCGCGCCACGGGAGGGGACATGGCGCGCGCAACACTGATCGGTTTTTCAGCGGTCGCCATGTGGGCGCTTCTGGCGCTTCTCACCGATGCCTCCGGCAAGGTGCCGCCGTTCCTTTTGTCGGCGATCACCTTCTCGATCGGCACCGGCGTCGGCCTTGTCGCGCGGCTGTTCATGCCGGCCGCCGAGAAGAGCCCGAAAATACCGCCGCAGGTCTGGGTGATCGGTATCGCTGGCCTGTTCGGCTACCACTTTTTCTATTTCACCGCGCTGCGCAACGCGCCGGCGGTGGAGGCGAGCTTGATCGCCTATCTGTGGCCCCTGCTGATCGTGCTCGGCTCCGCGCTGACGCCGGGCGAAAAACTGGCGTGGAACCATGTCGTCGGCGCGTTGCTCGGTCTGGCCGGCACGGTGCTGATCGTCACCAAGGGCGGCGGGCTGGCCTTCGATGCGCGCTACACCTTCGGTTACGCCATGGCTGCCGTTTGCGCCCTGCTCTGGTCGTCCTATTCGCTTTTGTCGCGGCGCTTTCCTTCGGTGCCGACGAGCATCGTCACCTGGTTCTGCGCGGCGACCGCCGTGCTGTCCCTCGGCTGCCATCTGGCGCTGGAACAGACAGTGTTGCCAAATGGTGCAGGCCAGTGGCTGGCCGTGCTCGGGCTTGGCCTGATGCCGGTGGGTGCGGCCTTCTATGCCTGGGACATCGGCGTCAAGCGCGGCAACATTCAGGTGCTGGGCGCCGCAAGCTACGCGGCGCCGCTGCTCTCGACGCTGGTGCTGATTGTGGCCGGCGTCGCCGAGCCGTCGCTGCGCATCCTCGCCGCTTGCGTGCTCATCACCGGCGGCGCGGCCTTGGCGGCGAAGTCGCTGTTCCTGCGCAAGCCGGCCGCCGCCGAGACCGAAGCCACGGCATCCGAAAGCGGAGCCGCGGCATGACCATGCCGTTTGCCGGCGGCATCGACGCCAATTCCAATGCGACGCTGATCTTCTCGCTGGTGGCGGCGGTGATCTATGCCTTCACGCTGGGCATGCCGCCGAGCCTTGCCCGCTCCGCGGCTAAGACGCTCGCAGTCGCGATGCTGGCCGTGCTTTCGGCGCTGCAAGGCGGCCCGCTGTTGTTGGTCGCGGCGCTTGCGCTCAGCGCGGTGGGAGACGCGTTCCTGTCGCGCGACGGCGAAAAGGCATTTCTCGGTGGGCTCGCAAGCTTCCTTGTCGCCCACATCGTCTACATCGCGCTGTTCCTGCGCAGCGGCGGCGGGTTGGGGCTGCTTGGCGCCGAGCCCTGGCGCGGGGCGATCGCGCTGGCACTGGCGGTGTTCGCCATCGTCATGCTGGCCGCGCTCTGGCGTCGTGTCGGCCCCGGCCTGCGTGTGCCGATCGCCATCTATGTCGTGGCGATCCTGGCGATGGGCATGGCGGCGCTGACCACCAACAGCGCCTGGGTCATCGGCGGCGCGGTGCTGTTCATGGCATCGGACGGACTGCTGGCCACCGAGAAATTCCTGGTGGCGGCCATCTCGCCGCATCGCGCCTGGATGCGTTTGGCCGTCTGGGTGCTGTATTACGCGGCCCAGCTTGCGATTACGCTTGGCTTCCTGCTGGGTTAGGATTCCAGCCCGGCTCGGCCAGTTCGAAGGCGGCAAAATCAAAGCCCGGCGCGACGGTACAGCCGACCAGCGTCCATTCGCCCAGGCTGCGCGCCGATTGCCACCAGCCCGCCGGCACGACGATCTGTGGCCGTTCGCCGGCCGCGAGTTCGATGCCGAGCACCTGCTCAATGACCTGGCTGCCCTTTGGACCGCCTTCTTCCCACATCGACAGCGCCAGCGGCGCGCCGGCATGGAAATGCCAGACCTCGGCTGCATCCTTGACCCGATGCCAGGCCGAAAGCTGGTGCTGTTCCAGCAGGAAATAGATGGCGGTCGAATGGCCGCGCGCTCCGCCGGCCTCGTCACGAAAGGTTTCCGCGTACCAGCCGCCTTCCGGATGCGGCTTCAGTGCGAGTGTCGCGATGATTTCTGCTGCGCTGGTCATCGGTCGCAGGCGCTCAGAAATTGTCCTTGCGCTTGCGGATTTCGGCGAACACCTCGGCATCCCCGGCCTTTTCCATACCGAGATGCTTGCGGATTGCCGGATCGTGCCAGCGCAGGAAAGGATTGGTCGACAGTTCCTCGCCGATCGTCGTCGGCAGTGTCGGCTTGTTGTCGACCCGCAGTGCCTCGATCCTGGCGGCGCGCTCCTTCAATGCCGAATTGGTCGGGTCGACGGTCAGCGCGAAACGGGCGTTGGCAAGCGTGTATTCATGGCCGCAATAGATCGTCGTCGCGGCGGGAAGGGCTGCGAGTTTCTTCAGCGATTCATACATCACCGGCGGCTTGCATTCGAACAGCCGCCCACAGCCGAGCGCGAACAGCGTGTCGGCGGTGAACGCCACCTGCGATGCCGGCAGATGATAGGAGACATGGCCGGCGGTATGGCCGGGTGTGGCGATCACCTCGATGCGCTCGTCGCCGAGATGTAGCACGGAGCCGCCCTCGACGGTTTCGTCGATGCCGGGAATCTTGGCCTTTTCCGCCTCCGGGCCGACGATGCGCAGCTTGAAGCGTTCCTTCAGCGCCAGATTGGCCTCGACGTGGTCCATATGATGATGCGTGGTCAGGATCATCGTCGGCGTCCAGCCGGTGCGCTTGATCGCGGCCAGGATCGGCGCTTCCTCGGGCGCGTCGATGATCGCCGTCTGCCCGCTTTTGGGGTCATGCACCAGCACGCCGAAATTGTCCGTGCGGCACATGAATTGTTCGATTTCGACCGCCATCGCGTCTCTCCTTTTGTCGCCGCAGACATAGGGCGCCGGAGGGCGGATGTCATCTATGGGATGACCGAATGTCATTCCCGGGGAGGACAAATACCATCGCAATGTGTCGACCGCCTCAGGGCCTTTTGTTGAAACCGGCCGATATCACGGCTACATCCCTGACATGCATTCCGACATCGTCGACCTTCGCTCCTTCTATTCGACAACGCTTGGCCGGTTCGCCGAGCGTTCGATCACCATGGCGCTGTCGTCGATATGGGCCGCTGTCCCCAATGAACGGCTGGTCGGCCTTGGCTATACCTTGCCGTGGCTGGAGCGTTTCGGCTCCGATGCGGAGCGGGTCTTCGCCTTCATGCCGGCAACGCAGGGCGCCGTAGTGTGGCCCGCGACGGGGCCGACGGCGACCGCTTTGGTCTTTGATGAGGAACTGCCGCTGGTCGATTCCTGCATCGACCGCATGCTGCTCGTCCATTCGCTCGAACATGTCGAAAATCCGCGCGAGACGCTCAACGAGATCTGGCGGGTGCTGTCGCCCGCGGGGCGCGTCGTCATCGTCGTGCCCAACCGGCGCGGTGTCTGGGCGCGCTTCGAGCACACACCGTTCGGCAATGGCCGGCCGTTCTCGCGCGGCCAGCTGACGGAACTGCTGCGCGAGGCGAATTTCACGCCCGCCGCCTGGTCCGATGCGCTGTTCTTCCCGCCATCGCGGCGGCGCTTCATGATGCGCTTCCACAATGTGCTGGAGCGCGCCGGCCGGCGGCTGTGGCCGATCTTTTCCGGCGTCATCGTCGTCGAGGCGCAGAAGCGGCTCTATCAGGGCGTGCCGGTCGCCCAGCGCGCCTCGCGCCGCGTCTTCGTGCCGGTGCTGTCGCCACACGGCGCGACGCGACTCGGCCGCCGGGCCGAGGCGGCCGGCGCGGCCATGCCGTCTCGCCAGGTGAAACCTTCGTGATCGTGCTAGAAACGCGCGCGGCGCGTCCTTCCTCGACCTATCTGTCGTGGTGAACTCGCAGCCTGCCTGATATGCGGATGCCGTCATCATCCGGTTTCAGCATCGCACCTGAACGCAAGGACCTCTGACATGGCTGATCAACTTGACAATCAGGCCACCGTTCAGCCGGTCGCCGTCGAAGCCAGCAGCCTGGGTGATCAGGTTGCGACGATCAGACGGGCGCTGGTGGTGTCGCCGGTTCGCAAATGGCTGCTGTGGACGTCGGTCGGCATCATGGCCGTCATCATCGCGACCTCGATCGGCCAGGTCCTGCTCAACCGCTGGAACCAGCCCTTCTACGATGCGCTGGCGCGCCGCGACATGGCGGCTTTCCTGCACCAGCTCCTTGTCTTTGCGATGATCGCCGGCGGGCTGCTGGTGCTCAATATCGGCCAGACGTGGCTCAACCAGATGATCCGGCTGAAGTTGCGCGAGGCGCTGACGCTCGACCTGATCGACCAGTGGATGCGGCCGGTGCGCGCCTTCCGGCTGGCCAATGCCGGCGCCATCGGCGTCAATCCCGACCAGCGCATGCAGCAGGATGCGGCGCATCTGTCCGACCTGTCGACCGATCTCGGCGTCGGGCTTTTGCAGTCGCTCATCCTGCTCGTGTCCTTCGTCGGCGTGCTGTGGGAACTGTCTTCGGGCTTCGTCTTCCACATCAATGGCTGGTCGCTGGCCATACCGGGCTACATGGTCTGGGCGGCGTTCCTCTATGCCGGCACCGCCTCCTGGCTGAGCTGGCTGGTCGGGCGGCCGCTCATCAAGCTGAACAGCGACCGCTACACACGGGAGGCGGAGCTGCGCTCCTCGATGGTGCGCGTCAACGAGAATGTCGATGCCATCGCGCTGTACCATGGCGAGGCCGACGCCAAGCAGCGGCTCGAACTCGACCTCGGCACGGTGCTGGGCGCCATGCGGCGCATCTATACCGCGCAGATCAACCTGTCCTGGGTGACCGATACCTATGGCTGGATTACCGTCGTGGCGCCGATCCTGGTTGCCTCGCCCGTCTATTTCTCGGGCGATATCAGCTTTGGCGGGCTGATGATGGCGGTCGGTGCCTTCAACCAGGTCCATTCCTCGTTGCGCTGGTTCATCAACAACATCGGCAGCATCGCCGATTGGCGCGCCACGCTGATGCGTGTCGCCGACTTCCGCATCGCGCTCGATGAAACCGACGTGCTGCACGACACCGAAAGGCGTATCACCTTCGATCAGAACGCCAATGGCAGCCTGACGTTCGAGAAGCTCCAGGTGGCCTCGCCGGAGGGCTGCACGAAACTCTCCGAGCAGCATGTCGAGATCCGCGCCGGCGATCGCGTGATGATCACCGGCGAGCCCGGCGCCGGCAAGACGCTGTTCTTCCGCGCCATTGCCGGGCTTTGGCCCTGGGGCAGCGGAAAGATCGGCCTGCCGGCCGGAGAAACCCTCATCTTCGTGCCGCGCGTGCCGTATTTGCCGGCCGGCACGTTGCGCGAGGTGCTCAATCACGCCAACGGGCATGCGCCCGCGAGTGACGCCGAGATTGTGGCGGTGCTGGCCGAAATTGGTCTGGAACGGCTGTCGTCCTCGCTCGACCGCGTCGGGCGTTGGGACCATGAATTGGGCGATGACGAACAGCGCTTGCTGGGCGTGGCCAGGCTCGCCTTGCGACAGCCGAAATGGGTGATCATCGACGAAGCCATGGATGCATTCGACGGCCCCTCGCTGCGACGTGTGCTGGCGATGCTGGAAAAGCATCTGAAGGGCGCCACGATCATCAACATCGGGCGCGGGCAGCACAATATCCAATTCTTTCCGCGCGGCCTGACGATCGTCAAGGATTCCGGTGCGCCAGCGCTGAAGCCCGCCCACGTCAGGGCCGGCGCCATCGATCCGCCGCCGGTCGCGGTCCGCCGCAAGAAATAGGACCGCTTTCCCGCACTCTCGCAGCAAGCTTTATTTCGCCGCGATCGCGAAGGAAGATTTCCCCGAGAAACAAAACTTGGCGGTGGCGATGCTTGATGCTCTGCGCCTGCTTGCCTGTCTTGCCTGTGTCCAGCCAACGCCCGTTGCCTCGCCATCAGGTGCGCTGGCTGTTGACGTCGAATTGGTGTTGGCGGTCGATATATCCCTGTCGATGGACGAGAAGGAATTCGCCCTGCAACGCGCCGGCTATGTCGAGGCGCTGCGCCATCCCGACTTCATCCAGGCCGTCCGGTCCGGCAATACCGGCCGCATCGCGATTGCCTATTTCGAATGGGCCGGCACGGTGCGCGACGACGCGGTCATCGATTGGCAGATCATCGATGGCGCGCAAAGCGCCAACAGCTTTGCCGACAAGGTGGCGGCGCGCCCGTTCCGGAGTTTTCGCGGTACCTCGATTTCCACGGCAATTGCCTTCGGCACAGAGCTGTTCGGCAGGACGAATTTCGCCGGTGAGCGCAGCGTCATCGACATGTCGGGCGATGGCCCCAACAATATCGGGCCGCCGGTCACCGCGACGCGCGATGCGGCAACCGCAAAAGGCATCGTCATCAACGGCCTGCCGATCCTGATCAATCCATCGCCCACCTTCAAGCATCTCGACCAGTATTATGCGCAGTGCGTGACCGGCGGACCCGGCTCATTCGTGCTGCCCATCTACTCGGCTGCCGAATTTTCCACCGCCATCCGGCGCAAGCTGATCCTCGAGGTGAGCGGCATTCAGGACAAGGCCAGCATCATCCCTGTCGATGCGGATGCGCCGATCGACTGCCTGCAAGGCGAACGCGACAGGCGGTTCCTGTCGGATCCGTATTTTCCGGAACTCGACCGGTGAAATTGCGCAAGAGCACCTGCGGCCGGCCGTCGAAGGCACCGATTCCATTACCTCTGGCGTAATCGCTTTGCGTCAGGCATTCCGGCAGATTTGCCCTTGCGAGGCCGGTTGGTCGGTCTCGATGCAAAGGGAGTTACGTCATGACCGCTTACGCCATCGCCCATATGCGCCAAGTCACGATGGGGCCGCAGATCGTCGAGTATCTGCACAAGATCGATGCCACGCTGGAACCGTTTGGAGGCCGTTTCCTGGTCCATGGCGGCGATGTGGAGGTGATCGAGAACGACTGGCCGGGCAACCTCATCATCATCGAATTTCCCGACCGGCAGCATGTGCGCGAGTGGTATGCTTCGCCCGCCTATCAGGCAATATTGGCCTTGCGCACGGAGAACTCCCAATCCGATGTGGTGTTTGCCGACGGCGTCGAACATCCGCACAAGGCGACGGATGTCCTGGGCTAGACGTGCCTTATCGTTTCAGCAGGAACACCGCCTGCTGGCCAAAGAAGTTCCAGAACCACCAGGGCATGGACAGGCCGATCTTCTGGCCGGCGGCGTCGAGCGCGGTTGCCTTTTCCACCGTCGCGCCAAGCTCTTCGCACAAATTGACGAAGTCGCGGATGGTGCAGAAGTGGATGTTGGGGGTGTCGTACCAGGAATAGGGCAGGTCCTGGGTCACCGGCATGCGGCCCTTGACGAACAGCGACAGACGCACCCGCCAATGGCCGAAATTGGGGAAGGAGACGATCGCCCGGTTGCCGATGCGGAGCAACTCGTCGAGCACCAGCTTCGGGTTGCGCGTCGCCTGCAAGGTCTGCGACAGGACGACGAAGTCAAAACCCTTGTCGGGATAGAATTCGAGATCCTTGTCGGCATCGCCCTGGATGACGGAGAGGCCGCGCGCCACGCATTCGTTGACGCCGCGCTGCGACAGTTCCATTCCGCGGCCGTCGACCTGCTTGGTGTCCTGCAGCAATTCAAGCAGCGAGCCGTCGCCCGAACCAACATCGAGCACGCGGGACTGCGGTGGGATCAGATTGGCGACGACCTCGAGGTCGACGCGCTGGCTGCCGTTGACGCTCATGATGTCGTCTCCTTTGCGGCGCATGATCCCGATCCCGAAAGTCTGCAACTTTCCGGGGTCATGCGCTTAGCCCTCTCGCCCGTGCTGCGGAGCCGATGAAGCCGTTGATGGCGGCGAACAGTTCCGGCTCGTCGAGCAGGAAGGCATCGTGGCCACGGTCGGTCTCGATCTCGACGAAGGACACGGACGCGCCGGCCGCGTTGAGCGCGTGCACGATCGAGCGACTCTCTTCGGTCGGAAACAACCAATCCGAGGTGAAGGACACCAGGCAGAAGCGGGTTTTGGTGCCGGCAAAAGCATCCGCCAGCCGCCCGCCATGATCGGCGGCGAGATCGAAATAGTCCATTGACCGCGTCATGTAGAGATAGGAATTGGCGTCGAAGCGGTCGACGAAGGTCATGCCTTGGTGGCGCAGATAGCTTTCGATCTGGAAGTCGGCGTCGAAGCCGAAGGTCAGCGCCTCGCGATCCTGCAGATTGCGGCCGAATTTCCGGTGCAGGGCGGCTTCCGACAGATAGGTTATGTGGGCGGCCATGCGCGCTACCGCCAACCCTTTTTCCGGGCGTTTGCCGTTTTCGAAATATTTGCCGCCGTGCCAGTCCGGATCGGCCATCACGGCCTGCCGACCGACCTCATGGAAGGCAATGTTCTGCGAGGAATGGCGCGCACCGGTGGCGATCGGCAGCGCCGAAAAGACACGCTCCGGATAGCTCGACGCCCATTCCAGCACCTGCATGCCGCCCATCGAGCCGCCGAGCACGCAGAACAGTTTCTCGATGCCGAAATGGTCGATCAGCATCTGCTGCGCCCGCACCATGTCGCGGATGGTGATGACCGGCAGGTCGAGCCCATAGGGCTTGCCGGTGGCGGGGTTGGTCGATGCCGGGCCGGTTGAACCCAGGCAGCCTCCGATGACGTTGGAGCAGATGACGAAGAAACGGTTGGTGTCGATGATCTTGCCGGGGCCGATCAGCACTTCCCACCAGCCCGGCTTGCCGGTCACCGGATTGGTGTTGGCGACATGCTGGTCGCCGGTCAGAGCATGGCAGACGAGGATGGCATTGGCGCGGGCATCGTTCAGCGTGCCGTAGGTCTGGTAGGCGATCTGGAACGGCGATAGCAGCGTGCCGGCGTCGAGCTTGAGCGGCTTGTCCGCCCCGAAGCGCAACACCGGGCTCGACGGCTGGTCGGCCTCGTTGTTGGTCTTTCCTGCGCGCAGAGCGGCCATTCTTGTCTCACCTGCTGCATCATATCAGGCGAAAAATCGCCGTCGATGCGTCCATCCGGCCGGCCGCGGACAATAAAAAACCGGCATTGCCTTCGCAAAGCCGGTTACGTCACGCAAACGGCCCTTTAGCGAATTGTTTAACGTGGCTGCAAGCCGACCGGCCAAATCACCACGGAACTGTTGCTGCCCTTCTAGAACTCGCCCGCGCTGCCGTCAATGCCGACATCTGGGCCGACATCTGGGCCGACATCTGGGCCGGCTGCTGGCACCACTGCCACCTCTCGACATTATCGGCCACGGCTTGTATTTCCGCTGCGGCCTCCGGATCGAGGCATTTTCGATGGATTTTGCAAAAATGAACCAGACACCGGATCAGGCACGTCCAACCCCGCGCGCGGGTATCATGGACATCGACGCCTATGTGCCGGGCAAGAGCGCCGCACCCGCCGGTGTCGCCAAGGTCTACAAGCTATCGTCCAACGAGAACCCGCTTGGCCCGTCGCCGAAGGCGATCGAAGCCGCGCGTGAAGTCGCCGCCAGGCTCGACATCTATCCCGACGGTACCGCCAGGCGGCTGCGCGAGGCGATCGCGGAAGTGCATAGCCTCAACGCGCAGAACATCATCTGCTCCAACGGCTCCGACGAGATCCTTGGCCTGCTGGCGCAGACCTATCTGGCGCCCGGCGACGAGGCGATATTCACCGAACACGCCTTCATGGTCTACAAGATCTACATCCAGTCGGCCGGGGCTGCGCCGATCGCGGTCAAGGAGACCGATGAGCGGGCCGACATCGATGCGATACTGGCGGCCGTCACGCTGCGAACCAAGATCGTGTTCCTTGCCAATCCCAACAATCCTACCGGCACCTATGTGCCGTTCCAGGAGGTGCGCCGCCTGCATGCCGGCCTGCCCAGACATGTGCTGCTGGTGCTCGACGCGGCATATGCCGAATATGTCCGCCGCAACGACTATGAGGCCGGCATCGAACTGGTTGGCAGCGCCGAGAACGTGGTCATGACCCGCACCTTCTCCAAGATCGGCCTCGGTGGCGCGCGGATCGGCTGGATGTATGCGCCCATGCACATCGTCGATGCGATCAACCGCGTGCGCGGTCCCTTCAACGTCAATGCGACGGCGATCGAGGCCGGCATCGCGGCAATCCGCGACCGCGCCCATGTCGAGCGCAGCGTGGCGCATAACGAGACCTGGCTGACCTGGCTGAGCCAGGAGATGACTGGGCTCGGGCTGCGGGTGACGCCCAGCGTCGGCAATTTCCTGCTCATTCACTTTCCCGATGATCAAAAGCATTCGGCGGCCGCGGCGGACGACTATCTGACCGCGCGCGGCTATATATTGCGGCGCGTTTCCGGCTACGGCTTCCCCAACGCGCTGCGCATGACCGTCGGCACGGAAGAGGCCAATCGCGGCGTCGTCGCCGCGCTCACGACATTCCTGAAAAGCTAGAACGCCCGAAAAGCAGGAACACCATGACATCACCGATGTTTGAAAAGATCGCGCTGGTCGGCATCGGCCTGATCGGCTCGTCGCTGGCCCGCGTCATCCGACGCGAGGGTCTTGCCGGCCACGTTGCCATCTCGACCCGCAGCGCCGCGACGCTGAAGCGGGCGGAAGAGCTTGGACTGGGCGATTCCTACACGACCGACGCGAAGGAAGCGGTCCACAATGCCGACCTGGTCATCGTCTCGGTGCCGGTCGGCTCGTCCGGTGCGGTGGCTGAGGAGATCGCGCCGGCGTTGAAGAAGGGCGCCATCCTCACCGATGTCGGCTCGACCAAGGCGTCGGTCATCGCCCAGATGCAGCCGCATGTGCCTGATGGCGTTCATTTCATTCCCGGCCATCCGCTGGCGGGCACGGAAAAATCCGGACCGGATGCCGGTTTCGCCGATCTGTTCGACAATCGCTGGTGCATCTTCACGCCGTTGCCAGGCACCGATCCGGACGCGCTTGAGAGGCTGTCGGAATTCTGGCGCCGTTGCGGCGCCAACATCGACACGATGGATCCCCAGCATCACGATATGACGCTCGCCATCGTCTCGCATCTGCCGCACATCATCGCCTACAACATCGTCGGCACCGCCGACGATCTGGAATCGGTGACCAAGACGGAAGTCATCAAATATTCCGCCTCCGGCTTTCGCGACTTCACGCGTCTGGCCGCCTCCGACCCGACCATGTGGCGGGACGTCTGCCTGCACAACAAGGACGCCATTCTCGAAATGCTGGCGCGGTTCTCGGAAGATCTGGCATTCCTGCAGCGGGCGATCCGCTGGGGCGATGGCGACAAATTGTTCGACCTGTTCACCCGCACTCGGGCGGTACGCCGCTCGATCATCGAGGCCGGCCAGGATATCGACGTGCCGGATTTCGGCCGCCAGGCGGTCGAGCACCCGTCGAAGAACTAGGCTGTTTCGGGCCAGGTCGCCGCGACCATGGCCAGCGTCTCGGCCCGATCCGGCGCGCCGAGCCTGCCGCCAAAGCGCAGGCATTTGAGCGCGGCGGCGGCACTTGCAAAGCGCAAGGCCTGCTCGACCGGCATGGCCTCCGTCAGTCCGACAGCAAGGGCGCCGTGAAAGACGTCGCCGGCGGCTAGCGTGTCAACCGCCTTGATCTTCGGTGCCGCGACATGACGGGATGATCCCGCCGCGCGATCGAACCACCAGGTGCCTGCCGCGCCGCCGGTGACGGCGACGAACGCATCGGTGCGGGAAGCCATGTCGGTGCAAGCGCTCGCCAGATCCAGCGCCTGGCCGCAGATGATGCGGACGGCGGGCTCCGAGGCGACGATGTGCGAAGCCAGCGGCAACAGTTGCTCCAACACCGCCAGCGGGGCTGTGTCGGCATCGAGGATTGCCGGCCGGCCTGCCGCGCGCGCTGCCTTGAGGGCAAGCGCCGCGGCACCCGGCCAGCGCACGTCCACCAGCACGGCATCGAATGCCGTGATGTCGGCGAAAGGCAATGCCTCTGGATCGGCCTGGGCCAGGCTGTCATAGAAAGGCACGATGATGCGCTCGCCATGCGCGTCGACCAGGATCGAGGCCAATGCCGAGCGGGCGCTGCCGACGCGGCGGACATAGCCGCAGTCGACACCCTCGGCCTCGATCCCGGCGATCAGCTGATCGCCAATGAGGTCGTCGCCGGCGCTCGCCCATAGCGACACCTCGGCGCCCAGGCGATGCGCGGCGCAGGCGGCACTGGTGGCCATGCCCGAGGCGATCTGCACACCGTCGGCGGCGATGAACTTGCCCTGGTGCGTGGGCAGCGTCTCGACACGCAGGATGGTGTCCAGCGTCAGCGCGCCGACGCTGAGGAGCCTCGGGGGGCTTGCCATGGTCGCGCTATTGCACCGGCTTGATCTTGCCGAGCGGGATGAAGCCGAGCGAGGCTTTGCCCTTGACCACTTTCAGCGGCATCGACGGTTCGCTGCCGAGCATGGCGAGCGCGGCAAATCCCTGTTCGATCGCATTCTTCTGCTCGGGTATGGCGCCGGCAAGGATGGCCGCCACGGCCTTCGGATCCTTGATCCTGATCATCAGATCGGCGTCGACCAGGCCTTCGGCGTCGACCGACAGCGGCCCGGAAACGGTGACCCGCGCCGTGCCCGACGACAAATCGAGGTTGCGGATCTCTACCCTTTGGCCGCGAAGGCTCGTCACCTGCGTTCCGATCAGCGCGACACCATTCTTCAGCGTGGCGTCGCCGCTGGCATCGAGCGCCGGCAGCACGCGGCCGCCGATCGCATCCGGGTCGATCTCCAGATCGGTGAAGCTGCCGGCATAATCGACGTCCTGACCGTTCGGCTGCAGCTGGCCGGCCGCCCTGCCGGCGCTGAACAGTTCCACCGGGTCGGTGTCGTCGGCCGGGTCCGTCTGGCCCGACAGGCCTTCCGCCTGCAGCGCAACGCGCTGCGGCAGCGGCCATGAAAGCTTGACCTTGGCCTGCAGATTGTCCCAGTCGATCCACAGCGGCACCATGCCGGGGACGGAGGTCCTGAGCGGACCGCGCAGATCGGCGACCGGCGACAAGGGCTGGATGATCTGGGCGACGGCATTGAAGGAGCCGGCCGAGGCTGCGATGTTCTTGGCATCGTCCTCATACGCCAGATTGTCGCAGGAGACGGTAAAGCTCAGGGGATAGCCGCTGACCTGGAGATTGGCGCAGCCGGCATTGATGCCGCTCTTGTTGAGCGTGGCGACCGCCTTGTCGGCCTCGACCCTGACCCTGTTGGCCAGATAGAACCAGCCGCCGCTGTAGATGGCGAACAACACAACGATGAACGCCACAAGCCAGAACAGGCCGCGGCGGGACTTTGGTTGGCGTTCGTCACTTGACGTCATGCTTTGGCTCTCATTAACCCACGGTGTTGGTGGACGAACCTTCGATTCCAACAACCAGGTAGACATTGACGGATAGGTAGCCGGGGACGGGCGGAAAAAACACCGGTTTCCGGTGCGGTGTGGCCATTCTTTTTGCAATCAGGCACGGCGATATGGGCGATTTTTGGGTGTTTGGCTACGGTTCGCTGATCTGGCGGCCGGGTTTCGCACATGTCGAGACACGGCGCGCCCATCTGCACGGCTACCGCCGCTCGCTCTGTGTCTATTCCTTCGTGCATCGCGGCACGCGCCAGCGGCCCGGGCTGGTGCTTGGCCTCGACCATGGCGGCTCCTGCGTCGGCCTGGCTTTCCGCGTGCCCGGCGAGTTGCGCGACGAGGTCATCGCCTATCTGCGCGAGCGCGAACTCGTCACATCAGTCTATCTCGAACGCACGCTCAAGGTCCGTCTCGAGGGTGGCGGCACGGTCGAAGCGGTCGCCTACATCGTCGACCGCAAGCATGAGCAATATGCCGGCGCGCTGGATGCCGCGCATGCGGCCGCGGTGGTGCGCGGCGCTGTCGGCCAATCCGGCAACAACGAGGATTATGTGCTCAGCACGTTGAAGCATCTGGAAGCATTGGGCATCCGCGACCACTGGCTGGAGGATGTGGCACGGGGGATAGCGCCATCGTGAATGGCTGGCTCTGCGGAAAGAGGGGATCAGGCCTTTGACCTCGAAGCGGCACGACCTAGCTTAGGCTCCGAACCCAGCCAGCGGGCTGCATGCGCCCCATCCCAATCATCACGGAGAACCATCTTGCAGAAACGCCGTCTCGGTCGCACCGACCTTTCCATCGCGCCGCTGGTTCTGGGCGGCAATGTCTTCGGCTGGACCGCCGACGAGAAAACCTCGTTCGACCTGCTCGACCGCTTTGTGGCGGGCGGACTGAACGCCATCGATACGGCCGATGCCTATTCGCGCTGGGTGCCCGGTAACAAGGGCGGCGAATCGGAAACCATCATCGGCAACTGGATGAAGGACCGTGGCAACCGGGACAAGGTCGTGGTGATCACCAAGGTCGGCTCGGATATGGGGCAGGGGCACAAGGACCTGTCCGCCGCCTATATCGAAAAGGCCGTCGAGGCCTCGCTGAAGCGGCTGCGGACCGATGTCATCGACCTCTATCTGTCGCACTGGCCGGACCCGGCCACGCCCTATGAGGAAACGCTTGGCGCCTATGAGAAGCTGCTTGCCAAGGGCAAGGTCCGGCACATCGGCTGCTCGAACCTCGACGCCGGCCAGTTGCGCGCCGCGCTCGACGTGGCGAGCCTGCGAAGCCTGCCGCGCTACGAGGTGCTGCAGCCGGAATACAATCTCTACGACCGCTCCTCATTCGATGGGCCGTTGCGCGATCTGTGCGTGGCCGAGGATATCGGCGTGATCACCTATTTCAGCCTGGCCAAGGGCTTCCTGAGCGGCAAATACCGCAGCGAGGCCGATCTTGGCCAAAGCGAACGCGGCGAGGGCGTCAGCAGCTATCTCAACGCGCGCGGCATGCGCATTCTGGCCGCTCTCGATGCCATATCCGCCAAGCATTCGGCGAAACAGGCGGAAGTCGCTCTTGCTTGGGCGATCGCGCGGCCAGGCGTCACCGCACCGATCGCCAGCGCCACTAAGGCCAGCCAGATGGACAGCCTGATCAAGGCGGCGTCGTTGAAATTGACCGCCGACGACATGGCCGAGCTCGACAAAGCGAGCGACTGAGGCTTCGGCCGCGATTAGAGCAGCTCGCCGTTTCATGGAAACGGCGAACCGCTCTATCTCTTCCTCTTGCCCCAAATCCCAAGGGAAAACGCTACGCGCTTTTCCCGGGAAAACCGCTTCACGCTTTTCCTGGAATTGTTCCATCCGCACGAACGTCCAAGACCACCCTCCTGCCTTGCCATAGTGTCCTCCGCTATTGGCAAGACAGAGGGTGCAATGACCGAGCCGCTTCTTTTGCAGCCGCAGCTTTGGCGACCTCTGCTCGCCCTGGTGCTGGCCGCCACGGTGGTCATGGGCAGCCCAGGGCCGGCAACGATAAGCGTCACCGCTGTCGGCGCCGCCTTCGGCCTGCGCGATTCTGTGCGCTACACCTGGGGGATCGTTCTCGGCACGGTCGCCGTGCTGCTGGTGGTGGCGACCGGGATCCTGGCGGTGCTTGGGTCGATGCCGAAGCTGGCACCGGTGCTGGTTGTCGCGTCGGCGGCCTACATCCTCTATCTCGCCTTCAGGATCGCCACGGCGCCGCCGCTGGCAGCACGCACGGCCGAGGCTGCGCGCCCGACCTGGCTGGCCGGGTTTCTGCTGGCGGTCGCCAACCCGAAAGCCTATGTGGCGATCGCCGCCGTATTCGCCGGCACCTCGTCGAACCAAGGCGGTGCGGAACTCGGCCTATGGCTGAAGCTGACGGTTCTGGCCGGGATGATCGTTGTCATCCACGCCGTGTGGCTGCTTGCCGGCGCGGCGTTCGCGCGCTTCCTGCGGAGGCCTGTCGCTTCGCGGATCATCAACCTGATCTTTGCCGCGACGCTGGTGCTGACCACCGTGCTGGCTGTCTACGGCTGATTGCCTGGCTGGAGGTCTTCAGACCTTCGCGCCGAGCTCCCGCAGCCGCTTCAACGCCGTCGGCGGGAAGGCGGGCGGGTTGGCCGCGCGGGACGCTTCGACGAGCATCTGGTCACAAGCCGCTTCCGTCTCGCCGATCAGGCGCGCCATGAACTCGTCCTTGCCGAGGCCCGGTGGGATCGGCGGCAGGAAACGCGCCTTGATGGTGCCGGGATAGCGCAGGAATTTGCGTCGCGGCCAATAGAGGCCGGCGACATGGGCGACCGGCACCACCGGAACACCAAGCTGCGTGTAGATTTCGACGATGCCGTATTTGTAGGCCGGCTCGTCGCCCGGCGCCCGGCGCGTGCCCTCGGGATAGATGATCAGCTGGCGCGGGTTGCGCGCCATCTCTTCCTTGGTTGCCGCGACCACCGCCTTCAAGGCCTTGGAGCGGCTGCCGCGATCGACCGGGATCATGCGCATCTTCATGATGTACCAGCCGAAAAACGGGATCCAGGTCAGCTCGCGCTTGAGGATGTAGAGCGGGTCCTGGAGGAAGGGGAAGAAGGCGATCGCGTCCCAGAACGACTGGTGCTTGGGCGCCAGGATGAAGGAGCCTTCGGGCAGGTTTTCCTGTCCGGTGATGTCGTTCTTGGTTCCGGCGATCTTGTCGTAGAGCCACATGCAGCTGCGCGACCAGAATTTCGGCACGAACCAGGCGCGGTGGCGGGGCGACAGGAAATAATAGGGGGTCCAGAGGATCATCTGGACGATCAGATTGACGTAGAAGACGAAATTGAACGCCAGCGATCTGACATAGAGCATGGGGGAGGTCCGGTGAGGAAGTGTGCGTTGGTTACACCAAGCGCGGGGAAAAAGGAAATGGCGCAGGCGTGTCCCGACTGATGTGAAGCATGGCTCACGCCAGCGCAGGCATGCTAGCCCAATCGCGCCAGCCGCTCCTTCAGACGCGGTGCGGCAAAGTCAAGGAAGGCGCGCAGCTTGACCGGCAGCAGGCCGTGGCCCGCATGCACCAAGCTCACCGGCCACGGTTCCGGCTCGAACTCTTGCAGCACGATGCGCAGCATGCCGGACCGCACGGCGGCATCGACCTGATAGGAAAGCACTTTCGTCAGCCCGACGCCGGCAATCGCGGCATCGACCGCCGCCTCGGCGGTGTTGACCTGCAGGCGCGAGCGGACCTGGACCGTGACGTCCGTCTTGCCTTTGGCGAAGCTCCACGGGGCGGCGGAGGAAAGTCCCTCGAAGGTGATGCAATCGTGGGTGCCGAGACCTTCCGGGATCGTGGGTGTGCCGTGTTCAGCCAAATAGGCCGGGCTGGCGCAGACAACGCGGCGAATCGAGCCGACGCCAATGGCGACCAGGCTCGAATCCGGCAACTGGCCGATGCGCAGCGCGAGGTCGAAATGGTCCTCGACCAGCTGGGTTATGCGGTCCGCCAGGGTCAGGCGGATATCCACGTCGGGATAGGCCGAGAGAAAGCCGGTGACCACCGGCAACACATGGAGACGGCCAAACACGACTGGCGCGGTGATGGCCAGCTCGCCGGTCGGTGCGCTGTACTCGCCGGCCGCGGCGCGTTCAGCCTCGCCAACGTCATCGAGGATGCGGCGGCAGGCCGCAAGATAGGCCTCGCCGGCATCGGTCGGCGTCAGCCGGCGCGTCGAACGGTTCAGCAGGCGGGTGTTGAGATGGCGTTCGAGATCGGAAACCTTGCGGCTGACGGTCGCCAGCGGAATGCCGAAACGGCGGGCCGCGGCGGAAAGGCTGCCGGCCTCCACCGCCGCGACAAAGAGCGACATGGCTTCGAGACGATCCATCACTTCTTCCAGAAAATGGAAGGAATGATTGCAGATATGCCATCTGCATTTCAGGAATGGAAGGGGTTATATATCGGGTTCGCAGCCGCGCAATGGAGTTCTCATGTCTGAAAGTCGCCCACCCCTTCCGCCCTTCACCGTCGAGACCGCGGCGCAAAAGGCCCGTATGGCCGAGGATGCGTGGAATTCGCGCGATCCGGCACGGGTCGCGCTCGCCTATACGACCGACAGCCGCTGGCGCAACCGTGCCGAATTCCTACAGGGCCGCGAAGCCATCCAGGCCTTCCTGACGCGCAAATGGAGCCGCGAGCTCGACTACCGGCTGATCAAGGAGGTCTGGGCCTTCCACGGCAACCGCATCGCCGTGCGCTTCGCCTATGAATGGCACGACGACAGCGGCTCCTGGTTCCGCAGCTATGGCAATGAGAACTGGGAATTTGACGAGCACGGGCTGATGCGCCTGCGCATCGCCAGCATCAACGACCTGCCGATCAGCGAGGCCGACCGCAAGTACCATTGGCCGTTGGGGCGCCGCCCGGACGACCATCCGACATTGTCGGCGCTCGGGCTTTAGAGCGTCGGCTGCACCCGGTTCCGGGCAAGGAGGTTTCGATGGACGCGCATGCTTTCACCAGCGATGTCGCCTTCACGCCGACCGTCAAGGCGATCCAGGCGCGCAAGGGTTCGCGCCAGTCCTACGCCCGCGTCGAGGAGCGTGGTGGCTGGCAGGCCGTCATCACGCCGGACCTTGCCGCCTTCATCGAGATGCAGACCAGCGTCTTCCTGTCGACCGCCAATGGCGACGGCCAGCCCTATATCCAGCATCGCGGCGGCCCGGCCGGCTTTCTCAAGGTGCTGGACGAAAAGACGATCGGCTTCGCGGATTTTTCCGGCAACAGGCAGTTCATCACGCAGGGCAATCTGGCGGACAATCCACGCGCCTTCCTGTTTCTGATCGATTACATGCTGCGCCAGCGCATCAAGATCTGGGGCACGGCGCGCGTCGTCGAGAACGATGCCGAGCTGATGGCGAGGCTGATGCCGCAGGACTACAAGGCGCGGCCCGAACAGGTCATCCTGTTCACCGTCTCGGCCTGGGATGCGAATTGCCCGCAGCACATCCCGCAACGCTTCGAGGCGGCTGATGTGGCGGGCGCGCTTGGCGAGCGGGACAGGCGCATTCAACAGCTCGAGCAGGAGGTCAGCCGCCTGAAGGCCGCGTCAAAGGGGACAGACAAGGAACGATGATGGAGCGCCGGGGGCTCAGCCGCCGGCGGCGGTCTCAGCCAGCGCAATGCCGTCCGCGGTCGGTTTCACCGGCACGATGCCTCGCGCCAGCGCCAGCAGATATTTGGTGTATTCAGTGAACAGCACGCGCAACGCCCGCGGCTTGGTCAGCCAGCCGCCATTGTCGAGATTGGAATTGACCACTGGATAGGGTTCCAGCTTGGCGCCATGCAGCAGGCGGCCCATTTCCAGCAAGCTGCGCGGCATGTGGTAATTGTTGGTGACCAGGATCACCGTGCCATAGGCATGGCTCTCGACCCATTTGGCGCTTTCCTCGGCATTGCCGATCGTGTCGAGCGCGGCGCGGTCGATGTCGACGCAGCAGGAAAACAGGTTCTTATCGCCGCCGGTGGCTGCCTGGAGCTGGCGCCGGCTGGCCGAAGGATGCACGCCGCTGATCAACAGCCGCTCGCCCTTGCCGGACGCCAGCAGATCCATCGCCGCGTCGAGGCGGGACTGGCCGCCGGTGAGCACGATGATGGCATCGGCCTTCTCCGGATTGGCGGGCGTGGTCAGATGCGCGACCTTGTTGGCGAACCAGCCGAAGCCGCCGGCAAACAAGACAGCAAGGACGAGGAGGGAGAGCGCGGATATCCGCAGTGCGGTTCTTAAACGGCTAAACCCGCCGCGGTCGTGCAAACGAGCAACCACCACTGGCATCTGTCCAGCCGTCCCGGTCGAATCCCGCACGTCCATGACCATATGGTTAATCCTGAAATGCGGCCTTGGGTAGGTAAAAGACGCACTTTGCGTTACGCCGTTTCTCCATCCGTGATCAGCCAGCCTCCATCCCCATCAGCGCAGGTTCCCTTTCAAGCGTCGGGTTGTCGAACATCGATGTCGCTGAGATAGGCGACGACGGTGGCGTGCGAGGTTGCCGCCGTCAGCGCGCCGATCACCAGCACCATCAGGACGACGCCGAGATAGCCCGCAGAGCCGATGGCGAAATTGCCGAACAGGGCAGTCGCCTGATCGGCTTGCGGCGTCGCCATGTTGCGCGACGACCACCAGGAAAAGACGATGAAGACCAGCACCGCCGCCGCCCCGCCGGCGGCCGCGCCCTTCATGCCGGTGACCAGGAAATGCCGGCGGAATTCGCGCGCGATGAAGGCCGCCTCGGCGCCGACGAAATGCAGCACTTCGATGATATGGCCGTTGCCGGCCATGGCGCCACGGGTCGCGAACACCACGGTCAGCACTGTCGCCGACAGCATCAGCGCCAGCACGGCAATGCCGATGGTCACCGTGGTGCGGGCCATCGCCACCAGCCGGTCGACCCAGGTGCGGTGATCGTCGAGCGACGCGCTCGGCAGTTTCGGCGTGATGGCGGCGCGCATGGCGGCGAAGTCGGGCGGGCTGTTCTCATCGATGGTGACGATGATCAGGCGTGGCACCGGCAACTCGTCGATGTTGAGGCCTGAACCCAGCCATGGCTCCAGCAGCCTCGCGGTCGCATCGCGGTCGATGATCTTTGTCGACTTCACGCCGGGGAATTCGCCGGCGATTTTTGAGGCTTGGGCAAGGGCGGCCTCCATATCGAGGCCGTCGGCCGGTTTGATCTGGATCGTCGCCTCGCGCGAGATCTGGTTCTCCCAGACCGAGGCGGTGTCGCGCACCAGCGTCACCGCGCCGAAGGTCAGGCACGACAGGAAGGTCATGATGGCGATGACCAGGACGAGCGCCCGACCGGCGATGTTCTGCGCCGGAACGATCGGCGCCATACGGCGCTGGGCGCGCGGTCTTGCTTCGGCCGCCTCGGCGTCCTGCTCATGCTCTTGGAGGTGTTCGGCGGACAGATCAGTCATAGATGTCCAGCCTTCCGCCGGCCAGGATCATGCGGCGCGCGTCGACCTGTTCCATCAGGCCAAGGTCGTGGGTGGCGATCACCACAGCGGTGCCGAGACGATTGAGCTCGATGAAGAGCCGCAGCAGCCGTCGCGCGAGCGGCGGATCGACATTGCCGGTCGGCTCGTCGGCGAGCAAGATCTCGGGCTGCTCGATCAGGGCGCGCGCGATGGCGGCGCGCTGCTTCTCGCCGCCCGACAGGACCGGCGGAAGCACATGCATGCGCTCGCCCAGCCCCACCCATTTCAGCAGTTCGGTGACATCGGTGCGGTAGCTCGCTTCCTCGCGCCCGCGAACGCGCAGCGGCAGCGCGACATTCTCATAGGTGGTCATGTGGTCGAGCAGGCGAAAATCCTGGAACACCACGCCGATGCGGCGCCGCAAATGCGGCAGTTCGGTACGCGAAATGCGCGAACGGTCCTTGCCGAAAATGGTGATCAGCCCACGCGTCGGCTTCAGCGACATGAACAGAAGCCGCAGCAACGTCGTCTTGCCGGCGCCCGAGGGTCCGCTCAGGAACTGGAAGGAGCGCTCCGGGATGTGCAGGGAGATGTCGCGGAGGATTTCCGGACCCATGCCATAGCGGAGGCCGACATTTTCGAAGCGAATCAATTTCGACGACCTGAAATTTCTAGAGCATGATGCCGAAAAGTGTGAAGCGGTTTTCGGACGACATCATGCTCTATCTCTTTAGTTTGGACACGGATTCGGATTTCGGGTCGATTCGACCTGAAATCCGAATCCGCGTCGGGCAGCGCCAAGCCTGCCTGTTCTGCGAAAAGAGCATCGGCCGGCATGGTTAACCGGCGGTTAATTTCTGGCTTGTTTCGGCGCGTCACGAGGGCTCCGGTGGGGAAGCGTTAACCATTTTTGTTTACGCAAAAGAAACGAAAAGCGAACACGCGCAATAACGGGGCCATGATGGCTGACGAACGAACCGCGCGCCCGGTTTCCGGCGAAATCATGACCGATCCCCCGGCAATTGTCGCGGCGGAGCGGATCGTGCGCGGCCCGGCGGCTTATATCGTCGATGCCGACTATGAAGTGATGCCGCGCCTTGTCCCTACCGTGGAAAGCGTTTCACCGCCGCCGCGCCTGATTGTCACGCCGTCCATCGAGGGCATGGACATGCTGCGCAAGCCGGAAGCGCCGGCGGAACGGCCGCCGGCCGCGCGCGGCGGGCCGATCTTCTGGATCGCCGGCATCGGCGCCGCCTTGGCCGCCTTCTGGGTCTCCGGCGGGCATGCGCTGGTGCGCCAGGCGCCGCTCCTGACCGGCGCGCAAGCCTCGGCGCTGACCATTTCAGGCGTCACCTCGCACGTCGACGCCTCGGGAGCCAATCCGGTGCTGTTCGTCGATGGCGAGGCCGCCAATGACGGGGCGGGGCCGGCGACAATGCCGCCGCTCGAAATCCGCGTGACCGGCAATGACGGACGTACAACCCGCTATACGTTGGGGACATCCGGCCATTCGCTGGCATCGGGCGAAAGATTCGGCTTTGCCAGCCGGCTCGACGTGCCTAAGAACGGCGTGAGGACCGTTTTGGTTACTTTCGCCGAATAGCGTGTGTCGATATTCAGGTGAGGCCGGCCTGCAAACGGCGGTTCCCTGCGCTTCCGGTGCTCACGTACTTAAGTACGCTCCGCTCCGGTACTCGGAAAACCACCGTTTTCGGCTCGGCCTGACCTGAATCTCAACACACGCTCGGTGTGGAGGCGTTTGGGTAAAAAACTTGAGGGGGCGAAAAATGCCAATCGTACGCGACAAGGACATCGAAGTCCTGTTTTCGGCATCGGCGATCGCGCGGCGCAATCTTGAGCTCGCCAAGGAGATCGCCGAGCACGACTATCACGATCTGCTGGTGATTTCGGTGCTGAAGGGCTCGTTCATCTTCGCCGCCGACCTGATCCGCGCCATGCACGATGTCGGCCTGTCGCCGGAGGTCGAGTTCATCTTCATTTCCAGCTATGGCGCCGGCACCACCAGCGGCGAGGTGAGGGTGCTGCGCGACATCGACAATGAGGTCGCCGGCCGCGACGTGCTGCTGATCGACGACATTCTGGAATCGGGCAAGACACTGACCTTCACCCGCGACCTGATGCTGTCGCGCGGCGCGAAAAGCTGTTCCATCGCCGTGCTGCTCGACAAGCGCATGCGCCGCCAGACCGCGCTCGTCGCCGACTATGTCGGCTTCGACTGCCCCGATTATTTCGTCGTTGGTTACGGCATGGATGTCGCGCACGCCTTCCGTGAATTGCCGTTCGTGGGCATCGTGAAAGGTGATGCGTGAGGCCACTGCCTTGCGCTGACAAGTTCTGAAAAAGGCCTTAACGGCGCCGGAAAAATTAGCCCTGTCAGGGGTTTGGTCCTTTCAGGAAAAGTCAACTTTTCGCGGCCAAATTGCCGGCCATGGCAAAGCTTTTGATCGTCGAGGACGATGAGTCCGTCCGCACCCTCGCTGCCCGCGCGCTCGAACGCGCAGGCCACGCAATCGATATCGCCGCCGACGGCGCCCAAGGCCTGGCGCTGATACGCGCCGCGCATGGTGGTTACGATCTCGTGGTCTCCGACATCCGCATGCCCGAGATGGACGGCATCGAGATGGCGATCGCGGCGGCCGTCCTTTTTCCGGCGATGAAGATCATGCTGATGACCGGCTATGCCGACCAGCGCGAGCGCGCCGAGGAGTTGAACGGCATCATCCTCGATGTCGTGCAGAAGCCGTTCACGCTGGCTGAAATCCGCTCGCGCGTCGAGCGCGCGCTGATCTGCTTCGCCTGATCAGACCGGATCGGCGGCGGCAAGCATGGGCGCTGCGCTCTTGAGCCGCCCAGTGTTGAGCGCGAGCAGGCCGGCGCCGATGATCAGCGCCGCGCCGATCACGGTCGTCGACCGCGGCACCTCGGCGAAGAACAGGAAACCCCAGAGCGGCGACCACAGAATGCCCGTGTATTCGAAGGTCGCTACCCGATTGGCCGGCGCCAGCCTGTAGCCCTGCGACAGGAGGATCATACCGGCGGAGGCGACGAAACCGCAGGCGGCCATCTTGAGAAAATCGGACAGCGTCGGCCATATCCAGGGCCGCACCAGGAATTCGACGCTGGGGTGGACGGCGTGGGATATGCCGGCCAGATGGAATGTGCCGGCAACCACGGCTGCGCCGACGAGATAGGCGCCGTTCTGATAGAAAGCCATGATCGTGGACGATTCGGTATCGCCGATCTTGCGCGCCATCAATTGCGAGAAGCCGTAGAGCGCGGCCGAGCCCAGCGACAGCAGCGCCGCCCAGTCGAACAGGCCGGCGCCGGGGCGCACCATCACGATGACGCCAAGCAGCCCGATCAGCACCGTCGCCAGCGTGCGCCAGGAGACGCGTTCGCCAAGATAGGGGCCGGCCAGTGCCATGATGAACAGCGGCGCCATGAAATAAAGCGCCACCGCGTCGGCCAGCGGCAGCGCGGCGATGGCCAGATAATAGACCGTGTAGGAGGTGAACTGGATGAAGGCGCGGATCGTCAGCAGGCCGAACCGCTTCGACAGGATTGCCCGTAGCCCGACATCGGCATGGACGAGAATGATCAGGATCGGCAGGGCGACGATCGACCGGATCGCCATCACCTCGGTCACCGGATAGCCGCTCGCCACGGCCTTGACGAGCGGGTCCTGCAGCGAGAACACCAGCACGCCCAGGCACAGGCTCAGGATGCCGCGCACCATCCTATTCTGCATCTGCTTTCCGGCTCCTGCGCGTACGATCCGAAGCAGCCCGCCTCCAGATCAAAAAGAACCCGCCACCGTTTCGGGCAGCGGGTACGAGTGAGGACTCTTAGATTGGTCCGCAGCCGATTTCGCAGCCGCATATCCAATGGGTAGGGGCAACTATCGTCCGGCGTTTGACATGTTGCAAACGAATTGGAATGATGCCTGCAATCAAATCTGCTTATGATGGATAGCATGCGTCCAACCCTCGACAGCGATCTCCTGCGCACCTTCGTCGCCATCGCCGAGGCCGGCAATTTCACCCGGGCGGCCGAGCAGGCCGGCCGCACCCAGTCGGCCGTGTCGATGCAGATGAAGAAGCTCGAGGAACTGGTCGGCGACAGCTTGTTCGAGCGCGGCTCGCGCGGCGTCGCACTGACGCGGCGCGGCGGCGAACTCATCGTCAATGCCCGCCGCATCGTCTCGCTGCTCGACGAAACGGCGGCGTCGATGGCGGCGGCGCCGCTCGGCGGACCGGTGCGCATCGGCATTCCGGAGGAATATGGCCACGCCATCCTGTCGCGCGCGCTTGGCGCATTCTCGAAACGCCACACCAAGGTCGAGGTCACCGTCCGCTACGCGCATTCGGAGGCGCAGCTGGCGGCGCTCGCCGCCGGCGAACTCGATCTGTGCGTGGTGTTCGAATGGCAGGATCCGGCCGGCGGCGAAGTGCTGATGCACGACCCGACGGTCTGGGTGACGTCGACCCTGCATCACATGCATGAGGAACGGCCGGTGCCGATCGCGCTCTACAACCGGGTCAGCTGGTGCAAGGACTTCGCCATCAAGTCGCTGGAGCAGCGCGGGCTTGCCTATCGTGTCGCCTATACCAGCGACACGACCGGCGGCCTGAAGCTCGCGGTCACCTCAGGGCTGGCAATCGCGCCGATCTCGCGCAGCAACATCCCGGACGGCTGCCGCGAACTGACGTCGGCCGACGGGTTCGGCGACATCGATTCCTCCAATGTGGTGATGCATCGCAACCCGAACGCGTCTGGCGAGGCGATCGACGGCATGCAGGAGGCGATCCGCGAGGCGTTCGTCAATCGTTAGAGTCAGACATCCCCATAGAAGGTCAGGCGGTTGCCGAACGGATCGTCGACCGTGACCTCTTTCGTCTTCCAGGGCGTCTCCTCCAACCCCGGCCTGGCAAAGCGGTACTTTCTTTCGGTCAATTCGTGGTGGAGCCCCGCAATGTCAGTCGTCTCGATCCGGATGTGAGAGCCCGGCGTGCCGTCGCCATGATGTTCGCTCAGATGCAAGACGCAGCCGTCGCGTGAAACGCCTGTGTAGAGCGGCGCGTTGTCTTCGAAGCGGTGTTCGAACTGCACTTCGAAACCGAGAAACCCGACGTAGAATTCATGCGCCTTGGCAACATCGAAGATGCGCAGGATGGGCGTGACAGTACCGAGCTTCGGCATAGTGT
>NZ_QZXA01000039.1 GCF_003601985.1 Mesorhizobium jarvisii
GTGCCCGTCTGGCAATGTATGAAGTTTGCTTAAAAACATATTCTCCAATAGGTCAATCACTGGAAAAACGTGCGGAAAAAATACATGAACTAGAAGAAAAAGAGCCTAGATTGAGTGGCGCTTTACCCTATGTAGATTCTCATTTGCATAACGATCTCATAGATACGTTATCAACGCGTGGTATTCCTGGAGTTGTATTAACAATTTTAGCATTTTCAGCAATACTCATATATGCCTTAAGAACTGCTAAAGAACCTTATATTTTAATCTTGCTTTTTTCACTACTGGTAGTAGGACTAAGTGATGTAATACTCTTTTCTAAACCGGTTCCGACTGCTGTGTTTATCACCATAATATTGCTTTGTGCTTATTTTAAAGCACAATCGGACCAATGTTTATTAGAGAAGTAATGAAT
>NZ_QZXA01000040.1 GCF_003601985.1 Mesorhizobium jarvisii
CCTGTTCAACGCTCAACTTTATCCGCAGGGTAAGACCGCCATGTTCCTGGCGTTTATGGGGATCAGTGAGGGTGCGATTCCGTTTGCGCTGGAAAGCCCCATCACCGCCATTCCGTCGTATATGGTCGGCGCTATTGTCGGCTCAACCGCCGCTGTCTGGCTGGGCGCAGTGCAATGGTTCCCGGAGTCCGCTATCTGGGCATGGCCGCTGGTCACTAACCTGGGCGTCTATATGGCGGGGATCGCGCTGGGGGCAGTCATAACTGCGCTGATGGTGGTGTTCCTGCGTCTGATGATGTTCCGTAAAGGCAAATTGTTAATCGATAGCCTGTAAGAAGGAAAATCCAGATGACATTACTCGCTTCGCTGCGCGACTGGCTTAAGGCGCAACAACTGGATGCAGTGC
>NZ_QZXA01000041.1 GCF_003601985.1 Mesorhizobium jarvisii
CGACATATTTGCAAAGAAACAATAAGACGAGTGGATCTGAGAAGGATAGCCGTTTCAGCCGTTTAGTGAATGAAAGCATTTGAGACAAAGGGTGTCCTTTTATAGTGCAACCCTAGAGCACCTGAACAGAACTTAACAAACAGATCAAATCCACCAAGACCCCGTTTGGCCCACAGTAAGGCCCAAGCATGGCCCAACACGAAATAGACATTAAGGAAATACTTAAGCAGTTAGGAACAGAACCCAGAGAGATCACAAGAGACATCCTCAGAGAAACACTAGAAGGAAATGTGGACAACAGCAGTAAACAGACAAAGAATCTAAGGGATCGATGATACACACCTGAGTTCAATTCCAAGACAGTAAACAAAGATTCCTTTGTACAGGTGTGCACAGCTTTTGAAG
>NZ_QZXA01000042.1 GCF_003601985.1 Mesorhizobium jarvisii
ACGTAATGTACAGCGCGGCAGAAGGCAAAGCGTGGAAAGAAGAGTGCGGTGTGCGCAAGCAGATTCAGGTCCGCGATGCGCGCCCGCCGCTGGTGGTGATCAGCCGTTCCCATGCGGATGCGGAGCTGAAAGAGTATCTGCAACAGCTTGGCGAACATCAGACCACGTCCATCGGCTCTTCGCTGAAATTCTGCCTGGTGGCGGAAGGACAGGCGCAGCTGTACCCGCGCTTCGGACCAACGAATATTTGGGACACCGCCGCTGGACATGCTGTAGCTGCAGCTGCCGGAGCGCACGTTCACGACTGGCAGGGTAAACCGCTGGATTACACTCCGCGTGAGTCGTTCCTGAATCCGGGGTTCAGAGTGTCTATTTACTAAATTCAGATGGCAGAAACAGTGTAT
>NZ_QZXA01000043.1 GCF_003601985.1 Mesorhizobium jarvisii
GTACGACAGCGAAAAAGATGCCTACCTGATTAGTCGCGACCATCTGGGGATCATCCCACTGTATATGGGGTATGACGAACACGGTCAGCTGTATGTGGCCTCAGAAATGAAAGCGCTGGTGCCAGTTTGCCGCACGATTAAAGAGTTCCCGGCGGGGAGCTAGTTGTGGAGCCAGGACGGCGAAATCCGTTCTTACTATCATCGCGACTGGTTCGACTACGATGCGGTGAAAGATAACGTGACCGACAAAAACGAGCTGCGTCAGGCACTGGAAGATTCAGTTAAAAGCCATCTGATGTCTGATGTGCCTTACGGTGTGCTGCTTTCTGGTGGTCTGGATTCCTCAATTATTTCCGCTATCACCAAGAAATACGCAGCCCGTCGCGTGGAAG
>NZ_QZXA01000044.1 GCF_003601985.1 Mesorhizobium jarvisii
TGTCTATTCGTCGTGGCGATCATGATGGGAGCTCGATTTCGAACAGAGGATCACCAAAGCCGACCAGCGCTCCGGGCTCGGCGAGCAGCCTGGTCAAAACACCGGAGTGTCCGGCGCGAAGGGGAAGCAGGATGTGCCCTACCCCGACAAAGCCAACGATATCCGCATCGGATACGGAGCGCGGCAGATTTTGCGGCGCGGCGTAGGTGGCCGGGTGCTCGACACAGAAGTGGCCGGCCATCGGCGCCTTCACGATTGCGGATGCGAAGCCGGGAGCGCGTGGCGTCGTTCCGGTCGAGCTGAGCCGAGTGCCGTCTTTTCCAGCGACGACGATGCGAAGCTGTCCGTCCGGCCGGGAGATTTCGAGACCGTCCACGCC
>NZ_QZXA01000045.1 GCF_003601985.1 Mesorhizobium jarvisii
CCTTGGCGGCGCCGTTTTCGCCCGTGTGAGCGTTTTCAGGGTGCAGCCGACCATCACGCGCAGCCAGGTGCCGTAAACCTCCAGGACATCCTCATCCACACAGAGGTAGAGGGTGGAAACCGAGCTCGTGAGCTCGGTTTCCACCCTCTACCTCTGTGTGGATGAGGATGTCCTGGAGGTTTACGGCACCTGGCTGCGCGTGATGGTCGGCTGCACCCTGAAAACGCTCACACGGGCGAAAACGGC
>NZ_QZXA01000046.1 GCF_003601985.1 Mesorhizobium jarvisii
CCCACCCTGCCGGCAACGGCAACAACACGCTGCCCGACAGCGTTGCCGTCGCGGTTGACGGCATCGGCGGGACCCACGGCGACGGCACCATCAGCATCGTCATCGTCGACGACGTGCCGGTTGCGCACAATGCGAATGCCGGCGCGCTGACCGAGGACGGCGCCGCGACCACCGTCGGCGGCAACGTCACGACCGACTACAACAACACGTTCGGCGCCGATGGCCCGG
>NZ_QZXA01000047.1 GCF_003601985.1 Mesorhizobium jarvisii
TGCATTTGCGAATTCGTTACGCGCGTCGCGTGCTTTTGCATTGAGAATGACGAGCAGCTTGCGGGCGAGCGCAATGCGGATGACCATTTTCTCCTTTCCGGCAGTCTGCAACCGTTGCTTGAAAGCTGCCAGATGCGGATCATATTTGGCAACGATGCTGGCAACGAGAAAGAGGACGCCGCGCGGCCCTGCCCGACCGCCGCGCACTGGT
>NZ_QZXA01000048.1 GCF_003601985.1 Mesorhizobium jarvisii
TGATCGGATCGTCGGATAGATGGTCCGAAATCCAAAGATAGAGAAAATCGCTCCCTCGCTTGCTCATTCCTCACGAAAATCCTGCAGCGAACCGTGCCGCAGATCCTCTTCGCCGCGCAAGTGCTTCACACGGCCAATGATGCCAGGCTTGACCCATTGCGTCGCCGGTCGCTTCATCCCCTGGGGCGCAGGCCCGGCATGCT
>NZ_QZXA01000004.1 GCF_003601985.1 Mesorhizobium jarvisii
CGCCAAGTTGGCCGGCCTGGCGCCGATCGCCAATGACAGTGGCAAGCGCAGCGGTCGAAGACCAGTGCGCGGCGGTCGGGCAGGGCCGCGCGGCGTCCTCTTTCTCGTTGCCAGCATCGTTGCCAAATATGATCCGCATCTGGCAGCTTTCAAGCAACGGTTGCAGACTGCCGGAAAGGAGAAAATGGTCATCCGCATTGCGCTCGCCCGCAAGCTGCTCGTCATTCTCAATGCAAAAGCACGCGACGCGCGTAACGAATTCGCAAATGCAACTTGACACCTCAGATAGTCGCTCATCCGACCTTGCTTCGCGAGGCCACCTTCTCCCGCAAGGGGAGAAGGAAAGGCGCCCCGCTCAACCCAAGAAAGGCTTCGCCTTCATCGTCGCCGGTACCGGCACGCCGAGCCGCCTCAGCACCGTCGGCGCCAGCTGCAGCTGGTCGAGCAGCGTATCGGCTTCAGGCCCTTGGCCTTGTCCGAAATAATACAGCGCGAAATCCTGCATCTCGTCATCATGGCCGCCATGGTGGCCGCGGTCGGTCTGGCCATGGTCGGCGGTGACCATCACCTCGTAACCGGCCGCGATCCAGCCCGGCAGGAAGGCGGCCAGCATGCCGTCCATCGCGTAGACGGCATGGTCCATCTCGTGGCAGTCATGGCCGAAGCGATGGCCCATGGAGTCCAGCGTGCAGGTGTGCAGGATGCCGTAGTCGATGCCGTGGCGTTTGGTCAGCATGGTCAGCGTCGCGAACAAATCGACGTCGCTCGGCGTCATCTGGTTGCGGGCGTTGTAGCCGGTCATGGTGTGGAAGCGGCCATGCGTGATCGGCCCACCCGGCTCGTCATACTCCATGTCCTCGACCAGGTCGAACGGGTGGGAGCGGAAGAATTCCGACCAGTAGGAGTGGGTGACCGCCCCGGTCCTGCCGCCGGCCTTGCTGACTTCGGAGAAGATGTCGGGCTGCCCGACGCGGAACCGATTCTCATTGGAAAGGATGCCATGCACCTGCGGCGACACGCCGGTGTGGATCGAGGCATAGCAGCAGGCCGAGGTCGACGGCAGCACCGAGCGCATCTTCCAGACCCGCGCTTCACCCGATTGCACCCAGCCTTCGAGATTGCCCATCAGCCGGCGCCAGTTGCGATAGGGAACGCCGTCGAGGATGATCAGCAGAAGCTTGGATTTGAGCGCCATGGGCTGCTCCATGATGTCTGGCTGTTGAAACGGGAACGCCGCGTGCCGTTTCTGGCACACGGCGTTCTTGTATGTAAATCAGACGGGGCACGTGAATCAGACAGGCAGGGTCCGGCTAAGCGTTGAGCCAGCACTCACCAAGCGCGTAGCCATCCATCATCTCGCCGATCGGGCTCTTGGCAAAACCGCCGATCTTGTTGGTAGCGGCGGCATCGATGAACTGGTTGAAGAACGGCACGATCAGGCCGCCCTCGTCGCGCATCAGGACCGCCATGTCGTGGTAGATCGCCTTGCGCTTGGCCTGGTCGAGCTCGCCGCGCGCCGCAAGCAGCATCTTGTCGAATTCCGGCCGCTTGAAGCGCGTGTCGTTCCAGTCGGCGGTCGAGACGTAGCCGGTGGAATACATCTGGTCCTGCGTGGCGCGCCCGCCCCAGTAGGAGAGCGAGAAGGGCTGCTTGTTCCAGACTTCCGACCAGTAGCCGTCGCCGGGCTCGCGCTTGATCTCGATCTTGATGCCGGCCTTGGCGCAGGACTGCTGATAGAGCTGGGCGGCGTCGACGGCGCCGGGGAAGGCGACATCGGAAGTGCGCAGCAGGATCGAGCCGCTGTGGCCCGACTTCTTGTAGAGCGCGGCCGCCTTCTCCGGATCGAACTTGCGCTGTTCGATGTCGGTCGAAAACAGCGGGTAGGCTTCGTTGATCGGGAAGTCGTTGCCGACCGAGCCATAGCCGCGCAGGATCTTCGTCAGCATTTCCTCGCGGTCCATGGCGAGTTTCAGCGCCATGCGCAGGTCGTTGTTGTCGAAGGGCGCGGTGTCGCAGAACATGTTGAACGGGTAGTAGCCCTTGCCCGACACGTTCTCGATGCTGACGCCGGGGATGCGCTTGACCAGGTCGACGACCTTGGGCTCGACGCGGTTGATCATGTGCACCTGGCCGCCCTGCAGCGCCGCAAGCCGCGCGGTGGCGTCATTGATGACGACGATCTCGATCTGGTCGGCATGGCCCATCTTGTCGCCTTGCCAGTAATTGGCGAAGCGCTCGCCGCCATGGCGCACGCCGGGCTGGTTGACGGTGACCTTGTAGGGACCGGCGCTGATGCCGGCATTGGGATTGTCCTTGCCGCCATTCGGCTGGATGACGAGGTGGTAGTCGGCCATCAGATAGGGGAAATCGGCGTCGGCATCGCCGAGCGTGACGATGACTTCCTTGCCGCTTGCCTTGACGCCCTTGATGTTCTTGAGGATGCCGAGCGCACCGGATTTGGACTTCTCGTCGGCATGGCGCTCGATGGTGGCGGCGATGTCTTCGGCGGTGACGGTCTTGCCGTTGTGGAACTCGATGCCGTCGCGCACCTTGATCGTCCAGGTCTTGGCATCCTTGGATGCGCCGATCTCCTGCGCGATCATATTGGTCAGGCTGTTGTCGGGCATCAGCCGGACCAGATATTCGCCCCACTGCTTGCCGAAGCTGAAGGTGACCTGGCTGAGGTTCAGCGCGGGGTCGAGGCTGTTGGTCGACTCGCCGCCCTGCAGGCCGGCCTTGAGGATGCCGCCCTTGACCGGCGTCTGTGCGAAGGCTTTCCCGGCCAGCGTCGTTGCCAGCGCCGCCGACACACCCAGTGCCGCCGTGCGGCCAAGGAAGTCGCGCCGCGACATCCGGCCCTGTCCGGCGAGATCGGCGAGATGGTCGAGTTCCGTCTTCATGTTCCTACCCCCTGTTGAAAACAACGTCACGGGCAGCGCCCGTCCGCAAGGACGTGTGGCGCTTTCGTGTTGCATCTGGATGACGACAGCCGCCCGACCAGCAGGTCGCTAGTTCCCCGCGCTGGCCATGCGCCGCCCCTTGATCGCCTTTTCCAGCCAGCCGATCTCCATCTCCGGAACCGACGACAGGAGAAGGTCGGTATAGGCATCGAAGGGCGGCGTCAGAACCTTGCTCTTCGAGCCGTAGCGAACCACTTCGCCGCGATACATCACCGCGATCGAATCGGCGATCGACTTCACCGTCGCCAGATCGTGGGTGATGAAGAGATAGGCGACCTTTTCATGCTGCTGCAGGTTGAGCAGCAGCTTGAGGATGCCGTTGGCCACCAGCGGATCGAGCGCCGAGGTCACCTCGTCGCAGATGATCAGCTTCGGCTTGGCGGCGAGCGAACGGGCGATGCAGACGCGCTGCTTCTGGCCGCCGGAAAGCTCGGCCGGATAGCGGTCGACGAAGCCCTTGCCCATCTCGATCTCGTCAAGCAGCTCGGCGACGCGCTTGTCGCGTTCCCTGCCGCGCATGCCGAAATAGAATTCGAGCGGCCGGCCGATGATAGTGCCGACGGTCTGGCGCGGGTTCATCGCCACGTCGGCCATCTGGTAGATCATCTGCAACTGGCGCAGATCTTCCTTCGGCCGGTCGGCAAGCCGGTTGGCGAGCGGGCGCCCATCGAAGGTGACGGTGCCTTGTTCGGGCGGCAAAAGTCCGGTGATGGCGCGCGCCAGCGTCGACTTGCCCGAGCCGGATTCGCCGACCACGGCCAGCGTCTGGCCGGGGTAGATGTCGACCGAGACGTTCTTCAGCACCTTGACGTGGCCGCCGCCATAGGCGGCGGTGACGTTCTTCACCGACAGGAACGGCGTGGCGCCGGGGTTCTGCTCCTGGTGCTCGATCTCATGCACCGAGACCAGCGCGTTGGTGTATTCCTGGCGCGGCTCCTTGATGATCTGCCTTGTACCGCCCCATTCTACCAGCCTGCCATGGCGCAGCACCATGATCTCGTCGGAGACCTGGGCGACGACGGCAAGGTCGTGGGTGATGTAGAGCGCCGCCACATGGGTGTCGCGGATGGCATCCTTGATCGCCGACAGCACGTCGATCTGCGTCGTCACGTCGAGCGCCGTTGTCGGCTCGTCGAAGACGATCAGGTCGGGTTCCGAGCACAGCGCCATTGCCGTCATGACGCGCTGAAGCTGGCCGCCCGAGACCTGGTGCGGAAAGCGTTCGCCGATGGTTTCAGGGTTCGGCAGGCTGAGCTTCTTGAACAGCGCGACGGCGCGCTTCTCGGCTTCGGCGCGTGTCGCCGTGCCATGCAGCAGCGTGGCTTCCACCACCTGGTCCATCAGCCGGTGCGCCGGGTTGAAGGCGGCCGCCGCCGACTGCGCGACATAGCAGACCTCGCGGCCGCGCAGTTTGCGGAAACCTTCCTTGCCGCCCTTCAGGATGTCGCGGCCGTTGAGGATCACCTCGCCGCCGGTGATGCGCACGCCGCCGCGGCCATAGCCCATCGACGACAGGCCGATGGTCGACTTGCCGGCGCCAGATTCGCCGATCAGGCCCAGCACCTTGCCCTTTTCCAGCGTCAGCGAGACATCGTGCACCAGCACGATGTTCTTTGGCGCCTCGCCGGGCGGGTAGACCGTGGCCTCGATGCGCAGATTCCTGATATCGAGCAGCACGCCGGGCTTCGCTTTGCTGTCGGCCATCACCCGCGTCCTCCCTTCAGGCTTGTCGTGCGGTTGAGAATCCAGTCGGCGACAAGGTTGACCGAGATGGCGAGCGCGGCGATCGCCCCCGCCGGAATGAGTGCTGCGGCGATGCCGAAGACGATGCCGTCCTTGTTTTCCTTGACCATGCCGCCCCAGTCGGCGTCCGGCGGTTGCACGCCAAGGCCGAGGAAGGACAGCGTCGACAGGAACAGGACAGCATAGATGAAGCGCAGGCCGAGTTCCGAAACCAGCGGCGACAGCGCATTGGGCAGGATTTCGCGGAAGATGATCCAGGCGCTGCCTTCGCCGCGCAGTTTTGCCGCCTCGACATAATCCATGACGTTGATGTCGACGGCGACCGCGCGCGACAGGCGGTAGACGCGGGTCGAGTCGAGAATGCCCATGACCAGGATCAGCGTTACCAGGTTTGTCGGCAGCACGGAGAGCACGACCAGGCCCATGATCAGGGTCGGGATCGACATCAGCAGGTCGACGAGGCGCGACAGGATCGTGTCGAACCAGCCGCCGAACACCGCCGCCGAGAAACCGAGTATGGCGCCGAGCGAGAAGGACAGCGCGGTGGCCAGCACGGCGATGAACAGGGTGATGCGGGCGCCGTAGATCATGCGCGACAAGAGATCGCGGCCGAGATTGTCGGTGCCGAGCCAATGCGCGGCCGACATTGGTTCCCAGACGTCGCCGACGATCTCGGCATTGTCGTGCGGCGAGATCCACGGTGCCAAGATCGCCGCCAGTACGAACAGGGCGGTCAGCACCAGGCCGATCAGGGCGGGGATGGGAATGCGTCTTATATCGAGCATGCCCGCCCCCTCACTTTGGATGTCGCAGACGCGGATTGGCGACGATCGCCGCAATGTCCGCGATGATGTTGAGGCTGATGTAGACGGCGGCAAAGATCAGGCCGACCGCCTGCACGACCGGCACGTCGCGCTTGGTGACGTGGTCCACCAGATATTGCCCCATGCCGGGATAGACGAAGATCACCTCGACCACGACGACGCCGACGATCAGATAGGCGAGGTTGAGCATGACGACGTTGATGATCGGCGCGATGGCGTTCGGGAAGGCGTGCTTGCGGATGACGGCGAAGGCCGAGAGCCCCTTGAGCTCCGCCGTCTCGACATAGGCCGACTGCATGACATTGAGGATCGCCGCACGGGTCATACGCATCATGTGGGCCAGCACCACCAGCGTCAGCGCCGTCGCCGGCAGCGCGATGGCCTGCATCCGCTCGCCAAAGGGCATGCCGTCATAGACGGTCGAGATGGCGGGAAAGATCTGCCATTTCACCGCGAAGAAATAGACCAGGAGATAGCCGATGAAGAATTCCGGGAAGGAGGTCGAGGCGAGCGCCAGCCCGGAGATCAGCTTGTCGACCCAGCCATTGCGGTAGCGCACGGCGATCAGGCCGAGGATGATTGCCAGCGGCACGGCCACGACCGCCGCCCAGAAGGCCAGGAACAGCGTGTTCCACAGCCGGCCCTTGATCGAGGTGGCGATATCCTGGCCGCTCGACATGGCAGTGCCGAGGTCGCCGGTCAGCACGCCGCCGAGCCAGTGGAAATACCTGACATAGGCCGGGTCGTTGAGGCCGAGCTGTTCGCGCAGATTGGCGAGCGACTCCGGCGTTGCCGATTGTCCCAGAATGGCTTGCGCGACGTCGCCGGGCAGGATTTGCGTGCCGGCGAAGATCAGGACCGAAATGGCCAGCAGAAGGAGGATGCCCAGCGCGACGCGCTGGGCAATTAGCTTCAGGATCGGTGAGGACATCTCCGCAAAGCCGGACTCAGGCCTGCAGCCAGCACTTCGCCAGGGCGTAGCCGTTCATCAGTTCCTGGTGCGGATCGTCCACCCAGCCATCGACCTTGGCGCCGGTGGCGTCGATGAACTGGTTGAACATCGGCAGGATCAGGCCGCCTTCGTCGCGCACCATGACGGCCATGTCGTGGTACATCTGCTTGCGCTTGGCCTCGTCGAGCTCGGCGCGCGCCGCCAGCACCATCTTGTCGAAGTCCGGGCGCTTGAAACGTGTGTCGTTCCAGTCGGCGGTCGACAGATAGGCGGTCGAGTACATCTGGTCCTGCGTCGAGCGTCCGCCCCAGTAGGAGGCGCAGAAGGGCTGCTTGTTCCAGACCTCGTTCCAGTAGCCGTCGCCGGGCTCGCGCTTGAGCTCGATCTTGATGCCGGCCTTGGCCGCGCTCTGCTGGAAGAGCTGCGAGGCATCGACCGCGCCGGGGAAGGCGACGTCCGAAGTCCTCAGCAGAACAGTGCCATCATGGCCGGACTTCTTATAGTGGAACTTGGCCTTGTCGGGATCGTACTTGCGCTGCTCGATTTCGGTGAACAGCGGATAGGACGCGTTGATCGGGAAGTCGTTGCCGAGCGAGCCATAGCCGCGCAGCACCTTGGTCAGCATCTCTTCGCGGTCAATGGCGAGCTTCAGCGCCATGCGCAGGTCGTTGTTGTCGAAGGGCGCCGTGTTGCAATGCATGATGAAGACATAGTGGCCCGGACCCGCATGGTTGCGGATGGTCACGCCCGGCACGCGCTTGATCAGGTCGACGATCTTCGGCTCGACGCGGTTGATCATGTTGACCTGGCCGCCCTGCAGGGCCGCCGTGCGCGCCGTCGCATCGTTGATGACGATGACTTCGATCTGGTCGGCATGGCCCATCTTGTCGCCCTGCCAGTAATTGGCGAAACGCTCGCCGCCATGGCGCACACCGGGCTCGTTGGTCTTGACCACATACGGGCCGGCCGAAATGCCGGCATCGGGCTTGTCTTTGCCGCCATTCGGCTGGACGATCAGGTGATAGTCGCTGAGCAGGTAGGGAAGGTCGGCATTGGCCTCCTTCAGCGTCAGCACCACTTCCTTGCCGCTGGCCTTGATGGTCGCGATACCCTTCATGTAGCCGAGCGCGCCGGATTTCGACTTCTCGTCCGAGTGGCGCTCCAGCGTGGCGGCCACGTCCTCGGCGGTCACGGTCTTGCCGTTGTGGAATTCGACGCCGTCGCGGATTTTCAGGGTCCAGGTCTTCGCATCGTCGGACGAGCCGATCTCTTCGGCAATGCGGTTCTCGAGCTTGCCGTCCGGCGACAGTTCGACGATCATTTCGCCCCAGCACTTGCCGAAGGCGAACGGCACCTGCGTCATCATCAGCGCCGGATCGAGGCTGTTGGTGGATTCACCGCCGACCAGGCCGGCCTTCAGCGTGCCGCCCTTGACCGGGCCTGCCGCGCGCGCAGCACTTGAAAGCAGCGAATTGGCGAAGGGTGCGGCAATGCCGAGCGCTGCCGCGCGACCGAGAAAATCACGACGGCTCAGCTTGCCTGCTGCGACACGCCGGCTAAGGAATTCCAGTTCGTTCGACATTTTGAGTTCCTCACTCTGTTGGTTCGACTCTACGGTCGATTTTTGTTGTTAATTCTCCCTGAATAATGAGGGTAAGCCAATGCCGTAAGCAAGACCGAATGCGACATGCCGTGGCGTAAATCGTACGTCGCATTTGGACCAAGGGTGTCGGCGCTCAAATAAGCGCGCGCGGGATTTTCTCCTCGAAATTGCGCTTGAAGACGATTTTTTCACCCTCATAGGCCTCGATTCTGGCGCTGACGATGAAGTTTTGTGCGTCCGATCGCATCTCGGCCCATGTCTCGGTACGCACCGACCATCCATTTCGCGACAGTGTCTGCGTCCAGTGTGTTTTCCCCGAGGCCGACAATGGATTGTCAGGATGGATAGCCCAGGTCTCGCGGGCGATGCTGCCATTGACCAGGCCGTGGTCGAGATCACACACCGCGCCGAAATCATCCGCGATGGAAAGCGTGACGATTCCGGTCTTTTCGTCGCGATCGACATGGCGCTCGGAGTTGGCGGCACGGATCGTCTCGGTCGCCCAGGGCGTAGCACCTTCCGGCTCGGCGAACGTCGCTTCGTCGCCTTTTGCCAGTGGGCGTAGCGGCAAGGCAAGTTTCGCCGCCGACAAGCTCAGCTGCACCGGCTCCGGCGACGGCCAGATCATGGGCCAATAGGCGTTCGACACGGCGATGCGCAGGCGGTGGCCGGTCGGCACGCGGTAGGCGCATTGATCGAGCACGACGCGCGCCGACACGGTCTCGCCAGGCACCAGGGCCTGCGGGAATTCGTGCGAGTCGCGATGCGTCAAATTGAGCACGCCATAGGAGATCAGTTCGGAAGCGCCGTCGGGATGCACGTCGCACAGCCGCACCGCGATGTTGGCCTGCGGGCGATCGGAGGAGAGAGTGACTTGGACTTCCGGCGCGCCGACAATATCGATGGCCTCGGTGAGCTCCGGCTGGTCGAAACAGACAGACAAGGCATCGTCGGGACGCTGGTCGCCCGGCAATTCCGGGCCGAAGGTGAACGGGAAATATTCGCCGCCGGCCAGCCCGCAATTCTGCAGCGAGGCAATGATGGCCGGTTTGCTCCCCTTGGGCAGCAGTTCGATGGCCTGGGTCTTGATCGCGGGTGACGGCCATTGTTGCTCGGCCACCCAACGGCCGGGCCGCTCGGGATGCCAGCGCGCCGGGCGCACGCTGTCCAGCACATAGGCGCGGTAGGCGGGATCGTCCTCGACGCCGGTCTCGGCGCCCTTCAGCCAGTGGTCCCACCAGCGCAGCGCTTCCTGCAGGAAGCCGATGGCCGGCTGGGGTCCGGCATAGTGCGGGTATTTGTGGATCCAGGGGCCGACAATGCCCTTGACCGGCGCTTCGATGTTGGTGACGAGGTGCGAGATCGTGTTGCGGTAGCCGTCATGCCAGCCGCCGATCGACAGCACGGCGGCCTTGACGGCCGAAAAATCCTCGCAGATCGAGCCGCGCTTCCAATAGGCGTCGCGGTGCTGGTGGCTGAGCCACAGCGGCAAAAGGAAGGGCTGGTTCTCCAGCCGGGTCAGCCACAGATCGCGCCATCTGTTGTCGCCGGCGATCAGCGGGTCCGGCGGCCGCGACGAGTAGGAGAGCATAGTCGAGGCCCAGCCGAAATTCTCGATCAGCAGGCAGCCGCCCTTGTAGTGGATGTCGTCGGCGTAGCGGTCGACGGTCGAGCACAGGCTGATCACCGCCTTCAGCGCCGGCGGCTGCTTGGCCGCAACCTGCAGGCAGTTGAAGCCACCCCAGGAGATGCCCATCATGCCGACATTGCCGTTGCACCAGGGCTGGGCCGCCGCCCAGGCGATGACGTGGCAGGCATCCTGCAACTCCTGTTCGGAATATTCGTCGTCCATCAGCCCTTCGGAATCGCCATTGCCGCGCATGTCGACGCGGATCGAGGCGTAGCCGTGGCCGGCGAAATAGGGATGCGTCAGCTGATCGCGAAAGATGGTGCCATCGCGCTTGCGGTAGGGCAAATGCTCGAGAATGACAGGCACTGGTTCGTCGCCGGCATCCTCCGGCATCCACACCCGCGCCGATAGCCGGCAGCCATCCGGCATGACGATGCCCATATCGGGGAATTCGACGACCTTGCGGGGAAATTCGGTGATGGTTTTCATGGGTGCGCATAACGCCCCGCGGCGCGGCAAGTTTCAATCGCCATTCGCGACTGGAGCAGCGAATTATGCGACCTGTGCCGTTACCTGCGGCACAACCTCAGTTCAGCGGAATGTCGTTTTCGCTCTTGCTCGCCTGGTAGGCGTCGGACAGTTCGTCGTAGCGTGCCGAGATCTTGCCGATGCGCGTTTCCAGCCGCTGACGCTGCGCGTCGGGCAACGCCCGTACCATCCTGCGGATCGAAAAACTCTTCCAATAGGCATTCTCGGCATTGTAGCCGCCGGGGTCGAGGGTGAAGACCTCTTTTAGGATTTTCAGATCGTGCGGGATCGCAAAACTGTCGCGCGAATCCTCGTGGCTGAACAGGTAGTAGAAATTGTCGAAGCCGGTCCAGGTGATCGCCGACAGGCAGAGCGAGCAGGGTTCGTGCGTGGCGACGAACAGCGCATCCTTGGTGTCGACGCGCTCGGCCCTCGGCATCTCGTAGAACCGCTTCAGGCAATGCACCTCGCCGTGCCAGAGCGGGTTTTCCATCTCGTTGTTGGTTTCGGCAAGCACCAGCGAGCGGTCGTCCTTGCGCAGGATCGCCGCGCCGAACAGCTTGTTGCCGTGGGCGACGCCTTCCGCCGTCTTCGGCACGATGTCGTGCTCGATCACGTCGAGCAGGCGGTCGATCAGCGATATATCGGTCATGGGGAAAGCTTTCAGGGGAGATGGATCTCGTAGGCGTGCGAAAAATGGAACTCTTCGAGGTTGGAGCCGTCGCCGCCACGGTCGACGATAAGGAAGTCCTGGGGCTCGCCGAGCGGCGTCAACACGCCGTGCCAGAGATTGCGGGAATAGTTGATGCCCTGTCCGGGCGCGGTGATGAAGGCGTGCGGCTCGCCCGGCCCCTCCTTGCCGTCATGGCAGACGACAACCAGGAACGGACGCGGCGACAGCGGAATGAAGGCCTGGCTGCCGAAGGGGTGGCGCTCGACCATGGTCAGTTTCAGCGGCAGTTCGTAAGGCGTGCCGCGCACCATCGAGATCAGCACGCGCGCGTTCGGCCCTGTGGCCTCGGCGGTCGCCAGATCGTGGTAGCGCTCAGCCTTGCCGCCATTGATCGGGTAGTGGTTGTCGCCACCCATGTCGATGACATCGCCGAAGGGGGCAAAGGCCTCACGGGTCAGCTTCTGTGCTGTGATGCGGGTCACCGCGCGCGACCGCCGATACCGGCCCCGCCGAGCTTGGCGTGCCGGTTGACGTCCTTGTAGAGCAGATAGCGGAACTTTCCCGGGCCGCCGGCATAGCAGGCCTGCGGGCAGAAGGCGCGCAGCCACATATAGTCGCCGGCCTCGACCTCGACCCAGTCCTGGTTGAGGCGGTAGACCGCCTTGCCTTCCAGCACATAGAGGCCGTGTTCCATCACATGCGTTTCGGCGAACGGAATGACCGCGCCCGGCTCGAGCGTGACGATGGTCATGTGCATGTCGTGGCGCAAATCGGCCGGGTCGACGAAGCGTGTCGTCGCCCAGCGGCCTTCGGTGCCCGGCATCGGTGTCGGTGCGATATCCTGCTCGTTGGTGAAGAAGGCTTCCGGCATATCGAGACCGTCGACCACTTCGTAGGCCTTGCGAATCCAGTGGAAGCGGACCGCCGCCTTGGCCTCGTTGCGAACCGTCCAGCCGCTCGCCGGCGGCAGGAAGGCAAAGCCACCTGGCCGCAACACATGCTTCTTGCCGGAAAGCAGAACGGTCAGTTCGCCCTCGACCACGAACAGGGCGCCTTCTGCGCCGGCATCGGGTTCCGGCCGGTCGCTGCCGCCGCCGGGCTCCACCTCGACGATGTATTGCGAGAATGTCTCGGCAAAACCGGACAGTGGCCGCGACAGGATCCAGACGCGGGTCTTGTCCCAGAACGGCAAGGCGCTGGTGACGATGTCCTGCATCACGCCCTTGGGGATGACGGCATAGGCCTCGGTGAAGACGGCGCGGCCTGTCAGCAATTCAGATTGGCCGGGATGGCCGCCATGTGGTGCGTAGTAGGTGCGCTCTGGCATCCTGATCGTATCCATGGGTTCAAACCTATTGCGGTAGCATGTCTCTGAGGCGGAGCAGCGCGATGCGCTCGACCTGTTTGCAGGCGATCTCGAATTCGACGCAGCGGCTGTTTCCGATGCGCGCCTCGAACTCGGCGAGGATTTCCTCCTTGGTCTTGCCCTTGACCGCGATGATGAAGGGGAAACCGAAAGTGGTGACGTAGGCGGCGTTGAGCTTGGAGAACAGTTCGCGTTCCTTGTCGGTCAGCGCGTCGAGGCCGGCGGAGGCTTGTTCCCTGGTCGATTCCGCCGTCAGCCGCCTGGCCTTGGCCAGCTTGCCGGCAAGATCGGGATGGGCGTTGAGCACACCCAGCCGCTCGGTCTCGCTGGCGGCGCGGAAGATGCGGCAGAGCGCATTGTGCAGGCCGCCGGCCGTGTCGTGCGCCTGGCCCAGCTCCAACTCGTAGGCTCGCTCGGCAATCCAGGGCGAATGCTCGAACACGCCGCCGAACGTGTGGACGAATGTTTCGAATTCCATCTTGGAGGGGCGCAGCGCCGCTGGCTTGTAGGGATGGTTCTCCTGCCAGTGCTTGGCGATGTCGATGCGCCGCGCCAGCCAGACCTTGTCATGCGATTTGACATAGTCGACGAAGCGTTTCAGCGCCGCGACCCGGCCCGGCCGCCCGACGAGGCGGCAATGCAGGCCGATATTCATCATGCGCGGCCGCCCGGCCTTGCCCTCGGCATAGAGCGTGTCGAAACTGTCTTTCAGATAGGAAAAGAACTGGTCGCCCGAGTTGAAGCCCTGCGGCGTGGCGAAGCGCATGTCGTTGGCGTCGAGCGTATAGGGGATGATGAGCTGCGTGCCGCCGGCATGCTCGAACCAGTAGGGCAGTTCGTCGTCATAGGTATCGGAGACGTAGTCGAAGCCGCCTTCTTCGGCCACCAGCCGCACCGTATTGACCGATGTGCGGCCCGTATACCAGCCGGTCGGGCGCTGGCCCGTCACCTCGTAATGCAGTTTGATCGCCGCTTCGAGGTCGCGGCGCTCATCCTCGGCGCTATGATCGCGGTAGTCGATCCACCGCAGCCCATGCGAGGCGATTTCCCAGCCGGCGTCCTGCATGGCCGCGACCTGGTCGGGCGAGCGTGCCAACGCTGTGGCGACGCCGTAGCAGGTCACAGGGACTTGGCGTTCGCTGAACAGGCGCAGCAGCCGCCAGAAGCCGGCCCGCGCGCCATATTCGTAGATCGATTCCATGTTCCAATGGCGCTGTCCCACCCATGGTGCGGCACCGACGATCTCCGACAGGAAGGCTTCCGACGCCTTGTCGCCATGCAGCACGCAATTCTCGCCGCCCTCTTCGTAATTGACGACGAACTGCACGGCGACATGCGCCCCGCCGGGCCATTTCGGATCCGGTGGATTGGCTCCGTAGCCGTGCATGTCTCTTTCGTAACGCATTGCCCCTCCTGCCGGACACTGCCGGAAGTTGTGATCAGGATAGTCGAAAGGGTTGCCGCCGCATTCCCTTGAAATTTTTGAAAGTGTTTTTGTGCCGCTCCGCTCGACCGGGACTTATGCATCGCCTTTAATTGGCGCACAATTCATTGCTTTGTTCGACTGTACCGGGCCAGTTCGTTCATATTGGAAATGGGAGGCGCCAGTGGCAGAAACGTCGAAAGCCGATGGCGGACGTCTGACGACGCATGTCCTCGACACCGCGACCGGCAAGCCGGCGGCCGGGTTGTCGATCGCACTCTATCGTCTCGACGGTTCGGCGAGGACACATCTGAAGACGGTCGCAACCAATAACGACGGCCGCTGTGACGCGCCGCTGTTGGTCGGCGCCGAGTTCCGCGCTGGCGAATACGAACTGGTGTTCGCGGCCGGCGACTATCTGCGCGGCCAGGGCACAAAGCTGCCCGAGCCGGCCTTCCTTGACAGCGTGCCGATCCGTTTCGGCATGGCGGAGGCGGTGCACTATCACGTGCCATTGCTCATTTCGCCCTATGGCTATTCGACCTACAGGGGGAGCTGAGGCATGGCCAAGGTCAATATCCGCAACGAAATCCGCTTCATCCTCAATGGCAGGGATGTCGTGCTGTCCTCGGTGGCGCCGGACGCGACCCTGCTCGACTGGCTGCGGCTCGCCCGTTCGCTGCGCGGCACCAAGGAAGGTTGCGCCGAGGGCGATTGCGGCGCCTGCACCGTTCTGGTCGGCAGGCTTTCGGCCGGCCGGCTGGTCTATGAAAGCGTCAATGCCTGCATCCGCTTCCTCGGTTCGCTCGACGGCACCCATGTCGTGACGGTGGAACATTTGCGTGGTCAGCCCGGCCAGTTGCATCCCGTCCAGCAGGCGATGGTCGATTTTCATGGCTCGCAATGCGGCTTTTGCACGCCGGGCTTCGTCATGTCGCTCTATGGCCTGTGGATGAAGTCGCCGGATCCATCGAACGCGGCGATCGAAAAGGCGCTGCAGGGCAATCTCTGCCGCTGCACCGGCTATGAAGCGATCATGCGCGCCGCGCACGCCATCTCCAGCTACGGCAAAGCGGGGAAGGATCCGCTGGCTGTCGAGCGCAAGGCGATCACGGCGAGGCTGGAAGCCTTGCGGGACGGCGCGCGGGTCGAGATCGGTTCGGCCAGGGCGCGGCTCATCGTGCCGGCCAATGTCGACGATTTCGCCACTGTGCTCGACCAGGAACCCGGCGCCACCATCGTTGCCGGCGCGACCGATGTCGGCCTGTGGGTGACCAAGCATATGCGCGACATCTCTCCGGCGGTCTTCATCGGCAATCTCGATGGGCTGTGCACCATCGCCGAAGACAAGGGAGTCATTTCGATCGGCGCCGGCGTCACCTACACCGAAGCCTTTTCGACGCTGTCGAAACGCATCCCGGCGCTGGGGCCGCTGTTTGACCGCATCGGTGGTGAACAGGTGCGCAACATGGGCACCATCGGCGGCAACATTGCCAACGGCTCGCCGATCGGTGACACGCCGCCGCCCCTGATCGCGCTCGGCGCGCGCCTGACCCTGCGCAAGGGCAAGAAGCGGCGCACGATCCCGCTGGAAACCTTCTTCATCGCCTATGGCAAGCAGGACCGGCAGCCGGGCGAATTCGTCGAGGCCGTGCACGTGCCCGTGCCGGCCAAGGGAGAGAAATTTGCCGTCTACAAGATCACCAAGCGGCGCGACGAGGATATCACCGCTGCGCTTGGCGCCTTCTTCCTGACGCTGGCCAAGGACGGCACGGTCGCCGATGTGCGTATCGCCTATGGCGGCATGGCAGCGACGCCGAAGCGGGCGTCCTTTGTCGAAAAGGCGCTGCTCGGCAAGCCATGGACCGAAGAGACGGTCGAGGCGGCGATGGCACAATACGGTAGGGATTTCACCCCGCTCACCGACATGCGGGCCTCAGCCGAATACCGGGCGCTTGCGGCGCGCAACTTGTTGTTGCGTTTCTTCGCCGAGACCAGCGGCACCAGGGCGCCCTTCCAGGTGTCCCGCAACGAGGCGGCATGATGAACAAGCACGCCACATCGAACCTCAAGGCCGAGAAGATCGTCGGCGGCGTCGCCACCGATCAGCGGCATGATTCCGCTCACAAGCATGTCAGCGGCACAGCCGTCTATATCGACGACATGCCGGAACCATCCGGCACGCTGCATGGCTGCCTCGGGCTCTCGGCCGCCGCGCATGCCACCATCACCCGCATGGACCTTTCGGCGGTGCGCGCTGCCTCCGGAGTCGTCGATGTGCTCACGGCAAAGGATGTGCCGGGCGAGAATGATATTTCGCCGACCGGTCGGCACGATGAGCCGGTGCTCGCCGACGGCAAGGTCGAGTTCTTCGGCCAGCCGATCTTCTGCGTTATCGCCGAAACCCGCGAGCAGGCACGCCGCGCCACCAGGCTGGCCAAGGTCGAATACAAGGAATTGCCTTTCGTCACCGACATTGGCGAACTCGATCCGAAGAAGGACAAGCTCGTCACGCCGCCGCTTACCTTGAAGCGCGGCGATGCCGCCGCTGCGATCAAGGCGGCGCCGCGCCGGCTGAAGGGAAAGATGCGCGTCGGCGGCCAGGAGCATTTCTATCTTGAAGGCCATATCGCCATGGCCGTTCCCGGCGAGGATCAGGACGTCACCATCTATTCCTCGACCCAGCATCCGAGCGAAGTCCAGCACATGGTGAGCCATGCGCTCGGCGTACCCAGCAATGCCATCACGGTGGAGATCCGCCGCATGGGCGGCGGTTTCGGCGGCAAGGAAACGCAAGGCAATCAGTTTGCCGCGCTCGCGGCCATCGCTGCCAAGAAACACCATCGCGCCGTCAAGATCCGGCCCGACCGCGACGACGACATGATCGCCACCGGCAAGCGTCATGATTTCCTCGTCGACTACGAAGTCGGCTTCGACGACGAGGGCAACATTCTCGGTGTCGATTTCATGTTCGCCGCGCGTTGCGGCTTCTCGTCGGATCTGTCGGGCCCGGTGACGGATCGCGCGCTGTTCCATTGCGACAACACCTATTTCTGGCCGACCGTGCACGCGCAATCGGCGCCGCTCTACACCAACACCGTGTCGAACACCGCCTTTCGGGGCTTCGGCGGCCCGCAAGGCATGGTCGGCGCCGAACGCGTCATCGACGAGGTGGCGTTCGCGGTCGGCAAGGATCCGCTCGAGATCCGCAAGACGAATTTCTATGGCACCAGCGACCGCAACATCACGCCCTACCACCAGACGGTCGAGGACAACATCATCCAGCGCATCGTCGCCGAACTCGAGGAGAGCGCCAGCTATGCGCGGCGGCGGCGCGAAATATCGGCCTTCAACGCCAACAGCCGTTTCATCAAGCGCGGCCTGGCGCTCACGCCGGTCAAGTTCGGCATTTCCTTCACCGCCACCCACTACAACCAGGCCGGCGCGCTGGTGCATGTCTACACCGATGGTTCGGTGCATCTGAACCATGGCGGCACCGAGATGGGGCAGGGGCTCTACCTCAAGGTCGCGCAGGTGGTGGCGGAAGAATTCCAGATCGATCTCGACCAGGTGAAGATCACCGCGACCACCACCGGCAAGGTGCCCAACACCTCGGCCACCGCGGCATCGTCCGGCTCCGACCTCAATGGCATGGCGGCACAGAATGGCGCCCGCCAGATCAAGGACCGGCTGACCGATTTCGCCGCCGAGAAATACCAGGTGCCGCGCGATCAGGTGCTGTTCCTGCCCAACCGGGTGCGCATCGGCAACCAGGAGATCGCCTTCGCCGATCTCGTCAAGCAGGCCTACATGGCGCGCATCCAGCTCTCGGCGGCGGGTTTCTACAAGACGCCGAAAATCCACTGGAACCGCGACAAGGGCGAGGGCCGCCCCTTCTACTATTTCGCCTACGGCGCCTCCTGCTCGGAAGTCTCGGTCGACACGCTGACTGGCGAATATGTGGTCGAGCGCACCGATATCCTGCACGAGACCGGCCGTTCGCTGAACCGCGCCATCGACCTTGGCCAGATCGAGGGCGGCTTCATCCAGGGCATGGGATGGCTGACGACGGAGGAGCTGTGGTGGGACGGCAAGGGCCGGCTGCGCACCCACGCACCGTCGACCTACAAGATCCCGCTCGCCTCCGATCGGCCGAAGATCTTCAACGTCACTTTGGCCGACTGGCCGGAAGCCGGAGAGCCGACGATCCATCGCTCCAAGGCGGTCGGCGAGCCGCCCTTCCCGCTCGGCATGTCGGTGCTGCACGCGCTGTCGGATGCGGTGGCCAGCGTCGCCGATCACAGGATCTGTCCGCGCCTTGATGCTCCAGCGACGCCGGAGCGTGTGCTGATGACGATCGAGCGGCTGAAAGGTGAGGCGAAGGACTGAATCCGGCAAAACGTGCAATTCAGGCCGAAAAACCCTATGTTTCCCGCACGGGAATGCGAATGATGAATTCGAAAGTGCAAAGCCTGAAAGACTTCCTGGCTGGCCAAGGTCGCATCGCCTTGGTCGAAGTGGCCGGCACCAAGGGCTCGACGCCGCGCGAGAAGGGCGCCTTCATGCTCGTCTCGCGGGAGGCGACTTTCGGCACGATCGGCGGCGGCCAGCTCGAATATATGGCGATCGACAAGGCGCGGCAGACGGTGGCGTCTTCATTTCACCGCAAGCTAGAGGGCAAAGAGGCCCGCATCGAGGTCGATGAAGTCTGCGCCACGCTCGACGTGCCTCTCGGGCCCGAGATTGGCCAATGCTGTGGCGGGCGCGTCGAAGTCTTGATCCGGCTTGTCGACAGCGCGCTCGCTGCTGAGTTGGTTTCGGCGGCCGAAGTCGAAGAAGCCCACCTGCCGCACGTCTATATCTTCGGTGGCGGCCATGTCGGCCAGGCGCTGGCGTCGACGATTGCGCTCCTTCCCGTACACGGAGTCGTCATCGAGACGCGGGCCGAGGCGCTGCAAGGCATGCCGGAAACCGTCGAGACGCGGCTGACGCCGATGCCTGAGGCCGAGGTGCGCAACGCGCCCGCCGGCACTGCTTTCGCCATCCTCACCCATGACCACGCGCTTGATTTCCTGATCGTCGCCGAAGCGCTGAAACGCGACGATGCGGCCTATGTCGGCATGATCGGCTCGAAGACCAAGAAAGCCACGTTCAGGAACTGGTTCCTGAAATCGGCGGATGGCAGCGATGCGGAATTTGCCCGCCTCGTCACGCCGATCGGCGGCGACGCCGTCAAGGACAAGCGCCCCCAAGTCATTGCCGCACTTGCAGCCGCCGAAATCATGACGGCGCTGGTCAGTCACAACACCGCACCAAATGCCGACCGTCCGCATGACAGGGAGATGGCCGGCTAAGTTTTTTGCTGGTGCTCAGGCCGGCCGTCTCAAGCCCAGATGGTCGCGCAACGTGCGACCCTCATACTCCCGGCGAAACAGGCCGCGCCGCTGCAGTTCCGGCACGACGAGCGTGGCAAAGGCATCAAGCTCGCCCGGGAAATAGGACGGCATGACATTGAAGCCGTCGGCCGCCCCGCCTTCGAACCGCGCCTGCAACTCGTCTGCCACTTGCGCCGCCGTACCGACAATGCGCCAATGGCCGCGCGCACCGGCGAAGTGGCGAGCCAGCTGGCGGATGGAAAGGCCGTCGCGGCGCGATTGCTCGACGACCAGCGCCTGCCGGCTTTTCATGCCCTCGCTCTCCGGCAGTTCGGGCAGCGGCCCGTCGATCGGATAGCGCCAGAGATCGGAGATGCTGAGGTAGCTGGAGAGCAGCGCCACGCCGACATCGTCGGGGATCAGTTCCTGCAATTCCTCGTGCTTCTCGCGGGCCTCGGCCTCGGTTTCCGCCACCACGGGCGACACGCCGGGCATGATCTTGATGTCGTCGGGCTCACGCCCATAGGCGGCCATGCGCTCCTTGAGATCATCGTAGAAGGCTTTGGCTTCCTCAAAAGTCTGCGCTGCCGTGAACACCACGTCGGCGGTGCGGGCAGCAAGGTCGCGGCCGACATCCGAGGCGCCGGCCTGGACCATGACCGGCGCGCCCTGCGGCGAACGGGGCAGGTCGAGCGGGTCGCGCACCGAAAAGCTCTGGCCGTGATGGCCGGGAGCCTTGCCGTGCCACAATCCGGTGACCACCTCGGCGAACTCGCGCGCACGCTCGTAGCGGTCGGCATGGGGCTTGAGGCCCGTCGAGCCGAAATTGGCTGCTTCGATCGGGCTGGCCGAGGTGACCAGGTTCCAGCCGGCCCGGCCGCCGCTCAGATGGTCGAGCGACAGAAAGGTCCGCGACAGCCCGTAAGGCTCGTTGTAGCTTGTCGACGCCGTCGAAACGAGGCCGATGTGGCTGGTCCGCACGGCCAGTGCCGACAGCAGGCTGATAGGCTCGAAGCCGATCGAGCGCGACGTCTGGCTGGCGATGCCGACATTGGCTTCGCGCAGGCCCGCGGCGTCCTCGCAGAAGATCATGTCGAATTTCGCCGCTTCCGCCGTGCGCGCCAGCTGGATGTAGTGGTCGATGTCGATGCCGGCCATGACATGCGCTTTCGGGTGCCGCCAGGCAGCGATGTGGTGACCAGTCGCCCAGAGGAAGGCGCCGAGCTTCATCTGCGCGGTCATTGGTCACCTCCGCCGGCAAGTCCAAGATGCGAGCGCAGCGTCGCCCCGCGATAGCCCTCTCGAACAAGGCCGCGTTGCCGCAACGCCGGCAGAACACGATCGGCGAAATCGTCGAGCGCTGAGTGCTGCGCGGGCAACTGGATGTTGAAGCCATCGCAGCTTTTCGCCCGCAATTGGGTTTCCAGCCTGTCCATGCTGGCGGCCGGCTCATCGTCGGGGGCGAACGAGATATTCGTCAGCACCTTCACGGCGTCCGGATCGCGCCCAGCGGCCGTGGCACGACGCCTCAGATCATCAAAGCGTGTTTTCGCGCTCTCGGCCGTTCCGCTCTCCAACAAAATGACATCGGCAGTGCGGGCGGCAATGTCGAAATCGGCTTCTGTTAGGCCCGACAGCACCAGCACCGGCGCATCCTGCGGCGAACGCGCGACGTTCAGCGGCCCGCGCACGGAGAAGAACTCGCCCTTGTGATCGAGCAGGTGCATTTTCTCGGGATCATGGAATCTGCCGCCGGTCTTGTCGAACAGCAACGCGTCGGCATCCCAGCCCTGCCACAGGCCTTGAACGATGCCGATATATTCCTCGCTGCGGCGAAAGTCCGTGTCGGAAAATCCTTCCGGCCGGCTGAAATTGGCGGCTTCGCGTGGGCCTTGCGCCATCGTCGCATGCCAGCCTGCGCGGCCATGACTGATGATGTCGAGCGAGGCAAAACGGCGCGCCAGATTGTAGGGCTGATGGGCAACCGTCGAGGCCGAGGCAACCAGTCCAATCTTATCGGTGACGGTCGCCAGGGAGGCCAGCAGCGTTGTCGCTTCGAATGGGCTGCTTGATAACCCTTCCGCGGAATCGGAAATCACGACCATGTCGATGCCGGCCGCCTCTGCCGCTCGCACGAAGGTCTTGATCTCTCCGAAATCCAGAACGGCCTGTCCTTTGGCGGCAGCGATGTTGAGCGAAATGGCGAGATGCATTGCGTCAACCTAGGTTCGCCGGTGCGCAAGGCAAGTCCGGCGGATAGACCAGTGGACCCTCACTTGTCGGCCAGCCGATTACTTGCCGGCCAGGATATCCTTGATCAACCGCTGGCAGCGCTCCGCCATGAAGTCCAGCAGCAGCCGTACCTTGGGGTCCTGCAGCTTCTTGTGCGGATAGACGGCGGCGAACTGCACCGGCGTCGGCGGCGTGTTGGCCAGGATCACCTGAAGCCGCCGGTCGCGGATGAACGGTTCGACCTCGAAGCGCGGCTTGTTGATGATGCCGCGTCCCGACAGTGCCCAGCCGGTCAGCACGTCGCCATCGTCCGTGTCGTAAGGCCCATGCACCTCGAATTTCTGCGGCCCTGTGGGGGTCTGCAGCGTCCAGACATATTCGCGCGCACCGGAATAGCGCAGCATCAGGCAGTCGTGTTTCTTGCCGATCAGCTCCTGCGGCTCGGCCGGCTCGCCGCGCGCCTCCAGATATTTCGGCGCCGCCACCAGCACCCGCTCGCATTCCATGATGCCGCGCATCCTGAGGCTGGAATCCTCGATGATGCCGAGCCGGAAAGCGACGTCGATGCCTTCCTTCATGATGTCGACATTGTGGTCCGAGAGCCTCAGCCGCACCTCGATGTCAGGATATTTGTCGTGGAAATCGGGAATGCCCGAGGCCACCAGCCGGCGCCCGAGGCCGAGTGGCGCTGTCACGCGAATGGTGCCGCGCGGCTGGCCGGACAAGGCGGACACCGCGGCTTCCGCCTCGGTGATCGCCTCCAGCACCTGCTTGGCGCCCGAGTAGAAAACCGTGCCATGCTCGGTCGGCATCAATTGCCGCGTCGTACGGTTGAACAGCCGCACGCCCAGATGCTTCTCCAGTTCCTTGATGCGGTTGGAGGCGACCGCCGGAGAAATGCGCATGTCGCGGCCAGCCGCCGACAGATTGCCGAGTTCGACGACGCGGACGAAGACGGCGATGTTGTCGAGATAGGCCATTCGGAGCACCTTCGCCGGTTTGCAGCGATTAGCCTAGTATTTTCCATTTTTTTTTGAAAGTCATCGTACACCTCGCCTCTTTCCGTTTGCGTGCGACACCGTAAAGTCGCGTCATCGGCAGGGACGACTTCAATGATGGATTTCGCGATTTTCTGGGACTGGCTGAGCTTCGCCGTGCGGTGGCTGCATGTCATCACCGGCATCGCCTGGATCGGCTCGTCCTTCTATTTCGTAGCGCTCGATCTCGGCCTGCGCCAGCGTCCGGGCATGCCGGCCGGCGCCTTCGGCGAGGAATGGCAGGTGCATGGCGGCGGCTTCTACCACATCCAGAAATATTTGGTGGCGCCGGCCGAGATGCCGGAGCACCTGACCTGGTTCAAATGGGAATCCTACGCCACCTGGCTGTCCGGCTTCGCCATGCTGTGCGTGGTCTACTATGCCGGCGCCGACCTGTTCCTGATCGATCCCAATGTGCTGCCAATGTCGGTGCCGGTCGGCATCCTTTTGTCCATGGCCACGATCGGCGTCGGCTGGGTGGTCTATGATCTCCTGTGCCGCTCGCCGCTGGGAAAAAGCGATACCGGCCTGATGTTGGTGCTTTACTGCGTGCTGGTGTTCATCGCCTGGGGGCTGACGCATCTGTTCACCGGCCGCGCCGCCTTCCTGCACCTGGGCGCCATCACCGCCACGATCATGTCGGCCAACGTCTTCATGGTCATCATCCCCAACCAGAAGATCGTCGTCGCCGACCTGATCGCCGGCCGCAAGCCTGACCCGAAATACGGCAAGATCGCCAAGCAGCGCTCGCTCCACAACAACTATCTGACGCTGCCCGTTCTGTTCCTGATGCTGTCGAACCACTATCCCCTGGCGTTCGGCACGCAGTTCAATTGGGTCATCGCCTCGCTGGTGTTCATCATCGGCGTGCTGATCCGGCACTATTTCAACACCGTGCACAAGCGGGCCGGCAACCCGCACTGGACCTGGCTCGGCGCGCTTGTCCTGTTCATCATCATCATCTGGCTGTCGACCGTGCCGAAGGTGCTGACCGGTGAGCCCAAGGCCTCCGCCTCGGCGGATATCTACATCGCTTCCGCGCATTTCCCGGCGGTGCGCGACACCGTGCTCGGCCGCTGCTCGATGTGCCATGCGCAAGAGCCGGTCTATGAAGGCATCTATCACGCGCCCAAGGGGGTGATGCTCGACACCGATGCTGATATCGCCAACCACGCCCGCGAGATCTATCTGCAGGCCGGCCGCAGCCACGCCATGCCCCCCGCCAATGTCAGCCAGATCACCGACAAGGAGCGGGCGCTGCTGGTGGCCTGGTTCGAAGGCGCGGGGAAATAAGCATGAATTCGACACTTCTGCGCGGCCGCATGCTGTCCTTCGTGCGCTGGCCCGAGACCATCGACGACCATTCGGCCTGGCGCTACGAGGAAGATGGCGGCCTGGTGATCAGCGACGGCAAGATCGTTGCATCAGGCGCCTATGCGGACGTCGAGAAGCAGGCCGGTGAGGGGGCCAAGAAAATCGATCACCGGCCGCACCTCTTGCTGCCGGGCTTCATCGACACCCATGTGCATTTCCCGCAGATGCAGGTCATCGCCTCCTACGGCGCCGAACTGCTCGACTGGCTCAACACCTACACTTTTCCGGAAGAAACGAAATTCGCCAACGCCCAGCATGGCCGCCGCATCGCGCGGCTGTTCCTCGATGAGATGGTGCGGCACGGCACCACGACGGTGGCTGCCTACTGCTCGGTGCACAAGGCTTCCGCCGAAGCCTTTTTCGCCGAGTCGCATGACCGCAACATGCTCAACATCGCCGGCAAGGTGATGATGGACCGCAATGCGCCCGAAGGCGTGCTCGACACGCCGCAATCCGGCTATGACGACACCAAGGCGCTGATCAGGGAGTGGCACGGCAAGGGGCGCCAGCACTATGCCATTACGCCGCGCTTCGCCATCACCTCCTCGCCGGAGCAGATGGAGATGGCCGGCGCGCTGTGCCGCGAGCATCCCGACCTGCACATGCAGACGCATCTGTCCGAAAACCACGCCGAAATCGCCTTCACGCAGCAGCTTTACCCGTGGTCGCGCGACTACACCGATGTCTACGAACATTACGGCTTGCTGGGCAAAAACAGCCTGTTTGGCCACTGCATCCATCTGTCGGAGCGCGAGGCCGATGCGCTTTCAGAGAGCGGCTCGGTGGCGGTGTTCTGCCCGACCTCGAACCTGTTCCTCGGCTCCGGCCTGTTCGACTACCAGCGCTTTCGCCGCCGGGAAAAGTCGCTGCGCATAGCCGCCGCCACCGATGTCGGCGGCGGCACCAATTACTCCATGCTGCGCACCATGGACGAGGGCTACAAGGTGATCGCGCTGAATGGCGAGAAGCTCAACCCGTTCCAGTCCTTCTGGCAGATCACGCGCGGCAATGCCGAGGCGCTGTCCGTGGCCGGCAAGATCGGCACGCTGGATCAAGGCACCGACGCCGATATCGTCGTGCTCGACGCTAGGGCGACGCCGGCGATGCGGCTGAGGATGGAAACGGCGCAGACGCTGGCGCAGGAATTGTTCCTGCTGCAGACCCTGGGCGACGACCGCGCCGTGCGCGAGGTCTATGTCGCGGGGCGGGCGGCCAAGAGCGATATGGCGAATTAGAGCGCCGGGGTGCGTTCATTGCTTGACCCGGCGGCAGCCATCGGTCAAAGCGTGCGGCGAAGTTGACAGGGGAACGACATGGCCGTTGCTGACGACATCGCTCTGATCCGGAAACAGGAAGAAGTTCTTGTCTTCCCAGCCTTCGATGAGGCCGTCGCCTTCAAGATCGGCTCCGCCATCCGCCACCGCGCAATCACCGAAAACCTGCCCATCATCGTCGACATCAGGCTGTGGGACCGGCCGCTGTTCTATGCGGCCATGCCGGGGTCGAATGCTTCCAATCCCGATTGGGCGCGCCGCAAGATCAATGTGGTGAAACGGTTCCTGAGGAGCACTTACCGCATGGTGCTGGAGCAGCAACGCCCCGACCGCGCCTTCAAGATCGGCGAGGGCCTCGACATCTCCGACTATGTGCTCGCCGGCGGCGGTTTTCCGGTGACGGTCAAGGGCGCCGGCGTTATCGGCGTGATCGCGGTTTCCGGGCTGCCGGAGCGCGAGGATCACGGCGTGGTCGTCGATGCGCTGTGCGACCACTTGGGTGTCGACAAGCGTGGGCTGGCACTGGCTACGGACGCCGAATGACCGTGCTCGATCCCAAGGCCTTTCTCACCTCCATCTTCAACGCCGCCGTTGCCGCCGCCGATCCGGAGCGAACGATCAGGGATCATCTGCCGGCCAGGCCGAAGGGTCGCACCATCGTCATCGGCGCCGGCAAAGGCTCGGCGCAGATGGCGGCTGCCTTCGAGAAGGTCTGGGACGGGCCGATCGAAGGGCTGGTCGTCACGCGCTACGGCTATGGCGCGAAATGCGAACGCATCGAGATCATCGAGGCGGCGCATCCAGTGCCGGACGCTGCCGGATTGGAAGCCTCACGGCGACTGCTGGAAAAGGTCCAGGGCCTGACGGCGGACGATCTGGTCGTGGCGCTGATTTCCGGCGGCGGTTCGGCGCTGCTGCCGTCGCCGGCGGCCAACCTGACGCTGGCCGACGAGATTGCCGTCAACGAGGCGCTGCTTGCCTCCGGCGCGCCGATCGCGGCCATGAACACCATCCGCAAGCATGTCTCGACCATCAAGGGCGGCCGGCTGGCCGCCGCTGCCTGGCCGGCCAAGGTGGTGTCGCTGGTTGTCTCCGACATTCCCGGTGACAACCCGGCTCTTGTCGCCTCCGGTCCGACGATCCCCGATACCGGCAGCCGGGAAGACGCGTTGGCGTCGATATCTGCCTATGGCATGAAGCTGCCGGCTTCGGTGATGGCGCATATCAGTTCGCCGGCGGCCGATGCGCCAAACCCTGGAGATGAGCGTTTTTCGCGCAACGAAGTGCATCTGATCGCCTCGGCCGGCGTGTCGCTGGAAGCGGCAGCGGCGGAAGCCAAGCGGCAAGGGATAGAGGCCGTCATCCTCTCCGATGCCATCGAGGGCGAAGCGCGTGAGGTCGGCGGCGTCCATGCCGCCATTGCCCGCGAAGTGGCGACGCGCGACCGGCCATTTTCGAAACCGGTGCTCATTCTCTCGGGCGGCGAAACAACCGTGACCTTGCGGGCAAAAGGCAAGGGCGGCCGCAATTCGGAATTCCTGCTCGCCTTCGCCCTTGGCATCAACGGCGTGCAAGGCATTCACGCCCTGGCCGCCGACACCGACGGCATCGACGGTTCGGAAAACAATGCCGGGGCCTTCGCCGACGGTTCGACCGTCTCGCGCATGCGCGCTGCAAGCGTCGATGCCAAGGCAATGCTGGCCGGCAACAATGCCTGGACGGCGTTCAATGCAGTTGGCGATCTTTTCGTGCCGGGGCCGACCGGCACGAATGTCAATGATCTCAGGGCGATCCTGATCCGATAGGCGACCGGTTCAGGCAACCATCAACCGCTTCACCTCTCTCATATCCCGCAGGAAACGCTCGCGCTCGGCCTCCTTGTCGGCCGGCTCATGGATGCGCAGGATGAAGGAGGGATGGATGGTGATGAACACGCGCAGGCCATCCTCTCGTTCGATCACTTGGCCGCGCATCTTTGTCACCGGTATGGCCTTGCCCAGCAAAGACAAGGCAGCCGTAGCGCCGAGCGCCACGGCAAGATCCGGTTTGATCAGTGCGAATTCCCTGTCGATCCACCAGCGGCAGGCCTGCACCTCACCGGCATTCGGCTTGGAATGGATACGGCGCTTGCCGCGCGGCTCGAATTTGAAGTGCTTGACCGCGTTGGTAACGTAGACTTTTTGGCGATCCACCTCCGCCTCGTCGAGGATCGCGTCGAACACCTTGCCGGCCGGACCGACGAAAGGTTTGCCGGCGAGGTCCTCCTGATCGCCGGGCTGTTCGCCGACGAAGATGACCTTGGCATTGTCAGGCCCTTCGCCGAACACGGTCTGCGTCGCATCGCGCCATAACGGGCAGCGGCGGCAGCCTTTCGCGGCCTCGCGCAGCTCGGAAATGCTGCTGGCGGCATCACCTCCCGGCGTCTGTGTCGGCTCACGCTTTGGCCAATGCTTTGCCTGCACCTTGGCGTGGTGCGGTGCGGGCGTTGTCGGCATTCTGGCAATCATCTCCTTGGCGGCCTTGTCCGCTCCTGCGATCAGCTCTGGAATGAGCGAGGCCTCGGGAAGGTTCCGCCAATATTTCTTCGGCATCTCCTTCTGCATGGCCTTCACCTTCAGCCGCGCTGGATTGAAGATGTTCTCGAAATAGGTGCGCCACAGCGCCTCGGTATCATCCTCAGTCGGAGCATCGCCTTTGGCCGCACCCGGCCCGATCGCCAGCCTTTCACCATCCCAATCGGCGGAGGTGTGCGGCGTCAGGATCGTCCAGCGCATGCCCGTGAAGCGCCTGACGAAGAAATCCGCATTGCGCTCAACGATGAAATGATCAGGCTCGAACCAGGCAACATAACGCTCCTCGGCGCCATCGCCTATCTTCCGGAAGCGCACGAAGGCATGCATCTTGTGGCTGTCGCGCCGCACCGCTTTTTCCATGGCCTCAAGCCGCCTGGTGTCGGGATCCGAGGCGATCGACAGCAGCTTAGGCTCGCTGCGCAGCCGCCACAGCATCCGGTAGAGAAAGGCGAACCGGGTGGGATCGGAATGGCAGAAGGCGGTTTCCGCCTGCCCGATGAAGTCGCGCGGCACCACGAGTTGTGAGCCTTGCGGCGCGGCCGGCAAATCGTTCCGCGTCCGGTCCGAACCGGCCGCGACATGCCAGCTGATATCCTCGGGCCTGACCTCGTTCAGCGCCAGGCGACGGGCCGCGTCGCGCCAACCGGCAAAATCGGTCTCGCTTTCGAGCAAGACACTGTATCGGGCAAGGTTGAGCTCGGCCGACGGCATGGTCAAAACAACGACAGCTGTTCGCAGGAACGCACGATGGTGTCGCGCAGGCCGGTTTTGTCGGTGACAGCGCCTGGCGACCAGCCTTCGGCGATGATGAATGGCCGAAGCTTGGCGATCGACTGACAGATCCGCCCGACATCTTCGAGCCGCATTCGCCGGTGGCGCCGCGTCTCCAGGATTCTTGCCACCACCTTGGTGCCGAGGCCAGGCACGCGCAGCAGCGCCTCGCGATCCGCGCGATTGATGTCGACTGGAAACTGGCCTCGATTGCGCAGCGCCCAGGCGAGCTTCGGGTCGATGGCGAGATCAAGCATGCCATCGCTGCTGCCGGCCAGGATTTCCGGCTGCGAGAACCCGTAAAAACGCATCAGCCAGTCGGCCTGGTAGAGCCGGTGTTCGCGCATCAGCGGTGGCTTCTGCAGCGGCAGCGACGATGACGAGTCCGGGATCGGACTGAAGGCCGAGTAATAAACCCGCCGCAGATGATAGCTGCCATAGAGCCGCGCGCTGGTGTGCAATATGCCGTCGTCCGAGGTCTTGTCGGCGCCGACGATCATCTGCGTCGACTGGCCACCCGGCGCAAAGCGTTCGCGCTTCTTGGTCCTCAGCGTCGGCTCGGCCTTTTCCTCTATCTTCTGGCGCAGCCTGGCCATGGAAAGACGGATCGTTTCCGGCTTCTTTTCCGGCGCCAGTTTCTTGACGCCCTCATCGGTGGGCAGCTCGACATTGATCGACAGCCGGTCGGCATAGAGCCCCGCCTTCTCGACCAGTTCGGCAGAGCTTTCCGGAATGGTTTTGAGATGGATATAGCCGGAAAACTTCTCTTCCAGCCGCAGCCGTCGCGCCACCTCGACCATCTCGCCCATGGTTTCATCCGGCGAGCGGATGACGCCTGAGGACAGGAACAGTCCCTCGATGTAGTTGCGCCGGTAAAAATCCATGGTCAGCTTCACCACCTCGTCGATGCTGAAGCGGGCGCGCCGTACATTCGAGGACGAGCGGTTGATGCAATAGCTGCAATCGTAGATGCAAAAATTGGTGAGCAGGATTTTCAGGAGCGAGATGCAGCGGCCGTCCGGTGCATAGGAATGGCAGATGCCCATGCCTTCGGTGGAACCGATGCCGCCGGATTGCTGCGAATCCTTCTTCGCCGAGCCCGATGAGGCACAGGAAGCATCATATTTGGCGGCGTCGGAAAGGATCGCCAGCTTTTCACGGATGGTGAGAGCGCTCATCCGTTCATGATATGTTCTGGGCAACTGCCGCACTACCTCATTTGACATAGGCGGCGAAAAAGTGATCGCCGCCATCTCAAGGTCCTCACACCTCGTGCAAATAGAGATGGTAATCCAGTTCGCTGACCGTGCGTGCCACGCGCAGATATTCCGACTGTTTGATCGCCACGAAGGTGCGGTGCAAATCCTCGCCGAGCGCGCCTTTCAGGAAGCTGGAGGCCTTGGCCGCTTCGATCGCGGCGCGCCAGTCCGCCGGCATCGTCGTGCGGGTAACGGCTGCTTCATAGCCGTTGCCGGTCGTTTCAGGGCCGGGATCGAGCCCTTCGTCGAGGCCTTTGATGATGCCGGCCAGTACCGTCGCGGCGATCAGATAGGGATTGGCGTCGACGCCGGACGGCCGGTGCTCTATGCGCCGGTTCTTGGCGTCGCCAGCCGGCACGCGCAGTGCCACCGAGCGGTTGTTGACGCCCCAGGTCGGCGCCACCGGCGCATAGGATTGCGAGACGAAACGCCGCCAGGAATTGGCGTGCGGCGCAAACACCAGCATCGATTCCGCCATCGTCTGGATCAGCCCGCCGAGACCCTGCAACAGGGGTAGCGACCAGCTCTCGCCGCCGGCTTCGGTAAACACGTTGCGGCCAGCCTTGTCCTGCAGAGAGACGTGGAAATGCATGCCCGAGCCGGCATATTTCTCGATCGGCTTGGCCATGAAACAGGCGGTCACGCCATGGCGGCGCGCCTGCGCCCGCACCAGCCGCTTCAGCATGACGAGGTCGTCGGCCGCCCGCATCACATCCTTGCGGTAGTTCAGCGTCAGCTCGTACTGGCCGGGCGCATATTCCGATATGACCGTCTCGGCCGGAATGCCTTGCGCCTTGGCGGCGGCATAGATGTCTGAGAACAGCGGTTCCATGCCGTGCAGGTGGTCGACGGAATAGACCTCCGTCTTGCCCGAGACGCGGCCATCAAGCACGGCGCGCGCCGGCTGCACCTTGCCGTCGGCGTCTCGCTCATTGGCCAATAGGAAGAATTCCAGCTCGAAGGCGCCGGCCGGGTAAAGGCCCTTGGCCGCGAGGATCTCGACCTGCCGGGCCAGCGCCAGGCGCGGGTCCGACGACATCGGCAGGCCGTCGAGGTGATACATCGCCATCAGCACCTGGCCGCGCGGCGGATTGGTGCCGTAGAGGGGCACCAGCGTGCCGGGGATCGGCCATGCCCTGAGGTCGCCGTCGCCGGTCGTCCAGATCAGTCCGGTCTCGTGCACGTCCTCGCCGGTGATGTCGAGGCCGAGGATCGAGATCGGCATGTGCCGCCCGCCCTCGAAAATGCTTTTCAACTCATGCCGGCGCACGATCTTGCCGCGGCCCACGCCATTGGCGTCCGTCAGCACGATATCGAAGGCTTCGATCTCGGGATGGGCGTCGAGAAAGGCTTGCGCCTCGGTGGGCGAAGACCCCGACGGGGAGGTCACAAAGGCATTGTCCATGGCCGCTTGTCTCATGCCGCAAGCTTTGCCGCAACAGCGCCGAAGGCGCTGATCAGCCGGTTGACCTGTGCGCCTGACGTCGCCGGCGAGATCAGCATCATGTTGTGGAAGGGCGCGATCAGCACGCCACGATTGACCAGCGCGACATGGATGGCGGCCTCCAGTTCCGGCGCATGCGCGGTCTCGGCTTCGGCGCCGTTGCGCAACGGTCCGAGCGCGCAGATGAACTCGACGCGGGCGCCGACGCGGGCAACATGCCAGGGCAGGCGATAGTGGTCGATCACCCCGTTCAGCCCGGCATCCAAACGCCGCGCCAGATGGTCCATGCGGTCATAATTCTCCGCTGTCATCACCTCTTCGAGCGTGGCGCGCATGGTGGCGAACTGCAGCGGGTTGGCCGACAGCGTCGTGCCCATGCCGGAATAGCCGGGTTCCTTGGTCCTGTTGTACTCGGCATAGCGCGAGGCGACTTCATCGCTCATGCCCCACACGCTTGCCGGCACGCCGCCGGCGATCGGCTTGCCCAGCACGAAGAAGTCGGGGTCGAGCCCGTACTTCCCGGTGTAGCCGCCGGGGCCGGTCGAGATCGTGTGTGTCTCGTCGATCAGGAGCAGCGTGCCGGTCTCGCGGGTCAGTCTGCGCAGCGCGTCGTGGAAGCCGGGGTCGGCCAGCACCATGCAGGAATTGGTCAGCACCGGCTCGGCGATGACGCAGGCCACATCCCTGTCCTTGAGGGCTGCTTCAAGGGCTGCAACATCGTTGAACTCGATGACTTTCGCCGTACGGGTCAGGTCACGGAACTCGCCCGCCAGTCCTGGCCGGTTGACCGGCTTGCCGTCGATAAGCCGCACCATCGTCTCGTCGACCGAGCCGTGGTAGCAGCCGTTGAAGACCAAGATCTTTTCGCGCCCGGTGACGGCGCGGGCGACGCGCAGCGAGAAGCGGTTGGCGTCGGTCGCCGTCGTCGCGATCTGCCAGAATGGCAGGCCGAAATGCTGCTGCAGCAGCGGCCCGATGGCAAGCGCGTCTTCCGAGGGCAGCATATAGGTGAGGCCGCGCCCGGCCTGGCGGCGGATGGCCCGCGCCACCGGTGGCGGCGAATGGCCGAACATCGAGCCGGTGTCGCCAAGGCAGAAATCGTCGAGCCTGTTACCGTCAATGTCGGTGATCGCAGCGCCCTTGGCGCTGTCGACAAGGATCGGAAATGGCGTCGGCCAGTCGTTCATCCAGTGCATCGGCACGCCGCCGAAGAAGCCGGGCAGGCCGTTGCTGACCTTGGCCTGCGATTTCGGCCGCGCCTTGCGGAAGGCCGCGCCTTCGGTCTCGCGCAATTCTACGATGCGGTCACGGCTGATGCCGCCGATGGACGTCTTTGAACCGTCGCTGCTGTGCATGAAAACCCCTCTCGTCCGTCCCTCTTAGCCAATCCATGTCCGCAACCGCAATTGGCCGCGCGCCTGCCCTGCATTGGCTCAGCCTGCTCCCGCGGCGCTTGACCGTGCTGGCGAAGTCAGCGCCAATATGAACGGGAATGAGGTGGGGGAACAAAAATGCGGACGATCCTCTGTGTGGCAATGCTACTGGCGTCGGCCGGCACTGCCGTCGCCTCGGGCGGCATCTGGTGCAATGTCGACGACAGGGCGGTGACATTCGACGTCGGCGCCGGTGTCACCCGAGGCATGGGCGGCCCGACCTTCAATTTTCGCGGCGATCTCGAAATCAAGGCGAGGCTGGCTGGCGATGGATTGCGCAAGACGGTGTTCGAGGATTCCAACCTGACCCAGTACTGGCTGGACGACAAGGAACTGCGGCTGAATATCTACCACGAGCACGAGGTGGCCAACGCCTTCAATTCGGTCGAGCTGACGATCCTGACCAAGGCCAGCGACGAAGGCGTCTATGACGGGCAGTACACGCTCGCCGTCTATGACAACGCCGCCGACACGGACAAGGACGGCAAACCGGTGGAACTGACGGGCAAGGTGTCGTGCGGGGCTGAGTAGGCTCGCCGATCGGTTGTGTCAGCCCGCCTGCATCGAGGCGATGGCGCGCCGCATCAGGTCGAGGAACACCAGCCGCTCGTCCTCGCTGAAACCGGTCAGGGCCACCTCGTTTTGTGAACGCGCGGCCTGTGTCGCCGGCTCGCGCAGGCCAACGGCCTTCGCGGTAAGATGGATCGACTGCGAGCGCCCGTCTTCGGGGTGCAGGCGTCGTTCGATCAGGCCGTCACGTTCCATGCGGATCAGCGTGTTGGCCATCGTCGCCTGTTCGACATTGAGACGCTGCACGAGTTCGCGTTGCGTCAGGCCGTCTTCATCCCACAGCGCCAGCAGCGTCATGAACTGGGCGGGCGCCAGGCCAAGCGGCCGGATGCGCTGCTGCAGGCCGTTGGCAAACAACCGCGCCATGTGGTTGGCCAGGAATCCGGCGGATCGTTCTTTCTGAAATGTCATGCCTGCCAGATAATAGTTGAATAGCATGCTATGCAATGATATATAGCTTGCTATGGAGATACAAATGAAAACCAAAATTCATGCGGCAGCGGGCGCCGTCGCGCTCATTACGGTTTCGGCTTTTTGGCTGTCGACGGCTACGGCCGAACTGCTCGGCGACGCGGCCGCGATCACAACGGTCAAGAACTGCGTTCTGGCCGGCATGGTGGTGCTCATCCCGGCGATGATCATTGCCGGCGCGTCTGGCTTCTCACTTGGCAAGGGCTGGAAGAGCCCGGTCGTGGCACGCAAGAAGTGGCGCATGCGCATCATTGCCGCCAACGGATTGCTGGTGCTGGTGCCCTCGGCCTTCCTGCTCAGCAGCTTTGCCACGGCCGGTCGCTTCGACAAGTTCTTCGTAGTCGTCCAGGCGATCGAGCTGGTAGCCGGCGCAACGAACATCGCACTGTTGTCGCTCAACATTCGCGACGGGCTGTCGCTGCGGCGCAAGCCTCTTCGGCTGGCCACGCGAGCGCGGTGAGGTCAGGCCGTGATGTCGATGACGCCGCAGTCGCCGGCCGCGCTGCCGAAGGCGATACGGCGCTCTTCCCTGTCCCACATCATCGCGGTGATGGCGCCCTTGCCTTGCCGGCGCAGCAGCACTTCCTTGGCGTCGGCGAAGCGCGCGGCGATCACCATGCCGTCCTCGTAACCGATCGCCACGACGTCCTGGCTTGGATGGCAGGCCACGCAAGTCACCATCGTGTTGCCGCGCGTGCCGAGTTCCAGCGGCGCCTTGCCCATCGGTCCGTCCTTGCCCGAAAACGGCCAGACGATCGCCGCCGGCGCGCCGGAACTCGCCAGCCATTTGCCTTTGACGCTCCATGACAGACTTTTGACCTTGCCGGGATAGCCGCTCATGCGCATGTGCTTGCCGTCGACCAGCTTCCAGCCATGCAGGGCGTTTTCCTGCATCGTGGTGACGAGGAAGGCGCCATCCGGCGAGAAGGTGATGCCGGTATGGGCGCCGGCCCATTCGAGTTCCACCGGCTTGCCCTCGGCGGCCGGGAAATGCAGCGTCGCGCCATTGTAGCGGGCAACGCCGAAGCGCATGCCCTTGGGCGAAAACGCCAGCCCCTCGACCGAGCGCGGATGGGCAAATTCCCTGGTCTTGCCGTCGGCGAAGCGCACGAAGGCGGTCTTGCCCGTGGCATAGGCGACGGCGCCCTGCGGCCCGGCGGCGACGCTGGTGATCCACTTTTTCCCGGCGCTGGCCACTTCGGTGGCTTCGCCGCCTGTCTTCACGGCAAACACCTTGCCGTCCTCGCCGCCAGTGATCAGCCGGTCGTTGGCCGCATCGTGGAAAGCCGCCAGCAGCCCGTCATTGGCTTGGATGGTCTTGTGGCCATTGTCGAGTCGATGGATAGCGCCATCGGCCAGCGCGAAATGCGGCACGTCGCCAAGGAAGACGGCGGCAACGCAATGGCCTTCGAGGTCGAGGGGGGCAACTGTGGGCATGGATATCTTTGTTCAGTTGAATTGCAGCGGTTGCAGGGGCTTACTCGACGTTTACGGTTCCGGCAACCTTGGAGGATCGGCGAGGCGGCAAGAGGCTGTAATCTAGTCAAAGCAGCCCCTTGGCTCGCAGTTCAGTTGCAAACGTCGCCGATGGCATCACCAGGGTCAAAGCCGATCCCTGGAGGCGCTCTGCACCACAGCTGGCATACCACCTTGCGGACCCGGTCGCTCTTGGCATCGATGATGAGCAGGATGCCGCCGCCTTCGCCGGCAAGCCGCAGGCAGCGCAACGCGGCGGCGGCGAGCAGTTGACCTCCAAGCCCTGCCCGATGGCGGCCTCCCCAACGGAATGGGATAACACCACCGATTGTGATCTCCAGGCGGGAACGGAACTTCCGCACCCTGCGATTGTATGATGACCCAAACCATGTTCTTGGCGATGCTCGCGCCGCTCGCTCCGGTCGTTTGAGAAAGGAACAATGTGCTGGGCTTCTTGGAGCGCAGGGGCCTTCGGCTGTTCGTGACATTGTTGGTCGCTTTGTCAGCCGCTGCCGGCTACGCTTTCCTCAAACGCAGAATATTGTGGGAGATGGTGCAGACCTGCGCACTTGCAAGTACGCGGCTTGGCGTCGCCTTCCCCTGCGACCAGGTGATACTGACCGAGCAGGGGGATGATGGGTCAGTCCTCATCAAATCACCTCTACACCGGACCGAGTTTCTGGTGGCCCCAATCACAGCGATTGCGGGCTTGGAAAGCCCATCCGCCCGTTCCACTGATAGCGCCCAACTATGGAACCGGGCATGGGAAGCCCGACAGAAAGTTGAAGCAAGACTCGGACACGGCCTGCCACGATCAGCTGTTGGCCTGGCGGTTAATTCCCGCTTTGAGCGGTCCCAGGATCAGTTGCACATCCACGTCGATTGCTTGCTGGAGTCGGTGGAAAGGACGCTTGCCTTAGATGGGCCGAAGCAAGACGCGACTTGGCAACCGTTTCCATTGATATTGAAGGGGCGACCCTATTGGATAATGGCAGTGGCTGAGCCGGATCTGCGAACCACTAACGTGGTCGGCCTGGTTGTTGCCGGTTTGCCTCAGGCACGACACACCATGGATGATCTAAATGTACTCGTCGCCGGTGCAACGCTGGCTGACGCGAGGCCGGGATTCTATATTCTGGTAAATTGGGGAAGGGCAGCTGAGCACCTCCTCGATCACAGATGTACGTCGCGCTAGCTATCGCCTGTTGGTCAAAGCCGATCATTCGACCATTTCAAGGATGCACTGGCTAGACACGCCCGCCCGTCTTCCTTTCCTCATAGACAAGCTCCCGCTTCGGCGGCGGGTTTTGTGCTAGAATGGTGGCCGCCTGGCGGTCAGCCGCCATTATCTGGGAAGGAGGCAGGCAGGCGACTTTGACCTCAACCCTGACGGGCGGCGGCAGCCGCTCGCTTGGTCTGATACCAATCAAATCGAGCAAGCGGCGCTGAGCGAAGGGACCGCCGACCTACCGTCGCAGTGGCGGCGTTCGTGGAAACGCCACGATCGTCAACGGCGGCTTCTGAAATTCCACGGCCGCAATTCCTTCGATCATTACATCCAGCCTGGAACCGCACGGCAAAGCCTGACTAGGCCTGGCAGGCCTCGAAACTCTTCTTCAGCCGCTCGGCGTCCAGTTCGCGGCCGATGAACACCAGCCGGCTCTCATGTTTCTCCCCGTCTTTCCAGGCGCGCTGATGGTCGCCCTCGATGATCATGTGCACGCCCTGGATGACGTAGCGTTCATCATCGCCTTTCAGGGCAATGATGCCTTTCAGCCGCAGGATGTTGGGGCCTTCCATCTGGGTGATCTTCTCGATCCACGGGAAGAATTTTTTCGGGTCCATCTCGCCGCCGCGCAACGACACCGACTGCACCGTCACATCATGGATGTCTGAGGGATGCGCGTGGTCGTGGTGATGATGGTCATGCCCGTCATGATCATGGTGGTGGTGATCGTGGCCATAATGGTCGTGATCGTGGTCATGATGGTGATCGTCATGCGCCTCAAGGAAATGCGGATCGTTCTCCAGCGCCCGGGAGAGGTCGAAGGCGCCGCGGTCGAGCACCTCCGACAGGGCGACGCCGGCGCGCGTCGTGCGATGGATCCTGGCCGCCGGATTGATGGCGCGGATCGTCGCCTCGACCTTGGCGAGCTCTTCCGGGGTGACGAGATCGGTCTTGTTGAGGACGACGACATCGGCGAAAGCGATCTGATCTTCGGCTTCCTTGGAATCCTTGAGCCTGAGCGGCAGATGCTTGGCATCGACCAGCGCCACCACCGCATCGAGCTTGGTCTTGGAGCGCACGTCGTCGTCCATGAAGAAGGTCTGCGCCACCGGCACCGGATCGGCGAGGCCGGTGGTCTCGACTACAATGGCGTCGAAGCGCCCCGGTCGGCGCATCAGGCCCTCGACGACGCGGATCAGGTCGCCGCGCACCGTGCAGCAGACGCAGCCATTGTTCATCTCGTAGATTTCCTCGTCGGATTCCACGATCAGGTCGTTGTCGATGCCGATTTCGCCGAATTCGTTGACGATGACCGCGTAGCGCCTGCCATGGTTCTCCGACAGGATGCGGTTGAGCAGCGTCGTCTTGCCGGCGCCGAGATAGCCGGTGAGAACGGTTACGGGGATCTGCGTCTGTGCGTCGCTCATGGCTTGCCTCGATATGACTGGGCCTTGAAATCCAGGCCGCGAAAAAAGGGATTGTCGGCTCCATATAGGATGTGTGCGGGGCTTTTGCACGGGGCAAACCGATGGGCCAAAGCTCTTGGCCCGGCCACTGTGATATCGGCGTGCCGGATGACTGCGAAAGTGCGCCTTTGTCGCGAGCAAGGCGCGTCTCACGCCACGCGGGCCTCACCTTTGCGGCGATTCCCGTGCGGCGAAAAGTCGTTTGTCATCTAACTGAAATAAACATCTGGCATTAGCCACGGCGGGCACCGCAATGCTTGCCGGCAAAGCTGTTTCACGCGCCGGATTCTTTTTATCGTCGATTGCCAACCGGCCGGCTGCGTCTATGCTGTCGCTACCGGTATGGCCGAAGAGGGGATGACCATGGCCAAGGCGGACAAAACTGCAACAATGAGCCGGCTGCATTCGGCGGCAAGGCTGGCAAGAACCGCGCTGGCGGCCCGGCTGCTGGCGCACGGCTTCTATGCCGGCCAGGACCAGATCATGCTGGCGCTCGACCGCGAGGACGGCCAGACGCCTGGCAATCTCGCCGGCCGCCTCGGCGTGCGCCCGCCCACCATCACCAAGACCATCAACCGGCTGCAGGCGCAGGGCTTTCTGGAAAAGCGCGCCTCGTCGGCCGACGCCCGTCAGGCTCATATTTTCCTCACCGACACTGGCCGCGATATCATCCACGCCATCGAGAAATCGGTGAAGAAGACCGAAAAGCAGGCGCTGAAGGGCCTCGACAAGAAAGACCAGAAGGCGCTGTTCAAGCTGCTGGCCCGCATCGAGGCCAATCTCTCCAACGAGGAGCTTGTGCTGATCGACGACGACGCCGAGTCGGACGAGTGATCAGGCCGCTGCTGGAGCCGCGTCCCGGATCAGCGAGGACCAACGCCCCGGCGTCATGCCGAATGCCTTCTTGAATTGCCTGTTGAAATGGCTCTGGTCGGTGAAGCCGGCCTCGACCGCGATCTGCGCCAGGGGCTCGCCGGCGGTAATCATCCGCCGCGCGCGCTGAAGCCGGCGCATCACCAGGAAACGATGCGGGCTGGTCGAGAAGGCGGCGCGGAAATGCCTCGATAAGGCGTAGCGGTCCAGTCCGGTGACGGCTTCCAATTCGCCGGAACGCACCGGGCGCATTGCGTTCTCCGTCAGATAGTCCCGCGCCAGCGTCGCCGCCCGCCATGCCGTCCGGGCCATCGGCTTTGCCGGCTGGCCGGCATGCCGTGCCAGGCCATGCATCAGTTGGGCGAGAAAATCATCGACGAACAGCTCGTCGAGTTCCTGTTGCAGCGGCCCCAGCGCCGAAAGCAGCGTGGCGCAGAAGGCTTCGTCCCGCACCACGGCTTCCCTGACGAAGGGCAACGACGCGCCGCCAAGGCAGTCCAGCATCAGCGACGGTTCGAGGTAGAGCATCCTGTAGCGCAACCCGTCCTCGGTGCCGGCGCCGCCGTCATGCAACTCATCGGGATGCAGCACGATGATCTGGCCGGGCAGGCTTAGCCGCGTCGCGCCGCGATAGCGGAAGGTCTGCACGCCATGCAGCGTCACCCCGATCGCATAGGTGTCATGACGATGCAGATCGAAGGCGCTGCCATGAAAGCGCGCCTCGATCCGCTCCATGCCGGCGGGGTCGGGTGCGGAGATGATGCAATTCTCCGCCGCGTCCGCGCACAAACGTCCAAGACCCTTAGAGGCCTGGCGGTCTAGTTCGAACGACATCGTCTCATTCAGCCTCGCAATCGGGGCCTAACCTCGAATGGTCCATTTTGTCATGTTCGATACGAAATTTGCAATCGTGCTGCGCGAAGACTTGCCCGTCTGGCAGAAACTCAACGTCACCGCCTTCCTGACCAGCGGCATCGTCGCGCAGTTTCCCGACATCATCGGCGAGCCCTATCGCGACCGCTCAGGCAATCTCTACAATCCGCTGTCGATCCAGCCGGTCATCGTGTTGTCGGCAGACCAGGCGACGCTGGCCGCGCTCCACCGGCGCGCGCTGGAGCGCGACGTGACGACCTCGCTCTATGTCGAGGAGATGTTTTCCACCGGCTTCGACGCCGCCAACCGCGCCGTCTTTGCGCAATTCGCGCCAGAAGATGCCAAGGTGGTCGGCATCGCGCTGCGCGCCGAGAAGAAGGTGGTCGACAAGATCACCAAGGGCGCCCGCATGCAGGCATAGCGTGGGAGGCTTGGACTAAGCCTGGCGGCTTCTATTGTTGTGCCAGCGAGCTCATGTGCGCGGCAGTGGCCGACAATTGGCTTGCCGGCAAGCGACAATTCCCGCAAAGGTGCGCTCCAGCCCAGCTTTTCCCCGGCCTGCAAGTGAACGCTTCCCAAAGACATGTCGAAAGCGCGACGCCGCCGGTGGCGATCCTGTGCATGCTGACCACCTATGTCTTCTTCACCTTCCTCGACACCTCAAGCAAATATCTCGTCCTTGCCGGCGTTTCGGCGCTGATCGTCGCCTGGGTGCGCTTTGCCGTGCATGTCGTGCTGGTCGGCACCCTCCTGCGCGGCTGGCGCGATCCGCTGCGGTTTCGCCCGGTCAACCTGCCGGCGCATGTGCTGCGCGGCGTGTTCCTGTTCGGCTCGACCATGTGCAACATCCTGGCCTTGCGCTCCCTGCAGCTGGCCGAGACGACGTCGATCTATTTCTTCGGGCCGATGGTGATCACCGCGCTTGCCGGCCCGCTGCTCGGTGAATGGGCCGGCTGGCGGCGCTGGCTGGCCATTCTGGCCGCCTTCGCCGGGGTCCTCATCATCACAAGGCCCGGTGTCGGCGTCTTCGGCATCGGCCATCTCTTCGCACTCGGCTCGATGCTGTCGAACTGCTTCTATGTCATCATGACGCGCCGCATGTCGTCGACCGAGACGTCGGAAAGCCTGATCCTGTTTTCGGCGCTGGCGCCGACGGTGCTGCTTTTGCCCATGCTGCCGTTTTCCTTCTCGCTGCCGCATGATGGCTGGCACTGGTTCATCCTGCTCATGCTTGGCGTATTCGGCGGTGTCGGGCACTGGCTGCTGGTCCAGGCTTATCGGCTGGCGACGACCACGGCGCTCGCCCCCTATCCCTATTCGCAGATGGTGTGGATGATCATTTCCGGCTGGATCGTCTTCAAGCAGTTCCCGGATCGCTGGACGCTGGTCGGCGCCGCCATCATCGTCGCCAGCGGCCTCTACATCGTCCACCGCGAGCACCGGCTGCGGCTGCAAAGCCGCGCGGCCTCCGATGTCGAGGCCGAGGCGCTGGCAAAAAAACTTTGATTTGCCCCCGATCGGTGGCATAACGCCGCCTTTAAACAGTTTAGGTCGCAATTCAGCTCGTTCGGGGAGCGCAAGGCGCTGGCACAAAAAATCAAGCTTTCGACGATCGCCGATGCACTCGGCGTGTCCACGGCCACCGTGTCGCTGGCGTTGCGCGACAGCCCGCTGGTGGCCGGCGCGACGCGCGACCGTATCAAGGAACATGCGCGCGCCATCGGCTATATCTACAACCGCCGCGCCGCCAGCCTGCGCACCTCGCGCTCGGGCATTGTCGGCGTCGTCGTCCACGACATCATGAACCCGTTCTTCGCCGAGATCCTGCGCTCGATCGAAAGCGAACTCGACCGCAGCCGGCAGACCTTCATCCTGTCCAATCACTACGACCAGCTCGAAAAGCAGCGCACCTTCATCGACACGCTGCTGCAGCTCGGCGCCGACGGCGTGATCATGTCGCCGGCCATCGGCACCCCAGCTGCCGACATACTGATGGCCGAGGAAAACGGCCTGCCGGCGGTGCTGATCGCCCGCACCGTCGAGGGCGCCGACGTGCCGGTGTTTCGCGGCGACGACGCTTACGGCACCGGGCTTGCCACCAACCATCTGATCTCGCTCGGCCACAAGCGCATAGCCATGATCGGCGGCACCGACCAGACCTCGACCGGCCGCGACCGCTATCAGGGCTATGTCAACGCCATGGAGGCGGCAGGGCTCGAAGTCAGGCCGTCCTGGCGCATCGCCGGTCCGCGCACCAAGCAGGCCGGCTTCGAGGCCGCCGGGCAGTTCCTGGCGCTGAAAGACAGACCGACCGCCGCCTGCTGCTGGAACGACCTCGTCGCCATCGGCCTGATGAACGGCATTGCGCGCGCCGGCCTGGTGCCGGGCATCGACATTTCCGTCACCGGCTATGACGATCTCGAGGAGGCGGCGATCGCCACGCCGGCGCTCACCACCGTCTGGAACGGCCAGCGCGAGGTCGGCCGCCGCGCCGCCAGCGCGCTGCTCGACAAGCTCAACGGGCAGACGGTGCGGCCCTCGCAGGAATTGATCAAGCCGGAGCTGCATGTGCGCCAGTCGACCGGCAAGCCGGTGGAGCGGGCATGACCAAGGCCGAACAGCTGCAAGCAGTCGCCATTCTGGTGCCGGCGGACTTCAGCGACCACGCCGTCCGGCGCATCGACCGTACCTTCAAACAGATCAGGGTCGAACGCACCGACCCGGCGCTGGTCACCGACGAGATGCGCCGCACGGTGCGTGGCATTGCGTCGTTTGCCGGGATCAGCGCGGCGATGATGGATGCGCTGCCCAATCTCGAACTCATCGCCTCCTTCGGCGTCGGCTATGATTCGGTCGATGTCGGCCATGCGGCTGCGAAGAACATCATGGTCACCAACACGCCCGACGTGCTGACCGAGGAGGTCGCCGACACCGCGATCGGGCTGCTGATCAACACGATCCGTGACCTGCCGCGCGCGGAAAACTGGCTGCGTGACGGCAGCTGGGTACGCAAGGGCAACTATCCGCTGAGCCGGCTGACCTTGCGCGCCCGCCGCGTCGGGATTTTCGGCATGGGCCGCATCGGGCAGGCCATTGCCCGGCGCCTTGAGGCGTTCGGCCTGCCGGTCGCCTATCACAACCGGCGCAGGGTCGAGGGTCTTTCCTACGAGTATCATCCGACGCTGAAGGGTCTGGCGGAAGCGGTCGATACGCTGATTTCGGTGGCGCCTGGTGGGGCTTCGACGCAGAAGGCGGTCAATGCCGAGATCCTGTCGGCGCTTGGCGCCAACGGCGTCTTCGTCAATATCGGCCGCGGCAGCACGGTCGACGAGGCCGCGCTGGCGGCGGCGCTCGCCGACGGCACCATCGCCGCCGCCGGGCTCGATGTCTTCGCCGACGAGCCGAACGTGCCCAAGGCGTTGCTCGACGCCCCCAACGCCTCGCTTTTGCCGCATGTCGGCTCTGCCTCGGAACACACACGCCGCGCCATGGCCGATCTGTGCGTCGACAATCTGGTGTCCTGGTTCACCGAGCGCCGGCCGCTGACGCCGGTGCCGGAGACGGCGCATGTCAAGGCTCGCGGCTAGCGAAAGGCAAACCGATGACGGTGAAGCCGCCTGACAATTCCACGATTTTGGTCGCCACCAATGGCCGAGATCAGATCATTTCGATTCCGTATCCAAAGCGGCCCTTCGCCAACTACCTGATCGGAATATTCGTTCTTTGCTGGCTAGGAGGCTGGGCCTTTGGCGAGATTACAGCCGCATATCAGCTCGTGACCAGGCCGTTCGGCGGGCCTACGGCGTTTGTTGCCTTCTGGCTCTGCGCTTGGACAGTCGGTGGCATCTTCGCAATGCTCATGGTTCGCCGCATTTTCCGGCGCTCCGTGCCCGAAGTGATAAGGCTCGATGCGGCCGGGGTCAGCCATGACCCTGGGTTGCCGCCGTTCAAAATGCCGTCCTACGGCGCCTCCGCCTGGACGCAGCTGTTTTCGAAGCGGACTGAGCGCAGGTTCGACCGGATGCAGCTCAAATCGCTGAGGCTTCGCGACGGCGATACTCACAATCGCCTGACAGTCGACGCTGGGGCCCAGAGGGTCGAGATCGGTTCGGCAGCCACCGATGTCGAGCGCGAGTGGCTCTTTAAACTCCTTTCAGATCGCTATCCGCAGACCGTCCCTCAATAGTTCGACGGTTTCGTCTTCCGCGTTCGTTGATGCCGGCAGTGGCTCCGTCACATTTATTAACGCCAGCTTAACCCTTTGAAATCATTTTTCATCCTGCCCGTGTGCATGGATGAGACAGAATGAAATCGCTTTCCGCATTGATCGCAATCGCCGCCTTGTTTGGCGGCGTTCAGCTGTTTCATAACGGCAATGGGCAAAGCGTCGCCGAAGAGGTTACGCGGTCCAGCACCTACAGGCTGGTCGCCAATGGCGATGAGGGAGCCTGCGCGGTGAGCCGCGGGGCCGAAATTTCGGATGGCCTGTCCCTGCTTACTGTTGCTCCGACATGCCGTCGTCTGATCCCTGGCATAGAACGGGCAAAGTTCTGGCGCGAACAGAATGACGGCACGGTCGCCTTCAGCGCCAACGGCGTCGATCCGATCGTCACCTTCGCCGTGGCCGACGGCGACGGTTACGAATCCTATGCGCCAGCCACGCCCTTGCTGTCGCTGGCGGGCGGCCGCAGGACCGGCGACTGACTACTCCGCCGCTGCCCGTGCCCCGGCCTTCGCGGCGGCGTGCAGGCGCACCGCATCGCCGAACGCGCGAAAAATCTTGGCCGAGTTGCTGTCCGAGTTGACCCAGTACTCCGGATGCCACTGGACGCCGACGGCAAAGGCTCGGGCGCCCTTGACCGAAACCGCTTCGACCGTGCCGTCGGTGGCGACAGCCTCGATCTCGAGCTTCGACCCGAGCCGGTCGATCGCCTGGCGGTGCAGTGAATTGACCTTGATCTCACCGGCGCCGAACACACCGGCCAGGCAACTGCCTGGTTTGATCGAAATGGCCTGGTGAATGGCGAAGCGCTCGTCCTGGTGGTCGCTCACCGGCGCGCGGTGGTCGAGCGAACCCTCGCGCTCCTGGATCTCGGTGCCCAGCGTGCCGCCGAGCGCCACGTTCAACTCCTGGATACCGCGGCAAATGGCGAGCAGCGGCACGCCGCGCTCGATCGCCCGGCGGATCAGCGGCAGCGTGGTGGCGTCACGCGCCGGATCATAGGGACCGTTGGCTTCGCTGGCATCGCCACCATAGAGCGAGGGGTGCACGTTGGATTTCGAACCGGTGACCATGACGCCGTCGACCGAGGATAGGAGTTCATCGAAGTCGAGCCTGTCGCCGAACGACGGCACCAGCAGCGGAAACACGCCGGCGCCGGCAACCGCCGCTTCCAGATATTGCTGCGGGGCGGCATGCCAGGTGTAGTTGTCGAACTGACGGACGTCGGTCGATATGGCGACGAGCGGCTGGTGCATTTTGGGTCTGTTTTCCATCTTGCAAGGGATATCCTGCCTGCAAAATAGGCGATCCCTGGGCATTTTTCCATGCCAAGTTTTGGCGTGTCGCATGGACCACGAAGTCGTCTGTTAGACTATAGTTGCAGGGTCGCACGGCTTGGTCACCAAATCCGGTCGCCGTGCTGGACTAGCCTTCTCGCCTGTGTATTGTTTCGGCCAACCGATGCGGGAGCCCGAGGATTTCCCGGATGTCGGTCTGTTGATCCAAAAGGGAGGAACTGCATGGATCGTCGTTCATTCATTCGCAAGGCCGGTGTGACCGGCGTCGGCGCCGCGGCGGCGGCGGCAACGCTTGCGGCCCCGGCAATCGCCCAGTCCAATCCCAAGGTGACATGGCGGCTGGCATCGTCCTTCCCGAAATCGCTCGACACCATCTATGGCGGCGCCGAGGTGTTCTCCAAGATGCTGTCGGAAGCCACCGACGGCAATTTCCAGATCCAGGTCTTTGCCGCCGGCGAACTCGTGCCCGGCCTGCAGGCCGCCGATGCCACCACGGCCGGCACGGTCGAAGCCTGCCACACGGTGGCATATTATTACTGGGGCAAGGACCCGACATGGGCGCTCGGCGCGGCGGTCCCCTTTTCGCTCAACGCGCGCGGCATGAATGCCTGGCACTACCATGGCGGCGGCATCGACCTGTTCAATGAGTTCCTCGCCACGCAAGGTCTCTTCGGCCTGCCGGGCGGCAACACCGGCGTGCAGATGGGTGGCTGGTTCCGCAAGGAAATCAACACGGTCGCCGACCTCTCCGGCCTCAAGATGCGCATTGGCGGATTCGCCGGCAAGGTGGTGCAGAAGCTCGGCGTCGTGCCTCAGCAGATCGCCGGCGGCGACATCTATCCGGCGCTGGAAAAAGGCACGATCGACGCCGCCGAATGGGTCGGCCCCTATGACGACGAGAAGCTCGGCTTCTACAAGGTCGCGCCCTACTACTACTATCCCGGCTGGTGGGAAGGCGGCCCGACCGTGCATTTGATGTTCAACAAGGCGAAATACGAAGAGCTTTCGCCGGCCTACAAGTCGCTGCTGCGCACCGCCGCGCAAGCCGCCGATGCCGACATGCTGCAGAAATACGATTATGTGAACCCCGCGGCGGTGAAGCGGCTGGTCGCCGGCGGCGCCAAACTGCGTCCGTTCAGCCAGGAGATCATGGCCGCCTGCTTCGAAAAGGCCAACGAGGTCTACGCCGAAATGGAAGCCTCGAACGCGCCGTTCAAGAAGATCTGGGAATCGATCAAGGGCTTCCGCAAGGAGCACTATCTCTGGGCGCAGGTGGCCGAGTACAATTACGACACCTTCATGATGGTCCAGCAGCGCAACGGCAAGCTGTAAAAACGGTCCCATCGCGTTTGTTGAAGAGACCCCGGGCGACATGCCCGGGGTCTTTCTTTTTCAGGTCCGTGAGGAGCCGACCTCGACCAGTATTCCGCCCGGCGCCATGCAGTAGAACGTCGTCGATTTGAAGCCGCCGCGTGCCAGGTCCTCGACCTCGCCCGGCGCGAAGCCTGCTTCGGTCAATTCGGCCTGCTTGGCGTGTACAAGCTCTGGGCTGCCAACGAATAAGCCGACATGAAAATTGTCGGGATAGGTAGCAGGCTCTCCCTTGCCCGGCGCCATCAGGTTGAGGGCAAAGCCATCGGCTCCACGCAGGATCGCGAAGGCATCCTTGCCGCGCATGGCGACAAGTTCGAAGCCGAAATGGCTGGTGAAGAAGCCGGCAAGAGCCGCGACCTCCGATGTGATGAGGTTGAGATGGTTCAGTTTCATGGTCTTTGTCCTGTCACGGTTGAAGCGCGGACAGGCTTGGCTGCGGACCGAGAACCGGCGGGACCGTGACATCAGGAAATCCGGACATGACCCAACCGGCCCGCGGGCTTTCGCCTCGCTTGCCGGCTGCGGGTTCTCCCGCACGTTCATGCGGCGAACAGGCCTCCGCCCAGGAACGGAAGAGACCGGACTACCGAACCGGTCATGTCTTTTTCGGCGCTGGCTGGATAGCCGATCGGCGGCGTGACGGCAAGCGGGTCCGGCGCGACTGGTCCTCGGCTCAACCCCGTCGCGGCACCACCAGAACCTTGACCTCGCCGGGCGCCGGCGGGTTGGCGATCACATCGGCCGCCTCGTCGAGCGGCACCAGCCTGGAGATCAGCCGGTCGATCTCGATCGCGCCCGACGCGATGAGCTCGGCGGCGCGGCGATGCGTGTAGGGATTGAGGAATGAGCCGACCACCTTCAACTCCCGAAACAGCAAGTCAAAAGGTTCGAATTCCGCCTTCATGCCTTGCGGCGTCAGGCCGACAATGACGACCGTGCCGCCGGCCCTTGCCAGTCGCATCGATTGCTCGACGGTGTCGCGCACGCCAGCGCATTCGAACACCACGTCGGCGCCGCCCGGCATCAGGCCCGCGGGGCCTGCGATGGCATCGATGACGTCGCCGGCGGTGGGATCGACCGTCGCCGTCGCGCCGAGCGCCTCCGCAAGCGCGCGCCGAGAAGCCTGCCTGGTCGACAGGATGATGGTCGTGGCGCCGGCCAGTTTTGCCAATTGCACGGTCAGCAGGCCGATCACGCCGCCGCCCAGCACGATCACCGAGCTGCCCGGCCTGATCTGCGCAAGGTCGACGCCATGCAGGCAGCAGCCGAGCGGCTCGCAGAAGGCGCCATGCGTCGGCGGCAGATCGGCGGGCAGGATGAAAGCCTGTTTCTGCGGCAGCACGACATACTCGGCAAAGCCGCCATCGCGATGGATGCCGATGGCGTTGAGATTGCGGCAGAGATTGACCCGGCCGGCATGGCATTGCGGGCATCGTCCGCAGGCGATGTTGGGGTCGCCGGTGACGCGGTCGCCGACGGCAAAGCCGGAGACGGTGTCGCCGATCGCCTCGATGATGCCCGAAAATTCATGTCCGGGCGTCACCGGCGGCCGGCAGGGGAATTCGCCATGGAAAAGATGCCGGTCGGTGCCGCAGACGCCGCAAGCCTCGATCCGCACCAGAAGCTCGTCCGGGCCGGCGACAGGTTTGCCGACTTCGCGCAGCGCAATGCTGCCAACCGCCTCCAGCCGCACCGCTTTCATGGCGCCGTCCCCATCAATTGAAGCTCGGCGGCTGCGAGAGGTCAGGCGCGGGCGTTGCCGGCTTGGCCGGCGGCGCATCGCCGAAACTCGGCGGTTGCGACAGGTCCGGCGTACCGGGCGCGGCCGGTGCGCTGCCGCCATTGGCGGGGGCCGTGCCACCAGCCGGCGGTGTACCGAGCGGCGACAGGCCGGGCACTTCCGGCACCTTGTAGTCGATCGTGCCCGGATCGGTCACCGTGGCCTTGTAGCGCATCACCATTTGCGGGAAGGCGATGGTCAGCCCGATCATCACCACCTGGATCAGCACGAAGGGCACCGCGCCCCAATAGATCTGGCCGGTCGTCACCGGCGCGATCTGCTTGCCGGTAAGGCGGTCGAGATAGGGCACGCGCGCGGCGACCGAGCGCAGGTAGAACAGCGCGAAGCCGAAGGGCGGATGCATGAAGCTGGTCTGCATGTTGACGCCCAGCAGCACGCCGAACCAGATCAGGTCGATGCCGAGCTTGTCGGCCGCCGGCGCCAGCAGCGGCACGATGATGAAGGCCAGTTCGAAGAAATCGAGGAAGAAGGCCAGGAAGAAGACGAGGATGTTGACGCCGATCAGGAAGCCGACTTCGCCGCCCGGCAGCGAGGTCAAAAGGTGTTCGACCCAGATGTGGCCGTTGACGCCGTAGAAGGTGAGCGAGAAGACGCGCGCGCCGATCAGGATGAACAGCACGAAGGACGACAGCCGCGTCGTCGAGGTCAGTGCCTGCTTGATCACGTCCAGCGACAGCCGGCCTTTTGCCGCCGCCATGATCAATGCGCCGACAGAGCCCATGGCGCCGCCCTCGGTCGGGGTGGCGATGCCGAGGAAGATGGTGCCAAGCACCAGGAAGATCAGTGCCAGCGGCGGGATCAGCACGATGACCACCTGCTGTGCCAGCCTGGACATCATGTTGAAGTTCAGACGTTTGTCGGCAATTGCCACGATGTAGATGAAGAGCACCCCTACGGTGGCGCCGAGAATGTCGGCATTGTCGCCATGGGCTGGCGCGAGATAGCGATACGCGGCATAGGAGATGGCCACCGCCACCAACAGCGCCACCAGCAGCGACAGAACACCGTGGCCGAGCGTGCGTGCTTCGAGCGGCAGCGCCGGCGCCATTTTCGGCCGGAAGATCGATACGATGAGGATGTAAAGCGCGTAGAGGCCGGTCAGCACCAGACCCGGGATCAGTGCGCCGGCGTACATGTCGCCGACCGAGCGGCCGAGTTGGTCGGCAAGCACGATCAGCACCAGCGATGGCGGGATGATCTGGGCCAGCGTGCCGGATGCCGCGATCACACCGGCAGCCAGCCGGCGGTCGTAGCCGTAGCGCAACATGATCGGCAGCGAGATCAGACCCATGGCGATGACGGATGCCGCCACCACGCCGGTGGTCGCCGCCAGCAGCGCGCCGACGAAGATCACCGCATAGGCGAGGCCGCCGCGGATCGGACCGAACAACTGGCCGATCGTGTCGAGCAGATCCTCGGCCATCCCGGATCGCTCGAGCACGATGCCCATGAAGGTGAAGAACGGAATGGCCAGCAGCGTGTCGTTAGACATCACCCTCGAGCCGTAGAAATTATCCGGCAGTGCGTGCAGAAGTGGCCAGGCGAGATTGATCGATCCACCAGAATAGGGCGAGAGGAGCACGCCGATGAAGAAAAACATCAAGCCGTTGGCGGCCAGCGAGAAGGCCACGGGGTAGCCGATCAGCAGGAAGATGATCAGCGAGGCGAACATGATCGGCGCCATGTTCTGGGCGATGAATTCCATCACGAGCGCACCTCGTCGGCCAGTGCCTTGGCTTCGAGTTCGGCTTGCTCATGTGCCGATATGAACGGATTGGGGTCGTCCATGTCGCCGCGCATGATGGCGATCTTCTTGATGATTTCGGAGATGCCCTGCAGCGCAAGCAGGAAAAAGCCGACCAGCAGGATGGCCTTGGCCGGCCAGATGATGAGACCGCCGGAATTGTTGGACATCTCGCCGCTGCGAAACGACAGCGAGACGTAGGGAACGAAATAGATGACCATCAGCGTCACGAACGGCATCAGGAAGAGGAGATGGCCGAGAAGGTCTATCCAGTGCTGTACGCGGCGTGAAAACAGGCCGTAGACAATGTCGATGCGGATATGCTCGTTCTGCTTCAGCGTATAGGCGGCGGCCAGCATGAAGGCGGCGCCGAACAAATACCATTGCAGCTCCAGCCACGCATTCGACGAAATGTCGAAGATCTTGCGGATGACGGCGTTGGCCGCGCTCACCAGGATCGCCAGCAGGATCAGCCAGGATACCGATTTGCCGATGAATTCGTTGAGGCGGTCGATGCCTCGTGACAGAGCGAGCGGCCCTTGCATGCAGTCCTCCCTTGTAGCGGAGGCGTGCCGGTTCCCCCTGCCGTCACGCCTCGTGGCCCAACAGTATGCCGCGCGTGGCCGGACGGGTCAACACGCATGGAGGCAGCAAAACGGTATCGGATGGAGAGCGGGGCCGGACAAGGGCGCTCTGCCCCGCGTCATGCAACCAAAGTCTGATGGTTCAGACGACTTTGCTCGTGTCGCGGCCGGCGCCGATGAGGATCAGCATGGCCACCAGGAACAGATACATCCACGCATCGCGCCATTCGATTGGGAAATAACCGGCCCACAGTGATTCGGCCATGCCGAAGGCGGCCGCGCCAAGCGCTGCCCGTGGCGGCGAGAGATAGCCGCCGACTGCCGTCACGAACAGGATCTTCAGGCCGTAGACGAGGCCGGAACCGAAGCTGACATTGCCGTAGTAGAGGCTGGCCATGACGCCGGCCAGCGCGGCGCAGAAGCCGCCGAGCAGCACGGCATGGCGGAACACGCCGCGCACATCAACGCCGCACAGGGCGGCAGCGCGCGGGTCGTCGGAGACGGCGCGCCAGCGCCGGCCGAAGCTGGAGCGGGCAAACGCTGAGGTGGCGAGTGCGACCGCCGCCAGCACCACCGCGCAGTCGAGCACCTGGATCAGCGTCAGCGTCGCCTTGAAGCCGGCGCCTTCGGCGAAAACGATGGGCTGTGCCAGCATTGGCGGCAGCCACAGATCATGCGTGTCGGCGGCGATGCGGCTTGCTTCCGACAGGACGATCAGGATGCCCAGCGTCGTCACCACAATCGCATTGGGCGAGCGGTCGGCCAACGGTTCGAAGACGCTGCGCGATAGGACGTGGCTGATCAGCGCGGCATAGAGGAATGCCGCGACGACGCCGAACAGCACCGACGCCAACAGCGTCAGCCACAGCACCTGGTAGCCGAAGGCGACGCTCAGAATCATTGCCTGGCCGCTGAAGGCGAACAGCGCGCCATAGGCGAGGTTGGTGCGGTGCAGGATGCCGTTGATCAGCACGTAGCCGAAGGCGAGCAGCGCATAGAGCGCGCCGGAGTGCAGCCCGTTCAGCACCTGCTGGAAGAAATAGAGCATGCTCAACAACACCAAAAGCATCTCGCCGACAGCGGTCGGGACGACGGAATGCTCGAGACAAAGGCGACGATACCGTGCGGAACGGAGGTTTGCATCGCCGAATCTAACTTGTCAAATGCGATTTATCGGTTAGATTTTGCATCATGACAGTTGCTTGGACCCCGCACCGCTTCACCGGCGGCCTGCTTGCGCTCGATACGGCGAACACCGTCGTGCTGCGCGGCGATCCGGAGCGCACGTTCGATCGTTTTGACGATCCGGCCGAAATCGCCCGCTTCGCCGACGCGGCCAGCGGCTTTCGCGCCGCCGAGCTTGGGGACCGGCGGCTGACCGTGTCCTCGCCGAGGGCAATCGCGCCTGTCGTGCTGTCGATCCGCGAGACGACAGACCGGCTGTTTCGCGGCGCGGTGTCGAATGGGTCAGTCGCCACCGCCGACCTGCCAGACTTCCTGCGTGCCTGCGCCGAGGGCCTGGCCGGCAGCCGGACCGAGATCGGCGCGCCGGGAAGGCCGTTCGGCGATCCGGCGGCGCCTATCGCCTTCGAGGCGGCGCTGGCGGTCTCGGCCCTTTCGCTGCTGCGCGACGACACGGTCGCGCGGCTCAGGATCTGCCCCAACTGCACCTGGCTGTTCGTCGACAGAAGCCGCAATTCCAGCCGGCTTTGGTGCGACATGGCGGTGTGCGGCAACCGGCAGAAGGCAAGTCGTCACTATCGCCGCCGCCGCATGGCGGCCCATGAGGTCAAGGATGCCTAGAGGATTTTCACGCGCGCTCGTTGCCGGCGCCATGTTGATTGCCGCAGCGACCCTCGGCGCCTGCCGCGACACCGGCGGCGAGGGCAAGCTGTTCGAGGTTTCCGGCAAGATATTTGTCTTCAACTACCGTCTCGCCAGGGCGACCTATGTCGTGACGCTACGGCCCCTGCAGCCGATGGGCGAGGGTCAGGTGGCGGTTGCCAGCTTCCAGAATCCCGCCGGCGGTGCGCCCTTGGTGGTCGAGCAGAAGGTCTGGCCGAAGCTCGACAAGGTCAGCCTGGAGAGCCCGGCGCTGACCTGCATCGTCAAGAACAAGCCCTACGCCATCGCCATCAGCATCAAGGGCGCCGACGGCGCGGTCCTGCAGAAGATCGACACCACGCTGATGTCGACGGAAGACCAGTCGATCCTGCCCGACCGGCCGCTGGTCATGGACCAGCTCTATACGCCCAATCCCGATCTCGCCGGCCATCCCGACGGCAAGCTGCCGGGCGAGCCGAAGCCAGACTGCTCGAAAGCCGGCTGACACCTTCAGACGGTATCGATTCCGGCCGGAGTTTTCGTGCGCCGAGGCACTCTCGACGTGCGGTTTCGTGCGCGCTCCAGCACCCGCCGGACTGTTTGTTGCGCGTTGCCTGGCTCCTGCGATTTTGTTTGACCTCACTTGCAAGGGGAGAAAGGATGCGTCATCCGACCCCGACGTTGGCTGCCTGCTCCCGCGCGGCCTTCGCAGAGGAAATGCCTGATGACGCTGCATGATGTCGCGCTCGACGACAAGTTCGACCTCGGGAAGGAGCGCATCTTCCTGTCCGGCGCGCAGGCGGTCATCCGCATGCTCCTGATGCAGCGCGAGCGCGACCGCCGCGCTGGCCTGAACACCGCCGGTTTCGTCTCCGGCTATCGCGGCTCACCGCTCGGCGGCCTCGACATGCAGCTGTGGAAGGCCAAGAAGCAGCTCGCCGGGGCCGACATCGTCTTCCAGCCCGGCCTCAACGAGGAGCTTGCCGCCACCGCCTGCTGGGGATCGCAGCAGACGGAACTCCTGGGTGAGGGCACCCATGATGGTGTCTTTTCCGTCTGGTACGGCAAGGGTCCGGGCGTCGATCGTTCGGGAGACGTGTTCCGCCACGCCAATCTCGCCGGCTCATCCAAGCATGGCGGCGTGCTTGCCCTGATGGGCGACGATCACATGGCCGAATCCTCGACCAATGCGCATGCCACCGAATTCCTCTTCGTCGACACCATGGTGCCGATCCTCAATCCGGCTGGTGTCCAGGAGATCATCGACTACGGTCTGTACGGCTTTGCGATGTCGCGTTTTGCCGGCACCTGGGCGGCGATCAAATGCGTCAAGGACAATATCGAATCGACGGCCTCGGTCGATGCCTCGCTCGAGCGCTTGAACATCGTCGTGCCGGAATTCGACATGCCGCCGGGCGGCCTCAACATCCGCCACGAGATCGACATGCTGGGCCAGGAGGAGCGGCTGCACGAATACAAGCGTGCCGCAGCCTCCGCCTTCATCCATGCCAACGGGCTGAACCGCATCGTCTATTCGGGCGGCCGCAACCCCAAGCTCGGCATCATCACGCTGGGCAAGAGCTATCTCGATGTCCGCCAGGCGCTGGAGGACATCGGCATCGACGAGGCGGCCGCCAACCGCATCGGCATCAGGCTGTTCAAGGTCGGCTGCCCCTGGCCGCTCGACCTGCAGCACATCGCCGACTTTGCCCGCGGCCTCGACACCATCGTCGTCGTCGAGGAGAAGCGTTCGCTGATCGAGGTGCAGCTGCGCGAAAGCCTCTATGGCACTGCCTCGCAGCCGGTCATCGTCGGCAAGAAGGACGAGCGCGGCGATTGGCTGTTTCCGGCCAAGGGCGCGCTTGATCCCAACGAGATCGCCATTGCCCTTGGCGAGAGGATCGTCAAGACCATCGGCCCGTCGGAGGAGATCTCGGCGCGGGTCGGCAAGCTGCGCCAGTTCCAGGCGATGCTGGCCGATGCCACCGACATCGGTTCGCGCACGCCCTTCTTCTGTTCCGGCTGTCCGCACAATTCCTCGACCAAGGTGCCGGACGGTTCGATCGCCGCCGCCGGCATCGGCTGCCATTTCATGGCGCTTTGGATGGATCGCAACACGCTGGGCTTCACGGCCATGGGCGGCGAGGGCGCGCAATGGGTCGGCCAGGCGCCGTTCTCGAAGCGCGGGCACATCTTCCAGAATCTCGGCGACGGCACCTACAATCATTCCGGCACGCTGGCGATCCGCTTCGCTTTGTCGAGCGAGGCCAACATCACCTACAAGATCCTCTACAACGACGCCGTGGCCATGACCGGCGGCCAGCCGCATGAGGGCGGCCTGACGGTCGACATGATCGCCAGGCAGGTGCGGGCCGAAGGCGTCGACCGCATCGCCATCGTCACCGACGAGCCGGACAAATACGCCGGCAAGGCCGAATTTCCGGCCGGCGCCACCATCCATCACCGCGACGACCTCGATCTCGTCCAGCGCGAGCTGCGCGACGTCAAGGGCGTCTCGATCCTGCTCTACGACCAGACCTGTGCCGCCGAAAAACGCCGGCGGCGCAAGCGCGGCACCTTTCCCGATCCCGACAAGCGCGTCTTCATCAACGAACTGGTCTGCGAAGGCTGTGGCGATTGCGGCGTGCAGTCGAACTGCGTCTCGATCCAGCCGGTCGAGACCGAATTCGGCCGCAAGCGCAAGATCGACCAGTCGAGCTGCAACAAGGACTTCTCCTGCGTCAACGGCTTCTGCCCGTCCTTCGTCACCGTGCACGGCGCCAAGATCCGCAAGGCCGAGGGCCTTGCCGGCAAGACCGATCCGCTTGACGGCGTCCCGACACCGGCCGAATTCCCGCTGGGCGCCGAGGGCTGGGCGGCGATCATCGACGGCGTCGGCGGCACCGGCGTCGTCACCGTTGGTGCCGTGCTCGGCATGGCGGCCCATCTCGAGGACAAGGGCTGCGGCATGATCGACATGGCTGGCCTCGCCCAGAAGGGCGGCTCGGTATTCACCCATGTCCGCATCGCCTGCACGCCGGACGACATCCATGCCATCCGCGTCTCGGCTGGTAAGGCCGACCTCGTGCTTGGTTGCGACCTCGTCGTGTCGGGTGCCAAGAAGGTGCTTACCGCAGTGCGCGAGGGCCATACGATCTTCCTTGCCAACACCGCCGAGATCATGCCCGGCGAGTTTGCCCGCTCGGCGGATTTCTCCTTGCCGATCGAGCGCCTGAAGAAGGCGATCCGCACCGCCGCCGGCGACGACAAGGCGCATTTCTTCGATGCCACCCGCACCGCCACGGCGCTGTTCGGCAATTCGCTCGGCGCCAACATGTTCATGCTCGGCTTTGCTTTCCAGCATGGCGGCCTGCCGCTGTCGGCGGAGGCTGTCGAGAGGGCGATCGAGCTCAACGGCGAAGCGGTGGCGATGAACATCGCCGCCTTCCGCTGGGGCCGCCGCGCGGCGCACCAGCCGGATTTCGTGCGTGGCCTCGTCGCCCAGCCAGGCAAGGCAGGAGAGGCGGCCCCGGTCGCGCAGACGCTGGACGAGATCATTGCCCGCCGTGTCGCCTTCCTGACCGCCTACCAGAACACCGCCTATGGCAAGCGCTATGCCGACAGGCTGGCGCTGCTGCGCGCCGCCGAGGCCAGGGCCGTGCCAGGCTCGACCGCCGTGACCGAGGCAGCGGCCAGGAACCTGTTCAAGCTGATGGCGATCAAGGACGAGTACGAGGTGGCGCGGCTCTACACCGACGGCTCCTTCGCCGCGGAGTTAGGCAAGCAGTTCCAGAGCTATGAAAAACTCGAATTCCACCTCGCCCCGCCGATCATGGGCCGTCGCGGCAATGACGGCAGACCGAGGAAGTCGAGCTTTGGCCCCTGGATGATGAAGGGTTTCCGGCTGCTGGCGGTGCTGAAGGGCCTGCGCGGCACCGCTTTCGACCTGTTCGGCTATACCGCCGAAAGGCGCATGGAACGGCAGCTTCTGGCGCAATATGAGGGCGATCTTGAGCTCGTCGCCAGGTCGCTGGCGCCTGATAAGGCCGAGGCGGCGGTCGCTCTGGTTTCGGTTCCCGCGCTCATCCGTGGTTATGGCCATGTCCGGCAGGCCAGCGCGGAAAAGGCCGCGGGCGAGCGTCGAAGACTGGTCGAGCGCCTGTCTAGCCCGCCGACGCGGGCGGAACTCCAGGCCGCCGAGTGATCCAAAAAGCCTCTGAAATCAGGCATTTCAAGCCAAGCTAAAGGTTTTTTAATGGGACTATGCCAAGGCTGGGGCTCATTGGGCGCCAGTAATGGGCAAAACAAAAGCCGATAACATCCCCGTGGATGTTTATATCCAGTTTGTGCGCTCGTTGTTCGACAACGCGCACATGCTGATAATCGGCGCGCTTTGTCACGCTGTCATCAGCCTCATGGTTTACTGGCGCAATGGCCAGCCGGTTTTTCTGGCTCTGGCGGGCGCGCTGCTTGGCATCGGCGTCTGGCGTTACTTCAGCCTGCGGCGGTTCCACCGCTCGGGCGGCGAAATGCACGACGCCGCCGATGCAAAGAAGTGGGAGCGCGAATACATCCTGAAGGGCAGCCTTCAAGGGTTGTTGCTGGGGTTCTTTTGCTTCATCTCCATCTATGTCTACTCCGATTCCTATGCAGAGATCGGAGCGCTGTCGGTAACGATGGCTTCGTTGGTGACCGTCGTCGGCCGAAATTACGGGTCGCCGCGCATGGTGATGATCTTCGCGGTTACCTTTGTCGGGCCGATCGCCGCGGCGCTCATCCTCAGGTTCGACATCCCCTATGTCGTGCTGGGCCTGCTGATCATTCCCTTCATGTTTATCATCAAGGGCAGTGCCGACCACGTCCGCAACGTGTTGTTTTCGGCAGTCGTTGGACACAAGCAGGCGCGACAGATCGCGCAGCGGTTCAACCGCGCCCTCAACACCATGTCGCATGGTCTGGTGATGCTCGGCCCCGACGGCAAGGTGGTCGTCGGCAACGCTGAAGCCGCCCGTCTGATGTCACTAAGGTCGCCGGACCAACTGCTCGGACGGTCGATCCATTCGCTGTTGCTGCGCGGCGTCGCCGGCGGCATGCTGGCACCGAAGGATTGCCGCTACGTCGAGGCGCAACTGACGCGCGCGCTGCGCGAGGGACGTGACCGCAAGGTGCTTGTCTCCTTCTCCAACGGGCAGCACTACGAATTCTCCGCTCGCGAAGGCAACCAGGAATTGGGTGTCATCACCTTTGAAGACGTCACGGCTCGTGTCGAGGCGGAGGAAAAGATCCGTTTCATGGCGCGCTACGACAACCTCACCGGTCTGCCGAACCGTGCTTATTTCCATGAACTGGTCGGCGAGCTGATGGCTTCCGGAGAGCGCGACCGGCTGTGCGGCCTGGCCGTGCTCGACCTCGACGATTTCAAGAGCGTCAATGACACGCTCGGCCATCCGATCGGCGACGGGTTGATCTACGCGGTCGCCGAGCGTCTCGCCGCCGTTGCCGGGCAAGGCATCACCGTCAGCCGTTTCGGCGGCGACGAATTCATGGTCTTCTTCGACCGCATCGAGGATGAGAGCCATCTGACCATGCAGATCGACGAGATCTTCGCGGCATTGCAGGGCGAGGTGGACGTCGCCGGGCATGGATTGCGGATCCAGGCCAGCGCCGGCGCGGTTCTGTCCAAGGTCGCGGAAACCGATGTCGACGCCATGATCGTCAAGGCAGACCTCGCGCTCTACAAGGCCAAGGAGCTTGGTAAGAACGGCTGGCGGCTGTTCGAGGCGGCAATGGACGCCGCGTTCCGCAACCGGCAGCTGATGAAGGCGGATCTTCGCAGCGCGGTGGAAAGCAGGAGCCTGCGGGTCGTCTACCAGCCGATCGTGGCGATGGACACCATGCGCATCGCCAGCTGCGAGGCGCTGTGCCGCTGGGACCATCCCGATCTCGGACCGATTTCACCCGGCGTCTTCATCCCGCTGGCCGAGGAGATGGGCATCATTTCAGAGATCAGCGCCTTTGTGCTTCAGGCCGCCTGCCTCGAATGCGCCAAATGGCCCGACCAGACCAGCGTCTCGGTCAATCTGTCCGCCAGGGACTTCCGCAATGGCGACGTCATCCGGAAGGTTCGCGAAGCGCTGGAGGTTTCCGGGCTGGCGGCCAACCGCCTTGAGATCGAAGTCACCGAAACCGCACTGCTGGATGACAAGTCGCAGACCCGCCAATACATCGAGGAACTGAAGCAGCTTGGCGTGCGCATTGCCCTTGATGATTTCGGCACCGGCTATTCGAGCCTGAGCTATCTCCACAAGCTGCCCCTCGACAAGATCAAGATCGACCGCTCCTTCGTGATGGACGTCACCCAGAATCCGCGCTCGCTGGAGCTGCTGAAGGGCGTCGTCGACCTGGCCCGTATCCTGGGACTCATAGTCACTATCGAAGGCGTCGAAACATTTGAGCAGCTCAAGGTCCTGCTGCATTCGGTGAAGCCGGATCTTGTCCAGGGCTTCCTGTTCGGCGCAGCACTCAGCGCGTCGGGCATCGAAACCATGTCCAACGTGACCTGGCCTTTCGCCGCGGAATTGCAGCCGGTTGCAAGGCGCGTCGCCACCTGAAATCAGCCGTCGAATTGCCCAAAGCGCCGCTGCGCCCGCAATTTACCATTTGTTAACGTTAATTTAGGGTAAACGCAAAAGCTGGCAATTTTGCTTCTTGTTCCTCCAGCGCTTCGCTATTGTCGTTGTGTGGCGGTGCGAGGACAAAATGGAAAACAAGGTATTGGGTACGCCGCTGGCGGCTGCGACCAGCGATAAGCATCGCCCGTCAGTGTTCTCGGATCACGTCATGGATGTTCTGGAGCACGTGGAATATCGGCTCTGCGATGGCGCCGAGGACCTCGAGGCGATCTACAGGCTCCGCTACAACTCCTACCTTCACGCCGGCATGGTGAAGCCGATGGCTTCCCGCATGGTGAAGGACAGTTTCGACGATCTGCCCAATTCCTATCGCTTTGGCGTGTTCTTCGACGGTGTGCTCGTCAGCACCATCAGGCTCCATTATGCCAGCGCGAGATACCCTGTTTCACCCAGTACCGATGTTTTCGGCGACGTGCTGGCGCGGCGTCTGGCGGCCGGTGAGACTTTCGTCGATCCAAGCCGGTTCGCGGCCGATCTCGAATGGTCGAGCAGCCTGCGGGTGCTGCCATACATTACGCTCAGGCTGGCGGTGGTTGCCTGCAGTCACTTCAAGCCGACTTATTGCCTGACGGCGATCAAGGAAGAACATTCCGCTTTCTATCACCGCATCTTCAGGTCGGAGCAGGCGGTACCCCCGCGAAACTACCCCGGGCTTACCGTTCCCGTGCATCTGTACCAGTCGAAATGCTCCGAAAACATGCAGGCGACGCTGGATCGCTTCCCGTTCTTCAACTCGACGACGTTCGAGCAACGCATGCTTTTCCAACGCCCCAACAGGGGTGAACTGGCGCCGTTGACCATCCTGCCCACCGCCAAATATTTCGAAGCGGCCTAAGCGCACGCGGCCCAAGGGCCTCATGTCTCGTCATTGGGTAACGATGCATCCCGATGGAGCTTTCCAGGCCTGACGGCGTTATCAGTGGCAGCATCAGCCGATGCCATCGCCTCTGGAAAGGACCCCCGACATGCATATTTCCCAGCTTGCGCTCACGCCGCTTATCTCGCTGATCGCCGGTGTGCTGATCCTGATCATGCCACGGCTGCTGAACTACATCGTCGCGCTCTATCTGATCGTCGTCGGGCTGCTCGGGCTTTTCCCGCACCTCGCTGGCTGAGCGCCGCCGAGCTGCCCTGCCGCAACAGCCACCCTTCGCCGAACCGGTCGGCGGTTTCAATTTTCCCTTGAGGCAGTTGTCGGCTCCAATGCGGCAATAGCGCCATTGCTCTCGGGCCGGCTTTTCGCTATGTGCCTGAAAGATGTCTTCGAAGGGGTATTCCTATGGCTGATCACTCGCCGACCGGTCCTGTCGAACTGGGCGCGAAGATGGACTATGCCGAGCATGACCGCACCTATGCGGGCTTTCTCGCTCTGGCCAAATATGGATCGCTTTTCTGCGGCGCGCTGCTTATCGCGATGGCCTTCGGTTTCTTCGCGGGCGGTTTCTTCTCGGCACTTATCCTGTTCGCCTTGATCATGGCCGCCGGCGCCTTCATTCTGCGATAGACCTTCCAAAACCCAGTTGCCATTGACCTCGCCGGATATTCCGGCCGACTTTGCGCAAACAGGTTCCAGCCGAAAGGATCATGCGGTGGGACAGACGGTTTTCATCCCTCGTGAGCTTGATGCGAACGAGCCGCGCGTCGCGGCCTCGCCCGATACGGTCAAGCGGCTGGCGGGGCTGGGCTTCGACGTGATTGTCGAAACCGGCGCCGGCACAAGGTCGCGCATCCCCGACGAAGAGTTTGCCAAGGCGGGTGCCGCCATCGGCAAGGCCGCGGACGTTGCCAAGGCCGATGTCGTGCTGAAGGTCCGCCGGCCTGATGAAACCGAGCTGAAGAGCTACAAATCGGGTGCGGCCGTGATCGCCATCATGGATCCCTACGGCAACGACGCCGTCGTCGCGGCGCTGGCAAAGGCCGGTGTCACTGCCTTCTCGATGGAATTCATGCCGCGCATCACCCGGGCGCAATCGATGGACGTGCTATCCAGCCAGGCCAATCTCGCCGGCTATCAGGCGGTCATCGACGGCGCCTCGGAATATGATCGTGCCTTGCCGATGATGATGACGGCGGCCGGCACGGTGCCGGCGGCGAAAGTCTTCATCATGGGCGTCGGCGTCGCCGGCCTGCAGGCGATCGCCACGGCGCGCCGCCTTGGTGCCGTTGTCACCGCCACCGACGTGCGCCCCGCCGCCAAGGAACAGGTCGCCTCGCTCGGCGCGAAGTTCCTGGCCGTCGAGGACGAAGAGTTCAAGGCCGCCGAAACAGCCGGCGGCTACGCCAAGGAAATGTCCAAGGAATACCAGGCCAAGCAGGCGGCACTCACCGCCGAGCACATCGCCAAGCAGGACATCGTCATCACCACGGCGCTGATTCCAGGCCGGCCGGCGCCGAAGCTGGTGTCGGCGGCGATGGTCGCCTCGATGAAGCCGGGCTCGGTGCTCGTCGACCTCGCCGTCGAACGTGGCGGCAATGTCGAAGGTGCTCGGCCGGGTCAGGTGGTGACCACGGCCAATGGCGTAAAAATCGTCGGCCACCTCAACGTGCCAGGCCGCGTCGCTGCGTCCGCCTCGCTTCTCTATGCCAAGAACCTGTTCGCTTTCCTCGAGACGCTGGTCGACAAGGCCACCAAGACGCTCGCCATCAACCGCGACGACGATCTGGTCAAGGCGACGATGCTGACCGACGGCGGCAAGGTGGTTCATCCGGCCTTCGCCAAGGCCGACCAGCAGCCGCGTGTCGAGCCGGCGGCGATCCCAGCCAAGACCATGGTCGCCGACGCGTCCACGCCGAAAAAGACCGCAGCCAAGAAACCTGCCGCATCCAAGTCGTCCTCGCCCAAGTCGAAAGGCACAGCGTGATGGATCAGACCCTGCAGAAAGCCCTGGACCAGCTCGACCAGGCAAGTGCCGCCGTCCGGCTGGCGGTGCAGAACCTGGCCAATGCTCCAGGCGGCGCCGAGGCGGCGGGTGATGCCGCGCACGCCCTGTCCGGCGGCGCCATCGATCCCTTCGTCTTCCGCTTCGCCATCTTCGTGCTGGCGATCTTCGTCGGCTACTATGTCGTCTGGTCGGTGACCCCTGCGCTGCACACGCCGCTGATGGCCGTCACCAACGCCATCTCGTCGGTCATCGTCGTCGGCGCGCTGCTCGCCGTCGGCATCGCCGCTTCCGGCGTTGCCGCCGGCTTCGGCTTCGTGGCGCTGATGCTGGTCTCGGTCAACATCTTCGGCGGCTTCCTCGTCACCCAGCGCATGCTGGCCATGTACAAGAAGAAGGACAAGTAGAGCGCCATGAACGCCAACTTCGCGTCCTTCCTCTATCTCGTCTCCGGCGTCCTGTTCATCATGGCGTTGCGCGGCCTGTCGCATCCGACCACCAGCCGCCAGGGCAATCTCTACGGCATGATCGGCATGGGCATCGCCATTGCCACCACGCTGGCGCTGGCAACCCCGTCCGCGGGCCGCTTCGGCCTCATCGTGCTCGGCCTCGCCATCGGTGGCGGTGTCGGTGCCGTCACCGCGCGCCGCATCGCCATGACCTCGATGCCGCAGCTGGTCGCCGCCTTCCATTCGCTGGTCGGCCTCGCCGCCGTCATGGTCGCGGCGGCGGCCATCTATGCGCCGGAAAGTTTTGGCATCGGCACGGCGGGCGACATTCATGCACAAGCGCTGATCGAAATGAGCCTCGGCGTCGCCATCGGCGCCATCACCTTCACCGGCTCGGTCATCGCCTTCCTGAAGCTCGATGGCCGCATGTCCGGCAAGCCGATCATGATCGGCGGCCGCCACTTCATCAACGCGGCCCTCGGCGTCGCGCTGATCGTGTTGATCATCCTGCTCGTCACCACCGAGTCAAAACTGGTGTTCTGGCTGATCGTCGCCGCCTCGCTGGTGCTCGGTATTCTCCTGATCATCCCGATCGGCGGCGCCGACATGCCGGTCGTCGTCTCGATGCTCAACTCCTATTCGGGCTGGGCGGCGGCTGCGCTCGGCTTCACGCTCGGCAATCTGGCGCTGATCATCACCGGCGCGCTGGTCGGCTCGTCCGGCGCGATCCTGTCCTACATCATGTGCAAGGGCATGAACCGAAGCTTCATCTCGGTCATCCTCGGCGGCTTCGGCGGCGAGACGGCGGCTGCGGCCGACGACGGCATCGAGCGCACGGTCAAGCAGGGCTCGGCCGACGACGCCGCCTACCTGATGATGAACGCGCAGAAGGTCATCATCGTGCCCGGCTACGGCATGGCGGTCGCCCAGGCGCAGCACGCGCTGCGCGAAATGGCCGATAAGCTCAAGGCCAACGGCGTCGACGTGAAGTACGCCATTCATCCTGTGGCCGGCCGCATGCCCGGACACATGAACGTGCTCTTGGCCGAAGCCAACGTGCCCTATGACGAAGTGTTCGAGCTCGAGGACATCAATTCGGAGTTCGCCCAGGCCGACGTCGCCTATGTCATCGGTGCCAACGACGTCACCAACCCGTCTGCCCGCGACGACAAGTCCTCGCCGATCTACGGCATGCCGATCCTCGACGTCGACAAGGCGCGCACCTGCCTCTTCGTCAAGCGTTCGCTCGGCTCCGGCTATGCCGGCATCGACAACACGCTGTTCTACAAGGACGGCACCATGATGCTGCTCGGCGACGCCAAGAAGATGACCGAGGAAATCGTCAAGGCCATGGATCACTGATACGGCCGATAGGCAGAAATAGCAAAGAGCCCGGCTCTGGTGCCGGGCTCTTTCATTTCTGGCGCAAGCCTAGGCTCAGCGGCTGGTCAGGAAAACCGCTTCCTCTTCGTCGCGCTGCCTACCGCCGAGGGCCGCGGCCGCACTGGCGATGAAGGCGCCGATGACCAGCGATAGGGCACCGAGCAGGGCGAAGGTCGCACTGGCCTTCCTGGCGCTGTCGGCCGCCTGCTTGGCCTTGACCTTGGCGTCCTCGACCTTGGCAACCATTGCATCGACGCGCGCCTTGGCGTCGGCCTCGGAAAGGCCGGTGCGGGCGGCAACCAGTTGCGCCAGGTAGGTCTTGTCGTCGGCCGAAATCTCACCCGCGGCGGCGCTGGCGACGAGGATACGCGAGGCCTGGCCTACAGCGGCGGCATCCCCATCCGGAGTGGCAGCAGCCAGCTTGCTCGGATCGGCGGGACGAAACAGCGAATCCACCAGATAGGAGGTCGCGTTGTCGGCCGACGCATTGCCGGCATTGGCTGAGGCACCGGCAGATGCTCCCAGGGCTGCACCCGACGCCACCGTGGACACGGCCTGCACGCCCGAGCCAAGCACTGCGGAAAGCGCAGAGCCGAGGACACCGACGACAAGCAACGTGGCCAACGCCCAGGCAAGAAAGCCGTGCGCCGTGTCGCGGAAATAGACCTCATCCGTGTGGATGCCGACCCATTTGGTACGCAGGCGCCCCGCTAGGTAGCCGCCGACTCCGGAGGACAGCCATTGCACGATAACCAGCCAGATCGCGGTCGACGCCGCGAAGGTGGTGATCGACGCACCAGAGCCCGACCATGGTGAGACCATGGTGAGCCCAAGACCGGAGCCGAGCAGCATCAGGATGAAAGTCAGCGTCGAAGCCGCGAAAGCGCCGGCAATGATCGGTCCCCAACTGACTGCTGTCGCGGAGGATTCTTCTGAAGCGGATAGGTCGATAGCCGATACGGTGGGCTGCATCAACGCCCCCTACCGTACGAACAGCATGATGAGGATGATGATTGGGATCGGAATACCGAGCAACCAGAGCAAAATACCACGTCCCATGAAGGCCTCCTGTGAGAAATTGTGATCGATGTTGGCACAATGTCCCGAGAGGGCTTCCGTTCCGGCGGGCTATAAAATGATTTTGTTTGCCGGCGATGGAACAATTCGGAGCGTCGCTCCGCACCAATGGCTCAAGTGATCATGTTGTTGTGATTTGACCCATAGGCCGTGTCGGGCAAAAGCGGAAATCTGGACGAATTTTCTTCGAAGTGCCTTGCCGAACAGGAAGCCAAATGGCTCTGAAGAGATTCCAGAAGAAGCAAAGAGCAAAAGCCCGGCGGATTTCTGCTCCTGTCCGCGGGCTGCGCCCGGCAATTTTCGTCGGCCTGGTCTTGCTCTCTGGTCTGTTCACCTGGGGCGCGGCCCTTGCCGCTGCAGCTGGTGCGCCGATCGGCGCGCCATCGGCCAGTTCGGCTGCCGAAGACACCGCGCATCTTTCTCCCGTGGGCTTCGAAGCGGTTCAAATACCCAATGGCGGAGAGGCGCCGCTGGCTGCCGGTATCTGGTACCCGACTTCAGCCGAGCCGCGCGATGTACCGCTGGAAGGCTTCCACCAGCGCGTTGCGCCTTCCGGTCCGGTAAAAGGCCATGCGCTGCCGCTTATCGTGATCTCGCATGGCGGCGGCGGATCCTATGCCGGCCACTATGATACGGCGATCGCGCTGGCGAGAGCGGGGTTCATCGTCGCCGCGGTCAGCCACGCCGGCGATACTTTCGACGACCAGAGCAAGGTGCTGATGTTATGGCGCCGGCCAGCCCAGCTAAGCCGGCTGATCGATTTCATGCTGAAGGACTGGCAGGAGCACGCCGACATCGATCCGCAGCGCATCGGCGCCTTCGGATTCTCGAATGGCGGCTTCACCGTACTGATCGAAGCGGGCGGAATACCCGATCTCGGCAGGATCGACCCATACTGTGCGGCAAACCCGCAGCACGATCTTTGCACGGCGTTGGCGAAAGCGGGGGTCCATTCCGTTGCAAAAGCGGTCCAGCCGCCACCGGATGCGTGGCAGCCTGATCGGCGAATTCGCGCCATCGCGGCTGCCGCGCCGGCGTTCGGCTTCACCTTTGACCGCGCCGGCCTCGCCGCGGTTCAGATCCCGGTGCTTCTATGGCGCGCGGCCGACGACCGGCATCAACCCGACCCCTGGTATGAGGAACAGATCCGTTCGGCGCTGCCGCGACCGCCGGAGTATCGTGTCGAACCCCTGGCGGGTCACTATGCGTTCCTGCCGCCATGCGGTGCCGGACGGCGCGCCGCTGCTCCCGAAATTTGCATCGACGCACCCGGCTTTGACCGGGCCGCGTTCCATCAGCGCCTGAACGCCGCCCTGGCAGACTTCTTCAGCGCATCGTTACAGTCTCAAAGCCCGTCGCATTGAAGCGGAGTCAGCGGACGCGCGCAGAGCAATTCCAGGAAAAGTGTGAGCGGTTTTCCGTCCGGAATTGCGTTAAAACAAAGAGATGGAGCGGTTCGCCGTTTCCGTGAAACGGTGAACCGCTCCAGACTCTTGTGCATATCGTTTGCCCAAAACCGCTGCACGGTTTTGGGCGACATGCATCAAATATCCAGATTGGCGACCGACAGCGCGTTGTCCTGTATGAATTCGCGCCGTGGCTCGACCTCGTCGCCCATCAGCCGTGAGAACAGGCTGTCGGCATCGGTCGCGTCGTTGACTTTGACCTGCAGCAGCGAGCGCACATTCGGGTCGAGCGTGGTTTCCCACAATTGCTCGGCATTCATTTCGCCGAGACCCTTGTAGCGCTGCATGGTCAGCCCCTTGCGGCCGGTCGCAAAGACGGCGTTGAGCAGCGCCAGTGGCCCCGAGACGACTTCGGAGACATCCTTGCGGCGCAGCACGGGCGGCGTCCCGTAGACCTCGCTGAGGCGCTGTGCGTAGCGGTCGAGCTGGCGGGCGTCGGCCGAATTGATCAGCCCCATGTCGAGATGGGCGTATTCCTTGACGCTGCGCACGGTGCGCTCGAAGACATAGCCGCCGCTGCCGTCATTCGAGGTCGACATGCGGCCGGTCCAGCCGCGCTCGGTGTCCTCGGCGATGATGTCGAGCCGTTGCGCGATCCGCTCCGCCATGGCGTTGGCGCGGCCAAGATCGCTGAAGACGTCGGGGTTGAGACCGCCGGCGATCGACGCTTGTTCGACCACGCCTCTGTTGTAGCGCGTGTGCAGGCCGTTGATGAGCTGGCGCACAGCCAGCGCGTCGTCGACCGCACCGCGCAGATCCTGCCCGGTACGCACTTCGCCCGAGCCCAGCGTGAGCGACGCTTCCTCCAGCCCGGACTCGATCAGGAACTCCTCGAAGGCGCTTTCATTCTTGATGTATTGCGAGCTCTTGCCGCGCGTCACTTTGTAGAGCGGCGGCTGGGCAATGTAGAGATGGCCGCGCTCGATCAGCTCCGGCATCTGCCGGAAGAAGAAGGTGAGCAACAAGGTCCTGATATGGGCGCCGTCGACGTCGGCGTCGGTCATCAGGATGATCTTGTGGTAGCGCAGCTTGTCGGCGTTGAACTCGTCCTTGCCGATCGAGGTGCCCAGCGCCGTGATCAGCGTGCCGATCATGTCGGAGCCGAGCATGCGGTCGAAACGCGCCCGCTCGACGTTGAGGATTTTGCCGCGCAGGGGAAGGATAGCCTGGTTCTGGCGCGAACGGCCACCCTTGGCCGAGCCGCCGGCCGAGTCACCCTCGACAATGAAGATTTCGGATTTCGCCGGATCGCGCTCCTGGCAGTCGGCCAGTTTGCCGGGCAAGGACGTGACGCCGAGCGAGCTCTTGCGGGTGATGTCGCGCGCCTTGCGCGCGGCTTCGCGCGCCGCCGCGGCCTGAATCACCTTGTCGATGACCACCTTGCCCTCGGTCGGATGCTCTTCCAGCCAGGTACCGAGCGCCTCGTTGACCAGCCCCTCGACCACCGGGCGGACCTCGGAGGAAACCAGCTTGTCCTTGGTCTGCGAGGAGAATTTCGGATCGGGAACCTTGACCGACAGTACCGCCGTCAGCCCTTCGCGGCAATCGTCGCCGATCAGCGAGACCTTTTCCTTCTTGGTCAGGCCCGAGGATTCGCCATAGCCGGTGATCTGGCGCGTCAGCGCGCCACGGAAACCGGCCAGATGGGTACCGCCATCGCGCTGCGGGATGTTGTTGGTGAAGGCCAGCACGTTCTCGTGATAACTGTCGTTCCACCACATCGCCACTTCGACCGTAATGCCGTCGCGCTCGGCCTTGATGGCGATCGGCTTCTCGATCAGCGGCTTCTTGACCCGGTCGAGATACTTGACGAACTCTTCGAGGCCGCCATCATAGTGCAGTTCATGCCGCACGACGTCGGCGTGGCGGGCGTCGGTCAGTATGATGCGCACGCCGGAATTGAGGAAGGCGAGCTCGCGCAGCCGGTGCTCCAGCGTGCCGAAGTCGAACTCGACCATGGTGAAGGTTTCGGCCGACGGGAAGAAGGTGATCGAGCTGCCGCTGCGGCCCTCATAGGTGCCTGGCTGCTTGTCCTGCTCGTAGCTGCCCGTGGCCTTCAACGGCGCATCGGCATTGCCGTGCGTGAAGCTCATTTCGAAGATCTGGCCGTTGCGGCGGATCTTGAGCTTCAGCCATGCCGAAAGGGCGTTGACCACCGAGACGCCGACGCCATGCAGGCCGCCCGACACCTTGTAGGAATTCTGGTCGAATTTGCCGCCGGCATGCAGCTGCGTCATGATCACTTCGGCCGCGGAAATGCCTTCGCCGGTGTGGATATCGGTCGGAATGCCACGGCCATTGTCGATCACCGTCACCGAACCATCGGGGTTGAGCGTCACGGTGACGAGGTCGGCGTGCCCTGCCAGGGCCTCATCGATGGCGTTGTCGACCACCTCGTAGACCATGTGATGCAGGCCCGAACCGTCGTCAGTGTCGCCGATATACATGCCGGGGCGTTTGCGGACAGCGTCCAAGCCCTTCAAAACCTTGATGGAATCGGCGCCGTATTCGGCTTCGGCGCCGTTGGTGTTCTCGGTCTGGTCGCTCATGAAAACCTATTGTCTAGATGCCGCTTGTACAGCGCGAAAAATCGGCCCCGAATCGCGCGTCTGATATAACGTAGATATAGGCGCTAAAGGCGGTTTTTCCAAGGTTTGCGGGCATTTCCGGGCCGAATCCCGGGCTGGCAGCCGGCTATTTTTTCCGGGCGTTCAATTTGGCGAGAAGGCCGCGCAAATATTTGATCGTGGGTTTGTCTCTTGGAGCCAGCCGGCCTGTGCGGTCGAGCTCCAGCGTCAGGTTCAGCGCCTTGGTCAGCACGGCCTTCGGATCCTTCGCCACATACGCGTAGTTGATGTAGGCCTGTACCAGATCAAATTGCCAGATCGCATTGTTCGGATCGGAGTGAGCCAGTTTCTGGCGGATGCCGAGGCTGGCCTCGAAGGCCTTCTTGGAGCCCTCGAAGTGGCGCTGCTTGGTCTCCAGCATGCCGATTTCCGACAAAGTGATCGACAGGTCGCGTTGCCAGTCGGAATTGCCTGGATCGAGCTTGGCCAGCCGGTCGACAATGGCAAGACTATCCTGGTAGTTTTCCAATGCGCCGCCGACATTGCCCTGGGCATCAAGCACACCGGCAACTTTTTCCAGGCAGACCGACAGGTCACGCTGCCAGTCGGTGTTGCCGGGGTCATCATCGGCAAGTTCGCGCGCTACGGCCAGCGCTTGCTGATAGGAAGCCAGTGCCGCTGGCCAGTTCTCCTGGTCGTTGAGCGCGTTGCCGATCTTGGCGTAACTGATCGAGAGATCGCGCTTCAAGTCGGTGTCGTTAGGGTCACGGCGTACCAATTCCTCGGCGATCGCCTGGCTCTTGCTGTAGGCCGCGAGCGCACCGGCGGCGTCGCCGCGCTCGCGCAGTACATCCCCAATCCTCTCGTGGCTGACAGAAACCGCGCGCTGGCGCTCCGGGTCATCGGGTTTGTTCTTGGCCAGCAGAAGCCGAATTCTCAGGCTCTCTTCAAAGGCCGTTTGGGCGTCGTCCAACTGTCCCGCGGTCCGGGCAAGGTCGCCGATTTCATCATAGGTTATGGTCAGGTCGCGCAGCAGGTAGGCGCTGTTCGGCTCGGCATCGGCCAATTTCTGCTTGATCGACAGGCTTTGCTGGTAGGCCTTGGCCGCCGCACCCACATCGCCCTGCGTTGCCAGCACGTTGCCGATCTTGTCATTGGCCATGGCAAGATCCCCGAGCCAGCCTTTCTCGTCCGGCACGCTTGCGGTCAGGTCCCGCAGCATGTCCCGGGCCGCCTCATAGTGCTCCAGGGAGGTTGGCAGGTCGCCTTGCACCATCTTTATGTTGGCGAGCTTGATGTGGCTGATGGCGAGATCGCGCTTGACGCTGGGGTCGGTTTCCTGACGTGACCGCTGCTCGAGATTGGTCAACAGCGCGGTAAAGGCGCGGCCGGCCGCCTCGACATTGCCCACCGTCGTATAGAGAATACCGAGTTCCTCCAGCGTGCGGCTCTGGCGATCGGCCTGTTCCAGGTTGAGCGAGGTCTGCCCGGCCTCGCCATAGAGCGCCAGCACCGATTCATAGTCACTAATGGCCGTGGCGTAGTCGAGGTCGGCGCGCGCCGCACCACCGGATAGGAAGCGCGTCGCGGCCTCGGACAGGGTGCGGCTGACGAAATTGCCCTTCAGCGCCTGGCGCGAAACATTGTCGATGTCGGCGGCCTTGGCGAGAAGAGCGCGGGCACCATCGAAGGCGCCGAGCGAAAGCTGTTCCTCGGCCTGCCGGCGCAATTCCGCCACCTGCGGATCGTCGGAGGCGAGCGTCTTCATTTCGCCGCGCACCTTGACGAAGGCGTCGGCGGCCTCGCGGAGCCGGGCATTCAGGCTGTCGGCGGAGAGATGGTTGGCGTCGGAACTGATCAGCGCGCCATAAAGCGGCGCCAGCGGCATATCGGCGTCGCTGGCGATCTGTTCGACCTCGCCGCGCATTTCCGGGGTCACGTCGGCCATGGCCAGCAGCAGCCGTTCGCGCTCCGGCAGTTGTTCCTTGGCGGCAGCGGCAAAGAACAGTTTCGGCAGGCCGCTTTCGACATAAGGCAGTTGCTTGCCGCGCGAGAGGTCATAGACCTCCTGCTGCACCAAGGTCAGCACCGAGCGGATCTCCAATCCATCCGTGCCGAGATATTTGGTCAGCGCGGTCGTGAAGGGCGAGTTCTGGCCGGTGCCGTCGGCGGCGGTCTCGCCCGGGGCGGCCGAGAAGGCGAACAGGATGTTTTCCGCACGCCCGACGCGGCCGAGGCCCGGCTTGACCTTGTCGGCGACATCCTTCGCCAGCGAAGTCGCGCCACGCCCTTCGCCGCTGCTTGCCGAGAACGGATCGCTGCGGCACGCATCGAGCACGATCAGCCCGACCTTGGCGGTCGCGGCGACGGCATCGCGCACCTCCTCCAGCGGCAGACTGGTCTTGTCCAGTTGATCGAGCGAAGACGCGTCGGCATCGACCGGCAGCAGCCGGTTGTCGCCTGAGATTTCGACGCCATGGCCGGAGAAATAGACCAGCGCGACATCGGCGCCCTTGGCATCCTCGCGAAAGTCGTCGAGCGCGCGCCGCATGCGCCGAAGGTCCCGGTTGGTTTCTAGGGTGACCTCGAAGCCGAGCTTCTTAAGCGCGGCTTCCATCGCCTCGCCGTCATGGATGGGATTGGCGAGCGGCCGCACCAGCCGGTAGTCGTCCTCTGCCATGACCAGCGCCACGCGCCGTTCCGCCACCGCGGTGGCGGTGGTCGCAATCGTCAGCAGCAAGGCAAACAGCAAGCGCAAGTCGAACCGCCCCCGGCTCAGTCACCTGCCGACCATTCCACCTCTTTAAGGCGCGGGCAAGCCGGCGCGTTTGGCCAACACCGGCCCGTTCAGGCAGCGCGCAGCGGCTTCAGCGCTTCGCTCCAGCGCAACAGCTCGTCCAGCATGGTCCTGGCCCCGCCGGTCACCTGTTCGCTGGCGCTGAAGGCGCCGTTCTCGTCGAGCAGCTTCTGATACATCGGCAGCGCGACGCCTTCCGGGATCGGCATGATCCCCACCGACGTCAAAAGCGGCTTCAGCGCCTGCGCCGCGCGCAGGCCGCCGGATACGCCGCCATAGCTGAAAATGGCGGCCGGCTTGTACTTCCATTCGCGCAGCAGGTAGTCGATCGCGTTGACGATCGCTGGCGCTGCGAAATAATTATACTCCGGCGCCACGAACACGAAGGCGTCCGCGGCGTCGATCGCCTTCGACCAGGCCTTGGTGTGGTCGTTCTGATAATTGCCAAGCCTTGGATGGTGCGGCTCGTCCAGCACCGGCAGGTGGAACGCGGCAATGTCGGTCAGCACCGGCTCGAATTTCCCGTGCTGGCGCGCGAATGTGTCCAGCCATTCGGCAAAAACCGGGCCGGCGCGGCCGGGCCGCGTGCTGCCGATGATAATACTCAACTGGTGCTTCAAGGCGGGGCTCCTTTCTCAAGCGGTATCTGTTGGTGACTGTCAGTACGGCAGAGCGTCCCGGCGGACAAGGCGAGATGCCTGAGCTGGCGGTCACGATCGGATGAATGGAGCGTCTGCTTCGCGCGGCGAATTGCCTGCCGTCCGGTCACATGGACGCGGGGATCGCCAGCCACTACATTGATGCGAGCAGCGGAGCACTTCATGGACATTCAGCCCGCCCCCTTTGTTCCTCCCGCGCCGAAGCCGCGCACAACGCCGCCTTCGACGCTGGAGATGATCCGCATTGTCTATCGCAATCCGCTCGAATTGTGGGGAGAGCATACCTATAACGAGCCGTGGATTTCCGCGAATGGCGTTGGTGGCCATCTGATCGTCGCCAACGATCCCGGCCTCATCCGACATGTGCTGGTCGACAACGCCAAGAACTACAAGATGGCGACGGTGCGCCAGAAGATCCTGCGGCCTATCCTGCGCGATGGCCTGCTGACCGCCGAGGGCGAGGTGTGGAGGCGCTCGCGAAAGGCGATGGCGCCGGTGTTCACGCCGCGCCATATCTTCGGCTTTGCCCAGCCGATGCTGAAACGCACCAAGGAGTTCGTCACCCGGTACGAAGCGGGCGGCACATCCGACATCGCCCACGACATGACATTGCTCACCTATGATATCCTCGCCGAGACGCTGTTTTCCGGCGAGATCGCGGGCGAGCCGGGCAGTTTCGCCAACGAGATCGACCGCCTGTTCGAGACCATGGGCCGCGTCGATCCGCTCGATCTCTTGCGCGCGCCCGACTGGCTGCCGCGGCTGACCCGCATCCGCGGCCGCAAGACCATGGCCTATTTCCGCAAGATCGTGACCGATACGGTCAAGATGCGCGAAGAGAAATTCAGGCGCGATCCCGATGCGGTGCCGCAGGATTTCCTGACGCTGCTGCTGAAGGCCGAAGGTCCCGACGGGCTGACGCGCTCGGAAGTCGAGGACAACATCATCACCTTCATCGGCGCCGGCCATGAGACCACCGCGCGGGCGCTGGGCTGGACGCTTTACTGCCTCGCCGAATCGCCATGGGAGCGCAATCGGGTCGAGCAGGAGATCGATGAGGTGCTGGCGCGCGAATCCGATCCGACGAAGTGGCTGGACGCCATGCCGTTGACCCGCGCCGCCTTCGACGAGGCGCTCCGGCTCTATCCGCCGGCGCCCTCGATCAACCGCGAGCCGATCGAGCCGGAGATGTGGAAGGATCTTTATATCCCCAAGCACGCGGCCGTGCTGGTCATGCCCTGGGTCGTCCACCGCCACAGGAAGCTGTGGGACAGACCCGACGCCTTCCTGCCCGAGCGCTTCCACCCAGGCAACCGTGAGAAGATCGATCGCTTCCAGTATCTGCCGTTCGGTGCGGGGCCGCGCGTCTGCATCGGCGCCAGTTTCGCCATGCAGGAAGCGATCATCGCCCTCGCCATCCTTTTGTCGCGCTTCCGCTTCGACACGACGGCCGAGACCAAGCCTTGGCCGGTGCAGAAGCTAACGACCCAACCGCAAGGCGGGCTGCCCATGCAGGTCACGCCGCGCTAGGCGTGGCTTTCAGGCGGTTGCGGTGAATCAAGCCGCGGGCTTGCGCTGCTGGAACTGGCCGGCGGCGCGGAAGCGCCAGAGGTAGCTCGGCAGGATCGTCGCGATCGATTGCGGCTGGATGCCGAGCCCGGCGAGCGTCCGGTTGGCCTTGGCGGCGGCTTCCGAGACGATGTTGTGCTCGCGCAGCTGCATCACCTGGTCCTTGGTTAGCAGCGGATTGGGCAACAGGCCGAGGATCGAGGCCTGGATGTTGGCCACCCACCACGGCACGGGAACCAGCAAGCGCTTGCGCTCGATCACGGCGAGCAGCTCTTCCATGCACTCCTTGAAGGTGAGCACATTGGGGCCGCCAAGCTCGTAGATCTGGCCGCGATTGATCTTGCCGTCGACCGAGCGCGCTACCGCTTCGGCGACGTCGCCGACATAGACCGGCTGGAACTTGGTCCTGCCGCCGCCGATCAGCGGCAGCACCGGCGAATAGCGCGCCATGTTGGCGAAGCGGTTGAAGAAGCTGTCTTCCGGTCCGAAATTGATCGACGGCCGGAAGATCACGGCGTCGTTGATCGTCTCGAGCACGGCCTTCTCGCCAAGCGCTTTGGTGCGCGCGTAATCCGATTCGGAGTCCGCGTCTGCGCCAAGCGCTGAAATATGGGTCAGCCCGGCACCGACCGAGCGCGCCGCCTCGGCGACGGCGCGGGAGCCGAATTCGTGCACGGCGGAGAATTTCTGCCGGCCGGTCTCATGCAGGATGGCGACGAGGTTGACGACATGGTCGGCTCCCTGCACGGCGCGGTCGACCGACCAGCGCACGCGCACATTAGCCTGCACCGGCTGGATCTGGCCGACATTGCCGAGCGGCTGCAGATGGCCGGCAAGGTCGGGCCGCCGGCAAGCAACCCGGATGCGGTAGCCGCGCTTGGCCAGCGCGCGCACCACATGGCGGCCGACAAAGCCAGACCCGCCAAAGACGACGACGAGCTTTGGGGTCTGCAGGATTTCGGTCATGGCTGGCTCCGGCGCACTTTCCAGATGGCTTGGCTGAAGCCGTTTCATAGTCGGTTTTGCGCCAAAGGCAAAGGGTGACGCGTCGTCGCGTCACCCCTCTTGAAAGCTGGTTAGAACACCTTGCCGATGCGGGCGTCGACCGAGTGACGGTTGCCGCCGCGAATGACGAAGAAGAGCAGGATCGCGGCCCACAAAAGCGACTTTTCAGCACCCGAAAAACCCTGGCCCATGGTCACCCAGTGGAACCAGACTGTGACCAGCAGTACGAACAGGCCGGCAAAAGCGGCAGGACGCGTCAAGAACCCGATGGCGATGAAAATGCCGCCGAAGAATTCGGTGCAGGCCAGAAGCAGCGACCAGAAGGCGCCGGGATAGAAGCCGAGGCCTTCGACCATCTCGGCGGCGCCGAAAGGATTGGTGATCTTTTGCGAGCCGTGGATGGCGAGGAACGCACCGGCGACGGCGCGCAGCACGGTTTCGCCAGCGTCATGCAGCGACGAATACAGGCGGCCGAGCGCCGGAATGATCAGTCTGCCGCGGGAAGCGTCGGTGGTTGCGGACATCGTAGCTCCTGTCTGTGTGAACACCTCTGCAGACGCCCGATGGATCCCATCAAGTCAAGTTAACTAAAGTTAACTTTTACGATCATGTTTATCGGACGCGTGGGACGAAACGCAGAAAACCCCGCCGAGGCGGGGTTTTCCGGGTGAACTCGCGTCGAAACCAGGGTCCAACGAGGCGGCCTGACCTGAGACGGTATCAGCATGGCGTAAGACGCCCGCCCCAGCCCTGGACGCATTCGACAAAAGACACCGACCGGGCAAACCCAACCCGGACAGTCATTGGTCGCCGCGACACGCAGGAAGGTTCATAAGGCGGATAAAAATCGTACCGCCGGGGCGACATGAATGCGTCGAAGGACGTCACCGGCCGCCATTGCGGGAAACCGCCGCTGCCCGCCTGAGCGCCTGCGGTGGCTGGCCAAAGCTTCTGAGGAAAGCGCGGCGCATTCGCCCGGCATCGCCGAAGCCGCTCTCTTCTGCGATGCGATCGAGCGACATGGGGCCTGTTTCAACAGCGATCCGCGCGCTCTCCAGGCGAATTCGTTCCACGGCCTTGGCCGGAGTGGTGCCGGTTTCCGCCTTGAAGGCGCGCGCAAAATGCCGCGGGCTCATGGCGGCACGATCGGCAAGGCACTCCACGGTCAGCGGTTGGGCGAGCGCGGTGCGCATCCACCCGATCAGCTCGATAAAGCGGCCCGTTCGTCCGCCGAGTTCGACAAGGGCGGAGAATTGCGACTGGCCGCCGGGGCGGCGTTGATGCACGACAAGCTGCTGCGCAACGCGTCGCGCCATGGCCGGGCCAAGATCATCCTCGATGAGCGCCAAGGCTAGGTCGATGCCGGCCGAAATGCCGGCTGAGGTCCACACGCTGCCATCCCTGACGAAGATCCGCTCCGCATCGAGTTTCACCGCGGGATAGCGGCGTGCGAAGTCGTGCGTGCTCCACCAGTGGGTGGTGGCGCGCCTGCCGTCGAGAAGTCCAGCTTCGGCCAGCAGATAGGCGCCTGTGCACACGCTCGCCGTTCGCCTCACACCCGTGCCCCGGAGCCAGGTGACGATCTCCTGTGCGGCAGCCATGGAGCGAATGATTTCGCCACCGGAGATGATGGCGGTGTCGAGCGGCTCTTCCGTCGACAAAGGCCGGGCCGCGAGCCGCATGCCGGATGAGCTTTCGATCTCCCCGCCGCCGGGCGCCAGTATATCGAGCGTATAGCTGCCGACACAAAAGCCTTCCGCCAGCTCAAAGGCCGCCGCCGGGCCGGCCGCATCCAGCAATTGGAAGCCGGGGTGAATGATGATGCCAACCTTGCGGATCATGGCAGTTTTTGCGCGATATATGTCATTTCGGACAAGTCCTACCGCAGTTAGGGTGATGGTCAAGTGTTTCGATCGGAAGGACTGGGTCATGAATTTGCGTATCATGCTGTGGAGTGGTCTCGGCGTCGTGGCGGCTGTCCTCGCATTGGGTGCCGCATGGCTGCTGTCGCTGCCGGCGGCGTCCCAGGCTGCCGTTCAGCCGGCAATCGATGCCAAGGAGGCCGCCGCGACGCTTGCGGCATTGAAGCCGCCGAAGCGCCAGCGTCCCCTGATCGCCATCGTCGGCATCAACGACGGCACCGAAACCACCGACTATCTCATGCCCTACGGCATCCTGCGGCGCGCCGATGTCGCCGATGTCGTGGCGCTGGCGACGCAGCCCGGACCGATGAGATTGCACCCGGCCTTGCAGATCGAGCCCGATGCGACGATAGCGGCATTCGACGCCGAGCATCCGGACGGCGCCGACTACGTCATCGTCCCGGCCATGATGCGCGACGACGACGCCGAGGTGCTGAAATGGATCAAGAGCCAGGCAGCCAAGGGCGCCATGGTGATCGGCATCTGCGCCGGCGCCAAGGTGGTCGGTGCCAGCGGGTTGCTCGACGGCAAGCGGGCGACGACCCATTGGTATTCCGTCGGCGAGCTCCGCGAGAAACATCCTGCGATTCACTATGTCGCCGACCGGCGCTTCGTCGTCGATCAGGGTGTCGCGACGACAACGGGGATCACCGCGTCGATGCCGATGATGCTGACCCTGATCGAGGCCATCGCCGGCCGGGACAAGGCCGAAGCCGTCGGCCGTGATCTGGGCCTGGCGCACTGGGATGCGCGGCACGACAGCGGCGTCTTCAAGTTCACCCGCCCGTTCGCGCTGACGGCGATCGGCAACGCGCTTGCCGTGCTGGATCATGAGCAGCTCGGCATCCCGCTGACATCAGGCGTGGATGAGGTGTCGCTGGCGCTGGTCGCCGATGCCTGGTCGCGAACCTTTCGCTCCGGCGCGGTCACATTCGCCGGCAACGACGGCGCGATCGTCAGCCGCGACGGCTTGCGTATCTTGCCTGACCAGATCGCCACCGGCTGGCCGGTCGACCGGTTGGTTCCGGCAATGGCCGATCCGCGGCCGGCGAGGGCGCTTGACCAGGCGCTGCAAGACATCTCGGCGCGCCACGGTGCACGCACGGCCGACTTCGTCGCCATGCAGCTCGAATATCCCCGGTGAAAGGCACTGTCTAAGGCCCGGCACCGGCCGGCGTTCGTCCGCCGCAATTCAGGCCGAATAGCGCTCGGCGAATTCGGAAATGCGCTGCACCACCGCCTTGGGCGCGGTGATGCCGCGCGCCTGCGCCTTCTCGGCGGCTTCCGCCCGGGCGCGGCCCGGCACATGCACGCCGAAGCGGCGGCGCAGGCGGTCGAGCTGGTCCTTCATGCGCTGTTCGAAATCCGGATCGAGCAGCTTGGGCTCGATAGCCAGCACGAACAGGCCGGTGCCGGGGCTGTCGGGCCCGCCGGTGAACCAGGGCGCATCGAGCGACCAGTTGGCCCCGGAAATGCCCGCAGCCAACACTTCGACCATCAGCGCGATGTTGGCGCCGCGCTGGCCGCCAAAGGCAAGCATGGCGCCCTTCATGGCCGCCGCCGGGTCGGTGGTCGGATTGCCGCTGGCGTCCAGCGCCCAGCCTTCCGGGATTTTCTTGCCGTCTTCGGCCGCCTTGCGGATGTTGACGAAGGCGGTGGCGCTCGATGACTGGTCGATGACCAGAGGCGCGCCGTCGGCGGCGGGCGCGGCAAACGACATCGGATTGGTGCAATAGACCGGCTTGACCGAGCCCGAGCCGGCAAGCACCGCCGGGCCGTTGGTCGCGGCGAAGGACACCAGCCCCTGTGCCGCCAGCCTGCCGGTGAAATAGCCGAGCGCGCCGCACGTATAGGCGTTCTTCTGCGAGAAGATGGCGACGCCGAACAATTTTGCCGCCTTGGCAAGATCGTCGATCGTCCGGTCGAAGCCGGTATGCGCCAGCCCGCCCCGTGCATCGCAGAGATAGACGGCCAGCGCCGGCCTTGTGATCACCGGATCGGCATTGCCGTCGATGCGCCCGGCTTCCAGCGCTTCGAGATAGTCGATGAAATGCGACAGGCCGACGGTCGAAAGCCCTTCCGCCTCGGCGGCGATGATCGAGGCGGTGAGCGACTGCGCCGCTTCCTCATTGGCGCCGGCGCCGAGTGCCGCCATCCGGCACAGTCCTCTTGCCTGGTCGAGACTGAGTTGCATTATGGCTGTCCTGGGGTTGCGGGAATCTGGTTGCGTTGTCTGGTCTGTGCCTAGCAGCAGATGAGCCGGCGTTTGTGTTGAAAATCGTCCGCACCTGCAAGAAAAGCGGCGGATATCTCCATCGTTGCCGTCTGCGCGATCGGTGCGCCTCTAGCCGACCTTGACCGGAATCCGCGCCTCGATCCGGCTGAGAGCCAGGACCAGAATGCCGGTGATCGCCATATAGATCAACGCCAGCAGCAGCAAGGGCTCGTAGGTGAGGTAGGTGTCCTGCCGCACCTTACCGGCGACGGCGAAGATATCGATCACGCTGATCGTCGCCACCAGCGGCGTCGACTTCAACTGCAGCACGGTCTCGCCGGTCAACGTCGGCAGCGCCCGGTAGAAGGCCTGCGGCAGCCAGATGCGCCGGAGGATCTTCCAGCGGCTCATGCCGAAGGCGCGGGCGGCTTCCAACTGTCCCTTGGGCACGCCGGCAAAGGCGCCGCGCATCACTTCGCCCTCGTAACCGGCGAAGGACAGGGTGAGAGCCAGAACGCCGTACGGCCATGCCTGCCTAAGATAGGGCCACATCCAGGAGTCGCGGATCCATGGATATTGCGGGAACAGCGAGCCCAGCCCGTAATAGAGCAGCCACAGTTGCAGAAGCAGCGGCGTGCCGCGGATGATGGTGCAGAAGACTTTCGCCGGCGCCGCGACCCAGATCGAACCGGCGGCCTGCGCCAGCCCGACCGGCACGGCGATCAGGAAGCCGAGCGCGCAGGTGACGGCCAGGATCCACAGGGCCCGCCAGATGCCCATCAGGCCCATTTCCCAATATTGCGGCAGCCAGTCCCAGCGCATGAAAAAGGCGGCCGACAGCACCAGCCCCAGCGCGATCAGGATGAGGACGATGCGGTGCGGCTGCAGCCAGAGCGAGGCGCGCGCCGCCGTGTTGATGATGGCCGCTTCGCCCGCCATCAGCGTGCCTCCTTGACCGAAGGCATGCCCCGCCGCGCCCATTTCTCGGCGCGGCCAAGCAGGAAGTTCGAAAACAGCGTCACCGCCAGATAGAGAACGCCGGCGGCGAGATAGAATATCAGATAGGCCTTGGTGACGCCTGCTGCCTGCCGAGTCGCCAGCGTCAGCTCGAAGAAGCCGACGACGGCCAGCAGCGCGGTGTCCTTCGTCGCGATCAGCCACAGATTGGCGAGACCCGGAATGGCAAAGGGCAGCATCGCCGGCAACGTGATGCGCCGCAAGAGAAGGCCGGGAGACATGCCGAAGGCGCGGGCGGCTTCGATCTGGCCTTGCGGGATGGCCAGGATCGCGCCGCGCATGACCTCCGTCGAATAGGCGCCCTGGCAGAAGCCGAGCACGGCTATGCCGGCCACCAGCCCGCTAATATCGACACGCTGGTAACCGATCGCGGTCAGCACCTGGTTTATCAGGTCGGTGCCGGCATAGTAGAGCAGCAGGATCAGCACCAGTTCCGGCACGGCGCGCACCACGGTGGTGTAGACCGCGAGCAGGTCGCGCACCACAGGCCCGCCATAGAGCTTGCCATAGGCGCCGCAGATTCCGATGAGCAGGCCGACGATCGTGGCGCCGACGGCAATCTCGAGCGAATGCAACAACCCGAGCATAAGTGTGCCGCCCCAGCCGACGGGCGCGGGCGAGAGGAGTTCGATGATACCGGCCGCCGAGGCCGGAAGAAGCGCGTCGATCAGCTTTGCCCCCGGATTGCTGGCTCTCTCTGCCGACGCCAGCGGCCGGCGGCAGGCATGCGTGGGAAGGATAGGCCGGAGGGCACGACGTTGGCGTCATGCCCTCCGGCTCATGCGGAGGGGCGTCAGTTCGACTGCGTCGAGCCGCCGTAAATGTCGAAATCGAAGTATTTCTTCGAGATCTCGTCATACTTGCCGTTGGAGCGGATCGCCTTGATGCCGGCGTTGATCTTTTCCTTCAGGTCGGTGTCTTCCTTGCGCACGCCGGCGCCGACGCCCGGTCCGAGCACCTCGTCGTCCGGAGCCACCATGCCCTTCAGGTCGCAACAGGCCTTGCCCTGGTCGGACTTCAGGAATTCGCCAAGCGCGATGGAATCGGCCTGCACCGCATCGAGGCGGCCGGCGGCGAGATCCTGGTTGGCTTCGTCCTGGGTCTGGTATTCCTTGATTTCGGAAGCCGTGGAGCCGAAGTGCTTCTTGGCGTAGACGGCGTGCACGGTCGACACCTGGACGCCGACCACCTTGCCCTTCAGGTCGTCAGGCGTGGCGCCGAACTTCTGGTCCTTCGGTCCGATAATCGCCGTCGGCGTGTTGTAGTACTTGTCCGAGAAGTCGATCGTCTTCTTGCGCTCGTCGGTGATCGACATCGACGAGACGATGAGGTCGATCTTCTTGGTGGTCAGCGCCGGGATGATACCGTCCCAGGCAACAGGCGTGATGACGCAGTCGAGTTTCTCCTCGGCGCACACGGCGTCGATGAAGTCGATTTCCCAGCCGACCCATTTTCCCGAGGCATCCGGCGAGGTGAAGGGCGGATAGGGCTCGGCGGCGACGCCGATCTTGACCGGATCGGCCTTGGCCACGCCCATGGCGGCGACGCCGAGCAGCAGTGCCGCGGCGAATGTCTTCAGAACAGTCTTCATTTCAAACTCCCAGTTTGTTGTTGGTTCCCGGTTTTCTTCCGTCTCGGCCTGTCCCTAGCCGATGTTGCGGATGAACTGCTTGAGCCTTTCGGATTTCGGCGCGCCGAAGATCTGCTCCGGCGGGCCTTCTTCCTCGACGAGCCCGTTGTAGAGATAGACGACATGGGTCGCGACCTCGCGGGCGAACTTCATCTCATGGGTGACCAGCACCATGGTGCGGCCTTCGCGCGCCAGATCGCCGATAACCTTCAGCACCTCGCCGACCAGTTCGGGGTCGAGCGCCGAGGTCGGCTCGTCGAACAGCATGACGCGCGGATTGATGGCGAGCGCGCGGGCAATTGCGGCGCGCTGCTGCTGGCCGCCTGAAAGATAGGCCGGATAGACGTCGCGCTTTTCGGCAAGCCCGACGCGCGCCAGCAGTTTTTCGGCCTGGGCGATCGCCTCGTCGCGCTTGACACCGAGCACATGCACGGGAACCTCGATGACGTTTTCGATCAGCGTCATGTGGCTCCACAGGTTGAAGTTCTGGAACACCATGCCGAGCTTGGAGCGGATGCGCTCGATCTGCCTGCGGTCGGCCGGAACGGTGTGGCCATGGCTGTCCGCCTTGAGCTTGATCTCCTCGCCATTGACACGGATGATGCCGCTGGTCGGATTTTCCAGGCAGTTGATGCAGCGCAGCAGCGTCGATTTGCCCGAGCCCGAGCCGCCGATGATGGCGATCACCTCGCCATCGCGCGCCGACAGCGACACGCCCTTCAGCACATGCAGCTGGCCGAATTTCTTGTGCAGGTTTTCGACATGGATTGCTTCGGCAGCGCCACTCTGCGCCTTGCCGGATGAGACTGCGGCAGCTTCCACCGCGCTCACCGGCTGGCCTCTGCATCGTCGGCGGCAGTTCGTCGAACGTCTATCCGGCCAATCAACATATACGCTGTACTGCCCCGCTCCAGATTTCAGCATGGACCCAACGGCGCGAGCCCGTCAATCCCGCCCATTACGGCACTTGCGAGCTTGTTGCGCAAGTGTATAAATAGCCCTCCATGAAATTTTCTCGGTTTTTTTCAGCAAAAAAAGGGCTTCGATGAGCGCTTTCGGATCACAATCCATGGCAGCGCCGCTGCGACGCGTGCTGATGCGGTCGGCGGCCAACGCGATGCGCGACGCCGACAGAGCCGCCTGGCACTATGGCCCGGGATTCAATCCAGCGAAAGCGGCATCGCAGCACGCGGCCCTTGCTGAACTGGTGGCGGCCTCCGGCGCCGAAATCGAATGGATCGAGGACAAGGCCGACGGACTTTCGGACTCGGTGTTCACGCACGACCCATCGCTGATGACCAACCGCGGCGCACTGATTCTGTCCATGGGCAAGCCGTTGCGCGCCCGGGAGCCTTCGCTGCATGAGGAGACCTACAGGAGACTGGGCATTCCGATCCTCGGCCGCGTCGAGGCCCCAGGCCAGGTCGAAGGCGGTGACTGTGTCTGGCTGGATGCGCGCACGCTGGTGATCGGGCGCGGTGTCCGTTCCAACCAGGAAGGCATCCAGCAGATCTCCAACCTGCTGACGCCGCTGGGCGTATCGGTCTACGGCTTTGACCTTCCGTTGTGGCAGGGCGAAGAGGCCTGCCTGCATCTGATGTCGGTGATCAGCCCGCTGGCCGATGACCTTGCTTTGGTCTATTCACCGCTTTTGCCGGCCCCGTTCTATCAGATGCTGAAGGCGCGCGGCATCCGTCTGGTCGAAGGCGATGCCGAAGAGTTCGCGGCTTCCAACGGCCTCAGCCTGAACGTGCTGCCGACCAATCCGCTCCAGGTCATTGCCGTCGCAGGCTTTCCAAAGACCAAGGCCGCGATGGAAGCCGCCGGCTGCACGGTCGAAATCTTCGAGGCCGATGCGCTCTGCATCGCCTGTGAAGGCGGGCCGACATGCCTGACGCGGCCGATTCTGCGCCAATGAATGCGCCATCCCGCCGCAGGTTCCGTCGCGAGGGCGAGGAGCGGCGGCGGCAGGATTTGATCGAGGCAACTCTGGACAGCGTGGCGGAACGTGGTCTGCAGGGCGCCACCTTGCGCACCATCGCATTGCGCGCCGGCGTCACCGCCGGGCTGATCCGGCACTATTTCCCCGGCAAGGAAGAATTGCTGCAGGAAGCCTATGCTGCCCTCATGGGCCGCATGACCGAGCAGGCGAAAGCGGCGTTGGCCATGGAAGATGCCTCGCCGCGCCAGCGCCTTGCGGCTTTCGTTACCGCCAACCTCAACGTGCCGATCATCGACGCGCGAGTGTTTTCGCTCTGGGCAACCTTCATCGGCCGCGCCGGTGCGGATCCAAGCCTGGCTCGCGCCCACCGCGAAGGCTACCTTGGCTTTCGCAACGAGGTGGAAGCCGTTGTGGCCGAGGTGCTCGCCGCCGAACGGCGCGAGCCGGACGCAAGCCAGTTGCGCCACCATGCCATCGCGATCAATGCAATCATCGACGGGCTCTGGATAGAAGGCTGCCTGGCCGGCGAGATGTTCTCGCCCGGCGAATTGGCGGCGATCGGCATCAAGACTGTCGAGGCCGAACTGGGCCTCGCGCCGCTAAAGCAATTCCAGGAAAAGTGAGATGCGGTTTTCCGTCCGGAATTGCGTTGAAAACAAAGGACCGAGCCGATCACTGTTTCCGAACAGTGATCGGCTCTAAGGGAAGACAATCAATGACAACACTCGGCGAAACCCTGATCACGCTGCTCGAAGCGCACGGCGTCGATACCGTCTTCGGCATTCCCGGCGTCCACACGGTCGAGCTCTACCGTGGCCTGGCGCGCTCGAAGATCCGCCATGTCACGCCGCGCCATGAACAGGGCGCCGGCTTCATGGCCGACGGCTATGCCCGAGCCAGCGGCAGACCAGGGGTCGCCTTCGTCATCACCGGACCGGGGCTGACCAACACCATCACCGCCATGGGCCAGGCGCGCGCCGATTCGGTGCCGATGCTGGTCATATCAGGCGTCAACGCAATGCCGACGCTGGGCAAGGGGCTGGGCTTCCTGCATGAGCTCCCGGACCAGCGCGGCATGATAGAAAAGGTGGCGCTGTTGTCGCGGCGCGTCACCGAGGCAAGCGAATTGCCTGACGCGCTGGCACAGGCCTTCGCGCTGTTTTCATCCTCGCGGCCAGGTCCGGTGCACATCGAGATCCCGACCGATGTCATGGTCGAACCGGGCGACGGCATCGCGGCATTGTTGAGCAACGCGGCGCCGCCGGCGCCGGATGGCGCGGCCATTGCCAGTGCTGCCAAACTCATCGCCGTAGCGCGCCGCCCGCTGATCCTGGCCGGAGGCGGCGCCAAGCGGGCCGAGACGGCGCTGCGGCGCCTGGCCGAGACACTGGGCGCGCCGGTCGTCGAGACCACCAATGCGCGCGGCCTGCTGCACCGCCACCCGCTCTGCGTGCCGGCAAGCCCAAGCCTGAGGGCGGTTCGGGCGCTGATGGCTGAGGCCGATCTGGTGATTGCCGCCGGCACCGAATTCGGCCCGACCGACTATGACGGCTATGGCGACGGCGGCTTTGTGCTGCCATCCAACCTGATTCGCATCGACATCGGCGCCGACCAGCTCGCACGCCGCCCGGTGACGGTCGGCATCCAGGCCGACTGCGCCGAGGCGATCCAAGCCTTGCTCGCCGCGATCGGCCCCGCTCATCCTGCCGCGCCGGACGGCGAGGCGCGCGCCGCCGCCGCACGCAAGGCGGCATCCGCCGAGCTGAGCCCGGCCTATCTGGCGCAGGTGCATGCCGTGGAGATGATCCGCGATGCCTTGCCGGGCGCCATCGTCGTCGGCGATTCGACGCAGCCGGTCTACGCCGCCAATCTCTATTACGATCACGACCGGCCAGGCGGCTGGTTCAACGCCGCCACCGGCTTCGGCGCGCTTGGTTACGGCCCGCCGGCGGCAATCGGCGCCGCACTTGCCGTGCCCGATGCGCCGGTTGTCTGCCTGACCGGCGATGGCGGCTTCCAGTTCACCTTACCGGAACTTGGCGCGGCGCTCGATGCAAAGGCGCCGGTCATCTTCGTGGTCTGGAACAACAGGGGCTATCGCGAGATCGAGACCTCGATGCTCGATGTCGGCGTCGAGCCCGTCGGGGTCTCGCCGGCGCCGCCGGATTTCTGCAAGCTGGCCGAAGCCTATGGCATATCAGCAGAACGGCTCGCCGATATCGGCGCCTTGCCGCAGGCCCTGAAGCGCGCCCGGGCAACCGGATTGCCTTGCGTCATCGAAATCACCGTCGATTGAAGGCTTCAGCCCAGCGTTGATCTCTCGTCTGCATCGGACCCTTCGTCGGCTCGCCTGTTGTACCGCAACGGCCGTATGGCTGAAGCCATTGCCATAATATGCGTTGTGACGCATGCAAAGACGCGACGGCTGCCATGTCGAGATATCAATTGAGTGATCGCCCGAAAGGCGCGACGCTTCGCGTCAGGGCGGCACAACAAGCGACACAATCATAAAAACACGACAGGAGCGGTCCAGGATGACGGAAACACTTCAAGGCAGGCATATCGTTGTGACCGGTGGGACCGGCGCTCTCGGCGGTGCGGTGGTTGGCCGGCTGCTGGAACAGGGCGCCATCTGCCACGTGCCGAACGCACACGCCGCGGCACCCCAGCAATTTCCTTTCACCGCCCACGACAACGTCAAGCTGGCGCACAATGTCGACCTGTCGGACTCCGCCAAGGTCGAAGCCTTCTATGCCCAGGTTCCTGCCTTGTGGGGATCGATCCATCTCGCCGGCGGCTTCACCATGGCGCCGGTGGAAAAGATCGAATCGGCATCCTTTGCCGAGATGATGGACACCAACGCCCGCACTACCTTCCTGTGCAGCCGCGCGGCGATCCGATCGATGCTGGCGTCGGGCACATCAGGCCGCATCGTCAACGTCACCGCGCGCGCCGGGCTCGACCCCAGGCGCGGCGCCGGCATGGTCGCCTACACCGCCAGCAAGGCGGCGGTCGCGGCCATGACGGTGGCGATGGCCGAAGAACTCAAGGCCAAGGGCATCCTGGTCAATGCCGTGGCCCCGTCGACGCTCGACACGCCGGCAAACCGCGCCGACATGCCGGATGCCGATTTCAGCAAATGGGTCAGCCTGGAAGCAGCGGCCGAAGCCATCGCCTATCTCGCCTCGCCGGCCAACCAGGCGATGAGCGGAACGCTGGTGCCGCTCTACGGCCGGGCCTGAGCGGCGAGCGTCGAAGTCGGGCACGCGGCATCCGATCCATCGGCATTACGATAGCTGTAGATGCGCAGCGGCGATGAAGCTTTCGTCGGGCACTCCCGCAACCATGCCGGCGGCCGGCCTTCAATCAGGCCCGCCGCGAATGGATAGGCGGCTTCCAGTCCCGGCAATGGCGGGCCTCGCCAGGCGCAAATCGCGACATGCGTTGCCTTGGACGCATCGAGTATCGCGCGGGGGTCGGCGGTCGCCGGATCGAGGAAACGATAGCTGCGCTCGATGCCCTTGGCCGATGGATGGTTGGGGATCGTCACCACCTTCGGACCTTCGGCGAGGGCGACGAAACGTGAGCCGATCAGCGGGGGAGAAAGAACGACGGCGCCAGAGGGCCAACCCTGTTCCGGTTCAAAAGGGCTGTAATAGCAGCCGTCGGCGAGTTCGGCGGCGGGAACCGCCGCTTGCGCCGGTTTTACCGACAGGTGGTACAGCGCCATTGCTCCGGACAAAACCAGACCGGGCAGGATCAATGCGTATCTGTGCGATGCCGCCGGCACCGGAGATTTCAAATAGCGACCCAGCCCCGCACTCGGCAGGAGGTTCGCCAGGGCGAAGATGAGGCCGATGCCGGAGAAGATCGGCAGGTAGCGGTAGTAGCGGATGTAACCGATCGCAAGCGCCAGCGAGAGCAGCGAGAACAGCGCCAATATGACGACAGGCCGGCTTCGACCTTCCGGCCTGGCGCAGATCACGGCTGGCGCGAGCGCGCCGATAAACAGCAGCGCCATGCTGAGAAAACCCGTCGACAGGACGACATCAGGGCGCCGAAACAGGCTCAATTCCTGGAGAATTCTGTTGATCATGTTGTCGCGGACATAGGCGTCGATCGAGGCATAGGGGCTGGCCAGGCATTGCGGGAACAACCCCGCCAGCACCGCCGCGCTGGCCGCCGCGAACACCAGTAGGATTGCTGTTCGCATCGGCCACCCTACACGCCGGCCGGCAAGCAAGGGCACGAAGGCGAACGAGAGCCCGGCCGCGACCAATGCCGTGACATGCGGCGTCGAATAGGTGTCGCATCTGACCGCGGCATAGGCAGAAGGCGGCACGATCGCCGCGAACAGGCCGATTGCACCGGCGGTCAAGGCCAGCCCGAAACCGATGATCCTGTTTTGGCCGCCCTCGCGGTCGAAGATCCAGTCGAAGGCATAGACCGCCATCACCAGGGCGTAGAACGGCGCGAATTCGGCGCTGACGGCGATTGCCAGGGCCGTCAGCAGCCCGTTGACGAAGGCCGAAAGGCGGTTCTGCGACATCATCAAAACCAGCGCCGCCAGCAGAAGCAGGATTTGCAGATTGTGATAGTCGATCCGTCCCGGGGCGAATTCGAAAAAGCTGCGCGCGGCAAAGATCAAAGCCAACGGCAATGCAACGGCCGGGTAGGCAAAGCCGATGGCTGTCACCAGCCGATTGTAGAAATAGAGCGCGGGCGCCAACAGCAGCAGCGGGACGGCAAAGCTTGCCAGCGTCAGAGCCGGCTCGAAGCCGGCAAACGGCGCCAACAGGCGCGCGAAGGCGGCGTAGGGCAAGTCCACGATCCACGGCCAGTGTGAGACATAGGGCTCTGGCTGGACGATGCCGGGCAGCGTGCGGTCGAAGATATTGCCCGTTTCAAGCAAAGTACGGATTTCGTGCAGCTTGAGGAGATCGTCCGCGTCATTGTTGAGCTGGAAGCCCAGAGACCACAGAGCGGTCGTCAGGATCGCCATCGCGCAAAAGCAGAACAGGACAGGCGAGCTGGTGTAAAGGCGCAGCAACCCCGAAGGCTGCGCAGCGGCACGATTGGCGCCAGTGCTCATGGAAGTATTCCGTTGGACCACCGGCAAATACGCGATGAAGTTTATGTTCTCGTAAAGAAAAAGACCCGCCGGATCGCTCCGGCGGGTCTTTTTTGTAAGGCCGCACGCGAGGCGTGCTGTCGATGGCTGACGCCTTAGTTGCCCTGCTTCTTCAGCGCGGCACCCAGGATATCGCCCAGCGAAGCGCCGGAGTCGGTCGAGCCGTACTGGGCGACCGCCTCCTTCTCTTCGGCGATTTCCAGCGCCTTGATCGAGACCTGCAGCTTGCGGGTCTTCTTGTCGAAGGCGATGACGCGGGCATCGACCTTCTGGCCGACGGTGAAGCGCTCTGGGCGCTGCTCGTCGCGGTCACGGCTAAGATCGGAGCGCTTGATGAAGGTCTCGATGCCGCTGTCGACCAGCCGCACTTCCAGACCGCCATCCTTGACGCCGATGACTTCACAGGTGACCACGGCGTTCTTGCGCAGTTCTCCGGAAGTCGCTGCTTCGCCGACCGTGTCGCGGGCCAGCTGCTTGATGCCGAGCGAGATGCGCTCCTTCTCGATGTCGACGTCGAGCACCTGCGCCTTGACCATGTCGCCGCGATTGTACTCTTCGATGACCTGCTCGCCCGGACGGGTCCAGTCGAGGTCGGAGAGGTGCACCATGCCGTCCACGTCGCCTTCCAGACCGATGAACAGGCCGAACTCGGTCTTGTTCTTGACCTCGCCCTCGACCTGGCTGCCGACCGGATGGTTGCGCGCGAAGGCTTCCCACGGGTTCTCGAGCGTCTGCTTGAGGCCGAGCGAGATGCGGCGCTTGGCCGGATCGACCTCGAGCACCACCACGTCGACTTCCTGGGTCGTCGACAGGATCTTGCCGGGATGCACGTTCTTCTTGGTCCACGACATTTCCGAAACGTGGATGAGACCTTCGATGCCCGGCTCCAGTTCGACGAACGCGCCGTAGTCGGTGATGTTGGTGACGGTGCCTTTGATCTTCTTGCCGATCGGGAACTTGGTGCCGATCTCGGACCACGGATCGCTCTCGAGCTGCTTCATGCCGAGCGAGATACGGTGGGTTTCCTGGTTGATGCGGATGATCTGCACCTTGACCGTCTGACCGATGTTGAGAATTTCGGTCGGATGATTGACGCGGCGCCAGGCCATGTCGGTGACATGCAGCAGGCCGTCGATGCCGCCGAGGTCGACGAACGCACCGTAGTCGGTGATGTTCTTGACGACGCCTTCGACAACCTGGCCTTCTTCGAGGTTCTGCACGATTTCCGAACGCTGTTCGGCGCGGCTCTCCTCGAGCACGGTGCGGCGCGACACCACGATGTTGCCGCGGCGGCGATCCATCTTGAGGATCTCGAAGGGCTGCGGGTTGTGCATCAGCGGGGAGACGTCGCGGATCGGGCGGATATCGACCTGGCTGCGCGGCAGGAAGGCCACGGCGCCGTCGAGGTCGACGGTGAAGCCGCCCTTGACCTGGTTGAAGATGACGCCTTCGACGCGCTCACCCTTGGTGAACTTCTCTTCGAGACGGACCCAGCTCTCTTCGCGGCGGGCCTTCTCGCGGGAAAGCATCGCTTCGCCAAGCGCGTTCTCGATGCGCTCGACATAAACTTCGACGGTGTCACCGACCTTGAGGGTGGTGTCCTTGCCCTTGACGCCGAATTCCTTCAGCGGCACGCGGCCTTCGACCTTGAGGCCGACGTCGATGATGGCCATGTCCTTTTCGATCGCGGTGATCGTGCCCTTGACGACCTGACCTTCGCCGGAATGGCCGGTAGTGAATGATTCTTCGAGCAGGCTCGCGAAATCGTCGCGAGTGGGATTTGCAGCTGACATTGTTTCTCCTGGAGTGCCCCGCATCTCTGAGCGGGACGGGCGCCGTGGGCTAGCGTTGCGTTGGCCTGCCGGCGTTCCGGACTTAAAAAAGCCCTGGGCCGCATTTTAAGCGGCAATTCCGGCGCATGAAGAATGCTGGCAGGCTGGTTCGTGCCCGATATGGGTATTTTCTGCGCTTCCGGCAACGGAAACGCGGGAGAAAACCCGGATCAGGCGTTGTTTCTCCTGGCCAGCACGTCGTCAACGATCGCCATGGCCGCGAGAAACGCGGCTTCTATAGCCATTTCGCTGGTATCTAGCAAGTGCGCGTCGGCGGCCGGCTTCAAGGGCGAGTCGGCACGGCCCATGTCGCGCTCGTCGCGGCGCATGATATCGGCGAGGATTTCGGCGAAATTGGCGGTGCCGCCGATGCTTTCGATCTCTGCCAGCCGGCGCTTGGCGCGTACCTCCGCGCTCGCCGTCACATAGAGTTTGATGTCGGCATCAGGGCACACGACCGTGCCGATGTCGCGCCCGTCCAGCACCGCGCCCGGCGGCGTCCTGGCGAAGGCGCGCTGCTTTTCCACGAGAATGCGCCGCACCGTCGGATACACCGCAACTTTCGAGGCGGCCTCGCCGATGGCATGCGCCGACAGCACCGCCCGGTCGAGCTTTGCCATATCGACCTGGCGCGCCGCGGTCTCGGCCGCCGAGACATTGTCGAGCGGGAGCGCATGCTGAAGCAATGCATAGGCGACCGCCCGATAGGTGAGGCCGGTGTCGAGCAGGTTCAGCCGGTAGTGGTCGGCGAGACGCCGGGCGAGTGTGCCTTTGCCTGCACCGGCAGGGCCGTCTATGGCAATGGTGAAGACGTGAGTCATTGGCTGGCCAACGAAAGGGTTGGGCGCCGAGATCCTTCGCCGCCTCCCAAAGTGCCGCGGCTGTTGGTTGCCACGACCGTCACCCGATCTCCGCCCCGAGCCCCGTCATCAGTCCCATGAACTCCGGAAAGCTCGTCGCGATCATCGCCTGGTCGTCGATGGTGACAGGCTTTTCCGTCGCCAGCCCCATGACCAGAAAGCTCATGGCGATGCGGTGGTCGAGATGTGTCTGCACCGTCGTATCCAGGCCGTTGGGATGGCCGCCGAGGCCCTTGCCGCCCGGCCTGCCGCGCACGGCAAGCGACGCCTCGCCCTCGTTGCAGTCGACGCCGTTGAGCTTCAGCCCGTTGGCGACGGCCGACAGCCGGTCGGATTCCTTCACGCGCAATTCTTCCAGCCCCTGCATCAGCGTCTCGCCCTCGGCGAAGCTGGCGGCGACAGCCAGCACCGGGTACTCGTCGATCATCGACGGTGCCCGCTCCGGCGGCACGGTGACGCCCTTGAGTTCGGAATAACGCACGTGCAGATCGGCGACATCCTCGCCGCCGGCATTGCGTGGGTTCAAGATGTCGATCTGGCCGCCCATTTCCTGCAGCGTCAGCAGCAGACCGGTGCGGGTCGGGTTCATCAGCACGTTTTCGATCACGATGTCCGAGCCCGGCACGATCAGCGCGGCGACCAGCGGGAAGCCGGCAGAGGACGGGTCGCCGGGCACGGCGATCACCTGGCCGGTCAGCTTGCCCTGACCCTCGATGAAGATATGGCGCACGCCGCGTTCGTCGGTCTCGACCGACAGGTTGGCGCCGAAGCCTTTGAGCATCTTTTCAGTGTGGTCGCGCGTCATGACAGGTTCGATGACGGTGGTGATGCCCGGCGTGTTGAGGCCGGCGAGCAGCACGGCCGATTTCACCTGCGCCGAGGCCATCGGCACGCGGTAGGTGATCGGGGCGGCGTGCTTGGGGCCATGCAGCGTGATCGGCATGCGGTCGCCCGGCGTCGCCTTCAACACCTGCACGCCCATCTGGCGCAACGGCTCCAGCACGCGGCCCATCGGCCGACCGGACAGCGAGGCGTCGCCGATGAAGGTGGTCTCCATGTCATAGGTGCCGACGAGACCCATGGTCAGCCGCGAGCCGGTGCCGGCATTGCCGAAGTCGAGCGGGCCTTCCGGCTGCAGCAGCGCGCCGTTGCCGGTGCCGCGGATCACCCATTCGGCGCCGTGCTTCTCGATATGCGCGCCCATCGCCTTCATGGCCGCGCCTGTGCGCATCACGTCCTCGCCCTCGAGCAGGCCGGTGATGCGGGTTTCGCCGGAGGCGAGGCCGCCGAACATGAAGGAGCGGTGCGAGATCGACTTGTCGCCCGGCACGCGCGCGGTGCCGGAAAGGGCTTGAGATTTGCGGGCGGTGGCCGGCTTGGCAGCGGCGGCGTGAGACATGGAATTTCCCTGAACGGAATGCCGGCGGGCCGGCGCTTTTCATTTGTTGCGGCGGTCTCGTATCACGGCGAGGCGAAATGGTCATCCCCATGGTCGTCACTTGCCGCGAGGCCTTTCAGGACTTGGTTTTGTGACGCCGGCTTTTGGCTTTGACAGCGCCGCAAACAGTGGTTAAGGGGACCACTCTTTTATTGACGAGGCTTGCCGTGGCAAAAACCGAACTTGGCACAAAGCGTATCGACCCCGAGACGGGTCGAAAATTCTACGACCTGAACAAGGACCCGATTGTCTCGCCCTACACCGGCAAGACCTATCCGCGTTCCTATTTCGAGGAAGGCAAGATCGCCGCCCTCGAGGAGGAAGAGGAAGTGGCCGAGAAGGAAGTGGACGCCGAGGACGAAGAGGGCGTTGAAGTCGTCTCGCTCGAAGAGGCCGACGACGACGTCAAGGGCGACGACCTGCCCGATCTCGGCGATGACGAGGACGTCGACCTCGGCGACGATGAGGATGACACTTTCCTTGCCGACGAAGAGGAAGAAGACGACGACGTTGCCGACATGATCGGCGTCGGCGACGACGACGACGAGGTCTGATAGGCCTGAAACGTAAGCGTTTGCAGGCTTTCTCGGCCTGTGAACAAAAAGCCGCTCATCAAGGCTTGATATCTGAGAAAGGCGGGGTTAGAAGCCGCCTGCACTAACGGCGCGGTGTTCCAACCGCGCTGATCTCTTCGCCGGAAACGGCGCCGGCTGACTGCCGGGAGTGGGGCCATAGCTCAGTTGGGAGAGCGCTTGAATGGCATTCAAGAGGTCGTCGGTTCGATTCCGATTGGCTCCACCAAACAGTCTCCCAATGTTTTCAAGTTATTTGCCGTTTGCGTGTCCGAGGCTGCCATTCGGAAACCTGCCGGGGCACGGCCAGGAGCGTTTTTCGACTCCGAGACCAAGTTTGCGAGGGGGGACTGACAGGAAAAAGCGGGAAAGCCGCGACCGAGCCTCAAGTTTCACCAGCACCGCAAGCCTTTAGGACTGCTCTTGGTACGGAAGCTTCACTTCGTCGTGCAAATGCGCGGCAACCAAGCGCGGTGTATGGTCGGGATCGTTCGACAGACCTTGGGATGGCGCAAGCAGATGACGGCCAAATAGCTTTGGCTTGACGGGGCGCTGGCCACCCCATCACTTCGCCCTTAGAGCGTTTCACCGTTTCGTGGAAACGGCGAACCGCACTAACTCTTTGTTTTGACGCAATTCCAGACGGAAAACCGCTCACACTTTTCCTGGAATTGCCCGTAGGCGGCGTCATGCTCACAGTAGGTTGCGGCCGGCTTGTCGGTCATCATCGGCCCGATGAGACGCTACCGTCTCGACGGACGGGCTGATGAGCAGTGTCCGGTTCTGTATCGGTGCTTTCCGTCGAGCGCTTATAGAAAAGCCCAAATGCCAGCAGGAAATATCCAACCTGCAGCATCATCAGCGTGAGGACGGTCCAAACGAGCGCTTTGCCGACAGATCCGGTTTCCATTTCGGCCCAGATCGCCACTACGGCCGACGTGGTGAACATCCCCACCAAAAATTGCGGAAAATACATGATTGCCCGCCCCCGTTGTCGATAGCCCGCCGCTCCATTTGCGAAGCGGCGGGGCCCCCCATCTGCCCCCCGATTGCTGGGTGAGAGATGTCGCCGGCATTGCCGACAGTGCAATGACGGTGCCAGACACGGTGACCCATTAAGGGACACCTATGCCGACGATTGCAAGACCGGATAGCTGATTAACATTACCTGTGGCTAATATGCACCTAGGGGTCGGAAGGGACGGAGCGAACCTCGCCAGCGCGAGTTTCGGCCCCTCCGACTGTCGGGACGCCCGATCACGTGTCCGGAGGGCAATCGATAGCGCCTTCACCTCGATCGAACGTCGGCTTCCAGCAGTTCTCGGTTGCTCCTAGCCCGCATGCCTTCGAAGTCCGGAATGCATGTGACTTTCCCAGTCATCATTTCTCGGCTTGAGCCACCTCCAGGCGCCCGATGCGCTGCAACGGAAAGCCGCCAAGCAGGGTTCTCCAATCCGCCAGGGCCTGACGCCAGCGAGCCCGCCGAGGATCAGGCGCCGGTTAGATCGATCGAAGAGAATTTCCAGTTTCAACGGCGGATTTGGAATAAACTAACTCTACAGAGTTTATAGAATAAGCAAAGTGCGGACGATCTGTTTCCCGGACAGGATTCCGCCATGCCCGCCTCTTTGCGCTCGCTCTCAACCCCGCCAGGAACAGTCCGCCATCGCCACCGGCTCGCGGGAGGCAGGCCATGACCGGCGACGTTCCGGACCGCATCAAGGTCCTCTGGTTTCTACCGACACATGGCGACAGCCGCTATCTCGGCACCGCTGAGGGCGGCCGATCGGTCGATCTGCCCTACCTGACGCAAGTGGCGAAGGCCGCCGACACGCTGGGCTATTACGGCGCGCTGCTGCCGACCGGCCGGTCGTGCGAGGATTCCTGGGTGATCGCCTCGGCGCTGGTGCCGCTGACCGAGCGGCTGCGTTTCCTGGTCGCCGTGCGGCCCGGCTTGCAGTCGCCGACGCTCGCCGCGCGTATGACGGCGACGCTCGACCGCATCTCCAATGGCCGCCTGCTGATCAATGTCGTCACCGGCGGCGATCCGCTTGAGAACAAGGGTGATGGCATTTTCCTGTCGCATGCCGAGCGCTACGAGGTGACGCAGGAATTCCTGCGGATCTACAAGCGCGTGCTGAGCGGTGAGACGGTCGAGCACAAGGGCAAGCATTTCCACATCGAGGATGGCAGGCTGCTGTTCCCGCCCGTGCAGACGCCCTATCCGCCGCTCTATTTTGGCGGCTCGTCCGATGCCGGGTCGACAGTGGCGGCGCAGGAGATCGACAAATATCTGACGTGGGGCGAACCGCCCGCCGATGTCGAGCGCAAGCTGGACGCCGTGCGTGACCTGGCCGAAAAGGCAGGCCGAAAACTCTCCTTCGGCATTCGCCTGCATGTCATCGCACGCGAAACCACCGAGGAGGCCTGGGCCGCCGCCGACCGGCTGATCAGCCGCCTCGACGACGCGACCATTGCTTCGGCCCAGAAGGTCTTTGCCCGCATGGATTCGGTCGGCCAGGCGCGGATGAGCGCGCTGCATGGCGGCGATCGCGCCAAGCTCGAGATCGCCCCCAATCTGTGGGCCGGTGTCGGCCTGGTGCGCGGCGGCGCGGGGACAGCCCTGGTCGGCGACCCCGACACCATCGCCGAGCGCATCGATGAGTACCGGCGCCTCGGCATCGACACCTTCATTCTGTCCGGCTACCCGCATCTGGAAGAAGCCTATCGTTTTGGCGAACTGGTGCTGCCGAAATTGCCAACCGATCATCCGGTCAAAGCCGCCGGCGCATCCGTCAACACCGGCCCGTTCGGCGAGACCATCGCCGGCGACCATCGGCCGAAGTCGCTCGCCAGCGCCTCGTGAACGCGCTGCCTCCGGTCAGCCGACTGCGCGTCGCCATCATCGGCGGCGGCTTTTCCGGCGCGGCGCTGGCCTGGCATCTGGCGCGGGCGCATCGGCCGGAGCGCCTGTTGGTCTCGGTGATCGAGCCACGCCCCACGCTCGGCGGCGGCCTGGCCTATTCCAGCGAAGAGCCGTCGCACCGGGTCAATGTGCCGGCCGTCAGAATGAGCATCGCTCCCGACGACCCGCAGCATTTTGCCCGCTGGCTGGCCGGCTCCGGCGAACTCGAGCGTGATGCGGACGCGATCTGGAAGAATGGCGACGCCTATCCGCGCCGGCGGGTGTTCGGCCGCTATGTCGCCGAGCACCTCGCGCCCTATCTGGCTTCAGGCGCGGTCCGTCATGTCGGCTGTCTCGCCACAGGCGTGACACGCGAAGCCAATGGCGCGGGCTGGGCTGTGCAGACCTCCGCCGGACCTGTCATCGCCGACATTGTCGTTCTCGCCGCCACGCATCCTGCTCCCGCAATCCCGGCAGCGCTTGCTTCCCTTGCCGAAGCGCCGGGTTTTGTCGCCGATCCCTACGCAGCGTCGGCACTTGCCAGGATCGACCGGCAAGCTTCGGTGCTGATCGTCGGCTCCGGGCTGACCTCGGCCGACATGGTCGCGGAGCTCGACCGCCGCGGCCATCGCGGCCGCGTCCTGGCGCTGTCGCGCCGCGGACTTCGCTCGCGCGGCCATCCTGATGTCAGGGGCGAACCCTTCGGCGATTTCGCATCGGCGCCGGCCACATCGGCGCTCGGTCTGCTTCGCAAAATCCGCGTGACGCTGGCGGCGGCGCGCGAGGCCAATGTCAACTGGCAGTCCGTCTTCGACCAGTTGCGCCTGCAGGGGCCGGTTCTGTGGGCCGCGCTTGCTCCATCAGAACGTGCAAGGCTCGTCCGCCGGCTGCGCGTGTTCTGGGACGTGCATCGCTTCAGGATCGCCCCGCAAATTGCTTCCGTGCTCGACCGCCGCAAGGCCGCCGGCACGTTCGACACCATCGCCGCCAGGCTTGTCGCGTCGAACGACGAGGGCGAGAACCTCGCGGTCAGCTTTCAGCGGCGCGGCCAGACTCGGATCGAGACCGCACGCTTCGATGCCGTCATCAACACGACGGGGCCTGCCCATGGGCGGGCGCTTCAGCTCAATCCGGCGCTGCGCTCCCTGGCCGAGGCCGGGTTGATCAGGGTCGACGCCTACGGACTCGGCATTGAGACAAATCTCGACAGCCGCGCCATCGGCCGCGATGGCGAGGCGGTCGCCGGGCTCTTTGTCGCCGGTCCGCTGGCGCGGGGCACCTTCGGCGAACTCATGGGCCTGCCGGAGGTCGCCCGCCATGCCCAGATGGTCGCGACCGAGATCGCAAGGCTGGTCGACGGGTTTCCGTCCGTCCAGGCGGTTGGCGCCAATGCCAGCGACGTTGCGACCGTGCGCTGACAAGCTGAAGCCGGCCTGGCCGGGCAAAATTGGTATTTCCGTCCCAAGCGGCCGGCAAAAACGGAAAATCCTACTTTGTATATATAATCAGTAGACATAATAAATATCGGTGAGCTCCGGCCACGCCGGACCGATCAATGACACGGCCTGAAGGGGAGACAGTTCATGGCACACGCAGCAACCGACGCGGTCAAGTTCGCCTACTGGGTGCCGAATGTTTCGGGCGGCCTGGTGATTTCCAACATCGAGCAGCGCACCAACCATTCGGCCGAATATAACCGCAAGCTGGCGCAGATCGCGGAGAAGGCCGGCTTCGACTATGCGCTGAGCCAGATCCGTTTCACCGCCGGCTACGGCGCCGACGAACAGCATGAATCGGTTGCCTTCAGCCATGATCTGCTGGCGGCCACCACGACGCTGAAGGTGATCGCGGCGATCCTGCCCGGGCCGTGGAATCCGGCGCTGGCCGCAAAGCAGCTCGCCACCATCAGCTACCTGACCAATGGCCGCGTCGCCATCAACCTCGTCTCCGGCTGGTTCCGCGGCGAGTTCCACGCCATCGGAGAGCACTGGCTCGACCATGACGAGCGCTACCGCCGCTCCGAGGAATTCATCCGCGCCTTGCGTGGAATATGGACGCAGGACAGCTTCACCTTCCGCGGCGATTTCTACCGCTTCAACGAATATTCACTGAAGCCGAAGCCGCCACAGCCTTTGCCGGAAATCTTCCAGGGTGGCTCGTCGCGTGCCGCGCGCGACATGGCCTCGCGTGTCTCGGACTGGTACTTCACCAACGGCAACACGCCGGCCGAAATCGCCAAGCAGGTGGATGACATCAGGGCCAAGGCGAAGGCCAACAACCATTCGGTCAAGGTTGGCGTCAACGCCTTCGCCATCGTCCGCGAGACGGAGGACGAGGCCAAGGCGGTGCTCGCCGAAATCATCGCCAAGGCCAACCCCGAAGCGGTCAACGCCTTCGGCCACGAGGTCAAGAATGCCGGCAAGGCCTCGCCGGAAGGCGAGGGCAACTGGGCAAAATCCTCCTTCGACGATCTGGTCCAGTACAATGACGGCTTCCGTTCGAACCTGATCGGCACGCCAAGGCAGGTCGCCGAGCGCATCGTCGATCTCAAGCGCGCCGGCGCCGATCTCATCCTGCTCGGCTTCCTGCACTTCCAGGAAGAGGTCGAGTACTTCGGCAAGCATGTCATCCCGCTGGTCCGCGAACTGGAAAATGCCGAGCAGGCCGCATCGCTGGCAGCGGAATAGCCCTTTTCAAAAAGCAGGCCGGACTGTCCGGCCTGCACACCAATGAAGGTTCCCCAGCGCGCTCGATCGATCGGGCGGCGATGAGGATTCGTGCGCCTGCTGAAGCAATCGAGGACGACTGGAATGCCCTTGGCCAGCTATGCCCTTGGAATGATGGACGCCTCGGTCTACGCGCCGGAAGTTTTCGCGCGCGGCCTGCCGTCAACGCCCCAGTCGTCCGCCGTTGGCATCGTGCCGGCAGGGTCGATCGCGGATGCCGCCGCTCCGTTGCTCGCCCTGCAGGGCATCGGCCTGTCGTTCGGCGGCGTCGTCGCGCTGGCCGATATCGAGCTGTCGGTGAATCCCGGCGAGATTCGCGCCATCATAGGCCCGAACGGCGCCGGCAAGAGTTCGCTGATCAACGTCATCAGCGGCGTCTACCGGCCGGATCGAGGCCATGTCCTGCTCGATGGCGTCCGTTATGGCCAGGTGCCGACGCAGCGGCTGGCGCATCTCGGCGTCGCCAGGACGTTTCAGAACCTTGCTCTGTTCAAGGGCCTAAGCGTCCTCGACAATGTCGCCTCCGGCCTCGCCTACAAGGTCCGCTCCAATTTTGCCGGCCAGGTGCTCGGCATCGGCCGCTCGCGTGGCGAGCAGCGCGACTCCCTGAGCCGCGCCGGCCAGATCCTCGAATTCCTCGACCTCACGGCGGTTCGCGATCGCCTCGCAGGCACGCTGCCTTACGGGCTGCAGAAGCGGGTCGAACTGGCCCGCGCGCTGGTCGCTGAGCCGCGCCTGCTTCTGCTCGACGAACCGATGGCCGGCATGACCGCAAGCGAGAAGAGCGAGATGGCAAGTTTCGTGCGTGCCGCGCGCGACCGCTTCGCCACCACGGTCGTGCTGATCGAGCATGATGTCGGTGTCGTCATGGGCCTGTCCGACCGCATCGCCGTTCTCGACTACGGCCGCAAGATCGCTGACGCCACGCCCGACGAAGTCAGGAACGATCAGCGCGTTATCGATGCCTATCTCGGCGTCGCCTCCGACAATGAGGACGGGGCAGGCATATGATCGCCGATTTCGACTACCAGTTCTTCATCGAAGTGCTCGTCGGCGGCCTGCTCTCCGGCGTCATGTACTCGCTGGTCGCGATCGGCTTCGTGCTGATCTACAAGACATCAGGCGTGCTCAATTTCGCGCAAGGCGCGCTGCTCTTGTTTGCGGCACTCACCTTCGTCAGCCTGGTCGAGCGCGGCGTTCCCTTCGCGCTGGCGCTGGTGGCCACCTTCGCCATTATGGTGGCGATCGGCATCGCCATCGAGCGCACGGTGCTCAGGCCACTCACCAACAAGCCGCCGATCACGCTGTTCATGGCGACGCTCGGCCTGTCCTACATCATCGAGGGCGCTGCCCAGCTGATCTGGGGCACGCAGGTCCACGGCCTCGACCTCGGCATCGAGGATGTGCCGCTGGAAGTCGGCGGCGTGCTGATCAGCCAGTTCGACATCTTCGCGGCGGTGGTCGCCGCCGGCATGGTTCTGCTGCTGTCGCTGTTCTTCCGCTACACCCGCATCGGGCTCTCCTTCCGCGCCGTTGCCGACGACCAGTTCGCCGCCCTGGCTGTCGGCCTCAGGCTGCCGCTGATCTGGGCGACCGTCTGGGCCGCCGCCGGCCTGGTCGCGCTGGTCGCGGGTCTGCTCTGGGGCGCCCGCCTCGGCGTGCAATTCTCCCTGTCGCTGGTGGTGCTCAAGGCGCTGCCGGTGCTGGTGCTTGGCGGCTTCGATTCCATTCTCGGCGCCATCGTCGGCGGCCTCTTGATCGGCGCCAGCGAGAAACTCGCCGAGGTCTATATCGGCGACTATTTCGGCGGCGGCATCGAGAGCTGGTTCGCCTATGTCGTGGCGCTGGTCTTCCTGCTCATTCGCCCCTCCGGCCTGTTCGGCCAGAAGCTCGTGGAAAGGGTCTGAGCATGGCCGCGATCACAAGCGATCTCACCTCCGCACCGGTGCTGCCGAAATGGATCGCGCCCGTGCTGCTGCTTGCCTTTGCCTATGGCGTCGTGCCGTTGATCGGTTCGAGCTATCTGTTCGAGGCCATCCTGCTGCCGTTCCTGGCGCTCGGTCTTGCCGGCGTCGGGCTGAACATCCTCACCGGCTATGCCGGCCAGGTCTCGCTGGGCAGCGCCGCCTTCATGGCGGCGGGCGCCTTCGCCGCCTACAATTTCAACCTGCGTGTTGAAGGCCTGCCGCTGATCGGCAGCATCGTGCTCGCCGGCATCGTCGCCGCCGCGATCGGCATCGTCTTCGGCCTGCCGAGCCTACGGCTGAAAGGGTTCTATCTCGCCGTCTCGACGCTCGCCGCTCAGTTCTTCGTGCAATGGGCGCTGACCAAGTTCAGCTGGTTCTCCAACAACTCGGCGTCCGGTGTCATCGACGCGCCGAGGCTGTCTATCGGCGGTCTTGCGCTGGATGGCGCCGTCGGCCGCTATCTCTTTGCGCTGACCATCGTCAGCATCCTCACCTTCCTCGCCTATCGGCTCGTGTCGTCGCAGACCGGTCGCAACTTCATTGCCATCCGCGACAACGAGACCGCCGCCCGCATCATCGGCATTCCGGTGCTGAAGACCAAGCTGCTGGCCTTCGCCATCTCCTCCTTCATTATCGGCGTTGCCGGCGTCATCTGGGCCTTCGCCTATCTCAGGACCGTCGAGCCGGACGGCTTCGATCTCGACCGCTCGTTCCAGATCCTGTTCATCATCATCATCGGCGGCCTCGCTTCGATCCGTGGCGCTTTCTTCGGCGCCGCCCTGATCGTCGTCTTCCCGCTTGGCCTGTCGCGCCTCGGCGGCTTCCTGCTCGGCGATGTCTTCGACTCGGGCGTCCTCGACATGAGCCAGCGCATCGTGCTCGGCGCCCTCATCATCCTGTTTCTGATCCTGGAACCCGACGGGCTGGTGGCCCTGTGGGACAGGATCCGAAGACGGCTCCTGTTCGCCTGGCAGTCGACATGAGCCCTGCGGGGCAACCGCATCGAACTGAATCGGAAAATGAACCAGAGGCCGAACCAAGACGGCCCATACCGGGAGTATCTCGACCATGACCTTCCTCAGCACAATCAAGGCGGCGGCGCTGTCCGCGGCGATGATCGTGTCGGTGGCCTTGCCGGCCGCCCACGCCGACGAACAATACTTTCCGCTGCAGAGCTATCGCGTCGGTCCCTACGCGGCCGGCGGCACCGGCTTTTTCGGCGGCTTCATCGACTATCTCAATCTCATCAACATCCGCGACGGCGGCGTCAACGGCGTCAAGCTGACCTGGGACGAATGCGAGACCCAGTACGAGGTCGAGCGTGGCGTCGAATGCTATGAGCGGCAGAAGAGCCATGCGGGTGCGGCCGCATGGAATCCGCTTTCGGTCGGCATCGCCTATGCCATGATCGACCGTATCACCGCCGACAAGGTGCCGTTGATCACCGTCAACCATGGCCGCACCGACTCCACCGACGGCCGCGTTTTCCCTTACGTCTTCCCGCTGCTGCTCAATCCCTACAGCGAGACATCAGGCATCGTGAACTACATCGCCGCCAAGGAAGGCGGCATCGACAAGCTCAAGGGCAAGAAGATCGTCGTGCTCTATCACGGCTCGCCCTACGGCAAGGAGACCATCCCGATCTATGAATTGCTGGCGCAGAAATACGGCTTCACCGTGCAGCAGATCGAGGTGCCGCATCCCGGCAATGAGCAGCAGTCGCAATGGCTGACCATCCGCCGCGCCAAGCCGGACTTCGTCGTCCTGCGCGGCTGGGGCGTGATGAACCCGGTGGCGCTGAAGACGGCGGTCAAGGTCGGCTTCCCCGTCGACCATATTGTCGGCAATGTCTGGTCGAATTCGGAAGAGGACGTCATCCCGGCCGGCGACGCCGCCAAGGGCTACACCGCCATCACCACCCAGGCCTCCGGCAACACCTATCCGGTGGTGCAGGAGATCGTGAAGACTGTCTACGGCGCCAGCAAGGGCAACCTTGAAGACAAGTCGCGCATCGGCTCGGTCTACCACAATCTCGGCATCGTCAACGGCATCCTCAATGTCGAGGCGATCCGTGTCGCGCAAGAGAAATTCGGCCACCGCACGCTGACCGGCGATGAAGTCCGCTGGGGCTTCGAACATCTCAAGCTCGATCCGGCCAAGGTCGAGGCGCTCGGCGCCAAGGACCTGTTCCACTCCATCAATGTCAGCTGGGACAATCACGAGGGCGAAGGCTACGTGACCTTCCAGCAGTGGGACGGCAAGAAGTGGAACGTCGTCTCCGACTGGATCGCGCCGGACTGGGCGCTGCTGCGGCCAATCATCGAGAAATCCGCCGAAGCCTATGCCGCCGAGAAGGGCATCAAGCTGCGCACCGCCGATGATGCCAACGCCGTGACCACCAACTGATCAGCCAATGCCGGGCGCCACGGACAGCTTTCCGTGGCGCACCGCTCCTTACGGTTCTCGAACCGCGGAAGAAGAGCCCATGCCGGACAATGACGTCATCCTTGCGGTGGACACGATCCATGCCACCTATAACCAGGCCATCACGGCGCTGCACGGCGTCAGCTTCGAGATCCGGCGCGGCGAAATCCTGGCGCTGCTCGGCGCCAACGGCGCCGGCAAGACCACGACGCTGAAGACCGTCTCCAACCTGCTGCCGGCGGAACGCGGCCAGGTCAATGCCGGTAGCATCCGCTATGACGGCGCCGATGTCTCTCGCCGCAAGCCCGGCGATCTGGTGCGCGCCGGGCTGGTGTCGGTGCTGGAAGGCCGCCACTGCTTCAAGAGCCTCACCGTCGAGGAAAACCTGGTCGCCGGCGGCATCGGCCGCAGCGGCCGCCGTGCCGAGATCAACGCGGATCTCGAGCGGATCTACGGCTATTTTCCCCGTCTCAAGGAGAAGCGTCGGACCCTGTCCGGACTGACCTCCGGCGGCGAGCAGCAGATGGCGGCGATCGGCCGGGCGCTGATGTCGCGGCCGCGTCTGCTGGTTCTCGACGAGCCGTCGATGGGGCTGGCCCCGCTCATCGTCCAGGACATCTTCCAGACACTCAGAAAACTCAACCGCGAAACCGGCCTGTCGATCCTGGTCGCCGAGCAGAATTCCGCTGTCGCGCTGCGCTATGCCGACCACGCCACGGTGCTCGAAAACGGCGTCTCCGTTCTCACCGGCGCTGCTGCCAATCTTCGCCAGCGCGAGGACGTGCGCGCCTTCTATCTCGGTCAATCGACCACCGGCCAACAGCCCTCGCCGGCTGCCAAACCAGCCCATCTCCATGCCGTCGCTTGAACAAAATCTCAAGGAGCAGTGAAATGACCGTCTCGAACGTCAAAACAGACCACGCCTCCGCCGCCGTGCCGCCCGTTGCAAGGCCGTCGGCGCCGGCCCACATCATCCGGGATGACGCCGAAGCGATTGCGGTGGCCCACGCGCTTGCCGCCGAATTCGTCAAGGGCTCCTCGAAGCGCGACCGCGAGCGGATCTGGCCGGTCGCTGAACTCGACGCCTTCTCGCAGAGCGGCCTGTGGTCGATCAACGTACCCAAGGCGTTCGGCGGGCCGGAGGTGTCCTACGCGACGTTGACCAAGGTGATCGAGATCATCTCGGCTGCGGATTCCTCGATCGGCCAGATCGCGCAGAACCATCTCGGCGTCGTCGCCGCCATCCGCACCGTTTCCGACGCGGACCAGCAGAAGCTGCTGTTTGCCGAGGCGCTGAAAGGCACGCGGTTCGGCAACGCCTTTTCCGAGTTCGGCTCCAAGCGCGCCGCCGATTTCGAGACCCGTTTCACCGATGCCGGCGACCATGTCGTCGTCAACGGCCGCAAATTCTATTCCTCCGGCGCTTTGCTTGCCCATCTGGTGCCGATCGTGGCGCTCGATGACGAGGGCCGCGCCTGGTATGCCATTGCCGACCGCGGAGCGCCGGGCCTGACGGTCATCGACGACTGGTCGAGCTTCGGCCAGCGCACGACCTTGTCGGGCACCGTCATCATAGACAATGTCAAGGTGCCGAAGACTTTTCTGGTGCCCGGCTACAAGGGCTACGACAAACCGACCGCCGACGGCGCCATCTTCCAGATCATCCAGGTGGCGGTCGACACCGGCATTGCCCAGGCGGCGATCGACGAGACGGTTTACTTCGTCAGGACGAAGAGCCGCGCCTGGATCGACAGCGGCGTCGACAATGCCTGGGACGATCCCTACACCATCCAGGCGGTCGGCGACCTGACGCTGCGCCTGCACGCCGCGCAGGCGCTGCTCGAAAAGGCCGGCCTGGCGATCGACCGCGCGGTGGCCGAGCCGACCGCCGATACGGTGGCGCATGCGCAGATCGTAACTGCCGAGGCGAAGATACTGTCGACCGAAATCGCCATCGCCGCCACCAACAAGCTGTTCGAACTGGCCGGCACGCGTTCGACGCTGGCCGAGCACAATCTCGACAGGCATTGGCGCAATGCCCGCACCCACACGCTGCACGATCCGGTACGCTGGAAGTACTCGATCCTCGGCAAATATTTCCTAAACGGCGAAAATCCGCCGCTGCACGCCTGGAGCTGATTTCCCCTCGGCGGGCCGGGTGGCCCGCCACTTCAAACTTCGACATCCAAGAGGCCCACTGCCATGTCAAACCCCACAGTCGTCGGTTTTTCCGGCAACATCACCCGGCCGTCAAAGACGCGCGCCTTCGTCGAACTGGTCACCAGGGACATCGCCGCGCGCCATGGCCTGTCGGCTGTCACCTACGACATCGAGGATGTCGGCCCTTCGCTCGGCACGGCACGGTGGGCGCGCGACCTCGACAGCCGGGCGCAGCCGATCCTGGCGCAGATTCTCGCGGCCGATGTGCTGGTGGTCGGTTCGCCGACCTACAAGGGCAGCTATACCGGCCTGTTCAAGCACTTCTTCGACCTGATCGATCCGGCCGCGTTGCGGGGCAAGCCCATCGTGCTGACCGCGACCGGCGGCGGCGAGCGCCATGCGTTGATCGTCGAGCATCAACTGCGACCGCTGTTCGGCTTCTTCGAGGCCTTTGCCTTGCCGACTGCCGTCTATGCCACCGACAAGGATTTCACCGACGGAGTGCTGCGCTCCGAGGCGATCCTGAAGCGCGCGGCGCAAGCGGTGGACGAGGTCGGCTTCGTACTCGCCAACCGCTCGGCAGGCAGGATCGCCGCCGAATAGCAGCCGACAGTGGCTTTCACCGATTGAAATCCGCACGAGCGGCTTCCTCACTTACGTGCAATTTACGACCGCCCGCTACAAAGTTCCTGTCTGATTCGTCCGGGACAGGAACACCATGAGCAAAGCCCTTACGACCTTCGCACTCGTCGCCGTGCTGACCGCCTTGCTCATGGCGCTGAGCCTTGCGGTGGCCAGGCATGGCTATCCCTATGGCGCAATCGGCGTCAGACGCCTCGACGGCATCGCTGATGCCGGAACCTTCATTCCGCTCGCCGCCGTCTTTTTCTTCAGCGCGCTGTTGATGATGATCCTGCCGATCAGGGCGGCCAGCATCGTCCTCACCCATTGCGCCGACGCGATCTTCTGGGCGGTGATCGTGCTGTTCGCCACAATCGTCGGCGGCCTTCTCGCCCGATGGGCTTTCGGTCAGGGCAGCGCAATGCTCGCATTGCTGAACTGGCGGTTCCTGTTTGCCGTGGCTGTCGTCGGTTGCCACTTCGTCATGAACGAACTGCGCCGCAACGTGCTGTTGCGCAGCCTGTTCTTCGTGGTCTTCGCCGCCGCGACGCTCGCCTGCTTGTTCTGGTCGTTCACCCTCTAGAAAAAGCACAATGTTCGTCCGCCTCCACCCTTTGTTGCCGGGTGGCGGAACGCTGCACCGTTTGTCGTTGTGCATCCCTCATGCCTCAGCGGGCGCGAGAATGAGACCTGTCGCGTGCTCGTCTCGTCTGGATGGTTTGCGCAAATTTACAATCCGCGCGGCCGCCGTTCCAATAGTTTGGCTCCATCGAAAATGAACAAGGAGCTGCGAGAATGAACCGCCGCGAATTTGCCAAAAGCGCCATCGCGGCAGCTCTTCTCGGCGGTCTCACCGATCGCAGCGCCGTCTCACAGGAGAATACGACAATGGCCAAGCCGACGCCGTTCAAGATTGCCATTTCCGATGACCAACTCGCCGATCTCAAGGCGCGCCTGAGCCACACCCGCTGGCCGGATGAACCCGCCGGAGCCGGATGGATGACTGGTACGAATCTCGACTACATGAAGAAGCTGACCGCCTACTGGCTCCATGACTATGATTGGCGGAAGGCCGAAGCGAGCCTGAACGCATTGCCGAACTACAAGGTCGATATCGAGGGCATCGCCCTGCATTTCGTCCATCAGCCGTCGAAAAAGAAGGGTGCGACGGCAATCCTTCTGCTTCATGGCTGGCCGGACAGTTTTTACCGCTATCACAAGGTCGTGGATGCGCTGGCGGAGGAATTTCACGTCGTCGTGCCGTCCATTCCGGGGACTGGCTTTTCTGGCAGAACGGCTCTGCCCGCCGACAAGGTGGCCGACATTCTTGCTCACCTTATGAATGACGTGCTGGGCTACGACCGCTTCATCGTGGCTGGCGGCGATCTGGGGTCGGTGATCGCCATGTCGCTGGCGCAGCGCCACTCGGACAAGCTTATCGGCTTCCATCTGACCGATGTGGGCTACCCGGACCAGACCACGGATTTTGGCGCCCTCAGCGGCCCGGAGCAGGGTTACGCGGGAGCGATCCAGCAATGGTTCTTCATGCATGGCGCCTTCAATCTGGTCCAGGCGACAAAGCCGCAGAGCCTTGCCTTTGCCATGAACGACTCTCCGGTCGGCCTTGCCGCATGGATTATGAGCTTCATGGCCGGAATGGGGGTCGGCGACGAGGCCGACGCCAGATTTGGTCGCGACGCGCTTTTGACCAACATCATGATCTACTGGCTGACGGAAACGGCGGCCTCGTCCTTCCGCATTTACAATCAGAACGCGATGCAGCCGCCGACCATCAAGGGAAAGAACACCGGGGTTCCGGTGGCGGTGGCGACCGAAGCGCCGATCCCGGGCGGCGTTCGCCTGCCGCGTGAATGGGCGGACCGCCAGACGTCGGGAAATGTCGTGCAATTTCACAATATGGAAAAGACGGGCCATTTCGCCGCGTGGGAAGATCCGGCATTCTATGTCGAGGACATCAAGCAATTCGCGGCGCTTGTCACGAAATAGCGCCGCGGTGATCTCCGCCGGGCGAACCCTCGCCCGGCATCAGATCTTGTGAACCGCATCGAGGTTTGATGGCAGAGAACCCATGATCTTCTTTATGGATTTGATCATGTGCGGTTGATCCGTATAGCCAAGATCGAAGGCCACGGCCGCGGCACTATCGCCGGCTTTCAAGCGCCGAACCGCTTCCTGTGCGCGGCGGATCAACTGGAAATCCTTCTGCGTGATGCCGGTGGTGTTCTTGAAATGCTGCTGCACCGAGCGTTTGGAGGCAGCCTTGGGCTTCTCGGTAAAGGCCCTGGCCACGACGTCGTCGGACGCAAGCAGCCCCGCCGCTATCATCTCGTCGACAAGAGCTTCGGCGTTCAGGAAAGTCGGCAACGGCAGTTCCACGCCATCCAATAGAAATTGGTCTTGTGTTACATCCAGAAATCGGACCGCGGCGCCGGTTCGCACCTCCTTGTCACGCGCAAGATAGACATGGGCGGCAAATGAGATGACGACCGAGTGCTCACCCTCGACATATGGCACGTCGACGGGCTCGGTTGCCTGGCCGCTCAAGAACACCACGGAAAGCCCGTCCGGCGCGACGCTGCGGAGCAGATCCCACGAACCGTCAGGTGTGGCTTTGTAAATCCCGTTGCTCAAACACACAGTTTGCCAGACTGTGTCGATCCAGGGATGGGGAGATGGCCGGCTCGTATGCTTTTGGACCATGATCGGCAATTGCTCCGGCAAAACCGCGACGTCGATTCATGAATGGAGATTTTACAGTCGAACCCTTGCGCGACGGCGTCCAGCCCTTGCGATTGATTTTGCGCAAGACGCACCCACGCCGACCTGGGAGTGGCGATCAGCCAGGGCCGGCATTGTCGTGGCCGGTTAATTCCGGGATCCGGTGGCGATGTTGGCGGCAACCGTTTCCATCCATGTCCAGAGATAGGCGGCGAGGCCACGATCGACATGGATGCGCAGGCTGCGCTGACGGCGGTACACGATGGCGCCGATGCCGGCGAAGGAAAGCGTTGCACTGGCGCTTGGCGGCCCAGCGGGGTCGAGCGTCGTCCCGCGTGCGATGAAGGCATCAAGCGCCGGGCCTTCGACCTCGAACACCTGCAATCCGGCGCTGATCTCCGTCACAGCGAACCCCTCGCTGAACCACCCGGTGGCCATGCCGAAGGGCGTGGTGGAAACGGCGAGCAAGAGGTCGCGTGCCAGGCGGACCGAATAGCGCATGCCTTCCGCCAGGCCGAATGCCCCGACGGCTGGTCCATCGAAGCCGGAAGCCTCGGCCCATGCCGCAAGGTCGCCACTGACCAGGCGTTGGTGCAGCCCGGCAACGGCGCCTATTTTGAGCCCCGGCACTTCAATGGTGGCGTTCCGCCAGTCCGGTGGGACGGACCATTTTTCCGCGAGATCACGCATGGAGCCGGTCTCCTGCCGGGTCGAAGGCGCAAGGCGCGGCGATCGTCGCCGTCCTGACCTTGCCGAGATGCTGGACTTCGATCGTCTCGCCGTGGCGCGCCGCGCCGCGCTCGATCAGAGCGAGCGCGATGGGCCGGCCAAGCGTCGGGCTCCGGTAGCTCGAGGTGACGAAGCCCTGGCTGTGCAGCCTGCCGCTCTCCCGCTTGATGCCATGCGCGCCGGTTGGCAGCGGCGCTTCACCGGACGGCACCGTCAGGCCGACAAGCTGCAGGCGATCGCCGCGCGAGGCCTCCTCGGTAAACAGCGAGCGGCGACCGACATATTCGGTCTGGCGTTTGGTGCGTGGGCCTTCGCTGCCGAGGTCGTGTGGCAGCGTGGTGCCGTCCGTATCTTTTCCAATGACGATGAAGCCTTTTTCGGCACGCAGGATCATCAGCGCTTCGAGACCGATGACGACGGCATCGAATGCCTGCCCGGCTTGCCGCAGATGCGCCCATAGCGGCTCGGCGCGATCCGCAGGGATCGAGATCTCGTAGCTCCTGTCGCCGGTGAAGCTGACCCGCGCGATGCGCACCGCGTCGCCGCCATAGCTGCCGTGACCGATCGCCATATGCGGCAGATCGGCATCGTCGAGCGAGCGGCCAAGATCGATTGTTTCGAGCAGCTTGCGGGCATTCGGTCCTGAGACGGTAAGTGTCGCCATGTCCGATGTGGCGTTGTGGATATAGACGGCGTCACGGCCAAAGCGGTCCTGGCGCCATTCCTCCAGCCGGGCATGCACGGCAGCGACATGCGAGGACGAGCACGACACGACGAAGCGATGCTCGTCCAGCCGCACCAGCACGCCGTCGTCGAAGACCACGCCATTCTCCGACAGCATGAAGCCATAGCGGCAGCGGCCCGGCTTCAGCGTCGACATGGTGTTGTAGTACAGGAAATCGACGAATGCGGCCGCCTTCGGTCCGATCACCTCGATCTTGCCGAGCGTCGAACCGTCGAACAGCGCGACCGACCGGCGCGCGCGCAACGCCTCGTCCTGGATGGCGCGATCCGTATCGGCGCCACGGCCGCCATAATGGGCAGGCCGCAGCCAGCCGCCATATTCCTGGAAGATGGCGCCGCTTTCGCGATGCACGCTCTCCAGCGGCAGCCGGCGCACCGGCGCCATCAACTCGCCAACGCGCGCGCCGGCAAAGCTCGCCAGCGGCACCGGCGTGAAGGGCGGACGGTAGGTGGTGGTGCCGACCTCCGGCACGGTGCGGCCGGTAATCCCGGCCATCAGCGCCAGGCCGGGCAGGTTGGAGGTCTTGCCCTGGTCCGTCGCCATGCCAAGCGTCGTGTAACGCTTCAGATGCTCGACCGAGACGAAGTTTTCGCGTGCCGCCAGTTCGACGTCCTTCACCGTCACGTCGTTCTGATAGTCGATCCAGATGCGCCCTTTCGAGCCGGGCACCGGCCACGCTGCAACGATGCCGCCAGTCGCCTCCGGTCCGGTGCTGCGCGGTAGGGCGGCCGTCGTCGGACCAAGCGGCGCAACAGCTGTCCGCGCGTCGGCAAACACTTCCGACAACGAGACGGAACCGGCTGCCGCACCGGCGACGGAAATGCCGTCAACGGGATCGCCCGGCAGGAAGGCGGCGCGGGCCCCGCTCCAGGCGAGCTTGCCCTTGGCCTGGCCAAACAGATGGATTGTCGGCGTCCAGCCGCCCGAGACCAGCACGCAGTCGGCGTCGAGCCTGGTGCCGTCATCCAGCGTTACGCCCTCGACGCGCAGTCTGCCCATGGCGGCTGCAAGCGCCCGCCCTTTGACCAGCCGCACCTTGGCCGGGGTTTCGGGGATGCCGTCACGCCTGATGTCGACAAGCGTGACGTCGGCGCCAGCCTCGGCCAACGCTGCCGCCACCTCATAAGCACTGTCATTGTTGGTCGCGACGACAACGCGCCGGCCGACGAGAACCGCGTGGCGTCTGAGATAGGCGAGTGCCGCATCCGCCGACAGGACGCCCGGCAGGTCGTTGTTGGCGAAGGGCAGTGGCCGCTCGATGGCGCCGGTCGCCAGCACGATATGACGCGGCCGGACCCGCCACAGCGTGTCGCGCCGGCCATCGAAATGACGCTGGTTCAGCCCGACCAGATCGTGGTCGTAGATGCCGAAGGCGGTGGTCGATGGCAGGATCAGGTGACCGCCGGCGGTAAGTACCGCAACTGTCTCCTCGATCCACATGGCCACGGGCTTGCCGTCGATCTCGCCGGCGCGATGGCCGAGCGATCCGCCCGGTTCACGCTGGTCGTCGACCAGCGTAACGGAGAGGCCCGCGCCGGCGGCCATCCTGGCTGTCGCCAGTCCGGCCGGTCCAGCGCCGACCACCAGCACGTCGCAATGATGGTTGACCTGGTCCGCCGTGCCCGGTGAGGTCCAGTCGGTGTCGACCTTGCCCAGTCCGGCCATGGCGCGGATGCGCGGCTCGAACATGTGCCAGTCCGGCCACATGAAGGTCTTGTAGTAGAACGCCGCCGGGATGAAGCGCGCAAAACGGTCGAGGAAGGCGTTGCGGTCGCTCAATGCATTCGGCATGGCGTTGACGCTTTTCGCCACCAGCCCGTCGCGTGCCGGCTCGGTCGTGGCCCGCGTGTTCGGCGACGCCTGTGGGCCGCCAATATCGACCAGCGCGTTCGGCTCCTCGACGCCGGCGCCCCAGATGCCGCGCGGCCGGTGGTATTTGAAGCTACGGCCGACGACCGCGATATCATTGGCGAGCAGTGCCGAAGCAATGGTGTCGCCGGCAAAACCGTCCACGCTTGCGCCGTCGAAGCTGAAGCGGATCGGCCGCGAGCGGTCGATGGCGCTGCCGCCGGTGGCGAGACGCGCGGCGCTCACGCCGCGTGCTCCCCGCCAAGCGCGGTCGACGACAGCACCTTGTGCGTGACGGTGTCACGCTCCATGACGAAGAACTCGCCGCAGCTCATGTGAACCCAGATTTCGCGCGCCGTGCCCTTCGGGTTGCTGCGCAGATAGAGATAGTTGGTCCAGCTTTCGATCGGCACCTCGGCGCCGTCAGGCCTGGCATTGCCGGCATCGCCGCCATAGTGGAATTCGGTCTCGTCGCGCGGGCCGCAGAACGGGCAAGGGAAAAGCTGCATGACTGCCTCGGATTTGTCTCAGTGCGCGATGCCGGAGCCGGCCGCTTCATCGATCAGCCGTCCGCTGGCGAAGCGATCGAGATCAAAGGGGCGGCTGATGTCGTTGTGCTTGCCGGTCGCCAGCAGGTTCGCCAGCAGCGTGCCGCCGGAGGGAATGGCCTTGAAGCCGCCCGTGCCCCAGCCGCAATTGAGGAAGAGGTTGGGCAGCGGCGAGGGACCGATGATCGGCGAGGAGTCCGGCACGACATCGACGATGCCGGCCCATTGCCGCATCAGCTTCAACTGGCCGAAGATCGGGAACATTTCCAGCAGCCCGGCGATCACGGTTTCCAGCTTCGGCAGATTGCCGCGCTGCGCATAGGAGGGGACGCGGTCGAGCCCGCCGCCGATGACGATCTCGCCCTTGTCCGACTGGCTGACATAGACGCCGCAGCCGGGCGACAGCACCACCGTGTCGAGGATCGGCTTCACCGGCTCGGAGACGCAGGCCTGCAGCGCATAGGAATTGATCGGCAGCCTGAAGCCGGCCTTGGTCGCCAGCACCGAGGAATGGCCGGCCACCGCCATGCCGATGCGCTCGGCGCGGATCGCGCCGCGCGTCGTCTGGACGCCGCGGCATCGGCCGCCTTCGACGATGAAATCGGTGATCTCGCAATTCTGGATGATGTCGACGCCGAGCCGGCTCGCCGCCCGCGCATAGCCCCAGGCGACCGCGTCGTGGCGCGCGGTGCCGGCCCTGCCTTGCCAGATACCGCCGAACACGGGGAAACGCGCATCCGGGGAGAAATTGTAGATCGGCGCCACGCGCCGCACATCTTCTGATGAAAACAGCTCCGCATCGATGCCGTTGAGCTGCATGGCGTTGACGGTGCGTGCGCCGATCTCCATCTCGGCCGTCGAGTGGCAGAGATTGACCATGCCGCGCTGCGACAGCATGACGTTGTAGTTCAAATCCTTCGACAGGCCTTCATAGAGCCGGTGCGCCAGCCCGTAGAGTTCGACGCTTTCGGGATAATAGTAGTTGGAGCGCACCACGGTGGTGTTGCGGCCGGTATTGCCGCCGCCGATCCAGCCCTTTTCCAGCACTGCGACCCGGGTGATGCCGTGATTCTTGGCCAGGTAGTAGGCTGTCGCCAGCCCGTGGCCGCCGCCGCCGATGATGATCGCGTCATAGGTCGGCTTCGGCTCGGGCGAGCGCCAGGCCTGCTTCCAGCCGGTCTGGCCGGCAAGGCCCTCCTTGAACAGCGACAAAGCGGAATAGCGTCTGGTCATGGCATGTCTTCCGCAGGGATGGCAGCGGTTCGTCCGGTCATGCCCGCATCGCTTTGCCCTGTGGATCGTAGGGCGACGAAGCGATGACGCGCGCACCTGTTTCGACGCCGACGATATGGGTTGTCAACTCCGTATCGATACCGGCCGCATCGTGATCGACAAGCGCCATGGCAAGGCTCTTGCCGACCGTATGGCCATAGCCGCCCGATGTAACGAAACCGGCAAGCTTGCCTCTGCTCCAGACCGGTTCGTAGCCGCTGGCGTCGGCATCCGCAGCGTCGATTTCGAGCGTCACCAGCGTGCGCCTGGATCCGGTCTTCCGCTCTTTCAGCGCTGCTTCACGGCCGATGAAGTCACCCTTGTCGAAGGCGATCCAGCGGTCCATGCCGGTTTCATCAGGCGTATAATCCTGGGTGAACTCGCGCGACCAGATGCCAAAACTCTTTTCGAGCCGCAGCGAGTTGACGGCGCCGAAGCCGTATTCCGTGACGCCAAGGTCGCTGCCTGCCGCCAGCAGCGCGCGGCGCAGCCCGGCGTGCTCGTTGGCCTGGCAATGGATCTCGTAGCCGAGCTCGCCGATGACCGAGAGCCGCCCGACCTTGGCCCGCACCAGGCCGACATCGAGCGTCTTGCAGGCGAGGAAGCCGAAGGCTTCATGCGAGACATCCTGGTGCGTCAGCCGCTCGAGCAGACGCCGCGCATTGGGGCCGGCCAATGAGAAGCCGACGACCGCGTCCGAAATGTCGCGCACGGTGACGCCGTCAGCGAGATGCTGTTCGAACCAGCGCATGTGCCATTGGCGAAGATAATAGGACCCCATGATCCACCAGGAGCCGTCGCCCCAGTTGAAGGCCGTGAGATCGCCCTTGAGCTTGCCGTTTTCGCCCAGCATCGGCGCGAGCTTCGCGCGGCCGGGCTTGGGCAGCGCGCAGGCAAGCAGCCGGTCGAGCCACGCCTCCGCATGCGGTCCGGAGACCTCGTAGCGCGAGAAGGCGGTGATATCGAGCAGGCCGACGCCTTCGCGCACCTTGCGGCATTCCTGGCCGACGATGTCGAAAGCGTTGGAGCGCCTCAGCGTCGGTGCCTCGACGAAGCCTTGCGGGGCAAAATACAGCGGCACTTCCATGCCCCAGGAATTGCCCCAGCGCGCACCCGCGGCGTCCATGGCGTCATGCGCACCCGCCGTCTTCAACGGCCGTCCCGCCGGCAATTGCTCGTTGGGATAGCTCATGACGAAGCGGCGTGAATAGAACTGCCCGGTCGTCTGCTTGATGTATTCGCGGTTGGAGGCGAAATCGCCGTAGCGGGCGATGTCCATGCCGTAGACGTCGGCTTCCGGCTCGCCATGGATCATCCATTCGGCGAGCGACTTGCCGACGCCGCCGCCTTGCAGGAACCCGGCCATGACGCCGCAGGCCACCCAGTAGTTGGGGACGCCGCGCACCGGGCCGACCAACGGATTGCCGTCCGGCGAGAAGGTGAAGGCGCCGTTCACCCAGCGCTTGATGCCGGCGGTCTCAAGGCAGGGGTAGCGGCTGAAGCCGAGCGCCAGCTCGTTGGCGATGCGATCGGTGTCCTCCTGGATCAGCTCGATGCCGTAGTCCCACGGCGCGCCGTCCATGTTCCAGTGCTTGTGCTTGATTTCGTAGATGCCGAGCAGCAGGCCCTTCTGCTCCTGGCGCATATAGGTGAAGCCTTCGAGGTCGACGATCAGCGGCAATTCCCGGTCGAGCGCCTGGATCTCAGGCAGCGCCTCGGTGACGAAGTAGTGATGCTCCATCGGCGACACCGGCAGGTCGATGCCGGCCATCCGACCGACCTGCTTGGCCCACAATCCGCCGGCATTGACGACGTGCTCGGCAATGACAGTGCCTTTCTCGGTGACCACATCCCAGCTGCCGTCGGCGCGGCGGTTCAGCGCCAGCACGCGGTTGTGCTCGATGATCTCGGCGCCGCGCTTCCTTGCCGCCTTGGCATAGGCATGGACGACGCCCGAGGGGTCGATATGGCCCTCGCGCGCCGCGTAAAGGCCGCCCAGCATGCCGTCGGTGTTGAGGATCGGGCAGCGCTGCCTGATCTCGTCGACGCCGACCAGATGGACATCGTCAATGCCCATGGTCTGGAAGATGCGGTAGGAGGCCTTCAGCCATTCCCAACGTTCCGGCGCCGACGCGACCGAGATGCCGCCGGTCATGTGCATGCCGATGTTCTGGCCCGATTCCGTCTCGACCTCCGACAACAGGTCGATCGTATAGGCCTGCAGCGCGGCGATGTTGGGGTCGGCGTTCAGCGCGTGGAAGCCGCCGGCCGCGTGCCAGCTGGACCCGGCGGTCAGCACCTCGCGTTCGATCAGCGCGACATCGCTCCAGCCGAACTTCGCCAGATGGTAAAGCACCGAAGCCCCAACCACGCCGCCGCCGACTACGATCGCCCTGTATTGGGATTTCATCTTGCCGCACTCCACCGGTTATGGCGGCGCAGCCTACCGGCATTGTACACATGTGTCTAGTACGTTGCCAAGTTGGCTCGCAGCAGGCAAGCGTGCTGGCTGGCTATGGGGGTGGCCTACGGACCGCGTCTAGAAAACTGTCGGGTCAGGGCGGCCGGCGAATGTGTCTATCGTTTGCCGGAAAGCGTCTTCTCGACGTAGCGCGCAAAATCCTCGACATCTTCTGCCGGAGGCTCCTGGCCGGTGAAGCTGCGCAGATAGGAGGCGACGTGCGTGAGACGGGTGCTCATCGGTTCGTTGAGCTCAAGCGAGTAATAGCCGATCTGCATGAAATAGAGGACGCGAGCGCGCACGAATGCGTCCTCTTCCTCATAGCCGTGACGTTTGAACATGTCGCGTATGGCATTGACGCGTTCCTCGTCGGCCTCGTCGAGGGCGCGCCTGATGGCGGGTGAACGCCGGGCCCAGGCCCTGATCGCGAAGTCCAGCCGGGGATCGAACAGCCTCTCATCCACCCAGCATTCGAAAATGCTCATCACGCCGCGGATGACGGTCGCGGAAGGCCGCGAGGCGCGTTCGACGATGAACCTTGTGTTGGTCTGCCGCCAATAGTCCAGCAACTGGTCGAGCAGATCCTGCCGGCTCTTGAAATACCAGTAGAAGCTGGAGCGCGAGACATCGAGCTGCTGGCCAAGCGTCAGCACGCGGACGCGTTCGACGCCGTCCGAGATCAGCGTTTCAAGCGCCAGTTTCAGCCAGTCTTCGCGCGTGGCCTTGATGTTGCCGGTGGCGCCGGCGCGCTGGATCGTCGTTTCGAGTGCTGCCATCTCTACGACGCATGACACGCCGCATCAGCCAAATCAAGGCTATGGACATAGGTGTACAGGGCAATTCGCCTGGTCGGGAATAACGCTCCGCGGATACCAGCCGGGCTGGCTGCGACGGCTGGCCCGGGGATTTTTGTCGCGGCTGTTCGACCAGTGCGTGCTTTCCCGCAAGGCATTTGTCTGGCAAATACCAATTCACCAGATGCCGCAGCGCGGCCAACCAGCAGGAAAGACCAGATATGGCACAGTTTCGAAAGAACCTCATCGATGGCGAATGGGTCGGCGATGCCGGCTCCCGCAACATCAACCCTTCGGACACCGGCGATGTCGTCGGCGAATATGCCTCGGCTGGGGTCGAACAGGCCAAGCAGGCCATCGCGGCGGCCAAGGCGGCGTTTCCTTCATGGTCCCGCTCCGGTCCATTGGCACGCCATGCGGTGCTGAAAAAGGCGTCCGACGAGATCATGGCGCGCAAGGACGAGATCGGCCGCAATCTGGCGCGTGAGGAAGGCAAGACGCTGGCCGAAGGCATTGGCGAGACCATCCGCGCCGCCCAGATATTCGATTTCTTTGCCGGCGAAACATTGCGCCTGACCGGAGAGATGGTGCCGAGCGTGCGGCCGGGCGTCGGCGTCGAGATCACCCGCGAGGCTGTCGGCGTGGTCGGCATCATCACGCCGTGGAATTTCCCCATCGCCATCCCGGCCTGGAAGATCGCGCCGGCGCTGGCGCATGGCAACACCATCGTCTTCAAGCCGGCCGAGCTGGTTCCGGAGAGCGCCTGGTCCATCGTCGATATCCTGCATCGCGCCGGCCTGCCCAAGGGCGTGCTCAACCTCGTGATGGGCAAGGGCTCGGTGGTCGGCCAGGCGATGCTCGACAGCCCCGATGTCAACGCCATCACCTTCACCGGTTCGGTCGGCACGGGAAAACGCGTCGCCGCGGCAAGTGTCGAGCATATGCGCAAGTTCCAGCTCGAAATGGGCGGTAAGAACCCGCTGGTCGTGCTTGACGACGCCGATCTTGCGGTCGCGGTCGATTGCGCGCTCAACGGCGCCTTCTTCTCGACCGGCCAGCGCTGCACCGCCTCGTCCAGGCTGATCGTGACCGAAGGGATCCATGACCGTTTCGTCGATGCGCTGAAGGAGCGGATGGGCAGACTGGTGATCGGCGATGCGCTCGATGCGCAGACCCAGATCGGCCCGGTCGTCGACGCGACCCAGCTGAAACAGGACGAGGATTATATCGCCATCGGAGTCAGGGAAGGCGCTACGCTCGCCTTCGGCGGCGAACGGCTCGACCGCAAGACACCCGGCTTCTATCTCAGCCCGGCCCTGCTGACCGAAGCCACCAATGCCATGCGCTCTTCGCGCGAGGAGATTTTTGGCCCAGTCGCCAGCGTCATCCGCGTCAAGGATTATGACGAGGCGCTTTCCGTCGCCAACGACACGCCTTTCGGGCTCACCTCGGGCATCTGCACCACGAGCCTGAAGCATGCCACGCACTTCAAGCGCAATTCGGAGGCCGGCATGGTGATGGTCAACCTGCCGACGGCGGGCGTCGATTTCCATGTTCCCTTCGGTGGCCGCAAGGGCTCGAGCTACGGCCCGCGCGAACAGGGCCGCTATGCCATGGAGTTCTACACCACGGTGAAGACCGCCTATACATTCGCAGGCTGATCGGGCGCCGGCCTGTCGGGCCGGCGACCTTCACCGGGGAATCGGCATGAGGCAATGACGTTGCAGGACCTGACCTGGCTCAACCCGCCGCCGCATCACGCCGTCGACGGCGATGCGGTGCGCGTGCGCACCGGCAAGGAGACCGATTTCTGGCGCCAGACCTTCTACGGTTTCTGGCGTGACAACGGCCACTTCCTGCATCGGCCGGTCGAGGGCGATTTCACCGCCGAAGTCACCGTCAAGGGCGACTACAAGGTGCTCTATGACCAGGCCGGACTGATGGTCCGGCTCAGCGAAACGCATTGGATCAAGGCCGGCATCGAATACACCGACGGCCTTGCCTATTTCTCCGTCGTCGTCACCAACGACACATCGGACTGGTCGCTGGTCGCCATTCACGCCGGCCCGAACGGCGTCAGCATCCGCCTGACCCGCCACGGCGAGGCGATCCGCGTCCAGTATCTCGACGCTTCGGACGGTCACTGGAAGCCGGTGCGGCTCGCCTATTTTCCGATCTCGAAGACGGTCGATGTCGGCATGATGTGCTGTTCGCCGCAGCGCGAGGGTTTCGAGGTCACATTCTCGGGATTTTCGGTCGGCCCGCCGATTTCACGGGAACTCCACGGCTGACGTTCCGGCCGGAACCGGGACATTGCAGCCGCGACGGTGTCTGGGCTAAGTCTTGCCGATGGGCATGTCGCGTTGGCGGGCAAAACTCAAAAAGGCGGTGCGTTCCTGGGCGCTGAGATTTCTCGGCGTTCCTTCCGTGCTGTGGTCGCAAGGCATCGCTTACTTCTGCGACTTCGCCGGACCCGATTGGTATCGCAACGCGCCGACCGAATCGACGCAGGACGAGGCCTTTTTCCGCGACCACTACAGTGGCGCACACGGCATCGTCTGGGTGCGGCTGAGCACATTGGCCAGGGAACGGCGAAACTGCGACCTCGATACGTTCACCCGGGTCGTCTTGCCGACCATCAAGGCTCCCTTCGTCCTGCTGACAACCGACGGCGATGCCTCGGTGCCGTCGGACCTGGCGAAGGACACCGTCGAGCGGCTCCTCGCCAACCCCTATCTGGTATCCTGGTACAGCCAGAACTGCGATGGCGTCCATCCCCGGATCAAGCCGTTCCCGATCGGACTGGACCTCCATACGCCACGCTCCCTTGCGACGCCTGCCGGACTGGTGCGGCAACTGCAAACCCTGCGCGGCCGGCAAGGCGGTGCGGATCGTCGCCAGCCCAGGATATTCTGTGATTTCAGCGTCAGCAGCGGCTCGAGCGATCGTCGGGAATTGCTTGATGTGCTGGACGGATGCCCGCATGTCGACTTCCTGAAAAGACGTGTTTCGCAGCGCGGCATCTGGCAGCTGTATTCGCAATATCCGCTCGTGCTTTCGACCACGGGAAACGGCCTCGACTGTCACCGCACATGGGAGCTGCTTTATCTCGGCTGCATCGTCGTGACCAAGACCTCGCCGCTCGATCCTCTCTACGAGGGCTTGCCGGTCATCATTGTCGAGGATTGGCACGAGGTCAGGGATCCGGAAGCGCCACAGCGCTGGATCGGCAAAGTCGCGCATCTGACGGACCGGGAATATTTGTGGCGACGCCTGCGGCCGCAGGCCTATCTGGAGCCCCTCAGGCAGGAATTTCGGCAGGCTGCCGCCTCACCAGGGGACGTGTAGGATCTCCAGCTTCGGCAGGCCGACCGGCCGGATGCCGAGATCGTTGGCGAGCACCCCAAAGGCTTCGGTCTCGATCAGGTCGCGGTAGGGAATTTCGGGGAAGCGAAGGCCGCCGCGATGCAGAGCGGCATCGACCAGAAGCATGGTTCCGCCGACCGCATCGAGGCCGATGATGTCGAGATGCCTGACATCGCTCAGATGATAGCGATATGGGGTCTGCTTGGGAGGCTGGTGCAGACCGCCGCGGATCTCGCGGTAGTAGCGATAATCCCTGGTCCGCCGTCGGATAACGAAACTTTTGAGGTCGAAGCTGTCGCCGCCGGCGATCTTCACGCAGTTGGGCACAGCGATGCGATGCCGCGTGGCGATCAGCCGGCCCAGCACATCGCCGGGAAAGCGCCAGATGTCGATATCGATCCACAGCGCCCAGTCGTCGTCTTCCTTCAGCCCGTGATCGATGAGGTAATTTCGCACCTTGGCAATCGCGCCGCGCCGCACGCGTTGCATGCTCGGCCTGGCCCGTTTTGCCCTGTCGAGCCTGGTGCCGACCTGTCGCTGCAGCAGCACAATATCACGATATCTGCCGGCCAGCCCCGTCGTCGCGGCCTGCAGCCGTTCCCAGCTGCCATCCAGGCTGTCGCCTTCGCAGAAGACCAGCTTGATCCTGTCCTTGGGGTAGTCGAGCCCGTCCAGCGCATCGAGAAAGGGTTGGATGAGGTCGGCGGCGTCGCGAAGCGGCACCAGAACAGCGATGTTCTGGCCCGAAGGCGGCGGCGCCGCCAGAACCGCCTTGTCGACGCCGGCTTTGGCCTCGGCCTCATCCAGATACGCTCCGCGCGTCAGCTGGTACCGAAGCCGATAGGCTTGGTTGCGCAGCCTGGTCGTCCATTTCGGTGGCGGCTCCGGGATCCACCATGTGCCGGCCCAGTGATGGATCGAAAGTGCTGCAGTATCGTCGCCGGCCTCACGCTCCATGCTCCCGGCAGACGTCACCGGCGAGAACAGGCCGGAAGGGTGAATGGCAAAGGCTTCCTGATCGCTGTAACCGCGCTGGGCGGAGGTCAAAAGGCAAGGACCGGTCGCGTCGAGCACGTCCTCGGCGTCTGCGAGCCCGGGCATCATGGACAGGACATGCATCCAGAACGGATGCCGGCGCGGGCTAGCGATTGTTCCGTTGAACAGAAGATAGGGCAGGCCCCGGAAGTCCGCCTGGACGGCCGCATGCGACGCCGGCTCCTTGCACAGCACGACACGGGTCTCGCCCATGATCGGATCGAAGGCCGCCACGCATTCGCAGTCGATGTCGGCATAGACCCCGCCAAAATGATGCAGCAGCATGTAGCGGGCCGCATCCGAGCGCTGCACGCCCCTCGTGTAGCCGCAGAACATCGACAGGAAATCAGGGTAGTGCTCGGCCACGAATTCGAGCAGCATCCGGTCGCTCCAGAACATCACCGTCCAGTGCGGATTGTGCCGCTTCCAGCTGTCTGCATAGGCCTGGAAGCGCGCTGGAATGGCGTCGCTCTTCCAGGTCTGGTGCAGGATTGCCGGAATCATCCGGTGGCGCCGTTTGATCCAAGCCCGTCACGAACGGCATCGCGGATCGCTTGCGGGCCGAACCTTGCCCATACCGCCTGATGCGCCCGAAGGCGTTGCCGCGCCCTGCGTTCGGGGTCGAGACAGAGTCCGATGGCCATCTCGGCAAGCGTTTCATCGGATTGAGACAGCAGCACCTCGTCATTTTCGACCAGGTCCAGGCCTTCGGCCGCGATCGGCGTGGCGATCACCGGCACGCCCGCGGCCATTGCCTCCAGGATCTTGATGCGTGTGCCGCCGCCCGCCGTCAGTGGGACGATGGTGAGATGCGCGCTGGACAACAGCGGCGCGACATCCGCGGGATCTTCGATGAGCTCCACACCAGCCAATCCAGCCAATGCCTGCACTTCCGGTCGCGGGGTGCGTCCCGCCAGGACGAGCTTGGCATCCGGCAGGGCGTGTCGCATACGGGGCAATATGACACTGGCCAACCGCTGGGCGGCATCGATGTTTGGCGGGTAGGCGAGATGGCCGATGAACACGATCACCGGAAAGCCGTTGTCGGTCGACGGCTCGGCGGGCAGGCGCGCGAGACCATCCCCGGCCTGCGGAATTCCGTTCGGAACAACGTCGATCGGGATCCTGTGCCGGGAAAGCGTCATCAGCTTCTGGCGATCGAGGTTCGAGCAGACCCATACCCTGTCGACGAGGGACAGTGCTTTTCTCTCGAGGAGCCGGACGTTGAATGCTGCCGCGCTTCGCTTGGCACTGAGACGCCTGATCTGTCCGGCCAGGTCGGACTCGACATTGTGCATGTCGAGAATGAGTTGCTCCGCCAGCGGCCGCAGGGGCCGCAGCAGCTTGAACAGGCCAACGCCCTCGACAATGATGGTGTCAGGGCGGAATTCACGGACGAGTGCCTCAAGCCGCGTCAGCGCGGAACGCGATATGCGATTCTCCGCCCTTGAGCGCCACCAACCGATCGAGGCTGTGCGAGGTTCGCCTTCGATCGACAGGGCCTCGACCCGGATCAATGGATCAGGTGCATTCCTTACCTTGTTCGGCTTCACTGAAACCAGGCAGACCGGTCCGAACCTGGCGGCCGCTTCGGCGTTGCGATAGTTTCTCAGATCCGCACCTGAAGCTGGCGGAAAGCCCGGGTCGTGCGACACGACCACCGTACGTTTCTGGGTCGCCCGCTCGGGCTGGCCGACAGCTGGTTGCGCGCCTGTGCCGTTCAATGCTGACGCCTGGGGCTTTGTCCCAGGCAAGGGGTCCAATTCGGATGGCATTCAGAACGATTCCGTGATTACAGGCATCAGCGCCACCTTGTTTAGCTGAACAAGGCTTTCGTCAAGCACTGTATATTTTGAATACTGCCGCGCCCCGAGTCCTCTGCGCGGGGCCGGGTTCATCGCCTCGACCAGGCCAGCCAGCGCGCCGCCAGACGCCTGCGCAAGGAGGTGAACCGGGTTCGCCTGTAGGCATCGCCCGCCATTTTGATGCCTTGTGCCTGCGTCGGGAACGGATGGATGACGTCGGCCAGGGCGTGCAATCCCATGCCCGACCTTATGGCAAGCGTCACCGCATTGATCATCTCGCCGGCATGGGCGGCGACGACCGTCGCCCCCAGGATGCGGTCGGATCCCTCCCGGACATGGATCTTGACGAACCCTTCCTCCTCGCCGTCCATCACGGCGCGGGCGACATCATGCATCAGCACCGTATAGGTCTTGACCGGAATGCCGTTCTGCCGCGCCTCGATCGGATAAAGACCGACGTGAGCGATCTCCGGATCGGTATAGGTGCACCAGGGAACGACGAGGTCACTGAGCCTTTCGCGCCCGCGAAACAGGGCATTGCGCACGACAATGCGTGCCGCTGCCTCGGCGGTATGAGTGAACTTGTATTCCAGGCACACATCGCCCGCCGCGTAGATGTGCGGATTGGTGGTCCTCAAATGATCGTCCACCTTGATGCCGTTGGCGTCATACACCACCCCGGCCTCTTCCAGTCCGAGACCCCTGACATTGGGCGAACGGCCGACGCCGGTGATGATCTCGTCAACGGAGATCGTTGTCGTGTCGCCGTCCCGCAAAAGATCGGCGAGCTTCCTGCCGCCTTCCTTGCGTACCGCCACCACCTCGGTGTTCAGGCGCACCTCCACCCCCTCGCGCGCCAGTGTGTCCGAAAGGATCTGCGCGGCGTCGCGTTCCTCGCCGGGCAGGAACATCGGGTCGCTCTGCGCCAGGATGACCTTCGCGCCGAGAAGACAGAAGGCCTGCGCCGTCTCGCAGCCAAGCGGCCCGCCGCCGATGACCAGGAGCCGCTCAGGACGCCGCGTGAGGTTGAACATGCTCTCATTGTCGAGATAGCCGGCCTCGGCAAGTCCCGGTATCGCCGGCCCGCTCGGATGCGCGCCGGTCGCGACCAGGGCCTTCTTGAAATGCAGCGTCTTGCCGGCGACTTCAACCGTGTCCGGTCCGCCAAAGCGCGCTTCACCGAAATAGAGGTCGATGCCTTCGGCTGTGATGGCCGCGGCCGAATCGGCGCGGCTGAGCCGCTGCCGGATCTGCCGCATCCGCATCATGGCCCGTTCGAAGTCCACGGGAAGACGCGCCGGCGTGTCGCCGCCGAAATTCTCGGCATCGCGCATATCGGCATAGAGCCTGGCCGTGCGGATGATCGACTTCGAGGGGACGCCGCCGACATTGACGCAGGCGCCGCCGATCAGCCCGCGCTCGATCAGCGCGACCTTTGCGCCAAGGCTTGCGGCGTCGCGTGCCGCGGTCAGGCCGGCCGGTCCGGCGCCGATGACGACGAGATTGTAGGGACCGTCGGGAGTAGGGTTCTTCCAGCGCGGCGGATGCGCGCCTCGGACCAGTTCGACGTCATTGCGGTCGACTGGGAAGGTGGCCGCCTTTGTCTGTTCACGCGCCATCGTAGGCTCCTGACGTGGAGCCTGCCGGCTGAGCCAGCCAGCCGCCGGTGAAACCCGCTTTGCCCAGGCCGCGGCGGATGTGCGGATTGGAGCGCATCAGCTCCCAGATCAGGCGCGAGCGGTGGTTCTCGATCATCATCACCACGATGCCCTGGTCCAGCCCGTAATGGCCTTCCGACACCCAGCCGTCGCGGCCGAATTTTCGCCGGTTGGCCAAGGTCGGATTGAAGCCGCTCGGCAGGCGGAAATTGTCCATCACTTGCGGATAGCGCTCGCCGAGATGACGCATGGCGGCCAGGCAGATGTCAGGCGCGAAAGGCAGCGACGCGGGATAGGACCATGGCGCGATCGTCCCGTCATCCGGCCCGAACGGTGCGCCACGCGCAGCATAGCCCGAAAACCGGTGTCTCCGTCGCTCGACACTGGCGCGGAAGCCGCCCGGCCCGTCTCCCGCCGAGAGGCCCCAAAGGTTCTCGCCATAGCCGTCGAAGCCATAGGGGTTGTGGCGGGCATAGTCGCGGTGGAGATAGGTCGCGCGGCGGCTGTTTTCGAAATAGTCCGAATTCTTCTCGCGCATGAAAGCGTCGCGGATGCCGGCGAAATCGATCCAGGCATGCGAAAACTGGTGCATGAACAGCGGGCCGCCATAGAGCACGTCATGGCCGTAGATGTTTTCCCATTGGTAGGTCGCCGTCCAGGCTTCGTAACTATCGTCGGAAGTCGGGCTGTCCGGCGAAGCCATCGACAGCACGTAGAGGATGGTCGCCTCGTTGTAGCCTTCCCAACCGTAGTGGAGGAAACCGCTCTTCGGCTTCCAGCCCTGCCGCAAGGTAGGGCTGCTGCCTTGCGCCCAGCGCCAGTCGACGCGCCGGTAGAGTGCTTCGGCCAGCTGTCGGATCTCGGCCTCCCCCTCGTCCCCGCCGGAGAAATAAGCGCCGGCCACCAATATGCCGGCCATCAGCAAGGCTGTATCCACCATCGACAGCTCGCAACGCCAGACGCGCAAGCCTGTGCGCATGTCGAGGAAGTGGTAGTAGAAACCCTTATGGCCGGTGACGTTGTCACCACCGTTTTGGGGGCTGGCCGAGAAGAAACGCAGCGCCGCAAGCGTCAGCTCCGCCGCCGCCGCGCGTGTCATCCAGCCGCGCTCGACACCGATCGGATAGCAGGACAGCGCAAAACCGACGACGGCGATGCTGGCCGGCGAGTTCGGCCGCGATGTATCGGCGACCAGCCCGTTGTCGGGGTTCACATTCTCCAGGAAATAGCCGAAGGCGGCGCGCTGGTAGCGGTCCAGGAGGTCGTCATCGGACAGTGCTGCGGGATTTGCTTCAGGCAAGCGATGCAATCTCCAGCCTGGTGGCCGCGACCCCTGTCGATCGCACGGCGCCGGCACGACGGCCTTGGGTCATCGCCAAACTGTCTCGCCGCTTCATGGCTTTCCCGCAAACCCTGTTTCGTCGCCGCCCGTCACCGACTATATAGGCCTGTCCAATTCCCATCGTCGCCTCGTCACGCGGAATTGTAGTCGCACCGGCCAATGTGGGGATCTTCCGGCGCAGGTCAATAAGTGGCGCGGCCGCCGGAAACGTCGAAGACGGCGGCCGTCGTGAATGAGCATTCTTCCGAGGCGATCCAGCAGATCAGCGCCGCCACTTCCTCGACCTCGCCGAAGCGCGCCATCGGAATCTTCGACAGCATGAAGTCGATGTGCTCCTGGCTCATCTGCTTGAAGATCGCTGTGCGCACAGCCGCCGGCGTCACGCAATTCACCGTCACCTTGGTCTTGGCCAGTTCCTTGCCGAGCGACTTGGTCAGGCCGATCACGGCGGCCTTGGACGTGCTGTAGGCGGAAGCGTTGGGATTGCCTTCCTTGCCGGCAATCGAGGCGATGTTGACGATGCGGCCATAATTGCGCTCGAGCATATGCGGCACCAGCGCCCTGTTGCAGTAGAAGACGCCGTTGATGTTGATGTCGATGACCTTCTGCCAGTCCTCGGTCGAATAGGCCCAGGTCGTCATGTTCGGCCCGGTGATGGCCGCGCTGGTCACAAGGATGTCGACGCCGCCAAGGGCTTCGATCGTCCGTGCGGCGGCGCCTTCGACGCCGGCGGCATCGGCGACGTCGATGGCAACACCATGCAGGCCAGGGATGACAGTTTTCGCCTGTTCGATCTGGGCCGGATCACGATCCCAGACGCTGATGCGTCCACCTTCCTCGACGATCCTTTGCGCGACCGCCAGGCCGATGCCGGAGGCTCCGCCGGTGATGACGGCTGACCGGCCAGCGAAGCGTCCCGCGAAGTTCGGCATATGGTCTTCCTCCCAATCGGTGGCGAATGTGAAGTCAACCGCAACCAAGTTCAAGGCGGGATCGGGCTCGCCGACCGGGATATTGGTAGGCCAGCAGCGGGCGCTACGGTGCTGAAAAAACTGCAGGAACAGCTCCCGCTCGGTGGTGATGTCGAGCTTCTCGTAGATGCGCCGGCGATGGTTCTTGACGGTGCCTATGGTGATGCCGAGACGCTCGGCGATGTTGGCTGTCGGATGACCGGCGAGGATCAGCTGCACCAGTTCCCGCTCGCGCTGCGACAATTCCGGCCACAGGCTTGTGGGGATGGTCGGCTTCTGCTGTGGCGAAGCGCCGGGGCCGGTCGGGGCCAAGGTGCGCGAAAAGTCGCTGCCGCGCGCCTTGATGTCGAGCGCATGCAGCGCCTCGAACACCGGCAGCCGCTCGTCCAGGAGGGCGATCTCGCTGTCCTTGAACGAACTGGTCGAACGGTCGAGGAAGATGCCCAGGCACCAGTCGCCGCCGTCAGCCAGCAGGATGCCGACCTCGTCGCAGATTTCTGACTGCGCCAGGAAGCCGGCTATGTACTGGCCGCGCCTGGCTTCTTCGTCGGCCAGCCCCTTGAGCGGCAGGATGCCGAGACGGCGCTCACGTCGCCATGAGGCGTAGAAAGGGTCGAAGACGTAGTAATTGTCGAGATAGCGCCGCACCATCTCGTCCGAGAAGCGCCGGTGCTTGACGAATTCGGGCGTCTTGGTCGCCGAGTAGCGGGTGACCGTCACCAAATCGTGCGCAATGTCGGCGCCGACCAGGTCGATCAGGCAGTCGACATGCCGATCGGTGCCGGTGGCGGCGATCGCCTTGGCCAGCGGCGCCCAGATGTTGCCCATGCGCATGCCCTTTTCTCGGCGAACCGCGCCGCGCAGTCATTGTGTCTTTAGGCATATGGCGCGATCCGCGCGATCGAATCTAGCCTGCGGTCATTCTCGAAGAGGGAAGGCGACCCGTGGACCAGATCACTACCAACCCCATCGTCATCGGCATCGACGCCGGCGGCACCATGACCGACACGATCCTTGTCGATCAGGACGGCCACTTCAAGATCGGTAAGTCGGCGACCACGCCGAAGAACGAGGCCGAAGGTTTCCTTGCCTCGGCCGAGGACGCGGCCGATGCCTGGGGCATCTCGCTGGAGCAGCTGTTCTCCGGCGTCAACGTCGTGCTCTATTCCGGCACCGGCATGCTCAACACACTGTTGTCGCGCACCGGCCGCCGGCTCGGCCTCATCACCACCAAGGGCCTGGAAGACATGATCCTGATGGGCCGCGGCCTGCAGGCCTGGGCCGACTATTCCTATGCTGACCGGCTCCACGCGGTGACGCACCAGCATCCCGACCCGCTGGTGCCGCGCCGCCGCACCCATGGCGTCACCGAGCGCATCGACCAGTTCGGCGACATCATCCTGCCGCTCTACGAGCACGAGGTCGCTGCGGCCGCCAGGAAGCTGATCGCCGACAAGGTCGAGGCGATCTGCATCATGACCATCTTCTCGCACGTCAATCCCGTGCACGAGAAGCGCATTGCCGAGATCTGCCGCGAGGAGATCGCCAAGGCCGGCGCCGACATCCTCGTCTACACCAGCCACGAGGTGCGCCCGGTCATCCGCGAACAGTCGCGGCTGAACTCCGTGCTGATCGAGGCCTATGCCACCTCGCGCGGCCGCAAGCAGCTCAAGGGCATCGAGGACGTCTCCAAGAAATACGGCTTCAAATATGGCGTGCAGACGCTGCTCTCCTTCGGCGGCCTGACATCAATCAACCATCCACGCCTGCATGAGACGATGATTTCCGGCCCGATCGGCGGCATTCTGGGCGCGGCCTATGTCGGCAAGCTGATCGGCAACGACTCGCTGATTTGCTCGGACATGGGTGGCACCTCCTTCGACATGGGCGTCATCACCCGCGGCCAGACCCGGATCGAGAACGAGCCGCTGATGGACCGCTTCAAGCTCAATGTGCCGACGCTGCATCTCGACACGATCGGCGCCGGCGCCGGCATGATCCTGAAAGTCGATCCGCTGACCAAGAAGGTTTCGCTCGGACCGGAAAGCGCCGGCTCCGATCCCGGTCCGATCTGCTTCGCCAAAGGCGGCACCGAGCCGACCATCGCCGATTGCGACGCCATCCTCGGCCGCCTCAATCCGCACTATTTCCTTGGCGGCAAGGTCGTGTTGCAGGTCGAGAAGGCGAGGGCGGCCTTCGAGGAAAAATGTTCGCGCCTGCTTGGCGTCGGTGTCGAGGAAGCCGCCGAAGGCATGATCGAGATGCTGGAGGCCGACGCCAACAACGCGCTGCGCCGCGTCATCTCCGGCCAGGGCATCCACCCCTCGGAATTCACGCTGCTCTCCTATGGCGGTTCGGGCCCGCTGCATCTGGCCGGCTGCTCTAGGGGCATCGGCTTCAAGGACATCATCACCTTCCAGTTCGCCGCCGCCTTCTCGGCCTTCGGCTGCACCACCGCCGATTTCATGCGCCGCCACTCCGTGTCGACGCAACACGACATCGGTGCGCGCGCCGCCGACGACGAGCTGCTCGCCTTCGGCAAGAAGGTCACCGATGTCTGGGATGATCTCACAAGGGCGGCGGTCGACGAGATGATCGTGGACGGCCACGCGCGCGACAAGATCAAGACCGTGCCGTTCCTGATGATGCGCTACACCGGCCAGCTCGAAGACGTCGAGGTGATGGCGCCGCTGCCGGCCCTCCAATCGGCCGACGACATGCGCAGGGTCATCGACGAGTTCGAGGCGGTCTACGCCAAGGTCAACCATCGCGTCTCGCGCTATGGCGAAGCCGGCTTCTCCATCACCGAGCTTGGCCTGATAGCCACCGCCGACAAGGTCAAGCCAGTGCTGCTCAAGCGTCAGCTCGGCAAGTCGGACCCGTCGTCCGCCCATAAGGGCGTGCGCGAGGCCTATATTGGCGGCCGCTGGCACAAGGCCAATCTCTACGAGATGGACCTTCTGCAGCCCGGTCATGAGGTGATCGGCCCGGCCATCATCGAACATCCCGCCACCACGCTCGTCGTTCATCCGCAGGACCGTGTCCATGTCGATGAGTGGACGCTGCTGCACTACACCCACGCTTGAGAAGGGCGAACGCCATGCTGGACAAACCCGCCTCCGCCCTGCGCATCCGCGAACGGCTGATCGAATCCGAACGGCTCATGGAAGAGACCGGCTGCTATGACGGCATCACCGAATTGCAGCTGCGCAACCAGGATCCGCTGAAATTCGAGACGCTGCACACCAAGCTGCGCGCCTATTGCGTCTCGGCACGCGAAATGGCCCGCCGCATCTCGGCTTCGCCGGGCGTGCGCGAAGTCGGCGAGATGGTCGTCGCCATCTACACGCCGGAAGGCGATGCGATCGCGCTCTCCAACGGCATCATGGTGCATGTGCACACGATGAGCCGCTTCATCAAATGGATGATCCGCAACGGCTACGAGGAAAACCCTTGCATCCGCGACGGCGACATCTTCGCCAACAACGACGCCTTCATCGGCACCGTTCAGGTGCCCGATGTGATGGACGTGGTGCCGATCTTCCACTCCGGCAAGCTGGTCGGCTGGGCGGGCGCGGTCTGCCACGAACTCGAGGCCGGCGGCATCACCCCCGGCGGCGATGTGGCGCTAGCGCAGGAGCGCTTCACCGAGGGCCTTTTCGTCTGCGCCGAAAAGGTCGGCGAGAACGACGAGATCCGTCGCGACTATGTCATCCGCTGCGAGCGCAATTTGCGCATGCCGATCTATTGGGTGCTCGACGAGAAGGCCAAGGTCGCCTCCTGCATCGACATGCGCGAAAGCGTCAAGGCGCTGATCGACGAGATCGGCCTGGATTATTGGATGCAGGTGTCGAAGGAATTCATCGAGGAAGGCCGCCGTGCCCAGCTCGCCCGCACGCGCCAGCTCACGGTTCCCGGCATCTATCGCGGTCATACATTCTACGGCCATGTCACCGCGGGCAAGCCTGGCTATCAGCCGCTCGGCGATCCCGACTGGCTCTACAACATGCCGATCGAAATGGAGATCACCACCGACGGCAAGATCATCATGGACTTCGAGGGCACGCAGCCCTGGGGCTACCATTCGATGAACTGCACGCCGGCCGGCATGGATGGCGGCATGTTCGTGACGCTCACCCAGCACATGAATTTCGAAGGCCTGGTCAATGACGGCGCCTGGATGGCGACCGAGCTGAAGCTGCCGCACGGCACCTGGACCAATCCGGACAATGAGATGGTGGCGACCGCCACCTCATGGGCCTTGCTGCTACCGGCCTACGGCGTGTTCCAGCGACTGTTGTCGCGCTCCTTCATCGGGCGCGGCTTTGTCGAGGAAGCTTTCGTCGGCCAGGTCAACAGCCCGATGATCGAGATGGGCGGCACCAGCCAGTACGGCAAGCTGTTCGGCATGGCGCATTTCGAATGCGCCGCCGCCGGTTCCGGCGCGCTGGCCATCAAGGATGGGCTGGACACCGCCTATGTCGGCTGGAACCCCGAATCCGACATGGGCAATATCGAGATCTGGGAACAGAACATGCCGATGGTCTATATCGGCCGCTCGATCGTTCCCAATTCCGGCGGCGCCGGCAAATATCGCGGCGGCTGCTCCTTCATCTCGACCTGGCTGGTCAGCAAGACCGACCATCTCAGGCTGGTTACTTCTGAACATTCCTCCCGCGTGTTCGACAATGGCGGCATGTGCGGCGGCTACCCGGCGCCGACCTGCCAGAAGCACCGCGCGGTGCGCGATAGCAACATCTTCGAACTCGCCGAAAAGCGGGCGCCGCTGGCGCATCACACCGGCACCAACCCGCATCGCTCGGAACTCGAACTGCGGCTGCAGGGCGAGCATGTGACGATGGAAGGCCCTTACATCACCGCCCCGCACAGGACCGGCGACGTCTTCACCCATTCCTATAATGGCGGTGGCGGCTATGGCGACGTGCTGGAGCGCGATCCGCTCAAGACGGCAGCGGATGTCGAGAACGGCTATCTGACCAAGGAAGCGGCTACAGGCATCTTCGGCATAATGCTGGATGAGGACGAGGACGGCTATCCCGTCGCCAACCTCGAGGCCACCAAGCGCCACCGCGCCGAAATGCGCGCCAGGCGGCTTGCGCAGGCGAAGCCGGTCTCGGAGTGGATCGCTACCGAACGCTGCCGTGTCGAGAAGGCCGACTTCGCGCCCGAGGTGAAGAAGATGTACGCCAGCGCGATCAAGCTATCGTCGCGCTTCACCAGGGAATTCAGCGATTTCTGGAACGTCGACGCCAAATCGATCTTCATGCCGGGAGCAAAGCCATGACCTCGTACAGCAAGGAAGTCATCGCCGATCTGGTCGCGGGCACGCTGCCCTGGCCGCAGACGCGCCGCGTCATGAGCGCCTACAAGGATGACGACCGCTTCTTCAAATACGTCGCGGTGCTGCAGGACCGTGTCGGCTGGAAGGACCCGATCCTGCTGCCGGTCTCGGATCACCTCTTCATCTGCCAGAGCGGCGACGAGCGTGTGACACGCTGCGAATGCGGTCACTCCTTCGGCGACTATCGCAAGAACTGGAAGCTCAAGGCTTCGATCATCGTACGCAACACCGAGGAGACGCTGCGCGAAATCTATCCCAACAGCGATATCCCCGATCCGCAATGGATGGAGATCCGCGAATTCATCTGCCCGGAATGCGGCACCATGCACGAGGTGGAAGCGGCTGCCCCCGGCTATCCCATCGTGCACGATTTTCAGCCCGATCTCGAAGGCTTCTATCGCGAATGGCTGGGCAAGCCGCTCTAGAGAAAGGCGGACCGCGTCGACAAATACTCCGGAACCTGATTGCCTGCCGCAACCATTGGAGAAGCACGCGATGACAAACCTTGCTGGGCGCGGTGCAATCGTCACCGGCGGCTTTTCCGGGATGGGCTTCGCCATTGCCACGGCCTTGGCTGAAGCCGGTGCCAATGTCGCCGTCGGCTCCTACATCGCGTCTGCGGGCGCCGACAGATCCGACGCCGCCTACTATCCCGGCGTCGACGAAATCGAGCGCGTGCGCTCGGCCCTGTCGGCCCATGGCACCAGGGTGCATGCTGCTCACCTCGATGTCCGCGACAGCGAGGTCACCAACCGTTTCGTGGCGCAAGCCGAGGCCGCCATCGGTCCTGCCGACATCCTGGTCAACGCGGCCGGCACGACCGCCGAGCAACCGGTCTGCGGACATTCCGACGCGCTGTGGGACAAGATCGTCGACACCAACCTGACCGGCGCCTTCCGCGCCACCCGTGCCGTGCTTCCCGGCATGATCGAGCGCGGCTGGGGCCGCATCGTCAACATCGGCTCGACAGCGGCTTCCGTCGGCTGGAAGGACAATCCTGCCTACTGCGCCTCCAAGGCCGGCCTGCTTGGCTTGACCCGTTGCGTGGCGCTGGAGGGGGCGGCGCATGGCGTCACCTGCGTCATGATCAGCCCGACCTGGGTCGAGACCGAACTGATGCGCCGCAACGTGGCCCAGGTCGTCGAGCGCGAGGGCAAGGGGCGCACGGCGGAAGAAGCGATGGCCGAGATCGCCAGGGGCAACCCGCAGCAGCGCATGCTGCAGCCGCAGGAAATCGCCGCACTGGCCGTGTTCCTGTGCTCGGACCTGGCCAAGGGCATCACCATGGAAAACATCCAGGTCACCGGCGGAGCACTCTGGTAGCGTCCTCGTCGCTGATCCAGGCGGCTGTCGCGGGGCGGGCCACCGGCTGATCTCTCTGCGTTCGCTGGAGCAATTCCAGGAGAAGTGTGAACGGTCTTCCCACAGGAATTGCGTCAAAACAAAGAGTTAGAGTGGTTCGCCGTTTCCGCGAAACGGTGAACGGCTCTGATGTAAGACAAGGTGACCGGATTTGCCATTGAGCATGCGGTGCGATAGGCTATATTGCACTGCACAATGGAGATGCCGTTTATTGCACGCCCCTCTTTGCGGATATGCCGGCCGGCTTGCGGCCTGCCGGGTTTGCTGGTCTTGGGCCGCGCCGACGGGACTCTGAGATGAAAATTCCAAAGTCCCTGCTGGTCGATCCCGAGAAGAACTCGGTCTATGGCGCTTTTGCCGTTGCCGTCTCGATCTGGGCGTTCTCCTATTCCGTCATTTTCGGCCAGGTGCTGATCCTGGCCTACTATGCCGTCTGGCTTCCGCTCATCCTGGTCGACTATCGGCGCTTCCTGCGGCAGCTTTCCAGCGCCTGGCTGCCGCTGCTGTTCGCGGCCTATATATGTTTTTCCATCTTCTGGTCGCAGGCGCCCGGCGTCACCGCCAGAACGGCGGTCCAGTACCTGTCCCACATCGCCTGTGCCTATGTCGCGGCGCGCACCGTCGGCGTGCGGACCCTGACCCTCGGCGCCCTGATCGGGATCTTCTTCGTCATGCTCTATTCGCTCAAGGTCGGGGCCTATTCCGAGGACGTCCTTGACGGCACCTACAATTTCGTTGGCGCATTTGCGTCCAAGAACCAGATCGGCTTCGTCGGCTCGCTCGGCATCTATTTCTCCGTGGTGTTCCTTGCTTTCCTGCGCCGTGGCCGGCTGAGTTTCATGCTGACCGTGCCTGTCGTGCTGCTGTCGGCCTACCTGCTGGTCATTTCGCATTCCGCGACCTCGATGGCCTCGATACCGGCGGTTCTGGCGCTGATCGCGCTTCTTGCCATGACCAAGCTTTTGTCACGGCGCTATCGCCGGGTGATCTTCGTGGTCGGCGCTGGCCTGATCGTCGTGGTGGCCTTTGTCGCCCTCAATCTCGGGCTCATGGACTTCGTGCTTGGCCTCTTCGGCAAGGATTCGACGCTCACCGGGCGGACCTATCTGTGGGAGCAGGGCTGGAACGCCGCACAGCGCTCGCCGATCCTCGGCGTCGGCTATGCCGCCTATTGGGTGCAAGGCTTTGCCGAGGCCGAGCGGCTGTGGAACGAATTCTACATCACCACCCGCACCGGCTTCCATTTCCACAACACCTATGTCGAGGCGCTTGTCGAACTCGGCTTCACCGGAGCGGTGATGATCTCGCTGATCATGCTGCGCACGCTCTACGGCCATGTCTCGACGGTGATTTTCAAGGCATGGCAGGCCGAATCGGTGGTGCTGTTCGGCGTGATGGTGTTGCTGCTCATCCGTTCCTTCGTCGAGGTCGAGGTCCTCAACCCCTACATTATGGGCTCCTTCCTGATGTATTTCAGCTACTTCAAGCTGGCGCGGCTGCCGGTCACCCGCACCCGCTGGTCGCCGGCCTTCGAGCCGGCGGATGCGGCAAGGGGCGAGCCGGCCTGGCCCCGGCATGTCGGCCGTCCGGCCGCCGCCGATCAGATGTGAACTACGGTCCCGCGACCGGGTTCGACCTCATGTCGGACGCTAGGAATGTTCGCTTGCAGGCACTTGTCCACTGCAAGCGTCGCCGTCGACCTGCCGCGCGTCAGTCGCGCGATACGGACAGTCCCGCCAGAAGCGGCGCATGCGCGGCGAGCCTGCGGGATACGAACTCGGTGAAGAGCCGCACGCGCTTCGTCTTGCGCGTCTCGCCCTGTGTGAGAAGCCAAACCGTTCCATACATATGCAGGTCGGTGCCCGGCACCCTCGCCAGCAGGGGGTCGGCATCTCCGACGAAGCACGGCAGTGTCGTCATCCCAAGCCCTTGCCGTACAGCGACGATCTGCGCCTCGCCGTCCGTGATCCTGAACGGAACCCCTGTGGTGTGAACCTCGCCCTCGCTGGCCCAATCCGGGATTCCATGGCTGCTTATGACGATCCACCGGATGGGATCAGGCGCGCCCGCACGCCACGCGGCCAGTCGATCGCGGGACATATAGACGCCTCCAAACAGCTGCGGTCCCTTCAGGCCGTGAAGATTGAGCGGCAGGGTTTTGCGGTCGTAGACGACGCGGATCGCGACGTCGGCCTCTCGGTTGGTCAGATTTGCCAGCTCGCCGGATGACAAGACTTCCATCTCGATGTCGCGATGCAGACGCGCGAAATCGGCGAAGTCCGGCATGAGCAGGTGTGTCGCGAGGGGCGGTGCCAGCGTTACCCGCAGAAGCCCGCGCACGCCCTGGTCGCGCCCGAAGACGCGCGTCTCCAGCTGGTGCGACGACGCTTCCATCTGGTTTGCGAGCTCGAGGACCTCCTCGCCCGCAGCCGTCAGGCGGTAGCCCGAGGGCAGCTTTTCGAACATGTGCGCCCCGAGGCGTTCCTCGAGCTGGGCGATGCGTCGCAGCACGGTCGAGTGATTCACCCCGAGGCGCCCGGCGGCAGCCCGCACCGAGCCTCCGCGCGCGACGGCAAGAAAGTAGCGAACGTCATCCCAGTCGATCATGGTGCAATCCGGCACCGCTAGGTGCGCCTTTCAAAGCCGGTGTCTAACACATCGTACGGCAACTCGTATGTGGGTGGCGCGGGGCGGCCATCACAGCCCATGCCGACAAGCAGGCCGGTTCCGAACGGCGGACACCGATCGTCGCGGCTGGTCCAGCCGGATCGATTTCGCACCACCGATGTGCGCGCTTCCGTACTCAACAACTGACGAGGGCGGCCCCATTTCGAGGTTCTCGGAGGCAGATGCTGTCCCGACACCACGAAAGGAAAAGTCATGGGAAAGCTAGACGGTAAGGTTGCGGTCGTCACGGGAGGATCGAGCGGCATGGCGCTGGCGAGCGCCAAGCGGTTCGTTGAAGAAGGCGCCTATGTTTTCATCACGGGCCGGAGACAGGAGGCGCTGGACGAGGCCATCAAGCTGGTCGGACGGAACGTGACCGGCGTGCGCGGCGACGCGGCCAATCTCGACGACCTCGACCGTCTGTTCGACGCGGTCAGGCGGGAAAAGGGCAAGATCGACGTCCTGTACGCGAGCGCCGGCACGGGCGAAGCCGTCCCACTGGGCGAGATTACCGAGCAGCATTTCGATGCGGCCTTCAACCTGAATGCGCGCGGCACGCTGTTTACGGTCCAGAAGGCGTTGCCGCTGTTCAACGATGGCGGATCGATCCTCATGACCGGGTCAGTTGCTTCGGTGAAAGGTTTTCCTGGTTACGGCGTGTATGCGGCGAGCAAGGCGGCGTTGCGTTCATTCGCACGCACTTGGCTCAACGAACTGAAGGACAGGAATATCCGCGTGAACGTGCTGAGCCCGGGGCCGATCGCCACACCGATGCAGGACCAGGTTCTCACCGAGGAGGCGAAGCAGATGTTCGAATCCCTGATCCCGCGGGGAAAGATGGGGCGTCCTGAGGAAATCGCGGCTGTCGCGGTGTTTCTTGCTTCAGACGATTCGAGCTTCGTGAATGGGGTGGAGTTGTCTGTCGACGGCGGCTTCTCGGCCATCTGAATTCGCGCCGGATCGTCGGAAGTGGCTGACCGTCCGGCCGCGCCGAAGTCGTTCACGCCGGGACGTCTACGCAAAGGTCGCTACACAGTGGAACGAATAACCCGGCGCCGTTGAAGGCCGGGCAATCAATATCAACACGGATCGGAGAAGCACTATGAGCTACGCAATTATAGGATTCGGTAAGATAGGCCAGGCTCTCGCCCACGCCTTCGCCCGTAAAAACATCGAGGTGACCGTCGCGAGCCGCCGGCCGCCCGAGGCGTTGGCGCCGCAGGCTCGGGCGATTGGACCCACGGTCGTTGCCAAGTCGCTGCGGGATGCGCTCGAGGCCGACACGATCATCCTGGCGGTCCCGTTTGCGGAGCACCGCGAGGTCGCCAAGGCCCTGCCGAGCTGGGAAGGCAAGACGGTCATCGACGCGATGAACGCGTTTCCCGTCCCTGAAGAGCTCGACGGCCTCCCGTCCTCCGCCTTCGTCGCGAAGGCGTTCGCCGGCGCCAAGTTCGTGAAAGGTTTCAATCACCTGGCTGCGGCCACCCTGGCTGCCGATCCGGTCGTCGAGGGTGGCCACCGGGTGGTCTTTCTGTCGAGCGACGACGAGGACGCGACCGCTCCCGTGGCGGATTTGGCCAAACAACTCGGGTTCGCACCCGTCAGGCTGGGAAAACTCAACGAGGGTGGCGCGCTGGTGCACGCACGCGGCCGCACTTGGGGCCAGCTCATCTTCCAGGACCTGTTCAAGAAGGAGCAGTAACGGATTTACTGCCCAATGTCAGAGGCGCTGCTGGCCGGGCTCGTCCATGACAGTCCACGCGGGCTGGGTCATTGTCCGAGGTCCGGAAGCGAGGGCCTCGGGTTTCCGCTTGGCATCGCCACGAAACAAATAGGTGAAGACGATCACCAAGCGGTTCAGTGTTCCGTGAAACGATGAACCGCTCAGAGGGACGCGTGACCTACTGGCTGGCGAGTGGCGCCAGCTTGACCTTGATCACGTCGCCGGGCAGCACCGGTGTCTCTTCCTTCGCCGCGATTTCGCTGGTCTTGCCGTCGACATTGCGCACCAGCGAATAGAGCAGCGTAGGCTGCTGGTCGTTGGTGATGGCGGCAGTCGTTGCGGGGTCGCTGGCCTGGGCGATCAGGCCTTTCTGCATGTTCACCTTCAGCGCGGCCTCGTTCAGGTCGGCTTCGGTCTGCTGCCGGTCGGCGGCGAGGCTCGAGCTCAACGTGTTCTGGGCGTCGATGGCGTCCTGCGTCGCCTTGCTGATCGACTGCTTGGCGGTGAGGATGGCCGTCTCGTAGTCGAGGATCTTGCCCTGCAGGTCGGTGACGGACTGCTGCGAGTCCAGGAGCCTGGCATTGGCGACCAGGCCCTTCTGCGCCAACGGACCGATGCTGGTGAGCTGCTGCTGCGCCAAGTCGACCTGCTTCTGCTGGTTGACGATCTTCTTTTGCAGCGATTCGATTTCGGCCTGAAGGACACTCTTGAGATCGTCGAGCGCCTCGAGCTTCAACTTCAGCGCCTTCTGGTCCGCCGTGAGAATCGTCATTTCGTCGGCGACGATGGTCGGCAGCCGCGGATCGCCCTCGACCTCTTTCGGCGCTTCGAAACTCGCTTTGCCGGCCAGATCGGCATCGATGCGGGCGCGCCTGACGAGCAGCCGGACGCGCTGGTCGTCGGAGATATCGAAATTGCCCTTGGCGGTGACCAGGTCCTTGCCGAGCTGGGGGCCGTAATCGGCGCTGCGCCTGATGCCGCCGGCGACGCTGATCGCTTTCAGCACCGTCAGTTCGGGAACAAAGGGAAACTGGCCGGGATTCTGCACTTCGCCCGAAATATAGAAGGGCCGGAACTGCGCCATCTCGACCGAGGCCTCGGGTTTGTCCGACAGAGCGAGCTTGTGCTGCAGCGCCTCGCCGATTGCCGCCGCGACTTCCGCCGTGGTCTTGCCGGCCGCCGGCAACTCGCCGACGAAAGGCACCGACAGCGTACCGGCCGGGCCGACCGTGTATTCGCCGTTCACCGCCGACCAGTCGCGGAACGTGCCTTCGACGGTCTGCCATTCGGCGATGCGGATGTTGAGCTTGTCCTGCGAGCCGAGCTGGTATTCACCTGACATGGCGACCCGGGGAAGGAAAGCGAGCGAAATCGCAAGGCAGGTGGCCATAAGCCGAGAGCGGCCGGAAAAGCGGCCGCTGCCAAAGGCTTCGAACATATCTTTTTTCAACTGAACGTTCCGATCCGTTTTAGCCCCATCGCCCGATGAGCTTGCCGCCGGATGCCTGGTGCCGGCGACCGGTCAGTAAGAGCCGCGTGACATCCAGACGGCCGGCACGGTCTTGATGATGATGCGCACGTCGCCGAACAGCGACCAGTTCTCGACATAGTGGCGGTCAAAGGCGACGCGGCTGTCGTAGGAGACGTCGTTGCGGCCGCTGACCTGCCACAAGCCGGTCAGGCCGGGCCGCGACTTCAGATAGTAGACGGCGGCGCTGCCGTAGATTTCCAACTCGTCGCGCACCACCGGGCGAGGACCGACAAGGCTCATATCGCCCTGCAGAATATTGATGATCTGCGGCAATTCGTCGAGGCTGAGCTTGCGCAGCACCGCGCCGACGCGGGTGACGCGCGGATCGTTCTTCAGCTTGCGGGTCGCTATCCACTCCGCATTGGCCTCTGGATTGGTGGCTAGATAGGCGGCCAGCACCTTGTCGCCGTCCGGAACCATGGTGCGGAATTTCAGGCACGGAAAAATCCGTCCGCCGCGACCGATTCGCCGATGGCCGTAGAAAATCGATCCACCGTCGGAAAATTTGACCAGCAGCGCTACCATGATGAACAGCGGGCTGAGAGCGATCAGACCAACCAGTGAACCGAAAATGTCGAAGCTGCGCTTGATGAGGCCGCCGATCGGCGGCGGAAAATCGGTGTCAGCCTGCGAAAAGTCCGCCGTGGCCGACTTGGCAATATCCCTCATGCGGAAACTCCATGCGTTGAACGAATGGTTCACCACACGATACCAAAAAAATGTTGCAGCGCAACACACAATTTCCTGGCCCATTGAAATAGTCACGTCATGAATTGACTAAATAATAAGCTAGCGATGCACATTTTTCGGGATGTTTAGCACATTTGTGACAATAAATGGGCAAGCTTAAAAAAATGCGGACCTTTTTGGGGCGAATCTGGGGCAAGGCGTTCTCGCAGGCCCTGAATGGTACATATTAGAGCTTTAGGAAGGCGCTAAGTTCCCAACTATTAACATAAAATACTACATAATATTGGGAATTGTACTGAAACGGGTCGGCTCCTGCAGGTTGAGTGAATTGCGGTGGTGTGCGTTGCAGCATGGCAGAGTCGATCCCGCGAGCTCAATCAAAAATATGTGCTGTTGCCCTTGCCGCCTCCTGCTCGCCTTAATAGAATTGCAAATTATACCTGTCAGAGTGGCGACAGGTTGAAAGGCCGGAAGCAACCGGTCGATAGCGGGCACCTTTACAAGCCCGCATGACAAAGGGACGGCGCTCGGGTGGGGCTATCGTTTGATAAAACCCGGGCCGGTTTATGGGCTGTTGGGTATGTCGCTTCCAAAATTCATCGTTGGGATGATTTTCGCTCTTGCAATCGTCGTCGCCTGGTCATGGCTTGGTGGCGCGTCGCTAGGCATGACGCTGCTACGCGTCATCATCTGCGCCGTGATCATCCAGGCCGGCTATTTCGTCCTCGTCTATGCCATGATCGCCCGGAGCGCGCCGACGCCTGCCGACAGGCTGCGTGAAGCCGAGAGAAAGCTGAGTTCGCCAGACGTGACCGAAGGCGAGAAGCTGGGCAACGCCCGGCGCAGCCTGCACTAGTTCCTGCAAAGGATATCCGCGACCTCAGGCCACATTGGCGGGTTCGGTTTCCGACTGCTCCCCCGACAGCATCCTCGACAGCCGGCTCGCCGGCTTCGCCTTCAGCCGCTGATACTGGCCGACCTCCACGACGCGGCCGTCTTCCATCGCCACCACCCAGTCGGCGAAGGCGATCATCGACGGCCGGTGCGCGATGGTCAGGATGGTCATCGCGCCGCGCAAGCCGTCGATCGACCGGGCGATCAGCGACTGGTTCTGCCAGTCGAGCGCGCTGGTCGCCTCATCGAGGATGAGCAGCGACGGCTTGCGCAGCAGCGCACGCGCCAGCGCAATGCGTTGACGCTCGCCGCCCGAGAGCCGCACGCCGCGGTCGCCGACCACGGTCTCGAGCCGCTGGTCGAGCCGTTCGACGAAGTCACCGGCATGCGCGGCGCGCAGAGCGGTCCACAGATCGTCGTCGCTGGCCTGCGGCGCTGCAAGGCGCAGGTTGGCCGCGATCGTGTCATGCAGCAGGAACACGTCCTGCGGCACATAGGCCACCTGATCGCGCCAGCGCCGGCGATTGCCGGCATCGATCTCGACGCCGTCGACTAGGATCTTGCCGGCGGTCGGCTCGAGCAGGCCGAGCAGCATGTCGGCGATCGTGCTTTTGCCCGATCCCGAGGGGCCGATCAGGGCCGTGACCTTGCCGGCCGGCAGGCCGAAGGTGATGTCGCTCACCACTGCCTTGCCGGAGCCGTCATCGTAGCCGAAGGAGACGCCGCGAATATTCAGCCCGGTATCGAGCGACAGCTTTTGCGCATTCTCGGATTCGGCATGGCCAGGCTCGCGCTCGGCGTCGAAACGGGCCTGCAGGCTGCGCATGGCCGTATAGGCGGGCAGGTTGATCAGCACCTGCTGGGCCTGGGTCTGCATGTCCATGAAGCGCGGCGCGATGCGCATGAAGACGAGAAGCAGCACGACAATCTCGGCCAGCGACAGGTTGAAGCGGACCAGCGCCACATAGATGAACAGGCTGAGGCCCACGACGCTCGCCACCTGGAACACCGCGGTGCCGATCGAGCTGTTGCGCACATAGTCGATGTTGTCGGCCTTCATCTTTTCCAGCGTCGACTGCAACTGCGCGAAATAGCTGGCCTCGACATTCAGGCTCTTGGCCACCTTGATACCGCCGAGGAACTCCGAGACCGTGCGGTACTGATCCTGGCGATTGCTGGTCAGGACACGCCCGAAAGCGGTGGCGCGCGCGCGAAACGGCTGCAGTGCTATGAACATCACGATGCCGATGACGATCGCAAACGCCGTCATCACCGGTGAAATGAACATCGAGATCACGAGATAGCCCACCAAAAGCACTGATATCTGCACCAGCATCAGCAGCGAGAAGGCGGCGCCCTGGACGCGATCGATATCGCCGGTCAGGGCATGATCGAGATCGGAGCTGCGCATGCGCGAGAACACGCCCCAGCGCGCCTTGCCGATGCTCTCGAACAGGTTCATGCGCAAACGGTTGATGAAATCGAAGAGAAGCCTGGCCATGTAGACCGACTTGAAGCGGTTGAACGCGGCCTGCACGGCAACGAGCCCGACCAGCGCGCACAGCACCGTCGTCAGCTGCAGCGTTCCCTCCGGCACCAGCCAGCGCACGAAATCATTGTTCGGCAGCCGCACCGCGAAATCCTGGTCGGCGCGCCCGACAAGGTGCAGCAGCGGCACAAGCAGCAGGATCGAGATACCCTCCGTCAGGCTGCCGAGGATCAGGAACAGCAGCGCCGTCCAGGTCCGCCGCCCGCCGATCTGGGCGATGACGGCGCCGAACGCGGCGACATCGCGAAACAGCGACAGGCGAAGGATCGAGGATTTGGACATGATTGCGCTCACCGCTGCCGACGGCCGGCCGCCAGATCTCCGGTCATGAGGTCTTGGGCCGCCAGATCCCCGGCCGCCAGGTCGCTTTCGATCAGCGCCACGGCCTCGCCAATCCTGTCGAGGCCGGTCGGAACTTCCAGCCGGAACACGCCGACATGGTTAGCGATTGCTGAACATTGGCGAAGGTGCAGCGCCGCGAAATCGCCGGAGAGCGCCGCGCGGCCGAAGCGCGTCACATAGGAGAACTTGATGATCGCCGGCAGGGCGGCAATCCCGGGCAAGGCCGAGACCGCGGCCTTCGCGCCGCGCTCGAGGACATAGATCCTGGTCGCCGGCACCATGCCGCCGGAGAAGGCGCCATGCAGGCGATGCTGCATCTTCTCGATCGCCGGATGCACTTGCGGCCGCACCTCCGCCTGGCCAAGCGAGATCGCGGCCGCCGCGTCGGCGGCAAGCTTGATCTGGGGAAAGCCCGGAACGATCATCGGCGCGTCCGGTCTGGCGAGATGCAGCGCCACGACATCGTCGGTAAGCAGATGATGACCGGCCCGGATCAGCGCGCTTGCCGTGGTCGATTTGCCGGCACCCTTGTCGCCCATGAAGATGGCGCCCCTGCCGGCCACCGCGATGGCGCTGGCATGCAGGACGAGCAGGCCACGCTGGTGCAGCAGCAGCGCCATCACCGGCCCGAGCAGTGGAAAGGCAAGCAGGGCGTCATCGACGCCGGGCGCCGGCTCGATATCAATGCGGCTGGCATTGCTGATCAGAAAGGAGCCGACGGCATGCCAAGCCAGATATTGCCGGTCCGGCTCGAAGCGGAAGATCGTCGCGGCCTCGGACGAAGGCTTCGGCATGTCGATCGTGCCGATGGCGATCAGTATATCCGCCGCAGCCGGCTCGGCCGGCTCCAGCTCGGGCAGCGCCACGTCGGACGCCACGGTCAGGCCATAGGCCCGGTAGTAGCGCCGCTCCCGCATCGTCTGGCCATCGGAAGGAGGATCGTCAAGATATGTGGCGAGCGGCTGGTTGGGAGGCGTCATGCGTGTCTCCCGCTGTGCTGGACCTGCCGCAGCCACAGCGACAGCGAGGCCGAACGCCAGACATACTGGACATCCAGCGGCGCTGCCTGATCGGGCTGGCGCAGCAGCCGCGCATAGGCGGCGCTCACCTGCGGCAGGTTGACATAGGGCGCGATACGGCCGGCATCCGAAACCAGCAGCTGTTCCAGGAGGTCGCGGTGGTTGCGCACCATGCCGTTGACGAGATTGGCGGTGAAATCGATCTTGTCGCGCCGCCACTGCACCGCCGCCGGCAGGATGCCCTCCATGGCCCGTCGCAACACGTAGCGGCCAAAGCCGTGGCTGAGTTTCTCCTCGCCTGGCAGCGCCAGGCAGAATTCGACCAGCGGCTTGTCCCAGAACGGATAGCGCGGCTCGACGCCGAAATTGGCCGCGGCCTTGTCGAGCACTTCGAAAGAGTGCGGCACATAGCCGTTGGACAGGATCCAGCGATGGCTGAGCGCGTCGCTGGCCTGGACGCCGGGCGGCATGTAGCCGGCCCGATGGAAGCGGTCGATGAGTTCGGTCCGCCTGGCCAGGTCCGGATTGATCAGGTCGCGCCAGCTGCGGCCGCGCTGCATTTGCGTGGGCTTGCGTATCCTGTTCAGGGCACGGTTCGCCAGCTGTCTCGCCTTGGCGATGCGCCATGCCGGTCCGTAAAGGGTCAGGAACTGGAAATAGAGGCCGAGCGTGCTGTCGCCATAAGTGTCGGAGGCGCTGCGAACCTCGCGCCAAAGGTCCAGCCACCTTCCGCCATTGGCAAGCTCGTGCAGATGGCCGTGTCCCTGTGAGACGACCTCGTCGCCGCCATGGCCGTCGAGCAGCACCTTGATGCCTTTTGCGCCCGCCGTCCGGTAAATGCCGCGGGTCAGCGTCAGGCCCGGCGCCAGGAAGGTGCCCTCCTGTTCCTCCAGCACCCGCTCGAACTCGGCGAAGGGCGCATAATTGCCGACAGGGATCAGTGTCGGATCGGTCTTCTGCTGATCGAGCACGGCATCGATGAAGACCCGTTCGTCCATCGAAGAGCCCTTCTCGAAAACCAGCGAAAAGGTCGGCAGCCTGGGTTTCCGCTCGGCGGCGTTCTGCAGGCCGGCGACACAGGCGATCGAGGAGGAATCGAGACCGCCGCTCAGCATCGCGCCGACCGACTGGCTTCCGCGCATGCGGTTGCGCACCGATTGCGAAAATAGATGCGCGAATTCCTCCGCCGCATCCGACCGCGGCGGTCGTGCCGACGGCTCGATCTGCCAGTATCGTCGCAGCACCACCTGCTGCGCGGTGACAGTTAGGCTGTGGCGCGCCGGCAGGCTGAAGATATCGCTGTAGGGGGTGGATTGCGGGTCGTCCGGAAGCCCGGCCAGAAATCCCGAAATGCGGTGCTCGCTGATGCGCACGCCGACCCCGTCAAGCCCAAGCATAGGCCCGATCTCCGAGGCAAAGGCAAAGCGCCGGTCCGCGGCGTGATAGTAGAATGGCTTGACCCCGAAATGGTCGCGCGCGCAGAACAAAAGCTGCCGCTCGGCATCCCAGATGGCAAAGGCGAAATCGCCCTGCAGGTGCGCGGGGCTGGCTTCGCCCCAGCGCAGATAGGCCCGCATCAGCAATACGGCGTCCGCAACCGACCTGTCGCGTATGCCAAGCCTCGCCATCAGCTCGTCGCGATTGTCCAGCCGGCAATCGGCGGTGATGGCGAGCTTGCCGCCTGCCATCGTCAGCGGGCCGGGACCGGCTTCATCCGTGGTGTTGAGCCAGGCGTGGCCGAGCGCGATGCCGCTGTCCAGCCACCAGGAGTTTCCGTCGGGTCCGCGATGGCGCATGCGGGCCAGCATCCGCTGGATGTCGCTTGCCGCGTCCACCGGCGCGGGGTCCTGTCGCAGCAGGATTCCGGCGACGCCGCTCATCGGCTGCCGTGGTCGACCAGATGCGCGAAACCATCGACGGAGCCGCCAAGCACGACATGGTTGTCGCTGACCAGCCAGGCATGCGCCTTCAACTGCTCGCCCGTGCCGCGTTCGATGCCGATGCGGATGTTGGAGGCATTGCCCTGGCGCGCGAGAATGTATTGGCCCGAAAGCGCCTGGGTAAGGCAGGAGGCGCGCGGAACGAACCGTGCGGCAGCGGCAACCCCCCAGGCGACGAGCCGCAGCTCGCCCATGCTGGCGCACTGGCGCGCGTTGAGTCGGGTCACCATGCCGCGAACACGGTTGTAGGAGAACAAGGTCAGCCCCAGCCGGACGGTCGCGACCACCAGCAGGCAATGACAGAGGAAAAGTGCTTCCGGGCCATTCAGGGACAGGACCCTGGCCAATCCCCGGCCGGGCCGGCGGTTGGCAGGCCTCGGTCTCTGGTCCGTCGCAGGTCTCCGCCGCGAGATCATGGCCTTTGGCGGAACCTGCCTAGACAAGTGCCTCATTGTGCAGCCTCGCAAGTCCGTTTTCGGCGAAGCCCCTAAGCAAGGCGTCGACGTCAGCCTTGCAGCGCTCGGCGTCGACATTGTAGCGCGCAAGCACAGCGCTGCGGATATCGGCGATCGACTTCGGCTCCTGGATTTGCTCCCAGATGAACGCGCCGACGCTGTTGAGGCTGTAATAGATATTGGATTTCAGGTTGAGAAGCGCGAGGCCATCGCCGAATTCACAGGCCACCGCATCCCCGGTGGCACTTACGCAATCGTGCTCGGATGGGTTCCAGTTCATGCCAAAACCTCGTTAGCAACACACGGTCTACGCGTCGTCAGTTAAAAAGCGGAAAGTCGGGGATTTTCATCCCCGGCTCCATTTACGGTCTTCAATCCTGGAGGCCCAACGTCACTCCTCCAGAACCAAGCTGGTCTCAGGAGAACGTCAGATCGCCAATCGGGGTGTGCGCCGGAAACGACGCGTCGATTGCCGTGCTGCCGCCACCGCCCTGGGTAATGGTTTCGATCGAACCATGTACCGTCAGGCTTGGCGTTTCGTACTCATGCTTTTCAACATTCTGTTCCATTTTACTCTCCAATGAGGACTGGAAACGGCCTGTCGAGTGCCGTCAGCACTTTCATGCTGCGATGCAATAGCTGCATGGCAACATTTATGAGTCAAGCCTGATTTACTTCTGGTTAATCAATTACGGGTTGCGGGCGTCACCATGCGTGTGCGGAATGCTCAAGATTCGGCCGCTGTCGAGCTGAAGCTCGGTGCAGTCTGCCTTCAGCACGGGCTATTCTTTAAGCAATTGAATTTGCTTGCATAAAAAGTTCATGGCGGCGGCGCTTTTTTAGGCATGGCTAAAAAGATGAATTCTTGTTAGCCAGCCGGTGTCGATGATCAGCTGAAGCCGCCTCGATTGGGTCGGGATTTCAGCCGTATGTTGCGCTGCTCGAGAAACGGCGGCAAACGCTCTGGTTGCAAAATTTCGCGCTGTGAAAGGAAAGACTTTACGGCGTCGAGGTTTTTGAGGATGCTTTGTTTCGCACCTGCAGCATAAACGTCGTGCAAACCGCATTTTGGAGACTATGCGCTCAATGGCCTTGCCGGAAAGTTCCTACGAACGACTGCGCGCAGCCGACTGTGCCGACGAGATTGCTTATGTGCAGGCCTGCCTGCGGTTGTATTTCTCAGGCGCGGCGGCTGCGGCCGGCGATGTGTCGACGCCGAGCCTTTCCGCCACCGCCGTCGCCGATATCGCCAGGCTGAACAAGGTCGCCACCTTCGTTTTGAAAGCGCTGTCGCGCGCCCCGGCCAGCGAAAGGCCCGCCGAGCTTTTCCAATGGCTCGACGCCTATCGTCGGCGGACGGTTTCGATGAACGCCGCCTGTCTCATGGATTCGATGGCGATCCATAAGGCGCTGCGCGACAGGCAGATCGATTTCGTCTTTCTCAAAGGTCCCTTCCAGCAGCATCTGCTCTATGACGACCATTTCATGAAGCCTTCGGGCGATGTCGACATCCTGGTTTCCCCGGCCGGATTCTCGAAAGCACGCGATGCGCTGCGCTCGATCGGCTATGAGGTCTCAGGCAAGTCACGCTCCGTCTGGTGGGTTCGCTTCCTTGGCGAACAGCACATGATCCGTGGCAACGGGCCGTCCACGGTCGACCTTCATTATCGCCTCCAGCAGCCCGGTTCGCCCAGCCCGCGCGATGCCGACGGCTTCCTGCGGCGCAAGCGGCTGGTCGAGATCACCGGCACCGAAGTGCCCTTCACGTCGGCCGCCGACACGCTGATGCTGTCCTGCATCAGCGTCGCCAAGGCCCTGTTCAACCACGAACCCTGTGCCGGCTATGTCTGCGATATCAGGGCCAGCGCCAACCGTCTTGGCGAGGCCGATCAGCAGCGTGTGCTGGATGCAGCGGTAAGCCAGGGGCTGGACGACACGTTGCTGCTCGGCCTGCGCGCCGCCGATGTACTGCTGGGCGCCACCGGCACGGTTCTGTCGGAGCGGGCCAAGCCGATCTTGTCGCGCATCGGCAATGATGACCTGCTCAACATGGTTATCGCGCCATGGCTGTCGTCCTTGCGGTGGCCGCAGCGGCGAACGGTGTTGTGGGAATTGTGCGGCAGGGCTCCCGTGCGCTACCTGGCCGAGGCCGGCTGGGCAGCGTCGGCGGATCTCAGTCGCCGCATCTTCGAGCGGCCGGCCAGCCCGTGATGGCGGTGGCGTCGCAATACGTACAGGGCGAGGGCAAATCGGAACCTGTGCAAGAGGCTAACCCATGTCGATGACGAAATCAGAGGTCTGCGTGATCATCGCGGCCAAAAATGCGGCACGCACGATCGCGGTCGCCATCGCGTCCGCATTGCGCGAACCCGAGGTGGCGGAGGTCGTCGTCGTTGACGACGGCTCCACCGACAACACGACCGAGGTCGCCCGCGCCGCCGACGACGGCAGCGGCCGGCTCAGGGTCATGCGCCTCGACGTCAATCGTGGCCCCTCCTTTGCGCGCAATGCCGCGATCGCCGGCTCGAAAGCGCCGTTCATCAGCATTCTGGATGCCGACGACTTCTTCCTCGAGGGCCGGTTCCGCAACCTGTTTGCCGCCGCCGACTGGGATTTCGCGGCCGACAACATCATGCTCATCAGGGATGATGCGACGAGCGACGCGACCAAGATCGTCGCCCCGGATTTTGCCGCCGATCCGGAATTCCTCGACTTCGAGCGCTTCGTCGAAGGCAACATCTCCAGGCGCCGCGTGCAGAGAGGCGAGCTTGGCTTCTTGAAGCCGGTGATCAGCCGCGCCTTCCTCGATCGGCACCGATTGCGCTACGACGAAAGCCTGCGGCTGGGCGAGGATTACGAGCTCTACGCCCGCGCTGTCGCCCATGGCGCGCGGTTCAAGGTCATCCGTTCCTGCGGCTACGGCGCCATCGTACGCGCTGATTCGCTCAGCGGCCGCCACAAGACGCAGGACCTGAAGCGGCTGGCCGACGCCGATCTGGCGCTGCTGGCGATAGATAGCCTGCCGGAAGGCTCCAAGGCGGTGCTGCGGCGGCACGAGCGGCATGTGCGCGACAAATACCGGCTGCGCAATTTCCTCGACGTGAAGGCCGAGCGCGGGCTGGCTTCGGCCGCGGCCTACGCCTTTGCAAGTCAATCCAACCTGGTCCCCATCGTCCAGGGCGTGGCCTCCGACAAGCTAGAGGCACTGTTTCGGCGCGTTGGCCTTGTGTCCGGGCAAAAGCGCGTGCCACCGCTGCGTTTCCTGATGGCCGGGACCAGTGCGGGCAAGGAGCGGTAAGGGGCGGGAATGCTCGCTTCATCCGTCAAACAGCATTCGCACGGCGCAAACCATTTCCACTGGATTTAAGAGTTTACGAATTGGGTGGTTGCCTCACGGCTCCGACGATGGCAGTCTATGTTGCGGTGCAGCAAATTGAATGACCAACCGAACTGGCCCCCGATCGGATTGGTCCGACGTCTCTCCCGTCAAAAGGAGCTGGACAATGCGGTACGAGCTTTTCAGCCCCGCTTGCGGGGATCGGCCAGTGGTCGGCAGGCAAGCCGGCGATAACAGGAATTTAAGCCCATGGCCTCGATATTTGGCTTCAGATCAAGGGATCCTGCCCGCGACCGGCAGGCCGACATAGCGCGCCACGACCGGCTGGCGAAACTGTTCGAGCAGATCGCCGCCGAGATCGAGGCCGAGAAAACCGGCCTGGAGAGCCGCTACCGCAAGACGGCGACCAATGCGGCCTTTCTTGTCGAAGCCATGGAAAACGGCTCCGCTTCGCAGAGGCGCTCATCCGAAGTCAGCGCGCTGACGCAATCGATCCTGAATTGCGAGCGCCGCATCGCCGCCTTGTCGCGCCAGGACGGCCTGATGAAAGAGCTGCGTCATTCGCTGAATATGGTCTTCGACGCGGCTGGGGAGTCCGATTCGGCCGACGCGGCCGATTTCGCCAGGCCCGCGGGCGCCGGCCGGGCGTGAGACTACTTCAAAGGCATGATGCAAGCTTCGAAGGTATGATGCAGACAGGAGAGGATTTCGGGAGGGCCGAAGAGGAGGCCAAGGTTGGCCCGTTTGGAAGCGGTTCAAACGTCGACTTTGGGTTGGGGACGCACAGCACAAAGGTGAGTTTGGTATGAATTTGGATCCGAAAACCACGTCCACGACAGCAATTGACGCAACCTCCGTCGCGCATCAGACCCGGCAAGCCGACCTGCGGCGGTTGGGCTTGATCGGCGGGTTGCTGCTGGCTGCTCTCGGCAGCCTCTTTGCGGCTCCCTCCCATGCGCAGGATATCCAGTCCGCTCCCTCTTTCGTCGATGATTTCAAGAGCTTCGACAAGTCGCGCTGGTATGTGTCCGATGGCTGGAGCAATGGCAGTCATCAGAATTGCACCTGGTCGAAGGGGCTGGTGGAGCTTTCAGACGGTGTGCTGTCGCTTGGCTTCGAAAAACAGAAGCTGAAGGATCGCGAGTTCGCCTGCGGCGAGATCCAGACCAAGCAGCGCTTCGGCTATGGCACCTATGAGGCACGGCTGAAGACCGACACCGGCTCCGGCCTCAACGCGGCCTTCTTCACCTATATCGGCCCGTCGGACAAGCAGCCCTGGGACGAGATCGACTTCGAGATCCTGACCAAGGACACCTCCAAGGTGCAGGTCAACGCCTATATCGACGGCAAGGGCAAGAACGAGAAGCTGGTCGAGGTGCCGGGCGGCACGGACAAGGGCTTCAACGACTACGCCTTCGTCTGGGAGAAGGACAGTTTGCGCTGGTACGTCAACGGCGAGCTGGTGAACACCATCACCGACCCGGCGAAGCTGCCCAGCCATGCGCAGAAGATCTTCTTCAGCCTTTGGGGCAGCGACACCATGAAGGGTTGGATGGGCGCCTTCGCGGATCCGGGCCGCAAGCTTTCGCTGCAGGTCGAACGCGTTGCCTTCACCGCGCTCGGCCAGCCATGCCAGTTTCCGGAATCGCTCGTATGCAGCGTAAAAGAGTTGGGAAAGACGAATTGAACCGGCCGGACCGAGAACGGGTCGCGGCCATGGATGGGAATGAAACCGAATGAACTTGACGGTGTTTGGAATTGGCTATGTCGGCCTCGTGCAGGCGGCGGTGCTTGCCGAGGTTGGCCACCAGGTGGTTTGCGTCGACATCGACGAAGGCAAGGTGGAGCGCCTCAACCAGGGCTTCGTGCCGATCTTCGAGCCAGGCCTCGAAACCATCGTCAGGGAGAATCATGCCGCCGGCCGCATCAAATTCACCACCGATGCCGCCGCCGCCGTCCGGCACGGTGAAATCCAGATGATCGCGGTCGGAACGCCGCCCGGCGAGGACGGCTCGGCCGACCTCAAATATGTTCTGGCCGTCGCCGAGACCATCGGCCGCGAGATGGATAGCGCCAAGATCGTCGTCGGCAAGTCGACCGTGCCGGTCGGCACCTGTGAAAAGGTGAAAGCCAGGATCGCCGAAACGCTGAAGAAGAGAGGGCGTGAGGATCTTGCCTTCGACGTCGCCTCCAATCCCGAGTTCCTCAAGGAAGGCTCGGCCGTCGCCGACTGCATGAAGCCCGACCGCATCATCGTCGGCACCTCGAGCGAGGGGACCGAGGCGGTGATGCGCGAGCTCTACGCGCCCTTCAACCGCAACCACGAAAAGATGATCGTGATGGATGTGCGCAGCGCCGAATTCACGAAATACGCCGCCAACTGCATGCTGGCCACCAAGATCAGCTTCATGAACGAGATGGCCAATCTGGCCGAGCAGCTCGGCGCCGACATCGAGGAGGTGCGCAAGGGCATCGGCAGCGATCCGCGCATCGGCTACCACTTCATCTATCCCGGTCTCGGCTATGGCGGCTCATGCTTTCCCAAGGACGTCCGCGCCCTGATCAAGACCGCCGAGGGCGTCAAGTTCGATGCCAAGCTGCTGCGCGCCGTCGAGGAGCGCAACAATGACCAGAAATCCGTGCTGTTCGACAAGGTGAACCGCTATTTCAAGGGCAATCTCAAGGGCAAGACCTTTGCGCTGTGGGGCCTGGCTTTCAAACCCAACACCGACGATATGCGCGAGGCGCCGGCGCGAGTCCTGATGGAAGCGCTGTGGAAGGCCGGCGCGACCGTACAGGCTTACGATCCCGAGGCGATGCAGGAATGCCAGGCCATTTACGGCCTGCGCGACGACCTGCTGCTCTGCGGCACCAAGGAAGCGGCCCTGCGCGGCGCCGATGCGCTGCTCATCGCCACTGAATGGAAGAGCTTTCGCGCCCCGTCCTTCGATGCGTTGAAGGACGCGCTGACCACGCCGGTCATCTTCGACGGCCGCAACCTCTATGACCCCAAGGTCGTGGCGCGCCACGGCATCGAATATCACTCGATCGGCAGAATGGCGGCATGAGGGCGAGCGTGGGAAGCAAGCGGAATTTGGCACACGCGCCCGGCGCAGAAAGGAGTTGCGGCTGATGGTGCTGGACGTAAAGCCAGAGCAAATCACCAAGGATCATTTCGATCTCATCGCGATCGGTTCCGGTTTCGGTTCGGCCTTCTTCCTGCACGAATTCGCCAAGCGGCGTAAGGCGCGCATCCTGATCCTGGAATGGGGTCGGCACAACACGCATGAATGGCAGCTCGGCCAGAACGCCAACACCGACATCGACGACGAGACGACCTACAAGACCAACTCCGACAAGCCGTGGAATTACACGATCGGACTGGGTGGCGGGACCAACTGCTGGTTCGCCCAGACGCCGAGGTTCCATCCCAATGACTTCAGGCTGAAAAGCACCTATGGCATCGGCAATGACTGGCCGATCAGCTACGACGATGTCGAGCCGTTCTACTGCGATGCCGAAGAGATCATGTCGATCTCCGGCGATTCCGACATGGCGGCGATGCTGCCGCGATCGAAACCGTTTCCGCAACCGCCGCATCGCATGTCGACGCCGGACAAGATGATGAAGGCGGCCCAGCCCGATCAGCATTTCGTCATGCCGACCGCCCGCGCCCGAGTGCCGACCGCGCAGCGCACCTCGTGCTGCGCCAATCTGCGCTGCTGGCTGTGCCCGGTCGACGCGAAATTCACCGCCAACAATGGCCTGATGCATGTCTTCGAGCATCCTGACGTTTCGGTCTGCCTCGGCGCGGAAGTGCGGCGGCTTGATCAGGTCGGCGGCACGGTCCGTTCGGTCACCTTCGTTCATGACGGCAAGGAGTATCAGGTCAGCGGCGACCTCTTCATTCTTGGCGCCAACGCCATCCAGAGCGCGGCGATCATGCTGCGCTCGGGGCTGGGAGACGAATTCGTCGGGCGCGGCCTGCATGAATCCTATGGCTGGAATGTCGAGGTCTATCTCGACGGCGTCGACAATTTCGACGGCAGCACCATCACCACCGGACTGAATTTCGGCCTCTATGACGGTCCGCACCGGTCCGAGCACGCGGCGGCGCTGGTCTATTTCGAGAACCGCTGGCAGCACGGGATGCGCGCCGAGAAGGGACGTCTGCGGCAGGCGCTGCCGTTGGTCGTGGTCACGGAAAACCTGCTCGATCACGAGAATTTCGTCACCCTCGACGAGGACGACAATGCCTTCGTCTCCTTCAAGGCGCCGTCGGACTATGCGGTCAAGGGCATGGCCCGGGCGCTGGACAAATTACCGGCACTGCTTGCCCCGCTGCCGGTCGAACGGCTCTTCGACCGCGGCATCCGGCCAACGGAATCGCATGTCCAGGGCACACTGAGGATGGGTACCGGCCCCGCTGATTCGGTGATCGACAGCAACATGATCCATCACCGGTTGAGAAACCTGGTTGTCGTCGGCACCAGCACCTATCCGAGCTGCTCCTGCGCCAATCCAAGCCTGACCGCGGCGGCTTTGTCCCTGCGGGCGGCGAGCCGGATCGCGTGAGAGGAGCGGGCCGATGATCGAAGTCACACGGCGCTCCGCACTGGCCATCCTGGCGGGTGGCGTTGCCTCGACGGGCGTTGCCTATGCCGCCGTCTCCTCGTTTTCGGACGAGGATCTGGTTCGCGTCACGCTGGAAAAATACCTCGGCAGGCTGAATATGCGCATCGAGCATCTGCAGCAGTTCGTGCTGGAGTTCCGCAACCGCAACCCCTGGATCTTTCCGAGCGAGAAACTTAGCGACGCAGTCACTCTGGTCGAGGAGCTCAAACTGGGCGCCGCCCGCCGTCTGCTGCCCCAGGAGAAGCGGGAAGATCTGATACATTTCGACCGCTGGGTCATCGCCGAATTCCATATGCTGACGGACTACGCCTGGCGCAGTTCGCCTGACGATCCGATCCGGTTCACCGGATGGAACTCATGCACCAATCCGTTCGCGACGCTTGATCCGCCACAGAGCGCTTGAGGCGCCTTCGACGCGGCCGTTGATCGGCCGCATGACTGAAACGCGAAAGACCAGGAGCCAGGATCATGAAAGTCCTCTTTGCCAGCGGCAACGGCTATCCGCCCGAGTTCGGTGGCGGCGTCCAATCCAGCACGCACCATCTGGTGCAGCAACTGATCGAACATGGCCATGAAGCGTCGGTGCTCTGCGCCCTGTTCGGCGACGGCATGTTCGGCTTCAAGGCGCGCGCCAAGATGAAGCTCATGCGGCAACCGGCGGTCGTCGACAGCTTTCCCGGTTACCCGGTGATAAGGACATGGTTTCCCTGGGAGGCGGCAGGGTTTGCCGTCAAGAAACTGAAGCCGGATGTGACGGTGGTCCAGTGCCACAAATCGGTTCCGCTCGGCAAAGCCCTGCAGGCCGAGGGCGTGCCGCTGGTGGTCTATCTCAGAAATGTCGAGTTCCATGAGCTGGGCGGCGATTTGCGCGAGTTGGGTTCCGCGCTCTACATCGCCAATTCGGAGTTCACCGCGCGCAGCTACAAGAGGGAATTCGGCATCGAGGCGACGGTCATTCCGCCGACCATCAACCCGACGCAGTACAGCACGCCGACCACGGGCCAGTTCGTCACCCTGATCAATCCCTATGAGGAGAAGGGCTTCAAGCTGGCGGTGCGCATTGCCGGCGCCTGCCCGGAAATCCCGTTCCTGTTCGTTGAAAGCTGGAAGCTGGAGGACGACCATCGCGCGCGCATCGAGGAGACGATCGCGCCGCTCGGCAATGTCACGCTGGAGAGCCGCACCAACGACATGAAGACGATCTATGGCCGCACCAGGATCCTGCTCGCGCCCTCGAAATGGGAGGAGGCCTGGGGCCGAGTCGCGTCCGAAGCCCATTGCAGCGGCATCCCCGTCGTCGGTTCCCGGCGCGGCGGTCTGCCCGAAGCCATCGGCCCCGGCGGCACGGTGCTCGACTATGACGCTCCGCTCATCGACTGGGTCGCGGCCGTCAGGCAGCTGTGGAACGACAACAAGGAATATGAGCGGGTTTCAAACCTCGCGCGCGGCTTCGCGGCGCGTCCGGAGCTCGATCCCGATCGGCAGTTCGTCACCTTCTTCTCGATACTGGACAGGGCGGTGCGGCAGCGCGCGCTGCAGGCCGCTTAGAGCAATTCCAGGAAAAGTGTGAGCGGTTTTCCGTCCGGAATTGCGTTAAAACAATAGGATAGAGCGGTTCGCCGTTTCTGTGAAACGGTTAAACGCTCTAGCCAGCACTCAGCAAGCCAGCCGATCAGGCCGGGCGCTTGACCCGGCTTTTCAGCGTTTCATAGCCGCGGGCGCCAAGCAGGGCGCGGGCCAGGGCCTTGGCGGCGCCCTTGCGGCCTTGCTGCGAGTTGATCTGCCGCAGCCTGGCCGGCAGGTTGCGCGCCGCCTGGCCGAGCGCCGGCAGCGACAGTGCGTCGGGAAAGCTCACCATATGGGTTTCGACACACAGCACCGGCTTGCCTGACAGCTCCGTGATCTTCAGCGCCTGCGCATGTTCGCTTTCGATGAACAGGATGGCGTTGGATTTGCGGTAGAAATCGGCCTTGAAACTGCCATGCGCGCCGAGCCGCTGACGCTCCGCCTTGCTCGGCAGGTCGAGCATGATCAGCTGGTCGTACAGGATCCCGTTCTTGGCCAGCCACGCCTCGGTCAGCGCGCGGTATTTCTCCAGCCGGCTGGTGACCAGCCAGCCGATCCTGTGGGTCGGGGCATGCAGCGGCCGCGCTTCGCTGAGGAATTTCTCATAGGCCGGACCATCGTCGTTTTCCGCCTCGGTCGGATCGAGGCACAGCACGCCGTCTATGTCGACGCAGCATTGCGCCAGGAATTTGTGATGCATGAAATTCCACTGGAACATGCGCGGATGCGGCACCACTTCGAAGACGACGTCGGTTTCCCGATGCTTCGGCTCCAGGCCGAATACTGCGGCATAGATTAAATCACCCTCGATGCCGGCAGCCTCGATACGGGCACGGGCATCGCGCATGGCGTTGCCGCCGGCGATGCTGTCGTCGATCACAAGCACCTTGCGCATGTCCGAGACCTTGCGGTCGAGTGCGGCGCGCCGCTTGGTGATGCCTGACGTATAGACCCGGCCTTCCAGGAAGGAATCCAGATCGGTCATCGGAATGTTCGCCGCAAGGCTGACCAGCGTCCCCGCCAGCACGCCGCTTCTGGGCACGCCGACCACAAGGTCGATGTCGCGCGGCAGCCGGTGAAGGTTGCCGACAATCGTGTCATTCATGTCGGAGATCGATCGGTAGTGCATGGATCAGACCTGATGTTCGTGTGGATATTGGGTAGCCGGCAAAGGTGCCGAAATTATTGCGCCTCGCGCGGCATTGCCGCCGGCCGTCTTGCCGGCAGCATTTTCAGGGCCTCGCGCAAGGCCTCGCGGCCGGATGCGAAGGCCAGCGCGACGACAACGGTGATGAGGTAGGCAAGCATGGCACCGCTGGCCAGGGCGACGACATGCTGCTGCGGCAGCATCGGCTTGATCAGCCAGACCGCCGCCAGTGCCAGATGCGCGCCGAGCACGAACGGCGTTGCCGCGCGCAGCACATGGCTGGCCCGCAGCGGTCCGCTCTTGCCGACATAGAGCCACAGGAACGGCGTGCGCAGATATTCGCTGACCGCATAGGCGATCGCCACGCCGAGCGCGCCATAGGGCAGGCCGAGCGCGAAGGCGAGCACCGAGGTCACGGCGGTGATGATGCCCCAGCGCATGAAGTCGCCGGAGCGGCCCTGGCTGACGAAAAGCCAGCCCGCCGGGTTGTTGAGCGGCTGCAGCAGCCCGGCAAAGCCGAGCGCCAGGAAGATCGAGGCGCTTGCGCGCCACTGTTCGCCGAGCACGAAGGGGATCAGCACATCCGACATCGCGGTGGCGAAGGCGACGCCGGGCAGCGCCACCAAAAGGATCAGCGGCATGACGCGCAGATAGGCGCTGCGGTAGCGGTCCGGCTCATCCTTCAGCCTGGACAGCGCCGGCACCATGACCTTCGACAGCGGATTGGTGATCTGGCTGAGCGGGAACAGAAGCAGCTTGTAGGCGCGGTCGTAGAGGCCGAGTTGCTGCTCGCCCCAGTATTTGCCGATCAGCACATTGTCGAGGTTGCGGGCAAAGAAATTGGCGAAGTTGAAGCCGGTGATGCCGGCGCCGAAATGTATCAGCTCGCCGATGCCGGCGACCTTGCGCGGCAGGCCGGGCCGCCAGCGCGAGCTTGCCCAGTAGCACAGCGTCGGCAGCACCGCGCCGGTCAGCGTGCCGGCAAACAGCGCCCAGTAGGAGCGGTCGATGAAGGTCCAGGCAATCGACACAACCAGCCCGGCAACCGCGCTGGCGACGTCGATGATCGCCAGGCGCCCGAACTGCATGCGTCGTGTCAAAAGCGCCAGATGCTGGGCGCCGAGCCCATAAGCCATGATTTGCAGCCCGAACGCGGCGACCAGCCCGGCCACGCGCGGCTCGCCATAGAAGGCCGCGACCAACGGTGCCGCACCCGCGAGCACGCAGGCCAGGATGGCGCTGACCGCGACATTGATCCAGAAGAGGTAGTTCACCTCCTCATGGCGGATGCCCGATTTCTGGATCGTCGCCTGGGTCAGGCCGAAATCCTGGAACAGCGCGATGAAGGCCAGCACGGGCGCGCACATCGCCACGACGCCGAAATCCTGCGGCGACAAGAGCCGCGACAGCACGATGACGGATATGATCTGTGTCGCGACCCGCACCGATTGCGACATGGCGGTCACCACCGCGCCGCGCCCGACCGATTTACGCAGCGAGCCTTCCGGCGGATCGAATGGGTTGGCTTCCAAATTCAGGATTCCTGATTTTTGCGCGGATTTCCGAACCCTGAAAATCCACGACCGCCGCCATCCCCAAACTACGGCAATAATTTTGCAGTGCAACAGAAAATGTCCATTACCGCGCCAAAAATGTTGCGATGCAGCAAGAGCTGTACTAGCATCCCTTTGGGTGGGGTCAAACAGCGGTCGAGTTTTCATGCTGCATGTCTTGTACCTGGTGCACGATGTTTCCGATCCGGCGGTTCGCCGACGGATCACAATGCTCAGGACAGGCGGCGCCCGGGTCACTCTGGCGGGCTTTCGCCGCACCGCAACCCCGATTGCCGATATCGAAGGATTGCAGCCGGTCGACCTTGGGGCGACGCGCGACGGCCGATTCGCCCAGCGCCTGGCGGCGGTCGCGAAAGCGACGGTTTCGATAGGCGCGAAGCTGAAGGGCGCGCCGCGGCCCGATCTCATCATCGCGCGCAATCTGGAAATGCTGGCGCTGGCGCGCCGCGCCAGGTCGGCCTTCGGCGCCACGGTGCCGATTGTCTATGAATGCCTCGACATCCACCGCCTGGTGCTTCGCGACGACATCTTCGGCAAGGCGCTGCGCGCCACCGAGCGCCATCTGGCGCGCGACGTGAAGTTGCTGGTGACCAGTTCGCCCGCCTTCATCGCCAATTATTTCAAGCCCTTCCGCCAGGTTGCCGCCCCCGTCGAGCTGATCGAGAACAAATATTTCGAGGCAGCGGCGATCCTGCCCGGCGAGCGTGAAACAGTCGAAGCGCCTGCCGCCCCGCCCTGGCGAATCGGCTGGTTCGGAGCACTGCGCTGCCGGCGCTCGCTCAAGCTTCTGGCTGATTTCACCCACCGCATGGACGGACGTTTCGAAATCGTGCTGCGCGGCCGTCCGGCGCTCTCCGAATTCCCTGATTTCCACGCCTTCGTCGATGCCGAGCCTTATCTGTCGTTTCGTGGACCTTACCGCAATCCGGAGGACATGGCGGCGATCTACCAGGACGTGCATTTCTCCTGGGCGATCGATTTCTTCGAGGAGGGGCAGAATTCGGAGTGGCTGCTGCCCAACCGTCTCTATGAAGGCTGCCGTTTCGGGGCGGTGCCGATCGCTATGGGCCATACGGAAACCGGACGGTTCCTCAGCCAGCAGGACATCGGCATCCTGTTGCCCAAGGCGACGCCCGAGGCGCTCGAAACTGCGCTCGGCACGATGGAGGAGCAGCGCTTCGGCAGACTGAAGGCGCGCGTGCTTGCCCGCAATCCGAGGACGTGGAGCTACGATCGCAGCGACTGCAGCGCGCTGGTCGAAAAGCTGCGCCGCCTGACCACCGTGCGCGAGCCCCTCGCGACTGAAGCCCTGGCATAGGATGAACATCGCCCGATGACGCAAGCGCTTCCCTCCAGCCTGATCGTGATCCCTTGCCTGAACGAGGCAGCCCATATCAGTGCGCTTCTCGGCCAGCTTTGCCCGGCGGCGGCAAGGCTTGGCGCCCGGATCGTCGTTGCCGATGGCGGCAGCACGGACGGCACGCTGGCCATTGTCGAGCAGATCGCCGCCAAGGACCCGCGCGTTGTCCTGCTTCACAACAAGCGGCGCATCCAGAGCGCGGCGATCAATCTCGCCGTCGGCACTTTTGGCGAAGGTGCGGAATATCTCATCCGCATCGACGCGCATGGCGGCTATCCCGACGATTATTGCGACCGGCTGCTCGAGGAGGCGCTGGCCACATCAGCCGATTCGGTCGTGGTTTCGATGCTGACCAGCGGCAGCGGCGCCGTGCAGAAATCGGTCGCGGCGGCGCAGAATTCGAAACTCGGCACCGGTGGTTCCAAGCATCGTCACCTCTCCGCTGGAGAATGGGTCGACCACGGCCATCACGCGCTGATGCGGATATCGGCCTTCGGTGCTGTCGGCGGCTATGACGAGACCTTCAGCCACAATGAGGATGCCGAGCTCGACTACCGGCTGCGGCAGGCCGGCTACAGCATCTGGATGAGCGGCAAGACGCAGATGGTCTACTATCCGCGCGCCTCGCTCAAAGGTCTCTATTTCCAGTATCTCGGCTATGGCCGCGGCCGCGCCAAGAATGTGCTGAAGCACCGCGTCATCCCGAAGGTCCGGCAGATGGTGCCGCTGGCGGTCCTTCCGGTGGTTCTTCTGGCGGCCTTCTCTTTCGTGCACTGGATCGCGGCTGTGCCGCTGCTGGTCTGGGCTTCGGTCTGCCTCGGCTACGGCCTGGTGACGGCCATTCGCCAGCGCAATGCCGACATCGCGCTGGCGGGCGTCTCGGCCATGGTCATGCATTTCGGCTGGTCCGTCGGCTTCTGGCTGCAGCTTCTCGGCCTCGGCGCGCGACGCGGGGTGGCGTGATGGTGGCTCAGGCCAAGAACCGCAGCATCGACATCGGCGTGTGCACGTTCCGCCGGCCGGAACTGGCCGACACGCTGCGCTCGCTCGCCGCCATGGACATGCCTGAGGGCTTCGATATCAGCGTCATTGTCGCCGACAATGACGACACGCCGAGCGCGCAGGCATTGGTGACGGCGCTGTCGCAGGAATTGGCGCTGCCGATCCGCTACCGGCATGCCCCGGCGCGCAACATCTCGGTCGCCCGCAACGCTTGCCTCGATGCCAGCGAGGCGGATTTCCTCGCCTTCATCGACGACGATGAGACTGCCTCCGCCCGTTGGCTGGCCGAGCTGGTGGCGACGGCCGAGGAGAGTGGTGCAACGGCGGTGCTCGGCCCGGTGCGGGCGCTCTACCGCCCTGATGCGCCCGAATGGATGCGGCGCGGCGACTTCCACTCGACCTTGCCGGTCTGGGTGCGCGGCGAGATCCGCACCGGCTACACCTGCAACGTCCTGCTGCGCATGCGGTCGGACAGCCTGCGCGGCCGTCGCTTCAGCCTGGCGCGCGGCCAGACCGGAGGCGAGGACACCGAACTCTTCGATCAGATGGTCAAGGCCGGCGGCCGCATCGCCTTCGCTCAAGAGGCCTGGGTGGACGAGGTGGTGCCGCGCTCAAGGGCCGCGTTCGACTGGCTCGGCCGCCGTCGCTTCCGTGTCGGTCAGACGCATGGTCACCTGTTGGGCAGCAATGCGCGCGGCATCGGGTTGATCAAGCATGTCGGCCTTGCCGCGGCAAAGGCGGCCTATTGTTTCGCCGCGGCCCTTCCCGTGGTCGCCAGCCCGGTGCGCAGGAACCGCAGCGTGCTGCGCGGCATCATGCATGTCGGCGTCGTCAGCGGCCTTGTCGGCGTCCGCGAACTGCGCCTCTACGGTCAGTCGTCACCTGGGGAAGGAGGCAAGCGTGCAGCCTGACGTTTCCCCAACCTCCGATGTTTCAGTCCCCGATGTTTCCTTTGTCATCGCCGCCTACAATGCCGAGGCGACGCTCGACCGCGCGATTGCCAGCGCCATCGCGCAGAAGGGCGTCAGCGTCGAGATCATCGTCGTCGACGACCAGTCGCGCGACGCCACGCTCGATGTGGCGCGGGCCTACCCGCAGGACATTGTGCGCGTCGTCGCGCTCGCCAGGAATCGCGGTCCCGGCGGCGCCCGGAATGCCGGGCTCGACGTCGCCCGCGGCAGATGGGTCGCGGTTCTCGATTCCGACGATGCCGTCTTCCCCGGTCGCATCGCCGCCATGATCGGCCGCGCCGAAAAAGCGGGTGCCCAGATCGCCGTCGACAATCTCCAGGTCATCCGCGAGGACGGTGTCGTGGAGGATGCGATGTTCCCAAGGCGGTATCTGGAAGGCCTGAGCGAGATTTCGCTGGCCACCTACATCGCCGGCAACGTGGTCTTCGAATCGAAGTTCAACCTCGGCTACCTCAAGCCGATCTTCCAGCGCCGGTTCCTGGACGAAAACCGGCTTCGCTATGACGAGAAACTGAGGATCGGCGAGGATTACATCCTGTTTGCCGAGGCGCTCGCCAAGGGCGGCAGATGCGTGGTCGAGCCTGAGATCGGCTACGCCTACCATATTCGCAGCGGTTCCATCTCGCGTGTGCTCGAGCTTCACCATGTCGAAGCGATGCGCAAGGCGGATGCCGTATTCGCTCAAACCCATCGGATGGACAAGGCGGCCCAGGCGGCCTTTGCCCGGCGCGGCCGCAGCCTGCGCAAGGCAGCCTCCTTCCTGGCAATGGTCCAGCACATCAAGGCGCGGTCCCCGCTCAAGGCGATCCGGACGGCGCTCAGCGACCCGGCGGCGGTCAGGCATATGGGCATGCCGATCGCCGTGCGGTTGCGACGAGTAGCGGCACAATTTGCCGTGGGGGCGGGGAGGTGAAGATGCAGGCACATGGAGGGATTTTTCGTGGCCTGTGAATGGACTGAAGTCGATCTCCTCAGAAGGAATTTGCGATGAAGAAAATCAGGAAGGCCGTGATACCGGTGGCGGGGCTTGGAACACGGTTCCTGCCGGCGACCAAATCGATGCCGAAGGAAATGCTTCCGGTGGTCGACAGGCCTGTCGTGCAATATGCGGTGGACGAGGCCTTCGAAGCCGGCATCGAGCACATCGTGTTCGTGACCGGCCGCAACAAGGCGGTCATCGAGGACTATTTCGACCTGCATCCGGAATTGATCGGAACCCTGGAGCAGACCGGCAAGAAGACCCAGCTGGAGGCGCTCGAAAGCATGCTGCCGGTGGCCGGCGCCACCTCCTTCATCCGCCAGCAATCCCCGCAGGGCCTCGGCCACGCCGTCTGGTGCGCCCGCGAGGTGATCGGCAATGAGCCCTTCGCTTTGCTTTTGCCAGACATGGTCTCCTTCGGCGGGCGCGGCTGTCTGGCCGAAACCGTCGACCTCTATGAGCGCACCGGCGGCAACGTCATCGCCGTCGAACGCTGCGATCCGAGCGAGACCAACAAATACGGCATTGTCGGCCGCGGCGCCGAAATCGGCGGCGGTTTCGAGGTCACGGCCATGGTCGAGAAGCCTGCCCCGGCCAACGCGCCGTCGAACTTCTACATCAACGGCCGCTACATCCTGCAGCCCGAGATCTTTGCGCTGCTGGGCAATCAGCAGCGTGGCGCCGGCAACGAGATCCAGCTGACGGACGCCATGGTCCGGCTGTCGAAGGATCAGCCGTTCTTTGCTCAGCCTTTCCTGGGCCGCATGTTCGACTGCGGATCCAAGGAAGGCTTCATCCAGGCCAACATCGCCTTCGCGCTGGCGCGCAACGACATGAAGGGCCCGGTTTTCGAGATGCTTCAGGAGTTCGTCCGGTCGCATGAACGCCAGGAAGAAGCCGCATAATGCCCATCTTTCGGGAGTATTGCCGGATGGCCGGCGGCGAGAGGCCGACAGGCCCCGTCGTCTGGCATGAAGCTTGCGTTGCTTTTGGCAATGCTCCCGATCGTTGAGGCGCTGCAAGCCCAAGCATGATCCCGGAAAGTGGCTCCCGGTTTCCGGAAAGGTCATGCTTAGAACTGAGACAGGTCGTGATCCCGGAAGTTTTCGGAAAAGATCATGCCCAAACAAAGAGATAGAGCCTCAACCCGATGGTCGGGAACGCAACGGGCTCTGGGATTGGACCGACGATGAACTATGCCAATTTTCCTCTCGACAAGAGGATGCCATTGCCGAATTCGGACGCAGGAAACGGCGAAGACTTCATCGATATCGAGCGGCTGCTTGGCATGGCTGCGCGGCAAGCCAAGGTGGTTGCCGTGTGCGCAGCCATCGGTCTTTTCCTGGGCATGCTCTATCTGCAGACAACGCCGCCTAAATATGTGTCGGTTTCGAGCGTCTTGATCGACGAGGGCCTGAACAAGATCGTCGACGATATTTCGGCGGCGTCGACGACCATGCAGACCGATTCCGCCATTCTGAGCCAGATCGAGATCCTGACCTCGACGCGGCTCGCGGCGGTGGTCGTCGACAAGCTCAAGCTCGCCCAGAACGATGCGTTCATGAACCCGCCGCAGTCCGCGTTTGCCCAAGGCGTCGGCCTGATCCGCGGCCTGATCCAGTATGTCCGCCCTAGCCCGCCTATCCCGGGCATGGGTGACATCAGCAAGCTCGACCCCGCCACCCGCGATGCGCTGATCGCCACGTCGAGCCGCGACTATGCGATCCTCAAGTTGCAGAACGAGATCCAGGCGGATCGTGTCGGACGAAGCTACGTCATCGCGCTTGGCTATCAGGCGACCGATCCGGGCCTGGCGAAAGCGATCACCAAGGCCTATGCCGACGCCTATCTTGCCGATCAGCTCGATGCCAGCTTCGACGCGACCGAGCGCGCGGCGGTCTGGCTGCAGGGCCGGCTGACGGAACTGCGCGAAAGCTCGCAGCAGGCATCGCTGGCTGTCGAGAAGTTCAGGGCAGAACACGGCTTGTCCGCCAACAGCGATGGTCAGCTGATGAGCGACAAGCAGCTTGCCGACCTCAACGCCCAGCTCATCGTGGCGCAGGCCGACACGGCGCGCGCCAGCGCCCGCTACCAGCAGTACAAGTCGATCGTCGACAGCGGCTCCGACAATGCCTTCAAGGATGCCGCCATTTCGAGCGATCAGCCGAGCAGCTCGGTCATTTCAGCGCTCAAGACCCGCTACCTCACCGTCGCCAAGCGCCAGCAGGATGTCGAGGCGAATTTTGGTCCCGACCATCCGCAAGCCGTGGCGCTAGCCAAGGAAAAGGCCGACATATCGAAGCAGATTTTCGGCGAGCTCAAGCAGCTCACCGAAAGCTATCGCAACGAGTATGAGGTGGCGCTGGCGCGCGAGACCGCGCTCAGGGCCAATGTTGCCGCCGCTCAAGGCAAGAGCTCCATCGACAACCAGTCGCAGGTCCAGTTGCGCGACCTCGACCAGAAGGCGACGGCGCTCACCACGCTCTATCAGACGTTCCTCGGCCGCTATGAGGAAGCCGCGCAGCAGCAATCCTTCCCGGTCGGCAAGATCCGCATCATCTCGGACGCCTCGACGCCGCTCTCGGCCTCGAGCCCGCGCACCGTCGTCGTGCTCGGACTTTCGCTCGTGCTCGGCGTGCTGATGGGCGCCGGCTTCGGCGGCCTCAACGAGTTCAACGAGCGGTTCTTCCGGACCGGCGAAGAAGTGCGCGACCGTGTCGGCCTCAAATTCCTCGGCTATCTGCCGACCATAGGCAGCAGGCCCGCCAAGGACGACAAGCAGACCGACGCTCTACCGGATGCCAAGACAGCGAGGTCGCCGGCGGCCATCGAAAGGCGGGCGCGCATGCGGGTGAGCATCGACGCGCCGGCATCGATGTTCTCCGAAACGCTGCGCAGCGCCAAGATCGCCTTCGATGTCGTGATGGAAGGACAGGGCAGCCGAGTCGTCGGCGTCATCTCGGTGCTTCCCGGTGAAGGAAAGTCGACGGTCGCGGCCAATCTCGCCGGGCTGCTCGCCGCCAACGGCGCCAGGACGCTGCTCATCGACGGTGACCTGCGCAATCCGGGCCTCAGCCGCAGCCTCGGCATGGAGGCCGAGCAGGGTCTCATGGAAGCCGTGGTCAACGGCCAGACCTGGCAATCGGTCGGCAAGATCGACCGGCAGACCAAGCTCGCCATCATCCCCGCCGTGCTGCGCGGCAACTTCTCGCACACCAGCGAGCTGTTGTCCTCGGCCGGAATGCGGCGCTTCATCGAGAACGCCAAGGAGACATTCGAATACATCGTCGTCGACCTGCCGCCGCTCGGGCCGGTGGTCGATGCCAAGGCCTTCGCGCCGCTGGTCGACGGCTTCGTGCTGGTCACCGAATGGGGCCGCACGCCGCGCGCCATGGTCAGATCGATGCTGGAATCCGAACCCTATGTCGCCAACAAGATCGTCGGCGCGGTGCTGAACAAGGTCGACCTGAAGAAGCTCGCCAAATACGGATCGTTCGGCGCTTCGGAAAAATTCTTCGATAAATATTCGAGCTACTATCTCGACAAGTCCGAAGTGCGCAGCAAGGCGACGGTCTGATATCGGTCCACCGTCTCTGGTGAGGCCAGCCGTGTCATCACGGCTGGTGACGGCCTTGGCTACGCGGCCTTGAGCCGGTAACGGAAGACGGTGTGGTCGAGCAGCAGCCTTATGCGCGGTTCGGCTTCCGTTGCCACAAGCCAGCTTGCCGCGATCATCGTCGCACCGACCACTGCCATCGACAGGAGATAAGGCACTCCGGCACGGACCATCGCCCCGAGCATCGCCGCGCCGACGACGTCGTGGATCAGGTAGAGCGGATAGGTCATCAGGCCGATCCGGCGCCAGCCGCTCCAGCTGAGGTCGAGCCGCAGCGACCACGCCATCAGCGCGATCGCGACGAGGAAGATCAGGATCGGCGGTGCATAGGGCATCATGGCATTGACCTTGATGCTGTGGACGTCGACTGAACTGGCGATCTGCAGCACGCCCCCGCCGAGGAACAGCAGGCAGAAGCCGAGGCGAGGCACCGTTGGCGCCTTGAACCGGATCAGCCACAGCAGCACGCCGACGGCGAAGAAGCAGCCGTGATGCACCAAAGTGAGCTGCAGCAGCCGCGTCTCGGCGAAGTCGGCCCAGCCGAGCGGATAATAGAGGCACCAGAACAGCGTGCTGACCAGGCCGATGACGATGGCGACCGGCTCCATCAGATCGAAGCGACCAAGCCGCAGCAGGATCCAGACGATGGCGTAGAAGGCGATCTCGATGCCGAGTGTCCAGTAGACGCTGTCCACCCAGGGACCATAGGGCGCGAACAGGCCGGTGCGGACCAGCCTGACCACCGCATCGGTCGGCCAGCTCAGGCCGATGGCAAGGAGCAGCACGGCGGTGACCGGTGCGCAGATCCAGACCGCCGGCGCCAGTCGCTTCACCCTGGCCTCGAAGAACCGCAGCGGCGTCGACTTCTCGGCGCTGAAGGCGATGACGAAACCGCTGATGACGAAGAAGATCTCGACGCCGACCCATCCGGATCCGACCCAGGCGCCTATGCCAGGCTGTGCCGGCATGCCGCCCGTGGCTTGTGCCGAAATGCCATCGGGATAAGCCCACACCCAGAAGCCATAGTGGTAGACCATGACCAGAACGGCGGCGAGAAACCGCAGGATGTCGACGCCGCCAAACGTGATTTTTTGCTGAGCCATACCGCACCGTCGGATGGCCCCCCGCGAGACACTGTAGGGTGGCTTGCTGCATTGCACAACAAAAGTATTGCTTTCCGATCAGGATTGACCAACCGGCAAGGACAGACTGTGCGAAACCACTCGCCGCATCAGCCTCAAATCCCGATCCCGCGCGCCTTCATCGCAGCGGTGATCTCGTCGAGGATGGTCGGGTCGTCGATGGTCGCCGGCATCGTCCATTCTTCCTTGTCGGCGATCTTCTGCATGGTGCCGCGCAGGATCTTTCCCGACCGCGTCTTGGGCAGGCGTTTGATCGTCACCACGGTCTTGAAAGCGGCGACCGGCCCGATTCGCTCGCGCACCAGCGCCACGACCTCCTTCTCGATGGTGCCGCCGTCGCGAGCGACACCGGCGTTCAGCACCACGAAGCCGAGCGGAATTTGCCCCTTCATCGCATCGGCGATGCCGACGACGGCGCATTCGGCGACATCGGGATGGGCGGCCAGCACCTCTTCCATGGCGCCGGTCGACAGCCGGTGGCCGGCAACATTGATGATGTCGTCGGTGCGGGCCATCACGTAGAGATAGCCGTCCTCGTCGATCATGCCGGCATCGGCGGTCTTGTAGTAGCCGGGAAACTCATCGAGATAGGCCTGGCGGAAGCGGGCGTCGGCGTTCCATAGCGTCGGCAGGCAGCCGGCCGGCAGCGGCAGCTTGACCACGACATTGCCGAGCGTGCCGCGCGGCACTTCATGGCCGGCATCGTCGAGCACGCGGATGTCGTAGCCCGGCATCGGCACGCCGGGCGAACCGTATTTCACCGGCAGCAGGCCGAGCCCCGCAGGGTTGATGGTCATCGGCGAACCGGTCTCGGTCTGCCACCAATGGTCGATCACCGGCACGTTGAGCTTCTGCTCCGCCCATTTGATGGTTTCGGGATCGGCGCGTTCTCCGGCGAGGAACAGCGTGCGGAATTTCGACAGATCGTATCTGGCAACGAACTCACCCCGGGGATCCTGGCCCTTGATCGCCCGGAACGCCGTCGGCGCGGTGAACAGCGCGACCACGCCATGGTCCGAGATGACCCGCCAGTAGGTGCCGGCATCAGGTGTGCCGATCGGCTTGCCTTCGAACAGGACGCTGGTGCTGCCATGCAGCAGCGGTCCGTAGACGATGTAGGAATGGCCGACGACCCAGCCGACATCGGACGCTGCCCAGAACACTTCGCCCGGCTTGACGCCGAACTCGTTTTCCATCGTCCATTTCAGCGCGACCATGTGGCCGCCATTGTCGCGCACGATGCCCTTGGGCTGGCCGGTCGTGCCTGATGTGTAGATGATGTAGAGCGGGTCGGTGGCCAGCACTGGCACGCAGTCGACATTGGCGCCGGCCGCCCGTTCGCGCGCGACGGCGTCGGCATAGTCGATGTCGAAATGCTCCTTCAGCTCGCAGCGCAGCTGGTCGCGCTGCAGGATCAGGCAGGCGTCCGGCTTGTGGCCGGACATCTCGATCGCCTTGTCGAGCAGCGGCTTGTAGGCGACGATCCGGCCCGGTTCCAGGCCGCAGGAGGCCGAGATGATTACCTTCGGCTTGGCATCGTCGATGCGCGTGGCCAGTTCATGCGAGGCAAAGCCGCCGAACACGACCGAATGCACGGCGCCGATGCGGGCGCAGGCGAGCATGGCGATGGCCGCCTCCGCCACCATCGGCATGTAGATGATGACGCGGTCGCCCCTGCCGATGCCCCGGTTCTTCAGCACCGAGGTCAGCGCCACCACCTCGCGCTTGAGTTCGGCGTAGGTGAATTTTTTCACCGTTCCGGTGATGGCGCTGTCATGGATCAGTGCGATCTGGTCGGCGCGTCCGCCGGCGACATGCCGGTCGATGGCGTTGTAGCAGGTGTTGCAGGTTGCGCCGGTGAACCAGCGGCCATAGACGCCGGCGGTGGCGTCGAACACCTTGTCCCAGGGCGAATACCAGTCGATGGCGCCGGCCGCGTCCGCCCAGAATTGTTCCGGGTCGCGTTTCCATCCGTCATAGACCTCATGATAGCGTGAAGCCATCCGTACCTCCCCAGGAAACCATTTGCCGTCTTTGCCAACAGCCTATGCTGTTTTTTCCGGCGCTGTCTTCCCTGATTTTCGTATGAACCGATCCCGGCTTGGCCCCTTGCGCGCCGTATCGTGAAGTGAGGTCTTCTCGGGAGAGGGATCTGAGCGATGCGCCATCCGGCGTCGATCGTGGCAAAACCGGTGTTTGCGCTGGCGATCGGCGCGGTGCTCGCGATCTCCACCGCAACCGCCCTGGCCGGAGATGCCGCGGCCAGGCGCATCATCGGCTTTTCGCCTTCCGGCAAACCGGCGGTGATCGTCGTGCTGCTGCAACGCTTCAGCCAGGGCTTCGAAGGGCGCGACCGCCGCTTCATCGCCGTGACCGGGCAGCCTCGTTGAGAAGCCGGCCGATAGCCGTCTAGAGAGGTTCACCGTTTCACGGAAACGGCGACCCTCTCTAACTCTTTGTTTTTTAAGCAATTCCGGACGGAAAACCGGTTCCCACTTTTCCTGGAATTGCTCTAACAAACGGTATTCAGGGGACGAAATGCCGGCCGCACTAGATCGGCAGGGCCACAAGCATGAGGCCTACGCCGCCGAAGATCAAAATGGCTGCCGCCAGCGCTTTCCGATGACGTTCGAAAGTCGTCGGAGCCCGCTCCCAGTTGTAACGCATACGCTATCTCCCCAAAACCCCGGGGAGTCCTTACCTTACTTAGGGGAAGAAAAGCAACGGTCCGGCGAGTCGACGCACCTTGCCGGAGGCTTCGTGGTGATGACTATTTCTGGGGTGATTCCCGCTGAGGGCAGGTGATGGCGTATAGATCGCCATTCCCAACGGAAGCGCTATGGCTCTTTCCCGGGAGAATCGCCGCACACTCGAATTTCTACATGCCCCAACGCAGCGCCGCCGTGTGGACAGGCGCGTCCCACCAGCCGGTCATCTCGTCATCGAGCATGGTGAGCGTGATCGAGCAGCCGGCCATGTCGAGCGAGGTGACATAGCTGCCGACCAGCGAACGGATTATCGTCACGCCGCGCTTCTCGAAAATTTTGCGCGCGCTGTTGTACATCAAATAGAGCTCCATCAGCGGCGTGCCGCCGAAGCCGTTGACGAACAGCAGCGCCGGTCCTTTCGCTTTGTCGCCGAGATCGCCCAGGATCGCGGTACAGATCTCCTCGGCGATCGCGTCGGCGCTCTTCAAGGTGTCGCGCCGGCGGCCGGGCTCGCCATGGATGCCGACGCCGAATTCCATCTCGCCGTCGCCGATGTCGAAGGTCGGCTTGCCCGCCGCCGGCACGGTGCCGCTGGTCAGCGCCACGCCCATCGAGCGGGTCGCGGCATTGACGCGCTCGCCCAGCGTCTTCAGCACCGGCAGTGCCAGGCCATGCTCGGCAGCCGCGCCGACGATCTTTTCCACCACCAGCGTGCCGGCGACGCCGCGCCTGCCGGTCGTGTAGGACGAATTCTCGACGGCGACATCGTCATTGGTCACCACCTGCAGGACGCCATCAGACATTTCAGCCGCCATGTCGAAATTCATCACGTCGCCCTCGTAGTTCTTGACGATGAACAGGCAGCCGGCGCCGCTGTCGACGGCCTGCGCCGCTGCCAGCATCTGGTCCGGCGTCGGCGAGGTGAACACCTGGCCGGGGCAGGCGGCGTCCAGCATGCCATGGCCGACAAAGCCGCCATGCAGCGGCTCGTGGCCCGAGCCGCCGCCGGAGATCAGCGCCACCTTGCCCGGCCGCAACGTCCTGCGGCGGACGAACTTGTGCTCCTCACCAAGCACGAGGATATCGGCGTGGGCGGCCACGAAACCGTCGAGGCTCTCGGTCAAAACCGTGTCCACCGCGTTCATAAATTTCTTCATGGCGTCCTCCCAAACAGCCCGGCAAGAAACGGTCAGCTGCCACCCTTGCCGGCGATGCTGGTAATCTTCTGGATGAATTCGTTGATCGCCCGGTCGAGCGCCGCATTCTGCTTGTCGTCGCCGAAATCCGGCACGACAAGCGACACATGCCGCGTCTTGCGCATGCCCGCGGCGATCGACATTTTTCCCGGATGCGCCTGATGGTAGGCGGCGAGAAACTGATCCCGCTCGGCCGGACTGAAATGGCAGACGGAAAAAATAGCCGGCAAATGCTTGGATGGAATGGGCACTGTATAGGCCGGGCTTGAAATCTGCGTCACGAAGCTACGGTGCTTGCCGAGCGCGTCGGCAAGGCGCTGGCGCATGCCGGACGGGCGCTGGTCTATGACCTGCGACAGGACCATCTTGTAGGCGCGGATCGCCTCTTCGGAACCGGGTTCGGGTTTGATGTCAACCATGCCGGCCGCGCCTAGACCGATACATCAGATATGGCCGCCTTGGCCATGGCGAGTTGCGCCGGCGCGACGGACAGATCGCGCAGGCCGGCTTCGAGCAGCGACGGGATCGCGGCCGGATCGCCGCCGGCATCGCCGCACAGGCTGACGGGAATGCCGTTTTCCCGTCCGAAGGCCGTGACTGAGCCGATCAACCGCAGCACAGCGGGATGACGGACCGAATTGAGATGGGCCACAGCAGCGTTATCCCGCGCGGCCGCCATCACATATTGCGTCAAATCGTTGGAGCCGATCGAGAAGAAGGCGACGCCGGCGAACGCCTCCGGCGCGATGGCCACCGACGGCACCTCGACCATGATGCCCAGCGGCGGCATCTTTTGGGCGACGCCACGCGCGGCAAGGACTGCCTGCTCTTCGCCAAACAGAGCGGCTGCGCGTTCATATTCATCGGCCATGGCGATCATCGGAAACATCACCCTGAGATTGCCGTGCGGCGAGGCGCGCAGCAATGCCCTGATCTGTACGCGAAAAATGTCGAGCCGTGCCAGCGACAGCCTGATGCCGCGCAAGCCAAGGAACGGATTGCCTTCCTCGACGGTGAAGCCGGGCACCGGCTTGTCGCCGCCGGCGTCTACGGTGCGGATCGTCACCGGTTTCTCGCCTGCCCATTCCAGCACCTTGCGATAGGCGCGGTATTGCGTCTCCTCATCCGGCAAATTCTTGCCGAACAGGAACTCTGTTCGCATCAGCCCGACACCGTCGCAGGTCGCGATGTCGATGCCGTCGACATCGGACGGATCGGCGATGTTGACCTGCACGCGCACCGCCGTGCCGGCCTTGGTCACCGCCGGCCGCGCCAGAAAACGCCGGACCACGCCCTGGCGGGCGACGAAGGAAGCGGACGACTGCCGGAACGCGCCGATCTCAGCCGGCGAGGGCGCCAGCACGATGCTGCCATGCTCGGCGTCGAGCAGTGCCATGCCGGCAAGATCGGCAAGCGGCTCGCGCAGTCCCACCACCATCGGCACGCCACGCGAGCGCGCCAGCATGGCGACATGGCTGGCGGTGCTGCCCGCCTTCAGCGCGATGCCGCCGCCATGGCTCCAGTCGGTTTCGAGAAAGCGCGTCGGCGCGATGTCCTCGCCGCAGAGGATGGCACCGGTAGGCGCTGTGCTGTCGCCGTCCTCGGTCAGGGCGCGCAGCACCTGGTCCCTGATATCGCGCAAATCCGTGGCGCGGGCACGGAAATAGTCCTGGTCGGAGGCCTCGTAACCGCCGATCTCGGCATCAAGCGCCTCTCGCCATGCCACGTCGGCGGTCTGTCCGGAAGCGATCGATGCGAAGGCCGGCCCGCTCAAGGCGTCGTCTTCCAGCATGGCAATGTGGAATTCGAGTATGCCGGCGGCGTCGCTGTCGGCGGCCTCCGCCATGGCGGCAAGCCGGCTCACTGCCGTGCCGATCGCGGCTTCCAGCGACGTCTTCTCTTCCGTAGCGGTGGCTTTGCCTGCGTAGACGGCGGGCGGCCGGTCCAGGTCGAACAGCGGCCCCTCGGCATAGCCGGCCGAGGCCGGAACGCCCTCAATCCGCATGGCCCGCATTCCCTGCGGGCGGACAAAGAGGTGCGCCAGCCTCACGCCGAGCGGACATGACCGGCGTCCTCGTCGAAATCGCGCTGCACCAGGTCGATCAGCGCGCGCACCGCATCATCGGCGCCGCTGCCGCTGGCCCTGATGTGCAGCACCGTGCCCTTCGGCGCCTTGGCGGCCATCACCTTGACGATGCTCTTGGCATCGAACCACGGCCCGTTGGCGGCAAGCGCGATTTCCACGTCGGCGGCAAAAGTCTTGGCCAGCTTGGTGAACTTCACCGACGGACGCGCGTGCAGCCCCACATCGTGGGTGATCAGGACGGTCGCTTCGGCTGCTGCGGACATTTTTCAGGAATCCCGTTCACTCACGACGGCGACAATTCGTGCGCCGTCGCCACCACTTCCTTCAGCGAGGCGCCGCCGGAGGATTCGGTCGCGGCCATCACCGCGCCCTCCACGATCGGCGCGTTGCACACGATGATCTTCTGCGCACGCGGCTCGCCGATCATCTCCACCGCCATTTCCGAGTTGGTCTCGGCGCCGCCGAGATCGACGAGGATGGCGACACCGGCTTCCGACCAGGCCTTGTCGATGGCGCCCATGATCGCCTCGACGTTGGTGCCAAGCCCGCCATGGCCGTTTCCGCCGCACCATGCAAGCGGCACTTCTTCGCCCACCATCTGGCGTACCATGTCGGCCGTGCCCTCCGCGACCAGCGGCGAATGCGACACGATCACGATCCCGACATTGCTCATGCGCTTTCCCCGATCGCTTGCCCCACCGAGCGCACCAGCAGCGCGGTCGAGCGCGCGCCGGCATCCATATGGCCGATCGAGCGCTCGCCGAGGAACGAGGCGCGGCCGCGCAGCGCCTTCATCGGCACCGTCGCTTCGGCGGCGGCGTCGGCGATGTCGGCGATTTCCGCCGCCGTCTTTCCCCCGGCCAAGGCATCATGCACCGGCTGTAGCACATCGAGCATGGTTTTTTGTCCGATCTGCGACTTGCCGCGCGCGGCCACCGCGTCGACCGCCTTGCCGAAGGCGGCGGCCAGATTGTTGCGATCGGGATCCGCCGCAATCTCCTTGCCCAGCGCCATGAACAGCGTACCGAACAAGGGACCCGAAGCGCCGCCCACCGTCATCACCAGCTTGGTGCCGATCGCCTTCAGCGCGTCGGGCAAGGGTTTGGCAGCGAACGCATCAGCCTCGGCCCGCACGGCCTCGAAGCCGCGCTTCATGTTCAGCCCATGGTCGCCGTCGCCGATCGCCTGGTCGAGCGCCGTCAATTCCTCGGCGTGAGCGGCAATCGTCTCGGCGGCCACCGCGATCAGCCTGGCAAGGTTCAATGCCGCCATGTCGCCCAAAATCCCGGTTTCCACTGTGCCGGGAGTAACGAAAGAACGGTCATTCGACAACTGCTGCATGCGTCAGGCCGTGACGAGCAGCGCGGCGGCGGCCGAAAACACCTCGGCCACCGCATGGGCGCCGGGGTCGACCACACCTTGCAATTTGGTGCCGACATAGACGGACCGTCCAGCCTTCGCCTTCTCCATGGCGGCTGTCTCCTCGGCGCCGCGCCGGGCGGCGGCTGCCGCCTCTTCCAGCCCGTTGGCGTCGAGCGCTTTCAGTGCGGGCTCCAGCGCATCGACCATGGTGCGATCACCCGGTTTGGCGCCGCCGTAGAAAGTCATCCGCTCGAGACCGGCAAGCAGTGCCTTGGACAAGCTGGCGCCGCCGCCGAGGGCCTGTGCCGCCGCCGTGAAGAAGATCGACAGCAGCACGCCGCTCGAGCCGCCCATCGACGCGCTCAATATGTCGCCAATCGCGCCGAGCGTCGCTGCCGGGTTCGCCAGAGGCAGCATGTCGAGCCGCTCGAGAATGCTGCGCGCGCCGGTCGCCACCGTCGAGCCGGTGTCGCCGTCGCCCGCCCTGGCGTCGAGCCCGTTCAATGACGCTTCAAGTGAAATCAGTTTTTCGCAGACCGTGACGATCAGCCGCCTGGTGCCGGCATCCTGGCTGGCCTTGTGCGCGGCACTTTGCCCGGCTGCTTTCGCCATCGGCACGATGACAGGCGCCGCGACCGGCTTGGCCGGCATCCAGGCATGCGGGCCGACCGGCGCCAGCAGGGCGGCCTCGCGCGCCGCATCGAGCCGGATCAGCGACAGCGAGAAGCCGTTCATGTTGAGCGCCGTCATCAGCGGGCCGGGGCCGATCGCCAGCTTGACGGTCTTGGCCAGCGGCGAGGCCAGAACCGCATTGGCAACCAGCGACATCTCGAGCGGCGGCACCGCGCCGAGATTGTTGATCAGCAAGGCATGGCTTGCCTTCGGGTCGAGCCCTGCCGCGAGGCGCTCCGCCATGATCGCGACCAGCCTGTCGACGCTTTGCAAGGCAATCCGCTCGACGCCCGGCTCGCCATGAATGCCCAGGCCAAGTTCGCCGTCGTCCGCGCCAAACCTGTCTTCATGCGGCTGCCCGGGGATCGAGCAGGACGACAGCGACATGCCGAGCGAAACGATATCCTTTGCTGCCGCCCGCGCCGCTGCCGCGATGTCGGCAAGATGATGGCCGGCCTCCGACAAATGGCCCGAAATCTTGTGCACGAACAATGTGCCGGCGACGCCACGCGGCTGGTTGATGTCAGGCAAAGCGATGTCGTCGGCAACGATCACCATCTCGACGCGAAAGCCCTCGGCGCGCGCCTTCTCGGCGGCCAGGCCGAAATTGAGCCGGTCGCCGGTGTAGTTCTTGACGATCAGCAGGCAGCCGGCCGGCCCGGTGACCGCGCGGATGGCCGCCAGTACCGCTGCGACACTCGGCGAGGCGAATATCTCGCCAGAGACCGCCGCCGTCAGCATGCCCTTGCCGACAAAGCCGGCATGCGAAGGCTCATGCCCGGCGCCGCCGCCGGAGACGACGCTGACCTTCGACTTGTCCCAGTCGGCGCGCAGCACGACCTTGATCTCGGGATAGCCGTCGAGGCGCGCGAGGTCGTCCGAGCCGCTGGTGCGCAACAGGCCGTCCAGCGCCTCGGTGACGATCGTTTCCCTGCGGTTGAAAAAGTGCTTCATCGAATTCGTCCCGTATTCGCGATCGTCAATCAGAAGCTGCGTTGCCCCGGCTGGGAACACCGAAAGCCGTTCACATCAATCTTTGTCCATCGGCGCCGAAATAGAGCGGCGAGCGGTAGCGGATCACCACTTTGTCGCCTTGCGCCAGATCGGTGTCGGGGTCGGTCAGCGTCACCAGTTTCTTCGGCCCCACCGTCACATGCAGGTGGTTCTGGTCGCCGAGATGCTCGACCCAGTCGACGACGCCGTCGGCATGGCCATTCCTGGCCTTTTCGATCGTCAGATGTTCGGTGCGCGCGCCGATCGTCCTGGTGCCCACCGGCGCGCTGCCATCGGGCAGCAGGCCGGTCGGCAGGAGATTGATCGCCGGTTGGCCGAGCCTTGCCGCGACATGCAGGTTTGCCGGCTCCGAATAGATGGTTCGTGGCGAGCCGATCTGCACCAGGACACCATCGGCGAGGATGCCGATGCGGTCGGCCATGGTCATCGCCTCGATCTGGTCATGCGTGACATAGAGCATGGTGGCGCCGAGTTCGGATTGGATGCGCTTCAGCTCCAGCCGCAGATCCGCGCGCAGCTTGGCGTCGAGCGATGACAGCGGCTCGTCCATCAGATAGATGGCGGGTTTGCGCACCAAGGCGCGGCCGATGGCCACGCGTTGCATTTCGCCGCCGGAAAGCTTGGTCGAGCGGTTGGCGAGCTTGTGGTGGATGCGCACCATCTTCGCCACCTCCTCGACCCGCCGGCGGATCTGGTCCTCCGGGATTTTCCGCGCCGGCGAGCGCAGCGGGAAGGCGAGATTGTCGTAGACCGACAGATGCGGATAGAGCGAGTACTGCTGGAACACGAAGGCCGTGTCGCGCTCGGCCGGCGACAGCGTCGTCGCATTGTGGCCACCGATTTCGATGATGCCGGCATCCGGCTGTTCCAGCCCGGCGATCAGTCGCAGCGTCGTCGTCTTGCCGGCCCCGGTCGGCCCGAGCAGCACGACGAATTCGCCGTCTGCTATGTGCAGGTCGAGACCGTTGACGGCGACATGCTCGCCAAAGCTCTTGGTCACGTTCTTGATATGCACGTCAGCCATGCTGCGCTCTCCCCTGAGAGGCGGTATCGTGGACCGCGGTTCTCACCGCGCGGCCCGATCCCTTGTCGAACAGCGACAGCCGTGCGCTGTTCAGCGCCAGGCCGACATGATCGCCGGCGTTGAGCCGGATCTCGGCCGGAACCCGCGCCTTGATGATGCCGTCCGCCGTTTCCACCGCGACGATCTGCGTGGTGCCGAGATATTCGGTGCCGTAGATGGCGCCGCGCAGCTTCGAGGCATCGTCGAAGCGAATGTGTTCGGGGCGGATGCCGAGCGCCATGTCGGCCGGCGCGATATCCTCGCGCACCTCCGGCACCGCGACCTTCGCGCCCTGGACGACGATCTCCTTGGCGCCCTTGGTAAGCCCGCCGCCGAAGCCCAGAAAATTCATCGGCGGCGAGCCGATGAAGTCGGCGACGAACATGGTCGCCGGGCGGTCGTAGATTTCGCGCGGTGTGCCGAACTGTTCGATGACGCCGTGGTTCATCACAGCGATCTTGTCGGCCATCGACATCGCTTCCATCTGGTCATGCGTGACATAGACGGTGGTGGCGTGGATGCGGTTGTGCAGTTCGCGCAATTCATGGACCATCAAATCGCGGAATTCGGTGTCGAGCGTGCCGAGCGGCTCGTCCATCAGGAAGCATTTCGGCCGCCGCACGATGGCGCGGCCGAGCGCCACGCGCTGGCGATCGCCGCCGGCAAGGCCAGAGACGGATTTGTTGAGCAGATGGTCGATACGCAGGAGTTTTGCCGTCTCCTCGACACGCGTGCGGATTTCGGCCGACGACATGCCTTGCGCCAAAAGCGGAAAGCCGATGTTCTTGCGCACATTCATGTGCGGGTAGAGCGCGAACAGCTGGAACACGAAGGCGATGTCGCGCTCACGTGCCCGCAGCATGGTGACGTCCTCGCCGCCGAGCAGGATCTGGCCGCCGGTCGGCAGTTCGAGCCCGGCGATCATGCGCAGTGTCGTCGTCTTGCCGCAGCCCGACGGCCCGAGCATGACGAAGAATTCGCCATCCTCGACGACGAAGTTGGAATCCTGCACGGCGACGAAATCGCCGAAGGCCTTTCTCAGGTGCTGAACACGGATCTCGGCCATGACTATTCCGGGAACTTCGAGACGATGATGAACATCACGGTGCCGGCGAGCATGGTGATGAAGGAATAGGTGTAGAGCGACAGCGCGAAAGGCTGGAACAGCATCAGGAAGCCGATGGCGATCAGCACTGTGGCGATATTTTCCATCAGGCCGCGCCGGGCCCAGGCCGGCCAGCGCGATTTGCGTTTGACGGGATTGGTCATGCTCATTTGCGCACCGCACCGAAGGTGATGCCGCGCAGCAATTGCTTGCGAAGCAAGATGGTGAAAACCAGGATCGGCACCAGGAAGATTGTCGTGCCGGCGGCGACCGCCGGCCAGTCCTGGCCGCCTTCGCCGATGATGGTCGGGATGAAGGGCGGCGCGGTCTGCGCCGTGCCCGAGGTCAAAAGGGCCGCGAAGGCATATTCGTTCCAGGCGAAGATCAGGCAGAAGATCGCGGTCGCGGCGATGCCGGTGGTCGCTTGCGGCAGCACGGTGCGCCAGAAGGCCTGCAGCCGTGTGTAGCCGTCGATCATCGCCGCTTCCTCATATTCGCGCGGGATCTCGTCGATGAAGCCTTTCAAGAGCCACACCGCCAGCGACACGTTGACCGCCGTGTAGAGCAGGATCATGCCGAGCGCGGTGTCCGACAGGCCAAGCTCGCGGTACATCAGGTAGATGGGAATCGCGACCGCGATCGGCGGCATGAAGCGCGTCGACAGGATGAAGAACAGGAGGTCGTCGGCGAGCGGCACCTTGAAGCGCGAGAAACCATAGGCCGACAGCGTGCCGAGAAAGACTGCGCAGAAGGTCGAACCGAAGGCGATAATCAGCGAGTTGAGGAAGCGCGGCAGGAAGTTGGACGGGCCGGCGATCACCATGTTGCGCTTGCGCACGGTCTCGTCGCAGAAGCCGGTCGCCGGACCCAGCGAGTTGATGTATTCCGGCGTCTGCCGCGTCCGCGTCGTGAACAGGTTGCAATAGCCCTCGATGCTCGGTTGGAACACGATTTTCGGCGGATATGCGATCGAATCCGGCGGCGTCTTGAAGCTGGTGGCGAAGATCCACAGGAGCGGCACGATCGAGATCAGCGCGTAGGCGATGATGATCGCGCCGGCGACGCGCTTCGAATTCGCTGACGGTGCGACGACCGAATGGGCAGTGGTCAGGCTCATCTCTGCTTCACCTTGTTGAGCGCCTTGACGTAGATGTTGGCCAGCCCGAACACCGCCACGAACAGGATGATGGCGAAGGCCGAGGAATAGCCGGTGCGCCAGCTCTCGAAAGCCTGCCGCTTCAGTGTGATCGAGGCCACCTCGGTGGTCGAGCCGGGCCCGCCGCCGGTCAAGAGATTGACCATGTCGAACATCTTGAAGTTCTCGATGCCGCGAAACAGCACCGCCAGCATGATGAAGGGCAGCGCCATCGGCAGTGTGATCGACCAGAATTGCCGCCAGTTGGAGGCGCGGTCGACCTCGGCCGCCTCATAGATATATTCGGGGATGGAGCGCAGTCCGGCGAGGCAGATCAGCATCACGTAGGGCGTCCACATCCAGGTATCGACGATGATGATCGACCATGGCGCCAGCGACACGTTGGAGAGCATCTGGATGCTTGTCGGTGGAATGCCGCTGACGAACGAGATGACATAGGAGAACAGGCCGATCTGCGGCTCGTAGAGGAAGCGCCAGAAATTGCCGACCACCGCCGGCGACAGCATCATCGGCACCAGGATCAGCGTCGTCCAGAAGGCGTGGCCACGGAATTTCCGGTCGATCAGCCAGGCCAGGGTGAAGCCGATCAGCGTCTGCAAGAGGATGGTCCAGAACACGAAATGCGCCGTCGTCTGCATGGCGATCCAGATGTCCTGGTCGCCAAGGATGCGCTGGTAGTTGGCAAAGCCGAGGTTCTTCACCACTTCGTTCGGCCGGTTGGCCCGGTAGTTGGTGAAGGACAGATAGATCGCCCAGAACAGCGGGAAGATGTTGATGGCGAGCAGCAACAGGATCGTCGGCGAGATGAACAGCCAGGCGAGGCCCTTGTCGCTGATGCCCCGGACCTTGCGGGCCAACGGTTCCGGGGTCGCCCGGGCAACGTTCTCCACGGTCCGATTGAGCATGGTCAGTCCTGCTTCGGTCACTTGGGTCGTCTCTGTGATGGAATTTATCTGAACTGCGTCCCGTGCCAAGGGTGGCACGGGACGCCTGGGCCTAGCTCGGGAGGAGCCGGTTACATCTTGCCATCGTCCTGGAACACCTGGGTCCAGTCCTTGACCAGGCCGTCGAGCGCGTCCTTGGCTGAGCCCTGGCCGGCCACGACATAGTCATGGAAGCGCTTCTGCGAGGCCTGCAACAGCGGTGCGTAGCTCGGCTCGGCCCAGAAGTCCTTCACGATCGCCATCGAGTCGAGGAAGGCCTGGGCGTAGGGCTGGCTGGACGGGAACTTCGGGTCCTTGACCACGGAGTTCAGGCAGGAATAGCCGCCGAGCGACCACCACTTGGCCTGCACGTCCTTGTTGGCGAACCACTTGATGTATTTCAGCGCCGATTCCTGCTTGTCGGAGTAGGAAACCACCGAAATGCCCTGGCCGCCGAGCTGCGCGAACTGGGCGCCGCCAGGACCCTTGGGATTGACGAAGTAGCCGATCTTGTCGCCACCGACATTCTCGTCCTTCTGCAGGCCGGGCCAGGTGAAGGCGAAGTTCATGTGCATCGCCACCTGACCGGATTTGAAGGCATCGACGCCTTCGCCCATGTAGCTATTCGATGCGCCCGGAGGGGTGCAGCAATCATAGAGAGCCTTGTAGAATTCCAGTCCCTTGACCGAGTCGGCTGAATTGACGAAGCCTTCCATCTCGTAGGGCTTCTTCGGGTTCTCATACTGGAAGCCGTAGCTGTAGAGCACGTCCATGGCGCCCATGGTGATGCCTTCCGAGCCACGCTCGGTGTAGATCGAGGCGCCATAGACGGTCTTGCCGTCGATCTGCCGCTTCTGGAAGAATTCGGCGATCTGCTTCAACTGGTCGAAGGTCGCCGGCGGGCCGAGATCCCAGCCATACTTTTCCTTGAATTCCTTCTGCAGCTCCGGCTTGGAGAACCAGTCCTTGCGATAGGTCCAGCCGACGACGTCGCCCATGGCCGGGAGCGCCCAGTAGTTCGGCGTGTTCTTCGGCCATTCGGAGTAGCCGACGACGGTCGCCGGCACGAAGTCGTCCATGCTGATCTTCTCCTTGTCGAAGAAGTCGTTCAGCTTGACGTAGTGGCCGTTCTCGGCCGCGCCGCCGATCCACTGGCTGTCGCCGATGATCAGGTCGCACAGTTTGCCGTGCGAGTTCAGTTCGTTGAGGAAGCGGTCGGCATAGTTGGTCCACGGCACGAACTCGAATTTCATGCCGATGCCGGTTTCCTTGGTAAAGTCCTTGGACAATTCGACAAGTGCGTTGGCCGGGTCCCAGGCGGCCCAGCAGAGCGTCAGGTCTTCAGCGTGTGCGGCGTTCGAGACGGCTGTCGACGCTGCAATCGCCGAGGCCAGTCCCAACGCCAGTTTCAAGCTCGATTTCATGCCTTCCTCCCATTTACGAAACGCGCCCGGATGACGGTTTCAAGAGCCCTCAACCTCTCTCCTCAGAGGCCTAAACATGGCGGCGCCGGAGCGCGGCAGATGTTTAGTAATTTGTTTAGTGATGCAATTTTTACTAAACAACGCAAGCGAATTCGTTGCTGCGTCGCAACATGACGAAACGGATGATTGAAATCGTTAGGAAATGATCGCCGGATGTTTCTCCGGCAGCCGCTCAGCCGGCCTCGCCGATGAGGTTCGTCTGTGGCGTCACCGGCCGAACCGGCGGCGCGGGCGGCAGTAAGGCGCGTATGTCGGCGAAGGGAAATGTAGGCTCGAAGCGAAAAGCCTCGGCCAGGGAACCGGGGACAGCGTTGCATTGGCCGGCGCGAAATTCATTCTGGATGCGCGCCCGGTCGACATATTGCTCCGGCCGCTGTGACCGGTGCATGCGGATCCCCTGCGACTTGATATCCCGGTAGGCGGAAATATCGACATAGTGCGTCGGCGCAAATCCGGTACCGCCCATCGTGTCGGCATGCAGCACAGGAACCGCGAAGGAAGCCGCTATGCGCACGCCGTCCGACAGCGCGCGGTGGTCGGCGTGATAGTCGTTGGGCGCATGCGTGATCACCAGCTCCGGCCCGGTCTCGCGGATCAGCGTTTTCAGCACGCCGATCAGCGCGGCATCGGCCACCAGTTCGCCGTCGGGAAAGTCGAGAAAGCGTGGCGCAGCACCAAGCAGCGCTGCCGCCGCCGTGGCTTCCTCGCGACGGACGCGGGCGAGAACGGCGGGATCACTCTTGCCGCCCTTGGCCCCATCCGTGGCCACGGCAAAAGTCAATTCTGCGCCTTGCGCCGCATAGGCGGCCAGCGTACCGAACATGAAGATCTCGATGTCGTCCGGATGCGCACCGAGCGCCAATATTTTCAAGCTACTCTCTCCCGGAAATGGAAAAACGTGCCGAACGGAATCCTGCTCGCCCTGATCGCCTATGCAAGCTATTCGGGCAGCGATGCCGTTATCAAGAGCCTGGGAGGACAGTTTACCGTCTTCGAGATCGGCTTCTTCGTCACTTTGTTTGCCGGCTTTTTCCTGTTCTTCACCCGCCCGGCGGGCGAGCGCTGGCTCGATTTCTGGCGCATGAAGCGGCCATGGGCGGTGCAGGCGCGCGCCTGGGCCGGCATCGCGTCGGGCGTGCTCAGCGTCTATGCCTTCACGCACATTCCGCTTGCCGAAGTCTACGCGCTGATCTTCCTGGCGCCTTTGCTGGTCACCATCCTGTCCACCGTCATCCTGAAGGAAAAGGTCGGCCCCTGGCGATGGCTGGCCGTGGTCGCCGGCTTTGCCGGGGTGATGCTGGTGGTGCGGCCGGGTTTTCGTGAATTGAACCTCGGCCACCTTGCCGCTTTCGTGAACGCCTTCCTCGCCGCGACCAGCGTCATCCTGCTGCGCTCGCTCGCGCAGCAGGAAAAGCGCACCTCGATGCTCGGTGTACTTGTCGGCTACGGCCTGCTGTTCAACGGCGCCGGCGCCGCCGCCACCTCATTTGCCTTGCCGAATGCCGTACAGCTCGTCTGGCTGGCGATGGCCGGCGCCTTCACCGCGGGCGGACAATTCATGCAGCTGCTCGCCGCCAAATACGCCCCCGCCAACCGGATCGCGCCGACGCATTATTCGCAGATCGTCTGGGCGGTGATCCTTGGCGCGCTGTTCTTCCAGGAATACCCGGACTGGCTGACGCTGGTCGGCCTCGCGATCGTCGGCGGCTCCGGCCTGCTGACCATGGTGCGCGAGGAGGTGCGGCTCGGCACCGTGCGCTGGAACCCGTTTGCGCGCACCCGGCTTTGAGCCGGCGCCGGTTGCACGGTGACCGTGACCGCTGATATGCGGACGCGATGACGACAAGATCCCTGCCGGAGCTTCCGGTATCCGCCGTGCTCCCGGCGCTCAGCGAAGCGCTCGGTGCCGGCAACAGCGCCGTGCTGGTGGCGCCGCCCGGCGCCGGCAAGACGACGCTGGTGCCGCTGGCGCTGCTCGATGCGCCGTGTATGGGCACAGGCAAGATCATCCTGCTCGAACCGCGCCGGCTCGCCGCCCGCGCCGCCGCGCGCCGCATGGCGCAATTGCTTGACGAGGAGCCGGGCGCGACCGTCGGCTATGCCATGCGCATGGAAAACCGCAGCTCGGCCAAGACCCGCATATTGGTCGTCACCGAGGGCGTTCTGGCGCGCATGATCCTCGACGATCCCGAACTGCCCGGCGTCTCGGCGGTGATCTTCGACGAATTCCACGAGCGTTCGCTCGACGGCGATTTTGGCCTCGCGCTGGCGCTCGACGTGCAAGGTGCGTTGCGGCCGGATCTCAGGCTGCTGGTGATGTCGGCGACGCTCGATGGCGCGCGCGTCGCAAAACTCCTGTCGGGCGCGCCTGTGATCGAAAGCGAGGGCCGCGCTTTCCCCGTCGATATCGGCTACGACGAACGGCCGGCCGGCGTCCCGATCGAGGATGCGATGGCCAAGGCGATCCGCGCCGCCCTTGCCGATGAGAGCGGCAGCGTGCTTGCCTTCCTGCCCGGCCAGCGCGAGATCGAGCGCACCGCCGAACGGCTGGCCGGCAAGGTCGGCGCCGACACCGACATCGTGCCGCTCTATGGCCAGCTCGACGGCAAGGCGCAGGACGCCGCGATCAAGCCGGCGCCGGCGGGCCGCCGCAAGGTGGTGCTGGCGACGTCGATTGCCGAGACCTCCATCACCATCGACGGCGTGCGCGTCGTCATCGATTCCGGCCTGTCGCGGCTGCCGCGCTATGAGCCGGCAAGCGGCCTGACGCGGCTGGAGACGGTGCGCGTCAGCAAGGCCTCCGCCGACCAGCGCGCCGGCCGCGCCGGGCGCACGCAAGCCGGCGTCGCCATCCGGCTATGGCGCGCTGAACAGACGGCGGCACTGCCCGCCTTCACGCCGCCCGAAATCCTCGAAGCGGACCTTTCAGGCCTGCTGCTCGACTGTGCCGCCTTCGGTGTGGCCGATCCGACCGGCCTCGCTTTCCTCGATCCGCCGCCGGCGCCGGCGCTCAACGAGGCAAGGGTGCTGCTGCGCGCGCTCCATGCCATCGACGAGGCGGGGCGCCTGACGGAAGCGGGCGCTTCGATGCGCAAGCTCGCTCTGCCGGTGCGGCTTGCACATATGGTCGCCGAAGCTGCGCGGAGCGGCCATGCGGGCGAGGCGGCCATGCTGGCGGTGCTGCTCACCGAACGCGGCCTTGGTGGCGACGGCGCCGATCTGGAGCGGCGGCTGATGCGCTTTCGGGGGGAAAGATCGCCCCGCGCCACCGCCGCGCGGCAACTCGCGGAGAGGCTGGCCAGGCAGGTGGGTGGGACGAAAAACAGCGAAGCCGCACCCGCGGGCTCTCTTCTCGTCAACGCCTGGCCGGACCGCGTCGCCAAGGCGCGTGGCGAGCGCGGCCGCTTCGTGCTGGCCAATGGCTCCGGCGCCATACTCGATGCCGCCGACCCGCTGGCCGGCGAGCCGTTTCTGGTCGTCGCCGACCTGCAGGGCAAGGCGCAGAATGCCCGCATCGCGGCCGCCGCGGCAATAAGCGAGGACGATATCCGCGCCACGCTGGCCGACCGGATCGAAACACGCCGGCAAACCAGTTTCGATCGCGAGCGTCGCGCCGTGCGTGTGCGTGAGACGGTGCGCCTCGGCGCCATCACGCTCGCCGAACGCATGCTGCCGGCTCCTTCAGGCGCCGATGCCGACCGCGCCATAACAGATGCGTTGCGCGAGCACGGCCTGTCACTGCTGAGCTGGAGCAAGGAGGCCGAGACGCTGCGCCAGCGGCTGTCCTGGCTGCATCGTGGCCTTGGGTCCCCCTGGCCCGATATGTCGGACGAAGCGCTGATCGAGCGCCTCGACGACTGGCTGCTGCCCTTCCTGTCTGGGGCGGCTTCCCTGGCCGCCATCGATCCCGGTGTCGTCTCGGCTGGCCTCGCCTCGCTCGTGCCGCACGAACTGCAGCGCAAGGTCGATGCGCTGGCGCCGACGCATTTCGACGCCCCGTCCGGCAGCCATGTGCCGATCCGCTATGACGGCGAATGGCCTGTGCTTGCGGTGCGCGTGCAGGAACTGTTCGGCCTGGACCGCCACCCCTCGATTGCCAACGGCACCGTGCCGCTGACGCTCGAACTCTTGTCGCCGGCGCACCGGCCAATCCAGACGACGCGCGACCTGCCCGGCTTCTGGCGTGGCTCCTGGGCCGACGTGCGCGCCGACATGCGCGGGCGCTATCCCAAACATGTCTGGCCGGAGAATCCGCTGCTTGCCGCCGCTACCGCCCGTGCCAAGCCACGCGGGACCTAGCGCTCCTCCTTTCCCGGCTGTAATCCATGGCCATGATCAACATCCTGAACGCGCCCGATTTTCAGCAAAGCCAGCGGCTACGCCTCAACACGCTGATCCGGCTGCGCTGGCTGGCCATTGTCGGCCAGAGCGTTGCGGTGCTCGTCGTCGCCTATGGGTTGAAATTTCCGCTCCCGGTCAGCCTGTGTTTTGCGCTGATCGCCTGTTCGGCCTGGATGAACCTGTTCCTGGCCTTCAGGTTTCCGGCGGCGCACAGGCTCACGCCGTTCGCCGCCTTCGGCATCCTGATCTTCGACAGCCTGCAGCTTGCCGGCCTGCTCTATATGACCGGCGGCCTGACCAATCCGTTCTCGCTGCTGATGACCGTGCCTGTCGTCATTTCGGCGACGTCGCTGCCCCTGCGCCTCACCGCCATCCTCGGCGGGTTGGTGATGCTGGCGGCGACCTTGCTGGTGTTCTTCCATCTGCCGTTGCCCTGGTATGAAGGCGCGCCGCTGGCCATGCCTTTCATCTATGTCGCCGGCATGTGGATGGCGGTGCTGTCCTCGATCGCCTTCACCGCCATGTATGCCTTCCGGGTGGCCGCCGAAGCGCGGCTTTTGGCCAATGCGCTTGCCGCCACCGAACTGGTGCTGCAGCGCGAACAGCACCTTTCGGCGCTCGACGGCCTGGCGGCGGCGGCCGCGCATGAGCTCGGCACGCCGCTCGCCACCATCACGCTCGTCGCCAAGGAGATGGAAAAGGCGCTCGGCAGCGACCCGAAATACGGGGAGGACGTGAAGCTGCTGCGCTCGCAAAGCGAACGCTGCCGCGAAATCCTCAAGCGCCTGACCAGCCTGTCGTCGGAGGGCGAGGCGCATCTGTCCCGCTTGCCGCTGACCTCGCTGGTCGAGGAGGTAACCGCGCCGCATCGCGACTTCGGCATCTCGATCAAGCTCCGCCCGGGCGAACGCAGCGGGCCGGAGCCGGTCGGGCGGCGCAATCCGGGCGTCATCTACGGCCTCGGCAATCTGGTCGAGAACGCCGTCGATTTCGCCCGCAAGAGCGTCACCGTGCGCTGGAGCTGGGACGAGGCGGCCGTCACCTTCTCGATCATCGATGACGGGCCTGGTTTCCCACCTGAAATCATCGATCGCATCGGCGAGCCCTATATGTCGACGCGCCAGGGCACCGAGGCCGGCGGCGGGCTGGGACTCGGCCTGTTCATCGCCAAGACGCTGCTCGAACGCTCGGGCGCCACGCTCGACTTCCGCAATTCGAGCGGCCTTGGCGAGGGCGCCGTGGTGCAGATTTCGTGGCCGAGATCGGTCTTCCTGAACCCGGAAACGGCCCCGGCCACCATGTTTGACACTGCGTAAATTGGACAATAGCGGCGCAAAACTATATCTGCGTAAAATTAAGGCAGCAGGAATTCTTACGACGATGACAGGCGATGAAAATATTGGCGCAATGGTTGAAGGCGAGGACACTTCGCTTCTGATCGTCGATGACGACAAGCCGTTCCTCACGCGTCTCGCCCGCGCCATGGAAGCCAGGGGTTTTGTGGTCGAGACCGCCGAGAGCGTCGAGGAGGCGGTGGGCAAGGCCCGCGCAAATCCGCCGGCCTACGCCGTGGTCGACATGCGGCTCGGCGACGGCAACGGCCTTGATGTCGTCGCCGCCATCCGCGAGAAGCGCGAGGATTCCCGCACCATCATCCTGACCGGCTACGGCAACATCGCCACCGCGGTGACGGCGGTGAAGCTCGGCGCCGTCGATTATCTGTCGAAGCCTGCCGACGCCGACGACATCTTCGCCGCCCTCACCCGCACCTCCGGCGAGCGCGCCGCACCGCCGGAAAACCCGATGTCGGCCGACCGCGTGCGCTGGGAGCATATCCAGCGCGTCTACGAAATGTGCGAGCGCAACGTTTCCGAAACAGCGCGCCGGCTCAACATGCACCGCCGCACGCTGCAGCGGATACTGGCCAAGCGCGCCCCGCGATGAGACTGTTTGGAAATTCTACTCTGGCGGCCATCTGATGGCGTTTTCTGCGCTTCCGGTGCTCACGGACCCGAACGTCCGCTCCGCTCCGGTTCTCGAAACCACCACCATATGACTCGCCAGAGCGAATTTCGAAACAGTCTCTGAGACGCTCAAGCACGGTCGGATACTGTCCGGAGGCCGGAGTTTGAGCATCATCGCAAGTGACGCGGTTTAACGGAGGCGACATGCAGGATTTGAAGCAGCGGCCGATTTCCGTCTTCCGCGAATTCCTCGACAGCGAGGCGGCCGGCGGCATCATCCTGATGGTGGCGGCGGCCCTGGCCTTGATCGTCGCCAACTCACCGCTTGCCGAAACCTATTTCTCCGTTCTCCATGCCTATCTCGGCCCGCTCAGCGTGTCGCATTGGGTCAATGACGGGCTGATGGCGGTGTTCTTCCTGCTCGTCGGGCTGGAGATCAAGCGCGAGATGCTGGACGGCCAGCTGTCGACCTGGCCACGCCGCGTCCTGCCCGGCATCGCGGCGGCCGGCGGCATGGTGGTCCCGGCGCTGGTCTATGTCGCCATCAATCGCAACAATTCGGCGGCACTCTCCGGCTGGGCGATCCCGACCGCCACCGACATCGCCTTCGCGCTTGGCGTGCTGTCGCTGCTCGGCAGCCGTGTGCCGGCTTCGCTGAAGGTCTTCCTGACCGCGCTCGCCATCATCGACGACCTCGGCGCCGTCATCATCATCGCCATCTTCTATACGAGCGGCCTGTCGCTCATCTATCTCGGCGCCGCCTTCGCCGTCATTGCGGTGCTTGTCGTGCTCAACCGCATGCGGGTGATGACGCTGGTGCCCTATCTCGTGCTCGGCGCAATCCTGTGGGTATTGGTGCTGAAATCGGGCGTCCACGCCACGCTTGCCGGCGTTGCGCTCGCGCTGACCATTCCGCTCGAGCGTTCCGCCGGGATCGGTCACGATCTCGACCATTCGCCGCTGCACCGGCTCGAGCACGGCCTGCGCAAAATCGTCCCCTTTTTCGTCATCCCGATCTTCGGCTTCGCCAATGCCGGCGTTTCGCTCGCCGGCCTGAGTTTTGGCGCGCTGATAGAGCCGCTGACGCTGGGCGTCGCCGCCGGCCTGGTGGTCGGCAAGCTGGTCGGCGTGTTCGGCTCCTCGGCACTTGCCATAAGGCTCGGCCTGGCCGACCTGCCGGCCCATGCCGGCTGGTCGCATATGATCGGCATCTCGCTGCTCTGCGGCATCGGCTTCACCATGAGCCTGTTCATCGGCCTGCTCGCCTTCGCCAGCGATGTGGCTCTGCAGGACGCGGTCAAGGTCGGCATCCTCGCCGGCTCCTTCATCGCCGCCATCATCGGCGCTGCCGTGCTGCTGATGGCGCCGGCCGCGGGTGGAGCGGAAGAAGAGACGGAGTAGGGGCGCGGTTCCGCGAACTACTCGCTCTCCCCCTCGAGTGCCGGCACCGACACGCCGGCCAGCTCCGCCGCCAGCAGCCGCGCCGCGCCGGCGCGCGCGATCCGCAGCATCAGTGCCTTGCGTGTTGCCGCCGCCATGCGGTGCTCCGGCGCCTCGCGCAGGATTTCGGCGCCATAGCCGTCGGAGAGGATGAAGCCGCACTCCTCCGGAAAGATCTCCGCCGGCACGCCGGGGTGGGTGGCGAAGAAGAAGCGGTCGGAGTGCAGCCGGTAGTCGGGCCATTTGCGGTCGACCCGGAAATCCTCGATCGAGGATTTGATTTCGATGATCCAGATGTCGCCCTGGCGGGTCAGCGCCACGAGGTCGGCGCGACGGCCGGTGGCCAGCGACAGTTCAGGCAGCACATGCGCGCCCATCGCCATGAGCAGCCGCTGCACGCCGCGCCGCACCAGCATGGCGCGTTCCGACTGGCGACCGTCGATGAGGGGGTTGATTGCGATGGGGGAAATGATTGGCATGGCAGGCACCATGCCAGATTTTGTTCACGGTTTGAACCCGCCTTGTGATGGCGATTCTATGGTTGACAAACCCAATCTTTTGTAGGAATATTTTCCTGTAAATTCTACAAACAGAGAGTGAACCAAAATGATGATGGGCACTTTGAGTTGGATTAAGGGTGAGTGGGCTGCGAGTGGGAGAGCAGAAGTGGTTCTGCACTCAGACGATGATGCGGCTTTGATTCACGTCTACCCACGCGGTTTGAATCGCGCTGTTCCATTTCTTCTATCCCTTACGCCGGAAATAGAAGTCGCGCTTTACCGCTGGTTGGGTGAGCGCATTCGTAGACGTAAGAAGGCCAGAGAGCAGCGATACGTGGAAATGATGAGCCCCGTGTTTGACGCAATGTGGAAAGCTCACGCAACAGCGCACTTGAAGCCGCAATAATCGATTACAGGTGCTGTAGCGAGCCGATGGGCGGAATCGGCATCCGCCCATCTTTCGTCACGAAATTTTGAGACGCTATTTTTGCGTCGAACGATCGAAACAGACCTCACGCTAGAGCTAAGATCGACATACGTAAAAAATTTCGTATGTCGTTAACTCTTGCAAAGTTGGAACTGTGATAGTACCTAGACGTTGTAAATGCAGCGCTTCGAGGTGAGAACGGCCTTCTCACGCACCTACCGGGTCGGTAGGTTAGTAGCCGAAAGGTGAAGAGATCCAGGGAGTTGGCATCCTGGCACGCGCTCCGAAAGCCCCGCACTCGCGGGGTTTTTTGGTTTTATGCGATGATTAAATGCCCCTTCCTAATTCGGCGCTCAAGCGTATCCCTCTTCAACGTATATGTACTCGTGGCTGCATAAAGCCCATCAGCATTGGGGATAAGAAGCACGGCGACAAGAACGATGATGCCCCCAGTGTCCCGCACGAGTTCAAACCCCTCGGGGTGGTGAGGGGACTGACCGACATGCGTAGGGGTTGCCACCGCCTCTGGCAGATTGACTAAACAGTCCGCGTAGTCGGCTGCATGGCGAGCCATGGCGTGCTTCTGAGCCCTGATGGAGAACCCCACATCACCATCAGCCAACACAATGCCGCCGGCCTTCAGGAGGTCGGTACGCAAAGGCCCCAGGATGATGGGCGATAGCTTGACGGGCTTCGTCACGAGATAGCTTCTTTTCCAGAGGGTCAGATCGATCCAAAGATATATAGGGTCGAAAGGTTGTTTTCTTATTCCGAACCGTGCTTCTTTTGCCTTACTAGTTCCTTTATTTTCTCGGCCGTTAATTTCGGCGCTTTTGCAATCTTGTTCATGGCGGCCTCGAAAGCCGCATCTGATTGATCGGTTTTCAGTTCGCGTGCCGCCTCACGGAATTTGTCGATTTGCGGCTTATCCTTTGGCCTAGACATAGGAATATAGACTCCGATTCGGAGGTGTGTTACAGCAAATAGGGCGGGCCTCATGACCCGCCCTGCCGTCTAAGGCATTTGCCGCAGCCCTCAAGCTACGGCGTCAGCTATTCTAACGGCTTGCCACATGGGATACTCCTTAATCAAAGACCGTGCCGGTCGGGTTGGGAGATTGAACAGGACGGGAATCCTGTTCGGCGTCTGAGCCACCCTCGGGTGGCTCATTCTCGTTAAGGAACCCAGGTTCCTCTTTTTCAAGCCTAAAAGCCAATGCAACAAGCATGTCCTTGCGGGCAATCGTCCCTGATTTCTTCAGGTCGGTCAAAGCTGGGCTGATGGAAGACATTCGAACGTCTTTCCCTGTCTCCTTGGCGAGATAGTCCCTGATTTGATTTGCGGTTTGCCAAAGCCCTCGCGGTTGAGTTAGCGCCTCTATGATAAGGGCGTTCTTCGTTTTCGCCTTTTGCGGGATCGAGATACCCGACACCAAAGGCGTAACAATAGGACGCTCGCGCACTCGCGCAACGGGCTCCGCATGGTCCTCCGCCGTCTTCCAAAGCGATTCCCATCGCTGCGCAAGCTTCAGGAGCCCTTCTTCGATAAAAGCAAGTTCGCGGTCTTCCTGCGCGATCTGCCGGCGTCGGGCGCGAACGTCTTCAAGGCTGGGATTCGGTTGGGTCATAACGCCCATTAGTCCGAGTCTTGCCCATAAGGCAAGCGGAATCGTAATCTCGCTTCTATCTGTCGGAACAAACCATGCTCAAAACAGAAGGCAGCTTGGGGAAAACTCAATCGGCCAGGATTAAGCACATAAGCATATCGTTATGGCTTATGCCGTGCATTCCGCCATAGCGGCAACTCTAGCTGAACCGGCTTTCGGAAGTGCGTCCGCTTTTCGTCAAGCAGGTCTATGATAGGTGAGGCGCTTACCAGAGGCACCCCTCAAGGCGATGAAAGCGCGGGTGCCGTCATCAACGCCAAGTGCGATGCGGTTCGAATACCGGAAATCGAACTCGGCAAGGTAGCGGTGCAGATGGTGTTCGGCGCAATGCTGGTAAACGCCCTTCATGCCGCGCTTGAAGACCGAATAGAAGCCTTCCACGGTATTCGTGTGGACGGTCTTTCCGCCTTCGTAGCGAACGTATTCATCCTTGGAATGCGTGACGACATCGTGAGAGGCGAATTCCTGGCCGGCGCGGCGATAGATGCCGCTCTCGTCGGTCATCAAGGCGCTTTCCTTGGCGATGTTGGCGCGAACGATCGGCATGACGTTGCCCATGCGGGCGGTATCGACGTGGAAGGAACGGGCGCGGCCACCACGCTCGACAAGCGTAACGACCGTGTTCTTGTGTGCGCCACCGCCCGACTTAACCGGGGTGCCCTTCAAGCGACCGATATACGTCTCGTCAACTTCAACGGTCTTGCCATTGCCGCCAAGCGGGGAGAAGTCGCCAGATGCCATTGCAAGGCGGATGCGGTGGCACAGGAACCACGCGGCCTCATAGGTGCATTCGAGTATGCGGTGCATCTGGTGGGCGCTAATGCCCTTCTTAGAGGCGCACATGAGGTGGATAGCCTGAAGCCACTTGGTCAGCGGCAAATGGCTTTCCTCGAAAATGGATCCCATGCGAACCGTGAACTGCGAACGGCAAGCGCTGCACTTGTACAGGCCATGACGCTCGACGCCGTGAGGGTTCTTCTTAGAGGGCTTGGTGCGAACGCCCTTCAGAGCGTAATGGCGATCAACGCTACCGCACTTGGGGCAAACGGGACCGTTCGGCCAGAGAATGCCCTCGACATGCTCGAAAGCCTTGGCTTCGTCGTGGAATTCGGGGCGGGACAAGACGGACATGGCGATAACTCCTTGGAATCGTTATCGCTCATCGACTTGGGTTTGTCAACCAGATAATCGCCCTTGTGATGGCGATTATATATTTGATAACCCGGCCTGGTCCTCGACGGGCCGGCATATCCCCGCTGACAATTAGGCTTAGCTAATATATCATGCCCCTCAAAAGCGAGGGGTATCATGAAACAGCCACGGGGATGGATCGCGCTGGCATGGCTTCTCTTGGCCGGCGACGCAGATGCCCACGATTGGTATACCGGCAAAAAAGACCCGGTTCTGCGCTATGATTGCTGCGGCAACAAAGATTGCCATCCGATAGACTCTCGCGCCGTGAGAGAGACCAAAGACGGCTATTATGTGCGCCTGCCCCGCCCTGCCTATCTCAATGAGCCACAAGAGCCGGAGTGGTTTATCCCCAGGGAACGCGCCCAAGTCTCCATTGATGACCGCTACCATCTCTGTGAGCGTTTAATGACGTTCTATCGAACGATCATTCCCCATACGAAGTTCGAGGCCTACTACAGATTCAGATGGACGTGTTTCTTCGTGCCTAAGGGCACGAGTTAAATTCGATCTAGCCCTACCCAGCCGTAGGGGAATGGCTACCACTGTAGGACCGGTGCGGCTCCTGCGCCGGGAATCAGTTCGATTCGCGCTGACGAACGCGTTGTTTTTCGAGGAACCGCTTGGCGTGTTCCCCCCACTCCGCTGCCGTGGTTTTGTGCTCTTGAACGTACGTGTCGAAAGCCTTGCGCAGAGCGTCCAGGTCCAAAGCCCAAAACTGCTTGTCTTTTTCGTCGTTCAACATCGTGTCACCAAGCCCATTGGGCTGACGGTATGCCCTTCAAATCAAGCCTTCAAGAACCGATCCTGACTTCTTTTGGGTGTATCGGCCCTGTCAAACATTCATCCCGTGATCCAGCACGGAACAGGTTCTGCTCTCTGCAGCTGGGTAATCCGTGGGCGGGACTTCAGTCTTAATTGAGCTGTGGCTAATATGCATATAGCTTAGGCAGTGCGGAGACGATCCCAAAAGCCTGACCCGCAACGACCCGGCACGACCCCATGTCCCCCCGACTGCGAGCGTGCCGGGTCGTTCCTACGGGGTGCGTTGCAAGCGGCGCATGCAAAGCACGATCGCTCGTGGAACAATGGTCGATTACGCAATCGCTCTCTGCCGGTCGATTGGGTTGGCGAACCCCAGCCCTAGGGGCCTTCCGTGATCGCGCAATATCCGGCTGGGGGCAGTCTGGTATTCATCTCTGTGGAGCCCTATGTCGTGGCGATCAACTTGCGCTCTTCACTAGAGGGCGGCAAGACTAAAGTCTTGCGTGCCGGTGTACAAAGGTCTGAGGGGACCTTTTAAGTTCCTCAAATGTCCATTGGACGTTCCGTTACTTTAGTTAGCCGACATATGAGGACTGACGTAAGGAATATGCCTGGCGGAATGGCCGGCGCAGTTTGGCTTTGGGTCTAAAGGGGGCTGCGCCGGCCATTGCGGGTTTGGGCTTTGGGTGTGATTGTCCCCGCGCTGATTAACCTATATGTATATTAGCGATCGCGCAAATAAGACTGAAGTCCCTGGTTCCACCGGACCTGGCCGGACGTTCTCATAATCTTGATTTTCGCCAGCCAGCCTTTCGAGCTTCTTGTTCCGAACAGAACCAGCGTTCGCCCTTCCACAGGCTGATCCGGGTCTCGTTGTGATATTGCTGTCCGGGAACGTGATAGATGCGCTCGCCCGTATTGTAGCTGATATTTCCCTTGATATTGCAGCCCACGAGAGGCGGCCCGGCCTTGACGGCGATCAGGCTGGCCAGGATGGCGATCGCCGCGGCAATCAATGTCCACCAGATGGTGTTGCGCGAGGGACGCCAATGCCGGCGACCCCTGGCACGCCTCCGCCAGCGGTCGAGACTTGTCCACTCCCCCTCCCGAGAGGAGAATGCCGCCGCTCTGGCGAGGAGTCTATAAGCATTGCCTAACTTAATGGCGCGCCGTCTTGGCCGGTAGAGGGCGAACAATGGCGCCCAATGCGGCGCATGACCGGAAGCCATCTCGCTGGGTGGTCTGCCCAAAATCCCTTGCTAGGGTCTGCTATGGTCTAGCTGAGACGGCCTTGTCGCCAGGCGCCGCAGCCCCTGCCATGTCATCCAGGATCGGGCAATCCGGCCGCTCGTCGCCATGGCAGGCGTGGATCAGTTTCTGCAGGGTCGAGCGCATCGACTGCAGCTCGCGCACCTTCTCCTCGATGGCCGTGACATGAGCGGCGGCGATCTCGCGCACGTCGGCGCTGGCGCGGCCGCGATCCTGGTACAGCGCCATCAGCTGGCGGCAATCGTCGATGGAAAAACCGAGGTTGCGCGCGCGGCGCAGGAAGGTCAGCCGATGGATGTCGTCACCGGAATAGTCGCGGTAGCCGTTGGCGGCGCGCGCCGGCGCGATCAGACCGATCTCCTCATAGTAGCGAATGGTCTTGGCCGGCAGGCCTGAACGATGGGCGGCATCGCCGACATTCATGGCGTGGTCCTCGATTTTGCCGGGCCTGCGAGTCAGGCCCATTGAATTTCCTTCACAATCCGGTGAAGGCTGTTGCTGAAATGCCATACTGATACGCATACCAGCACGTAAGTCCCAGCATATAGGCATCGTGCGCTTGGCAAGCAAAGCAAATGCCAGCATGAATGATCGCAAGAAAGCGGCCGACTCGTGCCGCTGACATTTGGGCAGGGCACCGGATCATCTCATGCGCATGAAGTCGCTTGCAATAATTGCCGCATTGGCGCTGTCCACGGCCATCGCCGGCTGCAGCACCATCGGCGGGCAGATCTTCTCCAACGACTACGGCGCAGTGACCGATGCTGGCTACCAACTGCCGCGCATCCCGATCGAAAAGGTGCCGAGGCAGTATCACCGGCAGGAAGTGAACTACGACACCAAGGAAAAGCCAGGCACCATCATCGTCGATACGCAGAACAAGTATCTCTACTTCGTCGAGGGTGACGGGCTCGCGATCCGCTACGGCATCGGCGTTGGTCGCGAAGGCTTCGAATGGCACGGCACCGCCCATATCGCGCTGAAGCGCGAATGGCCGACCTGGACGCCGCCCCGCGAAATGATCAGGCGCCAGCCGGAACTGGCGAAGTTCGCCAATGGCATGGAGCCGGGCCTGAAGAACCCACTTGGCGCGCGCGCCATGTATCTCTTCAACAAGGGCGGCGACATGGGCTACCGCCTGCACGGCAGCCCGGAATGGAATTCAATCGGCAAGGCGATGTCGTCCGGCTGCATCAGGCTGATGAACCAGGACATCATCGATCTCTATGACCGCGCCTCGGTCGGCGCCAAGGTCATCGTGATGTAAGGACCAGGATCCCTCGCGGGATCATGGCCAACGAGAAGGCAAGTTCGTACGCGGACCGTCTAGGCAACAACGGACGTCCCAAACAGAAAACCGGGCAATTCGGCCCGGTTTTTTGTTTTTTACGACCGAAATCGTGCTGGCAACGGGGGTGGTCAGGCGACCTGTTCGACCTGCTGCACTTCCGGCACGAAATGCCGAAGCAGGTTCTGGATGCCGTGCTTCAGCGTCGCCGTCGATGACGGGCAGCCGGCGCAGGCGCCCTTCATATGCAGGAACACCGTGCCGTTCTCGAAGCCGCGGAAGGTGATGTCGCCGCCATCCTGGGCCACCGCCGGGCGCACCCTGGTGTCGAGCAGTTCCTTGATGGTGATGACGAGTTCCTCGTCCGCCTTGTCGTAGAACTCGCCGGTCTGGCTGGTCTCTGCGGCCGGGCCGCTTTTCGCCATGACAGGCGCGCCGGACATGAAATGCTCCATGATGGCGCCAAGGATCGCCGGCTTCAGGTGCTGCCAGTCGGGGCCGTCCTTGGTCACCGTGATGAAATCGTAGCCGAAGAAGACACCGGTGACACCGGGGATTTCGAACAGCCGGCCGGCCAGCGGCGAGGCCGTTGCCGCACTGTCGGCATCGCGGAAATCGGCGGTACCTTCCATCAGCACTTCCTTGCCGGGCAGGAATTTCAACGTCGCCGGATTGGGCGTCGATTCGGTCTGGATGAACATGGCCGTCTCCGTGCCCGTTACGGGCAGATAGTTTGGAATAGTTCTAAATAGGCCTTATCGGCAGGACATTCAAGCGAAACGCATCGCCCGAACGGCTGGCTGGCGGAATGTTTTTGCTGGCGGGGGGACAGAATCCCGGGCGGGCTTCAAGCGAGGCTGTCGATCTCCTCGTCGGACAGATTCTGCGGCACCACCGTGACCGGAATGGGGAAGGCGGCGCCCTTGCCGGCCACGGCACCGACCAGCGGCCCGGGGCCTTCCTTGCCGGCGCCGGCCGCCAGCACCAGGATGGCGATGTCCTGGTCTTCCTCGATCAGTTTGTGGATCTCTTCCGTCGGCTTGCCTTCACGCACCACCATCTCCGGCTCGATGCCGAGCTTCTGGCGTACCTTGTTGGCATAGCCATCGAGAGCCGCGCGCGCCGTGGCGTTCGCCTCCTCGCGCATGATCTTCTCGACGCCCAGCCAATGCTGGAAATCGTCCGGTACTATGACATAGAGCAGCACCAACGTGCCGCTGGTGCTCTGCGCCCGCTTCGAGGCGTAGGCGACGGCGCGCTCGCACTCGGGCGTATCGTCGATGATCGTCAGGAATTTCCTGCGATGACCGGCTTCGCGGCTGAGGCGTTTGGAGACCATGTCTATCTACCTAGTGTCGTGATTTCGAAGTTCGCCTGCTTTCGATATCGCGCTCCGAGCGAACTTCGAAATCAAAAACGACACTAGAAATCAATCGTTTGCTCGTGTCCCTGATTTTGAAATTCGCATTGCCCTTGATATCCAACTCTGGCTGATTTCAAAATCAGTGACGCGAGTGCGTTTTCGGCCGCAATCTGCCACCGCCGCCGACCGGCGGCAAGCCGCCGACCTTAGGCCAGGATGTCTTGTGCCGGAATGGTGCGCTGCACTGACGATGCGGATCAGCTCTGAAGCAGCCCGATGATGTCGCGCACCGTCTTCATCGTCGTTTCGGCGAGCACGCCGGCGCGTTCGCCGCCGTCCCTGAGCACCGCGTCGACATAGGCGCGGTCGCCTTCGATGCGGCGCATCTCGCCGGCGATCGGCGCCAGCTTCTCCACCGCAAGGTCGGCGAGTGCCGGCTTGAACACGGAAAACTGCTGGCCGCCGAATTCCTTCAGCACGTCGGCCTTCGACATCTCGGCCAGCCCGGCATAGATGCCGACAAGGTTTTCCGCTTCCGGCCGGCTTTCCAGCCCGTCGACTTCGCTCGGCAAAGCCTCTGGATCGGTCTTGGCCTTGCGGATCTTTTTCGAGATGGTGTCGGCATCGTCGGTCAGGTTGATGCGCGACAGGTCCGACGGATCCGACTTCGACATCTTCTTCGAACCGTCGCGCAGGCTCATGATGCGCGCCGCCGGGCCGCCGATCACCGGCTCGGTGATCGGGAAGAAGCCGTTCACCGTCTCCTCGCCGACCTGCATCTCGACGCCGACGCCAAGCCTGGCGATGCGGTCGGAAAAATCATTGTTGAATTTCTGGGCGATGTCGCGGGTCAGCTCGAGATGCTGCTTCTGGTCCTCGCCCACCGGCACATGCGTGGCGCGGTAGAGCAGGATGTCGGCAGCCATCAGCGAGGGATAGGCGAGCAGGCCCAGCGAGGCATTTTCGCGGTCCTTGCCGGCCTTGTCCTTGAACTGCGTCATCTTGTTCATCCAGCCGATGCGCGCGACGCAATTGAAGATCCAGGCGAGCTCGGCATGCTGCATCACCCGCGACTGGTTGAAGACGATGTGCTTCTTCGGGTCGATGCCCGAGGCAAGGAAGGCGGCGGTGATCGAGCGCGTCTGGTCTGCGAGGTCGTCATAAACGAGCTGCGCGGTCAGCGAATGCAGGTCGACGACGCAGTAGATGCAATCGGACGTTTCTTGCAGGGCGACGAATTTTTTGATGGCGCCGAGATAGTTGCCGAGATGCAGATTGCCGGTCGGCTGGACGCCGGAGAAGACGAGTGGCTTGAAGGCGGACATAGGTTTCCTCATGGCTTGTGGAGGGCCGTAAAAGCGTGATTCCAAAAAGTTGCAGACTTTTTGGAGCCGATCATGCGGCTGGAAACCGCACGCGGCGAAAGTCTTGCGACGGCGCGCTTATGGACGAAGGGTGAAAAACCGGCAAGAGCTATCAGCGGGTTGGACGGAACTTTGCCAGCAGCCGCGCGCCTTTTGCAACATTGCTTCGCCACCCCAACGGGGTCACCTCTATGTCGCCAACGCCGATGCCGTTGCGTGCCGCGGGTCTTTGCAATCTGGTGAGATGAAGCTCCAGGATCGTATGATCGTCCCTTCGCAGCGCCGTTTCAAACGTCGCTTGTGCGTTCCAGAGGTTGCCTTCTTGGCGCACGTTGCAAAGGCTTGCCACAGCCAGCTGGCCGTTTACGGACAATTTGAGCTTGGTCAGCGCCTCGCGTAGAGGGTGCCGGATGTCCAGGCGAATCCGCGCCTTGCCGGCATACTTGAACGGCACAAGCAGCTTTGGGCGCGGATTGCAGCCGACCCACAATACCCAGTCGCCGCCCGCTTGGAGTGGAAACCAATCGAGCGCTTTGGGCGAGTTGTCCTGCTTGATGACCTCACGCTGTCTGAGCTTGCGCAGATCCGGGCGGACGACGCCCTTGGCCATCGCATTCTGACTCGAAACCTGACCATTTTCATAGCGCCCGTAATCCGGATGCACGACCACCATGTAGGCGCCGGCGGCCTTCGCCTTGGCCAGCTCGGACGCCAGAAAGCCGTTATATCCCGGCCGGGCCATTCGCCGGACCATTCGCTCCTGCTCGTCCGAAGTGTGGCTCGTATAACTCAGGTAGCGGTGGCCGGCCGCGAATTTGTGGACGGTGATCCGCTGTGTCGAGACAAAATTCATCCCGGACCCTGCCGCCCGCAAAAGGAAATCCGCGTCAACGGGCGCTGTGATCTCTTTGGGATGGCGCCATTTCCCAACTCGATCGGCGACGTCGCGTCGGTGACCGAAACTGGAAGGCGGGAAGAAGTGCCTGAGAGCGGTGTCCGATTCGTCGAAGATGCCGGTCACCCACCGGAAATTGCTTGCCCTGGGGCCATGAAATATCGCGCCGCTCACGACAAAGTCCGGCTGCGGGCTGTGCCCGAAAAGATCTGCCAGTGCCTGGAGATGGTCCGGAGCCCAGATATCGTCATGACCGAGATAGGCAATATATCGCCCGCACGACATCTCTATGCCCGCATTGTTGGGGAAGGCTTGGCTGCCGCCGCGCTCGGGCAGGTTCAACCAGCGGATTTGCGGAGACGCGAGCGCCCGAACCACATCCGCGGTATCGTCAGTGCAGCAATCGCCTACCACCAACAGCTCGAAGTCCCGACAGGTCTGGCTCAGCACCGATTGGATCGACGGAAGAATATGCCTGCCGCGATTGTAGGTGGCCATGATGACGGAAAACGTGGTCATGTTATCCGAATTTGTAAGGGATGCCCGGATGATCGAAGGGGATTCGTGATTTGTCCGGATGCTTAGGATCGTAGACGGTTGTCGGCATGTTGATGAATGTCGCGGTGCTCCTGCCCCGATTCTGAATCCCGTGAACGACATAGGGCGGAATCGTCAGCAGGATCTTGTTTGCCGCGCCGACGTCGAGGACCTTCAGTTTTTCGTAGGTCGGACTATCCTCGCGCAGATCGTAGAGCACGACCCTCAGGTCGCCATTTGTATAGGCGAGCCGGTCGAACTGTCGCTTGTGATAGACCCACGCCCTGATCGATCCCGCCTCGGCCGATACCAGATAGACATGTGGCGGCGGGCTTATGGGCTCCACCAGTGCCGACATGAGGACCGTAAGCTCGCCACGCTTGTCGCCCCTTGTAACCAGCCGCTGCATTCGCACGCCCGCTATCGGATTTTCACTGGAAATGTCTTCCAGAAGCGGAACGTCGTCTTCCCAAGGCTGGTCATCAACAAAATCTTCGAGTGACAGCCTGTCCATCGAGCCCTCCAACGTTAGCGGCAAATGCAATCTAGGCTTGTCCTGCTGTCAGTCGGCGCCAAAGGCAATACACGAGGAGGCGATGGCGCCTCAGCGCTCGCATATCCACAGGGATTCTCGCATATCAACAGGGATTAAGGCGGTCGAACGGCATCCGGTAGTATCAAGAGTCCGGGGATCGTCAGCCGACAGGCGGCGATCCCTTACGCCCGATGTTTCTCCGGATCATGCCGAAATCGGCGCCGCCGGTGGCAAAGGCGGTGACGAAGTAGAGCAACGCCCCGCCGGCCACCAACGCCAGCAGCGTCGTCGCCTTGACGACCAGCGGCGAGCCGGGACCGAGCCTGACGGCCAGCCAGTGCTCGGCGAAATACAGCGCCACCGCCATCACCGCCGCCGACAGCACCAGCCGGGGAATGCGCTTCAGCAGCGGCACGTCGCGGCCCCAATGGCCGCGCCGGATCAAGACCGCAAGCAGCATCAGCGCGTTGACCCAGCCGGCCACGGCCGAGGCCACCGCAATGCCGGGTGCGCCCATCCTGGGAAACAGCGTCAGCGCGGTGGCGACGTTCACCGCCACCGAGATGGCGGCGAAGATCATCGGCGTGCGCGTGTCCTCGCGGGCGAAATAGCCCGGGGTGAAGGCCTTGATCAGCACGAAGGCCGGCAGGCCAAGGCCGAAGATCGCCAGGATCGCCGCCACGGTCGGGGTCGAATGGTTGGCGGCAAACGCGCCGCGCTCATAGACCAGCCGCACGATCGGCTCCGACATCACCCAGAGCGCCGCCGCCGCCGGCAAGGTCATGAACAGAGTGAACTCGACGGAGCGGTTCTGCAGATTGGCGGCCTCGATGAGATTGCCCGATTTCAGCGCCCGCGACAGTTCGGGCAACAGCACGATCGCCACCGCCACGCCGACGACACCGAGCGGCAGCTGATAGACGCGGTCGGCATAGGCGAGCGAGGACACCGCACTGTCCTGCGCCGACGCGATTGCCGTGCCGATCAACTGGTTGATCTGGGTGATGCCGCCGGTGATCGCCGCCGGCAGGGCCAGGATCAGCAGGCGCTTGACGTTCGGCGTCATCTTCGGCCGGCGGAAGCCGATCGAGATGCCGGCATTGCGCACCGCCACCCAGACGATGGCGAGCTGCACCAGCCCCGCCGCCAGCACGCCCCAGGACAGGCTGAAGCCTACGGCATGCGCATCCAGCCCGTGATACCAGGCATAGCCAAGTACGCTGATCAGGATGATGTTGAGGAAAGCGGGCGCGATCGCCGCCGCGAAATAGCGGCGCAGCGAATTCAGCATGCCGGCCATCATGGCCGCGAGCGACATGCAGATGAGATAGGGGAACATGATCGTCGCCAGCAGGACGGTCGTCTCGAATTTGCCCGGCGTGTCGGCAAAGCCCGGCGCCACCAGGTAGCGCACGATCAGCGGCATCGCCAGTTCCATGGCGATGGTCAGCGCCAGCAGCGCCGAGAACAGCACGCCGAACACTTCCTCGGAAAAACGCTTGGCGCCGTCGGTGCCGTGCGTTTCGATCTCCTTGGCAAACAGCGGCACGAAGGCGGCGTTGAACGCGCCTTCGGCAAACAGCCGGCGAAAGGTGTTGGGGAACTGGAAGGCGGCGTTGAAGGCGTCGGCCACCGGTCCGGTGCCGAGCGCTGCCGCCATCAGCATCTCGCGGCCGAAACCAAGCGCGCGGCTCATCAGCGTGCCGGAAGCGACCGTTGCGAATTTCTTGACGAGGCTCATGCTTTTGGGAACTGCCTGCGGAATTGGGACAAAGTGATGGAGGCTGTCACTCGGCCGCCGCCTTGGCCTTGCCGCCGCGTTCGGGCGCGATGCCTTCGAGCGCTGCCATCAGCCGGTTGCGGATGGTGGCGATGCGGGTCGGGTTGTCGATCTTCTGGCCGGTGAGGTCTGTCACATAGAAGGTGTCGATGACCTTTTCGCCGAAAGTGGTGATGTGCGCCGAGGCGATGTCGAGCGACAGGTCGGACAGCGTGCCGGTGATCTCAGACAGCAGGCCCGGGCGGTCGAGCCCCTCGACCTCGATGACCGAAAACCGGTTCGACAGCGCGTTGCGGATTTCGGCGCGAGGCGGGATCTTGAACACCTTGGCGCCGCGCTTTGGCTTGGTGCGCTTCTCGATCATCTCCGGCAGCCAGCTCTTGCCCGACAGCACGTCCTCGATCAGCCGGCCGACACGCTCGGCACGACGGCGTTCGTCCTCGTCACGGTCGAATTCCCTCGAAATCAGGATGGTGTCGAGCGCGCGGCCGTCGGCGGTGGTGAAGATCTGCGCGTCGACGATATTGCCGCCGGCGCCGACGCATGCCCCGGCAATGACCGACAGAAGGCGGGGGTGGTCCTGCGCCAGCACGGTGATTTCGGTCACCGCCTCGAACTGGTGGGTCTTGACCATGGTGGCGAGCTTCTTGCCGGCCGCGTCGGCCTCGCGGACGAATTCGGCGTGGCGCAGCTGATCCGGCAGGTCGACCGTGAGCAGATAATTCTCGTAATGCAGCCCGACATAGCGCTTGCGGTCCTTGTCGGACCAGTCCGCGAGTGCCTCGGCCAGGCGTTCGCGCGCCGCCACCGTGCGCTGGGCGCGCGACACTTCCGAGAAACCGCCGGTCAGGAGCAGTTCGGTCTCGTAGTAGAGCGTGCGCAGCAACTGGCCCTTCCAGCCGTTCCACACACCCGGCCCGACGCCCCTGATGTCGCAGACAGTGAGGATCAACAAGAGCTTCAGCCGCTCGACCGACTGCACGATCGAGGCGAAATCCTCGATGGTCTTACGGTCGTTGAGGTCGCGGGTCTGCGCCGTCATCGACATGACGAGATGGTTCTCGACCAGCCAGGCGACGGTTTCCGTGTCCGCCGCCGACATCCCCATATGCGGGCAGATGCGCCGTGCGATGCGGGCGCCTGCCTCGGAATGGTCCTCCGGCCTGCCCTTGGCGATGTCGTGCAGCAAGACGGCGACATAAAGCGCCTCGCGGCTCTTCTTCAGGCCGGGCATAAGCGAATGCGACAGCGGATGCACCTTTTCGCCATCGCCGCGCTCGATCTCGGCCAACACGCCGATGCAGCGGATCAGGTGCTCGTCGACCGTGTAGTGGTGGTACATCGAGAACTGCATCATGGCGACGATCTTGCCGAAATCGGGGATCAGCCTGCCCAGCAGCCCCGCCTCGTTCATGCGCCGCAGATTGAGTTCGGCATTGCGGTCGGAGGTCAATATGTCGAGGAACAGCCGGTTGGCCTCTTCGTCGCGCCGCAGCGATTTGTTGACCAGGCCGAGCGAGCGGGTGAGCAGCTTCAGCGCATCGGGGTGGAATTCCAGCCCGTGCTTGTCTGCGAACCAGAACAGCCTGAGCAGATTGACCGGATCGCGCTCGAACACCTGGTCGTCGGCGATGTTGATGCGGTGGTTGTCGACAATGAAATCGGACGTGCCGGCAAGCTTGCGCTTGCGGCGCTGGAAGGTGAGGAAGATGCGATTGAAGCCGGGAACGTGCTTGGCCTGTTCCTCCTCGAGCGCCGCGCAAAAGATGCGGGTCAGGTCGCCGACATCCTTGGCGACAAGGAAATAGTGTTTCATGAAGCGCTCGACCGCCGACAGGCCGGGATGGGTGGTGTAGCCGAGCCGCTCGGCGATCTCGCGCTGGATGTCGAAATGCAGCCGCTCTTCGGCCTTGCCGGTGAGGAAATGCATGTGGCAGCGCACCGCCCACAGGAAGTCCTCGGCCTTCTGGAACTCGCGGTACTCGGCCTCGGTGAAGACGCCCTTTTCGACCAGTTCCTCGCCGGTGCGCACCCGGTAGAAGTATTTGCCGATCCAGAACAGCGTCTGCAGGTCGCGCAGGCCGCCCTTGCCGTCCTTGACGTTGGGTTCGACCAGGTAGCGGCTTTCGCCGGCCTTGGCATGGCGCTCGTCGCGCTCGGCGAGCTTGGCCTGGACATATTCCGGGCCGGTCGTGCGCACCACCTCGTGGTCGAAGCGCAGCATCAACTCGTCATAGAGCTTGCGTTCGCCCCACAGGAAGCGCGCTTCCAGGATCGAGGTGCGGATGGTGATGTCGGTGCGCGACAGCCGCAGGCACTCGTCGATGTTGCGGGTGGCGTGGCCGACCTTTAGGCCGAGATCCCACAGCATGTAGAGCATGTATTCGACGGTCTGCTCGCCCCATGGTGTCTGCTTGTAGGGCAAGAGGAACAGAAGATCGATGTCGGATCCCGGCGCCAGCGTGCCGCGGCCATAGCCGCCGACCGCCACGACGGCCATGCGTTCGGCCGACGAACGGTTCTTCACGCGGTACACATGCGTCGCCGCGAAATCGTAAAGCGCCCGGATCAGCTCATCCATCAGATGCGACAATCGCTCGGCGCAGGCATTGCCGCCGCCATCCTCCTTCAGCATGGCCTCGGCAATCCTCCGGCCTTCGGCGAGCCGGGCCTTGAGAAGCTGCAGCACACCGGCGCGGGCGGCGGCTCCCGAACCGTCACCCGCCGTGGCCGTCGTCAGCGCGGTCATCTCGCGGCGCAAGGCTTCGCCGTCGATCAGTTCATCCAGCTTCAGGGAGATTTTCGCCATAGGTATCAGTCGGCCTTGCCATTTGGGCGGCGTCTATAGCGTGTTTTCGCGGCGCTGGGTATGGGGCCTTCTGGTGGCCCGGCAAGCGGGCTAGTCCGTTGCCTCGATCGGATCGATGGGAACGACGATCCGTTGCCGGAATCTGCAGAAATCGGCGATCCACCGTGCGGTTCGCCCGGCCTCTCTGCTGATTCTCACGGTCATCGGCTTCCTCTGCCTTGTCATAAGCCCGCTAGCGGTCCGCGCGGCATCGCGTTCGTGGTCAAGCAGGCTTGGCAGCCTTCCGTCGACGAATTGATCCTGTGCGCAGAGCGCCGGAACAAGTTGGTAGATGGTCTTGCCGGCCGACATGACGGGGTTGAAGATGAGATCATCGGTAGCAATGCTGACCTGCGCCGTTGCCTCCAGAAAGTCGCGCGCCGTCCGCCGCGAGAGCAGATAACCACCGGCCCCCGGATGGCCCTTGCGGAGCCGGGCCATGGAAAAACCATGTCCGGCAGAGGTCCTTCTCCTCTGGATCACGGTTGTGGAGAAGAATGTCTCGAGCTTCACGACATCGGCGTCCGCCGGCACCCAACTCGTATCGCCCAGCAACGCCCCGGCCCTACTGGAGAAGACCATGTCGTCCTCGAACACGGCGCCGTATGGGGCCTCATCCTGGGCAATGATCGTCCAGCAGGCTCGATGACTGTGCAGGCAGGCGATTTCGCTGCCGGAGAGCGGCCGGGTGGCGTGTATTGCGTGCTGCGGCTGCAGAATCAGGTCGGGATGTTCCTTGCCATCGACCCCCGCGACCCGTTCGAACCCAACGCCGATGCGGGCGAATTCCCTCGACATGTGGGCAAGCCGCTCGGGAGATCGATCGAGGTTGATGACCAGACGCTTCATTTTCACGAGATATTTTTTCAAAACCCTTGCTTCCAGCGAACCGGCGGGAACCGCCAAGCACCGCGGGAGCCTTCAAGCACAGGTGATGCTATGGTTTGTTGATCTTTCTCGGGTGGATATCATGCCGCAATGGCAGAGCCAACAGAGGACGTCGCGTGCCATTTGCTTCGACACGATGTAGCCACCTGGTACAGGGTGAGCGGCCAATGCCGGGCCAGAAACGAAAAAATCGGAACAGCCCTTGACCTTCCAGTTACTGGAAGCACTACCTCCGCGATCAGGCAGAGGCATAGAGGCATTTTGGAATGACGCACCCAGACCATGACCATCGCGGCGATCACCACGCACAAGGCGCGCACGGCAGTTGTTGCGCGCCGAAAGGCGCCGATACTGCAGCCGTTCTGCGCGATCCGGTCTGCGGCATGACCGTGGATCCAGCCGTCGGCAAGCCGACATCGGAGCATGGCGGTCGCCTCTACCATTTCTGCAGCGAGCGCTGCCGTTCGAAATTCCAGGCCGAGCCGGAACAATACCTCACGGCCACCGACCCCGTCTGTGGCATGAGCGTCGACCGTGCCACAGCCAGGCACTTCGTGCGCCATGAAGGCCAGGGCTTCTATTTCTGTTCCGCCGGCTGCAAGGCGAAATTCGAGGCGGCACCGCAGACTTATCTCGGCGACAGGCCGGCACCGCCGCCCGCGCCCAAGGGCACGCAGTACACCTGCCCGATGCATCCCGAAATCGTCCGCGACAAGCCCGGCTCCTGCCCGATCTGTGGCATGGCGCTTGAGCCGATGGGCGTGCCATCGGGCGATGAAGGGCCAAATCCCGAACTGGTCGATTTCACCAGGCGGTTCTGGGTCAGCGCAGTCCTGTCGATCCCGCTTCTGATCGTCGCGATGGCGCCAATGATTGGAGTGTCGTTCGAAAGCTGGGTCGATGATCGCACAAAGGTCTGGATAGAATTGCTCCTGGCAAGCCCGGTGGTGCTCTGGGCCGCTTTTCCCTTCTTCCACCGTGGCTGGGAGTCTGTCCTCAACCGCAGCCCCAACATGTGGACGCTGATTTCGCTAGGCGTCGGCGCGGCCTACATCTACAGCGTCGTCGCCACCCTGTTTCCGGACATCTTCCCGCATCAGTTCCGCGGCCATGGCGGCGCGGTGCCGGTCTATTTCGAGGCCGCCGCCGTTATTGTCGCGCTGGTTTTCCTCGGCCAGGTGCTGGAATTGCGTGCCCGCGAAAAGACCGGGTCGGCAATCCGCGCCTTGCTCGATCTGGCGCCGAAGACCGCGCGCCGTATGGCCGAAGACGGTTCCGAGGCCGATGTGCCGCTGGACAGCGTCAAGGCTGGCGATCGCCTGCGTATCCGGCCCGGTGATGCCGTGCCGGTCGACGGCACGGTGCTCGAAGGCCGCTCCTCCATCGACGAATCGATGATCACGGGCGAGCCGCTGCCGGTCGAAAAGGCCGAGGGCGACGCTCTCACCGGCGGCACGCTCAACAAACAAGGTTCGCTGATCATGCGTGCCGAACGGATCGGCGCAGAGACCACGCTGGCGCGCATCGTCGAACTCGTCGCCAAGGCACAGCGCTCGCGCGCGCCGATCCAGGGGCTGGCAGACCGCGTTTCCTTCTACTTTGTCCCGGCCGTCGTCCTTGTCGCCGTTGTGGCCTTCATCGCCTGGGCCGTCTTCGGCCCCGAGCCCAGCCTGATCTTCGCCATCGTCTCGGCGGTCTCGGTGCTGATCATCGCCTGTCCCTGTGCGCTTGGCCTCGCCACGCCGATGTCGATCATGACCGCCACCGGACGCGGGGCGCATGCTGGCGTGCTGATCAAGGAAGCCGCCGCGCTCGAACGCTTCGCCTCCGTCGACACGCTGATCGTCGACAAGACCGGCACGCTGACCGAGGGCAGACCGAAACTGACGGATGTCGTCGTGGCAACCGGCTTTTCCGAAGACGAATTGCTGGGGCTCGCCGCGAGCCTGGAGAAGGGCTCGGAACATCCGCTGGCCGAGGCCATCGTCGAGGGCGCCGCGGCGCGCGGTGCGACCGTCACCGACGCCGGCGATTTCGAGGCGGTTACCGGCAAGGGTGTTTCCGGCACGGTGTCGGGTAAGGCCGTCGCGCTCGGCAATGCCGCGATGATGGGCGATCTCGGCGTTGACGTTTCCGCCGTTTCGGCCGGCGCAGAAGCGCTGCAGGGCGATGGCAAGACGGCGATGTTCGTCGCTGTCGGCGGCAGACTGGCCGGCATCGTCGCCGTCGCCGATCCCATCAAGGCGACCACCGCCGAGGCGATCAAGGCGCTGCATGACAGCGGACTCAGGATCATCATGGCGACCGGCGACAATGAGCGCACGGCCAACGCAATCGCCAAAAGCCTCGGCATCGACGAGGTTCGCGCCGGCCTGTTGCCGGAACAGAAGGCAGCCCTGGTCGAGGAACTGCGCGGCAGGGGCGCCGGCGTCGCCATGGCCGGCGACGGCGTCAACGATGCGCCGGCCTTGGCCAGCGCCGATGTCGGCATCGCCATGGGCACCGGCGCCGATGTCGCGGTCGAAAGCGCCGGCATCACTTTGGTCAAGGGCGACCTCAACGGCATCGTGCGCGCTCGCACGCTGGCCCAGGCGACGATCGGCAACATCCGCCAGAACCTGTTCTTCGCCTTCCTCTACAATGTCCTTGGCGTGCCCGTCGCCGCAGGCGTGCTCTATCCGCTCACCGGCATGCTTTTGTCGCCGATGCTGGCGGCAGCGGCGATGAGCCTGTCTTCCGTCTCGGTCATCGCCAACGCATTGCGGCTGCGAACGTTGAAACTCTGATCCAAACCCCCAAATACGAAACTCAACCAACAGGAGACCATGAATGACCTTGGCCAAGAAACTCGTGCTTTTGCTGATGGCGGCGGGAATGCTGCTCGCCGTCTTCCTCGAAAGCGTTCCGGCGCAGAGCGAAGAGATGAAACACGACATGGCTGGCATGTCGATGGGTGCGCAAAGCCCTGCCACCGTTGGCTACAAGAAGGCGATGGACAAGATGCACAAGGACGTGATGGTCAAATACACCGGCAATGCCGATGTCGATTTCGTCCGCGGCATGATCCCGCACCACCAGGGCGCCATCGACATGGCCAAGGTCGAGCTTGCCAACGGTAAGGACCCGGAAATCCGCAAGCTCGCCGAAGGCGTCATCGCCGCGCAGGAAGCCGAGATCAAGCAGATGCAGGATTGGCTCGCCGCGCATCCAGTGAAGTGAGCCTTTCGCGACGGGGAGATTTGGGCGAGAACGCCTCTGGATTCTCTCGCCCGCCCTGTGATGCGATTCGGCCTCAAACGGAGCCTGCCATGCCATCCACCATCAGAACCACCACGCTGCCTTCTGGCGAAGCCATTCAAGTGCTCGGCCAGGGCACGTGGAAGATGGGTGAGGATTCGCGTCGCCGTGCCGATGAGGTCAACGCTCTCAAACTCGGCCTCGATCTTGGCCTCACGCTGATCGACACCGCCGAAATGTATGCCAGCGGCGGCGCCGAGGAAGTGGTGGCGCAAGCCATTGCCGGGCGCCGCGCCGAGGTCTTCGTGGTCTCGAAAGTTCTGCCATCGAACGCGTCGCGCGCTGGCGTGCAGCGCGCCTGCGAGAACAGCCTGAAGCGCCTGCGCACCGACCGCATCGATCTCTATCTCCTGCATTGGCCGGGCAGCGTGCCTTTGGCGGAGACGGTCGAAGCCTTCGAGGCCTTGAGGAGGGCCGGCAAGATCCGCCATTGGGGCGTCAGCAATTTCGACACCGAGGACATGGAGGACCTGGCCGGTTTGCCCGACGGTGGCAACGTCCAGACCAACCAGGTGCTTTACAATCTGGTCCGACGTGGCCCCGAATTCGATCTGGCGCCCTGGAGCCGCAAGCGCGGCATCCCTTTGATGGCCTATTCGCCGGTCGAGCAGGGCGCGCTGGCACGCAATACTGGGCTTGACGCCGTCGCCGCCCGCCACAATGCGACCGCGGCACAAATCGCGCTGGCCTGGGTGATGCATCAGGACGGCATCATCGCCATTCCAAAGGCCAGCAGCCAGGAACATGTCCGCCAGAATTTTGCGGCGCTCGACATAAAGCTCACAGCTGGGGATCTCGCCGATCTCGACCGTGCGTTCCCGCCACCGACGCGCAAGCGTGGGCTGGAGATGATCTAATTACTTCCCCGCCAGTCCCTTCAGCCGGTAAAGCGCTTCCAGCGCTTCCCTCGGCGTCATCTCGTCGGGGTTGATCTCGCCCAGCGCGGCGCCGAGCGCGTCGCTCTTCACCGGCTTCGGCGCCTCCCGCTTCATGGCCACGGAAAACAGCGGCAGGTCGTCGACCAGCCGGTTGGTCTTGCCGGAAACCTCGCCTTCCTCCAACTGGTGCAGCACCTGCTTGGCCCGGTCGACCACCGCTTCCGGCAGGCCGGCGAGCCGCGCCACCTGCACGCCATAGGAGCGGTCGGCGGCACCCTTGCCGACCTCGTGCAGGAAGACGACGTCGCCTTCCCATTCCTTGACCCGCATGGTGACGTTGTGGAGCCGCGCCAGCTTGCCGGCGAGCGAGGTCATTTCGTGGAAATGGGTGGCGAAGATCGCCCTGCAGCGGTTCTTCTCATGCAGGTATTCCACCGCCGCCCAGGCGATCGACAGGCCGTCGAAGGTGGCGGTGCCGCGGCCGATCTCGTCGAGGATCACCAGCGCCCGTTCGCCGGCCTGGTTGAGGATCGCCGCCGTCTCGACCATCTCGACCATGAAGGTCGAACGGCCGCGCGCCAGATCGTCCGAGGCGCCGACTCGCGAGAACAGCCGGTCGACGACGCCGATATGGGCCGATGTTGCCGGCACGAAGGAGCCGGTCTGGGCCAGGATGGCGATCAGCGCGTTCTGCCGCAGGAACGTCGATTTACCGCCCATGTTCGGGCCGGTCAGCAGCCAGATCGCGCCGTTCTTGGCGTTCCCCTCCGGCGACAGGTCGCAATCATTGGCGACGAACGGCCCGTCGCCGGAACGGCGCAAGGCCTGCTCGACAACCGGATGCCGGCCGCCGGAGATTTCGAAGGCCAGGCTGGAATCCACGACCGGCCGGCACCAGGCTTCGCTTTCCGAAAGCAGCGCCAGTGCCGCCGAGACATCGATCGCTGCCAGCGCATCGGCGCCGGCACGGATCTTTTCCGCCTCGCCGACGGCTTGCGCCGTCAGCGCATCGAACGCCGCCAGTTCGATGCTGAGCGCCCGGTCTGCCGCGTTGGCGATCTTGGTCTCGAGTTCGGCAAGCTCCGTCGTGGTGAAGCGCATGGCATTGGCCATGGTCTGGCGGTGGATGAAGCGCGCCTTGGCGCCATCGCTGCCGGTCATGATCGCATGATGGTTGGCGGTCACCTCGATGTAGTAACCCAGCACATTGTTGTGCCGAATCTTCAGCGAGCGGATGCCGGTCTCCTCGATCAGCGAGCGCTCCAGCCCGGCAATCACTTTTCGCGATTCGTCGCGCAGCGCCCGCATCTCGTCGAGTTCCGGGTGGTAACCGCCGCGCAGGAAGCCACCGTCGCGCTTGAGCAGCGGCAATTCCTCGCCGAGCGCCTGCGTCAGATGCTGGGCAAGCGCCTGCGGCAGCGCCTGGATGGCGGCCATCGCCTCAGCCAATTCCTGGGGCAGGGCGGTTGCGGCGAAGATCTCGACGATGGCGCCGGCCGCCTCGAAACCGGCGCGCAACGCGCCAAGGTCGCGCGGGCCGCCGCGGTTGAGCGCCAGCCGCGACAGCGCGCGCGGCATGTCGGCGACGCTTTTCAGGCTCGTCCGCACCGCCTGGCAAAGCCGGGTTTCGGAGCGGAAGAACGACACCGAATCCAGGCGCGCGCCAATCGCCGCCGGGTCGGTCAGCGGCGCCATCAACCGGTCGGCGAGCAGCCTTGCGCCGCCGCCGGTCACCGTGCGGTCGATCGCCTTGAACAGCGAGCCCTCGCGGCTGCCGGACAGCGTGCGTAAGAGTTCGAGATTGCCGCGCGTCGCCGGATCGATGAACAGGGTCGAGCCCTGCTCCTCGCGCTCCGGCCGCGACAAAGGCGGGCGCTCGGCTTTTTGCGTCTTCTCGACATAGGCGATGGCGCCCGAGATCGCCGACAGTTCGGCGCGCGAGAACGTGCCGAAACTGTCCGGTGTCGCCACCTCGAAGAAGCGGGCGATGCGGCCCGTGGCCGAGGCCGAATCGAACAGCGATGGCGGCTGCGGGTTGGCGACGCGGCCGAGCACGTCGAACACCGGCCTCAGTTCGGGATCGTGGAACACCGGCTCGGCGACGATCAGCTCGCGCGGATCGACACGGAAGATGTCGGCCAGCAGCCGGTCGGCGGTGGTCTCGGCAACACGGAAGGCGCCGGTCGAGATATCGATCCAGGCAATCGCGAAGGAATGGTCGCTGCCGCCCTTCACCCGGCCCAGCGCCATCAGGAAGCTCGATTCCGACGGCGCCAGCAATTTGTCCTCGGTGATGGTGCCCGGCGTCACCAGCCGCACCACGTCGCGGCGCACCACCGATTTGGAGCCGCGCTTCTTGGCTTCGGCCGGATCCTCGATCTGCTCGCAGACGGCGACGCGGAATCCCTGGCCGATCAGCTTCTGCAGATAATCGTCGGCCGCATGCACCGGCACGCCGCACATTGGGATATCGTGGCCCTGGTGCTTGCCGCGCTTGGTCAGGACGATGCCCAGCGCCCGGCTCGCCTTTTCGGCGTCGTCGAAGAACAGCTCGTAGAAATCGCCCATGCGGTAGAACAAGAGCGAATCCGGGTTCGCCGCCTTGATCTCGATAAACTGCTCCATCATCGGCGTGACGGCGGCCGTGCCGGGCGGCGGCGTCATCACCTCGGGGGCGTCGGGCTCATTCGCTAGGTGCATGTTCATGGCGCGGCACGCTAGCAGATGTGTTGGCCGGGTTTAATGCCGGAGCTTCGAAAAGCAGGGGAAGACCGAGGCGATCGTTTGCACGCAATTGTCCTTCGGCCTGCGATTCCCGCGCGCTGGCGGTTTACACGCGGCGGCGCGTGGTCTTAATTCGGACCGAAACAAAGCACCCGCTTCAAGGAGGTGCTGCACCGGCGAGGAAATCAAAAGCATCATGGCCAGGAAAACCGAGAACAACGGTCCGTCCGTCAGCGCGCAGGAAGCGCTCGAATTTCATGCGATGGGCCGGCCCGGCAAGCTGGAGATCGTCGCCACCAAGCCGATGACGACGCAGCGCGATCTGAGCCTCGCCTATTCGCCAGGCGTCGCCGTGCCGGTGCGCGCCATCGCCGAAGACCCCAGCCGCGCCTTCGACTATACGACGCGTGGCAACATGGTCGCCGTCATCTCCAACGGCACCGCCATCCTTGGCCTCGGCAATCTCGGCGCACTGGCCTCCAAGCCGGTGATGGAAGGCAAGGCGGTGCTGTTCAAGCGCTTCGCCGATGTCGATTCCATCGACCTCGAGGTCGACACCGAGGATGCCGACGAATTCATCAACTGCGTGCGCTTCCTCGGGCCCTCCTTCGGCGGCATCAACCTCGAGGATATCAAGGCGCCGGAGTGTTTCATCATCGAGCAGCGCCTGCGCGAGCTGATGGACATCCCGGTCTTCCACGACGACCAGCACGGCACCGCCATCATCTCGGCCGCCGGGCTGATCAACGCGCTGGAGATCACCGGCCGCGACATGAAGACCACCAGGCTGGTCTGCAACGGCGCGGGTGCCGCCGGCATCGCCTGCATCGAGCTGATGAAGGCGATGGGCTTCGCACCCGAAAACATCATCCTGTGCGACACCAAGGGGGTGGTCTTCCAGGGCCGCACCGAAGGCATGAACCAGTGGAAGTCGGCGCATGCGGTGAAAACCGAGGCACGCAGCCTTGCCGAGGCGCTCGACGGCGCAGACGTCTTCCTCGGCCTCTCGGCCAAGGGCGCGCTGACCACCGCCATGGTGCAATCGATGGCCAAGAACCCGATCATCTTCGCCATGGCCAATCCCGATCCGGAAATCACGCCGGAGGAAGTGGCCGAGATCCGCACCGACGCCATCATGGCGACGGGCCGTTCGGACTATCCGAACCAGGTCAACAACGTGCTCGGCTTCCCCTACATCTTCCGCGGCGCGCTGGATGTACGGGCGACCACCATCAATGACGACATGAAGATCGCCGCGGCCCGCGCGCTGGCCGAACTGGCGCGCCAGGACGTGCCCGACGACGTCGCTGCCGCCTATCAGGGCAACCGGCCGAAATTCGGGCCCAACTACATCATCCCGGTACCGTTCGACCCGCGGCTGATCTCCGCCATTCCGCTGGCGGTTGCCAAGGCAGCTATGGAGTCGGGCGTCGCCCGCAAGCCGATCCTCGACCTCGACCGCTATGCGCAGGAACTGTCGGCTCGCCGCGATCCGATCGCCTCGACCCTGCAGCGCATCTACGACCGCGTCCGCCGCCAACCCAAGCGCATCGTCTTCGCCGAGGGCGAGGAGGAGCAGGTGATGCGCGCCGCCGTCTCCTATGTGAACCAGCGCCTCGGCACCGCCATCCTGCTCGGCCGCGACGACGTCATCAAGGAAAACGCCAAGCACGCCGGCATCGACCTCAACAAGCAAGGCATCGAGATCATCAATGCAAGGCTGTCGCGCCGCAACGGCATCTACACCGACTATCTCTACGAGCGCATGCAGCGCAAAGGCTTCCTGTTCCGCGACTGCCAGCGCCTGATCAACAACGACCGCAACCATTTCGCCGCCTGCATGGTGGCGCTGGGCGACGCCGACGGCATCGTCACCGGCGTGACCCGCAACTATTCCACAGCACTCGACGACATCCGCCGCGTCATCGACGCCAAGCCCGGCCACCGCGTCATCGGCGTCTCGATCGTGCTGGCACGTGGCAAGACCGTGCTGGTCGCCGACACCGCCGTGCACGACATGCCGAATGCCGAGCAGATCGCCGACATCGCCGAGGAAGCGGCAGGCTTTGCCCGCCGCATGGGCTACGAGCCGAGGCTCGCCATGCTCGCCTATTCCACCTTCGGCCACCCGCAGGGTGAGCGCTCCGAACGCGTCCAGGAAGCCGTGCGCATCCTCGACAAGCGCCGCGTCGATTTCGAATATGACGGCGAAATGGCCGCCGACGTCGCGCTGAATGCCCGCGCCATGGCGCAATACCCATTCATCCGCCTCACCGGCCCGGCCAATGTGCTGATCATGCCAGCCTTCCACTCGGCCTCGATCTCGACCAAGATGCTGCAGGAACTCGGCGGCTCGACGGTCATCGGCCCGCTGCTGGTCGGCCTGAACAAGCCGGTGCAGATCGTCTCGCTGAACGCCAAGGACTCGGACATCGTCAACATGGCGGCGATCGCGGCGTACACGGCGGGGACTTGAAGGCCGGTCCGCGTCGAAGGCGGAAGCCAACGATCCGGCTCTTCGAACCCGGCGGCGCTCGAAACGCCGTCGGCTCCCCATAACAGATTGATAAGATTCACCTGATATACGGAAACTCTTGCCGCATGCCGTAACGGCATCCACGGCGCGCTCAGACCGCCAAATGGGGGTGCGGCCATGAAGCATGACGGAGTTTCCGTACCCACGGCCGGCCCGGGGGTCTACCACGACGAGCGGCTGGACGCCTTGCTCAGCATTACCGGCCGCATGGACGGTTATCTGTACCGCTGCCGCAACGACGCGTCCTACACCATGCTCTATATCAGCGACGGCATCTTCACCGTCAGCGGTTATCGGCCGAGCGATTTCATCCACAATGCGGTGCGCGACTATGTCTCGGCCATCCATCCGGATGACCTGCCATCGGTCTATGCCGCCGTCGACGCCGCGCTCGAGGCGCGCTGCAACTGGAACGTCGACTACCGTATCGTGCCCAGGGTCGGCGAACCGCTCTGGGTCCGCGAGATCGGCGGCGGTGTCTGGGACAAAGCCGGCGAACTCGAATTCCTGGAGGGCTTCGTCGTCGACATCAGCGACCGCAAGGTCGTCGAGGACCTCAACGCCCAGCTGGTACTGGATCTGAAGACCGCCAACGAGGAACTCTCCGCGCAAAAGCGCGAGATCGAGGTGGCGAAGCAGCAGAGCGACCATTCGGCCAACCACGATGCCTTGACCGACCTGCCCAACCGGCGTGCGTTCCACAACGAGCTCAAATCGGTGGTCGCCCGCTGCGGCGCCACCGGCGAGGCGGCCGGGCTGCTGTTCATCGACCTCGACCGGTTCAAGGAAGTCAATGACACGCTCGGCCACGAGGCCGGCGATGCGCTGCTGCAGCGTGTGTCGAGCCAGCTTCGCTCGATCCTGCGCAGCGCAGATTTCGTCGCCCGGCTCGGCGGCGACGAGTTCGCCTTCCTGTTCTCGGCCGACACCGAGCTGGCACGGCAGAAGGCCGTGCGCGTCGCCGAACGCATCCTGGAAAGGTTGCGAATCAAGGTCCCCGCGCCCAATGGCGCCATCCAGGTCGGTTGCACCGTTGGCGTGGCGATGTATCCGGCGGAAGCCGGCGACTCCGAAGCGCTGATCGCGCTCGCCGACCGGCTGATGTACATCGGCAAAAAGAGCGGCCGAAACCGGCTCGTCACCGCGAGCGAAATGGCGCCACAACAGCCATCGCCCAGGCCTCGTCTTCGCAAGACGGCGTAGCTATCGCCGGCTTCAGCCCGGCGCGAACGCCCGTGCCGCTTCGACGACCTCCTCGATCTGGTCCTGCCGCAGCAGGTCGATCGGAACGCGGCCGTCGAGCTGTGCCGCCGGGCGCGTCAGCCACAGCCAGGCAAGTCTCGGATTGCCTATCAGCGACTGCACGTTGCTTATGCCGGCGACCGGCCTGCCGTCGACGAACTGCGCCAGCGGGAAAACGTGCTTGCGGCCGCCCTTGCGCAAGGCGATGACGTCGCCGCGCCTCTGCCAGCGGTGCAGGGTCGAGCGGGCGATGCGCAGGTTTTCCTCCAGATAGGTCGAGCCGGCGACGCGGCCGGCCCAGTCCTCGATCAGCATCGATTCGAGGTCGTCGGACCGTGGCGGCGGGGCAAGCGTTTCATCGGCCGGCAACGCCCTCGGCATATCGGTGACGCCGGCTTCGCTGCGGCGCGCGGCTTCGGCCGCCAGCGCGCGCACGAATTTCGAGGCAAGGCCGGGAAGGTCGGCATGGATGGCGTCGATGGCGCGCTGGTGCTTTGGCGACAGCAAGGTGACGGCGGATGCTATGCTGCCGGCGATCTTGCCGACCGAGACCACGGTGGACTGGTTTATCGCTTCGTCATAATGGGCAAGCGCACGTTCGACGTCCTCCGCGACCATCTCCGCGAAGTCGTCCTGTCCAAGACCGGTTGTCTGAAATCTGCTCATGCACATGTCTTCCGGCCGCGTGCGCTCCTCCCTCAGCCGCGGCCGATTGCTGAATATCTACTGCGGAAAACGGAAATCATGGCGGCAACGGATCGCGCCGCCCGACAGCTTGCTGTCTTGCATCTTTTCAACATCCCATCTGACTGCGGGCGCCCCGAAATGTCAGTCACGGGACGCTCTCGATTTCGTGTAGGAGCGATATGTGACAACTGCGCGACGGTGAGAAGCGGTCCGCTTTTCCTTCTCCCCTTGTGGGAGAAGGTGGATTGGCGCGTAGCGCCAAGACGGATGAGGGGTGTTCCAGCGGAGTGAGACGTTGGCGTTCCCTGGAACACCCCTCATCCGTCGCCTGCGGCGACACCTTCTCCCACAAGGGGAGAAGGGAAAGGAGCTCTACAGCAACCCAGCCTGTTCCGCCTCGCGGCGCAGGTTCTGCCTTGGCCTTGGGCCGATCTGCTGGATCACCAGGCCGGCGGCCAGTGAGCCAAGGTCGCCGCAGGTCTTGAGGTCGCGGCCTTGCGTATAGCCATGCAGGAAGCCGGCGGCGTAGAGATCGCCGGCGCCCGTCGTGTCGACCAGTTCCCGGATCGCCGTCGCCTGGATCACCACGGTCTCGTCGCCGCGCACGATGACCGAGCCTTTTTCCGAGCGGGTGACGGCGGCTATTCTGCAGTCCTTGCGGATCTTGGCCAGCGCCTCGTCGAAGGACGATGTCTGGTAGAGCGACTTGATCTCGTGGCTGTTGGCAAAGACGATGTCGACCGTGCCCGAGCGCATCAGCTCGAGGAATTCGTCGCGGTAGCGGTCGACGCAGAACGAATCCGACAGCGTCATGGAGACTTCGCGGCCTGCCGCATGCGCCAGCCTGGCCGTCTGCCGGATCGCCTCCTTGGCGCGCGGCGGGTCCCACAGATAGCCTTCGAAATAGGTGACCTTGGCGCCCGATGCCTTGTCGGCCTCGACATCCTCCGGCCCAAGCTCGACGCAGGCGCCGAGATAGGTGTTCATCGAGCGTTCGCCGTCGGGTGTGACGAAGATCATCGAGCGCGCCGTCGGCGGCTCGCCCGTGAGCGGCTTGGTGTCGAAGGCGACGCCCTGCGCGCGGATGTCGTGGGCGTAGATTTCGCCCAGCCCATCATTGGAGACCTTGCCGAAGAAGGCGGCGCGGCCGCCGAAAGAGGCAACGCCGGCCGCCGTGTTGCCGGCGCTGCCGCCCGAGGCTTCGATCGCCGGACCCATGCGGCTGTAGAGCAGTTCCGCGCGGTGGGTGTCGATGAGGTTCATCGCGCCCTTGATGATGCCGTTGGTTTCGAGGAATGCCTCCTCGCACTGGGCGATGATGTCGACAATGGCATTGCCGATGCAAAGCACGTCATAATCCGGCATCAATGTCTCCGCCAAAAACCCGAGCCGGCTCCTTGCCACGCTGGCCGGGCGCGGGTTTAGCGATTCGCGGCGGCTTTGCCTAGGGCATGTTGCTATTCAGGTGATGCCGGCCTGACCTGAATTGCAACGAACCCTGGAGCGCGACACGCCAGGCGCTACGACAATTCGACCGTGGACGAAGCATTTCTTCGCGGCGTTGCCTACAAGTCAGCCCGATCGATCACATCGGAAGACGGCAGGCACATGTCCGCAAAGAACGACACGACAACCGACCTGGCATTGCTCGGTGTGCTGGCTGTGCTGTGGGGTGCTTCCTACACTTTCATCAAGATCGGCGTCGAAACCATCCCTCCGGTGACTTTCATCGCCGCCCGCACCTTGATCGCCGGCGGCATCCTGTTCGCCGTCATCCGTTGGCGCGGACTTGCGATGCCGCACGACCTGGCCATCTGGCGCCGCTTCGCCTTCCAGGCCTGCCTCAACAGCGTCATACCGTTCACGCTGATCGCCGCGGCCGAGCGCTCGGTCGATGCGGGCCTCGCCACCATCCTCAACGCGACCTCGCCGATCTTCACCTTCCTGCTGACGGCGCTCATCACCCGCCACGAGCCGGTCACGGTGCGCAAGCTGATCGGTGTCGGTGCCGGCATAGCCGGCATCTGCCTTATTGTCGGCACCGAGGCGCTGGGTGGTCTCGGCCACGAGCTGTGGGCGCAGGTCGCCATCGTCGTGGCGACGATCTGCTATGCCGGGGCCGCCATTTTCGGCCGCAGCTTCAAGGGTCTCGATCCGATGCTGCCGGCGGCAGGCTCGATGCTGTGCGGCGCGGTCATGCTGGTGCCGCTCAGCCTGGTGGTCGACCAGCCCTGGGCGCTCGCGCCATCGACGGCGTCGATCCTGGCCTTGCTCGGCCTGTCGGTGTTTTCGACCGCACTTGCCTTCGTCATCTATTTCCGCCTCATCCACACGCTGGGTTCCGTCGGCACCACGTCGCAGGCCTATCTGCGCGTGCCGATCGGCGTCGGCATCGGCGCCGTCTTCCTCGGCGAAAGCCTGGGGCCGACGGCGTGGCTCGGCATGGCTTTTGTCGTGGCCGGCGTCGCGGCCATGACCATTCCGGTCCGTAACCCGGCCTTCGCCCGTTAGACGCCCCGATTTACTTGTGCTCGCGGCCCGCGCTGCCTATCTCGGAAGCGTCCCGCCTTCCGGCGGTGTCCTGCGACCCGGGGGGTGAAACACGGTGATTTTCGACGCTGCCCGCATCGCGGTCTTCGAGCTGCTCTCGCCGCCGTTTCGTGCCGTGTTCATCAAGACGCTCGGCCTGACCGTGCTGGCGCTGGTCGCCTTGTGGTTCGGCCTGACCAGCCTTGTCGAGTGGCTGGCTTTACCATGGCTCCAGACCTTGTTGCCGGGCATACCGTCCTGGGCCGGCTGGCTTGGCGGCATCATCGCGGCCATCGCCCTTGCCTTCGGCATGGCACTGCTCGTCGCGCCGGTCACGGCGGTGATCGCCGGCTTGTTCCTCGACGATGTCGCCGAAGTGGTCGAGCGCACCGATTATCCCCGCGACCCGGTCGGGCGCGCCATGCCGGCGCTGCGGTCGCTGGTGCTGGCGATAAAGTTCTTCGGCGTCGTCATCCTCGGCAACATCGTGGCGCTCATGCTCCTGCTGGTGCCGGGTATCAACATCGCCGCCTTCTTCATCGTCAACGGCTATCTGCTCGGCCGCGAATTCTTCGAATTCGCCGCGATGCGCTTTCGCCCTGAGGATGAAGCCAGGGCCTTGCGCCGGCAGTATGCCGGCACGGTGTTTCTCGCCGGGCTGGTCATAGCGGCCTTCCTTGCCGTGCCGCTGCTCAATTTGCTGACGCCGCTCTTCGCCGCCGCCATGATGGTGCATCTGCACAAGGCGGTTTCGGCGCGGGAAAGCCGTCGCTGACCACGGTCGCCTTATGACGGCCGCCGTTTAATCCGGGGATTTGCCGAACAGCGCCTGCAATTTGCCGAACGGCATGGCGGCGCGGGTGAAGCCGAACGTGCCGTCCTGCTGGATTTCGCGCGTCGCCGTCTCCAGCATGCCATAGGCGAAATTGGTCAGCCACGGCCCGAGCGAAATGCGCTTCACTCCGGCCTTTGAGAGATCGGCGATGGTGAAGCCCGGTTTCGCCATGACGTTGACCGGCTTGCTGAGCGCCGAACACAACGTTCGCACCATCTCGACGTCGCCGATCCCAGGCGCATAGAGCACGTCGGCGCCGGCCTTCTCGAAGGCCTGCAGCCGCTTGATGGTGTCGTCGAGATCGGACTTGCCCCACAGAAAATTCTCGGCCCGCGCCGTGAAGACGAAATCGCGTCTTAAGGCCCGCGCCGCCTCCGCCGCCGCCGCGACGCGCTCGACCGCGTGGGAGAAATCATAGATCGGCCTGTCGGGATCGCCGGTGTGGTCCTCGATCGAGCAGCCGGCAAGGCCGGCGGCTTCCGCCGCGAAGATGGTTTCGGCGGCCCGCTCGGCGCTGTCGCCCTTGCCTTTCTCGAGATCGGCGGAGACCGGCAGGTCGGTGGCCGCCGTCACCTCGCGGCAGTGATGGATCATCTGCTCGAAGGTCACCGCGCCGTCCGGCAGGCCGCGCGAAAAGGCAAAGCCGGCGCTTGTCGTCGCCAGCGCCCTGAAACCGAAGGATCCGAGCAGCTTGGTCGTGCCCGGATCCCAGGGATTGGGCATGACGAAAGTCGAGGCATGCAGGTCACGAAAGATCTTGCCCTTGTCCATGAATGCTCCCCATCACAAGTGTTTGGGGGCGGATGCTATCGCGCCGTCTTCGGCCGGGCAAATAAATGCGCTTGGTTCAGAAGCGTTTCTCGTTCTCTGCTGCCAATTTCTCGAACGCGTCGGAATCCTTGACGTAGCGCGATGTCTTCTTGTCCCAATGATAGGTGACGGAAATGTCGTGCGACGACGCTTCGGGCGGCGCGTCATCGCAGCTTTCATCGCTTGGCACGGTGCTGTCGGTGACCGTCACCTTGACGGCGGCATAGGGCTGGCCGTCGGCGATGGTCTGGAAGGTCACATCCTGCTTGCGGCTGTAGGCGCAGAGCCTTTCGTCGAACGTGTAGATCATGTCGACCAGCTCGAATTTGTCGTCGCGGACCATGATCAGCGGCGTGATCACATAGCCCTGGCTCGAATTGAAATGCGTGCTCATGGTGATCAGCATGTCGTCGCCGGCGCCGATCGAGAGCTTGTTCGGCTCGCGAAAATAGGTGCTGCGGTCGACCGCGACATTGGCCGCATCGAGCAGTTTCGGCTTGGCCGTGACGTCGTAGAGCGCCAGCACAGCATAGCCCTCTGCACTGTCGGGAGAGTCGCCAAGGTCGAACAGCATCGCCAGTCGGTCCTGGCCGCCGGCCCTGATGGCAAGCACGGCGGCATTGGGGAAGCTGGATGTCTCTGGCGGCGAGCCGCCGCTATCCGGTCCCTCGATATGGCGCATCTCGATCGGCAATCCGCCCTTGTAGAAACCATTCCCGTCCGAGGCGAGGCTCGGGATGACCAATTTGGCCAGGTCGAGATAGGTGACATCGCTGCGGCCGGGCAGGGCGCTGCCGAGATCCGGGAAGCTGACGGTTTGCGCGCCGGCCGCGGTCCACAAGAGCGGCAGCAGCATCACGGCGAGGATGAAGCGGAAAAGGTTCGTTGGCATGAGCGCCCCCCAAGATCAGGCCACTCACGCTAGAGCAGTTCCAGGAAAAGTGTGAGCGGTTTTCCGCCTGGAATTGCGTCAAAACAAAGAGTTAGAGCGGTTCGCCGTTTCCATGAAACGGTGAAACGCTCTAGCACGGGTTCCAGCATCGTGCAGCCGTGCCGGAACCGGATCAGTGGATCGGCACCATCCCGGCCAGCTCGCGCATGTCGTCGAACAGGATGCCGCCGGCCTCGATCAGGCCATCTCGGTCGGAATAGGGGTCGCCATGATAGGAAAACACCCGCATGCCGGCGGCGATACCGGCCTGCGTCCCGGCGACGCTGTCCTCGATGACGATGCAGTCGACGGGCGCGAAGCCCATGGTCTTGGCCGCATGCAGGAACAGGTCGGGGAACGGCTTGCCGCGCCCGACCATGGTCGAGGAAAACATCGCATGTTCGAACAATGGCAACAGCCCGGTCTGGCCGAGCGTGATGTGCATCTTCGAAATCCTGGCCGAGGTGGCCACGCAATAGGGGATGCCGGCCGCGCGGACCGTCTCAATGAATTCCCGGACATAGGGGATCGCCTCGACGCCATGGGAAAACAGGTCCGGCAGGCCGGCATTCCAGCGCTCGACGAAATCGGCGCCAAGCCGGACCTCGGTCGCCGCCTCGATCTCTTTCTGCACCGAAGCCATGCTGCGGCCGGAGAAATTCTTGCGGCAATATTCGAAGCTTGTCGGATAGCCGGCAGCCGCCAACCATTCGGCGAGGCGTCGATTGGCGAGATTCTCCGTATCGACGAGGATGCCGTCGCAGTCGAAGATAACCAGCTTTGGTATTTGCATCAGGCGGTGCCGGTCGATCCGAACCCGCCCGCACCACGCGCCGTGCCGCCAGCCAGCGAACGCTCTTCGACGGCCACCTGCGTCACCGCGGCGAAAACGATCTGGGCGATGCGCATGCCGCGCGTCACGGCAAAATCCTCGTCGCCGAGGTTGATCAAAAGCACCTTCACCTCGCCGCGATAGTCGCTGTCGACCGTGCCGGGGGAGTTGAGCACGGTGAGGCCATGCTTGAAGGCAAGGCCGGAGCGCGGCCGCACCTGGCCTTCCATGCCTTCGGGAATCTCCAGGATCAGCCCGGTCGGCACCAAAGCCCGTTTTCCCGGCAGGATCAGCAGCGGCCGGTCGTCGGGTACCGCCGCGCGAAGATCCATGCCGGCGGCGCCGGTGCTTTCGTAGGCGGGGAGGGGAAGTCCTTCAGCATGCGGCAATCTGACGAAGCCGACGGTCGGACCGATGACGGAGGAGTTTTGGAGGGCTGCGCGCATAAAATCGATCCTATCGGCGCGATTGCCGATTCGGTCAATTCGCCCGCGCCGCTATCAACGGCTTTCTTTCAGGCATCACTGTGACCTGAGCACGCTTTAGCGCACTTCCATTGGAACAATTGTCGTCTCTTTGATCTCCTCCATGACGAAGGAGGCGGACACATCGGACAGCGCCACCTTGGCGATCAGCCGCTGGTAGAGCCGGTCATAAGCCTTAACGTCGGCAACACGGGCACGCAGGACATAGTCGAGGTCGCCGGACATGCGGTAGACGCCGGTGATCTCGGGAAGGCTGGTCACCGCCGCCCGAAACTTCTGCAACCAGTCGGGATCATGGTTGGACGTACGGACCAGGATGAACACCGAAAGGCCAAGCCCGAGCTTGTCGGCATCGACCAGCGCCACGCGGCCGGTGATGACGCCATCCTCCTCCAGCCGCTTGACGCGCCGCCAGCAGGCATTGCGCGACAACGCCACCCGTTCCGACAGCTGGTCGACCGACAACGTGCCGTCGCGTTGCAATTCGGCAAGCAGTTTTCGGTCTATTTCATCGATATCCAGCGCCATATTGGGATTTTTGTCCCACGGAATGACAAAACACAAGGACATTTTGGGACCGATGAACCGACGAAGCGTGTCAGGATACTCATATCGGAACGCAAGCGCTGAAGGGGATCTCAATGTCGGTCGCAAGCATGTTCACTTCTCACCCCGCCAAGGTCGGCGAAACCTATTTCGGCCATATGGCCTTTGCCGCCTGGTTCTCCTCGCGCCTGCTGCTGGCGGCGGGCGCCGCGCTCGTTCACGCTTTCTTGCCATTTCTCTTCGAGACTACCGCCAGCCGAATCGTCCGCGAGCTCTACGAACGGACGCACAACAGAGGCACACACGCGACCAAGGAGCCGGCGGGTCTCATGGATCGCGCCTAGAGGACGACAGAAGCGATGTGCCGGTGGGCGGCCTATCTCGGTGAAGCGGTCTTTCTTGAAGACATTCTCACGGCGCCCTGCCACTCGCTGATCGCCCAGAGCCATTGCGCCCAGGAAGCCAAGTCGCCGACCAATGGCGACGGTTTCGGCCTCGCCTGGTATGGCGACCGGCCGCAGCCCGGCCTCTACCGCGACATCCTGCCGGCCTGGTCCGATCCCAATCTGAAGAGCCTGTGCCGGCAGATCAAATCCGGCCTGTTCCTCGCCCATGTGCGGGCCTCGACCGGCGGCGCCACCAGCCGCATGAACTGCCATCCCTTCATCTCCGGTCCCTGGTCGTTCATGCACAACGGCCAGATCGGCGGCTTTGAAAAGATCCGCCGCGCGCTGGAGAATTCGCTGTCCGACGCCGTCTTCGACCAGCGCGAAGGCACCACCGATTCCGAACTGTTCTTCCTGCTGATGATCGACGAGGGATTGGCTGGCGACCCGCAAGGCGCGGTCTCGCGCGCCACTGCCCGTGTGCTCGACGCCTCGCGCCGCGCCGGCCTCGAACCGGCACTGAAACTCACCGCCGCCTTCTCGGACGGGCAGGCGCTGCACGCGGTGCGCTATGCCACCGACGCCCATGCACCGACGCTCTACACCTCCTCCTTGCGCAAAGGCGGCGGCCGCTGCATCGTCTCCGAACCTTTCGATCGCGAGGGTGGAGACTGGCAGGCGATCCCGCCGTCGAGCTTCGTCACCATGACTGGGGATGGCATGGCCATCCGTCCTTTCGCGCCCGCATCGGCCAGGCTGGCTGTGGCCGTCTAGTCGCACTTGCAGCTACGCCGGGGGCCAGCGCCCCCCCTCTGTCCTCCCGGACATCTTCCCCACGGGGGGAGATCGGATGTCGCGACGGCTTTCGCCAATCTCCAACGTTGCAAGACTGAGCGAAGCGCCGAAGCTGCTAATCTCCCACTTGTGGGGTAGATGTCCGGCAGGACAGAGGGGGGGCGCCGTAGAGTACCGACCTCAACAGACGGCCGGCGCAATTCCGATCAAACGCAGCCAAGCTCCGAATGCTCAACTCCGCTTGAAGTCGTGCCGCTGTCCGCCATTTTCCAACCAAGCGGCCAAGCCGGAGCCTTGATCATGAATCCCGTCTTCTCCTCAACCGTCGAACTCGCCGCCGCCATCGCTCGGCGCAAAATCTCCGCCGTCGAAGCACTCGATGCCCATCTGGCGCAGATCGACCGGCACAATGAAGGCGTCAACGCAGTCATCTCGCTCGACAGGGAGGGCGCGTGCGAACGCGCAAAGAAGGCCGACGCGGCACTCGCGCGCGGCGCCACGCCCGGGCCGCTGCATGGCGTTCCCTTCACGCTGAAGGACATGCACAAAACCGTCGGCATGAAAACCACGGTCGGCTTCCCGCCCTTCGCCGACTATGTCGCGAGCCACGACAGCCCGGTCGTTGCGAGACTGAAGGCGGCCGGCGGTGTGCTGATGGCCAAGACCAATGTCGCCACCATGCTGTCGGACTGGCAGTCGGACAATCCGCTGTTCGGGCGCACCAGCAATCCATGGAACCTTGAGCGTACGGCGGGCGGCTCCAGCGGCGGCGCCGCGGCGGCGGTCGCGGCCGGCATGACGCCGTTCGATGTCGGCACCGACATGCAGGATTCAATCCGGCTGCCGGCCGCCTTCTGCGGCGTCTATGGCCTGAAGCCGACCGAACACCGCGTCTCGCTGGCCGGCGCCTTCCCAAATCCTGGCAATGCCGAACGCAGCGTGCGGCTGATGTCCTGCCTCGGCCCGCTGGCGCGCGGCGTGGATGACCTGTCGCTGGTCTATCAAATCATCGCCGGGCCGGATGGGCGTGACGCCGATCTGGCGCCGGTGCCGATCGAGACCACGCCGAAGCTCGACCTGAAGACATTGCGCATTGCCTTCGCGCCGTCCTTCTCCGGCTTGCCGGTAGCCGGCGCTATCGGCGTCGCGGTCGAAAACCTCGCAAGTCAGTTGCAATCGGCCGGCGCCCTCGTCGCGGAAGCGAAACTGCATAAGCTCGACCTGCACGACGATCTCGCACAGGGCGGCGCGCTGATCGGCATGATGATGGAGGCCGCACAGCCGGAGCCGCCGGAGCGACCGACACCGATCTCGCGCTGGTTCAAAGCGCTCGCCCGCCGCGACACATCCATTCTCGCCTGGGATCGGTTTTTCGACGACTGGGATGCGCTGCTTTGCCCGGTGGCCATGACCGCGGCCTTCTCGCATTGCGAGCCGGGCACGCCGATCAAGGTCGACGGCAAGGATCAGGACTACTGGATGCTGCCGGCCTATGGCGCCGTTTTCAACTACAGCGGCCATCCGGCGCTTTCCATGCCATGCGGAGAAGATCGCGACGGCCTGCCGATCGGCCTGCAACTGGTCGGCAAACGCTGGTCGGAGGCGCGGCTGCTTGGTGTCGCTGCGGCCATTGAGCCGCTTACCGGGGGCTTTCGCCGCCCGCCGGCTTATTGAGCAAAGCGCGACAGCCCATAGGGCGCCAGCAGCGGGTCGCGCTCGCCGTCGAGGATTTCCCTGGCCGCAAACAGGCCGACGGCCGGCGCCAGCGTGATGCCCGAATGCATGACCGCGACATAGAGCCCGCCCATGCCCTCGGCGCGGCCGATGATCGGAAAGCCGTCGATCGGATGGGGGCGGTAGCCGATGGTGTGGAAATCGAGTTCCAGTCCCTCGGCGCCGCGCAACGCCGCCTTCGTCACCGCGAACAGGTCGCGCGCCGTCGCTTCGGGGTTCTGGCCGGGATCGCCGCCGGCGAAATCCGAGCCGGCGATGATGCGGCCCTCGGCCGTCTGGCGCACATGCAGCCTCTCGGCGTGCACCAGGCCGTTGAGCAGCTTCTTGTGGGGCCGCGAATGGACGATCAGGCCGGGCGGCGTTTCGATCGGCAGCTTGATGCCGGCCGTCGCGGCGATGTCGGGAGAGCCGACGCCAGCGGCGATCACCACCTCGTCGGCGGCAATCAGCCCATGCGACGTGTCCACGCCGGTCGTCCTGCCGTTGGCCTGGGCCAGCGCCGAGACCGTGCTGGCAATGACCCCCGCGCCATGCCGTTCGGCATCCGCCAGCAAGGCCCTGGCCGTCGCAACCGGCTCGGCCACGCCTTCCTCCGCGACATAAACAGCGAATTCAGGAGGCTCGACGAGGTTGGGTTCGATTTGCGCCGCCCGCTCGCGGCCAACGCGTTCGATGCCGTAGCCCCATGAAGAATGTTCGGCCGCGTAGGCTTCGAGCCGGTCGGCCGGCAGGTCCCAGCATAGCCCGCCGCACCAGGCGAGCGGCAGCCCAGGCAACTCGTTCGCCAGTCGCCTCCACTCGGCCATGGCGCGGGTGCGCAGCCGGAAATAGATTTCGGGGTTACCCCAGCTGGCGTTGATCCAGGCAAACGAATTGGGCGTCGCGACACCACCCGCGCCGCTTTCGGAAATGACCGTGACCTGCGCTCCTGCCCTGGTCAGATGCCAGGCGATCGAGGCGCCGATAATGCCGGCGCCTATGACGATCACTTGTTTCACCGCAGCCATGTTCACTCCTTTACCTGTTGTCCGCCGAGGACGCTCTTGCAGTGCCACCCCATTCGTCGCTTGCCAACATCGGACACGGTAAAAATATGCGCTTGACATCAATACGTACGTACGTATTATTTGAACATGGCTAGACAATCACTCCGCGAAAAACTTCTCGACGCCGGTTTCCGGACCATCTGGAATTCAGGTTATGCCGCCGCTGGCGTGCGCGACATCGTTGCCGCCGCCGACGCCCGGCCGGGATCCTTCACCAACCATTTCGCCTCCAAGGAGGCGTTCGTCGGCGAAGTGCTGGACCGCTACTTCACCTATGTCAGCGGGCTGGTCGAGGCTGCGCTGGCGCAGGACGGCACGCCGCCCATAGGCAGGCTGCGCCGCTACCTCGACGTCATCACCTCGAAGCTCGAGGCGCATGACTGGGCGCGCGGCTGCATGATCGGCAATCTCAGCCTTGAGACAGCCGTGCACAGCGAGCCGTTGCGTTTGCAGCTCGTCGCCATCTTCGAGCGCTGGCGCCAGCCATTCGCCGTCTGCATCGCCGAAGGCCAGGCGGCCGGCGACATCGCCAAGACCTTCGAGGCCGAGGACCTCGCCGACTTCCTGCTGTCGTCCTGGCAGGGCGCCATGCTGCGCATGAAGGTTGAGCGCAGCCCCGAACCGCTCGAGCGGTTCAAGAAAGTCATCTTCAGCACGGTGTTTGCAAAGGAGCCGACCCCATGAGTTCGAAAGCCAACCCGCCTCAGCCGGTCGCCACCGCGCCGAGACGCTTGCAGATTCCCGCACTCGATTCGACCATGTCCTATGTCGAGGCGGGAGCGTCCGGCCCGACCGTGCTGTTCCTGCACGGCAACCCGACCTCGTCCCATATCTGGCGCAACATCATCCCGCATGTCGCCCCGTTCGGCCGCTGCATCGCGCCTGACCTGATCGGCTATGGCCAGTCCGGCAAGCCCGATATCGACTATCGCTTCTTCGACCATGTCCGCTATCTCGATGCTTTCCTCGACGCGCTCGACATCAGGGATGTTGTGCTGGTCGCGCAGGATTGGGGCACGGCCCTTGCCTTCCATCTCGCGGCAAGGCGGCCGCAGCGCATCCTCGGCCTCGCCTTCATGGAATTCATCCGGCCCTTCGAGCGCTGGGAGGATTTTCACCAGCGCCCGCAAGCCCGCGAAATGTTCAAGGCGCTCCGCACGCCCGGCGTCGGCGAAAAGCTGGTCCTGGAAGACAATGTCTTCGTCGAGAAAGTGCTGCCGGCCTCGGTGCTGCGCACGATGAGTGACGACGAGATGGACGCTTACCGGGCACCGTTCCCGACGCTGCAATCGCGCAAGCCGGTGCTGCGCCTGCCCCGGGAAATGCCCATCGAAGGCCGGCCCGCCGACGTTGCTGCCATCAGCCAGCACGACCATCGCGCGCTGCGGCTGTCCACCTATCCGAAACTGCTGTTCGCGGGCGATCCGGGCGCGCTGATCGGGCCGCAGGCCGCGCGCGAATTCGCGGCCGGTTTGAAGAACTGCGGTTTCATCAATCTCGGGCCTGGTGCGCACTATCTGCAGGAGGATCATGCCGACGCGATAGGCGGCGCCATCGCCAGCTGGCTTCCGGAGGTCGTTTTGGCGAACCGGATGGGCGAGCTGGCCTGAGGCAAGCCATGGCATCCGGGGGCGTCCGCGCCGCCGGACCGGTCGACAGCCCGGCACTACGCTGCTAGAAGCCCGGCCTGTCACACGGAAATCCCAGAGAATGCCCGAAACAATACCAGAGGAAGTGGCGCGCCGCCGCACCTTCGCGATCATCGCGCACCCCGACGCCGGCAAGACGACGCTCACCGAAAAGCTGCTGCTGTTCGGCGGTGCCATTCAGCTTGCCGGCGAGGTCAAGGCCAAGAAGGACAAGATCCAGACCCGGTCCGACTGGATGAAGATCGAGCGCGAGCGCGGCATTTCGGTCGTCACCTCGGTGATGACCTTCGAGTATGAAGACAATGTCTTCAACCTGCTCGACACGCCTGGCCACGAGGATTTCGCCGACGATACCTACCGCACGCTGTCGGCGGTCGACTCGGCCGTCATGGTCATCGACGCCGCCAAGGGCATCGAGCCGCGCACGCTGAAACTGTTCGAAGTCTGCCGGCTGCGCGACATTCCGATCATCACCTTCGTCAACAAGATGGACCGCGAAAGCCGCGACCCGTTCGAGATTCTGGACGAGATCGAGCAGAAGCTGGCGCTGGACACCGCACCTATCACCTGGCCGATCGGCCGCGGCAGGACGTTTTCCGGAACCTATCACCTGGCGTTGAACGCAGTGCGCAAGGGCGACGACGAGAAGGAACGTACGCCGGTCAACGGCCCCGATTCCAACCGCGTCGCCGGGCTGCTGCCGGAAAACGAGCGCGAGGCCTTCATCGAGGAACTGGAACTCGCGCGGGAAGCGTGCCGCCCCCTCGACATCGATGCCTTCCGCGAGGGCCATCTGACGCCGGTCTATTTTGGCTCGGCGCTGCGCAATTACGGCGTGCGCGACCTGATCGAGGCGCTCGGCGCCTTCGGCCCGCCGCCGCGCGCGCAGGAGGCCGACACCCGCAAGGTCGAGGCCACCGAGGACAAGATGACCTCCTTCGTCTTCAAGATCCAGGCCAACATGGACCCCAACCACCGCGACCGTATCGCTTTCGTGCGCGTCTGCTCGGGCAAGCTCGAGCGCGGCATGAAGGCCAAGCTGGTGCGCACCGGCAAGCCGATGAGCCTGTCGGCGCCGCAATTCTTCTTCGCCCGCACCCGCGTCACGGCGGATGAAGCCTTTGCCGGCGACGTCGTCGGCATTCCCAACCACGGCACGCTGCGCATCGGCGACACGCTGACCGAGGGCGAGGAAATTCTTTTCAGGGGCGTGCCGAACTTCGCCCCGGAAATCCTGCGCCGCGTGCGCCTCGGCGACGCCATGAAGGCGAAGAAACTCAAGGAAGCGCTGCACCAGATGGCCGAGGAAGGCGTCGTGCAGTTGTTCTCGCCCGAGGACGGCTCACCGGCCATCGTCGGCGTCGTCGGCGCCCTGCAGCTCGACGTGTTGAAGGAGCGGCTGAACTTCGAATACACGCTGCCGGTCGAGTTCGAAATGTCGCGCTTTTCCGTCTGCCGCTGGATCTCGGCCGACGACAAGGCCGAGACGCTTCGCTTTATCGAGGCGCATCGCGGCGACATCGCCAGGGACCTCGATAACGACCCGGTGTTCCTGGCCCAGCACGCTTTCTCGCTGAACTACGAAGCCGAGCGCTGGAAAGCGATCCGCTTCGCCACCATCAAGGACTACCAGGTCCGCGACAAGGCGGCGTGAGCTGTGTTTCTTCCTTCTCCCCTTGTGGGAGAAGGTATCGCCGAAGGCGAACGGATGAGGGGTGTTCCAGGGAACGCCAACGTCTCACTCCGCTGGAACACCCCTCATCCGTCTCGGCGCTGCGCGCCGATCCACCTTCTCCCTCAGGGGGAGAAGGAAAGATCGCGCGCTTCTCACCCCTTCGCCGCCTCTTCGAGCTTGGCGATGTCGATCTTGCCCATCTGCATCATCGCATTCATCGCCCGGCCGGCCTTGGCGCGGTCCGCATCCCCGAGCAGGCGCGGCAGCTGCTCCGGCACGACCTGCCAGGAAACGCCGAATTTGTCCTTCAGCCAGCCACAGGGTCCTGGTTCGCCGCCACCCTCCGTGAGCCTGGTCCAGAAATGATCGACTTCTTCCTGCGTCTTGCAGTCGATCGACAGTGAGATCGCCTCGGTGAACTTGTATTGTGGTCCGCCATTGAGCGCCAGGAACGGGACACCGTCGAGTTCGAACGAGGCCACCAGCACCTTGCCCTCATCAGCGTGGCCCTTGGGCCAACGCGTCACGCTCAGCTCCTTCGAATTCTTGAAGATGGACATGTAATGGTTCATCGCCTCCTCGGCCTGTCCGTCGAACCACAGGAAGGTGGTGATCTTCTGCATGCGTTTCTCCTCGTTTTCTCTTCGGGGTGCTTGGGGTGAAGGAAGCGTCAGGCGGCGCCCTTGGCAGCGTCCTGCAGGGAAGCAAGGTAGGCGTCGAGCTGGGCATAGCTCTCGCCCATGCCGCGAGTCATGCCGGTGCCGAGCGCGCCGTCGCGGGCCGCTTGCGAGGCGTAAAGCACCGTCTGCGTCAGCAGCGTTTTTCCGGCCTGTTCGGTGAAGACCACGGTCCCTATGGTTTCGCCACCCGTCCAGTCCTCGTCGAACAGTTCGGTGGCGACGATCCTGGCTGGCCGCACGATTTCGCGATAGGCGCCGCTCATGCCCATGCTGCGGCCATCGCGGTGCTGCCAGACGTAGCGCGTGGCGCCGCCAACCCTGAGGTCGATTTCACAGATCGCCAGCCTCCAGCCATCGGGGCCGTGCAGCCAGCCCTTCAGCAACTCGGGTACCGTCCAGCAGTCGAAGACCATCGGCCGCGACGCGTCGAAGATGCGGGTGATCTGGACCTCGCGGTCGCTAGGCGTTGTCACCGTCAGCGTGGCGACGGTCGAACCCGGCAAGGTTGTGGTGCTCATGATGGTCCTCCTCCTATTTGCCAAAGGACGTGCGGCAGGCCGGTGACCCGACACAGGCCGCGATTCTTTCTGGCTATTGGTCGGTACTGTCGGGGGCTTTCTCGGCCTTCATCGCGCCGAGCAACGCGTCGAGGCGCTGGAAGTTGCCTTCCCAGATCTTGCGATACCGCTCCAGCCAGTCATTGGCCTCTGCCAACGGTTTTGCTTCCAACCGGCACGGCCGGCGCTGCGCGTCGCGGCCGCGTGAAATCAGCCCGGCGTTTTCCAGCACCTTTAGATGCTTGGAAATCGAGGGCTGGCTCATCGCGAAGGGCTCGGCGAGTTCCATCACGGATGCTTCGCCCTGGATGAGCCGGGCAAGAATGGCGCGGCGCGTCGGATCGGCGAGTGCGGCAAAAGTGGCGTCCAGCTGGTCCATCGGATGTCCATAGCCAAAAGGGTATATACCCGATTGGATATATACAGGCGAGCTCCGCTCGTCAACCGCCCATTCGGATTTCGTGGCGCATTGCAAAAATGTGGCCAGACCATACTTGCGCGTCTATAAAGCCAGCGATCCGAATTCAGCTCCGCCGCGCCATTCCCGGGCCGAGGCCAGCCACCAAGGAAAAAACATGCCTGCCTATCGCTCCCGCACCACCACCCATGGCCGCAACATGGCCGGCGCACGCGGCCTTTGGCGCGCCACCGGCATGAAGGATTCCGATTTCGGCAAGCCGATTATCGCCGTGGTCAATTCCTTCACCCAGTTCGTGCCGGGCCATGTGCATTTGAAGGACCTCGGCCAACTGGTGGCGCGCGAGATCGAGAAGGCCGGCGGCGTTGCCAAGGAATTCAACACCATCGCGGTCGATGACGGCATCGCCATGGGCCATGACGGCATGCTCTATTCTCTGCCGTCGCGCGAGCTGATCGCCGATTCCGTCGAATACATGGTCAATGCGCACTGCGCCGACGCCATGGTCTGCATCTCCAATTGCGACAAGATCACCCCCGGCATGCTGATGGCGTCGCTGCGCCTCAATATTCCGACCGTCTTCGTCTCCGGCGGGCCGATGGAAGCCGGCAAGGTGGTGCTGGCCGGCAAGACGCAGGCGCTCGACCTGGTCGACGCCATGGTCGCGGCCGCCGACGACAAGATCTCCGACGAGGACGTCAAGGTCATCGAGCGCTCGGCCTGTCCGACTTGCGGCTCCTGCTCGGGCATGTTCACCGCCAATTCCATGAACTGCCTGACCGAGGCGCTTGGACTGTCGCTGCCGGGCAACGGCTCGACATTGGCCACGCATGCCGACCGCAAGCGGCTGTTCGTCGAGGCTGGCCATCTCGTCGTCGATCTCGCCCAGCGCTATTACGAGCAGGATGACGAGACGGCACTGCCGCGCAGCATCGCGTCGAAGGGCGCCTTCGAAAACGCCATGACGCTCGACATCGCCATGGGCGGCTCGACCAACACCGTGCTGCACATTTTGGCGGCCGCCCATGAGGGCGAGGTCGATTTCACGATGGAGGACATCGACCGGCTGTCGCGGCGGGTTCCGGTGCTCTGCAAGGTGGCGCCGGCCAAGTCCGACGTCCACATGGAAGACGTTCATCGCGCCGGCGGCATCATGGCCATCCTCGGCCAGCTCGATAATGCCGGGCTGATCAACCGCGACCTGCCGACCGTGCACACATCAAGCCTCGGCGAGGCGCTCGACCATTGGGATATTTCCCGCACCTCCAGCCAGAATGTCCGCGACTTCTTCCTTGCCGCGCCCGGCGGCGTGCCGACACAGGTCGCCTTCAGTCAGGACCGCCGCTGGGACGATCTCGATCTCGATCGTGAAAAGGGTGTCATCCGTTCGGCGGAAACGCCGTTCTCTAGGGATGGCGGCCTTGCGGTGCTGAAAGGCAATCTGGCGCTCGACGGCTGCATCGTGAAGACGGCCGGCGTCGATGAGTCGATCCTGAAGTTCACCGGCCCGGCCCGGGTGTTCGAAAGCCAGGACGCTTCGGTCAAGGCAATCCTCTCCAACGAGATCAAGGCCGGCGACGTCGTCGTCATCCGCTATGAAGGCCCGCGTGGCGGCCCCGGCATGCAGGAGATGCTCTACCCGACCAGCTATCTGAAGTCGAAGGGCCTCGGCAAGGCCTGCGCGCTGGTCACCGACGGCCGCTTCTCCGGCGGCACGTCGGGCCTGTCGATCGGCCATGCGTCGCCGGAAGCCGCCGAAGGCGGCACGATCGGACTGGTGCAGGAGGGCGACACGATCGAGATCGACATCCCCAACCGCACCATCCGCCTCGCCGTCAGCGACGCCGAACTCGACAGCCGCCGGGCGGCGATGGAAGCCAAGGGCGCCCTGGCCTGGAAGCCCGAGGAAAAGCGCAAGCGCAAGGTGACGACCGCATTGCGCGCCTACGCCGCCTTCGCCACCAGCGCCGACAAGGGCGCGGTGCGGCACGTGCCGGAGTAGCGCGGTTCTTCCTTCTCCCCTTGTGGGAGAAGGTGTCGCCGAAGGCGACGGATGAGGGGTGTTCCAGGGAACGCTAACGCCTCACTCCGCTGGAACACCCCTCATCCGTCTCGGCGCTGCGCGCCGATCCACCTTCCCCCACAAGGGGGGAAGGAAGAGGCGGCACTATGGCATCAGCTGATATTCATAAAGCTTCTGGTAAAGCCCGCCCTGCGTGAGCAGAGCACGATGCGGCCCGCTCTCCACCACCTTGCCGCCCTCCAGCACGACGATCGTGTCGGCCTGGTGCACGGTCGACAGGCGGTGCGCGATGACGATCGTCGTGCGGCCTTGGGTCAGCTGCTGCAGCGCGTCGCGGAACAGCGCTTCGGATTCGGCGTCGAGCGCGCTGGTCGCCTCGTCCAGCAGCAGTATTTCGGCATTGCGCAGCATGGCGCGCGCGATCGAGATGCGTTGGCGCTGGCCGCCCGACAAGAGGCCGCCATTCTCGCCGACATCGGTCTCGAAGCCCTTCGCCTGCGCCATGATGAAGTCATGCGCGTTGGCGGCCTTGGCCGCGGCGATCACCTCATCATCGGTCGCGTCCTGCCGCCCAAGCCGGATGTTGTGCATGATGGTGCCGGCAAACAGGAACGTGTCCTGGCTGACATAGGCGATCTTTTCCCGCAGTGAAGCGAGCGTGGCATGGGAAATGTCCTGGCCGTCGAGCAAGACCTTGCCGCTGTTCGGGTCATACATGCGCATGATCAGGTTCAGGATCGTCGACTTGCCGCCGCCGGAAGGCCCGACCAGCGCCGTCATCTTGCCCGCTTCAAGGGTCAGGTCGAACCGGTCGAGCACCGGCGGACCGTTCTGATAGGCGAAGCTGACGGCATCGAACCGGATCTCGCCCGGTCCAGTCCGAAGCGGCTTTGCATCGGGCTTCTCGGCCAGTGACAGCGGCTCGTCGGCGAGCTGGAACATCATGCGCACGCCGACAATGCCGCTTTCCAGTGAGATGCGCACGCGCGCCAGGCGCTTTGCCGGTTCATAGGCGAGCAGCAGCGCCGCGATGAACGCCATGATGTTGCCAGGCATCTGGCCGCCCTGCAGAACCAGCAAGCCGCTGACCATGACGGCGCCGGCGATCGCCAGCCCGGCCAGCGTCTCCATCACCGGGCTGGTCACCGCTTCCAGCGCGGCAATGTTGTTGGCCCGATCCTCGACGTCTGCCACCGCCTTGTACATGCGCTTGCGCATCAAGCTTTCGAGGTTGAAGGATTTGACTACGCGCACGCCGATAGCGGTTTCCTGCATCACCTGAATGATCTGGCCAACCGAGCGGAACTCCATGGCAGCGAACTTGCGCACACGCTTCAGGATGCGGTTGACGCCATAGATGGCCACAGGCCCGGCGACGAAGCAGATCAGCGACAGCACCGGCTGCTGCCAGACCATGACACCAATCAAGGCAAGCAGGGTCACCAGATCGCGCACATAGGAGGTGACGATCAGGTCGAGCACGTTGCGTGCCGCCTGGGCATTGTTGGTCATGCGGGTGATCAGATCGGATGACGAGGTCGAATGGTAGAATTCGATGCCTTGCGCCAGGATGCGGTCGTAGATCTTGCGCTGCCGGTCGGCGATGATGGCATTGCCGACGCGGCTCATGAAATAGGCCTGGACGAAATTGGCGAGGCCCTTGAGGATGAAGATCCCGGCGACCGCCGCCGCAATCATGTTGACGCGGTCGACCCGCTTGTCGATCACGAATTCATTGGTGATTTCGCGCAGGATCCAGGCGCTGGCGGCGGTCATGCCGGCCACCACCAGCATCGAAAGAATGGCCGCGCCATATCCGAACATATGCTCCCGGAACGATTCCCTGACCAGCCTTGCGACGAGGCGCTGGTTTTCCGTCGAGCGGAAGAAACGAAACAAAGGCCGATCCTTGGTGGCGGAATGACGAAGGCGGCTTATAGAGGGAGTTGTCCCCGGATGGAACCATTGGAGGCTTCTGGAAAGAAACCGCTGCGTCATGCGGTCTTTTGGGACACCATGGCAAAGTGATTCTTCAGGCGAGATGACGACAGATGGATTTCGACCTTATCGTTCGTGGTGGCACGCTGCCGGATGGCAGGATTGCCGATATCGGCATTAGCGACGAGACGATCGCGGCGATCGAGCCCGAATTGCAGGGTTCCGCCCGGATCGAGGTCGATGCCAGCGGGAATCTGGTCTCGCCCCCCTTTGTCGATCCGCATTTCCACATGGATGCCACGCTGTCCTATGGCATTCCGCGCATCAACGCCTCGGGCACGCTGCTGGAAGGCATTGCGCTATGGGGTGAGCTGAAGCCGCTTTTGACGCATGAGGCGGTGCGCGACCGGGCGCTCGCCTATTGCGACTGGGCGGTGTCGATGGGCCTGCTGGCCATCCGCACCCATGTCGACGTCTGCGACGACAGGCTGCTGGCGGTCGAGGCCCTGCTCGACGTCAAGAAAACGATCGCGCCCTATATCGACCTCCAGCTCGTGGCCTTTCCGCAGGACGGTTTCTACCGCTCGCCGAAGGCGCGTGAAAACACCATCCGTGCGCTGGACATGGGCGTCGATATCGTCGGCGGCATTCCGCATTTCGAGCGTACCATGGCCGACGGCACGCGCTCGGTGACAGAACTGTGCGAGATCGCGGCCAAACGTGGCCTGATGGTCGACCTGCATTGCGACGAGACCGACGACCCGCTGTCGCGCCACATCGAGCAACTGGCCTATGAAACGCAGCGCCTTGGCCTGCAGGGCAAGGTGGCCGGCTCGCACCTCACCTCGATGCATTCGATGGACAATTACTATGTCTCGAAGCTGCTGCCGCTGATCGCCGAGGCCGGCGTTTCGGCTATCCCCAATCCGCTGATCAACATCATGCTTCAGGGCCGCCACGATACATTCCCGAAGCGCCGCGGCCTGACCCGGGTCAAGGAGATGCAGGCGATCGGCATCCGTGTCGGCTGGGGTCAGGATTGCGTGCTCGATCCCTGGTATTCGCTGGGCACCGCCGACATGCTCGACGTCGCCTTCATGGGCCTGCACGTCGCGCAGATGTCGAGCCCGGCCGACATGGCGCGCTGCTTCGACATGGTCACCAACGTCAACGCCGCCATCATGGGTCTCGACCACCTCGGCCTCGCCGTCGGCAAGCGCGCCAGCCTTGTCATCCTCGACGCCGGCAATCCGATCGAGGCCCTGCGCCTGCGCGCCGAGCGCATCTGCGTCATCGCCAGGGGCAAGGTGGTGGCGGAACGGACGCGGCAGGATACAAGGCTTTCCATCCCGGGCCGGCCGGCGCTGGTCAACCGCAGGCACAAAGCCACGTAGGCCCAGCCGATTCCCGGTCCTGGTCTCGCGATTTCCCGGATTCTTCTCGTCAAAGCCGCCGCTTCCGTCTACGACGCGACTTAGGCGAGGGAGGAATCGGGATCGGCATGACGCAACCCGTTGCGCAGAATTCCACGATCAGGAACGTGCTTCTGGCCGGCATTCTGCTGATGCTGGCCGGCGACTTCCTGTTTGCGCTGAACGATGCGATGGGCAAGTGGCTGGTCGCCAGCTTTTCCGTCGGCCAGGTGGTGCTGATCCGCTCCATAGGCGCCTTCTTCGTTCTCGGGCCGATGATTGCGCATCAGGGTGCGGCCAAGCTGTTTCGCATGGAACGCCCTGAACTGCAGATCTTGCGTGTCGTCATGACCACGCTCGACACCGCACTTTTCTATGCCGCGGTCGTCTATCTGCCGCTTGCCGACGTCATGAGTTTCTACATGGCGGGACCGATCTATGTCGCGGCGCTCTCGCACCTGTTGCTCGGCGAAAAGGTCGGCTGGCGCCGCTGGGTGGCGATCCTGCTCGGCTTCTGCGGCGTGGTGATCATGCTGAAGCCGTCCTCTGCGGCGTTCTCGCTGTCGTCGAGCTTCGCGCTCGCCGGCAGCATCGCCTTTGCCTTCGCCATCATCCTCAACCGGCGCCTGCGCGGCACCAGCGACACCAATCTGGTGACATGGCAGACGATCGGCACGCTGCTGGTCGGCGGCGTGCTGACCATCGGCGCCTGGCAAACGCCGTCGGCGCTCGATTTCGGCGCCATGCTGCTGCTCGGCATCGTTTCCTGCAGTGCCCATCTGATGATCACGCGGGCGCTCAAGCTGGCCCCGGCCTCGACACTGGCGCCGCTGCACTACACGCTGCTCCTGTGGGCCGTGGTGTTCGGGCTGGTGTTCTTCGGCGACGTTCCCAGTCCGCGCATCCTGATCGGCTCGGGCATCATCGTTCTGGCCGGCCTGTTCATTTTCCACCGCCAGAAGGTGGTCGACACCACGGTGCCGCCCGAGAACGTGCCGAAGGGCGTGAATTAAAGCGGTTCCAGGAAAGTGTGAGAAGGCTTTCCGTCCGCGATTGCAGCCAAGCAAAGCATACGGCACGTCACACGCAGCCTTTTCAAAGCTCCGCATCTAGCGGCCGAAGGCTATCATCCGGAATTGTTAGAGTTTCCGGTCAGAAAATCCGATATTTACATCGATACTTTGCCGTGTACGTTGCCTTTCGGGCGCAATACGGGATTGATTCTTGCCTGGGAGAGGCTGGATCAACATCTCAAGAAAACTGCGACAGAGGGGGTGATGATGGGAAGTTTTTCCATATGGCATTGGCTGATCGTTTTGATCCTGATCGGCTTGCCGCTGGTGTTTGTTCTAAGAGCAGCGCCAGCCGGTGCGAACCGATTCGGAGAAATGCCGCCTTCGATGAATTTCGGTGAAGCAGTTTCAAGCTTCTTTCGAAATTATGTGAATTTTTCCGGCAGGGCCAGCCGCTCGGAGTTCTGGTATTCCTACCTCTTCATTTTCATTGTCGGTATCGTTCTTGTCATAGTCGATGCCATCGTGAAGAATGAAATCATCTCATCGATCTGGAATCTTGCCATCCTTCTGCCGACGCTTGCCATGACCGCTCGCCGGCTGCATGACATCAACAGAAGCGGTTGGCATCAACTCCTTGCTGGATTGTTCCCCATCGGTCCCATCGCGCTGATCATTTGGTATTGCAAAAGGTCTGACGACACGGTGACTTTGACTGAAATAGAGAGGGTTTTCAGGTAGGCTGGAGCCCCTGCCGCATGGAATTGATTTAACCCGTACGCACAGCCGCCAGGTGCCGTGAAAACTCCGGCGTCTCCATCAACGCCTTGCAGCGGGCGAAGCGGCCGTCGGCATAGGCCCGGAAATCGTCGACGGGATTTTCGTTGGCAAGCTGGATCAGCCCCCACAGCGTCCAGAGCAGATCGCACATGGCCTTGTAGATGACGACGCGGCCGCGCTCCGCCGGCCGCGCCTCGCCGCCGAAATAGGCGCGCATCAGCTCTTCGTCCTGGTCCGCATCGAACTTGCCTTCCACGCTGAGGTCGCCGAGATCCCAGAGCGGGTCGTTCATCCCCGAATATTCCCAGTCGACGATCCACATCCGCTCGCCCGTATCGAGGAAGTTCTCGCACAGCGGATCGCAGTGGCAAGCGACGAGGGGGAGCGGATGGGCGGCAAGCGCCGAGCGCACGCTGCCGGCCTCGCGCACCACGTCGTGATAGCCGGCAGGCAGGGTGACGTCCTTGGTCGACAGCACCTTGAGATAGTCGTCGATCATCGAAAACAGTTCGAAGCGGAAGGGGAACACCGCACCGGACGCGTGCAGCTTGCGGAAGGCTTCGCCGGCCCGGGCGGGGCTGCCCGCCCTCTCCCTGAATTTCTCCGGCGACATGGTCTGCGCGCCCGCGATGAAGCGCGTCACCATCACGCCGGTATCGGCGTCGGCATGCAGCACTTGCGGGCTGACGCCGGCTTTAGCCGCCTCGCGCGCGGCCACCGCTTCGTTGGCGCGGTTAATGTATTCCTCAGTACCTTTGCCTGGAATGCGCAGGCAGAGATCGCCGGCCCTGAAGACGAGATTGGTGAGGCCGCCAAGTCGCTCCAGCGGCCCGGTATAGTCGGCAAGCATGGGAATGGCGGCCAGCTTTGCCCGCGCTTCGTCTGTCACCATGCCCGCGCCCCCACGCCGTTATTTCTCTCTGCAACGGTTCCACAATTTTCGTCGTTTGGCTATCATCCGATCAAAGGCAACTCGATCAGGCGACACAGCAGCGATGACGGACGGTAAACATTTGGACGCGCTCAGCGCGGCCTACGCAGCCAAACGCCCGGAGGAGGTGGCCGCACTCTATGACCGCTGGTCGCAGACCTATGACGCCGACATGTCGGCCGCCGGTTATCGTCATCCGACGATCTGTCTGGCTCTGCTGACCCGCCATCTGCCGCGCGGCGCGACGCCGTTGCTCGATGCAGGCGCGGGCACCGGGCTCATCGGCGAATGGCTCGATATATCAGGCTATCCTGAAGTCGAGGCGCTGGACATCTCGCAAGGCATGCTGGACCAGGCCGCCCGCAAGGGTGTCTATTCCGCGCTGCATTGCCTCGCGCTCGGCGGCACGCTGCCCTTTGCCGACGATGCTTATGCCGGGATCGTCTCGGCCGGTGTCTTCACTTCAGGCCATGTCGGCGTCGAAGGGCTGGATGAGCTGATCCGTATCTGCCGCCCCGGCGGAATCATCGTGCTGACGGTCAAGAACACGCTGTGGGATCAGGGTTTTGCCGCACGCATCGCCGAACTCGAAGCACAAGGCGTCGTCACCCGTGCCGAGGAAACGCGCCCTTACGTCTCGATGCCGGGCGAAGCCGACACCGTGCCCAGCCGCGGCCTCGCCTTGCGGGTGAACTAGGCTTTTACCCTCCCCGCTGTCGGGTCGAACATCGGCTCGAGATGGATTCTGGCGGGCGTCCGCTCCATTGCGACAACCAGCTCGTAGTCGCCCGCGGCGAGGAAATCGTCGCTCACCCCGTCGCCGTTGCGCACATAGCCGTAGCCGATGTTCTTGCCCAGCGTGTAGCCATAGCCGCCGCTGGTCAGATAGCCGACCGGCTCGCCATTGCGCAGGATGGTCTCCCGGCCGAGCAGCACGATCTCCGGATTGTCGACCGTGAAGCCGGCAAAGCGCTTCTTCAACGGCGCGCCGACAACCTTCTCCAGTGCGCGTCGTCCGACGAAATCGGTGTTCTTCCTGAGTTTGACCGCCCAGCCGAGCCCGGCTTCCTGCGGCGTGTCGTTGGGTGTGATGTCGGATCCCCAGGCGCGGTAGCCCTTTTCCAACCGCAGCGATTCCAGCGCCCGGTAGCCGACCGGGCGGATGCCGTGCGTCTTGCCGGCCGCCATCAGCGCGTCGAAGACTTCGCCTGTCGCGGCGATCGGCACATGCAGTTCCCAGCCGAGTTCGCCGACATAGGTGACACGCAGCGCCCGAATCGTGTGGCCGGCGATGGCGATCTCGCGCACATGGCCGAACGGGAACGAAGCATTCGACACATCGGCATCGGTCACCGCGGCGAGCACGTCGCGCGCCTGCGGACCCATCAGCGACAGCGTGCCGAAATCCTCGGTGACATCGGTCAACTCCGCATCGTGACCCTCACCGATATGGTCGCTGATCCACGAGGCATCATGCGTGCGGAAGCCGGTGCCTGTGACGATGTAGAATTTCTCCTCGGCCAGCCGCGCCACGGTCAGGTCGGCCTCGATGCCGCCGCGCGTGTTGAGAAGCTGCGTGTAGGTCAGCCTCCCGACCGGCTTGCTGACGTCGTTGGCACAGATCCAGTCGAGCGCCTTGGCCGCGTCGGGTCCGCTCAATTCGTACTTGGCGAAGGACGACTGGTCGAAGATGCCGACCTTCTCGCGCACATGCCTGTGCTCGTCGCCGACCGCCGAAAACCAGTTCTGCCGGCCCATGGAATAGAGGTCGCGCGGCTCGACGCCTTGCGGCGCGAACCAGTTCGGCCGCTCCCAGCCGAGCTTCGAGCCGAACACGGCGCGCTGCTGCTTCAGCCTGCCGTAAAGCGGCGAGACGATGCGCGGCCGTCCGCTGGCATATTCCTCATGCGGGAAGCCGATCGTGTAATGCTTGCCATAGGCTTCCAGCGTGCGCTCGCGCACCCATTGGCGGTCGCGATGCAGGTTGGAAAAGCGCCGGATGTCGACCACCCACAGGTCGAGCGGCGCCTCGCCGTCGACCACCCATTGTGCCAGCACCCAGCCGGCGCCGCCGCCAGAGGCGATGCCGAAGGCGTTGAAGCCGGCGCCGACGAACATGTTGGCGCATTCGGGCGCCGTGCCGAGGATGAAATTGCCGTCCGGCGTGAAGCTTTCCGGCCCGTTGATCATCTGCTTGACGCCGACGGTTTCCAGCGCCGGCACACGCGCGATCGCCTGTGTCATATGCTGCTCGAAATGGTCGTAGTCGTCGTCGAACAGCCGGAACTCCCAGTCATTGGGCACGTCGCCTCCTGGGAGATCGGTCGCCCATGCCTGCGGGTTCGGCTCATAGCCGCCCATCACCAGTCCGCCGACCTCCTCCTTGAAATAGGTACGCCGGTCGGGGTCGCGCAGCGTCGGCGCGTCCGTCGCCAGTCCATCGATCTTCTCGGTGATGATGTATTGGTGCTTCACCGGCTGCAGCGGCACGTTGATGCCGGCCATGGCGCCAACCTGCCGCGCCCATTGTCCCCCGCAGTTCACCACCTTGTCGCAGGCGATGTCGCCTTGATCGGTCTTCACCGCCGTGATGCAGCCGCCCTTCATCTCGAAGCCAATGACGCGGACATTCTCATAAAGCTTCGCGCCATGCATCCGCGCGCCCTTGGCCAGTGACTGCGTGATGTCGGAGGGGCTGGCCTGGCCGTCGGTCGGCAGCCAGGAAGCACCGACCAGATCGCCGGTTTCCATCAGCGGCCACATCGCCTTGACCTCGGCCGGGGACAAAAGATGCATGTCCATGCCGAAACTCTTCGCCGTCGTCGCCAGCCTTTTGTACTCGGTCCAGCGGTCGGCATTGGTGGCGAGCCGCAGGCAGCCGGTCATTTTCCAGCCGGTGGCAAGGCCGGTTTCGGCCTCCAGCCCCTTATAGAGGTCGACCGAGTATTTGAGCACCCGGGTGATCGAGGCGGACGAGCGCAATTGCCCGACCAGGCCGGCGGCGTGCCAGGTCGAGCCCGAGGTCAGCTTGCCTTGTTCGAGCAGAACGACGTCGGCCTTATGGTCGCGCGCCAGATGATAGGCTGTCGAGCAGCCGATAATGCCGCCGCCGATGACGACGATGGCGGCCTGGCTGGGCAAGGTCATGATTTCAGGATCCCGTATTTTGTCCGGTAGTTTTCCAGCGCCGCGTCGAGTCGCACCAGATTTTCCTCGGTGTAGGCGACGTAGTCGATGCCGGGCGCGTCCAGATAGAGTTCCGACACCATGCTCCACATCGCCTCGCGCAGCAGCGAGGCGCATTGCATGGCAGCGTGCGAGCGGCGGATCGCCGCGTCCGGTTCCTTCATGAAATAGGCGGTCAGGAAGGCGAAGGATTCCTCGTCGCTCATGCCGGCATTCGAGGCGACGCCGGCAAGGTCGAACATTGCCGTGTTGAAGCCGGCATATTCGAAATCGATCAGCCACAGCCTGTTGCCGTCGTCGAGAATGTTGGCCGGCAAAAGATCGTTATGGCCGAAGACGATCGGCAGCAGCTTCTGCGCCCGCTCCAACTCGTCGGCCAGCGTCAGCAGGCGCGGCAAGTCGCTGCGCTTGCGGCTGTTGCCTTCCTCGAGCGTGCGCGCATAGTCGCGGATGACGTGGAACACCCAGAACATGAAGCCGGCGCCGGAGACATGGTTCGGCATCTCGCGATGGAAGGATCGCAGCAGAGCCGCCACACGGCCGAGATTGGCGCGCACGTCTTCGGCGAGGAAGGTCCTGGCGCCGAGAAACTGCGTCACCAGGATACCGGGTTCGGAATAGTGCACGGCAGGTGCGAAGCCGGCGGCATGGGCAGCCCGCGCGGTCATCACCTCGCGCTCGCGGAAGACATGGTGGAAGGGGTAGTCCTGGCCGAAGCGCACGACATGTTTGCCGGCAGCGTCACTGACCACATAATTGGCATTGCTCAGGCCGCCGGGCAGGGGGGCGATCTCGATGGCGCCGGTCCAGCACGGCAGGGCGCGGATGCGATCTTCGGCAATCACGGGATTATCCCTGGTTTGCTGGCCTGGTTTGCTGGGCTTCGACAAGGCGCCATGGACAGCGCGACGAGAGCGGGGAGAAACGCAAATAATCTCGTCGGTGCGGGACGCCAGGATCGGTATCCCGCACCGCACCGACGAGCCCCTTGGCCAGGATTCTGATCCCGGCATCCGCCCCCGCGGATCTGAAAATTCCTTGCGCCAGACGCGTTCAAGACCGCCTGGCCAGTGAGTTGCGGCTCTGCCATCGCCCTCCCGTTGCAGCTCCGAACCTCTGCTGCCCTGGATTTCACGCCAGGGTTGCCCGGTTGTCAATAAAGAGATGTGACTTTTTTTGGGTGTTTTGCCCGAAACCAAGGGGCGATATCTTTAAAAGTGCTTGAATTACCTTAAAACCGGTCAAAAGGCGAAGCTTGGGAAACCCAATGATCCATTCAAAACGCCATGGCGAGATCCTGCGTCTGCTGCAGGAAGAAGGAACCGTCACCATCGCCAGCCTGGCCGATCGGCTGGGTGTTTCATTGGAAACCGTGCGTCGCGACGTCAAGCCACTCACCAGCGACGGGTCGGTTCTGAAGATGCATGGCGCCATCGGCCTGCCATCCATGGTCGGCGAGGCGCCGTTCGAACGGCGCATGCGCGAGAATGCCGATGCCAAGCGCATCATTGCCCGCATGGTCGCCGCCACCATCCGCGACGGGGAATCGGTCATGCTGGACACCGGCACCACGACCTCATTCCTGGCCCGGGAACTGCTCGGCCACCGGCGCCTGACGGTCGTCACCAACTCTTCCGATATCGCCCGCACGCTAGCCACCATCAACGGCAACAAGGTCTACATGGCCGGCGGCGAATTGCGCAGCGATTCAGGTGCCGCGTTCGGCACTTCGGCCATCGAGTTCGTCAGCCGCTTCTCCGTCAGCCATGCCATCATCTCCACCGGCGCCGTCGATGCGGTGACTGGGGTCATGGACTACGATCTGGAAGAGGCCGAATTCGCCCGCATGGTGCTGTCGCGTGGCCAGCGTTCGCTCGTCATCACCGACCACACCAAGTTCGGCCGCCAGGGCCTGGTCCAGGTCTGTGGCTTCGACGGCTTTTCCGAACTCGCCACCGACCGTTCGCCGCCGCACGACATAGCCGCGGCGCTGGCGCAGGCCGGCGCGCGGCTCAGCATCGCCGGCGGCGAAGCCGGATTTTAGCCGAACACCAGCGACTGGTGGGCGCATACGCCGGCAAAAGTCCCGCCCGATACAGCGAAGGCGATGTTGTGCATCGCGCGTGCTGCGTCTCCGGCGGCATAGACGCCGGGAATTGTCGTCTGCTGCCGGTCATCGACAGATATCATCGGGCCGAGCAGGCCGTCCTTGAGGCCGCAGCCGAGTTGCTCGGCCAGCGGGCTCGTCATCGTGTTGCGCGGCGCGGTGAACATCGCCCTGACGCCGGCCGTCCGGCCGCCGTCGAGGTGGACGATCAAACCGCCGGAGCTGTCTTCCCTGAGTTCGCTGACGGTCGCGGGTTCGAACCTGACTTTCTTGCCATCCAAAGCGAGCATCTGCTCGGCGTCAGGCTCGATCTGGCCGTTTCCGAACAGCGTGACGTCGCCCCAATCGGCGATCAGCTGCGCCTGATGCATGGACATCGGGCCGGTCGCGAGCACGCCAAGCTGCCCGCCGGAGACCTCGTAGCCGTGGCAATAGGGGCAGTGCAACACGGTCTTGCCCCATTGCTCGGCAAGCCCGTGAACCTCCGGCAGGATGTCGCGCACGCCGGTGGCCAGCACCAGCCGCGCCGCGCCGAATGTCTCGCCGTCATCGGTGGTGATCTCGAAATCGCTGCTGCTGTTGGCGACGGCTCTGTCCGCACGGGCATCGACAAGTCTGGCTGTGGGATAGGCCAGCAATTGCCGCCTTGCATCGTCGAGGATGGCGCCTGGCGTGCGCCCGTCCTGGCCGAGAAAGCCATGCGAATGCGCGGCGAAACGGTTGCGCGGCTGGCCGGCGTCGATCACCAGCACGTTGCGCCGCGCCCGCGCCGCCTGGGTGGCGGCGGACAGGCCGGCAAAGCTGCCGCCGATGACGGCGAGATCATACTGCATGGCTGGAGACTCCGATGAGGTCATAACGGCGGCGGAAATCGGCGGTCAGGTCGGCCAGCGTGATGCGGCTTAGCTTCTCCGCCAGCAGCTTTTCGGCCGCAACGCGAAAATCGTCGAGCACGGCGATCACCGCTTGTTCGACAAGGCAGCCCGGGCTTTCCGGCGCGGTGCTGAACGGCAGCAGCGTCTCGCCAAGCGCGGTGCTGATCTCGGCCAGCGAGATGTTTTCGGGCGCGCGCCCGAGCAGCCAGCCGCCACCATGCCCGCGCGACGAGGTGACGATGCCGGCGTCTCGCAAGCCGGCGATGGTGCGACGCACCACCACCGGATTGGTGTGGATGAAGGTGGCAAGCTGCTCGGAGGTAAGCGCGTGCTCTGGCTTCTCGGCCATGTGGACGAGAATGTGCAAGGTGGAGGACAGTCGGCTGTTGCGTTTCATGTAACTTATTTAGTTACGATTTCAAAGATGTCAAACACGCCAACGCAATTTTGTCGTTTAGGGCAGTGCTATGCCGGCAAGGCGCGAAAACTCATCCGGAAGCGGGCGCCGCTCGGCTTGCCGTCGAGAATCTCGATGCGCCCGCCATGCAACTGCATGATTTCCTGCACCAGGTTGAGCCCGAGCCCGGCGCCGTGATCCTGCGGGCGCAGCCGGTAGAAGGGCTCGAAAATGCGTTCGCGCTCGGCTGGCGGTACGCCGTCGCCTTCGTCCCGCACCTCGATGACGGCCGGAGCTGTGACACTGACGGTGATCTTGCCGGCGCGCCCGCCGTGCTCGATGGCGTTCTGGACGATGTTGGTCACGGCGCGCTCGATCGCGGTGCGGTCGCCGGTGGCGAAAACCGCTTCCGGTTCCGGCTCGAACGACATCTCGTATCCGGCCGAAAACGCCATCGGCGCGAGGTCGACGATGACGCCGCGCGCGATCGCCACGAGATCGACTTTATCGAACGGTGATGTCTGCCGGTCGAGGCGTTGCAGGTCGAGCAACTGGTCGGTCAGCGTCGAAAGCCGCGCTGCGTCCTGCAGCAGCCGGGCTCGCTCCGGTGTCGCCGGCAGCGAGGCCAGGCGCGTGTTGAGGATGGCGACCGGCGTTCGGAGTTCATGGGCGGCGTCGGTCAGGAAGCGCTTGTGGCGCTCGTAGCCCTTGTCCAGGCGTGCAAGGGCGGCGTTCACCGCCTTGACCAGCGGCGTGACTTCCTTTGGCACATCCTCCAGCGGCAGCTGTACGCCGCGCTGGTCGATGTCGATGCGTTCGGCCTCGGCGGCGGCATGGCCAAGGCCCGATAGCGCGCCGCGCACCACCCACGGCGTCGCGAACAGCGTGGCCAGCGCCATGAGGCCGGCGAGCGGCAATATGCCTTGCAGGAAGAATTGCGGCGCCTGTCCGAGCAGGCGCAGCAGCGAAAGCCCGCCCTTGGTGCCGGTGAATATCTGGAGGTTGCCCGCGGCCGTTTCGGTCCAGCGGATCTTTGCATCCGGTGGCGCGCTCTCGCCGATGGAATGGTCGATACGCGCGTCGCTGATCGTGTCCAGCAGCCCGGCGAAAGGCTGGAAAATGGCCGGCACCGTGCCTTCCTGCAACCGCTGCCCCTGCTTGTCGCGGATGATGAACCAAAGGTCGGGAACATCGGATCGCAGTTTCGCCAGGTCCGAAGTCTCGCGCAGCACAAGCTTGCCGCCCGCATCGCGCGCCACGGCATCCGCCAGCACGTCCATCGTGCCGTCCTCATAGTCGTGCGGAATGAGGCCGGTGGCGAGCAACGCGCCGAGAATACCGACGATGATCAGCGTCAGCATCGCGCATTGCAGCAAGGCGATGCGCAGCACCAGGCTCCATTTGAGCGAACGCGGCCGCTTGATACTCATCGCTTGAGGGTCACGTCGTTTCGCGCAGGAGATAGCCGACGCCGCGAATGCCGTTGATCGTCACCCCGGCATCGGCGTCGGCGAGCTTGCGGCGCAGGCGTGAGACATGGGTGTCGAGTGCATTGGACTGGATCTCGTCGTCGAGCCCGAACACCGCTTCCATCAGCGCCTCGCGCTGCACCATGCGCCCGGTGCGCCGCATCAGCGCCTCCAAGACCAGCAGTTCGCGGCGCGGCAGGCTGAGCGGCTCGCCGCGGATCGCAGCCTCGCGATGTCCGACATCGAGCACCAGATGGCCGGCGCGGATGAATTGCGACTGCAGCGGCGCCGGCCGCCTGAGCAATGCGCGCAAGCGGGCCAGCAATTCCTCGAAGGCGAACGGCTTTGCCAGATAGTCGTCCGCGCCCATGTCCAGCCCATCGACCTTGTCGGACGTGTCGCCCTTGGCCGTCAGCACCAGCACGGGCGTGGTGTTCGCCGCCGAGCGCAATCTCGGCACCAGCGACAGCCCGTCGCCGTCCGGCAACTGGCGGTCGAGCAGGATGGCGTCGTAGCTGTCGACGGCAACGAAGCCTTCCGCCTCAAGCAACGTGCCGGCGTGATCGACCACCATGTCGTGGCGCTTCAGCGCGGCACGCAGTGCCGAGACCATTTCGGGCTCGTCTTCGACCAGCAAGATACGCATCCACACTCCCCGGCAACGTGCACACCGCATCGGGCGCTACCGCGCCAACATTGCGTGGACATGGCAAAGCCGAATGGCCGGCGGCCGGCAAGTTCTTTCTTTGCGTCCAAGCTATTGCGCAATGTCTATGCAATCCAGCCACGGCAAACAGCGCCGGTCGGCAGGAACCGCCCATGCCGGCGTCAAGGCGTCGGGCTCGACGATGCAACAGGTTCGGGTCCGACGCCGAAACGAAATCAAGCCGCCGCGCCAAATTGGTTGGCGTACTTTTGTCCGGGATTGAGGTTGCTTATGCCTGCACATGATGCCCTGTCTTTTCTCATGGCGTGGACCGTGGCGCCGTTCAGGATCGGCTCCGTCACACCGTCCAGTTCCAGCCTGGCGGCCTTGATGACAAGCGATATCGGTCCCGAGACCGGCCCCGTGTTGGAACTTGGCCCGGGAACCGGCCCGTTCACACGGGCGCTGCTGTCACGCGGGGTGCGGGAAGAGGATCTGACGCTGATCGAGTCCGATCCGGATTTTGCGGCACTTCTCATGCGTCGCTTTCCCGCCGCCCGGATTTTCGAGATGGATGCCGTCGGCCTGCGCCATCTGTCGCTATTTCCTAGGCCGGTGGCAGGTGCCGCCATCAGCGGCCTGCCCTTCCGCCTGATTTCGCCGAACAAGACGCCTGCTATTCTCGAAGGTGTTTTCGCAAACCTTCGCCCGGGCGGGGCGCTCTACCAGTTCACGCTCGGCCGGCGCTGCCCGTTCGATCAGTCGCTGCTCGACCGGCTAGATCTCGAAGTCGCGCGGGTCGGCCATACCTTTCGCAATTTCCCGCCGGCGACGGTCTACCGCGTCGCCAGGATCAAGACGCTCGGGACCTATGACTGGCGCTTCGCATGACGGGTCCGTTGTCGGCCATTCTCGGCTTCGGCCTGTTCGGCGTCTTCTGCCTCGCCTTCACCGAGAAGATCCTCCCGGTCCCGCCCTCGCATGTGCTGCTGCTGTTCCTCGGCATGACGGCGGCGCCGGACAGTTCGATGCTGGCGATCCTGCTGGCGGAGACGACGGTTGCCTCCTTCGCCGGCTGCCTTGTCTGGTATGGGGTTGGCCGCCGGATCGGATTCGACCGTGCCGACCGGCTGATCGAACGGGTCGGCAGATATGTCTTCCTGCGCCCGGCAACCTACCGCAAGCTCGGCCAGGCCTATCGCCGCAATCATGTCCGGGTGTCCCTGCTGGCGCAGTTCATCCCGACGGTGCGCAACTATCTGCCGATCGCGGCGGGCGCGCTTTGTCTGCCGGCGCTGCCCTTCGCGATGGCGACGCTGCTGGGCGCCACAATCTGGAATGCTGGCTTCCTCCTGACCGGCTACCTCTTGCGCGGCAGCGGCCAGGATTCCTTCACGGTGGGCTTGCGCATCATCGTCATTGTCGTGGCGCTGGAGACGGTCTTCATGCTTGCATTGCGCTATGGCCCCGCATGGCGGCGGCGCATCAGGCTGGCGCTCGGCTGAGCACCAGTCTCCGGTCATGGGATAAGTTCCGCCATCGGCTTTCCTTCGCCCGGCCGCCGGTGTTTAGTCCGGCCATGGCCTTCACCATCCGCCAGCTGCAGTTCTTCATCGCCGTCGCCGAACAAGGCACGGTGTCGGGCGCCGCACAAAACCTCTCCATCTCGCAATCGTCCGTCACCGAAGCGATCAAGGAGCTCGAAAGCGATCTCGGCGTCGAATTGTTCGAGCGCCATCCGCGCGGCCTCAACATCACCCATAAGGGCCACCAGTTCCTGCGCCACGCGACCAAGATCCTTGCTGACGTGTCCGACGCCCGCCGCTCTTTTTCCGGCGAACAGGCGGTGGCGGGAGGGCGGCTGCAGCTTGGCGTCACCTCGCTGGTCGCCGGCTATGTGCTGTCGGATCTGCTTGCCCGCTACCGCCGCGCCTATCCGGGCGTCGAGGTCTCGGCCATCGAGGACAATGGCGACTACCTCGAACATCTCTTGATCGGCGGGAAGCTGGATATCGCCGTGATGGTGACGTCCAACTTGCGCGACCGCACGGCGCTGCAGTCGGAAATCCTCGAAGTCTCGGCCTATCGGCTGTGGCTGCCGCTCGGCCACCCGCTCGCCGGCGCCGACATCATCGGCATTGGCGACATAGCCGGCGAGACGCTGATCATGCTCACCGTCGACGAGATCGAGGAAAACACGGGAAAGCTGCTGGCGGCGATCGGCGCCAAGCCGCATGTCGCCTTCCGCACCCGTTCGGTGGAAGCGGTGCGCAGCCTGGTCGCCACCGGTGCCGGCGTGGCGCTGCTGCCCGACCTTGTCTACCGGCCATGGTCGCTCGAAGGCGACCGCATCGAATCACGCGATATTTCCGGCTCCTTGCCGGTGGTGCAGGTCGGCATGGTCTGGCGGCGGGGCTCCAGCCTGCCGCAGGCGGCGCGCGATTTCATCGGACTTGCCCAGTCGCAGCGCACGGTCCGCCGCTAGCATGGCCTACTCCAGGCGAACGTCGCCAGTCTCGCGCTTGCGCCTTGTGACGGAAACCGCCTCCGCCCTGAACGGCGCGAGCGGAGCAACCTCGAAGCGGCCGGCGCCCGCAAGCCTGACGGCGCGGCGGAAAGTCGGGCACTCCATCGGCCGGGCGGCCGGACATTTAGCGGCGTGACGCAAAGCCTCTCGGATCGCCCTCAGGCGCTGGATGATTTGGTCCAGTTCGTTCGCCTTGGCATCGAGGCGCCCTCGATCCATTTTCGGCAGGCCGTCGGGCGTCAGCATCGAGGAAATCTCGTCCAGTGTGAATCCACCGGCGCGTCCGAGCGCGATCAAGGCGAGCCGGTCCAGGACGGCAGGGTCGAACAGGCGGCGTTGGCCGCGACGGCCGATCGAGGCGACGAGGCCCTTCTCCTCGTAGTAGCGAAGTGTGAGGCGGGCACGCCGGTGAGGCGCGACACCTCGGCAATGTCCACGTCTTTCATGCTTGACCTCAAGTCGGCTTGAACTCGTAGAGTGCTCGCGACGATCGGTTAGAGCAACATGAAAGCGAGGTCCGTTATGCCGCAATCCGCGCCGCCAAACACACGCCAAGCCGCGCTCTGGAACGATGTCAGCGGAAAGGCCTGGGTCGAGATGCAGCCGATCCTCGACGAGATACTGGCGCCGTTCGAGCGGCTGGTGGTCGATGCCGGCTATCCCAGGGAAGGGAGCAATGTCCTGGACATCGGCTGCGGTGCCGGCGCCACGACTCTGGCGATGGCGCGCCGCGTGGGCAACGACGGAAATTGTGTGGGGCTAGACATCTCGCAGCCGCTTGTCGCCCTGGCGACGGAGCGCACGAAGCTGGGAGGGGTAGCAAACGCAAGTTTTGAAGTGGGCGATGCCCAGACATATGCGTTCGAATCCGGGCATTTCGACGCTGTAATCTCCCGCTTCGGTGTCATGTTCTTCGATGATCCCATGGCCGCGTTCACCAACATAAGAAAGGCCGTGAGGCGCCGTGGCAAACTCGCCTTTGTTGCCTGGCGCAGTCCGCTCGAGAATGATTTCATGACGACCGCCGTGCGAGCGGCTGCGCCTTTCCTGCCGCCTGCACCGGCGCCAGACCCCGATGCGCCGGGTCAGTTTGCCTTTGCCGACGGCGCCAAGGTGAAGCGGATCCTGGAAGCGAGCGGCTGGGCTTCGATCGAAGTCGAACAGGCGGACGTCCCGTGTCGGATCGCCCAACGCGATCTGATGGCGTATGCCACCCGGCTAGGGCCGCTCGGCGCCGCGCTGCGCGAGGTTGACCGGGCAACGGCCGAAAAAATCACCACGGTGTTACCGGCTGCGTTCGCGCCTTTCGTTAAGGACGGTGAGGCTCGCTTTAACGCCGCTTGCTGGCTGGTGACCGCGCATGCTTGAGGCGGTGGCTGTCTATCGGAAAAACCGATATCGTCGTTCTGATAAATGAATTTGCGAAACCGGAATTTTCCAAGCACGTTCGGTTTCAGGGACCAAAGCCGCCAGCAGAGCGGCATCAAGTCCACAGGACGAACTGATATGTTTTTCAGTCCGCGCGTGATCTGGCGAAAACCGGAGCGGTTTCGGGGCCATGCGCCAAAATGGGAGATCGATGATGAATTCATTCCTGAAGTCGTGCACGGCGCTGACGGTCGCGCTGACCTTCTCCGGTCAGGCCATCGCCCAGGTCAAGGAACTCGGCAAGGGCGAGGGCCAGGTCAACATCGTTGCCTGGCCGGGCTATATCGAGCGCGGCGAGACCGACAAGGGCTATGACTGGGTCACCGCCTTCGAAAAGGAGAGCGGCTGCAAGGTCAACGTCAAGACCGCCAACACCTCCGACGAGATGGTCTCGCTGATGAACGAGGGTGGCTTCGACCTCGTCACGGCTTCGGGCGATGCCTCGTTGCGCCTCGTCGCCGGCAAGCGCGTACAGCCGATCAACACCGATCTCATCCCGAGCTGGAAGACGGTTGACGACCGGCTGAAGGACGCCCCCTGGTTCACCGTCGACAAGGTGCATTACGGCGTTCCTTACCAGTGGGGGCCGAACATCCTGATGTACAACACCGAGGTGTTCAAGGAAGCGCCGAAGAGCTGGAACGTCGTCTTCGAGGAGATGAAGCTGCCGGACGGCAAGTCTAACAAGGGCCGCGTCCAGGCCTATGACGGGCCGATCCACATCGCCGATGCCGCCAACTATCTGATGTTCCATAAGCCGGAACTCGGCATCAAGGATCCCTACGAACTCAACGAGGACCAGTACAAGGCAGCGCTCGAACTGCTGCGCGTCCAGCGCACGCTGGTCGGCCGCTACTGGCATGACGCCGCCATCCAGGTCGACGATTTCCAGAATGAAGGCGTCGTCGCCTCCGGGTCATGGCCGTATCAGGTCAATACGCTGGTCGCCGCCAAGAAGCCGGTTGCCTCGACCGTGCCGGAAGAAGGCGTCACCGGCTGGGCTGACACCACCATGATGGAAGCCGACGCGGCGCATCCAAACTGCGCCTATATGTGGCTCGAACATTCGCTGTCGCCGAAGGTGCAGGGCGATGTCTCGGCCTGGTTCGGATCGCTCCCTGTCGTTCCCGCCGCCTGCAAGGGCAACGAACTCCTGACCGACGAAGGCTGCAAGACCAACGGCTACGACAATTTCGACAAGATCAAGTTCTGGAAGACGCCGGTCTCGAAATGCGTCACCCAGAACGACAAGTGCGTGCCTTACTACCGCTGGGTGTCGGACTATATCGGCGTCATCGGCGGACGGTGATTCCGCGTCGCTGAGAGCATAGCGCTGCCCCTCACCCTTTCCCTCTCCCCGTGAAGAACGGGAGAGGGGTGTCGCGCCAGCGTTTCCGCCAAGTCCCTTCTCCCCGTCACTATACGGGGAGAAGGTGCCGGTAGGCGGATGAGGGGCAGCACCGCCGCCTGAATTTGATGAGCCTGACAGATCAGGACAGCCCATGACATCAGCCGTCTCCTTCCAGAAAGTCTCGCGCCATTTCGGCAGCGTTCGCGCCGTCGACGCGGTCGATCTCGACATCGCGCCGGGCGAGTTCTTCGCCATGCTCGGGCCTTCCGGGTCCGGCAAGACGACATGCCTTCGCCTCATCGCCGGCTTCGAGCAGCCGACTTCGGGCTCGATCTCGATCTTCGGCGAGCGCGCCGAGGGCGTGCCGCCCTATCGCCGCAACGTCAACACCGTCTTCCAGGACTACGCGCTGTTCCCGCATCTCAATGTGCTTGATAACGTCGCCTATGGGCTGATGGTCAAGGGCGTGGGCAAGGCCGAGCGGCACAAGGCGGCCGAGGAGGCCCTGTCGCTGGTGCGGCTGCCAGGCTACGGCGCCCGCCGCCCCGGCCAGCTTTCCGGCGGCCAGCGCCAGCGCGTCGCGCTCGCCCGCGCTCTGGTCAACCAGCCCAAGGTGCTGTTGCTCGACGAGCCGCTCGGCGCGCTTGACCTCAAGCTGCGCGAGAACATGCAGGAGGAACTGAAATCGCTGCAGAAGGCGCTCGGCATCACCTTCGTCTTCGTCACCCATGACCAGGGTGAGGCGCTGTCGATGGCCGACCGCGTCGCCGTCTTCAACGACGGCAGGATCATGCAGATCGGCACGCCGGAGGATATTTATCAGCGGCCGAGAACCCGCTTCGTCGCCGATTTCGTAGGCTCCTCCAACGTGCTGCCGCCGGATTTCGTCCAGCGTTATTCCGGCCAGCACCGCTGGGGCAGCCTCCGCCCCGAATCCATTCGCGTCAGCCGCGCTGCAAGCGGCGAAGGCGTCGCCGCCCGCCTGATCTCGACCAACTATCTCGGCGCCACCACCAGGCTGGCGCTCGATGCCGATGGGTTGAAGCTGCACGCCGTGGTGCCAGCCGGCACGGCGCTGCCTGCCGAGGGCGAAGCGGTGGTGCTCACCTTCAACCGCGAGCACCTGCATCTGATGGATGAGCCGGCATGAGCGTCGACGCCACCATGCCGCGCGCCACGGCTCCTGCCATCCTGCCAGGCAGCGGCGGCATGCGCGGCGCGCTGTCGGACCTGTTCTGGCGCCGGCCGCAACTGCTTCTGCTGCTCATGCTTTTGCCGCCGGTGCTGTGGCTCGGCATCGTCTATATCGGCTCGCTCTTCGCGCTGCTGGCACAGAGCTTTTTCTCCATCGACGAGTTCTCCGGCCTCATCAACCGCCAGTTCACGCTGAAGACCTATGGCGACCTGTTGCAGGCCGCCAATCTCGACATCATCCTGCGCACGGTGACGATGGCGGCTCTCGTCACCGTGGCCTCGGCCATCGTCGCCTTTCCGATCGCCTACTATGCCGCGCGCTATGCCCGTGGCCGCTGGAAGGCGCTGTTCTATCTCGGCGTCATGCTGCCGCTGTGGTCGAGCTATCTGGTCAAGATCTATGCCTGGAAGCTGATCCTGGCCAAGGAAGGCATCCTCACCTGGCTCTTCGCCAAGTTGCATGTGCTGTGGCTGCTCGAGGCCTGGCTGGCGTTGCCGGTCGTCGGCGGCAACTCGCTGTCGGTGTCGTTCACCGGCACCTTCATCGTCTTCGTCTATGTCTGGCTGCCCTTCATGATCCTCCCGGTACAGGCGGCCCTCGAGCGCGTGCCCGGCAATCTGGTCGAAGCCTCCTCCGATCTCGGCGCTTCGCCCGGCCAGACCTTCCGCAACGTGCTGTTCCCGTTGGCGCTGCCCGGCATTGTCGCCGGCTCGATCTTCACCTTCTCGCTGACATTGGGCGATTACATCATCCCACAGATCATCGGCACGTCGCGCCTGTTCATCGGCCAGGCCGTCTATTCGCAGCAAGGCACCGCCGGCAACATCCCGCTCGCCGCCGCCTTCACCGTGGTGCCCATCGTCATCATGGGTTTCTACCTCTGGGGCGCCAAGCGCATGGGGGCTTTCGATGCGCTCTGACCGTGGTCAATCGGCTCCGCTCGGCTTGAAGATCGCCGCCGCTTGCGGCCTGCTCTTCCTGCATTTGCCGATCCTGCTGATCTTCGTCTACGCCTTCACCACCGAGGAGAAGAGCTTCGTCTGGCCGCCGCCGGGGCTGACCACGCAGTGGTTCGCCGTCACATGGAACCGGCCTGACGTCTGGGAAGCGCTGTCGCTGTCGGTGCGCGTCGCCACCATCTCGACGGCGATCGCACTGGTGCTCGGCACGCTGTGCGCCGCCGCTGTGTCACGGACGAAATTCTTCGGCCGCGAGACCATCTCGCTGCTGGTCATCCTGCCGATCGCGCTGCCCGGCATCATCACCGGTATCGCGCTCCGCTCGGCCTTTTCGCTCGCCGACATTCCTTTCTCGTTCTGGACGATCGTGCTCGGCCACGCCACTTTCTGCGTGGTCGTCGTCTACAACAATGCGGTCGCCCGTTTCCGCCGCACATCCGGTTCGATGATCGAGGCGTCTATGGATCTCGGCGCCGACGGTTTTCAGACCTTCCGCCATGTCGTGCTGCCAAACATCGCCACCGCGCTGCTTGCCGGCGGCATGCTCGCCTTCGCGCTGTCCTTCGACGAGGTCATCGTCACCACCTTCACCGCCGGCCAGCAGCAGACCGTGCCGATCTGGATGCTGGAGGAGCTGATCCGCCCGCGCCAGCGCCCGGTCACCAATGTCGTGGCCATGGTCGTCGTGCTGGTGACGCTGCTGCCCATCCTGTTTGCCTATTACCTCACCCGCGACGGCGACCAGATCGCCGGTTCGGGCAAATAACGTCAGTTCGTAAGGGAGAGACGTCCATGGACACCCAGATGCTGATCGGCTCGAAATTCGAGAACGGCGCCGAGACTGAGGAGCCGATCCTCAATCCGAAGACCGGGGCGACCATTCTCAACCTGCCCGAGGCCAGCCAGGCGCAGATCGAGGCGGCGGTGGCGGCCGCCGAACAGGCGTTCGTCTCGTGGTCGCGCACGACGCCGGCGCAGCGCTCTGGTTATCTCCTCAAGATCGCCGACCGCATCGAGGCCGAGGCCAAGGACTTCGCCGCTCTCGAGGCGCTGAACTGCGGCAAGCCGATCAATTCCGTGCTCAATGACGAGATTCCGGCCATCGTCGACTGCTACCGCTTCTTCGCCGGCGCGGTCCGTTCGATGCCGGGCGTCGTCGCCGGCGAATATCTTCCCGGCCACACCTCGATGGTGCGGCGCGATCCGATCGGCATCGTCGCCTCGATCGCGCCCTGGAACTACCCGCTGATGATGATGGCCTGGAAGCTGGCGCCGGCGATCGGCGGCGGCAACACCGTCGTCTTCAAGCCGTCGGAGCAGACGCCGCTGACGGCGCTGAAGCTGGCCAGGATCCTGGCCGAAATCCTCCCCGCAGGCGTGGTCAATGTCGTGCTCGGCCGCGGCGATAGCGTCGGCAACGCGCTGATCAACCATCCCAAGGTCAACATGATCTCGATCACCGGCGATGTCGCCACCGGCAAGAAGGTGCTGCAGGCGGCGGCCAAATCGGTCAAGCGCACGCATCTCGAACTCGGCGGCAAGGCGCCCGTCGTCGTCTTCGACGACGCCGATCTAGGTTCCGTCGTCAACGGCCTGCGCGCCTTCGGTTACTACAATGCCGGCCAAGACTGCACCGCGGCCTGCCGCATCTATGCCGGCAAGAAGATCTACGACAAGCTCGTCGCCGATCTGTCCTCGGCGGTCTCGACCATCAAGTACAACCAGCCGGACGACACCGAAAACGAGATTGGCCCGCTGATCTCGCGCCGCCAGCGCGACCGCGTGTCGAGCTTCGTCGAACGCGCCTCGGAATTGAAGCACATCGAGATCACCACCGGCGGCAAGCCGGGCGAGGGCACCGGCTTCTACTATCAGCCGACCGTCGTCGCCGGCGCGCTGCAGGAGGACGAAATCGTACGCCGCGAGGTGTTCGGCCCGGTCGTCTCGATCACCCGTTTCACGGAAGTCGACGAAGCGGTTAACTGGGCCAATGACAGCGACTACGGCCTGGCGTCATCGGTGTGGACCAAGGACGTCTCGCGCGCCATGGCGACGGCGGCACGTCTGCAATATGGCTGCACGTGGATCAACACCCATTTCATGCTGACCAACGAGATGCCACATGGCGGTCTGAAGCAGTCCGGCTACGGCAAGGATATGTCGCTCTACGCGCTGGAAGACTATACCGCCGTGCGGCATGTCATGGTTGCGCACGCATAACGCATTCCTTCTCCCCGTTCACGGCAGGGGAATCCCCCTGCCGTGAACGGGGAGAAGAACGCTACTCGACGATACGATAGATGTTCCACAGGCTGGTGCCTGACACGACGTAGGGCTCCATCTCCTTGCCCCATTTGGCGTGTGCGTCGATCTTGCTGATCTTGGCGAACATCGCCTCCAGCTGGGCCAGGCTTTCCACCTGATGATGCGACTCGACCGTCGCTTCGCGTGCGCCGATCGATCCGGTCATGATCTGGAACTTCAGCTCGGCGAGGCCGACCTGCGAGCCGATCTCGCGTTCCCATTTCTTCAACAGGTCGAGCACGGTCTGTTTATGCCCGAACTTCGCGTCGATCTGCCATCTGGCGCTGAACATGCTGGTTCCTCCCAAGGTTGAGTTGGCGGCTGTTTGCCTATTCGTCCCAGGCTTGCACGACGGTCTGCCGCGCGATCCGCCCGTTCTTCAGCTCCAGCATCGCGGCGGCGAACACTTTCGTGCCGTCCGGATAGGCGCAGGCCTGGGTGAAGGCGAGGCTGTCGCCGTCGGCGATCGTGGTGTCGACCTTGTGGGTCATCGCCCGGCTGCAGATGTCGTCCCAGAAGGTGGCGATCGCCGCGCGCCCGCGGACTTCGCGCGGCTTGCTCGGCGGGTTGTTGCGGTCGATCACCCGCACCAACGCGTCGTCGGCATAGAAGCTCGACAGCATCTTACCATCGCGGCTCTCGATCGCCTTCTTGATCGCCGCGCCATCCACGACTTGAGTCTTGGTCAGCATCTTATCCTCCATGTGCCCGTCTTCACGATCGGGCGGTTGATATTCAGTAGGGACTGCCCGACGCTCGCCGCCAGGCAGGGATTTTCACTGCGACTTCGCCTTGACGGCGGCGAAGACATCGTCGGTCTGCTTCTTGAACGTGGCGAGATCGACCTGGCTGCCATTGAGCATTGTCGACCAGTGGCGCACGATCGCCGCCATCGCGATCGTCTCCTTGATCTCCTCGTCGCTCGCGCCGTTGAGCTTGGCGGCCTCGGTATGGAAATAGATGCAGTACTGGCAAGGTATCTGCGAGGCCACCGCGAGGCCCATCAGTTCCTTGGTCTTGCCGTCCAGAGCGGTTTTCGGGTTGAGTTGGACGCCCTTGATCTCGGCCCAGGCGCCGGCGATGGCGACGTCAGGCAGTGTCTTGAACATGTCCGGCACGGAGCCGAGCGTCGCCTGGATGTCCTTGTAGGCGGCTGTCGCCGACGCATCCTCGGCCTTCGCGGGAGAGATCGTGAGCAGCGCGCCAATCCCTGCCGCGATCACAAGTGATCTGACATTCAGTTTTGACTTGAGCATTTCATCCTCCGTTCGCAGTGCCCTTTCGGCGATATCCGCCTGGCCTGCATGGGGGAATTGATAGCGCTTACATCCGCCTGGCCGCTTCGCCCGAAAGCGCCATGGCTCTCATGGCCCGTCCGGGCCAGTGTGCCGGACCGAGAATACCGCCGCCGCCGCTCGCGACGGCAGGTCGAGCTTGAGCAATATGTTGGCGACGTGGCGCTTGACCGTGTGTTCGCTCAGCCTGAGCTCGGCTGCGATCGCGGCATTGCTCTTGCCGTCGGCAATCAGGCTCACCACCTCGCTTTCCCTCGCCGTCAGCACGGACGGTTCGGTCGTTTTGGTCCTGGCGCGGCAGTCAGGCTCCAGATGCTGTTCCGACATTGCCCGCACCAGCGCCATGGGCTCGTCCAGATCGTCCAGCGTGACCCGGCTGGCGTCTTCGAAATGCAGGCCTGAGCCGGTTGCCAGATCAGCGACCAGCCGCGACGCCAGGATATCGCCCCGGCTGGCGCGCGCGGCGATCTGCATCGTCACGCGGGCCGTCAGCCCCACCGGCGGCCCGCGCAGTTCGATCTCCCCGACATGCGCGCCCTGCGCGCTGGCCACGCCGATCCCTTGCGCTGCCTCGCGCAGCGCCGCTGCACAGCGTATGGCGCGCGCCGGTCCATCGAAGCGCGAAATCATCATCTCGCCTTGCGTACCCAGCGCTCGGCCGCCATGGCGCCCGACCAGCAACCGCCAGGTTTCCTGGAAGCGCTCGCTGCGTTCGCTCCACACGCGGTCGCCCATCCGCGTCGTATCGTAGATGCGCGTCACCAGAAGTGCCGCCAGCACGCGGTCGGCTTCGGCGACGGCGCGCTCGCCGGTCAGGAATTCCTCGATCAGGTCGGCGACCCGGTCGACATCGCCGGTCCAGATCGGATGGTCGCGCCCGGGAATCTCGACCAGCCGCGCATTCGGGATTTTCTTGGCCAGGAAACGGCTGGCGTCGGGATCGACCCGCGCGTCGTTGCGGCGATGGATCAGCAGCGTCGGCGCGCTGATCGCCGCCAGCACACCACGTACATCGATTCCCGCATTCATTCGCGCCAGTGCCGCCGCTGCCGTCGGGCTCGCCGACAGCCGCTCGAAACGCGCCCACCACTGGGTAAAATGCGCGTCGTCGACCCGGCCCGGCGCGAAATTCGGCAAGGTGGCACCGGTGCCCCAGGCCGTCTCGGCGGTGGCGATGAAGGCGTTGAGGCGTTCGGGCGGCATCACCCATTTGTGGAAATGCGCATAGCCGCCATAGAGCGCCAGCGCGCGCGTCCGCTCGGGATAGGTGGCGGCGAACAGCATTGCCATCGGCGCGCCTTCTGAAGCGCCAAGCAGGGCAGCACGACCGCTGCCGGCGGCGTCCATCACCGCGCGCACATCGTCCATGCGCGTTTCAAGACTGGGCAGGTTGTGCGCATCGACACGGTCGGAAAGGCCGGTGCCGCGCTTGTCGAACAGGATCAGCCGCGAGAACGCCGAAAGCCGCCTCAAGAGCCTTGTATAGCCCTCGTCTTCCCAATGCAGGTCGAGATTGGAAATGAAGCCCGGGACGAAGACGAGATCAAGCGAACCCTGGCCGACCACCTGATAGGCGATCCGCGCCTCGCCGCTGAGGGCATATCGGGTCTCGATCGGCCTCACGAGTTTCTTCCGCCCGGCCTGACGATTTCTGATCGTCAACCATAGCAGAGCCGCTTCGATAGCGGCAGCTCAAACTTTAGCGAAAGTGAATGTATACCGGGACCGCCCGCTGCGGCTACTTTTGTGACGCGGCGACGTCTGCCGGGGAGGGGGTGAGTCCGAGCTTCAGATCGGCCTCGGCTGGCGTGATCGGCCGCTTGATCCTGGCCGATGCAGCCACGACGAGTTCATCGAACCCTTCGCCGCTATCCAGCAGTTCGAAGAACTGTCGCCGCATCCTCGGTTCCCAGAATTTGTTGATGTGCTCGGCGACGCCGGCAACCCCTTCCTCGCGTGACTTGGAATGGAAGAAGGCCGCGATCTGGTTGGCCATGCGCACCAGCTTTTCGCTGGTGCTCGTGATGTGGTCTTCGTCATGCGACATGCTGGGCAACTCCCAAAACCACCCGGTCGGGGTGGGTGAAAACATCGAAATCCTCGCCGCGCACCAGGGCGACCAGCGTCATGCCGGCCTCATCGGCCGTGCGGATGGCAAGCGCGGTCGGCGCCGAGACAGCGATGATGAAGGCGGAGCCGATCGCCGCCGTCTTCTGCACCATCTCGACCGACACGCGCGACGTCACCACGACAGCGCCCGACGCACCGTCGATGCCGGCTTTGGCCAACGCCCCGGCCAGCTTGTCCAGCGCATTGTGGCGGCCGACATCCTCGCGCGCCATGACGACGCCCTTGCCGGGAATATAGAAGCCGGCGGCATGCACGGCTCCGGTTTCCTGATGCAGCGGCTGCACCTTCGACAACAGCTTGACGGAGCGGACGATGTCGTCGGTATCAAGCGTAAGTTTTGACGCACCAACAGCGTCGACGGAGCGCATGGCTTCCTCGATGGATTCAATGCCGCACAGCCCGCAGCCAACCGGCCCGGCAAGCCTGCGCCGCCGCGCCTCGAAGCGTGTATTGGCCTTATCCTTGAGCCGGATCTGGATATCGATGCCGGCGCCATGATCCTCGACCTCGATCGCCTCGATTTCTTGCGGGTCGGCAATGATGCCTTCCGTCAGCGAGAAGCCGAGCGCGAAATCCTCGAAGTCGGCGGGGCTCGCCATCATCACCGCATGCGTGGTTCCGGCAAAGGAAAACGCCACCGGCGTCTCCTCCGGCACCATGCGGTTGGCAACAGCCGTACCGCTGGCGCGGTGCGCGAGGCGGGAAGTCTGGCTGATCGGCTGGCGGGAGCGCATTAGTCCTGCTTCATCCACTTTGGCGTCAACTCTGGAACGTCGTGCGCGATCATCTCGAACGCCTTGTAGTGTCCAAGGCCCATTATATTTCCGACAATGCGGCGAAGCTTGTCGAAGTCTTCCTTGGCCGCATGCTCCTGAATATCGAACAAAAACTGATTCAGGTCGGCGCCTTGCTTTTCACACAGGCGCATAAGCTTTTCGTAGGCTTCCTTTTGGGTCACCCCTGTTTCCTCCGACCGCGAGGCCGCCAGACTACTCGGCCGCCTGCAGCGAGGCGATGCGGCGGCTGTTCCTGGCCTGCTCATCGTACTCGCGCTGCCAGTCCGACGGGCCATTGGAGGCGCCGACCTGCACTGCCGTCACCTTGTACTCCGGACAGTTGGTCGCCCAGTCCGAGAAGTCGGTGGTGATGACGTTGGCTTGCGTGTCGGGATGGTGGAAGGTGGTGTAGACCACGCCGGGAGACACCCGGTCGGTGATCAGCGCCCGCAGCGTCGTCTCGCCCGAGCGGCTGGTCAGCCGCACCCAGTCGCCATCGCGCAGGCCGCGGTTTTCGGCATCGTGCGGATGTATCTCCAGCCGGTCTTCCGCGTGCCACATGACGTTGTCGGTGCGCCGCGTCTGCGCGCCGACATTGTACTGGCTGAGGATGCGGCCGGTGGTCAAAAGCAGCGGGAAGCGCGGCCCGGTCCTCTCGTCCGTCGCGACATATTCGGTGCGGATGAACTTGCCCTTGCCGCGCACGAAACCGTCAATGTGCATGATCGGCGTTCCGAGCGGGGCCTTCTCGTTGCAGGGCCATTGCACCGATCCGACGCGGTCGAGCAACTCGAAGGAGACATTGGCGAAGCTCGGCGTCGTCTGGGCGATCTCGTCCATGATCTGCGACGGATGCATGTAGTTCCAGTCGAGCCCGATCGCGCGGGCTAGCTCCTGCGTCGCTTGCCAATCGGCATAGCGCGCCTTCGGTTCCAGCACCTTGCGCACCATGTTGATGCGGCGCTCGGCATTGGTGAAGGTGCCGTCCTTTTCCAGGAAGGTCGAACCCGGCAGGAAGACATGCGCGTAGTTCGCGGTCTCGTTGAGGAAGAGATCGTGCACGACGACGCATTCCATGGCCGCGAGACCGCCCGCGACATGCTTGGTGTCGGGATCGGACTGCAGGATGTCCTCGCCCTGGATGTAGATGCCCTTGAAGGAGCCGTCGACGGCGGCGTCCAGCATGTTGGGAATGCGCAGGCCGGGTTCGTCGTCCAGCTTCACGCCCCACAGGCTCTCATAGATGTCGCGCACGGCTTCGCCGGAGATGTGGCGATAGCCGGGCAGTTCGTGCGGGAAGGAGCCCATGTCGCACGAGCCCTGCACATTGTTCTGGCCGCGCAGCGGGTTCACGCCGACGCCCGGCCGGCCGATATTGCCGGTAGCCATTGCGAGGTTGGCGATGGCCATCACCGTGGTCGAGCCCTGGCTGTGCTCGGTGACGCCGAGGCCGTAATAGATCGCGCCATTGCCGCCCTTGGCGTAGAGCCGCGCGGCCCCCCGGATCAGTTCCGGGTCGACGCCGGAAAGCTTGCCGACGATCTCGGGGCTGTTCTCCGGCAAGGCGACGAAGGAGGCCCAGTCCTGGAACTCCGTCCAGTCGCAGCGTTCGCGGATGAAGGCTTCGTCGAAAAGCCCTTCGGTGACGATGACATGCGCCAGTGACGTCAGCACCGCCACGTTGGTGCCGGGCTTCAGCGGCAGGTGATAGTCGGCCTCGACATGCGCCGACTTGACCATCTCGGTGCGGCGCGGATCGAGCACGATCAGCTTCGCGCCCTGGCGCAGCCGCTTCTTCAGACGCGAGGCGAACACCGGATGGGCGGAAACCGGATTGGCGCCGATGACGACGGCGACGTCGGTGAATTCGACGGAATCGAAATCCTGCGTGCCGGCCGAGGTGCCGTAGGTCTGGCCGAGCCCGTAGCCGGTCGGCGAATGGCAGACGCGGGCGCAGGTGTCGACATTATTGTTGCGGAAACCCTGCCGCACCAGCTTCTGGACGAGATAGGTCTCCTCATTCGTGCAGCGCGAGGAGGTGATGCCGCCGATCGAGGTGCGGCCGTACTGATACTGGATCCGGCGGAATTCCTTGGCCGTGTGGGCGATCGCCTCTTCCCAGCTCACTTCGCGCCACGGATCGGAGATCTTCTCGCGGATCATCGGCGACAGGATGCGGTCCTTGTGCGTGGCGTAGCCATAGGCGAAACGGCCTTTGACGCAGGAATGGCCGTGGTTCGCCTTGCCGTCCTTGTAAGGCATCATGCGGATGACTTCGTCGTCCTTCACCTCGGCCTTGAACGAGCAGCCGACGCCGCAATAGGCGCAGGTGGTGACGGCCGAGCGTTCCGGCATGCCCTTCTCGAGCACCGTCTTCTCGCGCAGCGCGTCGGTCGGGCAGGCCTGCACGCAGGCGCCGCAGGACACGCATTCGGAAGCGATGAAATCCTCATGCATGCCGGCGACCATGCGCGATTCGAAACCGCGGCCCTCGATGGTCAGCGCGAAGGTGCCCTGCACCTCCTCGCACGCCCGCACGCAGCGCGAGCAGACGATGCACTGCGCCGGATCATAGGTGAAGTAAGGATTGGATTCGTCGCGGGCGATGTAGTCGACCGCCAGCGAGCCATGGCCGGGCGCCACGCCGTCTTCTTCCTGCTTGACGTGGTTGCGGCCCTCGACGCCGTAGCGGTTTTCGGTCAGGCCGACCGACTTCGCCACCGTGTCGAATTCGCTGGCGCCGGTGCCGGCCTTCTCGTTCCAGCCGGTCGGATGGTCGGAGACGTAAAGCTCCATGACGCCGCGGCGGATCGCGTCGAGCCGGTCGGACTGCGTGCGCACCACCATGCCTTCACCGACCGGCGTCGTGCAGGAGGCCGGCGTGCCGCCGCGCCCTTCGATCTCGACCAGGCAGACGCGGCACGAGCCGAACGAGTCCAGCATGTCGGTGGCGCAGAGTTTTGGGATCTCGACCCCGCCTTCCATCGCCGCGCGCATGATCGAGGTGCCTTCCGGCACCGTGATGCTGCGGCCGTCGACGCTCAGCGTGACCTGCTTTTGCGCCCGCGATTCCGGGGTTCCGTAGTCGATCTCTTCAACGAGCGATGGGAAGTCGGCCTTGATGTTCATGTGCCAGCTCCTACTCAGCAGCCACGCGCGCCGACGCGGGCTTGAAATCTTCGGGGAAATGCGTGATCGAACTCATCACCGGGTAGGGCGTGAAGCCGCCCAGCGCGCACAGCGAACCGAACTTCATCGTGTTGCAGAGGTCGGTGACCAGCGCGAGGTTCTTTTCCGGCTCGATCCCGGCGGCAAGCCTGTCGATGGTCTCGATGCCGCGCGTCGAGCCGATGCGGCAGGGCGTGCACTTGCCGCAGCTTTCGATGGCGCAGAACTCCATGGCGAAGCGCGCCTGCTTCAGCATATCGGCCGTGTCGTCGAACACGGTGATACCGGCATGGCCGATCAGCCCGTCGCGCTTGGCGAATTCCTCGTAGTCGAACGGCGTGTCGAACAGGGCGCGCGGGAAATAAGCGCCAAGCGGGCCGCCGACCTGTACTGCCTTCACCGGACGGCCGGTGGCCGTGCCGCCACCGATGTCATCGACGATCTGGCCGAGCGTCAGGCCGAAGGCGGTTTCGAACAGGCCGCCATTCCTGACATTGCCGGCGATCTGGATCGGGATGGTGCCGCGCGAGCGGCCCATGCCGAAATCCTTGTAGAAGGCGGCGCCCTTGTCCATGATGATCGGCACCGAGGCGAGGCTGATGACGTTGTTGATCACCGTCGGCTTGCCGAACAGGCCCTGGATGGCCGGCAGCGGCGGCTTGGCGCGCACCACGCCGCGCTTGCCTTCGAGGCTGTTCAACAGCGAGGTTTCCTCGCCGCAGACATAGGCGCCGGCGCCGACGCGGATTTCCATGTCGAAGGCGTTGGGCGAACCCAGCACATTGACGCCGAGGACACCGGCCTTGCGGGCGATTTCGACGGCTTTGTTCATTGTCGCCACCGCATGCGGATATTCCGAGCGGATATAGACGAAGCCCTTGGTCGCTCCTGTGGCGATGCCGGCGATCGTCATGCCCTCGATCAGCACGAAGGGGTCGCCCTCCATGATCATGCGGTCGGCGAAAGTCGCGCTGTCGCCCTCATCGGCGTTGCAGACGATGTATTTGCGCTCCGATGTCGTATCCAGCACCGTCTTCCACTTGATGCCGGTCGGGAAGCCGGCGCCGCCGCGGCCGCGCAGGCCCGAGTCCGTAACCTGCTTGACGATGTCGGCCGGCGCCATGGCCACCGCGTTCTGCAAACCCTTAAGCCCGCCAAGCGATTTGTAGGCGTCGAGCGACAGCGGGTCGTTGATGCCGCAGCGGGCGAAGGTCAGCCGGGTCTGCTTGGCCAGGAACGGGATCTTGTCGGGCGCGCCGAGCCAGCGCTTGTGGTGGCCACCGGTGAGGAAGCCGCTGTCGAACAGGCTCTTGACGTCGGAAGGCTTGACCGGTCCGTAGGCGACGCGGCCGTTGGCGGTCGCCACTTCGATCATCGGTTCGAGGAAATAGGCGCCGCGCGATCCGTTGCGCACGATCTTGGCCTCGATGCCACGCTCGGCGAGTTCCTTGGCGATCGCCTTGGCGACCTTTTCAGCGCCGAGCGCCAACGCGCCGGAATCGCCGGGAATGTAGATGCGGGGGATCATGAGCGCACCTCGGCAAGGATCTCGTCGATCTTCTCGTCATCGAGCCGCCCGATCACCTCGCCGTCGAGCATCGCCGACGGCGAACAGGCGCAAAGCCCGAGGCAATAGACCGGCTCGAGTGTAACCGATCCGTCGCGGGTGGTCTCGTGGAAACCGATGCCCAGCAACTGTTTGATCTTGGCGGCGACGGCATCCGAGCCCATCGACTGGCAGGCTTCCGCCTGGCACAGCTTGAGAACATGCCGCCCGGCCGGCCGGGCACGGAAATCATGGTAGAAGGTGACGACGCCGTGCACCTCGGCCCTGGAGAGGTTCAGCCCATCGGCGATGACCGGCAGTGCCGCCTGCGGCACATGGCCGAATTCTTCCTGGATCTCGTGCAGGATCGGCAGCAGCGGGCCTTCGAGGCCTTTCAGTTCTTGGATAATCGCCGCCGTGCGCGATGCGATCTCGGTACTTGCAGGCTGCATCGTCATGCAGCGCCCTCCCTGGTCGGTAGCGCTCTAGCGCTAAGTCGTTACAAAAACAGAGGAAACCAGCGAAATCAATAAAGCTGATCCGTCGCTTGATAGAAATTTTCTATCAAGCCCGCTCAGCCGCCATTCTCTACCCTAGCGATGGGCGCGGAAATCGTCTGCCAGCGCCATTGCCTCGTCCAGCAGCGCCTGCACCAGCGGCGTGTGCGGCTCACGCGGCGCGGCCACCAGGCCGACCGTGTGGCTGGCGTCGGGCTCGACGATCGGAATGGCCCGGATCGGCTCTGAAAAGCCGAATGTTTCCGCGAGGTTGAGCGGCATGATCGACGACCATTTGCCGGTGTGGATGTGCGAGAACAGCACGATCATCGAATTGGATTCGAGCGTCGGCCGCACTTGCACTCCGGCCTCGGCCAGATGCTGGTCGATGATGCGGCGGTTCTGCATGTCCGGCGTCAGCAGGCACAGCGGCAACCGGCTGATCTCGGCCCATGTCACTTTGTCGCGGTCGGAATAGGGGTTTCCGACCGCAGTGATCAGCTGATAGCGCTCGTCATAGAGCGGCACGCTGGTCACCCGCCCGAGCGGCTCGTTGTCGAGATAGGTGATACCGGCATCGATGTCGAAATTGCCGAGCAGCGACAAGACTTCGATCGAGGTGCGCGACAGCACCGAGAAGGTGACGCCGGGGTGCTTTTCGCGAAACGGCGTCGTCAGCCGCGCCACCATGGCGAGCGCGGTCGGGATGGCGGCAATGCGGATGCGTCCGGAAAGGCCGTGGCGCGCCGCGCGCATCTCCTCTCGCATGGCCCTTGAATCGCCGACGATGCGGCGCGCCCAGACCAGCACCTGCTTGCCTTCCGGCGTCAGGCCCTGGAACCGCGACCCGCGATTGACCAGCATGACGCCGAGTTGTCCCTCCAGCTGCTTGATCCCAGCCGACAAGGTCGGTTGGGTGACCCCACAGGCTTCCGCCGCCCGGCCGAAATGCTCTTCCTTGGCCAATGAGATAAAGAATTCGAGTTTGTCGATCATGCCATCCTTCCGGTCGTCATGCGCAGGCTCGGGGAAATTCGCCTTTGCCGCAAGCGCCATGCGTAATCGTTCCGCATCCACATCTTTCAGCCGGCTTACTGTTTCCCGCGGCGTCATGCGGCGCTATGTCAATGAAACGGTCGTGAACCGGGCGCGATGGGAGACTGACATGCTGGGCTGGTTCCGCAAGCTGCTGCCGCGCGAAGATCGTTTCTTCGAGCTGTTCGAGCGGCATTCCCGCACGGTGGTCGGCGGCGCGGAAGCGCTGCAGCAACTGCTTCAGGGCAAGGACATCGATCGCTGGTGCCAGACGATCGTCGATCTCGAGGACGAGGCCGATCATATCACGGCGGAGGTCCTGCTTGCCGTGCGGCGCTCTTTCATCACGCCTTTCGATCGCGGCGACATCAAGGATCTGATCCAGTCGATGGATGACGCCATCGACATGATGCACAAGACCGTCAAGACGGTGAGGCTGTTCGAGAAGAGGGAGTTCGATCCGCTGATGCAGGAAATGGGCGCCGTCATCGTCGACGCCGCCCGGCTGGTCGCGGAAGCAATCCCGCTGCTCGCCAAGGTCGGTGCCAACAGCGCACGCCTCAACGCCCTTGCCGAGGAGGTGATGCGCGCCGAAGGCCGGGCCGACGACTTGCATGAGCAGGGTTTGAAGGATCTGTTCAGGCGCCATGGCCGCGGTGATGCGATGGCCTATCTGATCGGCAGCGAGATCTATGGCCAGCTGGAAAAGGTGGTCGACCGTTTCGAGGACGTTGCCAACGAGATCAGCGGCATCGTCATCGAGAACGTCTAGACGATGGATGCCGCGATCGCCTTTCCCCTGCTGGCCGGCCTCGTCGCCGTCGCCCTGTTCTTCGATTTTCTCAATGGTTTGCACGACGCCGCCAATTCCATCGCCACCATCGTCTCGACACGCGTGCTCAGGCCGCAATATGCAGTGCTCTGGGCGGCCTTCTTCAACTTCATCGCCTTCATGTTCTTCGGCCTTCATGTCGCCGAGACCGTGGGAAAGGGCATCGTCGACGTCAGCATCGTCACGCCGGCGGTAATCTTCTCGGCCCTCGTCGGCGCCATCGTCTGGAACATCGTAACCTGGATCGCTGGCATCCCCTCGAGCAGTTCGCACGCGCTGATCGGCGGGCTGGTCGGTGCCGGTGTTGCGAAGGGCGGCATCGGTGCCATCGTCTGGTCGGGACTTGGCAAGACGGTCGCCGCGATCGTGCTCTCGCCGGCGACCGGTTTTGCGCTGGCGCTCGTCCTGATCCTGGTGGTTTCCTGGCTGTTCGTGCGTCAGACGCCGTTCGCCGTCGACAACACCTTTCGCGTCCTGCAGTTCTTTTCCGCCTCGCTCTATTCGCTCGGCCATGGCGGCAACGATGCGCAGAAGACCATGGGCATCATCGCCGTGCTGCTCTATTCGCAAGGCATGCTCGGCGAGAAATTCTACGTGCCGCTCTGGGTCGTCCTGACCTGCCAGTCGGCGCTGGCGCTTGGCACGCTGCTCGGCGGCTGGCGGATCGTCCACACAATGGGTTCGAAGATCACCCGGCTCAATCCGATGCAGGGCTTCTGCGCCGAAACCGGCGGCGCCATCACGCTGTTCGCCGCCACCTGGCTCGGCGTTCCCGTATCGACCACGCATACGATTACCGGCGCCATCATCGGCGTCGGCGCAGCCCGCCGCGTCTCGGCGGTGCGCTGGGGCATCGCCGGCAACATCGTCATCGCCTGGATCGTCACCTTGCCGGCGACGGCGGCGATTTCGGCTCTCACTTATTTCGTCACAAGCCTGGCAGGCTGACGCGGAGCGCCGAAGCCTATTTGTCGACGAGGTTCAGGATGTTGCCGTCCGGGTCCTTGAACCAGGCGACTTTCATGCCTTGGCCGACATGGATGTCGCCCTTGATCGTCAGGCCGGGCATTTCGTAATGCTCGAAGACAACGCCTTTCGATTTCAATGATTTGACGACAGTCTCGATCTGATCGCCTACCGTCCACGTCACCGCCGTCGCCTTGTTGGTACCTGCGAATTGGGAATGATAGACATTGATGAGCGTGTCGCCGCTTTTGTAGACGACAAGCTCGCCGCCCATGTCGTCGATCTGCTTGAGGCCTAGCGTGCCTTCATAGAAGGCCTTTGCCTTTGCCAGGTCCTTGACGGCGAGATTGGCCGTTGCGTTGCTTTTCTCGAGCATGACCGTCTCCTTCCCGCATTGTCGTGTCCTCGTTCAGGCAAACGAAATAGGGCACGCGGCCCGTTTGGCCATCGGCCGGAAGCGTCATCCGGCAAGAATCCGACAGCATCGGTCGTTTTCCGTGGCACGCCGGGCAAGCCTTTGCGTCACGGCTTGGTTCTCGCCGGAAACTGCACTATCTGCATTGCCAAACGCCGAGGAAAGATCATGTCCGTCACCAAGGAAATCGTCACCGAGCGCCTGAAGACGGTCAACGGACCGGACTTCACCGGCAACATCGTCGATCTCGGTATGGTTTCCGAGATTTTCATCGCCGATTCGAAAGTCTTCTTCTCGATCACCGTTCCCGCCGCCAGGGCGCAGGAAATGGAACCGCTGCGCGCCGCCGCGGAGCGCGTGGTGAAAGCAATTCCCGGCGTCGCCGGTGCCGTGGTGGCGCTGACGGCGGAAAAAAAGGGCGGCGGCATGGAGGCGCCGGTGTCCGCGCGCCCCGCACCCAGGCCGGCACCGCCGGCGACCCCCCAGCGTCCCGCGCCGCAGGCGCCGGCCTCACACAGCTCGGGCAAGCGCGGCGTGCCCGGCATCGAGGCGATCATCGCCGTTGCTTCCGGCAAGGGCGGCGTCGGCAAGTCGACCACCGCCGTCAATCTGGCGCTTGGCCTTGCCGCCAACGGCTTGCGGGTCGGCGTGCTCGACGCCGACATTTACGGCCCATCCATGCCGAAGCTGCTCAACATCCATGGCCGGCCACAGACGGTTGACGGCAAGATCCTGAAGCCGATGGAGAATTACGGCCTCAAGGTGATGTCGATGGGCTTCCTCGTCGATGAGGAGACGCCGATGATCTGGCGGGGCCCGATGGTGATGTCGGCGCTGACGCAGATGCTGCGCGAGGTCGAATGGGGCCGGCTCGACGTGCTTGTCGTCGATATGCCGCCCGGAACCGGCGATGCGCAGCTGACCATGGCGCAGCAGGTGCCGCTGGCCGGTGCCGTCATCGTCTCGACGCCGCAGGACCTGGCGCTGATCGATGCCCGCAAGGGACTGAACATGTTCAAGAAGGTCGACGTACCGCTGCTCGGCATCGTCGAGAATATGAGCTATTTCATCGCGCCCGATACCGGCAAGCGCTACGACATTTTCGGCCATGGCGGCGCGCGCCGCGAGGCCGAACGCCTCGGCGTCACCTTCCTCGGCGAAGTGCCGCTGGAAATGGGCATCCGCGAAAGCTCGGATGCCGGGCAGCCGGTGGTTGTCTCGAAGCCCGATAGCGCGGAGGCCAAAGCCTATCGCGACATCGCCGCCAAGGTCTGGGACAGGGTCAATGAGGAACGAGTCGCGGCCGAAGCGGCAGTGCCGAGCATCGTCTTCGAGTGACCTCGCAGCGAAACGGTCAGCCGCCGACCTTCTCGCCGAAACTCGAAAAGAACTGCCCGGCCAGTTTTTTCGACGTCGACTCGATCAGCCGGCTGCCGAGCTGGGCAATCTTGCCGCCGACATCGGCCTTGGCCGCGTATTTGAGCACCGTGGCATCCGGCCCATCCTCGGTCAGCGTCACGTCGGCGCCGCCCTTGGCGAAGCCGGCAATGCCGCCCTTGCCTTCGCCCTGGATGGTGTAGGAATGCGGCGGCTTGAGATTTTTCAGCGTCACTTCGCCGTTGAAGGTGGCCTTGATAGGCCCGATCTTCAGCACCACCGTCGCGGCCATCTCGGTCGGCGACTTCATGTCGAGGCTCTGGCAACCGGGAATGGTCGCCTTCAAAACCTCGGGATCGTTCAGCGCTTCCCAGACTTTTTGCAGGGGTGCGGCAATGCGTTCCTCGCCTTCGATCACCAAAGCCATCAAGAACCTCCCGGAAACAATGGTCTGAAGCCCTAGCGCAGAGGTGCTGTTATGTCTATCGCACCAAAGTGCGGGTTGGGAACGCGTGTGCCCCTTGCTTGCATTGACGCGTTGTCATATCGATTTGTCATACAAATACGGAGACCGTGATGGCCGGCGCCCCCACCAAGAAGAAAAAATTCCGCTCGCAGGAGTGGTTCGACAACCCTGACAACCCCGGCATGACGGCGCTCTATCTTGAGCGATACCTGAATTACGGGCTGACGCGCGCCGAACTGATGTCGGGCAAGCCGCTGATCGGCATCGCCCAGACCGGCTCGGATCTGTCGCCCTGCAACCGACACCATATCGAGCTCGCCAAGCGCGTGCGCGAAGGCATCGTCTCGATGGGCGGCATTCCCTTCGAATTCCCATGCCATCCGATCCAGGAGACCGGCAAGCGCCCGACCGCGGCCCTTGACCGCAACCTTGCCTATCTAGGCCTCGTCGAGGTGCTCTACGGCTACCCGCTCGACGGCGTCGTGCTGACCATCGGTTGCGACAAGACGACGCCGGCGCTGCTCATGGCGGCGGCCACCGTCAACATCCCGGCCATCGCCCTGTCGGTCGGCCCGATGCTCAACGGCTGGCACAAGGGCAAGCGCACCGGCTCCGGCACCATCGTCTGGGAATCGCGCCAGCGCCTGTCGGCCGGCGAGATCGACTATGACGAGTTCATGGATATCGTCGCCTCCTCGGCGCCCTCCACCGGCTACTGCAACACGATGGGCACCGCCACCACGATGAATTCGCTGGCAGAAGCGCTCGGCATGCAGCTGCCGGGCTCGGCCGCCATCCCGGCCCCTTACCGCGAGCGCGGGCAGATCGCCTACGAGACGGGCAAGCGCATCGTCGACATGGTGCATGAGGATTTGAAACCGTCGGACATCATGACGCGCAAGGCCTTCGAGAATGCCATCGTCGTCAATTCGGCGATCGGCGGCTCGACCAACGCGCCGATCCATCTCAACGCCATTGCCCGCCATCTCGGCGTGCAGCTCGACAATGATGACTGGCAGGAGATCGGCCTCAAGGTGCCGCTCCTCGTCAATCTGCAGCCGACGGGCGAGTATCTCGGCGAGGATTATCATCACGCCGGCGGCGTGCCGGCCGTAGTGGCCGAGCTGATGAAGGGCGGGCTGTTGCCGCATCCCGATGCCCTGACGGCCAATGGCAAGTCGATCGGCGACAATTGCAAGGCGGCGGTGGTCGAAAACGCCGATGTCATCCGCAGCGTCGACAAGCCGCTGAAGGTCAATGCCGGCTTCATCAACCTCAGCGGCAACCTGTTCGATTCGGCGATCATGAAAACCAGCGGCATCTCGCCGGAATTCCGCGAGCGCTACCTCTCCAATCCGAAGGACCCGGAAGCTTTCGAAGGCAACGCCATGGTCTTTGACGGGCCGGAGGATTACCACGCCCGCATCGACGATCCGGCGCAAGGCATCGACGAACACACGATCCTGTTCATGCGCGGCGCCGGCCCGGTCGGCTATCCCGGTGGCGCCGAGGTCGTCAACATGCAGCCGCCGGCATACCTCATCAAGAAGGGCATCCATGCGCTGGCCTGCATCGGCGACGGCCGCCAGTCGGGCACGTCGGGCTCGCCGTCGATTCTCAACGCCTCGCCGGAGGCTGCCATTGGCGGCGGACTGGCGCTGCTCAAGACAGGTGATCGCGTCCGCATCGACCTGAACAAGGGCACCGCCAACATCCTGGTCAGCGACGAAGAGATCGCCAAGCGGCGCGCGGCGCTGCAGGGCAATGGCGGCTACCACTATCCGCAGCACCAGACGCCGTGGCAGGAAATCCAGCGCGGCATGGTCGACCAGTTCGACCAGGGCATGGTGTTGAAGCCGGCGGTGAAATACCAGGATGTCGCGCACACCAGGGGCGTGCCCCGGGACAATCACTGATTGCTTCGGGGACAATCACGGATTGCTCCGGGGACAATCACTGACGCTGAATCGGCGGCGGCCTGGTCAATCGGGCCGCCGCCGCCGTTTTCAGTTCTGTGTGGTTTGGCCCGGTCGAGGCCGGTCACGATCCTTGACAAGCGCTCGCAACAAATCCACCATTGTGGCCAAGGGGTGCATCGCGACGACCCCGTGAGGCGTCAGCCCAACGTTCGCGTCCAGGCTTCTCTATCAGGAGGTGGACGCCATGCCGTCAACAACCGCTATCACCGTATCGCAACTGTCTCGTCTGGTCGGCCTGCCGGGAGCCCCGGTAATCGTCGATGTTCGCATCGATGAGGATTTCGACGCCGATCCACGCCTGCTGCCGGCCTCGATCCGGCGCGATTTCAAAACCGTTCCGACCTGGGCGCCCGATTTCGCCGGCCAGCCTGTGGCGGTCGTCTGCCAGAAAGGCCTGAAGCTGTCGCAAGGTGTCGCCGCATGGCTGCGTCATGAGGGGATTCCCGCCGAATCCCTTGAAGGGGGTTTCGAAGCCTGGCGCGAGGCAGACGGGCTTTTGGTCAGCACCGACAAATTGCCACCGCGCGACGAAAAGGGCCATACCGTATGGGTGACACGGGCACGCCCGAAGGTCGACCGCATCGCTTGCCCCTGGCTGATCCGGCGTTTCGTCGATCCTCATGCGGTCTTCCTGTTTGTCGAGGCAGCCGAAGTGCCGGCTGTCGCTGACCGCTTTCAGGCCGTGCCGTTCGACATCGACAATGTGTTCTGGAGCCATCGCGGTGAACGCTGCACCTTCGATACGATGATCGAGGAATTCGGGCTGGAATCCACCGCACTCGACCGCCTCGCCGCGATCGTGCGCGCGGCCGACACCGCAAGGCTCGATCTGGCGCCCCAGGCCGCCGGCTTTCTGGCTGCTTCGCTTGGCCTGTCGCGGATGTTTCGCGACGATCTGGAACAACTGGAAGCAGGCATGCTGCTCTACGATGCGTTCTTCCGCTGGTGCCGCGATGCCACCGAGGAAACGCACAATTGGCCCAGCGCGGGTAAACCGTCATGAGCGCCGTTGTGCCTGCACATGGGTCGGGGAACGTCGAGGCGCCGGCTGTGCCGACCTTTGCCAAAGCCGTCAAGGTCTGGGCGAAGATCGGACTGCTCAGCTTCGGCGGGCCGGCCGGGCAGATCGCCCTGATGCACAGGGAACTGGTCGAGGAACGGCGCTGGATCGGTGAACAGCGTTTCCTGCATGCGCTGAACTACTGCATGCTTTTGCCTGGCCCGGAAGCCCAGCAACTTGCCATCTATATCGGCTGGCTGCTGCACAGGACGATCGGCGGTCTTGTCGCCGGCATCCTGTTCGTCGTGCCCGGCGCGCTCGTCATGCTGATCCTGAGCAGCCTCTACGTGCTCTATGGCGACATTCCGCTCGTCGAGGCGCTTTTCCTCGGGGTGAAGGCGGCGGTGCTTGCCATCGTCATCGAGGCGGTGATCCGCATCGGACGGCGCGCCCTGAAAAACCCGGCCATGGTGTCGATCGCGGTCGCGGCCTTCATCGCAATCTACGCGTTGAATGTGCCGTTCCCGCTGATCATCCTGCTCGCCGGCCTGACAGGATGGCTGGGAGACCGCCTCGCTCCGGGTCTCTTCTCCGGTTCGGCGCACGGCAAGGATGATGGTCCTGATATCAAGGGCGCCGTCGACCTGATGTTCGAGCGCGGCGAACTGTCCCATGTCAAACCGACCAGATGGCATGCGCCGCGCACTGTCGCGATCTGGCTGCCGATTTGGCTCGGACCGGTCCTCCTGATCTGGTGGTTCACCGGCTCTGCCAGTGTGTGGACCGAGATAGGCCGGTTCTTCAGCCTGATGGCGGTCGTCACCTTCGGCGGCGCCTATGCGGTGCTGGCCTATGTCGCGCAGGCCGCCGTCCAGTCATTCGGCTGGCTGGCTCCCGGTGAAATGGTTGATGGTCTCGGACTTGCCGAGACCACGCCCGGCCCGCTCATCCTGGTGCTGCAGTTTGTCGGCTTCATCGCCGCGTTCCGTCACTCCGGGTCACTGAACCCATTGCTTGGCGGATCGCTCGGAGCGCTGCTGACCCTGTGGGTGACCTTCACGCCGTGCTTCTTCTGGATATTCCTTGGCGCGCCCTATATCGAGGCCTTGCGCGGCAACAGGGCCTTGTCGGCGGCGCTCGGCGCGATCACCGCCGCTGTTGTCGGCGTCATCATGAATCTCGCTTTGTGGTTTGCCTTGCACGTCGTCTTCCGTGAGGTGCACGCAATGAGCCTCGGCATGAATGTGCCGGTGCTTGCGTCGATCGACTGGCGCGCGGCGCTGCTGTCCTTGGCCGCGATGATCGCCATCCTGAAGCTGAAGATCGGCATGCTGCCGACGCTCGCTGGATCGGCCCTTGCCGGTGTCTTGCTGCTGGCGGTAAGTGGCTAGATGCCAGCCTGCTTTGTATTCCGCTTCCCGACCACTTAAGTGGTTGGAAACGGATTGGAACATCATGGCGCAACGACGCTCTTCCCTCGGCTTTCTCGGCATGTTCGGCCGCTCGGGTGATCTGAGGCAGCTCGATTCCGCCTTGCGCGGCGCCGACCTGCACCCCGCCCTCGTGCCGGAGGGCGTGAAGCTCACAATCGTCAATCTGATGAAGGATCGCTGGCCGGACGAGCCGCCGCCACAGGCCTATCCGGACGTGGCGCTGCTGTTCAGCTATTGCATCGCCGGTCCGGAAACCTTCGAAAGCTCGCAAGGTTTGCAGCAGCGGCAGGACGTCGAACGCCGGATCGAGGCCGCGGTGGAGGCCGGCGACAGTTTCGACGCGCAGATCGTGCTGATGGCTCTGCACGCCAAGCTGATCAATGCCGAGGTCGTCGAGCGCTACGGTCTGGGCGCCGACTAGGGCATGTTGATTTTCAGGCGATGGTGCCGGTCCGCAAACCGGCTACCCGCCCATATTGGCGCGCGGCAGCTTGATCATGTCGCCGAAGCGGGCGCGCAGTTTTTCGTCGAGCAGTTTTGGCACATGGCGCGGGAAGCGTTCGGCAAGGATGCGCTTCTTCTCGATGATCGCGCGCTGCAATATGTCGGGACGGCCCTTCTCGTTCCATTCCTTCGGCGAAAACCGGTCGCCGACGGCCGGGTAGAAATACTCCGTCTGCATCAGCCGCAGCGTCTGCTCGTTGCCGAGATAGTGGCCAGGCCCATTCAGGCAGACTTCGGCGATGGTGTCGATCGACAGCGCTTCGTCTGTCACCTCGATGCCGCGCACGCAGCGCAGGCAATGGCCGAGCATGTCATTGTCGATGATCAGGCTTTCCAGGCAGAAGCCGAGCAGCGAGGCATGCATGCCGGCCGATTCATAGACGAGGTTGAGCCCGGCCAAGCCGGCCATCACGTCGGTGATGCCTTTTTCGTAGCCGGACTGGATGTCGGGCAGTTTCGAATCCGTCATGCCGGCGGCCGAGCCACCCGGCAGATCGTAGAACTGCGCCATCTGCGCGCAGGCCGCGGTCAGCACCGCCTGTTCGGCCGAGCCGCCTGACATGGCGCCGGTCCGTAGGTCCGACACGAACGGCCATGTGCCGAAGATTGCCGGATGCCCCGGCTTGATGGCGTTGACATAGACCAGACCGGCCAGCACTTCGGCCACTGCCTGCACCACGGCGCCGGCAATCGCCGCCGGCGCGGTCGCGCCGGCCTGGCCGGCCGACAAAAGCAGGATCGGGATGCCGCCTTCGACGCAGGCCTCGAGCACGCCGCAGGCATCCTCGGCGAATTTCATCGGCGGCACGACGAAGCAGTTGGAGTTCGACACGAACGGCCGGGCGCGGAAATTCTCCTCCCCGCCGGCAATGGCATAGAGCATTTCCAGCGCCGGCTGCACGTTCTCGCGCACCGTGAACGAGGTGCCGACATGCTTGGACGTACCCATCACGCAGGCATAGAGCGTGTTGAAGTCCATTTCGAGCGGATCGGGAATGTCGCGCGGCACCATCGGCCGCTGGAAGAAATGGATGTTGTCGAGCCCCTCGACAATGCGGGCGGCGTCATAGATGTCCTGCAGCAGCGATTCGCGGTATTCGCGCTTCTCGACATCGACCAGATGCACGGCGGCGCCAGCCGTGCCGTAGTGCACGCGCTTGCCCTGGATCACCATATCGTGTTTCGGATCCTGGCCGTGCAAGGTGAAATTGCGTGCCGCTTTTTTGATCGTATCGAGCACCAGGGCGCGCGGGAAACGGATGCGGCCATCGTCGCCATAGGTGGCGCCGGCCTTGGTCAGCGCCTCGATGCAAGAGGGGATGGCATTGGCGAAGCCGACCGTCTCCAGCAGCGTCAGCACCGCCTCGTGGATGCGCTCCTGGTCGTTGCCGCGCAGCGGCCCGTAGCTGCCGCCCTCGAGGCCGGCGCGCACCGGCCTGATGTCGTCGGCGAGCGGCGCTGCCCGCATGGCACGGCGCGCTTCGCGTCCACCGGAGCGGCGCGAGCGCTGATCCGCCGCCGCTTCCTGCTTTTCAAGAACCACAGACATGGAGGCACTCCACCTTTTCTCGGAAACAGGGCGGCGGTTGGTCCACCATCGGCTGCTTCTTCCCCTTTGTGCCACGACTATGCCGCCGGCATTGGCCCAGACCATGAGCCAGCCGGTCTGGTTGCATATGCCAGCGCTAAAGGAAACGGGGCCGCGATCGGGCGGCCCCGGTCAAAAGGATCGGATAAGTGGATCAGGCGGCGGCGGGCCTGCGCCCGGCGGCGGTGGCCAGTTCCCGGATGCCTGGCTCGATGTGCTGCAGCGCGATCGAGGAAATGCCCAACCGCATGAAACGCGAAGGCTTTTCGGTGCGGTCGAAGAAGCGGTCTCCCGGCTCGATGATGACGCTGCGCGAGGCCGCGGCCTCGGCCAAACCGCGGGAATCGGTGCCGCGCGGGCCTTCGAGCCAGAGCGACGTGCCGCCGGCCGAGTCGGTCGAGCGCCATTCCGGCAGGAAAGCGGAAATCGCATGGACCAGACGCTTGCGCCGCTCGTCGAAGGCGCTCGACAGGCGCCGCACCAAGGCCTCGTGATGGCCGAGCGACAGGAAGAGCGCCACCGCACGCTGGTTGTTGGCCGGCGGATGGCGCAGCATGAAGCGGCGCAGCGCCCTCAGTTCCGAGATTAGTCCAGCAGAGGCCACGATGTAGCCAAGCCGCAGGCCCGGGGCCAGCGTCTTCGACATCGAGCCGACATAGACGACGCGGCCGGAACGATCGAGGCTCTTCAGCGCCTGCTGCGGCGCCTCGTCGAGAAGCTGGCTGTCATAGCCGTCCTCGATGATGATCTGGTTGTGCCGGTTGGCACGCGCCAGAAGGTCCTGCCGCCGCTCGGCCGACAACGGCACCATGGTCGGGCAATGATGGCTGGGCGTGACGAAGACGAAGCCGGAATCATTGGGGATAGAAGAGGTTACGATGCCGGACTGGTCGACCGGCACCGGCTGGATGTCGGCGCCCGCAAGCCGGAAGATCGAGCGTGCGTCGGGGTAGCCCGGGTCCTCCATCGCCACCTTCGAGCCCTTGGTCATCAGCAGCGAAGCCAGCATGTAGAGCGCGTTCTGGGCGCCAAGCGTGACGATGATCTCGTCGGGATTGGCGAAGATGCCGCGCCGGGGCAAGAGCCGCGCCTGGATCTGCTCGATCAGCAGCGGATCGTCGCGATCGACCATGTCGGACGCCCAGTTGCGGATTTCGAGCACGGCCAGCGCCATGCGGTTGCACTCGCGCCATTCGGCGGTCGGGAACAGCGCCGGGTCGAACTGGCCGTAGACGAAGGGGTAGGACGACTTGATCCAGTTCTCGTGCTTGGCCGGCGGCGGCATGTCGCTGGCGGCGATCTGCCGGCGTGCCTTCCAGTCGATCTCATTGGCCTGGTCGGGCGCCTTCTGGTGCGGCTTGGCCGGTGTTGCCAGCACGTCGGGGTTGACGAAATGGCCGCGCCGCTCGCGCGCCACCAGGAACCCCTGGTCGACGAGCTGCTGGAAGGCCAGCACCACCGTCCCGCGTGCGACGCCCAGCTTCTCGGCCAGGATCCGGCAGGAGGGAAGCGGCATCGAAGCGGCGATCTGCCGGTCGAGAATGGCGGCCACGATGGCCTGGCGGATCTGCGCCTGCAGGGTTTGGCCGGATTCGGCCGAAATCCGGAACAGGCCGGACCATATGGCCGTGTCGTTGCGCTGTGGCATGGGAAATCTTCCTCGGATGGCCAGCCATTTTCATTTGGCTGGACCAGTCGAGTGTATGGGTGGCACAAGGGGTTGCGCCAATCAATTTTTCTGATCTTTGGGATTTATGCCAGTGATCCTTCAGCCAAATTGGGCTCTGCGGCCGCCCGAAGTGACACATAGTGCATCGCATCGTGATGCGATGCGGCATCGCCGCGTATTGACCGCACGGAATTCGGCTCAATAGGTTTGTCGCGACGACACGCGCCGGAAACATCCGGTCTGATAAAGTATGTCGAAAAACGCCAGGAGCTCCCCGCCATTGGATAAGTCAGCCTTCCAGAAACAGCTCGCCGCCTTGCGCGATCATCGCACCGCGGCACCTGCGAGCATGCGCCAGGCCTTCGCCGCCGATCCACAGCGTTTCCAGACACTCTCCGCCACCGATGGTGACCTTTTGCTCGACTGGTCGAAATGCGCCGTCGATGCCGTCACCATGGACTTGCTGGAGAAGCTCGCCGGCGCCGCCGATCTCGAGGGTCGCCGCGCCGCCATGTTCGCCGGCAAGAAGATCAACATCACCGAGGACCGCGCCGTGCTGCACACGGCGCTGCGCAATCTCAGCGGCAAGGGCGTCACGGTCGACGGCCAGGACGTCAAGGCCGACGTCATTTCCGTGCTCGACGCGATGGGCGCCTTCGCTGATGCCATCCGTTCAGGCAAGGCTCTTGGCGCCACCGGCAAGAAGATCACCGACATCGTCAACATCGGCATTGGCGGCTCCGACCTCGGCCCGGCTATGGCGACGCTGGCGCTGGCGCCATATCATGACGGGCCACGCGCGCATTATGTGTCCAACATAGACGGCGCCCACATCCACGACACGCTGAAGGGCCTGTCGGCCGAAACCACGCTGTTCATCATCGCCTCCAAGACCTTCACCACGGTCGAGACGATGACCAACGCGCAGACGGCGCGCGACTGGGTGCAGAAGGCACTCGGCAAGCAGGCGGTCGGCAAGCATTTCGCCGCTGTTTCGACGGCACTCGACCTGGTGGCCAAGTTCGGCATCGAGCAAAACCGCGTCTTCGGTTTCTGGGACTGGGTCGGCGGCCGTTATTCGGTCTGGGGCGCGATCGGCCTGCCCGTCATGATCGCCGTCGGCCCGCGAAATTTTCGCGCCTTCCTCGACGGCGCGCACGAGATGGACGAGCATTTCCGCACCACCCCGCTCGCCGGGAACCTGCCGGCAATTCTCGGGCTGGTCGGCTGGTGGCATCGCGTGATCTGCGGCTATCCGGCCCGCGCGGTCATCCCCTATGACCAGCGCCTGTCCCGGCTGCCGGCCTATCTGCAGCAGCTCGACATGGAATCGAACGGCAAGGGCGTCACCCTTGACGGCACGCCCGTGGCGACACCGACCGGGCCGCTGGTCTGGGGCGAGCCGGGCACCAATGGCCAGCACGCCTTCTTCCAGCTTTTGCACCAGGGCACCGACTTCATCCCGGTCGAGTTCCTGGCCGCGGCTGTCGGCCATGAGCCGGAGCTCAAGCACCAGCATGATTTGCTGCTCGCCAATTGCCTGGCGCAGTCCGAAGCGCTGATGAAGGGCCGCACGCTGGACGAGGCGCGCGCGCAGATGCTGGCCAAGGGCATGAAGCCGGCCGACGTCGACAAGATTGCGCCGCATCGTGTCTTCTCCGGCAACCGGCCTTCGGTGACCATCCTCTATCGCAAGCTCGACCCGCGCACTTTCGGGCGGCTGATCGCGCTCTATGAGCACCGCGTCTTCGTCGAGGGCACGCTGTTCAACATCAATTCCTTCGACCAGTGGGGCGTCGAGCTCGGCAAGGAGCTGGCGACCGGCCTGCTGCCTGTCGTGGAAGGCAAGGAAAGCGCCGCAAACCGGGACGCCTCGACCAGGGGCCTTGTGGAACGCATCCACCAATTGCGCGGTTCGGAGTGACTGATTTGGCAGACATCAAGGGTATATTGTTCGACAAGGACGGGACACTTGTCGACTTCAACGCGACCTGGCTCGGCGTCGCCGATTTCATGGCCATGGATGCCGCTGATGGCGACCGCTGGAAGGCCGACAGGCTGCTTGCGGCCGCCGGCTTCGATTTCGCCAGCCGGCGCTTCAAGCCCGATTCGATCTTTGCCTCGGGCACCAACATGGATGTCGTCGAGCTGTGGTTCCCGCGTCTGTCCGACGAAGACCAGATGCTGGCCGTAGCCCGCTTCAACGAGATCACCTCGGTGCAGGGCTCGGCGATGGCGGTGGCGCTGCCGGGCATCGTCGATACCTTGGCGGTGCTGCACAAAAGATCCTACCGGCTTGGCGTCGCCACCAACGATTCCACCAGCGGCGCGGAAAAGACCTTGGTCACGCTGGGCGTCGCCCAGCTGTTCGACGCCGCCTATGGCTATGACGCGGTGGCCAATCCCAAACCCGCGCCCGACACCATCCAGGCCTTTTGCGACCTCACCGGCCTGAAGCCAGCGGAGATCGCCATGGTGGGCGACAACCGCCACGATCTCGAAATGGCGCGCGCCGGCGGCTGCGGCCTGGCGGTGGGCGTGCTCTCCGGCACCGGCACGCGCGAATCGCTGGCCGGCATTGCCGACGTCGTTCTCGATTCCGTCGCCGACCTGCCGGATTTCCTGTCGACGCGGGTCAAGGAGACGGTTTGATCGCTCCCGCCAGCGCGGTCTCGGCCTCGAAACGAAAGACGCCGCTCGGCTTCAGCGTGGCATCTTTCGCGTCACCGAAATCCGGCACCTGATGTTCGGCGAGCAGTCGCAGCCGGGCCAGCGGCAGGTCATGGCGACGCGGATCGCCGACCAGCACCTCGATGCCGGCTGCCAAACAGCGATCGAGGAACGGGGTAACCCGTAGGGCAACCTCGTGGCCGTAGAACACGTCGCCTGCAAGCACGAGGTCGACGGCCGGCGGCGGCCCCGTGGTGATATCCTGGTGGACGATCGTGATCTCGACGCCGTTGGCCGCCGCGTTGAGGCCGATAGCGGCAACGCCGTTGCGGTCTATCTCGGCGGCGATCACCTCGCTTGCGCCGGCCTTGGCGGCGGCAATGCCGACAATGCCCGAACCCGCCCCCAGGTCCAGCACGCGACGGCCCGCCACGGTCATCGGATTGTCGAGGATGTGGCGCGCCAGCACCGCGCCGCCGGCCCACGCATAGGCCCAGTAGGGCGGCTGCGGTTCTGGCGCATCGTCGTCCGCATCAATATCGTCTTCAGGATCGACGAGGCGTCTCAATCCGCTGCCCGGATGGGCGGTGTAGAACCGGATTTCGGGAAGCGCCGGTACAGGAACAAGGCGCATGTTCGCCTTGATGAATTCCGCCGGGTCGAGGCGCGGGCGGTTTGGCAAGTCCTTGCTTGGTCCCTCGTCGCCGAAGGGGTGGCGCCTCGCTAAAGCGCGCTGCGCTTCAGCTCTTTGTTTTGGTGCATGTCGTTCTCCCAAAACCGAGGTCACTTTTGGGCGATGTGCATCAGGCGCGCAATGCCCGCCGCAGGATCTTGCCGACCGGCGTCTTCGGCAATTCGGTCCTGAACTCGATATATTTGGGCCGCTTGTAGCCGGTCAGGTTCTCGCGGCAAAAAGCGGTGATGGCTTCCACGGTCAGGGCCGGATCCTTCTTGACGATGAACAGCTTCGGCACTTCGCCCGAATGCTCATCCGGCACGCCGATCGCCGCGACTTCGAGCACGCCTGGATGCATGGCCACGACCTCCTCGAGTTCGTTCGGATAGACGTTGAAGCCCGAGACCAGGATCATGTCCTTCTTGCGGTCAACGATCTTGGTGTAGCCGCGCTCGTCCATGAAGCCCATGTCGCCGGACTTGAAGTAGCCGTCCTTGGTCATCACCTTGGCGGTCTCGTCAGGCCGGTTCCAGTAGCCCGCCATCACCTGCGGTCCCCTGATGCAGATTTCGCCGACCTCGCCGAGCGGCAAATTGTTGCCGTCATCGTCGCGGATGGCGATTTCCGTCGAGGGCAGCGGCAGGCCGATCGTGCCGGTGAAGTCACCGGAACTGAACTTGTTGGCCGTCGCCACCGGTGACGTTTCCGAGAGGCCGTAGCCCTCAGTGACAGGGCAACCGGTCAAAGCCTTCCAGCGCTCGGCGACGCCCTTCTGCACCGCCATGCCGCCGCCAAGCGTCAGCACCAGCGGCTTGAAGTCGAGTTTGCGGAAGTCCTCATTGTTGAGCAGCGCGTTGAACAGCGTGTTGAGGCCGGGAAAGATGTGGACCGGATACTTCTGGAGTTCCTTGACGAAGCCCGGAATATCGCGCGGATTGGGAATGAGCACGTTGCGAGCGCCTTGCTGCATGCCCATCAGCGCGTTCACCGTCAGCGCGAAGATATGATAGAGCGGCAGCGCGCAGATGAAGTTCGGGTGTGCGGGCTTCGGCTTGATCGTATAGGCGTCTTCCATCCACTGCGCGTTCTGCACGACATTGGAGAGCACATTGCTGTGCAGCAGCGTGGCGCCTTTCGACACGCCCGTGGTGCCGCCCGTATATTGCAGGAAGGCGACATCGTCGGCCGCAACCTTGGCCGGCTTGAAGCCAAGGCCGGCGCCGGCCTTCATCGCCGCGTTGAACTTGACATGCCCGGGCAGCGACCATGCCGGCACCATTTTCTTCACGCGGCGCACGACGAAGTTGACGATCGTGCCCTTGAGGCCGCCAAGCATGTCGCCCATGGCCGCCACCACGACATGCTTGACCGCGGTCCTGGAGACTACCGCCTGCAAGGTGTTGGCGAAGTTTTCCAGGATGACGATGGCTTGCGCGCCGGAGTCCTTGAGCTGGTGCTCCAACTCGCGCGGCGTGTAAAGCGGATTGATGTTTACCACGACATAGCCGGCGCGCAGGATGCCCATCATCGCCACCGGATATTGCAGAACGTTAGGCATCATGATGGCGACGCGCGCACCCTTTTGCAGCCCCTTCGATTGCAGATAGGCACCGAAGGCCGCCGACAACTGCTCGACATCGGCATAGCTGATGGATTTGTCCATGCAGGTGAAGGCCGGCTGGGCGGAAAACTGCTTGCAGGCGGCGACCAGGAAATCGCCGATCGAACTGTAGGGCAACGCACCGATCTCGGCCGGAACATTTTTCGGATAGCTCTTGAGCCAAGGCTTTTCGGGCAGGCCTGCGGCAAGTTCCGTGAGCGCCTTCGGCAACCGCTTGGTGTCAGCTGCCGCCGGTTTCGATGTCGGCGCTGCCTTTGCTGGCGATGCGGCCTTCGCTGCCCCGGTCTTTGTGGGAGAAGCCTTTGCAGGGGTCTTCGCCGGAGAAGTCTTCGTCGCTGAGGTCTTTGCCGGGGCGGCTTTTGCCGCCGGCTTCGCAACGGCCTTGGCGGTGGCTGCCAGTGCCGCCTTGGCAGGTCTTGCGCCTGTGCTGGCGGTCGAGGCCTTGGCACCGGCTTTACCTTGATCGTCGGCGGCGGCTGGTTTCGAGACTGCCTTTGCCGACGCTTTCACCGGCGCCTTTGATGCTTTTGCCACCCGTTCCTCCTCGACAATTCCTGTTCGCCCGTTTCGGTCGCCTATGCCGCGCCCGCCTCCGAATTGACAGAGGCGTCCTCCGTGCCGCCAGCATATCCATCTATGTATTGCCTCTATCGGCGGCGGTGCAAGTCTTGCCCTTGCGGCAGGGCGCCGAAAGATTTGCCGTCGAAAATCTTTCCCGCCGACGACACTTGGAACCGGCATCTTTCCGCATCGATGATCGGATGAGGGCGGACGCGGAGGCCATGTCGCCATATGCCAGATCAATAAAAAAATGCGGTCGTTAATAATCTCGTGAGTGGAAAAAACTGCTAATTTTTTCTGCCTTTTAGCAAAATGGCAGATTTTTTTCCTGCTTCCCGAGGGGTAAGCAAACGGGGTGTTCCAAAGCCGGAAAAACGGTGCTTATATGCGCGCTTCGCGAGCCTGATAGAGGGGCTTGGAAGAACATCAGGGAGTGCTCAATGAAAAAGAAACTCGCTTTTGCGGCCGCTTTGCTGGCCGCAAGCGTACTGAGCGGCATGGCCAATGCAAAGACGCTCGTCTATTGCTCGGAAGCGTCGCCTGCCAATTTTGATCCGGGTACCACGACCGGCGGCAACGACTTCGATGCCTCGTCGCGTACCGTCTATTCGCGTCTGGTCGAATTCAAGCATGGCGGCACCGAAGTCGAGCCTGGCCTTGCCGACAAGTGGGAGATTTCCGACGACGGCTTGGTCTACACTTTCCACCTGCATCCGGGCGTCAAGTTCCAGACCACCGACTATTTCAAGCCGACGCGTGACCTCAACGCCGACGACGTCGTTTTCTCCTTTGATCGCCAGTTCAACAAGGCGAACCCCTGGAACGGCGACAAGTATCTGCCGAACCTGACCTGGGACTACTACACCGGCATGGACATGCCGAAATACGTCGCCAAGTGGGAAAAGGTCGATGACCTTACCGTCAAGCTGACGCTGACCGAGCCGAACGCGCCGATGCTGGCCAACCTTGGCATGGACTTCGCGTCGATCGTGTCGAAGGAATATGCCGACCAGCTGGAGAAGTCCGGCAAGATGGCCGATTTCTCGACCAAGCCGATCGGCACTGGTCCGTTCCAGTTCGTCGACTACCAGCTGGATTCGGTCATCCGCTACGCGGCTCACCCGGATTATTTCAAGGGCAAGGAAAAGATCGACGATCTCGTCTTCGCCATCACGCCTGACGCCACCGCCCGCACCCAGAAGGTGCTCGCCGGGGAATGCGACATCGCGCCCTATCCGAACCCGGCCGACATCGCCACCATCAAGGCCAACAAGGACGTGACCCTGATGGATCAGGCCGGCCTGAACATCGGCTATATGAGCTACAACACCACCATCCCGCCGCTCGACAAGCCTGAGGTGCGCCATGCGCTCAACCAGGCGATCGATCGGGAATCGCTGATCAAGTCGCTGTTCCAGGATGCAGGCGCCACGCCTGCCGAAAACCTGATCCCGCCGACCATGTGGTCGTGGAACAAGGATGTGAAGACCGACGCCTACAATCCGGAAGCGGCCAAGAAGGTGCTGGCCGACGCCGGCCTGAAGGAAATCCAGCTCTGGGCATCCGACCGCGTTCGCCCGTACAACCCGAACTTCCAGCGCGCCGCCGAACTGATCCAGGCCGACTGGGCCAAGGTCGGTGTCAAGGCGGAGATCGTCAACTACGAGTGGACCAAGTATCGCTCGGAAGGCAAGAAGAAGGACCGTCCCGGTGCGTTCCAGATCGGCTGGACCGGCGACAATGGCGATCCGGACAACTTCTTCGCCACCCTGTTCGCCTGCTCCGCCATCGGCGTCTCGAACTACTCCAGCTGGTGCGACAAGGACTTCGAGGATCTGATCCAGAAAGCCAAGAAGACCAGCGACCAGGCCGAGCGCACCAAGCTCTACGAACAGGCGCAGGTGATCTTCGCCAAGGAAGCGCCCGCCTTCCTGCTGGTCCACAGCCAAGTCTACGCGGTCGTGCGCAACAATGTCAGCGGTTTCAAGATGGATCCGCTCGGCATTCACCGCTTCGACGGCGTTGACAAGGCCGAATAAGACTATAGAGCGGGGCGGCGCAATGAAGCGCCGCCCCCCTACATCATGCTAAAATATATCCTCCACCGAATTGCACTTTTGATCCCGACGCTTGTCGGCATCACGATCTGCGCCTTTGCGTTCGTCAGGCTGCTGCCCGGCGATCCTATTCTTGCCATGGCCGGTGAACACGGTGTGGCGCCGGCGCGTTATGAAGAGCTGAAGGAGCAGTTCGGCTACAATCTGCCGATCTGGCAGCAATACACACGCTATGTCGGTGAGGTCGTGACCGGCGATTTCGGCGTCTCGATTTCGTCCAAGCGCCCGGTGCTCGAAGAGTTCAAGACGCTCTTCCCTGCGACGCTGGAACTGTCGTTCTTTGCCATGATCTTCGCCATGGTACTGGGCATTCCGGCCGGCATCTTCGCGGCGGTCAAGCGCGGCTCCTGGTTCGATCAGTCGCTGATGGGCACCGCGCTCGTCGGCTATTCCATGCCGATCTTCTGGTGGGGCCTGCTGCTGATCATCTTCTTCTCCGGCTACCTCGGCTGGACGCCGGTTAACGGCCGCATCGACCTGCAGTACTTCTTCAAGCCGATCACCGGTTTCATGACCATCGACACCTTGCTCTACGGCAAATGGGATGCATTCCGCTCGGTATTGCGCCATCTGGTGCTGCCGACAATTGTGCTCGGTACCATTCCGCTGGCTGTGATAGCGCGCCAGACGCGCTCCGCCATGCTTGAAGTGCTGGGCGAGGATTATGTACGGACTGCCCGAGCCAAAGGCCTCTCGTCGGCCCGAGTCATCGGTGTGCATGCTCTGCGCAACGCACTCATCCCGGTAGTCACCACAATCGGCTTGCAGGTTAGCACGCTGCTCGCCGGCGCCATCCTCACCGAAACGATCTTCTCGTGGCCGGGCATCGGCAGGTGGATGGTCGAATCCATATCCAAGCGCGATTATGTTGTCGTGCAGTCTGGCCTGCTGTTGATCGCGCTTATCGTCATGGCCGTGAATCTGATCGTCGACGTGCTCTATGCCGTTATCAACCCACGCATAAGGGCGGCGTGATGAGCCAGTCGACCGAAATCGCGCCGATGGCCGCCGGCAACCCGGATCGCCTCACCGGTCTCAGGACCTTCTGGTATTATTTCTCGGTGAACCGGGGCGCCGTTATAGGCCTGTTCGTCTTCGTCCTTTTGGTGCTGGCGGCGCTCTTTGCGCCGCTGCTGGCCCCCTACGCGCCAGACATCCAGGACAAGACCGCATTCTTGCGGCCGCCTGCATGGCAGGCAGGCGGCAGCTCGCAATATCTGCTCGGCACCGATCCGGTCGGGCGCGACATCCTTTCGCGCCTGCTCTATGGCGCGCGCTTCTCGCTGCTGATCGGCGCGGTCGTGGTCTCGCTGGCGCTCATCGGCGGCATCACGCTCGGCCTGCTGGCCGGCTATTTCCGCGGCTGGGTCGACGTGGCGATCATGCGCGTCATGGACCTCATCCTGGCCTTCCCGTCGCTGTTGCTGGCGCTGGTGATGGTCACCATCCTCGGTCCCGGCCTGTTCAATGCGATGCTGGCCATCGCGCTCGTGCTGCAGCCGCATTTCGCGCGCCTTGTGCGCGCCGCGGTGATGGCGGAGAAGAGCCGCGAATATGTCGTGGCGGCGAAGGTCGCCGGCGCCGGGCATCTCAGGCTGATGCTTCGCACCATCCTGCCCAATTGCCTGGGACCGCTGATCGTCCAGGGCACCTTGTCTTTCTCCAACGCCATCCTCGAAGCGGCCGCTCTCGGCTTCCTCGGCCTCGGTGCCCAGCCGCCGACGCCCGAATGGGGCACGATGCTCGCCTCGGCGCGTGAATTCATCCTGCGCGCCTGGTGGGTGGTGACCTTCCCAGGCCTGGCGATCCTGATCACCGTGCTTGCCATCAATCTGATCGGCGACGGTCTGCGCGATGCGCTCGATCCGAAATTGAGGAGGTCGTGATGGCGCTGCTGGACATCCAGAACCTCGTCGTCGAATTCCAGACCGCATCAGGTATGTTCCGGGCGGTCGATGGCGTTTCCTTGCATGTCGACGAGCGCGAAGTGCTGGCGATCGTCGGCGAATCCGGTTCCGGCAAGTCGGTCTCGATGCTGGCGGTGATGGGCCTTTTGCCATGGACCGCCAAGGTCACCGCCGACCGCATGAGCTTCAATGGCCGCGATCTGCTGAAGCTGAGCCCTGCCGAGCGGCGCAAGATCGTCGGCAAGGACATGTCTATGATCTTCCAGGAGCCGATGGCCAGCCTCAATCCCTGCTTCACCGTCGGCTTCCAGATCGAGGAGGTGCTGCGTTTCCATATGGGCATGGACGGTGCGCAGCGCCGGGCGCGCGCCATCGAACTCCTCACGCAGGTCGGCATTGCCGAGCCGGCGGAACGGCTGAACTCGTTCCCGCACCAAATGTCGGGCGGCCAATGCCAGCGCGTCATGATCGCCATTGCCATTGCCTGCAATCCAAAGCTTTTGATCGCTGACGAGCCGACCACCGCGCTCGACGTCACCATCCAGAAGCAGATCCTCGATCTCCTGGTCTCGCTGCAGGCCAAATACGGCATGGGCCTGATCATGATCACCCACAATATGGGCGTGGTGGCCGAGACCGCCGATCGCGTCATCGTCCAGTACAAGGGCCGCAAGATGGAAGAGGCCGACGTGCTGTCGCTGTTTGAATCGCCGATGAGCAATTACACCCGCGCGCTTTTGTCGGCGCTGCCGGAGAATGCCGTGGGCGACCGGCTGCCGACCGTCTCCGACATGCTGTTCGAGCCGGCGCCCTCGGGAGCCGCCGCATGAGCATCAAGGTCGTCGAAGGCAAGAATATCGTGCGCGACTACCATGTCGGCGGCGGGCTGTTTCGCGCGCAGCGCACCGTGCATGCGGTCAAGGGCGTTTCCTTCAGTGTCGACAAGGGCAAGACGCTGGCCATCGTCGGTGAAAGCGGCTGCGGCAAGTCGACGCTTGCCCGCATCATCACGCTGATCGATCCCGCGACTTCGGGCGAACTGTTCATCGACGGCAACAAGGTCGACATCGCCAGGGGCGGATTGACCAAGGAGATGCGCCGCAAGGTGCAGATCGTCTTCCAGAACCCGTACGGCTCGCTCAACCCGCGCCAGAAGATCGGCGACGTGCTGGGCGAACCGCTGCTCATCAACACCAACAAGCCGGCCGAGGAACGGCGCGACCTCGCCATGAAGATGCTGAAGAAGGTCGGCCTCGGACCCGAGCACTACAACCGCTACCCGCACATGTTTTCGGGCGGCCAGCGCCAGCGTATCGCCATCGCCCGTGCGCTGATGCTCAACCCCAGCCTGCTGGTGCTGGACGAGCCGGTCTCCGCGCTTGATCTGTCTGTGCAGGCGCAGGTGCTCAACCTGCTCGCCGACCTGCAGGACGAGTTCCAGCTGACCTATGTCTTCATCAGCCACGATCTCTCCGTGGTGCGCTACATCGCCGACGACGTGATGGTGATGTATTTCGGCGAAGCGGTCGAATATGGCTCGCGTGAAGAGGTCTTTTCCGACCCCAAGCACAGCTACACCAAGACGCTGTTTGCCGCGACGCCGCGCGCCGACGTCGCCTCGATCAAGGCGAGATTGGCGAAGAAGAAGGCGGCGGCCTGAGACTGCTGGCCGCAGCCATCAGGCCACCTTCATCGATCAGGACAGCCTGGCGATAATCGCACGCAACGCCTCGCCGAATTTGTGCACTTCCTCGACCGTGTTGTAGTGCACCAGCGAGGCGCGGATGGCGCCGCTGTCCATCGACAAATTGAGGCGCTTCATCAGCCGCGGCGCATACATGTGGCCGTCGCGGATGCCGATCTGCATCTCGGCCATTTCCTCGACGATCCGCTGCGGTGACAGTCTGTCAATGTTGAAGCAGAAGGTCGGCACGCGCTCGTTGATGCGGGCTTCGTCAGCAACACCGTAGATGGTCGCGCCGCAACCTTTCAGCACGGCAAGCATCTCGCGCGCCAGAAGCAGCTCATAGTCGCGGATGGCGCCCATGCCGGCGACGATGTTTTCGCGCCGCGAGCGGTTGTTGGACGGAGCCAGATTGCGGCCGATCAGTTCCAGATACTGCACGGCGGCATCCATGCCCGAGACATTCTCGTAGATGAAGGTGCCCGCCTCGACCTTGTAGGGCGGTTCGTCGGGGATGAAATCCTCACGGAAGGTCGGCAGCCGCTTGAGCGTTTCGAAGCGGCCCCAGAGAAAACCCATATGCGGCGAGAAATTCTTGTAGCCGGAGCAGACGAGATAGTCGCAATCCCAGGCCTGCACGTCGATCAGCCCGTGCGGACCGTAATGCACGCAGTCGAGGAACACTTCCGCGCCGGCCGCATGCGCGATCTCGGCCACCGAGGCGACATCGACGATCGAGCCGATCGAATGCGCCGTCACCGTGCAGGCGACGAGGCGGGTGCGCTCGGAAACCAGTGGGCGCAGATCATCGACATGCAGATTGCCGTCCTCGCGCATGCGCCACCATTTGAACTTGGCGCCGACGGGTTCCAGCGCCAGCCAGGTGGCGATGTTGGCGTCATGGTCCATGTCGGTGATGATGATCTCGTCTCGCCCCCCATCCATGTCTTTGGCGAGCATCTGGCCGATGCCGAGGCTGACGAGCCGGATGAACGAGGTGGCGTTCATGCCGAAGCAGATTTCCGCCGGGCTATAGGCATTGATCAGCAGCGCCACGCTTGTCCGGGCGTCGGCGACGGACTGATCGACGGTGACGCTGCGGCCATAGCGGCCGCCACGCTGCACATTGTGCGAAACCAGATGGTTGGTCACCGCGTCGAGCACGCTTTGCGGGATCTGCGCGCCGGCGGCATTGTCCATGAAGATGAAATCGCCGGCCCGCTGCAGGGCGGGAAACATGGCGCGGATAGTGTCGACGGGGAACGCTGAGGCGTTCGCATTGTCGGTCTGGTGCTTGTTCACGGGTTACGCTCCTGCGAAGAATTTGGCGGGTGGAGATCGGTTGCCGAGGTCAGCGCGCCTTCTCGGTCTTGAAGCGGTCTTCAAGCAGGCTGACGAGGCGCACCATCGGCCAAAGGAAAATGAGATAGACCAGTGCGGCGCCGATCAGCGGCGAGGGGTTGGCGTAGAGCGACTGGGCGTTGGTCGCTTCCTTCAGGAGTTCCGGCAACGCCACGGTCGAGGCGAGCGAGGTGTCCTTGAACATCGAGACGCAATTGCTGGTCATCGGCGGGATGACCACGCGGATCGCCTGCGGCAGCACGACCTTGCGCAAGGTCAAGAGGAACGGCAGGCCAAGCGCCTGCGACGCCTCAAACTGGCCTTTCGGAATGCTTTCGATACCGGAGCGGAACACTTCGGCCGAATAGGCCGACATGATGAAGGCGAAGGCCGTCACGGCGGACGCCCAGGACGACAGGCGGATGCCGAGGAAGGGCAGCGCGTAATAGATCAGGATCAGCACCACCAGCACCGGCAGCGCGCGAAAAATGTCGGTGTAGCCGACCGCCAGCCAGCGCACCAGCTTCGGCGCATAGAGCCGCAGCAGGCTGATCACCAGGCCGATGGGGATGCCGATGCCGATGCTCAAAATGCCAAGCAGCAGCGTATTCAGGAAGCCGCGCAGCAGCGCCGGCAGGCTGGACATGATGACATCGGGATTGAAGAAGGTGTCGATCAGCGACATGGGAGCGTTCCCGAACCCCAAAGCCAGGGGTGCTCAGAGTTAAGACCAATCGACCTCGCCATGGCGAGACGGTCCGCGCGGCAGCGGCGCCGGAGCAGGAAATGAATCGTGCCGGCCTGGAAAGCCGGCACGATTTCAGTGCATCTCCGCTCAGGCCTTCGGCAGCGGCATTTCCTTGACGGTCGAGGAATCGGCCGGCGCGTCGCTGCCGAACCATTTCTTGTGGATCGCGGCCAGCGTGCCGTCCTTCTTCATCGCGGTCAGCGCGTCGTTGAGCTTGCCGAGCAGCGGATGGTCCTTGGTCATCATCAGGCCGTACTGTTCGCCGGTCTTGATGCGCTGCTTGACCTTCAGATCCTTCATCTTGGTGAAGGAGTATTCCATGCCCGGAATGTCGCTGACGGCGGCGTCGACGCGGCCGGCGCTGAGGTCGAGCAGCAGGTTCTGCTGTGTGTCATAGCCCTTCACATCGCTGAAGCCGTCGGCTTCCTGATGCGCCTTGACCCAGGTCTCGCCGGTCGAGCCGGACAGCACGCCGACGATCTTGCCCTTGAGGTCGGCTTCGGTGTTAACAGCGCTGTCGGTCTTGGTGGCAATGCCCATGTCGGAATCATAATAGGGCTGGGTGAAAGACTGCGACTTCAGCCGCTCGGCCGTGATGGTGATCGACGAGATGGCGACGTCGATGCGCTTCGACGTGGTGGCCGCGAACAGCGCCTGGAAGCCGAGATCGGCGATATCGGTGGTCATGCCGATGCGCTTGGCCGCTTCGTTGACGATGTCGACTTCAAAACCCTCGAAAGTGCCGCTCTCGTTCTTGTACTCGAAGGGCGGATTGGTCGGGTAGGCGCCGACATTGAGCACATCGGCGGCATAAGCCGTGGCGGGGCCGGCGGCAATGCCGATGGCAGCGGCGAGCAGGATGAGATTGCGACGTGTCAGGTTCATGGTGTTCCCTCTGGGGTATCCCCTCTGGTTGTTGATCGGGCGGGGCTCGCCCCGCACGGTTTCTTGCCGTCCCGCCTCCCAGCGGGGCGTCAATTCATGGCAGCGACCTGCGCGCGCGGTTGGCGATGGTCTCTGTTTGCGGATCACGGATCTGGCGGCGCCCGCCGTCGGAAGCACAGCGTGCGCTGGATGATGACTGGGGCAGCATGAACGACAAGGACTGAACCCCCCGAAGCACCACGATGGACTGGCCGGTAACCCCTGTGGCACGGCCGCCGTCATCGATCTTGAATGCTTATCCAAAGTGGGGCGCATTTCAAGGCGAAAGTTTTAAGCTTAAAAAGCTTGGCTTGCGTGTTGCTCCAGCGATACGCCTTTTGTCTGGCCGCGCCTGTCTATGCCAATTCGTCGCGCGCCGCGGCAGCGTTGGCCGCGGCGCCGGCGCCCAGAAACATCGTGTCGCTGGCCAGCACGAAGAAACTCGCGCCGATGCCTGCCCACCGGCCGATGGTCTGTGGGCTGGCGCAAAATATGCCTGATGTCTTTCCATGGGCGATCGTGGCAGCAATGATCGTCCGGATCGCTACATTGAGCTTGTCGGCGCCTTGCGGTCCGATCGCGTCGATCGACACCGAAAGGTCGCCGGGGCCGACGAAGATCACGTCGACGCCGTCGACGGCCGCGATCGCATCGATGTTGGCCAACCCCTCCGCGGTCTCGACCTGGACCGCGACGACGGTCCTGTCGTTGGCGCCGGCAAGATATTCGGGAATGCGATAGCCATAGCCGGCGGCCCGGCCAGGCCCGACGCCACGCTCGCCCAGCGGCGGATAGCGCGAGGCCTTCACGGCTGCTTCGGCCTGGGCAGCGGTCGAGACGCGCGGCACCAGAACGCCTTGCGCGCCGCTGTCCAGCGCCGCCTGGATGGCTTCCGGTGCATGGCCGGGAACGCGCACCATCACCGGCACGCGATGCACGTCGGCCGCGCGGACCATGGTCTCGATCATGTCGCGCGAGATCTGCGCATGCTCCCAGTCGATGCAAAGGAAGTCGAGACCGGACAGTGCCATCACCTCGACAGCGACCGGATGGGGAATGGCGGCAAACGAACCGACGAGGTTTGCCTTGCCGATGCATTTCTGGCGGAATTCGCTCATGCCGATCCCCTTTGTCGTCTGGCCCAAACTCATATCCGCAAACGGCGGCGAGGCGAAGCTATTTCAGGCTTGAAATATTTTGCCGCCACCGTAGCGTGTGATCTCCCGCCGCGAGTTCGAGACATGATGAAAACGCATCCGTTGCACGGCCCGAACAAACTGAAGCTTGGCGTCTTTTCGACCAATGCCGATGGCGGCCTTGCCATATCAGATGTTCCGGAACGCTGGGCGGCGAACTGGCAGGACAATCTGACGGCGGCGCAGATCGCCGACCGTGCCGGCTTGGAGTTCATGCTGCCGATCGCCCGGTGGCGTGGTTTCGGCGGCCGCAACAAGGTGCGCGAGTGGTCGTTCGAGACCTTCACCTGGGCGGCGGCCCTCAGCATGGCCACCGAACAGATCGGCCTGTTCATGACCGTGCATGTGCCGCTCGTGCATCCGCTCTATGCCGCCAAGGCGCTGGCGACGGTCGACCATATCAGCCAGGGCCGCGCCGGCCTCAACATCGTCTGCGGCTGGAACCCGAAGGAATTCGGCATGTTCGGTACGCCACTGGTCGAGAAGGGCTACGACCAGGCGGCCGAATGGATCGAAATCCTCGAGAAGCTCTATGCGTCGTCCGAGCCGCTCGACTATGAAGGCACTTACTATCACCTGAAGGAAGCGGTGAGCCGGCCGGCCAGCCTGCAAGTTCCGCGACCGGTGACGATGAACGCCGCGTTCGGCGGGCCGGGCCGCGATTTCGCCGCCGCCCGGTGCGACTACCTGTTCACGACCTTTTCCGAGATGAGCGATGCCGGCAAGCATGTCGCCGACATTCGCGAACGCGCCGACAAGGTGGGCCGCGATGTCGGCGTCTACACGGTGGCGCATGTCGTCTGCCGCCCGACGATGGAAGAGGCGCAGGCCTATTACACGCGCTATGCCGTTGATATGGCCGACCACGACGCGGTCGATGCCCACATGGCCGGCAAGAAGGAATTCTCGCAATCGCACGACCCGCATGCCTATGACCGCTACCGGCAGCGTTTCGCCGGCGGCGCCGGCACCTATCCGCTGATTGGCACGCCCGAAACGATCGCCGCCGACATGGCCGCCATTGCCGGGCAGGGTTACCAGGGCATCGCGCTGTCATTCGTCAATTACACGCAGGAACTGCCCTATTTCTGCGACCACGTGTTGCCGATTTTGAGGAAGGCAGGCCTGCGGGTAACTTAGTCCAGACGAACGAGTTCGTCCGGAATCACAGCAGTGGCCTGGATCTCCACCTTGGCGCGATCCTCGACCAGCGCCATCACCTGCATGGCGGCCATCGCCGGGAAATGCCGGCCGATGACCTCGCGATAGGCTTCGCCGAGCCCCCTGAGATTGGCGAGATACTCGGCCTTGTCGGTGAAATACCAGGTCATCGAGGTGATGTGCTGTGGTTCAGCGCCGGCCTCGGCCAGCACAGCGACGATGTTTTGCAGCGTCTGCCGCACCTGGCCGACGAAGTCGTCGGTTTCGAACTGGCACTGCCCGTTCCAGCCGACCTGTCCGCCAACGAAGATGAGCCGTCCACGCGCCGCGACGCCGTTGGCGTAGCCGACCGGTTTGGCCCAGCCTTCCGGCTGCAGAATCTCATGCATTTGAAGCCTCCCGGTATTCCTGAAAACCAAGTCTCAAAATCGAATGCCCGTCAATTTCATGCCGTCAGGCCGCGCCCATCACTTGCCGCGCGATGACCACTTTCTGCACGTCGGAGGCACCCTCATAGATGCGAAGCGCGCGGATCTCGCGATACAGGCTTTCGACGATGTGGCCTTTGCGCACGCCATCGCCGCCATGCAACTGTACCGCTCTGTCGATTACCTCTTGCGCCTTGTCGGTGGCGAACAGTTTTGCCATCGCCGCCTCGCGAGTTACCCGCGCGGCGCCCATGTCCTTGGTCCAGGCGGCGCGATAGACGAGAAGTGCCGCCGCGTCGACGTCGAGCGCCATGTCGGCGATGTGGCCTTGCACCATCTGCAATTCGGCCATCGGGGCGCCGAACAGGTTGCGTTCGGCCACTCTGCTGATGCTTTCGTCCAGCGCCCGGCGGGCAAAGCCGAGCGCCGCAGCGCCGACGGTCGAGCGGAACACGTCGAGCACCGACATGGCGATGCGGAAGCCATCGCCGGACTTGCCGATCAGCGCCGAGGCCGGCAGGCGGACTTTGTCGAAGGACAGCCGCGCCAGCGGATGTGGCGCGATCACTTCGAGGCGCTCAGCGATGCCAAGGCCCTTGGCGTCACCCGGTACGATAAAGGCCGAAAGCCCCTTGGCACCCGGCGCCTCGCCGGTGCGGGCAAAGACGATGTAGAGATCGGCAATGCCGCCATTGGAGATCCAGGTCTTTTCGCCTGACAGAACATAGCTGTCGCCGTCGCGGGTCGCCGTCATCTCGGTGTTGGAGACATCCGATCCCGAGCGCGGCTCCGACAGGGCGAAGGCCGAGATTGCCTTGCCGGCCCGCGTCTTCGCCAGCCATTGCTGTTGGTCCGCCGTGCCGAACAGGCTGAGCGCGCCGGTGCCCAGCCCTTGCATGGCAAAGGCGAAATCGGCGAGCCCGTCATGGCGCGCGAGCGTCTCGCGCGTGATGCATAGTGTCCGCACGTCGAGCGGGCCGGAATTGTCGGTGTCGACAGCTGTCGGCTTCAGCCAGCCGTCACGGCCAAGCTTCGCCACCAACGCTCGACAGGCGGCATCGACGTCGTGATGATCGACGGGAAGGTTTTTCGCGCACCATGCTTCCAGGCTTTCGGCAAGTTCGCGATGGCGGTTCTCGAAGAACGGCCAGTTGAGAAAGGATCGGTCAGGCATGGAGGTAACCTTCCGCGTGTCGTTGCGAGGCACCCCTCTCTGTCCTGCCGGACATCTCCCCCGCAAGGGGGGAGATTGGCAGCTTTGCCGACGGCTTCGACCTGGCGACGTTGGAGATTGGCGAAAACAGAACGTACAGCTGATCTCCCCCCTTGCGGGGGAGATGGCCGGCAGGCCAGAGGGGGGTGCCTGGGCGAAAACCGATCATCCTCAATTCCCCTCGAACACTGGCTTTTCCTTGGCCACGAACGCCTTGTAGGCGCGCTCGAAATCGCGCGTCTGCATGCAGATCGCTTGTGCCTGCGCTTCGGCCTCGATCGCCTGGTCGAGACCCATCGACCATTCCTGGTTGAGCTGCGTCTTGGTGATGCCGTGGGCGAAGGTCGGGCCTGAGACGATGCGCGCTGCCATGTCGAGTGCATCCGCCTCGAGGGAGGCCGCATCGACCAGCCTGTTATAAAACCCCCAACGCTCACCCTCGGCGGCCGTCATGGTGCGGCCCGTATAGAGCAGTTCCGCGGCACGGCCCTGGCCGATGATGCGCGGCAGGATCGCGCAGGCGCCCATGTCGCAGCCGGCAAGGCCGACGCGAGTGAACAGGAACGCGGTCTTGGCCTCCGGCGTGGCGATGCGGATGTCGGAGCTCATGGCGATGATGGCGCCGGCGCCGACCGCCACGCCGTCGACGGCGGCGATGATCGGCTTGCCGCAATTCAGCATCGCCTTGACGAAATCACCGGTCATGCGGGTGAAGGCGAGAAGCTGCTTCATGTCCATCTTGACCAGTGGGCCGATAATGTCGTGGACATCGCCGCCGGAGCAGAAATTGCCGCCATTGGAGAGGAACACCACGGCGTCGACGTCGTCGGCATAAACGAGGTCGCGGAACGCATCGCGCAACTCGGCATAGCTGTCGAAGGTCAGCGGGTTCTTGCGCTCCGGCCGGTCGAGCCGGACCTTGGCGATCCTGCCCTCGACCTCCCAGAGGAAATGCTTCGGCTTCAGCCCGGCCATCCCGGTCATTCGCGTCCCTCCCAGTTGCTGCGGAACGAGGTCAGCATGCCGGTCAGCCGGCGGGCGTCCTCCTCGCTGACCTTGCCCAGCAATTCGCCGATCCAGCCCTCATGGGCGGCAGCGATCGTGGCAAAGGATTTGGTGCCTTCCTCGGTCAGCCGCACCATGGAGGTGCGGCGGTCGCCATTGCGGCGGGCGCGAGCGACCAGCCCTTCCGAAACCAGCCGGTCGACAATGCCGGTGACATTGCCGTTGGAGACCAGCAGGAAGCGCGACAGGTCGCTCATCAGCATGCCTTCCGGCACGCGGTACAGCGCCGCCATCACGTCGAAGCGCGGCAGCGTCGTGTCGAATTCCTTCTTCAGGCGCTCGCGCAACTCGGCCTCGATCGTGCGCGAGGCGCGCAGCAGCCTGATCCACAGACGCAGACGGTCCTTGCCGGGTCCCGACGGTGCGGGCAGGGGGCCGGCTACCATGTTTCGCCTCCTGAGATGGAAATTGCCTGTCCGGTGATCGATGACGCCGCATCGTCACACAGCCACAGCACGGCGGCGGCGACTTCCTGCGGCTGGATGAAGCGGCCTTGCGGATTGGTCGAGACAAGGCTCGCCCGCGCGTCGCCGGCAGAGCGGCCGGTCTTTTCGATGATGCGCTGGATGGACTCTTCCAGCATGTCGGTCTCGACGAAACCCGGGCAAACCGCGTTGACGGTGACGCCGGATTTCGCGGTTTCCGCCGCCAGTGCCCGCATCAGCCCAACGACGCCATGCTTGGCCGCCACGTAAGGTGCCACGTAAGCGTAGCCCTTCAACCCTGCCGTTGAGGCAATGAAGATGATCCGTCCTGTCTTGCGCGCAGCCATCCCGGCCAGCGCAGGTTTCACCGTCAGGAAGGCGCCAGTCAAATTGACGTCGAGCGTCTTCTGCCAATCGGCCAGCGTGGTCTTGTTCGCTGGTGTGCTGCCGGCCATGCCGGCATTGGCAATGACGATGTCGAACGGCCCGCGCGCGGCTTCCGCCGCGTGGTAGAGCGAGGCCATCGACGCCTCATTGGTGACATCGGCGGCAATACCGAAGATACGGCCGCTTTCGCCGGCCACCTTGGCAAGCTCCGCTTCGCGGCGGCCACAGATGGTCACATTGATGCCCGCTTCCGCCAGCGCCAGCGCTATGGCCCGGCCGACACCGGAGCCACCACCAGTGACCAGCGCATGCTTGGCGGAGATCGCTGATGCCGCCGTCATACTTTCAGCCCCGCGGCCGCATCGCGCTCGGCCAGCCGGTAGATCTGGTCACGGCCGGGCAGGTAGGGATCCGGCCATTTGACGCCACGGTCGCCGAGCGTCACCGCCGCATGCAGCGTCCAGTAGGGATCGGCCAGATGCGGCCTTGCCAGCGCCACCAGATCGGCGCGGCCGGCCATCAGGATCGAATTGACATGGTCCGGCTCATAGATGTTACCGACCGCCATCGTCGCCATGCCGACCTCGTTGCGGATTCGGTCGGAAAACGGCGTCTGGAACATGCGGCCGTAGACCGGCTTGGCCAGTGCCGATGTCTGCCCGGCCGAGACGTCGCATATGTCGACGCCGGCTTCGTGCAGCAGCCGCGCGATCTCGACCGCGTCGGCCGGCGTCACGCCTTCGATGCCGACCCAGTCATTGGCCGAAATGCGCATCGAGATCGGCTTCTCCGTCGGCCAGGCGGCGCGCACCGCGTGGAAGATTTCGAGGGGATAGCGCATGCGGTTTTCCAGTGAGCCGCCATATTCATCCGTGCGCCGGTTGGTGACAGGCGTGATGAAGGACGACAGGAGATAACCATGCGCGGCATGGATCTCCAGCATGTCGAAGCCGCAACGGTCAGCCATCTCGGCCGAAGCCACGAATTGGTTGCGCACCAGGTCCATGTCGGCGCTGTCCATCGCCTTCGGCACCTGGTTCTCAGGCGACCATGCGACAGCCGATGCCGCCATGACAGGCCAGTTGCCCGACGCCAACGGCACGTCGGTGCCTTCCCAGCCGAGTCGGGTCGAACCCTTGGCGCCGGAATGGCCGATCTGGGCGCAAATCTTGGCCTCGGTCTCGGAATGGACGAAATCGACCAGCCGCTTCCACGCCACTTCGTGTTCGGGCGCGTAGAAGCCGGGACAGCCGGGCGTGATGCGGCCTTCCGGGCTCACGCAGGTCATCTCGATATAGACGAGCCCGGCGCCGCCCTTGGCACGCTCGGCATAGTGGGTGAAATGCCAGTCGGTCGGGCAGCCGTCGACGGCCTTGTACTGCGCCATCGGCGAGACGACGACGCGGTTCTGCAGCTTCATGTCGCGCAGCTTGAACGGCGCAAACATCGGCGCGCGGCGCAGCCTGTTGCCGCCGGCACCCGCCTGGCGCTGGAACCATTCTTCCGCGCCGCCCAGCCATTCGGCATCGCGCAGCCGCAAATTCTCGTGGCTTATGCGCTGCGAGCGGGTCAGCAGCGAATAGTTGAACTGCACCGGATCGAGGCCGAGATAGCGTTCGACCTCCTCGAACCATTCGAGCGAATTACGCGCCGCCGATTGCAGCTTCAGCACTTCGGTGCGGCGCGCATCCTCATATTTGCGGAAGGCGGCATCGAGGTCCGACTCGGTTTCCACATACTCGGCCAGCGCCACCGCGCTTTCCAAGGCGAGTTTGGTGCCGGAGCCGATCGAGAAATGCGCCGAGGCCGCCGCGTCGCCCATCAGCGCCAGGTTCTTGTACGACCAGCGTTCGCACAGCACGCGCGGGAAATTGATCCAGGCCGAGCCCCTGATGTGGTTGGCATTGGTCATCAGCGCATGGCCGCCGAGATGCTTGGCGAAGATGCGCTCGCACACCGCGATCGATTCCTGCTGCGTCATCGCGCCGAAGCCGAAGGCAGCCCAGGTCTGTTCGCTGCATTCGACGATGAAGGTCGCCGTCTCGCTGTCGAACTGGTAGGCGTGCGCCCACACCCAGCCATGCTCGGTCTTCTCGAAGATGAAGGTGAAGGCGTCGTCGAATTTCTGGTTGGTGCCGAGCCAGACGAATTTGCATTTGCGGGTGTCGATGTCGGGCTTGAAGATGTCGACGAAAGTGTTGCGCGCCCTGGAATTCAGCCCGTCGGCGGCGACGACCAGGTCATGAGTCTCCATGTAAGGCTTGGGATCGGCGATATCGGTCTCGAACATCAGCTTGACGCCGAGCTCGCGGGCGCGGCGCTGCAAGAGGATCAGCAGCCGCTTGCGGCCGATGCCGCAAAAACCATGGCCTGACGAGACCGTGCGCACGCCGTCATGGATGACGGCAATGTCGTCCCAATAGGCAAAATGCTTCTTGATCCAGACGGCGCTGACCGGATCGTTTTTGGCGAGGTTCTCAAGCGTTTCGGCCGACAGCACCACGCCCCAGCCGAACGTGTCGTCGGCGCGGTTGCGCTCGAACACCGTCACATCGTGCGCGGCATCCCTGAGCTTCATCGATATGGCAAAGTAGAGGCCGGCTGGACCGCCGCCGAGAACCGCAACCTTCATCTGTGCGATCTCCTCTTCGCTTGCTGCCTTGTGAGTATCGCGCCAGCGGCAAAATATTTCAAGCTTAAAGTTTTATGTCGAAATCATTGTCCTGATACCGGGCGGCGCGCTTGCGTGTCGTCCCGCAAGCGCGCGCCGAAGGATCACTTTTCCGGGTTCTTCGGGCTCCACAGCACCGTCTCGGCACCTTTCTCATAGGCCATGCCGTTGGGGTAGCTGATCGCTTCCAGCTGCAATCCCCAGGGCGCCTGGAAATAGAGAATGGTCTGGCCGGCGGCGGGGCCTTCCTTGACCGGCAGAGGTCCCATGCGCGTCTTGACGCCCTTGCCGTCGAGATAGGCCTTGGCGGCGGCGACGTCGTCGACATAGAGGGCGATGTGGAAGCCGCCAATGTCGCTGTTCTTCGGCGTCAGATCCTTCTGGTCGGGCGCGGTGTATTTGAACAGCTCGATGTTCGAGCCATAGCCGCAACGCACCATGGTGACCTGCTCGATGACGGCCTTGGGATCGACGCCCAGAAGGTCCTGCATGAAGGTGCCCTTGTCGTCGGCGAACGGGCCGAACGACATCGCCTTCTTGCAGCCGACCACCTCGGTGAAGAAGTCGACCGCCTGCTTCATGTCGGGGACGGTGATGCCGGTGTGATCGTGGCCGCGCATGCCGGGGATCGAATCCGCCGAGGCCATGCCGGCGCCGCCAAGGACAGCGGCGGCAAGCGTTGCATTTCGAAGTATCGTCTTCATGTCAGTCCTCTCCATTGGCGGGACCTGGGTCTTTGCGGTCGCATGTCCGAAACCCGCTTTTCGGCATGCGAATGCATTCATGTCGGGGCTTTGGCGGCGGCCGGAATGTCCAGCCAGCCGGCGTCGATCTCGGGCAGCGGAATGGCCGCGATGAGGTCGCGCGTGTAGACTTGGCTGGGGTTGTCGAACAATGCGTCGGTGGCGCTGGCCTCGACGATCACGCCTTCGCGCATGACGATGACTTGCCGGCACAGCCGCCGGATGACCGACAGGTCGTGGCTGATGAAGGCGACGGTCAGGCCCATCTCCGCTGCCAGCTTCTCCAGCAGGGTCAAGATCTGCGCCTGCGTCGAGACGTCGAGACCGGAGACGATCTCGTCGGCCAGCACGAATTTCGGCGACAGCGCCAGCGCACGGGCAATGCCGACCCGCTGGCGCTGGCCGCCCGACAGCTCGTGGCGGTAGCGGCTGGCAAAGCTCTGCGGCAGGCCGACCCGCTGCAGCGCCTCGGCGACGCGTTCCTTGAGCCTGTCGCCAAGCCCGTTCTGCTTGAGCGGCGCGGCGATGATGCTGGCGATGGTGCGGCGCGGGTTGAGCGACGACATCGGATCCTGGAAGATCATCTGCAGGTCGCGGCGTAACGGCCGCAGCTCCGCCTCCGGCAGATGGGTGATGTCGCGGCCCTCGAAGCTGACGCTGCCCGCGCTCGGCTCCAGGAGACGAACCAAAGCGCGGCCAAGCGTCGACTTGCCGGACCCGGACTCGCCGACGATGCCGGTCACCGAGCCCCTCGGCAAGTCGAAGTCGAGCCCTTTCAGGATTTCGGCCAAAGGCGCACGGCCGATCAGCGGCTTGCGCGTCATGTCGGGCAAGGCGACCTTCAGCCCGCGCACGGAAAACAGCGGCTCAACCATGCGGCCGCCTCCACGCCAGGTCTGCTGCCGCGATCTCCGCGGCAAGCCCGGCCAGCACCGCTTCGTCCACGGGTCTCAGCGAGGCGAAAGGGTCGGTGTAGCGCGGCGTCGCCGCCATCAGCGCCCGCGTATAGGGGTGCTGCGGGGCGGCGAAGAGCGCTGCGGTGTCGGCCTCTTCAACCACCTTGCCTGCATAAAGCACCGAGACCTTCTGGCTGATCTTGGCGACGACGCCGAGATCATGGGTGACGAACAGGATCGCGGTGCCGTGCTCGCGCTGCAAGGCGGCGATCAGGCGCAGGATCTGCTTCTGCACGGTGACGTCGAGCGCCGTGGTCGGCTCATCGGCGACGATCAGCCGGGGTTCGGCGGCGAAGGCGGCCGCGATCAGCACGCGCTGGCGCATGCCGCCGGAAAGCTCATGCGGATAGCACTTCAGCACGCGCTCGGGGTCGCGGATCTGCACCTCGTCCAGCAACTGCCGGATGCGCGTGTCGGCCTTCTCGCCGCTCCAGCCGAGGATGCGCACCAGCCGGTCGGTCATCTGCGGGCCGATGCGGCGCGACGGGTTGAGCGCGGTTAGCGGATCCTGCGGGATCAGCGCCGTGCGGGCGCCGACCAGTGCGCGTCTTGCCTTGGGCTGAAGCTTGCCGAGGTCTTCGCCCTCGAGCAGCATGTCGCCCTCGACGATTCGCACGCTCGAAGGCAACACGCCGAGCACCGCCTTGCCGATCATCGTCTTGCCGGCGCCGCTCTCGCCGACCAGCGCGCGGACCTCGCCGGGTTGCACGGCGAGCGACACCGAGCGCAGCACGCGCTGGCCGTTCGGCAGCACGGCGCTGAGATTGGCGATGTCGAGACAGGCGCTCATCGCAGCACCGGGTCGAAACGCGCCTTCAGAGCTTCGCCGAACTGGCCGAACGACAGCACGGTGAGGATCAGCGTGATCAGCGGAAACACCAGCACCCACCAGGCCTGGTGGATCGATAGACGGCCTTCCGCAATGATGCCGCCCCAGGTCGGATCGTCGGTCGAGATCGACAGGTTGACGAAGGACAGGATCGCCTCGACGATGACGGCGATGCCCATCTCCAAGGACAGCAGCGCCACGATCGACGGCACCACATTGGGCAGCACTTCGCGCAGCATGATGCCGATGCGGCCATAGCCGGCGATGCGGGCATTCTCGACATAATCCATGCGCGACTGGCCCATCGCCTCGGCGCGGATCACCCGGCAGAAGCGCGTCCAGTCGATGATCGCAATCGCCAGGATGACGGAGCTGAGGCCCGTGCCCAGCACCGCCACCAGCAGGATGGCGAACAGCACCGGCGGAAACGCCATCCAGATATCGACGATGCGCGAGATGATGCGGTCCGCCCAGCCGCCGAAATAGCCTGCGATCAGCCCGAGCGTCGAGCCGACGAGGCAGGCGGCGATGGCCGCGGCAAAAGCGACGATGAAGGCGATACGGCCGCCGAAGATCAACCTGGACAACAGATCGCGGCCGAGGCTGTCGGTGCCCAGCCAATAGCCGGGCTCGGCGCCATCGAGCCAGAAGGGCGGCAGCCGCTCCAGCATCAGATCCTGCGCCAGCGGGTCTTGCGGCGCGACCAGCGGCGCGAAGATCGCCGCCAGCAGCGCCAGCAGCAGCCAGCCGCCGGCGAGCCACAGCCTGGGGCTCAGTCCGCGTCTTGAGGCCCTATCCATGACGCAGCCTCGGATTGAGCAGCGCATACATCATGTCGACCACGAGATTGATCAGCACGAACAGCAGCGCGAAGACCAGCACGATGCCCTGGATCAGCGGCAGGTCGCGGTTGATGACGGCATCGATCGCCATGTTGCCTAGGCCTTCGTAGGAAAACAGCCGCTCGACGATGACGGTGCCGCCGATGAGGAAGGTGAACTGTACGCCGACAAGGGTCAGCGTCGGCAAAGCCGCGTTCTTCAGGGCCTCGCGCAGGATGACCTGCGTTTCCGAAAACCCCTTCACCCGCGCAAGCACGACATAGTCGAGGTCGAGCACTTCCTTCAGCGACTGTTTCAGCAGTTGCGAGATGATCGCCGCCAGCGGCAGCGCCAGCGCCACCGCCGGCATCAGCATGTGTTTCAAAAGGTCCCAGGTCAGGTCGAAGCGCAGCCGCAGCAGGCTTTCGAAGAAATAGAACTGGGTGACGAAGGGCAGGTCGAGCTGCGGCGACACCCGGCCGGAAATGTCGAAGATCGGCACCAGCACGCCGAACAACAGGATCAGCACCAGGCCCCAGAGGAAATCGGGAATGGAGAGTGCCGCCCCGCTGGCGATGTCGATACCGGCTTCCACCGCCGTGCCGCGTTCGCGCGCGCCGAGAACGGCCGTCGTACCGCCGAGCGCCACTGCCATGATCAGCGCGACGATGGCCAGCTCCAGCGTGGCCGGCAGCCGGTTGAAGACGAGGCCGAGCACATCCTGCCGCAGCGAAATCGAGGTGCCGAAATCGCCGCGGATAACGCCTGACAGCCAGATGAAGAATTGCTGCACGATGGTCTTGTCGAGCCCGTAGAGTGCCCGCAGCCGGGCGATGTCGTCATCCGTCGCGCCGGGCGGCAGCATCATGGCGATCGGATCGCCGGGCGCGACGCGGATCACGACGAAGACGACGACGGCCACGCCGAACAGCGTGATCAGCATCGTCAGAAGACGAATCAGGAATCGTTGCAGGAGCATGTAAATCTTTGCAGGAGCCCGATGGCTCGTATGCCTGATAGAAAAATGCGCGCCGTCGCTATGGACGGCGCGCGGCAATTCCAGGCCGATATCAGGCCGGGGTCATCAGGGCCGGCAGCAGCGCACCGGAAATGTGCTGCACGACATTGACCTTCTTCGAGTGCACGATCGGCTGCGCGTACTGGATGAGCGGCAGCACATAGGCCTCTTCGGCAATGTACTTGTCGACCGCTTTCCAGCCGGCGATGCGCTTGGCCTCGTCCTTCTCGCCCCAGAGCGGGCCGATCTTGGCGTCGAGGTCGTCGGTCTTCCAGGACGAGTGCGGCGAGGGTCCGAACATGGCGAAACCGGTCGAGGTGGTCGGATCGCCGATGGAATTGCCCCAGTTGTAGAAGGCCGCCGGCGCAAGCTTGTGCGCGGCGCGCAGTTCATAGTGCTTGGCGATCTCGTAGACTTCGATCTCGGCCTCGATGCCCACCTTGCGCCACATGCCGACGATCGCCTGCACCATTTCGTAGTCCTTGGGCTTGAAGCCCTTGGTGGTCTGTATAGTGAACTTCGCCGGCTTCTTGGTCGAATAGCCGGAGGCGGCGAGCAATTCCTTGGCCTTTTCCGGATTGTGCTCGACCTTGATCGACGGATCGTAGGCGGCGTATTCCGGCGTCTCCAGCGTGTCGATCGGCTGGCCGTAGCCGCGCAGCAGCCGCTTGACCAGAAGCTCCTTGTCCACCGCCATGACGGCTGCCTGGCGGACATTCTTGTCGAGCATGGCGTCCTTGTTGTTGAAGAAGATCATGCCGATGTCGGAGACATTCTTGATCGAGCCGGCGAGTCCGTCCTTGGCGATCAGCCGGTCGTATTCTTCGTAAGGGATTTCGAGCGTCACCTGCGAGGAGCCGGATTCGATCTCGGCGACGCGGCTCGCCGCATCGGTGACGAACTTGATCGTCACATTCTCGAAAGCCGGCTTACCGCCCCAATAGTTCGGATTGGCCTTCAGCCGCAGGAAGGCGTTGCGCTCGAATTTTTCCACCATGTACGGGCCGGTGCCGATCGGCGCCTTCTCGAAACCTTCGGCGCCGACCTTCTCGTAATAGGCCTTCGGCAGGATGTAGCCGGTCAGGAACGACATCCATTTGAAATAGACCGGGTCGAACTGCACCACGTCGCCGGTGATCTTGTTGCCGTCGACCTTGAAATTGTTGACGTTCTTCCAGACGAACTGGATCGGGTTGCCGGTCTTTTCGTCGCCCGCGCGCTGCAGCGACCAGACGACGTCCTCGGGCGTGAAGGGCGAGCCGTCATGCCATTTCACGCCTTCGCGCACTGTCATCATCACCTTGGTGCGGTCGTCGTTCCAGCCCCACTCGGTGAGCAGGCCGGGCGCGAAGGACAGGTCGGGCTTTTGCGGGATGATCTGGTCGAACACCGACTGGTAGAGGCCCTGGATCGTCGGATTGACAGCCGAAGGTCCGGTTGTCGGATCCCAAGACGGCAGGTTGACATTGTATGCGATGGTCAGTTCGCCGGCCGCCGCCTTGGCTATTTTCGGCAGGCCAACCGCGGCCACGCCGAGTGCCGCGGCACTGTATCCCAGCAATTCGCGTCTGTTGATTTTCATGGTCGTTCCCCTTCTTGGTTATTGTCTTTGCGCGGCACTATCCGTTCATGGGTTCAGGCTTCGTGGGCAGCAGCGCCTTGCCTCTCGTCACCTCGATAAAATCGTCGGAGCCTACCTCCCGCCAAGCTGTTGCGCGAGCATGAAGCCCGAGGCGGCACCGGTGCCGGCGCCCGGCCATGTCGCGGCTCCCGTCAGATGCAGATTGCCGACCGGCGTGTTCCAGCCGGCATAGCCGCGCGCCGGGCGAAACAAAAAGTTCTGCGCCAGATGGTGGCTGCCGCAGACCTGGTCGCCACCGACAAGGTTCGGGTTCTCGCGCTCGAGATCGATGGGCGAAAAGACCGAACGGCCAAGGATTTTGCTCCGTAGGCCGGGCGCATAGGTCTCGATGATGTCGAACACGCGCTCGGCGTAGGCGTCCTTAACCTGATCCCAATGCGCGGGCGCGATCTGCCCTCCCGCGTCGCCTGTTATCTCGGGAGGCAGCATGCGCACCTGTACCCACAACACATGCTTGCCTTGTGGCGCGCGTGACGGATCGATCGCGGTCGGCTGGCCGACGACCAGCACCGGTTCGTCCGGCAGCATGCCGGCCATTGCCTGCTGATAGGTGCGCGACATTGCGTCGAGCGAGGGCGACAGATGCACATAGGCGAACCGCCGCAACTCGGCGCCGGCACGCCAGTCCGGCAGCTCGTCCAGCGCCAGGTGGATCATCATCGTACCCGGCGCGTACCGAAATTTCTTCATCGCCGTGTCGAACCCGGCATTGCCGGAACCGCCGGGCAGCAGCTTGCCGGTCAGCGCCTTCGGCGCGACGCCTGCGATAACCGCTTTGGTCGCGGTATGCGTTTCTCCTGAAGCCAGCCGCACCCCGGTCGCCTTGCCGTTGGAAACCGTGATCTCCGCCACTTCGGCGCCGGTGACGATCTTGCCGCCGGCCGACGTCACCATGCCGGCCAGCGCCCGGATGATGGTGTCGGCGCCGCCCTTGCCCAGCACCATGCCGAAGCTCTGGTTGGCCATCGATTCCAGATAGAGGAACACCGCGCCGCCGGCGATATCGGGGGCGAAGTCGAGATGCATGCCCCAGGTGGCGAGGGTTGCCCGTACATGCGGCGACTCGAACGTCTCCTCCAGCCAGGCTCGTGGCGAGGACAGCAGCAGTCGGCCGGTGTCGAGCGCGCCGGACATGCCCTTCTTGCGCCACAGGTTCCACGCCGAGCCGGCCAGCGCGCGGGCGCTCATCGGCGAGCCCAGCAAGCGGAACAGATGCTCGGCCTCCGCTGGGAAGGCGGCAACCAGTCTGCGCCATGTCGCGGCATCGGCGGCGGAGAAAGCAGCCATGCGCGTGGCTGTCTTTTCCAGGTCGTTGCTGACGCCGAACCAGCGTCCGTCTGGAAAGGCGCTGGCGAAACAGTCGGCGACCGGGGCGAATTTCAGGCCCTGCGCTTTCAATTCATTTGCATATGTCCGGTGAAAGGCGGAGCCGGCAAAAAGGCTCAGATTCATCGCGCCGAAATCATGGCGGAAGCCGGGAAGGGTGAATTCGCGGGTCTGGACGGCGCCGCCGATTGTTGCGCTGCACTCGAAAATCCCGATTTTCCAGCCTTTGAGCGCCAGATGCGCGGCGCATGCCAGACTGTTGTGGCCCGCCCCGACAAAGATGGCGTCGAACTCGCTCACGCCCCGTTCCCATTTCCTTTATGCTTAAAGATAATTGCAGATGCATATGTTTTCGTCTAGTAGGATATTAAGGGCCGAGACGAGCCTTGATCATCATCGAAAAGAGGGAACAGAAGACCATGGACACCCAAAAACTCCTCGGCGAAGTCGCCGGCCAGTTGCTGTCAGGCGCCATCAAGGTGGTAGACCTCTCGGCGCAGCTCGGGCCTGACACGCCGCTGATCAAGCTGCCGCCGGAACTCGCCGTCGACACGCCGAAGGTCGAGATCCATTCGATCTCCCGCTATGACAAGAACGGTCCGTGGTGGGCGTGGAACTGGCTGAAGCTCGGCGAACATTCGGGCACGCATTTCGATGCGCCGCAGCACTGGATCACCGGCAAGGACTATCCGGACGGCGCCACCGACACCATTCCGGCGCAGAACTTCGTCGGCCCGGTCAATGTCATCGACTGCTCCAAGGAAGCCGCAGCCGATCACGATTTCCTGCTCACCGTCGACCACATCAAGGCGTGGGAAGCCAAGCACGGCGCCATCAACGCCGGTGAGTGGGTGGTGATGCGCACCGATTGGTACAAGCGCAACGGCTCGGAAGCCGAGTTCCTCAACGCCAACGAGACCGGCCCGCACACGCCCGGCCCGACGGCCGAGGCCATCCAGTATCTGATAGCCAAGGACATCAAGGGCTGGGGCTCGGAGACGATCGGCACCGATGCCGGCAAGGCGGGCGGCATGGAGCCGCCATTCCCTGCACACACGCTGATGCACAAGGCCAACCGCTACGGCCTCGCCAGCCTGTGCAACCTCGACCAACTGCCGCCGAAGGGCGCCATCCTGATCGCCGCACCGCTCAAGATCGAGCACGGCACCGGCAGCCCGATCCGCGCGCTGGCGCTGGTGTCGGGAAAATAGAGCGAGGTGGGGTCTTCGGGAGAAGATCATGCGCCCGACGGTCGAGAGCAACTGTCAATGAAAGCGCCCGATCACATCGTCGTCGGCAGCGGCATCAACGCGCTGGTCTGCGCGGCGATGCTTGGCGGCAAGGGTGCCAAGGTGCTCGTCCTCGAACGCAACGACCGCATCGGCGGCTGCATGCGCACCGAGGAGATCACCGCGCCCGGCTTCATCCACGATGTGATGGCGACGACCTTCGTGCTGTTCATCACCTCGCCGGCCTTTGCGGCATTGGGCGGCGACCTCGCCCGGCATGGGTTGGAGTTCTGCCACACCGGCAGGCCGACCGGCGTGCTGCGGCCGGACGGCAGCCATGCCGTGCTCAGCACCGACCGCGCCGCCAATGTCGCCGCCCTCAATGCGATCGCGGCGGGTGATGGCGACCGGCACGCCGACGATGTCGGCGGCATCGAACGCAATGCCGGCCTGCTGTTCGGCCTGCTCGGCGGCAGCCTGTGGTCCTATCCGACGGCCAAGCTTTTGGCCGGCGATGCCTGGCGGCGCGGCCCGCGCGGCCTTGCCGGCTTTCTCGGCGAGGCGCTGGCGCCGGCGCGCGGCTGGCTGGAAAGCACCTACCAGTCCGAGACCGTAAAGGCGCTGTGGGCGCCCTGGGTGCTGCATGCCGGGCTGGGACCGGAAGATGCCTTCTCCGGCCAGATCGCCAAGGTGATCGCTTTCGCGCTCGAAGCCGCGGGCGCCCCGATCGTCAAGGGCGGGGCAAAGAACCTGCTGTCGGCCTTCGAGGCATTGATCATCGAGCGCGGCGGTGTCATCTCCACCGAAGCCGACGTCGCCTCCATCATCCTGGCTGGTGGTCGCGCCACCGGTGTGCGGCTGGCCTCGGGCGAAACGGTCCATGCGAAGAAGAGCGTCATCTGCTCGGTGACGCCGACGCAGCTTTATGGCCGGCTGCTCGGCAATGAGGCTCCCAAAGCCGACGTCGAGGCAACGCGGAAATACCGCTATGGCAAAGGCAACTTCCAGATCCACTACGCCCTGGACAAGCCGCCGGCATGGCGCGGCGAAGGACTGGACAAGGTGGCGCTGCTGCATCTGACGCCGGGCCTGGATGGCGTGTCGAAAGCCTGCAACGAGGCGGTGCGCGGCTTGCTGCCGGAAGTGCCGACCATCTGCGTCGGCCAGCCGCATGCGCTCGACCCGTCGCGCTGTCCGGAGGGCAAGGCAATCCTGTGGCTGCAACTGCCAGAGGCGCCTCGCCACATCAAAGGCGATGCCGCCGGTAAGCTGCAGGCCCCGGCTGACGGGCAATGGACCGACGCGCTGCGCGAGGCCTATGCCGACCGCGCTGAAGCGATCCTCGCCAGCCATATCGATGGCTTCAAGGACAATGTCATTGCCCGCCGTGCCTATTCGCCTGCCGACCTCGAAGCGATGAACATCAATCTGGTCGGCGGCGATCCCTATGGCGGTTCCTCGACCATAGACCAGTCCTTCCTGTGGCGGCCGTTCAAGACCAGCCGCAACCACCAGACCGGCATAAAGGGGCTTTATCATATCGGCGCCTCGACCCACCCGGGCGCGGGTCTCGGCGGCGGTTCCGGCTTTCTCCTGGCGGGGAGGCTGTGATGGAGCAGAAGGTAGCGGAAAAGCGCCAGCGCATTTCGACGCTCGGCCAGATCGGCCTGCAGCAATTCGCGCCCTATCTGATGAACCGCATCATGGGCCGCTACAACGCCACCTTGCGCGACGATTTCCGCAAGCAGGGCCTGACCATTCCGCAGGTGCGCACGCTGGCCGTGCTGTCGGTCACCGATGGCGTCACCGTCAACGACCTCTCGGTCTATACGGTGATCGAGCAGTCAACCTTGAGCCGCACGCTGGACACGCTGGAGGGGCAAGGCTTCGTGCGGCGCGAGCAGGGCATCACCGACAGCCGCATCCGCCATGTCTTCCTTACCGACGAGGGCCGCGCCGAGTTCGCGCGCGCTTGGCCGGCCATGCATGACGCGTTCGAGGCGATGTTCGACGATATCGACGATGCTGAATATGCGGCACTCATCGCAACGCTTTTGAAGATGCTCAAGAACATTCGCAAGCACGACATCTAGACGTACGCGCCGCCGGCTCGCTGCGGCAAGGGAAGGAGGCGGAGATGGCCGAACGGTCTTTTGCCAAGGAAGTTGAAAAACTCAGGCTTGGCGCCGGCGAGGAATTTGCCGGCGAGGGCATCCTCGCCATCACCAAGGCGTTGCTGCAATGCGGCGTCGGCTATGTCGGCGGCTATCAGGGCGCGCCGATCAGCCATCTGATGGATGTGCTGGCCGACGCGCAGGACATTCTGGGCGAACTGGGCGTGCATTTCGAGGCGAGCGCCTCGGAAGCCACCGCCACCGCCATGCTGGCCGCCTCGGTGCATTACCCGATCCGTGGTGCCGCGACCTTCAAATCGACCGTCGGTACCAATGTCGCTTCCGACGCGCTCGCCAATCTTGCCTCCGGCGGCGTCACCGGCGGCGCGCTGATCATCGTCGGCGAGGATTACGGCGAAGGCTCCTCGATCATGCAGGAGCGTAGCCATGCCTTCGCCATGAAGAGCCAGGTCTGGCTGCTCGACCCGCGCCCGAATCTGCCGTCGATCGTCAAGGCGGTGGAGGACGGCTTCGAACTGTCCGAAATCTCCAACACGCCGGTCATGCTGCAGGTGCGCATCCGCTGCTGCCACGTCCACGGCCATTTCATTGCCAAGGACAACAAGCGCCCGCCCATGACGGTCGCCGATGCGCTGGAAGCGCCGCGCCGCGACACCGGCCGCATCGTGCTGCCGCCGGCCTCCTTCCTGCATGAGAAGGAGAAGGTGGCGAAGCGCTGGCCGGCCGCCGTCGATTTCATCGCCAAGAACAAGATCAACGAATTCTTCGGTTCGGATCACGGCTCGGTCGGTATCGTCATGCAGGGCGGCATGTACAATTCCGTCATCCGCGCCTTGCAGCGTCTCGGCCTTGCCGACACCTATGGCGAGACGGACGTGCCGCTCTACGTGCTCAACGCCGTCTATCCCTTGATCGACGACGAGTTCCTGTCCTTCTGCGAGGGCAAGCAAGCGGTGCTGGTCGTCGAGGAGGGCCAGCCCAATTACATCGAGCAGGCCTTCGCGGCGATGCTGCACAAGGCCGGGCGTGGCTCCAGGCTGGTCGGCAAGGAATATCTGCCGATGGCCGGAGAATATACCGGCCAGGTCATGCTCGACGGCATCGGTGCCTTCCTGCGCGCCGAGGCGCCGCATCTGCTTCCGGGTGAAGTGCGCGCGCCCAACAAGGTCGGCGACGGCGTCGACACCGCGGACCTGATCAATGTCGTGCCGGGCAGGCCGCCGGGCTTCTGCATCGGCTGTCCGGAGCGGCCGATCTTCGCCGCGACAAAGCTGGTCGAGCAGGAACTCGGCAAGCACCACATCGCGTCCGACATTGGCTGCCACCTGTTCTCGATCATGCCGCCCTTCGAGCTCGGCGCGACAACCATGGGCTATGGGCTGGGGCCGGCCTCTGCCTCGGCGTTCAATTCGCCCGACGCCAAGCGCCGCTCGATCTCCTTCGTCGGCGATGGCGGCTTCTGGCACAACGGCCTGACCTCCTCGATCGGCAATGCCGTGTTCAACAAGAATGACGGCGTCATCGTCATCGTCGACAATTTCTATTCGGCCGCCACCGGCGGGCAGGACATCCTGTCGTCGCGCGCGGGCAACAAGACCAAGTCGACAAAACATCCGATCACCGAAGCGGTGAAAGGCATGGGCGTCAAATGGCTGCGCCATGTCGACCGCACCTACGATGTCGGCAAAATGCAGGACACGTTGCGCGAGGCGCTGACGACGGAGGAGAAGGGGCCGAAGGTCATCGTCGCCTCGTCCGAATGCATGCTCAACAGGCAGCGCCGCGAAAAGCCGCTGGTCGACAAGGCGATCAAGGGGGGGGCGCGTGTCGTCAAACCGAAATTCGGTGTCGACGAGGACATCTGCACCGGCGACCACGCCTGCATGCGGTTGTCGGGCTGCCCGTCGCTGTCGGTGAAATCGCTTGACGATCCGCTGCGCGACGATCCGGTGGCATCGATCGACCAGAACTGCGTCGGCTGCGGCAATTGCGGTGAGGTCGCCGATGCCGCTGTGCTCTGCCCGTCCTTCTACCGCGCCGATGTCGTGCACAATCCGAGCCGCTGGGACCGCTTCCTGGAAAGCGCGCGTCGCGCGGTGATCAGCCTGCTGCAGCGCCGCCGCGAAAGCCGGCGCCTGACCTTCGCCGATGCTTGACGCTGTCCCGCCATTCCGCGCCAAGGCCGGCGCCCAGGACGACGAGCGCGTCATCAAGCTCGCCGTGCTGGCGGTCGGCGGCCAGGGCGGCGGCGTGCTGGCCGACTGGATCACCGATGTCGCCGAGCGCAATGGCTATGTCGCGCAATCGACCTCGGTCGCCGGCGTGGCGCAACGCACCGGCGCCACCATCTACTATGTCGAAATGGCCCGCGACACCGGCCGGCTGCCGGTCTTCGCGCTGTCGCCTTCGCAAGGCGATGTCGACATATTGATCGCCGCCGAGCTGATGGAGGCCGGCCGCGCCATCATCCGTGGCTTCGTCACGCCGGAACGCACGACGCTGATCGCTTCGTCGCACCGCATCGCGGCTGTGTCGGAAAAGATCGAGCCGGGCGACGGCCGGGCCTCGTCCTCCAAGGTGCATGCGACGGCCGAAGCCGCGTCGAAGCGCTTCATCGCCTTCGACATGGAAAAGATCGCCGCCGACAATGGTTCGATGATCTCGGCCAGCCTGCTTGGCGCGCTGGCGGGCTCGGACGCACTGCCATTCACCCGCGAGAGCTATGAGCAGGCGATCGGTGCCGGTGGCCGGGGCGTCAAGGCCAGCCTCGCCGCCTTTGGCGCCGCGTATGACCGCGCGCGCGGCACGGCCGCACCTGCGTCAAAGCTGGCAGAGCCGGCGATTGTCGAATCCGCCCTGGGGCGCGTCAGCGGCCCGCAAGGCCTCCTGCAGGGCTGGCAGGCGCTCGCCACCCGCGTCGACCTGATGCCCGTCGCCATCCGCGATATGGCGCTGCGGGGCCTGAGAAAGGTCGTCGACTATCAGGACATCGCCTATGGCGGCGAGTATCTTGACCGGCTCGACCGGGCTCTCGCGCTGGATGGCGCCGACCATTCCTATGCGCTGTCCATCGCCGCCGCCAAGCATATCGCCAACGCCCTTTGCTATGACGACATGATCCGCGTCGCCGATCTGAAAACACGTTCGACGCGCGACCGGCGCGTGCGCAAGGAAGTCGGCGTCAAGGACGGTTCGATCCTGCAGGTCACCGAATATTTCCATCCCCGCATCGAGGAGTTCTGCGGCACGATGCCGGCGGGGCTGGGCAGCTATATCGAGACCCGGCCGAAGCTCGCCGCCTTCCTCGACCGCCGCATCAACCATGGCCGCCGCATCCGCACGGACAGCTTCGCCGGCTTCGCCGCGCTCTGGTTCATCGGCGGCCTGCGCCGCTGGCGCCGCAGCCTGCTGCGCCACAAGGTCGAGATGACCCATCTCGATCGCTGGTACGCGCTGGCGCTCGCCCATGTGCCGGAGGACTATGCGCTCGCCGTCGAAATCCTCAACTGCCGCCGGCTGATCAAGGGCTACAGCGACACCCATGTCCGGGCGCAGTCGAAATTCGATCGCGTACTCTCCGCGCTTGCCATGCTCAAGGGCCGCGACGATGCCGCCGACTGGATCCGCCGCCTTCGCGAGGCGGCCTTGAAGGACGAAAAGGGCGACATGCTCGACGGCGCGCTGAAGACAGTGGCGACGCTCGGGCCAGGTCCGGCAACCTTGGCGCCCTAACTTCGAGATACCAGAGACGTCACCGGTCCCGGGCTCCGTTTCCAGATACGATGAACGTCGTTCATTTTTTGCTTGAACAATGTTCAAGACGTGATAGAGTGCGTTTATGAACGCTGTTCATTTCTGGCAGACCGGAAGCCACGATATGGACATCGGGCACTGTAAGGAAGTTTAACCAGCTCATGACTATCACTGAGCTTGAAACAGCGCCTGCAACCCGCAGGGCCTCCGGCGAATAGCCGCAGGGTTCCGCCAAATGGAAACCGCCATGAACACGCATCTGATGTTGTCCCGGCGCTTTGCGCCTCTGTTCTGGACGCAGTTCCTGTCCGCCTTCAACGACAATTTCCTCAAGAACACGCTGGTGTTCCTGATCCTCTTTACGCTGGCCGCCGGTCAGGCGGCTTCGCTGGTCACGCTCGCCGGGGCCGTCTTCATGGCCCCCTTTCTGCTCTTGTCCGCGCTTGGCGGTGAGATCGCCGACCGCTTCGACAAGGCCCTCATCGCCCGGCGGCTGAAATTTGCCGAGATTGCCGCCGCGGGTGTGTCTGTCGCAGGCATAGCGCTGTCGTCGATCCCGGTGCTGATGACGGCGCTGCTGATGTTCGGCATCATCTCGGCGCTGTTCGGGCCGATCAAATACGGCATCCTGCCCGATCACCTCGAGCGCAAGGAACTGCCCAAGGCCAACGCCTGGATCGAGTCGGCGACCTTCGCCGCCATCCTCGGCGGCACCATCGCCGGCGGCGTCGTCTCGGCCGACGGCATAGGCGTCACGGTCTTCGGGCCGATCATGATGGCCTTGGCCGTCGGTTGCTGGTTCGTCAGCCGCTACATCCCGCCAACGGGTTCGGCGGCACCTGACCTCGTCATCGACAGGAACATCTTCCGCTCGACCTGGCGCCAGGTCAGCGAGTTGCGGACCGACACGCGGATCTGGCGCGCCGGCCTGATGACGTCGTGGTTCTGGCTGATCGGCGCCATCGTGCTTTCGATCCTGCCGACCTTGATCAAGGATTCGCTCGGCGGCGACGAGATCGCCGTCACCGTCTATCTCGCCGTGTTCGCCGTCTCGATCGCCATCGGCTCGGCGATTGCCGCATGGATGTCGCAGGGGCGCATCGTGCTTCTGCCCGCACCGGTCGGCACGGCGCTGCTGGCGCTGTTCGGCCTGCATTTGGCCTGGACCATCTGGAGCATGCAGCCTTCGCCGAAGGCGGAAAGCCTCGCCCTGTTCTTCGCCGGCCAAAACACGATCCGTGTCGCGATCGACCTCGCCGGCATGGCCATCGCCAGCGCCTTCCTCGTGGTGCCGACCTTCGCCGCCGTGCAGGCCTGGTCGCCCGAGGCGCGCCGCGCCCGCGTCGTCGCCGCGGTCAGCATCGTCAATGCCGGCTTCATGACGGTCGGCGGCATCCTTGTCGCCGCGATCCAGACGAAAGTCTCCACCGGCGGTATCCTGTTCGGCCTGGCCGCGGCCAATGCCGTCGCCGCCTGGCTGATGCTGAAATTCCTGCCGACCAACGCCTTCCGCGATTTCGTCTCCATCCTGTTCCGCGCCTTCCTGCGCCTGGAAGTCGAGGGCATGGAGAACCTCAAGGCAGCCGGCAAGGCACCGATCCTGGCGCTCAACCATGTCAGCTTCCTCGACGGCCCGCTGGCGCTGACGCTGACCGACGAGGAGCCGGTCTTCGCCATCGACTACGCCATCGCGCAGGCCTGGTGGATGAAGCCGTTCATGAAGCTCGCCCGTGCTTTGCCGCTCAATCCGGCCAAGCCGATGTCGACCCGCACGCTGATCAAGATCGTGCAGGCCGGCGATCCGCTGGTCATCTTCCCCGAAGGCCGCATCACCGTCACCGGCGGGCTGATGAAGGTCTATGACGGCGCCGCCATGGTGGCGGACAAGACCGGCTCGATGGTCGTGCCGATCCGCATCGACGGGCTGGAGAAAAGCCCGTTTTCCCGGCTGACGTCGCAGCATGTGCGCCGCCGCCTGTTCCCGAAGGTCAAGGTGACCATTCTGGAGCCGGTCAAGCTGCAAGTGCCGCCGGAACTGAAGGGCCGCAAGCGCCGCGCCGCGGCGGGTTCGGCCCTCTATCAGGTCATGTCGGATCTCGTCTTCCGCACCCAGGACATCGACAGGACGGTGCTGGAGAAGATCATCCTGACGGCGAATGAACGCGGCATGAAACGGCTCGCCGTGCAGGATCCGGTCACCGGCTCGCTGAGCTATGGCAAGCTCCTGACGGCGGCCGCCGTGCTGGGCGAGAAATTCCAGAACCTTTATGCCGATCAGCAGACGCTCGGTATCATGCTGCCCAACGCCAACGGCTCATGTGCCACGCTGCTTGGCGTGATGTCGTCCGGCAAGGTGCCGGCGATGATCAACTTCACTGCAGGTGCCGCCAACATCCTTTCCGCCTGCAAGGCCGCTGAAGTGAAGACCGTGCTCACGTCCCGCGCGTTTGTCGAACAGGCCAAGCTTGGCGCGGTGGTCGAGGAGATCGGCAGGTCGGTCGACATCGTCTGGCTCGACGATCTGCGTGCAACCATCGGTCTCAAGGACAAGCTGCTTGGCCTGTTGCGCAAGTCGACGCCGCGCGCGCCGCGCAAGCCTGACGACCCGGCGGTGATCCTGTTCACCTCCGGCTCGGAAGGCACGCCGAAGGGCGTCGTGCTCACCCATCGCAACATCCTGGCCAATGCCGCGCAGGCGGCCTCGCGCATCGACTTCCACTCGGGCGACAAGGTGTTCAACGTTTTGCCGATCTTCCATTCCTTCGGCATGACGGCTGGCACGGTGCTGCCGCTGATCTCGGGCGTGCCGGTCTATTTCTACCCGTCGCCGCTGCACTACCGCATCGTGCCGGAACTGATCTACGCATCCAACGCGACGATCATCTTCGGCACCGATACGTTCCTCAGCGGCTATGCCCGCACCGCGCATCCCTACGATTTCCGTTCGATACGCTATTGCTTTGCCGGCGCCGAACCGGTCAAGGCAGCCACGCGCATGACCTACATGGAGAAGTTCGGGGTGCGTATCCTCGAGGGCTACGGCGTGACCGAAGCGGCGCCGGTGATCGCCATCAACACGCCGATGTACAACAAGTCCGGCAGCGTCGGTAAAATCATGCCCGGCATGGAATACCGCCTGGACCCGGTACCCGGCGTCGATGAAGGCGGGCGTCTCTACGTGCGCGGCCCAAATGTCATGTCGGGCTATCTGCGCACCGAGAAGCCGGGTGTGCTGGAACCGCTGGAGGACGGCTGGCATGACACCGGCGATGTCGTCTCGGTCGACGAGGGCGGCTTCATCACCATTCGCGGCCGCGCCAAGCGTTTCGCCAAGATCGGCGGCGAGATGATTTCGCTTGCCGCCGTCGAGGCGCTGGCGGGTGAAGTGTGGAAAGGCTCGTTGTCGGCCGTCGCTTCCGTGCCGGATGCGCGCAAGGGCGAGAAGCTCGTTCTCATCACCGAGGCTTCCGGCGCCACACGCGCAGAATTCCTGGCCTTCGCCAAGGCCAATGGCGCCATGGACCTGATGGTGCCCGCCGAAGTGCGCGTCGTCCCGAAAGTACCGGTGCTCGGCTCCGGCAAGCTCGACTTCGCCGGCGTGACCAAACTGGTGCGGGGGCAGGATGCGCCGGCCGCCAAGGTCGAGGCCGCCTGATCGAGGCGACATGCTCGACGACGCCGCGCTGAAAGTCGCGGCGTCGCTTGGCAAGCACTCTGCCCGCTAACGGATATGTGATCGGACCACTCACCCGGCATTCGGCCGGGTGAGTGGTATGTTGTCCTCGGGAATGTCAACCATGGAGGACACCATCATGCTCACCAGATACATTCTGCCGATTGCCGCCGCCGCAGGCGCATTGATGCTGTCGAGTGTCGGCTCGCAGGCCCTGCCCATGGCCAAGCCCAATGCCGCTCCGCTGCCGATGGAAAGCGTCGGCTGGAGATGCGGCCCTGGCTGGCACCTGAACCGATGGGGAAATTGCGTGCCCAATCATCGTCGCGTGATAATCCGGCCGATACATCATTGGCACCACCGCTGGCACCATCGCTGGTGATCACGGGGCGGATCGACATGGCGGCGGCTGCGAAGTAACGTGGGCGCTCCCCCAAAGATGGCGCCCCGTGACGCCACCGGGCTTCTTCAAGCGATGAGATCCCGCATCGGCTTCGCCGCCGCCGACTCCGGAAACACCTTGTCGGCGAGCACGGCGGCGGACAGGCCGAACTGGTCGGCGAGCAGGCCCTTCAGCACCGCCCTGACATCGCTGGTCGGCGCCAGGTCGCGTTGCTCGTAGAGTTGGGCCGGCTTCAAGCCCGGCCAGTCGGCGATAATACGGCCGCCCTTGATCGCGCCGCCGGCGAGCAACACCACCGTGCCGGTGCCGTGATCGGTGCCGACCGAGCCATTGATCTGCGCCGTGCGCCCGAATTCGGTGATGGCGACGATCGCCGTGTCCTTCCAGCGCTCGCCGAGACCCTTCTCGAATTCCTCGAAGGCGCCGTCGAGGCCGCCGAGCAAGGTGGCGAGCCGGCCCGTGGCGCCGCCTTCGTTGGCATGCGTGTCCCAGCCGTCGAAGGCAAGCGCGGCAACACGCGGCCCGTCATCTGCCGCGATCAGCTTGGCCGCACCTTGCGCGGCCTGCCGCATGCCGGCGGCGCTGCCGAGGCCGCCCTTCGGCTTCATCGCCCCACTCTTCGGCTTTGTCGTATTGCCGCCGATCTGGTCGTCGAGCGCCATGCGGTCGGCATCGAGGCCCTTTTGCAGGGCCACCGCCAGCACCGGGTCGCGATGCTGGTAGAGATCGAGAACCCGCTCCGCGAGGTCGCCGGCCGGCGGCGGCAGCGATTGCGGCGCCCAGCCGAGCACGGGGGCGGCACCTCGGATCACCAGCGGCGTCGACGGTCCGACGGCCAAGCCGCCGAGCGTCGCCACGCGGTCGCCCGCCGGCAGGCTCTCCAGCGCCCGGTTGAGCCATCCGGTGGCGACGTGGCCCGGCCCGGCGAAACCGCTTTCCAGCACGTCCTGGCCGTCGAAATGCGAGCGCTCGCGATAGCCGGTCGCGGCCGCGTGCACCACCGCGGCCTGCTTGTCTTTGAACAGCCGCGCGAAGACCGGCATCGCCGGATTGACCGCGAAGAAGCCATCGAGCGGCAGCGCCGCGTGCGGGCCGGCGAGCGACAAAGCGATGTCGCCATGCAGGCCGGCATAGTCGGGGTCGCCGATCGGACCGACCGCCGACAGGCCGTCGAGCGCGCCGCGCAGCACGATGACGATCAGCCGCGGATCGCGATTGTCGGCGGCGCGGGCGAAGCGCGGCAGATAGGCCCAGGCAAACAGCGCGCCGCCGGTCATCAGCACGGCGCGGCGGGAAGGGTGAGGGGTTTCACACAGCAGGCTCATGACTTGGTCTCCATGTCGGCGCCGGACCTGTCGCTCGCGCTATCGTCTCTGGAATTCGGGCGCCATCAGCAGCAGCGCCAGGCCCTGCTGCTTGGACTCGGCGCGGGCGACCGCTTGCCGTGTTTCCGGCGAGGCGGAAGGACCGATGACGGCGTCGAGCATATCGTTGGGATTGCCGACGTCCTTGACCTGGCGGGCCGCCTGCCAGGCGGTGTCGAGGCGGATCTTCATGCCTTCGGCCGAGGCCCAGCTGTCCGCCTGGTCGGAAAAGCCGTTCGGCCCCGGCGGCTGCCAGAGCGGCTCGCCCAGCGCATTGAGCCAGTTGAGCGACTGGCCGGGATCGTTCGCCGGACCCGGACCGGCCGCCCGGCGGATGGCGGCGATGTAGTCGAACGGCGAGCGCATCTTGGCAAGCGGCGTCGACCATGCCTCCGGCATGTCGATGAGGGTCGCCGCCAGAGCCCTGAGATTGCCGTCGCTCTTGGCGAAAACCTTGGCCAGGCGCGCGACCGCCGCCGGCGGCGGGTCGTCGGCTATGAAATGACGGGCAAGTTCCGTGGCGATGTGCTGCGCCGTCGCCGGATGGCTGGCGATGTCGTTGAGTGCCGCCTCGGCCTGGCCCATGCCGGCGGCCGGATAGGTCTTGCCGAGCAGCACCGCATCGCCCGGCTCATGTGCATTGGCGTTGAAGACGGAACTGCCGGGCTCGCCAAGCCGACCTTCGCGCCCCGCCATCGTCCAGCCGGTCAGGATGCGCGCGAAGCTGGTGACATCGGCCTGGGTATAGCCGCTGCCGACGCCCAGCGTGTGCAGTTCCATGATCTCGCGGGCGAGGTTCTCGTTGAGGCCGCGCCGGCGGTTCTTGCCGGCGCGGGAGTCAGGGCCGATCGACTGCTGGTTGTCGAGATAGAACAGCATCGCCGGATGCCGCTCCACCGTCATCAGCATGTCGGCGAAACGGCCGAGCACGAAGGGGCGGATGGCTTCCCGCTCGAAGGCGCCGGCGCTCGCCCGCACGATGTTGTCCTTCGCCACGGAGACGCAGAAATGGTTCGACCAGAAATACACCAGGCGTTCGACAAAGCCTGCCTCGGCGCGAAAAGCCTTGTCGAGGCGCGCCTGGGCTTCGGCGCGAAACAGCGTGGCCTCGATTGGCGGCGCGGGCTTGGCCGGGGCCGTGGGCGGTGGCAGGGGATGAGCAGGCGCAATTTGGGCTGAGGTGGCTTGGGCAGGCGTGGCCTGGGCGCTCGCCATTGCGGGCTGCGCCGTGGCTGCGGCCATGCGCTCGCGGTCAAGCTTGCGTTGGAAGTTTGCCGCCATGCTGGCCTGGATGGCCGGTGTGCTGCCCGGCAGGCTCGCATAGGTCGGATCGTCGAGCGAGATCAGGGCGATGTCGGGCTGCCGCAGTTCCGCCTTCAGATAGCCGCGCGGGTCGTGGGCCGCCCTGTCGCGGTCGCCGGGCCTTGCCCCGAGCCCGAAGCGGTTGAAAGCAACGAGCACTGGATCTGGCGGGGAATTTGCGGCGGGGATAGCCAAGTCAGCTCTCCATTGCTTGGGCTCCCCGCGCACGGCGCCGGAAGCCCGTTCGAGCCGTTTCGTGCCTGTTCAATTGAGGTCGTGGGGCCGGCGAAGTCGTCGGCCCCCGAGCCCCCTACCAGCGATGCCAGCGGTGCCAGTGACGGTGCGGATGCCACCCATAGAAGGCCGGGCGATGCCAATAGTAACCGGGGTAGACGACCACGCGATTGGGGACGCAGCGCCCCCAGGGATTGGGATGCCAGCCAGGTCCGCAACCCCAGGCGACGTGCTCGACCAGCGCCGGGGCGGCAAGCGGCGCCAGCGGCATCGCCGAGGATGCCGCGACAGTAGCCACCGTTCCGGTCACCGCGAGAGCGGCGGTGGCCGCGTATTTTGTCAGATAGTTCATGACCATGCTCCGAAGTTGTCCGAGGTTGAAAACCTGTCGGCGCCAGATGGCCCGGCAGGTCCTGCCCTTCATTTCGTTAAACGGGCGCCATCGGCATTTTCCGTCGGTCGTCACGGCGATTTTTTTGGCGGTGTCGACGGCTGCGGCCCGGCGCGCCTTGAGAGTCCTTCAGCCAGCAGGCTGCGATCCTCGGCGGAACCTGCCGCCGCGAACTCGATGATGCGCTGCTCCAGCCGCGTGCGCACGGTGACGTCGGCATTGCGAGCCCGCTCCAGGGCGGCCGCCAGGGCCGCCGTGTCGAGGACGGGCTGCCGCAGCAGATCCGCCGCCTCGCGCCTGGCCTGCTGGCCGTCGCGAATGATTTCGCGCGACTCTTGGCGGACTTCGCGCAGCGCTTTGCGAAACAGCGTGCGCTGCTGATCGGGAAGCCGGCCGCCTGCCGCCTCCAGCGAATAGCCCTGGGCCGGCTTGCCGCGTTTTATCCAGACGGCCCCGCCGGCAAGCGCGCCGGCCAGGAAGACATTCAGCACCACCGATGCGATGAGGAGGTTGCGGCCTGTGCTCATAGGTCTTCCTCGATCATGTCGGGTCCGGCATCGCCGAACGCCGTCGCATTGGCGTCGAGCACATAATGGTCGGGCTGAACTTCGGGCGTGACGACGGTCACCAGGGCCAGTCCGGCAATGGCGCCGGCCAGCCCTATTCCGGCAAGCCCCAGCCCCAGCCACCAGAAGCGCTGGCGCCGGCGCCGGACGATGTACCGGTCGGCGGTCCGCAGGATCGTGTCGTGCAACGCCTTGCCGGGGTGCCGGACGCGATAACTGTCAAGCAGGGCGTCAAGCGTGTGGGCCCGTCGCGAAATCGCCTGGCCTGTCTCGCTTGAAGCAAAGGCTGCTGCCGCGTCGCGCTCCGCTTGCGGCCAGCGCCGCAGATCGCCGCCATAGGCTTCGGCGAGCGCCGCGAAACGCCTGGCGTCCATTGCCGGGCCGTCCTCGATGTCTTCAGCCATCTGTCTTCCCCTTGCCACTTGTTGCCGCATGCCCATGCGGGTTGGAAACGAGGCCGACCGGCCCCCGCCGGACGCCCATAAAGCGCGGTAAATGTCTGCCATTCATGGTCGCGCTCTTCTCAGTCATGGACGCCATCCCTGGCCAGGATCATCTGCAAGGCCCGCCGGCCGCGCGAGAGCAGGCTCTCCAGCGCATCGACGCTGATCTTCAGGGTCGCGGCTGCCTCTATGTTGGACATCTCCTGATAGTAGACCAGGATGATCGCCTCGCGCTGGCGTGGCGCGATGGCCTGCAAGGCCTGCTCGACCCGATGCGGCTCTTCGCGGGCGTCGGGAAGCGGGGCAGGGTCGGCCATGTCCGGCAAATCGTCGGTCACCAGTTCGCGGCGCCGGCGCAGCCGGTCGTAGCAGAGGTTGAGCGTCACCCGGTGGATCCAGCTGTCGAAGCGTGCATTGCCGCGCCGCCAGCTCGAGGCATGGCGCCAGATGCGCACGAAGGTCTCCTGTGCGACATCCTCGGCCTCCGCCGCATCGCCCAGCATGCGCACGGCGAGCGAAAGGATGCGCGGCAATTTGCGCGCGACGAGCGTCTGCACGGCCGCCGGGTCGCCGGCCCCGACCCGGCGAACCAACTCTTCGTCCGGATCGGCGCTCATCGGCTGGCGCACTCCCGATATCCATCACGCGTCATGGCCTCTTGGTCATTGCTCCGGCTTGGGAGCGGATTTGTGGCCTGGCATCTCGTCGGCCGTCAGAACGCCGTCGCCATTCTTGTCCAGCTTGGCAAAGCGCTTGGCAAAGAACGCATCGAGCTCGGCGCGGTCGATGAAGCCGTCATGGTTCGAATCGATGCGCGCGAAGGATTTGGCGGCATCGCCCTTGATGTTGCGCTTGGCCTGGAAGGCCTCCCACTCCAGCAGGCTGATCTTGCCGTCGCCATCCGTGTCTGCGGCCATGATCGCCTTTTCCCGCCGCTTCTGGAATTTGGCCAGCGTGATGTCCGACTTGGCTTTTGGCGCGGCTGGTGCGGCAGCCGGCGGCGTAGCGCCAGGAGACGTGGCAGCAGGGGGCTGCGTCACCGTCTGGGCGAGGGCTGCAACGGTCAGCAGGCTCAAGGCAGCGGCAAGGATCGAACGGCGTATCATGCTTCGGCGTCTCCGGTTGGCGCGTCGGCCACGGCCCATGCCGTGGTCACGCTTCAACCGTTAAACGCCGCGATGACGGAAATCCGTCGGTCGCCTGTGCCGATACCTTCGATTGTCGTGGATGCCGACTCGGGTATTGGTATCGAGAACGACGCGACACCGCATCCGGCGTCATCGAAATTCACGCCGGGTTAGCCACCGCCCGTGGCGAACGGGCTACGCCGATGGGTCAGCGGCCACCAGCTGGTCCGGTTTGAAACCCGCATGTTGCGGGATCCAAACATCGCCCTCGCGGTTGAACCAGTGGCACAGATACATGCCGGAAGCGGCGCCGTCGCTGACCGTCATCTTCGGCCCTCCCGACTTCAGCTTGACGACGTCTCCGGTCTTGAAAGTATTGGGCATTTTGGACCTCCCATGCTGAGGCCCGTGAGTTTCCCACCAAAGCTGAGTCGCGACAATGGCGGATATGGGAGCCATTGCGCGATCCACCGCACAGGCAGCGGTAGAGTACCGATTTCGGCACAGGGGGGACAAGGAACTGGTGCCGCTTAGGTGACTCGAACACCTGACCCCATCATTACGAATGATGTGCTCTACCAACTGAGCTAAAGCGGCCCGGGAGGCCAAAGCCTCCAAGATGGGCTGGGTGATAGACTCAACCGGCCGCGAATTCAAGATGCCACGTGGCAAATCATGCAAGAGCGCCCGCCCGGTCGAAACCAGGGGTTCGCACCTCGCCGCGCATGAGAATCGCCGACATGTTCCGATTTTGTTTGCCGGAATATCGCCAAGATGGACTTTGGACGGCCCGTCGAGGCAGAATGCGGCCGCCCGCCCGTTGATTGATTGGTCGCCTACGGCTAACCATCAGGGAAGATTGGGGCAATTTGCAGAGGGATCCCGCTTGGACGCGATCGAAAAAGCGATCCGGAACGCCTTGGAGAAGGGCAATGCCGAGGACCGCGCGTTCCGCGAGAAGGTCTATCGGTCGGCCTTTGCCGCGCTTGACCGTGCGCTCCAGGCCAATCCCGGCGTGACCGTGGAGGTTGCCATCAAGCGCCGCAAGGCGATCCAGGCGACGATCACCGAAATCGAATCCGAGTTCCTGCCGGCGGTGCCGGATGTGGGCCTGGAGGTCGACGCCCCGGCGGCCGAGCCCGCGGCCGCCGCGGCGCCCGCCATCGAGATCGGAGACAAGGCGCCATCGCCCGCCGTCACCGTCGACAGCCCCGCGCAGCCGGCATCCGATGCGCCGCTTTCGCGCGTGCTGCCGGTCGTTCCCGACATCATGCCGGACGCGACGCTTCCCGGTGTGCCGGCCATCGACATGTCCGCTCCTAGCGCTTCGGGTACCGCGACGGAAGTGGCGCCCGATCGCGATGAACGGCGCATTCGCGGACGCCGCCTGCCGCTGACCGCCATCTTCTTCAGCGTGACCCTGCTTGCGGCGATCGGCATCGGCGTGTTCTTTGCCATGCAGACCGGCGTGTTCAAGACGGCGGCGCAGCTCGATACGGCGCCGCCCGAGGCGCCACCAACCGTCGAGGACGACGATTTCACCCCGGCCGACGGCGCCAACGCGCCGGCCAAGCCTGGCGCCGCGGACCAGTCGCGCAACTGGATCAATGTGTTCTCGCCGACCGATCCGACGCATGTCGCCGCCCCGTCGGACGCCAAGGCCTCGGTGATGAAGGACGACACCGGTCCGTTCCTGCGCATCCAGTCCGGCCCCTCAGGTTCGGCGATCGCCTTCGATGTCGGGCAGGGCGTGCTGGAGAAGCTCGCCGGCAAGCACGCCGTATTCGACATCATCGCGCGTGCCGAGGACGGCAAGGACACGCAGATCTCCGTCGACTGCAATTTCGGCGAGCTCGGCGATTGCGGCCGCAAGCGCTACGCGGTCGGCCAGCAGCGCAACGAATATCTGTTCGACGTGCAGTTCCCCAACAAGCATCCAGGCTCGGCCGGAACCATCGCCGTCAATTCCGATTTCGACAAGCAGGGCAAGGCGGTCGACATCTACGAGATTCGCGTCTCGATCGAGCCGTAGGGCTCAGCGGTCGAGCAGCGCCTGCAGCGTCTCGATGCGGTCGGCCTCGTTGGCCGGCTTGTCCCAGCGCAGCCGTGAAATGCGGGGAAAGCGCATGGCGACCCCGGATTTGTGCCGGGTGGAGCGGTTGAGCCCCTCGAAGGCGACTTCCAGCACCAGGCCGTTGTCGCGGTCCGCCCGCACCGAACGCACCGGTCCGAAGCGCTCGACCGTATTGTCCCGAACATATTTGTCGATCTGCTTCAGTTCTTCGTCGGTGAAGCCGAAATAGGCCTTGCCGACCGGCACCAGTTCCTCCTCGCCCTCGGCTCCGGACCAGACGCCGAACGTGTAGTCGGAGTAGAAACTCGAGCGCTTGCCATGGCCGCGCTGGGCATACATCAGCACCGCGTCCACCGTGTGCGGATCGCGCTTCCACTTGAACCACGGGCCTTTCGGCCGGCCGGCGACATAGGGCGAATCCCAGCGCTTCAGCATCACGCCTTCGATGATCGGGTGCGGCGGCGCGCGGCGCAGGTTCTCCAGCGCCTGCCAGTCCTTGAAGGCGACGAAGGGCGACAGGTCGAAACGGCCGGGGTCGAGCGTTTTCACGAAGGTTTCGAGGCGGCCACGCCGTTCCCGGAACGGCAATGCGCGAAGGTCTTCGTCGCCCAGCTGAAGCAGGTCGTAGCAACGCATGAAGGCCGGATATTGCTGCTGCATCTTCGGCGTCACCGTCTTGCGGTTCAGCCGCTGCTGCAAATCCGAGAAGGTCCCCGTCGCCTCACGCGGATCGCCGACCAGCAACTCGCCGTCCAGCGTCGCGGAAAAGTGCATGGCGTCTGCGAGGTCGGGAAAGGCGCCGGAGACATCGTCGCCGGTGCGCGAATAGAGCCGGCGGATGCCGCCTTCCGCCACCGCCTGGACGCGGATGCCGTCCCATTTCCATTCGGCGGCGTAATCCGCCGGGTCGAGCTTTTCGAGATCGCCGTCGCCGACCGGGTTCGACAGCATCACCGGGCGGAACAGCGCCATCGCCGTGTTGCGGGGTTTTTCGGCCTTGCCTTCCAGCCAGGCGAACAGCGCCGTATAGGGCGGCGACAGACCGTGCCAGAGCTCCTCGATTTCGGCGACGTCGACCTTGCCGAAATCCGCCAGCGCCTGTTTGGCGAGCCGCGCCGAGACGCCGATGCGCAGGCCGCCGGTGACCAGCTTGATGATGGCGAAGCGCGCCGAAATGCCGGCGCTGTCGAGCAGGCTGGCCAGCACTTTCGGTCCGTCCGAGCGGCTTGCCGCCTGCAGTTTGGCCACGACCTTGCCGAGCGTCGGCTCGCGGTTGGGGATCTTGCCCGGCGTCCGCGGCCAGACCAGTGACACCGTTTCGGCGAGATCGCCGACATAGTCGTAGGAGTAGCCGAACAGCACGGGATCCATCCGTTCTGTGACCAGCATGCGCAGCATGGCCGGCTTGACCGCGGCTATTGTGAGGTCACCGGTGATGGCCGCCAGCGCCAGCCCGCGATCCGGATCCTCGACGGTTCGGAAATAGTCGACCAGCAGCGTCAGCTTGCCGTTGCGCGACGGCGTCAGCACAAGGCGGTCGAGAAGTTCTGCGAAGCGGTTCATGGCTTCAATCGCCTTCGTCCTCATAGCCCACCAGATGCAGCGGCCGGGCGGCGATGCCTTCGAGCTCGCACCAGCGAACCAGCGCTTCCTCGCGGCCATGCGTCACCCAGATCTCCTCGGCGCCGGTCTCCTTGATGGTGGCGGTGAGTTCGTCCCAATCGGCATGGTCCGAGATGATCAGCGGCAGTTCGACGCTGCCTTGCTTGGCGCGCTGGCGGATGCGCATCCAGCCCGACGCAAAGCACGAGATCGGATCGGGAAAGCGCCGCGCCCAACGATCGGCGAAGGCCGATGGCGGGCCGACGACGATGGCGCCGGCAAAGTCATCCTTGCCGCCCTCGACCGTTGCCGGCTCGAGGACACCCAGGTCGATGCCCTGGCTCTGATAGTATTCGCTGAGCCTGGCCAGCGCGCCATGGATGTAAAGCGGCCTGTCATAGCCGGCATCGCGCAACAGCCGCATCACGCGCTGCGCCTTGCCCAACGCATAGGCGCCGACCAGATGCGAGCGTTCGGGAAACTGCGCCGCCGATTTCAGCAGGCGGGCGATCTCTTCCGTGTCGGGTGGATGGCGAAACACCGGCAGGCCGAAGGTCGCCTCGGTGATGAAGACGTCGCAGCGGATCGGTTCGAACGGCGCGCAGGTCGCATCCTTTTGCCGTTTGTAATCGCCGGAGGCGACGATGCGCGTGCCCTGATGCTCGACCGATATCTGCGCCGAACCCAGCACATGGCCGGCCGGATGGAAGCTGACGCTGACATCGTTCAGAGCGATCGTCTCGCCGAGCGGTGCGGCTTGGGTCGTTCCGGCAAAGTCCTCACCGTAGCGCAGGGCCATAATGTCGAGCGTCTGCTGCGTCGCCAGCACCGAGCGGTGGCCGGAGCGTGCGTGGTCGGAATGGCCGTGCGTGATCAGCGCCCGGTCCACCGGCCGCACCGGGTCGATAAAAAAATCGCCCGGGGGGCAGTAAAGGCCTTCGGGCCGGGGATGAAGCAGGTCGCTGGCGCGCATGGTCCCCAAGATAGGATATAATTCCGCTGCGGGAAGCCTGATGTCGGAGACTGCTGACTCTCCTGGGCAAAGGGCGCTCAATTCGGTTCAGCTTCCGCATCCTTTGCTCTAAAGAGGTGGCGGCCGGCCTCCACCGGCGGAACCATCATCATGAAACCGCTTCAGACATCCTCCGGCGATTTGAACGCCGATCGCCGTGCCGACTATGCCGAGATGCTATTTGCCTCCGGCGATCGCACGGCGGCGGCCGAGCTGCTGCTCGGCGCATTGGAGCTGGCGCCGCAATGGGCAATGGGCTGGTTCCGCCTCGGCGAGATGCAGGAGACATCGGGCAGGCTCGACCTGGCGGCGCAGGGCTGGACGATGTCGCTGAAACTGGACCCGGCCGACCGCCAGGGCGCGGCCCTCAAACTGCAGCTGATCGGCAAGGCTCCGCTCGCCGCCGCGCCGCCCAGTGCTTTTGTCGAGGCGCTGTTCGACCACTATGCCGAGACATTCGAGGAGATGCTGGTCGGCAAGCTCGACTACCGCTTGCCCGAATTTCTCGAGCAGATGATTCGCAAGGCAAGGCCGGGTCGCTTCCGCGTGGCGCTCGACCTTGGTTGCGGAACGGGACTGATGGGCGAGAGGCTGAGGCCGATCGTCGACCGGCTGGAAGGGGTCGATATATCGGCCAGGATGCTGAAGAAGGCGCGGGCGAAAGGCATCTACCACACGCTGACAAAAGCGGATCTGCAGGGATTTTCCCATTCAGGCGAAAGGCCCGATCTGGTGACATCGGCCGATGTCCTGATCTACATCGGCGCGCTCGATGGTCTGGTGGGCACCGTTGCCGGTCGGCTCGCCGAAGGCGGCCTGTTTGCCTTCTCCGTCGAGACACTGGCAGACGACGGCGATTTCGCGCTGCAGCCCTCGCGGCGCTACGCCCATTCGCAGCCCTATGTCAGGCGGACACTGGAGGCCAACGGGCTTGCGATCCTGGCGCTGGAGCCAACCACCATCCGGCAGGATCGCCGCGAGCCCGTCAAAGGGCTGGGCGTTGTGGCGTGGAAGCCTCACGCCGTTTGAAGCGTGCATGAACACCATCCCGCTGCTGCGAAAAAGTCCGATTTGCGTGCGCGACTGATATTTGCGATCTGGTCGCGTCAGGGCGGGATATCAGGAGGAGCATATCGGATGCGCTGGAACATGATGATCTTGGCATCTTGCCTGGCAACGGCCGGCTGCGTCGGCAATTCGATGTCCGAGCGGCAGGACGCCGACGTAGAATCCTCCCTGCAGTACGACACCGTGCCGTGCGATCAATTGCTGGCGCAACGCAATGGCCTGGCGCAGCAATACAACCTGCCTGTGACCGCGAAGCCGACCTTCTCCAATCCCGCGATGGGTTTCGGTCCGTTCACGCCCGACATGCGTTCCAAGGCCAAGCGCGACAGCGACAAGGCGTCAGGCGAGATCGATGCCATGAACCGGTCGATCGAGCGCCGCGACTGCGGCAAGCCGGACAATCAGAAGAAGAAGTTCGCCCTGCCGAGCTGAAAATAGCAGCAGCTGTCCGACGAGAGTGATCGCCGGCAGCATGCTCGCGTCCGCGTAGGGGACGATCGATGAAACTCTCGGACCTTGGCGACCGCATCTGCATTCTGGGGCCGTCCAACAGCGGCAAGTCGACCCTGGCCGATGCGATTGCCCGCAAGCGTGGCCTGGAGCCCGTTCACCTCGATCTGCTTCATCATGCCCAACACCGACTGGGAGCCGCGTCCAAAGGCCGAATTCATTGCCTTGCATGACGGCGCGATCGCCAGCGAGCGTTGGGTGATGGACGGAAATTACTCGATCTGCATGCCGCAACGTTTCCGGCGGGCGACGGGAGTGATCCTGCTGGATATCTCCACGCCGGCAAGCCTGCTGCGTTATTTCAGGCGAAGCTGGTTTGAGAAGAACAGGCGCGGTGCCCTGGAAGGCGGACGCGACAGCGTCAAATGGGACATGATCCACCATATTGCCGTGACCACGCCGAAAAACCGCCGGAGATACCAGGCGATGTTCGAGGATCTCGACCTGCCGAAGCTGCAGCTGTCCTCCGTGAGAGCAATCAAGCAGTGCTTCAGGGACTGGGATCTGGCGATGTAAGACCCTGGCTAATATCCCGCCTTGCGATCCACCAGATTCTCGAGCTTTTCGCCGCGCTCGAAGGCGTCCATCTGGCGCAGCATGGTCGGCGCCAGGTGCATCGGATCGGAGGTCGCCGCGGCGTGCGGCGTCACGAACACTTTCGGATGGTTCCACAACGGGCTGGTCTTCGGCAGCGGTTCGACCTCGAACACGTCCAGGCTTGCCTCCTTCAGCGTGCCGTCATCCAGTGCCCGCACGATGTCGGCATCCTTTTGCAGGCGGCCGCGTCCGGCATTGATCAAGACCGAACCGCCGAGGCCGTTGCGTTTGCGCAATTCCTTCAGCACGCCGTAATTGATGATGCCTTGCGTGTCCGGCGTCAGCGGCAAAAGCACGACAAGGATATCGGTCGCGTTGAGGAAGGGGATCAACCCGGCCTCGCCGGAATAGGTCGCCACCCCTTGCATCGGCCGCTCGGTGCGCGACCAGCCATTGACCGCGAAGCCGAGCGACAGCAGCACCGAGGCCGCGGCGCGGCCGAGATTGCCGAGCCCCATAATGCCGACGGATATGTCGCCGGCCGGCCGCTGCGGCGGCTCGTGCCAGATCTTCTTTTGCTGCTGCTGCCGGTAGAGCAGGCCCTGGCGATGATGATCGAGCACCCGCCAGACGACATATTCGGTCATGTATTGCGTGAGGTTGTCGGCGACGACCTTGACGATCGGCACGTCGGGCAGGCCGGGATCGGCGAAGATGTGGTCGACGCCGGCGCCGATGGAGAAGATGGCGCGCAGATTGGGCAGCGAAGACAACAAATTGGGCTTCTGCTTCCACACCACCGCATAGGTGATCGACGGATCCTTGGCGCCGTCCGGCTCCAGCACCACCTCGCGCTCGGCCGACAGAAGCTCGCGCCAGCGCTGCGGGTGAAAGCCGGTGACGGCAAGCAGAATGCGGCCTTTTTCCATCGCGATTCGTCTAGTCCTCTTTACGCAAATTACTCGCTGACGATGCCGACCGGCGCCGTCTCTATCTTGAAGGCGGCCGAGATCAGTGCCCGAGTATAGTCGGTTTGCGGATTTTCAAAAATCTGCTGGGAAGGGCCGGCTTCGACGATCTGGCCATTGCGCATGACGATGACGTCGTTGGCAAGCGCCCGGATGACTTTGAGATCGTGGCTGATGAAGAGATAGGCGAGGTCGTGCTTGGCCTGCAGATTGCGCAGGAGGTCGACGACCTGCGCCTGCACGCTCATGTCGAGCGCCGATGTGGGCTCGTCCAGCATGACGAAGCGCGGGTTTAGCACCATGGCGCGCGCGATCGCGACACGCTGGCGCTGGCCGCCGGAAAACTCGTGCGGATAGCGGTTGCGGGTCGCCGGATCGAGCCCGACCTCCTTCAGCACGTCCGCAACCTTGTCGTCGCGTTCATCGGGCGACAGTTTCGGCTCGTGGATCTTCAGGCCCTCCTCGATGATCTCGGCGATCGACATGCGCGGGCTGAGCGAGCCGAACGGATCCTGGAACACGATCTGCAATTCGCGCCTGAGCGGCCGCATGGCGTTGAAGGTGAGCTGGTTGATGTCGCGGCCGTTGAACCGGATGGTTCCCGTCGACGAGATCATGCGTGCCAGGGCCAGGCCGAGCGTCGTCTTGCCGGAGCCGGACTCGCCGACCACGCCCAGCGTCTGGCCGGCGCGCACGGTGACATCGATGCCGTCGACAGCCTTCACATGGTCGACCGTGCGGCGGAAGAAGCCCTGCTTGATCGGAAACCAGACTTTTATGTCCTTGCCGGCCATCACCGGCTTGGCGTCGGCGTTGGCGGCCGGTGGCTTGCCCTTCGGCTCGGCTGCCAGCAGGTGGCGCGTATAGGGGTGCTGCGGGTTGGCGAAGATCTCCTTGGTCGGTCCGGTCTCGACGATCTTGCCCTTGGTCATCACGCAGACCCGGTCGGCGATCTTGCGCACGATGCCGAGATCGTGGGTGATGAACAGCATCGACATGCCTTTGCGGCTTTTGAGGCCCGCGAGCAGTTCGAGGATCTGCGCCTGCACCGTGACGTCGAGCGCCGTTGTCGGCTCGTCGGCGATCAGCAGTTCCGGTTCGTTGGCCAGTGCCATGGCGATCATGACGCGCTGGCGCTGGCCGCCGGACAGCTGATGCGGATAGGCGTCGAGCCGCTTCTGCGGATCGCGGATGCCGACCTCGTTGAGCAGTTCCAGCGTGCGCGCCTTGGCTGGGCGGTCGGCCATGCCCTGATGCAGTTTCAGGATCTCGACGATCTGATGCTCGATCGTGTGCAGCGGATTGAGCGAGGTCATCGGCTCCTGGAAGATCATGGTGATCTTGTTGCCGCGCACTTGCCGCAATTGCTTCTCGCTCATCGCCAAAAGGTCGGCGCCCTCGAACAGGATTTTCCCCGAGGGATGGCTGGCGCTGGGGTAGGGCAGCAGTTTCAGCACCGACAGCGCAGAGACCGACTTGCCGGAGCCGGACTCGCCCACCAGCGCGATCGTCTCGCCCTTGGCGATGTCGAAGGAGATATGGTCGACGGCGACAGACTGGCCGCCGCCCTGGCTGAAGGCGACGCTGAGGTCCTGTACGCTGAGCAGAGGCGCTTCGCTCATTTGAACGTCTTGCGCGGATCGAAGGCGTCGCGAGTCGCCTCGCCGACAAAGACCAGCAGCGACAGCATCAGCGAGATGACGACGAAGCCGGAAATGCCGAGCCACGGCGCATTGAGGTTGCGCTGCGCCTGCTTCAACAACTCACCGAGCGAGGCGGACCCCGGCGGCAGGCCGAAGCCGAGATAGTCGAGCGAGGTCAGTGTCGAGATCGAGCCCGAGAGCAGGAAGGGCATGAAGGTCAATGTCGCCACCATGGCGTTGGGCAACAGATGCCGGAACATGATGGTGCGGTTGGGCACGCCGAGCGCGCGGGCGGCGTTGACGTACTCGAAGTTGCGGGCGCGCAGGAACTCGGCCCGCACGACGCCGACCAGCGCCACCCAGGAGAACAACAGCATCAGCCCGAGCAGGATGAAGAAGCCCGGCGGCAGGATGGCGGCGACGATGAGCAAGAGATAGAGCACCGGAATTGCCGACCAGATTTCGATGAAGCGCTGGAACAGCAGGTCCGTCCAGCCGCCGAAATAGCCCTGCAGGGCGCCGGCGCCGACGCCGATCAGGGCAGAGCCGGCGGTCAGGATCAGCCCGAACAGCACCGAGATACGGAAACCGTAGATGACGCGCGCCAAGACGTCGCGTGCCTGGTCGTCGGTGCCGAGCCAGTTCCAGTTGCCGACGATGCAGGCGGGGTCGGCAGCCCCTTGCGGATACTGGTTGCAGCGCTTGGCGGCGTCATACTGCCAGGACGGCTTGGCCGGTGCGGCTTCCGGAATGGCATTGTTGACGGTCTGGTAGGAATAGCGGATCGGCGGCCAGATCATCCAGCCATTGGCGTTGATCTCGTCCTGGATCACCGGATCGCGATAGTCGGTGACGGCATAGAAGCCGCCGAACTTTTCCTCCGGGTAGGCGACCAGCACCGGAAACAGGATCTCGCCCTTGTAGGAAGCGATGATCGGCTTGTCGTTGGCGATGAATTCGGCAAACAGCGACAGCACGAACAGGACAAGGAAAATCCACAACGACCAGTAGCCGCGCCTGTTCGCCTTGAAATTCTGCAGGCGGCGCTTGTTGAGCGGCGACAGGAACGGCCGTGGCATCCGCTCCGGCACCACGCCGGCGGTGACGCTCGCCTCCGACATCAGACGTCTCTCCGCTCGAAATCGATGCGCGGATCGACCCAGGTGTACATCAGGTCGGACAGCAATCCGACGAACAGGCCGAGAAGCGAGAAGATGTAGAGGTTTGCGAACACCACGGGATAGTCGCGCTCGACCACCGATCGGAAGCCGAGCAGACCGAGGCCATCGAGCGAGAAGATGTTCTCGATCAGCAGCGAACCGGTGAAGAAGGCCGAGATGAAGGCGCCGGGAAAGCCGGCAATGACGATCAGCATGGCATTGCGGAAGACATGGCCATAGAGCACCTGCCGCTCCGACAGGCCCTTGGCCCGCGCCGTCACCACATATTGCTTGCGGATTTCCTCCAGGAACGAGTTCTTGGTCAAAAGCGTCGTCGTTGCGAAGGCCGAGAGCACCAGCGCCGTCAGCGGCAGGGTCATGTGCCAGGCATAGTCGGCGATCTTGGCCGGCCAGGACAACTGGTCCCAATTGTCCGAGACGATGCCGCGCAACGGGAACCAGTCCCAGAACGAGCCGCCGGCGAACAGCACCATCAGCATGATGCCGAACAGGAAGCCGGGAATGGCATAGCCGACGATGACGACGCCGCTGGTCCAGACGTCGAAGGGCGTGCCGTCCTTGACCGCCTTGCGGATGCCGAGCGGAATGGAGATCAGATAGGACAAGAGCGTGATCCAAAGGCCGATCGAGATCGAAACCGGCATCTTCTCGAGGATCAGGTCAAGCACCGAGATATCGCGGAAATAGCTGTTGCCGAAATCGAACCGGATGTAGTTCCACAGCATCATGCCGAAGCGCTCAAGCGGCGGCTTGTCGAAGCCGAACTGCTTCTCCAGCTTCTTGATGAATTCCGGATCGAGCCCCTGCGCGCCGCGATATTTCGAGCTGACGTCGCCGGCGACGTCGAAATTGGAACCGCCCGCATCGCCGCCGCCACCGCCGAGGCGGTCGCTGCCGCCCTGATTGGTCAGCTTGGCGATGACCTGCTCGACCGGGCCGCCCGGCGCGAACTGGATGACGGCGAAGGAGATCGCCATGATGCCGAACAGGGTCGGGATCATCAAAAGGATGCGGCGCAGTATATAGGCGCCCATCAGGCTTCCTGCCCTTTTTGGACTGAGATCTCAGCCTTTGCCAATTTTTGCCGCCTTGCCCTTATCGACCCACCACAGCGCCTCGACCGGAAAGCCGAAATCGGGTTTTTGCTCGGGAAAGCCGAACATGTCCCAATAGGCGCTTCGGTGATTCGCCAGGAACCAACTAGGAATCCAATCGCACCGCGCGCGCAAGACCCGGTCGAGCGCCCGCATTGCCACGGTCAGGCTTTCGCGGTCCTTTGCGGCCCCCACCGCGTCGATCAGCGTGTCGATAGCCGAGTTTGCGACACCCGGCAGGTTGCGCGAGCCGGAGAGATTTGCAGATCTGGAATGGAAGAAACCTTCGAGATCGTCGCGCGTCGGTGTCGCGCTGAAGGAGAAGGCGGCAGACAGCAGATCGAAATCGAATGTGGCCTGTCTGGCCTGGTATTGGGCCGAGTCCACCAGCCGGATCGTGGCGTCGATACCGATCGCCTTCATATTGGCGACCCAGGGCGAATAGACCTGAACGAAGGTATCGTCGTCGACCATGAACTCGGCCGAAAGCCGGCCGCCCTTGTCGTTGACGACGAAATCGCCGGACCGTTTCCAACCCGCCGCGGCCAGAAGTTTTGCCGCCTGGCCAAGCAGCTTGCGATCACGGCCGGTGCCGTCCGATGCGGGCTGGCTTACCGCCGTGCCGAACGCTTCTGCCGGGAGCTGGCCGCGCAGCGGCTCCAGCAGCGCCAGCTCTTGCAGGGATGGTACACCCTCGGCGCGAAAATCCGATTTCTCGAAGCAGGACTGCGAGCGCTCGTAAGAGCCATAGAAGAAGTTCCGTCGTGTCCACTCGAAATCGAAGCAAAGCGCAATTGCCTGGCGCACCCGCGCATCGCGAAACTGTTCGCGCCGCTGATTGACCGCCGTTCCCTGCATCGTCGGTCGCTTCTCGGCCGGGAATTCGTGCTTGACCACCTTGCCTGCGGTCAGTGCCGGAAAGTCGTAGGCGGTCGCCCAGACGCGTGAGGTGAATTCCTCGCGGTAGGTGATCTCGCCCTTCTTGAATGCCTCGAAGGCGGCGGTGCGGTTCTGGTAGAATTCGATGCGGATACGATCGAAATTGTTTTGTCCCCGATTGACCGGGAGTTGGCGGCCCCAATAATCCGCGACCCGATCGTATTCGATCCAGGCGCCGGCCGAGAAGCGGCCGACCTTGTAAGCGCCGGAGCCGAGCGGCGGGTTCAACTGCGAGGAGTCGAACGGATTGGCCGTGTAGAAAGCCTTCGACAGGATGGGGAATTCCACGACGTTGAGCACGGTGCGAGCCGATTGCTTGCCGGAAAAGGTAAGCCGCAATGTGTGGTCGTCAACGGCAACGGCCTCGACCATGTGTGTCAGCGACAGCGACAGGTCTGGGTGGCCCTTGTCCTTGTAGAGCGAGAAGGTGAAGGCGGCATCCTGTGCCGTCAGCGGTGACCCGTCATGGAAGCGCGCTTCGGCACGAAGCGAGAAGGTGAAGGAGTTCCGGTCGTCCGACAGCGTTACGCCGTCGGCGATCTGGCCGTATACGGCGTCGGGCTCGTCGAGCGCGCGCACCATCAGCCCGTCGAAACACATCTCCATGCGCGGCGGCGCATCGCCCTTGTCGGTGAAGGAGTTCAGCGTGTTGAAGGTCTGAGTATCCTGGTTGTAGCCCCAGTTCGGCGGCGAGAAATTGAAGATCCCCCCAGCCGGCGCGTCCGGATTGACATAGTCGAAATGCGCAAAATCCGGTCTGTATTTGAGGTCGCCGAAGGCGGAGAGCCCATGCAATTTCACGCCGGTCGCGATATCGGCGAAGGCTCTGCCCGGCAACAGGGCCCCGGCAGCGGCGGCCCCGCTCAATGCCAGGAAATCGCGGCGCGGCAGCATCGTCATCAATTGCCGCCCTTGTATTTGGCGGCCAGCGCCTTCTCCTTGTCGAGGTCGATCCACCAGGAGTCGATATCGGCACCGACATAGGCAGGCTGCTTGTCGGGGAATTTGAACTTGTTCCAATAGGCCAGCCAGACCGCCGATCGATAATATTGCGGCACGACGTAGAAGTTCCACAGCAGCACCCTGTCGAGCGCATGTGTGGCGGCGACAAGATCCTCGCGGTCCGTGGCGAAGATGATGCGGTCGACCAGGGCGTCGACGGTCGGATCCTTGATTCCCATCAGATTGCGCGAGCCTGGCGTGTCGGCGGCCTTCGAGCTCCAGAAGTCCCGCTGTTCATTTCCTGGTGAATCCGATTGGCCGAACAGACCCGTGACGACGTCGAAATCGAAATGGTTGACCCGGTTGATGTACTGCGTCTGATCGATGATGCGCAGGGAAGCGTCTACGCCGATCTTGCGCAGGTTGGCGATATAGGGACTGGCGATCACCTGGTCGGTGTCGTTCCAGCCGAGGATCTCGAACTTGAACGGAGCGCCTGTCTTGGCGTTGACCATCTTGCCGCCCTTGATCACCCAGCCTGCCTTGGCGAAGAGATCGACCGCCTGTTTCAGGTACTTCCGTTCTGCCTGCGGCGAATCGTAGACCGGCAGCTTGAATTGCTGCGTGAAGAGTTCGGGTGGCAGCTTGTCGCGATATTTCTCGAGGATCTCCAATTCCTTGCCTTGTGGCAGCCCGCTCGACGCCAATTCGGTACCCTGGAAATAGCTCGACATGCGGGTGTTGAAGCCGAAGAACAGTGTGCGATTCATGCTCTCGAAATCGAACGGGATGGTCAGTGCCTCGCGGACAAGCCGGTCCTGGAACAGCGGCCTTCGCTGGTTGAGGACAAAGCCCTGCATCGGCTGCGGCGATTGGGTTTGGAAGTCCTTCTTGATGACGTCACCGGCCTGGACGGCTGGGAAATTATAGGCGGTCGCCCATTTGCGGGAGCTGTATTCGCGATTGATGTCTTCCAATCCGCCCTTGGTGAAAGCCAGCCAGGCGGCATTGTCGTCGAGGATGTAGGTATATCGGCGCGTGTCGAAATTCTCGCGGCCGATCTTCACCGGCAGCTTGGCGGCCCAATAGTCCGGCACGCGCTGCCAGACGATTTCCGAGCCCGGCTTGAAGCTGGCGATCTTGTAGGCCGCCGATCCCAGCGGAATCTCCAGCGTTGGCTTGGTGACGTCGCGCTTCTTGCCATTGGCGTCGGTGCCTTCCCACCAGTGCTTCGGCAGCACGGCGAGGTCGCCGATGATCTTCGGCAGTTCTCGGTTACCCTTCTGGTTGAAATGGAACTCGACCTCGCGGTCGGAGATCGCCACCGCGTCGGTGACGTTCTCGAAATAGCGGCTGTATTGTGGGCTGTTCGCTTTCAACACCTGGAACGACCAGATCACGTCGTCGACGGTGATCGGCTGGCCGTCATGCCATTTCGCGCGCGGGTCGAGCCGGTAGGTCGCCGAGGAATAGTCAGCCGGATATTTGTAAGCGTCGGCGATCAGCGGGTGGCTGGTGCTGCCCTCGTCGGTCGCTTGCTCCATCAGCGTGTCGTAGAGCAGGCCGCCGCCGAAGCCGACGAGCCCCGCCGCCGGCGATCCCTGAACAATGTAGGGGTTGAAGCTGTCATAAGTGCCGAGCAGCACCGAATTCAACGTGCCGCCCTTGGGCGCGTTCGGGTTCACGTAGTCGTAGTGCTGAAAATTGTCGCCGTACTTGGAATCGCCGATCAGCGATGAGGTGGTCCGCCACTCGTCGGCCAGGGTCGCCTGCAGTCCCGCCGCCAGAAGGGCCGCTGCCAGCAACGACCTGAGAAGCGTTCGGCCAACCGTCATGCACTATCCTCTTCGCGATGCGTTTCTCCGGACCATCCAGAAAGGGCAATCTAGATGATTTGGCGCTCGTGAAAACCGCCATGCGCGGCTTTGTCGCCGCATATGCGTTTTTCCTAACAAAAAGCCGGGCAGAACCCGGCTTTTCTATGAACGCTTTGATGACAATTCGGTTATTTGGCCGGTGCTGCCGGAGCCGCGGGAGCGGCAGGTTTGGCCGGTGCAGCGCCATCAGCCGGCTTCGCCGGAGCGGCGCCATCGGCCGGCTTGGCGGGCGCGCTGGCGTCGGCGGCGGCACCCGGTGCCGGCAGCGGCTTGGGATTGTCCGACAGCGTGCGCAGATAGGCGATGACGTTGGCGCGGTCCTCGTCCTTGGGCAGGCCGGCGAAGCCCATGGCCGTGCCCTTCACGAATTTCTTCGGCGAGGTGATGAAGTGGTTGATGTTGTCGTAGGTCCACTTCTCGGTGCCGCCCTTGGAAAATTCCTTCATGCCGGCCGAATAGGCGAAGCCTTCATGTTCGGCGACAGGACGGTCGACGAGGTCCCACAGATCGGGGCCGACCTTGTTGGGTCCGCCCTTTTCACCGGAATGGCAAGCCTGGCATTTCTTGAAGACGGCAGCACCCGCCTCGACATTGGCAGTCTGCAGCAGATCAGCGATCGGCTTGGCTGCGGCGGCCGGCGCTGCTGCGCCGCCTTCGGCGGGCTCGGCTGCCTCGATGGCGAAACCGGGCTTTTCAGGAGCCGGCGAGGCAAACAGCGCGTCAGATACCAGGCCGACCGAGAAAACGACGAAAACGGTTCCGAGCAATCCGGCGAGCAGTTTGTTGACTTCGTTGGAATCCATACGCCCCTTGCTCCCTTTTCCGGCGGACCGAACCGTCCACTCCGTCCGTCGGTATCGAGACCTGCCCTCCAGAGCCGGTCAAATCGGGCGGAAACTAGGTCTTTTGCTCCGGCGTTGCAACACCTATAAGGGCGCTGCCAGTGAGACCTTTTGCCACTTTTCCCCTCCTCTTTTCGAACGCCTTGCCACAGCGATGTCCACCTTGATCCTGATACCGGCCCGCATGGCCTCCACCCGCCTGCCGGGCAAGCCGCTGGCCGACATATCCGGCGCGCCCATGATCGTCCATGTCGCCCGCCGCGCGGCCGAAGCCGGCCTCGGCCGGGTGGTGGTGGCGACCGACACGCAAAGCGTCGCCGAAGCGGTGCGCGCGCATGGTTTCGAGGCGGTGATGACGCGCATCGACCATGAATCCGGCTCCGACCGCATCCACGAGGCGCTGGCCGCGCTCGATCCCGGACGCAAGGTCGAAACAATCGTCAATGTGCAGGGCGACCTGCCGACCATCGATCCCGGCATCATCGCCGCCTCGCTCAGGCCGTTCGAGAACGCGGCGGTGGATATTGCCACGCTTGGCGTCGAGATTGTCCGCGACGAGGAAAAGACCAACCCGAACGTCGTCAAGATCGTCGGTTCGCCGCTCTCCGGCACACGGCTGAGGGCGCTCTATTTCACCCGCGCCACAGCACCTTGGGGCGAGGGGCCGCTCTATCACCATGTCGGCCTCTACGCCTATCGGCGTGCCGCGCTCGAACGCTTCGTCGCGCTGAAACCGTCGCCGCTGGAGCGCCGCGAGCGGCTGGAGCAGTTGCGGGCGCTGGAAGCCGGCATGCGCATCGATGCCGAGATCGTCCGGTCGCTGCCGCTCGGCGTCGACACGCCGCAAGACCTTGAGCGCGCCCGAACCATCCTTTCAAACTGAGAAATCCTTCGACACCCGTGAATCGAGACCTGGCCCATGCCTGAAAAGACCAACAGAATATCCTTCCAGGGCGAGCCGGGCGCCAATTCCGACACCGCCTGCCGCAACGTCTATCCCTCGATGGAGCCGTTGCCGTGCCCGACCTTCGAGGATGCGTTCAACGCGGTCGAGACCGGCAAGGCCGACCTCGCCATGATCCCGATCGAGAACACCATCGCCGGACGCGTCGCCGACATCCACCATCTGCTGCCGGAATCGCGGATGCACATCGTCGGCGAATATTTCCTGCCGATCCATTTCCAGCTGATGGTGCTGCCCGGCGTCAAACGCGACGAGATCAAGACCGTGCACAGCCACATCCACGCGCTTGGCCAGTGCCGCAAATACATCCGCAAGAACGGCTGGAAGGCGGTCGTCGCCGGCGATACGGCCGGTGCCGCCAAGATGATCTCCGAGGTCAAGGATCGCACCATGGCCGCGCTGTCGCCGGCGCTGGCCGCGACGCTCTACGGGCTCGATATCATCGAGGAAAATGTCGAGGACACGGACTCCAACGTCACCCGTTTTGTCGTCCTGACCAAGAGCAAGCAATGGGCCGAGCGGCCGTCAGCCGACACCAAGATGATGACGACTTTCATCTTCCGCGTCCGCAACGTGCCGGCGGCCCTCTATAAGGCCATGGGCGGTTTCGCCACCAACGGCATCAACATGACCAAGCTGGAGAGCTACCAGCTCGGCGCCTTCACCGCGACGCTGTTCTACGCCGACATCGAGGGCCATCCCGACGATCCGCTGGTCAAGCTGGCGCTGGACGAGCTTCGCTTCTTCTCCCGCGAAGTGCGGATCCTGGGCGTCTACCCGGCCAGCGAGTCGCGTGAACAGTGGAAAGTGGCTGACTGATTGCCTTGAGCGTGATCGCTGGACAAACGGAAACCGTTTGTCCGAGAAAACCGGTTCCCACTTTACAAGATCATCTAAATCACAGCGCCCAGCGGCACATAGTCGATCTCGAGAAATTTCTCGACCTCAGGCACCCAGCGGTCGCGCACGAAGGCGACATGGTCGGGATGGTCGTTGTATCTGGTGTAGGCTGCCTGGTCGGCGAACTCCATCGAGAAGCCGAATCGATAGTCGTTCTTGGGGCTGATCTGCCGCAATTGCTCGAAATGCGTGACGCCCCGGATCGCCGTCAGGATTTTCTTGGCGTCGACGAGGAACCGCTTTTCCTCGAGCGAGTGCGGTGGGTGCTTCAACGTGAAGACGACGGTGTGACGGATCATTTGTCTCTCCTGCAATGACTTTCAGTATTCGCTGTCGACCCAGGCGCGGATGAGGTGATGCGCGATCGCCCCTTTCGGCGGCGTGACCAGATTGTCGGCATGCTCCCGGGCCAGCATCAGACGCACCTCGTCGCGGCCGAACCAGCGGCAGTCTTCCAACTCGTTGAGGTCGGCCTGGATGTCCTCGTTGAGCGGCTCGCCGAAGCAGCCGATCATCAGCGAATAGGGAAACGGCCAGGGCTGGCTGGCATGGTAGACGACGCGGCCGAGCCGGATGCCGGCTTCCTCCAGCGTTTCGCGGCGCACCGCGGCCTCGATCGTCTCGCCCGGTTCGATGAAGCCGGCAAGCGCCGAATACATGCCCGGCGCGAAATGCCGGCCGCGCCCGAGCAGGCATTTTTCCCGCGTCGCCGTCAGCATGATCGCCACCGGGTCGGTGCGCGGAAAATGCTCGGTGCCGCAATTCGGGCAATGGCGTTTGTAGCCGCCGGCCCGCATTTGCGATTGCGTGCCACATTTGCTGCAGAAACGATGGCTGGCATGCCAGGCGAGCAGGGCCGCCCCTTGCGCCATCGCCCCCGCCGCCGCTTCGTCGATCAGCCCTTGCATGTAGACCGACCGATAGTCGATCGCCTTGACGGTCTCGGGCAGCTGTTCGGCCTCGATTGCGACAGGCATCGCCAGCACCGGCCCCTGTTCGGAAAAGCCGAGCAGCACAGCCCCGGCGAAGGACGGCTTGAAGGGTTCGCTCCCCGCGGCGTCGAACCAGGGATCGAGACTGCCGCTATTACCAAGCTTCAGGTGGAGCCGGCCGCCATTCATCAGCAAAAGCCGCGTCGTTGGATCCGCCAGCGCCTTGTCGACCGAATCGTCGGCTCGATTCTCGGATTGCCGGTCGATCGTATTGCCGGCAAAGCCGACGAACTGGCTCGGCTCGCGCAAAGGCGCGTCAAACAGGCGGAAGCTCATGCGGTCTCTGATGCTTTGGGATGGACATGTCTGGGAATGAACGTGTCTTGGAATAAACACTGGGGAAGGCTTATAGCGCCGCCCTTATGGTTTCGGCAAACCGGCGCAGGTCGGAACGCTGATAGGGCTCGCGCAGGCCATACCCCCACACCGGGCCGGGCCAGCCGGGATCGCCTTCTGACCGAGCGACGATATGGATATGCAGTTGGCGCACTATATTGCCGAGCGCGCCGGTGTTGATTTTGGTGCAGCCGCTGACTTTCTTCAGCGCCTGCGCCACCATATTGGTCTCGAAGGTCAGCATCGCCTGGTCGAGCGGCGTCATGTCGTGGATTTCTTCCGCGCCCGGCCGCTGCGGCACCAAGACCAGCCATGGCCAGCGGCGATCGTTCATCACCCGCAATTCGCACAGCCCAAGCCACATCAACTGCTCGCTGTCCGCCTCCAGCCGGGCATCCAGCGTGAATCCGGCCTTCAGGCCCGGCAACATCGGCGTTTCCCTTGCTTTTCTTGGTTTCTTCAAACCATGAACGCTAGAGCGGCTGCATCGGGGCTGCAAGCAAATCTCTTGTGTGATCGCGCCGATTTGCCTGCGCACTTGCATTTCGTCGCGCAATTGCCGATATGGACAGCGGGAGGTTGGTGGTGGACGATCCACTCGCCAACCGGGTCAGGTCCGGAAGGAAGCAGCCCTAACGAGCCCGGAACGGGTCATTGTTCCAGCCTCCCACCTCATCGGCCCTCCTCGCGACATTGACGACGCATTGCAGCGCGGGCGAGACTATGCGCAGGAACGGCGCCTTGGGGCGCGGCCTTTTGGAGCTTAACGGGCGAATGAGCGAAGCCGGAAATTCGGGGCCAAAAAGCCCGGAGAATGGAAAGGCCGCCGCCTACCGCGTGCTGGCGCGCAAATACCGTCCTTCGAATTTTTCCGAGCTGGTCGGCCAAGAACCGATGGTTCGCACCCTCACCAACGCCTTTGCCACGGGCCGCATAGCCCAGGCCTGGATGCTGACCGGCGTGCGCGGTGTCGGCAAGACCACCACGGCGCGTATCCTGGCACGGGCGCTGAACTACAAGACCGCGACCGTCGACCAGCCTTCCGTCGACCTCGCCGTGCTCGGCGAGCATTGCCAGGCGATCATGGAAGGCCGCCATGTCGACGTCATCGAGATGGACGCCGCCTCGCACACCGGCATCGACGACATCAGGGACATCATCGAGCGCGTGCGCTATGCGCCGGTCGCGGCCCGCTACAAGGTCTACATCATCGACGAAGTGCACATGCTGTCGACGCAGGCCTTCAACGGCCTGCTGAAAACGCTGGAAGAGCCGCCGCCGCACGTCAAATTCATTTTCGCCACCACCGAAATCCGCAAGGTTCCGATCACCGTCCTGTCGCGCTGCCAGCGCTTTGACCTCAGGCGCATCGACGCCGGCGCGCTGGTCGCGCATCTCTCCTCGATCGCCGACAAGGAAGGCATTTCGGTCGACGACGACGCGCTGGCGATGATCGCGCGCGCGGCCGAAGGCTCGGCTCGCGATTCGCTCTCCATCCTCGACCAGGCGATCGCGCACGGAGCCGGCGCCGTCAGCGCCGAAGCGGTGCGGGCCATGCTGGGCCTGGCCGACCGCGCCCGCATCGTCGACTTGTTCGAACATGTGATGAAGGGCGACGTGGCGGCGGCACTCGCCGAATTCCGCACGCAATACGACACCGGCGCCGATCCGGCTGCCGTGCTGACCGATCTTGCCGAATTCAACCATCTCGTCACCCGGTTGCGTTTCGTGCCGACCGCCATGGACGATGCATCGCTGTCGCAGGACGAGCGCCAGCGCGGCGCTGATTTCGCCAGGGCGCTGTCGGTCCGCGTGCTGTCGCGGACCTGGCAGATGTTGCTCAAGGGCATTCCCGAGGTGCAGTCCTCCAACCGGCCGGTCAGTGCCGCCGAAATGGTGTTGATCCGGCTGGCGCACGCCGCCGACTTGCCGACTCTGGACGAGGCGTTGCGATCACTGGACAGGGCAGCAACAGCTCAGAATGGCGCACCGCGCCCGAATGGCGCCCCTGCCGGTCCTGGCAATGGCGGCGCGGCCAGCGCGGTGGCGCAGGCGCGCATGCCATCCGGTTCCGGTGGCGCGCAGACCATGCGGCTGGTCGAGGCCTCGCCGGCGCCGGCCGCCTTCGTCGCACCGCCCGCGCCGGTTTCCGAGCCACAGCAGGTGCCGGTCAGGTCGCTGGCCGACATCGTTGCGCTTGCCGACGCGCAGCGGGACATAGCCTTCAAGGTGCTGGTCAAGCGTTGCATCCGTCCCGTCCGCTTCGAGCCTGGCCGCATCGACGTCAGCCTGACCGACGATGCGCCCAAGCTGCTGCTCAACGACCTGACGACGAAACTGCGCGCCTGGACCGGCCGCAACTGGCTGGTGTCGCTGTCGAAGGAAGAGGGCGGCCAGACACTAGCCGAAATGGAATCGACCAAGCGCGAAAATGCCTTCCTCGATGCCAAGAGCGATCCGACTGTCGCCGCCATCCTGGCGCGCTTTCCCGGCGCCAAGATCATCGACGTGCGCATTCCCGACGCGCCGGAGGCAGACGCGACCGAAGCCGAAGTGCCGGTCGAGCCGCCGGCGGATGATGACGAGACCTGATAAACCAAGACAAGGATCGGACCATGAAAGATCTTCTCGGCCTGATGGGTAAGGCGAAGGAAATGCAGGCCAAGTTCCAGGCCATGCAGGATGAGATCGCTACGGTCGAATCCGTCGGCCAGGCCGGCGGTGGCCTGGTCAGCGTCACCTTGAGTGGTAAGTTCGAGATGAAGTCGCTGAAGATCGACCCGTCTTTGTTCAAGGAGGACGAGGTCGAGATCCTCGAGGATCTGATTCTGGCCGCCCACAACGACGCCAAGGCCAAGGTCGAGCAGATCATGCAGGAAAAGACCAAGGCGCTGACTGCTGGCCTGCCGATCCCGCCGGGAATGAAACTGCCGTTCTGATGCGTCTCGCCCAAGACCGTGCAGCGGTTTTGGGGCAACGGCATGCATGAAAGTTTAACTCAGCGGCGATGCGCCCATGACCGAAGAGCCGTCCGAAAGACTGATCGAGCAACGTATCCGCAACAGGATCTACGAGATTCTGGAAATTCTGGCCGATTGCGATGCCGGCGTCGATATTGTCGGCATCAAGGGCTACTTCTACCTGTTCGAGGATTTCGTGCACCGGCCGTCGATCGAGGCCGGCACGTCGGCGCTTTCGAAGGACGAGCGCGCTGTCGTGCTGGAGATCGCCGAATTCCTCGAGGCGGCCTCCGAAACAAATCCCGATTTCACCAAAGCCGAATTCATCGACAGCGACTGGCCGGGCAAGATCGCGCCGGCGGCCAGGGACGCGCGGGCGCTGTTTCTCAGGCGCGGCCTGTTTTCAGAGAAATTCGAGGAGCTCGAGCCTGGTCAGCCGGCTGCGATTGCGGCCGGGCGGTAGCGATTCCCCGGACAAACGGGACGCAGTTTGCCCTCGGCAATTGCGGCGAAACCAAGAGAGAGCGGTCATCGCTTTCGTGAAATGACGGCTCGATCTATCTGGAAAGGCTCAAAATTGTGCCTTTTCGGCAACAGTACGTTGTTAATAACGTTTTGGCCATCATTTTGCCCGAAAGTGTCTCATTCTTGCCGCAGCCTGGGGGCGGGCATCGAAGTGAGAGGGTAACCTGTTGATCGTTACGCGATGGAAGACGCCGCTGTTGCTCGGCGTCATCACGTCTCCCCTGTTTTTGGCTGCCTGCAGCCAGACCACTTCGCACGGCATGTCTGTTGCAGGCCTGACAGACGCCATCACGCCGAGCTTCCTGACGTCGCGCGCCTCCAGCCACTCGCCGAAGGACAGGGAGTGCCTGGAAAGGGCGATGTTCTTCGAATCCAACCGCTCGAGCCGCGATGGCATGATCGCTGTCGGCACCGTGGTCATGAACCGGTTGCGCTCCGGCAACCACGGCAGCACCATCTGCCAGGTGGTCGGCGAGCCGGGGCAATTCGCGCCGGGCGTCATGACCAGGCCGATGAATTCGCGCGCCATGCCCGATGTCGAGGAAGCGGCCGATGCAGTGCTCAAGGGCGAGCGCAAGGCCAAGCTGAAGAACACGATGTATTTCCACACGGCGGGTCTGCGCTTCCCCTACAAGAACATGCACTACACCATGGTTGCCGGCGGCAATGCTTTCTACGAGAAGCGCGGCCGCAACTGGCAGCCGCTGCCGGATGAACCAATGGTGGCGGTTGCCTCGGCCGGGTCCGAGATCGTGAAACCGGCCGCGCCGGTGACGATGGTTGCCTCGGCCGAGCCGGCGCGCCCCGCCAAAACGTCCCGGACCGCTCCGGCGCAGCAGGTCTTCATGACCGCCGCCGCGGAACCGGCTCGCCAGCTCAAGACCAAGACCGCCCCGGCTCAAGAGACCTTTATGACCGCGGCTGCGGCGCCCGCGGCGAAGTCGGCGCGCGTGGCCGTGAAGCCGACAATGGTCGCGATGCAGGAGCCGATGGAAGAACCGGATGCCGCCCGTTTCGGCGGAACCTTGAACACCCGCGTCATTTCCTCGGTTCAGGGTGCGCCGCAAGAGGCGGCGATGGGATTCCAGTCGACGCCTGAGAACACCGACGCCATCGGTGCGATGATCGTCAGCCAGTCTCGACCGCTCGAGGTCAACTGATTCGTACCGCCACGGCTTCGCGTGGCAGCATGGCGACCATGCGCGAACGCGGGATGTTCCAAAGCGCTCCAATATTTTTTTGACGCAATTCCCATGGGAAAGCGCTTTGCGCTTTTCCCGGGAAAACCGCTTCGCACTTTTCCTGAAATTGCTCTAGATCAGAGCAATGTCCAAGCGAATCGCCGGTCCCGAGATCGAACGCCTGATCCAGCTCCTGGCCAAGGTGCCGGGGCTCGGGCCCCGTTCGGCCAGGCGCGCTGCCCTGCATCTGATCAAGAAGAAGGAACAGCTGCTGTCGCCGCTCGCCGCCGCCATGGGCGAGGCGGCCGACAAGGTGCGCATCTGTTCAACTTGCGGCAATGTCGACACATCGGACCCTTGCATGATCTGCACTGATCCGCGCCGCGACGCCGCCACCCTCATCGTCGTCGAGGACGTCTCGGATCTCTGGGCGTTGGAGCGGGCAGCCGCCATGAACGTGCGCTACCATGTGCTCGGCGGCACGCTGTCGCCGCTCGACGGCATCGGCCCCGACCAGCTCAACATCCGCTCGTTGATCGACCGCGTCGCCGGCGGCGAGGTCAAGGAGATCATCCTCGCCGTCAACGCAACGGTCGAGGGCCAGACCACCGCGCACTACCTCACCGACCAGCTGTCCGGCTTCGACATCAAGGTGACGAGGCTGGCGCATGGCGTACCGGTCGGCGGTGAACTCGACTATCTCGACGAGGGCACGCTCGCCGCCGCGCTGCGCTCACGGACGGCGTTTTGACGCAATTAGCGGGAAGGGTGCGGATCATGATTGTTGCGCGCCCTTCGAGGCTGGTGCCAAGCACCGATACTGAACGCGGACTTCGCCAGCTCTGTCTGGCATTTTTCCTGGCTGCGCTTGCCTTCCTCGTCTTTTCTGCCCCCGCCTCGGCCGCCAAGATCGACGACCAATTCCGCGCCTGGCTGCAGAACGACCTCTGGCCCGAGGCCAAGGCCAAAGGCATTTCCAAGCAGACATTCGATGCCGCCTTCGATGGCATAAAGCCCAATCTGAAGCTACCCGACCTTGTCATGCCCGGCGAGAAGCCGAAGACGCCGCAGAAGCAGCATCAGGCCGAGTTCGGCTCGCCCGGCGCCTATTTCGCCGAGAAGACGGTTCGTGCGGTGACGTCAGGCGGCCGCGCGCGCGAAGCCGCCAACGCCAGGACGCTTGCCGCGATTGAAAAGCGCTATGGCGTGCCCGGCGAGATCCTCCTGGCGATCTGGGGCCGTGAGACCGGCTTCGGCGCGGCAAAGATGCCTTACGACGCCTTCGAGGTTCTCGGCACCAAGGCATTCATGTCGACGAAGCAGGATTTCTTCCGCACCGAGCTTTTGGCCGCGCTGGAAATCGTCCAACGCGGACTGGCCCCGGTCGGCGCGATGAAATCGTCCTGGGCCGGTGCGCTTGGCCAGCCGCAATTCATGCCGACCTCCTTTCTCAAGCATGCCGTGGATTTCGACGGCGATGGACGTGTCGACATCTGGAATTCGACGCCCGACGTGCTCGCCTCGATCGCCAATTATCTCGTCCATTATGGCTGGGTGAGGGGACGCGGCTGGGGTTTCGAGGTGACCGTACCCGAGAGCGTCTCCTGCTCGCTGGAAGGTCCCGATCAGGGCAAGAAGATCTCTGAGTGGGCTGGTATGGGCATCAAGCGAGTCGGCGGCAAGCCGTTTGCGGCGAGCGAGTTGAAGGCGCAGGGCTTCCTGCTCATGCCGGCCGGCCGCAGCGGGCCGGCTTTCATCGCCACCCCCAATTTCTATGTGCTGAAGGAATACAACACCAGCGACCTCTATGCGCTGTTCATCGGCCACGGCGCCGACCGCATTGCGCATGGCGACCAGAATTTTTCCGGCAGCTGGGGTCCGGTCGGCGATCTCCATCGCTCCGACATCGCCGCCCTGCAGCGGGCGCTGGAGGCCAAGGGCTATGATGTCGGCAGCGCCGACGGCCTGCCGGGCTTCAAGACCCGCCGTTCGATCGGCAAGTGGCAGGCCAAGAATGGCCAGGCCGCGACCTGCTTTCCCGATGCGGGCCTGGTCACCGCGCTGAAATAACTCAAAAATTGGCAGATCTTTCTCGTTCGGCTGCCTCGATCGGTCGGCGTATGCGTCGACGCGCCATCCGCCATTCGCCTTCAATAGGCCGTTCTGCAAATGCTCGTTGCCCGTCACAAAGTGGCCGGATATGCTGTTGACCAATTGGACAAAAACCACGACGGTAAGGGGTTAGAGGCCGTCCTTTGGCCCCGACAAGAATTCTACAATCCTGAGCCGGGAACTCAGGTCAACAACCAACAAAACAGGGAACAATCACCATGATGATGGAAAAGTTTGCTCTTCGCTCGCGTGCCTTGCTAGCGGGCGCGGCGGTGTCCGCGCTGCTTATTGGCGCAGCACCCGCCTTCGCCGTCACACCCGCCGACACGCTGGTCGAGGGCTTCGCCATCGACGACATCATCTCCATGGATCCGGGCGAAGCGTTCGAACTGTCGACCGCCGAAGTCACCGGCAACACCTATGACCTGCTGGTCCGTCTCGACCTCAGCGACACCTCCAAGGTCAAGCCGGATCTCGCAGAGAGCTGGACCGTCTCCGACGATGGCCTGACCTATACGTTCAAGCTCAAGCCAGGCCTCAAATTCGCCTCGGGCAATCCGATCACCGCGGCCGACGTCGCCTATTCGTTCGAGCGCGCCGTCAAGCTGGACAAGAGCCCGGCCTTCATCATCGACCAGTTCGGCATCAGCGGCGACAACGTCACCGAAAAGGCCAAGGCAATCGACGACACCACCTTCCAGTTCACCGTCGACAAGGCCTATGCGCCGAGCTTCGTGCTGAACTGCCTGTCGGCCACGGTCGCTTCCGTTGTCGACGCCAAGCTGGTCAAGGAGCATGTCGCCGCGGTGACGCCGAGCGCCGACTACAAATGGGACAATGACTTCGGCAATGCCTGGCTGAAGACCGGCTATGCCGGCTCCGGCGCCTACAAGCTGCGCGAATGGCGCGCCAACGAAGCCGTCGTCATGGAGCGCAACGACAATTATCACGGTGAAAAGGCCAAGCTCGCCCGCGTCATCTACCGCAACATGAAGGAAAGCTCGGCCCAGCGCCTGGCGCTCGAAGCCGGCGACATCGACGTTGCCCGCAACCTCGAGCCGAACGACCTCGACGCCATCGCCAAGAACGCCGATCTCACCACCACCAGCGCGCCGAAGGGCACGGTCTATTACATCAGCCTGAACCAGAAGAACCCGAACCTCGCCAAGCCCGAGGTTCGCCAGGCCTTCAAATACCTGGTCGACTACGATGCGCTGAGCTCGACCATCCTCAAGGGTATCGGCGAAATCCACCAGTCATTCCTGCCCAAGGGCGATCTCGGGGCCATCGACACCAATCCCTTCAAGCTCGACGTTGCCAAAGCCAAGGAATTGCTGGCCAAGGCCGGCCTGGCCGACGGCTTCAGCGTCACCATGGACGTACGCACCGGCCAGCCGACGACCGGAATGGCCGAATCGATCCAGCAGACGCTCGGCCAGGCCGGCATCAAGCTGGAGATCATTCCAGGTGACGGCAAGCAGACGCTGACCAAGTACCGCGCCCGCAACCATGACATCTATATCGGCAATTGGGGCCAGGATTATTTCGATCCGAACTCCAACGCCCAGACCTTCGCCTCCAACCCCGACAATTCGGATGCCGGCAAGTCGCACACGCTCGCCTGGCGCAATTCCTGGGACATTCCGGACCTGACCAAGGAAACCGAAGCGGCACTGCTGGAGAAGGATGCAGGCAAGCGGGCTGATATGTACAAGGATTTGCAGCAGAAGATCCTCGACACCAGCCCCTTCGTGATCATCCATCAGCAATTGGAAGTGGCCGGGCTGCGCAAGAACCTCAAGGGCTTCGCGCTTGGTCCGAGCTTCGACAGCAACTTCGTCGGCCCGGTCTCGAAAGAATAAAGCCGACGGACGCGCCGCATGAGCGCGATTGAAAACGAGAGCGGGCGCGGCAGTGCCCGCGCGGTCGCCATTGCCTCGGCGATCGGCCGTTTCCTGGTCATCGCGGTCACGACCTATCTTGGTCTTCTCGCGGTGACCTTCTTCATCGGCCGTGTCATCCCGATCGATCCGGTGCTGGCGGTGCTCGGCGATCGGGCGCCTCTCAATGTCGTGGAGCGCACGCGCCGCGAGATGGGCCTCGACCTGCCGCTGATCGAACAGTTCTACATCTATGTGAAAAATGCCCTGAACGGTGATTTCGGCACATCGGTGCTGACCACCAACCCGGTCATGACTGACATTCGCCGCGCCCTTCCAGCAACGACGGAACTGGCGACGCTGGGGACACTGATCGGTGCGCTGTTCGGCGTGCCGCTCGGCGTGCTGGCCGCGGTCAGGCGCGGCAGCATCATCGACCAGATCGTGCGCGTCATTGGCCTGATCGGCTATTCCGTGCCGATCTTCTGGCTCGGCCTGCTTGGCCTCGTCCTGTTCTACGCCAAATTGCAATGGGTGGCTTTTCCGGCTCGGCTCGATGTCGTCTACGAATACACCTTCACGCCGATCACCGGTTTCTACCTTCTCGATTCGGCGATGCAGGGTCAGTGGGATGTCTTCTGGGATGCCTTCCGCCACATCATCTTGCCGGCCTCGCTGCTCGGCTATTTCTCGCTCGCCTATATCAGCCGCATGACGCGCTCGTTCATGCTCAACGAACTTGCGCAGGAATACATCGTCGCCGCCCGCGCCAAGGGCCTGTCGGAAACCCGCATCATCTGGGGCCACGCGCTACGCAATGCCGCGGTGCCGATGGTGACGGTGATCGCGCTCTCCTATGCTGGGTTGCTCGAAGGCTCGGTGCTGACCGAGACTGTCTTCTCCTGGCCGGGCATCGGCCTCTACATTACCAACTCGCTGCAGAACGCCGATATGAATGCCGTCCTTGGCGGCACCATCGTCATCGGTTCGGTGTTCATCGCCATCAACCTTCTGTCGGATCTTCTCTACCGCGTGCTGGACCCGAGGACGAAGACAGGATGAGCGCAGACACCATCCAGAGCCGTCGCGACTGGCTGCTCAGCGAGCGGCCGGCCTCGCGCATGCAGGCTAGGCTCGGACGCGCCTATGTCGCGTGGCGGCGTTTCTCGGCCAACCGGCTGGCTTTTGTCGGCCTGCTGATCATCATCGCCTTGCTGGTCATCGCAGCCCTTGCCGGCGTGCTGGCGCCCTATTCGCCGACCTTCGGTGATCTCAAGAATTCCCGGCTGCTGGCGCCCAGCGCCGAGCACTGGTTCGGCACGGACGACCTCGGCCGCGATATCCTTTCGCGCATCCTCTACGGTTCGCGCTGGACGCTCTATGTCGTCATCCTGGTCGCCATCATCGCCGCCCCCATCGGCCTGCTGGTGGGCACCGTCGCCGGTTACGCCGGCGGCTGGACCGATGCCATCCTGATGCGCATCACCGACATCTTCCTCGCCTTCCCCAAGCTCGTTCTGGCGCTGGCCTTTGTCGCTGCCCTCGGCCCCGGCATCGAAAACGCGGTGCTGGCGATAGCCATCACCTCATGGCCGCCTTACGCTCGAATTGCTCGCGCGGAAACGCTGACGGTGCGCAATTCCGATTACATCAAGGCTGTGCAGCTGATGGGCGCGTCGCCCTTCCGCATCGTGCTGCGCCACATCATGCCGCTCTGCATCTCCTCGCTGATCGTCCGGGTGACGCTCGACATGGCCGGCATCATCCTCACCGCCGCCGGCCTCGGCTTCCTCGGCCTCGGCGCGCAGCCGCCGCTGCCTGAGTGGGGCACGATGATCGCGTCGGGCCGCCGCTTCATCCTCGATCAATGGTGGGTGGCCGGCGCGCCGGGCTTCGCCATTCTCATCGTCAGCCTCGGCTTCAACCTGCTCGGCGACGGCCTGCGCGATGCCCTCGATCCCCGGAGCGGTGACCAATGAGCGGCACACTGCTTGAAGTCGACGACCTTCGGGTCGATTTTCCGACCCGAACCGGCCTGGTCCAGGCCGTGCGCGGTGTGTCCTTCACGCTCGGCCGCGAGCGGCTCGGCATTGTCGGCGAAAGCGGCTCGGGAAAATCGCAGACCGGCCGCGCCATCATGGGCCTGACGCCGCCGCAGGCCAGGATATCGGCCAGGAAACTGGCCTTCGACGGCATTGACCTGCTCGGCATCTCGCCGCGCCAGCGCCGGGCATTGCGGGGCAACCGCATCGCCATGATCCTCCAGGATCCGAAATACTCGCTCGACCCGGTGATGAGCATCGGCCGCCAGATCGTCGAGACGCTGCGCACCCACGAAAAAGTCAGCAAGGCCGAAGCGCGCGAGCGCGCGCTGGCCATGCTGGAAGCGGTCCAGATCCGCGATCCCAAACGCGTCTTCGACCTGCATCCGCATGAGGTCTCAGGCGGCATGGGCCAGCGCGCCATGATCGCCATGATGCTGATCGCCGGGCCGGAAATGATGATTGCCGACGAGCCGACCTCGGCGCTCGACGTCACCGTGCAACTCGACGTGCTCGGCATCCTCGATAAATTGGTCAGCGATCGCGGCATGGGGCTGATCTTCATTTCGCACGATCTGCGCCTGGTCTCGTCCTTCTGCGACCGCGTCATCGTCATGTATGCCGGCAAGGTGGTCGAGCAGCTAAAGGCCTCCGAACTCGGCCAGGCCCAGCATCCCTACACACGCGGCCTGCTCAACTGCATGCCCAGGATCGGCTTCGAGCGCCACCCGCTGCCGGTGCTCGACCGCAAGCCGGAGTGGGCGGCATGACAGCTGCGATCACCGTCGACGGGCTGGAAGTGATCTTCGACCGGTTTCGCGCGCTGAAAGGCGTCAGCCTCGAAGTCAGGTCAGGCGAATCCTTCGGCCTGGTCGGCGAGAGTGGTTCCGGCAAGTCGACGCTGCTCAGGGCGATCGCCGGCCTCGCGCCGGTCGCATCGGGCAGCATCAACGTCAACGGCAAGACGCTCGGCACGCGCCGCGACAAGGCCTTTTATCGCGAAGTGCAGATGGTCTTCCAGGATCCCTATGGCTCGCTGCACCCGCGCCAGACCGTCGACCGCCTGCTGCAGGAACCGCTTGCCATCCACGGCTTTGCCGATGGCGAGAAGCGCATCGAACGCGCGCTCGACGAGGTCGGCCTCGGCAACGGCTTTCGCTTCCGCTACGCGCATCAGTTGTCGGGCGGCCAGCGCCAGCGCGTGGCGATCGCACGTGCGCTCATCCTCGAACCCTCGATCCTGCTGCTCGACGAGCCGACCTCGGCGCTGGATGCCTCGGTGCAGGCGGAAGTGCTCAACCTTTTGGAAGAGGTCCGCCGACGGCGCAAGCTGACCTTCCTGATGGTCAGCCACGACCTCGCCATCATCACCCATATGTGCGAGCGGCTGATGGTGATGCAAAGCGGCGAGGCGGTCGAGAATCTCACGGCGGCCCAACTTGTCGCGCACCGCGTGACAGAGGATTATACGCGCAATCTGCTCAGGGCCAGCGAGGGGTTTGTGAGGGCGTAGCCAAGCTTTTTAAATCGACTTCCTTGGCGCCACGCGAGCGTCAGGCGGCTCCGCCCTCAGGCAAGGCTCCGCTGTGTCCAGCTTGGCTCGATTGCTTCGGCTCCTTGATCCGGAACCACGTCACATAAAGCGCCGGCAGGAACAGCAGCGTGATCGCCGTACCCGCGATGATGCCGCCCATCATCGCGTAGGCCATCGGTCCCCAGAACACTTCGCGCGCGATTGGGATCAGCGCCAGGCTGGCGGCGGCCGCGGTCAGCGCGATCGGCCGCATCCGGTGTTCCGTCGCCTCGATGACGGCCGCCCAGCGGTCCTTGCCTTCGGCGACGAGGTCCTCGATCTGCACGATCAGGATGACCGAGTTGCGGATCAGGATGCCAATCAGCGCCAGCACGCCCAGGATGGCGACGAAGCCGAGCGGCGCGCCGCTCGGCACCAGGGCCGCGACCACGCCGATCAGCCCGAGCGGCGCCACCGCCACCACCAGGAACAGGCGCTGGAAGCTCTGCAACTGGATCATCAGGATCGTGGCCATGACGAAAAGCATCAGCGGCACCACGGCCGCGATCGGCCCCTGGCTCTTGGCGCTTTCCTCGACCGAGCCGGCGGTCTCGACCGAATAGCCCGGCGGCAGCTTGGCGATGAAGGCATCGACCGATGGCTTCAGCTCGTTGACCACGGTGGCAGGCAGCACGTCGCCGACCAGTCCGGCGCGCACGGTGATCGTCGGAATGCGGTCGCGCCGCCAAACCGTTGGCTGTTCGAGCTCGTAGCGGAAATTGGCCACCGCCGCGAGCGGGATCGCCTCGCCGGTGCTGGTCGGCAACTGCATGTTCTGCAGCGTCCCGATCGAGCCGCGTTCGGCATCGCGTGAGCGTGCCACGACATTGATGAGATAGGTGGCGTCGCGCACCTGCGTGATGGTGGCGCCGCCGACCGTGCTGTTGAGCGCGCTGGCGATATCGGAAGAGGTGATGCCGAGCTGGCGCGCCTTGTCCTGCAGCACGTCGACCCTCAGCACGCGTTGCGGCTCGTTCCAGTCGAAGGTGGGGGCCGCCAGTTTCGAATTGGCCGAGATCACACCGGCGAATTGTTGCGCCAGCTCGCGCACCGCCTGGATGTCGGGACCGCCGACGCGGTATTGCACCGGACGGCCGACAGGCGGGCCGAGCTCGAGCAGCTTGACGAAGGCGTCGGTGCCGACAAATTCCTCGCGCAGCAGCCTTTCCAGCGCCGGCTTGACCCGGTTGCGGGCCTCGATGCTCTTGGTGACGATCACGGTCTGGCCGAAATAGGGGTTGGCCGGCTGCACGTCGTAGGCCAGCACGAAGCGCACCGCGCCCTGGCCGATATAGGACGAGAAATGGTCGATGTCGGGATTGCCGACCAGCGCCCGCTGCTCGAAGCGCTCCATCTGGTCGCGCGTCTCCGCGATAGAGGAATTCTGCGGCAGGTTCCAGTCGACGATCAGCTCGGGCCGGTCGGAGGGCGGGAAGAACTGCTGCTGGACGAGACCGAAGCCGGCGATCGAGGCGGCAAACAACAGCACTGTGGCGATGATGGTCAGCCAGTGGTGGCGCACCGAGCCGACAAGCACGCGCCGGAACAGCGAGGTGAAGCGTCCCGGCTGGTCGTGGTGTTTCGTCTTCATCGTCGCCGGCAGGATAGTGACGCCGAGCAGCGGCGCGAACAGCACCGCCACGATCCACGACACCAGCAGCGACACGGCGATGACGACGAACAGCGTGAAAGTGTATTCGCCGGCTGCACTCGAATTGAGCCCGATCGGGATGAAGCCGGCGACCGTCACCAGCGTGCCGGTCAGCATCGGGAAGGCGGTCGATGTGTAGACATAGGTCGCCGCCTTGCGCAGATTGTCGCCGACCTCCAGCCGCGCCACCATCATCTCGACGGCGATCATGGCGTCGTCGACCAAAAGGCCGAGCGCGATGATCAGCGCGCCGAGTGAAATGCGCTGCAGCGAAATGCCGAGATAGGCCATGACCGTGAAGGTGATGGCCAGCACCAGCGGGATCGACAGCGCCACGACGAAGCCGGCGCGCATGCCGAGGCTGATGAACGACACCGCAAGCACGATGGCCACCGCCTCGAACAGGGCGCGGGTGAAGCCCGAGACGGCCTCCTCGACGATGACCGGCTGGTCGGCGACCAGGTGCACGCCGACACCGACCGGCAGGTCGGCCAGCACCTTGTTCATCTCCTCGTGCAGCGCCTCGCCGAACTGCAGCAGATTGGCATTGGGCTTCATGCCGATGGCGAGCCCGATCGCGTCCTGGCCGTTGAAGCGGAAAAGCGCCGTTGGCGGATCGGCATAGCCGCGCGTGATCGTCGCCACGTCGCTCAGCCGGAAGAAGCGGTCGTTGACGCGTAGGTTGATGGCGCGAAGGCTGTCCTCGGAGGTGAACTGGCCGCCGACGCGTACGCTGATGCGCTCCGGTCCGGACTGGATGACGCCGGACGGCGTGATCGCGTTCTGCGCCTGCAGGCTTGCCACGATCGCCTGCTGGTTGAGGCCGAGGGCGGCGATCTGGCGGGTCGAGAATTCGAGATAGATCGCTTCGTCCTGCGCGCCGACGAGATCGACCTTGCCGGCATTGGGCACGGTCAGGATCTTGGTGCGGACATCCTCGACATAGTCGCGCAATTGGCGCGGCGTCAGCCCGTCAGAAGTGAAGGCGTAGATGTTGCCGTAGACATCGCCGAAGCGGTCGTTGAAGAACGGTCCCTGCACGCCTTGCGGAAACTGCGCCTTGATGTCGTTGACCATGTTGCGCACCTGAAGCCAGTTCGGCACGACATCGCGCGCCTTGGTGGTGTCCTTCAGGTTGACGAAGATGACGGTCTGGCCGGCGGTGGTGACGGACTTGGTATAGTCGAGGCTGTCGAGTTCCTCGAGCTTCTTCTCGATGCGATCGGTTACCTGCTGCACGGTCTCCTTGACCGATGCGCCCGGCCAGTTGGCCTGGATGATCATCGTCTTGATGGTGAAGTTGGGGTCTTCCTCACGACCGAGATTGAGGTAGGAGAAGATGCCGGCCACGACGAAGACCAGCATGAAATACCACACCATGGAGCGGTGGCTGAGCGCCCAGTCGGAGAGATTGAAGCCCTTCATCAGACGCCGCCCTCCAGCACTTTGACCTTCTGGCCTTCGCTCAGGCTGTGGACGCCCGCGGTGACGACGCGCATGCCGGCGTTGAGCCCTTCAGCCACTGTGAAGGCGCCGCCATTCTTCGACGCGACCTTGATGTCGCGCGTGCTCACGCTCGATGTCTGCGGGTCGACGATCCACACCTTGTCGGCGCCGTTCTTTTCCAGCAGCGCCGAGATGGGCAGTTCGATCGTCGGCGCCACCTTGGTCACGCGGGTCGCCGTCACCGTCGAGCCGAGCCGAAAGGCCTGTGGCGGATCGGTGAGTGTCAGCTTGACGCGCCGGGTGCGGGTCGAGCCTTCGGCCTGCGGCGCGATCTCGCGCAGCTTGGCCTGGGTCTCGATCGTCGGCAGCGATTGCAGGATCACCTGGAACGGCGTGCCGGTGGTGAGATCGCCGGTCAACTGATCGGGGATATCGACCACGGCTTCGCGCAGATCCGAGCGCGCCACGGTGACGACCGTCTGGCCGGCCGAGACGGTCTGTCCGACCTCGGCGCCGACGGCGGTGACGACGCCGTCGAAATCCGAGAACAACCTGGCGTAGCCGAGCTGCTCCTGCGATTTGGCCAGCGAAGCCTTGGCCCGCTCGACATTGGCCTCCGCGGCCTTGCGTGCCTGCTGCGCGGCATCGAAGACGGCCTGCGAGGCGTTGGCCGCGGCAAGCAGCTGGCGCTGGCGCTCCTCGCTGGCGGCAGCATTGGCGAACTGTGCCTCGGCATTGGAGAGCTCGGCCTTGGCTGCTTGCACCGCCAGCTCCAGCGCGGTCGGATCGAGCGCGGCGATCGTCGTGCCCTTGCTGACGATGTCGCCGACCTTGACGTCGCGCGAGACGACCCGGCCAAGCAGGCGGAAGGCAAGGTCGGCGCTGATCTGCGGCTCGACCGAGCCGGCAAAGCCGAAGGTCTGCGTCGTGCGCGGCTCGACCACCATCGACAGCACCGGCCGGATGACCTCCGGTGGCTTTTCCTCCGATTTCGAGCAGGCGGCGAGCGCGCCAAGCGCGAACAGGCCAAGCATGATGGACCGGTTCATTGGCCCGCCCCCGATATCTCGACCGTCTGGCCGGGACTGAGCAACTGCCCGCCCGCGGTCACGACGCTTTGGCCCTCGTTCAGTCCGCTGGCGATGACGACCGTGCCCGAATCGAAAGCCAGCACCTCGACCGGCGTCGGCGCCACCGCCTTGGTCGAGGGGTCGACGATCCAGACCGCCGGTTTGCCCGCGCTGGATGTCAGCGCCTGCCAGGGCAGCAGGATCGCCTTCGCCGGCTTGGCGCTGACCGACCCGATGACGGCCGCCCCGAGCGGCATGCCGGCGGGCGTGTCGGCAATGCCGACCTTGACCCGGATCGAACCGGAAGCCTGGTCGACCGCCGGCGAGATCTCGCGCACCTTGCCTGTCGCCCGGACCTGCGGGTCGGACAACAATGTGATCGTCACCGCCGGCGAGGCCGGCGTCTTGGCGACCAGCGTCTCTTGCACGTTGAACACCGCATCGCGGTCACCGTCCTCGGCGACCGTGAAGACGGTTTGTGCCGCCTGCACCACCTGGCCGGTTTCGACCTGGCGGGCGGTGATCACACCGGCGGCACCCGCCTTGAGCTCGGTGAAGGACAGGTTCTGCTGGGCGTTGGCGAATGCGCTCTGCGCGGCATCGACGCTGCCTTGCGCCACCTTCAGCGCCTGGTCGGCGGCATCATAGTCGCGCCTTGTGGTGAAGCCCTGGGCAAGCAGCGTCTTCTGCCGCTCGAAGGCGGCGGCGGACTGGGTCAGCTGCGCTTGTGCTGCGTCAAGATCGGCCTGTGCGGAGCGCAGATCGGATTGCTGCTCCTGCGGATCGATGCGGGCAAGCACCGCGCCCTGGTCGACATGCTGGCCGACATCAACAAGCCGCTCGGCAATGCGGCCGCCGACGCGGAACGACAGATTGTTCAGCGTGCGCGCCGCGATGACCCCGGTCAGCGAGGTTCTCGGCGCATAGTCGGCCATCGCCACTGTTTCGGTGCGCACCATGATCGGCAGTTTCTTGTCCGCCGCTTCCTGCTTCTGGCAGCCGGCCAGAAGCAATGCGGCTGCGCAGACGCACATTGCCGAGGCGATTGGAAATGACAAAAGACTGGAGGTTCTGACGGATGGCGGCGAGACGAACGATGTCGCGTTCCTGCTCATGGGCTCCCCAAGCCGCGGGTTGCTGATCCTCGCGGATGTCAGGAGGATAATCGATCCCCGGAAAAAGGAAACCGGCCTCGTACGGGTATCGCCCGACTGGCTAAGGCCCGGATCTTCTCGTCGCAGGCCCAATCGCCCGCCGGTGGTGCCGACTTGAGGAAAACATGAAATAAGGTCAGAAGACATCTGATCAACGAGGACGGGCGCCGGCCCGATGAGGGATATCATGAAGAATTCAGCCATTTCCGAACGCAAAAACCAGTCGATCTCGCGCGGCGTCGGCATGACCACGCAAATCTATGCCGACCGGGCCGAAAATTCGGAAATCTGGGATGTCGAAGGCCGTCGCTACATCGACTTTTCCTCGGGCATCGCCGTCGTCAACACCGGCCACCGCCACCCCAGGGTGATCGAAGCGGTCAAGGCGCAGCTCGACCGTTTCACCCACACCTGCCACCAGGTCGTGCCCTATGAGAGCTACGTCAGGCTGGCCGAACGGCTGAATGCCATGCTGCCCGGCAAGTTCGAGAAGAAGACGATCTTCGTCACCACCGGCGCCGAGGCGGTCGAGAACGCCATCAAGATCGCCCGCAATGCCACCGGACGCCCGGCCGTCATCGCCTTCGCCGGCGGCTTCCATGGCCGCACCTTCATGGGCATGGCGCTGACCGGCAAGGTCGTGCCCTACAAGGTCGGCTTCGGCGCCATGCCGGGCGACGTCTATCACGCGCCGTTCCCGGTGCCGCTGCATGGTGTGTCGGTTGCCGATTCGCTGGCCGCACTCGACCGGTTGTTCAAGGCCGATGTCGATCCGGCCCGCGTCGCCGCCATCATTGTCGAGCCGGTTCAGGGCGAGGGCGGCTTCTACGAGGCGCCGCGCGAATTCTTGACCGCGCTGCGCAAGCTCTGCGACCAGCACGGCATGCTTTTGATCGCCGACGAGGTGCAGACCGGCTTTGCCCGCACCGGCAAGATGTTCGCGATGGATCACCATGAAGTCGCGGCCGACATCACCACCATGGCCAAGAGCCTGGCCGGCGGCTTCCCGCTGTCGGCCGTCACCGGCCGCGCCGAAATCATGGATGCGCCCGGCCCCGGCGGCCTCGGCGGCACCTATGGCGGCAGCCCGATCGGGGTTGCCGCGGCACACGCGGTTCTCGACGTGATCGAGCACGAAAAGCTTTGCGACCGCGCCAACACCCTGGGCGCGCGGCTGAAGCAGCGCCTGCAGTCGATCCGCGACGACGTGCCCGAGATCGTCGATATCAGGGGCCTCGGCTTCATGAACGCGGTCGAGTTCAACGACGTCAAGAAGGGCCTGCCGTCGGCCGAGATCGCCAACGCCATCCGGCTGAAAGCGCTCGACAAGGGCCTGATCCTGCTGACCTGCGGCGTCTACGGCAACGTCATCCGCTTCCTTGCGCCAATCACCATCCAGGACGAGGTCATGAACGAGGCGCTCGACATTCTGGAAAGCTCGATCCGCGAAGTCTGCGCCGCCTGAACCGCTTTACCTCCCCCTCGTGGGGAGGTCGGACTGAGGTCCGTGTGGGGGGCTTGGCGCCCACCCCGCTGCTTCGCAGCGACCCTCCCCACAAGGGGGAGGGTAAGGCGGCTATCCCGCAGCTCTTGCCGGCTCATCCTGCTGAAAGGCAGCCAGAGCCGCCTTCAACCCCTCGGGACCCATTGCCACCGTCTCCGGCGTCGGCGAGAAGCCGGCGCCCAGCATCTTGCGGCCAAGCATGTGGTCGCCGGGGCGGTTGACGGACTCGATGCCGAGCAACCGGTCGCCGGCATAGTGGTAGATCGAGAACTTGTTGTCGGGCAGGTCGCCCAGCACGACATGGCTGTCGCCGCCGGCGGTCAGCCCGACCATCTGCAGCTTCATGTCGCCAATATCGGACCAGAACCATGGCACCGCCGAATAGGCATCCGCGTGACCGGTGATCGTGCGCGCCGCGAGGCGGGCCTGGTCGGTGGCGTTCTGTACCGATTCCAGCCGCACATCGCCGCCGGTGAACCAGTGTCGGTAGGAGGCAACGTCGCCGATGGCCAGGATTTCCGGCACCGAACTGCGCATCTGGTGATCGACACGGATGCCGTTGGCGATGGCAAGGCCGGCGTCCTGCGCCAGTTCGACATTGGCCACGGCGCCGATGCCGACGATAACCATGCGCGCCGGCAATTTTTCACCCGACGAGGTCATGGCGGCGACGACATGACCGTTTTCGCCTTCGAGCCTTGAAATCGAGGTGCCGGTGAGGATGCGCACGCCGGCCGCTTCCAGCCTTTGGCGGACATGGCTTGCCACCACCGGCGCCACGGCGCGGCCGAGTAGCCGGTCGACCGCTTCCACCACCGTCACCGTGCGGCCGGCCGCACGCAGCGTCGCGGCGATCTCCAGCCCGATAAAGCCGCCACCGAGGATGACGACATCTTCGCTCCGTGCGCTCAAGTCGCGGATCCGCCGGGCATCGGCCAGCGAACGCAGCGACAGGACGCCGGACAGATCCGAGCCAGGCAGCGGCAGGAGGCGCGGGCGCGACCCGGTCGCCAGGATCAGATGGTCGAAGGCAAGCACGCCGCCGCCTGATATCTCCAGGCTGCGGCCGCCGGCATCGATGCGTTCGATCCGCACGCCCGGTCGGTAGTCGATGGCGTTGCCGGTATAGAAGGCCTCACCCCGAAGCGGTTGCGGTTTGGCGTCGGCATCCTTGATGAAGGTCTTCGACAGCGGTGGCTTATGGTAGGGCAGTTCGTTCTCGTCACTGATGAGGATCACCGGCCCGTCATAGCCGTCCTCGCGCAAACTGGCGGCCGCTTGCACGCCCGCATGACCGCCACCGACAATGACCACGCCGTTCTTCATCGCGTCCCAAATCCTGTTTCGATCCTAGGATCTCTCGGCAGGTGGCAATTGTCTGGCGCCGCCGCAAGAGAGCGTTTGCGGGTCGCACCCGGAACGGCGGCTGTCAATCGTACAGTTCGACAGCGAAGCCGGCGCAGCCGAGGTGTAAAGTTGACTTCTGTAGTTTAGAATAATTCTAAACTATTGTTTCAATTGGCTTTTCCCGTAGATTTTCGTTGACTTCCATCGGCGCCGAAGCTTTATGGGAGCCTGCGTATTGGCGCATCCCTTTGATGTCTGGGCCTTGAACCCGTTCGATTGGAGGCATTTTGGTGTCTTTTTTCCCCGAACCGCGCAATGGCGCGGCAAGTCTTGGCGCTTTTGGCAACGACGTGGCCCCGCGCCGGTCGCCGCGCGCGCCCCTTACGGAATTTCCGAGAAACTGGAGAGTGATGATGACAGCACGGTATGGCGGCAGGCTGGCGGCGATTGGTGCCACGGCGCTGCTGACGGCGGCGGTGTTCGTGCTGCCTGCCAAGGCGGAAACCGACGCGAAAGCGGTCATCAAGACCTATTCCGATATCGCGCTTGCCAAATATGAGGATTCACTGACCAGGGCGCAGGCTCTCGACAAGGCCGTCGATGCGCTGCTGGCCAACCCCTCGGTGGAAACGCTCAATGCCGCCCGCGAGGCCTGGAAGGCATCGCGCGTGCCCTACCAGCAGACCGAGGTCTACCGCTTCGGCAACAAGATCGTCGACGACTGGGAAGGCGAGGTGAATTCCTGGCCGCTGGACGAAGGCCTGATCGACTATGTCGCCAAGAGCTACGGCACGGAATCGGACACGAATTCGCTCTATACCGCCAATGTGATCGCCAACAAGGAAATCGAGATCAACGGCAGGAAGGTCGATGCCTCGAAGCTTTCGCCGGAATTCCTCTCCGGCACGTTGCAGCAAGCCGGCGGCGTCGAGGCCAATGTCGCCACCGGCTATCACGCCATCGAATTCCTGCTCTGGGGCCAGGACCTGCACGGCACCGGCCCGGGCGCCGGCGAGCGCCCTTACACCGACTACGACCTCAAGAACTGCACCGGCGGCAATTGTGACCGCCGTGCCGAATATCTGAAGTCCGTCACCACCCTTCTGGTTTCGGACCTGCAGAAGATGGTTAACGACTGGAAGGCAGACGGGGCCGCACGCAAGAACCTGGTCGATGGCGAGCCGAACACGGCGATCTCGGTCATCTTCACCGGCATGGGCTCTCTGTCCTACGGCGAACTGGCCGGTGAACGCATGAAACTCGGCTTGATGCTGCATGATCCGGAGGAGGAGCAAGACTGCTTCTCCGACAACACCTACAATTCGCACCTCTATGATGCGATCGGTATCCGCGCCGCCTACCTGGCCAGCTACACGCGCCTCGACGGCACTGTCGTTTCCGGACCTTCGGTGCATGACATGGTCAAGGCGGCCGATCCGGCGATCGACAAGGAACTGTCCGACAAGCTCGACGTCACCGTCGCCAAGATGGAGGCGATCAAGGCGCGGGCCGAGGCCGGCGAGGCCTATGACCAACAGATCGCCGAGGGTAACGCGGCGGGCAACGCCACCGTGCAGGCGGCGATCGACGCCTTGATCGACCAGACCAAGTCGATCGAACGTGCGGTCGGCTCGCTGAAACTCAACGCCATCGCCTTCGAAGGCTCCGACAGCCTCGACGCACCCGACAAGGTGTTCAAGTAAGCGCCGAAACCTGGAGCCTGGCCGGAAGCTGATAATCGGCTCCGGAATGGGCTCCGGGACCTGAACAAGCCACACGGCGCGGGAGGCGCCGTCAGCCATCCGAGCACTGTAAATGCTGATCTGCCATTGCAACATCATCACCGAGAAGGAGATCGAGCAGACGATCATCGGGCTGCTGGACCAGGACCCCTGGCAACTCATCGTGCCGGCCAAGGTCTATCACGCGATGCAAAAGCGTGGCCGCTGTTGCGGCTGTTTCCCAAATGTGGTCGAAACGATCATTCGGGTTACCGAAAATTACCACGCCCGCTCGGAGGCGAGCGGCGTCGATGTCGTTTCACATCTGGATCGCGTCAGAGGCCTGCGCGTCCAATACGGGAGCAGAACCCATGAAGGGCGAAAGTCTGATCATCGAGCGGCTTAACGAGGCTCTTTTCCTAGAGCTTGGAGCGGTCAATCAATATTGGGTGCATTTCCGTCTGCTGGAGGATTGGGGGTACACGAAGCTGGCCAAGAAGGAGCGGGCGGAATCGATTGAGGAGATGCACCACGCCGACAGGCTCATCGCCCGGATCATCTTCCTTGAAGGCCATCCGAACCTGCAGTCCGTGGCGCCGCTGCGCATCGGGCAGAACGTCAAGGAAGTGCTCGAATCCGACCTTGCCGGCGAATATGACGCGCGCACGGCCTACAAGCGTTCGCGCGAAATCTGCCATGAGGTGGGCGACTACGTGACGATGAAACTGTTTGAGGATCTGCTGGCTGACGAGGAAGGTCACATCGACTTCCTCGAGACGCAGCTCGACCTGCTCGCCTCGATCGGCGAGGAGAAATATGGCCAGCTCAACGCCGACTCGGCCAACGAGGCGGAGTAAAGGCATGCGGGAATGCGGCGCCTGCTAGAATTCCCGCGCCGCTTGCGGCGGGCCGACGGCTCGCCGTTCCGCCTGAACAGACCTGCTGGATTGGCTCGTCGATGCTGCGCCATTCTCGTGTTGGCGCTGACATCGTCCGCGCTTGCCGGTGAGCTTCAGTCGGCCGGGCTCGCCACCACGCGCAGCGACCTCAATGCCAAGTATCAGGCGCGCGTCGCCGCCGTCACCAGGCCGACCACGGATTTCTCCAAGCCCGAGCCGTTCGAACTGATGCAAGGTGGCGCCGGCACATCACGGAAGGACGTCAGCCGCGATTCCTTCTCCCAATCCTCAGCCAACATCACCTTCGAGGAAGAGGGCACTTTCAAGCTCGGCAACGCCCTCTTCCGCAAGAACTGGGTGTCGTCGCCATCTTCGACGCAGGCGTCGGACGGGCTGGGTCCGCTGTTCAACGAACGCGCCTGCCAGAACTGCCATCTGAAGGACGGCCGCGGTCGCCCGCCGCAAGGCGATACCGGCACCACCTCGATGTTCCTGCGGCTGGCGCGCGATGCCAGCAACGCCGAGGAAAAGGCAGCCCTTGCCGACCGCGAGCTGACCAATTTCCCCGACCCGGTCTATGGAACGCAATTGCAGGAGCTGGCTGTGCCCGGCTTGCGCGGCGAAGGCCGGATGCGCGTCGATTATCAGGAACGGCAGGTGACGCTGGCGGACGGCACGGCGGTTTCCCTGCGCAAGCCCAGCTATTCCGTCACCGATCTCGCCTATGGGCCGCTTGATCCGCGCACCACGCTGTCGCCGCGTCTGACGCCGCCGATGATCGGCCTTGGCCTGATCGAGCAGATCGCACCGGCCGATATTCTTGCTCACGCCGATCCGGAAGACCGCAATAATGACGGCATCTCCGGCAAGCCGAACATTGTGCGTGACGGGCTGAGTGGCAACCTGACGCTGGGCCGTTTCGGCTGGAAAGCACAGACCGCGACGATCCGCCAGCAGGCGGCGGACGCCTTCGCCGGCGACATCGGCATCTCGACGCCGGAAGAACCAAAGCACTGGGGCGATTGCACCGCCGCTGAGGCAAAATGCCTGGCCATGCCGAATGGCGTGCAGGCCCGCCTCGGTCCGGTCGAGGCGTCGCCGCCGGTGATGGATCTCGTCACCTTCTATTCGCAGAACCTGGCCGTGCCTGCACGCCGCGACCTCGCTGCGCCTGATGTGCTCGCCGGCAAGAAGCTCTTTTACGAGATCGGCTGCGTTTCCTGCCACACGCCGAAATTCGTCACCCGCCGCGACGCGCCCAAAAAGGCGCAGGCCTTCCAGTTGATCTGGCCTTATTCTGACTTCCTGCTGCACGACATGGGGCCTGACCTGGCCGACGGCCAGGCGGTGGGCGATGCGACGGGCAGCGAATGGCGCACCCCGCCGCTGTGGGGCGTCGGCCTCACCGAAACCGTCAACGGCAATTCCTTCTTTCTGCATGATGGCCGCGCGCGCAGCCTGACCGAGGCGATCCTGTGGCATGGTGGCGAGGCGCAGAAGGCGCGCGACCGCTTTGCCTCCGCCAACGCGGCCGAGCGCGATGCGCTGGTCAAATTCCTGGAGTCACTGTGATGTTGAAGCGCTCTACACTGGTTCTCGTCCTTCCGCTGGCTCTGCTCGGTATTTTCCCCGCTTCGGCGGCGGTAAAAGCCTCCGACATCATCCAGCGGGCGATCGACGGCTTTGTCCGTCCGGCCTATGCCGGCTTGCACCAGCATGCCGAAGCGTTGACGCAAGCGATGCACAGGCTCTGCGAAGCGCCCTCGCAAGGGGAACTCGATGCGGTGCGGGCCGAATTTTCCGCCACGGTCTATGCCTGGTCGTCGGCCGAAATCATCGGCTTCGGACCGATCAAGGAGAACAACCGGCTGGAGCGCACGCTCTACTGGCCGGATCGCAAGAGCATTGGCCTCAAACAGGTGCAGGCGGCGCTGGCGGACAAGGATCCGACCGCCACCGATCCGAAACAACTGGCCGGCAAGAGCGTCGCCATGCAGGGGCTGGGCGCGCTGGAATTCGTGCTTTTCGGCGACGGTGCCGATGCGCTGGCGGGCAAGGACGATCCCTATCGCTGCGCCTATGGCGCGGCGGTTGCCGGCAATATCGAAACCATGGCCGGTGACGTCAGCGCGGCCTGGAACAAGCCGGACGGCTTTGCGGCGCTTTGGGCCAATCCGGGACCGCAGAACGCGCTCTACCGCGACGGCAACGAAGCGGTCACCGAACTAGTCGGTGTTTTCATCAACGAGCTGGAAATGATGAGGGATGTCCGCCTGAAGGGGTTCCTTGGCGGCAAGCCGGATGCCGACAAACCGAAACAGGCGATCTACTGGCGGTCGCAAAACACCGCCAATGCGCTGGCCGGGAATCTCGCCGGCGTGGACGCGCTGTTCCAGGCCTCGAAACTTGGCGATGCTCTGCCGCCCGATGCACGCTGGATGGCGGAGTCCGTCCATATCCAGCTGGTCAACGGCGTCGCCACCGCAAAATCCATTCAGGGTCCGATCGACAAGACGCTCGCCGATCCGGCGCTGCGCGAAAAACTCGAGCATTTCGCGCTGATCACCTCCAGCCTGTCGACCCTGATCGGGACCCGGCTGACCGCAGAATTCGGCCTGACGGCCGGGTTTTCCTCGCTGGATGGGGACTGAGCATGCGTACGCCGCTTATCGATCGCCGGGATTTCCTCAAGGCCGGGGGTGTCGGCTTCGTTGCCGCGATGGCGCCGTCGGCCTGGGCGAAGACGCTTGCCGCCGACGCCGTTTTCGCCACCGCTTTCGTCAAGCGCGACGGCAGTTTTGGTGCCGCCGTGCTGTCCGAGGCCGGCAAGGTGCTGCATGCGATCGACCTGCCCGATCGCGGCCATGACGTCACCTTTGATCCCGTATCGAAGCGTTCGGTGGTCTTCGCCCGCCAGCCCGGCACCTTCGCCGTCGTTTTCGATCATTCGGGCCGTGACGCGCCGCAGACCATCGCCAGCATCGCCGGCCGGCATTTCTTCGGCCATGGCGTGTTCTCGCCCGACGGCGCGCTGCTCTATGCTACCGAGAACGATTTCGACAATGCGGCCGGCGTCGTCGGCGTCTACGATGCGCGGGCGAAATTCACTCGCATCGGCGAATTCCCGACCTATGGCGTAGGCCCGCACGAACTCCTGCTCATCGGCGACGGCCGGACGATCGCGGTCGCCAATGGCGGCATCGAGACCCATCCCGATTATGGCCGTGCCGAGCTCAACATCGCCACCATGAAGCCGTCCTATGTGCTCATCGACCGCCTCACCGGTGACCTGATCGAAAAGCATGAATTGCCGGCTTCCCTGCACCAGCTGTCGATCCGCCACATGGACACCGACCCATTTGGCACCGTCTGGTTTGGCTGCCAGTACCGGGGGCCGGGTACGGATCGTCCGCTGCTGGTTGGCCGCGCCGTGCGCGGCAAGGAGTTGCGGCTTCTCGACATGCCGCGGGACGTGCTGTCCGGCTTCCGCAACTATATCGGCTCGGTTGCCGCAAATTCGGCTGCCGGCACCATTGCCGTCTCGTCGCCGGAAGGCAATTCGCTTGTCGTGATCGATGCGGCCAGCGGCCGGATCGTATCGTCCAGCGCGCTGGTCGAGGTCTGCGGCCTGGCGCCGGACGGATCGGGCTTCATGGCCACCACAGGCGCCGGCGAGATTATCGAGGGCAGCGGCGCGACACGGTCAGAGCCGGACTATGTCTGGGACAACCACATGCTGCGCATCGAACCGGTCTGACAGCGCGCCGGCGGAACCGAAGCCGCTTAACAAATTATGCTTGCGGTGGCGCGCCCTGGCGGGCACAGGGAAGTGTTTCTCGGAACCGGTCGTTTCATGAAAGTGCTTGCCATCGACTGTGCCGCCAGCCTCTGCGCCGCCTGCGTCTACGACGCGGCGGCCGGGCGGGAGCTTGGCCGCGCGGTGCTCGATCTCGGCAAGGGCCATGCCGAGCACCTGATGGCCGTCATCGCCGAGGCGCTGAACGCCGCCGCAACCGACTATCCCGGCCTTGGCGCCATTGCCGTTTCCGTCGGCCCCGGCTCCTTCACCGGTCTGCGCGTCGGCGTGTCGACCGCGCGTGGCTTGGCACTGGCATTAAAGATTCCGGCGATCGGCGTGACGACGCTCGAAGCGCTCGCCGCCGAAGCCGCAACTGCGTTTCCCGGCCGCGTGGTGCTGGCGGCGCTCGATGCCGGCCGCGAGGAGATCCACGCAGCGTTGTATGACAAAGCGTTAGTTTTAACTTACGGCCCAGCAGTGACCACGCTGCCTGAAGCCACTGCCTTGGCGATGGACAACTCTGCTGTGCTGGCAGGTACCGCAGCGGCACAGGTCGCGGGCTTGGACGGCCGTGGTTTCGATATCGGGCCACAGACGGCGACCGCTGATATTCTCACCTACGCCCGTCTGGCCGCCGCCAAGGGCGAGGGCGAAAGGCCGAAACCACTTTACCTGCGCGGCGCGGATGCAAAGCCGCAAGCCGGATTTATTCTTTCGAGGCAACAAAATTAATGCGCATACCCTTTCTCCAACCACGCCGCCGGGACTATGCGCTCGAGCCGCTCAGGATCACCGACAGCCCCGCGGTCTCGGTGCTGCATCGTGAGGATTTTGTCCGTCCCTGGACCGATGGCGAGTTCGCCGCCCTGCTCGAACAGGACACCGTGTTCGGTTACGCCGCACGCGAGACCGGACAGGGCGGCAAGCCGCCTGTCGGCTTCGTGCTGGCCCGTCTGGCCGCTGGCGAGGGCGAGATCCTGACGGTCGCGGTGGCGCGCTCGCACCGCCGCCAGGGACTAGGCTGGCAGCTGATGGATGCGGTGCTGCGCGAACTGCACGCCCAGCGCGCCGAAGCGCTGTTCCTCGAGGTCGACGAGACCAATGTCGCCGCGATCGCCCTCTACCGTCGCTTGGGCTTTCGCGAAGTCGGCAAGCGCCCGGACTACTACAAGTCGCCCGATCGCGGACCGACCGGCGCGCTTGTCATGCGCCGCGATCTTCGCTAGCGAGACGCCGCATGATCCCGACAATCGGTTCCGATTTTCGGAAAGGATCATGCGCCACAATTAGGGTGTTACAGCGTCCTTTGCGCATCCAAGAGGACGCGCGGCGCTGTAATGGCAGGGCCAGGACAGTATGATCGGAAAAATCAGGATTTTCCTGGCCCTGGGCCTTGTCGTCGCCGGTTCGCTGGTCCTGGTGCCTTTGCAGATCCTGTCGATGAAGACCGGCTGGTGGCCGGAAACCGTCATTCTCAAGATCTGGCACAGGCTGATCCTCAGGGCGCTCGGCATGTGCGTCCATGTCAAGGGAACGCTATCCGACAAGCGCCCCTTGCTGGTTGCCTCCAACCACATCTCCTGGACCGACATCATGGTGCTTGGGTCCTTTGCCGATGTGAAGTTCATCGCCAGGGCCGATATGGAAGGTTGGCCGCTGATCGGCATGCTGTCGAAACTGCAGCGCACTGTCTTCATCGAGCGCGAACGCAAGCGTTCTTCCGGCGACCAGGCAAGCGAGATCGCCAATCGCATGGCCAAGGGCGATGCCATGGTGCTGTTCGCGGAGGGATCGACCGGTGACGGCAATGCCGTCCTGCCGTTCAAGAGCACGCTCTTCGGCGCCGCCTCGATGGCGCTTTCGGAGGGCGCGGCCGAGCAAGTGTTCATCCAGCCCGTGGCGATCGCCTATACGCGCCTGCACGGCGTGCCGCTCGGCCGTCGCCACCGGCCGATCTCGGCCTGGATCGGCGACGAGGACCTGATGCCGCATCTCAAGGTGCTGATGGCGGAGGGCGCGCTCGACGTCGAAGTGCATTTCGGCCAGCCGGTCGCCTTTGCCAAGGGCTCGAATCGCAAGGAAACGGCCAGGCTGATGGAAAGCCAGGTGCGCGAGATGATGCAGGCGGCACTCGCCGATCCGCGCCCGAGCCGCTAGCCCGGACCCTGCGCCTGCGCATGCACACCGAGAATCGTCTGTTTTTTGTCACGGAAAGGCGTTAGAAGCCGCCGGATGGACTTGAACACGATTGAAAGCGACGACATTGGCACGGTGGCCGGACAGTCGGCAAAGCGCGCCACGGCAGCGAAAAAGGTCTTCATCAAGACCTATGGCTGCCAGATGAACGTCTATGATTCACAGCGCATGGGCGATGCGCTGGCCGCCGACGGCTACGCCGCGACCGATGCCATCGACGAGGCCGATCTGGTGCTGCTCAACACCTGCCATATCAGGGAGAAGGCGGCCGAAAAGGTCTATTCCGAGCTCGGCCGCATCCGTGACATGAAGGCGGAGCGCGCCCTTGCCGGCCGCGAACTGCTAATCGGCGTCGCCGGCTGCGTGGCGCAGGCCGAGGGTGCCGAGATCATCCGGCGCTCGCCGGCCGTCGACCTGGTCATCGGACCGCAGACCTATCACCGTCTGCCCGACGTGTTGGCGCGGGTGCGCGGCGGCGAGAAGATCGTCGAGACCGACTACGCCATCGAAGACAAGTTCGACCATCTGCCGCAACCCAAGCGCGCCGAGGTCATCAAGCGCGGAGTAACCGCCTTCCTCACCGTGCAGGAAGGCTGCGACAAGTTCTGCACCTTCTGCGTCGTGCCTTATACAAGGGGCTCGGAAGTGTCGCGGACGGTGGCGCAGATCGTCGCCGAGGCCGAGCGCCTGGCCGAGGCCGGCGTGCGCGAGGTGACGCTGCTTGGCCAGAACGTCAATGCCTGGCACGGCCAGGGCGAGAACGGCGAGGAATGGGGCCTTGGCCGCCTGCTGTTCCGGCTGGCCGAAATTCCCGGCCTGGCGCGGCTGCGCTACACCACCAGCCACCCGCGCGACATGGATGACGAACTGATATCAGCCCACCGCGACCTGCCGTCGCTGATGCCCTATCTGCATCTGCCGGTGCAATCGGGCTCCGACCGCATCTTGAAGGCGATGAACCGCAGGCATACGGCCAGGGACTATCTGGCGCTGCTCGACCGCATCCGCGCTGCCCGACCCGATATCGCTTTGTCCGGCGATTTCATCGTCGGCTTCCCCGGCGAGACAGAGGCCGATTTCGAGGCGACGATGGAACTGGTGCGCCAGGTGAAATACGCCTCGGCCTTTTCGTTCAAATATTCGCCGCGTCCCGGCACGCCGGGCGCCGAAATGGCCGATCATGTCCCGGAAACGGTCAAGGACGAGAGACTGCAGCGCCTGCAGGCATTGCTGTTGAAGCAGCAGCAGGACTTCGGTTCGAGCCTGGTCGGCAGCACCATCGACACGCTGATCGAGAAGCCCGGCCGGCAGGCCGGCCAGAAGGTCGGCCGCTCACCTTGGCTGCAGCCGGTTATTGTTGATGAAAAGGCCGGCGAAATCGGTGACATTATCCAGGTGCGAATCACGAAGACGGGCTACAATAGCCTGTTCGCCGAATTGGCCTGATGGTTTCGGCAGATGAGGAGAGACGGTTGAGCGCAGCAGAGCTGAAGAACCTGCCCCCGGTACCGGCATCTGGGGCTTCTGACATGGCGCACATCGTTCTGACTTTCGACAACAACAAGCTTGCCAGCGCCCTTTACGGTCAGTTCGACGAGAACCTCGCCCGGCTCGAGCAGAAGCTCGGCGTCGACATCCGCTCGCGCGGCAACCAGCTGACCATCAAGGGGTCGGCTTCGGCCGCCGAACAGGCGCGCCGTGCCTTGGACAATCTCTACGGCATTCTGCAGAAGGGCGTCGATATCGGCCAATCCGACGTTGACGGCGCCGTGCGCATGGCGGTCGCCGCCGACGATCAGCTGACGCTGCCGACGCTGGAGCGCAAGGGCAAGGTCTCCGCGGCCCAGATCGCCACCCGCAAGAAGACCATCTATGCCCGTTCGCTGAACCAGGACGCCTATATGCGGGCGCTGGAACGGTCGGAACTCGTGTTCGGCATCGGTCCGGCGGGCACCGGCAAGACCTATCTGGCGGTGGCGCACGCGGCGATGCTGCTCGAGCGCGGCATGGTCGAGCGCATCATCCTGTCGCGGCCGGCCGTCGAAGCCGGCGAACGGCTGGGCTTCCTGCCCGGCGACATGAAGGAAAAGGTCGATCCCTATCTGCGGCCGCTCTACGATGCGCTCTACGACATGATGCCGGCCGACAAGGTCGAGCGCGCTATTGCCGCCGAAGTCATTGAAATCGCGCCGCTCGCCTTCATGCGCGGCCGTACGTTGGCGCATGCCGCGGTCATCCTCGACGAGGCGCAGAACACCACGCCGATGCAGATGAAGATGTTCCTGACCCGTCTCGGCGAGAATTCGCGCATGATCGTCACCGGCGATCCGACGCAGATCGACCTTCCCCCGAGCACCAAATCGGGCCTGGTCGAAGCCTTGCGTGTCCTCGATGGCGTGGCCGGCGCGGTCACTGTGCGTTTCAACGATGTCGACGTCGTTCGCCATCCGCTGGTGGCGGAAATCGTCAGGGCCTATGACCGCGACGCCAAGCTGGCGCGCGGCCTCGGCGCCGAGAATTGATTTTTGACGATGCGGCTTCATGCCTGAGGACAATTCATCCGGCGACGGGGAGCCTCCCGTCGACATCGATATATCGGTCGAAGCGGGTGATTGGCCCGATGAGGCAAGCCTGACACGGCTAGTCGATCGGGCGGTTGGTGCTGCTTTCACCGAGACCGGTGTGATGGGCCGTTCCGAACTCAGCGTCGTTTTTTCCGACGACGCCCATATACGTATGCTCAATGCCGAATGGCGGGGTAAGGACAAACCTACCAACGTCTTGTCTTTCCCGGCTTTTCCGTTTGTGCAAGGCGGCCCACTGCCGCCGATGCTGGGCGATATCGTGCTCGCCGCCGAGACGGTTTCTCGCGAGGCGGCACTGGAAGACAAGCCAGTGCAGAACCATATCACCCATCTTGTGATCCACGGCCTGCTGCATTTGCTGGGCCATGATCACGAGACCGACGCCGAGGCCGAGGAGATGGAGGCCATCGAACGCGCAGCGCTCGCAAGGCTTGCCATTCCCGATCCCTACGCGTAACTACATCTGACAATTGACCGGACGACGATGAACGACAAACCAGAGACTGCCGCCCGCCCCGACGCCGGCAGTGCGCCCAAGGCTTCCGATACGTCGGAAGAGGGATCAAGTCCGAGTACCGTTACCACTGGTGTTGCCAACACCGGCGGCGCAGCCAGCGAGCCTTCGCCTGCCGGACCCTCCCTGTTCGATCGTGTTTTGGGCCTGTTTCGGCAGCGCAACGGCACCAGCCTGCGCGAGGAAATCGCTGACGCTCTGGCCGAGACGGCGAGCGATGCCGAATCCTTCTCGCCTGGCGAGCGCGCCATGCTCAACAACATCCTGCGGCTGCGCGAAGTGCGCGTCGAGGATGTCATGGTGCCGCGCGCCGATATCGAGGCGGTCGAGATCACCACGACGCTCGGCGATCTCCTGGGCACCTTCGAACAATCCGGCCATTCCCGCATGCCGGTCTATTCCGAGACGCTCGACGATCCACGTGGCATGGTCCATATCCGCGACGTGCTGGCCCACATCACCAAGCTCGCGCGCGTCAAGAAGGGGCGCACGACCAGGAAGACGCCCGTCGCCACGCAGCTCGATCTCGCCCAGGTCGACCTCGCGCGCACCATCGGCGAGCTCAATCTGATCCGCCAGGTCCTGTTCGTGCCGCCCTCGATGCTTGCTTCCGACCTGATGGGCCGCATGCAGACGACGCGCACGCAGATGGCGCTGGTCATCGACGAGTATGGCGGCACGGATGGCCTTGTCTCGCTCGAGGACATTGTCGAAATGGTCGTCGGCGACATCGAGGACGAGCATGACGACGACGAGCCGATGATCACCCAGGCCGGCGACGGCGTCTTCATCGTCGACGGCAAGGCCGAGATCGACGAGGTCGCCAAGATGATCGGCGAGGATTTTGCCGCCGGCGAACATGGCGAGTACGTCGACACGATCGGCGGCATGATCTTCAACACGCTTGGCCGCGTGCCGGCGCGCGGCGAGGTGGTGCAGGCCATTCCGGGCTTCGAGTTCCATGTCCTCGATGCCGATCCGCGCCGCGTCAAGCGCGTGCGCATCGTGCAAAGCCAGAAGGGCGAGCGCCGTCGCCGCGCCACGGCCCGCACCGAACAGGCCTGAGTTTCCGCTGCCGATGACGGTTGACGACCCGTTCAAGCATTCAAGTCTGGGTTCCGGTGTCTTATACAGGGATCCGCGTGCCGCGCTGGCGTGGCTCGAAGCGGCTTTCGGCTTCGAGCGCAGCATGGTGGTGAGCGATGCCGATGGAAACCTCGTCCACGCCGAGATGCGGTTCGGCGACTGCACTATCATCGTCGATTCCGAATGGAGCGATTATGTCGCGAGCCCGGCTTCGGTCTCGGGCAAGAACACGCAGTCGGTCTATGTCGGGCTGAAGGATGGCCTGGATGCGCATTGCGAGCAGGCGCGGGCGGCCGGCGCCGACATAATCCAGGAGCCGATGGACCAATTCTACGGCGAACGCCAGTATCGGGCTCGCGATCCCGAGGGCCATGTCTGGACCTTCACCCAGCCCATCCGTTGCGTTTCCCGCGAAGAGGCCGAGCGGCTGAGCGGTCTCAGCATCGACGGCTGGCACCGGTAGAGCTGTGGCTGGGTCATTGCGGCTGATCAGCCGGCGTTTGGAGCGCGGGCCGCGGCCTGATAAATCTTGCGTCCTGATTCGCGCGACTCGGAAGTATGCATGGAGCGCCTGGCCGGCCGGATAATTCTGCTTTGGGGTTGGCGGCGTGCGCTCGTGGCCTTTCTTGCCGGGGCGCTGGCTGTGCTCGGCCAGGCGCCCTACGATTTCTTCGCCGCCTGCTTCATCTCGTTTCCGCTGCTGGTCTGGCTGCTCGACGGCGCGACCGGCGAAGCTTCAGGCAGCCTTTTCAGACGCTTGCGGCCGGCCTTCGCCGTCGGCTGGTGGTTCGGCTTCGGCTATTTCCTCGCCGGTCTCTGGTGGATCGGCTCGGCGCTGCTGGTCGAGGCCGATGAGTTTGCCTGGGCGCTTCCCTTCGCCGTGGTCGGCATTCCCTTCGCACTCGCCTTTTTCTATGGCTTCGCGACGATGGTCGCCCGGCTTCTGTGGAGCAGCGATATCGGCCGCATCGCCGCCCTTGCCTTCGGCTTCGGGCTGATGGAGTGGCTGCGCGGCTTCCTGTTCACCGGTTTTCCCTGGAATGCCATAGGCTACGCGGCAATGCCGGTGCCTCTCCTCATGCAGAGCGTGTCGGTGACCGGCATGATCGGCATGAACGTGCTTGCCGTGTTCCTCTTTTCATTACCGGCGCTGCTGGCGGCGCGCCGGCATCTGCGCCTGGGTGCGGCACTGTTCATCCTGCTTGCGTCAGCCCATGTCGGTTTCGGCTACATCAGGCTTACCGCTCCTGAAAAACCGGCGGAGCGCAGTCTCGATGTCCGCATCGTTCAGCCTTCCGTCGACCTCAGTGAAAAATGGGACGCCTCGGTGCGCGACCGCATCTTCGCCACCTTGCTCGGCCTGTCCGCCAAGGCGCCGGACCCTGGTCACGGCAAGCCGCAACTCATTCTTTGGCCGGAAACCTCGGTTCCGTTCCTCTTCACCGAGCGCCCCGACGCGTTGACGGCGCTGGGCGACATGCTGGCCGATGGCCAGATGCTGATCGCCGGCGTCGTTCGCGAGGAAGGCGGCTCGGCGGCCAGCACCGACAGCCGCTATTACAATTCCGTGGTGGCGATCAACGACAGAGGCGAGATCGTCGATGCCGTCGACAAGGTCCATCTGGTGCCGTTCGGCGAGTACCTGCCTTTTGCCGACCTGCTCAACCGTTTCGGCATCGCGCAGCTTGTCGCCGGACCGGTGACGTTCACCGCCGGCAACGAGCGCCACGCCATCACACTGCCGGGCGGCATCCGTGCCCTGCCTTTTATCTGTTACGAGGTGATCTTTCCCGATCTGGTGGCAGTTGACGCTACGTCAGCGCAGCTTATTGTGAACGTTACCAATGATGCCTGGTTCGGGGACACACCGGGACCGTATCAGCATTTCAGGCAGGCCCAGATTCGCGCGGTGGAGAACGGATTGCCCTTGCTGCGTGCTGCCAACAACGGCATCTCGGCCGTCGTCGACCCACACGGACGCATCGTCGATGCACTGGCCATCGACGCTCGCGGAGCCATCGATGTGAAGGTGCCGATTGCCGGACAGACGGTCATTTCCTCGGGCCAGCGGCGCATTAACGGAATCCTGATCATGTTGCTGTTTGCGCTCGGAGGAGCGCTATTGAGCGTAAGGCAAAGGCTACGGGTGAATTGACAGTCGACACATTAGAAACTCATACTGTATCGCCTGAAAATTTCTCGAAGTCGGTGGATCGGTCTGTTGGGGCAGTCGCCCCCGGCTTTTTTTGGGCGGGAAAAAATCACAAAGCCGAAAAAATTCGGCGAGGAAAAAATGACAGAAGAAAACAAGAAGAAACCCAATCCCATAGACATTCACGTTGGAAGCCGCATCCGGCTTCGCCGCAACATGCTCGGAATGAGCCAGGAAAAGCTGGGCGAGAATCTCGGCATCACATTTCAACAGATCCAGAAATATGAAAAGGGCACCAACCGCGTCGGCGCCAGCCGGCTACAGGCGATAGCCTCGATACTCGGCGTGCCCGTCGCCTTCTTCTTCGAGGATGCGCCGGGCCAGGAAGCGGTGGCCGGCCGCGGCTTTTCCGAGGATGCGTCGATGGCTTTCGCCGTCGAATTCTGCGGCAGTCCCGAAGGCCTTCAGCTCAACCGGGCCTTCGTCAAGATCGCCGACGTCAAGGTGCGCCGCAGGATCATCGACCTGGTGAAGTCACTCGCCGCCGACGATCTCGACTGACCCTCGATACGCCTCGAACCGGCGGCATTCGCCGCCGGTGGCACAAGATATCGACATCGACAGTCGTGCCAGAATGGCGGCAACGCTTGACGAGCGGCGCTTTGCCCCGCTAACACGTGGCGCGCCAAAATCGGCAGCCTGCCGATCGTTTTTCAAGAGGGGACACCCGTGACGCGGCAGAACTACTTCTTTACCTCGGAATCCGTTGCCGAGGGCCATCCCGACAAAGTCTGCGACCGGATCTCCGACGAGATTGTCGATCTGGTCTACCGTGAGGCCAAGAAGACCGGCATGGACCCATGGAAGGTCCGTGTCGCCTGCGAGACGCTCGCCACCACCAACCGCGTCGTCATCGCCGGCGAAGTGCGCGTCCCCGAGACGCTGCTGAAAAAGGACAAGGCTGGCAACATCCTCAAGGACGCCGCGGGCCACCCGGTGGTGAATCCGGCAAAATTCAAATCAGTCGCCCGCAAGGCGATCCGCGAGATCGGCTACGAGCAGGCCGGCTTCCACTGGAAGACGGCCAAGATCGAGGTTCTCCTGCATGGCCAGTCGCCAGACATCGGCCAGGGCGTCGACAACGCCGCCGACCGCCAGGGCGAGGAAGGTGCGGGCGATCAGGGCATCATGTTCGGCTATGCCTGCCGCGAGACGCCGGACCTGATGCCGGCGCCGATCTACTACAGCCACAAGATCCTCGAACTGCTGGCCGCCGCCCGCCACCAAAACAACGGCGAGGCCGGCAAGCTCGGCCCGGACGCCAAGAGTCAGGTCACCGTCCGCTACGTCGACGGCAAGGCCGCCGAGGCAACCCAGATCGTGCTGTCGACCCAGCATCTCGACGCGACATGGGACTCCAAGAAGGTCCGCAAGGTTGTCGAACCCTACATCCGCGAGGCGCTTGGTGATCTCAAGATCGCCGACGATTGCATGTGGTATATCAATCCGACCGGCAAGTTCGTCATCGGCGGCCCGGACGGTGACGCTGGCCTCACCGGCCGCAAGATCATCGTCGACACTTATGGCGGCGCGGCACCACATGGCGGCGGCGCCTTCTCGGGCAAGGACACCACCAAGGTCGACCGGTCGGCAGCCTATGCGGCGCGCTATCTGGCCAAGAATGTCGTGGCGGCGAAGCTTGCCGACCGTTGCACCATCCAGCTTTCCTACGCCATCGGCGTCGCCCAGCCTCTGTCGGTCTATGTCGACCTGCACGGCACCGGCAAGGTCGACGAGGCAAAGCTCGAGGACGCGCTGCGCACCGTGATGGACCTGTCGCCGTCGGGCATCCGCCGTCACCTCGACCTTAACAAGCCGATCTATGCCAAGACGTCGTCCTACGGCCATTTCGGCCGCAAGGCCGGCCGCGACGGATCTTTTTCCTGGGAAAAGACCGATCTCGCCAAGGCGCTCAAGGATGCTGTCGCGGCCTGAAGCTGCGACAGACCCAGCACCGCCAGATGAGCCCGCAAGACAGGCCAAGCCGTACGACCGAAGCCTTTTTCGGTCGTCGGCGCGGCAAGCCCGTCCGTCCGCAGCAGGCGGCGGCCCTGGAAAGCGGGCTTGATGCCTATCGGCTCGATCTGACGGCTGATGCGCCGTCGGATCTGCGCACTCTGTTTGAAACTGAAGTTTCGGCCGTCCGGCTCGAGATCGGCTTTGGCGGCGGCGAGCATCTTCTGCACCGCGCCATCGAGGCGCCGACAACGGGCTTCATCGGCGTCGAGCCCTTCGTCAACGGCATGGCCAAGATGATGATGGCGGTGCGGACAAGGCCGCTGGCCAATTTGCGGGTCCATGACGATGACGCCACCCGGCTGCTCGACTGGCTGCCGCCGGCCTCGCTCGACGGCATCGATCTTCTCTATCCCGATCCATGGCCGAAGAAGAAGCACTGGAAGCGGCGTTTCGTCAGTCCGGTCAATCTCGAGCGTTTCGCGCGCGTCTTGAAACCGGGCTCAAAATTCCGCTTCGCGTCCGATATCGATACCTATGTAAACTGGACCTTGCTGCATTGCCGGGCGCATGGCGCCTTCGCATGGCAGGCGGCCGAAGCCGCCGACTGGCATCGTCCCTATGAGGGCTGGCCTGGCACGCGTTACGAGGCGAAGGCCGTTCGCGAAGGCCGGCGGCCTGCCTATCTGACCTTTGTCAGGAAATAGGCGCGCGCCCCCTCGCCAGATTTTCAGAAACGGCCGATTCTGTTGAAGATGGCCGGATCCATGCCGAGCTTGCGCAAGTCGTCGGCGCGCGGCTTGCGGCCGGCTTCCACGGCGCGCGACGCGGCAACCGCGCCGCCAAATGCGGTGAAGAGGTCGCCCAGGGCGGAAAATAGTCTGCGATTGCTCATGATCTTGTCCTTTCGCGCGCCACCGCGCGCCGCTCCTGTTCGTGTCGTGGCTAATAAATAAGAGCGCCCCTCCGGATGTCACAGGGGGATTGGCGCATGGTGGCCATGCGCCTGGAGCAATGCTGACGCTGTCGACCCTTTTGCCGGTTCGGCACGGCGGGCTTGAAACACCGGCCATGTTCGTTTATATCAGCGTCAAATTCTTGGTCGGTATGACGAAGAGTGGGTCCACCCGGTCCCGCTCTTTTTTATTACCTGCCGATAGGTTCGAAACGACAGGTACTTGATGACTGCAACGGCAAGCGAAGGTGACGACCGCATCATCCGCGAAAGCGGCATTGATGCGCGCATTGCGCTGATCGTCCAGCCGGTGCTGCGCGGCATCGGCTTTCGCCTCGTGCGGGTGCATCTGTCCGGCCAGAACGGGCTGACGCTGCAGATCATGGCCGAACGCGAGGACGGCACCATGACCGTCGAGGACTGCGAAGAGGTCAGCCGCGCGGTGTCACCGGCGCTCGATGTCGATGATCCGATCGAAAAGGCCTATCATCTCGAAGTCTCTTCGCCCGGCATCGACCGGCCGTTGGTGCGAAAATCGGATTTCGTGACCTGGACCGGTCATCTGGTAAAGATGGAAACATCGGTCATCGTCGCGGATCGCAAGCGATTCAAGGGCAAGATCGCCGAGGCCGGTGAGAACGACGTGTTGATCGAGCGCGACAAGGCGGCCTATGGCGAGGAACCGACAGTGCGCGTGCCTTACGACGCCATTGCCGAAACCCGGCTGATCCTGACCGACGACCTCATTCGCGATGCGTTGTCGAAGGACAACAGGGCGCGCAAGGAAGCCAAGAAACGCCGCGGCGAACCGGATGACGACGTGCCCGAGGGTGCTGAGACGGACGCCACGGAAGAACACGAACAGGAAAGTTGATTGAGCTGCCGGCCCCAAAGGTCCGGCAAACAGGCTCGGGAGAAAAACATGGTAGTAAGCGCCAACAGACTTGAACTGCTGCAGATTGCCGATGCGGTCGCGCGTGAAAAGTCGATCGACAAGTCGATCGTCATCGCCGCCATGGCCGATGCGATCCAGAAGGCGGCGCGTTCGCGTTACGGCCAGGAGACCAACATCCGCGCCGACATCAACCCGAACACCGGCGAGATGAAGCTGCAGCGGCTGATGGAAGTGGTCGAAAAGGTCGACGACTACGCCACCCAGATCGCCATTTCCTCGGCTCGCGAGCGCAATCCCGACGCGCAGCTCGGCGACTTCATCGCCGAACAGCTGCCGCCAATGGATTTCGGCCGCATCGCCGCGCAGTCGGCCAAGCAGGTCATCGTCCAGAAAGTGCGCGAGGCCGAGCGCGACCGCCAGTATGACGAATACAAGGACCGCATCGGCGAGATCGTCAACGGCACCGTCAAGCGTGTCGAATATGGCAATGTCATAGTCGATCTCGGCCGTGGCGAGGCGATCATCCGCCGCGATGAGCTGATTCCGCGCGAAAACTACAAATATGGCGACCGCGTCCGCGCCTATGTCTACGACGTGCGCCGCGAGCAGCGCGGCCCGCAGATCTTCCTGTCGCGTACGCATCCGCAGTTCATGGCCAAGCTGTTCACCATGGAAGTGCCGGAAATCTATGACGGCATCATCGAGATCAAGTCGGTCGCCCGCGACCCGGGCTCGCGCGCCAAGATCGCCGTCATCTCGCGTGACAGTTCGATCGATCCGGTCGGCGCCTGCGTCGGTATGCGCGGCAGCCGCGTCCAGGCCGTCGTCGGCGAATTGCAGGGCGAGAAGATCGACATCATTCCGTGGTCGCCCTCGGCCGCCTCCTTCATCGTCAATGCGCTTCAGCCGGCGGAAGTCGCCAAGGTCGTGCTCGACGAGGACGCCGAGCGCATCGAGGTGGTGGTTCCCGACGATCAGCTGTCGCTGGCCATCGGCCGTCGCGGCCAGAACGTGCGTCTCGCCTCGCAACTCACCGGCTGGGATATCGACATCCTGACGGAAGCCGAGGAATCCGAGCGCCGCCAGAAGGAATTCGTCGAGCGGTCGGCGCTGTTCATGGAAGCCCTCGATGTCGACGAGATGGTCGGCCAGGTGCTGGCCTCCGAAGGCTTCACCAGCGTCGAGGAAGTCGCCTATGTCGACGCCGGCGAAATCGCCTCGATCGACGGCTTCGACGACGACACCGCTTCCGAAATCCAGACCCGTGCCCGCGAGTACCTCGAAAAGATCGAGGCCGAGCATGACGAGAAGCGCAAGGCGCTGGGCGTCAAGGACGAACTGCGCGAAATTCCCGGCATCACCACCGCCATGATGGTGACGCTCGGCGAGGATGGCGTGAAGACGATCGAGGATTTCGCCGGCTATGCCGCCGACGACCTGACCGGTTGGAAGGAACGCAAGGACGGCGAGACCAAGGTCTATCCGGGCGTGCTGGCCAATCACGGTGTTTCGCGCGCCGATGCCGAACAGATGGTGCTCAATGCCCGTCTCAAGGCCGGCTGGATTTCCGAAGACGAGCTTGTGGCCGAAGAAGCATCGGCTGACGAAGCCGTTGGTGCGTGAGGTGAAACCGCATCGCACACAACCCGCCCTTGGACGAGATGAACGATCGCACCTGCATCGTTACCCGCAAGCAGGCCGAACCGGATGAACTGATCCGGTTCGTCGTCGGCCCGGATTCGGCCGTCGTTCCCGATCTCAAGAGAAATCTGCCCGGCCGCGGTTGCTGGGTGAGCGCCGACCGCCTACATATCGAGAAGGCGGCGGCCAAGAACCTTTTTGCCCGCGCCTTCAAGGCACAGGTGGTTGTGCCGCCGGATCTTGGCGGCATGGTCGATGGGCTGCTTTCCAGATCCGCTCTGGGCATGCTGGGTCTCGCCCGCAAGGCAGGCGCGATTTCTCTTGGCGCCACCAAGGTTGAGAGTGCCGTGCGCGGCGGGCTGGCGCTTTTCGTGCTCCACGCGACCGAAGCATCGGACGATGGCGTACGCAAGATCAGCCAGGCGCGGCGGGCGACCGTCCATATTGGCGGCCCTTCCATACTTGCCTACAAACTTTTCTCCGAGGCCGAGTTGAGCTTGGCATTGGGGGGTACAAATGTGATACATGCTGCCGTTCTCGCGGGAGACGCGGGTAAGGCGGTCCAGAAGCGCATGGTTGCGCTCGACCGGTATCGGGGCGGTACCCCGGACGATCTGGCAATGCTTGCGGCCGTTGCTGACGAAGATGAGGCCGCAGAGGATATGGAATGAGCGATACGAAATCGGGCGACGACAAGACGTTGAGTGTTACACCTAAGAAGACCTTGACGCTGAAGCGCCCCGGCATGGAACAGGGCACCGTGCGCCAGAACTTCTCGCATGGCCGTACCAAGTCGGTCGTGGTCGAGACCAAGAAGCGCAAATTCTCCCTGCCCGGCGACAAGCCGGAGCCGGTTGCCGCTGCCCCTGTGCCCGTCTTCACGCCGAAGCCGCCCGTCGCCGCGGCCCCTGTCGTGCAGGAAGCGCCGAAGGCTGCGCCTCCGGCTCCCCCGCCGGCTCCGGTCGAGCGCAGCGGCATGGTGCTGAACGAACTGTCGCGCAGCGAAATGGAAGCCCGCCGCAGAGCGCTGGAAGGGTCCAAGGTCCGCGAGGTCGAAGACCGTCAGCGCGCCGCCGAGGAAGCCAAGCGCCGGGCCGAGGACGAAGAGCGCCGCAAGCGCGAGCGCGAGGAATCCGCGCGCCGCCAGGCCGAGGAAGAGGCACGGCTGCAGGCCGAGGCCGAATCGCGCCGCCGCGCAGAAGAAGAGGCCCGCCGCCGCGCGCCGCTGGCCGCGGAGCTGGCAACGGCCGACGAAGAGGAAGAGGTCAAGCCGAAGCGGGCTGGCGCCGGCGCCCCGGTGCGTCGCCTGGTCACGCCCGAAGTGGCGCGTCCGGCCAAGCCGACCAAGGGCGAGGAAGACCGTCGCCGTGGCAAGCTGACTCTGAATTCCGCGCTTTCCGATGAGGATGCGCGGGCCCGTTCGCTGTCGTCGATGCGTCGCCGCCAGGAGAAGTTCAAGCGCGCGATGCACAATGAGCCGCGCGAGAAAGTCATGCGCGAAGTGATCCTGCCCGAGACCATCACCATCCAGGAACTGGCGCAGCGCATGTCCGAACGTGCGGTCGATGTGGTCAAGTTCTTCATGAAGCAGGGCCAGATCCTGAAGCCGGGCGACGTCATCGACGCCGACACGGCCGAGTTGGTCGCCACCGAATTCGGCCACACGGTCCGCCGCGTTGCCGAATCCGACATCGAGGAAGGCCTGTTCAACATCGCCGACAACGCCGAGGATCTGGTGTCGCGTCCGCCGGTCGTGACCATCATGGGCCACGTCGACCACGGCAAGACCTCGCTGCTCGATGCCATCCGCAACGCCAATGTCGTCTCCGGCGAGGCCGGCGGCATCACCCAGCATATCGGGGCCTATCAGGTCGAGAAGAACGGTCAGAAGATCACCTTCATCGATACGCCCGGCCACGCCGCCTTCACGGCGATGCGTGCTCGCGGCGCCCAGGCCACCGACATCGCTATCCTGGTGGTGGCGGCCGACGACAGCGTGATGCCGCAGACGATCGAATCGATCAGTCATGCCAAGGCGGCCGGCGTTCCGATCATCGTGGCCATCAACAAGATCGACAAGCATGACGCCGATCCGCAGAAGGTGCGCTCCGAACTGCTGCGCCATGAGGTCTTCGTCGAATCGATGGGCGGTGAAGTGCTTGACGTCGAAGTGTCGGCGACCAAGGGCACCAATCTCGACAAGCTGCTCGAGGCGATCCTGCTGCAAGCCGAAATCCTCGACCTGAAGGCCAATCCGGACCGTACCGCCGAGGGTGTCGTCATCGAAGCGCAGCTCGACAAGGGCCGTGGCCCCGTCGCCACCGTGCTGGTGCAGACCGGCACCTTGATGCCGGGCGACATCCTCGTCGCCGGCAACGAATGGGGCCGCGTGCGCGCTTTGGTCAACGATCGCGGCGAGCAGATCAAGGAGGCGCCGCCGGCGATGCCGGTCGAGGTGCTCGGCCTTCAGGGTACTCCGTTGGCCGGCGACCGCTTCGCCGTGGTCAACAATGAGGCCCGCGCCCGCGAGATCACCGAGTATCGCCAGCGCCTGGCGCGTGAGAAGGCGGTGGCCAAGCATGCCGGCCAGCGCGGCTCGCTCGAACAGATGATGTCGCAGTTGCAGACGAGCGGGTTGAAGGAATTCCCGTTGGTCATCAAGGGCGACGTGCAGGGCTCGATCGAGGCGATCAACGCCGCGTTGGACAAGCTCGGCACCGACGAGGTGCGTGCGCGCATCGTCCATGCCGGAGCCGGCGCCATCACCGAAAGCGACGTCTCGCTGGCGGAAACGTCTGGTGCGGCAATCATCGGCTTCAACGTCCGTGCCAACGTACAGGCACGTGCCGCGGCAGCCGCCGCGGGCATCGAAATCCGCTACTACTCGATCATCTACAACCTCGTGGATGATGTGAAGGCGGCTTTGTCGGGCCTGCTGTCGCCGGAGCGTCGCGAGACCTTCATCGGCAATGCCGAGATCCTCGAGATCTTCGACATCACCAAGGTCGGCAAGATCGCCGGCTGCCGTGTCACCGAAGGCAAGGTCGAGCGTGGCGCGGGCGTGCGCCTGATCCGCGACAACGTCGTCATCCACGAAGGCACGCTGAAGACGCTCAAGCGCTTCAAGGACGAGGTTTCGGAAGTCCCCGGCGGCCAGGAGTGCGGCATGGCCTTCCAGAACTACGAGGACATGCGCGTCGGCGACGTCATCGAGTGCTTCCGCGTCGAGATGGTAACCCGGACGCTCTGAGTTCGCGTGACTTGTCCATGCCGGGCGGTGGTCGAAAGACCGCCGCCCGGAGTTTATTGTGAAATTGCGCATCGTGCTTTTCGAAACCGAATTCGATTTCGGGCTGATGCGTTGACATGTGAGACATGCGGCACGGTCCCATCCCGTGCCTCACGCTTTCAGGATTGAGAAAAAATGCCCCGTCCAACCACATCCAGCCCGTCCCAGCGTATGCTGCGCGTTGCCGAACAGGTGCGCCACGCGCTCTCCGAAACGTTGCAACGCGGCGAAATCATCGATCCGTTGATCGAAAATACCGTTGTGTCGGTCTCGGAAGTGCGCATGTCGCCCGACCTGAGGGTTGCCACCGCCTTCGTTTCGCCGCTTGGCGCCAAGGACACCGACGCTGTTGTCGAGGCGTTGAACAAGCATGCGAAATTCGTCCGTGGCCGTGTCTCCGGCGCTCTGCGGCAGATGAAGTTCATGCCGGAGTTCCGCTTCAAGCTCGACACTTCCTTCGACAATTTCGCCAGGATCAATGATCTGCTGAAGTCGCCTGAAGTGGCACGCGATCTCGATGCGGACGACGACAAGACCAAAGACGACAAGGCCAAAGACGATAAGGCCAAAGACGACAAGGCCAAAGACGACAGGGACAGCGAATAATGGGGCGCCGCGGCAAGAAGAAGGGCCGGCCGGTCTCCGGCTGGGTGGTGCTGGACAAGCCGGTAGGCATGGGCTCGACCGAGGCCGTGTCGAAGATCAAATGGCTGTTCCAGGCGGAAAAGGCCGGCCATGCCGGCACGCTCGATCCGCTGGCTTCCGGCATGCTGCCGATCGCGCTCGGTGAGGCCACCAAGACCGTTCCCTACGTGCAGGACGGCGCCAAGATTTACCGCTTCACCGTCGCCTGGGGGCAGGAGCGCTCGACCGATGATCTTGAAGGGCCGGTGACGAAGAGTTCAGACCTCCGTCCGGCGGAAGTAGAGGTCAAGGCGCTGCTGCCGAAATACACCGGCGTCATCATGCAGACGCCGCCGCAATTCTCGGCCATCAAGATCGCAGGCGAACGCGCCTACGACCTCGCCCGCGAAGGCGAGACTGTCGATATCCCCGCGCGCGAGATCGAGATCGGCCGCCTCGACGTCATCGAACACCACGCGGACCACACCGTTTTCGAGGTCGAATGCGGCAAGGGCACCTATGTGCGCTCGCTGGCCCGTGACATGGGCCGCGACCTTGGCTGCTTCGGCCATATCAGCGATTTGCGCCGAGTCGAGGTCGAGCCGTTCACATCCGAGGATTTCGTCACCATCGCCGAACTGGAAGCGGCCCGTTTCGGTGCGCAAGGCGAGGACAAGCCGGAGCCTGCCGACGACGCCGATGCGATTGACGTGCCGGTAGACTTCAGCGCGATCGACGCGCTTCTGGTCGACACGTCGGCGGCTCTCGACTGCCTGCCGCAGATCGCCATCAGCGACGATGCGGCGACCAAGATCCGCCTCGGCAATCCGGTCATCATTCGCGGCCGCGATGCGCCTGTCGAGGCCGAGGAAGCCTGTGCGACGGCTCGCGGCAAGCTGGTGGCCATCGGCGCGATCGAACAAGGCATGTTCAAGCCCAAGCGGGTCTTTGCCGGGTGACGGCTCTCGTCTAACTTCACGTCGATTCTACGATCGAGGGGCAGATGGCAAAGGCCGATGCGGTGAAGAAGCGGGCGCCGGTGAAGACGCGGCGGCCGCCCGTCGGCGCTTCGCCGGGCACGCTGATCGCCGATCCGGCGGCGCGACGCTCCGAATTGCGGCTGACCCTGATCTCGCCGCAGAAGTTCAAGACCATCGACAATGCCAGCATCGACGATGTCGAGGCCAATTGCCACAAATGGCCGGTGATCTGGCTCGACTGCACCGGCCTCGCCAACATCCCGCTGATCGAGGAGATCGGCCGCATCTTCAGCCTGCATCCGCTGGCGCTGGAGGATGTCGTCAACACCGGCCAGCGGCCCAAGGTCGATTTCTTCGAGGATCATGCCTTCGTCGTCGTGCGCATGATCGACGATGTCACCGCCCATCGCTACGAACAGATCGCCCTCTTCGTCGGCGAGAACTTCGTCGTCACTTTCCAGGAGCGCGAGGGCGATCCGTTCGACCCGGTGCGCAAGCGCATCGAGAGTTCGGCGCCCAACCGCTTGCGCACGCGCGGCGCCGACTATCTGGCCTACGCGCTGATCGACGCCATCGTCGACAGCTATTTCCCGCCAATCGAGGCGGCCGGCGACCTGGTCGACGGCATCGAGGATGAGATGCTGCATTCCACGCACAAGCATCAGATGCGGCAGCTGCACGAATTGCGGCGCGACGCCAATGTGCTGAAGGGCGTGCTGTGGCCGATGCGCGATGCGCTGGCGACGCTGATCCGCAACGACGTGCCCTATGTCAGAGCCGAGACCAAGGTCTTCCTCAATGACACGCTCGACCACTCGCTCAGGCTGATCGAACTGGTCGAGACCCAGCGCGACATGCTGACCGGGCTGATCGAGATGCACCTGTCGCTGAGCCAGGCGCGCACCAACGACGTCATCAGCTATCTCACCATCGTCTCGGTCATCTTTATGCCGCTCACCTTCCTGGTCGGCGTCTGGGGCATGAATTTCAGTCCCGATACCTCGCCATGGAACATGCCGGAGCTGCGGTCTTACTATGGTTATCCGGCGGCACTCGTCTTCATGCTGCTTGTCGCGGTCGGCCTGATTGCCTTCTTCAAATGGAAGAAATGGCTTTAAAGCCGACAAAACTTGCCATTTTGAGCTGAAAAGCCGGCTTGGTGAATTGGGCTGGTGTTTTGCCGGGAATTGCACTATATGCGCCGCAGCATAGCGCCACGACGCTTTGCCTGCACCGGCCCCTGCTGGACGACATCCCGGCTGAGGGCGACCCGTTTCCTCAAACAGATAAGGAAAAACACGATGTCGATTACTGCCGAGCGCAAAAAGGAATTGATGGGTGAATTCGCGACCGCCAAGGGCGATACCGGGTCTCCGGAAGTCCAGGTGGCCATCCTTTCCGAGCGCATCAAGAACCTGACCGACCATTTCAAGGACCACAAGAAGGATAACCATTCCCGCCGTGGTCTGCTCGCTCTCGTGTCCCAGCGCCGCAGCCTGCTTGATTACCTCAAGCGCAAGGACGACGCGCGCTATCAGACACTGATCGAGAAGCTCGGTCTGCGCCGTTGACGAATTGACCGGCGGGCTCCCTCAAGGAGTCCGCCGGTCGCGCATTCGAGCACCGGGGCCAATCCGATCTCGAATGCAGGACTGGAGCGCCGCGCACCCCATCGGGATGCCGGACGGACGCTCCGAAAAGCTGAATTGCGCATGACGTGTTCCGTAAACCGGGGTCGTGCGCGGGCCGGTCGATCGATTGGCCATATCCGGCTTCGAGCGCGCAGAGGGCCACTCGGAGCCACCCATGGACGGTCATGGGGCAGGATTGCAGGACGCTCGTATGGCCACCGTGCCGACAGACCCGAGCCTCCCGTTGTCTTGCCCGTGGCTGCCCGAGAAAGGAAGCCAGGGGAAAGGGCACCCGCGCACGCTGAAACGGCGCGGCCCTTCCTCATACAAAGGACAAGACATGTTCAATCAGCACAAAGTGGAAATCGAATGGGGCGGTCGCCCGCTCATCCTCGAAACCGGCAAGATCGCCCGTCAGGCTGACGGCGCCGTGCTCGCCACCTACGGCGAGACCAAGGTTCTGGCCACCGTCGTTTCGATGAAGGAGCCCAAGCCCGGCCTCGATTTCTTTCCGCTGACCGTCAACTACCAGGAAAAGACCTATGCCGCCGGCAAGATCCCGGGCGGCTATTTCAAGCGGGAAGGCCGTCCGAGCGAAAAGGAAACGCTGGTTTCGCGCCTCATCGACCGCCCGATCCGTCCGCTCTTCGCCGACGGCTACAAGAACGACACGCAGATCGTCGTCACCGTCGTCCAGCACGATCTCGAAAATGATCCGGACATCCTGTCGATCGTCGCCACCTCGGCCGCCCTGACCCTGTCGGGCGTTCCCTTCATGGGCCCGGTCGGCGGCGCGCGCGTCGGCTACATCAACGGCGAATACGTCCTGAACCCGCACATCGACGAAATGCAGGAATCCAAGCTCGACCTCGTCGTCGCCGGCACCGCTGACGCCGTGCTGATGGTTGAGTCGGAAGCCAAGGAACTTGGCGAAGAGCTGATGCTCGGCGCTGTCATGTTCGGCCACAAGGGCTTCCAGCCGGTCATCGACGCCATCATCAAGCTGGCCGAAGTCGCCGCCAAGGAGCCGCGCGACTTCACCGCGCCGGACTATTCCGCGCTTGAAGGCGAGATGCTGAAGATCGTCGGCGACGAGCTCAGCAATGCCTACAAGATCACCGACAAGCAGCAGCGCTATGCCGCCGTCGACGCCGTCAAGGCGAAGGTCAAGGCAGCCTTTGCTCCGGCCGAAGGCGAAGAGGCCAAGTACACCTCCGAGCAGATCGGCTCGGTGTTCAAGGAACTCCAGGCCAAGGTCGTGCGCTGGAACATCCTCGACACCGGCTCGCGCATCGACGGTCGCGACCTGAAGACGGTCCGCAAGATCGTTTCGGAAGTCGGCGTCCTGCCGCGCACCCATGGTTCGGCCCTGTTCACGCGCGGCGAGACCCAGGCGCTGGTCGTTGCCACGCTCGGCACCGGCGAAGACGAGCAGTATGTCGATTCGCTGACCGGCATGTACAAGGAGAAGTTCCTCCTTCACTACAACTTCCCTCCCTATTCCGTCGGTGAGACCGGCCGCATGGGTTCGCCGGGCCGCCGCGAAATTGGCCACGGCAAGCTCGCCTGGCGCGCCATCCGTCCGATGCTGCCGAGCGCTGACCAGTTCCCCTACACGCTGCGCGTCGTCTCGGAGATCACCGAGTCCAACGGCTCGTCCTCGATGGCCACCGTCTGCGGCACCTCGCTGGCGCTGATGGATGCCGGCGTGCCGCTGGCCAAGCCCGTTGCCGGTATCGCCATGGGCCTGATCAAGGAAGGTGAGCGCTTCGCCGTGCTCTCCGACATCCTGGGCGACGAGGATCACCTCGGCGACATGGACTTCAAGGTCGCCGGCACCGCCAACGGCATCACCTCGCTGCAGATGGACATCAAGATCGAGGGCATCACCGAGGAGATCATGAAGATCGCGCTGGATCAGGCCAAGGACGGCCGCCAGCATATCCTCGGCGAAATGGCGCATGCCCTGACCGGCGCCCGCCCCGAACTCGGCGAGTTCGCGCCGCGCATCGAGGTCATGCATATCCCGACCGACAAGATCCGCGATGTCATCGGTTCGGGCGGCAAGGTCATCCGCGAGATCGTCGAGAAGACCGGCGCTAAGATCAACATCGAGGACGACGGCACGGTGAAGATCGCTTCCTCGAACGCCAAGGAGATCGAGGCGGCGAAGAAGTGGATCCACACCATCGTCGCCGAGCCGGAAGTCGGCGAGATCTACGAAGGCACGGTCGTCAAGACCGCCGACTTCGGCGCCTTCGTCAACTTCTTCGGTCCGCGTGACGGCCTCGTCCACATCTCGCAGCTCGCCAATGAGCGGGTCGCCAAGACCTCGGACGTCGTCAAGGAAGGCGACAAGGTCTGGGTCAAGCTGATGGGCTTCGACGAACGCGGCAAGGTCCGCCTGTCCATGAAGGTCGTCGACCAGGCCACAGGCAAGGAAATCGTGCGCGACAAGAAGGCCGAAGGCGAAGAAGACGCCGCCTGAGCGCTCTGACAGAAAAATCGAAGCGGGCGCGGCTTATGTCGCGCCCGTTTTCGTTTGGAGCAGTTTCAGGAAAGTATGAGGCGCTTTCCCTTGGGAATTGCGCAAGACTCTGGGAGCACTTCTATGGCTGCTGAAGCGCTGAAGACGCTTTTCCATCCGTTCGAGGCCGAGGCTCTCTCCTTGCCGCGAAAGGGCGAACGCATCCTCTTCCTCGGCGCCGAGCCCGGCCTGCGCGTGCCGTCGGGTTTCGAGGCCACGCTGCATCTCGTGCAGGGCTTCCGGCCATATTTCCGTGCATTGCAGGCGGCCGGCTTTGCCGTCACACCGCAAACCGAGGGGGACGGGTTTGATGCCGCGCTGGTGCTCGCGGGCCGTCACCGCGGCCAGAACGAACTGCGTGTCGCCGAGGCCCTCGAGCGCGTGGCGCCAGGCGGACTTGTCGTCGTCGCCGGCGGCAAGGACGACGGCATTGCCAGCCTGCGCAAGCGCGTCGACGAGCTCGTGCCGCTCCACGGCCATATGCCGAAATATCACGGCATCGCCTTCTGGCTGCGCCGCCCGGTGGATATGCAGGCCGCAGCCACGCTTCGCGCCGCCAATCCCGCTTTGCTGATCGAGGAGCGGTTCCACACCGCACCCGGCATGTTCTCCTTCGATCGCGTCGATGCGGGTTCGAAGCTGCTGGTCGACAATTTGCCTGGTGACCTGCGCGGCAATGCGGCCGATTTCTGCGCCGGCTGGGGGTATGTCGCGGCTGAGATGGCTGCCCGCTCGTCAGGCCTGTCGGGCCTCGATCTCTATGAGGCCGATTTCGATGCGCTGGAGGCGGCCAAGGGCAACCTCGCCAACACAGTGGCGCAGGGCTTCTTCTGGACCGATCTGCTCGCCGAGCCTGTCGAGCGCCGGTATGACGTCATCGCCATGAACCCGCCCTTCCACCGCAGCCGTGCGGCCGAGCCGGAGATCGGTGCCGGCATGATCCGCGCGGCGGCCAAGGCGTTGAAGCCCGGTGGCAGGCTGTTCATGGTCGCCAACCGCCAGCTTCCCTACAAGCCCGTGCTGTCGGCTGCCTTTGCCAGTCACGCGGAGCTTGCCCGCGATGGCATGTTCAAGGTGTTTTCCGCCCGGCGCTGACTTGCCTAATGCAGGTTGGCGACGCGCCGGACCTCGTCGGTGGCGTGCTCGTCGCCAAGCCTGAACTTGAGTGGCGCCGGACGGCCGAACAGGTAACCCTGCACCACCTCGCAGCCGGCGGCCCGCAACAGCGTCGCCTGGCTCTCGGTCTCGACGCCTTCGGCGATGATGCTGACGCCGAGCGCGCGCGAAAGCCCGACGATGGTCGAGACGACAGCGCCGGAGCTGGAATCGGTATCGATGCGGCTGACGAAGGAACGGTCGATCTTTAGCTTGCCGAATGAGAAGTCGATGAGGTAGCTGAGGTTGGAATAGCCGGTGCCGAAATCGTCGACGGCAACCGAGATGCCCATTTCGGCAAGCTCTTTCAGGATGGCGGCCGCGCGGTCGCGGTCCTGCATCATCGCCGTCTCGGTGACTTCCAGCTCAAGCCGCGACGGCTTGATGCCGGTGGCCCGCATGGTGTCACGCACGATGCCGACGAAGTCCTTGGTCATGAACTGAACCGGCGAGATGTTCACGGCGACGAAACAGTCGTCCGGCAGATGGCGGGCGTCGCTGCAGGCCTTGCGCAGAACCCATTCGCCGATCGGGTTGATCATCCCGGTTTCCTCGGCGATTTGGATGAACTCCATGGGCGGGATCATGCCACGTTCGGGATGGTTCCAGCGGATCAGCGCCTCGTAGCCGATGATGCGGCCGGTCGGCAGGTCGAGCTGCGGCTGATAGTGGAGGTCGAAGTCTCCGCGCTCGAAAGCGGTGTGCAGTTCGGATTCGACCCATTGACGATGATCGGCGACACGCCCCATCTCGCTGTCGAACACCGACCAGTTGCCGACCCCGCCGGCGCGCGCATTCTGCAGCGCCAGGTTGGAGCGGCGCAGGATAAGGACCGGATCGACGCCATCCTTGGGCATGGCCACGATACCCACCGACAGGCTCACCGACTGCTGATGGGTGCTCAGCTCATAGGGCTCCATCATTTCGTCGATGAGCCTTTCGACCATGCTTTCCATCGTTCCCTGGATCTGATGATCCGCAAGCAGCACCGCGAACTCGCCGGCGCCGATACGCCCGACCAGGGCGCGTGCGGGCACGCAGGCCTGCAGCCGCTTGGTGAAGGCGCGGATCAACTCGTCGCCCTGCGTATAGCCGATCGCGTCGTTGATCTGCTTGAACCGGTCGATGTCGATGTCGATCAGGAACACCGGTTCTCCGGTCCGGCTTGTCGCGCATGCCGCCTCGGCGATCTTGCCGACCATCGCCGGGCGCGCCAGCAGTCCGGTCAGCTTGTCGAAATGGGTTTCGTTGAAGACGAAATCGGCCGATTCATCGACGCCGGCGAAGAACGACATGGCCGCCACCGACGCCGCCAGCGCGCAGAGCGCAGCCATGATCGCGACCATCATGTCCATCGATATGCCGGCAAACCCGTCGCCGAGGCCGTGCTTCAAGCCCCAGATGCCGAGGACAAAACTGCCAATGCCCGAACTCGCTATCGTGAGCAGTCGGAACACCGGTGTTCGCTTCGGGTTGCTGACGGCAGTCATTCAAAGGTCCCCAGATTGCGGGACTCTATAGCGGAAATCTACTTAAAATGAGTTTCCGCGAATGTATCCAATTTTACTGGAGAAGATTATTTTCTTTACTGGAAAAGAGCCATTTTTCCAAAACGGTTGCCCATAGCTTGGCGCCTTGATTCTTAACGGCCAGTTAGCCATCCGTCTGCTTCAACTCGTCGAGCGTCGGCATCGAGACGATGTGATAGCCGGAATCGACATAGTGGATTTCGCCGGTGACGCCCGATGCGAGGTCGGACAGCAAATAAAGCGCGGAGCCGCCGACCTCGTCTATGGTCACCGTGCGGCGCAACGGCGAGTTGCGCTGCTGGTAGGAGAACATGTGACGGGCGTCCGAAATGCCGGCGCCGGCGAGCGTGCGCACCGGGCCCGCCGAGATGCCGTTCACCCGGATGCCACGCGGACCGTAGTCGTTGGCAAGGTAGCGCACGCTGGCCTCGAGGCCGGCCTTGGCGACGCCCATGACATTGTAGTTCGGCATGACGCGGACCGAACCGGCATAGGTCAGCGTGATCATCGAGCCGCCTTCGGTCATCAGTGCCGCCGCGTTGCGGGCCACTTCGGTGAAGGAGTAGCAGGAAATCACCATGGTGCGGACGAAATTGTCCCGGCTGGTGTCGGCGTAGAGCCCCTTCAACTCATTCTTGTCGGAAAAGCCGATGGCGTGGACGACGAAGTCCAGTCCGCCCCATTCCTTGCCGAGCGTTTCGAACGTGGCGGCGACCGAAGCGCTGTCCTCGACATCGCAGGGAACGACCAGTGAGGCGCCGAGCTTGTCGGCGAGCGGCTTGACCCGGCGGCCGAAGGCCTCGCCCTGGTAGGTGAAGGCGAGCTCCGCCCCATGTTCGGACAATTTCTTGGCGATGCCCCAGGCGATCGAATGATCGTTGGCAACACCCATGACAAGCCCGCGCTTGCCCTTCATCAATCCGTCCATGGCAGGCAATCCCCTTAGAAAACCGCTGGCCTTATGCGGAATAGCGCTGGAAAACGAGCGTTGCGTTGGTGCCACCGAAACCGAAGGAATTTGACAGGACGGTGTCGATCTTGGCGTTGTCGATGCGCTTGCGCACGATCGGCATGCCCTCGAATTCGGGGTCGAGGGTTTCGATATGGGCGCTTTCGCCGATGAAGCCGCCTTGCATCATCAGGATCGAATAGATGGACTCCTGAACGCCGGCCGCGCCCAGCGAATGGCCGGTCAGCGACTTTGTCGAGGTGATGAACGGCATCTTTTCGCCGAAGACTTCGCGGATGGCGCCCATTTCCTTGGAATCTCCCACCGGCGTCGAGGTGCCGTGGGTGTTGATGTAGTCGACGGGCGTGGAGACCGTCGCCAGCGCCTGGCGCATGCAGCGGACCGCGCCTTCGCCGGAGGGGGCCACCATGTCGTAGCCGTCCGAGGTCGCGCCGTAGCCGACGATCTCGGCGTAGATCTTGGCGCCGCGCGCCTTGGCATGCTCAAGCTCCTCAAGCACCAGCACGCCGGCGCCGCCGGCGATGACGAAGCCGTCGCGATTGACGTCATAGGCGCGGGACGCGGCCGAGGGCCTGTCGTTGAACTTGGACGACATGGCGCCCATTGCGTCGAACAGATCCGACATCGTCCAGTCGAGATCCTCGTGGCCGCCGGCAAAGACCATGTCCTGCTTGCCCCATTGGATCAGCTCGTAGCCATTGCCGATGCAATGCGCCGAGGTCGAGCAGGCCGACGAGATCGAATAGTTGACGCCGTGGATTTTGAACCAGGTGGCCAGCGTTGCCGACGCGGTCGACGACATCGCCTTCGGCACCGCGAAGGGGCCGATGCGCTTGGGGCTGCCGTTCTTCAGCGTGGTTTCGGCCGCCTCGACGATGGTGCGGGTGGAGGGGCCGCCCGAGCCCATGACGATGCCGGTGCGCTCATTGGTGATGTCGCTTTCGCCGAGGCCCGCATCGGCGATCGCCTGGTCCATGGCGACGTGGTTCCAGGCAGCACCTTGGCTCAGGAAGCGCATCGCGCGGCGATCGATCATGGCCGAGGGGTCGAGTGTCGGTGCGCCCCAGACCTGGCAGCGGAAGCCGTGCTCGGCAAAGGAATCGGAAAAGCTGATGCCGGATCTGGCGTCATGCAGCGAGGTCTGCACCTCGTTGGCATTGTTGCCGATCGACGACACGATGCCGAGGCCTGTGACTACGACACGTCTCATTCGCAACTCCTTCCAGGGATGCTGGCCAGTGGGTCGGCCAAGGGTGCGGTCAAGCGACCGCCGACTGCTTGGACAGACCGACCTTCAGGTCCGTCGCCGCATATATGGGCTCGCCATCCGCCTTCATCCAGCCATCGGCGATGCCCAGCACCAACCGGCCGCGCATGACACGCTTGAAATCCACGCCATACTCGACCTTCTTGACCGATGGCGTGACCATGCCCTTGAACTTGACCTCACCGGTCGACAGCGCCATTCCCTTGCCGGGTTCGCCGAGCCAGCCAAGATAGAAGCCGGTCAACTGCCACAAGGCGTCCAGGCCGAGGCATCCTGGCATGATCGGATTGCCGATGAAATGGCAGGCGAAGAACCACAGGTCCGGTTTGATGTCGAACTCCGCACGGATGAAGCCCTTGTCGAAGGCACCGCCGGTCTCGCTGATCTCGGTGATACGATCGAACATCAGCATCGGCGGGTAGGGCAGCTGGGCATTGCCCTCTCCGAACAGCTCGCCGCGGGCGCAGGCCAGCAATTCTTCGTAGTCGTAGCTGGATTTACCCGCCATCAATCTCGTCCCCATATCGTCCGGGCGGTAGCGCGCCCTTGTCGTTGGTGTCCTAACACAATCTGTTTCAGGCCGGAAACCGGCGTTTGCGCTTAACCCGCCAGTCTGCTCGGGTCAATGCGCGCTATTGATCGCATTCGGACGACAGAATATATGTCAACAGGGGTCCGGTTTCGGCAGACATTCATTTTTTTGCCATTCTGGGCGTGTCTTGAAGCGGGACTGTTGGCTTGGAAGACCAGATGGACCGGGGCTGCCGGAAGGAAAATGTCGCTGTGGACAAGCGGGTACGTGAAGCCGGCCTAAGGCCGACGCGGCAGCGCATTGCGCTGGCCGACCTGCTTTTCGCCAAGGGCGATCGCCATCTCTCGGCCGAGGAACTGCACGAGGAGGCGCTGGCCGCCGGCGTGCCGGTGTCGCTGGCCACGGTCTACAACGCGCTCCACCAGTTCACCCAGGCGGGTCTGCTGCGCATCCTCGCCGTCGAGGGCGCCAAGACCTATTTCGACACCAACACCTCCGACCACCATCATTTCTACATCGAAGGCGAAAACCGGATTTTCGACATCGCCAATGGTCCGGTGACGGTCACCAACCTGCCGGATCCGCCCGAGGGCATGGAAATCGCCAATGTCGACATCGTGGTGAGGCTGCGCCCCAAGCGCCAGGAATGAACCGGTGAGGCCAGAACGATCGGCCCGGCCGGGAATGATCTGTCCGGCCAGAATAATCTGTCCGGGATGAAACCCCTCGAGCTGATAATCCGGCTCGAATGGGCTGTCGTGGCGGCCGTTGCGATCGTCTTCTACGCTTGGTCAGGCGTTTCCTGGTGGCTCTTCGGATTGCTCATCCTGGCGCCGGACCTGTCAATGTTCGGCTATCTCGGCGGGCCGCGCATCGGCGCCATCGCCTACAACGCCTTGCACATCCTCATCGTACCGGTGCTGCTGCTGCTCGTCGGGTCCCTGTCCGGTCATGCGGTCGCGGGCGCGGTCGCACTGATCTGGATCGCCCACATCGCCATCGACCGTGCACTGGGCTACGGCCTGAAACTGTCAACCGGTTTTCAGGACACCCACCTTGGCCCCATCGGGCGCAAGCGGGACGGCCTCAGTCCTTGACCCGCTCGCCGGGATAGGCGCCCCAGACCGCCGCCTGGGCGAGCCAGCCGGTGTGGCCGTCGAGCGTCATTTCGCACCACTGGCCGTCGCAGGACTTAATCGTGCCCATGACGCCCGGCTCGACGATCGCCACCACACGGGCATCCTTGTCGGGGCTTTTCATAAGGTTGATCTGGGCGCCCTTGCCGCGCTGCCAGGGCGCGATGATCGCCGTGCGCCGGCCTGACAGCAGCGACTGATTGATCCAGCCCTCCGAGCCATCCGCATCGCGCACGCGGCGCCACGTGTCGAATTCCTGGACGACCTCCATCGGCAGGCCGGCCTTCATATACATCCAGTCGACCGAGTAGTTGGCGCCGGGGCCGACGCGCGAATTGACGCGGCCGGACTTCAGGCTGACGAATCGCGGCAGCGGCAGGCCGCTCGGCCCGAGCGTGACGGCGCTCTGGGCGGGCGCGGCCGCGCTCTGCGCCGCGGCAAGCGGGGGATAGAGGAGAGCGCCGAGAAATGCTGCGCTGAGGGCCAGGCGAAGCGACGCGAAACCAGACACTTTCGTTCCTTTCGGCGCCGGCCTGGTGGCCTTGGCACCCCTTTTTCTTTGTCTTCGGCGGCACCGCTTGTTACATGGGTAAATCGGCTACCGCGACCGGCTTTCAGTTTCGCCGGTCTTGGTTAAAGAGGTCTCAACGAGGGAAACAATGGTAGGCAAAAAGAAGCCTCTCGTGGTCATCACGCGAAAGCTGCCCGACCCGGTCGAGACCCGCATGCGCGAGCTGTTCGACGCCAGGCTGAATGTCGAGGACAGGCCGATGACGCAGCCGGAGCTGGTCGCCGCGGTCAAGGAAGCCGACGTGCTGGTGCCGACGGTGACCGACCAGATCGACGCGGCGCTGATCGCCCAGGCCGGCGACAACCTCAAGCTGATCGCCAATTTCGGCAACGGCGTCGACAAGATCGACGTGGCCGCGGCCGCCAAGAGGGGCATCACCGTCACCAACACGCCCAATGTGCTGACCGAAGATACCGCCGACATGACAATGGCGCTGATGCTGGCGGTGCCGCGCCGGCTCGCGGAGGGCGCCAATGTGCTCACCGGCGACAAGAAATGGGCCGGCTGGTCGCCGACCTGGATGCTTGGCCGGCGCATCTGGGGCAAGCGGCTGGGCATTGTCGGCATGGGCCGCATCGGCACGGCCGTCGCGCGCCGGGCCAAGGCTTTCGGCCTTTCCATCCACTATCACAACCGCCATCGCGTTTTGCCGGCGGTCGAGGACGGGCTGGAGGCGACCTATTGGGAGAGCCTCGACCAGATGCTGGCCCGCATGGACATCATCTCCGTCAATTGTCCGTCGACGCCCGCGACCTTCCATCTTTTGTCGGCACGGCGCCTGGCACTGCTGCAGCCCACGGCCTATGTCGTCAACACCGCGCGTGGCGACATCATCGACGAGGAAGCGCTGGTCAAGCTGATTCAGGACGGCAAGATCGCCGGCGCCGGCCTCGACGTCTACGAGCATGAGCCGGCGCTCAATGCCAAGCTGCTCAAGCTCGCCGCCCGGCACAAGGTCGTGCTTTTGCCGCATATGGGTTCGGCGACGCTCGAGGGCCGCATCGACATGGGCGAGAAGGTCATCATCAACATCCGCGCCTTCGTTGACGGTCACCGCCCGCCGGACCGCGTGCTGCCGCTCAGAACCTGACGGTATCGCGGCGGCGCGCTCCTGGTTCGTTCTTCAAATGCAAGCCAAGGCTTACGAAAGAGCCTTGCGCATGGTGATAGAGGTCGGCCTGGCGTAGCCCTCATGCGCCGTCCGCCCAGTCTCGTGAAAGCCGAGGCGGGCAAAGGCGGCGTGATTGGCGGTGAGTTCGATACGCGTCTGCAACTTCAGCGCCGCCTTGCCGCGGTCGAGCGCGAGACGTTCGACCGCCTGTATCAGCCGCCGGCCAATGCCTCGCCTCTGGCAGTCCGGGGCGACGGCGAGCTTGCCGACATAAAGATCGTCAGCCCTTTCCTGGGCAAAGACGCAGCCGACGATCCTGTCGTCATCGAGAGCCACGAAACCGGTCTCGCGCAAGGCCTTGTCGCGCAGTGTATCGACGGTGAGCAGGTGAGCCGAGGACGGCGGGTCGATGACGCCGTCCATGAAGGCGAAGGCATGCATGATCAAGGCAAGCGCCTCGTCCCAGCGGCCGAAATCGGCCGGAATGCGGTCGATTGTCAGGGGCATGGTCCGCTCCAAGATCAGCGTCTGCCGTAGCGGATCGTCTCAAAGCGCGCGGCGAGCGCATCGTAGAGCAGCAGCCGGCCGACCAGCGGCTCGCCAATGCCAGTGATCAGCTTGATGGCCTCCATCGCCTGCAGCGTGCCGACGACGCCGGTCAGCGCACCAAGCACCCCGGCCTCGGCGCAGGAGGGCACCAGGCCGGGCGGTGGCGCTTCGGGAAAGAGATCGCGATAGCCCGGGTTAGGCTTGCCATCCTTGCCGACCCCGAAAGGCTTCAGCACCGTCACCGAGCCGTCGAAGCGGCCAACGGCGGCATGCACCAGGGGTTTACGCGCGCTCGCACAGGCGTCGGCCACAGTATAACGGGTCTCGAAGTTGTCGGAACCGTCGACCACTATGTCATATCGGGCAACGAGGGCAGGGGCGTTGTCCGCGCTCAGCCGGAACGTGTGCGTCTCGACCGCGGTGTTGGGATTGATGCGGGCGATTGCCGCCCTGGCGCTGTCGGTTTTCAGCTTGCCGACCGTATCGGTGTCGTGGATGACCTGACGCTGCAAATTGGAGAGCGACACGGTGTCGTCGTCGACAATGCCGAGCGTGCCGACGCCGGCCGCCGCAAGGTATTCGAGCACCGGCGCGCCCAGCCCGCCGGCGCCTATCACCAGTACGCGCGCCTGCTTGAGCTTCTGTTGGCCCGCACCGCCGACCTCCGGCAGCACGATGTGGCGGGCATAGCGTTCGATCTCGTCGGCGGTGAGGGTGGTCGTCATGTCAGGACAATACAGCGGCCGAAAAACCTTGTCAGGCGTCTTCGGTTGGCCCAACCGTGCCATGGTCGACCGTCAGGAACTGTGCGCGCCCCTTGAGGCTGGAAAACAGCGCGGCATCGGTTCCCGTCATGAAGGCCTGGCAGTTCAACTCCTCGAGGATCGAGAACAGTGCCGCCCGCCGCCCGCCGTCGAGGTGTGCTGCGATCTCATCCAGCAGCAGAATCGGCGTCATACCGGACATCTCGCCGGTTAGCCGTGCGTGCGAGAGCACGATGCCGACCAGCAAGGCCTTCTGCTCGCCGGTCGAACAGAGCTCGGCCGGCATCGCCTTGGGCCGGTGCCGCACCAGAAGATCGGAACGGTGCGGGCCTTCCAGCGTTCGTCCCGCGGCACGATCGCGATCACGTCCGCCGGCGAGCGCCCGGCGGAACCGCTCCTCGACATCGACCGCCGGTGCGCTGGAAACCTCGGCTTCCAGATCGCCTGAAAGGCTGATGTCGGCCTGAGGGAAAGGCCCTGTGTCGGGCAGCCTGTCGATCATGGCGGCGAGCAAGCGCACCAGTTCGGCGCGCGCCGCCGCAATAGCGACGCCCGTTTCGGCCATCTGCGTCTCGATCGCCTCGAACCAGCGATCATCCCGAGATCCGTCCGTAAGTAGGCGATTACGGCTCCGCATCGCCTTTTCGTAGTCGAGCGCACGCTGGCCGTGGCCGGGATCGATCGCCAGCACCAGCCGGTCGAGAAAGCGCCGGCGATCCGCGGCCGGGCCGGTGAACAGCGCATCCATGGCCGGCGTCAGCCACACCACGCGCAGCCATTCCAGCATGTCTTCGGCCGATCGGGCGGTCGCGCCGTTGATGCGAACCCGCCTGCCACCCTCGCCTTCGCCAACCGAAATGCCCGTGCCGATCTCGACCTGGCCGTCGGGCCCGTCGAGCCGGGCATGCAGCGCAAAGCCGCCGTCGCCGCCTTCGCGCGCGACATCGGCGTAAGGGGCACGGCGCAGGCCACGCCCGGGCGTCAGAAAGGAAATCGCTTCGAGCAGGTTGGTTTTGCCGGCACCATTGTCGCCGGAAAACACAACGGCGCCCGGGGCGAGATCGATCGCCAGCGCCGCATAGTTGCGGAAATTAGTAAGTGTAAGCTTACTTATATGCGTCTGTGCCGGCAACCGCTATCCGCCTATAGAAGTGCCGCAACCATTGCTGAGTCGGATCGATGACCCGCAGGCTACACCCGCATCGGCATCAGCACGTAAAGCGCGGTCTCGTCGGCCATGTCGTGGATCAGGGTCGGCGAACCGGCATCGGCCAGCATGAATTTGGCTTCCGTGCCGGTCAACTGCGCGGCGACATCGAGCAGATATTTGGCGTTGAAGCCGATCTCGATCGGGTCGGACGAGTAATCGGCCGCCAGTTCCTCGGTGGCGCTGCCGGAATCCGGGTTGTTGACCGCAAGCGTCACCTGGCCTTCGCTGATCGAAAGCTTCACCGCGCGGCCGCGTTCGGAGGAAATGGTCGAGACGCGATCGACCGCGGCGGCAAAGCTCTGGCGGTCGAGGATCAGCTTCTTGTCGTTGCCCGTCGGAATGACCCGCTGATAATCGGGGAAGGTGCCGTCGATCAGCTTCGAGGTCAGGACCACGCTGCCGATGGTGAAGCGGATCTTGGTATCGGACAGTTCGGTGGTCACGGCGACATCCGGATCGTCGACCAGTTTCTGCAGCTCGCTCACCGTCTTGCGCGGAATGATGATGCCCGGCATGCCTTCGGAACCCGCCGGCGCGTCGATTTCGGCGCGCGCCAGGCGGTGGCCGTCGGTCGCCACCGAGCGCAGCTTCAGCTTGCCGCCGACTTCATGCGTGTGCAGGTAGATGCCGTTGAGATAATAGCGCGTCTCCTCGGTGGAAATGGCGAACTGCGTCTTCTCGATCAGCCCCTTCAGGGCAACCGAGTCGAGCCGGAAGATATGCGAGAAGGATCCGGCCGAAAGTTCGGGGAAATCGGATTGCGGCAGGCACTGCAGGCGGAAGCTCGAGCGGCCCGACGTCACCGTCATGGCGTTGCCGTCCTCGTCCGTCTTCAGCATCACCTCGGCGCCGTCCGAGAGCTTGCGCACGATGTCGTAGAGCAGATGCGCGGGAACCGTCGTCGCCCCGCCACGCTCCACCTTGGCTGGGGTTGCTTCCGTCACCTCCAGGTCGAGGTCGGTGGCCTTCATTTCCAGGCTGGCGCCTTCGGCGCTGAGCAGCACATTGGACAGGATCGGTATCGTGTTGCGCCGTTCGACCACACGGTGGACGTGGTTGAGCGACTTCAGGAGATTTGACCGTTCCAGGATAACACGCATGACGAAACAGGCTCGCTTGAAAGGATGAGCGGGTCTCCGGCTGGCGGCGCCCCGCGAAAGGTCTGAACAGGCTCAGAATCTGCGTAAACTGACAGGAAAAAGCCAGCAAACGCAAGCCCGCGACACCGGTTCGGGCCGGCTGCGCGGGCTTTCTGGGGATAAACACCGCGAAGACCGTCAGTCGGTGTGCTGAATCCGGAATCCGGATCGTCGCCAGCCGATGCCGCGAGCCCATTCCGGGCTCACCGCCGGGCAGGTAAGCTGTTGAATTCCAGCGCAGTTCCGGCTTGCCTGTCCGGAACGGTCAGGCCTGGTCGTTGATCAGCCGTCGCAACAGCTCGAGTTCCTGTGCCAGCGTGTTGTCGTTGCCGGAAAGGTCCTCGATCTTGCGCACGGCGTGCAGCACCGTGGTGTGGTCGCGGCCGCCGAAGCGCCGTCCGATCTCGGGCAGGGAACGCGGTGTCATCACCTTCGACAGGTACATCGCGACCTGCCGCGGCTTGACGATGGTGCGCGTGCGCCTATTGGACAGCAATTCGGTCTTCGACACATTGTAGTGGCGCGCCACGATGCGCTGGATATCCTCGATGCGAACCCGCTTCGGCTCGCCGGTGCGATAGATGTGCCCGAGGATCTCATCGATGCGGTCGATGGTGATCTGCGGCTCGAACGACTGCCGGAACAGCAGTTGATTGAACGCGCCCTCCAGTTCGCGTCCGCTGCCGGTCACGGTGCGGGCGACGTGATTGAGGATCTCTTCGGAAATGTCGAGCGATGCGTCGTCGATCCTGGCCGTGGCCAGGCGCAGTTTGAGCATGCCGAGGCGCATGGCGAAATCGGGCGCCGACATTTCAAGCGCGACGCCGCCATTGAGGCGCGAGCGGACGCGCGGCTCCAGCGATTCCAGCTCCGACGGCGGCCGGTCGGCAGCGACAACGACCTGCTTGGCGCTGTCGAGCAGCATGTTGATCAAATGGCAGAATTCATGCTGGATCGACTTGCCCTGCAGGAACTGCATGTCGTCGATGATCAGGAGGTCGATGTCGCGCAGCTGCTCCTTGAGCGTCAGCGCGTTGTTGTCGCGGATCGCCGTGGCGAAGCGCCACATGAAATATTCCGCGGTGAGATAGACGACGCGGGACTTCGGGTTCTGCTTCAGCGATTCCGCCGCGATGGCCTGCAGCAGGTGGGTCTTGCCGAGCCCGACGGTCGCATGCAGGAATAGCGGATTGAAGCGCACGGCGCTCGACTGCGATTCCGCCACGGCCTTGGCGGCGGCGAAGGCCACCCGGTTCGACGGCCCCTCGATGAAGGAGCCGAACGTGTAGCGCGGATCAAGCGGCGACCCCAGCACATTGTGGCGGAACTCGCTCTCGACCGCCGCACCCGGGCGCGGCACGGGGGGGCGTTCCACCCTGCCGGGGCTTACGGTGCCGGCGGCCAGCGCCGTCTGCGTCTGTCGTGTCATCTTGCGCGCCGGCGCCAATTCCGGTTCGACATGGCTGCGCCCCTGACGGGTGGCCGTGCGCACCACGATCTCGATCTTGAGGAGATCGGCATCCTCCTGCTTCCACAGGTCGGAGATCAGGTCGAGATAATGGCCATTGATCCACGAGCGCAGGAACGCGGTGGGGACCGAGATGCGGACAATGCCCTTGGACGCTTCCGCGACCTTCATGCGGCCGAACCAGCTCGAATAGACTTCAGCTCCCAGACGCGCCTTCAACTGGGCCTTGACCCGGTCGAACTTCTGTTCCGCGTCGCTGGAGACCGCCATCTCGTTTGCTCCGATCAAAGTTCCAGGAAATGGGAGGTCGCCCGTAAGCTCCCTTTCGATGCCGCTCTGCATGATCGAGTTCCTTGTCTTTCTAGTACCTGTTTTTTCGCCGGGGATGCGCCTCCTGCATCCTTGTTTCCAGCGACTGTGTCTTCGCTACGATGCCCGTTGCCGCCGCCGGCAATGAACGTCGCCCAGTATCGAAGGGAACCGGTGCCGGCCCATGGAAGCCAGTCCGCGTTGGGTATGTCCGGGCAATACAACATCGTCCGGCGAAAAACGCCGGCGCGCTGTCAACCTGCCATGTCTCGTTACGCCAGTCCCCTACCGTATCGAAAAGAGCAAACCAAAGCCGTCCGCGGACTTGATCCGCGTCGCAAATCCCGCCAATTTAAGCTGGCCGCGTCAGGCTGGGTTAAGGGCCAGAGGCCCGTCCCCTTCGATGGATGGACATTACCGAAATCGCTGTGGATAGGGCAAGGCCACGTCTAACGGATTTTTAAGGAATCTGGTTACCTCCGGCGCCTTCGGGCGCCATACCGCAGCTGCGTATTTTGACAAAGCCATTGTGATTCAAACCCTTTTCCGGCGAATATGAAAAAGCCGGGGCGATACGAAATATTCTGAAATAATTCGCTTGACAGGCAGTTGTCCTCCCGTCCCTTTGGGGTGCTGTGGACAGGCTGTGGATGACCGTGAGTAACTATCTGAAAAATATTGCTTATTTATGATAATCGAGAATTTCTAGAGCGGCACTTTTTAAGCATATCAACCATCAGCGGGCATGTATGTGCCGGCAAAGCATTTCGAAGCTTGGAATCCGCCTTGGGCGACGTCTCCGAGCATTCTTTTTAAGTACTTGCCGGCAAACGAAAAAAACCCGGCACAATCGGCCGGGTTTTAGACAAGCTAGTCTGTATAGGCGATGTTAGGCCGACAGCACCTTGAGTCGTGCAGCCAGACGCGAGACCTTGCGGGACGCTGTGTTCTTGTGGATGACGCCTTTGGTTGCGGCACGCATCAATTCCGGCTCGGCGGCCTTGAAGGCGGCCTGCGCGGCAGTCTTGTCACCGGAGGCGAGCGCCTCCTCGACCTGGCGGACATAGGTGCGCACGCGCGAGCGGCGGTTCTTGTTGATCGCTGCGCGGCGGGCGATCTTGCGCGTTGCCTTTTTGGCCGAGGATGTGTTGGCCATGATGCCTCTCTTCTGATCTGGTCGGCGCACGCGGCATGCCGCAGGGCGCAAAAAACAAACGGGCAGCCACAGGGCCGCCTCGGTTGGTGCGGCTTATAGTTCAGCTTTTCCGGCGCGTCAACGCTGCCTGGCGTTCTTTTTGGCCGACGCCACAGGGTTTCGATCGCGGGCGGGCACGGCTCTACCGGTTGGCGAAATTCGGCTTCCGCTTTTCGGCGAAGGCCGCCATGCCTTCCTTCTGGTCTTCGAGCGCGAAAAGCGAGTGGAACAGACGACGTTCGAACCGCAATCCCTCGGCCAGCGTCGTCTCATAGGAACGGTTGACGGCTTCCTTCGCCATCATCACCGACGGAAGCGAGAAGTCGGCGATCTTGGCCGCCGCCTTGACCACCTCCTCGACAAGCTCGGCGGCGGGCACGACCCGCGACACCAGGCCTGAGCGCTCGGCTTCCGCCGCATCCATCATCCTTCCGGTCAGGCACATGTCCATCGCCTTCGACTTGCCGACAAACCGGGTCAGGCGTTGCGACCCGCCCATGCCGGGAATGACGCCGAGGGTGATTTCGGGCTGGCCGAATTTGGCCGTGTCGGCGGCAATGATGAAGTCGCACATCATTGCCAACTCGCATCCGCCGCCGAGCGCGTAGCCGGCCACCGCGGCGATAACGGGTTTCCGCACCCGCGTCAGCTCTTCCCAGCCGACGAACAGGTCCTGCAGATACGCATCTGCAAAGGAGATTGCCTGCATTTCCTTGATGTCGGCGCCGGCGGCAAAGGCCTTGTCGGAACCTGTAATGACCACGGCGCCGATGCCGGCGTCGGCATCGAAGTCTTTCACGGCTGCGACCAGTTCGGCGAGTAGCTGAAGGTTCAGCGCATTGAGCGCCTTTGGCCGGTTCAGAGTGACCAGTCCGACCTTGCCGCGCGTCTCGGTGATGATCGTTTCATAGGCCATGGCTGCTTCTCCTCGCTCGACCCCGGTCTAACTAGCTCTGACACGTCCGGCAATAGAAGGTCGAGCGTCCGCTCTGCACGACGCGCTCGATATGGCCGCCGCAGCCGGGCTTCGGGCAGGGCTCGCCCTCACGGTCGTAGACGGCGAAGGAATGCTGGAAATAGCCCAGCGATCCATCGGTGTGCATGTAGTCGCGCAGCGAAGACCCGCCGGCGGCGATGGCGTCCGATATGACAGAGCGGATCGCCTCGGCCAGGCGTTCGCTTTGTTGTCTGGCCTTCTTGCCCGGCTTGGCGATGGTGCCCGCCTCGCGCAAGGGCGACAGGCCGGCGCGCCAAAGCGCCTCCGAGACATAAATATTGCCTAGTCCCGCGATCAGCTTCTGGTCAAGAAGTGCTGCCTTCAGCGGCGATCCGCGGCCTTGCAGCAACGAGGCGAGCAGCGCGCCGTCCAGCGTATTGCCCGTTGGCTCGACGCCCAGTCCGGCCAGCATCGGGTGCGTCTCCGGCGATCCTTCCGCAAACAGCATGAAACCGAAGCGGCGCGGGTCGTTGAAGATCACGCGTGACCGGGCGCCGTCGGCACCGACCACATCGAACACGACATGGTCGTGTGCCGTGCTTTTCGAGCGCTCGTGGTGGAACACGCCGGGTGTCTCGCCGTCGTCGCCGGTCTCGATGCGAAAGGAGCCCGACATGCCGAGATGGCAGATCAGCACCGGGCCGTCCTGCACATGCATGGTCAGATATTTGGCCCGGCGGCCGAGTGCAGTGATGGTCCTGCCGGTCAGCCTTTCCGAAAACCGTTCGGGAAAGGGAAACCGCAGGTCTGGCCGACGCGCCTCGACCCTGGTCAGACGGGCACCTTCCAGGACCGGCTGCAGGCCACGCCGGACCGTTTCGACTTCGGGCAATTCAGGCATGGCCGCCAATCATCGCATGGAAAGAAGTGCCGTGGCGGCCAGGCGCCAGCCCGAGGTGTTCGGCGACGGTTTCGCCGATATCGGCGAAGGTCGTTCTCAGTCCGATGTCGCCACCTGCCAGACCCGGTCCCATGCCGATCACCGGGATGCGTTCACGCGTGTGATCGGTCCCTCGCCAGGTCGGATCATTGCCGTGGTCGGCCGTCAGGATGAGCAGGTCGCCCTGCCGCAGCTTGGCGAATGCTTCCGGCAGCCGTCGGTCGAAGGCCTCGAGCGCGGCGGCATAGCCGGCGACGTCGCGGCGATGGCCGAATTCGGTGTCGAAATCGACGAAATTGGCGAAAACGAGATCGCCGTCGCCGGCATCGTCCATCGCACCGAGCGCCTTGTCGAACATGGCCATGTTGCCGGCAGCCTTGCGCACTTCCGAAATCCCGCGATGGGCGAAGATGTCGCCGATCTTGCCGACGGCGATGACGCGGCTTCCCCGCGCCGTCAGCCGGTCAAGCAAGGTCGGCTCCGGCGGTGGCACGGCATAGTCATGGCGGTTGTAGGTCCGCTGGAAGGTGGCGGCGGTCTCGCCGACGAACGGCCGTGCGATCACGCGTCCGATTCTGAGCGGATCAACCAGCCGGCGCACCACCTGACAGAATTCATAAAGCCGATCCAACCCGAAATGAACTTCATGCGCGGCGATCTGCAGGACCGAGTCGACGGAGGTGTAGCAGATCGGCTTGCCGGTACGGATGTGTTCCTCGCCGAACCGTTCGATGATCTCGGTGCCCGGCGCATGGCAGTTGCCGAGAATGCCTGGCACCTCGCCCTCGCGGATCATCGCCGCGGTCAGATCTGCCGGAAAGGCGGGAACCGTATCCGGAAAGTAACCCCAGTCGAAACGCACCGGCAGCCCGGCGATCTCCCAGTGGCCGGAGGGCGTGTCCTTGCCGCTCGAAACTTCCTGTGCCGCGCCATGGAAGGCGTTGGCGACCAGATCCGTCCCGAAATGGGCAAAACCCAACCCTGTCGCCGTCTCCGCTGCCTTGCCAAGCCCGAGCGACGCCATATGCGGGACGAACAGCGGCCCTTGCCGAAGCCGCTCGCGATCCGCGCGCCCTTCGGCGCAAGCTTCGGCGATATGCGCAAGCGTGTTGGCGCCGGCGTCGCCATAGCGTTCGGCGTCGGCCGCACCGCCGATGCCGAAAGAGTCCAGGACGAAGAGGAAAGCGCGCGCCATCGGGTCATTGTTGCCAGTTTGGACGCCCAGACATAGGGTTCCAAGGCGGCATTGGCAATTCGGAAACCAAACGGCAACGGCTTGGCGCGATAGTCCTGTCCATGTCGCCCGAAAGTGCGCAGCGGTTTTGGGTCAACGACATGGACAAACCAAGAGAGCATGTCGCCCATAAGTGCGCGCAGGTTTGGGGCAACGACGGCAGGCCCAATCCGACATGTAAAGCGTCACGACGCACGGGCTTGGGCATGGATCGAAGGAAATGCAGGACGGTCTTGTCATGAACGCCGCGCTGAAGACATGTGCTGCCCTTGTGGTTATGCACGGCGCGCTCTGCTGTGGTCCGGCGCGGGCCGACTGGCGCGACGATATCGGCACATTCCGCATTGGCATCGTCGCCGAGCCCGGCGCCGGCAACACCGTTCCGGGACTGGCGCTGCTGACGCAATCCTTTACCAACGCCCTTGGCATGAAGGTGGAGTTCGTCGTTGCGCGCGATTACGCGGCACTGATCGAGGCGCAGGCCAACGCCCGGATCGAGTATGCCATCTATTCGACGACGGCCTACGCGACGGCGCTGCAGCGTTGCGGATGTGTCGAACCGCTTGTGGCTCCGGTCGATTCCGATGGTGCGGCCGGCATCCGCTCCGTGCTGTTGACCCGGGACGGCAAGCTGTCCGGCCTGGCGGCGATGGAGACGCACCGGATCGCCATGCCGCCGCCGGACAGTGTCGGGGGCTCGCTTTTGCCGCTGACAGAGCTGGCCGCCGAACACGCTGAGATTGCGGACGATGCCCCGTTTCTCATCCATACCGATACGGCGTCCGCGGCGGAAACCATGCTTGTCGACGGCCGGGCCGACGCCACGTTCGGCTGGGTGAGGGCCGCGGCCGACGGCCAGCCGCTGCTATCCGGTGGCACGCAGGCCAGGCTCGAAGCGGCCGGCCTTTCGCCATCGGCCCTCCAGGTCGTGTGGATGTCGAGCCTGCTGAGATACGGTCCCCATGCCGTGCGCAGCGATCTCGACCCGGAAGCCAGGCGCCGGCTGACCGTGTTTCTCACCAACCTCAAATCGACGACGCCGGATGTCTACGATCTCCTGGAATCGAAGCACTCCGGCGGCTTTCTGACCGTGGCCCGAAAGGATTATGCGACGGCCGAGGCCATCGTGCGCCTGGGGTCGGCCGATGGTGGCCGGCAGTAAAAGGCTTCAGCAATCGCCGCAGGGGATGGTCAGGCTTCTGCGCGGACGCAGATAGTAGGTCTCGCCCATCGGGATCGTGGTGGTGAGGGATTTGGTCAGCCCAAGCTTTTGTTGGGTGTCCGTCGTCCAGCCTATGATCGGCGTATAGCTCAGATTGCTGTCCACGCGGATGAGAAAGGTGCCGGCCACCTTGAGCGTTGCCGGAACCGTTGTGGCCGTGCCCGCGGCGGCCGCGGCACTATAGACGCCAGTGTCAACCTTGCGCGACCACACGACCAGGACCTTGGGCGGTGTATCGGTGGTGACCTGTATTGCCGTGATGGTGATGTTCGGGGTCGAGCGGTTGTAGGGCTGAATGGTCGAGGTGCCGATTTTCATGATGGCGTCGAGATCCGCCTTGACGATGGTCGGCTGCTGCGTGACGAGATCGGCAACCATGCTGCCGATGCGGCTGACCTTCTTGCTGGTCTCGATGGCCTGCGAAGCCTCCATGGTCATGAAATACATGACCAGCAGAATCGGAACGATAAGAGCGAACTCGACCGCCGCGATGCCCTTGCGGTTAGACCAGAATCCGATCGCCCTGCTCCAGGACTCCGCAATTTTCAGATGTGCCCCCGCACGCATCATGGCATTTGCCTTTTTCTTGTTGGTAGTTCCGAACTCAATTGTCGAACGGCTCGTTCTGCCAGGTCACCGACGCAAAATGCAGCGTCCTGCCACCACTCAGATTGGCCATCGACTTGGCCATCAGATCGGTCATGACAGGCCATTTATAGAAGACCCGCAGCATGTTCTTCGATTCCGCCAGGCCAGGCGTGTTTGCGAAAGTCTGTGAGTTCGTGCCTTGCATCAGCACGACATCGCCGTTCTGAATCTTGAAGGTCGCGGTGGCCGCGTCCGCGAAGGTCGGATACTCGCGAAGGTCCACCAGCAGCTGTTGCGGGCAATCCGTGGAGACGATGATCTGCAGCCTGCCGCAGATCAGGGTCGTCAATTTGCTCCCGGCGACATCGGCCGGCCGCAGCTGGCCCGTGCGCAACTGACGCGCGACATCGTCGGTGATGTTGGCCATCACTTCCTGGCCGGCGAACGAGATGCAGCTTTCAAGGATGGCGAATACGAGGAGGGCGAACGGCAATGCAAGTATCGAGAATTCGATGGCCGTGCTGCCACGGCGATTGCGAACGAAGCGCGTCAGAAACCCGGCGCGCTCCGCCTTGTGCTGATCTGTCGAGCTGAATTCGTTGCCCATGTCCTGTTCCTGCCACCCCTGGACGGTTCCGACAGGTGTATTAGCGCAAACCAATTGAGGCCCGGTTTGAATGATCGTTAAAGTCGGCGCGGGCGCCTTAACCGGCCGGTAACCTGGACAGGCTGGTGGGGCGCGCAGCCTACTTGCTTGCGCTCATCTCGGCCTCGGAGGATTTTTCGGCCTCGCTCTTGTAGGAGCTTTCGCAATAGGGCGTGCAAGACATGGTCTGGACCTCGGCACGCCGGTAAATGCGAACCGACGAGGCCGCCTGCCGCACGACGGTAACCTGCGCGTCGACGATCGGGCTGCCCTCCTGGTCGAGAACGACGAGATTGGTGACACCGAAACCCTTGCCGGTGAGCACGATCGTGGAGGCGTCCTGGACGGAGGCATCGGCGATGGCCGGGTTGCCGACGACGATCGTGTCGGCGGGACGCGACAACTTCACGATCTTGGCCTGATTCATCGTCACTTCGATATCGGCGGCGGCCATGGCTGGCGTGATCAAGCTCGTGGCGGCAAGAAGCACGGCAATCAGGATTGAGGATCTCTGCACGGCCATCGATGCGCTCCCGCAAGCAAACTGTTCAACGGAACATGAACGAGATTGGTGAACCAACGGTTAAGTCCGCTTGCCGACGCCGGATGTGACGATCGGCGTGGCTGTTCACATGGCCGGATCCGCGCCGGTCGCAAGCTTTGCCAAAGCCCTTGCCTTTTGCGGCATTGGCTTGGGAAACAGTACATTAGCCAGCGCTTAGCGTCGGGTTAACCACGCGCTCCGTTCGAGCCGGGAAAGGAATCGGTAAGGCTGTTTATTAAGCCGATCGAAAGAGCTTCTCCCTAGATTGGCAGCATCCGATCAACCATCACAGAAGTTGACGGAAGTGCTGTAACACGTGGAGTAGGAGCTCTCGAATGTCTAACCTTTTTGCACGTTTCGTGAAGGACGAATCCGGCGCGACCGCTATCGAATATGGTCTGATCGCCGCCCTCATCGCGCTCGCCATCATCACCGGCGCCGGCGCCCTCGGCAATGCAATCAATGCCAAGTTCTCAAACATCGGCAACACCCTGAACTCCAGCGGCAGCTAATCCGCTTATTGCTGAACGTTCAGATTGTCTTTCGGACAGGGGCCGCCCATGTGGGCGGCCCTTGTTTATTGTTGCTTGTCGAAGTCGCGGCCGACAGAGCCGCGTGTTCATCCCAGACCTCATCAATCGTTAATCGATCCATTCTAGATTGAGCCCGTAACAATAGGCATGGCGCCGATGCTTGAAGCCCTGATCTTCGTCGTCTTTCCGTTCTGCATGCTGTTTGCAGCGATTTCCGACATGCTGTCGATGACAATTGCCAATCGCGTGTCGGTGCTGCTTGTCGTCGTGTTCGCGCTGGTCGCGCCGCTGACGGGTATGGAATGGGCAGCCTATGGCTGGCATTTCGCCGCCGGCGCCTTGGTCCTTGCCGTGACGTTCGGCCTGTTCGCGATGGGTGGCATGGGAGGCGGCGACGCCAAGCTGCTGGCCGCGACGGCCGTGTGGATGGGGCTGAACATCCAGCTCGTCCAATACCTTGTGGTCTCGACACTCATCGGCGGCCTGCTGACGATCGCCATCCTGCTGTACCGGAAGTCGCCGCTGGCGGTTATGACGGGCCGCAATCCGTTCCTGCGCCATTTCGCGGAAGAGTCGGTCGGGATTCCCTACGGGATCGCGCTCGGCCTTGGCGGGCTGCTGACCTATCCGGATTCGCCTTTGATGGTGTGGGCGCTGGCCAGGCTTGCGAGCTGAACGCGATCTGTTTTCCATTTCCCCGACCGCATTGCCAGGCCGGCTTTGAAATGAGCATTGGCCAGGCCCCTTGAATCCGTGGCGGCACGATCCAGCTAATTTATGTAAACCTTAAATTAATCACGATCGTAAGCATTACATTAACCTTGTTTTGACGATTGCCGCTGCAAAGTCCGGCTTGGCTACGTGGTTTGCCAAGGGCGAGGTTCGGACAGATGCCAGCATCCCGACTTATTATTCTGAGCGTGGCGGTGGCCGCGGCGGGTGGCGCTGGCTATGTCGCGAAGAACATGGTCGCAGCGCCGCCGCCGCAGATCGTGGTCGATTCCGGCCCCCAAGCTCCCGCCGTGCCCCTGCAGGACGTGCTTGTGCTCTCGGGCGATGTCGCGATGGGCAACGCGCTTCAGAACAACATTTCCTGGCAATCCTGGCCGGCCGACGGCGTCAACGCGAATTTCATCACCAAGGCCAATGCTCCCGACGCCCTGGAGAAATTGAAGGGATCGATCGCCCGTGTGCCGATGTATGCCGGTGAGCCGGTGCGGCGTTCCAAGCTGATCGGCGAGGGGCAGAGCTTCATGTCGTCCATCCTGCCCTCCGGGATGCGGGCGGTCGCCACGACCATCTCGGCCGACACTTCGGCCGGCGGCTTCATCCTTCCCAACGATTTCGTCGACGTCATCATGACCCGCAGGGCGGATGCCAACAGCGGCAGCACCGGCTTCAACACCGAAACCATCCTCAAGAACATCCGCGTCCTGGCAATCGACCAGACGATCCAGGAAGACGAGGAGGGCAAGAAGACCAGGGTGGGCCAGACCGCCACGCTGGAGCTGACGCCCAAGCAGGCGGAGATCATCACCGTCGCCCAGCAGATGGCGGATCGCCTGACGCTGGCCTTGCGCGCGGTCGCGGACACCCAGGAAAAGAATGTGGGCGAGGCCGACTATCTCGTTTCCGGCAATGGCCGCAAGGGAACGGTGAGACTGATCAAGTCGGGCGAAGTCTCCGAAGTAGGGGCAAGGAAATGAGGCTAAGCGGTAAACTGCCGGCAATCGCAGCCGCGGCATTGGGCCTGCTGCTCGTCGGAACGAATGTGCAGGGCGTCGTCGAGGCGAAGAGCACGCAGGTATCGGCCACGACAGCCACGCAGCGCGTCAAGCTCGGCCTCAACAAATCGGTGGTCATCGACCTGCCGAGCGATGCCTACGACATTCTCGTCGCCAACCCGACCGTTGCCGATGCGGTGACCCGCACCGCAAGGCGTATCTATCTGTTCGGCAAATCGGTCGGCGAGACCAACATTTTCGTCTTCGGTCCGAACGGCGAACAGATCGCCAGCCTGGACCTGGCAGTCGAACGCGACGTCGCCGGCCTGGAGGACTATATCAAGCGTTTCCTTCCGACCTCGGACGTCAAGGTGGAACTGCTGAACGACAACGTCGTCTTGACCGGAATGGTCGATACACCGTTGGACGCGAAGCGGGCGGTCGACCTGGCGACGATCTTCGTCTCCGGCGGTGAAGCAACGACCGGACAGTATTCGCAGACCGCGGCCGGCGGCTCGGCCCAGGGCGGCGTCGACATCAACAACCCCGACCAGGAACGACGCGTCTCGAAGATCGTCAATCTTCTGCAGATCATCGGCGACGACCAGGTCACGCTCAAGGTGACCGTCGCTGAAGTCAGTCGCTCCGTGATGAAGCAGCTCGGCGTCAACATGATCGCCAGCGGCAACAGCAACGGTATCAGCTGGAATGCGCTGGGCTCGCAGAATTACGGCTTGGGCAAACCGCTATCGCAGTACTCAGGCTTTGGCCTCGGCAACCCAGGCTCGCCCTTTCAGGCCTACATAAATGCGATGGAACAGTCGGGAGTCATGAAAACCCTGGCTGAACCGACGTTGACGGCGGTCTCGGGTGAGAAGGCGACATTCAAGGTCGGCGGTGAGTTCAACATCATTACCCAGCGCTCACAGAACGTATCACAACAGAACCAGACCGGTCAGATTACGTACACCAACCAGCAGATCGAATACGGCATTGGCCTCGAGTTCCAGCCAGTCGTGCTGTCGGCCGGCCGGATCAGCCTCAAGGTCAGGACCTCGGTGTCGGAGCCAACGACGGAAGGCGCCACCACCGTCGAAGGCGCGGGCAACTTGCCTGGAACCACATTGTTGTCGATCCGCAAGCGCCTGGCTGACACAACGGTCGAGTTGCCTTCCGGCGGCTCCATGATGATTGCGGGTCTGGTCCGAGACGACGTGCGACAAGCGGTCTCCGGACTGCCAGGTCTGGCCAAGATACCGGTCCTTGGCACCTTGTTCCGCAGCCGGGACTTCGTGCGCAACGAAAGCGAGCTGGTGATTTTCATCACGCCCTATCTGGCGAAGCCGGTGGCACGCAACGATCTCGCCAAGCCAGACGACAACTTCAACCCTGCCAGCGACGGCGCCGCCAACTTCCTTGGCAAGGTCAATCGCGTCTACGGCACCATGCAGACCGATAAGCCCAACGGCCGTTACCACGGCGTTGTCGGCTACATCTACAAGTGAATGGGGAAGCCGACATGTCTCAGTCAGCGTTGAAGACAAGGACCATCGCCACGACGATGCGCGCCAGCCATTCGCGGACCGGCCTGCGGGTGCTGCCGGTTCTGGCGGCAGCGATGACCGCCCTGCTTGCCGGGTGCGCCCAGCGCGACAGCATCACCGTCGGCGCCATTCCGGACGACTATCGCACCAACCATCCGATCGTCATCGCGGAGAAGAACCAGAAGATCGACCTGCCTGTCGGCGCCGGCGACCGCGGCATGACCGGTTCGCAGCGCGACACGCTGCTGGGTTTCCTTGACGGCTATGACAAGAGTGCCGCTCCGTCATTGACCATCCAGATACCGAGCGGATCGGCCAACGAGGTTGCCGCGACGGCGGCCGGACGTGATTTCGCCAGGCTCGCGGTCGCCAGCGGTATCAAACGCAACCGCATCGTCGTCACCTCCTATCAGGCCGGATCGAGCGAGACATCGGCTCCGGTTCGCGTCTCCTATATCGCGGTGAGGGCGCAGACAGACAAATGCGGGCGCTGGCCCGATGATCTGCTCGAGACGTCGGAAAACAAGCATTATGCCGACTTCGGCTGCTCCTATCAGAACAATCTCGCTGCCCAGATGGCCAACCCGGGTGATCTGCTCGGGCCGCGCAAACAGAGCACCATCGACGCGGAAAATCGCGGCGCGGTGATCGATGTCTACCGCGCCAGGGGCATTTCGGGTGAATTCCTGGGCAATTCAGAAGTGACCTACTAAGCCACCTTCGGGAAAGAGACGCCACGGAAAGAAAAAGGCCACGGAAAAGAGCATGACCATGAGCAATCTTGCCTATGACGCCACCGCGGACGGCGGTGATACATCGCCGCAGGACATCGCCGCGATGCAGGCGTTGCGGCCGGTTCCGCGCATCTCGATCCAGGCATTCTGCGAGACCGAGGGCGTTGCCAATCCGGTCGAGCGCGCCGGCGAGGACCGCCGTATGACCAAGGCCCATCTCAAGGTCCATATGGGCGGCATTCCCACGGCGATCGAGTTCTACCAGTCGGCGCCGACCCCGAACCTGATCCTGCTGGAGTCACGCAGCGAACCCAAGCAATTGCTGGAGCAACTCGCCCAGCTCTCTGAGTACTGCGATCCATCCTCGAAAGTGGTGGTGATCGGCCATTACAATGATGTCGGTCTCTATCGCGAACTCATCCGCTCCGGCATCTCCGAATATGTCATCGCGCCCGTTTCGATGGCCGACATCGTCAGTGTCGTGTCGTCGATTTTCGTCGATCCGGAGGCTGAACCGATCGGCCGTTCGATCGCCTTTGTCGGCGCCAAGGGCGGTGTGGGCTCTTCGACCATCGCCCACAATGTCGCCTGGGCAATGTCCTCCCTGTTCAAATCCGAGGTCGTCGTCGCCGACCTCGATCTCGCCTTCGGCACGGCCAACATCAATTTCGACCAGGATCCGGCACAGGGCATCGCCGAAGCGGTTTTCTCGCCCGAACGCGTCGACGAAGTCTATCTCGATCGGCTGCTGACGCAGTGCGCCGAGCATTTGTCGTTGCTCGCCGCGCCCTCGACGCTGGAACGCGTCTACGACTTCGATCCCGATGCCTTTGCGCAGCTTGTCGATACCGCGCAGCGCAGCGTGCCGCTTCTGGTCCTGGACGTCCCCCATGTCTGGACGGGCTGGGCCAAGAACACGCTGGTCAAGGCCGACGAGATCGTCATCACGGCGACCCCGGAACTGGCCAATCTGCGCAACACCAAGAACATGGTCGACATGCTCAAGCGGCTTCGCCCCAACGACCCGCCGCCGAAGCTGATCATCAACCAGGCCGGCGTTCCCAAGCGGCCGGAAATTTCGCCGTCCGATTTCGCCGAGCCGCTCGGCCTGACGCCGATGTCGGTCATCGGCTTCGATCCATTGCTGTTCGGCAATGCCGCCAACAACGGGCGGATGCTCGGCGAGATGGACGCCAAGAACCCGGTTGTCGCGATCATCAACGAGATTGCGCACGTGCTGACCGGGCGAAGCGAAATCCGCACGAAAAAGAAGGCTGGCCTGGGCAGTCTGCTCGGCAAGCTCTCGCGCAACAAGAAGTGACGTTTTTGGAACCGGTAGTCGATCATGTTCGGTAAAAGAGGCAACGACGACGGCAACCGGTTCACGCCGGAATTCCGCCAGCCGGCACCGGCGCCGGCCGCGCCGCCGCCCGCGGGTTCGACGGATACGGCGGTTCTTGCCCGGCCCGCGGCACCGCTGCAGCCAAGCGCGCCTGTGGCGCCGCCGGCTCGCCGCGCCGTCGAGGCGCCGCCGATCGCGCCGGAGGCGAAGCGGCCCCAGCGCGAAAAGAGCGAAACCTATTACGACACCAAGAGCCAGGTTTTCTCGGCGCTCATCGACACGATCGACCTGTCGCAGCTGGCCAAGCTCGACCCGGAGACCGCGCGCGAGGAAATCCGCGACATCGTCAACGACATCATCGCGATCAAGAATTTCGCAATGTCGATCGCCGAGCAGGAGGAATTGCTCGAGGACATCTGTAACGACGTGCTTGGTTACGGGCCGCTCGAGCCATTGCTCGCCCGCGACGATATCGCCGACATCATGGTCAACGGCTCCAAGAACGTCTACATCGAAGTCAATGGCAAGGTCGAGCAGACCGGCATTCGCTTTCGTGACAACCAGCAGCTTCTCAACATCTGCCAGCGCATTGTCAGTCAGGTCGGTCGCCGCGTCGATGAATCCAGCCCGATCTGCGACGCCCGCCTTCCCGACGGCTCTCGCGTCAACGTCATCGCTCCGCCGCTCGCCATCGACGGCACCGCACTCACCATCCGCAAATTCAAGAAGGACAAGCTGACGCTCGATCAGCTGGTCAAGTTCGGTGCCATCTCGCCGCAGGGCGCCGAAGTCCTCAAGATCATCGGTCGTGTTCGCTGCAACATCGTCATCTCGGGCGGCACCGGCTCCGGCAAGACGACTCTGCTCAACTGCCTCACCAACTACATCGACCGCGACGAGCGCGTCATCACCTGCGAGGACTCGGCCGAACTGCAACTGCAGCAGCCGCATGTCGTACGTCTGGAAACCCGCCCGCCCAACCTCGAAGGTGAAGGCGAGGTAACGATGCGCGACCTGGTCAAGAACTGCCTGCGTATGCGGCCCGAGCGCATCATCGTCGGCGAGGTGCGCGGACCCGAAGTGTTCGATCTTCTGCAGGCGATGAACACCGGCCATGACGGCTCGATGGGAACGATCCACTCGAACAGCCCGCGCGAATGCCTGAATCGTATCGAATCCATGATCGCCATGGGCGGTTATTCGCTGCCGCAAAAAACCGTGCGTGAAATCGTCGTCGGCTCCATCGACGTGATCATCCAGGCGGCGCGTCTGCGCGACGGATCGCGCCGCATCACTCACATCACCGAGGTGATCGGGATGGAAGGCGACGTCATCATCACGCAGGACATCGTCCTCTACAACATCAAGGGCGAGGACGCCAACGGCAGGCTGCTGGGCGAGCATGTCTCGACCGGCATCGGCCGCCCGCATTTCTGGGACAGGGCTCGCTACTACGGCGAGGAGCAGCGCCTCGCCGTTGCGCTCGAGGCAATGGAGAAACGCGCTGACTGACGCGGCGTTGAGGGTTCTGGTCGATGTTTGGAATTGACGGCACCGTATTGGCGTTTGTCGTGCTCGCCGGCTTCAGCGCCGGCGCGGTCGCCTATGCATTCCTGTTCAACCAGATCAGCAATGAGAAGCAGGCTGGCAAGCGGCTGGAGACGATCAAGGCCGCGGAGACGGACCGGTCGGTTGTCAAGGCCTCCCGCGACCGCGCGACGGATGCGGCCAAGCGTCGGAAATCCGTGCAGGATTCGCTGAAGGAACTCGACGAGAAGCAGAAGACCAAGGACAGCGCCATCAAGAAGCCGCCGCTGAAGGCGCAACTCCGGCAGGCCGGGATGAAGGTCCCAATCGAGCGTTTCTACATTTATTCCGCCATATGCGGTCTCGCGCTGACGGTGGTCGCATTCGTGGCCGGCGCGCCGATGCTTGTCTTGCCCGGCGTGCTGTTGGCCGGCGCGCTCGGCCTGCCGCGCTGGTTCGTATCGTTTCGCCGCGCGCGCCGGGTCAAGGCATTCCTCAACGAATTTCCAAACGCACTCGACATCATCGTGCGCGCGGTCAAGTCCGGCCTGCCGCTGAACGATGCCGTGCGCCTCATCGCCAACGAATCCCCCGAGCCGGTGAAGGCGGAGTTTCGCCGCATCGTCGATTCGCAGCAGATGGGAATTTCGATCCCCGATGCGACCTTGCGTATGCCCGAAACCATGCCGTGCACAGAGGCGAGTTTCTTCGGCATCGTCATCCAGATCCAGTCGCAGGCCGGCGGCAATCTGTCCGAGGCGCTGGGCAACCTTTCACGCGTGCTTCGTGATCGCAAGAAGATGAAAGCGAAGGTTCAGGCGCTGTCCATGGAGGCGAAGGCGTCCGCCGCCATCATCGGCGCGCTGCCCTTCATCGTTGCTTTTCTCGTCTATCTTTCCAGCCCCGACTATCTGATGCCGCTGTTCAACACCAGCGTTGGCAATCTGATACTGGGTTGTGCCGCTGTCTGGATGTCGATCGGCATCCTGGTCATGCGCAAGATGATGAACTTTGAAGTCTAGGGCCGCGGCATGACCGAACAAGTCATCAAATCACTGACGGACCCCAGCCTGCTGATCGCGCTGCTGGTCGCCATCGCCGTGTTCGCGACGGTCTTTACATTGCTGCCGGCATTCGGCGGAAACCAGCTCAAGTCGCGCATGAAGTCGGTCGCGCTGGAGCGCGACGAGCTTCGCGCCAAGCAGCGCGCGCGGCTTGCGAGCGAGGCCGATCGCCGCCGCAAGGGCCTGCGCGAGCAACAGTCGGTCGGTATGCGCAACATTGTCGATCGGCTCGACCTGCGGCGCGCGCTGGCCGACGAGAGCACCTTGCAGAAGCTCAAGGTCGCCGGCTTTCGCGGGCAGAACCCGCTGACGCGGTTTCTCTTCTTCCGCCTCGTTCTGCCTTTTGTCGGCTTCGCGCTGGGGCTGGTCTACATATTCGTGCTCGGAGGATTGCCCGACAAACCCCTGGTCATCCGGCTGTTCGTCTGCATCCTGGTCGCCTATGGCGGCTTCTACGCGCCGGTCGTCTATGTCAACAATCGCGCCACCAAGCGCAAGCAGTCGATCCAGATGGCGTGGCCGGATGCGCTCGACCTGATGCTGATCTGCGTGGAGTCGGGCATGTCGGTGGAAGCCGCGCTCCGCAAAGTCGCCGACGAGATCGGCGCGCAGTCGGTGGCTCTGGCGGAAGAATTCATCCTGACCAACGCCGAGCTCTCCTATCTGCAGGAACGCAAGCAGGCCTATGAGAATCTTGCGAACCGTACCGGTCTGGAATCGGTCAAATCGGTGTCGCAGGCGCTCGTCCAGGCCGAACGCTACGGCACACCGGTGGCGCACGCATTGCGCGTGCTTGCCGCCGAAAGCAGGGACCAGCGCATGAACGCCGCCGAAAAGAAGGCCGCCGCCCTGCCGCCCAAGCTCACCGTGCCGATGATCCTGTTCTTCCTGCCTGTGCTTTTCGCCATCATCCTGGGCCCTGCCGGCATCCAGGTCAGCCAGCGCGGCATCTTCGGCACCGATCATCCGTCATCATCGGCCAAGTAGCCGCGGGGCACGCGGAGATAAACGAAGAAGCCGCGCTGAGCTCAGCGCGGCTTCTTCGTTCAATTGGGACCTTTGCAGATCGTCGCCCTCAGTTGGTTGCAGGCTTCGCCTTGTCCTGATCCTTGAGCTGTCCCCAGGCATTCTGCTGCGCAAGCATCTGCCTGAGATAGGCGACATTGGCCTGTGCCTGCTCGGGCGAGAGCTCCTGCGAGGCGATCTTCTCGGCTTCGTCGAAGCGGCCCTGCAGGCCGACGACCAGCGCCAGGTTCTGGCGCACGCGGCTGTCGGCGTTGGGCTGCTGGGCGGCCGAACGCATATAGGTTTCCGCGGTGCGCAGATCCCCTTCCAGCACATAGGACATGCCCAGATTGGAGAGAACCGAGGGGTCGTTCGGCTTGAGTTCGAGCGCCTTGCGGTAGAGCTGGCGTGCATCGTCCTTCTGGCCGAGCTGGTCAAGGATGGCCGCTTCCGCCGACACCAGCTTCCAGTCGGGATATTCCGGCGTCTGTGCGCGGCGCACGGCGTCGAGCGCTGCCTCGAGCTGGCCATTGGCGGCCAGCGCCTTGCCATAGGCGGCGAGCACGTCGCGATCCTTGGGATAGGCGATCGCCAGTTTGCGCATCACGGCCAGCGACTGGTCGGCATCGCCGTCCATCTGCAGCGCGGCCGCGAAGTTGGTTGCGATTCGCTTGTCGTTGGGATTCTTTGAGTAGGATTGGCCGAGAGCGGCCGTGGCATTGTGCACTTCTCCCGCCGACATGCTCTCCAGCGGCTTGCCGCTGGTACGTTCGATCGAGCCGGTAGTCATCCTGCTGGTTCCGCATCCGGCGACGCCCGCGGCGAGCGCCAGCATGAGGGCGGTGGTGGCGAGCCGTTTTCCTCTGGCATTCACTGTGCGGTTGGTCGGCATCGACACCTAAGCCTCCATTCATGCGCGCGGCCATAGCGTGGCCATCTTCCCTCCCGCAGAAATATTCTGTTAACCCTAACGGAGAGTTAAGAAACGCCGACTCGCGAAGGGTCGGCAGGAGAGAACATCGAATGCCTGTCGAACTCGTCGAGACGAAATTGCAAGGTGCGCTGCCGGTGCATTTGGTGGCCCGTGACGGCCTGGAGGCCGCGGGCCTTGCGCCATTTGCTGTCGCCTGGGCCAAGGCCAACGGCTTTTCCGGTGAGGCAGGCAGGACGCTCGCCGTGCCCAGCGAAAACGGCGCACTTGCCGGCGCCCTGTTCGGCACAGGCGACGGGGAAGGCGCACTTGCGCTCGGTGCACTGTCGAAAACCCTGCCGGAAGGCGACTGGCATTTCGCCTCCATTCCTGCCGAGCCGGAACTCGCGGCAATCGCGCTGGCGCTCGGCGGCTATGTCTTTACCCGTTACGGCAAGAAGCCGGGCAAGGCGCTGCGTTTCGACGTGCCGGCCGGCGTCGACGCGGCGCGCGTTCGCCGCATCGCCGATGGCGTCTTCCTGGCCCGCGATCTGGTCAACACACCGACCAGCGACATGGGACCGGATGATCTGGAGAAGGCGGTGCGCACCCTGGCCGCGGCTCACAAGGCCGAAGTCTCCGTCATCAAGGGCGACGAGCTGCTGACTCAGAACTTCCCGATGATCCACGCCGTCGGCCGTGCTTCGACCGGCGCGCCGCGTCTGATCGACATGATCTGGGGGCAACCGGGCGCGCCGAAGGTTACGCTGGTCGGCAAGGGCGTCTGCTTCGACACAGGCGGTCTCGACATCAAGCCGTCATCCGGCATGCTCTTGATGAAGAAGGACATGGGCGGCGCCGCCAATGTGCTTGGCCTGGCCTCGATGATCATGGCCGCCGGGTTGAACGTGCGGCTGCGCGTGCTGATACCCGCGGTCGAGAACTCGATCGCCGGCAACGCTTTTCGACCCGGCGACGTGCTGGCGAGCCGCAAGGGCATCACTGTCGAGATCGGCAATACCGACGCCGAAGGCAGGCTCGTGCTCGGCGACGCGCTGGCGCTGGCCGATGACGAGGAACCGCAGCTGCTGGTCGACATGGCGACGCTGACCGGAGCGGCCCGTGTCGCGCTTGGCCCCGATCTGCCGCCTTTCTATACCGGCGACGAGGCGCTGGCCTCGGACCTCGCCGAGGCATCGCTGGCGGTCGAGGATCCGCTGTGGCGCTTGCCGCTGTGGCGGCCTTACGATGCGAAACTGTCGTCGAAGATCGCCGACATCAACAATGTCACCACGGACGGTTTCGCCGGTTCGATTACGGCGGCACTGTTCCTCAAGCGCTTTGTCGAGAAGACGGCGAGCTGGGCGCATTTCGACATCTTTGCCTGGAACCCCGCCGACCGTGCGCATGGGCCTGCCGGCGGCGAGGCACAAGGCATTCGCGCTTTGGAGCGGATCATCTCGACACGCTTTGGCTGAAGGCGGCAAGCCGAGCCGGCAAATCGCTGAAACTGAAACGGAACCGAAACAATTTGCCGTCATGCTGGCGCGATGTCGATTGCGATGCGCCCGAGCCAGGCCTTGCGACTGTGGCAGCAAGTCATGCTGTCGCAGGTGCGCGACGATGCGCCCGACCTGACCATGCGCCAGACGGCGATCCTGTTCACCATCTATCTCGATCCGCCGCCGCACACGGTGCGCGGGCTGGCCGCCCGCCTCAATGTCACCAAGCCGGTGATCACGCGCGCGCTCGACACCATGGGCGCGCTGAAGCTGGTGTCGCGCCATCGCGACGAACTCGACAAGCGCAATGTGCTGATCAAGCGCACGGTCGAAGGCGCGCTCTTTGTCGAGCGCTTCGGCGATGGTATCATCGCCAGGGCCCACGAACTGCCCATCTGACCATTTTGCCCATACAACAGGGTTGCCGATTTTGACTGCTCACGATGCCCGTCTCCACGCCTTCCGTTCCGACCTTGCCGACGCGAGGCTGAAAGGCGAGGTTTCTGCCGAGCGTTTTGTCGCCGGCCGGCCGGCGCGTATTTCGGCCTCGGTGGCCGACATCCGCAATGCGCCGCGCGCGGATGCCGGCGTCAACACGCAGGCCCTGTTCGGTGACGATGTGTTGGTTTTCGAGGATGCCGAAGGCTGGGCCTGGATCCAGGCCGAACGCGACGGCTATGTCGGCTATGTCGCCAACACCATGCTGGGCGGGCGCGACCATGCCCCCACCCATATCGTCTCGGTGCCCCGCACCTTTCTCTATCCCGGTCCGGATCTGCGCTTTCCGATCGCGGGACAGCTGTCGATGGGGTCGACGGTGACGGTGACGGGCGCCGCCGAGACGCGCGGCACACATTATGCTGTCCTGCCATCGGGCGAAGCGATCATCGCGGGTCACCTCAGGCCAATCGGAGAAATTGCCGCCGACTACGTCGCGGTTGCCGAGACGTTTCTTGGCACACCCTATCTGTGGGGCGGCACATCCGGCTTCGGCATCGATTGTTCCGGCCTGGTGCAACTGGCGATGCGCATGGCGGACAAAAACGTGCTGCGCGATTCCGACATGCAGGCGGCAAGCATCGGCGAGCCGCTCGAGCCGGGTCCGGACTATGCCGGGTTGCGCAGGGGCGATCTCGTCTTCTGGAAAGGCCATGTCGCTGCCATGACCGACGCCGAGACCATGATCCACGCCAACGGCCACACCATGCTGGTCTCGCGCGAAGGGTTGAAGGACGCCATCGCCCGCATCGGCTACCTCTATGGCGGCCCGACCGGGTTTCGCAGGCCGTAGCACAAGCGCCTGTCCTTCTCCCACAGGGAAGGAAGGGAAGAGCTTTTCACGATCCCCTTTTGTTCCGATTTTCCTTGGCGATCGCCCGTAGCCGCGCTACCTCTGGCGCGTGACAGTTGAGCCGCGCCTTGCCGAGCAGAATGCCGCCATTGCCCTGCCCGAGCCATTCCTCCGATGGTTCGGCGAGAAAGGCTGGTCGCCGCGCGCACATCAGGTCGAATTGCTGGCGAAGGCTCAAAGCGGCCAATCGGTGCTGCTGATCGCGCCGACCGGAGCCGGCAAGACGCTGGCCGGCTTCCTGCCTTCGCTGACGGAACTGGCGGTCAGGCCGAGGCGAAAGCCGGGGCAGGGACAGCGCGGCATCCACACGCTCTACATCTCGCCGCTCAAGGCGCTGGCCGTCGACATCGAGCGCAATCTCGGCAAGCCGGTCGAGGAGATCGGTCTGCCGATCAGCATCGAGACGCGCACCGGCGACACGCCTTCCCACAAGCGCCAGCGCCAGAAGCTGGTGCCGCCGGATATATTGCTGACCACGCCCGAGCAACTTGCGCTTCTGATTGCTGCAGGCGACGCCCGACGCTTCTTCGAGGATCTGCGCTATGTCGTGCTCGACGAGTTGCATTCGCTTGTAACCTCGAAACGCGGCCATCTCTTGGCGCTCGGCCTGGCGCGGCTGCGCAACTACGTGCCCGGCCTGCAGACCATCGGCCTGTCGGCGACGGTGGCCGAGCCGGACGAGTTGCGGCGCTGGCTGGTCAGCCAGAATCCACCAGGAGACATGTCCGAACTGATTGTGGTCACAGGGGGAGCTAAACCCGAAATCTCCATTCTCGATTCCGAAGAGCGTGTACCGTGGGCGGGGCATTCGGCGCGCTATGCCACGCCGGAGATCTACCGCGAGATCAAGCGCCACAAGACGACCCTGCTGTTCGTCAACACCCGCAGCCAGGCGGAACTGCTTTTCCAGGAATTGTGGCGGGTCAACGAGGACACCTTGCCGATCGCGCTTCATCACGGCTCTCTCGATGTCGGCCAGCGGCGGCGTGTCGAGAAGGCGATGGGCGAAAACGCGCTGCGTGCCATTGTCGCGACATCGACGCTCGATCTCGGCATCGACTGGGGCGATGTCGATCTGGTCGTGCATGTCGGCGCGCCGAAGGGGGCGAGCCGGCTGGCGCAGCGCATCGGCCGTGCCAACCACCGGATGGACGAACCGTCCAAGGCGATCTTGATCCCTGCCAACCGTTTCGAGGTGCTCGAATGCCGGGCTGCCCTCGATGCCAACTATCTTGGCGCGCAGGACACGCCGCCGCTGGTTGATGGCGGCCTCGATGTGCTGGCGCAACACGTACTCGGCTGCGCCTGCGGCGCACCGTTCCGTGCCGACGATCTTTACGAGGAAGTGCGAGCGGCGGCACCCTACACCAGCCTCGATAGGATTACCTTCGACCGCGTCATCGATTTTGTCGCCACCGGCGGCTATGCGCTGAAGAATTACGAGCGCTATGCTCGTATCCGCCTGAACAAGGACGGGTTGTGGCGCGTCTCCAACCCGCGCGTGGCTCAGCAATATCGGCTGAATGTCGGCACCATCATCGAAGTGCCGGCGCTCAACGTGCGTTACGTCAAAGCAGGCAGCAAAGGCTCGGCTACACGCGGCGGGGCCGTTCTCGGCAAGATCGAGGAGGCCTTCCTCGAAACGCTGACGCATGGCGACACCTTCATGTTCGCCGGCAAGGTGCTGCGCTTCGAAGGCATTCGCGAGAATGAATGCTTCGTGTCGAACGCGCCCGGCAGCGACGCCAAGGTGCCCTACTATGGCGGCGGCAAGTTCCCGCTTTCGACCTACCTTGCCGAGCAGGTCCGCATGATGCTGGACGATCCGCAGCGCTGGAAGAAGCTGCCGGAGCAGGTGGCCGACTGGCTGCGATTCCAGGCCGACAAATCGGTTCTGCCCAAACGCGATGACCTGCTGATCGAGACCTTTCCACGCGGCAACCGCTACTATCTGGTCGCTTATCCCTTTGAGGGCAGGCTGGCCCACCAGACGCTCGGCATGTTGCTTACCCGGCGCCTCGACAGGGCAGGCGCCAGGCCGCTTGGCTTTGTCGCCACCGATTACGCCCTTGCCATATGGTCGCTGGGCGATATGGGCGCGATGTTCAAAGCCAGGAAACCGTCTCTCGGCGCATTGTTCGACGAGGACATGCTGGGCGACGACCTCGAAGCCTGGCTGGCCGACAGCTGGCTTCTCAAGCGCACCTTCCGCAATTGCGCGCTGATTTCGGGACTGATCGAGAAACGCCATCCGGGCCAGGAGAAGAGCGGCCGTCAGGTCACCGTGTCGACCGACCTGATCTACGATGTGCTGCGCAGCCATGAGCCGGACCATATCCTGCTGCAGGCGACACGCTCCGATGCGGCGGCCGGTCTGCTCGATGTCAGCAGACTTGCCGACATGCTCTCGCGCGTCCAGGGTAGAATCATGCATAAGAATCTCGAGCAGATTTCGCCACTAGCCGTGCCGATCATGCTCGAGATCGGCAAGATGCCGGTGAACGGCGAAGCCGATGAAACACTGCTGATGGATGCGGCGACTTTGGTCGAAGAGGCCATGGGGCCGGAAATGAGTGAGGGATGAATTTTTCGCTGGCGCGCACGTCGCTGATCGCCGAGGCCGACATGATAGGCATCGCCGGCGAGCGTGCGGTCTGCGATCCGCGCGGCGTGCTCTATTTTCCCGAGCTCAGGCTGATGGCGGTCTCCGACCTGCATCTGGAAAAAGGCTCGTCGCTGGCAAGGCGCGGCGCGCTGATCCCGCCCTATGATACCGGCGCGACCTTGCTCAGACTGCAGGCCGTCATATCCGACTACCAGCCGTCGATCGTCATCAGCCTGGGCGATTCCTTTCACGATGGCGGCGGCGCCGAGCGCATGCATGCGAGTTTTCGCGAGCGGCTGGAAGCGCTGATGGCAGGCCGCGACTGGTTCTGGGTCGCCGGCAACCATGATCCGGAAGCGCCGGCCGATCTGCCCGGTGAAACGGTCCGGGAACTGGCCATAGGCTCGCTGCTGTTCCGGCATGAGCCGTCGAAAGTGCGCGTCGAGGGCGAGATCGCGGGCCATCTCCATCCCTGCGCGCGCATCGTCCAGCGCGGCCGTTCGGTGCGTCGGCGCTGCTTTGCCGGCGATGGCGGCCGCATGATCATGCCGGCCTTCGGCGCCTATACCGGCTCGCTCAACGTGCTCGATCGCGCTTATGCCGGGCTGTTCCGGCCGGAATCGCTGATGGCCTATATGCTTGGCGCCGACCGCATCTTCGCCATCTCCCGCTCGATGCTGCGGCCGGGCTGAGCAGCCTATCTGCCGTAATACAGAGTGACGGTGTGCTTTGCCTCGGCGAAGAACAGCCAGCGCTCGACCAGCATGCCGGCGAACTGGACGATCGCGGCGAGCACCGACGGCACCGCCGCATAGGGCCAGGGCAAGGCGAAGGTGGCGGCGATCAGCAGGACGGGCAGGGCGAAGGCCAATGCCTGTGCGAGCATGCGCAGCTTCGCACTGTGCTTGCGTGCGATGCGAAAACCCATTTCCTTGAGCAGGTAGTTTTCCTCGGTATGCGGCCATTCCAGCGAGCGCACCGTGCCGCCAGCCAAACCGGTCGCGGTGTTGGCGGTGGTCGGGATCTCGAGACGGTCATTGTGCCGCCAGGTCGCGAGCTTCCAGCCCCAGCCGGCAAGAGTGGCAAGCAGCGACAATACCAGCACGCCCGTGGAACCGATGCCGAAGCCCTGCAGCAGCGCGTTCAACAGAACGCTGCCGGTCATGGCGGCGAAGATCAGATAGGCCGGCAAAGTATAGCGGCTGTGCCACTGCGCGATCGGCTTCAGCGACGCGTAGATCATGCCGGTGGTGCAGACGGTGACGATCGCACCGATGGCGGCCAGCAATCCGGCAATGGCCACCCAGCCCTCAGTGCGGCCAAAGAACACCCAGCCGAGGCCGAACAGTCCGGCCGGGATGAAGGTGATGACCGAGGCCACGCCTTCGCGCGACAGCCAGGAACTGCGCCATTGCGAGAACGCCCGCCATCCGCGCTCGGGTCTGCCGAGATGGCCGGTCGACGACAACAGTCCCGCCGCGATCAGGCCAAGCGCCAGCCCCAGGCCGACGAGGCCGAGCCAGAAGTCGGCGGGGACGATCTGCAACCCACCCAGCACCCCAAGCAGCGCCAGCAGGCCGTAGCCTGCACCGGTGGCGGTGGTGAAGAAGACGACGGAAAAGGCTGGATGCATGGTCAGTTCGAAAGCATGCGGTCGACCCAGCCGAGGAAGCCGCCTTCGGCCCGCACCGGCTCCAGCGCCTTCGCGGGCACCGATGCGGCGCGCTGCGTATGGGCGCGCGGCGGCAAATATTTGTTGGTCGGGTGGTAGCCGAGTTCCGGCATCAGGTCGACGCCGCCGCGCTCAGCCACCAGTTGCGAGACGGCGGACTGGGGATCGCCGAGATCACCGAAATGCCGGGCGCTGGTCGGGCAGGCGGCCACACAGGCCGGCACACGGTCTTCTTCGGCCAGATTGTCGTTGTAAATGCGGTCGACGCAGAGCGTGCATTTCTTCATCACGCCGACATCGGTGTCGAATTCGCGCGCGCCATAGGGGCAGGCCCAGCTGCACAATTTGCAGCCGATGCATTTGTCCTCGTCGATCAGCACGATGCCGTCCGAGACTCGCTTGTAAGAGGCGCCGGTCGGGCAGACGGTGACGCAGGCCGGCGTCTCGCAATGCAGGCAGGAGCGCGGGAAGTTGACCGTGCGCCCGCCCATCTCTGTCGTGTGCTCATAGCTGTGCACGCGGTTGAACCAGACGCCGTCGACATGGCCGCCATAGGGGTCGATGTCGGTCAACGGCGCCATGTGGCCGCCGGTGTTCCATTCCTTGCAGGCGGTGACGCAAGCCTGGCAGCCGACGCACGTGTCGAGGTCGATGACGAGACCAAGTTTCTTGTCGCTGTGGGCGGGAAGACAGGTCATTCGGCTGCCTCTCTTGCCCGGCGGAATTCGGCGCCGAAGCTCAATCTGTCGAGCGACGGCTCGAAATGCGGCGGTTGGCTGAAACGCTCGAATTGCGGCTCGGTGAAGCCGGCTTCCTCATCAGCGCATTTGACGATGCGCACGCGCAGATCGAACCACGCGGCCTGGCCGGTGACAGGATCGGAATTCGAGTAGCGTTTGCCCTGGGCGTCGGCCGAGGTCTGGTCGCCGATGATATGGTTGAGCAGGAAGCCGCGATTGCTCTCGGCGGCATCATCTTTCAGTCCCCAGCTGCCGCGCCTTTTGCCGATCGCGTTCCAGGTCCAGACCGTGCTTTCGTTCACCCCGTCGACCAGCTTGATTTGCCCCTTCACTCTGCCGTTGATGCTCTCGATCCACACCCAGTCGTCGTCGACGAGACCGAGACCGGCGGCGGTGCGGTGATGCACGAACAGCCGGTTCTGGCTGGTAATCTGCCGCAGCCACGCATTCTGCGAGCCCCAGGAATGATACATGTGCATCGGCCGCTGCGTCAGCGCGTGCAGCGGGTATTTTTCGAGGTCGACCACCGCTTCCTCGAACGGCATGTACCAGAACGGCAGCGGATCCATGTAGGTCTCGATGCGCTGGCGCTCGGCCTCCGGCGGCTGAACACGGCCATAGCCGCGTGCGGCGAGCCGAAACCGCTGCAACGGCTCGGAATAGAGCTGGAAGATGATCGGCTCCGCCTTCGGGATGAAACCCATCTGCACCGCGAAATCGAGATAGGAGCGGTTGGCCATCTTGTAGTAGCGCTGGTCCTGAGCGAAGTCGTGATGCCAGAAGCCGCCATTGTCGATGTAGCGCTGCAACTGGTCCGGATTGGCCTCGCCCTTGCCGATCGACGTTCCATCCTTGCCGCGCCAGCCGGCCAACGGTCCGATGCCCGGTGTGCGCTCGTGGTTGACGATATAGTCGGCATAGTCGGCATATCTGGCCGATCCGTCCTCATCGACGAAACCGGGCAGGCGCAGCCGGGCGCCCAGTTCGATCAGCACCGACTGGAACGGCCTGACGTCGCGGTCCGGCTCGACGACGGGATGGCGGATGGCATCGCCCGGCCCGTCGGCATGGCTGATCGGCCGGTCGAGCAGGCTGATGCAGTCATGCCGTTCGAGATAGGTGGTGTCGGGCAGCACGAGGTCGGCGAACGGCACGGTCTCGGAATAGTAGGCGTCGGAATAGATGATGAAGGGGATCTTGTAGTTGCCCGCCTCGTCATGGTCGGTCAGCATACGCATCGTCTCGACGGTGTTCATCGAGGAATTCCACGCCATGTTCGACATGTACATCATCAGCGTGTCGATCTTGTAGGGATCGCCCGCCCAGGCATTGCGGATGACGGTGTGCATCAGCCCGTGCGCAGCCAGCGGCGCGTCCCAGGAATAGGCCTTGTCGATGCGGGTCGGCGTGCCGTCTTCGTCGACCAGCAGGTCGTCCGGTCCGCAGACGAAGCCAAGCGGCATGCCGTCCAGCGGCGTCATCGGCTTGACCGTCTTGCCCGCGGGTTTCGGGCCCGGCGGCGCCGATCTGGGGTAGGGCGGCTTGAAGCGGAAGCCGCCGGGAACATCCACTGTGCCGAGCAGCACCTGCAGCAGATGGATGGCGCGGCAAGAGTGAAAACCGTTCGAATGGGCTGATATACCGCGCATGGCATGCATCGAAACCGGTCGGCCCTTGATCGTCTCGTGCCGGCGCCCGGCCCAGTCGGTCCAAGCCACCGGCAGTTCGATTGCCTGTTCGAAGGCGACATGGGCGAGTTCGGCGGCGATCCGGCGGATCCTATCGGTGGCAATGCCGCAGCGCTCGGCGACCGCATCCGGCGCGTAGCTGTCATCGAGATAGCGGTCGGCGATCAACTGGAACACCGGCGTACAGCGGCGGCCGCCGACTTCGAAGCTGCCGGTCAGCGCCGGCTTCGCTTCCGTGTCGGTTGCCTTGACGGCGGTCTTCGCCACCCTGTCCCAGGCCAGCGGATTGCCGTCGGCGTCGCGGACGAACAGCCCGTCGTCGGAGGCGCCAGGCTCCTGCACGACGAGGACATGGGCGTTGGTGTAGCGGAGCAGATAGTCGAGATCGACGCGGCCTGCCTTCAGCAATTCGTGGATGAGGGCGAAGACGAACAGGCCGTCCGTTCCGGGCCGGATGCCGATCCAGTCGTCGGCAATTGCATTGTAGCCGGTGCGGCAGGGGTTGATCGACACCACCTTGGCGCCGCGCGCCTTGAGCTTGCCCAGCCCGATCTTGATCGGGTTGGAATCATGGTCCTCGGCGACGCCGAACAGCATGAAATATCGTGTGTTATCCCAGTCAGGCTCGCCGAACTCCCAGAACGAGCCGCCGATCGAATAGAGCCCGCCGGCCGCCATGTTGACCGAGCAGAAGCCGCCATGGGCGGCGAAGTTCGGCGTGCCGAACTGGCTCGCCCACCAACCGGTCAAGGATTGCGACTGGTCGCGGCCGGTGAAGAAAGCGAGTTTTTTCGGATCGGTACGACGAACTGCCGAGAGACGCTCCGTCGCGATCGAGAACGCTTCTTCCCACTCGATCTCGCGGAACGCGCCGGAGCCGCGCGGACCGGTGCGCAGCAGCGGCTTCTTCAGCCGGGCCGGGCTGTAATGCTGCATGATGCCGGAACTGCCCTTGCCGCAGATCACGCCGCGATTGACCGGATGGTCCTTGTTGCCGTTGATATAGCGGACCTTGCCGTCCTTGATGTGCACGTCGATGCCGCAGCGGCAGGCGCACATGTAGCAGGTCGTCTTGGCTATGCTGTCGGAAATGCCAGGCGAGGTGTCGACGCCGTCGCCTTCATCGGGCGCGCGCGTGTCGGCAAGCGGGCGTTGCGATGGTGCCGAATTCGCGCCGCGCGGCGGTGAATGCCTCATGATCCGGATGTGCCCGCGCGGCCGGCGGATTTGGCTCGAGTCTTCGGCCCGGGGCCGCGCATGTAATGCTCTTCCGGATGGTAACGATCGCCGGTCAGCCGTCTGCGGATGCCGCGGGTCCAATGCGCGAGAAGGGACTTGAACCGCCCGATCATTTTTAGTCTCTGCCATCCGCTGGCGAATTTTTTCTAACTTCGCGCGAAAATGTAGAATGAAGCTATCGATCCGTCTAATCAGTTGTTCTTGTAAATTCGATCGATATTGGTTCTTAATGCTGACATGACCCTGGATCAGTTGCGCATTTTCGTCGCCGTCGCCGAGCGCGGCCACATGACCAAGGCGGCGGAGCTTTTGGGTATCTCCCAGTCGGCGGCGTCGGCCGCCATCCGCGCGCTTGAAGAGCAGCACGGCGTCCATCTGTTCAACCGCGTCGGCCGCAACATAGAGCTTGCCCAGACCGGCCACCGGTTCCTGCCGGAAGCCAAGGCCGTGCTGGAGCGGGCCGCCGCCGCCCGCAATGTGCTGGAACATGTCTCGCAGACGGTCGCCGGCAGCCTCTCTATCGCCGCCAGCCTGACCATCGCCAGCTACTGGCTGCCGCGAAGGCTGGCCTCCTTCCACGAGGCCTACCCCGCGGTGCGGCTGAGCGTCAGCATCGGCAACACAAGACAGGTCGAGGCCAGCGTGCTGGATGGAACAGCCGATCTCGGCCTGGTCGAGGGGCGCACCGAATCCGACATATTGCGCCGCGCCAAGGTCGACACCGACCGGTTGATGCTGGTGGTTGCCGCGTCACATCCCGAAATCGTCGAAACCGCGCCGGGCCGTCCCGACATCAGGGGCCTGCGCTGGATCATCCGCGAGGGTGGGTCGGGCACGCGCGAGGTGCTGGAGGATCTGGCGAGGCGCGAGGGAATTTCGCTAGCCGATTTGCAGGTGTTCCTGGTGCTGCCAAGCAACGAGGCGGTTCGCCAGGCGGTCGAGGCGGGTGCCGGCGCCACCATCATTTCGGAGCTCGTCGTCGGACGCGCCGTTGCCGAAGGCAGCCTGCGGTCCGTGCCGCTCGAACTGCCGAAACGCGACTTCGCCATGATCACCCACCGCGACCGCCAGGCAAGCCTGGCCCAAATGGCGCTGAAGGCGCATCTCGGCGCAGACACTAAGGGGAGCGACCTTTAGTCAGCCGAACTTGCGCTGGGCATCCAAAGCCAGGCCAAGCCCGACCGAGCCGAACATGTCGCCGTCGATGACGGAAGCCTGCGGCACCAGCGACAGGATTTCCCGTCTTGCCAGCGGAATCGCGGTCGAGCCGCCGGTCAGGAACACCGCGGTGATGTCGGACGGCTTGACCGCAGCATCGCGCATGGTCTCAGCCACCGTCGCGGTGACCCGCTCGATGTCCCGGGCGATGGTGGCGTCCAGTCCATCACGCGTGATTTCGGCGGCGAACTCCACGTCGGATAGCCTCACCGCGACTTCGGCCGATGACAGGTCGGTCAACTCTATCTTGGCCTTTTCGACCAATGCCGCCAAAGCGTGCCCATAGCGGTGCTCCACGATGTGGATAAAGCGGTCGACCAGGTCGGCGCGCGCGGCCTCGTAGCGGATCTGGCGCAGATGCGTCATCGCCTTGGCGGTGTAGACCAGGTTGATGCGCTGCCATGTCGCCAGATCGATGAAGTAGCTGGCCGGCAGATTGCGCTTGCCGTCCTTGGTCGGGGTCAAGTAGCCGAGCTGCGGCATCACATGGGCAATGCTGAGCAGCCGGTCGAAATCCGTACCGCCGATATGGACACCCCGGCTGGCCAGGATATCGTCCTTGCGGTCCGGCAATCGGGCACGCTCCGGCGAGACGCGCACGACTGAAAAGTCAGACGTGCCGCCGCCCATGTCGATGATCAGCGCCAGCTCTTCGCGCGTCACCCTCTGCTCGTAATCGAGTGCGGCGGCGATCGGCTCGAACTGGAAGGCGATGTGCTTGAAGCCTTGCGCATGCGCGGCCTTTTCCAGGTCGCTCTGGGCGTTCGCGTCGGCCTGTGGGTCGTCATCGACGAATTGTACCGGACGGCCGAGCACCACGGTCTCGACCAGATCGCCGCCATCTTCTTCAAGCTTCTTCCTCAGATGGCCGAGGAACAGGCCGATGATCTCCATGAAGCCGATCGAGCGCGCCTTGATGCGCGTCTTCTCATGCGCCAGCGAGCTGCCCAGCACGCTCTTCAGCGAGCGCATCAGCCGGCCTTCCACGCTGTCGGTGTAGTTGGCGATGGCCTGGCGGCCAAAACAGATGCGGCCGTCCTCGAAATTGAAGAACACCGCGCTGGGCAGCGTGACCTGGCCGCCTTCAAGCGCGACGAGGTGCGGTTGCCCGTTGCGGACCACGCCGACCGTGGAGTTCGAAGTGCCGAAATCGATACCGGCGAATGCTGGTCGCAAAGCAGCCTCCTGTCATTGGCGGCAGACAGCGGATCGGCGCTCGCGGGAGAAGCGTGCGCTGTGGTTCCGGGCGACCGGACCGCTCTGCCGAATTGAATTGTGCGTGCTTGCCCGTTGGGCGGGGAGGTGCGGTCTATAGCATGGCGCGGGAAAGGGAAACCCCCTTTTGGACGTCTCAGTCCTTGCGGAAGATCAGCCTGCCGAGCCAGCCCGTCAGCATGGCCAGCGATATGGCGAAGACGCCATAGAGGAAGGAGTAGTCATGGGCGACCCGGAAGATAGACTGCTCGAAGCCGGACTTGCGGATTTCGAGCTGGGCAGAGCTCTCCTTGATGAACAGGCCGCTCTTGAACAGGAACGCGCGGGCTTTGTGGGTGCCGACCGGAACATTCGGTGCCAGCCTGACGGTGGCGCGGAACAGGTTCTGCGACAGGAACTGCACGCCGCCGACATTCTCGCTGTAGAGGCCTGCCGCTCCCTTGCGCTCGCGCAACGCCGCGGTGAATTCCTCGATCGTCGCCGGGCTGTCGCCGGCGTCGGCGGGCTGCATGTAGAGATTGGAGGCGCCGAGCGACAGCTGCTTGTAGCTGTTCGGTTCTGTGATGTCCTGCAGCGGCCGCGTCGTCGCCACCGAATAGGAGACCGGCACGTTCTCGAAGGTTTCGGAGTCCAGATTGACCCAGACGCCGAGCACCCGGTCCTTGCGGCGCACCACGACCGGCTTGGGTGGCCCTTCGAGTACGACGATGACGTCGTAGCGACCCTGGCGGGCGACCAGCGGATCGGGATTTTCCAGCGAGCCGAAGATGGTCAGGTCGGCGCCGGAAAAACCGGCGGTGATCGAGACATTGTCGGTGGAGAGACCGATCTGGATGCCTTCCGTCAGCGGCGTCTGTGCCTTCGCCGGTGCGCCGGTGGCAAGCAGTGGCAGGAGTATGGCGGCTGCGAATGCTTTCGGGCCTGCCATCAGTTGAGGCCCGCGCTGGACAGCGAATAGAGATTGGGCGGGGTGACGAAGAGATCGATGGCCAGCCTGATCGCTACAGCCAGCACCAGCAAGGCCAGCAGCGCCCTGAGCTGCTCGCCACGCAGCCTCTGGCCGGCCTTGGCGCCATATTGCGCGCCGGCGACGCCGCCGGCCATCAACAGGAAGGCCAGCACGACGTCGACCGTCTGATTGGTGGTGGCGTGAACCAGCGTGGTGTAGGCGGACGTGAATATGATCTGGAATAGCGAGGTGCCGATAACGACATTGGTCGGCACTTTGAGCAAATAGATCAGCGCCGGCACCATGATGAAGCCGCCGCCGACACCCATGATCGACGACAGGAAGCCGATGCCGGCGCCAAGGCCGAGCACCGGGATGACGCTGACGAACAGTTTCGACGCCCTGAAGCGCATCTTCAGCGGCAGCCGGTGGATCCAGTTGTGCTGGCCGGATTTCTTCAGCACCGGCGCCGCACCACTGCGTGTGGCGCGCAGCGCATTGATGCTTTCGACCAGCATCAGCCCACCGACCGTGCCGAGCAGCACGACATAAAGCAGCGAGATGAACAGGTCGAGCTGGCCGAGCCGGCGCAGGAAGGCGAACACGTAGATACCGGCGGTGGAGCCGATGATGCCGCCGGCCAGGAGCACGCCGCCGAGCTTGAAGTCGAGCGTGCCCCGCTTCATGTGCGAAAGCACGCCGGAGACGGAAGAGGCGATGACCTGGTTGGCGCCGGTGGCGACCGCGATCGCCGGGGGGATGTTGTAGAAGATCAGGAGCGGCGTGATGAGGAACCCGCCGCCGACGCCGAACATGCCCGACAGGAAGCCCACCGCAGCGCCCATGGCCAGCAGCACGAAGACGTTGACGGAAATTTCCGCAATCGGGAGATAGATGCCCACCCGTCAGTCTCGATCAGTTTGCCTGTCGGCGAATGCAGCCGTTCCGGGCAGTCTCGCACCGAAAAGCCAATTTTTCCTTGCACCGACGCGGCGGCGGGGTCAAACCCCGTCGCCGCGCCGAAACAAAAAATATCTCAATCAGTTAACAGGCAAATGTGTGGCAAGAGCGTCGTGGAAACGACGCTTCGCTGTTATTTGCGCGCCAGCAGCGCCCGGACCAGTTTTTCATCGACGGCGCCGGTCGCCGGCAGCTTGTTGTCGGTCTGGAAGGCGATGATCGCGTTCTTGGTCTTCTCGCCCAAGACGCCGTCGGCGCCGCCGGCATCATAGCCGTTCTTGTTGAGGATGAGCTGGATGTTCTTGACCGCCTTCTTCATGTCGATGCCGGCGGTCGTCTGCGGCGTGCCTTCCTGCCAGGATTCGGGAATGTCGGCCGAATTGGTCGCCGCATTGAGCGGCTTGGCCTTCCACAATTCGGTCGCGGCGCGCGCCCGCTCGAGCTGCTCGGGCCGCAGCGCATTGGCGATCTCGTCGCGCTTGGCGGCCGCGTCCTTGTCGCCGGTCTTGGCGACGAGAGCGAACCATTTGTAGGATTCCTCCAAGTTCTGCTTCATGCCGACGCCCTTGGCGGCGAGGATGCCGAGATTGAACTGGCTGTCCTTGACGCCGAGATCGGCGGCCTCCTGGAACCAGTGCGCGGCCGATTCATTGTCGGTCACGCCATCGGCGGCCATGGCGAACAGCACGGCCAGATTGTGCATGGCGCTGGCATTGCCCTGCTCGGCGGCCATCTGGTACCAGGTCTTCGACTTCTTGATGTCGCGGGCGACGCCGATGCCCTTCTCATAGAAATTGCCGATGCGGTATTCGGCCGGCGCGAAACCGAGTTCCGCCGATTTCTCGTACCATTTGGCGGCCGCGGCCATGTCTTCCTTGACGCCGCGCGATTCCGCGTAGCGCGAGCCGATCTCGAACAGCGCCTTGGCGTCGCCACCCGCGGCGGCATCGCGTAGCGCGGCCGGGCCGGCATCGGCCGGAATGTCGTACTTGTTCGCGACTGCTGCACCTGCCGGCGCGACGGCGCCGGTCGTGTCCTTGGCGATGGCGTCGTTGGCCGCCGTTGGGGCTGCGACCGGCTGGGTATCGGTATCCGTCGCTTGCGCACCGCCGGTAGCAGCTGCCGGCTCTGAAGCCGTCGTATCCATCGGGGTCGTGGCAATAGGCGCAACTGGTGCTGGGGCGGCCGAAGCCGTGGGGCCGGAAGAGGCGGTGGAAGCAGCAGGCGCGGCGGGCTCTGCGACCGGCGCCGTATTCGCCATTGCGTCCGTGTCCGACGGCATCGCCATGGCGGTCTGCGCCACCATGTCGTCCTTGGTCATGGGCGCGGATTGTTCGGCCTGCCTGACGGCACGGGCCGGCGCGTTGTCCGTCGCCGCCGGCTGGGCTTGCGCCTTCGGCTGGCTCGCCGTGTCGACGGATGCCGTCTGCGCTGGCTGCGCGGCAACGATCGGTGCGGCGTCGTTGTTTGCCACCTGAACCGGATCCGAGAGGAACGCCTTGCCGAGCTGCAGGCCGGCAAGCGCCAGCATGATCGCCGCCGCCGCCATCAGGATCGGCTTGCGTCGGGCCTTGAGCAGGTCGCCGATCCTGAGCGCTTTCACCGGGCCTTTCACCGTCGACTGTCGCTTCAGGGCGTCGGCCTCGGCGGCGGCGGCCTGCGCCGCGCGCCGCGCGGCCGCGATGAAATCCGATTTCGCGGCGTCGCTTTCGCCAAGCTTTGCCGGCTGGCCACGTTCGTCGCGAACCCGCTTCATGATGGCATTGAGGTCGGGCGCGCCGGAGCCTGGTTCCAGCGGGCGGTTGGCCACTTTCGGGTCGAGCGGCTCGTCAAGATCGACAGTCGGAATATCGCTGCTCGGCGGCGAACCGGCCAGCGGCGGGACGTCCGCCGCCGCCTTCTTGCCCTTGAAGGCGCGGGCCAGCCCGCCGAACATCGATTTGCGGCCTGCCGGCCGGTCCTTTTCGGCGATGGTATCGGAACCGAGTGCGGCCATGGCGGCGGCTGCTGCTGCTTCCGCCGGCGTGCGCGTGCCCAGGTCGCCACGCGCACCCATGTCGCCACGCGCACCCTCGTTGCGCATTATAGCGGCGGCGCGGCCATCGAGATCGGCCATGTCGCCGGTCAGCGGCATCGGCTCGTCGATATCCATCGACGGCGCTTCGACAGCCATCTTGGTGGTCCGTGTGCGGCGTTTGCCGGCCGCCTCGTCCTGGCGCGTGGCCAGAAGCTCGCTCACCGCTTCGGACGGCTCGTCGGTTTCCAGCGAACCCAGCCGGTCGACGATCTTGAGCAGCGTGTCGTGGATGGCCTCGAACGTTCGCGAATTGCGCTCGTCGGAGCGCCGCGTCAGCGTTTCCAGCGTCTTCAGATCCTGGGCGAGTCCGGAAACCGCCGACGCATTGGCGTCCGACCCGGCCAGCGAACGCACCGCGTTCTCGGCCGCTTCGCGTGCCGCGCCGAGGATGGAATCGCGGGTTCCCGCCAGCGCCTTCTCGATTTCGTCGAGGCGCGGGCTGATGTCCTCGAATTCCGGCAGCGGCGTGCTGGGCCTGGACAGATGCGCGGACAGGCCGGCGACTTGCGCCTCCAGGCTGCGGATCAGCGCCGGATCGATGCCGGCGACCTGGGCCGCCGAGGCGTCGAGCCGGCTGGAAATGTCCTCAAGCCGGCTTTCCAATCCACGGATCGCCGCTTCGCCGGCGGGATCGGCGGCACGTGTCTCCATGCGCGTGGCGAGTGCGGTGAAGCGGGCGTCGATGGCCTCCATGATGCCGGCGCTATCGATCTGCGGCGCGATGCGCTGGTCGAGCCGGTCGGCGACCTCATCGAGACGGCGCTCGAGATCGCGAAACAGCATGTTGCCCTGTTCGATGGCATCGCCCTGGCGGCGTTCCATCATGCCGGACAGAACATCGAAGCGCTGCTCGAGCCCGTGGAAGATGTAGTCGGCGTCGGGCATGGCCGGCGCCTGGTCGATCTTGTCGGCAATGAGGGTGATCTGCTTGGCCAGCCGCTCCATCGCCTGCTCGGGCAAATTGGCGCGGCCGGCGAGTTCGTCAACGCGGCTCGACAGCGTGCTCAGGCGATCCATGACCGCGTTGCCGGGGCGATCCTGCGCCACTTCCTCGATCTGCCGGGCGAGCGAGTCGATGCGCTTCTCGATACGATCGAAGGCTTCGTGATCGACCGAATTGGCCTGTGCCGCGACGGTCGAGGCAACGATGGCGCGGGAAATCTCGTCCAGCCGCTCGTCGATCATGGCAAGCGTGTCGCTGCCGCGATTGTCCTGCTGGCCCGCGAAGTGTTCGACGGCGCCGGCCAGCGTGCGCACCTTTTCCTCGAGCGAGCGCAGCGACAGCGATTCCGGCAGATTGTTGACGGCGTTGCTGATCTGCTCCAGCCGGTCGGTCAGCGCCGCAAGGGCGGGATCGTCGGAACGTTTGCGCTGATCGGCGTCGACACGGTCCTCGAAAGCCGTCCAGCGGCGGTCGAAATCGTCCCAGCGGCGGTCGACCTTCTGCACGCTCTCCTCGCGCGCCAGCGTGTCGAGCGCAGCCTTCACCTGCTCGAGCTCCAGGCGCAGCATGTTGACGCTTCTGTCGTCGCTCTTCTCCGACAGCGACTTGATGGCGCCGGAAAGCCGTTCGAATTCGACGCCGAGTTCGGCGCTGCCCTTGCCAGCAATGCCGGGCCTGGCGCTGGCCTGGAAGGCGCGGTCGATATCCTTGCGCAGCGCATCGAATTCGCGTTGCAGACCCGCCGTCATCTGGTGGCGCAGTTCCTCTCGCATGCCGCGCAACTCACCGGCGATCTTGCCGACCATGGCGACGCTGTCTTCCTGGCCGCGCACGCGGTCGATGTCACGGGCGATGGCCTGGTAGTTCTGGTCGAAGCTGGGGGCCGGTGCCGGGGTCTGCGGGCGCGCCGCTGGCCGCGGATCCTCATACCAGCGCTGCTGAGCGGTTGGCTGGGCGGCGGGATAACGCGGGTCGACCGCAGGATAGCGCGGCTCGGTGGCTGGATAGCGCGGGTCGGCGCCGTATTGGTGCGGAGCGGGCCGGGCCGTCACCTCCTCGCGGGTCTGACCCAGCCGCTGTTCCAGCGTCTCCAGCGAGCGGTTCAGTTGCTCGAGCGTGGTCTGCGGCTTGCGCTGCCTGCCGGCGTTGAGTGTATCGAGATAGGACCGCTTGCTGTTCATCGGTGCGTCCGTCTTTCAGATTGGCCGGCTTTCGACCAGCTCCCCAAGTCCCTGCCGGAACGAAGGCGACCGCGCTTCCACGGTGGAAGACAAGCTTCCCGGGGTTTCACCCGCGCTCCGAAAAACCGTGAAAAATTCGATACAGGATAAACACGGGTAGCCGACGCGCCCACATTTCCCCCAACGTGGTAAACAACGCGTTAACCAAGCTTAAGAAGTTGGAAGGAAGTTAGCTCTCGCTTTCACGGTGCGGCATAAAGCACCTTCACAGAACGCCCCTTGCGTCATGAGGCGGCTATCGGTATAGAATTGACGTAAACGTAAAAGGCGCATTTGAGTGTGCTGTTTGCGATTTTGTTTGTCGAAACCACGGCCGGAAGCACGCCCCCGCTTCCAGTCAGGCGACGCATGGTCCAGGACCGCGACGCCACCAGACGGGGAAAGCCAGTGACCATGAAGCTTATCTCGGCCGGCGAGACCGCGGCCAATACCAATAATGTATCTGTCGAAGCCGGTGAGGACCTCGCCCGCATCGGCGAAATGGCCAAGAAATACGGCGTGACGCTGCGCACGCTGCGTTTCTACGAAGACAAGGGCCTGCTCAACCCGCAGCGCGACGGCTCCACCCGTCTCTACACGCGCCGCGACAAGGCCCGGCTGAAGCTGATCCTGCTCGGCCGCAAGGTCGGTTTCTCGCTGCGCGACGTCAAGCAGATGATGGATCTCTATGATCCGACCGGTTCCAACACCAAGCAGCTGCGGCTGGCGCTGGACAAGTCGGAGAAGCAGCTCGCCCGCCTGCAGAAGCAGCGGGCGCTGATCGACGACGCCATCAACGAGCTCTCCGGCTCGATGTCGGCGGTGCGCCAAATGTTGGCCGAGCGCACGGCGCCGCAGGCGAGCGTCGCGAGCTAAAGCAATCTACCGGTTCCGACCCCGTCGGAGTCTCAACCATCAAAGCCGCGTGGCTCTGCCGCGCGGCTTTTTCGTTGCCTGCGTCTGCCCAACTGGTTCCCTCGGCGCTGGCCTGCATGGCGTCGCGCCGCCAGCTTAACCAAGCTGGGCTGGGCGGGAAATCTTGTCGCATCGAAAAAATTGACGTTTACGCAAACGTCAATTTTTGCTATCCCGGCTTCAACACGGGTCCGCATGCTGCCCTGACATGAATTCGGGGGCTTTCGGACCAGGTCCGCAGGGTGGAGAAAAAGCATGCCGACATACAGGGCTCCGGTCCAGGATACGCTGTTCGTACTCAACGACGTGCTGGGCTATCAGCGCTATTCGAACCTTCCCGGATTTGCCGACGCGACGCCAGACGTGCTGGAAGCGATTCTGGCCGAAGGCGCCAAGCTCGCCGAAAACGTCATGCATCCGCTCAACCGGGTCGGCGACATGGAAGGCTGTGTGCGTCACGACGACGGCTCGGTGACCACGCCCAAAGGCTTCAAGGAGGCCTTCGACCAGTATCGCGAAGGCGGCTGGATGGGGCTGGCGGCGCCGGTCGAGTTCGGCGGCCAGGGCCTGCCCTATGCCGTGCACACCGCCGTCGCTGAATATATGGTCTCGGCCAACATGTCGCTGATGATGTATCCGGGCCTGACCCAGGGCGCCATCGCGGCGATCATCACCCACGGCACCGACGAGCAGAAGGCCAAATGGCTGCCGAAGATGGTCGAGGGCTCCTGGACCGGCACCATGAACCTGACCGAACCGCATTGCGGCACCGATCTCGGCCTGCTGCGCACCAAGGCGGTGCCGAACGGCGACGGCACCTACAAGATCTCGGGCCAGAAGATTTTCATCTCGGCCGGCGAACACGACATGTCGGACAACATCGTCCATCTCGTGCTGGCCCGCATCGAGGGCGCGCCGGAAGGCGTCAAGGGCATTTCGCTGTTCATCGTGCCGAAGCTCAAGCTCGATGCTTCGGGCAATCCGGGCGAACGCAACACGCTCTCCTGTGGCTCGATCGAGGAGAAGATGGGCATCCACGGCAATTCGACCTGCGTCATGAACTATGACGAGGCCGAAGGCACGCTGCTCGGTGAGGAGAATGGCGGCCTCAAGGCGATGTTCACGATGATGAACGAGGCCCGCCTCGGCGTCGGCCTGCAAGGGCTTTCGCTGTCGGAGATCGCCTACCAGAACGCCGTCGCCTACGCCAAGGACCGCTTGCAGGGCCGTTCGCTGTCGGGCGCCAAGGCGCCGGACAAGAAGGCCGACCCGATCATCGTCCATCCCGACATCCGTCGCTCTTTGATGACCATGAAGGCCTTCAACGAGGCCGGTCGCGCGCTGGCGCTGTGGACGGCGATCAAGTCCGACATCGCGCATCGCTCCGCCGACGACAAGGATCGCCAGGCGGCCGACGACTACACCGGCCTGATGACGCCGGTGGTCAAGGGCGTGCTCACCGACAAGGGTTTTGACCACGCCGTCATGGCCCAGCAGGTATTCGGAGGCCACGGCTACATCGAAGAGCACGGCATGAGCCAGTTCGTGCGCGATGCCCGCATCGCCATGATCTATGAGGGCGCCAACGGCATCCAGGCGCTCGACCTCGTCGGCCGCAAGCTCGGCCTGAATGGCGGCCGCGCCATCCAGGCTTTCTTCAAGGAGGTCGGCGAATTCTGCGAGGAAAACCGCGCCGACGAGAAGATGGCGCCCTTCACCAAGGGGTTGAAAAAGGGTCTCAATGATCTGCAGGCGGCGACTATGTGGCTGGTGCAGAACGGCATTTCCAAGCCCGACAATGCCGGTGCGGCCTCGACCGACTACATGCATCTCTTCGGCCTTGTCGCACTGGGCTACATGTGGGCGCAGATGGCCAAGGCGGCTCAGGGCAAGACCGGCGCCAACGGCACCCAGTCCTTCTATGACAACAAGGTGGTGACGGCGCGCTTCTTCATGGAGCGGATCATGCCGGAGACGTCGGCCCATCTCGCCCGTATTTCGAGTGGTGCGGACACGCTGATGGCCCTGCCCGCGGAAGCGTTCTAAAGATGGTTGCCCTCCTCCCTCGGGGGAGGGTCGGTTGAGGCCAGCCTGACGTGCGCCGGCCTCAACGCTGACGATGCGCTCTGGGAGGAGTACCATATCCAAATGACCAGCCCCGCCGAAATACTTGGCCTTCCCAAGCCCGCCTGGGCGGCGGACGAGGTCGGCATGCTCTACGACATGGCAACCCGCTTCATGTCGGAGGAGATCGCGCCGCGCTACGACGAGTTCGAGAAGAACGAGATGGTCGACCGCGAAAGCTGGCTGAAGGCCGGCGCCGCCGGGCTGCTCTGCGCCTCGATGCCGGAGGAATATGGCGGCTCCGGCGGCACCTTCGCGCATGAGAGCGCCATCATCGAGGCCATCGGCCATGTCGGCGTCGACGGTTTTGGCATCGGCCTGCACAATTCGATCGTCGCGCCCTACATCCTTCACTACGGTTCGCAAGAGCAGAAGAAGAAGTGGCTGCCGAAGCTCGCCACCGGCGAGCTCATCGGCGCCATCGCCATGACCGAACCGGGCGCCGGTTCCGACCTGCAAGGCGTCAAGACGCGGGCCGAGAAGGACGGCAACCAGTACAGGATCAATGGGTCCAAGACCTTCATCACCAACGGCCAGCTGGCCAACTTCATCATCGTCGTCACCAAGACCGATCCGGAAAAGGGCGCCAAGGGCACCTCGCTGATTATCGTCGAGACCGACGAGGTCGAAGGTTTTGAGCGCGGCCGCAACCTCGACAAGATTGGCCTGAAGGCCAACGATACGTCGGAACTGTTCTTCAACGACGTGCGCGTCCCGACCTCGAATTTGCTCGGCCACGAGGAAGGGCAGGGCTTCATCCAGCTGATGCAGCAATTGCCGCAGGAGCGGCTGCAGATCGGCACCGGCGCCATCGCCATGATCGAGCGCGCGCTGGCGCTGACCATCGACTACGTCAAGGAGCGCAAGGCTTTCGGCAAGGCGATCATCGACTTCCAGAACACCCAGTTCAAACTGGCCGAGCTCAAGACCGAGGCGACCATCGGCCGCGTCTTCTACAATGACTGCGTCACGCGCCACATCAATGGCGGCCTCGACCCGGTAACGGCCTCGATGTCCAAGTACTGGCTCAGCGACCTGCAGGGAAAAGTCGTCGACGAATGCCTTCAACTGCACGGCGGCTATGGCTACATGAATGAATATCCGATCGCCCGCATGTTCCGCGACGCTCGCGTCCAGCGCATCTACGGCGGCACCAACGAGATCATGAAATTGCTGATCGGCCGCTCGCTCTGAGAGCGGCGACCGGCAAACCCAAGGAGCACGAAAATGGCTGAGGCTTACGTCTACGACGCCGTGCGCACGCCGCGCGGCAAGGGCAAGAAGGATGGATCGCTGCATGAAGTGCCGGCGGTGCGGCTTGCCGCAAGGACGCTGGAAGCGCTGCGCGACCGCAACGGGCTGGACACCGGCACCGTCGACGACATCATCTTCGGCTGCGTCGATCCGGTCGGCGAGGCGGGTTCGGTCATTCCACGCGCCGCCGCCTTCGAGGCCGGCTACGACACCAAGGCGCCCGGAATGCAGATCTCGCGCTTCTGCGCCTCGGGTCTCGACGCCATCAATTTCGGCGCCGCCAAGATCGCGCAGGGCGCCGACGAGATCGTCATCGCCGGTGGCGTCGAATCAATGTCGCGCGTCGGCATGGGTGCCTCCGGCGGTGCCTGGTTCATGGACCCTTCGGTCGGCCTGCCTGGCTGGTTCGTGCCGCAAGGCATTTCGGCCGACCTGATCGCCACCAAATACGGTTTCTCACGCGACGACGTCGACGCCTATGCGGTCGAGAGCCAGAAGCGCGCCGCCAAATCCTGGGCCGACGGCCGCTTCAAGAATTCGGTCATTCCGATCAGGGATCAGAACGGCCTGACCATACTCGACCATGACGAGCACATGCGGCCTTCGACCGACATGCAGTCGCTGGCATCGCTCAACCCATCCTTCGTCATGCCCGGCGAAATGGGCGGCTTCGACGCGGTCGCGGTGCAGAAGCACCCCGAGGTGGAAGAGGTCAACCACGTCCATCACGCCGGCAATTCGTCCGGCATCGTCGATGGCGCGGCGGCCGTGCTGCTCGGCTCGAAGAAGGCCGGCAAGGCCATGGGCCTCAAGCCCCGCGCCCGCATCCGCACCTTCGCCAATATCGGCTCCGAGCCGGTGCTGATGCTCACCGGCCCGGTCGACGTTACCGAGAAGCTCCTGAAGCGCGCCAAGATGAAGCTGTCGGACATCGACCTGTTCGAGCTCAACGAGGCCTTCGCCTCGGTCGTGCTGCGCTACATGCAGGCCTTCGACATCCCGCACGACAAGATCAACGTCAATGGCGGCGCCATCGCCATGGGCCATCCGCTCGGCGCCACCGGCGCGATGATCTTCGGCACGGTGCTGGACGAACTCGATCGCCGCGATCTGAACACCGCGCTGGTCACGCTGTGCATCGGCGCCGGCATGGGCACCGCTACGATCATCGAACGCGTCTGACGGGGAGAGAACAATGAGCTACATCAATTTCACCCTCGACACCGACGCCGACGGCATTGCGCTCGTCACCTGGAACATGCCGGATCGCTCGATGAACGTGTTCACCGAGGAGGTGATGGGCGAACTCGACAAGATCATCGACCAGGTGGTGGCCGACGCCGGCATCAAGGGTGCGGTGATCACCTCGGGCAAGGACAGCTTCTCCGGCGGCGCTGATCTCACCATGTTGCAGAAGATGCTTGCCGTGTTCGCCAGGGAAAAGACCAAGGACCCGCAGAAGGCGGCAAAGCTGCTGTTCGACAATGCCGGCCGTATGGGCGGCCTGTGGCGCAAGCTCGAAACATCAGGCAAACCCTGGGTATCGGCGATCAACGGCACCTGCATGGGTGGCGCCTTCGAATTGTCGCTGGCCTGCCACGGTCGCGTCGCCGCTGATTCAGACAAGGTCAAGATGGCCTTGCCGGAGGTCAAGGTCGGCATCTTCCCCGGCGCCGGCGGCACCCAGCGCGTGCCGCGGCTGACCGATCAGCAGCAGGCGCTGCAGATGCTGACCTCCGGCCAGAATCTGTCGCCGCAGAAGGCGAAGGCCATGGGCCTTATCCACGAGATCGCCGAGCCGGCCAAGCTGGTCGAGACGGCAAAGGCCATGATCAGGAACGGACTGAAAGCCGTCCAGCCCTGGGACGAGAAGGGTTTCAAGCTGCCTGGCGGTCAGATCTATTCGCCGACCGGCTTCAATCTCTGGCCGCCGGCTATCGCCATCCTGCGTCGCGAGACCTATGGCAATTATCCGGCCGCCGCCGCCATCCTGAAATGCGTCTATGAGGGCCTGCTGGTGCCGTTCGACACCGCGCTCAGGATCGAACAGCGCTATTTCACCGAGATCATGCAGACCAGGGAAGCGGCGGCGATGATCCGCTCGCTGTTCGTCTCGCTGCAGGAACTGAACAAGGGCGCCCGCCGCCCGGCCGGCGTGCCGGAAACCAAATTCAAGAAGATCGGCATTCTCGGCGCCGGCTTCATGGGCGCCGGTATCGCCTATGTCACGGCCAAGGCCGGCATCCCGGTGGTGCTGCTCGACCGCGACATGGAGTCGGCCGAAAAGGGCAAGGCGCATTCAGACAGCCTGGTCTCGGATCAGGTCAAGAAGGGCCGCGCCAAGCCGGAGGAGAAGGACAAGCTCCTGTCGCTGATCACGCCGACAGCCGACTATGCCGATCTTGCCGGCTGCGACTTGGTGGTCGAGGCGGTGTTCGAGGATTCGGCCGTCAAGAAGGCAGCCACCGAACAGGCGGAAGCCGCGCTGAAGTCGTCCGCGATCTTCGCGTCGAACACCTCGACCATTCCGATCACGTCGCTGGCGAAGAATTCGGCCCGGCCGAAGAATTTCGTCGGCATCCACTTCTTCTCGCCGGTCGACAAGATGATGCTGGTCGAGATCATTTTGGGCAAGAAGACCGGCGACAAGGCGCTGGCGACCGCGATCGATTTCGTCCGCGCCATCAAGAAGACGCCGATCGTCGTCAACGACACGCGCGGCTTCTACGTCAACCGCTGCGTGCTGCGCTACATGTCGGAAGCCTACAAGATGCTGATCGAGGGCGTGCCCGCGCCGATGATCGAGAATGCGGCGAAGGCCGCCGGCATGCCGGTCGGTCCCCTGGCGCTGACCGACGAGACGGCGATCGACCTCGCCCAGAAGATCATGAAGCAGACCATCAGGGATCTCGGCGACAAGGCCGTCGATCCCAAGCAGATGGCGCTGATCAACACCATGGTCGACGACCATGGCCGCTTCGGCCGCAAGAACGGCAAGGGTTTTTATGACTATCCCGCCAAGCCCGCCAAGAAGAAGCTGTGGCCGGGACTGAAGGACCTCTATCCGCAGCTTGCGCCCGAGAAGGTCGATTACGAGGAACTGCAGCAGCGCCTGTTGGTCACCATCGCGCTGGAAGCGGCGCGGGTGATGGAGGAAGGCATCGTCACCGATCCGCGCGAGGCCGATGTCGGCTCGATCCTGGCCTTCGGCTTCGCGCCCTACACAGGCGGCGCGCTGTCCTATATCGACGGCATCGGCGCCAAGGAATTCGTCAAGATCGCCAAGGGATTGCAGAAGAAATACGGCGCCGAGTTCAAGGCGCCCAAGCTGCTACTCGACATGGCCGAAAAGGGCGAAACCTTCTACCAGCGCTTCGATCCCTACGCCAAGGGCGACGTGAAACAGGCCGCCTGACGGCAGGTCATGTATGTCTGGGCGCGCATGGCGCGCATGCTGGCCACGGCGCGAAGCCGTGGCCCCTATATGATGGGCGGTGAAAGCCGCCTGGCCTTTCGCTGCCTGCCGACCGACATTGATTTCAACGTCCACCTCAACAATGCGCGCTACATGATGCTGGCCGATCTCGGCCGGATCGACCTGTTCGTCCGTGCCGGCCTGATCACGCTGGCGCGCAAGAATGGCTGGGCGCCTATGATGGGCGGGCTGCAGGCGGTCTACGCACGCGAGATCAGGCTGTGGCGCCGCTTCGAAGTGGTGTCTTCCATCGAAACCTGGGAAGGCAGACAGGTCATCGGCAAGCACCGTTTCGTCTTCGACAATGGCGAGACGGCTGCCTTGATCCTGACGACCGCAGGCGTCTACGATCGCAAGGCGCGCCGCTTTCTCGATATCGACGAGGTCGTCGCCGCGCTTGGTCGCTCGGTGAACCCGCGTCCGCCGACCGAGGCGGAGCGGCTGTTCATGGAATCTCACCAAGCCCTGCGCCGCCAGGCCAAAGGACCCGCCTGAAGCCGCGTCCGGAGAGTGTGCGGCACTGTCGTTGCGGCACAGTTTTGTTCGTGATCCGTCGCCTGCGCGGTGGACATGCCGGCGGTTGCGAGTTAGACAGGAGAGGCATTTTTTCCTGTCTGGAAGGAGAGCACGACATGCTCTCGCACGACCGCGTTTGGGCCGCCATCGATGCTCTTGCCGAGCGCTATTCGCTTTCGGCGTCAGGTCTGGCAAGGCGCGCGGGCCTCGATTCGACCGCCTTCAACAAGTCGAAACGTCTGTCCTCGGATGGCCGGCCGCGCTGGCCCTCGACCGAATCACTGGCCAAGATCATCGAGGCGACGGGTGCCTCGCTCGACGAATTCACCGGGCTGATCGAAGGCCGCATGGCCGCCGCGCCCGCCCACAGGCGTTCCGTGCCGCTGCTCGGCTTTGCCCAGGCCGGCGCCGGCGGCTTCTTCGACGATGCCGGCTTTCCGGCCGGGCAGGGCTGGGATCTGGTCGAACTGCCGGCGCAATCGACCGAGAGCTCCTATGCGCTGCAGGTGCAGGGCGATTCCATGCTGCCGCTCTATCGCAATGGCGACGTCCTCATCGTCGAGCCGGGCGCTATCACCCGCAAGGGCGATCGCGTCGTCGTCAAGACCACATCGGGCGAGGTGATGGCCAAGGTACTCGAGCGCCAGACCGTCAAGTCGATCGCGCTGGTCTCACTCAATCCCGATCATCCCGACCGCGACATTCCCATGCGCGAGGTCGAATGGGTGGCGCGGATTGTCTGGGCAAGCCAGTAGGTCGGGCTGGTGCGGTTTCCTCATCTCATTGTGGCGGTTCTGATGGTCCCGGTGATGGCGGCCCTGGTTGTCGCCGGCGGCCGCACGCTGAAAGGAAGCCAAAGCACCGTCGCGGTGGATCAGATCGATCCCGGCGTGGACACGATCTCTCAGGCCGGCACCGATGCCGGGTCTGACGAACCAGCCACCTCAGCCATTCCCGCGCCCGCCGCTCCGCCGCCGCCAAAGCCGGCGGCGCATTCGCGGGCGATCGATCCAGATGTCGTCGCGCCGCCGGAACTGCCCACCGGGGAACTCGAGCGGGTCGAGCCGCGCGAGCCTCTGAGCAAGCTGGCGCTGGCCATGCCGCCCAAGCCGAAGATGCCCGATGACTGGAATGGCACGAAGCTGTTCCAGCCGGTCGCGACCGCCGCCGGCCTGATCGAGGCGAAAGGCTATTCGGTCGCGATCTCCGGCATCGATGTCGTCGGGCAGGACGAGACCTGCACCACCGACGGCAAGTCATGGCCGTGCGGTATCCGTGCGCGCACGGCGTTCCGCTCCTTCCTGCGCGGCCGCGCCGTGGTCTGCACCGTGCCGCCCGAAGGCGGACGCGACCGCATCGCGGCGGAATGCCGGATCGGCAAGCAGGACGTCGGCCAATGGCTGGTCGACAATGGCTGGGCGCGTGCCGCCAAGGGCGGACCCTATGTCGAGGCCGGTGAAAAGGCGCAAAGCGCAAAGAAGGGCATTTTCGGATCGGCGCCGAACCTGGCCGGCATCTCGGCGGTGCCGCCCGCGCCAGCCCCGGCGCCTCAGGCGCCGGGTTCGATCCTGGAAGAGGTCGACGGCGCCCTCAAGCCAGCTGACCAGCCAGCGCCTGCTGAATGAGCGCGCGGGTCTCGGCGACGCCGTAGAGCGCGGCGAACGAGCCGAAGCGCGGGCCGCGTTCCTGGCCGATAAGCACCTGATAGATCATCTGGAAGAAGGCGCCCGAAACGCCCGGGCCACCCTCCGGGCTCTGCTTGGAATGATCCTGATAGCGCTCGATCTTGCGCGCCACGTTGAGCGAAGCGTTCTGGATCGCTTCGCCGCCGGCATCCGCCGGCAATGCACCAAGTGCCCCGTCCAGGGCCTCAAGCGCCTCGCGCTCAACCTCGTCGGCCGCACGGAAGGTCTTCGTCGGCCGCACGAAATCGTCGAAATAGCGGATCGCGTGGCCGACCAGTTGGTCGAGCTCGGGATGCGTCTTTGGCGTCACGCCCTGCGTATGGCGCGAGATGAAGCCCCACAGCACGTCCTTGTTCTGCGCATTGGAGGCGCTGACCAGGTTGAGCAGCAGCGAGAACGGCACCGGCATGTCGATTGCTGGCGGGTTGCCGTCATGCATGTGCCAGACAGGATTGCCCAGCCGCTCCTTCCAGTCCTGCCTGGGGTAGGCGCCCAGGAAGGTGTAATACTCGTCCACCGCCCTCGGAATGACGTCGAAATAGAGCTTCTTGGCCTGCCGCGGCCGCTGGTACATGTAGAGCCCGAGACTTTCGGTCGGCGCATAGGTCAGCCACTCGTCGATCGTCAGGCCGTTGCCCTTCGACTTCGAGATCTTCTGGCCGTTTTCGTCGAGGAACAGCTCGTAGACGAAATGCTCCGGCGCGCGCCCGCCCAGAATGTTGCAGATGCGGTCATAGACCACCGCGTTGGTCTGGTGGTCCTTGCCGAACATCTCGAAATCGACGCCAAGCGCTGCCCAGCGCATGCCGAAATCCGGCTTCCACTGCAGCTTCACCCGGCCGCCGGTGATCGAAAGCGTGGTCTCGGTGCCTTCGTCGTCGAAGGTGATGGTGCCGGCCTTGGCGTCGACATGCTTCATCGGCACGTAAAGCACGCGGCCGCTCTTTGGGGAAATCGGCAGGAACGGGCTGTAGGTCGCCTGCCGCTCCGGCCCGAGCGTCGGCAGCATCACCGCCATGATCTTGTCGTAGCGTTCGGCGGCGCGCAGCAGCATCGCGTCGAAACGGCCTGACTTGTAGTACTGCGTCGCGCTGGCGAATTCGTAGTCGAAGCCGAACGTGTCGAGGAAGCGGCAGAGCATCGCATTGTTGTGGTCGGCGAAGCTCGCATAGTCGCCGCCGAACGGATTGGGGACCGAAGACAGCGGCTTGTGCAGATGCGGCTCGAGTGCCGCGCGATCCGGCACGTTGTCGGGTATCTTGCGCATGCCGTCCATGTCGTCGGAGAAGCACAGCAGCTTGGTGGCGACCCTGTCTTGCGTGAGCACGCGGAACGCATGGCGCACCATCGAGGTGCGCGCCACCTCGCCGAACGTGCCGATATGCGGAAGGCCCGATGGGCCATAGCCGGTCTCGAACAGGATCGTTTCGGGAAAGTCGCTGCCTTTGTAGCGCTCGATGATCTTCTTGGCTTCCTCGAATGGCCATGCCTTGCTCTCGGCCGCTGCCGCCAGCAGTTCGGGGTTGAGATCGATTATGTTTGATCCCGCCATGGTCGTGTTTTCCAAATTGTTCGCCGGTATGGTCGCAGTGTCGATTTTCAACCGGTCCTCTAGGCGCGCATGGCCGGAGCGTCAACGCGTTGGGCGCTTTTTCCTTGCGACCTTCGACCCCCGTTCCTACCTTCGAAACCCGTTCAAGGAGTAAAGAATGCCGTCGCCGACCCCGCATGAAGCCCTGATCTACCTGATGGTCATCACCTCGGCCTCCGACCGCGACATGACCGATGTCGAACTGGCCCGGATCGGCGACGTTGTCCGCTCATGGCCGGTGTTCGAGGATTTCAAGCAGGACCGCCTGGTTCCCGTCGCCCAAGCTTGCCAGAAGCTGCTGCATGAAAAGGATGGCCTCGAGGGTGTCCTGGCCCAAATTGCCGAAGCCCTGCCAGAGCGCCTGCGCGACACCGCGTATGCCGCCGCCTTCGAAGTGGCCGCCGTCGATCTCGAAATGCGCATGGAGGAAGTGCGCGTGCTGCAGTTGATCCGCCGCAAGCTCGATCTCGACACGCTGACCGTCGCCGCCATCGGCCGCGCGGCCAAGGCGCGGCTGCGCACGCTGACCTGAGCATCACTAGAAGAAGCTGACCGGGACCGGATCAGAAAAAACTGACCGGAAAATAGCGCAGGTAGAATTCGGCGAAGGTGCCTTTCATCGAGATCTCCTGCAGCGCGTAATCGATCGCGGCGGCCAGCGCCGGATTGTCCGCCCTTGTGGCGATAGCCATGCCCGTGCCCAGATATTCGGGCGCCAGATAGGGACCGCCGGCAAAACGGCAGCACCCGCCTGCATCCGAGCCGCCCAGCCAGAATGCGAAACGCATGCCGTCACCGAAGGCGGCATCGATCTTGCCCGCCTTGAGATCGCCGTAGAGGGCTTCCGGTCCGTCGAAGGAGACGATTTGGACCGTGTTGAAATAGTCGCGCAGCATGCGCTCATGCGCCGAGCCCGCGAGAACGCCGACGCGCTTGCTGCGCAGCTTGTCGAAGACCGGTTCGGCAAACGCCTTGTTCTTCGGCGTGATGAAGCGCGCCGGAAACTGCAGATAGGAGCGCGAGAAGGCGTATGTCTGGCGCGATTGCGGCGTCGCGGCGATGCCGGCGATGATCGCTTCGCCTTCGCCTTTCTCGAGCGCCCCTTCAAGCTCACCCCAGGGCAATGCCTGGATCTGGCATTTGTCGGCAATGCCGAGTTCGGCGCAGATGGCGCGCGCCAGGTCGATATGGAAACCGGACAGCTTTCCCGCGCCATCGAGGAAATTGAAGGGCGGAAAATCCGTGGTCGTCAGGAATCGCAGCCGTGGCAGTGCCGAAAGGTCGGGCTTCGGCAACCGTTCCTTGGCGTCCCACAACACTGGTACCTGCGGTTCGGCCGCGCGCGCCCCAGGAGCCAGTGGCAGGGCGGCGATCAGCAGCGACGCCAGGACCAGAAACCTCCATTGGAACGCCACGATAGAACTCCGCCGCACTCGTGTTCGCACCGGTTTTGGTACGAAAATGGTACAGGCACAATGGTTTTTGATTTCAACGCGCCAATTTCAGGCTATGCTTTAGCACGTTTGCAAACAGCGGTGGCTGCCCTGGTTGGGGAATTAGGGTCGAGAACCACAACCGAGAATGTGCGTGTTGCAATCCGTGGTCGGTGGCGAAATGCAGACAACGCATGGACCATTGATCTCAATGCATGAGGCAACATGGGGTTGATGTTGCGATGGGTCAATTTGATCGTACGCTGGAATACATAGACCAACTGCAACACGCCGGAACGGCGGCGGCGGTTTGCGAGAAACTGCTGGGCATTACATCGGATTTCGGTCTGACCGCGCTGATGGCGGGAACCGTTCCGCAGCCAGGCACGCCGAGCGGGCAGCAGAAGCAACATGTCCTGCTTTGCGACTGGCCCGTCGAATGGCTGGAGCGCTACGTGGCGCGCAACTATGTCGACCACGATCCCGTGGTCAGCCACATGAAGCAGCTGCAGGCGCCGTTCCAGTGGCGCGAAGCCGCCCAGGGCATTAGCTTCGACAAGAGCAGCGATGAGGTGATGGGCGATGCCGGCGCCTTCAAGTTGCGCGACGGGCTGGCCTTCCCGCTGATCACACTCGATGGCCAGATCGTCATGGTGTCGCTGGGTGGCGAGGCCGTGCAGCTGTCGGGTGCCGAGTTCGGCCTTGTGTCGCTGGTCTCGACCTATGCCGTCGGCCGCGCCATGCAAATCCACACCATGGCGACCAGTACCATCGACCATATCGAACTGACCCCGCGCGAGCGCGAATGCCTGCAATGGGCCGCCGTCGGCAAGTCGGAATGGGAGATTTCGCAAATCCTCGGCATCTCCGAACACACGTCGGAGAAACATCTTCTTAACGCCAAAAGCAAACTCGGTGCCGTCAACCGGGTCCAGGCGGTCGCCGAAGCGATAAGGCGCGGCTACATTAGCTAGGTCGGCCGTGCCGACCTGGAATTTCTTGCCTACGTGATCACGCAATTTTCTCGTTGAAGCACGGCCGTATCTTCCTCTTAAACCCAGGAGACGACGGCATGCTTTTTTGTCTTACAACTCAAGAATTGATGGAACGTCCCGACCTTTGGGAGTCCGTCCATCGCCTGCGCTACCAGATATTTGTCGAGGAAATGGGGTGGGAGGACCTGCGGCGCCCGGACGGATTCGAGGTCGACCAGTTCGACCATGACGAGGCGGTGCATCAGATCGTCATCAGAGGCAACGAAGTCGCGGGCTATCAGCGGATGTTGCCGACCACGCGGCCCCATCTGCTGACCGAGGTCTTGACCGACCTTTCCGAAGGAACGCCGCCATCGGGCCCCGACATCTGGGAATTGACCCGCTATGCGGTGGCTCCCGGCTTTCGCGATGGCCGTCGCGGCGTCTCGACCGTTGGTACCGAATTGATCGCCGGCTTCGTCGAGTGGGGGCTGAAGCGCGGTGTCGACAAGGTGATCATCGAGTTCGAGCCGATGTGGGTGCTGCGCGCCTTGCAGCTGCATTTCCTGGCGACGCCGCTGGGCTATCAGCGCACCTACGGCAATCAGCAGGTCGTGGCGACCCTGCTCTCCTTCAATGAGCACACGCTGGACGTTGTGCGTTCGCGCCGCAACCACCACGCTCCCGTCCTGGCCCGGGGATATCCCGACATGTTCGGCCAAAGGAGGGCGTCATGAGGTCGGAGACCGCCATGAACCCGCACCCGCAACCGGAACTGCGCAACCACACGCTGATCGTCACTGTGTCGTCGAATGATGGCCGGCCGGTGCTGGACAGGAGGGCCTATGAAAGCCTTGCCAGGACGTTCCATGAAGCCGCCGACAATGACGAGGTCCGTGTTGTCGTGCTGCGTGGCCTGGCAGGCTGCTTCTGCCTCGGCGGCGACTTTTCAGAATTCCTCGACGCCACCAAGCACCAGAAGCTGATCGCCGCCGTCACCGACATGTTCCGCACGCTGGCGACATTCCCCAAGCCCATCCTCGCTTGCGTCGACGGCGATGCCGTCGGTGTCGGCTGCACCATCCTGTTCCACTGCGACATGGTGATCGCCTCGAATGAAAGCACGTTCAGGGTGCCGTTCGTCGATTTCGGCCTTGTGCCGGATGCGGCGACCAGCATCCTGGCGCCGCAGAAGCTCGGCTATGCCGGCGCCTTCCGCTTCTTCTGCCTCGGCGACACGCTCCACGCCGAGGACGCCAGGGCACTCGGCCTCGTCGCCGAGATCGTGCATGACGGCGTGGAGGAGGCGACACTCGGCCGCGCCAGGCAGCTCGCCAAGAAGCCGGTCGCCGCCCTGCTGCAGACCCGCGGCCTGCTCAAGGGCAATACCGGCGCGCTGTGCGACCGCATCGACCAGGAGATATCGCTGTTCCAGCAGGCGTTGCAGGACGACACCACGCTGCGGCGCCTGCAGCGGATCGCCCGGCTCGCGGCCTGAGCCACCACGTCAAGAACCACGCGCCGCGCTGCCTGGTGGCCGCGCGGCGCGAGAAGGCCTAGCCTTCCTTGCCGAGGAATGACGGCCCTTCGCCGATGATCTTCTTGTCTTCCTTGCCGATGATATCGAGATCACGCCCCTCATAGGGTACCGACAACAGGATGCGCCGCATCACCGCCAGCCGCGCGCGGCGCTTGTCATTGGCCCGCACGATGATCCATGGCGCGAACGCCTTGTGGGTGCGCTCGAACATGGTGTCGCGCGCCTTGGTGTAATCGTCCCATTTGGTGATGCCGGCGACATCGATCGGCGAGAACTTCCAGCTCTTCAGCGGGCTGTAGCGGCGATCGTGAAAACGCTCGAGCTGCGTTTCCCGACCGATGTTCAGCCAGAATTTGAAGAAATGGATGTCGTCGTTGACGATCATCCGTTCGAAATGCGGCGTCTCGTCGAGAAACTTTTCGTGCTGTTCGGGCGTGCAGAAGCCCATCACCGGCTCGACGCCGGCGCGGTTGTACCAGGAGCGGTCGAAGGTGACGAATTCGCCCGACGTCGGGAAATGGTCGACATAACGCTGGTAGTACCATTGTCCCAGCTCGGGCGGGGTCGGCTTGGTCAGCGCCACGTTGCGCGCCGTGCGCGGGTTGAGATACTGGTGCACCACGAAGATCGTGCCGCCCTTGCCGGCGGCGTCGCGGCCCTCGAACAGCGCCATCACCCGCTTGCCGGTCGCCTGCAGCCATGCCTGCGCCTTCACCAGCTCGATCTGCAATTTCTCGAGCGTCTCGTTATAGTCGTCGCTGTTCATCTTCTTGTCGTAGGGGTAGCCGCCCGCGGTCAGCTTGTGGTCCTCGACCCAGTCCGGGAGCTCGGGATTCTCGATGTCGAACTCCCGCTCCTTGCCCCCGATCCTGATCTTCAGCGGACCTGACGTCGGCGTTGCGGGATTTTCCTTGGCCTTTTTCATCGAGACGAACCCTTTCCAGCTTACGGACTCATGCTATTGGGAGCCTCCATGCCGGTCTAGCAGGAAGTTGCCATACGGCCGGACAGCGCCCGAGAGGGCTATAGGACCCGGGGATGGCTGAGCAAAGCGCAGAGCAGGCAAGTGTGGCGCAAGCCATGGCCATCCGGCTGTGGAACAGTCGCTGGCTGCTCGTCGCTGGCGTTATCGGTATCCTAGTCGCTTTTGCCTTCGCGGGGATCTCTGCCTACGTGCTGGTGCCGGCCCTGCTTCTGCTGCTGGCTGCCGCGCTGTTGCCGGCCACCGGCCTGCGCCATTCCGGCGAGAATGCCACCGCGATCGAGGCGATCGGCCTGCAGCGCCTGTCGGGCGAATATCTGGCGGCCGCCGTCGCCGATCCGCTGATCATCTTCGACCGCTCGGCCGCCATCGTCCATGCCAACGCCGCCGCCTTTGCCGCTTTTGGCGGCATCGCACCGGGCCTGTCGCTGCCGCTGAAATTCCGGGCGCCGGAAATGCAGACCCTGCTCGACAGCGTGCTGTCGGGCACGATCGCCTCCGATGTCGTCGACTATACCGAAAAGCTGCCGGTCGAACGGGCCTACCGGGTCAGCGCGTCGTCGGTCGGGCACGGCACCGACCTCTATGTGCTGGTGTTCAAGGACCAGAGCGAAACGCGCAGGATCGACCGCATGCGCGCCGATTTCATCGCCAATGCCAGCCACGAATTGCGCACCCCGCTCGCCTCGATCGCTGGTTTCATCGAAACATTGCGCGGACCGGCCCGCAACGACCCGGCGGCGCGCGAGCAGTTCCTGCAGATCATGCAGAACCAGACCGGCCGCATGGCACGCCTGATCGATGACCTGCTGTCGCTGTCCCGGCTGGAGATGAAGCCCTATCTGAAGCCCGGAACAGAGGTCGACCTGCGCCAGACCGTCGACAGTGTCATCGATTCGCTGGCCCCGCTTGCCCACGAAAACAGCGTCGTCATCGAGCGCGATTTCGCCAAGGGACCCCTCAATGTGCCGGGCGATCGCGACGAGTTGTTCCAGGTTTTCGAGAATCTTCTGGAAAACGCCTGCAAATACGGCCAGTCCGGCGGCCGTGTGGTGGTGTCGATCGCGCACGCTGATGACGGTTCCGAACCCGGCATCGACGTCACCATCCGGGATTTCGGTCCCGGCATTCCCGAGGAGCACATTCCGCGCATCACCGAGCGCTTCTATCGCATCGATGTCGAGACCAGCCGGACCCAGAAAGGCACCGGCCTTGGCCTGTCCATCGTCAAGCACATCCTGACGCGCCACAATGCCAGGCTGACGATCAAATCCGAGGTCGGTAAGGGCGCCGCCTTCTCGGTTCATTTGCCGACGCACGGATAGTGCCCTAGTTTCCCCTGGAACCGTTTCTTTTTTCTGTCATCCGGCTAGCGTATCAGCGGGGATTCGAGGAAACGACTCAAGAACCCGTGGGAAGGCATTTCATCCATGCAGTCCGTGCACATAATGAGCGCCTTTGACGAGGAGCTGAAATATCTGTCGAAGCGCATTGCGGCGATGGGCGGTCATGCCGAGCGCATGGTCGAACAGGCCGTCGCCGCTCTCGTCAATGCCGATCCGGGGCTGGCCCAGAAGGTCATCAACGACGATGCAGTCCTGGATGAGGGGCAGCGCGAGATCGACGACAAGGCGATCATCATCATCGCCAAGCGCCAGCCGATGGCGACGGACCTGCGCGAGATCGTCGGCGCCATCCGCATTTCGGCCGACCTCGAACGGGTCGGCGACCTCGGCAAGAACGTGGCCAAGCGGGTGGTCGCCGTCACCGACGGCCGCCAGCCGACCAGCCTGTTTCGCGGCCTGGAGGCCCTGGCCAATTTGGCGCTGACCCAGCTCAAGGAAGTTCTCGACGTCTACGCATCGCGCTCAGTCGACAAGATCAGCTTCGTGCGCGACCGTGACGATCAGATCGATGCCATGTACACGTCGCTGTTTCGCGAATTGCTGACCTACATGATGGAAGATCCGCGCAACATCACGCCCTGCACGCATCTTCTGTTCTGCGCCAAGAACATCGAGCGCATCGGCGATCATGCCACCAACATCGCCGAGACCATCTATTACATCGTCACCGGCGACCAGATGCCGGCCGAGCGGCCGAAAGGCGACAAGACCGACAAGATCAGCCTTTCGGCGCCGCTTCCGGCGAAATGAACGTTCATCCTCTCGAACGCCAGATCATATTGCGCTAAACTATCCCGGCGTTAAGCTTCTCAGGCCTTTATAAGGGGCCTGCTTCAGGAGGCCGCGATGGAATATGTCCGAGAGTTCAAGCCCGCGGCGCCGACATCAGGCATCATCGCCTCCAGTGTCTACACGGCCGGGCGGCGCATCGCCGACATTCCGATCGAGGAAGCCGGCGAATGGGCCAAGAAATCGGGACATGTCGTCTGGATCGGGCTGCTCGAACCGGATCGCGAGCTTTTGTTGCGTGTCCAGGCGCAGTTCCATCTGCACGAGCTGGCGATCGAGGATGCCGAGCATCCGCACCAGCGGCCGAAGATCGAGCAATATGGCGATGCGCTGTTCATCGTCGCCCGCACCGCGCAATTGATCGAAGGACGGGTGACTTTCGGCGAGACGCATCTGTTCGTCGGCTCGGGCTACATCGTCAGCGTCAGGCACGGCCCGTCGACCTCCTACGCCGCCGTGCGTCAGCACTGGGAAAGCTGTCCGCATTCGCTGGCCAAGGGCGAGGATTTCGTCCTCTACGCCATTCTCGATTTCATCGTCGACAACTACATGCCGGTGCTCGAGCAGATAGAGGACGAGGTCGAGGTGATCGAGGACCGGGTGCTTTTGAAGCCGATGACCGGTCCTGATATCGAGCGACTCTACATGCTGCGCCGCGATCTGCTGCGCCTGCGCAATGCGGCACTTCCGCTGGTGGAGGTCTGCCGCCGCCTGACCAGCGCCGACCTGCCGCAGATCCATTCAGCCATGCACCCGCTGTTTCGCGACGTGACCGACCACATCCGCACCGTCCAGGAAAAGATCGACAGCCTGCGCGAGGTGCTGGCCTTCGCCTTCGAGGCGAGCCTGCTGGTCGGTCAGAGCCAGGAAACCGCGATTTCCAAGAAACTCGCCTCATGGGCGGCCATACTGGCGGTGCCGACGGCATTCGCCGGCATCTATGGCATGAACTTCACCGACATGCCGGAACTGAAGATGGAGTATGGCTACCCGATCGTGCTGGCCACCATCGCGACGATCTGCGCGTTTCTTTACTGGCGGTTTCGCAAGAATGGCTGGCTGTGAGGGTAGGCAGTAGGCAGTAGGCAGTAGGCAGCAGGCTAAGAAGCGCCTCGCGAGCGCCGCCCAAGGCATACAGGCAGTATTGTCCTACTGCCCAATCCCCACTGCCTATTCCCTACCTATCGATTCCGCCGCCGCTCCGCCGCCGGCTGGAACGCCACGCGAGCATGATATTTGCAGTAGGGCCCCGTTTCGGCGGCCTCGTTGCCGCAGAAGTTGAAGTCCTCCGACAGCGGATCGCCGTTCGGCCATTTGCAGGTCCGCTCGGTCAGCTCGACGAGCTGCAGATGCCGTGAGATCGGTACCACGACATTCTCGACCGGGCGGATATAGTGCCGCGCCACCGGCTCGGCGTCGAATTGCGTCTGAAGGGCGGTCGCGCCGATCGATGTCGTGACGTGGCGAGCCGTGCTCGCGGCGCGCGCCACCGATTTCTGAACGGTCGAGCCCTGTGTCGTCTTCTTCTGGCGTGCCGGCGTCGCCGTTGCGCGGCCGCGGCCCGACAGCTTCAGACGGTGCACCTTGCCGATGACGGCATTTCGGCTCACCCCTCCAAGCTGGGCAGCAATCTGGCTTGCGCTCAGACCCTCCGACCACAATTTTCTGAGAAGTTCGACCCGCTCGTCAGTCCAGTTCATGAGACCGCGCTCCTGCTAAGCGTGCGGCAATCAGAATCCTTTCCCGACCCAGCACCACTGCTGGGGCAGACACCACATATACCTGGTGATTAGGTCCGCCGCACGAAATCTAGTTATTTCTCGACTACAATTACCTTATGCGCAGACTCGGTGACAAGAGTCCCAAGTGCAACACGAATCGGTTTTTTCGGTTTTCCCCAACTTGCCCGGTCGCTTGTGAGCCGGCGTCTCGTCAGGGGGCTTGCCGCGTGCCACTACGCGACGTTTTCGTTGACTTCATGGCCGAAAAACACGATAAGCCGCACAAGGCCGCCGCTTTGGCGGCTTTTTTGATTTTCCGGTACCGGAGACGCATATAATGAGCGGTTCGGCGCTTTACGAGACCTTTGCTCGCGCTCCCCTGGCTTTCGACCACGGGGAAGGCACCTGGCTGGTTACCGACAAGGGCGAGCGATATCTCGATTTCGCCGGCGGCATCGCGGTCAATTCGCTCGGCCACAGCCATCCGCATCTGGTCGCGGCGCTGACCGAGCAGGCGGCGAAGTTGTGGCACGTCTCCAATCTCTACGAGATTCCCGCGCAGAGCCGGCTTGGCGAGCGCCTGGCCGATGCCACATTCGCCGACAAGGTGTTCTTCACCAACTCCGGCGCCGAGGCGCTGGAATGCGCGATCAAGACGGCGCGGCGCTACCATTTCGTCAAGGGGCATCCCGAGCGCTTCCGCGTCATCACCTTCGAAGGCGCCTTCCATGGCCGCACGCTGGCGACCATCGCGGCCGGCGGCCAGTACAAATACCTTGAAGGCTTCGGCCCCAAGGTCGAAGGCTTCGACCAGGTCGGCTTCGACGACATCGATGCCGCCGAGAAGGCGATCACGCCGGAAACCGCCGCGATCCTGATCGAACCGGTGCAGGGCGAGGGCGGCATCCGCCCGGTCCCGACGCAGTCCCTGAAGCGGCTGCGGCAGCTTTGCGACCAGCACGGCCTGTTGTTGATTTATGACGAGGTCCAATGCGGCATTGGCCGCACCGGAAAGCTGTTCGCGCATGAATGGTCAGGTGTTGCGCCCGACATCATGGCGATCGCCAAAGGCATTGGCGGCGGCTTCCCGATGGGCGCTTGCCTTGCAACCGACGAAGCAGCTGTCGGCATGACGGCTGGCGTGCACGGCACCACATTTGGCGGCAATCCGTTGGCCATGGCCGTCGGCAATGCCGTGCTCGACGTGGTGCTCGAAGACGGCTTCCTCGAAGACGTCCAGCGCAAGGCATTGCTGATGAAGCAAGGTCTGGCGGCGATCGCCGACGAGTTTCCCGATGTCATCGAAGACATCCGCGGCACCGGCCTCATGCTTGGCCTCAAATGCGCCATGCCCAACAACAAGGTGAACATGGCACTGCGCGACCAGCATTTGCTGGCGGTTCCGGCCGGCGACAACGTCATTCGCCTGCTGCCGCCGCTCACCGTCACCGACGCCGAGATCCACGAAGCGCTCAACCGCATCCGCGCCGGTGCCAAAGGCCTGGCGGATGCCATCGCCGTGGCCGCCGCGAAGTAATTCCGGAAAATTGCTGATGTCAGTTCGCCATTTCACCGATCTTTCCACCGTTTCCGAGGGCGACCTGCGCGTCATGCTCGACGACGCGGTGGTGCGAAAGGCGCGCCTCAAGGCCGGCGAGCGCACCCGGCCGCTCGAAGGCAAGGTGCTGGCGATGATCTTCGACAAGCCGTCGACGCGCACGCGCGTCTCCTTCGATGTCGGCATGCGCCAGCTCGGCGGCGAGACCATCATGCTGACCGGCACCGAAATGCAGCTTGGCCGCTCCGAGACCATCGCCGACACCGCCAAGGTGTTGTCGCGCTATGTCGACGCGATCATGATCCGCACCACCTCGCATGAGCGGCTGCTGGAGCTGACCGAGAACGCCACGGTTCCGGTGATCAACGGGCTGACGGATGACACCCATCCGTGCCAGCTGATGGCCGACATCATGACCTTCGAGGAGCATCGCGGTCCGGTGGCCGGCAAGACCATCGCCTGGACCGGCGACGGCAACAATGTGCTGCATTCGCTGCTCGAAGCCTCGGCGCGGTTCCGCTTCAACCTCAACGTCGCCGTGCCGGAAGGCAGCGAGCCGGCGCAGAAGCATATCGACTGGTCCAAGGCCCATGGCGGGAAGCTCCACTTCACCCGCTCGCCCGAGGAAGCCGTCGAGCAGGCCGACTGTGTCGTCACCGATTGCTGGGTGTCGATGGGCCAGGAGCATCGCGCCCGCGGCCATAACGTGTTCTCGCCCTACCAGGTCAATGCCAAGCTGATGGCGCATGCCAAGCCGGATGCGCTGTTCATGCACTGTCTGCCGGCGCATCGCGGTGAGGAAGTGACCGACGAGGTTATCGACGGACCCCATTCGGTGGTCTTCGACGAGGCCGAGAACCGGCTCCACGCCCAGAAGGCGGTGCTTGCCTGGTGTCTTGGGGCTTGAAGTGTCTTGGGGCTTGAAGTGTCTTGGGGCTTGAGGTGGCTTGGAGTTTGAAAGGTCCGGGCGCTTGATCTGCGGGGGCGCGATGCCTATCTGCGCCGCATCACGCAAATCAAGCGCGTTTGGACGCATGCACCCCAGGGGGCGGCATGGCCGCGCCCTGGAGCTTTGTCATGTTGGAAACGCATCAAGTGACTGAACATCACCCCAAACTCGGCGAGTTCGGCTATGCCGGCGACGATCATGTCGTGCCCTTTGAGGTCGGCCCGCTCGACGTGCGCGGCCGTACCGTGCAGCTCGGGCCGATGCTCGACGCCATTCTCAGCCGCCACGATTATCCCGAGCCGGTCGCCCGCCTGCTGGCGGAAGCCTGTGTACTGACGGTGCTGCTCGGCACCTCGCTCAAATTCGAGGGCAAGTTCATCCTGCAGACCCGCACCGATGGGCCGGTCGACATGCTGGTGGCGGATTTCACCACGCCGTCGGCGCTGCGCGCCTATGCGCGCTTCGATGCCGATAGGCTCGAGGCGCTGGTCGCCGCAGGCGAAACGTCCCAGCAGACGCTGCTCGGCGGCGGCGTGCTGGCACTGACCATCGACCAGGGCGCCCATACGCAGCGCTATCAAGGCATCGTCCAGCTCGATGGCGAAACCCTGGAAGACGCTGCGCGCACCTATTTCCGCCAGTCGGAGCAGATCCCGACGGATATCAGGCTCTCGGTCGCCAAGCTTTTGACGCCCGGCGTCGGCGGCGCGCGCGAACAATGGCGCGCCGGCGGCATCCTGGCGCAGTTCCTGCCGCAGTCGCCCGAGCGCATGCGCGTTCCGGACCTGCACGGCGGCGACGGCGATCCGCGCGAGGAGATCCATGATCCCACGGACAATTCCTGGCAGGAATTGCTGGCGCTGCTCGGCACGATCGAGCCGACCGAGTTGATCGACCCGACGATCGGTGCCGAACGGCTGCTTTATCGCCTGTTCCACGAGCATGGCGTACGCGTCTTCGGCGGCGTTCCCGTGGCCGACCAGTGCTCATGCTCTCGCGACAAGATCCGCGGCATCCTCGAGGGCTTCTCCGCGCAGGAGATCGAGGACAGCACCGAGGATGGCGGCATCCACGTCGCCTGCGAATTCTGCTCGACACAGTACGACTTCGATCCGGCGGAATTTGCCGCACAATAAAGCCATTCCTTCTCCCCGTGGAACGGGGAGAAGGACGCTAATTCACCGTCCGCCGCGTCCCCGGCAGATCCAGCGAGAACGCCGGGATGGCGATGTCGAAGGTCTCGCCGCGCTTGTTGCGCATCGTATAGTGCCCGACCATGATGCCTGATGGCGTCGAGAGCGGGCAGCCGGACGTGTATTGATAGCTGTCGCCGGGATTGAGTTCGGGCTGGTCGCCGACGACGCCCGGGCCGCGCACTTCCTCGACTCGGCCGGCACCGTCGGTGATGTGCCAATAGCGCGACAGAAGCTGCACGAATTCGTCCGACTGGTTGTCGATCGTTATCTGATAGCCCCAGACAAAGCGGTTCTCGGAAGGATCGGAGCGGTCCTCGAGATAGAACGGCCTGACCTGCACTTCGATGTTGCGCGTGACGGCGCGGTACATAAGCGGCTCCAAAACAATCTAGAGCATGATCCCGAAAAGTGGGAACCGGTTTTCGGAAAAGATCATGCTCAAACCAACAGAACCTTTCGGCGCTCCCGGCGAGCAGGTCAACGTGCGCGTCTTGTCGCGCCTCGTCTTGAAACGCAGGTGCCGGCAAAGAATGTCATTTAAGTGACACATGACAATGGTGGTGTGCACGAACCGGGCGACTCGGCGCTCTGTCGAACTGTTGAAAACGGCCACGATGCGGGCCGTCTCTTCTGGAGTGACCAGATCTCGATGGAACTCGCTCTCATAGCCGCCTCGCTTTCGACTGCTCTTATCCTTTCAAACACCGCCAGTATCCTTCTCGCCGCCTCACAGCTGAGACGGCGCACAACGATCGCACCGCCGGCCGGCAAATCGCCGCCGGTATCGATTGTCATACCCTCGCGCGGCGTCGAGCCGTTCACGCAGGAGACGCTGGAGCGCGCCTTCTCGCTAGACTGGCCCCGCTACGAGCTGATCTTCTGCGTCGCTCATGGAGACGACCCAGTGGTCAGGCTGATCCGTGCCGCCATTGGCCGCTTTCCAAAAGTGCCGGCCCGGCTGTTGATCGGCGACGACCGCGTCAGCGCCAATCCCAAGCTCAACAATTGCGTCAAGGGCTGGGAAGCCGCGCGGCACAATTGGGTTGTCCTGGCCGACTCCAACGTGCTGATGCCGAGAGACTGCGTCCAGCATCTGATGGCGGCGTGGCGGCCGGACACCGGCCTTGTCTGCTCGACACCGATCGGTTCGCGGCCGGAGGGCTTCTGGGCCGAGGTCGAATGCGCCTTCCTCAACACGCTGCAGGCGCGCTGGCAATATGCCGGCGAGGCGCTCGGCCTTGGCTTTGCCCAGGGCAAGAGCATGTTGTGGAACAAGCCGATGCTGGATGCCAATGGCGGCATCCGCGCGCTGGCCGCCGAAATCGCCGAAGACGCCGCCGCGACCAAGCTGGTCAGTGGGCTTGGCCTGCGCGTCAATCTCGTCGCGGCACCCTTCGAGCAGCCGCTTGGCCGACGCACGCTTGGCACGATCTGGTCGCGCCAGGCCCGCTGGGCGCGCTTGCGGCGCGTCACCTTCCCACGGTTCTTCGCGCCGGAAATCCTGACCGGCGCGGTGGTGCCGCTGGCGCTTGCGCTGGTTGCGGCGGCAAGCGCCGGCTTCAGCCTCCCGCTGACGGCCATCGCCGTGCTGGCGGCCTTTTATCTCCCGGAATGCGCCCTGGCCTGGTCCAAGGGCTGGCACCTTTCGCCGCGCACGGTCGCGGCGATGATTGCGCGGGACTTGCTGCTTCCAACCATGTGGGGGCGCGGCTGGCTCGGCGGCGCCGTCGACTGGCGCGGCAATGCGATGACCATCGGCACCAAGGCGGCCGAACTGGAAGAGGCGTCGTCGCGCGCCTGATCGCGGCGCGGACGACCTACCTCGACGACCCTCTATTTAGCGGCCTTGAGAGCCTGCGCGATGTCTTCCAGAAGGTCATCGGTATCCTCCAGGCCGACCGACAGCCTGAGCGTTCCTGGCCCGATGCCGAGTTCGGCGCGCGCCTCGTCGCTCAAGTTCTTGTGCGTGGTCGTCGCCGGATGGGTGATCAGGCTCTTGGCGTCGCCGAGATTGTTGGAGATCAGCACGATGTCGAGCGCGTTCTGCAGGGCGAAGGCCGCCTGCTTGCCGCCCTTGACGTCGAGGCAGATCAGCGTCGAGCCGCCCGACATCTGCTTCTTGACGATCGCGGCCTGCGGATGGTCGGCGCGGCCGGGATAGATGACGCGGGCGATCTGCGGCTGCTCGGCGAGGAAATCTGCGATCTTGCCGGCGCTCTCCGTCTGCTGGCGCACGCGCAGCGGCAGCGTCTCCAGGCCCTTCAGCAGCGTCCAGGCGTTGAAGGGCGACAGGCTGGGGCCGGTGTGGCGGAAATAATCATGCAAATTCTCGTCGATCCACTTCTTGTCCGACAGGATCACGCCGCCGAGACAGCGGCCTTGGCCGTCGATGTGCTTGGTTGCCGAATAGACGACGATATGCGCGCCGAGCTGCAACGGCTTCTGCTGCAGTGGCGTGGCAAAGACATTGTCGACGATAAGCCGCGCGCCGATCGAGTTGGCGAGCGCAGCAACAGCGGCGATGTCGACCACTTCCAGCGTCGGGTTGGTCGGGCTTTCAAGGAAGAACAGCTTGGTGTTGGGCCTGACCGCCTTTTCCCAGTTGGCGATATCGGTGCCGTCGTCCAGCGTCGCCTCGATGCCGTAGCGCGGTGCCAGTGTCTCGACCACCCAGCGGCAGGAGCCGAACAGCGCGCGCGCCGCCACGATATGGTCACCGGCCTTGACGCTGCACAGAAGCGCCGCCGTCACGGCCGCCATGCCCGATGCCGTGGCGCGTGCGTCTTCCGCGCCTTCCAGCGCGCACATGCGCTTTTCGAACATGTCGACGGTCGGATTGGCGTAGCGCGAATAGATGAAGCCGGGTTCCTCGCCCTTGAAGCGGGCTTCGGCGGCTTGCGCCGTTTGATAGACATAGCCCTGGGTCAGGTACATCGCCTCGGAGGTCTCGCCGAAGCCGGAACGCAGGGTTCCGCCATGCACGAGGGCTGTCTGAGGCTTCCAGTTGCGCTTCTTGTTGCTCATCGCTTTGTTCCAGACACAAAAAAACCGGCCGCGAAAGTCGCAACCGGTCCATACGGCCTCGCGGCCAACGGTCCTTTAGCGACTTGTTTAACGTGGCTGCAAGCCGACCGGCCAAATCACCACGGGATAACGACCCTTTAGACCCGTACCACGCTTGCGTCAATTGCCGGCTTCATTAAGAGGTTTGTACCAGGCAGGTTCCGCAAGAATGTTCCATGTTTTCCGGCGAGAACCTGTTGGTAGGAAATTCGTCTGGCCTAGGAGCGGAGCCTTGCGGCAGACAGGCATTCTTCCCGATCAGGACATCTCGGCGCTGTTCCAGTCCGGCGCGCTGAAGTCGCCGCGCGCGCTCGACGCCGACCAGATCCAGCCGGCGAGCCTTGATCTGCGGCTCGGCGACAAGGCCTGGCGGGTGCGGGCCTCGTTCCTGCCGGGTCCCAACCACAGGGTTTCGGAAAAGCTCGACCGGCTGCAACTGCACGAAATCAATCTTGCCGAGGGCGCGGTGCTGGAGACCGGCTGCGTCTATATCGTGCCCTTGCTTGAAAGCCTGGCATTGCCGGCGGACATTTCGGCCTCGGCCAATCCGAAGAGTTCGACCGGGCGGCTCGACATTTTCACCCGTGTCATGACCGACCGTGGCCACGAGTTCGACAAGATCGCCGCCGGCTACAACGGTCCGCTCTATCTGGAAGTCAGCCCGCGCACCTTTCCGATCGTCGTGCGCACCGGTTCGCGCCTGTCGCAAATCCGCTTCCGCACCGGCAACGCGCTGCTCTCGGAGACCGAATTGCATGAATTGCACCGCGCGCAGATGCTGGTCGCCACCGAGCCGCCGAATATTTCGGGCGGCGGCATCGCGCTGTCGATCGATCTCAAGGGCAACGGTGATGGGCTGGTCGGCTATCGCGGCAAGCATCACACCGGCCTCGTCGATGTCGACAAGCGCGCCGCCCAGGATGTCGTCGATTTCTGGGAACCGATCCACAAGAGCGGCGCCGGCGAACTGGTGCTCGATCCAGACGAATTCTACATCCTCGTCAGCCAGGAGGCGGTGCATGTGCCGCCGCTCTACGCCGCCGAGATGACGCCCTTCGACCCGCTGGTCGGCGAATTTCGCGTCCATTATGCCGGCTTCTTCGATCCGGGCTTCGGCCATTCGGCGGCCGGTGGCACCGGCAGCCGGGCCGTGCTTGAAGTGCGCAGCCACGAGGTGCCGTTCATCCTCGACCATGGCCAGATCGTCGGCCGGCTGGTCTACGAGCACATGCTGAAGCGGCCGCAGGCCCTCTACGGCACCGCTCTCGGCTCCAACTACCAGGCACAGGGCCTGAAGCTCTCCAAGCATTTCCGCGCTGCGCGCTGAACCCCGGTGTTGCCGCCAGGCAAGATACTTGCCTGCACCGGTACATCATGCTTGGCTGGCTTGTCGGCCGTCGAGATGGCGGCGCTCAAGGGGACAAGAAAATGCAGATCTCGAAACGGATACTGTCGGCGGCAGGCGCCGCCCTGTTGGCGATGGCCGCCGGCTCTCTGTCGGCGCAGGCTGCCGAGAAACTGAAGATCGGCACCGAGGGCGCCTATCCGCCGTTCAACACCATCACCTCGGACGGCAAGGTTGTCGGTTTCGACATCGACATCGCCAATGCGCTGTGTGCTCAGATGAAGGTCGAGTGCGAGATCGTCACCCAGGACTGGGACGGCATCATCCCCGCCCTGCAGGCCAAGAAGTTCGACGCCATCATCGCCTCGATGAGCATCACCGAAGAGCGCAAGAAGCAGGTCGCCTTCACCAACAAATACTACACCACCCCGCTCGCGCTGGTGGCGCCGAAGGACAGCGATCTGACGTCGGCCGACCCGGCGGCCCTGGCCGGCAAGACGGTGGGCGCCCAGGCTTCGACCACGCAGGCCGACTATGCCCAGAACACCTATGGCAAGGCAGGTGCCGAGGCAAAGCTCTACCCAACCCAGGAAGAAGCGATCACCGACCTGACCAACGGCCGGCTTGATGCCGTGATCTCGGACAAGTTCGTCCTGGTGGACTGGCTGAAGAAGGCAAGCGACGGCTGCTGCAAGCTGGTCGGCGACGTCAAGGGCACGGAAACGCAAGCCGGCATCGCCGTGCGCCTCGACGACACCGCCTTGCGCGACAAGCTCAACACGGCCATCGACGCGATCGTCGCCGACGGCACCTACAAGAAGATCCAGGCCAAGTATTTCGACTTCGATATTTATTGAGACGTCGAAGCTGCCTCTTCCTTCTCCCCTTGTGGGAGAAGGTGGCCTCGCGAAGCGAGGTCGGATGAGGGGTGTTCCAGGGAACGCCAACGCCTCACTTCGCTGGAACACCCCTCATCCGTCTCGGCGCTGCGCGCCGATCCACCTTCTCCCACAAGGGGAGAAGGAAGGGGCGCTATCTCAAAGCGCCTTCACCGCCACCTTCACCGGCTTTTCGATCTCGAGCGGGTTGCGCAGTGGCAGGCCGAAATCACCGGCTTCGATCTCGAACACATCGCCGGCCTCGGTCTTGACGCCGTCGGCGAAGGACAGTGTCGCGGTGCCGAACATATGCACGTGCACGTCGCCCGGCTGGCGGAACGCCGAATATTTGAAGTGATGGTGTTCGAGATTGGCGATGGTGTGCGACATGTTCGCCTCGCCCGACAGGAACGGCTTTTCCCAAAGCGTCTTACCATCGCGCACGATGCGCGAGGTGCCGCGGATGTCGGAAGGCAGGTCGCCGATCAGGATCTCAGGTCCGAACGAGGCATTGCGCAGCTTGGAATGGGCGAGAAAGAGATAGTTTACCCGCTCAGTCACGTGGTCGGAAAATTCGTTCGACAGCGTGAAGCCGACGCGGAAGGGCGCGCCGTCATCGCCGATGACATAGATGCCGGCGATTTCGGGTTCCTCGCCGGCGTCCTTGGCGAAGGCCGGTGACAGGAGTGCGGCTCCCGGCGCCACGGCCATCGTGCCGTTGCCCTTGTAGAACCATTCCGGCTGCACGCCGACCTGGCCCTTGGCGGGCTTGCCGCCCTCCAGACCCATGCGGAACATCTTCATGGAATCGGTGAGCTGCTCCTCGCCATCGGCGCTGCTGAGCTTCTTGTGCATGGAATCGCGCGTCGCCGCCGAGCCGAGATGCGTCAGGCCGGTGCCGGTGAGATGCAGATGCGCCGGATCGGGGTGATTGATCGGCGACAACAGCCGCCCTTTCTTGTAGGCGGCATCGAGATCGACCGCCTCGCCGAGCCCCTTGCGCTCGATCAGGGTGGCTAGGCCGACGCCGGTGCGGGCTGCCTCCATCGCCAGCGAATAGACGCTGCGGGCGCCGTTGATGATCCGGGTCTTGCCGCCATTGCGGGCAACGACGCGGATGGTCTCGGCGTCATCGAGAATCTGCGAGATCAGCATGATCAATCCTCTCTCATGTGCCTTGGCATGGCTGCCGCTGCGGCAAACCTTCCCAAGCGCGGCTGGGACGTCGCCCATGCCACGGGTGAAATTGTCCGTTCGGATTGCGCTCGCGGGGCCTGGTTCCTTGAGGGAACTTCTTCGCGCCGGCTGGTTGCCGGCAGCGCCGCGATGTGACCCGTATGCCTTCCTCGTTGCCTCGCCGGAGCGGTTCGGCCCGCTCCTGGTATTTTTGTTTCTGCGCAATTCCTGTGGGAAAACCGCGATGCGCTTTCCTGGAACTGCCCCTTTCAGGCCTTGTTCTTGTTGTAGACGTCGAAGATCACGGCGCCGAGCAGCACCAGGCCTTTGACGACCTGCTGCCAGTCGACATTGACACCCATGATCGACATGCCGTTGTTCATCACGCCCATGATGAAGCCACCGACCACGGCGCCGATGACCTGGCCGACGCCGCCCATCGCCGAGGCGCCGCCGATGAAGACGGCGGCGATGACGTCGAGCTCTGAGCCCAGACCGGCCGCCGGCACTGCCTGGCCAAGGCGAGCCGCGATGATCAGGCCGCCCAGCGCCGACAGCACGCCCATATTGATGAACACCAGCAGCGTCAGCCGCTCGGTGTTGATGCCCGACAGCTGCGCCGCCTTGGGATTGCCGCCCATGGCGTAGATGCGGCGGCCGATGGTCATGCGCTTGGTGACGAAGACGAACAGCGAGATCAGCACGCCCATGACGAGCAGCACCACCGGCAGGCCCCTGTAGCTGGCGAACTCATAGACCAGGAACAGCGCCAGCGCGCTGGCGACCAGCGTCTTGACGACGAACAGGGGGAAGGGCTCGGCTTCATAGCCGTGGCGCTCGCGCTTGCGTCGTGTCCTCACCCCGAAATAGGCATAGGCCACCACGGCGATCAGGCCGAGCACGATCGTCGTCATGTGCAGTGTCAGGCCGCTGCCCACGATGGTCTTGCCGGCGGCGTTCACCGTGGGCGGGATCAGCGTCAGCGGGCCGATAACGTCCGGGATGAAGCCCGAGCTCAGCGCCTTGAAGCCGTCCGGAAGTGGGCCTACCGACGAGCCGCCGCCCAGCAGCGCCTGGCAGATGCCGCGGAAGATCAGCATGCCGGCCAGCGTCACGATGAAGCTCGGTATCCGGTGATAGGCGATCCAATAGCCTTGCGCCGCACCGATCAGGCCGCCCACGACCAGGCAGACGATTGAAACCACCAGCGGATTGCTGAGCGGTCCGAGCTGCCAGATGACCATCATGTTTGCCGCCAGCGCGCCGATGAAACCGGCGACCGAGCCGACGCTGAGGTCGATATAGCCAGAAACGATGACCAGCAGCATGCCCAGCGCCATCACGATGATGAACGAGTTCTGCTGCACCAGATTGCTGAGGTTGACCGGCTTGAACAGCGTTCCCGACGTGGTGAACTGGAAGAACAGCATGATGACGATCAGCGCGATGATGAGACCGTATTCGCGCAGGTTCGTCGTCAGCGCCGAGACGGCAATGCGTGGACGCTGGTCCTCGGCGATGTTGCCCTGTGGGGCGGGGGCGCTGTCGGTGCTCATGCTGCTTTTCCTTCTCCCCGAACGATGGCGCGCATTATTTTTTCCTGACTTGCGTCCGCCGCGGGCATTTCGCCGACGATGCGGCCTTCGTTCATGACGTAGATGCGGTCGGTGATGCCGAGCAATTCCGGCATTTCCGACGAGATGACCACGATCGCCTTACCCTCCGAGGCAAGACGCGCGATGATCGTATAGATTTCATACTTGGCGCCGACATCGATGCCGCGTGTCGGCTCGTCGAGGATCAGCAATTCCGGGTCGGCGAACAGCCATTTCGACAGCACCACCTTCTGCTGGTTGCCGCCGGAAAGATTGCCCGTCATCTGATAGACGCTCGAAGCGCGGATATTGGTCTTCTTGCGATAATCGTTGGCAACGGCGAGTTCGCGCAGATCGTCGATCACGCTGTGACGCGACACGCCGCCGAGATTGGCAAGCGTGATGTTGTGCTTGATATGGTCGATCAGGTTGAGACCGTAAGTCTTGCGGTCCTCGGTCACGTAGGCGATGCCGTGTTCGACCGCCTTGCTCACGGATGAGACATCGATCGGCTTGCCTTTGAGCAGCACCTCGCCCGTGATGCGGCGGCCATAGGAACGGCCGAACAGGCTCATGGCGAATTCGGTGCGACCGGCGCCCATCAGCCCGGCTATGCCGACCACCTCGCCCTTGCGCACATTGATGTCGATGCCCTTGATCACCTGCCGTTCGGCATGGATCGGGTGATAGACCGACCAGTTCTTCACTTCGAAGACGACCTCGCCGATCTTTGGTTCGCGCGGCGGATAGCGGTCGTCGAGCGAGCGGCCGACCATCGAGGTGATGATACGGTCTTCCGAGATATCCTTCTTGGCCAGCGTCTCGATGGTGCGCCCGTCGCGGATGACGGTAACCTTGTCGGCGACCCGGTTCACTTCGTTGAGTTTGTGCGAGATCAGGATCGAGGTCATGCCTTGCCGCTTGAACTCGAGCAAAAGGTCGAGCAGCGCCTGGCTGTCCTTCTCGCTGAGCGATGCGGTGGGCTCGTCGAGGATCAGGAGCTTGACTTCCTTGCTCAGCGCCTTGGCGATCTCGACCAACTGCTGCTTGCCGACGCCGATATTGGTGATCAGCGTCTTGGGGTCCTCCTTGAGGCCCACCTTCTTCAACAGCGCGCTGGTGCGCGCCTCGTTGGCATCCCAGTCGATCACGCCGTATTTGGCGTGTTCGTTGCCGAGGAAAATGTTTTCGGCAATCGACAGCATCGGCACCAGCGCAAGCTCCTGGTGGATGATGACGATGCCCTTGTGTTCGCTGTCATGGATGCCTTTGAACTGGCATTCCTGGCCTTGAAAGATGATCTGGCCGTCATATGTGCCCGCGGGATAGACGCCCGACAGCACTTTCATCAGCGTCGACTTGCCGGCGCCGTTCTCGCCGACCACGGCGTGGATTTCGCCTTCCTCGACGCTGAGGTTGACATTCGACAGCGCCTTCACGCCGGGAAACGTCTTGGTGATGTCGCGCATCTCCAAAATCGTCGAGGTCATAAGGGCAAGCTCCCAGACTTTCTTGTTTTTACGCAATTCCCAGGGGATGGCGCTACGCACTTTTCCTGGAATTGCTCTAGGCCGGCAGAAACAATACCGGGGTCGCTTGTGAACGAAAAGGGGCCCTGCGTCGCGCAGGACCCCAGATTTTATAACCGAGATTACTTCAGGTCTTCGGCCTTGATGTAGCCGGAGTCGACGACCAGCTTCTGGTAGTTCGACTTGTCGACCTCATGCGGCGTCAGCAGGATCGAGGGAACCACCTTGACGTCGTTGTTGTAGGTCTTGGTGTCGAGGCCGTCAGGCTTGCCGCCCGACAGCACCTTGTCGACCAGTTCGACAGTCGACTTGGCCAGTTCGCGGGTGTCCTTGAACACGGTCGAATACTGCTCGCCCGAGATGATCAGCTTGACCGAGGCGGTCTCGGCGTCCTGACCGGTCACAACAGGCCAGGGCTGGGCGGCCGTGCCGTAGCCCACGGCGCGCAGCGAGGCGGTGATGCCGCGCGACAGGCCGTCATAGGGCGACAGAACGCCATCGACGCGGCTGCCGTCCGAGTAGTTGGCCGAGAGCAGGTTGTCCATGCGCGCCTGGGCGGTGGCGGCGAGCCAGCGCAGCGTGCCGACCTTGTCCATGCCCATCTGACCGGACTTGATCTTGATCGAGCCGTCGTCGATCAGCGGCTGCAGGACGGAAATCGCACCATTGTAGAAGAAGAAGGCATTGTTGTCGTCGGGCGAGCCGCCGAACAGTTCGACGTTCCACGGCTTGGTGTTCGGGAAGCGCTCCTTGAGACCCTTCACCAGCGAATTCGCCTGGATCACGCCGACGCCGAAATTGTCGAAGGTGGTGTAATAGTCGACATTGGCGGTCTTCTTGATCAGGCGGTCATAGGCGACAACGACGACGCCCGCGTCAGCGGCCTTCTGCAGCGCGTCCGACAGGGTGGTGCCGTCGATCGAGGCGATGATCAGCGCCTTCGGGCCCTTGGTGATTTCGTTTTCCAGCTGGCTGAGCTGGTTGGGGATGTCGTCCTGCGCATACTGCAGGTCGACAGTGTAGCCGAGTGCCTCGAGCTGGGACTTGACGGCGTCGCCGTCATTGATCCAGCGCTGCGAAGTCTTGGTCGGCATCAGCACGCCGACGAGACCCTTGTCGGCCGCGTGCGCCGAATAGGTCATGGCAGCGATGCCAAGAGCCGCGACTGCGGCCAGTGTCTTGATGATTTTCACGTAACTCTCCCTGGTTGATGGACGCAGCACCCCGGGGGTCGCGGGCCGCGCAATCGTGCAGAAGCGCCAAGGCACTGCTGCCGTCATATCGATCTCCGGTATCCTCCCATGGCCCCGAGCCGCTGATTTCAATCGATACGATTTTATCGTTGGCGACCGTTGCGTCTCGGAACACGGTGACGTTGCCGCCCTTTTGCCATAACTGTCAAATGCGATCTTTGATGGTTGCTATACCGCAAGTGGTATATGTTATGACGCGTGACGGGGTTGCTGGCAAATGCCGGCGGGCCGCGAGCGGAGGCAGGAAAAAACCATGGCGGCGTTACGGAATCCGGCTGCGGGTTCAAATAGCTACAACGAGACTCCGGGCGATGGCGAAACCCTGCTGCGCAGCGGCCTCAGCCTGCGTCATATGCGCATGATCGTCGCGCTCGACGATCATGGCCGGGTGAGCGCGGCTGCGCAGGTCATGAACATTTCGCAGCCGGCGGCATCGCGCATGATTGCCGAGATGGAGGCGGTGCTCGAGGTCAAGCTGTGCGAGAGGCTGCCGCGCGGCATCACGCTGACGCCCTACGGCAAGGCCTTGGCCAGGCGTGCGCGTTCGATCCTGCTGGAGATGCGCGAGGTCGACCGCGAGATTTCCGAACTCAAGGCGGGCAAGGGCGGTTCCGTGTTTCTCGGTGCCGTGACGGCGCCGGCGATCGAACTGGCGGTGCCGGCGATCCGCGAAATCCGCCGCATCTATCCACGCATCGAGATCACGATGCAGGTCGAGACCTCGAATGTGCTGGCGCGCGAACTGATCGCCTCACGCCATGATTTCATCATTGCGCGCATCCCTGACGATCTCAATCCGCGGCTGTTCGAATCGCGTGTCATCGGTGTCGAGAAAGCCTGCCTGATCGTGCGTCGGGGCCACCCGCTGACCAGGGGCAGCGTGGTGCGGCTGGAAGACACTGCCGCCTATGACTGGGTCTTCCAGTCGGGCGGCTCGCCTTTGCGTCAGGCGATGGAGAGCAATTTCCTCAACCGCAACATCGCGCTACCGGACCGGATCCTCAACACCAGTTCGCTGCTCCTGACGCTGGTCATGGTCGCGCAGTCCGACGCCATCGCGCCGGTCTCGGTGCAGGTGGCGAAATTCATCCAGAACCCCGACGGGCTCGCCGGCGCCATCGATGTCGTCCAGACTGAATTCGACATCGAGGTCAGGCCCTACAGCCTGATCACGGTCAGGAATCGCGCGCTGTCGCCGGCCGCCAAGATGCTTCACGACTTCATCCTGCGCGAAGTGGGGTGATGGAACAAGAAGTGCAGTCGCGCGTTCAGCCAAATCGGCGTGCTCGCTGGAGCCCGTTTTGGGCGAGGGAACGAGGTGCCGATGTCAACAACTCGGGAGGTTTTGATGGAACGTCGGTTGTTTCTCACTGGAATGCTGGGCGTTGCTGGGGCCGTAGCGTTTGCGGGTGTAGTCGGACCCGGCCGCGCGGTTGCCGGTATTCCTCAGGGCAACGGAATTCTCGATGAACTGGACAAGCCGGATCCGGCTGTCTTCGAAGGCGATGACGACCTCGAAGTGGAAAAGGTCTCTCACCGTCGTTGGCATCATCGCTACTACGGAGATCGCCATTACGGAGAGAGGCGGCGGCGCCGCGGCTGGAGACGGGTTTGCCGTCGTTACTGGCGCCATGGACGCCGTCATGTGCGTTGCTGGCGCGAGCGGGTGTGGCTCCGCGTCTGGCTGTGACGAACCGTTGACGAAAAGGCCGGCCACCGCGACGTGGCCGGTGTCGTCGCCACGCGGCTGTGCGGGTAAGGTGGCGCCGCGAAACATCGACAACCTCGCCCGGCTTTCTCAAGAAGCAGATGCGCATTGGCTGGGGATAGGTACGCGTGACCAATTCGTGCCGGCTCAGCCATTTCGGCAGGTTCCGGCACCGATCAAATCAGCAGCAAAATCCGGGGCGGCAAACTGGAGCGGGTAGCGGGAATCGAACCCGCGCGTTCAGCTTGGGAAGCTGACAGGCTACCATTACATCATACCCGCGCGTGCTCTCGTTACCATGAGGTTCGGCCTTCGGGCAATCGCAAAGCGGTTCCTCGAACAAACGCTCTTTCGCCTCCCTCGGCGCTGGCCGCGATTCCTATTTTGCCTTGGCGACCTTGTTGCTGGCGGCAAAGCTTGGCCAGTATTTCGAGATGGCGAGCGTCGCGCCGGCGGACGAGAAATGACCGTAGTCGAAGTAGAGGAACTGCCGGGTGCCGGCGTCGGCATAGGAGCAGCCTGCTGGGTCGCACAGATAGGCCAACGGGTCGATGAAAGTTGCCCCTTTGACGAATGGCAACACCTGCTTGTTGATGTCCGGATCCATGGCCATCGGCCAGGATGTGTTCGCGGCGTGCTCCCGTTTTGCGAAGAACGCGATTTTCTGGACGTCGGCGATGAACTCCGGAGACTGGCCGATGACGTAGACCTTGACGCCCATGTCGCGCAGCCGGTCCACCGTCTTCTGCAGGCCGTCAAAGCCCCTTGCCTGGTAGTCGGTCCATCTGCCGCTCAGGATCACCGCCTGGATGTTGGCATCGCGGATGATCGACAGCGCCCGTTCGTTGAAGCGCGTGCAGGCCGGCCGAGCATAGGAGAAGTAGCTCAGATTGGGCGGGCAGCCGGCATAGGTGTACTGGACGACGTTGGCCTGGATCTTCTGTGCATTGGCCTCCAGCCCCGATACGTAGTGCGCGGCGAAGGAATCGCCCCACAGCAGCACATTGGTGGCAAAGCCATGCGTCCGCGTGCAGTCGGCGAGGTTCCAGTTCTCGATCCGGCTCCCGCCCTCGTTGAAACAGACGCCGTTGCGCCAGTCACCCACCAGGACCCGTTCCGTCGAGAAATCGGGGAACCGCTGCGGAAAACCCTTGCCCAGCGCACCAGCCAAGCCGACGACGCACAACAGGGCGATCGCCGTCGCCGAGAACGCGAAGATGGGCAGGGGGGCAGTGAAGGCCCGCTTCTGGCGGAAGGGCTGCTCGACATATTTCCACGAGAACGTCGCCAGCGCGACGCTGGCCACGATCATCGCCATGATCGTCGGCACGCCGATGGCCTTGAGCGAGAGATAATGGACGAACGAATTGATCGGCCAGTGAACGAGGTAGAGCGAATAGGAGATAAGGCCGATCCACACCAGCGGTGTGAGCCGCAGCACCTGCGTGGCGACAGGGACCGGCCTGTCCGCATGGGGCTGGCCAGCATAGATGAGCAGCGCCGTTCCGATGCAGGGAAACAGGGCATTGTAGCCCGGAAACGGATCGCTTTCCGAAATCGTCAGGAAGCCGAAGGCGATCAGGCCAAAACCGGCCAGCCCGATCAGTTCAGTCAGCGGACGACTGGCAAGCGCCGGCGGCTTTCTCAGCATCAGCATGGCGCCCAGCGCCAGTTCCCAGATGCGCGTCGGCAAGAGGTAGAAGCCGGCGGTCGGCGCCAGCGTGGTTGCCATGACCGCCAGGGCAAAACTGCCTATGGCAATCGGCAGCAATATCGTCAGCCAGCGCTTCGAGGCGTATCGGTAGATCAGATATACGAGGACCGGCGCGAAGATATAATACTGCTCCTCGACCGAAAGCGACCATGTGTGCAAAAGCGGCCGCAGTTCCGCGTCGATGGAAAAATAGTTGGTCGTTTTCCAGAAATAGATGTTCGACCAGAAGGTCGAGGCCGCGATCACGCTGAGGCTGTACTCATGGAGATCCGACGGCAGGAGGATGAACCAGGCGGCGATACTGGCGAGCAGGATGACGAAGGTCAGCGCCGGCAGGATGCGCCGCGCGCGGCGCCAGTAAAAGCGGCCGATCGAGAACTGGCCGCGCTCGAGATCGTCGAGCAGGCTGCCGCTGATCAGATAGCCCGATATGACGAAGAAGATATCGACACCGGTGAAGCCGCCGGGAATGGCCGATACGCCGAAATGGAAGAGCACGACGGGCAGCACCGCAACGGCCCGCAGGCCATCAATATCGCGCCTGTAGTTCATTCGGCGGGTCCGTACGCCGTGGTCCTTGGCAGCCGTGCGGCAGAACCTGACATGCTCCTCATGCGGCGATGTCCCCGTCGTTCGAAAAATCGTGGCTCGTGGGCTTTACGGACTGTGCTCTGCAACACAAGTTTGCTGCACTGCAACATCCATGTCAAGGCGGACGCCAGACCTTCGAACGCTGACGAAACCGGTTTCGTCCGGACGCTGTAAGTCAGGCGCCGGGGGGCAGGTAGATCACGGCGTCGTCGTCCGCATAGGCTCGCTTCCAGCCCAACTCCGCGAAGAAGGGGATGCGGGTATCGTCTGATGTAAGGAGTGCCCAGCCGATGGCGTATTTCTTCAGTTGGGCCTCGAGCAGTGGTTTTCCGTCGCTGTGTCCCGTCGCGTCCTCGGCTTTCGTGAAGCCGCCGAGGAACAACTGGTCCGTCCTGCCGTCGACATAGGTCTTGATGTCGTGGAAAATCAGCGTGCCGCCGAAATTATAGGAATTCAGCACGTTGCCGGAAAGCTGGTGATCCCGTGCGTATGCGAGGGCGCCGCTGGCCGCCGTCTTCGGGCTCGGCGCAACCTGGTAGGCACTGCCGAGGATGACGACCGCACCGACCAGCAGGACAGCGATTGCGCCGCAGATCGCGTAAAACTGGCTGGCGAAGAGTTTTTCCAGTCCGTCACGCTTTTCCGCCAGCCAGGTCGTGGTCGAGACTGTGGGGTATTGCCGGGCCACCTCGACCGCGATCACCAGGGGGATCAGCAGGAAGGGCAGATATACAAACCGCAGATGGGCGAGATAGACATGCAAGGCGAAGACGATGAACACCGCCTTGGCCCAGCCGATCCGCAGCCTCGATACTAAAAGTCCGAAAAGCGCCAACAGCATCACCGCTTCCTGGAAGACCTGCTCCTGCGCGTTGAACGCCCGCCACTCCAGGATGAGTGGCACCGCCTCGTTGCCATAGGCCACCGTGAACGTCGCCAGGATGGCTTTCATCCCATAGGGATGCATCAGGCTGACCAGCGGACAGAGCAGGCCGAAAGCAACCCATTTTGCCAGGAGGGCGGGTTTCGACAAGCCCGAGCGCGCCAGGAGATCGAGCCCGGCAAAGGCAGCAATGACGAAGCTAAGGGTGAACGTGGCATGAAGGTTGGCCCACAAGACCACAAGCACGAGCAGCCACAAAGGCGGGGCTCTCTCTTCCTGCGCGGCGCGAAACAGCATTGCCGTCCAGACGACGATGATCGGCAAGGTGAAGACGTGTGGACGAGCCGTATAGATCGGGGCGATCAGCAAAGCCGCGGCGAAGGCCAGCGCTATCGCCAGTGTCGGCTTCAGCCATGCGCTGAGGAACCATCCCATCAGGAAGACCGTCAAGCTGACCGTGGCGATGATCAGTGTGACGACGCCATTCCAGCCGCCGGCACGGTAGGCGAGGGCCAGAAAGACCTGCCCCAGCCATTCCTTGGCGATCCAGGGCTGACCGGCGAACGTATAGGAATAGGGGTCGACGACGGGAAACGTCCGGTTGTCCAGAAAGTCCAGCCCGACCTTCACTTGCCACCAACTGTCGGGATCCTGAAGCATCGCGCTGGCAGAGGTGGCAAGCCAATAGGCGACCAGGCAGGCGCAGAGAAGGCAAAGTATCAGCCTGCTGCGTTGCGCGTCCCCGAGCGATGGCGTCGCCGTCGCGATTGCAGCGGCCTGGTTCATGTCACGGCTCCAGGTGACGGTGTCGCCTTCGCGATTGCGATGAGGCCTGCATACATGACGGCGCCAAAGCGCAGCATCCGCGAGACGTCAAACGGAAGAGCCGACCGCATCCTGCCCATGCCGTTCCCCTTGCATCCGCTCGACCTTCGCCTCAGCCACGCGCGGCTCTTTTCGCCATCTCCTGCAGGCGATGGACGGGCAGGTCGCTGTCCTTGGCCGGCTGGTCGCGCGAAACGATTTCGTTAACGAAGTAGAGCGGCCGCCGCTTCGTCTCCATGTACATGCGGCCGAGATACTCGCCGAAAATGCCGAGCACCAGAAGCTGGACGCTGCCCAGGATCAGCATGATCGCGGCAAGGCTCGTCCAGCCGGGCACCACGTTGCCCCTGGACCATTCAAGCAGTGTATAGCCGAGCACGACCAGGCCGAGCAGGCCGAACATCATCCCCAGCATCGAGGCAAACCGCAAAGGCACGATCGAAAAGCTGGTCATCGCGTCGACCGCCAGCAGGATCATCTTCTTCAGCGGATAGTGGGTGGTGCCGGCAAAGCGGCGGTGCCTCTCATAGGGGAAGGCGACCTGCCTGAGCCCGATCCAGCTCACCATGCCGCGAATGAACCTGTAGCGTTCGGGCATCGCATTCAGATGGTCGAGCGCCCGGCGGCTCATCAGCCGGAAGTCTCCGGAGTCCGGTGCGATCTCGACATCGACCATCCGGCCGAGCAGGCGGTAGAACATCGAGGCGGAGGCCAGCTTGAACCAGCCTTCACCGTCGCGCTTCACCCTCTGGCCGTAGACGACATCGAAGCCTTCATCCATCTTCGCCATCATCGCGCCGAGCAGTTCGGGCGGATCCTGGAGATCGGCGTCGAGAATGAGGATGCGCTCGCCGCGGCAGAATTCCAGCCCCGCGCTCAAGGCGATCTGGTGGCCGTAATTGCGGGCAAGGTCGATGGCGACGACATGGTCGTCCTTTTCGGCCAGTTCGAAAATGGCCTCGCGGGTGCCGTCGGTCGCCCCGTCGATGACAAGCACGATCTCGTAGGAATGGCTTTGCTCAAGGCATACGGCGCTGACGCGTCGGTGAAGCTCGGCCACGCCGTCACGCTCATTGTAGCATGGCACGACGACCGAAAGCGTGACCGCGCGGCGCGCGCCGATTTTTCCCGTTCCCACCAAAGCCTGGCTCCCGCTCTTGGAATGGCAATAGCGGCAATTGGTTAGAAAACAGATAAGCCAGGGATCGACATGGGGGCTTCGGCCGGCCGAGACGATGGCTCGGCACGTCACGAACGCACCGGCAACTCCATGCGGATGCGGGCGCCGCGCCAGGAGCCCGTCAGGATGCGGATCGTCCCGTCATGCAGCAGCGCGATCTGCCGGGCGAGGTTCAGTCCCAGCCCCGCGCCGCGCGACTGCGGCTGCAAGCGATAGAAGGGCTCGAAGACGTTCTCGCGCTCTTCCGCGGGAATGCCCGGCCCTTCGTCGCGCACCTCGATTCCACCGGCCTCGTCGATGGCGATCGTGATCGTGCCGCTGCCGCCGCCATGCTCGATCGCGTTGCGCACGAGGTTGGCGAGCGCCCGGTCGATCTGCAGGACATTGATTTCTACTCGGGCCTTGTTTGGCGACGGCTCGAAGGCAAGGTCATAGCCAGCCTCGATGGCCAGCGGTGCGAAGTCGGCCGCCACCCGGCTGACGAGATCGTCGAGATCGACGATCTGGCGCTGGTCCGACGAGCGGTCGAGCAACTGATGGTCGAGCAGTTGCTGGGCAAGATGCGACAGGCGTTCGATATCTTGCAGCAGCCGGGCGCTCTGTGGCTCCTGCTTCAGCAATTCAGCGCGTGTGCGCAGGATGGCGATCGGCGTGCGCAGTTCATGCGCCGCGTCGGTGAGGAAGCGGTTGTGGCGGTCATAGCCGTGGGCGAGGCGGGCAAGCGCCTCGTTGAAGGCATGCACGAGCGGCGCGATTTCCTGCGGCACCTGCTTGACCGGCAGTTGCATGGCGCGGGTGCCGATGTCGATGCGCGCTGCCTGGCGGACCGTTTCGACAAGGCCGGCGAAGGAACGGCGCACCACGGCTGGCGTCGTCACCAGCGTCGTCGCGCCCATGACGAGGATTATGGGCAAAAGCAGGATCGCGATGACGAGCGCGAGGGCCGGCAGGGCGCGCTCCCAATTCCTGCTGCCGTCTGGATTGCGGGCGACTTCGACAGTGGCCGAAATGTTGATCTCGAGGCCGTCTGTCTGTTGGCGCGACGACTGCGTCGCGGCGACGATCTGCACCGTGCCGGCCTTGGTCGACGCGTTTTCGATAAAGGCTTCCGGCCGCATGTCCTTGTCGGAGAATCCGATCGTGGCGTGATCGGCCCTGTCAAGCAGCTCGCCGAAGCCTTTGGTGTAGATGTCGGGTATGTTGCCGGCACGGACGCTCCCGCCGCTGCCGTCGCGAACGATGTACCAGACATTGGGGAAGCTCTCGCGAAACGCGGTGAGTTCTTCCGTTTCACGCACGATCAGCCTGCCGTCCTTGTCCCGGTCGACCGCATCCTTGACGGCCGCGACGGCGGCCTCATTGTCGATCAGCAGGCGCGGGTTGGCGATCCAAAGGGCTGCCGCGCAAAGCACGATGAAGATGAGCAGCGTCGCCGCCTGCAGCAGGATCAGCCGCCGGACCAGGATCCATTGCAGCGAGCCGGTACGGACCTTCTTCACGAGACCGCCCGCAGAAGATAGCCGAGGTTGCGGATCGCCCGGATCTCGATGCCGGCGGCGACATCGTCGAGCTTGCGGCGCAGCCGCGAAATATGCGCATCGAGCGCATTGGAGCCGATCTCGTCGTCGAACGCGTAGACGGCCTCTTCTAGCGCGCTGCGCATGATGGTCCGGCCCGGCCGGCGGATCAGCGTTTCAAGCACCAGCCTCTCGCGCCGCGGCAGATCGAGCGCCTGGTCCTCGATCAGCGCCTCGCGATGGCGGAAATCATAGGTGAGGCGGCCGACCATCGTCTGGTTGGCGCGCGAGGTGAACGAGCGCCGGTGCAAGGCATGAAGCCGCGCGACGAGTTCCACCGTGGCGAGGGGCTTGACCATGTAATCGTCGGCGCCGGCATCGAGCCCGGCGACCCGGTCGTCCAACCCGCTCATCGCCGTCAGTGCGATGACAGGCACATCCAGATGCAAGGCACGCAGGCGCTGTATGAGGTTGAGACCGTCGCCATCCGGTAGCCGGCGGTCCAGCACCACCGCGTCGTGATAGCCCAGGCGGGCCATCGCCTCGGCATCGGCCAATGTCGCTGCATGGTCGACGATGATGTCCACACGCTCGAGCGCGGCCTTCAGCACGGAGGCCATTTCCGGTTCGTCCTCGATCAACAGGACGCGCATGAATAGTCTCCTTTATCCGCGGCCAGTCGGGGTCTCCGGCCGCGGCGATTCATTCGCATTCCAGCTTTGGCTGGCGGAAATTGGTGATGAACCAGCGACCGCCGGAAGCGCGGGCATAGAATGTGTAGAAGCATTCCTGACGCTCGATATAGCCGGGCGTCTCGGTCTCTTCATAGACGGTTCCGTGCTTTGTCTCGCGAACCTCGCCGCTCGATGTTCCGGAAACCGCTGACGTCGACAACTTGCGCCACTGATAGGCGCGCTCACCCTGGCCAAGATCGACGATCGCCGTGGGCGGACCATAATCAAGGACGACCGATTCGACCGGCTGCCCGACATAGTTCTTCATGATGTCGGAGGCACAGCCTGCGAGCGCGATTGCGATGAAGAAGACCTTCGGGGCCTGTGTCAGGAGGCTGGCGCCATGCTTGGACATATTGGAACAGATTCCCATGGTGAAAAATTCACGCACGGACCTAGATCGCGAAGATTGCATCGACATTGCAGGGACGCGTGGGAAGGGCGCCATTGCGGAAAAAGCCGCTGTGCGGTGGACATCGAGACACCGGATTGCGCGATGCCCAGCGGCATCGTGCAATCCGGTTCGCCCGTACTAGAACCGGTAGTTGATGCCGGCCTTCAGTTCATGACTACCGATCGTCGTCTTCGACGTGCCAAGAGCCGATGTCGTCTCGACGCCGGGGGTGCGGACATAGTCGTACTCGACCTTGGCGGACAGCCCGCCGGCGAAGCCCTGCTCGATGCCGGCGCCCAGGAGGTAGCCGACCTTCCATTCGTCGGTGCTGCTGACGTTGTCGCCCTTGTCGAACTTGGTCAGAGCCACACCGCCGGTGCCAAACAGCAGCGTCTGGTCGAAGCTCAATCCAGCCTTGGCCTTGGCGGCACCGCGCCATTTCTCCTTGATCTTGCCGCCCCGGACGTCGTGTTCGGCGCCGCCCAGATAAGAGCCTTCGATCTCGGCGCCGAGAACGGCGGGACCCATTTGCTGGTTGTAGCCGGCCTGGACGCCGCCGCTGAAGCCATTGCGGCCTGCAAACGGGTTTGGCATCCCGGTGAACGCCGTGCCGCCATGGACGCCGACATAGGCGCCGCTCCACTGGAAGGCGGGCGGGTCGTTGTAGGTGGGTGAAAGGTCGGCGGCCATCGCCGGCCCGAGAAGGCAAAAGGCGAGGCCAGCCGCCGTCAGGACGATCTTTACTCGAGAGGACACAGCATTACTCCAACACAAACGCGCATCCAGCAATCGACACGCAGGTTAACTCCCGAGGAGCTTGGCCGTTAGGGCGGTCAGGCTCCGGTTTGGTGTCTTTCAGGGGTGGCTGCACGGTCCTGAGACTGGCGTTCGCCAGCTGTGGTAGGGGGGCGGAGCGCCGCGCAACCAGTCACCTGAAAGACGCCGACTGTCTCGCAAGTGAAAATTGCACGCACATTGCGCGAAATCGAAAAATGACGATTTTGTGCTTTATTTTCAACAAATTAAAATGATCTTGTTTACCTATATTAAAGAATTGCGAGCCGTCTGAGGCTCGGCGTCTCGATCACCTGTTCCAGGCTTCCCCGGGCACAACCGCGCTTGATGGATGGCCGCCAAGCACGTATCTCTGGGCCATGCCTCTGAGTCTGGGCATCTCAATCGGGAGACGACCTTGTCCGCACTGACGCGCTTCCTCGGCGACTCGCCGCTCAGGGTGATCCTGAAGCTGCTGGTGGTGTCGTTCCTCGTCGGCCTTGTCATGAATGCCTTCGGCTGGTCGCCGATGGATGTCTTCTACGGCATCCAAAAGTTCTTTATCGACCTCTGGAACCTGGGCTTCCACGCCATTGACCGCTTCCTCGGCTACATCCTGCTTGGTGCCGCGATCGTCGTGCCGGCTTTCATCCTGCTCAGGATCGCCAACTATCGGAAATGACTTTTAGAGCAATCTAGGCGCAGGCCGAGGCAACCTCGAACAGGATGGCGTGCCGTGCGGCAAGGGCCGGCACATCAGTGGAATAGCCGCCGCCGATGACGCCGCAGACCGGAATGCCGAGCGCACGAAAATGGCCGATGACCATCTCGTCGCGGGCGCGCAGGCCGTCATTGGAAAGCGCCAGCCTGCCAAGCCGGTCCTCGGCGTGGACGTCGACGCCCGCATTGTAGAAAACGATGTCCCAGCGCGCCCGGGCCGACAGCTCCGGCAGGATCGTGGCCAGCCTCCGGAGATAGCCGGCATCGCCCGTGCCGTCGGGAAGCGCGATGTCGAGATCGGAGGCGATCTTGCGCACGGGATAGTTGCGCTCGCCATGCATGGAGAAGGTGAACACGCCTGGCTCGTCTCCCAGAATGTCCGCGGTGCCATCGCCCTGATGCACGTCGAGATCGACGACCAGGATGTTTTGCGCGGCACCCTCGCCGAGCAGCACCAGCGAGGCGACGGCAACGTCGTTGAAGGTGCAGAAGCCGGCGCCTTGCGCGCGCCGCGCATGATGGCTGCCGCCCGCGGTGTTGCAGGCGATGCCATGGCGCAAGGCGAGCCGCGCCGCCAGCATCGTGCCGCCGGTGGCAAGCTGCGCGCGCAGCGAAACGCGGGGGCCGACCGGAAAGCCGATCTCGCGTTCGATTTTTTCCGGCACCGAACAGCTGATGACCTGGTCGACATAGTCGGCGGCATGGGCAAGCTTCAACCATGATGCAGGCGCCGGCTCAGCCGTGTTGAGCGCTTCAGGCCTGGCCAGGCCGCGTGCGCGCAAAGCCTCCATCAGCAGCGGGTACTTGCTCATCGGGAAGCGATGGTTGGTGGCAAAGCCGGCGTCGTAGTCGGGGTGGTGGACGATCTGCAGGGGCATGAACAGAATCCGGCGGCTTCGCGCCAGACCGGGATTTCGGTTGGCCATCGCGGGAAGAATGATTGCGCGGTGGGCGGAAAATGGGGCACATCGGCTCTTCGATCAAGCCGCAAATCAGCAAGGCAGCAATCCCTTGGACAAGGGCGCAACTCCAGTCGACGCCAGATCTTTTGTCGTCACCAACCGTTCCGTGCTCGCCATAGCGGTGCCAATGACGCTCGCCTATTTGACCACGCCGATGCTCGGCCTGGTCGACACGGCTGTTGTCGGCCAGTTCGGCGACGCGGCTCTTCTCGGCGGCCTTGCTGCGGGCGCGCTCGTTTTCGACGTCGTCTTCACCAGCTTCAATTTCCTGCGTTCTGGCACCACCGGCCTCGTTGCCCAGGCTTTCGGGCGTGGCGACGCGCTGGAGGAACAGGCGGTGTTCTGGCGCGCCGTGCTGATCGCGGTCGTTGCCGGCATCGTGCTGGCGGCGCTTTCGCCGCTGATCGCCATCGCAGGCCAATGGTTCATGGGCGCCGAACCGCGCGTCAGCGAGGCGATGGGCGTCTACATCAGGATCAGGCTGCTTGCCGCACCGTTCTCGCTGATCAATTACGCCATTCTCGGCTATGTGTTGGGGCGTGGCGAGGGCGGGCTCGGCCTTGTGCTGCAACTGGTGCTCAACGGCATCAACATCGCGCTCTGCTTCCTGCTTGGCCTGGAGCTTGGCTGGGGCGTTGCCGGCGTCGCCTGGGCGACCGTCACGGGCGAATTCCTGGCCATGCTGCTGGGTCTCGCCATCGTGGTCCGCCGCTTCCGCGCGACCTCGCCCTTGCCGCGCCATCGGCTGCTCGACATGGCCGCCTTCCTGCGCATGCTGTCGCTCAACCGCGATATCATGATCCGCTCGTTCTCGCTGCTTGCCGCCTTCGCACTGTTCACCCGCCAGGGCGCGCAGTTCGGCACGGTGACGTTGGCCGCCAACGCGGTGTTGATGAACTTCTTCCTTGTCGCCGGCTATTTCCTCGACGGATTTGCCACCGCGGCCGAGCAGCTCGCGGGCCGCGCCGTCGGCGCGCGCGCCGAACAGCCCTTCCGGCAGGCGGTGCGGCTGACCCTGTTCTGGGGGTTAGGGCTGGCCGGCGCCGCGACCCTGGTGCTGCTGTCGGCAGGCGCCAATCTGGTCGCCATCGTCACAACCTCGCAGGAGGTGCGCTCCGTGGCCGACATCTATTTGCCCTGGGCGGCGTTCACCGCGCTGAGCGGCGTGCTGGCGTTCCAGATGGATGGCGTCTTCATCGGCGCAACCTGGTCGCGCGACATGCGCAACATGATGTTGCTGTCGTTCCTGGTCTTTGCCGTCGCGCTGCTGACGCTGGCGCCTGCCTTCGGCAATCATGGCCTGTGGGCGGCGCTGCACGTTTTTCTGCTGGCGCGCGGTTTCAGCCTGCTGACCATTTTGCGGCTGCGGGTGCGGACGGCGTTCAGCTGAGCGGCTTGGACGCCCACCGATCGAGGTGGCTGTCGCGCAATTCGCCAATGGACTTCAACCGCTCCGCCTCGCAAAAGCGTGCCATGCCGGCGACGATACGGCCCGGCAGCGCGGGTCCGGCATAGATCATGCCGGTGTAGAGCTGCACCAGATCGGCTCCGGCGCGGATTTTCTCCAGCGTGGTCTCGGCGGAATCGACGCCGCCGACCCCGATGATGGCGATGCCCGGCCCGAGCAGCTTGCGCATCTTCGCCAGCACGGTGGTCGAGCGTTCGAACAGCGGTTTTCCCGAAAGCCCGCCGGTTTCGCGTGCGACGTCGCCGCTGCGCAGCGGCGGCCGCGAAATGGTGGTGTTGGAGACGATGATGCCGTCGATCCGTTTTTCAATAACCTCGGCGGCGATATCCTCCAGCTCGGCCTCGACCAGATCCGGCGCGATCTTGAGGAAAATGGGCGGCTGGGCTGCGGCTGACGCACGCGCGGCCATGACACGCGACAAGAGTTCGCCGAGCTGCTCGCGTGCTTGCATGTTGCGCAGGCCGGGCGTGTTGGGCGAGGAGATGTTGACCGTGAGGTAGCTGGCATAGGGGGCAAAGCGGGTGACGCCGCGCTCATAGTCGCCGATGCGATCGGCGCTGTCCTTGTTGGCGCCGATGTTGACGCCGACAATGCCGGAACGTCCCTTGCGCGCGGCAAGGCGTCTTTCAGCCGCCGCATGACCTTCATTGTTGAAGCCCAGCCGGTTGATCACGGCTTCATCCGCCGTCAGCCGGAAGATGCGCGGCTTCGGATTGCCGGCCTGCGACAGCGGCGTGACGGTGCCGACCTCGGCAAAGCCGAAGCCAAGGCCAAGCAGTGCGTCGGGCACCTCGGCATTCTTGTCGTATCCGGCCGCCATGCCGAGCGGGTTGGGGAAATCGAGGCCGCAAAGGCTGACCTTCAGCCTGATGTCGCGCACCGTCCGCACGCCGGCCGGCAGGCCGCAGCGCAGCGCTGCGATCGACAGGCCGTGCGCGGTTTCAGGATCGAAGGTGAACAGCAGTTTCTGGCCGAGCCGGTCGAGCACGCTCATTGCCCCTCCAACGGCGGGAATTGATGCGTACCGTCGGCACCGAGCGGCAGCGGCCGCACCCATTTGACGGTATCCAGCTCCAGCACACCGTAAAGATGCGGAAACAGCGCGCCGCCGCGTGAAACCTCGTATTTCAGGGCGTCGCCCAGGCTGACTTCGTCGACGGCGACCAGCAGAAGGTCTGTCTGGCCGGAAAAATGCCTTGCCGCGGTTTCCCGGACCTGCGCCGCCGTGGAGAAATGTATGAAGCCGTCGGCGACGTCGATCGGCGCGCCGGTGAAGCGGCCACTGGCTTCGGCCTCGCGCCAAAGCGCTTGCGGGGTTATCTTGTAGATAAACTGAGACATGGTTGCGCTATAGTCCGAACCAGTCGTGCGGGGAAGACCACGCCAAAGGTCTTCGCCATTTCCGGCGCAAACATGCGATATTTCAAGCCTTGGCCATGGAGGACAACATGCGTCTGCAACACATCTTGATCCCCGCCGCGCTGGTTTCACTGGTCGCGGTATCTGCTTATTCGGAAGAGACCGACCGCTACCGGCTGGAAAAATCCGCCAACGGCTATGTCCGCATGGACACGCAGACCGGTGCGATGTCGATCTGCGAGGAACGCTCGGGTCAGCTCGTCTGCAAGGTGGCGGCCGACGAACGCGCCGCGTTCCAGGACGAAATCGACCGCCTGCAGACCTCGATGAAGGCAATGGACGAGCGCGTCACCAAGCTGGAGAATTCGCTCTCCGCCCGCCTCGAATCGAAACTGCCGAGCGAGGAGGATTTCAACAAGACGATGAGCTATATGGAGCGCTTCCTGCGCGGCTTCATGGGCATCGTCAAGGATATGGACAAGGACAATGGCGGCGGCGCCCAGCTCAACTCGCAGAAGACCTGAGCTTCCGGCAGCGCCGCGCGTCCTTTTGGACGCGCAAAGGACGCTGTAGCACTTTGATCTTGCGAAGTAGGGAAAACGCGGCGCGCTGGTTTTGCCGCTTGAAAACAGCGCGCTGCCCCTCATAATCGTCCGACTGGTCCCGAAAAGCTTAAAAATCATCGACGGGATTCGGGGAGGAACATTTGCCGTCAGGCTATTCTTTCGTCATCGCCGACGATCACCCGCTGTTTCGCGGCGCGCTGCGCGAGGCGCTTGCCGGCATCGGCAATGTCGCCGCCATCCACGAGGCCGGCGATTTCGAAAGCGCCAAGGCATTGGTCGTGGCCAATGAGGATGTCGATCTGGTGCTGCTCGATTTGTCGATGCCGGGCGCCAGCGGCCTCTCCGGCTTGGTTTCGCTGCGCGGCATTCATCCTGCGGTACCGCTGATCGTGGTCTCGGCGCATGACGATCCGGCGACCATCAGGCGGGCGCTCGATCTCGGCGCATCCGGCTTCATCTCCAAATCGGCCAGCATGGAGGAGATCCGCAACGCCGTGCAATCGGTGCTGGCCGGCGACATCGCCGCGCCCGTCGGCGTCGATCTCGGTGTCGAGCGCGATCCCGAAATATCGGACCTGATCAAGCGGCTGCAGGCGCTGACGCCGCAGCAGACCCGCGTGCTCGGCATGCTGGCCGAAGGCTTGCTCAACAAGCAGATCGCCTATGAGCTCGGCGTTTCCGAGGCGACCATCAAGGCGCATGTCTCGGCCATCCTGCAGAAGCTCGGCGTCGACAGCCGCACCCAGGCGGTGATCCTTCTGTCCAAGATCGGCACCGACCCGTTGCAGACCAACAGCTGAGCGTCTGCGTCGCCCGTTCAATCGGGACACTGAACCTCCGTCCGCACAGGTCGGGCGTTGAAGCTCACGAAGCTGATGGCGGCCATGATCCAGACGCCGATGCCGCCATAGAGCATCACCCAGCCAAAGCCGTTGCGCAGTGCATTGTGGACAACGGAATCGGCAAGACCGGGGTTGGGATTTCCGGCAGCGATCCCGTCGGCGAAGTGACGCAGCTGGCTGGGGTCGAGGTCGGGCAGTGCTGTGCTCAGATGCGCCAGCACGCCGCTTGCCAGGATGAAGCCCATCACCGCTATGTTCACCGCCAGCGAAACCATGCGGGCGCTCATGTCGATGCCCGAGGCCATGCCCGCCCGGCCGCTCGAAACGGAGCCCGTCGTGGTGTTGGTGACGGGCGTGTTGGTGATGCCAAGACCGGCTCCGGCGATCAGGCAGCCGGGCAACATCGTCAACCAGTCAGGCCGCGCGGCGGCGCTGCCGAACTTCATCAGGAAGAAACCGACGCCGATGAGGGCAAGCCCGGCCGGAATGATGATGCCGGGCTGGTAGCGCAGCGAAAGCCGCTCCGCCAAGGGCGGCATGACGAGCGTCGGCAGCGTGTAGGCAAGCAAGGCAAGACCGGTCGAGACGCTGTCATAGCCCAGTCCGGCATGAAACCAGATCGGCAGGTAGATCATGAACGGCCAATAGGAGAGGTTCATCGCCGCCGAACCGACGATGGCGCCCGAAAAGGGCCGGATCCGGAAGACCGAGAAGTCGAACATCGGCCGCTTGCTGACCCGCTCGGCGATGAAGAAGGCGATCAAGCTCGCGATCGAGAGGCCGAGGATCGTCAGCGCGGCCGGACTGGCGAAGCCGAGATCCGGTCCCTGCGTGATGTAGAAGACCAGGCAGAAGACCGACGGCGACAGCGTCACGATGCCCGCAAGGTCGAGTTTGCCCGCCTCCGGATCCTTCGATTCGTGGACGCCGGTCCAGGCCAGCACGAACGCCACGGCCGTTGCCGGCACGTGGATGAGGAACACCCATTCCCAGGTCGAGACCGCGACGATGCCACCGCCGATGATGGGTCCGAAGCCGAGGCCGACACCGAAGATCACGCCCCACCAGCCCCAGGCGACGGCGCGCTCACGCCCTTCCCTGAATTCGTGCGACAGCACCGCGAGTTGGCAGATCAGCATCGCGCCGCCGCTCAAACCCTGCAGGAACCTGGCCACGATCAAGGTCGATACATCGTCCGCCAGGCCGCAGATCAGCGACGTCAGGCCGAAGGCGGCGATGGAGACCAGGAAGACGCGCTTGCGTCCGTAGCGGTCCGCGATGGTGCCGACCGCCATCAGCACGGTGGTGACCGCGATCGTGTAAGCGTTCATCACCCATTGCAATTGCCTGAAGTCGGCATGCAGCTCTTGCTCCAATGTCGGCAGGATGGTGGGAATGCTCGAAATCTCCAGCCCGAACATCAGGCACGCCAGGCATGCGGCGGACAGAACGACGATGCCTCGACGGGTCAGGGCAGTGGGCATGATCAAACCTTTCGACTTCTTGGGCAGGACGAACCGGTATGACGGCCGCCACGCCAAGCCAGACTAGGGCAGGCTTGATCATTTTAGAATTGCATGGTTGGCTATTTCAGAGACAACAAAGCGAGATAACTGACATGACGCTGGACGTAGATGCGGTGAAAGCTTTCGTCGCCGTCGCCGAGTTGCGCAGTTTTACGCGCGCGGCCGAGGCGCTTGGCAGCACGCAAGGCGCAATCAGCGTCAAGCTGAAGCGGTTGGAGGATCGGGTGGGGCAGAAGCTGATCGAGCGGACGCCGCGACTGGTGCGCCTTTCAGCGCGTGGTGCGGTGTTCCTCGAACCGGCGCGCGAGCTGCTCGCCGCGCACGACCGTGCCGTCGCCAGTCTCGCTGCTGTTCGCCGCCATTTTCGGCTAGGCATTGCCACCCATGTCGGCGGTGCCGAAGTGCCGACCTTGCTGGCACGCCTCAATGCGCATGATCCGGCCTTGACCATTGAGGTGCGGCTCGACGATACACGCGAGTTGATTGCTGCGTTCGATCGCGGCGAGCTCGATGCCGCGATCGTCCGGCGCGAGGACGACCGCCGCGATGGTGAGGTGCTGGCGCCCGAACATTTCGGCTGGTACGCCACGCCGGATTTCGTCTACCGCGCCGGCGAGCCACTGCGGCTGGCCGCCTCCGCCCCATCCTGCAGCATCCGCGACGTCATCACCGGTACGCTCGATGCGGTTGGAATACCGTGGACGCAGGTTTTCCTCGGCTGCGGATCCTTCGCCGTTGCCGAGGCCGTTTCCGCCGGCCTCGCAGCCGGGGCCTTCTCGTCTCGCCTGGTTCCGCCCGGCACCATCGAGGTCAGCCGCAAATTCGGCCTGCCGCCGTTGCCGGCGTCGGAGATCATGCTTTTGTCCACGCTCTCGGACGCTCAATCGCGTGATGCGTTGCGCACCCTTGCCATGGCGTTTCGCGAGCATCGTCCGTCCGCGGCGGCCAACGGCGCGAGGCCCCGGTTCCGCAGTTCGCAGATGGTCGACAACCCCGTCTGAGGTTTCCGACCCGTGTCTGCGCGATGATGTCGAACGACTATCTCAGCGATAGTTTTCGACGGCTGAGCCCAGTTGCGGCGTGGCATCATCCTCGGTCGGCCGCGAAGGGCGCCGCGCACGGCCTATCGCGGCGCCAAGGCCGAGCGATGCGATCGCCACCAGCGGGATGCCGGCGATCCAGGGCAGGCGCGGCGCCAGCGCGTAGAGCGCCGTGCCGATCGATGGCCCAAGCGAGTCCTTGAGGTCGACCGCCACCGACGAGGCCGCCATGTAGGAGGCGCGTCGCGCGGGCGGCGCCAACGCATTGACGGCGGTCGGCACCAATGGCCCGACCAGCATCTGCGCGATCGAGCACAGGCTGACGGCTCCAATCAGCGTCAGCATCGCCGGCGAGGCGGCGAGCAGCGCAAAGGCGAGGATCGTCGCCAGGCCGGCACCGACCGCCAGCCAGAGAGCGGATCGTGCCTCGACCAGGCGGCTGACCAGCATCTGCAAGCCGACCGTCAGCGCGGCGGCATAGGCGAACAGTGCGCCGACGCCGGATGGCGTCAGCGTCGCGGCATCCTGCGCATAGAGCGGGATCACCGCCTCGATCCAGTTGCCGGCGACCTCGAACACCACGATCCAGAGCAGCAGCTTCGCCAGCCGGCCGTCGCGGAACGCCGGCAGCAGCGCCGACAGCCCTTCCTCTTCATCGTCCCCACCGTCGAGGCGATCGTCGCCGGCGGCGTGGCCGATGCCGCTCGTCTCGTTCAGGGCGAAGAACATCACGATCCCGCCCAGCACAAGTATCGTACCGCCGGCGAGGAAAACGCTGCGTAGCGATACGAGCGCAAGCAGGGCGCCGCAGGCCGGCCCGAGAATCTGCCCGGCGCTTGAACTCACGCGCGCCAGGCTGAACCAGCGCGGATGGGCGGATGGCGGGGTCACGTCGGCGATCGCGGTCAAGATCGTTGGATGAAGCACCGATTCGCACATGCCGGTCGCAAGCAGAACGATCGCGGTAACGGCGACGCCGTGCACAAAGAACAGGGCCAGGAAGCCGGCGCCGACGCCGAGCGAGGATGCAATCAGCACCGGCCGCCGGCCGACGCGGTCGGCTATGCCGCCGATCAGCGGCGCCGCCAGCAGCTCGCCGCCTGCATAGCAGCCGAACAGCAGGCCGATCGCGCCGACGGGAATGCCCGCCTCGCTACTCGCCCAGAGCGGAAAGAAAGGCATCAGCGCACCATCGGCGAAACCGGCGCAGAAGAACAGCAGAAGCCCCAACAGGGCTGGGCGTGGGGCTGCGCGCCAGGAGGAAGGAAGCATGTTGATCATGACGTCACCTGCGCATGGTGGCCTGACTTTGGTCGACGGCCCGGGGTTTGCGCGTTGATTGACGTGAACGCCTACGGTCGCCCTGGAGCGACAGGGAGGTTTGAGCCGCGTGGTAGAATCCCAGACGGCGATGGGGTCGGCTTCAGCCGAGCCGCACCGACAGTTCGACGTCCTCGCCGAACGGCGTGGACATGTAGCCCGATGCTGGCGAGCGCACCCGTTCCAGATATTCAGGCGAGAAATCGGCATTGTCGGCGATGACCAGCGCGCCTGGCCGCAAGCGGCTCTCGACCAGGCTGAGGATCTCCGGATAGATCGCCTTGGCGCCGTCGAGCAGCAAGAGGTCGATCGTTTCGGGCAGGTCGGCGCTCAGCGTTTCAAGCGCGTCGCCTTCGCGGATCTCAACCAGGTCGATGAGGCCGCCCTCGACCAGATTGGCCTTGGCCCGCATCGCCTTGGACGGCTCGAATTCGGTGGTGATCAGGCGACCGCCGCCATTGTCGCGCAGCGCCGCGGCAAGATAGAGCGTCGAGATGCCGAACGAGGTGCCGAATTCGATGATGATGCGCGCCCCGCTGCTGCGCGCCAGCATGTAGAGCAGCGTGCCGGTCTCCGGCGAGATCGCCAGCCAGAGGTCCTTCAACCGTCCGTAGAAATCGAGATATTCGGTCTTGCTGTTGAGCAGGCGCGCCCGTTCCTCGTGCGAGAGTGCGGCCACCGCCGGACTGGTCGCGGCATTGGCTTCTTCGAACAGGCGGGCGAGCAGCGGGGCCAGCGGGGCATTGGTCAGCGTCGTCATGAAAGTCTCCGGTCGAAATGGCTGCGTGATTGTGTTGTGCCGAAAAATACGAATAATCCTTCAGGTTTCCAATTCGCATTGCCGAGCCGCGACATGACCGGACGCCCAAGCCCTTCGATTTCCTCACGAAAACAGCCCAAACAGGCTCGTGCCACGGACCTTGTCGCGGCGATTTTGCAAGCTGCTGTTCAGGTTTTGGAGAAGGAAGGCGCGCAGCGTTTCACCACCACGCGCGTGGCCGAAAAGGCAGGGGTCAGCGTTGGCTCGCTCTATCAGTATTTCCCCAACAAGGCGGCGCTTCTGTTCCGGCTGCAGAGCGACGAATGGCAGCAAACGACCGACTTGCTGTGCCGTATTCTCCAGGAGGTCGAGAAGCCTCCCCTCGAACGGTTGCGCGTCCTGGTTCATGCCTTTGTCCGCTCGGAATGTGAGGAAGCGGCAGTGCGTGGCGCGCTCGACGACGCGGCACCGCTTTATCGGGACGCGCCCGAGGCGCAAGCGGCGAGGGCTTCGGCGCAGCGAACGGTCGAGATATTCATGCAGGAGACACTACCAGAGGCCCCGGATGCCACCCGAGCCTTGGCCGGCGACCTGGTCATAACGATGCTCAGTGCGGCGGGACGGGAATTTTCCGCAAGTCCGCGAATGCCGGCGGAGATCGAGACCTATTCCGATGCGATAGCCGATATGTTCTGCGCCTACCTCAGGAGCCTGGGGCACAGGGCTTGAGATCGCCAGCCGTGGCCGGCCGGCCCGTTGGCGTCACTCAGCGGCAGATGCCAGCGGCCTCACCCTGGCCATCATCGAGCGCAGCACCGCCGGTTTCAGCGGCTTGTTGATCACCGCAATATCGAACCCGCCTGCCGCCGCCCGCACCTCGTTGGACCGGTCGGCGGTGACCAGCACGGCGGCCAGATCGTTGCCATGGGTCGCCCGCAGTCGGGCGATGATGTCGAGGCCGGTTTCGCCGTCGAGATGGTAGTCGGCAAGCACGATATCCGGGCGATGTATTGCGGCCTTCTCCAGATCCCGGGAGCCGGACACGGTATCGACCTTGCATCCCCAGCCTTCGAGCAGCAGCCGCATGCCCTCGAGGATGCGGGCGTCGTTGTCGATACAGAGCACATGCAGCCCGGCGAGCGAAGCCGCGGCACGGGCGGGAGCCTTGGTTTCGACCTCGCGTCGCGGCTCCTGCACCGCCGCGACGGGCAGGATGACGGAAAAGCGCGTGCCCTTGCCCGGATTGGAGAAGATGCGGATTTCCAGCCGAAGCACCCGGGCGATGCGGTCGACAATGGAGAGCCCAAGGCCGAGACCTTCGGCTTCGCGCGCCCCTTCATCGAGCCGGGTGAATTCATGGAAGACCGTGTTCAGCTTCTCGCCGGCAATGCCGATGCCGGTATCGATCACCTGGATCTCCGCCAGTTCGCCGCGCCGCCGCACGCCGACCAGGATGCGGCCCCTGCGCGTGTACTTGATGGCGTTCGAGACCAGATTCTGGATCAGGCGGCGCAGCAGATTGCGATCGGTCACCACCGTTAGCGAAGACGGCATGATCGTCAGGCCGAGCTTTTTCTCGGCGGCCATTGGCCGAAAATCATTGCCGATCTGGCGCAGCAAACCGTCGAGGTTGAAGGCGGTATCGTCCGGCTTCATCGCGCCGGCATCGAGGCGCGAGATGTCGAGCACGGCGCCGAGAATCGTCTCGACCGATTCCAGCGAGGATTCGATGTTGACCGCCGCCTTGCCTGCTGGGCCCTTGCCGGCCTTCTCGATCAGCGAGGAGCAATAGAGCCGGGCGGCGTTCAGCGGCTGTAGGATATCGTGGCCGGCGGCGGCGAGGAAGCGCGTCTTGCCGAGATTGGCCTCCTCGGCCAGCATCTGCGCCTGCGCCAGTTCCTCGTTGACCCGGGTCAACTCCTCGTTGACGCTAGTCAGCTCGATGGTGCGGGTTTTCACGCGCTGCTCCAGCGATTCATTGGCGCGCTTCAGCGCCAGATCCTGTTCGACGCGCCCGGAAATGTCGGCATAGGTGGCGACGATACCGCCATCCGGCATCGGATTGGAGCGCAGTTCCAGGATGCGGCCGCTGGTCTTCAGTTCCATCTGCCAGGGGCTGACGAAACTGGTCAGCCGGTTGAGCGTCGTCACGCGCTGGTCGGCGGGGATGTCGCCGCGCTCGGCGAGATGGCGCAGGATCTGATCGAGCGAGACGCCGACCTGGCCCATCTCGTCGGGCAGGTCGAACAGCACCCGGTATTGGCGGTTCCAGCAGATCAGCCGGAAATCGCGGTCGAAGACGGTGATGCCCTGTTCCATCTGGTCGAGCGCGATCTGCAAGAGGTCGCGGTTGTGCTGCAGCGCCTCGGTGGCGTCGTCGAGCAGGCGGAAGGCATCCCTGGATTCACGGTCATGGCGCCGGAACAGCAGCGACAGGATCAACCGCGCCGAGGAGGAGCCGACGGCGCTGGCCAACAGCTGCTCGGAGAAGCGGATGACGTCCATGCTCGCCTGCTCCTTGCCGTGCAGCGAGGTGCCGTTGGTCTTCTCGAACGACTGGAAAGAGCGCTCGGTGCGCTCGACGCCGAGGTAGCGGGCGATCGTGTCCTTGAGGTCGTTGACGGTGATGGCGGTGCGGAAGCGGCGCAGGCTCGGCATCGGACCGGCGTCGCGTGGCACGAAGATCGACGCCTGGATGCGCTCCAGCGGCACCGACGCGCGCGACAGCGAGCCAAGGACAAAAAACAGCGTGTTGATCGACAGGCTCCACAACACGCCGTGGTTCAGCGGCTCGGCCACGGTACCGAACAGGGCTTGCGGGCGCAGCGCCTCGAAGCCGAAGAGCCCGTGCACGACGATGTCGGTGTCGGGCGCGACAAGCGAGGGCAGGAGCAGCGTGTAGCCCCAGACGATGATGCCGGCGACCATGCCGAGTGCGGCACCCCTGCCATTGGCGCCGCGCCAGATCAACCCGCCGATCAGCGCCGGCGCGAACTGCGCGATGGCCGCGAAGGACATCAGGCCGATCGACGACAGCCGCGCTGAGTTGGTGCTTTCGCGATAGTAGAGGAAGGCGATGAACAACAGGATGAAGATCGCCCCGCGCCGCACATTGAGGATCAGCGTCGACCAGTCCTCGTTCTCGGAGGTCGAGGTCTTGAGCAGGCGGCGCACGAACAGCGGAATGACGAGGTCGTTGGAGATCATGATCGACAGCGCCACGCTTTCGACGATCACCATGGCCGTTGCCGCCGACAGCCCGCCGATGAAGGCGGCCATGGCCAGCACGTCGTGGCCGCTGAACAGGGGCAGCGACAGCACATAGAGATCGCTGCTGGTGCCGGTGCCGACCAGCGACAGGCCGGCAAAGGCGATCGGCAGCACGAACAGGTTGATCGCCACGAGATAGAGCGGAAACACCCAGGTCGCGGTCCGCAACTCGGCCTCGCCGCGGTTCTCGACGATGGTGACGTAGAACTGCCGCGGCAGCATGACGATGGCAAAGCCGCTCAGACAAGTCAGCACCAGCCAGGTGGCGAGCGAGGTGTTGTAGCCCATCGCCTGGCGCACCTGAGCATTCTGCGCCAGCTTGGCGAACATGTCGCCCGGGCCGCCGAAGATCAGGAAGGTGACCATCAGGCCGATCGCCAGGAAGGCGGCGAGCTTGACGACGGTTTCGACCGCCACCGCCAGCACCAGCCCGTCCTGGTGTTCGGTGGCGTCGGCATGGCGGGTGCCGAACAAGACGGCAAACAAGGCCAGCAGCATGGCGACTACCAGCGATATGTCGCTGACGAACGGATCGAAGGAGGGCGGCGACCCCGTATAGTGCTCGACCATCAGGCTGACCGAACCGGAAATCGCCTTCAGCTGCAGCGCGATATAGGGAACCGCCCCGATGGTGGCGATCAGCGTGGCGATCGCCGCGACGGTGAAGCTTTTGCCGTAGCGCGCGCCGAGGAAGTCGGCGATCGAGGTGATCTTCTCGGTCTTGGCCAGCCGCACGATGCGGTTGAGCAGCGGAAAACCGAACACGAACACCAGCACCGGGCCGGTATAGATACCGAGGAATTCGAGGCCGCGTTCGGAGGAGAGCCCGACCGAGCCGAAGAAGGTCCACGAGGTACAATAGATCGCCAGGCTGAGCGCATAGATGAACGGCCGCGCACGACCGGGTCCGGAGATGGCCGAGCGGCGGTCGCCCAGGCTGGCGATGGCGAACAGCAACGTCACATAGGCGATCGCGATGATGACGATGAACAAGCCTTGCACGCCTGGAATTTCCTCCTTTGCCGTCTTTTTATCCGGCTTATCCGAACGCAATCACAGCTTGGCGCCGGAGTCCATTGCGGCTTTGGGCGCATGAAGCGCGTGATTTCTCGAGGTTGACGCAGGGGAGGGAGAAAGCGGTTGCTTTCTCCGTTTTGCCCATGTTGCAACCGGAGGTTTTTGTTATGTTGTCGCCGGGTCGATGCCGCAAGGACGGAACGGCAGCGCGGCCGGTCATGACAAGGAGGGTCGAATGCTGAAAGAATTCCAGGAATTCATTTCCAAGGGTAACGTGATGGACTTGGCCGTCGGCGTCATCATCGGCGCGGCCTTCGGCAAGATCGTCACTTCGCTGGTCGATGATGTCATCATGCCTTTCATTGGCGCGCTCGGAGGGGTCGATTTCAACAACTACTTCATTGGCCTGTCGCACAACGTGACTGCGACAAACCTTGAAGATGCGCGCAAGCAAGGCGCTGTCTTTGCCTATGGCAGCTTCATCACCGTGGCGCTGAACTTCCTGATCATCGCCTTTGTCATCTTCCTGATGGTCAAGGCGGTGAACAATCTGCGCCGGCGGCTCGAGCGCGAGAAGCCGGCTGCCCCGGCCGCACCACCCCCCGCCGATGTCGCGCTCCTCACCGAAATCCGCGATCTGCTCGCCAAACGATAATTCAGCCGACCATTGCTGGACCAAAACCCCGGTCGTTCGCGGCTGGGGTTTTCTGTTTTCGTATCTGGTAAAGAGCGGCAAGCCTAGAGCAATTCCAGGAAAAGTGTGAAACGGGTTTCCCAGGGAAACCGCGTAGCGCTTTCCCTGGGGAATTGCGTTAAAACAAAGAGTTAGAACGGTTTGCCGTTTCCGTGAAACAGTGAACTGCTCTAAGGGAAAACGGATTTGTCCATGAGCCTGATCGATAGCTTTCGCGCCGAAGCCCGCGCCGCACCGGAAAGCGGCATTGTCGCCGTCGTCAACTACGGCCGCCTGCGCGAGGGCCTGATCCCGTTATGGGCCGGCGAGGGCGACCTGCCGACACCCGCCTTCATCACCGATGCCGCGTCGAAGGCGCTGGCCGGCGGCGAGACGTTCTACACCTGGCAGAGGGGCATCCCCGATCTCAGGCAGGCGCTGGCACGATACTACGCCAGGCATTTCGGCAAGACGTTCCCGGAGGAGCAGTTCATCGTCACCGGATCCGGCATGCATGCCATCCAGATGTCCCTTACCGCTCTCGCCGGCGCCGGCGACGAGGTGATCTATCTGTCGCCGGCCTGGCCGAATTTCGACGCCGCCGCCGCCCTGTCGGGAGCCGTTCCGGTGCCCGTCACGCTCGATCATTCCGGCAATGGCTGGTCCTGCGACGTCGAGAAGATCGCCGCGGCGATCACGCCGCGCACCAAGGCGCTGTTCATCAACACGCCGTCGAACCCGACCGGCTGGACCGCCGATCACGAGACCTTGCAGGCGATCCTCGACCTGGCGCGCGCCAAGAACGTCTGGATCATCGCCGACGAGATCTATTCGCTGTTCCACTATGGCCATGGCCGTGCGCCGTCCTTCCTCGACATCGCGACGGAGGAAGACCGCATCCTGTTCGTCAACTCCTTTTCCAAGAACTGGGCGATGACCGGCTGGCGCGTCGGCTGGATCAAGACGCATCCGAGCCTGCAGCAGGTGTTCGAGAACCTGATCCAGTATTCGAATTCCGGCGTTGCCCAGTTCATGCAGCGCGGCGCGGTCGCAGCTCTTGACGAGGGCGATGGCTTCGTCGCCGAACAGGTGGAGCGGGCGAGAAAAGCGCGCGACCTGGTCTGCGGTATTCTCGGCGCCACCGGCAGCGCTCGGTTTACCGTGCCGCAGGGCGCCTTCTATCTGTTCTTCGCCGTCGACGGCATCACCGATTCCCGCGCCGCCGCCTTCGACATCGTCGACAAGGCCAATGTCGGCCTGGCGCCCGGCACCGCCTTCGGCCCCGGCGGCGAAGCCTTCCTCAGGCTGTGCTTCCATCGCCGCCTCGACCAGGTCGAGGACGCCGCGCACCGGCTGGCGAAATGGATGAGGACTGTCTAGTCGACTTGCGTGGCCGGCAGTCGAACAGCGTTTCAAATGGGCTTCAGCCGCCTGACTTGGGCACCAGCAGCGGAACGATCCGGTCGCTTTTGGCGACCGAGGGCCGTCCCGCCGAGCCGTAGGGAATGCCGAGCGCGTCCCATGTCTCGACCAGCGCGTCCTGCAGTCCAGCGATCAGCGCATCCGAATGG
>NZ_QZXA01000005.1 GCF_003601985.1 Mesorhizobium jarvisii
CCATTCGGATGCGCTGATCGCTGGACTGCAGGACGCGCTGGTCGAGACATGGGACGCGCTCGGCATTCCCTACGGCTCGGCGGGACGGCCCTCGGTCGCCAAAAGCGACCGGATCGTTCCGCTGCTGACGGCAACGTCGGGCGGCTGAAATCGACGACGTCGAACTTTGGTCCAGCGCAATGCGCGAAGCTCCAATGGAGGAGAAGGAACCACGTTCAAGGATCGCAGCCATGACACATTCTGTTTCGCACGCTTCAATCACACATGCCGCCGAGCAGGCCCAGCAATGGGTAAACGAGCTCGCCAAGGATCTGGACTGGAACGAACAAAGCGCGTTCCGGCTGTTGAAGGCCGTCCTGCACACCTTGCGCGACTGGCTCTCGCCTGAAGAAATGGCCGATCTGTCCGCCCAGTTGCCGACGTTGATCAGAGGCATCTATTTCGAAGGGTGGAACCCGGCCGAACCGGCGTGGGAACGCAAGAAGCGCGACTTCGTCATTTGCGTTCGCGACAGCTTTGGCTACGAGCCGGAGATCGACGTCGACAAGGCTATTGGTGCGGTGTTCCTACTTCTCGACCGTCACATTTCGCATGGCGAAATCGTCCAGGTCCGAAACTCGATGAAGAAGTCGCTGCGCCAACTCTGGCCGGAGGGATGAGCGATGTTTCGCGATCGGCAGGACGCTGGACAGAAGCTCGGAGCCTCTTTGGAGGCGCTTCAGCTGAGGAATCCCATCGTGCTGGCCTTGCCACGCGGTGGCGTTCCCGTCGCCGCCGAGATTGCCAAGGTCTTGAAGGCACCGCTGGATCTGATGATCGTTCGAAAAGTCGGAGCACCTGGCAATCCGGAACTGGCGGTGGCCGCCATCGTGGACGGAGACCCGCCGGACGTCGTTCTTAACCGTGAGATCGTGGAGGCCTACGCTCTCGGCGACAGCGCATTACGTGTTTTGATCGCGCAGGAACGGCCGGAGTTGGAGCGGCGTCGGGAAATATTTCGCGGAAAAGAGCTGCCCCAGTCGGTGGCCGGCAAAACCGCGATTGTCGTTGACGACGGAGCGGCGACCGGAACGACGATGAAAGTGGCCATCCGGGCGTTGAAGCGACGGTCGCCGCGACAGATCGTCGTCGCACTTCCTGTCGCGCCGCCGGAGACCGTGGAAGAGCTGGCGCAGGAAGCAGATTTGACGATCTGTCTCATTCAGCCTGCCCGATTTCGAGCGCTCGGCTATTATTATGGCAGCTTTCCGCAGCTCTCCGACAGCGAGGTCCTTGAGATGATGGCTATGGCGCGCGAGGATCGGCGCCATGTTGCCGAAAGAAGACACTCCGGCGCAAACGCCGCGGGCAAATCGCGGCACAAAGCCGGCACTTAGGAGTTATACCGATGCAGATCCGCACGCTTTCGACTCTGGAATGCACGAAAATGCTGACGGCCAATCGCGTCGGCCGCCTTGCCTGCGCGAAGGACGGGCAACCCTATACCGTGCCCTTCTACTACGCCCATGCCGACAACCACCTCTATGCCTTTTCCATGCCGGGCAAGAAGATCGACTGGATGCGCGCCAATCCGCTCGTGTCCGTGCAGGTCGACGAACATGGCGCTGCCCGAGGTTGGAAGAGCGTCATCGTCAATGGCAGGTATGAGGAACTTCCGGACCGGATCGGTCACAAGGTGCAACTTGATCACGCATGGTCATTGCTGAGCAGGCACACCGACTGGTGGGAGCCTGGCGCGCTCAAGCCGGCTACGTCCTCGGTCGCCGAACATCTCCCGCATGTGTTCTTCAGGATATTCATCGTGGAAGTCTCGGGCCGTGAGGCGATGGAGGCTTGACTTGGCGCGGCGCGCATGGCGGAAAGCAGGCTGTATGACTGCTGGTCGACACCGGCCGGATGCATCCGCAATCCGGCCAAGGGCATGCCCACCATGGACTCTCTCATAGTCCAACTTGGCGTCGCTTTGGCGATCGGGTTGCTCGTCGGCCTGGAGCGCGGCTGGCAGGAGCGCGACGCGCCGGCTCATAGCCGCACGGCGGGTATTCGGACATTCGGCATTGCGGGACTTCTCGGCGGCATTATCGCGGCGTTGGCCGAAGCGCTCAATGCGATTTCCGTCTTGATTGCCGGCTTCCTCGCCTTCGCCGGGATCTTCGCTTGGTACAAGGCACGCGAAGCCGCGCACGATGAGGATTTCAGTGTCACGACCGTTATCGCGGGCCTGGCTGTGTTTGCCCTTGGCGCGCTCTGCGTGGCCGGCGATTTTCGCGTGGCCGCCGCGGGCGGCACGGCGCTGGCGACGTTACTCGCCAGCCGCGAAATCCTGCATGGGCTTTTGAAACGCCTGACCTGGATCGAGCTTCGCTCGGCATTGGTCCTGGCGGTGATGACCGCCATAATCCTGCCCCTGCTGCCGAACCGCACGTTTGACCCATGGGAAGGCTTCAACCCGCGGGAGATCTGGCTCCTGACGGTGCTGATGGCCTCAATTTCGTTCGCTGGTTACGTCGCCGTACGTGTCCTCGGAAACGCCCGCGGTTTGATTGTGAGCGCGCTTGCCGGTGCAGTCGTGTCATCAACTGCCGTCACCTTGTCACTGGCTCGTACTGCCAGCGCGTCGAACAATTCCTTGTCCCTGTCAGGCGCGGCCTCGCTGGCCGCGATGGTCTCGATCCTGCGTGTCTGCCTCGTGGTTCTGATACTGGCCCCGGGCGTGACCGCGTTCATCGCCTTACCCGCGCTCGCCGCGGCGCTGACATTCGGCGTCTGCGGAGCAATCGCATTGGCAATCCCTGGGCAAAAACCGGAAAGCCCTGGCGCGACGCGCAATCCATTCGAACTGATGCCGTTGCTGATCTTTGCACTCCTGTTCGCATTCGCCTCGACAGCGAGCGCCGCGTTGGCACTCCAATTCAAGGAACAGGGCCTGCTGGCGAGTTCCGCGATCGCGGGTGCATTTGATGTCGATGCCTCGGTGCTCAGCGCCTTGCGGCTGGCCAAGCACTCGATTTCCATCGAAACCATCGGGCAAGCCGTGCTGACGGCGCTGATGGCGAACGCCATTGGACGCCTGTGCCTGGCGATGTCCGCAGGGCCGGTGAAATTCTGGCTACCGCTGGCCGGCATGACCTTGACCGCTGCGACTGCGGGCTATTGCACCATGCGGTTCCTCTAGGGGGCGCGATTTGCGGTCGGCTCCGGGGCCAATCCAGATTTGACCGGCGTCAAGGCTGCCAGGCCCCATTCCTGTTGAACTGCTCCTATCATTCCAAAGGTGGGAGGGCCTCATGGCCACAACAGACCTCGATATCCCTATGCGGGAAGAATCTGCCAGTCCGGCCACGACCAAGCTGCGACTGGGATCGCTAACCGCGCTCGTCATCGGCTCGATGGTAGGCTCGGGTGTGTTCAGCCTGCCCCAGAATATGGCGGCCGGCGCTGGTCCGCTTGCTATCCTGATCGGCTGGACCGTCACGGCCGCCGGCATGCTCGCGCTGGTATTCGTCTACCAGTCGCTGGCGGTGCGTCGGCCCGAACTCGATGCCGGCCCATACGCCTATGCCAAAGCCGGCTTCGGCCCCTTCATCGGCTTCAACAGCGCCTGGGGCTATTGGATCAGCGCATGGGTCGGCAATGTGTCCTACGCGGTAATCGTCTTCAGCGCGCTGTCCTATTTCTTCCCCGCTTTCGGTGACGGGAATACCTGGCAGGCGGTGCTCGGCGCATCGATCCTTTTGTGGATCATTCATTTCCTCGTTCTTGCAGGCATTCGCCAGGCTGCGATCGTCAACACTGTCGTGACCATCGCCAAGATTGCTCCTGTCGTCCTCTTTGTCGGCGTCGTCGCGGTAGCCTTCAAGCTCAGTGTCTGGTCGCTCGACTTCACAGGGCTCGGCAACGCCTCTCTCGGTACGATCGCCGCTCAGGTGAAGAGCACGATGCTGGTGACGCTGTGGGTCTTCATCGGCATCGAGGGCGCCAGCGTGTTCTCAGCACGCGCAGAGCGCCGCAAGGACATCGCGACTGCGACGGTGCTCGGCTTCTTCACGTGTCTCGCGCTTTATGCGCTGGTATCGCTGCTTTCGCTCGGCATCCTCAGCCAACCCGAGTTGGCCGCCCTGAAGAACCCTTCGATGGCGGGCGTGCTGGAAGCGGTTGTCGGGCCCTGGGGCGCCGTGCTCATCAATCTTGCGCTGGTCGTCTCGGTCGTCGGCGCGTTCCTGAGCTGGACCCTGCTTGCCGCCGAGATTCCGCATGTCGCCGGCAAGGACGGTACAATGCCGAAATTCTTCGGCCATGAGAGCGAACGCGGCGTTCCCTCGACCTCCCTGCTGATCACCAACCTGCTTGTCCAGGCCTTCCTGGTGATCACACTCTTTGCCCAGAGCACCTACCAGGCGCTTTTCTACATCGCCTCGGCGGCAATTCTCGTCCCCTACATCTTCTCGGGCGCCTTTGCCGCCAAGTTGGCATTGACTGGGGAAAGCTATCAAAGCGGCGAAAGCCGAACGGGACCGCTCGTTGCCGGCGTTCTGGCCACTATCTACGGCCTGTGGCTCGTCTATGCCGCGGGACCGGCGTATCTGTTCATGTGCGCCATCCTCTATGCGCCGGGCATCATCTTCTACGTCTGGGCCCGTCGCGAGGCCAATCAGCGTGCCTTCCACCCGGTGGAGGCCGTCATCGCAGTCGCGCTCGTCGCTGTCGCAATCCTTGCCGTCTACGAGATGTGGACCGGCGCCGTCAGCGCGCTTTGAGAGCCGTCCCATGGCAAATCTGGGGGTTCATTCGGAAGTCGGTCGCCTGCGCGAGGTGATGGTCCACAGGCCGGATCTCAGCCTGCGCAGGCTGACGCCGGACAACTGCAAGTCGCTGCTGTTCGACGACGTGCTGTGGGTGAAGCGGGCGCGCCAGGAGCATGACGTCTTCGTCGATGCCTTGCGTGAGCGCGGCGTGGCGGTGCATTCGTTCGGCGAGCTCCTCGCCGAGACGATGGGCATCGGCAAGGCCCGCGACTGGCTTCTCGATCGCCGGGTGCATGCCGGCGTGGTCGGCCTCGACATGGTCGACGAGATGCGGGGCTGGCTGGACGAGATGTCGGCCGGCCTGCTGGCAACCTGTCTGATAGGCGGCATCGCTCGCGCCGAGCTGCCGTTCGAGCCCAAGGGTTTGACTGGAAGAACGCTGGCGCCTCAGGACTTCGTCCTGCCGCCATTGCCCAACCAGCTCTTCACCCGCGACAGCTCCTGCTGGATCTACCGCTCTGTCTCCGTGAATGCCATGTACTGGCCTGCCAGGCGACCGGAAGCGGCCAATGTCGAGGCGGTCTACCGCTTCCACCCGCATTTCCGGGACAGCGGCATTCCGTTCGTATCGCCCCAGGCAGGAACAGGTATCAGCCTGGAAGGCGGCGACGTCATGCCCGTCGGCGGGGGCGTCGTTCTCGTCGGGATGGGAGAGCGCACCACCCCGCAGGCGGTCGGTGATCTGGCCCGCAGTCTGTTCGCAGCCGGCGAAGCCACGCATGTCATCGCGGCGCTGATGCCGCGCGACCGCTCCTTCATGCATCTCGACACCGTATTCACCTTCTGCGACCGGGACCTTGCCACCATGTATCCGCCCGTGGTCGACAGGCTGCGCACCTTCTCGATCCGGCCCGGAGACGGCGATGCGGCGGTCGAGGTCAGGGAAGAGAACGCCCCCTTCACAAAGGTTGTGGCGGAAGCGCTCGGCCTGAAATCGCTGCGCATCATCGCCACCGGCGGCGACCGCTACGAGGCCGAGCGTGAGCAGTGGGACGACGGCAACAACGTCGTCGCGGTCGAGCCGGGCGTCGTCATCGGCTACGACCGCAATGTCTACACCAACACGCTTCTGCGGCGCGCGGGTATCGAGGTGATCACCGTCGAGGGTGCCGAACTCAGCCGCGGCCGCGGCGGCGGTCATTGCATGACCTGCCCCATTGCACGCGACCCGATCTGAAAGGATATCCAATGTCGATCAACCTGCATGGCCGCTCGGTGCTTTCACTGGATGACCTTTCGGCCGAAGAAATCCGCTTCCTTCTGAAGTTGGCCGCCGATCTGAAGGCCGCCAAGCAGGCTGGGCATGAGATACCGCGCCTGGTTCGCAAGAACATCGCCCTCATCTTCGAAAAGGACTCGACGCGCACACGAACCGGCTTCGAGGTGGCGGCCTATGATCAGGGTGCCCACGTCACCTATTTCGGTCCGTCCGGTAGCCATATCGGGCACAAGGAATCCATGAAGGACACCGCCCGCGTGCTCGGGCGGATGTATGACGCCATCGAGTATCGCGGCTTTGCCCAGCACCAGGCCGAAATGCTGGCGGCGCACGCCGGCGTGCCCGTCTACAACGGCCTGACCGACGAAGCGCACCCGACGCAAATCCTCGCCGATTTCATGACGATGCGCGAGTTCACGCACAAGCATCTGTCGGACATGACCGTCGCTTTCGTCGGCGAGGGACGCGACAATGTCGCCCTTTCGCTGGCATTGGGAGCCGCCAAGGTCGGCATCGATATGCGCATCGCCTCGCCGAAGGAGCTCTGGCCCGACCAGGAATTCCGTGACCATGTCAAGGAACTCGCCGAGCGCAGCGGGGGCCGCTTCCGGCTCGATGAAGACATGAAGGGCTGCGTCCAGGATGCCGACTTCATCTACACCGACGTCTGGATGTCGATGGGCGAGGACAAGTCCGGCTGGCCGGAGCGCATCCGTCTTCTGACGCCCTACCGGGTGACGAAGGAAATGATGGCGGCCAGCGGCAATCCGCATGTGAAATTCATGCATTGCCTGCCGGCATTCCACGACACCGAGACCGAAGTCGGCGCCTATATCGCGCGCGAATTCGGCATCGACTGCATGGAGGTGACCGACGAGGTGTTCGAGTCCGGTGCCTCGATCGTCTTCGACCAGGCGGAGAACCGCATGCACACGATCAAGGCGTTGCTCGTCGCCACGATCGGCAACTGAGATGCTGATCGTTGCAGCGCTCGGCGGGAACGCGCTGTTGCGGCGCGGCGAACCGATGACCGCCGAAAATCAGCGCAAGAACGTGAAGCGTGCCGCCTCCGCCCTGGCCGCACTGATTGACGAGGGCCATTCGCTCGTGATCACGCATGGCAACGGTCCGCAGGTCGGCCTGCTTGCGCTCCAGTCGGCGGCCTCGCCTGGCGGCGCGTTCCCGCTCGATGTTCTCGGCGCGGAGAGCGCCGGCATGATCGGCTACATGATCGAACAGGAACTCGCCAACCTCGCCTCTCACAGACTTTACGCTACACTGCTGACACAGGTGAAAGTCGACCCGTACGACCCTGCATTTTCCAGTCCGACAAAGCCGATCGGCCCGGTCTATGACGAAGCGACAGCGCGGCACCTCGCAGCAGAGCGCGGCTGGTGCATAGCGCCCGATGGCGATAAATGGCGCCGGGTCGTGCCCTCGCCCCGCCCGATCGAGATTCTGGAGGCATCCGTCATCTCCTTCCTCGTCGACCATGGCGTCATCGTCGTCTGCACGGGCGGCGGCGGCGTGCCCGTTGTCGCGCGCGACGATGGCGCTATGGTCGGCGTCGAAGCCGTCATCGACAAGGACCTAGCCAGCTCGCTGCTGGCGCGCCAGTTGAAGGCCGATATGCTGCTGATGCTCACGGATGTCGATGCGGTCTATGTGGGCTACGGCACGCCGGATGCCCGCGCACTGCGCAATGTCGGAGCAACTGAACTTTCGGGAAAGGATTTCCCCGCCGGCTCGATGGGACCCAAGATCGGTGCGGCAATCGAGTTCGTCCAGGCGACGGGCAATCCCTCGGCGATCGGCCGGCTCGAGGACGCGGCGGAGATCGTCAAGCGGCGTCAGGGCACCTGGTTCGAGCCCTAGCCTCGCCGGGCTCAGGAAATCTTGGCTACTCCGACAACGTAGTTCTTGCCGTACGCCGCGGCGCATTTCGGGCAGGTCGTGTAGAAGAAATACACGTCGCTGGCCTTGGGGTTGCGTTGGCGCGCGAGTTCAAGCATTTCCTCGTGCCAGCCCCTTACCTGCTCGAACGCCCCCTCGAACAATTTGGTGACGAAGTCGCCTGTCAGCCTGGTCATTTCCTCCTCGGGCACGGCTTTCGAAACCGAGAAAAGATGCTCGCTCGTCCACGGCGAGAGATCGCGGCTTAGGACAATGTATTGACCTTCGGCAGAAGCGCCGGCGCCGTCGATATGCTCGCTGACACGGGCAAAGACGCTGCCCATGTTCACTGGAACATGCAGGACGCTATGGGTTGTCGCCCTCACGAACGGCTTGTCTTTGAAGTGCAACTCCTGATCGTCCCAGCCGCCCGGGTTGAATTTGGGGCAGCAACCCGTGGTGTTCACGCTGGCATCGTAATGCGGTGTTTCGTTGGTGCGCATAGTGGTCTCCCGATGCGCGACAAAAGATCAGCCGAGCGCCCGAACGTCATTGATCACGATCAACGCCGCCAGATCTGCAATTGATGCGCATCAATGCCAGTCCGCGGCGGCCCGGCTAAACAGATTGACCATGTTGATATGGTCAGCGCGAAAGACGCTGAAAGGGCAGATCGCGATTGGCAGATCGCGCTGGTACGACAGGAGTTCAGGATGGCAAAGAGAACCGAAAAGATAGAGATTGGCATGGACCTCGCCGCAAGATGTCGCGTTACCGACTCCTGGCAAGACGATTTCGGGGACCAATGGGTCAAGGTGCTCATCGAGGGCCATGACGTCCCGTTGACGTTGAAGGCGGCCCACTTCTATCCCTTTGACGATCACGACGTTGCGCATACATTCTGAGGAATCCTCGAGAACAAGCCCCTCGGATTGCCAGGACTGGTTTTCGGATTTCAGTCGAACGCGGCAGCCAAATCAACGGTCAAGCGTCCGGATGTAGGCGACGATCGCCCCGATCTGCTGGGGATCGGCGACAAACTCCGGCATGTCCGGGTGACCAGTCGAGATCCCCTCCGCCAGCGCCTCCTCCAAGTCTTCGATCGGGTAGCGCAGATGCAGCATGCGAAAAGGCGGTGCGTCCGGATGTGAGCTGACGCCAGTCCGACCGACTGCATGGCACCGTGCGCAGTTCGCTTCCACTATCCTCCGGCCATGGGAAACCTGGAGATTGTCGTTTGCCCAAGCTGCCGGCGTACCCGCGAGCATGGGCGCAACGATGAAAATCTTCAACAGCGTTTTGCGTTTCATAGTCGTCGCATACAGCATCAAGATATGCAGCGCCTTGACTTGGCTCAAACGCCAATGAGCGCTTCCTCCACGATACGCAGACGACTGATCGGAACCTCAGTTCGTCCAGCTATCGATTTCGCCTTCTTGTTTGATTGCAACACTTCAGGGCGTCAGGGTTGCCGCTGCCATGTCGTCGATCGCCGTATCCGCCTCTTTACGGACTTGTCCGGCCGTCTCCATCGCGAGCTTGGCGCCGATGCACGCGAACTCGCCCACCTCCTTCAGATAGTCGGATGCGGCATTCTGCCAAAAATTGGCGAACACGTCGAAGCTATCGGCGAATTCATCGCTATCCCTCAGCGTTTCGATCAGCTTCAGATCGTCCCAAAATCGCCGGCGAAGAAAGGACGCAGCTTCAATCTGGCAGCGGAACAACGCTTTGATGGAATGCATCTGCAGCGCGGTGGTCGCCTCCAACAGCTTCTGCCCTGCCTTGACAGACAGGGACAATTCCGGCGCGCAGAATTCTTCCGCATTCCAAATCATGATGGCCTCCTCGATCTCGGCATTCACTGTCTCATCTTTGGATGGCGCGGCCTTGAGCGGCGGCCAAAGCCATGACTCACCGCACCGAGCTTGCGTCTCTTGGAAGACGCCATTTCGAAGTAGATGCCGACCCCGGCGATCCAAACGAGGCAAAGCAGGATGCCCCAAAAGAGAATGCCTCCAGCGGACATGAACTGATCCTCGTGTGGCTCTAATCGAACATCGCAAGGTCAATTCCGGCATGCATTGATCCCGATCAATCGCCCGCTAGGCGCAAACCTGCGTCGACCTCCTGGATTCCCCTTCTCGTCCCCGCTTCCCGCCTTTGACATTGATCAAGGCGACAAAGGGCATTGCCTGTCACGACATCGCCGGAACAATTGCCTTGTAAAAGGCAGAAACGAGGACGCGATGAAGGAACTGCCGCTTGCCGAAGTCTATCGGCTGATCGAGCCTGGTCCCGTTGTCCTCCTGACAACCAGGTCAAAACAGGGCCGCGCGAACGTCATGACCATGTCCTGGCACATGATGACGAGGATCGCGCCGCCGACCATGGCCTGCGTCGTATCGAGCGACGACTTCTCCTTCTTCGCCTTGCGTCAAACCAAGGAATGCGTGATCGCCATCCCTGCCATTGGCCTCGCAGAAAAAGTCGTCAAGGTTGGAAACTGCTCCGGACGCGAGATTGACAAGTTCGCGACAGCCTGGCTGACGCCGCTTCCCGCCGAGCGCGTTTCGGCTCCCCTGATCGCCGAATGCTTCGCCAATCTCGAATGCCGGGTCGTCGATACACGCCTGGTGAACAGATATAACCTGTTTGTCCTCGAGGTCCTGAAAGCCTGGATCGACCCGGTTCAACCGAAACCGAAGACGATCCATCACATCGGAAATGGCGCCTTCGTTGTGGACGGCGAAGTGGTCCATTTCGAATCCTGCATCCCCTGAGCCGCTACATTTTGATCGACATCAAGGTGAGAACGTTCCTGCAAAACTAGCTTCGGTGCACCGAAACTCTCGAACCGGAAGCGCCCGATGAGCTATAAATCCATTCTCTTGAACCTTGGCATTGATGGCTCAGTCGAACCGCTGACGCGGTTCGGCATCGAACTTGCCGAACGTTTCGATGCAAAGCTGATTGGCTTCTGCGCCGCCGACGCTCCAATGCCGGTGACGATGGCGCCGGAGGGCGCAGCGATTGCCGCAGAGATTTGGGAGCAGTCGAGGAACGAAATCCGGCAAAGGCTGAATGATCGGCACTCCAAGTTCGACGAGCTCGTCGTCGGAACGGTCAAGGCGGAATGGCGTGAAACGGTCGAGAACCCAGATCACGTCCTCGCCAGAGCCTCTCTTCTTGCCGACCTTGTGGTCACTGGCGCCTCCTTGGGCGCATCTACGGGTGACGGCTACCGTATGGCTGATCCGGGCAGTTTGGTGCTGCGCGCCGGTAGACCTGTGCTGGTCGCCGCCCGTGGCGCGGCGAGCTTGCCACTTGGCCAGGTCGTCGTCGCCTGGAAGGACACGCGCGAAGCAAGGCGCGCCGTGGCGGATGCGGTGCCACTGATGGCCATAGCCAATGAAGTCACTGTGGTGGCGGTTGATACCAATCCGGATGATTGGATTGGAGACGGCATCAAGGACGTCTCCAGCTTCCTCGCTGGGCACGGCATAAAAGCGCGAACCGAAATTCTAAAGTCGGAAGAGGAAGGAAATCGACTCATAGACTTCTTGGCTTCCGTCAAAGCAGACCTAGTCGTGTCGGGCGCCTACGGGCATAGCCGACTAAGGGAATGGGTGTTTGGCGGAGTTACCCGTTCGCTGTTGGATGAGGTTTGGCTCAATCGGCTTATGTCGAACTGACGCCGAAGCGTAGCAACTTCCAGCGACGATGGTCCTGTACTGCGAATTCCCTTGATCACTGGACAGTTTCTCGTCTTCTTTGGGTCGGACTTCTCCCTCCTTTAGCGCAGGAGCTGTTGGCCATCGGGGTTCCGGCGCTACCGCGGCGCTCTTGACTGAAGATTTCGCGCTAGCACCACTGGCGACAATCTCGGCCGCCGCCGGCAGTGCCCTTCCCAACCAATCTTAGGCAGCGCGAGGCATCCATACCGCCCGTGGCGGTCGTCGGTAGCAGCCTGGCTGTGCGGATTGCTCAAGCCGCCGCCAACGTATTTTCGATGGCTTCGACTGAGTGCTTCACGAGATCCTTGCCGAGTTCACCCGCCAGTTTCGCTTTCAGCGAAGGCTCGACGTGCTTGCGCAGTTCGCCCAGCGTGCGCGGATCGGCAACCACCACCACATGCTCGAACGCTCCCGCGAGCGCCTCGCGATTGAGATACTCGGCCACGGCAGCGGCAAAATCATCTTCCCGCAGACGAGAGTCGTCGGGATTGGCGGTGGAACTGCGGTGGCGACCGCCCGAGCCGGTGTTGGCCGCTTGAAGCGTCGGCTCGCCCAACTCAACCAGATCGATCTGGGGTTCGTGGCCCTTGTTGCGAAACAGGCGCAACTTCTCGCCGTCGGTTACCGCGACCAGCGTGCCAGTGGTCATAATCATGTTGTTTCTCCTTTGACATAGATCGAAGGCGTTGCCTCGCCATCATTGGCCGCGGTCTTCACCGCCAGATGCACTTCGCGGTGGCGCGTGCCTCGGACTATCGACCCGGCGGCCGCTTGAGCCGCCGCGCCGACCATGTCGAACCATCAGACAATCGCAATCCGGTCTTCCACCATCCGGACGCCCGGCGTCGACCAGGCGGCACGTTCCGCTGCCTGGCGCTCGGACCAGGCTTTGACCTTGCCTTCAAGCGTCACCCTGCCATCCCGCACATTGACGCGGATCGCCTGGGCTTCGACTTCCGCATCACGTTTCAGCGCATCCTCGATGCGCTTCTTGACGTCGGGTACCGAGGCACGTGGGGTGATTTCGATCTGATTGGCCACGCCAACGACACCGGCCAGCCCGCGCACAGCCTCGGCCGCCGCGTTCTTCTGGTATTGCCATTCAACTTTCCCGGTCAGCGTGATCCAGCCGTCCTGGACCTTGACCTGCACCTTGTCCCTCGGGATGGACACATTCCAGGTGACCGCATCGACCGCACGCCTGGCGATCTCGTCGTCCGCAGTCCCCTTCTGTCCAATCAGCCGGACTTCGATTTCCTCGGCGATACCCTTCACGCCCTTGACTCGCTTGACCACATTTTCGGCGGTGGTCTTTTCCCAGTAGGAAGAAACATGTCCGGTGAGGGTGACGATGCCATCTTCCACGGCGACGCCAATGTGGGCGGCGTCGATACTCGGCTCGAACTCCAACTCATCGAGAATGTTCTGACGCAATGTTAAATCCGTCATGATCCGTCTCCTTTTGTATGGGGGCTTTTCACCCCCACCCAAAACACAGCATCCTCGACAGAGCGACGCATTGATCTGGCTCAACAGTCGCCGACTTTCGCTCGCCCTGCTGTCTGCGACGGTGCCATCGGTTGGAGGCGCGCTGCGCGCAGCCGACTTTCGTCAAGCGGGAACGGCCTTGCATTCAGCCACCGGCTTGCGAACGGGCTCAGAAAGATCAAGCATCCTCCGTCCCTCGCCCTTGCCGGCCTTGAGGTTCGCGAAGATCGTGTTGATGTCCTGAAGACGCGCCTTGGTGATTTCGGCCTTTACCTTGCCTTCACCGGCAATTGTCACAGCACGAAGAAGCCGATTGAGGCCAGGGCCATGACCGCCGTGGCGAGCGCTCCGCCGAAGACCATCCAGCGCGGCAATGTAAGGTGACCCATGATCCGGGGGTTCGTGGCAATCATCATCATGATTGCCATCAGTGGCGCGGCCAGAACCCCATTAACGACAGCGCTCCAGTAAAGTGCCCTTATGGGGTCCATGCCGACAAAAGTCAGGATCACTCCACCCAGCGTTGCGACCGCAATCGTGCCGTAGAAGGCCTTGGCATCTCGGGGACGTCGATGGAGGCCTTCGGGCCAACGAAACATCTCCGCGACTGCATAGGCGACGGAGCCCGCAAGCACGGGGATGGCAAGCATGCCCGTGCCGATAATGCCGGCGGCGAAAATGGCGAACGCAAACTCCCCGGCGATGGGCCTGAGCGCTTCGGCCGCCTGCGATGAGGTTTGGATCTGCGTGATCCCGTTGGCATGGAGCGTTGCCGCCGTGGCTATAATGATGACAATGGCCACCAGGTTGGAGAAGCCCATTCCGAAAAGTGTGTCGCCCCGGATGCGCGACAGCTCCGGCCCGGCAGCGTGAGAGTTGGCGCCCAGTCGTTGACGATGTTGCCGGTGCTGCTCCTCGACCTCCTCCCCGGCTTGCCAAAAGAAGAGGTAAGGACTGATTGTCGTGCCAAGAACGGCAACCAGCGCCATGGCGTGATCGCCGTCGAAGGCGATCTGCGGAACCAGCGTGCCATAGAGCGCCGTGCCCCACGGCACGTGAACCGACAGCACCACCGCGACATAGGCAAGCAAGGACAGGGTCAGCCATTTAAGCACCGTGACGTAGCGTCGGTAGCTCACGAAGACTTCTAGGAAGATGCACGCCAGCGCGAACAACACCGCATACAAATATTGCGGGCCACCTATGATCAATTCAAGCGCCGCTCCCATCGCGCCGAGGTCGGCGCCAATGTTGATAACGTTGGCGACAAGCAGCAGAAGGACGGCGAAACGCAGCAGCCAGGGAGAGTAGTGCCGACGCAGATTGCGCGCGATACCTTGGCCGGTTACCGCGCCGATCCCGGCACTGATCCCTTGAGTTACAGCCATCAGCGGATAGCTGAAGAGCATGGTCCATGCGAGCGAGTAGCCGAATTGCGCGCCCACCTGACTATAGGTGGCGATACCACTTGGATCGTCATCAGCCGCGCCGGTGATTAGGCCTGGGCCTAAGCTTCCGAGAAAGCTGTAGGGTCGGCGCGTGGTAGCCGATGCGTCCGGCGGTTCCATCGAATGGTTCCCCTCACTCTTCTCGTCACGCGAACCGAGCTCACCGTTGCCGCGCCGAGTTGTTCCAAGCCTTCGAGCGCGAAGACGCACGTATTTTCTTCTATCCGGTTTCGAAGTCCGATGGATTGATGCGGGTCAAGGATACGAGGCGTCGAATGGCATAGGAGGGCCAAATCGACACTCTTGAACTCCTGCGCCGAGGAAAGTCATGCCGGAGCCTCTGCAGACCACTACGCCAGACGCTGGCATGAAGCCAATGACGGCGATGGCGACGACACCACTTCCCGAGAACATCGGGGTTGCAGGCAAGTTCCGGGATTTTGCCGATCTCCTCGATAGCCAGGGCGCTGACGGTTTCCGCGCACGGGCCTGCAGGAGGGCGGCAGATGTTGTGTCGAGGCTGGAACGGCCCGTCAGCGAAATCCTGGCAAGGGAGGGACGCGATGGCCTCGTCGCCCTACCGGCACTCGGAACAGGCCTGGCCGGGGCGATTTCCGAGATCGTTGCGACCGGGCGCTGGTCCCAACTGGAGCGGCTGCGCGGCGAGATGGAGCCGGAGGCGCTGTTTCGCTCAATCCCCGGAATCGGACCACGATACGCGCACCGCCTCGCCGAGGACGGTCAGCTCGAGACCCTCGAAGACCTGGAGAACGCGCTTAATAGCGGCGCACTTCATATCAAGGGTATCGGTCACAGGCGCAAGGAGATGCTGGCGGCAGCCCTCGCGGAGCGGCTGGGAAGAGTTCGCACAACAAGGGCCTATCAGTCCCACCCCCTGCCGCCAGTGTCGATGCTGCTCGAAGTCGATCACATGTATCGCGAAAAGGCAGCGGCTGGCGCGCTTCGCAAGATTGCACCGAAACGCTTCAACCCGAAAGGCGAGGCCTGGTTGCCGGTGCTGCATGCGCGCCATGACAACTGGCATTTCACCGCGTTCTTCTCGAACACCAGGCTGGCGCACGAACTGGCGAAGACGCGCGACTGGGTCGTGATCTATTTCCAGGCCGAAGGCCAGCCGGAAGGGCGCTGCACGGTCGTCACCGAGACACGTGGTCCGATGCTCGGCAAACGCGTCGTGAGAGGACGCGAAAGTGAACAGCAGCTGAAGGAACCGGTATGATGAAAAGAGCCGTGAAGAGCGTTGGCAATGGTGAAACAGAACTCGAAGTTCCCCTCGACACCGTATGCTTCATCATCATGAAGGCGCGCGAATTCGACGCCAAGGATCCGGTCACCGAACCCAACCCTGCCTCCAATCCTTCCGACGACCGGTCCGCAGCGATCCTGGAGGATCATGCCGACGACCCGGTTCTTGAAGAACTGCAGTCGCTGATTTCCGAGCTTTCGTTCGACGCACAGATCGACCTGGTCGCCCTGATGTGGCTGGGCCGCGACGACCATTCGGCCGATGAATGGCGAAGTGTTCGCCAGCAGGCAGTCCACGCTCATAATGCGCATGTAGCCGACTATCTCTGTGGGACGCCGTTGCTCGCGGACCATCTTGCAGATGGACTGTCCGCACTCGGCTACTCCTGCGCCGAACTTGAGCGCCAGCACCTTTGATCATCGGGCTGCCGCGCGGTGCCGAGGGCGGTTTCAAATCGCCTCGGGATCTTTTGGTCGTCGCGCCTCTAAATTCGAGCTCCGGCGCACGGTTTTTTCTCTCGCCATTGATCCCAATCAATGAGCCTCTCTTGTGCAGCGGCTTTGATGCAGTCCTCGTCAGGCTGAGCCGGACTTGGTGACGCGGGCGCGATAAATCGCGGCAAGACCGCGGGTTCGCGCAGCAATGGACCAGTTCGGCGACGACACCCGGCGAGCGGGTTCGTTGACCTCCAGCTCTAGCGCCTCATGGGAGACCTAAAGGTGGAAGAGTGGAGGCGGCGATACCTGCCGATCAACTCACCAAAGGAGAAGAACCATGGCTGAAGCTGCCACCAAACTCCCCGTCAAGACAGAGAAGAGCACTGCCCCTGCCCGGTCCGACAACTGGACGGCACCGTTCGAAAGCCTGCGCCGCGAAATCGACCGACTGTTCGACGACTTCCACGCTTTCGATTTCCGGCTGCCCTCGACCCGCTCCCTTTTCGGTCGTGAACTGCCATCGCTGCGTAGCGCGGACTGGCCGGTGGCGCCGGCGATGGACCTCGTCGAAAAGGACAAGGAGTATGAGATCACGGCCGAACTGCCCGGCATCGACGAGAAGAATGTCGAGATCAAACTCTCCAACCACACGCTGACGATCAAGGGCGAGAAGAAGGAAGAAAAGGAAGAGAAGGACAAGGACTATTATCTGTCCGAGCGCCGCTACGGCTCCTTCCAGCGTTCCTTCCAGGTGCCTGAAGGCGTCGACACCGGCAAGATCGATGCAAGTTTCAGCAAGGGTGTGCTGACGGTTAAGCTGCCCAAGACCGCCGAAGCCCAGAAGGCCGAGAAGAAGATCACGGTCAAGGCCGCGTAACAGGCGTGGTGACCGCTTCGTCTCAGCGGGTCTGTCCAGCGCGCTGAGACCTTCTCTAAAGGACGATATGCCAAGCTGCGTTTGGTTGGTACCTGGTCCGGGTACCGAGACTATTTCGACCCGGGGCCGGTTTGCCGCATCATATCAACGCGATTGTCGGGCGACACTTCCCGGTTTGCCGGCCGCACCGGACTGATCGCTAGCTTGGCTTTCGGCTCTCTCAAGCTTCTTCTGCTCCAACGCCAGCAAATTTTCGATGACACGCCTTTGTTCGGGGTCCGTCTCGCGCGCGAGCAGATCCTGAAAGTGGCCGATGTTGGCACGCGCAATAAAGCGGTCCATGACGTTCCTCAATTGCCAGGACAACGACATTCTACACCCAAGTGCGGGCCGCTCAAAGCCATTTACGCCAACGCAGGTCCGCTGCGGCTGGCTAGGTGAAACCCCGTAAGGATCAAACCGAATTTCGCAATGTCAGACATTGCGCCATTGATGTCATCAGAGGCAGATCGTCGTTTCGATCTTGGTGAAGTCAGCTTCGCCACCGAGAGCTCTCCCGCGCGTCTCACCCCCCAAAGCAGGGGAGACACGATCGAACGTGCCGGACCTGCATAGCAGCGAGATGATGAAATGGCAGACCTTGCGGAACGTGGCAGCCCAACTACCGGAAACTCGACTAGTGATCGCCGTTTGGACGGCATTCACGTGGCCGGCAAGCAATATGCCTGGTCTTTGGATTTGACCTGCGTCAAGGACGCTTTGGCCGTTCCTTCCAAGAATGAATCCATGTGGCAACCAATATCGACCGCCCCTTTTGATCGGGATTTGGAATTGGCCGTCATGGACGGGGACGGCGTTCACGCCCTCGTTTTTCCCTGCAGGCGCATACTGGCAGGCTGGACCAAGTCGGCCACGAATGAACGGCTGGACATCTCACCTACCCATTGGAGAACATGGAAACCTGACAAGACAGATGTCTAGCGGCATTGCCGCGTTTTTCTATTTGTTGCTGTGCCCGTTTGTTCCCTTGTCGGCCTCCTCGGCCTTTCGGAGCTTTTCTTCTTCTTTTTCCAGCAGATCAAGCAACGCCTTCCGCTTGAGTTGATCTTGCTCCTCTGCCAAGCGCTGTCGAAAATGCTCGATATTCAGGCGGGCGATCCGCTTATCCACTCATCACATAAGCAGCCGCAGCGGCTTCCCTGTTCGTCCGTGCACCCACATATCACAGCCAAATTGCCCGCGTCTAATCCAGCCGATGCGTCTGTCGCATAAAGGCGTGCTTCAGATGGCGCGGGACTTCCGTAGCTTCAGGCCACTCTCTTACTAAAGCTCTCCCGAGCAATCCACACCTACAGCTATGGCCGTATCGACGGCACCCATTGATGCAGGTCAAGGCCTTCAGCGCCGCCGTGTGATTTCTTTGACACTTCGAATCCGCTGTGAAGAGACGACCGATGTCCAATTTGCGCAGTAGTGTCGTCGCCGGCCTGATGCTGAGCCTTGTCGCGATGCCTGTTGTGGCCGGGGCTGACGAGAACGATTCCGGTTGGTGGCCTCGCTGGGGCTTGGGCCGGATGATGATGGGTCAATGGGGCATGGGCGGCCCCATGGGTGGCTATGATTCAGACCAGATGCTCGATCGAGTCGATGGACGCCTCGCCTTCCTCAAGACTGAACTGAAGATCACCGAGGAGCAGATGCCGTCCTGGGATGAACTTGCCGGTGTCATCCGCAGCACGGCCGAGTCTCACAACGCGTTGATGCAGGACATGCTCAAGGAATTCCAGGACGGCGAGTTCGTGAAGAAACCCCTGCCCGAGCGACTGGCCTACCAACAGAGCCATCTCGAAGCGCGTCTGGAACAGGTGAAGGCCGTGGGGGCGGCAGTCGAGAGACTATACGCAAAGCTGAGCGATGAGCAGAGGCGGGCCGCCGACGATATCGTCCTGCCGATGATGGGCATGGGCATGGGGCGCTCGGGCTTCGGTCCTGGAATGATGTCCAGATAGCCTCCATTGCGTCCTGATCGCGGCGCCGGCTGAGCCGGATAGCGCGGAGAAATTGAACGCATGTTCGTCGCACTTCGCCTTTTGACCGCCTTAACTCTGCTCGGCGCCAGCCAGGGCGCCGGCTCGACGATCTTTCCGACGCGGGTGGCATACAGCAATTGGGCCGACGAGAGCGAAGAAGCACGGGTATGCGAGATCGTCCTAGACGTCAGCAACCCGCCATCGCGGGAAGCCGTCAAGTTCATAACGATTGCCGGTTACAACAAATTCGACGGAACGGTTCTGGCCGGCTTTCTGATGGGCGCGGCCGACCTCACCCCATCAGGCACATATCAAATAGTGCGGATTTCAGACGCTGCGTTCAGCTCGCGCACATTCAATTCGCTCGGCCATTTGGACTACGAAAACTATGACGACGGTACCGTCATGGCGACGACACAAGACCCTCTTGTCGCCGCGGCTTTCATCAGGGCAGTGATTGCTGGGGTCTATGAGGTGCATTTTGCACGCCCAGATTCAAACACCGAAATGCGGACCTACAAGATTGCGTCCGCGCCAGGGGAATCCGTAATCAGCAATTTCATGCACTGCATGGATGGCCTCGCCGTCGAGTCCCACCGCACTCAATCAGATGCATCGACAAAAGGAAGCCCGCTGCCGGAGGGAGGTGGCAGCGGGCTCAGCATCGCGACGGATCAGGGAGGATAACCCATCGCTTCTCCATGTCAGGGGAGGACATGGGTGACCCGCATATAGGAAAAATATCCTATCAAACAAGGCACGGCCGTGAACTACGCAGCCGCGTTCGCAAAGTGCTCGGTTGGGAACCCCGTGGAGCATGGACGACATCGTGCGCACGGCGTGGAGCTGGCGTCGACCGCGGCGGCGCGCTGAAGCGCAGACCTCCTCCCGCAGACGACCAAGCTCCCGGCCTGCTTGAGCTGCTCCAAATTCTGTTTTCCATCCGGCAGGCCCGTCGGCAGGTTTGACGAGCATCAAGGTTTCCAGTCGCAAATGCCGCGACTGTCGGCGGGACACACAAGGCCCGGGAAGCATGCAGTCTCCGATTTTTTCTGCCCATGGGGTGACCAAGGTCTACCGCTCAGGCGAGGTCGAGGTGTTCGCCCTGCGCGGTGTCGATCTCGATCTCTATGAGGGAGAGATCGCGGTTCTGCTTGGACCATCAGGCAGTGGCAAGTCGACACTGCTCAACATCATGGGCGGGCTTGACCGCGCGACCGCAGGTGAGGTCCGCTTTCGCGGCCAGGATCTGACCGCGTTCTCCGAGAGGCAGTTCACCCGCTTCCGGCGTGACCATGTCGGCTTTGTGTTCCAGTTCTACAATTTGATCCCGAGCCTCACCGCCTGGGAGAACGTCGCACTGGTCACCGAGATCTCGTCCAATCCAATGAAGCCCGATGAGGCGCTGGAGATGGTCGGCCTCAGGGATCGCATGGCGCATTTCCCCGCCCAACTCTCCGGCGGCGAGCAGCAAAGGGTGGCGATTGCCCGTGCGATCGCCAAACGCCCGGAAGTCATGCTGTGCGACGAGCCGACCGGCGCCCTTGATTCGAAGACAGGCATTCTGGTCCTCGAAGCGCTGTCGCGGATCAATGAGGAGATGAAGACGACCATGGCGATCATCACGCACAATGCCGGCATCCGGCAGATCGCGCACCGCGTCTTCACTTTCAAGGACGGTCGCATTGCCGATGCCGCGGTCAACGACCAGCGGGCACGGCCCGCCGAAGTAAGCTGGTAGTGCCGTGCCGGTCCTCGATCGCAAGCTTCTGCGCGATATCCTGCGGATGTGGGCGCAGGTCCTCGCCATCGCGCTCGTCATGGCCTGCGGCGTTGCAACGATCGTCATCGCAGTCGGAGGCTATCGCTCGCTGGAGCAAACCCGCACCGCATTCTATGACCGCTACCGGTTTGCCACCGTCTTCTCGGGGCTGACGCGCGCGCCGCTTCACCTTCGCGCACGCATGGCATCGATCGCGGGGGTCAGCGGCCTCGAACTGCGCATCGTCAAGCCGGTTTTGCTGGATATGCCTGGCATGGCCGAACCGGCAACCGCAATCGCCGTCTCGATCCCCGACCGCGGCGTGCCCGCTGCCAACAGACTTTACCTACGCATCGGCCGGCTGCCTGAACCCGGACGCCCCGGCGAGGTAGCGGTCACTGAACGGTTCGCCACCGCACATCGCATGGCACCCGGCAGCACGTTCGACGCCATTCTGAACGGCCGAAAGCGGACGCTCACCGTCACCGGCATCGTACTCACGCCCGAATACATCTACGCGCTCGGCCCTGGCGACATGGTGCCGGACCCGCGGCGCTTCGGCGTCTTCTTCATGCCGCGAGCCGTGCTTGCCGGCATCTTCGACATGGATGGCGCATTCAACGATGTTGCCATACGCGCCCAGCGTAGTGCCGACGTCCAGGCGATCGAGGACGCGGTCGACCGTATCCTGAAGCCGTTCGGTGGAACCGGTGCGCACGGGCGCGCCGACCAGATATCCCACGCCTTCCTCGACAATGAGCTGATCCAGCTTCGCGCCATGGCCACCGTCATTCCACCGGTGTTCCTGTTTGTGTCGGCCTTCCTGGTCAACATGATCCTGTCGCGGTTGATCGTGCTCGAGCGCGAACAGATCGGGCTGATGAAGGCCGTTGGCTACGGATCGGGGGCAATCGGCTGGCATTATGCCAAGCTGACGCTGGTGATCGCGTTGATCGGCATCGCCATCGGCGCCGGTGCCGGCAACTGGCTTGGCCACGGCCTCACCAGGCTCTATGCCCGGTTCTTCTCCTTTCCTTTCCTCATCTTCCAGCAAAGCCTCGATCTCTATGCCATCGCCGCCGCCACAAGCGCACTGGCAGCGCTGTTGGGCGCGGCGCGGGCGATCTGGAGCGTCGTGACGCTTCCGCCGGCGGTCGCCATGCAACCGCCCGCCCCGGCCCGATACCGGGCCTTCCTCACGAGCGACGGAAATCTCCTGTCGGCTTTCTCGCAATTGACCATCATGGCGTTCAGGCATCTGGTGCGCTGGCCGGTGCGCTCGTTGCTGACGACATTGGGGACCTCGCTCGCCGTCGCTCTCCTGGTCACGGCGCTATTCTCCTTCGATTCCATAGCGTTCATGGTCGACACGGTTTTCTTCCGTGCCGAGCGACAGGATGCGACCTTGTCGTTCGGTGTCGAGCAACCGCCGCGCGCCCTGCAGTCTGTCGCAGCCATGCCGGGCGTGCTGCGCGCGGAGCCGTTCCGGGCAACGGCTGTGATCCTGCACCATGGCTATCGTGAGCGCCGGCTGGTGATCTCGAGTGTTCCCCGACAGGCGGACCTCGCGCGGGTTCTCGATCTCAATCTCGATCCAATCGACCCGCCGCCGGCCGGCCTCATGCTGTCCGAAAGGGTCGCCTCGCTGCTCCACCTGCGTATCGGTGATCTGGCCGAGGTCGAACTGCTCGAAAAGGCGCATCAAGTGGTCCGCGTTCCCGTGACCAGCATCGTCCAGAGCTATGTCGGGCTCGCCGTCTACATGCGCGCCGAGGCGCTCGACGGGCTGGTCGGCGGCGGACCCCGCATTTCCGGGGTCAGGGTAGCGATCGATTCGGCACGCCTCGGTGACCTCTACACAGCCATCAAGCAGACGCCCGTTATCGCTTCAATCGCGCTGCAGGGCATATCGCGCCAGCGCTTCCGCGAAACAATCGGAGAGAACATCACGATCATGACCAGCGTCTACACGGCACTTGCCGTCATCATTGCCTTCGGCGTCGTCTACAACTCCGCCCGTATCCAGCTTTCCGAGCGCGCCCGCGAACTCGCCGGCTTGCGCGTGCTCGGCTTCACCAGGAGTGAAGTGTCGAGTGTCCTGCTCATCGAACTGGCCAGCATCGTCGCTTTGGCGCAACCGCTTGGCTGGATCCTCGGCTATCTCTTCTCGTGGTCGGTCGTCAGGGGTTTCGAGAGCGACCTCTTCCGCATTCCGTTCGTGGTGAACCGGTCCACTTTCGCGCTTGCCAGCCTGGTCGTGCTCGCCGTGGCCACGCTTTCGGCGCTGATCGTTCGGCGTCGTATCGACAGCCTTGATCTCGTGCGTGTCCTCAAGACAAGGGATTAGTCCAATGAAGTCGATCTGGATCAAACGCGTCGGGCTTGCGCTCCTTGCCGTTGCGGTCGTCGCCGGCTTTGGTTGGGCTTTGCGCACGCGGCCGGCGTTGGTGGATTTGGCCGAAGTGACCGCAGCGCCGATGCGAGTCACGGTCCGTGAGGAAGGTATGACGCGCGTGCGCGACGTCTACACGGTATCGGCGCCGATTGCCGGTCATCTGACGCGCACGGTGGTGAACGAAGGCGACTTGGTGAGAGCGAACAATACCGTTGTTGCCGCCATCCATCCGCTCGACCCGCCACTGATCGACCGGCGCGCGGAAGCCGAACTGCTTGCCAGCCGAGACGCGGCGCGCGCTGGTGTCGGTGTTGCCGAGATCGACTTGCAGCGTGCGCAATCGGCATTGAAGCTGGCGGAGGACGAATTGGCTCGGACAATCAAATTGTTCGGGTCCGGTTTTGTCTCGGAGAGCGCCTTGCAGAGGCTCACCAACGAAGTCGACCTGCAAAAAGCCGCTGTCGACGCGGCGAAAGCGGTCATAGGACTCAGAAATGCGGAACTTGCGAACGCCGAGGCCCGCCTGTTGCAGCCCGATCCGGCAGACCCGACCGGTGAAAGCTGCTGCGTCAATCTTCTGGCTCCCATCGACGGAAACGTTCTCTCCGTCATGGCGAGGAGCGAACAAGCCGTGACGGCCGGCGCCAAGATCGCCGAAATCGGCAACGTCCACGATCTGGAGATCGCTGTCGACCTGCTGTCGAGTGACGCGGTGCGCATCGCCCCTGGGACAAAGGCTGAGATCAGTGACTGGGGCGGGGATCATGCTTTGCATGCGAGAGTGAGACGCGTCGATCCGGCCGCATTCACCAAGGTTTCCGCGCTCGGGATCGAGGAGCAGAGGGTTACCGTCGTTCTGGATCTGGAAGATACGGATGTCCGGCTCGGCCACGGCTATCGGGTCTTCGTCGAAATGACCGTCTGGGAGTGCGTCCGATGCATCCAGGTGCCGATCGGGGCGCTGTTCAGGAACGGCGACCGGTGGAACGTCTTCGTAGTCGATGGCGGCCGCGCCAAACAAACCGAAATTGGAATCGGGCATATGAATGACGATACTGCGGAAGTGCTGACGGGTCTGAAACCCGGCGCGAGCGTCGTCGTCCACCCGTCCGACACCCTTGTCGACGATGGCCTGGTGGAGCGACGCGACTGAAGTCCGATGCCTGGCAAAACGGTCGAATGGGTCCCTTTGTGCCGTCCCGATCGACACGCTCGACGAGGGGCGCGAATGAGGAGGAACTGCTCTGGGTCGGATCAATCCCTTGCCGCGATCCTGCACTCGCCTGGTCCTGATGCGAGTAAGAAGAAAGCCGAGGCGGTTCATTGCCAGCAAACGATCCAAGAATGCAGCCGCGACGCCTCGGTCAGACTTCATCGCGCCATCAGGATCGGCAGCGACTGCTCCTCAAGCATCGACCTGGTCACGCCACCGAAGATGCGCTCGCGCAATCGCGAATGGCCATAGGCGCCCATCACCATCAGGTCGGCTGCGATATCGATCGCGTGCTGGCGAAGAACGTCGGCGATGGAATGGTTTGAACTCGGCAGCCGGTCGATCATAACCTTCACCCTGTGTCGCGCGAGATAGGCGGCGGCATCGGCACCGGGTTCCTGACCATGGTGATATTCGTCCTCAACCGGATCGACCATGACCAGGCGCACCTGGTCGGCGCCGATCAACATTTCGAGTGATTCACGGACGGCGCGCGATGCCTCCAGGCGGGCGTCCCACGCGACCAGCACCCGTTTCGGCTTCAGTGTCGCGCGACTCCCCGAGGGAACGATCAGCAGCGGCTTCCCGGACGAAAATAAGGCGCCCTCGATCACCTTGCCTTTCAACGTCTCGCCAGCGAGCAACTCCGGCCCGATCACCGTAATGTCGGCGTAGCGTGCACGACGACCGATTCTTTCGTCAGCTCCGCCAACCTCCGGATATTCGCTGGAGACATCGGCCGAGAGCGCCCTGCCGGCGAGAAAGGCCGACACGGCAGTCACTCGCTTCTTCAGGAGCGTCTCATCGAGCTGCCGCTCCTTCAGCCAGTCTTCCGAAACGATTGCCGCATACTCTCCGACCGGCGGCGGCGCGGCGATGGCAACAGCAAGAACGGCAAGATGGGCACCAATTTCGTCGCAAAGGTCGGCAGCGAGTTTGAGATCGTCGTCGCTCATATGCGGGCCTATAACCGCAAGGATCGTCTTGAAAGCCATGGCAGTTGCTCCTGTTCTTGGCCAAATTCCGTGACGACGATAGCCAGACCGTTCACCGCGCTCATTGCGCTGAATCAAGACCACGCGGACGCCCAGTTGATCCGGATCAACATGTCTGCGGATTTACGCGGTAGGCTCAGCCGATCAATCGGCGGATGCGCACATGAGATTTCTGATCGCAGCAGCCTTGGCGACCCTGGCCTGCGAAGCGTCCAGGTCGCAGGAGATGAGTTACGGCCAGGCAGAATATCTGAACTCCTGCGCCGTTTGTCACGGTATCGACGGCAAGGGTGACGGTCCCTTGCGCAACCTGCTGGTCAAGCGACCGGCTGACCTGACGCATCTTTCCCAACGGAATGGTGGGACGTTTCCCTATTCCAGGGTCTTTGCAACAATTGACGGTCGCTATGCCGTATCAAGCCATGGCAAACGCGAGATGCCTGTCTGGGGTCGGGTATTCCTTGAAGACGATGCCAAAACCTACGGCCCTAACGGCGGCGAGGTGGTGACCACCGAACGCATCCACAACCTGGCGGGTTACATCGCGACGCTGCAACATTAGACCCAGGCACGGTAGATCGCCGAAATGACTTGCGGCGCACGTTCGAGGCATGCACCGGCCATTATCAACGTCTCCGCCTGCCTCCCGGGCCTGGCCTAGGTAGTTTCCCGTAGGGACATAACCGAATTTCGGCGCCCGTCGATTTGCGCGATTGCTGTGCCACGGATCAACCGGGAAGACAGCCATGCAAGCCTACACCTCCTCCAGGATTTCATTGTCGTCGCATCTTGCTCAGCCGGCTCTGCCAGCGACACTCGGTTCCGGACCGGTCCAGCCGATCAGCTTCTTTCCAGCCGGTTCAGAAATCTATGCCCAGGGCGAGAAAGCTGGTGCCTTCTATCAAGTCGAATTCGGCGCCGTGCGCATCTACCGCCTGCTCGCTGACGGACGCCGGCAGATCAGCGCCTTCCATCTTGCTGGAGAGACATTCGGCTTCGAAGCCGGCGCGACGCACCACTTCTTCGCCGAAGCGATCAATGCCACCGGTGTTCGCGTTTTCCGCCTCAATGCTGGGGCTGACATGTCGCATCAGTTGCTGCCCTTGGCGCTCAAGGGGTTGACCAGAGCCCAGGAACACCTCCTCGTCCTGGGTCGCCAGAACGCCATCGAACGCGTGGCCGCCTTCCTGGTCGACATGGTGGAGCGCCAAGGCGGTCTGCGGCAGGTGGAGCTCCCGATGTCGCGCACGGACATCGGCGACTATCTCGGCCTCACCATTGAGACCGTGTCGCGGGTTTTCACCCGGCTGAAGGACAAGGGCGTGATCCGCCTGCTCAACCTGCGCAGCGTCGAAATCCTCAAGCAGGACGTGTTGCAGACCATGGGCGAATGAGCCCTCCCAAGCAGACAGCGTAACGTCAGCCTCAGATCAGGGACCCTATTGTCATGAACGATACACTTACCACCCACACGGGATTTCGCTTCGAAGTGCGTCGCGCCCGCCCTGAGGACGAGCCGACGCTGGCCGAGTTCTTCACGCATGTCACCCCGGAAGACCTGCGTTTCCGCTTTCTCGGCGCCGTGAAGGAAGTTTCGCATGAACGGCTGGCGGCGATGACGCGTTCAGACGATGCCCACATCCATAATTTCGTGGCGTTCTCGACCGACGGGATGTTGATCGCCGTTGCTACATTGGCAAGCGATCGCGCCGACCGAACCGGCGAGGTCGCGATCTGCATTCGCGCGGATCGCAAGCATCTGGGCGTTGGCTGGAACCTGCTCGCCCATATCTCGAAATATGCCGAAAAACTTGGCCTCGAAGCGATCGAGTCGATCGAGAGCCGTGAAAACCGTGCCGCGATAGAGGTCGAGCGCGACATGGGTTTCACGGTCACGACTGACCCCGACGATGCGACGCTCGTCCTGGTTCGGCGGGAACTAGGGGCGCGCGCAGCCGGTTAGAGGCCTGGTCCATCCTGATTCCACAGAGATCGCAAGATCGACATCTCCGCCGCGACAGCACGTTCTTCATCCGCTGGAACGACCAGGACATCGACGCTGGAATTGGGATTGCTGACAACTTCCTCGCCTCTTCGATTTCGCTCCTCGTCGAGGCCGACTCCAAGCCAGGGCGCGGCGGCGCCGATCCTTTCCCGGACCAACGGCGCGTTTTCGCCAATGCCGGCCGTGAACACCAGCGTGTCCAGCGGGCGAAGGCCATCGGCGACGGTGGTCCATGCGCTGTATTCCAGGGCGCGAAACGAGGTCATGCATGCGGTCGCATCCTCCAGGCTGTAGATGGTTCAACGGGCGGCCGGCCCGGCAGGGCGCAAGGGACCTCTCGCTTACTGTCGAGAAGCCGGGCTTCTTGTCGCTGGCCGCACTTCCGCAGGCATCTGCCCTCGGCATATCCTTGTCTGGCCCAGACCAGCATCTGTGGTGGCCGCAGGTCTCAGAGCTACGTTGCAATCAGGTTCCAGAGACGGTCATCCTGCAATCGGCGCCGGCAGAGCGTCACAACCTGCAAAGTGTCTCGCGGACATAGGCTTCGGCGTCAGCGCACTCGCAACCCTCAATCAAATCCCTAGAATGCTTGAGCGCGGCAGGACAGTCGGCACCGCCTTCAGCCCGGGTTTCCCGATCGTCCGCCCGCAGCTTGTGTGCCAGCCTGCGCTGAGGCCGATGCGTAGGGCAGATAATACCCGTCGAGCCGCAAAGCCATCGACGGGGTTTCCAGGCGATTTGTGGGTATCCAAACGGGCCATGAACTCCAGCAGTTAGCGGCGTAACTTCGATGCGCAGTGTCTCCGAGGCAGGAAAAACAGCAACCGACCAAATTCGCCCAGCTGGCGCGTCGATTCGATCTTGTAGCCAACGTAACTCAGCTTGTGTGGTCAACGATTGGGTCGTGGAGTGCAGCGAGCCAATGGGCCATCGCGCCAAGATCTCCATCGACCCGGATCCGGCCCTGGCGTATAGCCCGGTCGCGAAAAGCTTGATACGCCGGATCGGCGGCGTAAAGCAGGTTCAGCTCGCGGGCCGTAGTGGAGCATACCTCGATCGTCACGTCGCCCCGCTCGTCCTTGTCAACGCCTATTCGGAACGCTGGCACCCCGTTCACAATGTCAAAACGAATGCCTTGAATACGCCCGTCCGGCAGTGTCGCGCCGTCGACATAGCGCTCCACGAGCGACCAATTCAGGTCGGGCGCGAGGTCTGGTCGAGCTGTGGCGGCGCACATCAATGTGCCGACCATTTCGAACCATGCCATGGTGCCGTGAGAGAATTTCGGCGAGGCGCTCACGCCAGTTGACCGCGTGCCACCGTCAGGACGATCTTGCCGCGTATATGACCGGCAGCAGCGCGCTCGTGGGCCTTGCTGGCCTCGGCCAGGGTGAAGATGCTGTCGACTCCAACGCGGATCAGGCCGCTGTCCAGAAGCGGCACAATCTCTGCAAGCTGCGCGCCGTTAGAACGGACCTGAGTCGTCGAGACGGTGACGCCTCGCCGCTTGGCTTCGTCGCTGCCGTCGAAGCCAAGCGGGAAGATGGGGTAAAGAGCGCCGCCCCGTTTCAGCGTTGGCAGGAAGCGGGCCGTCGCTGGGCCGCCGACCGCATCGACGACGAGGTCCACGTCGCCCACCACTTCCTCGGGCTTGACCTTCCCATAGTCGATGAAATCATCGGCGCCGAGGTCGCGGAGGAACGTCTCGTGGCTCCCCGACGCCACAGCAATCACTCGCGCTTCGCGCCATTTCGCTAGCTGCACCACAAGATGGCCGACTCCGCCTGCCGCGCCGTTGACCAGCACCGTCTTTCCCGCGAGCGGGACCGGCTCGTGCTGGTGCGGCTGGAGGGGATTGGGCTCGTTGTGCCCGAGGTCGATCAGAAACTGCCATGCGGTGAGCACCGACATCGGCGCGCCCGCCGCGTGAACATGGTCGATGCCGGAGGGCTTCAGAGCAAGTTCCGTCGCCGGCACTGCGACGTATTCCGCATAGGCGCTGCTCTTACCAGCCAGCCCGGCGGGGAAGCGCACCATCGCATAGACTTCGTCGCCGGCCGCGAAGCCCTGCACGTCGTCGGCGACCGCGTCGACGACACCTGAGACATCGGTGCCGGGCACGATCGGGAACGAAACTTTGGGCTGCCATTCAGCCGGGAGCATCTTATAGCCCTCGCGCAGGTACCAGTCGGGCGGGTTGAGGCCGACGGCATGAACGCGGACGAGCACCTCTCCGGATTTGAGCGCCGGTTTTGGAGCATCCTCGTAGATCAGTTGTTCAGGGCCACCGAACGCGTGCAGGCGAACCGCTTTCATTATTTTGGTCATGGGAACTCTCCACCGAGTGCATTCACAGGACGTGGACATAGAGGCTCGACTCCAAGTTGATAATTGCCGCCCGATTTGATTTAATTGTTCCATGAAGGAACAAGTCGCACTGGATCGGCTGACGGGTTTGATTGCTTTCGCCCGGGCCGGATCGTTAGGGAGCTTCACGGCGGCTGCTCGCTCGCTTGGAATTTCCCCGTCCGCTGTCAGCAAGAGTGTCCAGCGCCTCGAACAGCAACTGGGCGTTTCCTTGTTTACCCGGACTACCCGGTCCCTCACGCTGACGCCCGAGGGCCGGGAGCTGCATGAGCGGGCTGTAAGGCTGTTGCGTGACGCGGAGGAGATCGAACAGGTCGCCAAAGCCGTTCGCGCTGAGCCGACCGGCACATTGCGGATTGCAGTGTCGCTGCCGATCGGGCTCCATCTGGTCGCGCCCGCCTTGCCCGCCTTCCGCAAGGTTCACCCAAAGGTGAGCATCGACCTTCGAATTGACGACCGGCTGGTCGACATCGTCGAACAGGGCATTGATATCGCGGTTCGCATCGGAGAACTCGCGGACTCTCGTTTGTTGTCCCGCCGGCTTTCCCCGTTGCGGCTTTGCGCGTACGCCGCGCCTGCCTATCTGGCGGCGCGGGGCACGCCGACGCATCCGGACGAATTGGCAGCACACGACACGGTCAATCTCAGGTATCAGAGCAGCGGCCAGGCCTTCCGCTGGCCCTTTCGGATTGGCGAGCGCGAAATCGAGATTGTGCCAACGTCAAGCATCATCGTCGACGCCAGCGAAGCGGTGATGGCAACCCTGGTCGCCGGCGGCGGTATCGGCATCAGCGCAACTTTCGTCGCCGCCCCTTACGTCGCGCGGGGTGAACTGGCCTTAGTACTCGGCGACTTTGCCGTTGAGCGCGACAACATCACCGCGCTGTGGCCGTCGAGTAGGCGAACCAACCCGGCCGTGCGGGCCTTCCTCGAGCATCTGAGCGAGACTGCACGGGTCAGTCTTGCGGTGTAGCCGGCAATCACGCCATGGTGGGCGAGCTCATCCAAATCGCTGAGACGATCCCAGATCCTGCGATGGAAATCCAGGTCCATGCCGATTTGGGACGAGGAACTGTTTTGCAGCGGAAGTGACGGGCTTCGGCCCGGCCAACAACCTGCCCGCAAGGCCACAAGAGCGCCGAGGATCTCGGCAAAAATGAAGCCTGGGAGGTCGATCATTTCACCCCAAAGGCAGAGATTTACGCGAAAACACTCTATTCAAGATCGAAGAATTAAGCGTAACCCACTGATTTGTAATCAGTTGGTGGGCCCGGAGGGTCGTCGCTTTCTACCGGAAATCAATATGTTAGCGGATGGTTCGCCAACCCATTTCCTTCGTATTCTCTCGTATGGTCTGGCGAACCTAAGGACGATGAACGCGACTAATTACAGGCTTCGAGATATCGCCGATTTAGCCGCAGGTCGCCAGGAACTCCCTTGTAGTGAATGACCGAAATGGGGCCGCAGGCAGACTGTCTGCTTTGTCACGGATGAAGCGCAAAGCGGTCGCGCAACTCACGACCCAACGGTCCGAACGGTGACAGGTCTTATCGCGGCGGGAGGGCTGTCCGTTTCAAGAAGCGGCCGACCCTCGATAGACGCAGGAGCGCCAGAGTGCCCAGACGTATCTGCGCATGTTGTCGAGATGCCATGATCGCTGCGCGATGGGCTTCTTGTTGTTCCAGGTAGCATGCCAGTGCAAGGTCATAACGGGATAACCGAATGTCGCCGGGGGGCTGTTCTACCGTTGACGATCTCCTGGATCGAATGGGCCAATCGGAAAGGCTGGGGCCAAGCATAGCGTTTCCCTTGCGAAGTGTTGATTTGAGAGCCTCTCCTATGGCCGTGAGGGATGCGTACGAAGAACTGTGATTGGTTCGTGAAAAGCGTCTGTCCAGCCAGATTGCAGTTGAAGTCGCACCAGGTCCGGGGAACAATCGAGTGTCCAACATGGCTTGCGAACGGTGGCGCAAACACAACTTCTGTTATTCGGCGGCTTCACTCTTGCTGGAGGCGAGCTTGCCAATGCAGCGCTGAGCCGCAAAACGCGTGGTTTGGTGACTTATCTCGCACTCAATCCTGGACAGTCCCATTCGCGCGAGAAACTCGCCGCGCTTCTATGGGGCGATACTGGGGAGCCGCAGGCGCGGATGAACCTTAGACAGGCTCTGTCGGCGGTCAGGAAGGCGTTGCCATCGGTCGACGGCCGACGCCTTTTGGCACACGGCGACAATGTCACCCTCAAGCTCGACGATCTTGAGATCGATGTGGCACGGTTCGAGCGCCTAGCGTCAGGTATAGCCCTCGAGCAGCTTGAGCAAGCCGTCGTTGTCTATCGCGGTGACTTGCTCGATGGCTTCGCCCTGAAGGAAGAACCGTTCAACGACTGGCTCAGGGTGGAACGTGAGAGATTGAGGACGATTTGGATCGGCGTTCTGGAAAAACTTCTCCATCACTATTCGGTCGAGAACAATCTGGCCGCATATGTCCAGGCAGCGAGGCGCTTGATCGGGTCTGATCCTCTTAGGGAAGACATCCACCGAGGCCTCATGCAAATCTACGCCCGCCAAGGCCGACTGAACATGTCACTGAGGCAGTATGCCCAATGCCGCGAGGTCCTTCGCAAGCACCTCCAGGTGGAACCGGAGAAGGAGACGCGTGAGCTGAACGACAGGCTCCGTGCTAGCCGTTTCGTACCGTCCAAACCGAGCCTAACACCGTGCTTAAGTTATGAGGGAAATCCAGTCGATAACCCGGTGCCAGCCTCGCTGCGCCCAGAAACACACTATGTAAAGTCGGGCGGGGTCAGCGTTGCCTATCAGGTAACCGGCGGGGGGCCGTTCGACCTCGTCTACGTACAGGGCTGGGTTTCCAACCTCGACTATGCCTGGGAATCTCCTCGGCTTACGCATGTGCTGCGGCGGCTTGGGTCATTTTGCCGGCTGGTCCGCATCGACAAGCGAGGCACTGGGCTTTCCGATCGCAACGTGGGCTTTCCAACGATGCAGGAGCGGGCGGACGATTTGCGGGCGGTACTCGATGCAATCGGATCGCGACGGACAGTCTTATTCGGCAGTTCCGAAGGGGGCGTCCTATGCATGCTCTTTGCGGCGACCTATCCCGAACGAACCGAGGCACTCATTCTTCACGGTGCTTATGCTCAAGGACTTTGGTCACCGGACTATCCTTGGGCAAAGACTAGAGAGGACATGGAAGAAGAACTGGCCGAGATCGAACGCAAGTGGGGAGAGCCTTGGGATTTGGGAAGAGGAGCGCCGAGCTTGGCGAACGATACGCACGAGCAACAATGGTTTGCAGCCTATCTGAGGAATTCGGCGTCTCCTTCCGACGCGATCGCACTATGGCGCTGGGGCGCCGAAGTCGATGTCCGTAGTATCCTCCACGCGATTCACGTGCCTACTCTGATACTCCACAGGAAAGGCGATCGATGGGTCAAGGTCGAAGAAGCGCTTTACCTGTCCGAGCGCATTGTTGGCGCCACGCTGATCGAGCTCCCGGGCGATGACCACCTGATCTGGGGCGCCGATTCGGACCGCCTCGTCGACACAATCCAACACTACCTCACCCGTACGTTTCCTTCGAAGGCCGGATAGAGCCGAAGGCTGAACTGTATTCCACCCGCTCATTGACATGGATCATGACGATCAGTTTCGGGAGGATCATTGAAGACCAGCGAAGAACTATGCTGAGTGATGCGCGGCGGCGCGGTGGGCCTCATCGGAAGCACTCACATCCCGGCAGAAGAAAATGCAAACCCGGTTGCTGGCCACGTCACCATTTAGGCCCGTGGCGAAGCTAATCTCTGCCCGCGTTCATGGGGCGCTTGGCTAACCGACGGCTGTCGGGCCACAAGCGAAATGTCAGTTCGCAATGTCAGATTGCCGCTAATCTCTCGGCGCCGGTGAAGTTTCCACCTTTGCCGGAAATGAACCCCGGCGGTCCTTGGTCCCTGGCGTCGCCAATCGGGACCGGTGATCCAAACGTCCCGGAGCAGCGTAGAATCAACAGATCTAGCCAGTTAGTGGAGATTGGGACGATGCAAGGGACAATCGCATTCCTTTGTGCCGTGTTTCTCGGGTCGGCGGCACAAGCCGACGCATTCTCGGACAGCCGCGGCATATGGATGCGAGACGACGGCAACGCCAAGGTCTCAATCGCGCCTTGTGGACAGCAATTGTGCGCGACCAATCTGTGGGTCGGCGACACCAGCAAGGGTGAACAGGCGGGCGACAAGCTGATCATGACGCTAAGACCGGCGTCACAAGGCACGCTGGCCGGAAAGGCTTACGACCCCAAGCGAAACCGTACCTATTCAATGACGTTGACGGTGAAGAAAGGGGGCCTCACCACGCGGGGCTGCATAGGCGCAGGCTTGATTTGCAAGAACGTGCGCTGGACCCCGGCAAAATGATCTGCGAGACGGAATGAGCCGACAAGCCCAAGCTCCCACCATTGTGTTGTTCCGGCGCGACCTGCGCATTGGTGACAACGCCGCGCTCGCGGCGGCAGCCGATCGCGGCGCTCCCGTCGTGGCGCTCTATATCCTGGACGAGACAACCAAAGGTCTAAGGGCCATGGGAGCGGCCAGCCGCTGGTGGCTCCATCACTCGCTCGCGGCCCTTGGCGATCTGCTTCGCAAGGCTGGAGCGAATCTATTTCTGGCACATGGACGCACCGAAGACGCCGTCGCCAAGGCGATCGACGCCAGCGGCGCGAATTGCGTGTTCTGGAACAGGCGTTACGACCCCTCGGAGGCGGGGGTCGATGCCAGGCTGAAAGCCGCCCTGCGCGAAAAGGGGCTCACGGCACTCAGCTTCGATGGCGCGCTCCTGCATGAACCTTCGCTCCTCAAGACTGGCTCCGGCGGCTTCTACAAAGTCTATACGCCATTTTGGAAGGCGATGGCGTACAAGGTCGATGTTCGCGATCCGATCGATACCCCGGGACAGATTGATGGTTGGAGGGGTGAGCTTGGCGGCTTGCGCCTGGACGAGCTTGACTTGCTGCCTAGCAAACCCGACTGGGCGTATGGCTTGCGCGAGACTTGGACACCAGGCGAAAAAGGCGCTCAGGCCAGGCTTGGTCAATTCATTGAGCACGACCTGGCCAATTATGAACGCCAACGTGACTATCCTGGCCAGCCGTCAACATCGCGACTTTCCCCGCATCTGACCTTCGGCGAGATCACGCCATTCCAGATATTCGCCGCGTTGCGCAGATCGAAAAGCTCGGGAACTTCGAAGTTTCGTGCGGAGATCGGCTGGCGGGAATTTTCATATCATATGCTGTTTCATAATCCCGATCTTTCAGTGCGCAACTTCCGGCCGGAGTTTGACGCAATGTCGTGGCGGGACGACATGCGGGCGCTTCGGACATGGCAGCGCGGCCTGACAGGGTATCCAATCGTGGATGCCGGGATGCGCGAATTGTGGCGAACGGGCTGGATGCACAACCGCGTGCGCATGATCGTGGCGTCCTTCCTCATCAAGGACCTCATGATCGACTGGCGCCACGGCGAAAAGTGGTTTTGGGACACTCTGGTCGACGCGGACGCCGCAAACAATCCGGCCAGCTGGCAGTGGGTGGCCGGATCCGGAGCTGATGCGGCGCCCTATTTTCGCATCTTCAACCCGGTGCTGCAGGGCGAAAAGTTCGACCCTCACGGCGACTACGTTCGTCAGCACGTCCCGGAAATCTCTGCATTGCCCGACCGCTATATTCATCGGCCATGGGAGGCTCCCGCTGCCGTGCTGAAGGACAAAGGCATCGTGCTCGGCAAGACCTACCCCAATCCGATCGTAGACCACGGTGCGGCACGAGAAAGGGCATTGATCGTCTATCAGTCCTTAAAGGATTGAGCCAGTGGATCAAACAACAACGGGAAGGTTTTCATGATGCGGTATGCCGTCGCCTACACAACCACTCTGATCGCTTTCCTGGCCATTGACGCGGTATGGCTCACGACGATGTCGCAGCGCCTTTACCGCCGCTATGTCGGGGACATACTGGTTGACGTATTCAACCCTGTTCCTGCTGCGGCATTCTACCTGATCTATGTCGTGGGTCTCATAATCTTCGCAACGTCGCCGGCTTTTTCGAGCGGCAAATGGACAACGGCCGCGCTGAATGGCGCGCTCTATGGTTTCTTCACCTACGCGACCTACGATCTGACCAACCAAGCCACGATCCGCGGCTGGCCGACGATCATCACTGTGGCGGATATCTGCTGGGGTTCGCTGCTCAGCGCGGTTGCGGCCACTGTGGGCTTCCTGGTGACTCGCTACTATCTGCGCGGCGCCTGATCGCCAGGCTGTTGCGGGGCCGGCACAGCACCCGACAACAGCCAGCCGATGAAGACGATCAACGTCGCGGCGCTCAAGGCATTCAAGCCGGCCATGGCGCTGTTATCGGCGGCCGTGTAACCGGCCAGCGGCTCGCCGAAAAAGCGATGCGGGATGAAATAGGCCATCGCACTAAGCCCCACCACAAAGAGCCCGATCGCCCGCTCCGACGGCCTAAACAGCGCGGCACCGATCAGCGCGCAGGGAACCAGGAAAATCTCCACGCCCGATCCAACGCCGAACGCCTTGGTGCTCACGATCTCGTTGGCGATGCCAGTCAGCGGCAGCAGGACGCGGGCGGCCAGCGCATGCCGTTTGGCAACAGCCGGAACAGCCAGAAAGATCGGCGTTGACATGAACGTGAGAAACGAAGGAGCTATCTTGTCGGCGCCGACCGCCGCCCAAAGGTACAGCGGGTAGAACGGCTGGTTCCAGGCAACGACCAGTGCAATCCAGTTGGCCGCGCTGGTCAAGGGGTCGGGATGCGCCGCGTAACCGGCGACCCGGCGCCATAGCCGTGCAAGTCCTTCCATGTTACCAGGCCGGCCGCAGCAGATAGTGGCTGACGCCCCATTCCCTGCCCTGATCGTGACCGAACAGACCTTCGGTGGCCATATAGAACAGCCGCCAGCGCCGGCGCCAAAGCGCCGCATCCCGCCCGTAGACATCGGCAAGGATCTCGCCGATGCGCTTGTAATTGTCATCGAAGCGCGAAAGCCATTGCTGCGCGGTGCGCGCATAGTGCATGCCGTTCCAACGCCAGTCGCGTTCGATGGCGAAACAGTCCGCAAAGTGACCGATCAGCCCGTGACTCGGCATGATGCCGCCGGTGAAGAAATGCCGTCCGATCCAGTCGGCGTCGTCGCGATGATCGAAGCGGTAGGGACTGTGGCGGTGGCTGAAGACATGGACGAATAGCCTGCCTTCGGGCTCCAGCCAGCTTCGGATACGGGCAAGCAGGTCGCGCCAGTTGGACATATGCTCGAACATCTCGACCGACACGATGCGGTCGAAGCGCTCTCGCGGCTCGAAGCCGTTCATGTCGGCGGTGATGACCTCGACATTGCGCAGCCCGCGCGCCGCCGCTTCCGCTTCGATATGCATGCGCTGCGGCGTCGAATTCGACATCGCCACGATGCGGGCGGCCGGAAAACGCTTAGCCATGTACAGCGTCAGCGAACCCCAGCCGCAGCCAAGTTCGAGAATGGATTGGCCATCGCGAAGGCCGGCATGTTCGACAGTCTGCTCCAGCGCCGCGATCTCGGCCTCGGCCAAGGTCTCGTCCCCATTCGGATAGAGGCAGCAGGAGTATTTCCGATTGGGACCGAGCGTCAGCGCGAAGAATTCGGGCGGAAGTTCGTAGTGCTGCTCGTTTGCGGCTTGCGCGTGCTCGGCGATGGAATAGTCCGCCATGGCACAAGCAAACCGCTTCGCGTCGACCGACCCCGCCTTGGCAAGCCGCCGGCGCGTTTTTCCTACCAGGACGCCGATACCAAAGCGTGTGGCGGTATCGGGAATCGGCGTGCTCTCGACGGCACGGATTGCGGATGAGATCAGGCTCACTGTCATGTCCCTTCCCGGGTTGTTGCCGCCATCGGCACGCCCGGCCAGAACGCGTTTACGCGCTCCTGATAACGGCGGAACTGTACCCCACGCGAGCGCAGCATGTGTGCCTCCAATGGCGGGATGCCGGAGACATGGACCAGCAGCCAGTACATCATTATGGGGCCCGCAAGTGCGGCGAAGCCCCATGGATAGGCCGAGGGGGAGCCTATCGCGAAGGCGATGTATGCCAGCCAGCCCAGCCATTCGAAGAAGTAATTGGGATGCCTGGATAGGCGCCACAGGCCGACATCGCAGACCTTGCCCTTGTTGCGAGGATCGCCTCGAAAAGCATTCAGTTGCCTGTCCGCCAGCGCCTCGCCACCAATCGCCACCACCCAGATCGCAACTCCGATCCAGTCGCCGGGCCCCAGCCCCGGAGCCGGCTTGTGGGCGGCAGCCATGATCGACATTGCAAGCAGGAAAGCCGCGGCCGCCTGGACCTGAAGGAACCAGAACAGCCGGCTTGAGGAACTGGCGCCCCATTGCTGCTTGAGCTGGCGATAGCGCGGATCGTCGCGGCTGTCGCCCATCGTCCTGCCAGCGATGTGAACGCCGAGCCGCAGCGACCAGACCAGCGCCAAAAGCGCGACCAGCCATCGCCTATGATCGTTGTCGCCTTCAACAAATGGGACGAGCGCCAGGAAGGCACCGATGATGCCGACGGCGAAAGACCAGATCGCATCGACCCAGCCGGAGCTGCCAGTCCGTATCGCGACCAGCCAAGCCACCGCCATGGTGGCACAAAGAGCGACCGCCGCTAGAACGATAGCCGAGACGACGCTCATTGCCGGACCTCAGCCGCCGAACAGAGGCTGGATCAGCCTGCCGAAGAAGCCGCTCAGTTTCATCTGCCCTTCGAGCGCGGCAATGCAGATACATTCGCCGTCCTTGTCGACGATCGGCTGATGTTGAACGTCGTCATCGGCCTCGTCGAGATCCCCCGGGCCATAGCGGCCGCGCGCGTCCGAGAAGGCCCCTTTCAGTATGTGGGTGTATTCATAGCCCGCATGCGTGTGCTCCGGCAGCTTGCGGCCGGCCACGACCTTCAGCAGCATGACGTTGGCGCTGTCGTCATCAGGCAGCGTCACGCGGCTCCAGCGCACGCCCGGCCCGATCCAGCGCCATGGCCCGATGCCACAGTCGTCAAGCACCTCAGGCAAGCGGATGCCCACATCGGCGCGCGGAAGCCTCTGAGCCGGCGCGGCCTTGCCGCGACCGGCCTCACCGGTGTCGATCATCGCCATCACATGATCGAGGGCCCCAGCTTCCATGTCCTCCGGCTCGATATCGTGCAGAAGGGAGCCCCCAAGCGCTTCGAATCCGGCAATGCGCTCGGCGCAAGCCGTGCAGGCACCGACATGGACGGCCACGACGATGCGCGGCCCGGATTCGAGCGAGCCGTTGGCATAACGGAAGAGCGTCTCATCACTCGGATGATGCTTGATCATTTGAGATCGTCCAGGATTTGGCGCAGCCGGCCAAGGGCCAGCCGCACGCGTGATTTGACGGTGCCGAGGGGGATGCCGATCGCGTCGGCGATCTCGGATTGCGTTACCTCGCCAAAGAATGACATTTTCAGGATATCGGCCTGTTCCCGCGGCAGAAGATCGAGCGCCTCCCGCACCCGGTCCTCGCGCTCCACCGCGATGATCGCCTGCTCGCCCGAAACCGGCGCATCAGGCTGATCGGACGGATCAAAGGCTTCGGCAATGACCGCCGGCCGGCTTTCGCGGCGCAGCCGGTCGATGCGCGCGTTGCGGGCGATGGTGAAGATCCAGGTCGACACCCCGGCACGCGCGGGATCGAAATACGATGCCTTTTTCCAGACAAGCAGCATGGTTTCTTGCACGACGTCCTCCGCGGCGGACGGCGTCATCCCCGAACGCTTCAGGAAAGCCTTCAGCCGCGGCGCGTAGAAGCCGAACAGTGCCGCGAATGCCACTCGATCGCGGTTCGCCGCGACTGCCGCCATCAAACGGGTCGCTTCCGGCGCCGACAGGCTCCCCTCGTCGCGTATGGTCACCGCCAATCCGCTCTCCGCGAGATCGAAAGCAAGAAGCGCTTTGTCGGCAATGAAATGATGTCCTGCATTCATAAGCCCTGTTACGCGCGGCAATCCCTTTCGGATCACTGGCCGCGCAACGATTGCTGCACACGGTGATCCACAGCCCGCACCGCTGCGTAGAAATTAAACCTAGGGGAGGACGTCAGTCCCTTCCATAGCAAATCGGAGGGCACGAATGACGATCGGCGGCTATTTCGAAGCGGACAAGCCGATGGACATCGCCATCGTCGGCAGCGGCATCTCCGGCCTGTCCGCAGCATGGCTGCTTTCAACGCGCCACAAGGTTTCGCTATTCGAGGCGGACCGGCGGCTCGGCGGCCACAGCAATACCGTCGATGTCGGCGGCACACAGGTCGACACCGGTTTCATCGTCTATAACGAAGTAACCTATCCCAACCTGACGGCGCTGTTTTCGCATCTCGGCGTGCGCACTAAGGCGTCGGACATGTCGTTTGCCGTCTCGCTCGACGGCGGACGATTTGAGTATTCGGGAACCGGATTGGGCGGGCTGCTCGCACAGCCGTCCAATGTCGGTAGGCTGCGTTTTTGGCAAATGCTGAAGGAATTGCTGCGCTTCTATCGAGAGGCCCCCCACGACATCGCGCGTATCGGCGAGATCAGCTTGGCCGAATATCTCGATGCCAGGGGCTACGGTGCCGCATTCCGCGAGGATCATCTCTATCCTATGGCGGCAGCCATATGGTCGACTCCGGCGCTTGATGTCGGCAACTATCCAGCGACCGCCTTCATCCGGTTCTGCCAGAACCATGGCCTGCTGAAGCTGGCAGGCCGGCCAACCTGGCGCACAGTCGATGGCGGCAGCCGCAAATATGTCGAGCAACTGGCGAGGAGCGTCGCCGGCCGTTCATATGCCGGGCGCGGCGTGCGCTTGATTTCCAGGCGCGGGGGCGCGGCTTGGCTTACCGACTGCGAAGGCGTCGAGCACCGCTTCGACCACGTCGTTATCGCCACCCATGCCGACCAGGCGCTGCGCATTCTTGACGATCCGAGCCACGACGAGACGCGGCTGCTCGGCAGTTTTGGCTACAGCCGCAACGAGGCGGTGCTGCATGCAGATGCGCGCCTGATGCCGCGGCGTAAGCGCGCCTGGTCGAGTTGGAACTATTTGACACAGGGCCAGGGTGAAACCCGAAAACTGTCTGTTTCGTACTGGATGAACAGGCTTCAATCGTTGCCCGATGACCAGCAGCTCTTCGTCACCCTCAATCCTGTCGTGGAACCGGCGGCCAATACCGTTCTGCATCGCGAGACCTATGAACATCCGGCTTTCGACGCCGCAGCGATGCGCGCGCAGCAAAGGCTGTGGTCGCTGCAGGGCAGTCGAAGAACCTGGTTCTGCGGCTCCTATTTCGGCGCCGGCTTCCACGAGGACGGCCTGCAGGCCGGGCTTGCGGTGGCTGAGGCGCTTGGCGGTGTACGCCGGCCCTGGAGCGTCGCGAATGAGTCAGCGCGCATTCACATCATCGACGCCGTGGCGCGGCGCAACCTCGAGGCGGCGTGATGCCGGAGCTGAAATCGGCCCTCTACGCTGGCAAAGTGATGCACCAGCGGCTGAAGCCGCGGCGGCACCGCCTTTCCTACCGCATTTTCTTCCTTCTGCTCGACCTCGACGAGATCGATGCGATGAGCAAGCGGCTTCGCCTGTTGTCACACAACCGGTTTAATCTGTTTGGCTTCGCTGACACGGATCACGGCGATGGCTCGGGCGGATCGCTGAAAGCCTATGTCGAAGATATGCTTGAGACGGCAGGGATCGAGACGGATGCGGGGCCAATCCGACTGCTCTCGATGCCGCGCACGCTCGGCTACGCTTTCAATCCGATCAGCATCTATTTCTGCCATAACCGGCAGGGCGACCTCGTCGCGATCCTCTACGAAGTCAACAACACCTTTGGGCAGCGCCACAGCTACCTGATCCCTGTCGGCGAGCGGCACGACGAGACTGTCAGGCAACATTGCGACAAGCGCTTCTACGTTTCGCCTTTCATGGCCATGGGATTGAACTATCGCTTCCGCATCGGCCTCCCCGGCGAAAACGTCGCGATACACATCACTGCCAGCGACGACCAAGGGCCGCTGATGGTGGCAAGCTTCGCCGGCAAGCGGCGGGCGCTGAGCGATGCCAGTCTGCTGCGCGCATTCATCTCGTATCCTCTGCTGACACTCAAGGTGACCGCCGGCATCCATTGGGAGGCGCTGCGGCTCTGGGCAAAGGGCATTCGGCTTCAGGAGCGCCCTGCCCCGCCCGACAACTCCATCACCCGCGTCGCCATGCATGGACGTTTACAGAGAAAGGCCGAGCCTGATGTCATTTGACACTGAGACAAGGGCAAAGGTCGATCTATGGTGCGGCATTTTCCTCGTTGCCAGGGAACGGACTGTAGAACAAAACAAGACCGGGCTGCCGTCGGAATGAAGGGTAGGACATTGAGTGGCGTTGTTGCCGGATCCGCGGAGGCCAAGGGCCTTCCCACAACACACAATCCACGACCGGTTGGAGTCAGGCCTCATGACCGCATCGAAGCGCCTCTATGACGACGACACCGAAATGTACCGGCTGTTCGAGAACGAACTCTTCGTCACCGTAGTTGGTGACGTCATGGATACGATCGGGCTGCGGCATCAGTTCCTTCCGCCCGTGTTCAAGCCGGTGGACGAGAAGACACGGCTTTTGCGGCCGGTACCGCCGATCTGCTCAATCGTCAGGTCCTCGGCGGTCAAATTGCCAATCTGATCGTCATCGCTGCCCCACGCACGCTTGGTGAACTTCGCAAGCATTACCACCAGAAAGGTTCGGCCGTGCTGGTAGGCGAGATCCCAAAGGATCTTACGAGGCGTTCAGCACAAGAGATAGAAAATGTAGTGCCGCCACCTAGTTAGCCGCGGCCTGCAGCCGGAGCCACGATATTGACGTCAGGTCCATGCATGACAGTCGCATGGACGAGCAAGTCGCCATGAACAGAGCCGCCATCGAAATCGCCTTGCACGGTCGGCGTCTATTTGGGCCGCCCAAGCCACTCAAACCGCAGCATAGAACATCGTCAGCTCGTCGCTGCCGATCGCTTGAAAACGATGGTGACCCTGGTCCCTTCAGTGGCGCTGGATTTGACTTCGAATTGCGCTTTGGCGTTCTCGGTCAAGGAGCGCGCGATGAGAGCACCGAGCTTGCCGGGCTTCGGCCATGTCTCGCCCTCCGGCAAACCAACCCCGTCATCGGCGATGGTGATGCGGCATCCGTCGCCATCGACCACGCTGTGAAGCGTTATCGTGCCGCCTTCTCGTCCCTTGAAGCCGTGTTTGAGCGCATTGGTCAGCAATTCGTTCACAACCAGCCCCGTGGGCATCGCAACGTTAATCGACACGGGATAGGTATCCACCTTCATGTCCAGGCGTATGCCTTCCACCGCATGCGAAGCCATTACCGCCGATGCTATCTGGCTGAGATAGATACCAAGATCGACCTCATCCTTCTGCTCGTCGTTCGACAGCGCCTGGTAGAGTATCGCAAGAGCGTCGACGCGGCCGGCCAACCTCTCGAACCGTTTCTGGTCGGGCTCCGCCGCATTGCGGGTCTCCAGCCGGATGAGTGCGGTGATCATCTGGAGATTGTTTTTTACCCTGTGCTGCAGTTCCCGCAGCAATGTATCCTTTTCCCGGACACGCTCCTCTACCGAGGGCGCCTCCTCGCCGTGAGAGGATACGTCCACCAAGGCGACCAGCCGGAAACAAGTCTTGCCATCATCGTCCACAATCAAATTTGAGTAGGCGTCAACGACTGCCGGTCCCCCGACGCCGCGCTCCAGCCGGAAAGTGCCGACGAAATCCGTTTCATTGATAACGCTCTCGGCCAGCGCCCTGTCCTTCTGCTCACGGATCCCAGTCCCGGACAGCGCTGCCCAGTTTTTTCGCGCCAGACTGGCGGCCTTCAGGCCGGAGAGTTTTTCGAATTCCGGATTGGCATAAACGACGCGCTCCGTTTCGATCAGGTCTGAAACGGCGATCGCAATAGGCACCTGATCGAGGAATTTCTTGAACTGTTCGCTCTCCAGCGCGGTCGCGAGTTCGGGCGTATCGAGCAGTTGCTCGACCGCCTCGGGCTTCCCTGTATCCGATATCATTTTACGCCTACGCTGTAAGGAAAGGTCATCAGTATCAGCGATTGAGCATATAGGCCACCACCGAAGCGGAGCGCCACCTTGCTGAGGTCAGTAGGCGGGGACAAGCCTCGTGTCGCGTAGCGGCAAGGCCATTGCGAACCGCAGACCGTCAGGATGATAGTTCAACTCAACCTTGGCTTGGCACTGCACGGCGACGACTTTCTCCAGCAACGTCGTACCGAAGCCGCGCCGTCTTGGTTGCTCGACCTTCGGCCCGCCCTTTTCAAGCCAATCCAGATTGAGCATTCGCTCTCCTTCCGAATTGCTCACCGACCACCGGACTTCTAGACGCCCTGTGGGGCGGGACAACGCGCCATATTTCGATGAGTTGGACGCGAGTTCATGAAACGCCATCCCGATCGGGATCGCGATATCGGCGACCAGCGCGACGTTCGGCCCTTCGAGCACTACGCGCGACTTGTCGGTCGTATCGTAGTGGCGCAGTTCCGACTCCAGCAGCTTGTGCAAGGAAGCCATCTGCCAATAGTCATCGGTGAGCATCGAATGCGTGTCGGCGAGCGAGACGATCCTGGCAGAGAAATCGCGCACGAAATCATCCACGCTACCACTCGATTTGGCGGTTGCCCCCATCATCGCCCGGACATTTGCGAGCGTGTTTTTGACGCGGTGATGGAGTTCCCTGATCAGCAGCTTTTGCCGGTCGGCGACCTCTTGCTTCTGTTCGATATATGACTTGACCTCGAGTTGACGGGCGCGGGCTCGCAAAGCCGAGCGCACCGAATTTGCAAGACTCGACGCCAGGAAAGGCCTCTCGAGAACGATCAGATAGCGATCCAGAAAGGCGAGTCGCTTGTCGATCTCCGTTCCTCGCATCGTCAGTAACACGATCGGAAAATCCGACCACGTCGGTTGATGATTGAGCCACGATGCAAACTGATTTCGATTGGAACTGATCAAGGCTTCTTCTGTAACCAAAAGGCAGTGAGCTTGGTCCAACAGCGGAACTGCTTCGTCGAGCGTGGCGCAGATGTGGGACTTGATGTCGTTCTCCGTGAGGATTGCAGACGCGACCTTCGCGTCGCGCCCGACCGGCGCCAGCACGAGCACACTGCGGTCTGAAGGCATCACGATGACTTGTCTTGCAGCAGGTTGCCTTGCTTACCCTCGTAGGTGGGCACGCCAGTCAGTATCCCTCGGAACTCCTCTAGTGGTTCGCCGACGGCCAGGCCGGTCGCGCTTATCTTGAATTCGCGAATGGTGTCCTCATGCGGCCCGACGCGTTTTTTGACCACGGAAATAGCTCGTCTCAGACGGCCGCCGCTTTCGAAGAAACGCAGCAGCATTACGGAATCGCAGAGATAGGTCATGTCGACGGGGGCTGACATCTGACCGATCAGCCCATGATTGGCCAACAGCAGGATCGTCACAACGCCCTTTTGATTAAGGTATGTCAGGATCTCGTGCATCTGCAGCACAAGATGCTGCTCCTCCGACATGGCATTGAGATACCCGGTCAGGCTGTCGATGACGACGATCCTTGCACTTGAGCGCTCCACAGCCGACTGGATGCGCGACGACAATTCACCAGGCGACAATTCTGCCGGATCCACCTGTTCCAGCAGCAAACTTCCATTGACGGCGAATGGCCCCAGATCCATGCCGAGGCCAGACGCGCGCGCCAGGAAAATCCGCTTGGTTTCATCGAACAGAAGCACCAGCACATGTTCGCCGCGCTTGAGAGCAGCATGGCAATAGCTGCATGCAATGGTCGACTTGCCGACACCAGATGGTCCCATCAGGAGAGTGCTGGTGCCGCGGTCCAGCCCGCCACCCACGAGCGTGTCGACAGATCCATTACCGGTTGCCGGCGTTCCATGCTCGGCCATCTCATGTTCTGAGGCAACCAAGCGCGGAAACACCATCACGCCGCCCGGTCTAATGACGAAGTCGTGGAAGCCGCCGCGAATTTGAACGCCGCGCATCTTGATGATGCGCAGCCGCCGCCGCTCTCCGCCATAGATCGGTGAAAGCTGTTCCATCCGGATGACGCCATGACTGATCGAATGCAGGTTTAGATCGTCATGTTCAGCGGTGAGATCGTCGAGCAGAAGCACCGTTGCATTGTTGAGCAGGAAAAAGCTTTTCAAAGCCAGGACCTGCCGCCGATAGCGTAACGAGCCCTGCGACAAGAGGCGAATTTCCGACAGGGAATCGAACACCACGCGATCCGGCTTCATGCGCTCGATCTCGGCGAGCGCGGACTGCACGGTCTCACCGAGTTCAAGATCGGACGAATGAACCAGAGTCTGTAACTGCGATGGGTCGAGGCTCAACTCCGGTGGCACCAGCTCGAGGATTTCGATGCCGTCAAGAGAAAATCCATGCCGTTCCGCGACTGAGTGCAGTTCACGCTTGCTCTCGGACAGCGTTATATAGAGGCATTTCTCGCCATCCGACGCGCCTTTGATCAGAAACTGCAGACCAAGTGTGGTCTTACCTGAACCAGGCCTGCCCTCTACAAGATGTGAACGGAATTTTGCGTATCCGCCTCGCAGGACATAGTCGAGGCCTTCCACGCCAGATGATATTGGTGAAGCGTCGTCTTGATCCACGTTGCCCCGCTTGCTTTTCGTGAACACCTCAACGGATAGAATTTTCAATGGTTCCCTCTTGAAGTGAGGCTCTCACGGCCATTCCAACGACGTCGTGTCGGGGCTGTCGCGAAGCGCCGCCGCAGATTTCGGCCGCCCTGACCGCAGTGATGGCTGAGGGAACCTCGTACTCGCGACGCCGTTGTGCCTCACCAATGAGGTCGGGCGCTTGAGCGAACCAGTCCCAGACATCGAGCGCCGGCCCTTCGGGCGTTCTCCGCAAGGCAAGAACAGGCTCATCGTGGGGATGCTCGTTGCATGCCTCGTTCTCGGCTTCGGCGTGCTCGCCGAGGAGGTCCTGGAAGGCGATACGACCAAATTTGATCTGGCGATCATGTCGACCCTGCGTGGGGCCGATCAGGCCTACCCGATCGGTCCGCCATGGCTTCAGGAAGCGGCCAGAGATGTGACCTCGATCGGCAGCGTGGTGTTTCTTGGCTTCGTGTTGATGGCAGGGGTTGCCTATCTGCTTCTTGTCCACAAGCGGGCTCTGGCCATTTGGATGGCAGTGGCGGTGGCCGGCGGGGAACTGCTCGGCACGATCCTCAAGCTAAGCTTCAACCGCCCCAGGCCGGAGATTCCTCATGTCACGCGGGTGTTCACTGCAAGTTTCCCGAGTGGCCATGCTATGCTTTCGGCGATCACGTTTCTGACCGTGGGCGCCCTTCTTTCACACGCAAATCAGGATTTCCGCCTCAAAGTGTATTTCATGGCCCTCGCCGTCTTTCTGACGCTGGCCGTTGGCGTAAGCAGGGTCTATCTCGCGGTCCACTATCCGACGGATGTCTTGGCCGGATGGTGCATTGGTTCTGGCTGGGCGATCCTGTGTTGGATGGTCGCTTTATGGTTTCAGGAATGGCCGGAGCGGAGACTGAAGACTTGAAGGTTGTGGCGCTCATCAACAAAAGTGCCGGCGCCGTGGCGCGCAAGGGCGACATCGAGCGAGCCGTGCGGGATGGGTTCGCCGAACGTGGCGTCGAGGCCGATGTGCGACTGGTGGAAGGGCGAGAGATTGGAGAGCTCTCTCAGCGCTTCGTTGCCGAAAACAAGTCGAGGTCCGGCCATGGATCGATATTGGTGGTGGGCGGTGGCGACGGCACTCTCGGCAGCGCGGCCTCGGCGCTGGCGGGGACGGATGTGGTGCTTGGCGTCCTTCCGCTCGGCACATTGAACCACTTTGCCAAGGATTTGGGTGTGCCGCTCGACCTGACGGCGGCGATCGATACAATCGCGACCGGCAAGCCTGTCACTGTCGATGTCGCCGAGGTCAACGGCCGAGTCTTTCTCAACAATTCATCGATTGGGATCTATCCGTTCTTTGTTGCAAAGCGTTCAACCGAACAGCGCCGCCGCGGGTTCGGCAAGCTTGCCGCCATCGGACCCGCCCTGATGAGAACGTTGAGATCCGCCTCGTGGCAGGCTGTCCACGTCGCTGCCCAAGGCACCCGCGAGAGGCTACGGACGCCTTGCGTGTTCGTCGGCAACAATTTCTACGACATCGCCGATCTTGGCCATCGCCGCAGCCTCTCGTCAAAGGAACTCTGCGTTTACGTCGTTAAGCAGCAGTCGTGGTTTGGGCTGGCATTGCTTCCGTTCAAAATCGCGTTCGGCATGATCGACGCGACCCGAGATCTTGAAATTTATCGCGCCAACTCGCTGCAAATCACATCGCATCGCCACGCCATGCTGGTTTCTCTGGACGGCGAAGCCGTCAGCATGGACACGCCCCTGAATTTTCAGGTTCGGCCGGCGGCCCTGAAAGTCATCGCACCAGCCAGAACGAACAAAACCGGCGACCGTAGCTGAAAGCGGAGAACTTCAGTGAGAACCCTGGTCCATATTTCGGATTTGCACTTCGGAAAGACAGAGAGCCAGCTTGTGGACGCGATCACGGCAGAGGTTCTTGCAGTCGACTCTGATCTGCTCGTCGTTTCGGGGGATCTTACGCAGCGCGCCCGGAAAGACGAATTCCTGCAGGCGCGCGCCTTTCTCGATTCCCTCCCTGGCCCCCGCATCGTAGTGCCAGGCAATCACGACGTGCCGCTCTGGAATGTCTTCGCGCGTGCGGTGACGCCTCTGTCGCGTTACAGGCGCTACATCGAGGCGGACACGGACCCGTTCTACGCCGATAGCGAAGTCGCTGTGGTCGGGATAAACACAGCACGATCCCTGACGATCAAGGACGGCAGGATCAACGTCCGTCAACTTGAGGCGGCGACGGAAAAATTCGCACATATGTCCGATGACGTTACCCGGATAGTGGTCACGCATCATCCTTTCGAAGGGCTAGACCTGGAAAACGACGACGGCATCGTGGGCCGCGCCGATCTGGCAATGGATGCCTTCTCGCGCAACGGCGTAGATGTCATATTGTCTGGGCACCAGCATCTTCACCGCGCTGGTTCGAGCGCACGGCGCTACCTCATCGACGGCTATGCGGCGCTGCTTGTTCAAGCGGGGACGGCGGTTTCTTCGCGGGTACGACAAGCTGCAAATTCGTTTAACATCATTCGCATCGAGCACACGAGGATCTCTATCGAATGTCGGGCATGGCAGTCTTTGCAGTCCGGGTTCGAAACCTCAGCCAGTTATTCCTTTCGGCAAGGTTCAGGCGGATGGGAACCCGCTTGAATTGCGTTGGGAGAGAGCGTCTACATTTCCAGAATCTGCCGACGTACGGCTAAAGCTGAGATTCGATGGGGAGGTGCCTGACCAGGGCGGCCAGGATGCGGCGGAACCATGCTGCCTCGGGTTCGCGCGTATAGGTTTGCAGTCTGCCTTCATCGCTGCCATGCCAGCGAAGAACCTCGTTCTTCAATTCGAGCCGGTAGCTCGCTTCCGGCGCTATCTCCGATTTGAACCTATGCTGCAGTTCCGCGACCAGATTCTCGTCTTCAAAAAGCACTCCCATTTCCGAATTCAGGGAGACGGACCGAGGATCGAAGTTAAAGGATCCGACGAAACCGATCCTGTTGTCGACGCTGAACGCTTTGGTGTGCAGGCTGGCGCCCTTGGATCCAAATACGGAAATCTTGGGCTGCCGGCTAAAGGGTTGGAGCTCGAAAAGCTGCACGCCCATTCTCAGCAAGCGCTTGCGATAGTTGGCGTATGCCCCGTGGACCGCGGCGACATCGGTCGCGGCCAAGGAGTTGGTCAACACAGCGACCTGCACCCCGTCGTCGACGAGGTCGCCGAGGATTTTTGATCCCTTCTTGCCGGGGATAAAATACGGGGACACGATTTCCACACGCTTGCGCGCCGACTGAATGATTGGGAGCAACTCCTTCATCAGCCAACCGCGCGGTCTCCAGCCTCGGACCTTTTCCGGAGGGTCGGAGATCACGCGCACGCGCTCGACCCAATGTACGTTGCTGCTCGCCGATATGAACTCGGCGATGGAGCCCTTGTCCCTGACCCCGCTCAGAAGCGTCGAATCGGTTTTCTCCTCTCTTCCCTCGAAATAGGGGGCATGCGAGCCTGGAGCGGCTGCACCGAGTTCAGCTATTGGCTTCGCGTCCTGGCATACCCAGAAAGTTTGGAAGATCTGTGCGGTTTGCTGGACGGCGGGACCGAGAAGCAGCATGTCGAGGTCACGGAAATTCGTCTCCGCCGCGTCAAAATATGCATCGCCGACATTGCGCCCACCGACAATTGCGATGTTGTCGTCGGCAATCCACGCCTTGTTGTGCATCCGCCTTGTCAATGCAAAAAGCCGCAAGAGGACTTCCGCGCCGCGCATGAGGCCGCGCGCTCTGATGCCGCTCGGGTTGAACAATTTGAGTTCGATGTTTGGATGGTTGCTCAGCGCCAAATAGGCGGCATCGCTCTTGCGCGGATTGACGTCGTCGAGCAGCATTCTGACCCGTACGCCTCGCTGGGCCGCCCGGACAACTTCCTGCAAAAGCAAGCGCCCCGTGTGGTCGTCATGCCAGAGATAGTACATGAGATCGAGAGTGCGAGCCGCGCCCCTTGCCGCTAAAACACGCGCGGCGAACGCATCGTAATTGTCAGAAATCAGCAGCAGGCCGCTCTTACCTGCTTTGATTTTATCGATTTTATCGGCCGATGTTTGCGTAATCGAGACGTCCATGAATTGACCGGTTTCGGAGGAGATCGAGGCGCCGTTTCATTAGGTCAAGAACCCGCGAGCGCCGATCTGGTTGCACGAGGGCCTTGAGCCTGCTGATAGTCGAAGAAAGCTGGCGTTTAATATTCAGGTGGCTCGCCATTTCGTTCCGCTGCTTCTTGTTCGAGCATGGCAAGCTTTTCGCGGATCTCCTCCGGCTCGGCATGCTCCAGGCCGACCACGTCGTTTCTGGTCTCCCTAAGCGACACGACGATCTCATCGAGCTTAGCGTGAATGGCCGCGGTATCGCGATAGCCCTGTATCAGGACAACACCAGTGATCACGATGGCGGCCACCGAAAGGACATAAGTGACCGCGTTGGTCAGTCCGAATGGCACCAGCGCGGTGCACAATACCATTGCGACCATCATGACGTAGAAGCCTGGCGGCCGGGAAAGGAAGTCGGCCGTCATAAACAGGATCCGGTTCATTCTAACGGCTCCATGATTGTGAAGCCGTGGCTCGTTCCTGCGCCAAACGCCGAAGTGGATACAACCACACCATCATATCCTGGCCAGAGCGAATACGGCTACCAGCGCGGTCAGAGCCACGCAAATGGGCACTGCCAGGAGGAAACCGGCCTCTATGAGGCGAGTCTTTTTGTCATTGAACATCCAACCACCCGTCGCTGGCTAAATTGAAGTTGACGGGTTCGCTCGCCGCCAAAGCAGCGAGCGAACCGTTATCAACGCAGGAAGGGACATAGCTGCGCGGATTTTGAAATGTGGACTGTCCAGGTTCAGCCATGGGATATTCCGATGACGAGCAGGGATATGGCCAAGACGAAAACTGGCGCCAGCAACCAACGCGCTTGACCAACACTTCTGTCCATGAATTCTTTCCTTCAGTTCCGTGGCTGACAACTTCCGCGACAGATGACCGTTCCAAGCTGCACCGACGGCAAGACCATTGCGGAATTCGACCGGACTTTGGTCCAACCGCCTCCTCCGACTGAAGTCCTCCCAAGGGAACGATTGCATCCACGCCAAGTTGGCAGTTGAGCTTCGACACCACCGATCGGAGCCAATCTCACGAGGAGTAAGATTATGAAATTGCATCTGTCTGCCGCAGCCGCGGCATTTTTTCTGCTCGCAGGCGTCGGCGTCGCGGCGGCCGAGGACATCATCATTCAGCCGGAGCAGGAAACGGTTATCCGTGAATATGTGAAGAAGCAGCCGCTTGCTTCGGTGAAGGTTCCCGGAGTGGAACTCAACATCGGCACGGCGCTGCCTGACACGGTCGAACTTCGCGAAGTTCCCAACGTCAAATACCGCTACGTCGTGATCGACAACCGGACCGTTCTGGTCGATCCAACCACCCACAAGATCATCAAAATCTACGACTGACCGGCCTTGCCGGCCAAAGCCCGTCGCCTCTCCCGGCGACGGGTTCCAACTGACGGTCATAAGATGCAATATCTCATCTTTGGAAACGCCTGCTGCAAAGCTGAGAACAAAGTTCACGGACGTGAACATTACCGCGGCGACATGAAGGTGTTTCGAAAGGTCGCATCGGTGATGGCGGAGTCTGATTGACGGCGCCGACCTGATCGCCGCCTTTATCTTAATCGCGATTAGCCCATTCCTGGCCATTGGCCTAAGGTGATCCGGCCGCCAGCGGCTATGGCGTCGGGTTGGAACAAGGAAACGCCATGACTTCGACAGCAGCGCTGATCTGGTATCTGGTAATTGCCGGCCCGCAGGGCGGCATGGCGGTGTTGCCGAGCACTTTCGACAAGCGGGAACAATGCACGGCCGCCATTGCCGAATACCAGAAGCAGCCAACGTCGACGGGCTGGACCCTGCAGTGCGTCCCCAGCGCTTCACCATTCACAATCAATGGATCCGCCGAGTAGCGCAAGGCGGTCAAGGCCGGGCATAGCAACACCTCCTTTGGCGCGACCTCTGCTTAGGCCTTAGGATCGACGGCCGCTCCGAGCAGATTGATATGTTCGGTCGCAATTTTGAGAAGGGTTTCCGCAGTCTCTTGCGCTGTCCATCCCTGGGCCTCTGATTCAGCCACCAAGGCCGCGAACGCCGCTTCCAGGGCCACCTCACAGTTGACCGCCCGATCCGGACTTCCTTCCGGCAATATCGGCGGTTGAATGGTCTGGGACATGCGCGATCTCTTCCAAAAAGGGGAAGCCCGCGCCTTAGCGAAGAATGCGGGCCGATCAAGGTTTCTGGCCCGATCTTCAGCAGTGGCGCGAGGGAGCGTTGCCTGCCGCAATCACCAACCCTCGGAAGTCACATATGTTCCAGACCAGCGGATCGAAAGTCGCACGCATCGACCGCTGCGAACCGTGACGGGTCACTTGGGAAAATCAGGCAAGGGATGCTCGATAGCATTGAGGATCGTGCGGTAAAGACTGTCGACCTCTTCATCGATTTCGGCCCGCTTGATCCCGAGCGCCTTGGCGTCCGCTATTAGCTTGTGCGTGAGTTCATCGACCAGGAGGACATCTGCCTTCATCGTCCTGGGGACATTGTTAGCGATCCATTGATCCAGAAAGTCGATTCCGCGTGCACTCATGGAGCGATAAGCTCGACCGCAAGGTTTAAGTTCCGCGTTTCCTCTAACGGCCCAACGGTCGCCTGGATAGCGAAACCAGCTCATCCTCATCGACGACGCCTGCCATGTAGTTGCCTATAATTCTGGAGGCGATTGCGTCACGCTCGTCGGGTGATTGATTTTCGAGCTTCAGCTGCTCGAACACCCGGCCCAGCAGAGCCATTTCGGCCGGATCAAAAATACCAGCCTCAGTCGCCTTTCTCCGAATTGGCATCATTCTCCTCCCAATAACCCTGCAAGGAAGCGTGCCGCAAAACCTGTTCGCCACGCAAGTGTTTCACCAGAACATTCGCCCGCTGGTCCGCCAGTGTTGCATTGTGGATCCCACGCGACGATAGCCCGAAGCTCGGTCGACGCACGGGAAAATTGGGATTGCGCCCAGTCGCAGCATGAGCCGACATGACCCTCGCAGATCACCAAACAAATTTACGCTTCAGGATGCCGAAACCAGGATCGGTTGCCTCAAAGCTCCTCCCTCCTATGGACTGCTCCCCTGGAGAGCAACTCACGCACCGCTCGTATGTGATCCTAGTTCATAACTCACAGTCATTCCTGCCTGCCTTTGACTTCCCGTCAACCTAGCTGTCCGAAAGGCGCGTCGGTTGGATGGGCCGCTTCAACATCCTGACGTCGCTTTTTGGCTTTCATGCCGGAACCAGTCGGCAAGCGTGAAGTTCCCCCTGTGCCTTGATTGAGAAGGCAACAAACCAGGAGGACGCACGTCGCGCTTACCAAGCTCGCGGAGTCGGCGGTCAACGTCGCAGCAGATGCGGCTTAACGGGTTCATCGCGTTGTAGAAGCCTCGGTCAATTGTTCGCCAGGCTCATCCGAACAATCAACGCATCGGCGTCTCAGGGCGCGAACAGGAGTATGACATGGGCTTTTTCAGCAGATTCTTCTCCGGCCTGGGTCGCAAGGCGCCAGCCGACAAATCGAGTGGAGACATGCGCAAGGCAACCGGCGCCGGCCCAGCTATCGCGGCTCATTCCAAGGACGCCAAGACGTCGGCGGCGACCGGTCAAAATCCAGCGGCGGCCAAGAAGAAGTCCGCCAACTGACCGCGGATGTTTCACGCGCCGAAAAAGTGAGCCGTTCGGTTGACGATCTGAGCGGTAGCTTCCTCGAGCACCGCCTCGATGTGAGATCGGCTTCACTCAACGCTCGCCTGCCGAAAATCATTCTGCAGCCCGACGACGTGGTCGCTCTTTGAGGCGTAGCGGGAACAGCTTTGCCGCTCACGACGTTGAGGACATGAGTCAGGGCATTAGGAGGCGAATTGGTGGAAGCGCTCGACCGCAACCCAGGCCCGGGTCGTGGCAGCCCACTGGTCGCTCGCCATAGAGTTCTGGCCGAATGTGGCGCAAAGTGAGGACAGCACCCGGCAATGATGCGTCGTTGATCGACGGAGAAGCCGCAAGTCGCGCTGCATCAACAACTGAACAGAGCAAGGCGGCTCTGAGATCAGAGGATGGCGATCGCGGGCGAGACGCGGCGTGGCCATCCCAGATACCAGCCCTAGGCTGGAAGGATATTTTCTGGCGCCTGTGGGAGGAATTCAACAAGGACCGGGTTCTGCTCGTCGCGGCCGGTGCCACGTTCTACTTGCTGCTGGCGCTCTTCCCGGCTTTGGCTGCGTTCATTTCAATTTATGGCTTTGTCGCGGACCCGGTTACGGTTGCGGACCATGTCGCATATCTCGGCGGATTGCTTCCGTCAGGGGGGCTGGACCTCATTCGAGGTCAGCTGCAAGCCTTGGCCATGCAGAAGCCCGGTGCTCTTGGCATAGGCTTCTTCATCGGCCTTGCTATCGCACTGTGGAGTTCCAACAGCGGCATGAAGGCCCTCTTTGATGCGATGAACATCGCCTATGAGGAACGGGAGAAACGCAGCTTCATCACGCTCAACCTGATGTCGATTCTGTTCACCGTCGGAGCGTTGCTTATCGGCATCGTGCTGCTCCTGACCGTGGGCGTCGTTCCCGCACTTTTGCGCTATTTCTATCTTGATGCGTGGACAGAGACGCTTGTCGCAGTATCCCGGTGGCCGATCCTGGTCGCCGCGATGCTGACCGGAATATCCCTGCTTTATCGCTTCGGACCGAGCCGCGAACGCGCCAAGTGGCGCTGGCTGAGTTGGGGCGCCTTGATTGCGACCGCAGCATGGATCGCAGCGTCGTGGCTGTTCTCGTTCTATCTGCAGCATTTTGCCAACTACAACGCCACCTACGGGTCGCTCGGCGCTGTTGTCGGTTTGATGATGTGGACGTGGATTTCCGTCATCATCCTCATTGCTGGCGCAGCCATCAATGCCGAGATGGAGCACCAGACAGCGGTGGACTCGACCACCGGCCCTCCACTGCCCATGGGCAAGCGGGGTGCCGTGGTAGCGGACACTTTGGGCAAAACCGCAGACTGACTATCTAACGAACACGCACTGTCAGCGAGAATGCGTGTTCGGGTCCTGTCAGCGCCTGGTCTGCTGGGTCACCTGAGACAACGTGCTTTCAAGGAAAAATTGAACAGCGATGTCGATACCGCGTCTGCTTTCATGCGGCGCCCGCTGCCCTACCTTGCCGTGCAACCAAAACCGAGTTCCGCCGTTTTGTCCGGTTCGATATTTCGGGGGATATCTTGGGACCATCCAGCAAGGACAGGGCGAGCGCCGCGTTTCGCAGCGCCGGAGACATGGCTGAGCGTATCGGTTCGTTTGGTTGGGGCGCTACATCTATCGGGCCGGTCTCTTCATGGCCCACAGAGCTGAAGACACTCGTCGATCTCATTCTAGGCTCTGCACAACCTATGTTCGTCGTCTGGGGCCAGGACCGCATCTGGCTCTACAACGATGCCTTCATCCCTATCCTTGGCCGCAAGCACCCGACCGCTCTCGGGCTGCCCAGCCAACAGGTCTGGGCAGAGGCATGGGAGACGATCGGCCCGATGTTTGATCTGGTTTACCAGGGCCAATCTGTACATATGGACGACATTGAGATCCGAATCGACAAGCACGGTGCGCCGGAAGAGACCCATTTCGCGTTCTCCTACAACCCCATAACGCAGCCGGAGACTGGGACGACCGGCGGTCTGTTTGGCGTCTGCACGGAAACCACGGATCGATTTCTGGCCGAAAAGCGCGAACGCCTCGCTGCTGAACGTCAGATCCATCTGTTCGAACAAGCACCAGGCTTCATCATTATCATGCGCGGTCGCGACCATGTCGTTGAATTCGTGAATGACGCCCATCGCCAGGTTTTCAACAGCGGTGATTGGCTCTCGAGACCCATTCGAGATGCCGTTCCCAGCCTGGAGGGACAAGGTTTTTTTGAACGCCTCGACGACGTCTTCCGCAGCGGTACGACGTTTGAAGCGCAGGGCCTTCCGGTCCGATTTCGCCGCTCGGCGGATAGTCCGGAGGAGACGCGCCACCTGACGTTTATCTACGCTCCCCTCTACGACGGCGGGAACCTCATCACAGGGATATTCTGCGAAGGGTTTGACGTCACCGAGACATTTCGTGCGAGAAAGCGGAGTGCTGCGCTCGCTGAGCTTGGGGACCTCGTGCGGCTGGTCGAAGACCCTGACGACCTGGCCTACGCCGCAGCCGAAATCATTGGACGGGAACTGGATGTAAGCCGGGCCGGATATGGAACGATCGATCTCGCGAACGAGACCATCTCCATCGAACGCGACTGGAACGCCCCGGGGATCAAGAGTTTGGCCGGGGTGCTGCATTTCCGCGACTACGGCACGTATATCGATGACCTGAAGCGCGGCATCACTGTTGTCCTTGAGGATGCTGACACAGATCCGCGGACAAGCCAGAACCCAGAGGCACTGAAAGCGATCAGCGCTCAATCCCTGATCAACATGCCGGTCACCGAACGGGCTGGCTTTGTGGCCCTGCTCTACCTCAATCACAACAGGCCCAGATCCTGGTCGACAGAAGAGATCGAATTCGTTCGCGAGATGGCGGAGCGAACGCGTACCGCAGTCGAACGACGGCGCGCGCAGGCGGAGTTGCGACAGAATGAAGCTCGCTTGCGCTTCCTCGACGCACTGGGGAAAGAAACCTCGAAAAGTTCGGACGCGGACGCGGTGCTCGAGATCACGACTAGGATGCTTGGCGAGTATCTCGGCGTCGCAATCTGTGCCTATGCCGATATGGAGCCTGACCAGGACCACTTCACGATCCGGGGAGACTGGCACCGGCAAGGGTCTTCGAGCATCGTCGGCTACTACAGTCTTCGGGATTTTGGCCAGCTCGCCGTGGGCAAGCTCCATCAGGGCCTGCCTCTGATCGTCAACGACAATCACGTCGAGTTGCCGCTCGAAGAAGCCGCGACGTTCCAGGGCATCGGCATCGCCGCCACCATCTGCATGCCCCTTGTCAAGGAGGGGCGCCTGACCGCGCTGATGGCGATCCACGACAGCGCTCCGCGGGTCTGGACTCAGAATGAGCTTGCACTTCTCACAGAGGTAACGGAGCGGTCGTGGGCGCATATAGAAAGGGTGAGGTCGGATCAGAGCGCTGCCGAGACCGCGGAACGCTTGAGCCTGGCTACCCAGGCGGCCGCAATCGGCATCTGGGATTACGACCCGGTCGCTGACCATTTGCGGTGGGACGCACAATGCCGGGCGTTGTTCGGCATTACGTCGGACGATGAGGTTACCTATGAGGGCTCCTTCATCGCCGGCCTCCATCCAGATGACCGTATCCGGGCAGATGAGGCGGTCCGGCGAGCAATCGCTCCAGACAGTCTTGAAGGATTTAACATCGAGTACCGAACAATTGGCCTGGAGGACAGGATAGAGCGTTGGGTGGCGGCGAGCGGCCATGCCATTTTCGAAGCCAGCAAGGCCGTTCGATTTATCGGCACGGTTATCGACATTTCGGATCGCAAAAAAGCAGAGCGCCACCTCAAGATCATGAACGATACCGGCGCGGCGGTCGCTGCGGAACTCGATCTCGACAAGATCGTGCAAATCACCACCGATGCCGGCGTCGAGCTTTCCGGAGCCCAGTTTGGGGCTTTCTTCTACAACGTGCTCGACGCTCAGGGCGGCAGCTACATGCTCTATGCCCTGTCAGGCGCTCCGCGCTCGGCCTTCCAGAATTACCCCATGCCACGTGCGACCGCGGTGTTCGAACCGACTTTCCTCGGGAAAGGCGTCGTTCGGTCGGACGATATCCTCAAGGATCGGCGGTACGGCAAGAATGCGCCGCACAAGGGCATGCCGGAAGGCCATCTCCCGGTTCGCTCCTATCTGGCCGTGCCAGTCGTGTCGAACTCCGGCGAAGTGCTAGGCGGTTTGTTCTTCGGACACGCGGAGACCGGCAAGTTTGGTCCTGAACACGAAAGTGCCCTTCTGGGCATCGCCGGCCATGCCGCAACCGCGATCGACAATGCCCGCCTCTTCCAGTCAGCCGAACGCGAGCTGTCTGAAAGGCGGCGTGCCGAGGCCGCACTGCAGACGCTCAACTCCACGCTGGAACAACGCGTCATCGACGAAGTGGCGGAACGTTCGAAGGCAGAGGAACAGCTGCGGCAGGTTCAAAAGATGGATGCGGTCGGTCAGTTGACAGGTGGCATTGCGCACGACTTCAACAACATGCTTGCCGTCATCATCGGTGGGCTCAATCTGCTTCAGCGCAAATTGTCCAAAGGTGAGACAGACGTCGGTCGGTTTGTCGAAGGCGCCATGGATGGGGCCCACCGCGCCGCCGCCCTCACCCAGCGGCTGCTGGCCTTCTCACGACAACAACCGCTCAAGCCGGAGCCTATCAACGCCAACCGCCTGGTCGGCGGAATGACCGAGCTGTTGATGCGCACACTTGGGGAAACGATCAAGGTCGAGACGGCGTTCGGAGCCGGCCTCTGGCAGGTCAAGGCCGATCCCAGTCAGCTTGAAAGTGCCCTGCTCAACCTGTCGGTCAACGCACGCGACGCCATGCCCAACGGCGGTAAGCTGACCATCGAGACGTCGAACGCCTATGTCGATGAGCGATACGCTCGTGAGTCCGCCATTGCGGCCGGACAATTCGTGCTGATTGCAGTTACCGATACCGGCACTGGTATGACCACGGACGTCCTCGCCAAGGCCTTCGATCCCTTCTACACGACCAAGGGCGTTGGCAAGGGCACCGGGCTTGGCCTCAGCCAGGTTTACGGTTTTGTCCGGCAATCTGGCGGCAACGTAAGAATATACTCCGAGCCCGGCGTTGGCACGACGATCAAGATCTATCTGCCACGGCATTATGGCGGCACCGAGCAGGATTCTCCCGAGCTCAAATCAAGGTCGATAGATGGCGGCGTGCCAAGCGAAATCGTCATGGTGGTTGAAGACGAGGATCGCGTCCGCGCAGTATCGGCCGAAGCATTGCGCGAACTTGGCTATACGGTCGTCGAAGCCAGTGGTCCTAACGAAGCGATCAAGATGATTGAAGCTGGACAGCAATTGTCCCTGCTCTTCACCGACGTGGTTATGCCGGAGATGTCCGGACGTCAGTTGGTGGATATCTTGCGCAGGGGCAATCCCAAGCTCAAGGTTCTCTACACCACGGGCTACACGCGCAACGCCATCGTGCACAACGGAATCCTCGATCCTGGAACGCAGCTTTTGCCTAAGCCTTTCAGCCTTGAAGACCTTGCCGAAAAGGTGAGGACGATTCTCGACGATCCTTCATAGTGCCCACCAGCCGAGCTGATCTCGAAGCTTGACGCGCTCGGCGCTTCCATGGCCGCCGGCGATCTCCCATTGCCCGAACAGTGCCGGATCGTGACCGAGGAAGCCTGGAAGCTGAGCCAGCTTCTGGAATGTTTGCACAACAGCTTTGATGTCTTGCCACGGGCCCTTGAAGATCTCTGCAAGGCAGTCCTCGTTTCCATCAACCAGTGATCTGGCAGGAACGCCTCCGCGGCACCCCCGACGCCGAGTGCCTAATGTTGCAATATTTGAGTGGCCGGAATTGCGTGTGTGACTCGGATATAAAAGGCCGGGCTACGTGGCGGCTCTCCAACGGTTTCTGCTGAAACGGTGATCCAAACTGATTGCCCTCGCTTCGGTGGGGGAATCGACAGGAATCTTTGTCTCGGCACAGTTACCGCAGACGGACTTTCGACGCTGCTGTTCATAAGTCAGCTTGTTAAGAGGCCTCCGCGTTTTGGCTCTCCATCATGAGCATCCAAAGTTCGGCAAGAACAGCCTGCGCACGCTTTTCATGTCGGAACCAAAGCGATCGCACAATGTTAAGCTGGCGAAGGGCCGTCTTAATTAGTTGAGGATCTTAAATGAAAGCCGTCATACTTGGTGCTTTGGCACTGTGCCTTCTCGTACCGTCCGTGGCCTCGGCCGACACGATCGTAGTCCAGACTCATCGACATCACCGACACCATCACTGGAACAATGACCGCGTGGTTGTCTACCGTGAAGGACATCGTCTCCATCACCGCCGCCATGGGGATATTGCATTCTACGACCACGGCCGCCGTCATCACCGCTCCGACGCCGTCATTATCCGAGGGCCGATGGATAGATCGCACCATCGTCACCGCCACGTTGTCATTCAGCAGGAGGACAACAACGGATATTGACCGAAGCCTTTTGGCCCGGCTCTCAAACTGGAGAGCCGGGCATCACGCACGTACGATTTAGTGAGTGGAGCGGCCGCGAAAGCAGCACGAAACCGACTCCATGGCGCTGGTCACCATGTTCTTCGCCGGGAGCTTGGGTGCGCAGCAGGGCGGCGGCTCAATAGGCGGCGGTTGCTGGCGGAGCGGTCCGAGAGCCATCCAGCTGTCTTCGGCACGCCAGCGAAGCCGGGCATTGTATCGCAATCGGCAAGACCAGATTTGCGCTGGAGCCCCATCTGTTTCGATCAAGCACCCGCTTGAAGTTGGATACGTGAATGGAAAAGATCAGGAGATTGCTGGCTTTCTGCTTTGTGGTCGTCAGCGCTAGCGCGATAAATTTCGAACTTACCCCTGCGGTCTCGGCCGCGCCTGTAGATGCGGTGGCGATTGCCGACCACTTCTCATCCGTAAAATCCATGTCCGGGGACTTCGTCCAGTCTGACCCAAGAGGTGAAAAGACCAGCGGTAGATTTTTTCTCCAACGCCCGGGAAAGATTCGGTTCAATTATACCGGCCAATCAGGGATCAGCTTAATCGCAGATGGACAATCCGTCGTAATCTACAACAAAAAGCTGAAGACATCGCGCCTCTATGCTCTTTCGAAGACGCCGCTCAAGCTTCTACTGGACGACAAGGTCAAATTCTCTGGCAATCGCCTCAAAGGCATCAAAGACGATGGCGCCCAGGTTACCATCAAGCTGGCCGACAAGTCGGCCTTCGGAAACTCGAACATCACTATGGTCTTCGATAGGAAATCACTCGATCTGCGCAGATGGAGCATCACCGACGAAAGAGGACAGAGCACGACAGTCACTCTCTCGAATGTGAGGGAAGGCGTTCGTGCCCCTCCAGGCACCTTCATGATCAACTACGCTGCAAATCGTGAATTCAACACCACAACGAAATAGCTGCTAGTCTTTTGCGCTTGTCACTCCACGTCGATCGAGGAGAGGCCCGCCGAAATCGCTCGACAGCCAGTCAATGGAACGAAAAGCGGGCGTCGGCAACCTGCCCCATCGCAATACGGAAGAGCAATGGTAACGGCATCTGACGTCGAGTTTCCCTTACCCTTGAACACGCAGCCTATGGAGGCACGCACGGCGGAGGCGTTGCCGCGAGAAGACGGTCTCTGGCAGTACGAACCGAAATGGGATGGCTTCCGCTGCATCGGCTTCAAGAGCGGCAAGGCTGTCGACCTCAGGGCAAAATCCGGCAAACCGCTCGGTCGCTATTTTCCAGAACTGATGGCGGCCTTGAGTGCGCTTGCGGCAACCGAATTCGTCATCGACGGTGAAATCATAGTGGAGATCGAGGACCGTGCCTCTTTCGACGCGCTGCAGATGCGGCTTCATCCCGCAGAGAGCCGCATCCGCAAGCTCAGTCGAGAAACTCCCGCGCAGCTGGTCGTCTTCGACATGCTTGTGGCCCCGGGAGGTCGGCTGCTGGTCGAACTGCCATTGCACGATCGGCGCGCAGAAGCTGAAGACTTGGTTGCCAAGGCAAAGACCAAGACCTTGCGGCTTTCGCCGGCCACCACGAGCCTGGCGACGGCGGACAAGTGGTTGAAGGGTGCTGGTACCGGCGGTGCCACGGACGGCGTCGTGGCCAAGCTGCTCAACGATCCCTACAAGCCGGGCGAACGTGCGATGGTGAAGGTAAAGCCCCTGCGCACGGCCGACTGCGTAGTGGGTGGGTTCCGCTATCAAAAGGGCAAACGACAGGTTGGATCGCTGCTGCTCGGGCTATACAATGGCGATGGTCTGCTCGACCATGTCGGCTTCACATCAACCATCGCCAATGACGAGCGTGCGGTGCTGACGCAAAGGCTGGGACATCTGCTTGGCGGATCCGGCTTCACCGGCAAGGCGCCGGGCGGCCCGAGCCGCTGGAGCACCGAGCGTAGTGGCGAATGGGAGCCGGTCAGACCGGAGCTGGTCGTGGAGGTTCGCTTCGACCAGGTCACCGGCAACCGCTTCCGGCATGGAACGAAGCTTTTGCGCTGGCGCCCGGACAAGGAGCCAAGCCAATGTACGTTTGGGCAGATAGAATAGTCGAAGCCTACTGGTGCGCCGGGTGCACTATCGATGTGGCTGATCTTCGCGCATGGCGTTATAGACAAGCAGGCCCGCCGCTAATGACACGGCAGCGCCGACCATATCGCTGCCCGTCAGCCCTAAATAATAAACGAAAGCGAATGTCAGCTCGGCCATGGGTTCCACCAAAAGGGTTCTCCGAGACAACCCTTAAGGATCGCTAATGTTCCAATCGTTTGAGTCGAGGTCAGCGCCGTCGAAAACGGCAGCCATAGCTTGTGCGAGGGCCGCTGGTGGCTTGTTCTGTTCTGGGAAAAAGAGATGCCTAAGGCGGCCATGTTCAACGCCAGGATTGAAGGCATCGATACCGCAGCGGCCTTCCGGGACGTATTCAAGTCGAAACGCTGCCTGATCCCGGCCGATGGCTTCTACGAATGGACGATCTCGTCGGCCGGCGGCAAGAAAGATCCTTGGCACATCTACCTGCCGGACTACGCGCCTTTTTCGTTCGTCGGGCTCTGGGCGTATAACACTAATCTCGATGTCGCCAGCTGCACAATCATCCCCAGCCGGCCGGCGAGCCGAATGAAAAACCCACGACCGGCAGCCGGCAATCCTCGACCAGGCCTATTACGACGCATGGCTCGACCCGGGGACGCCGAAGGAATATCTGAAAGATATCCTCAGCCACGACATCGACGGCCAGTTGCAGTTCAACCGAGTTGGGCGCGACGTCAATTCGACCGTCATAAACAGGCAGCCGAATGATCACCCTGCCCTGGTCGGACCGATCAATCCGCTATGAGCGACCCATCAAGCTTGCCGAAGGCATGACGGCGGCGCGGCAAAGTGGACGGATCGAAAATCATGTCTGCGAGTTTGACGTGTGCGGGAAGCGCGCGCCGTTCGGATTTGCAAAGCCGACAACCATCACATTGGTCTGTTTCGAACATCGCGAACACGGCGACAGCTATTTGGCGGGGGGTGAGATGATCAGTCGACCAAGAGAAGCGAACGATTATCCAGACCGAGTCATCGACTGCCAGGAGGCGATGGAGCCCGGCTTCCAGGCCATCGTTGATTGCATGCTGCGGTCACTGAAGCGGCTGATCGCAGCGGACAATATGACTCAGAAAGAGAACGCGAGGACGGAAACACAGCTCGCAATCGCTCGGGCCATGATGCGCGCCGGCAGGCCATTTTAGGGTCCTAATCGGGATTCCGATGAATGGCGGTGGTGCTGGGGTGAGGCTTAGGAAGGAGCCGGGCCACAAGCTTCCCGACGGTGAAGCAGGCATCATCGAAAAATGCGAGATGTAGGCTCGCCGAGAATAACCCCAACGAAATCTCAGCGAGCCAGCCGCCCCGGCATGAGGGACATAACAGGGCGACTAAATTGCTTTACGAGCCCGCCCTCCAAAAAGTTGCCTGAAATCGTCAAGCGCATCCGAAAGGGAGCCTTTAGCTTACCCCCTGGAACATTTCGACGCGTGCTGGATTAACACGGCATCCGTTGGTTGGTGGCAGGACCAGAGTGTGATTTCGATAACCCCCGATGGTTCAGAAGAGAAACCCCCACGGATGGGCATCCTTCCAATCATCGCGGCTACCGTTTTTGTTATGGCGGTGGGATGGTCTGTCTTTGAATTGTTCATCGAACTGCCAAAAACGCAATGGAACAGTCAGACGGAAGAAAGCCCCGGCTCGGCGTTCAATGGCGTACCAAGCGACCAAAACCCTAAGTTCGGCAAAAGTGCCCCTTCAAGGCTGGGCGGCGATTGAAGCTCTTGCCGACGCGGGTGGCCTCGGCCGCATCAGAAACCATACGCGGCGCCGAATGTTCCATCGCGCACCGTCAACGCTTCTTCGGCGTCGGCTTGATCTCCTCGACCCGCACCTGTCGCCGATCTACTTGGCTGGTGCGAGTGCTTGTACGAAAATTCTGATTCCGATGAAACCCATCGGCTCCTCCATTCGTTTTGAGCACCGGTTTTGCCCGAGTGGAAGAGACGAAGTGCCATGCCCTTGTCCGATGAACTGCGCGATGTAGCGATCGAGTTTCACTGTCCGGTCTGTTCATATCCGACGGTGAGAAAGGGATCCTGGCTGAGAACGGTCGGCAGCTTCAAATGCGAAAGCTGCGAGACGAAGGTGAGGATTGGCTACGAAGACAAGCTGGCGATTTTTGAGCGCCACCTGAGAAAACGATAAACCGCTGGTTCGTTGAGATGTTTCTCTGGTTGATTCCTGCTGATCGAAGCCTCCGGCAGTGGTTCGTCCGTGTGGTCGATGGCGACGAAGAACTGACCCGATCATTCGAATTGGATTCGTTCGCCCTGGCGTACGCCGAAGGCCAACGACGACGCCTCGGGCTTCCTGTCTCCGATCGGCTGTAGCCAACGTTGGGGAATGGCCGGTGCGGTGGGGGCGTTGGGGCACGACGGACACCGCACCGGCCATTGCGGTGGGGGCTCGGGTTCCTCCCCGCGTAATTGACTTACCCCTACGTAAGCCATCCCGCAATTAAGCCTGTTGACCTACGCCGCAGGCGGCCGCGCCAGGTCCTGTTCCCATTCCATCGGATGAACGGAGGATCGTCGCCGGTGATACCTTAGGCCGAACCGCCTCCAAACCAGTGAATGAACTCGACTTCCTTGCCGGTCACTTCTCGCACCGTCTTCAACAGAGTCTCATGCAGAACACGCGTTGCCCGGTAGTGATCACATGTAGGCGATATCAGCGGCTTCATGATGCTCTTGTGCAGCGCTTCCTCTGCTATTACTCGAAGGCGGACCTTGGGCCCGCCTTCGACGTCCGGCTAGATTCAGCCGCCCATCTTCTTTGCCATGGCGCAGAAATCTGCGTGCGACTTGTTGAGCGTGGTATCGCCGCAATCTTTCAACACCGCTTTCTGTTCATCGGGTTTCATGGCCGCCCATGCGGTCTTGAAATCCTTTTCCGTCTTCAATGTTTTCATGCCGGCATCGGTGAAGAACGGCGACATCTTTGCCGGATCGTCGAGTGCAGATGTGTTGCCAGCGGCAAGAGCCGAACCGGTCATCATGGAAAGGGCAATCGCGCCCACTGTGAGCTTCTTGATGTTCATCTGAGTATCCTCCTGTCACGATTCAACAAGACGTGACCTATAAAAGAAACGTCCATTTGCCCGAACCGGTTCCCGGCTGCGCCCTTACGAATTGGCAATTACTAATCGCGCCAACGCTTGCCGGTTGGTCGCCGCAGACAGCCGCCTTTAGGTGTCCCCTGTCAAAATCACGCTGAGTTCACGCCAGCGGGACGAAGCTTGATCGTGAAATCGGCCGGCCGGGCCTGCCTTAGAAGCCAGAACGAGCGAGCAGGTCGGATCGAGTGCCCTCGCCAAATGTGGGGTCGTTGAAGCGCGGCGCGTTGCTGGGGTGGAAACTCGCTAAGAAGGCAAAATGGCATGGTTGTCATAGAGAAGCAGTTAACAAGGTCTGGTGTTGCGGGTTTGGTTCCGAGGCGCTGGAACATTAGACCTCGCTAAAGGTTGCCAGAGCGGGCGGCGTTCCAACACTTCAGCAAGTCCCGCGATCCTTGGCCGTCTGCCGCTGCCGTAAAATGGGCGGCGGTTCGTCAATCGGAGAGATGCGATGCCCCTGTCCAATGAACTGCGCGACGTGGCGATAGAGTTTCAATGTCCGGCCTGTTCACACTCGACGAAAAAAATGGGTTCGTGGGTAACAACGATCGCCAGTTTCAAATGCGACGGCTGCAAGGCGAAGGTGCGCATTGGCTACGAATACAAGCTGGCGATGTTCGAACGCCACCTAAGACAACGGTGATTTCACGCCGCCGGAAGATCTTACCACCGCTTAGCCTAGCACTGCCCTGGGCTTCGACGTGATCTCCTGGACCCGCACCTTGTCGCCGATCTCCTTCGCCGTATCGAACGTTGCGGCTTGTCTTGTCGTTGCAGGCTTGTCGACCATCGCTGCCCCGTAACGTCGAAAGCCCGCACTCCTCTGGCGGAGAGAGCGCGGGCCGATCGGATACCGATCTTCGGCAAGAAGGCGATTGAGGGCACCCCACCTGCCGCGCTGATCAACTTTCAGAGACAGCTAATGTTCCCGGAGACGATAGCGCGCCTCATTCGCCAATATTCGAGGGTATGTGTGCCGTGCGAGGGTTCAACCTGCGACGGCTTATTCAGACTTTCTAATTTAATATTTGACCGTCGGCGCCAAGATCGTAGGCGCCACTGTCGTGCACCGAAGGAAAAGCCCGGTTGCGCCCCCCGCGCCGGGCTTTTTCCTCTATCCCCAGAAGAGCGGTGATCTATGGGCAAGACTAAGGTCTTGCTCCTTGCCCAGCGAAGGTCTGACGTTACCACTTTGGTTCCGGTAACATTCGTTGGACGTTCCGTATTTTAGCCAAAACTGATGTATTCTGATTCAAGTGGGCGGCGCTAAAACGCTTAGGCCGAGCCGCCCCCAAACCAGCGGACAAACTCGACTTCTTTCCCAGTCACTTCTCGCACCGTCTTCAACAGCACCTCATGCAGGGTTCGCGTTGCGCGGTAGTGATCGCATGTAGGTGAGATGAGCGGCTTCACGATGCTCTTGTGCAGCGCTTCCGCTGCTACCAGGAAGCTTTCGATTTCAGCTTGGGATAACTGCTTGGAAGGTTTGGTTCTGGCCATTGGCGATCTCCGTTTGAATGAAGGGTCGCCGCAACGGGAGGATTATATTCCTCTGATCGAGCTCTCTGACAAGGGCTAGTCGGTCAGGCCGGGGTCGTAATGCACAATCGCGTCGAGGATAGTGCGGTAGAGGCTGTCGACCTCTTCGTCGATCTCTGCCCGCTTGATGCCGAGCGCCTTAGCGTCGGCGATCAGCTTATTGGTCAGTTCGTCGACCGAGATGACGTCGGCCTTGGTCGTCTCAGGGACGTTGTTGGCCAGCCATTGATCTAGGAAGTTGATTCCGCGCGAGCTCATCGAGAATTAAGCTCGCGAGCGGTCTTCGGTTCCGTTAGTCGATTTCGATGATCTTCCTGGCGCGCTTCACTATCGTTTTCTGGCGACCACTAAGAAATTCTGAGCAAAGCGTGCTGGGACGCCAGCTCTCCTGCATATCGTCTCAACAGGCCCGACCAACATTTCGCAAAGCGTCGGCAACAGCCACCCGGGTCGCGGCAAAAACCCATAACCGATGACCCGTTCGACGACAAACCCGTTGGAAACGAGCATTTGGCGATATGCGTGGATGCTCAACGTACTGCGAACCACGCGCCCCTGAAATCGGTTGAGAAAGCGGTAGACCAGCCCCATCGGCGAGGTTGCGTTCATGTGGATGTTCGAAACCAGCAACCCACCGTCGTTCAAATGCTCATGAATTGCCGACAGTGCGTCCCGCTTAAGAGTGTCTTCAGCGTTCAAGAAGAATCGAAAAGCTGTAACCACGTCGAATCTTCTCGAAAGGGGGGCAACCGTCAGATCGGCTTTCACCAGCTTGACGTTGCCCGGGACCCGCGCGCAAGCAAGCATGGATTGAGAGACGTCAACGCCAACGACCTCACCGAACAATGGACCTGCAACAGCTGCGACGCGGCCCGTGCCGCACGCGAAGTCGAGGCAGCTGCGAACCGGCCCGCCAAGAGGGCTGAGAATGCCTTCCACCAGGGGGCGTTCGATCCGCGACCACAAGGCAGCATAGTAGCCGGAACGGAAGGTTTCGGCGTAATCGGTGCCGTAGCCTGGCTTCTGATGGCTCGATCGGTAATCGGTATAAGCGCTCCCCTCGAGTGACCGCTCGGTCAATACATCACCATGAGAACCGCCCATCACAACAACCTCCGTTTTGGGCTTGCTAATAGATTTCACTCGTCCTGATCGATCGTCATCCGTTCACATGACGCAGACCTTACAAAGATGTAAGGAAAGGGAGCAGAATTCCGACTATGGATGGTGGATCATTGCTACCTCGCGTGCTCATTCCTCCCGAAAGTCCTGCAGCGAGGCGTGGCGGAGGTCGTCTTCCCCCCGCAGATGCTTCACACGGCCGATCAACCCGGCTTAACCCACTGCGTCGCTGGCCGCTTCATGGCCTTTGGCGCCGGCCCTGCGTACTCCTGGACACGTTTCCACAGCCGCTCCCGGATGGCGCGGCTGGAGTTGACGAAAGCCGAGCCAACATAGCGGCCGGTCTTGCGATCGGCCATCAGGGCAAATGCCGGCTTGCCGGCCTCACGCTCGACGCCGAGCAGCTCGTATTCGTCGAGGGTCGGCATCAACGGCGGTATGAACTTCAGACGTATGCACTGACTCGTAAAAGCCGCGATTCAATTAGCATATGCTAAAATGATTCCGGAACTTTTATTGCGACACGAGGTTCGATCGGCCATGACGAAGCTATCAGACCTTGTGCCACTCATTCCCGGCCAGCTGCACGGTGGCGTCCTCATCCGCGAAGAGGGCCATTTCTACAACTGCCCGAACTGCGGCCAGAAGGTCGATCAGCGCGACTTACGCCAAGTCTTCTGGCATGAAGAGGGCACGAGCCTCTAGACCCCGAAACCGTTGCGACGATTCTCGAGTTTTCTCGGAAAAAGTAACAAGCCGGGTACCGCCGATCACAGGGCAAAGAAAGAGCCCGCCCGCAATGGGAACCGAGGGCGGGCCAACAGCTGGCTACGGATCAACCCATCATAGGTCAACGGGCAGCGAAGGGTTGGTTGCCAAAGGGTAGCATCGTCGCTCAAGCCGCTTCTGGCGACCTCAGCGGGTGGCTGGAGATAGCCCCGACACCGATCGCACGCTCGTGCTGGAGAAAACCACAAAGGCAAATATCAGCACAGCAGTAGCCACCATCAGCGAGCCGGCAGCGACGACCGGCTCAAGCGCTGAATACCCTCCATGCAGCATCAGATACAGCGCAGGCAGCATGATCACCAGTCCGACGTTATAGAGACCGTAGTGGATCATTGCGATTTTCCGCTCCGCCTTAGCCGGGTTGAGCGCGTAGTACCCACCGAATATAGCGCTGGTGACCCATCCGAGCAGATTGATGTGAGCATGGGCCGGGAAGGAACCGTGGTCGCCGGAGATTGCCATCTGCAAGCCGGCGCCGATCCCCAGGATAAGCCACACAACAGCCGTTTTAAAAAAGAGATTCGAAACCTTAGGCATGACACTTCTCCCCAAAAAGCGCTGAAAATCAACGCGCGATATTAAGGGGCTGCTAAAATAGCAATGCAATCAAAAACAACGCCAATCCGGCGGTGCGTGCTGTTGCGCAACCGCGCCTAGGCCTGTCCAAGCCCCTTCCCTGGCTCGGATGGCTGGAGCAGAGCGCCACCATATTGCGTCCATAGATGTTCGCAGTCCCATACCCTCAAGCTAGGCGTTCCAGGTTCCCCGTACAGGACCATTGCACTGCGAACATCGTAGCCAAGCACGGACGCGTTGGCGACGAATTGGATAGCGCACCCCAAGCTGATGCCGCCGATCCGTGTTTCCTTTTTACTGGTGAGATCGATCACGCCGAAGATTTCCGCATCTGCTCCTTTGCCGGCCAATACAGCCGTCGATCTCGCGTCGTCCAAGGCAAGAAGCATCGCGGAATCCCCCGTAACTACCACCTCCTAACTTGTATGGGCGAAATTTGTTCCGCGCAGGGGTCAGGGGCATCCTCGGGCTCACTTGGTTGACCTGTTTCAGGCTCAAGTGCCACCGCTGGAAATACGCGGGTTTGAACAGCTCACAACGCCACAAATCAACGGAACTGGTTGCTCATAAGCGCGTTCCTCTGAGGGCCTAAACCGGAGCGTAAACATGGACGACGACCTGCGGCTGAAACTCAAGGACTTGAGTGCGAGCATGCAAAGCAGGGCTAGCGAACTAGCGTTGCCCGGTGGGAACACGGATATTTCCGCGCTGATGTCCGGAATCGCAGTCACATTGGAGGCGCTTGTGGTGATCGCCGAAGAAACGCGGGTTCCCCGTTCTGGGCCGAGTTTAGAGCCCGGCGAGGATGGCAAGGTGACTAAGCAATAGGACGAACACCGGTAGGGCGTCTCCTTCAAACACTATAAGCTTGGAATCGCATCCCTGATGGTTGCCGAAAGTCCGCCGATGGCGCTGCCATGAAAGCCATCGAAAGCCGATTGATTGCCGCCTAGTGCAGCCTGTACGACGCATTTCATGCAACAGATATGCAACGGATTGGCTGATTAGCGTTTAAAATCAAAGAGTATCAAAACACTCTGACTTCGTTAGTCCTGGTTCGAATCCAGGTTCCCCAGACTAAATTACACCCAGGCGGTGGTCCTTTGAAACACAAAAACCGCCCCGGTTAGACCGGGACGGTTATAGATTTATGATAGAATTGGTGGGCTCGGAGGACATATTAAGATCATTGATTTTATTGGCTTTTTCGTGGGCCAAAATCAGAAATCTTCCCGTATCGTTCCGTGTGATTCCGTTATCGACCTCGTCCAGTCTAATTTCACTGGCCTATACGCGCACTAGAAAAGTCCTGAACAGAAGGTCAGAGACTGCGCCCAGAAACGGACAGCTTTTGATCAGCCCCGGCCAGTGGCGAAAAATCGGATCTGGCCAGCACCCCGGCTATCCTGGCAAAGCTGACAAATGCCTGTCGCGCCTCTTCGGTTGTCATCTGCTCGGCGATTGCGGCGTTGCAGCTCCTCACCGCGCAGTTGTATACCGGCCCCCGACGGGCCGTCGGCCATTGATTCAAGTATACGAGCGCCTCCCGCACCGATCCGATGTCGTGTATCACGTCAGCGGTCTTAACCTGCACGGGGGCAAGGAAAGCCAGACTGGTCATTTGTTAACTCCCTGGGGTTGCAAGGTTGATTCAGCATCCCATGACGGCTCTTTCATTTGAGGCTGTTGGACGTCATTTGACGTTCCTCGCCATCTGCGAGGACCGGGGCTCATCGAGCCCCGGCCTTGCTTCGCGACCGTCATTTGTTGCCGTTGATTGCGATGCGCTTGGTGTTTGCCTGCGCCTTTTTGGACTTGGGCAATGTCACGGTGAGCACACCGTTCTTGAACGTCGCCGCCACCTTGTCGTCTTCAACCTCACGGCCGAGACTAAAGCGCCGCTCAAAACGCCCATAATAGCGTTCGCTGAACTGGCGGTCCTTGTCCTCGGTCTCCGCCTTCTTCTCGCCGCGAAGTGTCAGAACACCATCATCCAGCATGACCTCGACGTCGTTTTCATCGAGGCCAGGGATTTCGGCCGTCACCCGGATTTCCTGATCGGTTTCCGAGAACTCCACGCTTGGCCAAGTGCCGTTGAGAGGGGCCATGCGGCCCAGCGCCGAAGGCGTGTCAAAACCGCGGAACACCTCGTCGAATAGCCGGTTGACATTGCGGTGCAACGACAGGAACGGATCCATGTCGTCACCGCGATAAATGCTCGGTGCCTGGCTGCCGCCACGGCTCCAGGGAATCAAGTCACGTACGCTCATTTGATCCTTCTCCTTTCCGTGTTGGGTCGCACCCGGACCCCACCCACGACAGGACGGGGTGCGGGCCGACCGCCAAAGATCAGGCCGCCGCGCTTTCAATGCGCTTGGACGCCGCCTTCTTGTCGGTCTCGACATTGATCGCGATGCGGCGCGGCTTCATCTCCTCGGGAATTTCTTTCTTGAGGTCGATGATCAGCAGACCGTTTTCGAGCTTTGCCCCGACAATGGTCACATGATCGGCTAGTTCGAAGCGGCGCGCGAACGACCTCAACGCCAAGCCATGATGGAGGTACTGAACCTCGTCGTCCTCTGTCTTGGCGCCCTCGATCACGAGCATATTTGGCTCCTGCGTGATCGTAAGCTCATCTTCCCCGAAACCGGCGACCGCGAGGACAATGCGGTAGGTGTCTTCGCCGAGCTTGGCGATATCATAGGGCGGCCAGTTGTCCGCGTTCTGTGGCGGGCTGGCGTTTTCGAGCAGGTTGAAGATGCGGTCAAAGCCGATGCTCGACCGATAGAAGGGGGAAAAGTCCAGGTTCGTTCTCATAACTACATCCTCCTTGGAGCAACATAGGTACGAGGGAACGCCAAGAAGCATGGCGCTCCCTGACACATCGGCCCCTTGTGCGGCGACCGACGAGGAATGAGTTGGGAATTGACTTCCGCTGCGTCAAGAGGGACCGCCAAGGCAGTTTCGCGACCGCCTTCGAAATGGCTGGTGGCAAGCGCTCCATCGAATACCCATCTGCTTCGCTGGTATTTCGAACGGAGGAAAAAGGATGCCCATGACACGCCAAGACGTTGTCTCGGTTCTCGGACCCGTGGACAACGCGACGATTGCGGAAATCATCGCGTCCGGTGCCTCGCTTGAGGAGTTGAGAGAGGCATGGGCCTGGGCCTTCGGTGACGAGGCGTTGATGAGCCAGGGACGACCGCTGCCGGGAACACGGGTGGCAGCGCTAATCGACCTGATCGAGCCCGATGACGAAGGCGACGTGGCAGATCCGGCCCGGGCGCATCCGGGCGTCGGTAGTTGATCAGAGATGCATGGATCGCCACGCTATTCCAACGATTCCAAGCGCGCCGTTTAAGGTCTTGAGGATGCTCGCAGATTTGGACGGCCTCGCCCGACAACGGTGTGTCGTTGGCATGACAGTTTGCGAGGCCGTCGCTGCAAGTGTCTTGCCAGCCCTTATTCCTGAAAGACTGCGAAGACGACTATTGGCCGACAGTGTAGGCCGCCCAGGAGTAGGCCAGAGCGGCCCTCACTAGCCATCAGATCATTTGCAAGCAGCCAGTTCCTTCAATGCCTTTTCGGCATCGGCCTTGCTTGTATACGTCTTATTGCCGGCATCGGTCAGTTTTGTGCCGTCCGGTTTTTTGGTCACCACCTCACACTTCTTGGTCGCCGCATCCTTAGCCACCCAGTACTCCGTGGCTGCAAATGCAGGGATGCTGAAAATGGCGACAAGAGCACTGGCGATTGCGACTTTGCGGATCATTGCTAACCTCCATTCAATGCCAGCCCAAAAAGGGCACATTGCATTTTGATCGCCAACGATTTTGGCGCCATTTTGACATCAAGACCCGACGCATCGCGCAGGCCTCAGGGGTGACACGCCTTGGGGCAACGACCGGAACCATCATGCGCTTCAACGGGAGCGTTTCATCCGTCGCCCCTGCCGTGCTGTAGCAAGTGGCCTGCCTCGATCCGGCTGGCACTTCAGCAGCAAGCACGATCGCAAGACCAGCTACTAATCCTTGGTCGGGGGCAGCTTTGGCACACAGTCAACAGGTTCGCCGCAGCGCGAGGTATCGGGCAACGATCTGAAATTTGCCTTCTCTGTCAGTCTGCCGGACCAGTTTCGCAAACAAGAGCGCGAAACATGCCATCGTGAGGACAATGATGATCAAGCGAATAAACGGCAATGGCGTAGTCTCCGCTCGTGTTCATGAGGCGAAGCGCAAACTGCCGACGAGTTTGGCGAGTTCGCTCAGCTTTCGATGTCCAGCTTCCCTATCGATCGGAGATGCCCACAATCGTCCAGGATCCTAGTCGATTCCTCACCCCGTGGCACCGCTGACGTTATCGATCGGGTGCGCGGCACGACCGCCGCCGCACGCGAGATCAACCGCCAGCGCGACGGCCTGCACCGCCAATCTTGGGCCCTGTCATCCAAGGCGGTGCCGCGGGAACATCCTCAATGACACCAACCCTGCGTGCCCAAGTCGTAAATGTCTTGTGTGCCGCATCGACGGACTTTCGACCGTCATATGCGGAGTAGCAAGTGTCACTCGCCGCTGCGTGAAGCAGGCCGCGCCTTTCGAGCGGCCATTCCTCAAGAAACTCTATCGCATCCATGACACAAGCGATCCTTCGGAGAGCGAAGCTATCATCTCGTACGAAGATCGCCTGTTCGAACATTCCATCTTCCATGGTGACCTCCCTTCAAACAGTGTGGCAACCGATCCTGCCTCGCCTCTGCGTGGCAAGGATCCGGCAAGTCGACGAGCTTGGACGCCATAGCAAACAAGACGGAATTCGGCCCGACATCCGCCAAGCTGCGCTCGACATAGAAAGAGATTGGAAAGACCTCTTTTGGGTTCAAGGGGTGTCGGCAGCCGGACGGGGTGGCGCTGGTCGCCACGATTGGGCGCCGGCTATTGAATGGTAAAAATGCCGTCTACCGCCTGCCATTCGGAAGGCCGGATCAAGCGGTGATGGGCAACGCGCACGGAATGGAGCGCGCCTTCGAGTTCGCGCTCCCAGTAATTCAGAAACCCTTTCAGAGTGGGGAATTCCGGTGCGAGATCGTATTCCTGCCAAACGTAGAGCTGCAAAAGGCTTGGATGATCGGGGAGATGGTAGTGGATCTCCGCGGTTGTGAGACCGTAGCCCTCCATCTGCAGCCGGAATTCCCTGCTGACCATGCGTCTCTCCTTCCTTGTTGCATTCAGGCGTCAAGGTTTTGCGGGCGTTCTCGGTCCCGCCGTTCCTTGAAGTCACTGGCAAGCTCGGCGCGACTATCGTCCAGTCGGCGAAGTGCATCCATGACGGCGTCGAACGTCACCGGGCAAGGAGCACCCGGTGGCTTTCGCAGCGCGGGCATTGATTCGACAGCGCAAGCATCCGATGCCCATGAGGCAAGAATGGCGCGCTTTTCCTGAGTGTCGAGCGTGCGGTCGTCCACCACCTCATCGGGGTGATTAAAGTGCCGCGCCGGAAACAGCAGGCGGTCAAGCGAAGGATCAGAGGCCTCAGGGGCGATCAAGGGCATTTTCGACAAGGTTCGTTCCATCGATGGTCTCCGTTTCCTGACAATCTCCTTGGCACCGTTGGTGTTGCAGTGATCCCTTTCGGGACTCCAACCGCAAAAAATTTCGATGAGTTCGGGTCGAATTTCAAGACCTGGAATCGCGCGTCCCAGCGAAAATAGCTTCATGAATTCATGTCCCTAGCACTCTCGAATGCAGAGCGCCAAAATTTTTCTGGCGAGCCCTTGAAACTCGAAAATTCCAAAACTAGCTCGATATGCGCGCGATGCCTGAGAAAGGGGTCGCGACGCCCTGCACCGGTCCGATATTGCCGGTCCGGTGTGGAGGAACCTCAAAAATCTGTTTGTCCTGAAGGAGAACGACATGACGTTCCGTCCATTGCACGATCGTATCCTGGTTCGCCGCATCGAGGCCGAAGAGAAGACGGCCGGCGGTATCATCATCCCCGACACTGCCAAGGAGAAGCCGCAGGAGGGCGAAGTCATCGCCGTCGGCCCGGGTGCGCGCGACGAGAGCGGCAAGCTCACGCCGCTCGATGTCAAGGCCGGCGACCGCATCTTGTTCGGCAAATGGTCCGGCACCGAGATCAAGCTCAATGGCGAGGACCTGCTGATCATGAAGGAAAGCGACGTGATGGGCGTGATCGAGCAGATCTCGGCGGTCAAGAAGGCCGCCTGACCGAGGCTTCAACCGCAATCCAGTCAATGAAGCTGCCTATTGAAGGAGTGATCCAATGGCTGCCAAGGAAGTGAAATTTCATTCCGACGCCCGTGAGCGCATGCTGCGCGGCGTCAACATCCTCGCCGACGCGGTGAAGGTGACGCTCGGCCCCAAGGGCCGCAACGTCGTCATCGACAAGTCGTTCGGCGCCCCGCGCATCACCAAGGACGGCGTCACCGTCGCCAAGGAAATCGAGCTTGAGGACAAGTTCGAGAACATGGGCGCGCAGATGGTCCGCGAAGTCGCTTCGAAGACCAACGACATCGCCGGGGACGGCACCACGACCGCGACCGTTCTCGCGCAGGCGATCGTCAAGGAAGGCGCCAAGGCCGTTGCCTCGGGGATGAACCCGATGGACCTGAAGCGAGGCATCGACAAGGCCGTCGAGGCGATTGTCCAGGAGTTGAAGACCAACGCCCGCAAGGTGACCAGAAATGATGAGATCGCCCAGGTTGGCACCATCTCGGCCAATGGCGATGCCGAGATCGGCCGCTTCCTTGCGGAAGCGATGCAGAAGGTCGGCAATGAGGGCGTCATCACCGTCGAGGAAGCGAAAACCGCGGAAACGGAGCTGGAAGTCGTCGAAGGCATGCAGTTCGACCGTGGCTACCTCAGCCCCTACTTCATCACCAACCAGGACAAGATGCGCGTGGAGCTGGAAGAGCCCTATGTGCTGATCCACGAAAAGAAGCTGTCCAATCTGCAGGCGCTGCTTCCGGTGCTGGAGGCTGTTGTGCAGTCGTCCAAACCGCTGCTGATCATCGCCGAGGATGTCGAGGGCGAGGCGTTGGCGACGCTGGTCGTCAATAAGCTGCGCGGTGGCCTCAAAGTCGCCGCCGTCAAGGCGCCCGGCTTCGGCGACCGCCGCAAGGCGATGCTGGAGGACATTGCCATCCTAACCGGCGGCACCGCGATCTCGGAAGATCTCGGCATCAAGCTTGAGAATGTCACGCTCAACATGCTGGGCCGCGCCAAGAAGGTGTCGATCGAGAAGGAGAACACCACCATCGTCGACGGCGCCGGTTCGAAGGACGAGATCCAGGGCCGCGTCAGTCAGATCAAGGCGCAGATCGAGGAGACCACCTCCGACTACGACAAGGAAAAGCTGCAGGAGCGGCTGGCAAAGCTCGCCGGCGGCGTCGCCGTCATCCGCGTCGGCGGCTCGACCGAGGTCGAGGTCAAGGAACGCAAGGATCGCGTCGACGATGCCATGCATGCGACGCGCGCTGCGGTCGAGGAAGGTGTGTTGCCAGGTGGCGGCGTGGCGCTTCTGCGCGCCGCCAAGGCACTGGACGGCGTGCAGGCCGAGAATGAGGACCAGAAACACGGTATCGAGATCGTGCGCCGCGCGATCGAGGCGCCGGTGCGCCAGATCGCCGAGAACGCCGGCGCGGAAGGCTCGATCATCGTCGGCAAGCTGCGTGAGAAACCGGAGTTCGGCTGGGGCTGGAACGCGCAGACCAACGCCTTCGGTGACCTCTACAACGAGGGCGTCATCGATCCGGTGAAGGTGGTGCGGACCGCACTCCAGGATGCGGCATCGGTTGCCGGCCTGCTGGTAACCACGGAAGCGATGGTTGCCGAGAAGCCGAAGAAGGAACCCGCCGTTCCGGCAATGCCGGCTGGTGGCATGGACTTCTGATGGTAACGGCTGTGTCCGCGCCCGGTGGGCGCGGACACCCTGACAAATGGGTAGAGCCATGAACGTGATGAACTTGAACGTAATCCCCCCGCCGTCGCGTGCGGCCACCGATCTGAACTACGAAGCAGACCTGAAGGTTGCGCTTGACCCGATACTGGTCGAGTTGCTCGACAGAGCAGAGGCCGCGGGTTGGGACCGGCGCAAAGCGGCATACACGGTGATGTTTCTGGCTGCGCGGAATCTTACCGACAGCAAAGGCCCTCCTGGAAACGGGAGTTCGGCAGGCTAAGGCGCGACGCACGCAATCTATCGCGCACGCGCCGTGGGAACGGCTTCCGATCGACTGAGCCAATCACGTGAAACGGAGGAAAGCATGGAACACAATCAATTTCAGCATCCCGTGAGGGTGCTCGTGGGTCTTGGGTTTCCGACCAACATTCAAAGCGTAAAAGACGCCTTTGTCCTGCTGGATGAATGGCCGCCATCGAAGCGAAACCCTGCTCATGGCGTGGCGCTCAATGCCTGTCGGGCAGCCCTCGCCGGCGAGGTGGATGCCGAAACCGCTCGCAGCACTTTTATTGCCTTCGCCCGCCGCATGGATCTGCTTGTACCGGACGCAGGCGACATCGTCGCGGCCAAGGCAGTCGGCGCTTTCGGAGCCGCTTCGACAGGCCCCTACAACAAGCCGATGTAATCTGTCCGTGGGAACGGAGAAAGCTATGAGGGATATTCGATTTTCCGAACCAGTGAGACTGCGCGTGAGACCCTCAAGGGAGCGGGTGGTTGCCAGCAGTTGGGAAGCACTTGAGTGCCTTCATGACCAATGGCCAGAATGGGCGAGAGGACCAAGCTATCGAGCTGCCTGCCGCACTTGCCGCGACTCCTTGGACGGATGGCGGGCTCCGCAACAAGCAAGAAGGGCATTTTTGAAAGCGGCCCGTCGTGCAGGTTTGGTCCAGGCCTCATAGGTGCAGCCGGGCAGCATCGAAAAGCTGTTCGCGCGTGACGCGACGGCTTGCCGCCGCGCTTGGCGCTTTGCCCAGACGCGCATCAGCGAAAACCTTGTCCGTTTCCGCTGCCTTCCTCCTCGCCCTATCGGAAGCGACACGAAAGTCCGTGGTGTTGAGGCTCCGGGTTACCTGTTGCTTGCCGCCAAGCAGCGAGCGGACCTCTTCGGGTATCCTGCGCACGTAAAAATAGGCGCTTTTCTTTCGTACAAGACCAGCGACTTTGCCACGCAAACCACCAAAATGTTGGAGCCGATGTTGGAACCATACAGGGCGGAAAGCGCTTTGGAAACAGCAGTTTGTAGGATTTACACAGGGTCTAGAGGACGATGGTGGGCCCGGAGGGACTCGAACCCCCAACCAAGCGGTTATGAGCCGCCGGCTCTAACCATTGAGCTACAGGCCCCACGTGGGCTGGATTAATGTCTTTCGCTTTCCGGCACAAGGCTTTCCCGACGGGCTTTCGCGGAACGCCCAAATCAACCCATAATCGCGCCCTACGCGACCTCTTGCGACTGGATCGCAGACCAAGGAGATTTTCATGACCAGACATCTTTTGCCCCTCGCGCTCGCCGCTGCAATCGCTTTTCCGGCGATGGCTGGAGCCGCCGATTCGCCGACGCCCGCCCGCATCATTGTTTCGGGTGAAGGCGAAGCGACCACCCCTCCCGACCTGGCTTTGCTATCGCTCAGCGTGATGCGCGAAGCCAAGACGGCGCGGGCCGCACTCGATGCCAACAACGACGCCATGGCCGCCGTGATCGCGGCGATGAAGGCGGCAGGCATCAAGGATCGCGACCTGCAGACGGCGGGCATCCAGATCAACCCGCGCTACAACTACACCAACAAACCCGATGGCAGCCAGGAAGGCGAGCTCGTCGCCTACCAGGTGACCAACACGCTTTCGGTCCGCGTGCGCGACATCGACAAGACGGGCGAGATCCTCGACAAGGCTGTTTCGCTCGGTGTCAACCAGGGCGGCGGCATCGCCTTCACCAATGACGATCCGGCGGCCACCGTCACCGAGGCGCGCAAGAAAGCGGTGGCCGACGCCGTGGCCAAGGCCAAGACGCTTGCCGCGGCGGCCGGCGTCAGCCTCGGCAAGGTGCTCGAGATCACGGATCAGAACATCAGGCCGGCACCGATGCCGATCAACGCCAAGGCTTTCGACGCCGCGGCAGGCGCCGCGCCGGTGCAGGCCGGCGAGAACGCCTATAACGTCCAGGTGACCGTCACCTTCGAACTGAAGTAACCAGCTCCGACAATCCCTGGCCGGGCTCTTCGCCCAGCCATGGATTGTCGGCCGGCGCATCCATGAAAAACCCCGCGGGATCGCTCCCGCGGGGGTTTTTCGAGCCGCACCCGCCCGATGGGACAGGGGCTCCGCTAGTCCAGACTGACCCCGTAGGGGTCATGTCTCCAGGCTCATCTTCGAAGAAGATGATGCCTCCAGACCGACCTTCATAGAAGGTCGTGTCTCCAGACTGACCCCGTAGGGATCACGTCTCCAGGCTCACCTTCGAAGAAGATGATGCCACTCCGATTTGCAGCCTCAGCGATAGATAACCGGGCAACCGCGTTGGTTGGCGAACACGACGACGACGCGGTCGCCGTCCTGGCGGCCCATGACCTTGACCACGCGGCGGTTGACGTCGACGATGCGGGCTCGGTAGAGGCCCATGCGCTCCGCCTTGTCGAGGGCGCGATCCGGCGAACAGCCGCGGCGCCAGCCGTCGCGGCGCCAATCGTCACCGCGCCAGTCGTCACGGCGCTCATCGCGGCGATGCCGATAGCCGTCGTCGCCGGCGTAGACGCCGAAGCGCGGATCCTGGTTGTTGCCGAAGCCGAGATAGAGGCTGTCGGCATGGGCGGGAATGGCTGTCAGCGCGCCGAGGCCGACCAGGGCCGAGAGGGCTGCCGTTTTCACCGTGTTGAACATGGTCTTCTCTCCTTGTTGCGGGCTTGTGCCCGTCCTCTTGAAAGCGATGATGGGAGAATGCACCAGCCTGTCTGAACTGTTTACGAACCCGCCGTTCATCTGCGGTTCATATGGCGGGAAAGGAAATCTTCGCCAGGTTTCGAGCAATGCGCGCTCAAAACGTTGTTGCTCGTATTCCTTGTTCGGAGCTGTGCGGAACGGACCTCAAGGCTCGTGGTCGAGCATATAATCAAAATAATCTTCAGGCTCGGCCAGGTCGGTCTCGCTCGCCTTCACCCGGCCGCGCATCGAGATGCCGGCCTCGTGTACGGTCTCGGCGCTGCCCGACACCAGCCGGTGCCACCAATAGAGATCGCGGCCCTCGGCCACCAGCCGGTAGGCGCAGGTGCTTGGCAACCAGCTGATGGTGCGCACATTCTGCGGCGTCAGCCCAACGCAATCGGGGACGCGCGCCAGCCGGTTGGCGTAGTCTGAACAGCGGCAGGTCTGCGCGTCGAACAGCCGGCAGCCGACGCTGGTCCAGTAAATCTCGCCGGTGTCCTCGTCCTCGAGCTTCGACAGGCAGCATTTGCCGCAGCCATCGCACAGCGATTCCCACTCGGCCGGGCTCATCTGCTCCAGCGTCTTTGTTTTCCAGAACGGCGTTTCCATTTTGGGGATGTGGCCCCAGCCATCGCCAAGGTCAAGCGCGACAACGGTTGAAATGCGGCCGCAACCGGGCCGAATGACACGAAGTTGCCTTCAAAAGGCCGGCCAAACGCCCTTTACGGCGTCTATCCCCGCCAAACTGGAACCAATCGGGCTAAGATCGGTTTCGGCAAGGATGGGACCCCACAAGGAGAGTTTTCGATGAAACGCCAACCACGGATTCTGGCAGGCACCGCACTTGGCCTGTTGATGGCATCCGCGCCGTTGGGCGCGTTCCCGCTTCAGGGAAGTGCCGCGTTCGACCCCACGCAAGGCGGTGGAACGCCGCTGATCCTGGCACAGGACGCACCGACCGACGAGGCACAGCCGACCGACCAGGAGCAGCCGCGCAAGAAGAAGCGCGATCAGCAGGCCCAACAGGCGCCGGCCGAGCAGGCAGCCCCGGCTGCCGAACAGCCTGCTCCACCCGCCGAGGAGCAGCAGCCCCGCAAGAAGAAGCACGAACAGCAGCAACAGGCCGAACAGGCGCCGGCCGAACAGGCAGCCCCCGCCGAAGAGCAGCAGCCACGCAGGAAGAAGCGCGACCAGCAGCAGCAGACAGAGCAGGCGCCGGCCGAACAGGCAGCCCCCGCCGAAGAGCAGCAGCCACGCAGGAAGAAGCGCGACCAGCAGCAGCAGACAGAGCAGGCGCCGGCCGAACAGGCGGCACCCGCAGAAGAGCAGCAGCCGCGCAAGAAGAAGCGCGACCAGCAGCAACAGACCGAGCAGGCGCCGGCCGAACAGGCGGCACCCGCAGAAGAGCAGCAGCCGCGCAAGAAGAAGCGCGATCAGCAGCAGCAGACCGAGCAGGCGCCAGCCGAACAGGCTCCGGCTGGTGAGACACAGCCCGCCAACGACAACCAGCCAGTCAAGCCCGGCAAGAAACACAAGCAGGAGCAGCAGAAGGAGGCGCCTACTGCCCCGGCGGTGACGCCGGAAGCCGCACCCACGCCGAAGGAAGCTCCGGCCGGCCAAGCCGTGACGCCGAAGGTTGAACCCGCGCCTGCCGGCGAACAGCCCGCGACCCAGGGCGAGCAGCCCCAGGACAAGACAAAGAAGCACGGCAGGAAGCCCGCGGGCGAACAGCCCGCCAATGGCGAGCAGCCGGCGACAGGCGAACAACCGCAGACGGGCAAGCAGCCCGCGACGGGCGAGCAACCGGCCAATGGCGTGAAGCCGGCAACCGGTGAACAGCCCGCCAATGGCAACACGGCCGCGCCTGCCCAGGGGGAAAACCCCGTGCAGGGCGAAGCGCCCGCCGACAAGAACGCTGCACCCATCCTCGACAGCCAGAAGGATGCCCAGCGCAAGGGCGGCGGCCGCAAGCATGGCGACCAGAACGGCCAGCAGAATGGCGAACAGCAGAATGGTGGCCAGAACGCCCAGCAAGGCGGCGACCAGGGCCAGAAGCCGGTGGTTGCTCCTGTCGACCAGGGTCCGCCTCCAACCGACGACAAGGCAGCCCAGCAGGAGATCAAGCCTGAAAAGCTCGTCCCGGTAACGGAAGAGAAGGGCAAGCGCCTCGACCGGGCGCCCGACGAGAACATCCGCGACCGCCGTCGTCCCAAGGGCGTCGACGTGCTCAAGGAGATTGGCGACCGCGTCATCATCCAGCTCGGCGGCCAGACGATCGTCCAGAGCAATGAGGGCTCGCGGATGAACCGCGGCGCCAAGGACGTCTATTACGAGGATCTGTCGCAGGGCCGTACACGCGAGACGGTCCAACGCGACAATGGCGTCCAGATCGTCACCATCCGCAACCGTTACGGCGATGTCATCCAGCGTTCGCGCATCACGCCGGATGGGCGCGAATATGTGCTGAGCTATGTCGACGAGCGGAACTATCAGGATGACGGCGACTGGCGCGATCCCGGCGACGACCTGCCGCCGATGCGGCTCAACATCCCACGCCGGCAGTACATCCTCGATTCCGAGGATGTCCAAAGCGATGACGACTACTACACCTTCCTCGACCAGCCGCCAGTGGAGAGGGTCCAGCGTCTCTATTCGATCGACGAGGTCAAGCGTTCGGCCCGCGTGCGCGACATCGCACGCCGCGTCGACCTCGACACGCTGAACTTCGAATTCGGCTCCTCCTCGATCTCCGACACCGAGGTGCAGAAGCTCGAGGGCGTCGCTAGCGCCATGGAGAAACTGCTGAAGAAGAACCCGGCCGAGACCTTCCTGATCGAGGGCCACACCGACGCCGTCGGCACGCCGGAAGCCAACCTTGCCCTGTCGGACCGCCGCGCCGAAGCGGTTGCCGAAGCGCTGACCAATGCCTTCGGCATCCCACCGGAGAACCTGACGACGCAGGGCTATGGCGAGCAGTATCTGAAGGTCAACACCTCGGCGCCCAACCGCGAGAACCGGCGCGTCGCCATCCGCCGCATCACCTCGCTGGTGGCACCGGTCGCCAGCAACAATTAGGTCATGATTTCAAAACCATGACCTGGTTTGCGGACTCAAGGCGAGAAGCACCCATCCCCGACTCGATCGGGGATGGGAGAGCTTCGGATCCCGGCACCGGGCTCAAGAAGATTTGTACCGGCATCGGAACCGGCTCATTGAATCACAGGCTTGCTGACCCCAGATTCAGGGCTGGGCGTTCCCTGCCCCGTCCCGACTCCAGCGGGACGCATTGAGCCCCGCCGGCCCTCTCCGGCGGGGTTTTTTGCTATCTTGCAAAAAGCATCGGCCTGGCCGAAATACAGCCACCGACCAGGGAACAACCGGAACCATTCATGAAGCGTCTCGAACTCGCCATCGAATCGATCATCCTTGCCTCGCGCTGGCTGCTGGTCGCCTTCTATATCGGGCTCGGCCTGGCACTGGCCGTCTATGCCTTGTCCTTCGGCAAGAAGCTCTACGAATTCATCACCACGGTATTCATGCTCGGCGACACCGACACCATCCTGAAGATGCTCGGCCTGATCGATGCCGCCCTGGTCGCCTCGCTGGTGGTGATGGTCATCATCTCGGGCTACGAAAACTTCGTCAGCCGCTTCGACGACCAGGACGGCGGCGGCGTGCACTGGCTGGGCACGATCGATGTCGGCTCGCTGAAGGTCAAGGTCGCCTCGACCATCGTCGCGATCTCCTCCATTCACCTCCTGCAGGTGTTCCTCAACTCATCCTCCTATTCGACCGACCAGCTGATGTGGCTGACCATCATCCACCTTGCCTTCGTCGTCTCGGCGCTGATGCTGGCCTATATCGACAGGCTGATGGGTTTGAGCAAAGGCAAGAAGGAAGAGGTGTGAGGCTCCCTTCTCGCCCGTCACTATACGGAGAGAAGGTGCCGGCAGGCGGATGAAGGGCAGCGCCGGCGGGCGTGGTTCCAGTCAGTAAATGCTTCTGACCTTCGTCTCCGAATTCGCAAACACCTCGTCCGGCACGAAAAAGTCGCCGGCCAGCGGTCCGGTCGCGCCGGGCGCATAGATTGCAAAGTCGCTGACGCCCTCGGCGCGCAGCACCTCTTCGTCGATGTAGAAATTGCCTGATGTCTCACGCGAGGGCCGCATGAAGATGGCATGCGCGGCGTCGGCCATAATGTCGGGCGAACGGCTCATCGCCGCGACCGTCGCACCGCCGAGCAGGTTGCGCACCGCCGCCGTGTCGATGGTCGAGATCGGCCACAGCGAATTGACCGCGATGCCGTCCTTGGCGAACTCCGCACTCATCCCGAGCGTGCACATCGACATGCCGAACTTGGCCATGGTGTAGGCGACATGGTTCTTGAACCACTTGGCCTTCATGTCGAGCGGCGGCGCCAGATTCAGGATGTGAGGATTATTGGCTAACTTCAGGTGTGGAATGCATATTTTGGAGACCAGGAAGGTGCCGCGCGTGTTGATCTGGTGCATCAGGTCGTAGCGCTTCATGTCGGTCTCCAGCGTGCCGGTGAGCTGGATGGCGCTGGCATTGTTGACGCAGATATCGATGCCGCCGAATTTCTCGACCGTCTTTGCAACAGCCTCGGCCACCTGCGCCTCCTCGCGGATGTCGCAAAGCACAGGCAGCGCCTTGCCGCCGGCCTGCTCGATCTCCTGCGCCGCGCTGTAGATCGTGCCCGGCAGCTTGGGATGCGGTTCGGCGGTCTTGGCGGCGATCGTCACATTGGCGCCGTCGCGCGCCGCCCGCAGCGCGATCGCCAGCCCGATGCCGCGCGACCCGCCGGAGATGAACAGCGTCTTTCCCTTGAGCGACATTCCTTGCGCCTCCCTTGCTACATGGCAGGCGCGAACCTTTGCGCGGCGGGCGACCACAGCGCAAGGCCCGAGATGCCCGGATGTGGGTTACGCAGCGGAGGCTAAACCAGCACCAGCCCCTGCCGCATCGCAATGGCGATGGCGTCGGTGCGGTTGGCCGCCCCCAGCTTGATCAGGATCGCCGCGACATGGAATTTCGCCGTGTGCACGGAAATGTTGAGCCGCCGAGCGATCACCTTGTTGGGCGCGCCTTCGGCGAGCAACGCCAGCACTTCGGCCTCGCGCGGCGACAGCGCTGGACGGGCGGCATGCTCGTCCAGGACCTCATCCTCGAACGGCTCGTCCTGGCCGGCATGGAAATCCTCATGGCGCCCGCTTCTGCCCTCGCCCGTGACGCGATAGCCGGCCGCCGCCAGCCGCACCGCCGCGGCGATCAGCAGATCGTCGGCGCTCGCGGGCATGACCGCGAACACCTCGCCGGCGGGCCGCTCGCCGCCGGTGCGTCCTGACAGCAGCACGCGCGGTATGGAGGCCGGCGCGGCATCTCCGCTCCTGTCATCGATGATGGCGACATCGGCCCTGCCGCCGCCGGCCACCACTGGCAGCAGGTCGTCGCTGGCGGCAAGCGTGGCGGCCAGGCGCTCGGCGCGCGCGGCATCGCCGAGCGCAACCAGCACCACCAGCCGCCGCGAAGCGGCGCTGTTGCTCACGATCCGGTCGCCGGCGAGCGTTTCCATCGATCCTCTCAGCTCAGCGGCTTTTCGCCGATGGTCAATGTCACATCGCGCTGTTCACCGCCACGCACAACGCCAAGCGTCACGGAAGCACCGGCGCTGTCAGGGCCGAGCCGACGGATCAGGTCGCGCGGGCCATGCACGGCCTCGCCGTTCCATGCCACGATGATGTCGCCCAGCGACAGGCCGGCGGCCTTGGCCGGACCGGCGTCGTCTAGGCTCATCACCATCGCACCATGGGCGTCGCGGTCGCGCACCGGATGCAGGCCGGCGCCGAGATAGCCGCGCGCGACATGGCCCTTTTCGCGCAATGTCGCCACTGCCCGCTCGATCGTCTCATAGGGCATGACCAGCGCACGGCCGCGCGGCCCGAACAACAGCATGCCGATCAGCGCGCCCTTGGCGTCCAGCACCGGGCCGCCCTCGAAGCGGCCGCCGGCGCCGACAGCCAGATGGATGCGGCGGTCGATCGTGCCGCCGCGCATCGAGCGCCAGGCCGGACCGACTTCGCCGACCGAGCCCGACACCGCCAGCGCCGAACCCTGGCTGTTGCCGATGGCGATGGCGATATTGCCAGGTCGAACGGCATCGGCCCTGGCAAGGACAGGCGCGCCAGCCGCATCCGCGGGCTTCAACAAGGCAACGCCCGTCGACGGATCGCGGCCGACCAGTTCGGCCTTCACCGTCACGCCCGAAGCCAGCATCAGCTCGATCTCCTCGCCGGCCTCGACAGCCTCCTCGGCGGTGACGAAATAGCCGTCGCTCCAGTGGAAGGCGCTTGCCGTGCGATGGTGATGGGTGGCGAAGCTAGCCATTGCCGGCGCAGCCTTCCCGGCAAGGTCGGCAACGGCTTGCGAAAACGCATTCAGATTGAAATCACTCATCGATGTCTCCTGGGGTTCGTCATGTCCCAGATATCGCCCGACGGCGCCCCTGGAGGTACTCGCCTGACGGCTAGTTGGCGGTTTGACTGGCCATCTGGTCAGGTCGCGGCCGTTCCAGCCGCTCCGCACATATAGTGCGTGCCGCCCAAAAGTGCTCAGCGGTTTCGGGATAACGGCACGAACAGGAAAAAATCACGATCAAGCCTGAAAACACGGAGCCCATCCATGGCCCTCGCCGCCGCCAAATTCCAATCTGACGAGACGTTGCTCGACGCCTATTCGATGACGGTCGCCGATGCGGTCGACCGCATCGGTCCGGCCGTCTGCCGCATCGAGCGCATTGGCGGCCAGGGTGGACATGGCTCGGGCTTCGTCATCGCGCCGGACGGGCTGGTCGTCACCAATTTCCATGTCGTCGGAGATGCCAGGACGGTGCGCGTGTCGATGCCGGACGGCGCCTCAAGCGAGGGCCGCGTGCTAGGCCGCGATCCCGACACCGATATCGCGCTGGTGCGCGCCGACGGCAGCTTCACTGATGTCGCGCCGCTCGGCGATTCCAAGCGGCTGCGGCGCGGCCAGATCGCCATCGCCATCGGCAATCCGCTCGGTTTCGAATGGACGGTCACCTCGGGTGTCGTCTCGGCGCTCGGCCGCTCGATGCGCGCTTCGACGGGCCGGCTGATAGACGACGTCATCCAGACCGATGCCGCGCTCAATCCTGGCAATTCCGGCGGGCCGCTGGTGTCGTCGGCAGGCGAGGTCATCGGCGTCAACACCGCCATGATCCACGGTGCGCAAGGCATTGCCTTCGCGGTCGCCTCCAACACCGCCAATTTCGTCATTTCGGAGATCATCCGCTTCGGCCGCGTGCGGCGCGCCTTCATCGGCGTCTCGGCCGATACAACCAATCTGCCGCGCCGCGCGGCGCTCTTGTCGCAAGTGTCGACCAGCACCGCCGTGCGGCTGCGCAGCGTCGAAAAGACCGGCCCGGCGGCCAAGGCGGGGCTGAAAGAGGGCGACATCATCGCGGCTATCGACGGGCGCCCGGTCACCGGCGTCGACGACCTCGTGCGGATGCTCGACGCCGAGCGCATCGGCCGCGAGACGCTGTGCACGGTGGTACGCCGCACCGGCGTCAGCCAGGTGGCGGTGACGCCGGTGGCAAGGGCGGGCTGAGGGTCAAACCCCCGCTGCGCCCTCGGCATATTGCGCCAGAAATTCCTCGCTGGGCGGGATCGGCTTGATGACATCGATCAGCACGCCGTTGGGGTCCCGGGTGATGAAATGGCGCTGGCCGAAGGGCTCGTCACGCAGCGCTCGCAGGATCGGCAGACCAGCGGCGAGGATCCGCTCATAGACCGGATCGGGGTCGCGGACCTCGAAATTGATCAACAGGCCCGAACTGCGCCCCCGCCCCTCCTCCGGGATCGTCTCGTGGTCGCCCTGGACGATGCCGAGATTGACGCGTTTATTATCCACCGATTGCAGGTGCACATACCAGTCGCTTTCGAACAACGGCCGGAAGCCGAAATGCTCGACATAGAAGGCCGCCGTCCCGGCGACGTCGCCGGTCATCAGCACGGGGTAATAGCTCGTGGTCTTCATCTTTCCTTCTCCCTGGACATAACATACAGTCTGCATGTAAATCGAATTAACATACAGGCTGCATGTATGCAACAGGAATCCGCGCGCCGTTCCAACCGCGACCGCACTGAGGCGACTCGCGCCGAATTGATCGCGGCGGCGCGAAAGCTGTTCACGGAAAAATCCTATGCCGAGACCGGCACGCCGGAGATCGTCACCGCTGCCGGCGTGACGCGCGGCGCGCTCTACCATCACTTCGCCGACAAGCAGGCGCTGTTCGCCGCCGTGGTCGAGCAGGAGGCGCAGGCGGTGGCGCAAGAGATCGAGCGCGCTTCGCCACCCTCGCTCGAGGCCCGCGATGCGCTGATCGCCGGCTCCGACGCCTATCTCGCCGCCATGCGCGCGCCCGGCCGCACGCGGCTGTTGCTGCTTGACGGCCCCGCCGTGCTTGGCCGCGCCGCCATGGATGCGATCGACAACCGCCACGGCAACCGCTCGCTGCGCGAGGGCCTGGTCGCGGCGATGCGGGCCAACGCGATGACGAGACTGCCGGTGGATGCATTGACCGCGCTGCTTGCCTCCGCCTTCGACCGCGCCGCACTTGCCATCGAGGCCGGCGCTTCGGCGCAGGATTACCGCGCCGTGCTCATGGCGCTGATTGACGGATTGTCTCCGACTCGTCCCAGCGCATGACCCCGAACCAAAGGTTCGCATCAGCAAAAATCGGAATCGACGTTCGCTGGAGATCATGCGCAAAATCAAGGTTCTACAGCGTCCTTTGCGCGTCCCCAGGGACGCGCGGCGCTGTAGGCACCTCGCCCGGCTTGAACTCGTTGAAGCAGCCGAGTTCGCTTTTGAACCGTTCGATCAGCCAGGCGGCGGCCGGTTTCGGGCTGCGATCGTTGCGATGCATGGCAAACAGTGGCGAACTGATTTCCTCGTAGGGTTCGAGATCAAGTTCCACCAAACGGCCGGTGGCCAGATCGTCGGCGATCAGCCAGCGCGGCAGCCCACCCCAGCCCAGCCCCTCGCGCATCAGCGTATGCTTGGTGCGCATGTCCGAAAGCCGCCAGGTGCGGTAGGCAAAGACGCCATAGTCGCGCCCCTTGGTGCGTTCGGACTGATCGGTGACGACAAGTTGCGTGTGCTCGCGCACATCCCCGATCTTCACCGGCTTCGGCAGCAGCGCCAGGGGATGGCCGGGGGCCGCCGCCGGCACCATCGACATGAAGCCGATGCGCACGAGATGGACGTCGACCTCGCCCAGCAGACCGCCAATGCCAAGATCGGCCTGTCCATTGACGACGTGGTCCGGGATCAATCCAAGCGAGCCTATATGCAGGCGCAGCATCACGGTCGAAAACTGCGCCTCGAACGCCTTCAGCACCCGCACCAGCACGGGCGACGGCAACGTCGCGTCGACCGACAGCGCCACTTCGGCCTCCAGTCCATGATGATGGCCATCGACGCGCGACCGCATACGCTGCAGGACCCCGATCATGCGCCTTGCATCCTCAAGCATCGACCGGCCGATCTCGGTCAGTTGCGGCTCGCGCGTGCCCTCGCGTTCGAACAGCTTCAGCCCCAGCTGCGCCTCGAGATTGGCGATGCCATAACTTATGACGGATTGCGCCCGGTTGAGCCTGCGGCCGGCCGCCGAGAAACTCCCGCTGTCGGCGACGGCAACGAATATCTGAAGCTGGTCGAGTGTCGGGTTGGGCTGCATCGCTGTATCTATTTTGTGGATGGATCGTATATAAAATATACCAGTTTATCTGATGGATGGATATCCCATATCTAGCGGGACAATTCATTCCACTGGAGAAACCCGCTATGTCCATTCTTCTCGTTACCTCGAGCCCGCGCGGCGCCGCCTCGCACTCGACCCGCATCGCCACCGAATTCGCCGAAAAGCTCCTCGCCGCCGATCCGTCGAACACGCTTGTCGTGCGTGACCTCGTCGCCAACCCGCTGCCGCATATCGATGCCGACTACGCGACCGGCATCTACACGCCGGTTGAAGCGCGCACCCCGCGCCAGGCGGAAGTCGTCGGCGTCTCCGACGTCGTGCTCGACGAACTGTTCGCCGCCGACACGGTGATCCTCGCCACCGGCTTCATCAACTTCAACATCTCCTCGACGCTGAAGTCCTGGGTCGACCACATCGCCCGCTCCGGCCGGAGCTTTGCCTATGGCGAGAACGGCCCCAAGGGCCTCGTCACCGGCAAGAAGGTCTATATCGTGCTGGCTTCGGGCGGCATCTATTCGGAAGGTGCGGCCGTTCAGTTCGATCACGCCATTCCCTATCTGCGCGGCGTGCTCGGCTTCCTCGGCATGACCGATGTCGACGTCATCCGCATCGAAGGCGTCGGCATGGGTCCTGACGCGGTCACCGCGGCGCTCGCCAAGGCGACCGCCAAGGTCGACGCCGTGGTCGCCAGCCAGCAGGCCGCAGTTGCCGCGTAAGGCTCTCGATCATTTGAACTCGAAAGGCAGGCGTTCGCGCCTGCCTTTTTCATTTTAGCCGATGAAATGCCTGAGCAGCCCCGCCGAAGCGATGCCGATCAGCACGGTCGGCAGCATGGGAAGCCGCGTCGCCGCGATGAAGGTGATGGCCAGCGCCAGAAGGTCGGCGGGATTGCGCGACACGAAGGCCGGCGCGATGACCGAGATCAGCACGCAACCGGGCGCCGCCTCCATCACCGCGGTCGCACGCGCGCTGAGCACGCGGTTGCGCAGCACGACATAGCCGCCGATCCGCGTGAGATAGGTGACGCCGGCCATCAGCACGATGGTGAGAAGGGTCGCCGTGTCGATCATGCGTCACCTGCCATCAGCCAGGCGGCAAGCAGCCCCGACACCGCGCCCGCCGCGACATACCAGGCACCAGGAATGAAGAGATAGACAAGGGCAGCAATGACCAGGCTGACCAGCCAGGGCCGCGCCGCCGAAACACTTTTCCACATGCCGCGCATCAGCACCAGGAAGACGGCTGGAAACGCCATGTCGAAACCATAGGTCTCGACATGACCGAGCATCGGGCCGAGCAAGGCGCCAAGCGTGGTGAAGGAAAACCATGTCAGGTACATCGCCAGTGCCGCGCCCATATAGTAGCGCGGGCTGAAGGCCGGCGTGATGCCCGCCGCGGCGCGCTGTTTGGCATCGGCCAGGCCCAGCGCCCAGCTTTCGTCGCACAGGACGAAAAGTGCTGGAAACACCTTGCGTCGCGGCAGATCGCGCAGGAACGGCGCAAGTGCTGCTCCCATCAGCAGATGGCGGCTGTTGACCAGGAAGGTGATGGCGACGATGAGCAGGATATGCGGCGGCGCTGTCCACAACTGGATCGCAGCGAATTCCGAGCCGCCAGCGAAGTTCAGCCCCGTCATCATGGACAGTTCGAGCGTGCTCAACCCTTTCTGGGTTGCCTGCGCGCCAAGCACGAGCGCATAGGGGATGGTGCCCAACAGCACCGGCGCGCAGGACGCCACGCCCCGGCGGAACTCGGATCCCGAACCATCGCCCGCCGCTTCGACTGCCTGTGAAATGCTCATGCTCTGCCGCGGCCGGCCTCGCGGCCGCCGCTTCCCTGGGTTTTGAACTCTCATGATACCGGCGGCAAACATACCCCCACCTCTCCGCAATTTGGTTGCGAAGATTGTTGCAATTCATCCATTTTTGGCACTGAATGTCACATATTATCAAAAATATGGAATCTAGAGCCATGAAACTCGACGACATCGACAGGCGCATCCTGCGGGCGCTGCAACGCAACGGCCGCATGGCCAACAACGATTTGGCCAACGAGGTTGGCCTGTCGCCCTCGCCTTGCCTGCGTCGTGTCAAGCTGCTGGAGGAGGCAGGCGTCATCGACCGCTATGTCGCCGTGCTCAACCCGGCCAGCATCGACAAGGGCCTCACCTTCTTCACCCGCATCTGGCTGAAGACGCAGGACGAGGACACGATCCAGCACTTCGCCACCGAAGTGGCCAAGCTGCCGCAGGTCATGGAATGCTACCTGATGCTCGGCGACTGCGATGCCCTGGTGCGCGTGGTGGCGGCCGACGTCAACGACTATCGCCGCTTCCAGTCGGAGCATCTGAGCCGCATCAAGGGCGTCCAGAACGTCAAGACCGACGTGCCGAGCTGGACGATCAAGTACACGTCGGAACTGCCGATCTGACTGGTGCCACAGAGCGGCCCGCATGCCTGGAGCAGCGTTTCGGACTGGATAAAAAATGCAACCAGATTGTAGGATCGGTTTCGGTGCCATCGTCCTTCGGACGCAAGCAGCGCGCAGCGCTGCCCTCTGGCATGGGAGATTTGCATGGAACTTTCCTATCGTTGGGTCATCGTCGCGGCAGGAGCGCTGATGTCCTGTGTCGCCATCGGCACGATGTTTTCGCTGGCGATCTTTCTCGAACCGATGGCGATCGACACGCAGTGGTCGCGCGCCGGCATTTCGAGCGCCATGACGCTCAACTTCCTGGTCATGGGCCTCGGCGGTTTCGCCTGGGGCGCGCTGTCCGACCGCTTCGGCGCCCGCATCGTCGTGGCGATCGGTGCCGTGCTGCTCGGCCTGGCACTTGTGGTGGCGAGCCGCGCCGGCTCGCTGCTGACCTTCCAGATCAGCTATGGCGTCCTCGTCGGGCTTGCCGCCAGCGCCTTCTTCGCACCGATGATCGCGCTGACCACGGCCTGGTTCGACACCAACCGCGGCCTTGCGGTTTCGCTGGTCTCGGCCGGCATGGGCGTTGCCCCGATGACGATCTCGCCTTTCGCCCGCTGGCTGATCTCGGCCTATGAATGGCGCACCGCCATGTTCGACATCGGCATCATGGCCTGGGTGCTGCTGCTGCCGGCGGTGCTTCTGGTGCGTCAGCCGCCAAAGCCCGCTGTGGCGGGCGGGGCTTCCGCGCCGGTCGCCGAGGGCACCGGCATGAGCGTGGCCCAGGCACTGCGCTCGCCGCAATTCATCGTGCTCGGGCTGACCTTTTTTGCCTGTTGTGCCGCCCATTCCGGGCCGATCTTCCACATGGTCAGCTACGCCATGCTGTGCGGCGTCGCCCCCATGGCGGCCGTCACAATCTATAGTGTCGAGGGCCTCGCTGGCTTGGGCGGCCGGCTTCTCTACGGCGTGCTGGCCGATAGGCTCGGCGTCAAGCCGGTGCTGATCGCGGGTCTGGTAATCCAGGCGATCGTCATTGCCGCCTATCTCTCGGTCAGCCAGCTCGACCAGTTCTATGTGCTGGCCGTCATCTTCGGCGCCACCTATGGCGGCGTCATGCCGCTCTATGCCGTGCTGGCGCGCGAATATTTCGGCCAGCGCATCCTCGGCACCGTGTTCGGCGCCGCCACCATGCTGTCCAGCCTCGGCATGGCGCTCGGCCCGCTCGCCGGCGGCATGGTGTTCGACGCCTATGCCAGCTACCATTGGCTGTTCATCGGCTCGGCCCTTATCGGCCTGGGCGCCGCGGGCATAGCGATCGCCTTCCCACCCCTGCCGCGCAGGCAGTTGCAGTTGGCCTGAAGCGGATGGACGGGCGCTGGTGACAATTCATCGGCGCCCGCTTTTGTCGAAGCTCAATGCCCGAACCAGCGGGCCTTGCGGCTGGAGCCGAAATTCACCTTGTCGACCCGCAAAGCCTCAGACGGTTCATAGAAAGCACCGGTGGGTTTTGGGCCGGAGAAGAAATCCACATCCACCCTGGCGATCCGGTTGGCACCAAACTCGATGTAGCAGGATCCTGCCCCCGGGTTCTTGGCCGTCGGTTCCTCATGGCGGAGCCTGGCGATCAGGTTCGCAGCAACGGTGCGTGCGGCGCCCTCGGCAAAGACGCCCGCCTTCGGCGCACCCGTATTGGCCAGATCCCCCAGCGCGTAGACGCCGGGAAAGCGGGTTTCGAGTGTGCGCGGATCGATTGTGACCCAGCCACCCTCCGTGATGCCGGCCTCGACGACGACATCGGGCGCGCGGTTCCGGGGCACGCCCAGGAACAGATCGCAGGGCAGTTCGCCGCCATTGTCGAGCGTCACAACCTTGCGGCCCTCGTCCACGGAAACCACCCGGGTGCTGGGGATGAAGGTGATGGCGCGCTCGGCGAAGGCGGCCAGAAGCGCCTTCGACGTTTCGGGAGAAGGCGGCACCGGGCTCGACATTGAGTTCACATAGGTGATCTGGCAGTCGCCCCGGACGCCCCTCTCGGTCAGGTAGTCATGCAGCATCAAGGCGCATTCGCTGGGCGCGGGCGGGCATTTGTAAGGCGCGCCGCAGACGCCGATCACGGCATGACCGTGGGTGAAACCGGGCAGCACCTTGGCCATATGGGCGGCGCCCGGAACCGAGTAGAATTCGTTGCGGCCGAGCGTGATGCCTGGTGTGGCCGAGACATCATAGTCGGCGCCGAGAGCGATCACCAATATGTCCGCCTCATGCACACCTTTATCCGTCGTCACGCGCCGCCGTTCCGGGTCGATGGCGGTGACGGTCTCGCGCTTCATCGTGACGCCGGCCTTGGCATAGTCGGCGTAGGGCAGCCGCACAGCCGCTTCGGTTGCGCGGCCGAACATCAGGTCAAGCTTGGCAAAGCCGAACACGAAGGAATCCGACTTGTCGATCAGGGTGACAGCAATGCTGTCACCCAAAGCTTCGGACAAGGACGTGCTGAGCTCGAGCCCGCCGAAACCGGCGCCGAGGATAAGGATACGGGTTTTCATACTGTCACCTCCTGTTGCCTGATGTCTTCGGGAACGCTCAGGCGTTGCTGTGAGGCTGCGGCACGATGCGGATATAAGGCTTGGGCTGCTTCCAACCCTCGGGATAGAGCACCTTGGCTTCGTCGTTCGATACCGAACCTGCGATGATCACGTCGTCGCCTTGCCGCCAGTTCACCGGCGTGGCGACGCGATGCTTGGCGGTCAGTTGCATGGAATCCACCACACGCAGGATCTCGTCGAAGTTCCGGCCGGTGGTCATCGGATAGGCGATCATCAGCTTGATCTTCTTGTCGGGCCCGATGACGTAGACATGGCGCACCGTCTGGTTGTCGGCCGCCGTACGCCCCTCGGCGCTGTCGCCGGCCGTGGCGGGCAGCATATCGTAGAGCTTGGCAATGGCCAGCATTGGGTCGCCGATCATCGGGAAATTCGGCGCGTGTCCCTGGGTCTCGGCAATGTCATCAGCCCATCCGGCATGACGCTCGACCGGATCGACGGAAAGCCCAATGATCTTGACGTTACGCTTGTCGAACTCGGGCTTTAGCTTGGCCATGTAACCGAGTTCAGTGGTGCAGACGGGGGTAAAATCCTTGGGATGAGAAAACAGGATGCCCCATGAATTGCCCAGCCAGTCGTGGAAGCTGATTGGGCCGTGGGTGGTTTCGGCGGTGAAGTCGGGCGCGATGTCGGCGATACGAAGAGACATTTGATCCTCCTGTGAGAGACGGTTGGAATTGACTACGGGTGCAGACTAGGCAACCTATGTTCCGCCAGCGTTCCCCGCCGCGCAGGTGTTTGTGACGGCCGGATTTCGGGCACGCGCGGGCCTCGCATCCTGAAAGGGCCTTTCGATTGCGTGTCCGAATTCAATTGCTTGGCGGCTTCAGCGTCAGTCTGGACGATCAGGTCGTAGCGGCCGCGGCGTGGCGCCGGGATCGAGGCGCCGCGCTGGTGAAGCTGCTGGCCGTCGCCCGCTCCCACCGTATCCACCGCGAACAGGTCATGGAGGCCTTTTGGCCCGATCTCGATCCGGAGGCCGCGGGCGCCAATCTGCGCAAGGCCATCCACTTTGCCCGCCGCGCGCTGGGCGCCCATGGCCTCATCGAGCACGCGGCCGATATCATTGCCCTCGCCCCGGCCGCCGACATCGAGATCGACGTCGAGACCTTCGAGGCCGCCGCCAGGCTTGCCTTGCGCGGCGAAGATCCCGCCGCCTGTGAAGCGGCCGCCGATCTCTACACGGGAGACCTGCTGCCGGACGACCCCTATGTCGACTGGTTCGAAACGCCCCGCCAGTCCCTGCGGCAGCGCTATGCCGAGGTGCTGCGGGCCGGCAAGCTCTGGCAGCGCCTGATCGCGCTGGACCCGGCCGACGAGCAGGCACAATGCGCCCTGATGCAATCGGCGCTCGACGCCGGCAACCGCGCCGAGGCGATCCGGCTGTTCAACCAGCTGAGCGAAAGCCTGCGGATCGACCTCGGCGTCGGCCCGGGCGCCGAAACCGTGAAGCTCTATGAAAAGGCGCTGGCCGTGCCCTCTATCGACCCCGTCGGTTTGAGCGACCGCATCCGCGCCTCGCTGGCCTGGGGCCTGCTGCACCTGCAAAGCGGCGACTTCGCCAAGGCCGGCCAGGTTGGCCGGGAAACCCGCGAACTTGCCATGGGCGCGGGGTTGGCTCGCGAGGTTGGCGAGGCCAGCGCCCTGATCGGCCTGGTGGCGCACATGCAGGGCCAGTGGCGCGAACTGTTCAGGGCGGAGTTCATCGAATGGGTCCGCTCCAAGCCAGCCTTCGTCTCCAACGTTTTTGACGGGCATCTGTGCCTGGCCGAATTCTGCCTCTGCAGTGCCAAGGGCCACCACGACATAGCCGCCTCTGCACGAGAGCTCCTGTCGGTGGCCGAAGGCGCCGGCTCGGTCGCCGGGCGCGGCCTGGCCTCGCTCGTGCTGGGCGAGGCAGCGCTCTTCTCGGGCCAGCTGGCCGAGGCCGAACGCATGTTGACCGACGCTGAAAGACTCTACGCGCAGGTGGGAACCGTGGCCGGCCGCGTACTGGCGCTCCAGCGCCTGACGGAACTCGCGCTTGCCCGCCACCAGAAATGGCAGGCAGGACGGTTGATCCACCGCGCCACCACCCTTGCCCGTTCTTCCTGGCTGGCGCCGCACCTGCTGATCAGCCTGAAAGGGCTTGAGGTGCGCGCCGCCGCCACCTCCGAGAGGATCGCCGAGACCATTCGCGAAGGTGACCGCATGCTGTCATCGGGCTGCAATTGCCAGCCTTGCTCGATGACCTTCCGTACGGCGGCCGCCGTTGCCCTGGCCGAGGCGGGCGAGATCGAACAGGTCAATCGCCGGCTCGACGAGGCTGAGCGGGTCGCCGGCATGTGGAACGGCGGCCCCTGGGTGGCGGCCGTGTGGGAAGCACGCGGCGTGCAGCGCCGGGCCGAGCGTAACAAAACCCGGGCGGTCGCGGCGTTCGAGGAAGCAGCCACACGCTTCGCTGCGCTTGGCAGGCCGATCGACGAGGTGCGCTGTCGGGAACGGATGGCAGATCTAGGCTAGCACCGCCAGCAGCACGATGCAGGCTTAAAAAGCACATAATCTCAATTTCTTATCTTGAATTGTTCATTCGCGAAAAATGGCTTTGCAGCACGGTGCGAAACTTTTGCATCGTCTTTTCGGTCGTCTGCGCATCGGCGGCCGCGAAGCCCATGACAAGGCCGTTCTGCTGCGTGCCGTGGCGGTACTGGATCGACAGCGCCGACACGTTGATGCCTTGCTGGAGCGCCGCCTCGGCAACCGCCCTGTCGCTGCATGTGTCGCGGAAAATGCCGACGACCTGGATGCCGGATTCGGTCGCGTGGAAATCCAGCCATTCTCCGAGGTGCCGTTGCGCGCTTTCCAGGAAGAACTGCCGTCTCTCCGCATAGAGCCGCCGCATCCGCCTGAGATGGCGGGTGAAGTGCCCCTCATTCATGAAGTCCGCCAGCGCGGCCTGGGTCAGCAAGGGGGCGAACTGGCCGCTCACGCTCAGCGCCGAGACGATCGTATGGTCGATCGCCTTGGGCGCCACCATGAAGCCCAGACGCATGGCCGGGAAAAGGATCTTGGCGAAAGTGCCGACATAGACCACGCGGTTCGACGCGCCGATGCCCTGCAGTGCCGGAATGGGCTGGCCCTGAAAACGATATTCGCCGTCGTAATCATCCTCGATGATCCACGAGCGCCAGGTCTCGGCCATGTGCAGCAGGTTGAGCCGCTGCTCCATCGGCATGGTTATGCCGAGCGGGTGATGGCAGGAGGGCGTCACGAAGATCATGCGGGGCACGACATCAGGCGGATCGAGATCCCAGCCGGCATTGCTGACACGCAGCGGCGCCAGTTTCGCCCCGGCTGAGACGAAGGCCGAGCCGGCGCCGTAGTAGCCAGGCTCCTCCATCCACACCGTGTCGCCATCATCGATCAGCAGCCGGGCCAGGAGATCGAAAGCCGACTGTGCGCCATTGGTCACGACGATCTGCTCGGCGGTGCACTTCACGCCGCGCGAGGCGGTGAGATAGCGCGCTATGGCTTCGCAAAGCGGCGGATAGCCCTTGACGTGATAGGTGCCGAAAAGATCGATATGGGCGAACTTGGCGCGGCGGCTGAGCAGTTTCGACCAGGTGTTGAACGGAAAATTGTCCGGATCCGGCATGCCGGGATGGAAGGCAAGCATACCCGGCCGGCCATGATGATAGGGTTGGGCAAGCATGGTCTGCCCGCGCCGCGATAGCGGATTGGCGTCCTCGACCGACATTTGTTCCGCAACTGCCGAACGCGTCGGTAGGTCCATCACCACTGAGGGTCTGCGCGGACGTATCGCCAGATAGCCCTCCAGCGCCAGTTGGTCGCAAGCGGCAATCACCGTGTTACGCCCGACATTCAGATCCCGCGCCATGACCCGTGTCGAGGGCAGTGCGTGGCCGCTCGGCAGCACGCGCCGTTCGATCAGGCCGCGTAACTGGACATAGAGCTGCCGGTGCAGATTGGCGGGGCTGTCGCGATCCAGGGCGATGCCGTCGACGGGAAAGCTGGTCTTCATCTGGTTCCCGAAAATCAATAGAATCTGGTTCTAACAATGGAACCAAAGGAGGCCTACCCTCAAGAAAAAAGCGTTCGGGTTCAGATGGGGCTGGCCGATGCAGTGCATAAGGGTGGGAGTGATCGGGGCAGGCGGCGTCGCCCAGGTCGAGCACATTCCGAACCTGCTCAAGCTGCACCGGCAGTTCAAGATCCTTGGCGTCTACGATCCGTCGCGAAAAGTCCGCGCTTTCGTCGCACAGGAATTCGGCCTCGAAACATTTTCCGATCTCGACGCGCTGCTCGCCATGCCGCTTGACGCCGTGGTCATCGCCTCGCCGGATGCGCTGCACCGCGAACAGAGCCTCGCTGCCTTTGCCAGGGGCCTGCATGTCTTCTGCGAAAAGCCGCTTTGCTACGGCGCGCAGGACATCGACGAATTGATCGCCGCGAGGGATCGCGCCGGAAAGGTCCTCCAGGTCGGCTATATGAAGCGTTTCGACCCGAGCTACGAGGCGGCGCTGACCATGCTGCCTGGCACGGCGCGGACACTTCGCTCCGTTTCGGTCGAGGTCAACGATCCCGACGCCTGGCCCTTCATCCGGCACGCCTCCACTTGCCGGGGTGACGACGTCGCGCCGGAACTGATTGCCTCGACCGAAGCCAGGCAGCGCGAGCAGGTCGACCGCGCGGTGCCCGGGATCGACGATCCCCACGCCTTTCGCGGCTTTGTCGGCGCCTATTCCTCGTCGATCGTGCACGACGTCAACGCCGTCCATGGCTTGCTCGATGCGCTCGGCGTCGCCGATGGCGAAATCGTCGGTGCCTCGCTCTTCGCCAAAGGCGAAGCTGGCCAGGGCACTGTCCGGCTGCTCGGCGGCCAGGCATTGTGGACCATGGTGCATATCGCCACTCCGGGCCTGCCCGATTACCGCGAGCGCATCACGCTCCATTTCGACGACGCCTCGCTCGAACTGGAATTTCCCTCGCCCTATCTCAACCACCAGCCGACGCGGCTGACCGTCCGCACCGGCGACGGCCACACGCTTTCCAGCCGCGACATCCGCAGCGGCTATGAAGAGGCTTTCGTCGAGGAGCTGAAGGGTTTCTGGTCGGCAATCGTCGAGGGTACGCCGGTGCGCAACACCGCCGAGCATGCGCGCCGCGACATGACGCTGCTGGCTGGGCTGACCCGCCACCACCTCGCCCAATCGAAGCAATCAGGAGTTCGCCCGTGACGGTTCGCATCGGCATCAATCCGATCACCTGGACCAATGACGACGTGCCGGAACTCGGCGGCGATACGCCGCTTGAAGTCTGCCTCAGCGAAACCAGGCAGGCCGGCTATGCCGGCACCGAACTTGGCGGCAAGTTTCCGCGCCGCTCGGCCGAGCTGAAGCCGATCATGGACCGCTATGGCCTCGCGGTGATTTCCGGCTGGTATGATGGCCGCTGCGACGAGAAGGACGTCAGCGCGGAAATGGATGCGATCACGCCGCATCTCCAGCTCTTGAAGGATATGGGCTCTACCCATGTCGTCTATGCCGACACCTCGCGCGGGCGCCACAACGCCATCTGGGGACCGATCTCGCAACGCCCGGCCCTGAGCCCGGAAGAATGGCCGGCCTATGGCCGCAAGCTGACGGCACTCGCCGAAAGGATGGCGGATTTCGGCGTGCGCATGGCCTTTCATCATCATATGGGAACCATCGTCGAGACCGATGCCGAGGTTGGCCTGCTGATGCGGCATACCGGCGAGGCGGTCGGTCTGCTCTACGACACCGGCCATTCGATCTTCTCGGGCGGCGACCCGCTCGCCCTGATCAAGGCGCAGGTCAAACGCGTCGTGCATGTGCATTGCAAGGACGCGCGCAAACCCGTGCTCGAGCGTGCCCGCGCCGAGGACATGAGTTTCATGGGCGCCGTCATGGAAGGGATCTTCACCGTCCCTGGCGACGGCTTCATCGACTATCCCGCCATTTTGCGCGTGCTGGCCGATAATGGTTACAGCGGCTGGCTGGTCGTCGAGGCCGAGCAGGACCCCAACAAGGCCAACCCGCTGACCTATGCGACGATGGGATTTAAGAACCTGTCGCGCATGGCGAGGCAAGCCGGATTTACCGTCATGGAATGATCGAGGCCACTGTTCGGCCTCCAGGGAACCAGTGCTGAGGAATGAAACTGGAAAAGGTGTGTTGAGATTCAGGTCAGGTCGAGCCGAAAATGACGGCTTTCGAGAACCGGAGCGGAGCGGACATTAGGTCCGTGAGCACCGGAAGCGGAGAAAGCTGCCATTTGCAGGCCGGCATCAGCTGAATATCAACACAGCTTAAAGGGGCAACTGGACTGCCGACCGTAATTGCGGCGGCGGAAAACAAACAGGAGGTTGTTATGTCTGTGCTTGCGAAATTAATAAAGCCTGCGCTCGGCCTGCTGGCCGGCTTCACGATGATGGCGGCGGCCACGACCCTTGCGGCCGCCGACCAAACGCGGGTGGTGTTCGTCACCCATGGCCAGAGCGGCGATCCCTACTGGTCGGTCGTCAAGAACGGCATGGACGATGCCGCCAAGACGCTCGGCGTCAAGGCCGAATATCTGGCGCCCGAAACCTTCGACATGGCCAAGATGGGGCAAATGATCGACGCCATCGCGGCCTCGAAGCCCGACGGCTTGGTCGTCTCGATCCCCGACGCGGCCGCCCTTACAACTCCGGTCAAGAACGCCGTCGCCGCCGGCATCCCGGTGATCGTCATCGATTCCGGCGGCTCGAAGCTCACCCACGACCTTGGCGGCCTGCTGTTCATGGGGCAGGATGAATTCCAGGCGGGCGTCATGGCTGGCGAGCGCATCAAGGCGCTCGGCCTCACCAAGGCGGTCTGCGCCAACCACGAGGTCGGCAATTCGAGCCTCGACGACCGCTGCGCCGGCTTCGCCAAGGGTCTGGGCGTCGACGTGCCGGTGATGAACGGCGTCATCGACCCGACCGAAATGAAGAACCGCGTGATCGCCTACATGACCGCTCATGCCGATACACAATTCATCCTCGCCGTCGGCGCCAGCGGCGCCGAACCGACGCTGGCCGCGCTTGATGAATTGGGCCTGTCGGGCAAGGTGAAGACCGGCACGTTCGATCTTTCGCCCACGATCCTGCAGGCCGTCGTCGGCGGCAAGATGGAATGGGGCATCGACGCCCAGCAATATGCCATGGGCTATATCCCGGTCGCGATGTTCGATCTCTGGAAGAAGTACAAGATCATGCCGATCGCCGACTATCCGACCGGCCCAGGCTTCGTCACGAAGGACACCGCCGCCTCGGTCATCGAGCTGTCGAAACAAGGCAAGCGCTAACACAGACGGCCGGGTCCCGCCCCGGCCGTTTCATCAGAGCAATTCCAGGAAAAGTGTGAACGGTTTTCCGTCCGGAATTGCGTCAAGGCAAGGAGATAGTCCTGTTCGGCGTTTCCGTGAAACGGTGAACGGCTCTATGTGAAGGGCAAGCAGCCATGGTTTCAGAGATTCGCGACGAGCGGGTCCGGTCCGTCTCACGCCTCAGCCGCCTGCTGAGCAGGCCGGAGCTTGGCGCGGCCGCCGGCACCGTGCTGGTCTTCGTGTTCTTCGCCATCACGGCGGGAAACACGGGACTGTTCAGCGCCAAGGGCATCGTCAACTTCCTCGAAGTCTCGGCCCAGCTTGGCATTCTCGCCGCACCCGTGGCCTTGCTGATGATCGCCGGCGAGTTCGATCTGTCGGTCGGCTCGATGATCGGTTTTGCCGGCATCCTCATCGCCATCCCCGCCGTGTTCTGGGGCTGGCCGATCTGGCTTTCGCTGCTGTTCACCTTCGCCGTCTGCGGCGGCATTGGCGCTCTGAACGGACTCGCCGTCGTCAGGACCGGACTGCCCTCCTTCATCGTGACGCTTGGCAGCCTGTTCATGCTGCGCGGCCTCACTCTTGGCCTCACGCGCGGCATTTCAGGGCGGACCCAGGTGTCGGGCGTGCACGAGCTGGCGCAGAACGATCCGCTCAACAGCCTGTTCTCTGGCCAGGTCTTCTCAGGCGTGATCGCCTGGTTGGCCGACCTCGGCCTGATCGGCAAGCGGGCGGACGGAATGCCGTCGATATCAGGCATTCCGGTGTCGATCGTGTGGTGGATCGTGCTGACACTGGCCTGCACCTGGCTCTTGACGCGGAGCCGCTTCGGCAACTGGATTTTCGCCGCCGGCGGCGAAGCCAATGCCGCGCGCAATCTCGGCGTGCCGGTGGCGCGCACCAAGATCACGCTGTTCGTCATGACGGCACTCGCGGCCGCCCTGTTCGCGGCGATCCAGGTACTGGTCACCGGCTCCGCCGACACGCTGCGCGGCACGCAAAAGGAATTCGAGGCCATCATCGCCGTCGTCATCGGCGGCACGCTGCTCACCGGTGGCTACGGGTCAGCCATCGGCGCCATGTTCGGCGCCCTCATCTTCGGCGTGGTTCAGATGGGCATCTTCTACACCGGCATCGACACCGACTGGTTCAAGCTGTTCATGGGCGCCATGATGGTCATCGCGGTACTGTTCAACAGCTATGTGCGCAACCGCGCCATGAGGAGCCGGTGATGGCCGAGCCCTATGTCGAACTGAAATCGGTCAGCAAATATTTCGGCTCAGTCGTGGCGCTGAAGGACGTGTCCTTCGATGTCTGCCCCGGCGAGGTGCATTGCCTGCTCGGCGACAATGGCGCCGGCAAGTCGACGCTGATCAAGACCCTGTCGGGCGTCTACACGCCGGACGAAGGCGAAATCCGCGTGCAGGGCAAGCCGACGCGGTTCGCCTCGCCCGCCGATACGCGCGACAGCGGCATCGCGACCGTCTACCAGGACCTGGCGCTGGTGCCGCTGATGAGCGTGGCGCGCAACTTCTTCCTCGGGCGAGAGCCGATGCGCAAATTCGGGCCGATCAGCCAGTTCGACGCCGAATTCGCCAACCGCACCGCCTATGACGAAATGTCGGCGATGGGCATCCAACTGCGCGACCCCGAACAGCCGGTCGGCACGCTGTCGGGCGGTGAACGGCAATGCCTGGCTATAGCGCGCGCCGTCTATTTCGGCGCCAAGGTGCTGATCCTGGACGAGCCGACCTCGGCGCTGGGTGTCCACCAGGCATCGGTGGTGCTGAAGCTCATCGTGCAGTCCAAGGCGCGCGGCATCGGCGTCATCTTCATTTCCCACAACGTCCATCACGCCTATGTCGTCGGCGACCGCTTCACGCTGTTGAAGCGAGGTCGGAGCACCGGCACCTACGCCAAGGGCGAAATCACCCGCGACCAGCTGCTCAACCTGATGGCAGGCGGCAAGGAACTGGTGGATCTTGAGCAGGAACTGGCCAAATCGGCCAGGAGCAGCCCGGCCTAGGGCGCGGCGCCGATCGGATCCGTGTGGCTGACCAGTCTGGCCGCTACGCATCGGTATCGGCGGCGCCGCGAATCTGTGCTAAGCCGCCGCCCAATCAACAAGAGGACGACAGCAGTGAGCGAACTGACCGTGGCCGAGGCGACCGAGAATATCTATGCATCGCTTCGGGCGGACAATGCCGACATCGACGCACATATCGCGACACTCAAGGCCGCGCTGACACGCGAGGGGATGAAACAGGCTGTGTTCGATCCGGCCAAATTGGCGCAAAATAACCGCTCGGGCCGCAAATTGATGCAGGCCTATTTTCGCCAGCGCGGCGTGAGCGTGAGTTTTTCGGACCAGTAGAATCGGAACGGCCTCGAACGGAGCATCCGCCTCTCACCTACCCCTGCGTAAGCTTGTTATTGTGCAGTGCAGCAACGATGTTGCTGCAAGTGCATTGTGCTCGGGCTTCCGCCACTCCGGCGGCTAGGATTTCGATTTGCGGAATATCTCAGATACGATCGCTCGCCTTTCGGCCATGCGAGGCAGGACGGCATTTTCCCAACAAAACCACCCCGACAGTCTGTCCGATCTCGCCGAGTTCGGATCCAATCCGGGTGCCCTGCGGGCGCGTTTGTACGCACCCGAGGACTTGCCGAGGGGAGCAGCCTTGGTTGTCGTCCTGCACGGCTGCACGCAGACCGCGGCGGGCTACGATCACAGCGCTGGCTGGTCGCGCCTGGCGGCCGAAGAAGGGTTTGCGGTGTTGTTCCCCGAACAGCAGCGAGCCAACAATGCCAATCTCTGCTTCAACTGGTTCGTGCCCGAAGATGTAACCCGCGATCGCGGTGAAGCGCTTTCCATCCGCCGGATGATCGAAGCCATGGTGACGAAGCATGGCCTGGACCGAGAGCGCATTTTCATCACCGGTCTTTCAGCGGGCGGCGCCATGGCAGCGGCAATGCTGGCAACCTATCCGGACGTGTTCGCCGGCGGCGCGATCATTGCGGGCCTTGCCTATGGCAGCGCATCGACGATTCCGGAAGCGTTCGATCGCATGCGCGGGCATGGTGGCCCGACTAAGTCGGAACTCCAGCGGCGCCTGGCGCAGGCGTCATCGCACAAAGGGCGTTGGCCGAAGATTTCGATCTGGCAGGGCACGGCCGATCGCACGGTGGCGCCGTCCAACGCGGATGCCCTTGTCGCCCAATGGCAAGGCGTTCACCGCGTCGATGCGGGCCATGGTCGAACGGAGACTGTCGACGGGCAAACGCGGCAGGTCTGGTGCGACGCCGATGGCAATGAGGTGATCGAAAAATACACCATTGCCGGCATGGGCCATGGCACCCCCTTGAACACGGTGGGACCGGACGGTTTGGGCCACGCAGCGCCGTTCATGCTGGATGTTGGAATATCGTCGACGAGACGCATGGCGGCTTTTTGGAATCTCGCAGGCGCCGATGCCCGAAGCGAGGCGACGGTTGACGCTACGGCGACGCATGCCACGGCAGCTGCGGCCTTGCGCACCTATGTTGCGCCGGAAAGGCCGAGGCCAGCGCGTGTGGAACCTGTCGAACAACCGGAGGCCGATGGTTCACGCGCCTCTGCTACAGGCGTTGGCAAGGTCATTGAAGATGCGCTTCGTGCGGCCGGCTTGATGCGCTAACCCAAGCTTCGGCAGAAAGGCCCCGCCGCCTTTCGGCAGCGAGGCCCTGTCGATCAAACTCGGTTCACGTCGCGAGCGCCGTCGCGGCCGATTTCATTCGAGCGGTAATTCTCCGCGTCCGGATCGAAGCCGGTCCAACCGTCGGCCTGGTATTCGCCACGCCGTTCCTGGAGGTTGACGGATTTAGCCTGGCCCAGGATCCTTTCGGCCGCCGGCACCAGCTGATCATCGACCCTGGCAGTGACCAGCGTGCCGCCGCGACGCACGCCCTCGGCGTAGACGTGGGCATCATTCTCGGGGATACCGGAATCGGTGAGCGCTCCGACGATGCCGCCAGCCGCGCCGCCAACCACCGCGCCGCCAACGGCTCCAACCGCAGTGGCAGCCAGCCATCCGGCAGCCACCACGGGACCAACGCCGGGAATAGCCATCAGGCCAAGTCCGGCGAGCAGTCCACCGGCACCGCCGATCGCTGCTCCCAGTCCTGCGCCGCCGGCGGCGTCATCCGCGGCCTTGGAGCCGTCATCGTCGTGCTGATTGTCGGCATTGCTGGAAACAATGCTGATATCGTCATGCGGCACACCGCTGGCTTCCAATTCACCGACGGCGTCGGAAGCATCGTCATAATTGTCGAACAGTCCGGTTACGGTCTTCATGATTTCGATCTCCTGGATCTTAGTTTCAGTTGGTGCCGGCAACGACGTTGCCCTTGTAGTCCAGCGCCACGGTGGTGTTCTTGCCGTCCTTGTTGGCCTGGCCACGCCAGATGCCCTGGTCGTCCTTGGTCAGCTTTGACACATCGGCGAAACCGGCATCCTGGATGCGGCCCTTCGCCTGGTCTTCGGTGAAGCTGTTTGCACCGGGAAGCGGAGGAGCTTGCTCGGGCTTGTCACCAACCGTGACCTTTGGCGTCTGCGAGCTTGACGACTGGGTGCCCATGGTCGCCGCGATCTTTTCGATCATCTCCTGGTGCATCTTGAGCGTCGGCACGGTCTGCTGGGCGAATGTCTTCAGCTCGACGTTGTCGCCGTCCTTGGCGTAACTCTCGAACAGCTTGACGGCATCGGCATGCGCGTCGCGCTGCATCTGCACATAGGGGCCGTCGATCGGATCCTTGCCGTTCTGCAGAGTGTCGACGTCACCCTTGTGCTTGGCATCCAGCTCCTTCGGAACCGTCAGCTTCTGCTCGCCGGCGATTGTTTCCAACTTTGCGTTGGCGGTGCCGTGATCGTCGATCATCTTGCGGGCGAAATCCTTGACGCTCTTATCCTGCACCTTGCTTTCGGCAAGCTTGCTGGAATCGACCTCGAACATGCCGCCGGCCGCGGCCTTGTCGACGAAGTCCTGTGCGCTGTCGGCGGCAAGCGCGGGCAAGGCAAAAGCCATGGCTGTAGCTGTGGCCAGTGAGGCCAGAAGTATGCGCGTTTTCATGGGAAGGATCCTTTCATGCACACATGTGCTGGGGACCTAACCTGCGCCAGTCAGCTTTGTTCCGGGCGACCGGAGATTATCCGGCGGTGGCCGGCTTTGGTTTTATCTAACGAGGGCGCGGGGCACTGAAATTGACGTGTGCGAAACTGGTTGGCGCACGATTTTTACTAACGGTCCCCTTCTTGCATTGGTATCAGCTCTGGTGGGCCTGGACCGGGAACTGGCGAAGTGGGCCGGAGACGCGCGGCACGGGATAGCAAAAGAACCGCCACTGACGAAGCCAACCCTCTGCTTCTGCTCGGCCGCCCGGCAGCGGCGATGCCGGAAATGTGTACGATCCGTTCCCTACTTGCCGGCCATCCCTCCCCTATCATTTTGACGAGCAAATCTGTCGTTCGATCGATTACGCCGTCAGCCAGGGATGGACACATGCTCACGCTTACAATCAACGGACAGTCGCGAGACGTCGATGTGCCGGAAGACATGCCGCTTCTGTGGGTGCTGCGCGACCATCTTAGCCTCGTCGGCACCAAATATGGCTGCGGCATCGCCCAATGCGGCGTGTGCACGGTGCATGTGGCCGGCAAGCCGGTCCGCTCCTGCCAGTTGACCGTCGGCGATGTCGGCACCCGCGCCATCGTCACGATAGAAGGGATCGGCAGCACGCCCAACGGCGCCAAGGTGCAGAAGGCCTGGATGGAGGCCGCGGTTCCGCAATGCGGCTATTGCCAGGCCGGCCAGATCATGTCGGCCACGGCGCTGCTGGACGCGAACCCGCAGCCCGACGATGCCGACATCGACGCCGCCATGGCGGGCAATCTCTGCCGCTGCGGGACCTATATCCGCATCCGCCGGGCCATCAAGAACGCCGCCGCCAAATCGGCCTGACCATGAAGAAAATCATCGGCATCGTCGTTGCGGTCATCGTCGTCGTCGCACTTGGTTTCGCGGGCTGGCTTTATCTCGGCCGCGATCCGATGTCCTTTGCCGGCGGCTCGACCGTGGCGTTGGCGGACTACCATGGCGCCGATGTCACCGGCGTCCCGGCTCAGCTTGCCAGCGCCGATCTGGTGAAGCGCGGCGAATATCTGACTCATGCGGCGGACTGCCAGGCCTGCCATACCGCTCCGGGCGGCGCGCCCTTTGCGGGCGGGTTCGCCTTCAACATGCCGTTCGGCACGATCTATTCGACCAACATCACGCCGGACAAGCAGACCGGCATCGGCAAGTATACTGACACCCAGTTTCTCGCGGCCGTGCACAAGGGCATTCGCGCCGACGGCGCGAAACTCTATCCCGCCATGCCCTACAGCTCCTACACCTACATGACGGATGCCGACGCGCTGGCCATCAAGGCCTATCTCTTCACGCTGGCGCCGGTGAATGCCCCGGCCAGGCAAAACCAGCTTTCCTGGCCCTTCAGCCAGCGCAGCCTGCTGGCGCTCTGGAACGTCATGTTCAATCCCGATGAACGCTTCCGCCCCAACACCAGTGAGAGCCCGCAATGGAACCGGGGCGCCTATCTTGCCGAAGCGATGGGCCATTGCGGCGACTGCCATACTCCGCGCAATTTGGCCTTTGCGCTGGACAATCATGGCAAATTCGCCGGCACCCTTACCGCCGGCTGGCGCGCTTACAACATCACCGGCGACAACGTTTCCGGCCTCGGCGACTGGAGCGACGAGGATCTCACTTCCTATCTGTCCACCGGTCATGCCAATGGTCATGGCGGCGCCGCCGGCCCGATGGGTGAAGCCGCCGACGACAGTCTGAGCTATCTCGTGCCGGACGACACCCGTGCCCTGGCGACCTATCTGCGCAGCATCCCCGCCCATGCGAGCGACCTGCCGCGCACCGTCACCACCGCAGCACCTGCCTCGTACAGGGAAGGCGTGGCGGCGGATGCCAATTCGCGGGGCGAAAAGATCTTCGCCGGCGCCTGCGCCTCCTGCCACGACTGGACCGGTGTCAGCCCGGTCACCGGCTTTGCCACGCTGACCGGCGTGCGCGCGGTGAACGACCCCAGCGCCACCAATGTGGCGCAGACCGTCATCAACGGCGTCAACCGCAAGACCACCGACGGCAGGATCTTCATGCCGGCCTTTGGCGCTGGCTATTCGGACGACGACATCGCGGCGGTGGCCAACTACGTCACCGCTCGGTTCGGCGCCAAAGGCGCTGACTTAACAGGCAAGGATGTGAGCGCTTTGCGACAGCAGGCGGCGCAGCAATCCAAGGAGGCACCCAATGGCTGACACACAGTTTGCCCAATCCGACGCCTACCTCTCGGCACTGATACGCGAGGTCCGTTCGGTGCCGCCAGCCGGGGTGTCGCTGACCATGGGACGGCGCACCTTCTTCAAGCTGGCCGGCGCAAGCGCCGCAGGGCTGGTGCTGGGGTTCCGTCTGGGAGGTACAGCGTTCGCCGCCGAAACGGCGAACGTCGATGAGCCTGATGGCAAGGACCAGGCGATGAACGCCTTCATCCGTATCGCTCCGGACAACACGATCACCATCTATTCCAAATGCCCGGAGATCGGCCAGGGCATCAAGACCTCTTTCGGCGTGATCATTGCCGACGAACTCGACGCCGACTGGAACCATGTCGTCATGGAACAGGCCGATATCAATCCCAAGGTCTATGGCAGCCAGGGCGCTGGCGGCTCGACCTCCATCCCGCATGCATGGGACCAGCTGCGCCAGGCCGGTGCCGGTGCCAAGGCGATGCTGGTCGCCGTGGCCGCCGGGCAATGGGCGGTGGATTCCTCGCAGATTACCGCCAGGGATTCCGTCTTGACCCATGCCGCCAGCGGCAGGTCCGCGACCTATGGGTCGCTTGCCGTCGCCGCCGCGAAAATGCCCGTGCCCGATCCCAAGAGCCTGAAGCTTAAGAGCCGCGCCGACTACCGCCTGATCGGCAAGCGCTATCGCGGCGTCGACGATCCCAAGGTGGTCAGCGGCCAGCCGTTGTTCGGTATCGATGTCCAGCTTCCCGGCATGGTCTATGCCACCTACACCAAATGTCCGGCTGCCGGCGGCAAGGTCAGGTCCTTCAATGCGAACGAGATCAAGGCCCTGCACGGCGTCCTCGACGCTTTCGCTGTGGACGGCACCGGCATGATGGTCGAAGTGATGCCGGGCGTCGCCATCATCGCCAGGGATACCTGGAGCGCGTTCCAGGCCAAGGACAAGCTTCAGGTGGATTGGGATCTGAGCGAAGCTTCAAGGGACTCAACGTCGCAATTCTCTGCCGAGGCCAGAAAGCAGGCGGCCAATTTCCCGCAAAAGCCCGACGACAACATCGGTGACGTCGACAAATCCTTCGCCAATGCCGCCAAGACCGTGGAGGCCTACTACGAATATCCCTTCGCCGCGCATGTGCCTCTGGAGCCGATGAACACCACCGCGCATTGGCATGACGGGGTGATGGAAATGTGGGTGCCCACCCAGCAACCCGATCGGGGCTTGCCGATAGTCGCCAAGGTGGCAGGCATTGCGCCGGAAAAAGTGGTGATGCACCAGACCCGGGTCGGTGGCGGTTTCGGGCGGCGGCTGGTCAACGACTATGCCTGCGAGGCAGCAGCCATCGCCAAAAGGGTCAAGGACCCGGTCAAGCTGCAGTGGACCCGGGAAGACGATTTCGCCCACGACTTCTACCGGCCCGCCGGTTACCACCAGTTCAAGGGCGCGATCGACAAGGGGGGCAGGCTCGACGCCTGGCAGGAACACTTCATCACCTTCACCGCCGACGGGAAGAAAGAGGCTTCAGGCGCCAACCTTACCGACAATCTGAGATACTCGATCAAGGCGCCGAACCTGCGCCGCGCCAAGACCATGTTCCCGCTGAGGATCCCCACCGGCGCCTGGCGCGCGCCGGGCGACAATGCCCAGGTCTTCGCCGCGCAAAGCTTCATGCATGAACTGTCGCTTGCATCGGGTCGCGACCATGTCGAATTCCTTCTCGACGCGGTGAACCGCGACGTGCCTGAACTGGTGCCCAAGGACAGAACCGTCAACTTCAGCCCCAGCCGGGCCACCGGCGTGATCAAGATGTGCGCCGACAAGGCTGGCTGGGGCAAGACGCTGCCGAAGGGCAGCGGACTGGGCCTGGCCTGGTGTTATTCCCATGCCGGCCATGTCGCGCAGGCGGTCGAACTCAGCGTGGACGCCAACAAGCGGATCAAGATCGCACGCATCCTGGTGGTGCTCGATGTCGGCCCGATCATCGACATGGCCGGATCCCAAGCCCAGGCGCAGGGCGCGTCGACCGACGCGCTCTCTACCGCCATGGGGCTCAAGATCAACATCGAAAATGGCCTGATACAGGAGCAGAACTACAACGCCTATCCGATCCTGCGCATGCCCTTCGCGCCGATGACCATCGATCCTTATTTCATCCAGTCGGACAATCCGCCGACCGGCATGGGCGAACCCGCCTTCCCGGCGCTGGCGCCAGCCCTTGGCAACGCCATCTTCGCCGCCACCGGAGAACGCGTGCGCCAGCTGCCATTGCGCGATCTGGGCTATTCGCTGGCGGTTTGAGGCATCAACGCTTCATGGCGGGCGCGCTACATCCGCGCCCTGGCCGAGGTGGGATCATAGGGCGAATCCGCGATGACCTCAGCGGTCTTCCATTCTCCCAGGATCGCGACGTCGAGCCTCGTGCCGGGCGTGCCGAGACGTTCCGGCAGCAGCGCCAGCGCCACATCATGTCCGAGCGTGTAGCCATAGCCGCCCGACGTGATGCGCCCGACCAGCTCGCCGCCGATGTACAGACCTTCGGAAGCGAGCGTGCTGGCGCCGTCGGTCTCTATTCTGAGCGTCACCGATCTGCGCTGATCGTTCCTCGCCTTGTATTTCAGGACCGCGTCGCGGCCGACGAAATCGCCCTTGTCGAGACGGATGAAGCGTTCAAGCCCGCTCTCCAGCGCGTTGAGCTCGGGATTCATGTCGCGATACATGGCGCGGTAGGATTTCTCCAGCCGCAGCGATTCCAGCGCATGCAGGCCGACGAGGCGCATGCCATGCTTCTCGCCCTCTCCCAGCATCGCGTCGAGCAATTGCCGCTGGTAGGCCATGGGATGATAGAGTTCCCAGCCGAGCTCGCCTTCGTAGTTGACGCGCAACAGCCGCACGTCGCTGGCAAGCGCCACGCTGCCGCTCTTCACGCCGAACCAGGGAAAGCCCGCATTCGACAGGTCGATCTCGGTCAGCGGCTGTAGAACTTCGCGTGCCTTTGGCCCAACGACCGTGAAGCAGCCGCGCTCGTTGGTGACGTTCTTCAGGCTGACGCTGCCATCGGCGGGAAGCAGTTTTGTGAGATCGTCGAAATTCCAGCGCTCGGCGCGCGGCGTCGAAATCAGGTAGAAACTATCGTCGCTAAGCCGCGCCACCATATATTCCGCCTGCACGCCACCGGCGGCGGTGAGGTGATGCGCCAGAACGGCCCGTCCGGTCGCAGGCAACCGGTTGGCGAGAATCCTGTCGAGCCAGGCGGCCGCACCTGGCCCCGACACTTCGAACTTGGTCATCGGCGTCATCTCGACCAGGCCGACGGCGTTGCGCACGGCCTGCACCTCCTCGCCGACGAACACGCCCTTTTCGGTCCAGCGCCAGCTGTACTGGTCCTTGGCCTCGACGCCCTTGGGCGCGAACCAGTTGGGCATTTCCCAGCCGTTGAGCACGCCCCAGACCGCACCCAGTTCGGTCAGCCGCGCATAGGACGGTGCGGTCTTCTGCGGTCGGGCGGCGGGCATGTCCTGTCCCGGATATTTCTGCTCCGCATGCGTGCCCCAGGCCTCGCGCACCTTTTCGCGCGTCCAGGCCTTGTTGGCGTAGTCGCCGAAGCGGCGCGGATCGAGATCGGAGATGTCGAGGCTGTTGCCGCCCTCGACGATCCGCTCCGACAGATAATAACCGATCGTGCCGCCCCACAATATGCCGCCCGGCACGCCCTCGGCCAGCCAGACATTGGGCAGGCCCCAGGCCGGTCCCATCAGGGGAAGCTCATCCGCCGTCATCTGGAAGGGGCCACGGACATTGGCCTTGATCCCGGCGCGTCCCAGCGCCGGCACGAGCTGCGTTGCCTGCTCCCAGTTCCACGACACCGCCTCGAAATCCTCTTCGACGAGATCGGCGCCGAACCAGGCTGGAACGCCATCCTCTGCAAACAGCTTGAGGTGTTCGGTGCGCTCGTAGGGCCCGAACATGAAGCCGTCGCCCTCCTCGCGCAGATAGCCTTCGAAACCCTCGTCGCGCAGGATCGGCATTTCCGCGCGTCCCTGCTTTTTGCGCTCGACGATCTCCGGCACGGGCTCGGTGATCCAGTACTGGTGCAGGATCGGGATGGCGGGGATGTCGAGGCCGAGCAGCGCGCCGGTCTGGCGCGCGTAATTGCCGGTCGCGCAGACCACATGCTCGCAGATGATGTCGCCCTTGTTCGTCTGGACCCGCCATTCGCCGCCGGCGGTTCGCTGAAAGCCGGTGACCTCGGTGTTCAGGTAAATCTTGGCGCCCAGATCCCGCGCGCCCTTGGCCATGGCATGGGTCACGTCGACCGGCGCGATGTGGCCGTCATCGGGATGATAGAGCGCGCCCAGCATCTGCTTGTTGTCGAGAAGCGGGCAGAGCGCCCTCGCCTCCGCCGGCGACAGCAAATGCGCCCGCATGCCCTGAACCTCGGCCACGCTCATATAGCTCTTGTATTCGTCGAGCCGGTCCCTGGAATTGGCAATGCGCAGCTGGCCGCATTTGTGCCAGCCGACCGGCTGCCCGGTCTCGGCCTCGAGCCCTTCATAGATCTCGATGGTCTTGTTGATCATCCGGCCAATATTGATGTTGCGGGCATAGGACGGGACGAGGCCGGCCGCATGCCAGGTCGAGCCGGCCGTCAGCTGCGTGCGTTCGAGCAGCGCGATGTCGGTCCAGCCGCGCTTCGCCAGACCGTAGAGGATGCCCGCGCCGACGCACCCGCCGCCAACAATCACCACCCGCGCATGTGTCTGCATCGACCCACCAAATCCCAGTCATTTCCCATCTGTAGCGTCGAAGCTACAGATGGCGAAAGACACTGTAACGTCTTCAAAAACTAGGGGTGATGATAAGCTGGATTTATGCTGGCGGCACGTGGCCGAGCCCTAGCCGAACATCCGCTCGCCCTGTTCATCGACCAGCTGGATGCCCTTCTTGATCGAGATGTCGACGGCGTCGTCGAGGCCGGCGAAGCGGTCGGCGCGGATGAATTTGTGCTCTTTCACCACGCCGTCGATCTCCTTGGAGACGATGCCGCACGTCTGGTACTGGCCATCGTTCTTGTAGGGCGTGGCGCTGATCAGGAAACCCTTGTGCTCGACCTGCTTGGCGGGTGCCGCACTCTTGGGCTCGGCCGCTTCACCGCCGCCGCCGAAAAGACGTTTCAAAAAAGACATCGCTCAAATCTCCTTGTTCGCCCTGCAATCGCGGCCTGCCCAGTTCGCGATTCACGGCGCTGTTGTTCCAGCATGCGCGAATGTGCCGCCGCGTTCCAGCCCCCTCTCACTGTTCCGCCCCTGTCTTGGTGACCGGTGTGGGTTGCGGGGGGCGCATGGGAATTCAATCGCGATCGGCAATATACCGCTGCCTGCCATGAATGTCCTTGAATATGGGTGACGATATTTCGTACCAGTAGGCCGTTCATGGCCAACGAGTTTCTTCCGCAACTGCCTTCTGAACCGCCAATCGAAGAGTGTCCCGCTCACGCTTTTTCTCGGCGGCATACCGGATAATCGGGTTTGACGTCGGCTTGAAGGACAACCGTATGAGTGAACGTCTTGCCACCGGAAGTGCATTGCTTGGTGCACCGCTTGCGCGCATTCAAGACGGCGCGATGCGCTACACTTACAAGGGCGTGCCCACCTACAAAAATCCATTCGATCTGGCGCTGTACCAAATGCTGCTTTGGCAGCAGAAGCCCCGGACATTGATCGAGATCGGCTCCAAATGGGGCGGCAGCGCGCTCTGGTTTGCCGATATCCTGCGCAGCTTCGGGGTCGACTGCGTCATTCACTCGATCGACATCACGCCGCCCTCGATCAGCGTGCAGGACGTGACGTTTCATCGTGGCGACGGTCGCAACCTGGCGGCAACCTTACCGGCGGATCTGATGGAGAACCTCCCCAGACCGATGTTCGTCATCGAGGACGCGGACCATCATTGCGAGACGACGCTCGCCGTGCTCCGCTTCTTCGATCGTTGGTTGGTTGCCGGAGAGTATATTGTCGTCGAGGACGGTATTGTCGACGATCTTTATGGCCCTGAATATGTCGCCAGGCTGATGGGCGGCCCGCGCCGTGCGGTCGAGCTGTTCTTGCGCGATCGTGGACAGGACTATGAAATCGATACCGGCCTTTGCGACCACTTCGGCACCAATGTGACGTGGAACGTCAACGGCTATCTCCGTCGCGTTCGCTAACAACTTTCATTCCTTGCGCCACCAGGATCCGGTCCAGTCGACCTCCTGCATCGGTGCCGTGATGCCGTGTCGATCGCGAAAATCGATCACCGCGCGTTGGCATGGATCGAGGGCGCGATCGTCGATGATGACAACACCGCCCCGGGACAATTTGGGGTAAAGGGAATTCAGCGCCACAATGGTCGACTCGTACAGATCGCCATCGAGCCGCAGCAGCGCGAACGGCCCGGCCGACAGCGACGGCAGCGTGTCGCTGAACATCCCTTCCACGAACACGACCTGCTCGTCGAGCAGCCCATAACGTGAGAAATTGTCCTTGACCGTCTCCAGCGAGACTGCCAGCTCCTTGAACACGTTAAGGTTCCATCCGGCATCCCGGGGATAGAGCTCTTCGTTTGGCGCCGGCAGGCCGGCGAACGAGTCCGCGACATAGACCTTGCGGTCATGGATCTGGTTCGCGGCAAGAACCCCGCGCATCAGGATGCAGCAGCCACCGCGCCAGACGCCCGTTTCGATGAAGTCGCCAACGATGCCGTCGTCCAGCACCTGCTGCGATAGATTGCGCAAGCTCTCGAGGCGAGCCTGGCCGACCATCGTGTGAGCCTGGGTTGGCCAATCCTTGCCGATCGCGCGGGTTTTCGGGTTGAACGGCTCGACCACCATCGGACGGACCCCCGGGTTGATGGCGGGATCCCGGTAAATGGTGTTGAGCAATATCCTGACCAGGAGATCAAGATATAATTCCCGCGCTGCTGGAGTAGAATCGTTGACTGTCGTCATCATCCGGCTCTTCATTGCCCCGCTCTGCCACGTTCGCGAATCCGAGCGACGCGTCAACCCTCGACGTCAAGCCACTACGCTGTTGTCCCAGCATGCGCGAATGCGCCGCCGTGCTCCAGCCCCCTGATGAAGACGGCGACCAGCAGCTCGATCTGCTGGTCGATCTCGTCGGCCTGCCGGCGAACGGACCTGCCGGCATAGCCGCTGGTGACGATGCCATGCACGCTTGACCACAATGTGCGGGCCGCGATCCGGCGCGTGTGGTCGTCGAGGTCGAAGTCGCCGCCGGCGAGCACGCCGGCGATGATCTCGAACAGCTGGTCGAGCCGCGCCTCATAGGCATCCGGCTCGGTCAGCGTCGGACGGCGCCTGTTGAAGGCGAGCAGCGCCGGCCAGCTGCCCGGATGCGCCTCGACGAAACGCACATAGGCGCTGGCCAGTGCCAGCAGGCGCTGGCGCACATCGGTGATGCCGCGCTGGGAAAGATCGGCCATCGCCGCCGCCCCTGCCGCGCCCAACCGTTCGAGTAGCCGCATGTTGACGGCACGATGCACCCCGTCGAGGTCGGAAAACAGATTGTAGACCGAGCCGACCGAAATGCCCGCCTGCTCGGCGATGGTCCTGGCCTTCAGATTGTCCATGCCGCCCTCGTTGAGCAGCACCTCGGCAATCGCCAGCACCCGCTCGCCTATTTCTTCCCTGTCCAGAGCCATGTTTGTCCTTATGGATGCCCTTGCCCTCGACCCGGGCTGTTCGAACCACGATCGCCCCTCCGTTTACCACATCCGGGATTTCGTGAACAGCGTTCAAAAATCCTGTTGAACAATGTTCATTTCCTGCTATGTTGGCTTCGTGAACATTGTTCACGGCAACACTGGAAGGGAGAAGACCCATGCTTAGCCTGATCAGAACATTGCTCGACGGCGCCAGCGCACGGGCCGAGGACGGCTTGAAGGATCGCTTCGCCATCGACCTTCTGGCGCAACGCATCCGCGACGCCGAGACGGGCCTTGCCGCCGCCAAGCAGACACTCGCCACGCTGATCGTTCGCCAGCGCGCCGAGCAGGCCGGTCTCGACCAGCTCGAACGACGCCACGCCGATCTCGAAAGCCGCACGCTCAGCGCGCTGGCCGCCGGCAACACCGGGCTTGCCGAAAGCGGTGCCGCCGCCATCGCCGAACTGGAGAATGAGCGCGAAGTCCGCCGCGCCACGGTGCAGAGCCTTGGCGAAAAGACGTTACGGATGCGCGTTTCGGTGGAGCGGGCGCATCGCCGCATCATCGACTTGAACCAGGGTATGATCTCGGCCCGCGCCATCGATGCCGAGCGCAAGGCGCAGTCACGCCTCGTCAGGTCGATCGGCCATTCGGCAAGCCTCAACGACGCCGAGGAATTGCTCGCCCGCATCAAGGCAGCCAGCGATCCGTTCGAGGAGGCAGGCATTCTCGACGAGATCGACGGCGAACTGCGTCACGAAGCGATCCGCGATCGCCTTGCCGATGCTGGACACGGTCCGGCGGTGAGGGTGCGCGCCAGGGACGTGCTCGAGCGCCTGAAGACCATCAACTGAAACCGGTCTTTGCAGACCTGACTCCATCAACCCAACACCATCGAACCCACGGACAACTCCAATGAACGCCAATCAGACCTACATCATGTTCAACACCGCCTCGGTCGGAGCCGCCTATTTCATGCTCGGCCTGTCGCTGTGGCTGGCGCCAGTCGACCTGTCGACCAAGGGCTACTGGGCCATGGGCATCCTTCTGCTCACGGGCAGCCTCGTGAACCTGGTCAAGTACCGCACCGATGAGCGCCTGTCGGCCGAGATGACCGCCAAGATCGAGAAGGCCCGCAACGAAAAGCTGATCAGCGAATATGTCGGCAAGGAATGATCCGCATCTGCGCTGACGCAAAAAAGCCCGGGTCGCCCCGGGCTTTTTTCATGCGTTTGTTGCGCCTGGATCAGCGGTGCGTCAGCGCTTCCAGCGCTTCCGCCGCGGCTTCGAGAATGGCGATCGCCTCGGCCTGCTTTTCGGCCGGGGCATCGACGATGTCGCCCAGCGCAGCGCGCAGGCGGTGGCGGATGGCGCGGAATTCGTCGCGCGTCTCCGAACGCTCGCCACGGCCGCCCCGGCCGCCGCGGCGGTCCTCGCCATCATCGTTCCAGCCGAACCAATCGCGCGCCTTGGCCATCTTGCGGCCAAAGCGCTCGAGGTGGTCGAGCACGCCGTCGATCATCTCGCGATTGTCGGCAAGATGCGCCTGTCCGGCCTCGGTGATGGAAAACACCTTCTTGTTGCCTTCGCTCGACGAGACGGCATAGCCGGCCTCTTCCAGGAAGGTTAGCGTCGGGTAGACCACGCCCGGGCTCGGGCTGTAGATGCCGCTGGTGCGCTCTTCCAGTGCCTTGATGATGTCGTAGCCATGGCGCGGCGCCTCGGCCAGCAGCGACAGCGTGATCAGCTTGAGGTCGCCGTCGGCCAGCATGCGGCCGGCGCGGAACATGTCGCCCGGACCACCGCGTCCGCCGCCACGACCGCCATGGCCGAACGGACCAAAGCCGCCGCCCCCTCTGCCACCGAATTTGCCGGCCATGTGCATGAACATGCGTTCGCCGAAATGACTATGTCTGTGCATGTTTGCTCCTTGAGTTCTATCTTACGATATATCTTAATTAAGCAGCTTCCCTTTCGGAGTCAAGATATATCTTACGATGTATCGAGGCATGGAACCAGAGGCTTGCTTTCGCCGGACACGCGGCTAGAAGGCGCTTCGCGGGTCGACGACCATTGCGCGAGCGTCTGACATCGGGCTCGAAGGTACCTTCAGGCCCCTTCGACCTGCGGTGTCGTCAGGTCTATCGTTTCGTGACCGGCTGGCGGATCACCGTTTTCAGTTTTTCTGGTGCCGCCTTGCGGGGGTCACCCAGGTAGATCTCGTGGTGCTTCCCGCTTTCGACGAGACCGTTGGCGGGCAGGAATTCCTCATGCAGGCGCAGGATCGTAGGCCCTTCCGCGCTATAGGGTCCGATATGCATGATCTGCACCGCCAGCCCTTCGTGAAAGGACTGCAATCTGAGACTTTCGGGCGGCTGGCCGAGCTTCGCGCGCGCCTTTTCGAGAGCCGCCTCGAACATTTCGGCTGGGATCCAGTCCGGCTGCATGATCATCATGGTCCACGACCAGAGATCCTTGTCGCCCGTCAGGAAGCTCGACATGTCCTCGGCCCACCAGAGGCCTTCCAACGGAGCCACGCCATAATCCTTGCCGAGTTCCTTTTTCGACATGAACTTCAGTGGATAGCTCACCGAGTAGAGCCATTCGATCGCATGCCGGTATTCTTCGGAGGTATTCGGGTCACCCTTGCCGTCGATCATCGCAAACTGCAGCTTGGGAACATCGACCAGGGAAAACACACCGGCAGGAGGCTGCCAGAACGCCTTCATGATTTTTTTGAAGTCGATCTTCTCCATCCCAGACCCTCATCAAAAGTGATGGTTCCATAGTCGGTGCTATCGAGCGGGGCAGCATTGATTGAAGTCAACGCTGCGAGAGGCGACAGGCAAGACAAGGATTACCAGCGGCCCTTGCGCCGGTTCCAGGCGTAGAGCAGGTCGGCGAAGCGATCATAGGCAAGGCGTGTCAGCGGCAAGGCCATCGGATTGCCGAAAAGCGTGGCCAGCCAGCCCTCGCCCGGTGTCGCCCGCCATATGGCAATCGCGACATCGGCGCCGACCAGCAGCCGGCCGGCCGCGTCGGTGGCGTGCAGCCGGCGGCGGATGTCTTCCAGCGAGGCGCCAAAACGGCCAAGCGCCGCCGGCTCCAGATTGATGTCGCGAAACTCGATCCGCCCGGCCTTGACCGCTTCGATCAGCCGCCGCTTTTGCCAGATGATGCCCGCATCGCAGACAGGGCAACGCGTGTTGTACCAGACGGTCAGTTCAGGCTTGGGTGTTTGCTTGAGCATGATCTTGGCATGCTCAGCCGTGGCTATGCCGATGATGCAGGTCCGGATAATGCGGATGCCGGTGGCGCATCGGCGCATGCCGGTGCCAATGCGAATGCGGCTCACTCACAGGCCCGTCATGATCGTGCTGGTGGTGCTCGTCATGCACATGGCTGTGCTCGTGTTCTAGCGCCTCATGGTCATGCTCATGGTCGTGGCGTTCCGACAGATGCAGCCACAGGCCGACGCCCATCAGAAGCCCCGCGATCCCCAGCTTGAGTGTGACGGCATCGCCCAGCATGGCGATGGCCAGCAGCGCACCAATGAACGGAGCCAGCGAATAATAGGCGCCTGTGCGCGCCGTCCCGAGATGGCGCAGCGCCAGGATGAACATCACCAGGCTGACGCCGATGCCGAGGAAGCCGACCGCGGCCGTGGCCGCGACAATGGGCGTCGTGGGAAACGACGCCCCGGAAGCCAGCCCCAACCCGACATTGGCTGCACCCGCCACCAGGCCTTTCAGCATGGCGATCACCACGGGGTCGGTGGCTGAAATCCTACGCGTGAAATTGTTGTCCAGCCCCCAGGCCACGCAAGCCCCCGCCACCAGCAGGGCGCCCGGGTTGAAGGCAACGCCGCCGCCGTCCCACGACAACAGCACCGCGCCCGCCAGGATGGCGAAGGCGCCGAAAAGCAGGCGCCGGTCGACATTCTCGCGGTAGACGAGCCAGGCGATCGCCATCGTCGCCAACCCTTCCAGGTTGAGCAGCAGCGCTGAACTGGATGCCGTGTTGAGGCTGAGGCCGAACATCAACAGCACCGGCGCGAGGATGCCACCCATGCCGATTGCAAGCGCCAGCCAAGGGATATCCCGGGCGGCCAGTTGCGGTTCGCCAGCCGCCGCCTGCTTGCCGCGAAGCAAGCGATAGAGAGCGAGGCCGAGACCGGCGCCGAGATAGAGCAGGCCAGCCAGCATGAAGGGGTTCACGGCATCGAGCAGCAGCTTGGAAAGCGGCGGCGTCGCGCCGAACAGAGCGGCCGAGCCAAGGGCGAGCGGCACGCCGGGCCAAAGATGCGAATGTGTTTCGGACATCATCTCACCCTATGACAGCGCGCATTTCATTTGCCGCCCATCGCCGCCTTTGGCCCGATGCATTTGTTGTCGCGAAACAGCGCCCACTCTTCGCACAGGCGCCCTTTGGGCAGCCGGCAAAACCCGTATTCGTTGCCGGCTCTGTCCTTCCTGATCACCAGGCGCCCGCCGATCTCGCCGCAATGGGCGGATGCCGGATTGGCCATGCCGACCGGTTTTTGCGCGGCAGCACCTGCGGCGAAAGGCATCGACGATATCAAGGCAAGGCTGGCAGCCAGTATCGAGACTTTCTTCATCGCGTTCCCCTGGCCGCAGTCTATCACGGCGAAGCGTCCTGTCCTGCGGCAAAGCGCCGTCAGGCCGGATACCCTTGTCATCGCCTTCAAACCTGCCGCTTGCTATCCAAGCGACGAGATGATCTCGCGGTAGGCGAATTCGGGAAAGGCTTTCAGCGTCCGCGTCCGTATGTTGCCGGCCGCCGCAAGCATCAGCGAGAAACGTGCCAGGACGGCATCGTCGGGTGCTTCGACCACCGCCACCATGTCGTATTCACCCATCGTCAGGTAGAACGCCTTGAACGAGCCGCCCATGTCGCCCAGCTGCTTCCTGGCGGCATCGAGCCGCTTCGGCGAGTCGCGCACGTTCTTCGCGCCCTGCTCCGTCCAGTTCATCAGCACGATGTAGCTTGTCATGGCACACCTCCCTCCGGGGCCACGGAGCACGGCATCTTCGCCGGGGCGGGCATCCGGGTTGTCGCCCAGAAAATGCATCCGACCTGGAAATTATCCTCCCGAAGGCTGCGAGCTGCAAGAGCGCGCGCCACAAACGAAAAAGGGCGCCAGTGGCGCCCTTCTAGATTTTGCTGTCGGTCTGTCTCAGCTGTCGAGGAAGCTGCGCAGCTTGCGCGACCGGCTCGGGTGCTTGAGCTTGCGCAGCGCCTTGGCTTCGATCTGGCGGATACGCTCGCGGGTGACCGAGAACTGCTGGCCGACTTCTTCCAGCGTGTGGTCGGTGTTCATGCCGATGCCGAAGCGCATGCGCAGCACACGCTCCTCGCGCGGTGTCAGCGAGGCGAGAACCCGCGTGGTGGTCTCGCGCAGATTGGCCTGAATCGCCGCGTCGATCGGGAGGATCGCCATCTTGTCCTCGATGAAATCGCCCAGATGCGAATCCTCCTCGTCGCCGACCGGCGTTTCGAGCGAGATCGGCTCCTTGGCGATCTTCAGCACCTTGCGCACTTTTTCGAGCGGCATGGCGAGCTTTTCGGCCAGCTCTTCCGGCGTAGGCTCGCGGCCGATCTCGTGCAGCATCTGGCGCGAGGTGCGCACGATCTTGTTGATCGTCTCGATCATATGCACCGGGATGCGGATGGTGCGCGCCTGGTCGGCGATCGAACGCGTGATCGCCTGCCGGATCCACCATGTCGCGTAGGTCGAGAACTTGTAGCCGCGGCGGTATTCGAACTTATCGACCGCCTTCATCAGGCCGATATTGCCTTCCTGGATCAGGTCGAGGAACTGCAGGCCGCGATTGGTGTATTTCTTGGCGATGGAGATGACGAGGCGCAGATTGGCCTCGACCATTTCCTTCTTGGCGATCGCGGCTTCGCGCTCGCCCTTCTGCACCTGGTTGACGATCTTGCGGAATTCCAGGATCGAGATCGCCGTTTCGGTGGCCAGGTGCTGGATCTCGGCGCGCAGGTCCTTGATCGCATCCTTCTCGTTCTTGGTGAATTCCTTCCAGCCGCGCGAGGTCAGATTGCCGATCGCGCGCGTCCAGTTGGGATCGAGCTCGGAACCCTGGTATTCCTTCAGGAACTCCTCGCGGCGCACGCCATAGCTTTCGGCGAGGCGCAACAGCTTGCCCTCGTTCTGCACCAGGCGTTTGTTGATGTCGTAAAGCTGCTCGACCAGCGCCTCGATGCGCGCCGTGTTGAGCGACAGCGACTTCACCGCCTTGATCAGCTGGTCCTTCAGCTCCTTCAGCCGGCGGTCCTGGCTGGGCGACAGCGTGCCGGCGGCGGCCAGACGGTTCTCGACCTGCTGGTCCTGCAGCTTGCGCAGCTTCTTGTAGGTGTCGGCGATGACGTCGAGCGTCTCCATCACCTGCGGACGCAGTTCGGCTTCCATCGCCGCCAGTGACAGGCTCGCCTCGTCCTCGTCTTCCTCGTCATCGTCCCCGATGCCGCGCGTATCGGCGCCGACATTGGTGATGTCGTCTTCATCGTCACGCCCGCGGCGCGGCTTTTCCTCGGCCTTCGGCGCTTCCTCGATGCGCTCGACCACCGGCGCCTGCTTGGCTTCCGGGCCGGCATAGGTCGCTTCGAGATCGATGATCTCGCGCAGCAGGATCTTGGATTCGTTGAGCTCGTCGCGCCAGATGATGATGGCCTGGAAGGTCAGCGGGCTTTCGCACAGGCCCGCGATCATCGTCTCGCGACCGGCCTCGATGCGCTTGGCAATGGCGATTTCGCCCTCGCGCGACAGCAGCTCGACCGAGCCCATTTCGCGCAGATACATGCGCACCGGATCGTCGGTGCGGTCGGTCGGCTCTTTCTTGGTGGTGGTGGCGGCGACCGCCGTGCCGGTCTGTTCGGCCAGCTCGTTGGCGTCTTCCTCGGCGTCCGCCGCGGTGTCGCCGGCCTCGGCCTCTTCGCCCTGCTCGTCATCCTCGACGACGTTGATGCCCATGTCGGACAGCATCGCCATCGTGTCCTCGATCTGCTCGGAGGTCACTTCCTCGGAAGGCAGCACCGAATTCAGCTCGTCCATCGTGACATAGCCGCGCTTCTTGGCGGCCTTGATCATCTTCTTGACAGCATCATCGGAAAGGTCGAGCAGAGGGCCATCGGTGGCGCCTTCGCGTTCGGTCTCGACCTCTTCCTTTTCCTTAGTCGCCATAATTTTTATCTTCTCCTAGCGGCCGGGCATCGGGGCCGCGTAAGCTGTCGGACCAGTCAAATCGGATAGGCTCGTTTCGAAACGCGCTTCACCGGGCCACTAACTTCATTGATCGTTAAGTCCAGATTAACCCTGATATCTGTGGCAGGCGGCCTGCCTGTCCAGTGACCAGTACCTCACATCGCTCATTTCCCGTCGGCGCGGGTGCGGGTTAACGTTTCGAATCGTCCTGATTCCGCCATTCTGTCTGAAGGTCAAGCGCCTCTGGCATGATTCGCATGAAAAAAGCGAATCAATTACCCGACTTAGCGCGCCTTGCTCCCCTGGGAAGCCCGGCCACGCTCTCATTCCTGCACTCGGTTGCACTTAGGCTCGCCCAGCCCTGCCCGACGAAACGCCGAATCCTTCGATCAGCGCTTCCGTCGCCTGTACATCCTGAAATTGCGCCTGAATTTCGATCAGATGGCGGAAGTTTTCGTCCGATGGATCTGCTTCGAGCGCCGCTTCCGCCTGTTTCAGCTCCTTATGTAAGGTGCGCGCGCTGCGCTGCAAGTGCAGCGCCTGGTTCAGAGCGTCGCGGGCGTCGTCGAGTGCTGCCGTCTCCAGCGCCGGCCATTGCCGTGCCCGCCGGATCAGGCCGACGGCGCGCTCCCAGATCTCGGCGCAGCCGGCACGCTCGATCGTCGCCACCACGGCGTGGCGGTCATTGGCCATGTCATGCGCCATCGCGTCGAGGATGGCGGCGTGCAGCCGCTGCAGCTCGGAATTGGCGAGGTCGAGAAATTCGACATGGGCGAAATTCTCGTCGATCAGCGCCGGATGGTTGACCAGCGCCACGATGATCGTCGCCTCGCGCACCGACATGCCCTCGCTGCCGCGCTTGACCAGCGCCGACTGGCCGAGGCTTTCGGTGATCGCCATGCGGCCGCCACCAGGCTTGGCGAACTGCCCACCGGGTGCGGCTGCCTTGCCCTGCCCCGGTTTCCAGTCCTGGCGCCCTTGCCGTGTATCGCGCTGCGAGCCGAAGAAGCTCTTTTCCCGCTCACGCATTTCCTGCTGATAGTGATAGCGCGTGCTTTCGTCGCGGATGCGGCTGGTCAACTCCCGCAGCGTCTTTCCCAGTTCCGCCCGGCGCTCCGGCGTGTCGAAGACACCGCCCGCAGTCTCCCGCATCCACAACAGGTCGACCAGCGGCCGCGCGTCGGCGAGCACGGCGCGGAACGCGTCCGGCCCTTCGGCCTTGACCAGGTCGTCGGGATCCTTGCCCTCCGGCAGCAGCGCAAAACGTGCCGAGCGCCCGGCCTGCACCGACGGTAATGCCAGATCTGCGGCACGCCATGCCGCCTTCAGCCCGGCCTTGTCGCCGTCGAAGCACAGCATCGGCTCCGGCGCCATGCGCCACAACAGTTCGAGCTGGTTTTCGGTGAGCGCGGTGCCGAGCGGCGCCACGGCATTCTCGAACCCGGCCTGCGCCAGCGCGATGACGTCCATATAGCCTTCGACGGCAATGACCGTGCCATCCTTGGCGAGCGCCTTGCGCGCCCGGGCGAAATTGTAAAGCACGTTGCCCTTGTGGAAGAGCTCGGTATCGGGCGAGTTCATGTACTTGGCCAGCGCATCGGGCGCCAGCGCCCGGCCGCCAAAAGCGATGATCTTGCCGCGCGAATCCGGGATCGGGAACATGATGCGGTCGCGGAACCAGTCATAGGAGACCGGAATGTCGTCGCCGTGCCGCACCAGCCCACAGGCTTCGATATCGGCCTTCGGCACGCCCTTGGCGGCAAGATGTTCCTTGAGCGCGTTGCGGCTGTCCGGGGCGTAGCCCAGCCGGAACGACTGCTGCGTCGCCGGCGTCAGCCCGCGGTCCCTGAGATAGGCGCGGGCCTTTGCCCCCTCAGGCCCCTGCAGCCGCTCCTGGAAGAAGGTGGTCGCCATCTCCATGACGTCGGTCAGGCTGGCGCGTTCCTTCTCGCGCCGCTCTTCCTGGGCGTCGCGCACCGGCATCGGCACGCCTGCCATGTCGGCGATCTTCTCGACCGCTTCGGGGAAACTCATTCCGTCGAGTTCGGTCAGGAATTTGAAATGATCGCCCGAGACCGAGCAGCCGAAACAATGGTAGCGGCCCTTCTTGTCCTCGCAGTGGAAAGACGGGCTCTTCTCGCCATGGAACGGGCAGCAGGCCCAAAAGTCGCCACGCGACGCGTTGGTCTTCCTGCGATCCCACGCGACGCGCTGGCCGATAACCGATGAAATCGGCACGCGGTCGCGGATCTCGTCGAGAAAGGCGGGCGGAAAGCGCATTGAGGGAACTCGTTTCCCCACCATATAATCATGCCAGCGAAATCCGACGACCCCCAATACCGGCCATACCCGGTTTCCACAGGGCAAAAAGAAAGGCGGCCGTTGCGGGCCGCCCTCTTTTCCAGGCCAATGCTGGAAGCTTAATGCGCGGCGATCGCGCCGAAGATGATGCCGGATAGGACACTCACCAGCACATAGTCGTTGCCGACGCGGATCCATTCCTGGCCGCGGCCGGGACGATGCAGGCCGTAGCGGCCATAGTCGCGGATCGGCTGGTGCTGCCTCCAGCCCGAATATTTCTGGCCGTTGCGCCAGTGGTTCCGCTTCACGACGACCTTCTTCTTGAAGACGCGCTTCCTCACATCATTGTGGTGGCCCGGCTTCTGCCAGTCGACCTTGGTGTAATTCGACTGCGGCGCGACCGGCGCGTTCATCGGCGCGGCCTGGCCGGCAAGTGAGGTGGCGGCCAGCATCGAGACGGCGAGGACAGAAAGAACAATGCGCTTCATGAGAAATCTCCTTGGTTGTCGATGCCCGAGGAATAGCGGCCGACGGATGAACTGAAACTGAACGCCGGCATTACAATTGTGTAATGAAATCTTCTGCTTATTGCAGATATTTGAACATCATCGCAAAGACGAGTGTCGGCCACTCGGCAAAAGCAGCCGTTCTCCGGATCGGCCAAAGCCCGGCTGTGCAACCATTTGCGTACCCGTCCATTTCCCGACACGGCCTGTCGCCACGCGGCGGCCTCTTGAAATCGACAAAGTTTTATTATCCGGCTAAAATATTCCCGCTATTATTCACAGTGTCATGATCATGATTCGAACCCTTGCTTTTCCGCCTGTTCGCCGCGCCGCCCGCACTGCGTGCCCTGTCCTCATGCAGGCGCCGAAATGAGCGGCTCCGTCGTCCTTCTGCATCTGGCCGGCGCCGTGGCGCTGATGCTGTTTGCCACCCGCATGGTGAAGACCGGCGTCGAGCGCGCCTATGGCGATGTGCTGCGCCACAGGCTGCGCGCCACCATGCGCAATCCGATCATGGCGGTGCTGGCCGGCACCGGCCTTGCCATCGCCCTGCAGAGTTCGACTGCCGTGACGCTTTTGGTCGGCTCCTTCGCCGGTTCTGGTATCGTCTCGGGCGCCGCCGGCCAATTGGCCGTGCGCGGCGCCGAGATCGGCTCGGCGCTGGTGGTCAAGCTACTGACTTTCGACCTCACGCTGCTGGTGCCGCTCTGCCTGATCACCGGCACGGTGATGTTTATGGCCACCGAGCGTCGCGACTGGCGCCAGACCGGCCGCATCCTGGTCGGCATCGGCCTCTTGATCCTGTCGCTGGAAATGATCGGCCAGGCGTCGGAGCCGCTGCGCAACAGCCAGCTCATGCCGGTCATCATCAATTACTTCTCCAGCGATTCCATCACCGCCTATCTCTTGGCGGCGCTGATCACCTGGCTGTTCCAGTCCAGCATCGCCGCGGTGCTTTTGATGGCGACCCTGGCCGGCCGCGGCCTGATCAGCCCTGAACTCGGCGTCGTCCTCATCCTCGGCGTCAATCTCGGCTCTTCCATCATCGCCCCGATGCTGACCCGGTCAGCCGGGCCCGCCGTGCGCGTCGTGCCGATCGGCAATCTGCTGATGCGCGGGCTGGGCTCGCTGGTCATGCTGGTCCTGTTCATGATCGTCCGGCCGCATGTCGGCTTCCTCGGCGCGACGGCGGCCGACCAGATAGTCAACGCCCACATCCTGTTCAACGTCATCATCCTGCTGGCCGGCCTACCGCTGGCCGGCTTCGTCTACCGCGCCTCGGAGAAGATCGTCGCGCTCGGCACCAAGGCACCGCCGGCCGCCTCGCTCGACGTCATCGAATTGTCCGCGCTCAACGAGAGCGCGCTGGATGTGCCGAGCCAGGCGCTGGCCAATGCGACGCGCGAGGTGGTGCGGGTCTGCGAGACAGTCGAGATCATGCTGAAGCGCATCATCGAGCTCTACGAGAGTGCCGACACCGACAAGATCAAGGCGTTGGCCGCCCTCGACGACCGTGTCGACCGCAAGCATGCGGCAATCAAACTCTACCTCGCCAAGGTCACCAAGAACCCGCTGACCGAGGACGAGGCGCTGCGCTGCCAGGAACTGATCGGCGCCTGCGTCAAGCTCGAGCAGGTCGGCGACATCATCGTGCGCAACATGCTAGTGCACGTGAAGAAGAAGGTCGATCGCGGGCTGGAGTTCACCGACGAGGGCTGGAGCGAATTGTGCGCCTTCCACGGCTCGGTGCTGGCCAATGCAAGGCTTGCCTTCAACGTGCTGGTCTCGCGCGACCCCGAAACGGCGCGTCAGCTGGTGCTGGAGAAGGACCAACTGCGCGACCGCGAGAAGGAAACCAGCGCCAGCCATTTCCTGCGGCTGCGCGAAGGCACCGCCAAAAGCGTCGAGACCAGCTCGATCCACCTCGACACCATCCGCGACCTGAAGCAGATCAATTCACTGCTGGCCTCGATGGCCTATCCGGTGCTCGAAGAGCGCGGCCTTCTCACAGGATCACGACTGAAGGCCAGCTAACGAGAAGGGATTTGCCACGGCGGCGTCAATTTGGGAACAAGCTTGCGTCGTTCCGGCTCGAACGGCAAAATTAGTCTTTGCTCACCCTCCCGCCCGTCGGCTAAGCATCTGATGCCCCCGGGAGGAAATCGATGGACACCCATTCGCGCAGTTTCGCCAAGGCGCTTTCCTGGCGCATAACCGGCACCATCGACACGATGATCATCTCGCTTGTGGTGACTGGCAGCATCAAGCTGGCGGCCGCCATCGGCGTGACGGAGGTCTTCACCAAGTCGCTGCTCTACTATTTTCATGAGCGCGCATGGCTGAAGATCCCTTACGGGCGCAGGACCCCGGTCTAGCAGCTTGCCCACTGCCGGCATGCACTGCCGATTGCCAAGCCAGCGGCTGACGCGAGGGAATTCGGTCAAGAAAACCTAAAGTCGCGACAAAAATTTCTGGATTGCCCGCGCCGCCCATCCGTGGTTTGACGCCGTTCCAGCCAAGGCTTTCCCATGTCGCTTCCGCTCATTGCCCTGTTCATCGCCGCTTTCGCTTTCGGCACCACCGAATTCGTCATTGCCGGCGTGCTGCCGCAAGTGGCGGAAGGGCTCGGCGTTTCGGTTCCATCCGCCGGCTATCTCGTCTCCGGCTATGCCTGCGGCATCGCCATTGGCGGCCCGCTGCTGGCGCTCGCCACCAAATCCCTGCCGCGCAAGACCTTGCTGCTCGGCCTCGCCATCGTCTTCACCATCGGCCAGGCGGCCTGCGCGCTGGCGCCCGACTTTACCTCGATGCTGCTGCTGCGCATCGCCGTGGCAGTCGCGCACGGCGCCTATTTCGGCGTCGCCATGGTGGTCGCCGTCGGCCTGGTTCCCGAGGACAAACGCGGCATGGCGGTCGCGGTCATCCTGTCCGGCCTCACCGTCTCCAACGTCATCGGCGTGCCGGCGGGCACCGCCATCGGCAACATCTGGGGCTGGCGCGCCACCTTCTGGGTGATGTGTGCGCTCGGCGTGGCGGCAACGCTCGCGATGACTGCCCTTCTGCCGCGCACCGCCGGGTATCAGGCCAAGCCCGCCGGCCTGGCGCGTGAGGTCCGCGTGCTGGCGCGCCAGCAGGTCTGGACCTCGCTGATCCTGATGCTCATGCTGATGCTCGGCCAGTTCTGCCTGTTCACCTACATCACGCCGACCTTGCTTGAGGTCACCGGGCTCGACGAAGACCTGGTGCCCTGGGTGCTGCTGCTCAACGGCGTCGGCGCGACGCTTGGCGTCTTCCTCGGCGGCAAGCTGTCGGACTGGAAGCTGATGCCGTCGCTCATCACCATGCTGGCCCTGCAAGCGGTGACGCTGGCGGTCATCTATGCCGTCAGCCCCTACCCCGTGCCGATGATCGTGGCGATCGTCATCTGGGGCGGCCTCAACTTCGCCATCGGCACGCCGATCCAGACCCGCATCCTGGCCTGGACGGCCGACGCGTCCAATCTTGCCTCATCACTGATCCCGTCCGGCTTCAATGTCGGCATCGCGCTGGCCGCGTCGCTGGGCGCCGCCATGCTCAATGCCGGCTACGGCTACCGCAGCTTGCCCGTGGTGGGCGCTTTCGCCATGCTGGTCGCCGTGGTGGTGGCTGCCATCTCCCAGGTCTGGGAAGCGCGCAGCAACGCCACGCCGCCGCTGACGGCACCGGCGGAGTAGCCTCACCCGCGCCAGCGCAACAGGCGCATGGCGTTGGCGGTGACCAGCACGGTGGCGCCGGTGTCGGCCAGGATCGCCGGCCACAGGCCGGTAATGCCTGAAATGGTGGTGACCAGGAACACCGCCTTCAGTCCCAGCGCCACGGTGATGTTCTGGCCGATATTGGCCATCACCGCCCGCGACAGCCGCACCATGCGGGCAACGTCCAGGACGCGGCCATGCAGGATCGCCGCGTCCGCCGTCTCCAGCGCCACGTCGGTGCCGCCGCCCATGGCGATGCCGATGTCGGCTGCGGCGAGCGCCGGCGCGTCGTTGATGCCATCACCGACCTTGGCCACCTTCAGCCCCTCGCGCTGCAATTCGCCGACGATGCGCTGCTTGTCCTGCGGCAGCAGTTCCGTCCGCGCCTCGATGCCGAGCGAAGCGGCGATGGCTTGCGCCGTGCGGCGATTGTCGCCGGTCAGCATCACCGCGCGGATGCCCTCCGCCTTGAGCGCCGCAATGCCAGCCGCCGCATCTGGCCGTGGCTCGTCACGCATGGCGATCAGCCCGGCCACCACGCCATCGGCGACCAGCACCGACACGGTCTTGCCCTGGCCGTTGAGGCTGTCGATGGCAAGGCGCTGTGCTTCCGTAATATCTGCGCGTTCGCCCGCCGCCGGGCCGGATCCGAGGAAGACAGCCACGCCGCCAACACTGCCCTCGACACCCCTACCGGAGATCGCCTTCGCTGCCAGCGCCGGCGGCACCGGCGCCTTGTCGGCCCTGGCCCTGTCCAGGATCGCCACAGCCAGGGGATGGCTAGAGCCTTGTTCGAGCGCCGCCGCCAGCGCCAGCACGCTGCGTTCGTCGCGGCCATAGGCGACGATGTCGGTGACTTCCGGCTTGCCCGCGGTCAGCGTGCCGGTCTTGTCGAAGGCCACCGCCGTGATCCGGCGAAAGCCTTCCAGCACCGCGCCGCCCTTCATCAGCAGGCCGCGCCGCGCCCCGGTCGCCAGACCGGCGGCGATCGCGGCGGGCGTCGAGATGACCAGCGCGCAGGGGCAGCCGATTAAGAGGATCGCCAGGCCCTTGTAGATCCATTCGCTCCAGTCGCCGCCGGCGATGAGCGGCGGCAGCACGGCCACCAACGCGCCGACCGCCAGCACGCCCGGGGTATAGTATCGCGAGAAGCGATCGATGAAGCGCTCGGTCGGCGCCTTGGCCTCCTGCGCCTCCTCGACCAGGCGCACGACGCGGGCGATGGTGTTGTCGGAAGCCGCCGCTGTCACGCGCACTTTCAGCACGCCATCGCTGTTGATCGTGCCGGCGAAGACGGGTTCCGCGACACCCTTGCGCTTCGGCGTGCTTTCGCCGGTCACCGGCGCCTCGTCAATGTCGCTCGAGCCTTCCACAACCTCGCCATCGGCCGGGATGCGGTCGCCCGGCCGCACCACGATGACGTGGCCCACGGCGAGCTGTTCGGCGGGAACTTCGACCGTGCCGCCTCCCCGCTCGACCAGCGCCGTCTTCGGCACCAGATCGGCCAGGCCCTGGATGCTGGCCCGCGCCCGGCCGGCGGCGACCCCTTCCAGAAGCTCGCCGATCAGGAACAGCACCACCACGGCAGCGGCTTCTTCCGTTGCATTGATCATCACCGCACCAGCAGCGGCAATGGTCATCAGCATCTCGATCGAGAACGGCGTTCCGGCCAAGGCAGCCATCAGCGCGCGCCGCGCGATCGGCACGAGACCGACCAGCAACGCCGCCAGGAAAGCCCAGCGCTCGGCCGAAGGAAACAGATGGCCTATGCCATAGGCGGCGAGCACCGCTGCGGCACAAGCCAGCGTCAGCGCCGCACGGCGGGTACGCCACCACGCCTGCCCCGGTGCGGGGTGGCTGTGCAGATGGGACGACCCGGCGGCCTCTTTGGTGATTTGTTGGCCGCCGCCATGGTCATGGCCTTCGTGATCATGAGCGGCATGATCATGCGCCCTGGTCTCCGGCCCATCGGTCCTGGCCTCCGCCTTGACGATGCCGTAGCCCAGCCGCGCCACCTGCCGCAGCACCTTGTCGTCGCTGAGCGGCCCGCCATGGCTGACCGTCATGCTGGCGCCGGTCACCGAAACCGAGACATCCGCGACACCGTCGAGACGGCGCACCGCCGTGTCGATCTTGGCCGCGCAGGACGCGCAATCCATGCCGCCGATCTTGAACCGTGTCTGCGTTAGAGGAGAAGTCATGCCATCACCCGTCTGCTTTCTCACCCACGCGGCGTGCCGCCGCACGGGTCTTGAACCCTGATGCCAGCCACTGTAATTGCTCTAGTCACTAGAGCTTCAAGAGGCAAAATGCATGTTTTCGATCGGTGATCTCTCCCGCCGCACCGGGGTCAAGGTGCCGACCATCCGCTATTACGAGCAGATGGGCCTGGTCGCGGCGGCCGAGCGCTCGGAAGGCAACCAGCGCCGCTATTCCCGGCAGGAGCTGGAACGCCTGGCCTTCATCCGCCACGCCCGCGATCTCGGCTTCGCCGTCGAGGACATCCGCGCCCTGATCGATCTCAGCGGTCATCCCGAGCAGCCCTGCGGCCATGCCGACAAGATCGCGCAGGAACAGCTGATTTCGGTGCGCGAAAAGATCGCCCAACTGAAGCGGCTGGAAACCGAGCTGGAGCGCATCGCCTCCTGCTGCGACGGCAAGACGGTCGGCGACTGCTACGTCATTCGCGCGCTGTCCGACCATGCGCTGTGTGCGGACGAGCACGTCTCATAGCGAAATCCGGTCCGGCGCGGACCTCGGCTTGGGCGCGTGCGCTCGTGAGACCAGGAGCAGACATGGCGAGCACTGTCAGCGATTTCGGCCTGAGCTGCGGCATCTTGCCGGGGGGCGCGCGCAATGCGATCACCGATGTGCCCGGTATACGCGTCGGCCATTGCACGCTGCGCAACGGCGACACCAACACCGGCGTGACCGCGATCCTGCCGCATGGCGGAAATCTGTTTCGCAAGAAGGTGACGGCGGCAAGCCATGTCATCAACGGCTTCGGCAAGACCATCGGCCTGACGCAAGTGCAGGAGCTTGGCACCATCGAAACGCCTGTTCTCTTGACCAACACGCTCTCGGTCGGCACCTGCGCCACGGCGCTGATCCGCGACGCCATCCGCCAGAACCCGGATATCGGCCGCTCCGCCGGAACCGTCAATCCGCTGGTCGGCGAATGCAATGACGGTCCGCTGAACGACATCCAGGCTCTGGCGATATCAGAGGAACACGTCCTCGCCGCGCTGGCGGACGCGCATGAGGGCGAAGTCGAACAAGGCAATGTCGGCGCCGGAACGGGAATGACTTGCTTCGGCTTCAAGGGCGGCATCGGCTCGGCGTCCAGAAGAATCGCGCTCGGCGGCGGCCATCACCTCGGTGTTCTCGTTCTATCGAATTTCGGCAGACCCGGAGACCTCGTTCTGCCCGATGGGCGCCGGCCGGACCCCGGACAACCGGCCGGGGTCGAGCGCGGTTCGGTCATGATCGTGCTGGCAACCGATGTGCCGCTCGAACACCGCCAGCTTGAAAGAGTGGCGCGCCGCGCCGGAGCCGGCATCGCCAGGCTCGGCTCCTTCTGGGGCCATGGCAGTGGTGACATCGCCATCGCCTTCAGCACCGGCAATCTGGTCGACCACGATGAAAGCCGCGATCTGGTGCCCCTGCTCGCGCTCAATGAGGCGCGCATCGACATCCTTTTTCGCGCGGCGGCGGAAGCCACGCACGAGGCGGTGTTGAACTCCATGCTGTCCGCCGGGGCCTTCACCGGCAGGGCCGGCAAGCATCGCGCATCGCTGGCCGACTGGCTGCGCGATCAGCAACGCTAGCTAATGTCGCCCAGAAGGCGACCTACAGCTCGATCCGGAACCGCAAACTCTCCACCCCACCATAGGCGGCGTCCTCGAAGAAGCGCTCGACCAGCCTGCCGCCATTGGCCAGGATCACCTTGTGCGACGCCGGATTGCCCGGCTTGGCGGTGATCTCGACATAGGGCAGGCCGACCGACCTCGCCTCGTCCAGCATCTGCCGCAAGGCTTCGGTGGCATAGCCGCGCCGTCGCTTCCACGGCACCACCGCATAGCCAATATGGCCAAGCACATGCGAGGGCAGTTCCGCCGTGCCCTTCTGCCAGCGAAAGCCGATCGAGCCCGATGCCTCGCCATCCCAGATCCAGCGGCGGAAGCCCGGCAGGCGCGGCACTTGCGTGCCGTCGGGCAAGGTGATCGGGCCACCCCTGGCCTCGGCATCGTCGAGGCTGGCCAGAAAGGCGACCGGATCCTGCTCTATCGCCGCCAACTGCTCGCGCACCGCCTCCTGGAGCCGGACATTGTCCGGCGACCAGCCGCGCTCGAGCGCCGCCTTGTAGGACGGCAGATGTTCAAGCGCGGGTTTGACGATCTCGATCATGGTCCATACTCCCTGGCGGCAGGCATAGCCGTGGCCAGCGCTGTGCTCAAGCCGCCTGAAAGCGGATCTCGCCCTTGTTCAGGAAGCAGGTCTTGTCGAACAGCGACAGATCGAGCGGGTTGGGCAACCTGATGTCGCCGATATCGGGAACCGGCTTGGTCTCGGGATTGTAGGATCGGTCGATCTGCGAGATGAAAACCAGGATGACGCCGCTGTCGCGCGCGAAAGCCTTCAGTGTGCACACCTGTTCCATCAGGCCGGGGTTCTCACGTCTTTGGTCGAGCAATTGCAGGTAGTCGATGACCGCCAGCGTGCCGCGTGGCGCCGATCGCAATATCCTGACGATGTAGTCGGCGCTGATGGCATCGGAAGTGTCGAATTCGAACAACTGGTCGAACCGGGCCGGCTCGACGCCGATGGCGCGAAACCGGTCCAGCACATCGCGTTGCGTATATTCCAGCGTGAAGAACACGCTGCGATGGCCTGACTTCATCGCCTCGACCGCGAGTTCGAGGCTCATCAGCGTTTTGCCGTGGCCGGGTCGCGCGCCGACCAGGACCAGGTCGCCGGGTCTCAGTTGCTCGAACAATCTGCCGGCGGGCGCTGCCTCGGACAGTTTGGCCGCCAACAGGCTCCAGCTGGTAAAACCTTGCTGCGCGGCAACGCGATCAAGCGCCTGGTGGAGCGGAATTCCTGCCTGGCGCGACAACAGCCTGGCCTGACGTTTCAGATGGTAGATGGGCGCGGATAGTTTCATGGCAAACCTCCCGGTGCGAGCCGTTTTCGCAACCCCTCCTTATGCCTTGCGCTCGAACAGTCGGTTCGGTGATGAGAGTGCCCCGCATGAACAGATGCTTCCCATTGGAGGGAGGAGGCGTGGGCCACGCCAGAATCACATCATAGCTCAACCCTTGCGGATCGAAAATCGCGCATGTCGGTGGAGCCGCAAGCCTTGGACCAGCATCCCGGCCTATGGGCGGTGCGCGCCGGCCCCGGTTCTTCGTGCGGACTTGCGGCGCGCTAAACAAGATGTGTTTCGCCGATTGCCGCGAGACATTTTATGATGGATTGCGGATATAACACCGCAGGGATTCGCATGGCCTCGGCAGGAGACTTGAACCGGTGCGGTTGAGATTTTTCCCTCTGGGTGTGGTCGTCACCCTCAGCTTTCTCGTCATCGTCATTGCCCTGACCGCGACGGCCCGGTCCATTGCCGCGCCCTCGGCCATCCCGGCCTGGCTGCAGGCCCATGTCGGCGACAGCGATGGCCAGATCTCGACCGTGGTGCTGGAGCGGGCGCGCGCGCTCTACCTGAAAAAGGTGGCGCAAGGCGCGGTCAGGAATCCCTGTTACTTCGCCATGGATGCGACGCGTCCCGGCGACATGGGCAATGGCGTGCTCGGACGCCGGTACTACGTCATTTGCGAGGCCAGCCAGTCGTTTCACGCCATCTCGTCGGGTCACGGCGGCGGCCGGAATCTGAAAGGCACGGTCGACTTTTCAAACGGCAGGCGGTGCTCCAAGAATTTCGGCAATGCCATGGATTCCGAGCTGACCGCCGGCGGCGCCTACATGACCAGCGAGGCGAAAACATCCTTCAAGGGTTTTTATCGCACCGGTGCGAAACAGGACGTGGCTTTCCAGCGCACCTTCATCCAGTTCGACGGCGAAGGCGAAGCCGCCAATGCCAGGCAGCGGGTGATCGGCGGCCATGCGGCGCAGGTGCTGCGCGGCATGTGCATGCGCAAAAGCCCCAACAGCTCCTACGCCGACCATGACGGCCTGGTGCCGTTCGGCAAGCTGGTGGACTATGCCGGCGGCCGCAGCAATGGCTGCACCAGCTGGTCACCGACGGATGCGCAGCAGATCATCGCGATGGTCAAGGACAATCCGACGACGCTCTACATCTATCCGGAATCGCGTGACATCGCCGCCGTCGCGCAGGCGGCAAAAAGCCATTCGCGGTCCGGCGAGGCACCCTATTGGAACGCATCCTGCCTGAAGGAAATCGGCACGCCGAAATTCTGGCCGCGAAAAACCCTCGAACCGATCATCGCCCAATACAAGCAGGACCACCCGGCACCGCCACCGCAGCCGGTGCCGATGTGCAAGGGGCCGTGAGGTCCGCTCCACAGCAGACCCCACGGGAGTAGACTCTCGGTCAGCGCAGAAAACCGAGCACGGCCTCCATGAACTCCGCCGGATACTCCACATTCGACAGGTGGACCGCCGGCAGCACAATCAGCTTCGCCCCGGGCACGGCCGCTGCGATCAGTTCGCTGTGGCTGGCGGCCGTCACCGTGTCATGCTCGCCGGCGATCACCAGCGTCGGCCGGTTGATCAGCGCCACCGTGCGGCGAAGGTCGGCATCGCGAACGGCGGCGAACAGGCCAGCCAGGCCTTGCCGGTCGATAGCGAGCAGCATCGTGCGAAATTCCTCGATGACCGGTTCGTTGGCCGCCACCATCCGCGCGGGGAACCAGTTGTTGAGGAACATTTCGGCGGTTTCAGCCATGTCGGGCGCCTGTCGGACAACGGCAATCCGCTCGTCGAAATAGCTTGCCGGCGCCAGATGCGACGAGGTGTTGCTCAGGATCAGCCTGTCGATCCGCTCCGGCGCATGGACGCCAAGCCACTGCCCGACGAAGCCGCCGAGCGACAGTCCGAGGAAATGCACCCGCCCAAGACCGAGCGCGTCGAGCAGTTCGATCACGTCGCGGCCAAGCCGGTCGAGCGAATAGGCACCAACCGGGGCGCTTGACCCGCCATGGCCGCGAAAGTCGTAGCGCAGAAGACGGAAATGTTTTGAAAGCTCGCCGGCCTGCCCGTCCCACATGTGCAGCGTGGTGCCGATGGAGTTTGACAGCACCAGCACCGGCTTTGCGGCATCGCCATCGAAGCGATAGGCGATGCGCGTGCCGTCGCCGACAGTCACGAAATTCAGCTCACTCATGATGAAGAGTCCTTCTGGAAGGTTGAATGAGGCGGAACGCAGTCGTGGCGGGCTTTTGTTGATATTACAAAGATGGGACAAACTCTGTAGTTGAATCTGACATGGCCGAATTCACCTTGCACGATTTGCAGTGCTTCGATGCGGTGATCCGCACCGGCGGCTTTCAGCCTGCGGCGGCACTGCTGCATCGCTCGCACCCGGCGGTGTTCGCCGCCGTCGCCAAGCTCGAACGACAGCTCGACCTCGTTCTGCTCGATCGCACCGGCTATCGCGTGCGCCCGACCGAGGCGGGACTGTCGTTCCACCGCCGGGCGCAATCGCTGCTGCGCGAACTGGAAGGCCTGCGCGTCCATGCCGCCCAGCTCTCGATGGGCGAGGAAAGCGAGATCCATGTCGTGATCGGCGACCTCTGCCCGCGGCCGCAGGTGCTGGGCATGCTCGGACGGTTCTTCGCCCAATGCCCGGGCACGCGGCTGCATCTGCATTTCGAAGCCGTCGGCGGCCCTTGGGAGCGGCTTTTCGATGACGAGGCCGATCTGATCCTGCACTGGATCGACAAGGGCGACGCGCGGGTGGAATGGATCGATCTGTGCAAGGTGCCGTTCATTCCGGTGGTGGCGCCGGGCTTCCTGCCCGAGCGCCTCACGCAGCCGATCACACTGGACCAGATGCGGGCGCTCACCCAATGCGTCATGCGCGACACCGCCCGCCATTCGCCACGGCAGGACTACTTCATGGTCGAAGGCGCGCCGCAATGCCTGGTGCCTGACCAGGGCATGAAGAAGGAGATTATCCTGCAGGGCCTTGGCTGGGGCCACTTGCCCCGCTTCCTGATCGAGGACGAATTACACGACGGACGCCTGCGCTCCATTGCCGGCCGCCATATGCCGGGCCGCACCGACGAACTGGTGGTGGCGCGCCGCCGCGACCGGCCGCACGGGCCGGTCGCCAACCGGCTATGGGATCACATCCAGCAGGAAGCGCCGGCCTTGCGCCGCGCATTGGAGCCTCGGAAAATCCCCTGAGAGATGCCGAGCGCTCCCCGGGCCGGGCCCGCAAGCCCTAAAGCCTGTCACGATCCAGCCTTTCGAGGATTGCAGGCCGCCGGCTACGGCACCTGCGTGATGCTGCCGCTGCCTCTGACCTGCGACCGCCGCATGGTCGGGTGCCCATAGAGATCGACGTCACCGCTGCCGGAAATCGAGACATCCGCATCCGCCTGTGCGGTAACCTCCGCGTCGCCGCTGCCGCGGATCTCGACCTGCGCGGATTGGGCGATCAGGTCCTTGAGCCGCCCCGAGCCCGAACCGGAGATCTCAAGATCGACCGCTTGGGTGCTGCCATTGGCAACCACGCTGCCGCTGCCGCGAATTTTCAGCCGCAGCTCGGGCTGGTTGACCTGCGACAGGGTTAGCTCGCCACTGCCGACCAGCCGCCAGTCCGAAATCGCCGGTCCCGAAACGGTGACGTCGAGCCGGGGCGAAAACCAGCCCGTCTCACAATCCAGGCTGAGCTGGCTGCCCTCCATGCGCACATGATCGATCAGCGTGGAATCGCCGCTGACGACAGCTTCGGCCTTGTCGCCCAGCTGGTAGCGGACCGAAGCCGGCAAGGCGATGGTGAAGCTGTCATTGGCGCTGAACGGCAGCGTAACTTGCTTTCTGACGGACGTGATCGCGCCGCAGGTGGATTGGCCGCTGATCCACGATCCTCCCGCGTTGACGCAATCCGGTCCTGCAAGCCCGATGCCAACGGCCAAGAACAGGGCTGCGCCGACCAACCCGGCAGTTGCGACAAGTGCCAGTTTTCCAGTCATGATCCGTTTCCTTCAACGTGATGACGAATTGCAAGCGCTTGGCGGCGCTCAAACGGAGCGGTCTGGCTGGACAATGCGGGAATGCAGCCGGGCGTAGCGCCCGACAACCCGTATGCCCGCGCCCATGCCCTCCAGCAGCAAGGCGCCGCCGCCAAGGAAGCCGCTCACCAGTCCAGCGCCGATGAAGAGGCGTCCCAGTGTGAGCGAGAAGGCAGTGCCCGGCTCGAACATCAGCGTGGTGAGAATGATCTTGATGCCGAGCACGCCGATGGCAACGAGCGTGATACCAAGCCCGAGCGCAAGCACGACCGCCGTGATGAGCAACGGCAACAGGAAGACGATGTCGACGAAGGCAAGGCCGGCCAGGGCGATTGTCGCCGCCAGCATGTTCGACACGCTCCAATGCGCTTCGAAACGGCGCAGGCCGGCCTCGGCGCGCAGCTCGCGGGCGATCCTTGTCGGATCACCCAGGGCCGCCGCGACCTCCGCTTCGCCGCGGCCCGAAGCATCGGCGAAATGGGCGGCATAGTCCCCAACGATATCCTCGATCTCCTGCGGCGGCAGGCCGGCGAGTCCCTGTCTCAGCGTGCGCAAGAAGGCATCCCTGGTCATGGCAAATCCTCGAGAAGTTTGTCGACGGCCCCCGCGAAGGATCGCCAGTCGCGGCGGTGAGCTTCGAAAGCCTGCTGGCCGAGTAGCGTGAGCCGGTAATATTTGCGCGGCGGCCCGCTGCTCGACTCGACGATGCGGGTGGCGACCAGCCCGTCATTCTGCATCCGGCGCATCAGGGGATAGATCGTGCCTTCCCCCATGTTCACCGCGGCAACCAGCGTGCTGGCGATTTCATAGCCATAGCTCTCACCCCGCGACAGCACGGCCAGGACGCACAGATCAAGCGCGCCTTTTCGCAACTGGACGAGGATGGAGTCGGTCATGGCAGGCCTCGAATTCGCGACCTGTATATAGCACGCTACCTGTTTATGCAAGGTAGCGCGAAAACACCTATTTGGCCCCGCAACCCTTGTGTGAGGCGGCGAGAGCCAAAGTCATGGTAAGGACAGTCCCTATCGCCGCCGGCGCGGCCGGACAGTACCCATTTCGGCCTGCTGACCCTATCGGGCCAGGTAACCGCCATGGATGTAAAGGGTCTGCGCTGTGATCCATTGCGATTGCGGCGAAGCCAGGAACTCGATCACCGGAACAATGTCTTCGATATGCCCCAGCCGGCCGGCGACGCTGGCGGTCGTTGCCCGTGCAACCGACTCCGGCGTTTCGGCACCGTGATAGAAGGGATCGTTGATCGGCCCGGGCGCGACCACATTGACGGTGACGCCACGCCCGCCGATTTCCCTGGCCAGCGCACGGGTGAAATCTTCGAGCGCGGCCTTCGCCCCGGCATAGACCGAATAGAAAGGGAATGGTCGCGTCGTGCCCATGTTGATGATGCGGCCATTATCGGCGATGCAGCGTGCTGCCTCCTGCATGACGAAGAAGGCGGCCTTGGCGTTGATGCCGAAGGAGCGGTCGAATTCGGCCTCGCTGATGTCGGTGAACGGCTTCTTGATCACCAGCCCGGCATTGTTGATGACGATATCGACGCGGCCAAACGCGCCAAGGGTCGCCTCGAACAAGTGCTTGACGACCTTGGTGTCGGTCAGGTCCCCGTCGACGATGATGGTGCGCGTGCCGTGTTCGCGCACCAGCCGTGCCGTTTCCTCGGCATCGCTCTTTGAAGCGGTCCCATGATGATGGACTGAGATGTCTGCACCGAGCCGCGCCAGCGCGACGGCGAAAGCGCGCCCCATATTTATTGCGCGCGCTGCCGGTGATAACAGCCACCTTGCCTGAAAGGGGAACATTTGTCGTTGCCATGAGCCAACCCCGGTTCGCGTTGCCAGAATGAATTGCAAGGCACGGTAGGGCGATCGGGCGGACGGCGAACAGGTCGAATCTTGCTGTTTTGAACTAGCTCACGACCTCACTGGGCAGGACGCCCAACCGCGAGCGCATCAGCCCTCGGAAATGGCTGAGATTGGTGAAGCCGCAGCGGTAGGCGATGGACTCCACCGTCGACCTGTTCCCTTCCAACAACAGCGCCCGTGCATGCTCGAGCCGTCTGGCCATCACAAATTGGTGCGGCGACCATCCCGTCGTCAGCCTGAACGAGCGCGCGAAGTGAAACGGGCTGTAGGCGGCAACGGCGGCGAGCGCTGCTATGCTCAAGCTCGCATCGACATGCGCCTCGATGAATTGCAGCGTGCGGCCGAGCCGGCGGCCGTCCAGCGGCGATCCGCGCCAGGCGTCGGCGCGACCGCCAAACTTCGCGCAGTAGACCCTGTTATAAAGCTGCCGCACAAGGCCATCGCGCACGACATCGGACAAGGCCAGCCGACTTCGTGCAGCGGCGCGAAACCGGTCGAGGATCGCCCATGCATGATGGTCCGCCCAGCCGTGCATGTCGGCAAGATCGGCATGGTTGCCGACACCCAACGCCGTCGCGATCTCGCACCGCAACTCCGGCGATGCGCTGATCTCCAGGATTTCCGCGGACCGCTGCGTTCGCAGCCAGTAGATGGGCTCTGCGCCCGTCAGCCCGATCGTGCCGCGCGGTTTTGTGCGGGCGACGGTCCTGCCGTTGGCCAATTGGACCACCGCCTGGCGCTGGCCATTGTAGCCTGTCGCTATCGCGCCCGGCCCCGAAGCCGGAACGAGTTCATGCGCCTGCGAAGGCGGCAGCCGGCAATGCGCACACCGTCCCAGTTCAGGCGGGCGATGTCGACCTCTTTGAACATGGTTCGACGGTTGGATCGTGTCGGCGACGCCCTACTGCAGCAGCCCTTTGACAATGCCGCTGGCCTTGCCGAAATCCATCTGGCCGGCATATTTCTGCTTCAGCGCGGCGATCACCTTGCCCATGTCTTTCTGGCTGGCGGCACCCGTCGCCGCGATCGCCTCTCGGGCCGCGGCCGTGATCGCTGCATCGTCAAGCTGCGTCGGCAGGAAGCCGCGGATGATCTCCATCTCGCCACGCTCCTGTGCGGCCAGTTCCGGGCGCTTGCCGTCCTCGAATGCCTTCGCCGATTCCTCGCGCTGCTTCACCATCTTGGCCAGGATCTGCAGGATCTCCTCATCGCTGGCGGGATCCTTGCCCGACCCGCGATTGGCGATGTCGCGGTCGTGGATGGCGGCCTGGATCAGCCGCAATGTCGGCAGCCGGTGCTTGTCCTGCGCCTTCATCGCGCTCTTCAGGGATTCGGCGATCTTTCCGCGCATCGTGCTCTTTTCCTACAAACGGCGCGGACCATAACCTCGCCGGGAGCACAAGGCAAATCTTGAACTGACCGACAAACCACTGATATTGTTCGACGAAATAAATCGATGCGGGGCCTTGGCTGCATTATTGACCGTTCTGGCACCTTCCCCTATGTACTCGGCCTTGCATAAGACAATGAATTGACGTGCTGAGGCTCGAGAAATCGCTGCCACGCCGTTTGCTGCGCGGATGGTCCGTCATCGAAGCGCACAGCCAGATAGGAGTGCCGCCATGGCCGAGATGACGCCCGCCTGGGCCACCGAAAAGCCGACCGCCCTTCTGGTGCTGGCCGACGGCACCGTCATCGAGGGCCGCGGCCTGGGCGCCACCGGCTCCGCCGTCGCCGAAGTCTGCTTCAACACCGCGCTCACCGGCTACCAGGAAATCCTCACCGATCCGTCCTATGCCGGCCAGATCGTCACCTTCACCTTCCCGCATATCGGCAATATCGGCACCAATGGCGAGGACATCGAGGACCTCAATCCGGCCGCCCGCGCCGGCGCAGTCGGGGCCGTGTTCAAGGCCGATGTCACCAACCCGTCCAACTACCGCGCCGCCGGCCACCTCGACCAGTCGCTGAAGAAGCGCGGCATCGTCGCGCTCTCGGGCATCGACACCCGCGCGCTGACCGCGCTGATCCGCGAAAAGGGCATGCCCAATGCCGTCATCGCGCATGCGCCGGACGGCGTGTTCGACCTCGACGATCTGAAGCAACGCGCCGCCGCATGGTCGGGCCTGATCGGGCTCGACCTCGCCAAGGAAGTCACCTCGGGCCAGTCCTCGGTCTGGCGCGAGACGCCTTGGGTGTGGAACGAAGGCTTTGGCGAACAGGCCGAGCCATCGCTGCACGTCGTGGCCATCGACTACGGCGTCAAGCGCAACATATTGCGCCTGCTTGCCGGCCTCGGCGCCAAGGTGACTGTCGTTCCGGCAAACACCGGTTCGGAAGAAATCCTCGCGATGCAGCCGGACGGCATCTTCCTCTCCAACGGCCCCGGCGATCCGGAAGCCACCGGCGACTATGCCGTGCCGGTCATCCAGGATCTGCTGAAGACCGACATTCCGGTGTTCGGCATCTGCCTCGGCCACCAGATGCTGGCGCTGGCGCTCGGCGGCAGGACCGCCAAGATGCACCAGGGCCATCACGGCGCCAACCATCCGGTCAAGGACCACACCACCGGCAAGGTCGAGATCGTCTCGATGAACCACGGTTTTGCCGTCGACGCGGACTCGCTGCCCGAGGGCGTCGAGGAAACCCACGTCTCGCTGTTCGACGGCTCGAACTGCGGCATCGCACTCACCGGCCGTCCGGTGTTCTCGGTCCAGCATCATCCGGAAGCCTCGCCCGGCCCGCAGGACTCGCACTATCTGTTCCGCCGCTTCGTCAACCTGATCCGGCAAAAGCGCGGCGAGGAATTGCTGGCCGAACGGGCCTGATCCTAAGCCACCGGCCGCCCCTCGCTCGCCTTCAATATGGCGAACCATTGCTGGCGGTCGAGATTGATCTCCAGCGCCTTGACCATGGCCGCCAGCCGTTCCGGCTTCATCGACCCCAGCACCGGCACCAGCCGGGCCGGATGCCGCAGCAGCCAGGCGATGGCGACGGCGGCTAGATCGCCGGCGCCGACCTCGGCGGCGACCGCCGCGAGCGCCGCCCGCACCCTTGCCTCCCGGCCTTCCTTGCCGGTGAACAGCGAGCCGCCGCCGAGCGGCGACCAGATCATCGGCGCGTAGGCCAGGCGCTGCGCGTGGTCGAGGCTGCCGTCGGCCAGTGCGGACGTCTTCAGCACCGACATCTCGATCTGGTTGGTGGCGAGCGCGAACGGCAGCCGCGAGGCTAGGAGATCGAATTGCGACGGCGTGAAATTGGAAACGCCGACCGCCCTCGCCTTGCCTGATTTGACCAGCCCGGCCAATGCCGCCGCCGTCTCATCGGCATCCATCAGCGGATCCGGCCGATGCAGCAGCAACAGGTCGAGATAATCGGTGCCGAGATTGGCGAGCGAGCGGTCGACCGAGGCATCTATGTGGGCGGCGCTGGTGTCGTAGTGCTTCAGCCGGTTCTGCGGCCGGTTGGCCGAGGCCAGCATGATGTCGCATTTCGAGATCAGCTCGATCTGATCGCGCTTGCCCTTCCAGCGCGACAGCCCGGCGCCGAACGCCGCCTCCACCTCGTAGTTCCCATAGATATCGGCATGGTCGAAACTGGTCAGGCCGAGATCGACGGCGGTGCCGATCAGCCGCGCGACCTGATCGGCATCCGGGCGGGCGCCGCCGTCGAGCAGGCGCCAGGCGCCGAAGACCAGCCGCGACAGCGATACCCCGTCCCTGGTCAGCGCGATGCGGCTGCCATGGCTCATGCCTGTGCTCCGTCTTCCGCGACGTCGGTGGTGGCGCTTGCGACCGTCACCGGTCTCGCCACCTTGGTGACGAAGACGATGAGCGCCAGCACCAGGAAGCACGCACCGACCAGATAGGGCGCGCCGCCGAAGGTCACGGGCGCGCTTGGCCCGGTGAACCAGGAAAAGATCGCCGTGTAGAGCAGCGGCGTGATGATCGAGGTGATCGAGAAGAGCGAGGTCATCGCGCCCTGCAGCTCGCCTTGCGCCGAAGGCGGAACTTTCGCGGCGGCGAGGCTCCTCAGCGGCGGGTCGGCCAGCGCCTCCAGGCAGCCGACGACGATCACCGCATAGATCATCCATCCCTGCGAAGCGAAGGCATAGCCGAAGGCACTCACCGCCGTGAAGGTCAGGCCGATGACCGCCGTCTTCCACTCGCCGAGCCTCGGGATCACACGCGGCAACACGGTAGCCATGACGATCGCGCCGCACAGGCCGAAGGCGCCTAGCGAAAAACCGATCTGCTGCTCACTCCAGCCGTAGCGATAGCTGGAAACGAACGACCAGACCGCCGGATACATCATGTGCCCGAGCGTCATCAGGAAGAAGACCAGGCCGATCCAGCCGATGCCTTTGTATTGGCGCATCTGCAGCAGCGTGCCGACCGGGTTGGCACGTTTCCACTCGAAGCGGCGGCGATGCTTTTCATCCAGCGTTTCGGGCAGGAAGACCATCGCGATCAGGAAGTTCACTAAAGCGAGCCCGGCGGCGAAATAGAACGGCACGCGCGGCCCGAACGTTCCGAGCAACCCGCCCAGGACCGGGCCGATGACGAAGCCGACGCCAAAGGCGATGCCGAGCAGGCCGAAATTCTTCGCCCGGTTCTCATCGTTCGAGATATCGGCGATGAAGGCCGACGTCGTCGAATAGCTGGCGCCCGAAATGCCGGCCAGCACACGGCCGATGAAAAGCATCGGATAGGACCAGGCGACGGCACAGATCAGATTGTCGATGGAGAAGGTCAGCACCGAGGCAAGCAGGATCGGCCGCCGCCCGAACCGGTCGCTCAACCCGCCCATGATTGGCGCGAAGAAGAACTGCATGGCCGCATAGACGAAGAACAGCCAACCGCCTTCGATCGCCGCGCCGCTGATGCTGACACCGGACAATTCCTGCAAATAGGCCGGCAGCACCGGCATGATGATGCCGAAGCCGATAATATCCAGCAGCAGCGTGGTGAAAACCAGCGCGAGGCCCCGCCTGGCGGTTTTGGGGTCGATCATGATGGGTCAGGCTCCTCTGGTCGCCCGGGGCGCAGGCGGACGAACCTTATAGGCGAGCGCGCAAAAAGGAACAATGCGAGAACAGCCAGGAATCGTTGATCCTGACTCTCCCTGACGACGACTTCGTCGTCAGGCCAGCCCGTGAGGCGAGTGCTTAGATCGGGCCGCTCAGCGTGTTGCAGTCCGAGAGCTTGCCGCTCTTGTAGCCGCGCGCCAGCCAGGTCTGGCGCTGCTGCGAGGTGCCGTGGTTGAAGCTTTCAGGCACGACATAGCCCTGCGTCCTCTTCTGCAGCGTGTCGTCGCCGATCTGCTTGGCGGCGTTGAGCGCGCTTTCGATGTCGCCCTGCTCCAATATGCCCTTCTGCGCGGTGTAATGCGCCCACACGCCGGCGAAGCAGTCGGCCTGCAGTTCGATGCGCACCGACAGCTGGTTGGCATCGGCCTCGCTCATGCCTTGCCGCATCTGGTTGAACTTGGACATGATGCCGGTGAGGTTCTGCACGTGGTGACCGACCTCATGCGCGACGACATAGGCCCGCGCGAACTCGCCCGAGGCACCGAACTGCTGGTCGAGTTGCTGGAAGAAGGTCATGTCGAGATAGACCTTGTGGTCGCCCGGACAATAGAACGGCCCGGCCGCCGCCGAGGCAAAGCCGCAGGCCGAGCGAACCTGGCCGGAAAACAGCACCAGCTTGGGATCCTCATAGGTCAGGCCCTGCGACTTGAAGATACCGGTCCAGGTGTCCTCGGTTTCGGCAAGCACCGTCGCGACGAACTGCTTCATCTCGTCATTGGCGGGTGCCGTGCCGCTGCCCTGGCCGCCGCTATTGTCTGATATCTGGCCACCGCCACCCGGCAGCAAGCCGCCATCGCCACCGCCCAGGATCGCCGAGGGATCGAAGCCGAAATACCATCCCGCGATCACCACCAGGATGACGAGGAGGATGCTGCCGCCGCCACCGGTCCGGCCGCCGATAGGAATTTGGAACCCGCCGCCGCCGCCGATCCCACCACCGCCGCTGTCGCTGCGGTCGTCCTCGATATTGTCACTCTGACGACGGCCTCTCCAGAGCATGGCAACTCCCCGTGATGAACTTCCTCGTTGCTCCGGCAAGGCCGGCTCAACCCAACAAACAATTATCCCAATGGTTGCGCCAAGTCACAGTGTTTTTCGATGCCGGTACCACGTGGACATCGCTCTGGCCCCGCGCGCTTAAGGTCTGTAGCATCGTCCACATGGGGGGATGAGCGAGACTTGAAGACGATCGGCCAATTCCTGTCGCTGCTTGCATCGCTGCTTTGCCTTGGCCTCGGGCCGGCCGGCGCTGTGACGCTTGATTCCAGCGTCGCCGTCACCGATCCGGCCACCTTGCAGGCGCTGGAGCGCGGCGGGCTGTCGATCAGCCGCCTGCTCGGCCCCGCGCTCGGCCTCACCCGCGACGTCGACAATCGCGGCCTGTTTTCCGTGCCGGCGCTGGCCACGGTGCGCGACACGGTCAAGCAGGAGATATTGGACGAGCCGAAGACCAGTCCCGACCCCTATGTCGCTGATATGGCGAAGTCGAACGACACCAGCCAGAAATTCAACCCGAAATACATCGACGATGACGGCTCGACGCTGGACCTGACCGGCGTTGTCAACCGCATGGATCGCGGCTATCTCGGCCACACCGAATGCGGCGAGATCAGGCTGATCTACCGCTTCCACTATTCGGTCACCGAAAAGCCGGCCAAGGGCAAGGTGGCGCAGCGCATCTCCTCGCGCCTGCCTCTGACCATGAGCCTGGTCTTCAACGCCAAGCCGAGGCGTGTGCAGGCGCGCGCCTCGAAGGATCTGCCAAGTGCCACCGACGTATCCTGCGCCGACGTCGCCCAACGCTGGCTCGCCGCCGGCCAGAAGGACCTGCCGCCCGAGCAACTGGCCGCCTGGCTGCGCTCCGACGAAGGCCCGCTGTCCGGCGCCATGCTCAATTCCTCGCAGATCATGCGGCTCGAACTCAACATGCAGGTGCTGCGGCTGTCGGCTTCGACACGGCGCGATTTCGGCGGCCATGCCGAATATCTCCTGAAGATCTTCAAATGGGATCCGGCGACCTCGAGCTTCTACGAAGCGAAGATGGAGAACCAGATCGACCGCGCCACGGTGCTGGCCGACGGCAAGTCCTTCGCCAAATGGCTGCTCACCGACCGCAACATCTACGATCTCGACCATGGCCGGCTCGTCATTGACGAAAAATTCCTGGCCAAGAACGCCGTTTCCGTCGCGCCCGGCGGCCTGAGCCGCTCGCAGAACAACATCGCCTATGGGCTGCTCGACGACGCCGACATCGACAAGGCGCTGAAGGACTATGTCGCCAAGGGCAATACCCTGGCCACCATCAAGTCGGTCGCCGGCTTCAATTTGCGGCTGAACGAAATGAGCTGCACCGGCTGCCATCAGACGCATGGCATTGCCGGCTTCCACTACACCGGCGCCGACCCGGCCAGCGAACCGCGCCGCAACGCCGTCTTCGTGCCGGGCTCGGCTGTGTTCTTCGCCGACCTGCCGCGCCGCCGCGCCATCGTCGAACAATTCGCCGCCGGCGGCCATCCCGATTTCACCAGAGGTTTCGCCGCCCGCCCGGACCAGAAATATGCTGAAGCGCTGAACGGCACGGATCTCTACAATGGCTGGGGCTCGATCTGCTATCGCGGTGACGACGCAAGCTTCAAGGACTGGACCTGCGGTGCCGGCCTGCGTTGCGCCGGCGTCCACGAAAGCGCCATCCATCCGGGCTTCGGCACCTGCGTCAGCGAGAAGGGCACCGCGGTCGGCGATCCCGTCGAATTCGGCGAGATCAAAATGTCGACATGGGGCAACGACCAGTATTGCCGCCTGTCGCCGGCCACCGCAAAGGCCTGCGCCATTGACCCCGCGCGCGACAAGAAGCCGGTGGTGAAACTCGCCGGCTATGGCGCGGCGCGCCAGCGCTACGACAACCCCGAGCAGAAGACCGGCGGCTTCCCCGGCGGTATGCTTCGCAAGGCGAGCTGCGACAAGCTTCCCGATGAGGCCACCTGCGGCCGTCTGGCCAAGACCGGCTTCAACGACTGCATCGCCTCGGGCAAGGACCACAAATTCTGCACCAGGGAATTCACCAAGACCGCCGGTCTGCGCGCCTGCGACAAGGCGCATCCCTGCCGCGAGGACTATATCTGCACCGCCGGCTATGACGATTTACCCCAGGCCAAGCCTGGCGAAGGCACCTGCATCCCGCCCTATTTCATCTTCCAGTTCCGCGTCGACGGCCACCCAAGGAGCTGGGTGCAGGACGTCCGCGAGTGAAAGAACGGTTGCCGCAGGCAAATTGAAAGGTCCGGCGGACCTTTGAAAGGGCTCGAACGCCCGGAGCCATAGGAGGGCAACCGGCAGCTGAACAGACAACTCCGCCTGCCGCCGACGTCGGCGCGGCCTCAGCTTTTCTGCTTGGCGCCGGCGCTCTTGCCATCGGAGCTTTTCGAGCGCTCCTCGAAACGCGCCGCACCCTTCTTCAGGGGATGGCCGGTCTCGGCTTCGGTCTTGCGCTCGTCCTTCGCCGCGGCCTGCTTCAATCCCTTGGCGGCCTGCTTGCCCTTAGCGGTTGGTGCTTGTTCGACGCCCATTGCTTCCTCCCTTGGTGCGATATCGCGCTATGTCAGGAGCAACGTGCGCAAGGGGCTGCGGTTCCACCTTCCCAGGAACGATCGGGCGCCTCAGCGCAGCGCCGTCATCGCCTTGCGGAACGCTTCCAGCGTCTCGGCACTGACATGGTGCTCGATGCCCTCGGCATCGATGCGCGCGGTCTCGGCGCTGACGCCGAGCGAGCGCAGGAAAGCCTCCACCGTCTGGTGACGGATGCGGCTTTCCTCCGCGACCTTGCGGCCGGCCTCGGTCAGGAACACGCCGCGATAGGGTTTTCTCGACACCAGCCCGTCGGCGCAAAGGCGCGTCAGCATCTTGGCCACCGTCGGCTGCGCGACGCCGAGACGCGCTGCGATGTCGACCTGGCGTGCCTCGTTGCCGTCCTCGATCAAATCGGCGATCAGCTCGACATAATCTTCGACCAGCGCGCTGCGGCGCGCTTGGCGCTGCTGCCGGAACCCTTCCGAATGGACATCGGCGTCGGGCAATGGCTCACGCGGGACAGGTCTGTTCTTCGGCGCCAATGCGCTCCTCCTCGGGAGTTTAGCCGTTCCTGCTTTATAGCACGGGCTCTGATTCTTCAGGCCGTTTATTTGCATTCCCCCACAGGCGCAACCGGCGTTTCCGATTGCGGTTTCGCAAACCCGGCCGAACGTCCGGCAAAAAGCACAAACAATGAAATATAGCATATTGCATAATGTTGAGCCATGGCATAGCTTATGGATATCCCCGGAAGTCTCGGAAAGCCTTTTCATGTCAGACGCAGAAGCCACAGCCCCTCGATCCTCATGGCGGTTCGCCGGACGGGACGAGGACGATCAGCCCAGCCTGCGCGAAGTCAATTCCACCATCGCCGTGCCGAGCTCGGGCGTCTGGTTCCGCCGGCTGTTCGCCTTCATGGGCCCGGGCTACATGGTTTCGGTCGGCTATATGGACCCGGGCAACTGGGCGACCGACCTCGCCGGCGGCGCCCAGTTCGGCTACACGCTGCTGTTCATCATCATGCTGTCCAACCTGATGGCGATCCTGCTGCAGGCGCTGGCCGCCCGGCTTGGCATCGCCACCGGCCGCGACCTCGCCCAGGCCTGCCGCGCCTATTATCCGCGCCCGGTCAATTTCGTGCTGTGGATCGCCTGCGAACTCGCCATCATCGCCTGCGACCTCGCCGAAGTCATCGGCACCGCGATCGCATTGAAGCTTCTGTTCGGCATTCCGCTGATCGGCGGCGCGATCCTCACCGCGCTCGACGCGTTCCTGGTGCTCATGTTGATGAACAAGGGGTTCCGCTATCTCGAAGCCTTCGTCATCGCGCTTTTGATCATCATCTTCAGCTGCTTTGCCATCCAGATCTTCGTTGCCGCGCCGCCGGCCGGCACGATCCTGCACTCGATGTTCGTGCCGTCCTCGGAGATCGTCACCAATCCGGCGATGCTCTACATCGCCATCGGCATCATCGGCGCCACGGTCATGCCGCACAATCTCTATCTGCACTCCTCGATCGTGCAGACCCGCGCCTATGAGCGCACCGAAAAGGGCAAGCGCGACGCCATCAAATGGGCGACGACGGACTCCACCATCGCCCTGATGCTGGCTCTGTTCGTCAACGCCGCTATCCTGATCGTCTCGGCTGTCGCCTTCCACAACACCGGCCACCAGGATGTGGCCGAGATCGACCAGGCCTTCGAGCTGCTGTCACCGCTGCTCGGCCTCAGCATTGCCTCGATCCTGTTTGCCGTGGCGCTGCTCGCTTCCGGCCTGAATTCGACAGTGACGGCGACGCTTGCCGGCCAGATCGTCATGGAAGGGTTCCTGCGCCTGCGCATCCCCAACTGGGCGCGCCGGCTTCTGACGCGCGGCCTCGCCATCATTCCCGTGGTGGTTGTGACCGCGCTCTATGGCGAGAAGGGTACCGGCCAGCTGCTGGTGTTCAGCCAGGTGATCCTGTCGATGCAATTGCCCTTCGCGGTGGTGCCGCTGGTGCAGTTCGTCTCCGACAAGAAGAAGATGGGCAACCTCGCCATTCCGCGCGGCGTGGCCGCACTCGCCTGGGTGGTCGCGGCGATCATCCTCGTGCTCAACTTCAAGCTACTCTACGACACGTTGTTCGGGGTCAGCTAGAATTCCGCCAGACAGCGCGACAAACCGCCAAATCGCGCTATCTTTGCTGGCGTCATGAGCAGCATTGAAGACATCAGGAAATTCTACGCCCGGCTGATGGCGGCCAATGCCGCCTCATCGGATCCACGCCTGGAGGAGGTCTTCGCCACTGTTCCGCGCGAAGCCTTTCTTGGCCCGGGACCATGGACGATCGTCGCCGGGAGCGGCAAGGTCACCACGCCGAGCGCCGACCCGGCGCATATCTACCAGAACGTGCTCGTGGCGCTCGATGCCGACAAGGGCATCAACAATGGCGAGCCGTTCCTGCACGCCATGTGGATCGGGAAACTGGCGCCGAAACCCGGCGAGGCCGTCACGCATATCGGCGCTGGCACCGGCTACTACTCCGCCGTGCTGGCCAGGCTGGTTTCACCTCGCGGCACCGTCACCGCCTTCGAACTCGACGGCAGGCTGGCCGAGCTGGCGCGCAAGAATCTCGAAATCTACGGCAATGCGACGGTGGTCCATGGCGACGCCGTGACCACGCCCTTGCCGCCATCCGACATCATCTATGTCAACGCCGGCGTCGTCGCCCCGCCGGTCGGATGGCTGAAGGCGTTGCGCCCCGGCGGTCGCATGATCTTCCCCTGGCGCCCGTCCGAACGCGTCCCGCTGGCGGTGATGGTGACCCGCACCGAGAAGGGCTTTGCCTGTGATCCCTTCATGCGCTCCTGGTTCATCCCCTGCATCGGTGCCTCGGTTGCGGATCTTGCGGCAAAGATCCCGACGCGCGAGCAGGCCATGCGCAGCCGCTCGATCTGGCTTACGCAGCACAAGGCGCCGGATCGCACCGCCACGGCGATCTTCGGCGACGTCTGGTTCTCGACGAAAGACGTCCGTGCCAAACCCGGCAGCTGAGGCATCGATGCGCGGATTTGGCCAAAATTTCTCAGGCCCTGTCGGGGTGGGTGCGGGCCAGCCGTCCTTGGGCCACAATCCGCCCGCGACGGCGTGGATGGAACAAGGGAGAGACCCATGAGAAAGATCATCGCCGCCACCTTCGTCAGCCTCGACGGTGTTATGCAGGCCCCCGGCGGACCGGAAGAGGATCCGGTCGGCGGCTTCAAGTTCGGCGGCTGGACCTTCCATTACTTTGACGAGGTGGGCGGCGCGGCAATGGACGAACTCTTCTCCAAACCTTTCGCCCTGCTGCTCGGCCGCAGAACCTACGACATCTTCAACGCCTATTGGCCGTACCAGAAGGATCCTATCGCCGATGCCTTCAACCCCGCGACCAAATATGTGGCCACGCATCGGCCTGACACGCTCACCTGGCAGAACACGCAATGGCTTGGGGAAGATATCGTCGCGGCGTTGCGCCGCCTCAAGCAGCAGGATGGACCCGACCTGCTCATCCAGGGATCGGCCAACCTGATCCAGACCTTGCTCGCCAACGGGCTGATCGACGAGATCCGGCTGATGATCTTCCCGCTGTTGCTGGGCAAGGGCAAGCGGCTGTTCGGCGATGACGCGATGCCGGCCGCATTCAAGCTCGTGAAGTCGCAGACGTCCAGCACCGGCATCATCATCGCAACCTACGAACGATCTGGCGAAATCGAGGTCGGCTCCTTTGTCACGGGCGAGCCGTCCGACGCCGAACTCGAGCGGCGCAGGAACTGGAAGTAGCGGACGGCCTTGGGACCTTTCCTCTCCCTCCGGAGGGAGGAACCCAAGTTCCGCACGGTCTCAAGCCGCCGCCGGCCGCCGCGCCAGCCCATCCCTGATATGCCGCGCGAACTCCTGCGCGGCCGGGCCGACGCCGTGGCGCGGCAGATGCAAATTAATGGCAAAATTCGGCAGTGGCGGCAGCCCGACATCGAACGGCAAGATGTCGAGATCGGCCGGCACGGTGGAGGCCAGCCAGGTGGTGACGGCAAGATCGGAGCGCACCGTCGCCGTCGTGGCGTCGATGTTGCCGTTCTCGAACACGGTGCGCCATTCCATCCCATGCTCGTTGAGCGCCGCAAGCACCACCGGGCGGAAGGCGCAGGTGTCGGCGACGATCGACACCGGCAGCGGGCGCTTGGCGCGGGCAGTGCCGCCTCGGGCGCCGACCCAGACCAGCCGGTCGATGGCCAGGCATTCGCCCGATGTTGGGCCGACCCGCTCCTCGATCACCGCAAGGTCGATGGTTCCGGCCGCAAGCGCTGACGCCAATTCCGGCGATGACGCGCAGACCAGCGAGATCTCGACCGGCGGATAGGTTTCCGCATAGGTCTTCAGCACCGGCGCCAGCAAGGTGCCGACCAGATCGTACGGCACGCCGAGCCGCACCTGGCCGGCCACGGCCGAGCCCGCCATCTCGGCCCAGATCTCGTCATTCAGGCTGAGCAGGCGCCTTGCCTTGTCGAACAGCCGCTCGCCGGACCGCGTCAGGCGCAGGCCGCGCCGGTCACGCTCGAACAGGCCACAGCCAAGCGTCTCCTCCAGCCTTTTGACCTGCTGGCTGACGGCGCCTTGCGTCAGATGCAGCGCGTTGGCGGCCGCCGTCATGCTGGCCTTGTCGGCGACGGTGACAAAGGTGCGCAGCAGCGCCGTATCGAGATTGCGGATCATCTCAGCATTATAGATGCTAATGCCGAATATCGCAAACATTGCATTTACTGATGCCAGAACGGGCCTACCATGGAGCTACGACAAGGACGCCCCATGCTCCAGCCTATCCTGCCGCTCATCCTGTTTGCCTTCGTGGCCACCGCCACGCCCGGCATCGCCACGACCTTGTCGACCGCCTCGGGCGCGCAGTTCGGCTTTCGCCGTTCGGTTCCGCTGATGATCGGCAGCGCCGCCGGCCTCGCTACGGTGACGGCTGCCGCCGCGGCCGGGCTTGCGGGCCTGCTGCTTGCGGTGCCGTCGCTGCAACTGGCGATGAAGGTGATTGGCTCGCTCTATCTCCTGTGGCTGGCCGTAAAGATCGGCCGTGCCGGGCCACCCAATCTCGACGTGGCGATGGCCAAACCGAACAGCTTTCTCGGCGGCGCCGGCATCCAGTGGATGAACCCCAAGGGTTGGGCGATGGGGCTGGGCGCGGCGGCGTCGTTCGCCGCACTGGCCGACGGCCCGGGACAACTCGCTCTGCTGCTCGGCTCGACCTTCGGCCTCACCGCCGCCATCTCCCTGTCCTTCTGGTGCATGGCCGGCATGGTCCTGGCCCGGCTGCTGAAGACCGAATGGCAATGGCGCGCCCTCAACATCGTGCTGGCGCTGGTGCTGGCCGCGTCGATCATCCCGATGTGGCGGTCGGCTTAGAACACCGTCCTAGCAGGACCTGGGCTCCTCGCCCCCGCTAGAGCGGGGAAGAGGTGGCCGCGAAGCGGTCGGAGAGGGGGCGCCAGCGGCTGGAAGGGGCTTCTTGAAGCCAATTCACGGACAGGATTGCGCCAATCCCCCTCTCCGTCTCGGCTTCGCCGAGCCACCTCTCCCCCACATTCGTGGGGGCGAGGAACCCAAGCATGGATAGCCCTCAAGCCGCGTAGCGCGCCGCCGGCTTGTCGGCGTGCAGGCTGCCGTAGAAGGCTTGGCGGGCGCCGAGGAACGTGTCCAGCTTGGCGGCATCGGCAAGTGCCGGTACGGTCACGGCTTCGCCCCTGGCCAGGCCGACAAGCGCGGCATCGACCATATCGTCGGCGGACATGACGATTTCCTTGGGAAGCTGGTCGATATCGCTGCCGGCCAGTTCCCAGAAATCGGTCCGGGTCGCGCCCGGCAGCACCACCTGCACCTTCACACCCGTGCCCGCGACCTCGCGCTGCAGCGCTTCGGTGAAGTTGACGACATAGGCCTTGGTGCCGCTGTAGATGCCGCCGAACGACGTTTCATAGGCGAGCACCGAGGCTATGTTGACGATGGCGCCGCGGTTGCGCGCGAGAAGCCCCGGCAGCACGGCACGGGTCAGGCGGGTCAAGGCGATGACATTGACCTTGATCATGCGTTCGGCCGCATCGGCGTCGGCCGTTGCCACCACCTGCTGGCCACCAAGGCCGGCATTGTTGACCAGCAGCGTCACGCTGTCGTCGGCAGATATCATCCGCTCGACACGGCGCACATCGTCGTCGTCGGACAGATCGGCTGCGATGAAGCTGACCTTGCGATCGTAGGCGTAGCGCAGCTTCTCGGCCAGTTCCTCGAGCCGGTCGGCGCGCCGCGCCACCAGAACCAGATCATAGCCCTGCCCGGCCAGCCGGTCCGCATAGACCGCGCCGATGCCCGATGAGGCGCCTGTGACGACCGCCGTGCCCTTGTTTGCCTGTCCACTCATTGTCCTGTTCCTTCTATCTCTGTTCGCTTCGACCTGGCCGCCGGCACCGCAGGCCATTCGCCTCGGCGCGCCGACATGCCGCCTGATTGATTTAGTGGCATATACCACTTTCGACGAAATAGGCATATGCCACTATCTTGTCAATGAGTGCGTTCGGGATTATTTGTCGGGCAGCGACCGGACAGGATTTTCTCCGGCGCCGAGGAACCACCATGCCGAAAGACACCCTGCCCGGGCTGACAGCCTGCAACTACGCCATGCTGCGGCGAGCAACGCGCAAGCTCGGCCAGTTCTATGATGACGTGCAGGCCCCATCCGGCCTCAAGGCCACGCAGCAGGGCCTGCTCTACCAGATCCATATCGGCGACGAACCGGCCATGGGCGCCATTGCCGCTGCCCTGGTCATGGACCTTTCGGCGCTCGGCCACACGCTGAAGCCGCTGATCCGCGACGGTTTTGTCGAGACCTTCGCCGATCCGGACGACCGCCGCATCAAGCGGGTGCGGCTGACCCAGCAAGGGCGGACCAAGCTCGATGAGGCGATGAAGCTGTGGCAGACCGCCCAGCAGCGCTTCGAGGATGTGGTGGGCAAGGAAAAGGCGGAACGCCTGCGCGCGGTGCTGGATGACATCAGCGCGCTGGATTTTGATTTGCCGCCGGCTACCTAAGCAATTCCAGGAAAAGTGTGAAACGGTTTTCCCGGGAAAGCGCGTAGCGCTTTCCCTTGGGAATTGCGTCAAAATGGATTGGCCGCCGACGGCTTTCGAAGAGACTATTCGGCCGGCATCGCGACCGGCCGTGCCGCCCAGCGGCCGGCCAGCACGATACCCAGCCCGAAGATCGGGAAGGCCGCGGCAACCAGGCCGAGATCGACCGGCGAGCCGTAGCGCAGCACGCCACCGCCCACCACCGCGCCCAGCGCCACGCCGAGATAGAGCGCCGAACCGTTGAGCGACAGCACGATCGGCGCGGCATCGGGCGCCAGCTTGATGATGCGGCTGGCCTGCGCCGGCGGGAACGCCCAACCGACGATGCCCCACGGCACCATCATCGCCATCAGCGCTGGACCGGCAATATGCTGCGGCAGGAAGGCCGGCACGACCGACAGCATCACCAGCATGGCGGCGCTCAGCGTCAGCGACCAGCCGACGGTGCGGGTGGCGCCGAAGCGGTCGGCCGCCTGGCCGCCGGCAATGTTGCCGATGACGGCGCCGACGCCGAAGGCGAGCAGCATGCCGGGCAGCGCGATCTGGCTGAGCCCGGCGCCCTCGATGGCGAGCGGCGCGACATAGGCAAAGACGGTGAACGCGCCGGTCAGCGCCAGCAATGTCGTCACCAGGATCGGCATCACGCCGGGCCGCATGGCGGCCGCCAGCCGGCGCTTCAGCGGCAGCCTTGTGCCGACGATGCCGCGCGGCAGCCGGTACCACAGGATGGCGCCGGCGAGCGCGCCGAGCCCGGCAATGGCATAGAAGGTGCCGCGCCAGCCGGCGATCGTCGCGACCAGCGCGCCGAGCGGCGCCCCGACGGCGACGGCCACCGTGGTGCCGCCGACGACGACGGCGATGGCGCGTGCCCGGTGATGGTCATCGACCAGCGCCACCGCAGTGCCCTGCGCGGTCGCGGCGAACAGCCCCGACGACAGCGCCATGATGATGCGCGCGATCAGAAGCACTTCGAAGGAGGAACTCAGGGCGGCGGCGATGTTGCCGATGACGAAGAACACCAGCGTCCACAGGATGACGCGGCGGCGGTCCCATTCACCGGTCAGCGTCGCCAGGATCGGCGTGCCGATGGCGTAGGCGAGCGCGAAGGCGGTGATCAGCGTGCCGGCGAGTGGAATGGAAATGCCGGCATCCCTGGCGATGTCGGGCAGAAGGCTGGAGATGACGAAGCCTTCGGTCGAGATCGCAAACGATCCGAGCGCAAGCCAAAAGATCCGCTTGTCCATGGCATGTGTCCTTAGTTCAAAAGTTATTGAACAATTGGACATAGCAGGGCATGATGTCAATGAAGCCAGGGCAAAATAGCTGAACCATCCTGACAGCCCTGTGTCAGCACGGTCGTTCGGCACGGATCGAAATGGAGAAACAGTGTGTACGGGCCAGCGAGGACGGATGCGTTGAAATCGGCCCGAACTGCGCTTAGGTTCCAGCCATGACGCTACCTCATCCCAATACGGACCAGATCAGCCTGCCGATCGTGCTTGGCGTGCTCGGCGATCCGACGCGGCTCGCCATCGTGCGCTATCTCGCCAGCAAGGAAGGCGCGGCGCTGAACTGCAGCCAGTTCCTCGATCTCGGCTCCAAGACCAATCTCAGCTACCACCTCGCCAAGTTGCGCGAGGCCGGCGTCACCCGCGCCGAAGTGGTCGGCACCAACCGCATGATCACGCTGCGCCGCGCCGACCTCGACGCCCGCTTCCCCGGCCTGCTCGACAGCGTCATCGCCGCCGCCGTCGACGACCCCGCTCTGCCGGCGGTCGGCGGCCACGATATTGAGGTGCCGGCCTAGATCTGCAGGTTCCAAGCTAAAGCTCTGTCGCCGCTAGCGCTGCCAGAAACCGATATGCGGCGCGAGAAGTTCCTCCTCCATCTCCGGGATGGGGCCGTGGACCTCGACCGGCTTCTGCCCGGAGCCGAGGACCGTGCGTGACGAGAGGTTCATCGTCGGATTCTCGGCGTGGTCGCCAGTCAGCGCGAGAAGCTTGGTCTCTTCGAAGCCGTAGACCAGCCGGCCGATATTTGCCCAGTAGAGCGTTCCGGTGCACATCGCGCAGGGCTCGCCAGTTGTGACCAACGTGCAGGACCAGAGGAAATCCGGCGGATAGGCGTCCGCGGCACGCCGGCTGAGCTCGGTTTCGGCGTGGCGCACGGTGTTGATGTTGCCTTGCCGCATCAGGATGCGATCATCGGGGCCGACGAGCACACAGCCGAAAGGATGGTGCCCGTGCGCGGCGGCCTCGCGCGCCACGTCATTGGCGGCGCGGAGGTGAGCGAACATCTGGTCACGGGTCATCGCCTGTGCCTTCCGAAGCTGTCTACGTAGATAGATGAACTGGGACGGCGTGGACGGTAGCAGATGGAGTGCTACCGCGATAGCCGTGGGCGGGCCGCGCAGTGCCCCGCTTGCCCCGAACTCAACGACTGATGACGAAAGCGGGGACTTGATAACAAAGGCGGCGGGTTGATAACGAAGACGGGCCGGAGTCCCGATGGGGCCGCACCATGGGAGCACGCCGCATGCGCATAGCCGTCCTCGCCGATATCCACGGCAACGTCCTGGCACTCGACGCCGTGCTCGAGGATCTGCGTGAGCGCGGCGGCGCTGAGCTCACCATCAATCTCGGCGACAGCGTTTCAGGCCCGCTCTGGCCGCGCGAGACTTTTGAGCGCCTGGAAGCGCTGAACCTGCCGACGGTGCGCGGCAACCATGACCGCCGCGTCGCCATCGATCCGGCTGACGAGACCATGTGGGCGTCCGACGTCTATGCGCAGGAGCGCCTGACGCAGGCGCAGCGCCAGGTGCTGTCCGCCCAGCCGCTGACGCTGGAGATCGCGCCCGGCATCGTCGCCTTCCATGCCCGACCCGACCATGACGAGAAATACCTGCTCGACGCGATCGTCGATGGCCAGCTGGTGCGCGCGCCGCTGGCGGCGATCAGGCGCCGGCTGAAGGCGCTCGATCCAGCCTGCCGCATCGCGCTGTGCGGCCACAGCCACCGCCCGGAACTGATCCGCATCCCCGACGGTCCCGTCATCTTCAATCCGGGCAGCATCGGTTGCCCCGCCTATGACGATTCCTCCCCGCCGGCACATGTTTCCGAACAGGGTTCGCCGCATGCGCGCTACGGCATCGTTACCTTGGGCGGCGAAGGCCGGCCCGATCGTTTCGAGACGATCGCCGTCGACTACGACCACGAGGCGGCTGCGCGCCAGGCCGAACAGGCGGGAAGGCCGGAATGGGCTCACGGGCTCAGGACCGGCTTCATGCCGGGCTGAAGCTTGCTTCATGCCGGGCTGAAGCTTGCTTCATGCCGGGCTGAGCGAAGCTCGTGCCCCAGCGGAATGCCTTGCATGCAGCTCCCCGGCTGAGGGCCGGCTGAAACGCCTTCGCGGCCACACTCAAGGCGTAGACATCTCGCTTGTAGACACGGCGGCGCAGCGTCGCTTATAAAACCGGCTTCGCGTGCGGCAGCGTTTTGGGTTCGGGCGGTGCCTTTGGGAATGCAATTGATCGCCGACAGCCAAGTGACGAGGCGCCGAATTACGCTGCGGACAACGCTCTTGGCGCTGATGGCCGCTCCGTCGCTGCTGACGGCGCTTGTTGCCGTTGTCCCGGCCCATGCCGAAGAGACGCCCTTCATCTCCGTCGTCACCGGTCTCGCGCCTGACGACCTGCTCAATATCCGCGCCAAGCCATCGGCGACCGGCAAGACCGAGGCGCGTCTGGCCGCCGGCGCCAGCGTCAGGAACCTCGGCTGCAACGACATTGACGGACACCCCTGGTGCAAGGTCGAGTCTGACAATCCCAAAGCCAGCGGCTGGGCCCCGGCGCGCTACCTCGTTCCCTTCAACCCGGCGACGGTGCCCCTCGACCAGGCGGCGGACGCAGGCGCGGCGCCCGATGCGGCAACGCCGCCGCCGGCGGCACAGCCCGACCTGACGGCGCGGCTCGGCGGCGCGGCCCATCCCGTCACGCCGGAAGCCCCGGTCAAGTCAACCGCCGAAATCGCCATGCAGGACGCTTACGGCCTGGCGCTGGCGGCGAACGAAACCCCGTCGACCGGAGAAATCCCCGCCCTCGCCCAGGATGCGGCTGCCGATAGCGGCTCGGCGGCGGGATCGGTTCCCGTTCCCACGCCGCGCCCTCAAGCCGCCGCGTCCGCCGTCGGCACGCAGACCTTTGCGGAAGTGCCGCCGCAGCCGACCTTCATTGCCACGGGCGGTGGCGTCGAGATCCCCTGCGCCCGCTATGTCGGCCAGCCGATGCAGCGTTGCGCGGCTGCCATCGTGCACAAGGGCGCCGACAAGGCCGAAATCACCGTGACCTGGCCCGATGGCGGCACGCGCCTCATCTCCTTCTATGCCGGCCTGCCGGCCGGCTCGGACACCAACGGCGATTTCCGCTTCACCCGCGAGGGCAGCCTGAGCATGATCCGCATCGGCGTCTCCGAGCGCTTCGAGATCACCGACACGGTGGCGTTTGGACGTTAGGGATTTGGCAGTAGGGAATAGGCAGCAGGGGCGTACGTCGAAGGCGCTTGAAAAGCCCTACTGCCTACTGCCCAATCCCTACTGCCTATTTCCTACTCCCCAATCCCGCATTTTCGGGGTTACATCCGCCAAAACTCTTCCCTATAAGGCCCACCTAGCCTGATACCAGAATCGCGAGCACAACCGGCCGGGTCTTCCCGTCCCGGTTTTTTGTGCAAGCCGCCCGCCGAACGGACCTATGACATGCCAAGACGCACTGACATCAAGTCGATCCTGATCATCGGGGCCGGCCCCATCGTCATTGGCCAGGCCTGCGAGTTCGACTATTCCGGAACCCAGGCCTGCAAGGCGCTGAAGGAGGAAGGCTTCCGCGTCATCCTGGTCAATTCCAACCCGGCCACCATCATGACCGACCCGGAACTGGCCGACGCCACCTATATCGAGCCGATCACGCCGGAGGTGGTCGCCAAGATCATCGCCAAGGAGCGGCCGGACGCGCTGCTGCCGACCATGGGCGGCCAGACCGCGCTCAACACCGCTTTGTCGCTGCGCCGCATGGGCGTGCTCGACCGCTACAATGTCGAGATGATCGGCGCCGACGCCACGGCCATCGACAAGGCCGAGGACCGCGCGCTATTCCGCGAGGCGATGAGCAAGATCGGGCTGGAAACGCCGAAGTCGATGCTGGCCAACGCCACCGACGTCAAGAACGCCGACCGCAAGACGCACGAGGCGGAGCGCGCCGCGCTCAAGGCCGAGAAGCCTGACAATCTCGACGCCGAACTCGACGCGCTGGAAACCCGCTGGAACCTCGGCGAAGGCGACCGCAAGCAGCGCTATATCAGCCATGCCATGGCGATCGCCGCCCAGGCGCTCGACCATGTCGGCCTGCCCGCCATCATCCGCCCCTCCTTCACCATGGGCGGCACAGGCGGCGGCATCGCCTACAACAGGGCCGAATTCTACGACATCGTCCAGTCCGGCCTCGACGCCTCGCCGACCACCGAAGTGCTGATCGAGGAGAGCGTGCTCGGCTGGAAGGAATACGAGATGGAGGTCGTCCGCGACAAGGCGGACAATTGCATCATCGTCTGCTCGATCGAGAACATCGACCCGATGGGCGTGCACACCGGGGACTCGATCACCGTCGCCCCTGCCCTCACGCTGACAGACAAAGAATACCAGATGATGCGCAACGCCTCGATCGCGGTGCTGCGCGAGATCGGCGTCGAGACCGGCGGCTCCAATGTGCAGTTTGCCGTCAATCCGGCCGATGGCCGCCTCGTCGTCATCGAGATGAACCCGCGCGTCTCGCGCTCGTCGGCGCTCGCCTCCAAGGCGACCGGCTTCCCGATCGCCAAGATCGCGGCCAAGCTCGCCGTCGGCTACACGCTGGACGAGCTGGAGAACGACATCACCGGCGGCGCCACGCCCGCCTCCTTCGAGCCGTCGATCGATTACGTGGTGACGAAGATCCCGCGCTTTGCCTTCGAGAAATTCCCCGGCGCTGAGCCGGTGCTGACGACAGCCATGAAGTCGGTCGGCGAGGTCATGGCCATTGGCCGCACCTTCCAGGAATCGCTGCAGAAGGCGCTGCGCGGCCTGGAAACCGGGCTCACCGGCCTCGACGAGATCGAGATCCCCGGCCTCGGCCATGGGGCGGCAGTTGCCAACCACGCCGACGACCGCAACGCGATCCGCGCGGCACTCGGCACGCCGACGCCGGACCGGCTGCGCATGGTGGCGCAGGCGATCCGCATGGGCACCTCGCTGGAAGACGTGCACGCAATGTGCAAGATCGACCCGTGGTTCCTCGAACAGATCGCCGGCATCCTGGCCATGGAAGCCCGCATCCGCGAGCACGGCATTCCGCAGGACGCCGTCAATCTGCGCATGCTGAAGGCCATGGGTTTCTCCGACGCTCGCCTGGCGTCGCTGACCAGGACCGATGCCGAAGTGGTCGCGAAAATCCGCGACAAGCTCGACGTTCATCCCGTCTACAAGCGCATCGACACGTGCGCGGCCGAGTTCGCCTCGCCCACCGCCTACATGTACTCGACCTACGAAGTGCCGTTTGCCGGCGCGCTCGCCAACGAGGCGCAGGTCTCGTCGCGCAAGAAGGTCGTCATCCTCGGCGGCGGCCCGAACCGCATCGGCCAGGGCATCGAGTTCGACTATTGCTGCTGCCATGCTGCCTTCGCACTGCGCGATGCCGGCTATGAAGCGATCATGATCAACTGCAACCCGGAGACGGTCTCGACCGACTACGACACGTCGGACCGGCTCTATTTCGATCCGCTGACGGCGGAGGACGTGCTGGAGATCCTGCGCGCCGAGCAGGCCTCGGGCGAACTGGTGGGCGTCATCGTCCAGTTCGGCGGCCAGACGCCGCTGAAGCTGGCCGACGCGCTGGAGAAGGCCGGCATCCCGATCCTCGGCACCTCGCCCGACATGATCGATCTGGCCGAAGACCGCGACCGCTTCCAGAAGCTCCTGCACAAGCTCGGCCTCAGCCAGCCGAAGAACGGCATCGCCTATTCGGTCGAGCAGGCCCGCCTCGTCGCCGGCGAGCTCGGTTTCCCCTTGGTGGTGCGCCCGTCCTATGTGCTCGGCGGCCGCGCCATGCAGATTATCCATGACGAGAGCATGCTGCAGTCCTACCTGCTCGACACCGTGCCCGGCCTGGTGCCGGAGGACATCAAGCAGAAATACCCCAACGACAAGACGGGCCAGATCAATACGCTCTTGGGCAAGAACCCGCTGCTGTTCGACACCTACCTGTCAGGCGCCATCGAGGTCGATGTCGACTGCCTCTGCGACGGCAAGGCGACCTTCGTCTCCGGCATCCTGGAGCACATCGAGGAGGCCGGCATCCATTCGGGCGACTCGGCCTGCTCGCTGCCGGTTCATTCACTGCCTTCGGAGCTGGTCGACGAGCTTGAACGCCAGACGGCGGCGCTTGCCCGCGCGCTCAATGTCGGCGGCTTGATGAACGTGCAGTACGCGATCAAGGACGGCACGGTCTATGTGCTGGAGGTCAACCCGCGCGCGTCGCGCACGGTCCCCTTCGTCGCCAAGACCATCGGTCGTCCCATCGCGAAAATCGCCGCCCGCATCATGGCCGGCGAGACGCTGGAAGACGCCTTCGCCCATTATGGCGCGATGCCCGACCCCAGAAATCCCGGCCACATCGCGGTCAAGGAAGCCGTCTTCCCCTTCGCCCGCTTCCCCGGCGTCGACATCCTTCTCGGCCCGGAAATGCGCTCGACCGGCGAGGTCATGGGCCTCGACCGCGATTTTGCCCTCGCCTTCGCCAAGAGCCAGCTCGGCGCCGGCGTCGACCTGCCGCGCTCCGGCACGCTGTTCGTCTCGGTGCGCGACGAGGACAAGAAAGGCATATTGCCGGCGGTCAAGCGCCTCGCCGGCCTCGGCTTCAAGGTGCTGGCGACGTCAGGCACGCAGCGCTTCCTCGCCGAAAACGGCGTGGTGGCCGAAAAGATCAACAAGGTGCTCGAAGGCCGCCCCCACATCGAGGACGCCATCCGCAACCGCCAGGTGCAGATCGTCTTCAACACGACGGACGGCCAGAAGGCGGTGTCGGATTCGAAGTCGCTGCGGCGGGCGACGCTGATGCAGAAGGTGCCGTATTACACGACGCTGTCGGGTGCGGCCGCAGTGGCCGAGGCGATTGCCGCGCTGAAGGCAGGGAGTTTGGAAGTCAGGCCGTTGCAGGAGTATTTTGCGTGAGGAGTTCCTGACTCCTCTTCCGCGATGCCTCCGCCATAGCGAAGCCGCTTTGCGAGGAAGACCGAGAGCATCCTCACCCAAGTAACAGCAGACTTGGACAAAACTACTTAGAAGTATTCGTCCCACCTACTGGTAATCCATCTAATCTTCCACAATTGCGCCGCAGCTTTCTTACGCTCAGATCGCGTAAACTTTACGTTTCGGTTTTCATCATAAAAATAAACAGATTTCTCAAGAAGCCTCCCAAAATTAGCGTCATTCTTCACATAATCTTTAGATACATTTGGAAGCCACCCCTTCTGCGCAATCTCGTAGGCGAAGAGCCACATACCTGAGCGTAACCCCTCAGCATCGGCAAAGGATTGCCAATATTTTAGATTTAATCCTTTCGGCAGAAGTCCCAAATTTTGCAAATCAATGACAATCAGCGCACACACGGGACTCGTCATATTTAGAACTGGTATCACTTCCTTGCCGCTCAGAGAAATCTTAAGAGCTTTGCACATAAATAAAGCCCAACTGACCTCGTAGTCAAAACCAAGAGGAGAATATTGTTTAATTATATCGATAACTAAAGATTTTGCCTTAGTCATATCAACGCCATGACCCCTAAGAGCCATATCATGATTTCTCTCGATAAGTATCTGAGCCACAGCCGCGAGGGAGTTAGAATTATATCGGGCGCAGCGATAAAGATAATTCTCATACTGCGCCCACTCGTCATCTTCTAAGGAAAATGACCGAGAACGCTTCACCGCATAAGTGAGGACGTTGTCCCTTTCATGATCCGAGGAAAGATAGAAAGCATTTTTGAAATAATCCTCTAGCGCCTCCAGTTTTCGCTTTGTTCCATGCGATATTCGATAATTTCTCAAAATTGACACCCACTCCGGGTGAAAACGTTCTCCTTTTCCAATCACCTTTGTCTTATCGATATTTATCTCTAGTCCAAATTCCGAAAAAGCCGAGGCAACATGGGAAACAAACTGCTCAGGATTGTCTGCAGTTCCAAGCCCGACGACGATATCGTCGACGTAACGAACTGCCTTAGACGAGAAAGATTTGATTTTCTCGGAGATACATTTCTCAATCGCGACGCAAATAATTTCAGAAAGGATTCGAGAGGTATCCGGGCCGATTGGCAGTCCAATGGAATGATTTTCTTGGCAATACCTCACCAACTTGTCTAGGCGATCACCCAAGCTTCCTTTGTAAGATTTGTGAAGATTCGTCTTAACGAACTTCTTTGTATAGAGAGCCCATCCTAGCGAATGGGTATAAACCGTAGGATAGAATCTGGAGATATCGACCCTGACGCACTTGTCGTGCAACGCTTGAAGTCCCGATATCTCTGCCTCCACGTGATCAAAATCTATCCCAAATAATGCACGAGGCCCAGAAATATCGAAAATAGGTCTAAACTCCGACGTGACCGACTGCCGAAGGAATTGCCGAATTTCGATCCAATGATCGCCCAGCTCTCTCGCCAAGAAGAAATAATTTATGGGATTTGGTATGCCGAGAGTTCGGCGAGCCGAATTGTGACGGGGGATCGAATATCGAGCATATGCGGAATGTTGTACATTCGGGTCGAGATTTTTTTTGAAATAAGATCGAAATTTCGCAAATTCTGAACTTACAAATGGCGGCGGTAGCTCCTCGGGTAGATACCCAGCCTCTAGGAGACGCTTTAGACGAATGTCTTTGTTCGGCAGCTTGGCCATACGAACCAATCCTAGGGTCGACAGCTATTGATCCCTTGGATTGAGGACTAGCTCGTAGCCTCAGCGATAACTACTTTAGCGGCCTTGCTCTTGGCCCTGTCCAACTTGTTCATGGCCTTTCGCATTCTGGCTACCGCCTCCTTCGCCTTGTCGCCTTCGATCGTATCCCGCTTGATTACTTCATTTTCAATCAACTGAGACAGGTTCTCGTTGCCGACCTTGATATCGGGAAACAGCTTCCGGATCTCGCGACGCACCACCGAAATTACAGCTTCGGACCTGATGATCGCCGAAACCGTAAACTTGTTGAACAACTGGGCCTGCTGATGAAAGGCATCCATCGCATCGGTTGTCAGCCCCTCCTTGGCGTATAGGAAAAGGCACTGCAGATGATCCTCTTTTTTGGGATTCATATCAGCGAGGACGATGCGGCAAACTTCTTCGTGGCTGATCTGATTTGCCACATAGATACGGACCAGTCTCCATTCGACTGCATTCGTCAGGATGACCCAGTGAATGCCTTGGTGAGCCCCGTAGTCGATAACTTGCCTCAGGTGATTATCAGCCAGGCTGCTGCCTGCTGATTTCACTTCGACAAGCAATCGCAGTTTTCCCGCGATCTTGATCGCGAGATCACAGTATGTCGCCTTGATCTGATGTTCCGACGTTAGTTCGTCATATTTATCGTAACCGAAAACGTCGGCCAAGATATCCTTGACCAACGTAACCGTGTCGGCCTCCGCGACATCGGATTTTTGCTGCGCCAGCGTGATCCGCTGATACTTCTTGAGACTCGACGCAACTCGCTCGATAAATTTCTTCGGTAATTTGTTCAATGACTCGCCCTCCCTATCCCGGAGAGAGTTGAGACGAGTTTACTTGAAAGACAAGCAAAAACTTATGTTAGGACGCACCGGCCCTACGCAGGCTCAGGGCATTCGAAGCTCTAAAAGCCAAGCAATTGGCCTTTCGTCCGCTGCGCGGACCGCCTCTCACCCTCACGCGACAGCCACACACTCGATCTCGATATCAAACTCCATCGGCCAGGACGCCACCGGCACAAACGTCCGCGATGGCGCGTTTTCGGGGAAATGCCTGGCATAGACCCGGTTGATGGCGTTGTAGAAGCCGGCATTGACGGCGTAGATGCGCACCATCACCACATTGTCCAGCGAGGTGCCGGCCGCTTCCAGGCAGTGTTTCAGCGCCTTGAGCGACGCCTCGGTCTGTACCTCGATGTCGCCCTTGACCAGCTTGCCGGTCAAAAGATCGAGCGGTGGCATGCCGGAGACGAAGACCAGCCCGGCAGCCCTGGTCACCAGCGACAATGGCACGCCGAGAGCGCGCACCGCCGCCGACAGCACCGGCACTTCGACGATTTCCTTGGTCATGACGATCTCCCTGTGGTTGCCGCGAGCTTATCGCGCTCCAGGCTGAACGCCAGCGCCCGGCATTGTCGCCCGGAAGCCGCCGCTCAATGGAAACCACGCGTCAGCATGAAGCGGCGTTTTTTGCAGACCCAAAATTTCAGGAAACAACCAGCAGGGATGCTGGTTCGCGAAGGAAAACTCACGCCACCGCTACACACTCGATCTCGATATCGAACTCCATCGGCCAGGACGCCACCGGCACGAAACTCCGCGCCGGCGGGTTGGTGGAGAAATACCTGGCGTATACCCGGTTGATGGCATTGTAGAAGCCGGAATTGACGGCGTAGATGCGCACCATCACCACATTGTCGAGCGAGGTGCCGGCCGCTTCCAGGCAATGTTTCAGCGCCTTCAGCGACGCCTCGGTCTGCACCTCGATGTCGCCGCGCACCATCTCGCCGGTCACCATGTCCACCGGCGGCGTCGCCGAGATGAAGACGAAGCCATTGGCCTTCACCGCTGTCGAACAAGGCAGGCCGAGTGCGCGCACCTTGTCCGACATGACAGGCACTTCGATGACTTGTTTTTTCATGGTGATGCTCCCTGGGTTAGGGGGAGCTTATCGTGGCGGCCAGCGAACGCCAGCGTCGTTCTTCCCTTCTCCCCTTGTGGGGTGAGCAGCCGGTTCGCGAAGCGAATTCATCGTGCCAGTGGCACGATGAAAGGCCGGCGAACGCCGGGACGCTCCGAAGCAGCGGGGACCCGGCAGGTGGATCAGCCTCCCCCGGCCCTTCGCGTGGCTCAGGGCGTTCGAAGCTCGAAAAGCCAAGGGTCAAGCCGCGCCCTAATGCACCGCCGCCAAATCCTTCAAATGCATCTCGTGCATCTTCAGCGTTTCCAGCGTCTTCTTGGCGAATTCCTTCAGCGCCGGGTCGTCGCCGGATTGCGCATAGGTGGAAACCATCGCCACGGCCTGCTTGTGTGCCTGCGTCTGCAAGGTGATGTATTTGGCCTGGAAGGCGTCGCCGTCGAGCGCCTTGAGCTGGTCGAGCATCGCCTGGTCGTTCGGCTCCAACGGCGGGCCTTGCGGGGTGACGGACGCCGTGGTCTGGCTCTTATCAAGCGCCGCCTTGAAATCTTCGCCGGCCTTGGTGTGATCCTTGACCATCAGTGCGGCGAAATCCTTCACATCGGCCGCGACGGCTTTTTTCTCGGCCAGCTTGCCGCTTTCGATCTCGAAGCGGTTGGCGCTGGCCAGGGTCCTGGTGAAGGTTTCGGTGTCGACCTTGTTCTCAGAAACGGGCGGCACGTCGCTGGACGGCTGTTGGGAAAAGGCTGAAGGCGTTCCGGCGAGAAGGGCCAGCATGGCGGTGGCGAGATGCGGTTTCATCGAAGCGCTCCGTGAGAGATGTCCTCGAAGGCCCAACGCGGCAGAGGCGGTGAGGTTGCCGACGCGCCGCTTCTCCAGTCCGAAGGATGAAAAGCGGCCTCACGATTGCAGCCTGACCCCTGCTCTACGGGCGACGAGGCCCCAGCAGGAAGGCCGTCATCGTTGCGCTCACGCACGCCACCGCCAACAACGCAACGACGCCCGAAGCTCCGGTCCTGCGGCGAATTGAAACAAGGTTTTCTGAAGCGGGAGCATTGTGAACCAGTCCGTACAAGTCGGACCTGCTGCCATGCCGAACGGAATAGGCGCGGGTCAACTCCGCACCGAGTAGAAAGATTTCTGATGAATAGTAGACCCAGAGCAGTATGACGAGCAGCCCCCCGGCCGCGCCATATGAGGAAGCGATTGCACTTGTGCCGATATACCAACCGATAAGCGACTTCCCCAACGTGAACAGAGCGGCGGTGACGACAGCGCCGATCCAGACATCCCGCCATTCCAAGGCACGGTCCGGCAGGACTTTGTAGATCGCGGCAAACATCACGGTGATCAGGGAAAAGGATATCAGGGTGTTGATCGCGCTCAGAACAAATTCGCCGAACGGCAATTGAGCGCTGATCAAATTGCCCAAAGCCGAGATCGCCGCGCTCGCCACCAAAGAGACCAGCAACATAAAGCCGAGGGCGGCGACCAGGCCAAGACTTGCCGCACGGGCGCGCAAGAGCCGCGACAGCGAACTCCCTTTCGCTTCAACCTTCCATATTGCATTCAGGGCCTGCTGCATCTCGCCGAACACCGCGGAGGCGGTGACGAGCAAAGTGGCCGTGCCGATGATGGCCGCCAAGGCCCCCGATGATTTGCTGGATGCCCCTTCGAGCGCGGTTTGAAGGACCGCCGCGCTGTCTGAACCCATCAGCCCCGAGATCTGAGCAGACAAAGCCAACTGCGCTGCGTCATGCCCAAACGCAATGCCTGCTATCGCGACGACAATTATCAGAACCGGGGCCAGCGACGTGGCGGCATAAAAGGCCATCGCCGCGCCGTGGCTAAGGGCATTGTCGTTGACAAAGCCAACCAGGCTTTCTCGCACCAAGTCCCACAGGCTGCTGACTGTTGTCGGTCGCATTTCGAATCCGTGAAGGGGGTCGAAACCGTCTCCTATCAATGCGGCGGGCCTTCCGATGTTCCGGCCGAAGCAGGCACCAGCCCCGCCTGGCGCGTCGAGCAGGTGGGATAGCGACCACTTGCCGAAAGCCATTCCAAGCTGAAGCGCGGCGACTGAAGCCGAAACGTCCTGATGTCAGTGACAGCACGCCTCGCCATACTGCAGCTGCTCATTCCAATCCGGCCGGCCCTCCGGCGTGAAATCCATCAGGTTCCACAGGATCTCGCAGGTGCCGATGGCGCGCGGGTCCTGGCCGGGCTCCGGCGGCGCGAAGCCGAGCTCGGACGACCAGAAATGGCGGATAGCGTCGCCGTCACGGTGAAACACCGACAGCAGCGGGATCTGCGCGCCGCCGGCATCCTCGGCATTGTAGTCGCGCTTGAAGCTGTTGGCGGCCGACGACACCAGCCGCATGTTCTTCCAGCCACGATCGCGGCTGAGCGTAACGAGATTTTCCAGCGCGGTTTTCGCCACAACCGCAAAATTGAAGCCGGCGGCTTCGAGATGGCCGACGGCCCCGTCCCACTGGTCGAGCAGCGCCGTGCAGGACGGGCATGGCTGGTCCGGCCGGGCGAGCTTGGCCGTGCCGCCGCTCGCCGCCACGTCGCGCGTTTCCTGGGGATGGCGCGGAAACATCATCTGGTAGAGGATGAGTGAATCCTTGCCCGGCGCGAACAGTTCCGACAGTTTTGTCTTCGCCGGCCTGCCGTCGGCACCGAGCGCATCGAAGACATAGTCCTGGCGGATCAGCCCGCCCGGCGGCAGCGCGCGCCGCGCCTCGGCCACGGCTTCCATGGCGCGGCGCAGCTCGATTTCCTTCTTCAGAAGCTTTTCGCGGGCGGTGCGATATTTCGCGGATTCGTTGGGAAAGGTGATCATGATCGGCTCCCTTAAGTCGGCGCCGGCGTCCCGGCGCTGTTGTTCTGCGACCCAAGGACGTTTGGCGACGACCGGTTCCCGACATTTCTTCGGATGGCGCGGCGATTCATTGCAAGGGAACCTCCCAGGCTTCCCGGCATTCTCACGGCAAGGTAAAGCGAGCCGTGGGGGACAAAATGCACGAAGCCGACGAGATTGACCTGCGCTGCCCGCAAGTGGTGGCCGACAATGCGGCCAAGGGCTTGCGGCTGCGCGGAGAGTTCGGCCGTGGCGGCACCGAGATCGGCGTGGCGCGGGTGACCGAAATGAAGAACCGCGAGAAGCTCGCCCCCTCCATCATCCGCCGCATGGTCAGCTACTTTGCCCGCCACGAGGTCGACAAGCGCGGCAAGAATTACGGCAATGAGGACAACCCGTCGGCCGGCTATATCGCCTGGCTGCTGTGGGGTGGCGATGAGGGCCGCGCCTGGGCGCTGGAGATCAAGCAGAAGATCGGCAACGCGCCGGATATTTAGGGAGAAGATCGCGCATGAAGGCAGGCCCCGAAACCCCAGCGCGGGACCTGCCTTGGAGGCGCCGACACATGCCGGTGCGGCTTCCTCCTGTGCCCAGCTGATCGACGATCCAGATCAGCCGTTTGGCGTCATGACGCTTCGTTAGCATGGACCGACGGCCGCTTATGTGAAGCTGTTCACATTGCGCCGGGTTTTCCGCTCGGCGGCGGGAAAATCGGCCGGCACCAACCGGCAGGAAGCGATCGGCCCTTTAGCCTTCCCAGGCTACCGGCATCATCCCCAGCCGCTCGTAGAGCCGCACGGCGGCGGCATTCTCGACCGTGTTGGTCTTGAGGTCGACATGGGCCGCAGCACGGTCGCGAAAAGTGGCGAAGGCTTGCCACATCAGCGCCTCGCCGATGCCCTTGCCGCGTGCCTCGGGGTGAACGGCGAGATCCTTGATGAAAGCAGACGTCCAGCACAGCGCCGCTGCCGCCAGCCGGCCCTTGCCGTCGATGACGAGGAAGCACAGCGCCGGGTCGAATTCGGGATCATCCGATATGCGTGGCCACCATTCGTCGAACGGGCCGTCGGCGCCGTCGTCGAACACCTCGCTCAGCAGCGCATGAAGGGGTCGTGCGTCGCCTGGCTCGAAGCAGCGCATGGCAAAACCTTCCGGCCAGTGCGGTGCAACGAGCGTCTCGTCGAGGATCTTGCGCAGCCGGATGTCGTTGAGGGCCGGCGGGCGCGGTTCAGGCATCGCGCTCAGGCGTCGGGCTGCGGACGTCGCTTGCGGTCGACACCGAGGCCGGTCGCCTCGAGCAGGCCCTTGCGCTTGGCGTCGAAATAATAGCCGGTCTGGTAGAGCCAGTCGGCCTTCTTGGCGTTGCCGCCGGCCACCAGCCAGGCGCCGCGCAGATATTTGACCGCGTATTTCAGATTGGTCTCGGCGTCGAACAGGCCCTTGGCCGGCCCGTCATAGCCCATGCCGCGCGCCGTCGCGTGCTTGATCTGCATCAGCCCCCAATGGCCATTGTTGTAAGCCTTGGGATTGAAGGTGCTCTCGCGGTTGACGACATGGCGCACCAGATCCACCGGCACCTGGTAGAGCGCGGCGTATTTGACGATCAGACGGTCGACATCGCCACGCATGCCCGTGTGCTCTTCCTGCGCCGGACCAACCGGCGCGGAGGGGAACTGCACCAGGGAAGCCGGGTTCTGCGGCACCACATAGCCGACCTGTTGCACCCCGGGCAGTTTCTGGCCGCCGCCGGCGACCGCCGGCACAATGAGCCCGGCGGTGGTGTAGGTCTCAGCCGTTTGAGCCGCCTTGACGGGCTTACCCGCCCTGGCCGGCGGCGGCGCCTGCCAGGCGTTGGCGGTCATGACAGCGGGCACGGCGGGTGCGGCCGGCGTGGAGCCGGCAAAGGCGGCGGTCGCCATGGCCGGCTGGGCGGCGGGATCAAGCGCCGGCGCGGTCGCCGGCGTCAATTCGGCGGTCTGGACGGGCGGAATACCCGAGGATTGCGGCAGCACCGAAACCGTCTCAGGCAGCGGTATGGTGAAGCCGGCATCGCTGCCGGCAACGGTCGCGGTTTCGGTCAGGGACGGCGCAGGCTTCATCTGCGAGGTCGAGGTGCAGCCGCTGATGCCGGCTGCTGCCACGATCACGCCGATCGCGATAAGGGTTTGTTTTGCTGGCAAGCCGCGCTCGGGTCCGGTTCGTCGGGGTGTTAAGAAATCCCTTACACCAGCGATTCCAGGGTAGCAATCGGGGCCATCTGGTGGTTTTCGGGTGGCGAGACGCGGGCGGTGATGCCATATTGTTCCTGATATGTACCGGCAGGAATCCCGGATTTCGCCACTTTGCGGAAAGGAGCGCATCATGGAAACGACACCGTCGATCACAGCTGGCCACGCAGTGTTAGAAACAGTGATCGGTTTCATGGGCATCGCCTGGAGCGAAAAGGGCCTGATCCGGCTCTGCCTGCCCGAACGCAGCCGTGAATCAGTGGAGCGGCGGCTGATGCGCCATAGCGGTGTTTCCGCCTCCACGGCGCAGCCGCCATGGGTGGTCGAGCTGATCGCCTCGATCAAGGCATACGCCGCCGGCGAGGACGTCGATTTCTCCGACGTTCCGGTCGATCTCGACGGCGTCGACGATTTCCGCCTGGCCATTTACGACGCGGCACGCAAACTCAGCTATGGCGAGACCACCACCTATGGCGAACTCGCCAAGCGCGCCGGCCATGCCGGCCTGCCACGCGAAACCGGCGCCGCCCTCGGCGCCAACCCCGTGCCGCTGGTCATCCCCTGCCACCGCATCCTGGCGGCCGGCGGCAAGATCGGCGGCTTCTCGGCGCCAGGCGGCTCCGTCACCAAGGAGAAGATGCTGGCCATGGAAGGCGTGCGCGTCGGCCCGCCGCCACCGGCGCAGGTATCCTTCGGCTTCTGAGCCGCCGGCGCGGACGCTGCCCCTACTTGGCGTCGCCCTAATTGTTGTGGAAAAATCGCCGGCGGAAATGCCGGTCATTGTCCGGCCGCTTGCAGTTGTAGACCGGGCAGGAACTGGTGTCGGCGCTCGGCACATAGGCGCGCGTCCGCACCTCGCCCATGGTGCAGAATTGCTGGCTCTGCACATAGCGGTCGTAGAGCGGCAGCCCGGGCACGCGTTTCGACTGGTAGCGCAGGATGACCGCGCCTTGCCTGGCGATCGTCGACTGCACCTTGCCGCAGCTCATATGCGTCGGGTCATAGCGCGAGATCGCCTGCGCCTCGGCGGCCACCAGCGTCAGACAGGCGGCAAGCACTATGGTTTTCATGGTTTCCTCCCCTGATCCGCCGCCCACGGACAGCGCGATCTGCCGCGACGGTTCCACCAGATTGGGGCGGCCGTTGGGCAGGCCTTCAATCACAGCTTTCTCACGCAGTCTTGTTTTTGGAACGAAAGCAGCCTATATCAGCCCCATTGATATTTCGGCCGATCGATCCGGGCCTCGCGATCTTCGCGTTTGCTGACGTCTATCTCCAAAATCTCGATGCACACCGGCTGGACTTCGGTCCGGTCAAACCAAAGCAAATGCAAGGACTATTTTTATGGCAACTGGAACGGTCAAGTGGTTCAACGCCACCAAGGGCTTCGGCTTCATCCAGCCTGACGCGGGCGGCGCGGACGTTTTCGTCCACATCTCCGCTGTCGAGCGCGCTGGACTGTCGACCCTGGTCGAAGGCCAGAAGATCAACTTCGAGATCGAGCAGGACCGCCGCACTGGCAAGTCGTCCGCTGGATCTCTGAGCAAGGCAGCCTGATTTTGCGAATGGCGCGCGCCGGGCGAGAGCTCGGGGCGCGCGGCAAGTCACGGATGTACTGACGGTCGCGCGAGAAGCGGGCCCGGAGCGGAAAGACCCGACAAGCTGGAACAGCAGATAGCTGCCAGCCCGGACCGGACGCTCCCAATCAGGCTACCAAGCATGGGAAGGCGGGATTTATCCCGCCTTTTTGTTTGTCTGGGTTCAGCCATTTAACTTTGCAACCCCGATGATCGAGGCCGATGCAAAGGCAGGTCGACTGGACGAGTTTGCCAAAAAGGCGTTGGCCGAAGTTCGAGCCGGAAACTTTCGACGTCTTTAGCCGCAGCGCCGAGGCCTTTTCAAGAATTCGCTCTGGCGAGTCAGATAGCGTGGTTTTCGAAAACGGGGGCGGAGCGTACGTTTAAGACGTGAGCACCGGAAGCGCAGAAAACCGCGCTAGGTGGCCGCCGGAGTAGAATAATTGAGAAGGTCTCAACCCACCCACTCGATTGGCACGTGCCCCGGATCCGCCTCGACGCGGCCAAGCCAGGCCACGACAGCCGGATAGGCGTCGAGCTGGAAGCCGCCCTGCTCGGCCGTGTGCGTGTAGGCATAGAGCGCGATGTCGGCGACGCTGAAGGCAGTGCCGGCGAAGAAGGCGTTGTTCTCCAGATATCTGTTCATCACGCCGAGCGCCTTGTGGCCGCGCTCCAGCGTCATCGCCAGCCGCTCGGGCGTCGCATCCCTGGCGCGTTCGGGAAAGGTCAGGAGGGCCTTGCGCACGGCGATATAGGGCTCGTGGCTGTATTGCTCGAAGAACAGCCATTGATAGGCGAGCCCACGTTCATACTTGTCCGCCGGCAGGAAGCGCGTGCCTTCGGCGAGATAGAGCAGGATGGCGTTGGACTCGGCCAGCCGGCGGCCGTCGTCGAGTTCGAGCAGCGGCACCATGGCATTCGGGTTCTTGGCAACGAAATCGGCTTTGCGCGTGTCGCCGGTATGCGAACTCACCTCGATCGTGGTGAAGGCGAGGCCAAGCTTGGCCATCAGCAGGCGCGGCTTGTAGCAATTGCCGCTGTCGATCATGCTGTAGAGTATCATGGATCGGTCCCCAGAGCTGCCCTGACCAGGCGATTATCGCAGCCGCCGTGCCTTCAACCAATGATTTGTTTTGGTGGGACAATCAGCGGCGCTGATGAGAGCATCCTTCTCCCCGTAGAACGGGGAGAAGGACGCTGTGGCACCGCTTTCGCCAGTCGCCGAAGTCGCTTAGCCGAACAGCGGCACGACATTGTTCTCCCTGCCCAGCAGCGCATCGATAACGAGCGGTTCTTCGTTGAAGATGGTGCCGGCCAGCGCCGGCCGTGCGAGAAGATAGCCCTGCAGCAGGTCGACGCCGCCGTCGAGCGCGACGCGCAGATGGACGGGCTGCTCGATGCCTTCGACAAGCACCCTGGCGCCGCGGTCATGCAGGCTGGAGACCAGCGGGCGGAAGAAGCGTTCGGCGGCGGCATGGCGGCAGAATTCCGCGAACCAGCCGCCATCGATCTTGACGATGTCGGGCTGAAGCAGGCTCACCCGCTCCTCGGTCGAATGGCCGGTACCGAAATCGTCGATGGCGATGCGGATGCCGTCGCGCCGCATTTCACGCACCAGGTGGGCCAGAAGCGCTTCGTCCGCCGCCTGTTCGGTGATTTCGCAGACCAGCATGCCGGGGGCGAGGCCGAGTTCGCCGAGATGCCGGCTCATCAGCCTGATCTCGGCCAGCGCCCGCCCGGAATGGTCGTTGACCATCGGATTGTAGTTGAAGAACAGATCGAGCCCGTCGACGCCGATATTGTGGAAATTCCTGAGATGCAGCACCCGGCACATGGTCTCGACAAACACCCGGTCCTCCGGGGCAACGCTTTCGAAGAACGCCCGCGCCGACCCTGCCCTGCCGGCGCGGTGCGGCTCGATCAGGCCCTCGACCGCCACTGCGTGCAGCGAACGCCCAAGCGGCGCGAAGATCGGCTGGTAGGCGCTGCGCAGGCGGAACTCGCCATGGACGCCGTATTCGATGCCGATCTCGTCAACGAAGATCGCCTCGCCGACATTGCGCCGCCGCTCGATCCTCATGGCGCGACCCTGCGCCCGAAGGCTTTTGCCGGCCGCGCCGTACGCGGAGCGACGGTGGAGGCAGTGGACGCATCACTTGCGGCGGCAACCGGGTCCGGAGTTTTCCCGAAAACACGGAAACTCGTCGGCGCCAGTTCCGGCCGCGCCAGCACGAAACCTTGGACCATGGAAGCGCCGGACTTTTCGGCGAGCTCCAGCTGCCACCCTTCCTCGATGCCCTCGAACACCGTGCGGATGCCCTGTTCTTCGAAGCTTTTGACCATCGTCGTCAACAGCGCGAAGCCGGCGCCGGACTCCATCAGCTGCGTGATCCAGGTGGCGTCGAACTTGACGATGTCGGGCCGCAACTCCTTGATGCGGTTGATGTCGGAATCGTCGGCGCCATAGTCATCGACGGCGATGCGAAACCCGTTGCCCTTGAGTGCGGCGACGAAGCTGTGCAGGGTCTCCTGCGATGCCGATCTCTGCTCGGTCACCTCGCACACGACACGGCCCGGATCGATGCCGGCCTCGTGCAGCACCAGCCGCATTTCGCGCAGGGCATTGTCGGCGATCGACCGCTCGGTGAACACCGACGGGTCGAAATTGACGAAGATCGACGCCTCCTGCGGCAGGCAGGCGCCGGCATTGAGCAGATGCAATGTCCTGGTCAGCGCCTCGACATGCAGGCGGTCGGCGGCCGGACAGGTCGAGAAGAAGGCCATCGGCGATTGCGGCTCGCCGTCGCGAAACGGCCGGATCAGCCCTTCGAAGGCGGCAACCGACAGCTTGCCCTCCTTGAACGCGAAGATCGGCTGGAAGGCGCTTTGCAGCGTGTAGATGCCCCAGACACCTGACGAGGTGCCGTCATCATGACGGATGATATGGGCAAGCCCGATGCTGCGCGACAAGGGTTCCCTCGCTCCGCGAAATGGCGGAATGGATTGCGATCCTGCCACTCAAGCCCTTACCGCCCGTTAATGAATTTTTTGTTGCCGCCTACAGGTGGCAATCACGGCTCGGTGAGGCCTGGATCAGCCGACAATGCTTGCACTGAGCGAAATCATGCGACATGAGAAGCGCCGCGGCCGCTCCTGGCCGCGCCGATCTTCCCAAGGAGAGATATCTGGTCATGGCCTTTCTTGCCGACACCCTTTCCCGCGTAAAGCCTTCCGCCACCATCGCGGTGACGCAGAAAGCGCGCGAGCTGAAAAATGCCGGCCGTGACATTATCGGCCTCGGCGCCGGCGAACCGGATTTCGACACGCCCGACAACATCAAGAATGCGGCGATCGAAGCCATCCGCCGTGGCGAAACCAAGTACCCGCCGGTTTCGGGCATTGTGCCGCTGCGCGAGGCGATCGCAAAAAAATTCAAGCGCGAGAACAATCTCGACTACAAGCCCGAGCAGACCATTGTCGGCACCGGCGGCAAGCAGATCCTGTTCAACGCCTTCATGGCGACGCTGAACCCCGGCGACGAGGTCATCATCCCCCGCCCCTACTGGGTCAGCTACCCCGAAATGGTGGCGATCTGCGGCGGCACGTCGGTGTTCGCCGACACCTCGATCGACAATGGCTTCAAGCTGACGGCCGAAGTGCTGGAGAAGGCGATCACGCCGAAGACCAAATGGCTGCTGATGAACTCGCCGTCCAACCCGTCGGGCGCGGCCTACACGCAAGCCGAACTGCGCGCGCTGGCCGACGTGCTGTTGAAGCATCCGCATGTCTGGACGCTGACCGACGACATGTACGAGCACCTGACCTATGGCGACTTCGTCTTCAAGACCATCGCCGAAGTCGAGCCGAAGCTCTATGAGCGCACGCTGACCATGAACGGCGTGTCGAAAGCCTATGCCATGACCGGCTGGCGCATCGGCTATGCAGCCGGTCCGGTCCAGCTGATCAAGGCGATGGACATGATCCAGGGCCAGCAGACCTCGGGCGCCTGCACCATCGCCCAATGGGCTTCCGTCGAGGCGCTCAACGGCCCACAGGACTTCATCGCGAAGAACAAGGCGATCTTCCAGGGGCGGCGCGACCTCGTCGTCTCGATGCTCAACCAGGCCCGCGGCATCACGTGCCCGTCGCCGGAAGGCGCCTTCTATGTCTATCCGTCCTGTGCCCAGCTGATCGGCAAGAAGACCAAGGCCGGCAAGGTGATCGACACCGACGAGGCCTTCTGTTCGGAACTGCTCGAGGCGGAAGGTGTTGCGGTGGTGTTCGGCTCGGCCTTCGGCCTCGGCCCCAACTTCCGCATCTCCTATGCGACCTCGGAGTCGCTGCTGGAGGAAGCCTGCACGCGCATCCAGCGCTTCACGGCATCGCTGACCTGATCGGATCGATCTGGCGACAAAAGAAACCCGGCGCCATCATCGCCGGGTTTTTGTTGGGAGGCGAGGCTGCTTACGCCTGTTGCTTTGCTTGCCTGGCCGAACGCGCCTCGGCCGGCGCTAGGACCATGATCAGCAGAGCGGCGGTGAGGAAGGCGGCAATCGCCGCCGTCAGCATCGCGGCGTGGAAGCCGCCGGCATAGGCGGTGGCGAACAGCCGATGCACGCCACCCGCGCCGATTGCCGCGTCGGTTGCGAAATCATGCCGTGATATGGCGGCACGAGCCACCGCTTCGGCATTGCCGACACCGGCATCGCGGAGATATCCGGTCAACAGGCTCGTCGCCCGCATGCTCATCAAGGCGCCAAGCAGCGCGATGCCGATGGCCAGCCCGCTCTGGCGGGTGGCGTTGATGACGGCCGACACCATTCCGGAGCGCTCGCGTGGCGCGTAGGACATGGCGGCGGCACTGCCGGTCGGGATCGCCAGCGAATTGCCGAGACCGTTGATGATGAACAGGGCGCAGAGCAACGCGTATGGCGTCGACGGCCCGGCCCAGCACATGCCGAGCATAGAAAGCCCGATCAGCACATAGCCCGCCGTCATCAAGAGCGAATGCCCATAGCGGCCGCTCAGCCGGCCGATCCAGGGTGACACGACAATCTGGACAAGGAAGGCCGGCGCCATGCGCAGGCCGGTCTGCGTCGGCGACCAGCCCTGCACCTGCTGCAGGAACATCGAGAAGAAGAAGACGCAGCTGTAGGAGGTGAAGCCGAGTGCGAACGAGGCGACGTTGGCGACGGCAAAGCGCACGTCGCGGAACAGGCCGAGCGGCAGCATGGGCCGTGGCGTGCGCGCCTCGAAGCCAAGGAAGGCCGCCAGGCCAACGACACCGGCAATGATGGCCGTGATGGTCCAGGCATCGCCCCAGCCGTTCTCGCCGGCAGAGATCAGGCCGAAGGTCAGCGCGCCGAGCCACAGGATCGAGAGCGCCAAGCCGACAAGGTCGAGATGGGCATGTTCGGGATGCGCCGTCTCCTCGATCGACACGGCGCCCAGCGTGATGGTGAAAAGGCCGAGCGGCAGATTGATCAGGAAGATGCTCTGCCAGCCGACTGTCTGCACCAGAATGCCGCCCAGCACCGGGCCGACGACCAGAGAAACGGCGGCGAACGCGGCCCAGCCGCCGATGACGCCGGCCCGCTCGCGTGGATCGGAAAAAGCCTGCGTCAGGATCGACAGCGCGCCAGGAATAAGCAGCGAGCCGGCAATGCCTTGCACCACGCGGCCGGCGAGCAGCGCCGGCAAATTGGGCGCGACGGCACAGATCAGCGAACCGGCAACGAAGATGCCGACGCCCGCCAGCCATGAGCGCTTGCGGCCATAGCGGTCACCGATCAGCCCCGACGACAGCATGAAGGCCGACAGGCACAGCGTGTAGGAATCGACCACCCATTGCATGCCGCCGAAATCGGTGTGCAGCGCCTGTTGGATGGTCGGCAGCGCGACATTGACGATGCTGACGTCGAGCAAGGCGACAAACGTGCCGAGATAGACGGCGGCGACGAGCGGCAGGCGGTTCTTCGGCATGGTCTATCCCAACATGAAACATGCAGCCATCTATGCCACTGACCGACGGTCAGTCAATATGGATAAGTTACTTTGGAATCATTATAAAAAGCTTGTCTCGACCGTTAGAAGCAGGTTAATGAAAATCGATAAGCCAGTGCTGCGGAAAGACCCGAACGGTGAGCCGAACCCTATGCCTGTCATTGCCAGGAAGGCACTGAAACCACGCACCAAGCCAGCCGAGGTGCGCCGTGACGATATCTTGCGGGCCGCCACGTCGCTGTTCGTTGCCAAGGGCGTCGGCACCACGACGATCGACGAGATCGCCACCAGGGCCGAAGTCGCCAAAGGCACCTTCTATCTCTACTTCACCTCCAAGGAGGATGTCGTTGCCGCCCTGCGCGAGCGGTTCGTGGCGGGGTTTCGCGCCCGCATCCTGAGCGCCATGGAGGCCTGCCCGACTGATGACTGGACCGGGCGCCTGAAGAGCTTCGTCAGCGCCGGCATCGAGGCCTATCTCGATGACCATCGGCTGCACGACGTCGTCTTCCACGACCATCGCCCCGACCAGCGGCAGATGAAAGGCGACAACCCGCTGCTCGGCGATCTCTCTGCCTTGCTGGCGGCCGGCACGAAAGCCGGCGCCTGGTCCGTCGACGACCAGGACCTCGCCGCGATCGTCCTGTTCAACGGGCTGCACGGCGCAGTCGATCACGCCATCGAAGGTGGCGTGCGCGACGGCAGCGAACTCGCGGCAAACCTTTCCGCGCTGTTCCTGAGCATGGTGCGACCCAAATAGGCCCGCCGTCCGCGGCTGGTCAGGTCTTAGCTGCCATATTGCTCGCCGGAAACCGCCTCCAGCCAGTCGGCATGGACGCCGTCGAGCGCTTCCTGCATGGCAATATGCGCCATCGCCGTCTTCGGCCCGGCACCATGCCAGTGCTTCTCACCGGGCGCGAACCAGATCACGTCGCCTGCCCTGATCTCCTGGACCGGGCCGCCCCATGTCTGGGCAAGCCCGGCGCCCGAGGTGACATAAAGCGTCTGGCCGAGCGGATGTGTGTGCCAGTGGGTGCGCGCCCCCGGTTCGAAGCTGACCAGTGTCGCTCTCAGCCGCGCCGGCGCCTCCGCCTCGATGATCGGCGTCTGCAGAACCCGGCCGGTGAAGTATTTCTCCGGCGCTATGATGGTCGGCACGCTGCCGCAAGCAATGATCTTCATCGTCTGATCCTGAAACTGGTGGTGAAGCGACCGGCGGTAAACGCCGCTGCTCGTCGAGGCAAAAGCATTGTCCGCCGATATCGCCCGAGGCGCAACCGGCCGTTTCGGCTGTCTGGAGGAAGAAGCGGTTTTCTCTCCTTAACCATGAACCTTTCGCGCATGACGGCACGGGGCGAAGCAACGGCGAATTCAATGTCTTCTTAACGGCTCGCCACTAGCCGTGAGCCTGCATTGCGGGGGCCGTCGGATGAGCATACTGGCGACGATCAAGGACCATAGCGGCCGGATCTATCGCGGCATCCAGGCCCTGCTTTTGCTGAGCATCGGCGCCGCCGCATTCGGCGCTTTCGACATCTCGCGCAACCTGCCCTCGGGCGGCGCCTTCGCCGTCTCGAGCCTGGCCACCGGCCTTGCCTTGCTGGCACTGATGTACATGCGCAGCAGCGTCGTCCATCGCTTGCGCTCGGCGGAAGCGGCGGAAGCAGAAAAACATCATTTCCTGACCAGGGACGCCATGACCGGGGCGATGACCAGGCGCTACTTTCTCGAAGCGCTGCGCGATAGCTTGGGCACCATGCGCGACCGGCGCGAGGCGACTTTGCTGTTGATCGATGTCGATCATTTCAAGCAGCTCAACGACACGTTCGGGCACCAGTTCGGTGACCTGGCCCTGGTGCACCTGGTCAAGACGTCGGAACGCGTCTTTGCCGGTGGCATGGTCGGACGGTTGGGCGGCGACGAATTCGGCGTCATCATTCCGCATGGCGACCTCGCCGCCATCAACAAGGACATCAGGCAATTGCTCGATACGATGCGGGCCGGCAAATCGCATGAAGGCAAGACCATTCCGCTCTCCATCTCGGTCGGCGTGGCACTGGCGCCGGCTCATGCCTCCAACACGGCGGAACTGATGCTGGTTGCCGACCTGGCGCTCTACGAAAGCAAGGCGGCCGGCCGTGGCCGCGTCACCGTATTCGATGAGGAGATGCTGTCCGACAAGCGCTACCGGCGCCTGGTCGAGCGGGAGTTGCGCGCGGCGGTCTATCTGGGCGAACTCGAACTGCACTACCAGCCGATCGTCAATCCGGACGGGTCCGCTTATGCTCTCGAAGGGCTGATCCGCTGGCGTCATCCGGTTCGCGGGCTGATCTCGCCGGCCGAGTTCATCCCCATCGCCGAACGCTCGACCCTGATCGACATGCTCGGCGAATGGGTGTTTAAGCGGGCTTGCACCGATGTCGGCCATTTCCCCGGGCGCCGCATCTCCATCAATGTTTCGGGCGAGCAACTGAAGCGCGACGAGATCGTCACCATGTGCGACCGCGTGCTGAAGGAAACCGGTTGCTCGGCGACGCAGTTCATCATCGAGATCACCGAGACCGTGGCGACCGCCGCCACGCCCGAAATCCTGCGGCGCCTCGAAGTGTTGCGCGGCCTCGGCTTCCACATTGCGCTCGACGATTTCGGCACCGGCCATTGCGGCTTCAACTATCTGAAAACCCTGCCCATCGACAGCATCAAGATCGACCGCTCCTACATACACAGCCTTGCCCATGACCAAGTGGCGCAGATCTTCGTTTCGGCGCTGGCGCAGATCGCGCGCATCCAGGACGTCACCATCGTGGCGGAAGGTGTCGAGACGCAGGAAGAGTTCGCGCTGGCCAAGGCCGCCGGCTGCAACCGTTTCCAGGGCTACTTCTTCGGCAGGCCGGCGCCCCGCGACAAGGTGGCGCCCTTGCGCGCCATCGATGCCGAACCCTTGGCGCTGAGCGCCTGAGACCCCCACCGCACGGCAGCGGATTTCTATTTCCCTTGCCCTGCCGGCAAACAAGTGGGACGATGCTTCAGGGCAGGTGGCAACAGGAAAAGAACCCCGCCCGCGACGGTCGAACAGGCCGGCCGCCGCTCAGGACCGATTGACCACGCCTGAACCATGCATGCCAGTCGGTCCCTAGGGAAACGCCTGAGTGGAGGTCAGCCATGGGTACTCGCGCCGGAGGACGACGCACGGGACCGAAATGCATTGCCATAGTCGGTCCCTTTGCAAGCGGTAAGACGACACTTCTCGAAGCCATATTGGCCCGTACGGGCGCCATCCCCCGACAAAATCCCGTCTCATCAGGCAGCACCGTCTCGGATCATTCGCCGGAGGCGCGCGCCCACGCCATGAGCGTCGAGGCGACGATCGCAACCACCGAATTCATGGGCGAGCAGATCACCTTCGTCGATTGTCCCGGCTCGATCGAATTCTCCTTCGAGGCCGAGCCGGTGCTGGCCGCCTGCGACCTCGCGGTGGTCGTGGCCGAGGCGGACGAAAAGAAGATTCCTGCCCTGCAGCTCATCATGCGCAAGCTCGACGATCTCGGCGTGCCGCGCATCCTCTTCCTCAACAAGGTCGACAAGGCGATATCAGGCGTGCGCGACACGCTGAAGATGCTGCAACCGGCAAGCTCGGTGCCGCTCCTGCTGCGCCAGATTCCGCTGCGCAAGGACGGCGTCGTCATCGGCTCGATCGACCTGGCGCTGGAGCGTGCCTACATCTACCGCGAATATGCCGAAAGCGAAGTGGCTCAGATACCGGGCGACGACAAGGCGCGGGAACTGGAAGCGCGCTTCTCGATGCTGGAAACCCTGGCCGACCATGACGACCAGTTGATGGAACAGTTGCTCGAGGAGATCGAGCCGCCGAAGGACGCGATCTTCGATGATCTCGCCGCTGACCTGCGCGAAGGCGTGGTGACGCCGGTGCTGATCGGCACCGCCGAGAGGGGCAACGGCGTGCTGCGCCTCTTGAAGGCGATCCGCCACGACGCGCCCGACATCGAGGCGACCCGCAAGCGGCTTGGTGCCTCGGACGGCGGCGCCACCGTGGTCCAGGTGATGAAGACCATCCACACCCCGCATGGCGGCAAGCTGTCGGTGTCGCGCATCCTGTCCGGCCAGGTCGCAGACGGCTCCGAGCTGTGGCTGCCCGGCGGCGACACCGCCAAGGTTTCCGGCATCTACAAGATGCTCGGCAAGGATCAGTTCAAGCTCGCCGCCGCCAAGGCCGGTGACACGGTGGCGCTGGGCAAGCTGGACGAGGTCAAGACCGGCCAGACGCTGACCTCGGCCAAGGGCGGCACCAAGCAGCTGTTTACGTTCGAGCCGCCGCAGCCTGTCTTCGCCTTCGCGCTGCGGCCGAAGGAACGCAAGGACGAGGTCAAGATGTCGGCCGCCATCCAGCGGCTGGCCGAGGAAGATCCCTCGCTCAGCCTGCGCCACAACCAGGACTCGGCAGAGACGGTGCTGTCAGGCCACGGCGAAATGCATCTGCGCGTCGTGCGCGAGCGGCTGGAGGGCAAGAACCAGATCCCGGTCGAAGGCCACGCGCCGGCGGTGCCCTATCGCGAGACGATCCGCAAATCGGCGCAGCAGCGCGGCCGCCACAAGAAGCAGTCGGGCGGACATGGCCAGTTCGGCGATGTGGTGATCGAGATCAAGCCGCTGCCGCGCGGCTCCGGCTTCCAGTTCACCGACACCATCACCGGCGGCGTCGTGCCGAAGACCTACATCCAGTCGGTCGAGACAGGCATACGCGATTACCTGAAGAACGGCCCGCTCGGCTTCCCCGTTGTCGACGTCGCCGTCAACCTGTCGGACGGCTCCTACCATGCGGTGGATTCCTCCGACATGGCCTTCCAGATGGCGGCCAAGCTCGCGATGAAGGAAGGCATGGCCGCCTGCTCGCCGGTGCTGCTGGAGCCGGTGATGAAGGTCGAGATCGTCACGCCGTCCGACGCGACGTCGAAGATCATCGCGCTGATCCCGCAGCGGCGCGGGCAGATCCTCGGCTATGATGCGCGGCCGGGATGGCCGGGATGGGATGTCGTCGAGGCGACCATGCCGCAGGCCGAGATCGGCGACCTGATCATCGAACTGCGCTCGGCGACCGCGGGCGTCGCCAGCTATCGCGCCGTCTTCGACCATATGGCCGAACTCACCGGCCGTCTCGCCGACGAAGCGATGAATACCAACGGCAAGGCAGCCTGATCCTGATCTTGACGCACCATCCCCTCGAACCCTTGTTCGAGGGGACAAAAACCAAAAACGACGCCCGGGAAGCCGGACGCCGTTTTGTTTGCGGACCGTTTTCTTGGGAGGGGAAACGGCAGGTCCGCCGCATGTACAGTCGCCGCTTTCGGCGGAAAGGGGTTGGGACGCGGTAGCCGCCTGAGCCCGGGCCGTACGAGTGATGCCCCCATCTCCCGTTCGAACCACACCGCGTCCTGCGCCCTTCATAGCAGCAGAAGCCATCGTTGTCATGTTACCAGAGGTTACATGACACTGTTACGCGGCAACTCTCGTGAAATTCTCAGCCATCCCGGCAGGGTCCGGGCAACAAAAAAGCCGGATCAATGAAGATCCGGCTGAGTTTGATTGGAAGTGCCTGTTAAGGCTAACCTCCAGAGGGGAACACTCGAGGGCGCTAATGGGAGGAGAACGCGCCCAGGAGATGATCTATATATGTGCTCAACATGCCCAAGAAACAAGCATCTATTTTGCAACACACGCATGCAAAAAGACATAGGCTGTGGTCCAACCCACTCCAGAAGCCAATAGGACCAGCAGAATCTTCAAAAATGGGGCGCTCAACCACGCAATCGTCACTACAGAAGCGTGAATCGCGGCCGGTTTTCGCCCCAAGCCACCAAAACTACGCAATGATGTCGAAGCAGGCAGCAGACGTTCATTTCTGAGGCAATCGGAGAGAAAGCAGCCAATGCGGACGTTTTCGGCGATTGCCGGCAGCATGGCCTTCTTCATCGTGGCACCCGGCGTGGTCGCCGGGCTGATTCCCTGGCTGCTCAGCGATCATTATCGCTTGCCCTGGTCCACCGTGCCGGGCTTTGTTCCTGCCGGCGGCGTCCTCATCGCCGCTGCTGCCGCCGTTCTGCTGCATGCTTTCGCCCGTTTCGCGCTCGAGGGGCTGGGCACGCCGGCCCCGGTCGCGCCGACAGAGAAGCTCGTGATCGGCGGCATCTACCGCCATGTCCGCAATCCCATGTATGTCGCCGTGCTGTCGATCATCCTCGGCCAGGCGCTGCTGTTCTCGAGCTGGACGCTTGTCGCCTATGCCGTCATCGGCGCTGTTGTCATGGGCTCCTTTGTCAGGTTCTACGAGGAGCCGACGCTCGCCCGCCGCTACGGCGCCGACTATGAAACCTACCGCCGCAACGTCCCCGGCTGGCTGCCGCGCCTGACGCCCTGGCGGGGCGAACAGATCACCAGTGCCGCCGATCGTCCGCTAGGGCTAGAATGACCAACTGCGCGCTTTCGCTATAATGAAGTCACGGAACACGTGCAGCTTGGCCTGGTTCTTCATCGCATCGGGATAGGCGAAATAGGTGTCGAAGGACGGCACCTCGGTTTCCGGCAAAAGCTGCACCAGGCCGGAGTCCTTGTTGATGACATAGTCGGGCAGCATGGCGATGCCGGCGCCACCCTGCACGGCGCGCTTGATCGACAAGATGTCGTTGATCTGCAGCGACGGCACGCGCTGGCCGCCTTCGAAATCGCCGACCGTCTCCAGCCAGTTCAACTCCGACAGATGCGACGGCACCGGCAGGCCGAAGGTGACGATGCGATGGTTTCTCAGCTCCGAGACCGAGGCCGGCTTGCCATGCTTGGCGACATAGGAAGGGGCCGCATAGAGATGGAAATGCACGGTGAACAGGCGGCGCTGGATCAGGTCCGGCTGCTGTGGCTGGCGCAGCCGGATGGCGCAATCGGCCTGACGCATGGTGAGGTCGAGTTCCTCATTGGCGAGGATCAGCTGCAGGCTGATTTCCGGATAAAGCTCGATGAACTCCTGCACCCGTTCGGTCAGCCAGCCGGCGCCGAGGCCAACGGTCGTCGTCACGCGAAGCACGCCGGAGGGCCGGTCCTTGGTCTCGGTCAGGCGCGATTTGATGGTCTCGAGCTTCATCAGCACGTCATGCGCCGTGCGGAACAGCATCTCGCCCTGTTCGGTCAGCACCAGGCCGCGCGCATGGCGGTTGAACAGCGGCACGCCGACATCGTGCTCGAGCGCACTGACCTGCCGCGAGATCGCCGATTGCGACAGGTGCAATGTCTCGGCCGCGTGCGTAAACGACCCCGCTTCCGCCGCAGCGTGAAACACGCGTAGCTTGTCCCAGTCCAACGCCATGATTCCCCTCGTTCTGTTGGCGTCTGAATGAAAAATCAGGCTTTTACACGGCGTTTCTAAGCCGTTTTTTTAACAGTTCAAAGCGGCCGCTATTCGGCTGCTTCGCGATGCACCTCGATGCCGGCCAGATACTTTTCCGCCTCGAGTGCCGCCATGCAGCCGAGCCCCGCCGCCGTCACCGCCTGGCGGTAGACATCGTCGGTCACGTCGCCGGCCGCGAACACGCCAGGCACGTCGGTGCGGGTCGAATTCGGGGCCGTCCACAAGTAACCGTTCGGCTTCTGCTTCAGCTTGCCCACGAACAGCTCGACCGCCGGCGCATGGCCGATCGCCACGAACACGCCGTCGACCTTGAGATGGCTTTCGACACCGGTCACCGCATGCTTGAGCTTCAGCCCTTCGACCGACGGCGGCAGCGGCGCCTTGCCGGGGCGACCGGTGATCTCGTCGACCACGGTGTCCCAGATGACGCGGACATTGTCCTTCTGCAGCAGCCGCTCACGCAGGATGCGCTCGGCGCGGAAGTCGCTGCGCCGATGGATGACCGTGACGCTCTTCGCGAGGTTCGACAGATAGAGCGCCTCCTCCACCGCCGAATTGCCGCCGCCCACCACCGCGACATCCTTGCCGCGATAGAAGAAGCCGTCACAGGTGGCGCAGGCCGAGACACCGAAGCCCATGAAATCCTGCTCGGTCGGAATGCCCAGCCACTTGGCCTGCGCGCCGGTGGCGATGATCAGCGCGTCGGCGGTGTAGGTTGTGCCGGAATCGCCCTTGGCGCGGAACGGCCGCACGTTGAGGTCGACCTCGGTGATGATGTCGTTAATGATGTCGGTGCCGACATGCTCGGCCTGCTTCAGCATCTGTTCCATCAGCCACGGTCCCTGGATGGGATCGGCGAAGCCGGGATAGTTTTCGACATCGGTGGTGATCATCAGCTGGCCGCCCTGCTGCAGGCCGGCAACCAGCATCGGCTTCAGCATGGCGCGAGCGGCGTAGACCGCCGCAGTATAGCCGGCGGGGCCGGAACCGATGATGAGAACGGGCGCGTGCTTGGTGGTCATCTAAAACCTCTGCGGGGCAGACAGTGCCGTGGGAAAAGACTTGGAATTCGCGCTTAATGTAAGGGTTGCCAACCACGCCAGCAAGACGAACGGGCCGTCGTCCCCGGAAAGCTTCGGCCCAAGCGGTTATTCGCGTCATTGCCGCTTTCGTTACCGTTCAAAAATCGCGTTGATGAGGGCTGGCGCCAACACAAAAGTCGTTTAATTACAAAATCGCGAAAGATTCTTGCGCCGAGCTGAGACCGCCATGCCCCTGAAAGCCGACCTCGACGCCATCGACTGGAAGATCCTGCGCGAGTTGCAGGCGGATGGGCGCATGACCAATGTCGAGCTGTCGAACCGCGTCGGCATTTCGGCCCCACCCTGTCTGCGCAGGGTAAAGCGGCTGGAGGAGGCCGGCATCATCCGCGGCTACCGCGCGCTGCTCAATGCCCCGGCGCTTGGCCTCGATGTCGTCGCCTTCTGCCTGGTCGGCCTGCATCACCAGGCCGATGCCGAACTGCGCACCTTCGCCGAGCGCACGCGCGGCTGGCCGATCGTGCGCGATGCCTGGATGGTCTCGGGCGAATCCGATTTCCTGCTGCACTGCGTGGCAAGCGACCTCGGCGCCTTCCAGACCTTCGTCATCGAGGAGCTGACCTCGACCCCTAATGTCGACACGGTGCGGACCGCGCTCACCATCCGCAGGGTCAAGGATGAAGGCCTGGTTTCCTTCGAGCGTCCCTGAGGTCTGACGAACGCCTGCGCGCCGGTGAATTCCTGGCCTTCGCCACATCGACACCGCGTTGGTATTCGACAGACGCTGATGTACAAGGCTGGACGGCTCTGCCGGACTTCGTCGCTTGACTGACCGCTTGATTGGTTTCTCAAGCGATTCCAGGAAAAGTGTGTAACGGTTTTCCGCGCGGATTTGCTTGGGTACAGATGGCGAAAGCAGCGTTGCTCTGGGGGCGGCCCGCCATGGGAAGGGGACCATGACTCGATTTGCAAGCCCGGTCTCGGCGCTTATCATCTGTGTGAACGAGGCCGATATGATCGGCCCGTGCCTGGAAAGCATCGACTTCTGCGCCGAGATCATCGTCGTCGATTCCGGTTCGACGGATGGCACGATTGAATGCGTGAAAAGCTATATCGCCAAGGGCTACCCGATAAGGCTCTTGCACAATGACTGGCCGGGTTTTCCCCGTCAGCGGCAATTCTCGCTCGACCACGCGACCCAGCCCTGGTGCCTTTCGATCGACCCGGACGAGCGCGTCGACGACCAGTTGCGGCAGTCGATCGTGGCCATCACTCAGGCCGCCGACGACAAGATCCGCGGCTGGTACATCCGCCGCCGCGATTGGCTGAAGGGCTACGGCTATGCGCACCGCTGGGTGCTGCACAACAGGCTGATGCGGCTTTTCCGCCGGGAAGGCGCCACCATCGATCTCACCGCGCGGGTGCACGAAGCCTTCCAGGTGCCCGACGAGACCGGCACGATCGAAGAGGGTGTCCTGCTGCATCGCCGTGAAATATCGGTCGAGGAGGATCTTGCCCGGGCCAACGCCTATTCCAGCCTCAAGGCCGTCACGCTGGTCGAGAAGGGCAAGAAGCCCGGCCTGGTGCGGCTGGTGCTGTCGCCGTTCGGCAACTTCCTGAAATTCTACCTGGCCAAGCGCTATTTCCTGTGCGGCCGGCATGGCTTCGTCTACTCGATGTCGGTGATGATCTATTCCTTCGCCACGGAGGCAAAGCTCTACGAAGCCTCGGAACGCAACGATCCCGTGTGAGCAGTCAGGCCTGGATCAGGACCTGTTGTCCCGGCCTTGCGTTTCAATGGCTGCGAGCAGGTCACCGAGGTCGCTGCTGTCCCGCAAGGGCCTGATGGCGAAGCCGGGCTGGACCGCCGCCTCGCCGTCGACCAGCCAGCCCCGTGCCAGACCGGCGCGCTCTCCCGCCTGCATGTCGGCTGGCTTGTCGCCGACGATCAGCGAGCGCTGGAGATCGAGAGCAAGGCGTTTGCCCGCCTCGATCAGCATGCCCGGATTGGGCTTGCGCATCGGATGATCGGGAATGGCAAGTGGTCCGACACCGGCCTCGTGGTAGGCGCAGGCAAGCACCATGTCGACGAACATGCCCTGATCGCGCAACAGGTCGAGCACGCGGCCATTCACCGCCGCAAAGACGCTCCAGCCGAAATAGCCGCGCGCAATGCCGGACTGGTTGGTGACCACGACAACCGGGATTCCCGCCCGGTTGGCGGCCGCGATCGCCGGCAGCATCTGCGGCCTGAGCTCGATCTCGGCCGGGTCGCTGGGATAGTCGGTATCGACGTTGATGGTGCCGTCGCGGTCGAGGAACAGCGCCGGCAGATGCGGTGGGAAAACCCGGTCTCCAATCCGCTCGATCCACACGCCCGGCTCGGTCAGCGGATGTGGCGTGGCCGTCCTGTCAGCCATTGCTGAGACGCGCTTCGACCACTTCGCAGAGATGATGGTAGAGGCACAGATGCCCTTGCTGGATGACCGGCGTCGAGGTCGAGGGCACGTTGAGCAGGATGTCGCACAGCGGCTTGAGCTTGCCGCCGGTGTCGCCGGTCAGGCCGATCACCGTCATGTCCATCATCCGCGCCTGTTCGGCGGCGGCCAGGATGCTCGGCGAATTGCCGCTGGTCGAGATCGCCAGAAGCACGCCTCCGGCCGCGCCATGCGCCTCGACCTGGCGTGAGAACACCGTGTCGAAGCCGTAATCATTGCCCCAGGCCGTCAGCACCGCTGCATTGGCCGGCAGCGCGATGACATTGTAGGCCTTGCGCTCCTTGAGGAAGCGGCCGACCAGTTCGCCGGCTATGTGGATGGCGTCGCTCGCCGAACCGCCATTGCCGGCGATCAACAAGGCCTTGCCCGACGAGAGCGCCGTCACCACGGCGTTCGCCGCCCGCTCCATCTCGCCGGTCAGGTCACGCTCGACCATCGCCGTGATCGCGGCCGCCGAGCGGACCAGATAGTCGTTCAGTTCAGACATCAAAACCTCAGCTTGTAGAGCCGGCGCGCAATTTGCCGATGGTGCCGGTGGTGCTCTTGCCGGCGACGAGATCGACCAGCACGACGCGCCCGCCGGCCTTTTGCACCACATCGGCGCCGACCACGGTGTCGATCGTATAATCCGCGCCCTTGACCAGGATGTCGGGCAGCAGCGCCTCGATCAGCGCCAGCGGCGTGTCCTCCTCGAAGACAACGACGGCATCGACCGAGGCAAGGGCGGCAAGCACGCAGGCGCGGTCATGCTGGTCGTTGACCGGGCGGCCCTGCCCTTTCAGCCGCCGCACCGAAGCATCGCTGTTGAGGCCGAGCACCAGCCGGTCGCACTGGCTGCGCGCCGCGTGCAGCAGGCTGACATGGCCGGCATGCAGAATATCGAAGCAGCCATTGGTGAAGCCGACGCTCAGGCCCTCTTCCTTCCAGGCCGCCACCATGCGCGCGGCCGACGAGGCATCGAGGATGGCATCCTTGTGGGCGGTCGGTCCGTGCGAGCGAAACAGCGCGCCCGTAAGCTCCTCGACCGTCAGCCGCGCGGTGCCGCGCTTTCCCACCACGACGCCGCCGGCTGCATTGGCGATCGAGGCCGCCGCGACCGGATCAGCCCCCGATGCAAGCGCCAGCGCGAACGTCGCGATCACCGTATCGCCGGCGCCCGAGACATCGAACACTTCGCGCGCCTGGGTAGCGATATGGCGCGCCTCGTCCGGGCCCACCACGCTCATGCCCTTTTCGCTGCGCGTGGCGACGACGAAGTCGAAACCATGCGCCGAAATCAGTTCGCGCGCCGCAGCCACGATCTCGTCATCGGCGAACACCGCATGGCCGACGGCCTCGCCAAGCTCCTTGCGGTTGGGGGTGATGGCGGTCGCGCCGGCATAGCGCGCATAGTCGCGGCCCTTGGGATCGACCAGCACCGGCTTGCCGGCCTGGCGGCAGATGGCGATGAGTTCGGCGGCGACGCCGTCGAGCAGGATGCCCTTGCCGTAATCGGACAGGATGACGATGTCGGCCCCCGTCAGTGCCGCGCGGAAATGCCGGATCAGCCCTGTCCGCTCTGTCTCGTGCAGCGGCTTGATCTCTTCCTCGTCGAAGCGCAGCACCTGCTGGTTGAGCGCGCTGAAGCGGCTCTTCGACGAGGTCATGCGGCCGCGCTGCTGCGAAAGTCCCGCTGTCTCGGCGCCAAGCTCGCCGAGCATGCGCACCAGGCTGTCGCCGGCGGTGTCCGTGCCGATCACCGAAACCGGGATGGCCCGCGCGCCAAGCGAGACGATGTTGGCCACGACATTGCCGGCGCCGCCCATGGCCGAGGTCTCGCCGCGCCCATGCAGCACGGGAATCGGCGCCTCCGGCGAAATCCGCTCGATGACGCCGTTGACGAAGCGGTCGAGGATAAGGTCGCCGACCACCAGCACGGTGACGCCGCCAAAGCGGGCAATGGCTCGATGCAAGGGTTCGGGAGAAGGCGGATTGTGCTTGATCATATCACTGGCAACGCGCGGGGAAAAACAGTCGCTGAAACATATAGGGTGTCGGCTGGCGGTCGTTCATGCCTGCCGATATACCGCAATTCGAACCGGCGCAACGGCGGCGCCGCGTCAGCTCTTCTGCAGGGCAACGTGGACGCCGAGCCCGACCAGCACGGCCCCACCAGCCCGCTGCATCAGCCGCTGCGCCCGGCTCGATCGCCGCAGCCGGCCGATGACGAGGCCGGCCAGGAACACGCAGACGATGTCGGCCGAGGAGAACATCAGGTTGACGATGGTGCCCAGAACCACGAATTGCAGCCACACCGGCAAGGCCGCCGAGGCATCGATGAACTGCGGCAGGAACGCCATGAAGAAGATCGCGGTTTTCGGATTGAGCACCTCGACGGTGATGCTCTCGAAAAAGGCGCGGCGGGCCGATTTGCGCTCGATGGCGGGCAGCGCCACGTCGCCCTCAACACGCTTGCGAAACAGCGAGACACCGAGCCAGATCAGATAAAGCGCGCCGACCAGCTTGACCGCCATGTAGAGCGGCGGCACGGCATGGAACAGCACCGACAGGCCCGCGGCGGCGGCAAAGACATGGACATAACCGCCGAGATGGATGCCAAGTGCCGCCGTCAGGCCCGACCAGCGCCCGCGCGCCATCGTCTGCGCCGCCGCATAAAGCATGGCCGGACCGGGGATGTAGGCGAAGATCGCCGTGGTGGCGAAGAACGCGATGAGCAGTTCGGTCGACGGCATTTTTGTCCCTCATGATCGGTGCTGACTGAGCGGAAGCTTTGCGGCGCCACTGTGACGCCTGCACCTGCTTTGTCGACAGCCCGGCTGGCCTCCCTTATAAGGACCGGAATCGCAAGCAACCAGAGGCCTTCATGATCATCGTCACGGGCGGCGCCGGCATGATCGGCTCCAACATCGTCGCCGCGCTCAATGCCGAAGGCCATGACGACATCCTCGTCGTCGACGATCTCACCGACGGCCACAAGATCGCCAATCTCGCCGATTTGAAAATAGCCGACTATCTCGACAAGGATGACTTCCTGCCGCGCATCGAGGCCGGGTCGCTCGGCCGCGTCGAGGCCGTGTTCCACCAAGGTGCTTGCTCGACCACCACCGAGTGGAACGGCAAGTTCATGATGGAGGTGAATTTTGCTTATTCGAAGCGGCTGCTGCATGCCTGCCAGGCGTTGCGCGTGCCTTTCCTCTACGCCTCCTCGGCTTCCGTCTATGGCGGCGGTTCCGAGTTTCGCGAGGATCCGGCGCTGGAGCGGCCGCTCAATGTCTATGCCTATTCGAAGAAACTGTTCGACGACTATGTCAGGCGCACCGTCTTCGACACCGATCATTCGCAGGTCGCCGGCCTGCGCTATTTCAACGTCTATGGCCCGCGCGAGGCGCACAAGGGCGTCATGGCCTCGGTCGCTTTCCATCTGTTCAACCAGGTCGAGCGCGGCGAGAATCCGAAACTGTTCGGCGCCTATGACGGTTTCGGCCCCGGCGAACAGAGCCGCGACTTCATCCATGTCGGCGATGTCGCCGACGTCAATCTGTGGCTGTGGAAGCGAGGCGCGAACGGCATCTTCAACTGCGGCACCGGCCACGCCCAGCCGTTCCGCGCTATCGCCGAAACCGTCATCGACACGTTGGGCAAGGGCGAGATCGAGTTCATCCCCTTTCCCGACCACCTCAAGGGCAGCTACCAGAGCTTCACGCAAGCTGATATGTCCCGTTTGCGCGCGGCCGGTTACAACGGCCAGTTCCGGACAGTGGAAACCGGTGTCAGAGACTATGTCGAATGGCTGAAAGCCCAACGATCCTCGTGATCGGCCCACGCTGGGTGGGCGACATGGTGATGGCGCAGTGCCTGTTTTCGGCGCTGAAAGAGCTCCATCCCAACGCCGCGATCGACGTGCTGGCGCCGGCCTGGGCGGCACCGCTGGTCAAGCGCATGCCCGAGATCCGCCAGCAGATCGATTTCCCGCTGAAGCCCGGCGCGCTCGAATTCACCCATCGCCGCCGCTTCGGCCGCCTGCTGCGCGGCCGCTACGACATGGCTTATATCCTGCCCGGCAGCTGGAAATCGGCGCTGATCCCCTTCTTTGCCCGCATTCCGCGCCGTGTCGGCCATCTGCGCGAGATGCGCTATGGCCTTTTGACCGACATCGTGCCGCTGCCGGATGCCGTGAAACGGCGCACCGCGCAGGCCTATTTCAGCCTCGCCAAGGGCGGCAGTTTCCGCGCGCCGCATCTGACCGTGGATGCCGGCAACCAGGCCGCCTTGCTCGACCGTTTCGGGCTGGCGCCGCAGAAATTCGCGGCCCTGATGCCTGGCGCCGAATTCGGCCCGGCCAAGCGCTGGCCGAGCGAAAGCTATGCCGGCCTTGCCCGCGAATTCATGGATAAGGGATTGAAGGTCGCCCTGTTCGGTTCGAAGAACGACCGCGACGTCACCGCCGAGATCGCGGCCCTTGCTCGCGGCGTCGTCGACCTCGCCGGCCAGACGCGTCTGGAGGATGCCATCGACCTGATCGCAGCGGCAAGGCTGGCGGTCTCCAACGACAGCGGGCTGATGCATGTCGCGGCGGGCGTCGGCACGCCGATCGTCGCCGTCTACGGCTCGACCTCGCCCGAAAACACGCCGCCGCTGGCGGAGCGGCGCGAGCTGGTCTGGTTGCACCTCTCCTGCTCGCCCTGCCACCAGAAAATCTGCCCACTCGGCCATCGCAACTGCCTGAAGACATTGGAAGTAGGCCAGGTCGCGGCGGCGGCGTGGCGGCTGCTGGAATTCCCGGCCGCGGCATGAAGGTTCTGATCGTCAAGACATCGTCCATGGGCGATGTCATCCATACCTTTCCGGCCGTCGAGGATGCCAGCCTGCACCGGCCCGACGTATCCTTCGACTGGTGCGTCGAGGAGGCGTTTACCGGCATCGTCGCCCTGCACCCGGCGATCGGCAGGATCCACACGGCGGCCATCCGGCGCTGGCGCAAGGCGCTGTTGAAGGGCAGCACCTGGCGCGAGGCTGCCGCGCTGCGCCGAACCTTGCGCGAATGCCGCTATGATCTGGTCATCGACGCACAGGGCCTGTTGAAATCGGCCCTGGTGGCGCGCCAGGCGCGCGCACCGATCGCCGGCTTCGACCGGTCGAGCGCGCGCGAACCCTCGGCCACGCTGTTCTACGACGTCACCTACGGCGTGCCGCGCGACCTGCACGCCATCGAACGGACGCGGCGGCTGTTCGGACTGGCAATGGGCTACCAGCCCGATCTGTCGACGCTCGCTTCAGGCATCGTGCCGCCACCCGGTGCTCTCGCCGCCATCACCGGAAAGACCGCCTTCCTGCTGCACGGCACCAGCCGCGAGGACAAGAAATGGCCTGTAGAAGACTGGATCGGAACCGCCCGCCTGCTGATCAAGCGCGGCATGACACCGGTCACCACCTGGTCGAACGAACGTGAGAAGTCTGTTGCCGAAGCCATCGCCAGGGCCGTGCCGTCCACGGTCGTGGTGCCGAAATCGCCGCTGGCCGACATCGCCGCCATCCTTGGCCGCTCGACGCTGGTCATCGGCGCCGACACCGGCCTGACCCACCTGGCCAGCGCCTTCGGCCTGCCGACGGTCGCGGTGTTTTTGGCGACGGAGCCGGGTTTGACAGGCCCGCGCGGGCAGTTTGCCATGACACTGCTGGCCGCGCCTGGTGAGCGTCTGACGCCGGCTGAGGTAGTGGCGGAGGCGGACAGGCTGCTTAATCTTAAATTACAAGCGCCAGCCTAGGACCTTTTCAGAATTCGCTCTGGTGAGCCGAATAGCGGGGTTTTCGAGAACCGGAGCGGAGCGTACTTTAAAGTACGTGAGCACCGGAAGCTCAGAAAACCGCGCTAGTCGGCCGCCAGAGTAGAATTATCAAAAGGTCCTAAATAAACTGCACCTGGACGATCTCATACCCCCTGGCACCGCCGGGCGCATTGACCTCAATGGCGTCGCCGACTTCCTTGCCGATCAATGCGCGCGCGATCGGCGAGGAGATCGAGATGCGGCCGGACTTCACGTCGGCTTCCTGGTCGCCGACGATCTGGTAGGTCTTCTTTTCCTCGGTGTCCTCGTCGACCAGCACGACGGTGGCGCCGAACTTGACCTTGTCGCCGCTGAGCTTGGTGACGTCGATCACCTCGGCGCGCGCGATCAGGTCCTCAAGTTCGTTGACACGGCCCTCATTGAGGCTCTGCGCCTCCTTGGCGGCGTGGTATTCGGCATTTTCGGACAGGTCGCCATGCGAGCGCGCCTCGGAGATCGCCTCGATGATGCGCGGCCGCTCTTCCTGCTGGCGCCAACGCAGTTCTTCCTTCAATGACGCGAACCCCTCGCCTGTCATCGGGACCTTGTTCATGATGCCTGACCTTTCCTGCCGCCGCCCCCGCGTTTCGGGGGAGGCCTTGTCGTTGGGTACAAAAAGAAAACGGTCCGGCAGCCTCGGGCTAACGGAACCGTTTCACCGCAATTTGCCCTAATATAGCAATCTTCGCGGGTTTTTCACGCCCAAAAATCGGTTTTGCAAAAATCATCCCCGCCTTCACCTGAGGAAGCGGCTGACGAGGCGGGAGGCGACAAAACGGCCGCGATCGCTCGCGGCCGCTTCGGTAACTCTTTTGAGGCTGATCAGCTCCGCATGAAATGCTCGATCTGTTCGGACAGCATGTCGTATTCGCGCGAACCCTTGCCCGTGCGCTTCTCGATTTCCATCAGTTGCTGCTGGGCGCCGGCCAGGTCGCCGATCTGCAGATGCGCCTCGCCGAGATATTCGCGCACCAGCGTGTAGTTCGGGTCGATGCGCAACGCTTCCTCGTAGTAGCCGAGGCCGACGGTGACACGTCCGGAATGGCGGTGCGAATAGCCGAGATAGTTGAGAATGCGCGGATCCTGCTTGTTGGCGGCAAGGGTGAGCACCGAGATCGCCTCGTCATAGCGTCCGGCCATCGCCAGCGCATGGCCGGCATCATAGATGCTGTCGTCATCCAGCATGCCTTCCTGGGGTGCGACGCACTTTTTCTTCTTCTTGTCCCAGACCTCTCCCTTCTTGCACTGGGTGACAGTCTGGTCGCTGCCACCGCTACTGCCCGCCGCGAATACCGGGACAGCGAAGAACTGCAGCGCGACAAGGGCAGTCGCGGCCTGGATCAGCATTCTTTTGTGCATCGAAGCCTCCTTGAGGGGTGAGAATGCAACACTAACGCTAAGCGTCCCGCGTTTCATCCCGGAAAAATTCACGTGGAGAACATCAGGTGACGGATGCCTGAAATCCGCTATCATCCGGGCAAACGACTGACGGAGACGGCCCGTGCAGCGGCGGCTTGAAAAAGACTGGGAACTCTCGATCGGCCCCGACACCGTGCGCCTGTTCATCCTCAAGGCCAAGGCGCTGAGTGCCGCCGTCAACGAGGACTATGCCGACGGCGCCGAACACGAGATCGAGTTCGACGGCGATACGCACGACAATCATCACCATGACGGCCTTGCCGAGGAAAGCTCGGAAAACCTGACCGAAGAGGAACTGCGCGAGCTGATCAACGACCTCAATGTCGATGAAGCCGCCGAACTGGTCGCGCTCGCCTGGGTCGGCCGCGGCGACTACGACGCCTCGGAATGGGTGGATGCCGTGACGGCGGCGCGCGAACGTGCCAACAAGCGCACGGCCAAGTACCTGCTTGGCATGCCGCTGCTCGCCGACTGGCTGGAGGAAGGCCTCGAAGCGATCGGCGCGTAACGCCGCGGTAACCGATTGTGATCGACGGAAAGCGTCCGTCCAGGCAACTTCAGCATGCCGGCACCGTTTCGGAGCGATGGCAACGCTGAGCTTTTCCCGACTTTGCACCTTGGCGCTGCCTCTGGCGGCCGCGGTTCTGCTGGCAGCGCCGGCCGACGCCAGACATCGTCACAGGCATTACCAGCCGCTGTCCCCTCGGATGGATCAATCGTTGACGCAGCGTCTGGACCAGCCATTGAGGCCGAAAAGCAAGCACCGCGGCAGATCACGCGGAAAGCAGCAGATCGCGCCAAAGCAGACGCCGCAGGAAACGCAGGAGCAGCAGGCCTCGCCCGCCCAGGTGCCAGTGCCCGAGCCGCGTCCCACGGACGCGCCAAAGGCCGACGCCGCACCGGCGCAAGGGCAAAAGACGGAAGTTCCAAGGGCCCCGGACGCCTCCAACCAGCTCAATGAGGAAAAGTCTCGTCAGGCAAAGCAGGCACATACCGAGCCGTCAGCCCCCGAACCTTCGTCCCGAGAGCCGTCAACGGAAAGCGAGCCGGAGCCGCCAGCCGAGGTGCCGATCCCGACACAAAGGCCCGAAACTACGGAACCAGAGGTTGGGCCTCCTGCCGTAGCCCCGCAGCCGCCGCCAAAACCGGCGGATGCCGGCGATGAGAAAATGCTTCCCGATCCGCGCTCGGCCGACCGGCCCGGAGAAAAGATGCCCGCCGAGGAAGTCGCCTGCCGCGATCGGCTGAAGGCGCTCGGCGTCGAATTCGAGGAGCACAGTGCGGAAAGCAATCCCGAAATCGGCTGCTCCATCCCCTACCCCCTGGTGCTGAAGAGCCTTGGCAAGTCGATCGCCATCGCCCCCGGCACCGAGCTCAACTGCCCGATGGCCGAAGCGGCGGCGCGGTTTGCCGCCGACGTCATCCAGCCGGCGGCGAAAACCGAATTCGGCGCCGACCTCAAATCGATCGGCCAGGCATCGGCCTTCGTCTGCCGTCCGCGCCACGGCACCAGGAAACTGTCCGAGCACGCCTTCGGCAATGCGCTCGACATCGCCAGCTTCACCTTGTCCGACGGCAGGAAGGTCGAGGTCGGCCCAACGCCGCCTGAAAAGGACGCCAAATTCCTCAACGCGGTGCGCAAGGCCGCCTGCGGTCCATTCAAGACCGTGCTCGGACCAGGTGCCGACGCCGACCACGCCTTGCACTTCCACCTCGATCTCGAGCCGCGCAGGCATGGCGGCACATTCTGCCAGTAGGCCCCTCAAGGAATCTCGGCCGCAATTCCGCCGCAGGCATGAACGCGGGCACTGAGTTTTCCTTTACCCTTGATCGTTAAAATGCCGGATATCCGACCATGATCCCGAAAAGTGGAAACCGGTTTTCGGAAAAGATCATGGCCAGGCAAAAGGTAGAACCTGATCGGGATCAGGTTCGGGGACAGGATTCCGCCAATGGCCGGCAAATTTCGCGCCGTGTTTTTCGCCACCGCGCGCCGATCGAAACCCGCGGCGCTGCTGGCCGCCGGCCTTACCCTCGCGGCGGTTTCGGCCTGCAACACCGGCAGCGTGCTGTCGCTGCAGCCGGCGGTCGATGTCGGCGCGCAAACCGCGGCCGTGCCGCAATATACCGGCATGCAGCGGCTTGTTCCGTCCAATCCCTACATGACGCAGGCCGCGTATCCGCGCATGGATGAGCCGATGTCGCCGGTCGAGCAGATACCGGCCAGCGAAGTCGACTGCCGCCAGCAGTTGAAGCGCCTCGATGTCGCCTATACCGACCTCGCGCCGATCCGTGAAGGCCAGTGCGGCATCGACTATCCCGTAAAAGTCACGGCCATCGGCAGTGTCGAGATGAAGCCCGCCGCGACGCTGACCTGCGACATGGCCGCCACCTTCGCCGCCTGGACGAAGAACGAACTCGTTCCCTCCGCCCGCTGGCGCTACTTCTCCGGCGTCAAGACCATCCACCAGGGCTCGAGCTATTCCTGCCGCAACATCGCCGGCGAAGGTGTTTTGTCCGAGCACGGCAAGGGCAACGCGCTCGACGTGATGAGCATCGAGCTCAACAATGGCGACGACATCGACGTGCGCAAGCCCGGCCTGTTCGCCTTCCGCACGCGCGGTTTCCTCAACAATGTGCGCGCCGACGGCTGCCAGTATTTCACCACCGTGCTCGGCCCCGGCTACAATTACGACCACCGCAACCATTTCCACTTCGACATCAAGAACCGCAGGAACGGTTACCGCGCCTGTCGCTAGCAGATGATCAGTCAGGCCCGGCGCCAGCGGTGGTAGCGATGATGTGCCGTGCCACCAGATCCTGGACGCGCCAGAGATTCCGGTCGTGGATACCGCTTTCCTCCAGCTTGGCGACGGTCCTGAACAGATATTGCGCCGACGAGCCCCAATGTCCGGCGGCCCGCGCCAGCGTATCCGCAACCTGCTCCGGCGGCAGCCGTCCCGCATAGGCTCTGCCATCTGGCGCGGCGACGAAGGCCAGGGCGCGCAGCGGACCGTCCCTCGTCCGGACCTTGATCCAGCGCGGCACGTTGGTTGGCGGGTTGGCATCGATCTCGCGGCGCATCAACTGGCCGAGTTGCCCGAAATGATCTTCCACCGGCAGCCGGTAAACAATGCCGTTGCAACTGCCACCGCGGTCGAGAGCCAGCATCAAGGCAGGCAATTCGCGGGTCCCACGCCAGCGGGTCAGTTTCAGACAGAATGAACGGTGCCACCCTGGCGCCGTGGCCGGGCGCTGCTCGACAGGAACGAATTCAGGATTCCAGATCAGCGAGCCGTAGGCAAACACCCACAGCGCCTCAGGCCGGTATTGCGACAGGAGTTGCTCGACAAGGCCGTCGAACTCCACGTCGGTATGCTCGGCTGTTCCAGGCTCGGGGCCGGGATCCGGTTCGATGCGCTCGACCCTCGCGACAAGGTCGGCGGTCAACGCCATCGGTCCGCGGCTTGTCGGTTTCCCCTTCATTCCTGCCCCCGCGCAAAAACGATGGCTGACAATAGACCGGCTGCGCATTCCTGGCCATTGATTTCCAAGGGCTGTCAGGCAACAGATACCGTACGGATCGAGCCTTCTTCATGAGCCAACGAAGCCTTCGGCGACGCGCGACAATCTGGCTGGCGTCCTTGCTGGCCGCTTATCTGGCGCTTGCCTATGTCGCGGCGCCGGAATTCTGGACGTTCCGGGAGCGCGGCTTTCGCGACCAGCGCTTCGAAATGGTGACGCACACGCCGCAAGGCATTCCTGGCGACCCGATCAATGTCGGCCTTGTCGGCACCGAGAGGGAGGTGGTCCATGCCTTCGCCATTGCCGGTTGGGACACTGCTGACGCCGTCACCTTGAGAACGGCGATCGACATCGGCGAAAGTGTGTTGTTTTCCCGCCCCTATCCCGATGCGCCGATGAGCCGCCTGCTGTTCGAGGGACGCGCCCAGGATCTCGCTTTCGAAAAGCCGGTGGGCGACAGCGCCGACCGGCGCCATCACGTCCGTTTCTGGCAGACCGATACGGTCGGCGACGATGGCCGCCCGCTCTGGCTGGGTGCCGCCAGCTTCGATCGCGGCGTCGGCCTCAGCCACGACACTGGCGCCATCACCCATCATATCGGTCCCGATATCGACGCCGAACGCGACTTCCTGATCGGCGACCTCAAGGCTGCCGGCCAGCTGGCATCGACCAGCGACATGGCCGGGATCGGCGCCACCAGGACCGGCCGCAACGGCGGCGGCGACCCCTATTTCACCGACGGCAAGGCAATCATCGGCGTGCTGAAGCAGCCGCAGTGAAATGTACCTTAAGAGAGGGCCGTGGTCGGAAGCGGTCTAACAATGCATGGTCCGTGCGACGCCGCGTAACCGTACCGCTTCATCAGCCCGAACTGTCATTTTCTAAAAATGCTGCCGGACTATTTTCGAGCGACCCGTCGCAATGCTATTGAGCCCTCATGCTATACGTCGAAATCGCTATCGTGGTCGTCCTCATTTGTGTGAACGGCCTTCTGGCAATGTCCGAACTCGCCATCGTTTCATCGCGCCCGGCACGGCTCAAGGCGATGATCGACCGTGGTGTCAACGGCGCCGGCCGGGCGCTGGATCTTGGCTCCAATCCCGGCAAGTTCCTTTCCTCGGTGCAGATCGGCATCACGCTGGTCGGCGTGCTTTCCGGCGCCTTTTCCGGCGCCACGCTGGGCGACCGGCTGTCCGTGTTCCTGGCCACGACCGGCATGCGCGAAAGTGTCGCCGATCCGCTCGGCGTCGGCATCGTCGTTGCCATCATCACCTATTTCTCGCTGATCGTCGGCGAACTGGTGCCCAAGCAGATCGCGCTACGCGATCCCGAGCGCGTCGCCGCCCGCGCTGCCCCAGCCATGACCATCCTCGCCACCGTCTCGGCGCCCCTGGTGTTCCTGCTCGACATTTCCGGCCGCGCCATATTGTGGCTGCTCGGCCAGCGCGGCGAAAGCGAGGAGAAGGTCACCGACGAGGAAATCAAGATGCTGGTCGCCGAGGCCGAGCATCACGGCACCATCGAATCCGACGAGCGGCGCATGATCGCCGGGGTCATGCGGCTTGGCGACCGCGCCGTGCGCGCGGTGATGACGCCGCGCACCGAGGTCGACTGGATCAACCTGCAGTCCGACGACACGACGATCCGCAAGCTCCTCATGGAAACCCAGCATTCGCGCCTGCCGGCGGGTGACGGCGGCGTAGATGTGATGGTCGGCGTCGTCCAGACGCGCGACGTGCTGGCCGCGATCCTTGCCGGCCGCACGCTCGACCCGCGCAAGCATGTGCGCGCCGCGCCCATCGTCTACGACCAGGCCGACGCGCTCGACGTGCTGCACAAACTCAAGGAATCCGACGTGCCGATGGCGCTGGTGCATGACGAATACGGCCATTTCGAAGGCATCGTCACGCCGGCCGATATTCTCGAAGCCATCACCGGCGTGTTCCGCGCCGACCTCGATGCCGGTGACGAGGAAAACGCCGTCAAGCGCGAGGACGGCTCATGGCTGCTCGCCGGCTATATGCAGGCCGACGAGATGGCCGAGATTCTGGGCTTCGACCTGCCCGAAAACCGCGACTACGAGACCGTTGCCGGCTATGTGCTGTCGCATATGCACCACCTGCCGGCGACAGGCGAATGCGTCGACGCGCAAGGCTGGCGCTTCGAGGTGGTCGACCTCGACGGCCGCCGCATCGACAAGCTGATCGCCACCCGCCTGCCCGGCACCCACCGCGAGGCGGTGCGGTGATTGTCTGAATGTCGGCTTTGCACCATGGCGGTCATTGACGGTTGGCCGGCGGATTGCGCGGCCGGCTACAACTACCGCTCCGTGAACGCGCGAGCGAAGGAATCGAGCATCGGCCGCGCCAGATACTCGAAGAAAGTCCGGTCGCCAGTGCTAATGAACGCCTCGACCGGTGTTCCGGGATAAAGCTGCTCGGGCTTCACGCCGGGCGGCAGGTCGGCGGCAATCCTGAGTTTGACGCGGAAATAGGGCTCGTGCGTCGCCTCGTCGACGAGCCGGTCCGCGGAAATTTGCGCCACGGTGGCTGAAACCTCGGGGGTGAGCCGCATGTTCAAGGCGGACAATCGCAGTTTCGCCGGCTGGCCGACACGGACCTGATCGACGTCTTTCGGCCGCAGCCTTGCATCGACAATCAGACCCGGTGCCGTAGGCAGGATCTCCATGATCTTTTCACCGCGGGCAATCACGCTGCCCTTGGCATTGTAGGTCGAGGACACCACGATGCCCGCGGCCGGTGCCTTGATCGTCGTCCGCCGCAGCACCGCCTCGGCCGCCCTGATCTGTTCCTCGATGTCGGCCAGGTTGGAACGAACCTCGTCCAGCTTCGTCAGCGCCTCCTCCACGCGTTGCGTGGTCAGGCGCTCGATCTGCTCCTGGGCTTCGACGATCTGGGTGTTGACCGCCGCCAGATTGGCTTCCAGCGCCCCGGCCTGCCCGACGAGATCGGCCTCGCTGCGCAAAAGCTGCGAGTATTCGGTACGATTGGTGAGGCCCTTGTCCAGCAGGCTTGTCTTGATGCCGAGTTCCTTCTTAACGATTTCGGCTTGTTGCCGAACGGCCTCTTTCTGGGACTGCAATCCCACCACGGACTGCCGATGCATGGCCAGTCGTTGGGCGAGGATCGATTGTTCCGATCGGAAGCGGGCGAGTCTGGCGTCGAATTCCTTTTGCTGTTCTCGGATCAGGGCTTCGAAATCGGCCTGGAGCGATGCCGGCGCCGGTTTGGTGATCGGCGCGAGCCTGTCCAACCCGTCGCGTTCCGCCTCCAGCCGCGCCGCAGCCGCCCTGAGCGCGATCGACTGTCTCGTCAGCCGGTTGAGCTCGGCCTGCGCGGCTGTCGGATCCAGCACGATCAGATCCTGGGCCTGTTGCACGCGATCGCCGTCATGGACCAGCAACGCCTCGATGATGCCGCCGTCGGGATGCTGGATCAGTATGTTGCCGCCGGTCGCCGAGATCGTGCCTTGCGTCATCACCGCTCCGGATAAGGGTGCGCTGACGGCCCAATAGCCAAAGCAACCCACCAACAGCGCCGTTGCCGCGTATCCGGCGAATGCCACGCGTCTTATGTTGGTACGCGGGCTGCCCTCCCAGGCGAGGCTCTGCACCACCATCATCTACGACCCAAAACGGATGTTATGCGTGCGGATCGTCGTGGCGAACGACCCTGTCACCACTGTATTCGGCTGCGCGGGAAGGCCCTTGCCAACGACCGAATGCCGCAGCACCTCGCTGCTTGGGCCGAAGGCTTCGATCGCGCCGCCGCGCAGAAGCATCACGCGGTCGCAGGACGCGGCAATCGAAGGGCGATGCGTGATCACGACCATCGTGACGCCGGCCGCCTTCGCGGCGGCGAGTACCGCCTCGAGCGCCGCCTCGCCGGTGCCGTCGAGATGAGTGCTGGGCTCGTCCAGGACGAGAATTCTGGGATTGCCGTAGAAGGCGCGCGCCAGCCCGATCCTCTGGCGTTCACCGCCCGACAGCGTTCTGTCCGACGGGCCTATCAATGTCTGGTAGCCGTCCCGCTGCGCCAGGATCAGTTCATGCGCCTCAGCCCGCCTTGCTGCCTCGATGATCGCGGCGTCATCCGCATCGGGGTCGAAGCGGGCGACGTTTTGCGCGATCGATCCTGGAAAGAGCTCGACTACCTGCGCGAGGTAGCCGACATGCTTTCCGAGCTGGTTTTCGTCCCAGGTCCTGAGGTCGGCGCCGTCGATCCTGACGGCACCGCCGGTCGGCCGGGCAGCACCGACAAGCAACCGCGCCAGCGTCGATTTGCCGGCGCCGCTCGGGCCGACGATGGCCAACGCTTCGCCGGCGCCGATTTGGAAGTTCAGCCGCTTGAGGATGGGTTCGGTGCCGGGCTGCGCATTCGGCGCCATGAAGAAGACGTCCTGCACGGAAATCGCGCCTGCCGGATCGGGCAGGAGCAGTTTGCGCGCTTCAGCCGGACGCGCCGCAAACGCCGTCTCAAGCCGTTTCCACGCCCGCCGGGCGTCGGCGATCTGCCGCCAGGCGCCGATCAACTGGTCGAGCGGCTGCAGCGCGCGCGACGACACCAGCGAGGAGGCGAAGATCATGCCTGCCGTCATCTGCCCCTTGAGCACCAGCCATGCGCCGGCGCCCAGGATCGCCAGTTGCAGCATCATGCGCAGCGCCCGCGAGGCGCCGCTGAAGATCGCATTGGCACTCGAGGAACGGTCATGCAAGGTGAGCGCTGCCGCCACGTGCCGTCCCCAGACCCGCGCGGCGTTCTCCACCATGCCCATGGCGCGCAGCGTCTCCGCATTGCGGGCAAATGCCTGTTCCGCCTGGCTGGCCAAGGCCGAACGCTCCGCGGACAAAGCGTCGTTCCTGCCGATGGCAAGCTGGTTGGCCACGACCAGCAATAGCAGAAGCGCCGCGCCGGCGACCGTCACCCAGAACAGCACCGGATGGATGAGATAGAGCAAGGCGAGGAAGACAGGGGCGAAAGGCAGGTCGAACAACACCGCCACGCCGCGCGACCTGATGAAGGCGCAGACCGAGGCGAGGTCGCGCAGCGGCGACAGGCCGCCGGCATATTTCGCGCCAAGCGAAACGGCGAATGTGCTGGCGCCCAGTTTCTGGTCGAGGGTCGCCGCAACGCGTTGCGTGTAAACGGCGCGGATCGCGTCCAGAAGCCCGAGGAAAGCGAGCGTGAGAACCGCAATGGCCGAAAGATAGACAAGCGTCTCGACGCTGGAGGACGGTAGCACGCGGTCATAGACCTGCAGCAGGTAGAGCGGAATCACCAACAGCAGGACGTTGATCAACAGCGAGAAGACGCCGACATCGGCGATGGCGCGCATGAAGACCGGACGCAGGCCAGCCGGTCCCGTCATTTCCACATTCCCCGACACTGCATGTTCCCGAGACCTTACGCGTGGCCCCCGAACTCGGAGCCGCCGTGCGCCAAGCTGTTGCTGTGCGTTGCAGTGCTGTGCTGGGCGGTGCTGGTGATGTTCAGGGCGTTTGCCGGCGCATTGTCCAGCGTATAGGCGCGGACATAGTCGATCTTCATCTCGGCCGGCGTGGCCAGATGATCCGGAGGGGTGCCGGCCAAGCCGCCGACCGCAAGATCGACCAGCATGTACATGGGCTTGTTCATGTCGGACGGCGTCGCCGTTTCCGCGACCTGCACGCCGTCATAGGTCCAGACGAGCTTGTCCGGCGTCCAGAGCAGGCCATAGGTGTGGAAGCCGTCGGGGTTCGAGACACTAACTATCGACGTGACCTTGGTGTGCGTCCCCGTTTCATTCGAGTGCGCCGTCATGATCAATGAGTTCGGGGCCTGGCCGATCGTCTCCACGACATCGAGTTCCGGCGGCCACGAACCGTCTTCCGGAAGCAGCCAGAAGGCCGGCCAAGCGCCGGCATGCTCTGGCAGGTCGGCCCGTATTTCGAAATAGCCATAGGTCTGCGAGAAGGAATCGTGGGTCGTCAGGATGCCGGAGGTGTATTCGTAATTGTTGATCAGCGGCTTGATGTCCGCCGGCGCCTGGGCGGCGGTGATGGTGAGCACGCCGTTGTTCACGCTGAACGGATGGACGGAACTCGTCGGTGCGTAGTTGGCGTCGATATACCATTGCAGCTCGTTGTTGCTGCTCAAGGTGCTGCCATTCGGCGCTCCCCACCAGAAGTTGGAATCCCACGTGCCGCCCTGGCTATTGTGAAGGTTCAGCGTGTTGAAATCGTCGCTGAAGGAGAGCTGCATCCCGGATTTGTCGATCGGCAATTCGAACTGGCTGGGCTGCAGCTTGTCGATGGTCGTGTCCTTGAACGCGAGGATCTCGCCGGACCCGAGGTTCAACAGCACGTTCGATCCCGCCTGGATCATGCTTGAGTGGATGGCGTCGAACGATGTGAACCCATAGCCATTAAGGCGGACCGTATCGGTGGCGGCAAAATTCGCTATCAGGTCGCTTCCGTTGCCTTTCGAGACGATGAAAGTGTCGTAACCGCCGCCGCCATCGATCAGCACATCGTTTCCCGCGCCGCCGTCCAGAGTCTGGTGCCCGGCCTTGGCGGTGATGATGTTGTCCAACCCATTTCCGAAAGCATAGTTGTTGGCGTTTGTGACGACGAGATTCTCGACGTTGTCGGGGAGCTTATAGCTCATCCATGTGCTGATCGTGTCGATGCCTGCCCCAGCGGCTTCCGCCACCTTGTTGCCCGCCGCATAGAGGTAATAGATGTCATCGCCTGTGCCTCCGTGCATGGTGACGTTGACACCGGATGCTCCGTAGAATGAGTCGTTTCCGGAGCTGCCATACAGGTCCGGCCCGGACCCTGCCGCAGAGTACCAATGGTTGGAAGCGCCGCTATAGGGAAGAGGAACGCCTAGGGCATTGACGAAGAAGCTCATCGGATAAATCCTCCTCGTGATGCCTGGCCTGCTCGGATCGCTCGATACGAGTTCCAGGCGACCGCATCCGGACCAAAATTGCCATGCACGATACCGTTCCAGGAACTTGCCACATAGTTCACCATGACATCGACCGTTGAGTGACGTTTTCCGGGACTGGAAGCACAACAACCCGACGAATGGTCTACAGGCCGTAATTCGACCGGCGAAATATTTAATAAAATTTTACAATAGGCGCGGATCTACTTGCAAAAGCGCTCCCTGCTTTTGACAGGGTCGTGCGATTTCCGCTTTGGCAACAATGCGACGACACGCCGGGATGGCACTTCCCCTCAAACCGCGACTTCGATCGGCTCGGCAAGTCTGGGATTGGAGCGCGCGGCGATCAGGCAGCTGGCCACGATGAGGCCGGCTCCCGCCAGCGTGGTCCAGGTCACCGCCTCGTCGAAGAAGAACCAACCGAGCGCTATCGCCCAGATGAAGGCCGAATATTCGGTCGGGATCAGATATTGCGCTTCGGCCCGCGCATAGGCCCAGCTCATCAGGAATTGGCCGGCGAGCGACAGAGCCGTCACCCCGGCAAGCGGAAGCCAAAGATTGCTGGGCAGCGCAATAGCGAGCCAGGGCGCGGCAAGACCAAGCATGACCGCGACACAAAGGTTCTGGAACAGCATGATCTCGATTGGCTTGGCCAGCATCGCCTGTCGCCGCGCGAGGATCAGATTGTAGGCATAGAACACCGTCGAGACCAGCACCGCAGCGGTGCCGAGCAGCGCATCGCCGGCATAGGTCTTCTGCCCGAACTGGCCCGCCACGATGATTGCGACGCCCGCAATGCCGGCGAGCGACGCCCAGATCGCCTTGCGCTGTATCCTTTCGCCCAGAAGCAGCGCGGCCAGCAGGAGCGCGAACAGCGGCGCCACGAAACTGAGCCCGACCGCCTCCGCCAGCGGCAGCCTTACAAGCCCCCAGAAGAATGACAGCAGGACAATACCGACAACCACCGCGCGCAGCGCATGCAGCCTCAGCACCGAGGCGGCGGGAAGCGAGCGCGGTCCCGCCAGCCAGCCAGTGCCGGCGACCAATGTCGCCAGCATGCTGCGCCACAGCACCGTGTTGTAAACGCCGACCGCGATGACCAGCACCTTCATCGCCGCATCCATGCCGGACAGAAGGAAGATGCCGAAGGCGCAGACGAGCACCGGGATCGTGGGGGAAACGGCGCCGGCCAGGCTGGATGATTTCACGCGGGCTTTCTCGATGACGGATGCAGCTGACATATCAGGGCAAAAGGACGGGGCCAGATGGCAGCCCCGCCCATATGGCGGTCCAACCGGTCACCCAAGGCAGCCCTTTCAACTTGTCCGGTCCTGCCGCCGGCTCCGACCGGTCGAGCCGCAAGTGAACATGCCGACATCCTGCTTTGTCATTGTCGTTGCAGGGCTTGACGATCACTAATAAGCGATGCTAAGTACCAGTACTCATCAACACTGAGTAGCATGAAGAGGTATTCCATGGGCAAGCAGATGACGGAGATGCTCAAGGGCACGCTGGAGGGGATCATTCTCGCGATCCTGTCCGCGCGGCGCGCCTATGGCTACGAGATCACGGCGCTGTTGCGAAATCAGGGCTTCTCGGACATCGCCGAAGGCACCGTCTACGCCCTGCTCGTCAGGATCGAGCAAAAGGGCCTCGTCGACGTGGAGAAGATCCCGTCCGAGAAGGGCCCGCCCCGCAAGGTGTACTCGATCAACGCCCGGGGACGGGACTACCTCGAAGAGTTCTGGAGGACGTGGACCTTCCTCGCGGAACGGCTCGAACAGCTCAACACGGAAAGGAAATAGACATGGTCACAGGATGGATCGAGAAGATCACAGGGTCGATCGAGCAGAAGAAGCGCTACCGGCAGTACAAGGCGCGCACGGAAAAGCTTCCGGCGAACTATCGCGCGGCGATCGAGGCGCTGGACCGGTACCTCATGTATTTCGGGGCGATCACGGACGGGGACACCATGGTGTCGATGCTGGAGGATCTCGCCGACCTCTTCGAGCAGAGCGCGGCGCACGGAACCCCGATCCGCGCGATCGTCGGCGACAACCCCGTCGAGTTTGTCGAAACGTTTCTCCAGAACTACGCGGAGGGCCAGTGGATAAACAAGGAGCGGAAACGGCTGATCGACGCCATTGACCGCATCGCCGACAATGCGCCGTGACGGACATCCGCCAACGAGAGGCCGGGGAGCCGAAGCCCCGGAGCGTCTTCGGCCGACGATCAGGGATTCGAACTTTTCTTCGCACCCCTGTCGATTCCGCCGCCCTTCGTTCGTCGTATCATCGAACCAACCCAACCAAGGAGAGAGACCATGCGGTTCATGATGCTGATGATCCCCGGCGGCTACGCAGAGGCGGCGCCGGACGTCAGGCCCGACGCCAAGGGGGTGGAGGGGATGATGAGATACAATGAGGAGCTCAAGAAGGCCGGCGTGTTGCTGGCGCTCGATGGGCTGCATCCGCCGTCATCGGGCGCGCGGGTCAGCTTCAAGGGCGGCAAGCCCGTCGTCACCGACGGGCCGTTCGCTGAGGTCAAGGAAGTGCTGGGGGGCTATTGGGTCATCGACGTGCGCTCACGTGAGGAAGCCATCGAATGGGCCCGCCGCTGCCCCGCAGGGGAAAATGAGGTGATCGAGGTTCGACGCGTCTTTGAGATGAGCGATTTCCCCGAGGACGTCCAGAAGGTGGTGGAAGGCTTCAGCGAGCTGAAGGGTTGACGGCCAATAGTGCCATCGAAGCGGTTTGGCGCATCGAGCAGCCGAAGCTCACCGCCAGGCTTGCCCGCTATCTCAGGGATATCGGGCTGGCCGAGGAGGTCGCCGGCGATGCCTTCCTGCTGGCGCTGGAGCGCTGGCCCCGGGACGGCATCCCGCGCAACCCGGCGGCCTGGCTGACTGAGGTCGCCAGGAACCGGGCGCTCGACCGGCTGCGCCGCACCACCATGATCGACGGCAAGCACCGCGAACTCGCCATCGACCTCGCCGAGCTGGAGCGCGAGATGCCCGACATCGAGGCGGCGCTCGACGAGGATATCGACGATGACCTTTTGCGGCTGATCTTCACCGCTTGCCATCCCGTACTGCCGGCCGAGCAGCGCGCAGCCCTCGCCCTGCGCCTGTTGGGCGGGCTGTCGACGCTTGAGATCGCCCGCGCCTTCCTGGTGCCCGAAGCCACCGCCGCCCAGCGCATCGTGCGCGCCAAGCGGGCACTTCGCGATGCCGCCATCGCGTTCGAGACGCCGCGCGGGCAAGAGCGGCGCGAACGCCTCGCCGCGGTCCTGGAGGTGGTCTATCTCATCTTCAACGAAGGCTATGTGGCGACCGCTGGACCGGACTGGCTGCGTGCCGATCTCTGTGGCGAGGCGCTGCGCCTTGGTCGTTCCCTGGCGGCGCTGATGCCTGATGAGCCCGAGGTGCAGGGGGTGGTGTCGCTGATGGAACTCAACGCCTCGCGTTTCCCTGCCCGCACCGGCCGGGCGGGTGAGCCGATCCTGCTGCTCGACCAGGACCGCACGCGCTGGAACTGGTCGCTTATCCGGCGCGGCCTCGACGGCCTGAACCGCGCCATGACCCTGACATCGACACCAGGCCCTTATCTCTTGCAGGCGATGATCGCCGCCTGCCATGCCCGCGCCGCGACACCAGCCGACACCGACTGGATTGCAATATCAGCCTATTATCAGGCCCTTGCCTTGGCGACCCCCTCGCCCATCGTCGAAATCAACCGGGCGGTGGCCGTCGGCATGGCGTTCGGGCCTGCGCAGGGCCTCGCCATCGTCGAGGCGCTGAAGGACGAGCCGCGCCTGAAGGACTCGCATCTTCTGCCCACGGTGCGCGGCGATCTTCTGGAGAAACTCGGACATCAGGCGGAAGCCCGTGCCGCGTTCCGCCAGGCTGCAGAATTGACCGGCAATGACAGGGAGCGCGCGCTGCTGCTCGCCCGCGCGGGCGACTAGCTCATAGGCCTGCATCCACCGCAAGCCGGTGCGGTGGTCCACCTCAATGGGCGTCCGGCGGCGGTGCCTTCGGCGTGACGTTACGCAGGAACGGCACCAGCGCGGTCGCGATGACGAAGGCGGCCATGATCACCAGGAATGCATCGGCATAGGCCATGGTCGATGCCTCGCGATAGGCGAGCGCCCACAGCTGCTTCAGCGAGGCGGTATGGCCATCGGCGACAGCGCCGGGTAGTTGGCCATAGCGCAGCGCGACGTTGTCGACGAGCCGCATCGCGGCCTCGTTCTGCGGCGTCAGATGCGAGGCGATCGTCAGGAAATGGAAGTTGGTGCGGTCGTTCAGGATCGCGCCGCAAATGGCGATGCCGACCGCGCCGCCGAGATTGCGCATCGTGTTGAACAGGCCGCTGGCGTATTTCAGCCGCTCGGGCGGCAGGCTGCCGAGGCCGAGATTGACGCTCGGCGCCACCGCGAAGACCTGCGGGAAGCCACGGAACAGTTGCGGGATCAGCAGTTCGGCCGCGCCCCACTGGCTGGTGATGGCACTGAAACTCCACATCGACGCGCCGAAGGAGGCCAGACCGAACATCATCAGCCAGCGCGTATCGAAGCGCTTGGCGAGAAAGATGTAGACGGGAACGCCGATCATCGAGGCGACGCCGGTGGAGAACACGGCGAGCCCGGTCTGCAAGGCGTCGTAGCCCCTGACATAGCCAAGGAACAGCGGTGTCAGATAGATCGTGGCGAAGATGCCGATGCCGGTGACGAAAGACAGGAAACAGCCGATGGCGAAATTGCGGTTGCCGAAGGCGCGGAAATCGACCACCGGCTGCGAATAGGTCAGGCTGCGGATGACGAACAGAACCATGGTGATGCCGGCGACGATAGCGCCATTGCGGATGGTCGCGTCGTCGAACCAGTTCCAGCGCGAGCCCTCCTCCAGGACGTATTCCGCCGTGCCCAGGCTGACCGCCATCAGCACGATGCCGATATAGTCCGCGCCCTTCAGCAGCGACGGATCGGCCTTGTCGATCTTGACCAGAGCCGCAACCAGGATGGTGATGATGGTGCCCGGAATGACGTTGACATAGAACAGCCAGTGCCAGTTGAGCGTATCGGTGATCCAGCCGCCGATGACGGGCCCGAGCGTCGGCGCGATCGAGGCGATGCTGCCGACCACCGCGGCCGCATAGACCCGCCTCGGCCCCTGGAAATAGTGAAACGACGAGGTGAACACGGTTGGGATCATCGACGCGCCGAGCAGCCCCTGCAGCGCGCGGAACACGATCATGCTTTCGATGCTCCAGGCGAAGCCGCACAGCATGCTTGCCAGCGTGAAGCCGGCCGCCGAGATGGTGAACAGCCAGCGTGTCGAGAACACCCGTGTCAACCAGCCCGACAGCGGGATGACGATGATCTCCGCCACCAGATAGGAGGTCTGCACCCAGCCGATCTGGTCCTGCGCCGCCGACAGGCCGCCGCCAATGTCCTGCAGCGACGACGCGACGATCTGGATGTCGAGCAGCGCGATGAACATCCCCACGCACATCACCATGAACGGCAGGATGCTGGCGAAGAAGGATTGCGGGCGCTCCGACATGATGCCCTCAGTGCGCGCCGGTATCGACCGTCACGACGGTGGAGAGGCCCGGCCGCAGCGCGACCTTGTGCGCCTGGTCCGGGTCGATGGTGATGCGGACGGGAACACGCTGGACGATCTTGGTGAAATTGCCGGTCGCGTTCTGCGCCGGGATCACGCTGAAGATCGCGCCCGTCGCCGGCCCCAGGCTGCTGACATGGCCCTTGAGCGGCTGGTCGGGCGCGATGTCGGTATAGACCGTCGCCGCCTGTCCATCCGCCATGCGCCGCAACTGGTCTTCCTTGAAATTGGCGTCGACCCACAGTCCGCTCTCCGGGACGATCGTCAGCAGATAGCTGCCCGGCGAGACATAGGTGCCGACCTGCGCCAGCCGGTTGCCAACGAGGCCGTCGATGGGAGCGCGGATCTGCGTGAAGCCGAGATCGAGCTCAGCCGTATCGAGATCGGCCTTGGCAGCCAGAACCGCGGCGGTCGCTTCCGATATCTGCGTGTTGAGCACGTCGAGCTGTTGCCTGGCGGCGGCAAGCCCGGCACGCGAGGCGAAAACGGAAGCCTTGGCCTGACCATCGGCGGCAAGGCTTCTCTGGGCGTCCTGCTGCGAGCCGGCCCTGGTGCTGGCCAGCACCTCATAGCGCTTGGCGTCCTGTGCGGTGAACGTCGCGGCGGCACTCTTGGCCTCCAGATCGGCCTGCGCCTGTTCGATCAGCGAATTCTGCAGCGAAACCTGGGCGCGAAGATTGTCGAGCGCCGATTGCTGCTGCTGGACGGAAGCCCCCGCACGCTCCACCGCCGCCTTGAACGGCCGGTCATCGATGCGGATGATGAGCTGGCCGGCGTCGACATGCTGGTTGTCCTCGACGAGGATCTGATCGATATGCCCGGCAACGCGTGGCGCCAGCGGCGTGACATTGCCGCCCACATAGGCATCGTCGGTCGACATCAGGAACCGGCTGGCCTGCCACCACTGAAAGCCATACCAGCCGGCGACGCCGATGGCGATCGCGGCGCCCAGCATGACGAACGGCTTGCGGCGGCTTTTGGCGGGCGCGGGGATCTGGACGGCGGATGGCTGCGCCGGCTGCAACTCGGCGGCGGAGAGAACCTTGTTCATTTGCCCCGCGCCTCTTCACGGCTTTGATCGACATTGTCGATGAGCGGCAGGCCCGAACCCTCCGTGCTGAAGCGATAACGCTGCCGCATGCGGTCGGTGGCCCGGGGGGCTGTCGCCATGGTGAAGCCCTCGCCGTCGACTTCCCTGCCGGTCTGGCGGTCGACCAGCACAGGCTCGGCCCAGCGCCCGTCAGCCTTGTCCACCACCACAAGGCTCGGGCCTTCGGGCGCCAGATGCTTATTGCCCCAGACGAGCAGGGAAAGCAGAACCGGGCGGAAATCGCGCGCCTTGGCGGTCAGCACATATTCATGGCGCAGTGGCCGCTCGCAGTAGGCGCGCTTTTCGAACAGGCCGCGCTCGACCAGGCTGTTCAGCCGGCGCGTGAGAATGTTGGGAGCGATCTCCAGGCTCTTCTGAAACTGGTCGAAGCGCGTCAGCCCCTGGAACGCGTCCCTGAGCAACAGGATGCTCCACCATTCGCCCACATCGTCGAGACTACGCGCTATGGGGCACGGGCGGGTTTCGAAGCTTGTCTTTGCAACCATGGCCGGAAGTCTCTTTCAAAATGAAAGTGACACATAGCCAAGTTAGTTGCATTATGCAAGTCACTCGGGCGTGATCGGAGGAACGAGTGCAGATCGGGGAAATGAGATAGGCCCAAGGAGTAGTGGCGCCGCCGCCAAATCATGGCTGCGGCGCTGGAGAACGCAGCGCGACGTGCCGTCGGGGTGAGTTGATAAAGTCCTCTCCCGCTTGGCTGCTCGATGGCCTCTCCAGGGAATAATACCGTCAGGGCACCAGCACGACCTTGCCGGTCGAGCGTCGCTCATCCAGCAGCCGGTGCGCCTCGCCGGCATGGCCGAGCGGGAACCGGCCACCGATCGCGACCCGCAACCGGCCGCTCGCCGCCAGCTGGAACAGTTCCGACAGGCTCGCCCGCAACACCTGCGGCGACAGCAGCGGCAGCAGCGCGAAGCCCCTCAGCGATTGGTTACGGCCGATCATGGCTTCCAGATCGGAAGGTTCGAGCCCATAGCGGCCGAGTGCAGCGAACACCAGTTCGCCGCCGGGCGCCAAAGCCTGCAGTGACAAAGCCGTCAGCGCGCCGCCAACCGTGTCGTAGATGATGTCTGCACCCTCCCCGCCTGTCAGCGCGCGGACGCGCGCGGGCCAGTCCGATCCGATGTAATCGACGGCGGCATCGGCGCCGAGCGACAGAGCAAGCTCGATCTTGCCCGCGCCGCCGGCGGCCGCGATCACCTTGGCCGCGCCCTTTGCCTTCGCAAGCTGGACAAGCAGCGATCCGACGCCACCGGCAGCGGCAGGCACCAGCACCGTCCTGCCCTCAGGCGGGCTCTGGCGCAGCAAATGCAGTGCCGTCAGCCCCTGCGCCATCAGCGCTGTCGCTTCCTCGAAAGAGACGTCATGCGGCAGCGGCACGGTCAGATCGGCTGATATCGTCACCTGCTCGGCATAGCCGCCATAAGGGCGCTGCGAGGCAAACAGCGGCGCCGCGACACGTCTCCCCAGAAGCGCAGCATCCACGCCTTCGCCGACGGCCTCGACGATACCAGCCACTTCCACGCCGGGAAACATCGGCAGTTGCGGCGTCACCGCGTAGCGGTCCGCGCGCATCAGCACCTCGAAGAAGTTGATGCCGGCGGCGTGAACGCGGACCAGCACCTCGCCGGCCTGCGGCACCGGCGCCGGCAGCTCGACGATCTCGAGCACCTCGGGGCCGCCGAAGCGGCTGAATTGAACGGCTTTCATGGCAAACTCCGATCGCACTGGCATCGGCCATGGTTTGCCACTATCTGCGCAGCCGCGACTACACACTCATTTCTCCCCTGCTGACCAGGAGGTGACCATGGCCGGCCCAGCCAGCAAGATGCCGATCAAGCGACTGCCGATGCTGCCGGCGGAGCGCGCGCTGAAGGTGATCGCCGGGCGTTGGAAGGCGGTCATCCTCTACCATCTCTTCGATGGTCCAAGGCGGCTGTCGGCGCTGAAGGCGATGATGCCTGGCATCACCCAGAAAGTGCTGATCCAGCAGCTGCGCGAAATGGAGGAGCATGGCCTCGTCAGCCGCGAGATCTTCGCCGAAGTGCCCGCCCGCGTCGAATATTCGGCGACCAGCCTTGGCCTCAGTCTCGAGCCGATCCTGCTGGCGCTCTGCCAATGGGGCCAGCACCACGCGGATGCGCTGGACGAGAAGCATCGTCTCGCCGACTGCATCATCCGGCCGCGGCAGGCGCAGCACGCGCTTATGGCCTAGATCGAATTGACTTGCCGGGTTGCCGACGCCGGCTGCCCGTCACAGATTGTCTGCAGAAACGGATCGGCAAATGCACCGCATAGCTTCGGGCGAACTTTATCGGACCTACACTCTTGGTGACCTGCGCATCACCGCCTTGCGCGATGGCTACGTCGACATGCCGGTCGGGCGGCTTCGGCAACGCGGCGACAAGCCGTTTGGCGACGAGTTGCCCGAACAAGTCGCGTTGGTTGGCGGCCAACTCAGGCTTTCCGTCAACGCCTTCGCGATTGACGATGGACATGAGATAACACTGATCGATACCGGCGCTGCGAATGCCTGGCACCCGACCATGGGCCGGCTTCCCCAGGCGCTGGACGAAGCCGGCATCGATGTCGAAAAAGTCCGCACCGTCTGCTTCACCCATACGCATCTCGACCACATCCAGGGTCTTGTGCTTGCCGACGGCCGGGACGCTTTTCCGCGCCTGGTGCGCCTGCTCGTTCCCAGGCAGGAACTCGACCTCTTCCGCACCGATGCGCGGCTCGAGCGGTTTCACGACATGGCTGAACCGTTCGAGGCCGGAGACCGTCTCGGGACCCATGTCGACATTATCGGCGCTCACGGCCATGAAGTGGGTCACAGCTGCTTTCGCGCTTCGAGCGGCGGCGAGAGCATTTTGATCTGGGGCGATACCGTTCACGTCCCATCGCTGCAGTTCGATCGGCCCGAGGTGACGTGGGAATTCGATACGGATCAGGACCAGGCGCGCGAGAGCCGGTTGCGGCTGCTGGCGCTTGCGGCGGGCGATCATTACCTCGTTGCCGGCGCGCATTTGGACTCGCCCGGCATTGGCCGCGTCGTCCGGTCGGGCGGCAGCTTTCGATTTGAGCCGCTATAACTAGAAAGGGCGGCGCAAGCGCCGCCCCGTATCCCTTGGCATTGCGCGCCTTCTTCAGCGCCTTGCCCCACCGGGCGAAATCATTGACCAACGCCGTGGCCGCCTGGCTTAGGTGCTCAAGGTCTTCGAGCTTCTTCTCGCCCTGATGGACGGCCAGGAAGTGCGCCAGGATATGGATGGCGGACTTGCCCGTCGCAACCGTCAACCGATCTGAATGCGGCGCGTCACCTGTCCGTTGCTCTCCCAGTAGGTGTGTTTCTTGGCGATCCACGGATCACTCATCGCCGGCTGGATGTTGCCGCTCGTATCGATCGCGCGTGAGGTGACAGTGTGCTCCCCGGCGGAAGGTTTGGGCCAATCGAGAGACCACATCTTCCAGGCGAACTCCGCCTTGTCGGCGTCGTCGATGGTCGCCGGCATCCACGGCCCATCGTCGATCTTCACCTCGACCCGGTCGACTGGCGCGCCCCAGGCGGCTCCGACGATTCGGTAGTCGTTGCCGATATGGGTAACCCTGGCCGGTGCCGATTTGAGCCTTGCCCGTCCGACGGAGGTTTCCGCCCACACGGTCTCGCCATTATGGTCTTCCTCGCGGACCGTGACGTAGTCGCGTCCCATGAACCGGCTCTCGAAGCGCTGGTCGCGCACGTCGATGCGCTTGAGCCATTTCGCGTTCGCGATCCCGTACCAGCCCGGCGCTATCAGCCGCAGCGGGAAGCCGTTGTCGGGCGGCAAAGGAGCGCCGTTCATCTCGTAGCAAAGGATGTTTTTTGGATCCATTGCTTCGGCGAGCGACATGCTGCGCGCGAAATTCTGCTTGAACGTGACCTCGTCGGCGCGTTTGATCTCACCTTCGTCGGCGCCCCAGAAGACAACCTCGATGCCGCTGTCGTGAACCCCGGCCTCCTTCAGGATCGGGGCGAGCGGCGTACCCGCCCAGCGGGCATTGCCGATTCCGCCGTTGAAAAACGGCAGGCCGGTATTGCCCGAACATTCGATCGTGAAGGTGACTTCCTCGCGCGGCCGGGACTTGATGTCGGCAAGCGTCAGAGCCATCGGCTTTTTGACCAGCCCGCCGATTTCCAGCTTCCACGTGCTTTCCTCGATGACCGGCCGGTTGAAGTGCGCGATCGAAAAGAATTTGTCGTTGGGCGTTACCCAGGCATCGAGATCCTCCCAGACGAGCTGGTTCTTGATGACCTGCGGAACCGGATTCGGCGGCAGTTGATCGAGCCATTTGACGACTTCCTCGCCGGGCCGTGTCGGAAAAGCGTAAGCCCGCGAGGCATGGAGAGCCGCGATTGCGGCAACGGCCACGCTTCCCTGGATAAGTTCTCTGCGTTGAAGATGAGGCATGCTGTTTCCCTCCCAGTTGATCCGGAACGGGCTGCAGCGTGCTATTTGGGCCGTAGCCTGATCTCGGACAGGCGCACAAAGAAACGACTTCCACCCGGAAATATCCGGATGGGTCATGCAATCAGCGACGCGTCTCAAGCATGTGAGGCATTGGGCGAAACTCTTGTTTGGGTTTCGTGCTTGAAGAGTGCGCCCTGAAAAAGGATGTGTCCACAACTTGGACGGGATATGATGACCTTGCGGCCGATTTACGCTCGTTGCGGCTAGGGACCCGCTTCTGGCGCGATGTGTTCGCTCTGACGGTGCCGGTCTAGCTAGGGGGCACTAAGGCCTCTCACCGCCCGCCCTTGGCCTTGCCCATAGGCGTTCGGGCTGGTGTCGGGCGTGTGGCAATCGGATTGCTAGCGGCTACCGGCAACCGGCAACAAGCGTTTCACAATTGAAAAGGGCGGCGCAAGCGCCGCCCCATATCCCTTGGGAGGATAATTCGACCGGCGATCAGGCCGCCTTGATTTCCTCGTCGACCACGTCGGCATCGCGCGCCTTCTTCAGCGCCTTGGCCCACCAGGCGACGTCGTTGACCAGCGCGGTGGCGGCCTGGTTCAGGTGGTCGAGGTCTTCGAGCTTCTTCTCGCCCTGGCGCACGGCGAGGAAGTCGCCCCAGGCGATATGGACGGCCGACTTGACCGGCGCCATCTGCAGTTCGACGGCATGGAGGCGGAGCTGCTCGACGGCGCGGGCGCCGCCGACGCTGCCATAGCCGGCGAAGCCGGCCGGCTTCTTGTTCCACTCGTTGGCGGCGTAGTCGATGGCGTTCTTCAGCACGGCCGTCGGGCCGTGATTGTATTCGGCGGCGGTGAAGATGAAGCCGTCATACTCGGCGACCTTCTTCTGCCAGCGCTGCGCCACTTCGTTGGTCGACGGTACCCATGCGGAAGAGGCGACTTCGTCGAAGAAGGGCAGCGGGAAGTCTCTGAGGTCGACGACCTCGACATCGATGTCGGCATGCGACTTGGCGATCTTGGCGATCCATTGCGTGGGCACATCGGCGAAGCGCGCGGCGCGCGTCGAACCGACGATGATGGCGATTTTCGGCTTTGACATGGGGGGCTCTCCATTCCGGTAATAAGCTGGTATCATTTAGATACCGGCGCTATATGAGATACTGTCAACTGCCGACGCAAGGAGGCACCGTTTTGTTACTGAGGCACCCGCACAACACCGAAGACTGTCGCGCGATTTCGGAAATCCTGCAGCGCGTCGGCGACAAATGGACCGTGCTCGTGGTCGGCAAGCTTGGCCACGGACCACTGCGTTTCAACGAGCTGCGTGCCGCTGTCGGCGGCATCTCGCAGAAGATGCTGACCACCACCTTGCGCGGCCTGGAACGCGACGGCTTCGTCACCCGCACCGTGTTTCCGACCATTCCGCCGCGCGTCGACTACGAACTGACCGAGCTCGGTCACGAACTGTTGATCCCGGTCAGCGCGCTTGGCGAATGGGCACGCAGGAACACGCAGCGTGTGCGGGAGGCACGCGAAAAATTCGACGTCATGCATGGCTGAAACCCTTGCACGGCAAGGAATCCAGAGTTTTGCGTTGAGCGGAATTGCCTGGACGGCAGGGAAGTCGTGGTCCTCTTGGCGCGGGCTCGCAACTTTGTTCTAGGGCGCCGGTGGCAGACCAGCACACACGCTATTTTGAGGACGACAATCGCGGACCAAAAGCAACTCCTTCAGCTTCTCGGCGCCAGGCCATCGCAGGGCGCCGTGCTCAGGGCACACATGTCGCGGCCGGCTTCCGGTCACCCTTGTCGCCTTGCGGGCATGCGATGGGCCGAAGGTCGTTTTTGACTTCGGCATAGGCGGTTACGCCGAGCAGGCAGACCAAAGCGACAAGGGCTGCCACGAGCCAGCTGTTCAGTATGTGTTGACGCATTGTCTCTCCCCCAACGCCGGCACGATCGGGCGTGAAAGCAACCATTGAATGTCGCGGAGCGCATCGCTGGAACGGGCGATGTTACAATTGCCCTGCGCTGGAAAAACGGGACGCGAGAATGGGCTCGTCAACCCTCGGCCGGAACGGCCTTCGGCTTGCCCTCGCCGTCCAAAGCCACCATGACGAAATCGGCGTGGGTGACTTTTTCCATCAAATCGGAGAGATAGCGCTGCGCCCAGGCTTCGACCTTGAGCGTCATCGAGGTGCGGCCGACGCGTTCGACATGAGTGTAGATGCACAGCGTGTCGCCGATCTTCATCGGCTTGGCGAAGGACATCTCCTTGACCGCCGCCGTCACCACGCGGCCCCTGGCGCGTTCGGCGGCGCGGATGCCGCAGGCAAGGTCCATCTGCGCCATCACCCAGCCGCCGAAGATGTCGCCGGCGGCGTTGGCGTCCGAAGGCATGGCCAGGGTGCGCAATGTGAGGTCTCCGATCGGCCGGCCGTCCGCGTAGTGCACCATGCGAGAAATCCCCCGAGGTCGAAGGCTTGAGATCGACTGCCCTCGATCCCGTAGCGTCATGGCGCGGACGCGTCAACGCGCGCCGGGCAAGGCTTCGCCTGGCTGCTAGAAGTAGCGCACCAGGTTCGAACGGATGCGATCGAGAACCGTGTCCCCGGAAAGGTCGGGAACGAATGCCTTGCCCGTGATCGCCTCGTAGGCTTGGGCATAGATGCGCGAGGCCTGTTCGACGATCTCGTCTGGAATCCTGGGGATCGGGTCCTTGTAAGGATCGCAGCGCGCCGCCACCCAGGAGCGGATGAAATCCTTGTCGAAACTGTCCGGCCGCGTGCCGCTGGCCAGTGCCTGTTCATAGCTCGCCGCGATCCAGTACCGGCTGCTGTCGGGCGTATGGATTTCATCGGCCAGGATGATGGTGCCGCTTCTGTCTGTGCCGAATTCGTATTTGGTGTCGGCAAGGATCAGGCCGCGCTCGGCGGCACGCGCCTGGCCGCGCGCGAACAGCTTCAAGGCGTAATCCGAGACGGTGTCCCATTGCGCCTGCGTGAGCAGTCCCTGTTCGAGGATCTCCGCCCTGGACAGCGGCTCGTCATGGGCGCCATCCGCTGCCTTGCTTGTCGGCGTGATGACCGGCGCGGCCAGCTTCTCATTGTCGCGCAGGCCGTCCGGCAGGCGCATGCCGTACATGTCGCGCTCGCCACGACGATAGCGGGTCAGGATCGAGGTGCTGGTGGTGCCGGCGAGATAGCCACGCACGACGATCTCGACGGGCAGGATGTCGAGCCTCGTGCCGACGACGACATTGGGGTCGGGATATTCGAGCACATGGTTCGGGCAGATATCGGCGGTTTCCTCGAACCAGTAGCGCGCCGTCTGGGTCAGGATCTCGCCCTTGAACGGGATCGAGGTCAGGATGATGTCGAAGGCGCTGAGACGGTCGGTGGCGATGATGATGCGCCGCCCGTCCGCCAGATCGTAGTTTTCTCGAACCTTGCCCTTGTAGTAGCCCGGCAGCTCGGGAATGAACGCATCCGACAGGGTCCGCATATGATTTCCCGCCTTCCGCAGAGGTGGCCAGAGCAAACGAATGCCCTCGCATAGGCTGTCGAGCCCATGCTTATCAAGCGCGATTGTCGATATTCCCCGCAACTCGACCTCGCATTCCAGTCGCATTTTTCACAACGCATGCCGGAAGGCCCGGCGACGCGGCGAACCCCTCGCGTCTAGGCTGCGGCCAGATTTCCGGAGCCGCCCGTTTCAATCATGCAGACTTTTGACTTCATCATCGTCGGCTCCGGCTCGGCCGGCTCCGTGCTCGCCGACAGACTGTCGGCCTCGGGCCGCTTCTCGGTTCTGGTGCTGGAGGCCGGCGGCACGGACCGGCGCTTCTACGTGCAGATGCCGCTCGGCTATGGCAAGACCTTCTTCGACCCAGCCGTCAACTGGAACTACAAGACGGAAGCCGATCCCGGCCTCGGCGGCAATGTCGATCACTGGCCGCGCGGCAAGCTGCTCGGCGGGTCGAGCTCGATCAACGCCATGGTCTGGATCCGGGGCGCGCGCGAGGATTTCGACGACTGGCGCGCCGCCGGCAATCCCGGCTGGGGCTATGACGAGCTGTTGCCGATCTTCAAGGCGCTCGAGGACAATGAGGCCGGCGCCGACAGATGGCGCGGCACCGGTGGTCCCCTGCACATCAGCGATACGGCCAACGCCGTCCACCCGCTGACCAAGCGCTATCTTGCCGCCGGCCAGCAGGCCGGCCTGCCGCTCAATCCCGATTTCAACGGCGCTGCCCAGGAAGGCGTCGGCACCTACCAGATCTCGACCAAGAGCGGCCGCCGCATGTCGGCGGCGCGCGCCTTCCTGCGCCCGGCGATGAAGCGCGGCAATGTCCGCGTCGAGACCAGCGCGCTGGCCAGCCGCATCCTGTTCGAAGGCAAACGCGCCATCGGCATCGAATATCTCCAGAACGGTCAGACGAAGACGGCGCGGGCCGGCCGCGAGGTGATCCTCTCCGCCGGCTCGATCAACTCGCCGCAGCTGCTGCAATTGTCGGGCGTCGGCCCCTCGGCGCTTCTGAAAGGGCTGGGCATCGCTGTCGTCCACGCCAACGAGAATGTCGGCGCGAATCTGCAGGACCATGTCGGCATCAACTACACCTTCAAGGGCAAGGTGCCGACGCTCAACCAGATCCTGCGTCCCTGGTGGGGCAAGCTGCTGGTCGGCATGCAGTACATACTGACACGCTCGGGGCCGCTGTCTCTGTCGATGAACCATGGCGGCGGCTTCTTCCGCACCGATCCGGCGTTCTCGCGCCCCAACATGCAGCTCTATTTCCAGGCCTTCTCGACGGTTATCCCGAAGAGCGGCGAGCGGCCGATCCTGACGCCGGATCCCTGGCCGGGCTTCTCCATCGGCCTGTCCAATTGCCGCCCGTCGAGCCGCGGCGAGATCATGATCCGCTCCAGCAATCCACTGGACTATCCAAAAATCACCGCCAATGCCTATTCGACCAATGCCGATGTCGAGGAGATGCTGGCGGCGGTGAAGTTCGTGCGCAAGATCGCCTCGATGCCGGCCATGGCCGAAATCATCAGGGAAGAAGTCCTGCCCGGCCCGTCGATCCAGTCCGACGCCGACCTGATCACGGATTTCAGGAAGCGCTCCGGCACCGTCTATCACCCGGTCTCGACCTGCCGCATGGGCCCCGATCCCGCGCGCGCCGTCGTCGATCCGCGCCTGAAAGTGCACGGGCTTGAGGGCTTGCGCGTCATCGACGCCTCGATCTTTCCCGACAACATCACCGGCAACACCAACGCCGCCTCGGTCATGACCGGGTGGAAGGGCGCCGAACTGGTTCTGGAGGACCAAAAATGAAGATCACCGACGTCAAGACCTGGGTTGTCGGCAACCCGCCGCCCGGCATCGGCGGCAAGTATTTCGTCTTCGTCAAGCTGACCACCGATGGCGGCGTGGTCGGTTATGGCGAAGCCTACAACGCCACCTTCTCGGCCCATGTCACGGCGAAAATGGTCGAGGACATGGCCGAGCGCTATCTCGTCGGCCGCGATCCGCACGACATCGAGAACTTCTTCCGCCGCGCCTATTCCTCCGGCTTCACCCAGCGCCCCGATGTTTCCGGCATGGGCTGTTTTTCGGCGCTCGAAATGGCCTGCTGGGACATTATCGGCAAGGAGGCCAACAAGCCGGTCTACAAACTGCTCGGCGGTCAGGTGCATGAGACGCTGCGCTCCTACACCTACCTCTACCCGCACACCGGCAGTGTCCATTCCGAGGACGCGCCGGACGGCAGGAATGTCTACAACGACCCCGAAATGGCGGCGGCCTGCGCGCTCGAATATGTCGAGCAGGGTTTCAATGCCGTCAAGCTCGACCCGGCCGGTCCCTACACCGCCTTCGACGGCCATCAGCCGCGCCTCATCGACATCGACGTCTCCACCCGCATGGTCAAGGCGATCCGCGAGGCGGTGGGCAACCGCGCCGACATCCTCTTCGGCACGCACGGCCAGTTCACCGCGTCGGGCGCGCTGCGCATGGCCCGCGCCATCGAGCCCTACGATCCCTTGTGGTTCGAGGAGCCGGTGCCGCCCGACATGCCCGAAGTGATGGCGCAGGTCGCCCGCGCGACCTCGATCCCGATCGCCACCGGCGAGCGGCTGACGACCAAGTTCGAATTCGCCCGCGTCATCGAAAACCGCGCCGCGACCATATTGCAGCCGGATCTCGGCCGCTCCGGCGGCATTCTCGAAACCAAGAAGATCGCGGCGATGGCCGAGGCCTATCACATTCAGGTCGCGCCACACTGCTATTGCGGGCCGATCGTCGGTGCGGCCAACATCCAGCTGGCGGTGACGTTGCCCAACTTCCTCATCCTGGAATCGCTGAAGCAGTGGGACGGCTTCCACGCCACGCTCCTGAAGAAGAAGATCGAGTGGCAGGACGGCAACGTCATCCCCTCGAAGGAACCGGGGCTGGGCGTCGAGCTCAACGAAGCCGTTTGCGATGCGCATCCCTACACCGGCAAAGATCTGCATCTGCAGATGATGCAGACCCCGTTGATGCCGTGAGCGAGAGCTACGCCTTCATCGGCCTCGGCCATCTCGGCGGCAACCTTGCCGCCAGCCTGATCCGCAACGGCTTTGCGGTCACTGTCTTCGACCGCGACTCGGCTGCCGTCGAGCGCCTCGTGGCGCTCGGCGCCACCGCAGCCGACAGCGCTGCCGACGCGGCGGCGCGGGCCGGCAACGCCATCACTTGCCTGCCCTCGCCCAAGGTCAGCGAAGCGGTGCTTGCCGGACCCGGCGGCTTGCTCGAGGGCTTGCCCAAGGGCGGCACCTGGATCGAGATGTCGACCAATGGCCGCGACGAGATCGTGCGGCTTGCCGCCCTCGCCTCGGCCAAGGGTGTCGAGACGCTGGAGTGCCCGGTCACCGGCGGCGTGCATCTGGCGGCGGCCGGCAAAATCACCGCCCTGGTCGGCGGCGATGCAGCCCTTTACGAACGCCATCGCGCGGCCATCGAAGCAATGTGCGCACGTTCCTTCCTGATGGGGCCGATCGGCTCGGCCGCGGTGATCAAGGTGATCACCAACATGCTGGCTTTCATCCACCTCGTCGCCGCCGGCGAAGCGCTGATGCTGGCCAAGCAGGGCGGGCTCGACCTCGCCCAATCCTACCACGCCATCGTTGCCTCCTCCGGCAACAGCTTCGTCCACGAGACCGAAAGCCAGCTCGTCCTCAACGGCTCCTATGACATCGGCTTCACCATGGACCTGGCGCTGAAGGACCTCGGTTTTGCGTTGGGCATGGGCAAGGATTTCGGCGTGCCGCTGGAGCTGGCATCCCGCGTCAATGCGATTTTCGAACAGGGCAAGGCGGCCTATGGCGGCAGCGCCTGGTCGACCCAGATCGTCAAATTGCTGGAAGATACGGTCGGCACCGAACTGCGTGCGCCCGGTTTTCCAGCCAGACTGGCAATCTGATCGGCGAGCGGAAAAACAAGCAATTTCATCTGCTTGAATCGATAGCCGGATTCAGTTTCGAAAAGGCTTGAATCAATCTCGCAACGCCTTGATTCAATATCTGAGCGTCAGCGCGCCAGGCAGGATCTCGAAGGTCGCCGGTATGCGTCCGGGCGACTCACCGTCTATGTCGACCAGCGCGCCGTTCTTTTCCACATCGTCGAGCGGTTCGACAACCACTTTCTTGCCGCGCAGGATCGTGATCGCCGGATGGTTGCGGTGCCGGCCGCCATAGAGCAGGCGGATATCCCAGATCAGCTTCAGCTTGCCAGCCGCGCGCAGGATGACGATGTCGAACTCTCCGTCGGTGAGCTCGGCATCCGGCGCGATCATCATGCCGCCGCCGAAGAACTTGCCGTTCGCCACCGCCACCAGCGCCATGCGCGCCTCGACCGGCGCGCCGTCGTCGACGGTGATCCGCACATGCTGGAAGCGGTAGCGGATGAACTCGACCACGGTGCGCCACAGGAACAGCGCCTTGGCCGACATCTTGCCCTTGCGCTTGTCGACATTGACGGCGCGGTCAGTGGCGCCCGACAGGCCAAGGCTTGCGATGTTGATGAAGTGGCGGCTGGCCAGTGCGCCATGGTCGTCGATGTAGCAGATGCGCCCGGCATCGACCTTGCGGCCCTCTGCCCCGGCGATCCGCTTCAAGGTCGCGTCCACCGCTTTCGGCAGGCCAAGACCGCGTGCGAAATCGATGCCTGTGCCGCATGGCAGCAGGCCAAGCTCGGTCGTCCTGCCGCTCTCCTCGAATGCCTGCAGCAGCCCGTCGGCCACTTCGCTGGCGGTGCCGTCGCCACCGGCGGCGATCACCAGGTCGAAGCCGTTTGCCGCGAGGTCGATGGCCAACCGTTCGGCATCGCCCTCGGCCTGTGTCTCGCGCAACTCGAAATCGCCGAAGTGCTTTTTCAGCGAGGCGGCAACCTCAGGCCAATGCCGCTTCAGCCGGCCGCCACCGGCTATCGGATTGAGAACCACCCCGACTTTCAATACGCACCCTCCCCGGCGCCGGACATCCATGTCCGATCGTTTGCCGGCATTGAAGCCCGCGCCCGGCGGCGGAGCAAGGGGCGCTGTCGATCCGAGCGCCGAAAAGAGGGGACGGCTGTTTAAGGCAGCAGGCACCGAAGGTCCCGGGCCCTCGCCAAACGGTCCCCGATAATCCCGCTATCCACAGGCCCATGGCCATTCCCCAGGCCCCTTACCCGGCGTACGTTAAACCCATCTCAGGCGGCCACCGATCGCCAAGCCGAAAGGCGAAAGTGAAAGGCGGATTTCCTGAGGCCCGTACGGCCCGGAGCGAGAGCAGGCTTGCCTGTTTCGAGGGACGGTAGCCGAGACCTACGGGGCCGCGGAAAGCGTGCCAACGCCGACGGCGGACCGATGCTGCCATGAAGGACGGCAAAAACCTTCGATGGCACGCAGGGCAAAGCCCGCAAGGGCCAAGACCAGCGTGGTCTGGAACGGACACTGCCTTGGGGTGGTGGCTGGCAGGACCGTCAAAATCAAGGCCGGCATGGCGCGACGACTTTACGGAAGTTGCTGCCGCGACCGTGTCCTGATCTGACAGGGAGGCGCTGGGAGAAATCCCGGCGCCGACTGTTGTTTTGGCCCTTGATCTCCTTTGCTGACGATCTTGCGGGCGCCGCTTCACCGCGCGCTAAAATCGGTTAGTATCCCAACGTCGTCAGAGTCCGTTTTAACGGGCTCGTAGGAGGGGGATACTTCATGACGCTGATCCAGAAGCTTGCCGTTGCCTATGCTTTCCTGTTCTTCGCGGTCGTCGCCATCGGCTACATACCGGCGTTCAACGATGCCAACGGCAATCTGTTCGGCCTGTTCTCGCTGCAATGGTATGACGACCTGCTGCACGCCTTCTCCGGCGTCTGGGCGCTGGCCGCCGCCTTCATCTCGCATCGCCAGGCAGTGTTCTATTTCAAGCTGTTCGGATCGGTCTATCTGTTCGACGGGGTGCTCGGGCTGATCACCGGCTCCGGCTGCCTCGATGCCGGCATCTTCATCAACGGTTTCCGCTCCCTCAACGACATCGAGTTCCCCACCCGCTTCTTCGCCAACCTGCCGCATCTCGTCATCGGCGGCTTCGCCGTCTATGTCGGCTTCTGGCTGTCGAAGCGCATACACGACCACTTCGCCACGGCCTGACCGGCCATGTTGCTGTTCCGCTGGCTGAAGCGCGTCATCAAGACGATCGTCTGGCTGATCGTCATCATCATCCTCATCCCGATCGTCGGGCTGAGCTACGGTTTCCTGACGACGCCGTCGCTCGACAAGACCCCGCTGCCCGGCATTGCCGATGGCGCGCCGCCCAAGGCGCTGGCCGACAAGGTCCGCGCCGAAATCCCCGGCTACCAACGGCCTGAGGAATCGACCTTCCTCACCTATCCCGAATGGACAATTGTCTACGCCGCGCGCGAATATGCCGGCTTCGTCGCCAAGGACCAGCCGAGCGGATTTCCCTATTGGTCCTATGTCGGCCGCTTCTGGCAGGACTACGCCACCGTGATCCGCGCCAGTTCCCCATACAAGTTCAACTATGCCAACCACCAGATGCTGGTCATCATCGGCACCAGCCACTCGATCGAGCACATATTGCAATGGGCCTATGAGAACACGGTCGGCCGCGTCACCGAGGCGACATCGGCCAAGCGCACCGCCGCCGACATCTACCAGGCCAAGGTGGCGGCCGAATACGCAGGCTTTCTCGACCAGGTGCCGTGGTACCAGTTCGCCTATGCCGAGAAACGCGCCGGCCTGTTTGCCGTGCAGCCGGCGCCGGGCGACAGCTCCGTCCGCACCAGCGAACGCAAGCTCGCCTTCGGCCTCGCCGACACCATCAAGCAGGGCTATGCCGACCTGATCAAAAAGGCGCTCGCCGCGACCTCCGACCCGGCCTTCCTCGACATCCATGTCTGGGCCAAGGGCCCGGTCGGCGAAGCCACCCGCAACGAGCCCGACACCTTGCTGGAGCGCGACCTGGGTCCTGACGGCACCATCTTCGTCACCAAGCGCTATCAGGTCTTCACCGACATGATCCCGCGGCTGATCGACAAGGGCGTCTCCTTCGTCGAGATCGGCGGCAATGACGAGATCATGGTCACCATGCTGTCGACCGACTCGATCGCCGTCCCCGAAGGCATGCGCATCCTGTTCAGCTATCCGCTGCCGGCCGATCCTTCGACGCGCCGCACCGGCATGGTCGTGGCCGTGCGCAAGCTGCATCTGGTGCTATCGTCGCTGATGAAGGCCGGCGCCAAGCTCGAACACGTCTACGATTATTGAGGCCTTTCGGCCACGCCCGGCCAAGATCAGACGCGCGGCCATGCTCATTCCACAATCGCGGCCAAATCCCGCCTTGTTCGCGCGCGATGGAATGGTGCACGTTGCCTGACGGGCGACATGCACCTGAATGGGCTGCCGGGGGGCATCTCGAAGGGACAAGACCGTGATCAAGACCGCCCTTGTCGCCATGACCATTGTCGGCTGCGACTGCGACGCCAAATTGTGCGAATATATCGGCGAGACGCCTGCCAAGTGGTCGACCATCGCCGAATGCGAAGCCGCAATGAAGAGCCAGATCCTGCACCAGCGCAATTTCGACTATCCGCTGGTGTCCGGCATCTGCCGCCCCAAGGGTTCGTCATCCTCCTCGCAACTGGCCGCCACCGCATCCCGCCCGGAACTCAAGCCCGCCAGCAGGATCGTGCGAACGGAAAGCCCGCTGCCTCCGGAACTGAGCCATCGGCCGAGCGTGCCCGTCGGCTCGCCGACGACGACCGTCGACGCGGATGCCGCCCGGCCCGTCGCCTATGAACAGGTGGTCGATGGCGGAACCGGCGTGCTCTACCGCACCAAGAACGGCTATGCCGTGGTCAAGACCGATCTTGGCCGTGCAGCTTCCGCGACCGCCGATGCAGCCAAACGCTCAGTGAACTGGCTGGCCGGCCTGGTGCCAACGGGGCTTTAGTCCCTTTACATCTTGAGCTTCAGGCTCTCCCAGAATTTGTCGATCAGCGGCTGTTCGGTGGCCAGATCCCCGCTGCCGACGCGCGTGACGAACAACAGCCCCCGATCGGCCAGGCCGTAGCCGACGATCTCGAAATACGCGGTGTCGGTGCGCGTCTTCACCTCGGCGCGGATGCCGGTGAGTTCCTTGCCGTCGGCGAGCTTGCGCGTCGTCGGCTGCTGCGTCAGCGTCGCACCGGCCTGCACCGATTCCCTGGTCATCTCCTGCAGCATCAGCTGGTTGAGCGACACCGGATTCATCTTGCCGTATTCCTGCACGACGACGATCGTGCCCAGCGCCGAAGCCATCAGATATTGCGTGATGTTCTCGCCGAGATCGGTCTTGGTCACCGAAATGCCGGTCGGATGGACGAAGGAGAAGCTACCGCCTGAAAAGGTGGCGAAGTCGTTGCGCTCGAGCGTCACCTTGCTCTGCTTGCCGCCGGGCAGCGTGATGGTCGTGCTCTCGCCGGGATCGATATCGACCGCCACGCCGTCGATGGTCAGCTTGAAGGCCTTGAGGTCCTCGGCCCCGGCCGGTCCAGCGCACAGCGCGATGAGAGTAAGGGCTGCGGCCGATAGCATGCGCATCGATTGTTCTCCTGCTTCCTACGCCACCCCGCTCAGCGCCTTGATGGCACGGTAGAAGGTCGAGGAAAACAGTTCCGTCGGGTCATAGTGCCGCTTCGCCGCAAGGAAGGCCGGCAGTTCGGGATAGGAGGCCAGCAACTCCTTGCCCGTATAATGTAGCTGGTAAGGTAGGAAGAAGCGCCCGCCATGCTTGATCGTCACGTCGATCAGCGCCCGCGTCAGCGCCCGCATCTTCGCATTGCCGTCGGTATCGGTCGGCTGGTTGATGTAGAGCACCAGCGAATAGGCCGGCTCCGGCGCATAGGTCAGCGCCACATCCTCCTTATGGACGATGCGCACCGAGGCATTGAGCACCGGCAGGGACTGGTTGCGCAGGATCTCGCGCGCTTCGGTGATGAACTCGACATAGGCGGCGCGCGGAATGAAATATTCGTGCAGTATGTCGGTCTCGTTGTTTAGATCGTTGAACAGATACGGCACCGAATCGTGCATCGGGTTGTTGCGGGTGACGAGGCAGGCCTCGCCTTGCGCCATTGCTGTCGTGCGCGCCACGGTGCAGTTCTCGAATTTCGGCTCAAGCGTCTTTTCGGTGAACCACTTCAGCTCCTGGAACACGCTGCCCCATTTCGCCAGATTGATGATCACCCGCTTCAGCCCGACCGAGCCCGGTTCGCCGATATCAGGCTGGTCGGCCGGCGGCTCTTCGGCCACCTTGTCGTAGCGATAGACGATCATGTCCTCGAGGAAATTGGCCGGTGCCGTCGACAGATGGCCGTAGAACAGGCCGATATCCTTGTTCGGCTCCAGCACATCGGCAAAAAACTTTGGGAAATCGTCGGATTTGATGATTTCGCGCGAAGTGCGGTAGACGGCATTGTCGACGATATCGAGCGTTGCCTCCACCACCACGCCGAACAGGCCGTAGCCACCGACGACATGGCGGAACAGCTCGCTGTTCTGCGTGGCCGAGCAGGTCGTCACCGACCCGTCGGCCAGCATCATCCGCATCGAGCGGATCGAGCCGGCAACCGAACCCGCCTGGTGGTCCATGCCATGCGCGTTGACCGACAGCGAGCCGCCGACCGAAAAAATGTCGGTCGACTGCATCGCCTTTACCGCGAAGCGCGGATGCAGCAGGTTCTGGATGTCGTGCCAGCGCGCGCCGGGCTGCAGCGTCATGGTCCTGGCCGCCGCATCGACGCTGACCTTGTTGAATTTCTTGAGGTCGAGCACCAGCGCATTGTCATCGAAGGCATGGCCGCCCATCGAATGACGGACAGCCGCCAGCGACACTTTCAGCCCGTTGGCACGGGCAAAGGCCAGCGCCTTGGCGATATGGTCCTCCTCGCTGATCTCGACCACGCCATAGACCGGCGTCCGCGACAGGCCGCTGGCATCGTTGATGTCGCCGCCCTTGGCCGACCAGGGCAGCGAAGGATCAAAGGCCGGCGGGCTGGCGATCGGTTTCAGCGGCAGGGCAATGCCATCGATGTCGGCGATGCGCCCGGCATTCTTCGGCCCCGACGGTCCGCGTGCCAGCCGCGCCATTGTTGTTCCGCCCCACAGCACCGCGCCGCCGACGACAGCCGCGCCGAGCACCAGCCGGCGCGACAGGCGAAACCCCTTCTGTTCGTCAGCCATGCGGATCCCCCGTTGGCCAAGGGATAGCGCGGCTCTTTGGCAAAAACCATAGGGGCGCCGTCGGGGCAGCGTTCCGCCACCCTGGCCGCCTGGCGGTGAGTGACCAAGAGCACGAAAATGGCCGATCCCCGAAGGAACCGGCCAAGATTGGAGCAGGGGCTGAAAAGTACGGTCAGCAGGTCTGCCGACGCATGACGCTCGCGGCTACGAAGCCTTCTTGATCGAGGTCACCATGCCGGTCTTGTCATCGACGGTTACCGCCACCTTGGCGCCGACCTTCAGTTTGCCGATCTTCGCTTCCGGCGACAGCTGGTAGATCTTGCCGTCGTCGAGCGTAATCGACTTGGTCGTCGGATCGACCGCCTGGATGGTGCCCTGAACGGACGCGGCATAGGCCGTACCAAGGAAGGCGAGCAGAGCGGCGGTGGTTGCGAGGGTCTTCTTCATCGATAGCACTCCGTGCTGTTTCACTTTTCCGGGGCCGCCGCGTTGGGCAACGACAGCACCGAACGAGCCGACACTGGGCCTGAAAGTCTGCTGGCCGCAAATCACATTGAGTGACTTTTCGCAAAGGAAATCATAGGCTTAATTCTGACACATTGCTTGCGGCTGACGCGGTTTCCAGCCGTTTCGTTTGCCTCGACGAGCGCTGTTCGCCCACGAAAAGAATCGTTTAGGCGATTGCGGCGGGTGCATCGAGGCCATCACGCAGCCGCCATAATCCGCCCCGAATTGCATCACGCAACAGCCCGCTGACCTTCGGTTGATACAAATTTTGTTTCATGGACCAGCTCAACCGCCACCGCAAAAGCGGACAAAACTCGCGCCGTGGTTGCAAATTCGAAATGGATACAGGATCATTGCAACCGCTACGACGAGGGGGAACTCACCATGAAACTGGCAGTCCGAACCATGATATCCCTGATGCTGGCGCTGGCGCCGGGATTGGCCGGCGCACAAGGCGCTGAGCCAGGCGGCGATAAAACGGTTATGTTTGCTAGGGACGATCCCGAGATGGCGGTAGCGATTGCGAAGGCGCGTGCCAGCTTGGATGAGTTCCTGGCCCTGACCGAAGCGCCGCCCTCGGGGACGGACAGGTTCAAATTAAAGGTCGAGGTGCACGATGGGGATATCAGCGAGCACTTCTGGGTCATCCCGTTCCGACGCAACGAAACCGGCTTCGTCGGCATATTGGCAAACGAACCGGTAGCAGTGCGCAATGTCGTCCTCGGCCAGAACATAGAATTCACCAGGGACGATATTTCCGACTGGGGATACAGACGCGACGGGCGTCAAGTCGGCAGCTTCACCGTCTGCGTGATGTTCAAGAGAATGTCGAAGGAAGAAGCAGACACCATGCACGAGGAATCCGGTTACGATTGTTGATCTTATGCCCGGTCCGATTAGCTTGCCTCGTCCTTCGCCCCGATCTTGCGCACCAGCGCCGCCGTCGCCAGCATGGCGCCCATGTCGGAAATCATCGGCGCGACATGCCTGGTGTAGTCGAGAGGCACTGAAATCTCCGGCAGCTCGAAGAAGTTCTTCGCCTGCGGCAACAGCAGGAAACCGTCGCCGCCGTTGAGCGCGACGCGGGCCGGATCGTCGGGCCAGGTCTCGCCGAGCCATTTCAGCGCCTGCGCCAGACGGCCGGTCACCAGCGGCCGCGCCGCCTCGACATTGTCGGTGCGGAATTCGTAGGCCGCGTCGAGAAATGGCTCGCCCGACGACAGTTCCTGCAGCTTGGACCCGAACAGGCCGCGGAAAAAGCCGACGACCGCATTGGTCCGCCGCGTCGCCACCAGGATTCCCGGGAACGGCTCGACCGCTTCGAAGGCGACGATGACACCCTTGAAGGCCGTCGATGAGCCCTTGCCGGTGCCTTCCCGCAGTTCGGCCTCGTAGAGCTCGAATGGAAACCCTTCGTAGTGGCCGGAAACGACATCGTCGAAGGCTTGCCGGTTGAAGGGCCCGACCGCCTCGCGCGGCAGCCGGTCGAACGAGTTCGGTCTGCCGCCATGCTGGTAGCCGATGTCACGGATGAAACCGAAGATGATCGGCAGCAGCGTGTCGCGGAACGATTGCTGCAGCCGCGTCGCCGGCTTCATGGCCTGGAAATACAGCAGGATCGAAGCGGCAAAGCCGATGAAATAGAGGAATACATGCGGCGTCGAGAACCATTGCTCGTTGGGGTCGGCGACCTTGTTGAACAGCCAGGCGATCACCGCCACGGCCACCAGCACCAGGCCGACGAACAGCGGCACCCGCCAGCGCACCTGCCGCACCGCCGAAGCCCGCGCCGCCTCATAGGCCTCGATGTTTTTCCGGATGCCGGCGATGACAGCCTCATCAGGCATGAAATCCGCTGCTTCCACCGCCACCCCCGTCGCCTCGACAAGTTCATGATAGCTGGTTTTGTCGGATGTATCGACTGCGGTGCCTCCACAACAGATGCTCGCGCTGCCCCTCATCGCCCTGCCGGGCACCTGTCCCCGCAAACGGGGCGAAGGACGCCATCATCGATGGTCTCGCCAATTGCCAGCGTTGCAAGTGGAGCGCCGCCGGCACGGCTAATCTCCCTTCTCCCCGTCACTATACGGGGAGAAGGTGCCGGCAGGCGGATGAGGGCAGCACGACGCTTGTAGAATAGTCTCGCCGCTTGCAGCTCTAAGGAAAGATTGCTCTCAACCGTCTTTCAATCTTTCCCCTCATCGCACCGTCCAACGCCTCCACCGGCACAAGCCGCTCATGATCCCCGTCCCGCAGCCGCAGGAACGGATGCACCTGGTAAGCCGCAACAGCACCGCGCGTCCCCTCCTCCGCGCTGACATCAGCGACAAAAATCCCGCCAATGCGCCCCGGCCATGGCTGGCGGGCGAGCGCAGTGCCGAGGAAATCGCCGAGCCCATAGGCGACGACAGTCTCGCCGATCCGTTCCACCGGCTGCACCACATGGGCGTGATGGCCGGCGATCAGCCCGACGCCCTGCCCGGCCAGGCGCCTCGCCAGCGCCTTGGTCCCGGCCTGCGGAAAATGCCGGAACTCCCAGTCCCAATGCGGCACTGCGCAAATAAGGTCGAACCCGCGCGGCCAGCGCTCTGCATCGCTGCCCATCGACACACGCCCGGCAAACAGGCTCTCATCTGCATTGCACCATAGCGTGAAGGCCGCGAAGCCGACATTCAACAGCCCGACCTTGACCGGCTGCACCGAGCCATCGGCGGCAAGGCCTATGCTGCGGATGCCGAGCCGCTTCAGCGCCGCCACCGTCTCGTCGAAACCGGCGACGCCCTGGTCGAGCACGTGATTGTTGGCCAGCGACAGCACCAGTCTTTCGTGCGCGATGCCGGCCGCAGCGAGCGCCTCGGCCAGAAACCGCTCACTCATCGCATGATGCGTGCCGAGCTTCGTGCCGAGCACCGCGCTCGGCCTGCCCACGACAGGGCTTTCGCAATTGCCGATCACCAGATCGGCAGCGCCAAGCAGGGCCTTGATCGCCGGATCGCAGTGCGGCGCCCGGCGGTTGGCCACGGCCGAGATATCCCCGATGAAGGCCAGCCGCACCGTCCGCTTTGGCGGCGGCTCCATCAACCTCCCCGCCATCGGCGCAAACCCGCTGCCGTCACCGCCAAGCGACGGCTTCAGAAAACGCGGCAGCCAGGACAGTTTGTAGGAGAGCGGATAATTCGACACGCGACGCCCAATCGTTTGCCTTCTGTAAACCGTCCGCCGGGCGGGTTGAAGCGCATCCCTCGACAATCATGCAACGATGTGGACAGCGCATCGGCGCTGACGGGCGCGACGCCGCAAATAGCCGCAAATCTGTGTATGGTCGTCGGCGACAAATGCTTGGGAGGGAAAGATGACACGAATAGCAAGCCTGATGGCATCCGCATTCATTCTGCTTGTGCCGCTGTCTTCGGCGCAAGCCGCCATGCCCGAAGCGGCAACCGCGCTTTTCGAGGCGAAGACCGTGGCCGCGCGCGACAGCGCCCTGTCGACGCTGGAGGCCGCCGCACCGAAAGATCCGGCATCGGCCTTTGCCGCCGGGGCCGGTGAGTTCTTCACCGCACTGGAACTGCTCGCCAGCGGCCTGCACCGCCACGGTTTCGAAAGCCCGCAATCCTTCATGCTGCCGCTGATGCAGCTGCCGGTGCCCTCCAATCCCAATCCCGAGCCACTGACCTACGAAGAGTTCCGCGCCATACTGGTCGCGTTCCGCGACAGGCTGGCAAAATCCGCCGCGACGCTGGGCTCGGTGCCGGCCGATGCCGATGCCGATATCGGCATGGTCATCGATCTCACCCATGTCGGCATCGACCTCAACGAGGACGGCATGATCGCACCGGACGAAAGCATGGCGGCCATCATGGCCGCGCTGTCGCACGGCAGCATTTCGCAGGGCGATAGCGCACCGGTGCTGACCTTCCGTTTCGACCGCGCCGACGGCTATTGGCTGCGAGGCTATGCCGAGTTCCTGATGGCGCAGGCCGATTTCTGGCTGGCGCATGATTTCAGAACCACTTTCGACGGCTCCTTTCACATGCTGTTCCCGCGCGCCAAACTGCCATTGCAGGACATCCTGGTGCCGCCGCCCAGCGAGATGGGCTCGAGCATCTTCTCCTCGGAGTGGCGCATCGCCGATTTCATCTCGATGGTGCACATGATCAACTGGCCGGTGGTCGAGCCGGAGCGCCGCAAGGCCGCACGCCAGGAATTGCTCGAAATGATCCGGCTGTCGCGCGAAGACTGGAAGGCAATCCGCGCCGAGACCGACAATGACCGCGAATGGCTGCCCGGGCCGCAGCAGAAGGGCGAGAACCCGCTGACCGGCCTCGAAGTCGGCGAGGAGCAGGTGCAGGCCTGGCTGGCCACCTTGAGCATGGCGGAGGACCTGCTCGAAGGCCGCGCGCTGCTGCCGCATTTCCGCATCACCGGCAAAGGCATCAACATGAAGCGCTTCTTCGACGAGCCGAAGCCTTTCGACCTGGTGCTGTCGATCACCGGCCCTGGCATCGCGCCCTATCTGGAAAACGGCAGGATCCTGACCAGCGAGGATTTCGACCAGATCCAGCGCGAATTCGGCGGCGGCGGGTTTTTGACGTTCGCGCTGTGGTTTAACTGAGAACCTGGGTCCCTGCCCTCGCCAAGTGGTGAAAGGAACCCAGTATCCGCCGGGTCCGCCAGCAATTGCGGGAAAATCGTGAAACGGTTTTCCCGCAGAAATTACGTCAAACAAAAAGCTGGAAAAGCCATCGCTGGAGCCGCAGCAACCCGGCCATGGCGGCTACTATCAGTGCGTTCGATATCACGCCGATCGCGGTGGTCGTCCAGGCAATGTCGCCGGATTGGCCAAGGACAACGAACGGAAATGCAGCGGCGATGACGACAATCGCCGCGCACAATCCCAGCCAGGCCACGCCCGGCCGCTTAACCGACCGGCTGAGGAAATAGGCGATCCCGACCAGCAGGATCCGCAGCGGATCCAACATCTGGGCGATGACAATAGCAATCAGAAGCATGGATAAGAACTGGGACTGGAGTGCCAAAAGGTCTTAGCGCGGGAACCCGTGCAACCGGGCGAGCAGCCACTGCAGCGGATTGCCGACGAAGGCACGGGTGACGAACGTGTCATGGGCGGCATCGGATGCAAGCAAGGCGATGGTGCCGGCTTCGAGGCGGCGCGGCGGATCGGGACTGGCGGCGATGCCCTGGCCCGCCAGCAACTGCCGGATTTCGGCATTGCCGGAGGCCGAGGATTTGCCATAGGCGCTGACGAAGAAGCTCTGCCGGTGCTGCGCGATCCAGCTGGCGAAAATGTCGGCCTCGTCGAAGACGGCGTCGAGCAGGACGACGCCGAGCAGGCGTCCACCGATGTCGCCGTTCCTGAGAATGGAAGCGGCCGGATTGTAGCCGCCGCTATAGGCCACCAGCACCACCGCCATGGCGTCGAACTTTGCCGCCTTGGCGCCGGTCAGCCTGGCCATACTTTGCGCAGCCTCGGCCATGAATTTGGCAAAATAGCCCGGCGTCCAGAAATTACCGGCGCTGGAATCCTGCGCGTTGCTGGCGAATTGCGGCGCCACCAGAACGGCGTTGAGGCCCGACGCCTCGACCTGCGCGACCACTCGCTGGCGGCCGACCACGTCGCGCTGCAAGGTGGCGCCATTGCCGTGGAAGAACACCACGATGACCGCCGGCTTGGCCGGATCGAACCCTTTCGGCACGGCCAGCAGCGTCGAGCGGTCGGAATAGGTCTCGTCTTCCCAATAAATGCCGCCGCGCGGCGAGGTGTGGCCGCGCCTTCCGTCCGCCGCCATGACGTCGAGAAACGGCGCGGAGCCGTCGGGTAGCTTGCCCCAGTAGGGAAAGGGCGATGCCTTGAACGGCACGATGGTGGAGATGGCCTTGCGCAAGCGCGCCCCCTGGCTGGCCACCGGAAACATCGCCGTGGCCAGCAATCCGGCGACGATGGCGCGCCGGTCCGGCATCAGGCCGCCACCAGCCGGATGGACGGCGCCTTCGACGGCAACAGCACGGCGAAGAAGGCCGGAATGGCGATGAGATAGGCAATCGCCGCCCATTGCAGCACGGCGCTTAAGCCGAAGCTGGTGGCGACGATCGGCACGGCGGCCGAGCCGATGACAGAGAAACAGCCATTGATGCCCCAGGCCCAGACGAAAAGATGCTCCTTGCCGAGCCGCGCCAGCCAGGTCATGGCGGTGGCCATCGGCATGCCCATCAGGAAGGCCGGCGGCGACACCAGGAGAAAGCAGAGCAGCAGGCGCACCGCATAGGGATAGGCGCCGATCCGGTCGAGCACCGGCGACAGATAGAAGCCATAGGCGAGCAGCAGCCCGCACACCGCCAGCAGCACGAGCGGCAACATCGTCCTGGCGCGGTCGAAGATGCGCTCGGCAAACAGGCTGCCGAGGCCAGAAAACACCAGCATCGAGGAGATCAGCACCGAGGCCGACACGGTCGGGTTGGCCAGCACGACGGTGAAGCGGCTGATCAGCCCGACCTCGACCATGATGTAGCCAAGGCCGAGACAGGCGAAATAGAGGATGGTCCCGAGCTTGCCGCGCGAGCGCGAGAACACGATGCGCCAGCCGAAGATGACCGGCAGCAGCACCAGCGACGCCGCCGTAATGCAGGCAATGCCGAGCGTCGCCCAGATCAAGAGATAGCCCCAATCGTCCTGGAACAGGTCGAGCCGGTCAAGCGTGCGCGGCAAATCGGCGACCTTCACATAGGCGGCGAAATAGGGCTGGTCGTTGCTCAGCGCCCGCGCGTCGAAGACGTAGTCGCCGGCAAGTTTTTCCCAGCCGCCTGTCAAAAGCGCGTGCCAGGTCATGCGCTGCAGTTCCGTCGCCGGCAGCACTTGCGGGCCGGCATCGCCGCCGGCCCCCGCGCAGGCGTCGAGCGTCGGATCGGCCGGCGCCGTCGGGTCGCAATCAGGATTTGCCGGTGCGGTCGGGTCGGCCGGTGCGGTCGCGCCGGCGGCCGGCTGCTGCGTCAGCGTCGCGTCCTGTCCGCTGCCGAAGATCGAGGCGCGGTAATCGTCGAGTACCTTTCGCGCGCCCGAACCGTCATAGATCATTCCTGGATAATAGACTTCCTCCCAGGACATCGACTTGGTGTAGTCGCGCAGCGTCTTGATTTCGGTCTCGGAGAAGCCGCCGCGCTTGAACAGCACGGTCGTGGTCGAGAGATAGCTCGACACGGCGAAGATGTCGTTGGCGGCACCCTGCGGGTCGAAGGTTTTCGCCGCCTCGGCGACGGTTGAATAGAGCTTCAGAACCGATTTCGGCGGCTCTTCCTTGTTCCACAAGGTGATCGACAGCACGCCGCCATCGGCCAGTGCGTGCATGTAGCTCAGCATCGCTTCCCGCGTGTAGGCGTATTTCTCCGAGATGGCGAAGCCGCCGGGATTGGACAGGCCGACACTGTCGGCGAGGCTGAGGTCGATGACGTCGTACCGCTCGCTCGTGTTGGCGAGGAACAGCCGTCCGTCATAATCGATGACCTTGAGCCGCGGCTCGGCCAGGATATCGCCGGTGACGTCCTTCAGCACCGGGTCGCGGAACGCCCGCAATGTCATCGGATTGCTCTCGGCGACGGTCACCGAGGTCGAACCGGCATTGAGCGCGGCCTGCGTGGAGATGCCGCCGCCGAACTGCACGACGAATGTCTTGGGCTTGTCCTTGATGACATAGGGATAATGCATCGGCAGATAGCGGAAATAGACCTGCTCGGCCGGCGCCAGGTTGCGCATGATGCCTTCCGGCCCATCGCCGTCGCGATACATGCCGACATAGGTGTTGGCCGGCACTTCAGGCATGCCGAAGGCGGCATTGTCGCTCAGGCCCGGCGCGAAATGCATGTAGGAACTGGCATAGACCTGCAGGTCGCCGAAGGGTGAGACGCTGCGGTAGATGCGCTTGCCGTCCGGAAAGTTGCGGGCATAGGCGACGCCCTTGTATTGCGACACGGCAATGTCGGGGATGCCGAGCAGGTTGGGCAGCATGAGATAGCCTGATATCGACAGCGCCGCCACGGCCACGCCGGCGACGACGCTCTTCCAGGCGCCGAATGCGAAGAACCACAGCAGCGAGCCGGCTGCCCACAACAGCAGCGGCACGACGATGATGGTTTCCGGCGCGAACAGATAGAGCGACACCAGCACGGCGAGGCCGGCGAGCCCCGAACCGGTGAGGTCGGCGAAATAGACGCGGCCGAAGGCGGTGCGGCTTTTCAGGAAGACGATGCCGAGGAAGAACGCACCGGCCAGGAACGGCAGGAGATAGAGCAGAAAATTGGCGAGCAGCCGCCATTTCTGCGCCGGGTCGGAAACCAGGAAGATGGCGTTGAACGGCACCGTCTGGGCGACCAGGTTGGAGCCCACGGCGAGCGGGCCGATCAGCAGCAGGGCCGCGGTGGCGGCACCTTGCCAGTGGCGGTCGAACCAGCCCTTGCCGGCGAAGATGACGACGCTGGACAGCGAAAAGCCGAGCATGGCAAGGCTGACCACCAGCGAACCGAAATGCGACCAGCTGCCGACGGCGAACACGCGCATGACAGCGATCTGCAGCGCGATGATGGCGCCGGCGATCAGCCCGACAGCGAGGTAATGCGCGAGCCGTGGCGCCTCCAGCGAGGCGATGCTAGGTCGAGAGGTCGATACAACAGCCGTCATTCAGGCCCCTTGATGCGGCAGTTTAGCCCGACAGGCTTGGACCGGCACGGCAGCTCAGCCGTTATGCGTGCCGACGATCTGGTCGCCTTCCAGCTTGGTGAACGGCACGAACGGCACCACCTTGCCATTGTAGATGTCTGAGCGGACGATGTTGAACGTGCCGTCGGCGAGCTGCTGCTTGGTCACCTTGAGCACGTGCTGCGCGCCCGGCGGGCCGACCGGAATGACCATCACGCCATTGGGCTTCAGCTGCTGCAGCAGCGACGGCGGGATGTGGTCGATGCCGCAGGTGACGATGATCTTGTCGAACGGGCCGACGCTGTCCCAGCCATAATAGCCGTCGGCATTGCGGCTGGTGACCGAACCGAACTCACTGTAGCCGCGCTCGACCAGCCCGTCATAGGTGCGCCGCGTGCGCTGCGCCAGCGGATTGATGATCTCGATCGTGTGCACCTTGTCGGTAAGGTTGGCGAGATAGGCCGACTGGTAGCCCGAGCCAGTGCCGATCTCGAGCACCGCCTCGCCGAACTGCACGTCGATCGACGTCGTCATCCGCCCGACCAGGTGCGGACCCGAAATCGTCACGCCATAGCCGATGTCGAGGAAGGCATGGTCGTAGGCGCGGCCCAGATTCTGCGGCAGCACGAATTCCTCGCGCGGTGTCAAAAGAAAGGCGCGCTTGTTGCGATCGTCCAGCACGTCCTTGTTGTAGACCATGATCTGGAAGCGATCGAATCGCTGCGCCAAGAACTTCGGATCCTCGCCGCGATTGGCCACCATCCAGTCGATGAACGATTTTTTGTCGTTGAACGGCACTTCGGCGTTGCGGTCGTAGGGCACGGGCACGTTGGCCCTGACCGTGGCTGGAAGAATGGAGAACGCCGCCGCACCCGCCGACAGCGTCAAGAAATCCCGACGCTTCATGGAAAAAGCCTCCAAAAGTGGCCTTTGCCACCCCAAAACCAAGCACTTCAACCCGATTGCACCGCCTCCCAAAACGAGTCAATGGGCGTCGAGGGACGACCGTGCAGGCCGAAAAAATGTGGCAAGCGGGCAACAGTTTTGTCGATGCCATCGGCTTTTTCAGGACCGAGGAACGGCGCGCCGCATTGCCGCAGGGCTCGCCGGGGCGGCGTTGTCTTATATTAGCAATGGCTGTTTTGCTTGACTCGGTCGGCAAAAACAGGCAGCAAACCAGTATCGGAAGGGCTGAAATACCGCGTGCATGATCGTGGACGAGCCTTTTTTGGCACAAAGTCCACGTCTCTCGGTTGGTTTTGAGAGGGATTGGTTAACCAACTTTGTCCATATTTTGAAGCAATCGGCAATCAACGACAGGCGCGGCAAACGCGTCGGGGACCACCCTGGGATCACTCGCAGAATGGTCGTCGCGGCTGACAAGGCCACGTACGGGGAAAACCGATTGGAGCGAGATTGGTTGCATGGCGTTGTCGAGTAAACACAAAATAATCCGGGACCAGCGCGAGGGCGGCGAGTTCGTCGATGCGCAGCGCACCCCTTCCTTCAACCCGAAACGGATCGTCCGCTGGATCGCGGTGCCCGGTGCCAGCGCCGCCGTCGGCCTCTGGCTGATCGGCACCATGGCCGGCCTCAGTTCCGTCGGCGCCTCGCTGTCGGCGACATCGAGCGGCCTGCCCCAGACCCTGGCCATGCCGGGCTCGCTGGCGATGGCCGATCCGCTGAAACAGCATTTCCTGAGGTCTTCGGCGCCGTTCGCGCTGGCCAATGCCCATGGCGGCGCCCGGGCCCTGCATGACCATGCCGTGCAATGCGGCGCTAGCTGCTTCAAGCTGGCCCGTGTGAGCCCGCTGGGTGAGAAATCCGCGCGCCTCACGATCCATGCAAGACCCGAACAGCCAATCTTGAAGTCGAAGGCGCAGGAGCGCTTCGACCGCATGGAGGCGTCGCTGTCGCCGACCAAGCTCGCCGCCGCCTTTGCCGGCGCCGGCAAGCCCGTCGCCACGGCCGACGCCCGCCCGGTGATTTCCCAGGCCGCACCGCAGATTACCGAGGCGTCGCTAGTTCCGTCGGTCCAAGTGATGGCCAGCCTGTCGAGCGACATGCCGGCTCCCGTGGCGGAACGCTTTGCCCGTGCCGATACCGGCGTCGTCCAGACCGCGCCGGCGCCGATGGGCCTCGCCCAGTCGCAGACGCCTGACAACACGCAGCTGGCCCTGGCCCTCGTCCAGTCCCTGCCGGTCGAGGACGAAGCATTCGCCTCGCCGCTGCCGATGACCGAATCCTCCGCCGATGTCGCGATTGCACCTGCCGAGACCCAGCCGCAACAGCCCGGCGACGCCGCTTCGCTGCCGGATGCGCTGACCGACGACGTGCCGCTGCCGACCCGCCGCCCGCAATACGACGCGCCGCGGCAGCCAAAGGCCGTGGTGGAACAGGATGAGCCGGCGCCGCAGCCCAAGTTTGCTCAGCCCAAGATCGCGCAGCAGAAGCCGGCGCCGCAGGCAAAGCCGGTCCAGCAAGCCCAGCCCACAAGGCCTGCCCGGGCCGGCCGGTCTGGCGAGGGCGGCGATGTGCTGGCCTATGCCAAGCCGGATACGCCGTCGGGCGGCCTTGGCCAGGCGTTCAGGAATCTTTTCAACGGACCAAGCGGCGGAAGCGGAGCCGGCCACGGCGTCGCCGTCTATGACATCAGCGCCAAGACCGTCTACATGCCGGACGGCCAGCGGCTCGAGGCGCATTCCGGCCTCGGCGCCATGGTCGACCAGCCGCGCTATGTCCACGTGAAGGATCGTGGCCCGACGCCGCCTAACACCTATAATCTGTCGCTGCGTGAATCGCGCTTCCATGGCGTCGAGGCCCTGCGCCTGACTCCGGTCGGCGGTGGCAACAAATACAACCGCGACGGCCTGCTCGCCCATACCTACATGCTGCGCGGCGGCCGCGCCGAGTCCAATGGCTGCGTCGTCTTCAGGGACTATGCCCGCTTCCTCGCCGCCTTCAAGAAGGGCAAGGTCACACGTCTCGTCGTGGTCCCGCGCCTCAACGGATCGCCGACCCAGGTGGCGACGGACAACGCCCGCGGCGCCTGACCGCGGGCAGGTACCCCCTCGGCAATTGCCTTCTCCTGACAGCCTTCTGTCAGGAGCCGCATCGAGGCATGCGCCCCACCGCATCGCGCTCTTTCCATTTTCGCCAAGACCTCCCATATTCGGGGCATGGCCAAATCCCCCGAGAAAAGAACGCCGCCGACGGCGAATGACGACCGCGCCGCGCCGAAGCGGCGCAGCCCGCTGACCGATTTCCTCGACGCCTCGGAACCGCTGCACAGAGGCGGCTTCGCCGAGATGCCGCAGGCCGAACTGTCGGGCACGCCGCTGACCGGTTCGATCGCCGACTGGGCCGAGCAGATCGAGCAGGAGGCGGAGCGCGAAGGGCGCCAGGCCGGCAAGGGCGACGGCGGCAAAGCGCCGAAGGCGGCGAAAAAGATTCCCGAGCGCTCGACCTCCCCCGGCCGCACCGCGCGCGGTACCTCGATGGGTGGCGCGGCGACAGCCAGGGAGCGCACCGCAGCCGGCCTCAATCCGGTCGCCGGCCTCGACATCTCGCTGGAAGAAGCCGAGACGATGACCTCCAGTGGCGTCACCGCCACGGTGGCCGCCCTGTCGGCGCTGATCGAATCCGGCAATCCGCTGCACAAGGACGGCGTGTTGTGGACGCCGCACCGCCCTGCCCGGCCGGAAAAGTCGGAAGGCGGCATCGCCATCAAGATGGTGTCGGACTTCGAGCCGGCGGGCGACCAGCCGACCGCCATCAAGGACCTTGTCGAAGGCGTCGACAACAATGACCGCACCCAGGTGCTTCTCGGCGTCACCGGCTCGGGAAAAACCTTCACCATGGCCAAGGTGATCGAGGAGACGCAGCGTCCTGCCCTGATCCTGGCGCCGAACAAGACGCTGGCCGCGCAGCTCTATTCCGAGTTCAAGAAATTCTTCCCCGACAATGCGGTGGAGTATTTCGTCTCCTACTACGACTACTACCAGCCGGAAGCCTATGTTCCGCGCACCGACACCTTCATCGAGAAGGAATCCTCGATCAACGAACAGATCGACCGCATGCGCCATTCGGCGACGCGCTCGCTGCTCGAACGCGACGACGTCATCATCGTCGCCTCGGTGTCCTGCATCTACGGTATCGGTTCGGTCGAGACCTATACGGCGATGACCTTCCAGATGCAGATCGGCGACCGGCTCGACCAGCGCGCTCTGCTCGCCGACCTCGTCGCCCAGCAATACAAGCGGCAGGACATCAATTTCGTGCGCGGCTCGTTCCGCGTGCGCGGCGACACGATCGAGATCTTCCCGGCCCACCTTGAAGACCGCGCCTGGCGGATCTCGATGTTCGGCGACGAGATCGAGCAGATCACCGAATTCGACCCGCTGACCGGCCAGAAGACCGGCGAGCTGAAGAGCGTCAAGATCTACGCCAACTCCCACTATGTGACGCCGCGCCCGACGCTGAACCAAGCGATCAAGTCGATCAAGGAAGAGCTCAAGCAGCGTCTGGTCGAACTGGAGCGCGCCGGCCGCCTGCTGGAAGCGCAGCGGCTGGAACAGCGCACCCGCTTCGACCTCGAAATGCTGGAAGCCACCGGCTCCTGCGCCGGCATCGAGAACTATTCGCGCTATCTCACCGGCCGCCAGCCGGGCGATCCGCCGCCGACCTTGTTCGAATACATTCCCGACAATGCGCTGGTGTTCATCGACGAAAGCCACGTCACCGTCCCGCAGATCGGCGGCATGTATCGCGGCGACTTCCGGCGCAAGGCGACGTTGGCCGAATATGGCTTCCGTCTGCCCTCCTGCATGGACAACCGGCCGCTGCGCTTTGAGGAATGGGACGCCATGCGTCCGCTCTCCGTCGCCGTTTCGGCGACGCCCGGCGGCTGGGAAATGGAACAGTCCGGCGGCGTCTTCGCCGAACAGGTTATCCGCCCGACCGGCCTGATCGACCCGCCGGTCGAGGTGCGCCCGGCCAAAAGCCAGGTCGACGATGTCGTCGGCGAGATCCGCGAAACGACCAAGGCCGGCTACCGCACGCTGGTCACGGTGCTGACCAAGCGCATGGCCGAGGACCTGACCGAATACCTGCACGAACAAGGCGTGCGCGTACGCTACATGCACTCCGACATCGACACGCTGGAGCGCATCGAGATCCTGCGCGATCTGCGCCTCGGCGCTTTCGACGTGCTGGTCGGCATCAACCTTTTGCGCGAAGGCCTGGACATTCCCGAATGCGGCTTCGTCGCCATTCTCGATGCCGACAAGGAAGGGTTCCTGCGCTCGGAAACCTCGCTGATCCAGACCATCGGCCGCGCTGCCCGTAACGTTGACGGCAAGGTCATCCTCTATGCCGACCAGGTCACCGGTTCGATGGAGCGGGCGATGGCCGAGACCAACCGCCGCCGCGAAAAGCAGATGGAATGGAACGCCGCCAATGGCATCACGCCGGAATCGGTGAAGTCGCGCATCTCCGACATTCTCGACTCGGTCTACGAGAAGGACCATGTCCGCGCCGACATCTCGCAGTTCACCGACAGCGCCGGCGCCATGATGGGCAATAACCTCAAGGCGCATCTCGACGCGATGGAGAAACAGATGCGCGACGCCGCCGCCAATCTCGACTTCGAGAAGGCTGCCCGCATCCGCGACGAGATCAAGCGGCTGCGCGAGATGGAACTGTCCATCTCCGAAGACCCGCTGGCCAAATACGCCGACATGGAAAGCCCGGTCTCGGGCCGCGAAAAGGGCAAGCACAACAAGGGTGTGGCCAAGCATCGCACGGCGGAGGAACAGGAGCGTTTCCGCAAGCTCGACGAGGCACGTGCCGCCGAAGAGGCCGCCAGAGCTGCCCGGCCCAACCTTTTCCGCAAGCCTGATCTCGACGAGATGGGTGCCGACAGCGCCGTGCCGGTGAAGAAACCGCTGTTCGCCAAACCCTCGATCGACGACATGGGGCCTGGCACCGACATGCCGACACCGGCAGGTGCGGTGTCGCGCTCGCTGTTCAAGAAGCAGTCGGCGTCCGAAGCGCACGGCTCCGACTTCGGCATTCCCGGCGAGCCGGTCAAGCCGCTGTTCAAGAAGAACTCGCTCGACGAGATGACCGTGCGGCGTACGGAAAAACCGGTCGAGGGAAAAGTGCCGGCGAAGCCCCAGCCGATCTCCCCCCCTGTGGGAGCCGGCAGGATAGACGCGAAGGATCGCGACGAAAAACCGATCATCCGCCAGCGCACCGGCATCGGCTCCTACGAGGACCCAGGCGACGCGCGTCGGGAGAAGCGCCGGCCCGGGAAAACGGGCAGGCCGGGGAAGTAGCGGCCTCTTCCTTCTCCCCCCTGTTGGAGAAGGTGGATCGGCGCGCCAGCGCCGAGACGGTTGAGAGGTGTTCCAGCAGAATGAGGCGTTGGTGTTCCCTGGATCACCCCTCGTCCGACCTCGCTTCGCGAGGCCACCTTCTCCCACAAGGGGAGAAGGAAAACGCTCCATCGGCGCACCTTGAGTCGGAACAGCCTCTGGACTATGCGCTCGCGCTTGCCGCCAGGCGGTGGAAGCGATAGCACGGCTGCAATCCTGCCTCTGCCAGCAAAGCTCCCATCCGCCCCCACCTCATGAAACCCAGGGACATCGCCGCCTACGCCTTCCTTGCCGTCACCTGGGGCCTTTCGTTCCTCGTGCTGCTCAAGGTGGTGCACGCATTCGGCTGGGTCGGCGCGGTCACCTTGCGCTCGCTGATCGCCGGCATCACGCTCTTCCTGCTGGCGGCGGCAACGCGGCGACGGCTCGATTTCAGCGCCGGCTGGGGGCACGTCGCCATCGTCGGCGCGACGACCGTCGCGGCGCAGCTGATCGGCTTGTCCTACGCCACGCCGCGTATCGGCACGGCGATGGCGGCCATCCTCGTTGCCGCGATCCCGCTGTTCTCGATGATCCTTGGCCAGTTATGGGGGCTCGAGCGCATCACCGTTCGCGGGCTTGCCGGCTTGCTGCTCGGCGCCGCGGGTATCGTGGTCCTGGTCGGCTTCCCTTCGGTGCCGATCACGCCGTCCTTCGCATTCGGCTGCGCCGCCTCGCTGTTCAGCTCCTTCTCCGCCGCCTTCGGCAGCAACTACGCCAATCGCCATCTGCGCTCGGCCGGCTCGTTCGAACTCACCGGCGCCGCCTTCCTGTTCGGCGGGCTGATGACGCTGCCGTTGCTGCTGGCCGTGCCGGTGCCGGCCATGCCGCGTCCTGTCGATTTCCTCTATCTCGTCCTTCTCGCTTGCGTGATGAGCGCGCTGACCTATGTCGTCTATTTCCGGCTGGTGGCCAGCATCGGCGCGACCAGGACGATCAGCGTCGAATTCGCAGTGACCACGATCGCCGTACTGGTTGGCACCATCATGCTTGGCGAGTCGCTGACAATCATCCAGGCCTTCGGCGCGGTGGCGATCATCGGCGGCTGCATATTGGTGCTGGATCCGTTCCCGCGCCGGGCGAAAGCGGCGGCCTTGCCATCCGCCCCGCCTTTGGTGTAATCGCTTCGCACACTCGAACGTCTTGAAAGGAGGGCTCACGTGTTCACGTTTCATCGTCACCATCGTCAGCGTGGCCCGATTTCTGCCCTGCAAGCCAGCTTGCAGGGCTGACCAGGGACGGTCCGGGTTTTTCCCGCTTCGATTTTTTGGTCTGCCCTTCGTGGTGCCGCAACGCCGAGCCTGATGGCCAGCACGCGCACCGTCAAAGTGCATCCGGAGTTGTTTCCGGCAAGACCAGAGAAATCCAAATGGCCCTGATCAGCCTCAAATCCCTCGGCGTCACCATGAGTGCGCCGCTCTTCGCAAACCTCGACCTCACCATCGGCGCCGGCGACCGTCTCGGCATCGTTGCCGCCAATGGCCGGCAAGTCGACCCTGCTCAAATGCCTGACCGGCGAGATGGAGCCGACATCAGGCGACATCACCCGCACGCGCGGCTTGCGCGTCGGCCATGTCGAGCAATCGGTTCCCCCTGCCCTTCTCGGCCGCACCTTTCATCAGGTGGTGGCCGACGCCTTGCCGCCGGAGCAGGCCGAAAGCGAGATGTGGCGCGTCGACGTAGTGCTGGATTCTCTCGACGTGCCCGAGACGATGCGCGAGCGGGAAATGCAGGCGCTGAGCGGCGGCTGGCAGCGGCTGGCGCTGATCGCCCGTGTCTGGGTGACCGATCCCGACGTGCTGCTGCTCGACGAGCCGACCAACCATCTCGACCTTGCCCGCATCAGCCAGCTGGAAAGTTGGCTGAATGCGCTGCCGCGCGACGTGCCCGTCGTCATCGCCAGCCATGACCGCGCCTTCCTCGACGCCACCACCAACAGGACGCTGTTCCTGCGCCCGGAACAATCGCCGGTGTTTGCGCTGCCCTACTCCCGCGCCAGGCAGGCGCTCGACGAGGTCGACGCCTCGACAGCGCGAAAATTCGAGCGCGACATGAAGATCGCCCAGCAGCTGCGAAAGCAGGCCGCCAAGCTCAACAATATCGGCATCAATTCCGGCAGCGACCTTTTGGTGGTGAAAACCAAGCAGCTCCGGGAACGGGCGGAGAAGCTCGAAGAGGCAGCGGTATCGGCACATCGCGAGAAGTCGGCCGGAGCGATCCGGCTTGCCAATCGCGGCACCCACGCCAAGGTGCTGATCACGCTCGACGACCTGGCGGTGGAAACGCCCGACGGCACGCTGCTGTTCAGGACCGGCAAGCGCCATATCTGCCAGGGCGCCCGTATCGTGCTGCTCGGCCGCAATGGTGTGGGCAAGTCGCGCTTCGTCAGCATGATCCGCAACGCCATCGCCGAACCCGAAACGATCGCGAATGTGAAGGTGACGCCATCGACGGTGCTCGGCTACAGCGATCAGGCGCTGTCGGGCATCAGCGGCGACGACACGCCGCTGGCGATGGTCTCGTGCCGCTACGAGGTCGGCGAACAGCGCGCCCGCTCGCTGCTTGCCGGCGCCGGCGTGGTCATCGAGATGCAGGAGAAAAGGATCGGCGTGCTGTCCGGCGGCCAGAAGGCGCGGCTGATGATGCTGGCGCTCAGGCTCGCCAACCCCAACTTCTATCTGCTCGACGAGCCGACCAACCATCTCGACATCGATGGCCAGGAAGCGCTGGAGGAGGAATTGCTGAAGCACCAGGCAAGCTGCGTGCTCGCCTCGCACGACCGCTCCTTCATCCGCGCCATAGGCAACCGCTTCTGGCTGATCGAGAAGCGGAAGCTGACGGAGGTCGAAGACCCCGAGGGCTTTTTCCGCGAGGTGGCCGAAGCCGGCGGCTGAGCGGCGAGGCAGAATTCCGGCTTGCCGTCGGCAGGCCAGAATTTCGTATCATTTCATGAGACGTATCGTTGACTCCCGAAACGTATCATGCCATGGTACGTTTCTTGGATTCGACTGATGATACGCTCGTTCAAGGACAAGACCAGCGAGGCCGTTTCGAATGGCAAGTCTCCAAAGGGCTTCCCGTCGGACCTTGTTTGATCGGCCCAGCGGAAACTGTTCATGATCGACAACGCGACCGAGTTGTCGGACCTGAAGACTCCCCCAGGCAACAGGCTCGAGCCCTTGAAGGGCAACCGTGCCGGTCAGCATTCGATCCGCATCAACGACCAGTTTCGCATCTGCTTTCGCTGGGTGGACGGGCAGGCTGAGGATGTCGAAATAACTGACTACCATTGAAGGAGGTCTCAAATGCTGAACATCAACCCTCCCATTCATCCCGGAGAAATCCTTCGAGAGGAATACCTCGTCCCGCTTGGCCTGAAGCCTTACACGCTAGCCAAAAAGCTGCATGTGCCGCGCACGCGCATCGAGCGCCTGGCAAGCGAGGCGACACCGGTAACGCCCGACACCGCGCTACGCCTTGCCAAGTTTTTCGGAACCACGCCGCAATTCTGGATGAACATGCAGGCGAGCTACGACCTTGCCGTAGAGGGAGAGGCCAAGAAAGCCGACCTTGAAACGATCGAGCGCTTGGACACAGCTGCCTGAATTAAACCGCGCTGGAACAGCCGGTCTCAAGCTGCTCGAAAAAAGATCCAGCGCCCTGTCGGATCGCCTGAACCTGCCGCGTCCTTGGGATGCCGACACGATGATGCCGGCATCAACCCAGGGAGAGAACATCATGTCGGTCCTTTCATCCATCGGTCGCATCGCAACCCAATATGCGGCGGCACGTGCCCGCCATCGCAGCGAACGCATCCTGCTCTCGCTGCCAGCCGAATTGCGCAAGGACATCGGCTTCCCGGAACTCTTCGACGCGCAGAACAACAGCCGTCGTGCAACAACCTTCTCGGCAAAGGTCATATGACCGCGACCAGCCTGTCCATGCGATTGCCCCTCAAACCCGCCGGCTGCCCGGTCCGTCCGGGCCCGGCCCGCAAAAAAAATTTCGCGGCCATGTAGGATTGCCGTCACCTCGTGCGTCCTGTGGTTCGCTAGGCCAAGCCGAACGCAAAGAGGAGCGAGACATGACTGACCAGACCCCCATTCAGCCCAGGGCAGAAGTGCTCGGCGGATTGACGCCTTATCTGCAGGTGGACGGCGCCTTCAAGGCCGCCGATTTCTACAAGAAGGCCTTTGGCGCCAAGCAGGTCTTTGCCTACCCGGCCGACGAGCAGGGCCGTACCATGCACATTCATCTCCACGTCAACGGCTCGACGCTGATGCTTTGCGATGCCTATCCCGAGCACGGCCATCCGCATAAGGCGGCGCAAGGCTACACGCTGCAGCTCCATCTCGACGATGGCGACATCGAGACCTGGTGGCAGCGCGCCGTCGACGCCGGCTGCGAAGTGGTCACGCCGCTGCAGGTGATGTTCTGGGGCGACCGCTGGGGCCAGCTGAATGATCCGTTCGGCGTCGCCTGGGCGATGAACGCGCCGGTGAAGTAGCGAGCAGGCGTCGCCCGCCAGGGTTGACGCGCTCACCGCGCCGGGTCGCATCCCCGCCGACCCGGCGCTCGTTTTTCAGCAAAGGAGGTCACATGTCCTATGTCGACGGTTTCGTGCTTGCCGTGCCAAAGGCCAAACTCGACGACTACAAGAAGCTGGCCAACCTCGCAGGCCCCATTTGGATGGAACACGGCGCGCTCGCCTATGTCGAATGCATCGGCGACGACGTGCCCCATGGCGAACTGACCTCGTTTCCGCGTGCCGTTCAGGCAAAGGACGACGAGATCGTCGTCTTCGCCTGGGCGCTCTATGAATCCAGGCAGAGCCGCGACGCGGTTATGGCCAAGGTGATGGCCGATCCGCGTTTGACACCCGATTTGGGACCCATGCCCTTCGATATGAAGCGCATGATCTTCGGCGGCTTCCAGCCCTTCATCGAGCTTTGAATTGCTCTGCCCCAAGATTGGTTGAGATTGAGGTCAGACCGAGCCGAGAATGGTGGTTTCCGAGAACCGGAACGGAACGTACTTAAGTACGTGAGTACCGGAAGCGCAGGGAACCGCCGTTCGCAGGCCGGCCTCACCTCAATCTCAGTCCAGCTTGTCGAGCAGCGGCTTCAGCCGGTCCCCATAGCGCTTCCACAGGTCGACCGAGCCTTGATACATCGGCTGGCGCACCTGCGCGGCGGAAGCCGTGCGCACCGGCCGGTCGGTCTCGTGGAACGACAGCACGGCATCGTCCCACGGCAGGCCGAGATACTCGATCAGCGCCCGGCTCTGCCCTTCCTGGTCGGCGACGAAATCCTCGTAGCGCACATCATGCACGACGCCGGGCAGCACCTTGTGCCAATGCGCCATGATGTCGGTGTAGAGATTGTGGAAGTCGGCGAGCTCGCCGAGATCGTAGCCGTAGCGGTGGCTGTCGCCGCGGAAATGCACCTTGTAGATCGACAGGCAGGTTGCCGCCGCATCGCGGGCGCAGTGGATGATCTTGGCCTTCGGCATCATCATGTGGATGAAGCCGACAAGCAGGAAGTTGCCCGGCATCTTGTCGGTGACGTGGCTGACATGCGGATAGCGGGCATGCAGCATGTCGAGATAGGCCTGGCCCGCCTCGGCGAAATCCGCATCGTCCGTATCCGATACGCCCCACGGAAAGCCACCCGGCATGGTCGCTGGGAACTGCTTGCCGACCGCGTTCTTCAGGATGCTGAGCTCGCCCGCGCCATAGACCTGCGGATGGCTGGCGATGATCTGCTCGACCAGCGTCGTGCCCGAACGCGGCATGCCGACGACGAAGATCGGCGCGTCATCGGTGATCGGGCTCGGTCTGTGCCTTTCGAAGAAGCCGGCATCGAACACCGTCTTCATCGCCGCGAATTCCTCGTGCGTCCTGACGGGATCATAGTTGATCCCCTTGCGGCGAATGGCGTTGCCTTCGGCAAAATAGTCGAAGGCCTTCTCATAGTCCTTCAGATCGTCATTGGCCTTGCCGAGGCCGAACGACAATTGCATGCGCGCCAGGCTGTCTTGCGGCGCCTTGGCGTGCTGGGCTTCCATGCCGGACAATTCGGCGTCGCGCTCCTTCTGGCGCTTGACCTGCGTCAGCATCAGCCAGGCCGTTGCCATGCCCGGGTTGACCGCCAGCGCCTGCCGGAACAGGTCGGCCGCCTCGTCGAGCTTGCCCTTTTCCATCATTCCGACGCCCAGCCCATGCAGCAGGTCGGCATCCTTGGGGCGGATGGTCAGTGACTCGCGGAAGACAGCCAGCGCCTCGTCCAGCCGTCCGGCTTCCTGCAGGGTTTCGGCAAGCCCGATGCGGGCGCGCACATGGAAGGGATTGCGAGCGACCGTGCCGCGATAGATCTCTTCGGCCTCCTCGAACCGGCCGAGCTGCTTCAGCGACGAGCCGAGATTGTCGCGCGCGGCGAGCTGCTCCGGCCGCAGATCCACCGCGCCGCGGAAAAAGTCGATTGCCGCGGCCACGCGGCCGAGATCGCGCATCACCGTACCGAAATTGTTGAGGAAATCGGCATTCGTCGGCTGCAGGCTCACCGACCGCTCGATGAGATCCAACCCTTCTTCGCTGCGCCCGGTCTGGTGCAGCAGCAGCCCCAGGAAATGCGCGGCCGCCGCGTGTTTGGGCTGGCGCGCCAAGACTTGCCGGTAGATCGATTCTGCCTCTTGCCGGCGCCCGGCCTGGTGCAGTTGCAGGGCCTGCTGCACATACTGGTCGAGACCCAGCGGCGGCTGTCCGCCCGCGCCTGGCCTGGTTCCCGCACCCGCCGCTCGTCTTTGATCTCTGTTAATGGGAAACCTGCCGTGTTTGTCCGCCTGCCGCGATCTAGGCCATTGGCGCTGCAGGTTCAAGTCTTCGCGGGCTTCCGAGCTCTTTTGGGATGCCTTGAGCGATCAGATCAGGCGGTTGGTCTCGGCAACCTGCCTCGCCCGCCTCACCGTGCCATCGGTATCGGAGATCGTCCGCCTTGCCGCCTCATCGCTTCTGATCGTCAGCCGTGCCGACTTGACGATCATCGGCTGGCCGGTCGGGCCAACGGCAATGGCGTGGATGGCGATTGGCTTGATGATCGGATTGACCGCGACGGTCTTCCCCCTTGAGCCTCTTGTGGAAACCATGGTTTTATCCTCGTTCCGGAGTAAATAAAAAATACCGAGCCGGAGAAAAATTCCGACACGCTCTCAAGAATTTTTTAGAAATATGCTGAACCATAGCAGAAATATCGGAGCGCCTATAGCCATCTATTTTTCACTTTGAGCGGGTTTAATTTCCAAATCGTCTTGAATATCCGCGCCAATCGATCTACATAAGATGGATCGTTTTGGCCAGAATTGGCATCTCGCGGCGTCAGAGGTTCTCGACCCGCCAATCTCATTCCAAATCGTCGATGACGCACGGCACATTCGCCCTGCGACGATCTTTCAATCCGCGAAAGACAGATATGACCACGGGAATCGTGAAATTCTACAATGGCCAGAAGGGTTTTGGCTTCATTCAACCAGCTGACGGCGGCAAGGACGTTTTCGTCCATGTCAGTGCGCTGGAGCGCGCCGGCTTTCCCGGCCTCGCCGAAGGCCAGAAGCTGCAGTTCGACCTGGAGCGTGACGGCAAGGGCCGCGAGTCGGCCGCCAATCTGCAACTGATCTGATCCGGCCGAATTCGATGAACACTGACCACGGATGTACTGGCAGCTCTCGAAAGCGGCTTATTTCCAGCGATGGCCGGAAATAGAAAAGCGGGGCTCGTCCCCGCTTTTTTGCATTCAGGCCGCCGTTTTACGTGGCGCCCAAGGCGCGAACCAGCCAAGGCCAGGACAATGCCGGACCGCACCACCCATTCCATCGCCCATTTCGCTGCCTCCTTCATGCTCGGAGGGTTGGAAGGGCCGTTGCCGGCCGGCGACTACGACATCGATCATGATGAAGAGCTGATCGAGGGCATGTCACGCATCGCCTGGCGCCGCGTCGCCACCTTCATCCACCTGCCGGCAAGAGCGGTGAAGAATCCCACGACCAGCCAGCTTGTCGCCATCGACCATCTCGAACTCGAATCCGCGCTCAAGCGCGACCGGGAGAATGCAGCATGATCCGTTTCCAGCAGAATGCGCGTCCGCGCAACGACACGCCCTCGCACCTTTTCGCAATCGGCCAGACGGTGCGCATGAAGAGCCGCACCGGCCTCGTCCAGAAGACGGCGGAGCTGTTCGAGATCAAGAGCAGGCTGCCGGTCAAGGACGGCTCGCCGCAATACCGTATCCGCAGTGAGCAGGAGACCCACGAGCGGGTCACCACGGAAGACAATCTCGAACCGGCCGACAATCCGGCTGTCGCCAACAATCCAGCGGTCTGAGATCCCGAACCGCCAACCAAAACGCACAAGGAGCAGTCCATGTCCAAAGGTCAACAGCGAAGCAATCGCGAAGCGCGCAAGCCGAAGAAGGATAAGGTGGTGGCCAAGCCCGCCTCCCCGTTCGGTTCGGCAGTCAAGCAGGCGGAGAGCGGCCTGAAGCCGAAGTCCAAGGGCTGACAGCCTTGGGGCGCCTCGCATGCGCCCCATCCCCTGCCTTGGGAAGGCGATGAACTGACAGCCCATGCCAAGTCCTGCCACGGAGGCTTGCTTGAACTTCGTCATCGAGTTCTACCGGTCGCGCGACGCCGAGGAGGCAACGCTCGACAAGGTGTCGCTGGAAGCGCCGACCTTGCGCGCCGCCTTGCAGGCCGCGGCCGCACTCTTCCACACGCTCGCAATGCCGCAAATCCCCGACCGCCTGCGCATTTCCGATGAGCACGGCAGCGAGCTCTATGCCGGGCCGGCCGATGGGGCGTATCCATCCTAGCCGGCTGTCGAAGAAGCCGTGCTTGCCGCGCGGCCATTAAAGTTCGTGTAAGGACGAGACAATAAGATCCGCCTGCCTCCGAAAACGGGGGCCCGAGACTATTTCGGCTGGCAAGATCGCCAGCCACGGCCGAGGCAGGAGGCGTATGGACAGGCTACGCATCATCGTGATGGCGGTGGTGCTGGGCTTGGCTGGCGCCATCGCGCCCATCGCGGCGATGTTTCACCTTTCATGGACCCAGGCCGTTCAGAACGAACACGAACGGCTGCATCTGTTCGCCGGCCGTGCCATCGCCAGGGCCGACATGTCGCTCGACGAAGCGCGGGATGCCTTGCGGCAGATCGACCGCTTCACCGGCATCCCTTGTTCGGCGGATCACATCGCCCGCATGCGACAGCTCACCATCAACACACGCACCATCGAGGAAATGGGCTATTTCGAAAATGGCCTGCTCAAATGCTCGTCATGGGGACCGACCGACGGTCGCGTCGCGCAATCGAAGCCGGACTTTGTCACCAGCGACGGCATTGCCGTCACCGCTCGCATGCAGCCGGTGATGAGCGCGGGCCACACGCTGATGGCGCTGCGCTACAAGGACCACAACGCCCTTGTCGATCCGGTGCGTTTTGCCGACATTATCGTCGACCCCGGTGTCCAACTTGCCCTGACGACGGAAAACGGCATCCTGGTCGGCGCACTGAACGCCCCCGATCCCGCCCGTATCGGCAAGATCGTCGCCGGTCCTGAAGAAGGCCTGGACGACGATCTCCTGTTTGCCACGGCGCGCGGAACCGGCTGGATCGCCGTCGCCACCGAACCGCAAAGCCAGATCCTGGACGGTGTGCGCCGGCAGCAGCGTCTGCTGCTCCCGCTCGGCGCCTTCATTGCCGCCTTCATCATCGGCATGGTCGTCTGGCTGTCGCGGAGGCGTCTTTCGCCCCTGGGCGAATTGCAGATCGCCGTGCGCAAGCGCGAATTCATCGTCCACTATCAGCCGATCGTCGAACTCAGGACCGGCACTTGCATCGGCGCGGAAGCGCTGGTGCGCTGGAAGCGGCCGGACGGATCCCTGGTCCAGCCCGATCATTTCATTCCACTTGCCGAAGAGAGCGGACTGATCACGGCGATCACCGATCAGGTCATTGCGCTCGTCGTGTCCGACCTCAACAGCCTTCTGGTTGCCGATCGCTCCCTTCATATCGCCATCAACCTCAGCGCCACCGACGTCGGCACGGGGCGGGTTCTGCCGGTTATCGCAAGGGCATTGCAGCATACGGGAATCCAGCCACGGCAGATCTGGCTCGAGGCAACGGAGCGCGGCTTCGTGGATATCGAGGCGGCGCGATCGACGCTCACGCGTGCCCGCGAACTTGGCCATGCGGTGGCGATCGACGATTTCGGCACCGGCTATTCCAGCCTGTCCTATCTCGAAGGGCTGCCGCTGGATGCGCTCAAGATCGACAAGTCGTTCATCGACACGATCAGCACGAATTCCGCCACCAGTTCGGTCACGCCGCACATTATCGAGATGGCCAAGACGCTGAAGCTGAAGATTGTCGCCGAAGGGGTCGAAACGCAGGCCCAGGCCGACTACCTCTTGGAACGCGATGTCGACTATGGCCAGGGCTGGCTATTCGCCAGGCCCATGCCCGCGGCCGACTTCATTGCCTATTGCCGCCGGGCGAAAGTGCCGTCTGGCAAGGTCTAACTCTTGTTCTAAGCAGCATCCACCTTCTCCCGGGAGAAGGCGGACCTGCCCTCTCAGCACGGGCCATCGCCGACGATGCGGTAGTCCGCGGCGCGGGCTTCGCAGGCATTGGGAAAGCTGCGCATCTCGCCATGGCGGCGGGCGCAGACGGGCGCGTATTCGCGGGTGCAGAACGTCTGCTCTTCGCCACCACCATCGCCGCCGTCGCCGCGGCAGGGGCCGTCGCGCACGATGCGGTAGCCGGCGCGGTCGGCAAGGCAGGCATTGGCGAAGGTCTGGCGGTCGCCGCCGCGCCGGGCACAAACGGGCTCGTATTGCCTGGTGCAGAATTCCGGTTCGGGACGCGGCGGCCGCGGGCGTGGTCCTGGCCCATCATCGACGACCACGGTGCAGGCGGCCAGAAGCGCCGACAGGAACAGGACGGCAAACCCTTGCCGCGAAAAAACCGACGCCAGGAATTTCATGCTGATTTCTCCCTCGATCCCATCCCCGATCACGATCCTCGCCATTCCCCTGTCAAATGCAACCCTGTCGGATGCAACCGCGTTCGCGGGGGCGGAAACGGCGATTACGGCCATGGCCGGCATCCGCCGGCAACACTGGCCCATGCGCGATCCTCTCTGTGGGTCAATGACCGGCCCGGCAACGAGGCCTATTTGCGGCCCGTCGACGCTCAGATCGGTCGATTCTTGCGTCGGGATGCGCTCTGTGTGGCGGCCCGCGGCGGTATCTTGCAACCTTCACGTTTCCGTGCGATAAATTCCGTGTTCGGGCATTTGCGACCCGGAGAGCGGAACGTTTTGGACGACCTTTCCCCGATACTGTGAATCTCTGACGGCCCCGTTTTTCGGCGGGGGGTTTGACCATGCGCCAATGCATGACTGCCGAAAGCAACCACCGGGAACTGCCCTCGACGCCAGGTGGCGGGCAGGACCACCAAAGACTGAACGGGTGAAGGAGTTTCCCCAATGGCCCAGACCGGCACCGTTAAATTCTTCAACGCGACCAAAGGCTTCGGTTTCATCACGCCCGACGGCGGCGCCAAGGACGTGTTCGTCCATATTTCCGCGATCGAGGCATCGGGCCTGCGCACGCTCGTCGACGGCCAGAAGGTCACCTTCGACGTCGAGCCGGACCGCATGGGCAAAGGCCCGAAGGCGGTCAACCTCCGCGCTGCCTGAACCATCGGCGCCGCGCGTCCCTGACGGCGGGCGAACGAGGGTTTGAAGCTTGCCCAGCCTGTGGGCATGCAGACAGATTTTTTAAAAAGGCGCGGCGATTTTCGTCGCGCCTTTTTCATGTCCGTGGCGCAGCATAAGTGCATGTCGGCCAGAAGTGGATCCTACTCCGTGTCAACGACATGCATCATAACAAGGGCTTAAAGCTGACGCGCTTTAAGTGCCCGCAAAACTTTCTCTTGCCGATGACGCTAAAATAAAGGACAAATTTCCTCTCGGGCATTTGCCGGCCCGAGACTGGAGTTTATGGGATCAAAGGAGCTTCCCATGCCGCAGACCGGCACCGTCAAATTCTTCAATCATGCCAAAGGCTTCGGCTTCATCACGCCGGACGATGGCGCGAAGGATGTCTTCGTCCATATTTCGGCCGTGCAGGCGTCGGGTCTTCCCGGTCTCGAAGATGGGCAGAAAGTAACATTCGACACCGAGCCGGACAAGCGCGGCAAGGGACCCAAGGCCGTCAACCTGTCGGTCGGCTGAGACTGTCGGCTCCAGCAGCGCAGCCAGCTCGATCAGAGCCTGGTTTTTGACGCCTCTCTTGGATCGGCAGGTCGAAATCCGTTCAGCCTCCGTTCAGCCACGGTCGCATATTAGTCTTGGGTAAAGCCGGACCGCATCCCCTGCAAAACTGCACGGCCCGGTACGAAGGAGACCAAGATGAACAGAATTTTCAAGACAGCCGTGCTGTCCGCCGCCATGGCGGCCACCATGCTTGTGGCCTTGCCCGCGGCCAACGCCGATGAATGGCGCCATCACCGCCACCACGGCAATGGCGACGCCATTGCCGCCGGTGTGCTTGGCCTCGCCGCCGGCGCCCTGATCGGTGGCGCACTGGCCAATGACCAGCCACCGCCTGATGCTAACCGCTACTACGATGACGGCTACTACAATGACGGTTACTACGATCGTGACGTGCGGATCCGCCCGGCACCGGTTCGCCACTACTATGTCGAACCGCGGGTGGTCTATGCGAATCGCTATGCCGAGCCGTGGACGCGTGACTGGTACGAATACTGCTCGGACCGCTATCGCAGCTTCAACTCCCGCACCGGCACCTTCACCGGCAATGACGGCGAGCAGCATTTTTGCACTGCAAACTGAGGCTTCCCTGCCCCAAACAAAGGAGCGCTGACCGCAAGGCCAGCGCTCCTTTGTTTTGACTCTACGACCTCGAGTGGAGGCGCTGATCTTAGACCAGGAACGGATTGGTCCGCCGCTCCTCGCCAAAACGGCCGCCAGGGCCGTGGCCGCAGATGAAGCCGATATCGTCGCCGAGCGGCAAGAGCTTGTCCTTGATCGAGGCGATCAGCGTTGCGTGGTCACCGCCGGGCAGGTCGGTGCGGCCGACCGAGCCACGAAACAGCACATCGCCGACATGGGCGAACTTGGCCGCGCGGTTGTAATAGACGACGTGGCCGGGCGCATGGCCGGGGCAATGCAGCACCTCGAATACGTGGCCGCCGAACGACACGGTCTCACCTTCGGTTAGGAACCGGTCGGGCACGCAGTTGCGCGCGCCGGCAATACCGTAGAGCCTGCCCTGTTTCTCCAGATTGTCGAGCAAAGGCTTGTCGGCTGCATGCGGCCCGATGATGTCGAGGCCGAGCGCTTCCTTCAGCTCCATGGCGCCGCCGGCATGGTCGATATGGCCGTGCGTGATCCAGATCGCCTCGGCTGTGATCGCATTGTCCTTCAGCACCGCCAGCACCTTGTCGATGTCGCCGCCCGGATCGACGACGACGCCGTGCTTGTCGTCCATGTCGAACAGGATGGTGCAGTTCTGCTGAAACGGTGTGACCGGCACGATGCCGGCATTGAGCTGACCCATGATCGTCCTTTCGATGTTCACGCGGTGATGTAGAGGCGCGAATGAAGGGCGTCCACCCTCGAAAGACGAACAGTCAGTCGTTGCACAAACAGAAATGGGCGGCCGAAGCCGCCCATTTGAACAAACCCGAGACCGTCAGACTTACTTCTTCATGGCGCCCATGACGGCGCCGATGATGCCGGTCAGGATCGCGCCGCCGCCGGCGCCACCGATGATGTTGTCGAGGTTGAGCGCACTGCCGAGACCGCTCGTCGCTGCAGCAGCCGCCGCCGGATCGACCGCGCCGTGGCCAAGCAGGCTGCCGAGGATTGCCGCGCCGCCGACGCCGCCAATGGCGCCACCCAGAATCTTGGGAAGCTGGCCCATCGCCGCGTTCTTGAGTGCAACACCGACCGCCTGACCACCGATGATACCCGTAATCACCTGTACAATGATCGGAAGAAGCGTTTCCATATGATTAGTCCCTCCATAGCTGCCAGCCTCCCGGGCCGACACCATCATGAGACGCCGAATTGACTGAAAGTCAAATGCAGAAACGCTGAAATAAAAGGGGCGGTCCGAAAACCGCCCCTGCTTGCGCGAAAAGCTGTGACTATCGTTATTCTGCGGCGATCGCGTGCTTCGGCTGAACCGCGGCAGAATAGTCATTCATGAGATTCTTGGCGATTTCGCCAACCTCGAATCGGTAAGGTCCGACCTCCGAAACCGGCGTTACTTCCGCCGCCGTTCCAGTCAGGAAGCATTGTTCGAAGCCTTCGAGTTCTTCCGGCAGGATGGCGCGTTCGATCACTTCCAGGCCACGGTCCCTGGCGAGCCCAATGACCGTGCGGCGGGTGATACCGTCGAGGAAGCAATCGGGCCTGGGCGTATGGATCTTGCCGTCCTTGACGAAGAAGATGTTGGCGCCGGTTGCCTCGGCGACCTGACCGCGCCAGTCGAGCATCATGGCGTCGGCATAGCCTTTTGCTTCGGCGGCGTGCTTGGACATGGTGCAGATCATGTAAAGGCCGGCGGCCTTCGACTTCGACGGCGCCGTGCGCGGGTCGGGCCGGCGCCATTCCGCGACATCGAGGCGGATGCCCTTCAGCTTCTGCGCCGGATCGAAATAGCTCGGCCACTGCCAGATGGCGATGGCGACGTTGATGCGGTTGTTCTGCGCCGAAACGCCCATCTGCTCGCTGCCGCGCCAGGCAATCGGCCTGACATAGGCGTCCTGGAACCCTTGCTTCTTCAACAGCGTGGTCGAGGCGTCGTTGAGCTCGGCGACTGAATAGGGAATCTTGAAGCCGAGCAGGCGCGCCGATTCATGCAGGCGCTCGGTGTGCTCGTTGAGCTTGAAGATCTCGCCGCCATAGGCGCGCTCGCCCTCGAAGACTGCGCTGGCGTAGTGCAGACCGTGGGTCAGAACATGGATCTTGGCGTCGCCCCACGCAACGAATTCGCCATTCATCCAGATGAAGCCGTCCAGTTGATCGAAGGGAACGGATGCCATGGTAACCTCCCGCGGGTCGCGGCCCGCATATCCTTAGTGTCGTAGCGTGTTCTTTTTGGCCGCGCCGTGTGATTGGAGACGCCGGCCGGTGTTGCGAAGCGTAGGCGGATAATCGCGCTCTGGCAAACTCAGGAAGTTCCGGAAAAACCGGCCTGCCTTGCCTTTTCGTTCGCAATCCGCCCAAAAGCTTGTCAAAAATTACCATTGCAGGGAAATTACGTCAATAGTACTGACATAATCTCCCGTTCCCATGGAGAAATGATGACGGATCGAAGCCCAGCCGCCGGAAAGCCGATCAGGACCGCGATGTCAATCGAAGACGGCATAGACTTCGCCATCATCGAACTGTTCTTCTTTGCCTATCGCGACTTCACCTCCGATCCTGATCAGATCCTGGCTGACTATGGCTTCGGTCGCGCCCACCATCGGGTGCTGCATTTCGTCAACCGCCGGCCGGGCCTGACGGTCGCCGAACTGCTGGACGTGCTGAAGATCACCAAGCAGAGCCTGGCGCGCGTGCTCAAGCAGCTCATCGACACCGACCATGTCGTGCAATTGCAAGGTCCGCGCGACCGCCGCCAGCGCGAACTCTATCCCACCGCCAAGGGCCGCGCGCTGGCGCTGGCCCTGGCGCGGCCACAGTCACGCCGCATCCGTGCTGCATTGGAAGATTCCGGCGCCACCGAACGGGCCTTGGTGGAACGCTTCCTCGAAGCGATGGTCAATCCGGAACTGAGAGCTCAGATCGACGTTGGGTCCGCAAAAATGTCAGGAAAAAGCCATGGAGAGCACTGAGAGGGTCGATCAGGCGGCCGCACCGGACGACGACGCGCCGCATCTGCTTGTGGTCGACGACGACACCCGCATCCGCAATCTTCTCAAACAGTATCTGACTGAAAACGGCTTTCGCGTCACCGTCGCCGGCAATGCCGGCGAGGCCAGGCGCAAGCTCGCCGGCCTCGACTTCGACCTGCTTGTGCTCGACGTCATGATGCCCGGCGAAAGCGGCGTCGATCTCACCAAATCGCTGCGCGCCGAAAAGAACGTGCCGATCCTGATGCTGACCGCGCTTTCGGAAACCGACAGCCGCATCTTGGGGCTCGAGGCCGGCGCCGACGACTATCTGCCAAAACCCTTCGACCCGCGCGAGCTGATCCTGCGCATCAACAACATCCTGCGCCGCGGCGGCCCGGCGACCACGCCCAAGGTCGAACAGCTGGTCTTCGGTCCCTACACGTTCCAGATCGCCAGGCGTGAACTGAAGCGCGGCGGCGAGGCGCTGAAATTGACCGACCGCGAGCAGGAGATCCTGGCCATCTTTGCCGCGCGGGCCGGCGAGACCATCCCGCGCCACGAACTGGTCGGCGACGATTCGGAGGTCGGCGAGCGCACCATCGACGTGCAGATCAACCGGCTGCGCCGCAAGATCGAGCGCGATCCGTCCAATCCTGTCTGGCTGCAGACCGTGCGCGGTATTGGGTATCGGCTCAGCGTGGAATAGAATACCGGCCGCGGCTCTAGAGCATGATCCCGAAAGTGGGAACCGGTTTTCGGAAAAGATCATGCTCCAACAAAGAGTTAGATCAGGAAGACGATTTAACGGAATCGTCGTCCTGGTCGAGGGCCGCGGGCGAAATGAAAAGAGCCAATGGCAACGACGGAACTGGAAGGGCCGGGACCTGACGGCTTGAGCGCACGCGCTACGCGAACGCTCAAGGCGGTGCCGCGCATCTGGAACCGCTTCTGGCGGCTCGTTTCGCTTTACATGCCCAAGCGCCTTTACGCGCGCTCGCTGATCATCGTCATCGCGCCGATGATCCTGCTGCAATCGGTGGTCGCCTTCGTCTTCATGGAGCGCCATTGGGCAACGGTGACGCAGCGCCTGTCGCAGGCCACCGTGCGCGACATCGCCGCCATCATCGACCTGATCGAGACCTATCCGCACGACGCCGACTACGCCAACGTCATCCGCATCGCCCAGGACCGCATGCAGCTGAAGGTTGACCTGCTGCCGCCGGATCCCTTGCCGCCGCCCGGTCCCAAACCGTTCTTCTCGATCCTCGACGACGTTCTCTCGTCCGAGATCACCCGCCAGATCAACCGGCCGTTCTGGATCGACACGGTCGGCAATTCCAACATCGTCGAGGTGCGCGTCCAGCTCGAGAACAAGGTGCTGCGCGTCTTCGTGCGCCGCAGCCAGGCCTATGCCTCCAACACCCACATCTTCCTGATCTGGATGGTCGGCACCTCGCTGGTGCTGCTGATGATCGCCATCCCCTTCCTGCGCAACCAGATCCGACCGATCCTGACGCTTGCCGAGGCCGCCGAAAGCTTCGGCAAGGGCCGGCCGATGCCGCGCGATTTTCGCCCGCGCGGCGCCGAGGAAGTTCGCCGCGCCGGCTTTGCCTTCATCCAGATGCGCGAGCGCATCGAGCGCCAGATCGACCAGCGCACCGCCATGCTGACCGGCGTCAGCCATGATCTCAGGACGATCCTCACCCGCTTCAAGCTGCAGCTGGCGCTGGCCGGCGGCAAGGCTGAGACCAAAGCGGCGCTCAACCAGGACATCGACGACATGCAGTCGATGCTCGAAGGCTATCTCGCCTTTGCCCGCGGCGAAGCCTCGGAGGACCCGGGACGTTTCGATCTCGAAGCCTATTTCCAGAAGCTCAGCGACGAGGCCGCCTTGCGCAAATGCAAGCTGTCGACAACGCTTTCGGGTGATCCGACCGTGCATGTGCGGCCGAACGCCTTCGCGCGGCTGTTGTCCAACGTCATCGGCAATGCCTTCCGCTATGCCAAGACGGTGGAGGTCAGCGCCGATCACGGCCGTGGCTCGCTCGTGGTCACCGTCGACGACAATGGTCCCGGCATTCCGGCCGACAGGCGCGAGGACGTGTTCAAACCCTTCGTGCGGCTCGACGAAGCCCGCAACCTCGATGCCAGCGGCACAGGGCTCGGCCTGTCGATCGCCCGCGACATCGCCCGCAGCCATGGCGGCGACATCACCCTCGACGACAGCCCGCTCGGCGGCCTGCGCGCGGTGATCAAGGTTCCAGCCTAGGCGGAGCATGATCCCGAAAAGTGGAAACCGGTTTTCGGATAAGATCATGCTCCCAGAAGGACTGCTTCATCCGCCCGTCATGAAATCATGGTGAAGAGCGCGCATGAAACGCGCGACTTCACTTGATTCGGCCTTGCCGCCTCACTTCGATCCCGTGCCCGCCCGGGTGCGCTGGAGCGAAGCGAGGGCTGGCGGCTGGTCGCCGTTCCGGCATCGTCTCAAGGCAACCGTCGACCTTTCCAGCAAAGGGCCGCCATGCGCATATTGATGGTCACCGACGCCTGGCGCCCGCAGGTCAATGGCGTCGTCCACACGCTGGAGCGGCTCACCGAAACGCTGAAATCCTTCGACGTCGCGTTGGATTTTCTGACACCCAACATCTTCCGCACGCTCCCCCTGCCGACCTACCCCGACATCAGGCTGGCGCTGACCACGCCAGGCCATGTCGCGCGCCTGATCGACGCCTACAAGGCCGACCACATCCACATCGTCACCGAAGGGCCGCTCGGCATCATGGCGCGGCGCTATTGCCGCAATGCCGGCCGGCCGTTCACCACCAGCTATCACACGCGCTTTCCCGAATATCTCAGCGCCCGCCTGCCGGTGCCGGAAAGCTGGGCCTATCGCTGGCTGCGCGACTTCCACAATTCCGGCCAGGGCACGCTGGTCGCCACCCAGTCGCTCGCCGATGACCTTTCGGCGCGCGGCTTCAACAAGCTGAGGCCATGGACGCGCGGCGTCGACACCGACCATTTCCGCCCGGACAAGCGCAAGGACCTCGGCCTCCCCGGCCCGGTCTTCCTCTGCGTCGGCCGCGTCGCCATCGAGAAGAACCTCTCCGCCTTCCTCGACCTCGACCTGCCCGGCAGCAAGGTGATCGTCGGCGAAGGTCCGGAGCTTGCCAAGCTCAAGTCCCGCTACCCCAACGCGCATTTCCTCGGCCATCGTCCCAATGACGAACTGGCGGAGTTCTATGCCTCGGCCGATGTCTTCGTCTTCCCCAGCCGCACCGACACCTTCGGCAATGTCATCATCGAGGCGCTGGCCAGCGGCACGCCGGTCGCCGCCTATCCGGTGACCGGGCCAATCGACATTGTCGGCGACGGCTTTGGCGGCGCGGTCTCCAACGATTTGCGCGAAGCCGCGCTCGCCGCGCTCGGGGTCGACCGTGCGCAGGCACGAGAACGCGCCATGCGCTACAGCTGGAAAGCCTGTGCGGAAATGTTTCTCGACACGGTCGAGGAAGCGCTCGGCAGGACGCGCAAGCTGGCGGCCTAAGGACATCGTGGCCTGGGATGTGTTGAGATTCAGGTCAGGCCGAGCCGAGAATGGTGGTCTCCGAGAACCGGAGCCGAGCGTACTTTTGGTACGTGAGCTCAGTTCTACTGCGACGCAGTAGAACGGGGAAGCGCAGGAGACCGCCGTTCGCAGGTCGGCATCACCTGAATATCAACGCATCCTAAAACAACCGCCCGCCGTCCGGCACCTTGCGCTCGATGGCGCCAAGCACCACGGCGCCCTCCTCATCGGGAAAGCCCAGTGTCAGCACTTCCGACATGAACGGCCCGATCTGGCGCGGCGGAAAATTGACTACGGCGAACACCTGCCGGCCGACCAGCGTCTCCGGCGTATAGTATTTGGTGATCTGCGCCGACGATTTCTTGATGCCGATGTCGGGTCCGAAATCGATCTTAAGCTTGAAGGCAGGCTTGCGCGCTTCCGGAAACGGTTCGGCCTCGACGATCGTGCCGGCGCGGATGTCGACACGATCGAAATCGGCAAAACTGATCTCAGGCTTACGCTCGCTGCTCGAACTCATCTCGTCTTGTTTGCCTCGCCGCCGCTCAAGCGTTGCCGTAGGTCTCGAACAGCACGCCGGCCAGCGCATCCTTGGCCGAGGTTCCCGACCAGACGACGAACTGGAAAGCCTGGAAATAGCATTCGCAGGCTTCCAGCGCCGAGGACAAAAGCACCTCCACCTGCTGGCTCGACGGCTCGACCCCGCCGGCCAAAAGCAGCGACTGACGGAACATGATCGCGCCTTCCTGCTCCCAGAGGTCGAAATGCCCGAACAGCATCTGCTCGTTGATCAGCGACAACAGCCGCATCACTTCCAGCGCCCGGGTCTCCGGCACCTTGATATCGAAGGCGCAGGCCAGATGCAGCGCCTCGAAATCCTCCATCCAGGAGAAGGAGACGTGATAGTCGGTCCAGCTGCCTGCGACCGAGATCGAAATTTCATCGTCGCCGGCCCGTTCGAAGGACCAGTCATTGTTGTGGGCCACCTGCTCGATAACATCCACCGGATGGATTTCGCGGGAGAATTCGAGTTCGAGAAGTTCCATGGAATGCTTCCTGTCGTTCTGAGGAGCGCCGCCACACGCTCCGCGGGAGGGCACACACAACGAACAATCTGATCTAGAACTCGGACGGCCAGGACTTTCTTCGCGCTAAAGACTACTTCTCGACGCAAAGACCCCAGACCGGACCCCACCGCCCGGCCGCATGACCCTGCTCCGAATCATGCAACAAATTCAGTCTATTGATCGGGAGTCGCGTGAACAGCCCAATTTTTCGCACTGCGTCATTCGCATGTGGAAAGGCGCTGTCACAAAGATTCATGCAATGCCGTTAAGCGATTCACGGCAAAGCGATTTTCAGGATCGGACTATGTGGAAAAGTTTAACGATTATTTTTTTGCGCGGGGCTTCGCCGCCGCCGCTGGTGCGGCATCGCCGGCGAATTCGGAAAGCTTGGCCTCGAGCGCTTCGATGCGGGCGGCAAGCCTTGCATTCTCGTCCCTGGCCTTGGCGGCCATCTCGCGCGCGGCCTCGAATTCCTCGCGCTGCACCACGTCCATCGAATTGAGGATGCGCTCCGCCTGGCCCTTGAAGGCGGTCTCGACCTCGCGGCGCACGCCCTGCGCGGCACCCGCTGCATCAGTCATCAGCTTGGCGAATTCATCGAGAATGCGGTTCGGTCCGGTCGACATGGCAAATCCTCGCTTTGCTCGAAATGACGTAGTGGCGCGGAGCGCCGAATGCAAGAACGTTGAGGGCCGGTGCGGCATCAAGTCGGATCCCTCACCAAATCACTGGCAAAATCACTGGCAAACTCGATCAATAACTATTATTGTTCTAGGGTATTTTTAGGAGCGCCGTCATGGCCATCAGCGCAGACTTGGGCAGCCGTCTCGAAGATGTCGTGAACCAGCTCGTCAGCACGGGCCGCTACAATTCGAAGAGCGAAGTGCTGCGTGAGGGCGTTCGCCTCGTCGAAGAGCGGGAGAAGCGCCTCGCCACCCTCGATGCAGCCCTCACCAAAGGCATCGCAGATGCCAATGCAGGCAGAGTTAAGCCTGGTGACGAGGTACTGAACAGGCTTGAAGCCAAATACAGGGCAATGGCAGAGAAGACCAAGTGAGGCAATTGGTCTTCACAGATCAAGCCGAGGCAGACCTTGAAGCCATTGCTGATTACATCGCGCTCAACAGTCCATTCCGGGCCATAACGTTTATCCAGGAATTGCGCCGCGATTGTATGGAGCTGTGCACCATGCCGGAGCGCTATCCGCTCCTTGAGCGGCATTTATCGCCATCCGGCGACGCGTCCACGGCAACTATCTGATTTTCTATCGCGTTGGCACCGACACCGTGGAGGTACTGCACATAATACATGGTGCGATGGACATCGAGACGATCTTGTTTCCGGAAAATTGACAACATGAAGGCGCCCTATACGGGCTGGCGCTAAGTCGCCTATTGTGGCGTTTTCATCGCGACTTCCGCCAAGCACGAGTCACCTCCAGTCAGGGTCACCCAATGGCAACGCCCCCACGCCGACCGACAAATCCGTTCGCGGCCGCCGAAGCGGCCTTCAAGCCGGTCAAGAAGCCGGCAGCGCCCGTTCGCGAACCCTCGACCGCCCCGAATGTGCGCGAGCTTGTTTCGATCCGGATCGACCGGGCCGTGCTCGACCATTTCCAGGAAGACGGTCCAGGCTGGCAGGACAGGATCAACGACGCATTGCGGCAATGGGTGGCCGCAAAGGGTTGAGCGCACCACCCCCACGGCGCGATGGCTGGCAATGGTGACCCGTCGCGACACTTGACGGCGACCAGCTTGCCTTGACCCTGCCAAAACCCTGCCGCATGGTCCGCGCCCGAATGCGACCGCAACCGAGAGCTCCCCGTTGAACGAATATTTCCTGCTGCCGCTGGCCTCGTTGCCCTTCCCAAACATCAACCCGATCCTCATCCAGATCGGGCCGCTGGCGGTGCACTGGTACGGCGTCGGCTACATCGTCGGCATCCTCTTTGCCTGGTGGTATGCCAAGCGGCTCGCCGCCAATCCGAAGCTTTGGCCCGACGGTATCCTGCCTATGAAGCCGGAGGATCTCGACGATTTCATCGTCTGGGCGGCCATCGGAGTCGTCCTCGGCGGTCGCACCGGCTATGTGCTGTTTTATGACCTGGCGCGCTATATCGCGCACCCGCTCGACATCTTCGCCGTCTGGCAAGGCGGCATGTCGTTCCATGGCGGCCTGCTTGGCGTCATCCTCGCCATGACGCTGTTTTCCATCAAGCGCGGCATCCGCACTTGGTCGCTGTTCGATGTCGTGGCCGCCGGCGTGCCGGTTGGGCTCGGTCTGGTGCGCGTCGCCAACTTCATCAATTCCGAGCTCTGGGGCCGGCCGACGGATGTGCCCTGGGCAATAGAATTCCCCAATGGCGGGCCGTTCACCCGCCATCCGAGCCAGCTCTACGAGGCCCTGCTCGAGGGCCTGGTTCTGTTCCTGGTCCTGCGCATCCTCACCCATTCGCGCCTCAAGCTGAAGACGCCGCGCTTCGTCGGCGGCGCCTTCATCTGCGGCTATGGCCTGTCGCGCATCTTCGTCGAGTTCTTCCGCGAACCCGACCAGCAGCTCGGCTACCTCCTCGGCACCAACTGGCTGACAATGGGCATGATCTTGTCGACGCCGATGGTGTTGGCCGGCATCTGGGCGATGGCCACAGCCAAGCCGGTGAAGCAAGCACAGCCGCAGGCGACATGACGCGGCTGAAGACCCGCATCGTCGACCTGATCGAGGCGCTCGGCCCCCTTCCCGTCAACGAATACATGGCCATGTGCCTGTTCGACCCCGCGGACGGCTACTACACGACACGCGAGCCCTTCGGCGCCGCTGGCGACTTCGTCACCGCGCCGGAGATCAGCCAGATGTTCGGCGAACTCGTCGCGGTCTGGCTTTATCAAGCTTGGACAGCGATTGGCCGGCCGATGCCAGTGACCATCGCCGAGATCGGCCCCGGTCGCGGCACGCTGATGAAGGACATGCTGCGCACCCTGTCGCGGCTCGATCCTGATCTGGCCAATGGCGCCGCCTTCGCCATGATCGAGACCAGCCCGCGCCTGACTGAAATCCAGAAGCAGACGCTCGACGTGACACCTTTCGCGGTTCGTTGGCACGAGACCATCGACACCCTGCCCGATCAGCCGCTGCTCATCGTCGGCAATGAATTGTTCGACGCCGTGCCGGTCCGCCAGTTCGTCCGCGCCGGCACGGGCTGGCGCGAGCGCATGGTCGGCCTCGACGACGAGGAGACGCTCTGTTTCTTCGCCGGCGCCGGCTCGGTCGACCCGACGCTGCTGCCCCCCGACGCCGCTGAAGCGCCGCAGGGCGCGATCGTCGAAGTGGCACCGGCTCGCACCGCGCTGATGGCCGCCATTGCCGGCCGCATGGCCCCAAACGGCGGCGCCGGCCTGTTTCTCGACTATGGCCATCTGCAGCCGGGGGTCGGCGACACGCTGCAGGCTCTGCGCCAGCACAATCACGAAGATGTGCTTGCCAACCCCGGCGAGGCCGATCTCACCTCGCATGTCGATTTCGCCGCCCTTGCCGCCACCGTGCGCGCATATGGTCTCGACGCCCATCTGTCGACGCAAGGCGATTTCCTGCTCGGCATGGGCATTCTCGAGCGCGCCGGCCGGCTTGGCGCCGATGGCGACCAGGCGGCCCGCGACAAGATATCAGGCGATGTCGAGCGTCTCGCCGGGCCGCAAGCCATGGGCGAACTGTTCAAGGTGCTTGCCGTCCTGCCGCGCGGAGTGCCGATCCGGCCCTTTTCGACGGCGGATTGACTTTTCACCGCTACCCCTCCCAATCTCGCGTCCGGTAAAAGAGCGGCCGAACCGCCGGCCGTCTCGCTTCCCGACTTTTTCTTGACGAAACCGCCCACACGGACAACAACGCCCGCATGCTGAATCAGACCAAACCGGATCCCGTTCGGTCACCGCTGCTGGACAAGGCGCAGGCACAAGGCATCCGCCATGGCTATTTCACCCGCACGGGTGGGGTCTCGACCGGCATCTACCAGGGGCTCAACATCGGCACCGGGTCGGATGACGACAAGGCGCTGGTGGCCGAGAATCGCGCCCGCGTCGCCGCCTGGATGGGCGTGCCGGCAAGCCATCTGCTGACCGCCTGGCAGGTCCATTCGCCCGACGTCATTATCGCCAGGGAACCCTTTGCCGGCGAACGGCCCAAGGCCGATGCCATCGTCACCGACCGCCCGGGCATCGCCATCGGCGCCTCGACCGCCGACTGTGGCCCGGTGCTGTTTGCCGATTCCGGCGCACGCATCATCGGCGCGGCGCATGCCGGCTGGAAAGGCGCTTTTACGGGCGTGCTGGAAAACACCATTGCCGCCATGGAAAGCCTGGGCGCCCGGCGCGAAAACATCGTCGCCGTGCTCGGCCCCTCGATCGGCCCCGCCAATTACGAAGTCGGGCCGGAATTCGTCGCCCGCTTCGTCGAGGCCGACGCGGAAAACATCGGCTATTTCGCGCCCTCCGCCACATCAGGCCATGCCATGTTCGACCTCGTCAGCTACACGGTCGACCGGCTCATCAGGGCCGGCGTGACCGCTGAAGGCCTCGGCCGCTGCACCTATGCCGAGGAAGATTTGTTTTACTCCTACCGGCGCACCACGCACCGCAAGGAACCCGATTACGGCCGGCAGGTTTCGGCCATCGTTTTGGAGAGTGAATAATGGCGCTGCATTTTGAACGATCGGAATTTGACGCGCGGCGCGACCGGCTGATGATCGAGATGGCCGAGAAGAAGCTCGACGCCATCCTGCTGTTCGCGCAGGAAAGCATGTACTGGCTGACCGGCTACGACACGTTCGGCTTCTGCTTCTTCCAGTGCCTGGTGGTGAAGGCCGACGGCTCGATGGTGCTCTTGACCCGCTCGGCCGACCTGCGCCAGGCGCGCCACACCTCGATCATCGACAACATCGTGCTGTGGACCGACCGCAACGGCGCCAACCCGGCGGTCGACCTGCGCAACCTGCTCAACGACCTCGACCTGCTTGGCGCCCGTATTGGGGTCGAATACGACACCCATGGCCTGACCGCCTACAATGGCCGCCGGCTGGACGAGCAGTTGCAGACCTTCGGCCAGATCGCCGACGCATCCGGCATTGTCGGCCGGCTGCGACTGTTCAAGAGCCCGGCCGAGATCGCCAAGGCCGAGAAGGCCGCCAATCTCTCCGACGACGCGCTGGACGCGGCACTGCCGCTGATCAAGCAGGGCGGCGACGAGGCGCTGATCCTGGCCGCCATGCAGGGCGCGATCTTTGCCGGCGGCGGCGACTATCCCGCCAATGAGTTCATCATCGGTTCGGGCGTCGATGCGCTGCTGTGCCGCTACAAGGCCGGCCGCCGCAAGCTCACCAAGAACGACCAGCTGACGCTCGAATGGGCCGGTGTCTTCCATCACTACCATGCGCCGATGATGCGCACGGTGCTGACCGGCAAGGTGTCGAAGCGCCATCAGGAGCTGTTCGACGCCGCGCGTGCCGCCCTTCTCGCGGTGGAAAAGGCGATGACGCCGGGCAATACGTTCGGCGACGTCTTCGACGCCCACGCCCGCACCATGGAGGCGCACGGCCTGACCAAGCACCGGCTGAACGCCTGCGGCTACTCCGTCGGCGCCCGCTTCACGCCGTCCTGGATGGACATGCCGATGTTCTACCAGGGCAATCCCGAGCCGATCGCGCCGCACATGACGCTGTTCGCCCACATGATCATCATGGATTCCGAGACCGAGACGGCGATGACGCTTGGCCGCACCTACCTGACCACCGAATCCCAGCCGAAGCCGCTTTCCCGCCATGATCTCGACTTGATCGTACAGTGAATCCATAATGGGAGGCGTTCTTCGCCAAGGAGTTAGAAGGCAAATGAGACGATCGCATGTGACGACCGTGTCATTGCTTGTGGCATTGGCTCTGGCTGCCTGCACCAACGCAAAGGACGTTCTCGAACCTTCCGCCATCACCCCTCCGGCGACTTCGGGGCCGGTTGCGCCGGGAGCCCAGGGCAGCACGACGGCCACCGTTGCAGTTGCGTCACCCACCGCGCCTGCTGCAACCACCACCACGCCGCTCACCTCGGCGCAAAGTGCTGCCATCCTGTCGAAGACACGGCTGCAGATCGCGCCGATCGTCGGTGCTTCGGTCGAGGCCGCGACCCCGCTGACGGCGGAACTGCAGACGCGCGCCAGGCAGCGTGGAATTACGCTCGCCGGCAGCGCCGACCAGACCGCGACCCATGTGCTGAAAGGCTATTTCTCGGCGATTTCGGAGGGCAAGGACACCACCGTCATCTATGTCTGGGACGTCTACGACCCCTCGGGCAACCGCTTGCACCGCATCAACGGCCAGATGAAGGCGCCTTCGGTCAGCTCCGGCACGGGCGCCGACAGCTGGAAGGGCGTCTCTCCGGCCACCATGCAGGCGATCGCCGACCAGACCATCGACCAGTTCGCGGCATTCCTGGGTGGCAAGGCTGGCTAGCAAGGCATGCTTGAGTGTTGCCTCTCGGCGATGGCACGAACCTTTCTTCAGCTTAGCCGGCGGATTCCCGATCTCGGCGCTTGCAATACCAGCGCGGGCCGCTAAAAGCCCGATTAAAAGGTCCGGGAGAGTCTGTCAGGCCTTCCCATCCTCCACCAGGAACGGTGCATGAAACTCTTCGCGGGCAATTCCAACAGGGTGCTGGCCGAAGCGGTCGCCCGCTATCTCAACATCCCGCTGGGGAAGGCCAGTGTCAGGCGCTTCGCCGACCAGGAAATCTTCGTCGAAATCCAGGAAAACGTGCGCGGCGAGGATGTTTTCATCCTGCAGTCGACCTCCTTCCCGACCAACGATCATTTGATGGAACTGCTCATCATGATCGACGCCTTCATGCGCTCCTCGGCCAAGCGCATCACGGCGGTGATTCCCTATTTCGGCTATGCCAGGCAGGACCGCCGGGCGTCGGGCCGCACACCGATCTCGGCCAAGCTGGTTGCCAACATGATCACCCGCGCCGGCGTCGACCGCGTTTTGACGCTCGACCTGCATGCCGGCCAGATCCAGGGCTTCTTCGACATCCCGACCGACAATCTGTTCTCGGTGCCGGTGATGGCGCGCGACGTGAAGGCGAAATACAAGCAGCTCGGCAATGTCGTGGTGGTGTCGCCCGACATTGGCGGCGTGGTGCGGGCACGTGCGTTGGCCAAGCGCTTCGACGCGCAGCTCGCCATCGTCGACAAGCGCCGTGAGCGCCCGGGCGAATCGGAAGTCATGAACATCATCGGCGCGGTCGCCGGCAAGGATTGCCTGCTGATCGACGACATCGTCGATTCCGGCGGCACGCTGTGCAATGCCGCCGATGCACTCTTGGCCAACGGCGCCACCAGCGTCACCGCCTATATCACCCATGGCGTGCTGTCGGGCGGCGCAGTCGCGCGCATCAGCGGCTCGAAGCTGCAGGAACTGGTGATCACCGATTCCATCCAGCCGACGCAAGGCGTGCTCGACGCCCCCAACATCCGCGTCATCTCGATCGCCGACCTGATGGGCGAAGCGATTTCGCGCACAGCGACCGAGGAATCGGTGTCGAGCCTGTTCGACTAACCCCCCGCGATCGACGAAACGTCGGCCGGGCGCAGCGTACGCCCCTACCGTCGGCTCCTTGTCTGCGCCCCTCGCGAGCAGACATTTCTCCTGGCGCGCCCGCCGTGGCATACTGCCCCCGTAGACAATGGAGGAGTAGCATATGCCAATCCGGCGAAGGACTTTGCTCGGGCTTGCCGTTTCCGTCGCGGCTCTCTTTTCGGCGCCGACGGCTTGGGCCGCCGATTTCCCGGACCGGACCATCACGATGGTTGTTCCCTTTTCCGCGGGCGGCTCCACGGACCTGGTCGCTCGCCTCGTCGCCAACAAGATGTCCGAAAACCTCGGCCAGCAGATTGTCGTTGAAAATGTCGGCGGCGCCGGCGGCAGCATCGGCGCGGCCCAGGTCGCCCGGGCGGATCCGGACGGCTACACGATTCTGATGGGCACGGTTGCGACACACGCACTCAACCCGCTCATCCTCAAGACCAAGCCCTACGATGCGGAGAAGGATTTTGCTCCGATATCGCTGCTTGTGCTGGTACCGAACGTCCTGGTCGTGAACCCTCAATTTCCAGCCAAGGACGTCAAGGAACTGATCGACCTATTGAAGAAGGACCCGGACAAATACGCCTACGCTTCATCGGGCAACGGCACCCCGCTGCATCTCTCGGGCGAGCTTTTCAAGACGATGGCCGGCGTGAGCATGCAGCACATACCCTATAAGGGCGCCGGGCCGGCCCTGAACGACGTCATCGCCAATCAGGTGCCGATGATGTTCGACAACCTGCCGTCTTCATCGGGGCATATCAAGGGCGGGACGCTGAGGGCCCTGGGCGTCACCACCAAGGAGCGCGTTCCCTCCTTCCCTGACGTGCCGGCAATCGCCGAAACCATTCCTGGCTATGAAACCTACAGCTGGAACGCCCTGTTCGCGCCCGCCGGCACCCCGGCGGACGTGATCGAGGTTCTTCACAAGGCAGCAGCCAAGGCGCTGCAGGATCCCGATGTGATTGCGCGCATGGGCCAATTCAGCGCCACGATCGTGGCCTCCACCCCGGAAGAGTTGGCAACGCATGTGAAGGCTGAACTCGCCAAGTGGGAGCCGATCGTCAAGGCGAGCGGCGTTCAGATGGACTAGGCGTCAGTGCGCTCGGCGCCGCTTATTATGGCGCAGGAGCCTCAAGGCGAGGCGGGGCTCGCCTTATGCCTTCGCCATTGTCTCGCGCGCCGCGCATATAGCCGCGCGGCGACGAGCCCAGCATGCGCTTGAACATGGTGATGAAGGCCGGCACGCTGTCATAGCCCAGATCGAGCGCCACCCGGGTGATCGGCTCGCCATCGGCGAGCCGCGGCAGCGCCGCGAACAGGCAGGCCTGCTGGCGCCATGTCGACAGCGACAGGCCGGTCTGGCGCTGGAAGGCGCGCGTGAAGGAGCGCCGGCTCATGCCGGCGGCATCGGCCCATTCGTCGATCGTCGCATGCGGTGAAGGTGCGGCGACGAAGCGGCGGCACAGCGCCGCCAGCCTTGCATCGGACGGGAATGGCAGACCGAGCGGCCGTTCCGGCAAGGTCGGGATCTCATGCAGCAACAGCTTCATGATCAACCCGCCGCGTCCTTCCAGTTCGCCGCCTTGCGGCAGCTTCTCTGATTCCACGATCAGGCTGTGCATCAACGCGGTGACGCCGACGACGCGCAAGCCTTCCGGCAGCCCCGGGATCGCGCCCGGCATGACATAGACCGAGCGCATCGAGACATCGCCCAGCATCTCGACGGAATGCTCGATGCCGGCCGGAATCCACATCGCATGGTCTGGCGGCACCATCCAGCGCCCATGCCGCGTCGTCACCAGCACGACGCCGACCAGCGCGTGCAGCAACTGGCTGCGCCTGTGGCGGTGTTGCGGCACGTGATAGCCGTCGGGATATTCGGTCGGCAACGCCACCGCCGGCCCGGCGACTTCCTCCAGCCATTGCCAGCGGCTCTGGTGCAATTGGCCGAGATCGGCATTGCCGGCGCGGAAGATTTCCCTGCCATGCGGCATCTTGTATGGCCCACTTGCGAAACTATTGGACCAAACCACGAAAGAAGTCGCGCGGCAAGCGGCCTATAAGGCAACCGTCCCTAAGGTGGCCGCGGGAGCGTCCGCCAGATTGCCTGCGGGCGTGCCCGCCAAAAAGACCACGGAGCCTGCCTTGACCGATACGACAGCCGCCAGCGTCGCGTCACCAGCGACCGCCAGTCACGCCTCTGCCCAGGCGACGGCCTTCACCGTCATCCTGGCGGTGAGCTTCTGCCATTGCATCAACGACATCATGCAGTCGCTGCTATCGGCCATTTATCCGCTTCTGAAACAGAATTACGGCCTCGATTTCTGGCAGATCGGCCTGCTGACCTTCACCTTCCAGGTGACGGCGTCCTTGCTGCAGCCGGTGATCGGCATGATCACCGACAAGCGGCCGATGCCCTATTCCCTGCCCTACGGCATGGCCTCGTCGCTGATCGGCCTGGTCGTGCTGGCCTATGCTGGGCACTATTATCTGCTCTTGATCGGCGCCTCGCTGATCGGCGTCGGCTCGGCGATCTTCCATCCCGAATCCTCGCGCATCGCGCGTTTCGCCTCGGGCGGCCGGTTTGGCCTGGCGCAGTCGCTATTCCAGGTCGGCGGCAATTTCGGCCAGTCGATGGGGCCGCTGCTGGCGGCCTTCATCGTCGTGCCGTTCGGACAGACCAGCATCTCCTGGTTCGCCGTCGGCTCGCTGATCGGCATCGTCGTTTTGTGGCAGGTCGGCGGCTGGTACAGCCGCTTGCGCGCCGCGCAAGGCACCCGCAAGGCGGCAAGCTTCGTCTCGCCCTTCCCGCGCCGCAAGGTTATGAGCGCACTGGTCGTGCTGACGCTGCTGGTGCTGAGCAAGAACGCCTACATCGCCAGCCTTGCCAGCTACTACACCTTCTACTCCATCCATAAGTTCGGAGTGTCGGTGCAGATGAGCCAGGTGATGCTGTTCCTGTTCCTCGGCGCCTCGGCGCTGGGCATCCTGCTCGGCGGCCCGTTCGGCGATCGCTACGGACAGAAGGCGATGATCTGGTTCTCGATCGTCGGCGTGCTGCCCTTCACGCTGGCGCTCCCCTACGCCAATCTGGAATGGACGATGGTGCTGACCGTTCTGATCGGCCTCATCCTCTCGTCGGCCTTCTCCAACATCGTCGTCTTTGCCCAGGAACTGGTGCCGGGCCGCGTCGGCATGATCGCCGGCATCTTCTTCGGCTTCGCCTTCGGCATGGGCGGCATTGCCGCCGCCGTGCTCGGCGTCGTCGCCGACATGAAGGGCATCGATTTCGTCTTCCAGATCTGCTCGTATCTGCCGTTCCTGGGCCTGCTGACGGTGTTCCTGCCCAATATGAAGGAAGCAAGAAAAGCCTAGACAGTCGTTGCTAAAGACGGAGGCAGCGTGGGCGTGGATAAGATCATACGCCGCGTTGCCCTCCTTCTCACGCGGCGAAGCAAGGCTCCAAGGCCGGTTTCGGGCATGGCAACTCGTTCAGTGAACGGGCGTATCAGGTGCCGGCGGGATCAAGAAAAACAAAAAGAGAGTGGATCAGGTTGCCGTGCAAATGCGCGACATCGATCCCGGTGACGGCGACAGGGCCGTTGAGCGGCCCGGACTGCCATTGCAGCCGCCCGACGCCGTGATGGCCGACGGCAGGGCCCGTCGCCGTGAAGGCGAACGTCGGCGGTAGGCTCGACAGCAGCTTACTCACCGCATGATTGATGGCGGCATGGCCCGTTGCCGAAGCATCCGGCTCGTAAAGCACGGCATCGCCGGCGTAAAGTTCGCGGATCGCCACAAGGCGCCGGTCGGCATCGCGTTCGCCGAATACTCGCGCAAGGTTAGCCTGCATCAGGCCGTTGTAGTCGATCGATTCCGCGTTCATTTTCCACCCTCCGGATCACGAATGCCGGAGGAGGCGGAGGGCGCAAAAACGCTCGATCCGATGTCTCACGCCTGTCCGGTCAAGAAACTATCGTTCACGGCCGCGCGCAATGCAACGCCCGGGCGAAGTGCGACCGCGACAGGCCGCCAGCGCTGCCAGGCGCGTCCGATGAGCATCGTCTGAAGCCGACCGAAGCACCCGCCGCAATGGCGGGTGCCGCTGTTGTGCCGGGTGCGACCTATGCCTTGAAGAAGGCCAAAAGGTCGGCGTTGATGACATCGGCGTGGGTTGTCGCCATGCCGTGCGGGAAACCCTTGTAGACCTTGAGCTCGCCCTTCTTGAGCAGCTTGATCGACAGCAGCGCCGAGTCGGCGATCGGGACGATCTGGTCGTCGTCGCCATGCATGACCAGCACCGGCACGTCGATCGCCTTCAGATCCTCGGTGAAGTCGGTTTCCGAGAAAGCCTTGATGCAATCGTAATGCGCCTTGGTGCCGCCCATCATGCCCTGGCGCCACCAATTGTCGACGACGCCTTGCGAAACCTCGGCGCCCGGACGGTTGAAGCCATAGAACGGACCGGCAGGAACGTCGCGGAAGAACTGGGCGCGGTCGGCAGCCTGGGCAGCGCGGAAACCGTCGAAGACCTCGATCGGCAGGCCGCCGGGATTGGCAGCCGTCTTGAGCATGATTGGCGGCACCGCGCCGATCAGCACCGCCTTGGCGACGCGGCCGCCCGAGCCGTACTTCGCGACATAGCGCGCCACCTCGCCGCCGCCGGTCGAATGGCCGACATGGATAGCGTTCTTGAGGTCGAGATGCGCGGCAAGTTCAGCGACATCGGCGGCGTAGGTATCCATCTCGTTGCCGATATCCGTCTGCGTCGAGCGGCCATGGCCGCGCCGGTCATGGGCGATGACGCGGTAGCCTTGTGCCAGGAAGAACAGCATCTGTGCGTCCCAGTCGTCGCTGCTCAACGGCCAGCCATGATGGAAGACGATGGGCTGACCGGTTCCCCAGTCCTTGTAGAAAATCTGCGTGCCGTCCTTGGTGGTGATCGTGCCGCTGCCGGAACCGGATTTTGCCTGCGAAGCCATCTCAATCTCCTTTGATTGGTTTTCGCGATAAACAATATCGCGATATCTATATGGCTAGCGCAGCGCGGAAGCCATGTCCACAAAAATATGTATCGCGATATCATTTTTCGTGGTACATATTTCGTGATTAATCGGCAAAGGAATGCGTCGTGCCCCTCCCGTTGGACAATCAGCTCTGCTTCACGCTCTACGCCACCTCGATGGCGATCAACCGCACCTACAAGCCGATGCTGGACGAGATGGGAATCACCTATCCGCAATATCTCGTGCTCAACGCGCTGGGCGAGGCCGATGGCATGTCGGTCGGCGGGGTCGCCCATCGGCTCGCTTTGGAATCGAGCACCGTCACCCCGCTGGTGAAGCGCATGGAACAGGCCGGGTTGGTCACCCGCCAGCGCAGCCAGGCGGACGAGCGCCAGGTCCAGGTCGACCTGACATCGGCCGGGCGCGCGCTGCTCGTCCAGTGCAACTGCCTCAACGAGACCTTGATCGAGCGCTCGGGCATGACGCTGGCTGAGCTCGATACGCTGAACCGGCAAATCCAGGCGCTGCGCGATACGTTGAGCGGCGATCGGTAGCCACCGGCTGACTCTTGACTGCCTCGGCGCGGCTTGACCGCGCTCGCACGGCATCGAAATGCTCCCTAGTTCGCTTCTCGTGCCCAGGCTGGCATGAAACGAAATTCGAGCATGCGGAGTCGCGGGGAATTGACCCACAGGCTCTCGATTCTGCTATAGGGAATGCCGCGGCGAAGATGAGATGAATGGGTGTCATCAGCCCCAGGATAAGTGGCTTCGTCATGACCTGCGGCAGAGGAGAAATTCCCAAGACTTGCTTGCGTTCTCTGCGCTTTTTCTGGATTCGCCATGCACGCCCAGCCGCTTCGTGTTTTGACCCTTCTGGTGCGTCACGGCACCGAAAAATATCCGACCGCATGGCAGGACTTGCGAGCTATGTTCGCCCGCCAGATGCCGGACGTTGAGCATCGCATGCTCGTGATCGACAATTCGCTGCCAGTCGGTCATGGCTCTGATTTGGACCGCGGGGTCGAACTGATCGGCGGGTCGAATGAAGATTGGGAATTCTCCGCGTGGGACTGCGGCATCAATCATACCGGCGCCAAACTTCATCAGTATGATCTGGTCCACTTGGCCACTTCTGCTTTCGCGGCATCAGCACCTGATCATCTCAAATCGATTGATGGTGGCTCGTTGCGGTCGTTGCTTGGTTTGCAGGGAGCGCTGGGTTGCATTGATTCTCGCCGCGAGGCCTTCTCGATTTTCGGAATCCGCTCGCAGGCATGGCTCCGCAGTTCGTTCATCCTGATGAACCCGCGGCAACTCAGCAGCCTGGGATCCCTGGTAAGCGTCGGCAGGGACACGCCGATTTTCACCGGCAACCCTCGACAGCCCTTCCGTGATGACGCACCGATCTCGCGAGCATATCAGCAGTCTTTGCTGCATTGGCTCACCGGCGACGGAGCTGGCGAGGGAGTAATCTGGCATTCAAGGTTCGATCTTACACCTGAAACGCTACCGTTTTTCGAAAGCAAGGCTCGGGCTATTCTCAATGAGCTGATGCTCACCAACCGGTTGCTAGCCAATGGATACGCGCTCGTCGACATGACATGGCTGGCGCAGAAGGTTCGGGCGGGGAGCACGGAATCCGAGAATGTTATTCCGGACTGGCGCGTGCAGATCAGCTCCCGAGCGCGAGTCAGACGCACTTTGATCCAAAAGCTTCGCCGCTGGTTGTCTAAACATATGCCGCGGCAATGATGACTGCCATCGCTGGTTGTCCGCCGCAGGCATGGCAAGCGCTGGCGGACTGTCAGACGAAGATCGACCCTCGAACGGCTCTTCATGCCTTCCAGCCCAACCGCTTGCGCCTCTCGCCACGTTCCGCTATAGAGCCGCCACCCGCGTAGACACCCTTGGAGGCAACGCGGCGGAAGGCTGCCTTCCCTTGTGATCCCGAACAAAGCTCCGTCTCAAAACGGGTGCCCGCATTCGGACATCGAGGTCTGGCGGCTTTCGACGTTTACGGCTTGGGCAAATTGCCTTCCCGCAAACGCTCCATAACACGCGAAAGGAAAAGCCATGAGCCACGATACTTACGAGCTCAAGGCCGAAGCGCGCGAACAGGTCGGTAAGGGGTCCGCCCGTGCAGTTCGCCGCAACGGTAAAGTGCCTGCAGTAATCTACGGTGACAAGCAGCCTCCCCTGGCGATCGCTCTCACCTACAAGGACATCTACTACAAGATCCATGGCGGCGGGTTCCTGACCACGATCGCCACGATCGATGTCGACGGCAAGAAGATCCAGGTCCTGCCCAAGGACTTCCAGCTCGACCCGGTCAAGGATTTCCCTGTCCATGTCGACTTCCTGCGCATCGGCAAGGACACCGAGGTCAATGTCGACGTGCCTGTCCACTTCATCAATGAGGACAAGTCGCCCGGCATCAAGCGCGGCGGCGTGCTCAACATCGTGCGTCACGAAGTCGAGTTCCACTGCCCGGCCAACGCGATCCCGGAATTCATCACCATCGATCTCACCGGCACCAACATCGGCGACTCGATCCACATCTCGGCGGTCAAGCTGCCGGCCGGCGTCAAGCCGGTCATCTCCGACCGCGACTTCACCATCGCGACCATTGCCGGTTCGTCGGCGATGAAGCCGGAGACGGAAGAGACGGCTGAAGTGGCTGCACCTGAAGCAGCTCCTGCCGCCGAAGAGAAGTAACTCTTTCCGCCCGGAGCAGACGATGCTGCTATTTGCAGGTCTCGGCAATCCGGGCGCGAAATACGCTAACAACCGGCACAATGTCGGCTTCATGGCGGCGGACGCAATCGCCCGCCGCCATTCCTTTTCGCCCTGGTCGAAGAAATTCCAGGGCCTGATCGCCGAGGGCACGATTGCCGGCGAAAAGATCATCCTGATCAAGCCGCAGACCTTCATGAACCTGTCCGGCCAGTCGGTCGGCGAAGCCCTACGCTTCTACAAGCTCGAGCTTTCCGCGCTCACCGTCTTCTATGACGAGATCGACCTTGCCGAAGGCAAGCTGCGCATCAAGACCGGCGGCGGCGCCGGCGGCCACAACGGCATCCGCTCGATCGACGGCCATGTCGGCAACGCCTACCGTCGCGTGCGCATCGGTGTCGGCCATCCCGGCGTCAAGGAAATGGTCCAGCACCATGTGCTAGGCGATTTCGCCAAGGCCGACCGCGAATGGCTCGATCCCCTGCTCGACGCGATCGCCGACAACGCCGCCATGATCGTCAAGGGCGACGAATCCGGCTTCATGAACAAGGCCGCCCTTGCCGTCCAGGGCAAGGCGATAGCCGAGCTGGAAAAGCCGGCGCAGAAGCAGCAGCCTAAACAACAAAGCCACATCCGCCAGGCGCGGTCGCAACAAGCACCCGCCAAACTGCCGGAGACCGGCCCGATGGCTGCCATGCTGAAGAAACTCTTCGGCAACAAGGACTGAGCGGGCACGCATGCGGCCTTACGGGGCTTGACGTTGATCACCCCTATCGCCCATAGCCCTCATCAAATTTCGCTTTTCCGATAGGACTGGACAAAATGGGTTTCAAATGCGGCATCGTTGGCTTGCCCAACGTCGGCAAGTCGACGCTCTTCAACGCGCTGACCAGGACGGCGGCGGCTCAGGCCGCCAACTATCCGTTCTGCACCATCGAACCGAACACCGGCGAGGTGGCGGTGCCCGACCCGCGCCTGCAGAAGATCGCGGCCATCGGCAAGTCCAAGGAGATCATCCCGACCCGCATCTCCTTCGTCGACATTGCCGGCCTGGTGCGCGGCGCCTCGAAGGGCGAAGGGCTGGGCAACCAGTTCCTCGCCAACATCCGCGAGGTCGACGCCATCGTGCATGTGTTGCGCTGCTTCGAGGATGACGACATCACCCATGTCGAGGGCCGCATCGACCCCGTCGCCGACGCCGAGACGGTCGAGACCGAGCTGATGCTCGCCGACCTCGACAGCCTCGAGCGCCGCATCGTCCAGATTCGTAAGCGCGCCGGCAGCAAGGACAAGGAAGCAACGACCGTGCTGCCGATGATGGAGGCGGCACTCGAACTGCTGCAGGCCGGCAAGCCGACCCGCATCCTGCTCAAGGGTATTTCCGCCGACGATTTGCGCATCCTGCAGGGTCTGAACCTGCTGACCTCGCACCCCGTGCTCTATGTCTGCAATGTCGCCGAGGCCGATGCCGCGACCGGCAACGAGCACACCAGGGCCGTGGAAAAGATGGCCGCCGCGCAAAGCGCCGGCACCGTGGTGATCTCGGCCGCGATCGAGGCCGAAGTCGCCCAGCTCTCCGACGAGGAAGAGATGGAATTCCTGTCCTCGCTCGGCCTCGACGAGCCGGGGCTCAACAAGGTCATCCGCGCCGGTTATGAGCTTTTGCATCTCATCACCTATTTCACCGTCGGGCCGAAGGAGACGCGCGCCTGGACCATCCACAAGGGCGACAAAGCCCCGCAGGCGGCCGGCGTCATCCACACCGATTTCGAACGCGGCTTCATCCGCGCCCAGACCATCGCCTATAACGACTTCGTCACGCTGGGCGGCGAAGTGGCGGCCAAGGAAGCCGGCAAGGCGCGCGACGAAGGCAAGGAATATGTCGTCCAGGACGGCGACATCATGCTGTTCAAGTTCAATACCTGACGCCTGGCGGATCGCCACCAGGATCTGGCGCTCGCCTGCCGGAGCATCCGCTACAATCTCGCAGAGGCCTGGATAGTGCCTCTTCTCCAACGGTACGGGCCGCCGGAAACCGAGCCGGCGAAGCTTTCCTGGTATCGGCTGCTCGACGAGTTCTTCTGAGCGGCCGATCCCGGCCCGGCTCCAGGGCTTGTCTTGATTTTGTCATGGCACGGGTCTAAGCGGCTGCCACACGGTCGCGCACACGACGAAGAGCCGTGCAATCCGACACGACGCGCAATCCGAACCTTCGCAGGGGAGATCTGGCGATGATCAAGGCATTTGTCGTGGACAATGATCGCTTGCGCGTCGTCGACAACCTGCTGGCCGATGGCGACAGGGTCGTCTGGGCCGACCTGATCAGTCCGACCAAGGAAGAAGAAGCCACCATCGAGAGCTGGCTCGGCGTCGCCATCCCGACCCGCGAGGAGATGGAGGAGATCGAGATTTCCAGCCGTCTCTACATCGAGGATGGCGCCTACTTCATGACCGCCACTTTGCCTGCCCAGACCGAGGTCGACGATCCCCTGATGTCGCCGGTCACCTTCGCGCTTGCCGGCAAAAGGCTGATCACCATTCGCTACCATGAGCCGAAGGCCTTCAAGACCTTCCCGCTGCGAGCCGAGAAAGTGGCGACCGGCTGCACCAGTGGCGACACCATCCTGATCGGCCTGCTGGAGGCGATCGTCGACCGTCTCGCCGACATCCTCGAACGCGCCGGCCGCGACATCGAGGCGATTTCGCGCGACATTTTCGAGGCACGCTCGACCAAGGTGTCGAAGCGCAACCGCGACTTCCAGGAGCTCTTGAAGGCCATCGGCCGCAAGGAAGACATCGCCTCGTCCGTGCGCGACAGCCTGATCTCGCTGCAGCGCCTTGCCGGCTTCCTCGCCCATGTCGCGACCCAGACCAAGATGAGCAAGGATGTCCGCGCCCGCATCAAGACCCTGTCGCGCGACGTGCTGTCGCTCGCCGACCACGCCACCTTCCTGTCGCAGAAGATCTCCTTCCTGCTCGACGCCACGCTCGGCATGATCTCGATCGAGCAGAACGCCATCATCAAGATCTTCTCGGTCGCCGCCGTCATCTTCCTGCCGCCGACACTGGTCGCCTCGATCTACGGCATGAACTTCGACGTTATTCCCGAGCTGAAATGGGAGCTTGGCTATCCCTTCGCCATCGGCCTGATGATCCTGTCGGCGATCCTGCCCTTCTGGTATTTCCGCCGCCGAGGCTGGCTCTGAGCGCCGCGACGGGCAGCCGCGCCCTCGGCCTGGCTCACCAGAAAGGACTTGACCAAATCGCTGCCGGCCTGCATCCGGGTTGCCCGATCCTTGGGATTTAGCCGGATTGCCGACATGACCGCAAAGACATGGGCCTATGAGGATTTCGTCGAGGGCGCCTCGTTCGACCTCGGCACGAAACAGGTGAGCGCGGCCGAGATCATCGAGTTCGCCAGTGAATTCGATGCCCAGCCGATGCATCTCGACGAGGAAGCCGGCAAGGCCAGCATCCTCGGCGGCCTCTCGGCTTCGGGCTGGCACACCTGCGCCATGTTCATGCGCATGTTGTGCGATGCCTTCCTCCTGGACTCCACCTGCCAGGGCGCGCCCGGCGTCGACCAGGTCAAGTGGAAGAAACCGGTCTTGGCCGGCGATACGCTCAGAGGCAATTTGGTTGTCCTGGCCAAACGCCTGTCGCGATCGAAACCGCAACTGGGCTTCATCACCATGCGCAGCGAGCTGGTCAACCAGCGCGGCGAAAGCGTCTTCGAGCTTGAGAATTCCGTCATGTTCCTGACGCGCGATGCCGCGGGGTATCAGGCATGACCTTGGATGAATTCTTCCGCATCGGCACCACGGTGACGCTGGGCTCGCACACATTCGAACCCGAGGCGATCAAGGCGTTCGCCCGCAAATACGACCCGCAGATCTTCCATATCGACGAGGAGGCTGCCAGGAAGAGCGTGCTCGGCGGGCTCTGCGCCTCCGGCTGGCACACCTCCGCCACCTGGATGAAGCTCAACCTCGAAGCGAGCATGGATGCCGAGGGGGCCAGCTGGAACGGCCCCGGCCCGGTCCCGGAATTCGGCCCCTCGCCCGGTTTCAAAAACCTTAAGTGGCTGAAGCCGGTCCATGCCGGCGAGACCATCACCTTCAGCCGCACCGCGCTGTCCCATCGCGCCATCGCCTCGCGCCCCGGCTGGCGAATGCTGTCGCTGCGCGCGGAAGCGTTCGATTCGACCGGCGACAAGGTGCTGGAGTTTGAAAGCGCCGTGCTGGTGAAGGTGGGTGAGTAGCCGGTTCGCGTAAGCGAATTCATCGTGCCAGTGGCACGATGAAAGGCTGACGAACGCGGGGACGCTGCGAAGCAGCGGGGACCCGGCAGGCCGCGGACATCAAGCTCGACCCCGTACTTGTCTCCGTGCAGTATTTTGCTGCCTCAATGCCCCTCGAACCCGATCAGCGTCCTTACCGGCACGCCAAGCGCCTCGAGCTTGGCGCGACCGCCGAGGTCCGGCAGGTCAATGACGAAGCAGGCGGCAAGGATATCGGCGCCGATCTGGCGCAGCAGCTTCACCGCCGCTTCCGCGGTGCCGCCAGTGGCGATCAGGTCGTCGACCAGGATCACCTTTTCGCCAGGGGAAATGCCGTCCTTGTGCATCTCCATTTCGTCCAGCCCGTATTCCAGGCTGTAGGCGACGCGCACCGTCTCGAAAGGCAGCTTGCCCTTCTTGCGGATCGGCACGAAGCCGGCTGAAAGCTGGTGAGCGACGGCGCCACCCAGGATAAAGCCGCGCGCCTCGATACCGGCGATCTTGTCGACCTTCTGGCCGGCATAGGGATGCACCAGTTCGTCGATAGCGCGCCGGAAGGCGCGCGCATTGCCGAGCAGCGTCGTGATGTCGCGAAACAGGATGCCGGGCTTGGGATAATCCGGGATGGTGCGGATCGCGGCCAGCAGCGTGTCTTCGAGCGAAGGTTTCATGAGGCGGCTCCGGATGATCCAGCTGACAGGTTTGAAACGTGCGGGAGGCAGATCGTAGCCCGCCGCGACCGACAACGGCTAGCGCGATGTGGCGGCCGAGACAAGCGCGTCCGGCAAAGGATTGGCCTGGACCGGCGCAGTGACCGTCCGCGCCGATGCTCTGCTGGTCACCGGAAGCGCAGGTTCTCGCGCGACAATTGTCCGATCGAACTGCAGCCCATCAGCTTCATGCCGCGTTCGATCTCGACCCGCATCTGTTCAAGCGCCCGTTCGACACCCGGCTGGCCGGCCGCCGCCAGCGGAAACAGATAGTAACGGCCGATGCCAACCGCCTTGGCGCCGAGCGACAGCGCCTTCAGCACATGCGTGCCGCGCTGCACGCCGCCATCCATGATGACGTCGATCCGGTCGCCGACGGCATCGACGATCTCGGCCAACTGGTCGAATGCCGCCCGCGAGCCATCCAGCTGCCGGCCGCCATGATTGGAAAGCACAATGCCGCTGCAGCCGATCTCGACGGCGCGTTTGGCGTCCTCGACCGACATGACGCCCTTGAGGCAGAACGGCCCCGACCACTGCCTGACCATCTCGGCGACATCGTCCCAGGTCATCGACGGGTCGAGCATTTCGGTGAAATAGCGGCTGATCGACATCGTGCCGCCGCCCATGTCGACATGCTCGTCGAGCTGCGGCAGCTTGAACCCCTCATGGGTGAAATAATTGATCGCCCAGGCCGGCTTGAGCGCGAACTGCGCCATCCCCGCGAGGTTGAGCTTGAAGGGAATGGCAAAGCCGGTGCGCTTGTCGCGCTCGCGATTGCCCCCGGTGATGCTGTCGACGGTCAGCATCATCACCTCGACGCCAACTTGCTTCGCCCGCTGCATCATCGCCCGGTTGAGGCCGCGATCCCGGTGGAAATAGAACTGGTAGACCTGCGGACTGGCGCTGATCCCGCGCGCCTCCTCGAGGCTGACGGTGCCAAGCGAAGAGACACCGAACATGGTGCCGTATTTGGCGGCGGCCTTGGCCACCGCGCGCTCGCCCTGATGGTGGAACAGTCGCTGCAGGGCGGTCGGCGAGCAATAGAACGGCATCGCCAGCTTCTGCCCCATCACCGTCACCGACATGTCGATCTCGCCCACCCCGCGCAGCACGTTGGGAACGAGGTCGCAGGTCTCGAAGCTTTCGGTGTTGCGGCGATAGGTGACCTCATCGTCGGCCGCGCCATCGATGTAGTCGAAGATCGGGCCCGGCAGCCTTCGCTGCGCCATGCGGCGGAAATCGGAAAAGTTATGACAGTCGTTGAGTCGCATCATCGATTTCCAAGGCCGTGGCGGGCCAACATTCGCCGCCCTTCGATGCCTCGAATATCAATCCGATGCAGCCCTGCCAACGGACTAATTGCTGAACTGCCGCCGAGCATGGCCGTGAGAAGAAAGGGGCGCCTGAAGCGCCCCTCGCATCGAAGCCGACTGCTGACGAAGATTACATGCCGAGATCGGAACGAAGCTCTGCCCTGGCCACTTCATATTCGGCCTTGAAGTCGTCGCGGTTGAGCAGGACCGCGGCAATGACGCTGCCGGAAATCTTGCCCATTTCTACGTCGGACGCATAGTGGATACCGCCAACCTCACGGTTGTGGGCGTATTCGGCCGCGCGCGCCATGATCTCGGCGCGCTTCTCCGGAACCATGTCGGCCAGGATGATGCCCATCATGGTGCCGACGGTGGCGTGGCCGGACGGCCACGAGCCGGAGCTCGACAGCTTGACCGCCGGCTTGACGAGATCGCTGAGCTGATGCGGACGCGGCCGCTTCCAGACATCCTTGGCCGGATCGACGACAGCGCCTTCGGTCTCGACCACGCGATCGAAGAAGGCGCTGAATTTCGGCAGCTTCTCCTTGTTGAAATTCGGCCCCATCACATTGGCGAAGCGCCAGACATTCTCCTCGGAGTCGGCAACGGCGCTGGCTGCCATCTCGGTCGTGCGCGTCACCTGCAGCGTCAGCACCTCGCCGAGTTCGGCCTTGGTCTGCGCCGAATCGTTTGCCGGTGGCGGCGGCAGGATCATCGTTAGGTCGATGTCTTTGTTCGTGACGAAGGGTTTTGCGTCTTCGGCCTGGGCGGCCGAGCCGATGACCAGCAACAGCAGACCGGCAGTCAGCGATGCGAATTTCTTCATGGGTGCGATCCTTTGTTGGGAATGGCGCAGGATCGCCGTTGGCGGTGACGGCCATGTGACACAGCCTGTCGCCGGAAAAGCAAAAAGGCGCCTTTCGGCGCCTTTTTGGTCGTTGGTTGCGCGGCTTAGTGGGCCACGCCTTCCCACACCTTGCGCTTGGTCAGGTAGACCAGCGCGCCGAAGAGCAGCAGGAACACCAGCACGCGGAAGCCCGTCTTCTTGCGGTCTTCCATATGCGGCTCGGCGGCCCAGGTCAGGAAGGCCGATACGTCGCGCGAATACTGGTCGACGGTCTGCGGCGAGCCGTCGTCATAGGTCACCTGACCGTCGGAGAGCGGCTTGGGCATCTTCAACGACACACCCGACATGAAGTACGGGTTGTAGTGCGTGCCCTCGGGAATGACCATTCCGGCAGGCGGCGTCTGGTCGTAGCCGGTCAGCAGCGAATGGATGTAGTCGGGCCCGCCCGCGTCATACTGGGTGAAGATATCGAAGACGAACTGCGGAAAGCCACGCTCGACGCCGCGCGCCTTGGCCAGCAGCGACATGTCGGGCGGGGCGGCGCCACCATTGGAGGCAGCCGCGGCTTCCTCATTGGCGAACGGCGCCGGGAAATGGTCGGACGGCTTGCCGGGACGGTCGAACATGTCGCCGGCGTCGTTGGGGCCGTCATGGATGGTGTATTCGGCGGCCAGCGTCTTGATCTGGGCGTCGTTGTAGCCGAGGTCCGACAGCGTGCGGAACGCCACCAGGTTCATCGAATGGCAGGCCGAGCAGACTTCCTTGTAGACCTTCAGACCGCGCTGCAGCTGCGCCTTGTCATAGGTGCCGAACGGGCCGGTGAAGCTCCAGCTCATTTCCTTCGGCTCGTTGATCGGGAAATGCGTGGGTGCCGCCGCATTGTGCGCCTCTTCGGCCGCGAACGCTGCGGTACCGGCAGCCACAAGGCCGACCAGCGCCAGCGAAGTGAGAATCTTTTTCATGCCAAATCCCCTTAGATTCTCTACCGCTCAGCCCTTGGTCTCTGGCGCGGCCGTGGCGCCCGCCGGATGCCCGCTGCCGCCCTTGTTCTTTTCGAGCACCGCCTCGGTGATCGAGTTCGGCAGCCTGCGGGGCGTCTCGATCAGGCCAAGCACCGGCAGCGCGACCAGGAAGAAGGCGAAGTAGAACAGCGTCGCCATCTGCGCCATGAACACATAGCTGCCTTCCGCCGGTTGCGAGCCCAGCCAGCCCAGCAGGATGGCATCGGCCACGAACAGCCAGAAGAACAGCTTGTACCAGGGCCGGTAGACCGCCGAGCGCACCTTGGAGGTGTCGAGCCACGGCACCAGAAACAGCATGACGATGGCGCCGAACATGCACAGCACGCCGCCGAGCTTGGAATTGATCGGCCCGATGTTGAAGGTGATGGCGCGCAGGATCGCGTAGAACGGCAGGAAGTACCATTCCGGAACGATATGGGCCGGGGTCTTCAGCGGGTTGGCGACCGTGTAATTGTCCGGATGGCCGAGATAGTTCGGCAGGTAGAAGACGAAATAGGCGAAGAAGAACAGGAACACGATCATGCCGAACGCGTCCTTGATGGTCGCGTAGGGCGTGAAGGCGACGGTGTCGGTCTTCGACTTGACCTCGATGCCGGTCGGGTTCGACTGGCCCACCACATGCAGTGCCCAGACGTGCAGCACGACGACGCCGGCAATCATGAACGGCAAGAGGTAGTGCAGCGCGAAGAAGCGGTTCAGCGTCGGGTTGTCGACGGCAAAGCCGCCGAGCAGCAGCTGCTGGATCCAGTCGCCGACCAGCGGAATGGCGCTGAAGAAGCCGGTGATGACGGTGGCGCCCCAGAAGCTCATCTGCCCCCATGGCAGCACATAGCCCATGAAGCCGGTCGCCATCATCAGGAGATAGATGATGCAGCCCAGGATCCACAGCAACTCGCGCGGCGCCTTGTAGGAGCCGTAATAGAGGCCACGGAAGATGTGGATGTAGACAGCGATGAAGAAGAACGAGGCGCCGTTGGCATGCATATAGCGCAACAGCCAGCCGGAGTTGACGTCACGCATGATCTTTTCGACGGAGCCGAAGGCGAGATTGGTGTCGGCCGTGTAGTGCATGGCCAGCACGATGCCGGTCAGGATCTGCGCCACCAGCATGATCGCCAGGATGCCGCCAAAGGTCCACGCATAGTTGAGGTTGCGCGGCACCGGATAGGCGATGAAGCTGTCGTAGACCATCCGCGGCAGCGGCATGCGGGCGTCGAACCAGCGTTCGATACCGGTCTTGGGCGTATAGGTCGAGTGTCCCTCGCTCATCGAAATATCCCCTGCCTCAACCGATAAGGATCTTGGTATCGGAAATGAATTTGAATACCGGCACAGCCATGTTCTCGGGCGCCGGGCCTTTGCGGATGCGGCCGGCCGTGTCGTACTGCGAACCGTGGCACGGGCAGAACCAGCCGCCGAAATCGCCTTCCTGGCCGAGCGGGATGCAGCCCAGATGCGTGCAGACCTGAACCATCACCATCCAGGCTTCCTTGCCGGGCGTGGTGCGGTTGGCGTCGGTCGCCGGCGCATCGGCCGGCAGATTGGCGTTGCGGGCGATCGGATCCTTGAGATCGGAGAGGTTGACGGCCTCGCCGTCCTTCATTTCCTTTTCGGTGCGGTTGCGCACCACGACCGGCTTGCCGCGCCACTTGACGATCAGCGACATGCCAGGCGTCAGCGAGGCGACATCGACTTCCACCGAGGCGAGCGCCAGCGTCGAGGCATCGGGGCGCATCTGGTCGATGAAAGGCCAGGCGACGGCGCCGGCCCCGACCACGGCAGCCATGCCCGTGGCGACATAAAGAAAATCTCGACGATTGGGATCGTGGATATCGGTTGCGCTCACGGGTGCCTGATCCTTTCGCCTCTTCCGCGCCGGTGGCCGAGCCTTGTTCCCCGCTCAATCACGCCAACCCGACAGCGCATGGCGAACAGGCTAGCGAATTCCTCCGGCATTTGGACTTCGGTTTATGCGTGAAGCCCGTTTTTGTCCAGACGGGTCAAGGCACAAGGGCAGATTGTCGCGGGGACAAAATCCCCTATTGTCCGGCGGGACGGCGAATGGCCGCAAAAGGCGGCTAAACAACCGGGAAACAACCGTAAATCCAAGGGCTCCAGCTTGCCTCGACACAGGGCGCCGGTGTGATCTATCCTCCCAGGCATGGCACACGTCATAGACCGTGAGGAATGGGCGGTTCGCTCCGACCACTGGAAGGGCGAGCTGCAAGGCGGCGCCTACGGCTCCAACTCCTGCCTGATCTTCAACTACCTGCCTGATGAAGGCGGCGGCCCGCGGCTGCATTCCCACCCTTACAGCGAGATCTTCATCATCCGCCAGGGCACTGGCCTGTTTACCGTGGGCGACAAGGAAATCGAGGCTTCCGCCGGCCAGATTGTCATCGTGCCACCCCACACGCCGCACAAATTCACCAATCTCGGTCCGGGTCCGCTGGAAACGACCGACATTCACGAGAACGGCACGTTCATCACGAAGTGGCTCGAGTGACGGTTGATAGCCCTGTCGATTTCCCGATTGCCGACTAGATCTATGGCATAGGCAGTCGGCAGGATCAGGACATGCAAATCTCGACCGTCGAAATCGAAGGGCTGAGCATTGCCATCCGCGAGGCGGGTCCGCCCGAAGCGCCGGCATTCCTCCTGCTGCATGGATGGCCGCAAAGCTCCTACGCGTTCGAACGGGTGATCAGCCGGCTGGCAGCCGACTACCGGGTCGTCGCCCCCGACCTGCCCTGCATCGGTGGCTCGCAAGGCATGCCCCGGGCCGGCGACAAGCGGACCCTGGCAAGGCTGATGAGAGGCGTCGCCGAAGCTTGCGGGCTGCGGCACCTGGTGGTTGCCGGCCATGATGTCGGCGGCCAGATCGTATTCGCCCTGTTGCGCGACCATCCGGAGATTCTGTCCGGCGCGGTGATCATGGATGTCGTCATTCCAGGCGTAGCGCCATGGGAGAAGGTCATTCGCAATCCGCGGATCTGGCACTTTGCATTCCATGCCGTTCCAGCCTTGCCGGAAACGCTGGTGAGCGGCCATCAGAGCGCCTATTTCGACTTCTTCTTCAATGTGCTTTCGAAGGACGGGGCCTCGATCGCTGACGATGCCAGGGAAATCTACGCAAGGGCCTATTCCCGGTCCGAAAGCCTCCAGGCCGGTTTCGGCTGGTATCGCGCCTTCCCCGAGGATGCCGAGGCCAATGCCAAGTGGGCCGGCAAGCCGATCGCGGTTCCGGTGCTGTATCTGAGGGGTGCGGCCGAGCCCGGCGAGATCGGCGACTATGTCGATGGCCTGCGGCCGGCCGGGCTCTCAAAAGTCGTGGGCGACATCATCGCCGACAGCGGGCACTTCGTCGCCGACGAGAATCCCGAAGCGCTCGCCATCCGCCTGGCGCGATTCCATAGGGAAATCAGCGCCGCAAGCTCCGAGCCTACCGGGCGCCGAGCCTGACCAGCACAGCCCTGGGGATGTCGTATTCGCGGATGACGCCATCGTGCTTGCGCAAGCCGCACAGCTCGCGCTGGATGAAATAGCCGTGCACCGCCTCGGCGGCCTCCTTGAGAAGCCTGGGGCGCAACTCCTCATCTGCATTGTCGCGCAACCTGGCCAGCGTTTCCTCGACCTTTTGGCCGGCACGGCCAAGTGCGGCCGCCTTTTCGGCCAAGATTTCGTGGCCAAGCGCGCCAAAGGCCGCTTCAGCGGCTGAAGAGCCGGCAAGATGGGATGGTGGACGCAAGGACATTTCAGTTCCCCTTCCCGAAACGCATGCGGTGGGTGACGAATTCTTCGCCTTCCACGCGCCGGAAGCCAAGCCTTTCATAAAAGCCGAAGGCGTCCTGCGGCGCGCGGGTGTTCAACGCAGTGAAATAGCGGCGTGCCCGATCGATGACGGTCTCGACCAGCATGCGGCCGAGGCCGGCGCGGCGGTGAGGCGCGCTGACGAACAGGTGCCGGACCCGCCCCTGGTCCCTGCCCTCGACATAGGGATCGATGTTCAGCCCGCATACACCGGCAAGTTCGGCGCCATGCCACGCCCCGAACAACGCCTCGCCCCGCTTCAGGAACTTGTTGCGGCCGCTTGCCCAACCATCCGCCAGGCGCACCAGCATCCAGTAGCCTTCCAGCCGGCTCTCATCCTTCAGCCTGTCGAAGGCCGGCGTGGTCGGCCGCAGCCGCTTGAGCACATAACCGACTTCCGGCGTTCCGCCCATGCGCCTACTCCGCCGGCCGCGTCTCTTCGAGCACGCTTTCCTCGTGATAGAGGAAGCCGCCGGACTGCCGCTTCCACAGCCGCGCATAAAGCCCGTCGAGCGCCACCAGTTCGTCATGCGTGCCTTGCTCGACGATGCGGCCGCCGTCCAGCACCACAAGACGGTCGAGCGCGGCGATGGTCGACAGCCGGTGGGCGATGGCGATAACCGTCTTGTCCTCCATCAGCCGGGCGAGATTCTCCTGGATCGCCGCCTCGATGTCGGAATCGAGCGCCGAGGTCGCCTCGTCGAGGATCAGGATCGGCGCGTCCTTCAGAAAGACACGGGCGATCGCCACGCGCTGGCGCTGTCCGCCCGACAGTTTCACGCCGCGCTCGCCGACAAAGGCCTCGTAGCCGGCTCGGTCCCGGTTGTCGCGCAGGCCCAGGATGAAGTCGTGCGCCTCGGCTTTTTTTGCCGCGGCGATCACGTCGGCGTCGGTTGCGTCAGGCATGCCGAGCTTGATGTTGTCGCGCAGCGAACGGTGGAAGAGCGCGGTGTCCTGGCTGACGACGCCGATATTGGCGCGCAGTGAATTCTGCGTCACGTCGGAAACATTCTGGCCATCGATGGTGATCGACCCGCCCTCCAGGTCGTAGAGCCGCAGGATCAGATTGGCGAGCGTGGTCTTGCCGGCACCCGATGGCCCGACCAGTCCGACCTTTTCGCCCGGCTTGACGACGAGGTCGATGCCGTTCAGCACGCCGAACCCCTTGCCGTAGTGGAACTCGACCCCTTTTACGTCGATGCGACCGCCGGCCACGACAAGCTCCCTGGCGTCGGGCGCATCGACAAGCCCGAGCGGCTGCGAGATCAGCGCCTTGGAATTCTCCAGCACACCGAGATTGCGCAGAATACTGTTGAGCTGCATCATCAGCCGGCCAAGCAGCATGTTGAGCCGCAGCACCAGCGACAGCGTGAAGGCGACCGCACCGACGGTGATCGAGCCCTCGACCCAGAGATAGACGGCAAAACAACCGATCGCCGTGATCATGATGCCCGACAGCGTCGTCAGCGCCATGCGCACGCCGGTCAGCCGGCGGGTGAAGGGGCGCAGCGCGTCGAGATAAATGTCGAAGCCGTTCCGGATGTAGCGGTCGTCGCCGTCGGCCGTGAACAGTTTCAGCGTCTGCACGTTGGAATAGGAATCGACGATGCGGCCATTGATCATCGAGCCGGCCTCGGCGGTCGCCTCGGCATGTTTGCGGATCGCAGGCAGATAGAGCTTTGCCAGCCAGCCGAAGGCGGAGATCCAGATCACCACCAGCACCGCCAGTCTGAGATCCAGTCCGGCGACCAGCGCCAGCGTCGTCACCGTGTAGACGACCATGAACCAGACGACTTCGATGAAACTCTCCATCAGGTCGCCGGTCGCTTGCCCCGCCTGCCAGACTTTCGTCGCGATACGGCCGGCGAAATCGTTCTGGAAGAAGGCATAGGACTGGCGCGACACATGCCGGTGCGCCTGCCAGCGCACCAGATTGTAGAAGCCGGGCGTGATCGTCTGCTCGTCGACCAGTGCCGACAGGCCGACGACGATGGTACGGATGACCAGCACGACCGCGATCATGAACACCAGCTCGGGGCCGGCGGCGGTCCACAGCGCGTGCCAACTGCGCTCGCCGGGAAGCTGGTCGAGTATATCGACCAGCCGCCCGACGAAGTAGAACAGGCCGGCCTCGACCAGCGGCGCGATGCCGCCAATGACCAGCATGGCAAAGAAGGCGAACTTCGCCTGGCCGACATAGTGCCAGAGAAAGCCGCCGACGCTCGACGGTGGCCGAAGATTCGCCGGCTCCCTGAACGGATAGACCCAGTTCTCGAACCAGCGATAGATGGCTGTCATCATGCGGCGGCCATCATTCTGCGGCTTGCCCCTTCGCGATCACGTCATTGGCGATTTCGGCCGGTATGTCCTCGAGCAGGAACCCGCCCGACTGGCGTTGCCAGAGCTGCGCGTAGAGCCCGCCCTTGGCGACCAGTTCGTCATGCGAACCTTCCTCGATGACTCGGCCCTGATCCATCACCACAAGCCTGTCCATCGCCGCGATTGTCGACAGCCGGTGGGCGATGGCGATGACGGTCTTGCCCTGCATGAGCTTGTAGAGGTTCTCCTGGATGGCCGCTTCCGCCTCGGAATCCAGCGCCGACGTCGCCTCGTCAAGGATAAGTATAGGCGCATCCTTCAACATAACGCGAGCAATGGCGATGCGTTGCCGCTGGCCGCCGGACAATTTGACGCCGCGGTCGCCGACATAGGCGTCGAACCCCTTGCGGCCCTTGTGATCGGCGAGCCCGCCAATGAAGTCCAGCGCCTCGGCCCGCCGAGCCGCCTCGACAAGCATCTCGTCCGAAGCATCAGGCCGGCCGTAGAGGATGTTCTCGCGCACCGACCGATGCAGCAGCGAGGTGTCCTGCGTGACCATGCCGATCTGGGCGCGCAGCGAATCCTGCTTCACGCCGGCGATCTCCTGGCCGTCGATCAGGATCTTGCCACTTTCCAGATCGTAGAAGCGCAACAGCAGATTGACCAGCGTCGACTTGCCGGCGCCCGAGCGGCCGACAATGCCGACCTTCTCGCCCGGCTTCACCGTCAGCGACAGGTTTTCGATCACGCCCTTCTGCTTGCCATAGTGGAAGCGGATATCCTCGAAGCGGATCTCGCCCCTGGAAACGGCGATCTCCTTCGCGTCCGGCCTGTCCTCGACAAGGCGCGGCAGCGAGATCGAGGCGATGCCGTCCTGCACGGTGCCGATGTTCTCGAACAGGCCCGACATCTCCCACATGATCCACTGCGACATGCCCCACATCCGCAGCACCAGGCCGATGACCACGGCGACCGCGCCGATCGTCACCACTTGCCCCATCCACAGCCACAGCGAAATGGCGGTGACCGAGAACAGCAGCAGGGCGTTCAGGATGTAGAGCGTGCCGAAAAGCACCGTCACCAGCCGCATCGACCGGTAGACCGTGTCGAGGAAGCCCATCATGCCTTCCCTGGCGAAAGTCGCCTCGCGCTTGGCATGACTGAACAGCTTGACCGTCTGGATGTTGGAGTAGCTGTCGACGACGCGACCGGTCATGACCGAGCGCGCATTGGCCTGCTCCTCGCCGACCTTGCCCAGGCGGGGGATGAAGTAACGCAGCAACAGGATGTAGCCGACCAGCCAGACGCCCAGCGGCGCGGCCAGCCGCCAGTCGGCGGAGCCGACGATCAACAGCATGCCCAGGAAATAGACTATGACGTAGTTGAGCACGTCGATCACCTTGATGACGCATTCGCGCACGGCGAGCGCGGTCTGCATCAGCTTGGTGGCGATGCGGCCGGCGAACTCGTCCTGGTAGAAGCTCATCGACTGGTTGAGCAAGTAGCGGTGCACCTGCCAGCGGATGCGCATGGGATAGTTGCCCATCAGCGTCTGCTGGTTGAGCAGCGAATGCACCCATACCGTGCTCGGCAGTGCGAACAGCACGATGAAGGCCATGGCGGCAAGCTTCCAGCCTTCCGTTTGAAGGAAGGTTTCGCGATTCTGCCCCGACAGCCAGTCGACGATGCGGCCAAGGAAGCCGAACATCCACACTTCCGCGATGGCGATGGCCGCGACCAGCACCGCGTCGACAAGGATATAGGGCCAGGCGCCGCGCGTATAATGCAGGCAGAAGGCCACCAGAGTCTTGGGCGGCTCGACCGGTTCCGCCGCGGGGAACGGATCGAGCCTTCTTTCAAACCAGCTGAACAACAACATAGGTCATGCCTGTGAAAATCTGTTTTCCGCTTACGCGGCGCGTGAACGTACGAAGTCCTCGGACCGTGTGGCGCCGAGGGCCGACGGTCCGGAATCATCCGGACCGTCGGCCCTGCTTCGCGCTATATAGGGGTTCGCGGGCTTTTCGCCGACAGGCTCGTTTGCTGATCCTGACGGCGCGATGTCGACAAGCCGGATTTTCGCGCCCGGCCGGATCAGCCGGATGATCCGGCGCACCAGCGAAGGCCGGCTGGGGTCCGGAACAGCGTGCGAGAAATCGACATCCGGCAGCATGCCGCGATGCGGCCGGCGCCGGACTTCGGCATGGACCGCCGACGAATGGGTCTCGCCGATCAGCAGTGCCCAGGTCGGCAGTCGGTGGATATGCAGGCTCCTCGAGCCCGGTATTCTGTAGGGATCGAACATCGGTCCGTCCTCCGTATGAAAATAGAGATGAAAAGGCCAAGCAACATCGTCCGCCGGCATTCGGCCGGAGGCACGGATTGCCTCGGTCCGCAACCGACGCTCGGCATCGGTCTGGACACGACAAGTGTCGGTCCGGACGCGACTGAACGAGTCGGTCCGGACATGTTCAGGTGGGGCGTTCAGCCCTTTTGACTTTTTGAAAAACATCGCAGGATTCCTTCGAGAGCCGAAAAATCGTTTCGGCGGGAATCGGTGCGATCAAGTCTTAGAGAGTCAGGAGAATCGTCGAACCGAAGCCGCCGGCAGGCGTACAAGCCCACGAGAGGGGCGCTGGATGTGCATGGTCATCATGAGTGTCCCCTCCATCGGTTCGGGTTGACAATGCGACTGACATACCCGACTTCGCAGAAAATGGCCACCCGCAGGTCCAGGAATTTCCAAAACCGGGAAACTCCTGTGGCCGATCTGCCACTTATTAGAAGGATGCGGAAATGAACTGTCGTCTCCGCATCGCGCTCTACCAGCCGGACATTGCCGGCAATACCGGGACAATCCTGCGCTTCGCCGCTTGTCTCGGCCTTGGCGTCGACATCATCGAGCCGGCCGGCTTTCCGCTTTCCGACAAGGCGCTCAAGCGCGCCGGCATGGACTACCTCGAAATGGCTGCCCTGACCCGGCATGTCGACTGGAACGCCTTCGAGGACCGGCGCAAGAAGGACGGGCGCCGGCTGGTGCTTCTGTCGACCAAGGCGGCGACCCCCTACACCAACTTCAGCTTTGCCGACGGCGACATGCTTCTGTTCGGCCGCGAATCCGCGGGCGTGCCGGATCCTGTCCATCAGGCGGCGGATGCGCGGCTGACCATCCCCATGCAGGGCAGCGCGCGCAGCATCAATGTCGCGCTGTCCGTCGCCATGGTGGCGGGCGAAGCCGTCCGGCAGCTCGGATAGGATCGGCGGCCCATCGATGGCCTCGTCGTCGCCGACGACAGCGGTTTCTCCGGTCATTCTCACCCAGGCGCACATCGCCTTCTCCTGTCATTGCCCAATCAACATTTCTTCGCTACAAGCTCAACTTAACTTGAGGTCAAGCGGAAAGTGAGAAATGGCACCGGTAACGGAATTGACGGTCGGCCAGGTGGCCATGCGCAGCGGCGTCGCGGTGTCGGCGCTGCATTTTTATGAGACGCGCGGGCTGATCCGCAGCCACCGCACGTCAGGCAACCAGAGGCGTTATGGCCGCGACGTGCTGCGGCGGGTGGCAATCATCAAGGTCGCGCAGGAGGTCGGCATCTCGCTGGCCGAAATCGGCGAGGCACTGGCCTCCCTGCCGGAAGGCCGCACGCCGACGCGCGACGACTGGGGATTGCTTTCGACCGCCTGGCGCGACGCGCTCGACCACAAGATCGCCCAGCTGAAGAAACTGCGCGACGGGCTGATCGACTGCATCGGCTGCGGCTGCATGTCGATCGACAAATGCCCGCTCAGGAACAAGGGCGACCGGCTGGCGAAGGAAGGCACTGGGGCGAGAAGGTTGGTTGCAACCTGAATGAAAGCAATGCGACTATGAGGCGATACGGAAGGAACCGTCAGTGCTGGGACATCTAATCCAACCTGAAGAAGAGACACAACTCATTACGATCTACCGGGTGGACTCCGGCGGCATGCCAACGCTCTTTACGTCCTTGAGCTTCGACGAGGCGCGGAAAATGGGCTTTGAAAAATTCGGCAAGCTACTTGGCGAGAACCTGATCCTGGATTCTCCAAAATTGCGCGACCTATTTTCTCGTGACGTTCTTTAGTCCGCCGCCGGCAACCGCCTGATCGTGAACTCGATCAGGTCGCCCGGGCGTTCGAACCAGCTTTCGATCTCGGTCCAGTAGGCTTGCTTGGGAAAGCGCTCGAACCACTCCTTGGCCTTGAGCCGCGCATCGGAGCGCGGCAGGACGAAGGTCTCACGCAGAAAACCGTCGCGCGGCATGCGTGCGCGCTCAGCCCGGCTTTGATCGAGCCTTTTCTTCAGGCCATCCAGCGGCGGTCTTGCCGGGGTGCGCACCAAACAACTCCCTGCGCCTGGCGCATGACCCGAAAATCGGAATCCGAGTTTCGGAAAGGATCATGCGCAAAAGCAAAGTGACTTGACCCTGTTCCCTAAGAGATTAGGGATCGCGCCGGCAAAAGACGAGTCATTTGTAGGGGCGGTCGCCCCGCAACCGGAGACGGCATTTTGGAACGACCTGAAATACTGGTAGGCCTGCCCGCCGACATCGAAGAAAAGAAGATGAAGGCGCGCCTGTGGTTCGAGGCGCTGCGCGAACGCATCTGCGGCGCTTTCGAGCAGATCGAGCAGGATCTCCAGGGCCCTCTCGCCTCATGGTCGCCGGGCCGCTTTGAAAAGACACCCTGGGAACGTGATGCCGGCAAGGGTGGCGGCGGCACCATGTCGATGATGCATGGCCGTGTCTTCGAGAAGGTCGGCGTCCACACTTCGACCGTTTACGGCGAGTTCTCGCCCGAATTCAGGAAGCAGATGCCCGGCGCCGAGGAAGACCCGCGTTTTTGGGCCTCCGGCATCTCGCTGATCGCGCACCCCTGGAACCCCAACGTTCCGGCCGTGCACATGAACACACGCATGGTGGTCACCTCGAGGCAATGGTTCGGTGGCGGCGCCGATCTGACGCCGGTGCTCGACCGCCGCCGCACCCAGGACGACCCCGACACTGTCGCCTTCCACCGCGCCATGCAGTTCGCATGCGAGAAGAACGCCGCCATTGCCGACCACCCGAAATTCAAGGCCTGGTGCGACGAGTATTTCTTCCTGCCGCACCGCAACGAGCCGCGCGGCGTTGGCGGGATTTTCTTCGACTGGCTGCATTCTGGCGAGGACAAGGGCGGCTGGAACGCCGACTTCAACTTCGTCCAGGACGTCGGACGCTCCTTCCTCGTCGTCTACGGCCACCTCGTGCGCGCCAATTTCAACGAAAACTGGACAGACGGCGACCGCGACGAACAGCTCATCCGCCGTGGTCGCTATGTCGAATTCAACCTGCTTCACGATCGCGGCACCATCTTCGGCCTGAAGACCGGCGGCAACGTCGCCTCGATCCTGTCCAGCCTGCCGCCGGAGGTGCGCTGGCCGTAGGATCAGCCGGAGCAATTCCGTCCGGAATCGCGTCAAGTCGAGGAGACAGGGCGGGTGGCGCACGATGCTTTGATGCAACCAGACCGCCCCTCCCGTGTTATAGTTCTCGCCCCGCCCACGTCCGGGAATGGACCGTGGGCCAAAAAAGTGGCGGAGCCTCGACCGGCTCCCTGGAGGAAAAGGAGAAATCCGATGAAGCAATTCCACTGCGGCTCGCTTGTTCCCGGCTGTGAGTGGCACACCCGTGCCGACGAGGAAGCCGAAGTGATGCGCCGTGCCGTCGAGCATATGCGCGAGACGCATGGCGAGACGACAATCCGCGAAACTATGATCGAAGCGATCCGCTCGCGCATAGAGAAGGTGCGCGACGCCGCCTAGGCTTTGCCCTGGCCAGGAGCCGTCGGCAACGGAAAAACAGCCGCGTTGGCGCTTCGAGATTGAATGGAAGCGCCATCGCGGACGCCGAGCGAGCCAGACCCCGCAGGGTCAAAAAATCATATTTGCCTCAGCTAAAATAAACCACGCGGTAACCGAACCCGTGCCACTGTCGGTCGGATAATCCGGCTACAGTGGGCTGCCAGAGAAGCCCTTCGCCACCAGGCACTGGTCCGGAATCAGTGGGGCGAGGTGTTTCGCGCATGCGCGAAAAGTCCGGCAGTCGAGTGAGGTTCGGCACGATGGTGTTCCTGCTGGGCGCGCTCATCGGGGCGTCCCCGGCTGCTGCCCAGGACATGACGACATCGTTGGTCGACATACATCAGGGCTCGCCGCTCAGTGATCGCGCGAGAAGCCTGGGCAATGGCGGCTACGAACTGCAGAACGGGACCTTTGTCTCCTTCAACCAATGGTACCGGGCAAGCTGGGTCGACATGCATGTAGACCTGCTCACCCAGATCACGGAGGATACCGGCATCCTTTGGGGATTTGGGACCGGCGAACAGGGCGAGAAGTATCGGATCGAGCCCAGCCTCAAGCTTGGCTTCCTCACTCAGATGCATCCGAACCCGAACAGCACCCTTTCCCTTTCACTCACCACGACCATCGGCGGCAAGCTCACCGAAAAGTCCTGCGAAGCCGACTACGGTGATTTTGGCACCTACAGCGTCAATTGCCGGCTCGCGGCCAGCCAGATGGCGCCTGAGGAAACCTTGAAATATCTGGTTAACGCTAAACCGGAGAGCCAGCACATCTGGCTGAATTACCGTGTTACTTTCTGATCGCCGGGAGGATGTAAATGAGAAAATCATCTCGCCCCGAAATTCGCGATCACCCGTCTTGGTTCTTGTCTGAACGGAGTAAGAGCATGTCCCGGAGTTGCCTGAAATTCGGTATCGCCACGGCTCTCGCCATCCTGTCGGCGCCGATGGCGTCGGCACAGGAGGCGGTCAGTGCGGACGAGATGGCCGCGCTGTGCCACGGCGGCGGCCTGTCCACATGCGTGAGCGCAACGATCCCGGCCGCGGGCACGCCAACAGTGCAGCGGTGGATGAGCCCCGACGTAGGCGCCGCTTGGGCGGCGGGATACAAGGGCAAGGGCGTCACGATCACGATAGTCGACGATTTCTCCAGCACATCGCGCTTCTCCGGCAATTTCGGTGTCGGGGTTCAAACCCAGCGCCACGGTGAATGGACGCGTGAGGAAGCCGGCATGATCGCGCCCTTGGCGACCATCAGGTCGAAGGACTTCTCAACCGGTTCCGCCGTCGGCCTGGCGCCCGGCCTGAACGTGCTCAATCTGAGCTACGGCATGTACGCCAGGGCGGGCTACAGCTCGAACCAGATCGGCTGGGCCCCGGAAGAGGCCTCCATCATCTCCTATGCCACCAGGGGAACGGCTGTTGTTTCGAAGGCCGCGGGCAACGATTCGGTTGCCGTGGGCGGGATCACGAACGGCCAGCAGGACTATCTCGACCTTGCCCTGATTGGAAAACCATCCGCGATCTTCGTCGGTGCGCTGTCCACCAACGGCACAACGTCCAGCAAGGCCCAGCTTGCCTGGTATTCCAACACCGCCGGCTCCAATCCGCTGGTGCAAAGCCACTTCCTCGTTGTTGGTGTCGATGGAAGCAAGACAGGCCTTTATGGCACCTCCTTCGCCGCACCGATCATTTCAGGATATGCGGCGATCATCGGCAGCAAATTCACCAGCGCCACGCCAATCCAGATCACCAACGATCTGCTCAACACGGCTCGTACCGACACGCTGGTCAACTACAACGCCTCCGTCTACGGCAAGGGCGAGGCAAGCCTTTCGCGCGCGCTGGCTCCCACGGCGATCAGGTAGGAAAGCGACGCTTCGCCCGGTCAAATCGTCGCCTCGGTTATGGCTTTTCTTTCGGCACGGTCGTCCGGCCAGGATCAAGTCTAAGCTTCAAGCGCCTTCGCGGCGCGTTCGAGCAGCGCGCCGCGATCGGGGGCAAATCCCGCCTCGATCCATTCGGTCTCGAGGTTCTTGAGGATTTCGCCCAGCTTCGGCCCCGGCGTGGCGCCGAGCGCCGTCAGGTCGGCGCCTTTCAGCGGAAACACCGGTTTTTCCCATTTGAGCGCGAAGGCCAGCAGGCGCGAAAAGCCGCCGGCTTCGAGCAGCGCGTTATTGTCCTCGACAGCGCGCACCCGGGCTCCGGCAAGCGACAGCCGCAGGCGGTCGACAACCCCTTGCCGGTCGCCGCGATAGAGCCTTTTCGCCAGTTCGCCCTCGGTCGTCTTCGGCTCAACGGTCGTGGAGATCGCCCAGTAGCGCAAACGGTCTGATTCCGCGGTCGAAAACCTCAGCCGCTCGGCCAGCGTCTTCATGCGCGCGGCATCCGGCGGCACGATCGCCTCCAGCCGCAGCATCGGATCGGCCGCCCAGCCCAGATCCTTCTCCGCCTTGGTCAGCCCGTGGATCGCGTCGATGCCCCATTTCTCGCTTTCCGGCAGCGCGGCGGTCAAAACGCCAGCCTGCCGCATCCACAACAGCGCCCGCGACGGATCAGGCGCCGAAAGCAGTTTCTTCAGCTCGGACCAGACGCGCTCCGCCGAAAGTTGCGCCAGGCCATCCTTCAGCCGGGCGCAGGCCTTCAGCCCCTCGGCGTCAGGCCGGCCTTCGCCATACCAGGCGAAAAAGCGGAAAAAGCGCAGGATGCGTAGATAATCCTCACGGATGCGTGCCTCCGCATCACCGATAAAGCGCAGCCGTCGCACCTCGATATCGGCGATGCCGCCGACCAGGTCGACGACGGAGCCATCCGCGTCCGCGTAGAGGGCGTTGATGGTGAAGTCGCGCCGCTCGGCATCGAGTTTCCAGTCGCGCCCGAACGACACCTTGGCGCGGCGGCCGTCGGTCTCGACATCGGCGCGCAAAGTGGTGATTTCATAGGGCTTACCGCCGGCGACCACCGTGACGGTACCATGCTCGATACCGGTCGGCACCGGCTTGAAACCCTCCGTCTCGGCGCGGCGGATGATTTCCTCCGGCAAACAGGTGGTGGCGATGTCGACATCGGCGACCGGCTGGCCCATCAGCGTGTTGCGCACGGCGCCCCCGGCGACACGGGCCTCCTCGCCGCCTTCTGCCAGGGCGGCAAGCAGGCGCTGCAAATGCTTGTCGGCAAGCCAGTCGGCCCTGCCCGCGATCGAAACACTCACGCATAGAGCCTTTCATAGAGCGTGCGGATGATGCCGGCGGTGACGCCCCAGATGCGGCGGTCGCCATAGGGCATGTCGTAGAAGAACCATTCGAGATCGTTCCACATGCGGCTGTCGCGCTTGTGATTCACCGGATCCATCAGAAAGCGCAGCGGCACTTCGAAGGCGGCATCGACCTCGTCGGCATTCAAGTCGAGCTGGAAGCCGGGCCGCACGATGCCCAGCACCGGCGCGATGCGATAGCCGCTGCCGGCGACATAGTCGGGCATGCGGCCGATGATCTCGATGCGGTCCTGATCGAGGCCGATCTCCTCGAAGGTTTCGCGCAGCGCCGCCGCCTCCGGGCTGGCATCGGTCGCATCGATGGTGCCGCCGGGAAAGGCCACCTGCCCCGAATGGTTGCGCAGCTTTTCGGCCCGCTTGGTCAGCAAAACCGTCGCTTCGTCTTCGTGATCGACCACGGGGATCAGCACCGCCGCATTGCGCAGCGGCTTGCCCGGGTTCAGCCGCGGATGGCCCGGATTGAAGCGATGGTCGCCATAATCGTCGCCGGCATGGGCATCCGGCTGGGCGGCGAAGCGCGCGCGAAAATCCGCCGATGAAAACGGCATCAGTGACACGCGGTCCATCATACGCTGAGCCGTTTCAACTGGTCCGCCGGCATGATCGGGAACACCGCGCCCTTTGAGCGCACGGCAAACATCGCCTTGCCGCCGATCTCGATCTCCTCGCCATGCCCGACCAGCTCGTACATGACAGGCCGCCCGACCAGCGCTTCCAGCCTGCCGCGCACCAACACATAGGGCTTCAGGCCCCCGGTCTCGTTCTCGTCGATGAAACGCAGCGGCCGTTCCGGCCCCGCCTCGACCACGTCGCCGACATTGGTGCGGAAGGTGATGATCTGTTCGTCGCCACTGCCCGAAACATCCATTTCGACGGCGATGAACGGCGCATCGGCGACGCGGATGCCGACCTTTTCCACAGGCGTGACCAGATAAGTCCTTCCGTCCGCGTCCTTGCGCAGCACCGAGGAAAAAAGCTGCACCAGCGGCATGCGGCCGATCGGCGTGCCGAGATAGAACCAGGTGCCGTCGGCCTTGATCTCCATGTCGAGATCGCCGCAAAAGTCGGGATTCCAGCGTTCGACGGGCGCCGCACCCTTGCCGGCACGCGCCGCGCGCGAGATCAGCGCTTCCAGGCCGCGCGCCTCGGTTGCCTGCGTAAGGCTTTGTTGGCGATGTTCGTCGTGTTCCGTCATCGTCACGAAATAGTCACTGTTGTTCCGCTTGTCAGCCTAAGTCTGTGATTTAAGTTCGACCATAGGCGCTACGCGAGGCCGAATCGCGGCAACCTATGATATGGTGCGGGCCGGTATTTCCAACCAAAGGGATCGAGCCGAATGAGCGTGATGGTCAAGGAAAGCCCGATCAGCGAAACGGATATGATCGCCGAGGCCGAAAAGGCGCTGGCCGACATTTCCAGAATCCGCGACGGGGTCGGCCGGGTGATCTTCGGCCAGGAGAGTGTTATCGAGCGGACGCTCGTGGCGCTGCTGGCCGGTGGCCATGCGCTGCTGGTCGGTGTTCCCGGCCTCGCCAAGACCAAGCTGGTCGAAACGCTGGGAATCGTGCTCGGCCTCGATTCGCGCCGCATCCAGTTTACGCCCGACCTGATGCCGTCCGACATCCTCGGTTCCGAGGTGATGGAGCAGGACGAGACCGGCAAACGTTCCTTCCGCTTTATCCCCGGGCCGATCTTCGCCCAGCTGCTGATGGCTGACGAGATCAACCGCGCCTCGCCGCGCACCCAGTCGGCGCTGCTGCAGGCCATGCAGGAATACCACGTCACCATTGCCGGCGCCCGCTATGACCTGCCCGCCCCCTTCCATGTGCTGGCGACGCAGAACCCGCTGGAGCAGGAAGGCACCTATCCGTTGCCGGAAGCCCAGCTCGACCGCTTCCTGATGCAGGTCGATATCCTCTACCCCGAAATCGAGGCCGAGCGCCGCATCCTCCTGGAAACCACAGGCATCGAGGACGCCAAGGCGCAGAACGTGCTGCAGCCGGCGCGATTGAAGGAGATCCAGACGCTCATCCGCCGCATGCCGGTGCCCGAAAGCGTCGTCGAGGCGATCCTCACTCTGGTGCGTTCGGCGCGTCCCGGGCAAGGCAATGCCGAGACCGACAAGCATGTCGCCTGGGGTCCCGGCCCGCGCGCCAGCCAGGCGCTGATGCTGTGCACGAGGGCGCGCGCGCTCTACGATGGGCGGCTGGCGCCCTCGGTCGACGACGTGCGGGCGCTGGCCGAGCCGGCGCTACAGCACCGCATGGCGCTGACCTTCGCCGCCCGCGCCGAAGGCACCAGCGTACGTGACGTGGTGGCGAAACTCGTGAAAGGGATTTGATGGCGCGTATCGGCGAGGTCCAGGCTCCGGCAGCGACGCGCGACGCGCTCGCCCGTGGCCGGTTGCGGGCTTCGCTGGTGCCCGACCTGCTGGTCGAGGCGCGGCGCATCGTCAACACCGTGATCGCCGGCTGGCATGGCCGCCGCAAACGAGGCATCGGCGAGAATTTCTGGCAGTTCCGGCCCTATGTCGAGGGCGACTCCTCACGCATCGACTGGCGCCGCTCGGCGCGCGACGACCACACCTATGTGCGCGACCGCGAATGGGAAGCCGCCCATACGGTATGGCTGTGGGCCGACCCCTCGCCGTCCATGCTCTACAAATCGACCGGCGCCAGCGTCTCCAAGCAGTCGCGCGCGCTGGTGCTGGCGCTGGCCATGGCCGAATTGTTGTCGCGCAGCGGCGAGCGCATCGCCTGGCCGGGCCTGACCGATCCGTTCACCGCCCGCAACGGCGCCGAGCGCATCGCCGCCCAGCTGATGCATGCCGGCGACTTGCCGGCGAAGCCTGACCTCACCGACATCAGGCGCTTCTGCGACATCGTCATCGCCAGCGATTTCCTCGACCCGGTCGAGGAGACGATGGAATGGCTCGACGTGCTCGCCCGCCATGGCGTGCGAGCCCATCTGATCGAGGTTGCCGACCCGGCCGAGGAAACCTTCCCCTATGCCGGCCGCACCGAGTTCACCGACCCCGAGACCGGCGAAAAGCTGACCGCCGGACGCGCCGAAATGCTCGGTGACGAATACCGCCTGCTCTACACCGCCCGCCGCCAGGAGCTGGCCGGCTGGTGCAAGCGGCTCGGCTGGAGTTTTACCGTCAACCACACCGATCGGCTCGCGTCCGACGCGCTGGTGCGCCTGCACATGGCCATGACCGCCGATGGGGGTTATGCCGGGCCTAGCGCCGGCGGCCGCGCTGGTCAATTCGGGCCGACCGCCGCTGGCGGTCAACCTGGAAAGGTGGTTGGCGCATGAGCTGGCTGCCGCTCTCCTTTGGCGCTCCCACGGTGCTGTGGGGCCTGCTGGCGCTGCCGGTGATCTGGTGGCTGCTCAGGCTGACGCCGCCCAAGCCGCAGGCCGAGATCTTCCCGCCGCTGAAGATCCTGGCGCGCGTCTTGAAGCGCGAGGAGACGCCGCATCAAAGCCCCTGGTGGCTGACGCTGCTCAGGCTGCTGATGGCGGGCCTCATCGTCGCGGCCCTGGCCGAGCCGGTCTTCAACCCGCGCGAAAAACTGCCGGCCGAGGGTGCAGCCCTTGCACTGGTCATCGACAATGACTGGGCGAGCGCCGCCGACTGGAACAAGCGCGTCGCCACCGCCGAGCGGCTCATCAAGGATGCCGGCTCGAACGGCGTGCCGGTCATCATCGCCTTCACCGCCGAAAAGGCCAATGCGGAGATCGGCCCCTTCGATGCCGCCGCCGCACTCGACCGGCTGCGCGCCGCCAAGCCGCGGCCGATCCCGACCGACCGGCCCGCCGTCTATGCCCGCGTCGCCGGCGTGCTGCAGACCTTGCCCGGCGCCAGTGTCGCCGTGCTGGCCGACGGCCTCGCGGCCAAGGGCGACGAGGCCGCCTTCAACACGCTGTTGTCGAAGAATGCGGCACGCGTGGTTTGGGCAACGGCCGACCGGCTTTCGCTGACCGGCCTCACCGGCGCGGACAACCAGGTCGACGGTTTCGCGCTCACCGCCATCCGCGCGCCGGGTGACCCGGCACCGGCGCAGGTCACCGCCGGCGCCTTCGACGACAAGGGCCGCCGCATCGCCGATGCGACGCTGACCTTCACGCCCGGCGAAGCCACCGCCACCGGCACCATGGCGGTGCCGTTCGAGCTGCGCAACGACTTCGCTTCGATCGCCCTCGACGGCGAACGCCAGGCGGGTGCGGTGCGCGTGCTCGACGAAAGCTCCAAGCGCCGCCGCGTCGGGCTCTTATCGCAGGCCGAGGCCGACCAGGCGCAGCCGCTTCTGTCACCGCTCTACTATATCAGGCGCGCGCTGCAGCCCTTCGCCGATCTGGTCGAACCCTCCAGCGCCGATCTCGCCGACGCCATCCCGCAGATCCTCGACCAGAAGCCGGCGATGATCATCATGGCCGACATCGGCACCATTCCGGCGCAGGTCCGGCAGCGATTGGTCGACTGGGTCGACAATGGCGGTACGCTGGTGCGTTTCGCCGGCTCGCGGCTGGCCGCCGCCGGCAATGACGACGATCTGCTGCCGGTTCGCCTGCGCACCGGCGAGCGTTCGCTCGGTGGCGCGCTGTCCTGGACCTCGCCGCAGCCGGTCACCGAATTCCCCAAGGCCGGTCCCTTCGCCGATCTGGCGCCGCCCACTGAAGTCACCGTGAGCAGGCAGGTGCTGGCCGAACCGACGCCCGATATCGTCGAGCGCACCTGGGCCGCTCTTGCCGACGGCACGCCGCTGGTCACCGGGCTGAAGAAGGGCAAGGGCACGCTGGTGCTGTTCCACGTCACGCCCGAGGCGACATGGTCGAACCTGCCGATCTCGGGCAGCTTCGTCGAGATGCTGCGCCGCATCGTGCAGCTGTCGCGCAACCAGGGCGCGGCGATCGCCAATGCCGAAGCCGCCGCCACATCGCTGGCACCCTACCGCATGATCGCGGCCGACGGCTCGCTGGTGCCGCCGACGCCGGATGCACGGCCGCTGGTGCCGAGCGCCGGCGCGCGGGTGACCTTCGAGAACCCGCCCGGCCTTTACGGCTCGGATACCGGCGTCTTCGCCCACAACCTGCTCGACGCCGCAAGCACGTTCGTGCCGCTGGCGCGCCCGCAACTCACTGTTCCGGTCACATCAATCCAGTACGCCTTCGATGAATCCCGCAATCTGAAAGGTTCGCTGGTCACATCAGCCCTGGTGCTGATGCTGCTCGACACGCTGGCCGTGTTCTGGATGGGCGGGCTGTTCTCGCGCCGGCGGCGCCGTGCCGGCGCTGTGGCCACCACCGCAGCGGTCGTGATCGCGCTTGGCGCGCTGTTCGGCCATGCCGATTTCGCCCGCGCCGACGATGCCAAGCCGGGCGACGAGGCGGCCATCACGGCGATTTCGAAGACCCGCATCGCCTATGTGCTGACCGGCGTGCCGGGCGACGATTCGATCAGCCGCGCCGGGCTCGAGGGCCTGACCCGCTTCCTGATCGAAAAGACCGCGCTGGAACCCGGCGCGCCTGCCGGTGTCGACATTGCGAAGGACGAACTGTCCTTCTATCCGCTGATCTACTGGCCGATCGATCCGGCCGCCCCGATGCCGAGCCAGGCTGCGATCGCCCGCATCGACGCCTATATGCAACAGGGCGGCACGGTGCTGTTCGACACGCGCGACCAGTTCGCCAACGGCATCGGCGCCGATTCGACCAGCCCGGCGACAGAGCGGCTGCGCGACATCCTCGCCAACCTCAACGTGCCGCCGCTGGAGCCCGTGCCGTCGGACCACGTGCTGACCAAGTCCTTCTTCATCCTGCCGGAGTTCCCCGGCCGCTTCGCCGGCAGCCCGCTCTGGGTCGAGGCCTCGCTCGACGCCAGCAACGCCGACAACCGGCCGGTGCGCACCGGCGACGGCGTCTCGCCGATCATGATCACCGCCAATGATTTCGCCGGCGCCTGGGCGGTCGACGAGAATGGCGACCCGCTGCTGCCGACCGTGCCAGCCGACCCGATGCAGCGCGTCTACGCGCTGCGCGCCGGCGTCAACATCATGATGTATATGCTGACCGGCAACTACAAATCCGACCAGGTGCATGTCCCCATTCTGCTCGAACGGCTGGGGCAGTAACCAATGAACTGGTCGATCTCCTTCGAACCGCTGATCTCATGGCCATTGCTGGCCCTCGTGCTGGTGCCGCTGGCGCTGCTGGCGCTTGTCGGCTTGTGGTTCCGCCAGCGCGGCGGTGTCCTGCGCTTCGTCGCCCTGCTGGCGCTGGCCGCCGCCCTGTTCAACCCGGTGTTCCTCAATGAGGAGCGCGAGCCGCTGAAGAGCGTCGTCGCGCTGATCGTCGACCGCAGCCAGAGCCAGGACATCGGCGACCGTACCAAGCAGACCGATGAAGCGCTCGCCGGACTGCAGCAGCGTCTAGGCCGCTTCAAGCAGTTCGACGTCCGCGTCGTCGAGGCCGGCAAGTCCGATGCCGCCGAGGAGCGTACCGAAACACGGCTGTTCGGCGCGCTGGAAGGCGCCTTCCGCGACGTGCCGCCGTCGCGCATCGGCGGCGCCATCATGATCACCGATGGTGAGGTGCATGACGCGCCCCCGGGTGCGCCCGACTTCAACGCGCCGCTGCACGCCTTGATCACCGGCAACGACCACGAAAAGGACCGCCGCATCCGCTTCGAGAACGCGCCGCGTTTCGGCATCGTCGGCAAGCCGCTCGACATGACCTACCGCGTCATCTCGACTGAAAACGAAGCCGCCCCGGTCGATGTGCGCGTCTCGGTCAATGGCGAGCAGGTCTCGGTCGAGCATGCCACCGTCGGCCAGGCCATGCCGCTGCAGGTGACCATCCCCGGCGCCGGTCGCAACATCATCGAACTCGCCATCGACCGCGAACCCGGAGAACTGACCGACACCAACAACCGCGCCATCGCGCTGGTCGACGGCATCCGCGAGAATTTGCGCGTGCTGCTCGTTTCGGGCGAACCGCATGCGGGCGAGCGCACCTGGCGCAATCTGTTGAAATCCGACGCCTCGGTCGATCTCGTCCACTTCACCATTCTGCGGCCGCCGGAAAAGCAGGACGGCACGCCGATCAACGAATTATCGCTGATCGCCTTCCCGACGCGCGAACTGTTCGTCGAGAAGATCAAGGATTTCGACCTCATCATCTTCGACCGCTACCAGCACCGCGACGTGCTGCCGATCCTCTACTACGACTACATCTCCGAATATGTCGAAAAGGGCGGCGCGCTGCTGATCGCCGCCGGCCCCGAATATGCCGGCGAGGCTTCGATCGCGCGCACGCCGCTGATGTCAGCGCTGCCGGCCATGCCCACCGGCGAAGTGGTGGAAAAGGCCTTCTATCCGCGCCTGACCGACCTCGGCCAGCGTCACCCGGTGACGCGCGGTCTCGATGGTTCGGCCACCGAGCCGCCGCACTGGAGCCGCTGGTTCCGCACCATCGGCGTGCAGAATCCGCAAGGCGAGGTGGTGATGAAGGGCGCCGACAACCGGCCCCTGCTGCTGCTCGACCGCAAGGGCGAAGGCCGCGTCGGCATGCTTCTGTCCGACCAGGGCTGGCTGTGGGCGCGCGGCTTCGAGGGCGGTGGTCCGCATGTCCAGCTCTACAGGCGCATCGCCCACTGGCTGATGAAGGAGCCCGAACTCGAGGAAGAGCGGCTGACCGCCGAGGGACGCGGCATGGTGCTGGAGATCCGCCGCCAGACCATGGCCGACGATCCAGGCTCCGCGCAGATCATCACGCCCTCAGGCAAGACAGTGACCGTCAAGCTCGATAAATCCGAGCCCGGCGTTTTCCTCGGCAGCGTCCAGACCAATGAGATCGGCCTCTTCCAGGTCGCTAATGGCGATCTCACCGCGCTCGCCCATGTCGGACCGGTCAACGCGCCGGAATTCGCCGACGTCGTCTCCACCGAAAACCGGCTGAAGCCACCGGCGGAAGCCACCGGCGGCAGCGTGCGCCGGCTGGCGTCATCGACGGCGCTGGGCAGCGACGTGACCCTGCCGTCCATCGTGCCGGTGCGCTCGGCCGGCGATGCCTCCGGCAGCGACTGGATCGGCCTGCGCACCACCGACGATAGCGTCTTGAAGGCCGTCTCGCGCGTGCCGCTGTTCGGCGGCTTCCTCGGCCTCGGCCTGCTGCTCCTGGCCATGGGCTCGATGTGGTACCGCGAGGGGCGGTAGCGCAGCGCCTCTTCCTTCTCCCCTTGTGGGAGAAGGTGGATCGGCGCGCAGCGCCGAGACGGTTGAGGGCTGTTACAGCGGAGTGAGGCGTTGGTGTTCGCTGGAACACCCCTCATCCGACCTCGCTTCGCGAGGCCACCTTCTCCCACAAGGGGAGAAGGAAGAGGCGCCACTCCTCTACTCCTCCGGCTCGGTCGTGAACAGCAGCGGGTAGCCCTTGGCCTTGCCGGCGTCGGTGGCACGCGTCGCCTTGGTCTCGGCGACATCCTTGGTGAAGACCGCGACCACGCAGACGCCACGCCGATGCGCGGTGATCATGATGCGGTGCGCTTGGTCCTCGCTGAGCTTGAACTCGCCCTTGAGCACCGTGACGACGAATTCCCGCGGCGTGAAATCGTCATTGATGAGGATGACCTTGTAGAGCTTCGGCCGCTCGGTCTGCGGCTTGACCTTGGTTCGCGGTTTTGTGGTGATTTCTGGCATCGGAACCGACAGTTTCGCGATCGGGCTTTACCCGGTATTTTGCCACGGGCGGCAGCGATCGTCCATTTTGATTGGCATGCGGGCGGCCGGTGGGCCGGCCCGGTATTCACAATCATGTGGGAAATTGTCGGGCGCGGTTCAACGGCCCTGGCGGCCGAAGATACGGCGGTTGGCACCGGCATCCGCCCGGCGTTCCATCCAGGCCGCGATCGGCCATCCGACGACGCAGACCAGCGTCACGGCAAGCAACACGATCAGCAGCCACGCCTGGACAGGTGTGATGTAGTCCCAGTTGCTGGAAATTATCGGCGCGAACAGCGAGGGCTCGGTGCGGCCACTGGCAGGATCGGGCACGGGGCTGGCGGTGAGCAGAATCAGCACCCTGGCGACACCGGTGGCAACCAGGCCGCCAATCACCATCGAACGCAAAATGGACGAAAGCCGCTTCTTCATGCGGATTGTCCTACATGGCCGGCGTTGAAAACGGGTTAAGTCAGATCGAGGTGGCCGGCTGCAAGCCACCGGTATTCAGCCGCTCGATCAGGTGCCTGGCAGAAGGCCGCCCCAGCCGGCTACGGCTGGAACGGCCTTGATAGAAACGGGCTTCGGAGCCGATCAGGGCTTCTTCGGAGCAGCCTTGTCCGTCGCCTTCTTCACAACCTTCTTGGCCGGAGCCTTCTTGTGCTTGACCTTCTTGACGACCTTCTTCACCGGGGGCTTGGCGGTGGCGTCAGCAGCCGGGGCCGGGGTGGTCGTGGTGGCAGCAGCAGCCGGAGCAGCGGTCGTGGTGGCAGCGGCGTTGCCAAGAGCGGGCATCGCGAAAGCCAGAGCGACGGCGAGACCAGTGGCGGAGAGGATGGACTTCTTCATGGCTTCATTTCCTTTTTATGCGGGTCAAGTTGAGTGTCACTGGACCGGGTCGTTCGGTGTCACTCCAAGCAGCTTCAAAGCGTTGGCGAGCATCCGGATGCCCTGTGCCTGTTTCTTGGCGGCGCAGTACCGGTTGCCCTTTCTCTGAAGTGCCTTTGCCGCGGTGACCTGCGTTGCCGTGGCATGGGTTTCGAGGGCTTCATCAAATTGGTGGCTGAGATTGGCGCACCGTTCGCTCCGGGTGAGCGGCGCCTTTGCGTCCGATTGTCCAACAGCGGCAGTGACCAGGCCAAGGCCCAGCAACGCACCCAACAAACTGATCGACAAGCTTGGCATCGGTTTTTCCGTGAACCCGGAGATTTTGCGTCGCAGCCGGTAATCTGACCGCCACGGCTCCGTTATGCCGCCCTACCTTTTCAGGAGTTTTTCCCAATTGTAGAATTTTGTTTCTGGATTGTGTCTGGCCCGCCCGCCCCATGCGTATCGTCCAAATCGGTCCCGGTTTTGGAACCGCACGCATGGAAACAAAGAGCTTCAGCACGGCCATCGCTTTCCATGTGGAGAAGGCCGAATTCGTTCTCCCTTGAAAAGCAAGGCACTGGCCAACATATGGCCCGAATTCTATCGTGTGGCTCACCTGCCAGGAATGACTTGGCCGGCAATCGAGACAGGGCACCTCGTGAAATCCGACGCACACATACTGATCGTCGACGACGACAAGGGCATCCGCGACCTGCTTCAGGAGTTCTTCCAGAAGCGGGGCCTGCACACTTCGGTTGCCGCCGACGGTACCGAGATGGAGGCTGTCCTGCGCCGCGCGCAGGTGGACCTCATCGTGCTCGACGTGATGTTGCCCGGCAAGAGCGGGCTGGAACTGTGCCGCGACCTGCGCGCCCAGTACTCGACGCCGATCATCATGCTGACCGCCGTCACCGAGACCACCGACCGCGTCGTCGGCCTGGAGATGGGCGCCGACGATTATGTGCCCAAGCCCTTCGATCCGCGCGAACTTCTGGCGCGCATCCGTGCCGTGCTGCGGCGCAATGGTACTTCGGAACCGAAACGCACCACCACCAAGCAGATCTACCATTTCGCCGGCTGGACGATGGACTGTTCGCGGCGCCGGTTGACGGCGCCCGACGATGTCAGGGTCGAGCTGACCATGGCCGAGTTCAACCTGCTGCAGACCTTCGTCAAGAGCGCCCAGCGCGTGCTGACCCGCGACCAGCTCATCGAGCTTTCCGGCGGCGACAGCGACTATTCCTTCGACCGCAGCATCGACATCCTGGTCAGCCGGCTGCGGCGCAAGATGGAAGATGACCCGAAAACGCCGAAACTGATCCTGACGGTGCGCAGCGGCGGCTACCAGTTCCTGCCCGAGACGACCTCCGAATGAGACGTTTCCTGCCGCAGACCTTGCCTGTCTGGGTGCTGCTGATCGTCATTGCCGGCCTTCTCATCAGCCAGGTCGCGACCCTCTATATCGTCTCGCGCGACCGCGCCGCCGCCAACGATGTGGTCGACCTCTACCGGCTCAACGACCGCGCCTTCTCCTTGGTGCAGCTGATGAGCGGCGCCACGCCCGAGGAGCGCAAGGCAACCGCGGCGGGCCTGTTCAACTCGACTTACGCCCTTACCGTCTCGGACACGCCCGCCGTCACCTCCTCGATCGCCGGTGATGACGAACTGGCCGAACTCGAGGATATTCTCGTCGGCCGGCTGTCGAAGTTCGGCATCACCGATGCGCGCGTGCGGCGCGATCCGGCAACGCGTGAGGCCGACGACGCCAGCGGCACAGCATCCGGCCCCGATATCGGCCAGGTCGAGCGCGACCTTCTGGTGCTCGCCGCCGATTTCGCCCAGAGCGACAAGCTGACGGCCTCCTTGCGCTTCGCCGACGGCCAGTGGCTGAACTTCACCGAGCCGATCACGCCCGTCGGCCCGATCCTGAGCTTCGACAGCCTGCCGCTCTATTCGCTGATCGCCGGCCTGGTGGTGATCATGTCGATCTGGTCGCTGCGCCGGCTGACCGCGCCCTACCGGATGATGGAAACCGCCGTGAACCGGATCGGCAAGGACCTGAAAAGCCCGCCGATCGCCGAGTCGGGCAGCCGCGAGGTGCGGGCCGCCGCCAGGGCGATCAACGCCATGCAGAAGAGGCTGCGCGAATATGTCGAGGACCGCGAACATCTCGCCGCGGCGCTTGCGCATGATTTGCGCACGCCGATGACGCGCATGCGGCTGCGGCTCGAACTGTTGCGCAAATCGGCGGTTCGCGAGGCGCTGGCCCATGATCTCGCCGATGTCGAAAGCATCGCCAGTTCCGTGATCGACTTCGCCACTTTCGAGGTGAACGAGGAGAAGGCCGAGCGCATCGACTTCTGGTCGCTCGTGGAATCGATCGCCGACCCCTATCCGGAGGTCTCGTTCGACAATGACGACACCCGTTCGCGCGGCCTGATCTGCATTGCGCGGCCGGTGGCACTCAAACGCTGCGTAACCAATCTGGTGCAGAACGCCGTCACCTACGGCAAGAAGGCGCATCTCAGCCTGCACCGCTCGGACGGCACGATCACGCTCACCATCCGCGACGAAGGGCCTGGCATACCGCAGGCGCAGATCGATGCCGTCTTCGGCTCCTTCGTGCGCCTCGAACAGTCCCGCAACCGCCAGACCGGGGGCCTCGGCCTGGGACTCACCATCGCCCGCAACATCGCGCGCGCCGCCGGCGGCGAGATCCGCCTGTCCAATCATCCGGACGGTGGGCTGGTAACGGAGCTGCGCCTGCCGCAGGCGACCTGAACCGCTCTATCTTCTCAACACCGCGCTCAGCACATCCCTGATGCCGATGGCGCCGACGAAGCGCGACTGGTCGTCGAACAGCGCCACGGGGGCCGTCTGCGAGCGGTGCATGGCCAGCATCACGGTTTTCAGCGACGTGCCGGGATTGGCCCAGAACACTTGCGCAGCTTCCTCCGACTGGGCCTCGACATCGGCGCAGGACACCCAGACCGCCGGCTTGCCGTCGCGTTCGGCCGCCGCCACCAGGCCGTGATCGTCGATCTTGAAGCGCGTCGTCTTGCGCCGGTCGAGCCACACCCAGCCATTGTCGCCGTGCTCGAGGTCGCGGCGGTCGCGCATCACATTCCAGGCGGTCAGCACCGAGAGCGGATTCACATTGGCGATGAAGTCGCGGACATAGTCGTTGGCGGGTCGCAGCACGATGTCTTCCGGCGCGCCGGTCTGGACGATGCGCCCGCCCTCCATGATGGTGATGTGGCTGCCGATCTTCAGCGCCTCTTCCAGGTCGTGGCTGACGAAGATGATGGTTTTCTTCAGCTCGGCCTGCAGCTGCAGCAATTCGTCCTGCAGCTTGGTGCGGATCAGCGGGTCGAGCGCCGAGAACGGCTCGTCCATCAACAGGATCGGCGCCTCGGTGGCGAAGGCCCGCGCCAGGCCGACGCGCTGCTGCATGCCGCCCGACAGCTCGTGCGCGTATTTCTTCGACCACTGGTCGAGATTGACCAGCTTGAGCTGCTTGTGAACGCGCTCCTTGCGCTCGGCGTCCGGCACGCCGGCAAGTTCGAGGCCCAGGCCGACATTTTCCTCCACCGTGCGCCACGGCAGCAGGCCGAACTGCTGGAACACCATCGCCACCTGCTTCTGGCGCAAGCGCCGCAAGGTCGGCTCGTCGCAGGTGACGACGTCGACAATCTTGTCGCCGTCCTTGACCAGCACCTGGCCGCGCGACACCACATTGAGCCTGTTGACGGCCCGAAGCAGGGTCGACTTGCCGGAACCCGACAGGCCCATCAGCACCGAGATCTCGCCTTCATGCACGGTAAGGCTGGCGTCGGCGCAGCCCAGCACATTGCCGGTTTTCTCCAGGATTTCGGCGCGTGTAGCGCCCTTGTCGATCATCGCAAGCGAACCGGCCTGGTCGGCGCCGAAGACGATATCGACGTTCTTGAAATCGACGGCGACGGTCATTTCTTGCCTCCAACGCCAATGCGGGTCATTCGGTCGAGCACGATGGCCAGCACGACGATGGCGAGGCCCGCCTCAAGCCCGAGATCGATGCGGCGCGAGCCGAGCGCGCGGTTGATCTCCGTGCCCAGCCCACCGGCGCCGATGAGGGCCGCGAACACCACCATCGACAGCGACAGCATGATCGACTGCGTCAGACCCGCCATGATGGTGGGCAACGCCGATGGCAGTTCCACCTTCCACAACAGCTGGCTCTTGGTGGCGCCGAACGCCTCGCCGGCCTCGATGATCGACTTCGGCACCGAGACGACGCCCAGATGCGTGAGCCTGACCGCGGTCGGGATGACGAAGATGATGGTGACGATGAGGCCGGGCGCGTTACCAAGGCCGAACAGGGTCAAGACCGGGATCAGGTAGACGAAGGTCGGCAGCGTCTGCATCAGATCGAGCACCGGCAGCATGATGCGGTAGACCTTCGGCTTGTGCGCCGCCCAGATGCCGAGCGGCACGCCGATGGCCATGGCCATGGCTGCGGCAGCGACGACCAGCACCAGCGTCTGCACGGTCTGCTTCCACAGGTTCTGGTTGATGATGAAGATCAGGCCGAGGAAGACGCCGATGGCGAGTGGCCGCGAGCGCTGCAGCAACCAGGCGATGACGGCGATAACCAGCGCCAGCAGCACCGGCGGCACCATCAGCAGGAGGTCGACCAGCCCGTCGAGAATGAAATTCAGACCGTTGGAGAAGGCTCTGAAGATGGTGTCGAAATTATCGGTCAGGAACCCGAAAAAGGACTTTCCCCAGGCGCCGATCGGGATCTTGTGATCGACCATGAATTTGGAAATCGGATCCATCTCACCCCTCTTCCACCAGGGCTCTGCCTTCGGCCCCGCGCTGTCGCAACGTCATCTTGTCACAGGATGTGAAAAAGGGCAGCCCTTTGTCAAACGGCTGCCCATCTTCATCCGGTCATGCCGGATGCGAAGTCGGCTCAGCTTCCGAGCGCTGTCTTGACCGCCGCCGCGGCGTCACCGCCGTCGAAGGTGGTCACGCCGGCGATCCATGGCTTGACCGCGTCCGGGTTCTTCTTCAGCCAGTCGGTGGCGACCGTCTGGGCGTCACCGCCCTTGAGGATCGCGTCCATCATCTGGCCTTCCATGTCCAGATTGAACTTCAGGTTGGCGATGAACTTGCCCGCATTCGGGCACTCGGTGGTGTAGCCCTTGCGCACATTGGTGAACACGGTGGCCGCGCCGAAACCGCTATCGCCCATGCCGTCGAGATAGGTGATCTTCATGGCGCCCATCACCGGATGCGGCGTCCAGCCGAGGAAGGCGATCCACTCATTGTTCTTCATCGACTGCTCGGCCTGCGTCAGCATGCCGGCCTCCGAGGATTCGACCAACTCGAAGCCCTCGAGATTGTCCTTCGGGTTCTTGATCATGTCGAGGATGATGCGGTTGCCGTCATTGCCGGCTTCGATACCGTAGATCTTGCCGTTGAACTTGTCCTTGAACTTGCCAAGGTCGGTCAGCGACTTGACGCCGGCGTCCGCGACATAGGTCGGCACGACGATGCCGTAGCCGGCGCCGGTCAGGTTCGTGCTGATGGTCTCGACCGAGCCATCGGCGGTGTAATCCTTGATGTCGTTGGTCATCGACGGCATCCAGTTGCCGAGGAAGACGTCAAGGTCCTTGTTCTTCAGGGAAGCCATGGTCACCGGCACCGACAGCTGGATCACCTTCGGCTCGTAGCCGAGCGCGGTGAGCAGCACCGAAGCGAGACCGGTGGTCGCCTGAATGTCGGTCCAGCCGACATCGGAAAGACGCACGGTCTTGCAGCTTTCGGCGTCACCGGCGAAGGCGGCGCTCGTGGACAACAAAGCCGCCAGGCCGAGGCCGGCGACGAAGGAATTCATACGCGACATAGACAGTCTCCCATTGTGATTCTTTGGCGAAGCGTGGAAACGGTTTCTCTGCCCGCCTTGTTTCGTCAGCCAAACACCATTCTGGTGTAGTTTCAAGCGTTAAGGCAATCACGATCAACGGCGCGGACTGGCCAATCAGCGACACGGCTGACGCTTTTGTCACGCCGCTTATCTTTTTCAGCGGCGAGCCGGCTTTTTCAGGGGAATGCGCCAGCGGCCCCTCCCCGCTTTGGGCCAAGTCGGCTTAAAAGAGCGGCATGGCCAAGCTCTACTTCAACTACGCGACGATGAATGCCGGCAAGACGACGATGCTCTTGCAGGCCTCGTATAATTATCGCGAACGCGGCATGACGACGATGCTGTTCGTCGCCGGCCATTACCGCAAGGGCGACAGCGGCCTGATCTCGTCGCGCATCGGGCTGGAGACGGAAGCCGAGATGTTCCGCGACGGCGACGACCTGTTCGCCCGCGTCGCCGAACATCACGACCATACGACCGTGCACTGCGTCTTCGTCGATGAGGCGCAGTTCCTCGAGGAAGAGCAGGTCTGGCAATTGGCCCGCATCGCCGACCGGCTGAACATCCCGGTCATGTGCTACGGCCTGCGCACCGATTTCCAGGGCAAGCTGTTTTCCGGCTCGCGCGCGCTGCTGGCGATCGCCGATGATCTGCGCGAGGTGCGCACCATTTGCCGCTGCGGCCGCAAGGCCACGATGGTCGTGCGCCTCGGCCCGGACGGCAAGGTGGCCCACCGGGGCGAACAGGTGGCGATCGGCAAGGATGTCTATGTCTCGCTCTGCCGCCGTCACTGGGAAGAAGAAATGGGCCGCGCCGCGCCCGACGATTTCATCGGCTTCATGAAATCCTGACCCTGCTTCCCTGCGACTCGCGTCAGGCCGCAGAGACGCGCCTCAGCGGAAACCGCCAGCCCAGCCGGACACCGAGTGTCGCCACGGCGATCAGCGCCATGCCGGCGGCCTGCGCCTGCCCGAGCGGATGCCTGTAGATCGCCCAGTCGATGATGATGGCAACGACCGGATAGATGAAGGTGATGATGCCGATCACCGGCGTCGTCAGGCGCGGAAAGGCCGAGTTCATCAGCACATAGGCAATGCCGGTGTGCAGCACGCCGATGCTGGCCAGCCAGCCCCATGCATGCACGGGAACATGCTGGCCGATATCGGCGAAGGGCGCGAGCATGACGATCCCGACGATCGTCTGGCAAAGCACGGTGACCTCCGCGCGCTGCCGGCCCAGGCCCTTGGCGAGGATCGTCGCCACCGCATAGAGCAGCGCGGCGACCAGCGTCAGCGCGATGCCCAGCGCCCATGCCGTGCTGGCCTGCGCATGCGAAACCACCAGCCCGCTGGCCAGCACGACGCCAAGGAACGCGCCAAGCATCCACAGCATCTGGTCGAGCGAGATACGCTCCTTGAGGAAGACCACCCCGATGATGACCACGAAGAACGGCTGCACGTGATAGACGATCGTCGTCGTGGCGATCGACGTCATGGCGAAGCCGGCGAAGAAAGCCGTCCAGCTCAGCACCATGCAGGCGCCGGCAAGTGCAGCCAGCGCGAGGCGGGACGGCGACAGCGTCCTGTCCGGCAGATAGCCCCGCAGCAGGCACCATGCGCCGAGGAACATGGCGCCGAACACGCAGCGCCAGAACACGATTGTCACGGGATGAAGCCCCGCTTCCGTGACAAAGGCGCCAACCGTGCCGGCTATCGTCATCGCCAAGGCCAGGCTCGCGGCCGGAAAACGGGAAGTTGGCATGTCCTTCATCGAAAATCCCTCAGACGGGCGAAACCCATCTGGCCACCAGTATAGCTTTCAAACAAGCGAATAGATTTGGATCAAGCTATTCGATATGCTGATAGCACCATGGCTGCTCCGCTTGACCTCAACCTCCTGAAAACCTTCGTCGCCGTCGTCGAGAGCGGCAGCCTGTCCAATGCGGCGCCCCGGGTCGGCCGCAGCCAGTCGGCGGTCAGCATGCAGATGCAGCGGCTGGAGGAGATGGTGGGCAACCAGCTTCTGGTGCGCGGACCGAGAACGGTTACCCCCAACGCCATCGGCGAGGATTTTCTCATCTATGCGCGCCGGCTGCTGAAGCTGTCGGATGAGGCCTGGGCGAGCGTCACGCGGCCGAAGGAGACGGGCAGCGTGCGTCTTGGCGTGCCGGACGATTACGCCGCCTTCCTTCTGCCACCTGTCCTATCGCGTTTTGCCGAGGATCACCCGCTGGTGACGGTGGAACTGATCTGCGAACAGTCGACCGCGCTGGTGAAAACCCTGGCGGAAGGACGGCTCGACCTGGCGATCGTCACTCGCTTGCCGGACCAGCCGCTCGACGTCATCCGGCTTGAGCGTTTCGTCTGGGTCGCCTCGCCGAACCATGTCGCTTGGCAGACCGATCCCTTGCCGGTCGCCCTGTTCGAGCCCGGCTGTGCCGCCAGGATGAATGTCCTGCAGGCGCTTGGCGAAGCTGACCGGTCTTACCGTTGCACCTATTCCAGCGCCTCCCTGCTTGGCCTGATCGCGGTCGTGCAGGCCGGGCTCGCCGTCGCCGGTCTGGCGCAGCGCAGCGTACCCCCATCGCTGCGCATCATCGGCGGCAATGAAGGGCTTCCTGTGCTGCCGGATCTCGAAATCGGCATCCTGCGCAACCCGCTGTCGAGCACGCCGGCGGTCGATCGGCTGCATGATTTCCTGCGCCGCGACCTGGCACAGCAAGCCTGAGATCGTCGTCTCCGCACGGGATTGGGTGCGACCGGCCAACTCGCCACGGTGCAGCGTTTGTTAAGGCCTCGGCCCTATAAGGCCGTCAGCCAGAGCTCTCCGGGGTCAGCCATGCTTCGAGCCGTTTCCTCAGCCAGCCTTCTTCTCATTGCCACCTCCATTGCCGCCCATGCCGGCGGCGACCCGGTGCAGGGCAAGCACGTCTTCAACCGCTGCATGGCCTGCCATGAGGCGGCCACCGACCGCGACAAGGTTGGCCCGCATCTCAAGGGTGTCGTCGGCCGCACCGCAGGCACCGCGGAAAGCTTCCTTGGCCATTATTCCGAAGCCATGAAGAGTGCGGGCGCTGCCGGTCTCGTCTGGGACGAGGCAAATCTCACCGAGTATCTCAAGGCCCCTAAGCTCAAAGTTCCCGGCAACAAAATGGCTTTTGGTGGTCTGACGAATGATGACGACATCGCCAATGTCATCGCCTATCTGAAGGCCGATCCGAAGCCCTGAGTGCGCGTCGGTGCGGTGCGGCCGCACTGATATGTTTGCCTGCAGCCGGTTCAATCCCCTGCCGAATTCAGCATTTCCGCGTCGGCCGGGGCTGACTGTCTTGCCGGCATGAAAGTTCAATGACAGCTGAACTAGTCCCGACTGACCGGCTAATCACGCCATGACCCCACCTGCATTGTCTTTCAAGGCCTTGGCGGATTCTTTTGTTTTCACACGACCCTTGTCTTCACGTCTTTCAATCCCCGGATGCCCCACATATATTCGCCGCTGTTCGCAATCAGCGACCGGAAGCCGAAGCGGGAGGCCCCTATGGCGACATTGCAGAATTTCGATGCCGAAATTGCCAAGACCAAGCAGGTCGTCCAGGACATGCGCACCAAGATCGAGCAGTCCGGCACCGTGCTCGACACGCTTGCCACCGCTGACAAGAAGATCGGCGACGCCAATTTCGACATCGAGAACGCCCGCATCGAGGACGTGCTGAAGCAGCAGAAGGTGATGGAAGGCAACATTGCCGACCTGATCATCGGCCTCGAGGACGCCACCAACGTATTCGGCGCCGAGTTCGAGAGCATGAAGAACTACACCGGCTGGGAAAACTTCGTCGGTGTCTTCTCCAGCCAGCGCAAGCAGCGTATGCGCACCGACCGCGTCCGCAACATGTCGCTGGCCGGCAATCTGCAGGAACTTCTGGCCAAGTCCGACACCATCGTCGGCATCCTGAAGGCGCAGAAGGAGGTCCTCGACCAGCGCTACAAGACCTCCGAGACCAGCCTGTCGCAGGTGATCGAGCGCCGCAAGACCACCATGTCGAACCTCGAAGCCGTGCAGAAACGCATCGAGGAACTCAACCCGATGCTGCTCGACATCGAAAACAAGATCGCCGCCTCGACCAGCCAGAAGGACCGCACCCAACTTGAGGGCGAACGCTCCAAGCTCGCCACCGAATACAACGAGAAGCAGGCCAAGGAGCAGGAACTGCTGGCCGAAAGCCAGACGCTCGAGCGCTACACCTCGATGTTCCAGACCTTCGTCGATTCGCTCAACAACCAGATCGCCGCGCAGTCGACGCTGATCAACAAGCTGACCATCGATACCGAGCAGCGCATCGTGCTCTACAAGGCGCTGGAAGATTCGCTGAAGACCGCCGCGCAGCAGGACGTCGCCCACAAGATCAACACGCTGGGCAGCCAGGTCGACAACACGGCGGAAGAAACCATGGCCGGCATCGGCGCCGCTTCGCAGAAGCACATTGGCGACCTGCTCGAAATGCACGAGAAGAACATGGTCGCCAGCGCCGATATCCAGCGCCGCAAGAAGCTCGCCGACGATGCCTTTGCCCGGCGCTTCGACGAGGTGCTGAAGAAGCACAATTCGGCCAACTACGTGCAGTCATAATTGCCGCGCGCACCGGTGCGACAATCCCAGGGCTGACAGAATGACCCCCGAAAACGACGCGGCGGCGCGGTATTTCTCGGCAATCACGGCCGCGCTCAGCGGCCTTGAAGTGTTCATGCGCGACGACCGCTCGCCGCTTTACCGGCACGGCATCGTCGCCAAGATCGTTGCCGAATACATCGCCCGGCTCGACAAGTCCTTTGGCTGCTGGCGCAACCGGCTGGGCTTCATGGACACGTTCCGCATTTCGCGCGCCGAAAGCGGTTTTCCGGTGTTCCAGAACCTGCTCGAACTGGAAAACGACCGCCGCCAGGCCGACAGCCGGCTCGCCAACATCCCGCTGGCCGGAGAGCTGCGCGAGGAGATGGCCGACTTCATCCTGCGCCACAAGGAGTTCCCCGAGGCGCTGCAGAAGTCGATGGCCGAGCGTCTCTATCTCGAGGACGTCAAGAGCGAGCAGACTTTCGGGCCGTTCACGCTGGCGCAGACGGCCAAGGTGTCGGTCAATCCGAAGACGGCGTTGCCCTACTATCTCGTCCATTGGGCGACCTTCGACGGCAGCGCCAACTTGCCGCTGGTCTACATGGTGACGGTGGAGGATTCCTCCGAGAACATGGTCCGCCAGCTCGTCGACCGGAACGGCAAGCTCAACGACAAGGTCGACATCCCGCTGCCGGTCGACGGCCTGCTCAATCCCGAGCTCGCCCACCGTTTCGACGATTTCACCGAGAAGAACTCCGCCTACACGCTTTCGCCGGCGACGATTGCCGTAAACCTAGACAAGGATTTCGAGCCGCTGCACCCCAAGCAGTTGCGCCGCGTCGTGCTTGGCCCGTTCTATTCCGCGGGCATTACCGACAACAATTCGACGGTGACCGAAGTGCTGGCCAAGGTGCGCAAGCCGGAAAACGCCTGGCTGCTGACCTGGACCATCCAGGAGGTCTATTCCAAGGGCGAGAAGCCCGGCCGCAAGGGGCTGTTTTCCAGCGAGAAGACGACGCAGGAATTCTTCATCAACACAGACGACCTGGAAGCCGCGCGCCAGGGCGTGTCGAGCTACGAAAACCATGCACTGATCCCGCACGAGGCCTACCAGGCGCTCTACGCCGCCGGCGAAGCACAGAAGATCTTTGGCGGCTACAAGGTCCACATCCTGTCCAACGGGCAGGTCATTTCAGACGTCTGACCGTAACACCACGGAGCATCCTTCATGGACACCGGCCTGACCACCATCCCGGAAGCGGCGATCGAGAAGCACCGCGCCACCGCGCAGAGCTTCATCACCCGCATCGTCGTGCTGGAAGACCCGTCGCGCGAATCCGGCACGGCGCTGGCCGGCACCAACCGCCGCTTCGTCTCCACCGTCTCGGTCGGCTCGGTGCGCCGCACGCGCGAGGTAGAGCTGTCGAAGACCGTCGGCGCCGTCCATCCCGACGACCAGCTGCTGACCATCCCGCAGCACACGCTTCTGTTTCGCGCCCGCCGTGGCACGGCGATTGCGCTCGCCATATCGGATGTCTTCGCCGAAGGCTCCGACCTCGAAAGCCTGCAGGCGAAGAACGCCCGCGCCCCGCTCGAGGGCGACGAGGCGGCGACCTTCAAGAAGCTGCTCTCCGCCTCGGCCTATATCTCGGCCTTCAGCCTGGCATCCTACCTGTTCCAGCTGATCGACAGCGACGGCGAGGCGCCCAACGACATCCCCGAACCCGACTTCCTTTTCGACACGCCGCAGGATGCGGTGAAGTCGATCCTCGCCGGCCTCGACAAGGCGATCGCGGGCTCGAAGGACGATGCCGACCTGGCGACCAGGGCCCGCGCCTTCGCCCGCGTCGCCATCGATGGGCTGCTGGCCAGAAAAGGCCGCTTCGACGGTATCGGCCCGTTCGAGAACGCCCATATCCGCATCGATGCCGACGACTTCACCCTCGACGGCTTCGACGTCGCGCCCGGCAAGCGGTCGAAGCCGCTGGTGATGACCTTCAAGAAGCCGGAAGAGGTCGTCGGCAACCACATCGCCAAGTACCAGTCGGTCAAGCTCGCCAAGATGCTGATGGCCTATGATTTCGAGCGCGAGCTGAACCCCTTCGTCGAGCTCGGCGGCTTCCTGTTCACCTTCATCGGCGACGGTGCGCCTGGTACCGGCAAGACGACTTTGATCCAGATGATCGCCGGCCTGGTCAATGGTTACTGCCAGGTCGCCGGCTATCCCTTCGCCTACGAGAATTTCGGCGTCGACCAGATCTCGTCCTATCAGGGCAAATCGGGTCAGAACTGCCGCCAGTTCATCAACAATGTGCTCAACCCGCGCGTGATCGGCTTCGGCACCATCGACGATATCGACCAGGTGGCGGCGCGCCGCTCCGACGACCGCGCCTCTGCCGGCCAACAGGAAATCACCGGCGTCCTGATGGATGCCTTCGCCGGCGCGGCCACCGTGGTGCGCGGCAACTGCTCGTTCGGAATGTTCTCCAACTATCCCGAGAATGTCGACGACGCGCTGCGCCAGCGCGCCGGCGCCCGCTGGCTGGTCGACGGCCCGCAGACCCGCGACGACTATATCGACATCTTCGTGCTGCTCGCCGGCAAGAACCACGAAATCCCTCTGGGCAAGCACGAGCTCTACGCCGCGCAGGAAATCCAGCGCGCCGTGACCGAAGCCTATGAGGAGCATGAGAAGCCGCAGGAGGACGGCCTGATGAAGGTCTACGAGCGCTACATGAAGGAGAATGGCGCGCCCAAGACCATGGCCGACATCGGCACCTACCTGCACCTGATCAAGGACGCCGAGCCGCGCTTCACCGGCCGCGCCATCAAGAACGTCACCGACGCCATCAAGATGCGCGCCATGGACATCGAGCTTCCCGACGACTGGTTCGAGAAGCCGGAAGCCTTCATGCACAAGAGCTATGACGAGAAGAAAGCCATGATCGAGGAACTGCGCGGTCCGTTCTCGATGGACATGGTCATGCAGGAGATCAACCGCTACGCCGATTCCGAGTTCCGCTATTCCGACAAGTCCGACGACGCCGCCGTGGAAAAGCTGCTGCGCGACGCGCGGCTGCGCGAGCGGGCGGCGCGCGAGATGGAGGAGATGAAGAAGAAGGGGCTTTGGAATGCGTGAGCCACACCGGCCTTTCCTTCTCCCCGCGAACGGGGAGAAGGCAAGATGAGCCACCCCGCCAAAAAACCCGACCTCTTGCGCGACAACGAGCTCATCTACGGCCGGCTGCTCACCGTCGACGAGCCGCATCTCATCCAGCGTTACAACAAGGCGCTGGCCGCCTTCGGCCTGCCTCCCACCAAGCTGAAGAGCTTCCAGATCGACCGCACCGGCTTCTCGCCCGAGATCGCCGACGAATGCGGCGACCCCGACTATCTCGACCCCAACGAGGTCAATCGCCGTTTCATCATCCTGACGCCGTCGCAGATCGACCTGCCGGTGGTGCACACGGCCTTCTCCAACACCTCGCAGCTGATGTTCGAGTTCATGTCCAAGAACCAGCGCGCCATCGACGCGCTGACGATCAAGGATGTCATCTACGGCGAGATCGAGGATTCCGTTCCCAAGGTCAACGACATCGAAGACCTGCTGTCGATCAACCAGGTTGAGTTCAAGGTGCTGTCAGCCGAGGACGTGCTGGGTAAGGCCGCTGAACTCGGCAAGCTTGTCGACCGGCTGAGGCAGGAGCCCGACGCCTGGCGCGACAACGCCATGCTGACCCGCATGGTGGAGCTGGCGAAAATCTGCGGCGACATCCGCGAGAACGCGCTGGTGCCCGACCAGGTGATCTTCCGCCACAATGCCTACTGGACCAGCCATTTCGGCGGGCTCTACGTGTTCGTCGATCCCGACATGACGACGGTGATCAGCGATCCGGCGGCCCCGGGCTTTCGCCGCTCGCGGCCGTGGCAGGTGAGCTATCTCTCGATCAACGACGCCGACAAGGTCTTCAAGTTCCTGGCCAGCACCGGCCGCATCGAACTGCCGCGCGCCTCCTGGATCGAAGCGTCCGGCTATCTCGAGCACCGCGCCGAGATGGTGGTGCGCGCGCTGATCCGCGACGCCGAGCCAAACCGCAACCTGACCGATGTCGACAAGGTCTGGCTACAGACTTGGATCCAGAGCCATGCCGACCTGATCACCAAGGACGGCAATTTCCCTTTCCTCAACGCCGCCAAGCGCGAAATCGCCCAGCTTGGCCATCTCAAGATCGAGGATGTGTTCCCGCAGCAGCGCTTCCTTGTGGTCCGCGCCAAGCCGGACCATCCCGACGCCTGGCTGACCAACCGGCTGATCTCGGATTTCGTGCCGAGCGACTTTGTCTCGCGCTACATCTTCAACAAGCAGGGCTTCTACAAGGACTATGACGGCTTCAGCGACGCCTGGAGATCGCATGTTGTGGACGTTCTGAAAACCACATATTTGAAGGACAAGGTGGCGTTTCGCACACGCCTCTACGGCCTGACTGACTAGAACGAAATGAGCTGTCATTTCGTTCTAACTTGTTGTTTTGGCGCATGATGTTATCCAAAAAGTCTGCAACTTTTTGGCATCATGCTTTGAGGGGGTGACACAGCCATGCTCGATCCGATCGTCAATTTCTTCACCCGGATTTTCCAGTGGATCGGCCGCGGCATTGGCCTTCTGATTGGCGCCATCCTGTGGCCGTTCCTATGGGCCGGCCGCTGGTACACGCAGCGTGGCTGGATCCTCAAGGCCGTGCTCGGCCTGGCCCTGTTGGTGCTGATCGGCCTCTACGCCAACTTCTTCTATGCCACCCAGTGGTGGAACAATTTCAACCCGAACTATCCGGACACCTACACGTTCGAGAAGCGCAATGTTTCCGCCGGCGAGCAGGTGGCCGCCGGCACCGGCACCGACACGGCCAAGACCTGCGGCAACTCCGGCATTGCCCAGATCGCGGCCGATCTGACCGACTTCAACGTCAACCAGAATGCCTGGATCTCGTCGATGATCCTCTACAAGCTCGGCCTGTTCGGCATCGACTGGGACAACACGCCGTGGATGGACAACAAGGCGTCGTTCCAGCGCGGCATCAACCAGGCGGTGCGGCGCACGGCGACCGAACTCGCCGACAATCTCGGCCGCGTGCGCACGACCTCGCAGATCGATGCCGATCTGCAGGATGCGCGCGGCAATCTGCAGTTCGACGAATACACCTGGTATTTCGGCGTAAGCCCGTTCGGCCCGAAGACGCCGACCCCGAGCTACTATCGCGACGCCGTGCGCAAGCTGCGCTCGTTCAATGCCCGCCTCGCCACCTGCCAGGCCACTTTCGATGCCCGCGCCGACAATCTGAAGCAATATATCGACCGCATCGCATCGGACATTGGCTCGACCTCCGCCATCCTCAAGGAGCGTGCCGAGAACCACAACAATGGCTGGTTCGATACGCGCGCCGACGACCGCTACTGGTTCGCCTATGGCCAGCTCTATGCCTATTATGGCCTGATGAAGGGCGCGCAGGCCGACTTCGAGGACGTCATCAAGGAAAAGCACCTGCAGAGCCTGTGGGACACGATGGACGCGCAATTTGACTCGGCCCTGCGCATACAGCCGTTCATCATCGCCAATGGCCGCGAGGATGGCTGGCTGCTGCCGACGCATCTGACGACGATGGGCTTCTACATACTGCGCGTGCGCTCCAACATGGTCGAAATCAGCAACGTCCTGACGCAGTAGCGTTCGGTTGTCGCGGTTCCAGCGATGGCGAATTTGCGCCGTCGCCTCTGTCGCATTCCGTGCATTGTGCGGCTGTTTTGAGACGGCGGAAACGCCGCCGCTCTGGCTTCTATACGGCGCGGCAAGCGGAGCCAGAAAGAACCGAGGACAGGTCGGCCGGCCGCACAAGAATTTTCTCTATAGGAAACATAGTTGCATGGAAGTTGACGCCACGGCAGCGACAGGGTTAGAACATGCCCGCGCGCCCGGTTTTAACCTGCATGCGATAGAGATCAACCCCGTCCCCTCCACCGTTCAATCCAGAGGAAAGCCGTCATGGCCGAAGTGAAGTCCGACATCGAGATCGCGCGCGCCGCCAAGAAAAAGCAGATCCAGGAGATCGGCCAGAAGATCGGCATCCCGACCGAACATCTGCTGCCCTATGGCCACGACAAGGCCAAGATCTCGGCCGAGTTCATCAAATCGGTGAAGGGCAACAAGGACGGCAAGCTGATCCTGGTCACCGCCATCAACCCGACGCCTGCCGGTGAAGGCAAGACCACCACCACCGTCGGCCTCGGCGATGGCCTCAACCGCATCGGCAAGAAGGCGATCGTCTGCATCCGCGAGGCCTCGCTCGGCCCGAATTTCGGCGTCAAGGGCGGTGCTGCCGGCGGCGGCTACGCACAGGTCGTGCCGATGGAGGACATGAACCTCCACTTCACCGGCGACTTCCACGCCATCACCACCGCCCACAATCTGCTTTCGGCCCTGATCGACAACCACATCTACTGGGGCAATGAGCTCGGCATCGACACACGCCGCGTGGTGTGGCGCCGCGTCATGGACATGAACGACCGGGCGCTGCGCGAAATCATCTGCTCGCTCGGCGGCGTCGCCAACGGCTTCCCGCGCGAGGCCGGCTTCGACATCACCGTCGCCTCGGAAGTCATGGCCATCCTGTGCCTTGCCACCGACCTGAAGGATCTGGAAAAGCGCCTCGGCGACATCATCGTCGCCTACCGCCGCGACAAGTCGCCGGTCTATGCCCGTGACCTCAAGGCCGACGGCGCCATGGCCGTGCTGCTGAAGGACGCCATGCAGCCCAACCTGGTGCAGACGCTGGAGAACAACCCGGCCTTCGTCCATGGCGGCCCGTTCGCCAACATCGCGCATGGCTGCAACTCGGTCGTTGCCACCACCACGGCGCTGAAGCTCGCCGACTATGTCGTCACCGAAGCCGGTTTCGGCGCCGACCTCGGTGCCGAGAAATTCTTCGACATCAAGTGCCGCAAGGCGGGCCTCAAGCCGGCGGCCGCCGTCATCGTCGCCACCGTGCGCGCCATGAAGATGAATGGCGGCGTCAAGAAGGAAGACCTCGGCAAGGAAAACGTCGAGGCGGTGAAGAAGGGCTGCGCCAATCTCGGCCGCCACATCGAAAACATCAGGCAGTTCGGCGTGCCGGCGGTGGTTGCCATCAACCACTTCTATTCCGACACCGACGCCGAAATCCAGGCGATGAAGGACTATGTCGCCTCGATGGGCGAAGAGGCTGTCCTGTGCAAGCACTGGGCCAAGGGCTCGGCCGGCATCGAGGAGCTCGCCAACAAGGTGGTGGCGCTGGCCGAATCCGGCGCCTCGCAATTCGCGCCGCTCTATCCCGACGCCATGCCGCTGTTCGAGAAGATCAACACCATCGTCCAGCGCATCTATCGCGGCTCGGAAGCGATTGCCGACAAGTCGGTGCGCGACCAGTTGCACGCCTGGGAGCAGGCCGGCTACGGCAACCTCCCGGTCTGCATGGCCAAGACCCAGTACTCCTTCTCGACCGACCCGAACCTGCGCGGCGCGCCGACCGGCCACACCGTGCCGGTGCGCGAGGTCAGGCTTTCGGCGGGCGCCGGCTTCGTCGTCATCATCTGCGGCGAGGTCATGACCATGCCCGGCCTGCCCAAGGCGCCGTCCTCGGAAAAGATCTTCCTCAACGAGATGGGCCAGATCGAAGGCCTGTTCTAGAACCCTTCAAGATCCCAAATGCCAAAGGGCGCCGCAGCGATGCGGCGCCCTTTCTGTTTGCAGAACGGCCTAAGCCGCGTTGCGCGCCAGCGCCCGCTGGTTGGAGGCGTAGATCGTGTCGCGCTCCGGCAAGGCGCCGGTCTTCAGGCATTCCGTCCATTCGGCGGTCTTCAGCACCGCGGCGAAGCGCGACTGCAGGATGATCGTGACCACGCGGTGGATCTCCTCGGCCGAGGCATAGCCGGCGCTGTTGGCATAGGGCACCGAGCCGGTCGCGTCGGACAGGAACTCGACGGCAAAGCCCATATGCACGGCATGGATAATGGTCGACAGGTCGCAATTATGCGTCATGTAGCCGACCACCGTGAGCGTATCGATGGCGTTGGCGCGCAGCCACGCCTCGAGGTCGGTGCCGGTGAAGGCCGAGGGCAGCATCTTCTCTACATAGTGGTCGCGGCCGCGCCTGGCGATTTCGGGATGCAATTCACCGCCGTGACTGCCCTTGGCGAAGATCGGCGAGGTCTCGGGCGCCATCTGCTTGACGACCACGACCTTGATGCCGGCGGCCGTCGCCGCATCCATGGCACGTACCACATTGACGACGCTGTCGCGGAACGGCGGATGCTGGATGGCCAGATTGCCGCCATCATAGTCGTTCTGGACGTCGATGACGATGAGCGCGCGGCGCGGTGTGGTGTTGGGGGGGGCAGACATGGTGTTTTCCTTCCGGCTTGAATGCGATGGGCCGAAAATAAGCCGTTCGATGAGCAGCCAAAAGTGGCCCGATTGACATCATTCGAAAGAATTGGGACAATCCAGCTTTCGAACCGGAAACGCCCATGACCGCCCCGATCATTGCCGCCCTCGCCTTCGATGGCATCAGCCCGTTTCATCTCTCCGTGCCTTGCCTGGTGTTCGGCGCCGATCGCACGAGGCTCGGACTGCCGCGCTTCGACTTCCGTGTCTGCGGGGTCGAGCAAGGCATGATCCGGACCGACGCCGGGCTGAGCATCCTTGTCCCGCATGGGCTGTCCGCGCTCGACGATGCCGACATCGTCATCATCCCGAGTTGGAAGGATCTCGAAGCCCCGCTGGCCAGGCCGCTCAACGAAGCGCTCGGCCGCGCGCACCGGCGCGGGGCGCTGATTGTCGGCCTGTGCCTCGGCACCTTTGCCATTGCCGCCGCCGGCCTGCTTTCGGGACGGAAGGCGACCACGCATTGGGCCTATTCGGACCAGCTGCGTGTCCTGCATCCCGACATTTCGGTCGATGCCGACGTGCTTTATGTCGATGATGGCGACATCGTCACCTCCGCCGGCGTCGCCGCCGGGCTGGACTGCTGCCTGCATATCGTGCGCGCCCGTTATGGCGCCGAAGCGGCACTGCGGCTCGCGCGGCACGTCGTGCTCTCACCGCACAGGCAGGGCGGGCAGGCGCAGTTCATCGAACGCCCCGTGGCAAAGAGCGCGGATGCCGACCGCTTCACCCAGGCGCTGGACGCGGTCCGGACGACACTCAGCGAGGCGCACAGCCTGGACAGCGTCGCCGAGGCCGCCGGCCTGACACGGCGCACCTTTACACGCCGCTTCCAGAAATCGATCGGCACCAGTTTTGGCGACTGGCTGACCAGCCAGCGCATCGAACTGGCGCAACGCCTGCTGGAAGCGACGGAAAAATCGATGGACATCGTCGCCTTCGAGGCCGGCTTCGGCAGTGCCACCTCGCTGCGCCAGCATTTCGCCGCGCGGCTCCGGACATCGCCGGCGCAATATCGGCGCGAATTCTCCCGGCGGGTAGATTGGGACGAACGGGTGGCGCAGGCCTGACCGCTTTGCGCCAGATCGTCAACCGCGCTTGACCGGTCGCGCCGGATTGCCGACCACCGTCTCGTTTGCAGGCACATCGCGCGTCACCACAGCGCCGGCGCCGACTATGGCGCCCTCGCCGATGCTGACGCCGCCAAGGATGATGGCGCTGCCGCCGATCCAGGCACGGGCGCCGATCTCGACCGGCCTGGCGATCTCCAGCCCCGCCTGCCGGCCCGCGGCCTCCTTGTGATGCTCGGCGCAATAGATCTGCACATTGGGGCCAAGCAGCGTTCCCTTGCCGATGCGCACGGCTGCCGTGTCGAGGATGGTGCAGCCGGCGTTGAGGAAGACGCCATCGCCGAGAAGAATGTTGAAGCCGTAGGCGCAGTGGAACGGCGCCTCGATGCGGGCGCCCTCGCCCACGCCGCCGAGCAATGCCTTGAGGCCCGGCCCGAGATTTCCGCGCTGCCTTGGCGGCAGGCAATTGTGCTCGAACACCGCGTCGCGCGCGAGGGCACGCAGCGCCTCCAGCTCGTCATCGAGGCAAGTGTACCATTCGCCGGCCGCCATCTTCGCGCGCTCGCTTCCAGCCATGGCGGGTCTCCGATTGACGTTCTTGCAAAGCATAGTTGCGGCCAGCAGAAAAGCGCCAAGCCAAGTACTGGTCAAATATTGGACCTATGGTAGCCTGCCGTCTCGAGGCCGTCCTGGCCTGGTGATCGAGGGGATCAACATGCTCTATCTTCTTGCACTTCTGATCGGCGTCATCGCCGGCCTGCGCGCCATGACCGCGCCTGCCGCGGTCGCCTGGGGCGCCTATCTCGGCTGGCTGCCGGTTGCCGGCACCTGGGCAAGCTTCATGAGCCATTGGGCCGCCGTCGGCATCTTCACGATCCTGGCCATCGTCGAGCTCGTCACCGACCAGTTGCCTTCGACGCCGAGCCGTAAAGTGCCGCAGCAGTTCGGCGCCCGCATCATCATGGGCGCCTTCACCGGCGCCGTGATCGGCGCGACCGGTGGCGCCACCATCGTCTGCCTGATCGCCGGCGCAATCGGCGCGGTCATCGGCACGTTGGGCGGCGCCGAAGGGCGCGGCCGGCTGGCGGCCGCCTTCGGCAAGGATCCGCCCGCTGCCTTCATCGAGGACGCGGTGGCGATCATTGGCGGCCTGCTGATCGTGGCGGCGGTGGCATGACGGCAAAAACTTTCGACGCCATCATCATCGGCGCCGGCCAGGCCGGCACACCGCTCGCCGGCAGGCTGAACGCAGCCGGCATGAGCGTGGCGCTGATCGAGCGCAAGCTGGTCGGCGGCACCTGCGTCAATACCGGCTGCATCCCGACCAAGACGATGGTGGCGAGCGCCTATGCCGCGCATCTGGCGCGGCGTGCCGCCGACTATGGCGTGACGCTCAGTGGCCCTGTCGGGGTCGACTATGCCAAGATCAAGGCGCGCAAGGACAAGGTTTCGGGCGCCTCCCGCACGGGGCTGGAAAGCTGGATCGCCGGCATGGACAAATGCACGCTCTATCGCGGCCATGCGCGCTTCGAATCCGCCAATACGGTGCGCGTCGGCGACGACCTCCTGACCGCCGGAAAGATCTTCCTCAACACCGGCGGCCGCGCTTCCGTGCCCGATTTGCCCGGCATCCACGACATCGACTATCTGACCAATTCCTCGATGATGGATCTCGAGGTCCTGCCGCGCCATCTGATCGTCGTCGGCGGCAGCTACATCTCGCTCGAGTTCGCGCAGATGTTCCGCCGTTTCGGCTCGGACGTCACCGTCATCGAGAAGAGTCCGCGCCTGACCGGCCGCGAGGACGAGGACGTCTCGGCCACCATCCTGTCCATCCTCGAAAATGAAGGCATCACAGTCCATGTCGGCGCCGACGACATCGGCTTCGCCAAACAGGGCGACGATATCGCCGTGACCTTCTCGGCCGGCAAGCCGCCCGCCGTCGGTTCTCATGTGTTGCTGGCGCTCGGCCGAACGCTCAACACCGACGATCTCGGCCTCGACAGAGCCGGCGTCGCCCTCGACAAGCGTGGCGCCGTTATCGTGGACGACCAGCTGCGCACCAGCGTGCCCGGCATCTGGGCGATGGGCGACTGCAACGGCAAGGGCGCTTTCACCCACACCTCCTACAATGACTACGAGATCGTCGCCGCCAATCTGCTCGACAACGACCCACGCAAGGTCAGCGACCGCATCGAGGCCTATGCGCTCTACATCGACCCGCCACTCGGCCGCTGCGGCATGACCGAGGCGGCGGTGAAGAAATCCGGACGCCGCGCGCTGGTCGGCCAGCGGCCGATGACACGTGTCGGCCGCGCCGTCGAAAAGGGCGAGACGCAAGGCTTCATGAAGATCCTGGTCGATGCCGACACCAGGGAAATCCTTGGCTGTTCGGTGCTCGGTCCCGGCGGCGACGAAGCGGTGCATTGTGTGCTCGATCTGATGTACGCCAAGGCACCGGTAGACACGCTGGCGCGCGCGACGCACATCCACCCCACGGTCTCGGAACTGCTGCCGACGATTGCCCAGGAACTGAAGCCGCTGGCGTGAAACGCTTCGAGCTGGGGACTTTCTGCATCGGTGCATTGCAGCAATGTGCATTGCGCATAGCTCGTGTCCTCGTTCAATCTCCTGATTGAACCGATTCAGTCTGGACGCCCCATGCCTCTGCCGATCCTTGCGCTTGCCATTGCGTCCTTCTGCATCGGCACCACCGAATTCGTCATCATGGGCCTGCTGCCGGAGGTCGCCGCCGACCTTCGCGTGTCGATCCCTTCGGCCGGCCTGCTTGTCACCGGCTATGCGCTGGGCGTCGTCTTCGGCGCCCCGATCGTCGCCATGGCCACCGCGCATCTGCCGCGCAAGCCGGTGCTGGTGGGGCTGGCCGCGTCGTTCGTCGTCGGCAATCTGTTCTGCGCCATCGCGCCTGACTATTGGACACTGATGGCGGCGCGTGTCTTCACCGCTTTTGGCCACGGCGCTTTCTTCGGCATCGGCTCGGTCGTTGCCGCAAGCCTGGTGCCGCGCAACAAACGCGCCAGCGCCATGGCGCTGATGTTTGCCGGCCTGACGCTTTCCAACATTCTGGGCGTTCCCGCCGGTACTGCACTTGGCGAAGCTTTCGGCTGGCGCTCCACATTCATCGCCGTGGTCGGCATCGGCTTGATCTCGGTCGCTGCCATCGCCTGGCTGGTGCCGTCGGATGTCGCCAAACCAAGCGGCGGCGGCCTGCGCGGCGAGTTGCGGGTGCTGGGCAGGCTACAGGTCTGGCTGGCGATGCTCATCGCATCGCTGGCCTCGGCCAGCCTGTTTGCCGTTTTCACCTATATAAAACCCTACCTCACTGAAGTGTCCGGCCTGTCGACGTCTGCAGTCACCTGGGTGCTCCTGTTGTTCGGCGCCGGCATGACCATCGGCAACATCATCGGCGGGCGGCTGGCGGACTGGAAGCTGATGCCGACCGTCATCGGCACGCTGTTGTTGATGGCAGTGCTGTTCGTCGGCTTCATGCAGTTCGGCGCGATTGCCAGCGTCGCCATCGGCATTGTCTTCCTCTGGGGACTGCTCATCTTCGTCGTCGTGCCGCCGCTGCAGATCCGCGTCGTCGAGGCCGCTTCCGAAGGACCGAACCTTGCCGCCACGCTGAACCAGGGCGCCTTCAATGTCGGCAATGCCGGAGGCGCCTGGATCGGCGGCGTGGCGCTTTCGGCGGGCGTCTCCTACGCCCAACTGCCGCTGGTCGGCGCGATGCTCGCCTTGCTGGCGGTCACCGTCGCGGTGCTGTCGCAAGCGCTGGACCGGCGCGCGCCTGTCCCGCTCCAGGCTGCCGCCGAATAGACGTCGATTCGCCAAGCGACGGAAATCTTGCGCCCATAGCGCGGCCGACTGGACCAATCGACAGCGATCCCTCAAATGGGCATGTCTTCTCGCTCTAACTGGAGAAAGTCATGCAGAAATCGATCGAACGCATCGCCGGCGACAGCGAGGGCGTTTCCTACGAATTCCCGGTGTTTCGCTTCGCCGGCGCCGACAAGGCGGCGCTATCGGCCTATCTGCAGGCCGCCCTCCATGCCGGCGAGTTGCCGGGGGTCGTCGCCATCGACGCGCTGATGCCGGCGCTGAACAAGGCCGCTGCCGAAGGCCGCATCAAGGGCGACATCACCATCGTGCCCTGGGCCAACCCGATCGGCCGCGCGCAATATCATTTCGGCGAGCATCAGGGCCGCTTTCATTTGGGCACCCGCACCAATTTCAACCGTGCTTTTCCGCTGCTCGCCGCGCCCGACGCCAAGCTCTTGCCCGACACCAGCTTTGGCGGCGCCGACCAGCGGCTGAAGTCCCGCCTGGTGCAGCTGTCGCTCGGCCACGACATCGTGCTCGACCTGCATTGCGACGATGAGGGCCTTGCCTATCTCTACATCCACACCAGCCTGTGGCCGGCCATGGCCGATTGCGCCGCCGCCATGGGCGTCGATGCGGTGGTGCTGTGGAGCGAGGACACCGACGGCACCTTCGAGGGCGCCTCGATCATGCCCTACCAGAACGTTCCTGCCGACGTGGCGAAGTTCGACCGCCGTGTCGCCACCACGGTCGAATATCGCGGCATCCTCGATGTCGATGGCGCCCTGGCCAAAGCCGACGCCGAAGGGCTCTACCGGCTGCTGGTGGCACGCGGCGTGGTCGTCGACGGCGCGCTGCCTGCGCCCGGCCCATTCAAGGGCGTCGTCGCGCCGTTGGAAAACATCGACATGATGCCCGCCCCCCGAGCTGGCGCTGTGCTCTATGACGTGAAGCCCGGCGACCGTGTCGTCAGGGGCGATCGGCTCGCCACCATCGTCCACGCGCCGGGCGAAACCGATGGCCGCGCGGAAGTGTTCGCGCCGCAGGACGGCATCATCCTGACCCGCCGCTCGCGTCGCATCATCCGCGCCGGCGAGGATCTGCTGAAGCTGGTCGGCGACAGGAAAAGCGCCGATGCCAGGTCGGGTACGCTCGAGGACTGACCTAGCCCGAAATCGCCAACCGCGCCTTGGCCTCCAGCCATTCCGCCATTTGCCGATACGGCACCGGACCGTGGCTGATGCGGGCAACGCCGAGTTCGGCCAGCCGCTGGCGCGGCGGCACATGCGCCAATGCGATGATGTTGACCGGCAGTCCTGTTGCCCTGCACAGCGCCTCGATGAGACCCTCGTCGCCAAGGCCCGGCGCAAAGAAACCACTCGCTCCGGCCTTTTCATAGGCATGCGCCCGCTCGATCGCCTGCTCGAGCAGCGTCTTGTCATGCGCATCGGGCTTCGCCTTGAGGAAGATGTCGGTGCGGGCGTTGAGGAAGGCCGGTATACCCGAGGCCTTGACGGCGGCCGCGGCCGCTTCGACCCGCTTCACCTGGACGGTGATGTCGTGCAGGCCGGTGCCGCCGACGATCTGGTCCTCGAAATTGAAGCCGATAGCGCCGGCCTGCAAGGCGCGCGTCACCGTCTGGGCGACGACTTCCGGCTCGACGCCGTAGCCGCCCTCGAGGTCCATGGTCACCGGCAGGTCGACCGCCTGCACGATGCGCCTGATGTTGTCGAGCGCCAGTTCCAGCGGGATTTTCTCGCCATCGGCATAGCCGAAGGCGGCCGCGACCGGCCAGCTTCCGGTGGCGATGGCCTTGGCGCCGGCCTTCTCGACGATCTTGGCCGAGCCCGGATCCCAGGCATTGTAAAGAACGATCGGGTTGCCCTTGATGTGAAGGGAATGGAACGTCCGCGCGCGCTCGGCCTGGTCGGTCATGGGTGTTTCCCGTCTTGGTATTGTCGGAAGTCCAGCCTAGCCGGGACCGCCGGCCCTGGCGATGTGCCATGAGCCCCTGAAGCGGCGGCCACCGGACAGACGTTTCAAACCTGTTGCGCATCCGGTTTTTCGCCGCTATGGATTTCGCCATGAACATGCGTTCGACCAAGACCATTTGGTGGTGGGCCTGCTGACAGCGGCCTGTTCGAACGCGCGTGCGTGAAAAGAGAGGGTGGCCGCAACGGAAAGTCCGGGCGGCCATTTGTTTTTCCAAGCCAGTCCCGGGTCCGTTGCCCCAACAAGCTGATGGAGACGGCAATGACGATGAAGGTTCTGGAAAACGGCGCTGAAAGCTTCGTGACCGCGGGTGGCATCACCATCACGCGTGAGCGCCACGACCGGCCGTATGCGGGAGCGATCGACGCCTATGTCGATGGCCTGAACTCGCGCCGGGGCGCGGTGTTTTCCTCGAATTACGAATATCCCGGCCGTTACACGCGCTGGGACACCGCCATCATCGATCCGCCGCTGGTCATTTCCGCCCGGGGCCGCGCCATGCGCATCGAGGCGCTGAACCGCCGCGGCGAGGCTCTGTTGCCGGTCATCGGCAAGACGCTGGGCGGCCTTGCCGACATCACCATCGCCGAGACGACGAAGACGCTGATCCGCCTCGACGTCGCCAAACCCGGCCGCGTCTTCACCGAGGAAGAGCGCAGCCGCGTGCCCTCGGTCTTCACCGTGCTGCGCGCCATCACCGCTTTGTTCAAAACCGACGAAGACGCCAATCTCGGCCTCTATGGCGCCTTCGGCTACGACCTCTCCTTCCAGTTCGACCCGGTCGACTACAAGCTCGAGCGCAAGCCCAGCCAGCGCGACCTCGTGCTGTTCCTGCCCGACGAGATCCTGGTCGTCGACCATTATTCCGCCAAGGCCTGGACCGACCGCTACGACTATTCGGGCGAAGGATTTTCGACGGAAGGCTTAGCCCGCGACGCAATCGCCGAGCCGTTCAAGACCGCAGACCGCATCCCGCCGCGCGGCGACCATGAGCCGGGCGAATATGCCAATCTGGTGCGGCGCGCCATGGACTCGTTCAAGCGCGGCGACCTGTTCGAGGTCGTGCCCGGCCAGATGTTCTACGAGCGCTGCGAGACGCAGCCCTCCGACATTTCGCGCAAGCTGAAATCGATCAACCCCTCGCCCTATTCCTTCTTCATCAATCTCGGCGAAAACGAATATCTGATCGGCGCTTCGCCCGAAATGTTCGTGCGCGTCAACGGCCGCCGCGTCGAAACCTGCCCGATTTCGGGCACCATCAAGCGCGGCGACGACGCGATCTCGGATAGCGAGCAGATCCTGAAACTGCTCAATTCGAAGAAGGACGAGTCCGAGCTCACTATGTGCTCGGATGTCGACCGCAACGACAAGTCGCGGGTCTGTGAGCCCGGTTCGGTGCGCGTCATCGGTCGCCGCCAGATCGAGATGTATTCGCGCCTGATCCACACCGTCGACCACATCGAAGGCCGGCTGCGCGAAGGCATGGACGCCTTCGACGCCTTCCTGTCCCATGCCTGGGCGGTCACCGTCACCGGCGCGCCGAAACTGTGGGCCATGCGCTTCATCGAGCAGAACGAAAAGAGCCCGCGCGCCTGGTATGGCGGGGCGATCGGCATGGTCAATTTCAACGGCGACATGAACACCGGCCTGACGCTGCGCACCATCCGCATCAAGGACGGCATCGCCGAGGTGCGCGCCGGCGCCACATTGCTGTTCGACAGCATCCCCGAGGAAGAAGAAGCCGAAACCGAACTGAAGGCATCCGCCATGCTCTCCGCCATCCGCGACGCCAAGACCGGCAACTCCGCCAGCACCGAGCGCACCACCGCGCGGGTCGGCGACGGTGTCAACATCCTGCTCGTTGACCACGAGGACTCTTTCGTCCACACGCTGGCCAACTACTTCCGCCAGACCGGTGCCAATGTCTCGACCGTGCGCACGCCGGTGCCGGAGGAAGTGTTCGAGCGGCTGAAGCCGGACCTGGTCGTGCTCTCGCCCGGACCGGGCACGCCGAAGGATTTCGATTGCGCCGCGACCATCAGGCGAGCGCGCGCCCGCGACCTGCCGATCTTCGGCGTCTGCCTGGGCCTGCAGGCGCTGGCCGAGGCCTATGGCGGCGAACTCAGGCAACTGCATATTCCCATGCACGGCAAGCCCTCGCGCATCCGCGTCTCCAAGCCGGGCATCATCTTCTCCGGCCTGCCCAAGGAAGTCACTGTCGGCCGCTATCACTCGATCTTCGCCGATCCGGTGCGCTTGCCCGATGATTTCATCGTCACGGCAGAGACGGAGGACGGCATTATCATGGCTTTCGAGCACCGCAAGGAGCCGATCGCGGCGGTGCAGTTCCATCCGGAATCGATCATGACGCTCGGCCACAATGCCGGCATGCGCATCATCGAGAACATCGTCGCCCATTTGCCGCGCAAGGCGAAGGAAAAGGCAGCCTGACCTAGATGGCCGAAGCCGAGAACACGATGGCGATCGCAGCCAAGGCGGCCGCGAAGCGCAGGGTCGCCAACCTTGCCTTCTGGTCGATCGTGGTCGCCTTTGTCGTGCTCGCGTTGAAGTTGGCCGCCTGGTACATTACCGGCTCCGTCGCACTTTATTCGGACGCTCTGGAATCGATCGTCAACGTCATTGCCTCGGTCGCCGCCTTGTGGGCGATCCAGGTCAGTTACAAGCCGGCCGACCAGGATCATCCATTCGGCCATCACAAGGCGGAATATTTCTCCGCGGTGCTCGAAGGCGTGCTGATCGTCGTTGCCGCGCTGTTGATCCTCAACGAGGTCTGGCGGAGTTGGCAGACGCCAGCACCACTCGAACAGCCCTGGAAAGGTCTTGCCGTCAACGGCGTCGCCACGGTGATCAATGCCTTCTGGGCCTGGATGCTGATCCGCGTCGGCCGGGCGGAGAAATCGCCGGCGCTCGTCGCCGACGGCAACCACATCATGACCGACGTCGTCACCTCGGTGGGCGTCTTCGGCGGTCTGGTCGGGGCAATCCTGACCGGCTGGCATATCCTCGATCCGGCGCTTGCCGTCATCGTCGCGCTCAACATCCTGTGGCAGGGCTGGCACGTCATCGGCTCGTCGATGAACGGCCTGATGGACCGTGCCGTCGACACGCAGGAACACATGCGCATCCGCGACGTCATCTCGGCCAATTGCAAGGGCGCGCTGGAGGTGCACGACCTGAAAACCCGCATCGCCGGTCGCGCCACCTTCATCGAGTTCCATCTGGTCGTCGACGCCGACATGTCGGTCGGCGCCAGCCACGTCATCTGCGACCGCATCGAAGACGCGCTGAAAGCCGAAATCCCCTCGGTGCGCGTCACCATCCATGTCGAGCCCGACGACGAGGCCAAGCTGCCGAAAGGCACGACGGCCGTACCGTTTGCGTGAGGCGGTTCGCCGGCGCGACCTTGGAAAAATTAGTCGAAGCCTCTCGACTTCGTCATCCACGGGCGGAGCAGGAGCGAAGCTCCGTCGCGGAGACCCGAGGATCCATGCCGCGACCTAGGATGAAGCACACGGCGGAAGACAATTCTGCACCGCAGCAGCGCTCAGGAGTCCCGGCATGGATCCTATAGTCTACGCCGCGTCGCTTCGCTCCTTGCTACGCCATAGGATGACCACGCGCTGGTATTCAAGGCGCACAGGCCGATTGCGGCATTGGCACCAGCCGATAGACCTTGTCGTCCGACTTCGTCTTGCCGTCCGCTGCCTTCGAGCAGAGATCGACGATCGCCAGGCTGCTGTTGGGATTGGCCAGCATCATCGTGCCGTTAGCGCCGCGCTTGAGGAAGATTTCCTTCTGCGCGATATCGCAGGAGAAATCGCTCATCTTCGAGCTTGCCGCGCAGCGCCACTGGTCGGCCTCGCCCTGGCAGGAATAGGTCTGCGTGACCTTGCCGGACTTCTGCCGCGTCGTGACCGAGACGGCAATGTCGGCGCCATCAGGCCAGTTGGCGATGTCACCGCCCGAAGCATAGGATGCCAGTTCCACCGGCCCGCGGAAAACCCGGATCGACTGCGTCAGCTGGTCGGGATGCGAGGCCAGATGCGCCGCGTCGTAGTCGCGGCCGTAGCAGAAGGCCTGGTCGGGCTTCAGCCGCTCCCGCAGCGGCGGGCCAAGCGCCGGATCGATCGGGTCGATGCGCGCGAACTCCGCCTTGCAGGTCGCGGCCGGCATCGGGTCGAGGCGGAAATTGTCGTCCTCCGAGCCCAGCGCCTGCCTGTCATATTCCGCCTTGCCGAGTTCCTCTTCCGATCCGGCATCGAGATAAAGGTCGGCCGAGATGTCGGTGACAATCAGACGGCCTTTGTCATCGACTTTCAGCGAGGCCATGGTGCGGTCGCAGTCCATGCCGCAACGGATCGGGCCTGATGTTCCATCCTCGGATTCATGGTTGCACCAGCCGCCGGCCCATTGCGGCGCCTTGGCGCCACGCACCGTCGTGGTGAGAAAGCCATTATAGGACGTGTCGGCGTTTGCCGTGGGCTCTTCGTTCGGCCGGCTGACCGGGTCATGACCATAGTAGAAGAAGATCCGCGCCACCTTCTGCTTCGGATGCGCCTTGAGATGGGCCGCGTCATAGACCCGGCCGAAACAGACGTCCGCCCCGCTCGGGCTGAGTTCCCTGAGCTTGAGCGCGTCGTCAGCGACGGCTGTGCCTGTCAGCAAACCAAGCAGCGCGGCACCAAATCCGGCGCCCGCGATTGTCTTCCATTCCCCTGCCCTGAACGTCATGTGACCTCTCCTCGCATCGACAGGACGTAGCGTCAACTTATGCTAGTATTGCGGCCGCAGCCACGCAAATAGCGGTGAAATCTGAGGAGGATGCCATGCGCCGACGCGACATGTTCCGCGCGGTTCTTGCCGGAACCGGGACGTTTCTTGGCCTGCGGGCCGCGCAGGCCGCGGCGACGGAAACCCCACGGCTGAAGGTTGCCTATCATCTGAGCGATGTGGACAAGGTCAACTTCGTGCTCGGCAACATCAAGAACCACTATGAGGGCACCGCCGGCAATGCCGACATCGTGCTGGTCGTGCATGGCCCGGCCCTGGCGAGCTTCAAGTCGAAGGGCATATCGGCCGCTATCTCCGGCCGCTTCGCCGGCCTGTTGCACCAAGGGCTCGAGCCGCAAGCCTGCGGCAACACCATGCGGGGCATGGATATTTCGCTCGCCGACCTGCTCGACGGCTTCCATGCCGCCGACAAGGGTGGCGTCGTGAAGCTCGCGGAACTGCAAAGCCAGGGCTATGTCTATCTGCGCCCCTGAGGCTTGAACACCGGGGTGGCAAAGGCCTACGAAGGGCGGCAGACATCCCGGAGGAACAACAGTGCCAGCCACCAATACACTCAGCATTCCCGATCTCGCCGGCAAGGCGGTGCTGGTCACCGGTGCCTCGACCGGTATCGGCGCGGCCCTCGCGCTGGCCTATGCCGCGCAGAAATCCAGGGTGGCGCTGCATTACAATTCGAGCCAGGAGGCCGCCGAGAAACTCGCCAAGACCATTCGTGACAGCGGCGGCGAGGTGTTCCTCGTCCAGGGCGACTTTTCCGTTCCCGCCGACGTCGAGCGCGTCGTCGAGGACAGCGCGCAGCATTTCGGACGCCTCGACGGGCTGGTGAACAATGCCGGCGGCATGCTCGGCCGCATACCCTATGCCGACCAGACCGAAGCGCATTACGACGCGGTTATGGACCTCAATGCGCGTTCGGTGCTGACAGCCTCGCGCAAGGCGATGCCATGGCTGAAGAAGCAGGGCGGCTTCATCGTCAACACCTCGTCAATTGCCGCACGCAATGGTGCCGGCGGCGGCGCCGGCCTCTACGGCTCGGCCAAGGCCTTCGTCTCCAATGTCACACGCGGCATGGCCAAGGAACTGATCGGCTTCGGCATCCGCGTCAACGCCGTGGCCCCCGGCACGATTCTCACCCCTTTCCATGAGCGCTATTCGACCGAGGAGCAGATCAAGGGCATGGTCGCCACCATTCCGCAGGGCCGCGCCGGCACGGCGGAAGACTGCGTCGGCGCTTACCTGTTCCTCTCGTCGGACCTGCTGAGCGGCTACATCACCGGCCAGGTGATCGAGGTGAATGGCGGCCAGTTGATGCCGTGACCGGCTATCTGCATACTGACGGTCCGCATACTCTTGTCGAAGACTTTGAAGGGGAGACAGCTGAATGTACGGACTGATCGGCAAGATGCGGGCGGCGCGCGGCCAGCGCGACTCGGTCATGGACGTGCTGCGCGCCAGCACCGGCGCCCTGCCGGGCTGCCTGAGCTATATCGTCGCCACCGACCCGGCCGACGCCGATGCGATCTGGGTGACCGAAGTGTGGACGGACCAGGCAAGCCACAAGGCCTCGCTGCAACTTCCGGAAGTTCAGGCGGCCATCGCCAAGGCGCGCCCCTTCATCGCCGGCTTCGAGTTCCAGGTGGAGACCCATCCGGTCGGCGGCTTCGGGTTGCCTGACGGCAAGACGGGCTGAGGCCTTCGGGCAGTTTTTTCAGCACGGCGGGGTTCGCATCGCCGTACTTGGCGTCTAAGACCGAAACATGGATTCCTCGGCGCAGCCTCCCGACCAGCTTGCCACCGAGCGCATAGCGCGTATGGGCAAGCCCTGGCAATGGCTGGTCCTGCTCACCATCTCGGCCCTGTTCGCCAGCGCGCTCGAACTGGCCGCTCTGCCGGCGGCGCTGCTGATCGGACCGATGCTGGCGGCGATCGTCGCCGGCACCAATGGCGCCACGGTGCGGGTGCCGCGCCTGCTGTTCGGCTCCGCCCAGGCCATTGTCGGCTGTCTCGTCGCCGCGTCGATCTCGGCCGACATCTTTCCCGTCTTCTATGCCGAGTGGCCGCTGTTCCTGGGCGTGGTGATTGCGACAGTCGCGGCCTCCAGCCTGCTTGGCTGGCTGATCAGCCGCTGGCGCATCCTGCCCGGCACCACCGCCGTCTGGGGCTCTTCGCCTGGCGCCGCCACCGCCATGGTGCTGATGGCCGGCGCTTTCGGCGCCGACCAACGCCTCGTCGCCTTCATGCAGTATCTGCGGGTCATCTTCGTTTCGATGACGGCGGCGATCGTCGCCAAGATGTGGATCGACACATCGGGCATCGAAGTCCCGCCCATCATCTGGTTTCCGCCTATCGATGCCCAAGCCTTCGCCGCCACGTCAGGTATCGCGCTGGTCGGCGGCCTTGCGGGGAAGCTGTGCCGGCTGCCCTCGCCCTTCTTTCTCGGCACCTTCATCTTCGGCACCGTCGTCCATCTCGGCCTTGGCGTCGAGATGCAGCTGCCGCCCTGGCTGCTGGCAATCAGCTACGCCATGGTCGGCTGGTCGATCGGGCTGAACTTCACCAGGCCGATCCTGCGCCATGCGACGCGTGCTCTGCCGCAGATCATCGCCTCGATCGTGGCGCTGATCGCCTTTTGCGGCGGGCTCGCCTTCCTGATCAGCCATCTCCTGGGCATCGATCCGCTGACTGCCTATCTGGCGACCAGTCCCGGCGGCATGGACAGCGTCGTCATCATCGCCGCCGCGGCGCAGAACGTCGACATCTCCTTCGTCATGGCGCTGCAATCGGCCCGGTTCCTGGTCGTGCTGCTCGTCGGCCCGAGCGTCGCCCGGCTGGTTGCCAGAAGCATCCGGGACTGACAGGCTGCAGCGCTTTCGGTGCCCACTCTTCACCCCCACCGGCCGGCAGCCGCCGCAAGCCGCTCGGGAAGGAAATCGACAAAGACCCGCACCTTTGGCGACAGATGGCGATTGGAGGGCCACAGCATCCGGAACTGGCCACGGCCGTCGATATAATCGTCCAGCACGGTCCGCAGCCTTCCGTCCAGCAACGCCTCGCGGACCAGGAAATCGGGCATGCAGGCGATGCCGAGCCCGGCGACCGTGGCACCCTTCAAGGCCTCCATATTGTTGCAGGTCAGCTTCGAGCGGGTCTGCGGTTCGGCGCTTCCGGTCGTGAATGGCCACTCCAGCAGCCTGCCGCTGTTGAGAAAGCGAAAGTTTATGCCGAAATGCCTGGTGAGATCCGCCGGTTTGTCGGGCGTGCCATGGCGCTCGAGATAGGAAGGCGCCGCGCACAAAAGCATACGAAAGGGTCCAACGGGTCTCGACACCAGTCGTGAATCGGGCAGCTCGCCGCTGCGGATCGCGACGTCGATACCTTCCTCGATGACGTCGACCACGCGGTCGTTGAAATCGATGTCGAGTTCGATCTCGGGATAGCGGGACATGAACTCCGACAGCACCGGCAAAAGCAGATGATAGGTGACAATCGGGGTCGAGACGCGCAGCCGTCCGTGCGGCGTTTCCCGCGTCCGCGACAGCATCGCCTCGGCATCGTCGATGTCGTCGAGGATGCGGCGCACCCGCTCATTGAACAGCCTGCCCTCTTCCGTCAGGCCGACGCGCCGCGTGCTGCGCTGCAGGAGCCGCACGCCGAGCTCCTGTTCGAGCCTTGCGACGCTCTTGCCGACGGCGGAGGCCGAAATGCCGAGCGCCCGGCCAGCAGCGATGAAACTGCCAAACTCGGCGGTGCGGGCGAAGGCCAACAGGCCACTGAGACGATCCATCGTAATCTTCCATTCGAGCGTTTCAGTCCGGTATATCAGGAGATATAATACCATTTTTCCGGAAAGGCTGCTGACCTATCTTGTCGTTGCGACGGCGCCGCGACCCACGCGCATGCCGACGGATGCTGCTTCAGATAGGAAAATTCATGACCTCGAAGACCACAACCGGCCCAGCCGAGCGATGGCTCGTGCTCTTGTCGGTATGCCTTGCCGCGATGACCATGCCCTTGACCTTCACCGGCCCGGCCGTCGCACTCTCACGCATCGCGGCCGATCTCGGCGGCAGCCCGATCGCGCTCAACTGGGTGACGAACGCCTTCATGCTGACCTTCGGCGCCAGCCTGATGGCGGCTGGAGCGCTGGCCGACAACCACGGCCGCAAGCGCATCTTCCTCGCCGGCCTCTGCCTCTATGTCCTGGCGTCGCTCGGCGCGATGCTGGCGCCCGGCATCGTCTGGTTCGACATGTTCAGGGCCGCGCAAGGCATCGGCGGTGCCTTGGCCTTCGCCGGCGGCGCCTCCGCACTTGCCCAGGAATTCGAAGGGCCCCTGCGGCTGCGCGCCTTCTCCTTCCTCGGCACAAGTTTCGGCATCGGCCTCGCCTTCGGTCCGATCGCCTCGGGCTTGCTCATCTCCGCATTCGGCTGGCGGTCGATCTTTGTTCTGGTGGCAGTGCTGGCGATTGCCTCGGCGGTGCTTGGCATGCGCACTATCCGGGAATCGCGCGACCCGGATGCGACCGGCCTCGACTGGGCGGGAGCCGGCACTTTCACGACAGCACTGGCCTTGCTGACCTATGGTGTACTGCAGGCGCCGCAGAGCGGCTGGACCGATCCCCTGGTCGTCACGCTGCTCGCCGCGGCAGCCCTCTTCTTCGCCGCTTTCATTATCGTCGAGCGACGCGTGCGCCGGCCAATGCTCGACCTCACGCTGTTTCGCTTCCCCCGCTTCGTCGGCGTCCAGTTCCTGGCGGCGGCGCCCGCCTATGGCTTCGTCGTCCTGCTGGTGCTTCTGCCGATCCGCTTCATCGGCATTGAAGGGATGAGCGAGATCGAGGCCGGGCAATTGATGATCTGCCTTTCGGGGCCGTTGCTGATCCTGCCCTTGCTTGCCGGCCAGCTGGCGCGCTGGATCGCTCCGGCCACGATCTGCGGCGCTGGCCTGCTCATCGCCGCCGCCGGCCTCGTCTGGCTGAGCCTGACGCCGCCGGTCGCCGTCGCGCTTGTGGCGCCGCTTGTGCTGATCGGTATCGGCATCGCTTTGCCCTGGGGACTGATGGACGGGCTCGCCGTCAGCGTCGTGCCGCGCGAGCGCGCAGGCATGGCGGTCGGCATCTTCAACACCACGCGTGTCGCTTGCGAGGGCGTGGCGGTGGCCATTGTCATGGCGACCCTGTCAGGCTTCACCGCGGCGCAACTCGCTACTCAAGGAGCATCTTCCAGGGATGCGGCCGCCGCGGCGCAGCTGTTGGTGACCGGCAATGTCGGTGAAACGGCGCAGCATCTGCCAACGGCCAACGCCGCAACCCTGGTCCAGGCCTATGAGACGGCTTTCGACAGGCTGCTGATCGTGCTGGCGGCAATCACCATCGTCACCGCCCTCGTCGTCTTCCTCGGCCTGCGTCGCGGATCGGCGGCGCAGCACGAGCCTGTTTCTGTGCCGGTTTGCCAGGAAGGATAGCTGGCTCAGCCTTTGTCAGGTGATGACAAGGCTCGCTATACGGTCGCCATCCAGCGTGAAGGTCATGTCGCCCTCGCCGTTGAAGCCCTTGCCCTCGACGGCGATGCGAACGCGATAGACGCCTTCCGTCGGCGTGATGCCGACGACGCTCAGGTTCGACTTCACGCCGATATTGTCGGACTGGTTCCGCGGGCGATCTGCTCGCGCCCCTGGAACGATCGTCCCCAGTCGCTCAAGAATGCGTCGTCGGCAAAGGTGTTGAGAAAGGCTTCGGTATCACCTTCATTGGTGGCCTCGACAAAGCGACGGATGGGGTCGGGGGTCGTCATCAATCGAGCCTGTACATCAGATCATCATCCAGCCAGCGGCCGAAGAAATAGACCAGCTGCTTGTGCCACCATGGCCAGTCATGGCTGACGTCGCCGCCCCAATAGTCGACCCAGGCGGGAATGGATTTGTCGCGCAGGATCTGTTCCAGCTGGCGCGTCTCGACCAGCATGCGCTCTTCCCAGGCGCCCTGCCCGCAGCAGAAGATCAGCCGCAGCGCCTTCAGCCGCGCCAAAAGCTTCGGATCGACGATGCCGGGCAGGTAATCGAGCGGCGAGTTGTAGAAGATGTCGCCCTCCAGCGCCTTGCCGAAGAAGTCGCGAGCCGAATAGACCCCCGACAGCGAGATGACGCCACTGGCGAGTTCGGGAAAGCGGAAGACGAAATTCGACGAATGGTAGCCGCCCATCGAACAGCCTGAAAACAACGGCTTCAGTCTGCGCCCGCCATTGGCAGCCGATGCGGCGGACAGGATTTCCGGCAGCGCCTCCTCGCGCATATAGCGGAAATAGGCCTCGTGGCGGCCGATGCGATGCGCGGCGTCGGCATGCTTGTCGAAGAAGGATTCCGAATCGATGCCGTCGACCGTGAACAGCTGGATGCGGCCGGTATCGATGAACTCGGCCAAAGCGCCCACCCCGCCGGAATCCTCGAACTGGTAGAACCGCCCCTGCGAGGTCGGGAACACCACCACGGGCCGGCCGGCATGACCGTAGCGCTTGTATTCCATGTCGCGGCCGAGCTTGCCGGAGAAATGCTTGTGATAGGAGATGTCCATCGCCTCAGGCCTTTTCCGCATGGATATAGGCGACCGCCTCGCGCAGCGCCGCCTGATCCTTCGAGCGCATCTGATAGGCGTAATTTCCCATGGCGCGGCTGAAAACCTCTTCGATGGCCTGATGGTGGACGATCTTGTCGCGGTGCGCCGCTAGCACGTCCTCATGGCTGTGCAAATAGTGGAGGTGCCGCTTGCGACTGGCATAGGCGGTGAAATACTTGCCCTCATATGGCCCGCCGGCGGCGTCCTTGACCACCATGTCGGCCCATGCCGCGTAGACGTCGATGTCGAACGTGTAGTTGATGGCGTCGGTCATCCAGGCGCCGGGCGGCCGCATGTTGACCTCCAGCGCGATGATCCGGTCGTCCCTGGTCTCGAACAGCTCGATGTGGAAGAAGCGCTCGCGCACGTCGAACGCCTTCAGGATCTTGCGGCCGGCCTCCTCGACCGCTGGCCTGATATGGGGAAAGCAGGTGTAGCTCATATGGCGGTCCTTGTTGACCACCTCCATGACGCTCTGGTCGTAGCGGTGGCTGGCCGCCAGCACCACCTCGCCGTCGCGGTTGACCAGCCCGTCATAGGTCACCACCAGCCCCTCGATGAATTGCTCCATGACGAAGGTCACGTCCTCGGGCTTGTCCCGGAAGAACTGGTCGAGCTCCCCTGTGTTGGAGATCTTAAAAGTGTTGGAAGCGCCAGAGCCGCTGTCGGGCTTCACCACCACGGGATAGCCGACGCGGCGGATGAAAGTCATGGCGCCGGCGCGGTCGGAGCATTTGCGCTGCGCGATGGTCTCGACGCCGCTCTTGCGGAAAAAGGCGCGCATGCGGCTCTTGCGCTTCAGGTTCTTCACGAAATCGAGCTTGGTGCCGTAGATGTTGAAGTCGGTGCGGATGTTGGCTTCCAGCTCTAGCCAGTGTTCGTTGAGCGATTCGAACCGGTCGACGCGGCCCCATTTGTGGATGAAATGCCCCATCGCCCGGAACACCGGATCGTAGTCCTCCATGTCGGCGACGCGGTAATATTCCGAAAGCGCTGCCTTCAGCCTGCCGTCAAGCGCGTCATAGGGCGCATCGCCAATGCCGAGCACGGTGGCTCCGGCCTTCTTCAGCCGGTCGCAGAAATCGGCGCCGTTGGTCGGAAAATGCGGCGAAAAGAACACGAAATTCATCGACAACCACCTCCCGGTGACAGGGCACCGCAGCCCCGTCGGCATCCAAGTCTGGCGCATTTGCGGCGCCTGGGGAAGAGCACCGGCATTTGGGATAATGTTCAACGGATTCAGCCCCCGCTTGCCTCTGCCGGGGCGCTCCTGTATGAGAACCGGCATGAACACGCGCGCCACCATCGCTTCCCGTCAGACCGGCTTTGCCGGCGAGACCGTGCGCGCGCTTGCCTCGACCCTGCTTCTTCTCGGCCTTATCGGCGATCGCCGGGTTCGCTGAAGGAGCGCCCGGCGGTCGAACCGCCGCGCAAGCGCATGCTCCTTAGCCAGTCTCAAAATTGGCAGTCACATCAAGCGAACGAAAAAATCTGGTAAAGGCGCCACTCGCCAGCCATCCGTCCGAGACGGATCCGAGGGCCGCCGGGAGAACAAGACGATGAACGCACGAGAACAGATCCGCCCTGATGCCGCTGTAGCAGGCAAGCATGTCGAACCAGCCCGCGGCATGCCCGACGCGGCCCGCAAATACCAACCCTATCCGACCGTTGGCCTCACCGACCGGACCTGGCCCTCGAAGGTCATCGACAAGGCGCCGATCTGGTGTTCGGTCGACCTGCGCGACGGCAACCAGGCACTGATCGACCCGATGGGCCATGAGCGCAAGGCGCGCATGTTCGGCCTGCTGCTCGACATGGGATTCAAGGAGATCGAGATCGGCTTCCCCTCGGCCTCGCAGACCGATTTCGACTTCGCCCGCTGGTGCATCGAGGAAGGCAACGTGCCCGCCGATGTGTCGCTGCAGGTGCTGGTGCAGTGCCGGCCCGAGCTGATCACGCGCACCTTCGAGGCGCTGAAGGGCGCCACCAACCCGATCGTGCATTTCTACAATTCGACCAGCGAATTGCAGCGCCGCGTCGTCTTCGAAAAGGATGTCGGCGGCATCAAGCGCATCGCCACCGACGCGGCCAAGATGATCACCGACATGGCGGCCAAGGCCGGCGGCGGCTATCGCTTCGAATACTCGCCGGAAAGCTTTACCGGCACCGAGCTCGAAGTCGCGCTGGAGATCTGCAACGCCGTCACCGAGATCGTCAGGCCGACGCCGGACAACAAGCTGATCATCAACCTGCCGTCGACGGTCGAGATGTCGACGCCCAACATCTATGCCGACCGCATCGAATGGATGTGCCGCAATCTGGACGCCAGAGAGAACCTGATCATCTCGCTGCATCCGCACAATGACCGCGGCACCGGCATCGCCACCACCGAACTCGGCTTGATGGCGGGCGCGGACCGCGTCGAAGGCACGCTGTTCGGCAATGGCGAGCGCACCGGCAATGTCGACATCGTCACGCTGGCGCTCAACATGTACACACAAGGCGTCGATCCGGGCATCGACTGCTCCGACATCAACCGGATGAAGGACGTCTATGAATATTCGAACCAGTTGAAGATCCCCGAGCGTCACCCCTATGTCGGCGAACTCGTCTACACCGCCTTTTCCGGCTCGCACCAGGACGCCATCAACAAGGGCATGAAGGCGCTGAAAAAGGCCAACACCAGCCTCTGGGAAGTGCCGTATCTGCCGATCGACCCGGCCGATGTCGGCCGCAGCTACGAGGCGATCATCCGCATCAACTCGCAGTCCGGCAAGGGCGGCATCGCCTATGTGCTGCAGGCCGATTACGGCCTCAATCTGCCGCGCAACCTGCAGATCGAATTCAGCCAGGCGATCCAGGCGATCACCGATGCCGAGGGCAAGGAAGTGCCGGCCAAGCGCATCTATGAGCGCTTTCTCGAAACCTATGTCGACCAGCCGGGCGCGCGCCTGAAATTCCTCGACCACCACACCTATCCCGATACAGTGGTCAAGGGCCGGCGCGTGGTCGAGGCAGTGATCCTCGACAAGGGCAAGGAAGTGACCATATCAGGCACCGGCACAGGCCCGATCGACGGCTTCGTCGATGCACTGTCACGCCATGTCGGCGTCGAGATGTCGGTGCTCGATTATTCCGAACACTCGATGCAGCGTGGCTCCAATGCATCCGCCATTTCCTATGTCGAAATGGAATATCCCGGCGGCAAGCTGTTCGGCGCCGGCATCAACACCAACATCGTCGCCGCCTCGCTGGAAGCGGTGACGTCGGCAGCCAACCGCATCGTCGGCCGCAAGCCGCGGTAGCATCTACCGACGATTGGCGCGAGAGATCACAGCCACTCTCGCGCCAGCCATTTTTTCAAGCCGAACAAGGCCTTGGCCTCAAACGGCTGACACCGGCGGCACACCAATCCTGTAGCCGGCATCGGCAGCGTCATTAACCACCGGAAAATTATCCGGTGAGGTATGCGATCGCATAACGGGTGTATACTTGTGTGGTGGTGCGAGCCCTATATGATCGCGCCTCAACCTGTGCCGACTTCGAGAGGATCGACACTTGCAGCATGCCACGCCTGCCGCCCCCGCAGTGCGCGAGACACTGGAGCGACTGCTTGCCAGCGAAACGTTCGGACGGTCCGAGCGCGCGCGCAAGCTGATCCGTTATCTCGTCGAACGCGAGCAGGCCGGCGAAGCCGACAGGCTCAAGGGCTTTTCCATCGCCATGGACGTCTTCGGCAAGGACGGCGATTTCGATCCGTCGACCGATGCCGTGGTGCGGGTGCAGGCAGGCCGGCTGCGCGAATTGCTGCAGCAGTATTTCGCCAATGAAGGCATCGCCGAGCCCGTCCGCATCGCCATCCCACGCGGCGGCTACGTGCCGGCCTATGAGCTCAACGCGATCCGTCTGCCGGAAGTGGCCAAACCCGCCGAGCAGGCGCCAGCGGCAGCAGCTCCAGCCGAGCACCCCAATACTGCCGACGAGGCCGTTGCGCCCGCCGCGTTGCTGGCGCCGGCGGCGGCACCCGCGCCCTCTGTGGCGCGCCATCTCACGTTCTTCTGGATGGCGATCGTTGTGGTCATCGCCATGCTCGGCGTCCTGATCCTGCGCCAGGGCGGCGGCGCGCTGCTCGCCGGCGGCGATCTGCCGGCGACGTTCGAGAGCGCCGGCCTGACCAGCAGCATCGCGCCGTCCCCGGCCAGCGAGGCCCTGCCGCTCGTCTACATCGCCGTCAAGGCCAGCGGCGCGGACGCCAGCCGCGTCGCCGCGTCGTTGCGTGCCGGCCTGAGCGGCTTCGATACCATCGACTTTATCGGCCGCGACACGGTCGACAAGACCGACCCGGTCGCCAGTGCAACGAGCTTCATGTTCGATGTCCTGCCTGGACCGGGCGCGGGCGAGATCACCATCGAGCTGCAGAGCGTGGCGACCGGACGTGTGCTTTTGTCGCGCAACCTGACAGCCGCCGACAGCGCGCCATCGGCCGTCGAGGACCGTATCGCCGGCATCCTGAGTTCGGCACTGCCCGCGTCCGGCACGATCTACAACTATATCGAGCAGAGCGGCATTCAGAACGGCCTGACGCAGTGCCTGCTGCTCAACGGCAAATACTATCTCGATCAGAACGCCAGAACCCACGAGGCCGCCTATCGCTGCCTCGAAACCCTTGCCGAGAACGGCGCAAAATCGTCGCTTGTTTACTCCGAGCTCGCCTCGCTGCACCTCGAGGCCGTGAACGACCATTACGCCTATCCGCCGGATGCGACGATCGAGAAGGCGATGACATTCGCCCATCGCGCCGTGCAGATGGGCCCGACCAGTCCCTATGCGCATCGTTCCTACGGCTACATCAATTCGCGTCTTGGCAATGCCGACGAGGCGCTGCGTTGGATGCGCAAGGCCCATGATCTCAACCCCTATGACGTCTCCATGGCGGCCGCCTATGGTTATGGGTTGGTCTTCGCCGGCCGCTACGCCGAGGGAACACCCCTTCTGGCTCATGCGGTGGATGCCTCCAGCGGCCATCCGACATGGTGGGATTTCGGGCTTTTCGCCGGCGAGTTGATGCTCGGCGACACGAGCAAGGCCGCGATCGCCAGCTCCGCACTGAGAACCACGGCAACGAAATCGCACTATCTTGCCGCCCGGCTGATCGGCGCCAGGATCTCCGGTCAGGACAGCCTGGCACGCAAGCTGCTCGATGAACTCACCGCCAAATTCCCCAAATTCGCCGCCAATCCGCGCGCGACCTTCATCGACCGAAAATATCCGGCCGACCTGACCGAGCGGCTGGTCGGCGCCTTGCGCGCCGCCGGGCTCGGCGACGCCAGCTGAAGTTGAACAAACACCGGCCGTTGGACCAATGGAATTGCCGGGCGGTCGCGCACGGAGAACAAGGGCCCCCAATCGGGCTGATTTGCCGGCTTCCGCTGGACAAACCCCATTGAATTACAGGCTCGCCTTCGCGAACAATCGCGAAAATTTTACTGGCTATGACGCAGGGTGAAGCGCAATCCAGCCGCATTTGGTGTCAGGTCCGCGCTTTTCACAATCCGCAACAAGCTCCCACCTTCATGATTTCATCGCTCTATGCCGCCGAACAAGGATCTGGTTCGAAGACCATCGTCCTGCTGCACGGTTTTGGCGGTAGCCACAACGTCTGGCGCGACGTGATCGCCTCGCTCGCCCCTTCCGCGTGCACGCTTGCCTATGACCTGCCGGGACATGGCCTGTCGTTCGACTTTGCCGGTGCCGGGCCCGCAAAGGTGGCAGCAAGGGCCGTTCTTGCCGACCTTGCGGCCCGCAAGGTCAAACGCATCCATCTCGTTGGTCATTCGATGGGCGGAGCGGTGGCGACCTTGATGGCTCTGGCCGAGCCGGAGAAGGTGGCCTCGCTGACGCTTCTGGCGCCTGGCGGCTTCGGCCCGGAGATCAACGGGCCGCTGTTGCGCCGCTATGCCGCCGCACGGAGCCCGTCCGAGATCCTCGCCTGTCTTGCCGCCATGTCGGGTCCACTGGCGCGCCCCTTTGATCACATCGCCGATATGCTCTGCGAGATGCGCAAGCGGCCCGGACAATCGGAAAAACTCGTCGAGATCGCCGCCGCCATGACCAGGGACGACCGCCAAGGCGTCATCCCGCGTGAACGGTTGGACAGGCTGACCATGCCGGTGATGGTGGTATGGGGCAGTGATGACGCGGTGCTGCCCTACACCCAGGCCGACGACCTGCCGGCGCGCTTTCATGTGCATCACGTGCTGCAGGCCGGCCACATGCTGATCGAGGAAGCGCCCGATCTGATCGCCAGCATCATCCGGCGCAATATGAACCGTCGCGCCAGGCCCGTTCGCCCCAAACTCGCCGCGGCGGCCAGTTGAGTTGCTTAATGCATGTCGCCCGAAAGTGACCTCGGTTTTGGGAGAACGACGTGCATGAAACAAAGATCTGAAGCGCGTCGCGCAACGCGACGCGCTTCAGCGCAGCATCCCAGACCGCCTCTGTCCGCTTCATCTCGCCAGTGCATTTTGCCGGCGTCTGTGTTAACCCCGTGTTAACCAAACCCGCGAGGCAGACGCCGATGAAGGACGCAGGCGAAAAGATCGATCCGTCAAGAAAACTGTCCGATGCCATCCGTGATGTGAAGAACGCCTTCGCTGACCGCGACGATGTCGTCGTCGACATGCGCGAGGCGCATCGCATGCGCCTCGATCTCCTGGCCGCCGAACTCGCACCCGTCTTTGCCGATGTGCCCGCCGACATGGACAATTTCGACTTCGTCGTTTCGTCAGGGCTGCAGCCGCGCCTGTGGATCGATGCCGTCAGCCATGTCGCTATGGGGCGCGACCGCCGCACCTACCGCTTCCTCAAGGACACCCGCATCGGCCGTGTGGTGCTTGCCGAATCGACCGAGATGAAGCCAGTTGCCGATTCCGTGACCCGCTATGTCGCCGAGCGCATCGTCGAGCGCCAGAGGATGATGGAGGGCGGGGTCGAGCCGGCCGTCGCCGCCATGAGGCGCGCCGAGGTGGCTGAGGCCGAGCCGCCGCTGCGGTCGCCGCAACGCGGCAAGGGCTGGTCGGCCTTCCTGTCAGGCCTTGGCCTGGTCGCCGCCGGCGCGCTGGTCGGCCTGGCGGTGTCGGTCGCCTTGTTCTGGGACCGCCTCGTGGCGATGGTTTTCAGCCTGCGGCCATAGAAGCGCTGGCCTCCACACCCAGTTCCAAGGTCTGCAGATCGGCGGGCGGTATCGCCGGCCCGGTCAGGCCGCGCCGCGTCAGGCGGATGCGCCAATTGCCCTTTTCGCCATCGATATCGAACAGATTGTACTGTGCGGCCGGATGCTTGCCACCCGGCGCCTGGCCAGCGGCGGCGACACCGACCACTGGAACCTTGGTGCCGCGCAGCCCGATCTGGAACAACGACGGCAGATGCGAATGACCGTGCAGGACGAGCTCCGCACCGTTCTTGCGAATGACCTTGTGGAAGCGGGCGATGCCGAACAGCCGCTTGTGCTGCGAAACGGCGCCGCGCACCGGCGGATGGTGGATCATGATCGCGCGAAACAGGCCTTGCCCGGCCGTATCGCGCAGGATCTTGCCGAGCCGGTCCGCCTGCCCTTCCATGAAGAAGCCATTGGCCATGAAGGGGGCCGTGGCGCGCGCCGTCGAGACGCCGATCAGCGCGACATTGCCGCGCACGCGCAGATAGGGGAACGCGTTGCGGTCGACCGGCGTGTTGACGCCGTCGCCGCTCATCCAGGCCGCCCATGAGCGGCAGACCTTGTCGAAGGCGCCGGGCACATAGGCGTCGTGGTTTCCCGGAACCACGGAAACGTCGTTCGGCGATCCCAGCGTCTCCAGCCAGTGCTTGGCCATCTCGATCTCGCCGTCGAGCGCCAAATTGACGAGGTCGCCGGTGACGGCGAGGTGGTCGGGGTTCTGCGCCTTGATGTCGGCGGTGATGGCGTCGATGACGGCGTCATGCATATGGCGCCGGCGATTGCGTTGCCAGTTGACGTAGCCGAGCACGCGCTTGGAGGCGAGATCGCGATAGGATACATCGGGGAGCGGCCCCAGATGGACATCTGAAATATGCGCGAGCCTGAACATCCATCCCTCATAGGCGACCAGCGCCCCGCTTTCCACTCAAGGTTTCCTTATCACCCACGGTTTCGCACCTGATGGCAAATCCGGACGACATCTTCCGCCAGACCGGCTGGTCGGGTTTGCGGGCCAGGTTGTTCCATCTCTATTTCGTACTGCGGCGGCCAATGACACTCGGCGTGCGCGGCCTCGTCCATGATACCGCGACGAATTCCGTTTTCCTGATCCGCCATACCTATGTGCCCGGCTGGCAGCTTCCCGGTGGGGGCGTCGAGGTCGGAGAAACGCTGGCCGAGGCGCTGGTGCGCGAACTCGCCGAGGAAGGCAACATCGCGCTGAACGCGCCGGCAGTGCTGAAGTCGATGCACTTCAACCGCCGCTCCAGCCGCCGCGACCATGTCGGCTTTTACGTCATCGAGCACTTCAGTCAGACGATACCGAAGCTGCCGGACCACGAGATCGCCGAGGCCGGCTTCTTCCCGCTCGATGGTTTGCCGGAGGGAACGACGCCGGCAACGCTGCGACGTATCGCCGAGGTTTTTGAGGAGGAACCCGCGTCGCCCTATTGGTAAGCATGCCTTTCCTGAAGGCCGAGCTTGACAGACAGGCTCGCATCAACACGGAAACCTTCCGATAGCGACCACCCCCGCCGCGGGGACTGCAGATCTCAGGTCGCGAACCTTGCCCGGTCATGCGGCGCACCATAGTCCAGTTCCGGCCCCACCGGCACGATCCGTGTCGGATTGATCGTTTCGTGGCTGCCGTAATAATGCGCCTTGATATGATGGAGGTTCACGGTCGCGGCGACACCTGGCACCTGGTAGAGATCGCGCAAATAGTTCGACAGGTTCGGATAGTCGGCGATGCGCCGCAAATTGCATTTGAAATGGCCGACATAGACCGGATCGAAGCGCACCAGCGTGGTGAACAGCCGCCAGTCGGCCTCGGTGATGCGGTCGCCGACGAGATAGCGCTGTTTTGACAGCCGTTCCTCCAACGTATCCAGCGCCGCGAACAATTCGCCGAACGCCTCCTCATAGGCACGCTGCGTGGTGGCGAAGCCGGCGCGGTAGACGCCGTTGTTGACCGCGGGATAGACCAGCGCGTTGACGCGGTCGATCTCATTGCGCAGATCCTCGGGATAGAAATCAAGGCTTGCATCGCCCCATGCGTCGAACGCCGAATTGAGCATGCGGATGATCTCTGAAGACTCGTTGGAGACGATGGTCTGCTCCTTCTTGTCCCAAAGCACCGGCACGGTCACCCGGCCGGAATAGGCGGGATCGGCCTTGGCATAGATCTGGTGCAGGAAATCCAAGCCGTAAAGCGTGTCGCCCGTGGCGCCGTCCTCGGCCAGGAATGTCCAGCCGTTGGCGCCCATGAAATGATGCACGACCGAGACGGAGATGATGCCTTCGAGCCTCTTCAGCGCGCGAAAAATCAGCGTCCGATGCGCCCACGGGCAAGCGAGCGAGACATAGAGATGGTAGCGGCCCGGCTCGGCCTTGAAGCCGCGCCTCCGGCCTTCGGCCGGCACCCCGTCGACGGTGATCCAGTCACGCCATTGCGACTGCGTCCGCACGAACCTGCCGCCATGGTCAGCCGTATCGTACCAGCGATCCTGCCACCTGCCCTCGACCAGCAATCCCATGCGAATCTCCTTGCGTCCTTTCCCATCATTTAGGTGCAAGCTTGCCCCGCCGAAGACATCAGGCGCTGAACAGACCGTCACTTGACGGAGACGGCGAACACATCAGGCCAATTGCGGCGGCCGAAAATTGATGCTAGCGGACACACCGCATGTTCGACTTTGCTTTGATCCGGTTTGACCGACGACGAAAGGGCGCCCGCGCTTGATGAAGCGCTGACTGGCGAACGCTGCCGTTTGCAGCAACCTTTCCTCCTCTACCGGAACGCAAAGACCATGAGCCTTGCCGACGTGAAATACCTGCCGGAAACTCCGGCGCACGGCCCCGAAATCGAAGCCATCAATGACGAGGCCTTCGGGCCCGGCCGCTTCGTGCTGGCCGCCTACAAGATCCGCGAAGCCGGCGGCCACGAGCGTGCGCTGTCCTTTGTGGCGGTCGATGGCGATCTCGTCGTCGCCTCGGTGCGCATGACCCGCATCGCCGCCGGCGCCGGCCGCGCGCTGATGCTCGGGCCGCTCGCGGTGCGGCCAGCCTTCAAGAATCTCGGCATCGGCCGTCGGCTGGTAGCGATCACACTCGAAGCGGCTGCAAAGGTCGGCGCGCCGGCCGTCATACTGGTCGGCGACGAGCCCTATTATGGGCCGCTCGGCTTCAAGCGCATCCCGCGCGGCCAGATCTCGATGCCGCGCCCTGTCGATCTCGACCGCCTTTTGTCGCACGAGATCACGCCGGGCGCGGTGGCCAGGCTCACGGGCGAGGTCGGTCATGCCAGCCAGGCCAGGGTCGCCGAGCACGTCTAGGCGATGGCTTGACCTTGACCGTCGATCCGGGCCTGATCCATCCCTGTTTTCTTGGAGCAATTCCAGGAAGATGTGAAACGGTTCGGCGCTTTCGTGAAATAATGAAATGCTCCGGGAGAGGATGACGCCATGAACCCGAACGGCCAGATCGCAATCGTCACCGGCGGCGGCTCCGGGCTTGGCGAGGCAACGGCGCGTGCCCTTGCCGCCAAGGGTGCCCGCGTCGCCATCTTCGATGTCGGCATCGACCGCGCCGCCAAGGTCGCGGCCGAAATCGGCGGCATTGCCGTGCAATGCGACGTCAGCAGCGCCGACAGTGGCGCCGCCGCCGTCGCCGAGACGGCGAGCAAGCTTGGCGAGCCGCGCCTCCTGGTCAATTGCGCCGGCATCGCCATTGGTATGAAGACCATCGGCAAGGACGGGCCGCACCCGCTCGATCAATACCGCAAGGTGATCGAGGTCAATCTGATCGGCACATTCAACATGGTCCGCCTGGTCGCCGACCGCGCCGCCAGGCTCGAGCCGCTGCAGGGCGGCGAACGTGGCGTCATCGTCAACACCGCTTCGGTCGCCGCCTATGACGGCCAGATCGGCCAGGCCGCCTATTCCGCTTCGAAGGGCGGCGTGGTCGGCATGACCCTGCCGGTGGCGCGCGACCTCGCCCGTTCCGGCATCCGCGTCTGCACCATCGCACCCGGCATCTTCAAGACACCGATGATGGCCGGCATGCCGCAGGAGGTGCAGGATTCGCTCGGCGCCGCCGTGCCCTTCCCGTCCCGCCTCGGCGAACCGTCCGAATATGCCGCACTTGCCCTGCACGTCATCGAAAACCAGATGCTGAACGGCGAAACCATCCGCCTCGACGGCGCCATCCGCATGGCGCCGAAGTAGTATAAGTCCAGAAGTGCGATGCGGTTTTGGGCGGCTTGCATAGAACGCTTGCCAAAACCGGCATCATCGTCTGATAAGTGGAATATGAAAATCAACTTAGCAGGACGAGACCCTTGGACGATCAAAAGAAGGACGTGATCCGCGAGACCGACGCCGAGGCGATCCGCTTGGCGAAGACGCTCCTGCGCAGCGCCCGCTTCGGCGCCCTCGCGGTGCTGGAGCCGCAGACCGGGTCGCCGCTGGCGAGCCGGGTTGGTGTTGCCACCGATATCGACGGCGCGCCGCTGATCCTGGTCTCGATGCTCTCGGCGCACACGCCCGCCATGCTTGCCGATCCACGCTGTTCCCTGCTGCTCGGCGAGCCCGGCAAGGGCGACCCGCTGGCATATCCGCGGCTGACGCTGATCTGCCAGGCGTCGCGGCTCGAGCGTGGCTCTGACACGCACGCCCGCGCCGAGCGCCGCTATCTCAACCGCAATCCCAAGGCGAGCCTCTATGCCGGGCTCGGCGACTTCTCGATCTTTCGCCTCGAGCCCCAGCGCGCCAGCCTCAATGGCGGTTTCGGCAAGGCCTATCTGCTCGATCGCTCCGATCTCGTCACCGTCGGACCCATCGTCCAAGAGCTTGCGGCGGGCGAACAATCCGCCGTCGAGCACATGAACGCGGACCATCTGGACGCGGTCGCCGTTTACGCGCATCATTACGCCGGGGCATCTGGCGACGGCTGGAGCATTGCCGGTTTGGACGTTGATGGCATGGATCTGGTGTCGGGAGACAATGTTTGCCGTGTATTCTTCCCACAACCGCTGGTATCAGCGCGGGAATTGCGACCCGTTCTGGTCGAAATGGCCAGGGGCGGCCGGGCGGCCGGGCAGGCAAATAATGAAACTTAATTGCATTTGATCAAAAGCAACACTTGAGATTTGAAAGAAATGTTCTACCCTCCAGAGAGGGCGCTGACTCGTCGGTGGCCTTTCGCAAGTGAATTTATGGATTCAGGCACCATTGCCCCCATGGCGCCTCGATGAGCAAACAGCATGGGGCATTCATGGTCTCGACAAAGCTAATCGCAAACGCCGAATCTGCTGCCGAATTTTTGATGCTCATGGGCAACGAAAAGCGGCTGTTGATTATGAGCTATCTGATCGACGGTGAAATGTCGGTCGGCGCCATCGCCGACAAGGTGATGCTCAGCCAATCCGCGCTCTCGCAGCATCTGGCCAAGCTGCGGGCGCTTGACCTCGTGGAAACCCGCCGCGACCGTCAGATGATCTACTACTCCTGCAAATCCGACGCGGTGCGCGAACTGCTTGTCGTGCTGGATGGTATTTTCGGCACCGGCAAGGAGGACCTGTCCCAGATGGCGCAGAGATTGCGCCGCGCCGGGACTTGACCGGACGCTCCTGCGCCCGCTTACCTCGCTGACGATTTCCGGAGCGTGGCTTGTGCGTCTCTCCCGACGCGCGGACCACGCTCTCGATATTTGAGCGCAGGACATGGACCCAATCCGCATCGACGACCCACGGGATTCGCGCGTCGCCGCCTATCTCGATATCCGCGAGCGCGATCTTGCCGGCCGGCAAGGCCGTTTCGTCGCCGAAGGCAAAGTGGTCCTCGACCTGCTTCTGTCGTCCGGCCGCTTCGGCGCCGAATCCATTCTTGTCCTGGAAAACCGGCTCGACGGCCTGGAGGACATCCTGCACAAGGCGCCGGCGGACCTGCCGGTCTACATCGTCACCAGCGCGGTGATGGATGCGATCGCCGGCTTCCACATGCATCGCGGCATCCTGGCCATCGGCCGCAAGGAGACGCCGCAAGCGGTCGGACCGTTGCTGGATGCCCTGTCCGGCCAGGCCCTGGTGGTGGTGCTCGTCGGCATCGCCAACCACGACAATATGGGCTCGATCTTCCGCAACGCCGCCGCCTTCGGCGCCGATGCGGTGCTGATGGATGCGACATGCTGCGATCCGCTTTACCGCAAGGCGATCCGTGTTTCCGTCGGCGCCGCGCTCAAGATCCCGTTTGCATCCTTCACCGACACGTCAGGCTTTACGGCGACGCTCGCCGAACGGGGTTTTGAACAATTCGCCCTATCGCCGCGCGGAAATACCGACATACGCGACGCAAGGCCGGCCCAGCGCCTGGCGCTCTATCTCGGCACCGAGGGCGAAGGCCTGCCAGAAAGCCTGCTGGCGCGCCTGCAAACCGTGCGGATCACCATGTCGAAAGGCTTCGACAGCCTGAATGTCGCCGCTGCGTCAGCCATTGCCCTGCATCACTTCTCGCATCGTTGAGCAAGGGCGGCGGCGGGGCACCGCCGTTTCAGTTCGCGTCCGCCTTCTGCAAGGCCCGCACGCGGTCGGCGAGGCTGCGATCGCCGCCGTTGGATCGGCTGTCCTGTGGTGCCGCCAGCGCCTTGGCGATCGGGGAATCAGGCCCCTCGAGCTTGGCCGTCAGGTGGACGACTTCAGCCGCCAGCTCGTTCATCTGCTCGCGCAGCGCGGCACTGGCATTCGCCGTGCCGGACGATGCCGCGGCGCCGAGATCCGCCTTGAGCCGCTTGTTCTCGCGCGCCAGTGCCGTCAGCCTGGCCTCCAGCCGCTCGCGGTCGCTATCGAGCTTGGCGATCGCCTGGTCCAGATCATCGCGCTGTTTGGCATCGTCATGCCTGCCCGCTTCATCCGGCTTGCCGACCAGCCGCAAGGCCGGTGCGCCATCCTCCGCCTTCGCCTTTTCGCGCAGCCGCGCCAGCTCCTTTTCGCGGCGGTCGAGCTTGTCCTCGCGATCGGCGAGCGTCGCCAGCAGCCGTTCGACCTTCTTGTCGAGTTCGGCCACCCTTTTCTTCTCCGCCTTCAGCGCGTCGCGCGCGGCCTTGCTTTCGGCCGCGATCTCCTGCTGACGCCGGTCCGCTTCCTTGCGCTGGCCGCGCAGCAGCGCGATATCGCTGGCCAGCTTCTGCAATTCGGACTCCCGCGCCACGAGCTCGATCTGGCGGCTGGAGGAGGAAAAACTGGCATCGTCATACATGTGCTCCAGCTTTTCGAGCTCAAGCGCCCGCTTCTCCAGCTTGCGTTCGGTTTCCTTGAGCAGCTCCGAAAGCCGGTGCAGTTCCTCTTCGCGCTGCCGCAGCGCCTCGTTCTTGGCGCCGAGTTCGGCAAGTGCGTGGTTCTTGTCCGTGCGCTCGATCGCCAACCCCTTCAACGCCTCGTGGCCACGACTGATCTCGACGAGCTGTTCGGCCGCTTTCTCGCGCAGCGCCTTGACGTTCATTTCGAGGCGGCGGTTTGCCATGGCGTATTCCGCCCGGATGCGGTCCTTGTCTGCCTGGATTTCGGTCTGCGTGAGCGGGATAGAGGCCTCGATGCGCCTGCGGGTCAACGCGACGGCACGGCGCCAGACGGCCGGAGCCACCATCAGCGCCAGGAAGCCGGCGCAGAGAAAGCCGAGGGCAAAGAACAGGACCGACTGAACCAAAGGACTACCCGCTATCGGCGGCAACCGCCGGAACTGGACCGCATCACACTGGCATGGCGGAAATCCGGCGCTGCGGCAAGAGCTTGCCACAGCGTGTGGAGGGTCAAAGGCCTACAATTCCCATCGAAAACTTGGCATTGCGGTCATGACGGGTGGACTTTAGAACGGATTCCAGGTTGCCCGCTCGGTCAGTTTTAGATAGCCGAGATTGACGCCGAGCCGGGCGCCGACGCCGGTGCGGATCGGCACCAGGAGCACGTTGTTGTTCTTCAGCACATTGAAGCCGACGCCCGCCACCACATAGGCCGAACCGGCGACGCCGCCATAGCGGTTGTAGAGGTTGCTGACATCGTCGAGATTGTAGACCAGCATCATCACCCGGGACCCCTCGCCGCCGAAATCCCAACCCAGCGACGGGCCTTGCCAGAACACTTTGTGGTCGCCGGCATTCTTGGTGTAGAGTGTGCCTTCGCCGTAGGTCAGGCCGCCGATCAGCGCGCCCGACCCCTCCTCACCGAGCAGATAGCCATTGGGCAGGCCGTAGGAGGCGAAGATCTTCTCGACGACGGTGGCGAGCCCACCCGATGTCGCGCCGAAGAACTTGTGACCGGAATCGACAATCTCCTGAGCGGTGTACTCCTGGGCCCGCAGGGCTGAAGTCGAGAAGACGAGAACGCCCATGAGCGTGATCGCCATTGAGCAGACACGGAGAAACTTCCGGCCTGAGATGACACGGAGGAAACTCCGGTCGTAGAATCGGGAAAACATGCTTCCAATCTCCGTCATGGAGCACTTTCGCCGACGCCTCGCATCCGGTCCGGCTCTTTAGGCGGCCGTTAAGGATGACTGTTAGGGGCAAACTATGCCGTAATCCTTTTTCAACCATTAACTCCCACAGGAAGATGGCGGTTCGAAGGCTAGCTTTTGGGGTCGCGCGGCGCTGAAAGCCTGCGCAAATGCGCCATTTGCCGACGACAATTTTGGATTTGTTGCTGTACGTACGGGTGCTGTGTATTCAGAAAGCCTCGGGTTGAGGCGTGATTCGTGTGGGCAGGCGCGACGATCAATCGCTCGGCCAGGAATTGTGGAATTTTGCAGGGATTTTCACCGATGGCCGATCTGTTCACCCTTTCCGCGCCTGACCTCGCGGCGCTTCTGTGCAGCCGCGTCTGTCACGACATTATCTCGCCGGTCGGCGCGATCAACAATGGGCTTGAACTGCTTGACGAGGGCGGCGCCGACGAAGACGCCATGCGGCTCATCCGCCAGAGCGCCAAGAACGCCTCGGCCCGGTTGCAGTTCGCCCGCATCGCCTTCGGCGCGGCAGGCTCCGCTGGCATGCTTATAGACACCGGCGACGCCGAAGCGGTGGCGATCGCCTTCCTCAAGAACGAAAAGCCGGAACTGACCTGGAACGGGGCGCGCGCGCTGCTGCCCAAGAACAAGGTCAAGTTGCTGCTCAACCTGATCCTCGTCGCCAACGCCGCCATTCCGCGTGGCGGCAAGCTGGTCGTCACCCTCGAGAATCTCGAAACCGAGCCGCGCATTTCCCTTTCGGCAAGCGGTCCGATGCTGCGCGTGCCGCCGAAATTCCTCGAACTGCATTCCGGTCACAAGCCGGAAGAGCCGATCGATGCGCATTCGGTGCAGCCCTACTACACGCTGCTGCTGGCCCGCGAGGCCGGGATGACGATATCGATCCATGCGACGGCGGAAGAAATCGTGCTTTCGGCAGCCTGAGCGTCCGGCCGGTTTGCCGGGAGAACAAAGTATTTCAACGACGTAATATTGCCGTGACGGCTCAATCCGCAGCGGCAGCGAAGCATTCGCGAAGAAAAGCCTCTCGGGCGGCATCTTTCCAAAAATTTTACCTAAAGACTTTTCGGGTTCTTTACCAGATCGGCCTAGGGTGCTCGTCAGATGCCCCGCACGACCGGATTGCCCCAAGGCAAAGAGGACCCGGAAATGAAACGCTGCATGTTCGTCGACGATTCAAGCGTCATCAGGAAGGTTGCAAAACGCATCCTGGGTGGCTCCGACATGGTGGTCATCGAAGCAGCCAGCGGGCTTGATGCACTGGAGATGTGCGCCGCCGACATGCCCGACATCATCGTCGTCGACGGTGCCCTGCCGGACGTGCAGGCGGTTGACCTCATCCGCCGCGTGCGCGCCATGGAAAGCCCGATAAGGCCGCAGATTCTGATCTCGCTGGTCGAGCTCGACATCGCCTCGATCATGCGGGCCAAGCGCGCCGGCGCCCAGGGCTATCTCCTGAAGCCGTTCAATCGCCCGCAATTGCTCGAGCGCTTTCGCAACCTGAAAATCGCAGCTTGAGGCAGCAGAGGCCGCTCATCGCTGATCCATGACGCAAAAAACCCGGCCGAAGCCGGGTTTTCTGTTGAAGATGAAAAATGATTCGGGCGGCGCTCGCCCGCTCAGGCGCTGACGCGGATGTCTTCGGGTTCGCGCAGCACGTAGCCGCGGCCCCAGACCGTCTCGATGTAGTTCTGGCCACCGGATGCCGCGTCGAGCTTCTTGCGCAGCTTGCAGATGAAGACGTCGATGATCTTCAATTCCGGCTCGTCCATGCCGCCATAGAGGTGGTTGAGGAACATTTCCTTGGTCAGCGTGGTGCCCTTGCGCAGCGAGAGCAGCTCCAGCATCTGGTATTCCTTGCCGGTGAGGTGCACGCGCTGGCCGCCGACCTCGACGGTCTTGGCGTCGAGGTTGACCACCAGGTCACCGGTGGTGATGACCGACTGGGCGTGGCCCTTGGAGCGCCGCACGATGGCATGGATGCGCGCCACCAGCTCGTCCTTGTGGAACGGCTTGGTCATGTAGTCGTCAGCGCCGAAACCGAGGCCGCGCACCTTGTCCTCGATACCGGCCATGCCGGACAGGATCAGGATCGGCGTCTTTACCTTGGAGAGGCGAAGCGTTCTCAAGACCTCGTAGCCGGACATGTCGGGCAGGTTGAGATCGAGAAGGATGATATCGTAGTCGTAGAGTTTGCCCAGATCGACACCCTCTTCGCCGAGGTCCGTCGTATAGACATTGAAACTTTCCGATTTCAGCATCAGTTCGATGCTTTGTGCGGTTGCACTGTCATCTTCTATCAGCAGAACACGCATTTCATTCCCCTTTTCTGCTGCCGGACCATTTCACGACCCGTCCTGCCCCGGAGCAGTGGTTGCCTTGTGCAGAGGCTGCCATTGAATGGTTAACAAAACCTAATTTCCCGTCCATGACGGTATCAGATTTTTTAACCCCTATCTACACCCTCTTGAATCTAATAACGAATCTCATACCCAAATTCCTAATGCAACACATTAACAACCTGGACTAAGCGACTCCAGGGACTCATCGACGCGCCTTCGCTTCGGCGACCGGAATTTTTACCCGGCCTTAAGTCCTGACCCGTATGATTAACAATGCCCGTAAACGAATGGTTACCGCCGGCAAAAAACTTTAGGGTTTTGTTTCCCATAGTTCGGGAGATGCCGGTGGACACGGGCAATGCCTGGGCCTTTCCAGGTGGTTTGGACGATATGTGCGGGTGTGCGTTTCCGGGAGTACCGAATCATGAAGTCACGTGAAAACCTCGTTCGGCTGAAACAGTTTCAGGTGAATGAGAAGCGGCGGCAGCTGCTGCAGCTCGACATGATGATCGCCGAGTTCGAACGCATGGCCGTCGAACTGGAGCTTCAGATCACCGCCGAGGAAAAGAAAGCCGGCATCACCGACATCAATCATTTCGCCTATCCGACCTTCGCCAAGGCGGCGCGCTTGCGCCGCGACAACCTCAGAAATTCGCAAAGCGACCTCGCCCAACAGCGAAGCACTGCCGAATCATTACTCGGCGAAGCTGAAGCGGAGCTTTCCAAAGCTGAAATGCTGGAATCGCGCGACACCAAAGTCCGCGAAGCCGAAACCGGCGGCCGCAGCGCCATGATCGGCTGACCCGGCGAGATCGGCACCGGCGCGGGCGGGGAGCTCATCGGGCCATCGGCCCGAGCCACCCACTTGCCGCGAGATCCCCGCTCTAGGCGGCCCAATCCCCTTCATTGACGGCGATCGCCCTGGCACGGGCATCCTTGATGTCAGGCGCGTGCTGCTCCGCCCATGCCCTGATCTGGGTAAGCAGCTCCCCTAGATTCTGGCCGAGCTCGGTCAATTCATATTCGACGCGCGGCGGAATGACCGGAAAGATCTCACGCCGCACCAGGCCATCGCGCTCGAGCACGCGCAATGTCTGCGCCAGCATCTTGGGCGTGATGCCTTCGAGCTTGCGGGCAAGCTCTCCATTGCGCAGCCGGCCTTTGCGCAGCGCGCAAACCACCAGATAGACCCATTTGCTGGCCAGCATCTCGAGCACGGTGTGGGAAGGACACGTCCGCCGGAACGCATCATAGCCGAAGGGGGAGTCGTCATTACTATCCATGAGGTGCGTATATATCAAAAAGGTACATACTGGACAAGGGAATATTACTATCCAAATGATAGCGACACCAACCAAGCAGGAGAGATACCATGCGTGCCGTTATCCAGAATTCCTTCGGCGGACCCGAAGTCCTTGTCATAGCCAACCAGATCGGTCCCTCTCCCAAGGCCGGCGAAGTGCTGGTCCGCGTCAAGGCAGCCGGCATCAACCCGGTCGACGGCGCCGTCCGCTCTGGTCACTATAAGCTTCTCGGAGAGCCGCCATTCATCCTCGGCTGGGATATTTCGGGAACCGTCGAGGCGCTCGGCGCCGGCGTCATCGGCCTCAAGGTCGGCGATGAGGTGTTCGGCATGCCACGCTTCCCCAAGCAGGCGGCGGCTTACGCCGAGCTTACAGCAGTGCCGGCCGACGAGATCGCGCCGAAGCCGAAGGCGGCGGACTATGTCCAGGCAGGCGCGCTGCCGCTGGCCGGCCTGACCGCCTGGCAGGGCCTTGTCCGCCATGGCGCCTTGAAATCGGGCCAGCGCGTGCTGGTGCATGCGGCGGCCGGCGGCGTCGGCCACCTGGCGGTGCAGATCGCCAAGGCGCGCGGCGCTTACGTCATCGCCACCGCCAGCGCCAACAAGCTCGATTTCGTCCGCGAGCTCGGCGCCGACGACGTCATCGACTATACCCAAGGCGATTTTACCGGCCGGGTCAGCGACATCGATCTGGTGCTGGACCCAATCGGCGGCGATCATGCCGAACGCTCGCTGAAGGTCATCAGGAACGGCGGCGTGCTGGTGTCCTTGCTGAACCTGAACGACACCACCAGGGCGCTGGCCAGCGCGCGCGACATCCGCGTCGAGCGCATGTCTGTCGTGCCTGACCGCGATGGCCTGGTGGAACTTGGCCGGTTGATCGACGCGAACAAGCTCTCCGTCCATGTGGCCAAGAGCTTCCCGCTCGAAGAGGCCGGGGCCGCCCACGCCTTTCTCGCCACCAAGCCGATTGGCAAGGTGGTGCTGACGGTTTGAACAACGAAAGACACGACCTAAAAGCAAAAGGGCGCGGAATGCCGCGCCCTTTTGTCTCTTCAGCCCGACCCTAGTGCCGGTATTGCTGGATGCGCGTGGTGCGCAGCCCGGCAAGGCCATATTCGTCGATCGACGCCTGCCAGGACAGGAATTCCTCGGTGGTCAGCTTGTAGCGCTGGCATGCCTCTTCGAGGCTCAAAAGCCCGCCGCGCACCGCCGCGACCACTTCCGCCTTGCGCCGGATAACCCAGCGACGCGTGTTGGTCGGCGGCAGATCGGCAATCGTGAGAGGGCTGCCGTCAGGCCCGATAACATACTTAACTCTAGGTCTAACCAGATCGGTCATCGTACTCTCTACAAAAAACTCAAAGACCCAATCCCCGCCACGTTACCGCCACAGCTTTAAAAATTGCCTAAGCAGACCCTAATGACTAGGTAAGGATCGTGAACGCCGCGTTAGTCTTTTCGCAGGCATTTGAAACATCCGGCTGGAAGCCTTGAATTGGTTGGAAAAAATCCGGCCGATCGCGGATCGCCCGCAAACCGTCGATCGCCTTGCAAGCTGGCGCCGGCGGAAAGCTTGACCTATATTCTCGACATTGGCATTCAGACGCCGCTCAGAATGAAAGCATCATGAACAGTCTCGACCTTCCCGGACGTCCCGAAAACACCCGCATCGTCGTCGCCATGTCGGGCGGCGTGGATTCGTCCGTGGTCGCCGGCCTGTTGAAGCGCGAAGGTTATGATGTCGTCGGCGTCACCCTGCAGCTTTACGATCACGGCGCGGCCACGCACCGGGCCGGTTCATGCTGCGCCGGACAGGACATTGACGATGCCCGCCGCGTTTCCGAGACGCTTGGCATTCCCCACTACGTGCTCGATTACGAGGAGCGCTTCCGCAAGGCGGTTATCGACCCCTTCGCCGAGAGCTATGTCGCCGGCGAGACCCCCATTCCTTGCGTCTCCTGCAACCAGACTGTGAAGTTCGCCGATCTGCTGGCCACCGCCAAGGAACTGGGCGCCGATGCGCTCGCCACCGGCCACTACATTCGCTCCGGTGCCAATGGCACCCACCGCGCGCTCTACCGGCCGGTCGATGCCGATCGCGACCAGAGCTATTTCCTGTTCGCCACCACGCAGGCGCAGATCGACTATCTGCGCTTTCCCCTGGGCGGCCTGTCGAAGCCGCAGGTTCGCGCCATGGCCGAGGAGATGGGGCTGACCGTGGCGGCCAAGCAGGACAGCCAGGACATCTGCTTCGTGCCGCAGGGCAAATATTCCGACATCATCGCCAAGCTGAAGCCGGCCGCCGCCAATCCGGGCGACATCGTCCATATCGACGGCCGCGTGCTCGGCCGCCACGAGGGCATATTGCGCTACACGATCGGCCAGCGCCGCGGCATCGGCATCGCGTCGGGCGAGCCGCTCTATGTCGTCCATCTCGATGCCGAACGGGCCCGCGTCATCGTCGGCCCGCGCGAGGCGCTGGAGACGCACAAGATCTATCTGCGCAACATGAACTGGCTTGGCGACGGACCGCTCGACGATATTCCCGAAGGCGGCCTCGAACTGTTCGCCAAGGTGCGCTCGACCAGGCCGCCGCGTCCGGCGGTGCTGCGCCACGTCGCGGGCGTGACGTCCGTCGAACTGGCCGACGGCGAGTCCGGCATCGCGCCCGGCCAGGCCTGCGTGCTCTATTCCGACGACGGTAACGAAGCGCGCGTCTTCGGCGGCGGCTTCATCGAGCGCTCCGAGCGCGGCGCCGAGGCCGAAGCCATGCTGACGAAGCTTGCAGCAAGGCCGGCGCAAATTCCCGCCGAATAAACACTACCCTCTCAGAGACCGTTTCGAAATTCGCTCTGGCGAGTCATATGGTGGTGGTTTCGAGAACCGGAGCGCAGCGGACATTCGGGTCCGTGAGCTCAGGTCTACTGCACGCAGTAGAACGGGGAAGCGCAGAAAACGCCATCAGATGGCCGCCAGAGTAGAATCTCCAAACGGTCTCAGGACTTGGTGTGGGTGACCGTCCCCGCCGTCAGGATGCGCAGCACCCTGATTGCTTCCTCGCCGCTGGTGCGCGGCTCGGCCCGTGTCTCGATGCAGTGGATGAAATGCTCAAGCTCGCGCGTCAGCGGCATGCCTTGCGCAACCGCGACATAGGACGGCTCGTTGGTGGTGAAGGCCCATTGGCCGCTGTCCTGCCAGACCGCATGTCGGTAGACGGCAAGCTTGCGCTCCCACGGCTCGACATCGTCGAACACCGCCATCGCCTTGGTGCCGACCACGGTCAGCCGCCTTTCGCGATAGGGGTTGAGCCGCGACGTGAAAAGATGGCTGCGCAGGCCGTTGGGAAAGCGCATGTGCAGATGCGCGAAGTCGCTGAGATTGTCGAGGAGTGCCGCACCCTCGCCGCGCACCTCGATCGGCTCGGTACCGGTGATGGCCAGGATCATCGACAGATCGTGCGGCGCCAGGTCCCACAGCGCATCATTCTCGGTATGGAACTTGCCAAGGCCAAGCCGGTGCGAGTGGATGTAGCGGACCTCGCCAAGCTCGCCATTGTCGATCAGCCCCTTCAGCGTCTCGAAGGCGGGATGAAAACGCAGGACATGGCCGACCATGAAGACGCGGCCATTGTCCTTGGCCGCCTGCACCGAGCGCTCGGCATCCGGCACGGTCAGTGCGATCGGCTTTTCCACCAGCACGTCCTTGCCGCTCTCGACGGCGCGCACGGAGAGGTCGGCATGATATTGTGGCGGCAAGGCCATGACGATGGCGTCGATGTCGTCCCGGCCGAACAGCTGGTCCGGCTCGATCGCCAGGCAATCCTGTTCGCTGGCAAAGCCTTCGGCACGCGCCCGGTTGGCGTCGGAAACCGCGTGCAGCGCGCCAAGCGCCTTGAGGGTGCGGATATGGTTGCTGCCCCAGTATCCGCAACCGAGGACTGCAATGCGCGGCTTCATCTGTTTCAAACTCTAAAAACTCGTGGCCGAGACATAGCGACGTGCCCCTTCGAACTCAACCCCGGCGGTTGCAACCAAATGTCCATGCGGCAAAGCTTTTTTCGGCAATGAGAATATGCGGCGATATGGAATGCTTCGAAGCTTGACAGGCTCGCCCTCCCAACCTTATATCCGCGCGACCTTGGCGAACGCCTCGAAATGCCTTTCGATTTAACGAGGATTTCGGGCCTTTCGCCGCCCTGGCGGGGTAGCTCAGTTGGTTAGAGCACGGGAATCATAATCCTGGGGTCGGGGGTTCAAGTCCCTCTCCCGCTACCACCATTCCCCCCACTCCTTTGACGCCGTGGGGGAAGGCACCCTCGCCCAACAGTGCCGTTAGCCGCCCAGCGATTTCGACTTCGACGCCGCCAATCCTCGATGGATGTCGAAACACCGTGACGGTTTCGACCAGATCACGCATTGCATCTGCACATTCGGAATCGCCGGAAGCAATGCCCTTGGCAAGCCCGGTCTGAAGTTGGTTTAGTTGTTCCTCGTAGCGGGCGAGCACCGCAGGGTGCAGCGCGATCACTCCGGTCGCAGCGGGTACTCGATCCAACTCTGCCAAAATGCACTTGCGCTCTTCATTCAATGTTGTTGATTGCGGTCCCAGTACAGCTGGGTCGCCGTGGCCTTTGGCAATGGCGTTGACCAGCCGCTCGATCTCCCGGGTTACCTCTTCAAGCCGTCGCTCCAAACGGGTGCGCCTGGCATCGGTATCGGCTGCCAAGCGCTTCCGTTCTTCATGGTAGGTCTGGACGTACTGGGCAATCACTTCAGGATGGCGCAACTCGGCGGTAAGGCCGTTCAGAACTGCAGTTTCGACCGTATCCAAATAAAAGGTCTTGGGATCGGCGCATGTTCCGCTTTCTGTGGCGGCGGAACAGCGGATGCGTATGCGCTTGGACTTGTCCACTCCTTTTGAAGACATTCCCGCACCACAGGCACCGCACCTCAGGAGCCCAGTCAGCATATGCCGTGGTCGGCGTTGATGGCTTGGATGGGTGGTTGCGCGGGCCTTTTTGCGTGCTTGTGCTGCGTCGAAGAGGTCGGACGAGACAATGGCGAGGTCCGGTACTGCGACTACTCGCCATTGACCCTTGGGATTTGGACGCGAGACACGTTTCCCGGTATCAGGATCCTTGATCATTCTGACCCTGTTCCAGATCAGGCGGCCAGCATAAAGCTCATTATGAAGCAGCCCCGTCCCTCTGTGCACATTTCCATTGATGGTGGAGGCATTCCAGGCTCGACCGCGAGGCGGGGGTACGCGGTCTCTGTTTAGATTGTGAGCGATATCACGCGGGGTCTGGCCTTCGACATACTCTCGAAAGACACGGCGCACGATGTCCGCTTCATCCTCTGCGATCATCCGCTTGCCCGGGTCGCCCAGCACGTACGAATAGCCATAGGTCAATCCGCCGGCATGAAGCCCCTTGTTGACTCGGCCGGCCTGACCTCTCCGGACTTTGTGAGCAATGTCCTCTCGGTAGAGTTGGCCAACGAGACCGCGCAGGCCGACCAACACCGTGTTCACCACGCCTTCGTGAACAGCACGAATCTCGATGCCGAGAAATGAAAGGCGCTTGTGAATACCCGCTAGGTCCTCCATGTCGCGCGAGAGCCGATCAAGTGCCTCTACGACGAGCACATCGAATTCGTGCTCACGCGCTTTGTCCATGAGGTGAAGTAAACCGTCACGGCCCAGCACGGAGCCACCGGAGCGTGCTCGGTCGTCAAACGTTGCGACAACGTTCAACCCCTCACGTTCTGCGTATGCTCGGCACAAAGCGAGCTGATCGTCGATTGATCGCTCATTCTGGAGGTCGGTTGAGAAGCGTGCGTAGATCGCGGCTCGGCTCATGTTGAATTTTCTCGGCCTGTTCACGCGCATGGTCTTCGCGGGCCGCTTGGCGAGCGAGAGCGCTTGCAAGGCGCAGAATCGCCCGGTCGGGTGCCTCACGCAAGACCCGCTTACGGGACTTCACCACCATTGCAGGAACAGCTTGCGACGGGGCAAAAATGGCGGGGAGCAAAATACCCCGAACGATAGCAGTCGGCAGGTTGGCTGCCGGCCGTCAAGTACGCAAAGAAAACGTAGCTCCTCCATGTCTCGCAAAATGTGCTCATGCGCGAGACGAGGGAATTCTCCACGATGGCCGCTCGCAGAAAGGGATAGCAGGGCGTGCTATTCGGACATACTTCGCCCTGATCCGCCACTCTGGCTCAAACCTGCCGGAACGAAAGACGCGGGTTAGAACTAAGTCGCGTCGGTTGAACAACCACCGTAGACCGAAGGGCCTATCCTGAACAAATGCCCACGACAGGCGCCTCCCTCAAGCGCAGATTAGAAGCCTGCTTTTGCAGACCGATCAGATCGGTCGCTATCTCCTGATAAAGCCTACAGTCCGCCTGGACCACGGTTCGCTCAGGCCGTTCAAGCGGCACACTCCCGGCGATTTCCTTCAAGTCGGCAAGGACCGAAGCAATATGCGGCCAGGGGAAATCTGTTGGATCGTCAATTTCGCGATCTGCGCCTGCGATGATTTCGAGCTTGGCGACGACACCGAGAAGCGACCGCGCCCGTATTTGGGGTAGCTTGTCCTGAAGCTTCAAAGCCACAGTGGAGGACTCAACCTCCGCTTGGCAGGCGATCGAGTAGGCGACCTGCTTGTCCATCGCTTCCGAGCCTCTAGCGTCGAGATAACGCCTCTCTAGACGCTGTTGAAGACGGCAAAGGACCCGAGAAACATGCTGCGCCCGCAACCAATCTCGGAGCAATAGAATCGGGGGATCTGCATCCGGCAACCGGTTCGACGCCGTGTCCTTGCCATTCGTGACGAAAGGCATAGTCGTGCTATGGTCGGAATCAGCCATGATCCGAGCTCCGCAAAGCGTGGGCGTGGTTAGACTGTGGAAGCGGGGGAACCACTTCCAACGGCCGTTTCCTAAAACAAGCATATTTGCGCTTTTTGCGCAACAGGGCATTTGAACAATGAAGGTAAGTGCGGCCCAAGTTCGCGCGGCCCGTGGGCTTCTCGACATTTCTCAACAGGGACTGGCGGATTTATCCAAGGTAAGTTTGAGGACAATCGTGCAGTTCGAACGTGGTTCGAAACCAGCATCTGAATCAATCCTGCAAGCGCTGAAGCTATCGCTCGAAGCAGCCGGAATAGAATTCATTCCAGAGAATGGCGGCGGTCCTGGTGTCCGCTTGTCACGCGGTAGCGCGAACACTTAGACGAAGGCGGCATCTATAGGCGCCTTTAAGACTATCTGTTTCCCGATCAATGCCAGCAACGCGCCTAATGTCGGCCGTAGAGATCAGCTTCGCCGCTGCCTCAGTGCTGACGTGGTCAGCAAACAGGGTTGGCCATTCACGGCCCACGACCGGTCATTTTTCTACCGTGGTGCGAGTGTTTTCTAAAGGCGGCCTGCGGTCCGCAGCACATCACTCAGCGCATTTCTTCGCTAAGGTCTGAGTGGTTGGTCGATGATCCTCCCGAAACTGAGCGTGACGATCCGTTTCAATGAGCGGGACGAAGACAATCCAACTTTCAGCTCCATCGGGCCTCCGCCGGAAATGTGAGGGTGAGATAGTGTTGGATCGCGTCGACTAGGCGGTCCGAATCGGCGCCCCAAATCAGGTGGTCATCGCCCGGCAGCTCGACAAGCGTGGCGCCAGCGATGCGCTCGGACAAGTAAAGCGCTTCTTCGGGCTTGATCCATCGATCGCCCTTCCTTTGGAGGATCAGAGTGGGCACATGGATCGCGTGCAGGATATTGCGGACATCGACTTCCGCGCCCCAGCGCCACAGCGCGATCGCATCGGAAGGTGACGCCGAACTCCTCAGATAGGCTGCGAACCATTGTTGTTCGTGCGTATCGTTCACTAGGCTCGGCGCCCCGCGCCCCAAGTCCCAAGGCTCTCCCCAATTTCGCCCGATCGCCGCCAATTCTTCTTCCATTTCCTCTCGGGTCTTCGCCCAGGGATATTCCGGTGACCACAGTCCCAGGGCGTATGCACCATGAAGAATGAGAGCTTTGGTTCGCTCGGGGTAGGTCGCAGCAAAGAGCATGCAAAGGACGCCGCCTTCGGAACTGCCGAACACCACTGTTCGCCGCGATCCGATTGCATCTAGTACCGCCCGAACATCGTCCACCCGCTCCAGCAACGTCGGAAACCCTACATTGCGGTCGGAAAGACCGGTGCCTCGCTTGTCGATGCGGACCAGCCGACAAAATGACCCAAGCCGGCGCAGCACATGCGTCAGCCGCGGAGATTCCCAAGCATAGTCGAGATTGGAAACCCAGCCCTGCACGTAGACGAGGTCGAACGGTCCCTCACCGGTAACCTGATAGGCAATGCTAACACCTCCCGACTTCACATAGCGCGTTTCGGGGCGTACCGAAGCCGGCACTGGGCTAGCGCCTGGGACCGCCCCCTCGGCCCTTACGCTCGGTGCTGTATTCTGTCTGGTCGGTCCGAAACGGCTGGCACGGAGCTTGTCATACAACTCACGCGTCTCGTTGTCCGGTTCCAGTTGCAAGTGCTTGCGCAGTGCCTCGCGGCATTGCGCAAACTGCTTCAATGCCATGTTCGCTCGGCCCTGGCGGGCATAGATTTGCATGAGGCCGCGGTGAATATCTTCCCGGAGAGGATCGGATGCGAGCAAACGCGTTGCTGCCTGGACATAGGCGGCCAGATTGTCCTTCATCGCATGCTGGTGGAGGAGTTTTTCTAGAACCCCGATCCAGATCGTCCTCAGCCTCTCACGTTCCAGCCTTAGCCAGTCGTCGAACGGTTCTTCCCTCAGGACGAAGCCATCGAGCAGATCACCGGCATAGAGGAGCGCGGCCTGCTCAAGCTGCTCGGGCGCGCTTCCTGATACCAGGCGCTCGAACTGTGCCACATCGATCTCGAGGTCGTCGAGATTGAGGGTGACAGTATCGCCGTCCGCCAGGAGCCGCCGGTCGCCGGCCGATGGCAACGCTTTCCTTATCGCCGATAGGCCCTGTCTGAGGTTCATCCGCGCCTGCGGCTCTCCGGTATCACCCCATAGAAGCGCGGCGAGTTTCTCACGCGAATGGGGTCGTCCAGGATTGAGGGCAAGATAGGTCACCAGACCGCGCGCTTTGCGGCTCAGCACCGCGGCGGCAGGTCCGCTTCCCGCAAGAGTAAAGCCTCCGAACAGCAGAAGTTGAAGTTGCGCCATCGCTCCGTAAGCCAGGTTCGACGTTCAATTGTTCTCCGGACCTGGCGCGACTTCAACCACGATTTAGGGGGGGCCGCATTTTTCACGAACCAATCACGGTTCCTAGTACGCATATCTCACGGCCACAGGAGAGAGTTCGTGGATCCACACTCCGCGGGAGGATGATATGCTTAGTCCCAGCCTTTCTGATTGGCCCATTCAGCCCAGGATATTGTCAACCAAAGCACAGCCGCCCGGTGGCTTTCGGCCGACACGTCATGAACTTGCACTGGCATTCTATCTGGAACGGCAAGACGCCCATCGAGCTGCGATCATCGCTTCTCGGCAGGCTGCGCAGATCCGACCTCATCCGTTCCAGCGTCTGACCGATCTTGGCCGCTTCTTGAAAAGGAAAGTTCTCGCGGCGCAATAGGCCTGTCGCTCTTCAGACCGCCTTCGGGGCTGAACTGAACGACTGCTTTGTGCCGCTTACATCGCAAAACAGACAGTCCGGTTGCGGCCCCTTCCCAGTCGTGGAATTTACGTCAGAGAGGACTGTTCAACGTTGACAGCAACGTGCCACTCCACCGCCACTAGTCGCTGTTTCTTCGTGATGCGCTGGTGTGCCATGCATCAGGATCGGCGATCCACCGATTAACATCGGATTCCCGCCAGCCCGCCCCGTTCACACTGATCTTGATCTGAGCCGGGAACGTGCCTTCGGCGATTTTGCGATAGATGGTTGAACGGGACAGGCCGGTCCGGTCAAGGACGGTTTTGAGGCGTATGATGCGATCCGGCTCGGGCATGGCTTGCCTGCACCTCACTGGTTCTTGCTGATGTCTGCTGGGACAGACAGGACGAACCGATCCTAAGCGCAATCAGGTTTGTCGCCTCAACCGCCTGCGGAGTGGAAACGGCGGCAAATCGGCATTCCTTAGATCCCAATGCCCCGCCCCTTTCCGATGCCATGGCTGAGGGCCACTTCCGCGCCCAAGCGGCGACCCGAATCCACGTTGATGCCAAGCTGGCGTTTGCGGTTGGCGAGCAGGGATTCTAGCTGCGGATCGCGTGCAAGGCTCTTGGCCATGTCGGACATGGCCGAGCGTGTTGACTTGTAGCCGGACATGTCGCCGGCCTGGTATTGCCGCTGGCTCGAGCGATCGAGTTTTTGCCAGCGTTCCACGAACCGGTCGGCGCGGCGGCTCGGATCGTCGTCCGGCCCGGTGCGGATTTCCGTTTCGAGCTGAAGAGCCAGCACGACGCGATTGACCCGGCCGGCCCCCGCCTCACGGACAAGCTCGGGATTTTTCACATAAGCCGCTTCGGCATCGCGCCAGCCATACGGCCGCACCTTCTCGAAGGCGCTACGGGCATCCGTCAACTCGCGCATCTGCTCGGGACTGCCCTGCCCGTCCGCATTTGCATTGTGCGACATCGCGTCGAGAGCGCGCGCGTGACGCACAAGCGCCTTTGTTCGAGCGCTGCGCAAAGCCGCTTCCGCATCCAATGGCGCAGTCGTGTCGGGCGGCACTCCGGTGGCAAGATTTTCTCTGCCGGGCGGCGGGCCTGCATCTCCGATTTGCGCCCCAACATCTTCCCTTCCCGGTCCAGGTCCACGTTCCTGCATGGGCTCGGCGTCTGCAGGCGAGCGCAACCCGTCGACCAGCCCGCCGATCCTGTCGCGCAGCTTCTCTGGAATGATCCGGCGCACGATGTCGACCACACGCTCGCGGAAGGTGATACCGCGCCGCTCGGCATAGCTCTGCGCTGGGTCGATCTGCTCATAATCTGACGCCATGTCCTTGGCGCGGTCGCGCGACAGCGTGCGGACGAGCCGGTCGCGTGTCGCGAAGTCGTCTTTGCCGTAATGCAGGTCCATTCCGTCTCGATGGCGCGACAGAGCCACATAGCTGCCATGTGCATCCATGCCCGGCGTGGCGAGCACATGGGTCCGGTCAACCGTCATCCCCTGTGCCTTGTGAATGGTCGCGGCATAGCCGTGGTCGATGTGCGCGTAGTCTTTCAGGTCGAAGCGGACGGACATGCCATCGTCGACGCGAACGGTCATGCCTTGTTTGCTGACTTCCTCTACGATGCCGAGCGTGCCGTTCTTGACGCCAAGCCCGCGCTCGTTGCGCAGGAACATGATGCGGTCGCCACCGGCGAAGTTTCTTGTGCCGCGTTCGACATTCACCTGAACCTCGTCGCCGAGATCGCCGGCAGCGCGCATGCGCTCGCGCGCTGCCTGGTTGAGTACGCGCACTTCGTCGTTTGTGTGGGTGAGGATTATCCGGCTTGCCTCTGGATGCGCCTGCCTGTCGCGATCCCAGCGCGCGACGAGTTCACCTCGCGCTTCGTCGCGCGTTGCAGCCTGATGCACCATGCCTTGCGCGTCGTAGGCGCTGATCGCAGCATTGATCCTGCCGGTTGCCAGATCGCGCGTGGCGTCACGCTGCCAGTCCTCGCGCTGCCGGCGCACCTGACCGATTTCGACGCCGCCATGTCGCTCGTGGATCGAGCGGAATGCAGCGCCGGCCTCGATGGCCTGCAGCTGCTGCGGATCGCCGACCAGCACGACCTTTGCACCGACGTCCGCCGCATGGGAGAGCACGCGCTCCAACTGGCGCGTGCCGACCATGCCGGCCTCGTCGGTCACCAGGACATCGCGCGAAGTGAGCAGATCCCTGCCCTGTCCCCAGCTGTGCTCCATACTGGCGATGGTGCGTGACGAGATGCCTGAGCCGCCCTCCAGATTCTCGGCGGCAATGCCCGAAAGCGCCGCGCCGCGAACCTCGTAGCCCGCCGCCGCCCATGCCTGGCGCGCAACGCCCAGCATGGCGCTCTTCCCCGTTCCGGCAAAACCAACCACGACGCCAAGACCGCGGCCGTCGGTAATGCGATTCAGCGCATCCGCTTGCTCGCCTGACAGGACAAGACTGCCCTGTTTCGCCTTCTCCAACGCTGCCTCGCGATGTGCTCCACTAACTGCGTGACGCTCACCTCTGGCCATGCGTTCCGTCGCGCGATACAGGCGCTGTTCGGTCTCGATCATCTGCCGGGTGGTGAAGCGGTCTTCGCCGCGTCCGTCCTTGCCGAGTTCAATCAGGTCGGGTGCATTGCTGATGGCTGACATGACCGCGCTGAACTGATCCACCCCGTCGCTGTGCCGATGCGCGAATTTCGCGATGTCCTTTCGTGTAAAGGTCGATTGCTGATGGGTGATGGCATCGAGCGCTACGGATGGATCGGCAATGATGCGGGCACCATTGTTGCGCGCGATCTGGCGATGCAGTTCCGCGCGATCTGCTTCAATGTCGCAAGTAGCAAGGCCACTGCCCTCAATGCGTTGGGCCGGCGCACCAATCTGGGTTTGCGGCTCCAGGGCAATGCCCTGCGCCTCCAGGCTGCGATGATCGATACGGGCGTCGATGTCGAGTTCGGAAAGGCGTTCATTGGCCAGCTCCGCCCACCGCTCGCGCCAGCGCTCGACCAGTTCGGTGCGGTTCCAGTCGCGAACCTTGGCACCGAAACCGTTCTCGTCTACGGACCGCATGGTGAGCATGACATGGGCATGCGGTTTTGGACTGCCATCCTCCGCCCTGTCCCAGTGCACGTTGAGATCGGCGACCATGCCCCGGCTGACAAATTCAGCCTGGACAAAGTCGCGCGCTAACTCGATGCCTTGCGCCTGGCTGAGTTCACGCGGCAGCGCAAACTCCACCTCGCGGGCAAGTTGGGCATCCTTGCGCACCTCGAACGCCTCGACATCGTTCCATAGCCGTTCGCGGTCACTCCAGGCGTCCGGTGCATCCTTCGGCAGCATCACCTCGGAATGAACGACACCGCGCTTGGCGGAGAAGTCGTGGCTGCGGTCGATGCGTTCATCGCGTAGCCGCGAAGCCGAGCGGTAGGCGGCCGACGCGACTGCGCTTGAACCTGCCTTGCGGCCAATGACCTTGACGTGAAGATGATAGATCGCCATCGCGACCAGATCATTTGCACGTCAAAGCGCACGTCGGCACGACGTATAAGCGCGCCCTCCCTCGAAAAAATCTCGGGATGGACCAGCCCGTCCCGGGCTGTCTCGGCAACCCTGAAGCCTTCCGGCAGGCGCTCCCCTATCATTGCCGCATCGACAACCGATGGAGACAGCCATGCGCAAACCGCGGGACTTCGACACCGAACTGAAGGCGCTGGAAGAAAAGGCGCGCGAGCTCAAAACGCGAAAGGTGCAGCAACTTGGCGAGCTGGTGATCGCCACCGGCGCCGATCAACTCAGCAGCGACGAACTGGCCGGCGCGCTGGTCGCCATCGTTGAAACGAAGGATACCGGAAAGCGTGAGGCATGGGCTAAGCGTGGGGTGACGTTTTTCGAGAGCCGGTCCCGGCGAGCTGCTTCGACATCTCAGCGCAACCCTCGTAGCGCTCCAGCACAACCGGGCGGCCCACAATCGCCGGCAGGCGGCACGGGCTCGCAATGATATGCGCACCTGGCAGGTCGAGCGTCGCAAGCGTACCCGACATCTGATCGAACTCGGCGGGCTCGTCGTCAAGGCAGGCATCGTCGAACTGACCAACGATGATCGCGCTATCATCTACGGCGCGCTGCTTTGGATCGCCGCCAAGCTGCAAAGCAACGAAGGCGAGCGAGCACAACGATCATGGGCTGCGAAGGGTAGGCAGGCGTTCGATGTTGAACAGCGTGAAGAGCCGACGGGACGGCAACTTAGCCGACGAAGAACCCCAGTCGATCCCCGATTGTAGAACTGTACCCTGACTGCTGTGGGGCCGACAGCTGAACGTCACAATCAATCTCAGCCCAAGGACACGAAAGGCATGCAATAAGACCAGGCGGTCTTTTGGATCACTGATTTGATCGACTTCTGAATTCCAGATAACTTTTGTCCGATCAGCCTATAAGTTTTTAGCGTGAGGGGTGATCCAGTTCGCGCCGGCAGCCGTATTGCAACAAACATGGTCAGAACCCGTTCGGCGCACGCTGATCCAAGGTAAAACAGGAAAGAGGCTGACATGCCAAACATTGTCTTGATCGTCGGCAGTGGCCCGGATGCGGTTCGATGCAGGGAATGGCCTCGAACGACGTTTTCCTCGATTGTCGTCATCAACAATGCCTGGAGAGTGCGGCCCGACTGGGATTATTTGATTCACCCCGATGATTTTCCTGGTGAACGCCTGCCGAGCGACCAGCGTTCCCGAGCCGCGTCGATCGTAAAATCGGATGCTTTTGTCCCTGCCCAAAACGCATTCGGTGGTTTTGTCTATGCGGGCGGCACAATGGCCTTCACCGCTGGCTATTGGGTTATGAAGGCCCTTCGACCTGATGTCGTAGCGTTCCTGGGCTGCGATATGATTTATCCCACCAACGCGCCGACGCATTTCTATGGCTTTGGAACTGCTGACCCGCTACGCGACGATTTGACGTTGAGGGACCTGGAAGCGAAGTCTGGAAGGCTGTTCGCCAAAGCCCTGCGTTACGGAACAGTCTGCCTGAACCTTTCAAATCTTCCTGACAGTCGCCTTGCCATACCGCGTGTGAACCTGCGGTTTATCGAACGCCTTACTCCGCTTCGGATCAAGGCACTCAGAGCGATGCTTGAGGGCGCCATCGATCCGATTTCCATCGAGACGGCCGACACGCTCGAGGCTGAGCTCGGCTATTTTGTCGAACATGGGAGGTACTGGGAACACGCGTCGGCTTTCGATGAAGCCGCGCTGGAGAAAATAGATCAACGCTGGCGTTCATCGGTAGACCGGCTACCAGCGTCGGTTCCTCCGAGCGATGGTTGCTGGGGACGCGGTCGGGCGCGCAAGGCCGATATTGTTCGACATGAGCCTCGAGTCAGTCGCGACGTCTCCTCCCATCTCGCAGAAGGCACGTAGGTCGAAGTGGCAGGCGGACGTGAGCCGCTTGGGGGAAGTGCTGCGTCATGCTGACTCGAGACGGCATAACAAAGCTCATCTTGCGAACAAGCATGCATGATCGGGCGGCGTTCGATCTGCTTTACAAGCATACATGCGCGAAATTGTTCGGTGTATGCCTGCGTATTTTGGGCGACAGTGGGGAGGCCGAGGAGGCGATGCAAGACGTCTATGTAAAGATATGGACCAAGGCAGATCGATATGCGACCTCGCAACTCAGCCCGATCTCCTGGCTTGTGGCGATTGCGCGCAATCATTCGATCGATCTTATCAGAGCGCGCCGCCCTCCAGATGTCGACCTGGCGGCCGCGGGCGATGTAGCCGACACGACGCCGTGGGCCGAGGAATTGCTGATTGAAAACGACCAGCAGGCCAGTCTTGCCCGAAGCATAGACAGTCTGAGCAAGGACAAAGCCGCAGCGATTAGGGGCGCGTATCAGGAGGGCGTCTCCTACGCAGAGCTTGCAAAGCGTCACAACGTGCCGCTCAACACAATGCGAACCTGGCTTCGGCGCAGCCTGATCCAACTACGGGCGAGCGTCGAGCAATGACGTATGTAAGACGTCTCTGGGGATGAAGATCATTAACAGCGGTCTATCTCGTTTATATTCAATCCGAATTGGGGACGCTTGAAGCGATTGAGATACCGGCGCACCGCGCTGTGTTGCTGATGTGATTTTGCATCTCACTCGTTGCCTTTGCGACATCGCGACTTCGCAAGGCACGGATGATGCGCCTGTGCTCCGCGATCGACGCTCGCATGCGAGCAGGGTCTGTGATTGGGATTGGTCGGATTTGTGTCTCGGTCAGCTTGTTACGGAGGGACTGGTAGAGATCGACGATCATTCTGTTTGGGCAGGCAGATGCAATGATTGCGTGAAATTCGAGATCAGCCTCAACGTTGGCCAACAGGTCGCCGCTTTCCCAATTGCGCTCCATCGTATCCGTTTCAGCCTCGAGAGCCTGAAACTCGATCTCTGTCAGCGTCTGCGATGACAGACCGGCGATCCGCCCCTCCAGCATGATGCGCGTTTCGAAGACATCGGCGACCGGATAGCTGTCGGCATAGCGCCAGCGCGCCATATTGCGTGAAGCCGAGGGCGTTCCCTGCGAAACAAAAGTCCCTCGCCCCGGCTCTGTCTTCAGCAAGCCCAGGGTCTCGAGCGTCAGAAGGGCTTCGCGCAATGAGGCGCGGCTGACGCCGAGACTGAGCGCGAACTCGCGCTGGGACGGCACCTTCTCACCTGACCTCAGCTCTCCACTCAGGATCATGCCCTGGATTTTCCTCGCGGCGGCGTGGGGTACTGGAACACGCGAAAGCATCGAATTTCTTCCATTCTGGGACGACAGCGCCGATCAGGCTGAACCTCTGGTCGCTTCAGAGGTAGCCGATCCTGCTGGCGGACGGAATGCCTTGCATTTTTCAGGGGCACATGATTGGTTGGTCGGACTGGTCAGACCGGTCTAACCACTTCAATAAAAAAAGTCATCAAAAAGGGGAATTCAATGAGAGTGTTTAAAGCAATTCTGATCTCGGGAGCGCTTGCCTTGGGGTCCTTAACTGCCGCCATTTCGCACGCTGCGGAGATCAATGTCGGCGCCAACATCGGCAATGTTCCCTGGGAGTTCCAGGACGCCAACGGCAAGATGGTGGGCTTTGAAATCGACCTGATGACAGAGGTCGGCAAGCGGCTCGGCATGGACGTCAAGTTCACGAACATCCCGTTTGCCGGTCTGTTCGCCGCCGTTCAGTCCGGTCAGATCGACGCCGCGGTCTCATCGATCACGATCACCAAGAAGCGGCTTGAATCGGTCAGCTTCGCCCAGCCCTATTACGACAGCGACCAGTCGCTGACCGTCAAGAGCGACAGCGGCATCACGGGCCTCGCCGGCATGGCTGGCAAGACCGTCGGCGTCGATACAGGTTCGACCGGTGATATCTGGACCACCGCGCATCAGGCCGAGACGAAAATCGCCACCATCAACAAATATGAGGGCTTGCAGCCGGCGATGCTGGATCTGCAGGCGGGGCGCATCGACGGCTACATCTCGGACATTCCGGCATTGCTCTATTATTCGAAGGACAAACCGCAGTTCAAGGTCGTCGAACGCATCAAGACCACGGAGCAATACTCCGTGATGTTTGCCAAGGATGCGCCGCTGGCCGCCAAGGTCAACGACGTCATCACGGCTCTGAAGAAAGACGGCACGCTGGCAAAGATTCACGAAACCTGGTTTGGCACCAAGCCCGATGAAGGGCTTGCCACGGCGACTGTCCTGGATATGCCGAAGCTCTGATCCCGGTCATTGTGTGGAAGGAGATCGCGTTGCGGCCTCCTTCTCCCGTGACGCAGAGGCTGGGACATGTCCATTTTCGATACGTTTTTGAACTACCGCGTCTTCGTGGAGACGCTGCCGCTCATCCTGAGTGGCCTTGCCACCACGCTGACACTTGGCGTCGTCTGCATCCTGGTCGGGTTCTTTGTCGGCATTGGTCTGGCGATGCTGCGACTTTATGGGCCCTCGCCTGTGCGGTTTGTGACAGTCGCCTACATCGACGTCTTCCGCTCTATACCTGTTCTGGTGCTGCTGTTCGTCGTCTACTACGCGCTGCCCTTTGCCGGCATCCGGTTCAGTTCGTTCACCGCCGCGTCAACCTCGATCTCGATGATATCGGCCGCCTATTCCGCCGAAATCATCCGCGCCGGCATCGTCGCTATTCCGAAAGGTCAATTCGAAGCCGCACGGGCGCTTGGGCTCCACTTCTATTCGACCATGCTCAAGGTGATCTTGCCGCAAGCGATCAGGATCGTCGTGCCGCCGCTGACCTCGAACGCCATAAACGTCATGAAGGACACTGCATTGGCTTCCGTGGTGGCAATGCCGGATCTGCTCAAACAGGCAAACCAGGCGCAGGCGCTGGCAGCCAATCCGACGCCGCTGATCGTAGCAGCCGCCATCTACCTCATCATCCTGCTTCCTCTGGTCCGGCTTGTCGGCATGCTGGAGAAGCGGCTCGCCAAATCTGAACGTTGAAGACTTTCCCCAAGAGGCCATCCATGTCGCTCGATATCGAATTTGTTCGTTCCCAATTTCCGGCGCTGGAAACAGGCTGGGCGTTCTTTGATAATGCTGGCGGTTCGCAAGTATTGCGCCCGGTGGCCGAGCGAGTCGCCGAATATATGCTAACGACCAGCGTTCAGACCGGCGCCTCTTACGGGCCGTCGGTCAAAGCCAGCGAACTGCTGGCGCAGGCACGCGACCGCATCGCCACATTCGTTGGCGCGGCGCGACCCGAGGAGGTTTTCTTCGGCCCTTCCACCACCGTGCTCGTGCGCTTTCTGGCAACCGCCATGGCAAGCCAGTTGACGGCGGGCGACGAGATTATCGTGACCAATTTCGATCACGAGTCGAACATTGGTCCCTGGTTGATCCTCAAGCAGCGCGGCATCGTCTTCAGGGTTTGGGAGATTGATCCCGAAACGCTTATGCCATCCCTCGACACGCTCAACGCGCTGATGAGCGTTCGCACGCGGCTGGTCTGCGTGACCCATGCCTCCAACCTGCTCGGCTCCATCAATCCGATCCGGCAAATCGCAGATTTCGTTCATGCGCGCGGGGCTCGCATCTGCGTCGACGGTGTCGCCTACGCCCCGCATCGCACCCTCGACGTCCAGGAACTCGACGTCGACTACTACGTATTCTCTTTCTACAAGACCTACGGGCCGCATTACGCGGTCATGTATGGGCGCCATGAACTGCTGCTCGAACTCGACGGGCTTTACCATTACTTCTACGGCAAGGACAAAGTGCCCGGAAAACTTGAGCCTGGAAATCCCTGCTACGAACTTGTCTGGGGCGCCGCCGGCATTGTCGACTATCTGGAGGCACTGGGCAGAGGCAAAGGCCGTCATGCGATCGAGAGCGCATTTGACCAGATCGCGGCGCACGAGGCGGAGATCGGCGAACGCCTGCTGTCGTGGTTGCGCGTGCGCAATGGCGTCCGGATCGTTGGCGACCAGAACTCGCAGGCGGCATTTCGGGTGCCGACGATCAGCTTTACGGTCGACGGCCACGCCCCTCAGGATATCGTCGCCCGAACCGATCAGGCCAAGATCGGCGTGCGTCACGGCGATTTCCATTCGCGCCGCCTGGCCGAAGCGCTTGGACTGTCGCCCAGCGGCGTCATTCGCGTTTCCATGGTGCACTACAACACGATTGTCGAAGTCGACCGGCTGATCGATGTGCTCGACCAATCGCTGAGCTAGACGTAATGTTCCAGGGCTGAGATTGATTGCGACGTTCAGCTGTCGGCCCCACAGCAGTCAGCGTAGGACGCCCATCGCCTGCAGTGCTGGGCGGCCCGCCTACGTAGTGAACCGTGTCGGGTAACCTTCGGTGACGGTGTCCAAGCTGAAGGCTGACAATTAGACATACCTAATATACTCTACCCCTCAAAAGCGAGGGGGTAACATGAAACAGCCACGGGGATGGATCGCGCTGGCAGGGCTTCTCTTTGCCGGCGACGCAGATGCCCACGATTGGTATACCGGCAAAAAAGACCCGGTGTTGCAGTATGATTGCTGCGGCAACAAAGATTGCCATCCGATAGACGCTCGCGCCGTGAGGGAGACCAAAGACGGCTATTACGTCCGCCTGCCCCGCCCTGCCTATCTCAATGAGCCACAAGAGCCGGAGTGGTTTATCCCCAGGGAACGCGCCCAAGCCTCCCTTGATGACCACTACCATCTCTGTGAGCGTTTGATGACGTTCTATCGAGCGATCATTCCCCATACGAAGTTCCAAGCCTACTATAGATTCAGATGGACGTGTTTCTTCGTTCCTAAGGGCACGAGTTAAACTCGAGCTGACGCCAACCAACCGTAGGTGGCCGCACCGATCCAATTTGGGCTCGGGCACGTTGTCGGCTATCCACTGATGCAGGAAGTTGATTCCGCGCTGCTCATGTGGCGATAGGTTCGCCCTGCCGCTTAGGCTCCGGCGAGCGGCGGTCAGCGCAGCGCATGCACGATGAATTCGTAGATAGTGCTAATTTCCTCGTCGATCTCGTGACCGGGAATGCCTTGGGCTTCAGCCGCGCGTTTCGCATCCACAGCCATTTCAATGATCAGCAGTACGTGGTCACTGATCGGATCGTCGGATAAGTGGTCCGATATCCAATGGTAGACAAAATCGCTGCCTCGCGTGCTCATTCCTCACGGAAATCCTGCAACGAAGCGTGGCGGAGGTCTTCCTCGCCCCGTAGGTGCTTCACACGGCCGATGATGCCGGGCTTGACCCATTGCGTCGCCGGCCGCTTCAGGCCCTTCGGGGCCGGCCCGGCATGCTCCTGGACACGCTTCCACAGCCGCTCGCGGATGGCCTGACTCGAATTGATGAAAGCCGAGCCGACATAGCGGCCGGTATTTCGATCCGCCATCAGTGCGAATGCCGGCTTGCCGGCCTCACACTCGACCCCGAGCAGTTCATATTCGTCGATGGTATATGCCTTGATCTTCAGCCAGGTCGTCGATTTCCCGCTCCGATACTTACTGTCTTTGCGCTTCGAGACCATGCCTTCAAGCCCGGCCTTGTCGACCAGTTCGAAGATCGCCTTGGCATCGCCGGGCAGCGCGTCGCTGAATTGGATGCGAAGGCCGGTCGGAATTATCGCGTAGAGCCCAGCCCGGCGGTCTTTCAGCGCCATATCGCGAAGATCGAATCCGTTGAGGTGCAACAGATCGAACGCCACGAAATAGAGGTGGTGCTGCCGGCTGGTGATCGCCTTGCGGAGTGGACGGAAGTCGGACAACCCATCTTCGTTCGTGACGATGATCTCGCCGTCGATGATGGCACTTTCGGCGCCGAGGCCCTTCGCCTCCTGCACCAGGTCGGAATATTTGGCTGTCCAGTCGTGACCATTGCGCGTGTAGATGCGCGTCCGGTCCTCATCGATGATCAACTGCGAACGGTAGCCGTCGAACTTGACTTCGTGAATCCAGGCGTCGCCCTCCGGAGGCTTCTCAACAAGGGTCGGCATTAGGGGAGCTACGAACTTCAAACGCATACACAGGACTCGCAAACCGCGATTCAATTAGTATGCGCTTAATTAGTTCCAAAAGATTTTAACGGTTAATTGACCGCGCTGTCCTAATTTGGAACAGCGCGGTCAAATCCAACCGGACTGCGCAGGCGGCTCCGACAACCCAGCACCCCCTGCCGCACCGTCGGGGCCGCCACCTAACTACGAGATAATACCAGCAATGGTTGAATCAACCGTTACCCAACGTGCTTTCCGTAGCGTTTCCCAGCCGAGAGACCTTGTTGGAGCGAGGGGATTCACAGGTTCCGGCTTTCGATCTAAGAATCTGGCCATAGACACGATCTTTGATGATCTCTCACAAGCCCTCGGAGCGCCAGGTGGCGCCCTTCCGCGCCATTGAAATAGCTTTGCCGGCAAGCTGTTCATGGGCCTTGCACTCGGCCTTGGCGTGGGCATTGGGATGCCGTTGGCCGGCTGAGCCAATTTCCGCTTTAGCTGGCGCTTGGGCACTTAGTCTCTCTTGCGACAGGACTAATTTGCGATAGGCTGTGCTTAGAGCGGTTCTCATGGCCCGCTTTTAGCCGGTGCAGTTGCACGGGTTGGGGTTAAACAACTGCGCCGGCCCCGTTTTGTTCTGGGTCCTTACAACTATCCGCAATCGCCGGGTAGCTGCCCGCCGCAAAGCCCATGCTGGTTTTCACCTTACGTTCTCATCCACATGCGCTACAAGGCGCATGAGTTTATCCAGCCCTAGACGCATCGGCTGGCCTTCCGCATAGGCCAAGGGGTAGGATTCCAGTTCGAACGCCAGGGTCCTGTTTTGATCGCCATCGACGACGCGATCGTGCCATTCGCCGCAGGCTTCGACCACTTCAACGCAAGGGTAGCGAAGGCGGCCCCGGCGTCGTTCAGTCGCAACTGCGCTGTGGCGATCTGGATCACGCGCTCCGGTATTCGAACGACGGTATCCTCAATGAACCGCATCGCGGGGGCGCAAGCCAGATACTCGCCTCGCACGGCCAGTTCATCGCGGATTTATGGGGTCGTGGTCGTGAACCCGCACTGCTTCTGTTCCATCTCGATCTGCTTGGTGATGCGGATGGCGTTCTGTGCGTAGGCCTCCGTCACGGTACCGCTGTTCACGGTCTTGTCCTTCAGCGGACTGACGGCTGCGCAGAGGTGGAAGACATGCTCTGTCCCGGACTTGGCGGCGCCGTTTTCCGGCGCGATCCAATAGACGATATCCTGGCCATTGGGGTGTGCCGAGTCCTTCGTCGCAGCAGCCACCGTGGTGGAGTCGGTGGCGATCGCCTGCGCCTGGGCGGCGACCTCGGGCGAACAGGCTGTGGTCGGCTGCCCCGACTTGATCTGCGAAGCGCACGCGTTCATGTCCTGCGTGTACTGCTCCACCGACGGGGGTTGGTAGCTGACCCCGATCAGCGTCGCCAGCACGGCGAGCACCGCGCCGACGCCGCCGGCAATTTTCTTGCTCTTCGGGTCCATGTTCTTGTCGTTGAGGATCAGCAGAACCAGCGGCAAGAAGGCAATAAGCGTGATGATCGCGCCGAGCTGGTTCTGGACGAAGAACCTGAATGGCTCGGATTCGCGAGCCGGGTCCTGCCTGTTGGCCGCCTTCCAAAGCAGGCTGCCGGCGATGGCAAAAATCGCGATCCCGATCAGAATGCCGATCAGTAGCGGCAGGTTGTCCTGGTTGAATTTGTGCCGGTAGAGCAAAACAATGCCGGCGATCTCGCCGCCAATGGCAACAACCCACGACAGCATTGCGAAAAGGCGAAGGCGCGTGGCACCGGACTTCTGGCCCTGCGATGCTTGCCAGTCCTTGGTAACGTCTACAGTCGGCTTATTGTCGCTCATGACTAGGTTCCCCGGTATCGACACTTTACAGGACGGCGTCAGATCGAAAGGTCAATCCGGCCGGCACAGCGTCATTGATCGAACGTCATCGTAGCCTGCCTTGGCGACGAAAGCGCCATAACAGACCATATCTCTATCCCTATTGCCATGATTGGATTCCATAGGCATATCTCCGGCCAATTTTGAGACTGAGATCCTTGTTTTGCCGGCCCAAAGGCCCGCTTCGCAGATTGTCACGCAGTGGGTGGTGTGATCCCTTCCAGCGCAATGATCCTGGTGCTGGCGCAACGTTTTCGAATTTCGATCAGGCGGGCGTACTCCGGCGAATTGTACCAACCCATCAATGAAGCCATGTCGGGGAATTCGACGATAACCAAGCGGTGTGGCTCCCAATCACCTTCGAGAACCTTGGTCGCACCGGCACGACCCAGATATCGCCCACCATAGCGCTCCTCCGTGGCTGGAACATCCCGCCGGTATTCCTCAAACGCGGCAGCGTCTTCTATATCTACATCCGCGATAAGATGGGCGGCCATTTGCGCTCCTTCCCTCTGTCGCCGACCCCCCATTTCTTTGGCGTTGGTTCTTTTTGGGCTCACGTATATTGATAAAATGCTTTTATATTAGCAGAAGCGTATGTATTCGCCAACCGGCGCGACCGCAGGTAGTGTCTCAGTCCTAGGCTTGGTGTAGGCATTGGGAATGGCGATCGAGGGCTGACCGGGTCAAGCAAGTTTCCATTCGCATATTAGAGATCGCTTGACGAAGCCGCCCACGGCATCAGAATGATGGCATGGCGAAGGGCATCACGGTCGGCGACGAGGTTGCGATCACAGCGATCGTGCGGAAGCGCGTGACCGAAGATCGGGTCAGCGTCTCGATCCCGCACTATGGGTTTCCACACTCGATAGTGGACCGGACATCGGCTCTGAAGAAAGGCCAGCCGATAGAACTCACCGGCAATGTCCTCCGGGTCGACGAGAATACAGTTACTGTGAATCTGTCCCCGCCGGTGACGGTCGACATTGCAGCCGTGAAGCTGGTGACAAGCTATGTGCCGCCGACGAGAAAGAAGCCACTCGTCGACAAGCCGATCTGAACGGAACGTGCAGATTGCCCTTCCATTAGCCTTTGTGCATACTTGACGGGCTGGGTATCTCCATTCCCCGGAAGGCCCGGTTGCCGTCCCCCTTTGTCACCCAGAGCTGTGCGGCGGCCGGGCCGTCTACAGCGGCGACCACGCCAGCACGCCCGCGAATTTGGGCGAACCACCACCGGTTGATTTCCAAGAGTTTCCTGCGACTATCGGCAGGTCCGTGCGACATGGACGCGACATGGAGGGGGTTATGGGAGGGCGATTCTCGGGCGGGTCTCCCCCGTCTGGGGGAATCAAGCGGGAAGCGGTAGATCCTAGATATAGTAAAGCAATGGCTGAACTGACGGCCATGCGCGCAAGGGGCGACGTTGACCAGAGCGACTTTGAGGCTGCTCGTGACATTTTGAGAAAGCGATATGGGGTCGCGGCTCAGTCACCCCCGCCCAAGCCGCAAGCGCAGCCAGCAGCTAGTGCGACTTCAGTCAGCGACGTGGGCCGGAACAAAAGGGTTGGTGTCACCTTGGCGATTTTGTTTGCGGTGTTTGCCGCGTCGAAGGCTTGCTCGGGGGGTGATCACGCCAGCATTGAAGCTGGAAAATGCTTCAGCGTCTGGGACGGATCGAGCAGCGATCTAGTCGCGAAGGTCAAGGACAGATTGAGAGATCCGGATTCGTTTGAGCACGTAAGGACCAAGTCAACACCAAATGCAAACGGCTACCGGACTGTGCTCATGGAATATCGCGCAAAGAATGGGTTTGGCGGCTATAATACCGCCATCGCGGTAGGCTCTCTGAATACCGCTAACTGCACAATTGTCGATTCCAGTTTCGTCGCACAGTGAAAGAGGCCCGCCACCGTGAGGCAGCGGGAGGGCGACAATATCGAGTTAGATGGAACCGGCGCGTGGCATCCGCATTAATTGCGTATGCTTGAAAAGATCGCTTTCGTAGCCCTTATGGTCCAGGTCGCAGTCTTGGCAACCCTGGTAACTAAAACCGTTTTCATGATGTCGTATGCTTCTGAGGAGACCCAACCCGCCGGGGCGGCTGTGGTCAAGGAAATAGAGTGCGCTAACGCGACGTGGCCAAACATTCCGAATCATTGCCTGGAGCGGGGCGGCGGCTCAACTAAATCCGTCAAAACGCTCGTCCTTACGGCACAAAACTAAAGGCCCGCCACGATGAGGCAGCGGGCCTTGCTTGGCGGAAAACATTTCCGCGACGTTCAATAGTAGTCGGGCTGCTCGGGCGCATCGCCGCCGTCCTGCTCACCATCAAAGAAACAGACATCGCGCGCGGTGCCGAAGTCGGCCAACGCTAGGTTCTGGTCGGTCGCGCTGGACCAGCCAAGCGACGGCTCATGCTCGTCGCCGCTTTCCTCTCGGTCGGAGTCGTCCATTTCGCAATCCTCGTTGAGTCCGCCAGCTTGCGGGCCTCGATCCGTCCAGCCGATCGACGGCTCGTCGTCGGCCGTTTCCTCCAGATCGCAATCGGCCTCCATGAGATGCGGTAATCAGGCTCATAGCGCGGTCTAGGAGGTCGTTCAGGCGCTTCTCGACTCCCTGGCGCCATATTGCGCGGGTTCATGCCCTTTGGCATTGCGTAGGGCTTCAGGGCGCGGACATGAGTGTTCATCGATCCTTCCCCTCATAGCTCTTGATGAGCAGCATGGTCGGAAAGCTGGTTGGCAGTGCGCAGCATGAGAAGCGCTAGGCGAAGGCGGCAGATAGCGGGCATAGCTCCGCCAGGTGCCGGAACATGGGTGTTCGGCATCGCAATTCTCCATAACTTGTACGTCGTGTACGGACACCAAGTAATATGGCTATGGCTAATGTGTCAACGGGTTTGTACGTACTTGCCGGAATGCACGTAAACGGCTATATCGCAATGATGAAGACTGAACGTTTTGAAATGCGCGCGAATCCGGAGTTCCTGAAGCTTGTCGACGAATGGCGACGCAGCCAACCTGATTTGCCGCCGAGGGCAGAAGCAGTCCGTCGGATTGTCGAAACCGCACTCTCTTCATCTGAACCACCGACCTTGTCTGTGCTTCTCCGTGAATGGTTTACAGCGAATCCGGAGCGGCATCCTGAGTTTGGTTTCGATGGGTCAATTTCAGTCGAGCAATGTGTGGCCGCCTTGCTCAACGATAGATATCAATCGCCTGTGGTACCGGCTAAGCAAATGATTGAATTGTTTAACAATGAAGCTGATCCAATCGCCAAGCAAATCGTTGCTTTGCTCGAACGCGTTGCCCGATAATTCGCGCAGTGGAATGGCGCGGTTTTAGGTAAGAACCAGAGATCGCGTGATCGAAGCGCTGCCGGGCCTTGGAGATGGAATGCGGTTGCGCCGTCCACCGCTTTGACCTGCAACGGTTTATTCAGAATTTCTAATTTAATATTGGACCGTCAGCGCCAAAATCACGTAGGCGCCACTGTCGTGCATCTAAGGAAAAGCCCGGTTGCGCCCCCGCACTGGGCTTTTTCTCTGCTGCCCCAGCGGTTGCGGTGCAAGTGAGCCGACTTACCGCTTCTTTGGCTTCGGCCTGATCTCCTCGACGCGCGTCTTCGCGCCAACCTGAAACATCGCCTGCTCCAGCGCCAGGGCTTCAGCTTCATCCTTTGTGGTGAGGATCGTGCGCCAGTTTGGCTTGTCGAAGACGCTGACGATGTACGTTGTGCCCGACTTGTCTGCCATTGCTATTCCCATATTTCTTAAAGCCCGCACCCCCTAATCGGCGGAGGGAGCGCGGGCCGATCGGAGACCGATCTTCGGCAGGAGATGGAGGGCACCACCTGCCGCTCGGCTCAACCATTAGAGGCAGCTAATGTTCCCGGGAGCGATAATGTAACATTGTCCGCGTCGGCCGCTGTTGGGCTTTCAAAGATTTGCGTAAAATCAAAGCCGGCGGAGACGACAGAGCGCATCGTTTTTGCATGGCAGACCATACTCAATGCCCCCTTCTTTCATAGCCTGGAACTGGCCGTTCTGGACGAGGATGGTATGCACGCGCTCGTGTTCCCTTGCAGACGCGCTGTCGACGGATGGAAAGACGCCATAACCGGCCATTTAGTAGATGTGGTGCCCACTCACTGGCGACATTGGGGTGAAGAGGATGAGGAAGCCTAGTTCGGGTGAGCCCCTTCCGCGATCACACCATAACCCAAGGCTGACAAATCGGGCATATATTCTGCGCGGCGGACAAATTTCCGCCTGGCCGGCGCCTTTACCCCAACGCCCCCGCCCAACAAGGTGTCGGCCATCTTTCAAGGGAACCTCCCGACATCAGGGCCGTTTTCACGGATGGCTCTCGTTACCGGCTTCGCGTCAGCAGTGGTGGTTCTCTTTATCGTGTTGCTGCTTACGCACGCAGCCCGAGACCTGCAAAGCTCGCCGATCTATCACAGGATATGTCGCCGACTTCGCCGAGCGCTTTAGCGCTTAATTGGCTTCGGAGTGATCTCCTCGACGCGCACGTTGTCGCCGATCTCTCTCGCCCAGGCGAGTGCTTTGGCCTTATCGTTGGTCGTTAGCACTGTGCGCCAATTCGGCGCCTCGTAGACGCTCACCACGTAGGTCGTTTCCGGCTGTTCAGACATCGCTACCCCCTGGCACTCAAGACGGCGCATTTGCCTTAACGCTTATTCAATTTGTCCTATATTAGAATACGCTAATGCGACTCTCCATTCTGCTTTTTTGCCTCGGGGCCTTCTTCTGCTGGGATTTCGCCGCCAAAAATGGCGAGTTTACCGCTAGGCTCGGCATGCGAGTTGCCAACCTGATGCAGAAGTCAGGCATTTGAAGGCTTGGAAACTCGCCTCGTAGGGAGCCGCAGGGCCCTACTTATTCGCTGGAATCGTCAAGCCCGCCCTTGCGGGGGCCCGATCTGCGCCAGTGCGGCTTCTCAAAGACGCTTTGGTGAACGGGGAGTGCGACAAAATTCCCAGCACAACTGTGACGCCACGACCTGATGGTTACGTCATCATCTTGAGGCCTGGCGATCACCGTAGTGTCACTCACCAACAACATATTTCGTCCCCTATGATGTCGTAATTCCTTCCGGCGATGACAATTTGCATATCTGCCTGCACCCGACCGAAGAGCACGAAAACTGCTTCTTCGCGCCCGCTGAAACAATGTTGCTTGAGCCCTCACTCCTTTATCCACCCCTGGCCTTGCCGTAGCCGGTCGGGCTGGTGTCGGGGGTGTAGACCAAATCGACTCCGTCGCACTTGGCGCATCGAAGCTTGGGCCGAAGATCCCATTCCATTGCCGGCGCATCCGGGCCGAAGCGGTCGCGGATCTTCACTAGGTCGAGCTCTTGCTTATGATGGCAGGCCGGGTTGTTGCAGAACGCCGTCACCGTCATCCTGGCGTCGATCAGTTCTTGGAATGTCCAACTCTTTGTCATTGAGGGCTATCATAGCCGCGCACAAGTCAGTCATCCACACCAGCATCGTGGTGCACTATGGCATCAAGGATCGCCTCGTAGACGCTGCCAGTGTCTTCCTCGATCTCGTTGCTGCTAATGCCTGCGGCCTTGGCGTCCGCGAATAGCTGCTCGGTAAGGTCGGCGACCGAGATGACATCGGCGACAGCCGTTTTAGGGACGTGCTTTGATATCCACTTGTAAAGGAAGTCTGTGCCGCGCGCGCTCATTACCCAAACCAACCGTACGTAAGGGGAACCATCGCCACCGCGATCAGGATCGAGATTGGCACCGCGGCTATCAGCGCCGCTTCTAGAGCTCGTGTTTCTTTGTCTCGGAACATTAGGCGCGCCTCATGTAAGCTTCGTTGAAAGCTAACAAGCCGCATGCCCCTGATTCGGTTCCAATGCCTCGACTCATGGGCCTTGCTATCGGCCTTGGCGTTGGCATTGGAATGACGATCGCTCGGCCGCTGTGAACTTCAGCCGGACTCCGATGCCGCCGCCGTTCTCCTCGATGAAGACGGCACCAAGTTGTTCAAGGGCAGCCCGCTGTGCCTCGATCGTCGCATCGTCCGGCTTGTCAATCTTGCGCACGAAGTCGTGGATTTCGGCTCTGCCTTTGGTTTATGCCACACGGGTTCTCCAAGCCAAAATGCTCTGGCGACAAACGACCGGTCGGACAACTCTTAGGATCTGTCGACTCGAACGAAGAAAGGAGATTGACATCGCAAGATTTGGCCTCTGGGAGCCCTACGCGTGTTCAGGGGTTGGATCGATGGCAAGGAGACCTTCATGACAGACACTTCGGCCGTCACGGCCATTACCTCAATCAACCTCAGCCAATATCTTGGTAAATGGTATGAACTGTGCCGGCTCCCGATTAAATATGAAGATGAAACGGCGACGGACATCACGGCCAACTATTCACTGAACGACAGTGTCAAGGTTCGCGTCGACAACCGCTGTTTCGACAAGCACGGCAAACCATCGCGGGCAATCGGCGAGGCCACTCCGGTCGACGACGCCCGATCCAGGTTGAAAGTAACCTTCTTGCCGAAATACATTCGCTGGATACCGTTCACTAGCGGTGACTACTGGGTCCTAAAGCTCGATCCCGAATACAAGGTGTCTCTCGTTGGTTCGCCCGACAGGCAATATCTCTGGCTGCTCGCACGCAGCCCAGACCTGGCGCAGGATACCCGCGAACGATATCTTGCCGAAGCGAAGCGCCAGGGATTCGATCTCACGAACCTGATCGTCCCTCGCCATACTGGCCGCGAAGTCACCGATGATATGCTGGCCGGCTAATTCCGGAGATTGTCGTCGCCGGAAAGTTCCGCCGTTGGTGCAGCGCTCGCCGACCGGTTGGGCGAGGAACATAGCTGTATGCATTTGGATCTGATCAAGGTGTTATTGTGCCGGCCATGCCTCGGCCGGGCTAGCGGCGCTGTAGGCCCCGGCGCCAGGGTGAATGCGCCAGGGCCATTGTGGCATGTACGAAGTACCTAGCATGTCCGCTTATTATCATCGGCTAATATGATCAACAAACTATGAAGGACCAATAATCGGCACGAACGTAGTCGTCAGCGTGTTCGAACAGCCGGGGTTGGCGAGCAGCACTGAAAATCAGGACAAGCATAGGAAGCTGGATAAAGAGATCGGCGACAAAGGTGAGGGGCGAGGAGATCGGCCTAAGCCCAAAGCGCTGAGATTTTAGCTGCCCCCTGCTTTGCTGAATACAACTGTGCCGCCCTCCTTGCGAACTTCCACCGCCACGATACCGTCAACCTCCCTGCGAGCGGGAAAAGTCGCGAGGGCATGATGCCGCGCGGCTTTCTCGGCATCGAAGGGCACCTTTTCAACTATGCCCTGTTTGCCGTACCAAATCACCGTGTAGGCCATCGCTGCGACCCTCGCTTTGTCATGAAGAGCGATTATGACCCGCACGCGCCCATCGCGGTACAAATTCGCATTGATATTCCCCCGCTTGGCTCCGAGCTGCGGACTTTTTTGTTTGCGCTCAGAATTTCGCTCGCGACGGCATGTTGAGCCTGCGGAAGCTGGTCCTTGAAACCTTTCGGCTGCTGTCGCGGCCGCGCCACGAGTTGACTTCCGTGAGACAGGAAGCATTTCGCGTCACCGCGTTACACGACGCTGTACGGCCCGAGAACCTAAATCGACATGATCCGGATCGGCAATGGTTTGTACAGAGGCGGCGAGTTACGGGTTGTCAATCAGCTTTAGCCAAAACAGGATCAGAGTGGAACCATCCAATGTGCTGCTCGAATTGATTCAGGTCAAGGCGACAAAGTCCTAGCGGAGCATTCTCTTGATCGTCATGCGGAGACAACCTGGCCATACACATGGAGAACCGTTCAAGCGAACGGGAATCCAGGCAGGTAAACCAGATTGCCAGTGAAACATGATGGACGAACCTGCGGCACCACCTGGGCGACTCTGGGGTTAAGAGCTGCAAGGTGGGAGCCGTAGGTTCGGTACTTGGCTCACAGCGCTCCGCCGATGGGCGATGAAGAGCGGCGATTGCCCTGCCCCAGAAAATCTGAGGGCGTTGCAGGGCGGCTTTCCGAGGAGGAGACAATGATTGCACGGACGCTATTCGGCGCAGATCCTTTCCGCAACATACGCCGCCTCCAAGACGAAGTGAGCCGACTGGAATTCCCTGCGGTCAATGCCTTCGTAAACCAGGACGGCGTCATCATCACCGCTGAACTGCCTGGGGTAAGATCAGAAGACTTGGACATCTTGATCCACCGAGATTCCGTTACGCTCAGCGGAGAGCGGCAAACCGAAGCTGACGATGCCCGGCGGGCATACCACCGGCGCGAGCGTCGTCAAGGCCGGTTTGCGCGGACTGTGTCATTGCCGTTTGTGGTGGACCCGAACAAGGTTGGAGCAGATCTCCTCAATGGCCTACTGACTCTGGATCTTCCTCGGGCCGAAGAGGACAAGCCAAAGCGCATTCATGTGAAGGCGAGCAAGGAGGCGGGTCATGGCTAAGAGAGAGGCCCCGGGAGCGGGAACGAAGGGAAGCAAGCAGTCTCAGGCCACGCCGGCTAGCGAACCGGAATTGGAAGGCAAGCTGCCCGCGGAGCAGGACGCGGGCGAGCGGACCCATGAGAAGTTAGTCTTCGTGCCACGAGTTGACATCTACGAAACTGAAACGGGCCTTGTCGTCGTTGCGGATCTGCCCGGCGTTGGCCCCGAGGGTTTGGAGGTCACGGTGGAGCAGCGGGTGCTGTCGATCTATGGCCGCGTCAAAGAGGATACGCCAGAGGGCTACAGCCAGGCCTATCGCGAGTATGATGTCGGCGATTTCGAGCGGCAGTTCACTCTCTCCGGGGATTTCGACATCAATGGAATTGAGGCGAACATGAAGGACGGTGTGCTTCACCTCGCCATCCCGAGAGCTCCGGAGGCAGCGGCAAAGCGGATCGAGGTTAGATCGGTTTCCTGACGGTTGAATTGCGCAGACGCCGCGCTCGCCAGCGGTTAGCAGAGCCTATTCCCTGGCTCGCGCCCCGGGTCCTCTCGGTAAACAAGACATGGGCGCTGTTGTCGGAGGAATATCGTGAACATCCTGATTGTCTATGGAACGACCGAAGGTCAGACGGGGAAAATTGCTGCACGGACGGCAACGCGTATTCGCGAGCGCGGGCACCAGGTGGAGTTGCGTGACAGCGCAGCGCCCGCATCCGATTTGAAGCTCGGACACTTCGACGCGTTCATCATCGCTGCGTCGGTCCACCAAGAGCACCACCAGGAAACCGTCACGAACTTCGTATTTGCGCATCACGACGCGCTGAGCAACAAGCCTTCGGCCTTCATATCCGTCAGTCTTTCGGCGGCGCTGGGAGACCAAAAGACGCAAGCTCAAAAATACGTGGATCAATTCGTCTCCGTGACAGAGTGGCAACCATCCATGACCCTCCTTCTCGGGGGTGCTTTGCGCTTCAACAAATACGATTACTTTCAGGAGCAGTTCGTCAAATTCGTCGTTATGAAGAGCGGCGATCCAAGCCCGGAGCGCGATCACGAATTCACTGACTGGAACGCACTCGCTGACTTCGCTGATCGATTTCTTGAGACAGCCGGTTAGATGATCAGCCCACGATAAACAGTGGTACTTCCTTCACTGTGTTAGCCGCTGTCGTGCAAGAAACATGACGTATAGCAGCCTTGTCCGCGGGCGGTCGCGACCCCAGTGCGTCTGTTTGGCGGCCCCGCAATAGTCTTATCCGACTCTGCGCGGCATCTCGGCACCATCACAAACCTGTACACAGGCGAAGGGCGATGGCTACCGCTTGGCAATAGGGAAGTAGCGAATCCAAAAGTCTTTCGAGAGAAGCGTCGTTCATTTCAGAAACTTGGGAGTTCATGTCTTAATGCACTCGACAAGGGTAGCCAGCAGTTCCGCAGGATCTCTTCGCGAATCGTGGCATGGCGAAGGGCATCAAGGCCGGCGACGAGGTTGCGATCACAGCGATCGTGCGGAAGCGCGTGACCGAAGATCGTGTCAGCGTCTCGATCCCACACCGTGGGGTTTCCGCACTCGATAGTGGGCAGGGCATCGACGCAGAGCGGGCTAGTTGAACTAGACCAAGCGGCCCTTGCTGAGGCCGCGAAGATATCCCGACGTCCTTTCATTCGAAAAGGGGCAACGCGTTCCAGGGGCAACCTGGACGCCATCCGAAGCGGCCGGCGTCGAGTTCATCCCCGAGAATGGCGGCGGCGCCAGGGTGAGGCTGCGGAAGGGCGAACCGGAGTAGCCTCGTCTATGTGCTCTTGCTTCATGTCTCGCCGCCGCCCATAGACCAGCCTGAACACAAGCGCGAAGTACCCGACCTGCAACAAAACCGCAGCGATAATGGACCAGGCAACAGCCTTCCAGACAGATCCTGTGGCCACATAGACCCAAGCCCCGACGACGCCAGACGACGTCAGCATTCCCACCAGAAACTGCGGAAAATACATCGCCTGGCCAATCCCGAGAACAGGTATATAAGTTGTAACTAATTTAGTTAAATTACAAGTACCGGGCCATGTAGGTTGTGGCAGGCTGGGGTCGGGCATCTTTTCCCCTTGGGCAGTCGAAAGCCCGCGCCACTCGGGGATGCGCGGGCCGATCGGAGACCGATCTTCGGCAAGGGGACGCGGGCACCCACCCTATCGCTCGGATCAACCTTTAGGAATGACTAATGTTCCGTCAAGCGGAGGGTCAGGCGCGGAAGTAGGCACGTTAGGTGCGACTAACTTATCTCTTTCGCCGTTGCTGGCACCGTAAGTGTGTTAGCCGGGGCTGGTAGTCTGTGACGGACTTCAGACGGTTTCGATGCCCTCGCTGTGAGGGTACAGGTAAAATCTTTGATTGCAGCGAACGGGTAGCCTCGGACGGCAAATGCTGCCCGCCAGGCACACACCGAACAGGCTGTCCCGGCAAGACCGTCACTTGCCCACCTGTCTTGGGACAGGGTTGCGGCGCCGGCAGATTTGACCTGCAACGGTTTATTCAGACTTTCTAATTTAGCATTGGGACCGTTGGCGCCAAAATCACTAGGCGCGGCCGTTGTCGTCTAAAAGGAAGAACCCGGTCGCGCCCCCCGCACCGGGCTTTTTCTCTATTAGATCCTGGTAGTGTAGCCGGTCGGGCTGGTATCGGCGGTATAGACCAAGCCAACGTCGTTCCCGTTGACCGGTCTTTTGCGCCACCTAGACAGAGGCGCATCACGCCCGACATTGTAGAAAATATCGCGGGGTTTCCGAGCGGGGGGAAAGGCGGTAGCGCTCTCCCGCTACCAAATTCTTCAAATAAGAATCAGCTACCTGGATCCCCTCAACTGCATCCGGGTGGATGATTTCAAGTCGCGTCCGGAGCCAACGCCTCCTGATGTCGCTGAAGAGGCGGTTTAAAGCCCGCGCTCTCAGACAGAGGCGTGCGTGCCGATCGGGGGGCCTGATCTTCGGCTGAGGATGGAGGGCACCGTCCTGCCGCGCGGATAAATTCCTAGAGACAACGAATGTCCCGATACACATTTGATATTGAAAACGGATTCGGACGACCGTTATAAAATCGACGTTCACCATTGCTTTCTAAGGAGCTTGCGATGGATAGCGTGGCGCGTGACGGCGAGGTCAATCCTTGCGTTGAAGTGATCGAAGCCTGCGGGGAGTGGTTCGTCCGTGTGGTCGATGGCGACGAGGAACTAACCCGAGCATTCGAACTGGAGTCGTTTGCCCTGGCATATGCAGAGGGTCAGCGACGACGTCTCGGGCTCGCTGATTTCGATCGGCTGTAGGCTAACCGTGGGGAATGGCCGGTGCGGGTGGGCTTTGGGGCGCGACGGACGCCGCACCGGCCATTGCGGTGAGTTTTCGGGTTCCTCCCCGCTCCAATGAGTTTGTCCGTATATTAGCAAATTTGCAACTAAGCCTGTTGGGCTACCCAGCAGTAGGAGGCTGTACCGGCCGCGGGGCGCTTCATCCGATAAACTCGACTTCCTTGCCGGTGACATGTCGCACGGCCTTCGGCCGGCTTTGACTTCCTTCATTCGCATGTTTCGCGGATATCAATAGGAGTGCATATTTCCCGCCAGCCGGCGCCGCCCGTCCTCAAGGCCCCTGTCGGTCAGGCCCAGCGGCCTTCCGCTGCCAGTCCCCCTAGCAACCCCAGGCGCTGGGCCGTTGCCGACGATCACGGCCTGCGGCCTTTGAGTCCAAGCACCCGAGGATCCTCGAAGATCCTGATGCATCGGAGTGTGCTCAAAGGCTCTCGCCGCGACGGAGATTCCGACCTGCTGCCATGCGGACGCCCGTGTGGCACCGGGGACGGCCTCGGCACGCCAACGTTCCACGGAACCCGGCGAAGGCCAGTTGGCATCACAGGCCGCCGCCCTTGTCCCTACCGTGCGCTCAACGCGACCATGCGGTCGAGCGCCGCGGTCAGGCCGTGCAGCGACACCGGGAAAGTCAAAGGCGTCTCTGCATCTGTCGTGACATTGAGCTTCAGAACCTCGCCTACCCTCAGCTTTCCGAGCACGGATCGGTCGATGGAAAACACCGCGATGCAGCCTGTCGGCAAGCAGGTCCTGAAGCGCTGCGGGGACAATGGCGGCTGATCGTCCATCTGGGGCGTCACCCCCGGATCGAGCAAGATGCCGAAGGGCAGAAGCAGGGTGGCCATCGTCGACCCGTCCGCGCGCCTTTGTATCTCCATGGCAAGCAGCCTTTGGCCGTTCTGCTGGACCTGGTCCTGCGAAACCGTACAGACCCTCGCATTCTCCTGGACAGAGCAAGCCACGCTCCAGTCCTGATAGACTTCGCGCAGCGATGACGGCCCATTTGGAGCAGTCGCAGTCTGCTGTTCAGCCGACGCTGGCGGCATCAACGAGAATGCGATTGCCCCGTATGCGCAGGCGGCCTTGAGGCCACGCTTCATGTGCAGACCCATTCACGGATCTTGCATTTGGCCCCTGACGCCTCGCAGGCCTGCAAGGCGAGGTCTTCGGCCTCCCGGCGGGTCTCTGCCGAGTTCACGCCCCAGGGCGTGAAACGGTTCTCGACCTTGTCGGCCATGGCCAGCGCGCCGCAGTGCTTGTAGGGAAAGCCGGTTTCGTCGTCGTCAGTCCAATGGCGATGGTTGCGGAAGATGGAGACGACGTTGCACGCCTTGCCGCCGGCGTTCTCGCAATGTTTCTGCGCGATGTCCTTCGCCTCCTGCCGCTTGTCCGCCCCCCAGAAGAAGCCGTATTTGCTGTCGGACTGCGAATAGGCGATGGCCGCCCAGATGCCTTTTTCCTCCTGCTGCGGCTCCGAAGGCGCCACCAGGTCGGCCGAGACGACGTGTCCGCTCCACAACAAGGTCAAGCCCAAAACTGCCAAAGCCCGCAATCTCATGGTCGGCACCCCTTTCCTTGATCCTGGTCGCTTCGCCTACTTCGCCGCTGAGGCGACGGAAATCACCACGCAGCTTTTGCCCGTCGGCAAGAGAAGGGCCTCACCGGCATTGCCGCCGAGCTCGTACACCTCGACCTGCCCGAGATGGTCGGTGATCTTGCTGCCTTGCGGAAGAATGGACGGGATGTCGGCGCACGGGCTGGCGAACGGCGCCACCCGCACCATCGTCCCTTCGCAACCCGAAGCGGTGGGCGATGCGAAAACGACGCCGGCGGCAGGCCCGCTATAGCGTTCCGTCGCATAGTCCATGCCGACGAAGGCCTGGACCGCATGCTTGTCGGCGGCCTGGTCGTTCCACAACGATTTGACCCTGTATTTCGTGCCTGTCGTCAAGATCTGCCCGAGCACCGGATAGATGGTCGAACAGGCCTGGACCCCGGCCTGCTTGACATGCTCGAGAAAGGGCGTGTCCGGAAGCGCCGGGTTGGCCGTCTCGGGCTGTGCGGCCGTCGCGCTGCCGACCAGATTGGCGATCGCGGCATAGTTCCCGGCGGCGAAGCCAAGGCCCGCCACGACGAGCCCCAACAATGAAAATCCGACGACGCGCGGCCATCGCCGCCGCCTGGGTTCGACGATCCGCTGCCGATCCGCCTCGACGGCCGGGCTGCTGCGTTTTGCGGACATGAACTGGTCCTGCTGGCTCATTGTGCTGCCCCGGTCATTTGAGTGGCGAAAGGGCTGCCGTCAGCCCCTTGAGTGTTGCTGCGGTCACGGTGATCGTCTTGCCGTCGACGGTCGGATAGGAAATCGCCGGCGTGGCGTTCTGCGAGATCTGCTGGCGCATGACGGGGCCGACCGGCAGCATGCCGACGCAGACCACTTCATTGCAGCCGTTCAGGTGGACGTCGATCGCCTGGTCCCGCCCGTCGAACTTCAGCGACACCAGGCCGTCGCTCCTGGCGTTCGGCGCGGTGCGGACGATCATGTAGGGCTTGCCGTCCTGCGTAGCGGCCAGCGACCAGCTGAAGGCCATGTTGCCCGAGGAGTCCTCGATCACCTGCGAGACATTGCAGACCTTCTTGCGCGCCTTGAGGTTCTCGTCGCAGATCAGCGTCCAGTTTTCGAAGGGACGGATCGTGCGCTGATAGGTTCCCAGTTTCACGTCGGGCGGCAGCACCACATCCGAAGGCTTGATCCTGTAGGGCGACGCAACCTGCCCCGCGGCCGGCGCGAGGCCGCCGCAGAGCGCCAGGCAAGTCAGTACGACAAGTCCTTTCATTCCTGCCTCAGTTCAAGGTGAAGCTGATGCCGGCGCCGACGCCGACATGACCGCCAGCGGCCGTGCCCGACACGTTGCCGCGGATGCGGCCGTCCTCGCTCGTGTAGCCCGCACCGAAGGCCAAGGCGCTCGAATCCCGCCAGAAGCCGCCGCCGGCCGCGACGCTCAGCTTGCCGGGACGGTCGTCGTAGCGCAGCGAGGCAGCCGCAAGGCCGATCGCCGCCGCCTGGCGGGCTTCGTCGCGTATGCCGCCCAAGTCGCTGTTGAGCTGGCTGAGCTTCTGGTCGGTATAGTTGTTGGCCTGCTGCAAGGTCATGGCGGCCACCTTGTCTGTGTAGCTGTTGGACGTGTTGATGGCGTAATCGACACGGTTGTTCATCTGGGTGACGTTGACCGCATCGGTGCCGGCAACACCCGGGCCGACATTGGAGATGACCACCGGCGCGTTGACGTCGCCACCCTGCAGCGTGATGCTGTTCTTCTTGCTGCCGTCCGGATTGGTGTCATAGGTGACGGCATTCTGGGTGAGCGATCCAAGGCCCGATTTCAAATCCTCGACCGCCGTGTTGGTGGCGTAGAGCTGCGAGCCGTTTATCGCGTCGGTGCTGCCGGCGTTGACCCGTCCGGCGGCGACATTGGTGATCGTGCGCTCGGCGCCTGCGTCGCCGACGCTGACGGTCCCGATCGGGGTGGTGCCAGCGAAGGCGTAGGTCTTGCCGTTGATGACGGTGCTGGAGGTGCCGACCGCGGTCTGCGTCACCGAGCCCGAACCCAACGCCACGTCATTGGCGTTGTTGGCTTTGGCGCCCTGGCCGAGCGCCACCGCGCCTTGGCCCGTGGCCGTCGAGCCATTGCCGGCGGCAAGGCTGTTGGTGCCGCTGGCCACGCTGGCCGGCCCTATCGCCACGCTGTCTGTGCCGCTGGCGGTGGAGTCGGCCAGCGTCGAATTGGCGTGGAAATACTTGATGCCGCCGCCATTGCTGATGTTGGTCAGCGCGTTGTTGACGGCCGTGAACCCGTCATAGACGGTCGAGTAAGTGTTGCCCTGGATGGTATAGGTCGGTCCGGTGATAGACCCGTCGGGATTGACCGTGGTGCTGCCGCCGAACAGATTGGCGACGTTTTGCGACACGCCCTTAAGCTGGGAGACGTTGACCGCATCGGTATTGGCCGAGCCCGCCGCGACATTGGTGAGCTTGCGTTCGGCTCCCGCGGCGCCGATCGACACTTCGCCGAACGAGGTCTGTGGGGCGGTGAGTGCAAAGGCCGTGTAGCCGGCCTGGGCGCCGACCGTGGTGATGGACTGCGAGCCCAGCGCGACGCTGTTGATGAAGGTGCTTTGGGCGCCGGCGCCAAGCGCCGCCGACTGGATGCCGGACGCCAGCGAATTGGTGCCGAGGGCCAGTCCGTCGGCCAGCATGACATGGGCGTTCTGGCCGATGGCCGTGCCGCCCGGAGCGGTCTGGTCGACAATGGCGCCGTTGCCGATGCCGACGCCATTGTCGCCGTTGACGACCGTCGTCGGGCCGACAGCGACCGACTCTGCACCCACCGCGAGCGAGTCGCCGGCCGCCGAATTGGCGTGGAAATACTTGGTCGACGTCGCCGAGACAGAGGCGATCACACCCTGCAGCTGGCGCACGGTGACGGCATCCTGCGCCTGCGTGCCGTCAGCCACATTGGTGATCTGGCGGTAGGACGTGGCGGTGCCGACCGACACGGCGCCGAGCAGCGTCTTGTCGGTGGTGTTGTACTGGATGAAGTTGGAAGGACCGGCCGCGATCTGGCCGGTTGCGGGCGCCACGGCCCGGTCGGACACGGAACCCGAACCAAGCGCCACGCTGCCGTCAATGCTGGCCAGTGTGTCGCGGCCGAGCGCCAGCCCGCTGACGCCGGTCGCGGTCGCCTGGTAGCCGACGGCAGTGGAGCCTACCCCTTGCGCGAAGGAATCGGTTTGCGCCAGCCCGGCCTCGTTGGTGCGGGCGTAGCGGATGCCTATGCCATTGGCGTCGGTATAGGCGGTCGAGGTGTCGCCGGCGATGTTGTTGATCGTGTTGCCAAGATTGGTGACACCACTGCCGATATTGGCGATGGCTGTGGTGTTGGCGGTCACCTGCTGGTTTGTGGCGAAGAGCTGCGAGCCGTTGACCGCGTCGGTCGAGCCGCCATTCAACTGTCCGGCCGCGACGTTCTGGATCTGACGCTCGGCGCCGGCCGACCCGACCGAGAAGGCGCCCGCCGGCGTGCCGCCGGCGAAGGCGTAGTTCACGCCGCCGATCGTGGCTCCGCCGACATTGGTCGTTGCTCCCGACGTCGAATTCAGGCCGATGGCGACGTCACCAGCATTGTTGGCCACGGCGTTGGGTCCGACAGCGACGGAATTCGTTCCAAGGGCCTGGGAATCCGGCAGGGCCGAATTGGCGTGGAAATACTTGATGCCGCCGCCGACATTGATGTTGTTGAGCGTGGTGCCGATGGCATCGACCGCCTGGTTGGTGGCGAAGAGCTGCGAGCCGTTGACCGCATCGGTCGAGGACCCGCTGATCCGCCCCGCCGCCAGATTGGTGAGCGTGCGCTCCGCACCCGGCGCGCCGATGCTGACCGTCGAGGTCGGATTGATACCCTGGAAGGCATAGGTCGTGCCGTTGATCACGGCATTGGGCGTGCCCACCGCTGCGACGGTCACCGAGCCAGAGCCAAGCGCCACATCGCCGGAGCTCGCAGCCGCCGTCGCGCCATTGCCCAGCGCGACATTGCCCGCAAGGCCGGCAGCACCAGCAGTCGAGCCATTGCCCAGGGCAACGGAGCCCTGCCCGATCGCCTTGTTGTTGTTGCCGATGGCGACAGCGCCCGCCGCCATATTGGCCGCGGTGGCGCTCGCCGTGCCATCGCTGTTGGCGATGTTGTTGGCGCCGCCGGTAAAGGCGCCGGTACCGCTGGCATAACTCGGATCGCCGATTGCGACTGCGCCGTCGCCAAAGGCTGTGTTGCCGGCGCCGATGGCCACGGCCTTGCCGCCATCGGTAGTCGCGCCCGTGCCGATGGCGACGGAGTCGGCGGAGAGCGCGGCGGACTGTAGACCGACAGCGATGGCGTTGGTTGCCGTCGCCTGGCTGTCGCGCCCCATTGCAATGGCGTCGTCCTCAGACGCCGTCACGTCCGTGCCGATGCCGATGGCGTTGTCTCCACTGGCGCTCGTTGCAAAAGTGCTTGAGCCGACATAGACGGCGCCTATCCCGGTCGCCCTCGTCCCAGCGCCGAGAGAGATGGAGTTCACGGCGCTGCTTTGGGCGCCGCGGCCGAGTGCGGTACTGTTGAGTCCGGTGGCGCGGGCTTCACGTCCGACGGCAGTGGAATTGTCGGCGCTGGCTACGGTTCCGATGCCGAGAGCGGTGCTGTCGAGTCCGCCGGCGTTGGCGCTGACGCCGGCAGCGAGGGAATTGTCTCCTGTGGCATTCGCGCCGGACCCGAACGAGGAGGCGTTCGCGCCGCTGGCGACGGCGACGTTGCCAACCGCTGTGCTGGCGGTGCCACTCGCAATTGAGGTGGTGCCCATGGCGATGGCGTCTTGCGCGCTCGCATTGGCCTGCTTGCCGATCGCCGTGCCGTCTACACCGCCCGCAGTGGCGCCCAATCCCAGCGCACTTGCGTTCGCAGCGGTCGCCGCGGCGTTGTTGCCGAGTGCGGTGGCGGACACGCCCGTGGCCTGGGCTCCTGAGCCCGCCGCGACGGAGCCTACTCCGCTCGACACGGCCGAATTGCCGAGCGCCAGCGCGAAGTTGCCCGAAGCATTGGCGACGTTGCCGAGAGCTTGCGAGTTCAACCCTCCGGCGCTGGCCTGGTTGCCAACCGAAACGGCATTCGTCCCGGCGGCTTTGGCCAGGTAACCCATCGCCGTGGTCCCGACACCGGAGGCGGCCGCCCCGTTACCGATTGCCGTGGACTGGTTCGCCGACGCTGTGGCGGAGGTTCCGAACGCGCTGGACCCGGTCCCGGTCGCGGATGCGCTCGAGCCTACCGCGGCCGACCATGCCCCCGTTGCGGTTGAAGCTGTGCCGAGCGCGACGGCCTCGAACGTGAAGCCGGCAGGAGCGGTGCCGCTTGCATTGGCATTCGTGCCGATGGAAACGGGAGAACCGCCGCCCGCTCCAGCGTTTGCCTTGGCGCCGACGCCCATGGCTATGGCTGAACCGTTTGCCGATGAGGCGTTGGAGGACAATCCAATCGCCACCGAGGCGCCACCCGAAGCGCTGGCCGTTGAGCCGAGGGCGACGGCGTTCGCCCCATTTGCGGTGCTGTTGACGCCAAAGGCTGATGCTCCATCCACGAGTGCGCGGGCGTTCCCGCCTACGGCAAGAGCATTGACGCCGGTCGCGTTCGCGAAGACACCTATGCCTATGGCGTTGAGGCCATTGGCACCCATCGCATAGCCAATGGCGATCGAAGCATCGCCTGTAGCGGTGATACCGGTGCCCAACGCCACGCCGTTATTGCCATTCACGTGGGCGTTATTGCCAACGGCGGTTGAGGCGGCGCCGGGGGCGGTGTTGCCACAACCGATCGCTATGCTTTGCACCCCTGCGGAGGGGTTCGTGCAGTTCGCGGCGTTTGTCAGAACCCCGTTGCCAATGACAACTTGCGCGAGCGCCGCCTGCGGGATCATGATCCCCACCACAGCCCCGAGCGCCCCACCGGCGCCCAGCGCTCCCAGGCCCAGGCGCTTGCGGCGCATGCCGAGCACGCTATGCGCCATGCGCAGGACCGCCATCAGCCGGCGGCGAACCGAGCGAGAGCGGGGATCAGCCCCGGCAATCCAATGCCTGGCGAAATGCGCCGCGCGATGCTGAACAAACGAGCCACTCGAAATCTGATTGTCGGTCATGGTCCTCTCCGTTCGCCAGCCGCCAGGAAATGTCTGACAAATTCCAGCACTCGCAGAAAGCCACGATTCTGGTTTGCCGTATTTCAGGAAATTGCTGTTTTGTCAGAAAAACTGCGGCAACTTCGCGGGAGTTAACGGATAGTTACTTTAGTTCGTGCTTTAATAAGGCAAAGTAAAACAATCAAGCGATCAATATATCACCTAAGCTTCGAATTAAGCTTGCCGAAGCGGGCCTGCGATGGCGTCAATCGCCGGTATTTCTTCATTACGGTAGTAAAATGGCTCTGGCTCGAAAAGCCGCTCAAATGCGCGATATCGGCGATCGTCATGCCGCTTTCGGCAAGCAGCCGCTCGGCGAAGTCCAGCCGCAGATCAAGCACATATTGATGCGGCGGCACCCGGAACGTCCGGGAGAAAGCCCGCACGAAATGATAGGATGAAAGCCCGCAAACCGCCGCCATCTCTGCAAGCGCTATCTTGCGCGTAAAATTCTGATCCAGGAATTCCTGCACCTTGCGCGCGCTGTGGGCGGAAAGGCCGCCTTTCACGTTCAGCGCCGGCAGTCGCGCGGGACCGGGTCCGGACGCCGATCCCGGAGGGCCATCTTCAGACCGCATCTTTCGGTCCCTTGATATTTCGCAGATGCACTTCAACCCGAGACCGCCCTCCCCGTTCCCCCCAAAAACAATTCGTGATTGATCGAGCTGTTGCTGCATTGTCGCTCCGGTTCATTCGATCAGTCCGGCCAGATGGCGAATAATGCACAGGCTCCATGCTATTTCGAATGACTCCGGTAATGCCTGGGGCATAGTGGTGACGGACGTATTTTGGAAAACTCCGGAAGCCTTGTAGGAAATTCCGGTCTTGGATTATCGGACGGCAGGTGTTGCCACTTTGCCATCCCAGGCTTTCAGTTTCTGCCCGGCGCATATCCGGTCATGGTCGGTGTTCTGCCCCTGTATTTCTTCATGGTTGCGGCCAGATGACTCTGATCCGAAAACCCGGCGAGGTAGGCGATTTCGACGATTGCTAGCTCGCCGTCAACGAGTAACTTTTCGGCGAAGTCCAGGCGCAGGTTGATCAGGTAGCGATGCGGCGGTATGCCGAACGTGCTGGCGAACCTTGCTATGAAATGATTGGAGGAAACCCCGGCGACCGACGCCAGTTCGGCGACCATGACCTTTCGCACGAAATTCTCGTCGAGGTACTCGCGCACGCGCCGAGCACCAGCGGGGGAGAGCCCGCCTTTGGCCGACGCCGCCGGCCGGCTGCGGCCGGTGTAGGTGCGCAGCAGATGGACGCCGAACACGGTGAGCAGCGAGTCCAGATAGAGATCGTTCGGCGGCAGCTTGCCGGTCAGCTCGGCGGTGATCATCTGGGGAATGGTGATCATCTGGGGAATATTGAGCGCCTTCAGGTCGACCTTGCCGAACGCAGGCGGTTCAAGTTCCACATCGGAACGATCGAATTCGTGCGCAGCCAACTCCGACAGTGCTTCGGGAGAGATGGAAACGACGGCGTTTTCCCTGGTCTGCGACAAGGTGAGGCTGCTGTCGACTCCAGCGGGATTGATGACAAGGCATCCGACCGGCGCATCGTATTCCGTGATCTTGTCGCTGCCGAGCGAGGCTCTGAATTTGCGTCCGGGCTTCAGCACGATGCCCGTGGAATGTTCCTTGGCCAGGAACGTCTGCGACCCGGGACCGCGGACGGAATGGATGACGCTGCCACGTGCGGTGGCTCTTCTGGGACCGGCACTTTCTGGAATGATGTCCAGGACATATCGGGCTACCCGATCGACGCCTCGGGAAACGCCGCTTTCCCGAGCTTCGCCCGCATTTTTCATTCGCGTCGCCTCAGCCGCCTTGCCGCCGCCTGAAATCCCCTTTGCCCGAACCCGGAACCAACGTAACGCAGGCGTCCCGGCTAGGGAAGAACTCCCATGCGCAAAGAAAAATTCTTATTCGCGAAAAGACAGAAAAAATGACCGACCGAAGAAGTTGACGAGCATTCCATTCCACGGGAACGGCAGGTGTTCGCCATGCCCGAGTTTCGTTTATCAGCCGTGGCGAGGCTTCCGAGAATCCATTGCTTCGTTTTTTGGCACCGAAATCGGCGGCTAGGCAAGATGGGGCGCCGAGCCAACAGGTCACGAGCGGCGGCTACGGATCACCGCGACGCTTCTCGTACAGATCCCAGGTGAGTTCGACAAAGGCCAGGAGGACATCGTCCCGATTCCAGCCGGCCGCGACCGCCGCCTGGACGATTTCCTGGACGAAAGGCAGCAACTGGCCCTGGCACTGGACCGACATGTCGGCATCCCCCACGGGAGGCCCCTTGAAGTTGAATCTCATCATTCGGCGCTCCCCTCGCCTCCAATTAAAGTGTTATACCGCTAATTTCGTTCCCCCTGATATACAACAGATGTGGTACCAAAGTACAGGAAGCCCTGGACGACCAGGACGATGCCGGACCAAGCCATCTCTATGCTTTCCCTAGCGTTAAGTTGGTTTTCCCAGGCGGGAGTTCAGAGGAACTTCATCGGTTCAAACTCTGCCTGGGACTAGATCTCCCCACCCAGGTCGCGACCGCCACCCGGCGAATGCGCGGCATGAACCGGCCGCATTGCCTTCTGCAACCGCTCGCTGGATAGTCCCGGCAATGTTCGAGACCATTGCGACTCATTGGACCCAAATCCTGGCGATCATCTCGGTGGTCATGGCGACCGTCGGCATTGCCCATGCCGTCATGACCAAGGAGGATGTGCGCGCAGCCACCGGCTGGGTCGGCGTGATGGTGCTGTCACCGATCCTCGGCGTGCTGATCTATGCCGTCGCCGGCATCAACCGCATCCGTCGCGCCACGATCACCGCGCAGCGCCCGCTTGCCGGCGACGCGGTATCCTCCAAGCATGAGCGCGACATCGCCGCAGAAGAAGCCCTGATCGTCGAGCGCTACGGTCAGCGCTTCACCGGCCTGCGGACGCTGGGCGACAGGGTGGCGCGGCGCGCGCTCAACCCGGGCAACGCCATCGACGTGCTGGAGACCGGCGACGAGGCCTATGCCGCCATGTGCGCGGCGATCGATGGCGCCGAGCACAGCGTCCTGCTCGAGACCTATATTTTCGACAATGACGCCGTCGGCCTGCTTTTCGTCGAATCGCTGGCCGGTGCCGTCGTGCGCGGCGTTACCGTTCGCGTGCTGATCGACGCCGTCGGTGCCCGTTACTCCGTTCCCAGCATCCTCGGCCATCTGCGCCGCGCCAACATCCCCGCCGATGTCTTCAACGGCAATATCGTCATGGGCCTGCGCCTGCCCTACGCCAATCTCAGAACCCATCGGAAGATCCTGGTGGTCGACGGCACGGTTGTCTTCACCGGCGGCATGAACATCCGCAAGGGATTTTCGGCTGAGTTCGCAGGCTCCAACAGCGCCAGGGACACGCATTTCAAGGTCACCGGACCTGTCGTCGCCGACCTGTTCTCGGTCGCTGCCGAAGACTGGCGCTTCGCCACCAACGAAGCGTTGAAGGGCGATGCCTGGCGAATTGCCCCGCTGTCGCCGGCCCCCGGCCAGCCGATGCTGGTGCGGGCGGTCGCATCCGGGCCGGATGCCAGCAACGAGACCAATCACAAGCTGCTGATCGGCGCCTTCTCGGTGGCGCGCAAGTCGATCCGTTTGATGTCGCCCTATTTCCTGCCTGACCGCGAACTGATCAGCGCCTTGATCACCGCCGCCCGGCGCGGCGTCGAGATCGATGTAGTGGTGCCGGCGGTCAACAATCTCTTCCTCGTCGACCGCGCCATGACCGCGCAATTCGACCAGATCCTGAAGAATTATTGCCGCATATGGCGCACGGAAGGCCCATTCGACCATTCCAAGCTGCTTTCGATCGACGGCGTGTGGGCCTATGTCGGCTCGTCCAACCTCGATGCCCGGTCGCTGCGGTTGAACTTCGAGATCGATCTGGAGGTCCTCGACGCAGGCTTTGCCCGCGAGATCGAAGCCCGGATCGGATCGGCGATCGAAGCGGCCGTTCCCGTCACGCTGGACTCCTTGCGGGCTCGGCCATTCATCATCCGGCTGTTCGATCGTATTCTGTGGCTGGGATCGCCCTATCTCTAGAACCCCTGGCTTTAATAGAAAGACGTGTTTGCCGAATAGTTTGACGTCGGTCATGGAACATAGACGCAAAGGCTCTATTTGAGGTGTGTGGTGAGAGCGGCTGAAATGGCGAACATGTGATGCGGATGAGCGGGCGTAGCCTCCCGGCGAGCATGCTTTTGACCATTCGCGACAGGCGGATGCGCAAGGCAAACGCGGCTGCGCACAAGGCGACCGCCGCCACTGGAACGCTGGTCGCCTCCTACAACGTCCACAAATGCATCGGCGTCGATCGCAAGTTCGATCCAGAGCGCACCAGCCGCGTCATTCGCGAAATCGACCCCGACGTGATCGCGCTACAAGAGGCGGACAACCGTTTCGGCGACCGTGATGGCCTGCTGGATCTGCCTCGCCTCGAGCGGGAAACCGGCCTGGTGCCGGTGCCGATTTCGGCCACCGGCAAGGGCCATGGCTGGCACGGCAATGTCCTCCTGTTCAAGAAGGGCGTCGTCCGCGACGTGCATCAGATCAGGCTTCCGGGCCTGGAGCCGCGCGGTGCGGTGGTGGCGGAGATCGAATTGAACGGGAGCGAGACGCTGCGCATTATCGCCGCCCATCTCGGCCTGCTGCGCCATTCGCGCTCGCAGCAGGCCCGTGTCGTGCTCGATCTCATGAGCAGCCCGGACGAAAAGCCGACCTTGCTGCTTGGCGACCTCAATGAATGGCGGCTCGGCAACCGCTCGGCGCTCAACACGCTGCACGCGACGTTCGGGCCGCAGCCACCGGCGGTTCCCACCTTCCCCTCGAACCTGCCGCTTTTGGCGCTCGACAGGATCATGACCAACCGGCACGGGATGATCGCAGCCGTGGAAGCGCACGACACGCCGCTTTCGCGCGTCGCCTCCGACCATCTCCCGCTCACGGCCTTCGTTCGCCTGTAGAACCGACTTTGTCGTCCCGGCTTCGAAAAGCGCCGCGATTCATTTTGGAACGCTAATTCTCTCCGCGAGTTGATACGCATTGAACCACAGGAGGACGAGACGTGAAAAAGCTATTTCTGGCTTCCATGGTGGCATTGGCCGCCACAGCCGCAGTCATTGCGCCGACGCAAGCCGCAAGCGTGATTATCCAATCCGACGATGGCAACCAATATTCATCGGACGATCAGTCCGACAACGGCCAGATTGTCGTTCGCCGCCATCACCGGCAGAATTACGACAACCAGTATGGCGACGACCAGAACGTGCAGTATGATGGCAACTACAATGGCGACTATCGACGCCACCACCGCCATCACCGCTGCCATATCGAACTGGTCAAGCACTGGCGCCACCACCACAAGGTGATCGAGCAGGTCCGCGTCTGCGGCTGATCTACCCATGAAATAAAAGCGCCGCGCCGTTTTCACAGGCGATCCAGCGGCAAGCGATAGTGCGGCACAGCCACGCTCCTTCAACCGACGTGCTATGCCGCATTGCACAATTTCTCGGCCTTGCCCACAATGCAGGCATGGTCCGATCCTCCCTAGCCGTCCTGGTGATCGATGAAAATCGCATCCGCGCCTCGATCATCGAGGCCGGCCTGCGCGAGGCCGGCCATCAGCTTGTCACTGTCATCCATGACGTGACCGGCATTGCCCGGCGGATTGCCGAGATCGAACCCGACGTCATCGTCATCGATCTCGAAAACCCCAACCGCGATATGCTCGAAAACATGTTCCAGCTGTCGCGCGCCGTGAAGCGCCCGATCGCCATGTTCGTCGACCGCTCCGACCAGGCCTCGATCGAGGCCGCGGTCGATGCCGGCGTGTCCGCCTATGTCGTTGACGGTCTGCGGCAAGAGCGCGTCAAGCCGATCCTCGACATGGCGGTGAGCCGCTTCAATGCCTTCTCGCGCATGGCGCGCGAACTGGAAGAGGCGCGCAGTGAACTTGAGGGCCGCAAGGTCATCGATCGCGCCAAGGGCATTCTGATGAAGTCGCGCGGCCTCTCCGAAGAGGCCGCCTACACGCTGCTGCGCAAGACGGCGATGAACCAGAACCGCAAGATCAGCGACATCGCCCAGAGCCTGGTGACGGCGGCCGGGCTGCTGGGGCCGGCGGAGGACGAATGAGCATGAGGCACCAGATCACCGCCGGCTTCATGCCGCTTTTCGACAGCGCCGTGCTGGTCGCCGCCAGCGAGCTTGGTTTCGCCGCCCGCGAAGGCATTGGGCTGACGCTGCACCGCGAAACCTCCTGGGCCAACATCCGCGACCGCATCGCCATCGGCCACTTCGATCTCGCACATATGCTGGGGCCCATGCCGCTCGCCTGCAATCTCGGGCTGACGCCGCTCGCTTCCGAGACCATCGTGCCGTTCTCGCTCGGGCTCGGCGGCAATTGCGTCACCGTCTCCAACGCTGTCTGGGCCGGCATGGCGGCGCATGGTGCCGAAGCCGATCTCGATCCCGCGCGCGCGGGCGCGGCACTGCGCGCATTTATTCGCGATCGGGCGGTCGCGGGCCGCGAACCGCTGCGCTTTGCCGTCGTGCATCCGCATTCCGGGCACAATTACGAACTGCGCTACTGGCTGGCCGCTTGCGGCATCGACCCAGACCGCGAAATCGAGATCGTCATTGTGCCGCCGCCCTTCATGGCCGATGCGCTGGCCACCGGGCGCATCGACGGCTACTGCGTCGGCGAGCCCTGGAACAGCGCCGCGGTCGCCGCCGGCACCGGCCATATCGTCACCGTCAAGGCGCAGATATGGCGCAACAGCCCGGAGAAGGTGATCGGCGTGCGCAAGGCCTGGGCCGACGAGAATCTCGAGGCGCTGGCGGCGCTGCTGCGCGCGCTGCACCATTCGGCGCGCTGGTGCCAGGATCCGGCCAACCACGCCGAATTGGCCGCGGTGATGGCGCAGCCCGGCTTCCTCGGCCAGCCGCCGGCGGTGCAGATGCCGATCCTGACCGGCCATCTGCAATTGGGCGGCGGGGCGGAGCGAGATATCGACGACTTCTTCCTGCCTTTCGACAAGGCGGCGAACTTTCCGTGGAAGAGCCATGCGCTGTGGTTCTACACGCAGATGGTGCGCTGGGGACATGTCGCCCACACGCCCGGCAATCTCGCCATAGCGCGCGACTGCTACCGGCCCGATCTCTACCGCTCGGCGCTGAAGCCGCTCGGTGTCGCGCTTCCCGGCGCCAACGCCAAGGTCGAGGGCGCGCTCAAGGCCGCAACCGCCGTCGGCGCGACCGGCGCCGGCCTGGTGCTCGGCCCGGACGGTTTCTTCGACGGCCAGATCTTCGATCCCGACGAGATCGACACCTACATAGCGAGCCAGAAATCGGTCCGCACGGAAGCCTGATCATTTCGGCGCCCTTCTTGTGCATTGCACAAAAAATGTGCGCGCAATGGTCCTCATGAACAATCTTTGGCCTGCTCGCCATATTGCCCGGCAGGCCGTCGACGGACATGAATCGCTGATTTCATTGATGTTTTTCCTTTCATCCGAAACTGGCACGGTTCCTGCATTGAAATAACCAGGCCTTCATGGGTCAGGCGTCCAATGGCGGGCGCCACAGGCAAAGCTGCCGCTCAGGTCAAAACGCGCTCCCGGTCTCTCGGGCGCGAAGACTTGGCCGGCGGCTTTTTTGTTTTGGAATCGCGTTCAACCGGAGACGACGATGAAGAAGACGATGAAGAACTGGATCGGGACGGGAACATCGCCAAAGGATGTGACGCGTCGCGATTTTCTGGTCAGCAGCGCCATGACGGTCGGCCTGTTCATGGCGGCCCGCAAGCTCTTTCCATCCGGCGCCTATGCCGCCACCGCCGCGCCGGAAGTCACCGGCGCCAAGCTCGGCTTCATCGCGCTGACCGATGCCGCACCCCTGATGATCGCCAAGGAGAAGGGCCTGTCGCCAAATTCGGCATGCCCGATGTCGAGGTGCTGAAGCAGGCTTCCTGGGGCGCGACGCGCGACAATCTGATGCTTGGCGGTGCCGCAAACGGCATCGACGGCGCCCACATACTGACGCCGCTGCCTTATCTCATGCACACCGGCAAGGTGACGCAGAACAACCAGCCGCTGCCGATGGCGATCGTGGCGCGGCTCAACTACGACTGCCAGGGCATTTCGGTCGCCCAGGAATATGCCGGCACCGGCGTCGGTCTCGACGCCTCCAAGCTGAAGGACGCCTTCGCCGCCAAGAAGGCAGCCGGCAAGGAGGTCAAGGCCGCCATGACCTTCCCGGGCGGCACGCATGACCTCTGGCTGCGCTACTGGCTGGCCGCCGGCGGCATCGATCCCGACAAGGACGTCTCGACCATCGTCGTGCCGCCGCCGCAGATGGTGGCCAACATGAAGGTCGGCAACATGGACGTCTTCTGCGTCGGCGAGCCGTGGAACGAGCAGCTCGTCCACCAGGGCGTCGGCTTCACCGCCGCCACCACGGGCGAATTGTGGAAGGGTCATCCGGAAAAGGCGCTCGGTCTGCGCGCCGAATTCATCGAGAAGAACCCGAACGCCACCAAGGCGATCCTGATGGCCGTCATGGAAGCCCAGCAGTGGTGCGAGGCCAAGGAGAACAAGGACGAGATGGCCGCCATCATCGGCAAGCGGCAATGGATGAACGTGCCGGTCGCCGACATCATCGGCCGCCTTAAGGGCGACATCAACTACGGCAATGGCCGCGTCGCCAACGGCACCGATTTCTACATGAAGTTCTGGAAGGGCGGCGTTTCCTACCCCTTCAAGAGCCATGATGCCTGGTTCCTCGCCGAGAACATCCGCTGGGGCAAATTCGCGCCGACCACGGACGTCAAGGCGCTGGTCGACCAGGTCAACCGCGAGGATCTGTGGCGCGAGGCGGCGAAGGATCTCGGGGTGGCGGCGGCCGACATTCCGGCCTCCACGTCGCGAGGCGTCGAGACCTTCTTCGACGGCAAGACCTTCGATCCGGCCAACCCGTCCGCCTATCTCGACAGCCTGAAGATCAAGGCGTCGGCTTGACCCAAGCGCAATGGCGCCTCTTGCGCCGTTGTCGCCCCTACCTGCCCCCAAGGAGCTTTCCAAAAGATGTCCATCCAAGCCATCGAGGACACCAAGGTGAAGGCGTTTCCCGCGCCGGCCAAACCGGCCGAGGTGATCGCCTTCGCCGCCAAGGCGCGGCGCCGCTTCGACCCGCTCGCCATCGCCGGCAAGCTGGCGAGCACGCTGGTGCCGCCCGTCATCGTCATCGCTCTGATGCTCGTCGTCTGGCAGGTCGCCTGCTCGTCGCCCACATCGAGCCTGCCGCCGCCGAGCCAGGTGTGGAACGAGGCCTACGATCTCATCGCGCATCCGTTCTTCGACAATGGCCCGCAGGACATCGGGCTGGCCTGGCGGGTGCTGATCTCGTTGCAGCGCGTCGCCATCGGCTTTGGCCTGGCGGCGATCGTCGGCGTCGCGCTCGGCGCGCTGGTCGGCCAGTCGATCTGGGCGATGCGCGGCCTCGATCCGGTGTTCCAGATCCTGCGCACCGTGCCGCCGCTCGCATGGCTGCCGCTGTCGCTGGCGGCGTTCCGCGATTCCAGCCCGTCGGCGCTGTTCGTCATCTTCATCACCTCAATCTGGCCGATCATCATCAACACCGCCGTCGGCGTGCGCAACATCCCGCAGGATTACCGCAACGTCGCGCGCATCCTGCGGCTCAACCCGTTCGAGTTCTTCGTCAAGATCATGGTGCCGGCCGCCGCGCCCTACATCTTCACCGGTCTGCGCATCGGCATCGGCCTGTCCTGGCTCGCCATCGTCGCCGCCGAAATGCTGACCGGCGGCGTCGGCATCGGCTTCTTCATCTGGGACGCGTGGAACTCATCGCGGCTGCCCGACATCATCGTCGCGCTCGCCTATATCGGCGTCACCGGCTTCTGCCTCGACCGCCTGGTCGCCGGCGTCGGCGTCTTCGTCACCCGCGGCACAACGGCAAAGTGAGGACAGTGCGATGACCGCCTATCTGAAACTCGACCATATCGACAAATCCTTCGTCCGCGGCGGCCAGGTCAGCGAGGTTCTGAGGGATATCAGGCTGACCATCGACAAGGGCGAATTCGTCTCCATCATCGGCCACTCCGGCTGCGGCAAGTCGACCTTGCTCAACCTGATCGCCGGCCTGACCAAGGTTTCCGCCGGGGCGGTGCTGCTCGAGAACAGGGAAGTCGACAGCCCCGGTCCCGAACGCGCCGTGGTGTTCCAGAACCACTCGCTGCTGCCCTGGCTAACCGTCTACGAAAACATCAACCTGGCGGTCTCAAAAGTCTTCGGCCGTTCGAAGAGCAAGGCCGAGCGGCATGACTGGATCATGCGCAATCTCGACCTCGTGCAGATGGCGCATGCCAGGGACAAGCGCCCGGCCGAGATCTCGGGCGGCATGAAACAGCGCGTCGGCATTGCCCGCGCGCTCGCCATGGAGCCGAAGATCCTGCTGCTCGACGAGCCTTTCGGCGCGCTCGACGCGCTGACGCGCGCACATCTGCAGGATGCGGTGATGGACATCCATTCCAGGCTCGGCTCGACGACGATCATGATCACCCATGATGTCGACGAGGCGGTGCTCTTGTCCGACCGCATCGTCATGATGACCAACGGTCCTGCAGCGACCATCGGCGAGGTGCTGCCCGTGCCGCTGGCAAGGCCGCGCCGGCGCATCGAACTCGCCTCCGACCGCACCTTCCTGCGCTGCCGCGAGGCCGTGCTGAAATTCCTCTACGAACGCCACCGCTTCGTCGAAGCCGCGGAGTAGCATCATGACAGAAAGATTAGTCATCATCGGCAACGGCATGGCCCCCGGGCGCATGCTGGAGCACCTGCTGGAACAGGCGCCGGGCCGCTACAGCGTCACCATCTTCAACGCCGAACCGCGCGTCAATTACGACCGCATCATGCTGTCGCCGGTGCTGTCGGGCGAAAAGGCCTATGAGGAAATCATCATCCATGGCGACGGCTGGTACATCGCCAACAACATCACCCTCTACAAGGGCCACAAGATCGTCGCCATCGACCGGGCAGCGAAGACCGTCACCTCCGATCATGGGGTCGCCGAGCCCTACGACAAGCTGGTCATCGCCACCGGCTCGGTGCCGTTCATCATTCCTGTACCCGGCCACAACCTGCCCGGCGTGCTGACCTATCGCGACCTGGACGACGTACAGGCGATGATGCTGGCCGCCCAGTCGCGCGCCAAGGCCGTGGTGATCGGTGGCGGCCTGCTCGGGCTGGAAGCGGCGGCGGGTCTCAACGCGCAAGGCATGGACGTCACCGTGCTGCATGTCATGCCGACACTGATGGAGCGCCAGCTCGATCCGGCCGCCGGCTACCTGCTGCAGCGCGCCGTCGAACAACGCGGCATCAAGGTCATCACCAAGGCCAACACGCAAGCAATCACGGGCAATGGCAAGGTCGAGCAGGTGGAACTCGCGGACGGAACCGTTATCCCGGCGACGCTGGTGGTCATGGCCGTCGGCATAAGGCCGAATGCGGCGCTGGCGAAAGAGGCGGGCATCGCCGTCAACAGAGGCATCGTCGTCGATGCCGGCATGCGCAGCAACGACCCCGACATCTACGCGCTCGGCGAATGCGCCGAGGTCAACGGCATGGTCTACGGGCTGGTCGCACCGCTCTACGAAATGGCGCGCGTTGCGGCGAGCCAGCTTGCCGGCGACGAGACAGCTGCCTTCGTCCATTCGGACACGCCGACCAAGCTCAAGGTCACCGGCATCGAGCTGTTCTCGCTCGGCGACTTCGCCGATGGCGACGACCGCCAGGAGATCGTGCTGCGCGACGCCTCGGCCGGCGTCTACAAGCGGCTGGTGCTCAAGGACGACCGCATCATCGGCACCGTGCTCTATGGCGAGACGGCCGATGGCGCCTGGTTCAACGATCTCAAGAAGAAGCAGACCGATATTTCGCAAATGCGCGATACGTTGATCTTCGGCCAGTCATACCAGGGGGGTGCCCCGCTGGACCCTATGGCGGCCGTTGCAGCCTTGCCGGATGATGCGGAAATCTGCGGCTGCAACGGCGTTTGCAAGGGAAAGATCACCGGCGCGATCACGGCCAAGGGCCTGACCTCGCTCGACGATGTGCGCGCCCACACCAAGGCATCGGCCTCCTGCGGCTCCTGCACCGGGCTGGTCGAGAAGCTGATGGTGCTGACCCTCGGCGACACCTACAACCCTGCGGCCGTGCAACCGATGTGCGGCTGCACCACGCTCGGCCACGACGAGGTGCGCCGGCTGATCAAGGCCAAGCGCCTGAAGACCATTCCCGCCGTCATGCAGGAGCTGGAATGGAAGACCTCCTGCGGCTGCGCCAAATGCCGGCCGGCGCTCAACTACTACCTGGTCTGCGACTGGCCGGACGACTATGCCGACGACTACCAGTCACGCTTCATCAATGAGCGGGTGCACGCCAACATCCAGAAGGACGGCACCTATTCGGTGGTGCCGCGCATGTGGGGCGGCGTCACCAATGCCGCCGAACTGCGCGCCATCGCCGATGTCGTTGACAAGTTCGAGATCCCGATGGTCAAGGTCACCGGCGGCCAGCGCATCGACATGCTGGGCATCCGCAAGGAGGACCTGCCGGCGGTGTGGGCCGATCTCGGCCAGGCCGGCTTCGTCTCCGGCCATGCCTATGCCAAGGGCCTGCGCACGGTGAAGACCTGCGTCGGCTCCGACTGGTGCCGCTTCGGCACGCAGGATTCGACGGGGCTGGGCATTCGCATCGAGAAATTCATGTGGGGGTCGTGGACCCCGGCCAAGGTCAAGATGGCGGTGTCCGGTTGTCCGAGGAACTGCGCCGAGGCGACTTGCAAGGATGTCGGCGTCATATGCGTCGACTCAGGCTACGAGATTCATTTCGCCGGTGCCGCCGGCCTCGACATCAAGGGCACCGAAGTGCTCGGCCTTGTGAAGACAGAAGACGAGGCGCTGGAGCACATCGTGGCGCTGACGCAGATGTACCGTGAGCAGGGCCGCTATCTCGAACGCATCTACAAATGGGCCAAGCGCATCGGCATCCCCGAGATCAAGCGCCAGATCATGGACGATGGCGAGAAGCGCAAGGCCTACTACGACCGCTTCGTCTTTTCCCAGAAATTCGCCCAGGTCGATCCATGGTCGGAACGCGTCTCCGGCAAGGACAAGCACGAATTCCGGCCGATGGCTTCGGTCGGGTTTGCGCAGGCGGCGGAGTGAGCCCAATGAACTGGATCGCCATCGGCTCCCTCTCCGACATCCCCCGCCGTGGTGCGCGCTGTGTCGCCACCCCGCAAGGCAAGGTCGCGGTCTTCCGCACCCAGGACGATCAGGTCTATGCCATCGACGACCATTGCCCGCACAAGGGCGGGCCGCTGAGCCAAGGCATCGTCCATGGCGCGGCGGTAACCTGCCCCTTGCACAATTGGGTGATCTCGCTGGAGACAGGCAAGGCGCTCGGCGCCGATGAGGGCGCGGTGCGCACCATCCCAGTCAAGGTCGAGGGCGAGCGCCTGTTCCTGGCGCTGGAAGCGCTGGCGAGCTGCGCCGCCTGACCATGGAGATCGACGCAGCACGCGAGGTGAGGACCACCTGCCCCTATTGCGGGGTGGGCTGCGGCGTGCTGGCGAAGGTCGCCGCGGACGGGCAAGTGTCCGTCCGCGGCGACCCCGATCATCCCGCGAATTTCGGCCGGCTCTGCTCCAAGGGCTCGGCACTGGCCGAGACCATCGGCCTCGACGGCAGGCTGCTTCATCCCGAAATCCACGGCCGCCGGACAGGCTGGAACGAGGCGCTCGACCACGTCGCTTCGACCTTCTCGCAAACCATCGCCGAGCACGGACCGGATGCGGTCGCCTTCTATGTCTCGGGTCAGCTGCTGACCGAGGATTACTACCTCGCCAACAAGCTGATGAAGGGTTTCGTCGGCTCGGCAAACATCGACACCAATTCGCGGCTGTGCATGGCCTCGTCCGTCGCCGGCCACCGCCGCGCCTTCGGCTCCGACACGGTGCCGGGAACCTATGAGGATCTGGAACGCGCCGACCTCATCGTGCTGGTCGGCTCCAACCTCGCCTGGTGCCACCCCGTGCTCTACCAGCGCATCGCCGCTGCCCGAGAAAAGCGGCCGGAGATGAAGATCGTGCTGGTCGATCCGCGCCGCACCATGACATCTGATATCGCCGACATGCATTTGGCGATCGCGCCCGATGGCGATGTCGCTCTGTTCACCGGCCTGCTCGCCTGGCTCGGCCAGCACAATGCACTCGACCGCGCCTATATCACGGCGCACACGACCGGCTTCGGGCAAGCTCTTTTCGCCGCATCGGCGCTCGATCTCACCAGTGTTGCCACAGCAACAGGCCTGAGCGAAGACGAACTTGGCCGTTTCTACAGCCTGTTCGCCGCGACCGCGAAGACGGTGACCGTCTACAGCCAGGGCGTGAACCAGTCGTCGTCCGGCACCGACAAGGTCAACGCCATCATCAACTGCCATCTCGCCACCGGCCGCATAGGCAAACCGGGAGCCGGCCCGTTCTCGGTGACCGGCCAGCCCAACGCCATGGGCGGCCGCGAGGTCGGTGGCATGGCCAACATGCTCGCCGCCCATATGGAGATCGAAAATCCCGAACACCGCGACCGCGTCCAGCGCTTCTGGAATGCGCCCGGCATCGCGCAAAAGCCCGGGCTGAAGGCCGTCGAGATGTTTCAGGGCGTGGCCGACGGGCGCATCAAGGCGCTGTGGGTCATGGCCACCAACCCGGTCGATTCGATGCCGGACGCGGACGCCGTCGAAGCAGCAATCAAGGCTTGCCCGTTCGTCGTGGTTTCGGATGTCCTGGCCAGCACCGACACAGTGCGTCACGCCCATGTCCGGCTGCCCGCCGCCGCCTGGGGCGAAAAGGACGGCACCGTCACCAACTCCGAGCGCCGCATCTCGCGCCAGCGGTCGTTTCTGTCGGCGCCCGGCGAGCCGAGGCCCGACTGGTGGATCATCGCGGAGGTGGCGCGGCGGATGGGTTTTGGCGAGGCGTTCGCGCACGAGACGCCGGCGGAGATCTTTGGCGAGCACGCCGCGCTGTCGGGGTTCGAGAATGATGGTGGGCGGGACTTCGATATTGGGGCTTATGCCGGAATTGATGCTGAGGGCTATGCAAGGCTGGCGCCGTTCCAATGGCCAGCGCCGAGCCCAGGAGGCGGCACGACAGAGCAGCACCCCACCCGTTTCTTCGCCAACGGCCATTTCTACACAGCCGACCGCAAAGCCCGCTTCATCGCCATCCGTCCCACCACGGAAACCCGCACCACCCCCGACTTCCCGCTCATCCTCAACACCGGCCGCATCCGCGACCATTGGCACACGATGACGCGCACCGGCAAAAGCCCGCGCCTGTCCCAGCACATCGCCGAGCCCTTTGTCGAAATCCATCCCCTGGACGCGCAGCACCACGGCATCGGCGACGCCGACATCGTGCGTATCTCCAGCCCGCGCGGCGACGTGCTGGTCCGCGCCCTGATCACGCCACGCCAGCGCCAAGGCAGCGTCTTCGCGCCGATGCACTGGACCGATCAGTTCGCGGCAAAAGGCCGGCTCGACGCATTGACCGCACCGCTCATCGATCCGGTCTCAGGCCAGCCGGCCCTGAAACATGTCGCGGCCCGCATCGAGAAATTTGCCGCAAAGGCCTTTGCGTTCGCCGTGATGCGCCGCCGTCCCGAGGCGATTGCCGCTGACTACTGGGCGGTTGCCAGGTGCCGGGGCGGATGGCGGGTTGAACTTGCCTTTGCCAACGACGACGCCGACTGGACAGCCTTCGCCGGCTCGCTCTTCGAGGCCCCCTCGGCCGAAATGCTCGCCTATCACGACCGCGACGCCGGCCAGCACCGCATCGCCGCCTTCGACGGTGAGCACCTCACGGGTGCTTTGTTCGTCGCCCGGGGCCCGGTCGCGGTATCGCGCGGCTGGGCGGCCGAACAGCTCGAAGAGGTCCACGCCAGCCAGCGCGAGCGCTTCAGGATCGTCGCCGGTCGTGCCGGTGCCGAACGGCCGGACGCGGGCGCGACCGTCTGCTCCTGTTTCAGCGTCGGAGCCAACCAGATCGTGGCGGCAGTGGCAGCCGGCTGCACCACCGTCGAAGCCATCGGCGGCGCGCTGAAGGCCGGCACCAATTGCGGCTCCTGCAGGTCGGAGATCCGCGCCCTCATCCAGGCGAGCCGCATTCAAGCGGCCGAGTGAGCCGCAATCCCGTGTGATTGAGCGGTCCGCGAGGCCGCGCCAAACCTGTCCAACTGTTAATTCGACTTCGTCAGGCTTCGGCCATATTGGTGGATGGGGGTGAAAGAATGCCGCCATGGACCAGCAATTGGAAATGCCCCTGCAGACGACCGTCGCGCCACGCCGATCGCGTCGCTGGATCCCGTGGCTGATCTTCATTGCCATTGTCGCCGCAACCGCCGCCTATCTCTATCAGCGTCCGCATGTCGAGGCGAGGCAACCCGGCGGCAGACGAGGCGCGCAGCCGACGACGATCGGCTCCGCCGCCGTCGAAAAGGGCACGATAGACGTCACCCTCAATGCGCTCGGCACGGTGACCTCGCTCTCCACCGTCACCGTCAAGCCGCAGGTCACCGGCCCGCTCATCCAGGTGAATTTCAAGGAGGGCCAGGACGTCAAGAAGGGCGACCTGCTGGCCGAGATCGATCCCCGCCCCTATCAGGCGGCGCTCGCCCAGGCCCAGGGCCAGGTGGTGCGCGACCAGGCCATGCTCAGGGATGCCCAGCTCGACCTCGTCCGCGACCAGAAACTGGTGGCGCAGGGGACGGCGACACCGCAGACCCTCGACGCGCAGGTCGCCCTTGTCGCGCAGGACCAGGGTTCCGTCCAGGTCGACCAGGCGATGATACAGACCGCCACCCTCAATCTGGATTATTGCCGCATCCTGGCTCCCGTCGACGGACGGGCAGGGCTGCGCCAGGTCGATCAGGGCAACTACGTCACCCCTGGCGATGCCAACGGCATCGTCATCATCACGCAAGTCCAGCCGATCAGTGTGTTGTTCACCGTGCCCGAGGATGAATTGCCCGCGATCGCGCAGCGCATGCAGCAGGGAGCCACTTTGCCCACATCGGCTTTCGACCGCGCCGGAGCCAAGAAGCTCGCCGACGGCCAGCTCGAAACCTTCGACAGCCAGATAGACCCGAGCACCGGCACCATCAAGCTGCGGGCGGGCTTCGCCAACGAGACGCGCGTCCTCTACCCGAACCAGTTCGTCAACGTCGCGCTTCTCGTCGACGAGCACAAGGACGTGGCGATCGCCCCGATCGCGGCGATCCAGCGCGGCTTGCCCGGCACCTTCGTCTATCTGGTTAACCCCGACAGCACGGTCGCCGTGCGCAAGGTCACGCTTGGCGTCACCAATGGCGAACACGTCGAGATCCTCGCCGGCCTGAACCCCGGCGACCGTGTCGTCGTCGACGGCGCCGACAAGCTCCGCGACGGCGCCCATGTCAACCTTCAGCAGGATGCGCCGGCCCCGGCACAGCCCTCGGCACCGGTCTCGGCGCAGTCACCTCCGGCATCGGCTGCCACGCCCGCCGGGACAGCGCCTCAGTCACAGGCGTCGGCGCCGGACCAGCCCGCATCGGATGCGCCAAAGCCGGATGACACGGGCAAGCGCAAGGGCCAGGGCCGCAAGCATCGTCACGCGGAGTCCGGGCAGCAGCAATGAGCCCGTCGCGCGCCTTCATCCTGCGGCCGGTGGCGACATCGCTGTTCATGGTCGCCATCATGCTGTCGGGCCTGCTGGCCTATCGCTATCTGCCCGTCTCGGCCCTGCCCGAGGTCGACTACCCCACCATCCAGGTGCAGACCTTCTATCCCGGCGCCAGCCCTGACGTCATGACGTCCTCGGTCACGGCACCGCTGGAAGTCCAGCTCGGCCAGATCGCCAACCTCAACCAGATGAACTCCGTCAGTTCGGCCGGATCCTCGGTCATCACGCTGCAGTTCAGCCTGGCGATATCGCTCGATGTCGCCGAGCAGGAGGTTCAGGCGGCCATAAACGCGGCCGGTAATCTTTTGCCGGCAGACCTGCCGGCGCCGCCCATCTACGCCAAGGTCAATCCGGCCGACGCGCCGGTGCTCACCCTCGGCCTGACCTCGGCCACCATGCCGCTGCGCGACGTGCAGCAGCTTGCCGACACCAGGCTGGCGCAGAAGATATCGCAGCTGCCGGGCGTCGGCCTGGTCAGCCTCAGCGGCGGCCAGCGGCCGGCGGTGCGTGTCCAGGCCGATCCGCGCAAGCTCGCCGCCTATGGCCTCAACCTCGACGATTTGCGCACCACTTTGGGCAGCGCCAACGTCAACACGCCGAAGGGCAATTTCGACGGGCCGTCGCGCGCCTACACCATCAATGCCAACGACCAGCTGAAGAGCGCCGACGAATACCGTTCGCTGATCGTCGCCTACAAGGACGGCGCACCGGTGCGGCTAAGCGATGTGGCCGACGTGGTCGACGCCACCGAGAACAACCGACTTGCCGCCTGGATGAACAGCACGCCGGCGATCATCCTCAACATCCAGCGCCAGCCCGGCGCCAATGTCATCGACGTGGTCGACCGCATCAAGGCGCTGCTGCCGCAGCTCCAGGCCTCGCTGCCGAACGCCGTCGACGTGAAGGTGCTGACCGACCGCACCACGACCATCCGCGCCTCCGTGCGCGACGTCGAATACGAGCTGACGCTCTCGATCATCCTCGTCGTGCTGGTCATTTTCGTCTTCCTGCGCAGCGCGCGCGCCACGCTGATCCCGAGCCTGTCGGTTCCCCTGTCGTTGGTCGGCACACTGGGCGTCATGTACCTGTTCGGCTTCAGCCTCGACAATCTTTCGCTGATGGCGCTGACCATCGCCACCGGCTTCGTCGTCGACGACGCCATCGTCGTCATCGAGAACGTCGCCCGCTATGTCGAGGAGGGCGCTACGCCGCTGCAGGCGGCGCTGAAAGGGTCGCAGCAGATCGGCTTCACCATCATCTCGCTGACCGTTTCGCTGATCGCGGTGCTGATCCCGCTTCTGTTCATGGGCGATGTCGTCGGCCGGCTGTTTCGCGAATTCTCCATCACGCTTGCCACCACCATCCTGATCTCGGCGGTGGTGTCGCTGACACTGGTGCCGATGGCCTGCGCCAAGCTGCTCAAACCGGTGGCGGCGGTGCGCGAAAACGCCCTGCAGCGCGCCAGCCGCGACTTCTTCGACTGGGTGATCCGCGGCTACGGCCGGGCGCTGACCTGGGTACTCGACCGGCAGACGCTGATGCTCGTGGTGGCGGCGGCCACCCTGGTGCTGACGGCGGCCCTCTACGTGGTCATCCCCAAGGGGTTCTTCCCCGTGCAGGACACCGGCGTCATCCAGGCCATATCAGAGGCGCCACAGTCGATCTCCTATGCCGCCATGGCCGACCGGCAGCAGCAGCTGGCCGCCATCATCCTTAGGGATCCCGATGTCGACAGCCTATCGTCCTTCATCGGCGTCGACGGCACCAACACGACGATGAATGTCGGCCGCATCCTGATCAACCTCAAGCCGCATGAAGCGCGCACCGCTGATATCACGCAGGTCATCGCGCGGCTGAAACAGGAAGCCGGCGCCGTGCCCGGTGTCATGCTCTATATGCAGCCGGTTCAGGACCTGACCATCGACGGCCAGGTCAGCCGCACCCAGTACCAATTCGTGCTCCAGGACGCCAATGCCGATGAGCTGGGAGAATGGACGCCGAAGCTGCTTGCCAGGCTGAACACGCTGCCGCAGCTCGCCGACGTCGCCAGCGACCTATCGAACAGCGGCCTTGCCGTCTTTGTCGATATCGACCGCGACCAGGCCGCGCGCTTCGGCATCACGCCGGCGACCGTCGACAATGCGCTCTACGATGCTTTCGGCCAGCGTATGGTGTCGACCATCTACACCACGTCAAGCCAGTCCCGGGTCATTCTCGAGGCCGCCCCTTCAGAGCAGGATTCGCTCAAGGCGCTCTCTTCCGTCTACCTGCCCTCCTCGACTGGCGGCGCCCCGGTGCCGCTATCGGTGGTGGCAGCCACCCATATCGCCACCACGCTTGCCGCTTATGCTCGGCACCGGCGTCGGCTCGGAACTGCGCCATCCCCTGGGCGTCTCCATCGTCGGCGGCCTGCTGCTCAGCCAGTTGCTGACGCTGTTCACCACGCCGGTGATCTATCTCTGGTTTGATCGTCTCTCGGCTCGTCTCAGAGGCATCGAACCCAACCTTGCCCGTGCCCCCAATCTTCCTCGCACCAATGGTGCGGACGCCGGGCCATGAACCTGTCGGTTCCCTTCATTCGGCGGCCGGTGGCGACGACGCTGCTGACTTTCGGCCTGCTGGCGGCCGGGCTGGTGGCGTTTCCGCAATTGCCGGTGGCGCCGCTGCCGGCGGTCGACTACCCCGTCATCTCGGTGACGGCCTCGCTGCCCGGCGCCAGCCCCCAGGTGGTGGCCAACACCGTCGCCAGCCCACTCGAGCGGCATCTCGGCGAAATCGCCGACGTCAACGAAATGACCTCGTCGAGCAGCGTCGGCAGCGCGCGCATCACCTTGCAGTTCGGGCTGGACCGCGACATTGACGGCGCCGCGCGTGACGTCCAGGCGGCGATCAACGCCGCGCGCGCCGACCTGCCGTCCAGCCTGCGTTCCAACCCGACCTATCGCAAGGTCAATCCCGCCGACGCCCCGATCCTCGTCCTGTCGATGACATCGGACACTCTGTCCAAGGGTCAGCTCTTCGATGCCGCCAGCACCGTGCTGGCGCAGAAACTCTCGCAGGTCGACGGCATCGGCGAGGTGTCGGTCGGCGGCAGCTCGCTGCCGGCGGTGCGCGTCGAGCTCAACCCGCAGGTGCTCTACGATTACGGCATCGGGCTGGAGGATGTGCGCGCCGCACTCGCCTCGGCCAACGCCCACAGCCCCAAGGGCGCCGTCGATGTCGGCGGCCGGCGCTACCAGATCTACGCCAATGACCAGGCCAACCAGGCCGAAGCCTACCGTTCCCTCATCGTCGCTTACCGCAATGGCGCGCCGGTCAGGCTTTCCGACGTCGGCCAGGTCAATGATTCCGTCGAGAACATTCGCAATGCCGGTCTTGCCAACGGCAAGCCGGGCGTGCTGATCATCCTCAACCGCTCGCCCAACGCCAACATCATCGCGACGGTGGACCGGGTAAAGGCGTTGCTGCCGGCGCTGCGCGCCTCGATCTCGCCGGCCATCGACCTGTCGCTGGCGGTCGATCGCTCGACAACCATCCGCGCTTCGCTGAGCGAGGTCGCGCAGACGCTGATGATCGCCATCGGCCTGGTGATCCTCGTCGTCTTCGCCTTCCTGCGCGACGTGCGTTCGGCGCTGGTGCCGATCGTGGCCGTGCCGGTGTCCCTCGTCGGTACACTGGGTGTCATGTATCTGCTCGGCTTCAGCATCGACAATCTGTCGCTGATGGCGATGACGGTGGCCACCGGCTTCGTCGTCGACGACGCCATCGTCGTGCTGGAGAACATCGCCCGCCACACCGCTTCCGGCATGGGCCGCATGGAAGCAGCGATCAAGGGCTCCCAGGAGGTCGGCTTCACCGTGCTGTCGATGAGCCTGTCGCTGATCGCCGTCTTCATCCCGATCCTGCTGATGGGCGGCATCGTCGGCCGGCTGTTCCGCGAATTCGCCGTCACGCTGTCGGCGGCGATCCTGGTCTCGCTCGCAATATCGCTCACCACCACGCCGATGATGTGCTCGATCCTGCTGCGCCCCGAGGGAGAACGCGAACACGGCCGGCTCTACCGCTTCAGCGAGCGCATCTTCGAGGCCATGCTGAGCTTCTATCGCCGGTCGTTGTCCTGGGCACTCGACAATCCGCTGCTGATCATGGCGGTGCTCGCGGCCACACTGTGCCTGAATGGCTATCTCTATGTCACCATTCCCAAGGGCTTCTTCCCGCAGCAGGACACCGGACGGCTGACCGGCTCGATCCAGGCCGACCAGGCGACCTCCTTCCAGTCGATGTCGCAAAAGCTCAGCCAGTTCGCCGGCATCGTCAGCAAGGATCCGGCGGTCGACGCCGCGGTCGGCTTCACCGGCGGCGGTCAGACCAATTCCGGCTTCATGTTCGTGTCGCTGAAGCCGTTGGCCGAGCGCAAGATCTCGGCCGACCAGGTCATCGCCCGGCTGCGGCCCAAACTGGCTGGTGTGCCTGGCGCCACGCTTTTCCTGCAGGCGGTGCAGGATATACGCGTCGGCGGGCGGCAATCGAACGCGCAGTACCAGTACACCTTGCAAGGCGACAGTTTCGATGAGCTGGCGGAATGGGCGCCGAAGCTCGCCGCCGCGCTGCAGACGGAACCCAGGCTCACCGACGTCAACTCCGACCAGCAGAACAAGGGCCTGGAAGCCGACGTCACCATCGACCGCGACACGGCAAAGCGCCTCGGCATATCGGCCAGCGAGATCGACAACACGCTCTACGACGCCTTCGGCCAGCGCCAGGTGTCCACCATCTATGTCCAGCGCAACCAGTACCACGTGATCATGGAAGTGGCGCCGCAATACTGGCAAAACCCGGATGCGCTGAAAAAAGTCTATGTCAGCACATCGGGCGGTTCGGTTGGAGGATCGCAGGCGAGCAATGCGGTTGCCGGCACATTCGTCGCACCAGGCCGGTCCACCAGCGCCCAGACGGTCGCCGCCGACGCGGCGCGCAACCAGGCCAACAATTCCATCACAAGCACCGGCAGGACGGCCGCCTCGACCGGCTCGGCGGTCAGCACCGGAGCCGAGATCATGGTGCCGCTGTCGGCCGTCGCGCATTATGGCCCCGGCAGCACGCCGCTGTCGGTCAACCACCAGGGCCTCTTCGTCGCCACCACCCTGTCGTTCAACCTGGCGCCGGGCGTCGCGCTCAGCGAAGGCGTCGCGGCCATCAACGCGGCGGCCGACCGCATCGGCATGCCGGCCACCATCCATGGCAGTTTCCAGGGCACGGCGCGCGTCTTCCAGGACTCCCTCTCCGACCAGCCGCTGCTGATCCTCGCCGCGCTGATCGCCGTCTATGTCGTGCTCGGCATTCTCTACGAAAGCTACGCGCACCCGCTGACCATTCTGTCGACCTTGCCCTCGGCCGGCGTCGGCGCCTTGCTGGCGCTGACCCTGTTCAAAATCGAGTTCTCGATCATGGCGCTGATCGGCATCATCCTCTTGATCGGCATCGTCAAGAAGAACGCGATCATGATGATCGACTTCGCACTGGCCGCGGAGCGCAACGAGAACAAATCGGCGCATGACGCCATCTACCAGGCATGCCTGCTGCGCTTCCGCCCGATCATGATGACGACCATGGCAGCACTGTTCGGCGCCGTGCCGCTGGCGATCGGCCTTGGCGAGGGCGCGGAACTGCGCCAGCCGCTCGGCATCGCCATCGTCGGCGGCCTGATCCTGAGCCAGATCCTGACCCTCTACACGACGCCGGTCATCTACATCTATATCGACCGTTTTGGTCGCTGGTGCCGGCGATTGCCGTCGCGGACCCGGTACTCCTGGCAGGCAGGCATACAACCGGGAGAGTGAGCCGGCTCTCCGCCGATCACAAACTGTCAACTTTGCGTTCCTTGCCGTCCAGCGGTTTGGAACGCCCCTATATCGATGGGTACGGGCCACGAACCGCCGGCGATGAGAGGATCATCGCGACGCGACGGGAGCAGATTGCCCGCGATCGGAAAGCGATAGCCTTACCGCTTTTCCCGTTGAAGGGAGGCGCAACCATGCGCAATTTTACACCGAAGGTCATAGCAATCGCATCGCTTCTGGCGGCGGTGCCACTATCGAGCGCCTACGCGGTGCATCGCCATCGGGTCGAACCGGGCGGCATGTCCGTCGAGGCAAGTGCGGTCCTGGACCAGTTGCAGGGCGTCAGGCAGGGGATCGTCGAGGCCATGGATGCAAGGGCGATCACCCCTCAGCAGGAGCACGATCTGATGATGCAGGCCGACAGCATTCACCGCTCGGCCACGGGTGGCGGCGCATATCGAGCTTTGCTCGGCTAGATAGAGAAGCTGGACCAGCAACTGCAGGTCGATACGAGCGGCGGCACATACATGGGCGACGGCTCCGATGGCGGCTATTACCCGAATGGCTGACGCGGACCGCTTATGATCGCTCGGCGCCCCAGACAGATTTCGGGGACGCCGGTTTTTCACTCGGCCCTCGCACAGTGGTGCAAGCAAGGCGGGAAGCCTACTAGACCGAGGCGATGGTGCAGATGGAAGCGTCGCCAAGGCCCTGGCAGTGGCGGGAATTGCGATACTCTTTCGATAATCCACTCAGCCACTCGCATTTCGAAGTAGAACGCGGCAAAGCTTCGCCGCCGCGCGATGTATTATCGCTCGTCAAAACCACGGCTGGTCTGCATTCATGTCCGAAAGGCGTGCGCCCCGCCGCTCGGATGAGACGGAAACTATGCCTGGCCTGATGAAGGTCAATTCAACGGGCAGCCGTTCGGCTGTTATCCAAGCCATAACCCGTCACTGTCGATCCATGCCTCGGCTGGCCCTGTTGTCCGCAAATGGTACGTCTGGACACAGGTGTTGAAGGCTGAAAAATAGAGAACGTAACTTCGCTATCCCAGTTGATTCAAGAGATCGGGAGATCCGCGCTGAATCTGGAAGACATAGCCGCCCATCCGGCCTTGCACCGCTACGTACAGGAACAGTCGCAGTCCCTGATCCGAATCTATGAGGAAACCCCGCGACTGGCTTCAATCTTTGCCACGCAGCAGCGCTGGCTGATGGCCCATGTCGGCCTTGCCATGCACTTCCGGCGGGACCCGAACGACCGCCGCAAGGAACTGACCGTATCGCGTTTTATCGAGGTCGTGCACAAGAACGCCGTGGCCAGCCGCAATACGGCGGATGCATTCATCAAGGAGATGCTGCACTACAACATCGCCGAGTATGTGGCTGGCGGGGACGGCCGCACGCATCCCCTGCAACCGACGGCCGCCACCATCGAGAGGTTCACCGGCTGGGTGACCGCCCATCTGCGCACGCTTGACCATATCGATGGCGGCGACCGGCTGGGCAGATATCTGGAACGGCCCGACATGCTTGCCACACTGCAGCCGCTGATCGCTGACGGCCTGCTGACCTCAAAGCCGGTGCGCGAACCCAACCAGACCTTTTCCCTTTTCATCTGGCTCAACAATGGCGGCATCGTCATGGACTGGCTGATGTCCGGCATCGATCCGGACCACGCCGGCCTGGAGCGGATTCCGACCAGTGTGGTTTCGATCGGCGATTTCGCCAAATGGCTCAAGCTGTCGCGGACCCATCTCGGCCGCAAACTGCGCACCGCCGAGGAACTCGGCAGCATTGGCTGGCTGGGCCAACGCGGCCATTCGGTGATGTGGGTGTCGCACGGGTTCTACGAGGAATACATGACCGTGCAGGCCGCCAAGCTGGCTGTCGTCGACAATGCCTTCAAGGCTTGTTTCCCGCCATCGCAAGGCGGTGACTGAGCAGCGCCCTGCACAAGGGCTGACTTTGGGGAAAGCGTAAGGCGGATTTCCGTCCGCAATCAGGTCGGACAAGATGAGATACCGATTTTGCGCTTCCGCGTAGCAATGAAGCTGCGTCCGTGATTGTGCCCACTGTACACATTCACCCACTATTGATGGCCAGCGTTGCCGCTCATCCGGCATTGCATCGCTGTGCCCGCGCCCAAGCTTCGCCGAAGCCTTTGGTCCTACGGCCGGCCCGCTGACCGGAGCGGCATCCGAAGGGCCGATGCTGGACAAGCGTCAGAAGCTGTCCAGCATTACAGCGACGTGTACGCCCTGTGTCGATTGATGCTCGCCGAGCATCACCGACACTGATCTTGGGCAGACCTCGGCGTTCTCAATCGATGTCGAAGGACACGCCCTGGGCAAGCGGCAGCGCCTTGGAATAGTTCACCGTGTTGGTGGCGCGCCGCATATAGGCCTTCCACGCATCGGAGCCGCTCTCGCGGCCGCCGCCGGTTTCCTTTTCGCCGCCGAAAGCACCGCCGATCTCGGCACCCGACGTGCCAATGTTGACATTGGCGATGCCGCAATCCGAACCGTCTACACCTAGGAAACGCTCGGATTCCTGCAGATCGCGCGTGAAGATCGACGATGACAGGCCCGCACCCACCGCATTGTGCTCGTCAAGCACGGCGTCGAAATCGGAATATTTCATCACGTAGAGGATGGGCGCGAAGGTTTCTTCCGTCACCGGCGAGACTTGGCTTTGCATCTCGACCAGCGCCGGATGCACATAATAGGCATCCGGGTGGCCATTTTCGACGCGCGTACCGCCGGTCACCTTGCCGCCATGGGCCGTGGCTTCCGTCAATGCCCTCTGCATGGCGTCAAAGGCCGCCTTGTCGATCAGCGGCCCGACCAGCGAAGAGGTCTCCAGCGGATTGCCGACAGACACGCTCTGATAGGCCTTCTTCAGCCGCGGCACCAAGGCATCGTAGACGCTCTCATGCACGAACAGGCGCCGCAGCGTCGTGCAGCGCTGGCCGGCGGTGCCCATGGCGCCGAAGGCAATCGCCCGCAGCGCCATGTCGAGATCGGCGGTCGGGCAGACGATGCCGGCATTGTTGCCGCCGAGCTCCAGCACCGCGCGGGCAAAGCGCTTGGCCAGACGCGGGCCGACGTCCCGGCCCATGCGGGTCGAGCCGGTGGCCGAGACCAGCGGCACCTTGGGATGGTCGACCAGGATTTCGCCGACGGCGCGGTCGCCGATCAGCACCGGCGCCAGCCCCTGCGGCGCGTCGGCGCCGAAACGCTTGACCGCGCGCTTGAAGATCGCCTCGCAGGCAAGCGCGGTCAGCGGCGTCTTCTCCGACGGCTTCCACACCACCGCGTCACCGCAGACCAGGGCCAGTGCCGCATTCCACGACCATACCGCGACCGGGAAGTTGAAGGCGGAAATGACGCCGACCACGCCGAGCGGATGCCAGGTTTCCATCATGCGATGGCCCGGACGCTCGGTGGCGATGGTCAGGCCGTACAATTGCCGGGACAGGCCGACGGCGAAATCGCAGATGTCGATCATCTCCTGCACCTCGCCGAGCCCCTCGGACGGGATCTTGCCGACCTCGATCGACACCAGCCGGCCAAGCTCGGCCTTGTGCGCACGCAATTCCTCACCGAGCAGCCGCACCAGTTCGCCGCGCTTCGGGCCGGGCACCAGCCGCCAGGACTGGAACGCCTTGTGGGCAGCATCGATGGTCTTGGCCGCATCGGCCGGCGAGATGGTCTTCAGGGCCGCGATCTGTTCGCCCGTCACCGGGCTGTGCACGATAAGGTCGCCGCCGACTAGCGCGTCCTTGGCCACACCCAGTTTCGCCAGAAGCTCAGCCGTTTCCTTCGCTATGGTCATTTTTGTCCCTTTCAGATCCGTCGTCATCATATGGCGTCGGGTCAAAGCCTCGCGCCATCTCGCCCGCGTACCGAAAAGGCACTTCAGGCACAGTCATGGCGTGGCCTTACTCGTTTCGAGGGAAAATCGCCACCCCGGCATGGTCTAAGCCCGGGCGACACGATTGAGCCAGATGGGCAAACGCGGCTCAGTTGGCCTTTTTCGCCGGCACGCGCACGGCGCCGTCCTTCATCAAACGGTCGATATGCATGCGGATATGGGCTGCTTCCGCCGCCGTGTTGGCCAGCGCGATGGCGCGGTCGAAGGCGACCCGCGCCTCCTCACCCCGGTCGAGCTGCATCAGCAGCCCGCCCTTGAGGCCGAAGAAGTGGAAATAGCCGGAAAGCCTTTCTTCCAGCGGCTCAATCATCGCAAGGGCGGCTTCCGGGCCGCGTATTTTCGAGACCGCCACCGCGCGGTTGAGCGTGATGACGGGCGACGGCTGCATCTGCTCGAGCAGGCCGTAGAGCAGGTCGATCTCCACCCAGTCGGTGTCCTCGGCCTTCTCTGCCCGGGCATGCAAAGCGGCGATCGCGGCCTGCACCTGGTAGGGACCGGGCTTGCGATGGCGCAACGCCTTGTCGACCAGCGCCAGCCCCTCGTCGATCATCTTGCGGCTCCACAGGCTGCGATCCTGGTCCTCGAGCAGCACGATCTCGCCGTCCGCGTCGAAGCGGGCCGGCGCGCGCGCATGCTGCAGCAAAAGCAGCGCCGTCAGCCCCATGATCTCCGGCTCGGTCTGGAACAGCCGCAGCAACAGCCGGGCGAGCCGGATCGCCTCCTCGCACAGCGGCGCGCGGGCCGGCGCCTCGCCGCTGTTGGTCGAATAGCCTTCGTTGAAGATCAGGTAGACCATCGCCGCCACCGCGGCGAGCCGCTCGGAGCGCTCGGCAGCGCCCGGCGTCTCGAACGGCACGCCTGCGTCGGCGATGCGCGCCTTGGCGCGGGTGATGCGCTGCTCCATGGCGCTCTCGCCGACCAGGAAGGCGCGAGCGATCTGCTTGACGGTGAGACCGGAGACGATACGCAGTGCGACCGCGATCTGCTGCGTTGCCGGAAGGTCAGGATGGCAGCAGATGAAGAGCAGCCGCAATATGTCGTCGCGATAGTGCGCGCCGTCCAGCCGCTCGGCGATGTCGCTCTCGGCGTCCTCCAGATCGGAGATCTGGTCCTCTTCCGGCATCGGCGCCTGCTTGGCGCGCTTGCGCACCGCGTCGATACCACTGTTGCGGCCGACGAAGATCAGCCAGGCCGCCGGGTCGCGCGGCGGCCCGTTCTGCGGCCAGTTCTTCAACGCCCGGAGACAGGCATCCTGGAAAGCTTCCTCCGCCGTATCGAGATCGCGGAAATAGCGCAGCAGCGCGCCCATTGCCTGCGGGCGAGCAGCGCTGATCGCGGAGCTGATCCAGGCAAGTTCGGTCATACGACTACCTTAGTGGGATTGAACACCGAGACCGGCCGGATCTCATAGGATCCGCCGCTCGGGTTGACCTCGGAGAGCTCACGGGCGAATTCGACGGCCTCGTCGAGATCGGCGCATTCGAGCGTGTAGAAACCGAGGAACTGCTCCTTGGTCTCGGCGAACGGCCCATCGATGACGACCGATTCGCCTTTCACTTTCCGCAGCGTCGTCGCCGCTGTCGTCGGCAAAAGCCGCGCCACCGGGCCAAGCCGGCCAGCCTTGGCGTACTTGTCCTGAACGTTGATGAGATTGGCCATGACTTCGTCGTCCTGCGCCTTGCTCCAGGAGCTGACGACGTCTTCGGAGGCATAGCAGAGTATGGCGTAGAGCATGGTCGGTCCTTTTCTGTATCAAAGGACGAAACAGTATGACCGATCCCGACACGACGTCGATAAAAAAAGACGGATAGAGCGACCGTCAATTGCCGCCAGTCACCGTTCGTGCGTCTTCAACCATCTCAGCACGAGCGCTTCCTCGTCATCGAGACCCTCCATGGGCCGCTTGCGCTTGTTGGCTTCCGCCATTTCTGCCAGCAGCCGTCCCTGCGACCAGGCTTCGAAAACCTGCGGATGAATATAGCACTTGCGGCAGACAGCGCGCGTGTTGCCCAGCCGCTCGGCCACCTTGTCGATGACGCTGTTCATCACCCGCTTTTGCTGGGCCTTGGCTTCGGGCAGCTCCGTCTGCGCAAACAGCGACGCGGCATGGATGGTGCCGCCCCAGGTGCGAAAATGCTTGGAGCTGAACGCATCGCCGGCGGCGTCCCTGATGTAGCGGTTGACGTCGTCGGAGCGGACCGGGCGCCTGTTGCCTTCCTCGTCGAGATACTGGAACAGTTTCTGGCCCGGCAGGTCCTGCGCACCCCGCACGATGCCGGCGATACGGCGATCGACCAGCTTCAGTTTCCATTCCTTGCCGGACTTGCCCTTGAAGGCGAAGCGCAGGCTCGATCCCTTGATATCGACATGGCGGTCGCGCAACGTCGTAAGGCCGAAGCTCTTGTTGTCGCGCGCATAGGCGGCATTGCCGACGCGGATCATCGTATTGTCGAGCAGCCAGACGACCGCGGCGACGACGCGCTCGAACGGCAGGCCGTGGCGGCGCAAATCACCGTCGATCGTGCGCCTCAGCTTGGCCAGGCTTTCGGCGAAGGCAACGAGGCTCGAATATTTGGCGCCGTCGCGTTCTTCGGCCCATTGCGGATGATAGCGATACTGCTTGCGCCCCCGCTGATCCCTGCCGGTCGCCTGGATGTGCCCGTCGGCATCCGGCGATATCCACACATCCGTCCATGCCGGCGGAATAACGATCGCCTCGATACGCGCCCTGGCGGCATCCGAGACCGCTTTCCCGTCCGGTCCCTTGTAGGTAAATCCCTTGCCGGTCTTCAGCCGGCGGATGCCGGGCTCGGCATCGCTGACATAGGTCAGCGCGGCGTGCTCAGCCGCGCTTTGCGCCCCGTTCTTCGGGGCAACGGCGCCGTCGGTTGGCCGGCCGTGCGGCAATCCGGATGTCTGCAGCATGTAAGCTCCACGCAAATATGCGTAGATAAGCTGTTGGCCGACAGCTGGTTCCACGCCGCGCGAAAGTCGGCTGGCCGCGATAAGCGAATGGCGGAACCTTACGACTACAAGACGCCCTGCAGTTCTACCCGCGGCGCCGACAGCCGGCGTCGCACCGCGAGCTTGAGCCTGTAACGCAGGCAGCGCCAGGCTTCTGACCGCCGCTTTGGCGCGGCCGCGGCCACTGCCAGGAAGCGCGCGGCGACGTCGAGGTCGCCACGTGCGTAGTGGACGCGGGCGATCTTGAGGGCGACAAGCCCTTCCCTGGTCTTGAGCGCCGAGACCGGGATGCCGCAATCGGTGAGCGTACGCAATTCCCGGCGCCACTCCAGGAAGCGCCGCACCGGGTTGATTGCGAAGCGGTCGTCGGAACGAGCCGGCGAAACCTCATAGACCATGACGGGTTGCGGAATCATGGCCAGCGAAGCCTTGCTCATCAGCCGCGCCCAGAACAGCGTGTCCTCGTCATAGGCAAGGCCCACCGGAAACCGTGTATCGCCGATCAGTTGCCGGGACGCCAGCACGCTGCCCACGGCGACGGAGCGTATGTCGCCTTTCACATAGGCCGAAGCATTTGCCAGGCACGCAGCCTGATAGCCGTTCGGCACCTTGATCTGCCGATCCTGCCCGTTCACCCGCCGCCGGTAGGCGCCGACGATCATGCCGGCTTTCGGCTGGTTCTCCGCCTGCCGCAGCAGCGCGCGCAATCCGCCCTGAAGATGCAAATCGTCGGCGTCGATCAGATACACCCAGGGATGGAGCGCCTGCGCCAGCGCCACGTTACGGGCGCCGCCGGCGTCGCGGCATTCAGCCGGCAGCACACGCAGCGGCAAAGACAATTGCGCCGCTGCCTGCCGTGCCACATCAGCCGTGTTGTCAGTCGATGCATCGTCGACCAGCAGGATCTCGCCGATGACCTCGGCCTCACTGCCAAGCGACGCCAGCGTTGTCGCGATCGTGGCCGCCGCATTGTAAGCAGGGATGACGACGCTGACCGCTTTCAATTACAAGACCCCGCGCCCGCGCCGAAACGAACAGAGATTAGCGGCCCCTTGGATGTTTGAGAAGTCGCTTCGTCCACGCAGCGGAACGCTTCGCGCTTCTCAGCGCGCTTTCATACCTTCTCGAGCGCAACCGGAATAACGTCGACGGCCTGCTCGCCGACCTGTCCGCCAGTGGTCTTCAGCACGCCGACGATCGGCGCGACGTCGGAATAGTCGCGGCCGTAGCCGACGGTGATATGGTCGTTGCTGGCCCGCATGCCGTTGGTCGGGTCGAACTCCTGCCAGCCGGCGTCACGCCCGCACCAGACCTTGACCCAGGCATGCATGGCGTCGGCGCCTTCCAGCCGCGGCTTGCCCTTGGGCGGGATGGTGCGCAGGAAGCCGCTGACATAACCGGCCGGAATGCCGAGGCCGCGCAAGCCCGCGATCATGATGTGCGAAAAATCCTGGCAGACGCCGCGCTTCAGCCTGAAGGCATCGCTGGCGCGGGTCCGCACCGTGGTCGCCTCGCCGTCATAGGTGAAATCCCGATGGATGCGGTTGCACAGATCCATTGCCGTGCCGGCGGCCGAGGTGCCGACGCTGTCCTGCGCATAGGAAGTGATCGCCGCATCGATGCCGGAGTGAGCGCTTCCCGCCAGAAAATGGTGCGGCGAGTCAGACGCCAGCGACCGCACCGCGGCCAGTTCCTGCCGCAGCCGCCCGATATCGGGCGACACGTCGAGCCCCGGCTCCGGCCGCGACACCGAAACGCGTGCACTCATCCTGATGTCGAGCGCGTCATGCGCGTCGCGAAAGGCAATCGAAGTGACGTTGTTGCCGAAGAAATCCGAGAAATCCGACCGTTCATTGGGCGCCGGGGCAAAAGACAGGGAAGCGGCAATGACGCGCTGCACGCCCGATATCGTCGATGGCAGCACGCGGATCTGGTGGCGACCGCCGCCCGCCGCCGCTGCATAGTCGTAATGGAGATGAAGCCTGATGTCGTAAAGCATGGACTACTTTTCTTGTTTTGCCGCAGGTTCTTGCCGCAAAACCGTGAGACACTTTTGCGGAACCTGCTTAGCCGAAATAGGCTTTGGCGAGGCTGTTGTAGAGACCGCCGATTTCATAGGCGAGTTCGTCCAGCGCCTTTGCCGTCATGTCCGAAGGCTCCTTGATGGCTATGGCCGTGTTGAGCTGCAGGATCTCCTTCGCCGCCGGCGACATGTGCCCCTCGCCGCCGACCGACGGCAACAGGCCGATCTCGGCCTTCAGCCTTTCCAACTGGAACAGGATCGAGCGGGGATTGAGCGGGTCGAGCGCCAGAAGATCGATCACCGTGCGCCGGCCGGCCTGCACCGGATATTGCCGGCGATGGGTCATGACGCTGTCGCCGATCTCCAGCATCATGTCGAGCGCGCCGTCCGGCGCCTTGGGGCTGGTCAGCCGGGACAGCGTGCGGGCGATCTGGATGCCGCGTTCCAGCCGCCGGCCGATCTCAAGGAACCGCCAACCGGCGAAGCGGTACATGTTCTCATGCAGCAGGCCGGAGAAACCGGCGAGCTTGCGCAGGATCACCGTCATGGCCCGCGTCGCGTCATCGCCCGGCGCCACCGTCGTCGCGAACTGGTGGATGGTCTTCGACAGGTCCTTGAGCGCCAGCCAGCCGTCGGGGGAAAACCGGTCGCGGATCTGGCCCGCGCTATAGACGGCGCTGTCGAGCGTGCCGATCAGCCCTGACGGGATCGCCGTCTCGACGTCGATGCCGAACGGTTCGAGATAGTCCCTGACGTCGGCCAGCAACGGCATGTCTGGATCGGAGGTCTCGGCCAGCCGCACGTGATAGGCGCGCAGGATGCGCACCGTGTCTTCCGAACGCTCGATATAGCGGCCGAGCCAGGTGAGGTTTTCCGCAGCGCGGCTGGGCAGGCTGCCCGGCCTGGTGCGCGTGAAGCTGTCGCCCTCTTGCGGCAGCAGCGTCTCGCGCTCGACGGGCCTGTCGCTGACCACCCAGACGTCGGCCGCCTGGCCGCCGCGCTGCATGGCGATCGCCGTCGGATCGAGCGACAGCCCGACGCGGGCGAACCCGCCTGGCATGACCGTCCAGCCCTCGGGCGTGCGCGCCAGATAAACGCGCAGGCTCGCCGGCCGCGGCTCCAGCCAGCCGCCGACAAAGACCGGTGTCGTCGACAGCGTCACCGCTTCCTGGCCGACAAAGGCGCCGCCATCGCGTTCGATGCGCGCCACCAGCTCGGCCCGCTCCCCGGCCGACAGCGTCGAGCCGAGCGTGGTCTGGCCATCATCCTCGAAGGCGAGTCTCGTCGACAGCGCCGGGCCGACCACCATGCGGTCGATATTGGCAAGCACATGGGCGCGTTCGGTCGCCTGCCCGCACCACCATGTCGCGACGCTCGGCAAGAGCAGCTCCTCGCCACGCAATTCGCGCGCGATCTTGGGCAGGAAGGCGAGCAGCGCCCGTGTTTCCATCAGCCCTGAGCCGAGCGCATTGACGGTCGCAACCGCGCCCCGGCGGATGGCTTCCACCAGCCCCGGCGTGCCGATCTGCGAATCCGACCGCAATTCGAGCGGATCGGCGAAGGCGGCATCGAGGCGTCGCCACAACACGCTGATCGGCATCAGGCCTGAAACGGTGCGCACCATCAGCCTGCCGCCGGAGACGGTCAGGTCCTCGCCTTCGAGCAGCATGATGCCGAGATAGCGGGCGATATAGGCGTGTTCGTAGTAGGTTTCGTTGAGCGGCCCCGGCGTCAATATGGCGACGCGGCCTTCGCTTTCCCTGGCCATGCCGATCAGCGCATCGCGGAAACGGCGGAAGAAGCCGGCCAGGCGATGCACATGCATCTCGCCATAGATATCGGACAGCGCGCGCGTCGTGGCGACGCGGTTCTCCAGGGCAAAGCCGGCGCCCGACGGCGCCTGCGTACGGTCGCCCAGCACCCACCACTGGCCGTCAGGCCCACGGCCGAGCTCGAAGGCGCAGAAATGCAGGTAATGGCCGCCGGCCGGCGTGGTACCCACGACAGGCCGCAAATATTCGGGGCTGGCCGCGATCAATCCCGCCGGCAGGATGCCTTTTTCGATCAGCCGGTTGCGTCCATAGATATCGGCGATGGTTTCCTCGAACAACTCGGCGCGCTGCACGAGACCGGCGCTGATCGCGGCCCATTCGCTGTCCTCGATAAGCAGCGGCACATGCGCCAGCGGCCATTCGCGCTCATTGGCGCCGGCCTTGTCGTAGACGCGGTAATAGACGCCGGCATCGCGCAGATACTGGTCGGCACGGGCGAAACGCTGGCCGAGCTTCTCGGCACCGAGATCGTCGAGCGCCTCGATGAAATGCTTCCAGACCGGACGGGGATTGCCTGCGGCGTCGACCATCTCGTCGACGACGCCGTCGATGGGCTGGTAGTGCTCCAGCAGGCTATGGATCTGCGGCTTGCCGCGTATCCTCTTGTGATTCCCCTTTGCCATCGCTGATCAGAGTCTTGCCGGTCGCCTGAGGTCAAGGGTCATCGGGAAATCTTCCGCCGGTTGTTCCTCGCGCAGCACATAGGCCGATGGTGTATGGCCGCGCGGTTCGAAGCGGGCGAGCCGCCGCGCCTCCGCCTCGTTGCCGTTGACCGGGAAGGTGTCGTAATTGCGGCCGCCGGGATGCGCGACATGGTAGACGCAGCCGCCGATCGCCCTTCCCGACCAGCGGTCATAGATGTCGAACACCAGCGGCGTGTTGACCGGCAGCGCCGGATGCAGCCCCGAAGCCGGCTGCCAGGCTTTGAAGCGCACGCCGGCGACCGCGACCTCGCGGTTATCGGTCACCTTCATCGGCACGATACGGCCGTTGCAGACGATGGCATGGCGTTCCGGGTTGAGGCCTTCGGTCTTGACCTGCAGCCGCTCGACCGAGGAATCGACGAAGCGCACGGTGCCGCCGATCGCGCCCTGTTCGCCCATGACATGCCATGGCTCCAGCGCCTGCCGCAGCTCGAGCTTGATGCCGGCATGCTGGACCTCGCCGCAGAACGGGAACCGGAATTCGAGCTGCGCATCGAACCATTCGGGACGGAACTCGAAGCCGTTGAGCTTGAGGTCGTCGAGCACATCGAGGAAGTCAGCCCAGACATGATGCGGCAGCATGAAACGGTCGTGCAGAGAAGTGCCCCAGCGTACGAAGCGGCCGTCGAGCGGGTTTTTCCACGCACGTGCGATAATGGCGCGAACCAGAAGCTGCTGCGCGAGGCTCATGCGCGCATTGGGCGGCATCTCGAAGCCGCGGAACTCGACCAGTCCCAGCCGGCCGGTCGGGCCATCCGGCGAGAACAGCTTGTCGATGCAGATTTCCGAGCGGTGGGTATTGCCGGTGACGTCGGTCAGCAAATTGCGGAACAGCCGGTCGACCAGCCATGGCAAGGGGGCCGCGCCCTGGTTCGGATGCGGCACCTGCGCCATGGCGATTTCGAGTTCGTAAAGCGAATCGTGGCGCGCTTCGTCGAAACGCGGCGCCTGGCTGGTCGGGCCGATGAACAGGCCGGAGAACAGATAGGACAGCGACGGATGCCGCTGCCATTGCAGCACCAGGCTCTTCAACAGATCAGGCCGGCGTAGGAACGGGCTGTCATTGGGCGTCGCACCGCCGACCACGACATGGTTGCCGCCGCCTGTGCCGGTGTGGCGGCCATCGATCATGAACTTGTCGGCGCCAAGCCGCGTCAGCCGCGCCTCCTCATAGATCGCCGTGGTCGTCGCCACGCAATCCTGCCAGTTGTAAGCCGGATGGATGTTGACCTCGATGACGCCGGGGTCGGGCGCCACACGGATGACGTTGAGACGCGGATCGTGCGGCGGCCCATAGCCCTCGATATGCACGGGAAGACCGATGGCACGCGCCGCGTTCTCGGCGGCAGCGACCAGTTCGAGATAATCCTCCAGCGCCTCGACTGGTGGCATGAACACACACAGCCGGCCGTCGCGCGGCTCGACGGAGAGCGCGGTGCGCACCGCGCCGCCGATCTCGGTGATCTCCTGTTCGACCCGGTCCTGCTGGCCGGTCGCGGCGGTGAACGACGCCGCCTGCTGGCGGCGCGCCATCTCGTCGGCGCCTTCCAGTTCGGCCGGCGCCGCAGCGGGCAGGATCGCCTCGCGCGCCGGCAATGGGCCGCGCGGCAGCGACGGGTCGACCGGCACGATGTAGGGGAATTGCGCCGGCGGCACATAGGGCAGTGTGCCCAAGGGCAAGCGGTAGCCGACCGGTGAATCACCGGGCACCAGGAACAGCCGCCCGCGTCGCGTCTTCCATTTCTCCGAACGCCAGCGCGGTCCCGACGCCTGGCTGTTCCAGCGCTGCACGGGCAGCACATAGCCCGACGGTTTGGTCAGCCCGCGCTCGAACACTCTTGCCATGCGGCTGCGCTCTTCCGGGTCCTCGAGCTTCGAATTTGACGGATCGACATTTTCGGGCAGCTTGCCTTCCTTGAGCAGCCACTCGGCCGGATCCTCATAGGCTTCGCTGACCATGGCCTTGTCGATGCCGAGCTCGCCGGCAATCGCAGTCAGCAGGCTTTCGGCCTGTTTCGGGCCGACATCCGCCGAACTCTTCTCCCGCGCGATCAGCGACGGATCGCTCCACACCGGCTGACCGTCGGCACGCCAGTAGAGCGAGAAAGTCCAGCGCGGCAGGCTCTCACCAGGATACCATTTGCCTTGTCCGTAGTGGAGGAAGCCGCCCGGCGCGAAGCGTTCGCGCAGCCTGCGGATCAGCGCATCGGCTTTTTCGCGCTTGGTCGGACCGACAGCGGCGGTGTTCCATTCGGCGGACTCGAAATCGTCGATCGACACGAAGGTCGGCTCGCCCCCCATCGTCAGCCGCACATCGCCTTCGCCAAGTGCCGCATCGACCTTGTTGCCGAGTGCGTCGAGCGCCTGCCAGCTTTCGTCGGAGAATGGCTTGGTGATGCGCGGATGCTCGGCGATGCGGTCGACCCGCATGTCGAAGCCGAACTCGACATTGGCAAAGCTCGCCATGCCGGAAATCGGTGCAGCGTTGCGGAAATGCGGGGTTGCGGCAAGCGGCACATGGCTTTCGCCGGTGAGCAGGCCCGAGGTCGGGTCGAAGCCGATCCAGCCGGCACCTGGAAGATAGACCTCGCACCAGGCATGCAGATCGGTGAAATCGACCGATGTGCCGGCCGGACCGTCCAGCGCGATGAGATCGGGCTTCAGCTGGATCAGGTAGCCGGAGACGAAACGCGCGGCGATGCCGAAATTGCGCAGGATCTGCACCAGCAGCCAGCTCGAATCCCGGCACGAGCCCTTGCCGGCGGCCAGCGTTTCCTCCGGCGAGAACACGCCGGTCTCCATGCGCACGATATAGGCGATCTCGCGCTGCAGGCGCGCATTGAGGTCGACGAGAAAATTGACGGTGTTTTTCGCGCTGGTGTCGATGGTTCTCAGGAAGGCCGAAAGCAGCGGCCCTGCCGGCTCAGGCGTCCGGTAGATCGCGAGATCGTCCCTGATCTCTTCCGGATATTCGAACGGGAACGTCTCGGCCGACGGCTCGACGAAGAAATCGAACGGATTGTAGACCGTCATGTCGGCGACGAGATCGACCTCGATCTTCAATTCCGTCACCGGCTCGGGGAAGACGAAGCGGGCAAGGAAGTTGCCGTAAGGATCCTGCTGCAGATTGACGAAATGGTTCGCCGGCTCGACCTTGAGCGAATGGCTCAACACCTTTGTCCGGGAATGCGGCGCCGGCTGCAGCCTGATGATCTGAGGCCCGAGAACCACCGGCCGGTCGTATTTGTAATGGGTCAGATGGTAGACGGCTGCCAGAATTGCCATGGGGCCCCGGAGATCGGCGTTTCAAACGAATTCGCCGAACCCTGACACATCTGCTGGCCATTCTCCAAGCACAGATGTTGCGGTGCACCTAATTTAAGCAGCTGAAACCAGCTTGAGGCATGACTTAGAAGAACGCCTGAATGCCCGTCTGCGCCCTTCCCAGGATCAAGGCATGCACGTCATGCGTGCCCTCATAGGTGTTGACCGTCTCCAAATTCTGCGCGTGGCGCATGACGTGGTACCCGATCTGGATGCCGTTGCCGCCATGCATGTCGCGGGCCTGGCGGGCGATGTCGAGCGCCTTGCCGCAATTGTTGCGCTTGACGATCGAGATCATTTCCGGCGCCATCTTGCCTGCATCGAGCAGCCGCCCGACGCGCAAGGATGCCTGCAATCCCAGCGCGATCTCGGTCTGCATGTCGGCGAGCTTCTTCTGGTAAAGCTGCGTGCCGGCCAGCGGCTTGCCGAACTGCTTGCGGTCGAGACCATATTGGCGGGCGCGGTGCCAGCAATCTTCCGCCGCACCCATCGAGCCCCAGGAGATGCCGTAGCGAGCCCGGTTGAGACAGCCGAACGGGCCGCCAAGGCCCTTGGCGTTCGGCAGCAGCGCGTCCTCGCCGACCTCGACGCCTTCCATCACCACTTCACCGGTGATCGACGCGCGCAGCGACAGCTTGCCGCCGATCTTCGGCGCCGACAGCCCCTTCATGCCCTTTTCCAGCACGAAGCCGCGGATCTCGTCCTTGCCGTTCTCGCCCTTCAACTTCGCCCAGACGACGAACACGTCTGCGATCGGCGCGTTGGAAATCCACATCTTCGAGCCGCTGAGCTTGTAGCCGTTCGCCGTCTTCTCGGCGCGCGTCTTCATGCCGCCCGGGTCGGAGCCGGCATCCGGCTCGGTCAGGCCGAAACAGCCGATCCACTCACCGCTGGCAAGCTTGGGCAAGTACTTCTTGCGCTGCTCTTCCGAGCCATAGGTGTGGATCGGATACATTACCAGCGACGATTGCACCGACATCATCGAGCGGTAGCCGGAATCGACGCGTTCGACTTCCCGCGCGACCAGCCCGTAGGTCACATAATTGGCGCCGAGGCCGCCATACTCTTCCGGGATGGTAATGCCGAGCAAGCCGGCCTCGCCCATCTCGCGAAAGATGCCGGCATCCGTCTTTTCATTGAGATAGGCATCCTCGATGCGCGGCGCGAGCTTGTCGGCGGCGAAGGCCGCCGCGCCGTCGCGCACCATGCGCTCTTCTTCCGAAAGCTGGTCCTCGATCAGGAAAGGGTCTTCCCAGACGAATGCATTCTTGTCGGCGGCCATGGCTTGTCGATCCTCAAACGGGTGAAGCCCGGCTTATCGGCCCGCAGCCTTAAAAAATCAAACGAAATTGATTCACGGATCAATGAGCGTTAGGAATAGATCATGAGTGTCCAGCGCCGCCTCCTGCCCAAAATCAGTGCCCTCGCCGCCTTCGAGGCGGTGGCCAGGCTTGGGTCTTTTACTGCCGCTGCTCAAGAGCTGGATCTGACCCAGGGCGCGGTCAGCCGGCAGATCAGGTTGCTCGAAGACCAGTTCGGCCGCCGCCTGTTCGAGCGCGACAGCCGCAATGTCCGGCTGTCGACGGCTGGGGAAATCTACGCCGAAGCAGTGCGTTCGGCGCTTGGCCAATTGCGCGACGCGGCCCTTGGATTGATGAGCAATCGGCATAGTGGCATCCTGAACCTTGCCATTTTGCCGACCTTCGGCACGCGCTGGCTGATGCCGATGATCCCCGATTTCGTCGAGAGCAATCCCGACATCACCATCAACTTCGTCACCCGCGTCGGCCGCTTCGACTTCGCCAGGGAAAGGCTGGACGCTGCCATCCATTACGGCCTGCCGGACTGGCCGGAGGCCGATTCGACACTGCTGGTGCGTGAAACCGTCGCGCCGGTGGCGTCGCCCGAATTCCTCGCCGGCCGCGCCATCGCCACGCCGGCCGATATTGGCCGCCTGCCGCTGTTGCATATGGCGACGCGACCCGGCGCCTGGACCGAATGGTTCGAGCATCAGGGCCTGAGCGCGCCGGCCGGACCAGGCATGCAGTTCGAACAATTCGGCACCGCCGCCCAGGCCTGCACGGCGGGGCTTGGCATCGCGCTGCTGCCGCTGCTCCTGATCGCGGGCGAATTGCAGCGCGGCCAGTTGGTGCCGGCGCCCGGCCAGCCCATGCAAAGCCGTAGCGCCTATTACCTCGTCGTCCCGCACGACAAGCGCGACCATCCCCCCGTCGCCAGCTTTCGCGACTGGCTGCTGGAGCAGGTTGAGAAGGAGCCGGCTGTCCTGGCCTGGTAGCTACTTGCGCTTCAGCGCATCCGCCAGCGCCGCACCGAAGGCCCCTTGCTGGGCCGGCCGTTCCGGTTGGCGTTGCGGCGCTGGCGTGCGCGGCGTCGGCCTACCGCCACCATTGTCGCGCGGCCCACCACGCGACGCACCACCCTCGCCGCCATCCTTGCGCATGGAGAGCGCGATGCGCTTGCGCTTGATGTCGACGTCGACGACGCGCACCTTGACCACATCGCCGGCCTTGACCACTTCATGCGCGTCCTTGATGAAGCGGTCGGCCAGTTGGGAGACATGCACCAGCCCGTCCTGATGGACACCGATATCGACAAAGGCGCCGAAGGCCGCGACATTGGTCACGGTGCCTTCCAGCAGCATGCCGGGTTTGAGGTCCTTGATGTCATCGACGCCGTCGGCGAAGGTCGCCGTCTTGAAGCCGGGGCGCGGGTCGCGGCCGGGCTTTTCGAGTTCGGCCAGAATGTCGCGCACCGTCGGCAGGCCGAAACGCTCGTCGACGAAGACACGCGGATCGAGCGCCTTGAGCGCGGCACTGTCGCCCATCAGCGAGCGCACGTCGCGGCCGCAGGCGGCGACGATCTTCTTGGCCACGCCATAGGCTTCCGGATGCACCGATGAGGCATCGAGCGGCTCGCTGCCATTGGCGATGCGCAGGAAGCCGGCGGATTGTTCGAACGCGCGCGGTCCCAGCCGCGGCACCTTCAGAAGGTCCTTGCGGCTGGCGAAGGGGCCGGTCGCATCGCGATGCGCGACGATGGCGTCGGCGAGCGATGCGCCAAGGCCCGAAACCCGCGCCAAGAGCGGCGCCGAGGCGGTGTTGAGATCGACGCCGACCGCGTTGACCGCGTCCTCGACCACCGCTTCCAGCGAGCGGCCGAGCCGGTACTGGTCGACATCGTGCTGGTACTGGCCGACGCCGATCGATTTGGGTTCGATCTTGACCAGTTCGGCCAGCGGATCCTGCAGGCGGCGCGCAATCGACACCGCGCCGCGCAGTGACACGTCGAGGCCGGGGAATTCGGCCGCCGCCGTCGCCGACGCCGAATAGACCGAGGCGCCTGCCTCGCTGACGATCACCTTGAGCGGCTTCGGTCCGCCGTCGGGAGGCATGTCGGAGAGCATGTCCGCCACCAGCTTCTCCGTCTCGCGGCTGCCGGTGCCGTTGCCGATCGAAATCAGCTCGACCCTGTGCAGGCGGATGAGCTTGGCGAGTTCGGCCTGCGTGCCGCGCACATCGTTCTTGGGCGGAAAGGGATAGACCGTCGTCGTCGCCACCAGCTTGCCGGTGCCGTCGACCACGGCCACCTTGACGCCGGTGCGGATGCCGGGATCGAGCCCCATCGTCGGCCGCGATCCGGCCGGCGCGGCCAGCAGCAAATCCTTCAGATTGCGGGCGAAGACATGGATCGCCTCTTCCTCGGCCCGCTCGCGCAGGTCGCGCATCAGATCGAGCGTCAGGTGCAGCGAAAGCTTGATGCGCCAGGTCCAGCCGGCGACCTCCATCAGCCAGCGGTCGCCGGGCAGGCTGGCGCCGATCGCATAGGCGTTGGCGATCATCCGTTCGACCGGTTTCACCGGCGACGCATCGTCGGCATCGACCTCGATGTCGAGCGACAGCACCTCTTCGTTGCGGCCGCGCAGCATGGCCAGCGCGCGATGGCTCGGCACGTTTGCCCAGCGCTCGACATGGTCGAAATAGTCGGAGAATTTGGCGCCGGCCTCCTGCTTGCCGTCGACCACCCGGGCGCGCATGAAGGCACGGTCCTTCATGTAGGTGCGCAGTTTGCCGACCAGATCGGCATTCTCGGCGAACTGCTCCGACAGGATGTCGCGCGCGCCTTCAAGTGCAGCTTTGACGTCGGCCACCTCCTCGGTGACATAGGCCAGCGCTGCCTCGGCAGGCACGAGCGAACGGTTGGCAAGGATGGCCTCGGCCAGCGGCCCCAGCCCACGCTCTCTGGCGATCTCGGCCTTGGTGCGGCGTTTCGGCTTGTAGGGGAGATAGATGTCTTCGAGTTCCGCCTTGGTGGCGGCGGCAGCGATCTTGGTTTCCAGGTCCTCGGTCAGCTTGCCCTGCTCACGGATCGAGCCGAGGATGGTGTCGCGGCGGGCGTCGAGCTCGCGCAGATAGGCGAGCCGCTCGGCAAGGTCGCGCAACTGCGTGTCATCGAGCCCGCCGGTCACCTCCTTGCGGTAGCGCGCCACGAACGGCACCGTCGCGCCCTCGTCGAGCAATTCGATCGCCGCCGCCGCCTGTTCGGGCCGCGCCTTGATCTCTGCCGCGATAATGGCTGCGATGCGCTTGATGTCGGATGCCATGTCGTTCCTGCTCTCATCAAAAGAGCGGCGACCATAGGCGCAGACGCCTGTCTCGCCAACCGCGACGTTTTCAACCGTCGCGGGCGGTCCACAGGAAAGCATGCGGCAACGAAGCCGCGCCCGACGGGTCAGACCAGTTGGGTCAGCGCTTCGAAGAACGCTACAATCTCGGCATCGAGCGGATCGTCGACCGGCACTGGCTGCGACGACATCTTGGCGATGACCACCTCCGCCTTCGGATCGACATAGAGCCATTGGCCATGAATGCCGATGCCACAATAGGCACCGCTCGGCTTGCCTGTCTGGTACCATTTGTTGCGATAGCGGCCGTGGGGGAACAGGAAAGCCATCGTGCCACGCTGCCAGGCCTCCGCACTGCCGCCGGTGCTGACGGTATCGCGCACCCAGGCCTCCGGCACGATGCGGCGGCCATTGGCGGTACCGCCTTGCCGCATCATCTCGCCGATGCGCGCCAGGTCGCGCGGCGTCACCGAAATGCCGCCGGCGGTGCGCGCCGTGCCTTCCATGTCGACGCCGATCGAGGCCTCGCTGACAGCGCCAAGCGGCAGCCACAGCTTCTCGCGCATCAGGTCGCTGAAGCGCTGGCAGGACGCGCGCTCCAGCAGCAGGCCGAGCAGGTCGGAATTGGGCGAGCGGTAGCGAAAAGTCTGGCCGTGCGGCTCGGCAAGTCGCTGCAAGGACAGGATGAATTCGCGCAGGCTTTCCGTGCCGCCACCCGGGTTCCATAGCGTGGCGCGGCGATAGCGGGCAAAGGCGCTTTCCGGATCGAGATAGGCCTCCTCGAAATCAAGGCTGACGCTCATGTCGAGCACATGGCGCGTGCTCGCATCGCCATGGGCCGAGCCGGCGGCTTCGGGAATGTAGGTCGTCACCGGCGCTTCCGGATCGAACGCCCCCTCGCCTTCCAATATGCCGGCTATAATCGCGGTCACCGACTTGCTGATCGAGAAGATGATGTGGCGGGCGCCGAAATCCATGTGCGGCGCGAACCAGTCGCCGATCACCTTGCCGCCTTTCATCACCGTCAGCGCGTCGGTGCTGGAGCGTATGAGGAATTCGGCGACCGTCTCCGGCGCGCTGGCGACCGAAACCTTTTCGCCGAGCAAACCACCGAAATCCATCGCTTGTGCCTCGGCACCAGCCGACGCCGCGGCCACGCGTGCCGTCGGCACCAGTTCGCCAAGGTTCTGGAACGACCATCGGTTGAACGGGCTTTCGCGCCAGTTGGAAAGCAGCACCTCGTTGCGGCGGAAGCCGTGGCGAATCTCGAACGCGGTCTTGCCGGTCATGGCGTTTCCTTTAAGGTCGTTTCTTGTGGGGGGCCTAGAGCAGCGCGGCGGCGATGGCGTGCACGGCCTTCAGCGTCGCCGTGGAGTAGGCGAGATTGCTGAAATCCGGCCAGGTCGAAAGCTTCACCACGACCATTCCCGTGTTCCAGTCGATATGGATCATCTGCCCGAACACGCCCCGGCACATCAGCGCGCGCGAGGCGGGATTCTCAATCCAGAACTGGTTGCGGTAGCTGCCCTGCGGCAGGCTGGCGGAGAAATCAGGCCCATGCCTGCCATTGCGTGTCGCCTCGATCCATTCGGCCGGCACGATGCCGCCGCCATTGTCGAGGATCATCTGGCCGAAGCGGCCATAGTCGCGCAGCGTCGCGTTGAAGCCGCCATCGGCCAGCGCATAGCCGGCGCTATCGACGGTGAAGCAGGCGCTTTCGTCGGCGCCGAGCTTTTGCCAGAGTTCCTCCGACACCAGCTGCGCCAGCCGCTTGCCCGTCACCCGCTCCATGATGAAGGCGAGCACGTCGGTCTCGATCGAGCGGTATTCGAACGCCGCGCCGTGCGGCCGGACCGTGTCCCTCAAGCCCAGGATCAGCTCGAACATATGCGAGGGCCAGCGGAAGTCCGGATCGCTGCCCGGCGGCACCGGCTTCCAGCCGGTGGCGACATCGACCTGGCCGATATCGGAATAGCGGTCGGCATACTCTTCGGAAAAACGCACGCCCGTCGTCATGTCGAGCACATGCTGAACGCTGGCGCCGGCCCAGCCTGTGGCGCCGAGTTCCGGCAAATAGTCGGTCACCGGCCTGGCCGGATCGATCAGGCCTCGCCCGGCCAATATGCCGAACACCGAGCCGGTGATGGACTTGGCCATCGACTGCGACAGATGCAGCGTGCGCACGTCCATGCCGTTGAAATAGCGCTCATAGGCGATCCTGCCGTGCTTGAGCACGAGGAAACCATCCGTATAGGTCTCGTCCAGCAACCCGGAGAGCGTCGAGGGCCTGCCCTCGCTGTCCTCGACCGGCAGCCCGTCGAGATCGACCTCGGCGCGTTCGAGCCGATGGCGATGGCCATTGCCGCGCCAGACTTCGGCGGTGGGCAGAATTTCCCTGATGTGCTGGAACGCCCAGCGGTTCCACGGCGGCCGGTCCCAGTCGAGCTTTGGCGGCACCATGACTGGCGGCGAGCCCTGCATGATCGGCGGCCGCGGATCGCTGTTGCGATAGGAGTCCATGAAAGGCCATTCCCGGAAAAGAAAAGACCCGGCGGTGTTTGCCGCCGGGTCTGGCATGCAGCGATTATTTCTGCAGTTCGGTCCAGATCTTGGTGTAGAGTTCCTGCGTTTCCGGCGCGCACATCTTCTGGAATTCGCCTTTCGGCTTGGCGTCGGCCGGAATGACGACTTCCGGCGCGTCCTTCATGTCGGCCGGCATGTATTTGTCCGAGCCGGTGATGGCGTTGGCGTAACGGTGGAAGGCCGAGAGGCCAGCCGCGTTTTCCGGATCCATGATGAAGTTCTGGAACAGCTTGGCGTTCTCGACGTTCTTGGCTTCCTTCAGGACGACGACATTGTCGCTCCACAGGCCAAAGCCTTCCTTCGGATAGTTGTAATGGATGGCCGCATTGGCCAGACGCTGGCGCAGCGCCGAGCCGTTCCAGTCGCTGGTTGCCTTGAAGTCGCCGGCACCCATCTTTTCGATGGTGTTGTATTCCATCGCGATCCAGTTCGGCTTGGCCGCCACCAAAAGGTCGCGCACCTTCTTCAGCACCGCCTTGTCGTCGGTGCATTGCTGGCCGCCGACATATTTGATCGCCGCAAAGATGACGTCATTCATCTCGGGAACGACGTTGACCTTGCCCTTCAGCTCGTCGGGCGTGTTGAAGACGATGCCCCACGTATCGGCCGGCCCCTTGTAGGCATCGGTGTTGACGACGACGCCGATCGTGCCCCAGGCCCACGGCACCGAATATTTGCGGCCCGGATCGAATTCGGGATTGGCCCATTCCGGCGCAACATTCTTGAAGTTCTCCATCTTGCCCGGATCGGTCTCGAGCAGGAGGCCTTCCTTGATCCAGATCGGCACGTAGGTCTGCGACGGCACGGCGATGTCGAAGCCGGTGCCGCCCTGCCGGATCTTGGCAAGCGCGGTGTCGTTGGAATCGTAGTCGGTGATGGTCACCTTGATCTTGTATTTGTCTTCGAACTTCTTGATCACGTCGGGGCTGGTGTAGTTGCCCCAATTGTAGATGTTGAGCACGCCCTCGGCGCGGGCGAGGCCCGTCGAAGCGAGCAGCGCCAACCCCATGGCGGTCGCCGTTGTCTTCCAGTTCATCGTTCTAACTCCCATTTTCAGGTTCAGTCTCGTTTCCTGCTGACGAAGAAAAACAACGTGACGATCGCGACCGAAAGCAGCAGGAAGGCGGTCGATATCGCGTTGATCTCGGGTGTGACGCCACGGCGGATCTGGCCGAGCATGTAGGTGGGCAGCGTGTCCTGGCCGCCCGATTTGACGAACTCGGTGATGACGACGTCATCGAGCGAGATGACGAAGGCCAGCATCAGGCCGGCAAGGATACCGGGCCACAAAAGCGGCAGCGTGATACGGCGGAAGGTCTTCCACGGGGTCGCGTAGAGATCGGCCGCGGCGCGCTCGAGCGTCAGGTCCATATTCTCCAGCCGCGCCCGGATCGGCAGATAGGCGAACGGAATGCAGAACGCCGTATGCGCGGCGATCAGGTAACCGAGGCCGGAATAGCCGGTGAAGATCTTGATGCGCGAGAAGAAGATCAGCAGCGCCACGCCGGTGACGATCTCGGGCACCATCAGCGGCTGGTTGATTGCCGCATATTTGAAGGTGAGTCCGGGATAGGGGGCGGTGCGCGTGGTGGCGAGTGCCGCCATCGTGGCGAAGATGGTCGACAGCACCGCCGCGATGGCACCGATCTGGAACGAGCGCAGCGTTGCGTCGATGACCTGCGTGTTCTGGTAGGCCGACTGGAACCATCTCAGCGAAAAGCCGCCCCATTCGGATGTCGAGCTCGCCGCGTTGAAGGCGTAGAGGACCAGCACGATGATCGGCAAATAGAGCACGACGAAGCAGGTCGCCGCGATCGCCGTGAAGCCCGGCTGGTGCTTGATGGAGAAGTTGCTAGCCATGACGCACCCCTGACTTGCCGGCGTTGCGCACATAGGCAAGCAACGCCAGCATGACGATGACCATCACCGTGATCGACAGCGCCGAGCCAAGCGGCCAGTTGCGTCCTTGTCCAAACTGCAATTCGATCAGGTTGGACAGCATCATGTTCTTGCCGCCGCCCAGCACGACCGGCGTCACATAGGCGCCGAGTGCCGGAATGAAGACCAGGATCGAGCCGGCAATGACGCCGGGCTTGACCAGCGGGAAAATGATCTTCCGCAGCACTTTGAAGCGTGTCGCGTAGAGATCATAGCCGGCCTCGACCAGGCGGAAATCGAGCTTCTCCATGCTGGCGTAGATCGGCAGCACCATCAGCGGCAGGTAGACATAGGCCATGCCGATCAGGATCGCGGTGTCGGTGTAGAGGATCTGGATCGGCGCCGAGATGATGCCGAGCTTGAGCAGGATCGTGTTGATGATGCCTTCGTTGCGGATGATCTGCAGCACCGCGAAAGTCCGGATCAGGAGGTTGGTCCAGAACGGGATGGTGATCAGGAACAGCCAGAGATCCCTGGTCTTCTCGCTGCGCGTCGCCATGAAATAGGCGGTCGGGAAACCGAGCGCCAAGGTCGCCAGCGTCGTCACCACCGCAAGCTTGATCGAGCGCCAGAAGATGGTGACATGCGCCGCCGCAAGCGAAAGCGTGTCGTCGAAAATGTCACGTTCCATGAACACCGACACCCAGGCATCGGGTGAAAACTGCCATTTCACGTCGCCATAGGCGCCGGGCGTCAGGAACGAGTAGACGAGCACGATCAGCAACGGGCCGGTCGCGGCGAGCAGGATGACCAGCAGCGCCGGTGCTGACAAAAGCCAGCGGTCACGGACATCACGCCGTTCCGCTGCCTTGGCGACTTCTTCCGCGGTGGCCATCAGTCCCTCAGCACTTGCGCGGCGTCGTTGCCGATCAGGATGCCGACCTTGTCGCCGCGCTCGAAACCGCAGCCTGCGCTGCGTGTGTTCTGCTGGCGCACGGTGAAGGCCTCGCCGCTGTCGAGCTGGACATGGATATGCGTGTCGGTGCCGAAATAGACGATGTTCTCGACCGTGCCAGACAGGTCTCCCTTGTCCTTGGTCAGCTTGGCATGCTCGGGCCGCACTACCACCGTGGCGTTGTCCTTCGGCTGGAACCCTTCGGCAACGGTCGCCTCGATGGTCGTCCCGGATTTGAGCGTCGCGCGTGTCTTGCCGTTGCCGGTGCCCGATATGGCGGCGGTGAGGAAGTTGGTCTCGCCGATGAAGTCGGCGACGAAGCGCTCCGCCGGCTTGTCGTATATATCCCAGGGCGAGCCAACCTGCAGGATCTTGCCCGACGACATCACCGCGATGCGGTCCGACATGGTCAGCGCTTCTTCCTGATCATGGGTGACGAAGATGAAGGTGATGCCGGTCTCGTGCTGCAGCCGCTTCAACTCGATCTGCATCTCCTTGCGCAGCTTGTAGTCGAGTGCCGAGAGCGGTTCGTCGAGCAACAGCACTTTCGGCTGCGGCGCGAGCGCCCGGGCCAGCGCCACGCGCTGCTGCTGGCCACCGGAAATCTGGGCCGTGCGGCGGCCGGCCAGCGCTTCCATCTTGACCAGCTTGAGCATCTCGGCGATGCGCGCCTTGATCTCGCCCTTCGGCTTGCCGAGCATCTCCAGGCCGAAGCCGATATTGTCGGCAACCGTCATATGCGGGAACAGCGCGTAGGACTGGAAGACGGTGTTGACCGGCCGCTTGAAGGGCGGCAGCGGCGCGATGTCCTGACCGTAGAGCAGGATTTCACCGGCGGTTGGAAAGTCGAAGCCGGCGATCAGTCGCAGAAGGGTCGTCTTGCCGCAGCCGGACGGTCCCAGCAGCGTGAAGAACTCGTTCTCGCGAATGGATACCGACACCTTGTCGAGGGCGGCGACCTGCCCCTCACCCGATCCGAAAATTTTACTGACGTTTACTACTTCAATCGCATTCCGATCCGGTTTGTCCGGCACGATTACGCCTCACTGTTGACCCCGCTCTTGCTGGCGGAGCTGTTCCCCTGTTCGATGTGACCACACGCCCGGTAGGTTGGCAAGCCCGGCATTGAATCACAGTTCAGTCCGTCTTTAGCCAGCAAGCCTCATGCCATTGTCAGGCCTGATAGGTCACCTTGCCGCCGCAAATCGTCGTCACCGGGCGCACCTTGTGCAGATCGGCCGGCGCCGTCTTTTCCATATCGGCCGACAGCACCACCAGGTCGGCCATATAGCCTGATTTCAGCGTGCCTTTGCGGTGTTCGGCGAATTCGGCATAGGCGCCCTCGACCGTGTAGGCGGCGAGCGATTCCTGCAGCGAAAAACTCTGGTCCGGGTCGCTGTCTGCCCATGGTTTGCGCATCACTGCCGCCTGAATGCCCAGGATCGGGTCGATCGGCGACACCGGCCAATCCGAGGCGAAGACGATATGCGCGCCGGCATTCTTCAGGGTTCGCCAGGCATAGCTCAATGGCCAGCGGGCCGGCCCGATGCGCGACACGGTCGGCTCGAGCGGGAAATCCATGGCGCCGGGCGGGTGCGGCGGCTGCATCGAGGCGATGACGCCGAGTTCGGCGAAGCGCGGCACGTCCGCCGTGGTGGTGACCTCGATGTGTTCGATGCGATGGCGACTGTCGCGCTTGCCATTGGCCTTTTGCGCCGCCTCGTAGCCGTCGAGCACCGCGCGCACTGCGCCATCACCGATCGAGTGCACCGCGATCTGCAGTCCACGCCGGTCGACGGCAACGGCGAGATCGATGAATTGCTGCGGTGTGAAAAGCGGCTCGCCCACCCAGTCGGGACGGTCGGCATACGGCTCGACCATGACAGCCGTCCAGGAATCGAGCACACCGTCATAGAACACCTTGACCATGCCCGACGACAGCCACTCGCTGTTGTAGCGCTCGGTCATGACGGATGCCTTGTCGAGCATGTCGAGCGTCATGAAATTCTTGTAGTGGAAGGGTATCTGCACACGGCAGGGCAACCCCTCCTCGGCCTCGATTTCGGCCAGCAGCTCGAGCTGGTAGAGATTGCCGTCCATGTTCTGGATGGAGGTGATGCCGTGACGCGCGCACCAGGCCAGGCCGCGCCGCATGATGTCGCGGTCGGCGGCGCGTTCGGCCGCGGATGGCATTGGATCCGGCTCGCCGCCGGTCGCCAGCCCCAGCCGCACCCGGCCCTCGCCGGCAAGATCGAGCACCGGGCCGAAGGCCTCGCCCTCGCGCAGTTCGCCGGCTGCCAGGCCATCCTCGCCCATGACGATTTCATTGCCCGGACCAAGCGCGCGACCCTGCAGGATGCCGGCCATCTCCAGCGCCTTGGTGTTGGCCCACATCGTGTGATGATCGGGCGCCGCCATGCAGAACGGGCGATCCGGCAGGATCGCATCGAGATGGTGGCGCGTCACCCGCTCGTCGCCGAGCACCGTGTAGTCGACGCCCTGCCCGACCAGCATTTTTGCGTCGGGCTTGGTCGATGCATAGTCGCGGATCGCCTTTTGCAGCGCTTCGAAGCCATGGACACCGCCAAGCTGAAGATGCGCGAGCTCAGCCCCTCCCGAGAACAGATGCATATGGGCTTCGATGAAGCCGGGCAGGACCGAACCGCCCTTGGCGTCGATCACCTGCGTGGCCGTTCCCTTGAGTTCTTCGATGGCGACCCGGCTGCCAACGGCGATGATGGCGCCATCCTTGACGGCAACGGCCTCGGCTACGGGATTGCCACCGTCCATGGTCAGCACACGACCATTGATGACGATCAGATCCGCATTGTGACCCGTACCCGTAGCAGACATCGCGACTCCGCGCTTTTGATGACCGACTGAGACCGACAGCCCTGCGCTCAACGACCTGCCACTACACCGGAGCGGCGCCACGGAACAAAAAACGATGCCAGTCCGCTGCCTTCGAAATTCCCCTTGTTATCCCTAGGGACAGCGTGGATAAAGAATGCGACTGATTATTCGCGTTTGTCAACATGCGGAATTTAGAATGTATTGTGGACAGCACCCTGCGCTCGTGTTGGGACCAGGCGGGGAACGAGGACATAGAGCAGTGAAGCGCAGTCTCGACCGCAAAACCAGGATAGCGCTCGAGCCGCGCAAGCAGCCTCGGCAGCAACGGTCGAGCAAGGTGGTCGACCGCATTCTCGACGCGGCGCTGATCTTGACGCGGGAGCAAGGAACCAGGACGCCGACGACGCTCGCCATTGCGCAGCGCGCGGGCCTGTCGGTCGGCTCGGTCTATCAATACTTTCCCAACAAGGAAGCCATTCTTCTGGACCTCGCCCGGCGCTGGCTGTCCTCCTTTCCCGAAGTGATCGAGAAGCGCATCAAGGTCCCCCGGCCCACCAGCCGCGACGAATTTCGGCGCGAAGTGCGCAAGCTCTTCATCGACACGTCCAGTATCTATCTCGAAAACGCGACCCTGATGCCGGTGATCGAGGCCATATCCGGCAACGCCGATCTCAGGCCTATCCAGGACGAATATGATCAGCAGATCATCGCGCTTTACGCCGCCTGGCTGCGGCATGTGAATCCGGCTCTCGAAGACAAGATCGCCAAACGGCTTGGCCTGGTGATGATGGAGGTCGGGCACGCCTGCCGGCTGGTCGGACTGAAGAGAGATCGCAGGACATACGACCTCATCGAGGACGATGTGGAAACCATGTGGCTCGCTCTGGTGAGCCCCTATCTCAACCTTGACTGATTTCGCATTTCGAGAGGAATTTCATGAAGACTGTCTATTCGCCGCTTCATGCTGGCCATGCCGGCCAGATGGAACTGGTCACCTCGGCGATCGTGCCGGGTTTTGAAAAACCCTCGCGGGCGGAATTCATCAAGGCACGGGTCGAAAGCGAGAAGCTCGGTCCGATCGTCCTGCCGCTCGAGCACGATCTTGCCGCCGCCAAGCGCATCCACAAATCAGACTATATCGACTTCCTGCCGACGGTCTGGCCGCAATGGGTAGCCTCCGGCCACGAGGGCACGGCCATGCCCTTCACCTGGCCGACGCGCGGCCTGCGTGGCGACGTGCCGCCGAAGCGTGTCGATGCCCTGCTCGGCTACTATTCCTTCGATGCCGGCGCCACCTTCGTCGAAGGCACCTGGGCCGCGATCAAATCGTCCTATGACGTGGCGCTGACCGCGGCCGGCCTGGTCAAGGGCGGCGAGAGGTCGGCCTTCGCGCTCTGCCGCCCGCCAGGCCACCATGCCGGCGCCGGCTTCATGGGCGGCTATTGCTACATCAACAACGCCGCGGTCGCCGCGCAGTGGTTCCTCGACCAGGGCGCCAAACGCATCTCCATCCTCGACGTCGACTACCACCATGGCAACGGCACGCAGGAAATCTTCTACGACCGCGCCGACGTGCAGGTCCTCAACCTGCATGGCGATCCGATGGTCGAATACCCGTTCTTCCTCGGCCATGCCGATGAACGCGGCGCAGGCGCCGGCGAAGGCTTCAACATCAACTATCCCATGCCGTTCGGCACCGGCTGGGACGCCTGGAACGCCTCGCTTGAGGATGCCTGCGCCAAGCTCGCCGCCTATGCGCCCGACATCGTCATCATTTCGCTCGGCGTCGACACTTTCGAGAAGGACCCGATCAGCCAGTTCAAGCTGACAAGCCCCGACTATCCCAAGATCGGTCGCCGCATCGCCAGGCTCGGCCTTCCCACCTTGTTCGTCATGGAAGGCGGCTATGCCGTCGAGGAGATCGGCATCAACGCCGTCGGCGTGCTGACCGGTTTCGAGGACCGCTAAGCCTGCCCACAAACCCGGAGCGGACAATAAGAGGTACGACGAAAAAGGGCGGCATATCAGCCCTTTTTTGCAAGCTACGTTGCGGTACCTGTGCTCGGCGTGGCCATTGGCGCGGCAACCTTGCGTGAGCGGCCGAGATAATAGACCGCCGCCGCCGCGATGACGCCGGCCGCCAGTATGCCTGCCGCCAGAACCGGCCGATACCAGAACCAGGCAATCGCGATCGTCGTCGTGCCGACCAGGATCGCCAGGAAGAAGGCGATGATGCCGGTTCCCATCCGCGCCATGCTGCCGAGGAACGGGATGACGTCGAGGATCACGCCGATCGGGCCGAGGAACAGGGCAAAGCCGATGGTCAGCAGCAAAAGACCGGCGGCGCGCAGCAGCCAGGTGATCAGCGTGTTGGCGCTCACCGCCTCGGCGAACATCTTGTCGGCCGGCACGTTGCCGGTATCGACCATCAGCAGCGCATCGCCCGCTTGCGTCTGGTACGGCTCCAAGCGGCTGCCGACCTGCCGCGCCACAATGCTGACCACGCCGAGCGGCGCCAGTTCGTAGCCGATGCGGTAGTCGCCCAATGCGGGCGTCGTGTTGTCGCTGCCGAGATAGATCTTGCCATCAACGACGCTGAGCGGCTTCGTGCCGGAATAGGCGGCCTTGATCGCCGCCGACTGGCTGGCCGACAGCGAGTACGCCTTGTCGCCGTCGATGCGGTCGAGCACCGGCGTGTCCAGATCGAAGGCGACGAGCTTGCCTTCAGGGATCTGGAAGGCGCGGCTGTGGATCGCCATTGGCGGGTTCTGATGGCCGTCCTGCTTCTTGAAGTCCGAAGAGTCGATCTGGCTGTCGTCCCACACTTTCGAATAGCTGGAGGTGGTCTCCGTCTCCTCGCCGCCGCCAAGCTTCTTGGTGGTCTCGGATTTGGTCTCTTCCTTCCACTGATACATCTCGACGCTGCGCGACAGCCGCAGTCCTTGCGCGGCGATGCCGAAATCCGGATCCGACAGGCCGCTATCGGCCGTCACCGGCCCGCTGACATGCACCAGTCTGCCGTCATTGCCGGCATCGACCCTGTCGGCGCCAATCGAGACCACGGCGCCGGCGCCTTCGGCCAGCGAGCGCGCCGTCTGCACCGCGCGGCCCTCGTTCCAGAACAGCCCGATCACCATCAGCACGATCAAGAGCAGGCCGAAGATAACCCCACCGACCGCGCGCTTGATCCGTCCGAACCACGAGACGGAAGTAACTTCCCGAAATGAATCGCTCATCGTTTCCCCCGAAACAAAAGATGCCGGGAGCCCGCATGGCACCGCTGCCAACGACCGCGGCCGTAACGCAGCTACGAACTCCATTGCCGAAGGTGCCCACCCCTTCGGCGTTTGCGAATCTATCGCATCGGACGGAGCGCGGATATGGCCGGCTTGCGCAGTCCCGGCATTTTCGCACGCTCGAAGGCCGCGAAAGTCGACCTCTGAGTCGCATGTGAGTCCGTCGGATTCGATTTTGTCAAATCGCGTTTGATGTCGGATTCATCTGCGGGTAGATTAGACCCGAATCAGCCGGTCCTTGGGGGGCGCGGCGACCACCCAAAGTCTCACGTTCCGGAATCTTCCGGCGCCAGACGCGGATGTCTTCGCGTTCCCTGAATGGATTCCGTCTGGTTGGGCGCGGCCCCGCGCCTCGTGTGTGTCTCGTAAAAGTAACGCGTTTTCGGGTTCGGCGGCTGGCCTCCAGCATCCGGACGGCAGAAACGATTCCGGCCAAAAGCAACAAATGAGCAGTCCCGCCGCGCTTCTTCAATCCGACACATTGGGCTCGCGCCTGACGTCGCGCGGTGATCTGACCAGCTTTTTCATGGAGCTGATCGCCGAGATCGGCGCCGACAGCTACATGCTGGTCGCCATCGTCCATGACCAGGACCGCAACGACGCGCGCATCGTCTCCTCGAACTGGATCTTCGACGCCATCGAACTGATCGGCAAGCGGCTGATCGCCAGCCTTGCCCAAGGGGCCCTCACGGTCGCGCCCGGCATCCGGCCTAGACCGCTGGTGGCCGCCGAGGCGCCCGATGCCGACGGGCTGGTCTCCGGCGAAGAGGCCCGCCTTCTCGACGTGCTCGGCCATGCCGAGATCTACTCGCTGCGGCTGAATGTCGGCCGCCAGCGTCTGTTCGCCCTGTTCTCGGCGGCGACATCAGGCCATATCGACCAGCCGGCGCTGATGAAGGCGCAGTTGAAATGCTGCTACGCGCTCTCGCATATCCCGCAGCTGATCGCCGCCGCCGCCATGCAGGATCCGCTCTCCGATCGCGAGCGCGAATGCCTGTTCTGGGTCTCGGAGGGCAAGACCACCGATGAGGTGGCGGTCATCCTTGGCGTCTCCTCCAACACCGTCAACAGCTACATCACCCACGCCATCCAGAAATTCGCGGCCTCGAACCGTGCGATGGCCATCGCCACGGCGATCAGGAGTGGCATCATTTGAAACACGCCGACATCAAGGACGCCGCGGAGGCCCTTTTCAACGAGCAGCGCAGCCCCTTCGGCGCCTTCTCGCTCAGCTCCGAGACACATCACGCCGTCACCATTCCCGATGCCGTGCGCCGCTGTCGCTGGATATCGGTCGACATCAACGCCTCGGCCTTCGGCCTGTACTTCGTCAGCCCGTCGCCGGAACGGGCGCGGCTGGTGCCGTGCTTCGATTCCGACTATCCCGGCATTGCCGTGGCGACGAAGTTCATCTCGGGCGCCAATGGCGAGGAGATCGTGCGCCACACCCACAACTCGACGGAGCCACGCTGGTGGACGGATGACGGCGTCGCGGCCATGGCCGAAATGTTCGGCAACCTTGCCTGGACCGCGCAGATATCTCCCCTGGCGCCCGGCACCAGCGGCATTGCCTTTCCCGTCCACGCCGATCGCGGTCAGTGCGGCCTTGTCGTCTTCCTGGGATCGGAGATCGCGCTACCGCAGGATGCGCTCTACGAAATCCACGCCCGCTGTTTTTCCCTCTTCGCCGCTGTCGCGCGTATCCGTCCGAGCGATGCCGGCAGGATGCGAGCCATCTCCAAGCGCGAACTGGAATGCCTGAAGCTGACCGCCAACGGCAACACCAGCGAGGAGATCGCGCGGCTCCTGAAGCTGTCGGTGCATACCGCCAACCAGTACCTGACCCAGTCGACCCAGAAGCTCAACGCCGTCAACCGCAACCAGGCGGTCGCCAAGGCGCTGCGGTTGGGCCTGATCGAGTAATCGCTGATAAGGCGCTCAGGTCTGTTGAGATTCAGGTCAGGCTGAGCCGAAAATGGTTGATACCGAGAACCGGAGCGGAGCGTACTTTTGGGTACGTGAGCTACGTAGCCTCACCTGAATATCAACAGACCTCAGAAGGCCAGCGGCTCGACCCTGCGGATCCGGGCCTGTTCGATCACCGCCTCCAGCAGCGCCGTATTGTGCTCGGGGTCCTCGCCGGGCTTTTCGAACGACACGTAATTGACCGCGACCGAATTGCCGGCCTCGCTCAGCGTCAGCTGGAAATAGACGGTCACACCGGGTGGCCTGAGTTCCAGGTCGAGCACGATGCGCGGACTGCCGCTCCAGTCGACATGCGCCTCGCCGCCATGACCCAGTTTGAGCGTGCCCGGCATGAAGAACAGCTCCACTGCTGAATCGACCAGATCCGAAAGGCAGGCGAAATGCTCCAGCCGGATGAAGGCGATGTAGTCGGCGACATCGATCAATCTCAGTTCGCCGACCACCTGCTCGATGGCGCTGGCGACGATGATCTCGCGGGATTTTGCGTGTGGTTGGCGGTTCATGAAATCTGTCTGCGCTCAGCCTTTTTCGAGTAGACGATCCGCACCAGTTCGGCGACGGCCTGGTAGAATTGCGACGGGATCACATTATCGACCGAAACTTGCTTGTACATGGAGCGGGCGAGCGTCACGTCCTCGAAGATCGGAATGTTGTGCTCCTTCGCGATCTCGCGGATTTTCAACGCCACCAGATCCTGCCCCTTGGCCACCACGAGCGGCGCCGAATCCTCGTCGCGCACATATTTCAACGCAATCGAGAAGTGGGTCGGGTTGGCGATGATCAGCGTCGCGCGCGGCACCGCCGTCATCATCCGCTTGCGCGCGCGGTCACGTGCCAGCGAGCGCAGCCGCGACTTGACGATCGGGTCGCCTTCGGACTGCTTGAACTCGTCCTTCACCTCCTGCTTGGTCATGCGCAGGTCCTGCTTCCAGTGGAAGCGCGACCAGACGATATCGATCGCCGCGATCAGCCCCATGACGAAGACGATCGCCACCAATATGTCGACCGCGATGCCGCGGATGACGAGGCCGAAAGCGACCGGATTGGTGATCATCCCGGCAAGCAGCTTGCGGTGATCCTCCGACAGCGTGAAGGTGAGCACGGCAATGGCGAAGCCGACCTTTGCCAGGGATTTCAGGAACTCGACCCAGCCCTGGGCACCGAACATCCGGTTCCAGCCCTTGGTGATCGAAATGCGCGACAGCTGCGGCCTGATCCGCTCGCCGACGAATTGCGGCATGTTCTGGAGCACCGAGGCGCCGATGCCGGCGACGGTCAAAAGCACCAGCAGGCTGACGACGGCGCGGCTCACTTCCAGCATGACGATCTTGTAGAGATCGATGACATCGGTCTCGGTGTTCATCGGCCAGGCCTCGGGCTTCTCGAGGAACATCGACAGGAACATGCCGAGGTTGATGACCGCGTCCTTGGCATAGAAGACGGTGAACACCAGTATGGCGACGAAGGAGGCGAGGATCGCGGTTTCCCTCGAATGGGGCAGCTTGCCCTGTTCGATGGTGTCGCGGACTTTCTTTTCCGTCGCCTCTTCGGTTTTGGAGTCCTTGTCGGCGGCGTCGGACATGCCTTAGGCGGCGTTCTGCGTCGCGGGAAGTTCGAATGCGCCCTCGCGCGACAGCCGGATGGTCGTCGTCACGATGGTCTTGCGCGCCGACAGTATGTCGGCAGCCGGAACTCCCTCCGACCCTTGTCCAAGTTCGGCTTCGATCATGCGCCGTGACCGTGCGCCGATTGCCGAGAGTACTGCTTCGGCGAGTGCCGCCGATGTACCGCGCAGCGCCAGCGTGACAAGCTCGGTCGACAGTCCGTCGAACAGAAGCACGCGCGCCTTCTGGGTGAGCAGCGGCAGGTCGTCGAAGGCAAAGAGCCTTGCCCTCACACCATCGAGGTCGGGCGTGCCGGCGGCTTCCAGGTCCTGCATGACCTCCTCGAGCAGCGGCTTGTCCAGCTCGTTGAGCACGCTGGCGACGCGCGCCTGTCCGGCCGAAGTGTCCTTGGTCGAGGTTTCCGACAGCACGCTGGTGCGCAACCGGTTTTCGACGATCCTGGTGGCGGCCGCCGGAACATTGGCCATCGTCACCATGCGCTTGATGATTTCGCCGCGCATCTCCTTCGTCAGCGTCAAAAGCACGCTCGCCGCCGCCTGCGGCGCCAGCTTCGACAGCACCATGGCCGCCGTCTGCGGATGTTCGCCGGCCAGGAAGGTGCCCAGCCGCGAAGGTTCGAGTTTTTCGAGATCGGGCCAGATCGGTGGCGGCCCTTCGGGCGCCGCCTCCGGCTTCTTGTTGCCCATGATGGCGTTCATTTCTTCGGGCGACAGCGATTCGTTGAGGATGGTGTCCATCCTGTCGGCGGAATCGAGCAGGCCGGCACCCTCGGTGAATTCGGCCTCGAACTCGGCGACGATGCGCTCGAGATCGCTCTGCGGAATGGTCCTGAGCAGCCGCGCGCCCTCGATCAGCGCCTTGAGCTCTTCCTGCTTGAAGAATTTCAACAGGCGGCTCGCGGACGGCTTGCCCATCGCCACCAATATGGCGGCCGCCTTCTGCGCGCGCGTCAAGGTCGTCAGCGGCGTCATGCTGCCTCTCGCCTCCGCTGCAACCGGCAAGCCCCACCAGCCATGTCTAGGCGCCCTTCGTGCCGGCGATGATTTCGGTCAGCCTGATGCCGAAGCGCGAGGGATCGCTTTCGAGCACCGTGATCTCGCCGCGGGCGATCTTGCGGCCGTTGACCACGACGTCGACCGGTTCGCCGATGCGGCGGTTGAGCGCCACCGTCGAGCCCTTCTGCAGCGCCATCAGGTCGGCCACCGCCATCTCGGTGCTGCCGAGGATGATCTGGACATCGACGGGGATGTTCATGATGACGTTCGAATTGGCGCCCGCGGCGGCCCTGAAAGCCGCATCTGGGCGTTGCTCCTCTTCATGCAGGACCCCGCGCAATTCCTCGATGGCGCGGTCTAGCTGCTCGTCCGGCTGGTCGAGTTCTGCTTCCACTTTGGTCTTGGCCATGCGTTGTCTCCAAAAGCTCAGGCGCGCCCGGCACCGGCCGGCATGAGCCCATCGATGAAATCCTGCCCGGCATCGAAGGGATGCTTGATTCGGACGGTGTAATTCTGCCCCAGTTTGCCGAACTCGCATACGAACAGCGTCTGGCCGCGCGCGCTGAGGCGAGCTCGTGATTGCGCCGTTTCGTCGAAGTCGATGACCTGGCCCACTTGGAGATTGGCGAGGTCGCCAAGCGTCAGCCGCGTCAGCGGCATGGTGGCTTCGAGCGCCACCGTCGAGCGCATCACCTCTTCCGAAAAGCGTGCGCGCCAACTGCTGCCATGATCGTCTTCGCTGAGGCCGGCGGTGCCGTCGCGGCCGGCAAGGACGACACGCTGCGGCATGGTCACCGTGATGGAGCCGCTGTCGACCGGCGTCGAGATGCCAAGGACGATGCGGATGGCAGCGCCGTCGCGCAGCACATGCCGTTTCGCCTCGGTACCCGACATCGCCCGCGGCACGGGCAGACGCAGGTCGAGCGAGCGCCGCCCGGATCCGTTCAGCGCCTGCGCCACCTCCTGGAACACCATGGTCGAGACATCGGCCTCGATCGGCGACAGATCGCGCTCGATCGGCGACGCCGGCATATCCGGATCGCCGCCAAACAGCGTCGAGACCATGATCGCGATCGCGGCAGCGTCGATGACGAGCGTCATCGCATCAGAGGATGCCGGCGAACCGACGACTGTCATGGCGAAATTGTCGCCGGCGCGCGAGCGCGCCTCGGGGACGCGGCTGACCTCGACGGCCTTGAGGTCGACGATGACGGGAACGCCGAGCTCGTCCGAAAGGCCCTTCTGCAGCAGCGGCACGGCGCGTTCGGCCATGGCGCGGCCGGCGTCGATGACCTGATCGGCCTCGCCGCTGTCGCCGACCAGGCGCTCGATGATCAACGAACGCGCTTGCGCGGGGCTGCCTGGGCTGGTCATGACCGTGTCGGCACCGATCTGTCGTGCATTGCTCAAGCGGCCTTCTTCTCGGCGCCGCCGGTGTTCATCGTGCTCTGCTCGACGGCGTCGATGGTCGGCCGCTCATAGGACGAGATCGTCTTGCGGCCGAATTCGATCGCCACCTGCGGCAGCGCGCCGTTCATGTAAGCGAGCAGCGTCTGCTTGACGATGATGTAGAGGCGGTTCTTCTTCTCGCGCACCGTCTTGATCTTGGTGGCGACGGGCCCGACCACGGCATAGGACAGGAAGATGCCGAGGAATGTGCCGACAAGCGCGGCGCCGATCAGGCCGCCGAGGATTTCCGGCGACTGGTCGAGTGCGCCCATCGCCTTGACCACGCCAAGCACGGCGGCGACGATGCCCAGCGCCGGCAGGCCGTCGCCGACAGCGACCAGCGCGTGATAGGCCTTCATCTTGTCGGACTTGATGGTCTGGATCTCCTCGTCCATCAGCGCCTCGATCTCGTGCGAGCGGGCATTGCCGATGATGATGATGCGGCAGTAGTCGCAGATGAAATTCATCAGATCGTGATTCTTGAGCACCGTCGGAAAGGCCTGGAAGATCGCTGATTCTTCCGGATTGTCGATATGCGCCTCGACCTCGCTGCGCGACTTCGAGCGCAATTCGCGCATCAGGCTGTGCAGCACGCCGAGCGTTTCCAGATAGTCCTGTTCTTTCGGCACCGCCTGCTTGAACGCCTCGAGAATGCCCCTGCCGGTATCCTTGACCGTCTTCATTGGGTTGGCGACGAGGAACGTCCCCAGTGCGGCGCCACAGATGACCACGGCTTCCCACGGCTGGACCAGCACGTGCAGATGCCCGCCCATGGCCATGAAGCCGCCAAGGACGCAGCCGAGCGTCACCACAAGTCCAATCAGAATGCCCACGACAGGTCCTTCCGCATTTCACAACAGGTCCAAGGGATAGTCCCCGTGCCTTGTGTGAGGCTTGAATCCGGGCTGCCACGGAACCGAATGTTGGGCGATTCAGTTTCGCGCAAGGAAGTGAGGTTATTGTCGCGACATTAAGCTTCGGCCGGAGGCATGACGTTGCTCAATACCTTTACCAGCTACCAGTTGATCACCAAGGACATAAACAAGTCGATCGACCGCATCGAGCAGCAGCCGACTGTCGACCGCGATACCAAATATTACCTGGCCAACATAACCAAGGTAAAATCGATCGATGATTTCGTCAACAATGACCGGCTCTTCAAATTTGCCATGAAGGCCTACGGGCTGGAGGACATGGACTACGCCAAGGCCTTCATGGTCAAGGCGCTCAAGGAAGGCGTCACCGACCCTAACAGTTTCGCCAACAAGCTGACCGACAAGCGCTATGCCCAATTCGTCAGCGCCTTCAACTTCGCCGCCAATGGCGCCGACGCCACCATCTACAACAAGGCGCAGCAGCTGGTGACGAAGAATTACGCCACGCAGGCGCAGATCGCCGGCCTGGATCCGAATTCGGACTATGTGAAGGGCGAGACGACCTACTATCTCGCCAACATCACCAAGGTGAAATCGGTCGACGACCTGATGTCGAACAGCCGGCTCTACACTTACGCGCTGGCCGCGTTCGGTCTCGATTCGGCGACGGAGAACAAGGACCTCATCAAACAGGTCCTGCAGGGTGGCGTGCGCGACCCCAACAGCGTCGCCAACAAACAGAAAAACCCGGCCTACGCGGCATTGGCCTCGGCCTTCAACTTCGAGCAGTACGGCGAAGCCGCCACCACCATCAATCCGGCGCAGCAGCCGACTGTCGACAAGTATATGCGCCAGACGCTCGAGGAGGATGCCGGCAAGACCAATGAGGGCGTGCGGCTGGCGCTTTATTTCCAGCGCAAGGCGCCCGACATCACCAGCTGGTACGATGTGCTCGCCGACACCGCCCTTGCAAGCGTCGTGCGCACTGCGCTGGGGCTCCCCGATTCCTTCGCCACTGCCGACATCGACAAGCAGGCGCAGCTCTTCGAACAGAAGCTCGACATCTCGGATTTCACCGACCCCGTGAAACTCGGCAAGTTCCTGACCCGCTTCACCAGCATGTACGAGATCAACAATCCGACCTCGACGGCCGTGACGTCAGTCAGCGTGCTCTTTGCCCAGCCGGTCACGGCGGGCATCTCCACCGACCTGATGATGGCCATGCAGAAGTTGAAGTTCTGATCATGCAGGATAGTCTCTACGTCGCCCTTTCCGCGCAGATGGCGCTCGAGCGCCGGCTCGACACCATCGCCGACAATGTCGCCAACGCCAACACTGTCGGCTTTCGCGCCACCGGCGTGAAATTCGAGGACATGGTGTCGGGCACTGGGCAGAAATCAGTGTCCTTCGCCTCGTCGGGCAAGACCTATCTTTCGGGCGCCCACGGTTCGCTGACCGAGACCGGCAATCCGTTCGATTTCGCCATCCAGGGCGACGCCTGGTTCGCCATCGACACACCGGCCGGCACCGTCATGACCCGCGACGGCCGCTTCTCGATGAACGAGAATGGCGAGCTGATGTCGATCGAAGGCCATCCGGTGCTCGACGCCGGCGGCGCGCCGATCCAGCTCGACCCCCGCAACGGTCCGCCCAAGGCCGGCGCCGACGGCTCGCTGCGCCAGAACGACCAGCTTGTCGGCTCGATCGGCCTCTACAATTTCGACCCGGGCGAGAATTTCGTGCGCTACGGCAATTCCGGCATCGTGCCGGCGCGCACCCCCGAGCCGGTCACCGACCGCTCCGATGTCGGCATCGCCCAGGGCTTCGTCGAAGAATCCAACGTCAATCCGGTGCTGGAGATGACCCGCCTGATCATGGTCCAGCGCGCCTTCGAGAACACTGCCGCCCTGATGCGGCAGACGGATTCTTCCACTGACGAGGCGATCAAGACGCTCGGCTCGAAGTCATAGTATGTCGCTCGACCGGTCCTCCATCCGCGCACCCGAAAGGCAGTTGCAGCCGGCGCCCGAAGATCGGCTCGCCGCACTGGAACGGGTTATCAGGCGTTTCGGCAACGCCGACGGGCTGGTCAAGCGTGGCGGTCTCGTCACCGAAGTCACGTCCACGCACTACAAGGTGCGCGGCCTTTCCGATTTCGCCAGGCTGGGCGACATCGTCGAGCAGCGCGGCCAGTCCGGCGCGCGCCGCGGCGAGATCGTCAAGATCAGCCGCGACGAAGTCGTCGTCGCTCCCTTCGAACGCAGCGCCGATGCCGGTATCGGCGATGCGGTGTTCCGCAGGGGTCCGCTGGCGGTGGCGCCGCATGATTCATGGCGCGGCCGCACCATCGACGCGCTTACCCGGGCCATCGATGGCGGTCCGCCGCTGATCAGGGGCGAAGACCTGTCGGGCGGCGCCACGACGCCAGGCGCAATGGCGCGGCAGCGCGTCGGTACCGCCTTCATGACCGGCGTCAAGGTCATCGACATCTTCACGCCGCTGTGCTTCGGCCAGCGCATGGGCGTCTTCGCTGGTTCGGGCGTCGGCAAGTCGACGCTGCTCGCGATGCTCGCCGGCGCCGACGCGTTCGACACCGTCGTCGTGGCGCTGATCGGCGAACGCGGCCGCGAGGTTCGCGAATTCCTCGAGGACACGATCGGCGACAGCATGGCCAAGACCGTGGCCGTCGTCGCCACAAGCGACGAGAGCGCCATGATGCGCCGGCGCGCGCCCGACACCGCCATGCGCGTCGCCGAGCACTTTCGCGACCAGGGCCAGCGTGTGCTCCTGGTGCTGGATTCGATCACCCGCTTCGCCCATGCGTTGCGCGAGGTGGCGACGGCAACCGGCGAGCCGCCGGTCGCCCGCGGTTATCCCGCCTCGGTTTTCACCGAACTTCCCAAATTGCTCGAGCGCGCCGGACCGGGGGCCGAAGGCAAGGGGTCGATTACCGCCATCATTTCCGTGCTGGTCGACGGCGACGACCACAATGATCCGGTCGCCGATTCCGTGCGCGGCATCCTCGACGGCCATGTCGTGCTCGACCGCGCGATCGCCGAACAGGGTCGCTATCCGCCGGTCAATCCGCTGTCGTCCATATCGCGCCTGGCCGGCAAGGCCTGGAGCGTCGAACAGCGCGCTTTGGTGACGCGGCTGAAGTCGATGATCGCCCGCTTCGAGGACACGCGCGACATCCGCCTGCTCGGCGCCTATCAGGGTGGCGCCGACGCCGAGCTCGACATCGCCGTGCGCCAGGTGCCGCTGATCTACGAGGCGCTGACGCAATCGCCCAGGGACCGCCCGTCCGCCGATCCGTTCTCCGATCTCGCCCGCCATCTCAAGGGAAAGCTGAATGCCGAATCAGGAGACTGAACGCCAGTACACCGAGCGCATCCTGAATGAGATGATCGCCGCGGCGAACGCCGCCGAGGAAGCTCGAGCCGAGGAGGAGAGGAGGGCCAAGGCAAAAGCCGCCAGCGCCATCGCGGCCAAGACCGCGGCTGTTCTGGCCAGAGCCGTCAAGCCGATCCTACCCCGATCCGAACCTGTGGCTCGGGCTGCCGCGCCCGTCGCGCCTGTGGTCCCCCGCGTCGAGCCTGCCGAGATGGCGCAGGCTAGCCGCGAATCGCTGATCGACGGCCTGTTTCCCGTCACCGAATGGCCGCAGCCGCCAAAGGCGCAATTTCCAAAATTGAGCAAGAAGGCGGACCGGCGCAGCGACTTCGTCATCGCCGCGCTCGGCGTCACGCTCGGCCTGATCTGCGCCCTGTTTCCCTGGTATATCTTCTTCAACCAGGAACAGTTCGGCGTTCAGGCGATCAAGTTTGGCGGCACCGGCACCAATTCGGGACGCGAGGGTGGCGGCGTGGTGACCTCGCGCAGCGCGCCGCTGACGGCCAAGGACCTTCCCAACACCAGCATCGACCTGCTCGCCACCGGGACGGTGCAGGATGAGGCCACCCCGGCGCAGCCGCCCGGCGACCAGCCCTTCCCGGCCGATGTCGCGAAATTCCGCATGGTTCATGTCGCCAACGGCCGCGCCATGATCGAGGACGACACCGGCCTGTGGATCGTCCAGCGCGGCTCGATACTGCCGGACTCCAGCACGGTCTCGTCGATCGAGCAGCGCAACGGCAAATGGGTCATGCTGACCAGCACCAACCAGTTGATCCAGCTTTCCAGGTAGCGGCTGCCCGCAAGGTCCGCGCAAGACTGGCGGCCTAGTCTTTGGGCACATGCCCGGAGATTCCCATGGAGCCCGTTTCCCTTTTCGATCTCGCCGCCAAGCAAGCGCAGTGGCTTTCCGTGCGCCAGTCGGCGATCGCCGGCAACATCGCCAACGCCAACACGCCGGGCTACACGGCAAACGATGTCGAGCCCTTCGAGAAGGTGCTCGACCGCACGGCTGTGTCGTTGCAGACCACCGAGGCCGGCCATCTCGGCAGCGCGGCGACCAATGCCGGCTTCACCATCAAGCCGCAGGAAGATGACGGCGTGGTCATGCCGTCCAAGAACACCGTCGTGCTTGAGGACCAACTCCTCAAGGCCGGCGAGGTGCGCCGTTCCTTCGAGCTCAACACGGCGATCGTCAAGGCTTTCCACTCGATGATGATGATGGCGGTGAAGAGCTGACCATGGACGCACTGACCGCAGCCCTGAAAGTCGCAGCATCCGGCCTCGGCGCCCAGTCCGAGCGCCTGCGCGTGGTTTCTGAAAACCTCGCCAATGCCCAGTCGACCGGCACCACGCCCGGCGCCGACCCCTATCGCCGCAAGACCATCAGCTTCGTCTCCGAGCTTGACCGGGCTTCCGGCGCCTCGACGGTTGAAGTGAACTCGATCGACCGCGATCCGAGTGTCTTCCCCGTTGAATTCCAGCCCGGCAACGAGGCCGCCGACGAGAAGGGCTACGTCAAGATGCCCAATGTCAACGTGCTGATCGAAATGGCCGACATGACGGAGGCCAACCGCTCCTACGAGGCCAACCTGCAAGTCGTGAAGCAGGCGCGCGACCTCATTTCAATGACCATCGACCTGATGAGGAACCAATGATCGTGAACGGCATCGGCGCGCTCAACCTGAAGCCCGGGCTGGGCGATACGGCGACCGACCTGCTTCAGGGCGGTGTCGCGCCGGCGACATCGGGCAACCTTGGCACCTCCTTTGCCGAAGCTGTGAGCCAGGCAGCCTCCAAGACCGTCAACACGCTGCAGAATGCCGAACAGGTGTCGCTCCAGGCGCTCAAGGGCGATGCCGACACCCGCCAGGTCGTCGATGCCGTGATGAGCGCGCAGCAGGCGCTTCAGACCGCCGTCGCCATCCGCGACAAGGTCGTTTCGGCCTACCTCGAAGTCAGTCGCATGGGTATCTGAGGAGCAGGTCATGAAAGCACTTTCCATCGCCGCCACCGGCATGAATGCCCAGCAGACAAATCTGGAAGTCATCGCCAACAACATCGCCAACATCAACACCACCGGCTACAAGCGGGCGCGCGCCGAATTCTCCGACCTGCTCTACCAGGTCGACCGCACGCAAGGCGTACCCAATCGCTCCAACGCCTCGCTGGTGCCGGAAGGCGTTTCGATCGGTCTCGGCGTCAAGACGACGGCCGTGCGCAACGTGCACACCCAGGGCGAACTGACCAGCACCGGCAACAGTTTCGACATGGCGCTGACCGGCAGGGGCTGGTTCCAGATCGAGGGCGCCGATGGCGGCACGCTCTACACCCGCGCCGGCGCCTTCAACACCAACGCCACCGGCCAGTTGGTGACGGTGGATGGCGCCAATGTCATTCCGGCCATCACCGTGCCGACCGATGCGGTCGAGGTGATCGTCAACAAGACCGGTCAGGTCTTTGCCCGCATCGACGGCCAGACCGACCTGCAGAATCTCGGCCAGCTCCAGATCGTCAACTTCGCCAACGAGGCGGGCCTCGCGCCGCTCGGCGACAATCTGTTCCAGGAAACGACGGCCTCCGGCCCGGCCAATGCCGGCGTGCCCGGCGATCCCGGCTTCGCCACCATCCAGCAGGGCTATCTCGAGGCCTCCAACGTCGACCCGGTCAAGGAAATCACCGAGCTGATCTCGGCGCAGCGCGCCTATGAGATGAATTCCAAGGTGATCCAGGCCGCCGACGACATGGCCTCGGTCGTCTCCAAGAACATCAGGTAGGGATGATGGCCATGCCGATCTCCTGCTCCGCATTCCGCCGCACCGCGCTGGTCCTTGCGCTGGTGGCCGCCGGCTTGCCGGCTTTCGCCCAGGAATCGACAAATCAATCGGCAACGCAGATCGCCAGCAATCAGCCTGCCGGCGAGGTCGTGCTGATCCCCAGCCGCGTCATCTACCCCGGCGAGACCATCGAACTCGCCGCCCTGAAACAGGTGACCCTCATCCCCGGCAAGCACAAGCCCGATGCGATGGCGACCCGCGCCGAGGAGCTTCAAGGCAAGATCGCCAAGCGCACGCTGCTGCCCGGTCGCTACATCCCGACCGCCGCCATCCGCGAGGCCTGGCTGGTCGAACAGGGTGCTGCCGTGCAGGTCTTCTTCATCGCCGGCGGACTGACGATATCGGCCACCGCGGTAACCTTGCAACCAGGTTCGGCCGGCGACCTCATCAAGGTTCGCAACAGCGATAGCGGCAAGATCCTCTCCGGCACGGTGATGGCCGACGGGACCATCCAGGTCAGCGCTTCATGATGCGCCCGTTTGCCCTTCTGCTCGCTGCCACGCTAGGCCTGCAGCCTGCACTGGCCGACGGCCTGACGCCCAAGGCCAAGCGCGAACTCGCCGCCAAGAACGGCGGCGTCTACGACGATCCGGAATATGATCCGGCGACCACCACTCGCATGTTCCGCGTTTCGCCCGGGCCAAGCTCGCTGCCGCCCGGCCAGGTCGCCTCGCGCATCAAGGACATCGCCCAGTTGCAGAGTTCGCGCGACAACCAGCTGGTCGGCTACGGCCTGGTCATCGGCCTCGCCGGCTCGGGCGACAGCCTGCGCAATTCGCCGTTCACCGAGCAGTCGATCCGCGCCATGCTGGAAAATCTCGGCATCGCCACCGAAGGCGGCAGCGCGCGCGCCAAGAACGTCGCCGCCGTCATCGTCACCGCCAACATGCCCCCCTATGTGCAATCGGGCGCCCGCATCGACATCGACGTCTCCTCGATGGGTGACGCCACCTCGCTGGCCGGCGGCACGCTGATCATGACGCCCCTGAAGGCGGCGGATGGCGAGATCTACGCCGTTGGCCAGGGCGCGGTCATCGTTTCGGGCTTCACCGCCCAGGGCCAGGCCGAACAATTGACGCAAGGCGTGCCGACCGCCGGCCGGGTGCCGAACGGCGCCATCGTCGAGCGTTCGGTGAAGGCCGAATTCGACGACCAGTCGACGCTGACGCTGCAATTGCGCAATCCCGATTTCTCGACCGCGATCCGCATCGCCGACGCGATCAACGACTATACCAGCCAGCGCTTCGGCATGCGCGTCGCGGGTGAGCGCGATTCCCGCACCGTGCAGATCAGAAGGCCAAAGGGCGTTTCGGCCGCGCGCTTCTATGCCGAGATCGAAAACCTCGTGGTCGAATCCGATACCCCGGCCCGCGTCGTCATCGACGAGCGCACCGGCACCATCGTCATTGGCAACGACGTCAAGATCTCGCGCGTCGCCATCAGCCACGGCACGCTGACGGTGCGCATCACCGAAGCGCCGCGCGTCGTGCAGCCCGAACCCTTCTCCAAGGGCGAAACCGCTGTCGAGCCGTTCACCGCCATCGACGCCAGCCGGCCCGATGCCCGCGTCGCGGTGCTCGATGGACCCGACCTGCAAACCCTCGTTTCCGGCCTCAACCGCCTCGGCGTCAAGCCGGACGGCATCATTGCCATCCTGCAAGGCATCAAGTCGGCCGGCGCCCTGCAAGCCGATCTGGTTCTTCAATAGGCGATGCCGATGATCCCCTCCCTCC
>NZ_QZXA01000006.1:0-365000 GCF_003601985.1 Mesorhizobium jarvisii
CCTCCCTCCCATCCCGCGACAGACGCTCCTCCCGCGCAATCCTGTTCGCGGCCGCGACTCTCGCGGCCATGGCCGTTGCCAGTGGCGGCGCGCATGGCGAGGATGTCGTTCGCCAGGTTCTGCCCGGAGCGCAGCCCGCGGTGGCGCCGCAGCAACTGGCGCGGGAGAAGGCGCCCGACCAGAGCGAGATCGAGCGCTTCTGCTCCAACATCGCCGACGCCGCCCGCGACCGCCGCTATGCCTTGCAGGCCGAGGAATTGAAGCAGCTGCAGGCCGGCATCGACGAGCGCATGAAAGCGCTGGACGCAAAGAAAGCCGAATACGAGACCTGGCTGAAGCGGCGTGAAGTGTTCCTGGCCCGGGCCGAGGACGGCGTCGTGAAGATCTATGCCGGCATGAAGCCCGATGCGGCGGCCGAACGCCTGGCGATTGTCAACGCCGACCTGGCCGCGGCCATCCTGATGAAGCTCGATTCACGCAAGGCTGGCGTCATTCTCAACGAAATGGACCAGAAGGCGGCGGCGACGCTCACCGGCATCATGGCCAGCGCAGCCCGAAGGGTAGATCCGTCATGATCCTCAGAACGCTCATCCTGTGCGCGGTGGCAGCGCTGTCCGGCTGCGGCACCAACCTCAGGGAAGTCGGCAAGGAACCGTCGCTGTCGCCGGTCGGCTCGGGCATCGACGGCGGCAACACGTCTTCCCTGTATAAATACCCCGAGCCACCTCGGGCACCGGTGAAGAAGTTCTCGCTGTGGGACGATCGCCAGAGCCGCCTCTTCACCGATCCCCGGGCGCTCTCGCAGGGCGACATCCTGACCGTCAAGATCAAGATCAACGACCGCGCCAATTTCAAGAACCAGAACGACAGAAGCCGCACCGCCAACCGCAAGCTCGGCTTCGACCTCAGCGCGCAATGGGATAAGTGGAGCACCGCCGGCAAGGGTGCTGGCACGCTCAACTCCGCCACGGACACGACGGCCGATGGCGAGATCAAGCGATCGGAAACGCTTGAACTCAATGTCGCGGCGATCGTCACCGATGTCTTGCCGAACGGCAATCTGATGATCACGGGGTCGCAGGAAGTGCGCGTCAACGCCGAGCTCAGGGTGCTGACCATCGCCGGCATTGTGCGGCCGGCCGATATCGGCGCCGAGAACACGATCCCCTACGAACGCATCGCCGAGGCGCGCATTTCTTATGGCGGGCGCGGCCGCATCACCGAGATCCAGCAGCCGGCCTATGGCCAGCAGGTTCTCGACCAGGTTCTTCCGTTCTAGGGATTGGAAAACAAAGCGCCGTGGCCAATGTCGAACAACTCCAGCCTCGCAAGGGTCCATCCCTTGTGGTTCAGGGCGCCATGCTGCTGGTGGTGACGGTCGCAGCCATCGGCATGGGCTGGATGTCCGGCGGCTATCTCAAGGGTGCCGGCGCACCATCATCGGTGCCGGCTGCACCTGAAAATGAGGGCAAGATCGCCGAACCCGCTGCCGCGCAACAGCCTGGCACGGGACTGACGCTTGTCGCGCTGGCGCCGATCACCACCAATATCGCCTCCCCCGCCGACACCTGGATCAGGATGGAAGTATCCGTGGTCTACGACGCGCCGCAGCCGCCGGCGATGACGGAGGACATCCATCAGGACCTTCTGGCCTTCGTGCGCACGCTGAAGATGCATCAGGTCGAGGGCGCCAGCGGTTACCAGCACCTGAAAGCCGATATCGAGGAACGTGCCTCGATCCGCAGCCAGGGGCACGCCAAACAGGTTCTCATCAGGACATTGCTGCTCGAATGAAGAAGTTCCTTCTCGCCGCGGCGCTGATCGGCGCCGCCACCTCCGTCGCGGCGGCGCAACAGCTGGACCTGGGCGGCATCGGCAAGGCCGACGGCACCACCGTCGGCTACATCATCCAGATGTTCGGCTTGCTGACGGTGCTGTCGGTAGCGCCCGGGCTGCTGATCATGGTGACGAGCTTCACCCGTTTCGTCATCGCCTTCTCGATCCTGCGCGCCGGCATCGGCCTGCAGTCGACGCCAGCGAACCTGATCCTCATTTCACTGTCGCTGTTCATGACCTTCTATGTCATGGCGCCGACCTTCGATCAGGCCTGGAACACCGGCGTCAAGCCGTTGATGGACAACCAGATCAGCCAGACCGAGGCCTTCGAGAAGATTTCGGATCCGTTCCGCACCTTCATGCTGCACAATGTGCGCGACAAGGATTTCGACCTTTTCGCCGACCTCGCCCGCGAGCGCGGCCAGGTCGTTGCCAAGGAGACGGTCGACCTGCGCATCCTGGTGCCCGCCTTCATGATCTCCGAGATCCGCCGCGGCTTCGAGATCGGCTTCCTGATCGTGCTGCCATTCCTGGTCATCGACCTGATCGTCGCCACCATCACCATGGCGATGGGCATGATGATGCTGCCCCCCACTGTGGTGTCGCTGCCGTTCAAGATCCTGTTCTTCGTCCTGATCGATGGCTGGAACCTGCTCGTCGGCAGCCTGGTGCGCTCCTTCACCTGACGTCACGATCCCGGCCCGAAGCCGCGTCCGCCGACGGTACCGGGCAGTGCGCCGGACATCGTCGTTTTCTTCTCGAATTATTTTCGATTAACCGTCCGATTTAGCCCTTTGGTAGGAACTCGCCGCCATAGTCGCTCGCAGATGGCGGGTGATCTCTCGACGATCATTGGCATGATGCCGCTCCGTCATACCGGAAAAGCCGGTATGTCAAAAAAACACCTGTAAAAACAAGGTACGAGTAGCCATGGCCAGTATCATGACGAACAGCGCTGCATTGACGGCGCTGCAGAGCCTTAACGCCACCCAAAAGAGCCTCGACACCACCCAGTCCCGCATCTCCACGGGCTATCGTGTCTCCCAGGCTTCGGACAACGCCGCCTACTGGTCGATCGCGACCACGATGCGCTCCGACAACCAGGCCATGTCCACCGTTTCGGACTCGCTCGGCCTCGGCGCCTCCAAGGTTGACACCGCCTACACCGGCATGAGCAGCGCGATCACCACCATCAACGCGATCCAGCAGAAGCTGACCGCGTCCTACGGTCAGACCGACGCCGCCAAGGAAAAGACCCAGGTCGAAATTGCCGCTCTTCAGGCACAGCTGAAGGGTTACGCCGACTCCGCCACCTTCTCCGGCACCAACATGCTGTCGGTGAACAGCGGCGCGACGGCCACCACCGCCGCTGACGTCAAGGTCGTTTCGGCTTTCAACCGCACCTCCGCTGGCGCGGTTTCGATCTCGACGATCGACGTCAACGTGGAAAGCATCAAGCTGTATGAAGCCGGCACCGCTGCTACGTCGAAGGGCATCCTGGACGCCAATCGTCTCGGCGTCTCTGGCGCCGAGACTGCCACGGCTTCGGCTCCGACGCTGGGCGCTGCGGCTGCGGCCACCGATACCTATTCGGTCGCCAGCCTGGCCATCTTCTCTGGTACCACGGCCGCCAGCGACAGTCAGATCTCGCAGATGATGACCGTTGTCGACGCCGCGCTCAAGGATATGACGACCGCCGCCACCAAGCTCGGCGCCGCCAAGAGCTCGATCGACCTGCAGAAGACCTTCACGCAGAGCCTGATGGACTCCATCGACCGCGGTGTCGGCCAGCTCGTCGATGCCGACATGAACAAGGAATCGACCCGCCTCCAGGCGCTGCAGGTCCAGCAGCAGCTCGGCGTCCAGGCGCTGTCGATCGCCAACGGCTCGTCGCAGTCGATCCTGTCGCTCTTCCGCGGCTGATCGCTCTAGCAGCAGACCAAACCAGGCAAACGGGCCGCGCCAAAAGCGCGGCCCGTTTTGCGTTTGCTCCAGCCCCGCACAACCCTCGTCTCTTAACCGTCGAAAGCGGGCCTTTAACAGGCCGTTAACCATAACGCGTTAGTCATGGTTAACCATAGCTTACAACGGATTGGCGAATCGGCCCGGTCGGGGCGACGGCAATCGACGGGCGGGCCACCGGCTCGCGAGGGCAATGCCGGTTTTTTGAGAAAGACCGGCCTGGGAAAAAGGAGCGAGTTTCTTGGCGAGCATCATGACAAACGCTGCGGCGTTGACCGCACTTCAAAGCCTCAACGCCACCAACAAATCGCTTGAGCATACACAGTCGCGAATCTCGACGGGCTACAGGGTCTCCGAGGCCTCCGACAACGCCGCCTACTGGTCGATCGCCACGACGATGCGTTCGGACAACCAGGCGCTGTCGACGGTGCAGGATGCGCTCGGCCTCGGCGCCTCGAAGGTCGACACCGCCTACACCGGCATGAACAATGTCCTGACGTCGATCGGCCAGCTCAAGACCAAGCTGCTTTCCACCGTCGGCCAGACGGATGCCGCAAAGGCAAAGACGCAGACGGAAATCACCACGCTCCAGGCGCAGATGAAGTCCTTTGCCGATGCCGCCACCTTCTCGGGTTCGAATTTCCTTTCGGTGACATCGACGCAGGTCGCAGCCCCCAATGACGGCGTCCAACCCGACGCCAAAATCGTCGCGTCCTTCAATCGCTCCTCCTCCGGCGCCATCTCGCTCGGAACGATCGACATCAATGTCGAGAGCACGAAACTGTTCGACAGCGGTCTTTCCACCGCCGTCAAGAACCAGGGCACGCTCGACCGCAAGACTTCCGTATACGCGACAGCGGCCGCCCAGAACCTGTACGACACCGCCTACGCGGCTGCGATCGCCGGCGGTGGCACGGACATCGCCGCCAACACCGCTGGCCAGACGGCCGCGGGCGCGGTGGTCCCCAGGATCGACAACGTTTCCGCCTTCAATCTCGACATCACGGCAGCAGGCGTGACCGACGACATCATCACCCAGATGATCGGCAAGATCGACAAGGTCATGAGCCAGCTGACCGACCAGGCCACCATCCTTGGCGCCGCCAAGAGCTCCATCGACCTGCAGAAAACCTTCACGCAGAGCCTGATGGACTCCATCGACCGCGGCGTCGGCCAGCTCGTCGATGCCGACATGAACAAGGAATCGACCCGCCTGCAGGCCCTGCAGGTGCAGCAGCAGCTCGGCATCCAGTCGCTGTCGATCGCCAACAGCTCCTCGCAGTCGATCCTGTCGCTGTTCAAGAACGGCTGATCCGGCCGTAGCTGGCAGACACTGCTCCCTCCAATTCACGGGCCGCGCCGCAAGCGCGGCCCGATTTCATTTTCGCACAAGCTTCGAGGGTTAGTGTTCCGGCGGACAATCATGCTGGGAGTCGCTCTATCGTGCCGGAACAGATCCAGAGCATCATCTCGAATCTCCGTGGTTTTGGTGTGAAGCGCCTCGCCATGCTGGCGGGCATCGCCGTTCTGGTGATGGGCGTCATCGGCATCGCCTCGGTCTACCTCAACCGCCCGGCCTACGACACGCTCTATGTCGGGCTCGACCGCTCCGACGTGAACCAGATCGGCCTGGTGCTGGGCGAGGCGGGCATCGGCTTCGACGTCGGCGCCGACGGAACCTCGGTTCTGGTGCCGGCCGGCACCACGGCGCAGGCGCGCATGCTGCTTGCCGAAAAGGGTCTGCCGACCAGCGCCAATGCCGGCTACGAGCTGTTCGATAATGTCGGTGCGATGGGCCTGACCTCGTTCATGCAGCAGATCACCCGCGTGCGTGCGCTGGAAGGCGAGATCGCCCGCACCATCCAGTCCATATCAGGCATCAAGGCGGCTCGCGTCCACATTGTCATGTCCGAGCGCGCCAACTTCCGCCGCGACGAACAGCAGCCCTCGGCATCGGTGGTCATCCGCTATGCCGGCATCGACGCAGAGAAAAGCGCCCAGTCGATCCGCCATCTCGTCGCCGCCGCCGTGCCTGGCCTGTCGGCCGACAAGGTGACGGTGCTCGATTCCAACGGCAATCTGCTGGCCGCCGGCGATGATCCCTCCAACACCAGTGCGGCGCGCACACTCGGCGTCGAGCAGACGGTCGAGGCGCAGATCGGCGACAACATCCGCCGCGCGCTGGCGCCATATCTCGGCCCTGACAATTTCCGCGCCAGCGTCAAGGCCGAGGTCAACACCGACACCCGCCAGACGGAAGAAACCATTTTCGATCCGAATTCGCGTGTCGAGCGCTCGGTGCAGTCGGTGCGCGCCAATGAGAACAGCAATCAGAAGCAGGCTTCGACCCCGGCGAGCGTCGAACAGAACCTGCCGGAGACCCAGGCGGCCAGCACCGAGGGTCCGCAAACGACCTCGGCGAACGACCGCAAGGAAGAGATCACCAATTACGAGATCAACTCCAAGAAGATTGCCACCGTCTCCAACGGCTACACCGTCACCAAGATGTCGATCGCCGTCGTCGTCAACCAGGACCGGCTGAAGGCGATCCTGGGCAAGGACGCGACCCCGGAGCAGATCGCCAAGCGCGTCGCCGAGATCCAGAAGATGGTGACGTCGGCCACCGGCCTCGACGACAAGCGTGGCGACGTCATCGACGTCTCGGCGGTCGAATTCATCGACGGGCTCGACGGCGAAGCGATCCCGCAGGCTGGAATGCTGGATTCCATCGGCCAGCACGCCGGCACGCTGATCAACGCGGGCGCTTTCATCGTCGTGGTGTTCCTGGTGGCCTTCTTCGGTCTGCGGCCGATGGCGGCAGCGCTGACGGCAAAAGCGGCGCCCGCTTTGTCGGGCCCGAACTTCGATGAAGTCCAGCGGTCGCTGCCGACACCCGAGGCGGCTGCTTCCGCCGATGCGGGTGCCGCCATCGGCGCCTTGCCTAGCTCGCGGCCGGGCACCAATCCACTCGATGATCTTCGCCAGAAGATCAGGCCGGCGCCGCAGGAGCGGCTTGCCCGCATGGTCGATCTTAACGAGGAGCGCACAGCGCAGATCCTGCGCAAATGGGCGGCCCAGGAAGTCGCGGCGTAAACCATGGCCTCCGCAGCCCTTTTCGATCTTCTCCCTGATTTCGGTACGCGCACGCCGCGCGTCAGCCAGCCCCAGGCCGCATCCGAGCACAGGCCGGAAGCATCCGCACCGCAGGCCGATATCGGCACGCTGATCGCCGAGGCGGTTGCCCAGGCGGAGGCAACGCTGGCGGAACGGCTTGTCGCTGCCAATGACGCGGCGCTGGAAGCGGAGCGCCAGGCGCACGCCGAGGAAGCGAGGGTTTTCCTCGAAAGCTTCGGCGGCGATATCGGCAAGGCGGTCTCGCTGCGCATCGACGCCATGGAGGCACGCGTAACGGATCTTGTCACCGCCACGGTCGCCCGCATCATCGGCGCCATTGTCAGCGACGATCTGCAGAAGCGCTCGCTTGAAGCGCTCGACGGCGCGGTTCGCGAAGCCGTCGGCGATGGCGAAGCGGTGCGCATCGCCGTCCGCGGGCCACTGTCGCTGTTCGAAACGCTGAAGGCATCTCTTGGACCACGCGCTGCAAATCTCGACTTCGTCGAGGCGCCAGGTTTCGACCTGACCGTGACCATTGACGAGGCCGTGTTCGAGACACGCATGGCCGAATGGTCGACAACCCTTTCCGAGGTCTTGTCATGAGTGTCGCCGAGGCCGATCACGGCAGGCACGAGATCATCATCGTGCGGCGGGGTCATGACGACCACGATGAGGCCCATCATGGCGGCGTCTGGAAGATCGCCTTCGCCGACTTCATGACCGCCATGATGTGCTTCTTCCTGGTCATGTGGCTCATCAACGCCGCCAATGAACAGACCAAGGCGGCCGTCGCCAGCTACTTCAACCCGGTCAAGCTGGTCGACCGCAATTCGAGTCGCAAGGGGCTGGAGGATCTGGGCGACGGGCCAAGCGCCATTGGCTCGACGGCCGACAAACCGCAGCAGACGAAAGCCAAACCCGGCCAGGCTGGCAGCGGTGACGCGGGCTCATCCGACGCCAAGAAGGACAAGCAACAGCCGCAACAAACCGACGATCACCTCTTCGCCGACCCCTATGCGGTGCTCTCCGAAATCGCCACCGACACCGGCGTCATGCAGAATGTCAGCCAGAAGGGCGACGGCGGCGCGCAAAGCGCCGGGCCGGCGACGGGCGCCTCGGGCGGCGCATCCTACCGCGATCCCTTCGAGCCGGACTTCTGGTCGCAGCAGGTGGCCACACCCGCCGCCGAGGCGAGCGCCCAACGCCCCAAGATCGAGGGCGATCCGCTCAAGCCAGGCGACAAGGCCGCCGAAACGCAGGTCGCCAAGGTCAAGGCCGTGCTGCCGGCGCCGCCCGTCAAGGATGCCCCGCTCGAGCCCCTGGCCGAGGATGGCAAGGACGCCGCCGCGACGATGGCCAAGGCTGGCGAAACCAAGGCTGGCGAAACCAAGGCCGGCGGTGCCAATGCCGGTGATGCCAAGGCGGGCGACAGCAAGGCCGTGGCTGCCGCCAAGGCGGATAGTGCAGCCGCCGCGCAAGAGACGACCGCGCCTGAAGCCGGGGAGAAGCAGCCGACCGCCGCTGCCGTGAAGGCCGCGGCCGACGTCAAGCAACAGCTGGCCGAAGCCTTCAAGCCTGGCGACAAGCTGCACGACGGCGTCTCGGTCGAAGCCACCGACAAGGGCGTCGTCATCTCGATCACCGACCAGCTCGACTTCGGCATGTTCGAAGTCGGATCGGCGGTGCCGAGCCGCGAACTGGTGCTGGCGATGGAAAAGATCGGCCGCATCGTCAACAGCCAGAAGGGCACGATCAGCATCAACGGCCACACCGATGCGCGCCCCTTCCGCAGCGCCAGCTACGACAATTGGCGGCTGTCGACGGCGCGCGCGCATTCCGCCTACTACATGCTCGTGCGCGGCGGCGTCGACGAACGTCGCATCACCGAGGTCGCCGGCTTCGCCGACCGCCAGCCGAAGGATCCGGCCGATCCCCTGTCGGCGGCCAACCGCCGCATCGAGATCCTGATGGCGACCGGAGGATGAAGCGGGCGGCCGTCACCAGCCGGCTGATGGGCCTGTTGCTGCTGGCAGCCGGATATCCGTCGGCCGGCTTTGCCCAGGACACGCTGCAGCCCTACCAGCTGGTGCGCTCGCTGCAGCTGGTCCAGGACCGCATCGCCGCCGGCGATCACGCCGCGATGCCGATGCAGGCCAAGCTGCTCGAGATGATTGATACCCGGCTGCGCGAAGCGGATGCGGAGGACTTCAAGGACCCCAAGAATTTTCGCGCGCTCCTGGTCTACGGCATGAGTGGCGGCAATCCCGTGACCGTCGAGGCGGCGGTTTCTCGTGCCAAGGCCGTCGATGCCCAAGACCTCTCAATCGCCAAGGGCGTCATAAACTATCTGGTTGGCCGACCCACCGGTGCGATCGAAGTCCTGAGGCCAATCGATCCTATGACGCTGCCCAGCGACCTCGGTGCTTTTCTTGCCTTGGTCAAAGGGTCGCTGATGGCGACGGACGACCCGGTGATGGCGCTCACGCTGCTCGATGAGGCCAAGCTGCTCAGCCCCGGCACACTGGTCGAGGAAGCGGCCCTGCGGCGTTCGGTCGGCATCGCCGTCACCAGAGGCGACGCAGCACGGTTCGCGCGTGCCTCCACCCAATATGTCGAGCGCTATCTCTATTCACCCTATGCCAGCCAGTTCGCCGATTCCTTCGTCTCCGGCGTCATTACCCTGCACATGTCGATCAGCCAGGACAAGCTCGCCGACATCACCTCGATGATGGATCCCGAGCGCGAGAAGGTGATCTATCTGCGTATCGCCCGCCGCGCCGCGATCGACGGCCTCAGCGAATTGTCGGCCTTTGCCTCCGCGCGGGCCGAGCAGGGCCGCGACGGCAACACCAATCAGGGCGATCCGCGCGCCGAGCTTTACTCGAGCCTGTCCACGGTGACTTCCGGTACGATCGAGGATGTGCGCACCAAGCTCGGCAAGATCGACCGCAGCAGGCTGTCGGACGGTGACCGTGCCCTGCTCGACGCCGCACAGGCGATCGCCGGTGAGGTGGTGGCGCCGCCTGCTTCCCTTCCGGCGGCAACTCCGGCGTCTGCACCCCTTGCACCGCAGCCCAAATCCGAGGTCGCCGCCACACAGGCCACCGACGCGGCCGGATTGCCGCCCGTCGAAGGTGCCGTCTCCGAACAGCCCGCCGCCTCGCCATCCGGCGGGACGGTGGCCCCCGCACCGAGCGCGACGGCGCCTTCAGCCGATTCGGCGACGGTCCTGCCGGCATCGGCGCCGGCAGCTTCTGCCGGTCCCGACACGACCGATCCGACCGACGCCGCCATGATGAAAACCCGTCGACAGCTCGACCTGATCGACCAGATGCTTGGAGCCGCCCCGAAATGACCCCCAGTCTCGGCCCGGCCCTGCCAGGATTTACCGCCGCGCGCACGGCGGAGCAGCCGGCCGCCCCCGGCAAGAAGGATGATGCTGGTTTCGGCAAGATGGTGCATGGCAGCGCGGGCCAGGCGGAAAAGCAGCCGACGACCGAGGGACGCGCGCGCGACCCGCGCTGGAGCAAGCTTGCCGCCGGCCTTGCGGCACAGGCAGGCGAGGACGAGGCAATGCCGGCCGGCAGGGCGAGGACCACGCCCACCGGATCGACGGCAGCGAAATCCGTGAAGGACGCCAAGGGCGCCGAGGCGGACAAGGACGCCGATACCGAAACGCCAGCGACCGAAGCCAGCGCAATGCCGCTCGACGATCATCTGCCATTGCTGATGGCATTTCATGACCTGCGCCATTTCTCGACATCGGCCAAGTCAGCCGACGCAAGCGAGGCCGGACAGGAACCGGCGCTCGACGGGCAGCTCCTGTCAAAAGCCTATCGGGCGACATCCGCCGCCGGGCACGACGACCTCGAACCGATGCCGAAGCCCGAGCAGGTCTCACTCGTGGACGGGCCGTTGAAGAAGCTCGACGGCCAATCCGGCCGCGACGCGAGCGCCGGCACTGGCGCGCCACGGCGTGACAATGCAATGGCCGCCGGCCCGCCGCCCGAGACCACAACCGCCGATGTGCCGGGCGTCGAACAGAAGCAGGCGGCGCCGCAGCTGAAGTCCATCGCCGACGTCCAGTCCTCGTTGCGGTCGGAGCCAGGAAAACAGCTCTCGGCCCAGGCGCGCGTCGACGTGGTTTCCGAGCGCAGCTTCCCTGCTCCGCCGCAGGCGTCGATGAGCCAGGCAGCACTCAACGTAATCAACGCCGTAGCGGCCGATGTTGGTCCGCAGCATGCGTTTTCGACCGCCGCCGCGACCACCCAGATGGCCGGCTCTGTTGCCGTTCCGACACATGTGTTGAAGATCGAACTTCACCCGGCCGAACTGGGCATGGTCACCGCCCATCTTCGCCTCTCGGGAGAACAACTCTCGATTGAATTGAAGCCCGAAACACACGACGCCTACCGCCGGCTTTCCAGCGACAGCGAGGCAATCGTCAAGTCGCTGCGCGGGCTGGGCTTCGAGGTTGATAAGGTCACCATCATGCAACCTCCGGTGGCAGTTGCGGCTACGACCCGGACGGATGCAACCGCCCCGCTCACGGCCGCGCCTGGCCGCGACCAATCCGCCTTTCAGCCCGGAAACTCCAGTGGCGGCAACGGTGGAGCCGGCGGCCAGCAACAGGGCCAGCAGTCCGCAAGGGGTAATCATGATGACGCGCAAGCCCACGGCCGCGCCGCTTCGCCATCTCGCGAGCGCGCTGGCGGCGATATCTTTATCTAGCCTCGCCAACGCCGCCCTCGCCGCTACCAATCCCTGCGAGCCCGAGATCCTGCGCGCCGCTGATCGCTATGGCGTGCCCGCTGGCATCCTCTATGCCGTCGGCTTGACCGAGACGGGCAAGAAAGGCAGCCTTCAGCCTAACGCATTGAATATAGAAGGAAAAGCGATCTTCCCCAGGAGCCGGGCCGAAGCGCTTGCCACCTTCGCCAATGCCCAGCGCGAGGGCAAGACACTGATCGATCTCGGCTGCATGCAGATCAACCACCACTATCATTCCTCGCACTTCCGCAGCGTCGAGGACATGCTCGACCCGCGCCAGAACGTCGACTATGCGGCGCGTTTCCTGGCCAGTCTCCATGCCCGCCACGAGACCTGGTCGATGGCCGTCGCCCGCTACCATGCCGGCCCCGACAACGACCCGGCGCAGAAGGTCTATGTCTGCAGGGTGATCGCCAATATGGTCGCCACCGGTTTCGGCAAATGGACAACCAACGCCCGCACCTTCTGCAACCCTTAAGCGTATCTTCTGCCCCTAATACGCCCGTAGCACTGCTCAGGGCTTGCCGTTTTGACTTACCCAGAACTTCCCCCCGCAAGCATATCTGGTTGCACGCTAATGCAACCGGCACGATTCCAGACTCCCAAGAAACTAGTTACAAGAAATGACGGTTGTTCAGGATTCCCGCCAACGGTTAGGCCTTTCCCCACGGGGCAAATGTGCTGATTCGGAGGCGGGGCCGATGATCGTGATCGTTGACGAGCGAGAGCTCGTAACTGAGGGATACAATTCACTTTTTGATCGCGAGGGCGTCGCCTGCGCGGGCTTCGCGCCCGGCGAATTCGGCGAGTGGGTCAACTCGGCCGCCGACACCGACCTGCGATCGGTGCGGGCCTTCCTGATCGGCGACTGCCGCGACGGCGCCATCTCTCCGCGCCAGATCCGCGACCGCACCGGCGCTCCGGTCATTGCGCTCAGCGAGCAGCATTCCCTGGAAAACACGCTGCGGTTGTTCGAGAGCGGCGTCGACGACGTCATCCGCAAGCCCGTCCATATCAGAGAGATCCTGGCCCGCATCACCGCCATCCGCCGGCGCGCCCATGAGGATGTCGCCTACACCGAGATCGGCGCCATGCGCATCTTCATGGACGGCCGCGACCCGGAGATCGATGGCCAGCCGCTGCCCCTGCCGCGCCGCGAACGCCGCATCCTCGAATATCTGGCGAGCAACCGCGGCCGCCGCGTCACCAAGACCCAGGTCTTCAACGCCATCTACGGCATCTTCGACGAAGAGGTCGAGGAGAACGTGGTGGAAAGCCACATCAGCAAATTGCGCAAGAAGCTGCGCGAGAAGCTGGGCACCGACCCGATCGATTCCAAACGCTTCCTCGGCTACCGGCTCGTCTTCTGATGCCGCGCCGCGCCAGCCTCGCGCAAGACAGGACGCGTAGCCTCGCCACCAGTGGCATGGATATTGCGGAGACATCTCGATGAGCCTCTACGGAATGATGCGGACCGGCGTTTCCGGCATGAACGCCCAGGCCAACCGCCTGTCGACAACCGCCGACAACATCGCGAATTCCGACACCACCGGCTACAAGCGGTCCTCGGCCGAATTCTCGACCCTGATCATGCCGTCGACGGGCGGCGCCTATAATTCCGGCGGCGTCACCACGACGATCCGGCAGGCGGTGAGCGATCCGGGCGTGCTGCAGTACACGACCTCTGTCTCCGACCTTGCCGTCAGCGGCGATGGTTTCTTCGTCGTCCAGGATCCGAGCGGCACGCCTTTCCTGACCCGCGCCGGCGCCTTCGTCCCCGACGCACAGGGCAGGCTGGTCAACGCGGCCGGCTTCCAGCTGATGGCTTACAGCTACGCCAATGGCACCCCGGCGGCGACGGTGAACGGCTTCGAAGGCCTGGAGCCGGTCGTCATCTCCGACCAGGGCCTAACCGCGACACCAAGCACCCAGGGTACTTACAGCGGCAATCTGCCAGCGGGTGCGACGCCGGTCGTCGCCGCCAACCTGCCCGGCGCCAACGCCGCCACGGCGCAGTACACCTCGAAATCGTCGATGGTCGCCTATGACAACCTCGGCAACAAAAAACTGCTCGACGTCTATTTCACCAATACCGGTGCCGGCACTTGGCAGGTGGCGGTTTTCGATCAGTCGAAGGCGACGCCAGGAACATCGTTCCCCTACACCGGCGGCGCCCTCGGCACGGCCAACCTGACCTTCGACACCACGACCGGCAAGCTCACCGGCGCGACCACCGGCGTTTCATTCACCGTGCCGGGTGGCGCGAGCCTCAATCTCGACCTGTCGAAGCTGACGCAGCTCGGCACAGGCTTCACGGTCTCCGACGCCCAGGTCAATGGCAACGCGCCCAGCACCATCGACAAGGTCCAGATCAGCAAGGACGGCACCATCTACGCCCAGTACAAGGACGGTTCCACCAAGCCGCTCTACAAGATCCCTCTGGCCGACGTGCAAAGCCCGGACCAGCTCAAGGCCCTGCCCGGCAATGTCTATGCGCAAGGCACCGATTCCGGCGCGATCCGTGTCGGCTTCGCCAATGAGGGCAAGGCCGGTTCGATCATCTCCGGCGCGCTCGAGAATTCAAACGTCGATATCGCCGAGGAATTGACTGACATGATCGCGGCGCAGCGCAGCTACACCGCCAATTCGAAAGTCTTCCAGACCGGTTCCGACCTGATGGACGTCCTTGTCAACCTGAAGAGATAAACCGGGCGTGGCCCGTGAAAGACCAGCATGTCGTTATCTTCCGCATTGAGCATCGCCCAATCGGCGCTTATGAGTACCGCGCGTCAGACCAGCGTTGTCACGCGCAACGTCTCGGACGCCTCCAATCCGGATTATGCGCGCCGCATCGCCGTCGTCACCAGTACGGCGCCCGGCGCGCGTTCGGTTGATATCCAGCGCGTCGCCAACGACCTGCTCTTCCGGCAGAATCTCGGTGCCTTGTCGGCTTATAGCGGCCAGAACGCGCTCTACAGCGGCATGGATCAGCTGGACGTTTCGGTCAACGGCGTCGACAATGCCTCCTCGCCCTCGACGGCCATCGCCAATCTGCAGCAGGCGCTGCAGCTCTACGCCACCTCGCCGTCCAACCAGAATCTCGGCTCCAGCGTCATCGACACGGCCAAGCAGGTCGTGCGCTCCCTGAATGAAGGCTCCAAGGCCATTCAGGATTTCCGCACCCAGACCGACGGCCAGATCGACACGGCGGTCAAGGACCTCAACTCGCTGCTCGGCCAGTTCCAGGACGCCAACCAGGCGGTCATATCCGGAACCCGTTCTGGCACCGATGTTTCCGATGCGCTCGACCAGCGCGACGCGCTGCTGAAGAAGATCGCGGACTATGTTCCGATATCGACCTTCACGCGCGGCGACAACGACATGGTCATCACCACGGGTGACGGCACCACGCTGTTCGAGACGATACCGCGCACGGTGAGCTTCACGCCGGCGGCCGGCTATGCCGCCGGTGCCCCCGGCAACACCATCTATATCGACAATGTGCCGGTCTCGGCGGGAAGCGGCGGCAACACCACCGCCAGCGGCAAGCTTGCCGGCCTGCTGCAGCTGCGCGACGGCGTCGCCTCGACCATGCAGGGCCAGCTCGACGAGACCGCGCGCGGCCTGATCACGGCCTTTGCCGAGACCGCGCCCTCGATGCCCAACGCCGCCGGCCTGTTCACCTGGTCCGGCGCGCCGGCGGTGCCGGCTGCGGGCACGCTGGTCAATGGCCTGGCCGGCACGATCAGCATCAATGCGGCGATGGATCCGAGCGCCGGCGGCAATCCGACATTGCTGCGCGACGGCGGCGCCAACGGTGCGGCCTATGTCGCCAACACCAGCGGCGGCGCTTCCTATTCCAGCCTTCTGATTGCCTATGGCGACCGGCTCGACCAGCCGATGACGTTCGACCCCGCCGCCGGCATTTCGGCAACATCAAGCGTTTCCGACTACGCCGCCAATTCGATCGGCTGGCTGCAGGGCATGCGCCAGCAGGCTTCGACCGCCGCCGACGCGAAGGAAGCGCTGGCACAGCGCAGCTCCGAGGCGCTATCCAATGCGACCGGCGTCAATGTCGACCAGGAAATGTCGCTGATGCTCGACCTCGAACATACCTATCAGGCATCGGCCCGGATGATGAAGACCGTCGACGACATGATGACGGCCCTGTTGAACGCGGTGGGATAACCCATGACTTCAGTCTCTTCGGCCGCCCTCACCAACGCCATGCGCTATCAACAGATGCGCATGCAGGCCGACCTCGTCAAAGCCACGAAAGAATCCTCGACCGGCAGGGTCGCCGATGTCGGCCTGGCATTGGGCGGACGCACCGCCCAGTCCGTCACCTTTTCACGCGACCTCGACCGGCTGAACGTGATCGTCGATTCCAACGGGCTGGTCACCGCAAGGCTTGCGTCGACGCAGACGTCGCTCGGCCAGCTCTCCGGCGTGGCGCAGACCTTCCTGTCCGCCCTGACCACCGCATCATCGGGCGACAACTCCAACAGCCTGACGCAGTCGACCGGCCAGACGACCCTCCAGCAGCTGACCTCGATCCTCAACACCAGCGTCAACGGCGAATATCTGTTTGCCGGCACCAACACCGACGTCAAGCCGATCAACGATTTCACGGCCGCCGGCTCACCGGCCAAGGCCGCCTTCGACGCCTCCTTCGTCGCCAAATTCGGCTTCACGCCCAACGATCCGGCAGCGGCCAACATCACCGCCGCCCAGATGGACGATTTCATCACCAACGACGTTGCGCCGCAGTTCCTCGGCGCCGGCTGGCAGACCAATATGTCAAACGCCACCGACCAGCAGATCGTCAGCCGCATCGCGCTCAACGAAACCACCGAGACCTCGACCAGCGCCAACAGTGACGGCATCAGGAAGCTCGCCATGGCCGCGGCAATGGTCTCCAGCCTGATGTCCAGCAACATCAGCCGGGCGGCGAAGGACAGCATCGTCACCCACTCGCAGACACTGGTCGGCGAGGCGCTGAGCGGCATCGCCCAGGTCCAGTCGGAGACCGGTATCGTGCAGAAGCGCGTCTCCGATGCCAGCGACCGCATGAAGACGCAGATCGATCTGTTCGAACGCCATATCCTTGATCTCGAAGCCGTCGACCCGGCCACGGCCGCCACCAGAGTCGCGGATCTGACTCAGCATATCGAGACGTCCTTCGCCCTGACAGCGCGTCTGCAGCAGCTCAGCCTGTTGAATTACCTGACCTGACAACTTCCAGCGGAACGGTAGAGCCGACGATGTATCAATTCTCCTACGCCGATGTCCAAAGCACCTCCGTCTCGGACGCCAAGGACCGTGAGCGCGAACTCCTGACTCGCTCGATCGACATGCTGTCGGCGGCCGCCACGGCCGGCCAGGATTCGATGGAGGCGATCGAGGCGCTGAATTTCACCAACCGCGTCTGGACAATCTTCGTCGAGGATCTTGGCTCCAGCGACAATGCGCTTCCCAAGGAATTGCGTGCCAACCTGATTTCCATCGGCCTTTGGCTGCTGCGCGAGGCGGAGGACATCCGCCAGGGCCGCACAAACAATTTCGAAGGGCTGATCGAAGTGTCCCAGATCATCCGCGACGGCATTCAATGACCAACACGCTGAAGATATCGCTGAAGCCCAACGAGAAGATCTACATCAACGGCGCGGTCATCCGCGTCGACCGTAAGGTCACCATTGAACTGATGAACGACGTGCAGTTCCTGCTCGAAGGTCATGTGATCCAGGCCGACCAGGCGTCGACGCCGCTCAGGCAGCTTTACTTCATCGTGCAGGTCATGCTGATCAACCCGGCCGGCGCTGATGACGCCCGCGAAATGTTCCGCCGCTCGCTGCCGTTGCTCATCGCAAGTTTCGAGGACGCTGATATCTGCAGCGCACTGAAGCAGATCGACCGTATGGTCGGCGAGGATCATATTTACGAGGCATTGAAGGCGATCCGTTCGCTCTATCCTCTCGAACGCCGCGCGCTTGGCGGCAATGACGATGTTCCGGGCGAACCGCGCCCGCTGGCCGTGGGAGCACGCTACTGATGACCGTGGACATGACGACGACGATACCGGTTGGCGCCAATTCGACCACCACGTCGACCTCGAAGACAGCAGTCGACTACCAGTCCTTCCTGAAGCTTCTGATTGCCGAGATGAAGAACCAGGATCCGACCAAGCCGATGGATTCGACGCAGTACGTCGCCCAGCTCGCCACCTTCTCGCAGGTCGAGCAATCGGTGCAGACCAACACCAAGCTCGACCAGATCATGCAGTCCTCGGCGCTGTCGCAGGCCGATGCGATCATCGGCCGCTCGATCACGTCGGCCGACGGCAAGACCACCGGAACAGTGGCTTCGGTGACGCTCGCCAGCAGCGGACTGATAGCGGTGCTGCAGGATGGCACCAAGGTCCCCGTCGGCCCGGGCGTGTCGATCAAGCCGGCAAGCTAGGCCAACCGCCCGCATGAACGAGGCCGACGCCCTCGACATCGTCCAGTACGCGGTGTGGACGGTGCTGACCGCGTCCGCTCCGGTGGTGCTGGTCGCCATGGCGGTCGGCATCGGCATCGCCCTCATCCAGGCGCTGACGCAGATCCAGGAAATCACCCTGACTTTTGTGCCGAAGATCGTCGCCATCATGCTGGTGGTGGCGCTCACAGGCCCGTTCATTGGCGGCCAGATATCGGCCTTCACCAACGTCATCTTCCAGCGCATCCAGAACGGGTTCTGAAGAAGTCGCGGAAAAGCACATTCCGCTTCAGAACATGAAGGCGCGAAAGAACGGCTCCAGCTATCGGCCGATTTCATCGCGGCATGCAAGGCATGCTGCGCGCGGATGAACCCGGCCCCTCACAGCAAAGCTGGCCCTCCTCTATCCCCTTGTTGGACCATGATCTTCCGCGCATGACGTTCGCCCTTTGCGGCGCAATGCCATAGTTTCGGCAAACGATGCGGAGAAACCGCAAGGATCAGCACGCTCTGGCAGGAACCCATCCATGATTGACGAGAAACCGGACAGCGAAGGCGTTTCGGCGCTGGCGCCGTTTCGGCATGGCATTTTCCGCGCCGTCTGGTCGGCAAGTCTCGTTTCCAATTTCGGTGGCCTGATCCAGGGCGTCGGCGCCGCCTGGATGATGACCACGATCGCCACTTCGCCCTATCAGGTCGCCCTGGTCCAGGCCTCGACGACCTTGCCGATCATGTTGTTCGCGCTTGTCGCCGGCGCCATCGCCGACAGCTTCGACCGGCGCAAGGTGATGCTGGTGGCGCAGACCTTCATGCTGGTCGTTTCGGTGCTTCTGACGGTGTTCACCTATTACAATTTGCTCACGCCCTGGACGCTGCTTGCCTTCACTTTCCTGATCGACAGCGGCACGGCGCTCAACAGCCCGTCCTGGCAGGCGTCCGTCGGCGACATGGTACCCCGCAACAAGGTGCCCGCGGCCGTCGCGCTGAACTCCATGGGCTTCAACCTGACACGCAGCGTCGGCCCGGCGATCGGCGGCATCATCGTCGCGGCCGCCGGCGCCGCGGCCGCCTTCGCGGCGAACGCGGTGAGCTATATCGGCCTCATCATCGTGATGGCCCGCTGGAAGCCGGATGTGCCGGTGTCGACCTTGCCGCGCGAGTCGCTGGGCGCTGCCATGGGTGCCGGCCTGCGCTATGTCGCCATGTCCCCCAATATCGGCAAGGTGCTGGTCAGGGGCGCAGCCTTCGGCTTCTCCGCCGGCGCCGTCCTGGCACTCTTGCCGCTGGTGGCACGCGACGTCGTCAAGGGCGATGCCTTGACCTACGGCATCATGCTGGGCGCCTTCGGCATCGGCGCCGTCGGCGGCGCGCTGATCAGCGTGCGGCTGCGGCAGCTGCTCTCCAGCGAGACGATGGTGCGCTGTGCCTTCGCCGGCTTCGCCGTCTGCGCCTTCAATGCCGCGCTCAGCCATCACGCCTGGCAGACGTCGCTCGGCCTGCTGGTCGGCGGTGCCTGCTGGGTGATCGCGCTCTCGCACTTCAACGTCACCGTGCAGATGGCGACGCCGCGCTGGGTGGTCGGCCGGGTGCTGTCGGTCTACCAGACCGCGACCTTCGGTGGCATCGCGCTGGGCAGCTGGATCTGGGGCGTCGTCGCCGATGCGCATGGCGCCGAGACGGCGCTGATCGCCGCCGCCATCGCCATGCTGGCGGGCGGCGCCATCGGTCTTGTCCTGCCGCTGCCGCAGCAGCAGGTGCTGAACCTCGACCCGCTCAACCGCTTCAAGGAGCCGCATCTGGCGCTCGACCTGAAGCCGCGCAGCGGCCCCATCGCCATCATGATCGAATACATCATCCGCCACGAGGACGAGGCGGAATTCCTCGCCACCATGGCCGAACGCGGCCGCATCCGCCGCCGCGACGGCGCCCGCAACTGGACACTGGCGCGCGATCTCGAAAATCCCTCGATATGGATCGAGCACTACCACACGCCGACCTGGCTCGAATATGTGCGCCACAATGGCCGCATCACCCATGCCGACGCCATGGTCGGCGAGCGCTTGCGGGCGCTGCACAGCGGCGACGAGCCGCCGCGCGTGCGTCGCGTCATCGAGCGTCCGACCACCGCCGGCACAGCACTGGTGATGGCCAAGGGGCCGATCGAGCACTGACCCCGCCTAGCTGATATCAGCCGATCAGCCGGCCGACTGGATCATGTAGAGCTTGCGCGTGGTCTCGCGGATGCGCCATTCGCCCTTCCATCCCCGCGGCAGCACGAGAAGGTCGCCTGGCCCCAGTTCACGCGCCTCGCCGTCGGCGCGGCTCACCTCGACCCGCCCCGAAATGATATGGCATATCTCCGACGAACCCGTGCGGTCGGCGGTGAAGCGGCCGGGCGTGCATTCCCAGATGCCGATGTCGACGGTCCCGTCCGGCGATTGGAAAAGCGAGCGCACCGCCTCGACCTGGTCCCCCTCGATGGAGGTGGGCTTGGGTGAGAACGCGCCGATGTCGGCCTTGGCGAGATCGTGGAAGGTCGAAAGGTCGATCAAACTGGTCTCCATCAGTCAGTGGCCGGTAATGCCGTCGGCGAGCGCGGCCAGTTTCGACGTATGCGCAAGCCCGGCGGCCTCGCGCCCGTCGGCGATGCGATAAAGCTGGTACATCGAATGCACGCCGAGCCAGCGGAACGGCTCCGGCTCCCATGGCCTGACCTTGCGGTTGACCCAGGGCAGCTTTGTAAGCTCGGTGTCCTGGCCGAGGATCAGGTCGGCGAGCGTGCGACCCGAAAGATTGGAGCTCGACACGCCAAGCCCGACATAGCCACCGGCCCAGCCGATGCGGGTCGCGGGATCGAGCCCGACGGTCGTGCACCAGTCGCGCGGCACGCCGAGCACGCCGCACCAGGCGTGCTCGATGCGGCAGCTCGCCGTCTGCGGCAACAGCGTCGTCAGGATCTGATGCAGCTGGTCGATCGTAGCCTGCTGCGTCTGCCCATTGACGTCGGTGCGCGAGCCGTAGCGATAGGGCACGCCGCGCCCGCCCATGGTGATGCGCCCCTCGCGCGTGCGCTGGGCATAGCAATAGGCGTGGGCGGCATTGCCGAGAAGCTCGTGACCCTCCCAGCCGATCTGGCGCCAAAGCGCCTCGGACAGCGGTTCGGTGACGATCTGCGCGCTGTTGAGCGCCAGCCAGGTCCGCTCTTCGCCGGGAATGCCCGCGGTAAAACCTTCTGTCGCGCGGATGATGGTTTCCGCCCGCACCGTGCCGCGGTTCGTCGTCACGCTGCCCTTGGCGATGGCCGTCACCGTCGTCTGTTCGTAGATCGCCACGCCCAGGCGCTCGACGGCGGCGGCAAGTCCACGCACCAGCTTGGCCGGCTGCACCCGCGCCTGGCCGTGGACGACGAAGCCGCCCATGACATTTCGGATGTTGATGCGCGCCCGCGTCGCCGCTTGATCCAGCATCTCGACGCGGGTCGGGTCGACATCCCAGGCGCGGATCGTTTCGCACTCCGCGCGCGCGCGTTCGAGCTGCGCCGGGTTGGTGGCCACCGTCAGGTTGTCGACGCGGCGGATATCGGCATCGATCCCTTCCGCGCTCGCCACCCGGATCACCTCGTCGACGCAGCCCGCCATGGCCGCCTGCATGGCGCTGACACCTTGCCGGGTCGAGGTCTTGAGATATTTTTCGCGCGACCAGGAGAAGCCGCCCGACAGCCAGCCGCCATTGCGGCCCGAAGCGCCGAAACCGGCAAACTCGCGCTCGATCAGCGCGATGCGCAGCGAGGGCCTCGCCTTCTTCAGATAATAGGCGGTCCACAGGCCGGTATAGCCGGCACCGACGATCGCGACATCTGCCTCGATATCACCGGGCAAGGGTGGCCGGGGCGCGGGAACCCCTCCCAGGTCCGCATACCAGAACGATATGTCGCCGTTTCGCTTGGCTTGCATGGGATGACTTTCGAATTGATTGGATCAGGTCAGCGTCGCGTCGGCCGAGCTGTCGTCGGCCAGAAGCTTGGCGTCGGCACCGTCGAAGCAGAGCTCCACCCTGTCGCCGAGGCCGAAGCTGTCGCCGGTCAGCGGTGAGCGCACGATCGCCACGGAGCCGTCAGCGAGCCTGACTTCGTATTTCGATCCCGAGCCGAGATAGATGGCCTCCGCGATCGTCCCCGGCAGCCGGTTGGTGGTGCCTGCCGCGTCCTGGCCGGACCGGCGGATGGCGAGCTTTTCGGGGCGCAGCAACATGACCGGGCTGGCTTCGCCGGCGATCCGGCGCGGTGCCGTCACCGTCTCGCCGGCAATGCGCAGCGCCGTGCTCGTGCCGTCGCTTCGCGCCTCTCCGCGCAGCACCGTGGAGTCGCCGATGAAGCGGCCGACGAACAGCGTCGCCGGTTCGTCGTAGAGTTCGCGGCCGGTGCCGACCTGCTCGATGCGCCCGCGATTGAACACGGCGATGCGGTCCGACAGAACCAGCGCCTCCTCCTGGTCGTGCGTCACATAGACGAAGGTGGTGCCGAGCTCGCGGTGAATGCGCTTGATCTCGAGCTGCAGCCATTCGCGCAGCTTCTTGTCGAGCGCGCCGAGCGGCTCGTCCATGAGCAACAGCGGTGGGTCGAAGACGATGGCGCGGGCCAGCGCCACGCGCTGCTGCTGGCCGCCCGACAATTCGCTGGGATAGCGATGCGCGAAGTCGCCCATCTTGACCATGTCGAGCGCCCTTGCCACGCGCGCCTTTCGCTCTGCCTGATCGACGCCGCGCAGCGTCAGCGGATAGGCGACGTTGCGGCCGACGCTCATATGCGGGAACAGCGCGTAGTGCTGGAAGACGACACCGATGTTGCGCTTGTGCGCCGGCACGCCGACGACGTTCCTGCCGCCGACCAGCAGCTTGCCGCTCGTCAGATCGGTGAAGCCGGCCACGACATTCAGCGTCGTGGTCTTACCGGAACCGCTCGGGCCGAGCAGCGTCATGAACTCGCCGGGCTCGATGCGCAGCGACACGCCGTCCAGCGCCTTGAAGCCGCCATAGGCCTTGCTGATCGATTCGAGATCGATCGCCGCGCCCTTGCTCTCCTGTCCCGGCTTCATTGGGGTCCTTTCCGCTCGCGGCCAAGAAGAAGCATGCCGCCGCCGATCAGGATCGTGGTGGCCAAAAGCAGGATGGTGCCGACGGCGGCGACCGTCGGGTCGGCGTCGCGGGTGATGGAAGAGAATATCTGCACGGGCAAGGTCTTGAGGTAGGGGTTGGTGATGAACAGCGACACCACGATCTCGTCGAAGGAGGTGGCGAAGGCAAAGAGCAGGCCGGACAGGATGCCCGGCAGGATCAGCGGCAAGGTCACCGTGCGGAACGCGGTCAGCGCTCCCGCGCCGAGGCTCGCCGCCGCCGTCTCGAGGCGCCGGTCGAACACTTCGAGGCTGGCGGAGACCGCGATCAGCACGAAGGGAAGCGCAAGGATGGTGTGGGCGAGGACAAAGCCAGTCAGCGTTCCGACGAGATGGGCGTCGAGATAAACGGCGTAGATTCCAATGGCCAGCACAACGCCGGGAACCACCATAGGCGTCAGCATGAGCATGCGCAGGAGGTTGGCCGGCCGCGCTTTCATGCGGTCGAGGCCGAAGGCTGCAAGCGTGCCGAGCACTGTCGCCAGCGCCGCCACGATCGAGGCGACCTTCACCGAGTTCAGGAAGCTCGACATCCAGTCCGGATTGGTGAAGAAGTTCTGGTACCATTGCCAGGAGAAACCCTGCGGCGGGAAGGCGAGCGACTTGTTCTCGTTGAACGACATCGGCACGACGACCAGCATCGGCGCGACAAGCCATATCGCCACCAGCAGGCAGACGAGGCCGAGGATGACGCGTGTGAGCGGCTTCATTTCCATCAGCGCCGCCCCGCTTCCCGGTACCTGGACCGCATCACCGGCGCCGCAAGCGCCAGGAGCACGAAGGTGGTGACCAAAAGCACCACGCCCATGGCACCACCGCGGCCCCATTGCAAAAGGCTCAGCACCTGGGTCTGCACCAGCGTCGACAGCATGGTCGAGCGCGGGCCGCCGAGCAGTGCCGGCGTGATGTAGAAGCCCAGCGCCAGGATGAAGACGATGATCGCGCCGGCATAGACGCCCGGCAGCGACAGCGGCAGGTACACCGTAAAGAACGCGCGCGAAGGCCGGGCGCCCAGGCTTTGCGCCGCCCGCATCAGCCTGAGGTCGATGCCTTTCATCACCGAATAGAGCGGCAGGATCATGAAGGGCAACAGCACCTGCGCCATGCCGATGACCACGCCGGTCTGGGTGCGGATCAGACGGATGCTGTCGAACCCGGCCGCGCGCAGCAGCGAATTGATGACACCCGAATCCTGCAAGAGGATAACCCAGGAGAGCGTGCGAACCACCCCGCTCACCCAGAACGGGATGAGCACGCAGAGCACTAGGACGAGCCGCGCACGTGGCCCGACGGCGGTCATCAGATAGGCATAAGGATAGGCGCAGACCACGCAGACGATCGTAACCCATGCCGAGATGACAAAGGTGCGTTGGAGCACCGTGAGATTGACGGGCGCACCGAAGAACCAGAGGTAATTCTGCACGCCCCATTGCGGCTCCGAGAGGCTGCGCAACACGATGGTGAGCAGCGGATAGCCGATGACGGCTGCCAGCAGAATCAGCGCCGGCAGCGTGAGCGCGAACGGCCGCGATAGCCAACCCCGTTTCGGGACGGAAGGCGTTGTCGGTTCGAGCGCGCTCACGGGCTTTGCCTCCGCCAGCCGGTCAGTTGCCGGCCATCAGCGCCGACCACTTTTCCTGCGCCACCGCGAAGTTCGGAACCCAGAACTTGAAATTCTGCTTGTAGCCCTGCTTCTGGCGCTCCGGCGTGTTGGTCAGGAAGGCGGAGACGGAAGCGTCGACCTTGGGCTGCGCGTCGCTGTTGATCGGCGTGTAGGACGTCTGCTCCGCCAGAACCTCCTGTGCATGCTTGCCGAGATAGGCATTGAGCAGCGCGTAGGATGCGTCCGTATCCTTGACGCCGACCGGGATCGTCATCTGGTCCATCACCACCAGCCAATCCTGCCAGGCCGGCGCGTATTTGGCGCCGTTCTTGACCGCGGTCATGGCGCGGCCGGTCCACATCATCAGCATGTCGGCCTCGCCGGACTCCGCCAGCTGCTGCGATTCAGCACCCGTCTTCCAGAAGATGGTATCGGGGCCGAGCTTGCGGACCACATCGATGGCCTTGTCGATATCGGCCACCGTCATCGCCTTCGGATCGCCGCCGGCGACCTTAAGCGCCTGTTCGAGCAAGCCGCCCGTCGGGCTGCCGGAGCCGTCGATCCCGCGCACGCCCGGGAACTTTGCCGTATCGAAGAAGTCTGCCCAGCTCTTGGGCGGGTTATCCTTGTACTTCTCCTTGTTGTACATCAGCACGACGCCGTAGTTCATCGCCGGCACCGAGCACTCGCCGACCTGGCCTTCCGGGATTTTCGAGACGTCGAGCTTCGTCAGATCCAGCTTCTGGAACAGCTTGCCGCAATAGACGTAAGGCGGCAGGTCGTCGGTATCCACAACATCCCAGGTGACATTGCCGGACTCGACCTGCGCCTGCAGCTTGGCGATCTCGGTCGGACCGTCATTGAGCAGCTTGACGCCGGACTTGTCGACGAACTCCTTCAGCGCGGCCGCCTGGCCGTCCTGGTAGATGCCGCCATAGGAGACGAACGTCAGGGTCTTGCCCTTCAGCGACCCCTCCTTGACCTCACCCGCAACCGGCTTCTCCTGTGCGAACGCTGCGGTTGCCAGCACGCCAAGCGCCATCACGGCGCTGAGATACAAAGCTTTCGTTTTCTGCATGATTGTCATTCTCCCATTGATGCCCGCATTGGATTGGACCTACCTGGCCGCGAGCGGTTTCCAGGCCGTGTATTGATCAAGCTCGGCGCGCACCGAGGTCGGCGGCGCGATGATCCACATCACTTCGGCTCGGCCACTGCCGATGTTCTCTGAGCGATGCGGTGTCGAAGTCGTGTATTCGATGCTGTCGCCCTCCTCGAGGACGTGACGGGCGTCGCCGAGCGAGACCTCGACGACCCCGCGCAGCACGACGAGCATCTCCTGCGCGTCGCCGTGGGTGTAACGATCGGGCCCGGTCGAGCCGCCAATGTCGAATTCCCCGACATAGACCTCCATATCGCTCAGCGGCGGGCGCGACAGCAGCATCTTGCGGCAGCCGTCGCTGGGCGGCAGGCTCGGCCGCTCGCTTCGTCTCAGAACGCCATGGTTTTGCGCCGTGCTTTCCTCGAACAGCATGGCGACGCTGACGCCGAGCGCCGAGGCCATCTGGTTGAGCGAGGCGGTGCTGGCCCCTGTCAGGCCGCGTTCGAGCTGGCTGATGAAACTGGCGCTCGTCCCGGTTGCTTCCGCAAGCTCCCGCAGGGACAGCCTGCGGGCGAGGCGAAGGCTCTTGAGGCGCATGCCCAGCACTTGGTGGGCGTGCGTCGCGGCCGGTGTCTCGCCCGTTTTCGCCGAAGTCTTGTCCGGCCCCTTGCTCATGCCGTCTCCTCACCGCACTTAACACTATGTACAGTACCACTGTACAACTGACAAGCCATCCGTGGGCGCCAGCACGGCGCCACTAGCTGGGCCAGCCTGCAAGTCGGAGAGGTCGCATGAGTAAGCCGCGCAGCCGATTGACAAGGGGACGCGTAGGGAGAAGCCTTATCCTTCGCCCGAAAGGTCCCGGCGTGCCTTTTCGAGTTCCTCGGCATAGCGCCGCATCAGGTGGCCCTCGGTGAGCAGACCGAGCACGATGTGGTCGGTGAAATCCTCGACGACGGCCAGTTCCTCGGCCCCGGCGCGCTGGAACGTCTCGGCGGCGGTCTGCACGTTCATGCTGGGCACCAGGACGGCATCCTTGTACTGCGCGAGATCGCGCACCGGCACCTCGCCGCCGGCGGGATCGCTATGCAGTTCGGCTACGATCAGCACGCCGACATACTGGTCGCCCGGGTCGACGGCGATGACGCGCTGCGCCGAACCCAGCGGGATCTGCTTGCGGAAGTCCGCCAGCGTCGTCGCGGCATCGATGGTCTTGATGTCCTTGCGCATCATCGAGCCGACGGTCAGGCTGCGCATCCAACCGACATCGTGGGCGCTGCGGATCGTCTCGCCGCGCAGATGGAAGCGCCATGTCGAGAATGAATAGCCGAAGGTTTCGCGCACCAGGATCGCCGCCATGATCGAGGCGGCCAGCACGACCCCGGTAAGCGTCAGGTCGCGGGTCGATTCCAGCGCCAGGAAGGTCATCGTCAGCGGGCCGCCGACGACACCGACGGCAAGCGAGGTCATGCCGACGACGGCGGCAACCGAAGGGTCGATACCGGTCGCCGGGGAAACCAACGCCATCACCCCGGCGAATGCCTTGCCGAGCAGCGCGCCGAGGAACAGCGAGGCGAAGAACAGGCCGCCGCGAAAGCCGGAGCCCAGCGAGATGGCCGACGCCGCCAATTTCAGCACGAAGACGCTGGCCACCACGGTCAGCCCATAGTTCATGGCGAATTCGCGGTGCAGCGCGCCATGGCCGCTGGACAGCACCTGCGGCGTGATCAGCCCCAGCAGGCCGACGATGACACCGCCGACGACGGGGCGCAGCGAGGCATCGACCGACAGCCTGTTGAAACCGCGCTCGATCAGCGTCACCAGTTGCATGATGGCGATCGAGGCCGCGCCGCCCAGCAGCCCGAGCAGCAGGAACGGCACATATTGGCTGGCGGTCAGTTGCGGCAGCCCAGAAAGCTCCAACGGAAACGGCACGCCGCCGAACATTTCCGCGGTCAGCGAGGCGGAGATCGCGGCCGTCATGACAGGTGCGACATTGGCGACCGAGTAGATGCCGATGACCAGTTCGAAACCGTAGAAGGCGCCGGTCAGCGGCGCGTCGAACGCGGCGGCGATGGCCCCGGCCGCACCGCAGCCGACAAGGACGCGGACATCGTTGCGGCGCAGCCTGAAGATGCGCGCCAGCCGCGACGCCAGGCCGGAGCCGACCTGCGTGTAGCCGGCTTCCAGGCCGACCGAAGCGCCGAAGCCGCTGGAGATCATCGTCTGGCCGGCGATGATGAAGGTGTCGGTCAGCGACATGCGACCGCCATAGAGCGCGTTGGCCTCGATCGGATCGACCGGGGTGCGGAATTTGCGCAGCCGCAGCCATATCACCGTCAACCCAAGCAGGGCGCCGCCGATCGCCGGGATCAGAGCCTGCATGGGATTGGCGAGCGAGAACATGCCGGAAAGCCGGCCGCCGGGCTGAACGCCGAACAACAGCCCGTGTAGATCCTGCACGATCTGGCTCATCGCCGTGACCAGTATGCCCGCCATGACGCCGACGACGCCCGCCAGCATGACCACGGCGATGCCGCGCGCCTCGAGCAGCGGAATTGATCGCAGAAGCACCGCGCGCAGCCGGCGGGCATAGACTTGTGGCTGGTTTCTGGAAAGCACTCGGGCGGCTCGCCGATATCAAAGGGCAGACCTGCCTGATACGCCGGGTGGCACGGCATGACAACCACAATGGCGACATCAAAGGCGCCATTATGGCCGTGAAACCGGCTGACGAGGTCTTCCCGCTATAATCGGGAGGCAATCGGTTCTGTCGTCAGTCCGGTATGGTCAGCGCCCCGCAATCATCGTCGGCGATGAATGTCGCCAGCAATTCGGCGGGCTCGGTGGTGCTGGCATTCTCGGCGAAGAGATGGACGGTGCCAGGCGGCTCGAACCATGTCTGCCCCGCGCTGTAGGTACCGGCGGGACTCCCTTGTAGCTGTGAGCGCAACGTGCCCTTCAGGACGAAGGCGCTTACCGAGCCCGGATGCCGGTGGCGAGGCGTGAAACCGTTTGGCGGAAACGCCACGATCGCGGTGGTGATCGACTTGCCCGGCACGTTGGGCAGTCTCTCGCAGGAGATCGGCGTCACGACCGTCTTCGGCCGTGCCCGGGCGGTGTCGTCCGCATCGGCGTTTGCCATATGTATGTGCGTTTCCATGCCGTCAGGCACGACGCCTGTGAAACCCGGGCCGGCCCACTTTGCCGCAAGCGCGAACAGGACCGCTACGGCGCTGATGGCGATAAGAGATTGGCCGGTGCGCAAGCGACCTTGATTGCCGATCATATCGATGTCTCCGAATTCAGGCAGGCAAACGGAAGTCCGGGCGCCAGCCGAGTTCATCGACCGCTTTCTGCGTCGAGACCGCCGGGTTGGGTTCCGCCACGTTGAAGGCGCCCGGCGCACCCTTGTCGAGCGCGAGCAGCGCGGCATAGGCGGCGGCATCGACATGCACCGGCGATGCGCCGGCGGCCGTATCGGTTCCTGTTCCCGGCCCATAGAGCTGGCCATATCGCAGCACGACGCCGGCGAATGGCGCGTTGAGAACGGCTTTTTCCAGGGCAATGACGCCACCGACGCTGATGCCGCGATTGCCGCTCGCGCCGCCATCCAACGGGTCGGCTTCGTCATGCGGTTCCGGGCCTGGTGCATAGGCCCAGGCGATGCTTTGCGCCACCATGCGCCGGACACCGGACGCGACGGCGGCCGCGACCAGATTGCGCGTGCCTTCGTCGCGGATGCGGGCATTGCGCACGACCGCCTCGCCCATCCGGCTCGGATCCAGCCCTGGCGGCAGGTCGGTCAGTTGATGGACGACGATATCAGGCTTGGCGGCGAGCATCGCGCGCGAGAGCGCCTCGGCATCGAAGACGTCCACGACGACCGGCCCGACTCCGAGGGCGCGCAATATCGCGGCCTTGTCCGCGTTGCGCGTCGTGCCCGTCACCTGATGGCCGGCGGCCAGAAGTTGCGGGATCAGTCGCTGGCCGATGGCGCCGGAGGCGCCGGCAAGAAAGATCCGATGACCCATCGTCAGGGACTCCTTAATGTCCTAATATCAGTGCACGAACAACATATAAGAGCTCTTACATTATGCGCAAGCCGAATCCGCACGCATCGATACCCGCCCCCGGCGAAGGCAAACGCGGCGAGGAAGGCTATCTCGGCTATCTCCTGCGCCAGGCCGCCGGCGCGCATCGGCTCAGGATGGACAGGGCACTGGGCGATCTCGGCGTGACGCAGCCGCAATTTGCCACGCTGACCATGCTTGCGGCCTATCCTGGCCTCTCCAATGCCGATCTGGCCCGGATGGCGCTGCTCACCCCGCAAACGCTCAGCGTCATCGTCGCCAATCTCGAACGGGCCGGCTCGCTGGTGCGCAAGCCGCATGCCGTGCATGGCCGCATCCAGCACATCGATCTCAGCGACAGCGGTCGCGCACTGCTGCACGCCTGCCGTCTGCGCGTGCAGGCGATCGAGAGCGAGCTGACGCAGGGGCTGTCGGAAGCGGAAGAACGCGCCGTCAGGCGCTGGCTGGTCGGCGTCGCCACAGCCGCCACAGCCAAGTCCTGATTGCCCCCGGTTGCTGTCCAGCCGAGAGCGGTCGATCAGGTCGGCATGGGCTCACCGGCTTCATACAGCACGAGATTGCGCTCGCCGATACCAAGCGCCGGCCAGCTCGCGCGCCACTCGGCGATGTGCGGCGAGCGGAAATGCGCATCGAGCGCCGCCCTGTCGCGCCACACCTCGGTGACCCGGATCAGCCCCGCATCGAGCACGTCGCGCGCATAGGAATATTCCAGGCAGCCATCCTCGGCGCGGCTGCCCGAGATCATGCGCTCCATCACCGGCCTTGCTTCCTCCAGCTTTCCGGCAGGCAAACGGATCGTGCCGATGATCAGAAGCATGGGTCTTCCTTCTTGCGGGATCGTCGATCTAGCCACTCTCCCACCCTCGCGCAAGCTTGGCCAACTACCCTCGCCGGGCTGTCCCATGCGCGGCAGCCTATGGTTCGAGGACTTACATGGCGATCAGCGAAAGCATCCAGCCCGGCGCGGTGGCCAAGAATGGCCGCGACATCTTCTTCGCGCTCGGCATCGTCATCATCCTGGCCGTGCTGTTCCTGCCGATCCCGGCCTTCCTCATCGACATCGGCCTCGCCTTCTCGATCGCGCTTTCGGTGCTGATCCTGATGGTGGCGCTGTGGATCCAGCGGCCGCTCGATTTCTCCTCGTTCCCGACCGTGCTGCTCATCGCCACGATGCTGCGGCTATCCCTCAACATCGCCACCACGCGCATGATCCTGTCGCATGGCAATGAGGGCACGCACGCCGCAGGCTATGTCATCGCCGGTTTCTCCAAGCTGGTGATGGCCAGCGACTTCGTCATCGGCCTCATCGTCTTCATGATCCTGATCGTGGTGAACTTCATCGTCATCACCAAGGGCGCAACGCGTATCGCCGAAGTCGGCGCCCGCTTCACCCTCGACGCCATCCCCGGCAAGCAGATGTCGATCGACGCCGACCTTTCCGCCGGCATGATCGACGACAAGACCGCGCAGTTGCGCCGCCGCGAACTGGAAGAAGAAAGCTCCTTCTTCGGCTCGATGGACGGCGCCTCGAAATTCGTGCGCGGCGACGCCATCGCCGGCCTCATCATCACCGCCATCAACATCGTCGGCGGCATCGCCATTGGCTACATCAGGCACGGCATGGGCATGGGCCAGGCCGCCGACGTGTTCATCAAGCTGTCGGTCGGCGACGGTCTGGTCACCCAGATCCCGGCGCTGATCGTTTCGCTCGCCGCCGGCCTGCTGGTTTCCAAGGGCGGCACCCGCGGCTCGACCAACCAGGCCGTGTTCGGCCAGCTCGGCGCCCATCCGCGTGCGCTTTACGTGGCGGCGGCGCTGCTGGTGCTGCTCGGCCTGATGCCCGGCCTGCCGCTGTTCCCCTTCTTCGCGCTGGCCGGCGGCATGGCCGGCCTCGGCTACATCATCCCGATGCGCGCCAACCGCGTCCTCGCCGAGGCCGAGGCGCTGAAGACGCAGGAAAAGGCGACCAAGGCCGAGGAAGAGAAGAACTCGGTCAAGGCCTCGCTCGCCACCGCCGAGATCGAACTGCTGATCGGCAAGCAGCTGTCGACCCGGCTTCTGGTCTCGCATCAGGAGCTGGTCTTCCGCATGGCCAAGATGCGCAAGAAATTCGCCCAGCAATACGGCTTCGTCGTGCCGGAAGTGCGTGTCGCCGACGATTTCGCCATCCCGCCGAAGAGCTATCAGATCAAGGTGCACGGCACGGTGGTCGCCGAATATTCGATGCGCGTCGGCGAGATCATGGTTCTGCTCGGCAGCCGCGACGTACCCGAAATCCCCGGCGAAGAGATCCGCGAACCGGCCTTCGGCATGCGCGCCTATTCCGTCATGGAAACCTTCGCCGAGGATTTGAAGCGCGAGAACTACACTTTTGCCGACAACATGTCCGTGCTGCTCACCCATCTCTCGGAAGTCATCCGTAACAACCTGCCGCAGCTTCTGTCCTACAAGGACATGAAGGCGCTGCTCGAACGCCAGGACCAGGAATACCGCAAGCTCGCCGACGAAATCTGCACCACGCACATCTCCTATCCCGGCCTGCAGGCGGTGCTGAAGCTGTTGCTAGCCGAGCGCGTCTCGATCCGCAATCTGCATCTGATCATCGAGGCCATCGCCGAGATCGCGCCGCATGTGCGCCGCACCGAGCAGATCGTCGAGCACGTCCGCATCCGCATGGCCCAGCAGATCTGCGGCGATCTTTCGGAAGGCGGCGTGCTCAAGGTGCTGCGCCTCGGCAACCGCTGGGATCTCGCCTTCCATCAAAGCCTCAAGCGCGACGCCAAGGGCGAGGTGCGCGAGTTCGACATCGACCCGCGCCAGCTCGAGGAATTCGGCCAGGACGCCACCAAGGCGATCAAGAAATTCCTCGAGGCCGGCGAGCGCTTCGTTCTCGTCACCGCGCCGGACGCCCGCCCCTATGTGCGCATGATCATCGAGCGGCTGTTCACCACGCTGCCGGTGCTCTCGCATGTCGAAATCGCCAAGGGCGTCGAGATCAGGGTGCTCGGGACCATATCGTGAGCGTTCTTTCGCAGAGCGTCGTCATCGCGGCGTTCCTCGCCTTCTGCCGCATCGGCGCCTGCTTCATGCTGATGCCGGGCCTGTCCAGCGCCCGCGTGCCGGTGCAGGTCAGGCTGTTCGTGGCGGTCGCCGCCACCGGCGGCCTGCTCGCGTTCCTGTGGGACCGCATCATTCCCTTCGTCGATCCGCGCCCGCAGATCCTGGTGCCGATGATCATATCGGAACTGCTGGTCGGTGGGCTGATCGGCGCCATGACCAGGCTCTACATGGAGGCATTGCGCTTCATGGGCTCGGCCATCGCCATGCTGATCGGCTATGGCGGCTCGGGCGGGCCGGCGATCGAGGAACCGGAACCGCAGGCGGCGCTCGCCGCCATCATCTCGTTCTCGGCGCTGTTGATGCTGTTCGTCTTCGACTTCGACCACGAAATCGTCCGCGCTTTGGTGGCGTCCTACACGGTCGCGCCGGTCAACGTCTTCTTCAACCCGCAGGCCGCCCTGGTCGACATCACCGACACCGTGTCGGACACCTTCTTCCTGGTCATCCGCCTCGGCAGCCCGTTCGTCGCCTATGCCATTCTGGTCAATCTGACGATCGGCTTCGTCAACAAGCTGACGCCGCAGATCCCGATCTATTTCATCTCCCAGCCCTTCGTCATCGCCGGCGGCATGATCATCCTCTATTTCGCCATCGGCACCATGCTGTCGCTGTTCGTCGACGGCTTCGTCGACCTGACTTTGGCGAGGTGAGATGAGCACGCGCAAGGACCGCCTGAAGAAACTGGTCAAGGTGCAGGAACAGCTGAAGGCGCTCCACGAGACCCGTCACGCCACTTTCCTGGCCGCGGCTAACGCGGCGGAAGCCGAGGCCAGGGAATTGATCGGCCATTTTGACCAGGACAATTCGCTCTCCGGCCTGTTCCCCGATCTCTATCACCGCCGCATCGCCCAGGCGGTGGTACGCCAGGAGACGAGCCTGGAAAGCGCCAGGCAGGAGGCCGGCCTCATCGCCACGGCAAATGCCCGCACCAACATGGTCGAGCGCGCCTACAAGGACGTGCGCAACCGCGACGAGCGCGAACGCTCCGACCGCGAACGGCTGGACCTGATCGCGCAGAAGCGGAGCGAGGAATAGCTGCGGGAATTTGGTCACCGCCCGTTGCGGACGCACGCCCTGAACGACGCGAACGGCCGCTTTGTGCCGCATCTCGGTCACTTGGTCGGCTATTGCCGGCCTTCAAAAGCAGATATCGCCGCTGAACGCAGGGCCGATCGCATGAGATCGGCCACGGCGGTCTATTTTGCAACGAGCGCTGTCTCACCGGTAGTGAAGCGACGGCCCCATGCCGAGCCCGTAGGAGACCAGATCCTTCAGTCTGAAGCCTGCCCCGCTCACAGGCTTCCACAAAGGATCGAGCGACAGGTAGGACATGCCGTCGCCGAACAGCAATCCCAGGAACACCTCAGCCACAATATGGCCGCCCACCGGTCCAAGCTGCGGCGTGGAACGTGTGCCGCCTCCTGTAGTCGGGATAGCCATGTTGGTCTTGTTTGTTGCCGCTTCGGCAAGGACATAGGTCCAAAGTGGGCAGTTGTCGGCGAAGGCCTTGCCGTCGCCACCCTTGGCTGTGACGGCATCGATGATCGGGCCTACGACATCACCATCCTCGGGAGCATCCACAGCCTTGCCGATTATGATGTCCGCATCGGCCAGGGGCTCGATGGCCATGGCACGTGCGACGCTCTGGCCGGACGGCAGGCCGAGAAGCCAGCCCCTCAAGAGATTGCGCTCGCCGAGGGAGGCCGGCGGGTCGCCCGCCACGGCTTTCGGCAGATCGTGCAGGAAACCAACGAGGGATGTATCGATCCTGTAGGCAAATTGCAGCCGACGCACATTGGCAGGATCTCCAGTCTCGGGATCCGATCCACCTGCGCGCTTGTCAATGTCGATAAATCGACCCCAGTCCAGAGCGCGACCCGGCTTCATCGTCTGGAAGCCGGTAAGCGCCTCCTCATGCGGCTTGCCGGCGCGTGGGAAGATCGGCAGCAGCTTGTCGTCGTTCAGCCGATAACCGGGCCTTACCATCGAATGGCCAAGTCTGTAGGCGGCGACCGAAAACTCTACTGGCATGAACGGCAAGTTGCGCCAGTGAAAGTACCGCAATCGCTTTTGATCGAAGCGGCCGTCCGTCTTAAGTGCGTCTAGGATCGGTTGCGAAACGATCCTGGAGAGGAAGTCATTCACGACAACATACTGGTAGTGGAAGCGGACGAGCTGCTGGACCGCTTCAAAACCCAGGCCCGGATTGTCATCGACCATCCGGTTGTGCACGTTGAGCATCAGCCCTTGCAGCTGCGACACCAGACTGTTTTCATCGTTGCGGGGGTCGCCGATGATCGCTCGTCCGGCGAAGCGCGGCAGATCGTGGCCGGGCTGGCCACCGGCCCCTGTCATTGCATCGCCGTGGCGGAAGCGGCCTTCCTTCGTATACATGTAAGGCTGGTCGGCTGGACCCCGGCCATAGACATTATCCAGATTAAAGCTCGGCGTGCGGAAATCCACGAGCCCATCGGGATCCAGCGATTTACGCAAGGTGCTGACGGGATCGAATGTGATGTCGTGATCAACGAACTGGCCAAAATAGGTATAGAGGGCAGGAATCCCGCTTTCCTCGGCATCGAGCCCATCTTTCGGCTCGTCAATGTCAGCAGACATGGCGGCGCCGAGCGCCTTGAGGTTGCGTCGGTTGTCCTGGTCGTTTGCCCCGAACGTTGCGGGTGCCAGATTTCGGAACATGCGACCGAAGCGGCCTTCGAACAACGGCGATCGTGTCGCATCAATGCCACGGGGCGGGGTGCCATGCGCTGCCATTTTTGATCTCCTGTGTTGTCGAATTTCTTGATCCGAGGATGGACTTGTGTCGAAGAAGCCAATTCGCCCTTCCGAGTGGGCCGCGAGGCACAGACCGGCCCCATCCGGTATGGCCCCGCGGCGCCGCTCCCGGGAGGAAACCCAGAATGGCCTTGTGTCGACGAAGCCGCTTCGCCCTTCCCAGTGGGCCGCGAGGCACAGACCGGCCCCATCCGGTCATGGCCCCGCGGCGCCGCTCCCGGGAGGAAAATGAATTGGCGCCGATCTTCCATCGTCTCGATGGGTCCGGTTCGGGTCGTTCAGCTCCGGGGCAGTCGAGATGACGTCTCGGAAACAACCATTATCCCAGCTAGCGTGAAATCAGCGTGAGATGACGGCCATCTTTAGCTCCGTGTCTTTGCCGAGCTTGGGTCGCCTCGCACGCAACGTTTTGTTGACCCGATCAAGATCGTAGGGCGAAAGTGGCAGACAATAGGGAAAGGGTTTCTTCAACAGCGAGGATTGTGGATTGACCGCCGCAAACGCGTTTGAACTGGCAGCGCGATTTTGTTCACGGCCGCAAGATCTAGCGCCTGAACAGGCTGCAATGGCACGCGGGTTGCTCGGTGCGCTCGGCTACCTTGACTCTGGTGATACAGATCCCGGCTTGATAGCGACAAATAACCGCCAAGGACTACTCTCAGCTGCGGCAAACTTTGGCAATCTGTTCCGCTTGCACGCCCGCTACGCACCGGGGCTGCACTTCTTTGGTGCGCAGGTACACCGCAGTTGGGGAGATTCGGCCTCACCCGCTTCTGCCAGCTTCAGTGGTGTCGGCCTCACCCCGGGGCGCGCATTCGAGGCCTGCATCGGCGAGGGCATCGAATATCATAGCGAATGGCAAGTGCCGCACGGGACGATGAACCGCACGATGGTAGATGGTGTAGGCCATTGGCAGGACGTTCGGCTGGCTGAACACCTCGATGATTTCCGGGTGCAGTCCGGTTTCGGTGAAAGTGACCGATGGGTGCCCGTGCGCCGGCTGGACGACGGTCGGCAGGGCTATTTGCCCGAGACACTTTTCATTCGCAGCGCCAACCGGAGCGCCTGGGTGACCAGTTGCGGATGCGCCGCAGGGATAACCCACGAGGCTGCCCTGACCTCGGCGCTGCTGGAAGCAATCGAGCGAGATGCGGCTGCCGCCTGGTGGCGCAGCAGGCGCGGCGGCCGGTTGATCGGACTGGAAGCGCTTGCCGGCGCGGGCGTGCTCGATCTGCTTGCGCGGATAAGGCAGGAGAAGCTCGGCAGATGCACCCAGTTTCTCGACATATCGGGTGAGTTTCCCGCGCCTGTAATCGCGGCGCTATCCTTCGACGCGGATGGTCGCGGTCTGGTAGTCGGGCTGGCTTGCAGGCTGGACGCGGGCAACGCCCTGAGGGCGGCGCTGCTGGAAATGTGCCAGATGGAATTGGCTCTCGATGTGGCGGCAATGAAACGCGCAGAACAGGGAGTTGAGAGGCTCGACGAGGTCGACAGCCGGCAGGAGGAGCGCCCCGAGACCCCTGGCGCAATCGACACGGACCTCATCTCACACCTGTCCAGTAGCCTGCTGATGCACAAAAATGCCGAAAAGGGCTTGAATTTCGTATCCTTGGTTGGCGAAATGCTTAAAAAGCAATACCGCATATACGCAGCAGATCTGACCACGCCGATGTTTGACATTCCCGTCGCCAAAGTCTTCGTCCCAGGGCTGCAACCTCTTCCGTCGCCGTTCCAGTCGCGTCGGCTTCGTTCCCTCATTGACCAGGCCGGCCCGAGCGGCCGCGCCGATCTTATGTAGACGGAGGCAGTTGCGGGACAACGATGATCGGGCACAACTCCCCAACGAGGACTGCGCCGCTGATCCGTGTCACGACGCTTGACAAGGTAGCGCTGAGCCAATCTGGGCGAGACATCGCCGTGAGAAACCGCAAATCGCGTGCCGTCCTTGCCTATCTTGCACTCAGCCCTCATGGTTTTGAAACCCGCGAGCGCATCTGCGGTTTGCTCTGGAGTGAATCGGACGAGGCACGAGCGAGGGCCTCGCTCAGGCAAACCGTAGTCGATCTCAAGACCTGCCTGGCTGAAGTCGAAGGGGTCTTCGTCGGAGACCGGCTCAACGTGACGCTGAAGCAGTCGCTCGTCACAGTGGATGTGAGTGAGATCAGGCACGATCTGAAAGCTGGAAGGATTCCGCCCGTCCTTCTGGAGAGGCAGCGTGTCGCCGAAAGCTTTCTCAATGGCCTGGACGACATCGACCCCTCGTTTCGGAATTGGGTCCTCGTCCAGCGGCAATGCCTTCAGGATGAATTTATCTCGTGTCTGGAAGCGATGGCCAAGGCTGCGGCAGACTGGCCAGCGCTAAAGCGAGCCGGACAAGCCCTGCTCAATCTCGATCCGACCAACGAGATCGGGTGCCGCGCAGTCATGGAAGCGTCGGCTCGGATGGGCGACCAAGCAACGGCCTTGAGGGCCTATAAGGGGCTTTGGGACCTGCTTGAAACAGAGTTCGACAGCGAACCTTCAGCCGCCACGCAGGCACTGGTCAGTGACATCAAGCTTGGTACGATCGGGGCCACGGACAGGGGGGCGGTGTCCGCAATCGCCGCCGAGGCGTTCGGGTCCCAGGCGCAACGGCTGCAAGAGCCCGCCGCCGGCGTGCTGCTGTTCGTGCGGGAGTTCGAATTGGTGAGCGGTTCCGTCCGCGCGCGCAACGCCGTGCAAATCTTCCGCAGTGAACTGGTCGCGTCCCTGGTGCGATTCCGCGACTGGGCGGTAATGGAATGGGAAGGGCATCCCCCCCGCTTCACCGAGAATGCCTATTGCATCGAGGCGACCGGATTTATCGACGGGCCGACATTGCGTCTCAGCATGACGCTTAAGCAGCTTGCATCGGGGCGCTACATCTGGAGTGAGCAGTTTGTCATCGAAAACAGCCAGTGGTACCAGACCCAGCAGAGGCTCATCCGCCGCATCGCCGTCGCGCTGGGCGTCAGCATGTCGTCCGAACGGCTGGTTCAGATCGCCAGCATCCCGGACCTGTCGCTGGAGCAGTTCGACCGCTGGCTGAGGGCGCAGGAGCTGATCTTTCAATGGCGCCCGGAGTCAGAGGAGAGGGCCGAGGCTCTGTTCAGATCAATCATCGCAGAGTCACCACGGTTCGCTGCCGCCTACGCCGGGTTGGCCGGCATCATCAATTCACGGCATTTGATCTTCCCCGGCATCGGCCGGCGACGCGAACGCCACGCCGAAGCGCTGACGTTTGCCAAGCAGGCGACCCAGATCGATCCGATCGATTCCCGAAGCCAACTGCATCTGGCGTGGTCCTACGCCATGAACGGCGTCCCGCAGCAGGCAGGCATCAGCTTCCTTCTGGCCTGCGAACTCAATGGCAACGACCCCTGGACCTTGGTCTCCGCGTCTCTCGGGCTTGCCTATTGCGATGATCGCGAGAACGCGCGGCGTATTGCCACTCTGGCGCTGCAGACCGGACTCGGCGTTTCACGCCTGCAATGGAGCTATCAGGCGGGCGTGCGGTTCCTGCTTGGCGACTATGCCGGTTGCGTCGAAGCGGCCGAGCGCGCCGCCGATAGTGTGTCGTACATCGGCGGCTGGAAGGCTGCTGCGCTCGCCTTGCTCGGCAACGAGAAAGCGGCGCATGAAGAGGCCGACCGATTTTTAGCGCAGCTGAAGACGACGTGGTTTGGAAATGAGTCACCGGAGCCGGGCAACGTCGGCACATGGCTCATGGACAGCTTTCCGATCTACAGTCCAGATGCCCTCGAGGCACTGCGCCAAGGGCTGGCCGGGGCCGGCATTGTCGTCAGCCATATGCCTTTGCCAGAGCCCGTTCTATCGGCAGCCCCGAATGGTGTAGTCCGCAATGCGTGAGTAGAAGAAACTGTCGCGGTTGAACGGCACCTTTTCGAGAATGGCATCGAAATAGAATTCCGGAATGCCATAGTCGGCCATGCCACCTTGTTCGGCCTGGAGCTTCTTTTGCGATTGCGTCACTTGATTGTTGGGCGGTAACCGCAGGAAGAAGACGTGGTCGTATCCCTGAACGATCTGGATTTCCTTGTAGCGGTCCGGCACGACGACGAGTCCATCGAGTTGCGCCTTGAACTCGGCCAAGTCGCGCGGACGCGTGCTGGGATCCTGTGCCCATTGCACCACCTTGCGGCCGGTCGCCTCGAAGTTAAGGGTTTGGATCGGTTCGGGAAAGGCGTCCAGATTGTCGACGGGGTCAGCCATGGTTAAGCTCCAGGAGTTGTAGGCGGGGTGATAAACCGGGGCCAGGCGTCGCCCAGATTGAGCGCGCTGGCGACGAAAAGGATCAGGTCGGCCATTGTTCGCGGGATGCCGGTGGGAAACAGTCTGGCGACGAGGTCTTGCGTAATTGGGTCATCTTCGATCATGGCGCGCGAGGCCGCGAACCTTGCCATGAAGACATCCCCTACAATCACCGACCCGATGGTACCGAAACACAGCCCGTCCTGTTCGATCGCGGCCTCCAACAACAGCCAGAACAGCAACGGCGGATTTTCTGCCAGCTCAGTCGCCTCGGCCGCGGTGAAGGCAACGGTCGAACCTTGAAGCCAGGATCGAATAGCCTGGTCACGCTTCCCGGCATCACCGAGTAACGGCGCGGTCGCGAGAGCGGCCTGAGGCAATTGTTCGATCAAGGCATCGAGCCTGAGCAGGCCACCAATGGTTCCTCGGACCAAATCGCTGAACAGAAGTCCCGACGCATTCGGATCGGGTAGTGCAGCCCTGTCTGCCTCGCTCAACAGACCCGCCGTGGCGGGGTCAAGTGGCTTTGAATCGGGGCCGACGCACAGGATCGGCATGCTGTAGGCACTCAGCAGCACTTCGTTGACCGTTGGTCCGATACGCCGACTGAACTGCGGCGTCGAGCCGGCGATCTGGAAGAAATGCGACCAATCGGCGATCCAGTGTTCGGAGACCGGGAATCTATGCGGGCGTGATGAGGAGCGGTTGAGCAACACGTTTTCCAGCCCTTCGCCTTCCGGATGCTGGTCATTGAAGACATAGGAAAGCCTGACCATGGAATGGCCCAAGCGGTATGCCGCGTGGGAAAACTCAATCGGGACACCTTGCGGCATGTCGACCAGTGGTCTGAACCCGTTCGCGTTGTAGAGGTCCCATATCGGCTTGGCGATAAGGCGCGGCAGCAAATCATTTTGCAGCACATTCCGGTAGATCGCCGTCGTGACGCGGCGTGTCCGGTCGAAAAGATACGCACCTGCCGGCAGTTCGACGTCTTTTTTGGGTATTCCGCTGCTGCTCAGCGCACCGGCCACGGCATTGTGCAGATGCAGGAAAAGCGCCGTCATTTGCGCAATGTTGGCGTTGTCGTCGCTACGCTGGTCTGCGACCAAGACATCCGTCCGACCACTTTCGAATCCATCGCTCAGATCGGCTTGCTGAAAGCGTGGCAAGTCGCGTATGGCAAAGGGACAGGCGCCTGCGGGCATCGCCATGGCGTTCGGTGACGGCGGTGCCATTGGCCCGGTACGCATGAGCGACCTGACAACTTCACCCGGCTTGGCCACTACATACAAACCAGGGTCCGAGAACGGTCCGCCGCCGTAAAGCACGTCGAGCAGGAGCGCCTCCTCGCGTTCGTTGCGGCGCTCTGCCTCGTGGGCCGCCAACAAGGGACTGAGCGAGGAATTGCGGATAATGTCGTGTGCGGCGAACTGGGCAAGATAGGTGTATCCTGCCGGAATCCGCTCGTTGGTTTTATTGCCACCTCCGGCGGATGCCGCACTCATCCTGCGCAGCAGCTTGGCAAACAGGCACTGAGTGGCCCAAGGCGTCTCCAGGCCATGATAGAGCTTGGCTTCGTCCGCGCCGGCAACATTGCCAAAGTTGCGAAACTGCACCTGACGCGGATCGACAATGCCGGCGATGCCTTGAACACCGCCCGACACGGCCAGCCCGGCGGTAGTCGTGCCGCGATGAGCGTTCATTCCGGTTCTCCCCGTCCCTTGGACCGTATTCCATACGTGTCGTGAAACCAGCGTGAAATGCTACTAATTTCGAGGCGCGCCAGGAAAGTTGACGGCTCAAAATCTGCCGGTCAGCAATGTGCCGCATGGTCGCCGTCCGCCGATCCCCGCCAAGCCTGGAAGCTGCCGTACTGTATCTTTGAGTGGCGACATAACAAAGTGCTTCGTGCCCGCTGGTGACCTTGGCCTCAAATCCAAGCTTCGCTAGAGTTCACAACATGCTGAACGCCATTCACCACGTCGCGCTCATCTGCACCGACTACGACCGGTCGCGATGGTTCTACGTCGAACTCCTCGGCCTCGATCTGATCCGGGAGGTCTATCGGGAGGAGCGACAGTCATGGAAGGCCGATCTGCGGATCGGGTCCGTCCAGCTGGAATTGTTCTCCTTCCCCGCCCCAGCGCAGAGGCCGTCCTATCCAGAGGCGACAGGCCTGAGGCATCTGGCATTTGCCGTGGCCAATCTTGATCCCGTGATCATGCGCCTGGAAGCCGCCGGCGTCGCCGTTGAGCCAATCCGCATCGACCCATATACAGATCAACGGTTTACCTTCTTCAGCGACCCAGATGGATTGCCGCTGGAACTCTACGAAGTCCCATAGGAACGGTACGCTTTCGCGACCATGCTGGTTGCGGCTGAATGGCTGGTTCCGGACGCAAGCGGGGCCGTCATTTCCAGCTGGCGGACGCGGCCTGCCCGCGCCGTTGCATTGGCGCCGCCTCGGGTCGAAAATGCCCTCATGGAAGCAGTCCGATTTCCCAAACTCATGACACCAAGGCTCATGCTTCGGGCGCCCAGCGAACGGGATATCCCGGCATGGTTTGCGCGCGCGACGGATGTCGAATCCGCCTCCCTTGCCGGTGATCACATTCCCAGCGACATAGGAGCGGGCGAGCGATGGTTGGCCCGCTCGCGTCAGCGGTTCGCCGACGGTAGGGCGATCCAGTGGTCCATAGACCAGGCGGGAGTATCGGACGCGATCGGGACGATAACCCTGTCCTTCGGCACAACCGACGCCAAGGCAGCCGCATTGGGATTTGTGCTGGCGCGCGCGCATTGGGGGCACGGAATGGGCAGCGAGGCGGCGCGCGAAGTCCTGCGCTACGCCTTTGAAACCCTGGCGCTTGAACAGGTGACGGCCGAGGCAGCGGCGCGCAATTTCGCGTCGCTGCGGATATTGGCGAAGCTCGGCTTCAAGCACATCGAGAGCTTCATCGATGTGTCCGACGGCGAGCGCTGCGAGCGCTTCGCGCTCGACGCAGACATTGGATCGTCACTGTTGACGAGCAATGCGACGCCAGGCTGCTAGGTCCGTGCTTGCCCAAGTCAATTGCAGGTATCCGCGGCCTTAAGCGCTTCGGCGCGGGAAGGTTCGCGCAAATCCGCGATCCGGCGAACAGCAGCGTAGAACCTTGGATAATCGCCGGAACACAAATCGAACAGATGAAGGAACGCTGGAACCTGTTCACCGTAGACGGCAGTCGCGGCGAGCTTTGCATTGTTGATCGGGGCATCGAACCAGGCATCGTATCCCCGGTATCCGGCCCAGCTTTTGTCGCGCATCTGCCGATAGCGCATCCGCAGCCTGTCGATCGTGGCGGCCTTGGCAATCGCCATCTGCTCACGGGCGCGGGGACTTCCATAGACCTGCCGCAACTCATCGCGCGTTTTCGCTATCAGTCCGAGAAAATCCGCCCGGCGGTTGCGATCGGCTTCGTAGCGGCGCAATCCGGCGCGATTGCCGGTAGCTCGGAGCCATCTCCTCACACCGCTGGTTTCGACGGCGACCGCGAAAGCCTCGTTGAACGCGGAGTCGTTGTTCACATAGATCTTCTGATGCGCCAGCTCATGAAAGATAAGGCTGGCGATGTAAGTGTCGTCCTGACGCAGCATGGTGCTGAGCAGCGGGTCGCTGAACCAGCCCAGCGTGGAGTAGGCGGTGACGCCTGACACATAAACGTCCAGTCCTTGCCTCTGCAGTTCGGCGACGCTTTCAGCCGCTGATTTCCGGGAAAAGTAACCCCGGTACGGAACGCAACCGAAGACCGGAAAGCACCAGGTTATCGGCGTAAGCGAGAATTGCGGCGCGGCAAAAACGGCAAGGGTCACATCGGCCCGACCGATGTCGACATAGCTGCGATAGCTGCTGTTGTCGGGCAGCGCCAGTTCTTCCGTGGCAAAGCGGCGTATGGCGCTGGCCGACGTCAATTTTGCGCGCAATGCCTCGGGCGTCGAGGGATCGCGGATAAGCCTTCCGACATTTTTCCGCGCGGCCATGATCTGCACGTGGCCCTCCACAGACTGCGCGTAGTAGGAAATGCTGGTGCACCCGGCCAGGCCGGACGCCACAATCACGGCGGCAAGCATTCGAAGAACGCGCTTCACTGTTTGCCCACCGCTTGCCCGTCTCCCATGCAGCGAATGTCTCGCCCCCCGTTCTCAAACAGGCACGCCAATTCCCGTCAAGACCTGTAGAGGCAGCGGAGCGACTTTCGACGTTGGCAGGGCACTCCGGCCATCCGCCTACCGCCGCAGGCAAGGTCGGCGAGAACCCGAAGCAGCCGCTCAATCCCCACAGTCCGCCCTCCTCCCCCTCGCGCAAGCCTGCCACAAGCTTGTTGAGGCATGGTCTGGCTAAGGAAACCCGGTAAAAGGCGGACTTTCTTGGCGATTTCTCCACCCAGCGACATCGTTATGGATGTCGCCCGAGCTGCCGATCCGATGGATATCGAGGCTGCCCGCGCCGCGCTGACCAAGCGCGCGGGCGCCGCTGCCGGTGCCTTTTCGGTCGACACCCCCGGTTCGCTAGATACCGCGGCGTCTGTCGATGCCGGCTCGATCCTGTCGCGCGCCACGGCCGACAAGGCGGCGGCGACAGCCGATCCGGCCAAAAAATTCAAGAAGTTCGAGGCGATGGTCTTGCAGACCTTCATCCAGAACATGCTGCCCAAGGACACAGAGGGCGTCTATGGCACGGGTCTGGCCGGCGACATGTGGAAGTCGCAGCTCGCCGAGCGCGTCGCCGACGTCATGGCCGAGCGCGGCGGCATCGGCATCGCCAAGTCGCTGCTTGCCGACCACTATATGGACGGCAAGCGCAAGGTGCCGATCGGCCCGGTGTCAAACGGACCGGAAAAGACCGAGATCGATCAGCAGACCCGTCTGTCCACCTCGCTCGTCCAGGAATTGCAGCGCAAGGCCGCCAGATCGATGACCGGCGACGAGACAACCATAAAAACAGACATCAAGATCTAGAATGGGAAACACCATGGCCGATTCTTCCGAATTCACTGCCAACCTGCCGGCCCGCACGACCGCGTCGGAGGCTCCGATCCCGTTCGCGCGGCCCGGAAACCTTGCCGCCATCATCGGCCGCATCGAGGAGGTGGTCGAGGAAGAGACTGCCGGCATCCGCAGCGATACCGGCTATGATCTCAAGGCGTCGAACGCCCGCAAGAGCCGCTATCTCTATGAGCTGACCCGCGCCATGAAGGGCGGCAGCGAAGCCGAGTTCCTCGAACAGCACCGCGAGGGCCTGACCCGGCTGCGCCAGAAACTGGCGAAGAACGAGGCGGCGATCCTGGCGCATCTGAGCGCCGTCAACGAGGTCGCCAGCCTGCTGCGCAGCGCCATCCAGCGCGCCGAAACCGACGGCACCTACTCCGCCGGCGAGTTCGGCCGGATGAAAGGCTAGAGCATGATCCCGAAAAATGGATGCCGGGTTTTGGAAAAGATCATGCTCAAACAAAGAGATAGAGCCCCATCCCGATTGAATTGGGATGGAACAGGCTCGAGAGCGCGATGATGTCGGGCTCTGAATGATCAAGATCATCGCCATCGCGGTCTGGGTCTGCGCCGCCACGCTCGGCGCCGTCTTCTATTCGTTCCAGGCAGCCGGTGAACGCGGCGTCGGCGAGAAACCCAAGCCGATGCTGGGCGGGCTGGATTACGTCAAGACCGACGTCATTTCGGTGCCGCTGATCCGCGATTCCAAGATCGGCGGCTATTTCCTGGCCAAGCTCGTCTACACCGTCGAACCGGAGCAGATAAAGAAACTGTCGATTCCGGCCGAAGCGCTCATCACCGACCAGGTCTACAGCTACCTCTACGCCAATCCCCAGATCGACTTCACCAAGAAGGCGACGATCGATCTCGATTCCTTTCGCGCCGCCATCCGCGACACCGTCAACACCCGCGTCGGCACGAACCTGGTGCATGAGGTTCTGATCGATCAGGTCAATTTCCTGAGCAAGGACGAGATCCGCGACAACTGGCTACGCCGTCGGCAGGATTCCGACACCGCGGCTGCCGGGACCGCGAAGCCTGCCGAAGCGGAAGCGCCGCCGGCCCACTGACCACTGGTGCCCGACAGGCTATTGATGCGGCGACAGGAACCAGTCCCCAGGATTTGCGTTGACGTAAACGTCAACCAGAAGCTATATGCGGCAGCGACCGTGATCGCCAGAGATGCCGCATGGGCTTCGGCCGGACCGAAATGCCCTGCGCGACAGGTACAACCAGACAGGGAGAACAGCGTGAGCGTTCAGGAGATTGCCGAGAAGATCAAGTCGCGCGTGGCCAGCAGCGGGTTTGATCGTTCCGTGAAGTTCGACACCGGCGGCGACGGCGTCATCGTCATCGACGGCGCAACCGTCTCGAACACCGATGCCCCCACCGACTGCACCATAAAGCTCTCGCTCGACGATCTCGAATCGCTGATCGCTGGCGACCTGAACCCGACCATGGCGTTCATGACCGGCAAGATCAAAGTCGAAGGCGACATGACGGTGGCCATGGCGCTCAGCCAGTTGATCGGCTGAGCACGCACGATTACCCGATGGGTCAATGAATCAAAACCCCGCCTTTTCAGGCGGCGTTTGTTTGAGGAATAGCGGGGTCGATGCCTCATGCGGCCAGTGTCGGCGCCTGGGCCTTCAGCTTGCGGCCGCAAGCCTTCAGCGTGCCGTGCACGCCGTCGAGCACGCCGTCCACCAGCTCCAGCGCCAGCAGGCGATGCCGCTCATAGGGGCCTGGCATCGCCAGCCGGCCCGTCTTGTCGGCCGAGAAGCCGAAGCGTCCGTAGTAGGGCGCATCGCCGACCAGCAGGATCGCCGCGTGGCCGAGACGCGCCGCCTCGGCCACGGCGTGGCGCATCAGCGCCGAGCCAATGCCGGCATTCTTGAGCGACGGATCGACGGCGAGCGGGCCAAGCAGCAATGCGGCCGGGCCGCCCTCACCCAGCCTGACGTCCCACAGCCGCACCGTGCCGGCGACGCCGCCTGAGGCATCGCGCGCGACGAAAGCCAGGCCTTCCGAAGGCCGGCGGCCCCGCCGCAGTTTCTCCGACGATTTTTTCCGCCGCATCGGCCCCATGGCACGATCGAGCAAAGCTTCGCGTGCCGCGACATCAGCGACGGTTTCGGCGACCATCGAGAAGGCCGGCGCATGAACTACGATTTCAACTGACATTTCCATTTCCGCAATCCCTGGCGAGCGGAGATCTGTTCCACAAGCGAGCCCGGGCGGACGACAAGCGCCCGCGCCGGATGATCTGATCGGTTCTCAGCGCATTTTCAGGCGAAGTGGTATCCGGTTCGCCGTCCGAAAATGCGCCAAATAAAGAACCGTCAGATCACGTAGGATCGGAGAGGCTCGAAGCCGTTGAAGGCGACCGCCGAGTAGGTGGTCGTGTAGGCGCCGGTGCCTTCGATCAGCACCTCGTCGCCGATCGTCAGCGACAGAGGCAGTGGATACGGCGTCTTCTCGTACATCACGTCGGCCGAATCGCAGGTCGGGCCGGCGAGCACGCAAGGCGCGGTCTCCGAGCCATCGTGGCGAGTGACGAGGGGATAGCGGATCGCCTCGTCCATCGTCTCGGCCAGACCGCCGAACTTGCCGATGTCGAGGAACACCCAGCGCACATTGTCATTGTCGGCCTTCTTCGAGATCAGCACGACTTCCGACTTGATGACGCCGGCATTGCCGACCATGCCGCGGCCCGGCTCGATGATGGTTTCGGGAATGGCATTGCCGAAATGCTTGCGCAGCGCCGAGAAGATCGCCTGGCCATAGGCCTGGGCCGCCGGCACGTCGCGCAAATAGCGCGTCGGGAAACCGCCGCCCATGTTGACCATCTTCAAGACGATGCCTTCCTCGGCGAGCGTGGCGAACACCTTCTTGGCGTCGGCCAGGGCACGGTCCCAGGCGGTCAGGTCGGTCTGCTGCGAGCCGACATGGAACGACACGCCATAGGCGTCGAGGCCGAGGCTCTTGGCATGACGCAGCACGTCGACGGCCATGGCCGGCACGCAGCCGAACTTGCGCGACAGCGGCCATTCGGCGCCTTCGCCGTCGGTCAGCACGCGGCAGAACACGCGCGCGCCGGGAGCGACGCGGGCGATCTTCTCGACCTCCTCGACGCAATCGACCGCGAACAGCTTGATACCGAGCTGGTAGGCGCGTGCGATGTCACGCTCCTTCTTGATGGTGTTGCCGAAGGAGATGCGGTCCGCGGGCGCACCCGCGTCCATCGCCATCTCGACTTCGGCAACGGAAGCGGTGTCGAAGGACGAGCCCATCGCAGCAAGGAGGCGCAGGATTTCCGGCGCCGGGTTTGCTTTCACCGCATAGTAGATCTTGGAATCGGGCAGCGCCTTCTCGAAGGCGCGGAAATTGTCGCGCACGACATCGAGGTCGACGACGAGGCAAGGGCCGGACGGACGTCGGGTGGCGAGGAAATCGAGGATGCGCTGGGTAGCCATCGGGTTTCTCCAAACACGCCTTTCGGCGCGCACAAGGGTGCGGACGCGGGCTGTCGGCCTCGCGAACACGCGGTGGACAAAGGCGGGACGGAAAATCCATGGAACCAGCCGGTGGAGACCCCGGAACCATGAAACGCCGTCTCGCGGCGATGAACCTCGGCCTTGCCCGGCTTCGGTCCGCTTTGTCTGCCTTGGCTTGGATTGGGAGAACCCCGTTCCGCACTGCCGGCAATGAAGGTGTGCCTCTTCAGTAACCCCGGTCTTTGGACAACCGGCAGAGAACCAGAAAGGCCCGCACCGTCGTTGCTTCAAGGTGTCCTCGGGCTGGCGGTTGGCCGCTAGACCGACTGGAGGGGTTGGCTCCAGTTACCTTACCGATTTCCCTCACCATTCGAGGATCGGCGGACACCCACAGGCACGTGCGACTTTGGGCAAGCGCGATATAGGGGCGAAGGATTTCACAATCAATAAAAATCGTATCGCAGGTTGTAAAATTTCCGGCATCGAACAATGTACATGCAACCGTATCCGGATATCGAACGATGACAGGCACGCACGGCCCCTACAACGCCTTCCTCGATCTTCGCCAGGTGCCCGTGGCTCATGCCGAACTCGGCCCGCTCGCGGGCCTGCGGCTGGCTGTCAAGGACATCTACGACGTCGCCGGCTACCGCACCGGCTGTGGCAATTCCAGGAAATTCGCCGAAGGCAATGCCGCCTCGCGCACGGCGCCGGCCGTGCAGGCGATTCTCGATGCCGGCGCCCGCTTCGTCGGCAAGACGCAGACCGACGAGCTGGCCTTCGCGCTGTTCGGCCAGAACGCGCATCTTCCGTTTCCGGTGAACCCTGCGGCGCCCGACCGCGTCACCGGCGGCTCGTCGTCCGGATCGGCATCGGCGGTGGCGGGCAGGCTGGCCGACATCGCGACCGGTTCCGACACCGGCGGCTCGATCCGCGCGCCGGCAAGTTTTTGCGGCCTGATCGGGCTGCGCACCACACATGGCCGCATTTCACTCGACGGCACCATGAAGCTGGCACCGAGCTTCGACACGTTCGGCTGGTTCGCCGACGACATCGAGACCTATGAGACCGTCGGCAAGCTGCTGCTCGGCCGCGACCCGCACCAGCATTCGCTGGACCGCCCGATATCGCTCACCTGGCTGGACGAGATGGTCGCCCGCCCCGCACTTGCCGGATATGCCGCAATGAAGGCGCTGGTGGGCACGGTTTTCGGTGCTCCGGCGACCTCGACCGAGCACTTCAGCTCTTCCTCTGATGAACTCTACTGGTGCTTTCGCCGGCTGCAGGCCAAGGAAGCCTGGGGCGTGCATGGCGAATGGATCACCAGCGGCGAGCGCGACCTTGGTCCCGGCGTCGAGGAGCGTTTCGGCTTCGGCCGCGCCGTCGATGACCGCACGGCGCAGGCCGAAAAAGTGCGCCGCCTGACCTTTCATGGCGAGCTGAGCGCCCTGCTCGGCAAGGACGGCTTCCTTGTCCTGCCGACGGTGCCGGGCCCGGCGCCCTATGTCGACTCGACGCCGGAGGAGTTCCAGGCCTATCGCGAGCGCGCCTTGCATCTTCTGTGCCTCGCCGGGCTTTCCGGCTTTCCACAGATCACCTTGCCCATCGGCTCGGTCGCCGGCGCACCGTTCGGGCTTTCGCTGTTAGGCCCTTCCGGCAGCGACATTGCCCTGATACGGCTCGGCCGAAAACTTCTCGACGCAGCACAAAGGGCCTGAACCATGGACACACTGACCCGCATGCGCGCCTTCATCGACGTCGTCGAGGCCGAGGGCTTTTCGGCGGCGGCGCGCAAGATCGGCCGCTCCAAGGCGCTGCTGTCGAAATATGTGCGCGAGCTGGAGGACGAACTCGGCGCGCTGCTGCTGAACCGCACGACGCGCCAATTCTCGATGACCGAGGCCGGCCACACCTATTACCGGCGCGCCTCGGAGATCGTACGCGAGGTCGACAGCCTGGCGGACGCCGTGCGAGAATCCTCCGGCGACGTGCGCGGCAGGATCAAACTGTCGGCGCCGCGCACCTTCGCCGATGCGCCGATCGGCCAGTCGCTGATCGACTTCGCCAAGCAGCACCCCGACATCGTGCTCGACATCCAGCTCGACGACCGCTTCGTCGACCTGGTCGAGGAGGGCTTCGACCTCGCCGTGCGCATCTCGCGCCTGGAGAATTCGTCGCTGATCGCGAGACGCCTGGCGCCGTTTTCGGTGAAACTCTGCGCCTCGCCCGAACTGATCGCCAAGCATGGCATGCCGACGCGGCCGCAGGATCTCGGCCACATGCCCTGCATCGTCGACACCAACGGCCGCGGGCTGAACAACTGGGCGTTCAAGGGCGACAACAACGATCAGCTGAGCGTCGCCGTATCAGGCCCGATCGAGGTCAACAGCCCGATGGCGGCGCGGGCCGCGGCCCTGTCGGGACTCGGATTTTGCATCCTGCCGGATTTCATCGCCTCGCCCGATCTCAAGAGCGGCCAGCTGGTGACGGCGCTCGACGACCGCATCCTGTCGGGCGGCGGCATCTTCGCCGTCTACCCGCACCGCCGCTATCTGCCGGCCAAGGTCCGTGTTTTCGTCGACTTCCTGGTGCAGTGGTTCAGGACGCGTGAGGTCGCTTGACCTGCCCCAGGTTCCTGTGGCGTGCGTGTCGTAGTAACGCTGCGCACTTTTGGGTGACACGCACTGAGTTTGTGCGTGTCATGATCCCAAAACCGCTGCGCACTTTTGGGTGACACGCACTGAGTTTGTGCGTGTCATGATCCCAAAACCGCTGCGCACTTTTGGGTGACACGCACTGGCGGTCCCAATTTCGCCCCCTTTCTGGTAACCTTCGGTTTCTCTCCAAAGCCAAGGGAATCGCGACCGGGAATGCAGCTCAAACGGCACGCAATCATACTGGCTTCGGCCCTGGCGGCGACCCTTGCCGCGACGGGACCGGCTTACGTGCATCCGCACGTCTTTGCCGAGGCACGCCTGGACGTGATCCTCTCTCCGGATCACCAAAGTGTGAAAGCGCTGCGTCATCTCTGGCGCTTCGACGACCTGTTTTCGAGTACGGTGATGATGGAGTTCGACAAGAACTCCGACCTGAAGCTTGACGACAAGGAGCTGAAGGAGGTCGCCGACACCGTTCATGCCTCGCTGGCCGAATTCAACTATTTCCAGCTCGTCACGCAGAACGGCAAGGACGTGACGATGGTGCCGCCTCCACATCTGATGGCCAATTTCGACAACGACCAGCTGATCATCCTGTTCGAGTCGGAACCCAAGGAGCCGATCAAGCTGACCGGCACGATCGACATCGGCGTCTACGACCCGACCTTCTACACGGCGATCGACTTCACCGAGGATTCCAACATCACCGTTGCAGGCCTGCCGTCGAATTGCACCAGCAAGGTGATCCGTCCGGATCCGGATGAAGCCATCAAGGAAAACCAGAAGACCCTGACGGATGCCTTCTTCAACGACCCGACAGGCACCGACATGAGCAAGATCTTTGCCACCAAGCTCGAACTGACCTGTCAGCCAGAAGGATGAAGCCGGTGACGAAACCGTCCCTGCGTTTGGCATTCGGCCTGTTGGCCCTCGCCTTTGCCGCAATGCATTTCGCCAATGCCGCGCACGCCCAGTCTTCGCTCGGCATCGGCGTGAATGACGGCATGGCGCCCACCACCGGTCCGTTCGCCCACATCCTGATGTGGATCAACCTGCGCCAGCAGGAATTCTATCGCGCGCTGGCGACAGCCATGAAGGCGATGCGCCAGGACAACAGCAAGCTCTGGGTGCTCATCGGCCTGTCCTTCGCCTATGGCATTTTCCATGCCGCCGGTCCCGGCCACGGCAAGGCGGTGATCTCGTCCTATATGGTGGCCAATGAGGTGGCGCTGCGGCGCGGCATCCTGTTGTCCTTCGTCTCGGCACTGCTGCAGGGCCTGACGGCGATCGCCGTCATGCTGCTTGCCTATTTCGTCCTGCGCGGCACAACCATCTCGATGACCGACGCGGCCTGGTTCATGGAGATTATGAGCTTTGCTCTCGTCACTCTGTTCGGCGCCTGGCTGCTGTGGCGCAAGCTCGGCCCGTCCATCCTGCGCCTGTTCGGCAAGGCGCCCGCCTACAGTCTCTCGGCGGCGCACGCCGGCCATTCGCATGCGGGGCACTCGTACGCTGGGCACTCTCACGCGGGTCATTCGCATGCCGCGCACAGCCATTCGGCGCATGCGCATTCGCACGCACTGCATGGGCATGACGACCATGACCATGACCATTCGCACAGCCATCACGAGCACGCCGCGCATGACCACCATCACGACCATGGCGCGCACGATCACGCGCATCATGACCATGCGCATCACGATCACGCGGTGGGCGAGGTCTGCGAAACCTGCGGCCACTCGCATGCGCCCGATCCAGCGCTGCTGTCGGGCGATCGCTTCGACTGGCGCACCGCCTGGTCGGCGGTGGCGGCCGTCGGCATCCGCCCCTGCTCCGGCGCACTGATCGTGCTGAGCTTCGCGCTGCTCAACGGGCTCTGGATCGGCGGCCTGCTGTCGGTGCTGGCAATGTCGTTAGGCACCGCCATCACCGTCTCGGCGCTGGCAACGCTTGCCGTGACCGCCAAGAATTGGGCGGTGTATTTCGCCGGCGACGGCCGCATGGGCAACCGCATCCACTCGATCGTCGAGATCGGCGGCGCCGCCTTCGTCTTCCTGTTCGGATTGTTGCTGCTGTCGGCCAGCCTGACCGGCAGCGTCTAGGCCCTTCCCCATCCCATCGAAATGGGATGGCAACTCCTACCCAGGAATCTGGCCGCCCAGCTCATCCTCGATGTGGGCGCGGATGATCTCGTCAAAACTCTTCTCGGCGCTGAAGCCGAGCTCCCGTGACCGCTTCGCCTCGAAGCGGGTCGGCCAGCCCTTGACGATCGCCCATATCGTCTCGTCCGGTACCTCGCGGATCAGCTTTACCACTCTCGGCCCGGCAATACGCTCCAGCGCCTCGATCTGCTCGCCGACGGTGACGGCGACGCCAGGCATCGTCAGATTGCGGCGCGGCCCGACCACGGCACTGTCGATCTCCGCCGCATGGATCAGGAAGTTCACCGCGGAGCGCGGGCTGGCATGGGTGTGCACAACCGAGCGCGGCACCGGCAGGATCGCCTCTTGCCCGCTTAAGGGCTCGCGGATGATGCCGGAGAAGAAGCCGGAGGCCGCCTTGTTCGGCTTGCCGGGCCGCACGCAGATGGTCGGCAGGCGGATGCCGATGCCGTCGAAGAAGCCGCGCCTGGAATAGTCGGCAAGCAGCGCCTCGCTCATCTGCTTCTGCGTACCATAGGAGGTCAGCGGCGTCGGGTGAAAGTCATCGGGGATGATATCCGGGAACGGCGCGCCGAACACCGCGATCGACGAGGTGAAGACGACGCGCGGCGCAAAACCCGCCAGGCGAATCGCATCGAACAAAGCCCGCGTGCCGTCGAGATTGACGCGGTAGCCGAGGTCGAAATTCGCTTCCGCCTCGCCCGACACGATGCCGGCGAGATGGAAGATGACATCCGGCCGCGACGCGACAAGGCTTTCGGCAGCACCAGCTTCCGCAAGGTCGCCGGTATGGGTGCTGATGCTGACGCCCTCCATGGCCGGGGCCTGCGGCGGCACGATATCGTGCAGGTCGAGCGCGGCGATCTTTTTGCCGCGCAGCGTGCCGTCCTTGGCCAGCCGGGCGATGAGCTTGCGGCCGACCATGCCCGCGGCGCCAGTGATCAGAATGCGCATGTCAAAATTCCCTTACTTGTCCTGATTTTTGCGCTGGCTGCGCGCGCGCAGCCAGAAGACGAGGAAAAACGCCAGCACGAAGACGATGCCGAATATACCGGCGAGCACGGTCGAGAGACTGCCGAGTGCCAGCATCACGGTTGGCAGGTAGAAGGCGGCAATGCCGAACAGCAGCATGATCCACAGCGCGGCAATAGCGGCATTCCTGGTGTCGCGGTCCATCATGCAGCACCGGGGCAGCGGGCATTCGTCAAGCTGGCTTTCAAAGCTGTGGAACTCCTGAGGCGGGGCCGGTTGCCGACCGGGCTTAGTGATGGTGGCTGTGATGCGCGGCCGCATCGTGCTCATGCTCATGATCGTGGTCGTCGGCCTCGTCGGCGCATTGGCCGAATTCCGGTTCCACGGTGGCATGGCTGATGCCATGCTCGCTGGCAAGCCGCTTCTTGATGGCGCTGACGGCCTGATGGGCATCGAGGCCCTCGTCGAGGCAGGCATGCAGCGTCGCCATGGTGCTTGTCCCGTCCAGCGACCAGATATGCATATGATGCACCTCGCGCACGCCCTTGACCGCGCTCTGGATGTCCGTGGCGATCAGATCCCGGTCGAGGGTTGGCGGCACGCCTTCGAGCAGCACATGGGCTGCGGCGCGCATCAGCGACCAGGCCGTCGACAGGATCAGCAGCGAGACCAGCACCGACAGGATCGGGTCGATCGGCGTCCAGCCGGTCGCCAGGATGACCAGGGCCGCCACGATCGCCGCGGCCGAGCCGAGCAGGTCGCCCAGCACATGCAGGATGGCGCCGCGCATGTTGAGGCTTTCGCGGTCGCCGCCATGCAGCACCAGGAAGGAGCCGATATTGACCAGCAGGCCGAGGATCGCCACCACGAGCATCGGTCCGCCCAGCACCGGCGCCGGTGTGAGCAGGCGCTGCCAGGCCTCGTAGACGATCCACAGCGCGATGGCGAAGATGGCGATGCCGTTGGTGTAGGCGACCAATGTCTTTACCCGGCCGAAGCCATAGGTGAGCTGCCCGGTCGCCGGCCGCCCGGCAAGATGGAAGGCATACCAGGCAAGGCCGAGTGCGATGGCGTCGGCGAGCATGTGGCCGGCATCGGCCAGCAGCGCCAGCGATCCGGTGAACAGGCCGCCAAGCGCTTCCGCCACCATGAAGCCCGCCGTCAGGCAGGCGGCGATCAGCACGCGCTTCTTGTCGGTCGCGCCATGCATATGGCCGGCACCGCCGTGATCATGGCCGCTATGGTCGTGGGAATGCGCCAATGGCAAACTCCTAGGCGCCGAAATCCGCGCGAAAATCCTCGAGCCGTCGCTTCTGCTGGCCGGCGCTGTCGAAATTGGCCGGATCGAGCCACGCTGCATAGGCTTTGCGCAGGGCCGGCCATTCCTTGTCGATGATCGAATACCATGCGGTATCGCGGTTTTCACCCTTGACGATGAGGTGTTGGCGGAAAATGCCTTCGAACTTGAAGCCGAACCGTTCCGCGGCCCGCTTCGACGGTTCGTTGCGGTTGTTGCACTTCCATTCGTAGCGGCGGTAACCCAGTTCGTCGAAGATGTATTTCATGAACAGGAACTGCGCTTCCGTCGCGCCCGGTTTGCGCGAGATCAGCGGCCCCCAATAGATGTTGCCGATCTCGATGACGCCGTAGGCGGGATCGATGCGCATCAATGTCTGGCGACCGGCGACCTTGCCGCTGGCCTTGTCGATGACGGCGAAGAACAGCGGGTCTTCGCTCGCCTCGACCTTGTCCAGCCAGGGCTGGAAGGCGGCGCGGGTTTCCGGCGGATAGTCGGGCAGCCAGGCGAAGCGGCCGTCGACATCGGACACGGAAGACGCTTCATAGAGCCCGTCACCGTGCTTTGAGGCGCTCAGCGGTTCGAGCCTGACATAGCGGCCGTCGATCGCCTTGCGCTCGGGTCGCGGGCGCGGTTGCCAATCTTTGAGATTTTCCGACACCGAAGACTCCAATCCGTTTGACTTTTGCGGGCCGAAGCTCACAAAAACGCAACCCCACAGTAAGAACCACACGGACGGGAAAAATGCTCCACACGATTTCGGCCTTCGACCGTCTCGGCGAGGAAAATGCCTTCGCGGTGCTCGCGAGGGCGACTGCTCTGGCCCAACAGGGTCGCGACATCGTCAATCTCGGCATCGGCCAGCCTGACTTCAAGACGCCGCAGCACATCGTCGAGGCCGCGATCAAGGCGCTGCGTGACGGCCACCACGGCTACACGCCCGCCAACGGGCTTCTGGCAACGCGCGAGGCGGTGGTGCGGCGCACGCTGACCACCACCGGCGTCGAGGTCTCGCCCGAGACGGTGATGATCCTGCCGGGCGGCAAGCCGACCATGTTCGCCGCCATCCTGATGTTCGGTGAACCCGGCGCCGAGATCCTCTATCCCGACCCCGGCTTTCCCATCTACCGCTCGATGATCGAATTCACCGGCGCGGCCCCCATTCCCGTGCCGATGCGAGAGGAAAACGGCTTTGCCTTTTCGGCAGAAGAGACGCTGGCGCTGATCACCCCCAAGACCAGGCTCTTGATCCTCAACTCGCCGGCCAACCCGACCGGCGGCGTCACGCCGCGCGCCGAAATCGAGAAGCTGGTCAAGGGGCTGGAGAAGCACCCCGATGTCGCCATCCTCTCCGACGAGATCTACGACGTCATGACCTATGACGGCGAGACGCATTGCTCGCTGCTCGGCTTCCCCGAAATCCGCGACCGGCTGATCGTGCTCAATGGCTGGTCCAAGACCTGGGCGATGACCGGCTGGCGCATGGGCTGGTCGATCTGGCCGAACGGCGACAAGGGTGCCCATCTCTACGACAAGGTGCGCAAGCTGGCGGTCAATTGCTGGTCCTGCGTCAACGCGCCGAGCCAGTTCGCCGGCATCGCGGCCATCGATGGCCCGCAGGACGATGTCGACACGATGATGCGCGCCTTCGACCGCCGCAGGAAGGTCGTGGTCGAGGGGCTGAACGCCTTGCCCAACATTTCCTGCATCACGCCCAAGGGCGCGTTCTACGCCTTCCCCAATGTCTCGAAGACCGGCTGGAAGGCAAAGAAGCTCGCCTCCGCGCTGCTCGACGACGCCGGCGTGGCGCTGATCGGCGGCCCCGATTTCGGCATTCTCGGCGAAGGCTATGTCAGGCTCTCCTACGCCAACTCCGAGGAGAACATCTTGCGCGCGCTGGAACGGATCGGGGCGTTCCTCGCCAAGTGAGGCTTGGCGTCTGCCGCGCGGGTCGGGATGGTTTGTGGCCGGCTGCCATGGCGGTGTCATGAGCCGTCCGCAGGCAAGCGGCCAAGACTGGGCGTGCATCTCGAGAACGGCTACGGTCCTCGGATAAGGATCGAAGTGAGGTTCCTCGTATGTTTTATGCAATCCTTGCCTATCACGTGGAAGATGCGATCAAGGCGCTGACGCCGCAGGAAGATGCGGCACTGATGGCCGAGCTGCTGAAGATCAACACAAGGCTTCGTGAGGAAGGCACGCTTGGACCGTCCGCGCGGCTGGGGGCGACACAGGATGCCTTCACCTTGCGCGGTCCGGGCGACGGCGTGGTCATCGACGGTCCTTTCGCCGAGACCAAGGAACAATTGCTCGGCCTCTATGTCGTCGACTGCGCCACGCGGGACGAGGCCATCGCGATCGCCCGCGACCTTCGCCGTGTCAATCCGACCGCCGTTTACGAGATCAGGCCCATTCTGCTTTTCAAGCCCGGCGCGCCGCTGGCGGGCAAATGAGCCGGCGGCGAAAGCCCGGCCTTACCCACGCCCGACGAACGGCATCTTGGTTGCCATCACGGTCATGAACAGTACGTTCGCCTCGAGCGGCAGGCTGGCCATGTGGACGACGGCATCGGCGACGTGCTGGACATCCATCACCGCTTCGGCGGCGATGGAGCCATTGGCCTGTGGCACGCCGACGGTCATCGGCTGCGCCATGTCGGTCAGCGCATTGCCGATGTCGATCTGGCCGCAGGCGATGTCGTAGGGCCGGCCGTCGAGCGCCAGCGTCTTGGTCAGGCCGGTGATGGCATGCTTGGTCGCCGTATAGGGCACCGAGCCCGGGCGCGGCGCATAGGCCGACACCGAACCATTGTTGATGATGCGCCCACCCATCGGCCGCTGCTTGCGCATGGCACCGAAGGCGGCACGGGCGCACAGGAACGAACCGGTGAGATTGACGCCGACAATATCGTTCCACACTTCGACCGGGATCTCGTCGATCGGCGTCGACTTGTAACCCATGCCGGCATTGTTGAAGAGCAGGTCGACGCGGCCAAAGGCTTCCGCCACCGTCTCGAACAGATCGTCGACCTCGCCGGCCTTGCTGATGTCGCAGGCGACCGCCAGTGCCTTGGCCTCGGTCCGGCCGGCCTCGACGATCGCGGCATCCAGCACCGCTTTGCGGCGGCCGCAGAACACCGTGTTCCAGCCGGCCTTGAGCAGCGCCGTGGCGACGCCCTTGCCGATGCCCGTGCCGGCGCCGGTGACGATGGCGGTTCTTTCTTCGGTCATGGCAGATGTCCTCCGGCAGCGCCGAGCGTGCCCGCCTGATTTTCAGGATTTGGCTCGGCAGAAGGCATCGCAAATGACGGCAGCGATGGCAAGCGGACCAGCACGAACATGCCCTCTAAAAATGGTGCGCGATTTTCGGAGAACGCCCAGCATGGGTCGACAAAAAGGGCGGTCATTGGCGACCGCCCTGATCTGAACCGGGCTTGGGAGGAGGAAAAGCCGATCCGACTGTGTAGAATCATGCGCTTCCTGAGTTAACGAAAGGTTAACGCGGAAAGGCGGCCTGTCCCGATCTGACCCTTACCAGCGTGGGTTGGGCGAAGTCCCGGCCTTAGTTGCGGGAACCTTGGCCGCCGAGACCGTCGCCTCGACATGGTCGACCAGCGCGTCCGGCAGGCCGAGCCGGCCGGCAAGCAGGTCGAGATAGCCGCGCTCGGCGCGCGTGTCGGGATCGATGGTGAGGCGCGATGCCGTGTAGAGTTCGAGCTTCTGCGCGTCGGTCTTGGCCTCCGCCACCAGCGTGTCGAGGTCGAGCGGCCGTTCCAGCTCCGCCATCAGGAATTTCTCGGCATCGGCGTCGATCCCCGAAAGGCTGAGCTTGCCGGCGATCTTCTTGCGCTCCTCGTCGTCGACATGGCCGTCGGCCTTGGCCGCCGAGATCATCGCCCGCACCAGGGTCAGCGTGAATTCATCCTCGCCCTGCGGCGCCTGCGACGGATGGAAGGCGGTGTCCTTGGGCGGCGGCAGCAATTCCGGTTCGCCGGCGGCGGGCGCCTGCTCCGGGGCGTTGCCGGCCTTGTAGTTCTGGTAGGCCTTGTAGGCGAGGCCGCCGATCGCTGCCAATCCACCCAGCTTCACCGCGGCACCTGTCACCTCGCGGCCGGCCCCTGTTCCAAGCAGCACCGCTGCCAAGGCACCGGCGGCCAGCGGGTTGTCCTTGGCCATCTGCACGGCCTGACCCGCCTTGTCGCGGACGGTGCCGCTGGTGCCAGGAATTTGCGAGCCGAGCAGATCGTCGAGAAGCTTCTTGGGATCGAACATTCAGTGCCTCCAGCTTTTGCCCGGCCGAACGGGCAGGTTTCGAACGCCGAAGACGTAGGTCCCGAAACCTGACATTGCAATGACAGGCCGCCGCTTTGCCGGGCTCCCTCGCCCGGATCAGGACCCGATATGCGGCCCCTTGCCCCGCGCCTGCGCAAGCTCGACCTGCCGCTGGCGCTCGGCGTAGCGCTGACGGTCCTCGTCGGTGCGGGCGTCGAAGCAATGCGGGCAAGAAATGCCTGCGGCATATCTGGGCGATGCCAACTCACTCGCCGTCAGCGGATGGCGGCAGGCACGGCAGAGTTGCGCGTCACCCTCGGCGAGACCGTGCGACACCGAAACTCGTTCATCGAAGACGAAGCACTCGCCTTGCCACAGGCTCTGCTCCGCCGGAACCTCCTCGAGGTACTTGAGGATGCCGCCCTTGAGATGGAACACATCCTTGAAGCCGAGCGACTTGACATAGGCGGTCGCCTTTTCGCAGCGTATGCCGCCGGTGCAGAACATCGCCACCTTGCGGCCCTCGAGCTCCTCCCGGTGCGCTTCCACCCAGCCCGGGAACTCGCGAAAGCTCGCGGTCGCCGGATCGACCGCGCCCTTGAACGTGCCGATCGAAACCTCGTAGGCATTGCGCGTGTCGATGACGATCGTGTCGGGCTCGGAAATCAGCGCGTTCCAGTCGGCGGGCGCGACATAGGTGCCGGCACTCGCCACTGGGTCGATATCTTCGACGCCCATGGTAACGATCTCGCGCTTCAGCCGCACCTTCATGCGGTGGAACGGCATGTCCGCGGCACTGCTGAACTTGACCTCCAGGCCGGCCAACCCGTCGATGGCTTCGATGCAGTCGATGAGCTCGGCGATCGCTTCTTCGCTGCCGGCGACGGTGCCGTTGATGCCTTCATGCGCAAGGAGCAGCGTGCCCTTGATGCCGCGTCCGCAGCAGAAGGCCGCGAGCGGCGCGCGCAGCGTCTCGAAGGCGTCGAGCCGGGCAAACCGGTAGAGCGCGGCGACGCGGACGGGCTGGGATGGGTCGGACGGTGTCATTGCCAGAGCAACTAGACGCTCGTAAAAGCCGATTCAAGGCGAAACGGACTTGGGTATCTTTCATGGCCCTGTCGGGATGGAGCCCGTAAGCTGCCTGGCGGCGCGTGACATCGCGACGCGACCGGTTTCGTGGACAGGCAAACACCCGTCTGCTAATCGGTTGAAATCACCCCTTGGCTATGGAGAGGCAGATGCCCAGCAAGACCGAAAAACTCCTGTCGCTCCTCAACGGCCAGCCGGTCATCCCGGTGCTGAAGATCGATGATGTCGCCAACGCCGTGCCGTTGGCCCGTGCCCTGGCACGTGGCGGCCTGCCGGCGATCGAGATCACGCTGCGGACCGCCGACGCGCTGGAAGCGATCCGGCGGGTGGCGGCCGAGGTCGAGGAAGCCATTGTCGGCGCCGGCACCATTCTGGACAGCAGGCAGTTCGACGAGGCGGCCAGAGCCGGCTCGCGCTTCATCGTCAGCCCCGGCATCACGCGCGAGCTTCTGGCGGCCGCCGCCGACAGCGAGGTTCCGCTGCTGCCCGGCGCCATCACGCCCGGCGAGATCATGGCCGCGCGCGAGGCGGGTCTGCGCTTCCTGAAATTCTTCCCGGCCGAGCAGTCCGGCGGCATCGCCTCGCTGAAGGCTTTCGCCTCGCCGTTGGCCGACGTGAAATTCTGCCCGACCGGCGGCATCACCGGCAAGAACGCCGCCGACTACCTCAGCCTGCCCAACGTCATCTGCGTCGGCGGCTCCTGGGTCGCGCCCGACGACATGGTCAAGGCCGGCAAATGGGACGAGATCGAAGCGCTCGCACGCGCTGCCAGCCAGCTCAGGAAATAGCCTGGCCCTCACTCACCAGGGCAACGGACCGTTCTCGTCGAAATAGCCGCCGGTCGGCCCGCCAGCCTCTTGCGTCGCCAGATGCACGATGACCCTGGCGGCCTGCTGCACCGTACGGCCGCCTCTGTGGGCATTGAGGTCCGTCGCGGTGTAGCCGGGAGCGGCGGCGTTGACCATGATGCCGCGCGGCGAAAGCTCCCTGGCAAACGCCACGGTGATGGCGTTGAGTGCGGTCTTCGAGCTGCCGTAGCCCATGACATTGGGCGACTGGATGTTGCCGGCGGCGCGCGCGATCGAGCCGAGATAGCTGCTGACCATGACGATACGGGCGGCCGGCGCAGCCAGGAGCAGCGGCAGGAAGGCCTGGGTGACGCGAACCGGGCCGAAGACGTTGACGTCATAGGTGGCCTGCATGTCGGCGACATCCTCGCGGCTTGGCGGCCGTTCGTAGCGGCCGTCAGGTCCGAGCGCGTCGACATAGCCTGGAGCAATGCCGGCATTGTTGACCAGCACGTCGAGGCTGGAGACCTGCGCCGTCAAGTTTCTGGCCGCCGCCGCGACGCTGTCGTCGCTGGCGACGTCGAGCGCGAGCCATTCGACGTCGAGCCCTTCATTGCGCAACACCCTTGCCGCAGCCTCCCCGCGCTCGGCATCGCGGGCGCCGAGCCAGACCTTGAACCCCATGGCCGCCAGCCGGCGGGCGGTTTCGAGGCCGATGCCCTTGTTGGCCCCGGTGATCAGCGCATTCGTTTTCGTCGTCATGCCCACATCTCCTTCTTTGAAACCCAGACATGACGTGCGCCGGCCGATTTGGCGCGCCGGATACTCGCGTCTTCTTGCCTAATCCTCTCAACCGGTTGCGCGGCCTGCATGGATCGGCAATGCTGAAGACATGGAAGACGCCCTGCAGGAACTGATCGCGATCGCCGGCCGCCATGCGCATGGGCGGCGCACAAAGACGGCCATCCCGCGGGTTACGATCGGCCGCAGCGAGGTTCCGACCCCGCCGCTGCCCGAGCTTTGCCAACCGACGGTGCTGTTCGTGCTGCAAGGTGCGAAGACTGTGCTGATCGGCGACCGCACGCTTCGCTACGGCGCCGGCAGCTATTTCGTCTATGCGGTGGAGACGCCCGCCACCAGCCAGCTGATCGAGGCGAGCAGCGCCCGTCCTTACATGGCCATCGCCTTCGCCCTCGATGTCGAGCTGATCGCCAGCCTGCTTATCGACCACAAGCCGGCGGTCGACGGCGACAGCTTCGTGACCAACCGGCTGGATGACGAACTGCTCGATGCCTGGCGCCGCATGCTGCGGCTGCTCGACCGTCCGTCCGAAATTCCGGTGCTGGCGCCCATGCTCGAACGCGAGATCGCGTTTCGCTTGCTGCAGGGGCCGCAAGGCGCCAAGCTGCGTCAGCTCGCGCGCGCTGACGGCCGCCTGTCGCAGATCCGCCGCGCCACCGCCTGGATACGATCGCACTACAACGAGCCTATCGATGTGACGGAACTGGCCGCGCTGGCCCATATGAGCAACGCTTCGTTCCACCGCCACTTCAAGGCGGCGACGGCCATGAGCCCGATACAGTACCAGAAGCAGGTCCGGCTGCTGGAGGCGCGTCATCTGCTGATAGCAGAACCGGGCAGCGCCGCGCGTGTCGCCTTTGCCGTCGGCTATGAAAGCGCATCCCAGTTCAGCCGGGAATATGCGCGCCATTTCGGATTGCCGCCGGCGCGTGACGCCGCACGGCTTCTGGCCAGAGGCGAGGCAGCCACGCTGGAAATCGACTAAGGCTCGCAACCAGACCTACGCGCTGCATCAGCTGGCACGAAAAGGCCCGGCCGACTCCCGCCGACCGGGCCAATTCTCCCGGATCCTATCGGTTCCGGATCAGTGGCAGACCCTGACCTTCTCGGTCACCCTGTGATGGTGCACCCAATGCGTGACCAGCCTAGTCCTGCAGTGATGCTTGCCATTCTTAATGATCACGGTTTCGGCTTGCGATGGAGCGATCGCGGCAGATGCTGCAACCAATGCCAGAACTGACGCCAGTAGAATCTTCTTCATGAATATCCTCAGGTTGGAACGCACACACACTAACCCGGAAATGAGGGTGCCGTTCCGGCCTCACGAGAAGTTCAGCCGCGTGTGATGCCCAACATCACGGCATCGCATCTGCCGCAACCTGAAAAGCAAAAAGCCGCGCCGGTTGCCCAGCGCGGCTTCTGTTTTATCTGGCCAGCCGCTACTTCGTCTGGAAGCGGGCGACCGACAGGAACTTGACGGCGTTGCCGGTGAAGCGGCTGGGATCTGGCGCCTGGGCGTCGGTCTGGAAGCCGGCCGTATAGACCTCGCTCGGCGGCGTATGCACGATGTTGTAGGCATAGCCCGGCGCCGTCGTCGCGCTCGAAACGGTGGCGACGTTGTCGCCGCTGGTCAGCGCCCAGCGGGCGGCCTGGGGCGCCGCGGCGACCACCATGGCCCTGGGGCCTGGCTTCTGGTCGCGAGCGGTGGCCCTGGCTTCCTTGCGGGTTGTCTTCACGCCGGCGCCGATCGCTGCGGCCGGATCGGAACCGGCCGGACGGGCGGCAACGGCCTGGCGCGGCGAGGCGACATCGACGTAAGACGGATCGTTGAAGGCCGAGCGCGGCTCTTCGGAGAGCGACGCAACCTTGTATTCGTCCGCATTGCCGACCTGCTTGTATTCGTCGGCATTGCCGACCTGGGCGTTGGCCTCGTCGAGCACGGCCTTGACGGCGTCCGGCTTGGCCGGCTCGGGCCGCGCCGAGGGTAGCACCGAGAACGCATCCGTCGCGGTCTTGCCCTTTTCGGCCGTATCCGCCAGCGCCATCAGCACATCCTTACTGGGCGGCGGCGCGAGATCCGCCGGCAGCGTGCGTTCAGGACGCCATGTCGGCACGGGGATATTGTTGACGGCAACCTGCGCCGGATCGGCGGCAGCCGCCGCCGCGAGCGCTGCGGGGTCAGCCTTGCCGAACGGCATGTTCGCCGGCGCCTGCGCGGTCGCCACGGCCTGTTCGGTGGTAGCCGTCGCGTCCGCCATGGCGAACGGAACGTTCTCAGGCTGCGCGCCGACATCGGCCTTCGGCCGCGGCGCGAAATCGGGCAGCGGAATCTCCTTGGCCGGCAGCGCGGCGATGATCGTTTCCGGCGTATCCTTTTCCGGTTCCGGCGCCTGCTCGTCGGCAATCTGCGGAACGTTGGCGCGCTGCGCATTCTCGGGCGCCACGATGGCGATGCCCGGCAGGTTGCCGCTCTTGGCGGTCGCGGCCGGCTTCAGGTTTCTGGGCTTGGGCGCGGGGGCAGCCGAAGCGGTCTCGACATCGGCGCTGTCGTCGGCTTCGTCGTCGCCGCCACCGCCGAACAAAGCGGAAAGGAAGCCACCGGATTTCTTGCCGCTGCCGCCAGCACTCGCAAGCTCGACATTGGGCATACCAGCACCCTTGCGTGCCTTGTAGGCGGCCATCGCCTGCTCATAGCCGGGAAGCGGACGGCCGTCGCTCGGCACATGCAGCGTCTTGCCGTTGGGGAATAGGCTGACCAGTTCCTGGCGGCTGATGCCGGGCCAGTGGCGCACATTGCCGACATCCATATGGACGAATGGCGAACCGGAGGTCGGGTAGTAACCGACGCCACCGCCCTGCATCTTCAGGCCGATGTTGCGCAGCTTCTTCAGCGGCACGCCGGGAATATAGAAATCCATCGCCTTGCCGAGCATATGCTGGCTCTTCTCGGCGACACCGCGGCTGCGGCTGCGCAGCATCGAATTGGTCGCCGGCGAACGGTAGCCGCACACAACCTGGATATAGTCGGTGGCGCCGCTTTCGCGATAGGCCTCCCAGACCAGGTCCAGCAAGCGCGGATCCATCTTGGTCGGTTCATTGCGGCGCCAGTCGCGCAGGATGATGTTGATCTTGCGCAGGCCCTCGGGAACGTAGCGGCCGTTGCGCTTGTAGACGATCTCGGCCTTTTCGTGCGTGTGCAGGTGATAAAGCTTCAGCGTACGTGTTTCGGCGCTGGCGCCGGTGGCCGCCGCGGCAACAAAACCAAAAGCGACAATCACCGCTGCCAGCCATCTCGGCCAGACGCTCAAATGATCATGACGCCCGTTTTTGAGTCGTTCGATTCTGTTCAAATCAAAAGGCCTTGCAGGCTGCCGTTTGTCCCCGGATTTGCCCAAACGGATGTGTCGTTTTCACATCCGAATATCGATCCTAATGGTTAATCATCGCTTATTGAAGCCGAAATGCGGTAACACCATGGCGATATCCCGTCAAAAATTGTTCACAAGGTTTCTTGGTAAACCGCTGGTTTAGATCAGGATTCCGGCTTTGGCCGAACACGATCTGTTACCGTTAGCGTTAATGCGTGAACAGAGCTGTCCACAGGCATGCCATATTCCAGACGAAACCCCGATAGAGGGCCAATCCTGCCATTGCAAGCTGGTCCCGGCCTTGTGCCGGAAACGCGAACCTGGTTTTTGGAAGAGATCCAGCGCTCCCAAGTTTTGTTGAGATTCAGGTCAGGCCGAGCCGAAAACGGTTGATACCGAGAACCGGAGCGGAGCATACTTTTCGTAGGTGAGCACAGTTCTACTGCGACGCAGTAGAACTGGGAAGCGCAGGAAGCCGCCGTTTGCAGGCCGGCCTCACCTGAATATCAACGCACCTTAGGAAGCGAGGCGGTCGACACGACCCGTCTCCGGGTCGATGCCGTATTCCTTGAGCTTGCGGTACAGCGTCGAGCGTCCGATGCCGAGGCGGCGGGCGACTTCACTCATCTGGCCGTTGTAATGGTCGATGGCGAGCTTGATCATCTCGAGTTCGACATCGGCCAGCGCCCGCACATTGCCGCGTTCGTCGAGCGCCCGCAGCGTGCCGAATCTGGGCTGAAGCAGGGTCGGCCGATCCTGCTCGGCGGCTGGAGCGGCATCGCCGACCAGGTCCCCCTCATCGCGGAGTTCCGGAGGCGATGACAGGCGAGGTACCGCGTCGTCCGTTTCGAGATTGACGGTGCCTTCCACCTGCGCGCGGATCTGCGGAAAATCATCGACATCGAGCACGTCGCCTTCACACAGCACCGAGGCGCGGAAGACGGCGTTTTCGAGCTGCCTTATGTTGCCGGGCCAGTCATAGGCCTCCAGCACGGCAAGCGCTGCCGGCGAAATGCCTTGCAGGCGATGGCGCGGGTCGGCGGGCGCCACCTTTTCCATGAAATGCGTGACCAGATGCGGAATGTCGTCGCGGCGGTCGCGCAGCGGCGGCACGAAGATCGGGTAGACGTTGAGCCGGTAGAACAGGTCCTCGCGGAACTTGCCGTCCTTGACCTGCTGCAGGAGGTTGCGATGCGTCGCCGAGATCAGCCTGATATCGACCTTGACGGTCGAACGGCCGCCGACCGGATCGACCTCGCCCTCCTGCACGGCGCGCAACAGCTTGACCTGCACGTCGAGCGGCAGGTCGCCGATCTCGTCGAGGAACAGCGTGCCCGAATGCGCTTCGACGAACTTGCCGGTGTGCTTGTCGGTGGCACCGGTGAAGGAGCCCCTCTCGTGGCCGAACAGGATCGATTCGACCAGATTGTCGGGAATGGCGCCGCAATTGACGGTGACGAAGGGTTTCGAGCGACGGTCGCCGCTGCCCTGAATGGCGCGCGCCACCAGTTCCTTGCCGACGCCGGATTCGCCTTCGATCAGGATCGGGATGTTGGATCCGGCCGCTTTCTGTCCGAGGCGTATCACCCTGTCCATGGCCGGGCTGTGGGTGATCATGTCCCTGAACGTCAGCAATCCGCCGCGCTTGCGCGACGTGCGCTTGACCTCGCCCTCGACCGCTTCGACTTTCAGTGCATTGGCGATCGAGGCCTGAAGCCTGTCGGGTGACGCCGGCTTGACGACGAAATCGAAGGCGCCGTGGCGCATCGCCGACACCACGGTGTCGATGCCGCCCTGGGCGGTCTGCACGATGACCGGGACGGTGATGTCGCGTTCGCGCATCGCTTTCAGCACGCCGATGCCGTCGAGACCGGGCATGACCAGGTCGAGAATGACCACGCAGATGTCGCGGGCGCCAAGCCCGTCGAGCGCATCGAGGCCAGCCTCGCCGCCGTCGACGACGATTGCCGTGTGGCCGAACCGCGTCACCGCCGCCTCGAGCAGCCGGCGCTGCACGGGATCGTCATCGACTATGAGTATGGAACCTGTCATGACTGTCTTGAACTGCCCGCGCCCGAAATCCCCATGGATCATCTTGGCACAGGGTTCTAAATAAGGTTTCAAAAAACCCGGTGAACGAATTCCTTACGATTTGACCGGCTTGCCTGATCCCCTTGATTCTGACCTCATATTTCACAGAAGGTATTGTCGATGCGCATGATGTTTGGTCGGCGGCTTGCGGCACCGGCGTCCGGTCAGGGCGCGGCCGAGCTTGGCGATCTGCCGGAATGGAACCTTGCCGACCTCTATGCCGGCATGGAAGCCCCGGAACTGAAGCGTGACATCGCCAGGGCAGCCGCCGACGCGATCGCTTTCGAGACCCGCTGGAAGGGCACGCTCGCCGCCGAGGCCGGGCGCGGCGGCGCCGGCAAGCTGGGCGAGGCGCTGGTCGCCTACGAGGCGCTGGAGGAACTGATCGGCCGCATCGTCTCCTATGCCGGCCTCGTCTATGCCGGCAACACCGCCGATCCGCAGCGTGCCAAGCTCTATGGCGACATCCAGGAGAAGATGACCGACGCCAGCGCGCATCTCCTGTTCTTCGCGCTTGAACTGAACCTGATCGACGACGACGCGATCGAAAGCGCGCTCACCAGCGATCCCGCTTTCGGCCACTACCGGCCCTGGGTGCTCGACCTCAGAATGGACAAACCCTACCAGCTCGAGGACCGCGTCGAGCAGCTTTTCCACGAGAAGTCGATCACCGGGCGCGGCGCCTGGAACCGCCTGTTCGACGAGACGATGACCGACCTTCGCTTCGACGTCGACGGCGAGGAACTGACGCTGGAGCCAGCCCTCAATCGCCTGCAGGATGCCGATGGCGAGGTGCGCCGCCGCGCCTCCGAGGCGCTGGCCGCGACCTTCCGCAGGAATTTGCGCACCTTCACCCTGATCACCAACACGCTGGCCAAGGACAAGGAAATTTCCGACCGCTGGCGCGGCTTCGAGGACATTGCCGATTCCCGCCATCTCGCCAACCGCGTCGAGCGCGGCGTGGTCGACGCCCTCGCCACCGCGGTGCGCGAGGCCTATCCTCGCCTGTCGCATCGCTACTACGCGATGAAGGCGCGCTGGCTCGGCATGGACGTGATGAACCACTGGGACCGCAACGCGCCGCTACCGGAGACGCCGCAATCCGTGATCGGCTGGGACGAAGCACGCAACACCGTGCTGTCCGCCTATCAGCGCTTCTCGCCCGAGATGGCCGAGATCGCGCGCACCTTCTTCGACCGCAACTGGATCGACGCGCCGGTGCGCCCGGGCAAGTCGCCAGGTGCCTTTGCCCATCCGACCGTGCCGTCGGCCCATCCCTATGTGCTGCTCAACTACATGGGCAAGCCGCGCGACGTGATGACGCTGGCGCATGAACTCGGCCACGGCGTGCACCAGGTGCTGGCCGCCGGCCAGGGCGCGCTGATGGCCTCTACGCCGCTGACGCTGGCCGAGACGGCGTCGGTCTTCGGCGAGATGCTGACCTTCCGCTCGCTGCTCGAGCAGACCACCGACCGGCGCGAGCGCAAGGCCATGCTCGCCCAGAAGGTCGAGGACATGATCAACACGGTGGTGCGCCAGATCGCCTTCTACGAATTCGAGCGCAAGGTGCATGCCGAGCGCCGCAACGGCGAACTGACATCCGACAGGCTCGGCCAGTTCTGGCTGGAAGTGCAGGCCGAAAGCCTCGGCCCGGCGATCAAGCTGCGCGAGGGTTACGAGGTGTTCTGGACCTACATCCCGCACTTCATTCATTCGCCGTTCTACGTCTATGCCTATGCGTTCGGCGACTGCCTGGTGAACTCGCTCTACGCCGTCTACCAGAACGCCGAGCGCGGTTTTCAGGACAAGTATTTCGAGATGCTGCGCGCCGGCGGCACCAAGCATCATTCGCAGCTTCTGGCGCCCTTTGGCCTCGACGCCACCGATCCCGCCTTTTGGCAGATCGGGCTCGGTGTCATCAGCGGCCTGATCGATGAACTGGAAATGCTCGACGGCTGAGACGCTCTCGCTTGCAAAGAACAGTTTAGCCGGAATGCATGTTGGAACGGCACTGTTCTTTCGCTAAATATTTGTTCTTGAAGAACTCTAGGCGGAAGTTTTTCCCATAGCTTTCCACAAGCTCTATGATAGCCTTCGCCGCAAGCTCAGCCGGAGCCTATGCGGATCGGCGAGGGAGAATCTCAGCCGGTCCTGACGCTCAGGCGAACGCGACAACGGCCGTTGGCCATGGGCTGGAGAAGCCGATCGCCGACAGCTCGAACCGAAGCCGGCTGTTCTGCGAACCCGCGGAACCATCACCGAGTAGTCCATCGCCGAAGGTCATGACCCACGGCAGACGGATCTGACTGGAGAGAGACAATGGGCACTTTTTTCTACGTGGTCCTGGCGTTCCTTGTAGGCGTTTTGGTTGGCTGGTTCATCTGGGGTCGCCTGCGTGGTGAGCTCGACAGTTTGCGCGGCGACCTCGACCGCACCCGCGGCGAGCGCGACAAGCTGCGTGCCGACAGCGATCGCCTGACCGGCGAACTCAATGCATGCGGCAAGACCCGCGCCGACCTCGAGCGCCAGTTGCGCGACGCGCAGACGGGTGGAGCAAAGGCCGCCAGTCAGCCGCCGGCCGCCCTGATGTCAACGCCGGCGGCAGCCAAATCCGCTCCGGCGGCGGCCAAGGCTGCGCCTGCCAAACCAGCCGCGAAGGCGGCGCCGGCGAAGGCTGCCGCCGCCAAGTCGGCTGCACCGAAGCCCGCGGCCGCCAAGCCCGCCGCGAGCAAACCTGCTGCCTCCACGGCTTCGGCAGCAAAGAGTTCGGCCGCGCCCAAGCCGGCAGCCGCCAAGAAGGCCGCACCGGCGGCAGCCAAGCCTGCGGCGGACAAGCCCGACAACCTACGCCGGCTGATCGGTATCGGCCCGGTCAACGAGAAGCTGCTCAAGGCGCAGGGCGTCACCACCTTCGCCCAGATCGCCGCCTGGACCGCAGCCGACATCAAGCGGATCGAGGACGTGATGAACTTCGACGGCCGCATCGCCCGCGAACGCTGGATCGACCAAGCCAAGCTGCTCGCCGCCGGCGACGAGAAGGAATTCGCCAAGCAGTTTCCGACAGCCGGAACCGCCAGCAACACCTGAGCGGCAAAGGCAGATCATCAAGCCGGCGGGGCCACAGGCCCCGCTGATTTCTTTTTGGCAGGCAAGGTCGCCACGAGGTCGGCTTTGAGGGGCAAGGTGCCGTTCCCTCGATTGCACGCGAGCGGCCCCCCATATAGAGCGATCGACGGCTTCATCGATCCTGGTCCCCATGTCCCTGCCCGCCGCCATTTTCCGCAACGACGAAAGCGCGCGTCAGCTCGTATTCGACCGGCCGGCCGATATCATCGTGGCGCATGAGGCCCGGGATTTCCAGGCGGCGCTGGAAGCAGCGCAGGCCGCGCACGACGCCGGCAAATGGCTGGCCGGCTATTTCTCCTACGAGGCCGGTTATCTGCTCGAGCCGAAACTCGTTCCCTTGCTGCCCAAGGGGCGTCGCGCGCCGCTGATCTGCCTCGGTGCTTTCGATGCTCCGGTCGAAGAAGCGGTGCCGCCACGCAACGCAGCAGCCCCGAACGGCCCGATCTTCGATGCGCGGGCGGCCTGGTCATTCGAGGACTATGAGAAACGCTTCTCGCGGCTGCACCAGCACATCAGGCAAGGCGATTGCTACCAGGGCAACCTGACCTTTCCGGTGCAGGCGCAATGGTCGGGCGACCCGCTTGCCGCCTTCGATGCGCTGACCGAACGCCAGCCGGTGAAGTACGGCGCGCTGGTGACGCTGGGCGATCCCATCGTGCTGTCGCGCTCGCCCGAACTGTTCTTCGAGATCAATGCGGCCGGGATGATCGAAACGCATCCGATGAAAGGCACGGCCCCGCGCGGCGCGACCAAGACCGAGGACGAGCGGCAGAAGACCTTCCTGCGCAACGATGAGAAGAACCAGGCCGAGAACCGGATGATCGTCGACCTCCTGCGCAACGATATCTCGCTGATCAGCGAGGTCGGCACGCTGGAAGTGCCGGAACTGTTCCGCATCGAGAGCTACCCGACCGTCCACCAGATGGTGAGCGACGTCAGGGCGAAGCTGCTGCCGGGTCTCACCATTCGCCAGGTGTTTGCAGCACTGTTTCCCTGCGGCTCGATCACCGGCGCGCCGAAGATTCGCGCTATGGAGATCCTGCACGATCTGGAGAGCACGCCGCGCGACGTCTATTGCGGCGCCATCGGCTGGATCGCACCGGGGGGCACGATGCGCTTTTCCGTGGCGATCCGTACCATCTCGCTCTTTGCCAGCGGCGAGGCCGTCTACAATGTCGGCGGCGGCATCGTCTTCGATTCGACGCCCGAGGAGGAGTATCAGGAGTGTCTGCTCAAAGCCCGCTTCGCGACGGGGACACCGCCGATTTCGAGCTGATCGAAACCATGCGCTGGCAGCCCGGGACGGGCTTCCTGCGCTTCGATCGCCACCTTGCACGCCTCTATGGCTCGGCGGCGGAGCTCGGCTTCGCCTGCGATCCGCAACGGATAGCCGAGGTGTTGAGCGACGCCCTTGATGGCGCCCGAACCGCCATGCGCACGCGGCTCGCTTTGGCACGCAACGGCGACGCGACGGCCTCGGCACAGCCCTACGAACCGCTCGCCGCCGACAAGGTCTGGGTGCTGCGGCTGGCGCGGACGCGGCTCGACTCAGGCAATACGCTGCTGCGCCACAAGACCAGCCGGCGCCAGCTCTACACCCATGCCCGTTCCGAGTATCTCGTCACCCAGGCCGACGAGGTGATCCTGGTCAATGAGCGCGGCGAAATCTGCGAAGGCACCATCACCAATGTCTTCGCCGATTTCGGCAACGGCGTGCTGGCAACGGCCCGGCTCGATTGCGGCCTGCTGCCTGGCGTATTGCGCGCCGAGCTTCTGGATGAAGGCCGGGCGGAAGAAGCAATCTACAGCTACGACGATCTGAAGTCGGCCAAGGCACTCTTTGTCGGCAATTCGCTGCGCGGCTTGATTCCCGCAAAGCTTGTGTGAACCAGGATAACGCCATGTTCGTCGTTTCGCTGAACTACAAAGTGCCCCTGACCGAGATCGACCGCTTGCAGGCGGCGCATATCGAATGGCTGAAGGGCTGCTATTCGGATGGTATATTCGTCGCTTCCGGGCCGAAGAAACCGCGGACCGGCGGCATCATTATCGCGCAATGCCCGCGCGAGATCCTCGATGCCAGGCTGGCTGCCGACCCCTTCGCCAAGGCCGGCGCCGCGGATTACGCGGTCACCGAATTCCTGGCCAGGATGACCGCCACCGGTCTCGACGCTCTCAAGGAAGCATGAGTTTGGTCGAGGCCCTGCCCACCCACACCCCTTATGACGGCTCGTCGAAGCTGTTCAACATCGGGCTGAAGCCGCTTGAGCCGGCAAACTGGATCGAGGTCGACGGCCATCTTCTGCCTTATCTCGCCGAGAAGCGCCGGCTTTATGCCCAAATCCCCGACCGGGTTTTCGTCGAGGAGGACGGCACGCGGGATGCCCAGCGGGAAGTGCTCGACTTGCTCGGCGCGTATTTGCCGGAGCGATTTCCGCGCACCCATCGCCGCACCGATGCGGGCATCGCGGTGGTGGGCGCCGCGAACCACCCTGCTCTGCCTTCGGATCTTGCCGACGCGCCGCTGGTCGCGGCCTCGCTGCTGGTCCAGGAAGACCTGATCCTGATGCGCCGCGACGACAGCGGCTGGCGGCTCGCCGCCGGCTCGCTGTGCTTTCCTTCGTCCTGGTCGCTGCTCGAAAAATTCGGCAAGCCGCTGCAGCAAATCCACGAGCCCGTGCCCGGTTTCGGTCCGGGCACGCGTCCCGCCGAACTGATCAACCGCATGTTCGACGGCCTGCAGGGACAGGCGGTCGAGCGCTTCAACTGGTCGATCCAGGCCGACAATGCGCTCTACCATCCGCTGTCCAATGTCGAGCGCATCGACCGCGCCACCAACCGGCCGACACGCTTCCCCGACGGTGACGTCGAGGCGCACGCCTTCATCCGCGTCGAGCGGCAGACGCTGCGCAAGCTGCCGTCCTCACGCGACATCCTGTTCACCATCCGCATCCATCTCGACCCGCTCGCCGTGCTGGCGCGGCACCCGGACCGGGCGACGCTCGCACTGTCCTTTGCCGCCCAGCTCGAAGCGCTCGATCTCGATCAGCTAGACTATAAGGGCCTGACATCGGACCGCGACCGGCTGATCGAACATCTGAAGACGATGACGCGCTAAGCCGCTACAGGCTGCTGGCCAGGAACTCGACGAATGTCCTTGCCCTGACGCTGGCCTTGCGTCCGGCTGGAAACAGCGCCCACAATTCAACAGGCGGCAGCGCCCAGTCCACCAGGATCGGCCGTACCGCACCGCTGCGCAGTTCCGCGTCGAACATCCATTCGGAGCCGACCGTGAAGCCGATGCCGGCAAGTACTGCCTCACGTATCCCTTCGGCGGAAGTCACGCGCAGCCGCCCTTGGCCGGCAAGCGAAACCTCTTCGGCGCCTCGCCGGAATGTCCAGCGATTGGAAGTGCCTGCCCGGACGAAAAGGATCGCCTCGTGCCGCGACAGCTCATCCGGCGCGATGGGTTCGCCCTCGCGTGCCAGGTAGGAAGGTGCCGCCACCACGAGACGACGACAGGTGGCGATCTTGCGCCCGATATGAGCGGGAGCGAAGCTTTCACCCAGTCGCAGCATGACATCCACCCCTTCCTCGACGAGGTCGACGTTCCTGTCGTCCATCGCCACCTCGACGTCGAGCCTCGGGTGAGCATCCAGGAAGGCTTTCAGCCTCGGCACGACATGCAGGCGGCCGAAGGTCACCGACGTACCGATGCGCAGCAACCCGGTAAGCGCCGCCGCAGTGCCACGCGCCGTGTTCTCGGCTTCGTCGGCCTCGTCGACCGCGCGCTTGGCGCCTTCATAGAAGCTGACGCCGGCATCGGTCGGCGAGAGACCTCGGGTGGTGCGCGACAGCAGGCGAACGCCGAGCCGTTCCTCGAGCTGCGCGATGGCCTTCGAGACGGCTGGCTGCCCGACGCGCAAATGCCGCGCGGCCGCCGAGAACGAACCGGTTTCGATGACCCTTATAAAGGTGTTCATCGCCATAAGCCTGTCCATCTATTCCACCCTGGAATTAGTTATATGGTGAAATTCACTCTACCTGACCCGTTTGGGAATAGCCAATTGGCTTGATGTCAAATCCATCCATCCATTCGGAGAACCAAAATGGGCAAGCTCAACAACAAGGTCGCCATCGTCACCGGTGCCGCGCGAGGCATCGGTGCCGGCATCGCCAAACGGCTGGCGGCGGAAGGCGCCGCCGTCGTCGTCAACTACGCCTCCAGCCGTGAGGCTGCAGAACGCACGGTCAAGGAGATCGTCGCCGCCGGCGGCAAGGCGACCGCGGTTCAGGGTGACGTGGCCGAGGCCGCCGAAGTCGAGAAGATGTTCGAGGCCGCCGAGATCGCATTCGGCAAGCCAAGCATTCTGATCAACAACGCCGCGACCGCCAGCTTCGGCACTTTCGAGGAAACCAGTGAGGCGGATTATCGGCGGCTGTTCGACACCAATGTGCTGGGCACGATCTTGACCACCAAGGCGGCCATGCGCCACTTCCCCGAGACCGGCGGCAGCATCGTCAACATCGGCACGATCTCGAGCTGGAACCCGGTGCCGAACACCAGCCTCTATTCCGCCAGCAAAGCCGCGATCGATACGCTGACGCTCAGCCTGTCGAGAGAACTCGGAGCCCGCAACATCCGTGTCAACATCGTGGCGCCTGGCTATACCCATACCGAAATGACCGAAGGCATGGTCGGCACCGATTTCGGCAATATGCTGATCGCTGGCGTCCCCCTCGGCCAGCGCTTCGGCAAGCCGGACGACATCGCCCCGACCGTGGCCTTCCTCGCCTCGGACGAGGCAGCGTGGCTTACCGGCGAACGCATCAACGCGTCCGGCGGCGCTCGCTGATACGACGCCGGCTCAACATCCGCCATCGGGCAGGCCATCGCCTCCCGGTGGCATCGCCGAGCACTTCCACAGCTGCGTTCCCAGGCGTTTCGCTGCTTTTCCCTTTATTGTGACAATGATCTATGGTTTGTCGCGCCGCGGCCAAGCGGCTGTTCCGGAGTGTTTTTTGAGGAGTGCTCGATAAAATGGCGAATGAAAACTGGCCCGTTTACGGTGAGATCACCGGCCCTGTTGTGATGATCGGCTTCGGCTCGATCGGACGGGGGACGCTGCCGCTCATCGAACGCCATTTCAAGTTCGACAAGTCGCGCATGACGGTACTCGACCCACGCGACACCGACCGCAAGCTGCTCGACGAGCGCGGCATCGCTTTCGTCCAGGAAGCGGTGACCGAGAAGAACTACAAGAAAATTTTGACGCCGCTTTTGACCAATGGCGGCGGCCAGGGCTTTTGCGTCAATTTGTCGGTCGATACCGGCTCGGTGGACCTGATGCGGCTCTGCCGCAAGCTCGGCGTGCTCTACATCGACACCGTCGTCGAGCCGTGGCTCGGCTTCTATTTCGACGCCAAGGCCGACAATGCCAGCCGCACGAACTATGCGCTGCGCGAGGCGATGATCCAGGAGAAGCAGGACAAGCCCGGTGGTGCTACCGCCGTCTCCACCTGCGGTGCCAATCCCGGCATGGTCTCGTGGTTCGTCAAGCAGGCGCTGGTCAACCTCGCCACCGATCTTGGCCTCGAGTTCTCGGAGCCGGCGCAGGAAGACCGCGAGGGCTGGGCCAAGCTGATGAAGAAGGCCGGCGTCAAGGGTATCCATATCGCCGAGCGCGACACCCAGCGCACCAAGAAGCCGAAGCCGATGGATGTGTTCTGGAACACCTGGTCGGTCGAGGGCTTCATTTCCGAAGGCCTGCAGCCCGCCGAGCTCGGCTGGGGCACGCATGAGAAATGGATGCCGAAGAACGCCAAGAAGCATAAGCACGGCTCCAAGGCCGCGATCTACCTGGAGCAGCCCGGCGCCAACACGCGCGTGCGCTCGTGGTGCCCGACGCCGGGCGCGCAATACGGCCTGCTGGTGACGCACAACGAGTCGATCTCGATCGCCGATTTCTTCACCGTTCGCTCAAAGAAGGGCAAGGTCCAGTACCGGCCGACCTGCCACTACGCCTACCATCCCTGCAATGACGCGATCCTGTCGCTGGACGAGATGTTCGGCGCCGCCGGCAAGCCTCAGCCGGTGCACCATGTGCTCGACGAGAACGAACTGGTCGACGGCGTCGACGAACTCGGTGTCCTGCTCTACGGCCACGACAAGAACGCCTACTGGTATGGCTCGCACCTGTCGCTGGCCGAGGCGCGCAAGCTGGCGCCCTATCAGAACGCCACCGGCCTTCAGGTCACCTCGGCGGTTCTGGCCGGCATGGTCTGGGCACTGGAAAATCCCGATGCCGGCATCGTCGAAGCCGACGAGATGGACTACAAGCGCTGCCTGGAAGTCCAGTCGCCCTATCTCGGACCGGTCGAAGGCCATTACACCGACTGGACGCCGCTCGACCGACGCCCGGGCCTCTTCCCGGAGGACCTCGACCGCAGCGATCCGTGGCAATTCCGCAACATCCTCGTCCGATAGCACCCTGCGCACCATGCGCCATTGCCTTGCAATCGCCCGGAAATCGGGCGATTGAAGAGATGCGGCCTGGGGCAGCGCGCGTCTTGCGGGACGCACGCCCGTTCCAGCACTTTGGACGTTCGCATCGTGCCTGCCAAAATCGAAACCGATTTTTGGGCCGATGCGTTTGGAGAGGATTTCAGATGACTATTGCGCGCAAAGTTCTTTCGATCGGCGTGGCGGGTTCCTTTGCCATGATGCTTGCCGCCTGTACCACAAGCGGTCCCGACGCACCGCCGATGGCGGCCGCGCCGAAAGGCGTCGAGGGCTCGTGGATCGATGCCAAGGGCACCGGCCTGTCGACCTTCACCGGCGGCAAGTTCACGACCGTCGCCACCGACACCGGCCAGAAGCTGGCTGATGGCAGCTACACGATGACCGGCGCCACTTCGGTCGAGATCAACGGGACGTCGCTGATCCGCCAGACGCCAGTCAGCTTCAACTGCCTGCTGATCTCCACCAGCCAGTTGAACTGCACCAGTTCGTCCGGCCAGAACTTCGTGCTGACGCGACGCGCCTGAACCGGCAAACACAGGACACATTGGGGACGGCGGCCGATTGGCCGCCGCCCTTTTTTGCGCCTGCAAAAAGTGGCGGCATTTCCGCTTGCGTCAGCCGGAACGCGATGGGAACATGGTCAAAACGCTGGTTGTTATACCCCAGTCAAGCAAGGGCGTTAAACGCCTCCGATCAGCCCACCGGGAGACGAAGATGAAAAAGCTTGCCGCCATTGCCGCCCTGTCCGCATCGACGCTTGGCCTGTCGGCCGGCGCATCCTTTGCCGACTACACATTGAATATCCTGCATTTCAATGACTGGCACAGCCGCATCGAAGGCAACAACAAATATGAGTCTACCTGTTCGGCCGACGAGGAGACCAAGGGCGAATGCATCGGCGGCGCCGGCCGGTTGATCACGGCGATCGCCCAGGAGCGCAAGAAGCTCGAAGGCCAGAACGTGCTGCTGCTCAATGCGGGTGACAGCTTCCAAGGATCGCTGTTTTACACCACCTACAAGGGCACCGTGGAGGAGGAATTCCTCAATCAGATGAAACCCGACGCGGTGACCCTCGGCAACCATGAATTCGACGATGGCGAGAGCGCGCTGGTGCCTTACCTCGACAAGGCAAAATTCCCGATCGTCAGTGCCAATGTCGTGCCCAACGACAAGTCCGGCGCGGCCGGCAAGATCAAGCCGTCGATCGTCGTGGAGGTCGGTGGGCAGAAGATCGGCATTGTCGGCGCCGTCACCAACGACACGCCCGAACTCGCCTCGCCCGGTCCCAACATCGCAATCGCGGACGACGTCAAATCGATTACCGCCGAGGTCGAGAAGCTGAAGGCGCAAGGCGTCAACAAGATCATCGCCGTGACCCATATCGGCTACAACAGGGAACGCGACATCATCGCCAAGATCCCGGGCATCGACGTGGTTGTCGGCGGCCACAGCCATACGCTCTTGTCGAACACCGATCCGAAGGCGGCGGGCCCCTACCCGACGATGGTCGACAACCCCGGCGGCTACAAGGTGCCGGTGGTGCAGGCGGCCTCCTATTCGAAATATCTCGGCGAGTTCAAGGTGGTGTTCGACGACAATGGCGTCGTCAAGTCGGCGAGCGGCGACCCGATCTTTCTCGACAAGTCGATCACGCCCGATCCCGCCGTGCTCGCCCGTATCAAGGAACTCGGCGCGCCGATCGAGGCTTTGAAGAACAAGGAAGTGGCCGAGACCACCGACGTCATCGACGGCAGCCGCGAGAATTGCCGCGCCAAGGAATGCGCGATGGGCAACCTTGTCTCCGACGCCATCCTCGACCGCGTCAAGGGACAGGGCGTCGAGATCGTTATCTCCAATGGCGGCGGCCTGCGCGCCTCGATCGACAAGGGCACCGTCACCATGGGTGAGGTGCTGACCGTGCTGCCGTTCCAGAACACGCTGGCGACCTTCCAGATTTCGGGCAAGGACCTGGTCGCCGGCCTCGAAAGCGGCCTCAGCCAGATCGAGGACGGCGCAGGGCGCTTCCCACAGGTGGCTGGCCTCAAATACGCCTTCGACAAATCGGTCGCGCCCAATGCCGGCCGCGTCAAATCCGTCGAGGTCATGGAGAACGGCGCCTGGACGCCGATCAAGCCCGACAAGGACTATCTCGTCGCCACCAACAATTACGTGCGCCAGGGCGGCGACGGCTACAAGGTCTTCGCCGAAAAGGCCAAGAATGCTTACGACTACGGCCCCGGTCTCGAACAGGTCGTGGCCGACTATCTCGGCGCCCACCGGCCCTACACGCCCAAGCTCGACGGCCGCATCACCGAGATCGCCGCGACCGTCGCGGCGGCCCCGGCAGCGGAACCGGCCAAGCCTGCAGAGCCGGCAAAGCCTGCCCCCGCGCCAGCAGAACCTGCCAAGCCCGCCGAGGCCGCAAAGCCCGCCGAAGCGGCACCGGCAATGCCCGAACTGCCCGCCAATTCGGGCAATATCGCCAACACGCCGCCTGCCATATCGACGGAGAATGCACCTGCGCCACCGGCCGCGCCGGCTCCCGCGGCTCCAGCACCCGCACCAGCCGAGCCGGCAAAGCCCGCCGAGGCCACCCCTGCACCGGCAGCACCGGCGCCGGCGGAACCCGCCAAGCCGGCAGAACCGGCAAAGCCCGCTGAAGCCGCACCGGCAACAGGCAGCCATGTCATCGTTACCGGCGACACCTATTGGGATCTGGCCAAGAAGGCCTATGGCGACGCCACCAAGTGGAAACTCATCTACGAGGCCAACAAGGGTCAAAGGCCGCACCGGCTGATGCCCGGCGCGACGCTGACCATCCCGGCGAAGTAACGTCACTTCGCCTTTTGCCATTCAACACCCGCCTGGGAAACCGGGCGGGTGTTCTGTTTTCAGCTCGACACGCGTTAAGGTGCGGCCAGACGCGACATTGAAAGCCCGCGCAGGATGATTAGGTTCGCGCCTCCTGGAGAACCCCTATGACGCTCACAATCGCTGTCGATCCCAAAGCCGCGAAGGCCCTTGGCCCACTGCCGGCCGGGCATCCGCCGGTCAAGACCGGCAAGGTCGGTGTCATGCTGATCAATCTCGGCACGCCTGACGGCACCGACTTCAAGCCGATGTGGCGTTATCTCAGGGAATTCCTGTCCGATCCGCGCGTCATCGAACTCAACAGGGCGATCTGGTATCCGATCCTCTATGGCCTGGTGCTCACCACCCGGCCGAAGAAGTCCGGCGCCAACTACGCCCGGATATGGAACCAGAAAAGGAACGAGTCGCCGCTGCGCACTTACACCCGCGCCCAGGGCGAAAAGCTGGCCGAGGCGTTGCGCGACCTGCCCAATGTCGTCGTCGACTGGGCGATGCGCTACGGCAATCCTTCGACCGCGAGTGTCGCCGAAAGTCTGGTCGCACAGGGCTGCGACCGCATTCTTTCGTTCCCGCTCTACCCGCAATACTCCGCGACGACCACGGCCACCGCCAATGATCAGCTGTTTCGCGCCTTGATGAAGATGCGCGCGGCCCCCGCCATCCGCAGCGTGCCGCCTTACTATGACGAGCCGGTCTATATCGAGGCGCTGGCGCGTTCGATCGAGCAGAATCTCGCGACGCTGGATTTCGAGCCGGAAGTGGTCATCGCCTCATACCACGGCATCCCAAGGCCCTATTTCGAAAAAGGTGATCCCTACCATTGCCACTGCCTCAAGACGACCCGGCTGTTGCGCGACAGGCTCGGCTGGGACGAAAAGAAGCTGATAACCACCTTCCAGTCCCGCTTCGGCGCCCAGGAATGGCTGCAGCCCTACACTGACAAGACGGTGGAGAAACTGGGCAAGGACGGCGTCAAATCCATCGCCATCGTCAATCCCGGCTTTTCCGTCGACTGCATCGAGACGCTGGACGAGATCGGCCGCGAGGCAGCCGAGACTTTTCATCACGCCGGCGGCAAGAACTTCGCCCATATCCCTTGCCTCAATGACAGTGCCGAGGGCATGGCGGTGATCGAGGCGATGGTGCGGCGCGAACTGTCCGGCTGGGTCTAGGAGAAATTCCAGGAAAAATGTGAAACGGTTTTGCGGGAAAAGCGCATAGCGCTTTCCCTTGGGAATTTCGTCAACCAGAGAGTTAGAGCGGCTCGCCGCTCTAACCGGAACAAGGGCCACTGCGGGGCGTTGAGGCGCACCTTCGGAGAATTCGATGCCCCGCAAACTCGACCTCAGAACCGGCCGGCCCGTCTGGTCCGCCTATCGGGCGCCTGCCGTGCCGGCGTCGGCGCTGACCCGCGACGTCAAGGCCGATGTCCTGATCATCGGTATGGGCATCAGCGGCGCCATGATGGCCGAGGCGCTGACGGCGGACGGGCATCAGGTGATCTGCATCGACCGGCGCGGGCCGCTGAAAGGCTCGACCGCTGCGACCACGGCACTGGTCCAGTTTGAAATCGATCAGCCGCTTTCAACGCTCTCGAAGATGATCGGCAAGGCCAAGGCACAGCAGGCCTGGCGCCGCTCGCGCCTCGCCGTTTCCAACCTCGCTGGCCGTATCGAGGATCTCGCAATCGATTGTCGCCTGCGCCGCACCCAGTCGCTCTATCTGGCCGGCACGGTGCTCGGTCCGTCGGAGCTGCGCGAGGAAGCCGAAGCGCGGCGGCAGGCGGGCATTGCCGCAACCTATCTGACGCCGCAGCCGCTGGCGGAGACATTCCGCATCAACCGCGGCGGCGCCATCCTCAGCCACGGCAACATCGCGCTCGACCCGCGCAAGCTGACGGCCGGCTTGCTGCTCAAGGCGCTGGAGCGCAAGGCCCGCTTCCTCGCTCCCGTCGAGGCGACGGTGATCGAAGACAGTGCCGACGAGGTGATCGTGGCCACGAAAGACGGTCCCAGCATCACGGCACGGCATGTCGTTCTGGCCACCGGCTACGAACTGGTCGACATCGTGCCGGCGGCGGCCCACCGGATCATTTCGACCTGGGCGATCGCGACGCGCCCGCAACCGCGAAAACTCTGGCCGGGTCCGGCGTTTATCTGGGAAGCGTCAGACCCGTATCTCTATATGCGCTCGACGGCCGACGGCAGGGTCATATGCGGCGGCGAGGACGAGGACTTTGTCGACGAGACGCGGCGCGACGAACTGATCGCCGACAAGAGTGCCCGAATTGCCGACAAGCTGGGCCAGTTGTTCCCGCACCTCGACGTCAGGCCTGAATTCGCCTGGACCGGCTCCTTCGGCACAACCAGCACCGGCCTGCCCTATATCGGCGCCGTCCCCCGCCATCCGCGCATCCATGCCGTCATGGGTTACGGCGGCAACGGCATCACCTTCTCGCGCATCGCTTCCGAAATTGTTTCGGCTTCGATCAAGGGACTCGCCGACATGGATGCGGAGCTGTTTGCCTTCAACCGGTGAGTGCAGACCCACAAACAATCCTTCATCACCTGATTGTAACGCTCCTGAAACACACTTAAGTCTTTGGCGAAGTCGGCTGCGCGGGAATGGCTCTCGCGGCCCGCTTCTGAGGGAGAGCCAAATGGATTTCAGTGGTTTCGATATTGCGGTCGTTGTTCTTGTCGCGCTTGTCGTGCTGGTGCTGTTCAAAGGCATCAAGACAGTTCCCCAAGGCTACAACTATACGGTCGAACGTTTTGGCCGTTACACCAGGACACTGAGCCCCGGCCTCAACATCATCACGCCGTTCGTCGACCGCATTGGCGCCAAGATGAACATGATGGAGCAGGTGCTCGACGTGCCGAGCCAGGAAATCATCACCCGCGACAACGCCATCGTCGGTGTCGACGGGATCGCCTTCTACCAGATCCTCAATGCTGCACAGGCCGCCTACCAGGTTGCCGGCCTGCAGAACGCCATCCTCAACCTGACGATGACCAACATCCGTACCGTCATGGGCTCGATGGACCTCGACGAGCTGTTGTCCAACCGCGACGCCATCAACGAGCGCCTGCTGCGCGTCGTCGACGAGGCGGCGCATCCGTGGGGCATCAAGATCACCCGCGTCGAGATCAAGGACATCAACCCGCCGGCCAACCTCATCGAATCGATGGGCCGCCAGATGACCGCCGAGCGTAACAAGCGTGCGCAGATCCTGGCCGCCGAAGGCCTCAAGCAGTCGCAGATCCTCGAGGCCGAAGGCCGCAAGGAAGCCGCCTTCCGCGACGCCGAGGCGCGCGAACGCTCGGCTGAGGCCGAAGCCCGCGCCACCCAGGTGGTTTCGGAAGCGATTTCCAAGGGCGACGTGCAGGCGCTGAACTACTTCGTCGCGCAGAAATACACCGAGGCGCTGGGCAAGATCGGCACCGCCACCAACAGCAAGATCGTGCTGATGCCTTTCGAGGCGTCGTCGCTGATCGGCTCGCTCGGCGGCATCGGCGAGATCGCCAAGGAAGTCTTCCGCAGCGAGGGCACGACCGGCGCACAGCGCCAAGCCGCCCGCCCCCCGGTCGTGCGCCCGAGCGACAACTGAGTTCGTAGGAGGTCACTCTTATGTTCGATCGCATCATTTCCGAACTCGGCCCGTGGAACTGGATGGTCCTGGGCTTCGTGCTGCTGGTCGTAGAGGTCATCGCGCCGGGCTTCTTCATGCTGTGGATCGGCATCGCCGCGCTCATCATCGGCGCGGTGTCGCTGCTGATCTGGGATGCGGCGATCTGGAGCTGGCAGGTCCAGGTCCTTGCCTTCCTGGCGCTCTCGCTGGTCTCAGCCTTCGTCGGCAAGAAACTCATGGGCGGGCGCGACCAGCCAACCGACCAGCCGCTGCTCAACCGGCGCGGCGCCCAGATGGTCGGCCGCATGGCGACGCTTGCCGAGCCGATCAAGGACGGCCGCGGCCGCATCAAGCTCGGCGACACGCTGTGGCGAGTCTCCGGGCCTGACCTGCCGGCCGGTACACAGGTACGCGTGACGGGTGCCGCGGATACAGACCTGGAGCTTACAGTGGAACGCGTCTGAACTTTCACAGCGCACCCACCTCGGTAAGCATGCTCAGATTCAGGTCAGGCCAAGCCGGACTCGAAGACGGGCGCGAAGCGACCAAACCAGGTGGCTTACGAGAGCCGGAGCGGAGTGTACTTTTTGTAGGTGAGCCCAGTCTACTGCGACGCAGTAGAACGGCGAAGCGCAGCTATCAGCCATTTGCAGACCGGCCTCACCTGAATATCGGCATGCCTAGGCGGCGCCGATGCGCAGCAGGTCATGGAAATGCACCACGCCCAGCGGCATGTTGTTCCTGGTCACCACCAGCGCGCCGATATTGTGCTCGTTGAGCAGCGCGATCGCCGTGCCGGCAAGCGTCTGCGGATCGACCGTCTTGGGCGTGCGGGTCATCACCTCCTCGACGATGACGTCGGCCAGATTGCGGTGCAAATTGCGCGCGACATCGCCGTCGGTGATGATCCCGGCCAGTTCGCCATTGGCGTCGACGATCAGGACGCAGCCGACCTTCTTCTGCGACAGCGTCATCACCGCTTCCGGCATCTTGGTGCCGAGCACGGCCAGCGGCATCTGGTCGCCGACCCGCATGATCTCGGAGACCATGGTCAAATTGGCGCCGAGCTGGCCGCCGGGATGGAAGGTGCGGAAATGGTCCGGCGTGAAACCCCGCGCCTCGAGCAGAGCGATCGCCAGCGCATCGCCGATGACCAGCTGCAGCAGCGTCGACGTCGTCGGCGCCAGCCCGTGCGGGCAGGCCTCGGGGGTGCGCGGCAAAAGCAGCACCACATCGGCCGCGCGCGCCAGCGCCGATGTCTCGCCCGATGTGACGGCGATGAGCGGGATGGAAAAACGCCTGGAATAGGCGACGATGCCGAGCATCTCCTTGCTCTCGCCCGACCATGAGATGGCGATGATGGCGTCATCCCTGGCGATCATGCCGAGATCGCCATGATTGGCCTCGACGGGATGGACGAAGAAGGCCGGCGTGCCGGTCGAAGCCAGCGTCGCCGCGATCTTCGAGCCGATATGGCCGCTTTTGCCGACGCCGGTGACGATCAGCCGGCCTTCGATCTTCGAAATCATGTCGACGGCCTGCGCGAAAGGCGCGGCCAGTCCGTTCTCGAGCGCCTCGGCAAGGGCGGCGATGCCGGCCTGCTCGGTCGCCACCGTTCTCAGTGCCGAATCGATCGACGCTTGCCTGTCCAGGGGCTTCTTATCGAGGGGTCTGCCATGCATGGATGATGCGATTAGCGCGTTGCCGCCCGCCTGTCCAACAGAAATGGCGCTGGCACCAGGCGGCGGAGGCTTCGGACAGGTCACAGGATCCCGCAAACAGCGGCACTTTAACCGGGCGAACGATCGCCGCCTCAACCCTCCGTTAACCATCCGCATTTACGGTTCGGTAAGTATGGCGCGCACAGCGCCGCGCAAGCAGTGGTGGCGATGTCCGGGGCCCAGCCAGAAAAATCGAGTGGACGACGGGGCAAGGCGGTATGCACCTTGTTGCTGGCGACCAGCATGTTTGCCTTGCTTCGCCCGGCACCTCTCCACGCCCAGGAAACGGAGCTGCGCGGCGAGGTTTCCGAATCGGCGATCCTGTCCGACCAGCAGCGCAAGGCAAGGCAGCTCGCCCTTGCCACCCAGGGCCAGCAACAGTCGGCCAACACCGCGCAGGACGATGCGCCGCCGCGCACCTATTTGCCGGCCAGCGCCGGCGCTGTCCCCGACGACACGGGCACGGATGCCGCCACCGGCAGCATTTTCGATCCGCCGCAGGCGACCGACGACACGGCCACCGACAATCCGACGCCGCCCAAGCCTCGCCGCCGTCCGTCAAGCGCCAGCCAGAACGCGGCGGATCAGGACAGGACCAAAACGGGCACCAAGACGGCCGACAAGTCGAAGAAGAAGAAGGCGGCGACCGCGACCACGGACACCACTCAAGCCGCGACCGACGATACCGACAGCGCCACGACCGACCAGGAAGCGGCTAACCGCCGTGCTCTCACCGTCGACAGCGCCGATAGGCAAAAACTCGACCCCGGCGCCGAGCGTACCGCCGCCATCGAGGGCCAGAACAAGAAAGCCGAGGACGACCCCTTCGCGCCCACCGGCGTCAAATGGGGTTCCTTCGTCATCCGGCCATCGATCGAACAGGGGTTGACCGCCACCACAAACGGCGATTCGAGCAGTGCCGGCACCTCGGCGCTGCTGTCTGAGACAGCGTTGCGCTTTACCGCCGTCTCCGACTGGCGCGAAAACTCCGCCACCATCGACGGCTATGGCCTGTTCCGCGATACGGTGTCGGGTTACCGGGTTCACGATGCGCAGGGCCGCATCGAAGGCCAGCTCAATGTCGACCTCGACAACGAACTGCGCGCCATCGCCAAGCTCGGCTACGAAGCCGTGCCGGAAACGGCGTCCTCGCCCAACGCCATTGCCGGCGTCAGTACCCAGCCGCTGCGGCAGACGATCGACGGCAGCCTTGGCGTCGAAAAAGCGGTCGGCAAGATGCAATACACGTTGACCGGCGCGGTCTCGCACGACTTCTACGGCGACGCCGAGCTTTCGGACGGCACCACGCTGTCGCAGAAGGATCAGGACAACACGCTCTACACGGCAACCTTGCGCACCGGCTACGAAATCTCTCCGGCCCTCACCCCGTTCACCGAAATCGAGGTCGGCCGACGGGCCTACGATCAGCGCATCGACAATGAAGGCTTCGAGCGTTCCTCGACCCGCCTTGGCGCTCGCGCCGGCCTGCAACTCGACATGGGTGAGAAGCTCTCCGGCGAGTTCTCGGCCGGCTGGCTGAGGGAAGCGATCGACGACAAGAGCCTGGAGGCGATTTCCGGCGCCACCGTCAACGCCGATCTCAAATGGTCGCCGGAGCGCGGAACGACGATCGGCCTGACCGGCAAGACCACTGTCGAGACCACCACCACGGCGGGTGAAAGCGGCGATATCCTCTATTCCGGCCGCTTGACGGCCGAACGGCAGATCCGCGCCAACCTTACAGCGAACGCGGCCCTGGGCCTCGACTGGCGCGACTATGTCGGCATCGACGGCCATGACAGGATCTTGAGCGCAGAGACCGGGCTGACCTGGTGGCTGAACCGCTATGCCGGCCTCACCAGCCGGGTGAGAACCGAAAAGCTGACCAGCAACCTGCCCGGCCGCGACTACACTGCCAACAGCATCTACCTCGGCCTGAAAGTGCAGCGCTGAAACACGCGTGCGCAGGAGGGGCGGTCAGCCGCTCGCGCTGGCATTACCCATCCAGCTAAGATACCGCGACTCGCCGCTCCGATGGCGTCATCTCGTCGAGAAGCGTGCGGATGACGCCGGCCATGTTCTCCTTCATGTCGCTGCGCCACAGCGCGAAGGCGACATTGGCCTCGACGAAACCTTCCGGGGAACCGCAGTCGAAGGTGCGGCCCTGATAGTGGTAGCCGTAGAAAGCCTGCTGCTTCTCCAGCTTCAGCATCGCGTCGGTGAGCTGGATTTCGTTGCCGGCGCCCTTTTCCTGGCCTTCGAGGATCTTGAAGATCTCGGGCTGCAGGATGTAGCGGCCGTTGATGTAGAGGTTGGAGGGCGCCGTGCCGGTCTTCGGCTTCTCCACCATCTCGGTGATGCGGAAGCCGTGATGCGTATCCTCGCCACGGCCGACAATGCCGTATTTGTGGGCCTCCGCCGGGTCGCATTCCTGCACGGCAATGATGTTGTTGCCGGTTTCCTCGTAAAGCTCGACCATCGACTTCATGCAGCTCTTTTCCGACTGCATGATCATGTCGGGCAACAACAGCGCGAACGGCTCGTCGCCGACCAGTTCGCGCGCGCACCATACGGCGTGGCCGAGGCCCATCGGCACCTGCTGGCGGGTGAAACTGGTCTGCCCCGGCGCCGGCTGCAGGCGCTGCAGGCGGGCAAGCTGCTCGTCCTTGCCGCGCTGGGCCAGCGTGTCATAGAGCTCGAACTGGATATCGAAATGGTCCTCGATGACCGCCTTGTTGCGGCCGGTCACGAAAATGAAATGCTCGATGCCCGCCTCGCGCGCCTCGTCCACCACATACTGGATGACCGGCCGGTCGACGACGGTCAGCATTTCCTTGGGAACGGCCTTGGTGGCCGGGAGGAACCGCGTGCCGAGACCGGCGACCGGGAAAACTGCCTTGCGAACTCTCTTCATGCTTTCAATTATCCGTTTGCTGGCCGGCTCCGCAATCCCTGTCCCGCGACATTTTCACGCCGGAATTGAAGATTAGTGGGGGCGGGTGAGGGAAACTTCCACCGGTTAAAGCATCGAGGTGTCTTTTCGTTCCAAGCGGCACCTATGGTAAACTAATTCCTAACCCGGTTCGGCGATGAATGGTCTTTCCTGAGACAGAGAAGGAGGAAAACATGTCCGTTCGCAATGCCGCAAAACGTTTCACCAGCGTCATGACGGCCGCCAGCCTCTCGCTCGCTCTGCTGATGCCTGCCGGACCCGCTTTCGCCGATGCCGGTTTCCGGCAATGGGTCGCCAGCTTCCGCGCCACTGCCGTCGCCGGTGGCGTTTCCGGCGCTGTCTACGACCAGGCTTTCAGGGACATCAAAGAGCCCGATCCGGTGGTGCTGGAGAAGGCGCGCACCCAGCCTGAATTCACCGCGCCCGCCTGGGATTATTTCGATAATCGCGTCCACGACCAGTCTGTCGCCGTCGGGCAGCAGATGGCGAAGAAGTGGAAGCCGTGGCTGGACAGGATCGAGGCGCGGTTCGGCGTCGATCGCTACATTCTGCTGGCCATCTGGTCGATGGAATCGAACTATGGCGAGATCCTCAAGCGCGACGACATCATGCGCAACGTCATCCGGTCGCTGGCGACTTTGGGTTATGGCGACCCGAAGCGGTCGAAATATGCCCGCACCCAGCTGGTCGCGGCCCTGAAAATCCTGCAGACCGGCGACATCGATGAAAGCCATCTGATGGGCTCCTGGGCCGGCGCCATGGGCCAGACCCAGTTCATCCCCACCAGCTACCAGCACTATGCCGTCGACATGGATGGCAACGGCAAGCGCGACATCTGGAATTCCATCCCCGATGCGCTGGCGACATCAGCCAATCTGTTGAAGAAGAATGGCTGGCAGGCCGGCAAGACCTGGGGCTACGAAGTCACGATACCGGCCGGCAAGCTGCCGGGCGGATCGAAGACGCTGGCGCAATGGCAGGCGCTTGGCGTCGTCAGGGCCAGCGGCAAGCCGTTCAAGAACCTCACCGACAAGGCGACGCTGAAAGTGCCGGACGGCCGTGGCGGGCCGGCTTTCCTGATGATCCGGAATTTCTCGGTCATCAAGGCCTACAACAATGCCGACAAATATGCCCTGGCCGTTGGCCTTCTTGCCGACGAAATCGCCGGTGGCAACGGCCTTGTCCAGGACTGGAAGCGGCCCTTCACCAAGCTCACCTTCGAGGAACGGCAGGAGCTGCAGAAGCGGCTTTCGCAGCACGGGCTTTACGACGGGAAGTTCGACGGCAAGATCGGTGACGGCTCAAAGACCGCCATCATGGCCTATCAGGCAAAGGTCGGCTTGACCCAGGACGGCTACCCGAGCATGGAAGTGCTCAAATGGCTCAGGCAAAAATAGAGCCGGCCACAGCGCCGCGCGCATTTTGGGCGCGCATATCAGGCGCCATGGCAATTTGAACTTGCGCCCGGCCGCAAAACCGGCTCCGGTTTGCGGAATCAGGCGCAAGGGGATGGAGGAGTGATTGGTTCCGGCCGCGCGTATCGCGATCCTTGCTCGTCGCACGCCGATCCTTTTTCTGGCGATCGTCCTGCTGGCGATCGGCGCCGCCGGCGCCTTCCATGTACCGGCCATGGCGCAGGAGCAGCCGCAGCAAGATCGCGGATGGTCGTTGCGCGACCTTCTCTTTCCGCGCCGCAGCGAGCGGGTCGAGCCGCCGCTCGACATCCAGAAGGCAAAACCAAAGCCGCGTAAACCAAGGGTTCCGCGTGCGCCGGTCGAGCCACAAACACCGATAGCGGAAAAGGCGCCAGACGCCCGCATCGTCCTGGTCGTCGGCGACTTCATGGCGTCGGGCCTCGCCGAAGGCCTGGACATAGCCTTTGCCGACAACCCAGCCGTTAGGATCGTCGCGCGCTCCAATGGTTCATCCGGCTTCGTGCGCGATGATTTCTACAACTGGCCCGAACAGATCAAATCGCTGATCGAGACCGAGAAACCGACCGCCGTGGTCGTCATGCTGGGCTCCAACGACCGCCAGCAGATGAAGGTGGGGGACGTGCGCGAGCAGCCCCGGTCCGAGAACTGGACCAAGGAATATGAGCGCCGCACCGACGAACTGGGCAAGGCCATCGCCACCGCCAAGGTGCCCTTCCTGTGGGTCGGCATGCCGGCCTTCCGGGTGCCGAAGATGACCTCCGACATGCTGGCCTTCAACGACATCTACCATCAGGCCGCCGAAAACCATGGCGGCGAATTCGTCGATGTCTGGGACGGCTTCGTCGATGAGAACGGCGCCTTCGTCACCAACGGCCCCGACATGAACGGCCAGCCGGTGCGGCTGCGCGCCGATGACGGCATCAACGTCTCCAAGGCCGGCAAGCGCAAGCTCGCCTTCTACACCGAAAAGCCGCTGATGAAGATCCTAGGCCTGGCCACACCCGGCAGCGTGGCCCCGGCGACAGCACCTGCGGGCGCGCCCGTCGAGGCACCGGCGCCGGCCGCGGCACCCATTGTCATCGACCGCACCGCACCCATGCTGCTCAGCGACCCGGCGCTCGACGGCGGCACCGAGTTGCTCGGCGCCGCCCCGCCGGCAAACGCCAATCCGGCTCTTCCCGGGGAGCGGCTGGTGATCGAAGGCAAGGCGCCGGAGGCCGCGCCCGGCCGCGCCGACGATTTCTCATGGCCGCCGAAAGCCGAGCCGCCGGCGACAGCCGCGGCGACCGACACGACGACGGCGATCACCCCTTAATCACTCGGAGCGTCCGAGATCAAGCGGTCTCAGCGCGGCAGGACGCTCGCCCCCATCAACGCCTCGTCGATCGAGCGCGCCGCCTGGCGGCCTTCGCGGATCGCCCAGACGACCAGCGACTGGCCGCGGCGCACGTCGCCCGCCGCATAGAGCCGGTCGACGCTGGTCCTGTAGTCGCGGTCATTGGCCTCGACATTCCGCGAGCGGCGGCTGTCTGTGACGATTTTCATCTCACCCTCGAGTTCCTTCGCCACGCCCACCATCGCCGGTCCGGCAAAGCCGATCGCGATGAAGGCGAGATCGGCGCGGATGACGAATTCGGTGCCGGCGATCGGCTTGCGCTTCTCGTCGACCTCACAGCATTTGACGCCGGTCAGCTGGCCGTCCTCGCCGATGAATTCGAGCGTCGCCACTTGGAATTCGCGTTCCGCACCCTCGGCCTGCGAGGACGAGGTGCGCATCTTGGTCGCCCAGTAGGGCCACACCGCGAGCTTGTCTTCCTTCTCGGGCGGCTGCGGGCGGATGTCGAGCTGGGTGACGCGCACCGCGCCCTGGCGGAAGGCGGTGCCGACGCAGTCGGAGGCGGTATCACCGCCGCCGACGACGACGACATGCTGCCCGCCGGCGATGATCGGGTGCGACGGCCATGCCACGGACTGGATCGGCTCGCCACCGACGCGGCGGTTCTGCTGCACCAGATAGGGCATGGCGTCATGCACGCCGCCGAGATCGTCGCCCGGAATGTTGGCCGCACGCGGCGTTTCCGAGCCGCCGCAATAGAGCACCGCGTCATGTTCGGCGAGCAGTTCGGCGACGGGCTTGTCGACACCGACATTGACGCCGCAATGGAAGGTCACGCCCTCGCCCTGCATCTGTTCGATGCGCCGGTCGATATAGTGCTTCTCGATCTTGAAGTCGGGAATGCCGTAACGCATCAGCCCGCCCGGGCGGCTCTCGCGCTCATAGACATGGACGTCATGGCCGGCGCGGCCGAGCTGCTGTGCGGCTGCCATGCCGGCCGGGCCGGAGCCGATGATGGCGACCCGCTTGCCGGTCTTCTTCTCCGGCGGATAGGGCCTGATGTGGCCGGTCTCGTAAGCCTTGTCGGCGATCGCCTGTTCCACCGTCTTGATGGCGACCGGAATGTCCTCGAGGTTCAGCGTGCAGGCTTCCTCGCAAGGGGCGGGACAGATGCGGCCGGTGAACTCAGGGAAATTGTTGGTCGAGTGCAGGTTGCGGATCGCGTTGTCCCAGTCCCTGTTGTAGACGAGGTCGTTCCAGTCCGGGATCTGGTTGTGGATCGGACAACCAGTCGGCCCGTGACAGAACGGAATGCCGCAGTCCATGCAGCGCGCGGCCTGTTTCTCGACCTCCTTATCCGACATCGGCAGCGTGAACTCGCGGAAGTGCCGGATGCGGTCGGAGGCCGGCTGGTACTTGTGCACCTGCCGGTCGATTTCGAGAAAGCCTGTTACCTTGCCCATAGTCCAGTTCCTGCTGTCCAGATGGTGCGGTTTTCGCCGCACCCGTTAACCTCTTGAGGCAGCCATGGCAACCTTGCGCCCGAGGTCAAACTGTCGATGAAAGGGGCCGGGAAGCCTGGGCTCCCCGGCAATTCTCTTAAAATCTATTCGGCCGCGACGCCCATGCGCATGCGTTCCATCTCGATCAGCGCGCGGCGGTATTCGACCGGCATGATCTTGCGGAATTTCGGCCGGAACGTCGTCCAGTCGTCGAGGATTTCGCGGCCGCGCACCGAACCCGTATAGTGCACATGGTTCGAGATCAGCTGGTAGAGCCGTTCCTCGTCATGGCTGGTCATGTCGCCCGACACGTCGACGCGGCCCTTGTGGTCGAGATCGCCGCCATGATGCAGCAGCCTTTCCATCAGGTCGTCTTCTTCCGGCACCGGCTCCAATTCGACCATGGCCATGTTGCAGCGCTCGGCGAAATCGCCGGCCTCGTCCAGCACGTAGGCGACGCCGCCCGACATGCCGGCGGCGAAGTTGCGGCCGGTCTTGCCGATGACGACGACGACACCGCCGGTCATGTATTCGCAGCCATGGTCGCCGACGCCTTCGACGACGGTGGCGACGCCCGAATTGCGCACCGCGAAGCGTTCGCCGGCGACACCGGCGAAATAGGCTTCGCCCTCGGTGGCGCCGTAGAGCACCGTGTTGCCGACGATGATGGAGTCGGCCGCCACGATCCTCGCCTCTTCCGGCGGCCGGATGACAATGCGCCCGCCCGACAAGCCCTTGCCGACATAGTCGTTGCCGGCGCCGACAAGCTCGAACGAGACCCCGCGCGCCAGGAAGGCGCCGAAGGACTGACCGGCGGTACCGGTCAGCTTCACCTGGATCGTGTCTTCGCGCAGGCCCTTGTGCTTGAAGCGCTTGGCGACTTCACCCGACAGCATCGCGCCGGTCGAACGGTCGACATTGCGGATGTCCACCTCGATCTTGACCGGCTGCTTGGCCTCCAGTGCGGGCTTGGCCAGTTCAATCAGCTTGCGGTCGAGCACGTCGTCGATCGGGTGCTTCTGCCGCTCGGTCCAGTGCACCGCTTCGTGCGGCGCATCGGGCTTGTAGAACATCTTCGAGAAGTCGAGGCCGCGCGCCTTCCAGTGCTGGATCACGTCGCGCTTTTCCAGAAGATCGCTGTCGCCGATAATCTGGTCGATATGGGTGTAGCCCATCTCGGCCAGCAGCGCCCTCACCTCTTCCGCCACGTAGAAGAAGAAGTTGATGACATGCTCGGGCGTGCCCTTGAAGCGCTTGCGCAGCACCGGGTCCTGGGTGGCGACGCCAACCGGACAGGTGTTCAAGTGGCACTTGCGCATCATGATGCAGCCAGCCGCGATCAGCGGCGCGGTCGAGAAGCCGAACTCGTCGGCGCCGAGCAGCGCGCCGATTATGACGTCACGCCCGGTGCGCAAGCCGCCGTCGACCTGCAGCGCAACGCGCGAACGCAAGCCGTTCAGCACCAGCGTCTGGTGGGTCTCGGCCAGGCCCATTTCCCACGGGCTGCCGGCATGCTTGAGCGAGGTCAGCGGCGAGGCACCGGTGCCACCATCATAGCCCGAAATGGTGATGTGGTCGGCGCGCGCCTTGGCGACGCCGGCCGCGACCGTGCCGACACCGACTTCCGACACCAGCTTGACCGACACGTCGGCCGCCGGGTTGACGTTCTTCAGATCATAGATCAGCTGCGCCAGATCCTCGATCGAATAGATGTCGTGATGCGGCGGCGGCGAGATCAGGCCGACGCCCGGCGTCGAATGCCGGACCTTGGCGATGGTCGCATCGACCTTGTGGCCGGGCAGCTGGCCGCCCTCGCCGGGCTTGGCGCCCTGCGCCACCTTGATCTGCATGACATCGGAATTGACAAGATATTCGGCCGTCACGCCGAACCGCCCCGAGGCGACCTGCTTGATCGCCGAGCGCTCCGGGTTCTTGCCGCCGCCGGGCAGCGGCAAATAGCGGTCGGCCTCTTCGCCGCCCTCGCCGGTGTTCGACTTGCCGCCGATCTGGTTCATGGCGCGCGCCAGCGTGGTGTGCGCTTCCCTGGAGATCGAGCCGAACGACATCGCCCCGGTCGAGAAGCGCTTGACGATCTCGGCCGCCGGCATGACGTCGTCGAGCGCGACCTTCTTGCGGCCGGTCTCCTCCGCCAGCCTGATCTTGAACAGGCCGCGTATGGTCTGCGCGCGGGCAGTCTCGCTGTCGATCTGCGCCGAATACTCCTTGAAGGTTTCCCACGAGCCCTGGCGCACGGCGTGCTGCAAGGTGGCGACCGCGTCGGGCGACCACATATGCGCCTCGCCGCGCATGCGGAAGAGATATTCGCCGCCGACTTCGAGGCTGTTGCGCAGCACCGGATCATTGCCGAAACCGTCCGTGTGGCGGCTGACGGTTTCGCCCGCGACCTCGTCCAGCCCAACGCCTTCGATCAGCGTCGCCGTGCCGGTGAAATACTTCTCGACGAAATCGGTCTTCAGCCCGATGGCGTCGAAGATCTGCGCGCCGCAATAGGACTGATATGTCGAGATGCCCATCTTGGACATCACCTTGAGGATGCCCTTGCCGATCGACTTGATGTAGCGCGACACGACCTCGTAGGCGTCGACCTCTTCCGGCAGCTCACCGCGCTGGTGCATGTCGGTGAGCGTGTCGAAGGCGAGATAGGGGTTGATCGCTTCGGCGCCATAGCCGGCAAGGCAGCAGAAATGATGCACTTCGCGCGGCTCGCCGGATTCCACGACCAGGCCGACGGAGGTGCGCAGCCCCTTGCGGATCAGGTGATGGTGCACCGCAGCCGTCGCCAGCAGCGCCGGGATGGCGATGCGGTCCGGGCCGAGCTGGCGGTCGGACAGGATGATGATGTTGTAACCGCCGGCGACTGCCGCCTCGGCGCGTTCGCACAGGCGGTCGATAGCGCCCTGCATGCCGGCAGCGCCCTCGTTCGAGCCATAGGTGATGTCGATGGTCTTGGTGTCGAAACGGTCCTCGGTATGCCCGATGGAGCGGATCTTCTCCAGATCGCCATTGGTCAGGATCGGCTGGCGCACTTCGAGCCGCTTGCGGCGCGAATTGCCGACCAGGTCGAAGATGTTCGGCCGCGGCCCGATGAAGGATACCAGGCTCATCACCAGCTCCTCGCGGATCGGGTCGATCGGCGGGTTGGTGACCTGGGCGAAGTTCTGCTTGAAATAGGTGTAGAGCAGCTTCGACTTGTCCGACATCGCCGAGATCGGCGTGTCGGTGCCCATCGAACCAACGGCTTCCTGGCCGGTGGTCGCCATCGGCGACATCAACAGCTTGGTGTCTTCCTGGGTGTAGCCGAACGCCTGCTGGCGATCGAGCAGGCTGACATCCTTGCGCAGCGCGCGCGGCTCGACCGGCTTCAGATCTTCCAGGATGAGCTGCGTGTTGGCGAGCCAGGTCTTGTAGGGATGCCTGGTGGCGATCTCCGACTTGATCTCCTCGTCGGGCACGATGCGGCCCTTGGCAAGGTCGATCAGAAGCATGCGGCCGGGCTGCAGCCGCCACTTCTGCACGATCTTCTCCTCCGGCACCGGCAGCACGCCGGCTTCGGAAGCCATGATGACGCGGTCATCGTCGGTGACGATGTAGCGTGCGGGGCGCAGGCCGTTGCGGTCGAGCGTGGCGCCGATCTGGCGGCCATCGGTGAAGGCGACCGCGGCCGGCCCGTCCCACGGCTCCATCAGGGCGGCATGGTATTCGTAGAAAGCCTTGCGGTCGGCATCCATGAGCTTGTTGCCGGCCCAGGCTTCCGGGATCAGCATCATCATGGCGTGGCTGAGGCTGTAACCGCCCTGGAACAGGAATTCGAGCGCATTGTCGAAGCACGCCGTGTCGGACTGGCCGTCATAGGAGATCGGCCACAGCTTCGAGATGTTGTTGCCGAACAGCTCGGAATCGACCGAGGCCTGGCGCGCCGCCATCCAGTTGTTGTTGCCGCGCACCGTGTTGATCTCGCCATTGTGCGCGACCATGCGGTAGGGATGCGCCAGCTTCCATGACGGGAAGGTGTTGGTCGAGAAACGCTGGTGGACGAGAATCAGCGCGGTCTCGAAGCGCGGGTCCTTGAGATCCCTGTAATAGGCGCCGACCTGATAGGCCAGGAACATGCCCTTGTAGACGATGGTGCGCGCCGACAGCGACACGCAATAGGCGCCGATGTCCTTGTTGTCGTTCTCGGCATAGATACGGCCCGAGATGACCTTGCGCAGCAGATAGAGCCGGGCCTCGTATTCCTCGTCATCGGGAATATCTGATGTGCGGCCGATGAAGACCTGGCGATGGAACGGCTCGGACGCGACGATGTCGGGTGCCTTCGACAGCGACGAATTGTCGACGGGCACGTCGCGGAAGCCGATGAGCGGCAGCCCTTCGGACTGCGCCGATTCGGCGATGATGTCCTCGATATGGGCGCGAAGTGCTGCGTCCTGCGGCATGAACCAGTGTCCGACGCCATATTGGCCCGCCGGCGGCAATTCGATGCCCTGGGCCGCCATCTCCTCACGGAAGAACTGGTCCGGAAGCTGCACCAGCACGCCGGCGCCGTCGCCGACCAGCGGGTCGGCGCCGACAGCGCCGCGATGCGTCAGGTTTTCGAGCACGGCAAGGCCGTCCTTGACGATCTGATGCGACTTCACGCCCTTCATGTTGACGATGAAACCGACGCCGCAGGCATCATGTTCGTTGCGCGGATTGTAGAGGCCCCGAGGGGCAAAACCGGTTCGGCCAATATCAGTTCGGCCAATGTCGGTTCGCGGCGTATTTTTGACGGCAGCCGCTTTCGTCTGCGCGGCCTGGCCGTTCGTCGCAGAGAGCGTCATGTCCGTCATTGTCCTGTCCTCCGTTCCAGCCCTTCAGGCGCTGGTTTGCCTCGGCAAGCGCTTGGCTCACCCTGATCCTTGCGGCACGTCTTGCGAAATCCTTGCCGAACCAGGCGGCTTTCCGCATGGTTCGCGTCTGGTATCGTACAGGCCAGAGTCTGGCCGTCCACCTGTCGCTCGCAGCAACAGCCGGAGAGGCCAATATGTTACGCCAATCCAGCCTGTTTTGTGCGACAAAATAAGACAGCACTACTGTCCTAAATTTTTATGGCAGAATTCCCCGACGCACACAAGACCGATTCACAAAAAACTTGAGCGTTCCGCGACATAAAATTACGTGACGTTGAGGAAAAACGTAAGCTTCAGTCGCCGATCCCTGCCCTGTCGGCTTGGCTGGCTTTAACGGTTTTCGGGCATCTGGCCCTTGCGGTTGGCGCATGAAACCGTTCAACTCCGGCCGATTTTCCCCAAAACCCCGATCTTCCCCAGACATAGGCAGATGCATGTTCTTCGCTTCCGACAATTGGGCAGGCGCCCATCCCAACATCGTTGCCGGCCTGTCGGCCGCGGCCGGCGGCTTTGCCACCGCCTATGGCGACGGCGCGCTCGACCAGGCGGTCTACATCAGGTTCAATGAGATTTTCGAACGCGAGGTCGCGGTGTTCTTCGTAGCGACCGGCACCGCCGCCAACGCGCTGTCGTTGACCACCTTCAACAAACCTGGCGGCATTTCCTTTGCCCACCGCGAATCGCATGTCATCGAAGACGAATGCGGCGCGCCGGAGTATTTTTCCGGCGGCGCGCGCTTGCACGCCGTCGACGGCGCACTGGGCAAGATCGACGCGCACAATCTGGAGCGGACCATTGGCCGCTTCGCGCCCGAAATCGTCCACTGGGGACGGCCAATGGCGGTTTCGATCACCCAGTCGACCGAGGTCGGCACTATCTACGGCCTGAATGAGATCGAGACGATTTCGGCCATCGCAAAACGGCATTCCGTGCCGCTGCACATGGATGGCGCCCGCTTTGCCAATGCGCTGGTCGCGCTCGACACGACGCCGGCCGAAATGACCTGGAAGCGCGGTGTCGACATCCTGTCCTTCGGCGGCACCAAGAATGGCTGCTGGTGCGCCGAAGCGATCGTGCTGTTCGACCTCGACCGCGCCAAGGAATTGGCCTTCCTGCGCAAGCGCGCCGCCCAGCTGTTTTCGAAGTCGCGGTTCGTCGCCGCTCAGTTCGAAGCCTATTTCAAGGACGGCCTGTGGCTCGACACAGCGCGCCACGCCAACGCCATGGCCGCCCGCCTCGCGGCGGCGATCGAGGATTCGGCCCACGCGAAGCTGGCCTGGCTGCCGCAGGCCAACGAGGTGTTCGCCGTGATCAAGAAGACCGAGGCCGAGAGGCTGCAGGCTGCCGGCGCCGCCTTCTACGACTGGCACAAGCCGCACGGCTTTGACGGCCATATCGGCGAGGACGAGCTGCTCTATCGTTTCGTCACCAGCTTCGCGACGTCAGCCGAGGAAGTCGACCGCTTTGGCAAGTTGATCGCCGGATAACAATCCATCTGCCGATCAACAAAAAAGCGGCGCCTCTCGGCGCCGCTTTCGTCTCGGGAGGAGACGGTTCTATTCCTAAGCTACATTACGCAGCGGTCTTGGCCTCGATCTGCTTGGCCTTGGCCGGGGCCGAGGTGATCGCGATCTTGCGCGGCTTCAGTTCCTCGGGAATGTTGCGCTTGAGGTCGACGAAGAGCAGGCCGTTCTTCAGCGTGGCGCCGACGACTTCAACGTGGTCGGCAAGCTGGAAGCGGCGCTCGAAGGCCCTGGAGGCAATGCCGCGATAGAGCAGCTCGGAGCCTTCACCGTTGCCCTCGTCCTTGCGCTCACCCTTCACGGTCAGCACGTTGCGGTGAGCTTCGATCGAGATTTCCTCGTCCGAGAAGCCGGCAACCGCCATGGAAATCCGGTAGGAATCCTCACCGGTGCGCTCGATATTGTAGGGCGGATAGGTCTGCGCGCCATCGGGCTGCGCAAGCGAATCCAGCATGGTGAAGAGACGGTCGAAGCCGACGGTCGAACGGTAAAGCGGGGAAAAATCAACGTGACGCATGAGGTGTTCTCCTGTTGAGCAACATGGTTTGCGTATGGCCGGTGCGAAACCCGTAAGCGGCGTTTCGGCAGGACCAGCGGCCCCGACATTGGCGACCGCATTCCACATTTGGGGAGCGCCCCAATGCATTTCAAGATTTCGCCCGGCGGCAAAAACTGGATGGGTTGCCCCTTGATGAACGGCAGATGAACCGGCGCTTCGGCGCCCGTTCAGACAGCCGCCGCTAAAGTGGCACCAAGATCAAGGATTGGCGGCGCCGGGTTTTATAAAGGTGCCGCAACGAGGCCGAACCGGGTGTTAACGTCCCTTCCTCCCGGATCGACAGGGGCCGGAAGCACGCCTTCGAGCGGCTTCCGGCCTTCCCCGTTACGATCCCGGCACAAGCCGGATTTGCTTTGCTTTTGATGCATTGGCGTCTATCACCTTGACGAGGCCAGCCGGGACAGGCTGGCACCTGAAGACGCCGAGCACAAAGCGCCGCATGACGGACCTTCTCCAAGACACGCCGCTTTTCCACGAATCCGAGGACAATCCGCGGCCAGAAAACGCCACCGGAGGCTTTTTCGTCACCCGCGACCGCAAGAAGATCCGCTATGGCCTGTTCGCGGCGGTGGCGCGCCCGATGCGGGGCACCGTGGTGCTGCTGTCCGGCCGCAACGAGTGCATCGAGAAATATTTCGAAACCATCCGCGACCTTGCCGCCCGCGGCTTTGGCGTCGCCACGCTCGATTGGCGCGGCCAGGGCGATTCCGACCGGCTGATCCGCGATCGCCAGCGCGGCTATGTCAGGTCCTTCCGCGACTACACGGCCGATCTGGAGCAGTTCTTCGAGGAGATCGTGCTGCCCGATTGCCGCGGGCCGTATTACATCCTCGCCCATTCAGCCGGAGCCGTGATCGCGCTTCTTGCCGCGCCGTCCATGGTCAATCGCGTGCGGCGCATGGTGCTGATCGCGCCGTTCCTGACCCTGCCCGACCTGCCGGTCTCGATCCGGACGGTCCGCCGTATCTGTTCGGTCCTCTGCATTCTGGGCCTTGGCCGGCTCTATGCCGCCTGGGGTCCGCGGCCCAGACACACGCTGCCTTTCGAGGCCAATAAGGTAACGTCGGATCCGCGCCGCTATCGCCGCAACACGCGCATCTACGAAGAGTATCCGCGAATGGCGCTTGGCGGTCCGACGATCCGCTGGCTGCAGGCAGCGGCAAAGGCGTCGGAAGCGGTGAGCGACCCCGACTTCATGGCGCGGATACAGGTGCCTCTGCTGATCATCGCCGCTGGCGCCGACCAGGTCGTCTCGACCAGGGCGGTCGAGGCCTACGCCAGAAGCCTGAGGCTCGGCTCGCTGCTGATGATCGACGGCTCCAAGCACGAGATCCTGCAGGAGGTCGACCTCTACCGCGAACAATTCCTCGCTGCATTCGACGCCTTCATTCCTGGCTCGGACGATCCGACGGCCTGACCGGCACCGCGGTTCCTTCGAAGGCCGGCATAGCTGACACACCGTTGTCAGGATGATCGGCCAGCCGCCCCTCGCGGCGGCAAACCGCTAAAGATTCTGACAGCCCGCCCCCACCCCGAAATGCTCATCTCAATGCGTCGAATTGAACGCCATGGAGATGAGATCATGACCGAGAAAACCTGCGCCGCCTGCGATTGCCAGCTGGATGCCAACCCGATCCGCGTCAAGGTCGGCGGCAAGACCGTCGAGGTCTGCTGCGAGGAATGCGCGACGGCGCTGAACGAGGCCGGCGCCTCGGCGGCCGGCGTGAGCGAGGAATGAGTCATGCGCACCGATCACGCAGCGGCACAACGCCTGGCTGGCCAGGCCCAGATGCCGCCAGTCCACACCGTAACCACCCTGCACGCCTTGCACGCCCAATGCATCGCGGCGGCGAGATGGCTCGCCCGCCAGATGGAGAAGCGCCGAAGCCGGCTTGCCTTGCTGGAAATGACCGACGAACAGCTCAAGGACATCGGTCTGTCACGCGGCCAAGCCTATTCGGAGTTCAGGCGCCGCTCATGGGATTGAGCAGCCCCAGCGAGAAAGTCTCCTGACAAGATTGGGCAGGCCGCTTGCCTAAAGTGCCCATCGCAATGCCGGAATCAGTTTCCGGCACGAGGGGAGAGCGCAACGGCCATGTCGCAATTCAAGGTTCAGCTCCTTATGGACACCGGAACTGTCAGGGTGCGGGATGTCGTCTGCAGCGGCGAATGCCGTCACAGGAGCGATGAGGAGTGCACGTCGGCGACGCATCTGGTGTTTGCCTATCGCGGCGTCTTCGTGCGCCATGTCGGCCGCAATGATGCGGTCGCGGAAGCCAACCAGCTGCTATTCTTCAACGAGGCCGAGGCCTACCAGATCAGCCACCCTGTCGAAGGCGGCGATGCCTGCCTCGACCTTGTCATCGAGGAAGGCCACTTGCGGGAACTGGCGCCGCAGGAGCAGTTGCGCGCCGGTGGTGTCCTGGCGTTTCGCCGCCAGCGCCGGCGCATCGATCCGCGCGCGCAGGCCTTGGTGGCGCTGTTGCGCCACAGCCTGAGCCGCAATGTCGCCGAAACGCTGGAGGCCGAGACGCTGGCGCTAACGCTGGTGCGGCGCTCGCTCGGCGAGCGCACTTCGCACGTCGCGGGCGCCAGCCCCGGACGGCAGAAGCTGGTCGACCGCGCCAAGCTGGTGCTGGCGTCGGATCTGTCGCGGCGCTGGACGCTGGCCGAGATTGCCGCCGAGGTCGGAGTCTCACCGGTCTATCTGACGCAAATATTCCAGCAGGTCGAGGCCATCCCGCTCTATCGCTATCATCTGCGCCTGCGGCTGGCGCGCGCGCTCGACCTGCTTGGCCGCTACGACAATCTGACCGCTTTGGGCATGGACCTCGGCTTTTCCAGCCACAGCCATTTCAGCGCGTCGTTCAGACAGGCCTATGGACGCACACCGGCGGAATTCCAGCGCTCGATCAGATCGCGCTGAAGCAACGGCTTCAAAGAAAGCGCGGAGATATCAGCCGCGCAGGGCAGCCATGGCCGCCGCGTGAAGCTCCGGCGTCGCCGCCGCTAGCACATCGCCGCCCTTTTCCGCCGGTCCGCCATCGAAGGTGGTGACGACGCCGCCCGCCTTCTCGATGATCGGGATCAGCGCCACGATGTCGTAGGGTTTCAGGCCGGGATCGGCGACGATGTCGACGCTCCCCGAGGCGATCATGGCGAAGGCATAGCAATCGGCGCCGTAGCGGGCCAGCTGCACCTGTTTCTCGAACGCGTCATAGCGCGTGCGCGCTTCGCCCTTGAACAGTGCCGGCGTGGTGGTGAACAGCGTCGCCTCGTCGAGCCTTGTCGTCTTGCGGGTCGAAAGCTTGCGCGGACCGCCCGGCCCCTCATAGTGCGAGCCCGAGGCGTTGGCGTAGAACAGCTCGCCGGTGAAAGGCTGCGCCATCATGCCGGCGACCGCGTCGCCGTCGACGGTCAGCCCGACCAGCGTCCCCCACACCGGCAGGCCGGAGATGAAGGCGCGCGTGCCGTCGATCGGATCGATCACCCAGACATGCCGGCTGGAGGTGTTTTCGCTGCCATGCTCCTCGCCGAGAATGCCATGGTCGGGATACTGCGCCGATATCAGCGCCCGGATGGCGCGTTCGGTCTCGCGGTCGGCTTCCGTGACCGGGTCGAAACTGCCTTTTTCCTTGTTGGCGACGGCACCCTGGGCGCGAAAGCGCGGCAGGGTCTCGACCGCTGCCGCCTGCGCGATGCGGCGCATGAAATGGATGCTGATGTCCAACTGATTCTCCCGCATTGCCGAGTGCCTCACCGGGCTCTGCCGACACTTTCCCGCCAAAACAAGCCTGTTTATCGATTTATTCGCGGCGACATCTGTTGCCCGAATGTCACATCTGCGTCATCGAAACGCAATTTCCACATCACTCTGAATTAAAAAAGCCTGAAGATCGCTTGACATTTGTGCACCGCACAATACCCTCAACCTCGGACAGGGTTTCCTGTCCATGCCCTCCTTGGGCGTTTCCTCCCTAGACTTCGACCGTATCGTGCAAACGATGCGGTCTTTTTTTACGCCTGCGCCTCGGGCCGGCTATTTCACTCCGCGGCCAGCGGCAGGTCGATGAAGTGATGGTCGGGCATCGCCATCAGATCCGCTGAAAATCGCGTCAGATCATCGGCCAGCGCGTCGAAGCCGGCAGTCTTCTCGAACGTCCGTTCATTCATGTAGAGCCCGCGATTGACCTCGATCTGCAGCGCATGCAGATGACGCGCCGGGCGGCCATAGTGCTCCGTGATGAAGCCGCCGGCATAGGGCTTGTTGTGGGCAACGGTATAGCCCATCGCGGTCAACAGGCCGATCGCCGTCTCGGTCAGGGCAGCGGTGGCCGAGATGCCGAAACGGTCGCCGATGATGAAGTCCGGCCGCAGACCGCTGTCGCCGACACGGATGCTTGCCGGCATCGAATGGCAGTCGATCAGCACGGCAAAGCCGAAACGGGCATGGGTCCTGGTCAAAAGCCGCTTCAGCGTTTCATGATAGGGCTTGTAAACGGCCTCGATGCGGGCGACGGCTTCGGCGAGCGGCAGGCGACCGGAATAGATGTCGAGCCCCTCGCCCACCAGCTTCGGCACCGTGCCAAGTCCGCCGGCCACCCGCGCCGAGCGGATGTTGCAGAAGGACGGCACCGGCTCGGCGAACATGCGCGGGTCGAGTTCCCAAGGCTCGCGATTGACGTCGAGATAGGCGCGCGGGAAATTCGCCGCCAGCATCGGCGCGCCAAGCGCCACGGCGCCGCCGAACAATTCATCGACGTAGCAATCTTCCGAGCGGCGGATGGCGTTGCGGTCGAGCCTCGCCATGGCGAGGAAGCGTTCCGGATAGTAGCGGCCGCTATGTGGTGAGTTGAACAGGAAGGGGACGCGCTGTTCGACGCCCGATCGGATTTCGAAGGGTTGAACGACCGAAAAATCCTCGGCTGCCGTCTTCAATTTGCACGAACCCGAAAACACCGATGCATCATGGTATGAAAGTGCCACCTTGCTGGCCGCATGTCCAGCATTTCGCCATCCGCATCGCCCCGCCGAATGCGGATAATGCTTCGCAGCATTCACTTGATGTTTACCGTCACCGCCTCATATACAGGATGGTTAACGGGCTGCCTGGGCGGCAGTCTCGGGCGGGTGATTCGGACGGGATATCATGGCACGCATTCTTCTGGCGGAAGACGACGACGATATGCGTCGTTTCCTCGTCAAGGCGCTGGAACGCGCCGGCTACCAGGTCAGCGATTTCGACAATGGCGCCAGCGCCTATGAGCGGCTGCGCGAGGAGCCGTTCTCGCTGCTGTTGACCGACATCGTCATGCCGGAGATGGACGGCATCGAACTGGCGCGTCGCGCCACCGAGATCGATCCCGACCTCAAGGTCATGTTCATCACCGGTTTCGCCGCCGTTGCGCTGAACCCGGATTCCAAGGCGCCGAAAGACGCCAAGGTGCTGTCGAAGCCCTTCCACCTGCGCGATCTCGTCAACGAGGTCGAGAAGATGCTGCAGGCGGCCTGAGCCGCCTTCAACCGAGGCATCGGCATCTGTTTGCCGGTGCGGCGAGACGACGCCTTCTTTCCTTTTTCTCGCTATTGACGCGCCCGACCAAAAATGGTGTATGCGCGGCTTCGGATGGGCGTGTAGCTCAGCGGGAGAGCACTGCATTGACATTGCAGGGGTCACAGGTTCAATCCCTGTCACGCCCACCATCCAATCTCAGACTTTCGGTATCACGCACGCAGCTGCGGCTCCCCCGCAGCACCACGTAGCTCTGCCTTCGCTCGATAGTGATCGAAAACGTCTCGTTCGGCTTAGATGCCTGCGACGACACACAGGTTCTTCATCCGTGATACGGCAAGGTCAGGATCGGCCAGCAGGCCTGCCTGGTCGGCAAGGCGAAAGATTTCGGCGTAGTGGCGGATGCCGCGCGCCGACTGCATGCCCCCGACCATGGTGAAATGGTCCTGGTGGCCGTTCAACCAGGCCATGAAGACGATGCCGGCCTTGTAATATTCGGTCGGCGCCTCGAAGATTTTTCGCGATAGCGGCACCGTCGGCGCCATCAGCGCGTCATAGCCGGCGCGGTCGCCCACGGCGAGCCTTGCCAGGGCGGCGTTGGCGACCGGCGCGATGGCGTCGAAAATGCCAAGCAGCGCGTGCGAATGCCTGTTGCCGTCGCCGGCGATCAGTTCGGGGTAGTTGAAGTCGTCACCGGTGAACATCACGACGCCGTCCGGCAACCGGTTACGCAGCGCGACTTCCTTGCCGGCATCGAGAAGCGATATCTTTATGCCCTCGACCTTGTCTGCGTGGCGTTCGATGATGGCGACCACCGTATCGAGCGCGGTCTCGAAATCGCGGCTGCCCCAATAGCCCTTCAAGGTAGGGTCGAACATGTCACCCAGCCAGTGCAGGATGACCTTGCCGGAGGCCTGGCTCAAGATGCGGTCGTAGACGCGCGCATAATCGTCCGGCCCCTTCGCGACAGCCGCCAAGGCGCGGCTGGCCATCATGATCGCCTTGCCGCCCTGCCCTTCGATGAAGGCGAACTGCTCGTCATAGGCCGCGATCACATCGTCGAGCGTCCCGGCAGCGGCCGGCGCCAGATGATCGGTTCCCGCACCCGAGGCAAGATCGGCGCCTTCGACGGTGCGCGCCTCGGCGATCGAGCGGCGGATCAATTCCTTCGCATTGGCCCAGTCGAAACCCATGCCGCGCTGCGAGGTGTCCATCGCCTCGGCAATGCGGAAGCCGAGCCGCCACAAATGATGGCGGAACGCCATCGTCCTGTCCCAGTCGACCGCGGGCCGCGACCATGGATCGGTCATTTCGAGGGGATCGGCAACGACATGCGCGGCGGCATAGGCGACGCGTGAAAACCGTGCGCCGATCGCCGGCTGCACCGGCTGTCCAACAAGCGCGTAGCGGGCGTTGCGTCCACCTTCGGCAGGCAAGACAATATCCATCGACCTCTCCCTTCGCAGCGCCTATTAAATGGAACGTTCCAATAAATCAAGAACCTTTAAGATTCGGGGCGAAGTTGGCGGCAAATGCTGCGCTGCAGCACACGAAGCCTTTCCTGATGGGCCATTTGAGTACGAACAATCAGTTTTTGCGGCTGAGAAAAATTCGCGATTGACTCAAGATTGAACCAGTGATTAGAACGTTCCAATAAATTCGATTGGGAAAACTGGGAGGACGCATCGAGATGGCCAGCCGGGCCAAGGCCACGATATTCGACATTGCCCGCGAGGCGGGCGTGTCCAAATCGACGGTATCGCTCGTGCTCCAGGGCAGCGGGCTGATCCGGCCTGAAACCGCGGTCAAGGTGCGCAAGGCGATCGAGGATGTAGGCTATGTCTACAACCGCGGCGCCGCCAATCTGCGCAAGGCCCATTCCAACGTCATCGGCATGGTCATCAACGACCTCACCAACCCATTCTTCGCCGAACTGGCCGTCGGCATGGAACGCGTCTTCCAGTCGGCCGGCATCGTGCCATTCATCGCCAATACGGCGGAGAATCCGGTGCGCCAGGAAGAGGTGCTGAAGTCACTGATGGAACAAGGCGTCGCCGGGCTCATCGTGTCACCGGCGCGCGGCACCACGCCAGGCGCTTTCCGGCGGCTGGAATTGGCGGGCGTGCCGGTGGTCTTCGCCATGCGCCGCCTGCCCGAAAGCCGCATCCCTGTGATCGCGCCCGACAATCATCGCGGTGCCTATCTTGCCGCGGCTCATCTGATCGCCAAAGGACATCGCCGGCTCGCCTTCTTCGGCGGCACCTCGGATCTGGTGGTTTATCAGGAACGGCTGGGCGGCTTTCGCGAGGCCTGCGAGACGCTGGGCATCTCCGCCCGCGACGTGCTGGTCGTCGAGGGCGAAACCAACCGCAGAGGCGGCCTCGCCTGCCTGGATACCGCTCTCACGATGGCTGAACCGCCGACCGCGGCTCTCTGCTTCAACGACGCCGTCGCCTTTGGCGTGATGCTGGCGTTGCGCAAGCGCCGGCTTGAGCCGGGACCGGATTTCGCCGTCGTCGGCTTCGACGACGTGGTCGAGGCCGAACACTACATGCCGGCGCTGACCAGCGTCGCGGTGGACACAGCCGGCCTCGGCGAGCGCGCCGCTCACGTCATGCTCAAGCTGATCCAGTCGCGCACCACGCGGGCCGAAGACCATATCGGCGCGGTCAATCTCGTGGTCAGGGAAAGCTGCGGTCCGGATCTCCGCACGCGAAACAGGCCGACGGGAACGGGAGGCGCCGCGTGAGTGTCAAATGGGGGTTGATCGGCGCCAGCACGATCGCCAGGCAGTTCATGATCAACGCCATCCGCGCGCAAGAGGGTGGCGAGATCGCGGCGGTGATGAGTTCCAATCCGGAACGCGCCACGGCCTATGCCAGGGAAAACGGCATTCCATCCGCCGTGTCGACCTTGGATGCCTTGCTGAAGTCCGACATCGACGCGGTCTACATCTCGACTACCAACGAGCTGCATCTCGACCAGGCGCTAGCCGCCATCAAGGCGGGCAAGCATGTGCTGTGCGAGAAGCCGCTGGCGCTGACCAGCGCCGACGCCCGAAAAATGGTGGCGGCAGCCAGGGCGGCCGGCATCGTGCTCGGCACCAACCATCATCTGCGCAACGCCGGCGCGCATCGCGCCATGCGTGAGGCCATCGCATCGGGGCGCATCGGCAAGCCGATCGCCGCACGCGTCTTCCATTCCGTCTATCTGCCGGAGACCCTGCAGGGCTGGCGCATCACCAAGCCGGAAGCCGGCGGCGGCGTGGTGCTCGACATCACGGTGCACGATGCCGACACGCTGCGCTTCGTGCTCGGCGACGATCCGGTCGAGGTCTCGGCCTTCACGCAATCGGCCGGCATGGCCGGCGGCGGACTGGAAGACGGCGCCATGTGCATCTGGCGCTTCAAGTCGGGCCTCATCGCTCAGTCGCATGAAGGCTTCACCACCAAATTCGCCGGCACCGGCTTCGAGGTGCATGGTTCGGAAGGCTCGCTGATCGCCAGCGATGTGATGACCCAGAAGCCCGACGGCTCGGTGCTGCTGCGCACGGCCAAGGGCGAGGAGCAGCTGAGCTTCGATCGCGAGGACCTCTACGTCAGATCGGTGCGTCAGTTGCATGCCGCGATCCTCGGCAAGGGCCAGCCTGCCGCCACCGGCGAGGACGGCGTCTGGTCGCTCACTGCAGCCGAGGCGGCATTGCAATCGGCCAGCTCCGGCAAGGCCGTCAAGATCGACCCGAAACTCGGGAGCATGAAGTGAGCAAGGTCGTTTCCGCAGCGCAGGCAGCCAGCCTGATCAAGGATGGCATGACGGTATCCGTGTCGTCGTCGAGCGGACTCGGCTGTCCGGACGCGGTGCTGGCCGCCATCGGCGAGCGCTTCGATAGCGAAGGTCATCCCAAGAACATCACCACGCTGCACCCGATCGCCGCGGGCGACATGTACGGCATCAAGGGCATCGATCATCTGGCCAAGCCCGGCCTGTTGAAGCGCACGCTGTGCGGTTCGTACCCGTCCGGCCCCTCCTCCGCCGAGCCGCCGCAGATCTGGAAAATGATCGGCGACAATTCGGTCGCCGCCTACAACGTGCCGTCCGGCATCCTGTTCGACATGCACCGCGAGGCCGCCGCCAAACGGCCGGGCGTGCTGACCAAGGTCGGTCTCGACACCTTCGCCGACCCGCGCCATCAGGGCTGCGCCATGAACGCGGCGGCCAGCGAGCCGATCGTCTCGGTACAGCAGTTTGACGGCGAGGAATGGCTCTATTTCCGCTCGATCGTGCCCAACATTTCGATCATCCGCGCCACCACGGCGGACGAGCGCGGCAACCTCACCTATGAACATGAAGGCGCCTATCTCGGCGGCCTCGAACAGGCGCTTGCGGCCCGCAACAATGGCGGCGTCGTGATCGCACAGGTAAAGCGCGTCGTCGAGAACGGCACGCTAAAGCCGCATGATGTGCGCGTGCCCGGCGTGCTGGTCGACCATATCGTTGTCGCGCCCGACCAGTTGCAGACGACGCTGACGCCTTACGACCCGGCGATTTCGGGCGAGATCTTCCGGCCGCTGTCGACCTTCCGCAACGCCGAGATGAACGTGCAGAAGGTGATCGCGCGCCGCGTCGCCATGGAATTGCGCGACGGCATGGCCGTCAACATCGGCTTCGGCATCTCGGCCAACGTGCCGCGCATCCTTCTGGAAGAAGGCCAGCACGGCAAGGTCACCTGGGTGATCGAGCAGGGCGCGGTCGGCGGCGTGCCGCTGCTCGACTTCAAGTTCGGCTGCGCCTCCAACGCCGAGGCGATCATGCCCTCACCGCACCAGTTCATCTATTTCCAGGCCGGTGGTTTCGACGCCTCGCTGCTGTCCTTCCTGCAAATCGACCGCCACGGCTCGGTCAACGTGTCGAAACTGTCGGCGCGGCCGCATGTCACCGCCGGCGCCGGCGGCTTTGTCGACATCACCGCGCGGGCGAAGAAGATCGTCTTCTCCGGCTTCTTCAATGCCGGCGCCAAGCTTTCGCTGGCCGATGGCGGCATCCACATCGACCAGGAGGGCAAGGTCAAGAAGGTGGTCAACGAGGTCGAGCACATCTCGTTTTCCGGCAAGCGCGCCGTCGCCCAAGGCCAGGACATCACCTATGTTACAGAGCGCTGCGTGATGAAGCTGACGCCCGACGGCCTGATGGTCACCGAGCTGGCGCCGGGCATCGACCTCGAGCGCGATGTCCTGGCGCAGGCCGAGATGCCGCTCGGTGTCGCCAACGACCTCAAGGTAACGCCGGCGGCACTCTACCAGGATCGGCCGATCGGCCTGTCGCTGAATGGCGGCGCCTCGCTCGGAGACGCGCATGGCTGAGCGCCTCGTCATATTCGAAAGGGACGGCGCCATCGGCATCGTCACGCTGCGCCGCCCGGAAAAGTTCAACGCGCTGGACATTCCGATGCTGAGGGCGCTGGAAGCCGCGCTCGACGAGGCAGAGATGGCCGAAGGCGTGCGCGTCGTGCTCTTGCGCGGCGAAGGCAAGGGCTTTTGCGCCGGCGGCGATGTCGAGGCCTGGGGTGCGATGAGCGCCGCCGATTTCCAGGTGCAATGGGTGCGCTATGGTCACCGCGTGTTCGACCGGCTGGCGCGGCTGCGGCAACCGACGATCGCCGTGCTGTCCGGTCATGCGCTGGGCGGCGGGCTGGAACTGGCGGTCGCCTGCGATTTCCGGGTCGCCGAGGCGCATGTGAAATTGGGCTTCCCCGAAACCTTGATCGGCGTCGTCCCCGGCTGGTCCGGAACGCAGCGCGCCGTGCGCCGCTTCGGCGCGCAGACGGTGCGGCGCATGGCCTTGGGTGGTGAGATACTCCTCGCTCCCGAAGCGCTGGCCCTTGGCGTGGTGGATCGGGTGACCGAAACCGGCAAGGCATTCGACGAAGCCAAGAGCTGGGGGGAAAAGATCGCCGAACGTGGCCCGCTGGCGACGGAAGCGGCCAAGCTGATGATCGCGGTGGCCGAGGGCGAGGAAAGTGCGGCCGCCACCGAAGCGCTGGCCAGCGGCTTTATCGCGCTCACCGGCGACCTCAAGGCCGGCGTCGACGCCTTCAAGGCCAAGCAGAAGCCAGCATTTTCAAGAAGCTAGAGAAAACAGTCCTGATGAACGCACCCCTCAACATCGCCATGCCCGCCGAGGCCTCAACCGCGCCGAAAAATTATCGGCTGCTGATCGACGGCAAGCACGTCGATGCTCGCGACGGCCGCACGCTGGAACGCAAGAGCCCCGGCCACGGCTTCACCGTTTCGCGCTATGCGCAGGCCGGCGAGGCCGAGGTCGAAACGGCCGTGCAGGCCGCGCACAAGGCGTTCGAGACCGGCCCATGGCCACGCATGAAGGCCGGCGAGCGCGCCGCGATCCTTTTCAAGGCGGCCGACCTGATCGAGACACGGCTGGAAGACATCGCCCGGCTCGACGCGCTCGAATCCGGCAAGCCGATCGCCCAGGCGCGCGGTGAGATCGGCGGCGCCGTCGACATCTGGCGCTATGCCGCCTCGCTTGCACGCACGCTGCATGGCGAGAGCTACGCCAATCTCGGCGATGCGATGCTGGGCGTGGTCGTGCGCGAGCCGATCGGCGTCGTGTCGATCATCACGCCGTGGAATTTCCCGTTCCTCATCGTCAGCCAGAAACTGCCTTTCGCGCTCGCCGCCGGCTGCACGGCGGTGGTCAAGCCGAGCGAAATGACCTCGGCCTCGACCTTCGTGCTGGGCGACATCCTGCTCGAAGCCGGCCTGCCCGCCGGCGTCGTCAACATCCTCGCCGGTCTGGGCGCCGATGTCGGCGCCCCGATGGTCAGCCACCCCCTGGTCGAGATGGTGTCGTTCACCGGCTCGACCCGCGTCGGCAAGATGACCATGGCGTCCGCCGCGCAGTCGCTGAAGAAGGTCTCGATGGAGCTTGGCGGCAAGAACGGCCAGATCGTCTTTCCCGATGCCGACCTCGAGGCCGCCGCCGACGCGGCCGTGTTCGGCGGCTTCTTCAATGCCGGCGAATGCTGCAATGCCGGCAGCCGGCTGATCGTGCACGAGGCGATCGCCGACGATTTTCTCAATGCCGTCAAGGCGCTCACAGCCAAGGTGAAAGTCGGCGACCCGCTCGACGAGCAAACCAAGGTCGGCGCAATGATCTCGTCCGACCATCTGGCCAAGGTGACGGATTACGTTGCGGCAGCGGCAGGCAAAGGCAGCAATGTCTTCAGCGGCGGCAAGCAGTTGGCCTCTAATGCCGGCCAATATCTCGACCCGACCATCTTACGCTACGTCACCGAGGACATGGCGATTGCGCGTGAGGAAGTGTTCGGCCCGGTGCTCTCCGTGCTCACTTTTGAATCGATTGAAAAGGCGTTGCACATCGCCAACAACACGCCCTATGGTCTGTCTGCAGGCGTGTGGAGCGCCAGCATCGACACTTGCATGTCGGTGGCGCGTGGGGTGCGTTCGGGGACGGTTTGGGTGAACACATTCATGGAAGGTTATCCCGAGCTGCCTTTCGGGGGCTACAAGCAGTCCGGTCTCGGACGCGAACTCGGCAAACGCGCCGTCGAGGACTATACCGAGGAAAAGACAATCCAGTTTCATCGCGGCCAGCGCACCGGATGGTGGGTCGGCTGAGTTGGGAAGAACCCGGTGGGCTTCCACCGGTCGTGTAATGCAACAAGGGAGGAAGTACATGTTGCGCAAACTGCTTATCGGAACGGCTCTTGCGACGAGCTTTGCCTTCTCGGCGCACGCCGCGGACGTCAAGGAAGTGCAGATGCTGCATTGGTGGACGTCGGGCGGCGAAGCGGCTGCCCTCAACGTGCTGAAGGGCGACCTGGCCAAGGAAGGCTATGCCTGGAAGGACGTTCCGGTCGCCGGCGGCGGCGGTGATGCTGCCATGACCGCGCTGAAGGCGATGGTCGCGGCCGGCAACTATCCGACCGCCTCGCAGATGCTCGGCTACACCGTGCTCGATTATGCCGCGGCCGGCGTGATGGGCGACCTGACCGAGACGGCGAAGAAGGAAGGCTGGGACAAGTCGGTTCCGGCGGCCCTGCAGAAATTCTCGGTCTATGACGGCAAGTGGGTCGCGGCTCCGGTCAACGTCCACTCGGTCAACTGGCTGTGGATCAACAAGGCCGTCATGGAAAAGATCGGCGGCACCGAGCCGAAGACCTTCGACGACTTCGTCGCCCTGCTCGACAAGGCCAAGGCCGCGGGTGTGATCCCGCTCGCTCTCGGCGGCCAGAACTGGCAGGAAGCCACCATGTTCGACTCGGTCGTCCTGTCGACCGGCGGACCCGAGTTCTACAAAAAGGCCTTCAACGACCTCGACGACGCCTCGCTCAAGTCCGACACGATGAAGAAGTCGTTCGACAACCTCGCCAAACTCGTCACCTATGTCGACCCGAACTTCTCGGGCCGCGACTGGAACCTTGCCACCGCCATGGTCATCAAGGGCGATGCCCTGGTGCAGGTCATGGGCGACTGGGCCAAGGGTGAATTCCACGCCGCTAAGAAGACCCCGGGCACCGACTTCCTGTGCTATCGCTTCCCGGGCACCGACGGCTCCGTGATCTACAACTCCGACATGTTCGGCATGTTCAACGTTCCGGACGACCGTAAGGCCGCCCAGGTCGCATTGGCCACCGCCACCCTGTCGAAGAGCTTCCAGTCGGCCTTCAACGTCGTCAAGGGTTCGGTTCCGGCCCGTACCGACGTTCCGGACACCGACTTCGACGCTTGCGGCAAGAAGGGCATCGCCGACCTGAAGAAGGCCAATGAAGGCGGCACGCTGTTCGGCTCGCTGGCCCAGGGCTATGGCGCCCCGCCGGCTGTCGCCAATGCCTACAAGGACGTGGTCTCGAAGTTCGTCCATGGTCAGATCAAGACCTCGGACGAGGCCGTGACCGAACTGGTCAAGGCGATCGACGACGCCAAGTAAGCGCAACGCTCGAAATCACCTTCCCCGCCTCGGCGGGGAAGGTTTTATCTCAGGATTGGCCGGCTCGACACCATGCCGACCCAAGACCCGTATACACGGGGCCGCCTTGCCGCCTGACGGCGCAGCACGGACGACCCGAAACGGGAGGAGCTCATGAGCACAGTAGCAACAAGCCAGATCAAGCTGACGCCGGAGCGGTCACGCACCTCTGTGCGCTCGCGCCTGCAGGACGCCTTGCCGAAGATCGTTCTGGCGCCGAGCTTCGCCATCACCATCGTCTTCGTCTACGGCTTCATCCTGTGGACGATCTATCTGTCCTTCACCAATTCCAAGACCTTCCCGTCCTACGTCATCACAGGTTCGCGCGCCTATCAGCGGCTGTGGGGCTGGACCTTCGACACCGACCCGCCATCGAGCTGGTACACGTCGATAACCAATATGGGTATTTTCGGCTTTCTCTACATCCTGATCTGCCTGGCGCTCGGCCTGTTCCTGGCCATCTTGCTCGACCAGAAGATCCGCGGCGAAGGCGTGCTGCGGCCGATCTACCTCTATCCGATGGCGCTGTCCTTCATCGTCACCGGCGTCGCCTGGAAATGGTTCCTCGATCCCGGTCTCGGCCTCGAGCAGACGCTGCATCAATGGGGCTGGACGAGCTTTCATTTCGACTGGATCAAGAACAAGGATTTCGTCATCTACACCGTGGTCATCGCCGGCGTCTGGCAGGCCTCCGGCTTCATCATGGCGATGTTCCTGGCCGGCCTGCGCGGCATTGACGGCGAGATCATGAAGGCAGCGCAGATCGACGGCGCCACAACCTTCCAGCTCTACCGCCGCATCGTCATCCCGCTGCTGCGGCCAATCTTCCTGTCGGCCTTCATCGTGCTCGCCCACCTCGCCATCAAGTCATACGACCTTGTCGTGGCGCTGACCTCCGGCGGCCCCGGCGGCTCGGCCTGGCTGCCTTCGAATTTCATGTACGAATACACCTTCAAGCGCAACGAGATGGCTGTCGGATCGGCCAGTGCGGTGATCATGCTGATGACCATCGTCGCCATCATCGTGCCCTATCTCTATTCGGAACTCAGGGAGAAGCCGCGATGAGCGCTGTCGCCACCCCTGCCCGCCAGGCCTCCGGCGGCATCAACACCAAGCTCGTCAACCGTATCGTCATCTACGGGCTTCTGGCGCTCTTCGCGCTGTTCTACCTGATGCCGCTGTTCGTCATGCTGGTCACCTCGTTCAAGACCATGGACGAGATCCAGAACGGCAACATGCTGGCGCTGCCCAAGGCGCCGACCTTCGACCCGTGGCTGAAGGCCTGGGGCGAGACCTGCGTCGGCCTCACCTGCGCCGGCATCAAGGGCTATTTCTGGAACTCCATCAAGATGGTGGTTCCGGCCGTGCTGATCTCGACCATGCTCGGCGCCCTCAACGGCTACGTGCTGACCAAATGGCGCTTTCGCGGCGCGACGCTGGTGTTCGGGCTGATGCTGTTCGCCTGCTTCATTCCGTTCCAGTCGGTACTGCTGCCGATGGCGACGATCCTTGGCAGCGTCGGCCGCTTCGGGGTGACCTTGCAGAACTCGGTCGGAACCAGCTTCGGCCTCGGCAATTCGACGGTCAATCTCGTCTTCGTCCACGTCGTCTACGGCATCGGCTTCACCACGCTGTTCTTCCGCAACTATTACGAGGCCTTCCCCACCGAATTGATCAAGGCGGCACAGGTCGACGGCGCCTCCTTCTTCCAGATCTTCCGCCGCATCATGCTGCCGAACTCTATGCCGATCTTCGTCGTCACGGTGATCTACCAGTTCACCAACATCTGGAACGACTTCCTGTTCGCTTCGGCCTATGCCGGCACCGGCGACGCGATGCCGATGACGGTGGCGCTGAACAATGTCGTCAACACCTCGACCGGCGTCGTCGAATACAACGTCAATATGGCGGCCGCGATGATCGCGGCTCTGCCCACCCTGATCGTCTATGTCGTCGCCGGCCGCTATTTCGTGCGCGGGCTGATGGCGGGCGCGGTCAAAGGCTGACCAATTCAGAAGGAACGACCATGGCTTTTCTGGAAATTGATGGGCTGAAGAAGCGCTTCGGGAATGTTGAGATCCTGAAGGGCATCGATGTCGAACTCGAAAAGGGCGGCTTCCTGGTGCTGGTCGGTCCGTCCGGCTGCGGCAAGTCCACCCTGCTCAACACCATCGCCGGACTGGAGCAGATCACCGAGGGCGAGATTCGCGTCGACGGCCGCGCCATCAACGATCTGCACCCTTCGAAGCGCGACATCGCCATGGTGTTCCAGAGCTACGCGCTGTACCCCAACATGACGGTGGCCGGGAACATCTCCTTCGGCATGGAAATGCGCGGTGTGCCGGCCGACGAGCGCCAGAAAGCGATCGACAAGGTGGCCAAGGTCCTGCAGATCGGCCATCTCCTGCAGCGCAAGCCTAGCCAGCTTTCGGGCGGCCAGCGCCAGCGCGTCGCCATGGGCCGGGCGCTGGTGCGCGACCCCAAACTCTTCCTGTTCGACGAGCCTTTGTCCAACCTCGACGCCAAGCTGCGCGTCGACATGCGCATCGAGATCAAGCGCCTGCACGCCACGACCGGCACCACCATCGTTTACGTCACCCACGACCAGATCGAGGCGATGACGCTGGCGACCAAGATCGCCGTCATGCGCGACGGCGAGGTGCAGCAGTTCGGCACCCCGGCCGAGATCTACAACAACCCCACCAACCTGTTCGTCGCCGACTTCATGGGCTCGCCGGCCATGAACCTGATCCCGGCGACCATCGCCACATCGGGCAATGCGCTGTCTGTCGTGCTGCAGCGCGAGGCGCGCGAGCCGATCACGCTGCCGATGGCCAATGCGCCGGCGGGTCTCTCGGCATTCCAGGGCAAGCCGATCATTTTCGGCGTGCGGCCGGAAGCGCTGACCGATCCGGAGGGCGCCGAACGCAACGCCTCGAACATCGCCACCGCCGACCTGCATATCGAGGTCGTCGAGCCGGCAGGTTCCGACACCTTCGCCGTCACCAATCTCGGCGGCAAGGGCGTGGTGGCGCGGCTGCGTGCCGACGCCAACATCCAGCCTGGCACCAGCACGCCGCTCGCCTTCAACCTGACCAAGGCGGTGTTCTTCGATCCGGCGACCGAGAACCGCATCCGCTGACGGCCATGGCAAATCCGGACATCGTCATCATCGGCTCCGGCATTGGCGGCGCCACGATCGCCTCCGGCCTGGCCGGCGGCGGCGCCTCGATCCTGATGCTGGAGCGTGGCGAGCCCTTGCCGGCAACCCCGCATGCCCGCGACACCCGCTCGATCTTCGTCGACGGCCACTACCGGCCGAAGGAGATGTGGCGCGAAGCCGGCGGTGCCGCCTTCAATCCCGGCAACTACTACTATGTCGGCGGCAATTCGAAATTCTACGGCGCGGTGCTGATCCGCTACCGCAGGCAAGATTTTTCGGCCATGGAGCATTTCGGCGGCGTCTCGCCCGCCTGGCCGTTTTCCTATGATGAGTTCGAGCCCTGGTATTCCAAGGCGGAGCAGCTGTTTCGCGTGCGCGGCGCGCTAGGCGAGGACCCGACCGAACCGTTCCACTCGATTCCCTACCCCTTCAAACCTGTACCCGACGAAGCGTCGATTGCCCGCGCCCGCGCCGAACTCAAAGGTGTCGGGCTGCACCCAGCCTCGCTGCCGCTTGGCGTCGACATCGACACCTGGCTGAAGGAAGGTAAAACCGGCTGGGATGCGTTTCCCAACACCGGCCAAGGCAAGATGGACGCCCAGACGGCGCCGCTGGCGGCGGCGCTTAGGGATAGCAACATCCGGCTCGAGACCGGCTGCTACGTCGAGTATCTCGAGGCGGCACCCGATGGCAAAAGCATCGTCGCGATCCACTACCGCCAGAACGGCGAGGCGAAGAAAGTGTCGCCGAAGCTGGTCATCCTGTCCGCAGGCGCGGTCAATTCCGCCGTCATCCTCCTGCGCTCGCCCTCACCCGATGGCAAGGGCCTCGCCAACCGCTCCGACCAGGTCGGCCGCAATTTCATGAACCACAATTCCAGCGCCATGCTGGCCATCGATCCGCGCCGCAGGAACGATGCCGTCTACCAGAAGACACTGATGCTGAACGACTATTATCTGTCGGACGGCAAGGGCGGCAAACCGCTCGGCAATGTCCAACTGCTCGGCAAGATCGACGGCAACATGCTCAAGGCCAATGTGAAGACGATGCCCAAATTCGCGCTCGATTACATGGCCGGCCACGCCGTCGACTGGTACCTGATGTGCGAGGACCTGCCCGATCCCGAAAGCCGTATCATGGTCGACGGCAAGGACATCGTCATGCAGTGGCGGCGCTCCAACATGCAGTCGCTCGACGGCCTGACCAAGGTGATGCGCGAAAACTTCCGCGCCTGCGGCTACCCCATCGTGCTGTCACGTCCCTTCGACAAGCGCACGCCATCGCACCAATGCGGCACGGTGAAGATGGGTGACGATCCGGCGACATCGCCGCTCGACCCGTTCTGCCGGTCGTTCGACCACCGGAACCTGTTCGTCGTCGACGGCAGTTTTTTGCCGAACTCGGCTGCGGTGAATCCCGCGCTGTCGATCGCCGCTCAGGCGTTGCGGGTGGCTGACCATATCCGCACGGTGGAGCTTGCCGCATGACCCGCCCCGCGGCCATCGTCACCGGCGGCGCGCGCGGCATTGGGCTGGCCTGCGCCGAGGCTTTAGCCGATGCCGGCTTTGACATCCTCGTTGCCGACCTTGCCGAACAAGCGCCGGATGACCTTGCCACTGGTATCACAGCACGCGGCGCGAAATTAGCCTATATCACTTGCGACATCGCAGACTTGTCCGCTCACGCCCCGCTGATCGACACGGCCATCCACGTCTTCGGCCGCATCGACTGCCTCGTCAACAATGCCGGCGTCGGCGCCGTGGTGCGCGGCGATCTGCTGGAGCTGAAGCCCGAAAATTTCGACCGCACGCTGGGCATCAACCTGCGCGGCACGGTCTTCCTCAGCCAGGCCGTCGCCAAGGCAATGCTGGCCACACCCGGCGGCCACACAAGATCGATCATCACCGTCACCTCGGTCAGCGCCGAGATGGCCTCGCCGGAGCGCTCCGAGTACTGCATCTCGAAGGCCGGGCTTTCCATGTGGGTGAAGAACCTGGCGCTCAGGCTCGCGCCCGAGAACATCGGCGTATTCGAATTGCGTCCTGGCATCATTCGCACCGACATGACGGCAGGCGTGACCGCCAAATACGATGCCTTGATCGACAGCGGGCTGGTGCCGGCCAAACGCTGGGGCGAAGCTTCAGACATCGGCGCGGTGGTGGCGACGCTTGCCGCCGGAAGGCTCGGCTTTTCGACCGGCTCGATCATCAATGTCGACGGCGCGCTCTCCGTGCCGCGGCTATAGGTGGAAACGACATGACCGACTACATCATCGTGGGCGCCGGCCCGGCCGGCTGTGTTCTGGCCAACCGGCTGAGCGAGGATCCCTTGAATTCCGTGCTGCTGCTCGAAGCCGGCGGCAAGGACTGGCATCCCTACATCCATATGCCGGCGGGCTTCGCCAAGATGACCAAGGGCATCGCCTCCTGGGGCTGGTCCACCGTGCCGCAGAAAAACATGAAGGACCGCGTCTTCTGGTACACGCAGGCCAAGGTGGTCGGCGGCGGCTCCTCCATCAACGCCCAGATCTACACGCGCGGCAATGCCCGCGACTACGACGCCTGGGAGAAGGAAGAGGGTCTCGCCGGCTGGGGCTATCGCGACGTGCTGCCCTATTTCAAGCGCGCCGAGAACAACCAGCGTTTCGCCAACGATTTTCACGGCGACCAGGGGCCGCTCGGCGTGTCGAACCCGATCTCGCCGCTACCGATCTGCGAAGCCTATTTCCGTGCCGGCCAGGAGATGGGCATCCCCTTCAACCCGGACTTCAACGGCGCCAACCAGGAAGGCGTCGGCTATTACCAGCTCACCCAGAAGGACGCCCGCCGCTCCTCGGCCTCGGTGGCCTATCTCAAGCCGATCCGCCCGCGCAAGAACCTGACGGTCAGAACCGATGTGCTGGTGACCCGCATCGTCGTCGAGAAAGGTCGCGCCGTCGGCGTTGAAGTCGTTGACCGGCCGGGCGGCGAGAAGAATATCCTGCGCGCCGGGCGCGAGGTGATCGTCTCGTCCGGCGCCATCGGCTCGCCGAAGCTTTTGATGCAATCGGGCATCGGTCCGGCCGACCACCTGAAATCGGTGGGCGTGACACCCGTGCATGACCTGCCTGGCGTCGGCTCCAACATGCAGGACCATCTCGATCTGTTCGTCATCGCCGAATGCACCGGCGACCACACCTATGACAACTACGCCAAGCTGCACCGCACGGCCTGGGCCGGCCTGCAATATCTGCTTTTGAAGAAGGGGCCTGTGGCCTCCAGCCTGTTCGAGACCGGCGGCTTCTGGTACGCCGACCCGACCGCCGCCTCGCCGGACATCCAGTTCCATCTCGGCCTGGGCTCCGGCATCGAGGCCGGCGTCGAGAAGCTGAACAATCCGGGCGTCACCTTGAACTCGGCCTTCCTGCGGCCGCGCTCGCGCGGCACGGTGCGGCTGAAGAGCGCCGACCCGGCCGACCACCCGCTAATCGATCCCAACTACTGGTCCGATCCCTACGATCGCGCCATGTCGATCAAGGGGTTGCGGCTGGCGCGCGAAATCATGCGGCAGAAGGCCCTTGCCCCTTACGTGCTGCGCGAAGTGCTGCCCGGCCCGTCGCTGGCGACCGACGACGAACTGTTCGACTACGCCTGCCGCAGCGCAAAGACCGATCACCATCCTGTCGGCACCTGCCGCATGGGCCATGACGAGATGGCCGTCGTGACGCCGGATTTGCGGCTGCGCGGCATCGAAGGCTTGCGCGTCTGCGACGCCTCGGTGATGCCGCGCGTGCCCTCCTCCAACACCAATGCACCGACCATCATGGTCGGTGAAAAGGGTGCCGACCTGATCCTCGGCCGTGAACCGCTGCCGCCGGCGGTGTTTTCCGGCAACCGGGCCGCTTGAAGGGGATGAAAGAATGATCAGGCACTGTGTGTTCGCCCGGTTTCGCGGCGATGTCCCCGAAAGCGAGCGCGCGGCGATCCATGCCGACCTCGAGGCGCTTCGAAAGGTGATCGACGGCATGGACACCGTCCACTTCAGTGCCAATGTCAGTCCCGAGCCTTTCGCGCGCGGCTTCGGCCATGGCTTCACCATCGATTTCCGCGATGCCGCCGCCCGCGACGCCTATCTCGTCCATGAAGCTCATCAGCGCGCCGGCGCCCGGCTGGTCGCCGCACTCGAGGGCGGCACGGACGGATTGATGGTCTTCGACCTCGACCTTACGAAAAAGTGACCGCCGGTTCTTCGAAAGCCGGCTGATCGCTGTTCTCTTTTGCGAGCGGGGCGACATATCGTTCCTTTGGGGGCACCAAAGGAGGACGCCTTGAATCTCACCGTCGAGCAGAAGAAAACCGTTCTGGCATCATTCCTGGGCTGGACGCTCGATGCTTTTGATTTCTTCCTTCTGACATTCCTGCTCACCGATATTGCGAGTGAATTCCACACCGATGTCCCGGCAGTCTCAAAGGCACTGTTCCTGACCTTGGCAACGCGCTTCATCGGCGCGTTTTTCTTTGGCATGCTCGCCGACAAATATGGGCGCAAGCCCATCCTCATGCTCAACATCGTCAGCTATTCGGTGATCGGCGCGCTTGCCGCCTTCTCGCCCAATCTCGGCATTTTCCTCGCCCTGCGCGCTTTGTTCGGCATAGCCATGGGCGGCGAATGGGGGCTTGGCAGTTCGCTCGCCATGGAATCCATCCCGCCCAGCGCGCGCGGCTTCGTATCGGGCATCCTGCAATGCGGCTATCCCGCAGGCTACCTCCTAGCGGCGGTGGTCTACGGCCTGCTCTACCAGCAGACGATCGGCGGCTACACGATCGGCTGGCGCGCCATGTTCCTGCTCTCCTTCGTGCCGGCGCTGATCGTGCTCTTCATCCGCTCGCACGTGCCGGAATCGCCGGCCTTCGTCGAGGCGCGGAAATCGGTCAGACCGGGTCTCCTGGAAACGCTGCAGAAGCACTGGGGCGTCGCGCTCTATGCCGTCGTGCTGATGATGTTCTTCAATTTCTTCAGCCATGGCACGCAGGACCTCTACCCGACCTTCCTGAAGAAGCAGCATGGCTTCGATCCTCACACGGTGAGTTGGATCACCATCGTCGCCAATATCGGCGCCATCGTCGGCGGCTTGGCCTTCGGCGCGCTGTCGGAGAGGATCGGCCGCGTCAACGCCATCACACTTGCCTGCCTGATCGCCCTGCCGTCGATCCCGCTATGGGCCTACAGCACCACGCCCTTCATGTTGGCCATCGGCGCTTTCGTCATGCAGGTGGCCGTCCAGGGCGCCTGGGGCGTCATCCCGGTTCATCTCAACGAACTGTCGCCGGGTGCGGTCCGCGCGACCTTGCCCGGCTTCATCTATCAGGCCGGCAACCTTGCCGCATCCTATGGCGGACCGTATCAGGCGGGCATAGCGGAGGCGGCCGGAGGCAGCTACGGCTATGCGCTGGCGCTTTTCGCCGGCGTGGTCGCCGTCTGCATCATCGTCGTCATCCGCTTCAGCCCGGAACGACGCGGCCAGGTGATGACAGTCCTGGGTTGAGTGCGGCCTAACCCAGCCGCAGCGCGATAACCCCGGCAACGATGCTGAGCGCGGCAGCGCCGCGCCAGCCCGTCATCTTCTCGCCAAGCGCATAGACCGAGATCAGCATGGCGAACAGGATCGAGGTTTCGCGCAGCGATGCCACCGAGGCGATCGGCGCCTTGGTCATCGCCCACATCACGATCCAGTAGGCCGCGCCGCTGAGCACGCCGGTGAACAGCCCGGCCTTCCAGTCGCGCGCCAGCACGGGCAGTGACTGCGGCCCGCGGAAGATGAGGCACAGCACCAGCGCCCATGTCGCGTCGCAGACGAACAGCCAGGCCGCGTAGCTTTGCGCCGTCGCCGCCAGCCGCGCGCCGCTGCCGTCCGACAGTGTGTAGCTGGCAATGAAGATCGACGTGCCGAGTGCAAAACCGACGGCGCGCAGGTTGAGCTTCTCCAGATGCGCGCCGCCGCGAAACGACATCACCAGCGTGCCGGCCGACAAAAGCAGGATGCCGAGAATGGCAAACGGTGCCGGCACCTCCTGCACCACCACGATGCCACCAAGTGCTGCCAGCAGCGGTGCCGTGCCGCGCGCCAGAGGATAGGTCTGGGCGAAATCGCCGGCCTTGTAGGCGCCGATCAGGAAGGTTCGGTAGCCCATGTGGAAGACCACCGAAGCGAGAATGAATGGCCAGACCTCGGCCTTCGGGAATTCGACGAAAGGGAGCACGAACAGCGCGGCAAACCCCATGCCCAATGTCATCAGCGTGATCGACAGGAAGCGGTCGAGATGCACCTTGACCAGCGCGTTCCAGATCGCGTGCATGGCGGCTGCGGCAAGCACCGCGAAGAAGACGAAAAGCGTCATTCGGGTCTATCGACCTCCCAAGCCGAGCGGCGTTTCGAGATCGATGTCGACTCGGACCGGGAAATGGTCGGACGCCACTTCGCCTATGTCGGATGCGACCGAGCGGACCCGCCCCGCGAACATCCCGCCGACGAAACAGTGGTCGAGCCGGCGCTTTGCCAGCCTGCCGTCGATGATCTTCTCATGCGTGTGGAAGTCATCAGCGGGTTCGATCGCCACGACGGCGGCATCGACGAAGCCGTCGAGATAGGCAGCACCCCGATGATAGGGCGTGCTGCCGACGATGCGGCGGTATTCGGCGCTGCCCGGCTCCATGTTGAAATCGCCCATCCAGATCGCCGCCAGCGGATTTTCCGGCTCGGCTTCGCCGCTGGTCCAGTTGCGCGAAGGCTCGTCATCGATACCGCTCCACGGCCCGCTGTCTGACGGCGCACGGCGGTGCTCGGCCAGCAGATAGTCGATCTGCTCCAGCCGCTCCTCGGCGGCGATATGGGCGAGATGCAAGGACAGTACCCGCACCGGGCCGACCGGCGTACGGATCATGCATTCGAGCGCCGCGTTGCGTGTGTTGAGCGGCCTGAGCGTCCGGTGCATCGGCAGCACATGCAGGCGCGACCAGACGATCGGCAGTTTCGACAGAACCATGGTGCCGAACTGCCGGCGCCGATTGACCAGGCGACCATCCCGTCGCTCGCTGGCGTCCATGTCGAAGGCCGGGCCGTAGACCCAGTGATAGTCCGGCAGCAGGCGCGACAGCAGCTCCGGCTGGTCGTCGAAATGGCTGCGCTGCCAGTGCCGCTCGACCTCCTGCAAGGCAATGATGTCGGCGCCGTCGACGATGCGCGCCGCGCGCGAAAGATCGTAGCGGCCGTCGCTGCCGAACCCGTACTGGATGTTGTAGCTGACCAGCTTCATTGCTTACCCGGCTCACCTTCGGTGATGGCAGTAGCCGCTCAGTGGATTGCTTGCAATGTGCAGGAGAATGCAAGCGGCTTGTGCCAGAAGCGTCCCCCATGCCCCGCCGCGCGATCATGCACCGATTCCGGACCGCTCCGGTATCCTCCGCCCGCCGGAAAACGCCGCGAGGCATCCAACCAACGCAAGCGGTTCAGCTCCGTCGAAGAACCGTCCTAATCGGTGGTCAATGGCTGGAATCGGCCCGCTGGCGATGCCGCCAGTTCCGCCCAGTCGATCTCTTCCTCCAGCCGGTGATAGGCTTCGTCGCCGATCGTGCCGTTGCTGCGCAATTCCTCCAGCGTGTCGCGCTGGCGGTTGATGGCGTAGAGGCGCAGCCGGTCGTATTCGGTTGCCGCCTGTGCGTCTTCCGGGTTTTCCGCGATCACGCGCTGAGCCTCGTACTGCTCGCGCACGACAGCCGCCGCGGCCGATGTCTTGCGGCTCAGCACGTCGAGTGCGGCCTGCATGACGGCAACGCGCGCCTGCGCAACCTCATTGTCGACGGTTCTGTCGGGATCGAAGTTGAGTATCCGCAGCGCAGGCTTCAGCGTCATCCCCTGCAGCACCAGCGTGCCCAGAACCACCGCGAAGGCGGCAAGCACGATCGGGTCGCGTTCGGGAAAGCCGGCCGGCAGGGCAATGGCCACCACCAGCGTCACCAGCCCCCGCATGCCGCACCAGCCGACCAGCACGGCGCCGCCAAATGTCGGCAAATCCCGCTTGCTGTCTTCGCCGCCGAGACGGGCAAACCATCGGATGATCGCAACATAACTCGCCACCCAGACGAGGCGCGCCACGATGACGACAACCAGCACCGTAGCGGCAAACAGAAAGGCTTCGCCTTGCCCCTCGCCGGAGAGCCGGCCGACGATCGACCGTGCCTGCAGGCCCATCAGCACGAAAGCCAGCACGTTGAGAACGAACACCGCCGACTCCCAGACCGAATAGGTGCTGACACGACGTCTCGCCGACATGCGGCGCGGCGCCCTGCGCGCAATCGTGATGGCGTAGACGACGATGGTGATGATGGCGGAAAGACCGAGCTTGTCGGCCAGTATCCACACGCCGAACGTCCCGGCGAACTGCACCACGGTGCTGCTCGCCGCATCCTCGATACGGGTTAGCGTCAGCAGCGAGAGGCGGCCAAGCAGATAACCGGCTATCAGGCTGCCGATCGTCGAGAGCAGGATCACCGGAATGGCGTTGCTCAGCATGATGGAGCCGAGTGCCGCCGAAACCGCCAGCCGGTAGATCAAGAGCGCGGTGGCATCGTTGAGCAGGCTTTCGCCTTGCAGGATGGCGGTGATGCGGTGCGGCACCTTGAATTGCCCGAGAACGGCACTCGCCGCCACCGCATCCGGCGGCGCGACGATGGCGCCGAGCGCGATCGCCGCCGCGATCGGCAAGCCGGCCATCTTCCAGCCGACGAAGGCAACCACGACAGTGGTGAAGATGACGGCGCCAAGCGCCAAGAGCAGCAGCGACAGCCGGTAGCGCTTCAGGTCGCGCAGCGACGTGTCATAGGCTGCATCGAGAAGCACCGGCGCGATGAACAGGGCAAGCGCCAGTTCCGGATCGATCTCGATCATCGGTGCGCCAGGCACGAAGGCGATGCCAACCCCGGCCAGTGCCAGTAGCGACGGATAGGGGACCTCCAGCCGCCGCGACAGCGCCGTCAGCGCGACAGCTGTCAAAAGCAGGACAAGGGTGAGTTCAAAAAGGGCCATGGCTCATCGTAGCGGCGAAGAGCAACGGTTGGCAGTACCCCGAGGCAGGATACTGTTGATTGTCGAAGCCTTGGCCTGCCAGGGATTTAAAAGTGACCAACTGAGGGGCGGTGCCGACGGTTGGTTATGACAGACACCGAACCCACGGCATCGAGGGTTGCGAGCATCGACGATCAAGATGCGTTGTTCGGCGCATCAGAGACCGCCGCGGAATGACGTTGGCTCCGCTAGTGCAAGACCAGCATGTCGCCCGATGAAAACGAAATCTCGGCCTTCTCGCCGACCGCCGGTGGCGGCGTGGCCGAGTTGTTGAATGTGTCGAGCGACACCGTATTGCCGCCGATGCCGACGCGGACCCGGATCACCGAGCCGAGGAAGTGCACTTCGGATATCTCTCCGGTCAGGCTGGAGTCACGGCCGGGCTGGCGGCCGAGCGAAATCGCCTCGGGCCGCAGCGCCAGCGACAGCGTGTCGCCGGACTTCGAGCCGTTGAGCTTGCCCTTGAGCGAGACTTCCTGCGTGTTGACCTGAACCGTGCCGGCCGCGGCATCGGTGACCTTGCCTTCGAGCACGTTGAGCGTGCCGACGAAATTGGCGACGAATTTGGTCGCCGGCCGGTTGTAGATCTCGAACGGCGTGGCGACCTGCTCGGCCTTGCCGCCATACATGACGGCGATGCGGTCGGAGATCGACAGCGCCTCTTCCTGGTCATGCGTGACGAAGATGGTGGTGATGCCGAGCTTCTTCTGGATCGAACGGATTTCCTCGCGCAGCGACACGCGCACCTTGGCATCCAGCGCCGACAGCGGCTCGTCGAGCAAAAGCAGCTTCGGCTTCGGCGCGATCGCACGCGCCAGCGCGATGCGCTGCTGCTGGCCGCCCGAGAGCTGGTAGGGATAGCGGTCGGCCATCTGCGGCAGCTTGATCATGTCGAGCATCTCGGCGACGCGCTTGTCGGCATCGGCCTTGTTCATGCCGGCAACCTTCAGCCCGAAGGCGATGTTCTGCGCCACGGTCAGGTTGGGAAACAGCGCGTAGGCCTGGAAGACCATGCCGACATTGCGCTGGTTGGGCTTCAGCCGCGTAATGTCCTTGCCGGCGACGACGATCTTGCCGGCCGACGGATCCTCGAAGCCGGCAACCATGCGCAGGACGGTGGTCTTGCCGCAACCGGACGGTCCGAGGAACGAGACGAACTCGCCCGGCTCGACATCGAGGCTGAAGTCCTGGACCACGGTGTTGGAACCGTAGGACTTTCGCACGTGCTGGATGGACAGGAATGGCTCGGCCATGGCTTTTCTCTCAGGTCAATTCGGGCGGTTCGACGACTTCGGCGCGAACCGGGACAGGATCTGGATGAGCGACATACAGCCCCAGGTAATGGCGAAGGCGATGATGGCAAGGGCTGCCGGTTCATAGGCGCGGTTCGCGCCGATGTTCTGCAGGTACGGCCCAAAGGCCGGGCGGTTCAGCAGGCTGGCCATGGTGAACTCGCCAATGACGATTGCGAAGGTCAGGAAGGCACCCGACAGCACGGCGATCAGCACATTGGGCAGGATGACGCGGCCGATGATCGTGCCCCAGCCGGCGCCCAGGATCTGCGCTGCTTCCGTCAAGGTCCGCACGTCGATGGTGCGCAGCCCGGTATCGACGGCACGATACATGTAAGGCAGTGCCAGCGTTGCATAGCCGATCACCAGCAAGGCATTGGCGCCCATGTTGCTGCCAAGGAACGGCAGCGGCGAATTCGAGCCGTACATCCTGATATAGCCGAAAACGATGACGATGGCCGGAATGACCAGCGGCAAGAGCGTGATGAATTCGACGACCGGCCTGAGCTGCGGCAGACGCAGCCGGATCCAGTAGGCCGCCGGCACGACGACCAGCACACCAAGGATGATGGTGAAGATCGCGGCGACCACCGAATACAGGAAGGTCGACTGGAAGCGCGCGTCGCCCAGCACGATCTGATAGGCATCGAAGGAATGGACGCCGCGGCGCATGCGCAGCGAGAATTCGACCGTCGCCGCCAGCGGGATGAAGAAATACGCCGCACCCACGATGAAGACGACCCAGGCCCAGAATTTTCCCGACTTCATTTCAGCCACCTTTCGGAGCGAGTCCGGAACCAGATGTAGAAGACATTGGCCAGGCCGGTGATGACGATCATGCCGAAGGCGATGGCGTAGCCGAGCTGCGGATTGTGCAACACGTCGCCATTGATCTGCGAGTAGAGCTTGATGGGGACGATGTTGAGCGCCGGGCCGGCAAACGCGTAGGCCGTGGCAATGGCGCCAAAGGCATTGGCGAAGAGAAGAATGACGGTGCCGAGGAAGCTCGGCCATATCACCGGGATGACCACCATGCGCCAATACTGCGCCTGCGTAGCGCCGAGCGTGGCCGCCGCCTCGCCCCATTCCTTCTTCAACCCGTCGATGGCCGGCACGATGATGACCACCATCAGCGGGATCTGGAAGAACAGGTAGACCGCGATCAGGCCCGATGTGGTGAGGAAATTGAAGCCCATTGCGTAGATGTTGATGTTGAGGACATCACGCAGAAGCGTCGTGACGATGCCGACGCGGCCGAGCGTGGCCAGGAAGGCGAAGGCCAGCGGCAGGCCGGCGAAATTCGAGGCGACTCCGGAGAAAGTCAGGGTCGCGGAGCGCGTCCAGCTTGGCAGTCCGCCGCGCACGATGGCGATGGCTATTGCCAGCCCGGCAAACGCGCCGATGATGGCCGACCAGAAACTGATCTTGATCGAAACCCAGTAGGAACTGCTGATCGACGGATCGCTGACCAGCTGCAGAATGTTGTCGAACGTAAGCTGACCATCACTGTTCTGGAAAGCCCCGATCACGAGATAGATCGTGGGCAGGATCAGGAACATCAGCGCGAAGATGAAGAAGGGCGCCACGCCGATCCATTGCGTCGGCAGACGAAATGCGGTCGCCTCGTTGGGCGGCGCGGGCTTGGAGGCAATCGTTCGATTTGAAAGCGTAAGATCGGTCATGCGCCGGCTACCGTCTTCGAGGAAAGGCCGGGCGGCCTTGCGACCGCCCGGTGGATTTCAAGTGCTACTTGACGTTGGCGCCGACAACGGCGTCCCAGTTCTTGCTGATGGCTTCCTTGGCCTTGCCCTGCTCGTCGAGCGTCGGGAACGCGGCGGCGGCATAGGATTCCGCCGGCGGCAGCTTGGCCAGCACATCCGCCGGGATCTTGCCGTTCTTGGCGAGATCGTTGAAGCGGATCGGGTGGCAATAGCCCTTCAGCCAGCCGATCTGGCCTTCGTCGGAATAGAGGTATTCCATCCACAGCTTGGCAGCGTTCGGGTGCGGCGCGAAGGCGCTGATCGCCTGCACGTAGACACCGGCGACGACGCCCGTCTTCGGCACGATGACGTCGACGGGCGGGTTGCCCTTCAGCGTGTCGCGGCCAGCAAGCGCGTTGTAGTCCCAGTTGATCAGGATCGGCGTCTGGCCCTGGGCGAGTGTTGCCGGCTTGCCGACGACCGGGACGAAGTTACCGGCGGCGTTGAGCTTCTTGAAGAAGTCGAGGCCAGCCTTGCCGGCGGCTTCACCGGCAGCGGCGCCCGTCGACAGGCCGGAGGCGTACACCGCCTGGATGGCCTGGTTCGAAGCACGCGGATCACCGGCGACGGCTACGGCGTTGGCGAATTCCGGCTTCAGGAGATCGGCCCAGTCCTTCGGCGATTCCTTGATCAGGTCCTTGTTCACCATGAACGACAGAACGCCGTAATAGTCGCCGTACCAGGCGCCATCGGCATCCTTGGCGCTGTCTGGGATCGAGTCCCAGGTCGACACCTTGTAAGGCATCAGCAGGCCGTCGGCCTTGGCGGTCGGGCCGAAGGACAGGCCGACGTCGATGACGTCGGGAGCCTGCGGGCCCTTGTTGTCCTTGTTGGCCTTGATCGCCTCGACCTCGTCGCCGGAGCCGGCATCGGGGTTGAGCTCGTTGATGGTGATTTCCGGATACTTCGCCTTGAAGCCGGCGATGACGTCGCCGTAACCGCACCAGTCATGCGGCAGCGCGATGGTGGTGAGCTGGCCTTCAGCCTTCGCGGCCTTGACGAGATCGTCCAGCGAAGCCGCGGACGAAATCACCGACGACACCATAAGGGTCGCGGCCGAGAGGGAAAGCACCTTCCCCGTGAATTTGAACATGTGTTCTCTCCGTTGAACTGACGCCGTTGGACGCCTGCGATGCGGTATCGTTTTCATGTGACAGCCAGATGAAAGCTTTATGAAACCATTGGCCGGCAGCAGAAAAAGTTAACTCTTTTTAACGGGCTGTAGCAATTAGCCATCACTTATTTTTCCGGCTAATCACTTTCCGCCTTGCATTTCATCCTTCCCCCTTGGTTAGCCCTGAATTTCCAGATCAATTTTCGGCAATGACGATGCCGTCAGATCGTGCCGGCGATAGCGTTTTCCAGCAGCGTCAGCGCTGCCTTCTTGGTCAGCTTGACCGGGTTGCCGCCAGCCGTCGGATCGACCACCGCCATGTCGGCGATCAGCGCCTTGCGCTTCTTGTCCATGTCGAGCCCCTTGATCAGGCCCGGCAGCGCGTGCGGCACCTTCAACTCCTTGCGCAGCTTGATGATCGCCTTGGCGAACCCATCGAAGCCGCCCTTGATGCCGCAATAGGCGGCGAGCCGGGCGATACGCTCCTCGATGGAGTCACGGTTGAAGGCGAGCACATAGGGCATGAACACCGCGTTGGTCATGCCGTGATGGGTGTCGTAGAGCGCGCCGATCGGATGCGACAGCGAGTGGATGGCACCCAGCCCCTTCTGGAAAGCGGCGGCGCCCATGGCGGCGGCACTCATCATATGGGCGCGCGCGACCAGGTCCTTGCCGTTGGCATAGGCCTTCGGCAGGTTCTCGAACACCAGCCGGATGCCCTCCACCGCGATGCCGTCAGCCATCGGATGGTAACCCGGCGCGCAATAGGCCTCGAGGCAGTGGGCAAGCGCATCCATGCCGGTGCCGGCGGTGATGAAGGCGGGCATGCCGACCGACAGTTCCGGATCGGCGATGACGATCGCCGGCAGGAGCTTCGGATGGAAGATGACCTTCTTGGTGTGCGTCTCCTCATTGGTGATGACGCCGGCGCGGCCGACTTCCGAGCCGGTGCCGGCCGTCGTCGGCACGGCGATGATCGGCGCGATCGCATCCGAATTGGCGCGCGTCCACCAGTCGCCGACATCCTCGAAATCCCACACCGGCCGCGTCTGGCCGGCCTGGAAGGCGATCAGCTTGCCGAGATCGAGCGCCGAGCCGCCGCCGAAGGCGATGACGCCGTCATGCTTGCCCTTCTTGTACACGGCGATGCCGGCGGTGAGGTTGGAATCGACCGGGTTGGGCTTCACCTCGGAAAACACGCCGTAAGGCACCTTGGCATCGTCGAGGATTTTCAGCGTCGAAGCGACGACCGGCAGTTTCGCCAGGCCCGGATCGGTGACGAAGAGCGGCCGCTTGATACCGGTGGCCGCGAGCACCTCAGGCAGTTCCTGAATGCGCCCGGCGCCGAAGCGGACAGTGGTGGGGTAGTTCCATTTGGAGATGAGCTTGGACATTTTTGTCTTTCGATAAATCAGATGGCTTCGCGCAGGTGGAAGGATTTCGGCCGGGTCAGATTGTCATAGCCGATGGCCGACAGTCCCGCGCCCTTGCCGGTGTCCTTGACGCCGGTCCAGACCAGCGCCGGATCGAGATAGTCGCAGCGGTTCATGAACACCGTGCCGGTTTCGACGCGGTTGCCGATCGCCACCGCGTGTTCGGTATCGCGGGTCCAGATCGAGGCGGTCAACCCATAGGCGCTGTCGTTCATCAGCGCGATCGCCTCCTCGTCATTGCGCACCTTCATGATGCCGACGATCGGGCCAAAGCTTTCCTCGCGCATGACGCTCATCTGGTGGTCGACTTCGGTCAGCACTTCCGGCGCGAGATACGGCGAACCGGCCTTGTCGTCAGCCACCTTCATGTTGATGTGCGCCTTGGCGCCCTTGCGCAGCGCTTCGGCCTTTTGCTCGCGGATCAGGTCGGCAAAGCGCGCCTGCGCCATCGGCCCCATCGTCGTTGCCTGTTCCAGCGGATTACCGACGACATAGTTCTTCGTCTCGGCGATGAAGCCTTCGACGAATTCGTCATAGACCTTCTCGTGCACATAGACGCGTTCGATGCCGCAACAGCACTGGCCGGAATTGTAGAAGGCACCGTCGACCAGATTGGCAACCGCATGGTCCATCTTGGCGTCGGGCAGCACATAGGCCGGGTCCTTGCCGCCAAGCTCGAGGCCGAGCGTCATGAAAGTGCCTGCCGCCGCCTTTTCGATGGCGCGGCCCCCGCCGACCGAACCGGTAAAGTTCACATGGTCGATCTTGCCGGAACCGAGCAGCTTTTCGGTCTGCGCATGGTTGAGCACGACATTCTGGAACACGCCCTTTGGCAGGCCCGCTTTGTCGAAGGCCTGTTGAAAACGCTCGCCGACGAGCAGCGTCTGCGCCGCGTGCTTGAGGATGACGGCGTTGCCGGCCATCAGCGCCGGCACGATGGTGTTGACGGCGGTCAGGTAAGGATAATTCCACGGTGCGATCACCATGACGACGCCGAGCGGATCCTTCTTCACATAGCGGCGAAACCCATCCTTCGGGTTTGAGGCCGGCACGGATTTCAGCGCCTGTTCGGCGATCTCGACCATGTAATTGGTACGTTCCTTGACGCCGCCGAACTCGCCGCCATAGCGCACCGGCCGCCCCATCTGCCAGGCGATCTCCGGCACGATCTCGTCGGTCATCGCCACCAGCGCTTCGAGCATCGCCAGCATGTACTTGCCGCGCTCGACGATCGGTACCTGCGCCCACTTCTCCTGCGCCGCCTTGGCGCGCTCGACCGCGGCATTGACCGCCTGGTCCGTTGCCACGGGCCGCTCGGCGTAGATCGAGCCGTCGATGGGGGATTTCAACTTGACCGTTTCGGTCATTCCTTCAGTCCTCGCACTTCATGAAATCTTGGGTTTGACGCCGCCCGCCATCCTGCGATGGCCAGGGGGCGGCGCCGACACTGCTTAGTACCGCTCAAACCCCCTGTGCAGTTCCCAATCCGTAATGCGGCGGTCGTATTCGAACTGCTCCCATTTGGCGGTGTGGACATAATGCTCGAGCACGTCCTCGCCGAGCGCCTGTTTCAGCATCTTCGACTTGGCCAGCGTCTCGGTGGCGTCGCGCAGCGTCTTCGGAATCTCAGGCAGACGAGACGCCTGGTAGGCATCGCCGACGAACGGCTTTTGCAGTTCGAGCTTCTCGTCGATGCCTGCGAGCCCGGCGGCGATCAGCGCCGCGAAGGCGAGATAGGGGTTGAGGTCGGCGCCGCCGATGCGGCATTCCATGCGGATGCCCTTGGTGCCCTCGCCGCACAGGCGGAAGCCGGCGGTGCGGTTGTCCTCGCTCCACATGATCTTGGTCGGCGCGAAGGTGCCGGCCTGGAAGCGCTTGTAGGAATTGATGTAGGGCGCCAGGAACCAGGTGAACTCCTTGGCGTATTTCAACTGCCCCGCCGCCCATTGCTGGCCGAGCGTCGACAGCGTCCAGTCCGCCTTCCTGTCGAAGAACAATGGCGTCTTGCCGTCGGCGCTCCACAGCGAATTGTGGATGTGGCTGGAGTTGCCGGCGAGCCCGTAATTGTATTTGGACATGAAGGAGATCGCCTTGCCTTCGGACTCGGCGATTTCCTTGGCGCCGTTCTTCAGGATGACGTGGCGGTCGGCCATGTCGAGCGCCTCGGCATAGCGCACATTGATCTCTTCCTGGCCCGGGCCCCATTCGCCCTTGGAATTCTCGATCGGGATGCCGGCGGCTTCCATCTCGTTCCGAAGCCGGCGCATGACACCTTCTTCCTTGGTGGTGATGCCGATCTGATAGTCGCCGATATAGGGCGAGGCGGTATCTAGGCCCTGCCAGTGCTTCTTGCGGGCGGAATCATAGGTCTCGTTGAACAGGTAGAATTCGAGTTCGGAAGCGAAATAGCCGATATAGCCGCGCTCGGAGAGCCGCTTGACCTGCTTCCTCAGGATGGCGCGCGGCGAATGCGGCAGGTCGTCATGGGTGTGGTGATCGAGCACGTCGCAGATCACGAGCGCTGTCTTCTCCAGCCACGGAATGCGCCGCAGCGTCGCCAGGTCCGGCTTCATGACGAAGTCGCCATAGCCCTTCGACCAGCTTGCCGCCTTGTAGCCGGGCACCGGTTCCATATCGATGTCGGCGGCCAGCAGATAGTTGCAGCCATGCGTTTCGTCATGCGCGGAATCGACGAAGTACTGCGCCAGGAACCGCTTTCCCGCCAGCCGCCCCTGCATGTCGACGATGCAGGCCAGCACCGTGTCGATCTCACCGCTGGAGACCGCCTTCTTCAACTGATCGAACGAGAAATTTCCGGCCATTCCTGTGGCACTCCAGCGCTTGGTCATTGAAAGGGATAAATGAAACCATGGCCGGCACGTGCCGGCCATGGCCTTGATAGGAGATGTCAGTGGCCGGTTTCGCCGACCGCCTGTTCCGCTGCCTTGATCGCTGCCTGGCGTGCCGCGATGATGTCGCCGAGCGGCGGGCCCTGGAAGCGGTTGCGCTCGAAGCCGAACCAGACGATCGCCGTCAGGATGAAGAAGCCGACGGTGATGTAGAGCGCCCAGTCGTTCGGCGGCTGGATACCGATGACGAAGATCAGGATCATCGACACGATCGACAGGAAGGCAAACAGCATGAACACGCCGCGCCCCATGTTCCACGGCCCCATCTTGTCCCACTTCGGCGTGCCCCAGGCCAGCATGCCGAGCACGATCGGCACGGTGAAGGAAAGGAACAGGAAGATGACGGTGCAGGACACCACGATGGTGTAGGCCGAGGTACCGGCGACCGAAACCAGCGTCGAGCCCCAGACGAACAGCACCGACAGGATCGACGCCGTCCAGATCGCCGCCACCGGCGTGCGATAGGTCGGGCTGACCTTGGCGAGTGCCGCCGAGCCGGGCAGGCCGCCGTCACGCGAGAAGGCGAAGATCATGCGCGATGCCGACGTCACCGTGGCCAGACCGCACAGCAACTGCGACACGAACACGACGAGATAGACGAATTCCTTGACGCCGGGGCTGACGCGCTGGTCGAAAGCCCAGAAGAACACGTTCCAGCCCTGCTTGGCGGCGTCGTCCATGTTCGGGATCATCAGCACGAAAGCGACCAGGAACAGATAGCCGAAGAGCGCCGACCAGACGACCGACATCACCATGGCGCGCGGCACGGAAGACGCCGCCTTGATGGTTTCTTCGGACGTGTGTGCCGAAGCGTCGTAGCCGGTGATCGTATAGATCGGCAGCAACAGGCCAAGTGCGAACACCCAGGCATTCGAAACCGACGGCCAGACACCGCCGCCTGCGTCACCCGAGTAGTTGTGGAACGTGAACAGGCGGCTAAAATCCCAATGTTCGGCCGAAATCAGGCAGACCACCGCGATCAGGATCGCGCCGAAGAAGATCAAATAACCCGAGAAGTCGGTCAGCTTTGCCGTCAGCTTGATGCCGAGATGATTGATCAGCGCCTGCAGGCCGGTGACCACGACCAGGAAGATCATCTGGTTGGTCAGCGTGCCCTCGATGCCGAGTGCCGGCCCGAAGGCGCCGACGAAGAACGTCCAGGTGCCGACGTTGATGGCGCCGAGCACGGTGATCAGGCCGAGCAGGTTGAGCCAGGCCGTCACCCAGCCGGTGCCGCGGTTGCCGAGGATCGAACCCCAGTGATAGAGGCCGCCGGCCGTCGGATAGGCCGAGCTGATCTGCGACATCGCAACAGCGAAGGTCAGTGACACGAAGCAGCCGACCAGCCAGCCGATGCCGATGCCGATGCCGCCCGCGCCCGACGTGCCTTGCGCCAGCGAATTGATGCCGCCCGACAGGATGCAGATGATGGAGAAGGAAACCGCGAAATTCGAAAAGCGGCTGAGACGCCGCTCCAGTTCCTGGGCATAGCCCATGCTGTGGAGGTGCTTTACGTCCTCCGCCTTGTCAACGTCTGTATAACCCGGTGCTGCCATTGGAAGTCCCCTGTTTGTTTCTCAGCTGGCCGATTGGACTGACTTTCTGACTGAATGCGATCTGGGCCGCGTGGCCTCCTCTGGTTCCAGATCCGAAAAAATGCCTGTGAGCAGATCCGCCCATTTCCGCTGCCCGGTCTCACCGGAGATTTCATCGTTGCGGATTTCGATCATCGCGCAGGGCAACCCGCGCGAGCGCGCATGCCGCTCCAGCGTGAAATAGACGCGATCGGCCGGCGAATAGGGTTCGTTGACACCGACGGTGATGCCGGCAAGTCGCTTGAGCGCCGATATCAGCGGCGACGCCAGCCGGCGATCCTCGTCATGGATGATGCCGATATGCCAGGGCCGGTCGTGACCCTTGTAGACCGGCGTGAAAGAATGCACGGACACCAGCCGGGTCTCCTGGCCGCGCGCCAGCCGTTCCTCGACGATGCGTTCGATGGTGCCGTGAAACGGCTGCCATGATAGGGCGATCCGTTCCGCGCGCTGCTTTTCCGACAGGCCGGCATTGCCCGGTATGGATGTCGTCTCGCTGATCGGCGGCACGAGGTCCGGCGCGTCGAGCGGCCGGTTGCAGTCGATGACGAGGCGCGAAATGCGGGTTTCGACCAGCGTCGCATCGAGCGCTTGCGCCATGCGCGTTGCCACCGGCAGCGCACCTGGATCCCAGGCGATGTGGCGGGACAGGTCTTCGGCGGCAAGGCCGAGCGTGCCGAATTCGGCGGGCAGGAAATTGGAGGCGTGGTCGCAGGTCAGCACGAAAGGGCTCGATCCGCCCGGGTTCGTCACCCTCACGGTATCGGACGATGCAAGGCTGGCGGGCCGTGCTTTCTCCATAGTCTGCCGTCCCCGGGGAGCGCTGTATCGTATGTTACGTATTTTGCCTCATTGCGTCCCTATGGATGATTTCATACAGTTTACCCGGCTTTGTCAAATGCGATCTCATGGGCCAAGCCAAGGGGTGGGGGAAAAGATGATTTCCAGCATTGCCGAACTGATCGCCGACCGCATCGGCACGATGCCGGCCGGCGAGCGGCGAGCGGCGCAGACGCTGATCGCCAGCTATCCGATGATCGGCCTGAAGACGGTCGCCGAATTCTCGACCGCGGCCGGCGTCTCCTCGCCAACGATCCTGCGCTTCGTGGCCCGGCTCGGCTTCCAGAACTATCCGGAGTTCCAGTCGAGCCTGCAGGACGAATTGGCGGCGCAGCTGCAGTCTCCGGCCATACGAACGCTCAACCCGCCCTCGCCCGGCGGCGGCACGGTCTCGCCAATGCTGGAAGCGACGCTCGACAATATGCGCGAGACCTTCCGCCACCTCTCCGACAAGCAGCTGACGGACATCGCGGCACGGCTTGCCGACCGGCGTGGCAAGACATTCCTCATCGGCGGCCGCTTCACCGATCCGCTGGCGCGCTACATGGCCGCCCACCTTGCCGTCATCCAGCCCGATGTCTTTCACCTCGCCGGCCAGGAGAGCATGTGGCGCGACCGGCTGATCGACATGGGCAAGCGCGACGTACTGGTGATCTTCGACATCCGGCGCTACCAGGACAGCCTCGTCCGTTTCGCCGAGAAGGCGCATCAGCGCGGGGTCCAGATCGTGCTGTTCACCGACCAGTGGCTTTCGCCGATCGCCCGGTTTGCCCGCCATGTCATCGCCGGACGAACCGCGGTGCCGTCCGCGTGGGATTCCTCGGCCGCGCTCTTCGTCGTCGTCGAAACGCTGATCGGCGCCGTCACCAGACAGCTCGAGGCCGACGGCGCCCGGCGCATCCGTGAAATGGAAGGCCTGCGCTAGCAAGGTCACCAGCCAATCGCATCCGCGCCAGGCGGGCATCTCGAATTCACGTTACCGAGATTTAATGTGCACGATTGCGTGATAATTGCCATAAACCGGTGATACCGGGATGTGGCGTGGCCGGTTTTCGCCGCCAGCCCGTATCGTCGCTGCATCCGCTTCCACCTGGAACCGGCGGGCGATTCTTGCCGCTGGAGTGTCGATGCCGAGCTGGAAACAGATTGTCCTTGCGTTTGTGATCGTGGTCGCAGCCACGGCGGCGTGGGCGCGCTTCTACCCCGGCGCTCCGCAAGTGCTGGCGCGCTGGGGCATCGACTGGGCCTATGGCGCCACACCTCCTGCCAAGGACACGGCGGCGGCTGGCTCCCGTCAGGCGGCGCGCAACGGCGCCCGGATTGCCACCATCGTTGCATCGCCGGCCGCCTCGGCTGTCATCAACGACCGCCTCCAGGCGATCGGCACTGGCCGCGCCAACGCTTCCGTGACCGTCAATTCCTACAGTTCCGGCCGCCTTGCCGAATTGCTGGTCGAATCCGGCAGCCATGTCGACAAGGGACAGATCATTGCGACGCTCGATTCCGAGACCGAAATCATCGCGCAGAACCGGGCCAACCTCGCTTTGCAGGATGCGCAGTCCAAGCTCGACCGCGTCAAATCGCTGCGCGCCTCCAATGCCGCGACGCCGGTAGCGGTGGCCGATGCAGAGGTGGTTCTGGCGGGCGCCAAGCTGGCGCTGCAGGACGCCGAGCTTGCGCTGCAGCGCCGGTCGATCCTGGCACCGATATCAGGCACTGTCGGCATCCTGCCGATCTCCGCCGGCAACTATGTGACAAACCAGTCGGCCATCGCCACGCTCGATGACCGCTCCTCGATCCTGGTTGATTTCCAGGTGCCCGAGCGCTTTGCCGCCGCCGTCAAGGTCGGCGCGCAACTGACGGCGACGCCGATCGCCAATCCGAGCAGCTCCTATACCGGCACGGTGTCGGCCATCGACAACCACATCGACGAGAAGAGCCGCACGCTGCTGGTCAAGGCCAAGATCGCCAATCCCGCCGATTCGCTGCGCGCCGGCATGTCGTTCTCCATCACCATGAAATTCCCCGGCGAGACCTATCCCGCCGTCAGCCCGCTGGCGATCCTGTGGGGCTCGGACGGCGCCTATGTCTGGCAGATCGAGGACGGCAAGGCCAAGCGCGTGCCGGTGCGCATCATCCAGCGCAACACCGAGACCGTGCTGATCGATGCCGAGATCGACAGCGGCGACATGGTGGTCACCGAAGGCACGCAGAGCGTCAGCGAGGGCGGCGAGGTCCGCATCGCCGGCCAGGAGCAGCGCGCCGCCAACACCGCCGAAGGCTCATGACCGGACCCGTCAACGCCGCCAGCGATACCGGCTTCACCGCGCTGTTCATCCGCAGGCCGGTCATGGCCTTCGTGCTCAACGTCCTCATCGCGGTTGCCGGCCTCGCCGCCTTCTACGGCGTCGAGATCCGCGAACTTCCGGACGTCGACCGCGCCGTGGTCACCGTTTCCACCACGTTCCAGGGCGCCGCGGCCGAAACCGTCGACCGCGAGCTGACCGACACGATCGAAGGTGCGGTGGCACGCGTCTCCGGCGTCAAGTCGATCTCGTCTTCCTCCTCCTTCGGCCAGAGCCGCGTCACCATCGAGTTCAACGACGGCGTCGACCTCAACGTCGCGGCCTCCGACGTGCGCGATGCCGTCGGCCGCGTCGCCAACCAGATACCGGACACCGCCGATCCGCCGCGCATCGTCAAGGCCGATGCCAATTCCGATGCGGTGATGCGGCTGGCTGTGACGTCCGACAACATGTCGGTCCAGGACATGACCGTGGTGGTGCAGGACCAGATCGAGGACGAACTGGCAGCCGTGCCCGGCGTCGCCGACGTTCAGGTCTATGGCGACCGCGACAAGATCTTCCGCATCGACGTCGACCAGAACAAGCTCGCCAGCCTCGGCTTCACCGTGGCCGACCTCAGGACAGCCCTGGCCTCGGTCGCCTTCGATTCCCCTGCCGGGTCGATCACCACGACCAACCAGGACTTGATCGTCCGCACCACGGCCGACGTGACCACGCCCGAGGAGTTCGAAAACATCATCATCGGCGGCACGACGCGCATACGCGACGTCGCCACCGTCACGCTCGGTCCCGATGTCGGCCAGACCACGCTGCGCTCCGATGGCAAGACCGGCATCGGCATCGGCATCATCCGCCAGGCGGAATCCAACACGCTTGATATTTCGACCGGCGTTCAGGCCGCCGTCGCCAAACTGCAGGAAAACCTGCCCAAGGGCATGGCGATCAAGATCACCAGCGACGACGCCGTCTTCGTCAAGGGCGCGGTCCACGAGGTCGAGATCGCGCTCGGCCTGTCGGTGACCATGGTGCTGATCGTCATCTACATCTTCCTGCTCGACTGGCGCGCCACGCTGATCCCGGGCCTGTCGATGCCGGTCGCCATGATCGGCACCATCGCCGCCATCTATCTGGCCGGCTTCTCCGTCAACATCCTGACGCTGCTTGCCATGGTGCTGGCGACGGGCCTTGTCGTCGACGACGCCATCGTGGTGCTTGAAAACATCGTGCGACGGCGCAACGAGGGCATGGGGCCGCGTGCGGCCGCCGTGCTCGGCGCGCAGGAAGTGTTCTTCGCCGTCGTCGCCACGACGCTGACGCTGGTCGCCGTCTTCGTGCCGATCTCCTTCCTGCCCGGCCAGACCGGCGGCCTGTTCCGCGAATTCGGCTTCGTGCTTGCCATGTCGGTGCTGCTGTCCTGCGTGGTGGCGCTTACGCTATGCCCGATGCTCGCCTCGCGCATGCTGACCGGCGCCTCGCTTCACCACGAGGGCGGCCACGGCATCGGCGCCCGTATCGGCGGCGTCCTGAATACCGCGTACAAGCGCGCCCTGCACGCTTGCCTCGATGCGCCCTGGATCGTGGTTCTGGTCGCGGTGCTGTTTGCCGGCACCGCCTTCACCCTGTTCGGCACCATCCGCCAGGAACTGACGCCGACCGAGGACCGCGCGGCCGTGCTGTTGCGAATCAATGCGCCGCAAGGCGTCAGCCTCGACTATACGACGCAGCAGATGCAGAAGATCGAGAAGCTGATCCAGCCGATGCGCGATTCCGGCGAGATCCGCTCGACCTTCGAGAATGCCGGCCAGAACGGCTCCTACAATTCCGGCTTCATGGTGATGACGCTGGCGCCCTGGAACGAGCGCAGCCGCAGCCAGCAGGAGATCATGGCCGAGATCAGCCAGCTCACCAAGCAAGTGCCGAGTGTGCGCATCTTCCCGGTGCAGCCCAACAGCCTCGGCATCCGTGGCGCCGGCAACGGCCTGCAATTCGCGCTGGTCGGCAACGACCGCAAGGCGCTCGGCGACGCGGCGGTGAAGATCATCGCCGAGATGCAGAAGGACCCGCGCTTCCAGACGCCGCGCCTGTCGATCGACCCGACGCAGCCGCAGCTGGCCGTCGCCATCGACCGCGAGCGCGCCTCCGACCTCGGCATCGACATCACGGGGCTCGCCAACACCATGCAGGCCATGCTCGACGGCAACGATGTCGTCGACGTCTACATCGCCGACCGCAGCTATGGCGTAAAACTGGTCTCGACCACCAATCCCATCAACGATCCGACCGATCTGGAAAACGTCTTCCTGAAGACGGGAGACGGCCGCTTCGTGCCGATGTCGACCATAGCCACGCTGACCGAGCGCGCCGTGCCGCCATCGCTGTCGCGCGAACAGCAGCAGCCATCGGTTGCCATCACCTCCAACCTCTCGGGTAATTTCGCGCTTGGCGACGCGCTGAGCCGCGCCGAGGAGATCGCCACGCCGCTCTTGCCGCCGGGCAGCCGCATCCTGCCGCTGGCCGAAGCCGCCACGCTGGGCGAAACCAACAGCGCCATGGTCACCATCTTCGGCTTCGCGCTGGTCATCATCCTCCTGGTGCTGGCCGCCCAGTTCGAAAGCTTCGTCAGCGCCGTCATCATCATGGCGACGGTGCCGCTTGGGCTGGCCTGCGCCATCTTCGCCTTGCTGCTGTCGGGCACCAGCCTCAACGCCTACAGCCAGATCGGCCTGGTGCTGCTGGTCGGCGTGATGGCCAAGAACGGTATCCTCATCGTCGAGTTCGCCAACCAGCTGCGTGATCGCGGGCTCAGCGTGCGCGAGGCGATCGAGCAGGCCTCGACCATCCGCCTGCGGCCGGTGATGATGACGATGATCTGCACCATCCTTGGCGGCGTGCCGCTGGTGCTGGCGGCGGGCGCGGGTGCCGAGGCACGTGTGGCGCTCGGCTGGGTCATCGTCGGCGGATTGGGGCTGGCCACCGTCTCGACATTGTTCCTGACACCGGTCGCCTATCTCCTGCTTGGCCGCTTCGTCACACCGAAGACCCATGAGGAAACACGCCTCAAGCGTGAGCTCGAGGAAGCCGCCTATGTCGGTGTGGAGCCGGCGCAGTAGCTGCTATTTCAGCAACCGGCCTTCGATCGACCAGCGCGCGGCAAGGAAATTCAGCACCGCCGCCACGATGACACCGCCGATCTTCGCCGGCCACACGCCGGCAATACCGGCGAACAGCGCGATCGACAGGCTGGAGACGCCGAGCGAAATCAACGCCCCAAGCGAGACGAAACGCAGGAAGGCGTCATGCAGCCGGATGGCCTGGTTGCGCTCGAACGACCAGAAGCCATTCGCCACGAAAGAGAAGATGACGGCGATCGACCATGAGATGACGTTGGCCGGCAGCGGCGCAACATGCAGCTTGAGCAGCAGGAAAAAGCCAGCGAGGTCGATGGCCGTGTTCGCCAGCCCGACTATGGCGAAGCGCACGATCTTGCTGCCGGTCGAACGGCGAGGCTGGTCGGCGCCGCTCATCCCTTGCCGTCCATGATCTCGACGCCGGCGCGGGCGAGGCTTGCACCAAACGCGTCGGAGGCCAGCACCGCGTATTCCACCTCGCGCACGCCTTGCATCGGGTCGCGCGCCCGCAGCGTGTCGTCGACATGGCCGGGATGGCACATGAACAGGCCTCGTTCCGGCAGTGTCTCGACTGCGGCCTGCAGAACCGGCGCGAACCGTTCGGGCTGCCGCCAGTCATAGATGCCGGCGAGCGGCTCGAAAAGAGTGAAGCCGACGCGCGCCATAGAGCGGTTGAAGCCGGCGGCCACGGCGGCAATTGCCGCGACCTTCGGCGCGACGACGGCATCGCCCAACGCCGGAGCGCCACGCAGCGCCGGCTGGCCGCCGGCTTCGGAAAAATGCGCCCGCAGCCATGTGCGCACGACAGGCAGGAAATGCACGTGCTGGTGCCCATCGATGAAGTCAGGTCGGCGGCCAAGCGCCTTGACGAAGCGGCTGTACTGCGCGTCGAGCTCGGCACGGACATCCCGCTCGTCAATGCTGCCGCGCAGGACCGGCAGTGCCAGCGAACGCAGCGGCGGCAGCCGGCCTTGCGGCGCCAGGCTCGACCGGCCGGTGACGGCCGGCTGGTCGGTGAGGGTCAGGTGCAGCCCCACCGCCGCGCGGCCGCATAGCGGCTTGATACGCTCCGCCGCATCGGGCCATTCCGGAAAGCCGGTCATGCAGCTGGTGCCGGTCAGGCGGCCGCGATCGAGCAAGTCGAGAATTCCAGCGGAAACCCCGGGCGCCAGGCCGTAATCGTCGGCGATCAGGCGAATGCGCCGCGTCATGCGCCAGATGCGCCTGGCGGCCTGTCCGAAACGCCGCGCACGACGTCGCGCACGATATAGACAGGCCGATCCTTGCTTTCCGAAAGCGTGACCCAGACATATTCACCGATCAGGCCAAGCAAGGTGAGATTGAGGCCGCCGAGGAGGACGACGGCGACCATGAGGCTGGGATAGCCGGGGACGGCGATGCCGTAGAACAGCACCTCGAAGAACACCTTGGCTCCGTAGAAGATGCCCGCCAACGCCGCCAGCATCCCGCTCAGGCTGATGATGCGCAGCGGGATGACGGAGAAGGACGTAAACCCTTCCAGCGAGAACGCGATCAGGTTGAGCCGGCTCCATTTCGACTTGCCGGTGACACGGTTCTCCGGTGAATAGGCTATGGCTTTCTGGCGGAAGCCGGCCCAGGCGAACAGGCCCTTGTTGAAGCGCCTTTTGTCACGCAGGCTGGTCAGCGCGCGCACCACGGCGCCGCGCATGACGCGGAAGTCGCCGGCATTTTCTGGGATGTCGAACCGCTGGCTGCTGTTGATCAGGCTGTAGAACAGCTTCGCCAGCTGGCTGCGCCGCCAACTGGCTTCGCGGCGGTCGTTCTGTGCGTAGACGACATCGATATCGGGATTTTCCACCAGTTCGGCGATCATCTTCAGGCTGGTGTCCATGGAATGCTGGAGGTCGGCGTCCATGACCAGCGCCATGTCGCCGCGCGACTGGTCGAGACCGGCGAGCACCGCGACCTCCTTGCCGAAATTGCGGCTGAGCCGCACGATCTCCCAGGAACCCGACAGCGCCTGTGAAAACCGCTCGGCGCCATTGTCGCTGCTGCCATCATCCACGAGGATCTTGTGGACTTCCATGCCGAAGCGCTGCGACACCTCGGCTTCGAGCTTGTCAAGCAATGCGGCAAAGGCCGATGCGGACTGCGCCTCGTTCAAGAACGGCGCGACAATATCGAGAACGGGCCGCGACTCAGCCATTTGCGACAGGCCTTTCATTCATGACCTTGCCTCCCGTCTTGGCCCAGAACCACCAGATCAGGAAGCCAGCGATAACGGTGACCGCAATCGGCCGGAACCAAGGGTACGTTAAATCTTGGATATGACGCTCGACTCCGGTCAATCCTGTCAGGAACAGCATCACGGACAGCACCGAAGCCAGGACACCGCCTCGTTCCTCGCGCCACAACAAGGCAATAGCGAGACCGGCAGGCACGGCGATCATGGCATAGGTGTTGGGCTCGACGCGCGGGTTGAAGACGCACATGTAAAATGTCGCCGTCAGGAAGATGGCGAGACCAGCCGTCCCGCGTTCAAGCTTGCGATCGAACCAGATGACGAATGAGAGCGTGAACAGGGCCATGACCATGCGCACGATGGTTGCGCCGGATTCCGGCATGGGGAGCCCGATTTTGGTGAAGGGGGCCGTGAAATCGGTGGGAACAAAGTGGCTGGTGTTGTCGACGGCCATCGAGGTCAGCATCCCGCCAAAAACACGATACTGGTCGTTGAGATAGCTAGCGGGTGCGAACGCATAGGGCAAGGCGAGCACGAACAGCACCGCCGGCACCAGCACCGGTATCAGCCGCAGGCGCAGGGCGCCGACCAACAAAAGCATGATGATCGCGGTCGGCTTGGCGATGATGGCGACCGAGGCCCAGAAGAAGGTTTCGGCACGCCGTCCTTCGAGCGCCGACAAAGTGAGAAGCCAGCAGGCGCCAGTCAAAAGGATCGTCGCCTGGCCGTTGCGGATCGCCGCCAAAGCCATCGGCAGGGCGAGGAACAGCCCAAAGGAAAGCAGCCACGGCAATTCCCCGCCGCCGAGCTTGCGCACCTGCCGTATCGCGGCAAAGGTCAGCACCGCGAAGCCGATAGTATGCCATACCAGGCCGCCCAGATGCGGACCGAGTTTCACCAACGGAACGTAGAGCGCCGCAAAGGCCGGCGCGTAGAGATATCCCATCTCGGACTGAATATTGTAGAGCGGCTGTCGGGCCAGCAACGCCTCGCTGCCGTCAATGTAGGCTTGCCAGACCGTCCGCGTGTGGGGAGACCACAAGACCAGGACAAGGACGATCAGGAACGCCCCGATCCACAGGCCAAATCCCAAACGGTCGAAAACCGGCTTGGATATCGTCATCAAGACACCCCACAACACTCGGAACAGCTCAGTCCAGCACGGTCCCGGCATTCGATGGCGGCGGCATATCACGGACAAAGCGGCGAGGCATAGGGGGCTGAAGAGCGCGGTTGTGATCTCGGCGGGCCGCTGCGGATGGCCGGACGCGCGGGCGTCCTAACGGGAAAGACGCGCCGAAAGCCTCGTATTCGGGCTTCCGGCGTGGCTTCGTATAGCATCAAGGCCGGATGAAAACCTTGCCGTTGGGCTTGGCCAGTTCCGCCGGCACCCGCGCGATCGCCTCGGCGAGCGGCACGACGGCCGTCACGTCGGTCGACCAGCGCCCGTCGGAAAAGCGCTTCTGCGCTTCAAGGATCGCCGGACCGCGCCGCTCCCTAGATTGCCGCATCCATTCGCTCAGCCAGAAACCCTCTATATGCTTGTGTTGGAAGATCAGTTGGCCGGGCTCGCGGATGATGGTGGCGTCAGGGTCGAGCCGGCCATAGATGATCCAGCGCGCCCGTTTCGGCATCGCATTGAAAATGGCCGAGGCCAGCGGCCCGGTGACCGCATCGAGGAAGATGCGCGGTTGCTCCGCCTTCATCACCTCGCGCAGCATGACCTCGAAATCCGGCGCCTTCTCGTTGAGCACATGGGCAGCGCCGATCTCCTTCAGCAGCGCGATCTGCTCATCGCGGCGCACGGTGACGATAGGCCGGTACCCTTCCTCCCTGGCCAGGCCGATGATCAGCTTGCAAAGCTGACTGGCGCCGGCGGTCGTGACGAAGGCCTTTTCGCCGTCCTGCTTGACGATGTCGAACATGGCGATGGCGGTAATCGGATTGACGATCATCGCCGCGCCGTCCTCGTCGCGCACCGTATCGAGCAGCGGAATGCAGGCTGCCGCCTCGGCGACGGCATATTCAGCCCACGAGCCCCAGTTGCTGAGGCCGGTGGCGAAGGCGACGCGCTTGCCGACGAGGCTCTTGGCATAGGGCTCGTCACCGCCGGCGACGATCGTGCCGACACCCTCGAAGCCGGCCGGCCGGCCTTTGGCGCGCGGCTGGCCGTACTGACCCTTGATGAAGGCGACATCGGAGGGGTTGATCGAGGCCAGGCTGACCTTGATCAGCACCTGGCTCGGTCCGGGCACCGGCACCGCGATGCGGCCCGGCACGAGATAGGGCTCCATCGCCTCGAGCGCACTGCCGCTTGGCGTCTTGGTGTAGCCGTCGCCGACCAGGAGCAACGCGTTCATTTCGGAGGGAATGGTCATCGGCGACACTCCTTGGTTGTTGACAGAACACTCGTGGTCTAGCGGCGGCTGCTCACAGCTTCTCCTGCGTGTACTTTTTCAGCTCCGACCGCGCCACCTGCCGGCGATGCACGGCGTCAGGGCCGTCGGCAAGGCGCAATGTCCTCAGATGCGTCCACGACCGCGCCAGCGGCGTGTCCTGGCTGATGCCTTGCGCGCCGAACATCTGTACCGCCTCGTCGGTGATCCTCAGCGCGACGCGCGGCGCGATGACCTTGATCTGGCTGATCCAGGGCGCAGCGGCGCGCGCATCGCCCTGGTCGATCATCCACGCCGCCTTGAGGCAGAGCAGCCGGGCCATCTCGATCTCCATGCGGCATTCGGCGATGATGTCGAAATTAGCGCCGAGTTTCGCCAGCTTCTGGCCGAAGGCCTCTCGGCGCACGGAGCGCTGGCACAGCATCTCCAGCGCCATCTCGGCCTGGCCTATGGCACGCATGCAGTGATGGATGCGGCCGGGACCGAGCCGCCCTTGCGCGATCTCGAACCCCCTGCCCTCGCCGAGGATCAGGTTCGCTGCCGGTACCCTGACATTGTCGAAGCGCAGGTGCATATGGCCATGCGGCGCGTCGTCGTCGCCATAGACCTGCATGGCGCGGACCTTGGTCGCGCCCTTTGTGTCGGAAGGCACCAGGATCATCGAATGGCGGCGGTGCTGAGGCTCGTCTTCGCCGCCGGTCCGCACCATGACGATGTAGATAGCGCAGCGCGGGTCGCCGGCGCCCGAGGCCCACCATTTCTCGCCGTTGAGCACATAATCGTCGCCCTGCCTCTCGCAGCGCATCGAAATGTTGGTGGCGTCGGACGAGGCGACATGAGGCTCGGTCATCAGATAGGCCGAGCGGATTTTTCCATCCAAAAGCGGCTCGAGCCAGACCTTCTTGTGGTCGGCCGAGCCGTAGCGCTCCAGCACCTCCATATTGCCGGTGTCCGGCGCCGAGCAATTGAAGGTTTCGGCGCCGAGATGCGCCTTGCCCATCTCCTCCGCCAGATAAGCGTATTCGACGGTGGACAGGCCGTAGCCGCGTTCCGAGCCTGTCAGCCAGAAATTCCACAGACCGCGCTCCCTGGCGGTCTTCTTCAATCCTTCGAGGATTTCGCTCTGGCGTGGGCTGTAGACCCAGCGGTCGCCCGCCTTGCCCACCTCGCCCAAGAATTCCTTGTCGAGCGGCATGATCTCGTCGCGCACCATGGCCGCGACGCGCGCGTGGATCGGCTTCAGCCGCTCAGTCATGCCGAGATTCATCTCCGTCATCGGTCGCTAACCCTTCATAGAGGCCCGGCAATTTACCCGTGGCAAGGATGACCGTACTTCGGATAGCCTTGTCAACGCGAACTCTTTGCCCAGGGCAAAGCGTGGAGGACTGGAATGGCCTATCTCGACGAGCTGTTTTCGGTGGCCGGCAAGACCGCGCTGGTGACGGGCGCGGCGACCGGTATCGGCCGCATGGCGGCGACAGCGCTGGTCAAGGCCGGTGCCAGCGTCATGATCGCTTCGCGCAAGGGCGAGGATTGCATCCAGGTTGCCAATGCGTTGAACGGGCTCGGCGCCCCCGGCCGGGCCGAGGGCTTCGCCGGCGACGTCTCCAGCGAGGCCGGCATCGCCGCACTCGTCGCCGAGGTCAAGGCGCGGACCGCCAAACTCGATATCCTGATCAACAATGCCGGCGTTTCCTGGGGCGCGCCGCTGGAGAGTTTTCCCTATTCGGCATGGGCCAAGGTGTTCGGCGTCAATGTCACCGCCGTCTTCCACCTGACCCGCGAATTGCTGCCTCTGCTCGAAGCCGCCGCCAGCGACGCCGATCCGGCCCGGGTGATCAACCTGGGTTCGGTGATGGGGACGCAGCCGTTGGCCGACGACGCTTATTCCTACACGGCGTCCAAGGCCGCGGTGCATCATCTGACGCGTACGCTCGCACTCGAATTCGCCGCCCGCCGCATCACCGTCAACGCCTTTGCCCCCGGCCCTTTCCAAAGCCGCATGACGGCCTTTGCCACCGGTACCGATGAGCAGGCCAAACATGTCGGCGGCCATGTTCCGATCGGCCGTATCGGCGCACCGGATGACATTGCCGGCGCAACGCTCTATTTGTGCAGCCGTGCAGGCAGCTATGTCACCGGCGCCATCCTGCCGATCGACGGCGGGCAGTCGGTGCAGCATGGATTGACCTTGTTCAAGGAATGACATTTTCCGGCCATAGAAGCCGGAGTGAACTGGAGGACATGAGCGTGGAACCGATCAGTCTCGATGTGCTTCTGGCCAGTGTCGGCAAGGAGGTTGGCGTTTCGCCGTGGCGGGTGGTGACGCAGCGGATGATCGACCAGTTCGCCGACGCCACCGACGATCACCAGTTCATCCATTGCGATCCCGAGCGGGCCAAGCGCGAGACGCCCTTCGGCGGCACCATCGCGCATGGTTTCCTGTCGCTGTCGCTGCTGTCGGCAATGACCTTCGAGACCATGCCGCCGCTGGAAAACGGCAAGATGGGCGTCAATCACGGCTTCGATTCGCTGCGCTTCCTGGCCCCGGTGAAGACCGGCGCGCGCATCCGCACCCGTTTCGTGCTGGCCGATGTCAAGGTGAGACCCTCGGGCTGGGTGCAGACGGCGCACGACGTGACGATCGAGATAGAGGGTTCGAAGAAACCGGCCCTGACCGCCCGCTGGCTGACGCTGACGCTGATCGAACGCCAGCCCGAGACCGCATGAACGACCCCAACGCGCTCGACCAGGCAGCGCTTGCGCCTTACCTCAAGGCGGAAATCCCCGGCTTTTCCGGGTTTGCTTCAATCGAAAAATTCAAATCCGGCCAGTCCAACCCGACCTATCTCATCACGGCGGCCAGCGGCCGCTATGTGCTGCGCGCCAAGCCGCCGGGGCAGTTGCTGAAGTCGGCGCATCAGGTCGACCGCGAATTCCGCGTGATGAAGGCGCTTGCCGGCACCGCCGTGCCAGTGCCCGAAATGCTGCATCTGTCGGCCGAGGACTCGCCGATCGGCCGCATGTTCTATGTCATGGATTTCCTCGACGGCCGTATCTTCTGGGATCCGGCATTGCCCGAGGCACGTGACAACGATGAACGCGCCGCCATCTACGACGCCATGAACGGCACGCTCGCGGCCCTGCACGATGTCGATGTCGACGCGGTGGGTCTTTCCGATTTCGGCCGGCCGGGCAATTATTTCGAACGGCAGCTGGCACGCTGGACCAGCCAGTACCGCGCCTCCGAAACCGCCATAATTGCCGACATGGACCGACTGATCGCCTGGCTGGAAACGCACCTGCCCGCGGATGACGGCCTGGTATCGCTGGTGCATGGCGACTACCGGCTGGACAATCTGATCTTCGCGCCGGACCGGCCAAGGGTCATCGCGGTGCTCGACTGGGAACTGTCGACATCAGGCCACCCCGTCGCCGACATCGCCTATCAATGCATGCAATGGCGCCTGCCGCATGCTTCCGGCTTTCGCGGCCTCGGCGGCGTCGACCGCGCCGCGCTCGGCCTGCCTTCCGAGGAAGACTATATCGCTGCCTATTGCCGGCGGCGCGGGCTCGGCGGCATCGGCAACTGGACCTTCTTCCTCGCCTTCTCCTTCTTCCGGTTGGCGGCGATCTGCCAGGGTGTCTACAAGCGCGCGCTGGACGGCAATGCCTCCAATCCCGAAAAGGCCAGGACCTATGGCGAGGCGGTGAAGCTGCTGTCGCATCTCGCCGCCAGACTGATCGACAAGCAGACATGACGGGGAGCAATTATGGGCCGCTTTGACGGAGCAACGGTGCTGATCACAGGTGCCGCCGGCGGCCTCGGCCAGGGTGCCGCGAAAGGCTTTGCCACCGAGGGCGCGCGGCTGGTGTTATCGGACATCGACGAGAAGGCGCTCGCAGATCTCGCCGCAACCTTGCCCACAGAGACGGCGATCCTGGCCGGTAACGTGGCCGACGAAAAACTGTCCGAGGATCTGGTCCGGCTGGCGGTCGAAAGATTCGGCAGGCTGGATGTCGCCGTCAACAATGCCGGCATCGTCCAGAGTTTCGTGCGCCTGCCGCAGGTTCCGTCGGACGAGGCCCGCCGTGTGCTTGAGATCGACCTGCTTGGCGTCTTCTATGCCATGAAGCACCAGATCCCGCAGATGGAGCGGCAGTTCAAGGCGACAGCCAGGGGCGGCGCCATCGTCAACATCGCCTCGGTTGCCGGACTGGTCGGCGCGCCGAAACTCTCGGTCTATGCCGCCGCCAAGCATGGCGTCGTCGGGCTGACCAAATCGGCGGCCGCCGAATATGCGACCAAGGGTGTGCGCATCAACGCCATCTGCCCGGCCCACACCAGGACGGCAATGGTGGACAGTTTCGTGCGCGCCTCCGGTATGCCGGAGGTAGAGGCGCTGGCCGAACTGACACGCGGCGTGCCGATGAAACGCGTGGCGGAAGTCGATGAAGTCACCGTCGCCATCCTGTTCGCCGCCGACCCGGCCAACTCCTTCATGACCGGCCATGCGCTGGCCATAGACGGCGGCGTCGGCGCCATCTGAGCCATGCCGTTTGGGAACTTCCCGTGCCCTTGTCCGTTTCCGTACAGCGTATATAATTTAGCCGGATACAACCAACCCCAGACACGACCGAAAGGCACCGGATTTGCCGCTGAGCGTGCAGAAACGCCGCGAGAAACAGAAGGCCGAACTGCGTTCCGAACTGGTCGCGGCCGCGCACAAGCTCGTTCAGGAAGAAGGCTATGAGGGCCTGACCATCCGCAAACTGGCCAAGCGGGTCGGCTACGCGCCGATGTCGGTCTATTCCTATTTCGCCGACAAGCAGGACATTCTGTTCGCGTTGGCCGAGGACGCTTTCGAAACGCTTGCCCGCCGTATCGAGGAGCATCCGTCCGACGATCCGGTCGAGGCCTTGCAGGCCGTGATGACCGAATATGCCGCCTTCGGCCTCGGCAATCCCAATGAATACCGCACCGTTTTCATGACCGAAAAGACCAGGCCGCCGGAAGGTCGGAGTTTTCAAGAAATGCACGAGGCCAACCCGGCGATGAAGGTGCTGATCACGCGGGTCGAAGCCTGCGTCGCCGCCGGAAAATTGCAAGGCGATCCGCGCGCCATCGCCACCATGTTGTGGGCGGTTGGCCACGGCACGATCTCGCTGCTGATCACCTTTCCCTTCTACCCCTTCGGCGACCCGCAGGCATTCGTGAAACGCATGTGCGATTTCCAACTGGCCGCACTGAGCACCCAGAACGTACCGCCATTGACCGATACATTGGTCAACTGCTGAACGACATCTCCTTCGTTTCCACGCTTCCTCGCCACCCTTTCGGACCAAACCGAGGGCAAATTTTTGGTTAACAAAGAATTTATCGTACGCGTACGATCTTGACTTGAACTTCGCGATCGGCAGTCGTATTTGTACGCAGCACCGTACATGTACGGAAGAAATTCACCCGTCGAAAACGGAGACTGACGATGAAAAAGACACTCCTCGCCCTCGCCGCCGTGGTGGCACTTTCCGGTTCGGCCTTCGCCGCCGGCACCACCCGGCCGGTCAAGCACCTGCCGGCCGCGACCTGTGTCGACACCAAGACCAATGTGAAGCTGGATTGCGCCTCGACCGGCTCGGTCGAGAAGAAGGGCACCGCGGAAAATACCGCTGAAGGCAAGGGCCTGCGCCTTGGCATCAGCATCAATCCCTGGATCCTGCCAAGCGCGTTCTAAGGTCGACCGCATACCCGCCCGGGGTTTCCCCGGGCATGGACGAGATAGCTACCCCAGGTTCTGCGCCTGATATTGAGTTGGTGCGCAGCCAACCTTGCCGCTGAAGGCGGTGCTGAAGGCACTAGCCGATTGATAGCCAACATCGGCGGCGATCTGGCTGAGCGGTTTGTGGCTATGCAGCAAGGCATCCTTGGCCAGCGCCATTCGCCACGCCAGCAGATATTCGACCGGTGCCGCCCCGACGATATCGGTGAACCGCCGCGCAAAGCGCGAGCGTGACATACCGGCACTTCTGGCGAGTTCGGCGACCGTCCACGCTCTGCCGACATCCGCATGGATGTGGGCGAGCGCCCTCGCCAGCTTCGGATCCGCAAGGCCGCCAAGCAGTCCCTGAGGCTGTAACGCGCGCCGCGCGCCATCCCGCCGCAGCGTTTCGATCAGCATCACCTCGATCAGCCTCGACAGCACCATGTCCCTGGCCGGTCGTGCAGCGTTTGTCTCATCGACGATGATGCGCATCAGGCTTCCCAGCCTTTCCCCGACTTCCTCCGCCGCCCGTATATGGGTGAAGCGTGGCAGCAGACCGAACAGCAGATCGGCATTGGCCGGGTCGCACAGGATCAGGCCGCCAAGGATGCGCGTCGTCGGGCCTTCCGCTAGTGTGCCGACCCTGAGCTCATTGTTGACCGTATTGCGTTGCTTGAACTCGGTGTCGGACAGGACGAGCTTGGCGCCGGGGTGGCTGACGAAGCACACCGAAGACGGCTGCGCGGCCAGGAGGTAATCCCCCGCGCACACCCGCACCGCCTCGGCATAGTCTGGCTCGAACCAGCATTCACCTTCGGTCACCAGATAGAAGGTGGGGTCGGTCTGGTATGGCGAGCGGATGCCCCACTCACCGGTTGCTGCGAGATTGCCAAGCAGCAGCGTCCTTGGGCGCAACAGGGCGATGATATCGGTCAAGGGGTCCAAATGAGACGATCCGTAATTTAACTGGCATTTTCCATTATAGATCAGCCCAAAAGTTTTACCTAGATCACCCGCATAACCTCAAGGAGTTATGTGAATGACCAAGACCGTCCTCATCACCGGCTGTTCCTCCGGACTGGGCAAGACCACGGCGAGGCACTTCGCGGCCCAAGGCTGGAACGTCATCGCCACGATGCGCAAGCCGGACCAGAGCCTCGCCGCCGGCTATCCCGAGCAAATGCTTGTCTTGCCTCTCGACGTCACCAACCCAGCCAGCATAGAGAGCGCCATTGCCGCCGGGATCGCGCGATTTGGGCATATCGACACCGTCATCAACAATGCCGGCATCAGCGTCGTTTCGATCTTCGAGGCGACCGCGAAGGAGACGATCCGCGGCATTTTCGAGACCAATGTTTTCGGGGTGATGAATGTCATGCAGGCCGTCATCCCGCATCTGCGTGATCATGGCGGCGGCACGATCGTCAACATCACCTCCGGCGTCGGGCTGGCGGCCGTACCACTGCTGGCGCTGTACACCGCGACCAAGCATGCCGTCGAAGGCCTGTCGGAATCGCTGTCCTACGAACTTGAATCGCAGAACATCCTGGTCAAGCTGGTCGAACCCGGCGCCATGCGCACCACCAGTTTCACCGCCAACACCATGGAGGCGTCACAGGCCGTTTCCGTGCCGGCAGAATACAAGCCCTACTTCGACCACATGATGCGGTCGATGATGAACTACCCGCTCCCGGATGCGGATGAAGAACAGGTCGTTGCGACAATCCATGCGGCGGCGACCGATCCATCAAACCGCCTGCGCTATCTCGCCGGTCCGGACACCGAGGAAATGGCGAGGTTGCGTTGGTCGACCTCGGAAGACGAGTATCTGTCGACCATGAACCGGTTGATGGGACAGACCGCCTGGCGCGACGGCAATCCTGGCTGATCGCTTTGAGCCAAGGCTGCCAACCGCTGCGATGGCCGGATGTCAGCCGACCGAGATCGGCAGCCTGCTCGCCGAACTCTCGAAGGCAGCGTCGATCAGCTTCTGCATGTCGGCGGCGCGCCGGAAGGACGGGGCACCATTCTGCCCGGCATCCAGCGCGTCGACAAACCGCCGGGCGTTGCGCTTGACATCCGGCAGGGCCAGCTCGCGCCAGAGCTGAACATCGACGTCCTCTCCCAGGCACGCCGACAGCCGCGCTGCCTTGCCATCGGTCTCGACCTTGAGCGCTCCCTTGGTGCCATGCAGCGCCAGCGACAGGTCATTGCCATGGCCGGTTGTGTAGCGGCTCGCCATGATCGTCGCCAGTGCGCCGGATGCCAGCCGTGCCGTCATCGCCACGCTGTCATTGGCGTCCAGCACATAGTCGCCGATCCGGTTGCCCTCGGCCTTTGGAAACGTCACCAGATCGGCGTGCAGGCTGACAATATCCTGGGCCGCGCCATAGGTGGCGAAGTCCAGGATGTGGATGCCGACATCGCCCAGAACCCCGGTCGACCCGTGCCGGGTCGACAGCCGCCACAGCCATTTGTCCTCGAGGCGCCAGTCGCCCCAGGATTTGCTGACCAGCCAGCTCTGCTTGTAGCTCGCCTCGACATGGCGCAATTCGCCGATCGCGCCCGCCAACACCAGACGCCGTGCTTCCTGGATCGCCGGTGAATTGCGGTAGGTGAGATTGACCATGTTGACGAGGCCGGCGGCCTCGGCCGCTTCGGTCATGGCAAGCGCATCGGCATGGTTCGGCGCGAGCGGCTTTTCGCAAAAGACATGTTTTCCCGCGGCAAGCAGCGCCAGCGTCGTCGCCTTGTGCACACCGTCCGGAGTGGCGTTGATGGCGGCGTCGAAATCGCCCCAGGCGATCGCCGCTTCAAGGCTCTCGAAAGAAGCGCCGATCTCGTTGGCAGCGGCAAACGCCGCCGCGCGGCCAGGCAGCTGATCGACACAGGCGACAATGCTGCAGCCAGGAACCTTTGCGAACTCTTCTACATGATGTCCGGCGATCCAGCCGGTGCCGAGCAAGAGCAGGCGATGCATCAGATCAGGTCCCCCATCAACTCAAACCCTTGTCGCCATCGGCATGCAGGCGCAGGCCCTTCTGCACGATCTTCTCCTTGGCCTTGTCCGTCGGCACGTTCGGCGCATTGGTGATGCCGGACCATGCGGGCGCCGGATTGTGCGCCCAGTGCACGGCATTGCGCAGCACCTGCTGCACGCCCTCATTGTGATAGATCGGATAGGTCTCGTGGCCGGGCGAGAAATAGAAGATGCGGCCCGCGCCACGCTGGTAGGTCAGCCCGGAACGGAACACCTCGCCGCCCTCGTACCAGGAGACGAACACCGTCTCCAGCGGCTCCGGCACGGCGAAGGGCTCGCCATACATTTCCGTCTCGCCGATCTCCAGGCATTCGCCGATGCCTTGCGCGATCGGGTGGCCGCGGTTGATCGCCCAGACCCGCTCGCGCTCACCCGCCTCGCGCCATTTCAGCGAACAGGGCGTGCCCATCAGCCGCTTGAATATCTTCGAGTAATGGCCGGAATGCAGCACGATCAGCCCCATGCCTTCCCAGATCCGCTTCTGCACGCGCTCGACGATCTCGTCCTTGACCTCGCCATGCGCGGCATGGCCCCACCACAAAAGCACGTCGGTGGCGGCCAGGCGCTTCTCGCTCAGCCCGTGCTCGGGTTCCTGCAAGGTGGCGGTCGTCGCCTCGATGCCCTTGTCCTGGTTGAGTGCCGCGGCGATCGTGCCATGCATGGTCAAGGGATAGAGGTCGCGGACGGCGGCATTGGTCTGTTCATGGACGTTCTCGCCCCAGACAACAGCTTTTATCGGCATTTTTCCTCCTCCAAAGCGCTTTGAATATCCCATCTGGCGATACCTTGGAAAGATGCCTTCGGCCAAAATTGCGGAAAATCAGGGCTTGCGGGATTTTCGACCAGGAACGGTCTTGGCCTTGCCCGGCTTGGCGGGCGCGCCGGGGATCGCCGAACTGGTGATGGACACCGGATCGCTGGCCGGGAACGTGTCCTCGAGGCCCTCCTCGAGCTCCTCTTCCGCGCTTGACGCTTCGTGTTGCTCGTGCTCAAGCGAGCGGACGGCCGACGTCTTCTTGAGTGGCAACCTCGGCACGGACTTCGACGGCATCGACACTTCTCCCTCGACCTGTTGCCGCACAACGAACGCGGGCGGCAAAACGTTCCGGGTCAGCCAGCCGCGTCGCGGGCTCCCTCGGACAGGAAAGTAAAGACATAGTCCGAGAACGAACGCCAGCACTCGACCCGGAAGGCGTCGTTCGACGTGCGCAACAGCACGATCTCGGCCTTGCCGAGGATGGTGCGCGAAGCCGCGCCCGCCGGGAAGGCGTCGAGCGACAGGTCCTGCGGGCAGCCCGAATTGATCGCGGCTTCGGCCGCCGGACCGGTGACGGAGATCGCGATGTTACGGTGTGAAATGCCGACCGCCGAATGAAGCGCGGCGACCGTCGCACAATCGGCGAGTGGATCGTTTCCGCCCTCGTCGATGACGAGCCACTCGTCGGGGCCGAGCCACAGAGCGGTGCGCCCGCCCTTCGACGCGGAAGTCTTCGGCTTCTTCGGCAAGGTCAGGCCAAGCGCCTTCGACAGCGCCGCGACCGAAGCCTCCGGCGCGCGCAGCGAGATGCGCTCGGCTGGCGGCAGCACTTCAACCTTTACGCCGGTCGCCGTCGTAGTGCGTCCAGCCAATGCCGGACGGCGGTCGACTGAAGGCGATGCGGCCGCAGCCGTCTTCTTTGCAGCAGCCTTAGCCATTGAGGCGGCCTCCCGTCTCGTCAAAGAACACCATCCCGGTAACCTCCACTTCGATCACCCCGTTCGGCATTGGCACATAGAGGGTGTCGCCCATCCGGTCACGGCCGCCGGCAACCAGCGCCAGCGCGATCGAACGGCCGCAATTCTGCGACCAGTAGCTGGACGTCACGTGGCCGATCATCTTCATCGGGATTGCCTGCTTCGGATCCTCGACGATCTGCGCGCCTTCCTCCAGCACCACCTTCGGGTCCTTGGTCTTGAGACCGACCAATTGCTTGCGGCCCTTGGCGACCAGGTCCGGCCGTGCCATGCCGCGGATGCCGACGAAATCGGTCTTCTTCTTGCCGACCGCCCAGTCGAGACCGGCATCGTTCGGCGTCACCGTGCCGTCCGTGTCCTGGCCGACGATGATGTAGCCCTTTTCGGCGCGCAGCACGTGCATGGTTTCAGTGCCGTAGGCGGTGGCGCCATGCTTCTGGCCTTCGGCCCACAGTGCTTCCCAGACGGCCTGGCCGTAATCGGCCGGCACGTTGACCTCGAAGCCGCGCTCACCGGTGAACGACATGCGGAACAGCCTTGTCGGCACGCCGCAGATCTTGCCTTCGCGCACCGACATGTGCGGCAGCGCCTCATCCGACATGTCGATGCCTTCGACAAGCGGTGCGATGATGTCGCGCGATTTCGGCCCCTGCACCGCGATGACCGCCCACTGTTCGGTGATCGAGGTCAGCCAGACATTGAGATGCGGAAACTCCGTCTGGAGATAGTCTTCCATATGGTTCATGACACGCGGCGCGCCGCCGGTCGTCGTCGTTACATGGAAACGGTCCGGCGCCAGACGGCCGACGACGCCGTCATCATAGATGAAGCCGTCCTCACGCAGCATGATGCCATAGCGGCAACGGCCGGGCTCCAGCTTCTCCCACGGATTGGTGTAGAGCAGCTCCATGAACTTGGCCGCATCCGGCCCGACCACCTCGATCTTGCCGAGCGTCGAGGCATCGAACAGGCCGGCGGTCTTGCGCACCGCGACGCATTCGCGGTCGACCGCCGCGTGCATGTCTTCGCCGGCCCTGGGGAAATACCAGGCGCGCTTCCACTGGCCAACATCCTCGAACACGGCACCTTGGGCCTCCGCCCACGGATGGATCGCCGTCTTGCGCGTCGGGTCGAACAGCGGGCCGCGCGCATGGCTGACGATCGCCCCGAAGGTGACCGGCGTGTAGGGCGCGCGGAACGTGGTCAGGCCGACTTCCGGGATCGGCTTTCCGAGCGTCTCCGCCGCGATCGCCAGGCCGTGCATGTTGGAGGTCTTGCCCTGGTCGGTCGCCATGCCGTTGGTGGTGAAGCGCTTGACGTGCTCGATCGAGCGCATGCCTTCATGCACCGCCTGGCGGATGTCCTTGGCGGTAACGTCGTTCTGGAAATCGACGAAGGCCTTCACCGTCGTGTCCGGCCCGGCGCCAGGCGCCGCGCCCAGCATACCGCGCGACCAGCTTTCGGAGGCGTCGACCTTAGGCTTTGTGCCCTTGGCGGTCTTCGCGCCGGAATCCTTGGCTGCCATGGCGCCAGCCGCATAGGCTTCGTCCACCGTGGCCGACAAGCCGTCGGTGCCGTTGCAGGCGCCGACCGAAACGCAATCCTGTGCATAGGTGCCCGGCACGAAGCGCTTGGTTTCGTCGTTGAAGGCGACCTTGCCGCGTGACTGTGAGAACAGATGCACCGACGGTGTCCAGCCGGCCGACATCAGGATCGCATCGACGGAAATGGTGCGCTCGCCGCCGCCATTCTTCGGCTGCACGGTCATCGAGGACACGCGCAATTTGCCGCCGGCACGGATCACCGCGCGGCCGAAATTGATCTCGATGCCGAGCGCCCGCGCCTCGTCGATCACCGGTCCCGTCGGGTTGTCGCGCAGATCGACGATCGCCGCGATGTTGACGCCGGCCTTCTTCAGGTCGATCGCCGCCGCATAGGCTGAATCATTGGCGGTGTAGACGCCGACATTCCTGCCGACCGCCACGCCATAGTGGTTGAGGAAGGTACGCGCCGCGCCCGCCAGCATGATGCCCGGCCGGTCGTTGTTGGCGAACACCATGTGGCGCTCGATGGCGCCAGACGCCAGCACCACGCGCTTGGCGCGTACTTGCCAAAGCCGCTCGCGCGGCAACTCGTGGCCGGGAGCCTTCAAATGGTCGCTGACGCGCTCGACCAGCCCGACGAAATTCTGCGCGTAATAGCCGAAGGCCGTGGTGCGCGAGAGCACACGGACATTATCCATGGCTGTGAGCTTAGCGATCGCCGCTTGCGCCCAGACGAAACCGTCCTGGCCGTCGATTTTCGCCCCTGTCTCGAAACGCAGGCTGCCGCCGAATTCGGCCTGCTCGTCGGCGAGGATGACGCGCACGCCGGTTTCCGCTGCCGCTAAGGCCGCCGCGAGGCCGGCCGCACCACCGCCCAGCACCAGCACGTCGCAATGCGCGTAGCGCGACGAATAATGGTCGGGATCGGGCTTGTCGGGCGAGACGCCAAGGCCGGCCGCTTCGCGGATCTTCGGCTCGTAAAGGCTTTTCCAGGCCGCCTTCGGCCACATGAAGGTCTTGTAGTAGAAGCCGGCCGAAAACAGCGGTGATGCCAGGTCGTTGACCGCGCCGACGTCGAAGGACAGCGACGGCCAGCGGTTCTGCGAATTGGCGGCGAGCCCGTCATAGAGCTCCTGCACGGTGGCGCGCACATTCGGCGTCTTGCGCGCGTCGTCACGCACGATCTGCACCAGCGCATTGGGTTCTTCCGCGCCGGCCGACAGGAAGCCGCGCGGCCGGTGGTACTTGAACGAGCGGCCGACCAGATGCACGCCATTGGCAAGCAGTGCGGAGGCCAGCGTGTCGCCCTCGATGCCGGTATAGGACTGGCCGTCGAAGCTGAACCGCGCGGTCTTGGCCTGGCTGAGGCGACCGGCTCTCGGAATGCGGAACGCGCCGCTCATTTGGCAACTCCCGGGAGCTTGGCGGGTTTGGGTTCGCCGGCCTTGTAGGTCATGACGAACTTGTCGGTGACGGTGTCGCGCACAGCGTTGAAGAAGCGCGCACAGCCATGCATGTGCCGCCAGCGCTCATAGATGATGCCCTTGGGGTTCGAGCGGATGAAGAAGAACTTCTCGAAATCGTCGTCGCTCTCGCCCGCCATGTTGGCCGAGCGCGCAATATGCGCCTCGCCGGCGTTGCGGAATTCGAGTTCCGGGCGCTCTTCCTCGCAATAGGGGCAGCGGATGAGAAGCATTCTGTTTGTTCCTACAATTCGCCGTGGCCGACGCGGGCGCCGGGGGGTTGGTCGCAAAGCTTCTGGCCCATAGCCGCAAACGGCGCGACGAGCCGGATACGCTCCTCGACACTTGCGGCCGGACGAAACAGGTCGCGATACGCCATGTTGCCGATGGTGAGTTGCATCGGATCGGTCGTGACGATCACGCGGCGTGGGTCGAATGGATCGTCCTCGTCCAGATCGGAAGGTCTGTTCTCCACGAACATCACCACCTTCTGGCCGCCGCTCCACACGCAAGCCAATATGCCGTCGTCAACGGAAAACGGCCAGTTGGCCTCGTTTCCGGCGCGGCTGATCGGTTGCGTGCGGACTTCGTCCGCCGAGGGCAAATGGAACATGCCTTGTTCCCCCGCCAGCATCAGCGGCATGGCGACAGCCATCTCGGCCATCATCATCAGTGCGCCACCGCCGCCGCCGCCGCCTCGTCGATGAGGCGGCCGGTGCGGAAGCGCTCGATGGTGAAGGGCGCGTTGATCGGATGCGGATCGTCCCTGGCGATGGTGTGGGCAAAGACGTGGCCCGAACCAGGCGTCGCCTTGAAGCCGCCCGTGCCCCAGCCGCAATTGACGTAGAGTCCCGGCACCGGCGTCTTGGCCAGGATCGGTGAGCGGTCGGGCGTCACGTCGACGATGCCGCCCCAGGAGCGCAGCATCTTCATGCGCGTGAAGATCGGGAACATCTCGCAGATGGCGTCCAGCGTATGCTGCAATATGTGCAGGCCGCCGGTCTGCGAATAGGAGACATACTGGTCGGTGCCGGCGCCGATCACCAGCTCGCCCTTGTCGGACTGCGAGATATAGGCGTGCACCGTGTTCGACATCACCACGCAAGGCACGACCGGCTTGACCGGCTCCGACACCAGCGCCTGCAGCGGATAGCTTTCCAGCGGCATGCGCACGCCGGCCATGTTCATGATGACCGAGGAATGGCCGGCGGCAACCACGCCGACCTTCTTGGCACCGATGAAGCCGCGCGTCGTGTCGACGCCCATGACCGCGCCGTTGGCGGCGCGCTTGACGCCGGTGACCTCGCAATTCTGGATGATGTGGACGCCGCGCGCCGAAGCGCCGCGTGCATAGCCCCAGGCGACCGCGTCATGGCGCGCCGTGCCGCCGCGCCGCTGCAGCGCGGCACCGACGACCGGATAGCGCGCATCCCTGGAGATGTTGAGCGGCGGGCAGAATTCCTTCGCCTGCTCCGGCGACAGCCATTCATTGTCGATGCCGTTCAGCCGGTTGGCGTGGACATGGCGTTTCAGCACCTGGATGTCGTGCACATTGTGCGCCAGCATCATGACGCCGCGCGCCGAATACATGACGTTGTAGTTGAGCTCCTGGGAGAGCCCGTCCCACAGCTTCAGCGCATGGTCGTAAATGCCGGCGCTCTCGTCATAGAGGTAATTGGAGCGGATGATGGTGGTGTTGCGGCCGGTGTTGCCGCCACCCAGCCAGCCCTTTTCCAGCACCGCGACATTGGTGATGCCATGCACCGTGGCAAGATAGTAGGCGGTGGCCAACCCATGGCCGCCGGCGCCGACGATGATGACGTCGTATTCCTTCTTGGGCTCAGGCGAGGACCATTGTTCCTCCCAGCCCTTGTGGCCACGCATGGCCTCGCGGGCGATGGCGAATACCGAATATTTTTTCAACGTCCCAGCCTCGCGCCAACAGATCTCGCGGATTGCAGCCGGGCTTTTGTTCGGCCCGGCGCGCGAGGTGTATCACTAGCGAAACAGCGCTTCCACCCTTGCGCTGTTTGCGACGGCGCTTGCCGTTTTGCGCCACGACGAAAAAGACCCGTGCGGGCTGGCTGCCGTGGGTGCATTCAGCCACATTGTCCGTCGCGCGATTCTGGAGGACGAAAATGGGCAATGCCTGGTGGAATCTGACATTGCGCTTCCTGCTGGAGCTTGCCGCCCTGCTCGGCCTCGGCATTGCCGGCTGGCACCTTTCCCAGGGATGGTGGCGCTGGGTCCTCGCGTTCGCCTTGCCGCTCGTTGCGGCCGTGCTGTGGGGTACTTTCGCGGTGCTCAACGACCCAAGCCGGTCGGGTCGCGCACCGGTGCCGGTGCCAGGCACGGTGCGGCTGGCGCTCGAACTCGTCATCCTGTTCGGCGGTGCTGCCGGATTCTATGGCGCGGGTCGCACGACCACGGGCATCGTCGTCGCCCTGCTCATCGCCATCAGCTACGCATTTTCGCTCGACCGGCTGGGCTGGCTGCTGAAGCAATAGCTCAGGACGGCGCTCCTTGGCAGGTATCGGGTGGCTCCGACCTGCCCCATCTGCGACCAAGCATCCCGATTGCCGGCGAGACCGGCGCGAAAAACAGGATGCCCAAAATGCTCGCACTCGCCAACAAGATCGCCATCGTCACCGGCGCCAGTTCCGGCATCGGCCGCGCCACGGCAAAACTCTTCGCCGACGAAGGTGCAAAGCTTGTCGTCGCGGCCCGTCGTCAGGCCGAGCTCGATACGCTTGTCGCCGACATATCGGGCGCGGACGGCACGGCCATCGCGCTTGCCGGCGACGTCAGGGACGAAGCCTATGCGAAGGCGCTTGTCGATCTGGCAGTCGAAAGCTTCGGCGGCCTCGACATCGCCTTCAACAATGCCGGCGCCGTCGGCTTGATGGCGCCCCTGCCCGACATGATGCCGGCGGCATGGCACGAGACGATGGACATCAATCTGACCAGCGCCTTTCTCGGCGCGAAGTATCAGATACCGGCCATGCTGGAGCGCGGCGGCGGCTCGCTGATCTTCACCTCGAGCTTTGTCGGCTACACCGCAGGCATGCCGGGCATGGCCGCCTACGCCGCCGCCAAGGCCGGCCTGATCGGCCTGACACAGGTTCTGGCCGCCGAATACGGCCCGAAAGGCCTGCGCGTCAACGCATTGCTGCCGGGCGGCACCGACACACCGGGCGCGACGACAACGACGCCCGAAGCCCGCGCTTTCGTCGAAGGCATCCATGCGTTGAAACGCATGGCGCAGCCGGAAGAGATTGCCCGCTCGGCGCTTTACCTCGCCTCCGATGCTTCGAGCTTCACCACGGGAACCGCGCTGTTTGCCGACGGCGGGGTCTCGATCAACCGGACGTGAAGGTTTTTTTGCGGCGAACAGGCCGGTTCGCCGCTTTGACGCAGGCAGCCGGTCTTGCTTTTTCCGCGCGATTTGGCGATTCCGTTTCATGTCGAAACGGGTCCCGAAACCATGATGCTGATCCGAACCTATGTGGCCGCCAGCGCAATCGAGGGCGTCGGCATGTTCGCCGCCGAGCCGATCCGGAAGGGCGCCTCGATCTGGCGGCTTGATCCGGATTTCGACCGGCTGATCCCGATGGACAAATACGAGGCCGCACCCCAGCCTCTGAAGGAATTGCTCGACCGCTATGCCTATCCGAGCCCGGATCGGCCGGGCTTCATGGTCTATGAGGTCGACAATGGCCGCTTCATGAACCATTCGGCGACGCCGAACACAGATTTTTCGCAATATGGTGGCGCGACAGCGACACGCGACATCGCCGCCGGCGAAGAGATCACTTGTGACTACGGCGAATTCTTCGAGGATTTCGAGCGGCTGCACCTGGCCACGGCGTAGTTGGAGCCCTATCTCGGGGCGACCGTGGCAATTTGGCTGTCGTCCTGCATTTCGACTGTGGACAGCGCGGCCTGATTCTGCTATCAGCCGCCACAATTCGTGGTGTCGACCGCCGCGGAGGCTAGTGGCTATGGCTACTTGCCTGTTGATATCAAACCCGAAAGACAGGATTGCCCGTGCAGGTACTCGTCCGCGACAATAACGTTGATCAGGCGCTTCGCGCGCTCAAGAAGAAGATGCAGCGCGAAGGCATTTTCCGCGAAATGAAGATGCGCGGTCACTACGAGAAGCCGTCCGAGAAGCGCGCCCGCGAAAAGGCCGAGGCCGTGCGCCGCGCTCGCAAGCTGGCCCGCAAGCGCGCCCAGCGCGAAGGCCTGCTGCCGATGACGCCGCGTCCGGTGGCTGCCGGTGGTGCTGCTGGCGCAGCGCGTCCGCCGCGCTGATTATCGCCAATATTTCGTCCTTTTCGAAGGATACCAAGGTGGCGCGATGCGGAATCGCCGCCACCTTTTTATTTTGATTGTGACCCGGCCCGGAGGGGGGATCCGGACCTGAGCGACGCGGCTTGAAGTGAGGACAGGGCAGACATGAACGCAATGAGCGTGGAGCGCGGGACCGCATTGCGTGGTTTCGCCCTGACGGCAGCCCTGCTTTCCGGATTGGTGCTGGCCGGCTGCCAGACGTCGGGCCCGACCGGCGAGTTCAACAACATCGACAAGGCGCAGGGGTCGAGCGAGAACATCTCCTCGCTGTCGGCGGTCATCCAGCGCAATCCGCAGGATCCCGAAGGCTACAATGTGCGCGGCTCGGCCTATGGCCGCGGCGGCCAGTATCAGGCGGCGCTCAAGGACTTCAACCAGGCCATCCAGCTCAATCCGAATTTCTACCAGGCCTATTCCAACCGCGCGCTCATCCAGCGCTTCCTCGGCAATCAGGCGGCCGCGCTCGACGACTACAACAAGTCGATCCAGATCAACGGCAATTATGACGCCGCCTATATCGGCCGCGGCAATCTCTACCGCAAAGCGGGCCGCACCCAGGACGCCTTCAACGACTTCCAGAAGGCAATCCAGCTCGACACGACGGACGCCCGCGCCTACCACAATCGCGGCCTGATCTATCAAAGCCAGGGCCAGCACAAATTCGCCATCGAGGATTTCTCGACCGCCATCTCGCTGGCACCGGATGCGGCCGAGCCCTATAACGGCCGGGGCCTTTCCTATCTGGCGACGGGCGACGAGGACAACGCCTTCTCCGACTTCAACATGGCCATCAAGCTCGACGGCCAGAACGCCGAGGCCTGGGCCAACCAGGCGCTCATCTACGAGCGGCGCGGCGACAAGGCAAAGGCGGCGAAATCCTATAAGGAAGCCGTCCGCCTCAACCCCAGCTACCAGCCGGCCAAGGACGGCCTCGCCCGCGTCAGCTGATATCGGCTTTAGCAGATCCGGCTAAGCATTGTGGGGACGTCTGCGTGTCCGAAAGGACACGCAGGGCTGAAGATCGCCGCCGATCCGGCAACCGCGCGTTAACCCCCGCATTAAGCCGTCAATCCTTGCCTTGTTCGCGCCAAGTTTTCGGCGGAACGGTCTGGTCACTCAAGCCGTTATTCCAAGCGATTTGCGAAAGGACCCTCCCATGATCAAGAAACTCGTCTGCGCCGCTGCCCTTGCAACGACCGTGTTCGCTGCCGCTCCGGCCAGCGCCGGAAAGCTGCAGCTCGGCACGCTCGACTGCACCATCGACGGCGGCACCGCCTACATTGTCGCCTCCAACAAGGGCGTGTCCTGCGTCTTCCGTCCCTACCACCACGGCCCGTCGGAGATTTACACCGGCGTCATCTCCAAGATCGGTGTCGATCTGGGCCAGACGCATCAGGGCCAGCTTGTCTGGGCGGTTCTTGCCGCGACCCGTGACCGCGATGCGGGCGACCTTGCCGGCAGCTATTATGGCGTCAACGCCGAGGCGAGCGTCGTCACCGGCGGTGGCGCCAACCTGCTGGTCGGCGGCTTCGACGGCGCCTTCATGCTGGAGCCACTCAGCGTCCAGGCGCAGACCGGCGTCAACCTCGCCGTGGCCGTGACCTCGCTTCAGCTGATCCACTCGCTCAAGTGATCGAACGGAGCCACGCGCTCCTCTCTACCTTGCGGCGCGGAACCATATAGGATGGTTCCGCGCCGTTTTGATTTTGGGGGGACCGCCATGCCGAAGACAGCCATCGCCGCTGCCGTGATCGCACTCGTGCTCGGCGCGACACAGACGCAGGCGCAGGACCGAGGCATCGAACTCGGTACCCTTGAATGCGCCATAGGCGGCGGCACCGGCTTCATCTTCGGCTCGACCAAGGACCTGAGCTGCACCTTCACCCCGACCGACAAGAGCTTCGCGCCGGAGGCCTATTTCGGCGCCGTCAACAAATACGGCCTCGACATCGGCACGACAAAACAGGCGGTGATGGGCTGGCTGGTGCTGACGCCGCTGAAGAACATCTACGCGCCGGGTGCGCTGGCGGGCGACTATATCGGCGCCAGCGCCGAGGTGACGGCGGCCGTCGGCGCAGGCGCCAATCTCCTGGTCGGCGGCTCCTCGCAGGCCTTCACCCTCCAGCCGCTCAGCCTGCAGACGCAGACCGGCATCAATCTCGCCATCGGCGTCAGCCAGTTCCAGCTGCGCAGCACCGAGAATTGATCGCAAGACGAAGGTGCTCGCTCACCAAGGGATCCATGCCGGGGACTGCGCGCCGCCACAGTCCAGAATTCTGCACCGTGCACTCCACGACCAAGGTCACGGAATGGATCCCAGGCTCTCCGCGACGGAGCTTCGCTCCTGCTTCGCCCAGGGATGACGAAGTTGAGAGGCTTCGGCCAATCTCTACCGTTGCGATGGTCCACCGAAACGAACCGCTTGAGCTCAACCGCGGTTGAGGTCCTACAAGCCTGCCCAGACGGGGACAGCGCGTCTATGAGGCGCGCAGTCCTGATGCGTATGGTCCTGCCGGAAAGCCTTGCTGGCTTCTGGTGCCGTGCGCTGGCATCGAGATATGCAAAAGGGTAGACATGACTGAAATCAGCACAAACAGGGTCGACTGGCGCGCATTGTGGGCGAGCGGCGACCTGGCGCGCTTCTGCTTCATCAGCCTCGGCATCCTGCTGCACGCCACCAACGAGACGATGGTGGCAACCGTCATGCCGGCCATGGTCGGCGAACTGGCCGGGGTGCAACTCGTCGGCTGGTCATTGGCGATCTACGAGCTCGGCGCCATCGTCGCCGGTGCCGCCGCCGGGCGGCTGGTGAGCTATGTGGCGCTGCGCACCAATATGGTGGTCGCGGCCCTGCTTTACGCCGCAGGAGCGCTGATCTGCGCCACCTCGCCTTCCATGCAGTTGTTCCTCGCCGGCCGGCTGATCGAGGGGCTGGGCGGCGGCGCGCTGGTATCGCTGGCCTTCGTTTCGGTCGAGCGGCTGTTTTCGCGGGCCATCTGGCCGCAGCTCTTCGGCATCATGTCGGCGATCTGGGGCGTCGCGGCGTTCAGCGGCCCTTTGCTGGGCGCGATCATGACCGAATTCCTGTCGTGGCGCTGGGCCTTCGGTGTCTTCACCCTCGGCGGCACCGCCATGGCGCTGGCAAGCTTCCTGGTGCTGAACACGCCGGAGGCGAAGAAACCCAGCACGAGCGCCGGCAAGGCCCCGCCTTTCCCCTTCGCCGCCCTTGCCTGCCTTGCCGTCGCCGTGGTGCTGATCGCCTCGGCCGGCGTCGACATCGCCCTGCTGCGCTCTTCGCTGCTGATCGTTCTGGGCCTCGCCGGGCTCGCGCTGTTCTTCACCATCGACGCGCTGAAGCCGCGCTCGCGGCTGTTCCCGGCGCGGCTGTTTTCGTGGCGCACGCCGGTCGGTGCCGGGATGACAATGGTCGCCGCCTTTTCCGTCGCGACCTGCTCTTTCGGCGTCTATGGGCCGCTGCTTTTGACCAGCCTGCACGACATTCCGCTTTTGACCACCGGCTACATCATCGCCGCCGAATCGATCGCCTGGTCGATCCTGTCGATCCTCGTCGCCAACGCGCCGCCGCAGCGTGAGCGGCTGATCATTGTCACCGGCGCGCTGATGATCGCGGCGGGCATCGCCGGCTTTGCCTATACAATCCCCCTGGGCTCCATCCCGCTGATCCTTATTTGCGCCTTGTTGCAGGGCGGCGGCTTCGGCATTGCCTGGCCCTTCCTGACCCGCGTCATCGTCGCCTCCGCCCCGGTTGACGAGCAGACCATTGCCTCCGCCGCAGTGCCGACCATGCAGCGCATCGGCTACGCCGTGGGGGCGGCCCTTGCCGGCATCGTCGCCAATGCCAGCGGCTTTTCGCAAGGCTTGAGCCACGACGCCGCGGCCAATGTCGCGAGCTGGCTGTTCCTTGCCTTCGTGCCGCTTGGCATCCTCGGCTGTCTCGCCGCCTTGCGCACGTCGGCGGCCACAAACCGGCCGCTGGAAGCCATCGGCTGACACAGGTTCAATTCGAGCTGTCTCAATCGACACGCAGCCGATAGCCGACACCGGTCTCGGTGGTGATGTAGCGCGGCTGATCGGGGATCTTCTCGATCTTCTGCCGGAGCTGCCGGACATAGACCCGGAGATACTGCACGTCGGTCGAATCATCCCAGATCTGCTTCAGGATGAAATGGTGGGTCAGCACCTTGCCGGCATGCTGCACCAGGATGCGCAATATGTCGTATTCCTTCGGCGAGAGTTTGATCTCCTTGCCCTCGACCTTGACGATGCGCTTGACCAGATCGACGCTGAGGTCGCCGCTCTGGAACACAGGCTTCTCGCCCTGTTGCTGAAATTTGTGCCGCAACGCCACGCGGATGCGCGCCACCAGTTCGTTCATGCCGAACGGCTTGGTGACATAATCGTCGGCGCCGAGTTCGAGCGCATTGACGATGCCGGCCTCGTCGGTGCGGCTGGAGAGGATGACGACGGGAATGTCGAGACCCTCGTCACGCCATTTGCGCAGGAGCTCATGGCCGCCCATGCCAGGCAGGCCGAGGTCGAGCAGCACCAGATCCGGCTTTTCCTGTTCCATCAGCTCGATCGCCACCTTGGCGTTCGGCGCCTCGCTGATGGCATAGCCCTGGCTGCCGAGGCCGACCCGAAGCAGCTTGCGGATCGGCGGCTCGTCATCGACGACCAGTATCCTGACATTCGAATTTGTCATGAAGGCCGATCCATGCTGGTCTCGCCGCGATTGCCGACATCGGACGCTTCGGTCGGCACCGGCATCCTGATGGTGAACGCGGCCCCTGGGCGGTCGGTCCGGTTGGCGGCCGAGATGGTGCCGCCCATCGATTCGACAAAGCCGCGGCAGATCGACAGGCCAAGGCCCGTGCCGGCGCGCACCTGATCGCCCTTGCGCACCCGGTAAAACGTGTCGAACACACGTTCCAAATCATGCGCCGGAATGCCCGGCCCCTCATCCATGATCTGCACGATGACGGATCCATTGTCGGCCCATCCCTGCACGCGGATCGTCGAGCCGGACGGCGAATATTTCGACGCATTGTCGAGAAGGTTGAACAGAACCTGCTCGAACAGCACGGGATCGAGCTTCAGCATCGGCAATTCGGGCGGAATATCGACCTCGATCTTGTGTTCGCTGGTGATCTTGCGGGCGCGGTTGAGCGCCGTGCCGACAATATCGCCGACATAGTGCAAGGCATAGTTCGGCTCCATCGCCCCGGACTCGATCTTGGTCATGTCGAGCAGATTGGCGATGAAGCGGTTCAGCCGTTCCGATTCGTCGATCACCGTCGACAGCAGCTCTGCACGGTCCTGCTCGGGCAGATCCGGCGCGAATTCCTTGAGCGTGCCGGCCGCTCCCATGATCGCCGAGAGCGGCGTTTTCAGATCATGCGAAATCGAGGTCAGCAGGGCAGAGCGCAGCCGGTCGGCTTCGGCCGCGAGCTTGGCGCGGTCGACATCGGCGACCAATTGGATGCGTTCGATCGCCACCGCCGCCTGGTCGGCCAGCGCGTCGAGCAGGCGCTGCTGCTCGGGCGTCAGCAGCGGGCCCTGCTTGTCATTGTCGAGGCCGACGACACCAATCGCGGTGCGCCCGGTCCGCAAAGGCAGATAAAGACGCTTGGCGCCAGGCAGCGTGTCGGCGCCGCGCCCGGCGGCGCGGTTGTGTTCCCAGGCCCAGCGGGCTGCAGCGATGTCGGCCTCGGCCAGCGTGTCGTCCGGCGGATAGCCTGCCTTGACGGTGATGGTGCCGTCTTCGGGCAGCAGCAGCACGACGCGCAGCTTCAGCATCGAGGCGATCTGGAAGGCGGTGGCCCACAGCACGTCGTCGAGTGTGCCGGCGCCGGCGAGCTTCTTGGAGAAGAGGTAGATATCCTCGGTGGCCCGTGCCCGCGAGCGGGCGGCGACGGCCTGGCGCTGCATGCGCGCGGCGAGATTGCTGGCGATCACCGCCACGGCAAGGAAGACGGCGAGCGCCACGATGCTCTCGGGATCCCGGATCGTCAGCGTGTAGCGCGGCTCGAGGAAGAAATAGTTGAAGGCAAGGGCGCTGAGGAAGCATGCATAGAGCGCCGGCCAAAGACCGCCGGCCACCGCCGATGTCAGCACCGCCAGGAGGAAGACGATCGCCAGATTGCGGACGTCGAGAAACTGGTCGAGGACGGCGCTGACGGCCAATGAACCCGCGACATAGGTGGTGGCGAGCAGGTAGGGCCAGATCTGGAATTGCTTCTGCTCGGCCGCCGCCTTGACCCTTCTGGAGGTCGCCTCGGCATCCCGCTCGGTCCCCGAAATGACGTGGACGCTGATATCGCCGGCATTGCGGATCAAATCATAGGTGAGCGAGCCCTCGATCAGTTCGCGCCAGCGCGACCGGGTCGGCCGGCCGACCACGATATGGGTGAAATTGTTCGCCGTTGCATGGCGCACGATGTCCTGCGCGACATTCTGGCCGGGAATGGTCGTCACCTCGGCGCCGAGCTGCTCGGCAAGGCGCATCAGCGTGGCGAGCCGGTCCTTGTCTTCCTCGGACATGCCGGCCGAGCGCGGCGTATCGACATGCAGCGCCGTCCATGGCGCGCGAAGCCGGTCGGCCAGCCTGCGCGCGTAGCGGATGCGGGCCGCACCGCCCGGACGCGCGTCGACGCAGACGAGCACTCTCTCTCCGGCCGCCCACGGGCCCTGGATGGCATGCGACTGCATGTGATTGAGCAATTGCTCGTCGACCCGCTGGGCGGTGCGGCGCAGCGCCAGTTCGCGCAGCGCCGTCAGATTGCCCGACGAGAAATAGTTCTCGATGGCGCGCTGCGCCGTGTTGGGGAAATAGACCTTTCCCTCTTCCAGCCGCTTGATCAGGTCGTCGGGCGTCAGGTCGATGATCTCGACATCGTCGGCCTGGTCGATGATGGAATCGGGAACCGTCTCGCGCACCCTGACCCGCGTGATCTGCGCGACGACGTCGTTCAGGCTTTCGACATGCTGGATGTTGAGCGTCGTGTAGACGTCGATGCCGCGCGCCAGGATCTCCTGGACGTCGAGATAGCGCTTGGGATGGCGGCTGCCCGGCGCGTTGGTGTGGGCAAGTTCGTCGACGAGAACCAATGCGGGGCGCCGGGCGAGGATGGCGTCGATGTCCATCTCGTCGAGGGCGCGTCCTTTGTAGTCGACCTTGCGGCGGGGGATGACTTCGTAGCCCTCGACCAGCGCCTGGGTTTCCCGGCGGCCATGCGTCTCGACAACGCCGATCACCACATCGATGCCGTCGGCCAGCCTGGCTCGGCCCGACATCAGCATTTCGTACGTCTTTCCGACACCGGGGGCAGCGCCGAGGAATATCCGCAGGCGGCCGCGTCCCTCCCGCTCGGCATGCTCGAGCAGCGCGTCGGGGGAAGGTCGGTTTTCGTTGCTTCTGTCGTCCGGCATCAGGATCGATCATGGAGAGGTCCGGGGATGCTGTCGATCCCCGGACCTCGCCATCACCTATTTAGCGGCGTCCAGCGCCAGGTTGAGCGCCAGCACGTTGACAACAGGCTCTCCCATGAAGCCGAGTTCCCTGCTCTCGACCTGACCGTCGACAAGCGCCTTGACCTTGGCTTCGTCGATGCCCCTTGCCCTGGCGACGCGCGGAACCTGGAAATAGGCGGCTTCCGGGCTGATCTGCGGATCAAGGCCGCTGCCCGACGTCGTCACCAGGTCCATCGGCACAGGCTGGTTCGGATTCTCCGCCTTCAGCTTCTCGGCGTCGCCTTTGATGCGGTCGATCAGCTTGGGGTTGGTCGGGCCGAGATTGCTGCCGCCGGAGGCCGTGGCGTCGTAACCATTGCCCGCCGCCGAAGGCCGGCCGTGGAAATACTTGTCGCTGGCGAAGGCCTGGCCGATCAACTCGGAGCCGATGACCTTGCCGTCCTTCTCGATCAGGCTGCCATTGGCCTGACGCGGGAACAGCGCCTGCGCTATGCCGGTCATGCCCAGCGGATAGACCAGGCCGGTCAGCACGGTGAAGAAGACGATCATGACGATCGCGGGTCTGATTTGCTTGAGCATCGGAATGATCCTTATGCAAGGCCAAGGGCCGTGACGGCCATGTCGATTATCTTGATGCCGACGAACGGCACGATGATGCCGCCCAGGCCGTAGACGAGAAGGTTGCGGCTGAGCAGCGCACCGGCGCCGATCGCCCGGTATTTGACGCCGCGCAGCGACAGCGGGATCAGCGCGATGATGATGAGCGCGTTGAAGATGATGGCCGACAGGATGGCGCTCTGCGGCGTCGCCAGATGCATGATGTTGAGCGCCTGCAGCGGACCGGTGGTCTGGCCCGGCGCGACGTAGAAGACGGCGAACATGGCCGGGATGATGGCGAAATACTTGGCCACGTCGTTGGCGATCGAGAAGGTGGTCAGCGAGCCGCGCGTCATCAGCAGCGCCTTGCCGATCTCGACGATCTCGATGAGCTTGGTTGGGTCGCTGTCGAGATCGACCATGTTGCCGGCTTCGCGCGCGGCGACCGTGCCGGTGTTCATGGCGACGCCGACATCGGCCTGCGCGAGCGCCGGCGCATCGTTGGTGCCGTCGCCGCACATGGCGACCAGCTTGCCCTTGGCCTGCTCGTCGCGGATCAGCTTGAGCTTGTCCTCGGGCGTGGCCTGGGCCAGGAAATCGTCGACGCCGGCTTCCGCCGCGATGGCCGCCGCCGTCATCGGATTGTCGCCGGTGATCATCACCGTCCGGATGCCCATCTTGCGCAGCTCGGCAAAACGCTCGCGGATGCCGCCCTTGACGATGTCCTTGAGGTGGACGATGCCGAGCAGCCGCCCGTCGCGCTCCACCGCCAGCGGCGTGCCGCCGGACTTGGCGACCTCGTCGGCGATCGCCTGCAGATCCCGAACCGAGTCGCTGTTCGGCCGTGTCGCGTGGCTGGCCACGGTCGTCTGGTTGACATGGGCGAGCACGGAATCGACCGCGCCCTTGCGCACCGAGGAACCGTCAATGTCGACGCCGCTCATGCGGGTCTGCGCGGTGAAGGGTACGAAGGTGGCGTGCAATGTCGCCATGTCGCGGGCACGGATGCCGTATTTCTCCTTTGCCAGCACGACGATCGAACGGCCCTCCGGCGTTTCGTCGGCGAGCGAAGCAAGCTGCGCCGCGTCGGCCAGTTCCTGTTCGGTGACGCCCTTGACCGGGCGGAACTCGGTCGCCTGGCGGTTGCCGAGCGTGATCGTGCCGGTCTTGTCGAGCAGCAGCGTGTCGACGTCACCGGCGGCCTCGACGGCACGGCCCGACATGGCCAGCACATTGAAGCGCACCAGGCGGTCCATGCCGGCGATGCCGATGGCCGACAGCAGCGCGCCGATGGTGGTCGGGATCAGGGTGACGAACAGGGCGACGAGCACGGTCACCGAGATGTAGCCGCCGGAATAGGACGCAAAGCTCGGGATGGTGGCCGTGGCCAGCACGAAGATCAGCGTCATGCCGACCAGCAGGATGTTGAGCGCGATCTCGTTCGGCGTCTTCTGGCGCTCGGCGCCTTCGACCAGGGAGATCATGCGGTCGAGGAAAGTGTGGCCGGCGGCGGCGGTGATGCGCACGCGGATCCAGTCGGACAGCACCTGCGTGCCGCCGGTCACCGCCGAGCGGTCGCCGCCGGATTCGCGGATCACCGGCGCGGATTCGCCTGTTATGGCCGCCTCGTTGACCGAGGCCACACCCTCCACCACCTCGCCGTCGGACGGGATGATGTCGCCGGCTTCGACCAGGACGATGTCGCCGACCTTCAGGCTGGTGCCGGGCACCAGCTTGAACTTGCTCCTGTCCTCGCCGGCCAGGAGCTTGGCCTGGGTCTCGGTGCGCGCCTTGCGCAGCGAATCCGCCTGCGCCTTGCCGCGCCCCTCGGCGACGGCCTCGGCGAAATTGGCGAACAGCACCGTGAACCACAGCCAGATGATGATCTGCAATGTGAAGCGCAGGTCGCCGCCGCCGGTGATGAGGTCCCTGACGAACAGCACCGTCGTCAGCGCCGAGACGATGGCGACAACGAACATCACCGGGTTGCGGGCCAGCGTGCGCGGGTCGAATTTGCGGAAGGCACCGCCAATGGCGGGCCACAGGATGCGGGCATCCATGATCGCGGTTGATTTTAACTGGCTCATTTTGAAGCTCCGGCTTCAGTGTTGTTGGGCGGCACCGGGTGATTGGATGCCGAAAAGGGTGGGCCATAGACCAGCAGCCAGATCACGATCATGACGGCCGCAATGCCCAGGAACGTAGACACGGTCGGGAAGGGAGGAGGCTTTGCCTCCCCCTCGCTGCCGGCCGGCGGCCGGGTCTTGCGACGCTTGCTGCTGAACAAGGGCATGGTCGCCTCAGAAGGTTTGCCCATGGATCATCGCGAGGTGCTCGATGATCGGCCCGACGGCGAGCGCCGGGAAGAAGGTGAGACCGCCGACGATGACGATGACGCCGATCAGCAGCCCGACGAACAGCGGCCCATCGGTCGGGAAGGTGCCGGCCGAAGCCGGAACGGTCTTCTTCGCCGCCAGCGAGCCAGCGATGGCGAGCGCCGGGATGATGACCAGGAAGCGGCCCATCAACATGCCGATGCCGATGGTGATGTTGTACCAGGGCGTGTTGCCGCTGAGGCCGCCAAAGGCTGAACCGTTGTTCGCCGCCGCCGAAGTGTAGGCATAGAGCACCTCGGAGAAGCCGTGCGGACCGCCATTGGCCATCGAGGTCACGGCGCTCGGCAGGACAACGGCGATCGCCGTGAAGATCAGCATGGCGAGCGGCAGGCACAGGATGGCCAGCATCGCCATCTTGACCTCCTTGGCCTCGATCTTCTTGCCGAGATATTCGGGCGTGCGGCCAACCATCAGGCCGGCGACGAAGACGGCAACGACGATGAACATCAGGATGCCGTAGAAGCCGGCGCCGACGCCGCCGACGATGACCTCGCCAAGCTGCATGTTGATGAGCGGGATCATGCCGCCGAGCGCGGTGAAACTGTCATGCATGGCGTTGACGGCACCACAGGAAGCGGCCGTCGTGATGACCGCGAACAGCGCCGACAGGGCGATGCCGAAGCGAGTTTCCTTGCCTTCCATATTGCCGCCGTCGATGCCCAGCGCATGGACCAGCGGATTGCCCACGGCCTCCGCCCAGTAGCAGACGGCGACGCCGGCGATGAACAGCACGCCCATCGACGCCAGGATCGCCCAGCCCTGGCGCTGGTTTCCGACCATGCGGCCGAAGACGTTGGTCAGCGCAGCACCCAGCGCGAAGATCGTTACCATCTGGATCAGGTTCGAGATGGCGTCGGGATCTTCGAACGGATGCGCGGCATTGGCATTGAAGAAGCCGCCGCCATTGGTGCCAAGCATCTTGATGGCGACCTGCGAGGCGACCGGGCCAAGCGCGATGGTCTGCTTGGCGCCTTCCAGCGTGGTGGCGTCGACGTAAGGCCCAAGCGTCTGCGGTATGCCGAGCCAGACATAGACCAGGGTGAGCACGATGCAGAGCGGCAGGAGCACGTAGAGCGTGCAGCGGGTCATATCGACCCAGAAATTGCCGATCGATTTGCCCGAGGCGCGGGCAAAGCCGCGGATCAGTGCGATGGCGATGGCAATGCCGGTGGCCGCCGAAACGAAATTCTGGACCGTCAGCCCGGCCATCTGCAGGAGATAGGACATCGTGCTTTCGCCGCCGTAGTTCTGCCAGTTGGTGTTCGTCACGAAACTGGCGGCGGTGTTGAAGGCGAGCGCCGGGTCGACAGCGCCCATGCCGGCGGGATTGTAGGGCAGACTGCCCTGCAGGCGCTGCAGGCCATAAAGCACCAGGAACCCGGCAAGGTTGAAGAGCAGCAAAGCCACCGCATAGGCGGTCCAGTGCTGTTCCTCGCGTTCGCTGGTGCCGCAAATGCGGTAGAGCCCGCGCTCGAGCGGGCCGAAGATCGGTGAAAGCAGCGTGCGATCGCCGTTGAAGACGCGGTGCATGTAGAAGCCAAGCGGCTTCGTCAGCAAAACGATGATCCCGCAGAAGACAAGGATCTGTATCCAACCGTTCAGTGTCATGGCTGTGGCTTTCCGTGCCTTCAGAAGCGTTCTGGACGAACGAGGGCGTATGTGAGGTAGGCGAGCAGGAACAAGGTCACGCCGCCGCCGAGGATGTAATCGAAAAGCATGGCTCGATCCTTCAGCTCAAATTCTGTCGCAGGCTTTGACGTAGGCCAAGGATAGGGCAAAAAACAAAACCCCTATCCCGAGAACAATGATGTCCATTGTGCTTGTTCCTTGCTTTGATTTCTCTAATCGGCATCTGCCGGAGCAGACCTGCAATTACGTGAAAACGGCGCGCCGCATTCCGATTGGCGGCGTCCGACGTTTTTCTCATGCGGAATATGGACCCGATCGCCATAAAGGTTCGAGACGGCGCGGGGCGGAAAGAAATAGGAATTTTATAAAGGTTTTTGCCGGCCCGTCGGGGTCGGGGGAGATGGCGTCCCGATGAGGATTTGTCGGGTTGGACCGCTCGACCGCGCTATGCGGCGTGGATGGAACGAATCATCCTGCGGGAGATTGTCGGCCTGAGGGTTCACGCATCAGAGGATATGACGATGGCAAAGCAGAAAATGCTCGACGACCTGTTTCATGACACGCTGAAGGACATCTATTTCGCCGAAAAGAAGATATTGGCGACACTGCCGAAAATGGCCAAGGCCGCGCAAAGCGCCGAGCTGAAGGCCGCCTTCGAAAAGCACCGCACCGAGACCGAGGGCCACGTCGCGAGACTGGAGAAAGTCTTCGGCGTGATCGGCAAGAAGCCGGTCGGCAAGACCTGTGCGGCCATCATGGGTATCACCGAAGAGGGCGCCGAGATCATGGACGAGTACAAGGGATCTCCCGCGCTCGATGCCGGTCTGCTGGCCGCCGCGCAGGCGGTCGAGCACTACGAGATCTCACGCTATGGCACGCTGAGGACGTGGGCCGGCGAACTCGGCCTGAACGAAGCCGTGACGCTTCTCGAAGCAACGCTGAAGGAAGAGAAGGCCACGGACGAGGCCCTGACCAAGATCGCGGAGTCGGCGGTCAACGTGGCAGCCGAAGCAGCATAAATCTGCAAGATCGGAGGGCGCACCTGATCGGCCCAAGGTGTGTCGAGATTCAGGTCAGGTCGCGGCGAAAACGATGGCTTTCGAGAACCGGAGCGGAGCGTACTTAAGTACGTGAGCACTGGAAGCGCAGAAAGCTATCGTTTGCAGCCCGACCTCAACTGAATATCGATATACCTTAGCGCGGCTCCCGCATCATGCTGAGATAGGTGGGATCGAACTCGGCGATTTCCTGCAGCCGGTGCCAATCCAGGATGGTCACGGTGTGGTTTGCCCAGTTGACGACTCCGACCTTGCGCAAGGCGCCGATAACCCGGTTCATGTGCACCACCGACAGGCCGAGCACATCGGCCAGTTCAGCCTGCGAGAGCGGCAGGTGAAAGCTCATGCCGTTGGTCCGCTGCACCACCTGCAGCCGCACGAAGAGCTCACAGACGAGGTGGGCCAGATGCGAGGTCTTGGAGCGCCGCCCCATGGCGACGATCCACTCGCGGTGGATGGCGCCGTCGACCAGCGTGTCCAGCCACAGCAGCCGGGTCAGGTGCGGCGCCTGCTCGGTGATCGTGCGAAGCCGGCTATGGTCCGCGAACATGACATGACAGGGCGACAGAGCGACGATGCCGTGATCCATGGTCTTGAGCAGGAAAGCGTGGAGATCGACGAAATCGCCGGACACCTGCAAAGAGGTGAACTGCCGGCCGCCATTCTCCAGCACCTTGTAGCGCGCCGCCAGCCCGTCGAGGATCAGCGTCGAATAGGTCGGCCGCGACCCCGATGCGACGATGTCCTGGCCGGTGGCGAAATGCCTCTCGAACGTCATGGCGCCGGCTAGCAGCGCCTTCTCGGCGTCTGACAGCGCGTCATGCTGCCCCAGGTTCAGATAGAGGGATTCAAGCACCGCAATCTCCGGCGAAAGGGCTTCGGCAGCCGATCGCCATCTTGTTCTGTCGGAAGCAAAGGCGGCTTCGGCTGCACTAAGCCTTTCGCCGCTGACAGGCATTAACATTTGTTAGGGCTGCTTGTTCCACCGCAAATGCCGCCTCTGATGGAACAACTGGCTGGTCCGCGAATTGTCGGTTGAACATCTCGCCATTTCATCAGTCTGAGGTTCAGCCCATCATGCCTCGATATTATCTTGACCTCTACAATGGCGACGGTCTGACGGTCGATGATGACGGCCAGGTCTTCGAGACGCGCGAACGCCTAAGGCGCGAAGCGATCCGTATTCTGCCCGACATCGTCCGCGACGAGATCATCGAAAACGACCACACCGCCATCACCGTCAAGGTACGCGACGAGGACGGACACCAGGTATTCGAGGCATCGCTCGTTGTCTCATCAGGCTGGTGTGACTGACATCTCTCTATCCCGGAACATCGATGACAAAAGTTTTCCAACCATCATTTGTAATCGCCGCCCCTGCGGCAACGCTGCACCATGCGGGGCCGGAAGATGGTGGAGGCGGCGATTTGTTCCAAACCAACGCCGGCTCGTAATGGAGTTAGCAGCACATGGTCCGTGCAAAAGTCGACACCCAGCGCGATGAGCGCGCCAAGCGTGAATCGCAGATCGTGATCGATGCCGAGCGGGCGGCCCGCGAGGAAAAAACAGCCAGGCTGAGACAGCTGCGCCTCGCAGCGCAGTCATCGCAAGAGCCCGATCCGACGAGGCCCAAGCCGACGCGTCGGCGCGCGCATTCGAAAGGTTGATCGCCTACACCGCTGGGCAAACATCATTGGTGGACAAAGGCGATCCTTGTGATCGTCTTGCAATAAAGCGAAGCCCGGCTCGGGAAGGCCAAGCCGGGCTTTCGGTGGTGGCGGCGTTGGTCGTCACGCCGGGAGGTGGCCTCAAACTCAGGCGGCGTAGCCGCCATAGCCGCGCGCGACGGCGCGCGCCACGATGACCGGCTCGATCTCGGGCCAGAGGATGCCGGTTGCTTGTGCGAATTCGACCAGCGCATGGCGCGCCTCGTCCCTGGTGATACAGCCTTCCAGCGCAAGGCCACACGCCTCGACGGCATTGCGGTAAAGGGGACCACGGCGCGAGGTCGTCCAATCGGTCAGGAAATCGTGCATTTCGGCCAGCGAGGCAATCTCGCGCTTGAAGCCGAGGCCCACGGTCACTGCGACCGGTGAATGAAACAGCTTGTCGTGCATGAAGCAGGCTCCTGATTATAAGCAGCGCCAGGAGAAATATCCGGGCTGGTCCACGGACGGGACGCCGTGAAACGCGCTGCGGGCCAAGAGGTTCCAGGCCGGGAGCTTTCATATGAAATGCGGCGGTCGTGCTCTGATCGCCATGCCCGCACAACCCATTGTTCACGCCAGCCCAGGCCAATCAGGCCGGGCGGTCAAATGGCCAGGGAATCATCGCTCCTGGGCGTTATGCGCGGCCTGCAGACTGTCTTGTGAAACGTCCCGGATGCGCCAGGGCTGCCCTGCGTCAGCGGCTGTCGTCTCACGCACCTCGCGCTGCGTCGACAGGCGAAGAACTGCCGCAAGACGGTTTCCCAGCGAGACGCCCGGCTTTTCGACCACAAGATGCGCGACCAGTGCCATGAGGACCAGAAGCACCATCGCAATCAACATCACGAGCCAATATTGGGCGGCGTTGTCCATGGCGAAGGCCCGCAGGGGCGCGATGGAGAATGTCGAGACGAAGGCAAGCCCTTGCAAGAGATAGATGCCAAAGCTGATCTCACCCAGCCGCACTGAGCGGGAGGCCGTCAGCAGACCGAAGAAATCAGCGCCCGTCACGACCAGGAAGAAGGTGGCAATACACAGCAGCATCGGCCCCGGCGCATAGGCGGTCTTATAGATGACGAAGATACCCACCAGCATCGCCAGGGCGACGGCGGACAAGGCGTGCCGATGCCATTTCACCAGCAGGCCGTGTGCTTCAAGCGTTGCGCACAACATTCCGCCCGCGAAAAGTCCCAGATAGCCGTAGGCGGGGCTGCCTCCGTTCACTGACATGAGAATTGAAAAAGCCAGGAGAACGACTGGCAAGCCTATGCGGGCCACCGGATGCCGGCTGAATATCGCCGCGATCGGCAGGCTGAAATAGAACAGCCACTCATAGGGCAAGGTCCAGGTTACGCAGGCCAATACGCAGATGCGGGAACTCGAAAGCGGAACGTAGCCGAAGACACCGAACAGCAGATTGAAAAATGCCCGCTCGTAAGTCGCGAAGGCCGAATAGTCGATCGCGCCATCGGCGACCTCCAAAGCCATCGCCGTGCCGACGGCCACAACATAGAGAGGCCCGATCCTGAAAGCCCGCTTGAGCAACAGCGTCGGAAATTCCACGGGGGACTTTGCCGACAGCAGTTTCCCCCAGAACAGATAGGCCGAGATGATGAAGAACAAGGATACGCCCACCTGTCCCAGCGGGCCATAGAAAGCCGATGGCGGATACTTCCATGCGCCGGTCACCAGCATTTCATGGTAGATGACGGCGTGGTGAAGCACGACGGCAAGCGCCAGATAGCCTCGCATTCCGTCTATTGCCCGCACCCTGGAGGAGTTCGATCCGAAACCTACCCGCTGAAACAGCGGCATGCCCGCAAGCGGCCAAAGCAGCGCGACGACCACAAAAGCGGGCCAGATGTCATAAAGTCCAACCACGATTGCTCCGAGCCGATGCGCACAGCGCGCTGAGTCGCGTTGTTGGACTATGCAACCTTGCCCGGAGCCGGCACAAGCGCTCGCCACCATCCGCCAACCAACAATCATTGGCCCTGCGAAGACTTGTCGAGCAAAAGGCCGTGCACAATGCGCAGCGCTTACTGGTCGCCGCGCTTACTTCGGCATGGTTACTGCGGTGCTGGAGCGGGAATTGTGGAGGCGGAAGACGGCGACGACAACCAGTATGGAGAAGATCACAATCTCAGTGACTGCGCCGACCGTGGCGCACACGGCGCTACTCCTGAGCCGAACGAATCCCAAATCATGTAGACCAAATCATGTAGAATTGGAGTTCGCGAGTGGATCGATCTTCGTCAGGCGCTCTCTGGCCTCGATGACACGCCGCTGAGCGGCTCTTATCCTGCCGCAGAGCGCAATATTGATTCCCACCCCGCAATCTTCGTCCAGCATTTCCTTGGCGCGCCTGAGGGTGACCTCCGCCCGCTTGACTCGCTGTCTGGCCTTGGCCAGTTCCAAGATCATGAGATCGGCCATCGCACCGCGCCCGTTATGCTCCAGGGTGTACATCATGAAGTGCTAACTCATAACGTAGCGGATCGTTCCCCTGAGGCCTTGGGGGTACCCTCTAGGTCGCAGACCCTTGGATCGCTTGTGGCTGACACCGAGATCATCAGCGATTGGAACGCTGGCGGAGAGAGCGGGATTCGAACCCGCGTTACGGTCTCCCGTAAACACACTTTCCAGGCGTGCGCCTTCAACCACTCGGCCACCTCTCCGTCCTGCCTTCGCGCCGGCCGGTTTCGCCGCGCGGGTTGGGGAGATGCATCTCCTTGGGGGCGCGGCGCGGAGTGTCCGCGCCATGGACGCCGCCCAACCAGCGGACATCCTTCCCCGGCACCTGAGCCGTCGAAGCAACAGGCGCGGGGCTCATCTAGTCGATCCCGCGCCGAATGCCAAGCCATAACGGCACTCTATTCGCTTTGCCGGCCACTTGGCGGTTCGCGATGCGGTCGCCGCACCGGTTTCCGGGGGCGCCGGCGCCGAATGATGTGCACAGGCAAGGCCGCAAGAGCCGCCGCGCTTGACTTCGCCGCCGGCCGCCTGTCGAGTGAGGCAGAGGCTTTGCGGGGGCATAGTCCGGACATGACATCGAGCAGCGAACGACCGGACAAAGGGCAGGCGCCGGCCGGCCGCCCGGGCGGCGACCTTTTTTACGTCCCGGTGGGCTGGCTCATCTTCGTCATGGCGTGGTCGGTCTATGGCCTGGCGTCGGCATGGTGGCTGGTCGGCAATTCCGGCCTGCCCGACAAGATCTTCTATTTCCTCGTTGGCGGGCTCGTCGCCAATGTCATCACCATCCTGTGGGGGCTTTATCTGCTCGGCCTCGCCTTTGGCCGTTCAGGGCGTTTCCCCCACCATTTCACCATCTGGCAGATCGCCACCATCGTCTGGGTGCTGGCGAGACAGGCCTATGTGCTGACCGTGCCGGAATTCGTCTTCTCCGCCAGGAGCCTCGGCATCACCGCCATCGAGATCGGCATCGGCCTGCTTTGCATCTACCTGCTGCGCCCCGGTTCCGGCGCCGGGACCGCCTACGCCAGGCCGCAAACCGAAGCGCCGCCGGTCTTCGTTTCCATCATTGCCGCCTTGCTCGGCATCATTCTCGGCGCCATCATCGGTGCCCTGGTCGGCTTCTTCGCCGGCTCGGTGATCGCCGATGTCGCCGAGGTGAGCTGCTTCGAGGGCGGCTGCGGCTATTTCGCCGCCTTCATCGGCCTGGCCGGGCTGGTGGTCGGCGCCATTGCCGGCGGCATTCTCGCCGTCTGGCTCGTCCATCGGCGCAGGCGCAAGCCTGTGGCATAGGGACGGAGAAGCGCGGGCCTTCAAATTCGCGTATCGCGGTTGCGGGCGGGCCAGACAAATTCTATTTCTCGTTTCGGGACACGTGCCGGAGATTCCTTGGGAAAGCACCAGGATCGGCCGGGGGAGAGCCTGGATGTTTCGCTTCATTTTCCGCCTTGCCGCGATGGTCGCGCTGTCGGTCTCCGTCATCATGGCGGTGATCGACACGACGCGCACGGTGGCGGCTTCGGCGCTTGTGCTGACCCCGCTCAACGCCAGCTGGCTGGCGGTCTCGCCGGACACGCGGGCGGCCTTCGAAACCTTTGTCCGCGCCAAGGCCAGTCCGCTTTTGTGGGATGGCGTCATCGCTCGGGTGCTCGACCAGCCGGGATTTGCCGTGTTCGCGGTGCTGGCCTTCCTGCTCTACGCCATCGGCTACAGGCGCCAGCGGCGCACCGGCCAATTCGCCGCCAACTGATCGGCAAAGGCCGCTCGGCAAAGATCGAGCTGCGGCGCGGGCTGCCCCTGGCACGCTTTTCCAAAAGGTCAAAATTCCGCGTGAATTTTGTTTCGGGCCGTGCCAGATTGCCGCCGAGCGGGAGGGGAATACACTCCTGGCTGACGTCGCATGCCTGCCGCAGAACCGGGCAGGCAGGCGGGGCGTAACGGAAAAAATAACCGACAGGGTGTGGATCACATGAAACGTATCGTTCTCGGCCTCCTGGCCGCAACCGCAATGGTTCTTCCGGCTTTCGCCGCGGATGTCCAGCCGGCCATCCTCTATGATCTGGGCGGCAAGTTCGACAAATCCTTCAACGAGGCTGCCTTCCATGGCGCCGAGAAGTTCAAGACCGAGACCGGCACGCCCTATGTCGAGTTCGAAGTGTCCAACGCCTCGCAGCGCGAGCAGGCGCTGCGCCGCTTCGCCGAGGACGGCCACAACCCGATCGTCATGGCCGGCTTCGCCTGGGAGGATGCGCTGAAGAAGGTCGCGGCCGAATATCCCGATCTCAACTTCGCCATCATCGACGATGCCGTCGACCTGCCCAACGTCCGCTCGCTGGTGTTCAAGGAGAATGAAGGCTCCTACCTCGTCGGCATCATGGCCGCGATGGCATCGAAGTCGAAGAAGGTCTCCTTCATCGGCGGCATGGACATCCCGCTGATCCGCAAGTTCGAATGCGGCTATGTCGGCGGCGCCAAGTCGGCCGGCGCGACCGACGTCATCCAGAATATGACCGGCGACACCCCGGCTGCCTGGAACGATCCAGCCAAGGGCGGCGAAATCGCCAAGACGCAGATCGACCAGGGCTCCGACGTGGTCTACGCCGCGGCCGGCGGCACCGGCGTCGGCGTGCTGCAGGCGGCGGCTGATGCCGGCAAGCTCGGCATCGGCGTCGATTCCAACCAGAATGGCCTGCAGCCCGGCAAGGTGCTGACCTCGATGATGAAGCGCGTCGACGTTGCCGTCTACACCGCCTTCATGGATGGCAAGAACGGCACCTTCAAGGGTGGCGTCGAGAATCTCGGCCTCAAGGAAGGCGGCGTCGACTACGCCATGGATGACAACAACAAGGCACTGGTGACCGACGAGATGAAGGCTGCCGTGGAAAAGGCCAAGGCCGACATCATCGCCGGCAAGATCCAGGTGCACGACTACACGACCGACAACGCCTGCCCCTATTGATCGGCAGACACCGATTTGCGAACCGCCGGGTGAAAACCCGGCGGTTTTGCGTCGGCCTATAGTTTTCCGACGAAATAGCCGAGCGCGAACACCGCGATCAGCACGATAGCGATGACGGCGCCGCGCCGGCCGCCAAGTGAATGCACGCCAACGCCGTATGGTGACCGGGACAGGCTTCGGATCACGGTTCGCGGTTTGGCATCATTGCCGAGCCCAACGCTGCGCATCTGTGGCAATTCGGCGAGGCGTTGCGTCACCAGCGCCCAATGATTGGCAGGCAAGGCAGGTTTTTCGGCGCGGTCGAAAACATGCATGCGTTCGGCAAGCTGCAGCACCGCGTCGCGGAAGGCAGGGTCTATCTCCAGATCGCGCTCGGCCCGTTCGCGATCGGTATCGTTCATCAGGCCGAGCACGTAGTCGCCGGCTCGCGCGATACGATCCCTTTCACCGACCATGGCTTGTACCCTCCCCTCGTCCTCACCAATGCGGCGGCTTGGTCACCGGCACGTCCGGCGCCGCCTGCTCCTCCAGCGCCAGGAAGCGATCGGTCAGCGCGTCGAGCTTGCGCTGCATGCGCTCGATCACCGTCCACTGCTCGGCGATCTGTCCCGACAGTTCCTCGATGGTCCTTTCCTGCTCGGCGGCGCGGATTTCCAGCGTCGTCAGCCGGTCGGCGGGCATGATCATTCGCAGTCCCTGATCTTGCACCACAATGCCTTGCGTCGTGATGCGAATTTCGACGCCGTCATATTAGCGAATATGAAGCCTGCGGACACGTTGGAAATTGACAAGCGCACCGGGATTTGCCGAGAGTGGATACTGCTCCGGCCAATTGGCACGGGCGGGGCGTCATGCTAGGCATTTTGACCAAGCGATAAAAAAATAAGAGTGGGACTGGCTGCATGGCGCAAGCCGCAATCGAACTGATCGGCATCAACAAGAGTTTTGGCGCCGTGCGCGCCAACCGCGACATCAATCTGGAGATCGCGCGCGGCACCATCCACGGCATCGTCGGCGAGAACGGCGCCGGCAAGTCGACGCTGATGTCGATCCTCTACGGCTTCTACCAGGCCGACAGCGGCGAAATCCGCGTCGGCGGCAAGCCGGCATCGATCAAGACTCCCAATGACGCGATCGCGCTCGGCATCGGCATGGTGCACCAGCATTTCATGCTGGTCGACAATTTCTCGGTGCTGGAAAACATCATTCTCGGCGCCGAAAGCGATGCCCTCTTGAAAAGCAGCATCGCCAAGGCGCGCTCGGAACTCGAGCGGCTGGAGCGCGAATACGGGCTCGAAGTCGACCCCGACGCCATCATCGAGGAATTGCCGGTCGGCCTGCAGCAGCGTGTCGAAATCCTCAAGGCGCTCTATCGCGGCGCCGAGATCCTCATTCTCGACGAGCCGACAGGCGTCTTGACGCCGGCCGAGGCCGACCACCTTTTCCGCATCCTCAAGCAATTGAAGGAACAGGGAAAGACGGTGGTGCTGATCACCCACAAGCTGCGCGAGATCATGGCCATCACCGACAATGTCTCGGTCATGCGCCAAGGCACGATGGTGGCGACGCGCGAAACCAGCAAGACGACGGTGGGAGAACTGGCCGAACTGATGGTCGGGCGCCGGGTGCTCCTGAGGGTCGAAAAGGGCGAAGCGGAAGCCGGCGCCGTCAAGCTCGCGGTCAAGAACCTGACAGTGAAGGATTCGCGTGGCGTCACCATGGTCGACGACATCTCCTTCGACCTGCGCGCCGGCGAGATCGTCGGCATCGCTGGCGTCGCCGGCAACGGCCAATCCGAACTTCTCGAGGCGATTTCCGGCATCAGGCATGCCGTTTCAGGCTCGGTCATGCTCGACGGCAAGCCGATCGACCTCACGGGTGCCGCCGATCCGGGCGAATTGCGCGACCGAGGGCTGGCGCACGTGCCGGAGGACCGGCACCATGTCGGGCTGGTGCTGGCTTTCGAGGAGAACGAGAATTCCATCCTCGGCTATCACGACGACCCCCGCTATCTCAAAGGGCCATTCCTTAACGTCGATGCCATCATGGCCGACGCCAAGGACAAGATCGAGAAATACGATATCCGGCCCGGCAATCCGCGCCTGAAGACGGCGAACTTCTCCGGCGGCAACCAGCAGAAAATCGTGCTGGCGCGGGAGATGGAGCAGGATCCAGGCGTGCTGATCGTCGGCCAGCCGACGCGCGGCGTCGATGTCGGCGCCATCGAATTCATCCACAAGCGCCTGATCGCGATGCGCGACCAGGGCAAGGCCGTGCTGGTGGTCTCGGTCGAGCTCGACGAGATCCGCTCGCTCTCCGACCGCATCCTGGTGATGTTTGCCGGCCGCATCGTCGGTGAGCGCGGTCCGGAAGCGACCGAGGGCGAGCTTGGCCTGCTGATGGCCGGCGTCGAGCGCCAGGAGGCAGCACTTTGAGCACGCCATACGCCAAACTGCCGGCCTGGGCCGATTATGGGCTGATCCCGCTGATCAACCTGGCGGTGGCCTTCATCGTCGCCGGCTTCGTCGTGCTCCTGGTCGGCGAGAACCCGTTCCGCGCCGCCGTCATCCTGGTCGAGGGCGCCTTCGGCAAGGGGACCGGCATCGCCTTCACCCTCTTCTATGCCACCACCTTCATCTTCACCGGGCTTTCGGTGGCTGTGGCGGCGCATTGCGGCCTGTTCAACATCGGTACCGAGGGACAGGCCTATATTGCGGGCTTGGGCATCGCCATCGTCTGCCTGTCGTTCGACAGCGTGCTGCCCTGGTGGCTGACATTTCCGATGGCCATCGTCGCTTCGGCGCTTGTGGGCGCTTTGTGGGCGCTGATCCCCGCCTATCTGCAGGCCAAGCGGGGCTCGCACATCGTCATCACCACTATCATGTTCAACTTTATCGCCGCCTCGATCATGGTCTATCTGCTGGTCGGACCGCTGAAGCCGGCGGGGTCGCAAGCACCGCAGACCCGCAACTTCCTTGCCGGCGCCGAACTGCCGAAACTCAACTGGATCATCGAGCTGTTCGGCGCCAAGATCCGCTCGGCGCCGCTCAACGTCACCTTCCTGCTGGCGCTGCTCATGGCCTTCCTGGTCTGGCTGCTGATCTGGCGCACCAAACTCGGCTATGAGATGCGCACCTATGGCCACAGCCCCAAGGCGGCGCGCTATGCCGGCATTTCGGAAACCCGCATCATCATCACCGCGATGATGATCTCGGGCGCGCTGGCCGGCATGATGGCGCTCAATCCGGTGATGGGCGATCAGCACAATGTCGCGATCGACTTCGTCTCCGGCGCCGGCTTCGTCGGCATCGCCGTGGCGCTGATGGGGCGCCTGCATCCGGTCGGCATCGTGCTGGCGGCGGTCCTGTTCGGCATGCTCTATCAGGGCGGCGCCGAACTTGCCTTCGAAATGCCGGCGATCAGCCGCGACATGATCGTCATCATCCAGGGCCTGGTGATCCTGTTCGCCGGCGCGCTCGAACACATGTTCAGGCCTTACATCCAGGCGCTGTTCGCCTCGTTCAGTCCGAGGTCGGTGGGCATGGAAGCGGTCAAGGGAAAGGGCGCCTGAGATGGATGTCTTTATCGCCATCGTGCAGATACTGGACTCGACCATCCGCCTGTCGGTTCCACTGCTGCTCGCCTGTCTCGCCGGCCTCTTTTCCGAGCGTTCCGGCATCTTCGACATCGGGCTGGAAGGCAAGATGCTGGTCGGCGCCTTCGCCGGCGCCGCCGCTGCTTCCGTGTTCCATTCGGCCTTTATCGGCCTCGGCATGGCGATCCTGATTTCGGTCGCCTTCGCCATGGTGCACGGCTTTGCCTCGATCACCCACCGCGGCAACCAGATCGTTTCCGGCGTGGCGATCAATTTCATCGCCGCCGGATCGACCATCATCCTCGGTCAGGCCTGGTTCCAGCAGGGCGGGCGCACGCCGGCGCTGCAGCCAGGCGAGCGGTTCGACGCGATTGTCTGGCCCGGCGCCGAGGCGGTCAGGGACGTGCCGATCATCGGGCCGATCTATGCGGAACTGATATCGGGCCATTCGCTGCTGGTCTACCTCGCCTTCCTGATGGTGCCGTTCACGTGGTGGGTGCTGTTCCGCACCCGCTTTGGCCTCAGATTGCGCGCCGTCGGCGAGAACCCGGCCGCTGTCGACACCGCCGGCATTTCGGTCGCCTGGCTGCGCTACCGGGCCTTGATCTGCACCGGCATTCTCACCGGCGTCGCCGGCGCCTATCTGTCGATGGTGCAGAATGGCGGCTTCGTGAAGGACATGACCGCCGGCAAGGGCTATATCGCGCTGGCGGCACTGATCTTCGCCAAGTGGAAGCCGGTCAACGCCATGTTCGCCTGCCTGCTGTTCGGCTTCCTCGACGCGGCGGCGATCCGCCTGCAGGGCTCGCCGCTGCCGATCATCGGCAAGGTGCCGGTGCAGTTCATGCAGGCGCTGCCCTATATCCTCACCGTCATCCTGCTCGCCGGCTTCATCGGCAAGGCCATCCCGCCGCGCGCCGGCGGCGTGCCCTACGTCAAGGAACGCTGATGCATGTCGCCCAAAAGTGACCTCGGTTTTGGGAGAACGACATGCATAAAACAAAGAGTTAAAGCGCGTCGCCTGAATCCGTTTCGACGCGACGCGCTTTAAGGTTTGACGGCCCGGCGTGTGCCTCGCGCCGGGTTTTGGACACGATCATCGGAGAGAACAACTGTAATGTCGCATGATCTGTTCGAAGCGGCCAGGACCGCCATGGCCAAGGCCTATGCGCCCTACTCGAAATTTCCGGTGGGCGCCGCCTTGCGCACCGAGGACGGACGCGTCTTCACCGGCGCCAACATCGAAGTCGCTTCCTATCCTGAAGGCTGGTGCGCCGAGACCACCGCGCTTGGCCACTACATCATGGGCGGCGGTGGCAAGATCGTGGAAATCGCGGTCCTTGCCGAACGCATGGCCAAATGTTCGCCTTGCGGCGGCTGCCGCCAGCGGCTGGCCGAATTCTGCCAGCCGGACACAAAACTCTACCTCTGCGACAATACGGGCGTGGCCGAGACCGTGACCATGGGTGACATGCTGCCCTATGGTTTCCGCGGCGACATCCTGAAATGAGGAATTGGCTCAAATGAAGAGCGGGCTGCAATGACCGAAAAGGCGGTGGACCATCTGATCGAAAGGCTGGACGGCCTGGCGCCGTCGACGGCGCTGGTGCTGGGATCTGGCCTCGGCGTCCTTGTCGACCGGATCGAGCACCCGATCCGCGTCCCCTATGCCGACCTGCCCGGTTTCCCCCGGAGCGGCGTCAGCGGCCATGCCGGCGAAGTGGTGGCGGGCCTGTTTGCCGGAAAGCCGGTGCTGATGCTGTCCGGCCGCGCCCATTACTACGAGCATGGCAACGCGGCAGCGATGCGCCCGGTGCTGGAAGTGCTCGCCGGCATCGGCATCACCAAACTGATCCTCACCAACGCCGCCGGTTCGGTCGACCCGGACATGCCGCCGGGCTCGGTGATGATGCTCACCGACCATATCAATTTCTCCGGCAGCAATCCGCTGATCGGCGAGCCCAGCGACCGCCGCTTCGTCGGCCTGACCGAAGCCTACGATGCCGGCATCCGCAAGGCGATCGAACGCGCCGCCAAGGCGACCGGCACCGCGCTGCACAAGGGCGTCTATATGTGGTTTTCCGGCCCGTGCTTCGAAACGCCGGCCGAAATCCGCATGGCGCGCATCATGGGCGCCAACGCCGTCGGCATGTCGACCGTGCCGGAAGTCATTCTCGCCCGCTTCCTCGGCCTGCGCGTCGCCGCCTGCTCGGTCATCACCAATCTGGCGGCCGGCATGACCGGAGCCGAGCTTTCGCATCAGGAGACCAAGGACATGGCGCCAGTCGGCGGGTCGCGGCTGGCAACGGTCCTGTACAGAATGTTCCGCGACGGACTGCTGGAGAGCTGATGCTTCCGCAGGAAATCATCCGCCACAAGCGAGACGGCCACAGGCTCTCGGCCGGTGAAATCGCTGCCTTCATCGGCGGCTTGACCTCGGGCGCCGTCACCGATGGCCAGGCCGCGGCTTTCGCCATGGCGGTGTTCTTCAACGGCATGAACCGCGACGAGGCCGTGGCCTTGACGCTGGCCATGCGCGATTCCGGCGATGTCCTCGACTGGTCGGACCTGCCCGGCCCGGTCACCGACAAGCATTCGACCGGCGGTGTCGGCGACAATGTCTCGCTGATGCTGGCGCCGATCGTCGCCGCCTGCGGCGCCTATGTGCCGATGATTTCGGGCCGTGGCCTCGGTCATACCGGCGGCACGCTGGACAAGATGGATGCGATCCCCGGCTACATCAGCCAGCCCGATATCGCGTTGTTTCGTCAGGCGGTGCTGGAAACCGGCTGCGCCATCATCGGCCAGACCGCCGATCTGGCGCCGGCCGACCGCCGGCTCTATGCCATCCGTGACGTCACCGGCACCGTGGAATCGGTGCCGCTGATCACCGCCTCGATCCTGTCGAAGAAGCTGGCCGCCGGCCTGGGCTCGCTGGTGCTCGACGTCAAGGTCGGCAATGGCGCCTTCATGGAGAAGTCGCGCGACGCAACCGCGCTCGCCAACAGCCTGGTCGAGGTCGGCAGCGGCGCCGGACTGAAGGTCTCGGCACTGATCACCGGCATGAACGAGCCGCTGGCCTCGGCCGCCGGCAATGCCGTCGAGGTGCGCAACGCCGTCGATTTCCTCACCGGCCGCCTGCGCGACCGGCGGCTGGAAGATGTGACGCTGGCGCTGGCCGCCGAAATGCTGCAGTCGGCGGGACTGGTGTCGTCCAACCAGGACGGCTTGCGGCGCGCCACAGAGACGCTCACCAGCGGCCGCGCCGCCGCCACCTTCGCGCGCATGGTGGCGGTGCTCGGCGGCCCGGCGGATTTCATCGAGAAGCCGGAGAAATATCTGGCCGTGGCGCCAACGGAATTGGTGGTGAGGGCGACGACGGACGGCTTCGTCTCCGGCATCGCCACGCGCGACATCGGCCTTGCGGTGGTTGGCCTGGGCGGCGGGCGCACGAGGCCCGACGACAAGATCGATCCCAGCGTCGGTATCACCAGGCTGCTGCCCATAGGCGCTGAAGTCCGTGCCGGAGACGCACTGGCACTGATCCACGCCCGCTTGCCCTCCGATGCCGAGGCGGCGGCCGCGACTGTGCTTTCGGCTTATGCGATCGGCGCCTCGAAACCACCGGCGGACAAAACCGTCATGCGGCGGATCCTGCCGCGCGGTTGACTACTGGACAAGCAGCAACGTACCGTTTTCGGCCTGATATTTGCCGAGCCGGTTGAGGAAGCTCATGCCGATCAGGTTGGTGCTGAGCGCCCTGTCGTCGAGCACGATGGCCCGCACATCTTCGACGCTGATGCTGCCGATCTGCAGCCGGTCGATCATCACCACGGCCGCCTTGATCGAGCCGTTGGCGGTGTTGACCTCATGGCTGAAATCGGACGGATTGAGCGACAGCCCGATCCTGCGTGCCGTCGACGTATTGACCGCGACCAGCGTCGCGCCGGTGTCGATCATCCCGTCGACCTGACGGCCGTTGAGTTTGAAGGTGGTCGAGAAATGTCCGCGCCCGTCCGCTGTGACGGCGACCTTGCGGCCGGTCGGCAGCGGCGCGGCCGGTCTGTCGGGAACCGACGCCAGGCTGACCTGCGGTTGTGCCTCGACCTCGGGCCTGGCCGTCACCGTCGATTTCAGCAGGTTTTCGAATATCTGCGGATTCGACTGATAGATGACCGGGATCGATGCCGATGTCCCGGCAAAGACGCTGAGGATGAGAAGCTTGCGCAGCATGGATCGGCCTTTGTGAGAGCCGATTCATTATCGCCGGATGGTGTTCGCCACTTTAACGGGCGCCGAAACCATGTCTTTGCGTAAACGCTTGGTAAATCGTACCAGGCAACCTGTTACTACTTCGTCCCGTACATGCGGTCGCCGGCGTCACCCAGGCCGGGCATGATGTAGCCCTTCTCGTTGAGCTGGCGGTCGATGGACGCGGTGAAGACCGGAACGTCCGGATGGGCCTTGGTGAAGCGCTCGATGCCCTCGGGTGCCGCCAAAAGGCAGAGGAAGCGTATATTTGTGGCGCCGCGCCCTTTCAGCTTGTCGATCGCCGCGATCGCCGAATTGGCCGTCGCCAGCATCGGGTCGACGACGATCACCAGCCGGTCGGCGAGATCGCTCGGCGCCTTGAAGAAATATTCGACCGCTTCCAGCGTTTCGTGGTCGCGATAGAGGCCGATATGGGCGACGCGCGCCGCCGGCACCAGGTCGAGCAGGCCTTCCAGCAGACCGTTGCCGGCGCGAAGCACCGAAGCGAACACCAGCTTCTTGCCCTCCAGCGTCGGCGCTTCCATGGTCTCGATCGGCGTTTCGATGGTCGTCGTGGTCAGCTCGAGATTGCGCGTGACCTCGTAGCCGAGCAGCAGCGATATCTCGCGCAACAGCCGCCTGAAACCGGCCGTGGACGTCTCCTTCTTACGCATGATGGTCAGCTTGTGCTGGACAAGCGGGTGGTCGACGACGGTGACGCCCTTCATGATGTTCTCCTGATGCGTGTCGCCCGGCGCGCGGACGCGCTTCAGGCAGCTGGAAGGACCCTAGCGACTATGGACCGGCCAAGGAACCGCTTGGCCCCATCGACCACAGCTTTGTCGGAAGAAAATCAGCGCGCCGCTCCGTTCAGCCGGGCAAGAAGTGCCGCCTTGGTCTTTCTGTCGACAAAGGCGGCTTCGATGGCGGTTTTGGTGACGGCGGCAAGCGCCTTTTCGCTCATCGCAAAATGCTCCGCCGCGAGATCATACTCGCGCTTCAGCGAGGTCCAGAAATAGGGCGGATCGTCGGAGTTGAGCGTCACCTTGCAGCCGGCGGCCTGCAAGGCGGGAAACGGATGGTCGGCAAAACTGTCGAACACTTTGAGCGCGATGTTGGAGCCGGGGCAGCACTCCAGAACGATGCCTTCGTCGGCGATGCGGCGGACAAGGTCCGGGTTCTCGATGGCGCGCACGCCGTGGCCGATGCGCGAGGGGCGGATATGGTCAAGCGCCGCCTGGACCGTCTCCCAGCCCGTCAGTTCGCCGGCATGGATGGTGATGCCGAGCCCGGCCTCGCGGGCGATCTCGAAAGCCCGGACATAGTCCTCCATCTCGCCCATGCGCTCGTCGCCGGCAACGCCGAAGCCGGTGACCAGCGGATTCCCGCAGCGCGCCGCGAAGCGTGCCGCCCGTTCGATCGATTCCACGCCGACATGGCGCACGCCGGTGACGATCATGCGGCCCTCTATGCCGGTCTTGGCCTTGGCGCGCAGCATGCCTTCGCCCAGCGCGTCGGTATAGGCCTTGGGCGAGAGCCCGGCTTTCGTCGCATGGTCCGGCGAGGTGAAGACTTCAGAATAGATGGCGCCATCGCGTGCAAGGCTGGTCAGATAGTGGTCGGCCAGCCGGGCGTAATCCTCTTCGGTGCGGAACAGATCGGCGGAAAAGTCGTAAGCCGCGAGAAACGACGTAAAATCGTGCCAGACGAAGGAACCGTTCTGGATATAGGGCGCGGTATCCTTGCCGTATTTCTGCGCCTGGCGGATGACGAGCTCAGGCGCCGCTGCCCCTTCAATGTGGCAGTGCAGTTCCGCTTTCAAAGGCATTCAAACATCCCGTCGGTCAGTCCAGGTCTTGAAAACCCACCACCTGGAAGCGCGGCTGAACACCGCGCCTTAAACAATAGCGCCCACAGCATCGATCGGCTATGGTCCCGCCGGTTTTATGACGGATCAAAAAAATGTCAGTTGAGAGAACCACGGCCGCGGGCGGCATGGAAACCTCCTATGGTTTTAAGCGTGTGGGGGAAGGCGAGAAGCAGTCCTTGGTCAACGATGTTTTCCACAAGGTCGCCAATCGCTACGACCTGATGAACGACCTGATGTCGGCCGGCCTGCACCGGCTGTGGAAGGATGCCATGGTCACCTGGCTCAATCCGCCGAAGCGGCAGGGCTGGAAGGTCCTGGACGTGGCCGGCGGCACTGGCGACATCGCCTTCCGCATCGTCGATGCCAGCCATGGCAACGCCCACGCCACCGTGCTCGACATCAACGGCTCGATGCTCGGTGTCGGCCGCGACCGCGCCGAAAAGAAGGGCCTGTCCGGCAACACCGATTTCGTCGAGGCCAATGCCGAGGAACTGCCCTTCACTGACGCCACCTTCGACGCCTACACCATCGCATTCGGCATCCGCAACGTGCCGCGCATCGATGTCGCGCTCGCAGAAGCGTTCCGCGTGCTGAAGCCCGGCGGCCGGTTCCTGTGCCTGGAATTTTCCGAGGTCGAGATGCCGCTGCTCGACAAGGCCTATGAAGCCTGGTCGTTCAACGCCATCCCCAAGATCGGCAAGATGGTCACCGGCGACGGCGAGCCCTATTCCTATCTGGTTGAATCGATCGCGAAATTCCCCAACCAGCAGAATTTTGCGGCAATGATTTCCCGCGCCGGTTTCGACCGCGTTTCCTTCCGCAATTATTCCGGCGGTATTGCCGCGCTTCATTCGGGCTGGAAGCTTTGATTCTGGCCCGCATTTCTCATCCCCGATATGGCTCATGCCGGTCGCAAGGACCGGCCCGGGTGCGGCCATGAGCAGCGTCGGCGCCGGTTTCAGGCTCGCGCGGGCCGGCTGGGTGCTGGTGCGCGAGGGCGTCATCGCCGCCCTGCCGGGCGAGGAACTCTCCGGCCTGCCGAAATTCGGGTGGCGGCTGGCGCGGCTGTTCACCCGCCGCCGCGCGCTCGCCTATGAGCGCAGCGACCGGCTGGCCAAGGCGGTGGTCCGGCTCGGCCCGTCCTATGTCAAGCTCGGCCAGTTCCTGGCGACGCGGCCCGACGTCGTCGGCAACGACATGGCGCTCGATCTCGCCATGTTGCAGGACAAGATGCATACCTTCCCGAAGGTCGAGGCGGTCGCGGCCATCGAAGCCTCGCTCGGGCGCAAGGTGGGCGATCTCTACGCCGAGTTCGGCGACCCCGTCGCCGCCGCTTCGATCGCCCAGGTCCATGCCGCCGAAGCCATTCATGACGGCGCTGCCACCAAAGTCGCGGTGAAGGTCATCCGGCCCGGCGTGCGCCGCCGCTTCTTCCAGGATCTCGAGAGTTATTTCCTTGCCGCCCACCTGCAGGAGAAATATATCCCCTCCTCGCGCCGGTTGCGGCCTGTCGAGGTGACCGAGACGCTGGCGCAGACCACCAAGATCGAGATGGATTTGCGCCTCGAGGCGGCGGCACTCTCCGAACTTGGGGAGAACACCAAGGACGATCCGGGCTTTCGCGTGCCATCCGTCGACTGGGAACGCACCGGCCGTGACGTGCTGACCATGGAATGGGTCGACGGCGTCAAGATGAACAACATCGCAGGCCTGGAGGAGGCCGGCCACGATCTGAAGGCGATCGCCGCCAATCTCATCCAGTCGTTCCTGCGCCACACGCTGCGCGACGGCTTCTTCCACGCCGACATGCATCCGGGAAACCTGTTCGTCGAGGCCAACGGCACCATCGTCGCCGTCGATCTCGGCATAGCCGGACGTCTTGGCAAGAAAGAGCGCCGCTTCCTCGCCGAAATCCTCTACGGCTTCATCACGCGCGACTATCTGCGCGTCGCCGAAGTGCATTTCGAGGCCGGCTACGTGCCGCGCCAGCACAATGTCGCGGCCTTCGCGCAAGCGATCCGCGCCATTGGCGAACCGATCCACGGCCAGCCGGCCGAGACCATTTCCATGGCCAAGCTCCTGACGCTGCTGTTCGAGGTGACCGAACTCTTCGACATGGCGACACGGCCGGAGCTGATCCTGCTGCAGAAGACCATGGTCGTGGTCGAAGGCGTGGCGCGCACACTCGATCCGGCCTTCAACATGTGGAAAACCGCCGAGCCGGTGGTCGGCGGCTGGATCGCCGGAAACCTTGGCCCGCGGAGCATGATGATCGATGCGCGCGACGGCGCCAAGGCGCTGCTGACACTGGCCCGCCAAGCGCCGGAGCTTGCCGCGCGCACCGACCGGCTGTCGCGCGAGATCGACCTGATGGCCGAGCACGGCCTGCGTTTCGACGAGACCACGGCGCGTGCCATCGGCAAGGCCGAGGCGCGCTACAGCCGCTCCGGCCGCGTCGCGCTATGGGTGATCGCATTGACGCTGGTCTATATCGCCTGGAAGATTCTTTAGGCCTGGAAATCGAAGCTCGAGCTCACAACTTGCGGCGAGTTGATTGCATTGCTATCATTGCCGTCGGTCGGCATGAGCAAAGTGCAATCACATGGCAAGCATCACGATCCGCAACCTTGACGATGAGGTCAAGGAGTTGCTGCGCCGGTTGGCGGCGGAAAACAACCGTTCCATGGAAGAACAGGCGCGGGTGATGATCCGGGCCGCTGTCGACGGCCAGATCGGGCCTGCCCGCATAGACCAGATCGAAAAGACCTTGCGCGAACTGACCAGCACGCACAATGCGGCAACCCCGGTTGCGGCCCCTGCGGGCAAGATCCTTCCGCGGGGAACGCTTTCCGGCAAGCGCATCCTGCTCATCATTGGCGGTGGCATCGCCGCCTACAAGGCGCTGGACCTGATCCGCCGGTTGCGTGAGCGCGGAGCGGCGGTTCGGGTGGTGATGACAGCGGCTGCACAGGAATTCGTCACCACCCTGTCGGTTGGCGCGCTGTCGGCCGATCACGTTTTCACCGAACTGTTCGATCGCAATGACGAGCATGATGTCGGCCATATCAGGCTGTCGCGCCAGGCTGATCTTCTGGTCGTGGCGCCCGCCACCGCCGATCTGATGGCCAAGCTCGCCAACGGCCATGCCAATGATCTGGCCTCCACCGTGCTGCTGGCCACCGACAAGCCGGTGCTGATGGCGCCGGCGATGAACCCGAAAATGTGGTGGCATGCCGCGACCCGCCGCAACCGTGCGACCTTGGGCAAGGACGGCGTCACTTTCGTCGGCCCGGCCAGAGGCGAAATGGCCGAAAGCAATGAAGCCGGTGAAGGCCGCATGGCCGAGCCGCCGGAGATCGTCGCCGCGGTCGAAGCGCGGCTCGATACCGGCCCCAGGCCTCTGGCAGGTCGCAAGATCATCGTCACCTCAGGCCCGACGCATGAGCCGATCGACCCGGTGCGCTATATCGCCAACCGTTCCTCCGGCAAGCAGGGCCACGCCATCGCCGCCGCATTGGCAAGGCTTGGCGCCGATGTGCGCCTTGTCTCCGGCCCAGTGAGCATTGCCGATCCAGCCGGTGTGAAAACCATCCATGTCGAGCGCGCGCAAGAGATGCGCGATGCGGTCGAACAGCTTTTGCCCGCCGATGCCGCGGTGTTCGTGGCCGCCGTCGCCGACTGGCGCAGCGAGAATTCGGCCGGCGAAAAGATCAAGAAGGTGGCGGGCGAAGGACCGCCGGTGCTGCGCATGGTCGAGAACCCCGACATCCTTGCCGGCGTCGGCCACCACAGCCAGCGACCCGGTTTGGTCGTCGGCTTTGCCGCCGAGACGCAGGATCTTTTGCGCAACGCAGAGGCAAAGCTCGCGAAGAAAGGCGCCGATCTGATCGTCGCCAACGATGTGTCGCACGAAAGCGGCATCGGCCCTTCAGGCGTCATGGGTGGCGATCGCAACCGGGTGCGGATCGTGTCGAAGGCCGGCGTCGAGGAATGGCCCGAAATGACCAAGGACGAGGTGGCGGCGCGGCTCGCCACCCTCATTGCCGAGCGGCTGAAAACAACAGTCGTTTGACGTGTATTGGAGCAATTCCGGGAAGGCGCGCAGCGCTTTCCCTAGGGAATTGCGAACAGCAAAGACTACATGCGGCGCCAGTTGGACGCCGCGCATCCGATTCCGGACTGAGCCGTCAGTTTGACAAGAGCTCCGCCGTGCGGGCGAGCGCGCCGCCGAAACCGTTGAGCGGAATGGAAAAGCTCACCGCTTGTCCCGTATCCGCCGCGAAGGCGTCGATCTTCAGCGTCGTGCCGTTCTTGAGCAGCGGCGCGACATTGGCGTCAAACGCCACCGGCACCAGGCAGCCGACGGCCTGGCAAGTGTTGAATGCCAGGCTGCCGTCCAGCTTCTGGTCATCGATGGTCAGGGTGACGCCCTTGGCGAGCGCCAGCCCAAACGGCAGGGCAAGAGTGCCTGTCGCGTCATCGCCGGTCTTGCTCGACAGTTCGATCGCCAGCAGCCGTTGGTTGCTTTGCTTGTTGAACTGTTGGTGCGACAGGCTGCAGACCTTGTTCGTGCCCGATATCTGGCAATTGACCGTCCAGTCGCCATGGGTTTCGGACAAGGCCGATGCCCCGCCCGGCAGTTGTGGCGCATCGGCTGCGGCGGGCGGAGCCGCCACCTTGTCGCCTTTGGTCTGCGCGGCCACTGCCGGCACACCGGCGATGCAGGCCGCACCCAGCATCGCAACCAAATACGCGTATTTCCTCATCAAGACCTCTCCCGCCCGGCTCCGCCTCGAGCCAGCCTGGAAACTGACTTTGAGAGACAGCTGACTGTATTCTGTTGACCGTTTCCCCGAAGGCGCCATTGTACCTGACGGACATGCGGGCGCCATTCAGCCCGAGGCCGGCGCCGACCCGATAGAGCGGCGAATCGATCGCTTCCGTCAAGTGCAATGCGAGGTTGCCGGGCAGAATCTGCGCCGCCGCGAAGCGACCTTCGATCTCCCGCTTCTTGTGTTGGAGAACTCCACTCCCGGCCTTCCATAGAGGCAACGCTGGCAATCTCACTAAATGCGATGTCCGTTCCGGTCTCCAGCGCTGGCGTTGCCTGTAATCCGTGGCCGCAGGCCGGACGGCGGGGTCGCGATTGATTTCAAGGTAACAGATGGACCAGCCATGGCATCGCCGGACAAACACCCTATATTGCGGGAATGAACAGGATTTTTCGCGGGAATATGCCGACGTCGGCGCGTCGACTATCGATGAGATTTGCATCGGCGGTGCTGGCCGCGACTTTTGTGGCCGGCTTTGCGCTGCCCGCTTCCGCGCAGGTGGCCAATCCCGCGATCAACAGCAACGCGCTGATCCAGCAGAACGATCTGCAGGCCTTGCAGAGCCGCATTCAGCGGCAGCAATTCCAGTTGCAGCAACAGCAGTACCGCGACCAGGACCGCGTAATCGTCCAGCAGCCACCGCCGGTCGTGCCGCGGGTCAGGCCGGGCTGCCAGACGCAGATCATCGGCAACACGGCCGTGAGCACCTGCCGCTGACAGGCGGGCTTCTTTTATTTAGCCGACTTACATGGTAGGGGACCTTGAGGGTGCCCCTGCGGCAGTTTGGGTTTGCAAAGGCGCCACGTCACGCTATGGGGCACTGACCGACTGGACTATTGCAGATGACAACCACGAAGAAAAAGGCCGTACGCCGGGCCAAGAAAGGGGAAAGAATCCGCCAAGTGGCGGCGATCCCCTTTCGCTTGACCGCGGATGGGAGTTTCGAGGTGATGCTGGTCACGTCGAGAACGACGAGACGCTTCATCGTCCCCAAGGGGTGGCCGATGAAAGGCAAGAACGGACGCAAGGCCGCGACCATCGAGGCGATGGAAGAAGCCGGCGTGCTTGGCAAGACCCTGAAGCAGCCGGCCGGCACCTATTCCTATTGGAAGCGGTTGGCCAACCGCTTTGTCCATGTCGACGTCATCGTCTACCTGCTTGAAGTGACCGAGGAACTGGCCAACTGGCAGGAGGCCAAGCGGCGACAGCGGGCCTGGCTGACGCCGGCCGACGCGGCGATGTTGATCGACGAACCGGATCTTTCGACGCTGGTGAAGACCCTGACACTTCCCCAGCCCACGCCGACCGACGCGACCTAAAGCAATTCCAGAAAAAGTGTGAACGGTTTTCAAGGGAAAGCGCGTAGCGCTTTCCCTTGGGAATTGCGTCAAAACAACAGGACAATTCCTCAGCCGCTCGTACCGCCCTCTTCGGGAAGAGGGCGTACCGGCATGCCGGTATAGGCCCACAACCATTCGCGCGGCAGCGGCCCCTTGTTGCGCTCGCTCTGCTGCGACTGCTCCCAGGCGTGCGCCAGGATGCCGACGGAGCGTGACAGCACGAAGAGCCCGCGCGTCAGCGGCGGCGGGAAGCCGAGTTCGCCATAGATGACGGCCGTGGCGCCATCGATGTTGAGCGGCATCCTCTTGCCTTTGCGGCGTGCGACCTCCGCCTCGATCACCTTGGCGATGTCGGCGAACCGTCCATTGACGACGCCACGCGCGGCAAATTCGCGGGTCAGTTCCAACAGGCGCGGCGCGCGCGGATCGACCGGGTGAAAGCGGTGGCCGAGCCCCGGCACATAACCCTTTTCCTCGACGAAGAACCGGTCGAGCCGTACCGAGACCGCCTCCCCCAGCGCCATCCCGCCATCGATCGCCACAGCGATATCCCCGTAGAAGGACAGCGCTTGTTCGCCGGCGCCGCCATGCACGTCGCCGAGCACATTGATGGCCGAGGCCATGGCGCTGTTGATGCCGACACCACAGGTTGCCGCCATGCGGGCGATGGCGATCGACGGCGCCTGCGGCCCATGGTCGACCGCCGCGCCCAGCGCGATGCCGAGCAGTGCCGCCTGGTCTTCGCTGGGCAATTCACCACGCAACATCAGCCAGATCATCGCCGGGAAGGAGACACGGCCGATCAGGTCCTGGATTTCATAGCCGCGCAGCCGGATGACGCCGGGGCTCATCTCGATGATGCCAGTCTGCCACCATTCCTCGCCGCGCTCACGGCCTGACTTCTTCTCCGCGTCGCTCATGCCCGTGCCTTTGCCTTGGCGCGCGGCGACAGGCCGGCGAAAATCTCATCCATATGCTCGCCGAGCGCCGGTGGCGGCTTCGTCGGCAACGGCGCCGCGCCATCGACCATGAAGCCGCCGCGCAGAACGGTCAGCGGCCTGTCCATCCCGGCGACATCGTCAAAATTGGCGGTCACCTGGCGTTCGAGCACTTGCGGCTCGGCCAGCACTTGCGGGATCGTCAGCACCCGGCCCGCCGGCACGCCTGCCCGGTTCAATCTTTCCTCCCAGGCGGCCGCCGGAGCATCTGTCAGGGCGTCCTCGATCTCGGTTTTCAGCGCCGCACGGTTCTTCTTGCGCGTCTCGCGCTCCGCGAAGCGAGGATCGGACGCCAGTTCCGGCCGTCCAATCAGCCGGCAAAGCGTCACGAACTGCTCCTGCTTGTTGGCGGCGATGTTGAGCAATCCATCGCCGGTACGAAAGGCGCCGGAAGGTGCCGCCGTCATGTTCTCATTGCCCATCGGCCTGGGATCGACCCCTGCCGTCAGATAGTTCGACACCGGCCAGCCAAGCGCGGAAAGCGTGCATTCGAGCATCGAGACGTCGAGGAAGGCGCCCTCGCCCGTTGTCTTCTGCCTGACCAACGCCGATGCGATCGCGAACGCGCCGACTAGCCCGCCCAGCGTATCGGCGACCGGATAGCCGACGCGCAGCGGCGCCGTTTCCGGCGTGCCGGTGATGCTCATGATGCCCGACAGGCCCTGGATGATCTGGTCGTAGGCGGGATTGTCGCGCATCGGCCCGGTCTGGCCGAAACCCGATATCGCGCAATAGACGAGACCGGGGCGGACAGCCTTCAGCGCCTCATGGCCGAGGCCAAGCCGATCCATCACGCCGGGGCGGAAATTCTCCACCAGCGCGTCGGCACTGGCGACCAGATCGAGGAAACGCTCGCGATCGGCTTCTGTCTTCAGATCGAGCATGACAGATCGTTTGCCGGCGTTCTGCGCCAGGAACGAGGCGCCCATACCGGCTTGGTTGAGCCTTGGCGAACCGCCGAGCTGACGCGCCAGGTCGCCGCCTTGCGGTCCCTCGACTTTGATCACGTCGGCCCCCAGCAGCGCCAGCTGATAGGCACAATAGGGCCCGGCCAGAACATTGGTCAGGTCAAGGACGCGGATACCGGAAAGCAGGTCTGTCATATCGTCTCAAATCGATCAGGCATCGCCCGGCACATGCTCCGGCCCGCGCCGCCGGCGGTGCTCGATGAAGGCCCAGAAATGCGGCCCGACCAGGCCGATGAAGGCGAGCGTCAGCAGCGTCAGCGACAGCGGATGCTTGTAGAACACCGACCAATCGCCATTCGAGATGGTCATCGCCCGGCGGAACTGGGTTTCGGCGAGCGGTCCCAGGATCATGCCGATGATCACAGGCGCGGTCGGGAAATCGAAGCGCCGCATCAGGAAGCCCGCCGCCCCCAGGAGATAGAGGATCACGAGATCGATGGGCGATTGCGAGATGCCGTAGGTGCCAACGGTCGCGAACACCAGGATGCCGGCATAGAGCTGCGGAGCCGGGATCTTCAGCAGCCGCACCCACAGTCCGATCAGCGGCAAATTGAGGATGACGAGGATGACGTTGGCGATGAACAGGCTGGCGATCAGGCCCCAGACCAAATTGGCCTGCGTCGTCAGGAGCAGCGGCCCGGGATTGATGCCGTAGCTCTGGAACGCCGACAGCATGATCGCCGCCGTCGCCGAGGTCGGCAGGCCGAGCGTCAGCATCGGCACCAGCACGCCGGCGGCCGACGCATTGTTGGCGGCCTCCGGACCGGCAACGCCCTCGATGGCGCCGACCGTGCCGAATTCCTCCTTGTGCTTCGACAGCTTCTTCTCGATGGCATAGGACAGGAAGGTCGGGATTTCGGCGCCACCGGCCGGCATGGCGCCGATCGGGAAGCCGATCGCCGCACCGCGCAGCCAGGCCTTCCACGAGCGGCCCCATTCGGCCGCGGTCATGTAGAGCGAGCCTTTCAGCGGCACGATCTCGTCCTTGCCGGCATAGCGGCGCGAGGCCATGTAGAGCGTCTCGCCGACCGCGAACAGGCCGACGGCGGCGATGATGACGTCGACGCCGTCGAGCAGTTCGGTCGTGCCGAAGGTGAAGCGCGGCTGGCCAGTCTGCAGGTCGACGCCGATCATGCCGATAACGAAGCCGGCAAACAGGCTGGTGAGCCCGCGCACGGAGGACGAGCCGAGCACGGCCGAAACCGTGATGAAGGCCAGCACCATCAGCGAGAAATATTCGGCCGGCCCGAAGGCCAGCGCGAACTTGACCACCACCGGCGCCAGGAAGGCGACACCCAGCGTGCCGAGCGTGCCGGCAACGAACGAACCGATAGCCGAGGTGGCAAGGGCAGCACCCCCACGGCCGGACCGCGCCATCTTGTTGCCCTCCAGCGCGGTGACGATGGTGGCGCTTTCACCTGGCGTGTTGAGCAGGATCGACGTCGTCGAGCCGCCATACATGGCGCCGTAATAGATGCCGGCGAACAGGATGAAGGACGCTTCCGGCGCCACCTGATAAGTGATCGGCAGAAGCAGCGCGATGGTCAGCGCCGGCCCGAGGCCAGGCAGCACGCCGATGGCGGTGCCGAGCGTGGTGCCGAGCAGGCACCACAGAAGATTGACCGGGGTGAAGGCGACCGAGAAGCCGTGGGCGAGTTGTTCGAGCGTGTTCATGGTCTCACGCCCCAAACGCGCCGGCAATCGCGTCGATCACCGTGTTCAGCTGGTTCTCGATGAAGCCGGCACCGATGTTGACGCCGAGCGCCCTGGCGAAGCCGAAATAGGCGGCCAGCGCCAGGACAAGGCCGGTGAGCGCGTCGCGCAGCGTATGCCTGCTGCCGAAGCCGTAGCAGACGAGAACGAACATGATCACCGATGCCGCCGTGAAGCCGAGCGGCCGGATGAGCAGCAGGTTGGCCAGAAGGCCGATGACGACAAAGCCCATCGCCCTCCAATCGGTCGGCGTTTCCTTTTCCTCCTCCGGCTGCCATCCGCCGCGAAACGCGGCGAGGATGAGCAGCAGCGCAAGCACCATCAGGCCGACCATGGTGAGGTAGGGAAAGACGGTCGGGCCGACCTTGGAGTAGAGCGGCGACACCGGGATCGCCAGCGTCTGCCAGGCGACAGCGCCGGCACAGGCGAGAAGCCCGATGCCAACAAGCAATTCCGGCACGGCAAGGCGCGAGGGCGCCGTCGGCTGGTTGATGGTGCTCATGGAATGTCCTCCCCAGGATTACGGGCCAAGACGGCTGTCATCGGCCTTCATGCTGTCAGTCCATGACCGATCTCATCTGCGATGCGATCGGCGGACTTGAGAAAATAAGGGACGGCTCGCGCCGTCCCCTGGGGAAATCAGGCGAGGCCGAGATCCTTGAGGATGGCTTCGATACGCGCCGAATCCTCGGCAACGAATTTCGCATAGTCGTCGCCGGTGAGCAGGATGGGCGTCCAGTTGCGGTTCTTGCATTCGGTCGCCCAGGCATCGCTCTTGGCCATGGCCTCCACCAGCGTGATCATCGCCGCCTTGTCGGCGTCGGACACGCCAGGGGGCGCGAAGACGCCGCGCCAGTTGAACAGTTCGACATCGATGCCGGCTTCCTTCAGCGTCGGCGCGTCGATGCCGTCCTGGCGCTTGTCGGCCGAGATGGCGAGCAGCCTGAGCGCGCCGGCCTTGACCTGTTCGGAGAATTCGCCAAAGCCGGAAATGCCGGCCGCCACCTGATTGCCGAGCAGCGCCGACAAGGCCTCGCCGCCGCCGGCGAACGGCACATAGGAAAGATTGGTCGCCGGAACGCCTACCGTCTTGGCGATCAGGCCGAACAGGATGTGGTCGGAGCCACCGGCCGAACCACCGGCGACGGGAACCTTCGTCGGATCGGCCTTCAGCGCGGCGACGAAATCGGCGGCCGTCTTGAAGGGCGACTCCGCCGGCACCACCAGGGCCTCGAATTCGCCGGTGAGACGGGCGATCGGCGTGACTTGCGTCAGATTGTTGGCGGCCTTGTTGGCGATGATGGCGCCGACCATGACCATGCCGGCCACCATCAGCGAATTGCCCTTGCCGTTCCACTGGCTGATGAATTGCGGCAGCCCGACCGTGCCGCCGGCGCCGCCGACATTGGTGATCTGCGAGCCGGAGATCAGCTTCTCTGCGCGCATCACCTGATCCATCGTGCGCCCCGTCTGGTCCCAGCCGCCGCCGGGCGCCGCCGGAACGAATATCTGGATCTGCGGTGCCCCTTCGGCGAAAGCGGGCGTGAGATGAAGTCCTGCAAGGCCGGCAGCGCCTGCAGCCGCCGTGCTCATCAAAAATCTGCGTCTGTTCAGCATGGGATTCCTCCAGATCGCGACACCTCCTCCGGTGCCTGCCAAACGCGCCTGCATTCACAGACCCGTGATCGAGTTCAAGCAGATGTTACCGAGTTCTGTCAACGGGAACGATATTCTGCTGGACAGAACGCCCCGGCAGCGCGACAGACTGGCCCTCGGGCATCTCGGGGTTGGAACCACAATGGACTCACCAAGCAGATCAACTGATGCTGTAAGCCGGCGCGCGTCCGCCGAAGGTGTCGCGGCCCTTGATCGGGCGATTGCCATCCTCGATGCCTTCACCACGGCCGATCGCTCGCTCAGCCTGGCGGAAATCGCGGCGCGCACCGGTCTTTACAAGAGCACGATCCTGCGGCTGGCCAGTTCGCTGCTGCGTGGGCAACTGCTCGAGCGGCTGGACGACGGGCGCTATCGCGTCGGGCCTGCAACCTTCCGGCTGGGCACGCTCTATCAGCGTTCGGTCGTGGCGGTCGACATCCTGCTGCCGATCATGCGCGACCTTTCCGAGCGCAGTTGGGAGAGCGTTGCCTTCTATGTCCGCTCGGGCGACGTCCGCACCTGTCTTTACCGCGTCGAATCCAAGCATCCGATCCGCTACACGATCCGCGAGGGTGACGTATTGCCTTTGCTTCTCGGCTCCGGCGGCCGCGTGCTTGCGGCGTTTTCCGGCCAGCCGGGCGAACCCTATGAGACCATACGCCGGACCTGCAACTGCCTCGCCGTCGGCGATCGGGATCCCGAAACGGCGGGCATCTCGGCACCGGTATTCGGACCGGGGCGTGTGCTGCTCGGCGCGCTGACGCTGGCTGGTCCCAGCACGCGCGTCGATGCCGCCTTCCTCGAGCGCATGAAACGGCCTCTGCTCGAGGCGGCAGCCCGTGCCACCCGTGCCTTTGGCGAGGATGCCTCGATGCTCGAACAGGCAAGTCTCGCAACGGAGACTGTGCGCTAGCCGCGCGGTTGCGGCCCGGAAAAGGACCGATAAGCTTCGAATACAACCCGATTCAACTCGAAGCAGTCACTTGACGTGGCGTAATATTCGGCTACCCAAATCAAGAAAAGGCTCATAGAGGACGGAACTATTTATTTGCTGTTAAGTCCCGCGTGATACCCGCTTGTTGTCGCCATTTGAGCGACATGAGAGAAGAAAATCGTCTCAACCGACGGGTGAAACAGTCGGACAGACGCGCTGACAGGATCATGGCACGTCCGTGGATTCTAAGCCGTCATCGATGGACGCCAGCCCCCGTCTTCTCGGGCTCGTCTGGCCGTTCATCGCCGTCGTCCTCATCCAGGCGCTGGTCGCCAGCCTCAGCCTACACACCCTTTCGGCGGTTCGCGCCTATGTCGGCGGCGAAAGCCAGTGGTCCAAGGGGCAAAAGCACGCCATCTATTTCCTCAGCCTCTATGCGGACACCGGCAATGAGGAGTTCTTCGGCGAGTATCGCGAAGCGATCGCCGTTCCGCTCGCCGACCGTTCGGCCCGCCTGGCGCTGGAGCAGCCCGAGCCCGATACAGAGGCCGCGCGGGCAGGCTTCCTGCAAGGCAGAAACCACCCGGACGACGTCGCCGGGATGATCTGGCTTTTCCAGAATTTCCGGAACTTCAGCTATCTCGACACCGCCATTCGGGACTGGGCAGCGGCCGACACGATGATCCTCGCCATCCAGCGGCTCGGCGATACGATGCATGCGACGCTGGGCAAGGGGCCGGCGTCGGCAGCCGAGATCGGCGCCTGGAAAGCGGAAATCCATCGGCTCGATCATCAGGTCACCCCGTTGTCCAAGGCTTTCTCGGACAGTCTCGGCGAAGGATCGCGCTTCATCCGGATGCTGCTTACCTTCGCCAATCTCGTCACGGCCGCATCGTTGATCCTGCTTGCCGTGTGGCGCACGCGCAAGCTCCTGGCGCAGCGCCAGGCCTTCCAGTTGGCGCTCAATGCCGAGCGCGAGCGCGCCCAGATCACGCTGGCTTCGATCGGCCAGGCCGTCGTCTGCACCGGCCGCGACGGGCGGCTCGACTACATGAATGCGGTTGCCGAGAAGCTGCTGGCATGCCCGCTCGGCACTGCCAGGGGCAAACCCATCGCAGCGTTCTTTCGCCTCGTCGACAAGGACACCGGCGTTGAAGAAACGCAGTTGGTCGAGCGTCTCCTGGCCGGCGAAGCGCGCCGGTCCAGCGCCCGTCCACAATTGCTGCAGCGGCCGGACGGCTCTGTTGTTCCCGTCGCATTGACCGGCGCACCGCTGCTCGTTTCCGGTGAGGTCGTCGGTGCCGTGCTCGCCTTCCACGACATGACGCGCGAAGAGGATTATATCGAGCGGCTTTCGTGGCAGGCTTCGCATGATGCGTTGACCGGGCTCGCCAACCGGCGCGATTTCGAAAGCCGGTTGGAAAGGACCATCGTCGAATTGCAGGGCCAGCCCCGGCAACACGCCTTGATGTATCTCGATCTCGATCAGTTCAAGCTGGTCAACGATACGTGCGGCCATGCGGCGGGCGACCAGTTGCTGCGCCAGATCTCGGCGCTGCTGACCTGCGATTTGCGGCCGGGCGACGTGCTGGCACGGTTGGGCGGCGATGAGTTCGGCGTGCTGCTCGTCGATTGTGGAGCCAACGAAGCGTGCGACATCGCCGAACGGCTGCGCGCGGCGGTGCAGAACCTGCATTTCGTCTGGGATGGCAGGCCGTTCAACACCAGCGTCAGTGTCGGCATGGTGGAGATCGCCAATGCGCAGGTGACGATCGAGGAAACGCTACGGGCCGCCGACGTCGCCTGCTACATGGCCAAGGAAAAGGGCCGCAACCGCGTCCAGATCCACAGCGATGGCGACGTCGACTTGCGCGAGCGTTTTGGCGAGATGGCCTGGGTGCAGCGCCTGCACGCCGCGCTGGAGCAAGACCGTTTCCGGCTTCATGCTCAGGAAATCTGGCCGCTCAACGACGACGTCGTCGAGGCTGGAGCGCATATAGAGATCCTGTTGCGGCTGACCGACGAAGATGGCAGCTTCGTCACCCCGCAGAGTTTCATTCCCGCGGCCGAGCGCTACGGCCTGATGCCGTCGATCGACCGCTGGGTGGTGCGCAACACCTTCCGCATCCTGGCCGCCCGGCAGGCCGATCCGCGCACGCCGCCCATCGCAACATGCGCCATCAATCTTTCCGGCGCGACTTTCGGCGACGAAAGCTTTCTCGGCTTCCTGCGCGAGCAATTCCTCATCCATGGCATTTCGCCTGCCATGATCTGCCTGGAGATCACCGAAACCAGCGCTATCGCCAATCTCACCAACGCCATGCGCTTCATTGCCGATCTGCGCGGCCTGGGCTGCCGCTTCGCGCTCGACGATTTCGGCTCCGGCATGTCGTCTTTCGCGTATCTGAAGCACCTGCCGGTCGACTACCTCAAGATCGACGGCAGCTTCGTCAAGGACATGCTGGACGACCGCATCGACCGCGCCATGGTCGAGATGATCCACCACATCGGCAAGGTCATGGGCAAGCGCACCATCGCCGAGTTCGTCGAGAGCGACGGTATCGCCGCCGCGCTGAAGACCATCGGCGTCGACTATGCCCAGGGCTATGGGATCGCCAGACCGACGCCGTTCGATGCCTCGACGGTGCTGCTAGGCCGAGGCGTCACGCCGGCCGTCGAAAGCGTCGATCCATGGGCCGATCTGGCGCGGAAGCTGCGCCGCAAGGCGGGCTAGTCTACCGGATCTGCAATGCCGTTCAGGACAGCCGCTCCAGCAGCACGGTCGGCGCGTCATGATAGGTGGTCCGCAACACCTCGCGATAGCCGACCTTGTCAGCGACATTCAACGAGGCGGTATTCTCGGGATCGATGATGCAGACGGTTTTCACCCGTCCGAAGGTTTCTTCGCCCCAGGCCAGGACACGGCCGACGACCTCTGTGGCGAGGCCTGCCCCGTGCACTTCCGGCGCCAGCGCCCATCCGGCCTCGGGAATGCCTTCGATCGACGGCTCCATGTCGCGCTTCAGGTCGTGAAACCCGGCCTCGCCGACGAAGCGGCCCGTCGCCTTCTCCTCGATCGCCCAGAAGCCGTAGCCGAGCAGCGACCACAGGCCGGCATGACGCAGGAAGCGCATCCAGCTTTCCTCGCGCGTGCGCGGCTTGCCGCCGATGAAGCGGGTAACGGCCGGGTCGGCCCACATTGTTGCATAGGCGTCGAAATCCTCCAGCCGGTGCGCCCGCAGAATGGTTCGCTGCGTCTCGATGACGGGAGCGACGGTCACTTTGCGGTTGTTCATGGGATTTTGCCTCGCTGATCTTGTCCGCGCTTAGCAAATTGCCCCTGCGGTGCAAGGGCCAGCGGACGACTCGCCATCATCCAGAATAGCAGCCCGAAGCAGATCTTCAGCCGCGCCAGGCCATCGGATACAGGGGGCGTTCCAGACCGGTCATGCCTGCGAACCTAACGTGCCTGGACCGAGCGTCAACGCCGCCTAAGACCAGGGATTCAGCTTCTATGGGAATTCTGCCCGACGGTGTTAATTTCCCGGCAGGCTGATTCAGCACATTTGCGGCGCGACCTTTTCAGACGCGTGCTCAACCCAAGGAAAGAAACATGGACACGACCGACCTTGTGCTTGCCATTATCCATCATCTGCTGGTGTTTTCCCTGGCAGGGATCATCGGCGCCGAATTCGTGCTGATCCGCGGCGACCTGCCCGCCGTAGCCCTCAAGCGACTCGCGGGCATCGACCGCCACTATGGCATCATCGCCTCACTCATCATCATCGTCGGCATCGGCCGTGTCTTCTGGGGCCTCAAGGGTTGGGAGTTCTACGTCTACAACTGGATGTTCTGGGCCAAGATGGCGGCATTCGGCATTGTCGGCCTGCTGTCGATCATCCCGACCGTGCGCTTCATTTCCTGGAACCGGCAGGCCAGCGCCAATCCCGCCTTCGCCGTGCCGGCGGGCGAACTGGCCTCGGTGAAGACCTATATCCGCGCCGAGGCCTTCGTCTTCCTGCTGATCCCGGTCTTCGCGGCGGCGATGGCGCGCGGTTACGGCTACCAATAGATCTGGAATAGAACGTGAGCGAGTAGGGTCTGCAATCGGCATTTGCCGAAGCCGGTCGACTATCGACCGTTTCGGATCCCGCCTTGTGGTTCGAACATCTATCCGTTGCGTGCCGGCTGCCGCGGATATCCCAGTTTGCCATTTGAGTCCGATTGCAATCTATTGGCCTGCGCTGGTTGTTGTTTCATCCGCGGCCGGCATTGAGAGGAGTTCCGCGCAGCGGTTTATTCATATCCCGGAGGAGAATTACGATGCGAAAATTTGTTGCCGCTCTGGCCGCCGCCGCGGCCGTCACGCTTTATTCGTTCGCCGCCGACGCACAATCCTATCCCGAACGTACCATCACCGTTGTCGTGCCGTTTGCGGCAGGCGGTCCGACCGACACCGTCACCCGGCTCGTCGCGGAAGCCATGTCGAAGGATCTCGGCCAGCAGGTCATCGTCGAGAATGTCGGCGGCGCCGGCGGCACGCTCGGCGCGGGCCGCGTCGCCAATGCCGATCCCGATGGCTACACGCTGCTCCTCCATCACATCGGCATGGCGACGAGTGCGACGCTCTACAGAAAGCTGGCCTACGACACGCTGAACGCCTTTGAATATGTCGGCCTGGTGACCGAAGTGCCGATGACCATCATCGGCCGCAAGGATCTTCCGCCGACCGATCTGAAAGGGCTTGTCGACTACGCCAACGCCAACAAGGACAGCATCACCGTCGCCAATGCCGGTATCGGTGCGGCCTCGCATCTGTGCGGCATGCTGTTCATGAGCGCCATCGGCACGCCGCTGGTCACCGTGCCCTACAAGGGCACCGGCCCGGCCATGACCGATCTTCTCGGCGGCCAGGTCGACATTATGTGCGACCAGACCACCAACACCACCAAGCAGATCCAGGGCGGCACGATCAAGGCCTATGCCGTCACCTCGCCGGAGCGCCTCGACGTGCTGAAGGATGTGCCGACGACGATCGAAGCCGGCCTCCCCGCGGTGCAGGTCGGCATCTGGCACGGCCTCTATGCGCCGAAGGGCACGCCGGCCGAGATCACCGACCGCCTGTCGAAATCGCTCCAGGTTGCCCTGAAGGACCCAAACGTCATCGCCCGCTTCGCCGAACTCGGCACCAGGCCGTCATCGGAGGCCGACGCGACGCCGGCGGCGCTGAAGGCCAAGCTGGAAAGCGAGATCGCGCGCTGGAAGCCGATCATCGAAGCCGCCGGCCAGTACGCCGACTGATGGCTTGAAACGGGGCGCCCGCGGCGCCCCGTTCGCTTCGATCCGATTTCCCATTTGCAACGGCAGGCTCCAGCGCCTGGGAGGACCGTCATGAAACCTTTCGCAATCGACAGGACCAACGGCCTGTGCGCCGCGCTGTTCATCTTTTTCGGTGCGTTCTTCGCGCTGCAGTCGCTCAGCCTCGAAATCGGCACGGCGTTGCGCATGGGGCCGGGCTATTTCCCGCTGGTCCTGGCGATCGTGCTGATCCTGCTAGGCGCCATCATCCTCGTCCAGGCGATACGCGTCGAGGGCGAGCCGATCGGCCCAGTGGCGTGGCGCGGCATGTTGTTCATCCTGCCGGCGCCGATCTTCTTCGGCCTGACGGTGCGCGGCCTCGGCTTCGTGCCGTCGATCTTCCTGACGGCGCTGATCGCCGCCTTCGCCAGCGGCCGCATGAAGCCGCTCACCGCGCTCGTGTTGTCGGCTGGCCTGACGCTGTTCTCGGTCCTCGTCTTCAGCTACGCGCTCGGCCTGCCGTTCCAGCGCTTCGGCCCCTGGCTGCCCTCATGGCTGGCATTGTGAGACGCTGACATGGACTTGCTCAACAATCTCGCGCTCGGCTTTTCGACCGCCTCGACGCCGGCCAATCTCGGCTTCTGCCTGATCGGCGTCCTGCTCGGCACGCTGATCGGCGTCCTGCCCGGCATCGGCGCCACCGCAACCATCGCCATGCTGTTGCCGATCACCTTCCAGATCGGCGACCCGGTTTCTTCCCTAATCATGCTTGCCGGCATCTACTACGGCGCCCAGTATGGCGGCTCGACCACCGCCATTCTCATCAACATGCCCGGTGAATCCTCGTCGGCCGTCACCGCCATCGACGGCTATCAGATGGCCCGCCAGGGCCGCGCCGGGGCGGCATTGGCGATCGCCGCGATCGGCTCGTTCTTCGCCGGCACGGTGTCGACCTTCCTCGTCGCCGTCTTTGCCCCGCCGTTGACGGCGATAGCCCTGCAGTTCGGCGCGGCGGAGTATTTTTCGTTGATGATCGTCGGCCTCGTCTCGTCCATCGCGCTCGCCCATGGCTCGATCGTCAAGGCGCTGGCGATGGTCGTGCTCGGCCTGCTGCTTGGCATCGTCGGCACCGACATCTACACCGGCGCGCCGCGCTTCACCCTTGGCATCCGCGAATATGCCGACGGACTGAATTTCGTCGCCGTGGCGGTCGGCGTCTTCGGCGTCGCCGAGATCCTGCGCAACCTTGAAAACGAGCATGAGCGCTCGGTGCTGATCAGCAAGGTCTCCGGTCTGATGCCGACCCGCGACGACTTCAAGCGTATGGCAGCACCCATCGTGCGCGGAACCATCATCGGTTCGGCGCTCGGCATTCTGCCCGGCGGTGGTGCGGTGCTTGCGGCCTTTGCCTCCTATTCGGTCGAGAAACGCGTGTCGAAAACCCCGCAGGAATTCGGCAAGGGCGCCATCGCCGGCGTCGCCGGACCGGAATCGGCCAACAATGCCGGCGCCCAGACCTCCTTCATCCCGATGCTGACGCTGGGCATTCCGGCCAATCCTGTCATGGCGCTGATGATCGGCGCCATGATCATCCAGGGCATCGTGCCCGGCCCCAATGTCGCCACCGAGCAGCCGGCGCTGTTCTGGGGCATCATCGCATCGATGTGGATCGGCAATCTGATGCTGATCATCCTCAACCTGCCGCTGATCGGCCTTTGGGTGAAGCTGCTGACGATCCCCTATTACGTGCTCTTCCCGATCATCATGGCGTTCTGCTCGATCGGCGTTTACAGCGTCAACACCAATGCTTTCGATCTCTATGCCGTCGCCTTCTTCGGCCTGCTCGGCTATGTCCTCACCAAGCTGCGCTGCGAACCGGCACCCCTGCTGCTCGGCTTCGTGCTCGGCCCGCTGCTCGAGGAAAACCTGCGCCGCGCCATGATCCTGTCGCGCGGCGACGCCTCAACCTTCCTGACGCGGCCGATCAGCGCCGGCCTGCTGCTGGTGGCGCTGGCCGTGCTCGTCATCGTCTTCCTGCCCTCGGTCAAGAAGAAGCGCGAAGAGGTGTTCGTGGAGGAGAGTTGAAGCCCGGGCCAGTCAGCCTTGGCTCTGAACCTCGTCCACCGGATCGAGCGGAGCGATCGGCACCAAGGGCGCCGGAATGCTGGTCGTCTTCTCCTCAGCCTTGCAGATATCGGCGATGACGCAGGCCGGGCAATCCGGCTTGCGCGCCTTGCAGACATAGCGCCCATGCAGGATCAGCCAGTGATGCGCATGGCGCATATATTCGTCCGGGATGATTTTCAGCAGCCCTTGCTCGACCTGTTCGGGCGTCTTGCCGGGCGCCAGGCCAAGCCGGTTGCCAATCCGGAAAATATGCGTGTCGACCGCCATCGTATGCTGGCCGAAGGCCATGTTGAGCACGACATTGGCGGTCTTGCGCCCGACGCCTGGCAGCTTGACCAGCTGGTCGCGGTTGTCGGGCACTTCCCCGCCGTGGTCGCGGATCAGCGCTTCCGACAGCGCGATGACGTTCTTGGCCTTGTTGCGCCACAGACCGATGGTCCTGATATAGTCGCCGACCTTGGCCTCGCCCAGCGCCAGCATCTTCCGCGGCGTGTCGGCGGCTTTGAACAAGGCCCTTGTCGCTTTGTTGACGCCGGCATCGGTCGCCTGCGCCGAAAGCACCACCGCCACCAAGAGCGTAAACGCGTTGACATGTTCGAGCTCACCCTTCGGCTCCGGCCGCTGGACGGAAAACCGGCGGAAGATCTCGTGCACTTCCGCCGGACCGTAGCGCGACGTCCGCCGCACCGGCCGTGGGCGCGGCTTGGCATTGGAACCATCGCGCCGTCCTGGCGGCAATTCTTTTTCGGGCATGGAAGAATCTTTGGACTTGGGGCTCGCCATTTCCCTCCTATAATATCCTGTCATGAGCGACACAAACGCCTCGTTCCAGGCCGACGAGCCCTTCTTTCACGCATTGCTGACCCCACACCGGTCGCTTGGCAGGACAGGCTTCCTGGTCCTGATGGGCGCTTTGTCGTTCGGCTGGCTGGCGACCGGCGCGTTCTTCCTGTCGCGCGGCGCCTGGCCGGTATTCGGCTTCTTCGGTCTCGACGTGGTCGCCGTCTACATCGCCTTCCGCGTCAACTACCGCGCCGCCCGCGCCCGCGAGGAGGTATCGGTCTCGCGTACCACCCTCGACATCCGCAAGACGGCCCCTTCGGGAAAATCGGAAGCCCACCGCTTCAACCCGTTCTGGGCCCGGTTTTCGGTCGCCCGTCACGCCGAGATCGGCATCACCAAAATGACGGTTGAAGGCCAAGGCCAGAACGTGCCGATCGGCGGCTTTCTCGACCCCGAGTCCCGCGAGAGCTTTGCGACAGCCTTTTCGCGCGCGCTGGCGACCGCCAAGGCGCGCTAAACGGCTCTTTGTTTTGACGCAATTCCCTAGGGAAAGCGCTACGCGCTTTTCCCGGGAAAACCGTTCACACTTTTCCTGGAATTGCTCTAGAACCGATAGCGCAGAAGCCTGCCGACCTTGCGCAGCGCCGGAATGTGTTTCCAAAGGCGAACGAAGAGTTTGGCGGGCCAGCCCATGCGGGCGGCGTGTTCGGGCATGTAGGCGGAAATATCCTCGACGAACCGCAGTTTCGGAACCGCCAGCTCCAGCTCGTGCGGATCATCGATCGCCCAGTGAACCTCGGCGCCAGTCGCCTTGATGGTGGGATTGAGACGAAGCAGCGTCAGGCCGAAACGGCTGTAGGCGTCGAACATCAGCTCGCCGCCGGCAAGATGCGAGACAAGCCGCGAAACCAGGCGCAGCCCCTCATCGGCGGGAAGATAGGGCGTCAGCCCTTCCGCCACCACGATGGCCGGGCGGTTGCGGGGCACTTCGGCCAGCCAGCCGGGCTCGGTCACCGACGAAGCGATGAGATGATGACGGTCGCGTGACGGGTAAAGTCTTCGCCTGAGTTCGATGACCTGGGGATAGTCGACATCGAACCAGTCCACGCCTGGTGGCGGATCGACACGGAAGATGCGCGTATCGAGCCCGCAGCCCAGATGCAGCACGATGGCGCCGGGATTTCTGGCCAGAAAATCCTCTACACGAACGTCCAGTGTCTTGGCCCGGATCGCCAGGCCGATGCCGAGATTCTCGTCGACCTTGAGCCTGGAGAAGTCATAGTCGATCTTGCGCACCGCCTCGTCGGCGAAATGATCCCCAAGCAGCGAATGGGGCAACCGGCTCTCCAGCGCCTTGCCGTACAGCGTCATCAGCAAGGTTTCCTTTGCCCCGGTCAGATGCACTTTCTCGCCAGCCATGAGCGACTCCTGGCAGGAGCATGATCCCGAAAAGTGGATACCGGTTTTCGGAAAACATCATGCTCGAACACAAAGAGAGAGCCCCATCCCGACCCATCGGGATGGAACAGGCTCTCGAAACCCCGAGTCTATCTGGGTATGCGCGGCAAGAAGGCAAGTTTCGGGTGGCGATCGCCGCCCCAAGGGGCGATATTCCTGGCCAAGGAGACAGTTCGATGACCACACAGACAGCCGTCCTCAAAAAGGACATCACGCCGCAAGGCAGCGACTACGAGATCGTGCGCCGCGCCATCGAGAAGATCAGCCTCGACTATCGCGATCAGCCTTCGCTCGAGGAGCTTGCCGAGGAAGTCGGCGAGACGCCAACCGGCCTGCAAAAACTCTTCACCCGCTGGGCCGGCCTGTCGCCCAAAGCCTTCCTGCAGGCGGTGACGCTCGACCACGCCCGCCGGTTGCTCGATTCCGGCATGCCGCTGCTCGAAACCTCGTTCGAACTGGGCATGTCCGGCCCTGGCCGCCTGCATGACCTGTTCGTCACCCATGAGGCAATGTCGCCGGGCGACTACAAGACGCGCGGCGCCGGCCTCACCATCCGCTACGGCTACCATCCCTCGCCCTTCGGCACCGCCCTGATCATGGCCACCGACCGCGGGCTTGCCGGCCTCGCCTTCAGCGACCCCGGCGAGGAGCGCGCCGCCTTCGCCGACATGTCCAGCCGCTGGCCGAACGCCATCTATGTCGAGGACCTGGCCGCGACCGGTCCTTACGCCGCGCGCATCTTCGACCCGACGCTGTGGCGCCCCAACCAGCCGCTGCATGTCGTCATGATCGGCACCGACTTCCAGGTTCGCGTCTGGGAGGCGCTGCTGCAGATCCCGATGGGCAAGGCTCGCACCTATTCCTCGATCGCCGCCAGCATCGGCGCGCCAAGCGCCAGCCGCGCGGTCGGCGCCGCCAATGGCGCCAACCCGCTCTCCTTCGTGGTGCCTTGCCATCGCGCCATCGGCAAGTCCGGCGACCTCACCGGCTACCACTGGGGCCTGACCCGCAAGCGCGCCATCCTTGGCTGGGAGGCAGGTCAAGTGTCATCATAAATATCGTTTTTCCAGTTTTCGGCGAAGAAATTTACAGATCTTGGAAAGCGGAAAGTATTACTTGGGCTCTATCGGAAATTCACGATACAACCGGGGACAACCTTCGGTTTTTATAAGATGTTATTTCCGCGAATTATTTTAGTTTACGCTAAATTAACCACGATAAAGCGATCATGACTCCTGTTAATTCGGGCGATCCGACTTAATAGGAGGTCTCGATGAAGTTGTTTCGCACCGCCTTCGGTGCAACCTTGCTGGTCGCGTGTCTGGGCCAGCCTGCATTGGCTGCGACGCAAAATGTCATTTTCAATGGCACGATCACCCCGACCTGCACGCTTGTCATTGCCACCAACGGCACGATGACGGTCAGTCCCGACCTCCAGACACTCAGTTCCCACAACAGCGGCGGCTCTGCCGGAACCGTCACGCTGACGACGACAGGCGGCGTGTCGGTGAGCGTCGATCCGGTTACCGCCACGACGGTGCCGTCGGCCGACACGACATCGACCACCTGGACACCAACCTACTCTTCCGCCGGTGCGCACTCCATCGTCGAGACCGGTTCCGCGACCGCCATCAGCACACCCGGCGCCGACCTCGTTTCGGTCCATCTCGCCGGCACGAAGGGCGGCAGCAACCGCTTCGCCAACGGCAACTATCAGGCAACGGTAACGCTGCGCTGCGAGTAGCGCCCGGGAAGGAGGCATCCTTGAAATTTTTTGGACCCCTGGCGACGGCGCTGGCCGTCGGCCTGATCCCCGCTGCCGCTGCGGCCCAGTCGATGTCGCCGATGCGCGGCGAGGTCAACAGTTTCACCGACGTCTTCGCGGTTCGTGTCTTCCCGGCCAATCCATACGACCAGAAGATCAAGATCGAAATCCACGTCTACGATCAGGATTTTCAGCCGGTGGACGCCAGGATATCACCGGCTGCCTTCCAGCTCGGTGCCCAGGCTTCCCGTCCGGTCCTTGTGGTCGTGCCCTTCGGCGGCGCTGCCGAGCGTAAAGTGCGTATCTGTACCGAAAGCATCCCCTTCCCCAACCAGCAGACGCAGATAAGGGCGCAGATATGCGGAAAGTTTTTTGGGCACCGCAAGTCCTGACGCTGGCACTCGCGGCTGCTGTGGCAGGCACCGCTCCAACCCAGGCCCAGGACCAGATCTACAATCTCAACCAGAACGAGAACGGCTTCAATTTGCCCGGCGTCACCTTGCCCCAGGGCCAGGACGAGGTCCATGCCTCGGACGGCACCACTTGCCGTTCCGCCGTTTCCGGTTCCGGTGCCTATGTCGATCTCGGCGTGATCAGAGGCAACAACCAGACGGACAATGGCGTCGCGACCTATGGCCGGGTGGTGATCCCGATCGGGCGCACACCGAAACGCCTCGATTGCAGCCGCCTCTACGAACTGGAAGTCCAGCGCCTGCAACTGGAGCTGAAACTGCTCAAAATGGGCCTCGGCGGCGACGGCCCGACGGGAAGCGTGGCCACCAGCGCTCCCGCCACCGCGGCCGCGTCACCTGGATGGGCCAACGAAGGCTGGACCATCAGGACCGGAAACAGCGATGGCAAGAAAAAGAAAAAGAAATAGTCGCGCGCTGCTTACGATGGCAGCCCTTGCCGGCTTCTGCCTTCCCGCGCAAGCTGTGATCATCGGCACCTGCACAATCATGGTCGGGGCATCGGGGACGATGACCGCAAATCCGGCCATCAGCATACTGAGCTCCAAACAGGCAGGCGGATCGAGCGCCAGCGCCACCGTGGTGGCGAGCTCCCTATTGTGCTCCATCCTCAACTTGCTCGACTGCTATTCGGTTTCGGCGCCGGCGCCTGCCGCATTCTCGTCCGCGCCGAGCGGCGGCGGCACCAACGTCACTTTCGCCTCTGTCTTCCGGCTCGATGGCTCGGGGGTCGACATCAACGGAAGCGTGCCGCAAAGGGTCACCAACGGTACCCACGCCCTGCAGGTCGATCTCACCGCCACCAAGTCGAGCGGCATCTTTCCCGCCGGCAGCTATCAGGGCACCGTCACCGTGCGCTGCGAGTGAGGCGACAAATCGCTTTTTGACATCCACATGGTCTGGCAACTCATCGCATGACGCGCTAGCTTCCCCGCACCGGGGTGACGGCGCATAGATACGGATGCACCGGCGCACCTCGCCATCTCGATCCACATTGTGGATCTCGATCCACATCGTGCTTTCCGAAAGTCGATCCTGATTTCCGGCCAGCGCTGGCAGGGAGGCACTTTCTTGATAGTCGTCATCGGCTCGATCAATCTCGACCTTATCGCCAAAGTTGACCGCTTGCCGAGCCCCGGCGAAACGGTGAGCGGTTCCGGTTTCGCCACGGCGCCCGGCGGCAAGGGCGCCAACCAGGCGCTTGCCGCCGCGCGCGCCGGTGTCCCGGTGCGCATGGTCGGCGCCGTCGGCAAGGACAGTTTCGCCGGCGAGGCGCTGGCATTGCTGCGCGAGGCCATGGTCGACCTGTCGGGCGTGGGCGAAACCTTTGCCTCGACCGGAACGGCACTGATCATGGTCGGTGCCGATGGCGAGAACATCATCGCCGTGGTTCCCGGCGCCAATGCTTCCGTGGTGCCCGGCGACCTCTCCAAGGCCTTCCTGAAAAAGGGCGATGTCGTGCTGCTCCAGCACGAGATCCCGCTGGCGACCGTCGATGCGGCACTCGAACAGGCACGGGCCGCCGGCGCCATCACCGTGCTCAACACCGCTCCTTTCCAGGGCGACGCGGCGGCTTTCCTCGGCAAGGCCGATTATGCCGTCGCCAACGAGACCGAGTTCGACCTCTATGGCGAGGCGCTGGCGCTGAACGGCCGCGACCGTGCGGCACGCATGCGCGACTTTGCCGCGAAAACCGGCCGCACCATCGTCGTCACCCTCGGCGGCGATGGCGTCATGGCGGCGACGCCGAGCGATTTCCTCACCGTTGCGGCCATGAAGATCACGCCTGTCGACACAGTCGCCGCCGGCGACACCTTCTGCGGCTACTTCGCTGCCGGCCTGTCGTCCGGCCTTGCGCTCGACAAGGCGCTGGCGCGAGCCGGTGCGGCGGGCTCGCTCGCATGTCTCAAGCCCGGCGCCCAGCCGTCGATCCCGCTGGCCAGGGATGTCGATCAAGCCTTGCAGGACGTCAGCTGAAATGATGCGCCCTGAGACGAAACACGCTGTGCCGCCGGCCGGCGATATCTGCCGCCTGTCCGCTATCGAGCTTGCCGGCGCCATCCGTCGCAAGAAACTGTCCGTACGCGAGGTGGTGACGGCCTTCCTCGACCGCATCGAAGCGGTTAGCCCGCAGGTCAACGCCATCGTCTCGTTGCGCGATCGCGGCGATATCCTGCGCGAGGCCGATGCAGCCGATGCCAGGCAGGCGAGCGAAACCGGGACACTCTTCGGCCTGCCGATCGCCATCAAGGACCTCGCCTCGACGACTGGCCTCAGAACCTCCTTCGGCTCGCCGATCTTCGCCGATTTCGTGCCGCAGGAAGACGATTTCTTCGTCGAGCGCATCCGCAACGCCGGCGCCATCATCATCGGCAAGACCAATGTCCCCGAATTCGGGCTCGGCTCCAACACCTACAACAATGTCTTCGGGCCGACGCTGAACGCCTTCGATCCCGCGCTCACCGCCGGCGGCTCGAGCGGCGGCGCGGCGGTGGCGCTGGCGCTCGACATGGTGCCCGTCGCCGATGGCAGCGACTTCGGCGGCTCGCTGCGCAATCCGGCAGGCTGGAACAATGTCTACGGTTTCCGGCCGTCGCAAGGGCTTGTTCCCGCCGGACCCGATCTTGAGGTCTTCCACGCGCAGATGGGTGTCGAAGGCCCGATGGGCCGCAACGTCGCCGACATGGCGCTGCTGCTCGACGTGCAGGCGGGCTACCATCCGCAGGCGCCCCTGTCTTATGAGAAACCGGGTTCGTTCCTCGAAGGGCTTGCACCGCCCTCGACGGGCGGCCGCGTCGCCTGGTTCGGCGACCTCGGCGGCCATCTGCCGATCGAGGCGGGCATTCTCGATCTGTGCGAGGCGGCTCTCGGCCGGTTCGCGGATGCATCCTTCCCAGCGGAGCCCTTGCTGCCGGATTTCGACTTCGAGGCGCTCTGGCAGGCCTTCGTGACGCTGCGCCAGGCCAGCAGCGGTTGCGCCCTCAAGGTCCACTATGACGATCCATCCAGACGAGGCTTGCTGAAGCCGGAAGCCATATGGGAAATCGAGAACGCCATGCGGCTGACGGCGCCGCAGATCCGCGCGGCCTCGGTCGTGCGCACCTCCTGGCATCGGATGCTGCTGTCGATCTTCGACCGATTCGACCTCATCGCCCTGCCCACCGCGCAGGTCTTCCCCTTCGACGTCGGCATGCACTGGCCCAGTGAGGTCGCGGGACGGCCGATGGACAGCTATCACCGCTGGATGCAGGTTTCAGCCTTCGCCACGCTTGGCGGCTGCCCGGCGGTCAACGTGCCGGTCGGCTTCGACGACAAGGGTCGGCCAATGGGCATGCAGCTGATAGGCCGGCCGCGTGGCGATCTCGCTGTGCTGAGGGCGGCGGCCGCCTATGAGGCGACACTGCCTTGGCCTGCCGGCGCCTGACGCGCATACGACGGCGAGGTGCTTCTCGGACGTCTTGCGTGGAGGCTGCGGCCATGCATTGATTGTCCCAGTCGCGCCGCGTCGGCGGCACTCCGAGGGAAAAATCCATGTCGCTGGAACTCTACGCCGCCTATGTTCTCGCCTGCATCGTCATCATCCTGGTGCCGGGACCGACGGTCACGCTGATCATCGCCAACAGCATCCGCCATGGAACCCGCGCCGGTCTGGCCAACGTCGCCGGCACGCAGGCCGGGCTTGCCATCATGATCGCCATTGTCGGCATCGGCCTCAACACGCTGATCGCGGGCATGGGCCACTGGTTCGAATGGGTCAGGCTGATCGGCGCCGCCTACCTGATCTGGATGGGCGTGCAGATGTTCCGCTCCAAGGGCACGCTGAACGCCGACGGAACGGCGAGAAAACCGCGCGGCGGCTTCTTCCTGCAAGGCCTGCTGGTGGCGCTGAGCAATCCCAAGACGCTGGTGTTCTTCGGCGCCTTCTTTCCGCAGTTCATCGCGCCGCAAGGCAACTACTCGCTGCAGATCATCGTCATGGGCCTGACCGCCATGATCTTCGCCGCCATGTCGGATTCGACCTACGCACTCGCCGCCGGCCGCGCCGGGCGCCTGCTGTCGGCCAGCCGCATCAAGCTCATGTCCAGGATCAGCGGCAGTTTTCTGGTCGGCGGCGGCCTGTGGCTGGCGTTTTCGAGGTCGAAGTAGAAACTCCCTTCCCTCGCCCCGATCACGGGGGACGGGCGAGACAGGCGGCTCGCCCCGGTATGGTGGTCGCGAACTGATCGGGTGAGGGCAGCGCGGGTAAAATATCAACGTCTGCGCCGCCCCTGATCCCCCTGCCGGGGCCTTCTCCCCGTGAACGGGGAGAAGGGAGCTTTTTTAAAGCCGCCCCAGCCGCTCGACCAGCAGCGCGAAGAAGCCGTCATGGTCGATGTCGCGCATCACCATGGCGTTCTTTTCCCGCTTGGTGACGCCCCACCAGTCGATCACGGTCATGCCCATGGTCAGTTCCGAGGCGGTCTCCACGCTGACGTTGCAGTTACGGCCCTTGAACAGCTCCGGCTTCAGGAGGTAGGCGATGACGCAGGGGTCGTGCAGCGGGCCGCCATCGGTGCCGTATTTGCCCTCGTCGTAACGCTCGAAGAATTCCAGCATCTCGGCGGTCGCGATGCCGACCTTGGTGCCGAGCGCGCGGAAAGCCTGGATGCGCTTGGTGGTGGTCAGCGCCTTGTGGGTGACGTCGAGCGGCATCATCACGATCGGGATGCCGGACTTGAACACCAGATCGGCGGCCTGCGGATCGACATAGATGTTGAATTCGGCCGCGGGCGTGACGTTGCCGCCCTCGAAGAAGCCGCCGCCCATCAGCACGATTTCCTTGATGCGCGGCGCGATCCGCGGTTCGCGGATCAGCGCCAGGGCGATGTTGGTCAACGGCCCCAGCGGGCAGAGCGTGATGGTGCCGCTCTCTTCCTTCATCAGCGTCTCGACGATGAAATCGACGGCATACTGCTCCTGCAATTTCATCGTCGGTTCGGGCAATTGCGGGCCGTTGAGGCCGGTTTTGCCATGCACTTCCTCGGCGGTGACCAGTGTGCGCGCCAAAGGACGGATGGCGCCGGCATAGACCTTGACCTCCGGGCGGCCGGCCAGTTCGCAGATCTTGCGGGCATTCTTCTCGGTAAGCTTCAGCGGCACGTTGCCGGCAACGGCTGATATGCCGACGATCTCCAGTTCGCTGCTGCCGAGCGCCAAGAGAATGGCGACGGCATCGTCCTGGCCGGGATCGGTGTCGATGATGATCTTGCGGGATTGGGGCATTTCAATTCCTTGTTTGGGAGGCCGTGAGCTCACCGGATCGATCGCACGCCTGAAGGACGACCGCAGCGCTTCTCTTTGCATCCGCGCGTCGTTTCAAGCGCCATGTCGATTATTCCTGTGAGTCCAAGGCTTGGTCTTTTTGGGCGGGTCTTGTGATGGCTTGAACTTGGTCGCGGGGCGGACCATATCAAGGCCATCGGGAAAAATGCCATCCGGGTTTTTCCAGTTTATGTCGCTCTTGAGAGGACAGTGTAACATGAGCCGAATGACGCCTTTCTCCAGCCCGCTTCTCCTTGGTTTCGACGCCATGGAAAAGACCTTGGAGCGTCTGGCGAAGTCCGGTGACAGCTACCCTCCCTACAACATCGAGCGCCTCAGCGGTGCCGACGGCAAGGCCGAAAGGCTGCGCATAACGCTCGCCGTCGCCGGTTTCGCCGAAAGCGATCTCGATGTGACAACGGAGGAAAACCAGCTGGTCGTGCGCGGCCGTCAGACCGACGACACCGAGCGCGAATTCCTTCATCGCGGCATAGCCGCGCGCCAGTTCCAGCGCTGTTTCGTGCTGGCCGACGGCATGCGCGTGATCGCGGCAGAGCTGAAGAACGGCCTTTTGTCGATCGACCTCGATCGCCCGGAGTCCGAACGGCTGGTACGGAAAATAAATATATCGGTGAAAGACTGATCTTCACCGATGGCTCTCATGCGGGATGGCCTTGAGCGGCGTCCTCGCGCCAAGGAGGCTTGAAATGACCAGAACTGACGAGAATATCACCATGACCAGCGGTGAATTCGCCCATCTCGGCGAAGGCTCGGTCGCTTATCTGCGCAAGGTCTCAAGCGATGAATTGCTCGGCCGCTTCCCCAACATCGGCGAAATTGCGCCCGGCCTGGAACTATGGGCGCTGTTTGCCGCCAATGGCCAGCCGATCCTGCTTTCCGACGCGCGTGACCGCGCACTGGCCGGCGCCATGGAAAACGACCTGACCACCGTCGCCATCCACTAAGAGCGACCGGTTGGCTGAAACGAAAAGGGCCGCTCGCGGCGGCCCTTGGCAGCCTTTTTCAAAATCCAGATTCAGGCGGCGTGCGAGGCCTGCGTGTCAGACAACAGCGCGTGGATCGCCGCGGCATCGCGCGTCCCCCTGATCTTGGCCACCGTGTCGGCGTCGCGCAGCACGCGTGCGATGCGCGACAAGGCCTTCAGATGATCGGCGCCCGCCCCTTCCGGCGCCAGCAGCAGAAACACCAGATCGACAGGCTGGTCGTCCAGCGACTCAAAATCGACTGGCGTTTCCAGCCGGGCGAAAACACCGGCGATGCGCTTCACGCCGGCGAGCTTGCCGTGCGGAATGGCGATGCCATTGCCGACGCCCGTCGAGCCCAGCCGCTCACGCTGCAGGATGGTGTCGAACACTTCCCTCTCCGGAATACCCGAAATCGCCGCCGCCCGTTCGGAAAGCAATTGCAGAAGCTGCTTCTTGGAGTTCGCCTTCAACGCCGGCAAAATCGCCGGAACGCTGATAAGATCGCTCAGATCCATGCTTGAAAATCCCTTGTTCGCCTGCCGTGGCCAGTCCCCACCCCTCGTGCGGCTGGCTTTTATCCCTGTGCGACCTTGGTCGTGGACGGGTCGATCCAGCCAATGTTTCCGTCGGGCCGGCGATAGACGATATTGAGATGATCGGTTCCGGCGTTGCGGAAAACGAACACCGGACTGTCCTTGGTATCGAGCTCGATGACCGCGGAGGCCACAGACATGGTCTTCAGCGTCATGGTTGATTCGGCGACGATGGCCGGCGCGAAATCCTCCGGGATCTCCTCGTCGTCATCGGCGAGCGGCGCCATCACCGTATAGGCGATGTCGGTCAGTTCGCCATTGGCGTTGCCCGAATTGTGCGATTTGAGACGGCGCTTGTAGCGCCGAAGCCGGGTCTCCAGCCGATCGGCCGCGGCCTCGAAGGCCAGCGTCGGATCCTGGGCATCGCCCGTGGCCTGCAGCGAGGCGCCGGAATCCAGCCGGATCATGCAATCCGCCGAATAGCGCGAGCCCGATTTGATGACGGTGACGTGCCCCGCAAAGCCGCGATCGAAATATTTGCCGATCGCTTCGCCGACACGATCGTTGATGCGTGTGCGGAACGCATCGCCGATATCCATGTGTTTTCCCGATATGCGCAGATTCATCTGAAAACTGACCTTCCTTGCTCAGGCTTCAAACTGGCCCGAGTTTATACTCGTGATCCGTGCGCACAAGCTTTGCGGCGTCACTCGCGCCGATTTAAATCCGAACTTTCCGGTTGATCACAAGCCGCCTTTTTGACCGTCCCGAGGCCATTGTCGTGACGGACCATCCGCTAGCGGGCATCGGGCCCGTCTCATGCGGGCGGGCTTCTAGCCACTTCCCCGCGGCTTGTCAATGAAGCTCGAAAGCTGTGGAAAATCGTAGGCGCCTAACGCCCGGCGCTGGCGAGCGCCCGCTTCTCGCGCCGGCGCTGCACCGACGACGGAATATTCATGCCTTCCCGATACTTGGCGACCGTGCGCCGGGCAATATCGACGCCGCTCTCCTTGAGCATGTCGACGATCGCGTCATCCGAAAGGACATCGACGGGTTTCTCCTCGTCGATCATCTGCTTGATGCGGTCACGCACCGCTTCCGAGGAATGCGCGTCGCCGCCGCCCGATGCGGCGATCGAGGCGGTGAAGAAATAGCGCAGTTCGAACACGCCGCGCGGGGTCAGCATGTATTTGTTGGCGGTGACGCGGCTGACGGTCGATTCGTGCATGCCGATGGCGTCGGCCACCGTGCGCAAATTGAGCGGCTTCAGCTGGCGCACGCCGTGGACCAGGAACGCATCCTGCTGGCGCACGATTTCCGAGGCCACTTTGAGGATGGTCTTTGCCCGCTGGTCGAGGCTGCGCGTCAGCCAGTTGGCGTTCTGCAGGCATTCGGCCAGGAAATCCTTTTCCGCCTGGTTCTTCGCATGCGGCGACACCTGGGCGAAATAGATATGGTCGACCAGCACGCGCGGCAGCGTTTCGGCGTTGAGTTCGACGGTCCAGCTGCCGTCATTGGCGGCGCGCACCTCGACATCGGCGACGATGGCGTCGCTGGCGCCACCCGAAAACGCCATGCCCGGGCGCGGATCGAGTGCCCGGATTTCGGCCAGCATGTCGAGCAGATCCTCCTCGTCGACGCCGCAGATCCGCTTCAGCGTCTGGAAATCACGCCGCGCCAAAAGCTCGAGATTGGCGACCAGAGCCTTCATCGCCGGGTCGAGACGGTCGCGCGCCGCAAGCTGCAGCGAAACACATTCGGCAAGGTCGCGGGCGAACAGGCCGGTCGGTTCGAAAGTCTGGCACACCGCCAGCACCTTGGCCACGCTCGCCGCATCGGTGCCCAGACGCATGGCGATCTCCTCGAGATCGGCCCTGACATAGCCGGTCTCGTCGAGGCCATCGGCGAGTTCGCCTGCGATCAGCCGCGCCGCGGGATCGACGAAGGCGAGGGCGATCTGCTCGCCGACATGGTCGCGCAAGGTGATGGCGCTCGCCGCCATATCGCCGGCGTCGAGCCCCTCGGATGAAGCGCCGCCGCCATTGCCGGAAGCCGATTTCCATTGCGCCGTCAGGTCGGGTCCGAGCCGCTCGCTGGTGCCGGGATCGTCAGGAAACAGGTTCTCCAGCGACGTATCGAGTTTTTCCGAGATCGCCTCGGCGCTCCACCCAGCCTCGTTCTCGAACCAGTCGCCCTCGGCGGCCGCTTGCGGCTCGGCCTCGATCTTCTGCATCTGGTCGCTCGCGGCGTCATCCTGCGGCTCGGCGCGCTCCAGAAGCGGGTTGCGCTCGATCTCCTCGTCGATGAAGTGCTCAAGCTCGACATGGGTGAACTGCAGCAGCCGAATCGACTGCATCAGCTGCGGCGTCATCACCAGCGACTGGGACTGTCTGAGCTGTAGTTTCGCCGCCAACGCCATGGTTCGGTTTCAAACGCCTCCTCTACGCGTCCGCGCCTCCCGAAATGAATTCGGCAGCCGGCCATAGAAACTGGCCCGGCTTTTGCTTGTCAAGGCAAAGCCTAGCAAAAGCCGCTTACCGGAGCGTTATCTCGGAGCAAAATCGCGAAAAATCAGCCCGCGACACGCAAAAAATCGTGTCAGGAAACAAATTTCACGCCTAAGGCAAATCTCCGGAAACGATGGTCCGCCCGGAATTGCATGAGAAAAAGGTCAGAGCGTAAAGCCCTCGCCGAGGTAAAGCCGCCGCACATCCGGGTTCGCCACCACCTCGTCGGCACGGCCATGGGTCAGCACCTGGCCGGCATGGATGATGTAGGCACGGTCGATCAACCCGAGCGTCTCGCGCACATTGTGGTCGGTGATGAGGACGCCGATGCCGCGCGCCGTCAAATGGCGCACCAGCTGCTGGATATCGGCGACGGCGATCGGATCGATGCCGGCAAAGGGCTCGTCGAGCAGCATGTAGGCCGGGCGTGTCGCCAGCGCGCGTGCGATTTCCAGGCGCCGCCGCTCGCCGCCGGAGAGCGACATGGATGGCGCCTTGCGCAGATGGCTGATGTGGAATTCCTCGAGCAGTTCGTCGAGATTGCGCTCGCGCACCTTGCGGTCCTTTTCGACCACTTCGAGCACCGCGCGGATATTCTGCTCGACGTTGAGGCCTCGGAAGATCGACGCCTCCTGCGGCAGATAGCCGATGCCGAGGCGGGCGCGACGATACATCGGCATCGAGGTGACGTCGAAGCCGTCGATCTCGATCGTGCCTTCATCCACCGGCACGAGGCCGGTGACCATGTAGAAACAGGTCGTCTTGCCGGCGCCGTTGGGGCCGAGCAGCCCGACGGCCTCGCCGGCGCGCACGCCGAGCGTGACCCCGCTGACCACCTTGCGGCCCTTGTAGCTCTTGGTCAGGCCCTTGGCGATCAAGGTTCCCTTGAACTTCGCCTTGTCGACGGTGATCGTGGCCGGAGCCGAAACCTTGGCTGCGGCGCGTCCCGGAAGACGCGCCGTCAGCGATGACAGGCTGGCCATCAGGGGTTCGTCGCTCCCGCCTTTGGCGCATCCGATTTCGGCGGCGTCATCGACATGATGACACGTCCCCCGCAACCGTCGACGTTGGCTAGGCCAGTCTTCATTTGCACGGTCAGCTTGCAGCCCTTGAGCACGTTGGGGCCTTGCGACAGCACCACTTCCTTGCCGGACAGGACCAGCACCTGCGTCTTCATGTCGAAGGTGCCATTGTCGCCCGTCGCAACCTGATCATCCGACTTGATGTAGACCTTGCTGCTGACTTCGAGGTGATCGATGTTGGCGGAGCCGGTCATTGCGGCACCCGCCGCTTCGGTGCCCTTGGCGGCCGCGTTGGGATCCTTGACATAATAGACCGTCATCTTGCCGGCCTTGAGCAGGGTTGGCCCCTGGACGACGGTGACGTTGCCGGTGAACACGGCGACGTTCTCGGCCTGCCGCACCTCCAGCTTGTCGCTTTCGATCTGGATTGGCTTGTCGCCGGACAATTTGAGCCCGGACTGGCTGCTGGCACCCGACTGCGCCAGCGACGGCACAAGGCCCAGCAGAAGCAGCGCCGAAGTTGCGGCCGCAAGCCGTGTCGAACTATTGTGCCACATTCGATTCTTCGCCCTTTGCCTCAGCCGCCTTCACGCTGGCGGGGTCGATGTTGACGCGCACCCTCTTCTCGAACACCAGGATCTTGCCATTGTCCTGGACCGACAGGGAATCCGCTGTGATCTGCGACCCGCCACTGCTGACGTCGACGGGGTCGTCCGTCTTCATAGTGCCTTTGCCCATGTCGAGGAAGACCGATTTGAACTTGGCTTGCATGCCGTCTGTCGTGGTGATCATGACGTCGCTGGTCATTTTCATCGTATTGCCGTCGCGATCGTAGATACCGTGCGAGGCTTTGATGGCAGCGACATTGTCCGGCCCGACCGGCACCTTGGCGTCTATGCCTTCGAGCTCGATGATGCCTTGCGTATTGACATCCTGGATCGCCCGCAGGGCTGTCATCGAATAGGGCTGCTTCTGCTTGGTGAAACCGTTGAGCTTGGGATTGGCCATCACCAGCTTGCCATTGGAAAAGGCCGCACCTTCCGACTGCACCGCGACCGAGACGGGGGCGGCCAGATAGGAATAGATCGGGAAGGCGACGGCGATCAGCGCCGCGGCCAGGGGCACGGCAAATTTGAGCACGCGCACGCGGCGCGAATGACGCTGGGCGCGGTCGAACGCGTCGCCCCGCGTCCAGCCATCCGCCGGGGGAGCCAACGCCGTCTCGGGGCTGGTCGATTCATTCGATCGCGCTAACATGACTGCTTTCTTCTAGACCCTGCCCGCCAAGGAACACCGCCTATAGGTGGGGGGCCGGCACTCTCAAGCAAGCACAAGCCCACGAAAACCGCAAAAATGTGACAACTGTAGTTGTACAAACGAAAACGAGGTCGGCACAACAGCCGGTACTTCATAGCAGAAATGGGCGCGCCTGCGCCTTTTTTCATCACCGCTGCTCCTCCCCTTTACCTCGCGCCCCTTGCACAGGCCAGTCACAAAAAGGACAGTGTTGGAGTCACCGCGGGCGGATTGCCGCGCCATAGGCAAGACGGAACTGCTTCCCGATGAAGACATCATGGTCTAAAAGCGTCTCTTCCCGCCGACTGTGAGGCTGACCATGGCATTGAGAGCCGACGACCTGATCGACCGCCGCCGTTTGCGGCGCAAGCTGACATTCTGGCGTGTTGCGGCCATCGGCATCGTCGCCCTCGGAGTGATCGCGCTGTCGGCCTGGTTCTATCGCGACGATCTCGGCGGCTCGGCTGTCGACCATATCGCCAAGGTCAGGATCGAAGGCACGATCACCGAGGACGAGGAACTGATCAAGCGTCTGGAAGACATCCGCAAGTCGTCGAAGGTGAAGGGCGTGATCCTGGCGATCGATTCACCCGGCGGCACCACCGTCGGCGGTGAATCGATCTACGAGGAAGTGCGCAAGGTGGCAGCCGACAAGCCGGTTGTGGCCGAAGTCGGCACGCTCGCCGCATCGGCGGGCTATATGATCGCAAGCGCGGCCGACCACATTGTCGCCCGCAAGACCTCGATCGTCGGTTCGATCGGCGTGCTGATCCAGTATCCCGACGTCAGCGGCCTGATGGACAAGCTCGGCATCAAGCTGGAGGAAGTGAAATCCTCGCCGCTCAAGGCTTCGCCCTCTCCTTTCAAGCCGACCAATGACGACGAGCGCGCCATGGTCCGCAAGCTCATCCTCGACAGCTACGACTGGTTTGTCGGCATCGTCGCCGAACGCCGCAAGATGACCCACGAACAGGCGCTGGCGCTTGCCGACGGATCGATCTTCACCGGCCGCCAGGGTGTCGCCAACGGGCTGATCGACGCCGTCGGCGGCGAAACCGAGGCGATCGACTGGCTGGCGACCAAGGGCGTTGACGCCAAGCTCAAGGTGGTCGAATGGAAGGACACGGAGCGGCGCGGCAGCTTCCTGTGGTCAAAAGCCATGGTGAAAACGCTCGGCAGCGCACTCGGCCTGCCGGACTACAGCAGTGATGTCATCCACGAACTTGGCGCCGACCGCTTGTTTCTTGACGGCCTCGTTTCTGTCTGGCACCCTTGAGCGCCGTTTGGAACAGCTGAAAAAGCCAATAAAATCATCCTCATAATTTTGACCGAACTGCTTTCACGGGGACCCGTCTGATGATCAAGTCCGAACTTGTGCAGATTATTGCCACGCGCAATCCGCATCTTTTCCTGCGCGACGTCGAAAACATCGTCGGCGCGATCTTCGACGAGATCACCGACGCTCTCGCTGAAGGCAACCGGGTCGAGTTGCGCGGATTCGGTGCCTTTTCGGTGAAAAACCGCCCCGCCCGCACCGGCCGCAACCCGCGCACAGGCGAATCCGTCGAGGTCGAGGAGAAGTGGGTGCCGTTCTTCAAGACCGGCAAGGAACTGCGCGAAAGGCTGAACGGCGGCAAGTAGGCGCGGCTACAGCGCCAGCTGCCGACGGAAAACACAATGCTCAATCGTTTCATGCTCATCGTGGTCTTCGTGCCCCTGGCGATCATTCTGATCGCGCTGGCCGTCGCCAACCGCGAACTCGTCGCCTTCACGCTGGACCCGTTCAATCCCGGCAATCCGAAGCTGACGCTCACCTTGCCGCTGTTCATTTTCCTGTTCCTGGCGCTTGCCATCGGCATGATCGTCGGCAGCCTGGCGACCTGGGTCAAGCAGGGCCGCTACCGCAAACTGGCGCGCCAGCGCGGCGTCGAGGCGGAAAACCTGCGCCAGGCGGTCAGCCGCGCGCCATCAGTGCCGCAAGGATCAACCCAGGGATCGGCCCAAGGATCGGCATTGCCAAAGCCGACCAATTAAGCCGTCCCCCGGTGCCTTTCGTTCCACGGAGCCTTTCATGCTGACCATTTCGGCCGCCGAGGTCGATCATGCACTGACCTTTCCTGGACTGGTCGAGACCTTGCGCACGGCATTCCGCGAGGGTGCGGTGCAGCCGGTCAGGCATCATCACGCGGTCGAACGACCCGATGGTGCGGCCTCGACCTTGCTGCTGATGCCGGCATGGACCGATTTCAACGCCGCCGGCACGTCTTCCGGTGGCCATATCGGCGTCAAGATCGTCACCGTCTCGCCCGACAACAACGCCATCGGCAAGCCCGCCGTAATGGGGCTCTATCTGCTGCTCGATGGCGCAACCGGCGAACCGGAAGCCCTGATCGACGGCCAGCGGCTGACGCAGTGGCGCACCGCCTGCGCCTCGGCACTGGCGGCGTCCTACCTTGCCCGCGATGACGCCTCGCGGCTGCTTGTGGTCGGCGCGGGCGCCCTGTCGCCGTTCCTGGCCAAGGCGCATTCGGCCGTGCGGCCGATCAAAACCATCCGCATCTGGAACCGCACCCCGGCAAACGCCGAGAAGGTCGCGGCCGATTTGCGCGCCGACGGCTTTGCGGCCAGTGCCGCGACCGACTTCGATGCCGAACTTGGCGAGGCCGATATCGTTTCCTCGGCGACGATCACCACCACGCCGCTGATCAAGGGCGCTCTGTTGCGGCCAGGCACCCATGTCGACCTGGTCGGCGGCTTCACCCCGACGATGCGTGAAAGTGATGACGATGCCATCGCCCGCGCCCGCGTCTATGTCGACACCCGCTCCGGCGCCACCAAGGAAGCCGGCGACATCGTCCAGCCGCTGGCCTCCGGCGTGCTGAAGCCGGACGCCATCGTCGCCGATTTGCACGAACTGGCGCGCGGCCAGGGCGAAGGTCGCCGAAGCGCTGATGAGATCACGCTGTTCAAGTCGGTCGGCGCGGCACTCGAGGACCTCGCCGCCGGCATTGCCGTTTATAACGCGCTGAAGGCCTAGCTCACTGCGCCCTGCGTTTCGGCACCCATTGCCTCCCCGATCAGACGAAAATCGTGATCGGTGATTTCGAACAGGCCGAAGCGCAGCTGATATCCCCAATTCGACTTGCCGGCGGTGAAGTCCAGCCGTTCGAGCAACGGCTTGATCGGCGCTTCTTCAGCCGTCGCCCATTCGACATCGCGCCGGAACGGCGTGAAGCCGCCGCCCATTTCGCCTTGATAGGGTTCGCCGTCCCGCACCGTGCCGATTGCCGTGAACGCCTGCAGGCCGTCTTTTTCGCGCAAGATTGTGGTCGGCGAATAGTAGACGATGCCGTCGCCGGGTTTGACGCGACGCAGCGGCGCCGCCTTGCCGTGGTTGACCTGCATGAAACCGTCCTTGCGGCCGCGCCGGACATGTTCGGCCGACGCCACGGCGATCCAATAGGCGCTCATTTTTGTTCTCCATCGGCCTGTTGTCCGTCGGACAGCCAGTAGACGCGCAGGCGGTGGTTGTCGGGATCGAGCGCAACGAAAGTGCGGCCGAAATCCAGGTCGGTCGGCGTCTGCAGGATCTTCAAACCGCGCCTTGACCAGTCGGCATGGGTAGCGTCGACCGCGTCCGGCGTCTCCAGCGCAAACACGATCTCGCCGCCGCCACCGGACGCAGCCGCCGCCGGCTCGACCGTATGGCGCGACCAGAGGCCGAGCTTGAAGCCGTTGTCGAGCACGAACAGCACGAAGGTCGGCGCGCTTTCGACCGGCTCGCGACCCAGCAGCGCGCTGTAGAAGGCGCCGCTCTTGAGCGGCTGGTCGACATAGAGGATGACGAAATTCGGGGTGGCCATATCTGTTCTCCAAGCTGTTTCGACGTTTCGACTTGGCTGATATAGAATAGGCTACTGTCAGATTTTGGCAGTAGCCTTCATGGGCCGCGTGGCTTGTCGAGCGTCGCCCGCCACTCCTTGAGCAGCGCCTGGCGGCGACGCGGATAGCGCGCATCGATGGCGTCGAGGCCGGATATGCGATCGGTGCGAAAATGCCGGAAATCCTGCCGCATCTCGCACCACGCCACCACCACCCGCACCTTGTCGAAGAAGCCGAGCGCGAACGGCCAGACCACACGTTGCGAAGCAGCACCCCCGGCATCGCGATAAAGAAAGCCGAGTTTGCGCTCGTTGCGGATGGCTTGCCGCACGACGCCGAGGTCTATGCCTTCAATCGCCGTCATCGGCGGCCCGACCAGCAGGGTCGAGGCATCGAGATCCTCGCGCAGATCGTCCGGCAGCACGGCCGCGATCTTGGCAAGCGCATTGGCGGCAGCGACTGAGAGACGCTGGTCCGGCTGCTTGGCAACCCAGCGCGAACCGAGCACAATGGCTTCGATCTCCTCGTCGGTGAACATCAGCGGCGGCAGCATGAAGCCGGGTTTCAGCACATAGCCCAGCCCTGCCTCGCCCTCGATCGGCGCGCCCTGCCCCTGCAGCGTGGCAATGTCGCGGTAGAGCGTGCGGATCGAGACCCCGAGCTCATCGGCCAGCACCCGTCCGCTCACCGGCCGGCGGTGCCTGCGCAGGCACTGTATGAGGTCGAGCAGGCGTTCGGAGCGGGACATGCGGCAGATTTGCCTGTTTCTTTGACATTGGTCCATCGCTGGCCGACATGAACAGCAGCGGTGGCTGTGGCAGACTTGGTTGCACCGCCGCTGTCCTCATGCCAAAAGCGGCACGCCGCTCGGAGATGCTCCCGCTTGAAGTCTTTTCGCGACAAACGCCGCGACAACCGCCCGACCGCGAAAAGCGGAACCGGAGAGGTGCGTCCGCACGAGACGCGTGGTCGGCCAGACCCCAGGCCGCGCGAACCGCGTGACGCGAAACCGGACAGCCAGTCCGCACCGAATTCAGCCCCGCGCATCCTTGCCCGCCGTGACGGCGCCCTGCCCGCCGAGCAGCTTCCGCTGATTCTAGAAGTGGCGCCGAATGCCGATTATGCGCTGCTCGACAGCGGCGCCGGCCAGAAACTCGAACAATACGGCCCCTATCGCATCGTGCGGCCCGAGGGCCAGGCGATCTGGCAGAAGGCCTTGCCGGCGAGGGACTGGGAGCGTGCCGACGCCATCTTCACCGGCGACACCGACGAAGAGGGCATCGGCCGCTGGCGTTTCCCGAAGATGCCGCTCGGCGAGACCTGGCCGATGAAGCATGACGGCATCGATTATCTCGGCCGTTTCACCTCGTTTCGCCATGTCGGCGTCTTTCCCGAGCAGGCCTCGCACTGGGACCACATGGCCGGGCTGATCGCAGCCGCCAAACGGCCGGTCAAAGTATTGAATCTGTTCGGCTATACCGGTCTCGCCTCGCTGGTGGCGGCCCGCGCCGGCGCCGAGGTCACCCATGTCGACGCCTCGAAGAAGGCGATCGGTTGGGCTCGCGAGAACCAGGAGATGGCCGGGCTGGGCAGCAAGCCGATCCGCTGGATCGTCGACGATGCGGTGAAATTCGCCGAGCGCGAGGAACGCCGCGGCAGCCGCTACGACATCATCCTGTTCGACCCGCCGGCCTATGGCCGCGGCCCCAAGGGCGAGGTCTGGCAATTGTTCGAGGATTTGCCTGCCCTGACCGATCTCTGCCGCGCGATCCTGACGCCGAAGCCGCTTGCCGTGGTGTTGACCGCCTATTCGATCCGCGCCTCCTTCTTCGCCATCCACGCGTTGATGCGCGACACCTTCGCCGGCATGGGCGGCAGGGTTGAATCGGGTGAGCTGATCATCCGCGAAAAGTCCGCCGGCAGGGCGCTTTCGACCTCATTGTTTTCGCGTTGGGTGGCCTGAATGAACGAACGGCATGTGGGCGCACCAGGCCAGGTGAAGGAAGTCACCAGCCTCGCCAATCCGCTGATCAAGGACATCAAGGCACTCGCTCTGAAGAAATTCCGCGACCAGCAGAACGCCTTCATGGCGGAGGGGCTGAAGCTGGTCATCGATGCGCTCGACCTGGGCTGGCAGATCAGGACGCTTGTGTTCGCCAAGGCCGGGCGCGGCAACCCTGCGGTGGAAAAGGTCGCGGCGCGCACGGTTGCCGCCGGCGGCACGGTGCTCGAAGTGTCGGAAAAGGTGCTTGTCGCCATCACCCGCCGCGACAATCCGCAAATGGTGGTCGGCGTTTTTTCGCAGAGATTCCTCGCCCTCAGGGATATCCGCGCCGACAATGGCGATGTCTGGGTGGCGCTCGATCGGGTGCGCGACCCCGGCAATCTCGGCACCGTCATCCGCACCGTCGATGCCGTCGGCGCCAAGGGTGTCATCCTGGTCGGCGACACGACGGATCCATTTTCCGTGGAGACGGTGCGGGCCACCATGGGTTCGATCTTCGCCGTGCCGGTGGCGAAGGCAACGGCCGAGGCCTTCCTTGCCTGGCGCGGCGGCTTTTCTGGCCTTGTCGCCGGCACGCATCTGAAAGGTGCGGTCGACTATCGCTCGGTCGATTTTTCCCGTGGGCCCGTGCTGCTGATGATGGGCAATGAGCAACAGGGACTGCCCGAAAGCCTGGCGGCGAGTTGCGACCGTCTGCTCAGGATCCCGCAAGCGGGCCGCGCAGATTCGCTCAATCTCGCCGTCGCCACGGGCATCATGCTGTTCGAGATCCGGCGCGGCGCGCTGAAGCTCGAGCCAATCGCCGACCAGCAATGAAGGTTGCCCGCCCGTGAGATCATGGTCCCCCTACGCGCTGCTCGTCGTCGCGGCCATCGCGCTCGATCAGTGGATCAAGCATCTGGTCGAGACCGGCCTGCCATTCCAGGAAAAGCTCGATCTGGTGCCCTTCCTGGCGCTGTTTCGCACCTACAACACCGGCATCGCCTTCTCGATGTTCTCCTCCTTCGGCGATACCGGCCTGGTGGTCATCGCCGTTCTGGTCGTGGCTTTCGTGCTCTACCTCGCCACCCGCACGCCATCGGGCCATGTCGTCGCCCGCACCGGCTTTGCCCTGATCATCGGCGGCGCGCTGGGCAATCTGATCGATCGCGCCGTCTACGGCCACGTCATCGACTACATCCTGTTCCACACGCCGGTCTGGTCCTTTGCCGTCTTCAACCTCGCCGACGCCTTCATTTCCGTGGGCGCGGCACTGGTCGTCTTCGACGAACTCATCGGCTGGCGCCGCGAGCCTTCGAACACCAAGCCTTCCAAAGATTGACCCGACGCGGCCATCGCCGCACAATCCAGGACGCCAAGCAAGCGCGCGGAGAAAAAGATGTCCGAAACATTCAAAGCCATCCTCGTCTCGCGCGACGCCGACAAGAAACAGTCGGTCGCCATGACGGACCTCACCGAGGCCGACCTGATGGAGGGTGACGTCACCGTCGCGGTCGAGGCGACGACGGTGAACTACAAGGATGGGCTGGCCATTACCGGCAAGGCGCCGGTGATCCGCCGCTGGCCGCTGGTTCCGGGCATCGACTTCGCCGGCACGGTCATCTCGTCCTCCAATCCCGACTGGCGCAAGGGAGACAAGGTCATCCTGAATGGCTGGGGTGTCGGTGAAACGCATTTCGGCGCCTATGCCGGGCGCGCCCGAGTCAAGGGCGATTGGTTGGTGCCGCTGCCGGAAGGCATCAGCGCTCATGACGCGATGGCGGTCGGCACCGCCGGCTATACCGCCATGCTCTGCGTCATGGCGCTGGAGCGGCACGGCATCCTGTCCGATCGCGGCCCGGTGGTGGTGACAGGTGCCGCCGGCGGCGTCGGTTCGGTCGCGGTCTCCATCCTGTCCAGCCTGGGTTACCACGTCATTGCGTCGACCGGACGCAATGCCGAAAGCCCCTATCTGATCGATCTCGGCGCCGCCGAGGTGATCTCGCGCGACGAGCTCAGCCAGCCCGCCAAGCCGCTGGCCAAGGAACGCTGGGCCGGCGGCATCGATTCGGTCGGCAGCCACACGCTGGCCAATGTGCTGTCGATGACTTCCTATGGCGGCGCCGTCGCGGCTTGCGGCCTGGCCGGCGGCATGGACCTGCCGTCGAGCGTCGCCCCCTTCATCCTGCGCGGCGTCTCGCTGCTCGGCATCGATTCGGTGATGGCGCCGAAGGCCGTGCGCCTCGAGGCCTGGCGGCGCATCGGCGCCGATCTCGACCTGCAAAAGCTCGCCAGCCTGTCCACGACCATCGGCTTCGACAACATCATGGATGCCGCGCGCGACATCGTCGACGGCAAGATCCGCGGTCGCGTCGTCGTCGACATGTAAGCCCGCCTCGCGGGCTCCAGCCAGCGGACGGATCGCCTAATCCGGTGGCGAATCCGCTGCTGTCGGGACAAAAACGCCTATCCACTAAAATTCGAACGATCCGCCGCAATTTTCCATAATCTCTGTCTGGCAAGGGTTTCGCATGATCGCGGAATCCGACAGCCAACAGGCGAACAAGGGCGACGATGTCGATGCGGTTGCGGCGCCAGCGGCGGCGCGGCGGTTCATCGCCGCGCCGCCGCTGGTGCCCGAGCAGCAATTGGTCAGGCGGGAAGGCCTGCCGCTGCTCACCTTCGTTGCCATCCTGGTCCTGGCGGGCCTCGCGCATCTGACGGGGGCGCCGATCTTCATCAGCCTCGCCTTGCTGGCAACCGGCCTCGCCGGCCTGGCCATGCATTTCCATGCCAGACGCAGCGTCCACCGTACCGTGGTACTGCTGGACGAGACCACCGCCCGAAGCCGCGCCGAGATCGAGACGCTGGCCGACCGCATGTGGGAAATGCAGGAAAGCGAGGAGCGCTTTCGCGGTCTCATCGATGCGCTGGGCGACCTCGTCATCCATCGCGATCGCGACGGCCACATTGTCTATGCCAACAAGGTGTTCGCCGATCTGGTCGAAGCCGATCAGCGCGATCTTGCCGGCAAGACCCTGGCCGAACTTGGCATCGAGGTCGGCATCGTCCCCGATGCCGCCTTTTCCGACCATGAGTGCCTCAGTTCCACCGACGTCGCCATCCGCACGCCAAGCGGCCCGCGCTGGTTCTCCTGGATCGAACTGTCGGTGCGCGACAAAGACAGCGGCACGGCATCGCATCGCGCCATCGCCCGCGACATCACTGCCCGCAAGCGCGCCGAATCCTCGCTCATCACCGCGCGTGAGCGCGCCGAATACGCAAGCCAGGCCAAATCGCGCTTCCTCGCCACGGTCAGCCATGAAATCCGCACGCCGATGAACGGCATCATGGGCATGGCCAGGCTGCTCGCCGATACCAGCCTGTCGCCGGAACAGCAGACCTATGTCGGCGCCATCTCGACCTCGGCCAGCGCCCTGCTCGCCCTGATCGAGGACCTGCTCGACTATTCCAAGATCGAGGCCGGTCGCTTCGATCCGGAACCGCAGCCCATGTCGGTGCGCGAGATCGCCGACAACATTATCGAATTGCTCGCCGCGCGCGCCTTCGCGAAGGGTATTGGGCTCGGCTGCCACGTCGAACCGGATGTACCGCAATTGATCACAGCCGATCCAGGCCGGGTCAGGCAGGTGCTGCTCAATCTGATCGGCAACGCCATCAAGTTCACCGACGGCGGCGGCGTGCTGGTCAGCATCGCGCGCGCCCGCACCGAGACCAGCGATCGCATCTGCTTCACCATCACCGACACCGGTCCCGGCCTGCGCGAAGAGGACATGGAGCGTATCTTCGAGGAGTTCGAACAGGCCGACGGCACCTCGACACGCGCACATGGCGGAGCGGGGCTCGGACTTGCTATCTCCAAGCGGCTGGTGACTGCCATGGGCGGCACGATTTCGGTCTCCAGCCGGCTTGGCCAAGGGTCGGACTTCGTCTTCGAAATCCCGGCGACGGAGGCCACCGAGGCGCCTCAGGGCCGGCAGAACGTGCTTGCCGGCAGGCGCGCGGTGATCCTGTCCAGAAACGCCGTCGAGGCCGACGCCATCGCCCGCACCATCCGCGCCAATGGCGGCACGGCCGGTATCGCCACGACCGTGGCTCAGGCCGTGCCCCTGGCCGAGGGCTGCGACGTGCTTCTCGTCGACGCGGCCATGGAGGAGAGCGATGGGAGAGTGCTCAAGCGGTTGCGCCAAGGCGGCTTTTCCGATTGCGAAGCCATCACGCTGATCGCGCCGACCGACCGAGGCATGCTTGGCGAGTTCCGCGCCAGCGGCTACGCGACCTTCCTGGCCCGGCCGGTGCGCGGTGGAACACTTTTGCGTGTTCTTTTGACCAGCCATGCGCCGGCTCTTGCCCAGCCGCAGCCGGAAAAGCGCCGCACCCCGGCGCTGCGCGCTTCAAGCGACCGCCAGTTGGGCTTGTCCGTGCTGATCGCCGAGGACAACGACATCAATGCCATGCTGGCCCGCGCCACGCTGTTGAAGGCGGGACACCGCGTCAAGGTAGTCGGCAATGGCAAGGCCGCGGTCGAGGCCGTCACCAGCGCCGGACACAAGCACCGCTTCGACGTGGTGCTGATGGACCTGCATATGCCGGTCATGGACGGGCTGGACGCCATTGCCGCGATCCGCCGCCATGAGGAAGAGACATCGGCGCCGCCCGTGCCGATCATGGTGCTGTCGGCCGACAGCCAGGAAAAGACCCGCCATGCGGTGCTTGCCCACGGCGCCAGCGGCTTCGTCACCAAGCCGCTCGACCCGGATGCGCTTGTCAACGCCGTCGAGGGCCAGGTTGCTGCTTGATCTGCTTTTTTCCAGCCGCGGCTGATGCATGCCAACCCAAAGTGGCCCCGATTTCCCGAGGGCGACATCCATGAAAACAAGGGTTTGAGGCGCGGCGACTTGATCCGTGCACGCGAGACGCACCTCGCCTCTCCTCCCCTAACGTAGCCGGTTGACCGTTTTCGCCAGCCGACGAAGTATTGCCCGCGACGCCTTATCACGGTACTGTCACAATCCTGTTGCACCTACACCGTATCCCCGTGCCAAGAGGGATGGCTCGAAGGAGAATCACTCGTGCATACAGTTATGCCGGAATGTGACACTCGGCCGAACGCCAGCAGCGCCTTGCTCGCCGGGCGTAATGTCGATTCCGTCATAAAGGGCGCGGCACTCGGCCGTATCGGCAATCTCGAAGTGCGGCTCGCGCGCAACGAGGCCGAGATCGCGGCCGCGCAGGAAGTGCGCTACCGCGTATTCTACGACGAGCTTGGCGCCCGCAAGGACCTGTTCCAGGTGCAGGACCGCCGCGACGCCGACCGGTTCGATCCGCTCTGCGATCATCTGCTCGTCTTCGACAATTCGATTTCCGGCCCCGAACACCGCCGCATCGTCGGCACTTACCGGCTGCTGCGGCAAGAAATCGCGGCCGCCGCCGGGGGCTTCTATTCCGAAGGCGAATTCGAGCTGACCAAGCTCATCGCCCGCCATCCCGGCCAGCGTTTCCTTGAGCTCGGCCGATCCTGCGTTCTGCCGGAATACCGCTCGAAGCGCACCATCGAGGCGCTGTGGCAAGGCATCTGGGCCTACATCAATCACTACGAAATCGGCGTGATGACCGGCTGCGCTTCCTTCCACGGCACTGTGCCGGCGGCGCATGCCGAGGCGCTCACCTATCTCGCCCATCACTGCCGCACGAATTCGGCCTGGGATGTGCGCGCGGTGTCCGGGCGCTATTGCTCCATGGACCTGATGCCGATCGAGGCGGTCAACACCAAGGCGGCGATCGCGGCGATGCCGCCTCTGGTGAAGGGCTATCTGAGGGTCGGCGCCCGCATCGGCGACGGCTGCGTCATCGACCGCGAATTCTCGACCGTCGACGTCTTCGTGGTGATGCCGGTCAAGGAGATCGGCGCCCGCTACGTCAACTACTATGGCGGGGAAGCGCAACGCTTTGCGGCGTAAGGGCAGTAGGCAAGACGCTACGATACACGCTTCGCTGACCACTCACTACTGACTATTCCCTATCCCCCTCCTTACGGAATATCCTCCGGCCGCCTTCCCGGCCGGCTCCTGTACGACGGAAACGACCAGCCGAAACGCAGCGCGCCGCCGCGTACGGCGAGCGCCACGACGAAGCCGGCCAACCCCGAGACGATCTGCGGCAATCCGGCGACGTCACCCAATGTGAAGATGGCGGCGCCCGCCAGAGCGGCCGTGACGTAGATCTCCGGCCTCAGCAGCACCGATGGTTCGCCGGCAAGCAGATCGCGCAATATGCCGCCGAAGGTCGCGGTCAGCATGCCGGTGATGATCGAAACCACCGGCGAACCGGTGATGGCCAGCCCCTTGGCCGCGCCCATCACCGAAAAGGCCGCCAGCCCGATGGCGTCGAGCCACAGCAACAGCTTGTAGCGGGATTCGACGCGATGCGCGGTGAAGAAGACCAGGACCGCCACCACGGCGCAGATCAGCACATAGTCGCGGTTTCCCACCCAGAAGACCGGCACATTGAGGATGAGGTCGCGAAACGTGCCGCCGCCGATGCCGGTGACGCTGGCCAGGAACAGGAAACCGATAATGTCGAGTTGCTTTCGCGAAGCAGCCAACGCCCCGGTCGCCGCAAAGACGGCGACGCCGGCATAATCGAGAAGGGCGATGGGATTCATGGCGGTAAGGGAGTATGCAGTAGGGATTAGGGACTGCGCATGAATAGCACGAAGCCGCACGATTGATACGGCTGCCTTATTCCCTACTGCCCTACTGCCCTACTGCCTAACCCCTAGCTACGCATCCTTCTCCGCCTGCTCATTCACCGGCCCCGGCTCGACCGGCGCCTCGGCGGCAATCTTCGGGCCGCCCTTGGCGACGCCGACCATGGCCGGACGCAGCACGCGCTCGCCGATCGAATAGCCCGGCTGGACGACCTGGACCACGGTGTTGGCCGGGACATCGGGATTGGGCACTTCGAACATGGCCTGATGGAAATTGGGATCGAACTTCTCGCCTTCCGGCGCGAGCTTCTTGACCCCATGCCTTTCCAGCGCCGACAGCATGGCGCGCTCGGTCAGGTCGACGCCTTCGATCAGCGCCTTGAAGCCGGCGTCGCCCGAGGCCTTGGCCTCCGCCGGAATGGCGTCCAGCGCGCGGCGCAGATTGTCCGACACCGACAGCATGTCGCGGGCGAAATTCGCAACCGCATAGGTACGCGCGTCATGCACGTCGCGCGCGGTGCGGCGGCGCAGGTTCTCCATCTCGGCCGCAACGCGCAGCGCGCGGTCCTTCAGCTCTTCATTTTCCTTCAGCAGTCGCACAAGCGCTTCGTAGTCGCCGTCAATGCTGCCTTCCGTGCGCTCGGCATTGGCCTCGACCGCCTCGGCTTCACTGGGCGCGCGTTCGTCTTTTGCCTGGTCGCTCATCGCCGTTTCCCGTCAATCTCGAATGGTATGGATTTTGTGCCCGATATCGAGGTTTGGCAGCCAAAAATCAAGGGGTAAGCGACCATTGAGCCTTTGGCCGGACCTGGGCGGTGATCAATGGCGATGCTTATATTTTAATTCAAAGTTTACTGTACTTGCCGGCTTGGCTTGCCACGGAAACGTGATGCGGGAACCATTCCCCTACTGCAGGAGTTTCGGAGCCGACACAGGATTTGAAATGATGACCCGCAACAAGGCTGAAAAGGGAGAAAGGCTCGCCGCAGAAGTCCGGCGCCAGTTCGGTGCCGAGGCGATGACGCGTTTTCTGCGTACCTTGCCGGCTTTCCGCATCGAAACCGATACTCACGACCGCTTCAGGCAATTGCTCGACCGCCTCGATCGGGTCGAGGATGGCGGTACCAGATTGCGGCGGCAATAGCTCTCGCCGCTCTTTACGCGACAATTACGCACAGTAATTTTGCGTGATGGCTGCCTTGCGGTAGCCACATGCCGCGCCTATGCTTCCTGATGAACATGATTTCCCCCGATGCGGCCGCCAATAGCAAGCGTGCCTGGTTGAAGATCTTGGCGCGCTACAAGAAGCCGGACCGGCGACGCAGCGCCGTCGAACTCGCCATCACCCTCATTCCCTTCGCCACGCTGTGGGCGCTCTCCTCGGCCGCCTATGCCTATGGCCATTGGTGGGGGCTGATCCTGATCCTCCCGGCCGCCGGGTTCCTGGTGCGCATCTTCATGATCCAGCATGATTGCGGCCATGGCTCCTTCTTCGCCAACCGCTATGCCGACGACTGGATCGGCCGCGCGCTCGGCGTCCTGACGCTGACGCCCTACGATTGCTGGCGGCGCGCCCACGCGACACATCATGCCAGCGCCGGCAATCTCGACGAGCGCGGCATGGGCGACATCACGACGCTGACCGTTGCCGAATACCGGCAATTGTCCTGGCGCGGGCGCCTCGCCTATCGGCTCTATCGCCATCCGCTGGTGATGTTTGGGCTTGGGCCGATCTGGCTGTTCATCTTCTCGCAAAGGCTGCCCATCGGCATGATGCGCGGCGGCCTGACGCCGTGGGTGTCGTCGATGACCACCAATCTCGCCATCGCGCTTGCGGCGGCCCTGCTTATCTGGACCGTCGGTCCCGGTGCGTTCCTGGTCGTCCATCTGCCGATCGTCATTCTCGCCGGCTCGGCAGGCATCTGGCTGTTCTACGTCCAGCACCAGTTCGAGGAGACGGAGTGGGCAAAGGATGACGACTGGGAGTTCCAGCATGCCGCCTTGCACGGCTCGTCCTATTACGACCTGCCGCCGGTGCTGAACTGGTTCACCGGCAATATCGGCGTCCATCATGTCCACCACCTCTCCGCCAAGGTGCCGGGCTACCGGCTGCAGGAAGTGCTGCGCGATTATCCGGAACTGCGCGGCATCGGTCGCGTCACGCTGCTCGACAGCCTGCGCTGCGTCAAACTGGCATTGTGGGACGAGAACCGCCGCAAGCTGGTGTCGTTCCGCGAGGCACGGGCGACGATGTAGAGCATTCCAGGAAAAGTGTGAGCGGTTTCCCGGGAGAAGCGCATGGCGCTTTCCCTTGGGAATTGCGTCAAAACATAGAGTTAGAGCGGTTCGCCGTTTCCGTGAAACGGGGAAACGCCCTAGAAAGACGACCGCCGCGCCGTGGGGCGGCGGCGGAAGCAAACCCTGTTCAGGCGGCTTGGCGCTCTTCGCGCATCAGGATCTCGCCATGCCGGATTTCGGTGCCAAGCACCTTCAGGCACTCACGGATGAAGTTGGACAGGCCCGGCCAGCCCTTGGCTGACACCAGATTGCCATCGACATGGGCGCCGGTCGGCGCGACGTCGATGTAGATGCCGCCGGCCAACGTCACTTCCGGCTCGCAATAGTGGAGTGCCGCCACTTCCCTGCCCCGCACGACACCATCGACCGCGATCAGGATCTGCACGCCATGGCAGATGGTGAAGATCGGCTTGCCGGCCTCGTGGAAATGCCGCACCAGCGCCTGCACCCGCTTGTCGATGCGGATGTATTCGGGACCGCGCCCGCCCGCCGCGTAGACGGCGTCATACTTGGCCGGGTCCACCTCGGAAAACGTCTTGTTGAGGATGTAGTCGTGGCCGAGCTTTTCCGTGTAGGTCTGGTGGCCTTCAAAGTCGTGCAGAGATGTCTTGAGGACATCGCCGGCCTTCTTGTCCGGGCAGACGACATGCACGGTGTGGCCGACGGCATGCATGGCCTGTTCAAAGACGAAAATCTCATACTCCTCGCTGAACTCGCCAACGAGCATCAATATCTTCTTGCCAGCCATTCCCGGTTCCTCCCTTGCGGCCATATTTATTTCGGGTCGTGAAATAATATTGCCTATTCTAAGGACAGCAGGGTCAAAGGGAAAGCGCAAATCGCCAAATTGGTATGACCAGTTTTCCGCCTTCTCGACAGAAGGCGCTTCTCGGCAGACGAAAATAGCTTCGCTGGTTCGACCAGAGCCGCAGTCAGGCCGCCGCCTTGATCATGTCCGCCGCCTTCTCGGCAATCATGATGGTCGGAGCGTTGGTGTTGCCGCCGATCAGCGTAGGCATCACCGAGGCGTCGACGACCCGCAAGGCCTTGAGCCCGTGCACCCGCAGTTGCGGATCGACCACCGCCAGCTCGTCGACGCCCATTTTGCAGGTGCCGGCCGGGTGATAGATAGTGTCGGCGCGGGCACGGATGTGGGACATCAGTTCCGCGTCGCTCGAAACACCGGCGGTGTAGATCTCCTTGTGGCGATATCTGGCCAGCGCCGGCGCCTCCAGGATACCGCGCATCATCCTGACCCCCTTGAGCAAAAGCCCGGCATCGCGTTCGTCCGAAAGAAAGCGCGGATCGATGCGCGGCGGTGCCATGGGATCATGAGTCGACAACCCGACCTCGCCGCGCGAATGCGGCCGCAGCACGCATACATGGCAGGAAAAGCCATATCCCATATGCAGCTTCCGGCCATGATCATCCACGATCGCGATGCAGAAATGCAGTTGCAGGTCGGGCCGTTCGATCGCCGGATCGGATTTGAGGAAGGCACCGCCTTCGGCATAGGGCGTGGCGATCATGCCGCCGCCATCTTTCCGCCAGCGCAGCATGTGCCGCAGCAGGCCAGGTAGGCCGCGCAGGCCGATGCCCATCATGTCGGCATCCCTAGACGTCCAGCCCATGATGAAATCGAGGTGATCTTGCAGGTTCTTGCCAACACCGGGCAGTTCATGCCTGACCGGAATGCCATGCACGGCGAGCTCGGCAGCCGGGCCAATGCCTGACAGCAACAGGAGCTGAGGCGAACCGAAGGCGCCACCACAGACGATCACCTCGCGCCTGGCTTTCGCGACGGCTTCGCCCTTCCCCGCGCGATACCGCACGCCGGTGGCGCGCTTGCCATCGAGGATGACCGCCGTGGCATGCGCTCCGGTGATGACGGTAAGGTTCGACCTGTTCATGGCCGGTTGCAGATAGGCAGCGGCCGCCGAGCAGCGCTCGCCATTGCGGCGTTCGCCCCAGAATTGCGTCACCTGATAAAGCCCGGCACCCTCCTGTTCGACGCCGTTGAAATCATCGTTGCGGCGGATCTGGTTTTCGCCGCAGGCCTCGACAAAGGCCCGGGAGAGCGGACGTGGCTCTTGCTGCTCGGCAACCCGCAGCGGCCCGTCACCGCCATGCAGGGCATCGGCGCCGCGTTGATTGCCTTCCGCCCGCCGGAAATAGGGCAGCACCTCGTCCCATGACCAGCCGTCGCAGCCGAGATCGGCCCATTCGTCATAGTCGCCGCGGTGCCCGCGCGTGTAGAGCATGGCGTTGATGGCGCTGGATCCGCCCAGCGCCTTGCCGCGCGGCTGGTAGCCCTTGCGGCCGCCAAGACCCTGCTGCGGCACAGTCTCGAACGCCCAGTTGTTGATCTTCGGCCGACCCGGCAACAGTGCGATGATGCCTGCCGGCGCGCGGATAAGCAGGTTGCTGCCCGCGCCGCCGGCTTCGATCAGGCAGACTGTTTTCGATGGATCTTCGGACAGCCGCGCGGCAAGCGTGCAGCCGGCGGACCCGCCACCGGCGATGACATAGTCGAAATCCATGACTTCCTCCCTCGTACCCGGCGGATGTTTCCGTCCGGATGACCAAGAGAAGGCTCGATTTCGGCCTATGTAAAGATGGGTGGAATTACCCCTACGTCAGCTGCGAACGCGCCGCCAGGAATACTTCGGGCCCTTGGGCTCCGGCACGGCGGCTGGCTGATAGTAAAGCCCCAAGCCGCCGGTGCGGTCCTCTTCCAGGCGCTTCAGCAGCACCGGGTTGGAAATCTCGAACTCGTCGAAGCCGAGACGCAGCATGTGCGGCAACGGATCGACCAGCACCTGGCCGGTGGCGCGAACGGCACCCTCGAAGTGGTAGCGGCTGCGCAGCAGTTCGGCCTTGGAGAAGGAGCGCCCATCGCTGAAGGCCGGGAAGACCAGCGCCACCAGCGACAGCTGGTCGAGAAGGTCGGCTATCTTCTCGAGTTGATCGCCGGGCTGCAGCACCACGCCGAGCCGCTCTTTGGCGGACCGGCGCACCTCCGGATCAAGGTCGAGGAACGCCTGCAGCGGCAGGATGAAGCGGCCATTGCCGGACAGCGCGTCGGCACTTTCGGCATGAGCCCACTCGTCCTCGCGAAAACCCTGCGGGGTCCAGAGCCGGGTCTCCGGTGTCGTCGTTTCGGTCATCAAAATTCCTAAATATTCAAACGAGCCAAGGATGTGTTGAGATTCAGGTCAGGCTGCGCCTAAAATGGCGGCTTCCGAGAACCGGAGCGGAGCGTACTTGAAGTACGTGAGCACCGGAAGCGCAGGAAGCTGCCGTTTGCAGGCCAGCCTCACCTGAATATCAGCACATCCTATAGTGATGCGTCGGTCAGCGACACTTCCAGCCCCGACAGGTGAATGCCGCACTCGGTCTTGGCATGACCGGCCCAGCGGCCGCTGCGCGCATCCTCGCCCGGCTGCACCGGTTGGGTGCAGGGGAAACAGCCGATCGACAGATAGCCATAGGCGACCAGCGGATTCTCGCGCAGCGCGTGCGCCCGCATGTAGTCGGCCTGGTCCGATGTCGTCCAGTGCGCCAGCGGATTGATGCGGATGCGCGCGCCGACCGCCTCGAACACCGGCAGCGCTGCCCGTGTCGAGGCCTGGAAGCGCTTGCGGCCGGTGAACCAGGCACGAAACGGCGCCACGCCACGCGCCAGCGGCTCTACCTTGCGCACGTCGCAGCAGGCATCGGTGTTGCTTTGGTGCAGATTGCCCGTCGGATCGATCCGCGCGAGCGCCGCTTCCTCGGGTTTGATGACCTGGATGTTGGTCAGGCCGAAATCGGCGACAAGCGCGTCGCGATAGCCGAGCGTCTCCTCGAAATGTTTGCCGGTGTCGAGGAAGATGACCGGCAGCGTGCGGTCGATCTCCGCGATCATGTGCAGCAGCACCGCCGAATCCGCCCCGAAGGACGACACGGCAGCGATCTCGTCGTGAAACAGTTCGCGGGCCGAGCGCTCGATGATCTCGATCGGCTTCAGATGGCCATAGAGCGCGTCAAATCCCGCCGCCTTGGCGGCGACGCCGTCATCGGCATCGGCGATGTGGTCAAGCGGCCTTGGTTTCGCCAGCATAGAGCGCCTCCTTGAACGGCGCGGGACCGACACGGCGGTAGGCGTCGATGAATTTTTCTTGAGGGTTGAGCCGAAGGCCGAGATAGGTCTCGACGATCTGCTCGATGGCGTCGGTGATCTCTTCCGACGAGAAGCCGCGGCCGATGATTTCGCCGACCGAGGTGTTCTCGTCGGCCGAACCGCCCAGCGTCACCTGATAGAGCTCGGAGCCCTTTTTCTCGACGCCGAGGATGCCGATATGGCCGACATGGTGATGGCCGCAGGCATTGATGCAGCCGGAGATCTTCAGCTTCAGTTCGCCGATCTCGCGCTGCCGCTCCAGCGAGGCGAAGCGTTGCGAGATTTCCTGCGCGATCGGGATCGAGCGTGCGGTGGCCAGCGCGCAATAGTCGAGGCCGGGGCACGAGATGATGTCCGATATCAAATTGGAGTTGGCCGTCGCCAGCCCGATATCGACCAGCGCGTCATAGACCGCCTTGAGGTCGGCGCGCGCCACATGCGGCAGGATCAAGTTCTGCTCATGGCTGACACGCAGCTCGTCGAAAGCGTATGTCTCGGCGATGTCGGCGACCGCCTCCATCTGGCTGTCGGAAGCATCGCCCGGCACCTCGCCGATGCCCTTGAGCGAAATCGTCACCGCCGCGTAGTCGGGATGGCGATGCGTCACCACATTCTGGTCGAGCCACTCCGAGAAGCCTTTGGAATCGAGACGCGCCAGCTTGACCGCCTGGTCGCCTTCCGGCCGATCAGTGAGCGCCGGCGGCGCGAAATAGGCTTGGATGGCCCGGATATCGGCATCCGGCAGCCTCAGCTCGGCGTCCTTCAATTCCTGCCACTCGGCCTCGACCTGGCGGGTGATTTCCTCGACGCCGGTCTCGTGCACCAGGATCTTGATGCGCGCCTTGTACTTGTTGTCGCGGCGGCCATAGAGGTTGTAAACGCGCAGGATCGCCGTGCAGTAGGACAGAAGATCGGCTTCCGGCAGGAAATCGCGGATCTTTCGTGCCACCATCGGCGTACGGCCCTGGCCGCCGCCGACATAGACGGCAAAGCCAAGCTCGCCCGCGGCGTTCTTCTTCAGGTGCAGGCCGATATCGTGCGTCTGGATAGCAGCGCGGTCGCGCTCTGCCCCGGTCACCGCGATCTTGAATTTCCTGGGCAGGAACGAGAATTCCGGATGCACCGAGGACCATTGCCGCAGGATCTCCGCATAGGGACGCGGATCGGCGACCTCGTCGGCGGCGGCACCGGCAAAGTGGTCGGCGGTGACGTTGCGGATGCAGTTGCCGCTGGTCTGGATGGCGTGCATCTCCACACTTGCCAGATCGGCCAGGATCGCCGGAATGTCCGACAGCGCCGGCCAGTTGAACTGGATGTTCTGGCGCGTGGTGAAATGGCCGTAGCCCTTGTCGTATTTGCGGGCGATATGGCCGAGCATGCGCAGCTGCTTGCCGTTCAGCGTGCCGTAGGGCACCGCGATGCGCAGCATATAGGCGTGCAGCTGCAAATAGACGCCGTTCATCAGCCTCAGCGGCCGGAACTGGTCCTCCGATATCTCGCCGGACAGCCGGCGCTGGACCTGGTCGCTGAACTCGGCGACGCGGGCCTGGACAAAATCGTGGTCGAACTCATCGTAACGGTACATGCTTCGTCTTTCAGGGCGCGTCCGCCCGTTTCACTCAAAACCTGGCTACGCCGCCCGCTCGGCCTGCTTGCCGAGATCGCCGCGGATGGTCGGGCCGGCGGCGCGGATCTTTTCACGCAGCCGCACCGGCTCGACGACACCGTCGACGACTTCCGCGTCGATCAGATTGACGTCGACCACTTCATTGTCGGCATAGGCCTTGGCGCCGATCGCCTCAAGGCGATCCTCGGCCGCCTTGTCATGGGCAAGATCGGCCTGGCCCACCGTCTCAACCCAGCCGCCATCGGCGTACCAGACGGCGATGCCATCCGTCAGGCGGTTGGCGGTCAGTATCTTCATGGCTGAACTCTCTCTGCGGCGGCTTTGGCCGCGCCTTCATTCCTATGTGCCGCAAGCGGCTCGGACCGTTCAAAATTGGCGCCGGCGACAGCATCGCCGATAATGGTCATGACCGGCCCGGAAAGATCGCCACGCGCTTCCAGCGACGGCAGGTCAGCCAGCGTGCCGTGGAAACGGCGCCGGTTGGCCAGGCTGGCATTCTCGACCACGGCCACCGCCGTGTCCGGCGACAGGCCTGCTTCGATCAGCCGGCCGGCGACTTCGGCCGCCACCGAGCGGCCCATATAGACGGCGACGGTGGCGCCGGAAATCGCGAGCTTGGCCCAGTCGGGCAATGAATTGCCCTTGAGGTCGTGGCCGGTGGTGAACACCATGGATGAGGAGACGCCGCGCAAGGTCAGCGGCAGTTCGAAATCGGCCGCCGCGGCAAAGGCCGCGGTGACGCCCGGAACCACCTCATAGGCGATACCGGCATCACGCAGTGCCGCCATTTCCTCGCCGGCGCGGCCGAACACCAGCGGATCGCCCGACTTCAGCCGCACCACGCGCTTGCCCTGCTGACCAAGCTCCACCAGCAGCGCGTTGATTTCGGCCTGGCTCTTGCTGTGGCAGCCCTTGCGTTTGCCAACCGGCAGACGCTCGGCATCGCGGCGGCCCATGGCGACGACCGCCTCCGGCACCAGCGCGTCATGGACGATGACGTCGGCTTCCATCAGCAGGCGATGCGCACGCAACGTCAGCAGATCCTCGGCGCCCGGACCAGCGCCAACCAACGCGATGTGGCCCGAAGCGGGTGCGTTCGACAACAGCAGATCCACGGCAGCGTCATGGGCCTGCGACAGCTGGCCGGCTTCCACGGCATGGGCAGGCGCACCTTGGAAAAAACTGTTCCAGAAGCGGCGGCGGGCATTGCCTTTCGGCAGCAATTTCTCGGCTGCCCCACGCAGCGAAGCGGCGAGCGTCGCCAGCGAACCGAGCGATGGCGACAGCATCTGATCGATGCGGCCCCGCAGCATCTGGGCCAGCACCGGGCCGGCACCTTCGGTTCCGATGGCAATGGCGACCGGCGCGCGGTTGACCAGCGCCGGGGTGAAGAAGTCGCAGAGTTCCGGCCGGTCGACGGCATTGACCGGAATGCCCAGCTCGCGCGCGTCCGCCGCGACGCGGCGGTCGAGCGTCTCATCGCCGCTGGCGGCAAACACCATGACCGCGCCTTCCAGCTGCGAGGCGTCATAAGCTGCCGCGACATGGCTGGCGCCGGACTGAGCGATGAAGGCAAGCAGCTCCGGCTCGGCATTTTGAGCGATGATGCGCAGCACCGCGCTCGACTGTCCGATCAACCGCGCCTTGGCCAGGGCTTCGTCGCCACCGCCGACAATGGCCACGGCTTCGCCCTCGACCCGCACGAAGACGGGGAAGGCATTGAGCTTGGCATTGGCCTGCGGCATGGGAAAAGCAATCCGAGAACAGTGTCGCAGTTTTACGCCCGGGCGCGAAAAACCAGAAGCAAAGCACTCGCGCATCCTGTGATGGCAGGCAATCGCTTTTTCGCAACTGCGAAAGGCAGGAGAAAAATATTCCACATCTGGGGTGCGGGCGGATTCAAGCCGCTGAAGCGAGCCTTGATTTCAGGTCTTTTTAGCCACCTGCCCCCTATCTGGCAAAACAGTTTTTTCTAATTTCTACCAACTCAGTAGATTAATGTCGCCCGCTTACCGATCGCCCGTTCAACCGCCGGCGGCGCCGCCGTCGCTTTGCGGGAGAGGGGTTGGAACGTTGCCGGGTTGATACGCGTTCCGCAGCGTAGCCATTCATCAAAAAGGAGCGCTTTCATGGACACAATCAAACTGAGGCACGGCATCTGGGTCCTGGTGGCCGACGGTGAAAAAGCGCTCTTGCTCAAGAATGCCGGCGACAACAAGTTTCCAAATCTCGAAGTCGTGCAGGTGATGGAACAGGAGAACCCGCCCACCCGTGAACAGGGAAGCGACAGCCCCGGCCGGTATAATGACGGCCCGTCCGTGCACCGCAGCGCTGTCGAGGATACCGACTGGCACCGTATCGGCAAGGAACGCTTCGCGGAAGAGATCGCGGCCCGCCTGTACAAACTCGCCCATGGTGGTGAGTTCGACAGCATCGTGCTTGTCGCCCCGCCGGTGATGCTCGGCGCCATGCGCAAGAAGCTGCACAAGGCGGTCGGTGACAAGGTGACGGCTGAAATTCCAAAAACCATGACCAACCACGCCATCTCCGAGATCGAGGCCATGCTGCAGGCAGCCTGACCGCAGGCGATGGATCCCAAAGCCAATGCCACAGTGAGCGCGAAACGGACCGCCGGCCTCTCTGCCGCCGGTCGAGCATTTTGCCGCCGCACCGTCGATTTTCGCACCCTGCGGGTTGCATCACCGTCACCCCTTCCACCATATTGCAAAACAGGCGGCGGCTCAGGGCGGCGCACATCCGACATCGCAAACTTGAAAGGCGCTCCATAGACAATGCCGCATGACACGCCCCTTATCGCCACCATCGTCGCCGGTCTGGGGCTGGCTTTCGTCTTCGGGGCTCTCGCCAACCGTTTCCGCATTCCGCCGCTGGTCGGCTATCTCGTAGCCGGCGTCCTGGTCGGGCCGAATACGCCCGGTTTCGTCGCAGATGCCGGCCTGGCCAACGAACTGGCCGAAATCGGCGTCATCCTCTTGATGTTCGGCGTCGGCCTGCATTTCTCGCTGAAGGACCTGCTGTCGGTCCGCGCCATCGCCGTGCCCGGCGCCATCGTCCAGATCGGCTTTGCCACGGCACTCGGCGCCGGACTGTCCTGGATGCTCGGCTGGTCGATGGGCGCGGGGCTGGTGTTCGGCCTGGCGCTGTCGGTCGCCTCGACCGTGGTGCTGCTGCGCGCGCTTCAGGAACGCCGGCTGATCGAGACCGAACGCGGCCGCATCGCCGTCGGCTGGCTGATCGTCGAGGATCTGGCCATGGTGCTGGCGCTGGTGCTGCTGCCAGCCCTTGCCGGCGTGCTGGGTGGCCAGGAACAGGCGGATGTGCATTCGAGCGGCCTGCTGTCGCTGCCGGCCAGCTACGGCATCTGGGGCGTCGTCGGCATCACGCTCGCCAAGGTCGCCGCCTTCGTCGTCGTCATGCTGGTGGTCGGCCGCCGGGTCATTCCGTGGATTCTGCACTACGTCGCCCATACCGGGTCACGCGAACTGTTTCGTCTCTCGGTGCTCGCCATTGCGCTCGGCGTCGCCTTCGGCGCGGCGAAACTGTTCGGCGTCTCGCTGGCGCTCGGCGCCTTCTTCGCCGGCATGATCATGAGCGAATCCGAGCTTAGCCATCGCGCGGCCGAAGAATCGCTGCCGCTGCGCGACGCCTTCTCGGTGCTGTTCTTCGTCTCGGTCGGCATGCTGTTCGACCCGTTCAGCCTGCTCAGCAACGGCCTGCCGATCCTGGCGACACTGGCCATCATCGTCATCGGCAAGTCGCTGGCGGCGTTCGTCATCGTCGTCGCCTTCGGCTATCCCCTGGCGACCGCCCTCATGATTTCGGCCAGCCTTGCCCAGATCGGCGAATTCTCCTTCATCCTGGCCGAACTCGGCGTCGGGCTGAAACTTCTGCCAGAACAGGGCCGCGACCTGATCCTGGCCGGCGCCATCTTGTCGATCGTGCTCAACCCACTGATGTTCCTGGTCATCGACTGGATGAAGCCATGGCTGGAGGCCCGTGCCGCCAGGACGGCGCCGCCGGCCGACGCCAAGCCGGTCGGTCCGGCGACCGAACCGGGCCAGGTCGCCTCGGTCGCCGCAACAGCCAGAAAGGAAGACGGCCCGCCGCCGAAGACGGCGCTTACCGGCCATGCCATCCTGATCGGTTATGGCCGTGTCGGCGGCCTTGTCGGCGCGGCGCTGAAAGAAGCAGCGCTGCCCTTCCTCGTCATCGAGGACGCAGACAAGACACTGGCCAAGCTGAAGGCCGATGGCGTCGAGAGCGTCGCCGGCAATGCCGCCAACGCCGAAGTGTTCGCCGCCGCCAATCCCGAAGGCGCCAGCCGGCTGATCCTCGCCATCCCCAATGCGTTCGAAGCCGGCCAGATCGTGCTCAGGGCGCGCACCGCCAATCCCGGCATCAACGTCGTCGCCCGCGCCCATTCCGATGCCGAGGTCGAGCATCTCAAGGGGCTCGGCGCCGACGCGGTGATCATGGGCGAGCGCGAAATCGCGCGCGGCATCGTCGAGGAGGTGCTCGGTCACAAGCCATCTGCGACCGAACCGTCCGCCGCGTGATCACGCCACGAAGGCAGAACCGCCATTGCGTGCGATGCTGCTGAGATATTGCGCGGGAGGCTTGCCGAGCGCCTTCTTGAACATGGTGATGAAGGCCGTGACGGACTCATAGCCGAGATCACCCGAAACCCGCTGAACGGTGGCACCCGAAGCCAGTTCCCTTATCGCAACGATCAAGTGCAATTGCTGGCGCCAGCGGCCGAAGCTCAAGCCGGTTTCCTTGACGACGAGACGAGCAAGACTGCTCTCGCTGAGCGCCACGCGTTTTCCCCATTCGGCCAACGTGCTGCGGTCGGCAGGATCGTTCGCCAGCGATTCGGCGATCCGCTTCAGGCGCGGCTCGGAGGAGAACGGCAGATGCAATTGCTGGAGAGGCATATCAGGCAGTTCGGCAAGCAGGACGCTTCCCAGGAAAGCGCACCGCGCGTCAACAGGCGCGCAGTCCGACAGTTCGATGATAAGCTCGCGCAGCAGCGGCGAGATCGAAAGCGTGCAGCACCGATCCGGCAGCGCAGCCGCGCCCGGCTCGATGTAGACGAAGAAAATCCGCGCATTGGCCGTCGCGATGTTGCTGTGCTGCATGCGGCTCGGCACCCACACGCCGCAATGCGGCGGCACCATCCAGAGGCCGCTGGGAACGCGGCAGGTGACGCCGCCGCTGAGCGCGAAGACGAGTTGCCCTTTGCGGTGCCAATGCTGCGACACCTCGGCCTTGGTCTCGGTGACGTCGACGCGCACGGCAATCGCCGGAGCAACGATGTCATCGACGTCGAAATCGAGCCATGGGTAACGGAGCGGCTGTCTCATGATTGACAGATTTTAGCGATGAATTGCCTTTATATCTAGATTATTCGTCAGCATAAATCGGTAGGCTCGAGCCGTTCTCGCCAATTGGCAAAGGTGTACTCCATGCTCGCGCTCACCATCTCTTCCGACAATGCCGTCAGACTGAAACTCGCCGAGGTGGACGAGCCACAGCCTTGCGCGAACGAGGCTCTGGTCGCCGTCCGCGCAACCTCGTTGAACCGCGGCGAACTGCGCCTGCTCACCATACGTGCGGACGGCTGGATACCCGGCCAGGACATTGTCGGGATCGTCGAACGGGCGGCAGCGGATGGCTCCGGGCCAGCCCAGGGCGCGCGGGTCGTGGCTTTGGTCGACGAGGCCGGCTGGGCCGAACGCGTCGCCGTTCCGACCGCCCGTCTCGCCGTCCTGCCGGATGAGGTCGGCTTCGTTTCCGCCGCCACGCTCCCCGTGGCGGGCACGACGGCGATGAGGACGTTGCGCCATGGCGGTGACCTGGCTGGCCAAAAGGTGCTGATCACCGGCGCGAGCGGCGCAGTCGGCCGTTTCCAGATCCAGATCGCCCGCGAACAAGGTGCCTTGGTGACCGCGGTCGCCGCCGCCCGGCATGCCGGGGATCTCCGCGATCTCGGAGCCGAGCAGGTGGTCGAGGCGATCGAGCTGGCCGAGGGACCATTTTCGCTGATCACCGAGTCGGTCGGCGGCGAAAGCCTCGCCCGCGCGATCGAACACGTCGCGCCCGGCGGGACCATCGTCATGTTCGGTTCAAGCAGTGGCGAGCTCACGCCCATTGGCTTCCGCCAGTTCGTTCCGGGCCATGAGGGAGCGAGGCTTCAGACCTTCGCCTACTACACGTCCGGCTCAGGCATTGGCGCCGACATTGCCGCGCTGCTCGCCCTGGTCGCGGCCGGCCGGCTGGAAACCCGCGTCGCCTTGACCGTGCCATGGACGGACATCGCCCAGGCCCTGGACTCCCTGCGGCAGCGCAGCTTCAGCGGCAAGGCTGTTCTCACGGTCGCCGGATGAGCAACCCCCGCCGAAGTCCTCACTCACACGTGCTGGCCGCCGTTGATGTGGATTTCCGAGCCGGTCACATAGGAGGCCTGCTGCGAGCACAGGAAGAAGATGATGTCGGCGACCTCGGCGGTGGTACCGAGGCGCCTGAGCGGGATCGTCTCGACGATCTTTTCCGTGCCCGGCGACAGGATCGCCGTGTCGATTTCGCCTGGCGCGATGGCGTTGACCCGGATGCCATGCGGACCAAAGTCATGCGCCATCTCGCGCGTCAGCGAGCCGAGAGCCGCCTTCGATGTCGCATAGGCGGTGCCGGCGAAGGGATGCACGCGGGTGCCGGCGATCGAGGTGACGTTGACGATCGAGCCCTTGGCCGTCGCCAGCTCCTTGAACAGGCCGCGCGCCAGCATGATTGGCGCGAAGAAATTGACCTGGAACACGTCGCGCCAGACATGCATCGGCGTGTCGATCGAGTTCATGCGGCTGTTGCCGTCCTTGAGCTTGGGCGAAATGCCGGCATTGTTGACCAGCGCATTGAGCTGGCCGCCATGTGCTTCGAGCCGATGGCGGATTTCCGAGACGGCGATGCCGACATCTTCCTGATCGGCAAGATCGACCTTGATATGGTCTTCCGGGCCGGCCGGCCACGGGCAATCCTCGGCGAAAGCCTGGCGCGAACAGGTGATGACGCGCCAGCCCTCGCGTGAAAAGCGCTTGACCGTGGCATGGCCGATGCCGCGGCTGGCGCCGGTCAGCACGATGGTTTTTCGGGTGTCGAGTTCAGCCATGTCGCGGTCTCCGGCCGGAGGTGTAGCCGAACACCGTGGCGCTGGCGAGAGGCGGATTGACGCCGCTGCGAACTGCCGGAGCGTCCGCCTCAGCCGCCGCCCAGAATATCCAGGATCGAGGTCTGCTTCCTCTTCTTCAGCGGACCGCCAACATTGCCCGGCGGCACCGGATGGCCGACCGAAGCGGTGGTGCCGTCGTCCGCCGGCATGTTGAAGCCATCGGCATCGACGGTCTGGGCAGGCCGCGCCACGCGGGCCGGCGCTGCCGCCTGGGTCGGCTGTGCCGACGGCGCCTGCTGGCCAACCGACGCGGACGGGACCGGCGCTGGCTGGTTGTTGTCGGCCGAAGGTATGTCGTCGGGCACGATCGTGTCGGCCGGCGTCGACTTCCAGGTGCCGGGCAGCGGCCGCACCGGCACGCCCTCGTGTGCGGCGACCATGAATTCGTGCCAGGCCTGCGCCGGCAGCGCTCCACCGGTGACCTTCTTCATCCCCGTGCCGTCATCATTGCCGAACCACACACCAGTGGTGAGATTGGCGGTGTAGCCGACGAACCAAGCATCGCGCGAATTCTGGCTGGTGCCGGTCTTGCCGGCCGACGGCCAAGCGAAGGCCGCCTTCTTGGCCGTGCCGACCTCGACGGTTCCGGTCATCATCGAATTCATCATGCCGACGATCTCGGGTTTCACCACACGCGGCGCGCTGCCGCCACCGCTGTCGTAGAGCACCTTGCCCTCGGCGGTCGTGATGCGGCGGATGAAGTGGATATCGGGCTTGTAGCCGCCATTGGCGAACGGCACATAGGCCGACGTCAGCTCCAGCGGCGTCACTTCCGAGGTGCCGAGCGCGATCGAGGTGTTGGCCTGCAGTTCGGACTGGATGCCCATGCGGTGCGCCGCTTCCACCACCGCGTTCGGCCCGACCTCCATGGTCAGCTGCGCGGCGACCGAGTTCAGCGACTTGGCCAGCGCCGTCGCCAGCGTGACCTTGCCAAAATACTTGCCGCCGTAATTGTCGGGCGTCCAGTTGCCGATCTTGATCGGCGCGTCGTTGCGGATGCTGTCTGGCGTGCGGCCGGCTTCCAGTGCCGCCATATAAACGAACGGCTTGAACGCCGAGCCCGGCTGCCGGCGCGCTTCGGAAGCGCGGTCGAACTGGCTGGTCGAATAGTCGTAGCCGCCGACCATGGCGCGCACCGCGCCGGAATCGTCGATCGACACCAGCGCGCCCTGGGTGACGTTGAGCTTCTTGCCGCTTTCGTCGATCAGCCGGCGGATCGACTGCTCGGCGAGCTTCTGCAGGTTCAGGTCGACGGTGGAGTCGATGACGATGTCGCCGCGCACGTCGCCGATCAGGTCGGGCAGTTCTTCCATGATCGTGTCGGCGACATAGTTTTCCGAGCCGGTCCAGTAGGACGGCGCGCGCGTCGCTGGCGCGCTGAGCGCTGTCTTCAGCTCCTTGTCGCTGATCTTGCCTTCTTCACGCATGGCCGCGAGCACGAGCTGTGAACGCTCCTCCGCGGCCTTTGGGTCGCGCGCCGGCGACAGCCGCGACGGCGCTTTCAGCAAGCCCGCAAGCAGCGCTGCTTCCGAGAGCGTGACGTCACGCGCGCTCTTGCCGAAATAACGCCGCGAAGCCGCCTCGACACCAAAGGCGCCGGAGCCGAAATAGACCCGGTTGAGGTACATTTCGAGAATCTGGTCCTTGGTGTGCTTGTGCTCCAGCCACAGCGCCAGCAGCACCTCCTGCACCTTGCGCTCCAGCGTGCGGTCAGGCTTCAGGAACAGATTCTTGGCCAATTGCTGCGTCAGCGTCGAACCGCCCTGCGAGAAATGCCCGCCGATGAGGTTGGTCACCATGGCGCGTGACAGGCCGATCGGATCGACGCCGAAATGCGAATAGAACCGGCGGTCCTCGATGGCGATGACGGCTTCGGGAATGTAAGGCGACATTTCGTGCAGGCCGACGGCTTCGCCGCCACTCATGCCGCGATTGGCGAGCAACTGGCCATCGGCCGAGACGATCTTGATGTTGGGGGCGCGGTCGGGGATCGACCAGGTGGTGGCCGCCGGCATCTTGGCACCGTAATAGACGACGACGCCCGCCACCGCGATGCCGCCCCAGATGGCAAGCACGAAGCACCAGTAGAACAGGCGGCCGAGCACGCCGAACAGGCCGCGCCGGCTCCTGCCACGCCCGCCGCGCGACGATTTCGCCTTCGACGATTTGCGCCTTGCGGAGGCTTTGCGGTTGCTCGGCACGACGCGGTCCTCCTCGCTCACCGAAAGACCAGGCTGGGATCGCGCCTGTGGCGGTCCCTCGAAACTGGGCTCGATGCGGCTATCTTTGCGGTTCGCCATGCCTGCGCTTGCTGTCCCCGGTGCCTATGGCGCTCCGGTTGCAGAGTAGATGCGGCGATTTAAGGGCGGGTTAAGTCGGAAAAATTCAAAGCGATTGATAATCAAATGCCTGGGGTCCGGCAGTGATCGCGCTATTCGAGCCCTGATTTTGGCGCCAGCAAACGGTCGCGCCCGCCGCGATGGAACAATCCTCGCCTAGCATTTTGTCCGGGCGCCAAGGCCCAGCCATTCCTCGCCGCGACCCAGGCGGTCGCGGACATGTTCCGTGTTGGGGCGCGATCGCAAATGGTCGCAGCCTCGCGTTCGACCGCGTCCCAAATCACTCGTCACCAGGCGATCACCTGGTGGGCACGCGTCAGCCGATCGCCGCACGAACCGAGAGCGCTGCCCTCGACGATTGCATGACCTCGCCGACATGGCAGTAGCAGACGATCTCGTGCAGTTGATGGTCGGTCAGCTCGAAGAAGCGCTTGGCTTCGCCATAGCTGTCGTCTTTCAGACCCTCGTCGTGCAATATGGGGTCTGTGAAGGCAACCGCTATCGGCGAGCCATCGCCTCGCATGACATCGCGTTCCGCCGGCGCACGGTATTCAGTCCCGGCAAGCGCGGTCAGGAGCCGGCTGGGCTCACGTTCAAGAAGCTCGGCCCAACGCATCAGACGTTGGGTTCGGCTCATCACCGGCTGTATGTTGACCTCGGCCACTGCATGCAGTTGGTCTAGTGTTTGGTGTTTCATGACAACCTCCTAGCAATAGGTTGGTTGATCCCAAACGCCCTGTGTCGACATTATAGCGCCGGAGCGCCGATCCGTCATTCTAATTCCATGCCGGGACAATCGCTCGTCCCGCACTACGCCGATGCAATGGCCCCGTCCTGCCGGCAATTTCCAACTCCTCCGAGTATCGACGACAGCGCCAAAAGGGCCAGCGTCTGGTCCTCGCAGGTCACCGCCACGATGCTGTTCGACCGGTCGATATCAAGGCCTTCGGGCCGACTTCCGCAGGACTGGCCTGCCGCACAGGACGGCCGGCGCCGCGCCGCCGGTCGACGGCAGGCTCAATTCTGCTGGATCGAAATGCCCTTGTCGTCAATCTTGAGCTCGACACCCTTCGGCTTGGTCTGCTCGCGGTAGACATAGACGCCGAGCGCGATGACCACGACGACGAGCGCGCCAATGATGAGATAGAGCGTATTCTGCTTCATGGCGCGCCCTTTGTCGTTTGGAGCCTCAGGCTCGTTTCAGTACCTTGACCAGCACCAGAAGGATGATGGCGCCGATCGTGGCGTGGATGATGGAAGCAATGATGCCGCCGCCGATGGAGAAGCCGATCCGCGGCAACAGCCAGCCGGCGATGAACGCGCCGACGATGCCGACGATGATGTTGCCGATCAGGCCGAAGCCGAAACCGGAAACGATGAGACCGGCAAGCCAGCCGGCGATGGCACCGATGATGATGAAGACGAGAAGGCTTTCTACGCCCATGCCGATTTCCTCCGAGCAAGGGGGCGAGCGCGGAGCGGAAGGCTCCGAATCGGCCCCGATATCAACGGCTTCAGGCTATTCGAAAGCAGCTGGCCCCGCCAGCGGCGCTCATTGATCGTCGTCGTCGCTGGAAGCGGGCCGCCAGCTGGTCGGCTCGACCTTCTTTTGCGTGTGGCTGTCGGTGTAGACCCACCAGCCATCATCACGGTATTGCCCGATGGATTCGTTGATGACGCCGTCGCCGTCCTGCCACATGATGGAGACCTTGGAGCCATCGGTCGGAGCTGTCGATATCGGCTTTCGGTCGGCCATCCTATCCCCCATTTAGCCGTTGAACTGCGCCGACAAAACGCGGCGGTCAGCGTCTGGTTCCAGTCGGCCACCGGCCAGCAGGCTCTCAAGTCGTCAGCTGTGCGCGAAGATATCCTCTTCGTCCCAGCCCATCAGGTCAAGCTTGGCCCTCGTCGGCAGGAAGCGGAAGCAGGCATCGGCCTCCTTGGTCCGCCCCTCGCGCGCCAGCCGCCCGGCCAGCACATCCCGCAGCCGGTGCAGATAGAGCACGTCGGAGGCGGCATATTCGAGCTGCTCGGGCGACAGCGTTTCGGCCGCCCAGTCCGATGATTGCTGCGCCTTGGACAGACCGACGCCGAGAAGCTCGAAGCAGATGTCCTTCAACCCGTGCCGGTCGGTATAGGTGCGGGTCAGCCGCGAAGCGATCTTGGTGCAGAACACCGGCTCGGGCATCACCCCGAAGGCGTTGTAGAGCACGGCAATGTCGAAGCGTCCGAAATGGAACAGCTTCGTCACGTTGCGGTTCTTCAGCAGGCTGACGAGGTTCGGCGCCTTCTTCTGGCCCGGTGCGATCTGGATGACGTCGGCGCTGCCGTCGCCAGGCGATATCTGCACCACGCACAACCGGTCGCGATGCGGGTTCAGACCCAGCGTCTCGGTGTCGATGGCTACCGCCCCGACGTTGTAATGCGAAAGGTCGGGCAAATCATGCTTGTGGAAACGGATGTCGGCCATGGTCTTCTCCGGTCGCGGCGTTCCCCGTCCTCGCCGCGATCCGGTGAAAAATCAACAGGAAAACGACTTTCCGCCGCTCAGCGTGTCAGCGCATCGAGAATGCGCGCCCAGGAGCGCTGGCCCTTGTGGAACGACGACAGCTCGTATTTCTCGTTGGGAGAGTGGATGCGGTCGTCGTCGAGGCCGAAGCCGACCAGCAGGGACTCGATACCGAGATAGGTCTGGAAATCGCCGACAACCGGGATTGATCCGCCACTGCCGGTCGTGACCGCCTGTTTCTCCCATTCGTCCGACAGCGCGTCCTTGGCCTTGGCCAGGAACGGCGAGTCATAGGAAAGCTGGATTGCCGGCGAGCCGCCATGCGGGTGAAATTCGACGGAACAGTCGGCCGGAATGCGCTCCTTGACGAATTTCTGGAAGGCAGCGCGGATTTTCTTTGGATCCTGCTTGTGAACGAGGCGGAACGACACCTTGGCCGAGGCTTCCGCCGCGATCACCGTCTTGAAGCCTTTTCCAGTGTAGCCGCCGATGATGCCGTTGAACTCGGCGGTCGGCCGTGCCCAGGTCAGTTCCAGCACCGAGCGGCCTTTTTCGCCCGAAGGGATCGACAAGCCGACAGGGCCGAGAAAAGTCTCGGCCGTCTCGCCGAGACTTTCCCAAGACTTCAGCACCTGTGTTGGTGTTTCCTCGACACCGTCATAAAAGCCGGGAATGGTGATGTGGCCATCCTTGTCGTGGATGTCAGCCAGCACCTTGGCCAGAATACGGATCGGATTGGCGGCGGCACCTCCATAAAGCCCCGAATGCAGGTCGCGGTCAGCCGCCTTGACCGTCACCTCTTCGCCAACCATCCCGCGCAGCGAAACGCAGATGGACGGCGTCTCGCGGTCCCACATACCGGTATCGCAGACAAGCGCGAAATCGGTACTGAGCTCGGCGGCATTGGCCTCGAGGAACGGCTTCAGCGAAGGCGAGCCGGACTCCTCCTCGCCTTCGAACAGGATGGTGACTCGGCACGGCAAATTGCCATGCACCTGCTTCCAGGCGCGGCAAGCCTCGACGAATGTCATCAGCTGACCCTTGTCGTCGGCAGAGCCACGCCCGGTGATCACCTTGTGGTCAGACCCAACCTCCTTCACCGCTGGTGCGAACGGATCGTTTTCCCACAATTCGATCGGGTCGACCGGCTGCACGTCGTAATGGCCATAGAACAGCACATGTGGGGCGCCTGCCGGCCCCTCATGATGCGCAACCACCATCGGGTGGCCCGGCGTGTCGCGCACGCTGGCATCGAAGCCGATCAGCTTCAGCTCCGCCACCAGCCATTCCGCCGCCTTGCGGCAGTCGGCGGCATAGGCCGGATCGGTGGAGATCGACTTGATCCTGAGCAGGCCGAACAGGCGCTCCAGGCTCTGGTCGAGATTCTGGTCGAGACGGTCGAGGACGGAGGAAACTGCGGACATTTGTGAAGCCTTTCGATTCAGTGCCGGAACCGTAAAGGCAGAGCGGCGAAACGAAAAGCCCGGGAGTGTTGGACCACGGCGCCAGTCGGCCGCCGCAGGCCAAAAAAGTCCGCTGCCGCGGGCCAAAAAAAGACCGCCGTGGTGGAGGGGGAACCACGGCGGCCTCATACTCGAAACGATGCGGCAGCCCGGAGAGGGGGGATAGGCTGCCGCAGTTGTCCGGGATAGGCGGGGGACGGGCCTTGCTCCGGACTTCGGCGAAAACTGCCGATGGCATGTATTTGGGTCTCTGAACGTGGCGATTCAAGGGCACCAACGTTACACTTTTGTAACGTGCCCGTGATCGGGCTTGCACGCCCCGATCTGTCAGGGTGTTGACGGAACCGATATCTGGCGATGTGTTTGGCATGGACCAAGCCACCGCGCCGCGCTATCCCTGCCGGCATGAAAAAAGGCGATCATCTCTTCCTCATCGACGGCTCGGGCTACATCTTCCGGGCCTATCACGCACTGCCGCCGCTGACGCGCAAATCCGACGGCCTGCCTGTCGGTGCTGTTTCCGGTTTCTGCAACATGCTGTGGAAGCTGATGCAGGATGCCCGCAATACCGATGTAGGCATTGTGCCGACGCATTTCGCGGTCATCTTCGACTATTCCTCGAAAACTTTCCGCAACGACCTCTACCCCGAATACAAGGCCAACCGTTCGGCGCCGCCTGAAGACCTGATCCCGCAATTCGGCCTGATCCGACAGGCGACCAAGGCCTTCAACCTGCCTTGCATCGAGATGGAAGGCTTCGAGGCCGACGATCTCATCGCCACCTATTGCCGGCTGGCCCGCGAAGCCGGCGGCGACACCACCATCATCTCCTCCGACAAGGATCTGATGCAGCTGGTCGGCGATACGGTCGGCATGTACGACCCGATGAAGGACCGCCAGATCGGCATTCCCGAGGTCATCGAGAAATGGGGCGTGCCGCCGGAGAAGATGGTCGATCTGCAGGCGCTGACCGGCGATTCCGTCGACAATGTGCCCGGCGTGCCCGGCATCGGCCCGAAGACGGCGGCGCAACTGCTGGAGCAATTTGGCGACCTTGACGGGCTGCTCGCCCGCGCCGGCGAGATCAAGCAGGACAAGAGGCGCGAATCGATCATCGCCAACACCGACAAGGCGCTGATCTCGCGCCAGCTGGTGACGCTGAAGAACGACGTGCCGGTGGCCGAGGGGCTGGACGACTTCGTCCTGCATGCCCCGGACGGGCCGAAGCTGATCGGCTTCTTGAAGACCATGGAATTCACCTCGCTGACCCGCCGCGTGGCGGAAGCCACGAGCACCGAGGCCAGCGACGTCCAGGCCGTCGCGGTGATCGTCGAGCGCGCCGACCATGCCCACGGCCCCGATGTCGGCGCCGGAGCGCCGGTTGTGGTCCGCAGCGGTGCCGAGGCAGGCCAGGCCAACGGTGATGCGACCACTACACCGACGGTGGACGCCGCCAAGCAAGGCGATACCCCTTCCCTGCTCTCGGCCATGCGGCTGGAGCGCGCGGCGACTGGCAGGATCGACACGGCGGCCTATCTCTGCATTCGCGATATCGCGACCTTGAAAGTCTGGGTCGCCGAGGCGCGGGAGGCTGGCGTCACCGCCTTCGACGTCAGGGCGACATCCGGCGATCCGATGCAGGCCGAACTGATCGGCATGGCGATAGCCACGGCGCCCGGCCGCGCCGGCTATATTCCCTTTGCCCACAAGAGCGGCAGTGGCGACCTGCTCGGCGGCGGCGCGCTCGAAAACCAGATACCTCTCCGCGAGGCGCTGGCGGTGCTGAAACCGCTGCTCGAGGACAAATCCGTCCTCAAGATCGCGCAGAACCTGAAATACGATCTCGTCATCATGAGCCGTTACGGCATCGATGTCGCGCCCTTCGACGACACCATGCTGATCTCCTACGTGCTCGATGCCGGTACCCCGCACGGTCACGGCATGGACCAGCTTGCCGAGAAATGGCTTGGCCATACCCCGCTCCAGCTCAAGGACGTAACCGGCTCCGGCAAGAGCTCGGTCGGTTTCGACCAGGTCGACATCGACAAGGCGACGGCGCACGCCGCCGAAGACGCCGATATCACGTTGCGTCTGTGGCTGGTGCTGAAGCCACGGCTTGCCGCCAAGGGCCTGGTCTCGGTCTATGAGCGGCTGGAACGGCCGCTGGTGCCGGTTCTGGCGCGCATGGAACAGCGCGGCATTTCGGTCGACCGGCAGATCCTGTCCAGGCTTTCGGGCGAACTCGCGCAGGGTGCCGCCCGGCTGGAAGAGGAGATCTACCAGCTCATCGGCGAGCGCATCAACATCGGCTCGCCCAAGCAACTCGGCGATATCCTGTTCGGCCGTATGGGCCTGCCCGGCGGCTCCAAGACCAAGACCGGCCAATGGTCGACCTCGGCACAGCTTTTGGAAGACCTCGCCGCCGAAGGCCACGAACTGCCGCGCAAGATCGTCGACTGGCGCCAGTTGACCAAGCTGAAATCGACCTACACCGATGCGCTGCCCGGCTTCATCCATCCCGACACCAGGCGCGTGCACACCTCCTACGCGCTGGCCGCGACGACGACAGGCCGGCTGTCGTCCTCCGACCCGAACCTGCAGAACATTCCGGTGCGCACCGCCGAAGGCCGCAAGATCAGGACCGCCTTCATCGCCGACAAGGGCAACCGGCTGGTCTCGGCCGACTACAGCCAGATCGAACTGCGCGTGCTCGCCCATGTCGCCGAGATTCCGCAACTGCGGCAGGCTTTCGCCGACGGCGCCGACATCCACGCCATCACCGCGTCGGAAATGTTCAACGTCCCCGTGGAGGGCATGCCTTCGGAAGTCCGCCGTCGCGCCAAGGCGATCAATTTCGGCATCATCTATGGCATTTCCGCCTTCGGCCTTGCCAACCAGCTGTCGATCCCGCGCGAGGAAGCGAGCAATTACATCAAGAAATACTTCGAGCGCTTCCCCGGCATCCGCGACTACATCGAAGAGACCAAGGCCTATGCCCGCGAGAATGGCTTTGTCGAAACCATCTTCGGCCGCCGCATCCACTACCCGGATATCCGCTCCTCGAACCCGTCGCTGCGCGCGTTCAACGAGCGCGCCTCGATCAACGCCCGCCTGCAAGGCACCGCCGCCGACATCATCCGCCGCGCCATGGTGCGCATGGAGGAAGCGCTGGACAAGGCGAAACTGTCGGCCCGCATGCTGCTGCAGGTGCACGACGAGTTGATCTTCGAGACGGTCGAGGCCGAAGTCGAAGCGACGATCCCAGTCGTGCGCCACGTCATGGAAAACGCGGCGATGCCGGCGGTCTCAATGTCGGTGCCGCTCCATGTCGACGCGCGAGCCGCGAACAACTGGGATGAGGCGCATTAGCGCCAACGCTTCGTCATCCTACGAAGAGAAGACCTAAGCGGCCACAGCCCGGCACTTCGCGCACGTCCCGCGAAATTCTATGACCGCCTTCTTGGCGGCGAAGCCGGTCGAATGGACCCATTCGTTCAGCCGGTGGTCGACATCATGGTCCGACATCTCGGTCACCTGCCCACATGTGTCGCAGATGGCGAAGGCGGTCATCGAATGGCTGTGATCATGCGGCTCGGCGCAGGCAACGAAGGAGTTGATGCTTTCCAGCCGGTGCACGAAGCCGGACTTCACCAGCGTGTCGAGCGCGCGATACACCTGCAGCGGCGCGCGAAAACCGCGTTCGCGCAACTGGTCGAGCAAGGTGTAGGCGCTGAGCGGTCCGCTGGCGGTCTCGAGCTTCTCGAGCACGCACAACTGGTTCTTCGTCAGCACATCCCTTGCCGCCATGGTCCGGTTCCAACTTGTCCTGCGCCATCTCCAGGCTGTTTGCCCGCGCAAACCGCCTGATCCCATTCAGATAGCGACGAACCGTCGTCTTTGCTACTCTTCTGTTGTTGTCCCTGACCGATCGATAACGTGCCGGCGCATTTGACGACGGCAGGTTTGATGGCGCAGCGACGTTCAAAATACTGACAAAATCCTCGACGAGGGTGGTTTCGCTTGGGAAATTCGATCGGGCTTGGGGAAGCAATATGATCAAATTGACACGCCGGACGCTGCTTGTCGGCACGTCCGCGCTCGTGGCGGCCGGTACGCTCTCGTTCCGGGCGCTGGCGGCATCGCGCACCTATCACGCGCTGCTGGTCGCCTGCACCGAATATCCTGCCCTGCCGCAAAGGAACTGGCTGATCGGGCCGAAGAACGATGCCGGCCTGGTGCACGAATACCTGCTGAAGAACGTACCCGACCCGGTACGCTTCGCGCCCGAAAACGTCACGCTGCTCGCCAAGGACGTGCCCGGTGCCAAAGGCTTGCCGACCCATGCGGCGATCAAGGCGGCACTCGCCGACCTTGCCGCCAAGGTTCAGCGCGACGATTTCGTCTATCTGCATCTGTCCGGCCACGGCGCCCAGCAGCCCGAAAGGGTCAAGGGCGACGAGACCGACGGGCTAGACGAGATCTTCCTGCCCGTCGACATCGAGAAATGGATCAATCGCGATGCCGGCGTGCCGAACGCGCTGGTCGACAATGAGATCGGCGACGCGCTCGACGCGATCCGCAACAAAGGCGCCTTTGTCTGGGCGGTCTTCGACTGCTGCCATTCCGGCACCGCGACGCGCGCCGTCGAAGTCGACGACGAACTGGAGCGCAAGGTCGAATTCGCCGACCTGGTGGGCGGCGACGAGGCTGCAAGGGCGGCGACCCTCAAGGCCTATGAGGACACGGTCGCAAGCGCCTCGCGCGGCCTCGACGAGAATGGCGCGCGCAAGCCCGCCTTCAACCTGACGCCGACCGGCGGCGAACCCATCACCAAGGGCAAGCTGGTCGCCTTCTATGCGGCCCAGACGGTGGAGACGACGCCGGAGATGCCGCTGCCCAAGGGCACGGCGGATGCGCCGCGCTTCGGCCTCTTCACCTTCACCATCCTGTCGAAGCTCGCCGAAAACCCCAACATTACCTATCGCCAGCTCGGCCAGGCCGTGCTGCAGCAATATTCAGCCGACAGCCGCACCCGGCCAACGCCGCTGTTCGAGGGCGAACTCGACGCCCGCGTCTTCGGCACCGACAAGACCGACGCCGTCATGCAGTGGCCCATCGTCGTCAAGGACGGCGAGGCGACGATCGGTGCGGGCCTGCTGCATCGCCTCACGCCTGGCAGCAAGCTTGCCATCCTGCCGTCGGCGCTGTCGTCGCTATCCGACGCGGTCGGCTACGTCGAGGTGCAGTCGGCCAAGAACCTGGAAAGCCGCGTCAAGCCGGTCGAGTTCGAGAAAAAGCCGGCACTCAAACTCGCCGATATTCCTGCCAACGCCTATGCGCGGGTGGCGGAGATCGCCGTCGACTACAGGCTCAGTGTTGCGCGGCCGACCCCGACCAAGGGGCTGGAGAAAGAAGCCGAGCTCGTCAATTCGGTTCTCGACGAACTGGCCACGGCCAAGGAAACCGGCTTCAACATCGAACTGGTCGACCCAGGCAAGAGCGCCGAGCTGCGCTTTGCCGTGATGCGCGAGAATGCCATTGCCGGCGCCGGCAAGGACGCGTCAGACAAGCCGGCGCTGTGGTTCCTGCCGGCGTCGGGTGACGTGACGCTGAAGGACGGCAGCAAGCCGCCGCTGATCATTATCCATCCAGATGACCGCCAGAAGCTGGTCGACGCCACGACCAGGAATTTGCGCACCATCTTCCGCGCCACCGGGCTGTCGCGTCTGGCGGCCGCCTCCGACTACAAGCCCGAGGATGTCGACGTCCAGTTCCAGGTCAAGCGCCGCGACAAGGATGGTCTCGAGCCCCTGCAGGCTTCCGCGGTGCCGCGTGTCTCGCCGGGCGACGAGGTGCATGTGCTGGCCAAGAACAGCTCGGACCAGCTGGTCGACATCAACGTGCTCTATGTCGGCAGCGACTATTCGATCACCCACATCGTCGCCGAACGCCTGGCACCGCAGGCCACGCTGGAGGAAGGGCTGCTCGCCTTCACCGACACCAGCTTCGGCATGGAACGGATGATCGCGGTGCTGACCGAGGCGCCGCCGGAAAGCGAGAAGGAGGATTTGAGCTTCCTGGCGCAGGACGGCGTCGCGGCGATGACGCGCGGCCTCGGCCCCGCCAGCTTCTCCGACATGCTCGCCGATATCGGCTTGGCGCCGCCGACCCGCTCGGTGATGCGGCTTGCCGACAAGAGCGGCCCGAAGGGGGCGGTGATGATCTTCCCGATGGAGACGGTGCCGCGCGCCTGAACTCCGGCTCCAAGGCCGCACGGCCTGGTATATCGGGCTCTTGCGCGATCGGCGCGATATGAGAACATCCCCAGCCGCGGCCAAGGGTTCAGCGACTGACGAAGCAGATAGGATCGATTGTGAAGAAGTCTTTTTTCTCCTGGCGCACGACGGTTGCCGGACTTGCCGGCGGCCTGTTGCTGATCGTCAACGCGTCTGCGCAGGACACATGCGGCCTTTGCGCCAAGCAGGTGGTCATCAATTCGGAACTGGCGACGTGCTTCCTCGATCAGTACGACCAGTTCGCCAAGACCAGCAGTGACGCGGTGGTGGTCGACCTCTCGAGCTGCGCCTCGCGCGGCGTGGTCGAGGCCTTGCCGTCGCCGAACAAGGCGCCGGCGGAGCCGGACATGCAGTTCATTGTTTCGCGCCCGCAGCTGGCATGTCTGAAAAAGCAGCTTGAAGCGCCGGGCGTGGTGCTTGATCCCTCCGCCACCATCGAACTGGACAGCTGCAAATGAAGAAGCCGGGGGGCACGACAAAGCAGACACCGGTGGCCGCGCCCGCAAAGGCGCCGGCGGCGAAGGAGACGCTGCCGGAAACCACCGAAGGTTTTCCTTGGCCGAGCAGCCATGAGATCAAGAAGGAGAGCAATCCCTTCACCGATCGCGACTGGCGCATGCTGGTCTATGCCTGGTCGGGCATGCTGGTGCGTTTCGCCATCATCTTCACCCTGGCATTCTCGGTCTATCAATTCCTGGCGAACCAGGAGCAGAAGCGCGTCGAGCAGACCATGTCCCTGGTCGAGCTCTGGGAAACCAAGGACTATCAGCAGGCACAACGGGCGTTGAAGGATCGCCTTGCCGCCCTCAACGCCAAATACGACAATCTGCTCAGCGCCAATCCTTCGCCGACCGAGGAACAGGTGTTCCGCCAGCGCATCGGCATCGAGGCGATGAGCGCCTCCGGCGGCGACATGCCGCTCGCCGACTTCAGCGAGAATTTCGACCGCATTGTCTATTTCCTCAACCGGCTGTCCTTCTGCGTCGACGGCGACCTGTGCTCACGCAAGGTGACCGATGCCTATTTCCGCGACTACGCCGTCTCCTTCTGGAGCTATTTTGCCGGCTATGTCGACAAGCAGCGCAAGGCGGGTTCGCCGACTTTTGCCACGGCGATCGAGGCCTATGTTGGCAACGGGCAACCAGCGGGCGAAGCCAAATAGCGATGGGGAAACCCGGAATCACCTTGCGCCTCATGCGTGCCTGCCGCTGGCTGGCCATGGCTGGAGCCTTGATCACGTCCTCTGCCGCCCGCGCCGAGGACGCCCCGGATTTCCATCTCGACCTCGACACCGGAGGCCATACCGCACGGATTGCCGACCTCGCCTTCACCCCCGATGGCGAGGACGTTGTCTCGGCATCCGATGACAAGACCATCCGCATCTGGGACTGGCAGAGCGGCGTGACGCTACGCACCATTCGCGGCTATCTCGGCAATGGCAGCGACGGCAAGATCTTCGCGGTCACGGTCTCGCCGGACGGCAAGACGATCGCCGCCGGCGGCTATTTCGGCGCCGGTCTCGGCGACAAGCCGCCCTATGGCGACATCAGGCTGTTCGACTTCGCCACCGGCAAGATGAAGGCCGTTCTCAAGGCCGCCGACTACGCGACCTACGACCTCGCCTTCTCTCCAGATGGCAAGATACTGGCTGCCGGCGGCGGCGACGGCATAGTCTATCTCTGGCGGCTCGACGACAAATCAGCGACGGGCTGGACGCTGGACAAGAAGCTCGACGCCGATTCCTGGCACATCGACAAGCTGGCTTTCGCCGCCGCGGGAACCCGGCTGGCGGCGACCACGACCGACAATGGCATCCGGTTGTGGGATGTCGCCAAGGGCGACGAGATCGCCTTGCCCGCTGACACAGAGCCGTTGCGGGACGTCAGTGTGCTGGCGCTGGCGATCTCGCAGGACGGCAGCCTGTTTGCCACCGGCAGCAAGGACGGCCAGGTCCAGCTCTGGCGCGCGGCCGACGGGACGCTGGTGCGCGCCATGCCCAAGCAGGATTTCCTCATCGGCTCGCTGACCTTCGCCAAGGGATCGCGGCTGGTCGCCTCCTGCGGCTATCGCTGCGCCGACAAGCACCGCTCCGTCGTCTGGAACACCGACAGCGGCGAGAAGCTGCTCGACTACAGCGGCCATGACGGCACGGTCTATGCCAGCGCCGCCAATGCCGGCGGCTCGCTGGTGGCGACGGCCGGCGGCACCCGCAACGCCATCCAAGTCTGGGACCCGGCGACCGGCGAACGCAAGGCCTTGCTCCAAGGAGTGGGCGAACCGGTGACCGCTATCGGCATCGATCCGGCAAACGGCATCATCGCCTGGGGCAACGCCAACCCCTGCCCCGAGCGCGTGGCTTGCCCGGAACAATTGGGCGCATTGGACAAGAGGCTGGAGTTGCCCACAACCGAGCGGTTCTTCGATGACCCGCAGCCGCTGACCGAGCCGGCCTCGTTTGCCCGCGCCGCGCTGAGCGATGGCGAGTGGTCCCTGCACGCCACGGTGGGCGGCAAGGACGCGCTGGAGAACGCGGTGCTGGAGATCGCCAATGGCGGCAAGGTGGTGCGCTCGATCGAGAACGACGCCACCAACGGCTTTGCCCATTCCGCCTTCACGCTGATCGACAACGGGCTTGGCCTGATCACCGGCGGCAATGACGGCACGCTGCTGGAATACAAGGCCGCGACCGCCAGGGTCTCCGGCGAATTCACCGGCCACACCGGCGAAATCAACGCCATGGTCGCCTCGGAGAAAGCCGGCCTGCTGGTCACCGGCAGCGCCGACCAGACCGTGAGGCTGTGGAACCTGAAGACGCACGAGCTGATCGTGTCGATGTTCTTTGCCGGCTCACAATGGATCGCCTGGATGCCGCAAGGCTACTATTATTCCTCCGACGAGGGAGACAAGCTGATCGGCTGGCACGTCAACCAGGACCGTGACCATGAAGGCCGCTTCATCCGCGCCGGCCAGTTGAAGAAATACCTCTGGAGCCCGGAAATGGTGCGCCGCGCCATCATCCTGCGCAGCGCCAAACAGGCAGTCCAGGAGATGCGGCCGGGCGTCGACAACGAGTTGCAGAAGCTCTTGCAGCGCAAGCCGCCGGAATTCGGCATTCGCCTCGCCGACGACCAGAGCAAGGTCCGCGACGGTTATGTCGCCGTCGAAATCACAGGCACCAAGGAAGCCGGAGCCGATGTCGCCGGCTTCTCGATCCTGTCGAACAGCCGCAATGTCGGCGACATCGCGACGCGCTCGGTCGACGGCAACAAGACAACAGTCGAGGTGCCGGTCGAGGATGGTCAAAACACTATCCGCATCACCGGCATCAACGAATATGGCTATCTGACCGAGCGCAGCGTGACGGCGCTGGCAAGGAAGACTGAAAAGGCCGAGGCCAAGGGCAAGCTCTATGTCGCGGTGATCGGCGTCGACAAATATCCGTTCCTGACCGACGCCTGTTCCGGCCATGCCTGCGATTTGCGCTACCCCGTCGACGACGCCACCGAGTTCCTCAAGGTGGTTGCGCAGAAATCGGCACCTTTGTTCTCGTCGATGGAGACGCTGGTTCTGGTCAACCGCGAGGCGCTCGACGAAAGCCCCGACAAGGCGCAACAGACCTACACCGTCGCCAGCGCCGACAACATCATGGAGCCGGACTCGCACACGATCGACGACCAGCTTGCCGATTTCCTCGACAGGCCTGGCGAACACGACACCACCATTGTTTTCGTCGCCGGCCATGGCATCAACATCGACGAGGATTACTATTTCATCCCGACCGATGGCCGCAAACAGGATGCCGACCGCTGGAAGCGCTCTTCGCTTGTCGACTGGGGTGACGTCCAGAAATCGGTCGAGCGGGCCAAGGGCATGCGCTTCATGCTGCTCGACACCTGCCATGCCGCCAACGCCTTCAATCCGCGCCTGGAAAAGGACGCGCAGGACGCGCGCATCGTCGTGTTTTCGGCGACCGCGGCCAACAACACCGCCGCCGAATTGCCGGAGCTCGGGCACGGCGTCTTCACCTATTCGATCCTCGAAGGCCTGCGCGGCAAGGCGAAGACCTCGGATGGCGGCGTCACGCTGTTCGGGCTCGCCGATTTCATTTCGCACGAAGTGGTGCGGCTGACGGCGTCGAAGCAGAAGCCGTTCTACTATGTCGGCGGCGTGGAGAACATCGTGTTGGCCGAGCCGTGATAGCCCGCCTGCTGACGGTCATCATGTTCGCCCTGGTTCTCGGCGGCACGGCACAGGCCGCCCCGATCGCCTGCCCGCCCGGAACCGAAAACTTCCGGACGTTCTACGACGACGCCACGCTGTTCAAGGACGCCATCGCCAGCGTCGCTGCTGTCCGGCCCTCCAACCAGCGGCTGACCGGCATCACCGTGCCGCATCACCTGCTGGCCGCCGACCTCGTGGCACTGGGTTTTCATGCAGCGTCCGGCTTTCGCTACAAGCGCATCGTCATCCTGTCGCCGGACCATTTCCACAAGACGCACAAGCTCTACGCCACCACGGCGCGCGGCTTCGACACCGTGCTTGGTCCGGTGGCCGCCGACACCGATGCCGTGCGCCTTCTGGAAGCCCACGGCGACATGCTCGAGGAATCCTGCCTGTTCGACAAGGAACATGGCGTACGCGCCATGCTGCCCTTCCTGCATCACTACTTCCCCGAGGCGAAGATCGTGCCGGTGGCGATGTCGGTGAAGGCGAAGCGCGGCGACTGGGACCGGCTGGCCGAGGCGCTGAAACCGCTCGTCGACCAGGACACGCTGATCGTCGAATCCACTGACTTCTCGCACTATCTGCCCCAGCATGATTCCAGGCGTTTCGACCAGCAGACGCTGAACATGCTGGCCGCCGGATCGCTCGACGGCATAGCGGCCCTGCGTCAGCCCGATCATGCCGATTCCGTCGGCGCGCTCTACATCCAGACCCGGCTGCAGCGCGAATTGTTCGGCGCCCAGCCGCTGGTGGTCGCCAACGAGAACTCGCAGGAACACACGTCCGACTATGTCGAGCGCACCACCAGCTATGTCGTGGCGCTGTTCGGCGCCTTCGGTCCCGGCTTCAACAACCCGGCGCGGCCAAAGGACAGGATTTATTATCTCGCTGGTGACGTGAATTTCGGTCGTGCCATGAAGAAGATCCTGGTCCGCGACGGCGTTGCCGACAAGATCGTCGACAGCATCCTTTCGCTGACCGGAGCGCGGCCGCTGATCGTCAATCTCGAAGGCGTCATCCTGCCCAACGTGCCGGAAGCGATTGACGACATGACGCTGGCCATGCCGGAAGACCTCGCCGTCAGCATGCTGAAGCGGTTGCATGTCGCCGGCGTCAGTCTCGCCAACAATCACGCCTATGATCTCGGCCCGTCCGGCTATGCCGAGACGCTGCGCGCGCTGGACGAAGCCGGCATCCCGCATTTCGGCCAGGGCGAGACGCTGGCGCTGGCCGATGTCGACCTTGTCGGCCTGACCGACATCGACACCAACGGTTCGAAGAACACCGACCTGCTCACCTCCGCCTTGCTCGACCGGCTGCTGCACGAAAATGCGCAGCGCCCGGTCGTCGCCTTCGTCCATTGGGGCCGCGAGTACAAGACCGAACCGTCGGCGCGCGAAGAGATGCTTGCCGATGGGATGCGGCTGCGCGGCGTCTCGGCCATTGTCGGCGGCCATCCGCATGTCTCGAGTGAGGCGATCGTCCCGGTTGCCGGCGGCGATGTGGCAGAGGTCTATTCGCTCGGCAATTTCCTGTTCGACCAGAGTGCGCAACGCTCCTCAGGTTCGATGCTGGAATTGCGTGTCTTTTCCCAAGGCACGATCTTTGCCAGGCTCATCCCACTGCCCAACTATTTCGAGATGGGTCGCAAATAGGCGACTGCCGTTTTCGACGTGAAGAACCTGAATGTGTGTTGAGATTCAGGTCAGGCCGAGTCGAAAACGGCTGACACCGAGAACCGGAGCGGAGCGTACTTTTCGTACGTGAGCACAGTTCTACTGCGACGCAGTATAACGGGGAAGCGCAGGTATCAGCCGTTTGCAGACCGGCCTCACCTGAATATCGACATACCTTAGCCGCAGCCCATCATCTGGCGGGGTAGATAGCACGCCGCCGGTTCGGTCCTGGTCTCGAACAGCGATTGCTTCGGCCGGAAATAGAAGAAGGTCACCGGCTTGCTCTCGCGCACGCTGCCGTCGGCGAAATGCGCGGCGATGCTGAAACTGTGGATCGACGACATCGCCGACCACATCTTCAGCCGCGCCGTATAGGCGCTGACAGTCTTGTTGCCGCGCACCGGCATGGCGATCGTGTAGTCGTGCTTGCCGATCGGGAATTCGATGTTCTGGTAGCGCATCGCTTCCGGGCTGCCGCCACCGCCATCGCCGCATTCGGCCATCGATTCGGGAGTCTCGAAGACCGCCATGGTCATCTGGGCGCGGAAGGGCTCGCTCTGCTGGTAGACATTGCCCTGATCGTCCGCCCAGGAATAGTCCAACTTGCCGATCGCGTTCAGCGTCATCGCCTGGTTGAAATTGCCAAGATAGTCGCCGACCTCACCGAACTTGATCTTGTTGGTGAGCTGGCTGCGGCAGACATTGAGGCTATCGACCGAGGGACAGGGGAAACGCCCGGTCTCAAGGCTTGCCGTGTCGACGCCGGCCTCGTCGAGCACGCTCTTGATCGACACGTCGACGCCATCGCTGAAACCGCCGATGTCTTTGGTGAACATGCGGCTTGGCTGCCCGGTCGGATTGCCTTCTTCGTCCACCGTGGTGAACTGGACCGACATCTTCATGTCCTTGGCGTCGCCCCAGCCATTGTTGACGATGGAGAAATCGGGCCGGAAGCCGATGCAGCCGAAATGCTCCGAGATCGACAACATCGGTTTGCGGTAGGCGTCGCTGGCAGCGACCTTCATTTCCAGGCTGTCGAGCTTGACCCTGAACTCGTCCGTCGTCGTCAGGTCGACCTCGGCAAAGGCCGGCGTGTCCTCCCAGGTCGCACCTTCATAGACATTGGTGGTATTGACCGTTCCGGTGCCGTTCCAGGCGTCGTTGTAGAGGGTGTCTTCCGGATAGATCGCGATGTCCTCGTCGCGCACCAGGTGCTGGTATTTCATGTCGGCCTGCTGGGTCATGCGCTGGTCAACGATGACGCCGATCTCGACTTTGCCTGCATCGCCGCCGCTGGCCTGCGCCTTGAGGAGGCCTCCGACCTTGGCATCGGCCAGAACGTCTGGACGCGTGCCGCCGACCTCCTTGCCCATCACCCACTGCGATTCATAGACCGTGCCGCCGGGGAGCCGCGTGGTGCCTTTGCCGTTCTTCAACCCGCCGACAAAAGAGCCGGCAAAGATCTCGCCTGTCTTCGACAGCAACCGGCCCTCGCCATTCGGAATGCCGTCTACGAACTGCCCCTCATAGCGGTTGCCTTCGGCATCGACATGGATACCTTCGCCGTTGAGTTCTCCGCCAAGCCAATGCCCGTCGAAAACCTCGCCTGAGCGCAATTCGAGCCGGCCTTGCCCGTCGGGCCGGCCGTTCCTGACATCACCGAAATAGCTGGAGTAGACGGTCTTCGGGTCATAGCTCGCCGAGCCGCGCACCCGCCACACCAGCCTGCCCTTACCGTTGACGGTGCCGTCCTCGGCGATCGTCTTATCAGGCGAGCGGCCCGCGGCCGGCTCCCAGACGAAGTCGAGGTTCTTCTCGGGATGGAAATCCCACACACGCACGGTCCTGCGCAGCACCGAGCGTGTGTCGGCCTGATAGAGGATCTGCACGCGCTCCGCCCAGGCGCCGCCGACACGGGCGGGATCGGCAAAAGCCGGTGAAAGCATCATCGCGCCCAGCATCGATGCGGCCGCGACCCCGAACACTGCCCTTGTCCGCCCCATCCCTCAAGCCCCCTGGACGCCTCGCCCCTTGGCAAGCCAAGCGTAGTCGGGGCGCCGGCCTCGTGCAAGGGAAGCCATGAGGGAAGAATCGGCACGAAAAAGGCGGCAGGATCGACCCGCCGCCTTTGCCTTCACCGCGAACGCGCAGTGCCTATTTGTACAGGCTGTTGATCCACTGGACGTTAGCGGCGTTCAGGCGCACCGCGGTGTTCGCCTCGGGGCTTTCCGCCACGTTGACGCCGGTGATGATGCGCTGCTTGGACTTGGTGTCGTAGGCATAGACCGAGCTGCCGCTCGACCCTGGGAACGTATCGCAATCATACTGGAAATATTCCGGCGCGATGTTCTCGGCATGCACTTCGCAGCTCGCCTTCCACATCGTGCCCATCGGCTTGTCGCCGGGATAGCCGACGAGGTTGGCGGTGAAGTCGCCGAGATCGTCATAATTGGCGTAGCCCAGCCAGCCGAGGTTGGTGCCGACATCCTGCTTCAGCGTGATGATGCCGAGATCCCACGGGATCACCGAGCCGTAGTAACCCTGGTAGTTGTCGATGAAGCCCTGCAGCACATAGGCGCTTTCATAGGCGAAGGCGCCGAACGGTGCGTCGTCGGCAGTGCTGCCGTTGAGGCCTGGCACGAACAGATATTCCGAGAGCCAGTCCTTGTCCTCATGGCTGTAGAGGCAATGTGCCGCGGTGAGCACCGTGCGCGGGCCGATCAGCGTTGCCGAGCAGCTGCCATAGCTGCCCGTCTTCGGAGATTTGGCTTCGAGATAGCCGATGGCCGAGAACGGATAGGTCTTGGTGTTCCTGACCTGCTCGCGATCGTCGGGACCGAAAACCTGACGCCCGGCTTCGCCTTCGCCGAGCCCAGGGTCCTCGGTCTTGCGCTCAGCCCCGTCCGCGCCATTGGCCGGCGCATTCAGTTCCTTGATGATGAGCTCGCGCAGTGCTTCGCTCGGCTCGATCTTGATCTCCTTGCCATCGGCGGAACGCCCGACGATGCCATAGGATTTGACTGCCGCCTTCTCGTCGGTGAGCGGCGCGGCACGGCTGTCTTCATCAGTAAGCTTTGGTGTCGTGATCGGCTTTGCCCGGCCGGCCTTGAAGTCGCCTGAAGTAACGTCCCGCATGCTTTCGCCATTGCCGGCACTGGCGGACCCAGGGTCGGCGGCGAAAACCGGGACCGTCCACATTGCGGTGGAAAGCAAAGCGGACGCAATAAGTGCGTTTGTCAGTTTTGTCATGGTGAGACTCTCCCAAAAGTCAGCAAGGACTGGATCAAAATAGAGAAATATTGTCGAGATCGTGGTGACGCCGAAAAATGAGTCTGCTCGCCGGCATTCCCCGCGAGCGTTGTTCTAGGCTGTCATTTTCAAGGCCCCCGCCAAAAAAACTCTGCAACGGTATACTGCCTAAAATAATCCAAGATTGGCAATGATAAATCGCTTCCACCTAGCCCGTGGGGGGCTATAGGATTTTGTGCGGGTTCTGCTCGCGGGCACGGTTAGCAAAAGTGGGATTCGGTTTTGTGACCGATCGCGCGCCGTTTTCGATACGGCACGCGTGAGGATCGCCGGACCGGCGACACCTCCTTGCACAATGCCCGGCGTCGATCCGCGCGGGAAAATTGTCTGAGGAGGTTCAGGTGCACATCACAAATCGGTTCGGACCAATCGTTGCCGCATCGCTGCTTGGCATTGCCGCCGCCTTTGTATCGATCAACCCCGGCCGGGCGGATGAAAGCGCCGCAAGGCCCGAAGCGGCGGTCTCGCCGATGCAGCGGGTGACCGAGGCCAGGGCCAAGGCAGCCGCTGATAACCCTGACGGCGCCGACCGGGTCTATGGCGGCAACCAGGCCGAAAAGGGCGCCTATCCGTTCCAGGTCGCGCTGCTCACCACCGCCAGGCTGGACGAGAACCCGGCCTCGCAGGCCAATGCACAATTCTGCGGCGGCAGCCTGATCGCCCCGCAATGGGTGCTGACCGCGGCACACTGCCTCAACGACAAGGGCAAGCCGATCTCACCGGATTCGGTCACCGTGCTGACCGGCGCCACCGACCTCGGCGAAGGCAAGCGCCACAAGGTGGTGGAGGTCATCGTCAACGAAGGCTACAGCGAGCAGACGCTCGACAACGACCTCGGCCTGCTCCGGCTTGCCGAGCCGGCCGATGCGCCGACCATCAAGCTTACCCGCCAGGCGACCCCTGACACCGGCAAGACCACCGTCACCGGCTGGGGCAAGATGCAGGACGGAACGTTCCCGACCACGCTGATGGTCGCCGACCTTGATCTACAGCCGAACAGCGCCTGCAACACTGGCATCAAGGCCATCTATGCGCACGACCTGAAGGCCGCGCTCGGCGATCTGTCCCACCGCATGCGCTATTCGGAAAAGGGCATCGATGCCGCCGCCAATGCGATTGCCGCCGACATGACCGATCCGCTGACCGGCAACATGATCTGCGCCGGCACCACCAGCGGTGTGCGCGATGCCTGCAATGGCGACAGCGGCGGCCCGCTGTTCATGACCGGCGCCGACGGCCCGGTTCAGGTCGGCGTCGTCAGCTGGGGCGAAGGCCCCGCCGACGGCAGCGCGGCCTGCGGCCACAAGGACGCCTATGGCATCTACACGCGGCTGGCCAACTACGGCGGCTGGATCGAGGCGAAGATGAAGGGCCCTGCTCCTGCGCCGGAAAAGCCGAAAGCCGGGCTGGGCACGGCCCAGAAGCCGAAGACGCCCTGAGGCCCAGCCATCTTGTTCGACATTTTGCTTGCCATGAAAACGGCGGGAAGGGTTCCCGCCGTTGTCATTTGCCGGCTTGTCCTACAGCTTTATTTCCTCGGCGGGCCTTTGCGCTCGGCTGAGGCCGCCCACAGATTGATGTCGGATTCGCGCGCGTAGCTATCGATCTCGGCCAATTCGGCATCGCTGAAGTCGAGCACCTTCAGGGCGCCGACGCAGTCCTCGACCTGCTCCGGCCGGCTGGCGCCGATCAGCGCCGATGTCACCTTGCCCTTGCGCAGCACCCAGGCCAGCGCCATCTGCGCCAGCGTCTGGCCGCGCTTGCCGGCGATGGCGTTGAGCGCCTTGATGTTGGCGATGGTGCGGTCGTTGATGAAGGCCGACTTCAGCGACTTGCCCTGCGAGGCGCGGCTGCCTTCGGGGATGCCGCCAAGATATTTGTCGGTCAGCATGCCCTGGGCCAGCGGCGAGAACACGATCGAGCCGACGCCGAGCCCTTCCAGCGTGTCGAGCAGGCCGTCTTCCTCGACCCAGCGGTTCAGCATCGAATAGCTCGGCTGGTGGATGATGCAGGGCGTGCCGAGCTGCCGCAATATGTCGGCGGCCTCGCGGGTGCGCTGCGAGTTGTAGGACGAAATGCCGGCATAGAGCGCCTTGCCCGAGCGCACCGCATGGTCGAGCGCGCCCATGGTTTCTTCCAGCGGCGTGTCCGGGTCGAAGCGGTGTGAGTAGAAGATGTCGACATAATCGAGCCCCATCCGCTTCAGGCTCTGATCGAGGCTGGCCAGCATGTATTTGCGCCCGCCCCATTCACCGTAAGGGCCAGCCCACATTTCATAGCCGGCCTTGGTCGAGATGATCAGCTCGTCGCGATAGGCGGAAAAATCGGTGCGCAGGATTTCGCCGAAAGCGGTTTCGGCCGAGCCGGGCGGCGGCCCGTAATTGTTGGCGAGGTCGAAATGGGTGATGCCGAGGTCGAACGCCTTGCGCACGATCGCCTGCTTGGTCTTGTGCGGCGTGTCGTTACCGAAATTGTGCCACAGGCCGAGCGAGATCGCCGGCAGCTTGAGGCCGGAGCGCCCACAGCGATTGTAGATCATTTTTTCGTAGCGATTTTCGGCGGCGACATAGGGCATTGGGAAAGATCCTCGAATGTGAACAGACCGGGCAGCTTCATCGCAAAGCGGTGAGCCGGCCCGGCGCCCTTTTACCCTCTCCCCGGCCGAACGGGGAGAGGGGCAAGTCAACATTATCGATAATCTTTGCGCCTACTTCTTCGCCAGCAGTTCCTTGGCCGCCTTGACGCCAAGTGCCGCCGGCCGCTCGCAAGTGGTCTGCATGACGACGAACTTGCCGGTTTCGCCGGAGCGCAGGATGCCGGTCATGACATCGACGGCATGCAGCGCCAATTCCATCGAGCAACGATGCGGCCGCCCCTCGACTATCGCCAACGCCATGTCGGCGAGACCTGCCGTGCGGTAGTTGGCCATCATGCCCTGGCCGTGCATTTCATTGGGCACGCCAAGCGGGTGCTTCCATTTCGGCAGCTTCTTGACCGGCTTGCCCTCTTCGGTGAAGCGCACGTCGCCGCCGAAGAAATTCGGATCCGGCACGAACACCGTGCCCGCTTCGCCATAGAGTTCCATCGGCGCATGGCCGTGAGCCCAGACATCCCAGCTGGTGTTCAACGTCACCACGGCGCCGTTCTCGAACTCCAGCAGGCCATGGATGGTGGTTGGCGTGTTGACCGGGATTTTTTCGCCCGCACGCGGTTTCGACGAAATCGTCCGCTCCTTGGCCGGGGTCGTCGCAAAGGCGGCCACCTGTTTCACCGGCCCGATCAGCTGGATCAGATTGGTGATGTAATACGGCCCGATGTCGAGCACCGGTCCGGCGCCCGGCTGGAAAAAGAAATCCGGATTCGGGTGCCAGTGCTCCATGCCGTGACCCATGACATGGCAGGTGCCGCTGGTGATCTTGCCGAGCTTCCCCTCGTCGATCAGTTCACGCACCAGTTGGTGCGCGCCGCCGAGGAACGTGTCGGGCGCCGAGCCGATGCGCAACCCCTTCCTTTCAGCCCGGGCCTTGAGGTCCTGGCCCTCTTCGAGCGAGAGCACGAACGGCTTTTCCGAATAGACGTGCTTGCCGGCATCGAGCACGCGTTTGGACACCTCGTAATGCACCGCCGGTATCGTCAGGTTGACGATGATGTCGATGTCATCGGCCTTGAGCAGGTCCTCGACGGTCTCGGCGCGCAGCTTGAACTCCTTCGCCCGCGCCCTGGCCGCGTCCATGTTGATGTCGGCGCAGGCGCGCATCTCGATGCCGCGAAACAGCGGTGCCAGCGAGAAATACGCCTTCGAGATGTTGCCGCAGCCGATGACGCCAATACCCAGTTTCTTTGCCATGATGATTGTTCCTAGTAAGCCTTGACGGATGCGATCGAGCGACGAGCGAAGCGCTCGATGTCGTTGGGGTTGTCCTGCTCCATGACAAAGTATTTTGCCGCGCTCTTGGCCCGCAACACCTTGATCAGGTTGGCCCAGTCGATCGTGCCGTGGCCGACATCCGACCAGCCATCCTCGTCCAGTCCCTCGCCCGGCTTGGCGATGTCTTTGACATGCACGGCGACGATGCGCTTGCCGTGCTTTTCGATCCAGGGCAGCGGATCGGCGCCGCCGCGCACCACCCAGGCAAGGTCCATCTCCCAGCCGATATCGGGAGCGGACGACAGGATGTGATCCTGCGGCACCGAACCGTCGGCGAGTGCCTTGAACTCGAAATCATGGTTGTGCCAGGCAAAGCCGTAGCCGGCCTTCGAGGCGACCTCGCCAACCTTGGCCAGTCGCTCGCCAAAGCCGCGCCAGCCGGCGGCGTCTGACGGCCTGTCCTCGGCCATCAGATAGGGACAGATCAGAAGCTTGATGCCGAGCGCTTCGGCCGTTTTGCGCACGCCGTCGAAATCCTTCTCCAACGCATCGATGGAGAAATGCCCGGTCGGCATCGAAAGCCCGTTCTTGTCGAGTTCCGCGCGGAAGGCCTTGGGATTTTCATAGACGCCACCGAAACCTTCGACTTGCGCGTAGCCGAGCTTGCCGAGCGAGGCGAGCACGCCCTCCCAAGGTTGAAAATTGCGGGCGCTGTAAAGTTGGAATGACCAGTTCATCGTCTCTGTCCGTTCTGCTTGGTAGGGTGGGTTCTTGGGAGGAAGGCTTGGGGGCTATAGGCGGTTGCCGGATGGGGTGTCGAAAAGCGAGGCGCGGGCTGGGTCAAAGCCGATCCGGATTGGATCGCCGGTGCGCAGCGTCTTTTCCGCCTCGACGCGGAAGGAAAAATTGCGGCCGCCGAGCTTGGTCCACACCAGCGTGTCGGAGCCCATCGGCTCGACGATCTCGACGGCTGACTCGGCGGTGAACGGCATGGCCTTGGCCGCATCTCCAAAGGCGACGTGCTCGGGCCTGATGCCGAACACACAGGGCTTGCCCGCGCTGCCGCGATCCTTGTCGAACTCATAGCGGTCGAGCGGTATCGAAACCCCGTCGGCGGTGAACGCCGCGGCATCGCCGGCTTCCAGTTGACCCTCGATGAAATTCATCGCCGGCGAACCGAGGAATCCGGCGACAAAGCGATTGACCGGACGGTTGTAGATGGTTTGCGGGGCGTCGAGCTGTTGGATGACGCCGCCCTTCATCACCGCGATCCGGTCGGCGAGCGTCATCGCCTCGATCTGGTCGTGGGTGACGTAGATCATGGTGTTCTGCAATCTGCGATGCAGCAGCTTGATCTCGACGCGCAATTCGGATCGCAGCTTGGCGTCAAGATTGGACAGCGGTTCGTCGAACAGGAAAACGTCGACATCGCGCACCAGCGCCCGCCCGATCGCCACGCGCTGGCGCTGGCCGCCGGACAGTGCGGAGGGCTTGCGCTGCAGCAGCGGTTCGATCTGCAGGATCTCCGCGGCGCGCGCGATACGCTTGGCAATTTCGTCCTTGGGCAGGCCCGCGACGCGCAGGCCGAAGGACAGGTTCTTCTCCACCGTCATCTGCGGATAGAGCGCATAGGACTGGAATACCATGCCGATGCCGCGATCCTTGGGCTCCTCCCAGGTGACGTTTTTGCCCTTGATGAAGATGCGGCCCTTCGAAATGTCGAGCAGCCCGGCAATGCAGTTGAGCAAGGTCGACTTGCCACAGCCGGAGGGCCCCAGGAGCACGATGAACTCGCCCTCGGCGATATCGAGGTTGAGTGTCTGCAGAACCGACACCGCGCCATAGTTCAGCGACAGGTTCTGGATCGATACGCTGGGGTTCGCGATTTCTGCCATCATCATCCTTTCACCGCGCCGGCAGCGATGCCACGCACAAAAAGCCTGCCGGAAATGAAATAGATAACGAGCGGCACCAGCCCGGTCAGGATGGTCGCCGCCATATTGACGTTGTATTCCTTCACGCCCTGCACGGAGTTGACGATGTTGTTGAGCTGCACCGTCATCGGATAGGTGTCGGGGCGCGTGTAGACGACGCCGAACAGGAAGTCGTTCCAAATGCCTGTCACCTGCAGGATGACGGCGACGACGAAGATCGGCAGCGACATCGGCAGCATGATGCGCAGATAGATGCCCCAGAAGCCGGCGCCGTCGACGCGCGCCGCCCGGAACAATTCCTCCGGCATGGAGGTGAAATAGTTGCGGAACAAAAGTGTCAGGATCGGCATGCCGAAAATGGAATGGACGACCACCAGGCCGCTCAGGCTGCCATAGAGGCCGATCTCGCGCAGGATGATGACGATCGGATAGATCATCACCTGATAGGGGATGAAGGCACCGACGATCAGGATGATGAAGAACGTGTCGGCGCCCTTGAAGCGCCAGTTGGCCAGCGCATAGCCGTTTACGGAGGCGATCGCGATCGACAAGATCACCGAAGGTACGGTGATACGAACGGAGTTCCAGAAGCCGCGCGAGAGTCCGTCGCAATTGAGGCCGGTGCAGGCCGTCGACCACGCCTTGACCCAGGGCTCGAACGTGATCTCGAGCGGTGGCGAGAAGATGTTGCCGAGGCGGATTTCCGGCATGCCCTTGAGCGAGGTGACGATCATCACATAGAGCGGCAGGAGGTAGTAGAGCGCCGCCACGATGAGCGTGCCATAGAGGAAGATGTTGCGGCGCGAGAAAATGTGACGCGGCTTCGGTCCGCTCGGCCCCGAGGCATCGGCATGGCCGGCGCCGGACGGCGCGGACAAGGAGACGGCTTGGTCAGACACGCTTCCTGCCTCCGAATTCGAGATAAGCCCACGGCACGATGACAATCATCACCGAGAGCAGCATCATGGTCGAGGCCGCGAAACCCTGGCCGAGATTCTGGGCGAAGAACATGTAGTCGTAGACATATTTTGCCGGCACTTCGGACGCGATGCCCGGCCCGCCGCTGGTCTGGGCGACGACGAGGTCGTAGACCTTGACGATGCCGGACGCGATGATGACGAGCGTGGTGATGAAGACCGGCCGCATCATCGGGATGATGATGAACAGATAGGTCTTCCACATCGGGATCCCGTCCACCCGCGCTGCCTTCCAGATATCCTCGTCTATGCCGCGCAGGCCGGCCAGCATCAGACACATGATCAGCCCGGTGCCCTGCCAGAGCGCGGCGATCGATATGCCGTAGATGACGATGCTGGAATTGTAGAGCGGATCGAAAGCGAAGCTCGTCCAGCCAAGCTTTCGTATCACGCCCTGGATGCCGAAGTCGGGATTGAGCAGCCATTGCCAGACAAGGCCGGTGACGATGAAGGAGAGCGCGAAGGGATAGAGAAAGATCGTGCGGAACGTGTCCTCGAAACGGATCTTCTGGTCGAGCAGGGCAGCGAGGATGAAACCGATCACCAGCGAGAAAACCAGCGAGATCACGCCGTAGATCAGCAGGTTCTCGATCGAGATCAGCCAGCGCGGGGTCGCCCACAACCGGTAATACTGGTCGAGGCCGACGAAATTCAGCCGCGGCAACAGCTTCGAATTGGTGAAGGAATAGAGCACCGTCCACGCCGTGCCGCCGACGAAAACCACCAGCGCGGTGAGGATCATGGGGATCGACGCGACCTTCGCATTGAGATTGCGAAACAGTCGGCTCGGGCGTTCGCTCTTGCTCATCGGTGCAGCCATGCTGGATCGGGTAAGGGCGCGCCCTCCCGGCCTGGAGTTCACCGGACCGGGAGGAATGGGACTTTGCCGGCGGTATCAGTCCGCCGTGGCGATGATGTCGGCGAAGCGCTTCTGCGCCTCTTCCACGGTCATCTCGGGCTTGGCGAAGAACTCGGAGAACAGGTCCTCCTTCTGCTTCTGGCTGTCTTGCGAAAGCAGCTGATCGGTCCATGGGATGACGGCGCCCTTGGCTAGGATGGCGAGCCCCTTCTTCATGCAGTCATTGGCAGCGTTAAGGTCGACGTCGCCACGCACCGGCAGCGAGCCCTTCTTGAGATTGAAGGCGACCTGGGTCTTGGGATCGAGCAAGGTTTCGGCCAGGACTTCCTGCGCCTTGGACTTGTCGGCATCCTTGAGCACCGGGAAATAGAAGGCATCACCACCCGTGGCAATGACCTCGTTCAGGCCAAGGCCGGGAAGACAGGTATAGTCCTTGCCGGCGGTCTTGCCGGCAACCTGGAACTCGCCCTGCGCCCAGTCACCCATGATCTGGCCGCCGGCCTTGCCGGTGATGACCATGTTGGTGGCCTGGTTCCAGTCCTGCACATTGGTGTTCTTGGCCATCTTGCGCGCATCGTCGGCCGCCTTGAACACCTTGGCGACTTCAGGACCGGCCGCGAACTTGGCGTCCTTGTCCTTGTAGACCTTGAGGAAGGTGTCGGTGCCGCCAACCGCTGCAAGCAGCACGTCGAAGGCGCCGGACGACTGCCAGGCTTGCCCGCCCACCGCCAGCGGGACGATGCCTGCCTTCTCGAGCGCCGGGGCGGCGGCCACATACTCATTCCAGTCCTTTGGCACCGGCACGCCAGCCTTCTGGAAGGCGTCGTTCGAGAGCCACAGCCACTGCCAGGAGTGGATGTTGACTGGCACGCAATAAATCTTGCCGCCGATGGTGCAGCTGTCGAGCAGGCTCTTCGGCCGCACGACCTCTGTCCACTTGCCCTTGGTGGCGACATCGGTCAGGTCGCGCATCAGGCCGGCCTGCACCAGCTCTTCCGCTTGCCGGCCGTGATTGAACTGGGTGGCGCCCATCGGGTCGCCGCCGGTGATCCGGCTGATCATGATCGGCCGTGCCGTGCCGCCGGAGCCGGCAATGGCGCCGTCGACCCAGTGATTGCCGGTGGCGTCGAATGCCTTGGCGAGTTCCGCGACCGCCGCCGCCTCGCCGCCGGAAGTCCACCAATGAGTGACTTCCAGGTCCGTCGCGGTGGCCGGGCCGGCGAACTGCAGCGCGGCCGTGGCCGCAAGGGCAGCGGTCAAAAGTTTGTATCGCATTTCGGTTCCTCCCAGAATCTGAAACGTTACAGATTTTCGATACGGCAATTGCGTGGATGGCGCAACCCCAGGCGTGGAGACCGTTCGATATTTTTTCGAGTCGCGAATAAAATCTATCGACCGGCCTTGCCGTTGTGCGCCGCAATATGAGCAATTGCAGTGCAAAATATGAAAAGGTCCATGAAAGCCGGCATAGAGCGTCGCCAGGACGGCGTTTCGCTCTGGATTCTCAAGGGAATTCGCGACTCCATGTCGTCCTGCGAATTCGCCCGCCAGCGCAGTGCGATTGGCAATCTGTAACGTTTCAGTATATTGACGGATTGCCGGGCTTGAAATCATGCGACGCCGCCAATCACGGCGATTGCCGACCCGGCCTGCGGCTGCTATGCGCCTGACGGGCGGGACGAATGGACAGACGGCATACGGAAAAGAACGAGGAAGCGTCGGCGCAAGAGCGGCCAACGCTGAAGACGCTTGCCTTCATGACCGGGCTCGGCGTCACCACCGTGTCGCGCGCCTTGAAGGATGCCCCTGAGATCGGCGCCGAAACCAGGCGCCGCGTCCAGCTCGTCGCCAAGCAGATCGGCTACCGCCCGAACCGCGCCGGCGTCAGGCTCAGAACCGGCAAGACCAATGTCATCAGCCTCGTGCTCAACACCGACCGCGAGATCATGAGCTTCGTCTCAGACATCATCTACGGTGTCTCGGAAGTCATTGCCGACACGCCCTACCACCTGATCGTCACGCCCTATTCGCGCTCGCAGGATCCACTCGACCCCATACGCTACCTGGTCGAGACCGGTTCCGCCGACGGCGTCATCATTTCACGCACGCAGCCGAACGATGCCAGGGCCCGCTATATGCTGGAGCATGGCATTCCCTTTGCCACGCATGGCCGCACCGATATGGGGCTGGTCCACCCCTATCATGATTTCGACAATCATGCCTTCGCGGTCGAAGCCGTACGGCGCCTTGCGAGCATGGGACGCCGCAAGCTCGCTCTGCTGACGCCACCCGTCGGCCTGACCTATTACGGCCATACGGTCAACGGCTTTGCCGATGCGCTGAGCGAGGTCGGCGCCAGCGAGATCCCGTTCAGTACCGTATCGATCGACCATTCGATCGAGCAGATCCGGACGAGGACCGCGCAACTGATGCGCCGCGACATCAGGCCGGACGGCTTTGTCAGCAGCGCCGCCGCCGCCACGCTTGCGCTCGTCGCCGGCATCGAGGATGCCGGCCTCAAGCTTGGCCACGACGTCGACATCGTCTCCAAGCAGTCATCGGACCTTTTGCATCTGTTCAGGCCCGAACTGCTGATCGTCAACGAGAACTTCCGGCTGGCGGGCTCGGAGCTCGCGCGCTCCGTGCTCGGCTGGATCGGCGGCGCCGCACCCGGCTCGCTGCAAAGTCTCAGCGTGCCGGGCGAGGTTCTGGCCTACCAGCGCGCTGACGACTGAGCTAGACGCAATTCCAGACGGAAAACCGCTCACACTTTTCCTGGAATTGCTCTAACCCGCCGCGCCGCTGCCCCACGGACCGTGGAAGGCACCCTGCTCGCCGATGCGTTCGAAGCCATGCGCGCCGAAGAAGTCACGCTGCGCCTGGATCAGGTTCGAGGTGCCGCGGCCCTGGCGATAGCTGTCGAAATAGGCAAGTGCCGAAGACAGCGCCGGCACCGGCGCGCCGGCCTCGGAAGCCCTCGCCACGATGCGCCGCAGCGACGGATGCGCTTCCTGCATCAAGCTGATGAAAGCCGGCGCCATCAAAAGATTGGTCGAAGCGCCGCCGCTGCTGAAGGCCTCGGCCATCGTATCCAGCATCTGCGAGCGGATGATACAGCCGGCGCGCCAGATCCTGGCGATGGTCGGCATCGGCAGGTTCCAGTTGAACTCCTTCGAGGCGCCGCTCATCACCGCGAAACCCTGAGCGTAAGCCGCGATCTTGCCGGCGAAAAGCGCCAGTTCGAGATCTTTCAGCAGCGCATCCTTGTCGCCGGAAATCTTCGACACGCCGATAGCGCCATAGGCCTGTTCCGCCGCCAGCCGCTCGTCCTTGATCGACGACAGAACACGGGCCGCCACGGCCGCCTCGATCGCGGTCGCCGGAATGCCGAGTTGCTGCGCCTCGATGACCGACCATTTGCCGGTGCCCTTCTGGCCTGCCCGGTCGAGGATGATGTCGACAACCGGCTTGCCGGTCTTGGGATCGTCGGCGGCAAGCACCTTGGCGGTGATCTCGATCAGGTAGGAGTTGAGCCGGCCCTTGTTCCAGTTGGAGAACACCGTGCCGATGTCCTTCGGCCCCATGCCGAGGCCATCACGCAAGATGCCGTAGATCTCGGCGATCATCTGCATGTCGGCATATTCGATGCCGTTGTGGATGGTCTTGACGAAGTGGCCGGCGCCATCGGTGCCGAGCCAGGCGGCACAGGGCTCGTCCTTGAACTTTGCGGAGATGGCGGTCAGCACCGTCTCGACACGCTTCCAGCTATCTTCCGTGCCGCCGACCATGATCGACGGGCCGTGGCGCGCGCCCTCCTCGCCGCCGGACACGCCCATGCCGATGAAGGTCAGGCCCGAGCCGGACAGTTCGGAGAAGCGCCGCATCGTATCGCGAAAATTGGCGTTGCCGGCATCGATGACGATGTCGTTGTTGGACAGCACGCCGCGCAAGGCTTCGATCTGTTCATCCACCGGCTTGCCGGCCAGCACCATGATGATGATCGGGCGCGGCGGCCGGATCGCGGCGGCAAGTTCTTCCAGACTGTAGCAGGGCACAACCATGTCCTTCAGCGCGCCGGCATTCTCGACGAAGGCGTCGGTGCGTGCCCTTGTGCGGTTGAAGACGGCGATGCGGTGCCCGTGCTCGGCGATGTTCAGCGCCAGGTTGGAGCCCATCGTACCAAGGCCGATCAGGCCGATTTCGGCTTTTTCCATTGTTTCTTCCCTGCTTTCGGATCTTGTTGGTTGGAGCCCGCGATTTTGCCGGATGCCCGTTCTTCCCGGGATGATTGACGGGCCTTTCGGGCCGCGTCAACCGCCTCGCCGAATTGTGTTGCAGTTGCACAATGCAAGCGTTCGACAACGATCCCATCTGTCGGTTACGGCCGGACGTCCACAGGCGCTTCGATCTTCACCATCTTGAAATCCGAGACCAGGATGTCGATGCGCACCGTCCAGCGCCCGGGAACCGGAATGACGAGGTTGTCGACACGCCAGCTGCCGTCGCCGGGCTTGGTCGCCGCGCGCTTCAGCGGCTCGATGCCTGAATCGGGCTTCGACAGCACCAGCGTCACCTCCTTGGCGTCGAGTGGCCCGAAATCACCGGTCATGATGATCATCGAGGCGGCGACAGGCCCGGCATGACCTGGCGTGATGCTGAGATCGGCCATCGCCTCCAACGCGTGGATGTGGACCGAGACCGGCTGCGCCGCCGCGATCGCCAGGACCCGTGGCGGCGGCGTGAAGCGCCAGCCCGCGGCAACGCCGAAGATCGCCAGCACGATCAGCATTTCAACACCGATCGAGCGGGCGAGCCTGCGCTGCACCTCCGTGGCGCCCGCCTCGGCGGAAGCAGTGAGTTTCCAGCGATTGACCGCGGCCAACGTGAACAGGAAGACCAGCAGCGCCAGCTTGACCAGCAGCAGCCGGCCATAGGCGGTGCCGGCCAGCGCCGAGGGCGTCTGCACCTGGATGACGGCAAGCACAATGCCGGCCGCGGCAAGCACGGCCACCACAGGCAGGATCGCGCAGGAGAAGCGGCGCAGGAAGGCGACGGCGCCAGCCGTCTGGCGCTTCAGCGCGAGACCTAGCGGCATCAGCGCGCCGGCCCAGAAGGCAATGCCGATACCGTGCACGAACACCAGCGGCCGCGTCAGCCATTGCGGTTCGGCCGCGCTGGCGTGGCCGCTGGCGGCAAGCGCGACGCCGACGCCAGCCAGGCCGGCGAGCGCCAATGGCCTGGCGAGCACACGCGGTCCGGCCAGCGACAGCAAACCGAGCCCCAGCGCGGTCAGGGCGGCCAGCACCGTCCAGCCGAAGGAGGTGCCCAGCCCGGTCCGCCAGATCACCGGCTGTGCCAGATGGGAGAGCGGCGCTCCGAGCGCGTCGAGCCCCTGAAAGCCGAGTGACAGGGGTGCCGCCACCAGGCCGCACAGGATCGCGGCCGTGACAAAACGCTGACCGGCACGTCCCTCACCGGCCAGCCAGGCAAGGGCGAAGGCGCCGCCGACACCGAGGAAAAGACCGATGTAAAGAAAGACCTTGCCGATCCAGATCGCCGACCGCGACGGCCAGTCGACGGCTTCGGACACGACGGGCGGCTCGGTCGGCGCACCGATGGAAAACAGCAGCGAGCCGCCGACCGGATGGCCGTCGGCGGAAATGACGCGCCAGCTCAGCACATGCGTGCCGGATTTGAGCGCTTGCGGATTGTCGATCTCGAGCGTCTGGTCGGTGAGGCGGAAGGATGTCAGCGCAACCGGAGTGCCGTCCGGCTTCACCAGCGTCAGCACCAAGGGCGAAACCGGTTCGCTGAAGGTCAGCGAGAACTGGGTTGGCGTCTGGGCCAGCACGGCACCGTCGGCCGGGTCGGTCTTGATCAGCGCGGCATGGGCAAAAGCCTGACTGGTCGAGGCCATGACGACAAGCGCCATGAGCAAGCCCAACAGCCCGCCGGCAATCCGGCCGACGCGCTTGCTGTTGGTATCGACCATCCGAGAGGGTATTGCGGTCATGCCATGCCACGAGGATGCGGCGCGCTCCGGCAAGCAGAGCGCGCCAAGGGAGAACCTATTTCTTCGGTGTGAGCTTGATGCCGGGCGCCGGGGTCTCCAGCGTGTCTTCATCCTGCCCCGCCGCCGGGATCTCGATCCAGCGGTCGACGGCATCGCCGCATTCCTGCACCACCGGGAAATAGAGCTTTTGGCCGACGGGCAGGTCCGCCGTCAGAATGGCCCGAAAGACGAACTCGTCGTAGAATTCATCCGGCAGATTGCCGCCGCTCCAGTCGACTTCCTTGACGCCGTCGGTCACCGCCTGGCCATAGAGCTGATAGGATTTTTCATATTTGCCCTTCTTGGTCTGCAGCGTCCAGCCGGGTTTCGGCATCGGCTTCACTGCGATCACCCCTTCCGGAATCTGCACCCGCACGGCGGTCGTCGCTTTGCCGTCGCAACCATGCGGCACCCGCAGCACTGCCTTGTAAGTCGAGCCGACCGCCGCCTCCTGGGTTTCGAGCGTGATGTGCGCGCAGGCGGCATTTGTCCCCAGCACCAGAAGTGCTGCCGCCGACAAAAGATACTTGTTCATGATGCCCCTCGGTACTATGGCCAGTTCAGTCGTTGTCTTCTTGAGGCGCCGCGCTGCCCATGGCCTGCACGGCGAATTTGATCGTCACCGTCCCGGCCTTTTCGAAGGTCAGCGTGGCGGCGAACATCTCGCCTTGCTTGGGTGGCTGCTTCAAATCCATGAACATCACGTGATAGCTGCCGGGACCCAAAACGACCTTGCCGCCGGCTGGAATCTCCAGGCCGCCGACAACGGGCCGCATGGTCATGACGCCGTCCTTGACGCCCATCTCATGCAGCTCGGCCTTTTCGGAGATATCGGAGGAAATCGACAGCAGCCGGTCCGGCGCGCTGCCGTTGTTTGTAATGGTAAAATAGCCGCCGGCCACCTTGGCGCCGGCCGGCGTGGCGCGTGACCAGGGGTGGCCGATCTCGATATCGCCGACCTTGAACTCATGCGCCAGGACGGATTGAGCGCCGGCGAGCATGATCGCCAAAGCAAGCACGGCAGTGCCGAGACGCTCCTGGACGTGGGACAGAATGCGGCTGAACAGAGTGCCCGCCGCTATATCGGAAAAATGGGACATGGTTGCTCCATGAAGTGATGATCGCGCCGTCACCGGTCGCGAGCTGTTTGGTCGTTGGATGGGTGCGCCCACGAAAGGTTCCGCAGGGCGAGCAAGCTCAGGCCGCCAGCGGCGGCGCGCGCGGGTTCGACGGCGAGCGTTCACGCGCGAAGCCGAGGTAAATGCTCGCCGGAAAAACGAAGGCGACCGCTTCAAACGAAAGGCTGGCCACGGCCAGCCCGGCGTCGGGCGGCGGCGCAAACGCGGATGAAAACATGCTGCAGCCAAGCGTGCAGCAGGCCGGCAGATGCGATGGGTGCTGGTCACCGCCGGGAAGCTGGGTGGCACCGTCGCGGGTACAGATGACGTTGCCGAAGGCGTCGAGTTGCGCGGCATTCGGCCCGGTAGCGAAAGCGAAGGCGCCGAGCGTCGACTGGAGCAGCAGCAGGCAGGCCGCGACAAGCGCGGTCGGCAAGCTCCAGCGTTTGCCCCGGCGGTTCAAGCCATCTGCCTCTTCAAGCAACTCCTGGAAGGATACCTATCATGGCAGCGGCAGGTCGAAAATCGCCAATTCGATGCTGCGGCAACGCGGCGCGATCAGGATTTCTGCAAGGACCGGCTTTCGGGGATGGAGGTCAAAAGCGTCTGGCGCGCCGACTTCAGGTGCTTGCGGCAGGCGGCGTCGACCTTGCCGAGGTCGCGCGATTTGAGCGCCTCGATATAGGCAAGGTGCTCGCCGACCGCGACTTCGTTGCGCTCGCGCTCCTGCGCCTTGTTCCACTGGTAGTGGTAATGGAAGATCATGGCGATGACGTCGTAGAAATCGACGATGAAACGGTTGTGCGAGGCCCGGTGGATGAGCCGGTGGAAGCGCTCGTCCAGCTCGGAAAACGCGTTGAAGCGCGTGGCGATCTCTTGTGCCAGCAGGCGATGTTCGTCCTCCAGGCGGTCGAGATCGGCCCAGACCGGGCTGTCCTGCGGCAGGGCGGCGAAGGCAGCCGCCGAACGCAGTTCGAACATCTCGCGGATCTCGGTCAGTTCGAGCGCGAAAGCCCGCGTAAAACCCTTCAGCACCCAATGGCTGTTGCGGCGCTTCTCGATCAGGCCGAAGCGCGAGAAGCGGATCAGGAACTCGCGCACGCTGGTGGTGCCGACACCAATCTCGCGCGCCAGTTCAAGCTCGTTGATCTGCATGCCGGCCTCGGCGCCGCCGGCGAGCAGGCGCCGCATGAACGACCGCTCGATGATCTCGGCCAGTGTGTCTGTCTCTTCCTCAGGGAAAAAATCGTCGGGTCGCGGATCGCGCAGCACCGTCTTGGCACGCTTGTTCCAGGCGATCAGGCCGGTTTCCTCCATGCGCGCCAGGATGCTGCGCACGGTCGTGCGGCTGACGCCGAGCAGCGTGCCCAGTTCCGGTTCCGACGGCAGGCTGCGCGTTTCGTCGAGCAGCCGGAGGCACCTGTTATAGGCGTCCTTGTAGACGTTGTTGCTCTTGGACATCCCCTGACCCATTCATGCCAGCGCTTGCGGCGGCCGGCTTGAAGCGCAATATGACGTTCCCATGACCCTGGAAAGCAGGAATTGCTTTCGCCAGGGCACGGTCCATTGTTTGCAGCACCGCCGCTAGCCAGAGGCGTGCGGAGCGCCTGCGAAAAAACAATTGACGCAAAACTGTTTTTTCACGATAAAAGACATTAACTCTTAACAAGCGCGTGTCAATCCGCGCATCCCAGGATCACCCAGGAAACCGCCCGTGAACGTCTCGAACACCATTCTTCTGTCCTCCGCCGACAATGTCGCCGTTGCCAATGGCCGCATCGAGATCGGCACGGCCCTGCCGGGCGGCGCGCTTGCCACCGCCGTTATCGAGCCCGGCCACAAGGTGGCGATCAAGCCGATTGCCGCCGGTGAAGCCGTGGTCAAATACGCCCAGGCGATCGGCCGCGCCACACAGGACATCGCACCGGGCGAGCATGTCCATTCGCACAATCTGGTGTTCGAGGCCGGCCGCCTGCCGGTGGTGCCGCCGAGCGAGGCCGAGCACGCGACAACGGCCGACCGCGCCCGCACCTTCATGGGGTATCGCCGCGCCGATGGCCGCGCCGGCACGCGCAACTTCATCGGCATCATCGCCAGCGTCAATTGCTCGGCCACGGTCTGCCATTCCATCGCCGACACCGCCAACCGGACCTTGCTGCCGAAATATCCCGGCATCGACGGTTTCGTGCCGATCGTCCACGGTCAGGGCTGCGGCATGAGCGGCACTGGCGACGGCATGATGGTGCTGCACCGCACGCTTGCCGGCTATGCCCGCCACCCGAATTTCGGCGGCGTGCTGATGGTCGGCCTGGGATGCGAGGTCAACCAGCTCACCCTCTATGGCCAGAAGGGCGCCGCCGCCGGAAAACGCCATTTCAACATCCAGGACGCCGGCGGATCGCGCAAATCGGTGGAAAAGGCGATGGGCGTGCTAGCCGAGATCGCCGAGGAAGTCGGTCAGTTGAAGCGCGAGCCGATCCCGGTCAGCGAGATCGTCGTCGGCCTGCAATGCGGCGGCTCCGACGGCATGTCGGGCATCACCGCCAATCCGGCTCTGGGGGCGGCCGTTGACATTCTGGCCGGCGTCGGCGGCATCGGCATCCTCTCCGAGACCACGGAAATCTACGGCGCCGAGCATCTGCTCGCCTACCGCGCCGCGACGCCCGAGATCGCCAAGAAGCTCGATGGATATGTCAAATGGTGGGAAGATCACGTCGCCAAGCATGGCGCCTCGATCGACAACAACCCCTCGCCTGGAAACAAGCGCGGCGGCCTCACCACCATCCTGGAAAAGTCGCTGGGCGCGGTCGCCAAGGGCGGCCAGACGCCGCTCAATGGTGTGTTCGGCTATGCCGAGAAGGTCACCGGCAACGGACTGGTGTTCATGGACACGCCCGGCTACGACCCGGTCTCGGCCACCGGCCAGGTCGCTGGCGGCGCCAATGTCATCGTCTTCACCACCGGCCGCGGTTCCTGCTTCGGCTGCCGGCCGACACCGTCGATCAAGATCGCCACCAACTCGACCATGTATAACCAGATGGAAGAGGACATGGACGTCAATTGCGGCGTCATCGCCTCGGGCGAAAAGACCATCGCCGGCATGGGCCGCGAGATCTTCGAACTCATCGTCGAGACGGCTTCCGGCCGCAAGACCAAGAGCGAGGATTTCGGCTATGGCGACAACGAGTTCGTGCCCTGGCATCTCGGCGCGACGCTCTGAATTCAACTGAAATGTGGTAGAACTGCCGGGCTGGACAACGGCCGGCAACGGGGAGGGTTTGCATGAAAAAACGCCGCATCGGCAAGACGGCGCTCGAGGTCACCGAAGTCAGCTTCGGCGGCGCCGCGATCGGCGGCCTGTACCGCGCCTGTCCACGCGAGGCGGCGATGGAAACGCTGCAAGGCGCCTGGGACGCGGGCTTGCGCTATTTCGACACCGCGCCCTTCTATGGTTTCGGCCTTTCGGAACGGCGCTTTGGCGATTTCCTGCGCTACAAGCCGCGTGATTCCTACGTGCTGTCCACCAAGGTCGGACGCCTGTTCCGCCCGGTGCCTGAAGACCAGGTGCCCGATCACTCCTATGTCGATCCGCTGCCCTTCGCGCTCGACTACGATTATTCCTATGACGGCATCATGCGGTCGGTCGACTTCAGCTATGCGCGGCTTGGGCTGAACAAGATCGATATCCTGTATGTGCACGACATTGGCGCCTACACGCATGGCGTCGAGAAGAACAAGCTGCACTTTCGCCAGTTGATGGATGGCGGGCTTAAGGCGCTCGAGGAGTTGAAGCGGGCCGGCACGATTTCCGCCTACGGTCTCGGCGTCAACGAAGTCCAGATCTGCCTCGACGTGATGCGCCAGGCCCCACTCGACTGCATCCTGCTCGCCAGCCGCTATTCCTTGCTCGACCGCAGCGCCGAAGCCGAACTGCTGCCGCTGTGCCGGGAGCAGCAGACATCGCTGGTGATCGGCGGCGTGTTCAACTCCGGCATATTGGCGACCGGGCCGGTGCAAGGAGCGCATTTCGATTACCAGCCCGCCGGCCGCGATATACTCGATCGGGTCGACGCCATGGAAAAGATCGCCGGCGAAGGCGGTTACCCGCTGGCCGCTGCTGCCTTTCAGTTTCCCCTGCACGAGCCGACGGTCGCCACCGTGCTGACCGGCACCGCCAAACTGGCAAACCTGACACGCAACCTCGAACTGCTCGACACCGACGTGCCAGGGACGGAATACGCCAAATATCGTCCCTACACGGTGGTGCAGAGCCTGGCGTGAAACCGGCGTCCACCAGCCTTGACGGGAGAGGCTCGACTTCACAAACGCGCGACTCCACAGAAAGAATGAACGTTCCATATTGACTAATGAATGGAATTAATATTCCATGTATTAACGAAACGGGAGCGTTCGGCTGCGTCCAGGGAGGAGCGGCGCGTGAATGTGTCAGTGCCTGAGATGGGGATCAGGTGCGAAACACCGCTTGCATCGTCCAGATCGATGCACTATCAAAACAGCGTAAATGTTTTTTATTGATAAAGTTCTGTTTGGGCCACGCCTATCCGAACGGAGCTTCCGTAACGTTCACCGGGCGACTTAGGGAGGAATCCTATGAAATTCGTGACCAGCATTCTCAACCGCCGCGCCGTCATGGCCCTGGCAGCAGCGTCGATGCTCGCCGGCGTCATGCACTCGGCGCCGGTTTCGGCGGCGGATGTGACTATTCCGATCATCGTCAAGGACACCACGTCCTTCTACTGGCAGATCGTGCTCGCTGGCGCCCGCAAGGCCGGCAAGGATCTCGGCGTCAACGTGCCGGAACTCGGCGCCCAGGCTGAAACCGACGTGAACGGCCAGATCTCCATCCTCGAGAACGCCGTCGCCGGCAACCCGGCCGCCGTCGTCATCGCGCCGACCGAAGCCAAGGCGCTCGGCAAGCCGATCGACGAGGCAGCGGCCAAGGTCAAGGTCATCGGCATCGACTCCGGCGCCGACTCCAAGGCCTTCACCTCGTTCCTGACCACCGACAACGTCCAGGGCGGCCGCGTCGCCGCGGACGGTCTTGCAGCAGCCATCGGTGCGGCCAATGGCGGCAAGGTCGAAGGCAAGGTTGCCCTGATCACCGCACTGCCTGGCGCCGGCTCGCTCGAGCAGCGCGCCCAGGGCTTCAAGGAACAGCTCAAGGCCAAGTATCCCGGCCTCGAACTGATCGCCGACAAATATGCCGACGGTCAGGCCACCACCGGCCTCAACATCGCGACCGACCTGATCACCGCCAATCCGGATCTGAAGGGCATCTTCGCCTCCAACCTGATCATGGCGCAGGGCGTCGGCCAGGCGATCGCCGAGAACAAGCTTGCCGGCAAGGTCGGCCTGATCGGCTTCGACAGCGACGAGAAGCTGATCAAGTTCCTGAATGACGGCGTCATTTCCGGCCTCGTCGTCCAGGACCCCTACCGGATGGGCTATGACGGCATCAAGACCGCGCTCGCCGCCTCGAAGGGCGAGAAGGTCGAGGCCAATGTCGACACCGGCGCCAACCTCGTCACCAAGGCGAATATGAAAGAACCCAAGATCGACGCGCTGCTCAACCCGAAGCTCAACTGAGCCTTAGGCGCAACCGCACAGTTTCCGGGGCCTCGCGCCCCGGAAACGACAGTCATATCGCTTGGAAATCCGCCAGCCTGGGCTAGGTTGCTCTGGATGGCATTTCAAAGCCTCGCCGCATGCCAAATCGTGAGGCCAATCTGGGAGGAGGATTGTCATGACATCGACGGCGCAAGAGCTGCACCCCGCCCCTGTGCTCGAGCCCGGCAGGACGATCCTCGAACTGCGTGGCCTCGAGAAGAAGTATCCGGGCACCCATGCGCTGAAGCCGGTGACGCTGGCCTTCAAGTCGGGCGAAATCCACGCCATCGTCGGCGAGAACGGTGCCGGCAAATCCACTCTGATCAAGCTTCTGACCGGCGTCATGCCGCGTACCTCCGGCGATGTCATCTGGGAAGGCAAGCCCGCGCCGCTGGCGACCCCGCATGAGGCGATGGCGCTCGGCATCAACGCCGTGCACCAGGAAGTCGTGCTTTGCCGGCATTTGACGGTTGCCGCCAACATGTTCCTCGGCGAGGAGAATTCGCGCTTCGGCATCCTGCAGCAGCGCGCCATGGTCAAGGAAGCGCAGAAGATCATCGACGATCTTGGCTTCGATCTGCCGGCGCATGTCGTGCTCGGCGACCTCACCATCGGCCAGCAGCAGCTGATCGCCGCCGCCCGCGCCACCGTGCGTGGTACCAAATTCCTGATCTTCGACGAGCCGACCGCCTACCTCACCCGCAAGGAGGCCGACCAGCTCTTCACCCTGATCCGCCGCCTGAAGTCCGAGGGCGTGACCATCATCTACATCAGCCACCGCATGGAGGAAGTCTTCGAGCTCGCCGATCGCGTCTCCGTGCTGCGCGACGGCACGCTGGTCGGCACCAGAAACATCGCCGAGACCAACGATGCCGAACTGGTCAAGCTGATGATCAACCGCTCGATCGAGCAGGTCTATCACAAGGAGCACTTCACGCCGGGTGCCGCGATCGTGGAAACCAGGAACCTGTCGGGCAAGGGCTTCGAAAATGTCTCGATGACGGTCCGCGCCGGCGAGATCGTCGGGCTCTACGGGCTGATCGGCGCCGGGCGCAGCGAATTCGTCACCACGCTCTACGGCCGCCATCGCAAATCGGCCGGCCAGATCCTGTGGGAAGGCAAGCCGGTCCAGGTCAATTCGGAGCATGACGCGATCAAGCTCGGCATGGCGCTGGCGCCGGAAAGCCGCCGCGACCAGGGCCTTTGCCTCAATTTGCCGGTCGGCCTCAATCTCAACCTGCCGATCTACAAGCGCATCTCCAAAAACATGTTGATCTCCGGCGCGCAGGAGAAGACCCAGGCCGACCGACAGATCGCCGATCTCCGCATCAAGACGCCGACACGCCACGCGCTGGCCTCCAGCCTGTCGGGCGGCAATCAGCAGAAGATCGTCATCGGCAAATGGCTGGCGCATGGCGCCAAGCTGTTCATCTTCGACGAGCCGACAGTCGGCGTCGATGTCGGCACCAAGGCCGAGATCTACCGGCTGTTCGGCGCGCTCTTGTCGAAGGGCGCCGGCATCATCCTGATCTCGTCCTATCTGCCGGAAGTCTATGAGCTGGCCGACACGCTGCATGTGTTCCGCCGCGGCAAGCTGGTGGCGACACACGGATTCCGCACCGCCGATCACGAGGAAATTCTCACACAGGCGCTCGCCGAGAAACAAGAAAAGCTGGGAGGAAAGATATGAGCACCGAGGCGATTCCTGCCGAAAAACCCAAGCGCAATTACAACGCCCTGTTCGGGCTAACGCTGCTGGCGCTGCTGGTGCTGCTCTGGGTCATCCTGTCGCTGTCGACATCGAGCTTCGCCTCGGCCAACAACATTTCGAACCTTCTACGTCAGGGTTCGATGATCGCCATCCTGGCGGTCGGCCAGACCTTCGTCATCATCACCGGCGGCATCGATCTGTCCGTCGGTGCGGTGGTCGGCTTCGCCACCGTCATTGCGGCGATGCTGATCAATGCCGGCATACCAGTCTTCCTTGCCATCCTGATCACGCTGCTGGTCGGCGTTGCCATCGGCCTGTTCCACGGCTTCGGCATCGTCAAGATGGGCCTGCCGCCCTTCATCATCACGTTGGCGACGCTGACCTCGCTGCGCGGCATCGGCCTTCTGATGACCAACGGCAACTCGATCTCCATCAACAATGATGCCTTCCAGGAATTCTCGCGCAACTCCTTCCTCGGCGTGCCCAATCTGTTCTGGATGGTGATCCTGGTCGGCATCCCGGCCTACATCTTCCTGCATCACAGCCGCTGGGGCCGCTATCTCTTCTCGGTCGGCTCCAACGCCGAGGCGTCGCGCCTCTCCGGCGTCAATGTCCAGCGCACCATCTACATGGCCTACACGCTGTCGGGCCTGTGCGCGGCCTTTGTCGGCGTGCTCCTGGCCTCGCGCATCGGCATCGGCAACCCGACCCAGGCCGAGGGCTGGGAACTGCAGGCGATCGCGTCCTCGGTCATCGGCGGCACTTCGCTGTTCGGCGCGGTCGGCTCGGTGCACGGCCCGCTGCTCGGCGCCTTCATTCTCGCCACCATCAACAACGGCGCCAACTTGCTCAACGTCAACGCCTTCTGGCAGCGCATCATCACCGGCGTGCTGATCATCGTCATCGTCTATTTCGACGGTCTGCGCCGCCGCGGCGGCAAGTGACCACTGCTGAAATCGATCTCCGGCCCGGCATGAAGACGGGTCGCAAACCCAACTGGACTGAAACATGAAAGCCGTTATCTGCCGCTCGCCCGGGGAGCTCGTCCTGGAAGATCGCCCCGCGCCCGCTGCCCCCCCTGCCGGCTGGGCACTGGTCGCGGTCAGCCATGTCGGCATCTGCGGCACTGACTACCACATTTTCGAGGGCAAGCACCCGTTCCTCGCCTACCCCCGCATCATGGGCCATGAAGTCTCCGGCACCGTCATCGAGACTGGCGAGGGCGTCGACCTTGCCATTGGCGAACCGGTCGTCATCAACCCCTACCTCTCCTGCGGCAAGTGCATCGCCTGCCGGCATGGCAAGCCGAATTGCTGCGTCAAGATCGAGGTGCTCGGCGTCCATCGCGACGGCGCGATGTGCGAACGCATTCTTGTCCCGGCGCAGAATCTCTATCCGGCCAATGGCCTGTCGCTGGCCGACGCAGCCGCCGTCGAATTCCTGGCCATCGGCGCCCACGCCGTACGTCGCGCCCGCGCCGATCCCGGCGCCCGCGCGCTGGTCATCGGCGCCGGCCCGATCGGGCTCGGCAACGCCATCTTCGCCCGGATTGCCGGGCTCAACGTGACGCTGCTCGACATGAGCAGTGAACGCCTCGCTTTCGCCGAAAACGAACTTGGTTTCAGTATCCTCGACGGCTCGCGCGGAGCGGTGCCGGACCTGGTCAAGGAAGCGACATCAGGCGAAGGCTTCGACGTGGCCTTCGACGCGACCGGCAACACCCGGTCGGTGCAGTCGGCCTTCGCCCATGTCGCGCATGGCGGCACACTGGTGCTCGTCAGCGTCGTCAAGGACGACATCGTCTTCTCCGATCCGGAATTCCACAAACGCGAAATGAAGCTGGTCGGCAGCCGCAATGCCTTGCGTGCCGATTTCGATCATGTCGCGGCCTCGATCGGCAACGGCGCCGTGCCCCTGGCCAAGCTCGTCACCCACCGCACCACGCTTGCCGATACGCCGGGCGATCTCGCCCGCTGGGCGCACGAGAAATCCGGCCTGATCAAAGCGGTGATCGAGGTCGCATAGTCGGCAGAATCCGGCTCACAGCGCCGACAGCTTCAGTTCCACCCGTTCCGCCGGAAAGCGCGACTCCGAAAACTGGATCGGTCGGCCGTCCGGCGTGATGTTGACGGCCACCGTGACCAGCACGATGGCGCCTGGCTGAAGGTCGAGGTCGGCGAGATCGGCCGCATCGGCATGGCGCGCCGACAGCACGGTCGACTGCCTGAGATAATCGTCTATGCCGAAGCGGGCCAGCGATGCGGTGATCGAGCCAGTCTCTGCCATCGCCTTGTCGATGCCGGCAAAGCGCCTGGCATCGAACCAGCCGGCAGCGCGTGACACAGGCCGTCCATCGGCTTCACCGCGTGTCTCCAATCTGATCACCTCGGTCGCCCTGGCCAGTCCAAGACCCTCGGCGACACGCTGACTGGCCGGCTCGACCGATGAGGAAAGCAGCACGATGTGGCGTTCCGAGGTCTGCCCTTGCAGGCCTGTTGAAAAGCGTGTGCGCGCGCCGATCGGATAGGACAGTCGCTTGCGCGACAGCACGAAGGTGCCACGCCCCTGCTCTGCCCGCAGCACTCCTTCCTGCACAAGTGCGGATATGGCGCTGCGCACCGTGTGACGGTTGACGCCATAACGCTCGGCCAACGCCACCTCCGGCGGCAGCGCGGCATTCTCGGCGAAATCGCCGGTGGCGATCGCCTGCAGGATCCTGTCGGCGATCTGCCGCCACAGCGAGACGCCGCTGCGCCGCTCGATACTGTCGGCTTCCTGTCGCCCGATCATGAATTGCCCCCGGCCATCTATCCCCTGTCATCCACCCGTCATGGACTCGCGTTAGGTAATATCTATAATTTGTATAGTTGTCTATATCAATAGACAAATTTAGCAAAGAGGAATACTGCCGATGCGAGGACAGGAAGCCCGCGACCAGGCCGAGCGCAAGGCCGCCATGGCGACGCTGGCGCAATCGAGTGGCGACGACATCGTCCGGCTCTGGAACGAAGCTGGCCTGCCTTCGCAGGCCGAGCTGCTGCGCGGCCCCGAGACCGGGCTCGTGACGCTGCGCGGCCGCATCGGCGGCGGCGGCGCGCCGTTTAATGTCGGCGAGGCGACCGTCACCCGCGCCACCGTCAGGCTGCCGTCCGGACAGGTCGGCCATTGCTACGCGCTTGGCCGCGACAAGCAGAAGGCGAAGCTCGCGGCAATCGCCGACGCGCTCTGGCAGGACCCTGCCCGCCGGACCGAGGTCGAGACCAGGCTGATCGGGCCTTTGAGGTCGGCGCTCGCCACTGCCCAGGAAAAACGCCGTGCCGAGACGGCGGCAACGAAGGTGGATTTCTTCACCATGGTTCGCGGAGAAGACTGATGGATATCGCAGCGCAATCGATCGAGGGCGGCTTTGCCGATCCGGTGTTCAACGCCCAGACGGTGTTTCGCGCGGTCATGGACGCGATGGCGCGGCCGGGCAGCGTGCAGCCTTTGCCGGCCCTGGCCCGCCCGCCGGCGCCGCTCTCGGCAACTGCCGGCGCCGTGGCACTGGCGCTATGCGACAACGACACGCCGCTCTGGCTCGACCCCGCCTTGCACGTCTCCGCCGCGATCGGTTCCTGGCTTGGCTTCCACACCGGCGCGCCGCTCGCCAACACGCCTGCCGACGCGCATTTCGCCTTTGTCGCCACGCCGGCCGAGATGATGGCGCTCGACGGCTTTGCGCAGGGAACGCAGGACTATCCCGACCGGTCGACCACCCTGATCCTGCAGGTCAGCGACCTCACCTCAGGCACTCCGCTGCTGCTGGAAGGGCCTGGCATCGAAACCAGCGCCACGATCGCGCCGGCGCAGATGCCGCGTCATTTCATCGAGCAATGGAAGCAGAATATCCAGCGCTTTCCGCGCGGCGTCGACATCATCCTCGCCACCGCTGAAGGCATAGCCTGCCTGCCGCGCACCACGCGCATCAAGACGATGGAGGCATAGGATGTATGTCGCGGTAAAAGGCGGCGAAGCCGCTATTCGTAACGCCCACAGCCTGCTCGCCGATCGCCGGCGCGGCGACCGTTCGGTGCCGGCCCTGCGCCTCGACCAGATCGTCGAGCAGCTGGCGCTCGGCGTCGACCGGGTGATGAGCGAAGGCTCGCTCTACGACCTGGAGCTCGCCGCACTCGCCATCGTCCAGGCGCGCGGCGACATGATTGAGGCGATCTTCCTGGTGCGCGCCTATCGCACCACGCTGCCCCGCTTCGGCTACAGCAACCCGATCGACACCGGCGCCATGCTGGTCGAGCGGCGCGTCTCGGCAACCTACAAGGACCTGCCCGGCGGCCAGTTGCTCGGCCCGACCTTCGACTACACGCACCGGCTGCTCGACCCCGAGCTTGCCGCTGGCGCCAACGTCGCCGCACCCTTGCGGCGCGAGACGGAAGCGCAGGCCATGCCGCGCGTCTCGGCGATCCTCGCCCGCGAAGGCCTGATCGAACCGGATGGCGAGATGCCGCAGGACCATGTGCCCGGCGACATCACCCGCGAGCCGCTGGAATTCCCGATGGCGCGCGACATCCGCCTGCAGGCGCTGTCGCGTGGCGATGAGGGTTTTCTCCTGGCGCTCGGCTATTCAACCCAGCGCGGCTATGCCCGCAACCATCCCTTTGTCGGCGAAATCCGCATTGGCGAGGTCGAGCTGGAACTCGATGTCCCCGAACTGCCCTTCGCAGCCCCCCTCGGCACGGTGCGGGTCACCGAATGCCAGATGGTCAACCAGTTCAAGGGCTCGGCCAAGGCGCCGCCGCAGTTCACCCGCGGCTACGGCCTGGTCTTTGGCCAGAGCGAGCGTAAGGCGATGGCCATGGCGCTCTGCGACCGCGCGCTGCGCGCCTCCGAGCTTGGCGAGGACATCATCGCCGCCGCCCAGGACGAGGAATTCGTCATCTCGCATTCCGACAATGTCCAGGCGACCGGCTTCGTCGAGCATCTGAAGCTGCCGCACTATGTCGACTTCCAGGCCGAGTTGGACCTCGTGCGCCGCATGCGCGCCGAATATGAGGCCCGTAAGAACCCCGCCAAGGTCGACGAAAAGCGGGAGGCCGCGGAATGATCGAAGGCCTGTCCCACATGACCTTCATCGTCCGCGACCTTGAGCGGATGACAAGGATACTCGAGGGCGTCTTCGACGCCCGCGAGGTCTTTGCCAGCGACGCCGCGCAGTTTTCGCTGTCGCGCGAAAAATTCTTCCTGATCGGCGACATCTGGATCGCCATCATGCAAGGCGAGAAGCTGGCCGAGCGCAGCTACAACCACATCGCCTTCAAGATCGACGACGACGATTTCGACCGCTACGCCGAGCGCGTCGGCAGACTAGGCCTCGACATGCGCCCGCCGCGCCCACGCGTCGAGGGCGAAGGCCGCTCGATCTATTTCTACGACGACGACAATCACATGTTCGAACTGCACACCGGCACGCTCACCGAGCGGCTGGCGCGCTATGCCAAAGGACTTGAGGTCGCATCATGACCGACATCGCCACCTACAACTTCGCCTATCTCGACGAACAGACCAAGCGGATGATCCGTCGCGCGATCCTCAAGGGCATCGCCATTCCCGGCTATCAGGTGCCGTTCGCCTCGCGCGAAATGCCGATGCCCTATGGCTGGGGCACTGGCGGCGTCCAGGTCACCGCCTCGATCATCGGCCCCGATGACGTGCTGAAGGTCATCGACCAGGGCGCCGACGACACCACCAACGCGGTATCGATCCGCGCCTTCTTCAAGAAGGTCGCCAATGTCGCTGTCACCACCGATACCGCCGGCGCCACCATCATCCAGACCCGCCACCGCATCCCCGAACATCCGCTGACCGCGGGCCAGGTGCTGGTCTACCAGGTGCCGATCCCCGAGCCGCTGCGCTTCCTCGAACCGCGCGAGACCGAGACGCGCAAGATGCATGCGCTTGAGGAGTATGGCCTCATGCATGTGAAGCTCTATGAGGACATCGCCAAGCACGGCCGCATCGCCACCACCTATGCCTATCCGGTCAAGGTCGAGGGCCGCTATGTGATGGACCCCTCACCGACGCCGAAATTCGACAATCCCAAGATGCACCGCTCGCCGGCGCTGCAGCTGTTCGGCGCCGGACGCGAGAAGCGCATCTATGCGGTGCCCCCCTTCACCGATGTCGTCAGCCTCGACTTCGAGGACCATCCGTTCGAGGTGCAGACCTTCGACCAGCCCTGCGCACTGTGCGCGGCCGAAAATGTCTATCTCGACGAGGTCATCCTCGACGACCATGGCGGCCACATGTTCGTCTGCTCCGACACCGACCATTGCGAGAAGCGGCGCCAAGAGGGCCATCGCGGCCATCTTGCTCCGGAGATCCATCTTGCTTCCGAAAAAGTGGAGCCGGCACAATGACCGACGAACCGCTGCTACGCGTCTCGGCGCTCTCCAAATTCTACGGTTCGCGCGTCGGCTGCGACAACGTCTCCTTCGACCTGTGGCCGGGCGAAGTCCTGGCAGTCGTTGGCGAATCCGGTTCCGGCAAGACGACGCTGCTCAATTGCCTGTCGACGCGGCTCTTACCGTCGTCGGGCACCGCCAGCTACCGCATGCGCGACGGCCAGTTCCGCGAGCTCTACCGCATGAGCGAGGCCGAGCGCCGCTTCCTGATGCGCACCGACTGGGGCTTTGTCCACCAGAACCCGGCCGACGGCCTGCGCATGACGGTGTCTGCCGGCGCCAATGTCGGCGAACGGCTGATGGCGGTGGGCGACCGCCACTATGGCAAGATCCGCGCCACGGCGGTCGACTGGCTGTCGCGCGTCGAGATTGAGCAAGACCGTATCGACGACGAGCCACGTGCCTTTTCCGGCGGCATGCGCCAGCGCCTGCAGATCGCCCGCAACCTCGTTACCGGCCCACGGCTGGTGTTCATGGACGAGCCGACCGGCGGCCTCGACGTCTCGGTGCAGGCCCGCCTGCTCGACCTGTTGCGTGGACTGGTCACCGACCTCGGTCTCGCGGCCATCGTCGTCACCCACGATCTCGCCGTGGCGCGCCTGCTGTCGCAGCGCATGATGGTGATGAAGGACGGCCGCGTCGTCGAAAGCGGCCTCACTGACCGCGTGCTCGACGATCCGCGCGCGCCCTACACGCAGCTTCTCGTTTCTTCCATTTTGCAGGTGTAACGATGCCAACGCCGCTCGTTGTTTCCGACGTCGCCAAGAGCTTCACCATGCATCTGCGCGATGGCATCAAACTGCCTGTCGTCGCCGGTGTCTCGTTCTCGATCAGGGCGGGCGAATGCACCGTGCTCGGCGGCCCGTCGGGCGCCGGCAAGAGCTCGATCCTGAAGATGCTCTACGGCAACTATGCCGTCGACGAGGGCCAGATCATCGTCAGGCACGAGGACGGACTGATCGATCTCGCCAACGCCAGCCCGCGCACCGTGCTTGCCGTTCGCCGGCAAACGATCGGCTATGTCAGCCAGTTCCTGCGCACCGTGCCGCGCGTCTCGGCGCTCGACGTCGTCGCCGAACCGCTGGTCGAGCGCGGCGAGGAACGCGAGGTTGCACGCGGCAAGGCACGCGCCCTGCTGGCGCAGCTCAATTTGCCGGAAAAACTCTGGGCGCTGCCGCCGGCGACCTTCTCCGGCGGCGAGCAGCAGCGCGTCAACATCGCGCGCGGCTTCATCACCGAGCACCCTATCCTGCTGCTCGACGAGCCGACCGCCTCGCTCGATGCTACCAACCGCAACGTGGTGATCGAACTCATCGCCGCCAAAAAGGCGGCGGGCGTCGCCCTGCTTGGCATCTTCCACGATCATGATGTTCGCGAGGCGGTTGCCGACCGCATCATCGACGTCACCGCTTTTGCTCCAGGAAAACTCGCCGCATGACCAGGAAATTGTCGGAGACGCCGCTGGTTCACCCGACGGCGGAGGTACACAATTCGACGCTTGGCCGCTGGACCGAGATCGCCGACCGCAGCCGGGTTTCGGAGAGCGAACTCGGCGACTATTCCTACATGATGCAGGATTGCTCTGTCTGGTGCGCGACGATCGGCAAGTTCGCCAACATCGCGGCAAGCGTGCGCCTCAACGCCACCAACCACCCGACTTGGCGGCCGACGCTGCATCATTTCACCTACCGCGCCTCGGACTATTGGGACGACGCCGAGCACGAGAGCGAATTCTTCGCCCAGCGCCGCGCCAAACGCGTCACCATCGGCCACGATACCTGGCTCGGCCACGGCTCGACCGTCCTGCCCGGCGTCACTGTCGGCGATGGCGCGGCGGTCGGCGCCGGCGCGGTCGTCTCGAAGGATGTCGCGCCCTACACCATAGTCGCCGGCGTGCCGGCCAAGCCGATCCGCGAGCGCTTCGACCGCCGCACCGCCGAACGCTATCAGGCGCTTGCCTGGTGGGACTGGGACCACGCTAGGCTGCGCGCTTCGCTCGACGATTTTCGCGAGCTGACGGCCGAGGCATTCCTGGAGAAATACGAGGGATAGTTCCTCACATTGCCGTCATAAGGGGGCCTGTTCATATCTCTGACACAGGACTCGGACAGGACGCCATCTCCCCAAGGAGATTGCCATGCTCGACACCGTCAGACCCTCGCTTTTCGGATTCTTTGCCGGCACCAACCCGACCCCGCCGGCGCATCTCGGCACGCGCTACGACACCTCGGGCAATTTCCTGACCGAGCCCGGCAACACCGTCGTCAGCCATCTCGTCAGCGGATCGCCTTCCGAAGCCGCCGTGCTTGCGGTGCGCGAGAAGATGCTGGCGATGCCCGACGCCGACCGGCTCGCCTTCACGCCCGTTTCCAGCCTGCATATGACGCTGTTCCAGGGCATCATCGAATATCGCCGCCGCTTGCCTTACTGGCCGCAGGACGTACCGCTCGACACCAGCATCGACGCCATGACCCGCCTCTATCTGGAGCTCCTTTCAACATCAAGGTGATCGAGGTCGTGCCCACCGGTCTCACCGTTGCCGGCGCGACCGACGAGGACGTGCGCATCATGCGTCAATGGCGCGATGCGTTGGCGGTGCCGTTCGGCTACCGGCACCCCGATCATGACGCCTACGTCTTCCACATCACCTTCGCGTATCAGATCCGGCGTCTTGCCGACGACCGTGCGGCAGCATGGCAGGCTCTGTTCGACGATTGCCTGACGCTTTTGACAAGGCAGGCTCCGGTGATCGAGATCAAGGCGCCCGCCTTCTGCGCCTTTCGCGACATGAAGCACTTCGAGGAATTGCTGGTGCTTGGCTGATCGCCGGTCACGCGCCAATGCATGTCGCCCGAAAGTGGCCCCGGTTTTGGGAGAACGACATGCATAAAAACAAAGACCCGAAGCGCGCCGCGTGAATTCGTTTCAGCGCGACGCGCTTCAGCCGTCGCGCCTGTGGAGCGTAACAAAACTGACATGCTGGCGACACGGCAGGTTCATGTGGCTGCGCTAGGCGAGAGCCTGACGATCAACAAGGTCCGGACTGGAACCTGCTCATGTCAGCAAGCTCTGCCACACTCGAAATCCGCGGCGTCAGCCGACGATTTGGCAAGAACACCGCCGTCAGCGACGTCAACATCTCGATCCCACAGGGTCAGATGGTTGGCGTCATCGGCCGTTCGGGCGCTGGCAAATCGACCCTTCTTCGCATGATCAACCGTCTTGTCGACCCCAGCCAGGGGTCGATTTTTTTTGACGGCGCCGAGGTCTCCCAGTTGCGCGGCTCGCCGCTGCGGCGCTGGCAGCGCGATTGCGCCATGATCTTCCAGCAGTTCAACCTGGTGCCGCGCCTCGACGTGCTGACAAACGTCCTGCTCGGCAAATTGAACCATCGCTCGACCCTGTCCAACCTTCTCGGCATGTTCTCGCGCGCCGAATGCGCCGAGGCGGTCGCCGCGCTCGAGCGGCTCGACATAGCCCGCACCGCGCTTCAGCCCGCCGGCACCTTGTCTGGCGGACAGCAGCAGCGTGTCGCCATCGCCCGCGCCATGATGCAGCAGCCCAAAGTGATCCTCGCCGACGAGCCGATCGCCTCGCTCGACCCGCTCAACGCGAAGGTGGTGATGGATTCGCTGCAGGACATCAATCTGCGCGAGGGCATCACGGTCGTCACCAATCTGCACACGCTCGACACCGCCCGCGCCTATTGCAACCGCATCATCGGCATGGCCGCCGGCAAGGTCGTCTTCGACGGCCCGCCGGAAGAGCTCAACCGCGAGGCCGTGCGCCTCGTCTATGGCGCTGACAGCAATGGCGCAGAGATATCGGAGGCCATCACCTCCACCAGCGTTGCCTTCAAGCAGAAGATTGCCGCATCCGCCGGACCGCTCGAACCCGCATTCCCGGGTTACTGAGCCCATGATCCCGAAAAGTGGAATCCGGTTTTCGGGAAAGATCATGGGCCAAGAAAGGGCGGTTGGGATCGTCCGCCCGCGTCAAGGGCACTTGTCAAGATCAAGAACGCTGCCGGCGCGGGGCCGGAACTTACAGGAGAGACATCAAATGTTCAGGAAGATGGTTTTCAGCGCCGTTTCGGTGCTTGCCATGGCAACCAGCATGGCCCACGCCGCCGACATGAAGGAATTCCGCGTCGGCATTCTGGGCGGTGAAAACGAGACCGACCGGCTGCGCAACTACCAATGCCTGGCCGATCATCTGAAGGCCGAATTCGGCTTCGAGAAGGTCTCGCTGTTTCCTGCCGCCGACTATGACGGCGTCATCCAGGGCCTGCTCGGCGGCACGCTCGACTTCGCAGAACTCGGCGCCTCCGGCTACGCCAGCGTCTATCTCAAGGACCCGAAGGCGGTGACCCCGATCCTCACCACCAAGCAGACCGACGGTTCCACCGGCTATTATTCGATCGGCCTGGCTCTGAAGACCTCGGGCATCACCGACATCAAGTCGGCCAAGGGCAAGAAGCTCGGCTACGCCGATCCGGACTCCACCTCGGGCTACCTGATCCCGCTGACCCAGATTCCGAAGGACACCGGCGCCTCGAACGAAACCTTCTTCGCCTCGACCCAGTTCAACGGCGGCCATGAGAACAACATCCTGGCCGTGCGCGACGGCAAGGTCGATGTCGCGGTCGATGATTCCTCCGGCATCGGCGACTTCAAGAACGGCTTCACCTCCGGCACCTTCCACAAGGTCGTCGCCAAGGGCGCCGTCGACCCGAACGACTTCGTCGAAGTCTGGCGCTCGGGCCTGATCCCGAACGGCCCGCTGGTCGTGCGCACCGCGCTCGGTGACGAGATGACCGCCAAGCTCGCCGCCTTCTTCACCGAGCTGCCGACGAAGGACAAGGCTTGCTTCGAGGGCGTCGAAGGTGGCGATTTCACCGGCTACGTTCCGGTCAAGCCAGACTTCTACAACGTCATCGTCGAAGCCCGTAAGGCAGCCATCGGCGGCTAACGGCGAAATCGGAAAGGGCGGTGCCGAAAGCACCGCCCTTTTTGCATCTCCGATCATGACCCTTTCCGTGACAGCCCCCTCATTGACAGCCTCTTCTGGCGCCCCCCAGCAGATGGCCGATGCCTGGCGACGCCAGACGTCGCTGCGCCGGTTCTATACAGTGCTCGGCGTCGGCCTGCTGCTCGCCGCGATGCTCGCCAGCATGTGGTTCGCCGACGAAGCCAATGCCGGGCACTTTTTCGACCGGCTGCCGCATATTCTGGATTTTCTGGGCTGGCTGGTCCCAAAGGATTGGAACGACGTCTGGCGGGCACTGTTCGACATCGCCTCGCCGCATGACACCGGCACCCAGGAATACAATTTCCCGCTCGGCCGGATCTATGTCTGGGGCGGTTTCTACATCCCCGAATATTTCGAGCTGATGATCACGACGGTCAATGTAGCCCTGGTCTCGACCTTCGTCGGTTTCATCTTCGCCGTGCCGTTTTCCTTCATCGCCGCCCGCAACCTGACGCCCCATCCGGCGCTGCGGCTGATCGTCAAGCGCTTTATGGAGCTGCTGCGCGCCTTCCCTGAGATCGTCATTGCCGGCCTGTTCGCGGCAATCGTCTCCATCGGCCCGATCGCCGCCATCATCGCCATCGGCCTGCATTCGATCGGCGCGCTCGGCAAGCTGTTCTACGAGATCAACGAGAACATCGACATGCGTGCCGAGGAAGGCCTGCGCGCGGTCGGAGCCAACTGGTTCGAGCGCGTGCGCTTCGCCGACCTGCCGCAGGTCCTGCCCAATTTCATGTCCTACACACTGCTGCGCGTCGAGATCAATGTCCGCGCCTCGACCATCATCGGCGCCGTCGGCGGCGGCGGCATCGGCGAGGAGTTGAAGCTCTCCATCTCGCGCGGCTTCGGCGCCAAGACGCTGGCGCTGGTGCTGCTCTTGTTCACGACCATCTTCATCATCGACCAGTTCTCCGCCTGGCTGCGCCGCAAGCTGGTCGGCGAGCAAGCTTTCATGATGGGGGCGTGAATCATGGCGACCATGACCGCCGAGGAGATACTGTCGATCGAGGAGCGCTATCCGCAAGTGTTCCGGCGGCCGCTGTACAAGCGCTTCGCTCCGCTGTTCCTGTTCATCGGCATCCTGACCTATCTCATCTATGTCCTGTGGTTCTTCAGCCTGCCGCAAGTGCTGCGGGAATCGCACTGGGAGCGTCTGCCGCTGTTCCTGACACAATGGATCAGCTACGACCTGCAACCGGAATTCCGCCTCGACCAGCCTGAGATCACGCCAAAATACCCGCGCTTTTCCGCGCTTGGCGAGAACCCGAACCCCGACTGGGTGATCAAGAATCCGGACGGCACCTTCACCGTGCTGATCGACGGCCCGGCGAAATCCGTGACTTTCGGCAAGGCGCAGGCAACGATCGTGGCCAACGGCCAGACCGTGCCGGTTTCGCTGACCAGCGGCAAGCCGGTGATATCAGGCCCGGTGCCGGACTGGATCGCCGCGCATGACGACGAGGTGGTTGCCAAGATGGGCTTCGTCGGCGAAGTGCGCGTCACCGTCGATCGCGTCAAGGTGCGCAAGCGCTTCCTCGGCTGGGCGAATTTCGTCTTCGACACACGCTCGCCCTTCTTCGGCAAATCGTCGGGAGAGGTGATCTCGCTGATCGTGTCCGGGCCTGATTTGAAGCCGGGCACCTCGAACCTGGCGCTGGCGGGCGACAACATCTGGAACAACGCCCAGTGGCAGCACGGTGACGTCTGGACGAAGCTGCTGCAGACCATCGTCATGGCGTTCCTGGGCACCCTGCTTGGCGGTATCGTCGCCTTCCCGCTTGCCTTCTTCGCCGCCCGCAACATCACGCCGAGCGGTGTGCTCAGCCAGGTCCTGAAACGCTTCTTCGACTTCATGCGCTCGGTCGACATGCTGATCTGGGCGCTGTTCTTCACCCGCGCCTTCGGCCCTGGTCCGCTTGCGGGCAGTGCCGCGATCTTCTTCACCGAGATCGGCACGCTCGGCAAAACCTATTCCGAGGCGCTGGAGAACATCGACGACAAGCCGCGCGAAGGTGTGCTGTCGACCGGCGCCAACGGTCTCCTGGTGCAGCGCTACGGCGTCATGCCGGAAGTCATTCCGGTCTTCATCAGCCAGACGCTCTACCAGTGGGAATCCAACACACGCGGCGCTACCATCATCGGCGCCGTCGGCGCCGGCGGCATCGGCCTGAAACTGTGGGAAGCGATGCGCACCAATTCCAACTGGGCCAACGTCTTCTACATGGTGCTGCTGATCCTGCTGGTCGTCTTCATCTTCGACAACATCTCGAATTTCCTGCGCCGCCGGCTGAGCCGCACCATCCACGACTACAACAGGATCCAGGTCGAGCAGGGGTGATAGGCCTGGATGCCATGGTTGGCGGCTGCATCTCGCGAAGAGAGGAGCCTAAGCCGCCTTCTTCCACCCATTCCTGATATGCTTATACCCGTCGCGATAGACAGCTTCCGGGCTCTCGGAAAAATCGCGCCAAACCTTGGTCGCCGCAGCCAGGTCCTTCAGCGACCGCCCGAACGCCTCGATTGTCAGCCAGTCGTCATAGCCGCTCTTGCGGATCGCCGCGAACGTCTCTTTCCACGGGATGTTGCCGCGCCCCGGCACGCCGCGATCGTTTTCCGATATGTGGATATGCACGACATTCCGGCGATGCTTCGTATAGGCGCCAATCGGGTCGGCCTCCTCGATATTGGCATGAAAGGTGTCGTACATCGCCTTGATGTGCGGACGGCCGACGGCATCGATGTGCTCCGAGAGGTCCGCCATCGTGTTGAAAAGATAACATTCGAAGCGGTTCAGCGCCTCCAGCCCGATGGTGACGTTGCGCGTGCCGGCATGGTCGCCGATGGCGCGCTGCGAGGCGATGGAACGGTTCTTCTCGGCGGGGGTCGGCCCGCTGCCGGAAAAGGCGCCGAGCGTCGAATGCAGCGGCCCGCTGAGCGTTCTGGCGCCAAGCGCATCGGCGCAATCAACAGCCCATTTCATGTAAGCGATACCGGCCTTGCGCGTTGCCGCATCGGCCGAGATCAGGTTCATCGAGGGATCGCCCATCGCCGAGACCGCGGTCCGCTCCAGCCCGATGCGATCGAGCAGGTCGCCGAGCTTTTTATAATCGTCCGGCATGCCGGCGAAGATCGGTATCTCAACACCGTCGAAGCCCGTCGCCTTGATGTCGCGAAGCAGAGGCTCATGCTTCTTCGACACCGCCGTCGTCCACAAGAACATGCACATGCCGATTTTCATCGACGCCCTCCCCCCGTTTAATCCCCCCGGATCATTTTTGTTTTAGAGCTTGGTCCACGCGCCATTCTTCTTCGACGATTTCACACAGGCCTCGATGAAGGCCATGCCTTCGACGCCGTCCTGGATGGTCGGGAAGACGACATCCTTTGCCGGCTTGCCACCCTTCTTGCGCGCAGCGCGGATGGCGCGCGCCGCCTCCTGATAGATGTTGGCGAAGCCTTCGAGATAGCCCTCCGGATGGCCTGACGGCACGCGGCTGACACGGCCCGCCACCGGCAGCGCGCCGGCGCCGTTGCGGGTGATCAACTGCTTGGCCTGGCCGAATGGGGTGTACCAGAGATAGTTGGGATCGGCCTGCACCCATTCCAGCCCACCCTTCGAGCCATAGATGCGCAGCTTCAGCCCGTTCTCATGGCCGGGCGCCACCTGGCTCGCCCAGATCATGCCCTTGGCAGGATGCGTCTTGCCGGTGGGCTTGAAGCGCAGCATGACGTTGACATTGTCGTCGAGCAGCCGCCCCGGCACGAAGGCATCGAGATCGGCCGACAGCGAATCCAGCTCTAGCCCGGAGACGAAGCGGGCAAGATTGTAGGCATGGGTGCCGATGTCGCCCAGCGCACCGCCGGCGCCCGCCTGCTTGGGGTCGCCGCGCCATGATGCCTGCTTCTGGCCGGTGGCGGCGAGGTCCTCGGTCAGCCAGTCCTGCGGATATTCCGACTGCACGATGCGGATGTCGCCGAGCACGCCCTTGGCCACCATTTCGCGCGCCTGCCGCACCATCGGATAGGCGGTGTAATTGTGGGTGAGCACGAACACCTTGCCGGTCTTCTCGACGATCGCCGCGAGCTTTTTTGCCTCGGCCAGTGTCGTCGCCAGCGGCTTGTCGCAGATCACGTGGATGCCGGCCTCGAGAAACGCCTTGGCTGCCGGCACATGGACATTGTTGGGCGTCACGATGGCCACCGCCTCGATGCCGTCGGGGCGCTTGGCCTCGGCCTTGGCCATCTCGGCATAGGAAGCGTAGCTGCGATCCGGATCGAGCCCGAGTTCGGCGGCCGAAGCCTTGGCGCGCTCGGGGTTCGCCGACAGCGCACCAGCCACCAGCACGAATTCATTGTCCAGGCGCGCCGCTATGCGGTGCACCGCGCCGATGAAGGCGCCTTGCCCGCCGCCGACCATGCCATAGCGGATCGGGCCGCCTCCCGTTTCCGATTTCGATGCGCCGACCATGTTTTGTCCCTCGTGTCTTGGATACTTCTCCCCTCCGGGGAAGGGAAAGCCGTGTCAGATTCCCATCATCGCGCGCAGCACTTTCTTGTCCGTAGCGCCACCGGCGAAGTCGTCGAATGCCTTCTCCGTCACGCGGATGATGTGGTGCTGGATGAAAGGCGCCCCTTCGGCAGCTCCATCCTCGGGGTGCTTCAGGCAGCACTCCCATTCCAGCACCGCCCAGGAATCATAATTGTACTGCGTCAACTTGGAGAAGATGCCGCCGAAATCCACCTGCCCGTCGCCGAGCGAGCGGAAGCGTCCTGCGCGGTTGGTCCAGCTCTGATAGCCGGAATAGACGCCTTGCCGGCCGGTCGGGTTGAACTCGGCATCCTTGACGTGGAAGGCCTTGATGCGCTCGTGGTAGATGTCGATGAATTCGAGATAGTCGAGTTGCTGCAGCAGGAAGTGCGACGGGTCGTAGTTGATGTTGCAGCGCTTGTGGCCACCGACCGCCTCGAGGAACATCTCGAAGGTGGCGCCGTCGAACACGTCCTCGCCGGGATGGATTTCGTAGCCGACATCGACACCATTGTCCTCATAGACGTCGAGGATCGGCTTCCAGCGCTTGCCGAGTTCGGCGAAGGCCTCCTCGATCAGACCGGCCGGCCGCTGCGGCCAGGGGTAGAGGTAGGGGAAGGCCAGCGCACCGGAGAAGGACACCGAAGCCTTGAGGCCGAGATTCTTCGAGGCCTTGGCGCCGAACTTCATCTGTTCGACCGCCCATTTCTGCCGCGCCTTGGGATTGTTGTGGACCGAGGCCGGCGCGAAGCCGTCGAACTGCGCGTCATAGGCCGGATGCACCGCCACCAACTGACCCTGCAGATGCGTCGACAGTTCGGTGATCTCGACGCCGGCATCGGCGCAAATGCCCTTCACCTCGTCGCAATAGGTCTTGGAAGACGCCGCTTTCTCGAGATCGAACAGGCGCGCGTCCCAGGTCGGGATCTGCACGCCCTTATAGCCGAGACCGGCGGCCCATTTGGTGATCGCGGCCAGCGAATTGAATGGCGCTGCGTCACCCGCGAACTGCGCCAGAAACAGTCCAGGGCCCTTCATTGTCGTCGGCATCGGCATCCTCCCTCATTGTGTCGCGACCAAGCATAGCGCCGATTGGAAGCAGGGCCAGCCATTTTGGTCTTTTTGCAGCGGGCGCTTTGCAGGCACTGCCATTCTGGTATTACCAAATAGGGGAATTTGGTCAAGCCTGGCAATGCATCGATCGAGATCTGCAAATGTCCAAAGCATCGGCATATATCACAATATAATCAACGGAATAATTCGCACAGCAAGTTGCGCATCCGCGCTTCTTGCCGTTCCAGGCAATTTGCTGTAGACCTCACTTCAGGCCCAATTGGTCGAACCAGTTTGCAGGAAAAAGGCTGGGGATGCCTTGGGGAGGAACCCTTGCGCCGTCTTTCGGCGGTGCATGTCGAAGGCAAACGATACGGACGAATTTGGGAAGGACAGACCATGCATCTTTCGACGCACAACTGGATGCGGGCGGAACCATTGGAGACGACGCTCAAGCGCATCAAGAAGTTCGGCTATGAGTCGATCGAGATTTCCGGCGAGCCCGAGCAGTACAAGACCAAGGAGACGCGGGCGCTGTTGAAGGAGCATGGCATTCGCTGCTGGGGCGCGGTGACCCTGATGCTGGGCGAACGCAACCTTGCCGCCAAGAACCAGGGTCAGCGCGAGCGCTCGGTGCAGTACGTCAAGGACGTGCTGACCATGGTCAGCGAGCTCGATGGCGAGATCATCACGCTCGTCCCCGCGACGGTCGGCAAGGTCGTGCCGGACGGCACCGAGGAAGAGGAATGGAAATGGGTGGTCGACGCGACCCGCGAATGCTTCACCCATGCCAAGAAGGTCGGCGTCAAGATCGCCGTCGAGCCGCTCAACCGCTTCGAGACCTACCTGTTCAATCGCGGCGCCCAGGCGCTGGCGCTGGCCGACGCGGTCAGCCCCGAATGCGGCGTCTGCCTCGACGCCTACCACATCCATATGGAGGAATTTAACGTCTACGACGCCATCCGTCAGGTCGGAAAGCGCCTGTTCGACTTCCACGTCGCCGACAACAACCGCTTCGCAGCCGGCCTCGGCCAGATCGACTGGCCGAAGATCGTCGCCACCTTGAAGGAGGTCGGCTACGACGGCGCGCTGACCAACGAATTCGTCGCCCCGGTCGACCGCACGCCGGCGGCACCCTATCCCGAAATGGTCGAGCGCCACCCGGTCGATATCTCGCCTGAGCAGCTGAAGTTCATCCAGGACCACGGCTCCAGCGTGCTGACCGAGAAATTCTACACCGACCAGATGCGCATCACCGCCGAAACGCTGCTGCCGCTGATCAAGTAGTCGACGACTGTTGGGAAATTCGCCCTTTCGCCCTGACCGGCGGCGGGGCTGGGGAAAGACATGCGCATCAAGACCGTCCAAGCCTGGTGGGTCCGCATCCCGATCGAAGCCGCTCGGCAGCACCGCAGCGACTTCGGCCAGGTGACGACCTTCGACGCCGCCATCCTGCGCATCGAAACCGATGACGGACTGGTCGGCTGGGGCGAAGGCAAGAACGCTGCCGGCAGCGCCGGCAGCTACGGCGCCCTCGTCCACATGCTGAACCAGGAGGTCGGGCCACAGCTGATCGGCCGCGATCCGGCCGACATCGGCATCATCTGGGAAATGCTCTACAACGGCGTGCGCCACGACAGTGCCGCCCGCGCCGGCCACGCCATGCCGCAACTGGCGCGGCGCGGCATGAGCATCGCTGCCATCAGCGCCGTCGACATCGCGCTTTGGGACATCCTGGGCAAGTCACTCGGCCAGCCGGTCTGGCGGCTGCTCGGCGGCCGCAAGATCGACCGCATGCAGGCCTATGCCTCGGGCGGCTGGGCGTCCGCCGACGCCATCGGCGAGCAGTTGAAATCCTACATCGCCCGGGGCGGCTTCAAGGCGCTGAAGATGCGGGTCGGCGCCATGGATGGCGCCGCGCACATTTCGGCGGCCCGCGTCCGCGCCGCGCGCCAGGCGCTCGGCCCCGATGTCGAGCTGATGGTCGACGCCCACGGCACCTATACGGTGGCGGAGGCCAAACGCTTCATCCACCTCGTCAACGACCTCGATCTTGCCTGGTTCGAGGAACCGGTGATCGCCGACGACAAGCCGGGCATGGCGGAAGTGCGCGCCTCCGGCGCCGTGCCGATCGCCACTGGCGAAAGCGAGGCGACGCGCTATGCCTTCCGCGACCTCGCCGTGCTCAAGGCCGCCGACATCTTCCAGCCCGATCCCGCCTTTTGCGGCGGCATCAGCGAAGCGATGAAGATCGGCACCATCGCCAGCGCCTTCAATCTGCGCTTTGCGCCGCATCTGTGGGCCGGCGCGCCCTGCTTCTTCGCCGGGCTGCATGTCTGCGCCGCCTCGCCGTCGAGTTTCACCGTCGAATATTCACTCGGCGCCAACCCGATGATCCACGATCTGATCGAAGAGACTGTCGAAGCACAGGACGGTATGATAGCGATCCCGGAAAAGCCCGGATTGGGATTCACCGTTTCTGAGCGATTCCTGGAGGCGCACGCGCAACGCAATTGACGATGAAAGAAAAGAACCTTCTCGCGGAACTCGCAGCCTATCTGTTCTCCCACTCGGACAAGGAGAGCGGCCGCACCCCATCCGAACGTGAGCTGGCGGAGCATTTCGCCGTCAGCCGCGGCCAGATCCGCGAGGCGCTGGCCATCCTCGAAGCCATGCGCATCGTCGAGCGGCGCGCCAAATCCGGCATCTACATCGACACCAAGCAGGCGAGCGTCGAGGCGCTGGCGCTGTTCGCGCGCGCCGGCCTGCCGCTCGATCCCTTGCGGATCTACGAGACGGTCGAGTTGCGCAAGATCCACGAGATCAAGGCCGCCGAACTTGCCTGCTCGCGAGCCACCGAGGAGAATTTCGAGCGACTGCGCGAGATCCTCAAGGCTTCCGAGGAACGCATCGCTGCCGGCGAAGGTCTGGCCAAAGAGGACCGCGAGTTCCACCTGGAGATTGTGCGCGCCACCAAGAACAGCGTCTTCCACAACATCTGCAGCGTCTACTATCTGATGGGCGAGCAGCGCCTGCCGATCTATTTCAACGATCCCGAACGCAGCGTGCGTTCGCATGCCGAGCATGTGCAGATCTACGAGGCGCTGCTGCGCCGTGACGGCAATCTCGCCCAGGCACTGATGAGCGCCCATCTGCAAGGGGCGGAGAGCTACTGGAAGGGCCTGATCGAGGGCGGCAATGCGGCTGCGCCCGCGAGCCCGGCGCTCGAAAAGGCCTGAGCGTGGCCCAGACCGTGCCAAAGATCCTGTCGACCCATCCGCTGCATCCGCGCGCTTCGGCCAAGCTCGCGGGCGCCGGCCAGCTCGTCATCGCATCGGCGCTCGATCCCGCCACCTTGACCCGGGAGGCCAAGGACGCCGACATCGTCATCGTGCGTGCACCGCTGCCGCCGGCGCTGTTCGAGGGCGCCTGGAAGCTGAGGGCTGCCATCCGCCATGGCGCCGGGCTCGACATGATCCCGATGGAGGCGGCGACGGCGGCCGGCGTGCTGGTGGCCAATGTGCCGGCGGTCAATGCCCGTTCGGTGGCGGAACACGTCATGTTCACCGCACTTGCGCTGCTGCGGCAATTCCGCAGGGTCGACCGCGACCTGCGCGCCAAAGGCTGGCTCGCCGGGCGCGAGCACGCCAATTCCAACATCGAGCTTGCCGGCAAGACCATCGGCATTGTCGGCCTCGGCGCCGTCGGGCAAGCCGTCGGCCATATCGCCGCGCACGGTTTCGACCTGAAGGTGGTGGCAACGACGCGCAGCATGCAGCCGGCGCCCGAGAAAGTCGGCTTCCTGTCGATCGACGCGCTGGTCGAACAGAGCGACATCGTCGTGCTCTGCTGTCCGCTGACGCCGGAGACGCGCGGCCTGATCAGCCGCGAGCGCATCGCCCGCATGAAACCCAATGCGCTCTTGATCAACGTTTCGCGTGGGCCGGTCGTCGATGACGACGCCCTGATCGAGGCCTTGCGGGAACGCCGCATCGGCGGTGCGGCACTCGATGTGTTTTCGACGCAGCCGCTGCCGTCCAATCATCCCTATTTCGGCTTCGACAACGTCATCATCACCCCGCATATGGCAGGCATTACCGAGGAATCGATGATGCGCATGGGCATCGGCGCGGCGGGCGAAGCCTTGCTGGTGCTGGACGGCAAGCTGCCGGTCAATCTGCGCAATCCGGAAGCGGTCGATCACTACCGGCGGCGCTTTCCGCTCGACCTATAGCAATCGCTGTTTCGCCCCAATTTTCCGCGACGTTGCAGCCATGTCCAGTCTTCGCCTCGCATTTCTGATTGCCGCAGCCTCGTCCATCTTCGCCCTGCCGGCATTCGCGGCAGCCGAAAGCAGCTATGTCTATTGCGACAATGGGCTGCGCTGCCTCAAGGCGCCCTGCCCGTCGAACAGCGCTCTCGACCTTGCCACAGGCAAGATCATCAAGGGTGTATCGATCGACGCCAGCGGATTACCGCAGGCCGACAAGGCGATAACGGATCAGTCCGACGTGCTCTACTCGGGGAGGATCGTCGTCAGGGGCTCGATCGAGCAGCGTACCCAGACCATCACCGGCAAGGATTACAGTCTGCCCTGGCTGGTCGCAACACGCATCGTGCGCACCGCCCAGGACAGCGAACGCAAGCACTGTTCCTCGCGCTGATCGGCCAATTGCCGGTCAGCCGCCCAGCAGCCGCTCCGTTTCGGCGGCTATCCGCAGCAGATGCCGGTCGCGGCCGTTGCGCGCGACCAGCATCAGTCCGGCCGGTAGCGCCATGTCGGGCATCGGCAGCGAGATCGCACAGAGGTCGAACTGGTTGGCCACCTGCGTGTTGCGCAGCAGCAGGCCTTCCACGCGGTCCCGCAGTTCGGCATCCTCGGCCATGGAAACGATAGTCAGCGCCATCACCGGCGTGGTCGGCAGGGCCAGCACATCGACCGATGCCAGCCGCTCGTCCATGGCGGCAATGAGAGCGCTGCGGCGGCGCAGGACCCTGATATAGACGGGCGCCGGCAGCATCGCCGCCCGCGACAAAGGTCCGCTGACATGCGGGTCGACCGGTACCGATGCACCTTTCGCCAGCCAGTCGGCATGCACTTCGGCCCCTTCCATGGCAGCGATCGAGCCACGCTTGGTGGCGGTCCTGAACTCCGCGATCAGGTCGTCGATCACCAGATCGGCCATGCGCGCGCCCGCCTTTTCTATCTTGCCGAGACAATGCTCGAACGCCCCGGCAACTTCACCTTCCGTGTCGCCAAAAAGAACACCGCGCGGCACACCGACGCGAAGTCCCGCGAGCGATATGGCCGCCAGTTCGGTCGGCACCTCGCCGGCCATCACCGCGTCTGTGGCGGCACATTGCGCAACGGTTCGGGCAAGCGGCCCGATCGAGTCCAAGGTGCCAGACAGCGGAAAGGCGCCGGTCAGCGGCACCCGCCGCGCTGTCGGCTTGAAACCAACGACACCATTGAGCGCCGCCGGAATGCGGATGGAGCCGCCGGTATCGGATCCGATGGAGATATCGCTCGTCCCCTCGCCGATGGAAACGCCGGCGCCGGAGGACGAACCACCAGGAATTAGGCTGGCATCGACGGCATTGCCTGGCGTGCCGTAGTGCATGTTGTCGCCGATCGCCGTGAAGGCGAATTCGGTCATGTTGGTCTTGCCGATGAGGACCGCACCGGCTTGCCGAAGCCGGCTGACGATGGCGGCGTCGCGCGCGGCGGGCGTAGCGGTCTTTCGCATCAGCGAGCCGGCCGTGGTTGGTTCACCGGCAACGTCGAACAGATCCTTGATCGAGACGATGACGCCGTCGAGCGGTCCGAGCGTCACGCCGGCTCGGCCGCGGGCGTCGCTGGCATCAGCCGCCGCCCGCGCGGCCTCGATATAGAGCTTGGTAAAGACCTTTTCGTCGGCCGCACGATTGGCAAGACGTGACAGGATGATTTCGAGACGGTCGCGGATGGATTGCATGTCGATGTCGGACTCCGCCAGGATGCAACGTCTTTAAGGCAGGCAGCCGGTTGGGCCTGCGAAAGGGATAACCCGGCCAGCGTGCCTTTGCACCTGTCAGCGATAGGAAGATACTGATGCTCTACAAAGGCAGCTGTCATTGCGGCAAGATCGCCTTCCAATTCAAGGCGGAACTGACCGGCGCCGTGCGGTGCAATTGTTCGATCTGCTCGCGCAAGGGCGCGCTCCTATGTGCCATCCCGCATGGGAGCCTGACGGTCCTGGCCTGGGGCGACGATCTGGGCACCTATACGTTCGGCAACCACGCCATGGCGCACCGCTTCTGCCGCACCTGCGGCATCCATCCTTTCGCCGAGGACGTCCGGGAAGGCGATGAGCGCAGCGCCTATGTCAACCTCAACTGCGTCGCCGATATCGAGCCGTCCACCTTGCCGATCTTCGACTTCGACGGACGCTCGCTGTGAAGCGATTCCGGATTGCCTTACCGGTAACCCGTTGCATCGGCGGGTTTGCCGGCGTCCTGAACCTCCGGTAGATAACGCCAGGCATCGGGCCGCGAACCATCGAGATCGGTAAAGCCGTAGACCTGCGCCAGTCCGCCGCTGGACAGCGACTGCCCGTTCCAGCGCGAGCGGTCCGTGTCCGCCGCCAAAGCGGCAACGGCACGGCCGATGAAGCGCGGTGTCTCCGAAATAATGAAATGCGGCACCTTTGCCGTGGCATCGCGCCAATTCACCTCGCGCACGCCAAAGGCCTCCAGCATCATCTCCGACCGCAGCCAGCCTGGCGTCAAAGAGACCGAGGTGGCGCCGTGTTTCGAAAGATCCTTGGCATGAGCCCACGCCATGCGATTCACCGCGACCTTGGCAAGATCGTAGAAGGGTGACAGCCGGTAGTGCTCGGCATTGTACTCGGCCGTGCCGTCGGTGACTTCCACCAGCAGTCCGCCCGGCTGCTCGATCATGAGCGGCAGCGCGTGGTGGGCGGTGATCAGATGGGTGTCGATGGCCAGACGCAGCATACGCAAGCCATTGTCCAGATTGTGCTCCCATACCGACTTGTCCCATTCGAACAGCTTTTCACCGCCCCAGATGTCGTTGACCAGTATATCGAGGCGGCCCTGTTCCTTGCGGATGCGCTCGACCAGCCCGCGCACATCATCGGCCACGAGGTGATCGACCTGGACGGCGATGCCGTTGCCGCCGTTGGCCGTGACCAGTTCCGCCGTCTCCTCGATTGTTTCGGGCCGGGCATATTCGGATTGCTGGGCACGCGTGCTCCGCCCCGTGACATAGACCGTTGCGCCGGCGGCGCCGAGTTCGACCGCTATGCCGCGTCCGGCGCCTCGTGTGCCGCCGGCGACCAGGGCAACTTTTCCTTGCAACATCATTGAACTCTCCCAAAAACGGCACCATCGATGAAAACCGGGCTGGCTCGCGCCGCTCGCATCATATATAAATGATCATTCGGTTATATAAGGATGTCAAGATGACCCGGCCCAAAACCCAGTCCGACGAGCAGGTGCTGGAAGCCGCATTGCGATTGATCCACGAGCACGGCCCGGAAGCGCTCACCTTCGAGCGCCTGGCAAAAGCCTGTGGCCTCTCCGGTGCAACCCTGGTGCAGCGCTTCGGGAACAAGGCTCGGTTGAAGCAGCGCACCTTGCTGCACGCCTGGGACGGTCTTGACGACAAGACCAGGACGTTGGCGGCCGCCGTTCCCAGAACGCCTGCCGGCGCGGTCGAATTGCTGGTCGCGCTGTCGCAGGGCTATGGCGGCATCGAATCCTATGCCGAGGGCCTGCTTGTCCTGCGCGAGGATCTGCGTGACCCCATGCTCAGGACGCGCGGTGCCGCCTGGAAAACAACCCTGTGCAATGCCCTCGCGCCTTGCTTTGCCGGAACGCCCGGCTCACCGCAGGACATCGGCCTGCTGATGGCGTCGCATTGGCAGGGATCGTTGCTGTGGTGGAGTTTCGATCCGACGATTGAAGTCGCCGTCTACGTCGAGGACAGCCTCAACCGTTTCGTTGCCGCCATCACGACGGCAGCGGCCCGAAAACCATGATGGTTCTCGGGCCGCTGGATGAGGCGGAGATGAGAGCTTATTCGGCCTGCTTCGGGCCGCGCAGCAACACCACGATGGCCGCCAGCAGCGTTGCGATGCCGCAATAGGCGAAGGCGCTGGCCACGCCGGCATGATCGACCAGCAGGCCGCCGAGGAAGGCCCCCAGCGCAATCGCCACCTGGAAAGTCGCCACCATCAAGCCGCCGGCGCTTTCGGCCTGGTCGGGTGCCGCCCGCACCAGCCAGCTCTGCAGTCCGACCGGAACCGCGCCGAAGGCAAAGCCCCAGGCGGCGACGGCAACCGCAGCGATCGTCGGCGAGGTGCCGAAGATCAGCATCGAGGCGGCTGCCAGGGCGATCAGCAGGGGCGCCAGCGCCACAGCTATCTTGAGGTTGCGTTCGGCCAGGAAGCCACCGGCGATATTGCCGAAGAAACCGCCAATGCCATAGGCCAGAAGCACCAATGAGATCGTCTCGATGTGGAGCATCGGCACCTTTTCGAGGAAGGGGCGCACATAGGTGAAGCCGGCGAAATGCCCCGACGCGACCAGCAGCATCACCAGCAGGGCCACCCGGATCGACGGCCGCTCCAGGACATAGAGCAAGGTGCGGAAGCTCGCGACACCCACCGGCGGCAGCTTCGGAATGGTGACCAACTGCACCAGCAGCGCAAGGGCACCGACGATGGTCGCGACCATGAACGCCGTGCGCCAGCCCCAGATGTCGCCGACATAGGCGCCGACAGGAGCGGCGGTGACGGTGGCCAGCGAAACACCGGTCAGGATGATCGACATGGCGCGCGGCATCAGCCGCATCGGCACCAGCCGCAGCGCCATGGCCGCCGACATTGCCCAGAAGCCGCCCAGCGCGACCCCGAGCACGACGCGGGCCAACAGAAGCATGGGCAGCGACGCGGCAAAGGTGGCGAGAAGGTTGGACAGGATGAGGAACGAGGTCAGCATCCACATCACCAGCCTGCGGTCCATGCGCCTTGTGATGATCGCCATGGTGGGCGCGGCAATGGCGCCGACGATGGCGGTTGCCGTCACCGCTTGTCCTGCCACGCCCTCGGTGACGCCGAGATCGCGCGCCATCGGCGTCAGCAGGCTGGTGGGCAGGAATTCGGCGGTCACGAGACCGAAAACGCCAAGTGCCAGCGAACCCACGGCGCCCCAGGCCGGTTCGGTTCGTTCATCGGTGCCTGCGGGGTTCAGAAGTGTGGCGTCGATGACATCAGTTGCGGGTTCGGCCATGGTCAGTCTCCGATCTGTTGCAGCGCCACATAAGAAACGACCGCCCGGGGCTTCCACCCGTTCCATGCCTTACCGTCACGGCTTGGCCATGGGGCCGGTCTGCGATTTGTTTGCGGCGCAACATTTGGCTGCAGTGCAACATAGGAAGTGACGCCCTGGAGTTTCCATGCTAAAAACCCCATTATGCTTGACCATTCGTCCAAAATTCCAATCACGGGCGACCCGCTGACGGACATATTGCGCGGCCTGCGCCTCGATGGCGTCGAGTATGGCCGCTGCGAGATGAAAGAGCCTTGGGGCATCCAGTTTCCGGCTCAGCCAGGGGCGCGATTTCACTTCATCGGCCGCAAGGGCTGCTGGCTGAAGCAGCCCTCCGGCGAATGGGTGGAGCTTAATGCCGGCGATGCGGTGCTGCTGCCGCGCGGCGAGGCCCATGTACTGGCCAGCGAACCCCGGGCGAAGGCCTGGCCGATCCATGGCTACAAGCTCGAGGAAGTCTGCAAGGACGTCTATTGCACGTCGAACGCGGAGATGTGCGACAAGAATTGCCAGCCGGGAACGCTGCTGTTCTGCGCCGCGATGTATTTCAACATCGACGGCCTGCATCCGCTGCTCGGCATGATGCCGGACGTGATGCGCTCGCATGAGCTGGAAGCCTATGAGCCGGGCATTCCGCATCTGTTGGAATCCATGGCGCGCGAAGTGACGATGGAGCGCGTCGGCTCCGGCGGCATCCTGGCGCGGCTGGCCGATGTGGTCGCCGCCACCGTCATCCGCTCATGGGTCGAGCGTGGCTGCGGCGATTCCTCCGGCTGGATCGCCGCTGTCCGGGACCGCGACATCGGCCGCGTGTTGGCCGCCATCCATCTCGAACCCGACCATGACTGGACGGTCGAGTCGCTGGCCAGGGTGATGGGTGCTTCGCGTTCGGGCTTTGCCGAGCGCTTCGCCACCATCGTCGGCGAAACGCCGGCAAAATATGTCACCCAGGTCAGGATGCATCAGGCGCGGCAGTGGCTGGTCCGCGACCGGATGAAGATCTCGGTCGTTGCCGCCCGCCTCGGCTATGAATCGGACGCCGCCTTCAGCCGTGCCTTCAAGCGCGTCATCGGTTCGGCGCCCAGCCATCTGCGCGCAGAGGAGCAGGCCGACATCCGCCAGGCCGGGTAACGCATCTCGGCCGTGACGGACTGACAATTCCACGCTAGAACCCGGACATGGATTTCACATCATCCGAGGGTGTCTCGCCGGCTTCAGGCGGTCCGCTGACCGACATGCTGCGAGGATTGCGGCTTGATGGCGTCGATTACGGCCGCTGCGAACTTGGCGAGCCGTGGGCCGTGCTCTTTCCAGCCCAGGAGGCGGCGCGTTTCCACTTCATCGGCCGGCACCGATGCTGGCTGTTTTCGCCATCCCGGCAATGGTCGGAGCTGAAAGCCGGCGATGCGCTGCTGTTGCCGCGTGGCGCCGAGCACATTCTTGCCAGCGCGCCGGACGTCCATGCCGTGCCGATCGAAAGCTACAGCATCGAGCCTTTGCAGGATAATGTCTACGCCGTCTCGAACGGCGGCCATGGCGCGAAAACCCTGCTGTTTTGCGGCAGCATGCACTTCAATCTGGGAGGATCGCATCCTGTGCTCGCCATGATGCCGGACATGATGCGCGCCCGCGACTTGATGGCGGACGAACCGGGCATTCCGCACCTTCTGGAAGCCATGGCCAGCGAAGTGACCGGCAATCGCGCCGGCTCGGGCAGCATGCTGGCGCGGCTGGCCGACGTATTGGCGGCAAGCATCATCCGTTCATGGGTGGAGAACGGTGGCGACAGCACCACCGGCTGGACCGCGGCGATAAGGGATCGCGACATCGGCCGCGTGCTGGTGGCCATTCATCGCCAGCCCGACCGGAACTGGACCGTCGAAGCCCTCGCACGCGAAATGGGCGCCTCACGTTCGGCCTTCGCCGAACGGTTCACGGCAATCGTCGGCGAAACACCGGCTCGATATGTCGCCCGGCTGCGCATGCACCAGGCGCGGCAGTGGCTGATCGAAGACCGGATGCGGGTGTCGGTGGTGGCCGCCCGACTGGGCTACGAGTCCGAAGCTTCGTTCAGCCGGGCGTTCAAGCGCATCGTCGGCACGGCGCCCAGCCATCTGCGCACCGTCAACGGCACCTCCGAGGAACGCTAGACTAACGCGGCACGGACCTTGCCGTGTTGGATGGCTGGATGAATTGCCAAGTCTTCCGGACGCTGTGTCATTGCCGGGCCGGCTGCATGCAATAGCTTGCCGTTGCCAGCCGTGAGCGGGCCGATTCAAGGAGAAAGCCATGCCAGATCATCTGAAGGTCCTGACGCTCGCCACCATGCTCGTGGTCTCCGGCCAGGCTTTCGCCCTTGAGGACAGCTATCTTCCGGCCAACAAGATCCCCTATGTCGCCGAGGCGCCAGACCAGCCGCAGCGCCTCGGACCGCTGTGGGGCGAAAGGGCCAAGGGCCCTGCGGGAACGCTGCTGAAAGTCCCAGGCAACTGGCGCGCTCCGGTTCACGCGCACACCGCCGACTACCGTGCGGTGGTCATAAAGGGGCTGTGGGCGCATTGGCAGCTGCAAGGCGGCGAAGTGACCAAGGTCGAACTGCCTCCGGGATCCTACTGGACCCAGAAGGCCAACGAGATGCATGACGACGCTTGCCTGTCCGACACGGAGTGCGTGATCTTGCTGATCAACGACACGCCCTACGAGACCTACTTGGCGAAATAACCGGACGCTCTATCCGGCGTGACGCAAGCTGACGCCACTGCCCTTGTCGAACAGCACCACCTTGTCCGGGTTCCAGGCAAAGCGCACGGGCTGCTCGATGGCGACATCGGTCCTAGCCGGCACCGTGGCGCGCAGCGTCGTATCGCCGACGCGCAGCGTCAGGATCTTTTCGACGCCATGGTTCTCGACATCATGGACGCGCGCCTCGACCGGCGCGCCGCTCTCGAGATAGACGTCTTCCGGACGGATGCCGAAGACGAGCGGGCGACCGTCGGTCGCCGAGCTCGCCTTGGCTCCCCCCGAAAAGGGCAGTTCGAAATTCAGCGGCGCCATCACCGCGCGGCCGTTCACCAGTCTGCCGTCGATGAGGTTCATCGGCGGCGAGCCGACGAAGCTCGCCACATAGGTGTCGCGCGGATTGTTGTAGATCTCGTGCGGCGTGCCGGTCTGCACGATGCGGCCGTGGTTCAACACGCCGACCTTGTCGCCCATCGACATCGCCTCCATCTGGTCGTGGGTAACGAACAGGAAGGTGGCGCCGAGCTGTATCTGCAGGTTCTTCAGTTCCGTGCGCAGCGCCTCGCGCAGCTTGGCGTCGAGCGCCGACAGCGGCTCGTCCATCAGGAACACGCGCGGCTTGCGCACGATGGCGCGGCCGATCGAGACGCGCTGCATCTCGCCGCCCGAGAGCCGGTCGGTCTTGCGGTCGAGCAGATGCTCGATGCGTAGCGTACGGGCCGCGCGATCGACACGATCCTTGATCTCGGCATCGGGTCCTCCGGTCAAGCCGGAGGATGACGGCGTGAGAGTTGAGAGGCGACGCACACCGACCGTCGTGGACCGGCGCGAGCGCGACCTGCCGGATAGCGTCAGCTGCTGATCATCGCGCTGTCTTGTTGAGAGCGGTGACGACCAGCGCGAGAATCACCGCCGCGGCGGCGATTTCCCACACGAAAGCCTGCTTGTAGAAAGGCGGCGTGGCGAGCTGCGCCTTGCCGGCGAGAGTGTTGGGGTCCGGTGGATTGAGGAAGAAGACGCCGTAGAGATGCGCCGCCGTGATCGAAACCAGCAGCACAATGCAGAAGACCAGCGCCACGACCAGCGCTACTGTCACTACACTGCGCACCTTGACGCCCGGCTGGGCCAACGGCAGCAGGTTGTTGATGAGTCCGGCAAGCACCACGAGACCGCTGCCGACCGCGTACAGGCCGATGGAAAAGGGTTGGAAGATCAGCACCAGCGCCACGACGCCGAGGCCAATGATGAAGACCTCGAGGCAGAACGCGCCGGCCCGGCTCATGCCGGAAGAACTGTCGCTCATGACCGCACCGCCTTTCCGGCGCCATCGAAGACATGCGTTTGCCTGGGATCGGGGCGTAGATTCAGCGCCTCGCCGACCTTGACCCGCTGGCTTCTCGTCACCACGACGCGGATGTCGGCGCCTGCCGCCGTGCGGGCATGAATAAGGGTTTCGGCGCCCATGGGCTCGATGAGCTCGGCCCGGGCGGAGATGGTGCCACGGTCCCCCGTATCGGTCGGGGTGAAGGCGCGGGGGCGGACACCGATCGTCACCTTGCCGGGCTGCAGGCGCGCGACCGCCGCGTCCGTGCGGATCGCCAGACTAGTGCCGGCCACGGTCATGTCCGCCGTGCCATCGGCGAAGGTCTTGAGGTCGGCCTCGAGAAGATTCATCTGCGGCGTGCCGATGAAGCTCGCCACGAAAGCATTGGCGGGCTTGGCAAATACCTCGTGGGGTGAGCCGACTTGCTCGATCAGGCCGTCCTTCATGATGGCGATTCGGTTGGCCATGGTGAGCGCTTCGAGCTGGTCATGGGTCACGATCACGGTCGCTTTGGAGAGGCCCTGCAGCACTTCCTTGATCTGGCCACGCATGGTCTGGCGCAGTTCGACATCGAGACGCGACAAGGGCTCGTCGAAGAGGAAGCAATTGGGGTCGCGGACGATGGCGCGGGCCATGGCGGCGCGCTGCTTTTCGCCCTCGGATATCTGGTTCGGCAGCCGGTCGAGAACGTGCTCCAAGTGGAGGATCGCGGCGACGCGGTTGACGCGGGCAGTCCGCTCAGCCCCGGAAATGCCGTCGTGATAGAGCGGGAAGGCGATGTTCTCGGCGATCGATGCCGACGGGTAGAGCGCGTAGAACTGGAACACCATGGCGATGTCGCGCTTTTCGGGCGGCAGGTTGTTCATCACCTTGCCGGCGACGACGATCTCGCCGTCAGTGACGCGTTCCAGCCCGGCGATGACGCGCAAGGTCGTCGTCTTGCCACAGCCGGACGGGCCGAGAAGGCAGACGACCTCACCGGCGGCTACCGACAGGTCAACGTCCTTGACCGCGGTGAAGGAGCCGAAGCGTTTGGTGACTTTGCGGAGTTCGATGGTTGACATCTCAGCGCTTCACCGTGCCGAAGGTAACGCCGCGCAACAGATGGTTTTGCAAGAAGAAGGTGACCAGGAAGACTGGGACAAGGAACAGGGTTTCGATGGCGGCAAGCAAAGTCCAGTCGGTGCCGCGTCCACCCGACGACACGGCTTGGTTCATGGCGACCGGGACCGTCCTCGTGTCGGGCCCCGAGAGCAACAGGGCGAAGAGGAACTCGTTCCAGGTGAGGATCAGGCCGAACACGAACGTGGCGGCGAGCCCGGCAATGACCTGGGGCAGGCAAATCTTGAAGAACACCCGCATTCCGGACGATCCGTCGATGCGGGCGGCATCCTCGACGTCTGGCGACAATTCATCGAAGAAGCTCTTCATCATCCAGATGGTGAAGGCCAGGTTGAAGGCGGTGTAGAGCATGATGATGCCGAGATACGAGCCCGACAGGCCCACCACGCGGAACATCAGGATCACCGGAATGATCACCACAATCGCCGGCAGCATGCGCGTGGTCAGGATGATGAACAGGTAGGTGTCATTGCCTTTCAGCGGATAGCGCGAGAAGCCGAAGGCCGCCAGGGTGCCGATGACCAGCGCCAGCAGCACCGACGCCGAGGCGATGAAGATCGAGTTGAAGAAATAACGGTCGAATCCTGTCGCTTCCGGGGCACCGTCCGGCGTCATCGAGCGGGAAAAGACGGACCCAAAATTTTCGAGGGTTGGCTTGAACACAAAATGGTCCGGAATCAAGCCGAACAGCGACGTGGGCGACAGCGTCGGAGGCACCAGGAGCGCGTCGCCCTGCGGTTTGAAGGCGGTGAATATGATGAACAGCACCGGCAGAAAATAGATAAAAGCGACGACGGCCACGGCGAGCGTCCGCCCCCAGCCGGCCTCGTCTACTCCGCTGGCCCTGCGGAAGCCGAGCTTTCCCAATATCGATTCGGCCACGGGTTATGCTCCCTGCGTACGGCGGTTTGCGAGGTACAGGTAGAGGTTGGTGAGAACGATCACCATGAACAGCATCAGATAGGAGATCGCCGCGCCCTCACTCGTCTTGTTCTGCTCGTTGGCGATGCGGATCAAGTGATAGGAGATCGTCAGTGTGTCGTTGCCGCCCTTGGTGAGGAGGATGACGAGATCCGCCAGCTTGAATGCCTCGATAGTGCGGAAGAGAAGGGCCAACATCAGAAGGCCGCGGATGTAGGGGAAGGTGATCATCCAGAATTGCCGCCAGCTGGAAATACGGTCGATGGCAGCGGCCTCGTAAAGGTATTTCGGCACCGAGACGAGGCCCGCCAGCACAAGAAGCATGACGAAGGGCGACCACATCCATGCGTCGGCGAAAACGATTCCCGCCACGGCACCGACTTTGTTGCTCATCAGGATGAACTGGTTGCCGGAGATGGAATTGATGACGTAGCTGAGAATCCCGAATGTCGGGTCATAGTAGTAGGTGAAGAACACGCCAGAGGCGACAACCGAAAGCATCATCGGTGTCAGCACCAGGATCAACAAATACTTGCGCAGCGGAAATTGCTTGGCGAACAGGATGGCCAGCAGAAAGCCGACGATCATCTGCGCGGAGACGGTGAACACGACGAACATGGCGGTATTGATCAGCGCGCCCCAAGTCGCGTGAGCAGCCAGATCGTTGGTAAGGATCCGGGTGTAGTTCCCGAGTCCGACGAAGCGGATCGTCTGCTGGTTTGCCTGGTAGGCGAAGAACGAAAGGCCCAGCGACCACAGCAGGGGGAAGATATTCATTACAAACAGAACGGCGATTGCCGGAGCGACCAGCAAGGCGCCGAAGTAGTGGCGGCGATACGCGTTGACGGTAAATGCGGCCGCGACCAACGCCGCCGTGGCGCCCACCACCCAGAAGGAGACAGCCGCCGGCAAGCCCGCCATTGATATGGCCGACACGACGACAGCGACAGCGATGGCGAGTTTCCAGTTGTGGGCAACAACCGTGGTAAGGCGTGGTGTCAGTAGCGTGCTTGAAACAGCGGTCATGGGAGTCCGAAATATGGAGCGCCTGACGTGGCAATGACGGGAAGCGGCTTTTGCCCGCTCCCCGCAGCTATGTCGGAAGGTTACTGGATAAGGCCAGCGTTCTTCAGAAGGTCCTCCTGGAACTTGGCGATGTTATCCAGGGTGGTCTTGGCGTCCTGCTTGCCAGTGATGGCCAGGTCGTACTGGTCCTGCTGCTGGGTGAGCAGTTCGAAGAACTGCGGCACGTGCCACATGTCCTTCTGCCAGTCGAGCGAGTTCGCCCAGGCGCGGTCCCACGGACGATAGGTCACATACTTCGGATCGCTGTAGACCGACTTGATCGCGGACTGGCCGCCGCCGGCGGCGAACTGGTTCTGGATATCAGGCGAGAGCCACCACTTCACGAAGCCCACCGCTTCCTTGATTTGCTCAGGCGTCGTCCAGGTGGTGAGAACGAAAGGCTGTCCGCCGATCTGTGACGTACGATTCACCTTGCCGTCGGGACCGCGCAGGCCTGGCGCCAATCCGAACACCAGCTTGTCGGCAACCTTCGACGTCTTGGGATCGAGCGAGGCTTCGGCGAGACCGATCCAGTCGATGTTCATGGCCACCTTGCCTTCACGGAACAACTGGTCCGAGACGAAGATGTCCATGGTGCCGGTCTTGACCACCGGCGGCATGAACTTCAGCAATTTGAGGAAATGCTCCATGCCCTCGATGGACTTCGGGGAGTTTACAACGCCTTCGGCATGTCCGGTCGGGGCCTTGGTTTCATCCCAGATGCCGCCGCCATGCTGCCAGACGAACGAGTGGACCGAGCTCGTCGAGAAGTCGTAGCCTTTGCCTGCCTGATAGGCGATGCCGTAGAAATCGTCATCCAGCACCTGGCCGGCGAGCTTGTCGCCCTTCTTGCGCTGGAAGAATTCGCCAACATGCTCGAACGTGTTCCAGTCCATGGCGTCGATTTCTTCGCCGGTGCAGGGCAGCTTCTCATTGTACTTCGCCTTGAAGGCGGCCTGCTCGTCGGCGTTGCAGAGCACGTCCTTGCGGCCGTAGGTGACCAGCACGTCCGGGAACTGCGGGAAGCCGTAGTAGTTCGGCGTGCTGTTGGGATAGGTCGAATAGGCGTTGAGCACGGCGGGATGCATCGACTCCATCGTCGCCTTGAGTTCCGGGTCGGCATCGATGAGATCGTTGATCTTGCGGAAGTAGCCGCCTTCGACGAAGGCGCCCAGCCATTGCGAGTCCGACACGATGAAGTTGTACTTCTTTTCGCCCGAGGTCAACGAGGCGTTGACGCGGGTGTAGAAATCCGGCCACGGAATGAAATCGACATCGAGCTTCACGGTATTGCCAGACTTGGGCTTGTACTGCTCGTCGAAGAACTTCTTCATAATGCGGGTCGGGGGCCAATCCGGCACCGCCATCGTCAACGTCACTTCTTCGGCAGAGGCATAGGTCACGCCTCCCACCAGTAGCGTGGCAGCGAAGCTTGCGGCTGTCGCTAGCCCTTTCACTTTGGTCATCGCCGTCATTCACGTTTCCTCCCTTGGTTAACCGGATTGCTTCTCGCCGTTCGCGTCAGGTCATTGCCTGGCCGCTCGCGGCGCGGAAGACGTGGATTTTCCTGTTATCGATGGCGATCGATGCCGAATCGCCGGTCCTGATGCTGGCGGCGATCGCTTCCGGCAGCACCATGCGCAACATCTCGCCGCCGGCCACGACCGAGACGATCGTGATGTCGCCGAGCGGTTCGACCAGATGCACCTTCGAGGCAACCCCGGCTTCGCCCTTGGCGGCGAGCCGAATGTCGCTCGGGCGAATGCCGATCAGCGCGGCCTCGCCGGCATCGGCAGTCTTTGGCGCCGTCGCCGGAACCAGAGTCCCGAGCGGCGTGTCGAAAGACCTGGTGTCGGCGCGCACCGAGGCCGTGAACAGATTCATGTGCGGCGAGCCGATCTTGCTGGCGACATAGGTATGGGTCGGCTGCTCGTAAAGCTCGTCCGGCGTGCCGATCTGGACGATGCCGCCATCGCGCATGACGGCGATCGCCTCGCCCATCGAGAGAGCCTCGAGCTCGTCGGGCGTGGCATAGATCACGGTCATGCCGAACTGGCGGTGCAGCCGCTTCAGCTCGGCGCGCGTCTCGTGCCGAAGCTTGGCGTCGAGATTGGTGAGCGGCTCATCGAGGAGAAGAATCTTTGGCCGGCGGATCAGGGAGCGGCCGAGCGCGACGCGCTGCTGCTCTCCGCCGGACAGCGTTGCCGGCTTGGCCTTCAGGCGGTGTGTCAGTCTCAGGATCTCGGCGGTCTCTTTCACCCGCTTGTCGATCTCGGCGCGCGCGGCTTTCTCCTCGCGCAGCGGATAGGCGAGATTGTCATAGACCGTGAGGTGGGGGTAAAGCGCGAAAGACTGGAAGACCATCGAGATGCCGCGGCCGGCGATCGGCGCATGGGTCATGTCGCGGCCGCCTATCTCAAGCGTGCCGGAGTCGGCCTGGACGAGGCCGGCGATAGTGCGCAGTGTCGTCGTCTTGCCAACCGAACTCGGCCCGAAGAGTACGAAGAAGCGGCCTTCGTCGACGGAGAAGCTCAGGTCGTTGATGGCGCGCACGGATCCATAGGCCTTGCTGAGCCCATCGAGGCGCAGCGCAATCCCCTTGCCGGCACTGGCGCGAGGCGACGTCTGCGTCACGATGCGCCACCTCGTGCGGACGGAACACGTGACATCCGTATGATCCTCCTCGCCCTACCGAAATGGACTGCGGCTGTCATTCCCGATCCGCCTTTTCTTTCCTAATCTGGTATTACCAATCTAAGATGCCCGTCAAGCGCTTTCTTGAAATTCGCCGTCACCAAAATAAGCTGAATACGTCCGCTATATGTTCGTATTTCCTTCATTTTTGGCAGTTCTCCACCTTCATCCCGTTCGCAAAACGCCAATCCCCAAAATTATTGAAATCGCCGACCTTCAAATCTGGTCGAACCAGATTCGCTCCGAGCTACCGCGGCTACCGCCCCGGATTGCCCTCGACGACCCCCCAATCGGTCCGCATCGGGAGAAGTCTCATATCCTGCATCCGCCTTCGTCCAGCCCTCCTCCATGCCCAACTCACGCCGCCACCGCCGCTGGTCAGGATGGCGTCCGGAGTCGCGCCTGCCGCACCAGCGCTGAGGCCGCCCACTGGGCGACGGCCAGGGTCTTGCCGCTGTCCAGGCCCCAGATGTCCTTGAGCACGATCAGCACTTCGACGCCGAAGACCAGCGACAGCGCCTGCGCAAGGCGTTTGAACTCACGCGGCGGCAATTGGCCCTTGAGCGGCGCGATCGCCTGCTGCAGCAAATCGACGCGATGACCGCGCGTAAAGGCCGGCTCACCGCCCAGCGTGCCGGCCTGGCGTTGCGCCCATTGATCGAGCGACAGCTTCAGCGCCGCCTTGAACGTTGCTTCAAAAGCCTCGATGCGCGGCATGGCCGTATCGAACAGCTCCGCGACCCGGCGCTCGGCATCCGCCGAGGTCGATTGCCAGGTCAGGATCGGACCAAGCCCCTCGTCGACGACAGCCTGCACCAGTGCCGCCTGGCTGGGGAAATAGCGATAGGCGGTGGCGCGGGAAACTTCCGCCGCTTCCGCCACCTCGCTGACCGACGGCGTGACGCCCGCCTGCATCAGCCGTGTCGCCGTCTCCAGCATCAGCCGTTTCGTGCGCGCCCGAGGTCCACGCTCTGGAGCCGGGCCGCTTCCCCGCTCGGTGTCGCCTTTTGCTGTGGATCGTTGACGTGAGACATTCATGTCAATATGATACGCGCGTCTCAAAAATTTGCAATACCTTGGAAGGCGCCAATGAAGCGCATCTATGTGGTCGGCACCGCGGACACCAAAGGTGAGGAGATCGCCTTCCTGGCCGATGCGATTGCCGCGACGGGCGCTCATGTTTGCCGCGTCGATGTCGGAACACGCGACGCAACGATCCCGGTCGATATTGCGGCGAAGGAAATCGCCGGCCACCATCCGCGCGGCCACGCGGCCGTGCTCGGCGGCGATGACCGTGGCGCCGCGGTAGCCGCCATGGGCGTCGCTTTCACCCGCTTCGTCCAGTCGCGGAACGACATCGCCGCAGTGATCGGCATTGGCGGCGGCGGCGGCACTTCGATCATCACGGCGGGCATGCGCGCTTTGCCGCTCGGCCTGCCGAAAATCATGGTCTCGACGCTCGCCTCCGGCGACACGGCTCCCTATGTCGATGTCTCCGACATCATCATGATGCCGTCGGTGACCGACATGGCCGGGCTGAACCGGCTCTCCCGCGTCGTGCTGCACAATGCCGCCCAGGCGATAGCGGGCATGGCGGCAACGCCGGCGCCGCCGCCGGACGGCAAGCCGTCGATCGGGTTGACCATGTTCGGCGTCACCACGCCTTGCGTCACCGCCATCGCCGACCAGCTTCGCACCGCGTATGATTGCATGGTCTTCCACGCCACCGGCACCGGCGGCCGCAGCATGGAAAAGCTGGCCGACAGCGGCCTGCTGTCCGGCGTCATCGACATCACCACGACAGAGGTCTGCGACCTCCTATTCGGCGGCGTCCTGCCGGCAACGGAGGATCGCTTCGGCGCGATCGCCCGCCGCAAGCTGCCCTATGTCGGCTCGGTCGGCGCGCTCGACATGGTCAATTTCTGGGCGCCTTCGACCATTCCGGAACGCTATCGCGGACGGCTATTCTACGAGCACAATCCCAACGTCACGCTGATGCGCACAAGCGCGGACGAATGCCGCGCGATCGGCGAGTGGATCGGCACCAGGCTCGCCCTCTGCGATGGGCGGGTGCATTTCCTGATCCCGGAAAAAGGCGTCTCGGCGCTCGACATCGAGGGCGGCGACTTCTTCGATCGAGAGGCCGACGCCGTCCTGTTCGAAGCCATCGAGCGCACGATCAAGCCGAATGCCAATCGTCGCGTCACGCGCTTGCCGCTGCACATCAACGACCCCGAATTCGCCAAGGTCGCTGTCGCGGCTTTTCTCGACATCGCCAGACACTGAGGTCCAAAAATATGCCTGCAATACCGCGCAAGGACATACTGAAGAAATTCCGGGGAATGATCGACAAGGGCGTGCCGATCGTCGGCGGCGGCGCCGGCACCGGCCTGTCGGCCAAGGCCGAGGAGGCCGGCGGCATCGACCTGATCATCATCTACAATTCCGGCCGCTACCGCATGGCCGGGCGCGGCTCGGCCGCCGGTCTGCTCGCCTATGGCAATGCCAACGAGATCGTCAAGGAAATGGCCTATGAGGTGCTGCCGGTGGTCAGGCACACGCCGGTGCTGGCCGGCGTCAACGGCACCGACCCGTTCGTCATCATGCCGCTGCTTCTGGCCGAACTGAAGACGATGGGCTTTTCCGGCGTGCAGAATTTTCCGACCATCGGCCTGTTCGACGGCAGCATGCGGCAGAGTTTCGAGGAGACGGGCATGGGCTTCGGGCTCGAGGTCGACATGATCGGCGAGGCGCACAAGCTCGATCTGCTCACCACCCCCTATGTCTTCAATCCCGACGAGGCGCGCGCCATGACCAAGGCCGGCGCCGACATCGTGGTCGCCCATATGGGTGTGACGACCGGTGGCTCGATCGGCGCCACCTCGGCCAAATCACTCGACGATTGCGTCGTCGCGATCGACGCCATCGCTGATGCCGCCCGCTCGGTGCGCAAGGACGTCATCCTGCTCTGCCATGGCGGCCCGATCTCGATGCCGGACGATGCCCGCTACATCCTCGACCGCTGCAAAGGCCTGCATGGTTTCTATGGTGCAAGCTCGATGGAACGGCTGCCGGCGGAGGCGGCGATCGCCAGGCAGACAGCCGATTTCAAAGCGGTGACGCTCGGTGGTGAGAAGACCAAACCAAAGAAAAAGAAGGGATGAGACCATGACCGACAAGAGCAAGGTGTTTGTCTATCCGAAGGACGTCAGCGCCTTCGGCTTCGATTGGGGCCGACTGGCGCTGACGGTCGCTCCGGAAGTTAACGGCGCGACCCGCTTTTCCGGCGGTGTCGTCGACCTGCCCTCCGGCAAGGGCCACACCCGCCACAACCATCCGGGCGCCGAGGAAATCATCTTCGTTATCTCCGGCCATGGCGAGCAGATGGTCGAGGACGAGAAGGGCAATCCGGTGGTCGCGAAGGTCGGCCCCGGCTGCACCATCTATGTGCCGGAGAGCCGCTTCCATTCGACGCTGAATACGGGCGACGGGCCAATGCAGCTGTTCGTTGTTTATTCGCCGGCTGGACCGGAACTAGTGTTGCGGGAGTTGCCGGATTTCAGGCTGATTCCGGCGGGCGGGAAGTAACTTTCCTGGACAACGGGGTGTTCTCCCCGTTCTACAGGGAGAAGGTGCCGGCAGGCGGATGAGGGGCGGCGCCGGCCTTCCTTTATAGGGTCCCGCCCCTGTTCCACCCGCGCCCGCGATCACCGAACATCACATAACCAGTCTCCGTGACCGCCAGCGTATCCTCCAGCTTGATGAACCCGCGCGTCGGGTGAAGCATGGTCGTCTCGACCGACAGCACCATGTTCTTCTCCAGCGGCTTGTCCGCATAAGTACCTTCATAGGCCACCGGGTGGTTCGTCATCAGGAACGGCGCCTCATGCGTGATCAGGCCCATGCCGTGGGCGAAGAAATCCGTATAGGGCGCGACCTTGGATTTCTTCAGCACGCCCTCGGCGTGCGAAATCATGTCTCCACCCAGCGTGCCGGCTTTCACCTTGGAGAACGCCGCCTGCTGCACGGTTTCGACCTCGGCCAACAGATCCTCAAGCTCGGCATCAGGCTCGCCCAGAATGCCCATGCGGCAGAGGTCGCCGATATAGCCGTGATAATTGCCGCCGGAATCGATCGACAGCACCTCGCCCTTCTTCCACGCCTGCGGCGAGGCGGCGCGGTTGTGGCTGGAGCCCAGCGTCAGCAGGCAATATTCGAAATGCGCGCCGCGATTGGTCTCCTCGCGCCTGATCTGCTCGATCATCTGGGCCTTGGTCGTGCCTTCGCGCGCCCAGGCGATGGTCGCCAGCATGGAATCGGTGATCAGCTCGGAGGCGGTGCGAAGCTTCTCCAGCTCCGCGTCGGTCTTGATGGCGCGCATGCGCTCCAGCATGTCGGTCGCGTCGATCAGCTTCGCTTCCGGCAATGCCTTGCGGATCAGCGTGTAGGCGTCCGACGGCAGGAAGCCTGGTTCGATGCCGATGCGCGCACCCGCTTTGCCGATCTTTTGCAGATGTTCGACGGCGAGGTTGGCGGCATCGAGCGTGCCCCAGCAGGCGGCATGCAGCGTCGGCGTCCAGAACGGGTTGTTCTGATGCTCACCGCCTTCCATGCGGTTGCCGATATAAGCCGCGTGCTCCGGTCCACCTTTTTCGTAGACGACGATCGGCAGGTAGCGGCTATGGCCGATCGCATCCATGGCGGCAAAGAAGATGAATTTGTAACCGCCCAGCAAATACTGCGTGTTGTGCTTGGAGGTCGCGAGCAGCACATCGATGCCGGCCTCCTCCATCAGCCGGTCGACCCTGGCCTGGTCGAACGGAATATTGCTGACGGCATTCTTGCCCGGCGCAATGTTCATCTCTCTCTCCCTGAATTTGCCCGGGATCGACGCTGTTTCGCTCCCAATCCCTTGGCTGTGGATCAAATCTGCACCATTTTGCCCGCTCTGGTCTAGCCAGAAATCTACCAACGGCGCAGCCAAACGGTCACCAACTCGTCATCTGTCGCGTATTCGCCAAATCTGGTCTTACCAGATAGATCGAATTGAGCCGTTCTCTTAAACTGGTCCAGCGGACGAAAATTTCAAAGCCAAGCCAGGATGCGCCAATTCCGTCTCTGGCGAAACCCATGACAAGGCTCATAATCACTGTCGCAAGGATGCACGCGCCGGCATCCGAGGGGTGTTGTCGCGCCGATCGGGTCGCGCAGAGGACGGAGTTCGATCATGTCAGGTTTCACGATTTCGAGACGCAAGATGCTTGTCGGCTCGGCGATGCTGCTGGCGTCCACGGCCATGCCGAAATTGGCCTTGGCGCAGACGCCGAAGAAGGGCGGCCGGCTGGTGCTCGCCGCCGATTCCGAGCCGCGCAACCTCAACCCGGCGATCGTCGCCTCCAACGGCGTCTTCTTCATCTCCAGCAAGATCGTCGAGACGCTGGCCGAAGCCTCCTTCGACGGTAAGGACGGGCTCGCGCCACGCCTGGCGCTGAGCTGGGAAGGTGCCGCCGACGGGTTGTCGGCGACGTTCAAGCTGCGCGACGGCGTCAAATGGCATGACGGCAAGCCGTTCACCTCGGCCGATGTCGCCTTCTCGGCGCTGCAGATCTGGAAACCGCTGCAGAATCTCGGCCGCACCGTGTTCAAGGATCTGGCCAGCGTCGAGACGCCCGACGATCTCACCGCCGTGTTCAAATTCGCCAAGCCGACGCCGTTCCAGCTGATCCGCAACGCGCTGCCGGCGCTGTCGAGCGTCGTGCCCAAGCACATCTACGAGGTCGGCAAGATCGAGGACAACCCGGCCAACACCGCGCCGATCGGCACCGGCCCGTTCAAGTTCGGCGAGTACAAGGCCGGCCAGTATTACCGACTGACGAAGAACACCGATTATTGGGGCAAGGACGAACCCTATCTCGACGAGATCATCTACCAGGTGCTGCCCGACCGCACGTCCGCGGCAAGCGCGCTGGAAGCCGAGGAGATCCAGCTTGCCGCCTTCTCCGCCGTGCCGCTGGCCGACCTCGACCGCATCTCCAAGGTGCCGGGCCTGAAGGTGATCACCAAGGGCTATGAGGGGCTGACCTACCAGCTCGTCGTCGAGATCAACCATCGCCGCAAGGAACTGGCCGATTTGAAAGTGCGCCAGGCGATCGCGCATGCGATCGACAAGGACTTCGTCGTCAAGACGGTGTTCCTCGGCTATGCCGCGACCGCCACCGGCCCGGTGCCGAAGAACGATCCGCAGTTCTACACCGCCGATGTCCCGACCTATGCCTTCGACGTCGCCAAGGCCAACGCGCTGCTCGACGAGGCCGGCTACAAGAAGGGCGCTGACGGCAAGCGCTTCTCGCTCAAACTTTTGCCGGCGCCCTATTTCAACGAGACCAAGCAGTTCGGCGACTATCTGCGCCAGGCGCTCGCGGCCATCGGCATCGACGCGCAACTGGTCAACAACGACTCCGCCGCGCACATCAAGGCCGTCTACACCGACCACGCCTTCGACCTCGCCGTCGGCCCGCCTGTGTTCCGCGGCGACCCGGCGATTTCGACCACCATCCTGGTGCAGAGCGGGATTCCCGACGGTGTGCCGTTCTCCAACCAGGGCGGCTACAAGAACGCCGCGCTGGACGCGCTGATCGCCAAGGCGTCCGAGACGCTCGACACGACGGCCCGCACCGACCTCTACAAGGAGTTCCAGAAGGAGGTGGCCGCCGACCTGCCGCTGATCAACGTCGCCGAATGGAGTTTCATCAGCGTCGCGCGCGACACGGTGGGCAACATCGCCAACAATCCGCGCTGGGCGGTGTCGAACTGGGCGGACACGTATCTGGCGGGCTAGCAAGATCGTCACGGGATGCTTGCGCATCGTTTGGGCGAGTGCTCATCATCGGCGATGAGAGTCCCTTCGCGCATCCCTCTATCTTGCCGGGTAAGGCTGCCGGCTTCACCCTCCCCCTTGTGGGGAGGGTCGACGAGTGGATGCCGCGAAGCGGCAGCCGGTCGGCGGGGTGGGGGGTGTGGCGCAGGCCTGAAAGAGACCCCCACCCCGCTCCGCTTTGCGGAGCGATCCTCCCCACAAGGGGGAGGGTAAGCCAACATGACCCGCGCCCTCATCCTTCTCCGCCGCCGTCTCGTCGGCAGCGTCTTCGTTCTGCTGATCGTTGTCATCGGCACGTTCCTGCTGCTCGAAGCCGCCCCCGGCGATGCCGTTGACGCCTATATCGTGTCGACCGGCGGCGACGCCGGCATGATCGAAATGCTGCGCCATCGCTGGGGCCTCGACCAATCGGAACTGACGCGGCTCGCCAATTATCTCTGGGCGCTGCTGCATCTCGATCTCGGCCAGTCGGTGACCTTCTCCAGGCCGATCCGCGACCTGATTCTCGAACGGTTGCCCAACACACTGCTGCTGATGGTCAGCGCCACCGCGCTGTCCTTCGGGCTGGGTTCCGCCCTCGGCATCTATGCCGGCGCAAGGCCCGGCAGCGCCCGCGATCGCTTCCTGTCGATCGGCTCGCTGGCCCTCTATGCCGTACCGGGTTTCTGGCTCGGCCTGGTGCTGATCGTCGTCTTCGCCGTCGACCTGCGCTGGCTGCCGATCGGCGGCATCGAGACGCTCGCCTCGGACAAGACCGGCCTCGACCGCGCCGCCGACATCGCCATCCATCTCATCCTGCCGGTGGCCGCACTCGGCTTCATCTACCTCGCGCTCTACCTGCGCATGATGCGCGCCGGCATGGCCGAAGCCTGGCGGCAGGATTTTGTCCTCGCCGCCCGCGCCAGGGGGCTGTCGCGCCGCCGCGTCGTGCTCGCCCACGTCGCCCGCAATGCGCTGCTGCCGCTGGTCACCATGCTCGGCCTGCAATCGGCGCAGATGCTGGGCGGCAGCGTCGTCATCGAGAGCGTGTTTTCCGTGCCCGGCCTTGGGCGGCTGGCGCAGGAAGCGGTGGCTTCGCGCGACACGCCTCTGCTGCTCGGCATCATCCTCACCAGCGCCGTCCTGGTCGTCGTCATCAACCTGCTGGTCGACATCGCCTATGCTTTCCTCGATCCGCGCGTCGGCGCCGGCGAGGCCGGCGCATGAGCCCGCTCCGCCGTTTCCTGCGCACGCCCGAGGCGGTCGCTGGCGCCATCCTGCTGGCCGCATTGATTGCGATGGCGCTCATCGCACCGCTGCTGTTTCCCGGCGATCCGCAAGCCATCGCCGGCCCGGCGCTGCTGCCGCCTTTCCAGGATTGGTCGCTGCCGCTCGGCACCGATCGGCTCGGCCGCGACGTGCTGGCCGAACTCTTCCACGGCGCCCGCACCTCACTCGCTGTCGGCCTTGCTGCTGCTGCGGCGGCACTTGCCATCGGCGCGGTGGTCGGGACGCTTGCCGGCTTTGCCGGCGGCCTCGTCGACGAGGTGCTGATGCGCATCACCGATGCCTTCCAGACCGTGCCGAGCTTCCTGCTGGCGCTGGCCTTCGTCAGCGTCGTCGGCCCGTCGCTCGGCATCGTCGTTGCGGCAATAGCGCTCGGCACCTGGACCGGGCCTGCCCGTGTCGCCCGCGCGGAAGTCCTCTCCATTCGCGAACGCGATTATGTCGCCAGCGCGCGTGCCATCGGCATGCATCCGCTCGAAATCGCCTTTCGCGAAGTGCTGCCCAACGCCTTGCCGCCGGTGCTGGCAATGTCCTCGGTGATCGTCGCCGCCGCCATCCTCACCGAAGCGGCGCTGTCCTTCCTCGGCCTCGGCGACCCCAACCGCGTCACCTGGGGCGGCATGATCGCCGAAGGTCGCGCCGTGCTGCGTACCGCGCCCTTCCTGTCGATCGTGCCAGGTATTGCGCTGGTGCTGACCGTGCTCGGCGTCTATCTCGCCGGTGAAGGCGTTGTCGAGACGACGGCGGTCAGGCGAAGTCTGTCGTGAGCGCGCTCGCTTCGATCCGCGACCTGACGGTGACCTATCGCCGCGACGGCAACGCAGTGGCGGCGCTGAGGAACATCAGCCTCGACATCGTGGCTGGCGAGCGCCTGGCCATCATCGGCGAAAGCGGCTCCGGCAAGAGCACGCTGGCGCTGGCGATTGCGGGATTGCTGCCGGCTTCTTCAGCGGTTGCCGGAAGAATTGAATGGTCCGGCCTTGGTCGCACACCCCTCCTCGGCCGCGACATCGGCTTCGTCTTCCAGGACCCTTCCGCCAGCCTCGATCCCGTGATGACCATCGGCAAACAGATCGCCGAAGTCGCCCGCACCCATCTCGGCCTCACCTGGTCCCAGGCATACGCCAAGGCCAAAACCTTGCTCGAACGCGTCCGCCTGCCCGACCCGGACTCGGCCCTGCACGCCTTCCCGCACCAGCTCTCCGGCGGTCAGAAGCAGCGCGTGGCGATTGCCGCGGCCATTGCGGCCGGGCCGAAACTGCTGATCGCCGACGAGGCGACCAGCGCGCTCGACACCATCGTGCAGGCAGAGATCGTCGCCTTGATCCGGCGGCTGGTCGCCGAGGACGGCATGACGCTGCTGTTCATCAGCCATGACATCGCTCTGGCGGCCGAACTCGCCGAGCGTATCGCCGTGTTCCGCCATGGCCAACTCGTCGAACTTGGCGCGACGGCACAAATTGTCGACGCCCCAACTCAAGCCTACACCCGCACCTTGCTCGACGCCCATATCGGCCTCGACGCCGCACCATTGCTGAACCGAGCCGGGCTCCCCGCATGAGCCTGCTCGCAGTGTCCAACCTCACCAAACACTACCGGCGCGGCGGCAAGACCGTTATTGCAGTCGACGACGTGTCTTTTCACATCGAGCCCGGCGAAACACTGGCGCTGGCCGGCCCTTCCGGCAGCGGCAAGTCGACGATCGCGCGGCTGGTGCTGCGCCTGATCGAGCCGGACGCCGGCGCCATTGAATTCGAGGACAATGATTTCCTCGCCTTGGGTGGTGCTGCGTTGCGCGCACGCCGCGCGCGTCTGCAAACGGTGTTCCAGGATCCGTTGGCCGCCTTCAACCCGCGCGCCACGGTGGCGCATGTCCTCGACGATCCCTTGCGCATCCACGGCATCGCCTCCCGCTCCGAGCGCCCGCACCGCATCGCCGCCTTGCTCGAGCGTGTCGGGCTGGCGGCCGATCTCGCGCCCCGCGCCATCCACGAAATCTCCGGCGGCCAGCGACAGCGCGTCGCCATTGCCCGCGCCATCGCCACAAAACCATCGCTGATCGTGCTCGATGAAGCGGTCTCGGCACTCGACGTCTCGGTGCGTGGACAGATCCTCGACCTTTTGCTCGACCTGCAAAGGCAGGAACGGATCGCCTATCTCTTTATTTCCCATGATCTCGGCGTCGTGCGCGCCGTCTCCCACCGCGTCATCCTTCTCGATGCCGGCCGGATCGCCGAGAGCGGCGATGCCCGCGCCGTCATCGACGCCCCGCAGTCAGCCATCGGCAAGGCGTTGGTGGCGGCAGCACCAAGGCTCAAAAGAACCACACAGGACGCATCATGACCGACCCTGAAGGCAGAGCCGAAAAGCTGTCGCGTGAACTCGATTCCGCCTTCCGCAATCGCGCCGATCTCTATCGCCCTTTCCTCGAAGAACTGACCGGAGAGCTGGGTTCTGACAAGGCCGAGGCGATCATGATCCGCGCCATAGAGCAGCGCGGCAAGGAAGTGGCGGCGGCCGCCTTCGCCAGCTTCGGCGCCAATGATGCGCCTGCGATCGGCGAGGCCTTCCTGGCGGTCAGCCCGGATGGCGGCCTGATGTATCCGACCGATGTCGAACGCGGCGATGACCGCATCGCCTTCAGGGTCAAGCGCTGCCCGTTGAAGGATGCCTGGGTCGAGGCTGGCGTCGGCGACGAAAAGCACGCTTTGCCGCATCGCCGGCGCCTTCGACCGCGGTCTGTTCGAGGCGACCGGCGTGCGCTTCCACAACGTCACCTGGACGCCCGGCCACGGCTCCGGCTGCTGCCACATCGCGCTGACCGATCGCGATGCCGGCTAAGCATTGACGATCTAAGGTGTGTTGAGATTCAGGTCAGGCCGAGCGTCTGCAGGCCGGCAGAACATCAACACAGCTTAGCCCCCGACCATCAGCTTGACGACCTCGTCATGGTTGGTCTCGGAGATCTTGCGCTCGCCGGCCTGGATGCCGCGCCGCAGCACGACGATGCGGTCCGACACAGCAAAGATGTCCTGCAGATTGTGCGAGATGAAGATCACGCCGCGCCCTTGCGCCTTGAGCTGGTGGATCAGCGAGATCACCTTGCGCTGCTCCGGCACGCCAAGGGCGGCCGTCGGCTCGTCCATGATCAGGATCTGCGCATCCCAATAGACGGCGCGGCCGATGGCGACGGCCTGGCGCTGGCCGCCGGAGAAATTGCTGACCGGGGCCTCGAGCCGGCTGACATGGAAGTCGAGCCGTCCCATTGTTGCCTTGGCCGCTTCAGCCATCGCCTTGCGGTCCAGCACCGGCAGGAAGCCGAACGCCTTGCGCATGGGTTCGCGGCCAAGGAAGATGTTGGCGCCGATCGACAGATTGTCGGCGAGCGCCAGATCCTGGTAGATCGTCTCGATGCCCTTCTCGCGCGCCTCCTGTGGCGTCGCGAACGTCACCGGCTGACCCCGCAGCAGGATCTCGCCACCAGTCGGCTGGAACACGCCCGATATCGCCTTGATCAGCGTCGTCTTGCCGGCGCCGTTGTCACCGGCCAGCGCCACCACTTCGCCCGGCCGCACGGCCATGGAGAAGTCGTTGAGCGCACGCACGGCGCCGAAATGCTTGGAGAGATTCCGGACTTCCAGCAGGGGTGCGTTCTGGTTGGTGCTATTCATCCTGACGGGCTCCACTGAACCGGCGCTGCGCCTGGTCGATAAGGACGGAAATGATGATGACGACGCCGACGGCGATGAACTGCCAGAACGGCTCGACATTGACGAAGACTAGCCCGTACTGGATGACCGCGATCACCAGCGCGCCGGCGACCGTGCCGAAAATGGTGCCGGAGCCGCCGAACAGGCTGGCGCCGCCGATGACCACCGCCGCGACGCTGTCGAGCAGCAGTGGCTCGCCCGCCTGCGCCGCGCCCGCCGTGAAGCGCGCGGCATAGAGCGCGCCGCCGAGGCCGGCGCACATCGCCGACAGCACGTAGAGCCGCAATATGTGGCCCCTGATGTCGATGCCGGCCCGCCGCGCTGCCTGCACATTGGCGCCGATGGCATAATTGTGCTGGCCGAACCGGGTCTGGCTGAGCAGGTAGTGCATGACGATGACGAAGACCGCGGTGATCAGCACCAGATAGGGCACGCCATAGAACTTGCCGTTGCCGAGCAGCGCGAACCAGGAATTCTGCACCGGCACGGTGGTGCCGCCGGCAAGCAGGAAGGCGGCGCCGCGCGCGACGCCGAACATGCCGAGCGTGCCGATGAAGGGCGGCACCTTGAGCCGCGAGATCAGCAGGCCGTTGATAACACCCGGCACGCCGGCAACGATCACCGAGGCAAGGATGCCCGCCAGCATGGCCAGCGGCAGGGGAATGGCGGCGCCCGCCATGTTGGTGGCATGTGCGGCGATGACGGCGGCCAGCCCCATGATGAAGCCGAGCGACAGGTCGATGCCGCCGGAAATGATGACGAAGGTCTGCCCGGTCGCCAGCAGCAGCGGCGCCACGGCGAAGATGGCGATGGACTGCAGGTTGAATGGATTGAGGACGAAGGTCGCGCCGAAGGCGAGCCGCGACCAGACCTCGAAACAGATGAGCAGTCCGGCCAGGAACAGCCAAGCGCGCCCTTCGGCGATGCGTGCGACCAGGCTTCGGGCCGGATCGCCATGATCGGCCTGAGGGGCGACATGCTTCTCGGCAGGCTGGGCTGGTGATGTCGAGGTCATGGATACTCCGCGGCGCCTTCAGACAGGTCTCGTTTGGCGAGGGACCCGGTGCAGGCTCCCCCCGGCGGACCGGGAGGAGCCAGACTGTGCTGGACTTACTCGGAGTAGAGATACTTCGAGATGTTCGGGTCCGCGATGTTGGACTTGTCCATGATCGTGAAGCCGGTGCCGATCGTGACCGGGATCGAATGGCCGGTCAGGTGGGCATAGGCCGAGACAACGCCGTAATAGCCGATCTCGGCCGGATGCTGGGCGATCGCCACGTCGACCAGGCCGGTGTTGATGTTGTCGACGATGCTGGTCGGCGCATCGAAGGCGACGACCTTGACCGTACCGGTCTGTCCCGCCTGCTTGACGCCGTTGGCGGCACCCAGCGCCGAGAACAGATTGGCACCGAAGACACCGACCAGATCGGGATTGCGCGCGAACACCGCCTGCAGTTGCGAAGCCGCCTTGTTGGCGTCGTCGTCATTGAACTGGGTTTCCAGCACGGTGATGCCCGGATGCTTGGCCATCTCCTTCTTGAAGCCTTCTTCGCGCTGGTCAGTGGTCGAGATGCCGGGCTTGACGTTCGAGACGTAGACCTTGCCCTTGTCGCCAATGGACGTGGCCAGAGCCCGCGCCGCGATCTCGCCACCCAGTACATTGTCCGACGCGATGTAAGACAGCGGGAAATCGGCATCGCCGGCGCCGGTCTGGTAGACGCCGCTGCCGATGAAAGTGTCGACCGTGATGACCGGAATGCCGGCGTCATTGGCCTTGCGCAGCGGCTCGACCAGCTGAACCTTGTCGGTCGGCGCGATCAGGATTGCATCCGGCTTCTTGGCGATGACCGCGTCGAGCACCGGCACCTGGGTGACCGGGTTGAAGTCCGGCGCACCCTGGAAGACCAGGTTGACGCCAAGCGCGTCGGCCGCCGCTTGGGCGCCCTTGCGCATGGTGATGTAGAAGCCGTCGGTGGTCAGGCCGGGAATGAGCGCAATGGTGTATTTCTTGTCCTGCGCCTGCGCGGGCGCAATCAGCACCGTGGCACTGACGGCGAGCGCCGCGAGCGCGGCAACGATCTTCTTCATGACATCCTCCTCATTGTTGGCAGATCTGCCGTTTGCAAGTGACATTGGAATGGCCGTCATCCGTTCGGATGCCGACGGCCGGGAACGCCTGTTTGCCTTTTGCGGGCAGCTCCTCCCAAGCGCCCTCCAGTCGATATGTCGGCCGGTCAGTCGCCGGCGCACCTGGCCACAGCCTCGTTCCTAGCCTCCGCGAGGTCCGGCAAACTGTGTCCCACGCCTCGCCTTGCCGGCGGGCGTTCGAACTTGTAACACTTTGCAGAAATAAATTGCAACTCGGTTTTTCCGAGTTGGTAGGGCCGGGCTTTTCACACCGTACGACATCCGATTGCTCCGCAGAGCCCCGGTCAACTATCACCCGGGGCTTTCGGCGGCACAACTGGTTTTCGTGACGGCGTCCTGCCTGGACTATTCGTTACGCGAGCGCTGCGAGGATGGCCTGCGCCGTCTTGGTATCCGTCACCAACGTGTTGATGAGACCGGCGCGAACGGCTGCAATAATTGCCGTCGCCTTTTCCGGCGACGCGGCAAGGCCGATGACCAGTGGCACGGCGCGCAACTGCGCCGGCGACATGGCGATCATCCGGCTCTCCCCTTCCCAGGCAATCAGCGTGCCCTCGGCATCGAAGTAGTGGCGAAGCACGTCACCGGCGGCATGAACCAGCGCCTGCTCGCTCGGCGTGGCGGCGCTCGCCTCTGGGGCATTGATGGCATGCGGCAGGCCGATACCGACGATCGCGACATCGGTCCTCTCCCACAAAGCGACGGCATCGCGGATGGCGGTGTCGCGCAGGAAGACCTCGCGCAATTCGCTGGACGGCAGATAGGGGGCATGGATGAAATGCGGCGTGCCGCCGAACTCCTCGGCGGCAAGCCGCACGAATTCATTGACCTGAAAATGCGCCGCCTGCTGCTGCATGCCGCCGGTGGCGGCCACGGTCAGCACGCCAGGCATCCGCGGCAGGCCGGCCCGGATGACTTCGCGCACGGCGCGCCCCCAGCCGATGGCGACGACGGAGCCCGCCACCAGCTGCGCCTGCCTGAGCAACCCGCCAAGGGGTGCGGCGAGCGCCGCAAGCGTGCCCGCCGCCGGCGTCTCGACCACAGCGGCATCGCGCAATTTCAAGCCGTCGATCAGCTGCCTGGTGATATCCTCCGGCGTTGCCAGGTCGAGAACCTCGATGCGGACAATGCCCTCGGCCCGCGCCCGCTGCAGCAAGCGCGAAATCGTCGCGGTGGAGACGCCGAGCCGGCGAGCAATATCGACCTGCGACATCTCCTCCACATAATGCAGCTTGGCCACCGTGTGCAGCATCGTCCGCGATGCGGTCGCATCCTGGATGGGAGGGGAAGACAGCTTGCAATTCCTTTCAGCAACGTGTTACATACACATAGGCCGACGGGAGTTATCGCGCAAATCCAGCCAACTCGCAACGTGCGGCGGCTCGCGGGCCGCGAGCCCGGCGAGGCGCTTTCTTCGAAGGCGATGGCGCGTCGCGGCTTCCTGCCGGCAGCGGGCGGAACTGAACATCGTTGTTTCCACGGGATCCGCGCCCTTCGTCTAGAGAGCGCCAACATCGGATTGAGACCATGACCAAGATGACCACCGCGGAACTGCGCGGCTACCAGCAGATATGTGGCAAGGACGGGGCCATGGTGGCCATCGCCTGCGACCAGCGCGGCGGCATGCGGACCTTGCTGGCGTCGGACCCGGACGAACAGGCCAAGATCACCAATGACATGCTCGGCGACACCAAGGCCGACATCACGCGCTACCTCGCAAGTGCGGCGTCCTGCGTGCTGCTCGACCCGCTCTGCGCGGTGCCGCGCATTGTCGACGAAGGCGTCTTGAACCGCGATACGGCGCTGCTCATCGGCCTCGACGCTTCCGGTTTCGATATCTCTCCCGAAGGTTACCGCCTGTCGCGCCTCGTTCCCGGCATCGACGCGCGCCGCGTCCGCGCACTCGGCGGCACCGGCGGCAAGATCATGGTGTATCTCAGAGCCGACAAGCCTGAAGCCAACGACCACAACATCGCCATCCTGCGCCAGTGCATCGCCGATTTCGGACAAGAGGACCTGCTGCTGGTCGTCGAGTTCCTGACCTATCAGCTCGACGGGGAAAGCCCCGAGGACTATGCGGCCAAGACGCCATGGCTTGTCGAGGAAGGCACCAGGATTTCGCTGGAGTGTGGCGCCAAGGTCCTGAAGCTTCCCTACCCCGGAACGGCGGAAGCCTGCGCCAACATCACCAGAATGGCCGGCGAGGTGCCGTGGGCGGTGCTTTCGGCCGGCGTCAACCACGCGACCTTTCTCGGCCAGGTCAAGATCGCCATGCAGAATGGCGCCTCGGGCGTCATCGCCGGCCGCTCGCTGTGGAAAGATTGCATCTCGCTCGACCGTGACATCCAGCGCGAAAGGCTTAAGACCATCGCAGTGCCGCGATTGCGTGAAATCCAGGCCGTGATCGGGCACTACCGGCAGAAAGCCGCTGCCTGACAGTTGCGTTGGACGAGAGCTGATCCAGCGAAAGTGTGAAGCGGCTTTGCGTCCGGAATTGCGTGAACACAGATGCAGGACGCCATGCCTCAGAGCATAGGAATAGATATCGGCGGCACCAATCTGCGTGCCGCCCGCATTTCCGGCACCGGTGAAATCCTCAAGCGCGTTTCCGAAAAAAGCGCGCCCGACCCGGAGCTGGTGCTCGGTCGTATCGCTGACATGGTGCGCCTTCTCGACACCCCGGATGTGAAGGCCATCGGCGTCGGCGTTCCGGGCCGCGTCGATGCGCGGCGCGGCGCGGTGCTGTCGGGCGGCTATGTCAACCTCGCCTCGGTTGCGCTGGCCCAGCGCCTGAAAGACATGACAGGCAAGCCTGTCGTCATCGACAATGACTGCAACATGGCGCTGGCCGCCGAGATGGCGCTCGGCGCCGGGCGCGGCCATGGCAACATCGTCATGTTCACCATCGGCACCGGCATTGGCGGCGCCGTCGCCCAGGATCGGCGGATCACGCGTGGTTCGGCAACGGCGGGCCAGCTCGGCCACATCACCGTCGACGTCAATGGCGAGGTCTGCGCCTGCGGCCGTCGCGGCTGCGTCGAGACCACCAGTTCGGGAACCGCGCTCGGCCGTCATATTGCGCGCGCCGGGCTCGGCGCCGATACTTCGGTCGATCAGCTCTTTGCCCGCGATGCAGCCGGCGATATCCAGGCGCGCGGCGTACTGGACGCCTGGGCGAAACCGCTGCGGGCCGCCATCGACACCGCCGTTGCCATGCTCGCTCCCGATCTGGTGCTGCTTGGCGGCGGCCTTGGCCGGGCGGCTCACGCAGCACTCGGCCGCGCGCCGGCGCTGGCACCCTGGTACCAATGCCAGGTCGAAGCAGCACAACTCGGCGACGACGCCGGCGTGATCGGCGCCGGCCTCCAGGCACTGGCGGGGGACCAGCACACGTCGCCCCCGACCCAGTCCAGCCGCCTGCGGCGCGCCGTGCTCGTCAACGGCATCCCCGCCAGCGGCAAGAGCACCGTCTCGCGCGGCATCGCCGATCGCATGGGCTGGCCGCTGCTGGCGCTCGACACGATCAAGAACCCCTTTCTCGAAGTGCTCGGCGGCGGCGACCGCCTGTTCAACCGCACGCTGGGCCGCGGCAGCTACCAGGCGATCTGGTCGGTGGTCGGCGAAGCGCCGGCCGGCACCACCTTCATCGTCGATGCCTGGTTCGGCTTCCAGCCGCGCGAGGTTCTCGAGGATCATCTGCGAAATGCCGGCGTCGAGCAGACTTTCGAAATCTGGTGCCACGCGCCCGGCAAGGTGCTCGCCGAGCGCTATGGCGCCCGCCTCGACCAGCGCCCCGCTGGCCATCCCGGTGCCGCCTATATTCCCGAACTGATCGAGCTCGCCAAGCGCGCCGAGCCGCTGCGGCGCGGACCGCTATTCGACGTCGACACGACGAAGCCGATCGACTTCGATGCCATCACGGCCTGGTTGCGGGCGACGATGGCCGGCGGCGCATAGACAGTCGGAAGACCCGTTCAGTCGCCGCTACAGACGTGAAGTTCCGTTCCGGCCGCCTCGATGACCGCGCGCAGCGCCGGTTGCGGCTCACGATCCGTGACGATGTCGGAAAGCGCGCTGAGAGCGCAGATCCGTTCGAGGCTGTTGCGGCCGAACTTGTCGTTGGTCACCACAAGCGCTGTGGACAGCGCGCGAGAGATCATAGCCCGCTTGACCGCCGCCGCCCCCGAGATCATGTCGCTGGGCCCGTCCGCGGACAGGCTCGATGCTCCGATGATGGCAATGTCGGCATTGTAGCGCCTGACGAATTCCACCGTATCCTCACCGACCACGCTGGCTTCTCGGCTGTCATAGGTGCCGGGGCACAGGATGACCCGAAAGCTCGGATTGGCGCCGGTCACCGAGGCCACGCCGATGGAGTTGGTGATGATCGTCAGCTCCCGCTTCAGCTGCGAGAGACCGCGCGCCACCTCATAGGTCGTCGAGCCGCCATCGATCATCACGATCTGGCCCTTCTCAACCAGTCCGGCCGCACCGCGCCCGATCCGCGCACGCTCCTCGATCATGGTCTGGCTGCGCTCGGCGATCACCGGCTCGGATGTCGCCAGCGAGATCGTCGCACCGCCATAGGTTCGGTTGAGCAACCCCGCATCGCCAAGCTCGATAAGGTCGCGCCGGATCGTTTCGCCGGCGACACCCAGGCGCAAAGCGAGCCTGGAAACACGGATCGAGGCCGAGCGGCGCACTTCCGACAGGATGAGCTCATGCCGCTCCTTCTTCGACAGCCGGCTCTGCTCCATGATCTGTCCTCCGCGAAGTCTGGAACATTAGCGGCACCGACGTTGATGGGGAAGGAGTCCCGCGAGCACGATTTGAGCGCCGAGGAACGCGCCTTCGTCGAACGCCGCCGCCAGGAGCTGAGACAGGACGGCCTCGTCACCGAAACCTATCGGCGCGTCGGCGTCCGCGAAGCCCTGATGCGGCTGGCGTCGGCCGGTCCCGATCGAGACACGGCCGCTGCCGTCTGATTAATAGCCGACCGTAAAACGCTGCCTGATGTGGGCCGGCTTCTCGATCTCGTCGACCATGACGATGGCGTAGTCCTCGAAGGAGATGCTGCTGCCCTTGTCCGAGGCCAGTAGCGTGTCCTTGCCAAGACGGTATTTGCCGGTGCGCTCGCCCGGTACGAACATGGCGGAGGGCGACAGGAACGTCCAATCGAGGTCGCCGACGGTTTTCAGCTTGTCGAGGAAGTCGGCGCCCTTCTGTGCCTCGGCCTTGTAGATCGCAGGGAATTCGGGCGTGTCGACCAGCCTTTTACCGGGCGCGACCTCAAGGCTGCCGGCGCCGCCGACAATGAGATAGCGCTTGACGCCGGAAGCACGCACTGCGGCGATCAGCGTGTCGGGGTCGCTGTCAACGAAATGCACGGCGCTGATCACCACATCATGCCCATGGATCAGCCTGGCGAGACCTTCCTTGTCGAAGACATCGCCCTTCCTGGCCGTCACACGGGGCAGCGCGGCGATTTTTTCGGGGTGGCGGGCAATGCCGGTGACCGTATGGCCACGGTCGGAGAGTTCCTTGAGCAGGCGCGAACCGACAGCGCCCGATGCGCCGATGAGAGCGACTTTTGCCATGTCCTTTTCCAGTCCTTGTTGGAGGTCAGTTGTGGATCACGCCGCCGCGATATGGGCGACGAGATTGTCGAAGCTGCCAAACAGCGCATTCGAACCGATGAGCCGCGGTGCATCGTTGCGGATGACTGCCAGCGAAGGCACGCCGTTGGCATGCAGGCGCTGGAACAGCGCTCGGCCACGGCCGACCAGTTCGGCATGAACCGTCAGCACGGTTTCGGCCGGCTTCCTCAGCATGGCGGCGGCATCGGCCATGCCGGTATCGGCGAGCACGGCGGCTACGCCTTCGGCAGTCACGATATCTCGGCCGTCGACATAGCGCGCACGCTGGATCGCCTTCAGTGCTGTGAGCCGTCGGCTGGGATCTTCCAGTCCGGCGGCGCTGATGCCGAGGGTTGCCGCATGCGAGTCGAGCAAAGTGCCACGGATGCCGAGGACATTGCGCTGATAGGCCTGCGTGAATGCCTGTCCGGTCAGACGCTCGATGCGCTGGTCGTTCGCCCATGCATGTGCGGCAAAGCCTTCATCCATCGGCAGCGCACCGGCGCCGGAGAACAGCCCGGTCGCCAGCGGCTCGATGCGCACGCCGCTGGCCGACAGCCTGTCCAGCATCGGCGTGGCGCCGTAGCACCAGCCGCAGAGCGGATCGAAAAGGTAAGTCACGTCTGAATTACTCACGAGCGCTGCCTTCCTTGGTACGGACTGTCGGCTGACGGGCCGCCAAAAAGTCTTGGCCGTATGTGGCAGGCGGAGATCTTGCTATAAACAGCGCTCAATAATATAAACTGTCTGATTTAATCAGACAAAAGCAGCCGCCTTGGCCGACCTTCTGAACCTCAATCGGCTCGTCTACTTCACCACCGTCATGGAAACCGGCTCGTTCACATCAGCTGCGGACCGGCTTGGCGTCGCCAAGGCCGTGGTCAGCCATCAAGTCGGCAGGCTCGAAGAGGAACTGGGCGCGACGCTGCTGCAGCGCACGACGCGGCGCGTCACCCCGACGGAAGACGGTCGCCTCTTTTATGATCGCGCGATGATCATCCTGCGTGAGGCGGAGTCGGCCTATGGCGAGATTTCGCAGGCAGCGGTCGAGCCGAGCGGAACGCTGAGGCTGACCGCGCCGCTCGACTACGGCACCAGAGTGGTGGCGCCGGTCATGGCGGCATATCTGAAAGCCTATCCGCAGATGCGCGTCGAAGCGATCTTCGACGACGCGGTGAGCAATCTGGTCGACGAGCAGATCGATCTCGGCATCCGCGTCGGCTGGCTTGCTGATTCCTCTAACCAGGCGCGGCGACTGGGCACGATTCAACAGATCGTCGTTGCGAGCCCAGCCTTCGCGGCAGACCTGCCCGCGGATGCGAACCCGAACCAGGCGCGATCGCTGGCCTGGGTCGGCAATGCCCAGCTGCGCGGCGTCGGCCAATGGTTGTTCTCTAAGGACGGCGACACGGTGCTGACCGAACTCAATCCCGTCGTCGTCTGCGACAAAAGCCCGGCGGCCTATGCTTGCGTGATCGCCGGCATCGGTCTGGGCATATTTCCTGACTATGCGGTCGATGAGGATATCGTCGGGGGTCGGCTTGTGCGGATATTCGCGCAGTGGACCTTGCCGACCGGCGGCATCCACGCGGTGTTCCCGCCGGCCCGCTTCCGGCCCGCCAAGGTGCGCGCCTTCGTCGAATTGCTCGCCGCGGCCGAGCGAAAGCGAGCACGCGGCGTCGCCAGGGGGTGAGTCCGCACACAGCACGCAATGTCAGTGGAGGCTTACATCGGAACGCTTTGGCCTTAGCCGTGTTTCGATCGTGCTCAAACGCAAAACGGCCCGCTGGTTTGAGCCAGGCGGGCCGTTTATGATTTGGTTTTGGGGAGAGGCTTTGCGTTTCTGACCGGCGGCGTCGGCAAGGCCTCGTTGCGGACGGCTGATGAGGGTTAACTCGCCGGGCACCACGGCTAAATATAAAAGAGCCCGCACGAGGGCGGGCTCTTTTGTATTTGGTTGCGGGGACAGGATTTGAACCTGTGACCTTCAGGTTATGAGCCTGACGAGCTACCGGGCTGCTCCACCCCGCGTCACCATTGGATGTAAGCGCAAGCCTACAAATAGGTAGATGGCTCACCAAATGAAAGGGCCGCTTGCGCGGCCCGTGGTCCCTTGGCGGGCCTTGTTCGTAGAGAGAAGATTTCACTGACATCCGATTGGATGTGAGTTCAACGTGCGTTTAGCAGACCTGGCAGCGACCTACTCTCCCGCGTCTTGAGACGAAGTACCATCAGCGCTGGAGCGTTTCACGGCCGAGTTCGGAATGGGATCGGGTGCAGCCGCTCCGCCATAACCACCAGGTCGGCAAAACGCACGTTGTTCGAGAAGCTGTTTTTTGTGCCTTGGACGTTCTTTGATCTTGGCGCCTTTCGAAGCGAAGCTTCGCAAGGTCGACCGACCGTCGGCGCTGATGCACCGCACCCACGTAGCGCCCGCCCGCAGGGCGGAACAAGCGTGAGTGAGAACAAACCATCTGACCTTGTCAGATGGGCATAAGGAATGAGAACGATCAAGCCGATCGAACTATTAGTACCGGTAAGCTTCAAGCGTTGCCGCTCTTCCACACCCGGCCTATCAACGTGGTCGTCTTCCACGGTTCTCAGGGAATACTCGTTTTAAGGTGGGTTTCCCGCTTAGATGCCTTCAGCGGTTATCCCGTCCGGATATAGCTACCCTGCTATGCGGCTGGCGCCACAACAGGTCCACCAGAGATCCGTCCATCCCGGTCCTCTCGTACTAGGGACAGATCCTTTCAATATTCCTACACCCACGGCAGATAGGGACCGAACTGTCTCACGACGTTCTGAACCCAACTCACGTACCGCTTTAAATGGCGAACAGCCATACCCTTGGGACCTGCTCCAGCCCCAGGATGCGATGAGTCGACATCGAGGTGCCAAACAACCCCGTCGATATGGACTCTTGGGGGTCATCAGCCTGTTATCCCCGGCGTACCTTTTATCCGTTGAGCGATGGCCCTTCCACGCGGGACCACCGGATCACTATGACCGACTTTCGTCTCTGCTCGACTTGTCAGTCTCGCAGTCAGGCAGGCTTATGCCATTGCACTCAGCGAACGATTTCCGACCGTTCTGAGCCCACCATCGCGCGCCTCCGTTACTCTTTAGGAGGCGACCGCCCCAGTCAAACTACCCACCATACATTGTCCCGGACCCGGATAACGGGCCGCGGTTAGACATCCATAGTAATAAGGGTGGTATTTCAAGGGTGGCTCCACCTGAGCTGGCGCCCAGGTTTCAAAGCCTACCACCTATCCTACACATGCCACTACGAATGCCAATGTAAAGCTATAGTAAAGGTGCACGGGGTCTTTCCGTCTAACCGCAGGAACCCCGCATCTTCACGGGGAATTCAATTTCACTGAGTCTATGCTGGAGACAGCGGGGAAGTCGTTACGCCATTCGTGCAGGTCGGAACTTACCCGACAAGGAATTTCGCTACCTTAGGACCGTTATAGTTACGGCCGCCGTTTACTGGGGCTTCGATTCAGAGCTTGCACCCCTCCTCTTAACCTTCCAGCACCGGGCAGGCGTCAGACCCTATACGTCGTCTTGCGACTTCGCAGAGCCCTGTGTTTTTGATAAACAGTCGCTACCCCCTGGTCTGTGCCACCCTCCTCCACTTGCGTGGAAAAGGGTCACGCTTCTTCCGAAGTTACGCGTGCAATTTGCCGAGTTCCTTCAGCATAGTTCTCTCAAGCGCCTTGGTATACTCTACCAGACCACCAGTGTCGGTTTCGGGTACGGTTTATAAGGAGGAGCTATTTCCTGGAACCACGCAGCAGCCCGTTCAATCCGATAAGATTGGACTACCTCAATGATCCGTCACTACCTCCAAGCCCACGAATATTAACGTGGTTCCCATCGACTACGCGTTTCCGCCTCGTCTTAGGGGCCGGCTAACCCTGCTCAGATTAGCTTTAAGCAGGAACCCTTGGTCTTTCGGCGGGGGAGTCTCTCACTCCCCTTACGTTACTCATGTCAGCATTCGCACTTCTGATACCTCCACCACCCCTCACGGGTATGGCTTCATCAGCTTACAGAACGCTCCGCTACCGCTCGTGATTGCTCACGAACCCTAAGCTTCGGTGTATGGCTTTAGCCCCGTTACATTTTCGGCGCAAAGACCCTTATTTAGACCAGTGAGCTGTTACGCTTTCTTTAAATGATGGCTGCTTCTAAGCCAACATCCTGGTTGTTTTGGGATCCTCACATCCTTTCCCACTTAGCCATAACTTGGGGACCTTAGCTGTAGGTCAGGGTTGTTTCCCTTTTCACGACGGACGTTAGCACCCGCCGTGTGTCTGCCGACTAGTACTCCCAGGTATTCGGAGTTTGGTTAGGTTTGGTAATCCGGTGAGGACCCCTAGCCCATCCAGTGCTCTACCCCCTGGGGTATTCGGTCGACGCTCTACCTAAATAGATTTCGCGGAGAACCAGCTATTTCCGAGTTTGATTGGCCTTTCACCCCTAGCCACAAGTCATCCCGAACTATTGCAACAGTTATGGGTTCGGTCCTCCAGTAAGTGTTACCTTACCTTCAACCTGCTCATGGCTAGATCACTCGGTTTCGGGTCTAATGCGACGAACTGAACGCCCTGTTCAGACTCGCTTTCGCTGCGCCTACACCTAGCGGTTTAAGCTTGCTCGTCACACTAAGTCGCTGACCCATTATACAAAAGGTACGTGGTCACCCTTGCGGGCTCCCACTGTTTGTAGGCAATCGGTTTCAGGTACTCTTTCACTCCCCTTGTCGGGGTGCTTTTCACCTTTCCCTCACGGTACTAGTTCGCTATCGGTCATGCACGAGTACTTAGGCTTGGAGGGTGGTCCCCCCAATTTCAGACAGGATTTCACGTGTCCCGCCTTACTCGAGGACGATTGATTGCATTACGCGTACGGGGCTGTCACCCACTATGGCCCTACTTTCCAGAAGGTTCCGCTTGTCTCTCAATCGCCACTGGCCTGGTCCGGGTTCGCTCGCCACTACTTCCGGAGTCTCGGTTGATGTCCTTTCCTACGGGTACTTAGATGTTTCAGTTCCCCGCGTTCGCCACTT
>NZ_QZXA01000006.1:367500-372500 GCF_003601985.1 Mesorhizobium jarvisii
TTGGCTTTATTTGGTCACGCATGAATCGACGAGAACATTCACACCTAGGCAACTTAATGCCTTGGTAGACTTATTCTCACGAAACGTGATCCGCCAAAGTCTCGTTCGAACCAATTACCCCTGGCGGAGTAAGAGGTTCAGCAGGACTCTGCCGCCCACGTTTCTCTTTCTTCATTATTCAATTTTCAAAGAACAGACACCGCTTCACGCAGTATCGTGGCCCGTTACGCTTGTGGCTTCGGGGCCGTCCGAGTGTCGCTCACGCGGCTCTCTTGAATTTCGCTGAGGGCAGTCTTAGAAGCAAACTTCTTCGTCGCCAGCGGCGCACCGCCCTCGTTCGTGAGGCGTATATAGTCGCCACCAATCCAAACTGTCAACACACCAAACCAAAGTTTTTTGGATTTCTCGTCGGCATATTCACAAGGCCGAAATTCGTGAGTTGGCTTGGCTGAACTGTGGGTGGCGCTCCGCCAGCGATCGGTGCTGCCGAGGCTCACCGCTCCCTCGACGCGGGATACCCGCGTCGGCCTGAAAACCGGCTGTCCTGCCTGGTGGATTTCAATCGCCGCGCCAGCGTAGGCAACGCTTCAGAGCCGGTCTTCCAGCAATTCCGGCGTGATGTTCCGCCCAGCGTAAAAGATGCCCAGGATCAACACCCGTTCGCCCTCGACCGCGAAAGCGATGCTGACGGCGCGCCGATAACCAACAATCCGCAGCCCGGGCATGATCTCGACCCGCTCCGTGCGGCGCTGTGGAAATGTCGATAGACCCAGGCAATGGTTGCGGATGCCGACAACGAAATTCCAGGCAATCGCCGGCGACGCCCGCTCGGCTATGTCGTCATAGAGCTGTCCGAGCTCGGCTTCCGCCATGGGATGGAAGACAATCCGGTACTCCATCCCCTACTTGGCTTTCGCCAGCTTCGCGCGATGGCGCGCCTCCAGCCGGGAAAACACCGCATCGGCAGGAATCCCCTTGGCCGGATCCTGCTGGAGATCCGTCAGGCGCCCAGGGATTTCCTCGCGCAGCAATCTCTCCCGCTCCGCCTCGAAATCCTCGAGCATGCGCAGGCCGGCGCGGACGACCTCGCTGGCATTGTTGTAACGACCCGATTCGAGCTGCTTCCTGATGAAGCTCTCATAATGGTCGTTCAGGGCGTAGTTGGGCATGGCAACCTCTGGAAAGAATGTCCGGTCATAGGAAGATAGCAATAGATGTCACCTATTGCCAGAACTAGCCGATTCGGCGGTACTCTGCCTTTGATTCGGATTATTCCGCAGGGCTTGATTCGCCGATTCTGCACAACCGAGATATCGCCTCAGCTCCGCTGACGCCGGCGCGATCGAGGAACCAGGCCCGCGATCGACAACTCCGACGATCCACTCTCCGTCATAAAAGCGAGACGACGGGCACTGAAGCTGGCCGAGACAGTAGCCCCCGCCTGCTAAATTCATTTCGCATTTGGTTGCGGTCGCCGCTCCGATTCGGCTTTCGCTGTTCGCTTCGGTCGTTGCCGGGCGTTCTTCCATTGGGCTCGAACGCAAAACGGCCCGCTGGTTCGAGCCAGGCGGGCCGATTTTGGTTTGGTTTTGGGGAGAGGGATTTGGCTTATCTGTCGTGCGGCTTCGGTTTTGTCTGCTTGCGGGCAGCTGGGCGGGAGGCAGCCGTTGGCGACGTTGGCTCCAAACGCAAAACGGCCCGCTGGTTTGAGCCAGGCGGGCCGTTTATGATTTGGTTTTGGGGAGAGGCTTTGCGTTTCTGACCGGCGGCGTCGGCAAGGCCTCGTTGCGGACGGCTGATGAGGGTTAACTCGCCGGGCACCACGGCTAAATATAAAAGAGCCCGCACGAGGGCGGGCTCTTTTGTATTTGGTTGCGGGGACAGGATTTGAACCTGTGACCTTCAGGTTATGAGCCTGACGAGCTACCGGGCTGCTCCACCCCGCGTCACCATTGGATGTAAGCGCAAGCCTACAAATAGGTAGATGGCTCACCAAATGAAAGGGCCGCTTGCGCGGCCCGTGGTCCCTTGGCGGGCCTTGTTCGTAGAGAGAAGATTTCACTGACATCCGATTGGATGTGAGTTCAACGTGCGTTTAGCAGACCTGGCAGCGACCTACTCTCCCGCGTCTTGAGACGAAGTACCATCAGCGCTGGAGCGTTTCACGGCCGAGTTCGGAATGGGATCGGGTGCAGCCGCTCCGCCATAACCACCAGGTCGGCAAAACGCACGTTGTTCGAGAAGCTGTTTTTTGTGCCTTGGACGTTCTTTGATCTTGGCGCCTTTCGAAGCGAAGCTTCGCAAGGTCGACCGACCGTCGGCGCTGATGCACCGCACCCACGTAGCGCCCGCCCGCAGGGCGGAACAAGCGTGAGTGAGAACAAACCATCTGACCTTGTCAGATGGGCATAAGGAATGAGAACGATCAAGCCGATCGAACTATTAGTACCGGTAAGCTTCAAGCGTTGCCGCTCTTCCACACCCGGCCTATCAACGTGGTCGTCTTCCACGGTTCTCAGGGAATACTCGTTTTAAGGTGGGTTTCCCGCTTAGATGCCTTCAGCGGTTATCCCGTCCGGATATAGCTACCCTGCTATGCGGCTGGCGCCACAACAGGTCCACCAGAGATCCGTCCATCCCGGTCCTCTCGTACTAGGGACAGATCCTTTCAATATTCCTACACCCACGGCAGATAGGGACCGAACTGTCTCACGACGTTCTGAACCCAACTCACGTACCGCTTTAAATGGCGAACAGCCATACCCTTGGGACCTGCTCCAGCCCCAGGATGCGATGAGTCGACATCGAGGTGCCAAACAACCCCGTCGATATGGACTCTTGGGGGTCATCAGCCTGTTATCCCCGGCGTACCTTTTATCCGTTGAGCGATGGCCCTTCCACGCGGGACCACCGGATCACTATGACCGACTTTCGTCTCTGCTCGACTTGTCAGTCTCGCAGTCAGGCAGGCTTATGCCATTGCACTCAGCGAACGATTTCCGACCGTTCTGAGCCCACCATCGCGCGCCTCCGTTACTCTTTAGGAGGCGACCGCCCCAGTCAAACTACCCACCATACATTGTCCCGGACCCGGATAACGGGCCGCGGTTAGACATCCATAGTAATAAGGGTGGTATTTCAAGGGTGGCTCCACCTGAGCTGGCGCCCAGGTTTCAAAGCCTACCACCTATCCTACACATGCCACTACGAATGCCAATGTAAAGCTATAGTAAAGGTGCACGGGGTCTTTCCGTCTAACCGCAGGAACCCCGCATCTTCACGGGGAATTCAATTTCACTGAGTCTATGCTGGAGACAGCGGGGAAGTCGTTACGCCATTCGTGCAGGTCGGAACTTACCCGACAAGGAATTTCGCTACCTTAGGACCGTTATAGTTACGGCCGCCGTTTACTGGGGCTTCGATTCAGAGCTTGCACCCCTCCTCTTAACCTTCCAGCACCGGGCAGGCGTCAGACCCTATACGTCGTCTTGCGACTTCGCAGAGCCCTGTGTTTTTGATAAACAGTCGCTACCCCCTGGTCTGTGCCACCCTCCTCCACTTGCGTGGAAAAGGGTCACGCTTCTTCCGAAGTTACGCGTGCAATTTGCCGAGTTCCTTCAGCATAGTTCTCTCAAGCGCCTTGGTATACTCTACCAGACCACCAGTGTCGGTTTCGGGTACGGTTTATAAGGAGGAGCTATTTCCTGGAACCACGCAGCAGCCCGTTCAATCCGATAAGATTGGACTACCTCAATGATCCGTCACTACCTCCAAGCCCACGAATATTAACGTGGTTCCCATCGACTACGCGTTTCCGCCTCGTCTTAGGGGCCGGCTAACCCTGCTCAGATTAGCTTTAAGCAGGAACCCTTGGTCTTTCGGCGGGGGAGTCTCTCACTCCCCTTACGTTACTCATGTCAGCATTCGCACTTCTGATACCTCCACCACCCCTCACGGGTATGGCTTCATCAGCTTACAGAACGCTCCGCTACCGCTCGTGATTGCTCACGAACCCTAAGCTTCGGTGTATGGCTTTAGCCCCGTTACATTTTCGGCGCAAAGACCCTTATTTAGACCAGTGAGCTGTTACGCTTTCTTTAAATGATGGCTGCTTCTAAGCCAACATCCTGGTTGTTTTGGGATCCTCACATCCTTTCCCACTTAGCCATAACTTGGGGACCTTAGCTGTAGGTCAGGGTTGTTTCCCTTTTCACGACGGACGTTAGCACCCGCCGTGTGTCTGCCGACTAGTACTCCCAGGTATTCGGAGTTTGGTTAGGTTTGGTAATCCGGTGAGGACCCCTAGCCCATCCAGTGCTCTACCCCCTGGGGTATTCGGTCGACGCTCTACCTAAATAGATTTCGCGGAGAACCAGCTATTTCCGAGTTTGATTGGCCTTTCACCCCTAGCCACAAGTCATCCCGAACTATTGCAACAGTTATGGGTTCGGTCCTCCAGTAAGTGTTACCTTACCTTCAACCTGCTCATGGCTAGATCACTCGGTTTCGGGTCTAATGCGACGAACTGAACGCCCTGTTCAGACTCGCTTTCGCTGCGCCTACACCTAGCGGTTTAAGCTTGCTCGTCACACTAAGTCGCTGACCCATTATACAAAAGGTACGTGGTCACCCTTGCGGGCTCCCACTGTTTGTAGGCAATCGGTTTCAGGTACTCTTTCACTCCCCTTGTCGGGGTGCTTTTCACCTTTCCCTCACGGTACTAGTTCGCTATCGGTCATGCACGAGTACTTAGGCTTGGAGGGTGGTCCCCCCAATTTCAGACAGGATTTCACGTGTCCCGCCTTACTCGAGGACGATTGATTGCATTACGCGTACGGGGCTGTCACCCACTATGGCCCTACTTTCCAGAAGGTTCCGCTTGTCTCTCAATCGCCACTGGCCTGGTCCGGGTTCGCTCGCCACTACTTCCGGAGTCTCGGTTGATGTCCTTTCCTACGGGTACTTAGATGTTTCAGTTCCCCGCGTTCGCCACTTTACCC
>NZ_QZXA01000006.1:377500-451958 GCF_003601985.1 Mesorhizobium jarvisii
CCAGGGCCAGGTCATTGGCTATCTCGGCCAGACCGGTCTTTCCACCGGTCCGCATCTCCACTACGAGCTGATCGTCAACGGCACCAAAGTCGATTCGATGCGTGTTCGGCTGCCGGTCGGCAAGGTGTTGAAGGGCGACGACCTCGTCGCCTTCAAGCGCGAGCGCGAGCGCATCGATGACCTGCTGAAGCAGGAAGAAGGCAATTCGCTGAAGGTCGCGAGCGCCAAGATCGACGGCTAGATCGATTTCACCGCTTCCCGGAAACGGCGAACCTCTCTAACTCTTTGTTTTGACGCAATCCCGAGGGAAAGCGCTACGCGCCTACCCGGGAAAACCGCTCGCGCTTCTCCAGGAATTGCTCTGAACCTTGACCAATCCGGCATCGGCGAATCAGTTTCGCGACGAATCTGTTGACGATTCATCGGCGCGGCGCGGCCAGGGCAGCGCCTGACCCGAAACGGTCATCCAGGCGATGATCGCGGCAAGCAGGCAGAGCACGGCCGTCGTCAAGGATATGGCTGAAAAGGCCATGTCGCTGGCAGCAAGGCGTGTTGCTTCAAGTTCGGGCGGCAGGCCTGTCGATACCGGTTCGCCAAAACCTGGAATGCCCGGCCTGACCCTGGTGTCGAGCATCGTTGAATAGACCCAGGTGGCAAGCGAGCCCATTGCCGCCACCGCGATCAGGCCGCCAATGCGCGAGACGGCATTGTTGATGCCGGAGGCAGCCCCTGTATCCTTGTCTTCCACCGCCGTCATGATCGCGGTGGACAGTGGTGAGACGACCAGCGCCATGCCGAGGCCCATCAGCGCCATCAGCGGAAATATTCCGGTCCAGAAATGGTGGATGCCGGCACGGCTGAGCAAGGCAAGTCCGGCGAAGGCGAGAGCCACGATCAGGCTGCCGCAGGCGATCGGGAAACGCGGTCCGATCCGGTCCGACAACTGGCCGACGGGTCCCGACAGAAGGGCGATCGATGCCGACAACGGCAGGAAGATGAAGCCGACCTCGGCCGTGCTCAGTCCCCAGCCGGCGATCAGCAGCATCGGCAGATAGAAAAGATTGGCCGACAGTGCGAAATAGAGGAAGAAGGTCGCCACATTGGCACCGGCAAAAGCGCCGATGCGAAACAGGCTGAGGTCTATCATCGGCTCGCGCTGGCGTAGTTCGAACAGGATGAAGACGACAAGCAGCACCGCGCCGGCGGCAATGCTCGGCCCCGCCATATGGCCCTCGCCGCTCGAACTCATCGAGGTCAGCCCATAGGCGAGTGCGCCGAACGCCAATGTCGCGAGCGCGCCACCGCCGAGGTCGAGGCTGCGTTTTTCCGTCGCCGCATCGGCCGGAATCTTGACGAGCAGCAGGTAGATCGAGATCAGGCCGAGCGGCAGGTTGACGGCGAAGATCGCCCGCCAGATGCCGTCGCCGAAAGCCGACAGCACAAGGCCGCCGAGCACCGGCCCAAGGGCTGTGGTCAGCGCCGAGGCGGCCGCCCAGATGCCGATTGCACGGCCCCGCTCCTTTTTCGGATAGGCCTTGGCGATGATGGCGAGGCTCCCCGGCACCATGATCGCAGCACCAATACCCTGGACAGCGCGAAACGCGATCAGCACGACGGCATTCGGCGCCAGCGCACAGGCGAGCGAGGCAACGATGAACAGCGCGATGCCGGCCACGAAGGCACGGCGCAGCCCGAACCGGTCGCCGGCGGCGCCGCCGGCAAGGATCAGCGCCGAAAGCGTCAATGCATAGGCATTGGAGATCCACTGCGCCTCGGCAAGGCTGGCGCCGAGGTTGACACGGATCGCCGGCATGGCGATGGCCAGGATAGAGCCGTCGATGAAGCCAAGCGCGGAGGCCAGGATCGCCGCGATCAAGACGAATCGCCGTTGTGATTGCGGACAAAAGGTTCCGTTTGTGACCGGGCTGGTCAGCGGGGCGGCGGCAGCTTCATTTGGCGAATGCATGGCACCTTGCTTAGACCCCGAGCGCACCGGCAACAACCGGCCAGCAGCTTGCAGTCCTTGAAACCAGCCAATTGGCCAGGATGCGTCCTGTATCGATGCAAACGCCGGCAGTCATGCTAAGTTTTCCGGAAGACGGCAGCCGGGGAAAATTGATGAAACGACCACTTGAAGCGTCGGCGGAGGGACGCGGCCGCATTGTCGGCATCACCGACGGCGTCTTTGCCATCGCGCTCACGCTCATCGTGCTCGAGATCAGGGTGCCGGCGCATGAGACCGTGCATTCCGAGCACGATCTGCTGGTCGCCATTGCCGCACTGGCACCGCGCTTCCTGACTTATGCCTTGAGCTTCCTGACGCTGACCATCTTCTGGTTCGGCCAGCAGGCTCAGCACGGGCTGATAGCCAAATCCGACAGGCGGCTTGCCACGCTGAATCTCTGCTTTCTCGCCTTCATTGCGCTCTTGCCGTTCTCGACCGACCTTCTGGCGGACTTCCTCGAATTCAGGACCGCGGTGCTGGTCTACTGGCTCAACCTGCTGATGCTCGGCGTCACGCTGTTCGCCAGCTGGCGCTACGCGGAAAAGAACGGCTTTGTCGCCGAAGACGTCGATGCCGAAACGAAGCGCACGGTCTATCTGCGCATCGTCAAGGCACAGATCCTGTGGGCGATCGGTGCGCTACTCTGCCTGGTCACGCCATTGCTCAGCGTCGGCTTCATCCTGGTGGTGCAGCTGATCTATGCCACCGCGCTGCGCGGCTCATTGCTGCGCAAAGTCATCGGCTGAAGGTCCGCCGACAAACTCCACGGTGACGCCTGGCGACACCAGCTTGGCGAGTTCGCGCGCGTCCCAGTTGGTCAGGCGAACGCAGCCATGGCTTTCGGTCTTGCCGATCTTCGACGGCTCGGGCGTTCCGTGGATGCCGTAAGTCGGCTTGTCCAGGGCGATCCACACCGAGCCGACGGGGCCGTTGGGGCCTGGCGGAATGGTCAGGATCTTGTCGTTCTGGCCCTGCTTGAAGTTGATGTTCGGATTGTAGGTGTAGTTCGGGTCGAGCGCGATGCGCGACACGGCGTGGATGCCGGTGGGCGACGGCGTGTCGGCAGAGCCGATGGTCGCGGGATAGGCAGCGACCAGCTTGCCGCCGGCATCATAGGCGTACACTTCCTTCTTGGTCTTGTCGGCGACGATGCGCGCCACTGGCGTTGACACCAACTTGCCGAAATTGGCGACCTTGATGATCGTGCCGGGGCGATTGAAGTCGAGACCCTTGTTGATCGACTTGAGATAGTTCTCGTCCATGTGGAAGCGCTCCGCCAGCGCCTCCGTGACGGAGGTGTAGCACATGCAGTTGAGCTGTGCCTTCTGGCCGTAATCTTCCGGGATCGAGGCGACATAGGGGCCAGCAGCATCTTGCGCTGTGATGGTGTAGCTGGCGAAAGCATCGCCGCCCGATTGCGCGAGCGCCGCCTGGATGCCGACTGTGTCCGTCGATTTCAGATTGCTGCCGGTGATCTGGTTATAGGCGGCCAGGGCCTTATCGACATTCGAGCCAAAACGCCCGTCGATCACGCCCGGCGAAGCGCCGCCGCGGTCGAGCAGCACCTGCAGCGCCGCCACGTCCTGGCGCACGCCGAGCGACAGCGACGGATCGACGGCGGCCTTGCCGCCAGTATCCGGCGGCAGGGAAGCCTGCGTATCCGGATTGACCTGCTCTACGTCGGGCTGCGCAGGGTCTATCGCGGCCTCGTTCAGCGGCTGGCGCTTGATGGTGCCCGGCCTTGCCGGTGCATCGGGATAGCTGTTGTCGTAATTGCCGTCGTCCTGCGGCGCCGGCGGATAGGCTTCGACCGAATTGTCGCCATTGGGGTCGTATTCATCCGCCGGCGGCGGGATGACCCGGCCTTCCTCTTCCAACTGCTTGCGGCGGAAGCGGGCCATGTCCTCGGGATCATCGAGATAGTAGCGATCATCATCGGCAGGGGCACGGCCCAATTCGCGCAGCCTTGTCTCGCGGCGCAGCGCGCGCCGGTCAAGCCGTGTCTGCGGCGGCTGTATGGCGATGACCTTGCCGGTGTCGGCATCGACGATGACACGGTTGCCACGCGCGTCGTAGTAGATGTCCAGATTTCCGTCCTGGGCCACAAGAATGCCGCCATCATTGGCGGCGCGGGCAACCCTTGGTGCACTGTCCTGCGTCGGCGCGGCGAGCGCACCGAAAGTCACAAGCCCGGTGGCGAGCGCCGAAAGGGCAAAGATCGTGCGGAACATCGTGGCCAACTCTCCGGTCCGTAATTGCCGCCGCCCGGCATTGTTCACTGGGCGAACCCCTTCGCCAGCAAACCAGTTACCCCACCCTATGGTTCCAATATGAACCGGGCATGAAGATGGCGGTTTTTCGGCGTACCGACGAATACTCGCTAGCTCGCGAGCCCCAATTCCTTGCGCGCCTGCTTGGTCAGCTTCAGGGCGACAAGGCGATGGCTCTCGCGCAAATAGTCCTTCAGCGCGGCATCATCCATGCTCTGGCTTGTCCGACGCTGGATCCACTTCATGCCGCGCGAGGCAAGGTAGGGCGCGGGCCGCAAGCCCGGCTGCTCCTTCAGCACATCATAGGCGATGTCGGAGCATTTGAAGGTGACGAAGAGCTGCTGGCCTTGATCCCAGCCGCCGATCGCAAACACCTTGGCCCCGACCTTCCAGACATGGGCACCGCCCCACTGGATGACGTGGTTTGCCGCGGGCAATGAGGCGCAGAAGCCGTTGTAGTCGTCCAGCGTCATCCGCCCCCCACCCTCAATATGAAAACGCCGCGCGTCCAGGGTGGACGCGCGGCGTTGAAATCAGGCCGCCGCTTCGGTCGCGACGACCGTCGGCTTCGAGCGGAAGTTCAGCCGGTCGGAACCGGACGTGACCTTGACGGTCGAACCGTCTAGAATCTCGCCGAGCAGGATCTTCTCCGCCAGCGGATCCTGGAGTTCCTTCTGCATCACCCGCTTCAGCGGCCGCGCGCCATAGGCCGGATCGTAGCCCTTGGCCGCCAGCCACTCGATCGCCTCATGATCCAGCGACAGCGTGATCTTGCGATCGACGAGCAGGCTTTCCAGCCGCTTGAGCTGGATCTCGACGATGCGGTCCATGTCCTTGCGGCGCAGCCGGTGGAACAGGATCACCTCGTCGACGCGGTTGAGGAATTCCGGCCGGAACGATGCCCTGACCACGCCCATCACCTCGTCGCGCACGGCGTCGACATCCTGGTCCTCGCCGAGATTGACCAGGTATTCGGCGCCGAGGTTCGACGTCATGATGATCAGCGTGTTGCGGAAATCGACCGTGCGGCCCTGCCCGTCGGTGAGCCGGCCGTCGTCGAGCACCTGCAAGAGCACGTTGAACACATCGGGATGCGCCTTCTCGATCTCGTCGAACAGCACGACCTGATAGGGCCGGCGCCGCACCGCTTCGGTCAGCGCGCCGCCTTCCTCATAGCCGACATAGCCGGGAGGTGCGCCGATCAGCCGGGCGACCGAGTGCTTCTCCATGAACTCCGACATGTCGATGCGCACCATGGCGCTGTCGTCATCGAACAGGAAGCTTGCCAGCGCCTTGGTCAGTTCGGTCTTGCCAACGCCCGTCGGTCCCAGGAAGATGAACGAGCCGATCGGCCGGTTCGGATCCTGCAGCCCGGCACGGGCGCGCCGCACCGCCTTGGAAACGGCTTGCACCGCCTCGCCCTGGCCGACGACCCGCTTGCCGATCTCGTCTTCCATGCGCAGCAGCTTGTCACGTTCGCCCTGCAGCATCTTGTCGACCGGAATGCCGGTCCAGCGCGAGACGATATGGGCGACGTGGTCGGGGGTGACCACTTCCTCGACCATGCCGGCCTTGCCGTCCTGGGCTTCGGCTTCCTTCAGCTTCTTCTCGAGTTCCGGGATCTTGCCATAGGCTAGCTCGCCGGCGCGCTGGAACTCGCCCTTGCGCTGGGCAATGGCAAGCTCGTTGCGTGCCTCGTCGAGCTGCTTCTTCAAGTCGGCCGCAAGCCCGAGTTTCTGTTTCTCGGCCTGCCACTTGGTTGTGATCTCGGTCGATTCCTCCTCGAGGCCGACAAGCTCCTTCTCCAGGCGGGCAAGCCGGTCCTTCGAGGCATCGTCCGTCTCGACCTTCAGCGCCTCGCGCTCGATCTTGAGCTGCATGATGCGGCGGTCGATCTCGTCCAGCGCCTCGGGCTTGGAATCGACCTGCATCCTCAGCCGCGAAGCGGCTTCGTCGACCAGGTCGATCGCCTTGTCCGGCAGGAAGCGGTCGGCGATATAGCGGTTGGACAGCGTCGCCGCCGCCACCAGCGCCGAGTCCGAGATACGCACCTTATGGTGCTGCTCGTATTTTTCCTTCAGGCCACGCAGGATCGAGACGGTATCCTCCACCGTCGGCTCGTCGACAAAGACCGGCTGGAAACGGCGGGCGAGGGCGGGATCCTTCTCGACATGTTTTCTGTATTCATCGAGCGTGGTCGCGCCGACGCAGTGCAGCTCACCGCGCGCCAGCGCCGGCTTCAACAGGTTCGACGCATCCATCGCGCCATCCGCCTTGCCGGCACCGACCAGCGTATGCATCTCGTCGATGAACAGGATGATCCCGCCTGCGGCAGAGGTGACTTCGGAAAGCACGGCCTTCAGCCGCTCCTCGAACTCGCCGCGATATTTGGCGCCGGCGATGAGTGCGCCCATGTCGAGCGCCATCAGCTGCTTGTCCTTCAGCGATTCCGGCACATCGCCATTGACGATGCGCAGCGCCAAGCCTTCGGCGATCGCCGTCTTGCCGACGCCCGGCTCGCCGATCAGCACAGGATTGTTCTTGGTGCGGCGCGACAGCACCTGGATGGTGCGGCGAATCTCGTCGTCACGGCCAATCACTGGGTCGAGCTTGCCCGCGCGGGCATCCGCCGTCAGGTCGCGCGCGTATTTCTTCAGCGCGTCATAGCCTTGCTCTGCACTCGCCGAATCGGCGGTGCGGCCCTTGCGGACATCGTTGATGACCTGGTTAAGCGCCTGCGCGGTGACGCCGGCCTTTGCCAGTATGTCGGCGGTCTTGGACGACTTTTCCATGGTGAGCGCCTGCAGCAGCCGCTCGACCGTGACGAAGCTGTCGCCGGCCTTCTTGGCCAGTTCTTCCGCCGTCGAGAACACCTTGGCCAGCGGCTGCGCCAGATAGAGCTGGCCGTTGCCGCCTTCGACCTTCGGCATCGCCTCAAGCGCCGTCTCGACGCCGAGCTTGACATCGCGGACATTGCCGCCGGCGCGCTCGATCAGCGACGCGGCCAGGCCCTCGTCATCGTCGACGAGCACCTTCAAAATGTGTTCGGGGGTGAATTGCTGGTGATTGCGGGAGAGCGCCATGGTCTGCGCGGACTGGATGAAGCCGCGCACGCGCTCGGAGTACTTCTCAAGGTTCATATCTGTCTCCTTCCATCACCGGCCCGCTTTGCGGCACCGGATCAGATTGCGGTGACGGACCCGCCCATTCGAGCCGGATCCCGTTCAGCCGAGATATGGTGCATAGGCCATGCCGTCTCAAGACGCCTTGATGTCGGTCAATGCATAATATTCCACGTCAGCCGAAACGAAAACGGCGGAGATTTCTCTCCGCCGTTCAACGCCTTGAAATGCCGTTCGATCAGTTGTCGATGTCGACGATCACCGGCTCGGCATTGCCGCTATCGGCCGGGGCCGCGGCCGCCTCGCCGGCATCCGCATTGTCGCCACCGCTGTCGACCTGCTCGGCATTGGTGCGCGGGCGGCGCGGACGGCGCGGGCGACGGGCGGCACCGCTCTCGGCGGCAGCCTCGTTAAGCTCGGCCTGGGCGGCAAGAGCCGCCGGCGAAAAACTCTCGAACAGCGGAGCCTGCTCAGCAGCCGCAACGGCCTCGACCGGCGAACCGGGCTCAACCTGCACCTCCGCCTGTGCCGGCGCCTCGTTGCGCTGCTGCTGGCCGCCTTGCTCGGTCGACGAGGCATAATCGCGCTGGCCATTCTGGCCATAGCCGCCATTGGGGCGGCGATCGCGGTGACGCCCACCATTGTTGTCGCGGCCGCCATTGTTGCGCCCGTTATTATCGCGCCCGCTATTGTCACGATTGTCGCGGCCGTCACGGTTCAGTGCGACCTCGGCCGGCATGCCCTCGATCACTGGCTGGGGACCGGCGCCATGGTTGATGACAGGAATTTGCGGATCGGAAACTGTGTTGCCGCCATTGCCGGCGCCATTGTTGCCGGCATTGTCGAAATCGTCGCGATCTTCATCGCCGTCATCGTCGAAATCGTCGCGGTTCTGCTGGACGTTCTGGATCGGCATCTGCGCCTGCGCGGCGGCAATGATGCGATTGTAGTGTTCGGCGTGCTGGAGATAGTTCTCCGCCATGACCCGGTCGCCGGAGCTTTGCGCGTCACGGGCCAGGGTAGCGTATTTCTCGGCGATCTGCTGAGCCGATCCACGGATCTTCACATCCGGGCCGTTGCTCTCGTAGTTGCGCGTCAGGGGATTAGGGCCCTTGCGGTTGTTGTTGTTATTGTTGTTGCCACCGCCGCCGCCATTGTTGTTGCGACCGCGCATGCGCCTGTTCTGCTGTTGTGGCCTCATTCGACTCTCTTCATCTTGAAATTTTCGAAAACTCGTTACGAACGGAGGCGCTCATGCAGCCAGCCGTTTCGTTTCTTCACCGGCGTTCGCCCGCATCAATTGCGTTGGCGCCACGTGCCATCCTGTTCCGGTTACATCACTTGCCGGACGATTCCCGCACGAAGCTTGGGCGTCGTTTGCGCAAGAAGGCAGCTATTTCCAAGGAGGACCGAATCGCTAAGAGCACTGCCTGCTTCGTCTCATCCGGTTGAGGCGACCCTAGCCGCATTCCCCGGTATTGCCAAGCGGTTTTTTCGCGCTGCGTCAAGGCTTATCCCCATTGAAAGACAAGAACCCTGTCGTTTCCGCCGAGATCACGTAAGGCAGCAGCCAATGCATAACCAGCCGCCTTGAATATATCCGTAACCTCGTTGCGTTGCGTATGGCCGATCTCGACCGCAATCCTGCTTTCGGCTTCTAGAAACCGGGCCGCCTCGGCGGCGATGATCCTGTAGGGGTTCAGCCCATCCACGCCGCCATCCAAGGCTAGGTGTGGGTCGAAATCGCGGACCTCGTCCTGCAGATTTCCAATGTCTCGTAAAGCTATATAGGGAGGGTTTGCGGCAATTACATGGTATCGGCCGGAAACTTTTTCGAACCAGTCCGACTGCACCGTCGTGAACCGGCGGCCAAGCCCGAGTTCCCCGGCGTTGCGGGCTGCCGTCGCCAGCGCGCCGGCGGAAATGTCGACACCGGTGGCGGTCGCGGCCGGCACGGCACTCAGCAGCGCCAGCGCGATGGCTCCCGTCCCGGTACCGAGATCAAGGATGCGGCAGGTCCCTTCGCGCGCGGCCGTCGCCTCGACAAAAGGCAGCACCGCCTCGACCAGCGTTTCTGTATCCGGCCTCGGCTCGAGCGTTTCCGGCGACAGCGACAGCCGCAAACCGTAGAATTCGCGGTAGCCGAGGATGCGATGCACCGGTTCACCACCAGCCCGGCGCCTTAAGGCGGCTTCGATCGCGGCGATGGCATTGCCGTCCATCGAGCGTTCAGGGTCGGCAATGGCCTGCGTGCGCGTCGTGCCGGAAAAATGTTCGACGATCAGCCGCGCATCGAGCGCCGGATCATCGACCCCGGCCATGGCAAGTCTGGCCCGCGCTTCCCGCAGCAGCGGCCCCAGCGCCTCGGGCAGAGGGTCAGCCATCGAGGCCGATATCGGCCAGCAGCTTCGACTGGTAATCGGCGATCAGCGCGTCGACAATTTCGTCGAGCTCGCCCATCATCACCCGGTCGAGCTTGTAGAGCGTCAGGTTGATGCGATGGTCGGTGACGCGGCCCTGCGGGAAATTATAGGTGCGGATGCGCTCCGAACGGTCACCGGAGCCGACCTGCGATTTACGCGATTCCGAGCGTTCCTCGTCCGCCTTGCTGCGCTCCAGATCATAGAGCCGGGCACGCAGGATCTGCATGGCCTTTGCCCGGTTCTGATGCTGCGATTTCTCCGCCTGCACCACCATGATGCCCGTCGGCAAATGGGTGATGCGCACCGCCGAATCGGTGGTGTTGACATGCTGGCCACCGGAGCCCGAAGCGCGCATCGTATCGATGCGGATATCTTCGGCGCGGATTTCGATGTCGACCTCTTCCGCTTCCGGCAGCACGGCGACGGTCGCCGCCGAGGTGTGAATGCGCCCACTTGCCTCGGTCGCCGGCACGCGTTGCACGCGATGCACGCCGGATTCGAATTTCAGATGGGCAAACACGCCCTTGCCCGAAACGGTGGCGATGATTTCCTTGAACCCGCCTGCATCGCCGTCGCTGGCAGACACCGTCTCGAACCGCCAGCCGCGTTCGGCGGCATAGCGCTCATACATGCGAAACAGGTCGCCGGCGAAGAGCGCAGCCTCGTCACCGCCGGTACCGGCACGGATTTCGAGGATGGCATTCTTGTCGTCGGCGGCGTCCTTGGGCAGAAGCAGGATCTGGATATCCTTCTGCAGCGTTTCGATACGCTCCTCCACGCCGGGCAGGTCCGCCTCGGCGAGCGCCCGCATCTCGGCGTCGGTGCCCTTGTCGGCAAGCATTGCCTCAAGGTCGGCCTGCTCATGCTCGGCCGAGCGCAATTGCCTGACCTTGGCCACCATGTCCTGCAGCTCGGCATATTCCGATGCCATCTTCACATAGGCGTCCGGCGCCGGGCCGGCCGACATCTGCGCTTCGAGCATCTCGAAACGCTTGACGACTTGATCCATACGATCGCGGGGCAGATTGACCATGATGGGGCGCTACAACGGAATCGAGCGGTCGTCGGCGAAGGCCTGCAGCAGCGCCCGCATCGGCAACCCCTGCGCCGGCGCCATCAGATTGTCGTCGAAGAACGCCGTCAGCTCATCCAGCGGCAGTTCCGTCAGCATCGCCTTGACCGGGCCGATCGAGGCCGGCGACATCGAGATCGAACGGAAGCCCAGACCGATCAGCGCCATCGCCGAGATCGGCTTGCCGGCGAGTTCGCCGCACAGCGTCACCGGCGTGTGGTTGCGGATGCCGGCATCGGCGATCTGCTTGAGCACGCGCAGGAACGGCGCCGACAGCGTGTCGAAGCGGTTGGCCAGTTGCGTGTTGCTGCGGTCGACCGCCATGACGAACTGGAACAGATCGTTCGAGCCGACCGAGACGAAATCGACCGCCTTCATCAATTCGTCGAGCTGGAACAGCAGCGACGGCACTTCCAGCATCGCGCCCAGCTTGAGGCTGGTCGGCAGATGATGGGCGAAACGCGACAGATGCCGCACCTCGCGGTCGATGATCTCGCGCGCCTGGGCGATCTCGCCAAGCTCGGTCACCATCGGCAGCATCAGCTTGAGCTCGCGCCCGCCGCTGGCCTTCAGCAGGGCGCGGATCTGGGTGCGCAGCAACCCGGGCCGGTCGAGCGTTAGCCGGATCGCCCGCCAGCCGAGCGCCGGGTTTTCTTCCTGGATGGCGCCCTTGAAGTACGGCAGCACCTTGTCGCCGCCGATGTCGATGGTGCGGAAGGTGACAGGTTTGCCGCGCGCGGCCTCGAGCACGTCGCGATAGAGCTTCTCCTGCGCCTCGGCGCGCGGAAAGGTCGAGGCGACCATGAATTGCAGTTCGGTGCGGAACAGGCCGATGCCGGCAGCGCCGGACTCGGCCAGTTGCGGCAGGTCGACGGCAAGCCCGGCATTCATCAGGAGATCGACCTGCACGCCGTCCCTGGTCGTCGACGGCTTCTTGCGCAGCTCGCGATAGACCTCTTGCCGGCGCGCGCGAAACCGCACCTTTTCGGCATAGGCGGCTTCGAGATCGGACTGCGGCCGCAGATGGATCGTGCCTTCCTCGCCGTCGACGATGATGGCATCGCCGTTTTCCGCCATGGAAACGGCACCCTTCATCTGGCCGGCGACCGGGATGCCCATGGCGCGCGCGACGATGACGACATGGCTGGTGGCAGCACCATCCTCGAGCACCAGCCCGCGCATTTTTTCCCTGGGATAGTCCAGCAGCTCGGCCGCGCCCATCGAGCGGGCGACGATGATGGCGTCCTTCGGCAGCGAGGCCGCGACGTCTTCCGGTCCGCGGCCCATCAGCTGGCGCAAGAGCCGGTTGGCGAGGTCGTCGAAATCGCTCATCCGCTCGCGCAGATAGGGATCGGTCATGTGCAGCATGCGGGCGCGCATGTCGCTCTGCACCTTTTCCACGGCCGCTTCGGCCGTCAGGCCGTTGCGGATGGCCTCTTCCAGCCGGCGCACCCAGCCACGGTCATTGGCGAACATGCGGTAGGCTTCCAGCACCTGGCGATGCTCGCCCTCGAAGGCGACGTCGCGGCGCTCCAGCATGTCGTCGATGGAGAGCCGCAGCGAGCCGAGCGAGCTTTCCAGCCGCCGGACCTCTTCCTCGCTGTCCTCGTTGAACAGATTGGTGACGACGATGCGCGGCTCGTGCAGCACGACATGGCCAAGCCCGACGCCGTCGTTGAAGGACAGGCCGGTGAAACTGACCGGCCGGCGCAGATCGAGTTCGAGGCCCGGCCGCGTCAGCCGCGCCAGATCGCCGGTGGCGATCATCTCGGCGATGACCATGGCGGTGGTTTCCAGCGCCTCGACCTCGTCGTCGCGATAGTGGCGCATGGTCTTGTTCTGCACGACCAGGACGCCCAACGTGCGCCCTGCCCTGAGCACCGGCACGCCGAGGAAGGAATTGTAGATCTCTTCACCGGTCTCCGGCAGGTAGGCGAAGGCCGGATGCTCCTGCGCATTGGAAAGATTGAGCGGCCGCGCACTGGCGGCGATGGTGCCGACAAGGCCTTGCCCGAGCCGCAACTGCGCCAGGTGGACGGCGTTCGGGTTCAGACCCTCGGTGGCGTAGAGCTCAAGCACCGAATCGGCGCGCAGCACATAGAGCGAGCAGACTTCCGCAACCATGTTGGAAGCGATGTCGCGCACGATCCGGTCAAGCCGCTCCTGCGGCTCCAGCGGCTCTTGCATGAGCTCGCGGAGCCGTTTCAGCAAAACGCGCGGGCCACTGGCCTGGTCACGCATCGCGGCTTTTTCTCCAATGAAACACTTGCCGGCGCAGTTTCCGCCGCTGCCGGCATGCGCGCAACAACTGATTCAGTCTTGCTACTGCTTATCCAGACCGTAGACGGAATGCAAAGTGCGAACCGCAAGTTCGGTGTACGGACCGTCGATCAGTATCGAAATCTTGATCTCGGAGGTGGTGATGGCTCGGATATTGATCGCCTTCTCGGCCAGCGCCTTGAAAGCGGTGGCGGCGACACCGGCGTGGCTCCTCATGCCGATGCCGATGACCGAAACCTTCGACATGCCGGCTTCCGACTGCACGACATCGTAGCCGACCTCGGCCTTCAGCCGGTCGAGCACGGCCAGCGCCTTGTCGACGTCACCCGAAGGCACGGTGAAGGTCATGTCGGTGAACTTGCCGTCCTCGGAAATGTTCTGGACGATCATGTCGACATTGATGTTGGCCTCGGCCAGCGGCCCGAAAATGCCGGCGGCGACGCCAGGGCGGTCGCCGACGCGGCGCAGCGAAATCTGGGCCTCGTCCTTGGCGTAGGCAATTCCGGTGACGACCTGCTGTTCCACGATCTCTTCCTCGTCGCAAATGAGCGTTCCCGGAGGATTGAGCAAATCCCCCATTCCGGGCGCATCGGGATCGTCGAAGGACGACCGCACGAAGGTACGCACCCTGTGCACCATGGCAAGCTCGACCGAACGCACCTGCAGAACCTTGGCGCCGAGCGAGGCCATTTCAAGCATTTCCTCGAACGAGATCCTGGCCAGCCGCCGCGCCTTGGGCTCGATGCGCGGGTCGGTGGTGTAGACCCCGTCGACATCGGTGTAGATGTCGCAGCGGTCGGCCTTGACCGCAGCGGCGATGGCGACCGCGCTGGTGTCGGAACCGCCACGGCCGAGGGTCGCGATGCGGTTGTCCGGCCCGATGCCCTGGAAGCCGGCGATGACGGCCACCTGGCCCTCGCCGAAGCGCTTGATCAGGAAGGCGCCATCAATGTCGAGGATGCGCGCCGCGCCATGCGCGTTGTCGGTCTTGATCGGGATCTGCCAGCCCTGCCAGGAACGGGCGTGCACGCCCATGTTCTGCAAGGTGATGGCCAGCAGACCCGCGGTGACTTGCTCGCCGGAAGCGACGACCGCGTCATATTCGCGTGCGTCGTGCATCGGCGAGGCCTCGCGCGTCCAGCCGACCAGTTCATTGGTCTTGCCGGCCATTGCCGAGACGACCACCGCCACCTCATGGCCGGCGTCGACCTCGCGTTTGACGTGACGCGCCACATTGCGGATGCGGGCGATGTCGGCGACGGAGGTTCCGCCGAATTTCATCACGATACGCGCCATGGAAGCGAAATGCCTTTGACTGAAGCCGGCCTGGAGCCGAAAACGAAGGAAAGCGCCCGGCTGGCGCCGGCCGCTGAATGCGCGGCCTCCTTAGCCAAATGCTTTGGGTTTCGCAAGGCTGGCAGCGGAATGCCGGCTTCAACAAGACGGCATATTGCCATCCGGGTCCGCGCCGCTTACCAAATGCTGCCCGCGGGGAATTCCTTTTGGTTCGGCATAACAGATGATTGCTCGTCTTCGGCGCGCCATGCGGTTGCAATCGCTGCCGCTTGTCGCCGGCTTCGCCGTGCTGGCATTGATCGTCGGCACCCGTGCCCTGCTGGTCGAGGGACAAAGGGCCAATCGTGCCGCCGCGCGCGAGACAATTGAATACCAGCAGCAGCTTTCAGGGCTGCTTTCATTGGCGCAGGATGCCGAGGCCGGCCAGCGCGGCTATCTGCTGACCGGCGAGAAATCCTATCTCGAACCGTACCAGAAGGCTGTCGATGCAATCCCGGGGCAACTTGCCCGCATCGATGCCATGACATCATCCAACGATCAGCTCGCCCCGCAGATCAGCCACATCAAGGACGCGCTGGCGCAAAAACAGGCTGAACTGTCCGAGACGATCGCCCTCTACGACAAGGGCGATGCGTCGAAGGCGCTGGAACTCGTCCGCGGCGGCCAGGGCAAGGCCGCCATGGACGAGATCCGCGCCAGCATGGACACCATCCGGCGCATCGGCGCCGCCGACATCGCAGCGCGCGACGAGCACACGGACCAGGTCGAGGCCTGGCTGCGTGTCGGTTCGCTTGCGGCCCTCGTCGCGATCTTCCTGCTCGGTGCCTACACGATCCGCCAATCCCGCCGCCGCTTCCGCGAGGTCGCCACCGCCCAGGAAGAGCTGATGCGCAAGAACATCGAGCTCGGCAACGAGATCAACACGCGCGAGAAGGCCGAATCCCAGATCCGCCAGATGCAGAAGATGGAGGCGGTCGGCCAACTGACAGGCGGCATCGCCCACGATTTCAACAACATGCTGGCGGTCATCCTCAGCGCCATGAACCTTGCCCAGCGCAAGCTGAAGCGTGGCGAGAATGACATCGAGAAATTCGTCGAGGCTGCGACGGATGCAGCCGGCCGTGCCGCCAATTTGACCTCCCGGCTGCTCGCCTTCTCGCGCTTGCAGCCGCTTGCGCCGCAGGTGGTCGATACCAACCGGCTGGTGACCGGCATGTCCGACCTTCTCCACCGTGCGCTGGGCGAGGGCATACGCGTCGAAACCGTGCTGGCGGCCGGCCTGTGGAAAACCCACGCCGACCCCAGCCAGATCGAGAACGCCATCCTCAACCTTGCCGTCAACGCCCGTGACGCCATGGACAATGACGGCAAGTTGACCATCGAGACCGCCAACAGCCACCTCGACGACGCCTATGCCGCGACACATGCCGAAGTCACGCCAGGCCAATATGTGATGATCGCGGTCACCGACACCGGCACCGGCATGTCGCCCGAGGTCATCGCCAAGGCCTTCGAACCCTTCTTCACGACCAAGCCGGTCAACAAGGGCACGGGACTTGGGCTGAGCCAGGTGTTCGGCTTCGTCAAGCAGTCGGGCGGCCACGTCAAGATCTACTCCGAACCGGGCCAAGGCACGACGATAAGGATCTATCTGCCCCGGTTTTTCGGACCGGAGGAGCCGGCGGCACCCGCCGGGCGCGGCAAGAGCACCGTCAAGGTCACCGAGACGATCCTCGTCGTCGAGGACGACGCCCGCGTGCGGGCCGCCACGACAGACGCCATGCGCGAACTCGGCTATACGGTCATCCACGTTGGAAGTGGCCAGGAGGCCCTTCAGAAGCTGGCGGCGACATCGGGCATCGCCCTGCTTTTCACGGATATCGTCATGCCTGCGATGAACGGCCGCAAGCTCGCCGAGGAGGCGGTCGCACGCCAACCCGGCCTGAAGGTCATCTTCACCACCGGTTTCACCAGGAATGCCGTCGTCCATAACGGCGTGCTCGACCATGACGTTCACTTCCTGGCCAAGCCGTTCACCATCGAGCAACTCGAAGCCAAGCTGCGCGACGTGCTGGACGCGAAATAGGCCGCGCCGGGACTTCCTTCAGCCTGAGGCAGCCACGTTTGTCCACAGGCCGGGATAGTCGACGACGAAGCCGTGCGGCGAGACACCAAGGATCTCTTCATAACCGAACATGGGCGCGGTGTAGGCGTAGCGGGTCTCGTCGAGACGCCGATAGCTTTGCTCGAGAAGCACCATCTCGAATGTTGGAAAGCTCAGATAGGCGGCTGGAGCGGGCGTCGTCTCGCCGACACCGAGGTCGAACCGCCGGATCGCCAACAGGTTCGATGCCGGCGTGAAGCCGAGGTCGACATCGACAAGGCCGGTGACGTCCCGCTGTGGCTCGCCGTTCAGCGTCCACTCGCCGTCGGCACGTCGTTCAATGGCATAGTGCAGCTTGCGCATGCCGAGAAAACCGTCGACTCGCGCCGATCGCGTGCGCCAGCCGGCGTTGCAAATCACCTCATAGGCAAGGCAGCATGGCTTGCCGTCCTGGACGAAGATGGCTTGTCCCTGGAGGCTGTGCCCGCCATCGCCTTGCGACAGCAGGCAGGCGTCGTGGCCTTCCACATCCAGCCTGCGCCTAAGGATCGAAGCCGTCATGACCTTCATCGTGCACTCCTTCGAATCCAAACGATGCCCTTCATTCGCCCGCCGGGCCAATTGTGTTTCACCGCCGTACGCGACAGCTGACATGCCCTGACAGGATGCTCCGCCCTGTCGGCAGAGGAAAATTGTTGCCTTGACTTTCCCGCCTCCACGCCCGACTTCCTAGCGTTCGAGGAGACCAACCAATGCCAGAACCCCGACGATCGACGATCGATGCCGGAGAAGTGGAACGCTTTTCCGCCCTTGCCGCCGAATGGTGGAACCCGAACGGCAAGTTTCGTCCGCTGCACAAATTCAATCCGGTCCGGCTTTCCTATATCCGCGACCAGATAGCGACGCGCTTCGGCCGTGACCCGCGTGCCGCGCGGCCGTTCGAGGGGCTGCGCATCCTCGATATCGGCTGCGGCGGCGGTCTTTTGTGCGAGCCGATGGCGCGGCTTGGCGCCGAGGTCGTGGGAGCGGACGCCTCCGAGACAAACATCGAAGTGGCGAAACTGCACGCAGCCGAAGGCAATGTGATCGTCGACTACCGAGCCACGACGGCCGAGGATCTTGCCGACGCCGGCGAGACATTCGACGTCATCCTCAACATGGAAGTGGTCGAGCACGTCGCCGACATCGATCTGTTCGTCGCCAAATGCGGGCAGATGGTCCGGCCCGGCGGCATCATGTTCGTGGCCACCATCAACCGCACGCTGAAGGCGCTGGGTCTCGCCATCATCGGTGCTGAATATGTGCTGCGCTGGCTGCCGCGCGGCACCCACCAGTTCGGCAAGCTGGTGCGCCCGGAAGAACTGGAGAAGGCGCTAGGCGGCGCCGGCCTGACGATCATCGACCGCACCGGGGTCACCTACAATCCGCTTGCCGACCGCTGGGCGCGATCGAAGGACATGGACGTCAACTACATGGTGCTGGCGGAGAAGGGATCCGTCTGATCCGCTCTTACGCTATTCAGTGCTGAGGGGTCGGTAGCAGCCCCGCCAATAGATCAGCGCCTGGCCGGCATCGCGGGTGCGCACCGCCTCGACCGAGCCGATCACGATGGAATGCGTGCCGCGGTCGATCATCTCGTCGAGGCTGCAGTCGAAGGCGGCCACGGCGTCATAAAGCAGCGCGGCTCCGGTCTTAAGCGTCACCCATTCGGCGCCGTCATAGCGGTCCTTGCCCTTGATGCCGCCAAAGCCGGAGAAACGCTCCGCCACGGCTTGATGCTGAGGCCCCAGCGAATTGACGCCGAAATGCCGGTAGCGCTCGATAACCGGCCAGGTCGATGACGATCGGTTGACGCAAGCGATCACCTTGGGCGGTTCGGCCGACAGCGAGACCACCGAAATGACGACAAGGCCGGACCGGTCGTCGCCGGCACCGGCGGTGATGACGCTGACATTGCCGACGATGAGCCGCATGGCGGCGCGGAAGTCGGCGACGCTGACCGGAGCTTCTGTCATGGACATTGCCTCGTCGCCTCTTTGCTAAGCCGCCGACCGCATCGCGGCCGGTGCGATGCGAATGCCTCTCTCTTCGAGAATGGGTAGCACGGTGTCGCGAAAATAGGGGAATTCCTCGACATAATCGACGAAGGACAATGTCGAGCCGCGAAAGCCTGCCGCATGCAAGGCGGTGATCCCGTCGGCGACCTGCTCGGGCGTGCCGGTGAGCGGGAAGCCGCCATGGCCGGCCGCCATGCGGTCGCGAATGAGCGCCAGGAGATCATGCGGGAACGACTGCGCATGGGCGAATTGCAGCCGGACCAGATTGTCGACCGCCGCCCAGTCGGCATTGGCGCGGCCGAAATGTTCGAGATAGTCCGTGGCCTCCTTTTCGGTCGGGCGGCAGACGACATGGGCAAAGGTCAGCACGTCGACATCGCTGCCGGCGGCCCTCGCCTGCTCCTTCAGCGCAATGATCTCGTCCTTGGAGCGCGCCAGGTCGATCGCCGGCGTAAACAGGAAATCGGCGTTGCGGACCGCGAATTTGCGGCCCTCCTCCGACCCGGCGGCATTGAGGATCGGCGGCCGTGACGACGGACGCGGGTCCCCAAGCACATTCTTGAGTTTGAACCAGGTGCCGTCCCAGACGAAGGCTTCCGTGCGCTCCCACAGCGCCTGGACAATATCGAACCATTCCTGGGCATAGCCGTAGCGCGTGACATGGTCATCGGGCAGCGTCAGCCCAAGTGCCTCATATTCCGGCTTGTTCCAGCCGGCGACGATGTTGAGTCCGATGCGGCCGCGGCTGATCTGGTCGATGGTCGCCAGTTGCTTGGCAACGACCACGGGATGGTTGGCCGCGGTATGGGTGGTGGCGAAAACCGTGATGTTGCGGGTGAGCGCCAGAAGCCCGGCCGCCCAGGTGATCGTCTCCAGCACGTTGCCGTGGAAATTGGTCTCGCCGCCATAACCGATCCAGCGTGCGATCGGCAGCATGAAGTCGATGCCGGCCTCGTCGAGCAGATGCGCCAGCCGCAGATTGTTGTCCCAGGAACTGGCCCAGCGCTCGGGAACCTTGGTGACGGTCATGCCGCCGGAACAATTGGACGCGAAAGTGCCGAGAAAGAAGGGCTGCGCGTGAGGCGCGGTCTTGTCGAGCATGCTCATTGGCGGTGTTCTCCTCATTTTTTGCTTATAATTTATAATAGAAAGTCTATCATAAATTCATGTGGACGCAATCACCGGGATCAGCGCATGCTGATGGCAGGGGACAGGCAGATGAACGAACGGCGCAAATCTTTGGAAACACAGGCCGAGTTGCTGGATCGCGGCTGGCATCTGGCGCGCACGCCGCTGGAGATCGACGTCACCGAAGTCGAATACGCGCTGATGCGCTCCTACGAGGCATTCGGCCATTGGCAGGCTGAATGCCTCGCTACGGTGATCGAGTTTTCCGCCAGCGGACCCGAGAACGCACTGCTCCACATCATCCGCATGAACGACCGCCCGAAAAGCGTGCGCGATCTTGCCCAGATGACCAACCGCGACGACATCCCCAACATCCAGTACAGCCTGCGCAAACTGCTGAAGGGCGGTTTGATCACCCGCACCGGCAGCGGCAGGTCAGGCGTCACCTACGAAGTGACGCCGCTCGGGCATCGCGTGACCGAGCGCTATGCCGACATCCGCTCCGTCCTGCTTATCGATGCCGTGACGCGCATTCCCGAAATGGCCGACAAGCTCGAAGATGTCGCGCGCACGCTCGAACTGATGACCGGCATCTACGAGCAGGCGGCGCGGGCCGCCGCCACGCACCGCCGCCGGCATCCAAGGCCGGAGCCCGGCGGCGACGCCGACGGCGGCGGAAAACTTTGACGACGTTTACGCGGGCTGCGGCTTCGCGACGGCCTGGCTCTGCGCCTTCGTGGTGATGAAGACGCCGGCGGTGATGATGGCGGCGCCGGCCCAGGTCAGCAGCTGATAGTGCTCGCCAAGGAAGATCGTGCCGGCAAACAGCCCAACCGCGGCCGCCACATAGCCGATCTGGCTGAGATAGACCGGGCCGCCGACCGCCTGCAGCCGGAAGAAGAAGGCAAACATCGCCGACGCCGACGCAACCTGCGCGATGACGACCAGCGGAACGCCGCCGAGCGGCGCGAAGGCCTTGATGCCGAACAGAGCGAGAATGCCGGCGAGCAGCAGCGTCGCCGCCGCCAGATGGCTGCCGACGGCAAGCTCGATCGGGCCGGTGCCTTCCGGCCAGTCGACGGTGCGGTAGATATTGCCGGCTGCAAGGCTGACAGGGATCAGCAGCCCTATCACCACCCAGAAAAGATCGGCCGGCTGGCCGGCCTCGCCGCGCGTCGCCGCCACCATCACGGCGCCGACGAAACCGACGGCGATGCCTGATATGCCCAGCATGTTCGGGCGCCGGACGCGCAGCAGGATCGAGAACACCAGCGTGACGACGGGCGACAACGTGAACATGATGCCGGTATAGCCGGCGCCCAGATGCGGTATGGCCGAGAACATCAAGAGATTGGGGAGGGCATAGGACACGGCCGCCGTGACGAAGAAATAGCGCAGCTTGTGCGCGGTGAGCCGGATACGCTGGCCGCGCAGCAAAAGTGCGCACAAAAGCACGCCGCCGGCGCCGAGCGAGATGACGAAGGCCCAGACCATGGCCGGCACGCCGGCTGCCGTGGCGAGCTTGCCGAAGGGCAGTGTCAGGCCGAGCAGGCCGCCGGTGACGACCAGCAGGCCGAGCGCCGAATCCCAGAGAAATTTCATCGGATGGTCCCGTCACTCAATCGTGAAATTTGGCACTTGCGGCGCTTGGCCGGTGCTGTACCTTGAGATAAGATAACACAAAGATTCTTAACATCAAGATATTTAACGGTGAGACAGATGGATCGCGCGGCAAAGGCGATCGAACAGTGGAAACGGGAGCGGCCGGACCTTGATGTCTCGCCGATGGGCGTGCTCGGGCGATTGAACGAAGCCTCGTCGTTGATCGCGCGTGATCGCTTGGCGCCGCTGTTTGCCCGTTTCGGGTTGCAAGCCGGCGAGTTCGACGTGCTGGCAACGCTGCGCCGCTCAGGCTCACCTTACGCACTGACGCCGACAGATCTCTATGAAGCGACCATGGTGACATCCGGGGCCATGACCAATAGGCTCGACCGGTTGGAAAAAGCCGGATTGATCCTGCGCGGCCCGCACCCCAACGACCGGCGCGGCATCGTCGTGCAGCTTACCGAGAAGGGTCTCGCCTTGATCGACGAGGCCCTGACCGCTCATGTCGCCAACGAGCACGAGATTCTTGCGGGCCTGACGCCAGCGGAACGGGAAACGCTCTCGCACCTGCTTGAGAAATTGATAGGCAGCGTGAGCTGAACGTTCAGTTGCGGTCGTCGGGAAACACCGGGATCGGCATGAAATCGACGCCATCCTCGGCCAGCCCCTTGGCCTCTTCCAACGTCGCCTCGCCATAGATGCCGCGCGGGTCGGTCTCGCCGAAATGGATTTTTCGCGCTTCCTCGGCGAACTTGTCGCCGACATAGTCGGCATTCTCGCGCACCTTCTCGGCCATCGCCTTGAGTTGCGCCAGGGCCTGCTTCTGCGCCTCGCCCATGGCGAGCGCTATGGTCTCCTGCTTGCGGGCCGTGGAAACGGCGGGCGCCATCAGGGCCTTCTCTACCTTGTGCGAGCCGCAGCTCGGGCAATCGACAAAGCCGCGCTTCTTCTGGGTGTCGAAATCGTCATTGCTGCGGAACCAGCCCTCGAACTCGTGCTCGTTTTCGCAGATCAGGGAAAAGCGGATCAAGAGGCAGCACCCCTGAGACGCGGCGCGTCCACCGCGCCGGCATTGATGGTGAAATCCCGCGCATTCTTCAAATTGGGGATCTTCTTGCGCGCCGCAAGCGACTGCGCCGGGTCGATCTCGGCGACGATCACCGCAGGCTCGTCATGCGCGGCTTCGGCGATGATGCGGCCCCACGGGTCGACGATCAGCGAATGGCCATAGGTTTCGCGGCCGTCCTCATGCAGGCCGCCTTGTGCGGCGGCGACGACAAAGGCGCCGTTCTCGATGGCACGGGCCCTGAGCAGTACATGCCAGTGCGCCTCGCCGGTCTGTCGGGTGAAGGCGGCGGGCACGGTCAAAACATCGGCGCCGGCCAGCGCCTCGGTCCGGAACAGCTGCGGGAAACGCAGGTCGTAGCAGACCGCAAAACCAAGCTTGGCGCCCGCAACCTCGGTCACTACGGCTTCGGTGCCGGGTTCGTAGGCGGCGGATTCGCGCCAGCTTTCGCCATTGTCGAGATCGACGTCGAACATGTGGATCTTGTCATAGGTGGCGAGCGTCGCGCCGTCCGGACCAAACAACAGCGCCCGGTTGGCGAGCTTGCCGTCGGCGCGCAGGATGGCGGTGGAGCCGATATGCAGGAAGACGCCGAGTTCGCGCGCCAATCCACGTGCGGTCGCAACGATGATGTCCTTGTCCTCGGAGGTGAAGGAGGCGGCACGCGCCTGCTTGTCGCGGATCAGCGCCCCGGTCATTTCCGGCGTCTGGATATAGGTCGCGCCCTGCCCGGCCGCTTCACGCACCAGCCGTTCGAGATCGACCGCATTGCGCTCGGGGCTTTCGCCGGAACGCATCTGGACCGCCGCAGCCTTGAAAACACCCATCATCATACCCTCAAATCGTCGCGCCGTTGGCGAGCAGCCTGTCCAGCCGGCCTTCGGCCTCCAGCTCGTGGAGCTCGTCGCAGCCGCCGACATGCGTGTTGCCGATGAAAATCTGCGGAAAGGTCGTGCGGCCGTGCGCGCGCGAGATCATCTCCTGGCGCAATTCCGGCGAAAACGAAGCGTCATGCTCGGTATAGGCGACGCCCTTGCGCTCCAGCAGCCGCTTGGCCGCCGTGCAGTAGCCGCACATCATACGCGTATAGATCGTGACATCGACCATGATGCATTCCGCTTTCGTTGCCGACTTATATAGTCACGGACTCGTCCGCCCGGAAGTCCCCCGGCAACACGCGCGCGAAGGTCAGCACGTCAACGGTGGCGGCACCGCCCCTTTTCAGCGCCTTGGTGGCCGCGCGCACGGTGGCGCCCGTGGTGTAGACGTCATCGATCAGAAGCACCCTGCGGCCGGCGATCTGGATCTCTGCCTCGGCCGGCACGCGGAAAGCGGCCCGCACATTCTCCTCGCGCTCCTGCCGCTCGAGCCCGACCTGCTGGCGAGTGAGTTTCACCCGCTGCATGGCGGAAGGCGCAAAAGACAGGCCGCTGAGCTCGCAGACCGCGCGCGCCAGTTCCGCCGACTGGTTGAAGCGCCGCCGGAAGAAACGCCGCCAGTGCAGCGGCACCGGCACCACCACATCGGCTTCCGCGATGAGATCGGCGCCGGCGCGCACCATCCAGCGCGCCATCCAAGGTGCCAGATCGGTGCGATCCTGGTATTTCAGCCCTTGCACCATCTGGCGGGCGACGCCGGAATAGGCGACGGCTGCCCGCGCCCGCTCGAAGGGCGGCGGATCGGCGATCGCCTCGGCCGACAGAAAACCCTCGCCCATATGGTGGGTGAACGGCGTGCCCATAACCGGGCACCAGGGCCGTTCCAAGAGCCGCAGCTTCGGCCAGCAGGCGCCGCACAGCACGCCCGGCTGCGAGACATGCCGGCGGCAGCCGGCACAGACCGGCGGAAACAGGATGCGCGCCGGCCAGCCGAAGGCCGATCGGGCGAGGTTCCTGATCCCGATGGACTTGATCTCTGGCGTCGGATCGGCCACGTGGTTGGTTCTCCGCACCGAGTGTACCAAGTATATCAGGGCGTGGACAAACAAGGATCCACCCGTTGCAGCCTATTATGGATACCTCTTTGTGGCTGGCGCACAAGCGGCGCGCGCTAAGCCATCCGGTCGACGGTGCCGATTTCCTGATGAACCGCGCCGCCGAGGACCTTGCCGACCGGCTGGGCGCCGTCGAGCGCCGGTTCGGCAAGGCGGCGGTGCTGTTCTGCCAGACGTCGGCCGCAGCCGATGTGCTCGCCGCGAGCGGCAAGGTGGCGGATATCGTCCGCGTCGAGACGGACACGGTTTTCCTGACGGGTGCCGCCGGCATGGTCGCACCACTGGAAACCGTGCCCTTCGAACCGGCAAGCCTCGATCTGGCGGTGTCGCTTCTGTCGCTGCAGGCGATGAACGACATTCCCGGCATGCTGATCCAGATCCGCCGCGCGCTTCGGCCGGACGGGCTCTTTCTCGGTGCCTTCGCCGGCGCCGGCACGCTCGGCGAGCTGCGTGAGAGCCTGCTTGCGGCCGAGACCGAGCTTTACGGCGGCGCCAGCCCGCGCGTCATCCCCTTCACCGACGTGCGCGACGCCGGTGCGCTGCTGCAGCGCGCCGGTCTTGCCCTGCCGGTCGCCGATGTCGAGACCGTGACGGTGCGCTATGCCGATTTGTTTGCCTTGATGGCCGATCTGCGCGCCATGGGCGAAACCAGCGCCCTCACCGATCGCGGCCGGCGGCCGGGCACACGCAGACTGTTTTCGCGTGCCGCGGAAATCTATGCCGAGCGGTTTTCCGACGCCGACGGCCGGATCCGGGCAAGTTTCTCGATGGTCTGGATGTCCGGCTGGGCGCCCGATGCATCGCAGCAGAAACCGCTGAAGCCGGGTTCAGCCAAAGTCTCGCTGAAGACGATACTGGAGGCTCCCGACGGGCAATGATCGGGTCAGCCGCGGACAGCCCGATCAGGGTGCGAACGCGTTCGCAAGCCGGCTGCTATTGTTGCTGAACAGCCAGGTGATGGAGTTGAACACCTGACTGATGCCGGCGACGATGGTCAGCGACAACACAGCTATGATCAAGCCATATTCGACCGCCGTGGCGCCGGTTTCGTCTTTCAGAAAATGCAGCAGCACTGGTTTCATCACCTCGATCCCCTCGCCAAGGACCTTACCGCCGACCTGTTAAGAAAGGTTAACGGCAAAGCCTTAACAGGCGGTGAAACCGCCACCATCTTGCAAATTCCAACCATGTCAGCAGTCGCCGCTGGTTCTGCCATCGGAGCCGATGATGCAGACCGAACCGGGCTGCGCCTGCAGCACGCTGCGGCGCACCGTATAGGTGGTTCGATGGTTGATCGAGCCGGTGGCCGTCATGTCGAGACCACCGGGAAAATCATCGCGCGCCGATTGCGAGCGCGTCTGGCTGTCGAGGAAAGGGGTCGCGATCAGCGCCAGCGCCACCGCGGCCGAGCCGAACAGCAGTGTCACGCGCAGGATGCCCATGCCCGCATCTGCGGCACGAAAGCCGCGGTCGGGCCGGATCGAATCCCAATCCCTGTCCAGGCTCATCCTATCGCTCCCCAGCCAATCCGCGACGCAGCCGCGACGACACGGCCATGCATCAATTTTTCATGATGAGATAAATCTTCTATTAACGCTGGCTGATATGGGCCGTGGCCGCTCCTCAGAGCAATTCCAGGAAAAATGTGAAGCGGCTTTCCCGGGGCGCGGAGCGCTTTCCCTTGGGAATTGCGTCAAAACAAATCCTCAGAGCAGATCGATCAGGAACGGAATCAGCGGCGCGTCGGCCGGCGGCATCGGATAGTCACGCATCTGCTTTGGCCGCACCCATTTCAGCGCCTGCCCTTCCCGGGGCTGGGCGATGCCACGGAAGCGGCGGCAGACGAACAGCGGCATCAACAGATGGAAGTCGTCATAGGAATGGCTGGCGAAGGTAAGCGGCGCCAGGCACGGGATTTCGGTCTCGATGCCGATCTCCTCATGCAATTCACGGATGATGCATTGTTCCGGCGTCTCGCCGTGCTCGACCTTGCCGCCGGGAAATTCCCACAGGCCCGCAAGCTGCTTGCCCTCGGGCCGCTGCGCAAGCAGCACGCGGCCGTCGGTATCGACCAGCGCGCAGGCCGCGACCAGGAGCAGGCGCTTGCCGGTATTGGCCGGATCATTCATGCCCGACGTCACTCATGCCCGGGCGGCCGGCGATAATGGTAGCGATAGACTTCCTCGAAGCCGAGCGACCGATAGAGCGCCAGCGCCGGCACATTGCCGGCCTCGACCTGCAGCCAGGCCTCCCGCGCGCCGCGCAGCCGCGCCCATTTCAGCGCCGACCGGATCAGGTTGCGGCCATGGCCCTTGTTGCGCGCCGCCTTGTCGGTGGCGACTTCGAACAGGCCGGCGAGATCGCCGTCATGCACGCAAATCAGGGTCGCCAGCGCCTCTGCCCCATCTTCCAGTGCGAACAGCCCGGCCTCTGGCTGGATGGCGCCGATGATCTCCGACAGGCCGGGCCGCAGCGAAACATCCGATCCGCTGACCTTGAGCGACGCGCCGATGAAGCGGCTGATGTCCTTGAGCGGAATCTGGTCCATGGCGGCATCGAGCTGGGCGTCGGCCAGCGGCAGCCGCATGACCAGCGATTCGTCGAATCGACTCCAGCCCTCCTTGTCGAGATGGCCGGCAAGATCGGGACCCGACAGCGGCGACATGCGGAACGTCAGCGGCCTTCCATAGGCGTCGAAACGGCGGCTGGCGCGGCCGATGCGGTCGGCTATGTGCTGGATGTCGCCGGGATCGAGCGGGTTGACCGAATTCAGCCGCTTGGCCGGATGGCCGGCGGTGAGCCGCACCACCCAGGTGCCGTCATAGTGGACGGCGGCCGCCGGCCAGGCGCGAAAGCCGGCCGCCTCGTAGCGGCGCACGATCGCAAGCATGCTTGCCGGATGCCTGGAAGCCAAAACCGTCAGCTCCGATAATCGCCGTTGATGGTGACATATTCCTTGGTGAGGTCGCAGGTCCACACCGTCGCCTTGCCGCGGCCGATGCCGATATCGGCGCGGATGCGGATATCGTCACGCTTCATGTAGGCCGAGGTCTTTTCTTCCGAATAGGCCGGATCGCGCTCGCCTTCATGCGCCAGCCGGTTGTCGCCGAACCAGATCGACAGCCGGTCGCGGTCGGCGGGTTCGCCGGCCTTCCCGACGGCCATGACCACACGGCCCCAATTGGCGTCCTCGCCGGCGACCGCCGTCTTGACCAGCGGCGAATTGGCGATCGACAGCGCGATGCGCTTGGCCGAGCGGGCCGATTTCGCGCCGGTGACGGTGACTTCGACCTGCTTGCGGGCGCCCTCGCCGTCGCGCACCACCTGCAGCGCCAGCGACTTCAGCACCTTGCCGAGCGCCCGGCGGAACTGGCCGAGCCGGGCATCTCTGGGGTCGGTGATCTCGGGCGCGCCGCGCTTGGCGGCCTTGCCGGTGGCGAAGATCAGCAGCGTGTCGCTGGTCGAGGTGTCGCTGTCGACGGTCACCGCGTTGAAGGTCTTGGCCGTGCCGCGCGATAGCAGATCCTGCAGCACGGGGGCCGCGATCGGCGCATCGGTGGCGATGAAGGACAGCATCGTCGCCATGTCGGGGGCGATCATGCCGGCGCCCTTGGAGATGCCGTTGATGGTGACATCGGTATCGCCAAGCTTGACCGTCTGCGTCGCCACTTTCGGATAGGTGTCCGTGGTCATGATGGCCTTCGCCGCCTCGGTCCACAGGTCGGGCTTGCCATCGCTGACCAGCCCGGCGAGCAGATGGCTGAACTTGGTCGTGTCGAGCGGCTCGCCGATGACGCCGGTCGAGGCCAGGAAGACCTCGCCTGCCGTGCAGCCGGCAGCCTTGGCCGCCGCCTCGCCGGTCAGAGCGGTGGATTCGCGGCCCTTCTTGCCGGTGAAGGCGTTGGCATTGCCGGAATTGACGACCAGCACCCGCGCCTTGCCGGCGGCAAGGTTCTGACGGCAGAAATCGACCGGCGCCGAGGGGCATTTCGACCTGGTGAACACGCCGGCGACCGCGGTGCCGGCATCGAACACCATGGCCAGCAGGTCGGTTCGGTTCTTGTACTTTATCCCAGCTTCGGCGGTGGCGATGCGCACCCCTTCAATGACAGGCATCTTGGGGTACTTCTTCGGCGCGAGCGGCGAAATCGTCGTGGACATGGGGACCTCGGGCGGGAAAATCGCAAGGGAAGGCCGGTTTGCCCGATACGGCGCGCGGGCGCAAGGGCGTTTTCGCCGCGCCTGCCGGGGCGGCGGACCACGCTGGATTAAGCCTGCATTTCAAATCTGTTGGCGTCGCCGGGGCCTGTGGCGCTATGATTGCGCCCATGGGCAGGCTTGCGATCCTCGCATGGGCATTTCTGGGACTATTGCTGCTGAGCGCCGACGCTGAGCCGGCGCGTCGCGTGGCGCTTGTCATCGGCAACGGCACCTATGCCGAGGCCGGCACGCTGGCCAATCCGGTCAACGACGCCCTCGACATCGCCGACAAGCTGCGCTCCATCGGTTTCGAGGTCATCGAAGGCAACGACCTCGGCAAGCGCGAGCTCGAACGCAGCATCGGCGAATTCTCCGATGCGCTCGAAGGCGCCGGCGTCGGGCTTTTCTACTATGCCGGCCACGGCCTGCAGGTCGACGGGCGCAACTACATCGTGCCGGTCGACGCCAGGCTCGACATGCCGGTGAAACTGCAGCTCGAAGCCGTGCCGATCGACGAAGTCCTCGACATCATGGAACAGCAGACCAAGGTCAGTCTGGTGTTTCTCGATGCCTGCCGTAACAACCCGTTCGCCCGCAGCCTCAGCCGCACCGCCACCACGCGCTCGGCGACGGCGCTCGCCGGCTTGGCGCAGTTCGATTCGACGCGCGGCTCCTTCATTGCCTTCTCGACGGCGCCGGGCGCGGTCGCCATGGACGGCACCGGGCGCAACTCGCCCTTTGCATCAGCCCTTTTGCGGCACATTGGCGAGCCCGGCCAGAGCATCAACGACATGATGATCGCGGTGCGCCGCGACGTCGTTTCGCAAACCCGCGAAGGCCAGCGCCCCTGGGAGCAGGGCTCGCTGCTCGAACGCTTCGAATTCGTCCCGGGTGAAGGGCCGGCCCCGAAGCCGAAGCCGGCGGCGGAGCCGGCGCCGGCCCCGGCCCCACAGGTCGCGGCGCTGGAGCGTTCCGTGGGCGACGACAAGGCTTCGATCGAACAATTCCTGCGTCGGAACTATCTGACACCGGACACCAGGACGATGGCCGAAACGGTCAAGCGGATCTACGGCGCGTCGGCCACCATTTTCGGCACACGCTACGACGCCGATGCCATCGTCAAGGTGAAGACCGACTGGTTCGCGCAATGGACTTCGTGGTCGCTCGGGCTGGAACCAGGCAGCCTGGAGATCACGCCGCATGGCGAGGACCGCACTGAGGCCACCTTTGCCATGCACTACGACTATGTGCCGAAGGACAAGTCGGCGGCACGGCTGACCGGCAAGGCGCGCGTTACGCTCGGGCTGGTCAAGGCCGAAGAGGGATGGCGCATCGAATCCGAAACCTCGCAGGCGATGCAATGATGCGCTAACCTGGGCGCGAATTCACGCCCTTTGGCGCGACATGAATTCGGTGGCGAAACAGAGCAGTGCCGCAACTGGCAGCGCCAGGCCGATCCAGGACACCAGTGGCCAGCCGCCTTGGGCATACGCCCAACCGCCGACGCCCGAGCCGACTGCGCCGGCAATAAAGAACGTCGCCATGTAGAGCCCGTTCAGGCGGCTGCGATGCGCGGCGCCGAGCGCGAACAGATCCCGATAGCCGAGCACAAGGTTGGTCTGCACGCCGAAGTCGAGCACGATGGCGGCGGCGACCAGCAGCGCCAACGAAAGTGTCGAGCCGCTGGGAGCGATATGGGTTACAAGAAACGCAACGGCGACGCACAGCATGGCAAAGGCTGTCGCCGGGCGGCTCCAGCCGCGGTCGGCGACCCTTCCGGCGAGCGGCGCGGCGATTGCGCCGGCGACGCCGGCCAAAGCGAACAGGCCGATGCCGCGCTGCGTCAAGCCAAAATCGGGTCCAGCCAGCAGCAGCGGCGTCGTCGTCCAGAACAGGCTGAAGGCCGCGAACAGGAATGCCTGGTAGAGAGCCCGCCGCAGCAGCACGGGCGTCGTGCGCGCTATATGCACCATGGACGCCAAAAGCGCGCCGTAGCTCAGACGCGCCGTCGGCATGCGCCTTGGCAGCGCGAACCGCAGAACCACGGTCAGCACGATCATGACAATGCAAGAGGTGAAGTAAACCACATGCCAGGACGACAGCGCGGTGATGAAGGAGGAAAACGGCCGTGACAGCATTATACCCAGCAACAATCCCACTGAGACATTGCCGACCACGCGGCCACGCCTAGCTTCCGGCGCCAGGTGCGCCGCATAGGGGATAAGGGTCTGCACAGCGACCGAGCCAAGACCGACAAACAGCATTGCGGCCAGAAAAGCCGCCGGCTGCGTTGATATCGCCGCACCCAGCAAGGCAAGCGTCGCAACGACGAGTATGCCAAGCACGAGCTTGCGGTTCTCGACGAGGTCGCCAAGCGGCACAATGAACAGCAGGCCCACCCCGTAGCCGATCTGCGCCATCGTAACGATCAGGCCCGCCGCATGCGGCGGCAGGCCAAGTTCAGCGCCGATCGGGCCAATCAATGGCTGCGCGTAGTAGATATTGGCGACAATCAGCCCGCAGGCGGCAGCCAGCAAGAAGGTCATCCAACTCGAAATTGTCGTCTCGGCGGGTGCGGTGCCGGATGCGATAATGGTCGTCATGGGCGATGTCCATCGGAACGAAACGTTTCGTTGAATAGAACGAACCGTTCCGTTTCGTCAAGCGATGATGTATGAGCATCTCTTGGCATCAGCGTATTTTGCGGCCAAATGGCTTCATTTGGCGTCCGCACGAACGCTGCAAGGAAAACGAAGGCTTTGCTCCGGATGGCAGGCATCCGGCTGGCAAAAATACGGGGCGAGGCAATAGTTGCCGGCGGGTTGTCGTTTCGGCCGGCACGCAAGCGCTTCAGGAGGAACGGCTCATGGGCGAAATCGCCGATCCGGCACGCAAATCGATTGGTGCCAGGCGCAATCCCGACAGCGCCGAAGCCATTCTGGAGGCCGCCGAAGCCGTGCTGATCGAGGCCGGCTATGCCGGCTTCTCGATCGAGGCGGTGGCGCGGCGCGCCCGTGCCGGCAAGCCGACCATCTATCGCTGGTGGCCGAGCAAGGCGGCACTGCTGCTCGAGGTCTACCAGCGCCAGAAGCGCGTCGACATTCCTGATACGGGAAGCCTGGAGGAGGATCTCGTCGGCTTCCTGATCAATCTATTCACGCACTGGCTCGAGACATCGTCGGGCAGTGTTTTCAAGTCGCTGATCGCCGAGGCGCAGTCGGATGAAACCGCGGCGACGGCCCTGGCCGGCTATGCCGGAGCGCGCCGCACCCATACCGGCCAGATCATCGAACGCGCCAAGGCGCGGGGCGAGATCGCCAGCGATATCGATGCGGGTGTCGTTGCCGATCTCATCGCTTCCTACGCCTGGCGGCATCTCCTGACCAACCGGCTCGACGAGCCCGAGGCGACGATACGCAAGATGATCCGCTATCTCCTGCAAGGCATAGCGGCATCAGGCAGATAGCGGCGGCCAACAAAAAAGGGCGCGGCAACCCTTGGCTGCCGCGCCCCTTTGAAGAAATCGTCCAGGCTTACTTGCCGGCTTCCATCGTATCGACGGCCTGCTTCAGCTTGGCGTCGGGGATCTCGACCTTGGCGCCGGCGCGCAGCGACTTGACCAGCGCGAAATACTTGTCGCGGATGACCGCCTGCTTGGCCTGGTCCTTGACGTCGTCGAAGGCCGGCGGCTGCTTGGCGCGCTTGTCCTCGAGCTTGATGACATGCCAGCCGAACTGCGTCTGCACCGGCTCCTTGGTGTATTTGCCGACATCGAGCGCGAACGCCGCCTTGTCGAACTCCGGCACCATCTGGCCAGGCCCGAACCAGCCGAGATCGCCGCCATTGGACTTGCCCGAGGGATCGCTGGTGTGCTCGTTGGCGAGCTTCTGGAAATCGCCGCCGCCGTCGAGCTGCTTGATGATCGCCTCGGCCTCTTCCTTGGTCTTCACGAGGATGTGACGGGCATGCACCTCGTTGACCGGCGGCGTGTTGGCGATTTCCTGGTCGTAGCGGGCGCGGATCTCGGCGTCGGTGACCTTGTCGACGACGCCTTTCTCGACCATCTCGCCATGCAGCGCGCGCTGCTGCAGGAAGGCCATGCGGCGCTGGAAGTCGGGATCCTTGTCGAGGCCGTCGGTAACGGCCTTGGCGGCCATGACGCGGATCTCGATGGCGGCCGAAAGGGCAGCCGCGCGGCGCTGTTCGGGCGGCAACTGCGCGAATTGCTGCGACAGCTCGCCTTCGGCAAGCACTAGGTCGGCTTCGGTCAGGGGCTGGCCGTTGACCGTTGCGACAACGGCATTCGGGTCGACCGGCGCCGCAGCGGGTGCGGCCGGGGCAGCAGGAGCGGCCTCCTGCGCCATGACGGGCGACAGGCAAAGAGCCGACAGGCCGAAGGCCAGGCCAAGGCTGGCGAGCGACGCACGGCGGAACAACAAGGGCATAAGGATGACTCCGGTGAAGGATTGTAAGGAGGGGTGGCTTCCAGATCAGCCAGATTGTGGCGGAATTTGGCACGACCGGCAGGGCCAGCGCGGCGTTGACATCAGTTGAGCCCCCTCTTATCTGTCCAACGACTTTGCGTCCAGAACCGTTTTCCGGGCGCTTTTTGTGTTTGCCCGTATTCATGCGGTGCGATCACGCGGATTTGATGGGGCCGGCCGGCGCCCGTCTCAAGATTGAGAATTCTATCGAAAGGACCATTGGATGGTCAGTCTCGGCGGTCTCGCCCGTAAGGTTTTCGGTTCCTCCAACGACCGTCGGGTCAAATCGACCCGGCCCCGTGTCGAGGCGATCAACGCCATGGAAAACGAGATGCGAGCGCTCTCCGACGCCGAACTCGCGGGGCGTACGCAAAAATTCCGCCAGGACATCGCCAATGGCGCCAGCCTTGACGACCTTCTGGTCCCGGCCTTCGCCACCGCGCGCGAGGCGGCACGCCGCGTGCTCGGCATGCGCCCCTTCGACGTCCAGCTGATCGGCGGCATGGTGCTGCACAATGGCGGCATCGCCGAGATGCGCACCGGCGAGGGCAAGACCCTGGTCGCGACACTGCCGGTCTACCTCAACGCGCTCGCCGGCAACGGCGTCCATGTCGTCACCGTCAACGACTATCTCGCCACCCGCGACTCCGAATGGATGGGCCGCGTCTACAAATTCCTCGGCCTCTCGGTCGGCGTCATCGTCCATGGCCTGTCCGACGAGGAGCGCCGCGTCGCCTACGCGTCCGACGTCACCTACGCCACCAACAACGAGCTCGGCTTCGACTATCTGCGCGACAACATGAAGTACGAGCGCGCCCAGATGGTGCAGCGCGGCCACAATTACGCGATCGTCGACGAAGTCGATTCCATCCTGGTCGACGAGGCGCGCACGCCGCTGATCATTTCCGGTCCGCTCGAGGACCGCTCGGAAATGTACAACACCATCGACACCTTCATCATCCAGCTGCAGCCGCAGGATTATGAAATCGACGAGAAGCAGAAGACCTCGATCTTCACCGAGGAAGGCACCGAGAAGCTGGAGAACCTGCTGCGCGATGCCGGCCTGCTGAAGGGCGAGTCGCTCTATGACGTCGAGAACGTCGCCATCGTCCATCATGTCAACAACGCGCTGAAGGCGCACCGGCTGTTCCAGCGCGACAAGGACTACATCGTGCGCAACGGCGAGATCGTCATCATCGACGAGTTCACCGGCCGCATGATGCCCGGCCGCCGCTATTCGGAAGGCCTGCACCAGGCGCTGGAAGCCAAGGAGCATGTGGCGATCCAGCCGGAGAACCAGACGCTCGCCTCCGTCACCTTCCAGAACTATTTCCGCCTCTACAAGAAGCTGTCCGGCATGACCGGCACGGCGCTGACCGAGGCCGAGGAATTCGGCAACATCTACGGGCTCGAAGTCACCGAAATCCCGACCAATCTGCCGGTCATCCGCAAGGACGAGGACGACGAGGTCTACCGGACGGTCGAGGAGAAGTACAAGGCGATCGTCAAGGAGATCCGCGAAGCCAGCGCCAAGGGCCAGCCGACGCTGGTCGGCACCACCTCGATCGAGAAGTCCGAGCAGCTGGCGGACCGCCTGCGCAAGGAAGGTTTCAAGGATTTCGAGGTGCTGAACGCCCGCCACCACGAGCGCGAGGCGGCGATCGTCGCCCAGGCCGGCAAGCCCGGCGCCATCACCATCGCCACCAACATGGCCGGCCGCGGCACCGACATCAAACTCGGCGGCAATGCCGAAATGCGCATTGCCGACGAACTGGGCGACATGCCTGAGGGCCCGGAGCGCGAGGCGCGCGAAAAGGAAATCAACGCCGACGTCGAGCGCCTGAAGGAAAAGGCGCTGGCCGCCGGCGGCCTCTACGTTCTCGCCACCGAGCGCCATGAATCGCGCCGCATCGACAACCAGTTGCGCGGCCGTTCCGGCCGCCAGGGCGACCCCGGCCGTTCGAAATTCTTCCTGTCGCTGCAGGACGATTTGATGCGCATCTTCGGCTCCGAGCGCATGGACGGCATGCTGCAGAAGCTCGGCCTCAAGGAAGACGAGGCGATCATCCATCCCTGGATCAACAAGGCGCTGGAGAAGGCGCAGAAGAAGGTCGAGGCGCGCAACTTCGACATCCGCAAGAACCTGTTGAAATATGACGACGTCTCCAACGACCAGCGCAAGGTGGTGTTCGAACAACGCATCGAGCTGATGGACGGCGAAGGCCTGTCGGAAACCATTGCCGAGATGCGCGAGGGCGTCATCGACGAGATCGTCGCCAAGGCCATCCCCGAAAACGCCTATGCGGAGCAATGGGATGTCGCCGGCCTTAAGGCCGAGGTCGCCGAATTCCTCAATCTCGACCTGCCGGTCGAGGACTGGGCCAAGGAAGAAGGCATCGCCGAGGACGACATCCGCGAGCGCATCACTGCCGCCGCCGATGCCGCCGCCAAGGAGCGCGCCGAGCGCTTCGGCCCCGAAGTAATGAACTATGTCGAGCGCTCCGTGGTGCTGCAGACGCTCGACCATCTGTGGCGCGAGCACATCGTCAATCTCGACCATCTGCGCTCGGTCGTCGGCTTCCGCGGCTACGCGCAGCGTGATCCGCTGCAGGAGTACAAGGGCGAGGCCTTCGAACTGTTCCAGGCGATGCTGGGCAATCTGCGCCAGGCCGTCACCGCGCAGCTGATGCGCGTCGAACTGGTCCGCCAGGCCGCCGAAGCCCCGCCCCCGGAAGCGCCCGACATGTTCGGCACGCATATTGACGGCACCACCGGCGAGAACGATTTCGAAGGCGGCGAGACTGCCCTCCTGGTGCGCCAGGAGCAGAGCGCCGTCGTCGCCCCCGAAGACCGCGACCCGAACAATCAGGCGACCTGGGGCAAGGTCGGCCGCAACGAAGCCTGCCCCTGCGGCTCCGGCAAGAAATACAAGCACTGCCACGGGGCCTTTGCTTAAGGACGCGCTCTTTCCTTCTCCCCGTGAACGGGGCGAAGGAAGCTCACCCAACCGTTTCTTAATGTGTCTCCGCTACACCAACGCCTGAAAAAGAGGCGGAAAACGGAGAGAGATCGGGGTGCGCTTTTCCGCGGCCACGACTGCCGGGCGGTTCTTGCCGCAGCGTTTGGCGCTGCGTGTCGGGCCGTTGCTTGGCCGCATCGACGCCGTGCTGTTCACCGCCGATGAGCGTGGCGAGGCCGGCCGCATGTCGGTCATCGCCTTCTCCATCCGCATCGTCAGCGCCGTCATCGCTTTCATCAGCCAGGTGCTGATGGCGCGCTGGATGGGCTCGTTCGAATACGGCATCTTCGTGCTGGTCTGGGTGACGATGGTCATCGTCGGCAACCTCGCCTGCCTAGGCTTCCACACCTCGGTCATCCGCTTCATCCCCGAATACCGCGAGCGCGGCCTGATGGATGAACTGCGCGGCATCGTCGTGGCCAGCCGGCTGTTCGTGCTGATCGCCTCCACCATCATCGCAGGGCTTGGCGCGCTCGGTGTTTGGCTGGCGGCGCCGTGGATCGAAAACTATTACGTGATCCCGTTCATCCTCGGCGTCATCTGCCTGCCGATGATCGCGCTGTCGGACCTGTTGCAGGGCCAGGCCAGGGCGAACAGCTGGGCGCTTTTCGCCCTGTCGCCGACCTATCTGATACGGCCGGTGCTGATCCTGCTGTTCATGGCGCTGATGCTTTTCGCCGGCTACGCCGCCGATGCCAGGACGGCGATCTTCGCCTCGATCGCCGCCACCTATGTCACCACCCTCGCCCAGTTGATCGGCGTCACGCACCGCATGGAACGGCAGATCCCGGCCGGACCGATGAAGGTGCATTTCGCGCAATGGTTCATCGTCTCGCTGCCGATCTTCCTGGTCGAAAGCTTCTTCTTCCTGCTCACCAATGCCGACGTGCTGATGGTCGGCGCCTATATGGATCCCAACGACGTCGCCGTCTATTTCGCCACGGTCAAGACGCTGGCGCTGGTGCATTTCGTCTATTTCGCCGTCAAGGCCGGTGTCGCCCAGCGCTATGCGCAGTTCACCCATGGCGAGCCGGCGAAGCTTGCCGCCTTTGCACGCGAGACGGTGTCCTGGACCTTCTGGCCTTCGCTGCTGATGGCGCTGCTGGTGCTGGCGCTGGGCAAACCCATGCTGGTGCTGTTCGGCCCCGAATTCACGTCGGGCTATCCGCTGCTGTTCCTGCTCGTCTTCGGCGTCGTGGCGCGCGCCGCCGTCGGTCCCTGCGAAAGCCTGCTCACCATGAGCGGCAACCAGAACATCTGCGCCGCCGTCTATGCCATGACACTGGCCTTCAACATCGGCCTCAACGTGGTGCTGATCCCGCATTTCGGCCTGTGGGGCGCCGCCATGGCCACCGCGTTCGCCATGATCTTCGAGGCCAGCGCGCTGTCTTTCACGGTCTGGCGCAAGCTTGGCATCGTCATGGCCATCTTCGTGCCTGCCAAAGGAGCCGCCTGATGGCCGCCATCCCGTTGCTTGAGGAAACCAGCGGCGGCACCGCCGGCGCCATGGTGTCCGGCCTTGCCGGGCTGGCGCGCGATCCCGATCCCGCCCATATCGAAATCCCCGCCAACAACCGGCCGGAACGCAAGCTTGCCATCTACCCGGCGTCCGCCGGCTTCGACCTGGTCGAGGAGCTGGATTATTTGTGCGCCCGCACGATCGAGCCGAACGTCTTCTTCAACCCGCGCTTCCTGGCGCCGGCCATGCCCCGGCTGGAGGATCGCGAGGTGCGCCTGGCGGTGATCCGCGACGGCGACGAATACCGCAACCGGCTGCGCCTGCTGGTGCCGATCTCGGTGGAACGCCCGGTGGTGCCGCTCGGCGTGCCGGTGATGCGCACCTGGTCGAGCCCGTTCGGTCCGCTCGGCACGCCGCTGATCGACCGCGACGATCCGGTCGGCGTCGTCGAGGATTTCTTCTCGATGCTGTCGCGCCCACACCTCAAGCTGCCGAAAGTCTTCGTGCTGCCCGACATCAGGCTGGATGGTCCCGTGGCGAGCCTGCTCGACACCGTGGCCGAGACGCGCGGCCTGACGCTGATCACGACCGGCCAGACCCCGCGCCCCGTGCTGGAGAGCGAGCTCGACGGCGATGACTATCTGAAGGCTTCGCTGCGCCCGCACCATTATCGCGAGTTCCGCCGCCTGAAGCGGCGCCTTGCCGACCTCGGCAGGCTGGAACATGTGGTGGCGCGCGGCCCCGAGGAGATCCGCCACGCCATCGAGGGCTTCCTGACGCTGGAAGCCTCCGGCTGGAAGGGCCGCGAGCGCACCGCCATGGCGATCGACCGCTTCCGCGCCGCCTTTGCCCGCGAGGCGGTGCACCGGCTGGCCGAACAGGACATGTGCCGCATCCATTCGCTGACGCTCGACGGCCGCTCCATCGCTTGCCTGATCGTCTTCGTCGAGGCCGGCGTCGCCTATACCTGGAAGACGGCCTATGACGAGACGCTGGCCGCCTATTCGCCGGGCACGCTGCTGATGATCGAGGTCACCCGGCAGCATCTCGACGATCCCAACATCATGATGACCGATTCCTGCGCGGTGCCGGATCATCCGGTGATGAGCCGGCTCTGGGCCGAGCGCAAGCCGATCGGCACGCTGGTGATCGGGCTGACGCCGGACGCCGACCGCCTCGCCCGCCAGGCCGCCTCGCAGCTGCATCTCTACCGCGAGACCCGCAACATGGCCCGGCTGCTGCGCAACCGCATGAAGAGCCTGCTGAGACGGCGGTAGCCCATGATCCCGAATCCTCGCAGCCGCCGGTGTCATGCCGAGACCTTCGCCACGCGCGCATGCATTGTCGTCGGCCTTTGGTTTCTGTCTGGTCTTGCCTCGGCGGCCAACGCGGCCAATGCGTCGGTCTTCCTCGAAGACCAGACCTGGACCGAACTTCGCGATCGGATCAGTGCCGGGACGACGACGATCATCGTCCCGATAGGCGGCACCGAGCAAAGCGGTCCTGCCATGGCCTTGGGCAAGCACAATATGCGGGTCAAGTTCCTGGCCGAGAAGATTGCCGGTCAACTCGGCAACGCCTTGGTCGCCCCGGTGATCTCCTATGTCCCGGAAGGGACCATCGACCCGCCGAGCGCACATATGCGATTTCCCGGAACGATTACCATCAGCGACAAGATTTTCGAACAATTGCTCGAATCCGCGGCGCGCAGCTTCAAGCTGCACGGCTTCAAGACCATCGTGCTGATCGGCGACCATGGCGGCTATCAAGTCGACGAGCGTCATGTGGCCGATCGTCTGAATGCCGAATGGAGCAAAGGCCCGGTCCGGGTCTTTGCGGCGCTGCAATACTATCAGGTCACCCAGGGCCCCTATGTCGACAAGCTCCTGTCGGCCGGCGCGAGGCAGTCCGAGATCGGAACCCACGCCGGATTGGCCGACACATCGCTGATGCTCGCCATCGACCCTTCCATGGTGCGCAAGGATCGCCTCGCGGCAGCTCCTAAGCTCGGCGCCGGCGACGGCGTCTATGGTGGCGATCCAACACGATCGTCGGCCGAATTCGGTCAACTCGGCGTCGATCTGATCGTCAGCGGGACGACCGAGGCGATCCGCGAATTCACAAGACAGCAGCCCAAATGATCAAGCCATATCGACGGTTCACGAGCTTTCGCGCCCTGCTCGTTTTGTTGCTTGCCCTGTCGCCGGCATCGGCTTGGGCCGACTCGTGCCCGGAGGATTGCAGCGAGCCGCCGCCTGCCCGCTCTCCGGTCAATATCTACGACCAGACAACCTCTGATCATTTGAGCCCGGCCACGATAGGCGCGCTGCCGCGCGTCTATGTTCCGAACCGCTCGTCCAACAGCGTATCGGTCATCGATCCCGCGACGCTCAAGGAGGTCGACAGGTTCCCTGTCGGGCGCAAGCCGCAGCACGTCGTTCCGTCCTGGGATCTGAGCACGCTCTGGGTCGCCAACAACGCCAGCGGCACCAGCAAGGGCAGCGTGACGCCGATCGACCCCAAGACCGCCAGGCCGGGTCACGAAATCCCGGTCGATGACCCCTACAACATGTACTTCATGCCGGATGGAAGTTCGGCCGTCGTCGTCGATGAGGCCTTTCAGCGGCTTGATCTGCGCGATCCGCAGACCATGGCGCTGAAATCGACGATACCGACGCCGACCTGCCCCGGCATCAACCATGCCGATTTCTCCGCCGACAATGCCTACGCCATATTCACCTGCGAATACGGCGATGGCGGACTGTTGAAGGTGGACCTGAAAAACCAGAAGGTGCTCGGCCACCTGGCTCTGTCGAAGATGGGCATGCCGCAGGACATCCGGCTTTCGCCCGACGGCAAGGTCTTCTATGTCGCCGACATGATGAACGACGGCGTGTTCCTGATCGACGGAGACAGCTTTTCCGAGATCGGCTTCATCGCCACCGGCATTGGAACGCACGGCTTTGTCGTGAGCCGCGACGGGACAAAACTCTACGTTTCAAATCGCGGCTCGCACAAGATGGAGCAAGGCCGCGCAAAGGGGCCGGGCAGCGTGACGGTCATCGACTTTGCTTCCCGTTTGGTGGTCGCGCAATGGCCCATACCCGGTGGTGGCAGCCCCGACATGGGCAATGTCAGCGCCGACGGCAGGCAATTGTGGTTGTCCGGCCGCTTCGACAGCGAGGTCTACATGATCGACACCACCTCGGGCGCTGTGACGAAAATCCGCGTCGGCGTCGAGCCTCATGGCCTGACGGTCTGGCCGCAGCCCGGCAGATATTCGCAGGGCCATACCGGCAATATGCGATAGCCATCTCAACCGCGCAGACGCGCGACAGAGCCGTCTGGTGCGCCTGCTTCGTCCAAGGCAAGAAAACCGTTCTCGTCGAAGAGTTGTTGCCACCCCCGCCTCGCGGGTGTGACCAAACTGCACCGCCGGTTTCCAGTCGAGGGCCGTCTGGGCGAAGCCGCCCACACGAATGGCACATCGTCACATAACTGTAATGGCGCGCGCCTAGCTAAACACTCGCCACATCCCAACGCGCCGCTCCATCCCCGATGCGCCGCCACATCTCGAGGAAAGACCATGCTTTTGCGCACCATCATCGCCCCATTGGGCGTCTGCTTGTCCATATGGCCACATCGGCCTTTGCCGCCGACCTGGTCGAAGCCCCGCCGCCGGCAGCGCCGACCTGGACGATTGCAATCGAGGGGGACCCGGAATTCTACGCCATCGACAATGGCAGCAACACCGCCCGGTCGCTCGCCGACACCTACTTCAAGCTCAGCGTCTCGCACAATTTCGACAATAATTTCGTCGGCGGGATCTTCATCCAGCCAACCTTCAAGACCGGCGGAAAGTCGCAGTACTATGCCGAAGCGAGCCTCGGCTACAAAATCAAGATCACGGATGCCTTCACCCTGACCCCCAGCCTGGGGCTCGGCTACACCTGGCACGATACTGGCATCATCAAGGATGCCGATGCCAACGCGAATGTTCCCTACTATGCCCTCTATCTCGCGGGCGATTGGAAGCTGTCCAAGCAATGGACCTGGAACGTCTTCAACTTCCGCTACCGCAACGCCTTCAGCACCACCTGGGAAACGCCCAAACTGGCCACCGGCGTGACCTACAACATCGACTCCGCCAACGCGGTCTATGCCAGCGTCGGCTATTCCTGGAAGAAGACCGATACGACCTCGGCGCCCTACAACGATCTCGCCGGCGACAAATGGAACATCGGGATCGGCTACAAGCACTCGCTCTGATCCGATCGGAGAAGGCACAGGCTGTCGCTGTAGGGCCAGCCTGTGCCCTGAATCATCTCGGCCGCGTCCGATGCAACCGACCCTCTCCGTGGCTTATCGACCTTGCCCCAGGCCATGGGCGGGCAAGCAACATGGATCCTGAAAAAAGGAATGGTGCCCCTAGCCGGGATCGAACCAGCACTCCTTGCGGAACTCGATTTTGAGTCGAGCGCGTCTACCAATTCCGCCATAGGGGCTCAGGCCGGGTGGCCTGGATGGGCGCGGACTATACGGTCGGAGGCCTGTTCGTCAACTGGCCAAATCTCGAGATCATCGGGATGCGACCAATCTTCGCCTTTTGATTTCGTTACCGCGCTGCCATTGTGCGGCGCGGAAAATCTTTCTAGACAGGCGGCGCATCAAAGCGAGGCGCGTCCCAGCGGATGGATGGCGCGCTTTGGGTCTTTGTTTTGTGCATGCCATTGCCCCGAAACCGCTACGCACCGTTTGGGCGACACGCATAGGAGTGCCGATGCTTCGCGGACTTTACGACTGGACCTTGTCGCTGGCGGCCCGGAAATCCGCGGAATGGTGGCTTGCCATCATCGCCTTCATTGAAAGCTCGTTCTTCTTCGTGCCGGCCGATGTACTCTATCTGCCGATGGCGTTGGCACGCCCCGACCGCGCCTACCGCTATGCGCTGACCGCCACGGCCGCCTCGGTGCTGGGCGGCGTCGCCGGCTGGATGATCGGCTATTTCGCCTACGACACCATCGCCCGTCCGATCCTGGAGCATTTCGGCGGCCTGGAGACCTTCGAGCGTTGGCAGAATTCTGGCATCGGCCTGATGCTGGTGCTGCTCGTTACCTCCGGTCTCGCGCACCTGCCGCCGATCAAGGTCGTCACCATCCTTGCGGGCGCCCTGCACGTCAATTTGTTGATCTTCATCATCTCGGCCATCGTCGCTCGCGGCGCGCGCTTCCTGCTCTTGGCGTGGCTGCTGCGCCGCTATGGCGAATCGATCCGCGAATTCATCGAAAAGCGCCTCGGGCTGATCGCCGGCGCCGCGGCCGCTGCCCTGATTTTGCTCTATATCGTCGTCAAATACGCGTTCTAGTCCATGTCGCCCAAAAGTGCCCCGCGGTTTTGGGACAACGACATGGATAAAAAGGCGAACGGCCGGCGAACTCAACGGACAAAAACCCCATGACAGCGACCATGAATGCCGACACCGGACGCCAGCGGACGCGGACCGCCCTGTTTCTCGCCGTCGCCATGGCCGCGACCGTCGGGTCGGCGCTCGGCTTCCAGTACATTGGCGGCTACATCCCTTGCCATCTCTGCCTGGAGCAGCGCACCCCCTATTATATCGGCGCGCCGCTGATGGTGCTGGCGGTGATCGCCTCGATGCTGCGCGCGCCGGCCTGGCTGACGCGCGGCCTGCTGGGCATTGGCGGCTTGCTGATGCTCTATGGCCTCTATCTCGGCGTCTATCACTCCGGCGTCGAGTGGCAGTGGTGGGCCGGCCCGACCGATTGCACGGCGGGCGCCGGCCCGGTCGACACCGGCGGCAAGGGCGTGCTCGACGCGCTCGACAAATTCGTGCCGCCCTCCTGCGACAAGGCGGCACTGCGCATCCTGGGCCTGTCCCTGGCCGGCTGGAACGCCATCGCCAGCCTTATCCTGGCCGCCGTCGCCTTCCGTGGCGCGTTTGCCAAGGACTGATCTGGCGCGGCGCGAGATCGTTCAAGAATTCGGCAGGCTGAGTCGGATGAAGTGATTTTCGAGAACCGGAGCGGAGCGTACTAAAGTACGTGAGTACCGGAAGCGCAGACAATCGCTTCAGGCGGCCAGCCTCCCGAATTCTCGAACGATCTCAAGGTTCGAGTTCGACGTCCCAGTAGAGATAATCCATCCAGCTTTCGTGCAGATGGTTCGGCGGGAACAGGCGGCCGTTGTTGTGCAGATCATGCACGGTCGGCTGATAGGGCTTCTGCAGCGGCCACATCTTGGCATGCGCCGGCATCATGCCGCCCTTCCTCAGATTGCAGGGCGAGCAGGCCGCGACGACATTCTCCCAGGTCGTCGCACCGCCGCGATGGCGGGGGATGACGTGGTCGAAGGTGAGGTCGTCGGGCGTGCCGCAATACTGGCACTGGAAGCGGTCGCGCAGGAAGACGTTGAAGCGGGTGAAGGCCGGGTGCCTGGACGGCTTCACATAGGCCTTCAGGCTGACCACGCTCGGCAGCTTCATCGAGAAGGTCGGCGAGGACACCGCATGCTCATATTCGGCGACGATGTTCACCCGGTCGAGGAACACCGCCTTGATGGCGTCCTGCCAGGACCAGAGCGACAAGGGGTAGTAGCTGAGCGGACGGTAATCCGCATTCAGCACCAGTGCTGGAAGCCCATCCGGAGATACGGCAACCGTCACGTGTTTACCTCCTTGGTTCTAGACCCGAACGGCGCGGATACTGTAAGCCCGACATGACAGGGATGTGAAGCGGATTGTCGCTTGCCCAAGGCGTCAAAAAACCCCGATTTTTATGCTTTTTTGTAGATTCAGGACGGCGGCGCTGCGTCCCGCCCCCTGGTTTCGCGATAATAGGACCAGAAAAGCCGCGATGCGACACCTCGCCACGGGCTCCATGATTCGGCCAATGCGATCAGTGTTTTCTCCGGCGGACGCGGGTCGATGCCGAGCGCGTGACCGACCGCGCTCTGCAGCGCAACGTCACGCGCGGGGAAAATGTCGGGGTGCCCGGCGGCGAATAGAAGGTACACTTCGGCCGTCCACGGGCCGATGCCAGGCACCGTCGTCATCGTCGTGATCGCCTCCTGAGCATCCAGCGAACAGAGGTGATGGAGGTCGAGCCCGTCCGCCACGGCCTGGGCAACCGCGATCAGGCCGCGCTGCTTGGGCCGCGACAGGCCGGCCTCGCGAAACATGTCCTCGCCGGCGGCCAGGATCGCCTGCGGCGTCAGCGGATCGACCAGCTTCGTCAGCCGCCCGAAGATCGCATCGGCGCTGGCCCGCGACACCTGCTGCGAGACGATGATCGACGCCAGGCTCCTGAATCCCGGCTCGGAAAGCCTGAGCGGCACCTCGCCGGCCATGCCGCGCACCTTTTCCAGGCGCGGGTCGATAATGCAAAGCGCATCGAGCCCGCGGGCAATGTCGTTCAGTGTCGCGATTCGTTGCATGGTATCCTTGCCCACCAATGTGCAGCAAAGTAGCAACCGCCAAAAGCACAGCACAACCCGATTGCCGCCTCAGACATGACGCTCCTGACATTCCGCTTCGCGCCCAGCCCCAACGGCGAACTGCATCTCGGCCATGCCTATTCGGCGCTGCTCAACCAGACGCTCGCAGAGGCCCGCGACGGCCGCCTGCTGCTGCGCATCGAGGACATCGACACCACGCGCTGCACGCCGCAATTCGAGGCCGGCGTGCTTGCCGACCTGAAATGGCTGGGCCTTGGCTGGGAAGAGCCGGTACGCCGCCAGTCCGAGCATTTCGCCGAGTATCAGGCGGTGCTCGACCGGCTGATCCGCGAGGACCTCGTCTACCCCGCCTTCATGAGCCGTGGCGAGATCAGGGCCTTCATAGCCGACAGCGAAAAGCGCGGGCGCGACTGGCCGCGCGATCCCGATGGCGTGCCGCTCTATCCCCCCGTCGACAAGGCGCTGCCGGTGAAAGAACGCAAACGGCGTATCGCTGAAAACGAACCCTTCGCCTGGCGGCTTGATGTCGATGCCGCTGTTGTACGTGTAGGCAGGGACCTCGCATGGACCGAATTCAGCGATGATACGCTATCGGCGACGCGCTCGGTCGAAGCCCGCCCGCAGGACTGGGGCGACGTGATCGTGGCGCGCCGCGACATCCCGACCAGCTACCACCTGGCCGTCATTGTCGACGACGCGCTGCAAGGGGTCAGCCATGTCGTGCGTGGGCAGGACCTGTTTTCTGCCACCGGCGTACAGCGCCTTCTGCAGGAATTGCTCGAGCTGCCGCAACCGGCCTATTTCCACCATCGGCTCATCCTCGGGCGGGACGGGCGAAAACTGTCGAAGAGCCTTGGCGACACCGGCCTTGCCAAGCTGCGGGAGGCCGGCGCATCGCCGGACGATATCAGGCGGATGGCCGGCCTCTGAGCGTGGCAAAAAGCTCTGGCAAAAGCGCGCCGCACGCACTGCCGATTGAATTCCCGTGATGCATGGATCAATCGTTTCGTTTTGCGCCTCGGGTTGAACGGGATTAGAGCAGCGCCACGGTCAGTTTCTCACCAGCGTAGCGGTCTCCGGAAAATGCAAAGCATCAAGCGGTTCATCCCCGCCACATTCGTCGTCCTGTGGGCGACCGGCTTCATCGGCGCGCGCTATGCCATGCCATGGGCGGAGCCGTTCACCTTCCTCGCCGCCCGTTTCGTCATAGCGGCCATCCTGCTGGCAGCCCTGATGCCCGTTCTGGGTTCGAAGCGAGCTACCCGCAAGGAGGCGCTGCACGCCACCGGCGCCGGCGTGCTGATGCATGGCGTCTATCTCGGCGCCGTCTTCTGGGCCATCCACAGGGGCATGCCGGCCGGGTTTTCGGCCCTGATCGTCGGCCTGCAACCACTGATCACCGCCGTGCTTGCCGGCAAGTTCCTGGGCGAGGCCATCCTGCCGCGCCACTGGCTTGGCCTTGGCATCGGCCTGATCGGCATCGTCATCGTGCTGTGGCCAAAGCTTGGCGCGCTCGGCGGCGGCGTGACCGCGGCGACGCTGACCGCCTCGCTGGTCTCGGTGCTCGGCATGAGCGCCGGCACCATCTGGCAGAAGCGTTTTGCTTCCGGCGGCGACCTCGTCGCAGCAACCATGTGGCAATATGTCGGCGGCGCCTCGCTGATGATCCTGGCCGCGCTCGCCTTCGAAACGCACACCGTCATCATCAATGGCGAACTGATCTTCGCCATGGCCTGGCTGGTGCTGGTGCTGTCGCTCGGCGCCATCTTCCTGCTGATGGTGATGATCCGCGACGGCGAAATGTCGAAAGTCGCCTCGCTGTTCTACCTGGTGCCGGCGGTGACGGCGATCATCGCCTGGGCGCTTTTCGACGAACAGCTCAACGCGCTGCAGATCGTCGGCATGGCGATCACCACCTTCGGCGTCGGCCTGGCAACGGCGCGGCAGACCAAGGGAAGAATTGAGGGATTGAAAAGAACTGAGGAATTGAGGAATTGAGGAATTGAGGAATTGAGGAATTGAGGAAGAAGCACACGGCGCCAGATATGGCCGCCTTTTTCCTCAGTTCTTCATTTCTCCAATTCTCCAGTTCTTCATTTCCTCAATTCGGCACCGCCTCATCCGACCCGGGCACGCGCCTCGAGATAGCGGCTGATCGCGGCGTTGAGCTCGCCGCCGAGGATGAAGATCGCCGAGACGATGTAGAGGAAGACCACCGCGATCATGATCGAGGCCAACCCGGCGTAAGTCGTAACATAGGACGAGAAATGGTCGAGATATGTGGCGAACATCGTCGAGCCGATGAGCCATGCGGCCAGTGTGAAGACGATGCCCGGCACCAGCGAGACGAAGCGGCGCTTGCCGGCCGGCAGCCAGTAGTGCACGGCAAACAACCCGCCGATGATGACGGCCGAGGCGATGACGTAGCGCCACAGCGTGATCGTGCCGGTATAGGGCTTTATCCATTCGAAATGCGCTTCCGCCAGCCGCGCCAGCAGGGGTGCGAACACCAGAAGCACGCTGATCGCCAGGAAGCCGGCCGTCGCGATCAGCACGAAGAAGATGCTCTGCACCCGGCGGTAGATGATGCCGCGCGTCTCGGTGACACGATAGGCGCGGTTGAGCGAGGTGCGCAGCGCCTCTATGCCGTTCGACGCGAAATAGGCGGCAAGCAGCACGCCATAGGTCAACAGGTCGGTGCGCCGGACGGTCAGCACGTTCAGCACCTCATGCGCGATCGGCTTGGCGATCTGATCCGGCCAGGTGTCGAAGACCAGGTGCACGGCCGTGTCGGCAAAGGCCTGGGCGCCGAGGAAGCTGCCCAGCGTCGTGGCGAAGATCAGGAAAGGAAACAGCGCCATCAGCGAGGTGATCGCCAGATGGCTGGCCATCGCCCAGCCGTCATCGGTGTTGAAATGGCCGAGCGCGTCGTAGAGCACGCGGCGCAGGGCGACAATATTCCGCAACAAGAACCCGCGTTCCCTTCGATTGTCTCGACGCCGCGAATATGGGAAGTGAATGCGGCAAATGGCAACCCTTGGCGAAACCACGAGTCCGACGGCGCAGGAATTGCGCACCATCATCGTCACCGGCGCCTCGTCCGGCATAGGTGCATATTGCGCCCGGGCACTCAAGGCGCAAGGCTGGCGGGTCTTTGCAACAGCCCGAAAACCCGAGGACATCGCCGCGCTCGAAAGTGACGGCATCGAGGCTTTCTACCTCGACTACAGCGAACCGGGCTCCATTGCCGCCCTGGTGACGGCGGTGTTCGAGCGCACCGGCGGCCGGCTCGATGCCCTGTTCAACAACGGCGCATACGCCCAGGCCGGCGCGGTCGAGGATCTGTCGGTGGCCGCGCTCAAGCAGCAGTTCGAGGTCAATTTCTTCGGCTGGCATGATCTGACCAGCCGTCTCGTGCCGGTGATGCGCCGCCAGGGTCACGGCCGTCTCGTCCATTGCTCGTCGATCCTCGGTCTGGTGCCGGTGCGCTTTCGCGGCGCCTATTCGGCATCCAAACATGCGCTCGAGGCGCTGATGCTCTGCCAGCGTCAGGAACTGGACGGCAGCGGCGTCCATGTTTCGCTGATCGAACCGGGGCCGGTGAAATCGAAGATCGCCAGCAACGGCCTCCCCTGGTTCCTGAAGAACATCGACATCGAGAATTCCGTGCACCGCGCGGACTATGCCGCGCAGCTGGAGCGGCTGCGCGCCGGCGGCAGCCAATCGGCGTTGAAGCCCGGGCCGGAAGTAGTCCACAAGGTTCTGCGTCATGCCCTTCTGTCGCGGCGCCCGCGTCCGCACTATGTGGTAACGGTGCCGGCTAAAATCGGCGTGGCGCTCAAACGTATCCTGCCGGCTTCGATGCTCTACCGCCTGATGGCCAAACGCGCCTGAACGCGAAACAACTGGAAACGCAACAATGGCAACCGTCTTCAATATCCTCGCCATTCTGGTCATGGCCGCCGTGGCGATCGTGCTGATCCGAGGCCTCATCAACATGATGCGCGGCGGTTCCGGCGTCACCTCCAACAAGCTGATGCAGGCACGCGTCATGCTGCAGGCCGTGGCGCTGGCGCTGATCCTGCTGGCCGTGTATTTCACCCGCAAGTGAGGCCGTTCGGGAGGCGATGTGGTCAAGCTCAACAAGATCTACACCCGCACCGGCGATGACGGCACGACGGGTCTCGGCACCGGTGAGCGGCGGCTGAAATCCGATCTGCGGGTGGACGCCTACGGCACGGTCGACGAAGCCAATGCCTGCATCGGTATCGCCCGCGTGCACACGGCAGCCAACCACCCGGCGATCGATGCCATGCTGTCGCGCATCCAGAACGATCTGTTCGACCTCGGCGCCGATCTCGCCGTGCCCGATGACGGCAAGCCGCTTGGCTACGAGCCGCTGCGTATCGTTGCCGCGCAGACCGACCGCGTCGAAAAGGACATCGACCTCCTCAACAAGGATCTGCAGCCACTCAAATCCTTCGTGCTCAACGGTGGCACGCCGGCGGCGGCAGCGCTGCATCTGGCCCGCACGGTGGCGCGGCGAGCCGAACGGCTAATGGTGGCGCTGGCTCAAGACCCGGGCGAGCACGTCAACCGCGACGGGTTGAAATACATCAACCGCGTCTCCGATTTCCTGTTTGTCGCCGCCCGGGCGGTCAATGACAATGGAAATGGCGACGTGCTATGGGTTCCCGGCAAGAACCGCTGAACGGATCGAAAAGCGGAGGGGACCAGGCACGCATGTTCATCCCGCTTTACGACACCAACAGGCTGCGCCACATCCGCCTGCAATATGTGACGATCGGCCTGATCGTGGTCAACGCGCTGGTCTATTGCGCCACGGCACTCGGCGGCGAGAACTTCACCAATGCCGCCGTGCTCGGCCTCGGCTTTATTCCGTCCGTTGTCCACAACACGGCCGAGCTTGACCCCCGGTTCATCATCATTCCGGAAAGCCTGAGCTACCTCACCTATTCCTTTCTGCATGCCGACATCTTCCACCTTGGTGGCAACATGCTGTTCCTGTGGGTGTTCGGCGACAACGTCGAGGACGCGCTCGGCCACATCCGCTACCTGATCTTCTATCTCCTGTGCGCCATCGCCGGCGCCGCCTTCCAGGGGCTTATCGCCTGGGATTCGCAAGTGCCGCTGATCGGTGCCTCAGGCGCCATCGCCGGCGTGGTCGTCGCCTATCTGATCCTCTATCCCAGGGTTAAGGTCTGGGTCCTGGCCTTTGCTCGCATCCCGCTGCGCATTCCGGCCTTCATCCCGCTTATCCTGTGGGTGCTGTTCCAAGTCTTCATGTTCGCCACCGGCGGCGAGGACCAGATTTCCTGGGCCTGTCATATCGGCGGCATCATTGCAGGCGCGGTGCTTGTTCTGGTCCTGCGCAGCCGCGGCGTGCCGCTTTTTGCCGGCGCAGATGAGGATGCCGTGGTTCCCACATCAGACCAGCCGCCGGTTGCCGCCGAACCAGCGGCGCCTGAACCGCAGGCCACCACGACGCGCTGGGGCCGGGGAAACCCGTCTGGCCCAAACTGAACCGATTTGAGCCGCTTTCAGCGTATTGACGGCAGGGGTTGCCCCAACTACGGAAACGTCTCCGTCCGAGCGCCAGGGCTGTTAAGGAGCAGTCCAAGACGGGCAAAGACCAGAATTTCCATCCGGCCAGAATTCCGTCTGGCCGGAATTCAGTCAGGAATGTCGGCTTTCGACAACTCAGAAGGGGCGCAAGCTGTTATAGCGCGCCCAACTAGCGTGAAGAGGTGACAGGCAATGAAGATCCTTGTGCCCGTGAAGCGGGTTGTGGATGCGAACGTCAAGGTTCGCGTGAAGGCCGACGGTTCGGCGGTGGAACTGGCCAACGTCAAGATGGCGATGAACCCATTCGACGAGATCGCGGTGGAAGAGGCGATCCGGCTCAAGGAAGCCGGCAAGGCCGAAGAAATCATCGTCGTCTCGATCGGCCCGCAGCAGGCGCAGGAAACCTTGCGCACCGCGCTTGCCATGGGCGCTGACCGCGCCATCCTCGTCAAGACCGACGAGCAGACCGAGCCGCTCGGCGTCGCCAAGGTGCTGAAGGGTGTGGTCGATGCCGAACAGCCCGGCCTCGTCATCCTCGGCAAGCAGGCGATCGACGACGATTCGAACCAGACCGGCCAGATGCTGGCGGCCCTGCTCGGCTGGGCGCAAGGCACCTTCGCTTCCAAGGTGGTGCTCGACGGCGACAAGGCCAAGGTGACGCGCGAAGTCGACGGCGGCCTGCAGACGGTGGAACTGAAGATGCCGGCGATCGTCACCGCGGACCTTCGTCTCAACCAGCCGCGCTATGCCTCGCTGCCCAACATCATGAAGGCCAAGAAGAAGCAGCTCGACGAAAAGACTCCGGCCGACTACGGCGCCGACGTCAAGCCGCGCCTCAAGGTCATCAAGACCGAGGAGCCGGGCGGCCGCAAGGCGGGCGTCAAGGTCAAGAGCGTCGCCGAACTGGTCGACAAGCTCAAGAACGAAGCCGGCGTTTTGTAAGCGATCGGGAAAGGAACAGATAAATGGCAATTCTCCTCATCGCCGAACACGACAACGCCAGCCTCTCCGACCAGACCGCCAAGGCGCTTTCGGCGGCCCTGCAGATCGGCTCGGACGTGCATGTGCTGGTGGCCGGCAAGGGCGCCAAGGGTGCTGCGGACGCCGCGGCCAAGCTCAAGGGCGTCAGCAAAGTGCTGCTCGCCGAAGCCGACGAACTCGCCGAGCGTCTCGCCGAACCGACGGCAGCCCTCGTCGTGTCGCTCGCCGGCGGTTACGACACCATCATCGCGCCAGCGACCTCGTCGGGCAAGAACGTCGCGCCGCGCGTCGCCGCCCTGCTCGATGTCGCGCAGGTGTCCGAGATCATCGAAGTGGTTTCGCCCGATACCTTCAAGCGGCCGATCTATGCCGGCAACGCCATCCAGACCGTGCAGTCGACCGACGCCAAGAAGGTCATCACCGTGCGCACCGCCTCCTTCCAGGCAGCGCCCGAGGGTGGCTCGGCCGCGGTTGAGACTGTCAAGGCAGCGACCAATCCCGGCCTGTCCACCTTCGTCGAGAACAAGCTGTCGGAGACCGACCGTCCGGAACTGACCTCGGCCAAGATCATCATCTCCGGCGGCCGCGCGCTCGGCTCCTCGGAGAAGTTCCAGGAGGTCATCCTGCCGGTCGCCGACAAGCTCGGTGCGGCGGTAGGCGCTTCGCGCGCCGCCGTCGATGCCGGCTATGCGCCGAACGACTGGCAGGTCGGCCAGACCGGCAAGGTGGTCGCTCCGGACCTCTACATCGCTGTCGGCATTTCCGGCGCCATCCAGCATCTCGCCGGCATGAAGGATTCCAAGGTCATCGTCGCCATCAACAAGGACGAGGAGGCCCCGATCTTCCAGGTTGCCGACTACGGCCTCGTCGGCGATCTCTTCGTCATTCTGCCGGAGTTGCAGAAGGCGCTTTGACGCTCTCTGGCAAAGCGTATTAAATGCTTGGGGTGGGGTAGACGAAGTCGCCCCGCCCTTTTAGTTTGCACCGCACAAAAAGCAGGCTGCAAAAGCCTTTGGACGGGATCGGTGTAATGAGCAAGATCGAGACGATCGGCATCATCGGCGCAGGCCAGATGGGTGGGGGTATCGCCCATGTCTCCGCGCTATCGGGCTACAAGGTGCTGATCTACGATATTTCGCCCGACCGCATTGAAAAGGGCATCGCCACCATCAGCGGCAACATGGCCCGCCAGGTAGGCTCGGGCAAGCTCGACGAGAAGCTGCGCAACCAGGCGATGGCGCGCATTGCCTCCGCGCCGACGATGGCCGATCTCGCCGGCGCCGATCTGGTGATCGAGGCGGCGACAGAGGACGAGACGGTCAAGCGCAAGATCTACGCGCAGCTCTGCCCGCAGCTCAATCCCGAAGCCATACTGGCGACCAACACCTCGTCAATCTCGATCACGCGGCTCGCCGCCCAGACCGACCGGCCCGAGCGCTTCATCGGCATACATTTCATGAACCCGGTGCCGCTGATGAAGCTGGTCGAGCTGGTGCGCGGCATCGCCACCGAGGACCAGACCTTCGAGGCGGCCAAGACCTATGTGAAGCAGCTCGACAAGACGATCACGGTCTCGGAGGATTTCCCGGCCTTCATCGTCAACCGCATCCTGCTGCCGATGATCAACGAGGCGATCTACACGCTCTATGAGGGTGTCGGCTCGGTCGACGCCATCGACACCGCCATGCGGCTTGGCGCCAACCATCCGATGGGACCGCTGCAGCTGGCCGATTTCATCGGCCTCGACACCTGCCTGTCGATCATGCAGGTGCTGCATGACGGCCTGTCGGATTCGAAGTATCGCCCCTGCCCGCTGCTGGTCAAATATGTCGAAGCCGGCTGGCTAGGCCGCAAGACCGGGCGCGGTTTCTACGATTATCGCGGCGAGCACCCCGTTCCGACGCGCTGACGCGTGCGTTCACGACGCCGCGGCAAGCGGCGCGGCCGGCTCCGACTTGTCGCCGGCGACCGTGCTGTCGGGCGCCATGCGAACGCATCCGCGGCCGGCCGCCTTGGCCGCGTAGCAGGCAGCGTCAGCGCTTGCGATGATCTCGTCGGCCTCACCGCAATTGGCGTTGACTGCAGCCACACCTATGCTGGCGCCGATGGCATGCGGCCGGCCATCCCAGGTGAAGTTCAAGCCCGTTATCGCATCGATGATGGAGCGCGCCGCGATCCTGGCGCCGGCGGTCGAGCCCGATTTCAGGACGACCGCGAATTCGTCGCCGCCGAGGCGCGCGACGATGTCTTCAGGCCCCAGTACGCCACGCACGGCCTGTGCGACCCGCTTCAGCAAGGCGTCTCCGGCGGCGTGACCGCCGGTGTCGTTGACCAGCTTGAAATGGTCGAGGTCGATGAACATGAACTGATGGCGGCTGCTGCCAACCCCGGCGGCATCCTTGCGGGCCTGATCGACCAGCTCCTCCATGGTGCGGATGAAGCTCGAGCGATTGGCAAGGCCGGTCAGCGCATCATGCGCGGCGGCGTGGGCAAGCTGGCGCTGCAGGGCGCGTGCATCGGTAAAATCCTGGAAGACGATGACCAGCCCGCAGAATTCGTTGCGCTCGTTCATGATCGGCGACACGACCTGACGGATACTGCAGCGTGTGTCGTCGCGGCGGACCAGCACGGCGCGGCTGTTGTGGTCGGAGGGCGTCTCCGCACCGATCGCCGGCCGTGTCACGCCGATCCTGTGTCCCGTCTCCTCGTCCACCGCCCAATAGACATGACCGAGCGTCTTGCCGAGAGCCGCCTCCCCCGAGACGCCGGTCAGCTTCTCGGCAACCGGATTCATGAAGGTAACGCGGTTCGCCGCATCGGTACAGATGACGGCATCGCCGATCGACTGCAGCGTCACCCGGAGCCGCTCCTTCTCGTCGGCCAGCATTGCCGCCGATACCGTCAGGCGCTCTTCGGCCTCCTTGCGCCGGGTGATGTCGGTCAGGCTGCCGATGGCCCTGATCAGACGCCCCTCCCCGTCGCGCTCTATGGCCTTGCCGCGGTCGAGTATCCAGATCCAGCGGCCGTCCTTGTGACGCATCCTGAACTCGGCCTCGAAGAACTCTGTCTGGCCATCGAGATGGGCGCGATCCGCCTCGGCGACGGTTTCGCGGTCGTCGGGATGGATCATCGTCAGCCAACGATCGGGGTCGCCATCGAGTTCGCCATCCGCATAACCCAGCATCTTGACCCAGGTCGAGGAGTAGGTCGTGCCGCCTTTGCGGATGTCGAGATCCCAGACGCCCTGGCCGGCGCCGGCAAGCGCGAAATTCCAGCGCGTTTCGGCCTCGGCGATGCGCGCCTCGGCCTGTTTGCGCGCGTCGATGTGCTCGATCTGTGAAACGAGATAGAGCGGGCGGCCGCTCTTCTCCTCTCGAATGACGGAGCCGGCGAGATGGCCCCAGACGGGTGTGCCGTCCTTCTTGAGGTAACGCTTCTCGAACTGGAAGGCGTTGACCGTGCCAGCTTTGATGCCTTCCATGGTTTCCCGCCCGACATGCAGGTCGTCGGGGTGCGTGATCTGGAAAAAGGTCAGCGCCTCGATCTCTTCGCGGCTGTAGCCGAGCATCGAGGCGAACGCCGGATTGGTCTGCACAATGCGCCCATCGAGGCTGACGACGGCGATGCCGATTGCCGAGTCCTCCATCGCCCGGCGGAAGCGCTGCTCGCTCTCCGCGATCTGCCGCCGATCTTTCGAGATACGGCCGATGAAAAGACAGGCGAAGAAAAGCGCGCCGATTGTCAACGCGACCGACACTTGAAGGCAAAATCTGAGCGCTTCAGCGCCAAGGTCCAGCCTCGACAGCAGGGCCGAGGCCGAGGCTACGCTGGCCACGAGCAACGCCGGCGTTGCATGTTTGTCGAGCCTGATCGGTCCTCGTAGTATCACGATCCGTGCCACCCCCGTGGGCAATCGCTTTTTCCCGTTAAAACCCTGGAGGATCGATTTTAAGGAAAGGTTGCGTAGGGGGACCGCGATATGCTCAACCGGCAAACAATCGCCGGCATGATTAAGGATCGGTGTGCACGGGGTGTGGCCGCTTCTATCCTGCTACCAGCGCACGAAAAACCGACCGCCGAGCGCGCCGAGCAAGGCGAGAATCGCGATCGCGATCGTGTACCAGGTGGCGACGAAAAGCGGCGAATCGTCGAAACAGTGCGCGGCATAGAAGGTCGCCGCCAGCCCGCCGGCGAGCAGCCCCGCCACCGCGCCGGCAAGCACCGGCCGCGTCGGCGCGCCATAGCGCAGCATCCACAGGAAGATGGCCAGCGGGCCGATGCCGATCAGCGGGATGAAGCCCATGCAGATCATCATGTTGGAGCCGATCATCCTGGTGCCCCACAACGCCTCCGGCACCATGAGGAGTTCCAGAACCACCGCCACGGCCACCAGCAGAGGGGCCGCGGCCATCCAGGCCACGGCCCTGGCCGTTGAGGCGCCCGGTGTCGACAGCGCCCGTATCAGGCCGAAGGCGGTGACGGCAAGCACGATGGTGAAGACGAATTTGGACAGGAAGCGCATCGTGTGCGCGGCCACCATGAAGTCGGGGCGCGGGCCGATCGTCAGCAGGAAAACGACTGCCGCGATGACAATGGCCGCGCCAGCCGCCAGCCACCAGGCCGAGCGCAGCGGCATCGCCTTGCTGCTTGCATCGGCGTCGAGCGCCTTGATGAGATCCTCGGTCCTCATGTCATTCCCGCCCGAATCGCCCCTGCCCGAATCGCTTGGCTATGGCGGCTAGCCCGCGATGCAGCGACACACGCACCGCCGTCTCGCTGATGCCGAACTTCGCCGCCGTCTCGCCGATCGAGCGGCCTTCCACGGATACGGCCGAAACCACCGAACGCTGTGCCGGCGGCAGCCCGTCCAGGGCCCTGTTGATGTCGCGCTCGCTGACGGTTTCGGTTTCCGGTTCGGCGAAGGTCTCGGCGATTTCGTCGACATCGATTTCGATGCGCCGACCGCGCCGCCGGAACGCATCGATCAGCTTGAAGCGGGCGATCGCATAGATCCACGGCAGCACCGGCGCGTCCTGGCGCCAGGTATGCCGTTTCACATGAATGGCCAGCAAGGTTTCCTGCACGACATCCTCGGGATCGACTCCGCCCTGCACGATCTTGCGCCGGACAAAGCCGCGCACCAGCGCGGCAATCCGGTGCAGAAAGTCGGCATAGGCCTTTTCATCTCCGGCGATCGCGGCCCGCAACAGCCGGGAAAGCTCGGCCTCGTCCTTGCCGCTCACAAGAGTTCACTCCCCCGATTTTCGTGCCTCGGCACTGATTTGTTACGTGGCCGGCGAAATAATGTCCAAGCCAAACTACGGGCAAATCACGAAAGTTTGCAGGCCCTGGAGGCTCAGCCCAGACCGGACGACCTGATGGGCCTTGCTCATACGTCTTGCGAAAACCGTCGGTCCGGGATGCCATCACATGGATTGTCCGCCTCGCGCCGCTCTTTGTGCCTCAGCGACCGATTGAAGCAGACCAAAAATGTTGACTATTCGTGTCATGTATCGATAGGTGCAGCATGCCAAGACCAACGAAAGCAAGGATGACGCCATGAGATACACCCTTTCCGCCCTTGTCAGCGCCGCCGCACTTGCAATCGGCCTGGCCGCCGGTCCGGCGACGGCCGAGGATGCCGGCATCATCGTCTACAACGCCCAGCACGAGAGCCTGGCCAAGGAATGGGCCGAAGGTTTCACCAAGGAGACCGGCATCAAGGTCACGCTGCGCAATGGCGGCGACAGCGACTTCTCCAACCAGATCGTAGCCGAGGGGGCCGCCTCGCCCGCCGACGTGTTCCTGACGGAGAATTCGCCCGCCATGGTGCTGGTCGAGAATGCCGGTCTGTTCGCGCCCGTCGATGCCGACACGCTGGCACAGGTGCCGCAGGACTATCAGGCGACCAGCGGCAAATGGGTGGGCGTGGCCGCGCGCAGCACCGTCTTTGCCTACAACACGACCAAGCTCAAGGCCGAGCAGATGCCGAAGTCGCTGCTCGACCTCGCCGATCCGAGCTGGAAGGGCCGCTGGGCGGCCTCGCCCTCGGGGCCCGATTTCCAGGCCATCGTCAGCGCGCTGCTGCAACTCAAGGGCGAGGCCGCCACGGCGGACTGGCTGAAGGCGATGAAGGAGAATTTCACCGCCTACAAGGGCAACAGCACGGTGATGAAGGCGGTCAACGCCGGCGAGATCGACGGCGGGGTGATCTACCACTATTACTACTTCGGCGATCAGGCCAAGACCGGCGAGAACAGCAAGAACGTCGCGCTGCACTATTTCAAGAACCAGGATCCGGGCGCTTTCGTCTCGGTCTCGGGTGGCGGCGTGCTCGCCTCGAGCAAGCATCAGAAGGAAGCCCAGGCCTTCCTGAAATGGGTGACCGGCAAGGGCGGCCAGGATGTGCTGAAGAACGGAAACTCCTTCGAATACGCTGTCGGCAAGGGTGCCGAGTCCAGCCCGAAGCTCGTTCCGCTGGCCGACCTGCAGGCACCGAAGGTCGACGCCACGACGCTGAACTCCAAGAAGGTCTCCGACCTGATGACGGCAGCCGGCTTGCTTTAGTTGTCGTTCGTCCTAATAAGGACTAACCGACCGTGCTCCCGTGGGAATCCACCTTCCGCGGGAGCGTTTTGTTTTCGAGATGGCATTCGTCGATGACGACACGCTGCGTTCCTGACCTCCGAGAGTGGTCCCTCGATTGCCGGCATACCGCCGCAACCGTGGGGCGTCCGAGCTGATGCAGTCCGCCGTCGATCTCGGGCGCGCCGGCCTGCCGTCGAAGATGCGCCGGATGTCACAGCGGCGGGCGCCCCCTTGGCTTGTCACCGCCGCCGTTCTCGTCGCGCTGTTCGCCCTTTTGCCGCTCGCCTTCATCATCTGGATCGCGGTGCAGACTGGCTGGGAGACTGTGTCGGCGCTGGTCTTCCGGCCGCGCGTCGGGGAACTGCTGGTCAACACCACGCTGCTGGTGCTGCTGACCGTGCCGATCGCCATCATACTGTCTGTGGCGCTGGCCTGGCTGACCGAGCGCAGCGACTTGCCAGGCGCAAGGCTGTGGGCCTGGCTGTGCGTGGCGCCGCTCGCCATCCCCGCTTTCGTGCACTCCTATGCCTGGATCACCATGGTGCCCGGCCTGCATGGCCTGTGGGCCGGCGTGCTGGTGTCGGTGATCGCCTATTTTCCCTTCCTCTATCTGCCCATATCGGCAGCGCTGCGCCGTCTCGATCCAGCCCTGGAGGACGCGGCCGCCGCCCTTGGCCTTGGGCCCTGGCGCATCTTCTGGCGAGTCGTGATGCCGCAGCTCAGGCTCGCCATCTGCGGCGGCTCGCTGCTGGTCGGACTGCATCTGCTGGCCGAATACGGCCTCTATGTCTTCATCCGCTTCGACACCTTCACCACGGCGATCGTCGACCAGTTCCAATCGACCTTCAACGGACCGGCCGCCAACATGTTGGCCGGCGTGCTGGTGACCTGCTGCTTCGTGCTTCTGGGCCTCGAAGTGCTGGTGCGCGGCGAAGAGCGTTATGCCCGTGTCGGTTCCGGCGCGGCGCGTTCCCAGCAGCGCACGAACCTCGGCCGCGCCACCATCCCAAGCCTGGCCTTGCTGGTGGTCACCACGCTGCTGGCGCTCGGCGTGCCGTTCGTCACCATCGGCCGCTGGCTCATCGCCGGCGGCGCCGAGGTCTGGCGTCTCGACGAGATTGGCCTGGCGCTCGGCCAGACGCTGTTCCTGGCGCTTGCCGGGGCACTGCTTGCCACTGTCGCCGCCATGCCGATGGCCTGGATCTCGATCCGCGCGCCGGGACCGCTGCAGCGCCTGCTGGAGGGTTGCAACTACATCGTCGGCTCGCTACCGGGTGTCGTCATCGCGCTGGCGCTGGTCACCATCACCGTGCGCATTGCGCTTCCGCTCTATCAGACGCTGTTCACCATCCTGGTCGCCTATGCCCTCATGTTCCTGCCGCGTGCCCTGGTCAGCCTGCGCGCCTCGATCGCCCAGGCGCCGGTCGAGCTCGAGCGCGCCGCGTCCAGCCTCGGCAGGCGGCCGCTCAACGCGCTGTGGTCGACGACCATCCGCCTGTCGGCGCCAGGTGCGGCGGCCGGCATGGCGCTGGTGGCGCTCGGCATCATGAACGAACTGACAGCGACCCAGATGCTGGCGCCGAACGGCACGCGCACGCTGGCGATGGCGTTCTGGTCCTACAGCGGCGAGATCGACTACGCCTCGGCGGCCCCTTACGCCTTCATCATGGTGGCGATGTCGCTGCCGCTGACCTGGGTGCTCTATGTCCAGTCGAAACGGATGGCCGGACGATGAGCTTTCTCGAAATCAAAGGCTTGCACAAGCATTACGGCCCGGTCGCCGCACTGGCCGGCGTCGACCTCGATGTCGCCAGCGGCAGCCGCACCGCGATCGTCGGCCCCTCCGGCTGCGGCAAGACCACCTTGCTGCGGCTGATCGCCGGTTTCGAGGCACCGGACCAGGGCCGCATCGTGCTCGACGGCGAGGTGCTGGCCAATGGCGGCGCCGCCATCCCGGCGCATCGCCGCGGCATCGGCGTGGTGGCGCAGGACGGCGCCCTGTTCCCGCATCTGACCATCAGCGACAATATCGGTTTCGGCATGGGCCGCGGCGATGACAAACGCGCCGAGCGCATCGTCGAGTTGGCCTACATCGTCGGGCTGGACAAGGCGATCCTCAAGCGCCGCCCGCACGAACTTTCCGGCGGCCAGCAGCAGCGCGTGGCGCTCGCCCGCGCCATGGCGATGAAGCCGCGGCTGATGCTGCTCGACGAGCCGTTCTCGGCGCTCGACACCGCCCTGCGCGCCTCGATGCGCAAGGCGGTGGCCGAACTTCTGGAGGCGGCCGGCATCACCACCATCCTGGTGACCCACGACCAGGCCGAAGCACTGTCCTTCGCTGCCCAGGTGGCGGTGATGCGCGACGGCAAATTCTCGCAGGTCGGCACGCCGCGCGATCTCTATCTCAAGCCGAAGGACAGGATGATCGCCGAATTCCTCGGCGACGCCATCATCCTGCCGGCGAGCATCTCGGGCGGCTTCGCCAACTCGCCGCTCGGCCGCATCGCCGTCGACACAAATGACAGCCGCGATGTCGCCCGCATCATGCTGCGGCCGGAGCAGATCGGGCTGAAGCGCACGTCGCGCGAAGGCATGTCGGGCACCCCCGACATGCTGTTTGGCGAGGTGACAGAATCGGAATTCGCCGGCTCGACATGCACGATCGCGGTGCGGCTCCTGAACAATTTCGATCCACCGGACGCCGCCGCTATCGGCAACACGCCGCTGATCCTGCGCAAATCCGGCATGGACGCACCAGCAGTCGGCGAGATCGTCCGGCTGACCGTGTCGGGAAAGGCGCATGTCTTCGTCTAGGCGACCGAGGGCCGGCGTCCGGCGCGCAGTTCACGCTGTGATGCGTTCGCCGGTTTCGGCTGAATAGATCGGCCAGCGCTCGAGAAAATCACAGCCATGCACGACCACCCGCTCATTGGCGCTGTCGACAAGGATGACGGCGTAGGAGGGCGGCGCCTGCTCGACAATTTCACTCGACCGGTCAAGCGCAAGTTCGAAGCGGGCATGCAGGCCGCGCTGCGCCGAGAACGGAATCCCGGCGACGGTGCCGGCGATGTCGCGATGAACGTGGCCGAAGAAGATATGGCGGACGTTGCCGTGGCGCCTCAGCAGACTGAGCAACCGCTCGGGCTGTTCAAGCGCCAACGGATCGAGCTGCGGCAGGCCGAGCGCGACCGGCGGATGGTGCAGGAAGACGTAGGCGGCCCTGCCGGCTGATTGGTCCAGCCGGGCTTCGAGCCAGGCAAGCCGCCTTTCGCACAATTCGCCTTCGATGCGCCCTTCCGCCAGGCAATCGAGGAACAGCAACACTTCGTTGCCGGTGTCATGGACCGACTGCACAAAGCCGTTCTCGTCGACCGGATTTTCCGGGAACGCCGCGACGAGATTGGCCCGCCCGTCATGGTTGCCGGGCAGCAGCCTGTACGGTATCGACAGCGCGCTCAGCGCCGCGCGCAGATCGGCATAGCTCTGCGGCGCGCCGGTCTCGGTCAGGTCCCCGGTGAACACACAAAGGGCGCCGTCGGCGTGATGCGCATTGATATGCGCGATGCAGGATGCCAGCCTTTGATGCAGGTCCGCGCCATAGCGGCGCTCGCCTTGCCGGCCAAGATGCACGTCGGTGACCTGGATGATCTTCATCATGCTTTCAGAGCGCCGGCTCGGGCACGGACGCCTTGAAGACATCAAGGCGGGCTCCCGTCTCCGACGAGAAGAAATGCATGTCGTCCGGCGAAATCTTCAGGCCGACCTGGCTGCCGGGCTCGGGGTGGACGGCCTCCGACGTCATCACTGAAAACGGTGCGCCGTCGAGATCGACATAGATGACCCGGCCCGCCCCCAGTTCCTCCACGAGATCGACGGTGGCGTAGAGCGCGCCGGCCGTGCCGGGCGCCACCAGCCGGACGGCCTCGGGCCGGATGCCCATCGCGACCTTGGTGCCGACCGGCAGGCCGGTGCGTGCCATGGCCAGGCGCCGGCTGCCGCCGAGCAGCGACAGCCCATCGAGCTCGACTGTGCCTTCCAGAATGTTCATGGCCGGCGCGCCGACGAAGGTGGCGACGAAGCGGCTGGCCGGGCGGGTATAGATTTCACCCGGCGTGCCGACCTGCTCGACGCGTCCGCCATTCATCACCACCAGCCGGTCGGCCAGCGTCATCGCCTCGACCTGGTCGTGGGTGACGAAGACCGAAGTGGCGTTCAGCCGGCGATGCAGCTTGCGGATTTCCGAGCGCATCTGCACGCGCAGCTTGGCATCGAGGTTGGACAGCGGCTCGTCGAACAGGAACACCTTCGGTTCGCGGATCATGGCGCGGCCCATAGCGACGCGCTGCCTCTGGCCGCCGGAAAGCGCCATCGGCTTGCGGTCGAGCAGGTGTTCGAGCTCCAGCGTGCGGGCGACCGCCTGGATGCGCTGCTGGCGCTCGGCCGAGGGAACGCCGGCGACCTTGAGCGAATAGCCGATGTTCTGCGAAACACTCATGTGCGGATAGAGCGCGTAGTTCTGGAACACCATGGCGCAGCCGCGCTCGCGGGGTTCGAGTTTGTTGACCACCGTGCCGTCGATCGCGATCTCGCCGTCGGAAATCTCCTCCAGCCCGGCGATCATCCTGAGCAGCGTGGACTTGCCGCAGCCGGACGGTCCCAGGATGACGACGAATTCGCCCGAGGGGAAGTCGAGGTCGACGCCGTGCACGACCTGCGTCTTGGCATAGTTCTTCTTGACGCCGCGTATTGTGATGGAGGCCATTTTTGTCTCCTTATTTCTCAGTGGCGATCAGGCCGCGCACGAACCAGCGCTGCATCAGCACCACGACGAGCAGCGGCGGCAGCATGATGATCAGCGTCCCGGCCATGGCGATGTGCCATTCGGGCGCGCCGCCGACATTTGGGATGAGCTGCTTGAGCTCAGTTACCGCTGTGGCATGCGACTGGTCGGTGGTGATGAGCAGCGGCCACAGATACTGGTTCCACGCCCACAGGAACATGATGGTGCCGAGCGCAGCCATGTTGTTGCGCGACAGCGGCAGCAGGATATCGATGAAGAAGCGCAGCGCCCCAGCGCCGTCCATGCGCGCGGCCTCGGTCAGCTCGTCGGGAACGGTCAGGAAGAACTGCCGGTAGAGGAAGGTGCCGGTGGCGGTGGCGATCAGCGGCAGGATCAGGCCGGGATAGGAATTGAGCATCCCCAGGTTGAGCGCGACATGCACGCCCGAAACCTTCTCGATCAGCCAGGATAGGCCGGTCAGATCCAAGATCGTCTGGTAGGGTTCGAGCACGTTGGCGACGACCGCATAGGTCGGCACGATGCGCACTTCGAGCGGCAGCATCAGCGTGATGAAGATCAGCCAGAAGATGAAGGTGCGGCCGGGATAGCGGAAGTAGACGATCGAGAAGGCGGTGAGCGCCGAGATGATCACTTTGCCGGCGGCGACGCCGGTCGCCATGATGAAGCTGTTGAGCAGCTTGGGACCGAGATCGGCGGTCGTCCAGGCGGTCTTGATGTTGACCCAGAAGTCGCTGCCCGGCAGCAGCGACATCGGCACATCATTGACATCCTTGAGGTTGTGCGATGCCGCGATCGCTACGACAACGAACGGCGCAATGCAAAAGACGAAGCCGATGAACAGGATCAGATGCGTGAAGAAATTGAGGACCGGGGTGCGCTCGACCATATCCATTTCACCTGTAGTGTACGCGCCGCTCGATGAAGCGGAACTGGAAGATGGTGAGCACGACGATGAGCAGCATCAGGATGATGCTCTGCGCGGCGGCGCCTGAATAATCGAGGCCTTTGAAGCCGTCGGAATAGATCTTGTAGACCATCAGATTGGTGGCGTTGGCCGGACCGCCTGATGTCATGATGTCGACGATGCCGAAGGAGTCCTGAAAACTCTCGGTGATGTTGATGACCAGCAGGAAGAAGATGGTCGGCGTGATCAGCGGGAACTGTATGTCCCAGAAACGCCTGATGACGCCGGAACCGTCCATCGCAGCGGCCTCGATCAGCGAGCGCGGGATGGCCTGGAACGCGGCAAGGAAGAAGATGAAGTTGTAGCCGACATATTTCCAGGAAAAGGCGACGATGATCGATGCCATGGCGTCGGCGCCGTCGAGGCCGGGGTCCCAGAAGCCCGGCCAGATCTGGTTGACCACGGCCATGAACCCTGCCTCCGGCGCCAGGATGAAGCGGAACGCCAGCGCCAGCGCGGGCGCTGCGATGCCGTAGGGCCAGATCAGCACCACGCGATAGAGGCGTGAGCCGGCGAGCTGCCGGTCGGTCAAGGCGGCGAGCACCAGCGCGATGAACATTGCAAGACCGGTGCTGACGCCGGCAAAGACAAGGCTGGCGTTGATCGAGTTCCAGTAGTCGGCGTTGGACAGGATCGAGCGGAAATTGTCGAGCCCGACCCAGATGTTGCCGCCGCCCCAAGGCTGCTGCAGCGTTAGCGACCAGTACACGGCCTGGCCGGCCGGCCAGTAGAAGAACGTGAAGATCAGGAGGAGCTGCGGCACCGCGAAAAGGATGCCGATCGTCCATTTGCCGAAAGTGACGCGTTTTTCCATCGATCCGCCGATGCCGTTGAACCGTCAGCCCGCCTTCTCAGCGGGAGACTAAATATGAAATAGCCGCCCGTCGAATCCCGACGGGCGGCCGTTCCGCAATCGGAGATCAGGGCAGGGTCTTGCCCGGATAGGTCTGCTGGAAGCGGTCGAGGATGGCGTCGCCATTCTTGACCAGCGTGTCGAGGCCTTCCTGGACGCTGACCTTGTTGGCGAAGATCGCTTGCATCTGCGTGCCGAACTCGGCGCGGATCTGCGTGAAATTGCCCAGCCGGATGCCGCGGGTGACTTCGGTCGGCTCCGACGCGGTCAGGCTGGCGATGGCGACTTCACGGCCCTTGTAGGGCGCCTTGTCGTAGAAGCCCTGGCCCTTCATGTAGTCGAAGCCCGACTTCGTCACCGGGATGTAGCCGGTGTTGGTCGACCAGAACAGCGCGGTCTTGGGATCATGGATGAAATTCAGGAAGGCGGCAGCGCCCTTGTATTCGGCATCCGACTTGCCGGAGAGCACCCACAGCGAAGCGCCGCCGACCAGCGAATTCTTGCGCTCGGTGCCGGCATAGACCGGCAGTTCGGCGACATCCCACTTCATGCCTTCCTTCTGGGTCCTGCCGACCGTGCCGTGGTCGCCGACCGAGGTCAGGATGACCTGGCATGTACCCGAAGCGAAGGCCTGGACCATGTCTTGGCCGAGATCCTTGGACTTGATCTTGATCAGGCCGGCGTCATACCACTTCTTGAGGTCGGTGACGTATTGGACGAACTTGGTCTTGTTGACTTCGAGACGCGCGTCGAGACCGTCATAACCATTGTTCTTGGTGGCGATCGGCTGGTTGTGAAGCGCCGAGAACTGCTCCATCAGCTGCCAGCTTTCATTGGCCGAGATGTTGATCGCCATCGGGCACTCGTAGCCCGCGTCCTTCAACGCCTTGAGGTCGGTGCCGACATCTTCCCAAGTCTTGGGCGCTTCGGTCTTGCCGATCTTGGCGAAGGCGTCCTTGTTCCAGTACATCAGCGGGGTCGAGGAATTGAACGGGAAGGACAGCATCTCGCCCTTCGACGTGGCGTAGTAGCGCGCAATGCCGGGGAAATAGTCGGCGTAGTCGATCTTGTAGCCGTTTTCTTCCATCAGCTTGTCGGCGGGCTTGTAGGCGCCCGACAGCATCATGGTGGCGGTGCCGACATCGTAGACCTGGACGACGGCCGGCTGCTTGCCGGCGCGGAAGGCCGCGATGGTGTTCTGCAGCGTGGCGTCGTAATTGCCCTGGCTGGTGCAGACGACTTCATAGTCCTTCTGCGAGGCGTTGAAGTTCTTGCACAGCGTGTCGACGACACGGGCAAGGTCGCCCGACAGGCCGAACCAGAAGTCGAATTTTACCGGTTCTGCAGAAGCAGGCATCGCCAGCGCGGTGCTGAGCGCACCAGCGGCAAGGGCAGCAAAGCCCCGCTTGATCATGGTCATGGTTTTCCCTCTCGAGTGGCTGGTGACAAGGGTCTTGCGCAAGTCCTTGCCCGCTCTCTTAGAGAAGGTATGTGACAGTTCTGTTGTGGCTCCCCGGCCTTTACACAGCTGCCCGTTCCTCTCCCTCGGCGGCTTGGCCGGCATCGAAACGCACCGGCATTTTTGTAGCTAGGGCGACTGTCGACGAGGTAAAGACCACATCGGCCGTCATGATTATCCGGCTAAAGGGACGATGGAATGCAGATGCGGCAACGGCACGAATGCGCCGGGGCCTGGACAGCACGCGCCGAAGGCAGGGACACGATGGGCTGTTCTTCCGGCGGCGCTGCCGGATGGCAGGCACTCGTCGTGACAGTTCGCACGGCGCGACGACAAAACCGACGACGGCCAGCCTGCCTCAGCTGCCCAGCGCCGTCTCGACCAGCCGCCTGGCGTCAGGCCCCGACCATTCGGCCGGGCCGTTCATATGCGCGATCAGGCAGCCTTCGCCGTCGATCAGCATGGTGACGGGAAGGCCGAGCGCCAGGCCGCGCGCCTTGAGGTCGTTGAACAGCGCCACCGTCGAATCCCTGTAGTAGCCGAGCGCCTCGACGCCTGTTTCTTTGAGAAACTTCTTCGGCTTCACATCGTCGCCGGCATCGACATTGACGGCGACCACCTGAAAGCTGTCGCTGCCCTTCTCCTTCTGCAGCGCATCGAGCGCCGGCATTTCGGCGCGGCACGGCGCGCACCATGTCGCCCAGAGGTTGAGCAGCACCGTCTTGCCGGCATGATCGGCGATGGTCATCGGCTTGCCGTCGGGGCCATTGAAGGCAAGGCTTTTCATCGACTGCGGCGGATCGGCGGGCAACAGGGCGGCAACCTCGCCGGTGGCGGCAGCAGCGATCTTCTTGGCGCGGCCGCTCTTGGCGGCGCAGGCGACATCATCCTTGCTGCCGCCGACCGCTACCTGCGCCGGTGCATTGCCAGACCGGCTCTCGCTGACATATACCGCGACCGCGCCGGCCAGCGCTCCCGCCACCAAAGCGGCGAGGATCAGGCGCGGGGCCGGGAAAAATCTGTTTCCGTCTGCCATTTTCTCAAAACTGCTCCGAAGCACGGGTTTTATAGCGATGAGCGACAAGAAGACCAGCAACCAGATGTGGGGCGGACGATTTGCCTCGGGTCCGGCCGCGATCATGGAAGCGATCAACGCGTCGATCTCGTTCGACCGCAAACTCTACGCGCAGGACATACGCGGCTCGATCGCCCATAGCGAGATGCTGGCGCAAACGGGCATTATTTCGGCGGCCGATCAAGAAAAAATCGCTCACGGCCTGAACACGATCCTGAAAGAGATCGAGGCCGGCAGCTTCGAGTTTTCGACGAAGCTCGAAGACATCCACATGAATGTCGAGGCCCGCCTCGCCGACCTGATCGGCCCGGCCGCCGGCCGCCTGCACACCGCGCGCTCACGCAACGACCAGGTGGCTGTGGATCTGAGGCTCTGGGTCAAGGATGAGTGCTTCCGCGTCGCCGAGGCGCTGAAGGGCCTGATCACGGCGCTGCTGGCGCGGGCCGAGGAGCACGCGGCGACCGTGATGCCGGGCTTCACCCATATGCAGGCGGCGCAGCCGGTGACCTTCGGCCATCACTGCATGGCCTATGTCGAGATGTTTGCCCGCGACCTGTCGCGCGTGCGCAACGCGATCGAGCGCATGGACGAGAGCCCGCTCGGGGCCGCCGCCCTAGCCGGCACCAGCTTCCCCATCGACCGCCACCGGACCGCCAAGGCGCTCGGCTTCCGCGAACCGATGCGCAATTCGCTGGACAGTGTTTCCGATCGCGATTTCGCGCTGGACTTCCTCGCCATGGCGGCGATCTGCGCCACGCATCTGTCGCGGCTGGCCGAGGAGATCATCATCTGGTCGACGCCGCAATTCGGCTTCATCAGGCTGTCGGACTCGTTTTCCACCGGCTCCTCGATCATGCCGCAGAAGAAGAACCCCGACGCCGCCGAACTGGTGCGTGGCAAGACCGGCCGCGTCAACGGCCATCTGGTCGGCCTGCTGACGGTGATGAAGGGCATGCCTTTGACCTATGGCAAGGACATGCAGGAAGACAAGGAATCGGTGTTCGACGCCGCCGAGACGCTCGACCTGATGCTGGCTGCGATGACCGGCATGGTCTCGGACATGACGGTCAACGCGGCCGCGATGAAGAAGGCCGCCGGCTCCGGCCACGCGACCGCGACCGACCTCGCCGACTGGCTGGTGCGCACGCTCGGCCTGCCTTTCCGTGAGGCGCATCACGTCACCGGTCGTGCGGTGGCGCTGGCCGAGGAGAAGAAGGTAAGCCTGGAGAGGCTTTCGCTGGAGGACCTGCAGTCGATCAACCCCGGCATCACATCGGATATCTTCTCGGTGCTGGCGGTGCAGAATTCAGTCAAGAGTCGCACCAGCTTCGGCGGCACCGCGCCGTCGGAAGTGAGGAAGCAGATCCGCTATTGGAAAAAGCGGCTGGCCAAAGCCTGAAGCTGGATATTGCGACGGCAATATCCGGGGTGCAATGCGCCGAGAACTCGGCTAAAAGCGGCGGCTGACAAAACGTTTCGGACGGATGGATCGATGACCGGAAGCAGGATTTTGGCGACGCTGACGCTGCTGGCTGCGATGGCCGCCGTGACCGCCTGCGGCCGCAAGGCCGGTCTCGACACGCCCTATGAGGCGGCCGTGCAAGCGCGCAAGGATGCCGAAAAGGCCAAGCAGCCGTTGCCGCCGGAGCCGGAAAAACCGGTCAAGGACAAGAAGTTCATCCTCGACCCGCTGATCTAGAACCGATCAGACCGGGTTTGGCCTCCAAACCCGATCTTGTCGTGCTCCAACCTCCGGAATCACTCTCGTGAACCATTTCGACTACCGCGACGGCGTGCTGCATGCCGAGGACGTGGCAATCCCTGATATCGCCGCTCAGGTCGGCACACCGTTCTACTGCTATTCGACCGCCACGCTGACCAGGCACTACCGCGTCTTTGCCCAGGCTTTTGCCGGCCTCGACGCGCTGGTCTGCTACGCCATGAAGGCCAACTCCAACCAGGCCGTGCTGCGCACCCTGGCCAGGCTTGGCGCCGGCGCCGACGTTGTCTCGGAAGGCGAGTTGCGCCGGGCGCTGGCTGCCGGCATCCCGGCAAGCAAGATCCTGTTTTCCGGCGTCGGCAAGACCGCGCGCGAAATGGACCTTGCGCTCGAAGCCGGCATCCTTTGCTTCAACGTCGAATCCGAGCCTGAACTCGACCTGTTGTCGGCGCGCGCCACGGCACTCGGCAAGGTGGCGCCGGTCTCGCTGCGCATCAATCCCAATGTCGACGCCAAGACCCACAAGAAGATCTCCACCGGCAAGGCCGAGAACAAGTTCGGCATCGCCTGGCAGCGCGCGCGGCAGGTCTATGCCCGCGCGGCGACGCTTCCGGGTGTCAAGGTCACCGGCATCGACACCCATATCGGCAGTCAGATCACCGAGCTGCAGCCCTTCGACGACGCCTTCGCCCTGCTGGTCGATCTGGTCGGCGCGTTGCGCGCCGATGGCCACGCCATCGAGCATGTCGATCTCGGCGGCGGGCTGGGTATCCCCTACCGCGTCGACAACAACCCGCCGCCCCTGCCCGATGCCTATGCCCAGATCGTCAGGAAGCATGTCACCAAGCTCGGTTTGAAGGTGATGTTCGAGCCGGGACGGCTGATCGTCGGCAATGCCGGCATCCTCGTCTCGGAAGTGATCTTCGTGAAGGAAGGTGACGCCAAGAATTTCCTGATCGTCGACGCCGCTATGAACGATCTGATCCGGCCGACGCTCTACGACGCCTTCCACGACATCAGGCCGGTCGTGCAGCCGCCGGCCGACACGCCGCGCATGATGGTCGACGTGGTCGGCCAGGTCTGCGAGACCGGTGACTATCTCGGCCTCGACCGCGACTTGCCCAGGCTGAAGGCCGGCGATCTCATTGCCGTTTCCACCGCCGGTGCCTACGGCGCCGTGCAGGCAGGCACCTACAACACCCGCCTGCTGGTGCCGGAGGTGCTGGTCGACGGCGATCGTTTCCACATCGTGCGTCCGCGCCTGACCTATGACGATTTGATCGGGTTAGATTCGGTGCCTGGCTGGCTGGCATAGAAGCCACAGCCGGCAGCGCTACAGCCGGTTCTGCAGGAGCGTCCTTGTCTCGGCGATCCTGTCTTCGTCACGGCGGTAGAACGTCCATTGCCTGATGCGCTTGGGCCGCAGCAGGCCGGCCTGGGTGAGCACGCGCATATGCTCGGAGAGCGTCGCCTGCGTGATGCCGAGCTTCTCGGCGATCAGCAGCGCGCAAACGCCGTCCTCGACCAGATCGCCGTCGGCCTGGGCCGGGAAATGTGAGCGCGGATCCTTCAGCCAGTCGAGGATCTGCAGCCTGCGTTCGTTGGCGATCGCCTTGAAGACATCAACCTCTTGCATTTAGCTATTTTGCCAAGTTACTAATTGCTGTCAATCCCGAGGAGATCGTCATGGCGCAGGGCAACACCGTCACCCGCGAGCGCATTGCCGCGATGGAACCGCGCATCCGCCCCTATATCAGGCACACGCCGGTGCTGCGCGTCGACATGGCCGACTTCGACCGGCCGCCGCTGGCGGTCGACCTTAAGCTCGAATGCCTGCAGCATTCCGGCTCGTTCAAGGCGCGCGGCGCCTTCACCAATCTTTTGGAAAGGCCGGTTCCCAAGGCCGGTGTCGTCGCCGCATCGGGCGGCAACCATGGCGCCGCCGTCGCCTACGCCGCCATGCGTCTCGGCCACAAGGCGACCATCTTCGTTCCCGAAGTGAGCCCGCAGGCCAAGCTGGACCGCATTCGTTCCTATGGCGCCGACCTGGTGGTTGGTGGTGCCCGTTACGCCGAGGCGTTGGCCGCCAGCGAACGTTTCGCGCAGGAGACCGGCGCCTTGCAGATCCACGCCTTCAACCAGGAGGAAACGCTGGTAGGCCAGGGCACGCTTGGGCTTGAGATCGAGAACGACCTGCCCGAGATCGACACGCTGCTGGTCGCCGTCGGCGGTGGCGGCCTGATCGGCGGCATCGCCGCCTGGTATGCCGGCCGCATCCGCATCATCGCCATCGAGCCCGAGGGCGCGCCGACGCTTCATCGCGCCTTCGAGGCCGGCCATCCCGTCGACGCGCCGGCGGAAGGCATCGCCGCCGATTCGCTGGCGCCGAAACGCGTCGGCGAAATGATGTTCCCGATCGCCGAAGCCTTCGTCGAGCGCTCCATCCTGGTGAGTGATGACGACATCATCGCCGCGCAGAAGGCACTGTGGAACCGGGTGCGCATCATCTCCGAACCGGGTGGGGCTGCCGCCTTCGCCGCGATCCTGTCCGGCCGCTACACGCCGGCACCGGCCGAACGCGTCGCCGTGCTGGTCTGTGGCGCCAACGCAAACCCCGCCAATTTCTGATTGCAACCATTTCGGCGGGCTTCACGTTTTTTGAAAGCGCCTCGCCTTTGCCGTGTTTGCTGGTATTCTTCGAGTCGTGAGGATCGGGCTATCCTGCCTGATTCCAGGAAGGGCCGATGACGCAACGACCCACCTCTAGCGATCGCGGTCTCGCCGGGCGCCTTGCGCTCAGCCGGCTGGCGACGCGGGTCTCGATGATGGTCGAGCGCGGCTGGCCGCTGCTGCTGCCGCTGATCATTGTCGCCTGCCTGTTCCTGAGCATCTCCTGGTTCGGCGTTTTCTCCCAGCTGCCGGATGTCGCACGTATCGGCCTTGTCGCCGCATTCGGCCTGGCAGGGCTGGCGGCGCTCTATCCGCTGCGCTTTTTCCGCTTGCCTGGCGCCGCCGAGGTCGACCGCCGCATCGAGGCCGCCAACGAATTGCTGCACAGCCCCGTGCTGGTGCAGTCCGACCGGCCAAGCGGCCACGAAAGCAGCTTCTCGCAGGCGCTGTGGCGTGAACACCAGAAGCGCATGGCCGCCAGGCTCGACAGCCTTGGCGCCGACCTGCCGCGCACCCGGGTGCCGGAGCGCGATCCTTGGGGGCTGCGCGCCGTGGCGGCGCTGCTGCTCGTCACCGCCTTTGCCTTCTCCTTCGGGCCGACAGGCGGCAGGATAGAAGACGGCTTCAGCACCCACGGCGCGCACGATGCCGTGCCGCCACGCATCGATGCCTGGGTGACGCCGCCCGCCTATACCGGCAAGCCGCCGATCTTCCTGACGGCCGACGCCAACCAGGCAACGCCGACGTTTCATGTGCCTGAGGGCAGCGACGTCTCCTTGCGCGTCACCGGAGGCTCGGGCGAGGAAACGCTGGCCTATGCCGACAAGGATGGCAATGCGCGCACCATCGACCCTGCCGGACCACAGGCGGCCAGCGTCAAGCCAGCCGCTAGCCCGGCGGCGCCGGCCCCCGCATCCCCGTCCAAGGTGCGCCAGTTCACCGGCAAGCTGACCGGCGACGGCACGCTGACGCTGAAATCGGGCGAGGATCAGCTCGGCCGCTGGGCCTTCGCCGTGATCGCGGACAAACCGCCACAGATCCGCTTCGTCGGCGAGCCCAAGCGCGCCGCCAACGGCGCCTTCGAACTCAACTACCAGATCGACGACGATTATGGCGCCGCCACCGCCAAGGCGGTCTTCGCGCTGGCCGACCCGCAGGCGCCTGGCGCGCATCCGCTCTACGGCCCGCCCGAAATGCCGTTGGCGCTGCCGCGCCGCGGCGGCAAGTCCAATGCCGCCAAGACCACCAAGGACCTGACCGAGCATGTCTGGGCCGGCAGCAGCATCAAGCTGACGCTGGTCGCCACCGACGACGCCGGCCACACCGCGTCGAGCGAGACCAAGACGCTGGTGATGCCGGAGCGGCCTTTCGTCAACCCGCTGGCGCGGGCGGTGATCGAACAGCGCCGCCTGCTTGCGCTCGACGCCAATGCCAAGCCGCGCGTGCTCGACCTGATCGACGCCATCACGCTGCGGCCGGAAGACACGTTCGACAACATGTCCCACTACCTCGCCATCATGAGCGCGCGCAGCCGGCTGAAACTGGCCGGCAACGACGATCAGCTGCGCGGCGAGGTCGCCTATCTCTGGGAAATCGCGCTCGGCATCGAGGAGGGCAACCTCTCGGCGGCCGAGAAGCGGCTACGCCAGGCGCAGCAGGCGCTGCAGGACGCCATCAAGAACGGCGCCAGCGACCAGGAAATCGAGAAGGCGATGAAGGAACTGCGCGAGGCGATGAACCAGTTCCTGCAGGAATTCGCCGAACGCGCCAAGCAGAACCCGAATGCGCCGCAAATGCAGCAGAACGGCCAGGAACTGCGCCAGAGCGACATCGACCGGATGATGGACCAGATCGAGAATCTGGCGAAGTCGGGCGATCGCGACAAGGCGCAGCAATTGCTGTCGCAGTTGCAGGACATGATGAACAATCTCCAGGCAGGCCGTCAGCAACAGGGCGGCGAGCAGGACAGCCAGATGCGCCAGCAGATGGACAAGCTCGGCGAGATCCTGCGCCGCCAGCAGGAGATGATGAACGACACTTTCCGCATGGACCAGATGCAGCGCGGCGAGCGCCAGCGCGGACAGAACCGCGACGAGCAGCTCGGCCAGGGCGGTGGCGAGGACCAGGACAAGCCAGGCGTCGGCGAGGACCGCGATCCGCTCGCCAGGCAAAAGCCGATGACGCCGCAGGAATTCGCCGATGCGCTGAAGCAGCTGCAGGAAGGCCAGGGCCAGTTGAAGAACGACCTCGAGAAGCTGAAGAAGAGCCTCGAAGGCATGGGCATGGAGCCCAATGAAGGATTTGGCGAGGCCGGCAAGTCGATGGGCAGCGCCGAGCAGGCGCTTGGCGAGGGCCAGGGCGACGAGGCCGTCGGCCACCAGGGCCGGGCACTCGAGGCGCTGCGCAAGGGCGCCAAGGACATGATGAAGCAGATGCAGGCCATGCAGGGCGACCAGGGCGGCAGCCAGGAAGGCGGGCGTCAGCAGAATGCCGACCGCGACCCGCTCGGCCGGCCGCGCGCCAGCCAGGGTCCCGATTTCGGCGATTCGGTGAAAGTCCCCGACGAGATCGACGTCCAGCGCGCCCGCCAGATCCTGGAAGCGATCCGCAAACGGCTCGGCAACGCGCTCAGTCCCGATATCGAGCGCAGCTATCTCGAACGGTTGCTCGAGCTGAAATAGGGACCGCCCCCAGTACCCGCCCGC
>NZ_QZXA01000007.1 GCF_003601985.1 Mesorhizobium jarvisii
CGCCAAGTTGGCCGGCCTGGCGCCGATCGCCAATGACAGTGGCAAGCGCAGCGGTCGAAGACCAGTGCGCGGCGGTCGGGCAGGGCCGCGCGGCGTCCTCTTTCTCGTTGCCAGCATCGTTGCCAAAGCTTTCAAGCAACGGTTGCAGACTGCCGGAAAGGAGAAAATGGTCATCCGCATTGCGCTCGCCCGCAAGCTGCTCGTCATTCTCAATGCAAAAGCACGCGACGCGCGTAACGAATTCGCAAATGCAACTTGACACCTCAGATAGTCGCTCATCCGACCTCGCTTCGCGAGGCCACCTTCCCCCACACAGGGGGAAGGAAGAGACGCTTAGCTACCCGAACTTGCCCGTCCTCGGAAAACCCTTCGGCACCATGCGGCCGGCCGACGCCCGGGCGCCGATCCATTCGGCGAGTTCCTCGCGCGACCTTGTGAAGGTGCGGTCGGCCGAGTCCTGCCAGGACAGGCCCGTCTCCAAGGTGAACGGTTTGAGATCGAGCAGGCCGCCATCCTTGTATTTCTGCAGCCGCACGCCCTTGCCGCGGCCCATCTCGGGAATTTCCGAAAGCGCGAACACCAGCATTTTCCGGTTCTCGCCGACGATGGCGAGGTGATCGCCGGTAACCGGTACGCAACGCTTGGCCTCGTCCGGCGCCTTGACGTTCATCACCTGCTTGCCCTTGCGGGTGTTGGCGACAACTTCCTCCTCCGACACGATGAAGCCGTTGGCGTCATAGGAGGCCAGCAGCAGCTTGCGCTTCGGATCGTGGACGAAGGCGGTGACGATGTCCTGGTCGTTGTCCATGTCGACGATGATGCGGATCGGCTCGCCATGGCCGCGCCCGCCCGGCAGCCGGTCGGCGCCGATGGTGTAGAACTTGCCCCCTGTCGTGAAGACCAGCACCTTGTCGGTGGTCTGCGCATGGAAGGCGAGCTTGAGGCTGTCGCCTTCCTTGAAGGTCAGCGTCGAAAGGTCGGCCAGATGTCCCTTCATCGCCCGCAGCCAGCCCTTTTCCGAAACCACCACGGTGACCGGCTCACGTTCGATCATAGCGTGGGCGATGTCGGTCAGGTCGTGCTCGGGGGCATCGGCGAACTGGGTGCGGCGCTTGCCGAGTTCGGTCTCCGGGCCGAACTTGTCGCGGATGTTGGTGACTTCCCACTTGATCGTCGACCATTGCTTGGCATCGGACGCCAGCAGCGCCTCGATCTGCTTCTTCTCCGCGCTCAGGCCGTCGAACTCCTTGCGGATCTCGAACTCTTCCAGCTTGCGCAAGGCGCGCAGGCGCATGTTGAGGATGGCTTCTGCCTGGGTATCGGTGAGCGACCAGCGGGCCATCATCACCTGCTTGGGCTCATCCTCCTCGCGGATGATCTTGATCACCTCGTCGATGTTCAGATAGGCAATCAGGTAGCCGGCGAGGATCTCCAGCCGTCTTTCGATCTCGCCGAGGCGATGTTTCGAGCGGCGGATCAGAACGTCGCGGCGATGGTCGAGCCATTCCTGCAGCACGCCCTTCAGCGACAGGACGTTGGGCACCTTGCCGCGCGACAGCACGTTCATGTTGAGCGGGAAACGGCTTTCAAGCTCGGTGAGCTTGAACAGCGATTCCATCAGGATGCCCGGGTCGACGGAACGGCTCTTGGGCACCAGCACGACGCGGATGTCTTCCGCACTTTCGTCCCTGATGTCCTCGAGCAGCGGCAGCTTGCGCGCCATCAACAGCTCGGCGATCTTCTCGATCAACCGCGCCTTCTGCACCCCATAGGGGATTTCGGTGACGACGATGCTCCAGGTGCCCCTGCCCTGGTCCTCCTGGCTCCATTTCGAGCGGACACGGAAGCCGCCGCGGCCGGTCTCGTAGGCTTCGAGGATGGAAGCGCGGCTGTCGACGATGATACCGCCGGTCGGGAAATCCGGACCCTGGACGAAATCCATCAGCTTCGAGACCGGCGCATCGCGATGCTCGATCAGGTGCAATGCGGCGTTGCAAAGCTCGGCCGCGTTGTGCGGCGGGATCGATGTCGCCATGCCGACCGCGATGCCGGACGAGCCGTTGGCCAGCAGGTTCGGGAAGGCGCCGGGGAGCACCACGGGCTCCTCGTCCTCTTCATTGTAGGTCGGCCGATAGTCGACGGCATCCTCGGTGATGCCGGACAACAATTCGGTCGCCACATCGGTCATGCGCGCTTCGGTGTAGCGCATGGCGGCAGCGTTATCGCCGTCGATGTTGCCGAAATTACCCTGCCCGTCGACCAAGGGATAGCGCATGGAAAAATCCTGCGCCAACCGCACCAGCGCGTCGTAGATCGACTGGTCGCCATGCGGATGGAACTTGCCCATCACCTCGCCGACGATGCGGGCGCATTTGGCAAAACCCTGGTCGGGGTTGAGCCTGAGCAGCCGCATGGCGTGCATGATGCGGCGGTGGACCGGCTTCAGCCCGTCGCGAACGTCGGGCAGCGCCCGGTGCATGATGGTCGACAGCGCATAGGCGAGATAGCGCTCTTCCAGCGCCTTCTTCAGATCGACCGGTTCAATGTGATCACCACCGCCATTTTCAGGCGGCAAAAGCCTTTTTCCCATGGGCTGGGACTAGCTGAGCGGGTGATTCGCGGCAAGAGGCCGACAGACATACCCGCCGTTCTGCAACATGAAACCGCACGCCTGGGGATGTCGTCCAACATCAGCCTGTTACATCAGGCCTCTATGGCCAAGCGTGATGATATCGGGCAACCGGCTCTTCATGACAAATTCACCGATTTGCGCCAAGACGGTGGGATCGAGTTTGCCTTTCACTGTGATTTTCGACCATGGTACCGGGATACGCCTTTTTCCCGTCCAGTTCGTCACGGAATGGTGATGGTGCAAAGAATTGAAAAACAATTTCAGGACACTCTCAGGGACCTTGCGATGACAATCAAACGCTCAACTCTCCAGAAACTGGCTTTTTCGACCTTCTTGCTCACGCTGCCGCTGAATGCGGCCCTTGCCCAGGATGCCGCGGTTGCCGACCGGCTGAAGGCGGCGCTGGCGGCACAGGGCGTCGACATCTCCTGGACCGGCGTGACCGGCGACAACACCAGCATGGTGCTGCAGGGCGTTGCCATCAAGCCGGCGGCGGAAAAGGAAGCCCTCACCATCGGCGACGTCAAGCTAGAGAACGTGACCGCGGCCAATGGCGGCTTCGATATCGGTACCGTCTCGACCTCGGCCTTCGAACACGCCAAGGACGGCGTCACCCTCAACCTCAGCCCCTTCGTCATCCATGACATGACGGTTCCGGCCGATGGCGCCACCGGCCCGCTGGGCTCGCTGATGATGTACAAGTCCGCCGAACTCTCCAACATGACGGTCAAGGTCGCCGACAAGACCGCCTTCTCGATGGACGGGCTTGCCGTCGAGATCACGCCGCCGGCGGACGGCAAGGCGATGGAATTCACCGCCAACACGGAAAAGTTCAACGCCGACCTGACACTGGTCGACGATCCCAAGTCCAAGGAAGTCATCAACGCGCTCGGCTACCAGAACATTTCGGGCAATCTCGAAATGGCCGGCACCTGGCAGCCCTCGGACGGCAAGATGGAACTGTCGAAATACGACATCTCCGTCGAGAATGCCGGCACGCTCGGCATGACCTTCGACCTCGGCGGCTACACGATCGACTTCATAAAGTCGCTGCAGGAAATGCAGAAGAAGATGGCCGCGCAGCCTCAAGGCGCCGACAATTCGGCACAAGGCATGGCCATGCTCGGCCTGTTGCAGCAGCTTTCGTTCAACAGCGCCTCGATCCGCTTCGACGACGATTCGCTGACCGGCAAGGTGCTGGAATATGTCGGCAAGCAGCAGGGCATGTCGGCCAAGGACGTCGCCAACCAGGCCAAGGCGATCGTGCCGTTCGGCATGGCGCAGCTCAACAATCCGGAACTGACGGCGCAGGTGACCGCGGCGGTCAGCAAATATCTCGACGATCCGAAGAGCCTCGAAATCTCGGCCGAGCCGCCGGCATCGGTGCCGTTCGCGCTGATCATGGCCGGCGCCATGTCCAACCCGCTCGACCTGCCGAAGACGCTCGGTGTCAGCGTCAAGGCCAACGAGGACTGATCTAAGCGGCCTCAGCATACAAAAATAGCCCGGCAGCGATGCCGGGCTATTTTTTTGAATTATCGATTCGAAAGAGTCGGTTCTGGCTGGTTTTTAAAGTCTCGCCCGAAGCTGGCGATCAGGCGTCCTTCTTGGTCGGTGCGACACGCAGCGCCAACTCGCGAAGCTGCTGCGGGCTGGCTTCCGACGGCGCGTTCATCAACAGGTCGTAGGCCTGCTGGTTCATCGGGAACATGGTGATCTCGCGCAGGTTCTTGGCGCCAACCAGCAGCATGACGACGCGGTCGATGCCGAATGCCGCGCCGCCATGTGGCGGCGCACCATACTGGAAGGCACGATACAAGCCGCCGAAACGCTCCTCGACCGTCTGACGGTCCAGACCGACCATCTCGAAAGCCTTGACCATGGTTTCCGGCAGGTGGTTGCGGATGCCGCCCGAGGCAATCTCGAATCCGTTGCACACCGCGTCGTACTGGAACGCCTTGATGCTGAGCGGCTCCTGGTTAGTCAGGGCGTCAATGCCACCTTGCGGCATCGAGAACGGATTGTGAGCGAAATCGATCTTCTTCTCGTCCTCGTTCCATTCGAAGAACGGGAAGTCGACGATCCAGCACAGTTCGAATCGGTCGCGATCGACCAGGTTCAATTCCTCGCCCGCGCGGGTGCGCGCGGCACCGGCAAAAGAAACGAATTTCTTCGGATCGCCGGCGACAAAGAAAGCGGCATCGCCGTCGGCAAGGCCGAGCTGCTGACGGATCGCCTCTGTGCGCTCTTCGCCGATGTTCTTGGCGAGCGGACCGGCGCCTTCGAGCTTGTCGCCCTCCTTGCGCCAGAAAATGTAGCCAAGGCCCGGCTGGTCCTCGCCTTGCGCCCAGGAGTTCATGCGGTCGCAGAAGGCACGGCTTCCGCCGGTCTTGGCCGGAATGGCCCACACTTCGGCCTTCGGGTCGTTGGCCAGAATGTTGGCGAAGACCTTGAAGCCGGAATCGCGGAAATGGTCGGAGACGGCCTGCATCACGATCGGGTTACGCAGGTCCGGCTTGTCGGAGCCGTATTTGCGCATGGCTGCATCATAGGGGATGCGCGGCCAGTCCTTGGTGACGGGCTTGCGGTCGGCGAAAGCCTCGAAAACGGAGGTCATCACTGGTTCCATCGTCGACAGCACGTCGTCCTGTTCGACGAAGCTCATTTCGAGGTCGAGCTGATAGAACTCGCCGGGCAGACGATCCGCGCGCGGATCCTCGTCCCGGAAGCAGGGCGCGATCTGGAAATAGCGGTCGAAGCCCGACACCATGATCAGCTGCTTGTACTGCTGCGGCGCCTGCGGCAGCGCGTAGAACGTGCCGGGATGGATGCGCGACGGCACCAGGAAGTCGCGCGCGCCTTCTGGCGACGAAGCCGTCAGGATCGGCGTCGAGAATTCGGTGAAACCGACCTCGCCCATGCGTTTGCGCATCTCGGCAATGATCTTGGTGCGCGCCACGATGTTCTTGTGCAGCGTGTCGCGGCGCAGGTCGAGGAAGCGGTACTTCAGCCTGATGTCCTCGGGATAGTCCGGCTCGCCAAACACCGGCAGCGGCAATTCCTTGGCAGCCGACAGCACCTCGATTTCGCGTGCGAAAATCTCGATCTCGCCGGTCGGCAGGTTGGCGTTGACCGTCTCCGGCAGGCGCGCCTTGACCTCGCCGTCGACACGGATGACCCATTCGCCGCGCACGGTCTCTGCGACCCTGAAGGCCGGCGAATCGGGGTCGGCGACGATCTGGGTCAGGCCGTAGTGGTCGCGCAAGTCGATGAACAGCAGGCCGCCATGGTCGCGCACGCGATGCACCCAGCCCGACAGGCGAACGGAAGAGCCGACGTCGCCCTTTCTCAACTGGGCACAGGTATGGCTGCGGTAACGGTGCATTGTCATTGGTAAAGTCCGGGGTGCTGGGTGGCAGGCCAAAGCATCAAAGCCCGGCCCAAAATTTGCGCGAAAAGCGCATGGGAGGCCGGATTTGTCAAGGCAAGGAGACATCGGGCCGTATCCAGGTTCGACCGCCAGGGTTTAAGTCTTTGCCGGCCTTAACGCATTGCCGCCAGACGTGCTTCCTGAGACAACGCACTTATCAAGCGATCTGGAGACCCCACGTGCCAAAACGCACTCTCCCGCCGGGAACAGGCCCGCACAATGGCCGCGAGATGGAACTGATGCTTCAGGGTGACAAGCCAATGGCCTTGTTCTCGGCCGAACCGGGTATGTACGCCGAAGATATTGGCGACGCGGACTTTGAGCCGTTTGTAGAAACAGGTCGTATTCTGAGGTTCACCCACACTGATCCTGGAACCTTGGTGGAGGAGCGCCGCTACTGCCTGCCGACAGAAGAGTGGCGCTGCAAGCTCAGCCTGTTGATCTCTCAGAATGTGTCGCAGCGGAGGGGCCTTCGACGTCTTCACATCGAATGATCTGGCCAGGCTTGAAGGAACCCTTCTCGGTTACTCGAAGCAAGATATCGAAGTGTTCATCGCACATGCGGCGTCGTGGAAGTAGCTCGCCGCCTTCAAGCAAAGTGGATTTCGGCGCCCTGGCGTTCGAAATCGGCGAGGATCGCGGCCGGCGCGGTCTTTTCGACCACCAGATGGCGGATCGCTTCGGCGCCGGCGACGCGATAAGGCGCCGCGGTGGCCAGCTTGTCGTTGGTGACGGCGATGACGATGCCGGCGCTGTTCCTGGCCATGGCCCGCTTGACCTCGGCCTCGGCCGAATCGAATGCCGTCACACCGCGTGAGGCATCCAGGCCGCACGAGCCAAGGAAAAACAGGTCGGCGCCAAGCTGTGCAATGGCGGCCAGCGTGTCGGCGCCGACGCAGGTTCCGAGGTCGCGGACAAACCTGCCGCCAAGCACGGTCAGTTCGACCAGGGGATGGTCGGACAGCGCCGAGGCAACGCCGAGCGAATTGGTGGCGATGGTCAGTTCGAGGTCGCAGGGAATGGCCTTGGCGATGGCGGTGTTGGTGCTGCCGCCGTCGATGAACAGGGTCTGTCCGCTGGAGAGCAACGCCATGGCCGTGCTCGCCAGCCGCGCCTTCTCCTCGACCGCATGGCCCCCGCGCAGACCGATGGGGGCCGCGGCAAAGGGCGCCGCCGCAACCGCGCCGCCATAGACCCGGCGACAGTGCCCGGCTTTCGCCAGTTCCCTGAGGTCACGGCGCACCGTGTCCTCCGAAACCCCGAAGCGGCTCGCCAGTTCGCCCGCCAGCACACTCCCCTCCGCCGCGAGGCGGTCACGGATAAGTTGGTGCCGTTGATCGGTCAGCATTGCCTGTTTCGCCTGATCTTATTTCTCTGTGCACGTTCTTGCATGTTCTGCACGTTTATGCAAGGAGTGGCCGACTGGGCTGTCGCACAAGCCAGCCTCCCTTCCTTTGAAAGCGCCGCCATGAGCTTTGGTCTCAACCTTGCCCCGCAACACCGCGTCTATGCCGGGTTCGCGATCTATTCCTTCGCGATGGGCAACATCTTTCCACGGCTGCCCGACATCAAGCACGCCATGGGCATTGGGGACGGCACGCTCGGCCTCAGCCTGATCGGAACGCCGATCGGCACCTTGACGGCACTGACGCTCGCGACGCCGCTGCTCGAGCGCGTCGGCTTCCGCCGCGCGCTGCTCGTCCTGGTACCACTGCTGGCGCTTGCCTATGCCGTTGCGGTGCATGCGCCGGGGCCGCTCGCGCTTTTCCTCATGCTCTTTCCAGTCGGCCTGATGATCGGCAGCGTCGAGATCATGCTCAATGTCGAGGCCGACCGGACCGAATTCCTGGTCAAGCGTCGCATCATGAACCGCGCGCATTCGTTCTGGAGCATGGGCTTTTTCGGCGCCGGCCTGTTCGGCGGGGCTCTTGCGCATCTCGGCATATCGCCGCAACTGCATCTGGCGCTGATCGTGCCGATCGTCGCGATCTCGATGGCGCTGTTCCTCGGCGGCTATCAGCCGGCGCCGAGTCGCTTCGTCGGCACCGGCAAGAAGGCACCCATGCTGGCGCGGCCGACCCTGCCGATCCTTGTTCTCGTCGCGGTGACACTCTCGGCGATGCTGATGGAAGGCGCCAGCATCGACTGGTCGGCGATCTATATGCGCACCGTGTTCGAGTCCGGCCCCTTCGTCGCCGGTTTCACCGTGGCGCTGTTCGCCTTTTCCCAGGCAACCACGCGCTTCTTCGCCGACAGTTTCGTCGACCGCTATTCGCCAAGCGGCGTGGCGCGGGTGCTGCTGGCAATGATGGCGACCGGCGTGCTCGTTGTCTTTTTCTCGCCCGCGCCGTTCTTCTCCATGCTGGGCTTTGCGCTTCTGGGGATCGGTACCAGCGCCCTCTTCCCGCTGGCGATCTCGGCTGCCGCCCAACGGACGGATCGACCGGCTGCGATCAATGTCGCGGCACTGTCGCAGATCTCCTTCGTCGCCTTCCTGCTCGGCCCGCCGCTGCTCGGCTTCGTCTCGGACCATTGGGGCATCCGCTCGGCCTTTGGTATCGGCATTCCGTTCATTATCCTCAGCCTGCTGACCGCGGGATCGCTTGGCCGGCGGCCGGCCGCCGACAAACCGGCCGCTTCGGTGGATGAGCCGCTCGAACCGACGCGTGACAAGATACTTGCGCGGGCAGCAGAGGGGTGACTGAAGGTTTCCCTCGCCGCGGACGGGACGGCCGGCCAGGTAAGATCGCGTCGCGAAACTGAGGTCGGCAGTTGGACCATACGGACCTGCGTCCGCTCCAAACCAGGCAATATAGTGGGGGCGCTGCAGAACCGCGATTGATCCTGCAAGCGGCAATTGCCGCTGGCATTGGTGGGAGGGATAGTTCAAGAAGGGATCACCGATACGTGATCGCCTTTTTCATGTCCTCCATCCGCCCGCTGATCCCGCTTCTTCTCGCCGCAGGCATCCTGCTCGGCGGCAATGGGTTGCAGAGCACGCTGATTGCGCTGCGCGGCGCGCAGGAGGGGTTTTCCGCTTCCGACATCGGCCTGATGGGCACGTTCTATTTCGCCGGCTTCCTGCTCGGCTGCCTGGCCATCACCCGCATCATGAAGGCGGTCGGCCATATCAGGGCGTTTTCGGCGCTGGCCGCGATTGCCTCGGTCGGCACTCTGCTTTTGGTGCTGGTGCTCGATCCAGTGATGTGGTGCGCGGTGCGCTTTGCCGGCGGCTTCTGTTTTGCCGGGCTGTTCACCATCGTCGAAAGCTGGCTGAATTCCGGCGTCACCAACAAGGACCGCGCCCGCGTGCTGGCGATCTACCGGATGGTCGATACCGGCTCGGTGACATCGGCCCAGTTCCTGATCCCCGTCTTCGGCGCCGGCGGCTTCACCATCTTCGCCATCATGTCGATCATGATCACGCTGTCGCTGGTGCCGGTCTCGCTCGGCGACCGTTCCAACCCGACGCCGCCGGAGGAGGTCAAGCTCGACCTGGCGCGCGTCTGGCGCATTTCGCCACTCGGCTGCTTCGGCTGTATCGCCGTCGGCGTCACCAACAGCGCCTTTCGCACGCTGTCGCCGGTCTATGCCGAGCAGATCGGCATGTCGGTCGCCGATGTCGTCACCTTCGTCAGCGTCGGCATCTTCGGCGGCGCCATCATCCAGTATCCGCTCGGCTACCTCTCCGACCGATGGGACCGGCGCCGGGTGCTGTTGCTGACGACCTGCTGCGCGATGCTTTCAGCCCTGGCGCTGGTGTTCATCGCCGGCAGCAATCCGCTGCTCAACTTCATCATCATCTTCATCTTCGGCTGTTTCGCCATGCCGCTTTATTCGCTGTCGGCGGCGCATTCCAACGACCGAGCCGACACCGGCGAGTTTGTGCTGATCAATGCGGCGCTGATGCTGTTCTATTCCTTCGGCGCCATCGGCGGCCCTTTCGCCGCCTCGACAGTGATGCAGCATTTCGGGCCGAGCGCGCTGTTCGTGTTCAGCGCCACCGTCTATGCGATCTTCATCGCCGTCATCCTCTACCGCATGCAGGCACGCTCCGGCGTGCCCGTGGGCAAGCGCGGCCGCTTCATCGCGCTGCTGCGCACGTCGACCGTTTTTGCGCGGCTGGCTAAGCGCAATGGCGATTCCGATGGTCCGGGAAGCCGATGATGGCTGCGCCAAAGCTTGACGAAAGCCTTTCCGGCTGAAATCTAGGAAGACCTTACTCCTGCCAAAAGCGATTTGATGCACGTCATCACCACCCAGAAAGAACTCGAGACCGTTCTCGCCGCTTTCGAAAAGTCGGATTTCGTTACCGTCGACACCGAGTTCATCCGCGAAACGACCTTCTGGCCGATCCTGTGCCTGATCCAGATGGCGGCGCCTGGCGTCACCGCGCTGATCGACCCGCTGTCGCCCGACATCAACCTCGCCCCGTTCTTCCGGCTGATGGCCAACGAGGCCGTGGTCAAGGTCTTCCACGCAGCGCGCCAGGACATCGAAATCATCGTCCATCTCGGCGATCTCGTGCCGCACCCGGTGTTCGACACGCAGGTCGCGGCCATGGTCTGCGGCTTCGGCGACAGCGTTTCCTACGACCAGCTCGTGCAGCGCATCACCGGCGCGCGGCTCGACAAGTCGTCGCGCTTCACCGACTGGCGCCACCGGCCGCTGTCCGACAAGCAGCTCGACTACGCGCTCGCCGACGTCACCCATCTGATCGAGGTCTATCAGCATTTGAGCGCCGAACTGGCGCGGGAGAACCGCGCCCACTGGCTGAACGAAGAGATGGACGTCCTGACCTCGCGCGAGACCTACGATCCGCATCCGGAGGACGCCTGGAAGCGGCTGAAAATGCGGCTGCGCAAGCCGCAGGAACTTGCGATCGTGCAGGCCGTGGCGGCATGGCGCGAGCGCGAGGCGCGCGAGCGCGACGTGCCGCGCGGCCGCGTGCTCAAGGACGACGCGATCTACGAGGTGGCGCAGCAGGCGCCGCGCGACGCGGCGGCCCTCGCCAAGCTGCGCACAACGCCCAAGGGCTGGGAGCGCTCCTCGACGGCGACGGCCCTGCTTGGAGCGGTCAACACCGCGCTGGCCTTGCCCAAGGAGCAGATGCCGAAACTGCCGAAGAATTTCCAGCCGCCGGAAGGCTCGAGCGCCGCGGCCGAACTCTTGAAAGTGCTGCTCAGGATCGTCGCCGAGAAGCAGGGCGTGGCCTCGAAGGTGCTGGCCTCCAGCGACGACATCGACCGCATCGCCGCCGAGGGCGAGGACGCCGACGTGCCGGCGCTGCAGGGCTGGCGGCGCGCCGTCTTCGGCGAAGCGGCGCTGAAGCTGGTGCGCGGCGAGATCGGCATAAAGTTCGACAAGCGTAAAATAGCGGTGTTCGATCTCTAGAGGCTTCTGGCCGATGCGTTCGGATCAGGACGAGAGCCGGCGATACGAGGCGATCGACGCATTGCGTGCGATCGCCGTGATGCTGGTGCTGATCTTCCACTATACGTCCCGCTTTCCCGCCGACTACATCGGGTTCGACCACCAGATGACGCTGCCATGGCAAGGGATAGTTGGCGTCTTTCTCTTTTTCATTATCAGTGGCTACTGCATCGCGATGACAGCCGAGCGGTCTGAGACCGTGTGGATGTTCTGGCTGCAGAGATTTACGCGGCTGGAGCCCGCGCTCATCGTCTGTATCGCGATCACGCTTATTGTGGTTGCTGCTCTGGGTCTTCCGGGCAGAGAGGTTTCAGCGCTCGACGGCCTGAAAAACGCAAGCTGGGTAACGCTGTTTGTTCAAACGCCGCTGGTCGACGGCGCCTACTGGTCACTGCTTGCGGAAGCAAAATTCTACTTCGTGTTCGGCCTCATCTTCTACCTCTGGCCAAATCGCGTTCTCGTCCTTTTCACCAGCTTTACCGTTCTGGGCGCAATTGCATATTTTTCCGGGTTGTGGAGAGACCATCAGGCTCTGATTTTTCCCTTCAAGGGCGTCGCCATGCCGTATTTTCTGTTCCCCTACGGCCTCTTCTTTTTGATGGGCATCGCGGCGAGGCGATCGACCCGAACCGTGCAGACGGTCGTGACAGCCGGGTGCCTGGTGGTTGTTGTCAAACTGTGGGGCGGTTCAGCATTCAGTGCCTGGGTCATCGCGCTTTCAATTGTTGGGGTCATCGGGGTCCAGCTGCGCGATATCAAGATCTGGCGAAGCGTGAGTTACATCGGCTTGATCAGCTATCCTCTGTATCTTCTGCACCAGAATGTCGGTGTCGCGATCATACGATGGCTGGCTCCGTGGGTCGGCTCCCCGTATCTTCGGATCGGCATAGCGTTCTGCACCGTGGTCGCCATTGCAGCATTCGTCGCGTGGACGGTCGAGCATAGATTTCGGCGGAGGATCGAAATCTATGCGTCGCGCTTGATGTCGAGGGCTGCAACCCCCGCGTGACCCTGCCTCAGACGAGGCCGAGCAGGTGCAGCGCGAACCAGATCCAGGCCAGCGCCAGCACCACCGCGCCAGCGAAGAAAGAACGGCTGCGCAGCCGCAGATTGTTGCTGGTCAGGTGAACCCAGGCATGAAAATAGCGCGTCAGGACGAAAATCCACGCCAGCGTCAAGGTCAGATAGTTGACGCCGTTGGTGACGTGCAGCGTAAGGCACAGCACATAGAAAAGCACCGGCAGTTCGAACTGGTTGCAGAGATTGGCGGCAACGGTGACGCTGGACGCCGGCTCGGTCGAGCGGGCCTTGTACTGTCCGACCTTGGCCTCACCTGATTTGATTGCGCCATATCTGCGGCGCCCCAACACGCCGTAGACGATGTAGACCAGAGCCACATGCGCCAGAACGGGCCAGAAGATCGTGGTCTGGTTCATGACATTCCCCTGCCCTGTCCGGTACCATGCTTAGAGTGTTCCACCGTCTTCACGGAAACGGCAAACCACTCTAACTCTTTGTTTTGTCGCAATTCCCCAGGGAAAGCGCTACGCGCTTTTCCTGGAATTGCTCTAGCGTCTCTGACCCACCAGCCAGAAAGCGGCGATGACGACCACCGGGATGGCGAGAAGCGCGAATTTGGTGACGATCAGAGCCGAAGCGAAAGACAGCGAATCCGGATTGGCCGACAGGAAATCGGACAGAAGCCGCGCCACGGCGATGTTCTGGGCATAGTCGGCCAGCGTGTAGGGCAGCACCAGCACCAGCGCGAAGATCGACTGCACCTGCCCGGGAAGCTCGCGGAAGTTCTGCAGGCGCCGGCCAGTGGCCAGGACCAGGCTCACCAAGGTCAGCGACAGCAGCGCCGGGAACAACAGATCGAAGGTCAGATAGTGCCAGACCAGAATGATCTCGCCGCCGCGCCGGCCGAGCGCCGTCAGCCAGGCCATGCCTTCGTCGGGTGTGAAACCGAAATAGCGCATGTCGAGCGACGGCAGGCCGCCGCTCAACTGGCGGAAATAGAAGAACTCCATCACCGTCATGGCGATGAAAACCGCCGCCGACAGGAAACACAATGCGGCCGCGTGACGTGGCAGCCGCAGGACCGTCGCGGTCAGGCTCCGCCCGAGCCCGTATTGTTCAGGCTCCGCCGGGATAGTTCGGGCTTTCGCGGGTAATCGTGACGTCATGGGCGTGGCTTTCACGAAGTCCGGCGTTGGATATGCGCACAAAAGTGGCGCGCTCGCGGAAATCGGCAAGGTCGCGGCCACCGACATAACCCATAGCGGCTTTTAGGCCGCCCGCAAGCTGGTGCAGCACGCCAGACACAGGTCCTTTGTATGGAACCTGGCCTTCAATGCCTTCCGGCACCAGTTTGAGGGTATCGCGCACCTCGGCCTGGAAGTAGCGATCGGCCGAGCCGCGCGCCATGGCGCCGACCGAGCCCATGCCGCGATAGGCTTTGAAGGAGCGGCCCTGGTGCAGATAGACCTCGCCTGGGCTTTCGTCGGTGCCGGCCAGCAGCGAGCCGATCATGGCGGCGCTGGCGCCGGCGGCGAGCGCCTTGGCGAGATCGCCGGAATATTTGATGCCGCCATCGGCAATCACCGACACACCCGATTTGTGCGCCGTCTCGACCGCCGACATGATGGCCGAAAGCTGCGGCACGCCGACACCGGCAACGATGCGAGTGGTGCAGATGGAGCCCGGGCCGATGCCGACCTTCACGGCGTCGGCGCCAGCATCGATCAGCGCCTGCGTGCCTTCGGCGGTGGCGACGTTGCCGGCCAGGATGCGAACCGAGTTCGAAAGCTTCTTGGCGCGCGTGACGGCGTCGAGCACGCGCTGCGAGTGGCCATGCGCGGTGTCGATGACCAGAAGGTCGACGCCGGCGTCGATCAGGCGCTCGGCGCGCTCAAAGCCATCGTCACCGACACTAGTGGCGGCCGCCGCGCGCAGGCGGCCCTGCGCATCCTTGGTGGCGTGCGGGTTGAGCTGCGACTTCTCGATGTCCTTGACGGTGATCAGGCCGACGCAATTGCCCTGCTTGTCGACGACGACAAGTTTTTCGATGCGGTGCTGGTGCAGAAGCCGTTTGGCTTCGTCCTGGTCGACATTTTCCTTGACCGTGATGAGGTTCTCACGGGTCATCAACTCATAGACCTTCTGCGCCGGGTCGGAGGCAAAGCGCACGTCGCGGTTGGTCAGGATGCCGACCAGCCGGCCGGTCTTGTGGCCGCCCGTGCCGCCATTCTCGACCACCGGAATGCCCGAGATCGAATAGGTGCGCATCAGCGACAGCGCATCGGCGAGCGTGGCGTCCGGACCGATGGTGACCGGATTGACCACCATGCCGGATTCGAATTTCTTCACCTGCCGTACCTGCTCGGCCTGTTCGGCCGGCGAGAAATTGCGGTGGATGACGCCGATGCCGCCGGCCTGGGCCATGGCGATGGCAAGGCGCGCCTCGGTGACGGTGTCCATCGCGGCGGAGAGGATCGGCACGTTGAGGTCGATGTCGCCTGCGATGCGGGTGCGGACATCGGTTTCGCCGGGCATGACCTCGGAGTGACCGGGCTGCAAAAGCACATCGTCAAAGGTCAGCGCCAGTGCGCCTGTGGACGTTTCGATGATTTTTGCCATGGCCAGCCCTTTAGAATGCGGAAAAAGCGCTGGACCGGAATGGACAGCGCCGACTCTCATCTTCCCTTTCAGGATTGGCGCTGGCTGGTAACACGTCGCGACGCGGATGAAAAGCCGATCGTTGCATTGCACAACAGCGTCTTCGACCATTTGATTGCGCCACCCGTGGTTGCGGTCGCACAAAAGTGACAGCAATTTAACACGACATCGGTGTCCAGCCATGATAACCGCCCCCTGTATCGGTTCGCCCCCGGCCGAATAGAAAATTTGAAAACGGTCACGCTTGTGAATCGCACCATTCCGCTGATCCTGGCGGTCGCACTTTTCATGGAAAACATGGATTCGACCGTCATCGCGACATCGCTGCCGGCGATCGCCATCGATATCCATACCAGCCCGATCGCGCTCAAGCTGGCGCTGACGGCCTATCTTGTGTCGCTGGCGATCTTCATTCCAATCAGCGGCTGGATGGCCGACCGCTTCGGCGCCAAGAACATTTTTCGCGCCGCGATTGCGGTGTTTATCGTCGGCTCGGTCGCCTGCGCCTTGTCCGGTTCGCTGCCGGCCTTCGTGGTGTCGCGCTTCCTGCAAGGCATTGGCGGCGCCATGATGACGCCGGTCGGGCGCCTGGTGCTGGTGTGCGCCACGCCCAAGAGCGACCTGGTCGCCGCCATGTCGTGGCTGACCGTTCCCGCACTGGTCGGACCGCTGGTCGGTCCCCCGATCGGCGGCTTCATCACCACCTATTTCACCTGGCACTGGATCTTCCTGATCAATGTGCCGATCGGCCTGGTCGGCATCTGGCTGGCGACGCGCTTCCTGCCGGAAACCGAATCGATGGAGACGCCGCCGCTCGATTTCATCGGCTTCGTGCTGAGCGGGCTTGCGGCATCCGGCGTGGTCTTCGGCCTGTCCGTGGTCAGCCTGCCCTATCTGCCGCCGGCCACCGGCTTCATCACCGTGGGGGTCGGGCTGCTGTCGGGCGCGCTCTACCTCATGCATGCGCGGCGCGCCAAAAATCCGCTGCTGGCGCTCGAACTGTTCCGCAACCAGGTGTTCCGCTCATCGGTGCTTGGCGGCTCGCTGTTTCGCATCGGCATCGGAGCAGTGCCGTTCCTGCTGCCGCTGATGTTCCAGATCGGCTTCGGGCTGACGCCGTTCCAGTCTGGCATGATCACCTTCGTCTCGGCGATCGGCGCCATCGGCATGAAATTCGTCACCGCGCTGATTTTTCGCGTTGCCGGCTTCCGCCGCGTGCTGATCGTCGGCTCGCTGGTCGCCGCCGCATCGATCGCCATCTATGGCCTCTTCACCCCCGAAACGCCTTACGTGCTGATGCTGGCCATATTGCTGGTCGGCGGCTTCATCCGCTCGATGTTCTTCACCGGCGTCAACGCGCTCTCCTATGCCGAAGTGTCGGCCGAAGACACCAGCAAGGCAACACCGATCACGGCGGTGTTCCAGCAATTGTCGATCGCGCTCGGCGTGGCGCTGGCCGGCGGCATTCTGGAAGTCTCGACCTCGATCCATGGCGGACCGCTGACGCTGGGCGATTTCCACATCGCCTTCTTCATCGTGGCGGCGGTATCGGCGGCGGCGTCGCTGTCCTTCATGCGGCTGGCGCCCGACGCCGGCAATGCCGTCTCCGGCCATGGCCGCCTGACGACGCCCAAGCCGCTGGAACCCGTGAGATCGCCGGGGGAGTGAAGGCCGGCTCAGCGGTCAGCGTCCCCCGGCCCTTCGCTATGGCTCCGGGCGCTCGAGTCCTTCGGAACGTCCACTGGACGTTCCGATCCGCCTGACGGCGGACCGGACTCTCGCCCCTTAAAATCTTTGGCCAACAGATAAAGCTCGACCGATTCATCGCGCGAGGCCGGCGGCTTGACGTGGTGGACGGAGCGGAAATTCTTCTTGAGCATGGAGAGCAGTTCGTTCTCGGCGCCGCCCTGAAAAGTCTTGGCGAGGAAATGGCCGCCCGGTTTCAGGACGGACAGCGCGAAATCGGCCGCCACCTCGCACAGATGCATGGTGCGGATGTGGTCGGTGCGCTTATGGCCGGTGGTTGGCGCCGCCATGTCGGACAGCACGACATCCGGGTCCCCACCCAGCGCTTCGGCGAGCTTGCGCGGCGCATCCGGATCCAGGAAATCCATCAACAGCACCGGCGCGCCGGGCACGGCGTCCATCTCCAGATAGTCGATGCCGACGACATGCGGATTTTCCGCCGTCGATTTCGTGCGTGCGGCCGCGACCTGGCACCAGCCGCCGGGGGCGGCACCGAGGTCGATCACCTTCATGCCGGGCTTCAGCAGATGGTGCTTGTCGTCGATCTCGATCAGCTTGTAGGCCGCGCGCGAGCGATAGCCGTCGGCCTTCGAGCGCTGGACATAGGGATCGTTGATGTGGCGCTGCAGCCAACGTCGCGACGATTCCTTCAGGCCGCTCTTCTTCTTGATCCGCGTCTTCAGCACGCGAATGCTGGCCGATCCTGGATTTTCCGGTTTCTTGGTCATTGTCGGCCACGCCCATCGTTGCGCCAGACGCCGTCATCGGCCATCAGCTCGCTCAATATGCCTTCGCGCAGGCCACGGTCGGCGACGCGCAGCCGCTCCGAGGGCCAGACGGCGCGGATCGCTTCGAGGATAGCGCAGCCGGCCAGCACCAGATCGGCGCGGTCGGCGCCGATGCAAGGGTTGGCGCAGCGCTGCTGGAAATCCCAGCCGACCAGTCGTTCCACCATGCGGTCGACGCTGTCGCGGTCCATCCACAGCCCGTCGACCCGACGACGGTCGTAACGCTCGAGATCTAGGTGGACGCCGGCCAGCGTCGTCACCGTGCCGGACGTGCCGAGCAGATGGAAATTCGGGCTGGCCTTGAGGTGGCTCAGCCGGTCGCGACCGTCGAAGCTCGCCAACCGGCCGGCGACATCGTCGACCATGGCGTTGAAGATCTCGCGCGTGACGGTACGGCCACCAAAGCGCTCGGCCAGAGAGACGACGCCGACCGGCAGCGACGTCCACGAGACGATATGGTTGGCGAGCCGCGGCGAGCGGCGGCCGGTGAGATCGATCAGCGCGATCTCCGAAGAGCCGCCGCCGATGTCGAACAAGACGACGCCCTGCGTGTCGCGCTCGACCAGCGAGCCGCAGCCGGACACCGCCAGCCGCGCCTCGGTCTGGCGGTCGATGATCTCGAGCTTCAGGCCGGCCTCGCGCTCGACGCGTTCGAGGAATTCGACGCCGTTCTCCGCGGAGCGGCAGGCTTCCGTGGCGATCAGCCTGGCCTTCCTGATCTTGCGGCTGCGCAATTTATCACCGCAGATCTTCAGCGCCTCGACGGCGCGATCCATCGCCGGCTGGCCGAGCCGGCCATTGGCGGTGAGCCCCTCGCCCAGCCTGACGATGCGCGAGAAGGCGTCGATGACGCGGAACTGGCCATGCCGTGTGGGAACGGCGACCAGCAGCCGGCAATTGTTGGTGCCGAGGTCGAGGGCCGCAAAGACCGGCAGCTCATGCACCGGCGGCCGGCGCGTGCCCTGTTCGGGGCGCGGCGCTTGAGCGACGGGGGAGATTGCCGGCGCCGTCGGCTGCTTCGCTTCCAAAGCCGGGGCGGCCTGGCCTGGCACCGGCGATCGATTGCCCTGCGTTTCGTCGCGCGCAAAAACCTTGCGCCCGCGCCTTCGCTTGCGCCGCTTCTTGGGCTTGCCCTTCTGGTGATGGGGCGCGTCGCCCGCCTGCCCAGCGGCGGAGCGCGGCTCCGTCGGGCGGCGTTGCTGCCAGCCGGCAGTCCCCGAGCCCGATGGCCCTGGGGAAGCGCTGGACGCGCCCACCTCCGACGCGCCTGCGCCGGTGTCGCGGTCTTCCACTGTCGTTCCTTCCGGCGCCGCGCGAACCGGTGAAGGACGCAGCAGGCGCTTTGGCATGTTTCAAGTTGCCGCCAGACTAACAGTGCCGTGGCCGATCACCAAGAGCCGCATGCCGAATTTTGCCGGCTGGGCGAGACGGCCCTTTTGCGCCGCCGCGTAATGTACCTGCAAGGCTGGATTGGTAGCGCGGATGCCGGTGAAGACAACGCTGGCCGCAGCCGATGCCTTGTCGCCTGCCGTTGCGCCGCTTTCGCTGCGGGCAGATCTTGCCGGCGGTCGGCGCGACATGTGTTCGCGGTTGAATAGCCGGCTTCAATGAGGCATTTCTGAAATGAATGGAAGTCACCGGGCGGCCGGGCTCCCACCATCAAGCGAAAAGGAAGCGGGCACGCAGCGCATGGCAGTCAGGCAATGAACTGGAAACGCTATTTCTGGCCGGTCGTCGGCATCGCCGCGGTGATCTTCTCGCTGCTGCTGCTCTGGCATGAACTGCGCGGCATTTCGCTCGACGATGTCTGGGATGGGCTCGCCGCCATCCCAACCCGCGGCTGGGTGCTGGCGGCGCTGAGTTCCGTCATCGCCTATGCCGCGCTCGCCGGCTACGACCACATCGCGCTGCTGCATATCGGCAAGCGTGTGTCGTGGCTGTTCGTGACGCTGTGCTCCTTCACCACCTATGCGCTGTCGCACAATATCGGCGGATCGGTCTTTTCCGGCGCCGTCATCCGCTACCGTGCCTATGGCACAAGGGGCCTGACCGGCCAGGATGTCGGCGTGCTGGTGGCGATCTGCTGGATCACCTTCGTCCTGTCGACGATTCTCGCCTCCGGCCTCGTGCTGGTGTTCGAGCCTCAGATCATCGATCGGTTCTCGGGCGTCGCCCATCACGGGCTGTCAGAAGCGGCGGGCATCGCGATGCTGCTCCTCGTCGCCGCCTATATCTTCGGCAGCTGGCTGCATCTGCGCCCGCTGAAGATCGCCAGCTTCCAACTGCACTATCCGGCACTGCCGATCGTCGCCAGGCAATTGCTGATCGGCCCGATCGAACTGATTGCCGCCGCGGCGATCATCTTCTTCGCCCTGCCCGAGGTGCACAATCCCGGCTATTTCGTCGTGCTCGGCGTCTTCCTTGTCTCCTTCTCGATCGCCCAGATCTCGCACGCGCCGGGCGGACTCGGCGTGTTCGAGGTGGTCTTCCTCACCGGCCTTTCCGACATGGAGCCGGTCGGCGTGCTGGCGGCGCTGCTGGTGTTCCGGCTGTTTTACCTGATCATCCCGCTGATTCTGGGCCTGGGCGTGGTGCTGTTCTTCGAGCGTTCGCAGTTCAGCCGGACAGAGAGCTGAGGCGCGGATGGGATTTTGTGCCCGCCCGCGCACCTGAACCCCGGCGTCTGAAACCAGCTGTCAAAACGGAGCGATTGAACCACACAGCAGGCTTGACTATTTTCCGCTGGCGGCTACAAGGCAGCGCTCAAGCGGCTCAGCCGTTCGGCCCGCGCGGTCCATGACCGCGCTTGCTGGGGAATAGGTTAACGGTAGACCCACGGACTCTGACTCCGTTAGTCCTGGTTCGAATCCAGGTTCCCCAGCCACTCTTTATTCATAATTTGAATCAGCAGCTTACACAGAACTTTATGTCCTGATGCTGGCCATTCCAGGTCACCCGTTCAGGTGGTGAGCGCGGCTGTGGTCGACCTTCGCAGATATAAAAGCAATTGCTAATATAATGGAAAGGTGCCAGCATTGGACTCCGCGTCGCGTATGGGAGGATGCCATGGCCGATGGTGGAATGAATGTCACCAAGTTTGAATCCAAATCTCACGACAACCCGGATGAGGTTCGCTCGCCCGCCAAGACACGCGTCGAGGTGGTGCGGCTTCCAGGCTTTACGCTCGGGCGGCTCAATATGGAGCCGGGATGGAAATGGTCCGAATGCGTGAAGCCGGTCGTCAAGACGGATAGCTGTCAGGTATCGCATGTCGGCTACGTCGTGTCCGGAACCATCACCATCAAGATGAATGACGGCACTCAGAAGACGTTCACGAAGGGTACGTCCTATACCATCCCGCCCGGCCACGACGCCTGGGTGGAAGGCAACGAACGCTTCGTCTGCATCGAAGTCATGAGCGCCGAGCAATACGCCAAGCCGGCGTAGGGCAGGCTGCAAACCTGCTGGCTAAAAGGCTCGCGTCGGGCCGCGAGACTGTCGGCGCGGCATGAATATGTAGCGAACAACCGCCGCGCCCATCAGCGCGGTGGCATAGTCGTGGTTGCGCGCCGGTCGCCTCATCCCTTCCACATTGTCGATCGAAGAACAGCCTGCATATGCTCCGGGAGGTCGAGTTCGCCGCGCGCCTCTATCTCCAGAAGATATCGGGCCTTGGCCAGGCGATCGCCTTCCTCGACCGCGGCATGGCCGCAGATGGCGAGCAGCGCCCTCTCCTCCTCCCGGCTGGCTCCGCCGGAGTCGCCGCCTAAATCGTGCAGCGCCTTGCCGAACGCCGCATATGCAATCCTGTGCGCCTCAATCAGCTCTCGCAATCTATCTGACGGTTCCTGGTCTCGGCCCGGCGACCCTGTGGCGCGTGCGGTTGCCGCAACCGTCGAGGCGACGGCTGCGCTGCCGGAGTGGAAAAGCAAGGCGCGGCGGTTGATCCTGGACGTGGCGAACTCTCCCATTGCTTCGATGGCTATCAGATCGATGACATGACAGACCGTAACACGACGGCTTGCACATTCTTGTCAGGATGGAAGGCCTCAAGGCAGCCGACAGCAAGCGCGGGCTGGCTGATGCGCCGCACCTGAAACAAGCTTCCCGTCCGAGAACACGCACGGCGCGTCACTTTGGGCGGCTTGAGGCAGGTGAGATTTCCGGAGTGAAAAAGATTGATGGTGGCAGGTGCGTTCCAATGGCTAAGTTGCGTAGAAGTTTCCAGCACGAGGCCGGATAATGGTCACTGACACCGAGTTCATTCACGAAAGCATCCGCCAAGGCTGCGTGACGCTTGCCGATGGTGAATTCCTCATCGACAGGCTGGTGAAGTATGTCGGCAACGGAAGGATCCGTTGGCATGTCGAGTTTCGTGGGCATCGCGTCGAGTTCACGACCGGCCAGATCAAGAAGCAGCCGACCTTCCGCAGGAAGATGCTCGAACAGGCCGGTGTGCTGCCGCCGCAGCGCGCGGGTTTCGATTATAGGCGATGGGCACTCGATCTGAGAAAGAATGCCATCGAGCTTCCTTGGCGGGATCGACCGGTCGATGCCGGTTTCTCGATCGACAGCCTTGTCAGTCTTGGAGGCGACCGCTGGACGGTCGACTATCAAGGCAAGGTCATCAAGTTCACGACGACCAAACTGCGCAGGCAAACCAGTTTCCGCAAACGCATGCTGGCCAAGGCCAAGGTGCTGCCACCCCAACTGGATCCGGTCGCCTATCGGAAGTGGATGGACTGGCTGATTCAAAACGCCACGGAGGCCGCACCGCAGGCCAGCGATGCTTTGATGAGCGAGAAAAGCTGGCTCGACGACCTGCCGGAGCTGGCCGGCTGGCAAAGCGAGGCGCCGCGCGAAGAGACCAACTAAGGGCGGCGCGCCACCGACAATCCCTTCACCCAAACCGCGCAGGGGGGAGCGCCTGCAGCAAGGCTGACGCGCGTTGGTGGTATGACCATAACACCAGCACGGTCTGATGGCGGGACGGTGACGCATCGGTCTGCAAAACCGACGTAATGGGTTCAATTCCCATTCAGACCTCCATTTTCAAAGCCGCCCACGCCACGCACAAGCAGGGTGGCTTTCTTGTCAGAGACGCCAGCCTACCCTCTTAAACAGCGGCGGTGCCACCATGGCGCTTGCAACGCTTGGAGGCACACATTGATGGCGAGGGAATCCAGCCGCGGCCGGCTCACCGTGGCAACGCGGCTCCTCCGCGAACTCGAAGATCGGGGCGACAATCGTTTGGAAACAGGCCAAATGGCCCTCCAAAACGCCTTTTTGTTGCGCTGTAGCAACATGCTTTGGGGAAAGCGTGCGCTTCAACCATGCAATTGCGTTCCGTAAGGGAATTCCTGTGATACTGATACATAGAGCTCGGGTCAGGCATAGCTCCAGGCGGGGACAGACTATGAAATACATTTTGGCAGCAGCATTTTTTGGCGCCACCCTTTCCTCGGCCATGGCGGCCGATGTTGTGAATGAACTTCCGGTCGCTTCCACGTATGATTGGACAGGCGCCTATATCGGCGGCCAGATCGGTTACGCTTGGGGCAAGGACCATATCCAGGACGAGAACATCGCCAGCGGCGATTCAGATTATTCGGATAGCTTCAGGCTCCGTGGGGTCACCGGCGGTATTTTTGCCGGCTATAACATGCAATGGGGCAATATCGTCGGCGGCGTCGAAGGCGATATCGAGGCCTCCGGAATTGTCGGCCACAACCCGGACTGGCCGTTCGGAACTGACGACAATACCCATATCGACGCCCAGGGCTCATTGCGCGGGCGCCTGGGTTATGCCTTTGACAACTGGATGCCCTATGTCACCGGCGGTTTGGCGCTGGGAGACATTCACACGAAGTTCGAAGACGGGCCGGCAACGGATTCCAAGTCGACAATCAAGGCCGGCTGGACGGTCGGCGCGGGCCTCGCTTACGCTTTCAACAAAAACTGGGTCGGCCAGGCCGAATATCGCTATACAGATTTCGGCAAGGTCACGACTGCAACCGATAACACTGACTCGGGTTGGGAAGAGCACGAACACCTCAAGACCAACGAGGTCCGAATCGGGATCGCCTATAAATTCTGATTTGCAGATCCTGTATCAGGTCGCCCGCACAGCAGTTCCAAATATCGGTGCGTGTCCCGTATAATGGCGCCATTATATGGTGATGCGGATATGCGGGTGAAAATAGCCAAAGTGCAAGTTAGTCCGGATCGTGCCGAAGGTCAGAAAGCTTTGGGCACACCGACTGCGCTTGTCTGACGAAGGCAATGAGTCAGACGAGCCGGGAAATGGACCACTTCAACCTCGGCACCTATCGCCGCTCGATCTCCACCCGCTCCACTGAGACCCAGCGCTGGTTCGATATCGGGCTCAACTGGTGTTACGGCTTCAACCACGAGGAAGGCATCAAGTGTTTTGAGAAGGCGTTGCAGACCGATCCCGGCTGCGCGATGGTGCATTGGGGCATCGCCTATGCCGCCGGGCCTTTCTACAATCTGACCTGGAAGGAACATGGCGAGGCCGAGGCCAACAGCGCGACCAGGCGCTGCTTCCAGCATGTCCAGTTGGCGCGCGCCCATGCGGCTGGCGCCAGGGAGATCGAACGGCGATTGATCGAGGCGCTGGCCTCTCGCTTTCAGAAGCCGCACAAGGTGAGACCACAGGATTTCGAACGATGGGATGATGCCTATGCCGCCGCGATGCGGCGGGTTTACCACGATTTTCCCGACGATCATGATGTGATGGCGCTGCTGGTCGAGGCGCTGATGATGCGCACGGTGCGGCGGCTGTGGAACCTCAAGACGGGGGAACCGGCACCGAATTCGGACGTGCTGGAAGCCCTGGAGGTTTGCGAGCGGTCGATCCGGCTTGCCGACGAGGCAGGTGCCTCACAACACCCGGCGATCCTGCACCTGCACATCCATCTCCTGGAAATGTCGACCATGCCGGAACGCGGCTTGCGCTCGGCCGACCGGCTCGGCGAAATGTGCCCGGATGCCGGGCACATGAACCATATGCCTGGGCATATCTACGTGCTGTGCGGCGACTATGAGAAGGCGAGGATCGCCAGCGAAAAGGCGGTCCGCGCCAACGACCTCTATCTCGCCTATGCCGATGAGCCGACCTATTATCTGCTCGGCTGCTGTCACGATCTGCATCTGATGATGTTCACATGCATGTTCCTTGCCCAGTATCGGCCAGCGCTGTGGGCCGCCGACAAGGTGCGCAGCCTAGTGACGCGAGACGTGGTCGGCATCCAAGACCGCCCAAAACTCACCCAGACCGTGGAAGGCTATCATGCGATGAAATCGCATGTGCAGGTGCGCTTCGGCCGCTGGCAGGAGATCATCGACGAACCGGCGGTCGAAGAGCCCGGCCTGTATGTGCTGACGGCGGCCATGCAGCACTATGCCAAGGGTGTCGCGCATGCGACGCTGAGGCAATTCACGGAAGCCGAGCGCGAGCGCGACCGGTTCCACCGGCATATGGAGACCATTCCGACCGAACGGCGTTTCCTCAGCAACCCGACCCGCGCCTCGCTCGCTGTCGGTGCCGCCTTGCTCGACGGCGAGCTTGCCTACCATCAGGGCCGGCACGAGGAGGCCTATGGCCATTTGCGCCAGGCAGTCGAGCTGGATGACAACCTCTCCTACACCGAGCCATGGGCGTGGATGCACCCGCCCCGCCATGCGCTGGCGGCACTGCTTCTCGACCAGGGCCACATGCAAGAGGCCGAGCAGGTCTATCGCGACGATCTCGGCCTCACCGGCAAGGTGCAGCGCTGCGCCCAGCACCCGGACAATGTCTGGGCGCTGCACGGGCTGGTGGAATGTTTGCGGCGGCGTGGCGAGAGCGAGGAGTTGCTGGCCCTGCAGGCAAGACTCGCCACGGCGCTGGTCAAGGCGGATGTGGCGATCAGCTCGTCATGCCTGTGCCGAACGAGCGTGCAGCGCGGCTGCTGTCACTGAGATTCCGATCTGACGATGTTCCTATTCGAAGCCAACCTTCAGGAGATGGAAGCCCGAGCCGCCACCGCACAGACCGAGCCTTGGATCACGATCTTATGGCCGCGGCGCGGCGGCATCAGCCGATCAGGCCAGGCTGAATGAACGGCTTTCCTCAATTAGCGCAGAGCAGTCGATCTCATCATGAAATTGGGCGTATGCATCAGGTGCAAGCCAGGAAGCGTAGGACCGAAGCCGCTTGAGCCTGGCCGTTTTCTCGAGCCGCGCCAGCCGCTCATCTTCGGCTGGTTGGGTGCGAGCCGGCCTCTTGTTCCTCTCGGCAGGATCATACATATCGACTATCCTCGGTCGGAGCCTATGAAGAGGCCGCTCAATGAGGGAGTTGGCCCACTCACCGGAATATGGACCTGTTGCTCCGGCGGTCCGCTCTCCAATTGGGCTGGATGCCACCACAAGCGCGGATGAAAGTCGCCATCCATTTTGATGAAGCTGCCGCAATTGGCCGGGCTCGGCAGAGCCATCCTCAAGCGTGATCACCCCCGACCCAGTTCGTCAGGCATGTGTCGGACGAGCGCGCAAACCATTCCGTCGTTGAAGTGGGCTGTCGCCCTCATGTGAATGGCGCCGTCCGCTACGAGAATATCTGCGCCAGTTCGTCGATGCTTGCGCCTTCCTTGACCTGGCGCAGTTCGACATAACTGACCGCGGCGGCGATCGACAGCACCATGGAGATCACGGTCTGCACCAGCGCGGCGCCCAGCTGCGCCAGAATCCCGCCAAACAGGACGAAAACCAGCAATATCCCCCACTGGATGACCATCGCGATGATCATCAATATGAGAAACAGGCCAAACAGCGACCAGCGGTTTCCCTTGGTCAGGGCACGGCTGCGTGACATCGAGCCGAAAACGCCACGCCGCTCCTGGATCAGGACCGGCACCGACATCGACCATCCGAGCCACAAGATGATGCCGGGCACGATCAGGGCCAGCATGGCAAGGACCGAGCCAAAGGCGACGAGGAAGCCAATCGCCAGCGTCGGCAGCAGGAAGCGGATCGCAATCTGAATACAGTCGCCGAAGGAGGGCCGCCTGCCGTTCAGGTCCTCGATCGTCGCCCGGACCAGTGACGACTGAAGCAGCATGGTGAAAACGAAGGAAACCAGCCCGGGGACGAGGCTGAGATAGGAATTGCGGAACATCGCATGGGGATCCGCCATCGCACCCGGATCACCACGCAACATCGCGTCGACCTGCGGCTGGCTCCACAACCGGACAAGCAGCGTCGGCACGCCGGCGAACAGCGCGGCAAGGCCAAGGCAAAGCCCGATGTTGCGGCCTAAGACGGCAAAGGTGTTGTTGAACACCCTGCCGATCTCGAACCGGCCGGGTTGTCCCAATGTCGCAGTGGTCATGATATTCCCCCGAGCCGCCGCAACATCCAAACAACCAACCTCGAAAGTAAATCTGCCAAGATTAAAAGGCTTCGTCCAGTGGACTTGCAATTGTCCAGGCGTATTGCCAGTGTCGACACCGAACCGCAGGTGCAGAGGGGCGAGCGGGTGACAGTCGCACAGCCGCAGGACGCCGAATGGCTGGCAAAGATACACAAGCAGTTGCTTGCGGACGATTCCATCCAGTTTGACTTGCCGACACTGGTGCAGCCCGAGCCGCCGGAATGGCTGCGGCCTTTTCTGGAGGCATTGGCGAAGATCGGCCCTTACATGATCTACCTGTTCTGGGGCGCGGTGATCGTCGGCGTCGCGGTCATCGCGCTTCTGGTTGCCCTCGAAGCCAAGGGCGTGGCATGGCGCCTGCCGTGGCGGCGCGCCCGTAAGGAGGCAGAGGCGGAGGAGGCATGGCGCCCGAATGCGAGTGCCGCGCAGATCCTGCTGTCCGAGGCCGACGCACTCGCCGCGCGCGGCGAGTATGACGAGGCGGTGCATCTTCTGCTTCGCCGCAGCGTCGCCGACATTGCCGGGCGGCTGCCCGACTTTCTGCGCCCGTCGCTCACTTCACGCGACATCGCCAGCGCCACGTCGTTGCCGGCGCGGGCACGCAGCGCCTTCAGTGAGATCGCGCGCATTGTCGAGGCAGCGCTGTTTGCCCGCCGGCCGGTCGGAGCGGAAGGCTGGCAGCAGGCGCGTGGCGCCTATGAACGCTTCGTCTTCAGGGATGCCTGGACATGAGCGCGCCAGCGGTCGACGCCGCGCAGGAACCGTTCAGCCGCAAAACCCTGTTCTGGGGCATCTTTGCCAGCTTGCTGGCCGCGGCGGGGTTTTTCCTGCTGTCGACCTACGCGCCGGACTTTCGCCAGCCGGAAGGCGGCGGCACGCCGCTCTCCAAGGGCGGCTCCGGCTATGCCGGGCTCGTCGAATGGCTGAAACTCGCCAATGGACAGGCGCCACCCATGGCGCGCAGCGAGGAAGCGCTCGGCTCCGGCCTGGCGTCCGAATTCCTGCTGATCGTCACCATCGCGCCAAACAGCGACCCGGCCGCGCTGGCAAGGATCATCAAGCTTCGCTCGGGCAAGGCCACGCTGTTCGTGTTGCCCAAATGGATCATCTTGCCCCTGCAAGACCATGAAGGCTGGGAGATGAAGCTCGAACGGCTGCCCGATACGGTCGTCAACGACTGGCTCGGGCGCATCGCCAAGGCCAAGCTCGGCGAAGGCAAGAGTTTGGTCGGGCAGATCGACGTCGCAGGCCGCATGGTCACCGCGCCGGAAGACCTGCAATGGGTGGCGGATGACCACCCCTTGATCGCGGCGGGCAACGGCAAGGCCATTCTCACCGAGCTCGACGACGAGCCGTTCTACATCCTGACCGACCCCGATCTGATCAACAACGCGGCGCTGAAGGATCCGCAAAAGGCGGCGGCGGCACTGGACATGATCGCCATGCTGGAGCCCGGAAAGGGCGCCGTGATGTTCGACCTGACGCTGCATGGCGTCGGGCAGAAATACGATCTCGCCAAGCTTTTGGTCGAGCCACCCTTCCTGGCGCTGACGCTGTCGGTGCTGGCGGCGGCCGCCCTTGCCTTCCTGCATGGGCTCGGCAGGTTCGGACCGCCGCGCTCCGAGGCCCGGGCGATTGCCTTCGGCAAGCGGGCGCTGGTCGACACCACCGCGATGCTCCTGAAGCGCGCCGGGCGGCTCGGGCAGCTCGGCGATCGGTATGCGACGCTGATGCGTGCGCGTGCCGGCGCATTGCTCAGCGCGCCGCAAGGCTTGCCGGGCGAAGCGCTCGACCGCTGGCTCGATTCCCGCGACCGAAGCGAAACGCAGGGCTTCAGCCGCCGCTTCAAGGCCGCGAGCGAAGCCAGGACCCTGGCGCAAATGCATGAGGCAGCGGAAGCGCTGCATGAATGGACGACAAGGAGGCTCGGTGAACGTCGATGATGTGAAGGCCCTGGCGACCGCGATCAGGGAAGAAGTGGCGAAAGCGATCACCGGGCAGCGCGACACGGTCGATCTGATGCTGACGGCATTGTTTGCCGGCGGCCACATATTGCTGGAAGGCCCGCCGGGAACCGCCAAGACCATGACCGCGCGATGCTTCGCGCAAGCACTTGGCGTCGCCTATGGCCGCATCCAGTTCACGCCCGACCTGATGCCTGGCGATATCGTCGGCTCCAACATCTACAATTTCCAGAGCGGGCAGTTCACGCTGACGCGCGGGCCGATCTTCTGCGACTTTTTGCTCGCCGACGAGATCAACCGCACGCCGCCGAAGACGCAGGCCGCCCTTCTGGAGGCCATGCAGGAACACGCCGTCACCTTCGACGGCGCCACGCATGCGCTCAGCCAGAACTTCATGGTGGTGGCGACGCAGAACCCGATCGAGCATCAGGGTGTCTACCCCCTGCCCGAGGCGCAACTTGACCGCTTCCTGTTCAAGCACCGGGTGAGCTATCCCGATCTCAAGGAGGAACAGGCTATCATCGTGCATCACGGCGGCGGCACCGCCTCGCATGATATCGCGCAATACGGCATCAAGGCGCAGACGGACCGCAAGACGCTGGAGGCGGCACTTGCCACGGTTGGTGAGGTGACGCTGGTTGACGATGTCGTCGGCTATATCGCGGCCCTTGTGCGCCGCACGCGCGAAAGCCCGGACCTCGAGGTTGGCGCCAGCCCACGGGCGGGCGCCATGCTGGCGCGCGCGGCACGCGCCAGGGCGGCTCTCGACGGCCGCGCCTATGTCATCCCCGACGACGTCAAGGCGCTCGCCATACCCGCGCTGCGCCACCGCCTCATCCTGTCGCCGGCGGCGCAGATCGATGGGCGGCTTGTCGAGCAGATCGTGTCCGATCTCGTCGACCAGACGGAGGCGCCGCGTTGATCTACCCGACCGGCAGAGCGGTGTGGGCTGCGGCGGCCGGGGCGATCCCTGCCTTCCTGATCGCGCTTGCGCTGCCGCATGTCTGGTATCTGGGCCTGCTGTGGATCTGCGCGCTGCTGGCATTTCTCGCTGTCGACGCGGCGGCCGGGCGTGGGCGTGCCTCGCTCAGCGCCAGTCTCTCGGCGCCGCCGCAGGTCGGCGTCGGCGGACGCTTTACCGTGCACGTCGCGGCCAGCCTCGGCCAGCGGGCGCGCATGCTGCAAGCGCGTGTCGGCCACGATCAGCGTGTGGAGCCGGTCAGCCGCACAGGCGGTGCGTTGCCCGCGAATGGCGGCACGCTTGACCTTGAATTCACGGCGCGCCGGCGCGGCATCGCCAGTTTCGACCGGGTCTGGTTGCGCTGGAACGGCCCGTTCGGGCTGAGCTGGAACCAGGTGGTCCTGCCGATGGACCGCAAGGTGGCGGTGCTGCCCGACGTCAGCAGCGCGCGCGATGAGGCCATCACCTTGCTGCAGCGCTCCGCGCTCGCCGACGGCCACGCGCAAAGGCGGGCCGGCCAGGGCCGCGAGTTCGAGGCGCTGAAGGACTATCAGCCAGGCATGGGCCGGCGGATGATCGATTGGAAGCGCAGCGCCCGCCACGGCAAGCTTCTGGCGCGCGAGTTCAGGATCGAGGAGAACAACAACATCGTGCTGGCGATCGACAGCGGCCGGCTGATGTGCGAGCCGGTCGACGGCGTGCCGAAAGTCGACCGGGCGGTAACGGCAGCGCTTCTGTCGGCCTTCATTGCGCTCAAGGGCGGCGACCTCGTCAGCCTGTTCTCCTTCGATGCCACGCCTCGCGTCTCGAGCGGCGCGGTGCGCGGCTCGCCGAGTTTCACGATGATCCAGAAGCGCGCGGCCGAGATCGACTATTCCAGCGAGGAGACCAATTTCACGCTCGCGCTGACGACATTGGCGGCCAAGCTCGACCGTCGCTCGCTGGTCATCGTCTTCACCGATTTCGTCGACCCGATCAGCGCCGAACTGATGCTGCGCACCGTCGGCCGGCTGACCGAGCGGCATCTGGTGCTGTTCATGCTGATGAAGGATGTCGAACTGGAGACGCTGGCCGACATGCAGCCCACGAAACCCGAGGATGTGGCCCGCGCGGTCACCGCCGGCGGCCTGCTTCGGGAGCGGCAAGTGGTGATCGGGCGACTGCGGCTGCTTGGCGCGCATGTGATCGAGGCCGACCATCAGCGGCTCGGTCCGGCCCTGGTCGAGCGTTATATCCAGCTCAAGGAGGAAAACCTCCTATGACGCTGCCCGCAGGCACCGATGCCGTACGCCAGTCGCTGGCAAGCTTCCGCCACGAGCGCGAGGCCGACTGGAAGGCGTTCGAGGCGCTGCTGGCCCGCGTCGAAAACCGTGCGCCGCGCACGCTTTCGGAAGACGAGTTGCTGTCGCTGCCCCTGCTCTATCGTTCGGCGCTGTCCTCGCTCTCGGTGGCCCGCGCGACGTCGCTCGACAGCGCGTTGATCGCCTATCTGGAGGCGCTCAGCCTACGCGGGTACTTCTATCTCTATGGCGCGCGACGCAGCTTGAGGCAGCGCGTCGGCGATTTCTTCCTGCGTGACTGGCCGGCGGCGATCCGCGACCTGTGGCGCGAGACCTGGGTGTCGGTCGGACTGACGGTGATCGGCGCCATTGCCGGCTACTGGCTGGTCGCCTCCGACAAACGTTGGTACGACGCCATTATCGCGCCCAGCCTTGCCGGCGGGCGCAACCCGGATTCGTCTGCCGAAGTGCTGCGCAGCGTGCTGTACGATGGCGGCAGCAGCCACTTCCTGTCCGGATTTGCCGCCTATCTGTTCACCCACAACACGCAGGTGGCGATCCTGGCCTTTGCTCTCGGCTTCGTCTTCGCGGTGCCGAGCGTGCTGATCATCCTGATGAACGGATGCATGCTGGGCGCGCTGTTCCAGGTCTATGCGGCCAAGGGGCTGGGCTTGGAGCTCGGCGGCTGGCTGTCGATCCATGGCACGACGGAACTGTTCGCCATTGCGCTGGCGGGCGCGGCCGGCATGCGCATCGGCACGCGCATCGCCTTTCCCGGCGAACTGACCCGGATGGCCGCCGCCGCCCAGGCCGGGCGGGTGGCGGCGACCGTGATGGTCGGCGTGATGATGATGCTTCTGTTTGCCGGCCTGCTAGAGGGCATCGGCCGGCAGACGATCACCAGCGATGCGGCGCGCTACGCCATTGGCGGCGGCATGCTGGCCTTGTGGATCGCCTATTTCTACCTGTTCCGGATGGTGCGGCATGGCAACGGCTAGGAACCCTGCCGAGCTGATAAGGCCGCTGATCACGCCGGAAGGTGTCGACCTCAGGGTCAAGCTGGCGGACGCCGGTACGCGGGCTTCAGCCTTCCTGCTCGATGTGGTGATCATCGTCGCTGCCGCCATTGCGGTCACCCTTGTCGTCATCTTCGGCCTCGGCGGCCTTGGTGTGAAGGAGGCGGAGCCGCTCTTCATCGTCTGGATCATCTTCATCTTCCTGCTGCGCAACGTCTATTTCATCGCCTTCGAGGCGGGGCGGCGGGCAGCGACACCCGGCAAGCGGATCGTCGGCGTGCGGGTCGCCTCGCGCAGCGGCGCGGGTCTCACCATCGATCAGGTCATCGCACGCAACCTGATGCGCGAGATCGAGGTTTTCCTGCCGCTGTCGATCATCGCCGCGCGCGGCGGCGCCGGCGTCGCCGACACGCTGTCGACGGTTTTCGGCCTGGTGTGGGCGTTGCTGTTTTCGCTGTTTCTATTGTTCAACCGCGACCGGCTGCGCATTGGCGACCTGCTTGCCGGAACTTGGGTGGTGGAGACGCCGAAATTCAAGCTGGTCGAGGACCTTTCGCAGCGAAAGGACCCGGTCGACAAGCGCTTCCATTTCAGCCCGGAGCAGCTCGACGCCTATGGCATCGCGGAATTGCACAAGCTGGAAGAAGTGCTGCGCCGCGACGACTATTCCGCGATGAAGGCAGTTGCCGAGATTATCGGCCGCAAGATCGGCGCGAAGGTCGAACCGTTCGATTCAAAGGCCTTTTTGACCGCCTACTACGGTGATCTGCGAGCGCATCTCGAGCGCAAGCTGCTGCTCGGCAACCGCAAGGCGGACAAACACGCGCGGTAGCGCGGGGCCAAGCCGAGTTTGGCCTGCCCTACCTCAGCCACTTCTCATAGTCGGCCACCAGCAGGTGCACCGGGGCGACATCCTCGTCGATGTTGGAGAAGCGGCCGATCGGCTCGCGGAAGACATTGTCGGTGAGATCGTCGTTGACGGTAGACACCTCGCCGATCAGCACGTCCTTGCCCTCGGCCCAGAAGGCATGCCAGACCCCAGGCAGGAGCGTGACGCTCTGGCCCGGGTCGAGCTTCAGCAAACCGCCCGCCGGCAGCCTATGGATGGTTCCATCGACCGGCACCGACACCTCGGCCTTCGGGTCGATGCCGCCGTCGCGATCGTGCATGAACAGTTCCAGCACCAGCTTGCCGCCGCCACGGTTGATGATGTCCTCGGCCTTGATGTTGTGGCGGTGCATCGGCGACAGCTGGTCCTTGCGCGAGATCATGATCTTCTCGGCATAGAGCATGCCCATGCCCTTCTTCATATCCTCGTAGCGGCCGTTGCGCACGGTAAACAGGAACAGGCCGAGTTCGTTGAATTTTTCCTGGCCGTAATCGGTGATGTCCCAGCCGAGACGCGAGGTGTAGATGGCCGAAGAATCGACCTGGCGCGCCTTCATCTCCTCGGGCGACCAATAGGCGAAGGGGGGCATGATGTAGCCGAACGAGCGGATGAAAGCGTCGGCTTCGCGGATGATTTCGTTGATGGCGGAACGTTTCATGATCGTGACCCTTCGTGTCTACACGCTTTAGGTTGTTGCATGTCGTCATCCCAAAACCGCTGGGCACTTTTGGGCGACATGCATTGCAAATCGCATAGCCGAACGCCGCTGCGGTGTCGATCCATCTCACTGCCTGCCGTGCCCTTCGCCATGCAGGGATGGCCCAGCGATCCGGTCCGCTGGCCGCGTGACATCAAGCACTTTCAGGCTCATAAACCCTGCAAATTCTCACAGGAATAGAAGATGCCGACCGTCCACGACCTTGATACGCCGTCGATCCTGATCGACGCCGCGCGCGCCGAAGCCAACATCGCCCGCGCACAGGCCCATGCCGACAAAAACGGACTGAAGCTCAGGCCGCATATCAAGACGCACAAGCTGCCCTATTGGGCGAAGAAGCAGGTGGCGGCGGGTGCCGTCGGCATAACCTGCCAGAAGATCGGTGAGGCCGAGGTGATGGCCGATGCCGGATTGTCCGATATTTTTCTACCCTACAACATTCTCGGCCGCGCCAAGCTAGAACGGCTGAAGGCGCTGCACGGCCGCGTAACCCTGTCGGTCACAGCGGACAGCACGGAAACGCTGGAGGGGCTGGCGGCGGCTTTCACCGATACCGGCCATCCTCTCCAGATTCTGGTCGAATGCGACACCAGCATGGGCCGCTGCGGCGTGCAAACGGCTGATGAGGCGGTTGCGCTGGCAAGGCTGATCGACAAGGCCGGTGGCCTCGCCTTTGGCGGGCTGATGACCTATCCTGCCGCTGGCCGCGCGGCCGAGGCCGAAGCCTGGCTTGCGAAAGCCAAGCAGGCGCTGGCCGCTTCGGGCCTCGCTTGCGAACGCATCTCCAGCGGCGGCACCCCGGACATGTGGCGCTCCAGCAACGCATCGGTCGTCACCGAATATCGCCCTGGCACCTACATCTATCTCGACCGCTATCAGGTCGCCAAAGGCGTCGGCACCCTCGACGATTGCGCGCTTACGGTGCTCGCCACCGTCGTCAGCCATCCAACGGCAACACGCGCCATTCTCGATGCTGGCAGCAAGGCGCTGTCGAGCGACACGCTCGGGCTAAAGGATTTTGGCGAACTGCTCGGCGCTCCCGATGCAAGGGTCACCGGACTCAGTGAAGAACATGGCACTGTCACGCTTTCCGGTGACGCGAAGCTGCGCATCGGCGAGCGCGTGCGCGTGGTGCCCGACCATTGCTGCGTCGTCACCAATCTGTTCAACGAGGTCAACCTGATCGACGGCGAGCAGGTGCTCGAAACGCTGCCGGTGGCAGCGCGGGGGAAAATGGGATGAGTGGCCTTCCCTTCTCCCCCTGTGGGAGAAGGTTAAGCCCGCTCCGCCTGCCGAGCCGCTACCCGCCGCATGGCGATCACCCGGCGGCGGCGGATTTCGGTGCGCATCGCCATCAGGTGCAGCGTGAAGAACAACGCCGTGAAACCGACGGCCATGACTAGCAGCGGCCAGAGCAGGCTGGGGTCGATGGTCGGGCCGTCCATCCGGAACACCGAGGCTGGCTGGTGCAGCGTGTTCCACCAATCGACCGAGAATTTGATGATCGGGATGTTGATGAAGCCGACCAGCGTGATGATGGCGGCGGCCCAGGCGGCGCGGCTTGCATCGTCGAGCGCACGGGTCAGCGCGATGATGCCGAGATACATCAGGAACAGCACGAAGACCGAAGTCAGGCGGGCATCCCAGACCCACCAGGTGCCCCACATCGGCTTGCCCCAGATCGAACCGGTGATCAGCGCAAGTGCGGTGAAGACCGCACCGATGGGAGCCGCCGATTTCAGCGCGACATCGGCCAGCGGATGCCGCCAGACCAGCGTGCCAAGGGCTGAGACCGCCATCAGCGAGTAACACATCATGGCGAGCCAGGCGAAGGGCACATGGATGTACATGATGCGCACGGTGATGCCTTGCTGGAAATCCTCAGGTGCGGCGAAGCTCATATAGAGGCCGACCGCAAGGATGAGCGCGGCGATCGTCGCCAGCCATGGCACGACCTTGTCGGCCAGCCCAACGAAGCGCGTCGGGTTGGCAAGGTCCATCCAGCCGCTCAGGCGTGAAGTCGTATCGCTCATGCGGCATTACATAGACCGACAGCGCGATCGGGGCAATCGAGCGGTGGTGTCGCAGGCTTGGTTACCCTCCCCCTTGTGGGAAGGGTCGCTGCGAAGCAGCGGGATGGGGGCGGCGCTGCCCCCACCCGGATCTTCGGTCCGGCCTCCCCACGAGGGAGGTAAAAGATGATGCTTACGCGGCCTCGCCCTGCACGGAGCGGCTGAGGCGGCGGACTTCCTCGTCGTTGAGCAGGCCGCCGGCACGCAGCAGGCTGGCGAAGCGGCCGTTCCGCAGCGACAGCTCGGCGAAGCCACCCATTTCGACCACCCTGCCCTTATCCATGAACACGACCAGATCGGCGTCGCGAACGGTGGTCAGGCGGTGGGCGATGATGAAGGTGGTGCGGTCGCGCCGCAATTCGTCGATCGCTTCCTTGACGCGGTCCTCAGTCTCGACGTCGAGCGCGCTGGTCGCCTCGTCGAGCACCAGGATCGGGGCGTCCTTCAATACCGCGCGAGCGATGGCGATGCGCTGGCGCTCGCCGCCGGAGAGCTGGCCGCCACGTTCGCCGACCACCGTGTCGTAGCCATTGCTCTTGGCCAGGATGAAGTCCTGCGCCGCAGCCGCGACGGCGGCGGCGTGAATCTCGTCATTGCTGGCTTCGGTACGGCCGACGCGGATGTTGTCCTCGATCGAGCGGTTGAGCAGTCCGGCATCCTGGAACACCGTGGCGATCGAATGGCGCAGCGACTTGCGGGTCACGGTGCGGGTGTCGATGCCGTCGATCAGGATGCGGCCGCTCGACGGCGAGAAGACGCGCTGCAGCAAATTGATCAGCGTGGTCTTGCCGGCACCCGTCGGTCCGACGATGGCGACGGTCTGGCCGGCCTGAACCTCGAAGGACACATCGCTGACGCCCTGCCCCGAATTGGCGAATTCGAAGTTGACATCCTCGAAGCGGACATGGCCGGTGACATTGGTAAGGTCGCGCAGGCCATCCGGTTCGGCGGCATCGGCGGCCGAGTCCTCGAGCTTGTAGAACTCCTCGAGCTTGGCGCGAGCCTCCGAAATCTGGTTGGCGAAAGCCGACATCTGGTCGAGCCGCGAGATCAGCAGCGTGGCGAAGCCGGTGAAGGCGATGACATCACCGACGCGCAACTGGCCATGGGTCACCAGATAAGCGCCGATCAGAAGCACCACCATCATCGAGATGGTCGACGACAGACGATTGAGCGCATTGGCGATGGCCCACCAGTCGAGCACCGGGTTCTGCGCGTCGAGCAGGTTCTTGACATAGCGGCGCAGAGTCTCGGCCTCATGGCCAAGGCGGTTGTAGCTCTGGAGAACGGCGACGTTGCTCACGGAGTCCGTCACATGGGCGAACACCTTGTGGTAATGGCGCTCGACGGCTGCCTGGCCCGCCTTGGTGCGCTTCATCACCAGACGGCCGATGCCGACATAGAGCACGCCAAGCGCGAGCAGGACCATCGACATGCGCACATCCATGCTGAGCGCCGTCGGCACGAGAAGGACGAGCGCGACAGCCGTGGACAGATGCTGGCGCATGAATTCGAGCCATAGGCTGAACAGCGTCTCAACAGCACGCAGCAGCGTGTGCAGGGCGTTGGACGTGCCGCGCTGATGATGCCAGGCAAGCGGCATGGTGATGACGCGCTCGAAGGACTGGCACAGCACTTCGCTACGCCGGGCGTGAGCAAAGCGGTCGGCGCCGCGCGCCACCAGGACGAAAGCGATGACGTTGAAGGCGCCCAAACCGGCCCACACGGCAAGCGTGGAGAATACAGAGCCATGCGCGGAGATGGCATCGATCACCCGGCCAAACATGATCGGCTCCAGGATGGCGATAGCGGCAAGTGCGACATTGGCGCCGCAAATCAGCGCGACGCGCCTCTTGTCGGCGGCCAGATAGCCCAGCGCTCTCCAATAGATCTGCAGAAGTGACACTTCAGCTACTCCGCCAATTCTCTACTGTGCTCAATGCGGTATTGTGCACTGCACCATTGCTTGACACGTAACGGTTGACGCGTCGCAAAACAATGCCCGTCTATCGCTTCCGTTCCCATTTTGCGAACAAAAGATGACGACGATGCGAAATCTGACGTGATCACCTAACGGTTTGAGATAAAAGGTGAAATGCCAGCCTTGCGGCAAAATCATGGCAGTGGCCGAGCGCTGCCACATTTTTAATCACTGCAGGCTTGCATGAAGTGTCAGGCAATGCCTGGCGGATGCCGTCGCCGATCGCACGCAAGTAAACATTCGCGGCGTCGCGCGCCCCGAAGGACGCGCGACCTATTGACTTAAGGTATTGATTTTACGCCGGTATCTTTACCACGACCTCGGTCTTGGTACCAGCTTTGGGTTCGAAGGAGGCGGACTTTGTTTTCGAGCCGTCGACTTCAAGCGAGATCGTCTTGGTCTTTTTGTCGCGAACGACATGAACCTTGATCTCGGCGCCCAGCATCTTCAGGGAAGCCTGGTAGCCATCCCAATGGCTGGGCAGCTTCGGCCGGAACGTGATCTGCTTGCCGCGCCGTTCGATGCCGAGGATGCCCTCGACCGCCGCCCGGTAGAGCCAGCCCGCCGAGCCGGTGTACCAGGTCCAGCCGCCGCGCCCGCCCTTGTCGTCTCCGGCATAGATATCGGCCGCCACCACATAGGGTTCGACGCGGTATTGCTCGGCCGAGGCCTCGTCGGATGCGTGGTTGACCGGGTTCAGCATGGAGAAGCAGCGATAGGCCTCGTCCGTCTGCCCCATCTCGGCCAGCGCTATGACGAACCACGTCGCCGCATGCGTGTACTGGCCGCCATTCTCGCGCACACCGGGCGGATAGCTCTTGATGTAGCCGGGGTCCTTCTGCGTCTTCGAGAAGGGTGGCGTGAACAGTTTGACGATCTTGAGCTTGTCGTCGACGAGCAGGTTGGTCGCCTGCTGCATAGCCGTCGTCGACCGCGCCGGGTCGCCCTCGCCCGAAAGCACGCTCCAGGATTGGGCGATGGAGTCGATCCTGCACTCTTCGGAGGTGCGCGACCCCAAGGGCGTGCCGTCGTCAAAACTGCCGCGCCGGTACCACTCGCCATCCCATGCCGTGCTCTCAAGCGCCCGCTTCAGCGCCTCGGCATGCTTTACCCAGGTCTGCGCTCGCTTGCTGTCGCCCTCGCTCTTGGCGACGGCGGCGAAGTCGCCCAGCGTCTTCAGCAGGAACCAGCCTAGCCACACACTCTCGCCCTTGCCGTGCTCGCCGACACGGTTCATGCCGTCGTTCCAGTCGCCGCCAAGGATCAGCGGCAGGCCGGCAGGACTGCTGCGCTTGATGGCCAGGTCGAGCGCACGCGCGCAATGGTCGTAAAGCGACACCGTCTTCTTCGAGATTTCCGGGGTGAAGAAGGCATCGTGTTCGCCCTCGCCCAGCGCCTGCCCGTCGATGAAGGGCAGTTGCTCCTTGAGGATGGCGGCGTCGCCGGTCACACTGAGATAGCGCGCCGTGGCGTGGGCCAGCCAGACCACATCGTCGGAGATCATGGTACGCACGCCGGCTCCGGTGCGCGGCAGCCACCAATGCTGCACGTCGCCCTCCGGGAACTGCCGCCGCGCGGCGTTGAGGATCTGGTCGCGCGCCAGCGTCGGATCATGCGCCAGCAGCGCCAGCGTGTCCTGCAGCTGGTCGCGGAAGCCGAAAGCGCCGCTTGCCTGGTAGAAGGCCGAGCGGGCGCGGATACGGCAGGCAAGGCTCTGATAGGGCAGCCAGTGATTGACCATGGCATCGAGCGCCTTGTCTGGCGTCTCGACCTGGATGGTGTCGAGGAAACCGCGCCACTCGCGCTCATTGTCGGCCAGACGCTGGTCGAAATCCTTGCCACGGTGCGCCTGCACCAGCGCGCTCGCCTGCGCGGGGGTGTCGGCATCGCCGAGCAGCCAGAGCAGCGTGACGTCGCCGCCGGCCGGGATCTCGACGTCGCGGGCGATCGCCGCGCAGGGGTCATCCCCGGCTTCGACACGGCCCGACAGGGCCGCGCCGGTCAGCACCGCCTGCGGCAGCTCGCTGGACCCGTGCCGGCCGAGGAATTCGGAGCGATCCGCCGTCACCGAATGAGCAGCGGCATCGGCGGCGAGGAAAGCCACCCGCTCGCTGAAATCGAGCCCATAGGGGTTTTGCGCCAGCAACGCGCCGGTCGCCCCGTCGCGGGACGGGACGATGGTGGCGGCCGTCCGCGACCGATGCCCGCCAAGCACCCATTCGGCGTAGGCATAGACGCGCAGCCGCGCCGGCACCGCGCCTGAATTCTGGATGCGCAGCCGCGTGATCTTCACCGGATCGACGGGGTCGACCACATGGGTCAGGTCCATCGACAAAGGCCCACGCTTCGAGCGGAAGGTGGAGAAGCCCTGGCCATGCCAGGCCTCGTAGGTCATCGAGGGATCGCGCACCACGGCGGCGATCGGCGAGAACGCCCTGCCGCTGGCCTGATCGTAGATATAGATGCCCTCTCCCGGCCGGTTCGAGACCGGATCGTTGGACCACGGCGTCAACTGGTAATCGCGGCTGTTGCGGCTCCAGGTGAAGGCAGCACCCTCGGCCGACGTATGGAAACCGAACGAGGCGTTGGAGACGACATTGATCCAGGGCTGCGGCGTGGTGCGCCGGCCAGCCAGACGCACCACATAGTGCCGTCCGTCGCCGTCGAAACCGCCAAAGCCGTTCCATTGGCTGAGGCCAGAGCCATCGGCACTGACATCCGCCACGGACTGCGAGGCAAAGGCATGCGCCGCCGGGATTTCGCGCGGAGCCGGCGATCCGGTGGACGGCAAGCCATCGCGCGCCTGCAAGGCAGCCGCCTCGGCCCGTTCGATCTGATCGAAGATGGTGCCGTTGCGCGTATGCAGCACCACCCGGGCGACGGCGAGCAGCGTCTTGTAGGTGGTCTCTTCCATCAGGTCGCGGCGCACCGCGAAAATGTGCTGGCGGGGACCGAGTTCCTTGCCGCGCAGACGGCTGTTTTCGCACAGCGTCTCCACCGCGCGCTGCAGGTCCTGGACATAGGACGAAGCCTGCTCGTTGACGACGACGAAGTCGATCATCATGCCGCGGGTGCGCATGTATTCCTGGAAGCGCAGCGCCTGGGCGACGATTTCCAGATCGGCGACGTCGCCGATCCTGACCAGGAAGATCGGGAAATCGCCCGAAATGCTGGTCGGCCACAGGCTCGACTGTTTGCCCAGGCCCGAAGCGAGGGATTCGGCCGGCAAGCGCAGGAACGCGTCGGGGTAGATCAGATAGCGCGCCAGTTTCTGCACATTGGCGGCATCGGTCAGGCTGAGGCCCATATGGCGGGTCTGCACCTGGCTGCGCGTCCAGGCAAGCATGGCCTGGCGGGCAAAGCTCTCCTGATGGTCGAGGCGGTTTATCGCTTCTTCCAGCTCGGTGCGGTTGGCCCCGACCACGGTCCAGAAGGTCAGCGATATCTTCTTGTTGGCGGGCACGCGCACCTGGCGGCGCAGCGAGGCGATGGGATCGAGCGTAAAGCCGGAATGGCCGCCGAGCCTGGCGCCCGGATCGAAAGCCGCGGCATCGACGATCGAGCGGCCACGGCCGATGAAGGCGCGCCTGTCGGTCTCGGCCTCGGCATCGCGCGCCGGTCCGGACGGATCGGTGACGAAATGCGCCAGCGTGATATCGGGCTCGCTGGTCTCGCGCTTGCGGCGCGTGGCGAAGATCGCTCCTTTATTGGCGGCGATTTCAGTCTCCACGAACATCTTGGAGAAGGCCGGATGCGCGTTATCGGAGGCCTCCAAACCCAGTACCAGTTCGGCAAAGGACGTCACCTCGATGAAACGATCGGACGTGCTTTCATTGTAGAGCGTGATACGACGGCCTTCGCCATTGCCTTCGGAAACGACGATGCATTCGACCTCGGAGCGCAATGTGCCGACCAGTTTGACGAAGCTCGCCTTGTCGTCGGAGAACAGGGTCTGCACCTTCTCCTCTGCCGCGCGCTTTGGCTCCGCCGTTGCCGACCACCAGTCGCCGGTGCTGACGTCACGCAGGAAGATGTAGGAACCGAGACGGTCCTCGACCGGGTCCGGTTGCCAGCGCGTAACGGAAAGATCGCCCCAGCGGCTGTAGCCGGAGCCGGTTGCCGTCACCATCACCGAATAACGGCCGTTCGACATCACATTGGTCGAGCGGAGCGACCGCAGCGGATCGAGCACGATGCGGGTGTCGGGGCTCTCGGTTTCGGTCTCGTCCTTGGCGCGCTCGTCCGCCTCGGTCCTGACGGTCGCGGTCGGGATGTCGCGCGGGGCCCTTTCCTGCAGCAGGAGTTCAGCCGATTCAATGACCGGGTCGCTGTGGAAACGGTCGCGCAGGCGACCCTCGAAGATCGCGTCGGCGACCGCCGCGATCGACATGCCCGAATGGTGCGCATAGTAGTTCAGCACGACCGCGTGGTTGGTCCCTTCAGGCACCCGCTGCGGCGTGAAATCGACCGCATCGTAAAAACCATGCGGGCCAAGCGCACCGATGTCGCGCAGACGCGCCAGATTGTGCACGGCTTCGCGCGGGTTGAACTGCGCCGCCAATATGGTGGCGTAGGGGGCTATCACCGTGTTCTGGCCAAGGCCGCGCTTCAGCCCAAGCCCGGGCACGCCGAAATTGGTGTACTGGTAGGTCAGTTCGCGGTCGCGGGCGTTGTAGGCCGCTTCCGAGATGCCCCAGGGCACGTTTTTCTGGCGACCGTACTGGATCTGACGCTTGATGATCAGCTTGCTGGTCTGGTTGAGGATCGAGCCCTGCGCCTCCTTCATCACCAGCGGTGGCATCAGATACTCGAACATCGAGCCCGACCAGGACATCAGCGCGCCCTGGAAGCCGATCTCGACGATCGGACGGCCGAGCCGGAACCAGTGCTCGGTCGGCAGGTCGCCCTTGGCGATGGCGAACAGGCTGGTCAGCCGCGCCTCGGAGGCGAGAAGGTCGTAGCAGCTTTCGTCGAGCTGGTGTTCTTCGACCCGGTAGCCGATCGACAGCAGCTTGCGTTCCGGCCGCATCAGGAAGGCGAATTCCATCTCGAAGGCGAAACGACGGGTGCGCTCGCGCAAGGTCAGAAGTTTGGCGCGCAGCGCTTCGACGGCGTTGTCGTCGCTATGGGCATCATGGACATGCGCCTCGCAAGTGGCTTCCAGCCTCGCCGCCCAGTCGACGATGACGTCGCTCTGGGCCGACGCCGCCTCGGTGTGGATGGCGGTGGCCAGCTTGCGGATCTCGCCCGCCAGCACGGCGAGGTTGATGGTGCGGATCGAGGCCATTTCCGGCTGCGCCTTGATCGTCTCGACGGCGCGCCGCATGCCGTCCAGGCGATCGACGAGACGCTGGCGCAGAGGCCTGAGCTGACGGCGGTCGTCGGGCAATTCATCAAGGCTCTCGCTCAGGATGGTCACCGTGTCGAGAATGCCTTCGAAATCACCCTGCAGGTGAACGGACGGCGCTTCCGCCCATTCGGCACAGGCCGCCGCCACGGCCACCAGGTGGCCGGCGAGATTGCCACTGTCGACAGCCGAAATGTAGAGCGGGTACAGCGGCTTCAGCGTCGTAGTGTCGTACCAGTTGAAGAGATGGCCGCGGTGGCGCGGCATGCTCTCTATGGTCGTCATGGTCGCGTCGATGCGGGTGATGGCATCCGACAGGCTGATCCAGCCGAAATCGCGCGCCGAGACCACCGACAGGAGATAGACGCCGACATTGGTCGGCGACGTGCGCGGCGCCACGACCGGTGCCGGGCTTTCCTGGAAATTGTCCGGCGGCAGATTGTGATGCTCCGCCGTGACGAAGCTCTCGAAATAGTGCCAGGTGCGCCGCGCAATAGTGCGCAGCGTATGGATATCGGCCTGCGATATGCGCAGCCGGTCCTCGGTTTCGGCCGAGCGGCTGATCCAGCTGGCAATCGCCGGCGAGCCGATCCAGAACAGGGCGAAGAAGAAGGCGACGAAGGCGCCAGTGGAATCGGCCAGCACCGGAATGGCCAGGCCGACGAAACCGATGATCACGGCGCCGTACATCATGCCGTAATAGGAGCCGACATCGTTGTCGCCGGCCTTGTGCGCTTGGGAGGCGGTGCGCCATTCCAAAAGATTCTGGCGGCTGACGAACAACCGGTAGAGCGTGCGCACGATGGCGTCGCCCATCATCCAGGCATTGTGCGCCATCAGCACGATCTTCAGCGCCACCATGGCGGTGCCGAACGCGACGTCGCGCGCCAGCGCCGAGAAATGGCCGCGCGGCGTCTGGTCGCCGCTCTTGGGCAGGATGGCGTTGACGACATCGAAGGTCGGCGCCATGAACAGGCTGAGGATCAGCAAGGCCTGCCATTGCGCGGCCTGCGTGAAGGGCAGCAAGGTCCAGCCTGCGATCGCCGCCATCACCCAGAAGATCGGCGTCAGCGAGCGGCGCAGATTGTCGACCATCTTCCAGCGCGACAGGGCCGGAACGCCGGAGCGCGGATCGAGGATAAAGCCCAGAAGCTGCCAGTCGCCGCGTGCCCAGCGATGGTGACGCGAGGCGTCGACCGAGTAGCGGGTCGGATAGTCCTCGACCAGTTCGACGTCGGTGACCAGTGCAGCGCGCGCCAGCGCGCCTTCGAGCAGATCGTGGCTGAGGACGGTGTTTTCCTCGATGCGGCCTTGCAGGGCGGCCTCGAAGGCATCGACATGGTAGAGGCCCTTACCAGTGAAGGACCCGTCGCTGAAGACATCCTGGTAGAGGTCGGAAACGGCGAAGACATAGGGGTCGAGGCCGCGATTGGCCGAGAACACACGCTGGAAGAACGAGGCCTCGTCGCCTGATGTCAGCGAAGCGGTGATGCGCGGCTGCAGGATCGTGTAACCGGCGGTGACGACGCGCCTGGCGGCGTCGAAATGCGGGCGGTTGAGCGGGTGGCAGAGCTTGCCGACGAGGCTCGCCACCGCGTCGCGGGTGGTGCGCGTGTCGGCGTCGAGCGTCATAACATGGACGACTTTTTCCGGCAGCGGCACGTCGAGCGGCAGGAAAGTCGTGTCGCTGTCGCCGCGCAGCAGAAGGTCAAGCTCATGCAGCTTGCCGCGCTTGCGCTCCCAGCCCATCCAGGCCCCTTGAGCGGCGTTGAAGAGGCGGCGACGGTGCAGGATGTAGAAGCGCGGCGCGCCTTCCGAGGGATAGCGGGCGTTGAGACGGGCGATCTCGGCGCGGGCATATTCGAGGATCTCGGTGTCGGCCGCATCGATCTCGATCTTGCTGTCGGGCCAGTCCGACAGCAGCGCGAAATGGATCTCGTCCACCAGATTGGCAAGGTAATGGACTTCGAGGTTGCGGATGTTTTCCTCGACATCGTCGCGCGAGCCGATCAGCGACGGCACAACCACCAGCGTGCGCGCCTCGGGCGGCACACCGTGCCTGTAATCGTAACCGATCAGGCGTGTCGGCTTGAGGAAGAGCGAGACCACCGTGTTGAAGAAGGCCAGCGCGCCCTCGCTCGCCGGCACGGCAAACAGCGCCAGCATCAGGACGATCGAGGTCACCGACAGGCCGAGATTGGCCAACGCATTGCCGGTGAGGACGAGAAGCAGGGCCGTCAGCGCGAAGACCGGCAGGACAATGCCCAACCATCCGGTCTTGGTGAACGTCCGCTTGACCGTCTGGCTGATGGTGGGCCGATAGCCGATCGCTTTTTCCAGCTCCAGACGGCGCGGACCGACGAGGAAGAAGCCGACATCGGTATGCGCGGACGGAGCCGGCGCGGAATGGTCGCCATCGCCGGCCGATACATGTTCGCCGGCGGCGTGTTCGCTAGCGGCCTGGCCGGCCAGTTCGATCGCCTTTTCGGCGACGCGGTATTCCGACAGGTTCGAGCGGCGGGCAAGTTCCTCGATCGCGGTGCGGTATTGGTCGCGCGAGAAGAAATCGAGCGCGGCAAAATCGGTGCGCTCGCGCAGCACGGTGTCGATGCGGCTGACGCCTTCGAACCACACCGTCCAGTCGACGTCGTTGATGAGGCGCAGGCCGCGGATGATGTTGCCGGTCGTCACATTGCCGCTGGACAGCGTGTGATGCTCGGAGATGATGATCTCCTCGGCATCGGAGCCGGTCTTTTCGAGCTCGCCTTCCAGCCATTCCAGGGCCTTGCCGGCATTCTGCGAACCATCGCGCAAGCGATAGAGAAGCTGCGTGGCAAAGGTGGTGTCCTGCGCGTGAGCGCTGAAATTGGCCAGGATCGCCTGGCGGTCGGCACTTTCGTCGGTCGCCAGCACCTTGTCCGCCACATCGTTGGCGATCTGGCGCATCTGGCGGGTGCGATTGACCCTGACGGCCAGGCGGCGGAGATTTTCGATCAGCACGAACCGCAAAAGCGACGGCAGCGCCCAGAGTTCACCGATCTTCAGCGGCTCGACTGACTGAAAACCCTGGACGATGGACTTGAACATGGTCGCCGAGACGGAACTGTCCGAATGCGCCACATAGGTCCAGGCCAGCGCCAGCGCACGCGGCACGGTGCCGCCGTCAGGCAGTTTCAGCGTCGGCAGCTGACGATAGAAGCGGCGCGGCAGATCGCGCTTGACCTGGAAAATGGTCTCTTCGACCAGATAATTGTTGTCGAGCAGCCATTGCGCGGCCGGCGTGATCGTCTCGCCCTTGGCCTGCGCCGCATTGGTCGAACGGTAGACTTCGAGGATCTTCTTGGCGCTGTCGCGAATGCGGGCCTGGAAATCGAATGGGATCAGGCCGAAAAGATCGGTGAGATCGCCTTTGGCCAGGCTTTCGCCAAGCAGCCGAAGGCGCTCCTCCGGCAGGAATGTCGACCTTATCGGCTCTTCCGTAATGGCCGGAAAGCTCGCGCTTGTCTTCTCGATCTGGGCAGGATTCGTCTGAATATTCATTGAAAATTCCGTAAGCGGGCACTCAGCGGCGTCACCGCCACGGCAATGGCCCTAAAACCGGTTCAAATGCAATTGGTTGCATTAACCCCTATGCCGAAAGTTTGTTTCCGCACCACGACAGAGCGTCATCTTTCGACCAAACTCAAAGACGAGCGCCCCTCGCTCACGTCGGGTTCGATCGGCGGAGAGGATTCGGGCTTTTTCGTGATGCCGGCAGGAGCTTACGCTATATTTCGCCGGCATTGCGATCATGTTTGGAAACAGGCGGTAACCGTTGGCGCGAAAGCCTCAGGCGGCGGCGGTTATCCGGACCACGAACAGCGTCGTATCCCGCGCCGGCTCGACCTTCATGATGGGAGCATCCGGCCCGATCAGCAACGTGTCGAGCGGCCCGAGGCGAATTGACCCAGCCTCGGGGAAGAAAGCTTCGCCCTTCTGACAAAGGATGAGGGTCGAACCGGCCCGCGTCGCGATATCCACAGGCTGCGAAATCGCGAGCCGCTCGACCGAATGCAACGTGCGGCCGCGGCGCGTCATGACGTTGAGGTCGGTGATCGGGCCGGCGATCAACGAGGCGCTGGTCGGCAGGTCGGCTGGAAAGGAAAACGGCGCGGAAGTCGGCGTCAGCCGCACCGCTGGCCGGTCGGCGACATCGAGCACGATGCCCTCGCCTTCCAGCACCGACAGCGTGCGGTCGATGCAGGCAAAGCTGGAGAACGGCCCGCTGCCCTCGACGCGGGCCATCGACACGCGCCAGTCGAACTCGTCAAGGCCGGCGCCGTCAGGCGAGACGGCGATCTCGGTCGTCGTGCCGCCGCCGTTCTTCCACGGCATCACGCGGTAGTCGGCGGCACGAAGAATGCGCATGATTTCAGCCCAGAATGCCGGGCAGGTTGAGCTGGTGCTCCTTGGCGCACTCGATGGCGATGTCGTAGCCGGCATCGGCATGACGCATGACGCCGGTCGCCGGATCGTTCCACAGCACGCGCTCCAGGCGCCTGGCGGCATCCTGCGTACCGTCGGCGACGATGACCATGCCGGCATGCTGGGAAAAACCCATGCCGACGCCGCCGCCATGATGCAGCGACACCCAGGTGGCGCCCGACGCGGTGTTGAGCAATGCATTGAGCAGAGGCCAGTCGGAGACGGCATCGGAGCCGTCCTTCATCGCTTCCGTCTCGCGGTTCGGCGAGGCGACCGAGCCGGAATCGAGGTGATCGCGGCCGATGACGACCGGCGCCTTGAGTTCGCCCTTGGCGACCATCTCGTTGAAGGCGAGGCCGAGCCGATGGCGGTCGCCGAGACCAACCCAGCAGATGCGCGCCGGCAGGCCCTGGAACGAGATGCGCTCGCGCGCCATGTCCAGCCAGTTGTGCAGATGGGTGTTGCCAGGCGTCAGTTCGCGCACCTTGGCGTCGGTCTTGTAGATATCCTCCGGATCGCCAGAGAGTGCGGCCCAGCGGAACGGGCCGATGCCGCGGCAGAACAGCGGACGGATATAGGCCGGCACGAAACCCGGGAAGGCGAAGGCGTTCTCGAACCCTTCGTCCTTGGCGACCTGGCGGATGTTGTTGCCATAGTCGAGGGTCGGCACGCCGGCGTTCCAGAACGCCACCATCGCCTCGACATGCTCGCGCATGGATGCGCGAGCCGCCTTCTCGACCGCCTTCGGATCGCTGACACGCTTCTCGCGCCACTCGGCCATGGTCCAGCCTTTCGGCAGATAGCCGTTGATCGGGTCGTGGGCCGAGGTCTGGTCGGTGACCATATCGGGGCGGATGCCGCGCCTGAACATTTCGGGCACGATCTCGGCGGCATTGCCGAGCAGGCCGACCGACTTCGCCTCGCCGGCCTTGGTCCAGCGCTCGATCATTTCCATCGCTTCGTCGAGCGTCTCGGCTTTCTCGTCGACGTAGCGGGTGCGCAGGCGGAAATCGATCGAGTCCGGGTTGCATTCGATGGCCAGGCAGCAGGCGCCAGCCATGACGGCGGCCAGCGGCTGTGCGCCGCCCATGCCGCCGAGGCCGCCGGTCAGGATCCACTTTCCCTTGAGGTTGCCGCCGTAGTGCTGGCGGCCAGCTTCAACAAAGGTTTCATACGTGCCCTGCACGATGCCTTGCGTGCCGATATAGATCCACGAACCGGCCGTCATCTGGCCGTACATCATCAGGCCCTTTTTATCGAGCTCGTTGAATTTGTCCCAGGTCGCCCAGTGCGGCACGAGGTTGGAATTGGCGATGAGCACACGCGGCGCATCGGTGTGGGTGCGGAACACGCCGACCGGCTTGCCGGACTGCACCAGCAGCGTCTCGTCCTCGCCAAGCGTCTTCAGCGAGGCGACGATGCTGTCGAAATCGTTCCAGGTGCGCGCCGCCCGACCGATGCCGCCATAAACGACCAGTTCGTTGGGGTTTTCGGCAACGTCCGGGTCGAGATTGTTCATCAGCATGCGCAGGGGCGCTTCGGTCGTCCAATAGCGGGCGTTGAGCTTGTCGCCGCGGGGGCTGCGCACTTCACGGATGTTGTGGCGAGGATTGTTCATCATTGTCCCTTTCGAATGAGATGCGCGGTGCTGCGGGAGCCGTCGGCGCTAATCCAGGTGATCCGCTCGTTGGCAGGATTGGAGGAATCGATCGTCATGGTGTAGCAGGCCCAAACATCAGAGGGCGGCCACAGCGAGCAGTACTGGTCACCCCGCACGTCCCAGCGGCCTATCTGGTGACTGTCGCCTCTGGCATAGCTTGTTGCGCCGCCGTCATCGAAGTCTTGGGACCAGCCGTCGCCCTGGACCTGCGCGCCCTTCAGATCGGCAAGGATTTCCGGCCCTTTCATCGCCACTTCGGCGGCGAATGCCGAAACGATTGCAGCTAGAACCAGCCCCCCCGCGAGATGGAATGTCCTGACATGTCCGGTCACTGCGTTCCTCCGAAGAATTGCCGATCAGCCCTGCGCCCAGGCAATCGCGGTTTTCAGAATGTTCTCCAACGTTGCGCGGATCGGCGCCGCAAATCCGGCTTCGTAAGGCACCGGCCAATTGTCAGGCGAGCCCTTCTCCTCGGGCTCGCGCATGTAGCCACGGTTGGAGAGCTCCATCTGCAGCGCATGCACGCCGCTTTGTGGCTGGCCGAAATGGCGCGTGATCCAGCCGCCCTTGAAGCGACCATTGACGACCCATGTCTCGCCAGTTCCGACCAGGATTGCGGCGACCCTTTCCTGCAGGATGGGATCGGCGCTCTTGCCGTCGTTGGTGCCGAGGTTGAAGACTGGCAGCGTGCCTTCGAACAGACGCGGCAATACCGAACGGATCGAATGGCAATCGTAGAGGACGATGTTGTCATGCAGGCCACGCAAGCGGTCGATTTCGGCCTGCAAGGCAGCATGGTAAGGCACGAAGAATTTTTCGCGACGCTCGTCGACCTCCGACGGTCCCGGCTCCTCGCCCTCGCGGTAGAGCGGGTCACCGTCGAAGGTCTCGGTCGGGCACAGGCTGGTGGTCGCCTGGCCGGGGTAGAGCGAGGCGCCGGATGGGTCGCGATTGACGTCGATCACGGTTCGCGAGATGGCCGTGTGAACGACGGTTGCGCCGAGGTCGTTGGCGAAGTCATAAAGCTTGTCGATCCACCAGTCGCAATCGCGGCGGCCGAGCCAGGGCGACACCAGCCGGGGTTCGAGGCCGGCAAGGTCGATGCCGGTATGCGGGATCGACACCAGCAGCGGTGCTGTGCCTCGGCTGACGGTAAGCCAGGGTGTGGCGTTCATCATGCCGCTCCCGCGATGGACGGCAGCGCCACCGCGCGGGCAGCCCTGACGGTCGCGCCGCTGCGCACCATGGCGATCGCCTTTTCCATGTCGGGGTGGAAGTGGCGGTCATTGTCGAGATGCGGCACTTCAGCCCGGACCAGTTTGCGTACCGCTTCCAACGCGTTGCTCGACGCCAGCGGCTGGTGGAAGTCACAGCCTTGCGCGGCGGCCAGCAATTCGATGCCGATCACCGCCGTGGCGTTCTCGACCATGCCGATCAGCCGGCGCGCACCGTGCGCGGCCATCGAGACGTGGTCTTCCTGGTTGGCCGAGGTCGGGATGGAATCGACGCTGGCCGGATAGGCCTTCTGCTTGTTTTCCGAAACGAGTGCGGCCGCCGTCACCTGCGGGATCATGAAGCCGGAGTTGAGGCCCGGCTTGGGCGTCAGGAAGGCCGGCATGCCTGACAGCGCCGGATCGACCAGCATGGCGATGCGGCGTTCCGACAGCGAGCCGATCTCGCAGACGGCCAGAGCGATCATGTCGGCGGCGAAAGCCACCGGCTCGGCGTGGAAATTACCGCCGGAGAGCGCCGTGTCGTCCTCGGCAAAGATCAGCGGATTGTCGGTGACGCCATTGGCCTCGGTGCCGAGCGTATCGGCCGCCTTGCGCAACACGTCGAGCGCGGCGCCCATCACCTGCGGCTGGCAGCGCAGGCAATAGGGATCCTGCACGCGCTCGTCGCCGACACGATGCGATTCACGGATGGCGCTACCGGCCATCAGATTGCGCAGTGCCTCCGCCGTCTCGATCTGGCCACGGTGCTTTCTCAGGAGATGAATGCGCGGGTCGAACGGCGCGTCGGACCCCTTGGCGGCATCGGTCGACAGCGCACCGGCGACCAGCGCCGACTGGTAGAGCACTTCGGCTTCGAACAGAGCGGCGAGCGCATAGGCGGTCGAAAACTGCGTGCCGTTGAGCAGCGCCAGACCTTCCTTGGCGCCCAGCGTCACCGGCTCGAGGCCGTGCGAGACGAAAGCGACCTTGGCCGGGAAACGACCATGCGGGGTAAAGCATTCGCCGACGCCGATCATCACCGCCGTCATGTGCGACAGCGGTGCAAGATCGCCGGACGCGCCGACGGAACCTTGCGCCGGCACCACCGGGATGACGTCGTTGGCGAGCATCGCTTCCAGCAAATCGATGGTTTCGGGTCGCACCCCGGACGCACCCTGCGCCAGGCTGGCAAGTTTCAACGCCATCATCAGCCGGGCAATTGCGACTGGCATCGGCTCGCCGACGCCGGCGGCGTGCGACAGCACGATATTGCGCTGCAAGGTTTCGAGATCGCCGGCCGGGATGCGCACGCTGGCCAGTTTGCCGAAGCCGGTGTTGATGCCGTAGACCGGCTCGCCCTTGGCGACGATCCGGGCGACGGCCTCGGCGCTCGCCTTGATTTTTGGACGGCAGGCCTCATCCAGCTTCGGCACGGCACCACGGTAGATGGCGCGCCAGTCGGCCAGCGTCGCATTGCCAGGCTTCAGGGTCAGTTCGGTCATTGTCCTCTCCAGATGCGGGCATGGAGCGGGTTGAAGCCCATGCGGTAAACGAGTTCGGCCGGGCGCTCGATATCCCAGATCGCCAGGTCGGCGGATTTGCCGGCTTCCAGCGTGCCGGCCTTGTCGAGAAGGCCAAGTGCACGCGCAGCCTCGCGGGTGACGCCGGCAAGGCATTCATCGACGGTCAAGCCAAAAAGCGTCGCGGCCATATTCATGGTGAGCAACAGCGAGGTGAGCGGCGAGGTGCCGGGATTGCTGTCCGTCGCCACCGCCATCTTCACGCCATGACGGCGGAACAGGTCGACAGGCGGCTTCTTGGTTTCGCGGATGAAGTAATAGGCACCGGGCAGGATGGTCGCCACCGTGCCGGCCTTCGCCATCGCGGCAGCGCCTGCCTCATCGGTGTATTCGAGATGATCCGCCGACAACGCGCCATAGCTGGCGGCAAGTGCTGCGCCGTGCAGATTCGAAAGCTGGTCGGCATGGAGTTTCACGGGCAGTCCGAGTGCTCTCGCCTTCTCGAAGACGCGTGCGATCTGCTCCGGCGAAAAGGCGATGCCTTCGCAAAAACCGTCGACGGCGTCGGCAAGTTTCTCAGCGGCGACGTCGGGCAGGATCGTGGCGGCGACGAGATCGATGAAGGCGTCCTTGTCACCCCTAGCTTCGGGCGGCAGCGCGTGCGCGGCGAGGCAGGTTGTACGGATTGTGACGGGGCGCTCATTGGCCAGCCGGCGGGCGGCACGCAACGACTTCTTCTCATTGTCGAGATCGAGGCCATAGCCCGATTTGACCTCGACCGTCGTGACACCCTCGGCCATCAGCGCATCGAGGCGCGGCAGCGTCTGGGCAACAAGGTCATCCTCGTTTGCCGCGCGCAGCGACTTGACCGAGGACACAATGCCGCCGCCGGCGCGGGCGACTTCCTCATAGGTGGCGCCGGCCAGCCGCATCTCGAATTCATTGGCGCGGTTGCCGGCATAGACAAGATGCGTGTGGCAATCGATCAGGCCCGGCGTGATCCAGCGGCCCTCGCAATCGACCGTGTCCACGCCCTGCCCCGCCGAAGCCGGCATCGAGGCCTCCGCGCCGGCATAAACAATGAGACCATCGCGCGCGGCGATCGCGCCTTTCTCGACAATGCCGAGGCCCGCCACACCGTCGGCCATGGTCGCCAGGCGCGCATTGCGCCAGACACGAAGGCCGCTCTTCCCGTTTGCTCCACCCATCATCTTTTCCATTTGAAAGGATGACGATTATGTATATACATATTGAAACGCGACGCAAGTGGTCTCGTCGCTTAGGCATGCAGATTTGGAGACGGACGTGACGGCGATCTTTGCGGAACAGGCGCTGCTGCCCGAGGGCTGGCAAGGCAATGTCAGGATCGCGCTCGATGATGGCCGCATCGCCTCAGTCGAGGCGGACGCGGCACCGCAGGCCGGCGACGAGCGCCACACAATTGTCGTCCCCGGCATGCCCAACCTGCACAGCCACGCCTTCCAGCGCGGCATGGCCGGCCTGGCTGAGCTTCGCGGCCCCTCCGCCGACAGTTTCTGGAGCTGGCGCGAGGTGATGTATCGCTTCGCGCTGTCGATGACGCCCGATCAGGTCGAGGCGGTCGCCGCGCAGCTCTATGTCGAGATGCTGGAGGCCGGTTTTTCCCGCGTCGGCGAATTTCACTATCTGCACCACGACCGCGACGGAAACCCCTACGCCAATCTTGCCGAGATGGCCGAGCGCATCGCCGCCGCCGCCGGCGAAACCGGTATCGGCCTGACGCTGCTGCCGGTGTTTTATGCGCACTCCTCCTTCGGCGGAGCGGCCCCGAACGAAGGCCAAAGGCGATTCATCAACGATGTGAATCGGTTCTCCCGGCTTGTTGAGAAGTCCAGTGAATCGGTTCGCGCGTTGAATCAGGCTGTCGTCGGCGTCGCGCCTCACAGCCTGCGCGCCGCCACACCGGAGGAATTGACCCAAGTTGCTGCTTTGGCGCCGAATGGGCCGATCCACATCCACGTCGCCGAACAAGTGAAGGAGGTCGAGGACTGCCTCGCCTGGTCCGGCGCGCGCCCGGTCGAATTTCTGCTGGCCAATGCCGAGGTCGACCAGCGCTGGTGCCTGATCCACGCCACCCATATGACCGATGCCGAAACCATCGGCATGGCCAGGAGCGGCGCCATCGCCGGTCTTTGCCCGATCACCGAGGCCAATCTCGGCGACGGGACGTTTGCAGCGCCGCTATTCACCGAGCATGGCGGCCGCTTCGGTATCGGCTCCGATTCCAACGTGCTGATCGGCCTGCCCGACGAATTGCGCCAACTCGAATATTCGCAGCGCCTCGCCCACCGCGCCCGCAATGTGCTGGCGGTGGCCGGCGGCTCGACCGGGCGGGCGCTGTTCGACGCAGCACTCGACGGCGGCAGCCAGGCGCTCGGCGCCGGTGCCTCGCAGATCGCCGCCGGCGCCGCGGCAGATCTCGTCTCGCTCGACGCCGGCCATCCTTCTCTGGCCGGCAAGGCAGGCGACGCCATCCTCGACGCCTGGATCTTCGCCAATGGCAGCACGATCGATTGCGTCTGGGTGCACGGCAAGAAGCAGGTCAGCGGCGGCAGGCATGCCAGGCGCGAAGCTATCGCAAAGCGTTTTCGCGCCGTGATGAGGGCGCTTTCGGCATGAGCACGGTCGAGACGGCGGATGCGGACAGCGGCGGTTCCCTGCACCAACGCATCCTGTCCGACATCAGCGAAAAGATCCTGTCGGGCGCCTGGGCGCCCGGACATCGCATTCCGTTCGAGCACGAACTGACGACCGAGTACAATTGCTCGCGCATGACGGTGAACAAGGCGCTGTCGCAGTTGGCCAAGGCCGGGCTGATCGAACGCCGCCGCCGCTCGGGCAGCTTCGTCCGCCGGCCGCAGTCGCAGGCAGCAGTGCTGGAACTTCACGACATCAGGATCGAGGTCGAAGCGCTTGGCCTCCTCTATCGCTACGAGCGGCTGGAACAGCTCAAGCGCCGCAGCAATGCGGAGGACAGAGCGCTGCTCGGCCTGTCCGCCGCAGGCTCGGTGCTCTGGATCGAAGGCCTGCATTTTGCCGGCGAACGGCCCTTCGCACTCGAGCAGCGCCTGATCAATCTTTCCGCGGTTCCGGAAGCCGGGAACGAAGAGTTTCTGGAGATCGCCGCCGGCCCCTGGCTGATCGGCCGCGTTCCATGGAGCGAGGCCGAGCATCGCATCCGCGCCATGGCCGCCGATGAGGCTATCGCCGACGCGCTCGACATCGATCCGGGCGCGCCATGCCTTGTGGTCGAGCGCCGCACCTGGAGCGCTGAACACCCGGTTACCCATGTGCGGTTTATCTATCCGGCGGAAAGCCACACGCTGGTGGCAAGATTCACGCCGTCGCAGGGGTGAGGCGTGTCCAGCCGACGGCTGGCGAAAAGCCAACGATTTGGCTTTTCGAACGCCGAACGCCCGGAGCCATAGCGAAGGGCAGTTGCGCAGTCCGGGACAAGACCCGATCTCCCCCTTGTGGGGGAGATTGGCAGTTTCAGCGCCGTGCCTTAAATCGCCGCCGTAACGATAATCTCGACCAGATATTCCGGGCCAGCCAACTTGGCTTCGCCGGTGGCGCGGGCGGGGGTGTGGCCCTGCGGCACCCACTTGTCCCATTCCGAATTCATCTCGGCGAAGGTACCCATGTCCGCCAGCCAGATGATCGCCTGAACGATCTTGGTCTTGTCGGTGCCGGCCTTGGCCAGCAATTCGTCGATGGCCGCCAGAATGTCGCGGGTCTGCGAGGCGACGTTGCCGCCGGGCTCGCCGACCTGGCCGGCCAGATAGACGGTGTTGCCGTGGATGACGATCTGACTCATGCGCGGGCCAACATCGATGCGACGAATGCTCATGGGAGGTTCCTTCCTGTTATGGGTGGCGACTGTTTAGAGTTGCGGTTCGCTTCGGGCAAGGCCGCCGGGGCCAAATCCCCTTGGACCAGTGCGCAAACGACTCACGGCAAGTTGAGCCGCCGGTCGCAATTCCGCCTGATTGGCTTGTTGACTAATGTAATAACATCACATATCCAATCGGCCCTGCCCGCGGCCGGGTTTCGCTGCTCCACGGAACGACATGACCCAGACCTGCCTGACATTCCGTGACCTGACGCTGGGCTACAACAGCCACCCGGCGATCCACCATCTCGACGGCACGATCCGCAAGGGCTCGCTGACCGCCGTTGTCGGCGCCAACGGCTCCGGCAAGTCGACGCTGATGAAGGGCATTGTCGGCGTGCTGAAGCCTATGGCCGGTGAGGTTGCTCGCGCACCCGGCGTGCGCGCCGCCTACCTGCCGCAGCAATCGGAGCTCGATCGCTCCTTTCCCGCCCGCGTCGTCGACCTGGTCTCGCTCGGTCTCTGGCCGAAGCGCGGCATGCTCGGCCGCTACACATCAGAGGATCGCGCGGCGGTCAGCCAGGCGCTGATGGCGGTCGGCCTCGGCGGCTTCGAGAAGCGGCCGATCGACACGCTGTCGGGTGGCCAGCTGCAGCGCACGCTGTTTGCCCGCGTGCTGCTGCAGGACGCCGACCTGATCCTGCTCGACGAGCCATTCAACGCCGTCGATGCCAAGACGGTCGGCGATCTGATCGCCCTGATCAAGCGTTGGCACGGCGAGGAACGGACCATCATGGTCGTCGTCCATGATCTCGATCTGGTGCGGCAGAATTTTCCGGAGACGCTGCTTTTGGCCCGCCAGCCGATCGCCTGGGGCGAAACGCGCGAGACGCTGAAGCCGGAAAACCTTCTGCGCGCCCGTCGCTTCCATGAAGCCTGGGAGGAGAACGCGCCCTGGTGCGAGCCGGACGGGCACGGTCATGATCATGCCCATGGCCACGATCATCATGGCCACGATCACGACCATGACGCCGGGCCGAGGGCTGCCTGATGGACGCGCTCTACGGTCTGTTCATCGCACCGTTCGCCGATTTCGGCTTCATGCAGCGGGCGCTGTTCGGCTCGCTGATGCTGTCGTTGGGCGCCTGCCCGATCGGCGTCTTCCTGATGCTGCGGCGCATGAGCCTGTCGGGCGACGCCATGGCGCATGCCATCCTGCCGGGCGCGGCCGCCGGCTTCCTGTTCTATGGTTTGGAAATCCTGCCGATGACCATTGGCGGGCTGATCGCCGGTATTATCGTGGCGCTCGGCGCCGGTGCTGTCTCGCGTTTCACCATCCAGCGCGAGGACGCCTCGATGGCGGCCTTCTATCTGATTTCGCTGGCCATCGGCGTGCTGATGGTGTCGATCCGCGGCTCAAGCGTCGATCTCATGCATGTGCTGTTCGGCACGGTGCTGGCGCTCAACAATGAGGCGCTGACGCTGATCGGCGGCATCGTCGCGGTGACGCTGGTCAGCCTCGCCATCTTCTGGCGGGCTCTGGTCGCCGAATGCCTCGATCCGCTGTTCCTGCGTTCGGTCAGCCGCATGGGCAGCCCGGTGCACTTCATCTTCCTTGGTCTCGTCGTGCTCAACCTCGTCGGCGGATTTCAGGCGCTCGGCACGCTTCTGTCGGTCGGACTGATGATGCTGCCGGCGGCAGCCGCCCGCTTCTGGACGGTGCGCGTCGAGCCGATGTGCGTGCTGGCCGTGCTGATCGGCTTTGCCTCCTGCATCGCCGGGCTGCTGTTGTCCTATCACGCCTCGCTGCCGTCCGGACCTGCCATCATCCTGTCGGCCGGTGTCGTCTACTTCGCCTCGATCCTGTTCGGCACGCGCGGCATTCTGCGCGCCCGCATCATCCATCACCGTCACAGAACGGCCTGATCCCTCGCCCCTCGAAAGGAGACCCCGCCTATGCTGAGATCCATCCGTGCCGCTCTGGCGATGAGCGTTATAACATTAACTGCCTTTGGCGCATCGTCGGCGTTCGCGGCGCCGCTGAAAGTCGTCGCCAGCTTCACCGTCATTGCCGATTTTGCCAAAAATGTCGGCGGCGATCGTGTCGACATCACCACCATCGTCGGCCCGGATGGCGATGCCCATGTCTATGAGCCGAGCCCGGCCGACGCGGTCGCCATGGCCAAGGCCGATATCGTGCTGGTCAATGGCCTGCATTTCGAAGGCTTTTTGCAGCGGCTGGTCGATGCCAGCGCCACCAAGGCCTCGATCGTCACCTTGACCAAAGGCGTGACGCCGATCGACTTCAAACCTGAATTCGCCGACGCCGACGCGGCCGAAGGTGCCGGCACCGGTGGCGGCAAGACCGTTACCGATCCGCACGCCTTCCAGTCGATCGCCAACGCCAAGATCTATGTGAAGAACATCGCCGAGGCTTTCTGCGCGGCCGACAGCGACGGCTGCGTCGGCTACCAGACCAATGCCGCCGCCTACACCAAGAAGCTCGATGCGCTGGAAGGCGAAGTGAAGGCCGCGATCCAGTCGATCCCCGAGGCCAAGCGCGTCGTCATCACCTCGCACGACGCCTTCGGCTATTTCGAACACGAATACGGCCTGACCTTCCTCGCCCCGCAGGGCATTTCTACCGATTCCGAACCGTCGGCCGCCGATGTCGCCAAGCTGGTCGAGCAGGTGAAGCAGGACAAGGCGGCGGCGATCTTCGTGGAAAACATCACCAACCCGCGCCTGATCGAACAGATCGCCAGCGAAACCGGCATCAAGGTGGGCGGCACGCTCTACTCGGATGCGCTGTCGCAGCCCGATGGCCCAGGATCGACCTATATCGACATGATGCACAACAACATCCGCCAGATCAAAGGCGCGATCCTCGGCAGCTGAGGAGCGCCGATCCCGGAAATGGCGGAGGCCTTCCAGCCCGAACTGTGGCGATGCCTGACCGTTGGAATCCTCGCCGGAAACGTCTATCTCTGCAGAACGATTTCCGCTGGCGGATTGCCGGCCACGTCGGGGAGTGGCAAGACTCCCTGCAAATCAGATTGCGAGGATGCTGCGATGGAATACCGCGAAATCAGCGACGACTATTCGGTCTCTGGCCAGATCCAGCCCGAAGACGTCGCCGCCATCAAGGAAGCCGGTTTCAAGAGCGTCATCTGCAACCGGCCGGATGACGAGCAACCCGGCCAGCCTTCGGCCAAAAGCATCGGATCGGCGGTCGAAGCCGCCGGCCTCGCCTTCCGCTATATCCCCGTCATCAGCGGCCAGATCACCGCCGAGAATGTCGAGGACCAGGCCGAGGCGCTGGACGAAATGGAGGGTCCGGTGTTCGCCTATTGCCGCTCCGGCGCGCGCTGCACGAATCTGTACGGGCTGATCCAGCAGTCGAAGGGTTAGATCGGCAGCGCGCCGGTTTCCTTCAGCGTTTCCAGCACGATCGCCGTCTTCACATGCTGCACGGATTCGTGCGGCAGGAGCACGCCGTTGACGAACTCCGACAGCGACTTCAGGTCGGGCGTCACCACCTTCAGGATATAGTCCATCTCGCCGGTCAGCGCGTGCGCCTCCTGCACCTCGGGCAGCCGCGCCACCAGTTCGCCGAAGCGCTGGGCGTTGTCGCGATTGTGGGTGGCCAGGGTCACCGAGATGACGTTGACCAGCGAGAAGCCGAGCTTGTCGCGGTCGAGCACCGCCCGATAACCCTTGATGTAGCCGTCCTCTTCGAGCCGCTGGCGGCGGCGCGAGCATTGCGACGCCGACAGGTTCACCCGCTCCGAGAGATCGTTGTTGGTCAGCCGCGCATCGCCTTGCAAAAGCGCCATTATCTTGCGGTCAAATTGGTCAACGCGCGTCTCATCCATGGTTTTGTCTCTCAACATGCATGCTTCACGCATGACATCATCATTTCAAGCGTTTGAATGCAAGCACCATGCGCCTCCTCCGCGCTATGATGGCGTCAGATGGCCTTTTCGGGCCAAGCCAGCTTTGGAGGAATACCATGGGTCCCTTCCCACACGACGCCCCGCCCGCCAAAATCAGCAAGGACAACCCGGCCGGTACCGATGGTTTCGAGTTCGTCGAATTCGCGCATCCGGAGCCGCAGAAGCTGGCCGAACTGTTCACCCGCATGGGCTATGTGGCGGTCGCCAAGCATCGCAGCAAGGACATCACCGTCTGGCGCCAGGGCGACATCAACTATGTCGTCAATGCCGAGCCGGGCTCGCATGCCATGGAGTTCGCCGACAAGCACGGCCCGTGTGCCGCCTCGATGGCATGGCGCGTGGTCGATGCCAAGCACGCGTTCGACCATGCCGTCTCTAAGGGCGCCACGCCTTACGAAGGCGACGACAAGGCGCTCGACGTGCCGGCCATTGTCGGTATCGGCGGTTCGCTGCTCTATTTCATCGATGCCTACGGCAAGAAGGGCTCGGCCTACGACGCCGAATTCGAATGGCTCGGCGCGCGCGATCCTCGGCCGCAAGGCGTCGGTTTCTATTATCTCGACCACCTCACCCACAATGTCTATCGCGGCCAGATGGACAAATGGTGGGATTTCTACCGCGAACTGTTCGGCTTCAAGCAGATCCATTTCTTCGACATCGACGGCAAGATCACCGGCCTGGTCAGCCGCGCCATCACCTCGCCCTGCGGCAAGATCCGCATTCCGCTCAATGAATCCAAGGACGAGACCAGCCAGATCGCCGAGTATCTGAAGAAGTACAATGGCGAGGGCATCCAGCACATCGCGGTCGGCACCGACGAGATCTATACCGCCACCGACAAGCTCGCCGCCAACGGGCTGAAATTCATGCCCGGTCCGCCGGAAACCTATTACGACATGTCCTATGACCGCGTGAACGGCCATGACGAGCCGATCGAGCGGATGAAGAAGCACGGCATCCTGATCGACGGCGAAGGCGTAGTCGACGGCGGCATGACCAAGATCCTTTTGCAGATCTTCTCGAAAACCGTGATCGGGCCGATATTCTTCGAGTTCATCCAGCGCAAGGGAGACGAAGGCTTTGGCGAAGGCAATTTCCGCGCGCTGTTCGAATCGATCGAGCAGGACCAGATCAAGCGCGGCGTGATCAAGGTGGATGGCAAGGCGGCCTGAAGCAAAACAAGACGCTTACGGCTCGACCGGTTATGACGTTTTTTTAGGTAATAACCGGTCCTAGCCACGAACGTATGCATCTCGGAAGCGAAAGCCAAACTATCGGAGCTCGTTAGGCGCGCGGAGGCGGTGAGGATATTGCGCTCACGCGCCATGGGAAAATTGTTGCAAGGCTCGTGTCACCGGCCACGAATGGCGTTTTGCCCCGCATTGGCGCCTTCAAAGGCAGCGTCAGTATCGCGGAAGATTTTGACGAACTAGGCCCCAGGTGGGCTGAGTATCAGAAATAATGGGTCACAATCCCAGCCACTCGATCTCCGCCTTCCTCAGCTTGATGTCGTAGTCGAGCAAAAACTCGTCCAGCTGCGGTGGCGCGACCGAAGTGCTGGAAAGCATGGCGTGCACCTGGCCGCGATGGTGGATGTCGTGCAGGAAGACATGGGCCAGGATGTCGCCGATGCGTTCGGGAATCATGCCGTCCTCGCGCCGGTCGGTGATGACGCGGCGGTCGAGATCGGCTTCCTTCAACCCATCGCAGAAGGCGATCAGCCGCCGGTCGGCCACGGTTTGCGCGGCAAACAGCGCGTGGGGTTCGTCGAAGGGCACGAACTCATCATGGGCAGCGGCGCCGACGCCGCCCTCTTCGAGAAAATCGAGATAGAGATGATCGACCGCGAGAATGTGGTTGAGCGTCGCCTTGATCGACGGGAAGAAACTGGTGCGCTCGGCCTCGAACTCACCCGGCTTGAGCGCGAGCACGGCGCGATAGAGCCGGGCGTTCGACCAGAGATTGTTGCCGGCCATGCGGCGCAGATGGTCAAGCAGGGTCATGGTTTCATCCTGCGGAGCGGGTCAGATGCAAGCCTGCCGCCATAATCGCGAAGCCGGCAAGAACGATTAGCAGCAACCCGTTCATGCGCCGACGCATGGCTTGCGTTTCCGGATCCCGTGCGACCTTCATATTGGTGATGGTGTGAAGCATCATCGCTTTGCGCGAGTAGCCACTGCGGTTGATCAGGTTCGGCGAGCGCGCCTCGATGCGATAGCTCAACCGGATCGCCAGGATAAAGACGACCAGAATGGCGATCGCGCAGACACCGGCCAGCAGATAGAACGCCTCCCCCGCCATTCTACATTCCCCTATCCCTGGTATTTCTCGACCTTCTGCTCGATGGCGCCGAAGATCGAATGGCCCGTACTGTCCTTCATCTCGATGCGCACCGTGTCGCCAAAGCGCAGGAACGGCGTGCTCGGCTCGCCTGACACAATGGTCTCGATCATGCGCAGTTCGGCGATGCAGGAATAGCCGGCGCCGCCAGCCGAGACCGGCTTGCCCGGGCCGCCGTCGAGCTTGTTGGAGACCGTGCCCGAGCCGATGATGGTGCCTGCCACCAGCGGCCTTGTGCGGGCGGCATGGACGATCAGCGCCGGAAAATCGAAGGTCATGTCGACGCCGGCATTGGCGCGGCCGAACGGCTTGCCGTTGAGGTCGGCAAGCAGCGGCAGGCTGACCTTGCCACCATCCCAGGCATCGCCCAGTTCGTCCGGCGTCACCGCCACCGGCGAAAAGGCCGAGGACGGTTTAGACTGGAAGAAGCCAAACCCCTTGGCCAGTTCCGGCCCGGTGAGCGCGCGCAGCGTCACATCGTTGACCAACATGACCAGCCGGATCGCGGCGCGCGCCTCTTCGAGGCTAGCGCCCATCGGCACGTCGTCGACGATGACGGCGACTTCCGCTTCCATGTCGATGCCGAAAGCTTCGTCGGCCACGCGGATCGGATCGCGCGGTGGAATGAAGGAGTCCGAGCCACCCTGGTAGATCAGCGGATCGGTCCAGAAACTTGCCGGCATCTCGACGCCACGCGCTTTGCGCACCAGTTCAACATGGTTCACATAGGCGGACCCATCAGCCCATTGATAGGCGCGCGGCAGCGGCGAATGCGCATCGTGCTCGTGAAAGCGGGCTGACGGCACCGCATTGTTCTCCAGCGATTCCGCTATTGTGCCGAGATGCGGCGAGACCCTGCGCCAGTCGTCGAGGGCCGCCTGCAGCGTGCGCGCCAGGAATGAGGCATCGGTGTACTGCGTCAGGTCGCGCGAGACGACGACGAGTTTCCCGTCGCGCGTCCCGTCCTTCAATGTGGCAAGCTTCATGCGGTTTCCTCTCCTTGCGCAGCTTTGGCGCCGCTTAATTCCACAACAAGGCCGTCGCGGGCGATCGTCAAGTCGCCGGCCCATGTTTTCCTGACAGCAGCAAGCCAGTCGACCTCGCCGATCTCCGCATCGTCAGCGGGAATGAGGTGGTTGAGCACCAGCCTCTTCACGCCGGCATCGCTGGCGATGCGTCCCGCGTCCTCGGCAAAGCTGTGGCTGGCGAGCAGATGTTCCCTGAGCCGTGCGCCGTTGCCGGTTCTGGCAACCAGCCGCTCGATGCCCTCTTCCAACATGGCTTCATGGACGAGAATGTCGGCATCCTTGGCGAAATCGGCGAGCGGTGGAAAGAAAGCCGTATCGGCGGAGAACACCACGCTTTTGCCGCCCCGCTCGAAGCGCAGGGCAAAACAGTCGGTCACCGGCGGATGATCGACGCGCAACGCCGTCACCTTGAGGCCGTGTTGATCGAGCACATGGCCCTCAGCGAATTCGCTGATCGAAACCAGTTCGCGAATGTCAGGCCGGCCCTCATCAACGATGCGGATTTCGATGTCGAACTCCATCGCCTGGCAGAAGCGCCGCCAGTAATGGCCGGTGCCGGGCGGGCCGAACACATTGACCGGTGTCGCCAGCCCCGCCGTCCAGGCGGTGTGGACCAGCGGCCCGAGTTCCAGCAAATGGTCGGAATGCAGATGGGTGATGAAGATCAGGTCGAGCGCCTTCAGGCTGATCCCGGCATCGACCAGACCGCGCGTCACGCCGAGCCCGCAATCGACGACGATGGTCCGCCCACCGATCTCAAGCAGCGAGGAACTCGGCCACGGTCCGCCTGGCCGCAGCGCCGGGCCGCCCTTCGAGCCCAGCAGCACCAGCCGGTCCGGCATTGGCTTGCCGCTCAAGACCAGTCGCCCTCGGGCGTGCCATTGAAGCGCTTCTTTAGGTCGGCCCAGCAGTCGATGTAATTGTCCTGCCGGGTTTCCAGTTCGGCGCCGTAGCGGGTCAGCATCTGCGGGAAACGGGTCTCGAACATGAAGGCCATGGTGTTGTCGAGCTTGACCGGTTTCAGCTCCGCGCGCGAGGCCTTTTCGAAGCCAGGCGCATCCGGGCCATGGGCCAGCATCAGATTGTGCAGGCTGATGCCGCCGGGAACGAAGCCTTCCTCCTTGGCATCGTACTGGCCGTGGATCAGCCCCATGAACTCGCTCATGATGTTGCGGTGATACCAGGGCGGACGGAACGTATCTTCGGCCACCAGCCAGCGCGGCGGGAAGATGACGAAGTCGATGTTGGCTGTGCCTTCCTCGCCGCTTGGCGCCGTCAGCACGGTGAAGATCGATGGATCGGGGTGATCGAACAGGATGGCGCCGACCGGCGAAAAGGTCGCCAGATCATATTTGTAGGGCGCGTAGTTGCCATGCCAGGCGACGACGTCGAGCGGCGAATGGCCGATCTCGGTGACGTGGAAATTGCCGCACCATTTTACGATCAGCCGGCACGGCGTCTCCTTTTCCTCGAACCAGGCGCAGGGCGTCTTGAAGTCGCGCGGGTTGGCCAGGCAATTGGCGCCGATCGGGCCGCGGTCAGGTAAGGTCAGCTTGGCGCCGTAGTTTTCGCAGACATAGCCGCGCACTTCAGCGTCGACGAGCTCGACCTTGAAGACGAGGCCGCGCGGCAGCACGGCGATCTCGCCGGGCCGCAGTTCAATGACGCCCATCTCGGTGACGAAGCGCAAGGCGCCGACCTGCGGCACGACCAGCAACTCGCCGTCAGCGTTGAAGAAATGATCGTCGACCATCGATGTGTTTGCGACATAGACATGGGCTGCCATGCCGGTCTGCCCGAGCACGTCGCCGGCCGTGGTGATGCTGCGCATGCCCTGAATGAAATCGGTCGGCTCCTTTGGCATCGGCACCGGGTTCCAGCGATACTGGCCAAGTGCCAGTTCGTGATCGCCGACATTCGGCGCAGTCTTCCACAAGGGATAGCTCGCTGCCTTGAAACGGCCGGTGTGCTTGACGCTCGGCCGGATGCGATAGAGCCAGGAGCGCTCATTGGTGCCGCGCGGTGCGGTGAAGGGCGAGCCGGAAAGCTGCTCGGCATAGAGGCCGTAGGCCGGCCGCTGCGGCGAGTTCCGGCCTTGCGGCAGTGAGCCGGGGAGTGTCTCGGTCTCAAAATCGTTGCCGAAACCCGGCATGTAGGAAAAGGCCATCCGATCCTCCCTGATCCCGGCTCCAAGCTTCAAAATGCCAAGTCTGCCGGTGATATTGACCAAACTGGTTTCATCTGTAACCATCGAAAATGTAACTATCAACGGCCACGGCGCGCGTCATGGAACCCGACATTCTGGAGCTGGAAAGCTTCCTGCCCTACCGCCTCTACCGGCTTGCCGATGCCGTCAGCCGCGAATTCTCCAGGATCTACCGGGATCGCCACGGCCTGACGCGACCGGAATGGCGCACGCTTTCAGGCCTCGGCCAGCGCGGCACGATGACGGCGACCGAGCTCGGCGAGCAATCGGCCATGCACAAGACCAAGGTCTCGCGCGCGGTGGCCGAGCTGGAACGGCGGCGCTGGCTGACGCGCACGCCCGATGAAAGCGACCGGCGCGTCGAGCACCTGGCGCTGACCAAAGCGGGGCTTACCGCCTATCGCGAGATGGTGCCGCTGGCGAAGGCGTTTGAAAGGCAGTTGCTGGAGAGGTTGAGCCACCAGGAGCGGGCTGCGATTGTCAGCGGAGTAGCCGCGCTGGAGGGCGCCTTGGAAGGAAAGTAGCTGATAGGCTGGCGCGAGGCGCCCCCCTCTCCTATCGGCAAACTACCAATCCATCACCACCTTGCCCGAGCTGCCGCTCCTCATCGCGTCAAACCCCTCCTGGAAATCGTCGATGCCAATCCGGTGCGTGATTAACCCGGTCACATCGAGCGGGCCCTGCACCAGCGCGATCATCTTGTACCAGGTCTCGAACATCTCGCGGCCATAGATGCCCTTGAGATGCAGCATCTTGAAGATGACCTTGTTCCAGTCGATCTCGAAGCCGGTGGGCGCGATGCCGAGGATGGCGATCTTGCCGCCATTGTTCATGGTGTCGATCATGTCGCGGAAGGCGGGTGCCGCGCCCGACATTTCGAGACCAACATCAAAACCCTCGGTCATGCCTAGCGCCGGCATGACGTCGCGCAGCTTTTCCTTGGAGGCGTCGACGACATGCTGGACGCCGAGCTTTTTCGCCAGCGCCAGCCGCACCGGGTTGATGTCGGTAATCACCACTTTGCGCGCACCGACGCATTGCGCCACCAGCGCACCCATGATGCCGATCGGCCCGGCGCCGGTGACCAGCACGTCCTCGCCGACAAGATCGAAGGACAGAGCGGTGTGGACCGCATTGCCGAGGGGATCGAAGATCGCGGCGATCTCGTCCGGCACGTCGTCCGGGATCGGCACGACATTGTGCTGCGGGATCGCCAGATATTCGCCGAAGGCGCCGGGCCGGTTGACGCCGACGCCGAGTGTGTTGCGGCACAGATGCCCTCGCCCCGCGCGGCAGTTGCGGCAGTGGCCGCAGACGATGTGGCCCTCGCCCGAGACACGCTGGCCGACCTTGTATTCGGTGACCGCGGCGCCGAAATCGGCCACCGTGCCGACAAACTCATGGCCGGTCACCATCGGCACCGGCACGGTCTTCTGCGCCCACTGGTCCCAATTGTAGATGTGCACGTCGGTGCCGCAGATCGCAGTCTTCCTGATCTTGATCAGCACGTCGTTGGGGCCGATCTCCGGCACCGGCACCTCTTCCATCCAGATGCCTGGCTCGGCCTTGGCCTTCACCAGCGCCTTCATCATGTTCGACATTCTTTTGTCCCTTGAATCTCTTGATCCGGAATCGCTTTTCGGCGCCAGCCGCTCAGGCAATCACGCCCAGCTCCCTGCCGACCGCGCCGAAGGCGTCGACCGCCCTGTCGATATCGGCGCTGGAATGCGCCGCCGACATCTGCGTGCGGATGCGCGCCTGGCCCTTCGGCACCACCGGGAAGGAAAAGCCGATGACATAGATGCCGCGCTTCAGCATGCGCGCCGCCATCTCTTGCGCCAGCGTCGCATCGCCCAGCATCACCGGAATGATCGGATGGTCGGCCCCGGCCAGCGTGAAGCCGAGTTTGCCCATCTGCGACCTGAATCGCGCCGCATTGGCATAGAGGCGCTCGCGCAAGGCGTCGCCATTGCGGATCAGTTCGAACACCTTGATCGAGGCGCCGGCGATCGCCGGCATCAGCGTGTTGGAGAACAGATAGGGCCGCGAGCGCTGGCGCAGCCAGTCGATCACCTGGCTCTTGCCCGAGGTGTAGCCGCCGGAAGCGCCGCCGAGCGCCTTGCCGAGCGTGCCGGTGATGATGTCCACCCTGCCCTCGACGCCGCAATGCTCGGCCGAGCCGCGGCCTTGTCTGCCGACAAAACCGACCGCATGGCTGTCGTCGACCATGACCATGGCATCGTATTTGTCGGCAAGGTCGCAGACGCCCTCCAGGTTGGCGATGATGCCGTCCATCGAAAACACGCCGTCGGTGGCGATCAGCCGGAAGCGGCAATCCCTGGCTTCCTTGAGACGTGCCTCGAGATCGGCCATGTCGTTGTTGGCGTAGCGGAAGCGCTTAGCCTTCGACAGTCTGACGCCATCGATGATCGAGGCGTGGTTCAGCGCATCCGAGATGATCGCGTCTTCCTCGCCAAGCAGCGTCTCGAACAAGCCACCATTGGCGTCGAAGCAGGAGCCATAGAGGATGGTGTCTTCCATGCCAAGGAAGGATGAGATCGTCGCTTCGAGCTCCTTGTGTTCCTCCTGCGTGCCGCAGATGAAGCGCACCGACGCCATGCCGTAGCCATAGCGGTCCAGAGCCTGCGTGGCCGCCTTTCGCAGGTCGATGCTGTCGGCGAGGCCGAGATAGTTGTTGGCGCAGAAGTTCAGCACCTTCTCGCCACCGACTTCGATCTGTGCCGACTGCATCGAGGAAATTACCCGCTCGGACTTGTAGAGGCCGGCCGATTTGAGCCCGGCAAGCTCGCTGTCGATATGGGAGAGAAATGCTGCGGTCATGATCGGGCCTCGTTTGACGTGGCCAGACTGTCGTCCCGCCTGCGCAAAAAATCCATCGCAAAAGCGACCGGATGGGGTGGCCGGGCAGCATCAGATGAAACGCACGGGCACAGCCCAGGCCACCAGTTGGGAACACTTGCGCCAACCAATGTTCAAATGCAGCCCGGCGGCGAAACGAGCCGATAACCATTTCGCGATCTTTCCGCGTCATCCCCTTGCCGTCCAGCCGTCGGTTTCCGGTCCTGTTAACGTTTGCGGTTCAATGGTGCTCATACAGGAATCCGTTGGCGAGAGGGCCGCCCCCGAACATGTCGCAGCAGCCGGTGCAAACCGTTTCAGGCAAGCTCATATTGCTGATCAAGGCCGGCTATTGGCTGGCGCTGCTGATCATTGCCGCCATGGTGGCGGCCTCCTTCGTCCTGCTGCAGCAGACGATGGCCACGCAGCAGCACAACAACAACTTGCTCGACATTGTCGGCACGCAGAAGACCTTGTCGCAGCGTATCGTCTTCCTGGCCAGTGCAACGGGCGCCGCCTCGCGCGACAAGCGGCCGGCATTGGTCAGCGCGCTGAAGCAGGCCACCGCTGAATTCGAGACCAACTACGATCTGTTGCTCGAGCAGACCGGCGCGGATCCGCAATCGCCGGCCAAGCTCGATCCGAAGTCGATCGAGAGCGTGCTTTTCGCCAAACCCTTCCATCTCGATTACTTCTCGGTTGGGCTGATCGCCAATGGCGACCGTCTGATCTCAGCCCTTGAATCGCAACTCAATCTCGACAATGACGGCTACAAAGGCGGCGCCGAACGCGTCAACCTCGATGCCTCGGTCGCCAACGCCACCCTGTCGGGCTATGCCGCGCTTGGACAGCGCATCAGTGCCGATGCCGACGAGCGCTCCGAAAAGCTGCTCGCGCTTCACCGCACGCTGTTCTACGCCACCCTCGGCGTCATCCTGCTGGTGGCGCTGTTTATCTTCAGGCCGATGTCCAACGCGATCCTGCGCAAGACGCGTGAGCTTGTCGATGCGCGCAATTCGATGGCCTTCATCGCGGTTCATGACGGCCTGACCGGCCTGCACAACCGTACCTTCCTGACCGATCATTTCGACACGCTGATCAAGGGCGCACACCGCCGGCGCGAACGGCTGGCGGTGGTCCAGCTCGACCTCGACCGCTTCAAGCAGATCAACGATACGCTCGGCCACGCCGCCGGCGACTATGTCCTGGTCGTCACGGCCCAGCGCATGCGCGATTCCTGCCGGGCATCGGATCTGTGCGCGCGGCTCGGTGGCGACGAATTCGTGATGATCCTCAACGGAGCGGGCAGCACCGAAGACATCAACATGCTCGCGCGACGCATCCTGGCGCACATAAACGAGCCGATCGTCTTCCAGGGCACCACCATCCTTCCGGGCGCCAGCGGCGGCATCGCCGTCTATCCGATCGACGCCGACAACGCGCAGGACCTGCTCGTCCATGCCGATCTGGCGCTATACTCCGCCAAGAAAATGGGCGGCGGCAACTTCTCGTTCTTCTCGGAGGAGTTGCGCCGCGAGCTCGACTACCGCAAGCAGCTCGAACACGACATCAAGGTCGCCATCTCCGAGCGGGCATTCCAGGTCTATTTCCAGCCGCAGGTCTCCTTGACCGACGGCACGATCAGCGGCATCGAGGCCCTGGTGCGATGGAACCATCACGAGCGCGGCATGATCTCGCCGGGCGAGTTCATTCCGGTCGCCGAGAAATGCGGTTTCATGCCGGAGATCGGCCGCATCGTCATCAGCAAGGCGATCAACGAAGCCGCCGAATGGAACCGCGCCGGGATTGCCTTCGGACGGCTTGCCGTCAATGTCTCGGGCACCGAGTTGCGCGAGCACGATTTCGATGCGTTCCTGTTCGAGACGCTGGAAAAGGCCGGACTGCCGCCGCAGAAACTGTCGCTGGAAATCGTCGAATCCGTCATTCTCGACGATGAGAAGACAGGCATCGCGGCGAAGCTGCGTCACATCAGGGCCGCCGGCGTCCATCTGGAGCTCGATGATTTCGGCACCGGCTATGCGTCGCTCAGCCACGTCAATCCCAATGAGATCGATCGGCTCAAGATCGATCGCCGCTTCGTCCAGAACATCCATGAGAATGGCGACAACTCGAAGATCGTGCGCGCCATCACCGAGCTTGCCCGCGGCCTCGGCATATCCATCGTCGCCGAGGGTGCTGAAACCGAGGCCGAACTCGACTCGCTGATGGCGATCGGCTGCGACCAGGTACAGGGCTATTCCATCGCCTTCCCGATGCCGCAGGACAAGGCGCTGGAATGGCTGACCGCCCGCATGCCGAAGAAGGCCAAACTGCGGGTCTTGCAGGGCAGCCTGGCGTAACGGCCCGCCTTGACAACCAGCCGCCGAAGTGGCGGCCTGTCGCAAGTGCAAGCGGATCGCTGGAACTTATGACATTCTTTCGGTTTGTCCTGCCGGCCGTTCTGATGTCCGCGCTGCCAGCCCATGGGGCGGATCGCACCATCTATCTCACCTTCGACGACGGCCCGCTGAACGGCACCAGCAACATCCTCGACGTGCTGCAGGCAGAGCAGGTTCCGGCAACACTGTTCATGGTCGGCATGCATGCCGAGGCCAGTGCGTCCAACAAGGCGCTGGTGCGGCGCGCCAAGGCGATGCCGCTGGTGACGATCGGCAATCACAGCTACAGCCACGCCTATAATCACTACCGGCACTTCTATGGCGATACGGAAGGGGTGGTTGCCGACATGCTCATGGCGAATGCCGTGCTGGGCCTGAAGCCCGCGGTGCGTGCGCGACTGCCGGGGCGCGATGTGTTCCGGCTGCCCTCCATGTCAAAGGACGACAACTCGCTCGGGCCCGCGCAAGCCGGCCGCGAGGACCCCGACTACGAGTTCGTCGCCGCTTCCGGCTTCTATCTCTATGGCTGGGACCACGAATGGGTGCACAAGGACAGCGGCGAGCCGGTACAGAGCGTCGATCATCTGGTCAGCGAGATCGATCATCTGTTCGGCTATGGCCACTTCGCCAAGCCGGGCAAGCTGATCCTCTTGATGCATGACGAGATGTTCCAGGACGGTTTTGACGGCAAGACGAAGCTTACCGACCTGATCACCGCGCTGAAGCTGCGCCACTACGCCTTCGGAGCGATCCCGAATTATGACAACTGAGCCAATGGTTCGGTGTTCCTAGCTTTCGACATTGTCGCGCAGCGCCGCCAGTACCTGCGCAAACTCCGCCAGGCGCTCGTCGGGCAGTCCTGTGCGAAGCCGCTTGTCGAAGGCAAGCGCGGCCTGCCGCAACGTCTCGAACAGCGCTTCTCCCGCTTGTGTCAATTCGACCAGATGGACCCGGCGGTTGACGGGATCGCGGCGGCGCGTCAGCAGACCCTGTGCTTCCATCGCGTTCAGGTGGTGGGTCAGCGTCGCGCCCTGAATGCCGATCATGCCGGCGAGTTCGCGCTGATTGGCGAGTTCGCTCGACTTGACCGATAGCAGCGTGAGCCAGACCGGCAAGGTCCCGCCCGCTTCGACCAAAGCGGCGTCGAAGGCCTGGGCGACAAGCTTGGCGGTGCGGCCGAGATTCATGCCGACTGGCGGGCGTTCAAAGGGCGTCATTGCCGGACACTAGACGGTGTTTTTCCCAGATGGAACTGACTCTCGCTTTATACATTGACATCTAACTGTTAGATATCTAATTGTTAGATGCCCTGCAGATGAGAGGAGAGCCGTCATGCAATATGTCTACATCGTCGTCATCGGTCTTCACGTCATGGCAGGGGTGTTCTGGGCCGGCACCACCGTCACGCTTGCCCGCGATCCCGAGATCAAGGCAGAACGCTTCATCCAGCCGCAGCTGGGCGCGGCCGGCATGGTTTTCCTGACCGGGGCGCTGCTGTGGTATTTCTTCCATGGCGCCTATTTCGGCTCGATGGAAATGGTGCTTGCACTCGGCATCCTCGCGGCTTTCGCCGCCGCCGGCGTGCTCGGCGCGATGGTCAGGGCGCCCAGCCGGCGGCTTGCCGGCGCCAATGCGGAAATCGAAACGCAACTGCGCGCCAGAATGGCCATGGGCGAACGCATCGCTGCCTGGCTGCTGGTGGTCACGGTGCTGTGCATGGCGATCGCCCGGATGGTCTGAGCATCGTCCGCGCCACAAAGCTTTGAGATCGCACGTTGCCGGCGGTGAGCCAATGACGTGCGGGCGCGCGGCCGGGCCGGCGTACATGGGCTCTCGTATGCAGGTCCGACCGCGCGCCACCGACGCCAACAATTGCGCCGGCCTGAGCAGGCCGTGCATCAAATCCGCAAGCCGAACCTGATGCCGTCATAGATGGCGGCATGGATGTTGCGCGAAGCGACCGCATCGCCGATGCGCAACAGCACGAAGCCTGCTTCGGGGTTGCGTGCCGGGAAAATGTCGCCGCCGCCGACCAGACTTTCATAGTCGATCGCGCCGCCATTCTTCGAATGCGGCTTCAGGCTGAGGTAGAGATCGTCGAGCGGCGCCGTGCCGTGCTCGACCACCACCTGGTCGACCCTGCGTTCCCCGCGCCAGCCATCGGCAAAATCCGAAGCGAGTTCGGCGACCAGTTGGTTGCCCTCGCGCCGCACCGAGCGCAGGCGCGTGTTGATGGTGATGGTGACGCCTTTCTCCTGAAAAGCGCGCATATACGGCACATGGTTCATGCCGCCCATTTCGGGGGCAAAGAAACGCTCCGGCGAAACCAGTTCCAGCCTCGCACCGCTGTTGGCGATCAGTTCGGCCGCACCCATGCCCTGATGGCCGCCATTGTCGTCAAAGAGCAGCACGTTCTCGGCGGGCTTGACGCTACCGGCCATGATGTCCCAGCTCGACGTGACGAGATTGTCGCCGGCCGTCAACGGCGGGTTTTGCGGCAGGCCGCCGGTGGCGACGACCACCACATCGGGCGCCAGTGCCAGAACATCATCCTTTTCCGCCCAGGTGTCGTAGCGGATCTCGACGCCGAGCCGGTCGAGTTCGGCCAGCCGCCAGTCGATGATGCCGATCAGCTCCTTGCGGCGCGGATTCTGCGTTGCCAGACGTACCTGCCCACCCGCTTGCGAGGATGCCTCCAGGATCGTGACCTGGTGGCCGCGCTCGGCTGCGACACGCGCCGCCTCCAGTCCCCCGGCCCCGGCACCGACGACGACGACTTTCCGCTTCGGCCCTTCGGTCTTGACGATGATATGCGGAATCTCAGCCTCGCGGCCGGTCGCCGCGTTGTGGACGCAGAGGGCCTCGCCGCCTTCATAGATGCGATCGAGACAGTAGGTGGCGCCGACGCAGGGGCGGATCTCGTGCTCGCGGCCTTCCATCACCTTCCTGATGATGTGCGGATCGGCAATATGCGCACGGGTCATGCCAACCATGTCGAGCTTGCCGGTGGCGATCGCATGGCGCGCGGTGGCGACATCGGAGATGCGCGCCGCATGAAAGGTCGGGAACTTCGTCGCCGCCCTCACCTCTCCGGCAAAATCGAGATGTGGCGAAGACCGCATGCCGGTAACCGGAATGACCTTGGTCAATGCCGCGTCGCTCTCGATCGAACCGCGGATGATGTTGAGGAAATCGACCTTGCCGGAGCCGGCCAGCCGCCTGGCGATCTCGACGCCTTCCTCCTTCGACAGGCCTTGCGGAAAGTCCTCGTCGGCGACCATGCGGATGCCGACGACGAATTTCTCGCCAACCGCTCCCCGCACCGCATCCAGCACCATGTTGGTGAAGCGCAGGCGATTGTCGAGCGAGCCGCCATACTCGTCGTCGCGATGATTGGTGGCCGGCGACCAGAAGCCATCCATCAAATGGCCGTAAGCCTCGAACTCGATGCCATCGAGGCCGGCGGCCTGACAGCGCTGCGCGGCCGACGCATAGTCGGCAACGATGCGTTCGATGTCCCACTCCTCGATGGTTTTTGGGAAAGCGCGGTGCGCCGGTTCGCGCACCGGCGAGGCCGAGAGCACCGGCAGCCAGTCGGCCTTGTTCCAGCCGGTGCGGCGACCAAGATGGGTGATCTGGATCATCACCTTGCAGTCATGCTCGTGGCAGGCCTCGGCGAGTTCGGCCAGCCAAGGCACGATGCGGTCATCATAGACATGCAGATTGCCGAAGGCCGCGGGACTGTCGCGTGAAACGATCGCCGAGCCGGCGGTCATGGTCAGCGCCATGCCACCTTTGGCCTTCTCGGCATGGTAGAGCCGGTAGCGTTGTTTCGGCATGCCGTCCTCGGAATAGGCCGGCTCGTGGCTGGTCGACATCACCCGGTTCTTCAGCGTCAAATGCTTGAGCTGGTAGGGCTGGAGAAGCGGATCGTTGCTGGTCATCGTCTTCCTGCGGTTTCAAATTGCGCTGGAGCAGCAGGGAGCTGCCGCATTTCCTATTTAAGCATCGGATTCGTCTGAAAACCGCTGCGCACGTTTCGGTCCGATGCTAATGAGCGGCAAATTCGAAGGAACCCCGCCCATGATCGACACCAAAACCCTTACCCAGCTCGGCGCGCACGTCGAGACGCCACAGAGCCCCGAAGCAGCGGTCCTGGAAACCGTGCCGTTTTCGCGCGGCGACGGCCCGCCGGCGATCGTGCGCTTCACCTGCCCCGAGTTCACCTCGCTGTGCCCGGTGACCGGCCAGCCGGATTTCGCCCATATCGTCATCGACTACGCACCCGATGCGGCTTTGGTGGAATCGAAGTCGTTGAAGCTGTTCATGACCTCGTTTCGCAACCACGGCGCCTTCCATGAGGATTGTACCGTCATGATCGGCCGTCGCATCGTGGCAGCAACCAAGCCGCTGTGGTTGCGCATAGGCGGCTATTGGTATCCGCGCGGCGGCATTCCGATCGACGTTTTCTGGCAGACCGGCGCTCCACCTGAGGGCGCCTGGCTGCCGGACACCGGCGTCGCCCCCTATCGCGGGCGCGGCTGAGCCCCCTCATTCGCACTGATACTGGCTGAGCGCCCATTCGCCGGTCACCGACAGAAGATCAGAAATCTTCCAGTCACCGCCAACCTTCTTGAGCTTCCATTCGAGACGGTGCTGGTGACCTTCGACAACGAACGCCACGACCACCTTGGCCTCGTCGTCGTTGACGGCCTCGACCGTGCGCAGGCTCCGGTCGATGGCGAGCTTGTCGTAGTCGGCGTTGTCGAGTGCCATATTGGGGTCGAGGCATTCGCCCTCACCCGAAGCGCGCAGCGCGTCACTCTTGTCGAGCACGGTTTTCGCTGGATCGATGAAGTTCTTGCGTTGGGCTGGATCGAGTTCCAGCCCGGGATGTTCGTAAAAGGGCTTCACCACCGCCGTCGGCGATCCCGGCAGAACGGGCGCCGCCGGCGGCAACTCGACCGGCTTTTCCTGCGGCGCCGGCGTTGCGGCAGGAGGCGTAGCGTTGTTGTCTGGAGGCTGGCCGCCGGCGGACGGCGCGTTCGGCGGTGGTGAGCCGAACAGACCTTGAGCGGCGGCGGCGCAGGACCCAGTCAAAACGCACACGATCACCAGGGCCATAAGACGGGCCATCGCATCACTCCAGGCTTCGAACGGTCATGCGGTCAGGCCGGCGGAATGTCCAGCCTTTGGTCGTCGAAACCTGGTCACAAAGATGCAGAATTTGAGGAAACCAACAAGCACGTCGAGGCGCACGGTTCGCGCGGCTGCTCGCGCGAAGCGTTCAAAAACAATCATTTCAGCGGAACCATCGGCGAATCAGGATCATCGGCAACGCAAACGACCCCAAGCCTGCCGGCATCAAGAAACTTACAGCCATGTCTGGCTGGCGGGTTTGCGTATATTGTGCCAGTACCCTGGCAGGTTCCGTCAACAAGGAAGACCGTCTCTTGAACTATCTAGACGCCTTGGGGCTAACCCATGAAACGCTTCGGCCGGCCAACTATTGCGAGATCGGCTGCAGACTGGGCTATAGCCTGGCTCTGTCAAGAGTCCCGGCCATCGGCATCGATCCCGACTATGAGATCAAGGTCGCGTTGACCGCCCCCACGCGGTTGTTCAACACCACGAGCGACAGTTTCTTCGCACGCGACGACGTGGCGCAAATTCTCGGGGCACCCATCGATTTGGCGTTCATCGACGGGTTGCATCTTGTCGAATTCGCACTGCGCGATTTCATGAATCTGGAGAAGCATGCCAGCCCAGACAGCGTCATTGTCATTGATGACCTGCTGCCCCAGCACATGGATTACGCATCACGGCAACGCAACACAACTATCTGGACTGGTGATGTCTATCGCCTAATACCTATTCTTCGCCATTACCGGCCCGATCTGGACATCCGAGTTTATGATGTCGACATGAAGGGTTTCGGCCTGGTGACCCGGCTCGATCCGTCGTCGAACGTGCTCACCGCCAACTATGGCGCCATCGAAGCCGACATACTGGCTGGGAAGTGGTCATTTCCAACAGTCGCAGCCATACGCGACCACATGCAACCACGCGCCACGGATCTGTTGGCTAACGATCTTGGGATCGTCGCGGCACAGCGCGCGGCCAAGGCTTCGATGCAATCGGACCGGCGCGCGGCGCCGGCATTGTCGCAGCGCAGGCCGCGCCTCTCGGTCATCATCTGTGCCTACGAGATGGCGCGCGAGGCCCCCCGCACGATCCTGTCCGCGACCGCTCCCTATCAGAAGGGACTGAGGTCGGATGAATACGAAGTCATCGTTGTCGACAACGGTTCAAGCACGCCGCTCACATACGACAATCTGCCGCCAAATGTGCAAATCGTAAGAGCACCAGACCCCAGGCAATCCCCGGTGTTTGCTCTGAATTGGGCTGCCCGCGAAATCGCCAAAGGGGAGATTTTGTTGTTTGCCATCGATGGCGCCCGCATATTCTCCGAACGGCTGATCGATGAGACTGTAAAAGCTCATGACCGGATGGAGGATGCCTTTGTGTTCTCTCTGGCCTGGCACATTGGTCCTAAGGTGCAAATGGAGTCGGTGCCGGAAGGATATGGGCCAGAGATCGAAGACGGATTGATCCGTGCGGCGCGCTGGCCTGACGAGGCGGACGGGCTGTTCGGGATTTCGGTACTCGCCGGATCCTCAAGCAATGGTTTCTTCGGCGACATCACGGAAAGCAATTCTTTCTCGATAAGCCGCACGTCGTTCGACCGACATGGTGGCTTCGACGAACGTTTCACGTCCCCAGGCGGCGGCTTGGCAAATCTCGAGATATTTCGTCGCTACGTGACGCGCCCTGACGCGCGCAATGTCTGCCTGCTCAGCGAGGGGACGTTTCACCAGGTCCATGATTCGGTGGCGACCTCGGGCAAAAACAGGTGGGAGGCTTTTGCCGGCGAATACGAGGCAATCTTTGGCGGTCCCTATCTCAGACCTTCATATCATTGCTTTTATCAGGGAAAGCCCCGCGCCGGTATGGTTCCATTTATCCTGCAATCGCTTCAGGGTTGATTGCCGGTCGCCTGCGAACGCGATCGATCGGGTTTCAAGATGTTCCGTGCGGCTAAGCAGCCTGAAGGCTGCCAGCGCGGTGCCATGCAGCACCGAAACAAAGTGGCTAGATCTTTTCACCGTTTCACGGAAACGGCGAACTGCTCTAACTCTTTGTTTTGACGCAGTTCCCAGGGGAAAGCGCTACGCGCTTTTCCCAGGAAAACCGCACACACCTTTCCTGGAACTGTTCTCGCTGACGCACGCCCAAAGTCCGTGGAAAGCTTGGTCTTCAGGTCTTACTGCATTCCACCGGACAGCGAGCACGGCCCGGTGGAATGATCTGTCATGCAACAAGAACGCTTATTGCAGCGGCGCGCCTCCAGGTCCAGGGAATGCCGTCAGCGGCGTGCCATCCGAGACATTTCCGGAAATCATGTTGTTCTTGAACGACTGCACCACACCCGATCCGCTAGCGCCGACACCGGTTAAGTTGGCGAACACGGTCGATCCGCCAAGAGTGACGATCGAACTGCCGGCGCCGCTGGCAGCCGCACCATTGGCATTCACGCCCACGCCGGCATTGGATGACACCGTCGTATTTGTTACCGTGGCGCGGACCGGGGAGGCTGCGGCAACCGTCTTCACGGTCACGCCGTTGCCGCCGTTCCCGCTGACCAGGCTAGCCGTCAACGCCATATTTATGGCCAAGGTGTTACCCGTCCCATCGACAGTGATACCGGTGCCGTTGTTTGTGACCTCCGTTCGTGTGAACGCAGCGTTTATCCCAACGGCGCCAGTCGTCTTGATCAGAATGCCATTCGTGGCTGCCTCGGATATCCGGGTATTGCTGATATAGACTTCGGTAGGTCCGTTCGGCGCGACTTCCACGCCCTGGCCGGTGACCCGCTGGATGATCGAATCCTCGATATGCAGTTGGCCCTGACCAAGAAAGCGCACGCCATTTACGCCCGTGCCCACGCCATCGATATCCAGCCCCCTGAGATGCACAACGCTTCCAGCCGGAGCGTTGACAACGACACCATTGGTTCCGGCGGAGAGAACCCCGCCTTCCGTATATACACAGTCGATCGTAATCGACTTGGTGATTGTCACCACACCGAAGCCACCTGGATCGAGGCAGTTGATCTCCCCGCTGACAGCCGTCTTCGAGATCGCGCCGGCAAAGGTCTTGCAAGGCGCCGTGCGGCTGCACGGATTGGCGTCGTCGCCGACGCCGGAAACCCAGGTCCGGGTCGCTTGAGCGGAAGCCGGCGTGGCGATCACCGCCATCGCCAAAGCGAGAAACAGCGATGATAATAGGTAGCCTAGAATTTTCGTGATCATTCCCCCTAAATTGAACAAGAGATTCGTCCACAACCAAGCGGAGGAAGTCTAGCGCTTCGCCTTGTCAAAAGCAACGTGACGTCAAAACCGGATCGCTGATTTGAATTTCTCGTGTGCGTGGCAATCCGCCAAGCTACGCAACCGCCATCATGCCATTGTTACATCGCCTTCACACTACATTCGAAGCGCTTGGCATTCCATGAAATTTAGAAACTTCACGCGTCGGAGATGCCGAGCGCGACATGATTCCGCCGTTTCGACGCCCCCCGGCCGGAACGGCCAAGGCTCATGGCATCACTCCGGATCTTGGCCCGCCATGCATTCGAGCTGGCTCAGCGTCCAGCCGCTGGTCTTCGAAGCAATGTCCGATACCTTCCATTTGCCGTCGACCTGCTTCAGCGACCAGCGCATTTCGCGTTGCGAATCGTCTCCGTCCGAAAACAGCTTGAAGCTTGCCACCACTTGTGCCGCGTCGCCATCCACCGTCTCGGACAATTTCAGGGTTTTGGAGACGGTCTTCTGGTCGAAATCCTGCGCATCAAGACCGGGATCGAAGTCGATGCAGGCGACCTGGTCGGGATTCTTCTTGGTCGCCTGGTCGTTGAGATCGAACAGTTTCGTCACCGGCTCGACGAAACGATCCCGGTATTGTGCGTCGGCCTCGAATTTGACCGCCGGAACATAGAAGAACTTCACGGCGTCGGACGCCGGTCCGGCGAAGGCGGCCGCGGGCAAGGCTGTCGCGAGGGCGGCAAGGAGCACTGTCCGTCTCATGCAGGATCTCCGGCTTTTGATGGCTTGAAGCAATCAACACCACGCATCCTGCATACCGGCTTTTTTGCCGCTCATGAAGCCCCTGCCCGGCTCCTTTCAGCCGTCGAGCCAGACGTTCTGGAGGTCCATCTCGAAGGTCTGGTGGACGCCGTAGTTCTTCACCTTCTTGCTGGTGTGGCTATACAGCTTCTGCCAGAACGGCTGGATGATGACTCCGGAGTCCTGCAGGATCTGCTCGACGTCCTTCATCACCTCCTTGCGCTTGGCGACGTCGATCAGCGAGAGCGCCTGTTTGAGCTTGGCGTCGAAATCGGGATTGGAATAGGCTGACTCATTCCACGCCTCGCCGCTGCGATAACCCAGCGCCAGCACCTGGACGCCAAGCGGACGCATGTACCAGATGGTCATCGAATAAGGATATTTCGTCCAGTCGTTCCAGAAGGTCGACCCCGGCAGCACCGTGCGCTTCACCTTGATGCCGGCATCGCGCAATTGACCGGCGATCGCGTCGCCGGTGTTCTTCTGCCAATCGTCCTCGATGGTGATCAGCTCGTGCTCGAAGTCGGCCTGACCGGCTTCCGCCATCAGTTTCTTGGCGCCGGCGGCGTCACGCTCCTTCTTGGGCAGGGGATAATATTCCGGATGGATCGGGCTGACATGATGGTTCTCGCCGACCGTGCCGCGCCCGGCATAGCCGAGCTGCAAGACGGCATTGTTGTCGACGGCCATCTGCAGCGCGTTGCGCACCCTCTTGTCGTCATAGGGCTTGTGCGTGATGTTGGTGCGGGCAACCAGTGTCGTTGCCGTCGCGACCTCGGATTTCTGCAGACCCATCTTGTCGAGAATGTCGATGAAGTCGGCCGGGCTCTCGAAATTGAGGTCGATCTCGCCGGAATCAAAAGCGTTCACCGTGGCATTGAAGTCGGTGCCGTAGTCGACGAATTCGACGCCGTCGAGCGGCGTCTCGCCACCCCACCATTTGCCGTTCTCGCGGCGCTTCACCACCGCCTTCTGGCCGACATCGTAAGAGACGAGTTCGAACGGACCCGTCCCGATCGGCTTCTTGACCGGATCGGCGCCGTCGGCATCGAAGTTGCGGTGGACGACGAGCGCGGGATAATCGGTTAAGTTCGGGATCAGCGAAATGTCGGGTTCGCTGAGCTTCAGCTTGACGGTGTGGTCGTCGACCTTGGTGATCGCGCCGTCCCGCGCCTTGCCGGTTTTTGCGTCGATCAGCGCGCCGACGCGTGCGGCCATCGAATTGCCGGCGACGCCTTTTTCGCACCAGCGCGCCAGATTGTAGGCGATGTCATCGGCATTGAAGGCATCGCCATTGTTCCAGGTGATGCCCTTGCGCACATGCAGGACATATTCGGTGGCGTCGTCGTTGATATCCCAGCTTTCGAGCAGCACCGGCTCGAAGGTGAATTGCCTGGTGTAGCGCACCAGCGGCTCCAGCCAGCTGCGCGAAATGTTGGCCAGTTCCACCCAGTCGTAGGTGCGCGGGTCCTTCTGCGCCTTGACCGACATCGAGACGCGCAGCGTGCCGCCCTTCTTCGGCTCCTCGGCCAGGGCCTGTCGCGGCGCGGCAAGGCCGATCATGCCATAGGCAAGAGCCGTCGATGCACCGAAGGCGCTCGCTAGCGCCAGGAACTCACGCCGGTCCATGCGGCCGGCGCGTGCCTCTTGCGCCATGGCCTCGATAGCGCTCGGGACGCGGTCGCCATTGCTTGTGAAAAATGTCATTTTCTTCCTCCCTTATGGTTCCCGTCGGGTCTTCGCCCTTTGGTCAACTCACCGTATCCGGCAGCTTCTCCTCGCGCCGCGCTATCAAATCCCTGAGACCTTCGGCAATACCCACGTCGAGCTTCGGTTCCTCGTAATCGGCAAGCATGTTGCGTGCTTTCTCGCGGCCGCGCGTGTCATGGTCCTTCGCCCCTTCGGCATTCCACTGTTCGTAGGAGTTGAAATCCATGATCGAGGGCATGAAGAAGGCGGACTCGAAATGTTCGAGCGTGTGCTGGGTGCCGAGGAAATGGCCCTGCGGTCCGACCTCGCGGATCGCCGCCATGGCCTCCTTGAAATCGTCGAAGGACACCCCGCCGGCGTATTTGTACCAGCCGACAAGCTGCTCGCAGTCCGTTGCGAATTTCGAATAGCCGCAAGTCAGGCCGGCTTCCAACCAGCCGGCGGAATGCCAGATGTAATTGGCGCCGGACAGGATGGCGGCATGCATGAGCATGTTCGATTCGTATCCCGCCTGGGCGTCATTCAGCTTCGAGCCGACATGGAAGCCGGACGTGCGCCAGGGCAGCCGGTATTTCCGCGCCAGCGCGCCCATTAGATACATCATCTGGGCGGCCTCCGGTGTGCCGCCCATCGGCGCGCCGGTCTTCATGTCGACCGTGACCATGAACTGGCCGTAGATTTGCGGCGAGCCTGGGCGGATAAGCTGGGTCAGCGCCACGCCGGCAAGCGCCTCGGCGTTGACCTGCGCCACCGCGCCGACGGCGGAAGCCGAGGTCGAAGCGCCGCACAGCGCGAAAGGCGCCAGGATCAGCGGCTGGTTGTGGCTCGCGTAGACCCGCATGGCGTCGATCATGGTGGCGTCCCATACCAGCGGCGAATTGCAGTTGGTGATTGCCACCAGCACAGGGTTGTCGCGGACGAACGCCTCGCCGAAGACGATGCCGGCCATTGCCATCGTGTCCTCGGCACGCTCCTTCGACGTCACGATACCCATGAACGGCTTGTCGGAATGCTTGAGCGCCGAGTGGATGATGTGCAGATGCCGTTTCGGCACCGCGATTTCCATCGGCTCGCAGATGACCGAACTCGAGGAATGCAGCGCCGGCGCCATATAGGCCATTTTGTGGAAATTGTTGAGGTCGGCGAGCGTGCCGTAGCGCCTGACATTGTCGAGGTCGCGGACGTAGGGTGCGCCATACATCGGCACGAAAATCGAGTTCTTGCCGCCGACGCGCACCGTGCGCTCGGGGTTGCGCGCATTGAGCGTGAACTCCGACGGAACCTTCGAGACGAGTTCCATCAGCAGCGCGCGATCGATGCGGACGCGCGTCTCCCTGACATCGGCACCGGCCGCCTTCCAGAGCTCGATCGCGCCGTCGTCGCGGAATTCGCAGCCCACCTCCTCGAGGATCTTGACCGATTCCTCGTGGATCAGTTCCACCGCCTCGTCAGGCACGATCTCATAGACGGGGATGTTGCGCACCAAGGTCGGAAAGGAAGCGATCGGCGCGCTTCTGAGCGCCTTGCGGCCAAGACGGCCACCGCCGCGGCGGTGGGTCTGTTCGGTCAATTCGACGGCCGGTACGTTCATGGAGCCTCCTTCTTCCCGCCACCACGTTAGCGACCCGAAATATGGCTGTGACGCTGGAAAATCCTGATCTTCTGTATAAGCTGTGCTTATGCGAAGCCTGCGCCACCTTCTGCCCTCCGCCGGCAGCCTGATCGTCTTCGAGGCGGCCGGCCGGCTGTCGAGCTTCACCGCCGCCGGGCGCGAGCTCGGCATGACGCAGGCCGCCGTCTCCTACGCGGTGCGCGGGCTGGAGGAGCAGCTCGGCGCCAAGCTGTTCCAGCGCCGCCATCGGCAGGTCAGCCTGACCGAAGCCGGCGAACGCTTCCACGCCGATGTCTCGCTGGGGCTATCGCATATCCGCAAGTCGGCCGAGGATCTCCGCCTGCAGGCGACCGGTGGCCATGTGACGCTTGCCGCGTCGACCGCCTTCGGCTCGTTCTGGATGATGCCGCGCCTGCAGCAGTTCCGTGACGAATTGCCGGGCATCGATCTGCGCATCCAGACCGCCGACCGCGACCTCGACATCATCGCCGAAGGCATCCCGCTGGCGGTGCGCGGCGGCGAGCCCCGGGACTGGCCGGACTACCATTCGCTGCCGCTTGCCGATGAGGAGATTTTCCCCGTCGCCGGCACCAGCTACCTGGCCAAGTTCGGCATGCCGAAGACCGTGGGGGAATTGGCGACGCACCGTCTCATCCATCTCGAGGAGCCGTATCGCGAGGCGGCGAGCTGGGACGAATGGTTCCAGTCGGCCGGCGGCAGCCTCGGCGACACCGCACGCGGCCTGCGCATCAATGATTATGGCCTGGTCATCCAGGGCGTGATGGAGGGGCAAGGAATCGCGCTCGGCTGGCGGCACCTTGCCGAGCGGCTGCTGGCGACGGGACTTCTGGTGCAGGTGACGGACCACGTGCTCAAGACCGGCAAAGCCTTCTATATCGTCTGGCCGAAGAACCGGGAACTCAGCGACAATGCCCGCAAGGTCAGGGATTGGCTGGCCGCGCAGGCATAAAACCGTTTCACGGTCCCACGCAGTTCGCCCTCGCCCGCACCACACGAATCCGCCTATACTGTCGCCATGCCCATTCGCCAGCTTTCCGAAACGATGATCAACCAGATCGCCGCCGGCGAAGTCATCGAGCGTCCGGCGAGCGTGGTCAAGGAACTGGTCGAGAATGCACTTGATGCTGGCGCCTCGCGCGTCGAAATCGTCACCTCAGGTGGCGGGCTGAACCTGATCCGCGTCACTGATGACGGCTCCGGCATCCCCCAACAGGAGTTGGCGCTGGCGATTGCGCGCCACTGCACCTCCAAGCTCGGCGAGGATATCAACGACATCCGCTCGCTCGGCTTTCGTGGCGAAGCGTTGCCCTCGATCGGCTCGGTGTCGCGGCTGTCGATTCGGTCGCGCACGGCGTTAGGCGACAGCGCCGCCGAAATCGGCATCGAGGGCGGCCGCGTCCTGCCCGTAAGGCCTGCGGCGGCCAATCGCGGGACCACGGTCGAGGTGCGCGACCTGTTCTTCGCCACGCCGGCGCGGCTCAAATTCATGAAGGGCGAGCGGGCTGAAAGCTCGGCGACCAGCGATGTCGTCAAACGCATCGCCATCGCCTTTCCGGCCGTGCGGTTCACGCTCGCCGGCTCTGACCGCTCGACCCTGGAATTGCCGGCGACCCATGACAGTCCGGAAGGCAGCCTGCGCCGCGTTGCCCAGGTGATGGGGGCGGAATTTCCCGACAATTCCATCGCCATCGACGCGATGCGCGAAGGCGTGCATCTGACCGGCCATGTGTCGATCCCGTCCTTCACCCGCGCCAACGCGCTGCAGCAATATGCCTATGTCAATGGCAGGCCGGTGCGCGACAAGCTGATCGCCGGCGCCATCCGCGGCGCCTTCGCCGATGTGCTGCCGCGCGACCGCCACGCGGTGACGGTGCTGTTTCTTTCGCTCGATCCGGCCATCGTCGACGTCAATGTCCACCCGGCCAAGGCCGATGTGCGCTTCCGCGATCCGGGCCTGGTGCGCGGGCTGATCGTCGGCGCCATACGCCAGGCATTGGCCGATGCCGGCATTCGCTCGGCCACGACGGGAGCCGCAGGCATGATGGCGGCATTCCGGCCGGGTGCCCCACCCTACAGTCATGGCGGCCCGGCCAATGGCCATCGCAGCTACGAAGCAGCATTCCATGCATCCGGCTCCACCGGTTTCGATCCCTCACGCTCACCGCAGCGGCCGCTCGACATGCAATTCGAGGGTGCGGGCTTCGAACGCGCCAGCGCAAGGAATGGCGGTTTTGGCGAACCCGACCAGGCGGCTTTCGATACCGGTCCGCTTGCCAGCGCCGATGCGCGCGCCGGGCAGAGCGAGGCGGCGGAGACGCTGCTCGGCACGGTGCTCGGTGCGGCCCGCGCCCAGGTGCATGAGAACTACATCGTTGCCCAGACCAGGGATTCGCTCGTCATCGTCGACCAGCACGCCGCGCATGAGCGGCTGGTGTACGAAGCGCTGAAGAACGCGCTGCATTCGCGCCCCGTGCCCTCGCAGATGCTGCTTCTGCCTGAGATTATCGACCTGCCGGAAGAGGATGCCGAGCGGCTCGCCATGCATTCCGAAACGCTCGCCCGCTTCGGCCTCGGCATCGAGCGTTTCGGCCCGGGCGCCGTTGCCGTGCGCGAGACGCCGTCGATGCTGGGCGAAACCAATGTCCAGCAATTGGTGCGCGACCTCGCCGACGAGATCGCCGACAACGACACGGTCGAGACGCTCAAGGAGAGGCTGGACAAGATCGCCGCCACCATGGCCTGCCACGGCTCGGTTCGTTCCGGCCGGCTGCTCAAGGCCGAGGAGATGAACGCGCTGCTGCGCCAGATGGAGGCGACGCCCGGTTCCGGCACCTGCAACCACGGGCGGCCGACCTATATCGAGCTGAAGCTGGCCGATATCGAGCGGCTGTTCGGGCGGCGGTAAGCCTGTGGGCGGCGAACAGACGGTCCGGTTCCGGTTCGAAGCCGAGGTGATCCACTGGAGGGGCCCTTCGCCATACTTCTTCGCGCCGATACCCGAGCAGCATGGCGACGAGATCAAGAAAGTCGCGAAGTTCGCGACCTATGGCTGGGGGGTGATACCTGTCGAGGCGACTATTGATGGCTTTATGTTCGCCACATCCCTGTTTCCCAAGGGCGGAAGCTACCTTTTGCCCCTGAAGGACGACGTCCGGCGCCAGTGCAATCTAACGGCAGGCGATTCGATTTCCGCTTCCATCGCGATACACCTTCGCGGCCGATAACGCGGCCCGCGGGCGATCCTCTTGATCGATGGTCTGGCGCGGCTCTCGTCTTGATTCGGGAAAGGCAGCCAACCCTTTGGTCTAACGCTTCAAATTCACTACGATGACGCCGCCGAGTGCCAGCGCGCCGCCGAGGATGCCGAGTAGCGTCGGCACTTCGCCCAGCCAGAAGAAGCCGATCAGGGCAGACATAGGCGAAACCAGATAGAGGAAGTTGGAGGCACGTGCGGCCGGCAGACGCGACAGCGCGGTTGCCCATGCGGCATAAGCGATCAGGCTGGGCACGATGCCAAGAAAGATGACGGCGCCGAGACCGGCGGTGTTGGCCACGGCTGCCTGCGCGAAACCGCTCGGCAGAAAGGGGGACAGGCAAAGTGCGCCAAGAATCATATTCGAGGCCGAGATGGTCAGCGGGTGATGGCGGGCAAACAGGGGCTTCTGGACGATAGTGTTGACGGCCGAACAGAGCGCGGAGCCAAGCACGAGCAGTGCACCAGCATTGAAATGCAAGCCTTGTCCATCTGACATTGCTATGACGCCGATGCCGGCGAAGGATATCGCCGTGCCAGCCCAGGCCCACCTTGAAAAGCGCTCGCCGAGCAGCGCCATCGCCATGATGGCGGTGAAGATCGGGCTGACATTGATGATGAAGCCGGCGGCTCCCGCCGAGACGGTCAGCTCGCCGAAATTGAGCATGACAGTGTAGAGCGCGACGAAAATTGCCCCGCCAAAGACGAGGCGCCACACCTCGTCGAGCCTGGGCAGTGCCGGGCGCTTGACGGCAAGGAAGATCGCCGCCGGGACCGCGGCGATGGCAAAGCGCAGGGAGCCCAGTTCCAGCGGCCCGAAGGCGGCAAGGCCGGCGCGGATGGCCGGAAAAGCGGAGGCCCAGCCGACCACCGTCAGCGCCACGGCGATGGCGGCCGTGGTGTCCATCCGCTGTGTCTGATTCAACGTGCCTGTCATCGCGCTCATCTCACCGTCCTCATGCTGTTCCCGTCCTGGAGGCCACAAAACGCCTTTTCCCGCCTGTTGACAAACGACCAAATCGAGGATCACCTGTGACTATGGATCACAGCTCAGACACAATGGTGCCGCTCGAAACCCTGCGTGCCTTCGACGCGGCGGCGCGAACCGGCAGTTTTTCGGCGGCCGCTGAAAAGCTCAACATCACCCATGGAGCCATCAGCCGGCAGATTGCCAAGCTCGAGGACTGGCTGGGCCTGAAAGTGTTCGATCGCGGTGCGCGCGGCGTAACGCTGACGATCGAAGGCAACCGGCTGCATCTGCGCACGTCGGAGGCTTTCGCGCTGATTTCGAGCCATTCCGACCGCTGGGTCGAGCCGCGCGGCACGGCGGTGGTGCGGCTGACCTCGATCCCCTCGGTGAGCGGGCTGTGGCTGATGCCGCGCATGGCGGCACTGGAAAACAATCCCACCAAGCTGCGCATCGTGCTCGATGTCGACATCCGCCAGGCCGACCTTGCCGATGAAGGCATCGATCTGTCGATCCGCTGCGGCCGCGGCGGCATTCCCGGCCGCGTCTCGGTGCAGCTGTTCGAGGAGCATGTCTTTCCTGTCGCGTCACCGGAACTGGCTCGCGAGATCGGTCGCGGCGACCCGGCCCGGTTGCTCAAATTCCCGCTGATCAACGATTCCGACGCCTCCGGCTGGCGCGCCTGGTTCGCCGCGCAAGGCATGGATTATCGCCCACGTCCGCAAGATCGCCGCTTCGAGGACTACAATCTGGTGCTCGACGCTGCCGCCTACGGGCTCGGCATTGCGCTGGCGCGTCCGCCGCTGACCGGGCATCAGTTGCAGTCAGGCCGAATCACCGCGGTCGACGAGCGCACCGCGCTCAATCCAGTGTCCTATTGGCTCGACCGGCCGCTGGGGCGGCCACGCACCGCAGCGGCCGACCTTGCCCGCCGTATCGCGCAGCAGGCCGGATTGGCGCCGGACAAGATCGAGGCGTTCATCGAAGCCGAGCGATAGGTCTGCCGGCCTATCTCCGATTCGTTCAGCGAAGCAGCAGCAGAACGAATCCGAACATCATTGCCAACAAACCGGTTATGATCGAAACAAAGCCGATCCTCACCAGCAGGCCCTCGGGATTGGGTGCCGCGGCGGCGTGAGATTGATTGGCTGGCCTTCGCCGTCCCGACGGCATCCCCATGGCGGCGGCGTTTTGCGGCACCGGAACCTGCTGCGGGATAAACGACAGCAAGGACACCCCGGCGGCCCTGGCGGGTGCGTTGTCATTGGCCGTTACCGAAGGCGGCACGGCGCCGCGCTGCGTTTCGGCTTCGGGCGCTGTTCTCCTCGCCACGGTCGTTGCCAACACCGCCTCGTCGCGTGTGTCGAGCTGGGCCTGATAGGCCTCCACGATGCCGGGAGAAGCAATCTGCTGCGATTTGACAGCCATCAGGGCCGCCGGCATCGCCAACAAAGCGGGCGCCGTGCGTTGGGCGAACAAAGAGGGCGCGGCGGGCTGGACCAGTTCCCTGACCAGCGCCGTCCTGACCGGATCGGCTTTCGCCGACGGCACGGGTTGCGGCGTCATCGCCTCCTTGAGCAAGGAAGCCAGGCGGGCGGAAGAAATATCCATCATGCCCCCGATAAAAGCGCTTTTCGCACCTGTCCTAGCGCCTCAGCATTGTCCGAGGCTTGTCGCAAGCTTGACCTTGGCGGCGATTTGTGGCGATGAAATCTGTATGAACCTCGGCACCACCGCATGATGAACCGTTTCGAAGGCCCGGGCGGCAAGGAAGCCCGCATCCGCTACCTGGATGGCGATTTCCAGGTCACCAGCCCCGGCTCGTTCGTGCGTTGCGCGGTGACCGGGGAAAACATTCCCTTGGATGAGCTGAAATACTGGAGCGTCGCCAGGCAGGAGCCCTACGTCAACGCCACCGCTTCGCTGCGCCGCGAGATCGAGGTGCATCCTGAGCTGCGCAAGCGCAGCTAACCCCTCAGCTTGCGCTGCCGCCAGGCATCGAGCGTTTCCTCGATGATGCGTTCGGGCACATGGTCGAGCTCGAAAACCGTGTCGATTTCCAGCACATCGAGCCTGTCGAGAAAGTCCTGTGAGGCGCCGTGGCGCAACCGGGCGGCGTCCTTGGCCGTGGTAATGAGCCCCAGCCCTTCGGCGCGCGCCGTGATTGCCAATTCGGCGAGTTCGTCCTCGGCGTAGAAATGATGGTCCGGAAAGGGTTTTGAGAGAACCACCTCACCGCCGGCCTCGCGCACCGTGTCGAAGAATTTGTCGGGATGGCCGATGCCGGCGAAGGCGAGGAACCGTTTGCCGGCAAGCCCGGCCTTGCTGCTGGGCTCGGTATGCGCCTCGAAGATCGGCCGGCCGGCGCGCGCCGCCTGGCGCACCACGGCGTCTGCGGCGGTGCCCTCGCCCATCTTCAACAGCCCGCTGGTGAAGACCAGCTGGTCAACGATCTTTGCCCTCAGCGGACCGCCCGGAATGACGCGGCCATTGCCGATGCCGTAGCGGGCGTCGACCACGATCAGCGCGTAGTCGATATGGATGCGCGCGCTCTGAAAGCCGTCATCCATGATCAGGAAATCGCAGCCGTGCTTCGCCATGAGCAGCCTGGCGCCGGCGGCGCGGTTCGGCGTCACCGCGACCGGCGCGTGTTCGGCCAGAAGCAGCGGCTCGTCGCCGACATGCTTGGCGGCATCGTGATGGGCATCGACGACATGCGGCTCAGCGAAGGAGCCGCCATGGCCGCGCGACAGGAAACCAGGCTTCAGCCGCATGCGCTTGGCCTGTTGGGCGAGCGCGATGGCGACCGGCGTCTTGCCGGTGCCGCCGACGGTGAAATTGCCGACGCACAGGACCGGCGCCTCGATCTTCTCGCGCCTGGCCCGCCGCATGCCGCGCCCGGCGACAAGCGCATAGACGGCCGACAGCGGCGACAGCGCCAGGACTTTCCAGTCCGGCTCTTCCCACCAGAATGGTGGTGCTTCGGAGGCCACGCTAGCGCCCGTTGGCGCCCTTCAGGCGCGACTTGACGACCAGCGGCTGGATGTAGGGTTCGAGCGATTTCAGCGTGCGTGCCAGCGCGCCGCGCATCTCGTCGACGGTCGCCACCCCTGCCGCCATCATCTCGTGGCGCGCCACTTCGTTGGTCAAAAGGAAGTTGACGGCGCCGGCCAGCATGTCGCGATCACGCACCAGCTTGGCGCCGCCGCTGTCGATCAGCCGCTGATAGGCCTCGCGGAAATTCTGCACATTGCGGCCCGCCAGAACCGCTGTGTCGAGCATGGCCGGTTCGAGCGGATTCTGCCCGCCCTCGGAGGTCAGCGAGCGGCCGACGAAGGCGATTTCGGTCAACCGCAGATAGAGCCCCATCTCGCCGATCGTGTCGCCGAGCAGGATATCGGTGTCGGGCCCGATACGGTCGCCCTTGCTGCGCCGCGCGACCTTCAGCCCCATGCCGGAAATCTGCGCGGCAAGGCTTTCCGCGCGATCGGGATGGCGCGGAACGACGATCGTCAGCAGGCCGTGGTGACGCTTGTGCAGCGTCGCATGGACTTCCGCCGCGACCACTTCCTCGCCGTCATGGGTCGAGATTGCCGCCCAGGTCGGGCGGCCGCCGATCTGCCGCTGCAAGGAGGCCAATACCCGTTCGTCGACCGGCGGCGGGTTGGTGTCGACCTTGAGGTTGCCGGAAACGGTGACCGGCCGGGCGCCAAGCGCGCGAAAACGCTCGCCGTCGACATCGGACTGGGCAACGACATGGGCGAGATTCTCGAACAGCGCCTCGGCGATGTTGGCGCGTTTCTTCCACGAAGTGAAAGAGCGGTCGGACAGCCTGCCATTGACCAGCACCTGCGGCACGTGGCGCGCGCCAAGCTCGAGGATGGTCATCGGCCAGATCTCGGATTCAGCGATAATCGCCAGGTCCGGCTGCCAGTGATCAAGAAACCGGCTGACCGCCGGCTTAAGATCCAGCGGCACATATTGGTGGATGATGCGGTCGCCGAGCCGTTCGTCGGCGACCTGGGCCGATGTCACCGTGCCGGTTGTCAGAACGATGTTGACGCCGTAGTCGAGAATGCTTTCGACCAGCGGCACCACGGCTATGGTCTCGCCGACGCTCGCGGCATGGATCCAGATCACGGGCCCTTCGGGACGCGGGCGGCCGGCAACGCCGTAGCGCTCGCGGCGACGGTGGCGGTCTTCCTTGCCACGCGAGGTGCGCCAGGCGACATAGGGCCCGACCAGCGGATAGGCTGCGGCACCGGCGAAACGGTATGCCGTCAGCATGGCGCGCGCCCAGCGACCGCTCATCGCCGGCCATCCACGAGACGGTAGGCCTCGGCCGTCGCGGCATTGAGAGCGGTGGTGATTTCCTGGCGCTTGCGCTCCATTTCGGCGTCATCGGCGTCGGCCGCGACAAAGATCGGCGCGCCGATGGTCACGGCGGAACGGCCGAAAGGCAGGTTGATGGTCGTCTTGTCCCAGCTCTTTTCCAGCACCTTGCGACGGCTGGTGGCGATGGCGACAGGCAGCAGCGGCCGGCCAGAGAGGCGCGCCAGGAGAACGATACCGAGCCCTGCGTCGCGCGGCGTGCCATGCGGAATGTCTGCGATCATGGCGACGTTCTTGCCGGCGGTGAGCGACTTTTTGAGGGCAATCAAGGCCTTGGCCCCACCCTTGTCGAGATGCCGGGCATTGTCGCGCCCACCGGAACCGCGCACCGCCTCGATGCCGAATTTCTCCAGCATCAGCGCATTGAGCTCGGCATCGGCGCTGCGCGACACCATGGCGACCAGCGGCTTGCGCTTGGGGTAGTAGGCCGGCGTCAAAAGATGCTGGCCGTGCCACAGGGCGATGATGCCTGGCTCGAATTCGGCATAGGCGCCGCCCGAAAAGCGCGCCGAGCCGGCGACCAGGGGACTGGTCAGGCGAACCAGGCGGACGAACTGTGCGAGCAGGCTGGCAATGGCGTTCTTGACGAATCGCGACTGCGCGAGCGGCTCGCGCACCTTGCGCCAGAACGTCTTGGTCGCGCGGCTGCCGCCCCTGCCAGTCGGCGCGGCGTCGCTGGCTGGCCCTTTCGCCAGGTCATGCTCCATCGAAGTCAACCGGCAGCCTTGTTGTCGGGGTCCAGCAGACGGTGCAGATGAACGACGAAATAACGCATATGGGCATTGTCCACGCTGGCTTGCGCCTTGGCCTTCCACGCCGTGTGCGCGGATTGATAATCGGGATAGATACCGACAATGTCGAGCCCGTCGAGATCGCGGAACTCGGTGGTCCCAAGCTTCTTCAGTTCGCCGCCGAACACCAGATGCAAAAGCTGTTTCTTCCCGTCTTCCGCGGTCATGTCGGTCCTTCACATATTGTGAGTTTGTGACAGGTCTAGACCAAAGCCGCCGACTTTGGAACCTGCGAATGTGCTTTCACGCGTCCAGCCCGGCGATCACATCGACGAGCACCGCCAGCAACTCACCGCTGCCGGCCGCGAGCGCGCCGTGGCGGGTCACCTCGCCGGCATAGAGCGGCGCGCGGCCATGCGGGTCGAGCAACTGGCCGCCGGCCTCGCGCAGGATCAGATCGGCGGCGGCGATGTCCCAGTCATGCGCATTCGGCTTGACGACGGTGGCGTCGAGCGTGCCGTTGGCGATCATCGCCAGGCGATAGGCAAGCGACGGGCTGTAGGGCGCCCGTACCAGCCGCTTCTGCCAGCCGGCCGGCATCAGGTCGATCAGCTGCTTCAACCCTGAAATCTCGGCCTTGTCGCCAAGCGTACGCACGCCGATGCGCTTGCCGTTGCGGAATGCGCCCTGGCCGGGCAGCGCCCAGTAGGTCTCGTCCATTGCCGGGCATTCGAGCACGCCGGCAAGCGTGCGGCCCTCTTCGACCACGGCAACGCTGACGCACCAAGTGCGCTGTCCCTCGAGGAAGCCGCGCGTGCCGTCGATCGGATCGACGACGAAGGTGCGGCGTGCTGAAAGCCGCGCCGGATCGTCGACTGTCTCTTCCGACAGCCAGCCATAATCCGGCCGCGCCGCCAGCAGCGTGCCGCGCAGATAGGCGTCCGCTGCATGATCGGCTTCGCTGACCGGCGAGGTGCCGCCCTTCATCCAGACCTGTGGGCTGTTGCCGAAGTACTGCATGGCGATCAGGCCCGCCTCGCGGGCGGCATCGCGCAACAGCGGCAGATCCCCAATGGTGCCGGAGGGGGCAGCAGTCAGTTCAGGCTCCGGCAAGGGTCATGCCTTCGATCAGGAGCGTCGGCGCGGCGGTGCCGAAATTGCGGTCGAGGTCATTGGCCGGCACCATGTTGAGGAACATCGTCTTCAGGTTCGAGGCAATGGTGACTTCGGCGACCGGATAGGCCAGTTCACCGTTCTCGATCCAGAAACCGGAAGCGCCACGGCTGTATTCGCCGGTCACCATGTCGACGCCCTGGCCGAACACTTCGGTGACGTAGAAGCCGCTCTTGAGCGACTTGATCAAATCCTCCGGCGAGTGTTCGCCCGGCTCGATGGCGAGATTGGTGGAGGACGGCGAGACGGAAGAGCCGCTGCGTGAGCCGCGGCCGTTGGTGATCAATCCCAGTTCCCGCGCCGCCGAGGTCGACAGGAACCAGTGGTTGAGCACGCCCTTTTCGACCATGAGAAGCTTCTCGCCCTCGACGCCCTCGCCATCGAACGGGCGCGAGGCCTGGCCACGCGGCCTGAGCGGCTCGTCGGTGACGGTGATGGCCGATGCGGCCACCTGCTTGCCCATCATGTCGCGCAGGAACGAGGTCTTGCGCGCAACGGACGCGCCGTTGATGGCGCCGGCAAGATGGCCGGCGATGCCACGCGCCACGCGCGGGTCGAACACCACGTCGACCGGCCCGGTCGTCGCCTTGCGCGCGCCGATGCGGCGCACGGCGCGTTCCCCGGCCTTGCGGCCGATATCTTCCGGCGCGTCGAGATCGGCAAAATGCTGGCGCGAGGAAAATTCATAGTCGCGCTCCATGCCGGTGCCCTCGCCGGCGATGACGCTGGCCGAGCGCGAGAAGCGCGAGCCGACATAGTGGCCGATGAAGCCGTGCGAGGTGGCCAGCACGATACCGCCCAGCCCGGCACTGGCGCCGCTGCCGGCCGAATTGGTCACGCCCTTGACGGCAAGTGCCGCCGCTTCGGCCGCAAGGGCTGCTTCCTTCAACTGGTCGGCCGACACTTCGGTGGCGTCGAACAGGTCGAGATCGCGCATTTGCCTCGCCAGCAGCGCCGGATCGGCCAGACCCTGATAGGGATCCTCGGGCGAGACCTTCGCCATGGCAACGGCGCGCTCGGCCAGTGCGCGCGGGTCGGATGCGGCAGTGGCCGAGACGCTCGCCACTTTCTGGCCGACGAAGACGCGCAGCGAGACATCCTCGGCCTCCGACGATTCGGTGGCCTCGACCTTGCCGAGCCGTACCGACACGCCGGTGGAGCGGCCGCGCACGGCAATCGCATCGGCGGCATCGGCGCCGGCCTTCTTGGCGGCCTCGACCAGCGACGCGACGCGGTCGGTCAGTTTTTTAGCGTCTGATGTATCGGCCATGCCTGTGATCCTGCTTGTCGCGGCCAGCTTGCGGCCGCGCCCACCCATCTATTGTTCCGGTCCGGCTTGTGCAATGGCACAGGCTTCAATCAAAATGCATCGCCACATGGTCCCCGTCGCGAACCCTGTGACGCAAAATCAGCCCGCAACCCGCACGGAGCATCCTTCATGACGCCTTTCCATCTCGCCTTCCCGGTCCGTGATCTCGATGAAACCCGCGCTTTCTATGGCGAAGTGCTGGGCTGCGCGATCGGCCGCTCGTCGGCGACCTGGGTGGACTTCGATCTTTACGGCCATCAGATGTCGGCGCATCTGCGGCCGCAGGCCGCGCAAGCCGCCAGCGACGGCAAGGTCGACGGCATTCTGGTGCCGATCCCGCATTTCGGCGCCGTGCTGCTGATGGATGACTGGCGGCGCCTGGCGACCGGGCTGGAAGCGCGCGACGACATAGACTGGCTGGAACGGCCAATGGTCCGCTTCAAGGGCGAGCCCGGCGAACAGGCGACGCTGTTCATCCGCGACCCCTCAGGCAACGCACTGGAATTCAAGGGTTTTCGCTCTCTGGAGCAGGTTTTCGCGCACTGAGGTTGGGCACTACGCTGCCTGTGGCTCAAGAGCCGGCGACCGGCGTCCAGATCACGTCCTCTACTTTCTGGGCGCCGGTGGCCAGCATCGCCAGGCGGTCGAAGCCGAGGGCGATGCCGCTGGCCTGCGGCATGATGGCAAGGGCGGCGAGAAAATCCTCGTCCAGCGGATAACGCTCGCCATAGATGCGCTCTTTCTCGTCCATTTCGAGGATGAAGCGACGTCGCTGCTCCTCGGCATCGGTCAGTTCGCCGAAGCCGTTGGCGAGTTCGACGCCGCAGCAATAGAGCTCGAAGCGCTCGGCGACGCGCGGGTCGCGCGGGCTCGGCCGGGCAAGCGCCGCCTCGGCGACCGGGTATTCGCACAGGATGGTGGCGCGGCCGAGGCCGAGATTAGGCTCGATCTTTTCCACCATCACGCGGCTGAACAGGTCGGCCCAGCTGTCGTCGGGCGCCGTGCGCAGGCCGGCCTTGGTCAAGGCGGCGTACAGCGCGTCCCGGTCGGTGCCGACATCGGCGGCGACAGTGGCCAGGAGATCGATGCCGGCGTGGCGAGAAAAGGCGTCCGCCACCGTCAGCCGTTCCGGCTCGGCGAACGGATCGCAGTCGCGGCCCCGGAAGGAAAAGCGCGCCGCCCCTGCCCGCGTCGCGGCCAGCGCCAGCAGATCGGCGCAATCGCGCATCAGGCTCTCATAGGTCTCGCCCACCCGGTACCATTCGAGCATGGTGAATTCGGGATGATGCAAGGGGCCGCGCTCGCGGTTGCGGTAGACCGGACCGAGGCTGAAAATGCGCTGTTCACCTGCGGCGAGCAGCTTCTTGCAGGCGAATTCCGGCGAGGTGTGGAGATAAAGCGGCGCACGCGCGCCGTCCGGCCCGACCGCTTCCGTGGCGAAAGCCGCCAGATGCGCCTCATTGCCGGGCGAGACCTGCAGCGCCGCCGTTTCCACCTCGATGAAATCGTTGCGGGCAAACCAGTCGCGCAGAGCGGCCGTGAGGCCGTTGCGCAGCATCAGGCGCGGGCGCCGGTCGGCGTGAACGTCAGGCGTCCACCAGGGCGAAGCGGCGGTCATGGGCGATTTGAAGGCGTGCAGGCGCGCGCCATGTCAGTTTGCAGTGAGGGCTGGCGGTTCGCGCCAAGATGCGCTACCAGCGCCGCACAAGCCGGCAAACGCCCACTAACTCTCGCAGGATTTAAAACCGTGGTGAAAGTCATCGCCAGTTCGCTCCGCAAAGGCAATGTCGTCGACAAGGACGGCAAGCTTTATGTGATCCTCTTTGCCGAAAACATCCACCCAGGCAAGGGCACGCCCGTGACGCAGCTCGACATGCGCCGCATCGGCGACGGGGTGAAGGTTTCGGAGCGCTACCGCACCACCGAGCAGGTGGAGCGCGCCTATGTCGAGGAGCGCGAGCACACCTTCCTCTACGCCGACGGCGAAGGCTTCCACTTCATGAACCCGGAAACCTACGACCAGGTGGCGGTGAGCGAAGCCGTGGTCGGCGACGCAGCACCCTATCTGCAGGAAGGCATGCCTGTGCAGGTCTCGCAGTTCAACGGCATCGCGATTTCCCTGGTCCTGCCGCAGCGCGCCACCTTCGAAGTGGTCGAAACCGAGCCGACGACCAAGGGCCAGACGGCATCGTCCTCCTACAAGCCCGCCGTGCTTTCGAATGGCGTGCGCACCGCAGTGCCGCCGCATATCGCGCCAGGTACCCGCGTGGTGGTGATGACGGCGGATGGGTCCTATGTGGAGCGAGCGAAGGACTGAGGGTTACTCGGCGCGTCAGCGAAGCACTACTGCTTGAAGCAATGCTCGCGGTGCCATTGCAAGAAATGAGGATGCGGGCGTTCGAGCGGCCGGCGAGGCGGAAGCGCACGGCGGGTCTTGTTGACGAACCCTTGCACGCTCTCGAGGTCATTGACCTGCCGCGAGATCAGGATTTCCAGATCGTCGGAGAGGCTGATCAATCCGCGATCGAACATCCAATGCGCAGTACCTGATAATGCGAGCCCATTGTTGACGACATCGGGCCCGTTCGCTTCGACGGGTCGAATATGTGCCGCGGCAACTTCTGCCCGACCACCGCCATTTATCAACTTCAGTCCCGTGATCGCGCAGCGCTCATCATAAGCGCGCAAGACGATGCGACGGAAAATGCGGTCTCGCACGATTCGCGATCCAATGTAGCTTATGCGGTCGCGGCTGTGCTCGAACTGGAATGGCGCTTCTTCATCCTGAAACCCGGATGAAATGCCGATTTCATCGACGCGTGGCAGCAACGGCTCGCGGGTGTCAACGCCGAGATCGAGGATGCGGTTGAAGTCGCTCGGACTGATCGGCCGGACGGCCGATTGAGCGCGACCAGAAATCCGTCCTTGTTCGTTAAGCAAACCTCGCTCAACTAGCCCGTCCATCCCGTTGAATGGGACGGGATCGGCAAAATCGAGGTATGATCCCGGCTCAATCAGCGCGAGATACATGCCGGACGCCACAGGATCAGGGATAACCTGTTGGACTTTGGCGAGGGCGAAATAGCCACGGGTATCGTCTACTTTGCTAGGTTCATAGTAGATGATCCAATCGCCGACGCATGCTTCCACACGGCGTAGATACTGGCTGGGGAACTGATATCGCTCAGCAGGGCTGTCATCGTAGATCGAATCTGAGCGATGGATGAAGACCCCGAATCCCATGATCTTCCTGTAGCTTTGGGGATATCCGCTGAGATGTATCACCAAAATTCGACTTTGGACTCTCGTTTAGACCAGAGAAACACCTTCACCGACAAACCACCCCGATTTTTTCAGAGCCTGTAGCAAACGCCCCATGTGGTTCGTCCTTTGGGCGAAGAGGAGAACGCCATGAGAAAACTCATCGTCACCGAATTCATCAGCGTCGACGGCATTGCCGAGGTCGAGAAATTGCCTGGCGTTACCTGGAATGACGAGATGAACAGGTTCAAGGAGGATGAACTTGCCGACAGCGGCGCCATGCTTCTGGGGCGCACGACCTATGAGATCTTTGCCGGTTCATGGCCCAAGGAAACCGGGGATTTTGCCGACCGGTTCAACGCGCTGCCGAAATACGTCGCCTCCACGAGTTTGAAGGCGCTCGACTGGAAACCGGCCGAATTGCTCACAGGCTCGTTACCGGAAGCGGTGAGGACGCTGAAGCAAGGCAGCGGCGGCAACATCTATGTGCATGGCAGCCTCAGCGTCGCGCAGGAATTGCTGCGCCACGGGCTGGTCGACCGCGTCAGGCTGCTCAGCTATCCCGGCGCCGTCGGCCAGGGCAAGCCGCTGTTCCCGCCGGGCGAACAAGTGCCGCTCGAGCTGATCTTGGCCGCGCCGTTCAGCAACGGCGTTGTTGCGTTGGAGTATGCGCCGGCGAAGTCTTAGCCGGCCTCACCACTCACCCGGCCTTCTTCCCTCGCCTCCCCTTGATGGCGGCGGCGCCATTGCGCGCCTCCACCACCCGCTCCACCTCGCGCTTCAGCTGATCCTTGATGTCAGCCGTCTCGTTCATCAGCGCATCGATCTTCAGGAAATCCAGCACGCGGTATTTCGACACCGCCGGGCGGACCAGAATGTCGGGGCGGCACTGTTTCAGCTTGTTGGCGATAATCGACTGCATCATCAGCTGCGTGGCGCCGAACATCAGGTCGACGGAGGTGGGGTGCTTGCGGTCGGCCTCTTCCGGCGCACCGACCACGTCGACGCCGATGATGATGTCGGCGTCGTTCTCGATGAGATCGAAGGGCACGGGGTTGTAGATGCCGCCGTCGATCAGCAGCCTGCCGTCGCGCGTCACCGGGCGGAACACGGCGGGAATGGCGGCAGAGGCTGCAAGCGCGGAATGCAGGTCGCCTTCGTCGAACACGGCGAGCTTGTGGCCGAAATAGTCGGTCGCGGTCACCTTCAGCGGGATTTTCAGTTCGGCGAAAGTTTCGGGAATGGCCTCGGGCAGGAATGCCTTGAGGATACGCTCGACATTGAACTGGCTGACCCGGATGCCATTCTGCATGGCCTCCGCGATGGTGCCTGGCCGCGCGCGCCACATGCGGCTCGCCACTTCGGCGCGGCGGCCGAGTATCGAGCGGGCATAGTCGTGGATCTCTTTGCCGGTCATGCCCGCGGCCATGCCGGCGCCCATGATGGCGCCGATCGACGAGCCGGCGATCGCCACCGGCTTGATGCCGAGCTCGTCCAGCGCCTCGATGACATGGATATGCGCCAGGCCGCGCGCGCCGCCGCCGCCGAAGGCTATGCCGAATGTCGGGCTCATCCCTTGCCGGCTCCGGCCAGCGGCGGCCCGACCACCATGATGGTCGGGTCGGCCGTCAGCAGCTTTTTCGCCGCCGCCTTGACCTGGTCGAGGGTCACCGCGTTGATGTAGCCGGCGCGACGCTGCATGTAGTCGATGCCGAGATCGTCGAGCTGCAATTCGACCAGCGTCGCGGCGATGGAACTCGAAGAGTCCAGATTGGTGATGGCATAGGCGCCGATGAGATATTTCTTGGTCGCCGCCAGTTCAGCTTCGGTCGGGCCTTCCTCAGCCAACTGCCTGGCGACGTCGCGCACGATGCCGAGCGTCTCGGACGCGCGGTCCGAACGCGTGCCGGTGGTGACGATCAGCGCGTTGGCATGGTCCTGGTTGACCAGCGAGGAATTGACGCTGTAGGCCAGCCCGCGCTTTTCGCGCACCTCCTCGAACAGGCGCGAGGTGAAGGTGCCGCCGCCCAGGATCTCGTTCATCAGCACGGCGGGGAAGAAATCGGCCGACTTGCGCTTCACGCCCGGCCAGGCGAGCTGCAGCGAGGTCTGCGGCAGGTCGTAATTGACCTCGACGCGCTGCGCCAGCTTCGGCTCGACATCGGAGACCGGGGCGAGCGCCTGGTCCTTCGGCAGATCGCCGAACACCATGTCCAGCTTCTTCTTCAGCGTCTCGGCATCGATGGCGCCGACCACGGCGACATGCAGGCCGCCGCGCGCGAACACCGCCTTGTGCAGGGCCTTCAGATCGTCCTTGGTGATGGCGGCGATGCTCTGCTTGGTGCCTTGGTCGGAGCGCGAATAGGGATGGTCGCCATAGACGGCGCGCGCCCATTTGTTCTGCGCCACCGTGTCGGGATCATTCTCGTTGGCGATGATGCCGGACAGGATCTGGGCGCGGATGCGGTCGATCGGCGCTTGGTCGAAGCGCGGCTCGTTGACCGCCAGCCGCAACAGGTCGAAGGCCTCGTCGCGCTGCTCGGCCAGCATGCGCATGGAGCCATAGACGCCGTCGCGGGTCTCCTCGAAGCTCATCTCGGCGCCGGCATCGTCGAGCCTGACCTGGAAGGCTTCCGAATCGAGGGATCCGGCGCCCTCGTCGAACAGGCCGGTCATCAGATTGGCCAAGCCCTCCTTGCCCACCGGATCCTGCGTCGAGCCGCCGCCGAAGACGAAACGGACGGCGACGATCGGTACGGAATAGTCCTCAACCAGCCATGCGGTGATGCCTTTTGGGGAGGTGACCTGCTGGATATCCATCGCGCGCGCGGCAAGCGCGGGCAGGATCAGGAAGAAGATGGAAAGGAAGAGGGTTGCGAGGGCGGTGGCCACGCGCGGTCTTCCCTTCTCCCCTTGTGGGAGAAGGTGGCCTCGCGAAGCGAGGTCAGATGAGGGGTGTTCCAGCTTGGCAAGGACGGCGATCCGGCACGCACCCCTCATCCGTCTCGGCGCTGCGCGCCGATCCACCTTCTCCCACAAGGGGAGAAGGGAAGGCGCCGTCACCGCCTCGCGCATATGTGTCGAGTTCATCATCAATTCCCCGCCTGTTGCTGCGGCAAGAGATAGCCTGATGTCGAGCGGGCCAGCACCAGATAGCGCGCGGCGACGGCCTTGACCTCGTCCGCAGTGACCTTGCGGATGCGGTCCGGCCATTGCTGAACATCCTGCACGTTGCCGCCGGTGGCCAGCGTCGAGCCATAGATTTCGGCCATGGAGTCCTGCTTGTCGCGGGCAAAGACCATCGACCTGATATAGCGGTCCTTGGCCTTTTCCAGCTCATCCGGCGTGACGCCGCCGCTGGCGATGCGCGCCACCTCCGCATCGACCGCGGCCTCGACGTCGGCCAGCTTGGCGTCGCCGCGCGGCGCGCCATAGACGGTGAAATTGGTGTCGTCGAGCATGGTGCCCTGGAAATACGCGCCCGCATTGGAAGCGATGCCTTGCTTGACCACCAGCGCCTGGTAGAGCCGGCTGCGGTTGCCGCCGCCGAGGATCTCGGCCAAGAGGTCGAGCGCCTCGGCCTCGCCCGGCTTGGCGGTGTGGTAGGACGGCACCACCCATTGCGTCGAGAAACTCGGCACGCTGACGCGGGCGTCGGTGAGCGTGACCGTGCGCTTGGTGTTTTGCTCCGGCTCGACCGGGCGGATGCGCGGCGGAAGGTCCGGCCCGCGCGCCACCTTGCCATAGGTCTTTTCGGCCAACGCCTTGACCGTCTCCGGCTCGACATCGCCGGCCACGATCAGGACGGCGTTGTTGGGCCGGTAGTATTTGTCATAGAAAGCGACGGCGTCGGTGCGGTTGAGCTGCTCCATCTCCTGCATCCAGCCGATGACCGGAATGCGATAGGGCTGGTTCTGCCACAGCGTGGCATCGACTTCCTCGTCGAGCACCGCCTGCGGATTGTTGTCGATGCGCGAGCGGCGCTCTTCCAGGATGACGTCGCGCTCGGTCTTGATGACGTCGTCGGTGAGGATGAGGTTGCGCATGCGGTCGGCCTCGAAACCCATCATCTGCTCAAGCGCCGAGGGCGCCACCGTCTCGTGGAAAGCGGTGTAGTCGTAGGAGGTGAAGGCGTTGTTGGAGCCGCCAATGTCGGAGACGGCGCGGTCGAACTCGCCGGAGGCGTGATTTTTCGTCGCCTTGAACATCAGATGCTCGAAGAAATGGGCGATGCCGGATTTGCCGGGCGGCTCGTCGGCGCTGCCGATCTTGTACCAGACCATATGGGTGACGATCGGCGCGCGATGGTCGGGAATGACGACCACCTCCATGCCGTTATCGAGCAGGAAATCCGTCACCTTGAATTCGGCCGGCGTCTTGTCGGGCGACGCGCTGCTGTCGGCCAGCACGGGGCCGGTGAGCGTGAAGGCCAGCGAGGTTGCCAGCAGTGTCGTCCGCAGCCATTCAGCCCTGGATGTCATCAATGGCTCCGGTTTTTTCTTCAAGACGATAGGCAAGGTGCTGGCGACAAGCAAAGTGATTTGTTGTTGCCGGCAAAGGCGGCGGCAAAGAGGCCACCGCTCGATGCAGGCGTGTCACGCAGCCTCGATGAAGCGGATGATGGTCTCGCCATAGTTGCGCTCGTCCAGTACCGAAAAGCCGGGACCCGGTTCGAAGGGAGCCGCCGCCGTCTCCTCGACCACGCAGAGCGCGCCGGGGCGCAGCCAGCCGCCGGCTCTGGCAGACTGCAGCGCGCGCTCGCCCAGCCCCTTGCCGTATGGCGGGTCGGCGAAGACCAGGCCGAACGGCGCCAGCGTGCCCGCCTCGCCAAGGCCGGTGGCGTCGCGGCGAAAGATCTTGGTGCGTCCGGTCAGGCCGAAGGCCTCGACATTGTCGCGGATCAGGCCGCGGCCTTCGGCCGATTCCTCGATGAAGACGCCATAGGATGCGCCGCGCGACAGCGCTTCCAGACCAAGCGCCCCGGTGCCGGCGAACAGGTCCAGTACGCGCGCGCCGTCCAGCTGTTCGGCAAAGCGATGCGCCAGCACGTTGAAGACGGCCTCGCGGGTGCGGTCGGTCGTCGGACGGATGGCGCTGCCGCGGGGCGTCGCCAGCGGACGCCCACGAAACTCACCGCCGACGATCCTCATCTTGTGCGGGGACCCTTGGGACCGCCACGCGGCCGTTCACCGCCAGCCGGACGCTCGCCACGCGGCTTGCCGAACGGCTTTGCGCCGCCTGGTTTGCCAGCGGGCTTGCCATAGGACGGCTTGAACGAGGCCTTGCGCGCCTTGGCCTCCGCCGCCTTGGCGGCGTCGGCTTCCGCCCTGCCCTTGCCGATCGGCCGGGCCCCTGGCGCCATCCAGACATTGGCCTTGCGCTGGCCGGGCGGCTCTATCGGCCGCTGCTCGCGCTCGGATTTCTTGCCGCCAAAACCGCCACGAGGCTTGTCGCCGAAGCCACCGCGCGGTTTGTCGCCGAAACTGCCACGTGGCTTGTCGCCAAAGCCGCCGCGTTCGGGCCGGGACCCGCGTTCGCCAAAGCTCTTTTCCGGCCTCTCGCCTCTGTCGGGACTGGTCGACAGCTTGCCGAGCGCCTCGTCGCGGCTGCCTTCGCGGCGCTTGCGGTTCTTGATCAACCCGCCCTCGCCGATCGGCCGGCGCTCGCCGTCGCGCGTGAATTTCGGCCGCTCGGGTTCCGGCTCGCGAACTTCAGTGCGCCGCACCGGCTTGTTGGAGAACGGTTTTGCTATCTCTGCGTCGAAATTGGCGCCGGACTCCTCCACCAGGCGCTCGCCAAGCTGGTCGCGCAGCACGCGGCCCTTGATCTCCAGCACATGGCCCTCGGGAAGATCCTCGAGCTGGAACGGCCCATAGGAAATGCGGATCAGCCGAGTCACGTCGAGACCGAGCGCGCCGAGGATGTTCTTCACTTCGCGGTTCTTGCCTTCGCGCAGGCCGATCGTCAGCCAGGCATTGGAGCCCTGCTCGCGGTCGAGGCTGGCTTCGATGGCACCGTAGAAGACGCCATCGACGGCAATGCCTTCGCGCAGACCGGCAAGCGCGCTTTCCTCGACCTTGCCGTGGACGCGCACGCGGTAGCGGCGCAGCCAGCCTGTGGCCGGCAGTTCGAGCACGCGCGACAGGCCGCCATCATTGGTCAGCAGCAGCAGGCCTTCGGTGTTGATGTCGAGGCGGCCAATGGTCATCAGCCGCGGCAATTCGGCCGGCAGCACGTCGAAAACGGTCTTGCGGCCTTCGGGGTCACGGTTGGTGGTGACGACGCCGGCCGGCTTGTGGAACAGGAACAGGCGCGTGCGTTCGATCGGCGGGATCTCCATGCCGTCGAGATGGATGATATCGCCAGGCATCACATTGAAGGCCGGCGAAGTCAGAGCGCGGCCGTTGACCTTGACGCGGCCGGCGGCGATCAATTCCTCGGCGTCGCGGCGCGAAGCAAGTCCAGCGCGTGCCAGCCGCTTGGCGATGCGCTCGCCGGCCTCTTCCGTAGCCTCCGCGGGACGCGGGCGCGGCTTGAAGCCGGCCGATGCCCCTTGGGGCCGATCGCTGAAATCACGCTTGGGGCGGTCACCGCCAAAGTCGCGCTTGGGGCGGTCGGCAAAGTCACGCTTCGGGCGATCGCCGAAATCACGCTTGGGACGGTCGAAACGCTTTTCGCCGCCCTCCGCCGATGCGGCAACCGGACGATCGCCGCGCGGCGCATATGGCTTGCGCGGCCCTTCGCGCTTCTCGTAGGGCTTGCGCTCGCCTTCAGCCGCCATGGGACGGTCGCCGCGCGGCGCATAGGGTTTGCGCGGGCCTTCGCGCTTCTCATACGGCTTGCGCTCGCCCTCAGCCGCCATGGGCCGGTCGCCGCGCGGCGCATAGGGTTTGCGCGATCCTTCGCGCTTTTCATAGGGCTTGCGTTCGCCTTCGGCCGCCGTCGGACGGTCGCCGCGCGGCGCATAGGGTTTGCGCGGTCCTTCGCGCTTCTCGTAGGGCTTGCGCTCGCCCTCAGCCGCCGTCGGTCGATCGCCACGCGGTGCGTAAGGCTTACGTGGGCCTTTGCTGAATGGCTTGTCGCCGCCCTTGAAGTCGCGCTTCGGCCGTTCGCCCTCGGCGGCCATCGGCCGATCGCCGCGCGGCGCATAGGGTTTCTTGGCGCCGAAGGATGGCTTCCTGTCGCCTCGCGGAGCCGCAGGTTTCTTGCCCGGGCCTTTTTGGCGCGGAGATTTCTTGTCGTTGTCGTCCATGTGGCCTTTGTCCGTTTGCGCTGCTACAGCGTGGCGCATCCTTTCGGGCGCGCAACGAACGCTGTAGCACTTTGATTTGGCGCATGATCTTTTCCGAAAATCGAGTCCGATTTTCGGGTTGATGCGCTCCATAACAGGATCGCGGGAGTTTGTCAGGGAAAAGTGGGAACCGGTTTTCCCGGGAAGACAAACGAAAACCAAAAGCCAGGAGTGGCGAGGAGATAATCGGAATGGAAACCGCGTGAAGCGGCCGGATTTCATGGCGCTGGCGCTTGAGGAGGCCGAAGCGGCAGCCTTGCGCGGCGAAGTGCCGGTCGGCGCCGTCGTCGCCAACGGCAGCACCGTCGTTGCAAAAGCCGGCAACCGCACCCGCGAGCTTGCCGACCCGACTGCGCATGCCGAGATGCTGGTCATCCGCGAAGCCTGCGGCAAACTCTCAAGCGAGCGGCTCACCGGCCACGATCTCTATGTGACGCTGGAACCTTGTGCCATGTGCGCCGGCGCAATCGCCTTCGCCAGGCTACGCCGTCTCTACTTCGGCGCCGCCGACGAAAAGGGCGGTGCGGTGGTCAATGGCGTGCGCTTCTTCGCCTCGCCGACCTGCCACCACACGCCCGACATCTATCCGGGTATGGGCGAGACCGAGGCTGCCCTGCTGCTAAAGGATTTTTTCAAGGAACGTCGCGACTGAACCGCGCCGTTCCGCCCGAAAGGGCAGCGTGGCCGTTCTCAGGCTCTTTGTCTTGACGCAACTCCGTAGTGAAAGCGCTACGCGCTTTTCCCGGGAAAACCGCTTCACACTTTTCCTGGAATTGCTCTTACAGGGACGGCAACCAGTCGAACCAGCCGGACTTCTTGCCTTCCGCCTCTTTCTTCAGGCGGCGTTCCTTCTTGTATTCGTCCTCGCCGAGTTCGTTCTGCGGCGCGGTGCCGGCCGCGACACGATAGGCCAATGGCGGCTCGCTCAGATATCTGCGGGTATTGGGGTCGCCCTGCTTGCTCGCGGCAAGACGACGCTGGATCTCGGCGGCGCGGCCCTTGTCGGAATCAGCGGGTGTCCAGGCCGGCGGGTGGCTGGAGCCTGAATCCGCCATCGCCTTCTTGACCGAGGCCGGATCGGTCTGCACATCGTCGACGATCTCAGCCTGATAGTTCGGATCATTCTGGTGGGCGGTGGCGTCGGCGCGCAGGCGCGCGCGGCGCTGCTCGGGCGATTCGGGCCATTCGGCGCTTGCCGTCTCGATGCTTTCCTGAGGCGCAGGCAGCGCTTCCTTCTGTCCGGGAGCGGGCTTCACCAAGGTGGGGCGTGGCTTGTAGTCGATCGGATCCTTGCGCTTCGGCGCGAAGGAAACGGCGCCGGTGAGATCGCCGGCCAGCTGTTCGGCAGCGGTCTTGTCGGTGCCATAGGTCGGAGAACCCATGCAGCCGGATAGAGCGAGGCCCGATGCGACAAGCGGCGCCAGCAGCGCAAGGCGCGCCTTATATCTCTCGGTCATGCCAAAAAGTCCCACTCTAGACAGCCTCTCGATCGCCACCAGTCTTGTGACCGGTCCCCATCGTCCAAGCACTTGCGACGGAAATCCGGCGACAATTTGTCTTCCGGAGTTTCGCGTGTTTACCTCAACCGCTCGTTAAGGGCAACGCACGGGCGGATTTGCACCGCCCGGCGTGGCATTTGTGCACTATTGATCGCGCGGCAAAGTTTCGGGCGACATGCACCTAGAGCCGGCCGAGCGCCTTCATCTCATGCAGCACGGCGGCATCACGCGCGGAGACATCGGGAAAGGCAGGATCCTGCCCGACATCGGCCGTGTAGCGCCAGGAACGCGCGCATTTGACCAGGCCGCGGTCCTCGGCTTTCTCGACCACCACGGCGACGCCCTTGACATCGTCGAGGGTGAAGGCGCCTTCCGGCGCCTGGCCATGGGCAATGACGAGATCGCTGGTGATCGCCATCTCGGCCATGTCGATGTCCGATATCGCCGCTTCGAGCGCTGCGTCGTTGATGGTGACGACCGGCACCGCTTCCAGTGAGGAGCCGATCACCTTCTGGGCACGCGCGATCTCGAGCGCGCCGGTGACGACGCGGCGCACCTGCCGCACCTTGCGCCACTTTTCCGCCAGCGCCTCATTCTTCCAATCCGCCGGAATTTCCGGGAACTGGTCGAGATGCACCGAAACGGCATCGGGATGACGGTCGAGCCAGGCCTCTTCCATGGTGAAGGGCAGCATCGGCGCCAGCCATTTCACCAGGCAGTCGAAAAGATTGCGCACCACCTGCACCGAGGCCTTGCGCTTCACGCTTGACGGTCCGTCGCAGTAGAGCGCGTCCTTGCGGATGTCGAAATAGAAGGCCGACAGCTCGACCACCATGAAATCGATGAGCGCGCGGGTGATGCGCTTGAACTCGAAGGCGTCGTAGCCCTGGCGCACCACCTCGTCGAGTTCGGCCAGCCGATGCAGCATCAGCCGCTCAAGCTCCGGCATCGCTTCCAGCGGCACGGTCTCGCCATCGTCATGGGCGAGCGTGCCCAGCATCCAGCGAATGGTGTTGCGCAGCTTGCGGTAGGCGTCGATATTGGTCTGCAGCACGTTCTTGCCGAGCCGCTGGTCTTCCCAATAATCCGTCGTCACCACCCATAGGCGCAATATGTCGGCGCCCGACTGCTTGATGACGTCCTGCGGCACCACCGTGTTGCCGAGCGATTTCGACATCTTGCGTCCGTCCTCGTCCATGGTGAAGCCATGGGTGACGACGGTGTCATAAGGCGCCCTGCCCCTGGTGCCGCAGCTTTCGAGCAGCGAAGAGTGGAACCAGCCGCGATGCTGGTCGGACCCTTCGAGATAGACGTCGGCCGGCCATTTCAGGTCAGGGCGATCCTCCAGCGTGAAAACATGCGTCGAGCCCGAATCGAACCAGACGTCGAGGATGTCCATCACCTGCTTCCATTTGGACGCATCGTGATTACCGAGGAAGCGTTCCTTGGCGCCGGCGGCGAACCAGGCGTCGGCGCCCTCTTCCTCGAAGGCGTCCATGATGCGCTGGTTGACCGCCGCGTCCTTCAGAACGTTGCCGTCCTCATCGGCGAAGACGGCGATCGGCACGCCCCAGGCGCGCTGGCGCGACAGCACCCAGTCGGGGCGCTCCTCGATCATGGCGCGGATGCGGTTCTGGCCCGCAGCCGGCACGAAGCGCGTGTCGTCGATGGCCTTCAAGGCGCGGCTGCGCAGTGTCGTGCCGTCGCCGAGGTCCTTGTCCATGTAGACGAACCATTGCGGCGTGTTGCGGAAAATCACCGGCTTCTTCGACCGCCAGGAATGCGGGTAGCTGTGCTTCAGGCGGCCGCGCGCGAAGAGCGCGTTGCGCTTGATCAGCTCGTCGATCACGGCCTGGTTGGCGTTGCCCTTCTTGCCATTGTCGTCGATGACACGCGCGGCCCCGCCCTCGCGATCCGGGCCGAAGCCTGGCGCGTCCCTGGTGAAGAAGCCGGCATCGTCGACAGTAAAGGGGATCACGGTGTCGATGCCACGAGTGCGCAGTTGGGGTGCGGCGTCCATCCAGGCGTCAAAATCCTCGCGCCCATGGCCAGGCGCGGTGTGGACGAAGCCGGTGCCGGCATCGTCGGTCACATGATCGCCCGCAACCATCGGCACCGGGAACTCGTAACCGCCGCCGAGACCCTTGAACGGGTGTGAAAGCACAAGATTTCCAAGCTGTTCGGCGCTGACATCGTGAAGGCGCTTCAAGGTGACCTTGGCCTTGGCCTGGCTTTCCTCGGCCAGCGCGTCGGCGAAGATCAGCTTCTCACCCGGCTGCGGGCCAAAGGCATTCTCGGCCGCCGTCACCTCATAGAGCCCGTAGGCGACGCGCGGCGAATAGCTGACGGCGCGGTTGCCCGGGATGGTCCAGGGCGTCGTGGTCCAGATGACGACATGGGCGTCCAGCAGATCCAGCGACCGTCCGCTCAGGTCTGGATTGAGCTCCGCCGGCTGCCCGTCCACGACATTGGCGACGACAAGATTGGCCACCGGAAACTTCGCCCAGATCGTGTCTGACTCATAGTCCTGATACTCGACCTCGGCTTCGGCCAATGCGGTGCGCTCGACGACGCTCCACATCACCGGCTTCGAGCCGCGATAGAGCTGGCCCGACAGGGCGAATTTCAACAGTTCGCCGGCGATGCGCGCCTCGGCATGGAAAGCCATCGTCGTATAGGGATTCTTGAAGTCGCCGATGACGCCAAGCCGCTGGAACTCGCCACCCTGCACCGTGATCCAGTGCGCGGCGAACTCGCGGCATTCCTTGCGGAATTCGTTGACCGGCACCTCGTCCTTGTTCTTGCCCTTGGCGCGGTACTGCTCCTCTATCTTCCACTCGATCGGCAGGCCGTGGCAGTCCCAGCCAGGCACGTAGTTCGAATCATAGCCGCGCATCTGGAAAGAGCGGGTGATGACGTCCTTTAGGATCTTGTTCAGCGCATGGCCGATGTGGATATTGCCGTTGGCGTAGGGCGGGCCGTCATGCAGCACATATTTCGTGCGGCCGGCGGCACTCTCACGCAGCTTGGCGTAGAGGTCCATGTCCTGCCAGCGCTTGACCAGCACCGGCTCCTTCTCAGGCAGGCCGGCGCGCATCGGGAAATCCGTCTGCGGCAAATAAAGCGTCTTGGAATAGTCGATCGTTTCAACAGTGTCGGTCATTGATCTGCCATCTGCGTAGCCCGTCGGCACAAAGCCGGGCGTTGAAGTCTTTGATTGACGCACATCGTTCCCAAAACCGGACCCACTTTTGGGCGATATGCGTCGATGTTCTGAAAAAGCGCGAGGGCGCGCGCGAAACTCCCGGCGGTTCCGGCGGCGCTCAGGCCACCTGGAACACCGGGCCAGTAATTCGTATCGCGATCGCGAAAAGGCGCGAAAAGCTCATCATGGCGTGGCTTTTAGCGGAGATGGACGCAGGAATAAAGCGTCTCGTTCGATTCGCCTACATCTTGAAGTCGAAGCGATAGGTGGTCGACACACCGACCATGAACTGGTTGCGGTCGCCGCGCTCCCTGACCAGGCTGGAATCGGCTGCCGGCCCCTCCAGGCGCGAATATTCGCCGAACAGGCTGGCTGTCATCGGATCGGTTACCTTCCAGGTCACCGCGCCGCCCAGGCCGACGGATTTCAGGCCGCCACCGGGATTATACTGGCTCAGGCCCGAGGCCACGGCTTCCTGCGCGTTGACGCCATAATAGGCGTCGAAATAGTTCGCCGAAGCAAAGGACACGCGCGGGCCGCCCGAAATCCTGACCGTTGGCGTCACATCGTAGAAGGCGTCGGCGGCGATATCGGCGACAAAGCCGTTATGGGCACGGATGCCATGACGCAATTCGGCGCGCGCACGCATCCAGTCCGTCGGATAGAATTCGAAGAAGCCGCCGACTTCGCCGCCCCAGCGCACCGGATCGAGTCCCTCGAGTTCGTCGTCGCTGCTGCGCGAAAACAGGAACTTGCCGGTCAGGCCGGCGCGGACCCCGCCATCATCGACCAGCGCCAGCGAAATATTGTCGTTGCGCGAGGTGAAGCGAGCCTGGGGACCGGCCTTGCCCAGGGAGATAATGGGCTGGGCGCTGAGCATGTATTTCTTGCCGCCCTCGAAATTCGGCGCGACCATGCCCGTGGCGCCAAGCGTCAGATACCAGTCGCCGGACACCCAGCCGAAGGGGCCGTCGCCGGCCTCGGCGGCGGAAGCGCCCAGCAAAGAGGCGGTCAGAAGCAGCGGAATCGCCCGGACAATACGCATCGATACCCCATACGCGAAACACGCCGGAACAAACACCCGGCATCGCTCAAGCCATGGCGCCAGTTCGGTAAAATTTGACTTAACATCCGTAACAGTTGCGTCGGCCAACCGTGTGTCCGGCCGCACCGGATCAGACGCGGCGCGGCGCGGGCGGCAGGTCCAGCAGCCCTCTCACGGCCTTGCTGCCCTTGCCGGCAATGCGGGCCGATCCGTCGTCACCCACCTCCACCGTTGCACCGTTGGCAAAGCTTAGCGACCAGCCGTCGCCCTCGGCGTTACGGCGGCGGTCGGTAAGCTCGATGCCGGCAGCGGTGACAAGGGCGACGATTCCGTCAGCGTTCATCGTTTTCCTACGGACACGGGCCTTCACTTGAGGTCGAGCCCGGCGGTAAGATCGCCGAGCGGCGGTTCGCCATGCGCGGCGACGGCCCTGTCGCGAACCACGATGCCGTGCAGCACCGGCAGTTCGAAGCGCTCGGTGATGAAGCGCAGGATCGAAGTCGTGTCATAGGGCGACTGATCGACATAGCCGTGCTTGGCAAAGGGCGAAACGATGATGGCGGGGACGCGTGTGCCCGGCCCCCAGCGGTCGCCCTTGGGCGGAGGGACGTGATCCCAGATGCCGCCATTCTCGTCATAGGTGACGACGACCAGCATATGCGGCCATTGCGGGCTTTTCTCCAGATGGGCGACGACGTCGGCGATATGGCGATCTCCGGCCTCGATGTCGGCATAGCCGGAATGCTCGTTGAGATTGCCCTGCGGCTTGTAGAAGGAGACCTGTGGCAGGGCGCCGTCGTCGATCGCCTGGATGAAGCTAACGCCGCCCAGCCCACCGTCGCGCAAATGTTCGCGCCTAGCTTCGGTACCCGGCGCGTAATTGGCATAATAGTTGAACGGTTGGTGGTGGTACTGGAAATTCGGAACCGGCGACTTGTTGCCATGGTCGAGCGTGTACTGCCAGGCGCCCGAATACCATGCCCAGGTGATGTGCTTTAGGCTAAGCATGTCGCCGATGGTCGGCTCCGTCTGGGGCGGCAGCGTGGTGGGCTTGGCCGGATCCGCAAGGAGCGGATCGCCGCCAGGCGCCGGATCGGTGCCGCTCGGTTGGTAAGGCGGCTGCATCGTGTTCACCGCGTGGAAGTCCGGCGTCAGATTGCCATCGGAGACAAATTTCGGAATGCCGTCGCGCGCCGATTTCGGTGAATTGTCGGCGATCTTCAGCGCAGTGCCGTTATCATCCGTCACCGAAATCGACGGTTTGGCCGGGCTCTTGTCGGCATCGGCGTAGTAAGGCGCGCAAGCGCAGATCAGCCATTGGTGGTTGAAAAACGAGCCGCCGAACCCACCCATGAAGAAATGATCGGCCAGCACGTATTTCTGCGCGACCGCCCACATGTCGGTCTTGGAGGCGTCCCAGTTGCTCATCGGCATGGCGCCTGAATCGGCCCAGGCAACGAACATGTCGTTCTTGCCGCCGTTGATCTGCATCTGGTTCTGGTAGTAGCGATGCCAGAGATCGTGCGTTGTGACGCTGAGCGGCACGTTGAAACCCTTCGCGTCGTTCACGGTGAACGGCGCGTTTGGAAGGTGCTCGGTCATCGCCTGCGTCACCGGCGGCGTGACGCCCTTGGCGGTCAGCCCGTCCCACACCGGCGGCAGTTCGGACAGCACCGAGCCGTCACGGTCGCGCTGCTGCAGGCTTTCCTGGCTGGCTTTGTCGATGCCTTCGGCACCGGGAAAATGGCCATAGAGATTGTCGAAGGCGCGGTTCTCGGCGAAGATGACGACCACCGTTTCTATCTTGGTGATGCCATCCGGCGGATCGCCGGGCTGCGCTGCGAACGCGGAAGCCGCACTGGCAGCGAACAGGACGAGAGTTGAGGAAAACAGGGCGAGCCCATGGGATCGCTTCATTGTCATACCTCCCTGATGCAAAGCGGGATGACACCAGCTTCGCCGCGCCTTTGCAATAGCCACCGCGCTGGACGGGTAGTGCCATTGGGATTACCTTCCTTCAACCGCAGGATGCGCGGCCAGATGTGGAGGGAGATGGATCATGACCTTGCACGGCGATACACTGAAGAACGCGATCGGCCAGACGCGGGAAAAGTGGGGGTGGTTTGTTGGTCTGGGCGTGGTGCTGCTGATCCTCGGCGGCATTGCTTTCGGCAATCTGTTCATCGCCACAGTTGCTTCCGTCTATGTCGTCGGCTGGCTGATGCTGGTGGCCGGCATCATTGAGATCATGCATGCTTTCGGGGTCAAGACCTGGGGCCGCTTCTTCTACTGGCTGCTCAGCGGGCTGCTTTATGCGGTCGCCGGATTTTTCGCTTTCGACAATCCGCTGCTGGCCTCGGCGGTGCTGACCTTCCTGCTGGCCGTTGCGCTCGTCGCTTCCGGCGCGCTGCGGGCCTGGGTCGGCTACAGCCACCGTCCGGAACAGGGCTGGGGCTGGATCGTCGCGGCAGGCCTCATCAGCGTGCTTGCCGGCCTGATCATCGCCATGGGGTGGCCGGTCAACAGCCTGTGGGTGCTCGGACTGTTCCTGGCGATCGACCTGATCTTCCAGGGCTGGACCTTCATCGCAGTCGGCCTGGCCTTGAAAAAGTAAGTCAGAAGGCAATCGCCGCGTCGAGCTGCGAAAGCGGCTTGACGCCGGCAAGCAGCGCCCTGGCCTCGGCTTCATCGCGCCTCATCTGCACCACCAATGCATCGAGGCCGTCGAATTTGATCTCGCTGCGCAGGAAGCCGAAGAACGAGACCTCGCAGGTCTCGCCGTAGAGATCGCCGGAAAAATCGAAGACAAAGGTTTCCAGAAGCGGTGCGCCATTGTCGTCAACGGTCGGGCGGCGGCCGAAGCTGGCGACGCCGTCATGCAGCGTACCGTCGGCGCGGCGGAAGCGGACGGCATAAATCCCTTCCTTCAGAGTCGCTTCCGGTGAAAGCCTCATGTTGGCGGTGGGAAAGCCCAGCGTGCGGCCGAGCTGCTGCCCGCCGATCACTTCGGCCTCGACCGTGAACCGATAACCCAGCAGACCGGCGGCCTCGACTACCTCGCCATCGCAGAGAAGGGCCCGGATCCGGCTCGACGAAACTACCTCGGCGCCCTCGTCGCGAAAAGCGTCGACGAGCGTGACGCCAAAGCCATGGCGCTCGCCGGCTGCCATCAGATAGGCCGGTCCGCCCTGGCGGTCCTTGCCGAAATGGAAATCGAAGCCGGTCACGGCGTGGGTGATGCCGAGCGTCCTCTCCAGTACGTCGGTGACGAAGGCTTCCGCCGACAGCGCCGCGAAGTCGCGCGTGAACGGCTGCTCGACGAGCGCGGCAAAACCCAGCAAGGACAAGAGCCGCGCCTTCATCGGCGGCGGCGTCAGCACGAACAGCGGCATGTCGGGTCTGAAGACCTTTCGCGGGTGCGGTTCGAAGCTCAGCACCAGGGCCGGCACTTCGCGCCGCACAGCCTCGGCCAGCGCCCGTTCGAGCACCGCCTGATGACCACGGTGGACGCCATCGAAATTGCCGATCGCGACAACGCCGTCACGCAGATCGGCAGGCAGCGGCGCGGTCGCGGTGAGATGCTGGAAGCCTACCATTGCCACCTACTGCAGTCTGACCATGACGGCCACGGGACGATAGCCGTGCCGCTCCAGAAAGAGCCCGAGCTTGGCCGGATCCGGCCGGGATGCATCGCCATAGTCGCGGGCATGGATGCCGCCGGAAACATAGAGAACGTCGAAACCATTGTCGGCCGCCCCCTTCACATCGGTCATCACCCCATCGCCGATGGCCAATACCCGAGAGCGCTCGACCGGCCGGCCAAGCACCTCCGCCACCTCCTTCATCGCAAGATCGTAGATCGGCGCGTAGGGCTTTCCGGCGATCAGCGTGCGGCCGCCAAGCTGGGCATAGTCGCGCGCCAGCGCGCCGGCGCACCAGATGATGCGTTCGCCACGCTCCACCATGATATCGGGATTGGCGCAGATGAATGGCAGGTTCCTGGCACGCAACCGGCGCAGAAGATCGGTATAATCCTCAGGCTTCTCGACCTCGTCATCGAACAGGCCGGTGCATACGACGCCGGCGGCCTCGAATTCCTCGACCAGGTCGACATCGAGGCCGTCGTAGAGGGTCAGATCGCGGTCGGCGCCGATGTGGAAGATCTTGCGTGGGCCTTCCGCGATCAGGTCGCGGGTCACGTCGCCCGAGGTCACCACACGGTCGTAAGCCGACCGCGGAACGCCGATCATACTCATCTGAGCCACGACATCGGCGCTGCGGCGGGGCGAATTGGTGATGAGAACAACGGGAATGCCGGCTGCCCTTGCCCTGGCCAGCGCCACCGCAGCCGCCGGGAAATGCCATTCGCCATTGTGCACCACGCCCCAGACATCGCAAAGAATTGCCGAATAGGCTTTTGAGACGTCTTCGAGCGAGCCGACGATGTCAGGCGAATCCGCCATGCCGTTTCCTTCAATATGAGCGTTGCGAGTGCGGCGGCCGACGGTTCGCCGCAGCGGGTTCGAATTATCCGAACCGATCCGTGCTGTCATCAGCTTTCACCCGGAGATCGACGCGAAGGGCGAACTGTGCGCCCGATCGGGCTATCCGTTGGCACCCAAAGCCACCACTGGACAGCATATGGTTAACGCGCGTTGAAAGGGCGGCTCGACCTTGGACATATTACGGCAACGTGAAATTTAACGATTTATGACACGATCCCCACCGATTATCGATTTGGCGGGGGTATTTTGGAACAATGATCCGGAGATTCGGAAGCGATCGGCGTGGCAATTACGCGCTCATGACTGTCGTCGCCATGGTACCGCTCATGGGTGGCCTGGCAATCGGCGTCGACTATACGGAAATGACGCGGCAGCGACAAAACGCCTTGAACGCCCTGGACGCGGCCGGCGTCGCCACTGCCCAGCAGATCGTTGCCGGCGCCAGCGACACCGATGCCAAGGCCTACGCCAAGAATTTCTTCGAAGCCAATCTCGCGCATATCGATCCAGCCAACACCACGCTCGCCGTAACGCTGCCCAATAACAACGCAGGCGGCGGCACCTTGAAGCTCTGCAGCACCTTGACCTACAAGCCCTACTTCCTGCCGACTGCAAAAGTGCTGGTGGGTGGCAGCGCCGCCAACAGCGACATCAGCTTCGGCGCATGCTCCGAAGTCCGACTGAAGAATACGCTGGAAGTGTCGCTGGTGCTCGACAATTCCGGCTCGATGACGGAACTCGGCAAAGGATCAAACAAGGTACGCTTCGACCTTCTCAAGGATGCCGCGAAGCAGCTGGTCGACCAGTTGGCTGGCCAGGCGCAGATGATGAAGCAGGTCACCAACCCAGTCCAGTTCAGCCTCGTTCCCTTCGCCGCATCGGTCAATGTCGGCCCGGGCAACGCTTCGGCATCCTGGATGGACACCACCGGGATTTCGCCGATCCATCACGAGAATTTCGACTGGGCGAGCATGAGTTCGACCTATTCGTCCACCAAGTATGCCCAGAACATCGCCGGCGTCTGGTACGCCAAAGGCAGCGGTTGGGACGCAACCCAGAAGGACCTGCCCCTGACCCGCTTCTCCATCTACAACCAGATGAAGCGCACCGCCACTGCCACCTATGTCGCGCAGTTCAAATGCACCGCCACCTACTCCAATGGCTCATGCAAGACTTGGCAAAGCGGCTACAACTATACCTATGGAAACGTCGCTTCCTGGGGCGGCTGCGTCGAATCTCGACCGTATCCTTACAATGTCAACGACACCGAGGGGGCGACCGGGACGCCAGCGACGCTGTTCGTGCCCATGTTCGCGCCCGATGAAACCGATCTCACCGACAGCAACAACCCACCTCGCCCCGCCAACAACAATTGGCTTGCCGACGGGTCGACGGGCACGAGCGCGGTACGTCAGCGCTACATGCCGAAATATTTTACCGACCCGGGCACCACGGTTACTCCAGCCTACGGCATGGATGCCGGCCCCAACACGAGTTGCAGCACGACCGCGATCACGCCTCTGACCGACGTTTCCACGACAACCGGAGCGAACACAGTCAAGGCGGCCATCGACGCCATGGCCGCCGACGGCGCCACCAATGTTCCGGAAGGCATGGCCTGGGGCTGGCGGACCCTTTCCAGCACTGCCCCGTTCACCGAAGGCAGACCCGAGACAGAAAGAGGCAACGACAAGGTTCTGATCGTCCTGACCGATGGTGCGAACACCTATTACACACCAACGTCGGTGACGGCTCAGAGCTACTCTGGAACCAACTGGAACTATGGCGGCAACGATCTGGCGGGCAGCAAGGCCATCTATTCGGCGCTCGGCTACATCGTACCCTTCAGCAACGCCTACACCTATGGTCGGATGTTCCTTGGCACCAGCAACAGCGTCAGCAAGACCGACTATTCCAACGCCAACTACACCAAGGCGATGAACGAGTACTTCACCACGCTGTGCAGCAACGCCAAGGCCGCCAACATCATGGTCATGACCATTGCGCTCGACCTCGATGCCACCAAGACGGCGGAAAAAACACAGATGGATGCGCTGAAAGCCTGTTCGTCGGATTCCCGCTTCAGCAAGGATCCGACCGATCCGAGCAAGCCGATGAAACTGTTCTGGAATTCGACCGGAGCGACACTCTCCGACGATTTCAAGGCGATCGGCAATGAACTGTCCAACCTGCGCATCGTCAGCTGATCGCCAAACTGCGAACGCCCTGCCCCGACAGGGCGTTTGCCTTAGACCGGATCGGGGCCGCAGGCTTGCATTGGTTAGCGGTTGGTGAAGCGTCGACCAAGCAATAGAGCGGTTTCCCAAACCCGGCCTTCAGCGTTTTGTGGAAGGCTGGCGTCAATCGAGAATCCGCCGGCGGGGGCCGCTGCAAGTCATGCATGAACTTTGGCGTCAGTTCGGCCGCGACCGGCGCGGCAACTATGCTCTTATGACTGTCGTGGCGATGGTACCGCTGATGGGCGGCCTGGCGATCGCGGTCGACTTCACGGAAATGAACCGCGAAAAGCAGATGGTGACGAATGCGCTCGACGCCGCCAACTTCGCCACGGCGCGCCGGCTGACGGAAGGCGCGACCGACGACCAGTTGAAAGCCTATGCGCTAGACTTCTTCAACGCCAACCTGAACGATGTCGATCCGGCCAGCGCGACGCTCAACGTCACCTTGCCCAGCAACACCAGCGGCGGCGGCCTGCTCACGATGACGGCGCAGCTTGCCTACAAGCCTTATTTCTATCCTGCCTTCGCCCAGCTCGTCGGCAAATCGGCAACCGATGCGAATCAAAGGATCAACTTCAACGTCACTTCCCAGGTGCGGCTGAAGAACACGCTGGAAGTTGCTCTGGTGCTCGACAATTCCGGATCGATGACCACGCTCGGCACGGGCTCAGGCCAGAAGCGCATCGATCTTCTCAAGACCGCGTCCAAGCAGCTGGTCGACACGCTGGCCCAGCAGGCGGTCATGATCAAGCAGGTCGACAAGCCGGTGCAGTTTGGCCTCGTGCCCTTTGCCGCTTCGGTCAATGTCGGCCCCGCCAATGGCAACGCTTCGTGGATGGACACGGAGGGCCTGTCGCCGGTGTCGAACGAGAATTTCGACTGGTCGACACTGAACGCGGCCAACAAATACGCCCAGCAGACCAACGGCATCTGGTACAAACGCGGCACTGGCTGGGGCAGCGAGGAAGGGCAGATGCTGACCCGATTTTCACTCTACCGGGACATGAAGGTCGTCACCAACCACGAGCGTGTCGTCAACAGCAAGCGGGTGGTTTGCGACGAATACAATTCGAACAACACCTGCAAACGCAGCCACGACGAATATGACTACATCGATTCCTACGGTCCGTTCGCCAGCTGGCAAGGCTGCGTGGAGGCCCGGCCCTATCCCTACAATGTCAACGACGCATCGCCGTCCGGCGGCTCGGCCAACACAGGCACAGGCGTCGGCGATCCTGCAACGATGTTCGTGCCGATGTTCGCTCCGGACGAACCCGGCAATCACTGGAAGCTCACGCAGGATCCCGACGAGGCCGCCCCGGTGACCTACGGCGCGGTGAATAGCTGGTGGAATGACGATCCTACGAGCAGCACCGGTCAAGCGCGGCAGCGAAACATGGCCAAATATTTCCAGCCGCGGCCGATCGATGCGCCGGCGCTGCCCGCCGGCAACGGCCCGAACTACAGTTGCACCACCAATCCGATCACACCACTGACCGATGTGAGCGTCGCCGATGGGGCCACCGCGATCAAGGCGGCGATCGACCTGATGCAGCCGAATGGCGGCACCAATGTTCCCGAGGGCATGGCGTGGGGCTGGCGGGTGGTCTCAAGCGGCGAACCGTTCACGCAAGGGCGCCGGGAAACGGAAAAAGGCAATGACAAGGTGGTGATCGTGCTGACCGACGGCGCCAACACCTACTACACGCCGTCCTCGCTTGGCTATTCGGACCCCGCCAACTCGAAATCGACCTACGCGTCCTACGGCTATCTCAACCCCGGCTACAACGGCACCTCGATCGGCCGCATGTTCATGGGCACATCGGGCGCCATCGGTCAGTTCGATTATTCGAACGGCAACTACACCAATGAACTCAACGAACAGATGGCAACGCTTTGCAACAACGCCAAGGCGGCCAACATCATGGTGATGACGGTGGCGCTCGACCTATCGACGAGCCAGGCCAGCGACAAGCTGGCGATCAATGCGCTGAAATCCTGCTCATCGGACTCGCGCTTCCGCAAGGACCCGACGGATCCGAGCAAACCGGCGAAGCTGTTCTGGAATGCGACCGGCGCCAGCCTGTCGAACGACTTCAAGGAAATCGGCAACGAACTGTCGAACCTGCGGGTGGTCGGCTAAGGCGCGCCGCGTCGAAGCGGCGCTTTGGGTCCTTCTTATGCATGTCGTTGTCCCGAAACCGGAGGCGCTTTGGAGCGACATGCCGTAACCGCTCCTCTGGCGCAACGCCTGGTGCCGGCAAGCCCTTGCGGGCGCCTGCCGTGACAGGCAGATATTGGCGGCTCGCGGGATCGCATCGCGGGCGTGCTTGGGGACGAACAATGCCCGATACCGCCAACCATATCGCCTTCGCGCTGGTCTGCCTCGGCATGGTGCTGACGCCAGGCCCGAACATGATCTACCTGATCTCGCGCTCGCTGTCGCAAGGGCCGAAGGCGGGACTGATCTCGCTTGGTGGGGTCGCGGTCGGCTTCCTGTTCTATGTGCTGTCGGCGGCGTTCGGCATCACGGCGCTGCTGCTCGCCGTGCCCTATGCCTACGACGCGCTGCGCTTTGCCGGCGTGCTCTATCTGCTGTGGCTTGCCTGGCAAGCGGTGAAGCCGGGCGGACGTTCGCCGTTCCAGGTGCGAGACCTGCCGAAGGACAGGCCGCGCAAGCTGTTCGCCATGGGGCTGATGACCAATCTGCTCAACCCCAAGGTGGCCGTTCTCTATCTGTCGCTGCTGCCGCAATTCATCAGCATCGGCAAAGGCCATGTGCTGTCGCAGCTGTTGGTTCTGGGTGCGACGCAGATCTCGATCAGCCTGACCGTCAATGCCATCATCGCGGTGACGGCCGGTTCGATCGCCACCTTCCTTGCTGGACGGCCATTGTGGCTGGTTATCCAGCGCTGGATGATGGGAGGCGTGCTGACGGCGCTGGCGTTGAAGATGGCGACCGACGCGCAACGCTGAGTCCCTCCAGCCGGGCATGATCTTTCCCAAAACCGGTTCCGACTTTTGGAGATCATGCTCTAGCCTAGCTACATCGGCCGGCGGATCGGCCGGATCTGTGCCGGCTCGATCACCTTGCGGTAGAGGTGCCAGGTGGCATGGCCCAGGATCGGCATGACCACGGCCAGCCCGGCAAACAGCGGGATCGAGCCGATCACCAGAAGCACGGCAACCAGCAGGCCCCACAGCGCCATCTGCAACGGGTTTGCCATCACCGCCCGGGCCGAGGTTTCGATTGCGGAGACGGCACCGACATCACGGTCGAGCAGCAACGGAAAGGCGATCACCGTTGTGGCCAGCACCACCACGGCAAAGACAAAACCGGCCGCATTGCCAAGCAGGATCAGGGTCCAGCCCTTGCCCGTCGTCAGCACGTCGCGGACAAAGGCGCCGATCGAGGCCGGCGGCTGGTCTCCGAACAGGCTGGTGTAGATCGATTGCGCGGTGAACAGCCACAACAGGAACAGTGCAAACAGCATGATGCCGATGACCGCGATCGACGGCAATGCCGGGGAACGGCGCACGTCCAGTGCATGGCGCCAATTCGTGTTCATGCCGAGCTCGCGCCGGCGGCTGATTTCGTAGAGCCCGATCGCGGCAAAAGGCCCGACCAGGGCAAAGCCCGACATCAAGGGATAGACGAGCTGAATGGCGTTGGAACCCGAGCTCCACTGGGTAAGGATCAGACCGACGATCGGGTAGATCAAACACAGGAACACGTAGTGGGACGGTTTTGCCCAGAAATCCTCGGCGCCGAGCCTGAGCGCGTCCCAGAGATCCGCCGTGGTGATGCGGCGCACCGCGGGCTGCACATGCATCCCGTAGGCGTCCGCCATGACATGAAAGCCGGCCATAACCATCCTCCCGTGTGTCGGGGGCGGTCACCGCCGTGATGGCCGCCCGCAGCTGCCACTAGTAGATGTGGCAGCATAGCCGATTTGCCAGGGGTTGTCGCCGAATGGATTATCTTGGACAGGTCCTCACGGGATTGTCAGCACCCTGCCGACAAAAAGCCGGCGGCGCGGAATCTATCCCGGCGCGTTGAAGACCGCCTCGATAGGGTGGCCGTCCGGATCGACGACGAAGGCGGCATAAGGCGGCATGATAATGCGGACCTATGGCGCTCAATTGCCGCTACGCACCCTTGAAGACATTGACCTCTACGAGGTTAGTATCTGCGGATACCAGCGTACGAGACGACATCAGCCTCACTGTCAGGCGCCGAACGCAACGGCGGCAAGCCGGCGCAGAGCCGAGGCAGAGCGGCGTTTGCGCGGGATCCGTTGAAGTCTATTCGGTCTTCGGCGGTACTTCCTTTTTCACGACCGTCTGCGCGTCCGTAGCCTTGGACATGTCAGCCTTCTCGACGCTCGCTGTCGTCGTCTGTGTGTCGACTGACGCCGATACCTTCGAGTGATGATAGGCGCAGTCCGCCGAAGCGGCGGACACGGAGAGGCCCAGTGCGGCAGCGATAGCGAGGAACGTTTTCATCGTCTTTCTCCTCTTTCATTGCTGACGCAGCGTAAACCGCTTGGCCCTGTCCGCAAAATCACATTTGGCCATTCGTCCATTCCGCGGCCGTTGTTCTGTCGGCCATATTGTCAGCCAATGCTTTGGCGTTTCTACGGGTCACGGCGTTCCCGTGGGTGACGTCGGCTGTAGTCGGGCCCCAGGCCCGGGGCGTCACTATCACGAGCCGCCTCGCCTCATTTTTAGAACCTATGCATTTTAGCGATTGCTTACATTTCTCTTAGATGTCCCGGGCGTATCACCTGGGCATTGCAAACCTTGGCGGCGGACGATGTTCACATTGAGAGGCTTCTGGTCTTCGAAGCGCGGCAACTTTGCCATGGCGACCGCCATAGCGATGCTGCCGATAATGGTTGTGGTGGCCGGCGCGATCGATCTGACGGGCACGAGTGACGACGCCGCGCAATTGCAGAACTCGCTGGACGCGGCTGGACTTGCCGTCGGCACGAAGTACCTGCCCAGCATGGCCGCGAGTGATGTAGAGGCACTTGGGTTGACATTCTTTTCTGCCAATTTGAGCCTCGCCGACCAGCAGGAATATGCCGCCAGCGTCTCGGCTTTTTCGGCAACCGCCAGCGGCGACCCGAGCGCCTATTACATCTCGCTTTCGTCCAGCATCAACCGTCCGAGCTTCATCAATGGCGCGGCCCCATGGCCAGCTCACCGCTCGGCCACGGTCAAGATGAATCCCGGTGCGCAGGCCTGCGTTCTGGCGCTCGATCCACATGCGTCGGCCGCAATAAGCCTGCAGGGCTCGACCGATGTCTCCATGAGCAGTTGCGTCATCGCGGCAAACTCGGATGCGTCCGATGCTGTCAGCAGGGGCGGTTCCGCGCAGATTTCGGCGGGCTGCGTCTCGACTGTCGGCGGCACTTACGGGCTTTCGCCGCCCAGCGCCAATCTCACCTGCGGAGCCCCGCTCGAACATCAATATGCATCTTTCGATCCTCTGGGGGACGTCGTTCCTCCCCCTTACACATTGTGCCTACCGATCCCGAACGGCAGAACCTATACGCTGTCGCCTGGAACCTATTGCGACAAGACGTTGTCGGGAAACATCACGCTCAATCCGGGCGTCTACATCTTCCGTGGCGTCACCCTAAAACCCGGCGGCAACGGCAGCCTGACCGGTCAGGGCGTGACCATATTCCTCGTGGAGGGCTCACAGATCACTATAAATGCCAATGAACAGGTGAATCTATCACCACCCACCAGCGGTCCCTACGCCGGCATCACCATTTTCGAGAACCGCGGCAACACCTCGGCCCTGACGCTGAATGGCGGTGCAAATTCCGCGATCAGCGGGTTCGTCTATGCGCCGGACGCGGCGATATCCTTTGCCGGCAACTCAGATATGAGCGGTCAGGGCGACTGTCTGAGGCTTGTTGGCTCGACCGTGCAGATGACTGGAAACTCATCCATCAAAACGGACTGCACGGCCGTGTTTGGAAATCGCGAGATGTATGCCAGCCGCCTCATCACGCTTGTGAAATGAGCGACTAACCCGCATTTCCATCTCAGATCTTACCGCCCTGCCCGGCAAAAGCCATGATCGCCACTATGTCAGTTGGGCATGACAATCGCGAAAACTGCAAACTCGCCAATCCCGGATCCGAACAGGCGCACGTTGCTCAAGGTCGCCGGCCTTGCAGCCATTGCCGCGCTTTCCGCCTGCAGCACCGTCTCTGTACCGACGGGCGAAGGCGCAGGCGTCTCTTCCTCCGCCACGGCTACTCTGTCGGGCTTGCGCGCCTCAGCCGGGCTCGGCCCGCTGGCGCCGGACGCCCAGCTCGAACAGGCGGCGCTGCAACAGGCCGGCTATATGGCAGCGCGCGAGCGCATGAGCCACACCACGGGCTGGGGCAAGGATTTCGCATCGCGCATGAAGGACAATGGCGTGCGGGGCGCCGCGGCCGAGAACATCGCCGAAGGCCGCTTCGACCAGCAAAAACTGTTCGACATCTGGATGCATTCGCAGGGCCACCGGCGCAACATACTCGATCAGGATTTCAGCCGCTTCGGCCTCGCCTATGTCCGCGACGGGCGTGATCCCAACCTGCGCTATTGGTCGCTGGTGCTCGGCAGGTAGCGTCTTGCTGGGGCCGTTTCGGCTATTCGCCAGCACCAACCGGCACGCCAATCCCAATCCATATTGACGGCAGGCGGACCGCCCGCCGCCGGCTCAGTCCATATGTACCGCAGGTGCGCCGCCGCCGGCCGGACCAGCCTTTGGCTTGCGCAGCAGGAAGACGAACGGAATGGCGGCCAGCGTCATCACCATCAGTATTTTGAAGTCGTTGACGTAGGAGATCATCATCGCCTGGAGATTGACCATACGATCGACCTCCGACAGCGCCATCGGATCGCCGCCCGCGGCCGCCGGCGAGACGGCCCAGAGATTGGGATTGAACGGGTTGATGAAGGCCGAAAGCTCGGCGTGGTTGATTTGCGTGTTGCGCACCAAGAGCACCGTCACGACCGAGACGCCGATCGACGAGCCGAGATTGCGCACCAGGCTGAAGAGCGCGGTTGCGTCGGTGCGGTAGCGTGCGTCAAGCGTGGCGAAGGCGACCGTCGACAGCGGCACGAACACCATTCCCATGCCCAGGCCCTGGATCACGCCGGAGCTGATGATCAGCCAGTTATCCATCTGCGGGGTGAAGCTCGCCATGGTGTAGAGCGACTGCGCGGTCAGCAGAAAACCGATGACGACGAGAATCCTGGCGTCGATCTTTCCCATGATCCGCCCGACGACGAGCATCGAGATCATCGTGCCGATACCACGCGGACCGATGACGATGCCGATGGTGATGGTCGGATAGCCGAAGATGGTCGACAGCATCGGTGGCAGCAGCGACATCGAGGCCAGGATGAGCACACCCATGACGAAGATGAACGCCAGCCCGGTCACGAAATTCTGGTCGAGAAAAATCTTCGGATCGATGAAAGGATGGTCCGCGGTCATCGTGTGAATGATGAACACCCAGAAGCCGGTGATGGCCAAGCCGAGTTCGATCCATATCTCGACCGAGGAAAACCAGTCGACCTCGCCGCCGCGATCCAGCATCAGCTGCAGCGCGCCGACGCCGAGCGATATCATGGCAAAGCCGAAGAAGTCGAAGCTGCGCACCCGCCGGGCAACGGCCGGCAGATAGGCCGCCATGCCGAGGAAGGCGACGATGCCGACCGGCAGATTTATGAAGAACACCCAGCGCCAGTTGAAATTCTCGGTCAGCCAGCCGCCCAGCGTCGGCCCCAGGATCGGTCCCAGCATGATGCCGGCGCCCCAGATGGCCATGGCCTGGCCGTGGCGCTCCTTGGGATTGATGTCGAGCAGGAATGTCTGCGACAGCGGCACGATGGCGGCGCCGAACACGCCTTGCAGCAGCCGGAACAGCACAATGGTTTCAAGGCTCCATGCCAGGCCGCACAGCATGGAGAAGATGGTGAAGCCGACCACCGCCGTCAGGAACAATTCCTTGCGGCCGAAGCGGTCGGCGAGCCAGCCGGTGACCGGCGTCATGATGGCGGCGGCGACGATATAGGAGGTCAGCACCCAGTTGATGTTGTCCGGGGAAGCGCCGAGGTCGCCCGTCATGGTCGGCAGGGCGACATTGGCGATGGTGGTGTCGAGCGCCTGCATGATCGTCGCCAGCATGAGCGCAACCGTGATCAGGCCGCGATGCGGCACTTCTCGAAATGGTTCTGGCGTGCTCATGATGCGGAACTTCCAGCCGGTAACAAAAACGTGTACACAGGGGTTTCCGGGCGGCAAAGCCTTCCGTTGAGAGACCTTCATCGCGGTGGGACGCGGTTATCGATGTGGGGGTTACATCGACCGAAAGTCTCTGATGAGCGGATGCCTGCCGCCCGGAAACATGAGGACCGAAGGGTCCGTGTCGAAGATTTCAGATTTCAGCCAGGCCGCGACGCGGCTTGAACCAAACGCTGATCCTTCTCACTCCTCCCCCCAGACCAATCCTTGGCTGTCCGCCGCCACCTGCCAGGCGCCGCGGACTTCCGCCGACTTACTGCACGACCTCGCCAGCCGTGGCGTGGCCGAATATGGCGGGAAAGCCGCGGGCAACGCCGGTATCGACGGTGACCGAGGCGCTCATGCCGGTCCGCAGCGCCATCTTGGCGTCGGGATCGGTCAGTTCCAGTCGCACCGGGATGCGTTGCGTGACCTTGACCCAGTTGCCGGTGGCGTTCTGGGCGGGCAGCAGCGAGAATTCTGCGCCCGTTCCCGCACCGATCGCCTTGACCGTCGCCTCGAAGGTCTTGCCCGGATAGGTATCGACGACGATCTCAGCCTTCTGGCCCGGCTTCATGTTGGTGAGCTGGGTTTCCTTGAAATTGGCATCGATCCAGGTGTCGTCGGTCTCGACCAGCGAAAACAGCGGCGTGCCGGAGCCGACGAACTGGCCGACCTTGAAGGACGAGGCCTGGGAGATGACGCCATCGGCGGGCGCCTTCACCGTGGTCCGCGCCAGGTCGTAGGCGGCCTTGTCGCGCGCGGCGAGCGCGGCCATTACGGTCGGATGCTTGTCGGTTTCGATATCGGGATTGCCGCCGAGCGCGGCCTTGGCGCTGATGATGCCCTGCTGGGCGACGGCGACCTGCTGCTTTGCCTTGTCGAGGTCGTTGCGGGCCTCGTCCAAAGACGATTTGGCGTTGATGCCCTTCTGCGCGAGATCGGCGGCGCGGTCGTACTGCGACTGGGCGTAGTCGACCTCGCTGCTGGCGGACTTCTCCTGCGCCATCGACTGGCTGTAGGCGGCGCGCAGCTGCTCGACATTGAGGCGCGCGGCGGCAACCGCGGCGTCGGCCTGGGCAAGCGCGATCCGGTAAGGCTCGGGATCGATGGTGAACAGAAGGTCGCCCTGCTTGACCATCTGATGGTCTGTTATGGCAACCTGGACGATGCGGCCGGCCGTGTCGGAGGCGATCGACACCTTGGCCTGCTGCAGATTGGCGTTCTCCGTCTCCTGATAGCGGCCGCCGGTCACCCAGACATAGCCGCCACCGATAACCAGCGCCGCCGGCAAGACAAGCATCAGGAAGAAGCGGCCCATGCGGCGCTTCTTTTTCGGCGCCGGGACCGGCTGCACGGGAGGAGCGACCGCGACAGGAGCGGCGGCCGGCTGGGCCGGCGCTTCCATCTCCACCTTGGCGGCGTTTTCGTCGACTTTGGCTACCGCGTTCATGCTGCTGCGCCTTTCGTAGGCTCGACTTTTTCCGAGGTATCGCCGTCGGCGAGATTCTGCGCCATCGCATCGAGCGCCCTGATCAGCACGCGACGGTCCTCCGGCGAAACGCCGACGAGCGATTCCTCATAGACTTCGCCGGCCAGGCTCTTGACCTCCGCATAGGCGGCGCTCGCCTTGGCCGTCGGGAAGATCATGCGCACGCGGCGGTCGGCAGCGTCGGCGCGGCGTTCGATCCAGCCGCCCTCCTCCATCCGGTCGACGAGGCGCGAGACACTGATCGGCTCGATTTCGAGCAATTCCGCGAGCCGGGCCTGGGTGACGCCCTCCTCCTTGGCGACACGCACCATCAGGCGCCATTGCGCCGACGACAGGCCGAGCCCGCTGGCGCGCGTCTCGAAACGCTTGCGCATCAGGCGCTGCACGTCGTGGATCAAAAATCCCAATCTGTCGATGCCATCAGAAACCATGAGCGATATATATAATAAGCGTGCTTACTATTCAAGCACCGTGTCGTTCAGAAGCCGGCAAATGTGCATGCCCACACCGACCGTCGACGATTGGTCGACGCCTCAGCAACCGATGCGCGGCAGCCGGGCAGTGAGAGTCGCCGTTTTGGGCGCTGCAGCCGCTGGTCGCGTATGACATATTCATGTACAGCGCAGGTCAGGATCGGGGGATCGACGCCATGCCGACGCTTTACGCGCTCAAGCCGGCTTTCCAGGGAAGACTGCGGCCGCTGGTCAGCCAGCTGGCGGCGAACGGCGTCACCGCAAACAGCATCACCATCCTGGCGGCCCTGATGTCGATCGTGGCTGGAGCGGCCATCGCGATCCTGCACGAATGGCGCTGGCTGCTGCTACTCATTCCCGTGGTGCTGTTCGTGCGCATGGCGCTCAATGCGGTGGATGGCATGCTGGCACGCGAACATGGCCAGGCTTCGACGCTCGGCATGTATCTGAACGAGATTTGCGATGTCGTTTCGGACCTGGCACTCACCCTGCCTTTCGCGGTCTTTCCGCTGTTCAGCGCATGGGGCGTCATCGCCTTCGCCATCGCCGCGGTGCTGGCCGAGTTCGCCGGCGTGCTCGGCATCGCCGCCGGGATCGGGCGCAACTATGCCGGTCCGTTCGGCAAGAGCGACAGGGCGCTGGCACTGAGCGTGGTGGCGGTCCTGTGCGCTGCCGGGCTGTGGCCGGTATCCATCGCGCCTTTTGTGTTTCCGGCCATGGCAACGCTTTCGCTGCTGACCGCCATAAACCGGATACGCGCCGGTCTTATTGGCAGCGCCAGTTGAGCACCGGGCTCGCGATGCCGCCAGAGGGGAAGACGATGATGCACGGACCAATTGCAGCGGTTGCGGAAAGCCCTGCGCGGCAGGCACAAGAGCGTGTCTTCCACAGCCATGACGGAACGGAAATCTTTTACCGGTTCTGGCCGGCGGCCTCCGCCGATGCCAAGGGCGCTGTGGTGCTCTTCCATCGCGGCCATGAGCATGGCGGCCGCATGGCCCATCTCGTCGACGAACTGCAGATGCCGGATCATGCCTTCTATGCCTGGGATGCCCGCGGCAATGGCCGTTCGTCCGGTGAACGCGGCTATGCTCCGTCCTTCTCGGCGCTGGTGCGCGACATCGACTGCCTCATGCGCGAGATGGCCGCCAGGGACGGCTTCGCTACGCAGGACATCGCGCTGATCGCGCAGTCTTTCGGCGCCGTGCTTGCCGCCGCCTGGGTGCACGATTATGCGCCGAAACTGCGCGCCATGGTGCTGGCCTCGCCGGCCTTTTCGGTCAAGCTCTACGTGCCCTTCGCCAAGGAGGGCATCGCGCTCTGGCAGAAGCTCAAGGGCCGTTTTTTCGTCAACTCCTACGTCAAGGCGAAATTCCTGACCCACGATCCCGTGCGCATCGCTACCTTCGAGAGCGACCCGCTGATCACGCGGCCGATCGCCTCCAACATCCTGGTCGAACTCTACCAGCACGCCGCTCGCATCGTTTCGGACGCCCGCGCCATGACCGTGCCGACGCAACTTCTGCTTTCGGGAAGCGACTGGGTGGTGCGCCACGCCCCGCAGCACGAATTCTTCGTCAATCTCGGCAGCCGGACCAAGGAACGCCACGTGTTGCCGGGCTTCTTCCACGACACGCTGGGCGAGCGCGACCGGGCACAGGCCCTCGACCTGATCCGGCCGTTCCTGACCAGGCAGTTCACGACGCCGGACGCGCCCGTTGACCTCAAGCAGGCGGATATTGCCGGATACACGCGCGACGAGGCCGAACGGCTTGCCTCGCCACTGGATCTGTTGTCGCCCAGGGGCCTTTATTGGGCATTCAGCCGCGCCTCCATCCGCATGGGCGCCTGGGTTTCGTCGGGCATGAAGGCCGGTGTCACCACCGGCTTCGATTCCGGCTCGACGCTGGACTATGTCTATGAAAACGAGGCACGAGGGCTGACGCCGCTTGGCCGCTTCGTGGACCGCATCTTCCTGGAGGCCATAGGCTGGCGCGGCATCCGCCAGCGCAAGCTGCATCTGGAAGAACTGATCGGCACCGCGCTATCGACACTCAAGGCCGCCGGCCGCGCCGCCCACATTCTCGACATCGCCGCCGGCCACGGCCGCTATGTTCTCGATGCGATCGTCAAGAGCCCCGATCAGCCGGCAAGCGTGCGCCTGCAGGATTATTCCGACCTCAATGTCGGGCTTGGCCGCAAGCTGATCGCCGAGCGGCAATTGCCGGCCAGCGTCTCGTTCCGGCGCGCCGACGCTTTCGATGCCGACATGCTCGCCGCTATCGATCCCGCGCCGGACCTCGCCATCGTTTCCGGCCTCTACGAACTGTTCTCGGACAATGCGATGATCGCCCGCTCGCTTGGCGGACTGGCCCGCGCCATGCAGCCGGGCAGTCTGCTCATCTACACCAACCAGCCCTGGCATCCGCAGCTCGAGATGATCGCGCGCAGCCTGACGTCCCATCGCGGCGGCCAGGCATGGGTCATGCGCCGGCGCACGCAAGGTGAGATGGACCAGCTCGTCGAAGCCGCCGGTTTCGAGAAGCTCGATCAACGCATCGACCAATGGGGCATCTTCACCGTCTCGGTCGCACGGCGCCTGTAGGACCCGCCGAGGCATGCCGACTGACCCTGAAGCTTCGCAATCCGCAGCCATCGTCGCCGCCGAACCCTATGGCCGTGTGATTGTCAGGGCTGCATTGTGGCTGGCGTTCCTGGCGCCGTTCTTCTACCTGACCTATGGCTTGGCCAACTGGCTGGCGTCGCGGCGCGACGACGTCGGCAGCATCGTGTTCTCCTGGGAACACAGCATCCCGTTCGTCGCCTGGACCATCGTGCCCTACTGGTCGATCAACCTGTTCTACGGCCTGTCGCTGCTGCTTAACGACAACCGGCAAGGGGTCGACCGCCTGGCCGGCCGCTATCTCACAGCGCAACTCGTCGCCGTCACCTGCTTCATCCTGTTCCCGCTGACCGCGACGTTCGTGCGGCCGGAAACGACCGGCCTGCCGGGCTTCATGTTTGCCGTGCTTGGCGGCTTCGACAAACCGTTCAACCAGGCGCCCTCGCTGCACATCGCCCTGCTGGTGATCATCTGGGACCATTGGCGCCACCGCCTCGGTCGCCTTCTCCTGCCGCTCTGGCACGGCTGGTGCTTCCTGATCGGCGCCTCGGTGCTGACGACCTGGCAGCATCATTTCATCGACATCCCGACCGGCGCGCTGCTCGGTTTTTTCGCGCTCTGGCTGTTTCCGCGCAACGGTGAATTGCCGTTTTCAGGTGCCCGGCCGACCAGCGATGCGAAAGCCCGCCGGCTGGCACTGTTCTATGCACTGGGCGCCGTCCTTGCGCTGGCCGCCGCCGCGTTCGGCGCGTTCTTTTCGGCCGTCGCGCTCTTCCTGCTTTGGCCAGCCTTGGCGCTGGCCATCGTCGCGCTTGCCTATGCCGGGGCCGGTTCGAAAGTGTTCCAGAAATCCGCGGATGGCAGCATCACGCTTGCATGCCGCCTCCTCCTCCTGCCGTACCGTCTTGGCGCCAGGACAAACATATGGGCCTGGACGCGCAATCTTGCTCCGCAGGTGGCGGTTGCCGACAGCGTCTTTCTCGGGCGTTTTCCCACCGCAAGCGAGGCCAACGGCTTCGGCACGGTCATCGACCTCGCCGCCGAACTTGAAAGGCCGGCGGGAGCGACTTGCCGCTGGATCGCCTTTCCGATGGTCGACCTGTTGCCGCCGCCGTTGATGGTGCAGCAACAGGCAGCCGGCGCGCTGGAGAAAGCGCGCCGCGACGGCACGGTGCTTGTCTGCTGCGCGCTCGGTTTCCAGCGCAGCGCCGGCGTCGTCGCCGAATGGCTGGTGGTGACCGGCAGAGCCAGGACGCCGGCCCGGGCTCGCGAGATGCTGAGCGCCGCCGGCCGGCCTGTTCATCTTGTCGAGGCAACGGAGCGGGCGGCATCATGACCGGCAATGCCTATCAGCAAAGCACCGATCGCTTCGCCGGCATGCTGATGCGGCAGGCCGCGTGGCCGGCCGCAATCGTTCTGGCCGCAAACATGCTGGCGCCCTTGGCCGCCCGGGCGCGCGGCGCCTTCGAGACCTTGCCCGCCGCCGTGGCGCTGTCGCTCGCTGCCGTCAGCGCGGTTGCCGTGCTGGCGCTGTCGGCGCTGCTGGCATTCGACGCGCTGCTGTTCCGGCTGATGGCCAGCCATGACGACATGTCTTCCGCCGGCGCCGCGGTGGACGACATGCTGGCGCGCATGCGCCTGAAGCTGCTGCCACCTTCCCCACGTTCGCTCGACGAACGCATGGCCGGCACGCGCCGGCTGCTGACCAGGCAACGCATAGCCCTTGGCCTGTTCGTCGCGATGCTTCTGGCGGCCGGATTTTGGGCGCCGCGATGAACAAGCTCTCGCTCACGACCTTCACCCTGCTGCAGACTGTGACCTCCGTCGGCCTCTCGGCGCTGGCCTGGGCGGTAACCGGCGTGCGTCCGATCTGGAATGGCAGTCTGCCGTCGGACAAGCAACGCATCTATTTCGCCAATCACACGAGCCATGGCGACTTCATCCTTTTGTCGGCGTGCCTCAACGAAAAGGAGCGCGCGATCACCCATGCCGTGGCTGCCGGCGAATATTGGGGAAAATCGCGGCTGCGCCGCTTCATCGCAGAAGACATGCTGTCATCCGTGCTCATCAACCGGCAATGGACGAAGCCCGAGGAAAACCCGATCGAGATCATGCTGTCGGTTCTCGACCAGGGACACTCGCTGATCCTGTTTCCCGAAGGCACCCGCAACATGACGGATGAGCCGCTGCTGCCTTTCCGCTCCGGGCTCTACAATTTGTCGATGGCACGGCCTCAGGTCGAGCTGATCCCGTGCTGGATCGAGAACATGTCGCGCGTATTGCCCAAGGGCCAGTTCCTGCCAGTCCCGCTTTTGTGCCGCGTCGTCTTCGGCGCACCGGTGGCGGTGGCCCCCGGCGAAGAGCGGCGCGCCTTTCTCGACCGAGCCCACGCCACGCTTCTGGCGCTCAACCCGCGTCCCGAACGAGACGATTGATGCGCCACGACATCTCGATCCTGATCATCGGCCTTCTGGCGGTGCTGACCACCGCCAGCATTGTGGCCGCTATACTTTCGGCACGGGCGCCGAAACCACTCAGTTCGACTCTGGTCAATCTCACCCAACGCATCAATGCCTGGTGGGTGATGGTCGCGCTGATGACGGTCGCCTTCTTCTTCGGCCGGTACGGCCTGACCATCCTGTTCGCGCTGATTTCCTTCGCCTCGCTGCGCGAATTCGTGACGCTGACGCACACGAGCCGGAGCGACCATTGGGTGCTGCTCGGCATGTTCGGCATCATCATCCCGTTTCAGTACTGGCTGGTCTGGACCGCCTGGTACGGGCTCTTCGTCATCTTCATTCCGGTCTACTGCTTCCTGCTGATGCCGGCCATCACTGCGTTGCATGGCGACACCGAACGCTTTCTCGAGCGGATCGCCGCGCAGCAATGGGCGGTGATGATCTCCGTCTATTGCGTCAGCCATGTTCCAGCACTGCTGACGCTCGACGTGCCGGGCTTCGAAGGCCGCAATTTGCTGCTGATCGCCTTCCTGATCATCGTCGTGCAAGGCAGCGACGTGCTGCAATACATCTTCGGCAAGCTGTTCGGAAAACACCGGTTTTCGCCGACCGTATCGCCGTCGAAAACCTGGGAGGGCCTGATCGGCGGAGTGGTATCGGCGAGCCTGCTCGGCGCTCTGCTGTCGTTCGTGACGCCATTCACGCCCCTGCAGGCGGCGTGTGTCGCCTTCGTCGTCTGTTCGATGGGGTTTCTGGGTGGGCTGGTCGCCTCGGCCATCAAGCGCGACCAGGGTGTCAAGGATTGGGGCCATCTCATCGAAGGCCATGGCGGCATGATGGACCGTACCGACAGCCTGGTCTTCGCTGCCCCGATCTTCTTTCACATCGTGCGCTACTTCTGGACAGTCTGAGACGGCAAGCTCTGAGCCGTCAGAGCCGGTTTCGCACGACCAGCGTGACGACGAAGAAGGCGCCGAGCGAACTGGTGATGATGCCGATCGGCAGTTCCTGCGGCGGCAGCAGGGTTCGCGCCAGAAGATCGCTTGCCAGCAACAGCACCGCCCCGAACAGCGCACAGCTGGCGATCAGCCGCAGATGCAAGGGACCGGCCAGCGGCCGCGACAAATGCGGGATCATAAGCCCGACAAAGCCGATGACGCCGGCGACCGAGACGAGAATTGCCGTCGAAAAGGCGGCAACGAGAAACGTCGTCCTACGCATCCGCGCCACCGGCACGCCAAGGCTTTCGGCGGCGCTTTCACCCGCTAGGAAGGCGTCCAGCCTGCGGTGGTTCCACAGCCCATAGGCAGCAATCGTGCCGGCGCCCAATGCGCCCAGCCAGACATTGTCCCAGCGCGCCAGCCCGAGCCCGCCCATCGTCCAGAACAGCACCGAATGGGCGGCGCGCTGGTCGCCGGCAAAAACCAGATAGTTGGTCAAGGCCGTGAACAGGAAGGAAACGGCAAGGCCGGCGAGGATCAGCCGTTCCGGCCCCTGACCCCGCACCCGCGCGACCAGCAGCAGGACGATGCAGGCGGCCAGTATGCCGCCGGTGAAGGCCGCGACCGGCAAGGTCCAGATGCCAAAACTGTCACCAAAGACGGTTATGACGGAAACAGCACCGGCCGCCGCCCCCGACGACAGGCCGAACAGGAAGGGATCGGCAAGATCGTTGCGGGTCACCGTCTGCAGCAAGGCGCCTGTTATGCCGAGGCCGCCGCCGACACAGACCGCCAGGATCGTGCGCGGCAGCCTGAGATCGACGACGATCTTGCCGACCGGGCCAGACACCTGGTGCTCGTTCAATCCGACGGCATGGCCAAGCGAGGCGATGACGTCGGTCAGCGGGATCAGTGTCGAACCATAGGCGATCGACAGCAGCACGAGGGCGACGACCGCTACCGTGCCCGCCACTATCGCCAGCGCGAACGCCTTGTGCCCTGAAAGCGCTCCGGATTTATGCCCAGGGGCAAGAAGCATCAGAACGCTTCCGGATGCATCGCCTTGGCGATCTTGCCGATCGCCTCGATGTTTGCCGGGCCGGGCGTCAGTTCGGCATAGCGGAGCGCCACGAAGCGCTCGTTCTTGACCGCGTCCGTCTCCTTCATCGCCGGGTGCGCCTTGAGGAAGTCGAGCAGTTTCTTGTAGCCGCCGCCATCCTGGTAATCGAGCAGGATGAGGAATTGCGGATTGCGCGACGCCACGGTTTCCCAATCCGTGTTGCCCCAGCTGGTGTCCATGTCGGCCATGATGTTGTCGCCGCCCGCCGCCGTGATCATGGCGCTCGGAATGGCGAATTTTCCGGCGGTGAACGGCTTGTCCTCACCTGAATCATAAAGGAACACCCGCGTCCCCTTTGCGCCGCCGACCTTGGCAGTGATATCAGCGAGCTGCGCCTTCCAGCCGGCAACAAGTTTTTTGGCTTCGGTCTCCTTGCCGAAGATCTTGCCCAGCTTTTCGACATCGCCATAGAGCAGATCCATCGAGGCAGCCGGACGGTTCTTGTCGAGATGGACGCAGCTTTCGGTCAGCACCAGCGTCTTGATGCCGTGCGGGGCGAGCGTGTCTGGCGTCACGTCGCCGCCCGGCTTCATGCCATAGTACCAGCCGGCGAAGAAGAAATCGGGCTCGACGGCGACGAGGTTTTCCAGCGTCGGGTATTTGGGCGCCAGTTCGGGAATAGAACCCTGCTCGGCCTTGAATTCGGGGCCGACCTTGTACCATCCGGTGATGCCGGTCAGGCCGACGATCGACGGCTGCAGCTTCAGCGCGAAGGCCATCTCGGCCATGTTGAGATCATGGATGACGGCGCGTTTGGGCGGCGCGTCGAAGGTCAGCGGCTTGCCGCAGCTGTCGACGGTGACCGGGAAGGCGAAGGCTGACGAAGCCAGCAGCGAGATGACGAGCGACAGGGCGAGACGTTTCACGGATTTTGCTCCTTGGTTGAACAATGTCGGATCAGGGATGGGGTCGATCAGGATGGCGGCGCGGAGCGGTTCGGAACATCGAAGACTGTCAGTTCGCGGTCTTCGGTCGGATGGCGCAGGCGAAACACGTCGACGCCGAAAATCTCGCGGATCAGCTTTTGGGTCAGCGCCTCGCGCGGCGCGGCCAGCGCATGCAGCCGCGCTTCGTTCATCACCGCAACCCTGGTGGCGAAGGGCGCCACCAAAGCCAGATCGTGCAGCACCGCGATCACCGTCATGCCGAAGCCGGCCACGAGCTCGAGCAGCTCGCCGCGGGCGCGCGGATCGAGATGGTTGGTCGGCTCGTCGAGGAACAGCACTTTCGGTTGCTGCGCGATGGCGCGCGCCAGCTGGGCGCGCTGGCGTTCACCGCCCGACAGCGAGCCTATGCTGCGGCCAAGCAGCGGCAACAGGCCGGTCCGGCGCAACGCGTCGACGACGATGTCGCGCTCCTCGCTCCTGCGCCTTAGTCCGGCATGCGGGACGCGGCCGAGCTCGACATAGTCGATCACCGCCAGCCGCGGGTCCGGCTGGTCGGTCTGGCCGACAACGGCGACGTGCAGGGCCCGCTCGGCGGTCGAGATCCTGTCCAGGCGGCGCCCGCCAAGCTTCACCTCGCCGGAACTTGGCCTGAGCATGCCCGACAGCATGCGCAGCAGCGTGGTCTTGCCGGCGCCATTGGGGCCGATGATGGCAAGGCGATCGCCTGTGGCCACCGACAGGCTGACGGCGTGGACCAGGTCGCGGCCATTCGCCGTCGCGCAGAGTTCGCGGGCTTCGAGAAGCGGCGTTGTCATCGGCTGTTGCCCTCAACCTTGGCCGGTCCGGGAATACGAGCCAGCGTCTTGCCCGGCAGCCGCGGCGGACGCTGTCCGGAATTGCACCAGCCGTCGGCAAGCGAGGCGTAAAGCCTGGCAAATCGCACGAGATCGCCGGCGTCGGCCTCGGCGTCGATGCAGCCGAAGAGATAGGAAGCCTTGCCTGGCGCCTGGAAGGCCACGGTCAGCGGCCGCGCACAGCCCGCCATGCATTCGACGCCTTCGATCGTGAAGCCATGCGCCACAGCGGGTTCCTGGCAGGCCGCGAGCCGGGAGCGCAGATCGGCACACAGGCTTTCGCCCGACCTGATGCCGGTCGGGATGTCACGGCAAAGCGTGCACACGATGATGCGATGATCGATGGCGCCGTCCAACTTTCCGTCACTTTCCAAAACTAGCGACGGAAGGATGCTGGCGAGCCGGACGACAAGACCGACGTCCACGTCTCCTCCCGGCACACCCCGTCCGGTCAACTCGGTGATGGCAGGTCTCCTGGCTCGCGGGTCTCAGCGCAATCCTGCCTTCCCAGCCTTGCCGGCCAGTGGCACGTCGGATCTTGCTCACCGCTTACAGTTGCGGGGGCAGCCACGGTCTCGACCTCTGCGGGTCTCACCGTGTTCCCTTTTCACCCCTTGCCTTTCGGCGCGGGGACCATCACGCACCCACCGTAGATTTCCATCGATCGCATCGCAATGGGTTTTTTGCGATGTCGCTGCGCTGCGTAGAATATGTAATAACATTACTTTGAAGCGATATTTCTCGACGATGTCAACCCCTGTCCTCGCGCAATAAGTCTTCGGCGGTACCTCGGTTTTCAGCCGCGAGTGGTCACCAGGCAGGAGGCATGACACCTGGCCGCGGTCGCCGAGGGAAACCGGCGCTACAGCTTTCTAAAAAAGCCTGACAGAATATTTGGACCCGCTTCGCCTGGCCGCAGTCTGATCCCGTCTTCAAAGCAATTCAGCGTCACGCATTCGAAGCCGTAATGCGCGAGGAGCGCCACCAGCGAGTCACGGTCGAAATGGTGCAGGTGCTCGTTGGGCAGACGCATGCGCCACGTCCGGAACCACGCATCGCCATCGGCGCCGAGTTCATGCCAGCGGCAATAAGGGACGGCGATGGCCAGGTGGCGGGTCTGAAGGCGGGCGAGGAAACCCAGATCCGGAATGTGCTCGAGCACGTCGAACATGGCGACGAGATCCCACGAGCCGGCGAGCGCCTCGTCCCAATCGACAAAGCGGACGCCCTCGGGCAGCGGAAATTTGGTGATGTCGCAGCCGGCACAGTCGGCAACCCCGGTAATCTTGGCGGCCTCAATGAAGGTGCCGGTGCCATAGCCAATCTCCAACACGGACCGCGGTATCTCACCGGTGATCCCCAGCACCCAGCCAAGCCGCTGATAGCCGAGCTTGATGGTCCGGTCGCTCAGATCCTCGTAATAGGAAATGTATTGCTTGTCGTATGTGATCGGCGTGGCGTCGATCTGGTGGATCACGCCGAAGCGGTCGAGGTTGTAGTTGTCTAGCATTCGCGGCGCCCCCGGGATTTCGAATGCTTATATGGCGGAGTTGAACGCAAGGTAAGCAGTTGGGGCGGGATGCCAAATTCTGGCAGGAGCGCGACCAGAACTAAATGTCACATTTGGGTCGACTGCCAACCGCCACTGCCAGGCTATGCAACGCGAAAAGCTGACACGCGACCTCCCGATACCAAAGTAAAAGCGTACGCGACCTCACCCTTCAAAACGGATGCATGACCCAACGACGCAGGTTATGTTACCCCGTCGGCAGACGTCATCGAAGGGGAGGACATGACATGCAGGCAATGCCGATAGCGCATCAAGCCGCGCAACCCGCGGTCGGCCCCATATCCTCCTTGACCGGCTATCCGGCCGCCATCCTGTGCTGGCTGCTTTCGGCTGGTGTCTATATCGCGGCCAAATGGGTGGCGCCTGAAATGCCGCCCTGGGGCCTCTGCTTTTGGCGGCTGACGCTTGCCTGCGCCATCCTACTGCCGATTGTGCACCGTCATCACGACGCCATGATTGGGCTTTTGCGAACTCGCGCCTTGGAGGTCGTCGCCGTAGGGGCGATCGGCCTCACCCTATGCCAGGGTATGATCTACCATGGCCTCAACGACACCAACGCCACCACGGCCGGCATCATCATGGCGCTTTCGCCTGTCATGACGATGGTGCTCGCGCGTTTCGTGCTTGGCGAACCCCTCGGATTGTGGAAGTCGCTTGGCGCGCTGGTTGCGCTCGCCGGAATGATTTTCATCGTTGCCCACGGGAACCTGACGGCGCTGCTGCAACTCGAGTTCAACGCCGGCGAGTTGTGGATCGTCGGCAGCGCGTTCTGCTGGGGCCTGTACACCGTGCTTTTGCGCCGTGCCAAATTCGGCATCGAACTCCTGCCGATGGTCGTGCTGCTGCTCGGCGCCGGTGCGCTGGTCGCGTTGCCTTTCCATTTGTGGGAATTGTTCAACGACGCACGCTCCGCCATGGACGTCCACAGCATTCTCGCGCTCGCCTATCTGGCAGGACCCGGCGGCGCCTTGATGTACTATCTCTACAACAAAAGCGTGGAAACACTCGGCGCGAGTCGGGCGAGCATGCTGCTCTACCTGCAGACGGTGTTCGTCGCCATGCTTGCCTATCTGCTGCTCGGCGAGGAATTGCACGATTACGATCTGGTCGGTGCGGCCTTCATTGTCGCCGGCATCATACTCGCCACCGTGGTCAAACCCAGGCCAGCTCAACCACGCGTGGCGTAGAAATCTATAGCCGCGCGAATGACCGAAGTGCGCCATGAAGTTGCCATTCTTCGGCAGGCCCTCCCAAAACGAACAAGGCCCCTTCCGGGGCCTTGCGCATCAAGTTCAATGCCGGGCTCTCCGGCCCTCACTTCCCCATCAGTTGCTTGGCGTTCTCCGCCGTGATCGCGGTCGTTTCCACCGTCACCGTTGGTTCCACCGAAGTCGCGCAGTCGAGCAGGATCTTCTTCGACATCTCGATCGCTTCCTTGGCGCCCGTCGGATAGGTGAAGGTCGCCGCCCAGTCGCCTTTTGCGACGGCCTCGATGCCGCCGGCCGGTCCGGGCAGGCCGTCGGTGCCGATGATCTTGACGTCCTTGCCAGCTCCCTTGGCGGCAAGCAGCGCGCCGGCCGCCATCATGTCGTTGGAGGCATAGAGCACCTTGATGTCGGGATGCGCCTGCAGCATGGCGGCAAAGGCGGTCTGGGCTTTGTCCGGCACCCAGTCGGCGGCCTGCTCGGCGACGACCTGGATCTTGGCATTCTCCTTGACGCCGTCCTTGAAGCCGTTCAGCCGCTCAACCGCCGGCGTCGAGCTCGGCAAGCCTTCCAGCACCGCCGCCTCGCCGCCATCCGGCAGCAAGGTCTTGGCGGTGTATTTGCCGGCCTCGAGCGCGATCTTGTAATTGTCGCCGCCGATGAAGGCGGTGTAGTCCTTGCCGGGATCGCCGACCGTCTTGCGGTCGAGCTCGATGACCGGGATGCCGGCATCCATGGCGCGTTTCACCGCCGGCGTCAGCGGTGCCGCCTCGAAGGGCGAGATCAGCAGCAGATCGACCTTCTGGGTGATGAAATTGTCGACCTGCGAGGTCTGCGTGTTGACGTTGCCGGCGCCGTCGGCGATCTGCAGCGTGAAGCCCGGCACGGCCTTGGCCGCCGCGGTCAGCTCGTCATTGACGTGCTGACGATAGGGCTCGGCATTGTTGGCCTGCGAAAAGCCGATGATGAACTGGCCGTCCTTGGCGCAGGCCTTGACCATCGGGTCTGCAGCCTGGGCGGATCCCGCAATGCACAGGCCCGCGCCTGCCAGAAGCACGGCGTGAAGCGTGCGCCTCGTTCCTTGTCTTGTGGTCTTCATACTCACTCTCCTCCTCGTCGGGCCGGGGGCCAGACCTTGGTTGACTTCGACTTTGTTGCCGCCTTCCTCCTAACGACCCAAACCCTCGCGGCGGCGAACGAGGGATTGAAGCACTGCCGCCAGCACGATGATCGCGGCGGTCGCGAGTAACTGCATTGCCGGCGTGATGTTGTTGAGCTGCAGGATGTTGGCGAGCGCGCCCAGCATGATGGTGCCGGCCACGGTGCCGACCATCGAGCCGGCGCCGCCAAACAGGCTTGTGCCGCCGATGACCACGGCGGCGATGGCTGTCAGTTCGTAGCCCATGCCGTCATTGGCGCTGCCGAAATTGAACTGGCCGGCGTGCACGATGCCGGCCAGAGCCGAAGCAAAACCGGTGATGGCATAGACCGAGATCTTCACCATCGAAACGGGCACGCCGGAAATGCGCGCCGCGCGCTCGTTGCCGCCAACGGCAAAGACATAGCGGCCGAAGCGCGTCGTGTTGAGCACGATCGTTGCGATCGCGGCAAAGACGATGAAGACGATGGTGGCGACCGGCACGGTGTTGTTGAACAGCCGCTCTCCGAGGATCGCAAACACAGGCGGTGCCAGGCCCGGCCCGTCGCCATAGGAAATGTTGATGTACTGGTTGCCCGAGACGACCAGCGCCAGGCCGCGCGCCGCCTGCAAGCCAGCAAGCGTGACGATGAACGGCTCCAGCCGAAAGCGGGTGGAGATAGTGCCCTGGATGGCGCCGAAGACGATGCCCATGACGAGCACGGCGAGGATGGTGGGAATGAGCCCGAATCCACCCGAGATCATCATCGACGCGGTGACGACGCTGGACAGGCCGAGCACCGCGCCAACCGACAGGTCGATGCCGGCGGTGATGATGACGAAGGTCATGCCAATGGCGATGATGCCGGTTTCCGACACGGCGCGCACGATGTTGGCGATGTTGTCGGGATCGAGGAACAGGATCTGGCCGTGCCGGCGCGGCGAGAAGATGATGCCGCCGATCGCCACCACCACCAGGCCGATCAGGCTCTGGAAGCGCACCACAAGGGCGAGCGGATCGCGATGCTTGGGCGCTGCCGCCGGCACAGCGGGGCTCGCTGTCACCGAAATCTTCTGTTCAGACATCAGGCCTCCCTGCCATTTGCCGCGTCAAGCACCGTGTGCTCGTCGACGCCGCCGATGAATTCCGCCACGTTGCGCCCTTGGCGCAGCACCACGATCCGGTCGCACAGGCCGATGAGCTCCGGCATCTCGCTGGACGCGACCAATATTCCGAGCCCCTGCGCCGCCAACTGCCTCAGCCGCGCGTAGATCTCGCCCTTGGCACCGACATCGACGCCGCGGGTCGGTTCGTCGAGCAGCAGCAGCCGGGGATTGCCGAGAATCTCCTTGGCCAGCACCACCTTCTGCTGGTTGCCGCCGGACAGCGCGCCGACGGCGATGTCGGGATTCTTCGGCCTGATATCGAACTGGCCGAAGGACTGCTTCACCGCATCCGCCTGGCGGCGCTGCGACATCAGGCCGAAGGGCGAGATGCGGCGGATCACCGACATGACCAGGTTGAGGCCCACCGCCATTCTGAGCATCAGCCCGCTGCCGCGCCGATCGTCGGTGACGAAGGCGATGCCGGCCGCGCGGGCCGCCCTGATCGAATCCAGCCTTACAGGCCGGCCATTTATAGCAACCTCGCCTTCCCAACGGCCGGACAGGCCGGTGCCATAGAGCGCGCTGAGCAGTTCGGTGCGCCCTGCCCCCATGATGCCGGCCAACCCGACGATCTCGCCCGCCTTGACGTCGAGCGAGACGCCGCTCGGCGGCTGCCAGCCGGCGCTTTCATGGGCGAGCCTGAAGCTGGCATCACGCAAGCTGAGCAGTGTCTTGCCGGCCTTCGTCGACCGTTCGGGATAAAGCTCATCCAGCGGCCGGCCGACCAGAAGCCGGACCAGTTCGGCCTGCGGCGCGTGCGGCTCGGTGACGCCCGCGACGCGACCGTCGCGCATGACCGTCACCCGGTCGGCGATCTGCGGTACCTCCTCGAGGCGATGCGAGATGTAGACGATGCCGACGCCGCTGGCGGCGAGCTTGCGCATGATGTCGAACAGCCTGTCGACCTCACCTACCGTGAGTGCGGCCGTCGGCTCGTCCATGATCAGCACGCGCGAGGCGTAGGACAGCGCCTTGACGATGGCCACGACCTGGCGCTGGCCGATCGACAGGTTCGCCACCATGCTGGCCGGATCGATGGCCAATTCGATGGCTTCGAGACGCTTGCGCGCCTCGCTGCGCATTGCCGGCACGTCGAGGAAACCACCGGGCCGCATCAACTCGCGGCCAAGGAAAAGGTTGGCGGCGACGTCGAGTGTCGGCACCAGGTCGAGTTCCTGGAAGATGGTGGCGATGCCGGCCGCCTGCGCCTCGCGCGGGTTGTTGAAGGCTACCTGCTTGCCGTCGATGTGGATGGTGCCCTCGTCCGGCGTGTAGACGCCCGACAACAGGTTCATCAGCGTCGATTTACCGGCGCCGTTTTCGCCAAGCAACGCATGGATCTCGCCCGCCTTGAGGTCGAAGTCGACGCCGCGCAGCGCCTGGACGCCGCCGAAGCGCTTGACCGCACCGGTGACGGAAAGCAGCGGCGCGCTCATGCCGACCTCATGGGGCTGACCTCATGGGGGGCCGGCCTCGCGCAGGACTCCCGCACCTGCAGCGCCGCCCGCAGCCGCACCGCCTGCGGCTCCAGGTCGGTCGATGCAATGCGAGCGCACAGCAGGGCGGCCGCCTGCCGTCCGATCTCGGTGCAAGGTTGCGCGACCAGTGTCAGCCGCGGCTCGAAGCAATCGGCCCATTCGAAGTCGTCGAAGCCGGCGAGCGACAGGTCGCCGGGGATAGAGAGCCCCCTCTCGCGGATGGCGCGAACTGCCCCGATGGTCGTCATGTTGTTGCCCGTGACCAATGCGGTGGGCGGCGATGGCAGAGACAGGATCGCATGGGTCGCTGCGGTCGCGCTCGCCGTGTCGACATTCTCCGGCGAGACATAGTGCGGCAGGCATTCAAGTCCATTGGCGACCAGCGAGGCGCGAAAGGCCTCGACGCGTTCGCGGGTCGTCGCCAGACCCGGCTGGCCGGCGATGTAGCCGATGCGCTTGTGGCCGAAGGCGGCGACATGATCGATCAGCGCGCGCATCGATGACTGGTTCTCGACACCGATCTGGTCGAAACGCTCGTCGGCGAAACGATCGATGAGCACGCAGGGCAGCTTCTTCTCGGCCAGGTAATCGATGGCGCGCTGCGGCGCGCCCGACGGCGCCAGGATTACGCCGTCGACGCGACGCTGGTGGAAGGCGCGCACCACCGAAAGCTCGCGGTCGGGGTCCTCCTGCGTGTCGGAGAGGAAGACCATGAGGCCGAGGCGCGCGCATTCGGCCTCCACCGCACAGATGATATCGGTGAAATAAGGGTTGGAAATCGCCGAGATCGCCAGGCCGACGCTGTTGGTCGAGGCGACTTTCAGCGACCGTGCCAGCTCGTTGGGCTGGTAGCCCATCGCGGCGATTGCGTCGTTGATGAGCCGGGCCTTCTCCGGCGAGACGAAGCGGGTGCGGTTGATGACATGCGAGACGGTCGAAACCGATACGCCGGCGCGGCGCGCGACCTCAGCCATTGTCGGCATGGCGACTCAAATGGAGTGCTGGCAAGCGCTCCTCCCTGATGATGCGTTCCAGTCCGCTCTCATTGGCTTTGGCGGATTTCGATGGACCATAATGTCATCGAAACGTTTGCGCAATCGATTCGATGGCTTTGTTCGACCAAATTCGCGCGCTGCGCAATTTCGATCAAATTGTCACGCAAGAAAGCGGCAAGATGGTCCGGCCAAATGCGAGAAGCCATGAACCCGACCGAGAAAGCGCTGTGGTTTGTCGAGAGCCATCTGCCGGAGGCGATCTCGCTCGACGATGTCGCGGCAAGCAGCGGCGTGTCGCGCTTTCATGTGACGCGCGCCTTCGGCGCCGCCACCGGCCGCTCTGTCATGGGTTATGCGCGCGCACGGCGCTTGACCGAGGCGGCGCGCAGGCTGGCCGACGGGGCGCCCGACATCCTCTCGGTGGCGCTCGATGCCGGCTACAACTCGCATGAGGCCTTCACCCGGGCCTTCCGCGACCAGTTCGGCACGACGCCGGAGCTGGTGCGCGCGCAAGGCTCGACCAAGACCCTCGACCTCGTGGAGCCGATCCTGATGGACCAGTCCTTTCTTGCCAAGCTCGAGCCACCGCGCTTCGAGACCAGCCGGCCGTTCCTGATCGCGGGGCTGGGCGAACGCTACAGCTGCGAGACCAGCGCCGCCATTCCCATGCAATGGCAGCGCTTCGGCCCCTATATCGGCAACATTCCGGGCGAGACCGGTGACGTCGCCTATGGCGTCTGCGTCAACGGCGACGATGCCGGCAATTTCGACTACATCGCCGGTGTCGAGGTCACAGACTTTTCCGACCTTCCCAGGGAATTCAGCCGCGTGCGCATACCGGCGCAGAAATATGCGGTGTTTTCGCATCGCGAGCACATTTCGACCATCCGCCGCACCGTCAACACGATCTGGAACAAATGGCTGCCGGCCTCCGGGCACGAAATAGCGGACGCGCCGGAATTCGAACGCTATGGGCCGGAGTTCGATCCGCGCAGCGGCAATGGCGGGCTGGAGATCTGGATACCGGTCAAGTCCTAGAGCGTTTCACCGTTTCACGGAAACGGCGAACCGCTCTAACTCTTGTTTTGGAGCAATTCCGGACGGAAAACCGCTTCACACTTTTCCTGGAATTGCTCTGGTATCGAGCAGATCTTACCTTGGCATGGGCCAAGGTACGATCCGCCGCTTCGCCTACTCCACGGTGAGAGCGACCTCGTAGCCGTTGCTACGCAGATGCTCGAAGACCCGCTGCATGGCCGCCTGATCCCGCGCCTGGGCGTAGTTGACGACCCGCGTGCCGTCGAGACTTCGGTGTAGGCTGGCGGACATCCAGCCGGGAATGCCGCGGCAACCCATTGCCGCCTCCCGCAGCAAGTCGATCAGCGCCTGCTGTCCGCCTTCAGGCACGGTGAAGACATTGATCTGGGTGATGACGCCGGTGTCGACGCGAATGATGGGCATTTTGCTTCTCCTTCGTTGGCGCTTGGCAAACGAAGGAACGCCGATCAGCGAAGACCCCGAACGCCAAGCCGGGCGTAAAGCACGCCGTGGGCTTGCCGTGGGTTCCCATATTGGATGGGAACGGAGCTTCCAGCTTGTGGAAGGGAGCGGGCTTACCATGTGCCGCTCAAGGGTCCTTTTCGACCCGCGTTTCATATCATCGACGCAAGGCGCCAACAACCGCGCGTCGTGCCGGACGGCGTTCGCTAGAGGTCGAGATCCCAGGTCTGACCGACCAGATCCTTGCCGAAGGAATGGTGGCGCTCTTCATCGATCAGTTTGAAGCCGGCGGCCTGGTAGATGCGGCGCGCCGAGCCCAGTATATCGTTGGTCCAAAGCGTCAGCGTCTTGTAACCCTTGGCCCGCGCGAAGGCGATGCACTCATCGACCAGACGCGCGCCGATGCCAAGGCCGCGTGCCGAAGGCTCGACATAAAGCAATCTGAGCTTCGCCACCTCGGGCGACTTGCGCACGACGAAGACCGAACCGACGACCTCGCCATCGCGCTCGGCGATCCAGCTGCGCTCCCATTTCGGGTCGAAGGATTTGACGAACGCCGCGAGGATTTCGGCGACCAGCGCCTCGTAGGTTTCATCCCAGCCATAATCCTGCGCGTAGAGCAGGCCTTGCCGGCGGGTGATCCAGCCGATGTCACCGATCTGCAGCGGCCGCAGCAGATAGGGGATTTTCGGCTCGGCGCTTTCGTCCAGCAGCGCCTGGACCGTCCGCATCGACTTCACCAGCCGGTCCTGCTCCGAAGCGGGCAGCCGATCGAGCAAGGCGGCCACCTGGTCATGCGAACCCTTGTTCAGCGGCGCGAAGGCATTCCTGCCCGCCGGCGTCAGCGCAATCGAGGATTGCCTGGCATCCGAAACCAGCGTCGACCTGGAGATGAGGTCATCGCGTTCGAACTTCTTCAGCAAACGGCTGACATAGCCGGCGTCGAGACCGAGATCGCGCCCCAGGTCGGTCGCGGTCAAACCGTCGCGATGCGCCAGCTCGTAAAGCACACGCGCCTCGGTCAGCGAGAAGGCGCTTTGCAGCAGCCCTTCGTCGAGCAGGCCGATCTGGCGGGTGTAGAAGCGGTTGAAAGCCCGCACCGCATCGATCAGGTGCTTGTTGGGCGCTTCGTTGTTGGGCTGATGGTGAATCGTCATGGTCATCTCCTGCCTTCACAGGATCAATCGTTTACTTGACGGAGTCAACTATATGATGTGATCACATCATCGGCAAGACCGGCCAGCGATCGACGATCCTGCCCTGGGAAAGCACCGCGATCGGCCCGAATTGCTGCAGCACGGCCTCGCTCTGCGTCGGCCGCAGGAACGCATAATCGCCGGGCATCACAGTGGTGTCAGCCGGCAGACCCATGAATTGCTGGTTGGACGACAGGCCGAGCAGGCCATTCGTCCTCATGCCGTCGGGAAAGACCGGCTCAGCCATCCACTTGCCGCCATAGAGGTAGCAGCCCTTGCGCGGGAACCGGCCGAGTGCCTGCAGCAGGCGGGTAACGGCCGGCGGGCCCGGCAGCATCGGCTCGACAATTTTCAGGATCGGCGTCGCGATGAAGGCGGCCGGCTGGAAGCCGTCGAGGCCGGCTGTGTCGAAATCGCCGGGCAGCACGAAGGCCGACCCCATCGACACTTCATTGGCCATGACGCCATGATGAAGCAGCGCGGTCTTGCTGCCGCCAATGTTCAGGATGCGGCGCTGGTCCGGACCGAGGCGCGCGACGAAAGCGGAGGCCCGCTCCGAAGCGTGCGCCAACGCCTTGGCCGGCCCGCCGAACAGGCCGGGAATGTGCGGCGCATGCGCCTCATAGGCCATGACGCCTTCGCAGCGCAGCTTTTTGTGGACCGACACCTGCTTCAGCGCCCGCGACAAGGCCCCCGGTTCGGCGAAGCCGCCGCGATGCAGTCCGACATCGATCTCGAAGGCAATGCGGAGCTCGATATCGAGTTCGATCGCGAGAGCGCCATATTCCGCCAGTCGTTCATCACTGTCGATCAGCCAGCAGACACGTGACCAGTCGGCGCCACCCTTCACCAGTGCCGCCCTTGCCGTCCCGACTGGCATCGGTTTGCCGTACAGGAGACCCGCGTCCGGAAACGCCTTCAGCACCGCCTCACTGATCGGCGGATGGAAAGTCATGAAGCGGTCGGTTCCAAGCGCCTTGCGGATATGCGCAAGCAGCGGCAGGCAAGCGAGCGACTTGTCGACCAGCCGCACGGCAAGGCCGGGCGCCAGTCTCTCTCCCACCAGCGCAATGTTGCCGTCCAGCCGGTCGCGGTCGAGCAGCAGGCAGGGTTGGAAGATGCCGGCTTGCTTCAGCGCCTGCGAAAGCGTCGCGAAATAGGCGCTCATGGCTCGATGCCGAACAGGCCGGCCATGTAAGGCGAGACGAAGCGGTTTTGCGGATCGATGTCGCGGCGCACCGCCATGGCGTCGTCCCAGCGCGGATAGAGCTTCTTGAAGTCCGCCGCCTTCAGGCTGTGCATCTTGCCCCAATGCGGCCTGCCGCCATATCTGCGGAAGATCGGCTCGGCCGCCTGCATGAAGGGCAGCGGATCGCTCGCGGCGTCATGGTGGATGGCGATCGAGCAGGTCGGCCTGTTGTAGAAGGGCGAGAGCCAGAACGGATCAGCCGCGACGCTGCGCACCTCCATCGGGAAATAGACTTCGGGGAAGCGTTTTTCGGTCAGCTCGATGATTTCGGCCAGCGCCTTCGGCCCCTCCTCGAACGGAAGGTGATATTCCATCTCGTTGAACTTGGTCTGGCGGTCACTGGCATAGACGTTGAGCCAGTCCTGCACATAATCCTCGGACGGCACTTTCGCGACCGCGCCAAGGATCAGCCGGCGGCGCAGTGACGGCAGCCAGGCAAGCCCGGTGCGCAGCCAGCGCAGCGTGCGCAAGGAGCCTTCGTCATCGTCGGTCGGGCGCGCGGTGGTCGCCTCGGTGCTGAAGTCGCTGGCGATAAACTGCGCGTAGCCAGAGAACGGAATGTAGTAGAATTCGGCCGAGCGATGCGCGGTCATCATCTTTTCGAAGTCGCGCAGCATGTCGCCGATCGGCAGCACCCATTTGCGGCGCCGCAGCCGGTAGGTCGCGATGTTGTTCAGCGTCACTTCGCTCAAGACACCGAACGCACCGAGCGCGACGCCTATGGCGTGGATCATATCCTGATCCCCTGCCCTGGTGACGTCGCGAACCTTGCCAAGCCCGTCGACGATCTGCACCGTCTCCAATTGCGTATGATAGGCGCCTAGCGTCGGCCCCGAGCCATGGGTAGCGGTCCCCAGCGCGCCGCCGATCGCCTGGCGGTCGATGTCGCCCATATTGGGCAGGCCCTGGCCGATGCCCTGCAGTATGTGCATGAGCGGACCAAGCCGCGTCCCTGCCTTCACGCGTGCCCGATGCCTTTGCGCGTCATGCGAGACCAGCCCCTCCAGCCTCTCCAGGGACAGGATGGTGCCTTGCGACTTGACCAGCGGCGTGAAGGAATGTCCCGCGCCAACGACGCGGATTGGGCCGGGCGCGGTGCGAACGAGATCGCCGAGTTCGCCCGCATCGGCGGGGCTTGCGATCAGCCGGGGTTCAGCGGTGACAAAGCCCGACCAGTTGCTCCAGATGTTCGACATGCTGCCCTCCGCTCAGGCAACGGCGCGGCGACGCCGCGACACGAGGATGAACAGGCCGAGCAAGGCGACACTGGCAACGGCGCTGGCGGCGGCGAATTCCGGAACCGGGCGAAAATCCTTGCCGTCGATGAGCAAGGATGCCGCGATCGGCCCGATCGCCAGGCCAAAAAGCTGTGCCGCCGGCACCAAGAGCACGGCGGTGCGCGTCTCGTCGGCGGTGATCGCCAGCCGGATCTGGTAGGGCACGATGAACAGGAGGATGAAGCCCATGGCCAAGGCGGCCATCCAGAATGTGATAAGGTCGGGTCCGCTGGCGAGAACCAGCGAGCAGACCAGCGCGACCACACCGATCGCAGCAACGGCAAGGCGGTAGTCGATGCGCGCTTCGAACGCGGTCGCCATCATCGCCCCCGAGACCTGCGCCGCGAGGCTCGCCGAGACGATCAGGCCGACGGTGCGGCCATCGATGCCGAATTGGGTGCCAAGCGGTTCCAGAAACGCCCAGACCGCGCCGAAGAACATGAAATAGCAGAAGACGCACAACAGCGCGGTGATCGAGGGAGCCGTCAGCACATTGGTCAGGTTCTCGTCCTTGGGCAGGTCGGCGTAGTCAGCGGGGACGACGAAGGCGACGATGAGCGACAGGACGCAGACGACCGCGAGAATGAGGAAGCCGCCAGCCGATCCGGCGGCCGGGATGACATAGAGCGCCAGCAGCAGGGCAAGCGCGCATTGCGCCAGCGTCTGCATGGTGACGAAAAAGCCGCCGATGCGTTCGGCGCGCCGCGAACGGGCGATCAATTCGGTGGCGACCGCGACCAGCCCGCCTTCCGCAAGCCCGGCCAAGGCGCGTGCCGCCATCAACGCATTGGCGCCGGCGGCATAGGCCGTCCAGACATGCGCCAGCGCCAGCAGGAGCAGCAGCACCGCGCTTTTCCAGTGCATGTTGCGGGCCGACAGCAGCATCGCGACGATCGCCGAACCGATCGCGATGGCGATCATCTCGGCGGTGGCGACCAGCGCCAGTTCGTCGCCGCTGACATGTCCCTCGGTGTAAAGGGCGCCGAGCAGCACTGGCTGCAGGCCTAGGATGAGCAGACCGACCGAGCCGATCCACAGGGCCGAAGCAAGCTGCCCGCCGGTCGGATTGCCGACCAGCCAGTCGCCAGTGCCAGTGTGCCCGGCATTTGTCGAAGTCAAAGGCGCCTCCCAACGTCCTTGCCGCGCGGCAAAAAAGCTGACAATCTGTCAGTATTTCAGAAACTGATACTTGATCATATTTTTTGTCAACCAGAATTTGGCAATTCGTGCGAAAGACCGGTGCATGGTGGAAGTAAGGCGAACAGCGACCGAACCGAGGCGCAAGCCCAAGCAGGAGCGCAGCCGCGAGCGCATCGACGCCATCCTGTCGACGACGATGCGGCTAATCGGCGAGAAGGGCATCGACGCCGTCACCATGAAGGAAGTCGGCGCGTTGGCAGGCGGGCCGATCGCCACCGTCTATCACTACTTTCCCAACAAGTCGGCGATCCTGGCGATGCTCTATGAGCGATTTTCAGAGGTGAGCCGTGCGCGATTGACTGATATCCTCGCCGATGTCCGCAAAGCCAAGGACGTCATCGCCGCCGCCGACCGGTTGCTCGACGACTACCTCGGCCGCGTCGCCGGAGATCCGGCCATCCAGGACCTGCAGAACGCCATCCAGGCCGACAAGGCGCTCAAGAATCTAGACATCGCCGAAACCCGGCATCAGGCCAAGATGTTCTGCGACCATGTCACCGCCTTGATCGAGCCGGGCAAGCATGAACAGTTCGAACGCATGGTTCTCTTGATCTTCCAGCTCGCCGGCGGTGTGGTGCGCCTGGCGCTCGCTCAGGGCGAAGCGGAAAGCCGCCAAACCGTCGAGGATTACCGGTCGATCATCCACACGCAGTTGCGGTTGTTTCTCTAAGCCCCAATCCATGGAAAAAATTACCGCCTTTCGAGGCTGCCGCGCGCCTTGACTCTCGCAGGTCGGCGGCCTATTTCAGCCCCACGTTAGCACTCGCCCTTGGTGAGTGCTAACTATATGTCCGGCTTCGCCGGACGGAGGAACTGTTCTCACCGTTCTCACTCGAGGAAGAAAAAATGGCAAAGTCGAAGTTCCGCCCGCTTCATGACCGCGTGGTCGTTCGCCGGGTCGAATCCGAATCCAAGACCGCCGGCGGGATCATCATCCCGGATACGGCGAAGGAAAAGCCGCAGGAAGGCGAAATCATCGCCGTCGGCTCTGGCGCGCGCGACGAAAGCGGCAAGCTGGTCCCCCTGGACGTCAAGGCTGGCGACCGCATCCTGTTCGGCAAGTGGTCGGGCACCGAAGTCAAGCTCAATGGCGAAGACCTTCTGATCATGAAGGAATCCGACATTATGGGCATCATCGGCTGATCATCGGCCTCACCGTCAACTGAATTCCGGGCTTTATCCCAAGCCCCTGCCAGGAGCTAAAAATGGCTGCTAAAGACGTAAAATTCTCCCGTGATGCCCGTGAGCGCATGCTGCGCGGCGTCAACATCCTCGCCGACGCGGTGAAGGTCACGCTCGGCCCCAAGGGCCGCAACGTCGTCATCGACAAGTCGTTCGGCGCCCCGCGCATCACCAAGGACGGCGTCACCGTCGCCAAGGAAATCGAGCTTGAGGACAAGTTCGAGAACATGGGCGCGCAGATGGTCCGCGAAGTTGCTTCGAAGACCAACGACATCGCCGGCGACGGCACCACGACCGCGACCGTTCTGGCGCAGTCGATCGTCCAGGAAGGCCACAAGGCGGTTGCCGCCGGCATGAACCCGATGGACCTGAAGCGCGGCATCGACCTCGCCGTCAGCGAAGTCGTCACGGCGCTCGGCAAGGCTGCCAAGAAGATCAAGACCTCCGAGGAAGTTGCCCAGGTCGGCACGATCTCCGCCAATGGCGACGAGTCGGTCGGCAAGATGATCGCAGAAGCGATGCAGAAGGTAGGCAACGAAGGCGTCATCACGGTTGAGGAAGCCAAGACCGCCGAGACCGAACTCGAAGTCGTCGAAGGCATGCAGTTCGACCGCGGCTACCTCTCGCCCTACTTCGTCACCAACGCCGACAAGATGGTTGCCGATCTCGAGGACGCCTACATCCTGCTCCACGAGAAGAAGCTCTCCAACCTGCAGGCGATGCTGCCGGTTCTCGAAGCCGTCGTGCAGACCTCCAAGCCGCTGCTCATCATCTCGGAAGACGTCGAAGGCGAGGCCCTGGCCACGCTGGTCGTCAACAAGCTGCGTGGCGGCCTGAAGATCGCCGCCGTCAAGGCTCCGGGCTTCGGTGATCGCCGCAAGGCCATGCTGGAAGACATCGCCATCCTCACCGGTGGCCAGGTCATCTCGGAAGACCTCGGCATCAAGCTCGAGAATGTCGGCCTCAACATGCTCGGCCGCGCCAAGAAGGTGTCGATCTCCAAGGAGAACACCACCATCGTCGACGGCGCCGGCAAGAAGGCCGAGATCCAGGGCCGCGTTGCTCAGATCAAGCAGCAGATCGAAGAGACCACTTCGGACTACGACAAGGAGAAGCTGCAGGAACGTCTCGCGAAGCTCGCGGGCGGCGTTGCGGTGATCCGCGTCGGCGGTGCGACGGAAGTCGAAGTCAAGGAAAAGAAGGACCGCGTTGACGATGCGCTGAACGCGACCCGCGCGGCCGTGGAAGAAGGCATTGTTGCCGGCGGTGGCGTGGCCCTGCTGCGCGCTTCGGCCAACATCAAGGCTGCCGGCGCCAATGCCGACCAGGCTGCTGGCATCAACATCGTGCGTCGCGCTCTGCAGGCTCCGGCTCGCCAGATCGCCTCGAACGCCGGTGCGGAAGCATCGATCGTTGCCGGCAAAATCCTTGAGAACAAGGGCGCGACCTTCGGCTACAACGCCCAGACCGGCGAATATGGCGACATGATCGCCATGGGTATCGTCGATCCGGTCAAGGTCGTGCGCACGGCTCTCCAGGACGCGGCCTCGGTCGCCGGCCTGCTCGTCACCACCGAAGCCATGATCGCGGAGGCTCCGAAGAAGGAGTCGGCTGGCGGCGGCATGCCTGGCGGCATGGGCGGCGGCGGCATGGGCGGCATGGGCGGCATGGATTTCTAAGAAGCCCATAAAGCACGCCCATGAACTAACATTGCTCAAGCCCGCAAGCGGGCTTGAGTGGCGGCATGGATTTCTAATCCAGGCCACCTGGCTCATTATGCATACGGAAAGGGCGGCAGCGATGCCGCCCTTTTTTCATTGCTTCCTGCAACGATAGCGACCATCGAGGTCCGCACCGCTAGACGGCGCAACCCTCTCATTCTCGAGCAGTTCTCCAGAAAAATCAAAGGCTTAACTACGCTTTGACGGCGCTAGGTAAATTTGTCAGACAATATTCTTTAACACATTCGCGATTACTAAAGGGCGGGAGCACGGCGAGGTTGCTCCTGCGTGTGGCGTGTCGGGTACCCATCGATGCAAATTTTCCGGCGATTTTTGCGGAACCGCGACGGCAACGTGCTGATCATCTCGGCACTGGTGATGCCGGTCCTGATCGGCATGGCCGCCCTGGTGACCGAATATGGCGCAGCACTCGTCGAGCGGGCCGATAATCAGCGAGTCGCCGACCTGTCGGCCTATGCGGGCGCCCTCGCCTATAACGTGAACAAGTCCACCTCGCAGATGACGGCCACCGCCGTCGGCGTCGCGGTGCTCAACGGCGTTCCTGCCGCCAATGTACAGGTCAACCTGGTCGCCTCCCCGAAGACGACCGGTGTCAACGCCGTTTCGGTGTCGATCAACACCTACAGGACGCTGTTCCTGGCACGCGTTCTCAACGATCGCCAGCAGTTGCAGATCTATGCCAATTCGGTGGCCGAGCTTGGCGCGCAGCCGCAAACGCCCGGATGCATGCTCGCGCTCGACGGCACACAGACCGGTCTGACGCTGAGCGGCGGCACTTCGATCTCGGCGCAGAAGTGTACCGTCTCTTCCAACAACACGGTGACCGTCCCCTGCGGCACCAGCATTTCGGCGCTCGGCGTCAACTACAATTCCGCCGCCGCACCGAGCCAGCCGTGCAGCGGCATCACCGGCCCAGGCGGGGCGACCGCGGTGATCACCAAGAAATCCACCCCCGACCCGCTCGCCGGCAATGCCGCGGTCACGGCCGCCGTGGCCCGTATTGCAACGGTTGCCGCGCTTTCGACGACGGCCGCGCCAACAGCGCCCACCACTCCCAACGGCAACAACATCGACTTCGGCTGGAACACAGGCCCGACCCAAGGCCAGGCGAACGCGCTCGGCTGCACCGCCAGTTGGGCATCGTCGTCGTCGACATGGACGCTGAACTGCGGCAGCAAGACCACGGTCAACCTAGGCACCATCACCATCGGCGGCGGCATCAACCTCAACTTCGCCACAAGCGGCGCGGCAACGACGGTTTACAATATCGCCGGCGATCTCACGACCAGCGCCACCACCAATTTCGGGCCAGGCACCTACAACTTCGCCAAGACCCTCACCACGGCCGGAACCACCACGTTCGGGACCGGCACCTACAATTTCGGCAAGCAGGTGACAACAGGCGGAACAACCACCTTCGGCGCCGGCAGTTTCAACTTCGCGAAGGGGCTGACAACCGGCGGCGGTGCCACCACGACATTCGGCGCCGGCACCTTCAAGATCGGCCGCAGCGACAACACCTGCAATGGCTCGGGGCAAGTCAGCATCTGCAACACCTCCACCTTGACCTTCGGCGGACCGAGCACCTTCGAGCTCCCCGGCGGCTATACCAACACCGGAACGCTCACCTTCGGCTCGGGCACGACCAATTCCTACAAGATCGGGCCAGGCAGCAATGGCGACGCGATCACGCTCGGCGGCGGTTCGACAACGATCATGGCCGATGCGACTGGCGCCAGCAGCGTTTTCCAGGTCGTCGGCAATGTGAATGGCGGCGGCGGCGGCAGTTGCTTTGTGGTGCCGGCCGCGGCGCAGCATGACATCGCCGGCAACTTCATCGGCTCGGGCGCCATCCTGCTCGGCGCCGGTGTCTACACCGTGGATGGCTATTTCGCACTGGGCGGCAATGGCGGCGGCAGCGCCAACTGCAACGGCAGCACGATCAGCGTCAGCGGCGCCAATGTGACGCTTGTCCTGTCGGGCAAGGCCAAATCCAGTTCGGGAAGTTGCAACGGCTATGTCTTCTGCGTGGCCGCCGGCTACAGCAACATCGTGCTCACCGCACCCCAGTCGGGAGCGACGGCGAAGCTGGCGGTGATCGGCCCCACCGGCAGTTCCAACACCGGCGGCGCGACCTTCGCCGAAGGCGGCTCCAACGCCCAGATATCGGGCGCATTCTATTTTCCCTACGGCCCGATCATCATGAATGGCGGATCGAGCGTGCTGGGGTCGAACACCGACCCGAGCAAGTGTCTGCAGATGATCGGCTCACGCATCACGCTGTCGGGCGGCACTACGGCTGCATCGGAATGCATTGCCGCCTCGAGTGCCGGTGGCAGCAGCAAGGTGAGCCTCGTGCAATGAGACAGCAGTCACGCCCCGACCCCGGCTTGTTGGCCAGCTGGCGCTTCGCGTTCACTGACTTCCTGCGGCGCCAGAAAGCCGGCGTGTCGGCGGTCGAGTTCGCTTTGGTCAGCCCCGTGCTGCTGGTCATCCTGGCCGGAACCGTCGACATAGGCGGCTCATTGAAGGCCAAATTCGAACTGAGCTCGGCGCTTTCGGCTGGTTCGAACTATGCGCTGCTCAATGGCGACAAGGTCAATTCCACCGGCGGCGGCGCGCTGGCCGGCAACATTGCGACGGTGGTCACCAGCGGCCTGAGCGGCAATGGCGGCAGCATTCAGGTCGTCATCAACAACGGTGCGGCACTTGCCTATAACGCCACCACGTCCACGGCCACCCAGAGCGGCACGGCCGCCAATGCCGATCTCTGCTATTGCCCAGGCAGCTCAGGGGCCGTGGCCTGGAGCACCCCGATGGCATGCGGCAGCATCTGCAGTGGCGGCGGCATTGCCGGGAAATTCGTAACGATCACGGCCAGCAAGCCCTATACGCCGCTTTTCGGCGGCTTCGGCATCGTCAGCAACGGCAACATCACCGTCAAGGCCGTGGTGCAACCGCAATGAGCCGTCGCCGATCCTTCCTGCGCGACAAATCCGGTGCCAACGCCGTTGAGTTCGCCTTGCTGTCTGTACCGTTGCTGATGGTGCTGATGGGCACGTTCGAGTTCGGCCGCATGTACTGGGCCCAGCATGTGCTGAATGAGATCGCCGCGGCAGGGGCGCGTTGCGTCGGCGTGCTGCAGAGCGGATGCACGCAGAACGGCGTCTACAACGCCGCCAGCGCCATCAGCTATATCAGCAGCAGGGCGGCAACCGACGGCATCGTGCTCAGCAACGCCAACATCGCCGTCAGCAACAACACCACCTGCTCGGGCCTGTCCGGCTTTTCGAGCGTCCAGGTTTCCTACAACTTCACGACCGTGCTACCGGCCTTCCTGACGTCGCTGGCGAACGGCCCGAACCTCAGCGCCAGCGCCTGCTTCCCGAACCAGGGGGCTTGACTTCAGACACCGGCCTCCGCGCGCTGCCGTGCCTCGCCGGCAAGCACCGCGGCTTCGATCAGCGCCGCGACCTCGTCCGCCACCGCCTGTAGCGGGGCGCGGTCTCGGGTGGCGCGGGCGATCACCATCAGCCCTTCCAGCGACGATTCAACCAGCAGCGCCAGAGCGTGGGCGCGGCGTTGGGGCACTCCGGCCCTGACGAAGGCCTCACGCAACAGGCCTATCCACTGCTCGAAGGCCGCGCGGCACAAATCCGCCAGCTCCGGCACGTCGGTCGGTGAGTCCAGCACGACAGGCGCGATCGGACAGCCGAGCGAAAACTGGTTGTCTTCCAGCATGCGCCCCACCGCCTGGTAGATATGATGGACCGCCACCGCCGGATCCCTTTCGGCCGCCAGCGCTTCGCCCAGCCTCGCCGTCACCCCGGCAACACTGTCACGCGTCACGTCGATCACCAGTTGGTCCTTGCCGCCCGGAAAATGGAAGTAGAGCGAACCGCGCGGCGCGCCGCTGGCGCTCAATATGTCGTTAAGCGAGGTGCCGTGATAGCCGCGCTGCCGCAGCAGCAGCGCGGTCGTGTCGAGTATGCGGGTGCGGGTGTCGTTCGCCATGTCAACCTCTGTCAGCAGCGATCATTATAGGCCTTGCATCGAATATGACAATCGGTCTACATAATATGTAGATCAGTCTACATATTGGAGGCAACACCATGCGCAGCTATCGTCTTGACGGGTTGGGCGGAACCGAATGCCTGGTGATGCGCGACGAGCCAGAGCCTCGGCCGAAACCGCATGAAATCGTGGTCCGCGTCCGTGCCGCCTCGCTGAACCGCCGCGACACGATGATCCTCAACGGCACCTATCCGCTTACGCCGCGCCAGGGCATCGTCCCCCTGAGCGACGGGGCTGGTGACGTTGTCGCCATCGGCGATACCGTCACCCGCTTCGCCGTCGGTGACCGTGTCACCGGCAGCTATTTCGCCCGCTGGATCGACGGCCGTATCAACGCCGAGCTCATCGACCAGCTCGGCTGCACGCTGGACGGCATGTTGGCGGAATACGCGGTTCTCGACGAACAATGGGCGGCGCGCCTGCCCGATCATCTCGAATGGCATGAGGCGGCGACGCTGAGCTGCGCCGGCGTGACCGCCTGGAACGCGGTGACGAGTGCCGGAATTCCCAAGCCCGGCCAATGGGTTCTGGTCATCGGTTCGGGCGGCGTCTCGCTCTTCGCACTGCAGTTCGCCAAGCTGCTCGGCTGCCGCGTCGCCGCCGTCACCTCGCGCGCAGAGAAAGCCGACAGGTTACGGGCGCTGGGCGCCGACCTTGTGATCTCGACGTCGGATATGGCCGAATGGGGCGCGGCCGTCCGTGACCAGACCGGCGGCATCGATCTCGTCGTCGAGACCGGTGGCCCGGCGACCTTCGCGCAGTCGCTGATCGCCAGCACGCTTTACGGACACATCGTGCTGCTCACGCTGCAGGATGCGAAAGGCGGATCGATCCAAATCCCGGCGGCACTCTACCAGCGCAGCCTCGCCACCATCAGCCGCCTCTTCGTCGGCAACCGGAGCAATCTCGAAGCCATGCTGCGCGCTGTTTCGCAGCACCGCCTGCGGCCCGTCATCGACAAGGTCTTTGCCTTCACCGAGGCCCGCGATGCCTATCGCTATTTCCAGCAGGGCGACGTCTTCGGGAAGGTGGTCGTCGACGGCGCCTGACCCGTCAATGTCTCAAACCTAAGGAGAACGGCAATGACAATTCGCGAAGCCTCGGCGAAGTGGCAAGGGACGCTGAAAGAGGGTTCAGGCAGGGTGAGGCTCGGCAGCGGCGTCTTCGAAGGCGCCTATTCCTTCCCGTCGCGTTTCGAGAACGGTCCAGGCACCAACCCGGAAGAGCTGATCGCCGCGGCGCATGCCGGCTGCTTCTCGATGGCCCTAAGCGCCATACTGGGCACAGCCCAGCATATACCGACGAGCATCAGCACCGTCGCCAAGGTGCATCTCGGCGCAACCGCCGCGGGACCGACGATCACCCACATCGAGCTTGAGACGCAAGCCGAGATTCCGGGTCTTGCTCCGGATGAATTCCAGAACCTCGCGGAGAGAGCGAAAACGACATGCCTTGTTTCGCGCGCCCTGGCTGGCGTGGCCTCCATCACGCTCAAGGCCGAGCTCATCGCGACCACGGCACAGTAACATCAGGAGGACGAGATGAAGGACAGCATTATCACCCCCCATCCAGACGACCGCTCCGGACAGACGGCCGAGATCATACGGCGCTTCAACGATGTGTTTCAGCTGCACGACCCGTCCGCACTTCCCGAACTGATTGCCGAAGAGTGCGTCATCGAAAACACCGCGCCGGCGCCGGATGGCGCCCGTCATGCGGGACGGCAAGCCTGCGTCCAGCTGTGGTCGGCGATCGCCACCCAGCCGGACACGCGCTTCGACCTCGAGGAGACCTTTGTCGCCGGCGACCGGGCGACCATCCGCTGGCGCTACTGGATGGCCGACGGCAACTCCGTCCGCGGCGTCAATCTGATGCGTGTAGAGGACGGACGCATCGTCGAGGCGATGGGCTATGTGAAGGGATAGTTGGCCGGTCGCAGCTACCGATCAGCCAATGCCAGCTTGGCGCCGAGCATGACAAACGCACCGGCGAAGGTTCGCCGCATCCAGGTCAGCACCATTGGCCGCGAGGCGACATGGCTCCGGATCGAAGCGGCGAAGATGCCGTAGCCGACGAAAACCACGAAGGTCAAAAGCATGAAGACGGAGCTGAGCTCCAGCATCTTCGACAGCGCATTGGGCTCGGTGGTGCTGACGAATTGCGGCAGGAAGGCGAAGAAGAAGATCGACAGTTTCGGGTTGAGCACGTTGACGAGGATGCCGGTGGCAATCACCTTGCCGGCCGAGCGCGGCGCGACATTGTCCTCGACGCTGAGGCCGCCCTTCTCCTTCAGCGTGTTCCAGGCCATATAGAGCAAATAGGCGACGCCGAGATATTTCAGCGTCTCGAAGGCGACCGCGCTGGTGTGCAGCAGCGCCGCAAGGCCGGTGATGGCGGCGGCCATGTGCGGGATGATGCCAAGCGTGCAGCCGAAGGCGGCAATGATCGAAGCCCGCGCACCGCGCGAAAGTCCGGCGCTCAGCGTGTAGAGAACGCCGGTCCCGGGCGAGGCCACGACGATCAGCGACGTCAACAGAAACTCGATGCTCACGATGGTTTCTCCATGGCCTGCCCGACATGGAAGCTATCGGGTGGCGCAAGGTGAGGCAAGCGGCGGTGATTGGCGTTTCCTTGCGCCGCAAAGCGGGGGATGGAACTACCCCACCGCCAGCCCGTGCGCGGCCCTTGCCATCAGGCACTCCTCGTCGCCAGGCATGCAGGCACGGCACACATCCGGCCGCGTTTCATAGATGCCGCAAGCGGTCGACTTGCCGACTTCGCCGGTCAGGGCCGAACAGCGCACGCCCTCACAGCGCATGCCGGACAGGTCGAGGGCTACATATTTTTCAGGGATGCGGTCGAGCTGCGCATCGTCCTCGGTGGAGAAGCGCGGCCACTCGGCCGAATAGGAACAGCACGCGCCGCAGCTCTGGCAGTCGAAGAGCGGTGCGGCGTCGCGTTGTGAGGAAAGGCTTGCGGCAGCGACGAGGGCGAGCAGGCCCGGCGCGGCAGGATTGCGATCGGCGTCCCGCGGCAAGGCGCTATTTCTTCTTGCCTGTCTTGCGCGCCGGCGATTCGACCGGTGACTTGAACAGATCGGTCGCGGGGTCGGCGGCTTCGCTGGCTTTCGCGGCCGCCGGCTTGGCCGGCTTTGCTGCGGGAGCCGGTGCTACCGGCTGGTCCTTGGCGGAGAATTTGATGGCCATGTCAGTCCTCGTCGGCGAAACGCGATGATGGGGCGCGCGGATTGCGCAAGCGGCCGATCAGCGCCGAAACCGCCGTGATGTTCATTTCCTCGGGCGACCAGTTCCTGGCTTCCGCAATGTGATGCGGCGCCAGTTCGCGATGCGTGCTGCCGCTATAGGCGGCATCCTGATAGGTGACCCGCTCCAGGGTCTTCTTGTCCTCGCGAACGTATTCGATCAGGTAGTTCGGGGCCTCGGCGCGGCCGCGCACGCCGACGCGCACCTGGGCATCGCCATGGGCACGCTTGCAGCGTTCGAGCTTCTCCAGCACACGGCGAACATATTCGACCGGCTTGTCCAGGGTTTCGACCATGTCGGCGATGGTCGCATCGGCTGCGATCGGCGTTGGCGGTACGCGCTTGGTGGCCATCAGCGTTTTCCGGCTCGTTTCGGCTGCGCCGCGAGTGCAGCGGCTGCCGCCATCTCTTCCGCTTCCTTTTCCAGGCGCAGTTCGCGCAAGCGGGCGGTCTTGGCTTCCCGCGCCTCGCTGACGGCATCGCGCTCGGATAGGATGCGATTGAGCGACATCGACTGGGTTTGCGTCTTGCTGAACAGCGACACCGCCGGATCGGCGGCGGTCTTCGAATGGGCGGTCAAAATCTTTCTCCTGTCAGGAGCCTGGTGCCGATAGGGCGAGACCGGGTCTTCGGTCTGGACCACGCACAAAGCAACACGGCATCGGGTTCAAAATTGCTAAGGCGTCCCTTAGCACGTTCGGCCCGATGCGCAGCGCATTTTCGGTGGCAGCAAGCGTAAAATGAAAAAGGCCAGGCACCGCCTGACCTTCCCTGGAGCGCCGCGCACCCTTTTTGGATGCACAAGGCAAACCCCTCATGCGCATGATGTGTCTTGGAAACTCAGGTTTCCAAGACCACGCGCCAGAATTCGCCCTTCACCAGTGCCAGTACATCCGTGGTCACCGGGAGGGCTGAATTCGTTCTTCAGGCCGCCTTCAACTGGTCGGCGGACATCTTGCCCGACTTGTTGTCGCGGACCATCTCGTAACCGAGCTTCTGGCCCTCGACGATGTCGCGCATGCCGGCGCGCTCTACGGCCGAGATGTGGACGAAAACGTCGGCCGAGCCGTCGTCAGGCTGAATAAAACCAAAACCTTTGGTGGCGTTGAACCATTTAACTGTGCCGGTGCTCATAAACGAACCCTTTCCATGGCAAATATTCGGTAATCGCGGTGCGACTGCACAGCGATTTTTGTCTCGATTTTTGATGGGGAAGTTCGTCAAAGGCGCGCATGCGTGCGCGGATAACAAAAGTCAGTCAAACAAATATCGACATAGTTCTTCTAGACTGCTTTTGCCGCCGAGTCAATTTCTGGTTTTCCAAAAGCCCAGATTCAATTTCAGGTTGTCACGCGAATAGAGCCTCAACTGATGAAAGGCAGAAAGACCAGCCTCCCGCAAAAAACCACACAACCCTGGAACCAATCCCACGCCAGCGCATTTCTTTGGGTCAGCAATTTCAGAGAGCAGTCTCAGGGATGCTGACAAAAGGACGCCTCCCGCACAATAACCGGTGCGAGGGGCGTTCTTATTTGTGCCTGAGCTGCTCGAGGCGCTATGGCCGGAGCCGGGCCGTTAGCTCGCGGTGTTGCCTACATAATCGTGCTGATCATCGGCAGAATCTCGTAGCGGAAGCCGCGGCCTGACCTTGCCACTGGATCGCCATCGGTCACCGCCTTTGCCTCGGCCTCGCTGCCGGCACGCAGGATCAGCAGGCCCCAAGGGCCGGCCGGATCGGCGACCGGGCCAGCCAAGATCATGGTGCCCTCGCACAGCTTGGCGCGCAAATAGTCGGCATGCCGGCTCATCAGCTCCCTCTCCTCGTCCGTCATGGTGAAGGCGAAGTCTGGCCGCGGTGGGATCAGCCGGCAATGGAAGATCCTTGTCGTCGCGGCTTCACGTGGTGCTTCGTTGCTGGCCATCGATCCTCCTCCAGAGCGAAATCTTATTGCCGACCTTTGTTCGGTCTATTCGTCCGGCCCCGGCTCCGGCCATGGCTCCTCCGCCGCCTGTGCATACCAGTGCCGCATCGCCGGCATTGCCAGCACGGCGTCGACATAGGCCTTGGTGTCGGGCGCGAGTTCGCCGCCATACGTGTCGAAGCGGGTGACGACCGGCGCGTACATGGCATCGGCCGCGGTGAAGTGGCCAAACAGGAATGGACCGCCCTTGCCGTATTTCTCGCGGCACTCACGCCACAGCGCCTCGATGCGTGCCCGCTGCACCTCCCCTTCGGCGTCGAGCGGCTTGTGCCCCTTCGGCCGCCGCAAATTCATCGGCCAGCCATAGCGCACCTCGCGAAAACCGGAATGCATCTCGGTTGCCGCCGCGCGCGCCAGGGCACGGGCGCCGATATCGGTCGGCCAGAGCTTTTTCTCGGGAAACAGGTCAGCGAGATATTCAAGGATGGCAAGGGTTTCCCAGACGATCCTGCCTCCTCCCTGCAACGGCTTGTGATTCAGGACGGGCACCTGACCGGTCGGCGACACTTTCGCCAGATTGGCAAAGGTCTCGGGCGTACGCAGCCGCACAAAACCTTCCTCGAACGGGATCTCCAGATGCCTCATCGCCACCCATGGCCGCAGCGACCACGAGGAGAAGCATTTGTTGCCTATGTAGAGCGTGAAATCCGCCATTTTTCTCCCCATGCGCGCGGTGCGTCCGCGCAACCTATCCTGCCAGCCTTGCCACCGGAAGCGGGTCCGCCCAGCCATCTTGTTCCACGACCACACCTGGAACTTAACCGACACCGGTCCGTTTGTTCCCGGCGGACGAATTGCCCCGAATTCAAACTCCCGGGAGATGCGGAACATGGTGAACAAGGATCAGGTCGCTGGTCTGGCCAAGCAGGTCAAGGGTTCGGTCAAACAGGCTGCCGGCAAGGCGACCGGCAACAGGCGGACCCAAGCCGAGGGAATGGCCGACAAGGTCGCCGGCAAAGTGCAGAAGGCCTATGGCGACATGAAGGACAAGGTCAAGAAGGCGTTCTGATCCCACATCGAGACATGTCGTGGCCTTCGGAAAGGCGGCCGTCAAGGGCCGCCTTTTTCACGTGCTCCAGCCCTTGCTGAAGGCGTTGGTGAAGTTGACCCCGCCTTGGTCGTCGGTCGCCTCGCCCAGCGCCACGTCCATGCCATCGCTGGTCACCCGGGCCACGGCGAACCCTCCCATATAAGCGGCCTTCGGCTTGAACAGGTCGAGCCCGTCACGGCGGTAGATCAGCGGCGTGTCATGCTGGTGGCCGTGGAAAATGCCGACGACATTGTAGCCCTTCAGCACCGCCAACAGCGCCTGCCTGTCGGCCTCGCCCCACCAGTGCGGCGCACCGGCGCCCTTTTCGTCGTAGGTGCGCTTGGCGGGATCCCATCGCTCCGTCGAAAACGTGTCCCAGCCGTAGTGCTGGAACAGGATGACGGGGCGGCCATCCGCCGCATAGGTCGCCAGATCCTGCTTGAGCCAAGGCAGGCTCGAGTCGGCGCCGTGACCGGTGTCGCCGGTGAAACGATGCGTCTGGACGAGGTGCAGGCCGCCCCAGTCCCATGAATAGCAGTCAGTGTCGACATCGTAGCTGGTGGCCGGCACCGGTGGCTTGAAGAACACGCCGGGGCGGTGGTTGACCTCGACATAGTCGCGCAGTTCACGCCGGTACCAATCGACATGATGCGACGGACCGTTCTGGTCGAGATCATGGTTTCCGAGCCCGACATAGACCGGCATGTGGACGCGATCCGGGCCAACGCCTTGGCTATAGCGCTGGCTGAACTGAAGCAGTTGCGTGCCCTCGCTCGGCTGGGTGATCTGGCCACCGCCATCGTCGGTGATGTCGCCGCCGACGACAAGACCGAGCGGCATGCCGATCCGGTTGCCGGCCGAACGCGAGCCGGTGGCGACGCCGTTGATCTCGGCCGGCCAGTGCTTGTCGTTGATGGCGTTCAGCGCCGCGACATTGCGCAGCAGCGCGACGTGGGTCTTGCCCTCCTGCTGGCAGTTGGGGCTGAGGCCGCTTGCCATGCGGCAGGCATGGACATCGGCGATGAACAGGAAGGTGGCGTCGATGGGCTGGATGCGCTGCCCGGTCTGGCCGAACGCCGGGCGTGAAAGCGCGCCGGCCGCGGCAAGACCCGCGGCCTGCATCAGAAAGCTGCGACGTGACAGCAATTGTGGCCCCTGGTGATTCATCATCGGCGGAATTTCAGCACAAGCGACGTCCGTCCGTCCAGTTTCGGCAATACCGGCACTGCCTTGACCATCGACATCGCCATGAACGTCTGCCAACTTCTACCTGCGCTTGTATTCGCAAGAAACGGGGAAAGCCATGAAGAGCGCGCTTATCGGCATGGCATTGGCGGTTTTGCTGCCGGCAGGTGTTGCGTTTGCCGGTCCATGTGTCGATGCGAAGTCCGCGAAAAACGGGGCATCCTGGCACGGCCAGGCATTCAAAGCGAGTTTCGGCCCGTCGCCGGCGGGATGATCTCCGTCGCCAACACCTATGAGTCGCAGTCACCGCAAAAGCAGTTCCTGTTCGCTGGCCTGATCGAGGTTTTTCGCGACAGCGACATCGGCCGGCTGGCAATGATCCCGTTTTCCGACCTGCGAAAACTGTTTCCGCTGAAGGCGGGAACCAAGAGCACGATCGAGTTCGTCGAGCTGTCGCCGGCCAAGCAGCCGAAGGCCACCAAGACGTTGACGCTGGTCGTCGAGGGCAAGGAAACCTTCAGCCTAGGCGGCTGCAAATACAACGTTCTGGCTGTCAAGGAGACCTTCAAGAACGGCGCCGGCGAGACGCTCGATACGTGCACCGCGCTTTATGCGCCCGATCTGCAGGCGTCCCTTGCCCGGCGCTATGATGAAGGCACCAGCGCGGAATCGGTCAACGGCTACGAGACGATCAAGCCGCTGGCCGAGTAGAGGGTCCATGGCGCGAAAGAAGCCTTTGGACTGGTCTGATCAAAAGCGGCTTGGACGGAAGTTCGCAAGCAGTGGATGCTCAATGCCGCTGGCGATCTCGCCGGCAAGCAGCTCGCCCGCGATCAGGCCAAGCGTTGCGCCGCTGTGGCTGAAGGCAACATAATATCCCTGGATATCCTTCAACTGGCCAAAGACCGGCTCGCCGTCTCCGGGGATCGGCTTGGGTCCGACACCGTAGCTTTGCAATTCCAACTTTGGATGTCCCTCGATAACATTCGAGGCTTCGTTGAGAAGCCCCTGGATGGTCGAAGTCTTTACGCTATAGGTGCCGTCCGAATTGACCACCACCTCTTCTTCAGACCAGGCGGAATCGAGCGCGAGGGCTCCGTCCGGCGTCGGCCGGATGGCGACGCGCGGCGTGTTGAGCACGGCCCGAAGGGGCAAGTCGACCGGCTTGGTCCTGACGAGCAGCGCGATCGGCGTCCCATCGGCGATATACTGGCGGGAGTCCGCAACCATACGCGGCACATCGCCGCCGGTCGCCAGGAGTATCGCGTCGGCAGCAAGGCTGATGCCGCTTGTCGTAGTGACGCCGGTGGCACGACCGTCGACGACCGTGACCGCGGCGCTTCCGGCATCGGTGACCAGTTGCCCGCCACGCTCCACGAACTCCGCAATCAATATCTCGATCAGCGACGGCAGGTCGACCCAGCCCTCGCCGGGATTGAAGATCGCGCCTTGAGGTGTGACGGCGCTTGCTGCGACACCTGGCGTGACCGAGGCTATGGCGTCCGCGGACAGATGTTGCGCGTCATAGCCGAGGTCTTTTTCGTGGGCGAAGACATCGTCGATCTCGTTCGAGGCGTCATCCGCGTCCCATGTCAGGCCACCGTCGAAACGCAGCCAGGCGGCATCAGGGTATCTCGCCGACAGCGTCCGGTAGCGATCGATACCGATCATGCGTAGGCGATGATATTCAGCCGATCGCTTGCGCGCGGAATTGAGCCAAGCGAGCGAACGGCCGGAGGCTCCCTTGGCGAGCGGTCCATCATTGACCAGGACGGTTTGGATGCCGAGCCTTGCAAGATGAACGGCCGAGGAGACGCCGAAAATGCCGCCCCCGACAACAACGACCTTTGAGACCGAACGTGGTGTAGCCATGGGATATTCTTTCACTGGTGAGGTTGGATTGGAGCCGTCTCGGGGCTCATGCGCGATCAAAGCACTTCGGCAAGGAAGTGCTTCAGACGCGTACTTTTCGGCGTGTCAAAGATCGCGGCAGGCGTGCCGACCTCGATGACGCGGCCTTCATCCATGAAGGCGACCTGATCGGCGACTTTGCGGGCAAAGCCCATTTCATGCGTCACCACGACCATTGTCATGCCGCGCCGGCCGAGGTCCGCCATCAGGTTGAGAACGCCCTTCACCAGTTCGGGATCGAGAGCGCTCGTCACCTCGTCAAACAGGATGACCTCCGGGTCCATTGCCAGCGCACGGGCGATTGCCACACGCTGCTGCTGTCCGCCGGAAAGACCGCCGGGACGATGGTGTTTGCGGGCGGCAAGGCCAACATCAGCTAGGCGCGCCTCGGCGATGCGCTCGGCCTCCTGCACCGGAATGCCCTTGATCTTGGTCAGCGACAGCATGACGTTTTCCAAGGCCGTGTGATCGGGAAACAGATTGAAATGCTGGAAAACCATGCCGACACGCCGGCGCAGTTTTTCAGGCTTCATTGCCAGTATGCTCGCGCCATCGAGCAGCACGTCCCCGCCTTTGGGTTCGACCAGGCGATTGAGGCAGCGCAGCAGGGTCGACTTGCCCGACCCTGAGGGGCCGATGACACAGGTGACCGTCCCCGGTTTGACCTTCAGGCTGACCCCCTTGAGGACATCGAGATTGCCATAGGCCATGTCGAGACCGGTGATGGTGAGACTGCCGCCCTTGAAGCGGGGAAGCGCAGCGTTGCCTTCAGGGCCGGCCTCGGAGCGTGGGCGGCTGATGGCGCTCTCCAGTTCGCTCACTTCGGCGAGGCCGCTGGTGACGAGGCCGGCCTTTTGCTTTCCGACGCGCAGCGAATTGTCGATGTAATTGACCACATGGGTCAGCGGCACGGTGATGACGAGATAGAAAACACCGGCCAGAAGCAATGGAGAGAGGTTTCCGGTGACCACCGCCTGGTCCTGACCGACGCGGAAAATCTCGCGCTCCGACGCGAGCAGACCGAGGAAGTAGACAAGGCTCGAATCCTTGACGTTGCCGATGAACTGGTTGACCAGGGCCGGCAAGACGCGGCGGATGCCTTGCGGTATCACGATCAGGCGCATGCCTTGGCCGTAGCTCATGCTGAGCGCCCGGCAGGCCTCCATCTGCCCGCGCTCGACGCTCTGGATGCCCGAGCGGAAGATTTCGCCGATATAGGCGCCGGCGATCAGGCTGAGGGCGAGAATGCCAAGCGGATAGGGCGAAGGGCCAAAGATTTCACGGCCGATGCGGGCAAAGCCCTGGCCTATCAGCAGAATCGTGACGATGGCCGGAAGGCCACGGAAAATATCCGTGTAGACCCGGGCGGGAATGCGCAGCCAACGCGATTGCGAGATGCCCATGACTGCCAGGATCATGCCAAGAATGACACCCAGCACCGTGGACGCGGCCGCAAGGATCAAGGTGTTCTTCAATCCGATGGTGATCATGCTGGGCAGCACGTCCGCCATGGCCTGCCAGTCGAGGAAACTGCGCCGCAAGTTTTCAAGCCAGTCCATTCGCCCGCCTTTCGGTTGCGCTGTCCGCATCGTCCGCCATCAAGCGCGGAAGCGTAAGGTCCGGCCGCCGACTTTTGTGCCGGCGGCCGGGTGCGGTTACTTCTTGGGGAGATACTGGTCAGGCATCGGCGAACCGGGGAACCACTTCTCGTAGAGCGTCTTCCAGGTTCCGTCCTGCATGGCCGCGTGAAGGGCGGTGTTCAAGGCGCCACGGAACTTGTCATTGCCTTTGCGCACCACGAAGCCGGCCGGGGCATCGAAGGACGGGATGTTGATTGCGATCTTGAGGCCGGGATAACGCTCGCCATACTGCTTGGCGGCCTCATAATCGAGGAAATGCGCGTCGACGGTTCCATTGTTGAGTGCTGAAACGGCGGAGTTGTTGTCGGGGAATTTGACAAGATCGGTTCCGACAAAGTTCTTCGCCGCGTAGATTTCCTGGAGCGTCCCCTGCACGACGCCGAGGCGCTTGCCCTTGAGCCCGTCGGCCGACGTGATCGCCTTGTCCGAGGTAAGCACAGAGAGATAGCCCGCAAGATACCCGTCTGAAAAATCGACGGTCTTCTTGCGCGCTTCCGTCGTGCCGATCGCCGCGACCGCGACGTCGAAGCGTCCGTTCGCAACCGAAGGCATCAGCGCCGAGAATTCCTGACCGGTGAAGATCACCTGGTCCGGCTTGAATCCAAGGCGGCTGGCGACGTTGCGGAACAATTCGATGTCGAAGCCGGTGAACGTGCCATCCGCCTGGGTGAAAGCGTAGGGTTTGGCATCGCCCATCGTCCCAACGGAAATGACTTTCGCATCAATAAGACCATAGGGATTGTCATCCGCGGCGGCTCCCGAAGCCAATCCGGCGCCGATGCCCATGGCCAAAAGAGCCACCACACCGATCCGGATCGGTGACATCAACGACTTGAGAATTCCTGTCCTGCTCATGTCTTCTCTCCACTCTGAAGGTCTGTTCTTGTTGGTATTTATGTCGAGCCCGCGCTTGACATCGCCCGCCACCGCGACCGCTGCATGTGCAGGATGTCCCGTTACGCCTACCGGCTCGCAATTTTCTTCAAAGAGACCGGTCTCTTATTGATTGAGACCGGTCTCTTTGATAATCGTTATCGCCAGATTGACCTTCCGTCAACAACTCTTGTAGTCGTTCATCCGATGAAAAGAACCGCGCCCAAGACCCCGTCGATAACGGTCAGCGATGTCGCCCGGGCGGCAAACGTATCGAAAGCGACAGCCGCGCGCGTGCTCGGCGGATACGGCGTCGTCAGCGATACGATCCGCGCGGACGTCATGGCCGCGGCCAAGGCGCTGGACTACCGTCCGAACGAGTTGGCTCGCAGCATGACGACCGGCCGGTCCGGCATCATCGGGGTGGTTGTCGGCGACATCGAGAACCCGTTCTTCAGCCTCGCGGTGCGCGGCATCAGCGATGCGGCAAGGGCAGCCGGGTTCAACGTCATTCTGGCCAATTCCGGCGAGAGAATCGACGTTGAGAAGGCAGCCGTGCGGCTGTTGATCGGCAAGCGCGTCGACGGGCTGATCGTCACGCCATCGGAATCGCGTGACATCTCGCACCTGCGCGACATCCATCGTTCAGGCCGGCCGCTTGCCCTGCTTGACAGGGCGCTGCCCGATCTGGACGTCGATACAGTCACGGTCGACGATCGCGGCATCGCTATGCGGGCGACCCGCATTCTTGTGGATGCCGGACACCGCAACATCGCCTATGTGACCGCCGTCGACGCCGAAGGGCATGAGTACCGCGATCTCGGACAGATCTACACCTCGTCGGTTCGCGAGCGCATCGACGGGTTCCTCACAGTGTGCCGGGATGCCGGGATCGATCGGCCAGAACGCTATGTTCGGCTTGGTGCAACAAGCCCCGCCGAAACGCGAAGGGTGGCCGACGCGGTGCTGTCCGGCGCAGATCGGCCGACGGCAATCCTTGCATCCGACAGCGTCATAGCGCTGGAGATATTCAAGGTGATCCGCCAACGTGGCCTGCGGGTTCCCGAGGACATTTCGCTGATCACCTTCCATGATGCGGACTGGACGAGCGTGACAACGCCACCCATTACCGTCATCGACCAGCCCGTCTACGCGCTTGGCAAGAGTGTCGCGGAATTGCTCATCCGGCGGTTGAAGGGAGATCCGCGTCCTGCGGAAAGGCTCATTCTGCCAACATCGATCTTCGAGCGCGGGTCGGTTGGCCCGCCCTCGAACGCCATCGTCAAGCGCGCGTAGCTGCGGCTCAGGCTTGGCCGAGTGCCGCCAGACAGTCGCGCAATGGGCCTGCGTCCTGCGCCGTCTTGGCCATTGACATGGCGCCGGAATAGCTGGCGACGGCAAGTGCCGCAAAATGCTGGGGATCGATGCCTTGCTCCCTGCCCTCCTGCTGGTCGGCTTTGATCTTGTCGGCGATCGCCTGGCGCCAGGCCGCGAAGATGCCGGCAAGGGCAGCGCGGAAATCCGGATCGGCGAGCGACAGTTCATGCGCCAGATTGTTGAGCGGGCAGCCGCGCACGAAACCCTGCTGCTCGAGTTCCGCCGCGACAGCCTCGAACACGGCCCGCACCCCTTCGCGCGCCGAAGCCGCCGTCTTTACCGGCGCGATCCATGTCGCCTCGACCGCTGCCGCCACGCGCTCTTCGATCACCGCCATCGCCAGCGCCTTCTTGGTCGGGAAGTGATGATGCAGCGCGCCGCCGCTGACCCCAGCCGCCGTCATGAGGTCGCCGAGGCTGGACGCGTGATAGCCGCGCGCCTGAAACGCGGCCTCGGCCACATCGAGCACTTTCCGGCGCATACCTTCGGGGTCGTTGACGCGGTTTCTTGGCCTTGGGCCTGGTCGATTGGTCATCTCTGCTGACATTGCGCGACAATAGCAAGTTGACAAAACAGGACAACCGGTTTGTTTATAAACAGGATGATCACCCTGTTTTTGGAGACTGCCGATGAACCTGCCCCGGAACGCCGCTCCGCAGGCCGCAATGCTTGCCTCACCCGTCGTCGAGTTGAGGCAGTACACCTTGAACCCAGGGCAGCGCGAAACGCTGATTGCCCTCTTTGACCGGGAATTCATCGAGAGCCAGGAGGCGACTGGAATGACTGTCATCGGCCAGTTCAGCGATCTGGACCGTCCGGACATGTTCGTCTGGCTGCGCGGCTTCGACAGCATGGATGTCCGCAAGGAGGCGCTGGCCGCCTTCTACGACGGCCGGGTCTGGACAGCGCACCGCGACGCGGCCAATGCGACGATGATCGATTCCGACGATGTGCTGTTGCTGAAGCCGGCATGGCCGGGCGCAGGCTTCGACCTGTCAAGGCTTCAGCGGCCGGCTTCTGCCGAGCAGGAAAACTCCAGCAATGAGAACCGTTTGGGCGGTATTGTTGTCATCCGGATTCATCATTTGCGATCGGAAGCAGAGACCGAATTCGCCAGTCGCTTCGCGGTGGAGGCGGCACCCATGATGAAGGCGCACGGCGTACGCCTGCTCGCCGCCTTTGTCACGGAACATGCTCAAAACAGTTTTCCGCGGCTGCCGGTGCGGGCCAGCGAAAACGTCTTCCTTTCCATCGCCCGGTTCGACGGCACCGAGGCGCATGCAAGCCAGGAAGCCGCCCTCGCCGCCGCGCCGGCATGGCAGGCCTTCTGGCAAACCGCTCATCTTGATCTGGCCAAACCAATCGAGACCTTGCGGCTGTCGCCCACGTCGCGATCCCTGGTCGGGCGTTAGAGCAATTCCAGGAAACGTGTGAACGGTTTTCCGTCCGGAATTGCGTCAAAACGAAGATTTAGAGCAGTCCGCCGTTTCCGCGAAACGGTGAACTGCTCTAGGCTTCGAATGCCTCGATGATGGCCCGAGCGACAAAGGCCGGGTTCTCCCAATGCGGGTTGTGGCCACATGCCTCGGCACGCAAGAGGCGTGCCCCCGCCAAGCAACGCCACAGCGCCTGCTGGTGCGCCTCACCGAACAGCGGGTCGCACCCGCCGGCGATTATCAGCGTTGGGGTTCGTACTCCCTGCGCCGCACTGGTCAGGTCGGCGCGGCAAATCTCCTCCAGGATGGCGCGCCAGCGCGCCGCGGGCATGGCCGATGCGTCATTCGCCAGGCCGGCGAGAAACGCCTGGGGCACGCCGGGCCGGCAGGCATGCCACCAGTCATAGAACGGGTCGGTCGGCGATATCGGGTCGCGCAGGGCCTGCACACCCGCGACCAGTGGATGATCCGATGCGAAATCGGGCTTCAACGTGCCGGCCATGACCACCAGTCCGCCGATGAGTTCCTTGTACCGCGCAGCCAAGGCGATGGCCACCATGGCGCCCAACGAATGGCCGACGACAACAGGCTGATCGAGTTGCAAATGCCGGATCAGGGCCGCAATGTCATCGGCGAAGTCGGCGATGCCGAAGCCCTTGCCCGGCGACGACGCGCCATGGCCGCGTAGATCGAGCATGATCAGCCGGCGGCCGGCCAGATGCGGCGCCAGGAGCGAAAAGCTGCGGCTGGTGTCGGTGAAGCCGTGCACCAGAACCAGCGCCGGCTCGGCGCCCGAGATCTCGACATAGGCGATCTCCAGGCCGGCTGGATTGATGAATTGCTTGCGATCGGCCCAGGCGTCCTGCTCCGCCCAGGCATCCGGGGCCGCTTCCAGCGTGACCGATGTCACAGGCCGAGCTTCTCCTTGACCGCGGCAAGGCCGGGCTTGCCGTCGAAGGTGGTGACGCCGGCGAGCCAGGCGTCGAGGCGGCCCTTGTTCGCCGTGATCGCCTTCAGCGCCCCGTCCTCCGGCTTCATGCCGTCATTGATGAGGTAACCCATGCCGACATTCTCGAAATCGATGTCGAAGGCGAGGTTTTTGAGGAACTGCGCGACATTGGGGCATTGCTGCAGATAGCCCTTGCGCACCTGCGTCGTCACCGTCGCGGCGCCGAAATTCGGGCCGAAGAACTTGTCGCCGCCGGTCAGATATTTGAAATCATACATGGTGTTCATCGGATGCGGGGCCCAGCCCTGGAAGACGATGAACTGCTTTTCCTTGATCTCATAGCCGACCTCGGAAAGCATGCCGGCCTCGCTCGACTCGACCACGTGCCAGCCATCGAGACCGAGCGATGGATCGGCGATGGCGTCCATCATCAACTGGTTGGAACCGGGCTCGATGCCGTACATCTTCTTGCCGAACTTGTCGGCGAATTTGTGCAGGTCGGCGAAGTCCTTGACACCGGCATCCCAGACATAGGTCGGAACGGCGAAGGTGTATTTTGCGCCCTCGAGATTGACGCGGACATTCTCGACCGAGCCGTCCTTCTTGTAGGGCTCGTAATAGGTGACCATGGCCGGATCCCAGTAGCCGAGGAACAGGTCCAGATCGTTGTTCTTCATGCCTTCGTAGATGACGTTGATGCCGAGCACCGAGCTTTGCGGCTGGTAGCCGAGCGCATCGAGCAGGACGTTGGCGACGCCGGTGGTGAAGGCAAGATCGTTCCAGCCCGGTTCGGCCATGCGGACCGCCCTGCACTGCTCGGCCTCGGCTGCCTGAGCCGCATGAACACCCAGCGTCAGGGCTGCAATACAGACGCCATTTGCAAGCATGCGGACCATTTAGATTCTCCTCGTCATCAGTGATTTTGACCAATTGGTCCTTTTATTGTCCCGCCGGTCAATTCTTGATCTGCACGGACGAAAATGTCAACGTGGATTCGCAATGCCTGGATGGAAGCCGTGAAACTCAAGCGTCTCAGCGACATACGCCGCAAGGAGTTGCGGCAGGCCGCCTTCGCGGTGCTGGAGCGCGAAGGCATTGCGGGTGCTACCCTGGAAAAGGTGGCCGCCCATGCCGGCGCCTCCAAGGGCATCGTGCTGCACTATTTCCGCAACAAGCAGGAATTGTTCGAGCATGCGATGCGGGAGGCCAACGCCGTGCTACGCGACGCCGTGGTCGCCCGGCTTCGCCAGGCGCGCACGCCGATGGAGCGGCTCGATGCGGTGATCGACGGCAATTTCGAGGAACATCTGTTCCTGCCGCCTCTTTGCCATGCCTGGCTTTCGCTGTGCGCCGAGGTGCCGCGCGACGAGAAGCTGGCGCGTATCCAGAAGGTGCTGCACGCGCGTATGCGTTCGAACTTGTTGTCCGGCCTGCACGGCCTTGCCTTGCCCGGCGAAGCCGACGAAATCGCGCTTGGCGTCACCGCGCTGATCGACGGGCTTTGGCTGCGGCTCGGCCTGGAACCAGGCAGCGTCTCGCGCGAACAGGCGATCCGCCAGGTCAAGGATTTCGTCGCCGCGCGCCTGGCCATGCACCAGCCTGCGACCGTCGGCGCGTAGACCTGCCCTGGCTGCCAGCTGGCCGTACTTGTCCCATCCGAGCATCGGCAGCCGGAGAACGCAGCTAATCCGCTGGGCCGCATCGGCCGCCCGGACGACCTCGCCGGCATGGCGGTTTATCTCGCCAGCGACGAGGCGGCCTGGACGAGCGGTGGCATTTTCGCGATCGACGGCGGGTACACGGCGGGGTGAGCTACCCGGCCGCTAGGCGCCGACAATTTCAGTGGCGACGCTTTCCAGAAATCCAAGAGCCTCTATCGCCTCCAGGATCTGGTTGCGAACCCAGCGATGAGGCGGCTCGTCGTCGTGGCGCGCGTGCCAGTACATCCTGACTTCAGGAACAGCAATGGGAAGTGGCGGTTCAAAGATGACGAGGGGCAAAGTCTTCGCGGCCCAAACCGCGAACTGCCTAGGAACCGCGGCGAGGTAGTTTCCGTTTGCCACTGCCAATGCGACAGCCTGAAAGTGCGGCAGCGCCAGGCTTACACGACGCGTTCGCCCGATCTTGCGAAGCGCCTCGTCGGTGGAGCCCGACATCGAGCCATCGATAGAGCGAAGGACGTGCGGCAACTCGCAGAAAAGCTGGATCGGCAGAGGCTCGCCTTCCGCGATCCCCGCCTGCCTGATCGCAGCGTTGTCGTCCGCGGCGATGACAGCGAATGGTGAATGGAACAGGGGCGTGCTTGAGACCCAGTCGGAGACCTCCAGCGGACGCTCGAGCGCTGCGTCGATTTCATCGTCCTGAAGCAGCCGCGAAACGTCGCCACGAGCACTGTCCAGAAAGCGGAACGACACGCGAGGCGCTATCACAGCGATGCGTGCCGCCAGAAACGGCATCAGCAGCATGGAGAAGAAGTCTGCCCCCATGAGCGTGAAGGTTCGGTCGAGTTCCGCCGGTTCGAAGTTTCTTGACGACTGGAAGACACGTTCGATTTCGCGAAGTGCCGCGCGCAACGGCTCCGCAAGGCTCTCGGCGCGCGGCGTCGGCATCATTTCATTGCCGCGTCGCACGAACAACTGGTCGTTGAGGATATACCGCAAGCGATTGAGCGCAGCGCTGACGGCTGGCTGGCTGAGGCCGATCTGCTCGCCGGCACGCGTGACGCTTCTTTCCCGCAGGAGTGCGTCGAATACCTTGATGAGATTGAGGTCGAGCGCGTTCAAATTCATCAGATCAATTCGCCCCATACGATCATTCGATTTCCGTTGCCGGCATGTCTTTGGTTAGGTCGTCGTCGGCACAGCCCAGTCGGCACAGGCAACAGAAGGATCAGACAGCCATGACAATGACCCCCGGGACCATCACAGGCAAGGAACTCCTCTGGTTCAACAACACGCTTGTCGCGATCCACGTCTCATCGACCGCTGGAGAAGACGGCATCTGCGTCGTCGAGCATCGCATGCCTTACGGCGACTCTCCGCCGCTGCATGTGCATCGTCGGGAAGACGAAGTGTTTCACATCCTGAACGGAAGATTGCGCTTTCAGATCGACGGCCGCGAACGCATCGCGGACGCCGGCGAAACCGTCATTGCACCGAAAGGCCTCCCGCACACCTACCGGGTTGAGTCGCGCGAAGGGGCGAACACCCTGACCATCACACGCGGTGCGGATTTCGAAACGCTTCTGCGTCAGGCGGGCCGCCCCGCCAAACAGCCGGAGTTGCCGCCGCAAATGGAACCGACGCCGGAACTCATCGCGGCACTGGTGCAGCTCTGCGCAAAGAATGGCATCGACGTTGTTGGTCCGCCGCTAGAGCAGGATGATTTCAGGTCGAATCGACCTGAAATCTGAATCTGCCTCTAACTCAAAGAGATAGAGGCGGATGTCATCCGAAAACCGCTTCACACTTTTCGGCATCATGCGCTGGCCCGATTGGTCGTTCAGGACATTGACCTCGGCAAGCCGACGCGCGCCTCCGCACTCTTTCCTTACGGGAGAAGGCGGAGGCGTTCCTTCAACCGATTTGCATCCGTCTCGCGCGCAATCTCCGCTTGAAGCCATTTGTGCAACGCGATACGCCGTTGCCGACTTCGACAAGGAGAGACCCGTGACCGCTGCAAAGACCAGAACCGAAACCGATACGTTCGGCCCCATCGAGGTTGCCGCCGACCGTTATTGGGGCGCCCAGGCGCAGCGTTCCCTGGGTAATTTCAAGATCGGCTGGGAAAAGCAGCCGGCTTCGATCGTGCGTGCGCTGGGAGTGGTCAAGCGCGCCGCGGCCGAAGTGAACATGGAGATGAAGCGGCTCGATCCGGTCGTCGGCAAGGCGATCGTCGACGCCGCCCAGGAAGTGATCGACGGCAAGCTCAATGATCATTTCCCGCTGGTGGTCTGGCAGACCGGCTCGGGCACGCAGTCCAACATGAACGCCAATGAGGTGATCTCCAACCGGGCGGTCGAGATGCTGGGCGGGGCGATGGGCTCGAAGAAGCCGGTGCACCCAAACGACCACGTCAATATGAGCCAGTCGTCGAACGACACCTATCCGACGGCCATGCATATCGCCTGCGCAGAGCAGGTCGTCCATCATCTCATCCCGGCGCTGCATCATCTGCACAAGGCGCTGGACGCCAAGGCCCGGGCCTTCAATCACATCATCAAGATCGGCCGCACCCATACGCAGGATGCCACGCCGCTGACGCTGGGCCAGGAATTTTCCGGCTATGCGGCGCAGGTCGCCTCCTCGATCAAGCGCATCGAAATGACGCTGCCCGGCCTGCAGGAACTGGCGCAAGGCGGCACCGCCGTCGGCACCGGCCTTAACGCGCCAGTCGGTTTTGCTGAAAAGGTGGCCGATCGCATCGCCGCCATCACCGGCATCGCTTTCGTCACCGCGCCGAACAAGTTCGAGGCGCTCGCGGCACATGATTCCATGGTGTTCTCGCACGGCGCCATCAACGCGGCGGCGGCAGCACTCTTCAAGATCGCCAACGACATCCGCTTCCTCGGTTCAGGCCCGCGCTCGGGCCTCGGCGAATTGTCGCTGCCGGAAAACGAACCCGGCTCCTCGATCATGCCGGGCAAGGTCAATCCGACCCAGTGCGAGGCGATGACGCAGGTCTGCGTACAGGTGTTCGGCAACAATGCGGCGCTGACCTTCGCCGGCAGCCAGGGCCATTTCGAGCTCAATGTCTACAATCCGCTGATGGCCTACAATTTCCTGCAGTCGGTGCAGTTGCTTGCCGATGCATCGGTCTCCTTCACCGACAATTGCGTCGTCGGCATCGTCGCGCGGGAGGACAATATACGTGAATCACTGAACCGCTCGCTGATGCTGGTGACGGCGCTGGCGCCTACCATCGGCTACGACAACGCCGCCAAGATCGCCAAGACGGCGCATAAGAACGGCACCACGCTGCGCGAGGAAGCGCTGGCCACGGGGCTGGTCAGCGAGGCCGATTATGACCGGCTGGTGCGCCCGGAGGACATGACGCATCCGGGGTAAGGTGCTTTTCGGCGGGAGAATTTACTCCCGCCCCCGCATCACCCGATACGAATTTCGCGCTTTTTCGCCGTTCACGGAAACGGATAACCTGTGAACAATGTGTCGCCGCATCGGCGGCTTTGGTGAACAGTCGGCATCGTCTATCTCAGGGTCATTCAACCCATTCGGAGAGACACCATGTCCATCAACACTTCCGCCGCAGGCGCCGGCACCGCGTCCAACAGCTCTGTCACCATCCTGCTTGGCCGCATCCTGCTCGCGGTCATTTTCCTGCTTTCCGGTTTCGGCAAGCTCACCGCCATTTCCGGCACCGCTGCCTACTTTGGCGGCCTCGGCCTGCCCGCTCCGACCGCAACGGCTGTGGTCGTTGGCCTGATTGAACTGCTCGGCGGCCTCGCCATCCTCGTCGGTTTCCAGACCCGTGTCGCTGCCTGGGTGCTCGCGATCTTCACCGTCGCCACCGGGCTGGTCGCCCATACCGGCTGGGCCGACCAGATGCAGATGATCCAGTTCCTCAAGAACCTCGCCATCACCGGCGGCTTCCTGCTGCTGGCCTCATCGGGCGCGGGCGCCTATTCGATCGACGCCAAGCGCGGCTGAACCTTCCCTCCCAAGCCTCGACAAAGCGGCGCGGAATTTTCCGCGCCGCTTTTTCGTTGTCTGGAATAGCCGGTCCGGTTTCGGCGGAGGCCTCACAGGCGTAGACTTCGGGCAGCCGGCTCGAGCCCAGAGGGCGCCGGCAAGGGAGGTGGCCATGACCCGCGATGCTTTGCTTCTGGTTTCGCGACTGCTGTTTGCCGTGCTGTTCGTACCATCCGGCTTCCAGGCGCTCGCCAACATTGCCGGCACATCCGATTATTTCGCCGGCCTAGGCCTGCCGCTGCCGACGCTCGCCGCCTGGGGCACGGGCCTGTTCGAGCTGATCGCCGGCTTGCTGATCCTCATCGGGTTTCAGACACGGATCGTGGCGCTGCTTTTGGCGGCCTTCTGCGTCGTTGCCGGCTTCATCGGCCATCACGGCCAAGGGGCCGGCGATGCGATGCTCGCCTTCCTGCACCAGCAGATGCTGATGAAGGACATTGCGATATCAGGCGGCTTCCTGGCGCTGGCCATGGCCGGCGCCGGCGGCTGGTCGGCGGACGGGCGCGGTTTCGCTATCGGTGCGGACGTAACCTGAGCCTCAGTCAGCAAGAGCGCCCTATTTGACCGACACGCTCGGTCCGCCCTCGACCGCCAGCACGAGCCTGCGGTTGCTGATCCGCGCCAGTTGCGCCAGGCGGCCGGCCGGTCGCTCGCCATAGAGATCGGAGAGCGATGCCGGCAACACCAGCGCCAGCACGCCGTTGGCGCGCTGCTCCCATTTCAGCCTAGGCATGATGCCGGGCATCGAGGCCGTCAGCAGGTAGACCACCCGCATCATCGCCGCCAGCACGCGAGCCCGCTCGAGATAGCGCGGCGTAGCCAGCGCCTTGATTTCAGGTGCGATGGATTCGTTGAAGATGCCGTCGTGACGATAGGCGTTGGCCAAAGCCAGGAAGGCGCGGCCGGGATGGTCGACGCCGAAGAAAGAGGCGTGCGCTATGATGTTGAGCGATTGCCTGCCGCGATATTCCGGGTGCGCGCGCCAGCCGATGTCGGCCAGCAATGCGGCAGCGTGGCGGTAGCGCGCCTCGTCCTCGGTCTCGTCGATGCCGAAGGCCGCGAAGGATTTGGCCGTCCAGTCGACCAATTCATGCGCATGGGTGAACGAGCGCGAGCGCAAACGGGCGAGTTCCTCGGACGCCGAGATCAACGGATCGGCCTTCTGCTCGGCCTCGTCGAGCAGCGAATAGAGGAAGCCTTCGCGCACGCCGAGCGCCGAGACGATGATCTTCGACGGCTGCATCGCCGCCATGATCTCCTGCAGCACGATGGCGCCATAGGGCAGCAGCGAGCGGCGGTTCTTCGAGACGCCCTCGATCCCCTTGACCTTCTCGATCTCGGCCTTGGCCACCTGCTTGAGAAAATTCGTCGCGCTGTCGGCCGACATCTCGTAGTGGTGCATGACGCCAAGCGGGTAGTTGGTCATCTCCATGTGCAGGCGGGCGAGGTTTCGCCAGGTGCCGCCGACGGCGTAGAAGGGCCGGCCCTGCCCGCCTTTCAACAGCTTCGCGCGCGCCAGTTCGTCGCGCGCGATCTTCTGTGCCTGGGCAAGCGAGTTCTTCGCCATGTCCTGCAGGCGCAGGCCGCCGAGCGGCAGCGTTATGCCGTCGCCGATCGCCTCGCCATTGACGTCGACCAGTTCGAGACTGCCGCCGCCCAGATCGCCGGCGATGCCATTGGCCGGGTGGAAGCCGGAGATGACGCCGAGCGCCGAATAGTAGGCTTCCTGGCGGCCGCTGATCACGCGGATCTCGGTCTTGAGGACCTCTTCGGCGCGATGGATGAAATCGGGACCGTTGATCGCCTCGCGCGCGGCTGCCGTGGCCAAGACATACATATGCTCGGCGCCCGCCTGATCGGACAGCGCGCGAAAGCGGCGGAACTCTTCCATCGAGCGGGTCACCGCCTCGGGGTCGAGTTTTCCGGTCGAAACGATGCCACGGCCAAGACCGGCGAGCATCTTTTCGTTGAACAGCATGGTCGGCGAGCGCGCCAGCCCCTCATAGACGACGAGGCGGATCGAATTCGACCCGATGTCGATGATGGATAGCGGTCGGCGGTCCTGCAGCCGGCCCTGGGAATCAGACAGCATCAGGTGGACGCTGCAGCGTTCTTCTTGCGGCGCTTGAACTGCGCAATGCGCTTGGGCGCGTGCGACTTCAGCGCGTCACCCCGTCCCGACAGGCTCGGATTGGTCATGAAATATTCCTGCGCGTTGAACGGTTCCTCGCCCTCCTCAAGCACCACGCGCCGGGAGGTTCCATCAGCCAATACGTCGAAACTTTGCTGATTGTCCATGATATTGCCCAGCATGATCTGGCCCAAAACCTGTTCATGCACAGTTGGATTGGTGATCGGCACCATGGTCTCGACGCGACGGTCGAGATTGCGCGGCATCAGGTCGGCGGAGGAGATATAGACGATCGCCTCGTCTGAGGGCAGGCCATAGCCATTGCCAAAACAATAGATGCGGCTGTGTTCGAGGAAGCGGCCGACGATCGACTTGACCCTGATGTTTTCCGACAGGCCCGGCACCTGCGGCCGCAGGCAGCATATGCCGCGCACGACGAGGTCGATCTCAACCCCGGCGCGGCTGGCATCATAGAGCGCGTCGATGATGATCGGGTCGACCAGCGCGTTCATCTTCATCCAGATGCGCGCCGGCTTTCCCTCCAGCGCATGGGCGACTTCGTCGGAAATGTGGTGCAGGATGCGGTTGCGCAGCGTGAATGGCGAGATAGCTAGCCGCATTTCGGCGGTCGGCTCGGCATAGCCGGTGATGAAATTGAACAGCTGGGCAACGTCGCGGGCGATCGTCGGATCGGTGGTGAAGAAGGACAGGTCGGTGTAGATACGCGCGGTGACCGGATGGTAGTTGCCGGTGCCCAGATGCACGTAGTTGCGCAGCTTGCCGTCCTCGCGCCGCACCACCAGCGACATTTTCGCGTGGGTCTTCAATTCGAGGAATCCGAACACGACCTGCACGCCTGCGCGCTCGAGGTCGCGCGCCCAGCGGATGTTGGCTTCCTCGTCGAAGCGCGCCTTTAGCTCGACCAACGCGGTCACCGACTTGCCGGCTTCGGCCGCGTCGACCAGCGCGCGCACGATCGGGCTGTCGTTGGAGGTTCGGTAAAGGGTCTGCTTGATCGCCACCACTTCGGGATCGGCCATGGCCTGGCGCAGGAACTGCACGACGACGTCGAAGGATTCGTAGGGGTGGTGGACGATGATGTCCTTCTCGCGGATAGCGGCAAAGCAGTCACCGCCATGCTCGCGGATGCGTTCGGGAAAGCGGGGATTGTAGGGCGTGAATTTCAGGTCGTCGCGGGGAACAGCGACGATCTCGGAGATCTGGCTGAGCGCCAGCGGACCGGTCAAGACGCTGATGCGGCTCGACGAGACGCCGAGCTCGCCGGCCACGAAATCGCGCAATTCCCCAGGCATCAGCCTGTCGAACTCGATGCGGATCACCGAGCCACGGCGCCGCCGCTTAAGCGCCGTCTCGAACAGGCGCACCAGATCTTCCGACTCTTCCTCGACCTCGATATCGCTGTCGCGGATGATACGGAATGTGCCGGAGCCCTTGACCTCGTAGCCGGGGAACAGCTTACCGATATAGAGACCGACCGCCTCCTCCAGCGGGATGAAGCGAACATGGTGCTTGCGATCGGGAAGCCGGATGAAGCGCTTCAGCGCCACCGGCAGGCGCAGAAGCGCGCTCATCTCCTCGCCATTCTTGCGGTGGCGCAGCTGCAGCGCCATCGAGAAGCCGAGGTTGGGAATGAACGGGAACGGATGCGCCGGGTCGATCGACAGCGGGGTCAGCACCGGAAACACCTGGTCCTGGAAATGCTCTTCCAGCCAGACCTTCTCGTCCTTGGTCAGCGCATCGCGCGTAATGCTCTCGATGCCTTCCTTGTTGAGCAGCACGGTGAGCGCCGAAAGGCTCTTCTGCTGATCTTCCTGCAGCCGCTCGACCTCGCGCAGCAGCTGTTCGAGCTGCTGTTCGGGGGTGCGGCCGTCGGGGCTTTTCAGCGTGATGCCTTCGCGCACCTGGCCGGCGAGGCCGGCGACGCGCACCATGAAGAACTCGTCGAGATTGGCCGCCGAAATCGACAGGAAGCGAACGCGCTCCAGCAGCGGATGGTGGGTGTTCAGCGATTCCTCGAGAACGCGACGATTGAATTGCAGCCAGGAAAACTCACGGTTGACGAAGCGATCCGGGTTGCCGCCCTCTGAACTGGCCACCTCGACATTGACGAATTCGCTCTGCACCGGCTTCAGTTCGTTCATTGTCCCTGCCCACAACCGTTCCCTTGGAGCGCCGCCAGATGGCGATGAACGCTCTTACATGCCTTCGTAAAGCGTTATCAGTCGCGGAATCGCTTGGCATCCGCGGTCACACGCTTAACCGGCTCAACTTATCCTCTGACAGGCTTTTGCGACAGTTTCATTTCATCGATCTTGCAAAGAGACCTGTTATGATCCAGATGCATGCGAGACTGCGTTAAGGAGACGACGATGGCAGGCGGTTCCATTCCCCATTTCCAGAACGATGCCGGCCATCCGGCGATCGACATCGGGGTCAAGGAATTCATGTGCACGGGCGCCAATCCGCCTTTCGACCACCCGCATGTGTTTCTCGACATGGGCGACGACAATGAAAAAGTCTGCCCCTATTGCTCGACGCTCTATCGCTACTCGCCGAAGCTGAAGGCAACGGAAACGCTGCCGGCAGGCTGCCTCTACATCGACCAGGCCGCTTGATTCTTTCCCGACGGACCTGATGGACGACCAGCGCTCCCGGCAAATCGTCATCGCCGGAGCGGGCGTCGCCGGGCTGACCGCGGCACTTGCTTTTGCCAGACGCGGCTATCCCGTGCAGGTGTTCGAGCAAGCGCCGCGCCTGGAAGCCGTAGGCGCCGGCCTCCAGCTTTCTCCCAACGCGACACGCATCCTGCGTGACCTCGGCGTGCTCGACCGGCTGCTGCCGGCGGCGGTGCGGCCGGAGGCCGTGATGCTCAAGGATGCCAGGACGTTACGCCAATTGGCGCGTGTGCCGTTGGGACAATCGGGTGAAAGCCGCTGGGGCGCTCCCTATCTCGTCGCGCACCGGGCAGATCTGCAGAGTGCGCTGATGGCGTGTGCGGCAGAGATGCCTGATATCCATCTCACGCTCGGGGCGCGCGTCGAAAAAATTGCGACTGGCAGCCGTGGTGTGACGGCGACCGTCGAGATCGGCGGCAAGACGGCAGAGGAACAGGGCTCCTTGCTGGTCGGCGCCGATGGCGTCTGGTCGTCGGTACGCGGGCTTGTCGATGCAAAAAGGATGGCATCGCCAAGAAGCCGTTTTTCGGGAGAGCTGGCCTGGCGCACCACCGTCGCGGCCGACAGCGGTGCCGGGCAAGCCTTTGCCGCGATCGGCGCGGCCGATTGCGTCACGACTTTCCTGCATCCGGGTTTCCATATGGTCGCCTATCCCGTCAGCAAGGGCGACGCCTTCAATCTCGTCGCGTTCACCAAAGGCGAGCGCATCGCCGAGGGGTGGTCCGGCCGTGCCGATCCCGGCATCCTCGCCGCCGCCATGCGCGGCACCGCGCCAGGACTCGTGAAGCTGGTGGAACAGGCCGGCCCGTGGCTGACCTGGCCGCTGCATACCGTGGAGCAGAAGCAGCCCTGGACAATGCCAGCCGGCATCGCGCTGATCGGCGATGCCGCGCATGCGATGACGCCGTTCGCTGCACAGGGCGCGGCAATGGCGATCGAGGATGCAGCGACGCTCGCCACTCTGGTCACCGACTTTCCCGCCGATCCGCGACAGAGCCTCACCATCTGGGAAAATCTGCGGCGGCCGCGCGTGGAGAGGGTCCTCAAGCGCGGTGCGCTCAACCGGCTTGCCTGGCACGCCCGAGGTCCGGTGGCACTGGCCCGCAATGTGGTGCTGGCGGCACGGCCTGCGGAGAAGCTCGCCGCCGACCTCGACTGGCTTTATGGCTGGGAGGAGCAGAGGGTCGTCAGGCGGTAGGACGTCGACTCTGATCTAGTCGCATGGTTCAAGGGGCGCGAGCCCGATGGTCGCGGTTATCAAAGCGCGATCAATAAGGCATTGCGCGAATATGTGATGAAGCAGGACCGTAAAGCCGATTAGCTAATTATACAGCCGCAACGACCATCCCAGCGACACCGGCAACGGGTTCCACCAGCCGGTCCGCAGGCCGGCGGTGCGCAACGCGGCGGCGGTCCAAGTGTTGCAGCCGACCAGTGCGTTGAAATGACCGTTCGCCTCGTAGAAGCGGTCGAAGCTGGAGTAGGCCGCATTCTCGATGACGATCGGGCCGCCAGGCCCCTGCTGAAAACTGGCTGCGATAAAATCAAGCAAGGCCGTGAACTGATCATCACCAATGTCGAAGCCGGCGACATCGGGATGCGGTTCGACGATAGCGCCGGCGACATCGACATGCATGACCGAGGCGTCGAGGGTCAGCGCCTTCATCACCGGAACGGCCTTGAGCTCGGACCACGTCGGTGTTTCCAGATAGAAGGCGCGGCCGCCCCAGCCGAAGACGATGTAGCGCACCTCGGGCGCATCTGACGGCAGCCCGGCGTCCACCAGGAAGTGGAAGCGCTTGCGTACGGCGTCGTCCACTGGAATGGCGATATCGGTATGGATCGGGTTCTTCAGCACCAGTATATGCCGCGTGCCCTCGCCCGCCGACGCCGCCGGCCAGAGCGGGCGCGGCACCAGCGTGCCGAGGGTCGCCGCAAGCACGATCGCGGCCAGCACCATGGAGAGGAAACGCAGGACTTTTCTCATCGATGACGTCCCCGCCGCCAATCGCATCACCCGATCCACAAGCAAAGAGCCCGGCCGCGTTGCGGCCGGGCTCTTGCGCTCAGTTTGGAACCGCTCAGTGCAGGATCTGGCTGAGGAACAATTTCGTGCGCTCGTGGCGCGGGTGGTCGAAGAACTCGGCCGGCGTGTTCTGCTCGACGATCTGGCCCTGATCCATGAAGATCACCCGGTTGGCGACCTTGCGGGCAAAGCCCATTTCGTGGGTGACGCACAGCATGGTCATGCCTTCCTCGGCCAGACCAACCATGGTCTCCAGCACTTCCTTGATCATTTCCGGGTCGAGCGCCGAGGTCGGCTCATCGAACAGCATGATGCGAGGGTTCATGCACAGCGAACGCGCGATGGCCACGCGCTGCTGCTGGCCGCCAGATAGCTGGCCGGGATATTTGTTGGCCTGCTCGGGGATTTTCACGCGCTTGAGGAAATGCATGGCGATTTCCTCGGCCTGTTTCTTCGGTGTCTTGCGCACCCAGATCGGCGCAAGCGTGCAGTTCTCCAGGATGGTCAGATGCGGGAACAGGTTGAAGTGCTGGAACACCATGCCGACCTCGCGGCGCACCTCGTCGATCTTTTTCAGATCGTTGGTCAACTCCTTGCCATCGACGATGATCTTGCCCTTCTGATGCTCTTCTAGCCGGTTGATGCAGCGGATCATCGTCGATTTGCCGGAGCCCGACGGGCCGCAGATGACGATGCGTTCGCCGCGCATCACTTTGAGGTTGATGTCTTTCAGCACATGGAACTCGCCATACCATTTGTGCATGGCGATGATGTCGATGGCGACATCGGTGGTCGAGATGTGCATCTTGGCGGCGTTGACCTTGATCTCTTCGGCGCTGACGGCGTTTTCGGTGGCCATGACGGGTCCCCTTATTCTTTTGTTAGCGTTTGTGGCCGGTGTCGAGCCGGCGTTCGGTGTACATTGAATAGCGCGACATGCCGAAGCAGAACAGCCAAAAGACAAAGGCGGCGAAGACGAGACCGGATTTGGCGGTCTGCGCCGTTGCCCAGTTGGCGTCGGAAAAATTCTGCTTCACGATACCGAGCAGGTCGAACATCGAGATGATGAGGACCAGGCTGGTATCCTTGAACATGCCGATGAAGGTGTTGACGATGCCGGGAATGACAAGCTTCAGCGCCTGCGGCAGCACGATCAGTCCCATCTTCTGCCAGTAACCGAGGCCGAGCGAATCGGCGCCCTCGTACTGGCCTTTCGGAATAGCCTGCAGCCCGCCGCGCACCACTTCGGCCATGTAGGCGGCGGCAAACAGCGACACGCCAATCAGCGCCCGCAAATATTTGTCGAAGGTGACGCCGGCCGGCAGGAACAGCGGCAGCATGACGCTGACGAAGAACAGAACGGTAATCAGCGGGATGCCGCGCACGGCTTCGATGAAGACCACGCACAACATCTTGACGATGGGCATCTTGGAGCGCCGGCCGAGCGCCAGCACGGTTCCCAGCGGCAGCGACACCGCGATGCCGACGAAGGAAAGGCTCAGTGTGATCAGCAGCCCGCCCCAGCGCGAGGTTTCGACATGCGGCAGGCCGAATACGCCGCCGACCAGCAGGAAGAACGAGACGATCGGCAGTACCAGGAACAGCAGGATGGCGTTCAATCCCTTGCGCGGCACACGCGGGATCAGCATCGGCACCAGCAGCGCGGTGAACAGGATGGCGACCAAGATCGGCCGCCAGCGCTCCTCGACCGGATAGGTTCCGAACATGAACTGGCCGAACTTGGCATTGACGAAGGCCCAGCAGGCGCCGCTCCAGCCATCCGGCTGAATGCCGCCTTGCGCGACGGTCGCGCAGACGGTGCGGTCCGGCCCTGTCCACACGGCGTTGATGAACGCCCAGTTGATGATTTGCGGCAGAACCCAGGCGACGATGACGATGCCGAGGATCGTGAGGATGGTGTCGCCAACCGAACCGATCAGGTTCCTGCGCACCCAGGCGCCGGGGCCGCTGACGCTGGCCGGTGCAGGCTGCGCCAAGGCCATTTCGGTGCGCACCCAGGACATATCGTGTTCCTGCATGGCTCTACCTCTCCACCAGCGCCATTCTGGCGTTGACCACGTTCATGACGGCGGAGGTCACCAGGCTGAGTATGAGATAGGCGATCATCATGATCAGCACGCCTTCGACCGCCTGTCCGGTCTGGTTCAACACCGTGCCGGCGGTCGCCGTCAGGTCGGGATAGCCGATGGCGATCGCCAGCGAGGAGTTCTTGGTCAGGTTGAGATACTGGCTGGTCAGCGGCGGGATGACGATACGCATGGCCTGCGGCACCACAACCAGCCGCAAGATCGACCCGGACCGCAGCCCAAGTGCCGCGGCCGCCTCGGTCTGGCCCTTGCTGACGCCCCTGATGCCGGCGCGCACGATTTCGGCGATGAAGGCGGCCGTGTAGCAGGACAGCGCCAGATAGAGCGACAGGAACTCCGGCTTGACCTGAAAGCCGCCGGTCAGATTGAAGGTCGATTGTTTGGGAAGATCAAAGCTGAGCGGAAAGCCGCTCAGCACATAGGCGAGCACCGGCAGGCCGACGATCAGCGCCACCGAGGTCCAAAACACTGGAAATTGCTGGCCGGTCGCCATCTGCCGCTGACGCGCCGTGCGGGCGACGAACCAGGCCATGGCGATGCCGACAAGGAGGGCGACGAAGATCAGCCAGGAACCCTCGCCCCAGACTGCGCGGGGAAAGTAGAAGCCGCGCTGGTTGAGGAAGGAGCCGAAGGGCAGATGATAGCTGTCACGCGGCGCCGGCAGCACGGCAAGCACGCCGGAATACCAGAAGAAGATGACCAGCAGCGGCGGGATGTTGCGGAAGATCTCGACATAGACCGTACAGATCTTCTGGATCAGCCAGTTCTGCGACAGGCGGCCGATGCCGATGACGAAGCCGATGATTGTGGCGGTGATGATGCCGGCCACGGCGACGATGATGGTGTTGATCAGGCCGACGACGATGGCGCGGCCATAAGTCGAGTCCGACGTATAGGCGATCGGCGTATCCGAAATGTCGAACCCGGCTCTGCCCCTCAGAAAACCGAAGCCGGAAGCGATGTGCAGGCGCTGCAGATTGTCGATGACGTTCTGCACGATCCACCAGACGGAGCCGAACAGGACGATGACGACCAGCGTCTGGAAGAAGAGACTGCGTATCTTCGGGTCATTGATGAAGGAAGCCCTGCTGGACTCCTCGCGAAGAACTTCCTGCGATGCCATGTGCCCGTCCCCTGAAAAGAGAAACCGGAAGGCAGATATCTGCCTTCCGGATCACATTTCGGTCAGCGGATCGGCGGAGCGTATTGCAGGCCGCCCTTGGTCCACAGCGCATTGATGCCGCGCGCGATCTTGAGCGGGCTGCCCGAGCCGACATTGCGATCGAACATTTCGCCGTAATTGCCGACGGCCTTGACGATATTGACGACCCAGTCATTGGAGACGCCGAGATCGGTGCCGATCTTGGTGTCGGCTTCCTGGCCGAGAACGCGCTTGATCTCCGGGCTGGCCGAGTTCTTCATTTCATCGACATTGGCCTTTGTGATGCCGAGTTCCTCGGCGTCAAGCAGCGCGAAATACGTCCACTTGACGATGTGGTACCACTGGTCGTCGCCTTGGCGCACCGCCGGTCCGAGCGGCTCCTTGGAGATGATCTCGGGCAGCACGACGTGATCGGCCGGCGAGCCCAGCGTCAGGCGGATACCGTAAAGGCCCGACTGGTCCGTGGTGTAGACATCGCAGCGGCCGGCGTCATAGGCGGCGTTGACCTCTTCGAGCTTCTCGAAGACGACCGGATTGTACTCCATCTTGTTCGCCTTGAAGTAGTCGGCGAGGTTCAGCTCTGTGGTGGTGCCGCTCTGCACGCACACGGCCGCGCCCGAGAGCTGGAGCGCCGAATTGACGCCAGGCAGCTTCTTGGCGTTGATCATGAAGCCCTGGCCGTCATAGTAGGTCGTGCCGATAAAATTCAGGCCAAGCGCCGTGTCGCGATTGATGGTCCAGGTGGTGTTGCGCGACAGGATGTCGACCTCGCCGGACTGCAGCGCGGTGAAGCGCTCCTTGGCGCTGAGCGGGGTGAACTTGACCTTGGTGCCGTCACCGAAGACGGCGGCCGCGACAGCGCGGCAGAAATCCGCGTCGATGCCCTGCCAGTCACCCTTGTCGTCGGGCGCCGAGAAACCGGCCAGACCCGTCGAGACACCGCATTGGATGAAGCCCTTCGCCTTGACGGTGTCGAGCGTCGTCGCCGACGCGGCCGACCCCATAAACCCGAGCGTAGCGGCGCCAAGGATGCCGATAGCAATATGTTTCATGACCCACAGACCCTTTTCTGTTTTCAGGCAAAACCTGATCTTTTTTCCCGTGTGAACGCAGCTCCCATTCCATCCCATTCCCGGAATCCCGCATCGTAAGCGACGCGCCGCCTCCCATTCACGAACAGCATCGAAGGCGATAATTCCTGTGAGGTCAAGGGAAATGACCGAATCCGAACGTCTTTGAAAATCGATTGCCTGAAATGCCCGAATTGCAGACAAACGCAGCCGCAATTTAGTCACGGCGCTAATAAAGTCGGCAAAGCGCATTCATCGCAAATGCGGGTCAGCGGCGAAATCCATAACTGGCACGAGCTTGGCGTCCCTGATCTGGATACCGGATGAATTGGCAAGTCCGAAGACTGTCATCGGATCTGCGCCGTCAAAGTGCGCGAGACATCAACCACACGCCGGCGGCCACCATCAGCGCGCCCGAAATGCGCGAGATCAACGGCCCGCTCGTAGCCATCTTTTCCAGGAGAACGAGGATGGCGATAGCGGCAATCCACAGGATGTTCATGACGCCGCCGACGAACAGCAGGGCCATCAGCGCCCAGCAGCAGCCCAGACAATAGAGGCCGTGGTCGACACCTAGCCGAATCGCGCCGACCGGCGCGGAACGGAACCCGCCATGGCTCATCAGGAACCCGATCGGCCCCTGACATTGGCGCAAGCAGACGCCCTTGATCGGCGTCCATTGATAGAGGCCGGCGGCGATCAGGACGAGGCCGCCGAGGATCGTGCTGTCGGTCGCCATCGAGGGGTCGAGCAGGGCCAGGCGGCCGAGCAGCCATTGCGCGACGGTCGCGGCGATGCTGAAGACGATCCAGACGGTGAGATAGCCGGTAAAAAACCATCCGGTCGAAGCGATGGGGCGGCCATCCGCCTGCGCCTTGCGGCCGATGCCGGCATAGAGCAGCAGCAGCGGCGCGACCGAAGGCGTCATCATGCCGACCATCATCACCGCCCACATGGTGAAGATGAAGGCGAAATCGGCGGGTGCCCAGGCCCGGAAACCGGGCGCCACGGCGGCGCCCATATCCATGCCACCCATGTCGATATTCGACATGTCCATTGCGGCCATATCGCCGCTCGCTCCAGCCGGCATCGGGGATGTGGGCATGGCCATGTCGATGGCGAGCCACAGCACATAGGCCCAGGCGAGCACCGCAATCACGACGATCGCGGTCATCACGACCGTGCGGTCGCGCCGCAGCACCGCCTCTAAGGCCGTGTCGCCCATTGGATCAGCTCAATGGACGACGCCGCTCTGCGTGAGATGCAGATTGGCAAAATGACTGTGCGTGTCGGCCACCTCGAACTTGATCGGGCCTGTCGCCTTGGTCCAGCCGCGCCCGATCTCGGCCATTGCGTATTCGGAGCCGTGCGGCAGGTCGATGCGTGCCCGATGCTCGGCGCCGGTGACCGGATTCTTGATCGGCTCGCCATGACCGTCGGCTACGCCCTCGACATGCAGGCGTCCGGTTCGCGCGTCGACGTCGACCTCGAAGTCGATCGGGGCAAAGATCGGGTCATGGAATTTCTCCAGCGTGGTCGAGAAGACCTCGAATATAGTCGCGCCTGGTTCGGTGTCCTGTCCGCCGAGTATGCGAAGCAGCGCTTCACGTTGGGCCTCGCTCGCCCTCTCGTCGACAACCACCGCTGCTTCGCCGCCGCCCTGATGGATGGCGCCCGGCCAGCGGAAAATCCCGACGAGCCGCAATCCATCAAGTTTGGTGGCTCCGTGATGCCCGCTCTCGATTTCGATGCCGGTAACCGCCTGACAGAAGCCGTGTGTGGGCATGGCGTTGAACTGGCATGGGCAGCCATAGGCGCAATTGCAGTTGACGAATTCGCGCGCCTTCATTGTCCATTTGACTTTGGCCATGGCATTCCTCCCCTTGCCGCGCTCTGTGAACGCGATACCCGGACCGGGGGATCAGGAGGTAACCGGCCAAAAACCGTCCGGCAGCATCTGATCGAGGCAATCCGGCGATTAATATTAGAAATCTATTATATATGTTTCATAGCCGCCTACAATAGGTTGACCGGGGCACGATCGGCTCCGCCGACAATCATTGCCGCCCCTTGGCCGGCCCGTTTCAGGGCCTCGCCACAATGCCGTTCAGCCGGAGAATTGGCATATTCGAAGTCTATCCTTGGCGAAGGCTGGGCTGTTGCGCGGTCCACGACGCCGCACTATGGCTAGCGCCTTGTCAAACAAGGCGAAGACGAAGAATGGCTAAGGACGGCAACGAGCAGGGTTCCGGCAAAATGGGCATCAACACGCGGTTGGCCCATTCGGGCAACAACCCGCACGACTATTTCGGCTTCGTCAATCCGCCTGTCGTGCACGCCTCGACCGTGCTGTTCCGCAACGCCGCCGCAATGGCTGGCCGCAGCCAGAAATACACCTACGGCACGCGCGGCACGCCGACGACGGACGCCCTTGCCCAGGCCATCGACGCGCTGGAGGGATCCGCCGGCACGATCGTGGTGCCGTCGGGCCTTGCGGCGGTGACCATTCCGCTGCTCGCCTTCGTATCGGCCGGCGATCACCTGCTGATTGTCGACAGCGTCTACCATCCGACCCGTAATTTCGCCGACACGATGCTGAAGCGGCTCGGCGTCGAGGTGGAGTATTATGATCCTCGTATCGGCGCTGGCATCGCCGCCTTGATCAAGCCCAACACCAAGGTGGTGTTCACGGAATCGCCAGCCTCCAACACGTTCGAGGTGCAGGACATCCCGGCGATCGCCAAGGCGGCGCACGCGGCCGGCGCTATCGTGATGATGGACAACACCTGGGCGACGCCGCTCTATTTCCGGCCGCTCGACCACGGCGTCGACATCTCTATCCACGCGGCGACGAAGTATCCGGCCGGCCATTCCGACGTGCTGCTGGGCACGGTCTCGGCCAATGAGAGCCACTGGGAGCGGATCTACGAGAGCTTCTGCACGCTCGGCTGCTGCGCGGGACCCGACGATGTCTACCAGGTGCTGCGCGGTCTGCGCACCATGGGCGTGCGCCTTGAGCATCACCAGCGCAGCGCGCTGGCCATCGCGTCGTGGCTCGAAGGCCAGAAGGGCGTGGCGCGCGTGCTCCACCCTGCCCTTCCCAGCCACCGGGACCACGATCTGTGGAAGCGCGACTTTTGCGGTTCGAGCGGCATCTTTTCCATCGTGCTCGCCGGCGGCGGCCAGAGGGAGCAGCACGCTTTCCTCGACGCGCTCAGGATATTCGGCCTCGGCTATTCCTGGGGCGGCTATGAGAGCCTTGCGGTGCCGGTCTGGCTTGGCGACCGCGTCGTTGCAAAAGGCCCTTATGAAGGCCCGTTGATCCGCCTGCAGATCGGTCTCGAGGATGTAGACGACCTGAAAGACGACATTTTGCGCGGTCTGGCCGCAGCGACGGCCTAACCGGCGCGCACGGACTGACTGCCGGGCAGAATCAGCAGACAGCCGCAAGGCCTTGGCGCTGATGACAAAGCGCGAGCCGCTCGCGGCATCCCATTGCTGCGCGTCGCGCAATACTATTCTCCCGGGCCGCTGCTTTCGGGATTTGTTTGACTTTCAAATCCGCGGGTTCTGCCGCATTGCGTGCTGCACTGGTACCCTCGTCCAATCCCATTTGGTCACAACCCTGCCATGGCCTTTCGTCTTTTTGTCCCCATCCTTGCCGGCGCGACGCTGCGAGAGCGGCTGCTGGCCTGTATCGGCGCCACGATCGGCATCGCGCTGACCGGCGTGATCAGCGGGCTGGCAATGGGCGGCGGCCCGCATGTGGCCCTGCTGGTGGCGCCGATGGGCGCCTCGGCCGTACTTCTCTTCGCCGTGCCCGCGAGCCCGTTGGCGCAGCCCTGGTCGATCATCGGCGGCAATTCCATATCGGCGCTGGTGGGCGTGACGGTGGCGCATTTCATCCATGATCCGGTCATGGCCTCGGGCCTTGCCGTGGCGCTCGCCATCGCGGCCATGTCGTTCACGCGCTGCCTGCATCCGCCGGGCGGCGCGGCGGCGCTGACGGCGGTGCTCGGCGGGCCGGCCGTAGTCAGCGCCGGCTTCCTGTTTCCGTTCGTGCCGGTGGCCCTGAATTCGATCATCCTGGTCACGCTCGGCCTGCTTTTCCACAGGCTGGCGCGGCGCAACTACCCGCATGTCGCCGCCCCCGCAGCCAACAGCCACGGGACGGCCGATCCGCCGGCGCAGCAGCGCGTCGGCTTCCAGCCCGAGGATATCGACGCGGCGCTGACCACGCTCGACGAAACCTTCGACATCGACCGCAACGACCTCGAACGGCTCCTGAGGCAAGTCGAGCTGCAGGCCATGGTGCGCTCACACCGGACGCTGCTTTGCCAGGACATCATGTCGCGCGACGTGGTTTCGGTGCCCGAGCAGGCCACCGCCGACGAGGCGCGCCAGCAACTGCTCGATCACAACATCCGCACCTTGCCGGTGGTCGGCGCGGATGCAAGGCTGGTTGGGGCCGTCGGCCTGCGGGAGCTGACGAAGGCGACCGATACGGTGAAGGGCGTGATGTCGAAGGCCGGCACGGCTTCGCCCGAGACACCGGCGATGAGCCTGCTTCCCTTATTGACCGACGGCCGCAGCCACGCCGTGGTCATCGTCGACGGTGAGCGGCGCATTCTCGGCCTGATCACCCAGACCGACCTTCTGGCGGCGGCAGCGCGCGTGCAGGCCGCAGACAAAGGACTGGCGGCGGCTTAAAATAGCGGAGCCAGGTTGCCGAAATTCGGGAACCTTTTTTCGGCGGGCGCGTCCAACGTGCAGTCAAGCGTCTGCTCGGGGAGATCCGGTCGCGATGAGCAAGCTCGCAATACCCGTCAAAATGCCCGGGGTGGCCGAGGCTCTTTCCGGCGACTTGATGCTTGTACAGCGAGCCCTGGCGCGCGACGCGGGCGCCTTCCGCACGATCATCAAGACATACAACCAGCGGCTCTACCGCATCGCGCGCGGAATACTGCGCAACGACGCCGAAGCCGAGGACGTCGTCCAGGAGGCCTATGTCCGCGCCTTCGCCAATCTGGCGACATTTCGCGGCGACTCTTCGCTCGCCACCTGGCTGTCGCGCATCGTCATCAACGAAGCGCTCGGCCGCCTGCGCAAGAGGCGCCGCACCGTGGCGATGCCCGAAAATCCGGAAGCGCAAATCATCCGCTTTCCCCTCAACCCCAGCGACGACCCGGAGCGGACGATGGCGCAGCGGCAGATTCTCGCACTTGTCGAACGGGCGACCGACAGCCTTCCCGACATCTACCGCATGGTCTTCGTGGCCCGCGTCATCGAGGGCCTGAGCATGGAGGAAACCGCCGATCTGCTCGGCGTGCGGCCGGAGACCGTCAAGACAAGGCTACACCGGGGGCGTAGCCTGTTGCGCAAGGCGCTGGACGACGAGATCGGCCCGGTCCTGCTCGACGCCTTCCCCTTCGCCGGCCGCCGCTGCGAGCGGTTGACCAAGGCCGTGATGGGGCGGCTGGGCCTGGAATGATCCCGTCGCGATTTTGCGGGAACGTTTTTCCCGGCCGTGCATCCAATCGGCGTCAACTGGAAATGTAAGCCCGGCGCTTCCTCGCGGCCGGGCGAAGGAGGATGCCATGTTCACCCGATATACCGCCGCCCTTGCCGCCCTGCTTTTCGTCAGCGCTGCTCCGTTCGCGCAGGCCGCGGACAAGCCGACCGACCCGCAGATCGCCCATATCGCCTACACAGCCGGCGTCCTCGACATCGAGGCGGCCAAGCAGGCGATCAAGACATCGAAGAACACGGAGGTCGTCGCCTTCGCCAAGGACATGGAGCGCGACCATGAGGCGGTGAACAAGCAGGCGCTCGATCTGGTCAAAAAGCTCAAGGTGAAGCCCGAGGACAACGCCACCAGCCAGGCGCTGACCAAGGCGGCGGAAGAAGAACACGCCAAACTCGCCAAGCTGAAGGGCGCGGCTTTCGACAAGGCCTATATCGAGAATGAAGTCGCCTATCACAAGCAGGTCAATGGCGCGCTCGAAACGCTGCTCATCCCTTCGGCCAGCAATGCCGAATTGAAGAGCCTGCTCGAGACCGGCCTCAAGATCTTCCAGGGGCATGAGCAGCACGCCGAACATGTCGCCGGCATGCTGAAATGAAAGCGGGCGCCTTGATCCATCTGCCATGGGTGGCCGCTCTGACGCTTATGGCGGCGCCGGCGGCGGCCGCAACCATAGAGGTCACCATCGACAAGCTCGTCTTTTCGCCGGCGACCGTCGAGGCGAAGGTCGGCGACACGATCGAGTGGGTCAACATGGACGTGTTTGCCCATACGGCCACCGTCAAGGGCGGCTGGGAGGTGATGATCCCGCCGAAGAAATCGGCGAGCCTGACACTGAAGGCGGCGGGAGCGGTCGACTATTTCTGCCGCTTCCACCCCAACATGAAGGGTCATGTGAACGTGGCGCCGTGATGCCATCGAGGGCTGGCGGCGCAGAGCCGCCAGCTTCACGGCGTCGGTCCAATTTTTGCAGAAGCCGTCGCTGCTAATCGTGATGCGCCTTGACGCGGTGACGATGCGCGGCCTGCTTTGCCCGGTTGCCGCACTGCGCCATGCTGCACCAGCGGCGCCGATGGCCGCGGGTGTGGTCGACGAACAGCAGCGTGCAGGCCGGACCCTCGCAGGCTTTCACATGTGAGAAATCCTCGCTGCAGACGAACCGCGCCAGCGCTTCGCCGATCGGCAGCAGAAGCGCCTCGGGCGAGCGCCATTTGCGGGCCATCTGAAGCCGAAAAGGAATCTCGCTACCCGCAGGCATGTCCTTATCGGCTAGGACGACGATCCGGGTAAAGCTCTCGTCGCGCTCGAGCAGGCGGTTGAGCGGATCCAATTGCGCAAGATCCTGCGCGGCCAGCGGACGCCCCTTGTGTTCGCGCACGAACCCGCGAAACCATTCCCTGAGGCGGCGTGCCTGGTCGGCGACCTTGTCGAGTTCGCCCGGGAGAGCTTGCTTGCGCATGTCCCCAAGCGCTTCGGACGGCGCCAGCCGCGCCTGTTCGACCCAATCCAGCAACCCCTCGCCATCCTTGATCCAGTCGACAGGGGTATCGAGCGGCGTCGCGATCGAATTGAGGAAATCCAGGCCGAGCGCGTCACCGACAAAGATCGCAGGGGTCATCGTAACTCCAATCGCGCATCGGTCCCGCCGAGCGCCCTGAACACAAATCAGTGATAACCCCTTCAAGGCCAATTGACAAGTTACGTTCATATCCCGTAACCGTTCTATAGGTGTTTATCAGGTTACTCATCAACTCGACCTAAAAAGAGCCAACGCGTGCCGGCGAGATGCGAACCTGAGCCCCATAAGGGGGCTTGCCCACCCTCAATCGCGATAACCTTCCCAATGCCGATTTTTCGGTTACAGCAATGGAGAGAACCATGACCGCCTACCGCAATGCCGATGTCGACGGCTTCAACATCTTCTATCGCGAAGCCGGCACACCAGGCGCACCGAAACTGTTGCTGCTGCATGGCTTCCCGAGCTCGAGCCACATGTTCCGCGACCTCATTCCGCTGCTTGCCGACCGCTTCCATATCGTAGCGCCCGACCTGCCGGGATTCGGCCGCTCCGACATGCCGGCGCGCAGAACATTTGCTTATACGTTCGACCACATTGCCGAAATCATCGACCGCTTCACCGAAGTGGTCGGCTTCGACCGTTATGCGCTCTACGTGTTCGACTATGGCGCGCCGACGGGCTTCCGGCTGGCGGTGAAGCACCCCGAGCGCATCGCCGCGATCATCTCGCAGAACGGCAACGCCTACGAGGAAGGCCTGAGCGATGGCTGGAACCCCATCCGCGCCTATTGGCACGACCCGTCGCCGGCCAACCGCGAGGCGTTGCGCCCTACCTTCAAGCCGGACGCGATCGCCTGGCAGTACACGCATGGCGCGCCGGCGGATCTGATCTCGCCCGACGGTCATTCGCTCGACAGCTTCTATTTCGGCCGGCCGGACGCCGAGGAAGTGCAGCTCGACCTGTTCGGCGACTACAAGAGCAATGTCGCCCTTTACCCCGCCTTCCAGGCCTATTTCCGCACCCACAAGCCACCGTTCCTGGCGGTGTGGGGCAAGAACGATCCATTCTTCCTGCCGCCCGGCGCCGAAGCGTTCAAGCGCGACATGCCGGACGCGGTGGTGCGTTTGCTCGACACCGGCCATTTCGCACTGGAAACGCATGCCAGCGAGATCGCCAAAGCGATCCTCGATTTCCTGCATTGACCTGAAAAGAGGAGACTTGCCATGTCGAATTCCGTCGCCATCGTCACCGGTGCCAGCCAGGGCATCGGCCAGGCCATCGCCATCCGGCTGGCGCGGGATTTCTCAGGCCTTGTGTTGGTCGCGCGCAGCCGCTCAAAGCTCGAAGAAACCGCCGAGGCCGTGAGGGTAGCGGGCGCGAAAACGCTGGTCATCGATGCCGATCTTGCCCGACCCGAAGCCGCCAAGGCGGTGGTCGATCAGGCGCTCGCCGCCTTCGGCCGCATCGATGCGCTGCTCAACATCGCCGGTGCCGTGCCGCAGATTGACCTGTTCGACATGTGCGACGAGCAGTGGGATGCCGGCCTGGCGCTGAAACTGCACGGCGCCCGCCGGCTTACCGTCGCGGCGTGGCCGGCGCTGAAAGCCGCCAAGGGCGCCGCGGTGCTGATGTCGGGCAATTCTGCACTGTTTCCCAAGGCGCCCTATGCCGCCGTCGGCACGATCAATGCGGCCATCGTCGCGCTGGCCAAGGCCTTCTCCGACCGCGGCATCGCCGACGGCGTGCAGGTCAACAGTGTGTTGCCCGGTCCGGTGATGACCGGCCGCCGGCGCTCCTATCTCGAACACTGGGCGCAGCTGCACAAGGTGAGCGTCGAGGAGGCGACGGCCAACTTCCCGAGAGAAGCCGGCATTGCCCGCTACGGCGAGCCGGAAGAGATCGCCGAGCTGATGGCCTTCCTGGTGTCACCCGCCGCGCGCTGGATGACCGGCTCGACGCTGCGCATGGATGGCGGCGAAGTGAAATCGATCTGAGGAGGATGGCATGATTGCCTGGAACAGCGTGACCCGCGCCCATGTCATGCGGGCGATGGAAGAGTATGACCGGCTGGGGCCTGAGCGCTTCTTCGCCGAGCATGGCTTTGCCCCGACCACGACCTACGAGCTGGTGGCAGACAACCGCCTCTATCCACCTAAGGCGATCCTCGGCACTGCCTACGAATTCGCCACCGGCAAGAGGCTGGCATCGGGTGACTTCGAGGGCGGCAAGAGCGGCGCGGTGAAAGTGCTGGGGCAGTTGGGGTTCATCGTCAGGGCGAAGTGACGGCCGTCAGGCAGCGACGCTGCACCTCGACATGACGCCTCATCTCGACGCTTTGGCCTGCCCCGCAACCTGGTCGAGCCGCAGCGAGGCGCGCCTTGCCTCGTCCGGCCTTGTGATATGCGTCCAGGAGCCGTCGTAGCTGGGCCTGCGCCGCTCGATCCAGGCGGCAAGGCCTTCCCTGAGATCGGCGGTCGGGGCCATGCGGGCGAATTGCTCGGCCTCGACCAACAACCCTTCGGCGATGCTGAGGTTGATGCCGCGGGCCACCGCAGTGAGAATGCCGGCGAGCGCTGCCGGCGAATGCGTGACGATGCGACGGGCAAGATCGTGCGCTGCCGGCATCAGCTCGGCATGCGGCACAATCTTGTTGACGAGGCCGAGTTCGGCCGCTCGTTCAGCCGAAAAGGTTGCGCCCGTCAAAAGCAGTTCCAGAGCGCGCTTGCGCCCGGCGAGCCGCGGCAGGCGCTGCGTGCCGCCGAAGGTCGGCGGCATTGCGAGGTTGATCTCCGGCTTGGCGAACAGGGCGCGGTCGCTGGCGATGGCCAGCGGCACAGCCTCGGTGATCTCGCAGCCTCCGCCGAAGGCAATCCCGTTGACAGCGGCGATGATGGGTTTGCGGAAGGCTTCGAGCCTTGCCGTCAGTCGCTGGCCGCGCAGGACGAAGTCGCGCAACGCCACATCCGTGCCTGCGGCGACACTCGATGAGAATTCGTTGATATCGCCGCCGGCGGAGAAGGCACGTTCCCCTGCCCCGGTCAGGATGACAGCGCGGACCGCATTGTCGGTCTCTATCGTGTCGAGAACCGCGAGCAGGCGATCGATCAGGGCATAATTCAGCGCGTTGAGCTTTTCCGGGCGGTTGAGGGTGAGAACGCTCACCCCGTCGCGGGTCTCGTTCAGGATAAGATCGGCCATTGTTCTTCCTTTCCAGATACCACGGAAAGGGATCACGCTTTCGATTGCGTGTATATTCACTAGTCGGTATACATGCCTGATGCCTGAAGCCATCATCCCGACCCGCAAACGCATCGTCGATGCCGCCACAAAACTGTTCTATGCCGAAGGAATCGGTCGCGTCAGCGTCGACGCCGTCGCCGAAAAGGCAGGCCTCACCAAGCGGACGCTCTACTACCACTTCAAGAGCAAGGACGACCTGATCGCCGCCTATCTCGACGGGCGCGACCAGCCCAATCTGCGGCAGATGGCCGGCTGGTTCGATGTCGCGGAAGGCGGCGCGGACCGCAAGGTCGAGGCGATCTTCAGCAATCTGGCGCGGGTTGCGCGCCACCCGAAATGGAAGGGATGCGGCTTTCTGCGCACGGCCGCGGAACTCGCTTCGATGCCCGGCCATCCGGCGGTCAAGGTGGGGTCGCGCCACAAGTCGAATTTCGAGGCATGGCTGGCCGGCGCATTGTCCGACCACGGCGTCGAGGAGCCGCAGGCCGTGGCACGCGAGATCGTGCTTTTGATAGACGGCTCGTTCTCGATCATGCTGGTCCACCGCAATCCCGATTACATCGCGGCAGCCGGCCACGCCGCGGCGACGCTTGTTCGGGCGAGATCGCGGAACAAGGACTGACCAACCGTGGCTTGGAACGCAGCCGGCAAGCATGGTATCGCAATGCCAGGGAGGCGGTAATGCGTATCATCTTTCGATGTGATCCAATGTTGATCGAGCATTTGCCGCGCCCGATCCCGGCGCGCGGCGCTCTGCCGGAATGGCTGCGCGCCATGCCCGCCACCGCCTATTCGGCGATCCACGGCCGCGACATTCGCACGCTCAAGCAATGCCCACCCGTTGTCGATGCGATGACCTATGGCTTCATGGTCCTGCTGCCGTGCGACGTCGTCGTCGACAAGGGCACCTTTTCGTGGGACTGGCAAATTCCAGAACCGGTCACGCAGAACCACCCCAGAGCGCCATTGAGCTTCCACACGCCGGGGCAGCTCGCTGGCAGCCCGTTTGCTACGCCCGGCCAAGCCGCCCTCAAATTCAACAGCTTCTGGACCATCGAGGTCGAGGACGGCTGGTCGCTGTTCGCGACGCATCCAGTCAATCGCGAGGATCTTCCTTTCAGGCTGGTGACCGGCTTGGTGGATTCCGACCGGTTCAGCGATGGCGGTATCAATTTCCCGGCGGTCTGGACGGAACCTGGGTTCTCCGGTGTGCTCGCGAAAGGAACCCCGGTCGCACAGTGCTTTGCGGTTCCGCGGGCGGCGCCGCAGCTGGAATACGAGGTGTTCGACGAAGAACGGCAGGCGTCTTATGCGCGCACGGTCGCTAGTGTCCTGTCAACGCCTGGTGTCTACCGTAAGCGGTTCCGCGCCCGGCGGGGGCGCTCCACTGGCGAGTGAGCGACGCAGTGCTTCCTCATCAAGCCACAGCCGACCACTCGGTGCCGATGTAAGCGCCATGGCGATGACGCCGAACGTGGATGGGCGCAGACGATAGGCCGTTGAATACGCCAGCATCGCCCCATCGAGATCGCCAGTTTCCTGCAAGACGACGCCCAGATTGAAGGCAGCCTCCGGGGTATCGGGGCTCATTTCCAGCACGCGTCGATAGGCCTGGGCGGCGGCGCCGAACTTGCGCATGTCCTGACGCACCAAGCCGAGATCAAACCAGGCAGAAGGATGCCCGCCGCCGGCGACGGCGCGTTCGAGGAAGCCCTCTGCCTCGACAGACGCACCGCGTTGCCAGGCAAGGCGTCCGAGGCGCGCCGTAGCCTCCTCGGATTTCGGATCCCGTTGCAAGACAAGTGTCCACCATTCGCCCGCGGCCAAAGCATTGCCTGCCTGATCGAGGGTGCGTGCCCGCTCGATCAGTATTTCCGCCTGTGATGACAGCTTTGCCGCGCGATCCAGCTGTTGCAACGCTGCTTCGAACCGGCCGTCGGCCCGGGCAATCCTGCATGCGAGAATCAAGGCGGGCACATTATCCGCATGAGCAGCCAGACTCGTCTCGATGCGCGTGCGAGCCCCCGACAAATCCGCCCTGGCGAACAGGACCGCCGCCAGAAGATGGCAAAGCGCCGGATCGTTCGGGTGTTGCTTCAGGCCTAACTCGCACAGCCGCATTGCCTGGCCGTGATTGCCGGAATTGAAAGCGGCCACCGCACGTCGGATCAGATCGCCGCTTTCGGCTTGATTCGTATTCGTCACCGCTTTGCCACTCCCGCTAGAACCCCAGCGCCAGCCATGCCGTGCCGGCGACGAGCGTGACCAGCGTCAGCGGCAGGCCGACCTTGAAGAAGGCACCGAAGGACAAGGGGGTGCCGGCAGCCTTGGACTGCTCGGCGACGATCAGGTTGGCGACCGAGCCGAGCAGCGTGAAATTGCCGGCGAGCGTTGAACTCATCGCCACCACCAGCCATGCCCGCTCGGGGTTTTCCAGCCCAGGTATGAACGGTCGCAGCGCCAGCACCGCCGGAACATTGCTCATGATGTTGGAGAGCACCGCGGTGAAGCCTGACAGGCGCCAGACATCGTCGAGGCCGAGATTCTTGGCCGAGGCGATGAGATCCGGCGTCAGCAACGTCCTTTCGGCGCCGGCGACCACCACGAACAGACCGGCGAACATGAACAGCAGCGGGCCATCGATCTCACGGTAGATGCGGTCGGGCTTGATGGCGCGGGTGAGCAGGAGAATGGCGCCGCCGATCAATGCCGCCTTGGCAACGGGGACGCCGGCGAAGAAGGCGATGGCCAGCCCGATGCAGACGATCACGGCCTTCAGCACCTGCCCGCGATGCATGCGGCCGCGCGAGATATGCGGCGCCAATTCGGCGGTGCGGGTGAATTCGGCGCGATAGACAATGCGCACGATGACGATGACCGCGATGAGGCCGAACAGGGCGACCGGCGCCAGCGCCGCCGAAAAAGCGGGATAGGAAATGCCCGACAGCGCGCCGATAACCATGTTCTGCGGATTGCCGGTGATGGTGGCGACGCTGCCGCAGTTCGACGCGGTGGCGGTGGCGATCAGATAGGGGATCGGGTTGCGATTGATGACGCGAGTGACGTGCACGACGATCGGCGCCATGACCAGGCAGATGGCGTCGTTGACCAGGAAGGCCGACAGCACGCCGGTCAGCAGCGTCACCATCACCAGGAGCATGAAGGGCGCGTGCGCGTGTTCGATGGCGATGGCGCCCAGGCCACGAAAGGCGCCGGAGACCTTCAGATGCGCCACCACGATCATCATGCCGAGCAGAAGCGTGATCGTGTCGAAATTGATGGCGCGGTAGGCGTCCTCCATGCTGATCGCGCCAATGGCGATCATCGCGGCGCCGCCAAGCAGCGCGATGCCCGCCCGGTCGAGACGCAGGCCGGGGATGCGGCCGATGGCGACGCCGGCATAGGTCAGGATCAGGATCAGCAGTGCCGCCGCGCCCATCAATGTCATTGGTAAGAAGCCCCGCTCGATCTGGTGGCGCCGATGCGGTCCGCCCGGTGATTCTTTTGCATGCCAACTTTGGCGATGTCGAGATTGATGACAAACGGAGTGGCTAGCTGTCGCCGCGGGCGGTACCGCTAACGCCGATAGAAATCCAGCCGCTGTTGCAACGCCTGCGGCGAAAACAGTCGCTCGACGGTCTGCCGCGCCTTGTGGCCCACGTCAGTCCGCAGCGCCGGATCGGCCTTGAGCTCGGCCAGGATTTGCGCCGCCTGCTGCGTCGTCTCGAAGAGAAAACCGTTTTCACCATGGTTGATATGGTCGGCATAGCCGCCATGCGAATGGCATACCACGGGTAAACCGCAGGCCATCGCCTCGAACACCACGCGGCCGAATGTCTCCACATGCGAGCCGGTGCGATAGTAGAAGACGTCGAGCGTCGGCAAAAATTGTTCGGCGGCAAACTGGCCCTGCGGCAGGAGTTCGAGTTGCGGATGCGGCGCGAGCCTGCCCTTGAGCGGCATGCCGCCCTGGATCCGCAACGCAACGCCGTCGGCCAGCAATGCCTCGTAGAGCACCACATCGTCGGCATGATGCTTGTCGGCCGTGTCGCGGCTTAGCCGTCCCACCGTGAACGGACCGTCCGGTCTTGCCGGTCGTGGTGAAAAACGCTCGATATCGATCGGCGACGGATGCACGACGCCTTCGACCTGCAGCATGCGCTTCTGGAATTCCGAGATCAGCACCAATTCGGCGCCGGGCCAGCCCAGCAGGCGCGGCATGCCGATCGTCAGCCCGATGATCTTCGGGTGAAAGGTGTTGAAGACATAGATCAGCCGGCGTGGCCGTCGGATCAGGTAAGGCCACCCCTTGTTACGCCAATGCGCACCGAGGAAGACATAGGTGCCGCCGTCCGGCACCTCGCGCCTTGCCGGCGAGACGCGACGAATCGGAAATTGCCGCATCAGTTCACCGGACACGCGCGAAGAGGTTGCCCAAAGACACACCTGCTGGTCGGCGCTCAACAGCCGATATAGGTCCAGGGTTTCGCGCTCGCTGCCGCCAAACGGGTTCTGAAAGCCGTTGAACAAGTGGATCATGATCGCCGCGCTTGCCTGGCCCGGGCCGTCCCGTCACTCGTTGCCGGCACCGAAACAGGTCGTGACCTGCGCCGGCGGCCCGGAAGACCGAGGAGATCAAGAAAGCAGAAATGTCTCTGGCGATGCCCAATACATCACCTTAGCCGGAGGAAGCACACCGGCAAGACGGCGTCAAGGAAGCGGCGACCCCAGCCTTCACGCGCAGCAAGGCTGCGGTCAATGCACCGTGGCGACGCTGGACTGAGAAACCAGGGTGGCTTCCGCCGGGTCGAAACTCACCTGATCGCGGCCATTCGACTTGGCGGCATAGAGCCGTCTGTCAGCGGCGGAAAATATGGCCTCGTAAGTCGTCGGCCCGCTGAAGCTGGTGCCGCCGATGCTGACGGAAAGCGGACAGGCGCGGCCGCCGGGCGAAAAGTCCATTTCACGAATCCGCCGGCGGATGCCTTCGGCAACCAGCCAGGATTGCGAGGGGTCGACACCGGGAAGAAACACGCCAAACTCCTCGCCGCCGATGCGGCCGACGATATCGCTGCCGCGCAACTGTCCCTTGATCGCCTGCGCGATCAACTTGAGCGCCTGGTCGCCACAGTCATGACCGAGGCGGTCGTTGATAGACTTGAAGTGGTCGGCGTCGATGATCAGCAGCGCGCCGGAACGGGTCTGTTCCTGCTTGCGGGTCTCCTCGAGATAGGCCTCGACCAGCATCGAGAAGGCGCCGCGATTCAGCACCGCCGTCAGGCTATCGGTGGCGGCGATGACGCTGAGGTCGCGCTGAGCTATCGCCAGCTGGCGGATCTTCCACATGAGAAAAAACAGAAACGACCCGCCCAGTACCAGGGGCAGCATAAGGTCCGTCATTTGGGCGCGCCAGACGGCCTCGGGCGAGAGATAGGGGAAATTGAAAGAATCGACGAAAAACGCCACGGCGATGAAGAATGCCGTGCCGGCGGCGGTGACAGCGATCACCCTGCCCCAGCTGGTCGGCGACAGGTCGAGCTTCATCCCATTCTACTCCGTTAGCCGTCGCTACTATGACGCACCAACGCAAACAAATTGATAAGACTTTCCCTTCAATTCGAGATCAGGGAGCCGGAGCATGCTCGCCCAATGAACAGCCGTGCTCCGGCGGTGAACGCAAGCCCGCTAACTAAATTTCGCGCGATGCGGGGAATTTATAACGTCAACGATTCGGCGCCGGTCCACTTGCTTCGACAACGAAGGATGCCGCGATCAGGTCGTCGGCATCCAGCTGTAGCGACCCGTCGCCCGGCCCCATGATGGCAGCGACCTTATGGAAGGTCTTCATCTCATGCTCGGAAATTTCGGCATCCTGCATTCTGGCTCTGAGTTGAGCGATACGCCGTCCCAAGGCAGGGGACGTTCCAATTTCACGTTTCGACATGGCCTTGTTTTCTCCTCCCCCAACCCGCGCTTGTTTTGCCCCGCCCGTTCGCCGGCCCACACATTGCGTTTTATGAGGCCCCGCGAATACAAGGCCCCGAACGCCTGATATGGGCTAAGGTTCCAGCCTCGGCGGATCACGAAATAATTCCGGGTCGCCCCACGCAGCTTTGCTCTATTGTCCGGTCGTCAGCACCATGGTCACGGTGGAGCTGCGCGCCTCAACCCGCTCCAGACAACGACCCGGAATGTTCGGCCACCTCGCGGCGGCGCATTCCTTGTCGGTGACGGCAACGGGTTCGCTGCGCTGTACGTCGGCGGCTTGGGTCGCCGTCGATGCGAAAAGAACAGTCTGCGTTATCAGAGCCGAGAAAACGGCAACCTGGAACAGCACGGCGGCGAAGGCGATCTTCTTGAGCATGCGACGAAACGCGCTGGCAAGCGTCGGGTTCCCGCCGGTCATTTCTTACGGCGAGCCTGCACCGTGCCGGCGCGGCAGAAAGCGAACCGACATACCTTTGACAGGAAGGAAATAACCTCGCAAAATCATCGATTTATTGGCGATCCCGACAGGATTCGAACCTGTGACCATCGGCTTAGAAGGCCGGTGCTCTATCCAGCTGAGCTACGGGACCGCTGGCCGGCCGAAGGGGCCGGCTGGATATCTGGCGCTGGCGCCGTTCAATGCGTCCAGGGCGTCCTGCGGTCATAGCGGAAATTCTCCGCATAGGAAATCTGGCGGCGCTTGGTCTCTTTCGGCTCCTCGACACGGAAGGCAAGACCTTCCTTTTCGGCGTAGGCCACGGCCTCTTCGCGGGTGTCGAAGGTCAGCCTGATCTGGCTTCTCATGTCTCCCGACGTCGTATAGCCCATCAGGGGATCGATCTTCTTGCGCATCTCGGGGTCGAACTCCAGCACCCAGTGGCCGGTCTTGGCCTTGCCGGACTGCATCGCGGTTTTGGCTGGGCTGAAAATGCGCGCGGACATGGCCACCTCATGGTTGTGCAAGGCAGCATCGCTGCCCCTTCGCCCGTCATTACTGCGCAATGCGCATGGCGGCAAGGTTTTTGCACTTGCCATGTAACACCGAAATGAATAGGCAACAGACCGTTCGGAGTGTAGCGCAGGCTGGTAGCGCATCTGGTTTGGGACCAGAGGGTCGGGAGTTCGAATCTCTCCACTCCGACCATCTTCTTCGTATCCGCCGCGCCAAGGCGCCGTCGCCCGCCACGAGAGCCGGCAGATTTGTCGTGCCTTTGGTCGGATACACGCTCCAGGCCCCGCCTACGCGACGATACGCGTGCCGGTCCAGTTCTGCCGGATGACCGCCGCCACTCCACCCGACTTCAAGTCTGGAGCGCGCCTCCTATGTCGGTCGTGGATAGATCGAGCCCGGTATACAGGAGCGGCTGGAAGGCAAGCTCGCCGGGCGAGAACCCCAAACTCATTCCCGGCGAGCCTACAACCTGATTTGGAACGCAATCAGGACCGGGGTCAGCCGGCAAACTTTGTGCAGCAAGATAGATGCCAGCTGCTCTGTCCCGAAATGGGACATGCCCAGCGTCTGCTGGTGGTCGAGGCATCGCGATCGGCTAAATCTCGAACTCGCGCTGCCCCTCGTCCATGGCGTTGATCGTTTCAGCGGCGAGCGCGCGGGTGATCGGCATCTTGCGCTCGAGCGCGGTGCGGTCCAGCCGCTCCACTACGCGCATGGCTGTCGCCAGCGAGCGCTCGATGCGCCGCACCAGATATTGCACGACATGCGGTTCGACCTCGACCTGGCGGTCGGCGAACAGTTTGGTGATGACACCGGCCAGCAGCAGGTCGTCGGGCTCGTGGATCTCGACCGTCGCCGCCGCCTTCAGCCGCGAGGCCAGATCGGGCAGCGACACACCCCAGGCCGAGGGAAAACGCCGCGCGGTCAACAGCAGCGTCGAGCCGGCGCCGCGCACCGCATTGATCAGATGGAACAGGCCTTGTTCGTCGACCGCGCCGGCATCGACATCGTCGATCAGCGCCGGCCGGGCGCCGAGACTGGTGATGCTGTCGCCGATGCGCCGGGCGTCGACGGCGACCGCATTGGCGCGCACACGCCAGATGGCGGCCAGATGCGTCTTGCCGGAGCCGGCGGGGCCTGCCAGCACCACCACCGGCGAGGGCCAGTCCGGCCAGCGATCGACCAGTGCCGCCGCCTGGTTGTTGGTGCCGGAGACGACGAGTTCGTCGCGCGAATAGCCAGTGCCGTGGCCGAGATCGAGCGGCAGCTGGCGCGGCGGATCGGTTCGCTGGGCGGTCACTTCGAGCGACGTGGTTGGGTGCGGTGGCCGCCGCCACGATCGGCCGGCAGCGGCGGCGCGGCCTCTGTCGCGTGGCCCTTGTAAAGCGGCGATTCGAGATAGCGGGCGATAGCGAAGCGCACCAGAACGGCGACGGCAGCGGAAGCCGGCACGGCAATCAGCAGACCGACAAAACCGAACAGCGCGCCGAAGGCAAACAGGGCGAACATCAGCCACACCGGATGCAGGCCGACGCTTTTGCCGACCAGCCTGGGCTGCAGGATGTTGCCTTCGATGAACTGGCCGATGAAGAAGACCACGGCGACGGCGACGATCATAGTCCAGTCCGGCCAGAACTGGACGAACGCGACGCCGACGGCCAGCACCAGCCCGGTCAGCGAGCCGACATAGGGGATGAAGGAGATGAGCCCGGCGAACAGGCCGATGAGGATGGCGAAATTCAGCCCGGTCAGCGTCAGGCCGGTGGCATACATGGCGCCTAGCACCAGGCAGAGCGTGCCCTGGCCGCGTACGAAGCCGGCGGTCGCGGTGTTGATGTCGCGCGCAATGGCGCGCACGGTCGCGACATTGTCGCGCGGCACCCAGCTGTCGATGACCGCCACCATGCGGTCCCAGTCGAGCAGCATGTAGAAGGCAACCACAGGCGTCACCACGAACAGGCTGACCACCGAGACCAGCGCCACGCCCGAACTCCAGATCGAGGTGAAGACCGTGGTGAGCAGACCGAAACCCGACGTCAGCAGCGAATTCAGCCCATCGCGCAAGCCATTGGCGTTGACGCCGAATTTCTGCTCGAGCCATTTCGGATCAAAGGAGGTGATCAGGCTCTGCAGCCGGGTCAGGTATTCCGGCAGTTTGCCGGCGAAATCGGCCATCTGCGTCGCCAGGACCGGGATGAGGATGACAAAGGCCAGCACCAGCACGATGAGGAAGGTGATGAGGATGACCACCGTCGCCATGAAACGGGACAGGCCAAGCCGCTGCAGCCGGTCGGCGACCGGATCGAGGAAATAGGCAAGCACCATGCCGGCGACGAAGGGCAGCAGAATGTTGCTGAACATATAGAGGAACAGCGCAAGGGCGGCGACGCCGGCCACCCAGAAGGAGATTTGCCGGCGGAACGCGGAGGCCGCGGCAAGATCGGCAGCCGCGGCCTCGATCACCGCCGCTTCTTCCTCAGATGTCCGGATTGGAGCCTTCGCCATAGCCGCTCATATGCCTCAGCCAAGCCACGAGATAGGCCGCGGCCGAAGCCACGGTCAAGACCCCGGACAGCAATATGAGGGCTGGCCGCAGCGGGTCGAGGTGCATGGCAAAGGCGAGTTCGCCCAGCACGACCGCCGCCAGCACGATCTGGATGGCTGTATTGGCCTTCGACACCAGGAACGGCTTTATCTCGACCGGATGCGCCATCACCGTGGACAACAGGACCGCGCAGACGATCAGCGCATCGCGCGACACCATGGTGACGACCAGCCACAGCGGCAACTGCCCGATGAAGCCCATGACGACGAACACCGAAACCAGAAGCAGCTTGTCGGCCACCGGATCCAGATAGGCGCCGAGTTCGGACTGCTGGTTGAAACGGCGGGCAATGAAGCCGTCGACGCCATCCGAGACGCCGGCGATGACGAAGCCGGCAAAGGCCCAGTCCCAGCGGGCCTGCAGCATGGCCAGCACCACGGCAGGCACCAGGAGAAGGCGCAGGATGGTGATCAGATTGGGGATGGTCAACTCATTGTCCCGCCATGCGCTGTTTGGAGATAGATGAAGGAGATGGAGAGCCGCCACAAGGGACAGTTCGTTCCAGGTGCGAGCGCCAAACCCGATGCCATTCTATCCACGCTTTTGTCAGGTCAAATGGCGCTCGGCTCCGCCGTTATCCTTGCGGACCGAAACCGTTCATGCGAAGAGCCCGCAAACGAGCAGGAAAATTGCGATGAGCAAGCGCGACACAAGCCAGCGCAAAACGGGCCAGCCCAAAACGGGCCAGGCCAAGACGAGCAAGCGCAGGAACGGGCTCACTTATGCCGAGGCCGGCGTCGATATCGATGCCGGCAATCTCATGGTCGAGAAGATCAAGCCGCTGGTGCGTGCCACGCGCCGGCCCGGTGCGGATGGCGAGATCGGCGGTTTCGGCGGGTTGTTCGACCTCAAGGCGGCCGGCTTCACCGATCCGGTGCTGGTCGCCGCCAATGACGGCGTCGGCACCAAGCTCAAGATCGCCATCGATGCCGGCAAGCACGACACGATCGGCATCGACCTCGTCGCCATGTGCGTCAACGACATCGTCGTGCAGGGTGCGGAACCGCTATTCTTCCTCGACTATTTCGCCACCGGCAAGCTCGACCCCGACCAGGGTGCGGCGATCGTCGGCGGCATCGCCGAAGGCTGCCGGCAGGCCGGCTGCGCGCTGATCGGCGGCGAGACGGCGGAAATGCCCGGCATGTATCACGGCAACGACTATGATCTCGCCGGCTTTGCCGTGGGAGCGGCCGAACGCGGCCAGCTTCTCCCCACCGACGACATCGTCGAAGGCGACGTGCTTTTGGGTCTCGCGTCCTCGGGCCTGCATTCGAACGGTTTTTCGCTGGTGCGCCGCATCGTCGCCGCCAGCGGCCTGGCGTGGAGCGATCCGGCGCCGTTCAACGACGAGGCGACGCTGGCCGAGGCGCTGCTCGAACCGACCCGCATCTACGTCAAGTCGATCCTCAAGGCGATCCGCAACACGCATGGCATCAAGGCGCTGGCGCACATCACCGGCGGCGGTTTCCCGGAGAACATTCCGCGCGTGCTGCCCAAGGATTTCTCGGCCGAGCTCGACCTGGAAGCCATAGACGTGCCGGCGGTGTTCTCTTGGCTGGCCAAGAGCGGCGGCGTGGCGCCGGAAGAAATGATGCGCACCTTCAATTGCGGCGTCGGCATGATCCTGGCGGTCGCCTCGGGCCAGGCGGCGCAGGTCGCCGCCGTGCTGCAGGAAGCCGGCGAGACGGTGACGCCGATCGGCCGCATCGTGCCGCGCCGCGATGCCGGCGTCATCTATCGGGGCTCGATCGGCCTATGAGCACGCAGAGAAAACGCACTGTCGTCCTGATATCGGGACGCGGCTCCAACATGACCGCGCTGATCGCGGCGGCCAGCGACCCGGCCTTCCCGGCCGAGATCGTCGGCGTGATTTCCGACAAGGCCGACGCCGCCGGCCTCGGCATCGCCAAGGCGCGCGGCATCGCCACGCAGGTCATTGCCCGCGCCAACCATGGCAGCAAGCAGGCGCATGACGCGGCGATCGACGCCGCACTCACGGCCTTCAATGCCGAGATCGTGGCGCTGGCCGGCTACATGCGCATCCTCTCCTCCGGCTTCGTCCAGAAATGGCAAGGCCGGATGATCAACATCCACCCTGCCCTGCTGCCGGCATTCAAGGGCCTCGACACCCATGCGCGCGCGCTGGCCGCGGGTCTGCGCATCCATGGCTGCACCGTACATTTCGTCACGTCGGAGATGGACGACGGGCCGATCATCGCCCAGGCCGCCGTGCCGGTGATGGTCGGCGACAATGCCGATACGCTGGCTGCCCGTGTGCTGAAGGCCGAGCACCGGCTTTATCCGCTGGCGCTGGGCCTGGTCGCCGAAGGCAAGGCGCGCATGGAGGCCGGGCGCACGGTGCTCGCCCACTTTGCCGACGATGCCGACAACGGCACCTCGGTGGTGATGGCGCCCGATCCGCTGCGCGAGGAAGCCGATCTGGAGCATCTGGCGCGGATTACGCCCTGAGGGCCGAGGCCAATGGGCGTTTTCGACAGTGCGATCCGGACGAGAGGCGACCTGGCCGGCGTTTTCGAATATGACGAGGCGGGAGACCCGCAAAACGCCACCGCATATTTTTACCTCTATCGAGCCCAAGGAGACGAGTCAGGCTCCGTCGTTGATACAATTCACATACGATCGGGCTCTTGGGCCATCAGCGGATCGGATATCGTCGTCCGGTGGGATAAGGATGAGCGGCGCGTCGGGTTGTTTATCTTCGGTGCCCTTGCCGCAGCTTTCGACACTGAAGCCGGCACCAAGCACGGCGGCGGATATGGCAGAGACTTTCATGCCGATATTCCCTGGTCGGGCTCAAAATGATGAAACAGCTACTCCTTCTGCGCCACGCCAAATCGAGCTGGGACGACCCTGCTCTCGATGATGTCGACCGGCCGCTGGCCGAACGCGGGTTGAAGGCGGCCAAATTGATAGGGCGGGAGCTTGCGGCGCGCGACTGGCTGCCGGATCTGGTGCTGGTGTCGTCGGCTCTGCGCACCCGTGATACATGGCGGCTGATCGCCGCGGAACTGCCGGCGTATCCCAAGGTCGTGTTCGCCGAAGCGCTCTACGAGACTTCAGCGGCGGATATTCTAAGCCAGATTCGTAAAGTCGACCCATCAAGCGGCTGCCTGGCGGTGGTCGGCCACAATCCGGGCTTGGAGGATCTGGCGAAACAGCTTGCCGGATCAGGCTCGGAGGCCAAGGCCCACAAGAGGCTCGAGGAAAAGTTCCCCACGGCAGCCATCGCGCGCTTTGTCTTCGACGGCGACTGGTCTGGCTTGTCGGTCGCCCGACTGACGCATTGCCTGCGCCCCAAGGATCTGAGCTAGAAGTCCTGCCGGGCATGCGGCGGGCAAGCCCGCCGCGCCCGAAACCTCAGTTGCCCCAGATACCCTGGCCGGGTTCCGGCCAGTCGGTGGTGGTCTTCATCCTGGTATCGCCCGCCTTGTGCCCGGCCATATCAGTGTTCTTGACCGCGCTGGTGGCGGCGTGATCCACGCCGGCAATCGAGGCAACCGGCTGGTTGGCATTGTCGGAGCCGTAGTGGTCACTGCCGGCAAGGGCGCCGCCGGTCGCAATGAGAATAGCGGCGGCAGCGAGAGCAATCTTGTTCATTTCAATCTCCTGGTTTCTCCGTTAGGCGGCGTCTTGGGAGGACGGTTCCGCTGGGAATAAGACCCGAGGCCATCCGGTTTTATTCCCGGACGCGGAGCTTTCCCTCTGCTGCTCAAACCGATGCCAGCCCGTGCCTGCCCTGCTGCGCAAAAAAACAAGAGCGGCGGGCCGAACCCACCGCTCTTTGTCATCGAGGCCTGCTTGAGCGTTGGCTTAGTTGCCCCAGATCCCCTGGCCGGATTCCGGCTGGACAGAATCAGGCGTCAGCTTGAAGCCGTGATGCTCGACCGGCTTGCGGATCGAGGCCGTGTGGCTGTGGTCGATGTTGCCCGCAGGCGCTGTGATGGCCGGCTGGTTGACGTTGTCCGAGCCATAATGGTCGCTACTGGCAAAGGCGCTGCCCGTGGCAACGAGGATGGCAGCAGCGGTAAGTGCAATCTTGGTCATTTTCTTTACTCCAGTATTCCTAGTTCTGTCCGTCTAGTGGCGTGCCCTTGGGAGGAATTTCGCGTCGCTCGGACAGGCTGGAAGTGGGTTTTTCGTTCGCCGACTTCCAATCACGAAGATGTTCCATCACGCGCGAGATCCGGACCTTGAATTTTGGCCAAGGGTCAGGTGTAAGAAAATTTATTAATAAATATCATATGGTTATCGGAAGGCGCCCGTGCACATTGTGGCGATTTGTCGAGTCGGCGTTGACCGTCCGCTCACGGTTCGTCAACATTATTTGAACCGATCGGTTCGATTTCAGATCGGTACAATCGCATGCATAAAAAACAAGAGCGGCGGGCCAGGCCCACCGCTCTTTGTCGTCTTCCGGGGATTGAAGGAATTAACGGCCCCAGATGCCCTGACCCGACTGAGCCGGGACGTCGGCATTGGCGTCGCCCTGTGCCTTCAAAGACTTCACGATCGAACCGGTATGCGTGGTGTCGATGTTAGAGGACGACTGGCTGACAGCCGGCTGGTTGGCATTGTTGGATCCATAATTGTCGCTGCCGGCAAAAGCGGCGCCCGTGGCGACGAGGATGGCAGCGGCGGTGAGAGCGATCTTGGTCATTTTAAGTACTCCTGAATTGAAGTTCGGGTTGATATCGGCAGTCGCGATTTAGCGGCCGAAGAGGTTGCGGTCGGCGCCCTGCGGAGCCTGGGCCTGGACGGTCGCGGTCGACTTCGAGGTCGAAGCGGTGACCGAATGATCGACAGCGGCGGCGGGCTGGTTGACGTTGTTGGAGCCGTAGTTGTCGCTGCCGGCGAAAGCGGTGCCCGTGGCGACGAGGATGGCGGCGGCGGTAAGAGCGATCTTGGTCATTTTAAGTACTCCTGAATTCAAATTAGGTTGATCTCGGCAGTCGCGATTAGCGGCCGAAGAGGTTGCGGTCAGCGCCCTGCGGAGCCTGGGCCTGGACGGTCGCGGTCGACTTCGAGGTCGAAGCGGTGACCGAATGGTCGACAGCGGCGGCGGGCTGATTGACGTTGTTGGAGCCGTAGTTGTCGCTGCCGGCAAAAGCGGTGCCCGTGGCGACGAGGATGGCGGCGGCGGTGAGAGCGATCTTGGTCATTTTCTTTACTCCAGTATTTATCTGTCCTGTCCGTCTAGTGGCGTGCCCTTGGGAGGATTTTCGCGTCGCTCGGACCACCCCGAAGTAGGGAATGCCTTTTGGGATTACCAGTCGCGTCGACTTTGCAGGATTTGCTTATATTATAGACAATGCATATTGCATTGCAGCAATTTCTGCGCGATTTACGCAATGATTTCAGCTCATTAGGCTCAGCGCCCCCAACCAAAGTGGAGTGTTTTCGGAGGCCATTGTTCACCGTTTGCGGTACAATCTGTCAATCAGAACCGAACCGTTCGGTTCGATTTGCGGGTATGGATTGATAGATTTGAAGCGGCAAGGGTCTGCAGTTATCCCTCGCCAAGACCGCATTTGTCTTGCGTTGAGATCGATACTGTCGCTCATTCAGGAGAGATCAGGGGTGCCGCGGTCATCAAGCCAAGGCGACCCGCTGGAAGGCCGCAAATGGGATCGGGACTGTCATAGATATGCGACTGCTGCTCGTTGAGGACAATCGCGAACTGGCCGACTGGCTGGGCAAGACCTTGCGCCAGGCGAATTATGTAGTCGACATCGTCCATGACGGCGAGGATGTCGAGCACGCGCTGGCGGCGGGCGACCATGCGCTCGTCATCCTCGACCTGGCGCTGCCGCGCATGAGCGGCCTGGAGGTGCTGCGCTTGCTGCGGGCGCGCGGCAACCGGGTGCCGGTGATCGTGCTGACCGCCAATGCCAGCCTCGACGGCAGGGTCAAGGGCCTCAATGAAGGCGCCGACGACTATCTGGCCAAGCCATTCCAGATCGAGGAGCTCGAGGCCCGTATCCGGGCGCAGTTGCGCCGCGCCAATGACCGCACTGCGCCTGTCGTTGCCTGCGGCGATCTCGTCTTCGACACCAACACAAGGCTGTTTTCGCTCGCCGGCGAAGCACTGGCGCTCACCCCCCGCGAGCATGCGGTGCTGGAGCAATTGATGGTGAAGGCCGGGCGCACGGTGAGCAAGGCAGCACTTTCGGCGGCGATCTATGACTTCGAGACCGATGCCGACCCCAGCGCCATCGAGATCTATGTGCATCGCGTGCGCAAGAAGCTCGAAGGGTCGCGGGTCCAGATCGCCACCTTGCGTGGCCTCGGCTATCTCTTGCGACATGAAGATCAATAGCCTCCGCCTGCAATTGTTGGCATGGGTGGTGCTGCCGCTGGCCGGACTCGCCACCATCAATCTGTGGACCAGCCATGGCAGCGCGCTCGCCACCGCTAACCTGGTCACCGACCGAATGCTGCTCGGCTCGGCTCGGACGATCGCCGAGCAGGTCGCCATGACCGACGGTGTGCTCGATGCCACGATACCGCCGGCAGCGATCGAGATGTTCGATACGGGCGACCGCGACAGCGTCTACTACCACGTCAAGACTGCCAGAGGGCGGCTGCTGACCGGCTATCCCAATCTGCCGGAGGCATTGACGCCGTCCAGCACCGAGGCAACCTATCGCGATCACCGGCTGCGGCTGCTTACCTTCAGCCAGGGTGTGGTCGGCGCCGCCGAGGATTCGCCGATATCGGTTACGGTCGGCGTCACCCTTGCCGGACATGACGCGATGGTGCGACGACTCTGGTTTGGCGCCTTTGCCCAGCAGTTGGCGCTGGTGGCTATCGCCGGCCTGTTCGTGCTGCTTGGCCTGCATCGCGGCCTGGCGCCGCTTATCAGGCTGCGCGACGTGGTGCGGTCGCCGAACCGCAGCGACCTCGATCCGATTGAAGTGCGAGGCGCGCAGAGTGAAATCCGGCCGCTGATCGATGCGCTAAACGCCTATATGGCACGTGTGCGGGCACAGATGGCGTCGCAACGCCGCTTCGTCGCCAACGCCGCGCACCAGTTGCGCACGCCGCTGGCGCTGCTGTCGACGCAGGCGAGCTACGCGCTGCGAGAGACCGTCCCCGATGCCCGCCACGAGGCACTGGTGGCCTTGCAGGCAAGCTCCGGCCGCCTGGCACGGCTTGCCGAACAACTGCTGACCTTGTCGAGAGCCGAGCCGGGCAGCCGACGGCCGCGCGCCGACCGTGTCGACCTGACCGAAGCGGCTCGCCAGGTTCTGGAAACCCATGCGCCGATCGCCGTCAGCCGCAACGTCGATCTCGGCCTTGAGGAGGCCGGTCCCGTGCCGGTCATCGGCGACGGCACCATGCTGCGCGAGATGATCGTCAACCTCGTCGACAATGCGCTGCGCTACTCCTCGTCAGGTGGCAGCGTCACTGTGAGGCTGGCGGCCCTCGATGGCGAAGCCGTACTGACGGTCACCGACGACGGGCCTGGCATCCCGGTGGAAGAGCGGGATCACGTGTTCGAGCGCTTCTATCGCATCGCCGGCTCGACCGAGGAAGGCAGCGGGCTGGGGCTCGCCATCGTGCGCGAGGTTATCGAAAACGCCGGCGGCCGCGTCACCCTGCGGGATGGCGCGGCCGGCGGTCTGGTGGTTGACGTGAGGTTGCCGCTGGCAAGCAGCTAGCCCATGTCGCCGCTCATTGCGTCTCATGCAGCGGCTGGGGACGCCATTTCGCCAGGCGATCCTCGACCATGGTCATCAGATATTCGGCGCCGAGCGCCACCACCATGACAATGACGATTGCCGCATACATGCCGGCGGCGTCGAAGGATCCCTTGGCGATATTGATCAGCAGGCCGATGCCATAGCGCGAGCCGACGAATTCGCCGACGATCGCACCGATGATGGCAAAGCCGAAGCTGACATGCAGGCTGGCGAAGATCCAGCTCATCGCCGAAGGGACGATGACCGAGCGCGTCAACTGCCAGTTGGAGGCTCCGAGGATACGGGCATTGGCGATCATTGCCCTGTCGGCCTCCCGCACGCCCTGGAATGCATTGTGGAAGACAACGAAGAAAACCATGACGAAGGCAAGCGCCACTTTCGAAGCGAGGCCAAGGCCGAGGATCATGATGAAGATCGGCGCCAGAACCACGCGGGGGATGGAATTGATCACCTTGATGTAGATGGAGAAAATGTCGGCGGCCATGCGGTTGCGACCGAGCGCGACGCCGATGATGATGCCGGCTACCGAGCCGGTCACGAAGCCAATGACCGACTCCTCCATGGTAACATAGAGATGATACCAGAGCGGCCCCTCGGACGTTCCTTCCGTCGTCCATTCATAGAGCCGCTGCGCGATCGCGCTCGGCATCGCGTAGAAGAACGGATCGATCCACGCCAGGCGTGCGGCAATCTCCCACAGGCCGAGAAAGGCGACCAGGATGGCGACCCGCCAGAATATGACGGTGCGGCGACGGCGCTGCGATGCTTTTGCCGCGGCCGCTTCGATTTCCGCGTCGGAAGTGCCAGGCTTGAATGCCCCTGCCCTGATGTCGATGGCGGCATCTGTCATGGCGTTCCTCCTCAGGCCGCCGCGCGTGCATAGCTGGTCTCGACCTCTTCCTTGAGGTCGGCCCAGATGGTGCGCGAGTAATCGATGAAGCTTTGTTCGTAGCGGATGTCGGCGACGACGCGCGGGCGCGGCAGGTCGATCGTGTAGACCGACTTCACGGTGGCCGGCCCGGCGGTCAGGACATAGACCTTGTCGGCCAAGGCAATCGCCTCTTCCAGGTCATGGGTTACGAAGACCACGGAAGCCTTTGCTTCGGACCAAAGGCGCAGCAACTCCTCATGCATCAGCACGCGGGTCTGCACGTCAAGCGCCGAAAACGGCTCGTCCATGAGCAGGATCTCCGGACCGTTTATGAAAGTCTGCGCCAGCGCCACGCGCTTGCGCATACCGCCCGAAAGCTGGTGCGGATAATGCTGCTCGAATCGCGACAGGCCGACGCGCGCTAGCCAGTCTCGCGCCGCGGCCATGGCTTCGGACTTGGCCTTGCCGCGAAAGAGCGGACCAGCCATCACGTTGTCGATCACGGTTCGCCACGGAAACAGGGCATCGCTTTGGAAAACAAAGCCGATGCGCGGGTCTATCCCTTTGACCGGCGCGCCCATGACACGAACCTCGCCAGCACTTGGGCTTGCCAGTCCGGTCACCAAGTTGAGGGTGGTAGATTTTCCGCAGCCGGTGGGGCCGACAACGGCGACGAATTCGCCGCGCTGTACGGTCATGGTGAAGTCGCGCAGTGCCGTCAGCGATTTGCCGGTGGGTGAAAGGAAACGCCGACTGACGTTGATCAGCTCGATCGCCGGTGCATTTTTTTCAATAGCCATGGTGGAACTCCTGGATAAGAGCAGACGCCCGCCGTCGGCCCCAAGGCCGCCGGACGTGAAAAACTGACGGGTGCCGGCGCGATGGCTTCATCGCGCCGGCACGGCCTGCTACTTGGCGTTCTTGACGAATTCCGAGGTGTAGGTCTTGGCAAGGTCGATCTGCTTGCCCTGCAGTTCCTTCTTGAAGGCTGAAAGAACCGTCAGCACTGTCTCAGGTCCACCCTCGGGCATGATCCCGTCGGGGGTGAACATCGCCTTGCCGGCATCGAGGGCCTTCACATAGCCTTCCTTGTCGCCGACATAATAGTCCTTCGGCATCTTGTCGGCGATCTCGGCGCCGCTATGCGAATTGATGAACTTCTGCGTCTTGACGAAAGCGTTGGCCAGCTTCTGCACGATGTCCTTGTGCGCTTCGACCCAATCTGTCTGCATATAGAGGGAGGCGGCCGGGTAGGTGCCGCCGAGCGCGGCCTTGGTGCCTTCCATCGTGCGCATGTCGATAAGGACTTTGGCCTCACCAGTCTTCAGCAGCCGCGTGATCGTCGGTTCGGTCGTCATGCCCGCCTGGATCTTGTCCTGCTGCATGGCGGCAATGAAGGTGTTGCCGGCGCCGACCGGAACCGAAGTGAATTCGCCGAGCTTCAAGCCGTTCTTGACGGCAAGATATTCGGTAAGAAAATTCGTCGATGAGCCTAGACCGGTCACGCCCAGGCTCATGCCCTTGAAGTCGGCGGGCGACTTGATCTCGGGATGCTTGGTCGAAACGAGCTCGACCTCGCCCGGCGCCTGGCTGAACTGGACGATGGATTCGACGAATTTGCCCTTGGCCTGCAGATCGATGCAGTGATCATAAAAGCCGACAACTCCTTGCACGGCACCGGCAAGCATCTCGTTTTCGGCGTCGACCCCGGCCGGCTCATTCAGCAACTCGACGTCGAGACCCTCGTCCTTGAAATAGCCCAGTGCTTCGGTCAGTTTGGCTGGCAGGTAAATCTGCTTCTCGTAGCCGCCGACCATGATGGAAACTTTGTCGGCGGCGTGTACGGACGGCGCTGACAAGGCCATGGCGGCGACGAGTGCGGTTGTGGCGGCTGAATCAAGCAGAATTCGCGCGAGCGACATGGCCTCTTCCCTTTGTTCGTTTCCCGCGCCCCTCTCTCTCCCATCGCTTTTGCGCGACAATATGGGGGCGCCGGACAAGAGTTATGGCACCAACCTTTCATCCAGCTTTCAGGGTAAAGCCGAAAATGACGGCAAAGCTTACGGATCAGTAGGCCGTGGCCAGCAGGCCGTCGCGGCGTCGTGAAAATGCCCGCCGTGCCAAGTTCAGCGGTCAAACCCAAGCACGTCGCGCATATCATATTCGCCGGGCGAGCGTCCCGACACCCAAAGTGCCGCGGCGATGGCGCCACGGGCGAACATGGTGCGGTCGCCGGCAGCGTGCGACAAGGTAACAAGCTCGCCTTCGGCACAGAAGCTGACGCTGTGTTCGCCGATGATGCTGCCGCCGCGAACCACCGCAAAACCGATCTCGCCGGCCGGCCGCGCGCCGGTGACGCCGTCGCGGACGCGCCTTGCGACCGCGTCCAGGTCGACGCGGCGTCCACCGGCGACGGCCTGTCCCAGCATCAGTGCGGTGCCCGACGGCGCATCGATCTTGTGGCGATGATGCGCCTCGAAAATTTCGGCATCCCAATTTTCGGGGGCAAGTGCCCTCGCCGCCCGCTCGACCAGTCCGACCAGCATGTTCAGTCCAAGCGAAAAACTGCCGGAGCGGACGATGGGAATCGTTTTCGCGGCATCGGCTATATCAGCCAGTTCGCCCGCATCGAAACCGGTCGAACCGATCACCAGGGCCGGTCCGCCCCAATTTGCGCAAACCCTCGCCAGATCGGCGGAGGCGGCGGGCGTGGTGAAATCGATCACCACATCGGTCATGGCAAGCGCCTCGTCGCGGCTCGCCAGCCCATCGCCGACACTGCTTGGGCGATGGAAGCGGGCAGCAAGCGCGAGCCGCGGATCGGCCTGCACGGCCTCCGCCATCTGCCGCCCCATGCGGCCCAGCGCGCCGGCGATGGCGATCCGGATCGGCGGTTGCACCATGATCTCGGCTATTTCCACATGCCGCGCATGCGCGCGCCGATGTCGACGCGCACCTCCGGCCGGGGCGCCCTGCCCTGTGCCGCCTGTGCGCTCGGCCACGACATCTGCTGGAACGCTCCAAGGATCGAGGCGGGGATGAAGCGGGTGCGTGAGGCGTAGAGGTGACGGTCGCCGCGCGCGGCCTGGCCATGGGGAAAGAAGCGCTGCGGCATGACCAGGTTGAGGCTGTCCTTGGCCCGCGTCATCGCCACATAGAGCAGCCGGCGCTCCTCCTCGATATCCTCCTTGGTGCCGACGCCGAGATCGGCCGGAATGCAGCCATCGACGGTGTTGAGCACGAAGACGTTCTTCCACTCCTGGCCCTTGGCCGAGTGGATGGTCGAAAGGATCAGATAGTCCTCGTCGCGATGCGGCGGCCCCGCCTGGTCGCTGGTCGCGTCCGGCGGATCGAGCGTGAGTTCGGTCAGGAAGCGTTCGCGCGAGGCGTAGCCAGAGCCGATCTGCTCGAGCTGCAACAGGTCGGCGCGGCGTGTGACGGCATCCTCATGGATGCGTTCCAGATGTGGCTCGTACCAGAGCCTGACCTGTTCGAGATCGGCCGGCCATTTGGCGCCGGCCCGCAGGCCGGAATAGAGCGAGACGAAACCCGGCCAGTCATCTGCAGCGCGTTGCGGCGGCCGCCAGCCGGCCAGCCCCATCGCCTCGTCCAGAGCCGATGTCATCGTCTCGACAATCTGCGCAGCAGCCGAAGGGCCAATGCCCGGCATCAGTTGCAGGACGCGAAAGCCGGCGACGCGGTCGCGCGGGTTTTCGGCAAAACGCAGCACCGCCAGCACATCCTTGACATGGGCGGCATCGAGGAATTTCAGGCCGCCGAACTTGACGAAGGGAATGTTGCGCCGCGTCAGCTCGATCTCCAGCGGCCCGCTGTGATGCGAGGCGCGAAACAGCACTGCCTGCGATTTCAGCGCCGTGCCAGCTTCTCGTTCGGCCAGAATGGTATCGCAGACGAAGTTGGCCTGCTCGACCTCGTCGCGGACGCTCACCAGCCTTGGCTTGTCGGTGGATTTGCGCTCCGACCAAAGGTTCTTGGTGAAGCGCTCCGAGGCCTCGCCGATCACCGCATTGGCGGCGGCCAGAATGGTTTCTGTCGAGCGGTAATTGCGCTCCAGCATCACCACATCGGCGGCCTGCGCGAACTGTTTTGGAAAATCGAGGATGTTGCGCACCTCGGCGGCGCGGAACGAATAGATCGACTGCGCATCGTCGCCGACCACCGTCAGCCCGGCGCCGTCGGGTTTCAGCGCCATCAGGATCGAGGCCTGCAGCCGGTTGGTGTCCTGGTATTCGTCGACCAGAACGTGGTCGAAACGCCCGCCCAGATGCGCCGCTATTTCCGGCTCGGCCGCCATCTGCGCCCAGTAGAGCAGCAGATCGTCGTAATCGAGCACGTTCTGCGCCTGCTTGGCCTCGACATAGCCGGCGAACAGTTGCTTGAGCTGATCGGCCCAACCGGCGCACCAGGGGAAAGCAGAACCCAGCACTTCGCCGAGCGGCGCCTGCGCGTTGACGGCGCGCGAATAGATGGCAAGGCAGGTGCCCTTGGTTGGGAAACGCGCCTCCGTTTTCGAGAAGCCAAGTTCGTGGCGCACGAGGTTCATCAGGTCGGCGGAATCCTCGCGATCATGGATGGTGAAGGCCGGGTCGAGGCCGATCTCCAGCGCATAGTCGCGCAACAGCCGGGCGCCGATGCCGTGAAAAGTGCCTGCCCAGGTCAGCGCATCGGTGATGACCGCGGCGTCGCGGCCGAGCACCTCGCCAGCGATGCGCTCGACGCGCTTGGCCATTTCGGACGCGGCGCGCCGCGAAAAGGTCATCAGCAGGATACGGCGCGGGTCGGCACCCCTGACGATCAGATGGGCGACGCGATGCGCTAGCGTGTTGGTCTTGCCCGAGCCGGCGCCGGCAATGACCAGCAAGGGCCCGGCGATCTTGCCGTCGCCATGCTCGACGGCCTGGCGCTGGGCGTCGTTCAGCCGCGCGAGATAGGCGGGCTGGGGAGTCGGTTCCAAAAATGTCGAATCATGGGCGGCGAGGTTCATCGCCCATCAAGCATCGTTTCCGCTTTGTTCGCAACATGCAAGCGGCGCGACGGACCCTTGATTTTGATGCAATTCCCAACGCAAAGCGCTGTGCGCTTTTCCTGGAATTGCCCTACCGCCGGGGATCGACACCCATGGCCGCCGATTGGCGGCGCAGAACGTCGCGGTCACTTCTCGACGCGGGCAGCAACAGGGGATCGATGTCGCCGGGCACGTCATCGATCATCTTTCGCGCGAGGCGATAGGCGAGAAAGGCGAATGTACCTGCTAGAAGCAAACGGATCATGCCGCGGTTCTCCTCTGATGAGAGTCAACCGGAAACATGACGGTTTGTTCCATCACGCGAAGTTCGCAACCAAACCGATGGCGCGTCGTTGAAAGGGTGGAGGCGACAGCGATGAAGAAGCTAGGATTAGCCCTCATTCTGGTGGTTTTGGCTGTCTCGGCCTGCGACAACAAATTGCCACCGACCAAGGCCCCTGGTGCCGAACAAAGCTCTCACGCCAGCGATCCTGTCATGGACACGGAGACTGTCAGCAACTGAGATAGTTCCGGTGCAATGAGGACCGCAAACCTCAATGCATTGCAGCGATGCATTCTTCAAGCAGCTCAAGGCGGAACTTGGCATTGCGCAGTTCGTGGCCGGCGTCCTGCTGCAACTGACGGCCTCGGGCCGGCGATGCCACTGTGAGGTTTCTTTCCAGTTCGGCGATGCGCGCACGCACCTGCCGCGCCTCGTCCTGACGCAACGCCTTTATCCAGCTCCGCCCGCGCATCCGTCTTCCCGCAACAGCCCAAATACCGGCGCCTTCCATGCCATAAAGACGCTAACGCCCTGCAAGTGCGAATATTCTAAATTTAATGGATGCTAATTTAGAAGGAGATCGGCGCGCGGGAAGAAGGCCGGCGCCGCTTGGGAGGAGAAGGCGCCGGCCAAGCGGATAAATCAGGTCCGCCGCACCATACAAGGTAGCTGAGTCTTGCCCCTGCGTCATGCGGGATCGCGGATTTCGGCCTTTTCCAGGCGTTTTCCACCGGCAAAGGCGTGCCGACGAGGGTCCGCAGCCGATCAAAATCCGAGCCGTTGCCTGGCGATGGCGGCATGGAAACTGGCTCCGAACACCAGCCCTTCATCATTGAAGTCATAGCTGGAATTGTGCAGCGGCGCCGAAGCCTCGCCATTGCCGAGGAAGACGAAGCAGCCCGGCACGTGATCGAGGAAACGGGCAAAATCCTCCGACGCCGTCACGGGCTCGCGGGCAATCGCGATATTGCCGGGCTCGAAGACATTTTTGGCGGCGGCGAAGGCCGCCTCGACCAGTTCGGTATCGTTGTGCAAGGGCACGAATTCCCTGGTGTAATTGACCTCGGCGGCAACGTTGTAGGCGGCCGCGGTGCCCTCGGCGATGATGCGCATCTGGCGTTCGATCTCCGCGCTGACTTCGGGGCGAAAACTGCGCGCATCGCCGAGGATGCGGGCAAGACTAGGCAGCGCATTGCGGGTGCCGTCGGTGATCAGTTCGGTCACAGAAACCACGGCTATGTCGGTCGGGCTCAGGCGGCGCGAAACGATGGTCTGTAGATTGGTGACCAGCGCGCAGGCGGCGACCAGCGTTTCGTTGCCCGAATGCGGCCGTGCCGCGTGGCCGCCGAGCCCCTTGAGCACGATCTCGAAATTATCCTCGGCCGACATGACCGGGCCGGCACGGGTCTCGAAGTGCCCAACGGGAAGGCCGGGCATGTTGTGCAGGCCAAAGATCTCGTCGAAGGGGAAGCGCTGCATCAGGCCGTCGTCGAGCATGGCCAGCGCGCCCCTGCCCCACTCCTCGGCCGGCTGGAAGATGAAGCGCACGGTGCCGTCGAAACCACCCTCGCCCGCCAGCAGCTTTGCCGCGCCAAGCAGCATGGCGGTGTGGCCATCATGGCCGCAGGCGTGCATGATACCGGGATTGCCGGAGCGGTAGGGCGCGCTTGATTGCTCCGCGATGCGCAGCGCATCCATGTCGGCCCGCAACGCAATGGCGCGGTTGCCGCTGCCGCGCTTCAGCGTGCCGACGACGCCGGTGCCGCCGACGCCCTCGGCGACATCGTACAGGCCGAATTCCCGCAGCTTGGCCGCGACGAAGGCCGCGGTGCGTTTCTCCTCGAAGCCGAATTCGGGGTGCGCGTGCAGGTCGCGCCGCCAAGCGGTCATCTCGCGCTTCAGCGTTTCTGGATCGAGTTTAGCCATGTCTTCAGCCCTCGAGTTCGGCAAGTTCAGCGACCACATCAAGCAGGATGTTGGCGCCGGCAAGAAGCTCGGCATCCTCGGTGTGTTCATGCGGGCTGTGGCTGATGCCTCCGGCGCTCGGCACGAAGATCATCGCCGCCGGCGCGATGCGCGCGATCATCTGCGCGTCATGGCCGGCGCCAGAGGTCATGCGCCGCGAGGCAAGCCCGCGCTTCCTGGCAGCAGCCTCGATCAACTCGACGACCTGCCCATCGAAAACAACCGGCTCGAAGCGGGCCAGCCGTTCGACCGACACGGTGATGCCCTCGGCGGCGAGCTGCTCGAGAAAGGCGGCCAGCGACGCCTCCTGTGCTTGCAGGCTCTGCTCGTCGGGATCGCGCAGGTCGACCGTCAAGACGGCGCGCGATGGGATGACATTGATGGCGTTCGGCTCGAAGCGCATCGTGCCGACGGTGGCAACGGTCGGCGCGTTGGAGGCCGCGGCAAGGTCATGCAGGAAGGTGACCACGCGTGCCGCGGCATATCCGGCGTCGCAGCGCATCGACATCGGCGTGGTGCCGGCATGGTTGGCGACGCCATCGAGGGTGATGCGCTGCCAGGAGATGCCCTGCAGGTTTCCACCGCGCCGATCGGAATGCCTTCGCGCTCCAGGACCGGCCCCTGTTCGATGTGCAGTTCGACATAGAGGTGCGGCTTGAGAAAGCCAGGTTCGCGCTCGCCGGCGTAGCCGATGCGGACGAGTTCCTGCCCGAGCGTGCTGCCGTCGGTGCCGACAGCGGCGAGTGCCGCCTCGACATCGACGCCGCCGGCATGGACCAGCGACCCCATCATGTCGGGGGAGAAGCGCACGCCCTCCTCATTGGTGAAGGCCGCGACGGCGAGAGGGCGCAACGGCGAGAGACCCGATGCCTTCAGCGTCTCGATCACCTCCAGCCCGGCAAGCACGCCGTAGCAGCCATCATAGATGCCGGCGTCGATGACGGTATCGATGTGGGAGCCGATGAGCAGCGGCGCCTCGCCTACATTGTCGGCACTTTGCCAGATGCCGAAAATGTTGCCGATGCGGTCGATGGCGACATCGAGCCCGGCCTGGCGCAGCCAGCCGACAAAGAGGTCACGGCCCTGCCTGTCGGTGTCGGAGGCGGCCAGCCGGGTCAGCCTGCCCTCGCCGTCGCGGCCAACAGCGCCAAGTTCGCGGATGCGGCCAAGCAGGCGCTGCGCGTCGACCGCGATCATGGCGTTGCCTCGGCAACGAGCTTGCCGGCCAACACATCAGCAGGGCTCATGCCAACCAGTTCGGCATAGCGATGCGGGTCGGTGGCGCCTTCGGTGTTGATCACCAGCACGCGGGATTTGCCGTCGAGGCCAAGATCGGCCCTGTTTTCGGCCATCGCCCGGATCAGTCCGGCAAGACCGACCCCGCCGCTCTCGCCGGCAACGATGACCGGATCGCTGCCGGCAGGCAGGGCCAGCCGCCGCATCGCGCCGACCGCGTCGTCCTCGTCCACGGCCATGAAGGCATCGGCGGCGCGCGCCAGCACGCGCCAGGCGACCTGAGAGGCCTCATAGCATTCAAGCATGGCCATGACCGTCGGCTGGTCGTGCGCCACCTTGACCACATGCCCTGCCCGGGCAGCCGCGACAACGCAGGCCGCGCGCGCTGGCTCGACAACGATGAAGGTCGGCCTGGCGTCGCCGAGCACGATGGCGAGATGGCCGGCCACCGCCGCGGCAATGCCGCCAACGCCGGCCTGGACGAAGACATGGGTTGGCGGTTCGCAGAGCTGGCGCAGCGCTTCGCGCACGATCGCCGTATAGCCTTGCATCACCAGGCCGGGAATCCGCTCATAACCCGGCCACGACGTATCCGACACCACGCTCCAGCCCTTCTCGGCAGCGACCTGTGCCGCTTGCCTGACAGAATCGTCATAATTGCCATCGACGCGAACCATCTCAGCGCCGTAGCGGGCTATGGCAGCAATGCGTCCGTCGCTGACGCCGGCATGGACAAAGATCACGGCCCTGGCGCCGGCAAGCTCGGCGCCTTGCGCGACCGAGCGGCCGTGATTGCCGTCGGTGGCGCAGGCAAATGTCATCTTCGCGGCGACCGAGCGAACATCGGCACGATCGAGATCCTCGATATCGACGGGGCGGCCAAGGCGCTTGCCTGCCTCTTCCAACACCAGGCGGAAGACAGCATAGGCGCCGCCCAGCGCCTTGAAGCTGCCCAGGCCGAGACGAAAGCCCTCATCCTTGACATGCAGCGCAGCGAGGCCAAGTTCGCCCGCCAGCGCCGGCAGCGCGTGCAGCGGCGTCATCGCGTGATTGTCGCGATGGGCAAGAAAGCGCTCGACCGTGTCCGCGCCCGCGATCCCGAGGGTTTCGGCATCGGTCGCATCAAGCGGCTCACCGTGCAAGGCATTGCGATTGGGCAGGAACACTGGCGCCTCCTTGGCAGTCAGCGACAACATATTGCAGGACAGGCGCAAAGAGCGCTGTAATTGAGCCTGCGAAATGCAAGTTTGTTTCACCGGGGTACCGCATTGCCTCCATCATCGCCTCCGCTCGACAGTTTCGATCTCGCCATCCTTGCCATCCTGCAGCGCGACAACACGACGCCGCAGCGGCTGATCGGCGAAGCGGTGAACCTGTCGGCACCGGCGGTGCAGCGCCGCATCAAGCGCATGGAGCAGGCCGGCGTCATTGCAAGCAATGTCGCAATCATCGAACCCGCGGCGGTCGGCCAGCCCATCACCATCTTCGTCGAGGTGGAGCTGGAGAGCGAGCGAACCGAGCTGATCGACGCGGCCAAGCGGCAATTCTCGCAAACGCCCGAAGTGCAGCAGTGCTATTACGTCACCGGCGAGGCCGACTTCATCCTCGTCATCACGGTGGCCGACATGGGCGCCTATGAGGCGCTGACTCGAAAGCTGTTCTTCGGCAACAACAATGTCCGGAAATTCCGCACCTTCGTGGCCATGGACCGCGTCAAGGTCGGGCTGACGGTGCCGTTGCCGGATTGAGCCTTGCCGGCAGGCAGGCTCCACCGCCATGCTTTTGACATTCTCAGGACGCGAATTGAGCTGGGAGGCGTGCTTGGACCACACCACGACAGTAGCGATCATCGGGGCCGGGCCGGCGGGCCTGGCGGTTGCCGCATGCCTGCGGCAGGCCGGCGTCGACTTCATCATCACCGAAAAAGAGCAGCAGGCCGCCCCTGCCTGGCGGCGCCATTACGAGCGCGTCCATCTGCATACGACCAAGCGCTATTCGTCGCTGCCCTTCGTGCCCTTTCCCAAACACTATCCGCGTTATGTGCCGCGCGCTCTCTTCGTCGACTATCTCGATGCCTACGCGCAACGCTTCGACCTCAGGCCCCAGTTCGGAGAAACGGTGAAAGCGGTCACCCGGGACGGTCGCGGCTGGCGTGTGGACGCGCCATCCGGACCGTTGCGCGCCAAACATGTGGTGATCGCGTCAGGCTACAATGCCGAGCCCTTGCGGCCCGGGTTTGCCGGTATCGACACTTTCACGGGCAAGACATTGCACAGCGCGGACTATCGCAATGCCAAACCGTTCGCCGGTCAGTCGGTGCTGGTCATCGGCATGGGCAACACCGGCGCGGAGATTGCGCTCGATCTGGCGGAAAACGGTGCACAGCCGACCATTTCCGTACGCGGCGGCGTTCATATCGTGCCGCGCGAACTGTTCGGCGTGCCCATCCAGATGGTCGGCATGGCTGCGCGCCTGGGGCCGCAACGCTTCAACGATGTTCTTTTCCCGGTCATTCTCGACGTGGTGCTGGGCAGGCTGGAAAAATACGGGCTCAAACGGCCGGGACAAGGACTGCTGGAACAGATTGCGATTGCATCGCGCATTCCGGTGATCGATGTAGGCACCATCGGCAAGATCCGCGAAGGCGCGATCAAGGTCGCGCCCGATATCGCCGAGATTTCGCAACGCGGCGCCCGTTTTGCCGACGGCAAACACTGCAAATTCGACGCGATCATCTTCGCCACCGGCTACCGGCCGGGCTATGCCAGATTTCTCGAGCCCGGCATCCAGCCGGACCGCAGTGGCGTTACCCCCAAAGCCTCGGATCTCGGTCTCTACCTCATTGGTTTCCACAATGCAGTCACCGGATTGCTGCGCGAGATCGGGATCGAGGCGCAGGCGATCGCCGACGATATAAGGCACCGGCTGAACAGGAAAAAGGCTTCCGAAATCCTGCCGGTGTGATCTGCGGCCTGCCCTATCCCAGTGCAGTCTTCAGCATCATGCCGGCGATCTCCTTCGTCAGCTTGGAGGCGACAAGCGCCGTCATGTTGGAGAGATCCTGGCTTGGATTGTATTCGACAATATCGGCGGCCACGATCGGCTGGTCGATGCCTTGAATGAGGTTGATGACCTGCCGGGTCGACAGCCCGCCGGGCTCGCGGTGCGAGACGCCGGGTGCAAAGGCGGGGTCGAGCCCGTCGAGATCCATCGAGACATAGACTGGTGTTGTGAGGTCGAGCCGCAGGCCCTCGCCGACATGGCGCGCCTCGACCACCTCGATGCCGAAGCGCCCGATCTGGCCGCGAAGGTCGTCGTTGAGCGTGCGCAGGCCGATCTGAATCAGCCGGTCGGCCAACCGCTCCTCCATGATGCGGGCGAAGGACGAGGTGTGGGAGCGCAAATTGCCCTGATAGGCAGGATAGATATCGGGGTGTGCATCGATTTGGACGATCGTCAGGCTAGGGTGGCGCCGCCGCACGGCACGCAGAACCGGCCAGGCAATGGCGTGATCGCCACCCAGGCTGATCAGCGGATGGCCGGCATTCAGCGCGCGTCCGACCTCGCTTTCGATGCGTTCCCAGGGGTCGCCGGCGCCGGCAAAGTCGATGTCGCCATGGTCGAGGAAGCGATCCGTCAGATCGAAGCCGGTTTCGCTCCACGAACTGTGGGCGTCGCTATGCAGCTCCCGTCTGATCAGCGCTGGGGCGTCGGCCGAGCCGCGCAGATGGGACGAGTTCTCGTCATGCGGTATTCCCAGAAGCAAAATCGCGCCTGTCATCGACGTCCTCCCCGATGCAGAGAGAGCCTCTATACCGGTACGAGTTGGCCGTTGCGACGAGAGCTGGTTGGGCCAGGTCCGTGCCAGGGATTGAGATCGGCTAGGCCTTGCGCAGCCAGACCTTGTTGTCGTGGAAGGCGGCGCCGCCATAGGGCGCCGGCGCATCGGCTCCGGTCAGCACGTTGATGCCCTCGCCGCGCTCATGCGCGCTGTTCGGCCAGATGCCTTCGGCGATCACCACTCCGCGCTTGATGCCGTCGAAGAATTTCGCGTGCAGCACCAACTCGCCGCGCGGGTTGCCGACCTCGACACGGTCGCCGTCGGCAAGCCCAAGATCCGCCGCGTCGTCGGGATGGAGGAGCAATGCCGGCCTGCCTTCCTTTTCCTTCGACACCGGCGTTTCGGCAAAGGTCGAGTTGAGGAAGTTGCGCGCCGGCGAGGTCGTCAGCCGGAACGGATGCGCCTCGTCGGCCACTTCGATCAGGTCGACATGGTCGGGAAACTCTGGCAGGCGCTCCACCGGTCCGAACAGGCCCATGCTCTTCGGCGGCCGGTTGGGAGCCGACTGGCCGGTCCAGTCGGCGCGGAAGCGAAATTTACCATCCGCATGGCCAAACCCGTTGATAAAATGTGCGGCCTCGAAATCCGGCTGCAGATCGACCCATTTCTGCTCTTTCAAGCTGTCGAAACTGCCCAGCCCACGCTTGCCGAGAATGATGTCGATGTGCTGCTGTTCTGTCAGGCCGAAGCCCGGGCGGTCGGCGACGCCGAGGCGCTCGGCCAGTTGCTCGATGACGAAATGGTTGGTGCGCGGCCCTTCCGGTGGCTCGATCAGCTTTGGCCCGAGCGTGATGTGCTGGTTGCCGCCGCCCTTGTAGACGTCGTCATGCTCCAGAAACATCGTCGCCGGCAGCACCACATCGGCCAGCCTGGCGGTGTCGGTCATGAACTGCTCGTGCACGCAAGTGAACAGGTCGTCGCGCAGAAAGCCCTGCTTCACCAGCCGCTGCTCAGGCGCGACATTCACCGGGTTGGTGTTCTGGATCAGCATCGCCGTCACTGGCGGTCCGCCGTAGAGCGCGTCGCCGGCGCCAGTCAGCACCGGACCGATGCGCGAATGGTCGAGATAGCGGATGGACGGATCGCGCATCCTGGTACCTTCCAGCACCTCCTGGTTGAGCTTGAAGATGCCGGAATTCGAATGGAAGGCGCCGCCGCCCTCATACTGCCAGCTTCCTGTGACCGCGGCGATGCAGGAGGCGGCATGCATGTTGACGGCGCCGTTACGCTGGCGGGCAAAGCCGTAGCCGAGACGGAAATAGGTTTTCCTGGTCGTGCCAACGAGGCGGGCAAAGGCTTCGATCTCGGCGACCGACAAGCCCGTGATCTGGGCCGCCCATTCAGGGGTTCGCGTCCTAAGATGCTCTTCCAAACCCTTCGGATCGTCGGTGTATTTTTCGAGATAGGCACGGTCGGCCAGGCCTTCCCTGAACAGCACATGCATGACCGCGCAGGCCAGCGCGCCGTCGGTGCCGGGTTTCAGCACCAGGCCCATGTCGGCCTGCTTCATCGTCGCGTTTTCATAGACGTCGATGACGACGATTTTAGCGCCGCGTTCCTTGCGCGCCTTGATGGCATGGGTAATCACATTGACCTGCGTGACCACGGCATTGGTGCCCCAGATCACCACGCAGTCGGATTTCGCCATTTCGCGCGGGTCGGGCCCACGCAAGGCGCCCGCCCCCATCATCCAGCCAGTCCAGGCGAGATTGGTGCAGATCGACCCGAAGAAGCCCGAATACTTCTTGGCATGACGCAGCCTGTCGATGCCGTCGCGCTGCACCAGCCCCATCGTGCCGGCATAGAAGTAAGGCCAGACCGTCTCCGAGCCGTATTTGTCTTCGGCCGCGATGAACCTTTCGGCGACGAGGTCGAGCGCGGCCTCCCAGCTCGCTTCCTGCCAGACGCCGTCGCCTTTTGCGCCGGCGCGGATCAGCGGCTTCAGCAAGCGGTCGGGGTGGTGGACGCGGTCGGCATAGCGCGCGACCTTGGCGCAGACGACGCCGGATGTGTAGGTGTTGGCCTTGGCGCCATGGACACGGCCGATGCGGTTGCCGTCGAGCAACTCGACCTCGAGCGCGCAGGTGGACGGGCAATCATGCGGACAGGCCGAATGGCCGATGCGAAGCTTGGCGTGCTGGTTCATGGGGGATGTTTAGCTGGTTCCGAACGTGGCGTGTAGGGCCAGATTTGCCCATAGACTGCCTTTCGGGGATGCCTTTCTACCCGATATGTGGCGACTTCCACCCGATGTGTGGCGACGCATTGCAAGCACCGCATCCCGCACAGCGTATGTGGCGCCGGACATGCGCTGCCTGCTTCGATCCATAGTTCCATCGACATCGATGGCCTCCGGTATCGATTACAACCCAACGGCAATCTCCTGGATAAAATCCAGGAATGCCCTGACCTTGGCCGGCGGCAGATGGCGTGATGGGTGGTAGGCGTAGAGTGGGTAAAGTTCTTCCGACCACTCCGGCAGGATCGGCACGAGGTCTCCCCGTGCCAGGAACGGCGCCAGGCCGATGGCGAGGCTTTGGAAAATGCCTTGGCCCGCGACGCAGGCCGTGACCGCGACGGAAGGATCATCCAGCACCAGACGGCTTGGGATCTTGACCTCGACGATCTCTCCGCCTCGGTGAAACTCCCATGGAAAAGGAAGGCCGGTCTGGGGATCGCGGAAGAGAAGCGCCTCGTGGTGGACGAGGTCGTGCGGCGATCGCGGCTCGCCGTGCCGTTCGAGATAGGCCGGCGCCGCAACCGTCAGAATCTGGGCTTCCAGGAGTTTGCGCACGATAAGGGACGATGCATCGGGCGGCCCGAAGCGTATCGCCACGTCTACGCCGCTCATCATCTCCTCGCGATAGTTGCTGGTCAATAAATCCAGCACGAGCAGTGGATAGCGAGCGAGGAACCGCTGCAGCCCGCCTGCGAGCACCGTGCGTGCGAACCACGGGTCCACCGATACGCGCAGCCGGCCGCGCACCACCGCCGCCGCGCCCGCGGCCTCGGCCGCAGCCTCATCCAAGCCTGCGAGCAGCGGCATCACCTGCGCATGGAAGCGCCGGCCTTCCTCGGTCAGGCTGACCTCGCGTGGATTGCGATCGAAGAGCCGCACGCCGACCCTGGCCTCCAGACGCGCGACGGCCCGACTTACCCCCGATGGCGTTAGGCCGAGCATCTCCGCGGCACGGGCGAAGTTCCCGGCCTCCGTGACCGCTGCCAGGACCCCAATGCCGGTGAGAAGCCGCGTGTCGAAAACCATTCGATCTCCCTTCGCCTACACCCCGATGACGAGGATCGGTGATTTCTAGTCATCATAACACTGATCTTAATGCGCGTGAATCACTGGATGGCGAGACGTACAAGCATGGCGTCACCGCAGTGCCGGCCGAGAGAGGCTGAGCAGGTCGGATTTCCTTCGATCCGGAAAGGAGTTAGCCATGAATCACCTCACACGCAGAACGATGCTTCAGCGCGGCGGAATGCTGGGGGCCATCCTGGCTCTCGATGCGGTCAGCCCCGCTCTGGCCAAGACAACGCCAGCCGGTTCGTCGATGCGGTTCAAGGCGATCGACGCCGCCCTGCGCGAAGGCGTTTCGAAGAACGACGTAGCCGGCGTCATCGCCGTCGCGGCGACGCCGAAAGGCATGGTCTATGAGGGTGCCTTCGGCAAGGCGAACACTGCAACGGGGGCGCCGATGACGCTCGACACGGTGTTCTGGCTGCTGTCGATGACCAAGGCTTTCACGGCTACGGCCTGCATGCAGCTGATCGAGCAGGGCCGCCTCAATCTGGACGACGACGCGGCGAAATACCTGCCTGAGCTGGCCTCGCCGCAGGTGCTTGACGGCTTTGCCGAGGATGGAACGCCGCGACTGCGGCCGGCCAAGCGCGCGATCAAGGTGCGCCATCTGCTGACGCATACTTCCGGCTACACCTACTCGATCTGGAGCGAGGCTCTGACCCGCTACGAGAAGGTGACGGGCATGCCCGACATCGCGACCTGCAAGAACGCAGCTTTCACCGCCCCGCTCGAATTCGAACCCGGCGAACGGTGGGAATACGGCATCAGCATGGACTGGATCGGCAAGCTCGTCGAAGCGGTGTCCGATCAGTCGCTCGAAATCTACTTCCGCGAGAACATCTTCGCGCCGCTCGGCATGAGGGATTCAGGCTTCCTGATCGGCACCAAGCAGAAGCGGCGCGTCGCCACCTTCCACAACCGCGGGGCCGATGGCGGGCTGGAGCCGGCGCCCTTCGAGATGCCGCAACGGCCGGAGTTCTTCATGGGCGGCGGCGGTGCCTTCTCGACACCGCGGGACTATATGGCCTTCCTGCAGGCACTGCTGAATGGCGGCGCGCTGCATGGCGCGCGAATCCTGCGTCCGGAGACGGTCGCCATGATGATGCAGAACCAGATCGGCGAGCTGAGCGTCCAGGAGATGCGCTCGGCGCAGCCGTCCTATTCCCGCAGCTTCGACCAGTTCCCGCAACAGCCGCATAAATGGGGCCTGTCCTTCGACATCAACACGCAGCCAGGACCGAATGGGCGCTCCGCCGGCAGCATCTCCTGGGCAGGTCTGCTCAACTGCTACTTCTGGCTCGACCCGGTGAAGCACGTCACCGGCGCGCTTTTCACCCAGGTCCTGCCCTTCTACGACGAGCGGGTCGTCGCGCTCTACGGCGCGTTCGAGCGCGGTCTCTATGCCGGGCTCGCCTGAACCCCTGGCGATCGACACCAACCTTTTGGAGAACCACCATGTATGCAATCACCGGAGTAACCGGCAAGGTCGGCGGCGCGCTTGCGCGCAGCCTTCTCGCCGAGGGATTGCCTGTCCGCGCCGTCCTGCGTGACGCGGCCAAGGCAGCGGAGTGGAGACGTCGCGGCTGTGATGTCGCCTTGGCCGAGATGGACGATGCGGCAAGCCTGGCCTCGGCCTTCAGGGAGGCTGCGGGCGTCTTCATCCTGCCGCCCTCCGAGTTCGATCCGGAACCCGGCTTTCCCGAGGCTATGCGCGTCATCTCGGCCGTGACCGCTGCCTTGGCCGAGGCGCGTCCCGGCAAGGTGGTCTGCCTGTCGACCATCGGCGCGGACGCGCCGCACGAGAACCTGCTGACCCAGCGCACGCTGATGGAACAGGCGCTGAACGGGATCGGGCTTCCGGTCACCTTCCTGAGGCCCGGCTGGTTCTTGGAGAATGCGCTCTGGGACATTCCCTCGGCGCGCGACGAAGGCGTGCTGCGCAGCTTCCTGCAGCCGGCCGACAGGCCGTTGCCGATGGTCGCGACGCAAGATGTCGGGCGCCTGGCCGCCGTGCTGCTTCAGGAGAATTGGATCGGGACGCGGGTTATCGAACTGGAGGGGCCTGTCCGCGTCTCGCCCAACGATCTCGCCCGCGCCTTCGCCACGGTGCTGGAGCGCCCGGTCAAGGTCGAGACGGTGCCGCGCGAGAGCTGGGAGCAGATCTTCCGTTCCCAGGGTACGCAAAATCCGGTGCCGCGGATCCGGATGCTTGACGGCTTCAACGAGGGCTGGATCGAGTTCAGAGACCAAGGCCGGTCGGCGATCAAAGGGACAACGACGCTCGATAGCGTTATCACCAACCTCGTCGCGGCGAGCCGGTCAGCCACCTGACACGGTCACGATTTGGCGCATGGACTTGCGAACCAGTCGCTGGCGCGAAGCGGTGGCGGTCGCCCGTGCCCTGCCATCGCCACAGTTTCGAAAGGAAATCATCATGGAATCGATCATCACGCAGGGCGTTGCGATCCCGCGCCTCGGTTTCGGTACGTTCCGCATGCCAGGGGACGACGCCCAGCCGGTCGTCGAGAGCGCCATTGCGCTCGGCTACCGACATATCGACACCGCGGCGATGTACGAGAACGAAGCCGCCGTCGGCGCCGCCATAGCAGCGTCCGGCGTGAACCGGAACGAGCTCTTCGTCACGACGAAGGTATGGCACGACCAACTTGCGCCGGATGCGTTGCGCCGGGCCTTTGACATCAGCCTGGGCAAGCTGAGGCTCGACCATGTCGATCTTTACATGATCCACTGGCCGTCCAAAGACTTCGACATCAAGGCGACGCTGGAAGCGTTGATGTCGCTGCGGGAGCAAGGCCTCACGCGTGCGATCGGCGTGTGCAACTTCAACCTGCCGATGATCCGCCGCGCCGTGGAGGAGATCGGTGCGCCGATCGCGAGCGTCCAGCTCGAATACCACCCATTCCTGTCGCAGGACCGGATGCTGTCCTACCTGCGGGGCAACGGCATCCCCTTGACGGCCTACGCGCCGCTCGCCCAGGGCCGGGCCGCCAGTGACGCAACGCTCGCCGGCCTCGGGCGCAAGCATGGCTGCAGCGCAGCGCAGATGGCCATCGCCTGGCTTCTGGACCAGGAGGGCGTCATCGTGATCCCGAAAGCCGCGCGCCCCGAAAGCCAGAAGTCCAATCTCGATGCGCTCGGCATTCGGCTCGACGATGAGGATCGCGCGACGATTGCTGCTCTGCCGAAGGACCAGCGCTTCGTCCGGCCACCCTTCGCACCCGATTGGAATGCCGCTGCATGAAATCGCGGCATGGGGCTGGCGCTGTGATCGGTCCCAATCGCGGTTTGCGACGAGGTCGGCCGCCCTACTCCGCCGTGCCTTCCTCATACTCGGCCGACATGGTCAGCCATTTTTCCTCGTGGCCGGCCAGCGTCTGGGCGAGCTGCGAGCGCTCCTTGGCCAGGCGCGTCGCCGTCGAGGGATCCTTTTCGTAGATCGCCGGATTGGCCAGTTCGTCCTCGATGCCGTCGATGCGTTTGCGGATGCGGTCCATCAGCGCTTCTGTGGCGCGGATTTCCTTGGCCAGCGGTTCGAAGGCGGCGCGGCGCGCCGCCGCATCGCGGCGGCGGTCGGCTTTTGACGCCTTGTCGGCCTCGCGCCTGCCGCGGCGGTCGCCGGACACGCCGGTGACCAGCGTCTTGTAGTCCTCCAGGTCGCCCTCATACGGATTGACCGCCCCGTCCTTGACCAGCCAGAGCCGGTCGGCGGTCGCCTCAAGCAAATGGCGGTCGTGCGAGATCAGGATGACAGCCCCGGGAAATTCGTTGAGCGCATGGATCAGCGATTCACGGCTGTCGATGTCGAGATGGTTGGTCGGCTCGTCGAGGATGAACAGGTTCGGCCCCTCGAAGGCCGACAAGCCCATCAAAAGCCGCGCCTTCTCGCCGCCGGACAAGTCCTTGGCTGGCGTATTCATCTTCTCGGTCGTCAGACCGAACTGGGCAACACGACCGCGCACCTTGGACTCCGGCGCCTCCGGCATCAGCCGGCGGACATGCTCATAGGCGTTTTCCTCCGGACGCAGATCGTCGAGCTGATGCTGGGCGAAGATCGCCACCTTCAGCCCGGGCGCCACCGTCATCGTGCCGCTCTCCTGCTTGAGCCGGCCCGACAGCAGCTTGGCGAAGGTCGACTTGCCGTTGCCGTTGGCGCCAAGCAGCGCGATGCGGTCGTCGGCGTCTATGCGCAACGTCATTTTCTTCAGGATCGGCTGGCCTTCGGTGTAGCCGACATTGACGTTGTTCAGCGCCACGATCGGCGAGGCCACGGTCTTCACCGGTTCGGGAAAAGAGAACGGCCGCACCGAATCGTTCACGATCGCCGCGATCGGCTTCATCTTTTCCAGGGCCTTGATGCGTGACTGCGCCTGTCTGGCCTTGGACGCCTTGGCGCGGAACCGCTCGACGAAGGATTCCATGTGCTTGCGGGCGGCCTCCTGTTTGACGCGACCCTTTTCCTGCAATTCCTTCTGCTCGGTGTATTGGCGCTCGAACTGATCGTAGCCGCCGCGCCAGAAGGTCAGCTTCTTCTGGTCGAGATGAACGATCGAGTTGACGGCACGGTTGAGCAGGTCGCGATCGTGCGAAATCAGAAGCACGGTGTGCGGGTATTTCGACACGTAGTTTTCCAGCCACAGCGTGCCTTCGAGATCGAGATAGTTGGTCGGCTCGTCGAGCAGGAGCAGATCAGGCTCTGAAAACAGCACGGCGGCCAATGCCACGCGCATGCGCCAGCCGCCGGAGAAGGACGAGGCCGGCCGGCGCTGCGCCGCGTCGTCGAAGCCGAGGCCGGCGAGGATGGTTGCCGCGCGGGACTCGGCCGAATGCGCGTCGATGTCGGCCAGCCGCATGTGGATGTCGGCGATGCGGTGCGGATCGGTGGCGGTCTTTTCCTCTTCGAGCAGCGCCGTGCGTTCGAGGTCGGCCTTGAGCACGATCTCGATCAGCGGCTCCTCGGTTCCCGGCGCTTCCTGCGCCACCTGGCCGATGCGCGTATTCTTCGGCAGGCTGATCGAGCCGGTCTCGGAGGGAAAATCGCCGGTGATGGCCTTGAACAGCGTCGTCTTGCCGGTACCGTTGCGGCCGACAAGGCCGGCCTTGGTGCCGGCCGGCAAGGTCAGCGAGGCATGGTCGAGAAGCAGGCGCCCGGCCATGCGGAGCGAAAGGTCGTTGATGATCAGCATGGCCGCGCTTTTGCACTGGACATCAACGCTTCGCAAGACCTTCCGGGCCAGTTGGCCGCACAAGGCCTGAAACACAGGCGGGAGCGCGAGGCGAATTGGTGGCCTTGTCCGTGAAATTCGTGCCTGTCCTCGACGACCGCCGAAGGCCTGATCGCGAAACGCGCCTGCGCTCATCACCGGAAAATCCTCGAAGGCTAAAGGCAAAGTCTATCGGCACACTGTCCGCGCCGTGGTGGTCAATATTGAACAGACGGGCGCCCGACGCGCGTCCTACGCTTCACGAGCTGACGAAACCGGACTGCCCCCCAACCACGTTTGGTTACGACAGCAGGAACCCCGGCCGGGGATTTTTCAGCATGGCAAAGGAAACGGCTCGGCATCAATCGGAAAACCGGGTCCGATGAAACTCCCATCAGGGCCCGAATGAACCAAGGCGGCATGGAGATTCGAGGATGGCCACGCTTCCGTTGGCGCTCAAGATCGCAGACGCCGTTTCCGATGCCCAGCGGCGTCGGCGCAGGCTGGACATAGCAGCCGTTGCCAGTCTGTTGCTCGACGCCCATCCCGAGGCTGGGCATAGTTTGATGGAAATTGCCGACACATTGCGGGATGAAGTTGCATCCCAAGGAACCTTGGCACAGGGAACTGCAGCGACGTCTTGTTAGCATCGACATCGCAGGCCGACTTCCCAACCATTCCGAACACTGCGGCGGGCGTGCCTTACGTGACGAAGCCCCGGCCAGGGACTCTTCAAGACGCCAGGAGATCGGGGGAGGAAGACCCGAATAACGCCGACCGCATTTGGATAGTCTTCGCAGCGGGCCGCGTCTGGTCAATATTGACCGGTTCCGCGAGATATCGGATTCTGTTTCATCGAGGCTGAAGCCTCGTCAGCATCGTGATAAAATCCAATCTGGTCAGTGGATGGGGTCATTGATGGAAGGAAGATCAGATCAGCCGTTCGACCCGAAGGTTTTTCTGGCGAAAGCAGATCTCGGGCGCACCATCACACGGTATGGACCCAACCAGAAGATATTCTCGCAAGGCGATGTCGCGGCTTCGGTCTTCTACATCAATGAGGGCCAGGTCAAAATCAGTGTCCTGTCCGAACAGGGAAAGGAAGCTGTCGTCGCCATAATGGGGACCGACGATTTCTTCGGCGAAGGTTGCTTGGCCGGCCAGACCCGGCGCATGGCAACGGCGGTTGCGATGACCGATTGCGAGATCATGCAGTTGGACAAGAATGCGATCATGCGCGTCATTCATGATGAGCCGGCCTTTTCGGAAATGTTCATCGCGCATCTTCTGACACGAACCATCCGTGTCGAAGAGGATCTGGTCGATCAGCTTTTCAATTCGAGCGAAAAGCGCCTGGCACGGGCACTTCTGCTGCTTGCAAATTTCGGCAAGGAAGGAAAGCCAGAACCCATTCTCGGCAAGGTCAACCAGGAGACGCTTGCCGAAATGATCGGCACAACGCGACCGAGAGTCAGCTACTTCATGAACAAGTTCCGCGACCTCGGATTCATCGAGTACAATGGGAAACTCGTGGTGCACAGTTCGCTGCTGAACGTGGTTCTGCACGATCAACCACAAATCAGACGGTGAACCCGGAAGGGCAAAGCCGCCTTCCGGGTTCTATTGGCTGTCGCGTCTAGGCCAACTGGCCGGGGCGCTTCCCGCTTAGCCAGCCGCCTTGCGCTTGGCTCCCTTTGCCACGGCGGCCGGTGCGGCTGCCGGTTTGCGGCCAAGTCCCGTCGACTTTGCTAGCGCCGACCGGGTCGCCGAGTAATTGGGAGCGACCATCGGATAGTCCGGCGGCAAGCTCCATTTGGCCCGATAGTCGTCCGGGCTCAGACCATAGTCTGTCCTGAGATGTCGCTTGAGCGACTTGAACTTCTTTCCGTCTTCCAGGCAGATGATGTAGTCGGGAAACACCGACTTTTTCGGGTTTACGGCCGGAACCAGGCTCGGGCTTTCTACGACGACCGCGCCAGCCAACTTTCGAACCGAGGCGCTGACGCTGGCAATCAGGTCAGGCAGGCCGGAAGCTGGTAGCGGATTGTTGCCTACATAGGCCGAGACAATATCGGCCGTTAGCTCTATAACGGTCTTATCCTCGATATTTGACAATTCTTTCATCCTATTTGCGAGAAAGTCATCCACCCCAGCGAAGACTTCGTCGACGTATCTCTTTAACCGCGTCCCCCCAACGGGCCGCCAAGTACCAAAACGAATCAAGACTTGGCGTCAACTATCTTTATGGGAAATGCACGCTGCGCAATTTAGAAAATCTAATACTTGGAAGCAGCAGACTTGGTCGTCCGGGTATCGGCCAATATCTCAAGAATACGCCGCCAACGGGCACAGCGCCCGAAATCCTTCTGCTCAATTGCCTTTTCGGCCTTCATCGCCGCGTAGAGCGGTGCTTCGGCACCAAATTCCTTGATCAGCCAATGCGCTTCCTGCCTGGCGAGACGTTCATTGTCGTCAAACATAGTCTTGCGCCTCCGAGCGCTCCAGTCCGACCGCGATACAACTGCCGATGACGAGGACGGCCCCGGCAATGGCGGTTGTCGTCAACCGTTCGCCGGACAGGGTCAGCAGCAACGTCGAGGCAATCGGCGTGAGATAGGCGACGACCGCGACCTTGCCGCTGCCTTCGAGCTTCAAGGCCCGCGACCAAAAGTAATAACCCAGCCCCATCGGACCGGCGCCGAGATAGAGTCCCAGGGCGAGATCGACGCCGGAGGGCCAGGCGACGCCTTCGCCAGCGGACCAAAAAAGCGTCAAGGCGACACCGACCAGCGACGAAGGCAGCAGCAGGCGATCGGGCGAAGTGGCGAGCCGTCCCACCATCACCGAATAGAAAGCCATGCACAGCGCAGATCCAAATGCGGCGAAATAGCCGACGATATCGCCCTGGAACCAGCTGCTCTCACGCCCTCCCGAAATCACTAACGCAACACCCACGAAGCCAAGGGCCGCGGCAAGACCCAGCAAGACCGGGCGCCGGGGATTGTCGAAGGCGATCACTGCCGCGGCGACCATCAAGGGCCAGGTGTAGGCCACGAGATTGGCTTCGATCACCGGCATCGAGGCGAAGGCGATGTATTGCAGCACCATGGTGCCGACCAGACCGATGAATCCGACCGCGAGAGGTGCGAGTGCCGCCCTTGGCGCCATTGGCGGCGCTTCCTCGCGGCTCATGAACCGGATCAAGGCGAAGACCAATGCAGCTCCCGCAAATTGCAGGAACTGCACTTGCGATACCGGATGGGTTGCCAGCAGGGATTTGCCGACCAAAGCATTGGTCGACCACAAAGCCACCGCGCCGGCAGCAAAGACCAGCGCCGATATCGAGCCTGATCCATGCCAAAACAATCGGCCTGGGGCTCTATCCCTGTGTTGGACCATGATCTCGTCCGAAGACCGGCTCCCACTTTTCGGGATTATGGTTGATTACCATGATTCCCTGGCTCCGCCCGAAACCTGTGCTTCGGCGGCCGGGGTGGGCGTCGGATGTTCCGCCTCGAACCGGCGATAGGCCGGCAACTGGTTGGTCCAGACGTCTTCAGCCAGTTCGTTGACCCATTCACGGTCGTGATCATTGTCGGCGGCGAGATAGAACATGCGGTTGTCGTCGACATAGGGCTTGGCCACAGAACGCTGGTTGAGCACAAGGGTGACGCGCTCGCCATACTGGATCGGGGCGGTGCGATGCAGGACGCCAAGGAACTGCCCGAGCGTCGCGTAGTTCATCTTGTGATCGATGCGCATGATGCGGTTGCGCGGGATCTCGCGGCCGGATTCGAGGATGGCGCGGCCGGTCTCGGAATCGTCGCAATAGATTTCGAGATGGCCGCCGACGAGCGGATCGCTGATCGACAGCGGAATGAGTTCGGTAACCGGAACGCCGTCGCAATGCCATTCGACGGCGCCATCCCTGGGATTCATGAAGGTGACGGTCGAACCGACGATCGACAGCGGATAGGGCTCAAGTTTCGTGCCCATCATGTCGGATAGCCGCTCGAGGCGCAGCTTGTCGTGCAGCAACTCCTTGATTTCGGGAATGAAACGGTCGGCGCCGGTGATGAAGGTCAGGTCGAGGTGCTTGTGCACGGCGTGGCTGTCCTTGAGCTTCAAGGCGGCCTCCTCGATTGCCGCGAGCAGCGCCGGGTCATAGCCATGCAGATACTGTGCAACGCCGAAACTCGACACTTTCCAGGCGGTTTCGTGGCCGATAATGGCCTCGCGGCTCATCGCATAGCGCAGATCGGGTATGGTATGTGCGTTCATTGTACTTCTCCAAGTGGGGGGCAAACACTTGGTTAACAGTCGATTAAATTAGCACCCCCTGTAAAATTAGGAATGCTGGTGCTAGTGTAAGCCCAGCTTAAGGTCGAAGCCGGTGCGTTTGCTCAGTCAGGTCAACCTCAATTCGCTGAAAATCGTGGAGAGTGCTGCGCGCCACGGGAATTTCACGCGAGCCGGAGAGGAGCAGTTCATCACTGCGTCAGCGGTCAGCCAGCGCGTCAAGAGCCTTGAGGATCAGCTGCGCTTCAAGATTTTCCAGCGCGGTGGCAATGCGGTGTCGCTGACGCCGGAAGGCGAGACCTATGTCTCGCGCGTTCGCGAGGCGCTGGAGCGGATCGTCGCCGCCAGCATGGAAGCGACCGGGCAATCGCAGGAACATGTGCTGAAGATATCCGTGCTGCCGACCTTCGCAGCACGCTGGCTGTTTCCGCGCCTGCCGGAGTTCCAGCGGCGACATCCCGATATCGTGATGCGGGTTTCGACCTCCTACGCGACGCATGAGTTCTCGACCTCGGATTTCGATCTCGAAATCCGCTATGGCGACGGCCATTTCAACGGGCTGCCATCCGATCTGCTGTTTCGGGAGGACCTGACACCGGTGTGCAGCCGCAAACTGTTCCATGAGGTTCTCGGCGACAAGCCGGTGTCCAAGGTGGAGCCGGACGATCTCAGGCACTTCACACTTCTGCATTCCGACACCTGCACCCAGAACTGGCAGTCCTGGCTTGGCTTTGCCGGTGCCAGCTTCGTGCTCAGCGAGACCAAAAGCATCTATTTCGACTCGTGCATGATGTCCTATGAGGCCGCCAATGCCGGAATGGGCTTTGCCGTGGCCAACCGTGCCTATATGGCCAGCGACATCCGCGCCGAAAGGCTGGTCGCTCCCTTTGCCGTCCACCATCCGAATACCGCCGGCTGGTATTTCGTCTCACCCCAGAAGTGCTTTGCCGCACGTAAGGTGCTGCTGTTCAAACAATGGGTCATGGCGGAAGCGGCTTCGACGCAACGCCAATTGGACAGTGAAATCCGCGACTTGGCTACCGAAGCTGTCTGAAATTCGTATCAGCGCCCAATTGTCCCCCGATGACCGCCGGTCAGAAAATTGAGGACCATCGGTTAATGGACGTCCAATCCATGCAACCTGTCCTGGCCGGCAAGATTGTGGAACTCAAGCCGCTTCAGCCGGGGCATTCGCAGGGCCTTCTGTGTGCGGCCGCGGACGGTGAGCTGTGGAACCTCGCGGCCACCGTGGTTCCCGGGCCAGCCACGATCGATGACTATGTAGCCTGCGCCCTGGCTGGACGACGGGCCGGGACCGTCATGCCTTATACAATCGTGCTGCGCGGCACGGGAGCGATCTGCGGGAGTACGCGGTTCTGGAAGATCGATCGCATGAACAGAAAATTGGAGATTGGGCACACGTGGCTCAGCGCTTCGGTTCAGCGATCAGGGGTCAATACCGAGGCAAAGTACCTTCTCCTGGCCCATGCCTTCGAGGTCATGGCGTGTGTGCGAGTGCAGTTCACCACCGATGAACTCAATGACGCATCGAGAGCGGCCATTCTGCGGATAGGGGCAAAGCAGGAAGGGATCGTTCGCAACGAGCGGATCATGCCAGACGGCAGGAAACGCAATTCCGTGCGGTTCAGCATCATCGATTCCGAATGGCCTGACGTGAAGGCCATGCTTCTGCAGAAGATGCGGCGGTAGTCGGCGCAGGCCGTTCGCCCGGATCAGGCGAAAGCCCTGCCCTCTTCGGTACGCTGGAAATGCGCCAGATCGAGCGGCACGGAAGGACGGCCGAGGACAGTCAGGATCATATGCGCCTGGCCGCGATGATGGGTCTGGTGGTTGAAGACATGCGCCAGCGCGGGCGCAAGACGCTGCGAGACGGTGCGCATGTCCGACAGGGTCATATAGGTGAAGCGGCCCGACAGCGCCTTGTCGCTCAAGCCGGAGAGCCAGTCGATGATCCGCCGGTCCTCGGCCTCGCGCGCCGTCCTCAGCTTGGGCAAGGCCCGATGCAGTATGGCATCCAGCGCCGTCGGCGCGTCGCCCTCGCCGGTGAAGCGCTTCATCCAGATGCGATCGGCGGCGAGCAGATGGTTGAGGGTGCCCATCAGCGAGCCGAAGAAGGCGCCGACGTCGCGATTGAATTCCTCTTCATCAAGGTCCGCGGCGGCATCATAGATGCGGCCATTGGCCCATTGATTATACGCCGCAAACATCATGAAGTGCTGTTTCATCTTTTCTCCCGCCGCCCCGTTTCGGGGTGTCGCGAGCGATACCTAGACCGCAAAGAGACCCGCGCCAATGACCATTCTGCTTTATGAGCTCGTCGGGCGTGACGAGAGCCGTCCGTTCAGTCCGCATTGCTGGAAGGCGACAATGGCGCTGGCCCACAAGGGGCTCGATATCTCGACCGCGCCGACGCGTTTTCTCGAGGTGCCCGCCATCGAGGGCGGCGCCTCGAAAACCGTTCCGGTGATCCGCGACGGCGACAAGGTCGTCATCGATTCCTTCGACATCGCGCTCTATCTCGAGGAAGCCTATCCGGACCGGCCGACGCTGTTTGGCGGCGACGGTGGCAAGGCGATGGCGCGCTTCATCGAGCGCTGGTCGCAATTGACCATCCATCCCTACGTCACCACTGCGGCGCTCGTCGACCTCCATGCCATGCAGGACGAAGAAAACGCCGTGTATTTCCGGCAGAGCCGGGAGCAGCGCTTCGGCAGGCAGCTGGAAGATGTCGTCGCGGCGCGCGATGCCGGCCTGGCGGCGTTTCGGACTTCGCTCGAACCGCTGCGCTCGATGCTGGGCTACCAGCCTTTCATCGGCGGCACCTCACCGCTGTTTGCGGATTACATCGTCTTCGGCGCGCTGCAATGGGCGCGCATCGCCACGCCCTACCAGCTGCTTGAAGACAGCGATGCCGTGGCGCAATGGTTCGCGCGTTGCCTCGACCTGCATGGCGGGCTGGGACGAAAGGTTGCGGCAGCGGCCTGACGGCCGCAAGCGCTTGCCCTGCCCGCAAGGCAGATTGGACGCGCCGTCTATCCGTGGCGAGAATCAGCGGCAGGACAGCGGGCCTACTTGGCCGCCTTCTTTGGCTTGCTGGTCTTCGGCTTGCTGGCTTTCGCGACAGCTTTCTCTTCCTTTGGAGCGGCTTTGGCCTTGCTGGCGCCAGATGCCTTCTTGGCCGGCGTCTTGGCTGCCGACGGCTTGCCCGCATCTTCCCGATCGATATCGGCTGCCGCCTGGTGCCAATGGCGTTCGTGGTGACCCGCCGGTTGCCCCTCTTCCTGCCAGATCTGATGTGCGCGGTTGCGAATGCGCTCCTGACGATCGTCTGCCATGGTCATGTTGTCTCCATTCGGGCCGACTTCAGCGCGGCGCCGACGCGTGACTATAGCAAGCAAAGCGTTGCTGTGCAGCCGTCTGATGTCGCCTGACGGCTTGCCGGCCTGACATAGATGTGCGTAGCGTTGCGGCCCTTCAATCCCCGCTTTGGGCACTCGTCATTCTGAAAGCCAGGCAATCGGCTTTCCGTCCGCTTCGCGGACCGCTCCTCACCCCTTGGCAATGGGCCGGGCGGCTTGTATAGAGCCCGCCACTCTCAATTCCATTTCTCAGACAAGGAAACCCCATGGCGCTCGAACGCACCTTTTCCATGATCAAGCCGGACGCGACCCGGCGCAACCTCACCGGCGCCATCACCCAGATGCTCGAAGACGCCGGCCTGCGCGTCATCGCATCGCGCCGCGTCTGGATGAGCCGCCGCGAGGCGGAAGGTTTCTACGCCGTCCACAAGGACCGTCCCTTCTTCGGCGAACTGGTCGAGTTCATGTCGTCGGCTCCGACGATCGTCCAGGTGCTGGAAGGCGAGAATGCCATTGCCAGGAACCGCGAAGTGATGGGCGCCACCAACCCGGCCAACGCCGCCGAAGGCACCATCCGCAAGGTCCACGCGCTGTCGATCGGCGAGAATTCGGTGCACGGCTCCGACGCGCCGGAAACCGCCGCGCAGGAGATCAAGTACTGGTTCTCGGACACCGAGATCGTCGGCTGAGCCGATACTGCAAAATCTCATGCAAAAGGCCGGCGCTTCGCCGGCCTTTTCATTTGGCGATCAGCTCGCGGCGCTGAAGCGCAGGATTTCGCGGCCGTCCTTGTCCGATATGGCGAGCTTGCCGGCATCGACCTTGTAGGATGCCGCCTTGGCCAAGGCATCGAACAACGCCTTTTCCTCGGCCATCACCTCCGGCGCGCAGGCCTTGTAGGTCGAGCCGATGCCGCTGATGGCGATCGCCTGGCCATCGACCTTGGCGGTGGCGAAGTAGGTGTTGCAGGGGCCGCTGCCGCCCGCCTTGCCAGCCTCGCTGACCCTGAGCGTCGCCTGCGGCGCGGTGATGGCGCCAATCCCATCGACGTAGTCGAGCACCCAGAGCTGGCCAAAGACGGAAGCCGCCGGCTCGGCGCCTGACGCCACCATTTTGAGCATGATGGTCTGCGGCGCGTCAGTCAGCGGGTCCAGCTGATGGCGCACATCGGAAATGAACATCAACTTGCCGTCAACGGTGATCCGCGCCTGCAGCGCATAGGTCATCTGCGACCGGATCACCGAAGGATCGAACTTGATCTCGAAGCTGATCGGCACCTGGCCGGCCGGCTTGACCGTCTGCTCGCCGATGATCTTGCCCGGTGCATCGGCCAGTGAAACATCGGCAAGCTGGACGGAAAGCACGGCGCTGGGCGGCAGGGCGATGCGTTCGCGATAGATCACCTCGCCCCTCACCGCCTTTTCGGCGGCCACGGACAGTTCCGGTACCGCCAGGATGCCGACGACCAGAGGCACGAAACCGAAGACGAAGAACTCCGCGAGCCTGTCCAGCATGACCACCTCCCTTGCCCGGACTGCCAATCCCCGGGGCTGATCAACCTCACGCAATTGGCCAAAGGATTGCGGTCAATACATGGCTGCGACTGGATTTATTCGGACGGTGACTTCCAGCGCTTTGCCGCCTGGGCGTCGGTTTCCTTGGCCTCGACCCAGCCACCTTCGGAACCATCGGCGCGATGCTCCTTCTTCCAGAAGGGCGCGCGCGATTTGAGGTAATCCATGAGAAAGTTCGCCGCTTCGAACGCGGCCTGGCGATGGCCGGAGGCGGCCACCACCAGCACGATATTCTCGCCCGGACGAACCTTGCCATGGCGGTGGATGACGGTGAGGCCCTGCAGCGGCCAGCGCTCAACCGCCTCGGTGGCGATGCGGCCGATCTCGGCCTCCGCCATGCCGGGATAATGTTCGAGCTCCAGTGCCGAGAGCGCGCCCTGCTCATCGCGGCAGAGGCCGGAGAAAGAAACCACCGCGCCAATGTCGCTGCGGCCTTGCGTCAGTCCGGCGATCTCGGCGGCGACGTCGAAATCCTCGCGCTGGATGCGCACGGTCGGCGCCAGGACGGCCGACATGGGTGTCAACCTCCGGTCATCGGCGGGAACAGCGCGATCTCGCGCGCGCCCGATATCTTTTCGCGGTGGTCGACATGTTCCTGGTTGATGGCAACGCGGATCACGTCGGGATATTGCAGCGCGTGTTCGTAGCCCTCGCCGCGCGATTGCAGCCAGCGCAAAAGGTCGGCGACGGTCTCGATGCCGGCGGGCAATTCGACATCCTCTTGAGGCATGCCGATCCGTTCGCGCACCCAGGCAAAATAGATAAGGCGGGTCGTCATCTCACTCGCCCATGATGTGCTTGAGGCCGGCGCGGAAATAGTCGTAGCCGGTGTAGAGCGTGACGAGTGCGGCGATCCACAGCAGCACAAGGCCGGTCTGCGTCGTCAGCGGGAAGATCTTGTCACCGGCCGGTCCTGCCAGCAGGAATGCGATGGCGACCATCTGGATGGTGGTCTTCCACTTGGCAAGCTGCGTCACCGGCACCGAGACCTTGAGTGCCGCCAGATATTCGCGCAGGCCGGAAACCAGGATTTCGCGGCACAGGATGATGATGGCCGCCCACAGCGACCAGCCGGCGATGCCGGCATGGCGATCGGTGTCGGCCGCCAGCAGCAAAAGGCAGGTCGCGACCAGCAGCTTGTCGGCGATCGGGTCGAGCATCTTGCCGATATTGGAGGTCTGCTGCCAGGCGCGCGCAAAATAGCCGTCGAAATAATCGGTGACGGATGCCAGCAGAAAAATGACCAGCGCCGACCAGCGGGCGAAGTCGCTCGATTTCAGATGGCCTTCGAGAAAAAAGCACAGCACCACCAGCGGCACCGCGATGATGCGGGCGTAGGTCAGCATGTTGGGCAGGTTGAACGCGCGCTGGGCCATATCTGGTGGACTCTTTCTGCCTGCGTACTCAAATCAGAAGCGAATGTAGGGGGTCAACAGGCCAGATTCGACTGGCCAGCTGAAAGTGCCGAATTTTTCAACTTTCGTGAAAATGATTGTAGACCAGTTTGGCGACCTGTTCGGAAATACCGTCGACTTTCCTCAGATCCTCGATCGCGGCACGGCTGACGGCCTTGGCGGTGCCGAATGCCAGCAGCAGCGCGCGCTTGCGGCCGGGGCCGATGCCGGCGATCTCGTCGAGCGGGCTTTTGACCATCTCCTTCTTGCGCCGCGCCCGGTGAGAGCCGATGGCGAAGCGATGGACCTCGTCGCGCAGCCGCTGGACGAAATAGAGCACGGGGTCGCGCACCGGCAGCGAAAAAGAATCCCTGCCCTTGACGAAAAAGCGCTCGCGGCCGGCATCGCGGTCCTGCCCCTTGGCAATGCCGATCGCCACGACGCGGTCCTCGATGCCGAGATCGGCGAGAATCTTGCGCACGGCCGTCATCTGGCCCTGGCCGCCATCGATCAGGATGACGTCGGGCCAGGCCGGGAAGCTGCCGGAGATGTCGTCTTCGACATCATCGCCCGCTTCCACCGAAGCCGCGTCGTCGGGCGCGACATCGCCATGCTCCTTGAGCAGTCGCGAAAAGCGCCGCTCCATCACCTCGCGCATCATACCGAAATCGTCGCCCGGAGTGATCTCGGTCGAGCGGATGTTGAATTTCCGGTACTGGTTTTTCACGAACCCTTCCGGTCCCGCGACAACCATGGCGCCGACGGCATTGGTGCCCATGATGTGCGAGTTGTCGTATACCTCGATGCGCGCCGGCGGCTTGGCCAGGCCGAAGGTCTCGGCGAAACCGGCAAGCAACCGTCCTTGCGTCGAGGTTTCGGCCAGCCTGCGGCCCAACGCCTCCCGCGCATTCTGCAGGGCGTTGTCGGTCAGGTCCTTCTTCTCTCCGCGCTGCGGCACAGAGATCGCAACCTTGCGGCCGGCGCGGGTCGAGAGCGCCTCGGCCAGCAATTCCTGGTCCTCGACGCCGTGCGACAGAAGGATTGCGCGCGGCGTCGGCTTGTCGTCGTAGAACTGCGCCAGGAACGAGCCCAACACCTCGGCCGCTTCCAGGGCAGGATCGGCCTTCGGGAAATAGGCGCGGTTGCCCCAGTTCTGGCCGGTGCGGAAGAAGAACACCTGGATGCAGACCTGCCCGCCTTCCTGATGGATGGCGAAGACATCGGCCTCGTCGACGGTCGCCGGGTTGATGCCCTGATGGCTCTGCACATGCGACAGGGCGGCCAGCCGGTCGCGATAGATGGCGGCCCGTTCGAAATCGAGGTCTTCAGATGCCTGCTGCATGGCGGCCGAAATCTCGGTCTTCACCTTCTGGCTGCGGCCGGACAGAAAATCCTTCGCCTCGGCGACCAGTTCGGCATAGCCGTCATGCGAGATTTCGCCGGTGCAGGGGCCGGCGCAGCGCTTGATCTGATACAGCAGGCACGGCCGCGTGCGGTTCTCGTAGAACGAGTTGGTGCAACTGCGCAGCAGGAAGGCGCGCTGCAGCGAATTGATGGTGCGGCCGACGGCGCCGGCCGAAGCAAAGGGGCCGAAATAGTCGCCTTTCCGCGACCGCGCGCCACGATGCTTGTAGATGCCGGGCGAGACATGGTCGCCGGTCAAAAGGATATAGGGAAACGACTTGTCGTCGCGCATCAGCACGTTGAATCGCGGCCGCAAGCGCTTGATAAGATTGGCTTCGAGCAGCAGCGCCTCGATCTCGGTGCGGGTGACGACGAATTCCATCGTCGACGTCTCGCGCACCATGCGGCCGATGCGGTTGGTGTGGAACCGGCCTTGCGCGTAGTTGGTGACGCGCTTCTTCAGGCTGCGCGCCTTGCCGACATAGAGCACGTCGCCTGCGGCGTTCATCATGCGGTAGACGCCGGGTGCGTTGGGCAGCCGTTTGACCATGGTCTGGATCACCTCGGCGCCGACCATGCCTTCGGCATCGCCGGCATGCGGCGTCCAGTCAATGGCGGTGAAGGCGACATCCGGGCCTGTCGGTTCGACGATCTCCTCGAGCGCCTCGTCCTCGAGGTCGATTTCGGGAGGCAGGTCATCGGCGCCGCCACGCGCCTTGTTTTTGTGATCCAAAGGACTCATTCCGTCATGCCTGTCACATCGGGCGTCTGCCATGCAAGATGCTGGCCGCCATCGAGCGCGATCATCTGACCGGTGACCGAGCGCGCATCCCAGAGATAGCGGATGGTGGCGCCGAATTCCGGCAATTCCGGGCCGCGCTTCAGGATCAGGCCAGCGAGCTGTGCGCCAAAATCGGTATCGTCCTGGCGCACATTCTTCAGTGTCGGGCCAGGCCCGATCGCGTTGACGCGAATGCGCGGGCCGAGCGCCTGCGCCAGCATCTGGGTCTGGGTCCACAAAGCCGACTTCGACAACGCGTAGGAGAAGTAGCGTGGCGTCGGCCTCCAGACGCGCTGATCGATGATATTGACGATCATCCCCTCGCGCCCTTCAGGCAAGGCGCGGGCGAAATTCTGCGCCAACAGCGCCGGCGTTTTTACGTGGATCGCAAAGTGGCGGTCCCAGGCCTGCCAATCGAAATCCTCAATGGAATCGTCGACGAAAAGCGAAGCATTGTTGACCAGCAGAGAGATTGGACCCAGCGCGGCCTCCGCCTTGCCGACGAGGCCGCTGACGGCGCTCATGTCGGTCAGATCCGCCCCAACCACGGTGGCGCGGCCGCCGGACTGATTGATCCCCGCGGCCAAGGCATCCGCCTCGTCGTGCGAGCGATTGGCGTGGATGGCGACGGCAAAGCCATGGCCGGCGAGGTCTTCGACAATTGCCTTGCCGATCCGTTTCGCCCCGCCCGTCACCAGGGCCGCGGGAGTGGCTTTGCTCATCTGCTGTCAATCCTCGATTTCGGGCCGAAAACACGACGCCGACGAAATATGGCCCCGCATGCGTTAAACGGCATTCGCACTTGGGGCAGCATTGTGGCGAAACGCCCGGTTCGGCATGCCGACTCGTCTTGGAGTCGGAACCGCCGGAACGCAATATAGGATGCTGGACTCCTTGCACCAAGCGGTGTGCAGCGCAGCATGAAATGGCTGCTGACATTTCGCTGTTGCGAAGATGCAACGTCAAGGTTCCGCCTCATTCGCGCCGGGTAATGACCCAAGTTCAGGTTCGCTTCAGCCGCATTTTGACACGACATTTGGAACCGACGAACGCCAGATCCGTTTCACCCCCCGGACGGGTTGATGGCGATCGTGAGAAACAAGCCTGTGTCCTGTGGCTTAAGGAGTAAAGAACAATGCAAGCCAATCTCAAATTCGCACGGCCGCTGGCCGTCGCGCTCGGGCTCTTCGCCCTCGGTGGTACTGCCTATGCCGCAGACGTCGTCCAGGAAGAGCCCCCGGCACCCGCTCCGGTTGCCGAACTGCCTGTCGCATCCTGGGCTGGCCCGTATGCTGGTCTTAACGTTGGCTACGGCTTCAGCGGCCGTACCAAGGAGAAGGATTTCGACGTTTCGACCGGCACAAAGGGTTTCGTCGGTAGCGTCTTCGGCGGCTATCAGTGGCAGCAGGAGAACTTCGTGTACGGCGGTGAAGCCGAACTCGGCTACAACGGCGTCAAGGGTGACGACAACGGCATCAACTCGAAGGGCGGTTTCGAAGGCTCGCTGCGTGCCCGTCTCGGCTACGCCGTGACCCCGGAAATCCTGCTCTATGGCACCGGCGGTCTCGCCGGCAGGAGCCTGAAGGTGGAAGACTCGGTCATTCCGGCCAGCGACACCGCCACGATGATCGGCTGGACCGCCGGCGTCGGCACCGACATCAAGCTGACCGACAACGTCTTCGGCCGTGTCGAGTACCGCTACACGGACTTCGGCTCGAAGAGCTTCGATGGTATCGGCAAGGTAAAGGCGACCGACAACCGCGTCACTTTCGGCCTCGGTATGAAGTTCTAAGTCGTTCAAGCCACGACACGAAAAAGCCGGGCCTCGCGCCCGGCTTTTTTATTGCCGGTGCTCAGGCCGGAACCGCCGACTTCAGCTCCGGAAATTTTTCGTCGAAACGCGCTGCCCAGCGGGTCAACCGGCCACGGCCTTTTTCCCATTTGCCGGCGAAACGCAGCGCGAGATAGCCGAGGCAGGCACGCAACGCCATCTGACCGGCAGTGATCTTCTTCGGCAGTTTCGGCGGATTGGCATTGAGCAGATCGAGCGCGGCGGTGATCTTCGTCCACTGCCGGTCGAGCCAGGGCTGATAGACCATCTCTTCGGGCCGGGTGCGGCGCTCATAGACCATCGACAGCGCGCAATCGCAGATGCCGTCGGCCAGCGCCTCCAGCACCTCCGCCTCCAGCCGCTTGTCGGGATTGCGCGGAAACAAAGCGTTCTTCGAAATCCGGTTGAGGTGCTGGATGATGGCGCGGCTGTCGTGAACAGAACGGCCATCGTCGAGCACCAGCGCCGGGATCTTGCCGAGCGGATTGGCGCCGATCAGTTCGGCTGGTTTGTCCTCGGTCTTGACCGGCACCAGATCGATCGCGACCCCGGCATAGGCCGCGGCCATCCTTACCTTGGAGCTGTAAGGAGAGGTGGACGCATAGAGCAGCTTCGGCATGATCGGTTTCCTGTTTGCAGGCGCCCAGTGTTGACTGGACAGGCACTTGCGATCAACCGCCAGAGCGCGAAAAAACAGCAGCCAGAAACCGATGGCGGTTTCCGCTCCAGACATCACGGACAAGCCCACGGACTGGTACGCCGAAACACGCGCAAACGATGACGGCAGGTTGACGGGATTCAAACCTGCATTCATCCCACGAACCCGAAGCATCGCACCCGGGCCTTCGCCGACCGCGGCAAGGAGACGATCCAAAGAGCGAGCGAGGCAGCCAACCGGCGCCTCGCTTTGCTTGCCCCTCGATCCCATCCCGATGTTCAGCCCTCAAGGCTGAACCCCGCTGCCGGACAGCTTCGATCCAGAGCGTCAGAGCGTCCTTGCGAACCCCGAAGGGATACGCGACGCCCCAACGACTGGTCTACTTCTTGGCCGGAGCCTTCGCCTTCGCAGGCGCTGCCTTGGCCTTCGGCGCGGCGGCTTTCTTCACCGCGGGCTTTGTCGCGGCCGCCGCTGCTTTCGCGGCCGGTTTTGCCGCCGCCTTCGCGGCGGGCTTTGCCGCTGCCTTGGCGGGCGCTGCTTTCTTGGCTACGGGCTTGGCCGCGGGCTTCGCCGCTGCCTTGGCCGCCGGCTTCTTCGCCGGTGCTGCCTTCGCTGCCGGCTTTGCCGCTGCCTTGGCGGGCGCTGCCTTCTTCACTGCTGGCTTTGCCACAGCCTTGGCCGCCGCCGGCTTCTTGGCCGGTGCTGCCTTCGCCGCAGGCTTTGCCGCCGCCTTCGCAGGCGCTGCTTTCTTCACTGCTGTTGCGGCCTTCGCCGCGACTGCTTTTGCGGGTGCTTTCTTTGCCGGTGCCTTGGATGCCGGCGCTTTAGATGACTGCTTAGCCATGTCATGCCCCTTCACGTTATGCCGTTGGCCGTGAATGACCCCGGCGCGCAATGCATATCTGACTCGCGGCTCGCTAGCCAGCGAAGCAATGGTATGATTTTCTCAGCTTAAATTTTGGTTGAGATCGACACACGATCGCACTCGTCATCGCAAAAATCCGCTGCTGATCTTCCGATACCGCCAGCAATTTCACTCCGGCATTCTCGATGCGAACCCACCATGAAGCCGCGAAGATTAGCGAGCAGCTTCACGCATGATCTTTGGCCGCGAATATCACGACCTGCCACCTCATCGAAGCAATCATCTTCTACGAGCGAGCGATCCATGCGGATCACGAGCGCGATGCGACGACCGATCTGAAGATCACCTTGTCAAGCGTAGTTCCATCGCCATCGGCTGATTGACAGATAACTCTGCAAGGCAGAGTATTCTGCGTAAAGTCAGGAGCTGGCGATTTGATTTCGATCACACAAAGGCAACAGACAGGACCGCAGCCCGTAATCGCCGAGCCACGTTGCGACGGTCCTGGGCTTTGCCGCAGTAGAGCCTATCGGTGAGCGCCGACGACATCATCCATCAAAGCATACGGCTCAGGATCATGGCCATCCTGAACACGTTGGAAAGGCGCGAGGCGCTGGAGTTCACCCAGTTGAAGGCCATGATCGAAACGACCGACGGAAATCTCGGAGCGCACATCGATACGCTGGCCAGAGCGGGCTATGTCGATGTCGAGAAGCTTTTCGTCGGGCGACGGCCGCAGACCCGGGTCAAGGCAACGACGATTGGGCGGCGAGCCTTTCGCGGCCACATTGCTTTTCTTCGCAAGATCATCGATCAGGCCGAAGCGACGCAACGCAGGAAATAAGCGCTGCGACCGAGCGATCTCCAACTCTATGCGTTGACGCAATTGCCAAGGGGAAAGCGCTATGCGCTTTTCCCGGGAAAACCGTTTCACACTTTTCCAGGAATTGCTTTAGCGCGTGGCGACCACGGCAACGCCGGCGCCGATCATGACGCCGCCTGCCGCGCGGTTGACCCGGCGCACGATCCTGGGCGTGCGCAACAGACTGCGGGCACGGCCGGCGAGGAGGACATGCCCGCCGATCACCACAATCTCGACAGCCAGGATCACCGCGATCAGGATGCCGAGATGCGCTGATGTGAGCGAGGCACCGACGACGTTGGGCAACAGCGCCACGTAGAACAGCGGCATTTTCGGATTGCCGAGATTGAGCGCGACACCCGTGGCGAAGATCGTCAGCAGCCCGCGCCGCCCTGAGACGGGCTGCAGCTCCGGCACGACGGGCACGGCCGTCCACAGCTTGATGCCCATCCAGATCAGATAGGCCGCTCCGCCGTAGCGAAGCACCGTCATGACGATTGCCATCTTGGCGGCAATGATCGACAGGCCGAAGGCTGCGAGCATCAGGAAGATAAGGATGCCGACCACCGTGCCGGCGCCATAGGCGATGCCCGACGCGGCGCCGCTGGAGATCGTGCGGGCGACGATGGTCATGTTGTCGGGGCCAGGGCTGGCGGCGAACACGAAGAAGGCTCCCGCAAAGGCAATGATGGTGGCAAGGTCCATGACGGTTCCCGAAAGTGACGTGTTGCTCTCGGGTGTTCAGGTTAGCCGATTTGCCTGCCGGCGACAGCCCGAAAGTTCAAGGCCTTCGTGACGCCAGCAGCGCGGCCGCGGCGGATGCCGCGCCGAACAGGCAGGTGCCGCTCCAGCCCCACACCGCATAGGCAAGTCCTGCGAGACCCGAGCCGCAGGCACCGCCGAGAATCATCGTCGCGCGTGCCGGCAGGCGATTTGATTGTCGTCACGATTGATAAGCGAGGCAGATGGCGCCGAGCGCGACTACGGCGCAGGCGCCGACACGGCGGGGCGTCAGCGTCTCGCCAAGAAACAGCCGGCCGATGAAGGCCGCGAAGACGACGCTGGTCTCGCGAATCGCGGTGATCGGGCCGGCCGGCCCGAGCGCCAAGGCCGCCACCACGACGCCATAGGCGAGAAGCGCGAACAGGCCGCCGCCCAGTGCCTTCCAGGTTTCCGGCGCCCGCGGGTCGACAGCAAGCCGGCCGCGGCAAGCAACGAAGGTCGCCGGCAGCAACGCACCATAGGCCAGCAGCACCCAGGCCGTGTAGGCGCCGACATTGCCCGCCGCACGGACGCCGATCGCATCGACCGTCGCATAGGCGGCGATGATTGCTCCCGTTGCCAGCGCGTAGAGGATCGATGTCGTGGCGGCCCTTCCGCGTCCAAGCGACAGACCCATGATGCCGCCACCGACCAGGGCAACGCCGACGGTCTCCAGAACGGTGAGTTGCTGGCCGGCGAGCAGGAAGCCGCCAAGGGTGACGAGCAGAGGCACGCTGCCGCGAACAATCGGATAGACCTGTCCCAATTCGCCGTATCTGTAGGCAGCCACCAGGAACACGCTGTAGCCGACCTGCAGGCAGGCCGAGAGGGCGACATAGAGCCAGGCCGATGTGGCTGGAAAACCGTTGATGATGGCAAGAGGAACGGCCAGCGCCGTGCTGGAGAAGCTCATGACGGTGACGGTCCACAACCTGTCGGCGCCGGTTCGCAGGAAGGCGTTCCAGCTTGCGTGCAGGATCGCCGCGAAGAGCGCGAGCCCGATGACCAGCGGGCTCATTGCGGCCTGCGCGAGGCGGCGACGACGTCCAGGGCCGTCTTGCGGGCTTCACGCAATGCGGTATCCGCCTGCCCCATCTGCGCCATCAGGGTGGCGCCTTCGATCAGCATCAACAGCGTCGCCGCCACGTTCTCGGCCCGGCCGCGCGGCATCACCTCCGACAGGATCGACCGCATGCGCTGCCTCAAGCCATTCTTCTGCCTGGCGACAGCCTCGAACACCGGGTGACCGGGATCGCCGAACTCGGCCAGCGCATGCGCGAACAGACAGCCGTGGAAATCCGGGCTGCGGAACCAGCGCCCATGCCAGTCGAATATCTCTGCGATCTTCTGCTCCGGCGTGATGCTCTTCTGGGCAAGCTGGTTGAGCTGATCGTCAAAACGCCTGGCGCGATAGTCGAGCACGGCGACGATCAGCTCGTCCTTGCTGGGGAAATGCCGGTACATCGTCATCTTGGCCACGTCGGCCTCGGCGATGATCCGGTCGATGCCGGTGGCATGGAAGCCGGCGCGCTTGAACAGCGCATAGGCGGTTTCGACAACATGCTGGCGTTTGTCGGAGACAGGCGACGGTGTCATGATGCGCACCATGTGATGAGACAGGTCTGTCTCATACTCATGTGACGAATCTCACTTTCTGTCAACACGGCACAAAAAACGCCTGCGGCTGATCGAGCCGCAGGCGCCAAAGCAGTCGGGAATGGAAGGCTGCGTCTAGCGCAGGACGCGGCAGCGGCCGTTATAGACCATCCAGCGGTCGAAGCCCGAGACGCAGAACTCGACATTGTCGCCGATCGAGGCGAAGCCCTGGCCTTCCTCGATCAGGTACCAGATGGTGCGGTCGCGTCCGTCGGAGAGACTGACGGTGGCGCCGCAATAGCGGCGGCCGATCGGCCAGGTGTCGTTGGCCGGCAGATAGCGATGCTGGTGGATGCGCCGGAAATCGGTGATCTGCACATCAGGCAGATGCGGCACGTGATGCACCTGATGGGAGAAGCGGCTGGTGATCTTGCTCAGCACCCAGGGCTGGCCGCAGACGCCGCCATCGTCATCGGAATAGACGGCAAGGTCGGCCGCCTGCGCCGCCTGGGTGATACCGAGAGGCGCGGCAAGCGGGGTGCAGAGCGAAATCAGGGCGGCAAGTGCGGATTTGGCGAAGCGAGTCATGGCAGCCTCTCAAGGTCGATTGCGCGCACTGTGCGGATTCGCTCGGCGGCGGTCAAGCGGTTGCCGAAACAATGGTTTCCAGAACAAGACTAGACGGTTGCCGCAAGCAGCAATCCGCCAATAACGGCGAAATTGACCAGAAAGGCGGATCGCGACGTTTGCCGTTCCAGGCCCTCACAGGCCCAGAACCGCAGCAGGAGCATGTTCGCCGCCAGCGTAAACACGACCAGTGCGCCGGCGGCGAAAGGCACCGCAATGCCCATGGCAAACAAGGAGCCGGCGACGATCTCCAACGCCGAACCCGCGGCGAGCAGGAAGGCCGGGGCCGGAAAGTGCCGGCCGGCCAGATACTCGGTCATTGCCTTGAACTTCACGAAATGTTCGACGCCGGCCCATACAAACACGCCGCCGATCAGAAGCGCGCCCAGCGCCTGAACCGTTTGAGCGAACATGCCAACCTCCTGCCAGATGCCTGCCAGGGTTCAGTCCTCGGGAAGAAAGGCAGGGTTGAAGACGACTTCCCAGAGATGGTCATCCGGATCCTGAAAATAGCCGGCATAGCCACCCCAGAACGTGTCCTGGGCGGGCTTGACGGCGCGCGCGCCGGCGCTGATGGCCTGCGCCATCACGGCATCGACCTCGGCCTTGCTCGTGACATTGTGACCGATGGTGAATTCGGTCGGGCTGCGGCCGGTTTGAGCGACGCCGGCGTCATGGGCGATGTTGGGGCGTTCGAAGATCGCGAACTTCAAGCCGTTCCGCAGATCGAAGAAGGCGACAGCGCCGTGCTCGAACTCCTTGCCGATGATGCCTTCGGTCGGAAACCCCAGTCCGTTTCGGTAGAATTCGAGCGACGCCTCCAGATTATCGACACCAAGCGTGATGACACTGATGCGAGCTTTCATTTTGGTTTCTCCTTTCTATATTCTGGGCTTGAATGGTATCGGTGACCTCGGCGCCGATGTGGCCGCGATGACACCGAAAAGCTTCGTGCAGGTTTGCCATGGCGAGAGCGGCCCGCATTGAAGATTTCGGCCAAAATGGCCCCGGACCCGAATGGCGAGCGAACGAGAAGACCAAGGGCCGAGCAGACTGACGAAAGCTTAAGGGATGGAAGCTGTACTGGCGCAGACCACCGGCTTTTTCCAGGAACGCCCCGCAGACAGGCGGCTGGCTGCCACTTTCGCGTCCGTCTGGGTTCACCGCATGCGGGACCGGGACGCTCCACCTGTCTTGATAACGCCGGACGCCACGATCGACCTGCAGTGGACCGACGGCCGGTTCCGGATCGCGGGACCGGACCGGGAGCCGCAGATCGAGACACTGCCGTCAGGAGCGACGATTGTCGGATTGAGATTCCGGCCAGGGGCGGCCGCCGGCTGGCTAGGCGTGCCGGCCAACCGGATTTTGGGAGAGCGCCTCGACCTCGGTGACCTCTGGGGTGTGCGGGCGCGCCATCTGGGAGGCAACGTCCGCGCCACGCCCGATCTCGCGAGCATGGTGGGACAATTGGAGAAGGCAATCGGCGCGTACACGCAAAACCAGCATGCGCCCGATACGGTCATGGGCTTTGCCTTTGACGTCATCGACCGGGGTCTGCCAGCCGACAAGCCGCTGGTGCCGTTCCTGCTGCGCACCTTGCATATGAGCGAGCGGACGCTGCGTCGCCGTTTCGAAGAGAGTTTCGGCTACGGCCCAAAGACGCTCGACCGCATCCTGCGCTTTCATCGCTACCGGCGCTTGAGGCAAACGTCAGGCGACGCTTCAACCGCGGTGCTGGCGGTCGAAGCCGGCTATTCGGATCAGGCTCATCTGATACGCGAGAGCAGGCGATTGTCCGGCGTCACGCCATCTGCGCTCGCAGACGCCTCTTCGAGACCATAGCAGCGCCGCCCGCCGAGGTCGAAAGCCGAGGCTGCCTACTCTCCCGCCAGCCATTCCAGCGACCAGTGCGCCGCCTTTTCCACGGCAAGCAGTTTGTGCAGGGCCGGCAGCACGGTTCGCAATTCGCCTTCCAGCGTGAAGGGCGGGTTGACCACCACCATGCCGCTGCCATCGAGGCTGGGTTCCAAAGAGGCCGGCCTGATCTCGAATTCTATGTCGAGGATTTTCGGGATGCCGGATTGCTTCAGTGCCTTCCTGAAGGCGATCACCGCCTTGCGGTCCTTGATCGGATACCACAGCGCATAGATGCCGCCGGGCCAGCGCTTATGTGCCCTTATGAGGCCGTCGACGAGGCGGCCGAACTCGCCCTCCTCCTCGAAGGGCGGATCGATGAGCACCAGGCCGCGCTTCTCCTTCGGCGGCAGATGCGCTCCGAGCGCCAGCCAGCCATCGAGTTCCATCACCCGCACCTGGAAGTCGCCGGCGAATTCCGCCTTCAGCTTGGCGGCGTCTTTCGGGTGCAGTTCGATCGCCGACAACCGGTCCTGCTTGCGCAGGAGATGGCGCGCGAGCAGCGGCGAGCCCGGATATTTCTTCACGCCGTCCCCGGGATTGAGCGACCGCACCGCGTCCAGATAGGGCGCCAGCAGCGCGCCCGCCCTGGTATCGAACGAGGCATCGATCAGCCTGCCGATGCCGCCCAGCCACTCGCCGGTCTTCTGTGCCTCGACCGAGGACAGATCGTAGCGGCCAATGCCGGCATGGGTGTCGACGACGCGAAATGCCTTGTCCTTCTGCTTGAGATATTCAAGCAGAAGCGTCAGCACGACGTGCTTGACGACATCGGCGAAATTTCCGGCGTGGTACGCGTGGCGGTAATTCATGATCTGCTGCCGTTACGCATGTCGTTGCCCCAAAACCGCTGCACATTTTTGGGCGACATGCGTCAACCCCTGCCCCAGCGCGGTGGCGGCGGCTGCGAGTTCGGATTGTCCGGCCGGCCGCCACCCGAACGCCGGGACAGCAGGAAACCGATCAAGCCGACCGCCATCAGGGCGAAGCCGATCGGCCGCGCACGCCCGTCGGTTTCGCCGACACCGGAGCGCAAGATGAGATCGACCGCTCGCATCGGGATGTCCTCGGCGTCGCCCGGACCGACAGTGAAGACATAGGGACCGGAATTGACGCTTGCGATGACGCCTGCGTCGTCGCGAAAGATCTTGTCGGGCAGCTGCGGGCTGGCCTGGCGCGGATTGTCGACATGGTTGAACTGCAACGTCGAGGCAAGCACCGTGCGGCCATTGGTGGCGGCGGTCAGCGTCAACACAGTGCGCTCCTGCGAGACGATGCGTTCGGCCCTCGCGGTGAGGTCGACCAGGACGCGGACCGGGGCGTCGCGGCTTGAGAGCGACACGGTCAACGGCTTGAAGCGGCCTTGCTCATAGACCCGCCAGGTGCCGATCTCGCGGCCGGAAAAATTGGTCATCGCCCAGGGATAGATGAAGCCGATGCCGGTGCCGGCAAGCAGGATCAGGACAAACAGAAAGCGCATTCAGACACTCACCTCGTATTCACACCTTGCCGGACAACTGGCCGGCGCCGACACCGTCGCGCAGGCGTTCCATCTCGTCCAGCAGCATGTCGAGGCCAAGCTCGAATGTCTTGTCGAATTCGGCGGTACCGAAAAAGCGCCCGGCGGCCATGACGTTGGGAAAATCCCGGGCCAGTTGCTCGTCGCTGACCGTGTTTACCGCTGACGGACCTTTGGCATAGCCCGCATTCTCATCCAGCACGGCACCCATCAGATAGTAGCCGACGGCGCGAAACAGCCGCGCGCTGAGTTCAGTGTCGAAACCGCCATCCCTGAACAGGCTCAGAATGCCGTTCAGCCAGGCAAGGCAGATCGGCGAGTTCATCCGGTAAGTGACAAAGAAGGTGGCATAAGCGGGATGGTCGCGGCCGATACGGCGAAAATCCTCGATGGCGATGCGCATTCTTTGCCGCCACGGAAGGCCGGCGTCGGGCATTTCAAGAGCACCGACCAGCCGGTCGACCAGCGCTTCGTGCAAATGCGCCACCGAAGGAAAATGGTGGTAGATGCTCATCGCCTCGCAGCCGAGCGCCGCCGCCAGCTTGCGCATCGAAAAGCCGGCGAGTCCCTCCTTCTCGATCACCTCGAAGGCCGCGTCCTCGATCATTTCGCGCGACAGGCGCCCGCGCATTCGCTTTTTTTTGATTGATGTGTCCATTGCGCCGCTTGACAACTTACACTGTAAGGTTCATTTTCCACATCACCTTACATCGTAAGGCTAACAAAGACCAGAGGAGAATGTCATGTCTAATTATCGCATTCTTTCATCCGTGCTTTCGTCGATACACCACGGTTGCCTGCTCGCCGCCACCGGCTGTGCGCTGGCCCTGGTCGCGGCACCTGCCTATGCCGACGACTATGATGCAACGCTAAAGGATATCCAGTCGACCATGGGCGGCGTACCGAGTTTTGTGAAGCAGTTTCCGAAGGCCGGTCTGCCCGGCGCCTGGGCCGAGGTCAAGGCCATCGAGCTCAGCGACAAGACGGCACTGCCGCCAAAGGTCAAGTCGCTGATCTCGCTTGCAGTGGCGGCGCAGATTCCGTGCAACTATTGCATCTGGTCGGATACGCAGGACGCCAAGCGCGCCGGCGCCACCGACGAGGAGATTCAGGAAGCCGTGGCGATGGCCGCGCTGACCCGCCATTGGAGCACCATCTTCAACGGCATGCAGGTCGATTTCGACACATTCAAGAAGGAGATGGGCGGGCAGTAGGCTATTCGGCCTGGAAGCGGTCGACCGCTTCCAGGTCGATCCATGCCCAACCGACAAAAGGACAATGCGACCGTTTTGTCGCGCCCCGCCAGGGGATGGCCCGCGGATGCGGACCATCCCCTGGCTCAGGCATTTTACGACCGGTTTTGCCGAGGTGCCGCTGCTTGCATACGCGATCGCGCAATGGACGGCGCTCTCTACCTATGCGCTCAATGCCATTGTGGAAATCATCGATGTTTCGGCATCGAATGGACGCTGGCGCCTTTCCCGACCAAAATGACCGTTGATCCCGGCCATGCGAATGAGAGGCCTTATGCACAAAGCCTTTGAGCAGTTCTATGGAACAAAATCGCGGTCCAAATCCGCCGTGATGCAGCGGTTTTCCATTCAGTTTTTGGCTCTCGGCTTTCTCTTGGCTATAAATGGCTGCGATGCCTCCGATTTTCGTAGAGAAATACTGGCAAAGTATTCACATCCCGACGTTTATGTTTGTAGCCCAAGCGGCTTTGGCCAGCAGTCTCATTGTGAACTGAAAATTTGACATCTGCGGGGATCGCCCAGGTCTGTTCTTCATGTAAGTATATTTCCTCGGACGCAGACCGATACGCGCGATGGAGTGGCGGCGTCGGCATTCTCAGCCCCGGCATTGTATCAGCCGCCAATCCAAACCATTGACTTGCAACGAGTATCTCCCCGAGCGCTTACGGTCCGACGTTGCGAAGCCGAGCCCAGCTGAGGGTTAACCATCCGCAAAACGTTATAGTTAAGAAAATACTAATTTAGTTGACTATGGTCTCCGCAGGTATATTTTTGATGCGTTGGGATGTGCAATTTGGGCGAGCAATCGACGATGATGGCACTGTACGTGTGATCGCGATTTTGGGGCGTGGAGACGGGTGAGCGGCAGCACTTAACGCGTGCGGCGCCGACTTGGCGAGCCCAGAGGACAATTAGCGCACATCAATGAACAGCGAATCCGCTGATGCGGAGGGTTTGTCACGTTCTGAAGGCGTCGCCGGGCTGTCGTCCCGGCGCGGCGATAGCGTGCGGGTTGCGTAGGGGAAAAGCATGAGCAAGGTCTTCAAGGTTCTGAAGCTGGGATCCGGGATCGGTCAAAGGGAGCCGCACCAAAAACGACGTCGCGCCCTGGTTGCCGGGGGCGCAGGCTTCCTGGGGTCGCATCTGTGTGAACGCCTGTTGCGGGACGGATATGACGTCGTCGCGCTGGATAATTTCCACACCGGCAAGAGATACAATCTCAACACCTTTCTGCGCGATCCCAGATTCACCTGCATCGAGCACGACATCGTCGATCCGCTGCCGGCCGGCCTTGAGGTCGACGAGATCTACAATCTCGCCTGCCCGGCCTCTCCGCCGCACTACCAGGCTGATCCGATCCATACGTTCAAGACAAGCGTGCTCGGTTCTCTGAACCTTCTGGAACTCGCGCGCCGGAGTAATGCCAAGATATTCCAGGCCTCGACTTCGGAGGTATATGGCGACCCGTTCGTGCACCCACAGCCCGAGAGCTATTTCGGCAACGTCAACACGCATGGACCACGGTCCTGCTATGATGAAGGCAAGCGTTCGGCCGAAACCCTGTTCTTCGACTATTCGAGGACATATGGGCTCGACATCCGCGTTGCCCGCATTTTCAACACTTACGGCCGCCGCATGCAGCCCGATGACGGGCGCGTGGTCTCGAACTTCATCGTCCAGGCGTTGCGCGGCGAAGACCTGACCGTCTATGGCAGCGGCCTGCAAACCCGCTCCTTCTGCTACGCCGACGATCTCATCGAGGGTTTCATCCGGCTGATGAATGCGCCGCATGCGCCCGCCCATCCGGTCAATCTCGGCAACCCCGGTGAATTCACCATCATGGAACTCGCGACGCTGGTCGTCGGCTACACCAACTCCAGATCGAAGATCGTGCACCGACCGCTGCCGATCGACGATCCAAGGCAGCGCAAACCGGATATTTCCTTCGCCAGGGACAATCTCGGTTGGGAGCCGAGGATCAACCTGGCCCAGGGGCTCGCCCATACCGTCGACTATTTCGACACCCTGCTCTACGGCAGCCGGATGATCACCGGGGCCGCGGCTTCATGAGCCGACCGGCGATCCTGGTGACAGGTGGGGCGGGCTTCATCGGCAGTCACACCTGCAAGCTGCTGGCCGCCGCCGGCTATCTGCCCGTGGCTTTCGACAATCTTTGCCGCGGCAACCGGAAATCCGTCGCCTGGGGTCCGCTTGTCGTCGGCGATATCCGGGATCGGGATGCGTTGCGGGCGGCGATCGGGACGTACAGGCCGACATCGGTCATCCACTTCGCGGCGCTGGCCTATGTCGGGGAATCCGTTCAAGAGCCGGCCGACTATTATTCGACCAACGTGACCGGAACCATCGCCGTGCTCGACGCGGCACGCGCGCACGCCATCGACAACATCATCTTCTCCAGCAGTTGCGCTACCTACGGTGTGCCGGAGGCGCTGCCCGTTCGCGAGACCTCCTTGCAAAATCCAATCAGCCCTTACGGGCGCACCAAGCTGATGGGAGAGCAGATCATCGGCGACTATGCGTCCACCTATGGGATGAAATTCGCGATCCTGCGCTATTTCAACGCCTGCGGCGCCGATCCCGACGGCGAGCTCGGCGAGTGGCATTCACCCGAAACGCATCTGGTTCCCAGGGTGCTGATGGCGGCGTCCGGCATCATCGACGAGATCGAGGTCTTCGGCACGGACTATGACACACCGGACGGAACCTGCGTGCGCGACTATATCCACGTCAGCGACCTGGCCAGTGCCCATCTGAAAGCGCTCCAGCACCTCGAGGGCGGCGGACAAAGCCTGGCGGTCAACCTTGGCACAGGGCGCGGCGTATCCATCAGGGAGATTATACAGGCGGTCGGCCGGATAACCTCAAGACCGGTTCCGGCCGTCTTCAAAAACCGGCGCCCGGGAGATCCGGCAGAGCTCTATGCCGATCCGGGCAAGGCGCGCGCGCATCTTGGCTTTATGCCGCAGCTTTCCGACATCGACACGATCGTCAGGACGGCGGCCCCGTTCTTCGGATTGCGGACAAAACCGGCGGACCTGCCGCCAAGCAAGGCGGCAGCATCCCTCGCTGCTGGCTAGATCAGAGATAGCGCGGGTGGCAACTGGCGCGCTGACCAAATCCGCTGGGGCTGCAGATATAGGGCGAATTGCCCGGAAACGACCCACCAATGACAGGGTTGTAAGCGATCTTCGCGGGTCCCGGCGTGCCGATTTTGATCGGCTGTGGTGATACGAAAGCGTAGTCAATTTCGGTCGACCCTGTCGTGCTCGTCATCAGAAGCTCAGGCTCGACTCTAAGCGAATGAACCGCGGTCATGGCGTAGAGCGGCAGGACCGCGGGTTTGCTGCGGACCGGATGAACCACAGGCTTGAAAGCGACCGCATCGGTTTTTGTCGCATCCAGGGCCTGGCAACCCGAGATCATCGCCACGGCCGCAACAATGCGTAGACTATATATGCCTGGACGAAATGCGCCCATTGTGGAATTGCTCATCACGTATCCCCTCTTATCAAGCCAAGGGCGAGGTGCGGCACTCTATGCTCTCGTTGCCTTCACGACGCTGAGTAGCCACCTGCCACTTAGGAATCACGCCGAATATTAGACAATGCTTATTAAACAAACCGTGCGATTGGGCGCAACCTCTCGCCGTTTTATAGGATTGAATGCAATTCATCGAAGAGTGCGCCAGCAACTCCGGTCGGACCCCACCCTCACCCTTCACGATAAGTGATTCGTAAGTTCCCGGACAGGCTCCCACCAGGCAGCCTGCCGTCGAACCAGAGACCGGTTTGACGGTCTGCCCAACCTGCCACAATGGGACGGAGCAGGATCGCGAAAATCGCCGTCCGCGACAAAACTTTCATTGCGGCCACGCCGCAAGGCATCACCGGCTCAGCATGGCTGAAACATGACCTAATTCTTGGAATCGATCAGCTTGCGGGTCTCTTCGAACTGCGCGCTCTTGGTGTCGCCCACTTCGAATTTCCGGTATTCATCGGAAAGGTCCTCGGGGGTTCGTTTGAAACTGTACCAGTCCCCGTCCGGATCCTTGCGCTGCTCAATGGCCCCGCCCCTGACGCGGTGGCTATAGCAGATCCGCTGCTGCTTGCCCTTGTAGCTCTTGGATCGCCAGGCGGCGTCCATGCACATCTTGCCGTCCTTCGTCACCAGCCACCTGCCCTCGGCGACAGAGGCTGAATCCTGCCCCGAAGTCCAGGCCCGGAAGGGGCGGCCGGTCTGTCCAAAATAGGCCGCTCCATCTTTCCACAGCCATGTGCGGTCGGTGTAGAGACGCTGCAGCTCGAAAGCCGTCGGCACGGTGGCGGCGGCTTCCGCGGGCTTGGCGTTCTTTTCGTTGGCCGCCTGAGCCGCTCCGGAAAGCGCCAACTGACCACAAACGACCAGCAGGGGCACAAGCCAGGCGTGTCTGGCAGACTGGCCGCCTTCCCGCTCACGACTTATGCAAGGCCAAGGCAATCCGGTCGAAACTGTCAGCGCAATCAGCAGTCGCATTTCGGTTTTTCGTACCCCGATCCAGCATAACGCCGACACGACCATGACCCAGAACGCCCCGCCCGGAGCGTTCCCTCCATCGACACAACGCTGGATTTCCCAGGTCGCGCGGTCAGCAGTTGGCTTGCGAGTATTAACAGTCGGGCAAAGACCGATGTCAATCTTTTGCGCCGTGGCGAGGTGGCCAAGGTCGAGGGATCGGCAAGCTCCGGTAAACCAGACCCGCCCGAGACTTCGACGTCAGGCCACGAGGGCCGATCGAAGACGCTTGTCGATTGGTATCGGCGCGAATGGAAATCCGGGCGCAGGAGGTGCTTGCGCGACCCGTGCCGCCTGACCTCTCACGCCCGGATTCCGGCCCCCCAACTCAACTCTTGTTAGCGCGCGCGGCAAGTCGCGCGCTGGCCAAATCCGCTTGGACCGCAGATCCAGGGCGAATGGCCCAGGAGCGGGCCGGCGCTGCCGAGCCTGTAGGAAACCTTCACCGGCGCCGGCGTGACGATCCTGGCCGGCTGCGGTCGGACGAAGGCGGCGTAGGCCGTTTCAGTCGTGCGCGTCACACTGGTCATCTGCATGAGGCGCTTGTGGTGGAACACGCGAACCTGCTTCTTGCCGACGGTGTGAATTTTCTTGGCGGATGCATGCACCATGGGCGTGCCGGCGAGTGAGCCGGTCGTGGTCGCGTCCATGCTCTGGCAACCGGAAACGATCGAGATCAGTGCAATGGCGGCTATAGACCAGGCATTTTTTCTGCCCTTGGCAGCCAAATCCCTCATCAACTTGTTCATCACCTATCCCCTGCCGAGAAATGCAAGTCGATTGGACGCGGAGATATTTTTCTTTGGTGTCTTCCACGCCGCGTGAACAGCCAACCACCATTCACATCATGTTCGAATATTAGAGGATACTTATTAAAATTCGCGCAAACAGCATGGTCAGTGCCGCCTTTCAGCGCTCGATCGGATATTATTAAAATTTGATCTTATTTGCTCGTGCCTGAAGCCGCATCATGTCACCGGCCGGCAATCGAAGCCATCCATCAAGGTGAATGTAGTGCAGGAGAACTCTTTGCGCGCGGATGAAGCTGGGCGTCAGCGCCGCGTTTCCCAACCCGGATCGAAGTAGAAATTGCGGGTGCCGATGTTGCCCTGGCCGGCGCCGGAAACCACATAGGCGATGCGGACGATGCGGAAGCCGCCCGCTCCCTGCTGCAGCCCGTAGACGCCTTCCATGCCCCGATCGTAAAAACCCGCGGTCGGCACGGCAAGCGCCAGCATCGCCAGCGATGCCTGAAAGGCGAGTTTCGCGGCATTCGCGCGCAGCGGGATCCTGTTCTCGATGACATGCCTCACGACGATGACCAACACCAGAAGCCCGTAGAGGAAGGCGTTGAGGGCAGCGAACCAGTAGAAGCCGGTGGCGTCGAAGGGGTGGTCGACGAGCAGGACAGGCAGCGCCGCACCGACCGCCAGCACCACATAGGGAACGAAGGCGCGCAACGGAATCAGGCTCTTTGGGCCACTGCCCTTTGGCGTGACGCGGAAATCCACGAACGACTTGGTCAGATAGTCGCGCAGCGACGACACCGTGCCGGCCAGCACCCACGGCCAGCGCGCGAAGAAAAGGAACAGCGTGCCTTCCCAACTGATCGTCTTGGCCGTCATCGGTCGCGAGAGGCCGAATGCCTTCAGCATCATGACCAGGCCAACCAGGGCGCCGGCGTTGGGCAGGTAGTAGAAGAGGAAGTCGGCATACATGACATTGGCAAAGTTGCGCCCGGTGACCAGCGCATACATTGGCATTGCATACATCAGCAGCGCAAAGACCGCGAACAGCGGATACCAGAGCTGGCAGAACAGAAACTGGAACCGCAGTCTCGGCGACAGCTTGGGAAAGTATGTGGGCGAATATTCGAGCAGGATCGTCATTAGGCTGCGCGACCACTGGAATTCCTGAGTGACAAGATCGGCAAAGGTTTGCGGGCCGTCGCCATGGGCAATAGCGTCCATCGCATGCACGCCGCGCCATCCGGCCGCGTTGATCAGCATCGAGGTCGAATGGTCCTCCGCCAGTTCCGGGCCGAGACCGCCCGCCTGCTTCAGTGCCTTGGTCCGCACCGCATAGTGTGAGCCGATGCAGAGCGGCGCCCCGCCGCCGGTATGGCCGGATTGCAAGGGGCCGTGGAACATCCCTTCCGGAAACAGCCGGCCGCGCGCCGACCAGCTTTCGGCGGCATTGTTGTCGCAGATGCTCGGCGCCGAGACATAGCCGACCGCGGGATCGGCGAAGGGATAAAGGATTTCCCTGAGATAGGTCGGCGTCGGCACATGGTCGGCGTCCATCTGCGCGACGAAATCGTAACGCTCATAACCATAGTGGTCATAGAAGAAGGCCAGGTTGCCTTCCTTGCAGCGGGTGCGGCGCGGCCATGTCTTGCGGTGGTAGTCTTCCCTGCCGCGCCGCGTCGATATCAGCACGCCGCGGGCATCGCACCAGCGGACCGTCTCCTCGGAAGGATCCTCGTCGGCCAGCCAGGTGTCATGCGGATAATCCTGCGCGAGCATTGCTTCCAGCGTGCGCGCGACCACGGCGAAGGGTTCGGATGGAGCCTTGGTCACCACCATGGCGACTCGCGAACTCTTTGGGACGCTGTAAAGCTTTGAAGGTTTCCGTGACGCGTGCACGTTGAGCAGGAAGTACATCGGCATCAAGGTCAGCCAGGCCAGCACGAGTGTGGCGAAGGTGAACGATCCGATGTGTTCGATATGTTCCGGCTTCAGCCACCAGGCCCAGAAAAAACCGAGGGTGGCGAACCAGAAAGCCAGGCCTGTCCGCAGGATCCATTGCTGGATTGGAGAGAGTACGGGCGCGAGAAAAGGAGCCTTCTCAGCCGAGACGGCCGGAATTGACCCGGGCCGCTTTGCCCGTCTGCCCGTACGGCTGACGATGCCTACGTCTAAACTCATGTCCCTACACGCCGCCACTTAGGGCTGCAGCCAACGACCGCTGCAAGGCCCTTAAATCCCCGCAGGCAGAATCGGCGGTCGCTCCGTTAGTGTCAACTAAATTAAATGCTGCTTAACCATTCTTCTTGAACGTTGGTTAACCTAACCCCTTGAACGGGAGCCCAAACTTTCGGCACGAGGCCAATGGCCGGCTCCGGAATAGACGTTCGGTGAAATTTTTCAGCGTTGGAAAATAGCTGATGGGGCCAAAGGCGCCCGGTGGGATTCCGGCAAGGTCGGCCCGTTAACCATGCCCAGCGAATCATGGTTAAGCAACCGTTAATTGTACTTGACTCTCTATGGCGACCGGCTCTTAAATTAGCCCGGGATGATATATCGGAATATGACGCGAATTTGTGAGTATCGCGGCGAACCTTTTCTCTTGAGCTCCTCGTGCCGGCGTCTTGAGAGATGATCTTCTTGGCGGGAATCCGTGCGCAGCACTCCCGCCAATCGTCGCTCCGAAATCCCGCAGATTCCGCCGATAAAGCCGATCGGATTTGGATGGTTGCGTCGATCACGTGTCGACGCGTGGGCGAGGCTTCGACTTCCGCAGGATGTCGAAGCCATGGGAGATTATCATGAAACATATCGCAGCAAGTGCGCTTGCAATCGCGTTGGCCTTGGGCGGCAGCGCCGCGTTGCCGACTTCGGCGGACGCCGGCTCGGCAGCCGCGACGGATCCCGTTCAGACGAGCAGCGCCGCTTCGGCGTTCGGATCCTATGACCCTTACGGCGACTTCAGCGCCGACAAGACCGCCAGCATCGAGGAGTTGTTCCTACCTTGGGAAGACGTCGATCTAACGACCCTTCCCTTGGCCGATGCCTATGCCCTTCAGCGAAACCGGTCGCTCTTGATCACCATCGAGCCTTGGACCTGGTCGAAGGATTGGCGCATCACCCCGAACGAACTGCGCGACGGCATATTGAGCGGCAGATATGACGCCAACATGCAGGCGATCTGCAACCTGGTGGGGGCCATGAAGAGCCCCGTCACCATTCGTTGGGCGCAGGAAATGGAAGACAAGAACGGCCGCTTCACCTGGGCCAACTGGGCTCCCAAGGATTGGATCGCCGCCTACAAGCGCGAGGTCGATCTCTGCCGCAAGGCTGCTCCGGCCGCCAAATACATGTGGTCACCCAAAGGTGAAGAGGGTCTGGAGAAGTACTACCCCGGCGACGACTATGTCGACGTCATCGGCCTGTCGGTATTCGGCCTGCAGAAAAAGGACAATGAGGAGGCCGGTCGTGACCGTACGTTCGCCGAGACGCTGAAGCCAGGATATGACCGCGTCGCGGGTTTCAACAAGCCGGTCGTGGTGGCGGAACTCGGTTATGTCGGCAAGCAGGAGTATGTCTCGCAGTGGGAGGCCGATTCCCGCAAATCCTATTCGGAGTTTCCGGCCCTGACCTCGGTGGTCTACTTCAACCAGAAGGAGGTGTGGCCATGGTTGGGTGGCTATGGGCTACCCGACTGGAGGGTTACTCAGCATGTCCTGCCCTAGGCGTACTCTGTCAGGGTCGAGTGCAACCGTAAAAACTGAGTGTACGTAAATTGTAGGGGTGGGGTCGTGAAACGAATATTGGGGAATTCCATTGGAACGGCACTTGCCTGTTCCATAGCCGTCCTGGCTTTCCAGCTTCCGGCAACAGCCAAGACGGCGTCGCAAGCCGCCGACCTGGCCATGAAGGCCGAGGTGGTGCCCGACGAGGGCATCTACCAGATGTACCAGAACCGTTCATGGCTCTGGGGTCGAAATGGTGCGGGCTATTTTGCCGTGCAGCGCCGTCAATTCAGCGCCTGGACTTCGGACAAGGGCAAGCTCGGTTACGGTGACGGGATCTGGTTCATCCCCGGAGGCGGCAAGCTTTGCTTCCGGGCAAAATGGCATGGCGCGGGAGGCGACTCCAACGCCCTCACCTGCTTCGAGCATCGTCAGGCCGGGAGGGTGATCTACCAGCGCAAATTACCGGATGGCGACTGGTACGTCTTCCGGAGTTCGCATCGCAACCTGGCGGACGAGTCCATGAAATTGAAACACGGCGACTACGTCAGCTGGAAACAGAAACGGATCAAGGCCCGCGACTAGAGCCTTATCATCCGCGGCACATCGCAGACCAAAGCGCATCGCGTTGATGCGCTTTGGGTCTTTCTTGCATGCATAGCGCTAGGCCTTGCGCTCCCAGCGGCGGTCCGATGTCTGCTGCCAGTAGGTCACGGCATGGCCCGCGTCCTTCATCGTCTTCCAATGCCCCCTCGCCGCCTCGACCTGGGCGGCGTCATGGCCATCGAACAGGAACACGGCACGCTCGTAGCCGGCAAGGTCGGACGGTACCGCGCCGTCGACCAGGAACCTTATCTTGGCTTCGTTGGGATTGCCGTCGCCGGTGGTCAACAGGATAGGCTGCTCGCCGGGATAAGCCTCGCGATCGGTCGCGTGCGCCAGGAAAGAATCATCGCGGAACGTCCATAGATGCTGGTCGAGCGCGTCGCGCCGTTCCTCGGTGCCGGTCTGCACCACGGCGCGCCAGCCACGATCGACGCTGCGCTCGAGCAGGCCTGGCAGCGCCTCCTCCAGGGTCGATTCGGTCAGATGGTAGAACAGCACGTCGGCCATGGATCGTGGTCAGCTCTCGTAGTGATCGCGCACCAGCCGGTCGAGCAGCCGGACGCCGAAGCCTGAGCCCCAGGACTGGTTGATCTCATTCGACGGCGAGCCCATGGCGGTGCCGGCAATGTCGAGATGCGCCCAGGGCGTGTCCTTGACGAAACGCTGCAGGAATTGCGCCGCTATGATGGCGCCGCCATAGCGGCCGCCAATGTTCTTCATATCGGCGTTCTTGGAATCGATCAGCTTGTCGTATTCGGCGCCGAGCGGCATGCGCCACAGCCGCTCCTGCGTCGCCTGCCCTGCCGCCGCAAGCCTGTCCGCCAATTCGTCATTGTTGGAGAACAGGCCGGCATAGTGGAGGCCGAGCGCGACCATGATGGCGCCGGTCAGCGTCGCCAGATTGACCATGAATTTCGGCTGGAAGCGGTCGTTGCAGTACCACAGCGCATCGGCCAGCACGAGACGCCCCTCGGCGTCGGTGTTGAGCACCTCGATGGTCTGGCCCGACATCGAGGTGACGATGTCGCCGGGACGCTGGGCATGGCCATCGACGGCGTTTTCGACCAGGCCGATAATGCCGACGACATTGGCCTTTGCCTTGCGCGCGGCCAGCGCATGCATGAGGCCGGTCACGGCGGCAGCGCCACCCATATCCCCCTTCATGTCCTCCATGCCCGAAGCCGGCTTCATCGAATTGCCGCCGGTGTCGAAAGTGACGCCCTTGCCGACGAAAGCGATCGGGCCGTCCTTGGGCTTGCCGCCGTTCCACTGCATGACGGCCATGCGCGCGCCGCGGGGCGAGCCTTGCGCGACGCCGAGCAGCGAGCCCATGCCGAGCTTCTTCATCTCCTTCTCGGTCAGGATCTCGACCTTGACGCCGAGCGTCTCGAGTTCCTTGGCGCGAGCCGCGAACTCGACCGGTCCCAGTATATTTGCCGGTTCGTTGACAAGGTCGCGCGCCAGAAGCACGCCGTCGATCACCGCCTCGGCATCGGCGAAGGCTTTCTTGGCGCCTGCCGGGTCGGCGGTGTGGATGGTTATCTTGGCCGGCTTCTTCGGATCAGCCTTTGTGTCATCCTTGTCCTTGCCGGTCTTGTATTTGTCGAAGGAATAGCTGCGCAGGAGGATGCCTGCCGCAAGGTTGGCGGCGTCCTTGCCATCAATCGAAGCGCCGGCAAGGTCGAGCACCACGGCGACGTCGGTTGCCTTGCGCAGCGACGCCGCAATGGTGCCACCAAGTTTCAGCCAGGCATATTCATCGAGCCCCGCCGCCTTGCCCGCGCCGATCGCGACCAACCTGTCGAGCGACGCTCCTTCCGGCGCCAGTATCTCGACGACGCCGGCGAACTTGCCGGTGAATTCGGCCACCGGGAAGGCCCGTTCCAGCGTCTTGCCAGGATCGTAAGCCCTGGCCGCATCGCTCAGGGCGCCGTCATCCGCCGACAGCACGAAGACCGTGCCCTTCCGGTTCGCCGCCGTCTGCGGCGCGGCGAATTTTGCAAAGGCGATCGATGGTCTCGGGTTCATCATGTCCTGCTTTCGGGGATGGCGTGCGAAGCGTTTGAAGCGATCCGCGACATTTGGTCGTTTTCCGGCATTTGGCAAGACTTTGCCAAAATGGCTACCCATATGACAGTTGGAATCGATGGCGATTCGTCGCGGCACGGCCCCGCTTCATGCCGCAACCTGTTGTTAACCATCGATGTTCGTCCTTTCTTATCCATTCCCTCCGACACTCCGATCCATTGCGGCACGCGACGTGGGACGGGAACCGGATCGCCTGCCTGATCGAGCCTATCGGAGCCAGTTGTGCGGGCGTCGCCGGGCAGCTACCCTTAGCGTGGTGGCATGATGCCGTTCGAGAAAATCGAGTAAAGCCTTCATGAAGGTCGTTGAACGCTACATCATGCGCCGCGCTTTCGTGGTCTTTCTGGCAGCGCTGGTCTGGACGCTGGCCATCGTGTGGACCACGCAGGTGCTGGCCAAGATCGACCTGGTTACCGACAGCGGCCAGTCGTCGCTGACCTTCTTCGAGGTCGCCGCGCTTATTCTTCCCTCGATCATTCCGATCGTCGTGCCTTTCGCGCTGGTGGTGGCGGTCGCACAGACACTCAGTGTCATGAATTCGGATTCCGAACTTGCCGTCGTCAACGCCGCCGGCGCATCGCGCTGGACGATCGTGCGGCCAATCATGCTTCTGGCCCTTGCGGCGAGCGTATTTTCCTTTGCGGTCGACAACGGCATCGACCCCTATGCGCGGCAGAAGAACCGCGCTTTGGTGGCGCAATCGCGCGCCGATCTATTGTCGCTGATCATCCAGGAGGGCACATTCCGCAAGATCGAGGATGGGCTGTTCCTGCAAATTGGCGAGCGGCTTCCGGACAATCGGCTGGGCGGCATCTTCGTCGCCGATTCGCGCGAAGAAGGTGTCAATCTCGTCTATTATGCCAAGACAGGCAGCGTCGTCGAACGCGGCGGCGAAAAGGTGCTGATGATGAATGACGGCGTCATCCACCGCAAAACGCTGACCGGCGACCTCAGCGTCATCCGGTTCACCTCCTATGCTTTCGACATGTCGGCCTTCATGGCGGCGGCCTCCGAGGTGACGCTGCTGCCGAAGGACCAGACCACCCAGTACCTGCTCAATCCCAACGTCAACGACAAGCTTTATCAGCAGGCCCCTCAGCAATACCGGGCCGAGATCGACCAACGATTTTCGGAATGGCTGTATTCCATGGTGTTCGCGCTGATCGCGCTGGCGGTCGCAGGGGACGCGCGCTCGCATCGCGAGGCTCGCGTCAATCCTTTGATCACGGCCATCACCATATCCCTCTTCGTGCGCTGGCTGGGTTTCTTTGCCGCAAGCAAGGCCGATGAAGTGCCGCAATATGCCTACATGGTCTATGGCGTGCCCATAGTGGCCTCCGCGGTGGCGATCTGGTTCATCGTCTCCAACCGGACCATGGAACTGCCGGTGGCCTGGGCGGACTGGATGACAAATCTGGCCAGCCGAGTCGGCGACAGCTGGAACGCCCTCAAACTGCGCTGGTCCAAGCGCGGCACCTCAGGTCAGGGGATCGGCTGATGGGCTGGACGCTGGGTCGTTATTTCTTTTTCCGTTACGTGACGATCACGATCTGGTTCTTCCTTGGCCTGCTGGCGCTGGTGTTCCTGATCGATTTCACCGAGCTGTCCGGCCGCACCACCGGTCTGCCCGGCTTCACCTACGGAACGGCGGTGGCCATTTCAGGCCTTCGCATGCCGATGATCATGCTGCAGACCGTGCCGTTTGTCGGCCTGTTCTCGGCGATGGCAACACTGGTTTCGCTCAACCGCCGCTACGAACTGGTCATCGCGCGGTCCGCCGGCGTTTCCGCCTGGCAATTCCTTTTGCCATGCTGCATCGGCGCGTTGCTGTTCGGCTTTGTGTCGGTCGGGCTCATCAACCCGCTTGCCGCGCATGCTTTCTCCTTGTCCGAACAGATCGAAACCCAGTTGCGCTCCGGCAAATCAAATACGGTTTCGGCCGACGCAGCCCCCTGGATTCGTCAGAAAACCAGCACCGGCGACACCATCATCGGCGCGCGGGCCATCCTCGACCAGGGCCTGGAGATGGCCGACGCTGTCTTTTTCGTCCTCGACCAGCAAGGCAACATCGTCGAGCGCAAGGACGCCGCGCGCGCTTACCTGCGGGACGGCTATTGGGAATTGCAGGATGTGAAGACCTTCAGGAACGGCACCATCCAGCCCGCGGCAAGCGATCGTGTGCCGACCAATCTGAAGCCTGAATTCGTGCAGGAGCGGCTGGCGCGCCCGGAGACCATCCCGTTCTACGACCTGCCCGGAAAAATCGAGGTTGCCCGTTCCTTCGGCCTCAAGGCAAATGCGTTTGCCATGCAGTTTGATTCGCTGGTGGCGTTGCCGTTCCTCCTCGTCGCCATGACGCTGATTGCGGCAACAGTTTCAATGCGATTTGCGAGGATGGGACAATCGGCAACGATGATTCTGGGTGGCGTCGTTGCCGGGTTTCTGCTTTATGTCGTTTCGGTGCTGGTGAAGGCATTCGGCGTGGCGGGGTTCGTGCCGACTGCCATAGCCGCCTCGGTGCCAGTCGTGGTAGCTATGTTCTTCGGGGTGACTTTCCTGCTATACAAGGAAGACGGCTAGTGAGGGAGGCGTTTTTGCCCAGCAGCAGGCAGGCCCATTTGGCGCGCCTTTATGCGGCGAGCGCCTTGGCGTGCCTGCTTGCCTGCGCCGTGCCGTTGCCTGCGTTCGCGCAGGAAGTCGGCAAGATGGCGACCAATGTTCCGTCCGGCTCGCAGATGCTGCTGGCGGCCGACACGCTGGTCTACAACAACGACAACCAGACGGTGACCGCCGTCGGTGGTGTGCAGATCGACTATGGCGGCAACCGCCTCGTCGCCCAGAAGGTCATATACGACCGCAACACCAAGCGGATGGTTGCCACCGGCAATGTTGAAATCGTCAACAGCGACGGCACCAAGATCAATTCGCAGCATATCGATATCACCGACGATTTCGCCGACGGTTTCGTCAATGCGCTGCGCGTCGAAACCATCGACAAGGCCTATTTCGCCGCTGAGAGCGCCGAGCGCATGGGCGGCGTGCTGACCACCTTCCACAATGGTGTCTACACCGCCTGCGAACCGTGCGAAGACAAGCCAGACAAGGCTCCGACCTGGCGCGTGAAAGCCAGGAAGATCATCTGGAATGGCGAGAAGAAGACGGTTCGCTTCGAGAATGCGAATTTCGAATTCTTCGGCTTTCCGCTGGCCTACCTGCCGGCTTTCGAGATCGCCGACCCGACGGTGAAGCGCAAGAGCGGCTTCCTGATCCCGAGCATCAGCTACAACAGCCATCTGGGATACAGCGTCAAGGTTCCCTACTATTTCGCGCTTTCGCCGACATATGACCTGACGGTGTCGGGAAGCGGCTATACCAAACAGGGTTTCCTCGGCGAGGCCGAGTGGCGCCAGCGCTTCAACAACGGCGAATACAGTTTGAAGATCGCCGGAATTCAGCAGCGCGATCCGGACGCCTTCCTTGATACCGCCGCTTTCCCGACCTCCGGTGGCCACAACGTCGATTCGGGAGCGGCGGGCGATCCGAACAAGTTCCGCGGCATGATGGGTACACAGGGGCAGTTCGCCATCAACGAACGCTGGAATTTCGGCTGGGACGTGCTGCTGCAGACCGATAAGAATTTCTCCAACACCTACAACATCGACAAATACAACGCCGCCGTCCACCAGTCGTCGGTTTATTTGACTGGTCTCAACGGGCGTAACTATTTTGACGTGCGCGCCATGCACTTCGATGTGCAGGAAGACACGCCGAACGACAATGCAGCCGCGCGAAGCGGCCAGCAGCCCTGGGTGCTGCCGTCGCTCGACTACGCGTATATTCCTGACGTGTCGGTCGCCGGCGGCCAACTGTCGCTCAATGTCAATACGCGAGTCATCCGCCGCGATGATCTGGATGACGGCTCGACTACGCCGACGGTGCGTGTGCCCGGCATCCAGGGCGAATCCGGCCGCCTCACCACCGAGGCCGAATGGAAGCGGACTTTCGTAACCGACGACGGGCTGGTGCTGACACCGCTGCTGGCGCTGCAAGGAGACGTCGACTACGTCAACGCGTCATCGGGTTCGCTCGCGGCCGTCAACCAGATGGCGACCAATCCGCTGATAAATGCCAACGACGATATGCGCTCGTCGTTCGCCCGCTACATGGCAACCGCCGGGCTCGAGATGCGTTGGCCGCTGCTGTTTTCCATGGCCAGCGGCTCCAGCCACGTCGTCGAGCCGATGGCGCAGCTGTTCCTGCGTCCGAACGAACAATATGTCGGCGGCCTCGCCATTCCGAATGAAGACGCCCAGAGCATGGTGTTCGACGCGACCACCCTGTTCGAGCGCGACAAATTCTCCGGTTATGACCGCATCGAAGGCGGCTCGCGCGCCAATGTCGGCTTCCGCTACTCGGGCTCCTATATCAACGGCTGGGGCACCAATGCGATTTTCGGCCAATCCTACCAGATCGGCGGCGAGAACTCCTTCGCTGCGCCGGATCTGGTCAATGTCGGCGCCTATTCGGGCCTTCAGGACACCAAGTCCGACTATGTCGGCCTGTTTGGCATCAGCAGCCCGAACGGGTTCGCGGCTTCCGTCAGCGGCCGCTTCGACGAACAGACTTTCGAGGTTCGCCGCGCCGAGGTGAAGGCAGCCTATTCAGGCCTGCCGGTGTCGCTCAGCGCCAAGTACGCTTTCATCCAGGCCCAGCCGCTCTACGGTTTCACGACCGACAGACATGAGGTGACACTCGGTGCGTCCACGCATCTTGCCGAAAACTGGCGCGTGTTCGGGACGGGAACCTATGATCTGCAGCAAAGCCTGCTGGTCAAGGACGGGGTCGGTTTCGCCTACAACGATTCCTGCTTCACCTATCTGATGACGTACTCGCAGTCGCGCGACCTGAATACCAGGGAAGTGACGCAGAGCATCGGCTTCAACCTGTCGTTCCGCACCCTTGGCGACTTCGGCTCGTCGACCAGCGCTATCGACACCATCCAGTAGCCGGCGAGACATCGTTTCGCCGCATAGGGCTGGCACGGATTCGCGCACCCGGAAGAGGACGAAATTGGGCGGAACCGGGATAGAATTGGGATGCTAACGATGAGGAAATACCTCTTTTCAGCAGGGTTTGCGCTGCTTGTGGCGGCGACATCCGTGTCGATGGCGGTCATGACGCCGCCTGCTTTCGCCAGCGCGATCAAATACGTCGTCAACGACGTACCAATCACGTCGGGCGATATCGCGCATCGCGCCGCCTTCCTGAAGCTGCAGCGCAAGAAGGGCGATGCCGCCCAGGAAATGATCGACCAGACGCTGCGCCTTGCCGAAGCCAAGCGACTTGGCATACGCATCAGCGACGCTCAGGTCGAGGCGGCCTACCAGCGCTTTGCCACCAACAACAAGATGCAGCTCAGCCAGCTTGATGGCGTGATGGAAAAATCCGGCGTCGGCAAGGATCATTTCAAGGAATTCATCCGTGCCCAGATGGCCTGGAACCAGGCTTTGAGCGCGCGTTACCGTTCCGGTGAAGGCGGCAGCGTGACCGAGCAGGATGCGGTCAGGCGCATGCTCGACAAGGGCGGGGCCAAACCGAGCGCCACCGAGTACATGCTGCAGCAGGTCATCTTCGTCGTCCCGGCATCTGAACGCAGCGCGACGCTGGCCAAGCGCAAGCGCGAGGCCGATGCCATGCGCGCCCGCTTCAACGGCTGCAACACGACGCGCGAATTCGCCAAGGGCCTGCTCGACGTCACCGTTCGCGATCTGGGCCGGGTGCTGGCGCCGCAGCTGCCGCCCGACTGGGCCGAGCAGATCAAGGCGACCAAGGTCGGTGGCGCGACCACCACGCGCGAGACCGAGCGTGGCGTCGAGTTCATCGGCATCTGCTCGTCGCGCGAAGTGTCCGACGACAAGACGGCCCAGATGGTGTTCCAGAGCGAAGGCTCCAGCGACAAGGCCGCCGACGAACTCAGCAAGAAATATGTCGACGAGCTGAAGGCGAAAGCCCGCATCGTCAAGCGCTGACGTGAAGAGCGCAATGACCGCGCTGGCGCTAAGCGTCGGCGATCCGTCCGGCATCGGCCCCGAAATCGCCATCGCCGCCTTCCTGGCGCGCGAGGCGGTCGCCCTGCCCGCCTTTTATCTTTTGGCCGATCCGGCGCTGATCGCCTCACGGGCAAGCCGGCTAGGCGTGTCGTTGCCGATCGTCGAGACGACACCGGCACAGGCGGCGCAGGCTTTCGCCCGCACCTTGCCGATCGTTCCACTGGCGGCCCGGTTCATCGACAGCCCCGGCCGGCCGGATCCGGCCAACGCGGCCGGAACCATCGAGGCGATCGATCGCGCTGTCGCCGCCTGCCTTGCCGGCGACGCCGCCGCCGTGGTCACCTGTCCGATCGCCAAGAAGCCGCTCTATGATGCCGGTTTCCGCTTTCCCGGCCATACCGAATATCTGGCGCATCTGGCGGCCCGGCACAGTGGTGTCCAGGCAATGCCGGTCATGATGCTGGCAGGCCCGGACCTGCGCACGGTTCCCGTCACCATCCACATCGCCCTGGCCGAGGTGCCGAAGGCCCTGACCACAGAACTGATCGTCGCGACAGCGCGCATCACCGCGGCCGACCTCGCCGGCCGCTTTGGCATCGCCAGGCCGAGGCTGGCCATTGCCGGCCTCAATCCGCATGCCGGCGAAGGCGGTTCGATGGGCCTGGAGGACGAGCATATCGTGCGGCCGGCGGTCGACATCCTGCGCGCCGAGGGCATCGATGCTTTCGGCCCCCTGGCGGCCGACACGCTGTTCCATGCGCGGGCGCGGGCAGGCTACGATGCTGCACTTTGCATGTATCACGACCAGGCGTTGATCCCGGCCAAGACGCTGGCCTTCGACGATGCGGTCAACGTCACGCTCGGCCTGCCTTTCATCCGCACGTCGCCAGACCATGGCACCGCCTTCGATATCGCCGGCAAGGGCATTGCACGGCCGGACAGCCTGATCGCCGCATTGAAGCTCGCCAGAACGCTCGCCGACACCGACAAAAAGGCCGCGGCCGCATGAGCGCCTCCGTTTGGGGTCCTAACGCATGAGCATCGACGGGCTGCCGCCGTTGCGCGATGTCATCGAGCGCCATGGGCTGCAGGCGAAAAAGGCGCTCGGCCAGAACTTCCTGCTCGACCTCAATTTGACCGGCAAGATCGCCCGCAGCGCGGGCGACCTGACAAACACCACGGTGATCGAGGTTGGTCCTGGCCCCGGCGGCCTGACAAGAGCGCTGCTTTCCAACGGCGCCCTCCGGGTTGTCGCCATCGAGCGCGACGAGCGCTGCCTGGCGGCATTGGCCGAAGTCTCCGCTCACTATCCCGGCCGGCTGGAGGTGGTTTCCGGCGATGCGCTGAAAACCGACTTCGCCGCCCTCGCCTCCGCGGCCGCCGGAGCCAGCGGTCAGGTACGGATCGTGGCCAATCTGCCCTACAACATCGGCACTGAATTGCTCGTGCGGTGGCTGACGGTCGTGGACTGGCCACCCTTCTACGCCTCGATGACGCTGATGTTCCAGCGTGAGGTTGCCCAGCGCATCGTCGCAGAGCCGGGCAGCGACGCCTATGGCAGGCTTGGGGTGCTGGCCGGCTGGCGCACTAAGGCCAGGATCGCCTTCGACGTGCCTCCCCAGGCCTTCACGCCGCCGCCCAAGGTGACCTCTTCGGTGGTGCATCTGGAGCCGCGCGTGACGCCCCTGCCCGCTGACGTCAAGAAACTCGGCCGCGTCACCGAAGCCGCCTTCGGCCAACGCCGCAAGATGCTGCGGCAGAGTGTGAAGAGCCTCGGCGGCGAGGCCTTGCTGGAGCGTGCGGGCATAGATCCGACCCGCCGCGCCGAAACGCTCAGCGTCGAGGAATTCGTCAGGCTGACCAATTCTGTTTAGCGCCGGTCTGGAATTGCGACGATGCAGGAATAGATAGTCCGGCGAGCATGCCGGAGAAACCTAAATGCCTGCCTATATCATTTCCGATGTCACCATCCGCGACCAAGAAGCATTCCAGACATACCGCTCGCGTGCCGCGGCTTCCATTGCCCATTATGGCGGGCGCTATCTCGTACGCGGCGGCCAAGTGGATACGCTGGAGGGCGAGTGGCATCCCACACCGCTGATCGTTGTCGAATTTCCTGACATTGAGCAGGCACGGCGCTGGTACGCATCCGCCGAGTATGCTGCAGCGCTGGATGTGCGCGACGCCGCGCTCAGCCGCCATCTGATCCTGGTCGACGGCATGGCGCCCTGACGCCAATCAGACGGTTTTCTCGTCCAGCAGCCCTGAGACGAAATCGAAGAGACCTGGCCGACGGTCGCGCCGCAATCGTTCGGCGACAACGATGCCGCGCACCTCGGCGAAGGCGCGGTCGAGATCGTCATTGACGATGACGAAATCATATTCCTTCCAGTGCTCGATCTCGTTGCGGGCATTCTTCAGCCGCGTCTCGATCACCGCTTCCTGGTCCTCGGCGCGTCGCTTCAGGCGGGCCTTCAATTCCTTCATCGATGGCGGCAGGATGAAGATCGAGACGATGTCGGCGCGCATCTTCTCCTTCAGCTGCTGTGCGCCTTGCCAGTCGATATCGAACAGCATATCGCGGCCCTGCGCCAGCGCCAGTTCCGCGGGCTCGCGCGGCGTCGCATAGCAATTGCCGTGCACCTCCGCCCACTCGAGCAGCGCATCGGAATCACGCAACCGTTCGAACTCGCGCATGGTGCGGAAATGATAATGGACACCCTCGATCTCTGAGCCGCGGCGCGGTCTGGTGGTGACCGAGACCGACAATTCGAGGCTGGAATCGCTTTCTAGGAGGTTGCGCGCGATCGTCGACTTGCCGGCACCGGATGGCGACGACAGGACGAGCATCAGCCCCCGGCGGCGGATGCGGGATCCCAAATCCCTGGGAACCATCGGTTCCTTGGCGACCATCGGCTACTCCAGATTCTGGACCTGTTCACGAAACTGGTCGACCACCGCCTTCAGCTCCAGCCCGATCGCGGTGACGGCTGCGGCGTTCGACTTCGAACACAGCGTATTCGATTCGCGGTTAAATTCCTGTGCCAGAAAATCGAGCTTCCGGCCGACGGCGCCGCCGCCCTCAAGCAGCGCCCGGCCAGATGCGACATGCGTCTTCAGCCGATCGATCTCTTCGCGAATATCAGCCTTGGTGGCGAGGAATGCCGCCTCCATGTGCAGCCGGCTCGCATCCAGATTGACGGACGCGTCGATCAACAGCCTGACCTGCTCGGCTAGGCGTTCACGGATCGCCGCCGTCTCGCGGGACGGATCCGCCTCCGCGCGCAGCGTCAGCACCTCGATGGCTTCGATGTGGCCAGACAGCAGCAAAGCCAGGGCCGCACCCTCGCTTTGCCGTGCCTGCTCGAGTCCTTTCAGCGCCACGTCGAGCGCAGCCATGATGGCGCTGTCGAGCGCGGCGCGCGCCTCTTCGGTTTCCACGGTTTCGGGAATGTCGAGCACGCCACGCAGCGACAGCAACCCGTCTGCCGTCGCGGGAGCAACGCCGAACTGTTCCTGCAGCCGCTTGGCGAGACCCGCAAGGTCCTTTAGGAACGCCTCGTTGACGACGGGTTGCGCCTGCGTGCCGGCGGCGCGGCCAATGGTCAGCGTCGCCTGGAAATTGCCGCGGGCAAAACGCTTCTGCAGCGTTTGCCTGACCGCCGGTTCCAGCCGCTCGAAACCTTGCGGCAGCCGCAGCCGCACCTCGACGCTCTTGCCGTTGACGGACTTGACCTCCCAGGCGATCGAGGTCCCGTCATGTTCGGCGACCGCACGCGCAAATCCGGTCATGCTCTGTAAATTCATGTCGCCTGCACATCCCTGGCGCATCACCCCGAAACCAGTTTCCGGACAGGGCAAGTGCTGCTTGAAAATAACCCCGCCGTAGGTGCGTCGAAATCGGACGCGTGGCGTTCCTTCAAATGTCAGGCTGTCGCCTTTCGGGCAATGCCTTTCTTCGCCTATTGGGCATCGCCCGCATCGCCGCCGGCGTCGCCATTGTCGCCACCAGTGCTGCCGTCGGCAGGTTTGTCGGTAGCAGGCTTGTCGGCGTTGCCGTTTGCACCAGCGGGAGCGGCGGCCTTGGCCGCGTCATCGGCCTGCTTCTTCTGCAACGCACGATATCGGGCGACGTTCTCATTGTGCTCGTCGAGCGTCGCCGCAAAGACGTGACCGCCCGTGCCGTCGGCGACAAAATAGAGATCGTCGGTCTTCGATGGATTGGCCACGGCCTCAAGCGCTGCGCGGCCCGGATTGGCAATGGGCGTCGGCGGCAGGCCGTTGATCATATAGGTATTGTAAGGCGTCTGCTTCTGGATGTCCGACTGGTAGATCGGGCGGTCAGCGGGCTTTCCCTTGCCGCCGAACAGACCATATATGATGGTCGGGTCGGATTGCAGGCGCATGCCCTTGGCCAAGCGGTTGAGGAAGACGGCGGCGACGCGCGAACGCTCGTCACCCTTACCGGTTTCCTTCTCGACGATCGAGGCCAGCGTGACGAAGTCCTCGATATTGGCCAGGGGCAGGTCCGGCGCGCGCCGCTGCCAGACCTCGTCGACCAGTTTCTTCTGGTCGGCCACCAGCTTGTCGATCATCTGCTGACGCGTCGCACCGCGCGTGAAGCGCAGCGTGTCGGTGGCAACGCTGCCCTCGGGAGGCGTTGTCGCCGGCATGTCGCCGCTCAAGGCGGGTTCATCGGCGATACGCTGCAGAGCCTGCTCAACCGTCAGCCCTTCCGGAATGGTCAGCGAGTACATCACCGACTTGCCGCTTTTCAAAAGCTCCATGATGTCGCGCATGGATGCCCGGGGCTTGATTTCGTATTCGCCGGCCTTGAGCGCGGAATCGTTGCCGAAAGCACGCACGCCAAGGCGGAAGACGCGGGCGTCACTGATCAGTCCACGGCGCTCAAGCTGGTCGGCGATGTCCTGGACGCCGGTGTTCGGCTTGACCAGGAAGGTGTCGCCATTGGCCGATGGACCGGGTTCAGTGAATTCCTGCTTGCCGAAGTAAAGTGCCGCGCCCGCGGCCAGAACCATCAGCATCACCAGGGAGATGACGAAGTTCATGAACACCACGACCTGGCTGCGCGAAGCGCGCGAGCGTTTCGGCGGCGGCGTTCCGGCTTCCGGCCGCAAGGCCTCGCTGGCTGTCTTCGGCACGATCGGTCCGGTATTGTTCGCCGGCCGTTGCCCGACTTCTCCATTGCCCGCCGGATTTGTGGTCATCTCGCCCTACCGTTTGATCTCTCAACGAATCCCCTGCGGCAGAGTAGGGGCGAATATGGCAAAATTGACGACATGCCGAAGCATCGCCCGGCAGCCGGACGATCAGCCATTGTAGCGCTGGAACACAAGCGAAGCGTTTGTACCGCCGAAGCCGAAGGAATTGGAGAGCGCCACGTCGATCTGGCGGGAGCGAGGCTTGTTCGGCACCAGGTCGATCGCGGTTTCGCGCTCCGGGTTGTCGAGATTGATGGTCGCGGGCGCGACATTGTCCCTGATCGCAAGGATCGAAAAGATCGCTTCGGCGGCACCCGCCGCTCCCAGGAGATGGCCGATCGACGACTTGGTCGACGACATCGAAATCTTCGACGCGGCATTACCGACAAGCCGCTCGACTGCGCCGAGTTCGATCGTGTCGGCCATGGTCGAGGTGCCATGCGCGTTGATGTAGTCGACATCGGCGGGCGCAAGCCTGGCCCGGTTCAGCGCCGCGGTCATGCAACGGAAAGCGCCATCGCCGTCTTCAGCCGGTGCGGTGATGTGATAGGCATCGCCGGTAAGGCCGTAGCCGGTCACCTCGGCATAGATCTTGGCGCCACGCGCCTTGGCATGCTCGAGTTCTTCCAGCACCACAACGCCGGCGCCCTCGCCCATGACGAAGCCGTCGCGGTCACGGTCATAGGGACGCGATGCCGTTTGCGGCGTGTCATTTCGCTCGGTCGACAGCGCCCGGCAAGCGGCGAAACCGGCGATTGACAGCCTTGTCACCGGCGCCTCGGCACCGCCGGCGACCATGACGTCGGCATCGCCCCACATGATCAGGCGGGCCGCATCGCCAATGGCGTGCGCACCGGTCGAGCAGGCCGTGACCACGGCATGGTTCGGACCTTTCAGCCCGTGCCGGATCGAAACCTGGCCGGAGACGAGATTGATGATCTGGCCGGGGATGAAGAAGGGGCTGATGCGGCGCGGACCGCGCTCCTTGAGGATTATCGCGTTCTCGGCAATGCCCTCGATGCCGCCGATGCCGGAACCGATGAGCACGCCTGTGGCGCATTGGTCTTCGTGGGTCTTGGGCTCCCAGCCGGAGTCCTTCAGCGCTTCGTCGGCGGCCGCAATCCCGTACAGGATGAAGTCGCCGATCTTGCGCAATTCCTTCGGCTCGAGCACGGCCTCGGGATTGAAGGTGGCATTGCTGCCGTCACCACGCGGAATGACGTGGGCGATCTTGCAGGCAAGATCCTCCACCTCGAACTCGGTGATGCGCTTGGCCGCGCTGCGGCCGGTCAGAAGTTCCTTCCAGCTGTGCTCGAAGCCCATGCCGAATGGCGACAACAACCCAAGGCCCGTGACGACGACACGCCTCATCGCAGGTCCTCCCCAGTGATGACTGCGGAAAGCGTCAGGCCGAAGCCTTGTCGATGTACTTCACCGCATCGCCGACGGTCAGGATGGTCTCGGCTGCGTCGTCGGGAATTTCCACGCCGAACTCTTCTTCGAACGCCATGACGAGTTCGACCGTGTCGAGGCTGTCAGCGCCCAGATCATCGATGAAGCTCGCCTGCTCCGTCACTTTGTCGGCATCGACGCCAAGGTGCTCGATGACGATCTTCTTGACGCGCTCTGCGGTGTCACTCATTTGGGGCATCCTCGTCTTTTGTTTGTCTGTCTTCGTTAGCGGGCAGAATGCCGCTAATCAAGCTGAAAGATGGTCCTGCCGGAAACGCAACGGCCACGAACCGGTTTTTGCCCGAACCGCCGGGTTGCGGGCCGCATTACACGAAAAATGGCTGAGGTCCAAGGTGAAATGGTCTCTTTTCACAGGCCCGCCATATCCGTCAAATCATGGCCATGCCGCCATTGACATGGATGGTCTGGCCGGTGACGTAGGCGGCTTCGTTGGAGGCGAGGTAGGCGACGGCGGACGCCACTTCAGCACCCGTGCCCATGCGGCGCGTCGGGATCGCTGCCATGATCGCCTCTTTCTGCTTGTCGTTGAGCTTGTCGGTCATGGCCGATTCGATGAAGCCCGGAGCAACGCAGTTGACGGTGATGTTGCGGGTAGCGATCTCCTGCGCCAGCGATTTGGAGAAGCCGATCATGCCGGCCTTTGAGGCGCAATAGTTGGCCTGGCCGGGATTGCCTGTCACGCCGACCACGGAGGTGATGTTGATGATGCGGCCATGGCGGCGGCGCATCATCGGATGGGTGAGTTCGCGCGTCAGCCGGAAAACGGCGGTCAGGTTGACGTCGAGCACTGAGTCCCAATCGGCGTCCGACATGCGCACGAACAGGCCGTCCTTGGTGATGCCGGCATTGTTGACCAGTATGTCGACGCCTTCGAGTTCGGCCTCCGCCTTCTGGCCGAGCGCCTTGACTTCGTCGCGGTTCGACAGATTGGCCGGAAACAGCTTGACCCGGTCGCCGAGTTCGCCTGCCAAGGCCTCCAGTTTCTCGATGCGGGTGCCGTGCAGGCCGACAATGGCGCCTTGCGCATGCAGCACGCGGGCAATCGCCTCACCGATGCCTCCGGATGCGCCGGTGACGAGCGCCTTGCGGCCGGTCAGTTCGAACATTTTCGTCTCCTGATCTGAGAAAACACCCTTCACACGGGTGGGGTCAAATCGCCAGTGGATTATGCGAATGTGGCCAGGGCGGCCTCGACATCGGCCGGCGTGCCGACGGCAGATGTCGCGATGTCGCGGTTGATGCGCCGTGCCAGGCCCGACAGCACCTTGCCGGCGCCGATCTCGTAAAGCGTGGTGACGCCGTTGGCGCCGAACCATTCTACCGTTTCGCGCCAGCGCACGCGGCCGGTGATCTGCTCGACCAGGCGCCGGGCGATCTCTTCGGGATCGCTGGTCGGGGTCACCGTGACGTTGGACAGCACAGGCACCGCCGGCGCATGCTTCGTCACACCGGCGAGCGCGTCGCGCATGATATTGGCCGCCGGCGCCATCAGCGCCGAATGGAAGGGTGCCGAGACCTGCAGCATCAGCGCCCGCTTGGCGCCCTTTTCGGTGCACAATTTGGCGGCCAGTTCGACCGCGGCCTTGGCGCCGGAAATGACCAGCTGGCCGCCGCCATTGTCGTTGGCGATCTGGCAGACCTTGCCGGAGCCTTGCGCAGCCTCGGTGCAAGTGGCTTCGACATCCGCCTGCTCCAGTCCGATGATGGCCGCCATGGCGCCTTCGCCGGCCGGCACAGCCGCCTGCATGGCATTGCCGCGAATGCGCAGCAACCGAGCCGCATCGGCGACGGAAACGAAACCGGCGGCGGCAAGGGCCGAATATTCGCCCAGCGAATGGCCGGCGACATAGGCGACCTTGTCCTTCAACGAGAAACCGCGCGCTTCCAGCGCCCTGATCGCCGCCAGCGAAACCGCCATCAGCGCCGGCTGCGCGTTGGCCGTCAGCGTCAAGGTCTCTTCCGGACCTTCCCATATCAGCTTCGACAGGTTTTCGCCGAGCGCGTCGTCGACTTCCTGGAAGACCCTGCGCGCCTCGGGAAAGGCGTCGGCGAGATCCTTGCCCATGCCGACAGCCTGGCTGCCTTGTCCCGGAAAGGTGAATGCGACGGCCATGCGTGGCTCCCGAAGACTGGTTTTACTTGACCTGATAACACGAATTTTCCCTGCCTGTGGCGCAAGGCAGGCCGCCAAGTCAAGCCCGGTTCAACCCGGCCCCAGTTCCGAACCGTACGCCGAGTGCCTGTTCCGAAAGGGCTTTTTGGCGATCACTCCTGATGAAAACCGCTCACGAATCGTTCGCTGGCTCTTCTTATTTCCGCCACAGGCGCTAGCTTTGCGTGACAATTATATGACAATCGCGTGACTTGGGTTGTCGCCGGGTGGGAAGTTAAAGTGGCAAAGAGTTCAAAACGCGCCAGCAAAGCTGCGCCTCAATTCCTGGAAGACGATCCGTCCACCGGCTATTTGCCGGGCCGGAGATGGCCGATCGTCCGTTACGGGCTGATAAGCTTGGCGATCTCCGCCATCCTGGTGTTCGCCATCGAATTGATCGTGCGCGGTGACGTCGCCGGCACCGTTTTATTCTTCCTGCAGCCGCTCAAGCCGGGCTGGACCACCATCGTCGTGTTCGCGCTGATCCTCATCGGTCTCGACGCCGTTCTGGGACGCAGCCATCAGAGCCTGATGATCGTCGCGCCCTTGACGCTGGCGCTGGCCTTTGTCGGCCATCAGAAATCGCATTATCTCGGCGATCCGCTCTACCCGACTGACTTTCTCTACGCTCGCCAGATCTTCGCGCTGCTGCCGCTTCTGGTGCGTGACCGGCCGATGACCGCGCTCGCCATGGTCGCCGGCATCATCGCCGGCCTGTCGCTGCTCGTCTATGGCTGGCGGCTGTGGCGCCGCAAGGTTCCAGCGCTCAGCCACAAGGGCCGCCTTGCCCGGCTGACGCTGGCGGTGCCGCTGCTCGCCTTCTTCGTCTCGATCATGGACTATGCCACCTTCTCCTGGACCAGGGATCGGCTGCAGATCATCCCGATCATGTGGGACCAGAAGGAAAACTACGCCTCCAACGGCTTTGCGCTCGCCTTCGCGCTCAACGTGCCGATGGCGCATGTCTCGGCACCGCCGGGCTATACGGACAAGGCGATCAAGGCGATCGACCGGCCGCAGACGACGGCCTCGGTGCCCGATGAAAAGCCCGACATCATTATCGTCATGAGCGAATCCTTCTGGGATCCGACCAGGCTGCCCGGCGTCACCATCACGCCGGATCCCATTCCCACCGTGCGGGCATTGCGTTCCGGTTCGATGTTCTCGCCTGAATTCGGCGGCATGACCGCCAACATCGAATTCGAGGCGCTGACCGGCTTTTCCAACGCTTTCCTGCCGGCTGGCAGCATCCCCTACCAGCAATATGTGCGCACGCCGACGCCTTCCATGGCGACCTTCCTGAAAAGCGAGGGCTACAGCGCGCGTGCCATACATCCCGGCACCAACTGGTTCTGGAACCGTGGCGCGGTGTACGCCGATTTCGGCTTCAACGATTTCAAGTCGGAAGAGACGCTGCCGCCCATGGAAAAGCGCGGTCCGCTGGCATCCGACGCGGCGATGACGGACGAGATCATCCGCGAAGCCGACGCCAGCAACGACCCGGTGTTCTTCTTCGCGGTCAGCCTGCAAAACCATGGCCCCTATGAACCGAACCGCTATTACAACCCGACCCACGCGGTTCAGGCGCCGATCAGCCAGTGGGCGCGCGACTCGCTGTTGAGCTATGCGGAGGGTTCAGCCGACGCGGACCGGGGCCTTGAACGGCTGATCGAATGGGCCAAGAAGCGGGAGCGGCCGACGATTGTCGCCTTCTTCGGCGACCATCTGCCGCCGCTCGGGCCGGTCTATGTCGAGACCGGCTTCCTCAAGGACAATGTCGCGCCGCGCAAGGAGCCGACGCCGCAGGCCGCCCTTGACCATCACGAAACGCCACTGATCATCTGGTCGAACCGGTCCGGTCCGGTCGCGAACCTCGGCACGGTGAGCCCGGCATTCCTGCCCTATCATATCCTGACTGCCGCCGGCATCACCCATCCCTACTATACGGGCTTCCTGGGCGAGATGCGGGAGCGCTACCGCGTCGTCGACCGCAACCTGCTTCTGACCCCGGCCGGCGAGGCCACGCCCGACTGGTCGCGCCAGAAGGAGATCGACCCGGCGATCCGCGATTTCCGGCTCATCCAGTACGACATGATGTTCGGCAAGCGCCACGCGGCGCCCGACTTCTTCCCCGAGACGGTCGACAAGGGTGTCGCCCACACGAGTTGATCAGCCGACCCATCGGGTTCAGCCTGGACCTGGCGGAGCGAACACTCAATTCGTCAGTTGCAGCCTTGAGAACTTGTTGGCGATCTGCTGGAAAACGTCCGGCAGTTTGGCCGGGTCGTTGACGGCATAGTAGCCGCTCGGGTCCGAGGCACACGCACTGTAAAGCGCGCGGTTGGCGGCAGTGTCGGATTGCAGCACCATGGTGTAGATTTGCACGCCCTCGTTCTTCAATTGCGTGCAGACGCTTTTGGTCCAGCCGTCGACATTGCGCGCCGCGGCGGCCTGGTCGTCCGATCCGAAACGGCCACCCGCCAGATAACCATAGGATGTGTAGTCGGACTTCGTCGGCTGTTCGCTGGCGCCATAGACGACGTTCTCGCCGTCGGTGAGCAACAGCACGATCTTGCTAATGCCGCTTGTCTTCCACGGCGCTGCATCGGTGTAGGGCGCGGCGGGCGACAGCACCCGCATGCCCCACGACAGGCCTTCGGAGACATTGGTTCCCGAACCGTTCCACTCGGTCATCTCGCTTGCTGCCTTGCGCAGCTTGTCGAAATCGTCGGTCAGGGGGACGATGGGTGTCGGGCAAGCGCGGTTCGGGCCGACGGTGATGGCGGAACCCGTCTCGGTGATGAGCTCCTTGGTCGGCGCAACGTATTTGGCCACCTTTTCCTTGGCACCCTTGTCGCCCGGTGGCACAGGGTCGGCCAGACTGCTGAGATCGATACCGAGACGGTTGCCTTTCAGTTTGGCGACCTTGGTGTTGTCGCTGACGTCGTCGAGATAGGAATTGTTGTAGTATTTGGCCGCATTGCCATAGGAGCTAGATGGCTTTTGGGCACCTTCCGGATCGTCCGGCGCAAAATACGGAACAAACAGCGTGTCGGGCTTGTCCGGGTCGGGTGGGGTATCGGAAATGTTATAAGCGCCCGGGCGCGCCTCGACACAGCCCTTCCATCCGGTGCCGTTCCATCCGGCCGCGGTCCATCCGGTGTCCTTGAGCTGCTTGAAAAGCGCCATATGATTGGGACGCTTGCCGTCGATGACGGGGAAATTGACGCCGTTGGTGGAAGACTTGCCGTCCATGTCGATCCAGGACGGGTCGAATTCATCGCCATTGACGTTGACGGCCGTGACGAACGGAACCAGGGAGGCGCGAATCTGGCGCGTCGGCGATTTTGTCGCCTCGAGTGTGTCCAGCAGGGACTTCGTTGCCGTCCTCAACGCCGTCATGCGGGCACCGGCCATCGAGCCGGTATTGTCCAGCACCAGCACGACTTCGAGCTGATTGTTCGATTCGACCGCCGAGGCATCGACGGCGATGTGTCTGTTCCGGCCGAACAGGAAACCGAAGTTCAAATTGACGTCGGCCGACGCAACCGCCTTGGTCTTGATGAAGTTGACGCCCCTGTCGACGGTCAGCGTCGCCTGCGCGTTGGCGAGTTCGCCATGCCCGGCGATGTTGGCCTGAAAATAGCGATCGAAGGCATCGGTGCGGCTAATGTCGAGGTCGCCGAGATGCGAGGAGGCAAGATTTGCGGCGTCGAGCGCGTTCTGCAGGTTGCTCTTGGCCCGCATGACGGTGGACACGTCGACCGCGAAGGCCACGGCCGACAGGATGGCCGGCGGCCCGAGCCCCATCAGCAGCGCGAAATTGCCGCTCTTCGAGCGCCAGAACCTGTTGAGAAGCATCCTTACCCCCGAAAATGCTTACCGCTTGATCTGCGCGGATCGCCCGGGTTTTTGCGCCTTCCATGATGAATCGACCGTTGACGGCGAGGGCGAAACCTGCACAACCTGACATTGTGGTTAAGGGCCGGTTGCCGGAAATCACCAGGCCATTCCGGCGCTGCCGCCTGATTTTCCGGCGCCCTGCGACATCGGGATCGCCGCCTGCCCTTGCCTTATCAGTGGATTGCTGTATAGACGCCGCCAATCTGCCGGTCCCAGCTGGGGGCTGAACGGAGGGCCGGAGGTTTTATCAAAGCCTTCGTGTGAAGCCAGAAGGGCTTCCGCCTCCCGTGTCTCCGCTCTCGACCGTCTCGTCATGCTCCTTTCTTCCCTGCCCCTTTAACCGGGACAAGCGGGTCAGAGAAGTTGCAGAGGCTTTTGCCGCCGGGAACCGGGAGAGAAACGAAGAAAGGCACGAAGACATAATGGCTCTTTACGAACATGTGTTTCTTGCCCGGCAGGACCTCTCGCAGCAGCAGGTCGATGCGCTTGTCGAACAGTACAAGGGCGTCATCTCCGCGAATGGCGGGTCCGTCGGCCGGGTCGAGAACTGGGGATTGAAGTCCCTCACCTACCGGGTCAACAAGAACCGGAAGGCCTACTACACGCTCATGGACCTCAATTGCCCGCCGGCAGCGCTCAACGAAATGGAGCGCCAGATGGGTCTGTCCGAGGACGTCCTGCGTTTCCTGACCATCAAGGTCGAGGCGCATGAGGAAGGTCCGTCGGCCATGATGCAGAAGCGCGAAGAGCGCTCCGAGCGCGGCAGCTTCGGCGACCGCGACCGTGGCGATCGTGGCCCGCGTTCGTTCGGCGACCGTGATCGCGGCGACCGTGGCGATCGTCCGCCGCGTTCGTTCGGCGACGCCGGTGGCGATCGTGGTCCGCGCCGTCCGCGCGAAGGCTTTGAAGGGGGTGCAGAATAATGGTCGACATCAACCAGATCCCGACCCGGCGCCCGTTCCATCGTCGCCGCAAGACCTGCCCGTTCTCCGGCGCCAACGCGCCCAAGATCGACTACAAGGACGTGCGTCTGCTGCAGCGCTACATTTCCGAGCGCGGCAAGATCGTGCCGTCGCGCATCACCGCCGTCAGCCAGAAGAAACAGCGTGAACTCGCCAAGGCGATCAAGCGCGCCCGCTTCCTCGGCCTGCTGCCCTACGTGGTCCGCTAATTCTCCCGAACGGGCGGTTCGCCGCCCGTTCCTCTCACCGGCCATGACGGGCATGACCGGTTCAGCCATCAAATCCCGAGTTGAGGTCAAGGCCTCTAACTGCCGCGACAGGCAGGACAGCGACACCGGCGCTCAAGGCGCTCAAGCTTCCTGACCTGTTCCCAGAGAATTCGGCGCCTGCCTTCATGGACGGACGCCAACCAAAAGGAACAAAACCATGGAAGTCATTCTTCTCGAACGCGTTTCCCGCCTCGGCCAGATGGGCGATACCGTCAAGGTCAAGGACGGCTTTGCCCGTAATTTCCTGCTGCCGCAAGGCAAGGCGCTGCGCGCCAACGAAGCCAACAAGAAGAAGTTCGAGGGCCAGCGCGCCCAGCTCGAAGCCCGCAATCTCGAGCGCAAGTCGGAAGCCAGCCAGGTCGCCGAAAAGCTCGACGGCAAGAGCTTCATCGCCGTGCGCTCCGCCGGTGAAACCGGCCAGCTCTACGGTTCGGTGTCGACGCGCGACATCGCCGAGCTGCTGACGGCGGAAGGTTTTTCGGTCAACCGCAACCAGATCCTGCTCAACCAGCCGATCAAGACCATCGGTCTCACCAATGTGGCGATCGCGCTGCATCCGGAAGTCGAAGTCACCGTCACGCTCAACATCGCCCGCACGGCCGACGAAGCCGAGCGCCAGGCCAAGGGCGAGACGCTGACCACCGCCGAAGCCATCTATGGCGACGACATCAACGACAATGCGCGGCCGGAAAACTTCTTCGATCCGAATGCCGAATTCGACGGCGGCGAAGACAACGCCTGATCGCGTACGGCAAGCGAGGGAGCAGCGCTCCGATCACTTTGTCTTAATCCAGCCGTTCTGGACCAATGCCCGGGCCTCTCGCCCGGGCATTTTTGTGCCAAAAGGAACTTTCCGAACCCCCATATATTGTTGCAGAATTAAGGCAGCCAGTCTGACCGTGAGGGGACATTTGGTTATGAACATTCTGCTGAAGCGCGTTCTCGACCGCCTGGTGCGCACGGGCAATCTCAAGGTAACCGGGCCAAAAGGCCTGACAGTCATCTTCGGCGACGGCACCGGCGAGCCGGTGCACATGCACATCAAGACCCGGCATGCCGAACGCGCCATCACCTTCGATCCGATGCTGGCGGTGCCTGAATCCTACATGGACGGCGAGCTCGACATTCTCGAAGGCGGCGTGCTCGGACTGATGCGCATCGCCTTCCAGAACATGGGCAGCGGCGGCATCGACGCGACCTGGTCGAAGGCCATCGAAGGCCTGCGCCACGCCTTCCGCCGCCTGCAGCAGATCAACACTGCCTCGCGCTCGCGCCGCAACGTGCAGCGTCACTACGATCTGTCGGGCGATCTCTACCGGCTCTTCCTCGACGAGGACATGCAGTATTCCTGCGCCTATTTCGAACAGCCAGATATGACGCTGGACGAAGCGCAGGCCGCCAAGAAGCGCCATATCGCCGCCAAGCTCAGGCTGAAGGCCGGCCAGACCGTGCTCGACATCGGCTCCGGCTGGGGCGGGCTCGGCCTCTATCTGGCCAAGGCGTTCGACGTCGACGTCCAGGGCGTGACGCTGTCGACCGAACAGCATGGCGTGGCCACCGATCGGGCGCATGCGCAAGGCCTGGAAAGCCACGTCCATTTCGAGCTGAAGGATTATCGCGAACTCAACGAACGCTTCGACCGCATCGTTTCGGTCGGCATGTTCGAACATGTCGGCGTCAACCACTTCCGCACCTTCTTCGACAAGGCGTCGACGCTGCTGAAGCCCGATGGCGTCATGCTGCTGCACACGATCGGCCGCTCCGGCGTGCCGTGGGCAACCAGCGCCTTCATCCGCAAGTATATTTTCCCGGGCGGCTACATACCCGCCATGTCGGAAGTGCTGCCGGCGATCGAGAAGTCCGGCCTCGTGGTTACCGACGTGGAGATTCTGCGGCTGCACTATGCCGACACGCTGAAGCACTGGGGCCAGCGCTTCGCCGCCAACCGCGACAAAGCCAAGGCCATCTACGACGAACGCTTCTGCCGCATGTGGGAATTCTATCTGGCCGCTTCGGAAGCCGCCTTCCGCTGGCAGGACCTGGTCATCTTCCAGTTCCAGATCGCCAAGAAGAACGACACGCTGCCGATGACCCGCGACTACATGGCCAAATGCGAAAAGGCCTTGGAGATGCGTGACTTGGGCCGCCGCGAGGCGGCTCCCGTCGAGAAGCCAGTCAAGCCCGCCCGCCGCCGCAAGGTGGCGGAGTAGACACGCCGTTCGCCATTGGCGCTTGCCATTCCCGGCCCATGCCCTGAAAAAGGCGTCGTGATCGTCGCGAGGCCTTTTTCATGACTTATCTCCTCTATGCCGCCACGGCGCTCGCCGAGATCGCCGGCTGTTTTTCGGTATGGGCCTGGTGGCGGCTGGAAAGATCGCCCTTGTGGCTGGCGCCAGGCTTCGTCTCGCTGCTTTTGTTCGCCTGGCTTCTGGCGCTGGTCGACACCAATGCCGCGGGCCGAGCCTATGCCGCTTATGGCGGCATCTACATCGCTGCCTCGCTGGCCTGGCTGTGGCTGGTGGAAGGCGTGCGGCCCGACCGCTGGGATCTTGCTGGCGCCGCACTGTGCATAGCCGGCGCGTCGCTCATCGTGCTCGCACCGCGAGGAGCATAGCGTGGAACTGCCGGCCCCTCTTCGACAAGCCGTCGATCGCATCCTGGAAGAAATCCCGCTGCCTGAACTGAAGCAAGCGGCGAAAACCCTGTCGGACCGCTACCGCGCTGAACTGCGCGACGGCCGCCTGCACATGGCGCAGGATATGGCGGTCAAAGCCTATCTGGCGACGCGGCTGCCGGCGACCTATGCCGCGGTCCGCGACAGTCTCGACGCACTGAACGCGACCCGGCCGGACTTCGAGCCGAAAGCCCTGCTCGATGTCGGCGCCGGTCCTGGTACGGTTCTTTGGGCCACCAACGATCTCTGGCCCGATCTCGAACAGGCTGTGCTGTTGGAAGCGAGTGCCGCGGTGCGCAAGGTCGGCGAGATGCTTGCCGCCGATGCCATCACAACCCGAACCGTCTGGCGTGCCGGCGACGTCACAACAGACCTTGCCGATCTTCGGCCGGCGGAGCTCGTCACCTGCGCCTATGTGCTGGACGAGATCGTGCCGGCATCGTTGCCCAAAATGGTCGACCGGCTGTGGCAACTGACGACAGATACGCTGCTGATCGTCGAGCCGGGCACGCCGGCGGGCTGGCAGCGCATTCTGGCGGTGCGCGCGCAGTTGATCGCCGCCGGGGCGCATCTGCTGGCGCCTTGTCCGCACGAGGCGCCCTGCCCGCTTACCCCACCCGACTGGTGCCACTTTTCCCGTCGCGTCGCCCGCTCGCGCCTGCACCGGCTGGCCAAGGACGCCGATGTTCCGTGGGAAGACGAGAAATTCATCTTTGTCGCCGCGTCGCGCCAGCCGGCCGCCTCGCACGCCGCGCGGGTCATCGCACCGCCGAAATCCGGTTCGGGCAAGGTTCTGCTCAAGCTTTGCCAGGAAGACGGCACGGCCACGGAGCAACTGTTCACCAAGCGTGACGGCGCCGACTTCAAGCTGGCCCGGCGGCTCGACTGGGGCGACAGACTGGTGTCCGAATAGAGCGCCACGGCACTCAGACAGCGCCGCCCAAGAAAAATTTCGCAGCCATGTCGAATCCGGGCTGGGCCGTTCGACCATTGGCGTTCTCGGAGCTTCCGGGAAGCCAAAGCGTCAAGCAGCATCAGCCAACAGGAGAAAGACAGTGAACTATATCGCAGGATTTGTCGCCGCCGTGCCCGCCGCCAGCAAGGAAGCCTATCGCAGGCATGTCACCGAGGCGGCGTCGGTGCTGAAGGAATTCGGCACGACCCGGATGGTTGAAGCCTGGGGTGACGACGTGCCCGGCGGCAAGACCACCGACTTCAGGCGCGCCGTGAAGGCAACGCCGGACGAGGTCGTCATCTTTTCGTGGCACGAATATCCCGACAAGGCAGCGGCGGACGCCGCCTACCACACGATGATGAGCGATCCGCGTCTGGCGAAGATCGTCGCAACGATGCCCTTCGACGGCCAGCGCATGATGATAGGCGGCTTCGCATCGATCATCGACGAAGGCGCTTCCGGCAAGCCCGGGTATATTGATGGCTCTCTGGTGCCAGTTCCCATCGCCAACAAGGCCGCCTACCTTGCCGTGGCGTCAAAGCATGCCGCCGTGATCGGGGAATTCGGCGCCACCCGCATCGTCGAAGCCTGGGGCGACGACATCTCCGACGGCGAGGTCACCGACTACAGGACAGCGGTGAAGGCGACGGACGGGGAAGCCATCGTCTATTCCTGGGTGGAATGGCCGTCGAAGCAGGTTCGTGACGAAGGCTGGAAGAAGGTGATTGCCGATCCGCGCATGTATGCCGACATCATGCCCTACGACAACCATCGAAGGGTCCATGGCGGCTTCGCGCCGATCCGCGACGCCTGACATCGCAAATCAAGACCAGGAAACCATCATGCGCTATGCCTGTCTCATCTACTACCATCCTCAGACACTCTTCGGCGGAAGTCCGCAGGCCAATGCGGCGCTTGCCGAGTGCGCTGGATACGACGAGGTGCTCAAGGCCAGCGGCCATTTCGTCGCCGCCGAGGCCCTGGTGCTGCCAGAAGAAGCGATGACCTTGCAGGTCCGCGACGGCAAGATGTCGGCGGTCGACGGCCCGTTCATGGAGACCAAGGAAATGCTGGGCGGGATCATCGTCATCGAGGCCCGCGACCTCAACGAGGCCGTGCGAGTGGCAAGCGGACATCCTTTGGCCACGATCGGCCACATTGAAGTCCGTCCGGTCGTCGACTTCAGCCAGCCCCGGCCGGTGCTGTGAGCGTCGCCGGCACGCATGCCTGCCTGGAGACGGTGTATCGCACCGAGGCGCGGCGCGTGCTGGCGACCTTGATCCGCCTGCTCGGCGGGTTCGACGCGGCGGAGGAGGCCCTACATGAGGCCTTTGCCGCCGCCGCCGAGCAATGGCCGCGCCAAGGCCTGCCGGCCAATCCCTATTCCTGGCTGGTCTCGGCCGGCCGCTTCAGAACCATCGATTGCTGGCGCCGGGAAGCGCGGCTGGCCGGCACTTTGCCGGAACTGTTGGCCTTGAGCGAACAGATAGCGGAACCGATCACGCCTGAAGACATAGCGGACGATGAACTGCGGCTCATCTTCGTCTGCTGCCATGCGGCGCTGGCGCCGGACGCACGCATTGCCTTGACCCTGCGCGAGGTGGGCGGCTTGACCACCGAAGAGATCGCCCGTGCCTATCTGACGCCGGCGCCGACCATCGCCCAGCGTATCGTTCGGGCCAAGGCAAAGATCCGCGACGAGGCCATCCCCTACGAAGTCCCCGACCGCAACCAGTTGCCGGCGCGCCTCGAAAGTGCGTTGCAGGTGATCTACCTGATCTTCAACGAGGGTTACGCGGCAACCCAGGGACCAAGCCTGACGCGGGCCGATCTGTGCGCCGAGGCGATCCGCCTCGGCCGGCTGGTGGTGGATTTGCTCGACCAGCCCGAAGCACATGGGCTGCTGGCGTTGATGTTGCTGCATGAGGCAAGGCGTGCGACGCGGGTCGATGCGAATGGCGACCTCGTCCTGCTCGAAGATCAGGACCGGTCGCTATGGGACCGCGGGCTGATCGGCGAAGCCAACGGCCTCATTGGGCGGGCGCTCGCTTCGCGACAGGTTGGACCCTACATCCTCCAGGCGGCCATTGCCTCCATCCACGCGGAAGCGGCGAGGACGGCGGACACCGACTGGACCCAGATCGTTGCACTTTATGATGTGCTGGGGCGCGTCGCCGCCTCCCCGGTGGTGACGCTGAACCGTGCCGCCGCCCTTGGCATGCGCGACGGGCCACAAGCCGGTCTAACGGCGATCGAAGACGTGATGGCACAAGGCAGCCTCGATGGCTACCATCTGGCACACGCGGCGCGGGCCGATATGTTGCGCAGGTTAGGCCTAGCCGAAGCTGCACGCGCCTCCTACCAGCGGGCGCTGGACCTGACCCGCCAGCCGGCAGAACGACGTTTCCTAGAGACTCGTCTCGATCAACTCGCCGAACATCGCACCCTGCGCGACTAGACTCGTCCGACCTTGTTGCAGTGTATTTTCCTGTTTTGTTCCTGATGCAGATTCGCTACGGTCGGCCGCCTGATTCGAGTCAATCGGGATTCTTTCCACCGATTTTTTTGTGCTGTGAACAAGCAGGAGAGGACGACGAATCTTCACCCGCCCTTAACGTGGTCTGCTACGGCAAGGTGGGATTGAAATCGGGGATGTCATGGCAGAGGCAGCGCGGAAATTCGGTGTGGCGGAGCAACCGCTCTATCGCGAGGCACCGAACAATATCGAGGCCGAGCAGGCGCTGCTCGGCGCGATCCTCGTCAACAACGATGCCTTCTACCGCGTCTCCGACTTCCTGAAGCCAGGCCACTTCTACGAACCCCTACATCGCAGGATCTTCGAGATCGCCGCCGAGCTCATCCGCATGGGCAAGGTGGCGACGCCGATCACCTTGAAGACCTTCCTGCCGGCCGACGAAAAGGTCGGCGACATGACGGTGGCGCAATATATCGTGCGCCTGGCGGTCGAAGCCGTCACCGTCGTCAACGCCACCGACTACGGCCGCGCCATCTATGATTTGGCGACGCGCCGCGCGCTGATCACGGTCGGCGAGGACATGGTCAACATCGCCTATGACGCGCCGGTCGACATGTCGCCGTCCGAGCAGATCGAGGACGCCGAGCGCCGCCTGTTCGAACTGGCCGAAACCGGCCGCTACGATGGCGGCTTCGAGAGCTTCACCGACGCGGTCAAGACGGCCGTCGACATGGCCAACGCGGCCTATATGCGCGACGGCCATCTGTCGGGTCTTGCCACCGGCATGCGCGATCTCGACCGCCGCATGGGCGGCCTGCAATCGTCCGATCTGATCGTGCTTGCCGGACGCCCGGGCATGGGCAAGACGTCGCTCGCCACCAACATCGCCTTCAACATCGCCGAGGCTTATGTGCCGGCGCAGCAGGCCGATGGCTCATTCAAGGCGGCCAATGGCGGCGTGGTCGGGTTCTTTTCGCTCGAAATGTCGTCCGAACAGCTGGCGACCCGTATTATTTCCGAGCAGACGGAAATCTCGTCGTCAAAAATCCGCCGCGGCGAGATCAGCGAAATGGACTTCGAAAAACTGGTCGCCTGTTCGCAGACCATGCAGAAGATCCCGCTTTTCATCGACCAGACCGGTGGTATTTCCATTGCGCAGTTGTCGGCCCGCGCGCGTCGCCTGAAGCGCCAGCGCGGCCTCGACCTGATCGTCATCGACTATATCCAGCTGATGCAGGGTTCATCCGCCAGGGCCTCGCAGAACCGCGTGCAGGAAATCACCGAGATCACCACGGGCCTGAAGGCGCTGGCCAAGGAACTCGCCGTGCCGATCATCGCCCTGTCGCAGCTGTCGCGTCAGGTCGAAAGCCGCGAGGACAAACGTCCACAGCTCTCCGACTTGCGTGAATCCGGCTCGATCGAGCAGGACGCCGACGTCGTGATGTTCGTCTATCGCGAGGAGTATTACCTCAAGAACCGCGAGCCGAAGCTTGGCACCGAGGAATACGTCAAGTGGGAAAACGAGATGAACGAGATGCGCGGCAAGGCCGAGGTGATCGTCGCCAAGCAGCGCCACGGCCCGACAGGCTCGGTAACGCTCGCCTTCCACGGCGAATTCACCCGCTTCTCCGATCTGGCGGAAGAGCATCATATTGCGGAGAGGTTTGAGTGACCTTTTGAGACAGGCCTCGACCCTTCCAGCACCTTTGTGCACGTATGTGACGGCAGGCCACGCCTGATGGCCAAATCGCGCGTCCAGTTCATCTGCCAGAATTGCGGATCGGTGCATCAGCGGTGGGCCGGCAAATGCGATGCCTGCGGCGAATGGAACACGCTGGTCGAGGAAGGCACCTCTGGCGGCATCGGCTCGGGGCCTGCCAATACGCGCAACGCCCGCAAGGGCCGCGCGGTGGTGCTGACCACCCTTTCCGGCGACATCGAGGACGCGCCGCGCATCATCTCGGGCATCGGCGAACTCGACCGCGCCACCGGCGGCGGTTTCGTGCGCGGCTCCGCACTTCTGGTCGGCGGCGATCCCGGCATCGGCAAGTCGACGCTGCTCACCCAGGCTGCCGCTGCGCTGGCGTCGCGAGGTCACCGCATCGTCTATGTCTCGGGCGAAGAAGCCGTCGCGCAGATCAGGCTGAGGGCGCAGCGGCTCGGCGTCGCCGACACGCCGGTGGAACTGGCGGCCGAGACCAATGTCGAGGACATTCTCGCCACGATCGCCGACGGCAAGCGGCCGGACCTGGTCATTCTCGATTCCATCCAGACGCTGTGGACCGACCTTGCCGATTCGGCGCCGGGTACGGTCACCCAGGTGCGCGCCTCCGCCCAGGCGATGATCCGCTATGCGAAATCCACCGGTGCCGCGATCGTGCTGGTCGGCCATGTCACCAAGGAAGGCCAGATCGCCGGCCCGCGCGTGGTCGAGCACATGGTCGACGGCGTGCTCTATTTCGAGGGCGAAGGCGGCCACCATTACCGCATCCTGCGCACGGTGAAGAACCGCTTCGGACCGACCGACGAAATCGGCGTCTTCGAAATGTCGGACAAGGGTTTGCGCGAAGTCTCCAACCCGTCGGAGCTGTTTCTCGGCGAGCGGCATGCCAAGTCTCCGGGTGCCGCCGTTTTCGCCGGTATGGAAGGCACGAGGCCGGTTCTGGTCGAGATCCAGGCGCTGGTAGCGCAATCCTCGCTCGGCACGCCGCGCCGGGCAGTGGTCGGCTGGGACGGCGCTCGACTGTCGATGGTGCTGGCGGTGCTGGAGGCGCATTGCGGCGTTCGCTTCGGCCAGCACGACGTCTATCTCAACGTCGCCGGCGGCTATCGCATCAGCGAGCCGGCGGCCGATCTCGCGGTCGCAGCCGCACTGGTTTCCTCGCTCACCGGTCTTGCCCTTCCCGCCGATTGCGTCTATTTCGGCGAAATCAGCCTTTCGGGTGCTGTGAGGCCGGTTGCGCATGCGCAGCAGCGCCTCAAGGAAGCCGAAAAGCTGGGTTTTGGTAGCGCGGTTCTGCCCTTGGGCAGCGAGGAACTTGCCGGAGGGATCGGGGCCGGTGCTTTCCAGCCCACCGAGCTTGCCGACCTCGTGGCACGCATAGCCGGCTCACGTCGAAGCCGCGTGGACGACGAAGAATGACGCGGCTCGCCGAGCCGTGAAAAAGAGATCGGAGTGGGGCGAAAGACATGCCGATTACGCTGCTTGACGGAATCCTGGTCGGCTTCACCCTGGTCTCGGCGATGCTCGCCATGGTTCGCGGCTTTTCGCGCGAGGTCCTGTCGGTCGTCTCATGGGCGGCAGCGGCGGCGGCGGCTTTCTTCTTCTACAAGCCCGTCCTGCCCTATCTGAAGCCCTACATCGAGAATGAGAAGATCGCCATGGCGGCCTCCGCCGGCGTCGTCTTCGTCGTCGCGCTGATTGTCGTCTCCGTCATCACCATGAAGCTCGCCGACTGGATCATCGATTCGCGGATAGGCGCACTCGACCGCACGCTCGGTTTCCTCTATGGCGCCGCGCGCGGCATCCTGGTCGTCGCGGTGGCGCTTTTGTTCTTCAACTGGCTGGCCGGCGCCAAGGCCCCGGCCTGGGTGACCGACGCCAAATCACGGCCATTGCTGGAATCGATCGGCGCCAAGATCGAGAACCTGCTGCCCGCCGACACCGAAAACGCAATCCTCAAGAAGCTCAGCCCGAAAGCGGGTGGCGAGACTCCGGCCGCCCCGGATGCGCCAGCGGCGGATGTGCCGGCAACAGGTGACGATGCAAATGCGCCGGCCCCGGACGACAATGACGCTGGCCCCGCGGACAACACAGCCAAGCCAGCACCGGCCGCACCAGCAGCACCGGCAAACTGACCCCCCGAAAGGGCGCCCGAGCAGACGATGGTGTGAACGACTTTACGGCGCGCGTTGCTTTCGACGCGAACCCGCATTATATGGCGATTTTAGCGGAGCTTAAGATGGCAGACGCAGACGACGTGCTTTCCGCCGAGGCCGACGACCATTTCCACGACGAATGCGGTGTCTTCGGCATTTTCGGCCGGCAGGACGCAGCGGCAATCGTCACACTCGGCCTGCATGCGCTGCAGCATCGGGGCCAGGAAGCGGCAGGCATCGTTTCCTATGACGGCAGCCAGTTCCATGTCGAACGCCATGTCGGCCTGATCGGCGACACTTTCACCAAGCAGCGCGTCATTGACAGCCTGCAAGGCAACCGCGCCATCGGCCATACGCGCTACGCCACGACAGGCGGCGCCGGCATGCGCAACATCCAGCCCTTCTTCGCCGAGTTGGCCGATGGCGGCTTCGCCGTCGCCCACAATGGCAATTTGACCAACGCCATGACGGTGCAGCGCGCGCTGCAGAAGCAGGGCGCGATCTTCTCCTCGACCTCCGACACCGAGACGCTTCTGCATCTGGTTGCGACCAGCAAGGAACGCGACCTCAACTCGCGCTTCATCGACGCCGTGCGGCAGGTTGAAGGTGCCTTCTCGCTGGTGGCGATGACGGCCAAGAAGATGATCGGCTGCCGCGATCCGCTCGGCATCCGCCCGCTGGTGCTGGGCGACCTCGACGGTGCCTGGATCCTCGCTTCCGAGACCTGCGCGCTCGATATCATCGGTGCGCGTTTCGTGCGCGACCTGAAGCCCGGCGAGATGGTCGTCGTCACCTCCAAGGGCATTGAAAGCCTGTTCCCGTTCGAGCCGCAGAAAACGCGCTTCTGCATCTTCGAATATGTTTATTTCGCCCGGCCGGATTCTTCGGTCGAGGGCCGCAACGTCTACGAGGTGCGCAAGCGCATCGGCGCAGAGCTGGCACAGGAAAACCCCGTCGAGGCCGACATCGTCGTGCCGGTGCCGGATTCGGGCACGCCCGCTGCGATCGGCTTCAGCCAGGCGGCCGGCATTCCCTTCGAGCTCGGCATCATCCGCAACCACTATGTCGGCCGTACCTTCATCCAGCCCGGCGATTCGATCCGCCACATGGGCGTCAAGCTGAAGCACAACGCCAACCGCCGTATGATCGAGGGCAAGCGTGTCGTGCTGGTCGACGATTCGATCGTGCGCGGCACCACCAGCCAGAAGATCGTGCAGATGGTGCGCGATGCCGGCGCCCGGGAAGTGCATATGCGCATTGCTTCGCCGCCGACTAGCGCCTCCTGCTTCTACGGCGTCGACACGCCGGAGAAATCGAAGCTCCTGGCTTCGCGCATGTCGGTGGAAGAGATGGCCGAATTCATCCGTGTCGATTCGCTGGGCTTCCTCTCCATCAACGGCCTCTACCGCGCGGTCGGCGAGGCCAGCCGCAACGATGAGCAACCGCAGTTCTGCGACGCCTGCTTCACCGGCCAATATCCCACCCGCCTGCTCGACTTCGAAGGCCACGACAATGTGCGCACGCTGTCGCTGCTGGCGAACAGTGGGGCGTAGGCCAGACCTTACGGAAATTCTCGCATGACCCTCGACCTTACCGGCCGCGTCGCGGTCGTCACCGGCGCCTCGCGCGGCATCGGCTATTTCATCGCCAGGGAATTGGCCGCCGCCGGGGCGCATGTCATCGCGGTCGCGCGTACGGTCGGCGGGCTGGAAGAACTCGACGACCAGATCAAGGCGGCCGGCGGCCAGGCGACACTGGTGCCGCTCGACCTCGCCGACATGGCCGGCATCGACCGGCTGGGCGGCGCCATCCATGAACGCTGGGGCAAGCTCGACATCCTGGTCGCCAATGCCGGTGTGCTGGGCGTCATCTCGCCAATCGGCCATGTCGAGGCCAAGACCTTCGAAAAGGTGATGACCATCAACGTCACCTCGACCTGGCGGCTGATCCGCTCGGTCGACCCGCTGCTCAGGCTTTCGGGTGCCGGCCGGGCCATCATCCTGTCGTCCAACGCGGCGCATTCGGCACGCGCTTTCTGGGCACCTTACGCGGCTTCGAAGGCGGCGGTCGAGACCATGATGCGCTCCTGGGCGCATGAGACGCAAAGCCTGCCGCTGCGCGTCAATGCCGCCGACCCAGGCGCCACCCGCACCGCCATGCGGGCCCAGGCCGTGCCAGGCGAGGATCCGGAGACGCTGCCGCACCCTTCCGAGATCGCCAAGCGTATCGTGCCGTTGGCCAGCCCGGAGCTGAAAGAGACCGGGCTGATCTTCCAGGCCAAGCACAACCGTTTCGTCGCCTACAGGCAGCCCGAATAAATTCGCGCCTAGGTTTTGACGGCTCCCGGAACCGCTGCCCGCATTTGGGTGGCCTATGTCAGGGATTAAAAGAGCCTCCGGCTACGTTCTTCGAACGTAGGACATTCGAAACCGGAGGATCGATATGCGCAGACTTCTTTTCGTTGCCGCCACCGCCTTTGCAGCCGCTCTCGGCGCGACATCAGGTGTGGCCGTCTCGCAAGATGCCAAGATGAGTTTCTTCGTCACCAGTGTCGGCTCCGGCAAGGGCGCCGATCTCGGCGGCCTGAAGGGAGCCGACGCGCATTGCGCTTCGCTGGCCGAAGCAGCCGGCGTCACCGGCAAGAGCTGGCATGCCTATCTCTCAACAAGCGCCGAGGATGCCCGCGACCGCATCGGCAAAGGCCCTTGGTTCAACGCCAAGGGTGAGAAAATCGCCGACGATGTCGCCTCGCTGCACGGCGACGCCAACGGCATCACCAAGCAGACGGCGCTGAATGAAAAGGGCGAAGTGGTGAATGGCCGCGGCGACACACCGAACCGGCATGACATGCTGACAGGGTCGAAACCCGACGGCACCAGGATTGCCGACCAGACCTGCGGCGACTGGACGATGAGCGGCGCCGAAGGGGCGGCAATGATGGGTCATCATGACCGCACCGGGCTCGACGATTCCGCGGCGGCAAAATCGTGGAATTCCTCGCATGCCTCACGCGGCGGCTGCAGCCAGGAAGCCCTGAAGGGCACCGGTGGCGACGGGTTGTTTTACTGCTTTGCAACCAACTGAGCAGCGTAGGTCGCAAACCCTACCCAGAGACCCGCCACATCATCACGCGGCTGTGATCTGAGGGGGAAAAGCTGCGCGGCGGTCATGCTTTCGTCATTTCCCCGGAGTTGTTAGGATCGTAGCGACTCCCACAACAGCGAGAGCCCACACTGGGCAGAACAAGGAAACTCCCATGGCTACGACCGCAGCATTGGTCTGGTATCTGGTAATCGCCGGTCCACAGGGCGGCATGGTGGTGCTGCCCAGCACCTTCGACAAGCGCGAACAGTGCACCGCAGCCATCACCGAATATCAGAAGCAGCCGACCCCCGCTGGCTGGTCCGTGCAGTGCGTGCCGAGCGCCTCGCCCTTCACCGATGAGGGCGATGCCGAGGAACCGGCCGCGCAGTAAGCATCCGTCGCAACAAGGCCCGCAGCCGTTGGCTGCGGGCCTTGTTGTTTTCAGTGCCGGGCACTCACCGTCAATTCCGGCTTCTGGCTGATGGTCTGGAACACCACGCAATAGCGTTCGGTCAGCTTCAGCAGTGAATCAATACGCTCCTGCGGTTCATCCGTGCCGAGAGCGAAATTGAGCCGGATGGCACGAAAACCGACCGGTGCATCCTTGGCGACACCAAGGGTGCCGCGAAAATCGAGATCGCCTTCGGCTTCCACCGTTGCGGCGCCGAGCTTGAACTCGAGCGCCGTCGCCACTGCCTTCAACGTCACCCCGGCGCAAGCCACGAGTGCTTCCAAGAGCATGTCGCCGGAGCAGAGCTCGAGGCCTGAGCCGCCGGTTGCCGGATGCAGACCAGCGACAGCGATCGCCCTGCCCGTCTCCACCTTGCAGGCCACCGACTGGTCGTCGATAGAGCCCTTCGCTCTCAGCGTGATCAGCGCCTGCGAGGCATCCTCGCGATAGGCCTGCTTCAGCGGCGCCTGCATCGCCTTAAGTTCGGTGGCGTCCATTTCGTTGCCTCTTTCGTCTGTTTGCTTAGCGTCGTGATCGAGACAGTTCCGGCAGATCTGCAGAATAGGATTTCTGCCACAACCCGAAGCTATGGTTGTCGCGTTCGGTCGGTTTGAGGGAGCTCGGCATTGGTTGGGAAATGTCTGATGCACGCGCTGGCGATGGGGTTTGGCGCCCTGGTGGTCTTTGCCCCGACCGACCAAGCGGCCTCATTCGTCCTCATGTCCTGTTCACCCGGCCAGTTTGCAGGAAAGCCGGCAGAGCCAAATGGCTTGACGGTCGCCTGTGGTGGCAGTTTCAACCTGTGCGGCTACGTTGACCAGTCAAAAAATCAGGTCATCCCATGGCGGTTCGAAGTCGCACTGCCTTTTTCCGACGGATTCGCCGGCGTCAGAATCAACGGAAAGTTTGGCTTCATCGACCGTGCGGGCAAGCTCGTGGTTCCCGCCAAATTCGACGTGGTTGCGGGCTTCACAAAAGGCCTTGCCGAGGTCGTGCTTGATGGCAAGGCGGGCGTCATAGATCGCTCGGGCAACTTCGTCGTCGAACCCAACTATGCGCGCGCGATGCCGTTCGGAGAAGATACGGTTCTTGTCAGCGAAGGTGCCTGGCAGGCGGCTGGTTTCAATGGCTGCGAAAGCCTGAGGGACGCTAAACGGACTTTGCAGCTCGACTTTGTCAAAAACCCCTCGCCGCAATATCGCCTCTGGCACGTTCGGACCCGATCCCTGAGTTCGGAAATCTACAGACTTCGATACTTCGACGACCCGGACCATCTGTTGCTTTGGGCCAGCACCGAAGACAACAATTTGGGCGAGTTCGGGCTCCTGCGATCGGATGGAACCTGGCAAATCACTCCCCGATATGAGGACGTGTCCCCACTCACCGATGGGTTCGCCACCGTGTGCAATATAAAGCCGACCCCGTCCGATCCGTCGAAGCGGAAGGTATGCGGCGCGGTAGACTCCAAAGGAGATCTCGTCGTGCCGATCAAGTTCGATGGCACCTTCTATTGGCGAAATGGCCTCAAGCTGGTTCGAAACGATGACAAAAAGGGAATCGTCGACATAAGCGGCCAACTCCTTGGCAGCCGTTATTTCGACGACGCCAGATTGGCTGAGAAAGGCGATGTCAGTATAGTTCGCATCGGCGATCAATGGGTTGGGCTCGACCGGCGCGGCCAGATTGTCGCGAACCCGGAAGACGGAGAAATCCTTTCCCAATGCCCTTCCGGCATCAAGGTGGAAAAACGGTCAGGCAAGTTTCGCTTCGTCGATGCGAATGGCAAGCCCACCGAATCCTATCTGTTTGAGCAGGCTTTTCTCAAGCTGGACTGCGACCGGCCAACCCCGGTTACCCTCAACGGCCAGTGGGGATTTGTCGACACAGGCGGCCATTTGCTGATGTCGAAGCCAAGCTTTGACAACGTCTACAATTTTCAGGACGGATATGCCGCTGTCGAGGAAGGTGGAAAGTGGGGCGTGATCGATGCCAAGGGCAGATACTCGGCAGCTCCGCAGTTTGACAATCTCCGGCCCGATGATGATGGCGTTTTCGTAATTGACGTCGATGGTCGGAAGTCATGGGTCAATGCTCAGGGACAGCAGGTACCCGAACCGACCCGCAAGAAGGATCGAGCAGCGGTACTTGCCTGCGGCGAGGATGGCGGTCACTTCTTCAGCACCGACACCACCGGCCAAACATTGTGGGGACTTGCCGCAGCCGACGGGACCGTTTTCGTTCCGCCAAAATATCGGGCGCTGCGGTGCTACGCGAACGGTCTTGCCTGGGTCGCTGACGACATGCGTCGGATGTGGTGCCAGATCGATACCCAAGGCGTCATCCGCAATCCGGCTGAATGCAGCCCGAACTTCAACGGCAGAATCATCTTTGACGCCAGTTTTGAGAAATTTTCCGATGATCGATACGAGAGCAGCGTGCTTTGGGAGCGCGCGCTTCTCGACTATGGCCGCGGGGTTCGCAAGGCACCGCCCAAGATTGTTGGCTCAGGGTTTTAAGTGACTTGTCAGCCGCTGCTGCAAGACCATGGCGGATGCGTCAGGCCGGCTCGCACTCATAAGGACGGTCGCGGTGGCCCCTGCGCCAATGCAAGCTCAGGGCTGGCGTAGCGCGGTGTCGGCTTTCACCCGTATAGCTGGGAGCCGAGGCATGATTTCGCAGAGTCCTCAAGCCATCCCTGTCGCTTCCCGCACCTTTGGTCCGCGCCTATGGCCGATGTCGCCATTCTCGAAACACGCGAAAGGGTTCTCGCTGGCATCCTGCTGACCGGTGCCGCCTATCTCTTGTTTTCGACGCAGGACGCCTCGATCAAGCTGCTGGTCACGGGAATGACGGTCTGGCAGATCATGTTCTACCGCAGCATCACCATTCTTGGCGCCTGCGCGGCAATTGGCGGGCGGCAGCTGTTTGCCGACACGGTGCGCTCGCCGATCGTGCGGCCCATGCTGGTGCGCAGCGCCTTCACCCTTGCCGCCTGGCTCTGTTACTATAGCGCCGCGCGCAGCCTGCAGCTCGCCGAGCTGACCACCGTCTACTACGCAGCGCCGATCATCGTCACCGTGTTTTCGGTGTTCCTGCTCGGCGAAAAGGTGCCGATGTTGCGCTGGCTGGCGGTTTTGATCGGTTTTGCCGGCGTCTTCGTCGCTTGCGACCCGACCCATCTCGGCCTGTCCGTGCCGGTGCTGCTGGTGCTTGCGGCCGCCCTCTTGTGGGCCATTGCCATCGTGCTCCTGCGCAAGACAGCGCTTGCCGAACGCTCGATGATCCAGCTTCTCCTCAATAACTTCTATTTCCTGCTGTTTTCGGCGGTGCCGGCGCTGTTGTGGTGGCATACGCCTGGTCTGGCCCAGTTGCTGCTTCTTGCCAGCGTCGGCGCGCTTGGCGGCCTGGCGCAATACCTCCTCTTCGAAGGCATGAAGCGTACGCCGACATCGATCCTCGCGCCTCTCGAATACAGCTCGCTGTTGTGGGCGTTCGCGCTCGGCTTCGCGATCTGGGGCGACGTGCCGCGCCGCGAAGTGTTCCTGGGTGCCGCCCTGATCATCGCCGCCGGGCTGCTGATTGTCGGCGGCGAGCATTTCCGCAAGCGGCTGTGATGCGGATGGCGCTCACTGCTGACCCTACGATGTCAGCACCGGACGGGGTAGGTTGCCGGCATGACTGAAGTCGCAGCCGCCACAACCGAAACCACCGAACGCACGCTTGGCATCATATTGGTGTCGTCATCGGCGGCGGTGTTCGGCCTGACCGGTGTCTTGACCAAGTCGATCCATGCCGATCCGCTGACCATCACCTGTTGGCGCGGCTTTGTCGGCTCGATCCTGATCAGCCTCTATGTGCTGTGGCGCCGCCATCGCTCGGGTAACCGCGGCACGCTGCGGCTTGGCTGGCGCGGTTGGCTGCTGGCGGTGGAAGGCGCGCTGGCCAGTATCGCCTTCATCTCGGCGTTCAAATTCACCTATGTCGCCAATGTCGCGGTTATCTACGCGACGTCGCCCTTCATTGCCGCCCTGCTGGCCTGGGTGCTGGTGCGCGAGCCTTTCCGCCTGCAGACGATGCTCGCGGCGGCCGTGTCGCTGTGCGGCGTAGGCATCATGGTCTGGTCGGGCTTCGGCACCGGCAATGTGTTCGGCGACGGGCTGGCGCTGCTGATGACCGCCGGCAGCGCGCTCTACATGATCATGGTGCGCGCCTTCCGCGACACGCCGGTGGTGTGGGCCGGCGCGGTTTCAGCCTTTCTGCTGTTCATATTCGGCTGGTTCGTCACCGATCCCCTGGCGGTTTCGGCGAGGGACGCTGTTCTGCTCGTCACCTTCGGCGCGTCCTTCGCATTGTCGTCGATCCTGTGGACGGAAGGCGCGCGGCTTATCCCGGCACCCGAATCCGGCCTGCTCGGCTCGGCGGAAGTGCCGTTCGCGATCCTGTTTGCCTTTTTGTTCCTGGCCGAGATACCGCCTGTCGCCAGTATGGTCGGCGGCGCCATCGTACTCTGCGCGGTGTTCGCCCATGCCGGCCGCGACTGGCTGGCAGCCCGCTCGCAGCAGGCAGCGTCAAATATTTCTTAAAAAAGTGACTCAGTCACGGAACCATCATCGGACTCAGACATTATTGGTGTGACGGGCCACCCCCGAGTCCCCCCAAACCCCTCGGCCCGTCCTACTCCCAAGCCGACCGCAAGGTCGGCTTTTTCTTTCTAAATAGGCCCCACCGCAAGGGCGGCCTTTTCTTTGCCAAGGGGGCCCGACCGCAGGTCGGGGTTTCTTGCGATAGGCTGGCGCCAAATCAGCGGGGCGGCTGGGACAGGGCCAAGTTGCCGCTGAGCAGCGCCGCCAGATCGCCCGCGGAAGCATCAGCACCGGCACGCAGCCGGATCGCGAATTCGGCCATCGGAACCGGCGGCAGGCCCAACTCGCGCGACGCTTCGACAATGCCTGAATGGGCAAAGCGCGGGGTTCGCAAGGTCAGCGCAACGCCGGCATTCACCGCGGTGCGCAGTCCGGCCAGGCTGGCGCTGCCGGCGGCGATGCGGTAGCGGCGGCCGGCAGCATCGAGCGCCGCCAGTGCAGCCTCGCGAAACCCGCAATAGGGATCGAGCAGCGCCAGCGGCAATTCTTCCTGCCGCGAGGCCAGCCCTTTCCCAGAACACATCCACATCATCGGTTCACGCAGGACGCCGACCTCGTCCGGCGCGGCCGCCTGGCGCATGACAATCGCCAGATCGAGGCTGCCGGCCTGCAATGCCTGCGCCAGTTCGGCGGAGCGGCCAACCCGCAATTCGATCCTGACGCGCGGATGGCTGGTGGCAAAGGCGCGCAAAAGGTCCGGCAGGCCGCTGTCGGCGAAATCCTGTGTCGTGCCGATGGCGACACGCCCGGCAGCCCGCGCGCCCTTCAGCGCCAGCCACGCCTCACGGTGCGCGGCAAGAATGCGCCTGGCGTGGCCGACGAGGTCCTCGCCGGCCGGCGTCAGGCCGCGCCCCCTGCCTTGCGGCGCCAGCAGCGGCTCGCCGACGATCTCCTCCAGCCGCTGCATCTGGGCGGTCACGGCCGAAGGCGAACGGCCGACCCTGATGGCCGCCTGCGCCAGCGAACCGCTGTCGACAAAAGCGAGGAAGGTTTTGAGCAGATCCGGATCGAGCGCTTCCATAGTTCGATAATATCGAATCTTTATTTCAAAACAATTCGATTTTTTTGACTAAATGACAGTGACATGATCTCTCCAACGGCGGTCAGATGCCGCCAGAATCCAAGGAGATGAAAAATGCCCATCATCAATATCAGCGTCACCGGCAAGCCAGATGCCGCTTTGTCCGCCAGCATCGCCAGGGAAATAACCGAGATCACCGCCACGCAATTGCGCAAGGATCCGACGATCACCGCCGTTGCCGTATCCTATATCGATCCGCAGCACTGGTTCGCCGGCGGCAAATCATTGGCCGAGCATGGCACCAACACGTTCTGGCTGGATATCAAGGTGGTCGACGGCACCAACACCAAACTCGAGTTGGAAGCCTATCTCAAGGCTCTCTTCGATGCCTTCGGTCGCCTGCTGGGCGGCGTGCACGAGGAAAGCTATGCCTTCGTGCATGAAGTGCCGGCAGCCGCCTATGGCTATGGCGGCAAGACGCAGGAGTTCCGCTTCATCAGCGGGCGGTTGAAGGCGGCGTAGGGGTCGTTCCTTCTCCCTCCGGAGGGAGAAGGAACACCGTCTCTTCCCACATTGACCTAGCGCCCACTTGCGCTAGGCTCTGCGCCGACGCGGCCGCGTAAGAGCCGCGATGACAAAGATCGTTGGGAGAGAAGCGGCATGATCCTGACACTGGCGCTGCTTGCGGGTCTCGTTCTGGCCTGGCTGCTGATCGGCGTGGTGGAAAAATTCCGCCTCGGCCTGCGTTTCAGCCAGGCGATGCTCTACGTGCCTTTCAAGCTCGCCTACCGGATCAGCGACAACCGCATCAGGATCGCGCGCAAGGCGCAGGCTCCTGTCATCTACGTCATCTCGCACCAGTCGCGCTTCGAACCGGCGTTGATGCTGTCGCTGCTGCCGGATGACACGCTGCACATTCTGGACGAGGTCTCGGCGCGCTCGCCGTGGCTAGAACCCTGGCGTGAGGTTGGCCGCACGATCGCCTTCAATGCCGAACATCTTTTCGTCAGCCGCCGGCTGGTGCGTGTGCTGAAGGGCAAGGGCCGGCTCGCCGTCTATCTGCCGGATGCGGTCGAGCCTGACGTCAAGACGTTTCGGCTGTTTCGCGCCGTCACTCGCATTGCCATGCAGGCCGACGCCCGCATCGTGCCGATCTTTGTCGCCGGCGCACGGAGCCTGCCGGTTTCCCTGACTCCGGCGGCCAAGGCCCCGCGGCACTGGTTTCCGCAGCTCGCGATGAGCGTGCTGGAGCCGATGACCATCGCCGAACTGGTGGCGCGCAATCCGGACCAGGCCTCGAACACCAATGCGCTGTTCGACCGCGTCGCAGAGGCGCGGCTTTTCGGCAACGACCTCGACCGCGGCCTGTTCCTGGCCATGCGCGATGCCGCGGCCAGGGTCGGCGCCTCGCATCCGATCATCGAGGACGTCATCTCGGGCGCGCTGAGCTACCGCAAGATGTTCATCGGCGCCCGCGTGCTGGGCAGGCGCTTCGAGGCGGTGACGGCGCCAGGCGAGGCGGTGGGAATGATGCTGCCCAACGCCAATGGCGTCGTGCTGTCATTCGTCGGTCTTCTCTCGGCGGGCCGGGTGGCGGCGATGATCAACTACACCGCCGGGCCGGCGAGCGTCACCGCCGCCGTGCGCACGGCCGTCATCCGCACCGTCATCTCCTCGCGCGCCTTCGTCGAGAAGGCCGATCTTGCCGATATCGTCGCCGCGGTCGAGAAGGGCGGCGCCAGGCTGCTGTGGCTGGAAGATGTTCGGGCCAGCGTCACCGCGCTGGACAAGCTTGCCGCCGCCTTGCTGTGGCGCTTGCCGCTGCAGAGGCAGGATGCGGCCAAGCCGGGCGTCATCCTGTTCACCTCGGGCTCGGAAGGTACGCCGAAGGCGGTTGTCCTGTCACAGAAGAACCTTCTCGCCAATGCCATGCAGGCCGAGGCGCGCATCACCATCTCGCCGGCCGATATTCTGCTCAACGTGCTGCCGGTGTTCCATTCCTTCGGCCTGACGGGCGGCACCATCCTGCCGCTGGTCACCGGCGTAAAACTGTTCCTCTACCCCTCGCCGCTCCACTACAAGATCATCCCCGAGATCGCCCGCAAGGTGAAGCCGACGATCATGTTCGGCACCGACACCTTCCTCGCCAACTATGCGCGCACCGCCAAGGATGGCGACTTCTCCAGCCTGCGCTTCGTCGTCGCCGGCGCCGAGGCGGTGAAGCCGGAAACCCGCCGCGTCTATCGCGAGCGCTTCCAGGCCGAGATCATCGAAGGTTTCGGGCTGACCGAGGCGGCACCCGTGGTCGCGGTCAACACCGCCATCCACGGCCGCGATGGTACGGTCGGCCGGCTGTTGCCGGCCATGCGCATGAAGCTGGAGCCGGTCGAGGGCATCTCGGATGCCGGCCAGTTGTGGCTCGACGGACCCAATCTGATGATGGGCTACATGACCTCGGACCGCCCCGGCGAGCTACAGCCGCTGAGCGGCTGGCATGACACCGGCGACATCGTCGCCGTCGACCGCGAAGGCTTCATCAGCATTCGCGGCCGCGCCAAGCGCTTCGCCAAGATCGCCGGCGAGATGGTGTCGCTGGGCGCGGTCGAGATGCTGGTGCAGTCGCTGTGGCCGGAAGAACGCCATGCGGCGGTGGCGGTGCCCGACAAGAGGCGCGGCGAGCGCATCGTGCTGGTCACCACCGCCGACGATGCCAATCCCGAAGAGCTGCGCCAGTTCGGCAAGAAAGCCGGGGCCGCCGAACTCATGGTGCCCAACGACATCGTCAAGGTGGAGGAAATCCCGGTGCTGGGCTCCGGCAAGACCGATTATGTCTCGACCAGAAAGCTGGCGATCGACAGGCTGGGGCGGGGCATTGCGGCCTGAGTCAGATCAAGGACTTCGGCGAACCTTCTAACCTATGTCCGAAGGCGGCACCTTCTCGCCTTCGAGCTTGGCGCGCTTGGAATAGGCGCGCACGGAAAACGGCAGGAAGATCAGATAACCCGCGACCGATGCGGTCAGCGTGTACCAGGGATAGGTCATCAGCAAGAGAATGTAGAGCACGACGGCCAGAATGACCGGCAGCACCCTGTCGCCCGGGATCTTGATGCTCTTGCCGGAATAGACCGGTAGCCGGCTGACCAGCAGGAAAGCGACCAGGACGGTGAAACCGGTGGCGACGAAGGCGACCGGCCGGCTTGGCTCCAGCCCGAGCCTCAGGAAAAACAGATAGAGCGGGAGCATCACCAGCACCGCGCCCGCCGGCGCCGGCACGCCGACGAAATATTCCGACTGCCACAGCGGACGCTCGGCCTTCTCGTCGTCGAGCACGTTGAAGCGCGCGAGCCTGAGCCCGCAGGCGATGGCGAACAGAAGGGCGGCGATCCACCCGGGCGAGCCGGCGCGGTCGAGCAGAAAGGCATAAAGCACCAAGGCCGGCGCGACTCCGAAATTGACGATGTCGGCGAGCGAATCCATCTGCGCGCCGAATTTGGAGGTCGCCTTCAGCATCCGCGCCAGGCGGCCGTCGATGCCATCGAGAAAGGCGGCCAGCAGCACCATCACAACCGCCGTCTCGAAGCGGTCCTCGAAGGCAAAACGGATGCCGGACAGGCCGGCGCAGATGGCCAGAACGGTGACCAGATTGGGCAGCACCATGCGCATCGGGATCTCGCGGATGCGCGGACCGCCGCTGGCATGGGCCTCGAACTTCTTGAACGGCGCGCCCAAGGCTCAGGAAATCCTGACCAGCGGGGTGCCGGCGACGCCGCCGAATTCGGCGAGCACGGTTTCACCGCCGACGGCCGTCTGGCCAACGGCGACGCGTGGCGTCGCGGTCAAAGGCAGGAACACGTCGACACGCGAGCCGAAGCGGATCAGGCCGAAACGCTCGCCAGTGCCGATCGAGCCGCCGGCCTCGGCCCAGCAGACGATGCGGCGCGCCACCAGGCCGGCGATCTGGACGGCCGCCACCGTGCCGTTGGGGCTTTCGATGACCAGGCCGTTGCGTTCGTTCTCGGTGCTGGCCTTGTCGAGTTCGGCGTTGAGGAATTTTCCCGGCCGATGCTCGATCTTGGCGATGCGGCCGCGCACGGGCGAGCGGTTCACATGGCAGGAAAAGACGTTCATGAACACCGAGATGCGGGTCATCTCGACATTGCCGAGGCCAAGCTCGCGCGGCGGCACGGCCGGCCCTACAGCCGAGATAATGCCATCGGCGGGGCTCACGACCAAGCGGTCATCGACCGGCGTGACGCGTTCGGGATCGCGGAAGAAATAGACGCACCAGGCGGTCAGGATCAGGCCGATCCAGAACAGGACCGAGGAGAAATAGCCAAGGAAAAGTGTGCCCGCGCCAAAGGCCGCGATGAAGGGATAGCCCTCGCGATGGATCGGTACGAACGCGTTCTTGACCGTATCGACAAGGCTCATCGGGCTAGGCCGGGCTCCGTTTCAGGTCGGGCCTCAATAGCTGAAAGCCCCCTTCGCCGCAACGCAACAATCGGCGACGCCGCATTCGTTGCGGCTGGCGGGCGTGACGATGGGCTACAGTACCTGCAAAATACTGGCGGCGCGGTCAACACCCGCCGGCGCCGATACCGATGACAACGAACAAGCCACCGTGATGCGGTGCCAGCGCCCTATCGGCAACTTTTCCTAAACGAAATAACAAAGCGGCTGTCGGAAAGAAGCCCCCTCGCCCGTCCTTGGTGAGACATCCAAGGCTTTCAGCCATGATGACGCGCAACAAGGAGTTCCGTAATGCGGATACAATCGGTCACCCCGGCGCGTCTCGTTAGTGCTGGCCTCGCCTTCGGGGAATCGCCGCGCTGGCATGACGGACGCCTGTGGGTCTGCAACTGGGGCACCGGCGAGATCATGGCGATCGATGCCGACGGCAATCGCGAAATCATGCTCACTGTGCCGGCCGTCCTGCCCTATTCCATCGACTGGCTGCCGGATGGGCGGCTGCTGGTCGTCTCAGGCCGGGAAGGCTTGCTGCTGCGACAGGAGGTCGATGGCAGGCTCGTCACCCATGCCGATCTGCGCGGCCTGTCGAAAAGCCCGTGGAACGAGATCGTCGTCGATGGGCGCGGCAACATCTATGTCAATGGCGGCGGGCCGGCGCCGGCTGCCGGTGAGTATTTCGGCCCGGGCACCATCGTGCTGATCATGCCGGACGGCGCGGTCCGGCAAGTGGCTGACAACATCGCCTTTGCCAACGGCATGGCGGTGACGCCGGACAACAAGACGCTGATCCTTGCCGAATCCCATGGCAACCGGCTGACCGCCTTCGATATCGCCGCCGACGGCAGCCTGTCCAACCGGCGCGTGTGGGCCGACCTCGACGGCTATCCCGACGGCATCTGCCTCGATGCCGAAGGCGCGGTCTGGTACGCGGATGTTCCCAACAAGCACTGCGTACGGGTGCGTGAAGGCGGCGAGGTGCTGCAGACCGTCACCGTCGATCGCGGCTGCTTTGCCTGCATGCTGGGCGGCGCGGACAGGAGGACGCTGTTCATCGTCGCCGCCGAGTGGCGCGGCTTCGAGCACATGGTCAGCGACGCCCGCACCGGCCAGGTGCTGAGCTTGGAGGCGCCGGCACCTGGCGTGGGCTGGCCGGGCTAGAGCCCGGGAATCCGCTGATAGGTGGCGATGTCGGCCCGCACGCCGAGGCGCGCGATCGTCTCCTGCGGACTGAAGGCGATGCGCTCATGCGCGGCCTTGACGATCGGAACGACCTTGTCGACGGCCGCCTGGCTTTCCCATTCGACGATCGTCACCAGGTTGAATTCGCCTGGCCCCGAAAATTGCTCGAGCAGGAAATCCTGCACGAACCCCTGCTGCTGGCGCAGCAATTCATGCGTCGTCTTGACCTTGACGAGGATCTCCTTGCGGGCGGCGGCCGGGACGACGAACTTGTCCACCCTGAACACGCTGCCGCCGTTAACGTTCTGATTTATGCCGTTCATTTCGATTGTTCCGTTCCTGGATAATGGCGTTTTCGGGCTCCACGAAAGGCGTACAATCTCAACTTAAGTTGAGGTCAAGCGAAAAAATCAATTGACCTCCGACGTCCGCCGGCGAACGACAACACCGAGCTCGTCGCCCTCGCGGGCAAGGCGCAGGCGCTCCTCGGCTTCGGTCGCCTCGCGCTGGCGGTCCCACATCGAGGCATAGAGGCCATGCTTGCGCATCAGCTCGACATGGGTGCCGCGTTCGGCGATCTGGCCGTCCTTGAGCACGATGATCTCATCGGCGGAAATCACCGTCGACAGGCGGTGGGCAATGACAATGGTGGTGCGGCCCTTGCTGACAAGATCGAGCGCGGCCTGGATCTCCTGCTCGGTGTGGCTGTCCAACGCCGAAGTCGCTTCGTCGAGCATCAGGATCGGCGGCGCCTTCAGGATGGTGCGGGCGATCGCCACGCGCTGCTTTTCGCCGCCGGAAAGCTTCAGCCCGCGTTCGCCGACCATCGATTTGTAGCCGTCTGGCAGCTTTTCGATGAACGGCCCGATCTGGGCGAGTTCGGCGGCCTTGCGCACTTCCTCCTCGCTCGCGCCGACGCGGCCGTAGCGGATGTTGTAGGCGATGGTGTCGTTGAACAGCACCGTGTCCTGCGGCACCATGCCGAGCACCGCGCGCAGGCTGTCCTGGGTGACATCCCGGATGTCCTGGCCGTCGATCAGCACCTGGCCGGCCTGCACGTCGTAGAAACGGAACAGCAGTCGCGAGATGGTCGACTTGCCGGCGCCCGAAGGCCCGACAATGGCGACCGTCTTGCCGGCCGGCACCTCGAAGGAAACACCCTTCAGGATCTTGCGGTTCGGATCATAGGAAAAATGCACGTCGCGGAACTCGACCTTGCCCGCGCCGACGGTGAGCGGCTTGGCGTCCGGCTTGTCGACGATCTCCTGCGGCACGTCGAGCAGGTCGAACATGTGCTCGATATCGGTAAGGCCCTGGCGAATTTCACGGTAGATGAAGCCGATGAAGTTGAGCGGCACGGAAAGCTGCACCAGCATGGCGTTGATGAAGACGAAATCGCCGACGGTTTGCGTATGGGCCTGCACCTCCAGCGCCGACATGCACATGACGACGACCGTGCCGAGGCCGAAGATGACGCCCTGGCCAAAATTCAGCCAGCCGAGCGAGGTCCAGGTCTTGGTGGCGGCGACCTCGTAGCGCGCCATCGAACGGTCGAAGCGGTCGGCTTCCATGCGCTCATTGGTGAAGTACTTGACCGTCTCGAAATTGAGCAGAGAGTCGATCGCCTTGGTGTTGGCGTCGGTGTCGCTGTCATTCATGTCGCGGCGAATCGAGATGCGCCAGTCGCTGGCCTTGACCGTGAACCAGACGTAGAGCCAGACGGTGATTGCCACGACGGCCACATATTTCCAGCCATAGGTGAAACCGAATATGCCTGCGGTCAGCGCGAATTCGAGGATGGTCGGCGCGGTGTTGAGCATGATGAAGCGCACGATCGTCTCGATGCCCTTGGTGCCGCGCTCGATGATGCGCGACAGACCGCCGGTGCGGCGCTCCAGATGGAAGCGAAGCGACAGCTGGTGCATGTGAACGAAGGTGCGGAACGCAAGCTGGCGCACCGCATGCTGGCCGACGCGGGCAAACAGCGCGTCGCGCAACTGGTTGAAGCCAAGCTGAACCAGCCTCAGCACATTGTAGGCGACGACCAGCATCACCGGGGCAAGCATGAAAGATGGCAGCGGCGGCGGCGTCTTGAAGCCGCCCGCCAGCGCATCGGTTGCCCATTTAAAGAAATAGGGACCGGCGACCAGCGTTAGCTTGGCGACGACCAGCAGCAGCGTCGCCCAAGTCACGCGCGCCCTGAGATCGGCGCGCTCGGCTGGCCACATATAGGGCCACAAATTGCGCAATGTCGTCAGCGTTGAGGTGTCGGCGGAGACGGTTTTTTCGACCACTTTTCTTGCCTTTTGGGTGAGAGGGTCAGCGGCCGGAGCAGCAGGAATTGACGAGGGCGTTCAACGATGCCGATACATCGGCAAGGGCTGCGCGATCAACGGCATAGCGCGAGCGCTGACGGTCGGACTCGAAGCGGACCAGACCGGCCTCGACCAGAATTTTCAGATGCTGGGACACGGTGGACTGCGCCAGATCGAAACGGTCGACGACCTCGCGGCAGCAGCAGGAATTGCTGGCCGAGAGATGTTTCAGTATCTCGATCCGGGCCGGATGCGACAACGCCGAAAATCGCGCCGCGACGGCGTGGCTATCCGAGCCGCGGTTGGGTAGAGCGCCGGCAGCGCGGTCTGTTTCAAGGGCGGATTCGGTCATCGTTCATCGGCGATAAACGATGGACGGCACCGCCGCAAGCTACTCTTCCGGGCAGATCGGACGGCAGCTAATGCTCCGGGAGGGATTTCTCGATCCCTGGAATAGCGGCAATCTGTTCAACCAGAAACTCAACCAGCAAGCGGACCCTTGCGACGCCTGCGCGCTCCGGGACGATCAACATGTTCAACGGAACGGACGGCAGCGAATAATCCGCCAGTATCGTCTCGAGCAAGCCCGCAGCCAGAAGATCGTCCACAAGCCATCGATGCGCCGGCGCGATCCCCCGAGCGGCGATCATGGCCTGCCGCGCGGCAAGTCCATGATCGATCCGCAGCCGCCCGGCGAAAGGCACCGTGTGGCGTTCGCCGCCGGCGCCTTGCAAAACAAGCGTTTCGCTGCCCGCCACGTTCGACATCCGGATGCCCTCATGGCGGGACAGATCCGAAGGGACGGTCGGTCTTCCCCGCGCCGCCAGATAGTCAGGAGAGGCCACGAGCAGACGCCGCGACTGGCCGAGGGTCCTCAGCTTCAACGAACTGTCCGTGAGCGGCCCCAGCCGAAGTGCGATATCGACACCCTCGCGGACGAGGTCCACCCGTTCATCGGTGAGGCTGAGGTCCACTCCAATGTCGGGATGACGGTCCTGAAAAGCGAAGATCAGGCGGCTGACGTGCAAGACACCGAAAGCCGCCGTACAGCTTATCCGGATCGTGCCGGCGGGCGCGCCGCGCGTGCCCCGGGCCTCATCGCTGGCCTGTTCGACGAGGCGCAGGATCTGAACGCTATTGGCATAATAGCGGCTGCCTTCGGCGGTCATCGTGACCCGCCGGGTCGTTCGGCTGAGCAAAGGCACGCCGACCGCTTCTTCGAGCTCCCGAACGTGCCGCGTGATCGTTGACTGCCCGACACCAAGCTCCCGCGCGACGGCCGACAGGCTGCCACGCTCGGCGACGCGAACGAAGCTGCGCATGCGCTCGAATGTAATGTCTGATTTATCCATTATTCGGCACAATGTTATGCATTACCTGCATATAGTGGATCATATCACCGTTGGCTACGTTTGCGTCAGTTTCCTCAATACCGGATCTGACCCATGAAAGTTCTGCTTGTCTTCGCCCATCCTGAATCACGCTCGCTGAGCGGCGCCCTTCGTGATGTCGCTATCAGGGAACTCGAGGCTCAAGGGCATGAGGTTCGCGTATCGGACCTGTACGCCGAAGGCTGGAAATCCGAAATCGATCGCGCCGACTTCCCGTCGCTGGAACCCGATGCGCGGCTCATCCCGGTCGTGGCTTCCAAGAAGGGTTTCGAGGCCAACACGCTAACCGCAGATGTAAAGGCGGAGATCGAGAAGCTGCTGTGGGCCGACACCTTGATCCTGCAGTTCCCGCTCTGGTGGTTCGCCATGCCGGCAATCCTCAAGGGTTGGGTCGACCGTGTGGTCGCCTATGGATTCGCCTATGGCGTTGGTGAGCATAGCGATCGGCGCTGGGGCGATCGCTATGGCGAGGGCACCCTTGTCGGGAAACGCGCCATGTTGATGGTGACCGCAGGAGGCTGGGAGGAGCACTACGCGCCACGCGGGATCAACGGCCCCATCGACGATCTGCTGTTCCCGATCAATCACGGGATCCTCTACTACCCCGGATACGACGTACTTCCGCCGTTCGTCGTCTACCAGGTCGATCGTCTCGACGAGACCGGCTTCGAACCCGTGGCTGAACGGCTGCGTGAGAGGATGCGGACGCTGGCGACGACGGCGCCCATCCCATACCGTCGGCAAAATGGCGGAGATTATCTCATTCCGAGCATGAATCTCCGCCCTGAACTGGGCGATCCCGGGGCAAACGGTTTCGCGCTTCACTCCAACCAAGCAGGCGATGTCAGCTGATCGATGCGGGCTCCTACTGCTTCTTAGTCGGCGCCGTCGTCGCCTGCTCGCCCATTGCCTTGAGGTCGGCGGCTTCGCCTTCCTTGGACTTTTCCGGGACCTTGAACACCTGGCCGGGCCAGATGTGGTCGGGATCCCTGATCTGGTCCTGGTTGGCGAGATAGATGGTGGAATAGCGCACGCCGTGGCCGTAGACGCGTCGCGAAATCCGCCACAGCGTGTCGTTGCGGCGGATAATCACGGCGCCGTCGGCATGTTCGAGCTTGGGCGCTACGGCCTCCGGCACGTCGCTTGGCGGCGTGGTGGCAGCGACAACGGCCGGAGCCTCCGCAGCGGGCGCTGCCGGTGCGGCAGGTGCTTCGGCGGCTGCCGGTGCGGCTGGCTTGGTCTCAGCTGGCTTGGCATCCGCCGGCTTGGTCCCGGCAGGCGCCACGGCGGCAACCGCTTCGCCCGGCTCGCGCTCGAACGGCACCGCGGCGCGGGCCACGACCTTTACGCCGTCGGCATCGAGGCCGTCGACATGGATGGTGTAGCTGCCGACTGGAATGTCGCGCGTCGCTTCGATGAGGAAATGACCGTCCGGCGATGTCAGCGCGTCACCGAGCAGGATGTCGTTGGCATAGGCGCGCACCTTGCGGCCCGGATCGGCGAGACCGGCGACGAAGATCTTGTTGCCGTCGATCTCGACCGCCTCGACGACGATCTTGGGTCCGGCCACGGCGGCGGGCGGTGTCGCCGGCGCGGCGGGCGCCGGAGCGGCAGTTGCGGGCGCTTGAGCGGCCGGAGCTGGCGCCGGTGCAGCCGGAGCGGCAGCCTGGTCGCCGGTGGCAGGTGCTGCCGGTTTGGTCTCGGGCGCGGGAACCGTCAGCAGTTCGGCCGGCTTGCCCGGCTCCTCGACCATGGCCAGCACCTGGCCGGCGGCATTCTTGGGAACCGAAACGACAGCGGTCTGCACCGAGACGGTTACGACCGTGCCGACGGTCGAATGCAGGGTAATCGTATAGTCGCCAGGCTTCAGCGGATCGTCGAGCACGATGACAAAGGCGCCATCGGGACCCGCCATAGTCGAGCCAAGCACCGTCGTGCCGCTCAGGATCTCGACCTTTGAATTGGGCGCTGCATTGCCGGCAATGACGATCGAGCCATTGCCCTCGACGCGCACGACATCGAAAGTCGGCGCGGTCGGGCCGGCCGCTGCGGGTGCGGCCGGTGCAGGCGCTGCCGGAGCTGTAGCCTCTGTCGCGGGCGCGGCTGGAGCAGTCGCCTGAGGCGCCGCGGCGGGAGCGGCCGGCACAGCCGGCGCCGGCAGTCGCCCTTCCGTGCCGGTATCAGCCGGTTTCGGCGCCTCGGGCGGCGTCGAGGCCGCGACCTTCGCCGGCGGCGTTGGATGAAGATACGGGTCGAGTGCGCCCGATATGTAGGCAGTTCCCGCGGCCGCGACGGTCCCACCCGCCGCGAACAGGAACGCCTTCAATGGATTAATTGCCATATTTCCCTACCCCTTAGCCACCTAATGCCGGTCTAGCGTGTTTTGCCAATGCCGACAAGAAAAACGGGCAGTCAAGAAAAAGCTCAGCTTGTCAACCCTTAGGGCTTGACCACGCTTTCAGACCCAATCACCAATCATCAGCATGAACACGATTCGATCCGTCTGCGTCTATTGCGGCTCGTCTCCGGGCCGCAATGAAATCTATGCCAAGGCCGGGCACCTGCTTGGACGCTCGATTGCCAAAGCGGGCCTGCGGCTGATCTATGGCGGCGGCACCAAAGGCATTATGGGCGCCGTCGCAGAAGGCGCGCTCAAGGCCGGCGGCAAGGTGACCGGCATCATTCCCCGCTTCCTGATCAACAGAGAAGCAACCGAAACCGCGCTCGACCGGCTCGACGAGTTGCTGGTCACCGACAACATGCACGAGCGCAAGCATAAGATGTTCGAGAAATCCGACGCCTTTGTGGCGCTGCCTGGCGGCATCGGCACAGTCGAGGAAATCGTCGAGATCATGACCTGGGCGCAACTCGGCCATCACCGCAAGCCGATCGTCTTCGCCAATATCAACGGATTCTGGGACCCGATGACGGCGTTGCTTGATCACATGACGGCAGAGGGCTTCATCCACACCGCGCAACGGGTCAAGCCGCTGGTCGTCAACGATCCGGAGGCCATCGTCGCCGCCATCATGGTGGCAGGCTCCTCCGTCGACGCCCCGACCGAGGGTGTGCAGTCGGTGATAGACAAGATGTAGGGAATAGGCAGTGGGGAATAGGGCCTGCCTACTGCCTACTGCCTACTGCCTACTGCCTTCCGCAAATCCCCAATCACCGGGCGCTCATCCTGCCGGCGCCAGGCGAGGTAAATCGCCACGCTGCGCTTGAACCAGGGAAGGTCGCGGAAGACTATTCCCGGCGGCGCGGCGCTTCGCAGGCTTTCCTGCACCGTCGCCAGGCCCAGTCCGGCGCTGACCAGGCCGAGCGAGGTCAAGGGATCGGCGGTCTCATAGGCGATGTCGGGCACGAAGCCGGCCTCGATGCAAGCGGCCAGGAACTGGCCGCGGTTGGTGTCGGCGGGCTGGCGCACCACCGTGATCCACGGGCGTCCGTCGAGATGATGCGGGCCGATGTCGGCGACATCCGTAAGCGCATCGCCCTCGGGTATCGCCAGCACCAGCGGCTCGCGGCGGACCAGCATCGAGGCAATTTCAGGATAGTCGGCCGGCGGCGGTGAATAGACCAGGCCGAGATCGAGCGTGCGCTGGCGCAGCCCTTCCAGTTGCGCGGCAGAGCGCAGGCTCATCAGGCTGAGATGCAATTGCGGCCGCTCGCGGCGGAATTGCCTGAGCATATCGGCGACCAGCCTGGCATGCACTGCGCCCTCGACATAGCCGATGGCGAGACGGCCGACCGCGCCGCTGGCAAGGCTGCGGCCGAACTCCTCCACGCGCCGCGCATTGGCAATCAGAGCGCGGGCCTCGGCGAGGAAGGCTCGGCCCTCGGCGTTGAGATGAACCCGCTGCTTTGCCCGTTCGAACAGAGTGACGCCCAGTTGCTCCTCGAGCTGCATGATCCGCCGGCTGAGTGGCGATTGCGAGATGTGCAGGATCTCGGCGGCGCGACCGACATTGCCGGTTTCGGCGACGGTGATGAAGTAGCGGAGCTGGCGCAGGTCGAACACTTTTTCTCCGACGATTTAGTCCTTTCAGGTCTGAACTCTATCCTAATCAGTCTTGGACAGTCTGACCAGCCGCAGGGATAGTCGGCCACCAACCAAAGGAGACCCACATGCAGTTCTTCGCCCTTCTCACCCGCAACACCGCAAAGTTCAGTGACGCTGACTTTGCACCGCTTCTGCCCGGCGAAGCCGAACAGCGCCGCACGCTCTACGCCGAAGGTGCCGTGCGCCAGGTCTGGAACCGTGGCGACATCCCCGGCAGCGGCATGATGTTCGAGGCGGCCGACGACACCGAAGTGCGCGGCTACCTCGCCACCTTGCCGCTGATCAAGGCCGGCATGATGGACGTCACCGCGATCGTGCCCCTCAACCCCTATCCCGGGTTTGGGCCGAAGCGCTGAGTTACCCCCAATCGCAATGCGGTGGCGGTGAAGGTGCCGCCATCGCGCTTCCCTGCTCGACACACTGTGATCGACTGTCAAGAAACTGTCACACGAAACCGGCTTCCCGCATGCTAAGACCTTGCAGTGAGCCGGTTGCGCGGTTCGTTGCTTGGACCATCTGGAGAAGCGACAGTGAACATCGCCCTCCCCGCCGAAGGCACCGACCTTTCGCCCTATTTGCCCGATGAGCACGGGCTGTTCTTCATCTACCATTTCACCGCTGAAGGCGTGCGCACCAAGGATCCCGCGCAAGCCCACTGGACCTGGCGCAGCTACCAGATCACCGACCTCCACGCGCGCCAGGAGATCGGCGCCGAGCAGGCCCTGCCGGCCCGGGCGCGTGACGCATTCCTCGCCCCCAGCCATGGCTGCCACATCGATTATGAGGATGGTTGGCTCTATGGCGATCTGCCGGACCTCAAGCACGATTTCTCGGAGGCGCGCGGGCTCGTCCATTTCCGCTTCGCTTTCAACGACACGATGCTGATCGGCGCCCGCAAACAGCCGCTGGAGTCGGTCGACGCCATCCGCAAGGCGGTGGAGAATGGATCGCGGAAATTCCGCTCGCCGTCGGACCTGATCGAGGCGGTCATGGGCCAGTCGCTCGATGGCATGTCGGGTGAACTCGGCAAGCTTGGCGATGCGCTTGACGGCATAGAGGACCGCGTCGTGCGCGATGCATGGCACAATGAACGCCAGGCGCTGGTCGAGGCGCGCCGGCAACTGGTGGTGATTCACCGGCAGATGGCGACGCTCACCAACCTGTTCCGGCATCTCGACCATTCGCATCGCGACGAGCTGCCTGATCTGATCAATGATATGGCGGCCAGACTCTCGCACCGGGCACTCACCCTCTATAATGACGGCGAGCAGTTGCAGGCACGCACGAGGTTGTTGCAGGACGAGCTGATGGCGAAACTGACCATGCAGTCGAACCAGCTTCTCTACGTTCTCTCCGTCATGACGGCGGTGCTGTTGCCGATGACCATCATCTCGGGCCTGTTCGGCATGAATGTCGGCGGTTTGCCCCTGGTCGACACGCCGATGGGTTTCTGGGTGGTGACCGCGGTCTCGCTGCTGATCGCCGGCGTGACCTATCTCTTCGTCAGGCGGCTCGGACAGATGTAGCCGCCGCCCGTCGCGCGCTGACCAGCATCGACCAGGAATACATCGCCAGCGCCGTCCAGATCAGGGCAAAGGCTATGGCTTGTGCCGTGCCGAACGGCTCGTCGAAGATCAGAACCGCGATCAGGAAAACCATGGTCGGCGCGATGTACTGCATGATGCCGATGGTGGAGAGGCGCAAAAGCTTGGCGCCGAACGCGAACAAAAGCAGCGGCACCGACGTGACCGGACCGCAGCCGATCAGCAGCGCCGTGTCGGTGCCGGTGCTCGACACGATGTGGTCCTGTCCGGTCGCGATCAGGTAGACGATATAGCTAAGAGCCGGCACGGACAGCAAAAGCACTTCGAGCAGAAAGCCCTGGCTTGGCCCGATCGGCAGCGTCTTGCGGAAGAAGCCGTAGGCGGCGAAGGAAAACGCCAGCGCCAGCGACACCCAGGGCAGCTTGCCGCCCTCGATTGTCAGCACCGTGACGGCAACCGTCGCCAACGCGACCGCCGCGATCTGCAACCGGTCGAGCTTTTCGCCCAGCAGCACGGCTCCGACCACGACCACCACCAGCGGGTTGATGTAATAGCCAAGCGCGGTCTCGACGGTGCGATCGACGGCGATCGCCCAGACATAGATGCCCCAGTTGACCGAGATCAGCGCCGCCGTCAGCGCCGCCATGGCGATGGTGCGAGGCGAACGAATGGCCGCCTTGAAGTCCGCCGTGCGGCCGGCCCAGACCAGGACCGCCGCGGCGATCGGCACGGACCAGACGATGCGGTGGGCGATCACCTCGGCAAGAGGCAGATGCGCCACCGCTTTCATGTAGAAAGGCAGCACACCCCACAAGAGATAGGCGCCCAGCGCCAGCAGGAAGCCGCGACGGGCCTTTGACTCTGCGTCCAGGGCAATTGCTTCAGTGACCATGGCCCAACCCTATGGCCCAGTAACCTTGGCAAGACCATCACAAAGTTCTGATGGATCAATGGACTTCCGCTGATGGTTCAACCTTATTCGGCAGCAACAAGTCCGGCCATCTCGCGGTTCTTCATCAGCTTGTAGATGATCGAATCCATCAGCGCCTGGAACGAGGCGTCGATGATGTTTTCGGAAACCCCGACGGTCCACCAGCGCGCGCCGGTGCCATCATGCGATTCGATCAGGACGCGGGTGATGGCCTCGGTGCCGCCATTGAGGATACGCACCTTGAAGTCGGCGAGTTCGAGGTCGACGATCTCGCTCTGATATTTGCCGAGATCCTTGCGCAGCGCGATGTCGAGCGCGTTGACCGGACCATGGCCTTCCGCCACCGACATCTTCTCCTCGCCGTCGACCTCGACCTTCACGATCGCCTCGGAGACCGTCTTCAGCTGGCCATTCGCGTCGAAGCGGCGCTCGACCATGCAGCGGAATGAGGTGACATTGAAGAACTCCGGCAGGCCGTGCAGCATCTTGCGCGCCAGGAGCTCGAAGGATGCGTCGGCGCCCTCATAGGCGTAGCCCTCGGCCTCGCGCTCCTTGACGACTGATATCAGCGCGTCGAGCCGGTGATCGTCCCTGGGCACCTCGATGCCGCGCCGCTTCAGCTCGGCGAGGAAATTGGCCTTGCCGCCCTGGTCGGAGACCATGACGCGGCGGCGGTTGCCGACGGATTCGGGCGGCACATGCTCATAGGTCGCCGGTTCCTTGGCCAGGGCGGAGGCATGGATGCCGGCCTTGGTGGCGAAAGCCGAGGCGCCGACATAGGGCGCCTGGGCTTCCGGCGCGCGGTTCAGCAACTCATCGAATGCGCGCGACAGACGCGAAATGCCGGTCAGCGCTTCGGCCGAAATGCCTGATACAAAGCGATCCGCGAAGGCCGGCTTCAGCGCCACCGTCGGCACGATCGAGATCAGATTGGCGTTGCCGCAGCGCTCGCCTATGCCATTCAGCGTGCCCTGGATCTGGCGCACACCGGCCTCGACCGCGGCCAGCGAATTGGCGACCGCCTGGCCCGTGTCGTCATGGGCGTGGATGCCCAGATGATCACCGGGAATGCCTGATGCGATGACCTTGGCGACGATGGTACGCACTTCCGAAGGCTGCGTGCCGCCATTGGTGTCGCACAACACCACCCAGCGTGCGCCGGCATCGTAGGCCGTCCTGGCGCAGGCCAGCGCATAGTCCGGATTGGCCTTGAAGCCGTCGAAGAAGTGCTCGCAATCGACCATCGCCTCCTTGCCCGAAGCCACAGCGGTTTCGACCGAAGTCTTGATCGACTCCAGATTCTCCTCGTTGGTGCAGCCGAGCGCTACGCGGACATGATAGTCCCAGCTCTTGGCGACGAAGCAGATGGCGTCGGATTTCGATTGCACAAGCGCTGCAAGGCCGGGGTCGTTGGATGCCGACACCCCTGCCCGCTTGGTCATGCCGAAGGCAACGAATTTGGCGCTTGCCGTGCGTTTCTGCTGAAAGAACGCCGTGTCGGTCGGATTGGCGCCAGGATAGCCGCCCTCGACATAGTCCATGCCGAAATCGTCGAGCAGTTTTGCAATCGCGATCTTGTCCTCGACGGAAAAGTCGATGCCCGGCGTCTGCTGGCCATCGCGCAATGTGGTGTCGAAGAGATAGAGACGCTCGCGGGTCATGGTCATTTGCCTGCAAATTTGTCCGTCGCGCGGATCAGCCGATCGAGGATGCCCGGCTCCGAATAGGCATGGCCGGCGCCCTCGATCAGGTGGAAGTCGGCCTTCGGCCAGACCTTGTGCAGCGCCCAGGCATAACGCGCCGGACACGGCATGTCGTAACGGCCATGGACGATGGTGCCGGGGATATCCTTGAGCTTCCAGGCATCGCGCAGCAGCTGCCCCTCGTCGAGCCAGCCGGCATGGACGAAATAATGGTTCTCGATGCGGGCGAAGGCGATGGCATAGTCGTCCTCGCCAAACTTGTCGCTGGTTTCCGGCTCGGGCAGCAGCGTGATGGTTTCGCCTTCCCACAGGCTCCACGCGCGGGCTGCTTCCAGCTGCGCCTTGCGGTCCGAGCCGACCAGCCGCTTGCGGTAGGCGGCCATCATGTCGCCGCGCTCAGCCTCGGGGATCGGCGCCACGAAACGCTCCCACTTGTCGGGAAACATCTCGGAGACGCCGAACTGATAGTACCATTCGAGCTCGGCGCGGGTCAGCGTGTAAATGCCGCGCACCACGAGTTCGCTGACACGATCGGGATGCGTCTCGGCATAGGCGAGCGCCAGCGTCGAGCCCCAGGAGCCGCCGAACACCAGCCATGTGTCGAAGCCGGCCATTTCGCGCAGCCGCTCGATGTCGGCGACGAGATGCCATGTGGTGTTGGCCTCCAGCGAGGCGTTCGGCGTCGACTTTCCGCAGCCGCGCTGATCGAACAGGATGACGTCGTAGAGTTTTGGGTCGAACAGCCGCCGGTGTTTGGGCGAGATGGTGCCGCCAGGTCCGCCATGCAGGAACACGGCCGGTTTGGCGCCCTTGGTGCCGGAACGCTCCCAATAGACCTCATGGCCATCGCCGACATCGAGCATGCCGCTGTCGAACGGTTCGATCTCCGGGTAGAGGGTGCGCAAGCTCATAGTTTCAGGCCCTGTTGCGGCCAGTTGGCCGTTTCGTGATCGGGATGCTGGAAGGAGATGATCTGCTCCTGCCTTGCGTAAAAGTCGGGATCGTCATGAACCGGCGCCTCGAAGATTTTTTCCACCCAGGGCAGCCGGGACGCGTAATTGACCTGAATTTGCGGCGCCAGGTCCGAGCGGTCGTCGAAGGCGCCGATGGCGATCTCCAGCCCGCCGGGCTGGCGGTAGGTCAGCGGCGTGCCGCAACGGGCGCAGAAGCCGCGATCGATGTTGACCGAAGACTGGAAATAGCTCGGTTCCTCATGGGTCCATTCGATACCGTCCCTGGGCGCCGTCACCAGCGCGCCGAAGAACGAGCCGAACTGTTTCTGGCACATGCGGCAATGGCAGATGGACGGGCGCCCAAGCGCCCCCTTGACGCGGAAGCGCACGGCGCCGCACTGGCAACCGCCGGTTCGGACAGTCTCGGTCATGGTCTTTCCTCCGGCGGCCATTGGTCGGTGTCGTGATCGGGATGCTGATAGGACACAAGCTCGGCGAGATAGGGAGCCGAACCCATGTCCGCCATCGTATCCTCGCCCGGCAGTTGCGGGATCGAATCCACATAAGGCAGTTTTGCCTCGGTGCCCCACTGGATGGTCGGCGCGATGTCAGCCGGATCGTCGAAGGCGGCGATCGCCAGCGCCATGCCGTCGGGCGCCTCGAAGGTCAGCGGCGTGCCGCATTCGGCGCAGAAGCCGCGCCAGGCAGCATTGGAGGAACGAAAGCGCTTGGGCTCGCCGCGCGTCCAGTCAACCCTGGCGCCGCGCACCGAGACCAACGGCAGGTAGAAATTGCCGCTCGCCTTCTGGCACATGCGGCAGTGGCAGATCGAGGCGTCGCCAAGCGTGCCTTCGACGCGGAAGCGCACCGCGCCGCATTGGCAGCCGCCTGTGTAGACCGGCCGGTTGTCAAGGCTCATGGCTCACTCCGGCTCATGGCAGACGGCCTCGACATTGTTGCCGTCGGGGTCGAAGACGAAGGCGCCATAATAGTTCGGATGATAGTGCGGGCGCAGGCCCGGCGCGCCATTGTCCTTGCCGCCGGCTGCCAGGGCCGCGGCATGGAAGGCATCGACCTCGGCGCGACTGCGCGCGGTGAAGGCAACGTGTTGATGGGCCTTTTGACCACCCTTGCCTTCCTGCAGCCAGAACACGGGCCGATCACGGCCATAGCCACCGACCTTGGCACCGCCGGTGTATTCCAGCGGCACCATATAGAGCAGCGAAGCGCCAAGCGGCGCCATCGCCTTGTCGAAGAAAGCCTTCGAAGCCTCGAAGTCGGCAACATCGATGCCGAGATGGTCGATCATGGAAATGCCTCCCTTGCTGGCTCACGTGCTGGCACTTCGGCACCGGCCAAACCGGCCTCGATCACGATGTGCTGGCAGACATTGTCGATATCGCGAATGACGTCGTCGTTCCAAAAACGCAGGATGGTCCAGCCGCTGGCCTTCAGATAGACGCTTCGCGCCTCGTCGTACTGGAGATGTTCCGCGTCAGCATGCTGGCTGCCATCGACCTCGACAATGAGGCGATGAGCCGAACACGCAAAGTCCACGATATAGGGCCCAATCGGCACTTGCCGCCGAAAGCTCATCTCCATCAGCCGGTGAGCACGTAACTCGTTCCAGAGTTTCAACTCTGCATCGGTCATGACGCGATGCATGGATTTGGCGTTTCTTCGCTGACGGGATGGAACGAGGTCGTGCCCCATCAAACACTCCTTCGCCGGCAACTAGCGAAATCGGCCACGAGGGCTGATCTCCCCCCTTGCGGGGGAGATGCCCGGCAGGGCAGAGGGGGGTGCTGTCCCGCCGGCCTGTCAGCTTGCGACCGCTGCCTTCTCAAGAAGTGATTGGAATAAGGGGGGACAAACGGAAACGTTGGCGTTCCTTCACACCCCCCTCTGTCCTGCCGGACATCTCCCCCGCAAGGGGGGAGATCGGCTGTCACCGGCGCCTCCGCCAAACTTGCAAAGGTGCTTGGCGCTACCCTCACCGCTTGACCTCCCAAGTCGTCACACGTTCGCCGGTGGCCGGATCCTTGCCGTCCTTCAACTGTACACCCTGCGCCAAAAGCTCGTCGCGGATGCGGTCGGCTTCGGCCCAGTTCTTGGCGGCGATGAGAGCGAGGCGATTGGCGATTGCCTTGGCAATCTTGTCCTCGTCGACCTTTGCCGAGGCGACATCGAAGCCGAGGAACAGCAGTGACGCCTTCAGAGCGGCGGCGGCTTCGTTGCCTTCCGCGGCCTCGCCGGCCAACTGCGTCAGCACCTGGAAGGCGGTATAGGTGGCGAGATCGTCCGACAAGGCACTGATGACCTCCACCGGCAACTGCCCTGCCGCAGGCGCCAGATCCGCGGCGCGTTTCCATTTGCGCAGCGTGTTCTCCGCCTCCTCCAGCTTGCGCACGGAAAAGTCGATCGGCTCGCGGTAGTGCGTCATCAGCATCGCCAGCCGCAGCACCTCGCCCGGCCAGTTGCGGCCGCCGAAGGTCTTCGTCTCCAGCAGTTCGTGGATCGAGTAGAAATTGCCGAGGCTCTTCGACATCTTCTGCCCCTCGACCTGCAGGAAGCCGTTGTGCATCCAGACATTGGCCATGACTGACGTGCCGTGGGCGCAGCGCGACTGGGCGATCTCGTTCTCATGATGCGGGAAGATGAGATCGAGGCCGCCGCCATGGATGTCGAACACCTCGCCGAGATAAGCCGCCGACATCGCCGAGCATTCGATGTGCCAGCCGGGCCGACCCCTGCCCCATGGGCTCTGCCAGCCCGGCTCTTCCGGTGAGGACAGCTTCCACAGCACGAAATCGCCGGGGTTCTTCTTGTGGGCATCGACGGCGACGCGGGCGCCGGCCTGCTGCTCGTCGAGATTGCGCTTCGACAATTGGCCGTAGTCCGGCATCGACGCCGTGTCGAACAGAACTTCACCTGCCGCGACATAGGCATGGCCCCGTTTGATCAGGCTTTGAATCAAGGTGATCATGTCGGCCTTGCCATCGGCGCGGGGCTCGACGAATTCGGTGGCGCGCGGTTCAACCGTTGGCTCCAGGCAGCCAAGCGTGGCGACATCCCTGTGGAACTGGTCGGCGGTCTTTTCGGTCACCCGCCGGATGGCTTCGTTGAGCGACAGCTTTCCGGCCGATATCTCGCTGCCGAAATCGCGCAGTGCACGCGCGTTGATCTTGTCGTCGACGTCGGTGATGTTGCGCACATAGGTGACATGCGCCTGCCCATAGAGATGGCGCAGCAGGCGAAACAGCACGTCGAAGACGATAACCGGCCTGGCATTGCCGATATGGGCGAAGTCGTAGACGGTCGGGCCGCAGACATACATGCGCACATTAAGCGCATCGATCGGAACGAAATTCTCCTTCGTTCGCGTCAGCGTGTTGTAGAGGCGCAGGCCCTGCGATGCGTCGGACATTCCATGCCTTCCCGGTTCAGAACTTTTTATCTGGATGGAGCCAGTCCCGCGCCGAGGCGCAAATCAGACTCCAGCCTGCTGGCCGGGGCGTTTGTCCAATCTGGGGAAAGATGAGGCGAAAACGTCCGGACCAGCGCGAGGCTAGCCAATAATGCAAATGCCACAAATGGCGAAAGACGTTTTCATGGGCGGCTTTATCGCCTTGGTCAGTGTTGCCGTCAAGCCGCTGCTTCCAAGAAAAACGCCGTAAAGATTGGCAAACGCGTCGCACGATCACGCGGAATCAGGCAGTGAAACATTTTATTAAACATGTCGGCACAGTCATGAAACATTCGCCGGCTAGATCACCAAACGTCACGATTTGGTCGGATTCAACGGTCAAACGCGAACACGAAAACGTTACCTGGGAAGAGAAACATGCCTCGAAGCAAGCAGGAAGCCAACCGCGCCAAGCAACCGGCGCTGGCCAGCCACTATCGCGCCATCGGCCCGGCCGCGATCGTCGCCGCCCTTCTTCATACCGCGAAGAAAAAGAAGCCGGCGCCGAAGATCGTATCACCCCGCGCTGCCTGAAGCAGTGTGCGGCCGGCGCCAAAGGCGCCGGGCATGAGGCGCTCACATACGCCTCGAAATAGCGGTATCCCTTAGAACAATGTCATCTGACTGTCGTCCGCGCCAGGCTTCTGGCGCCTGGTCTTCTCGGGCTCCGGCCCGACCTCGCCCCTCTGCTGAATCTCCGGGCCGGTGTTGGCGACCTTGTTGACGAGGTCGGAGACAGGGATAGCCTCGAAGAAATCGGGCTGCGCCGGCCGCAGCAGGTCGGCAACATCGCGCGGCTCCAACGTGCGGCAATCCAGCCAGCGGGCGAAATCCCCGGGATCGATCACCACCGGCATCCGGTCGTGGATATGAGCGATGTCGGCATTGGCATTGACCGTCAGGATGGCGCCGGTGTCCATTTCCGAGCCCCCAGGCTCGGCATAGGTCTCGATCAGGCCGGCAAAGGCGACCAGGCCGCCATGCCTGGGCCGAATCCAGTAGGGTTGCCCCTTCTTGCCCCCGCTCTGCCGCCATTCGTAGAAGCCAGACGCCGGCACCAGCGCGCGGCGATGACGCATGGCGGCCTTGAACGAGGCCTTTTCGATTGCGCCTTCCGAGCGCGCGTTGAACAGCAGCGGAAACTCCCTTGTGTCCTTGACCCAGGTGGGAATGAGGCCCCAGCGCACCAGCATCGGTTGCCGATCCGGCAAATTGGAGCCCGGTGCACGCGGCGCGCCGGCGGTCGCCATCAGCACGGGTTGCGTCGGCGCGATGTTGTAGCGCGCCGGGAAATCCTCCAGCTCGGCCAGGCCGAGAAAGGCGGCGGTCTGATTCGGTGTGGCGGCCAAGGCAAAACGTCCGCACATGATCGATTGCTCCTGCCTTCGAATGGTTCCAGAAAGTGGCGATGGAACAGCTGCACTGCAACCGCTAAAGCTGTCCGGCGCTGACCCGTCCACAGCGGGCTGCGGCGGTCGAACGGTTGGGAAGCCATGAGCGATACACGAAAGATACTGCCGGCGGTCTCGGTAGCCGTGGTGCGTGGCGACACCGTGCTCTTGGTCAAGCGGGCGCGGCAACCTTCGCAGGGTCTCTATGCCTTTCCCGGCGGCAAGGCCGAGGCCGGCGAGACGCTGGAGGATGCCGCCAAGCGCGAGTTGCACGAAGAGACCGGTTTGCGTGCCACCGGTTTTCGCCCGCTTCGGGTAATTCATATCGACGGCAGGGACGATTCTCACCCGGTCGATTACCGCCTCACGGTCTTCGGCGCCGCCTATGCCGGCGGCGAGGCCGTGGCGAGCGACGATGCCGAGACAGCAGCCTTCTACACACTCCGCGAGATGGCGGCGCTGCCGCTTGCCGGCTCGGTGTTCGCGGTGGCGGAAGATCTGCTTGGCCGACTTGCTGGTTCCCCCTGAAAGCCGCTGAATTCCCCAACCGCCGGGCCGGAAACGCCTTGCAGGCGACAAATTGTTTGGTCACATAGACTTATGAGCCGTGCTCGTTTTCTTGTCGCTTTATGCCTTGCCGTCAGTACGGCCGTGGCCGTGCGGCCGGCGTTCAGCGTCGAGTCGCCGTTCGAGCCGGGGCTGATGCGGTTGGCGGAGGTGCTGGGGTCGCTGCATTTCCTGCGCAATCTGTGCGGCGAGAAGGGCGACCAGTGGCGTGGCGAAATGGAAAAACTGCTCGAATCGGAAAATCCGGATCCGGAGCGTCGCGCCCGCTTCATCGCCAGCTTCAATCGCGGCTATCGTTCCTTCGGCGGCACCTATACGCAGTGCACCGCTTCAGCCACGGAAGCCATTAGCCGTTACATGAAGGAAGGCGAGACGCTGTCGCGCGATATCGCCTCGCGCTATGGCAATTAGGCGTCCATCAACAGATATCCGAGCCGTCGCCGGTCCTATCAGACAAATCTGGCTTGTAGCGGTCTGTGTCTTGGTGCAATCCTGATGTTGTACTTCTGCAACAGCGTTAATCAAACGTTACCGCAAGAATGCGAAATTAACTCAAACTGAAGGTTTTCACCCCGCAGGCAGGCCTAATCGGCTAAGTTTGATCCGGGTTGAAACGCAGCTTCGCCAAACACAGCCGTCTGCTGTAAAGACGATCAAAAAAATGTCGTATTTACAGATACTTACTTAGGGCTGCGTGTAAACGGAACAGATCAAGCCTGATCCGCACTGATGGATCGCAGCTTGAAAGGGTGGACATCGCTATGGAACATGGTGTCAACGACATCGATGCGCTGGTCAGGGAAGAAAAACGCCTGACGGCGGTGGAAAGCCACAGCGAAGCCTGGGCCGAGGGCCTTTCGGCCGGCATCGAGCCCGAGATCATTGCCGAGGCGGCGCTTGAGACCGCGTTCGGTGAAATGCTGCGCGCCAACGGCGAGACATCGGCCCTTGCCCTGCTCGACCGCATGCGTGAAAAGGTGATTGCTGGCGCCTTCGAACCCGAGCGGCTGCGGCACTGAACCGACATCCGGTTCTTTGACGATCGAGTGCCGTTTGGGCATCATGCCCGGGAGCCAAGGAGATACGGGCAGTGAATTTTCCGATGTCAGGCAGGCCGAAGGGCTTGGTCCTCTACATCCGTCTCGCCGCTTGCTGTGCCGCGATTGCCTTTGTGACGTGCCTGGCAAGCAGCCCGGCCTATGCGCTGAGCGAGATCCAACGCGAAGACCTTCCCTCACCTGTCACCCCGTCAGCGGATGATGACGTCTCGTCGCCCGGCGGCGCGATTCCCATGCCCGACCCGGTGGGAACGCCGCCTTCGACCGGCCAGCAGCCTGCCGCTCCGGACGCGGCAGAGCCCGACAGTCCAGCGGATGGCGGCAGCAACAGGCCGCGTGTCGATCCCGAGGCGCCCTTGCCTGAAGTCGTCTACGACCTTGGCAAGCTGCCCGAGCCCGTGCGGCGCATGCATGATCTGATCATCGAGGCCTGCAAGAGCGGCGACATCGAAAAGCTCCGGCCCCTGATCGGCAAGGGCGACAGCATGACCCAGCTGTCACTGGCCGACATCGACGGCGACGCCATTGCCTTCCTCAAAGGGCTGTCCGGCGACCCTGACGGCCAGGAGATCCTGGCCATACTGGAGGAAGTGCTCAGCGCCGGCTATGTCCATGTCGACGCCGGAACAGCGCAGGAACTCTATGTCTGGCCGTATTTCTTCGCGCTGCCGCTGGACAAGCTCGACGCCAAGCAGCGGGTCGAGCTGTTCAAGATCGTCACCGCCGGCGATTTCGACGACATGAAGCAGTTCGGCGCTTATATCTTCTATCGCGTCGGCATCACGCCTGCCGGGCAATGGACATTTTTCGTCGCCGGGGACTGAGCGGCTTGCTCCTGCTTGTAGGGGATAGGGAAGCTCAGACGACAAGGGCCTCGGAAAACTCCACCGCCCTGCCCTGGCCCGGTGTGACGATTTCGCCTTCCCACATAACGCGGCGGCCGCGAATGACGGTGCCGACCGGCCAGCCGGTGACTTCCTTGCCGTCATAGGGCGTCCAGCCCGCCTTGGAGCCGGCCTGCGCATTGGTGATGGTCTCGCGCCGCTTCATATCGACAACCGTGAAGTCGGCGTCGTAGCCGGCGGCGATGCGGCCTTTTCTGGCCATGCCGAAAATGCGCTGCGGGCCGTGGCTGGACAGGTCGACGAACCGCTGCAAGGTCAGCCGGCCCGCGTTGACGTGGTCGAGCATGATCGGCACCAGCGTCTGCACGCCGGTCATGCCCGAGGGCGAGGCTGGATAGGGTTTTGCCTTTTCGGCCAGCGTGTGCGGTGCGTGGTCGGAGCCGAGCACGTCGACGATGCCTTGCGCGATGCCGTGCCAGACGCCATCGCGGTGGCGGGAGTCACGCACGGGTGGGTTCATCTGGATCAGTGTGCCGAGCCTGAGATAGTCGTCGGCGCTGAGCGTCAGATGATGCGGCGTCGCCTCGCAGGTCGCGACGTCCTTGTGCTGTTCGAGGAACAAGATCTCTTCGGCGGTAGAGATGTGCAGGACATGGATGCAGGCGCGAACGTCGCGCGCGATGCGCACCAGCCGTTCGGTGCAACGCAAGGCGGCGGTCTCGTCGCGCCAGACCGGATGCGATGACGGGTCGCCCTCGATGCGTTCGCCAAGGCGCTCGCGCAGCCGGAACTCGTCCTCCGAATGAAAGGCGGCACGGCGGCGAGTGTTCCGCAGGATCGAGGCGACGCCTTCGTCGTCCTCGACCAGCAGGTCGCCGGTGGACGAACCCATGAAAACCTTTATTCCCGCGGCGCCCGGCAGCCGCTCGAGCTCGCCGACATCCCTGGCGTTGTCGCGGGTACCGCCGACCCAGAACGCGAAATCGCAATGCATACGGTGGCTGCCTCGCCGAACCTTGTCGGCCAGCGTTGCCTCGCTGGTGGTCAACGGGTTGGTGTTGGGCATCTCGAACACGGCGGTGACGCCGCCAAGCACCGCCGCCCGCGAGCCGGTTTCCAGATCTTCCTTGTGCTCCAGTCCCGGCTCGCGAAAATGCACCTGACTGTCGATGACGCCCGGCAGGATGTGCAGGCCGCGACAGTCGATCGTCTCGCCGGCCGAGGCCTGGCGGAGATCGCCTATTGCGGCGATGCGTCCGTTCTTCACGCCAACGTCACGTGCCCCCTCGCCATCATGGTTGACCACTGTGCCGCCTGTCAGGATGAGGTCGTAGGTCATGGCCATGCTCTCTTGCGGGGGGAGTGTCAGCGGCTTACGTAATGGCCAACCGTTTTGCAAGATCAGGCTTTTATCCTCCCCATGCCCTTTGCCCTGCTGAAAGACCGCGCGCTCATCTCCGTCTCCGGCCAGGATGCCGAGCACTTTCTGCAAAACATCCTGACCACCGATCTCGATACGCTCGGCGCCGGCGAAGCAAAGCCGGGCGCGCTGTTGACGCCGCAAGGCAAGATCCTGTTCGACTTCCTGATCTCGCGTGCCGGCGAAAACGCCTTCCGGCTGGAATGCCGAGCCGACATTGCAGATGATTTCGTGCGCCGGCTCATACTCTACAAGCTTCGCGCCAAGGTCGAGATTGCCAAGTCGGAACAGTCGCTTGTCGCTGTTGCGTGGGGAAAAGAGTCAATCGCCTCAGAAAATGATTCAACCGCGTTTGCCGACAGGCGCTTTGCCAGGGAAAGCGTCACACGCACCTATGCCGGCATTGCGGATGCCGGCGAAATCGCCGCATGGAAGGCCTTCCGCATCGCCCACGGCATCGCGGAGAGCGGTGCCGACTATGCGTTGGGCGACGCCTTCCCGCATGACGTGCTTCTCGACGAGACCGGCGGCGTCGGCTTCAGGAAGGGCTGCTATGTCGGCCAGGAAGTGGTCTCGCGCATGCAGCATCGCGGCACCGCCAGGCGACGTGTGCTGATCGTGCAGGCTGGGCTTGCCCTGCCCGCCTCCGGCACCGAACTCACCGTCGAGGGCCGGCCGGTCGGCACGCTCGGCTCGACCGCCGGCGACATCGGGCTTGCCATTGCCCGCATCGACAGGGTCAAGGCGGCGCTGGACGCTGGCCAGCCGATCCTGGCCGGCGATGTTCCGGTGAGGCTCGCCATTCCCGCCTGGGCCAAATTCAGTTTTCCGCAGGAAACCGTCAGCGCGGAGGAAGCCTGATGGCGGCGGACCGCACCGGTGCGCCGCCGCGCGCCTGGCAGCGCATGCTGTCCGGCCGTCGGCTCGACCTGCTCGACCCCTCGCCGCTCGACATCGAGATTTCCGACATTGCCCATGGGCTCGCCCGCGTCGCCCGCTGGAACGGCCAGACCAGCGGCGAGCATGCGTTTTCGGTCGCCCAGCATTCGCTGCTGGTAGAAGCCCTGTTCAATCATCTGGTGCCTCAGGCTTCTGCCACCGACCGGCTCGCCGCGCTGCTGCACGATGCGCCTGAATATGTCATCGGCGACATGATCTCGCCGTTCAAGTCGGTGATGGGCGGCAGCTACAAGGACTGCGAATTGCGCCTGCAGCGCGCCATCCATCAGCGCTTTTCGCTGCCTCCCGAACCGGCCGCGGCACTGCGCAGGGACATCAAACGCGCCGACCAGATCGCCGCCTATTTCGAGGCAACGCTGCTGGCCGGCTTCTCGACCGCCGAGGCGACCGAATTCTTCGGCCGTCCGCGCGGTTTCTCCGCCGAGCGCTTCGATTTCACACCACGCTCGGTGACCTGGGCGCAAGATGCCTTCCTGAGGCGGTTTTCGGCGCTTGAGAAGTCGCGGCATCCAGTTGCAACGTCGGCGGTAGGGTAGAGAACGCTAAATTAACCGGAAACGGCAACAGTGTGGTGTTCGATCACGCACCGCAGGCGCGCCTCATGCCCGTCGTGGACGTCAAGGATGGTTCGATCGTCCCGCAACGGGCGCCCGAAGGCGTGGAGCGCTCTCGCCGCATGGAAGACGAGCTGCGCGAACAGAACGAACGCTTTTCAGCCGCTGTCGAGAACATGTCGCACGGGCTGTGCATGTTCGATGCCGACGAACGCATGATCATCTGCAACGGCAACTACCTCAACATCTTCTGCCTCGACGCCAAGCTGGTACGACCAGGCATCCGCTTCATCGACATTCTGCGCCACAGCGTCGACATCGGCATCGCCTCGCAAAGCGCCGACGAGCTCTATGCCATCCGCAAACCCTACATCGACCAGGCGAAACCCTCGACCTACGAAGAGACGCTGTCGGACGGTCGCATCATAAACATCTCGCACCGCCCGCTGGCCGTGGGCGGTTGGGTCTCGATCTACGAGGACATCACCGAACAGCGGCGCGCCGAGCAGGACCTCAAGGAGCAGCATCGCCGTTTCGACGCGGCACTCGCCAACATGTCGCAAGGCCTGCTGATGTACGACGCCGACGGCAGGATGATCGTGCGCAACCGGCGTTTTCTGGAGCTCTACAACGTCACCGCGGGGGACTTTCCGCTCGGGACGACGCATCGCGACGCGCTCGAAAAACTGCTGGAACTCGGCATCTACCAGAAGATCGACGTCGACAGCGAAGTCGCCAAGACCGAGGCCTGCCTGGCGGCGGCAAAAATGCACTCGGCCTATCGTTATCTAACCGACGGCAGGACGGTCCTGGTCACGCGCCAGCCGATGAGCGGCGGCGGCTGGGTGGTGACCTTCGACGACGTCACCGAACGTCGACGCACCGAAGAGCGCATGATCCATCTTGCGCATCACGACACGCTGACCGGACTGCCCAACCGCTCGATGTTTCGCGAGCGGCTCGACCAGGCGCTGGAGGATGCGGCGGCACCGCCGTTGGCGATCTTCTCGCTCGATCTCGACCGCTTCAAGGCGATCAACGACACCTGGGGACATCCCGCCGACGACTGGCTCTTGAAAAGCGTCGCCGAAAGGCTGCAGCGTTGCCTGCGCAATGAGACTGACGTCGTCGCCCGCTTCGGCGGCGACGAGTTCGTCGTCATGCAGTTCAACTCAAGGGGCGTCGCCGATGCTGAAAAACTGGCGAAGCGCATCGCCGAGGCCATCGCAAAACCGTTTCGCGACAGGAGCCGAGATATGCACATCGGCATCAGCCTGGGTATCGCTGTTTTCCCTGAAGATGGCAGGGACGCCGACACGCTGCTGAAAAACGCCGATACGGCGCTCTATCGGGCCAAGAGCGAAGGGAGAAACCTCTATCGCTTCTTCGAGCCCGCGATGGACGCCATAGTGCAGGCCCGGCGGGCTCTCGAGGTCGACCTCGAGGCCGCACAGCCGCGTCAGGAGTTCGATCTCGATTTCCAGCCCATCATGAACATCGCCTCCGGCGAGATCATCGGCGCGGAGGCCTTGATGCGCTGGCATTCCCCGGCGCGCGGCACCGTCGCGCCGGACGCGTTCATTCCCGTCGCCGAAGAGACCGGCCTGATCGTGCCGCTCGGCGAATGGGCGCTGAGGAAGGCCTGCGCGGCGGCGGCCAGCTGGCCGCCCGGCTTGCGCATCGCGGTCAATGTCTCGGCCGTGCAGCTCAAAAGCGGCGGGTTTGCCCGCAGTGTCATCTCGGCGTTGGCCTTTTCAGGCGTGCCGGCCGGACAGCTGGAGCTGGAAATCACAGAAACCGTGTTGATGGACGAGAGCAAAACCGTGCTGAAGACGCTGCGCCAATTGCGCGATCTCGGCATCCGCATCGCGCTGGATGATTTCGGCACCGGCTATTCCTCGCTCGGTTATCTCAGGCGTTTCCCGGTCGACAAGATCAAGATCGACCGCTCCTTCATCCGCGACATGAGCAATCGCGACACGGCGGCGATCGTCCGCACCATTATCGGGCTCGGCAACGAGCTTGGCATTGTCGTCACCGCCGAGGGCGTCGAGACCGAGGCGCAACTCGACATGCTGCGCGACAATGGCTGTGAAGAGGCGCAAGGCTATCTGATCGGTATCCCCTCGAAGGCGGCGGACATCCAGCGTCTGTTGAAGGCGCGTGCGCTACGCAGCCAGACCGGCTGATAGCGTAGGCGCAAGGTCAGATCAGCGTTTCCACGTATTTCTCGTGGAAGCTGACATAGCCCGGCTCGACCACCTTCAGATGCCGCTCGATCAGCGCGTGAAACTGCGGCAATTGGTGAAACGGCACGCCCGGATAGGCATGATGCTCGGCATGGAACGGCATGTTCCAGGCCAGCTTGCGCACCACCCAGTTGGTCAGCGTGGTTCGCGTATTCTCCAGCATGTTGGCCACGAACGGACAGCGGCCGTGCTCGGCGAGCAGATAGAGGCGCAGAAAGGGCTGCCCCAGCAGAGCCGGAATGATCCAGACATAGAGAAGCACGGAGAGACGGAAATAGACGGCGAACAGAAGAACGACGGCGTAAAAGGCAATCGTGGCGCGCGCTTCGGCCCGCACCTTGGGTCGGCCTTTCGGCGGCACATAGCTTTCCTGGCTGCCGCCAACCGCATTGGCGTAGAGCGTCTTGAGATGGCCCCACCACAGCGGGATGCCGGAAACATGCACGAGGTACTGCCGCAGCGTTTCCGGCTTGGGAAAGGCGAGCTCCGGATCGTTTTCAGGGTCCTGCGTGAAGCGGTGATGGGCGAAATGGAAATAACGGAACCAGTCGGCCGGCAGCGCCAGCGCCAGGCTGCACACCCGCGCCACGGCATCGTTCAGCCACTGCGTGTCGAAGGCCGTGCGATGAACCGTCTCGTGCAGCAGCGTGAACAGGAAGACGATCAGGATGCCTTGCGGCAGCATCAGCAGCGGCCAGAATGGCACTTTCGCGGCGATCAGCGATCCAATGATCACTATCGCTCCCCAATGGGCGCCGAGCTGAACGAGACCCACAGCATTGGACTTGGCGGTCAGGCGACTACGCTCCTCCGGGGTAAGTGACGCGATGATGTCGCGATGGTCCATCGATTTCGATCCAGGCTGGCGATTTGATAAGACCCACTCTAGTTGGTGAAAAAGCTTTCCAAAAACGACGATTCCTGCGATTTGGATAAGTTCATCTTATCTATATGGCGATCATGGTCACATCTCCATCGCTCAAAGGACTTCAGGCCTTCGAGGCCGCGGCGCGTACGGGCAGTTTTGCTGCGGCGGCGGAAGAGCTTTCGGTCTCGGCGGCCGCCGTCAGCCAGCTTATCCGCACCGTCGAGGAACAGATGGGGCGCAAGCTGTTTCATCGGGTCAACCGCAAGGTTGTGCTCACCGAGGCCGGCGTGGAGATGCTGCCTCGGTTGACCATGGCCTTCCACGAAATCGGCAGTGTCTCGCGCGAATTGGGCGGCGATGCCTTCCGCCCGCGCTTGGTGGTGTCGGTGCCGCCTTCCATGGCGATGGGCTGGCTTTCGCAGCGTCTGTCGGGCTTCGTCGCAAGCCACGGCGCCGCCGACATCTCGCTGCGCGGCGACGACGACCCGGTGCCGTTCGACCGCGAACTGATCGACATCAGGCTCTCCTACGGTCCGCATTATCGCGAGCACCCGACCGAGGACATCACCCGGGACGCCGTCTATCCGGTCTGCGCACCGAGGCTTGCCAGCGCGATCAAGGCGGACGCCGGTCCGCTCGCCGGGCTGTCGCTGATCCACACCGACTGGGGACCAACCGGCGCCTCGTTTCCGTCCTGGCGCAACTGGTTCGAGGCTGAAGGTGTCCAACCTGGCCGGGCGGCGCAGCGGGGCCTGTCGGCCAACTCGTCGCGCGCCGCCCTCGACCTCGCCATTTCGGGGCTGGGTGTGGCACTGGCGCAAGGGGTCTATTGTGCCGAGGCGGTGGAGGACGGCAGGCTGGTTCGGCCCGCCGCCAGGGCGATCGCACTGCGCCAGCCCTATTGCCTGACCATTCCCGAGCGCAGCGCCAGGCGCGATGTCGTGGCGGCATTCCGCGATTGGCTGATCGAGGAATGCCGTCGCGCCGTGGGCTCGCCGGCGCTGCGTTGACCCGTCGGGCTCGCGTGGTCACAGGTGCCCGCTCAAGGCCGCCACCATTTCCTTGCTCGTCGCCACCGGAATGATCTCGAACTCGACCAGATCGGCCCATTCGATCACCCAGCGTTGCAGCAGCGTGACGCCGTCCGTCTCCACCAGCAGGAAGCAGCGGCTCATGTCCGCGGCGATCCAGCTGTGGTGAACGACAAGCTCCTCCGGCTTCAGGCGGCCCCGATCGCGGAAACGGCGGTAGATATCCTTGCGGTCGCAGCCGGTGAAATCCTCGATCACGATGAACTGCATGTTTTCCCCTTGGTGGACTTGTTACCGCCCCGGCCGGTCGAGCCGCTCCAGGAACCACTGCGTCAGCCGCACCCAGACCTCGTCCTTTTCGCCGGAATCCTCCCAGCCATGGTCGAGATTGGGGTTGTCGTTGACCTCGATGACGAAGACGCCGTCCTTGGTCTCCTTGAGGTCGACGCCATAGAGGCCGTCGCCGATGCAGCGCGCCGCCTTGACCGCCGTCTCGACGACATGGGCCGGCGTCTCCTTCAGCGTGAAGGTCTTGATGCCACCTTGGTCGGGCTTGCCATTGGCCTTGTGGTTGACGATCTGCCAGTGCTTCTTGGCCATCAGATAGTGCACGGCAAACAGCGGCTGGCCGCCGAGCACGCCGACGCGCCAGTCATATTCGGTCGGAATGAATTTCTGCGCGATGAGGAGGTCGGAATCCTCCAGCCACTCGGTCGCAAGCCGTGTCAGTTCCTCAAGATTCTCGCATTTCTTGACGCCGCGCGAGAAGGACGAATCCGGGATCTTCAGCACGAGCGGGAAGCCCAGCGTCTGCGCGGCCAGTTCGAAGTCGGAGGTGCCGGCGATCATCACGGTCGGCGGCACCGGCACCTTGTTGTAGGCCATCAGCTCGTTAAGATAGACCTTGTTGGTGCAACGGATCATCGACAGCGGATCGTCGATGACGGGCATGCCTTCCTGCTGGGCGCGGCGGGCGAAACGATAGGTGTGGTTGGAGATCGAAGTGGTCTCGCGGATGAACAGCGCATCGTAGTTCGCGAGCTTGGCAAGATCCTTCCTGGTGATAGGCTCGATTTCGACGCCCATCTTTTCGGCGATCTTGGCCCAGTAGCGCAGCGACGAGATTTCCGACGGCGGCAGTTCCTCGTGCGGATCGACCAGCGTGGCGAAGGTGTAGCGCGCCGGCGTGCGCCCCTTGGTGTCGCGCCATTCACGGTTGGTGTAGGTCTCCAGGCACTGGATGAAGCTTTTTTCCTCGTCCTCGGTCATACGCGCCAACGGATGGAAGCCGATCTTGCGGATCGAAGCCCATTCGGCGCTGTCCTTGATGTGAACCTCGAGCGCCGGCGCCCGGAACCAGTCGAACAACAGCTTGGCGAAGCGGTCCCAGACTTTCGACGGGCCGATGCCGAAAAAGATGCACACCTTGGCTGGAAAGGCGCCGCCGAGATCCTTGCGGCATTTGTTGAGCGCCAGTTCCAGTTCCGGCAGCGCATGTTCGTAGAGCTTGCGTTCGGACAGGTCGATCATCGTCTCAACGGTCGGAATGACCTTGTGGCCGCGCGAACTCGCCAGCAGCGAGGCATAGTAGCCGCGGCTCTGGTAGCCGTAATTGTTGGACAGGTTGATGACCTTCGGCCGCTGGCCGCGGAACAGCGACGGATGCGCGAGATAGTCGCGATTGGTGATGATCTTATGCGGTGTCGCCACCTGGTCGAGATCGCTCTGCCGGCCGGTAAGGATGACCCAGGTCATTGTGTGTCGCGCTTCCCCAGAGTGATGGCGGCACGCAGTCCGTCGCGGCCGAACTGCGCCATGTTCATGAAGATGCCGTAGGGCACGGGAATGTTGGCGGCATCAAGGATGGTTTCCTGCCTTTCGTCCTCGACCCAGGGATCGTGGATAAGAATATGATCGCCATCGTCGCCGATGGCCAGCACCCAGTGCGGCACCTTCTTGCCGAACATCAGGAAACCGCTGATCAGCACCAGCACCAGTTTTCCCTCTGATATCGCGGTTCTGATGTCATCGATGGTGAAGGAGCGGTAATTCACCGGGATGCCGTAAAGTTCCGCGCGGCGGCGAAAGTCGACCTGGGCCAGTTCCATCACGCGGCGCTTGTCCTCGCTGCGCACCGATTGCAGAAACAGCGCGCCGTAGAAGGAAACAAAGATCTCCGCCGCGAGCCCGCTTTCATAACCCGAGACAGCCAGGCCGAATGGTTCGCAGCCGCCCGGCCCCGACATCATGAAGACGGTCGTGGCCTCGCGCCAGAGGCGGATTTCCATCACCGGATCGGGCACGAAGTCGCGGTCGAAATTGGCCATGGCCATCATCAGGCAGCATGGGCCGCAGGTGAACTCGCAGGTCTGCTGGTAGAACGGCACCCTTGTGGCGACCGGAAGGTCGCCGCGCAGGGTTTTCTCATAACGAAGCGCGGTCGCGCCGTCCTCGTAATAGCCAGGCTCGCGGCCAATCTTGCGGTAGCCGGCCCGCTCGTAGATGCGGATGGCGCGGTCGTTGTCCTCGCGCACTTCGAGACGCAGCATCATGCGATCGTGCCCGAAGGCCGCCTCCTCCGCCGCAGTCAAAAGCTGGCGCCCGATGCCAAGCGCGCCGAAAAATGGACCGACGGCTATGGAATAGAGCCGCGCCACCCCACTGCCCTTGCGGAACAGCACGATCGCGTAGCCGGCGACGCGGCCGTCGAGCTCGGCGACCAGCGTCTCAGCGGTCTCGCGCTCGATGAAAAGGCGAAAGGAGCGACGGGAAATGCGATCGCTCGAAAAAACGGCTTTCTCGATGGCGGCGAGATCATCGACGTCAGACGCGCGGGCCGTACGGATCTCGGCAGGCATGCGACTTGAGAAAACCTCGATTGCGTTGCGGAAACGGCCCCGATCAAAAGCGTCGCAAACACCGGCCGAAGCGCCAGTATTCATCAAGCGCTATCGCTCCTTGATTAGGGCCGAATTGTGACAGTTTCGGCGGTGGCAAGGAAGCTCGCGGGCTTTGAGCAGGATCCCTGTTTGATAGGCCACCGGCTGCGAACAATTGCGGCCAACTCAGCTTGCGAGACCCGCCAGAAGCTGGCCATAGGCATTCTTGGCCACGACTGCCAATTGCTCGCGCGGCAGCGAGCCGACGACGGCGCAGCCATAGCCCTTGTCCAGCCAGTAGACGGCCTGCGGGCCGTCCTGCGCCGAAGCATAGGTGCCCTTGGCATTCTCCACCGATTCCGCGGTGACGAAGAGGGATATGCGCTCGCCCTTGTCGTCCTCGTAGAGCAGCATCGCGGCCTTGCTGTCGCCGGCCGGCAGCAAGCGGCCGCCAACCAGTTGGAAGCCGTTCGCGGTCAGGTCCGGCGCCACCAGCTTCAGCCCGACCCGGTTGGACAGCCAGGTCTGCAAATGATCCTTGTCGCTGGCCGGCACTTCCACGGCATGCCGCTTCTCGGCGGCGTAGATGACATGGGCGGCAATCGCCTGTTCGGCGAGCCGATCTTCCGCCGGGTCCTCCTGTCCGATGCCGTCCATGCCGGCAAAGTAGCCGCCAAATCCACCCGTGGCCAAAAGCACCGCCGCGGCAGCGGCAAGCCACCAGCGCGAGCGCGGCACCGCAGTCTTAACCGGCGCTTCGCCGAGCACCACCTTGCGCAAGCGCGCGGGAACAGGTTCATCCAGCACGCCGGCAAAGGCCGAGCGCAACGCCTCCCGGTCGGCTGTGAAGCGGGCGCTCCTGGCCTTCATCTCGGGGTTGGCGTCCAGCCAGGCATCATAGGCGGCGCGCTCGTCGGCCGGCAGTTCGCCGTCGAGCGCCATATGGATGTCACGTTCTGAAAAATCGCGGCGGATCATTTCTCGACGATCCTTATCGCGCGGCGACGCGCCGTGTCATCCAGCAAGCCGCGCAGCTCCTCACGCCCGCGCGCAATGCGCGACATCAGCGTGCCCGCGGGCACGCCCAGCATGTTGGCGGCCTCGGCATAGGAGAAGCCTTCGATGGCGACCATGACAAGAGCCGCACGGCGATCGGGGCTGATTGCCTGCAGCGCGTTGATGATCTCACGCGAGGCGATGCCGTCCAACTGCTCTGCCGGCTGGGCCACCGCCTCGCCCGCTTCCAGGGGCAGCATCGCCGCTTCGCCGCGACGGTTCACCTTGCGCATCTGGTCGATGAACAAATGATGCATGATCGTAAACAGCCACCTCCTGGGGCTTTCTCCCGTCTGCCAGTTGTCGAGCCGCACGAGTGCGCGCTCGAGGCAGTCCTGGACGAGGTCGTCGGCAGAATCCCGGTCGCGCAACAGCGAGCGTGCGTAGCGGCGCAGGCGCGGTATTTCGCCAAGGATTGCTGCCTTCTTTTCGTCCATGACCGCTGGTTCTGAAATCGCCCTTGTTGATCCCGATTCAACGCGCCTTCCCGGCGCGACGCAAGCGGCCAGCGCGAAGCGGTCCACCGCCCCGGTCACCCAAGCAATGAGATAACGCTGGCGGGTACCGGTTTATTCCCGGCTTGATTGAACGCCTGCCGTCATTGCTCGACGACCGGTATCTCCTCCCTCGCCGCCCTGGTCAAAAGCCGCTGGTAGAACAGGCCAATGCCGATCAGCACGCCGCCGAGGCCGATGAAGGACAGCGCCCTGAGTACGCCCTCCAGCTCCGACATGTCGAAGAGGAAGACCTTCAGCACGGCAATTGCGATCAACGCGGCCGAGGCAATGCGCAGCACCTGCGACTTCAGCCAGACGCCGGCGGTGAGCAGCGCCACGCCGATCACCAGCCAGAGCGCCGAATAGGTGTAGGTTTCCAACTGGCCGAGCCCGCTCCACAGGCCGATGAACTCACCCTTGAACAGCCGCCTGACCGACAGGGTGGCATAGGCAAAGGCAAGCAGCGCCGCGACCAGTGCCAGCATTGCCGAATACCATGTTGGCCGCTTGCCCCTGACATAGAGCGCCAGTCCGCCGGCGGCGACGGCCGGCAGGAGATAGGCAAGGAACAACAGGTTGAAGACCGGGATCCGGCCGGTCGATTCGTCCGTAAACAGCGGATTGAGCACCACGAAGTGCCGGATGACGATCAGGGCGACCGAAACCACGCCCGCTGCCATCGAACCATAGCGCAGCACCGAACTTGGCGAGCGCATGTCGATGGCGACCAGGATGGCGCCGGCGCCGATGGCAATCAGCGTGTAGATCGCCTGTTCGGCGAGCGTCATCGGACCCGTGTCGATGACACCGCCATGCATGGCGTGACGCACCAGCATGGCGACGGCAAGCAGCGCAAACAGCGCCGCCGCGGCTTCCATGACGAGGCGCGGCCGGCCATTGGTGGTGCGGGCGAGTTGCCAGGCGGCGAAGCCAAAGGCGAGCGCCGGGACGCCATAGCCCGGCAGCAGCCAGTTGAACACCGGTGTCGTCGACAGGAACTCGGCGCCGACGATGGTCGGATCGAAGGCGACGCGGCCAAGCACGGCGATCACCGCGCCAACCGAAATCCAGCCTAGCACCGGGTAGGAGCGCCAACGCGTGGCCAGCGCCGGCACTATGACTGCTGCACCAAGCAGAATGGTGGTCCAGCCGGAATTGAAAGCCATGTGCAGCATCAAGAGGCCGGCGATCGCCGCGCCTCCGAGGGCAAACGACACCGCTATGCCGCCCTTGAGCGGCGGCTCTTCGGCGCGCGCGATCCACTCGCCACCGGCGGCGAAAACCACGACCAGCAGTGCTGCGGCGGCGGCGTAGACAAAGTCGCGGTCGAGATTGCCGAAGGTGAACCAGAGCGCCAGCAGGATGACCAACGGCACGATGACACCCGATGCCGCCCATGAGGCGGATCGAAGCGAGGAAGATGCCGCGAATTTGCGGGCGGCCCAAAGGCCCGCGCCGATGAAGACCAGGCCGAGCGCAATGCCGATGCGCAAGGTCAGGGCATTGGACGTCGCCACGGGCAAACCATCGACACCGAGTGCGCCGGCCGAAAAGTCGGACACGATCGAGGTTGGCGGGATGATGCCGAGATAGATCATGACCGTCGCCAGTCCGGCGGCGTAAAGCAGCGGTAGCGCCAGCGGGCGATAAAGCGCGACGGCCACCATCGCCGCGAGGATCGCAGCGCCCGGCAAGGCATAGCCGGCCGCGGCGAAGGCTGGGTCGACCGACAGGCCCAGCGCCGAGAAGGCAACGAACAGGGCAGGCACGATGGACGGCCAGTCGAAGGCCCTGGCGGCGACGATTTCATCACGGCGACCGAGCCAGACAAAAGCGAGGACGGCCAGGGTGACGGCGTCGATGAACAGGATGGAGGAGAGGTTCGCAGCCGGCGCGTCGGTCATATAGAGAATGGTCCAGATGCCGGTGCCGAAAAAGGCCGCCGCCACCAGCGCTTTCCAGTCGCGCATGCGGGCGATGACGCTGGTGGCGGCGAGCACGATGGCGAGGTAGCCGAACAACGCCCAGGGGTTGGGCGCCTGGGAGGCGATCAGCATCGGCGTCACCATGGCGCCGACAAGACCGATGCCGGCCAGGGCCAGGCCATGGACCAGGGCAGCCGCGATCGTCGCCACACCGATGGCCCCAAGCAGCGTGAAGGCAAGCGCCGGGCCAATGAAGCCGTAAATGCCATGGGCGGCATAGACAGTGCCGAACAGGATGAAGGCACCGGCCGCCGTCAGGATCGCCGGAACATAGGCGCCGGCAACGCCTTGCACCGGCACCTTGAAGCCGGTGCGGCGTATGAACTCGCCGCCGGCAACCAGCACCAGCCCAAGCACCGCCGCCATGGTGAGCCGCACGCCGGGGCCGAAAATGCCAGCCTCGATTGTGTAGCGGATCAGGAACAGGCCACCCAGTGCCAGCGCGATGCCGCCGACCCAGACCGCCCAGCGCGTGCCGAGTGCCGTCTCGATATCCGGCTTGCCGGGGGCCTTGGAGGCTGCAACCGGCTCGACAGGTTCTGCTGCCTTCGGAGCCTCGCTCGTGGACCAGGGGCCGGACACAGCCTCGCCAGCCGGAGCTTCCGTTTCTGTAGCCGGCGCCTGTACGACCGGTCCACTCACCGCCGGCGAGGCAATATCGGCCGTGGCCGCGAGCACCGGCGCCGCTTCGGCCTTGCCATCGGCCGCCATCTGTTCTGCCGGCTTGGCCACCGGCGGCACGGCGCCTGAAAGGACGAGACTGCGCAGCGCGCCAAGTTCGCGTTCGATCAGACCGATGCGGCTCTGCTGACGCGAAATAATGACGAACAAGGCGATGATGGCGACAAGCCCGATCAGGCTTTCAAACATGGCGGTTCCCCCAAACCAGGCCAGTTTTCACTGACGTTTCATCTCACTGACATCCAAATACGGCGGCTAAACGGCTGAAAAACTCAACGCGCCGCCAGATTGGCGGCTGGAACATGTCTCGGTACCGAAAGCCAAGAGCTTGCCGCCGAGCGACGAATCCGACCCCGATAAAGTTCGACCTCCATCATGCGGCATTGTCTCCGGCAATGGCCTTGCGCGTCGCATGATGCTTGCGCAAGGCGGCGAGAAAGCCGGCGCGGGCATCGGGCTGTTCGATACCGCGCGGCTCATAGACGTGGCGCGTGAAGAAAAACCCGGTGAGCCGGAAGGCGTCCTCGATCGCGGCTGGATCTCCGCGCAGGCCGGAGCCGCGTTGCAGAAAGGCGGGCAGCGCCAGCATCTTGTCGCGCCATGGCGCGCCAGCTTCGCGCGACACCGCGCGGCCCGACTTCGGCGAGACATAGGCCAGATCCTGCCTTGTGCCGGTGGCGGCGCATTGGCTGAGGTCGAGGCCGAAGCCAAGTTCGTCAAGGATCAGAAGTTCGAAGCGCGCCACCAGTTCGCCGGCAGCATCGGGATCGTCGAGATGGACGATCATCACGGAAAGCGCCTCGTAAAGGCCGCCATGGGCGTCACGCTCGGGCAAGAGTCGCAGATGCGCGGCCATGGTCTGCAGGCCGTAGACGGCAACGGCGCTGTCCATCAGCCTGGCAGCGTTCATCTCGATCGCCTCGGCCTGGAACGTGCCGAGATGCTCGTCAAGGCGCGCCCGCCATAAGAGATCGACGCGATTGCCGGGCTGGAGAACAGGTTGCTGCTTGCGCGAGCGACCGCCGCGCACGAGGCCGAGATGGCGGCCATGCACACGGGTCATCACCTCGAGTATGGCGCTGGTTTCGCCATGCTTGCGAGTGCCGAGAATGATTCCCTCGTCGCGCCATTCCATGCCCAGAGCTTTTCACCGATCGGGTGGCGAAATCAAGGTATGGGCTTGGCGCCTGGGCCGGCTCTCGCACCCACGCATAAAAAACCGCCCGCAGCGATACGCTGCGGGCGGCCTGGTAAGGTCAGTCGATCGGTTAGAACGAGCGCTGGAAGCGAACGATGCCGCCGACGCTGTCCTTCTTGTTGGCCTTGCTCCAGTTGCCGTAGAGGGACGGGTTGCCATAGTTGCCGTAGTGATCCCAGTCGACTTCGGTCGTGATCGTGAAGCCGGGGACGATGGTGTAAGCGACGTTCGCCGCAAGAGCGTAGTTCTTGTCGTCGTCAGCCGAAGCCTGGACGTTGAACGCGGTCTTGTCGTTGAATTTGTAGGTGCCGCCACCCCAGACGGCCCAGTTGCCGCCCCACGGCTTGTACTGGCCACGGCCCTTGGAGAAGTCGCGGAGATTATCGTCAGTGCCATAGCCGCCCATGACGAAAAGGGCCAGTTCCTTGGTGACGTTGACATCCAAGCGAACCTTGCCGGCCACTTCCTCGTAGTTGCTGTCATAGGCGACGACACCGGTGATCGCACCCCAGTCACCCTTGTACTTCAAGCCACCGACGACATGCGGAACGTAGCTGTCGATCGTGTCGCTGATGCCCGAAGCATCGGTGCCTTCTTCGAGCGAGACGACGCCCGAGAAGCCGCTGCCGGCGTCAAAATAGTAGCTGATAAGGTTGGTGTCCTTGATACCATACGGGATGATGGTGTCCTGGATGACATTGCCGGCGTAGCCGATGAACGAGTCATACGTCGTCTCGTCCTTACCGACGCGCAGGCCGCCGAGCTGGATCCAGGCGAAGTTCAGCGTTACCGCCTTGTTAACAGCCTGCCAGTCGGTGGCGCCGCCAGTATAGTCACCAGACTTGTTGCCGAACTGGAAGCGGGTCTCGGTGAAGGTCTTCAACGTACCGAGCTCGGTTTCCTGACCGGTGTAGGTCCTCAGCGCGAAGCGCATGTTCTTGTAGTAGGTGTCGTGCCTACCGTCGCCCATGTGATCGGCAACGTTGTTGACACCATCCAGCGTGCCCGAATCGCCGACGCCGATGTCATAGCGGAGATAGCCGCCGATGCGCAGGCAGGTCTCGGTGCCGGGGATGTAGAAGTAGCCGGCGCCGTAGACGTCGCAGATCTTGACGTATTCGGCGGGTTCCGGTTCGGCGACGACGACCGCGTCGGCGGCGCGAGCGCCGGAGACCGCGATCAGGGCCGCGGCTGAGCCGAGAAGGAGGCTCTTGATGTTCATTTTCTGACCTCTCCAGTCATAGTTTAAATGGCTTCGGATTTGTGGCTGGCGGATATGTTTTCCCGCCTCACCTCCACAACGAAAAAGGCGCGCACCGCGTCCCCTTTTCGCGGCGAACATACCCATCAATCTTCCGCCTTCAATGACGGTTTTGAAAATAACGGCGATTCACGGAACAGTTTTATGCCGTGTTGCACAAATAACACTAGCTGCGGCACAATCGGAACAACGTCATAAAATAAATATATATGCCGAAAATTTCTCGGCTAACCATATTCTCGAGGCAATGTATTTTGGCACGTCCGCTGCAGTCGCCAATATAACATCGACTTTTCGAAGATATCCTTATTGCTTTTCGCAGAAATGACCATGGCAATTCATCATCGTTTGAGGGCACGCCAGTGCTGCGACGATGCCGGCGCAGCCGATCGGCTTTGCCGAGGCAAACCAGCATCGCCTGGAATGCTGCCCCATTGATAATCGCGTGACGGAGCAGACTGGACACGGCGCAAACAGGCTCGGCCCGCCATAAAATCGGAAATCTTTCAGAAAGCGCTCGGGATTCTTGGCTGCAAAAGCGCCAAAAATCCTGGGTCGGCCGATGTGGCCAACACGGCCTGCTGAACAATTCGGCTGGGTTGTTTCCAGAAGCATGTCGACCGATCGGGCAGTCCGGCGACCTCTCATAGATCCCTGCCCGCTGAGAGGACCTGCGATGACTTCCTTGTTGAGCCTGGTGCGAAGGCACCAGCTGACTGCCTTCTTTTCATTGACGATTGGCCTCACCTGGCTGGCCTTCATTCCGTTCTACATGTCGAATGGCGACAGCATTCCCTGGTTCACGTTCGGTCCGATGGTCTCAGGCTTTGTCGTCGCGGCTGTCTCCGGCGGCTGGAGTTCGGTCAAGGCCATCCTCAGCGCGATGGTGAGGTGGCGGGTTCGTCCGATATGGTATCTGGTGGCGTTCGGCCTGCCGTTCGGAACGCAGTTGGCCTCGATCCTGATCAATCCGATGCTTGGCGCAGCGGCGCCGGCCTGGAGCAACGTCCCGGCGCTGTCCGAGATGCTGCCGATCATTGCGCTCTACGCTCTCTTCAGCGGCCCGCTCGGCGAAGAGCCGGGGTGGCGCGGTTTTGCAACGCCACGTCTGCTAGCCAGTCAGCCGGCACTCGCCGGCAGCCTGATCCTCGGTGTGATCTGGGCTATCTGGCACTTCCCGCTCGGGCTTGTCGGCGACCTCAGCCTTTACGGCACGATCAACGTCGTCCTGGCGGGCGTGGTGTTCACCTGGCTCTATCAGAACACCGGCAGCGTGCTTCTTGCCATCATCATGCACGTCACGCACCAGAACAGCGTCCGTTTCCTAGGCAAGGTGTTCATCGGCGGTGACTATGTGCAGCAGCAGTGGATCGCCGTGGCGATCTGGGCAATCATCGCGGTGGCCATCGTTGCTTACTACGGCACCGAAAGCTTCGTCCGGCGGCCAAGGACGCAACTCGCCGTGGCTGGCGCGGTCTAGGCCGTATTGAGCGCGGTGTCCGAAGCCGGGCGCCGCGCCTCTTCGTCCGCCGCTGGACACGTATGGGTCTTGACCCAGCCCGTCAGCCATAGCCCAATGCCGGCATGGCTTCCACGGAGCAGGCCTTTTGATGGCGGTCTTGGCCACCGACCAGATTTTTCAGTTCGGCGGTTTCACGCTCGATCTGGGCAAGGGCACGCTCAGCCGGGCCGACCAGCCGGCCTTTCTGCGGCCGAAGGCCTATGCGTTGCTGACGCACCTCGCCCGCAACATCGGCCGCGTGGTGCCGAAATCAGAACTGATGGACACGGTCTGGCCAGGCGTTTTCGTCACCGAGGATTCGCTGACGCAATCGGTGCGCGAAATCCGTAAGGTACTCGGCGAAGAGTTGGTGCGAACGGTGTCGAAGCGTGGCTACATGCTGGTGGCCGAGACTGAAGCGGTGCGCGAACCTGGCGCACAGCCGATCGTGGCGGTGCTTAGATTCCGCAATGACAGCGCCGATCCGGCCGACGACGCAATCGTCGACGGATTTGCAGAAGACATTATCAACAGCCTCGCCCGCTTCGGCACGGTGACGGTGCTGGCGCGCAACTCAAGCTTTTCGTTTGCGTCCCATTCGCCCGCCGAATGGCCGGCCATCCGCTCGCGCATCGGCGCCGACTATCTTGTCGAGGGCTCGGTGCGGCGGCAGGCGGACCGCATCGTCGCCGCGGTCAATCTTGTCGATGCAGCCAGCGCCACCCAGATCTGGGGCGATCGCTATCAGGCCGAGGCTGCCGGGCTGTTCGCCATCCAGCAGGATATTGTCGAGGAAATCGTCGGCCGGCTGGTGGTGCGGGTCACCAATGCCGGGCTGCAGCGCGCCGCACGACGACCGGTAACCAGCCTGGCCGCCTATGAGCTGGTGCTGCGCGGCGTCGCCTTGCTGCGCGACCCGGCGCAGAGCGACCTGCAAGGAGCGGCAGAGCTGTTCGAGGCCGCGATAGCCAAAGATCCGGGCTATGGCCTCGCCCATACCTATCTGGCGCTGTCGTATGTGCTGAACAGCGAATTCGGACCCACCAGCGATGCCCTGCTGGCGAAGGCCCGCGACCTTGCCGACAAGGGTATTGCGCTGTCCCCCGATCAGGCAACCGCACACCGCATTCAGTCACTGGTGCGGCTCAGCCTGCGCGACCACGAGGCGGCCGAGCATCATTTGCGGATCGCGCTTCAGCTCAATCCAGGCGACGCCGAATGCATCGGGCAGATGGGGCATCTGCTAACCATGCGCGGGCGGGCGCTCGAGGCGCTTGCCTGGCTGGCGCGCGCGATCAGGATCGATCCGCTCAATCCGCACTGGTACCAGTACGATCGATCGCTGGCGCTCTACATGCTGGGTGAGTACAGGCCGGCCGCCGAGGCGCTGGAACTGGCGACGCGGCCGACGCCATGGATCCGAACGCGACTTGCCGCATGCTATGCGCAGCTCGGCAACATGGAAGCGGCAAGGCGCCAGGCCGCGCTGGTCAACGCCGATGGCTCCGATTTCTCGTCGGTCGAGTATGCGAGGTCTGTCGTTCCGTTCGAAAACAGGGCTGACGCGGAGCATCTCGCCAATGGCGTGTTGCTGGCGCTTGGACAGCCGCGGTAGTCCGATGTTCCTTTCCACTTGCGGGGAACAGGCCCCCGGCGGACCAAAGCCGTGTCAATGGTAAGCTTGCTATCCAAAGGCCGCTAGAGCGTTTCACCGTTTCATGGAAACGGCGAACCACTCTAACTCTTTGTTTTGACGCAATTCCGGACGGAAAACCGCTCACACTTTTCCTGGAATTGCTCTAGTGCGGGAATTCGAGCCCCATCTCGCGGTAACGCTCGGGATCATCGCCCCAGTTCTCGCGCACCTTGACGAACAGGAAGAGGTGCACCTTCTGCTCGAGGATGCCCGCGATCTCCATGCGCGCCGCCTGGCCGATGGCGCGGATGGTCTCGCCCTTGTGGCCGAGCACGATCTTCTTCTGGCTGTCGCGCTCGACATAGATGGTCTGGTCGATGCGCACCGAGCCGTCCGGCTTCTCTTCCCATTTCTCTGTTTCGATATGCGAGGAATAGGGCAGTTCCTGATGCAGCCGCAGATAGAGTTTTTCGCGGGTGATCTCGGCCGCGAGCTGGCGCATCGGCAGGTCGGAAATCTGGTCTTCAGGATAGTACCAGGGGCCGGCCGGCAGCGCCTGCGCCAGATAGTCGAGCAGGTCCTTGCAGCCGGAGCCGGTCAGTGCGGAAACCATGAAGGTGCGCTTGAACGGCACTTTCTCGTTCGCCGCCGCGGACAGGGCCAGAAGCGTCTCGTGCTTCACCCGATCGACCTTGTTGAGGATCAGCGCCATCGGCTGGCGCACATCCTTCAGCCGTTCGAGGATGGCGTCGGCATCACCGCGGATGCCGCGTTCGGCATCGATCAGTAAAAGCACGATATCGGCATCCTTGGCGCCGCCCCAGGCGGTGGTCACCATCGCCGTATCGAGACGCCGCTTGGGCTTGAAGATACCGGGCGTGTCGACGAAGACGATCTGCGCATTGTCATGCGTGGCGATACCGCGCACGATGGCACGCGTCGTCTGCACCTTGTGGGTGACGATCGACACCTTGGCGCCGACCAACTGGTTGACCAGCGTCGACTTGCCGGCATTCGGCGCGCCGATCAGCGCGACGAAGCCGGAATGCGTGGCGGGGGTTTCAGCAGTTTCAATATCGGTCATGCCGCGTTCCATACACCTTCGCGCAACAGAAGGGCAGCCGCGGCTGCCTGCTCCGCTTCACGTTTGGAACGACCGCTGCCGGTCGCCGGCTGAAATGCACCGACCCTGACACTGACGGTGAACAACGGATCGTGGTCCGGCCCCTCGCGGCTGTCGATCTGATAGGCCGGAACGGCACTTGCCGCCTGATGCGCCCATTCCTGCAATTCGGTCTTGGCGTCGCGGCGCGCGGCACCGGAAGCCTGCGAACGCGGGCGCCAGTATTTGTGAATGAAGGCGCGTGCCGCCTCGAGGCCACCGTCGAGATAGAGCACGGCGATCAGCGATTCCAAGGCATCGGCGCGCAGATTGACGCGCTTGCGCCCCTTGAGCCCGCGCACATCCGATCCGGCGCGGATCAGGTCCGGCAGCCCGATATGTTCGGCTATCTCGGAAAGCGCCTCGGCGTTGACCAGCGCATTGAGCCGCAGCGACAATTCGCCTTCCGCCGCATCGGGAAACGCCGCCAGCAACATATCGGCAACGACGAGGCCCAGAACCCGGTCGCCGAGAAACTCGAAACGCTCGTAATCGGTGCCGGCATTGACGCCGCGGGCGCTGGCATGGGTCAGCGCGCGCTGCAGGCGCTGGCGGTCGGCAAAGGCGTGGCCCGTGCGTTCCACCAGCGCTTCGGCGAGCGCATCGGCGGTCAACCGTCTTGTTGCCGCCATGACCCTAGTTGACGAAATGGAACAGGCGCGAAACGCGCATCAGCGACGGCCATTTCCAGATTTCGAGAGGGCTCGCCTTGCCGGCGATCGAGAAGAAGACAAGGTTGGCGCGACCAACCAGGTTCTCAGCCGGAACGTAGCCGACGGTGAACCGGCTGTCGGCGGAATTGTCCCTGTTGTCTCCCATCATGAAATAGTGGCCGGGCGGCACGTCGAATTCGCGCGTGTTGTCGCCGATCGAATTCGGATTGAGGTCGAGCGTGTCGTAGCTGACGCCGTTGGGCAGGGTTTCCCGGTAGACGTCGATCGGCTGAGGCATTTCGGTGATATCGGGATTGTCGATCTGGCCGGTCTTTACGCGCGGCACGCCGACACCGTTGATGAACAACTGGCCATTCTTCATCTGGATCTTGTCGCCGGGCAGGCCGACCACGCGCTTGATGTAGTCGACGGACGGATCCGGCGGGAACTTGAACACCACAACGTCGCCGCGCTTGGGCTCGGAGCCCCAGATGCGGCCCGAGAAGAGGTCAGGCCCGAACGGCAGCGAATAGCGCGAATAGCCGTAGGACCATTTGGTGACGAACAGATAGTCGCCCTCCAGAAGCGTCGGCCGCATCGATCCCGACGGGATCGAAAAGGGCTGGAACAACAGCGTGCGGATGACCAGCGCGAGCAAAAGCGCCTGGACGATGACGCTGACGGTTTCGCCAAGCCCGCCGGATTTCTTCTGGGATTTTTCAGCCACGCTCATGTCGTCCTCGATTGTGCGTTGGATGGTATAGAGTCTCGGCGCGCGCTGGGCAACGTCAATGCCGGTCGTCAGATGCAATCAATGTGGCGCTTGTTCGACGGGCAACGCCTCGATGATCACAAAGGCTTGAGCGAGCGGGAAATCATCGGTGATGGTGAGGTGGATCGCCGCCCTGTGCCCTGGGGGCAGGATTTTTTCGAGCCGGGCCAGCGCGCCGCCGGTCAGCGCCATGGTCGGCGCGCCGCTGGGCAGGTTGACGACACCCATGTCGCGCCAGAACACGCCTTGCGCCATGCCCGTACCCAGTGCCTTGGCGCAGGCCTCCTTGGCGGCGAAGCGCTTGGCGTAGGAGGCAGCGCGGGCTCGTCGGTTTTCCGAACGCGCCTGTTCGACCTCGGTGTAGATCCTCTGGACGAAGCGCTGGCCGTGATGTTCCAGCGATTTCTCGATGCGCCTGATATCGATCAGATCACTGCCTACACCGATGATCATCGCGTAGCGGAACCAATGCTTGCTCCAGGATGAGGCGGTTGCTGGCGGCGGCTTGCGCGCTCGGCCAGCCGCTTGCGCCTCTGCTCGCGAAAGACATTCATGCCCCAGCGCGTGACGCCGTAGAACAGGAGGCCAAACACCAGCCCGAGCGGCACCGCGCCGATCAGCATGGGTTCCAGCACGGGATGCCACAGTTTCGCGAAAGAAAGCGTGTGCAGCATCTCGCCCAGATGCGCCGGCGGACCATGTGCCGGCAGGCGATCGTGCAGGATGAGCTTGCCGGTTTCCCAGGACGCGCCCCACAGAATGGGAAAAGTCAGCGGATTGCCGAAGAAAACAGCGCCCAGTGCCGCCGCCACCAGATTGCCGGCGATCACCCAACACAGAACGGCGGCAATGATGAAATGGAAGCCCACGGGAAAGAATGAAGCGAAGACACCAGCCGCCACACCGGCTGCCACCGCGTGCGGCGTGGCCTTCAGCCGCAGGATGCGCTTGGAGAAATACTGCAGCGAGCGCGAGAACGAGCGGCGCGGCCACAGATAGGTGCGCACCCGCTCCAAAAGACCATCAGGCTTGCGGCGACGAAAAAGCACTCTCTTCCTATTCCCGATACGTTACAGCTTGCGTTCCGGCTGTCTTCAGCCGGACTTCAACCGCCACATCTTGCGCTTTACGGTCACCCGAAGGCAATCGCGACTTTGATATAGCGATCCGCAACCCCGACAACAACCGAAGGCTACCTGTGCAGCGGCCGCGCCACCATAATCTTTGGTAAGGTTCACGTCTCCAACACCTGACAATCGCGGCGAATTTGAGAATGGCTTCGGCCTATTGTCGCAGCCGGATGTCTGAGACACTACCGCAAGTACTGGCTGACTTCGACAAGATTGCCGTCCGGATCGCGGAAATAGACAGACATCATCGGACCGCGCGCCCCGATGCGTTCGACCGGCCCCAGTTCGAGCACGACGCCATTGGCTTCGAGACGGGCGCGGATTTCGTCGAGCGGCCGTTCGGTGATCAGGCAGAAATCGCCTGACCCTGGCGTCGGCGCCTTCGCCTTCGGCTCGAAAGTGCGGCTGATCTCGTGGACATTGATCTTCTGGCCGCCAAAAGCCAGCGCTGTCGGCCGGCCCGGCGTGTCGATGCGCTCGAAACCCAGCACGCGCTGGTAAAAGGCGCAGGTCGCTTCGAGCGACGCCACCGTCAGCACGAAATGGTCGATCCCGACGATCATTTCGAATTGCCTTCACGCATGTCGTCACTCCCAAAACCGCCGCAGACTTTTGGGCGACATGCATGGTCAGATATTGCGACTGCCAGGCTTGACCGCCGGTATCGCGGCAAGCTCCGGCGGCAGCCGGTCCGGCGGATAGGCCGGAACCTCGTATTCGGCGAGCGCGATCAGCGGCACGCCGACATGGGTCTTGCCGGCGGAACGGTCGATGATGCAGGCGGCCGCCACCACCTCGGCGCCAAGCTCGCGCAGGCACTCGATGGTTTCGCGGATCGACAGGCCGGTGGTGACGATATCCTCGACGATGACGACGCGCGCACCCCTGGCGATCTCGAAGCGGCGCAGGCGGAACTCGCCCCCTTCCCGCTCGACCCAGATCGCCGGCACGCCGAGATGGCGCGAGGTTTCGTAGGCCGGGATCAGGCCGCCGATCGCCGGGCCGACGACATAGTCGATCTTGTCTGGCACCGCTGCCCGGATCTTTTCGGCCAGCGCCTTGCAAAGCCGCTCGGTCTTGTCGGCATGCATGAACACCCGCGCCTTCTGCAGGAAGACCGGGCTGCGCAGGCCCGACGTCAGGATGAAATGCCCCTCCAGAACAGCACCCGCCTCGCGGAAAATGCCCAGCACTTCATCGGTCTTCATCTGCGCCTGCCCCCCAGATAGATCAGCCATGTCAGCCATTCACACGCCGTGCGTCGCTGACGCTCGAATTGTCCTTGAGCTGCGACAGCAGCCGGTTGAGGTGCTTCAGATCCCAGACTTCGAGATCGATCAGCATTTCGGTGAAGTCGGGCGCCGTGCGCACCATCGACAGCGTATGGATGTTGGCGTCATTGGACGCAACGACCTGGGCGATATCGGCGAGCGAGCCCGGCGCATTGATGGCGGTGACCGAGACACGCGCGGGGAAGCGCTCCTTGGTGCGCTCGTCAATGTCCCAGCGCACGTCGATCCAGCGCTCGGGCTGGTCATCGAAAGCCTGCAGCGCCGGCGACTGGATCGGATAGATGGTGATGCCGGTGCCCGGCTGGACGATGCCAACGATGCGATCGCCGGGCACAGCACCCTCCGGCGCGAAGCGCACCGGCAGGTCGCCGCGTACGCCGCGGATCGGCACGGCGCCGTCACGCGGCTGGTCCTTGTCCTTGCGCGCGGCCCGGCCCGGAATCTGGAACAGCATGCCAGCGGCGTTGCGGATCTTCGACCAGCCCTCCTCGCGCTGCTTGGGCGCGGCCGGCGTGACGCGTTCGTCCTTGTAGTCTGGGAAGACCGCCTTCATGACGTCGGTGGAGGCAAGTTCGCCACGACCGACGGACGCCAGCACGTCCTCGATGTCCTTGCGCGCCAGCCGGTGCAGCACCGGCTTCAGGCTTTCCTTGGTGAAATTCTTGCCGGCGCGTTCGAAGGCGCGTTCGAGAATACGCGCGCCGAGGCCGGAATACTGCTTGCGAATGGCGTTCTTGGTGGCCCGGCGGATGGCGGCGCGCGCCTTGCCGGTGACGACGACCGATTCCCACGCCGCCGGCGGCACTTGCGCCTTGGAGCGGATGATCTCGACCTCGTCGCCATTCTTCAGTTCCGTCATCAGCGGCATGATGCGGCCGTTGACCTTGGCACCGACGCAGGTGTCGCCGACATCGGTGTGCACCGCATAGGCGAAATCGATGGGCGTGGCGCCGCGCGGCAAGGCAATCAGCATGCCCTTTGGCGTGAAGCAGAACACCTGGTCCTGGAACAGTTCCAGCTTGGTGTTCTCGAGGAAATCCTCGGGATTGTCGCCTTCGGCAAGCTGCTCGATGGTGCGCCGCAGCCAGGCATAGGCATTGGTCTCCTTCGAGATCGCATGGCCGGCACCGTTCGTCTTGCCGCCGGTGTCCTTATAGATCGAGTGCGCCGCGACGCCGTATTCGGCGATCTTGTTCATCTCGCGGGTGCGAATCTGCAGCTCGACGCGCTGACGCGACGGCCCGACGATGGTGGTGTGGATCGAGCGATAGTCGTTCTGCTTCGGCGTCGAGATGTAGTCCTTGAAGCGGCCGGGCACCATCGACCATGTGGTGTGGATGGCGCCAAGCGCGCGGTAGCAGTCCTCGACCGTATCGACCACGACGCGAAAGCCGAAAATGTCGGACAGCTGCTCGAAGGACAGCGCCTTGGCCTCCATCTTGCGGAACACCGACCAGGGCTTCTTCTGGCGGCTCTTCACGCCGGCGTTGATGGCATGCTTTTCAAACAGCCCCGACAGCGCCTTTTCAATGTCGGTCAGCACGCCCTTGTTGCGCTCGAATATCTCGGCAAGCCGCGCGGTGACGGCGCGATAGGCTTCCGGATTGATGTAGCGGAAGGCGATCTCCTCCAGCTCTTCGCGCATGCCTTGCATTCCCATGCGCCCGGCCAGCGGCGCATAGATGTCCATCGTCTCCTCGGCAATGCGCAGGCGCTTGGCCTCCGGCATGTGGTCGAGGGTGCGCATGTTGTGGAGGCGGTCGGCAAGCTTGACCAACAGCACGCGGACGTCTTCCGAGATCGCCAGAAGCAGCTTGCGCAGGTTCTCCGCCTGCTCGGCCTTCTTGGAGACGAGATCGAGCTTCTTCAGCTTGGTCAGGCCCTCGACCAGCTTGCCCATTTCGGGGCCGAACAGATCGTCGATCTCGGCCCGCGTCGCCGTGGTGTCTTCGATGGTGTCGTGCAACAGGGCGACGGCGATCGTTGCCTCGTCCATGTGCATTTCAGTGAGGATGGCGGCGACTTCGAGCGGATGCGAGAAATACGGATCGCCGGAAGCGCGCTTCTGGTGGCCATGCTTCTGCATGGCATAGACATAGGCCTTGTTGAGCAGCGCCTCGTTGACGTCAGGCTTGTAGCGCTGGACGCGCTCGACAAGCTCATACTGACGCATCATGGGCGGAATCTCTCAGCGATGAAATGAATCATGCGCCGCACTGCTGTACGGCGCATGTCATAGATAGCCACGAAACTGCCGGGACGGAAGTGCCGGAAACGCGTTCCGGGCAGGTCCAGGAAACTCTCTTAGTAGTCGTCGCTCTTTTCCGGCGGTACCAGACCTTCGATGCCGGCCAGCAGGTCTTCCTCGGTCATGCGATCGAAGGTGATGTTGTCCTCGGCATCGTCGGTTTCAGCGGCCGCGACAGCGCCGCCGGTCTGATCGGCGATCACCTCGCCTTCAGCCTCGGGCTCGTCGACCTCGACATGCTTCTGCAGCGAATGGATCAGATCTTCCTTGAGGTCGTCGGGCGACAGCGTCTCGTCGGCGATCTCGCGCAGGGCGATGACCGGGTTCTTGTCGTTGTCGCGAGGAACGGTGATCTGCGCGCCCTGGCTGATCTGGCGGGCACGGTGGCCGGCCAAAAGCACCAGCTCGAAGCGGTTGTCGACCTTGTCGATGCAATCTTCAACGGTTACGCGGGCCATGGACTGCCCCTTTCATGCCTGGATTTGATGGAAAACAGGGGCGGTCCATAACCCGAACGCCGCCAAAATACAAGCATCATGGCATTGGCGGGACTATTGGGTGCTCAATCCCTGCCCAAACACCGGATCTGGCAAACAGCCCGCGTCGTTCGTTCGACGCCGCGATCACAATTGCTTGCATTGCCGCATCACGCCTTGGATTGCCACCAAACTGGCGTTATCTCGAATGGACAAGGTCAGCCGGTTTATTATGAGCCTGACCGATAGTCGCTACCGCATTTCGTTTAGACGGCCGCATTTTTCGAAAAGGAACATTTTCCATGTTCGACCCCCGTGAAAAAATCGCCTTGTTCATCGACGGTGCCAATCTCTACGCTACGTCGCGGGCGCTCGGCTTCGACATCGACTATCGCAAGCTGTTGTCGAGTTTCCAGAAGCGCGGCTATCTCTTGCGCGCCTATTATTACACGGCACTGGTCGAGGATCAGGAATACTCCTCGATCCGCCCGCTGATCGACTGGCTCGACTATAACGGCTTCAAGGTGGTGACCAAGCCCGCCAAGGAGTTCACCGACTCGACCGGCCGCCGCAAGATCAAGGGCAATATGGACATCGAACTGACGGTCGATGCGCTGGAGCTCGCCGATGTCGTCGACCACTATGTCATTTTCTCCGGCGATGGCGACTTCCGCACGCTGGTCGAGGCGCTGCAGCGGCGCGGCCGCAAGGTGTCGATCGTCTCGACCATGGCCTCGCAACCGCCGATGATCTCGGACGATCTGCGCCGCCAGGCCGACCATTTCATCGACCTGACGACGCTGAAGAACGAAGTCGGCCGCGATCCTTCCGAGCGGCCCGTGCGACGGCCCGAACCGGCTGAAGTCGATGAGGACGACTACTGAGGCCGGTTGCCTTGACCGCCCTCTCCCAAGCCGAACCGGGTCGCGACTGCCCGCTCTGCCCGCGGCTGCATGATTTCATTGCGCAGTGGCGGCAGCGCGAGCCGTCCTGGTTCAACGCGCCGGTGCCGACCTTCCTGCCGCCGCAGGGCGAGGACAGCGTCCAGCTTCTGATCGTCGGGCTGGCGCCCGGCCTGCGCGGTGCCAACCGCACCGGCCGCCCCTTCACCGGCGACTATGCCGGCGACCTGCTCTACTCGACGCTGATCGCGCACGGCTTAGCACGCGGTGAGTTCAAGGCGCGGCCCGATGACGGGCTGGAGCTTGTCGGCACCGCGATCACCAATGCAGTGCGCTGCGTGCCGCCGGAGAACAAGCCGGTGGGCGCCGAAATCTCGACCTGTCGCAGCTTCCTGGTGCCGACGATCGCACGCTTTCCCAAGCTACGCGCGGTGCTGGCGCTTGGGTCCATCGCGCACCAGTCGACCGTGCGCGCGCTGGGCGGGCGCGTCGCCGCCTATCCGTTCAAGCATGGCGGGCAGCTGCCGGCCGGCGGCGTCACGCTGTTTTCGAGCTATCACTGCTCGCGCTACAACACCAACACCGGCGTTTTGACGGAGGCGATGTTCGTCAGCGTGTTCAGCGAGATCGCGGCGTTCCTGCAGAAATAACCGCCGCCCTTCAAAACCCCTCCAGCACAATCTTGCCCTTGGCCTTGCCGGTTTCGATCAGCGCATGAGCGCGCTTCAGATTGGCGGCATTGATAGGACCGAAGGTTTCACCCAAGGTGGTGCGGATGATGCTCGCGTCGACCAGGCGCGACAGCTCGTTCAGATGTTCGCCCTGTGCGGCCATGTCCTGCGTCTCGAACAGCGAGCGGGTGAACATCAGTTCCCAATGCACCGAAACGCTTTTGCGTTTGAACGGATTGATATCGAGCGTCTGGGGATCGTCGATCAACCCGAACCGGCCTTGCGGTGCGATCAATTCGGCAATCTCGGCCAGGTGCCGGTCGGTGTTGGTTGTCGAGAATACGAAGGCTGGTGCGCCGATACCGAGTGCCGCGACTTCGGCAGCCAACGGCTTGGAATGATCGATGGCATGATGGGCGCCAAGCCCAAGCACCCAGTCGCGTGTCTCTGGCCTCGATGCGGTGGCGATCACCGTCAGATCGGTCAGTTGGCGCGCAAGCTGCACCGCGATCGAGCCGACGCCGCCAGCGCCGCCGATGATCACGATGGCATTCGCGGCACCCACGACAGGCTTCTTCACGTCAAGGCGATCGAACAGCGCCTCAAAGGCGGTGATCGCCGTCAGCGGCAGCGCCGCGGCCTGCGCATACTCGAGCGAGCCGGGCTTGCGGCCGACGAGGCGCTCATCGACAAGGTGGAACTCGGCATTGGTACCTTGCGGCGCGAGCGCACCGGAATAGAAGACGTCGTCTCCGGGCTTGAACAGGGTGGCATCCGGCCCCGTTGCAACGACCCGGCCGGCGGCGTCCCAGCCAAGCACACGCCAGCTTCCGGCTTCGGGTTTGGCACTCCGCCGTATCTTGGTGTCGACCGGATTGACCGAGATCGCCTTTACCTCGACCAGCAATTGACGGCCTTTCGGCTCCGGCTTGGGCAGGTCGATGTCGACAAGGGACGCCTGATCGGTGATGGGGGCTGGGACTTGATAGCCGACGGCGCGCATTTCGATCTCCGCAATTGCTGTTGAGCTTTGTATGCGGCAGAGATGCGGATTATGTGCGCAAGGCGCAAGAATGCACATATAAAGCACATAGTGTCGAAAAGGATACCGTCATGCCGCGTATTCGCCATGAACGACTCGATTGCAGCCCTGGCTGCAGCGTGGAGGGAACGCTGCGCTATATCGACGGAAAATGGAAAGGCGTCGTGCTCTACCATCTGTTCGAAGGGACGCTGCGCTTCAACGAGATCCGCCGGCGCATTCCCAACTGCACACAGCGCATGCTGACCAACCAGCTGCGCGAACTGGAAGCCGATGGGCTGATTGCTCGCAAGATCTATCCGGAAGTGCCGCCGAAGGTGGAATACAGCCTGACGCCGCGTGGCAGAAGCCTGGGGCCGGTGATCACAGCCCTGAAAGAGTGGGGCGATGCGAATGTGACGCTGGCGCCGCAGGTTCCGCAGGTTGCAGCATAAAGCGGCAGTGAGCGCTGTCCCCTGAATGAGTTCATGGGGATGGCGGAGCTTCCGGAAGGATCGATCCCGGTGATGTTGTGGACAGCGCGGCCAGCACGGCCGGCCCGCCCTGCAGAACGTTCAGGTCGACGTCACCCTCGATGCCATCCACGCGGCCCCGGTTGTGGTACTGCCAATAGACCCAGTCGTGGCGGTCCGGTTCCACCAGCAGCGAGCGAAGCCAGAGCGGGCGAGCAGCGATCTGCCCGGCATAGGCAGCCTCAGCCTCATCGGTCAGATAGACGATCGCCGTCTTGCCGAACGCCGCCTCGACAGGTCCGAGGAAAGCCTGGAGTTCGGCATTCAACTGTTCGGGCGATGGGCGCTGCGGACAGTTGCCGCCGAACTCAACATCGACCACCGGCGGCAGCAAGGGCTGATCGTGCGGTACCACCGAGATGAAATTCTTCGCCTGGTCGGCGCCGGGCCGGCAGAAGGTGAAGAAATGATAGGCGCCTACGGCGATGCCGGCCGCACGGGCCTCACGTAGATTGGTGGCAAAAGCGCGATCGACATGATCGCCCCCCTCGGTCGCCTTGATGATGGCGAAGGCGACATCGTCGGCGGCAGCCCGCCGCCAGTCGATCTGGCCTTGATGATGCGAGACGTCGATGCCCCTGACCGGATATTTGTTACGGTCGGGAGAATAGGTGTGGAAGTAAACGAAGCCGCCGGCCACGGCCATCGCTGCAAAAACCAGGCCCATCGATCCCCAGAGGATGATCCGGTTCTTCAAAGCGATCCCCTCTGGTATCTGTCGGTCGCTCTTGCCCGAAATTTGGAAGCCAACCTGGCTTTTCGAGGGCTACCGCCTGATGTTTCTCACCCACGCTCCTTCAAGAGCCGGCCCTTCTCGCGCGACCAGTCGCGCTGTTTCTCGGTCTCGCGCTTGTCGTGCAGTTTCTTGCCGCGGCCGACGGCGAGCAGCAGCTTGGCGCGGCCCTGGTCGTTGAAATAGATTTTCAGCGGCACCAGCGTCATGCCTTCGCGGTCGACGCTTTGCGACAGCTTGGCCATCTCGCGCTTGTTGAGCAGGAGTTTGCGCCGCCGCCTGGGCTCGTGGTTGAAGCGGTTGGCCTGCAGATATTCGGGCAGATAGGAATTGATCAGCCAGATCTCGCCGCCTTCGACCGAGGCATAGCTGTCCTGGATATTGGCCTGGCCCTGGCGCAGCGACTTGACCTCGGTGCCGGTCAGCACCAAGCCGGCCTCGATCGTGTCGAGCACCTCATAGGAAAACCGCGCCTTGCGGTTTTCCGCAACGGTCTTGTTGTTGGGATCGGCTTTTCTGACTTGATTCATGATGTGGAGAGGTGGCGCCTCATCCTCAATTAATCAAGCCGGCGTGCTTCATGGCCGCATCGATCTTCGCCGCGGTCGACTCCTCCACCGTGACCAGTGGCGAGCGCAGCACATTCTCGACCTTGCCCAGCTTCGACAGCGCGTATTTGGCGCCGGACACGCCGGGCTCCAGGAAGATCGCCTTGTGCAGCGGCAAGAGACGGTCCTGCAATTCAAGCGCCTTGGCGCTGTCGCCGGAAAGCGTCGCCTCCTGGAATTCGGCGCACAGCCGCGGTGCGACGTTCGAGGTCACCGAGATGCAGCCGACGCCGCCATGGGCGTTGAAGCCGAGCGCCGAGGCATCCTCGCCGGAAAGCTGGATGAAATCCTTGCCGCAGGTCATGCGCTGCTCGGACACACGCTCGACCTTACCGGTCGCGTCCTTGACGCCGACGATGTTCTTGAAGTCGTGCGCCAGCCGGCCCATCGTCTCCGGCATCATGTCGATCACCGAACGCGGTGGGATATTGTAGATGATGATCGGCAGCTTGGTCGCCTTGGCGACGGCGGCGAAATGCTCGTAGAGGCCGCGCTGCGTCGGCTTGTTGTAGTAGGGCGTGACGACGAGCGCAGCGTCGGCGCCAACCTTTTCGGCATATTGCACGAGGCCGACGGCTTCCGCCGTGTTGTTGGAACCGGCGCCGGCGACGACCGGAGCGCGGCCCTTGGCCACCTCGATGCAGACCTTGACGACATGGCGATGCTCGTCATGCGACAGCGTCGGCGACTCGCCGGTGGTGCCAACCGGAACCAAGCCTGTCGTGCCTTCCCCGAGCTGCCATTCGACAAAGGCGCGAAAGGCTTTCTCGTCGAAACGCCCGCTCTTTTCGAACGGTGTCACGAGCGCAGTAAGCGAGCCTCTCAGCATGTCGTCCAACTCCTTGGGACTAGTTTGTTTATGCATGTAATTGTCCCAAAACCGGTATCCACTTTTGGGCGACATGCATCGGTGTTTTGTCGATCAGTTTATCGTGCGCGCCTTCTAACCGAAAGCGAAGCGGCGCACCATAGTCTCGACATGGTTGCGCGGCAAGCATCGCCATGGTGCCAGCAAGCGCAATTCGAACGGCCTCGATAACTCTTTGTTTACGAGCCCTTCACGACCTAAGTTTAGGCTTCGAGGCATCTTCGCCTGCTGGTAGAATGCTGGGATAAGGAAAGACACGAGACCATGCCGACCCGTCGGCCTCACCTCTTCGCACTGCTAGGCGCCATCGCCGCGCTGATGCCCGGCGTGGCGATCAGCGGCAGCGTGGATGCGCGGGTCACCTCGGCGATCCCGATGCCGAGCCCGCAGGACAGTGCGCAGCAGGCCCCCTCACCCAGCGTCGCCCCGTTGAAAACTGGGCTCGACGCACTGGCCGCCGGCGATATCCCCGGCGCTCGCGGTGTGCGCGATGCGCTTCCCGCCCAATCGCTCGACCAGCACATTCTGGCCTGGGCGATCGCACTTTACGGTGGCGACAAGGTTCCGAGCGGCGACATCGCCGCCGCCGCGAAGATGCTGCCCAACTGGCCGGGCACCATTGCCTTGCGCAAGAACAGCGAGCGGGCGCTCTATCGAGAAAACCCCGCTCCCGACATCGTCATTGCGGCGTTCGATGGCAGCCAGCCGCAAACATTCGAGGGCGTCATGGTTCTCGCCCGCGCCTATGTGGCGACGGGCAATGTCAAGGCGGCGCGCTCGGTGCTGTCGCCGTTCTGGCGCACCACGGTCCTGGAAGCCAAGGACGAGACGGCGCTGATCAAGGAATTCGGCAGTCTGATCCCTGCTGCCGACCACCGTTTTCGCATGGACCGTATGTTCTATGCCGACCGGGTGAATTCCGCGCTGCGCATTGCCGGTCTTGCCGGCGCCCAGCAGTTTGCCGAGGCCTGGGCCGCGGCCGACAGAGGCGACAAGAATGCGTTGAAACTGCTGACGGCCGTCCCGGCATCCCAGCGTTCTGCCGGCTATTTCTTCGCGCAGGCCGAATATCTGCGCAAGCAGGAGGATTTTGCCGGCGCCGCTGCCGTGGTGATGATGGCGCCGACGGACCGCGAGGCTCTGGTCGACCCGGACGCCTGGTGGGTCGAGCGCCGGGTGCTGTCGCGCGAACTGGTCGACCAGGGCGACATGAAGACGGCGTACAAGATTGTCGCCACGCATGCCGCTGAAAGTGCAGCCAATGCGGCCGAGGCCGAGTTCCATGCCGGCTGGTATGCGCTGCGTGGCCTCAACGACCCCAAGCTTGCCGCGACGCATTTTTCGCGCATCGCCGACCTTGCCCAAGGGCCGATGACCCTGTCGCGCGCCTATTACTGGCTCGGCCGTGCCGCGGAAGTCGGCGGTCCCGGCAACGCCAAGGACTATTTTGGGCGCGCCGCCAACTACGGCACGACCTTTTACGGGCAGCTTGCCGCCGAACGTGTCGGCCGGCAGGCGCTCAACATCGTCTATCCCACGCCCAGTGCCGCCGACCGGCAGAATTTTGCCGGCCGCGAGGCGGTCAGCGCGATCAAGCGGCTGCAGGAGGCAGGCTATGATCGCTATGCCGAAACACTCTATCGCGACCTTGCCGGCCAATTGACCAGCCCGGGCGAACTGGCGCTGCTTGCTGTCCTTGCCGAGAAGCAGGGCAACCATTTCATGGCGCTGAAGGTCGGCAAGATCGCCGGCGCGCGCGGCATCGATGTCGGCGCGTTGTCGCATCCGCTCGGCGTCATTCCTGATTCGGCCAATATTTCCGGTTCGGGCAAGGCGCTGGCCTATGCGATTGCCCGCCAGGAGAGCGAATTCAACATCGGTGCCGTATCCAGCGCCGGCGCGCGCGGGCTGCTGCAGCTGATGCCGGGAACCGCCAAGCAACTGGCGAAGAAGGCCGGATTGCAGTTTTCGCAGGCGCGGCTGACCACCGACGCCGGCTACAACGCCACACTCGGCTCGGCCTTCCTCGGCGAGCAGCTCGATCGCTTCAACGGCTCCTACGTGCTGACCTTCGCCGGCTACAATGCCGGCCCCAACCGGGCCAGCCAGTGGGTGGCGAAGTACGGCGACCCGCGCGGCAAGGACATCGATGCGGTGGTGGACTGGATCGAGCGGATTCCCTACACGGAAACAAGAAGTTACGTGCAGCGCGTGATGGAGAATTACGAAGTCTACAAGATGCGTATTTCCGGCAAATACGACATCGTCGGCGACCTCGTGAACGGGCGGAGTTGAGGCTTCTCGGTGCCTCTCCGCTTGTGGGGTGAGCAGCCGGCTCGCGTAAGCGAATTCATCGCGCCGGTGGCACGATGACAGACCAGCGAACGCCGGGACGCAACAAGCAGCGGGGAAATCCAGTGGACCTTTTGAAGGGGTTCAACGCCCGAAGGCTGGGAGTCTGCGAAGGGCCGGATGGTGGCCGATCCGCCCGACGGCGAATCGGGTCTTCACAGTTCGAAGCTCGAAAAGCCAACGAATTGGCTTTTCGTCGGCTACGCGCCCCCTCCCACCTGACAAGGGGAGAAGGAAAGGCCTTCATTTGACCGATCCTGCACTCGTCTGTAGCAGTCGAAAACAATCCGGCCAGGGAATCTTTTTCAGATGTCGAGCACCGAAGAATTTGGCGACTTCTTCTACGCCGCGCCTGACGGGCTGAGACTTCATGCCCGCGTCTATGGCGAAGCGAAGTCCGGACATTGGCCGGTCATCTGCCTGCCTGGCTTGACCCGCAACGCACGGGATTTTCATGAGCTGGCACTTTATCTTTCGATGCGATCGCCGGTACCGCGCCAAGTGGTTGCGTTCGACTATCGCGGACGCGGACAGTCGGCCTACGATCCCGATGTCAGCCACTACAATGTCGGCGTCGAGGCCAGCGACATCCTTGCCGGGCTGGCCGCGCTTGGCATTGAAGGGGCGGTCTTCATCGGCACCTCCCGCGGCGGACTGATCATCCATGTGCTTGGCGCGCTGCGGCCGGCCGTGCTGAAAGCCATTGTTCTCAACGACATCGGGCCGGTGATCGAGCCGGCCGGCCTCGCCCACATCCAGTCCTATCTCGAACGCGCACCGAGGCCGAAAACCTTCCCCGAGGCGATGGATGCCCAGCGCAGCGTTCACGGCAAGGATTTTTCCAAGCTCAGCGACGCCGACTGGAGGCGGATGGTGGGAGCGCTCTACCGCGAGACGGCTCAAGGGCTGTTGCCGGATTTTGATCCGAAACTGGTCGATACGGTCGCCAATCTCGACCTGTCACAGCCATTGCCGGCGCTGTGGCCGCAGTTCGAGGCGTTGGCCGCCATTCCCCTGCTCGCCATACGTGGCGCCAATTCGAAATTGCTGTCGGCTGAAACGCTGGACGGGATGCGAAAGCGTCATCCGATGATGGAAGCGATGACGATCGACGGCCAGGGCCACGCGCCGTTCCTTGAAACCGGCAGCCTCCCCAGCGATATAGCGACCTTCCTTGATCGGGCCGAGCGCGGGCGTCAAACGAAGTAGACCCCAAGACCAGACCTGGTCCTGGGGCCGCCATGACAGTATATGCAGGCCTTAGGAACTGTTTGGGGAACTATTTGACCTTCGAGCTTTTCCCGGACGCTTTGGCTGGCTTCGCTGCGCCCGCCTCGCTCGTCTTGCCCCGCTTTGGCGCGGAAGCCGCGGTCAATGGTGACGAGAACACAGAGCTTTCGGCGTCGCGCGCCGACTCTTCGCTTCGCGGCGTTTCGAGCACCACAACGCAGCCGTCGAGATCATTGGTGGCCAGATGCGCGTAGCGCATGGTCATCGACAAGGTCTGATGGCCGAGCCACATCTGCACGCGCCTGATGTCTATGCCGCCCTGGACAAGACGCGAAGCACAGGTGTGGCGCAGGATGTGCGGCACGACCTGATCGTCGGCACCAAGACCGACTTCAGCCTTAGCCTCGTTCCAAATGGCACGATATTGCGCCTGGCTAAGCTTGGTGAACGGACCTTTGGGCCGGCGGCCCTCGGTCGGAGGCAGCTTGATCACTTCCTTGACACGCTCGGTCATCGGAATGGTGCGGCTGCGGCCGGATTTGGTGATCCAGAAGGAGACGCGATGTTCCTGGATGTCGTTCCAGATCAGTCCGAGCGCCTCGCCAAGACGGCATCCAGTGTCGACCAGGAAGACGGAAAGCCTGTAGGCATCCTCGCTGCGGCTTCTGATGGCAGCAAACAGCCTTGCCTCTTCCTCCCTCTCGAGGAAGCGAATCCGTCCCGCCCGCTCCTTCTGGCGGCGGAACTCGGGCAGACTGTGGATATCTCCCATCTTGTAAGCCTTGCGCAGCAGTTTGCTAAGGGCAGCCATCTTTCGATTGATGGTTGCGTTGCTGTTGCCGCGCTGGCGCAATGTGCCGATAAGGTTGTCAAGGGTACTCTGGTCAAAGGCGCTGAAACACTCCCCAAGGAGGATCTCGTCTATCTCGCCGATGAAAGAGCTGACATTGTATTTATGCCGCCCATCATCCCACAGTATGTCTCGATAGGCTGAAAAAAGCTCTCCGACTCGGTACGACTTTACTTCTCTTATCTTGTTGTAAGTGTACTTAATCTTTGAATTCTGAGAAGAAAACATCGAAAACGGATCCGGGGGGCTACCCTCTTGAATCGCTTCGTTGGTCATAATTCGTCTCACCCCCGAGTGGATAGATCAGCCCTATCCGCTTGGAAGCGTCCTTTCAAGAGATTTAATCACGCGGTTGTGATCTCATCCGCCCATCTGCGAATCCCACGAAATCACTCTGCGGACTTGTTCAGCTACCGATTCCCCCTCTTCCTTCGTTTGCGTTGACCCAGTCACGAAACAAAAACAGCCCGGGCGTTTGTGCGCCCGGGCTGGATTTCACCTGTAAGGAACCAGCCCTTAGAACGAGCGCTGGAAGCGGAGCATACCGCCGATGCCATCGAACTTGCCATGCCAGTCGCTGGCGGACGCGTTGATGTAGTCAACTTCGCCGGTAACCGTGAAGCCGGGAACGATGTCATATGCAATGTTGGCTGCGAGGCCGAACTTCTTGCCATCGTCATAGGAGGCCTGCACGTTGAACGAGGTTTTCTCGTTGAACTTGTAGCTACCACCACCCCAGACTGCCCAGCTGCCGTCCCACAGCTTGAAGAAGTTGTGGCCCGTGTTCAGCTCCGTGACGTCGTCCTTGTTTCCGAAGCCAGCCATCAAGAACAGCGACAGTTCGTTGGTGGCGTTCACGTCCAAGCGAGCCTTGCCGGCCCATGCTTCGTAGTTGCTGTCGTAAGCGGCAACCGCGGTGATCGCACCCCAGCCCTGCGTCCACTTCACGCCACCGACGACGTGCGGAACATAGCTGTCGATCGTGTTGGCGCCAGCGCCTTCTTCGAGCGAGACAACGGCCGAGAAGCCGTTGCCAGCGTCGAAATAGTACTGGACGACGTTGGTGTCGAACGAGCCGTACGGGACAAGCGTATCCTGGATGACGTTGCCGGCGTAGCCGATGAACGTATCGAAGGCCGATTCGTCCTTACCGACGCGGAGACCACCGAGCTGGATCCAGGCGAAGTTCAGAGAGACGCCCTTGTTGAAGGCCTCATTGCTCAAGGCGGTGTTGCCGAAGTTGAAACGGGTCTCGGTGTAGGTCTTCAACGTGCCGAGTTCGGTTTCCTGGCCGGTCCAGGTCTTCAGCGTGAAGCGCGCGTTCTTCTGCCAAGTGTGATTGATGCTGCCGTCCTGATGATCAACGGCGAGCGCACCATCGAACGATTCGACGTCGCCGCCGCCGATGTCATAGCGCACATAGCCGCCGATGCGCAGGCAGGTTTCGGTGCCGGGGATGTAGAAGTAGCCAGCGCCGTAGACGTCGCAAATCTTGACGTATTCAGCGGGTTCCGGCTCGGCGACGACGACGGCGTCGGCGGCGCGCGCACCGGAAACTGCGATCAGGGCCGCAGCGGAGCCGAGAAGAAGGCTCTTGATGTTCATTTTCTGACCTCCAGTCAAAAGTTAAAAAACGGGTCTGGGTATTCTTTGCTGAAGGACAGCGTTCCCTGCCCCATCCCCACTACCGAAAAAGATGCGCACCGCGCCGCTCCTTCGAACCCGACATTACCCATGAGGCGGCGGCGTTCAACAACGATCGTACCGGCGAAAGGGCAGTTTGGCTGCTATCCCCCAGCGTTGTTGCACAAATGACACGATTTGGCCTCACTCAGAAAGCTCTCGTTAACCATCAGGCCCGCCGCAAGCGCTTATTTCCAGCCGAATCCGACGACCGGCTGGCGGAATCAAGGCAAGGCCGCGAGTCATTAGCCAGGGATTTGCCGCAGAACCGCCTAAACCAGGAAAGGCGGGCTTCGGTGCGCCTCTTATTTTCCATATTATGATTTCTTTTTCGGAGATAATGGCTGGGGCTTGTTGATTGTGCCGGCGCTTTTCTTTATCCAGCGGCGCAACGGAGAGGTGGCCGAGTGGTCGAAGGCGCTCCCCTGCTAAGGGAGTAGAGGTCAAAAGCTTCTCGTGGGTTCGAATCCCATCCTCTCCGCCATCCTGCTTCGCGCTGTGCGCTTCGAATCGCATCAACCAGGCCATGTGACGTCGACCAAGGGTCATCTGCCTGTCGTCTTGAAGGCGTGTATTGCGGTCGAAGCGGAGGCCAATGCACGGCAGCTGAAGCGGCATTTCAAGACCGGATCAGGCAAGGCTTTTGCGAGCAAGCGATTTTGGCGAACTGCGTCCCACCGACGGCCCATGATGCTATCTATCTGAGATAAAAAGAAAAACGGCCATTCGATCCGTTTTTCGCCGACCTCTACTCCCGATTCTGACTGGAGGTCAGAAAATGAACATCAAGAGCCTTCTTCTCGGCTCCGCTGCGGCCCTGATCGCAGTTTCCGGTGCGCGCGCCGCCGACGCCGTCGTCGTCGCCGAGCCGGAACCCGCTGAATACGTCAAGATTTGCGACGTCTACGGCGCTGGCTACTTCTACATCCCCGGCACCGAAACCTGCCTGCGCATCGGCGGCTATGTCCGCGAAGACATCGGAGGCGGCGACGTCGAATCGTTCGATGGTGCGCTCGCCGTTGATCATCAGGACGGCAGCATCAATCACACTTGGCAGAAGAACGCGCGCTTCACGCTGAAGACCTGGACCGGTCAGGAAACCGAACTCGGTACGTTGAAGACCTACACCGAGTATCGCATGAACTTCGGCAACAACTATGGCGACTATGGCAGCTCAACGCTCGCGGGCGGAACTGAGCCAAATCCCAACGCCGGCACCGCCGGCTGGCGGGCTGGTAACAAGAGCAGCGCCCTTGAATTCGCCTGGATCCAGCTCGGCGGTCTGCGCGTCGGTGCTGACGAATCGGCCTTCGATACGTTCATCGGCTACGCCGGCAACGTCATCAACGACACGATCGTCCCCTATGGCGGTTTCCAGACCAACGTCATCCAGTACTACTTCGACGCCGGCAATGGCCTGTCGGCCGTGGTCTCGCTCGAAGAAGGCTCAGGTTCCGATACAATCGACAGCTATGTTCCGCATGTCGTCGGCGGCTTGAAGTGGACGCAGGGCTGGGGCGCCATCACCGGCGTTGTCGCCTATGACAGCAACTACGAAGAAGTCGCCGGCAAGGTTCGCCTGGACGTCAACGTGTCCAACGAACTGTCGCTGTTCGCCATGGTCGGCTACGGTTCGGACAACAACCTCAACGACCCAACCAATAACATCGACGCGCTCGGCCGCGGCTTCTACAAGCTGTGGGGCGGCAACTGGGCAGTGTGGGGCGGCGGCACCTACAAGTTCAACGAGAAGACCTCGTTCAACCTTCAGGCCTCGTATGACGACTGGAAAGACATCGGCCTCGCGGCAAACGTCGCCTACACCGTCGTTCCCGGCTTCACGATCACAGCGGAAGCCGACTGGCAGCGTGTTGGCCAGGGCGCCATCGACAACGACTCGGTTTGGGTCAGCGCGACCAAGAAGAACAACGTTGGCGGCATCCTCCGCTTCCAGCGCGACTTCTAACCAATTTCGCCTTGTCGAAATCGAACCCGGCGGGCAACCGCCGGGTTTTTTGTCAGCTCGTCAAAAATGCAGCCTTACTGTCACCAGGCTGAGTGCCTGTCTTTTTTGAAAGTTTGCGGGCGGCAGGAGCGGGCGGACGAAACCGGGGCAGCTCTGACAGTTTCGTTCGATGCCTCAGCCATCTCCGTCACATGGTCGCGCTACGAGAGTCCATGTCAGTTCGGCAGCACCCGGAGAGCTTTCGTGCCCAATCAAACCCCAGCCAGGTCCCCCAACGCATCGACCAGCGGCTGGATTGCGCTTCCATAAGCCTTCCAGCGATTGACGGACGAGGTGTAGATTGGCTGGCGAACCTGCCAGCGGCTGAACGTGTTCACCGAACCGCCCTTGTCAAAGAACCGCAAGCAGGCGTCGTCCCATGGCAGGCCCAGATGGTCTATCAGGCGGCGCGATTGCCCTTCCTGGTCGGAGACCATGTCCTCATAGCGACTGTGCAGGATTTGCCCTGGAAAAACCGTATCCCAATGACGCATAAGCCGGTGATACTCGCGATAATACAGGCCGAGTGTGTGGAGATCGGCGGCATAGCTATTGTCCTCGTTGAAACTCAGGAAATAGCATGAGAGGCAATTGTCGATGGCATCGCGGCGGCAGTGAATGATGCGCGCCTTGGGAAAAAGGAGCCTTATGAGGCCGATGAGCTCGAAATTATGAGGCAACTTGTCGACGATTCGTGAAGCTTCCGGCGATTTTTGCCTGATGTGAGTGAGATACTCTTCGGCCAGGGACTTCGACTGGTCGACAGTCATATTGAGGATCGATCCGCGCAACTCCTCCGGCGAGCGCGTCTTGGGCGCGAGCCTGTTGGTGATGCGCCGGAGTTTTGTCAGCTCGCCGGCGCCATAAGCATCGGGGTGGCTGGCACAGATCTGCTCGGTCAAAGTGGTGCCCGAACGCGGCATGCCAAGCACGAAGACCGGCACTTCGGAAGAGCTGCCATATCCTGCCTTGGCCGCCAGCATCTGCGGGCTGAACAGTTCGATCATGAAATCGACGCTGCGGCGGTAACCCTCCATGTCGAAGCGACGGGCCGAGCGTTTTGCCTGCCCGAAGTGGTCCATCGCCTCGTCATAGCGCCTGAGGTCGTTGAGCACCTTGCCAGCCGCGTAGTGGATCTGCTGTATGCTTTTCGCATCAAGCGCCGGATTGTTCAGCTCAGCCAGAATGGATTTGAATTCCGCCGGCTCTTCCGTGAATTTTCGGATGCTAACCAAGCCGTTGTAGGCAGCGGCGACATCCTGACGATGGCTGATCGCCTCGTTCATGTAACCTGTCGCATCGTCCATACGGCCGAGGCTTACTAGCGCATTGGCCAGCCCCATTCGGACAAGAGGATGGCCACCATTGATTCTGAGCGCCTTCTCATAAAGCGGGACCGCCATATCGGCCTTGCCGAATTCGGTGTAGGCACGGCCCAGCGTGCAGAGCGCCTCGACCCAGTCGGCTTTCAAGCCGCACGCACGCTCAAAATGCCTGATCGCATCCGCATGCTCGCCGACTTTCAAATAGGTTTCGCCCAATGCCATATGGTAGTTTGGGTTCTGAGGCGCCGCCTCCACCGCTCGCTCAAAACACCGAATGGCCATCTCGTCGTCCAGGCCGAGCGCAAAGGTTCCCAATAGATACAAAGCGAGAGGATGCCTCGGGTTATGAGCCAATACGCGCTGACAAAGTGCCTCCGCATCCAGCAACCGATTTGCCCGATGAAGTTCGACAGCCTGCCTGAGCAGTGCGTCATCGGCCTGCGCTTGGGATCGCGAGCTTGCTTTCAGTTGGGCGATTTTCGGCTGCGGGTTTTTCGGTCCAGACGGAGTTTTCAGATGCCTCGACCAGGCGGGCGGCAGACGATTGTTCATGGTCCTTCGCTAGCAAAAAAGGCCAACCAAATCTATAATTCTAAGCCCATTCGAAGCTTTTTTAGGTACCCAACCTTACAGGCTAGCGGCGAAGAATTCAGTCAAGAGTCGCATCGTCCGCTCAGGCGAGGCAGCGAGTTCACTCTTGCTGCATTGGACAGATTTGGCTTCGGCAATTTAGGTTTCATAGCCGGGCCAGCTTTCAGGCGCTGGCAACCAAGTTGGAAGCGGACGATTGTCATGTTGTTTCCAGCAAAAAGCCGTTGAGGAACGTTAGATGCGCTCCGGCAAGCAAAGCGAATTCGGACGCCGCCTCTGCCAAGTGCCTGCTCGCAACTCGATCCGTAGGGACCCTTCCGTCGTGTGGATTAGGCCGCAGGCCTTCCGCGACCGCATCGATGCTATCGCTGTCGCGGGGATGCAAAGGAGATTCCTCAACAAGACTAAAGCACGGCCGCTCGAAGCGTTCAGACACTCGAACAGGCGTTAGGCATCCTGTTTTTTGGTTGCCTGCCAGAAAATCGGTCCGCGAAATTCACAACGACTATGGGCGAGATAACTTAAAGAAAACGCGACTGTCTATTCTCAAACATTTCGTAAAAGAGACTAGGCGATGAAGATCCAAAGTCCCAAGTTTCACCGTAAGATTGAGGGGGTAATGGCATTCTCGCCACATCGCCCGCTATTGAGGTCAAACGTCAGCCAAGTCGCCTAAGGCTTCGATCAACGGCTGGATCTTGCCTTCATAGTTCTTCCACCGCTTAACGGACGACGAGTAAATGGGCTGGCGGACCTGCCAGTGGCTAAGTGTTTTGACGGACCCCTCTTTTTCAAAGAAGCGGAGACATGCGTTATCCCAGGCTAACCCAAGGTGATTTATCAGACGCCGAGACTGCCCTTCCTGATCCACAATAAGATCTTCATAGCTATTATCGAATATTCTCCCTGGCATAATAGACTTCCAATGACACATGAGACGATGATACTCACGGTAATAAAGTCCAAGGGTCGTGAGGTCCGATGTATAAGTATGAGTACCCTTCAGGCTCGATACAAAGCACGACAAGCAACTGTCAATTGGGCTTCGCCTACAATGAATTATGCGAGCGTTGGGAAAAAGAATACCAATGAGCCCTATTATTTCAAAATTATGCGGCATCTTATCAACAATTCGAGATGCGAGCGGCGAATAAATTCGCAAGTTGGATAGATATTCTTCAGCGAAAATCTGAGATCGCTCGGCGGTCATCAATTTGACCATTTGTCCAAAAGCTGGTCCCAACTCCATCTTCAAATTTGTGGAGACAGCAATTCGGCCCAGTTTGGTGAGTTCTCCGGCGCTGTGTACGTCTGGATGGCTTGAGCAGATTTGCTCAGTCAAGGTTGTGCCAGAGCGCGGCATCCCGAGCACAAATACAGGCACCTCAGATGGATCGCCATATCCGGCCTTGGTCGCTAGCAACTCCGTATCGAACAAGGCGATCATGGAATCGACCCACCTGCGGTAGGACTCAATGTCACAAGTTTGAGCCCTGAACTCCTTTGCTTTCAGGTAATGCTCTATCGCTTCGTCATAACGCTCAAGATCGTTCAAAACCTTGCCCGCGGCCTGATGGAGGTTATATGCTTCGTCAGCTGAGTTGGGCGAATTGCTAAGTTCGGTTAGAATGGAATCGAGCTCCGGCGGCGCGGTCGAAAATCTTCGAATGTTCACAAGAGCCATGTAGGCAGCGGACACGTTTTCGCGCCGGGCGATTGTTTCTTCCAAATATGCTGTCGCCTCCTCCATTCTTCCCAAATCTATCAGAATACGCGCCAATCCTATTCGGACCAGGGGGTGATCTCGGTTTAGCTCAAGCGCTTTTTGGTAGACTGGCAAAGCCATCTCGCCCTTGTCAAAATCGACATAGGCCCGCCCTAAAGCACACAGGGCTTCGACCATATCGGGCTTTAATTCACAGGCTCGCTGCAAATGCGCTATCGCCGGCAAATAATCACCGAGTTTCAAATAGCATTCGCCCAATGTGAATTGAAAGTATGGATTACCGGGCATTTCAGAGCACGCCTGGCTCAGGTATTCCAGGGCCAACTCGTCATCAAAATTCAGCCCTATCGTGCCAAGTACATACAGAGCTAACGCATGGTTGGGTTTTCTTGTCAGAATGCGGTGGCATAATTCCTCAGCCTCCGGCAATCGGTTGGCCCTCTGCAACTCTATGGCCCGACGCAGCAGCGTGTCATCGTCCTGCGCGCCTGACATTTTAGGCATCGGCGACGGTGTTGGCAGGCCGGTTTTCATCGGCCCAGCCTTTTTGGGCAGGATTTGGACCTTAAGATGCCTGGACCAGGCGGGCGGCAGACGATTGTTCATCGTCCTTCGCTAGCAAAAAGGGGTGACGGAATCCAGCGCTACGGCTGGAAACCGCAGGGTGCTTGCACGGTTAGGCCGGCCACGCTAGCAAGAAGTCCCCTTTTCCAAGCGAGCTTCCACCATGCGTTTGCGCCCTCCCCTTTCGCCGCTTATCGCAGCACTTCCCTCGACCGTGCCTTTTGTCGGCCCGGAAGCGCAGGAGCGGGAGCGCGGGCGGGCTTTTCGTGCCCGCATCGGCGCCAATGAGAGCAGTTTTGGCCCGTCGCCACGCGTCATCGCCCGCATAGAGCGCGTCGCGCGCGACCAGTGGATGTATTGCGATCCCGACAATTACGAGCTGAAGGTCGCGGCTGCCGCGCATCACGACGTAGCGGTCGAGAACGTCGTTGTCGGCGAAGGCATAGACGGCCTGCTCAGTCTTGTGGCGCGCATGTATGTGGCACCTGGCGATGCCGTGGTCACCTCGCTCGGCGCCTATCCGACCTTCAACTTCCATATTGCCGGCGTCGGCGGGCGGCTGGTGACAGTCCCTTACGAGAACGACCGCGAAAGTCTGAACGGTCTGCTCACGGCGGTCGTCAAGGAGAAGGCTCCGCTGGTCTATCTGTCCAACCCGGACAATCCGATGGGCAGTTGGTGGGAAGCGGACGAGGTGATCCGCTTCATCGAGGCGCTGCCGGAGACCACCATGCTGGTGCTCGACGAGGCCTATGGCGAATTGGGGCCCGCCTCGGCCCTGCCACCGATCGATATCTCGCGACCGAATGTCATCCGCATGCGAACCTTTTCAAAGGCTTATGGGCTTGCCGGGATACGCTGCGGCTATGCGATTGCGGAGGCCCAGGTGATCCGCGACTTCGAGAAGATCCGCAACCACTATGGCGTCAGCCGCATGGCGCAGATCGCCGGCGTCGAAGCGCTCGCCGACCAGGCCTATCTCGAGACGGTGGTGGCGCGCGTGGCTGCCGGGCGCCGGCGCATCGCGGCGATCGCCGAGCAGAACGGGTTGAAGCCGCTGGCCTCGGCGACCAATTTCGTCACCATCGATTGCGGTCATGACGGTCCCTTCGCGCTGAAGGTGCTGCAAGGTCTGCTGTCACGTGATGTGTTCATCCGCAAGCCGATGGCGCCAGGGTTAGACCGCTGCATTCGCGTCAGCGTCGGCCTCGACCACGAACTGGATATCTTTGCCGAGGAATTGCCGGGCGCGCTGGCGGCAGCGCGGGGGAACTAGGCGCTTTCGCGGCGTTCGGATGCTGGCGCTGCGCTTAGCAGATGCCTGACGCGTGCCAATATATCCGACAACTCGGCGGCTTCCTCGTCGCCCAGGTCCACGGTCAGGCGGGTGAGATCGCGATCCGCAGCCGACTGAAGTGCAGCGAGCGCGACCTGGCCGCGCATGGTGAGCGAGAGGACGCGCCGGCGCAGAGCATCGGGGCCGGCACGCGTTTCGGTGAGGCCGGCGGCAGAGAATTTTCGAAGGATTCTCGTGACATAGGCCGGATCCAGCTGGAGGTCCCTGGCAATGTCGGACGCTGCTGGTTCGAAGTCGATTTGAAGCACCCGTGCCAGAAAGCCTGCCTTGCCGCCGGAATTGGCTGCAATGCGGCCGGGTCGACGACCCAGTTCGAACAGCACCCGCGCCTCGGTCAGCGTAAAGGCGCTGTGCGTCAAGGTTTCGTCGAGCAGCCCGATCAGGCCGGTATAAAACCGGTTGAAGCATCTGAGATCGCGGACCAAGGCACTGCGATCGGCTGGCATGTCATGCGCCTTCCCTGAGATTCCACTTCGGTGGATCATTGCGCAAAAGTTGACCAAGTCAACTATTTATTGGATGGGGTCATCCACCTTGCGAGCAAGCCTCGGCTTCTGTTCGATAGTCCCCTTCAAGCCAGTTGCCTTCGCTCGATCCTGCGCCAGACTCTAAGGAAGGGAGCGCACGATGAACGATCGGAAAAGGGCCGTCCAGGCCCGCGTACACGGCAGGGTGCAAGGCGTCGGCTATAGGATCTGGGCGAGAGGCGAAGCGGCAAGGCTTGGGCTGGTGGGCTGGGTGCGCAACGAAAGAGATGGCTCGGTAACGGCATGGCTTGCCGGCGCCGACATGGCGGTTTCGTCCATGATCGAACGGCTTCGCCAGGGCCCGGCGGGCGCTTCAGTCTCGCGGGTAGATGTCGAGGAGATCGAGACCTGGACCGCGCCTGGAGATTTCAGGATCGTCGCATAGGCCCATGCGCATCGATTTACTAGTTTGGCACTCTTGAATTAATTGAACGTTCGTTTTATTATCGTCGAATTAACGAGGCGATCATGGCGCGCACCACGGGATCGGACGGCGAGCGAACCGAGGCGGCAGTCCGCGAAGCGGCGGTCAACCTGATCGCACGCTACGGCTACGAGGCGATGTCGATGCGCCAGCTGGCGGCCGAGGTCGGCGTGCAGGCGGCCGCGCTCTATCGCTACTTTCCGACCAAGGAAGACCTGCTGTTCACGCTGATGCGCGAGCACATGGAGGGGCTTCGGGAGGCCTGGGAACGCGCGAGGCCATTCGATGCGGATCCGGCGGAGCAGCTTGCGGCCTATGTGCGCAACCACATCGCTTTCCACATCGGGCGCCGGCATGCCACGCATGTGTCGAACATGGAACTGCGCAGCCTGTCGCCCGACAGGCTGACACAGATCCTCAAGCAGCGCACAGCCTACGAAAAGGAACTGCGCACCATCCTGCGCGAAGGCGCCGAGGCGGGCGACTTCAGCATCGAGGACACCGGCCTGACGGCCATGGCGCTGATCCAGATGATGACCGGCGTCATCGTCTGGTTTCGCCCAGGCGAGCGGCTGTCGGTCACTGAAGTAACGGCGACATATCTTTCAATGACAATGCGCCTGGTTGGCGCGAGGATGGACACCTACAGCGCCGCACGTCCCTTGGACGGGCAAAGGACGCAGTAGCACTTGAATTTGCGCATGATCCTTTCCGAAAATCGAAGTCGATTTTCGGGGTCATGCGGGAGGAGGAACGGCATGTACACGAACACGCTCAGCTTCGGGCATGACGAGGATATCGAGGCGCTGCGCGACCTGGTACGCCGTTTTGCCCAGGACAGGATAGCGCCGATCGCCGGCGATATCGACCGCCAGAACGAATTTCCGGCGCATCTGTGGCGCGAGCTCGGCGACCTCGGCCTGCTCGGCATCACCGCCGATCCCGATTTCGGCGGCAGCGGCATGGGGTATCTCGCCCATGTGATTGCGGTGGAAGAAATCTCCCGCGCCTCGGCTTCGGTCGGTCTTTCCTACGGCGCCCATTCCAACCTCTGCGTCAACCAGATCAACCGCTGGGCGACGCCGGTGCAGAAGGAAAAATTCCTGCCGCCGCTGTGTTCGGGCGAGCGCGTCGGCGCGCTGGCGATGTCTGAATCCGGCGCCGGCTCCGATGTCGTCTCGCTCAAGCTGCGCGCCGAAAAGCGCAATGACCGCTATGTGCTCAACGGTACCAAGATGTGGATCACCAACGGCCCGGACGCCGACACGCTGGTCGTCTATGCCAAGACCGATCCTGAGCGGAAATCGCGCGGCATCACCGCCTTCATCGTCGAAAAGGCTTTTGCCGGGTTTTCCGTGGCGCAGAAACTCGACAAGCTCGGCATGCGCGGCTCCAATACCGGGGAGTTGGTGTTCGAGAATGTCGAGGTGCCATTCGACAATGTGCTGCATGAGGAAGGACGCGGCGTCGAGGTGCTGATGTCGGGCCTCGACTATGAACGCACCGTGCTTGCCGGCGGCCCGATCGGCCTGATGGCAGCCTGTCTCGACGTGGCGATCCCCTATGTGCACGAACGCAAGCAGTTCGGCCAACCGATCGGCGAGTTCCAGCTGGTGCAAGGCAAGCTCGCCGACATGTACACGGTGATGAACGCCGCGCGCGCTTACGTCTATGCCGTCGCGGCGGCCTGCGATCGCGGCCAGACCACCCGCAAGGATGCTGCCGGCTGCGTTTTGTTCGCGGCCGAAAAGGCGACGCAGATGGCGCTCGACGCCATCCAGCTGCTGGGCGGCAACGGCTATATCAACGACTATCCGACCGGCCGGCTGCTGCGCGACGCCAAACTCTACGAGATCGGCGCCGGCACCAGCGAAATCCGGCGCTGGCTGATCGGTCGCGAGATCATGGCGGAGGGGGTGTGAGCATGGCCGTCCTGCAAACCCAGATCTCCCCTTCCTCCGACAGCTTCCGCGCCAATGCCGAACGCATGCGCGCGCTGGTCGCCGACATCGCCGACAAGGCCGCGATCGTCGAGCGCGGCGGCTCCGAAGAGGCGCGCGAGCGCCATATTTCACGCGGCAAGCTGCTGCCGCGCGAGCGCCTCGCGCAATTGCTCGACACCGGTTCGCCCTTCCTCGAGATCGGCCAGTTCGCAGCGTGGTCAATGTATGGCGAGGAGATTTCCTCGGCCGGCATGATCGCCGGCGTCGGCCGGGTCGAGGGCGCCGAGGTGATGGTCGTCGTCAACGATGCCACGGTGAAGGGCGGCACCTACTATCCGCTGACGGTGAAAAAGCACCTTCGCGCGCAGGAGATCGCGCTGCAGAACAATCTGCCCTGCATCTATCTGGTCGACAGCGGCGGCGCCAATCTGCCCAACCAGGACGAGGTCTTTCCCGACCGCGAGCATTTCGGCCGCATCTTCTACAACCAGGCCAACATGTCGGCTGCCGGCATCCCGCAGATCGCCTGCGTCATGGGGTCCTGTACCGCAGGCGGCGCCTATGTGCCGGCGATGTCGGACGAGACGATCATGGTGCGCAACCAGGCGACCATTTTTCTCGGCGGCCCGCCGCTGGTGAAGGCGGCCACCGGCGAGGATGTCAGCGCCGAGGATCTGGGGGGCGCGGATGTGCATACGCGGCTTTCCGGCGTTGCCGATCATTATGCGATGGACGACGAACATGCGCTCGCCATCTGCCGGCGCATCGTCAAAAACCTGAATCGGAACAAGACCGTAAGCCTGAACTTACAGAGATCGATTCCACCGCTTCATCCGGCGGATGAACTCTACGGCGTCGTGCCGACCGATCTGCGCCAGCCCTATGACGTGCGCGAGGTGATCGCGCGTCTTGTCGACGGCTCCGAGTTCGACGAGTTCAAGCAGAACTACGGCACGACGCTGATCACCGGTTTTGCCCATCTCCACGGCATGCCGGTCGGCATCATCGCCAACAATGGCGTGCTGTTTTCCGAAAGCGCGCTGAAGGGCGCGCATTTCATCGAGTTGTGCTGCCAGCGCGGGATCCCGCTGGTCTTTCTGCAGAACATCACCGGCTTCATGGTCGGCCGGAAATACGAGGCCGGCGGTATTGCCAAGGATGGCGCCAAGCTGGTGATGGCGGTTGCCACCGCCAGGGTGCCAAAGGTGACCGTCATCATCGGCGGTTCGTTCGGCGCCGGCAATTACGGCATGTGTGGCCGCGCCTATTCCCCACGCTTCCTGTGGATGTGGCCGAACGCCCGCATCTCAGTGATGGGCGGCGAACAGGCGGCAACCGTGCTCGCCATGGTCAAGCGCGAAGGCATCGAGCGCAAGGGCGGCGAGTGGAGCGCCGAAGAGGAGGCGAAATTCAAGAAGCCTATCCTGATGAAATACGAGCATGAGGGCCATCCGCTCTACTCGTCCGCCCGCCTCTGGGACGACGGCATCATCGACCCGGCGAAGACACGCGAGGTGCTGGCACTCAGCCTTTCGGCCGCACTCAACGCCGAGATCGAGGACACGCGGTTCGGCGTGTTCAGGATGTGAGATGAGCAAGGCGCTGGACAGGATTCGCATCCACACCGGCGACATCACGAAGCTGGATGTCGACGCCATCGTCAATGCCGCCAACACCTCGCTTCTCGGCGGTGGCGGGGTCGATGGCGCCATCCATCGCGCCGCCGGCCGCGAGCTCGAGTTCGAATGCCGGATGTTGAACGGATGCAAGGTAGGCGACGCCAAGATCACCAAAGGTTACAAGCTGCCGGCTCGACATATCATCCACACCGTCGGGCCGGTCTGGCAGGGCGGCGGCAGGAGCGAAGCCGAACTGCTGGCCTCCTGCTATCGCAGGTCGCTGGAACTCGCGGCCGCCAATGATTGCCGAACGGTGGCGTTTCCGGCGATCTCGACCGGTGTTTACCACTACCCGAAAGATGAGGCGGCCGAGATCGCTGTCGGCACGGTCACCATGGTCATGGAAGAGAAAACCGTGCCTGAAGCTGTCATCTTCTGCTGCTTCGACGAGCACATGGCGGAACTATACTGGCAAGCCGTTGCTGCGCTCCGGAAGGGTTGAACTGTATGGACCAACCGATTCACCAACACATGCAAGCTCGAACCCCCGACAACGAACTGGCGGCGAGGAAAAATATTCGCTACTGCTTGTCCTGCGCAATGCAACGGGGACAGGGTGGAAATGGAACTGAAATATTGCCGGGGGATGGCTGCCTCGATACTTGCAAGTTTGCTCATATTCGCAACACATGGCGCCGGTTCGGCGGAATCGCTGGCGGGCAAGATGGGCGACAAGCGGTTTTCCCCGACCTTGTCACTCGATCCGAAGGAAGCCTGCTACAAATCCTACCTCGCCTATATCGCGGCCAGCGGCCATTCGGCCTACGCCACGACGTTCTATTCGCGCGTCGTCGATCTCCACATTTTCTGCAGCGTGAAGCTGAACGCACCTTCGCAGAAGGCCGCGGAGGAAACGGCGTTGCGCGCCTGTCAGAGCGGCTTCGCCAAATGGAAGGTCAAGACCGCAAGCGGCGGCTGCGCGATCGCTGCGTCGAAGTAAGCCGGCGGCCAGGCTGGTGCCGCCCGAGGCAAACCCGGGAGGCTCCATGTTCGCCAAAATCCTGATCGCCAATCGGGGCGAGATTGCTTGCCGTGTCATCCGCACGACCCGCAAGATGGGGGTGCACACCGTCGCCGTCTATTCGGACGCCGACGCGAAATCCCTGCATGTCGAGATGGCCGACGAGGCCGTTCACATTGGCCCCTCGCCTGTCGGTGAGAGTTACTTGCGCGGGGACCGGATTGTCGCGGCTGCGCTTTCGACGGGGGCGCAGGCCATCCATCCCGGCTACGGCTTCCTGTCGGAAAATCCTGATTTCGTCGACCAGGTGGTGGCGGCGGGGCTCACCTTCATCGGTCCGTCGGCGGCCTCGATCCGCGCCATGGGGCTGAAGGATGCCGCCAAGCGGCTGATGGAGAAAGCCGGCGTTCCCGTCGTTCCGGGCTATCATGGCGAAGCGCAGGAGATCGTGCTGCTTGCCTCCAAGGCACGCGAGATCGGCTATCCCGTGCTGATCAAGGCGCGCGCCGGCGGCGGCGGCAAGGGCATGCGGCGCGTCGAGCATCCCGATGATTTCTCCGAGGCGCTATCCAGCGCCCGGCGCGAGGCAAAGGCTGCTTTCGGCGACGACCGCGTTCTGGTCGAAAAATATGTCGACAAGCCGCGGCACATCGAAGTGCAGGTGTTCGGCGATAATTTCGGCAATGCGGTGCATCTTTACGAACGCGACTGCTCGGCGCAACGCCGCCACCAGAAGGTGATAGAGGAAGCCCCCGCCCCCGGCATGACGCCGGCGCTGCGCAAGGCGATGACGGAAGCGGCGGTGAAGGCAGCCAAGGCGATCGGCTACTCAGGCGCCGGCACCATCGAGTTCATCGTCGACGCCTCGCACGGGCTGAAGGCCGACCGCTTCTGGTTCATGGAGATGAACACTCGCCTGCAGGTCGAGCATCCCGTCACCGAAATGGTCACCGGCATCGATCTGGTCGAGTGGCAGTTGCGGGTTGCCAGCGGCGAAAAGCTGCCGAAGACGCAGAGCGAGATCGCGCCGACCGGCCATGCCCTGGAGGCGCGCATCTATGCCGAGGATGCGGCAAAGGGGTTCCTGCCCGCAACGGGTACGCTGCATCATCTGAAGTTCCCTGACGCGGCCCCCGAAGGCGCCACAATGCGCGTCGAGACCGGCGTGCGGGCCGGCGATGCCATCTCCCCCTACTATGATCCGATGATCGCCAAGCTGGTGGTTCATGCCAAGGACAGGCAAGCAGCGCTGGAAGCGCTCGGCGCGGCGCTGTCGCGGACCGAAATCGCCGGTTCCACGGTCAACACCGGTTTCCTTGCCGCCCTTGCCGCCGATCCCGACTTTTGTGCTGGCGACGTCGACACCGGCCTGATCGGCAGGCATCAGGCGGCACTGACCGGGGTCGCGCCGCCGACCGGCGAAATCGTCTCGGCAGCAGCGCTCGCCGCCTCCGGTGCGGAAGCCTTGCCGCCATCGAACGACCCATGGTCGTCGCTTTCCGGCTATGCGCATTTCCACGGCGTGGCGCGGCGCACGCGGCTGAAGTTCGGCGAGACCGATATACTGGCAAAGGTTTCGGTGCGGCCGGACGGGCGCTTCCAGGTGGCGCTCGATGCGCCCTATGACAGCACCAATTCGCATGAATTCCGCGCCACTCCCCGCCTCGCCCGCTGGCCTGGCCACATCACTGTGTTCGAAGGCGCCGTCGGCTACACATTCGCGGTATCGGACCCCTTGGCACGCAGCGATGACGCGGCTGCCGCCTCCGGCAGCTTGCGCGCGCCGATGCCCGGGCTGGTCAAGCTGGTGCGCGTAGCGAAAGGCGACGCGGTGATCAAGGGACAAGCGTTGCTGATCCTCGAGGCGATGAAGATGGAGCACACCATCGCCGCCCCGCATGACGGAGTGGTTGCCGAGATCGCCGTGGAAGGAGCGCAGGTCACCGACGGGACGGTGCTGGTGCGGTTCGTCGAGGAACAGAGCGCGCCGACCGCTGCCACAGGCTGACAAGCGGAACGCTGCGCGGACCGCAAACAAAATGGCCGGGGCGAACCCCGGCCATTTCCTTGGATTATCTCATTACCCGAGATTACTGCGCGATCGGCGCGTACTTGCCGTCATGCCACTGGTTGATGTCGTAGCTGGCGTTCTTGAGGTCGCCCTTTTCGTCGAAGGTGACGTCGCCGACAACGGTGCTGATCGGCGTGCCGTTCTTCAACGCTTCGGCAACCTTGGCCGGATCGTCGCTGCCGGCGCGCTTGATGCCTTCGGCGAACGCCTGGACCACGGCGTAGGAGAACAGCGTGAAGCCTTCCGGCACGAAGCCGCCGGCCTTGATCTTCTCGACGGCGGCCTTGGCTTCCGGCTTTGCCTGCGGGTCCGACGGGAAGACGAACATGGTGCCTTCGCCGGCCGGGCCGGCAACCTGCCAGAATTCCGGCGAGGCAATGGAGTCCGGCATGATCAGCTGGAACTTCAGGTTCTGTTCGGCCGACTGGCGCAGGATCAGGCCGGCTTCAGGATGATAGCCGCCGAAATAGACGACGTCGGCCTTGAGATCCTTCAGCTTGGTGACAAGCGCCGAATAGTCCTTCTCGCCGGGATTGATGGCGTCATAGTAGACTTCCTTGAGGCCGCCAGTGTTCATGGTCGCCCTGACGGCATCGGCCACGCCCTGACCGTAAGCGCTCTTGTCGTGCAGGATGACGACGTTCTTGCCGGCATATTTCTTGGCGATCCACGGGCCGATGAAGGCGCCCTGTGCATCGTCACGCGTATAGAGGCGCATGATGGTCGGCCAGCCGGCCTTGGCGGCCGCGTCGGTCAGCACCGGGTTCGAGGAAGCCGGGCTCATCATCAGCGCGCCGGCCTCGGCATAGACGGCCGAGGCCGGAATGCTCGAGCCCGAGCAGGCATGGCCGTCGATGAACTTGACGCCGTTGGCGACGATGCGGTTGGCGACCGACACGGCCTGCTTGGGATCGCACTGGTCGTCCTCGATATCGAGCTTGATCATCGAGCCGTTGACGCCGCCCGCGGCGTTGATGGCATCGGCGGCGGCCTGTGCGCCCTGTTTGAACTGATCGCCGATGGTGGCGAGCTGTCCGGTCATCGGGCCGACCACCGAGACGGTGATGTCGTCGGCGAATGCGACGGGCGCACTCATCATCAGGCCGAAAATGGCCGCGCTCAAAATACTCATTTTTTTCATGGCAATAGAACTCCTCCACTCACGCGCGGCCCCCGGCCGCGCTTCTTCCAGAGAGGCGGGACAATTTCATCCTTCATTGGGCCTGTCTAGGCGCATTGGCGCCACTCGATTGGGCCTGCGAGCCCTCATCCACGCAAAAAGCCACGCCAGCCTTGTTCCGGCTGGTCGTGGCTTTTTTTGCCTATCGGGCGGTTTCCCAGCGCCCCCGCGCCGCGAACCCCAACGGAGCCTTCCCTGTCTTCCCTGCCATGATCCGAAGAACGGATACTTTTCGGGGTCATGGTCCGTCGCACGGCTTGGCCGATCCTGCATGCCGCATTCTTGTTGTTGATGGCCCGTGGCCTGGCTGTCTGCGCAGCCTTATCCCTGTTTTGGCCCGACCGTCTTGGAGCGGTCTTGGCCGGAGCGTCCCCGTCTGCCGAAACTCAGTGCATGGTCATCCATTCGCGGGCTTCGCGCAGCGCCTTGGCGATCTCGACCTTCGACATGGCGGCCGACAGTTCCGAGCGCAGTTCCGCGGCGCGGGCTGAGCCCTTTATGGCGGCGATGTTGAACCATTTGTGGGCGGCAACGACGTCGGTTTCGCAATCGCGGCCGGTCGCATACATCATGCCCAGTTCGAAAAGAATGTCGGCCTGGGCAGTTGCCCCCATGGCGCCGAAACCTGCTTCAAGCATTTCAAAACGTGCCATTTTAGTCCCCTGTCTGGCTCCCGAGAGCTGCCTCCGTTCGTCTTGTCCGGGCCGCTCTTTCGATGCTTCCGAGGATGCCGATCAGGCTTGAATCCGTCGTTAAATGGCGTGCTTAATTTGAAGAAAACAAAGCTAAAACAAGAGGTAAACGCGGAAATTCGTTAAGGATACGAAGTCAGCAATTCAGCCGATTTTCGTCAAATTCGAGGAAAATTTTTCGAGCCTGGATCAACACTCCGCTAACCACGGGAAACAAACAGCACGTGCCGGTCGTTTTCATTTCCTCGCCGACGGAGCCAATTCAGGCGGCTTCAAAATCCCAAAGTCTTCCGTTGCGGCACCGCTTTTGTTTTGCCGGGAGCTGGATTAGCTTACGTTTGCGTAAGCGGCAGACCGGCGAGGCGGAGAATTCGGCCGGCTATCCAAAGGGAGCAAGACATGTTTCGAAAAGTGAGCCTGGCTCTTGCAGCCACATTGATCATCGCGGGTGCGGCGTGGGCCGATCCGATCGAGGGCAATTGGAAAACGCAAGCCGGCGATACCGCGGCCATTTCAGGCAGCGGCTCGTTTTCCATCACGCTCAAATCGGGCAAATATGCCGGCAAGACGATCGGCTCGCTCAAGGCGGCGGGCGACAACAAATATGCCGGCAGCATCACCGACCCTGCAAACGACAAGACCTATTCGGGCAAGGCGACATTGTCGGGCACCGCTCTCAAGATGAGCGGCTGCGTGCTTGGCGGACTGATCTGCAAGAGCCAGACCTGGCACAAGCTCTGATCGATCTATCCTTGCGACATCCATGACGGGGCCCGACAGGCCCCGTTTTCGTTTCACCGGCACGTCAAGCCCTGGGGCTCTTGCCCCCGCTGCCGGTGGCCGGCGACGACCCGCCCAGATCCCGTCAATCAATTTGAACCGCAGATGAACGCCGGCATCAGAGCCGGTTCAGAGGCGTTGGGGCATTCTCCGGCGTGTTGAAGGAGACACGACCCCAATGCTTGCTCGCCGCTTCACCATCGTCTGCCTGCTGATGAGCCTGTTTGGAATGTTCTTCGCCATCCTCGTCGCCGAAGCGGGCCGTTCTCCCCGCTCCTGGGACGAAGTCACCAGAATGTGCCGCCTCGCCTGCCCGACCAACCTTCGTCACTGAAACAAAGAAACCCGGACCTCGAAAAGAAAAGCTCAGACATCATGACCCGCATCGCCGCCAACACTCTCAAGACCCTTCGGCTCCTGCCGCGGGCGGCGCTCATCCTGGTGCTCCTGGCCGCGCCGGTCCTGGCGGTGCCGATGATGCGCGCGGATGCCGGCTCGACGATCGAGGCGCCGGCCCTGAGGAAGTCCGGCGTGGGTTTCGTTCTGCTGGTCAGCCTGCAGCGGGGATAAAGAAAAATGGCGCTTTGGGCGCCTTCGGCAGCGACACCCCTCCCAACCGCTCGTCCAAGTCTCTATATTGAGCCATGGAAAAGCGAATCTACCCTCAAGCCATCGAATCTGTCGTCATGCCGGAGCCTTTTGGCCGGCAAAGCTTCGACAGCGCCGAAAAAGCCGTTGCCGCACTGCAGTTGCTTTACGACCGCAACACCAAGTTCCTGCGCGACGCCTTCTCGGCCCTGGCGGCCGCCGGCGGCGACAGCAGCAAGCGCTACCGCGCCTTCTATCCCGAGATCGGCGTCACCACGAGTTCGTTCACCCAGGTCGACTCGCGCCAAGCCTACGGCCATATGCCGACACCCGGCCATTTCGCCACCACGATCACACAGCCGCACCTGTTCGAGAGCTATCTGGTCGAACAGCTGCGCCTGATCATGCGCAACCACGGTGTCTCTGTCACGGTTTCGGAATCGACCACGCCCATTCCGCTGCATTTCGCCTTCCTGGAGGGAACTTACGTCGACGGAGCCGCCGCGGAGCGCATCAAGCGGCCGATCCGCGACCTGTTCGACGTGCCGGATCTCGACGGCACCGACGACCAGATCGCCAACGGCACCTTCGAAGTGGCCTTTGGCGAACCAAGGCCGCTGGCTCCGTTTACGGCGCAGCGCATCGACTATTCGCTGCACCGCATGACGCATTATACGGCCACCAGCCCGCAGCATTTCCAGAACTTCGTGCTGTTCACCAACTACCAGTTCTACATCGACGAATTCGTCGCCCGCGCCCGCGAACTGATGGAGAAGGGCGGCGGCGGTTACGCGGAATTCGTCGAGCCTGGCAATGTCGTGACCAGGGCCGGACAGAGTTCGCCCAGCGAAGGCGTTGGGCCGCAGCGCCTGCCGCAGATGCCGGCCTATCACCTGAAAAAGCCGAACCATGGCGGCATCACCATGGTCAACATCGGCGTCGGCCCTTCCAATGCCAAGACGATCACCGACCACGTCGCCGTGCTGAGGCCGCATGCCTGGGTGATGCTTGGCCATTGCGCCGGGCTGCGCAACACACAGGCGCTCGGTGACTATGTGCTGGCGCATGCCTATGTGCGCGAGGATCACGTGCTGGACGACGACCTTCCGGTCTGGGTGCCGATCCCGCCGCTGGCGGAAATCCAGGTTGCCCTGCAGGAAGCGGTCGCCGAAGTCACCGGCCTGTCCGGCTATGATCTGAAGCGCATCATGCGCACCGGCACGGTCGCCACCATCGACAACCGCAACTGGGAACTGCGCGACCAGCGCGGACCGGTGCAGCGCCTGTCGCAGTCGCGCGCCATCGCGCTCGACATGGAATCGGCGACGATCGCCGCCAATGGCTTCCGCTTCCGTGTCCCCTATGGCACGCTTCTGTGCGTTTCCGACAAGCCACTGCATGGCGAGTTGAAGCTGCCTGGCATGGCGACCGAGTTCTACAAGCGCCAGGTGGCGCAGCACCTTACCATCGGCATCAGGGCGATGGAGAAGCTGGCCGAGATGCCGATGGAGCGGCTGCATTCGCGCAAGCTCCGGAGCTTTTCGGAGACAGCGTTCCAATAGGCGGCCGCAGCGCCTGGGCGAGGCATTTCGTCGTCTTGCCCGGCCCGCAAGTTGACCGATAAGCAGATGGAACGGATCGTCAGGCGGCATTCGGCAGACACGACCTCGATGATGACAGGCGCGCGCTTGAAAATGATGGCTGGGTTGGCATTCCTGGCGATGACGGCGCTATCGGCCGCGCTGTTGGCCGGATTCTTCGGCACGCTGCATCCGGCTTTCGATTCCTTCTCGCATTTCCGCATTCACTTCAGCGTGCTCATGGCGCTTCTGGCACTGCCGCTGCTTGCCAGCTCGTTTCGGCTGCAAGCGGCAGCGGGGCTGCTGTTTGCCATCGCCTGCCTGGCCACGACGGCAAGCGCCCTGCCGAGGCTCTGGCCGCAACCGGCGGTTGCTAAGCCCACCGATCAGGCCGTCTACAGCCTGCTGCAGATGAACTTGCGCTTCAACAACCCGACACCGAAGAAAGTGCTCTCCCTGATCGGCCGCACCGACCCGGACGTAATCACCCTCGATGAGGTGTCGGAGATGTGGACGACCGAGCTTGGCACCATCGCCAGCGCCTATCCCTACCGTATCCTGTGCCCCTACCCGAACGGCATGTTCGGGGTCGCGCTGCTGTCGCGCCGGCCCTTCGTGGCCGGCACGACACCGCGCTGCGAGCCGCGCGGCGCGATGGCAACCGCCGCCATCGACTTCGGCGGGATCGACGTTGATGTCGCCGCGATCCATTTGAGCTGGCCGTGGCCGAAGGAGCAATACTGGCAGATCGGCGAACTGGCGCAGACATTGGCCGGGTTGGGCGAGACCGCGATCATGGCCGGCGATTGCAACGCCGTGCCGTGGAGTGCTGCGGTGCGGCGGGTCGCGGCTCTCGGCGGGCTGACAGTGATGCCTTCCGCCGGCCCGACCTGGATCCACCGGACACTGCCCGACATCCTGCGCCGTTATGCGGGCCTGCCGATCGACCAGGTGTTCAGCAAGGGCGGGTTGACGCTCCTGTCTTCCAAGCGGCTGGAGGACACCGGCTCCGACCATCTGCCGGTGCTGGTCGAGTTCACGCTAAGGCCAGACGACAAGCAGCCTGAGAATGACCACGCCACCGCGCTCGCGGCGAGCGACTTTTCGGTGAAGCCGCAAAGCTGACACGCCAATCGAGCGGGCTGGCGGCAAGGACCCGCGATGGCGAGGGGTCTAGTCCTTGTTCTAACGCAATTCCCAAGGGAAAGCGCTACGGCGCTTTTTCCCGGGAAAACCGTTTTACACTTTTCCTGGAATTGCCCTGGTTCAAGGTTTTCCGGTCAAGGCAGCGATCAGATGCTCGACATGGCCGCCATCGCTGTGTTCGCGCCGATCGAAAGCGTTTTGTTTGGCCTCATATTCGGCATAGATCGCCTGGATGCGCAGCCGCGCCTCGCGGCGCGTCTTGTAGCAGGACGGGTCGTTGACGACTTGCAGGCCGGTTATCGACCTTTCCGTAGCGCGCATCATCTCCCTGGCGATGCGCCCATGTGTTTCCTCATGGGCGCGAACACCTGCGAAAAACTTGTTCCAGCGCCTCTTCAGCGCCGACGTCGCGGGTGAGGCAAGGCGCGGGAAGGTGTAGGAAAGATTCAGCGTGCCATTGACCCCTCGCATCCGACAGAAGCCGTTGCCCTGGCCGGCGTCGAGGTCCCAGTCGACGGTATAGGAGGTTGTGGCGATGGCATGCGTCATGAAGCCGTGCCGGGGGCCTTTTCTGTCCATCGCGTCGACGAGGGCGGTGCCCGAGCTTCCGGTGACGTCGTAGGTCCGCGTCTGGACCACTGCCCTGGTGCCGGCCGAGGCCTGTGGCGCAAACAGCGCTCCGATGGCGACGAGGCATGTCAGAACTGTCCGGCGCATCGGCCTTCTCCCTATCTCCAGAGAAGGAACCATAGACCGGTGGCCGTTTCAACGTTTCTGCTGGCCTGCATGCCCTCGCGGCCAGCCCTACCTGCATTTTCTTGCCGCCGAGGCCGAAACCGCCCTGCCGCGCGAGATCACATGCCCTGGTAGACCGGCCCCTCGCCGCCCTGCGGCGGCACCCAGTTGATGTTCTGGTTCGGGTCCTTGATATCGCAAGTCTTGCAGTGGACGCAGTTCTGCGCGTTGATGACGAAGCGGACGTCCTTTGCCGCCGGATCGGCGGCGGCGTTGCCGTCCTTGTCGACCCATTCATAGACGCCGGCCGGGCAATAGCGTGTCGAAGGCCCGGCGAAGACATCGTGCTCGGACCGCTTCTGCAGATCCATGTCGCCGACCAGCAGATGGACCGGCTCGTTCTCTTCGTGATTGGTGTTGGACAGGAACACCGAGGACAGGCGGTCGAAGGTCAGCACGCCGTCGGGCTTCGGATAGGCGATCTTCTTGTGCTGGGCGGCGGGCTCGAGCGTGGCATAGTCGGCCTTGCCGTGCTTCAGCGTGCCGAAGGGCGAGATGCCGAACAGCGTATTCAGCCACATGTCGAGGCCGCCAAGACCGACGCCGACGATGGTGCCGAAGCGCGACCACAGTGGCTTGACGTTGCGAACCTTCTTCAAATCCTTGCCGATATCGGTCGCGCGCCAGGCTTGCTCGTAGGAAGTGAGCTCGTCATTGGCACGGCCGGCGCCGATCGCCTCGGCGACATGATCGGCCGCCAGCATGCCCGACAGCACGGCATTGTGGGAGCCCTTGATGCGCGGCACGTTGACGAAGCCGGCGGCGCAACCCATCAGCGCGCCGCCTGGGAAGGACAGTTTCGGCACCGACTGCCAGCCGCCCTCTGTGATGGCGCGCGCACCATAGCCGAGCCGCTTGGCGCCCTCGAACGTGCCTGATATTGCCGGATGGGTCTTGAAACGCTGGAATTCCTCGAAGGGCGACAGATAGGGGTTCTTGTAATTGAGGTGGAGGACGAAGCCGACCGCCACCTGGTTGTCCTCGAGATGGTAGAGGAAGGAGCCGCCGCCGGTCTTCATGTCGAGCGGCCAGCCGAAGGAATGCTGGACCAGGCCCGGCCGGTGGTTCTCCGGCTTGACCTGCCAGAGTTCCTTGAGACCGATGCCGTATTTGCCTGGCTCGCGGCCGTCGGAGAGTTTGTATTTGGCGATCAACTGCTTGGCGAGCGAGCCGCGCGCGCCTTCGCCGATCAGCACATATTTGCCCATCAGCGCCATGCCCGGCGCGAAGCCCGGCCCATGCGTGCCGTCCTTCTCGACGCCCATGTCGCCGGTGACGACGCCGGTGACGGCGCCCTCCTCATTGTAGAGCAGGCCGGCGGCGGCAAAGCCCGGATAGATCTCGACGCCGAGCGCCTCGGCCTTGCCGGCCAGCCAGCGGCAGACATTGCCGAGCGAAACGATGTAGTTGCCGTGATTGTTCATCAGCGGCGGCATCAATATGTTGGGCAGGCGGAATGAGCCAGCCGGGCCGAGCACCAGGAAATGATCCGCCGTGACGGGCGTCTTGAACGGGTGACCTTCCTCCTCGCGCCAACCGGGCAGCAGCCGGTCGATGCCGATCGGATCGACCACGGCGCCGGAGAGGATATGGGCGCCGACCTCGCCGCCCTTTTCCAGCACGACGACGGAAAGCTCGGGATTGACCTGCTTGAGGCGGATGGCCGCGGCAAGGCCGGCCGGACCGGCACCGACGATGACCACGTCGAATTCCATGCTTTCGCGTTCGATATCGCTCATCAACCCCTCCGCACTGGCTTGCCGCTGTTGCGTATCTTGCTGGCTCCTGCGCTGCATAGCGCATCAATTGGCGACAGGAAACCGGCGCAGACGTGACAATGCGGATTTGGCCAAAAAGTCGCGCATCTTGCGGCGGGGCAGGCATTTGCGCCCGGTAAGACCGGCCACGCCTGCGTTTTTTAATTGTTCGGCGGCTTGCTTATCGGCCATACTTCCCGCCATGCGCTTTCCTGGGCCAGCGGGCTTTTCTTCGACGCGCTTTCTTTTCCCGCCCGGCCGGGCCTGCCGGGCGATTCTTCTGGCCCTTCTGACGTCGGCACCGGGGCACGCCACAGCGAACGAGGTGAAGGTCTGGGCGACAGGCGCCTACTCCTTCTCCGACGAGCTTGGCGGCTTCCGCATCACCGGAGCCTCCGGCATCGGAACCAAGGACGATCCGCTGGTCATCACCGAAGAGCTGAATTCGGCAACACCGGTGACGCTGACCATCCGCACGACCAAGCCGATCCAGACATTCGGCAAGGCGGGCGAATTCGCCAATGGCATCATGTATATGCGCATCAACGTGCTCAACAACAGCGGCCAGGCCTGGATCGAATTCCAGTTCGAACTTCAGGAGATATTGGATCAGCCGAGCGTGTTTGGAGACGGGTTTTCCTTCGACCAACGCAACAAGACGCCCGACAATATCTGGTCGAGCAATTTCGCCGATTTCGACCGGGAGTTCGAGCCCTATGACCGGCTGCTGTTCAAGAACGGCAAGGTCGACCCGCTGAGGACCGTCAGCTTCGAGTTCCTGATGACCGATTACACGCCGCGATGGACCTTCTATCTGGTGCAGGATCCGCGCATCCCGACGGGATAGGGTAAGCCGCCGGTCTTGCAAATTGCAGTCGTGCGGACGAATGTGCGCGCCATGACTGCCGCGTCCCCCAATAGCCCGACCGATATTGCCGACATCCTGGCCTTCTATGCCAGCGCCGGCGTCGACGAGGCGCTGGAAGACGCCCCGGTGAATCGCTTCGCCGAGGCGGCGCCGAGACCTGTCGAGCGCGCACCGGCGCCGGTGGCGCCACCTCACGAGGAGAAGGCGGCGGAGCGGCCAGCGGCACCGCCCGGACTGGATGCAAGCAACGTACCGGATGCGCCGCCGGCGCGTTCATCGGTCGCCGCGGTGCCAGACGAGGCTCAGGCGGCGCTTGCGCGCCAGTTGGCGACAACCGCAACGACCCTGGACGAGTTGCGCCAGCACATGGCTGCCTTCGACGGCTGCAATCTCAAGGCCACAGCCAAGAACCTGGTGTTCGCCGACGGCAACCCGGACGCCGCGGTGATGCTGGTGGGCGAAGCGCCGGGCCGCGACGAGGACATTGAGGGCTTGCCCTTCGTCGGCCGCTCGGGCCGGCTGCTTGACCGCATGCTGGCCGCGATCGGGCTCGACCGCACTTCGGTCTACATTGCCAACGTCATCCCGTGGCGGCCGCCGGGCAACCGCACGCCGACGCCGCACGAGACTGAGATCTGCCGGCCGTTCATCGAGCGGCAGATCGAGCTGGTCAATCCCAAGGTGCTGGTCAATCTCGGCGGCCCGTCGGCCAAGACCTTGCTCAACACCTCGGAAGGCATTTTGCGGCTGCGTGGCAACTGGCGTGTCCACACCACCGCCTCCGGCATCGCCATTCCGGCCATGCCGACGCTGCATCCGGCCTATCTCCTGCGTACACCGGCGCACAAGAAGCTGGCATGGCGGGATTTTCTCGAGGTGAAGGCGAAGCTGCGGGCACTCTCGTAGATCGCCATAACCTCGCAGGTAATTGAAATGCCGCCCCCGTCAGCCTAACCATTTCACATGACATCAGCCCAAACCTCCGCCGGCAGTCTGATCCGCGAATGGCGCACGCGGCGCCGCATGAGCCAACTCGATCTCGCCACGGAGGCCGAGATTTCGCAGCGGCATCTCTCCTTCGTCGAGAGCGGGCGCGCCGCGCCCTCGCGCGACATGGTGCTGCATCTGGCGGAGCAGCTTTCGATCCCGCTGAGGCAGCGCAACCAGCTGCTGCTGGCCGCCGGCTTCGCGCCGAGCTTCAGCGAACGGCCGCTCAGCGACACGACGCTGGCGCCGGCGATGGCAGCGGTCGAGATCGTGCTCAAGGGACACGAGCCCTTCCCTGCGCTGGCCGTGGACCGGCACTGGAACCTGGTCTCGGCGAATGCCGCGATCGCTCCCTTCCTTGCCGATGTCAGCGAGGCTTCGCTGCTGACGCCGCCGGTCAACGTACTTCGCCTTTCCCTGCATCCCGGCGGCATCGCACCGCGCATCGTCAATCTCGCGGAATGGCGCACGCATCTGCTTGAGCGTCTCAAACACCAGAATGATGCCAGCGGCGACCCGGTGCTGGTCGAATTGGAGCGCGAGCTGCGCAGCTATCCGTCCGGGCTGAAGGGCAGCAGGCCGACACCCGTCGAGCCGAATGCCATCGTGCATCCGCTCAGGCTCGCCCATGGCGATCAGGTGCTGTCGTTCATCAGCACCATCACCGTTTTCGGCACCCCGATCGACGTGACCTTGTCGGAATTGGCGATCGAGTCTTTCTTCCCGGCCGACGAGCAGACTCGTGCGGTGCTTGTGCGGCTGGCGAAGGAGCGGAGCGAACGGTCGTAACTGAGGAGACCGGCCCTTCGCTCCGGGCGTTCGTCGTTCGGAAAGCCAAGCAATTGGCTTTCCGTCCGCTACGCGGACCTCTCCTCACCCCTGCGGCAGCGTCACCTTGCGCGTTCGCGTGCGCTCCAGGCCCAGTTGCCGCTCGCGCCAGATGATGAAGATGCCGGCGGCCACCACGATCGCACCGCCAATCAGCGTGTTGAGCGAGGTCACATCGCCGAAAATGAAATAGCCGACGACAACGCCGAGGATCATCGAGGTGTATTCGAACGGCGCCACCACCGAGGCCTCGGCGTGGCGATAGGCCGACGTCATCAGGATCTGGCCGAGGCCGCCGCAGAAGCCGGCCATGACGAGCAGCGCGGCTTGCGTCGGCGTCAGAGCTTGCCAGCCGAAAGGCAGTGTCAGCAGCGAGAGCACGCTGGCGGTCGACGAGAACCACAGGACGATGGTCGCCGTCTTCTCCGTCTGCACGAGATTGCGCACGAGCAGCATGGCGACCGCCGAGATCGCCGCGGCCACCAGCGCAGCCATGACGCCCAGGACCTCCTGGTCGTCGAGCCCTTCATCCGAGTTGAGCAGCGTCAGCTCCGGCCAGGAAATGATGAGCACGCCGACAAGACCAACGGCGACCGCGCTCCACCGATAGACGTGGATCGACTCGCCAAGGAAGACCGAGGAGAACACCACGACCAACAGCGGCTGCGCATAGTTCAGGGTGATCGCCTCCGGCAACGGCAGCCTGGTGAGCGCGAAGAAGCCCAGCCCCATGGCGCCGACGCCGACGACGCCGCGCGCGACATGGTTGAAGGGACGTTTGGTGACGAATGCCGTCGGCAGCTGTCCCTTCAATGCCAGGAAGGCAATGATAGGGAAGATGGCGAAGAAGGAGCGGAAGAAGACGATCTGCCCGGCCGGCACGTCACCGGCCGCCTTGATGCAGGTTTGCATGCCGACAAAGACCGCGACGGACACGATCTTCAGCGCGATGCCCCTCAGCGTGTCGTGGCCTCCCGTCGTTCCTGGTTCCGCCCCTGATGTCACGTCGGCGATGCGCCCCTGATCGCGGCCCAGATGTGCGCCGGCGTCGCGGGCATCTCGATATGCCTGATGCCATAGGCGCGCCACAGCGCATCGGTGACGGCATTGAGCGCCGCCGGTGTCGAGCCGATCGTGCCGGCCTCGCCCGCGCCCTTGATGCCCAGTGCATTGGTGGTCGAAGGCACGTTGCGGGTCTCGAAATGGAAGAACGGGAAATTGTCGGCGCGCGGCATGGCATAGTCCATGAAGCTCGCCGTCAAGAGCTGCCCATCCTCGCCATGGATGGTGTTCTCGGTCAACGCCTGGCCGATGCCTTGCACCACGCCGCCATGCACCTGGCCGGCGAGCAGGATCGGATTAACGGTGACGCCGAAATCGTCGACGATTGTGTAGCGGACGATCTCGGTCGCGCCGGTGTCGGGATCGATCTCGACCTCGCAGATATGGGTGCCGTTCGGATAGGTGCACTCGTCCTGCACGAACTCGCCGAACCCCTTAAGGTCATCCGTCGTCTTCGCGGCCTTGGCGATGCTCGAGAAATCGATGCTCCGGTCGCTGCCGACGATGCGGGCAACGCCATCGGACAATTCGATATCGCCGGCCGAGGCCTCAAGCTCGTCGGCGGCGATGCGCTTGATCTTGTTGGCCAGATCCTCGCCGGCGCGGGAAGCCGAGACACCCCCCAACGGAATGGAGCGCGAGCCGCCTGTGCCGCCGCCCGCCTTCAATTCGTCGGTGTCGCCCTGGCGGACATGGATCTTGTCGATGTCGAGATTGAGTTTTTCCGACAGGAACTGCGCATAGGCGGTGGCATGCCCCTGGCCGTTGGTCTGGGTGCCGATCTTCAGCGTCACCGTGCCGTCGCCATTGAGCTCGACAAAGGCCGGCTCCGAGCCCGGAAAGGCGCAGGCCTCGATATAGGTGGCCATGCCGATGCCGCGGATCTTGCCGTCGGCTTTGGACTGTTCCAGCCGCTGCGGAAACGCCTTCCACTGCGACCGTTCGATGGCGCGGTCCATATGGCCTTCGAATTCGCCATTGTCGTAGAGACGGCCGGTCTGCGTGCGATAGGGAAACTGCTCGGGCCGGATGAAGTTGCGGCGGCGGATCTCTTCGACAGGCAGGCCGAGATCATGAGCGCAGGCGTCAACCAGTTTTTCCAACAGGAACGCCGCCTCGGGACGCCCGGCGCCGCGATAGGCGTCGACCGGGCAGGTGTTGGTGTAGAGGCCGGTCACCGAGACATCGAGCGCCCTGATATCATAGACGCCGGTCGACATGGTGACGCCGATATAGGGAATGAAAGGGCCATATTGCGAGATGTAGGCGCCGATATTGGCAAGCAGCTCGACCCTCATGCCGAGGAAGCGGCCGTCCTTGTCGAGCGCCATTTCGGCCGTCACCGCATTGTCGCGGCCTTGGGCGTCGGTGAGGAAGTGCTCGGTGCGGTCGCCGGCCCATTTCACCGGGCGGCCAAGCCGCTTCGCCGCCTCTAGCACCAGCGGATATTCGCGGTAGACGAAGCTCTTCGGCCCGAAACCGCCGCCGACATCGGGCGTGATGACGCGCAGCTGGTCCTTCTTGATCTTGAACACGCTGGCCAGGATGTACTGCATGGAATGCACGCCCTGCGACCCGGTGGTCAGCACAAAGCGGTTTTCCCCGATATTCCATTCGCCGATCGCCGAGCGCGGCTCCATGTAGTTGCAGACCAGCCGATTGTTGACGAATTCGATGCGCGTGACGTGAGCGGCCCCGGCGAAAGCCGCGTCCGTCTTCTTCTTGTCGCCGATATGATAGGTGAAGGCGCGGTTGGAGCCGAGTTCCGGCCAGACCAGCGGCGTGCCCTCCGCAAGCGCCGTCGCAGTGCCGGAGGCGGCGTCCTCGCCGTCATAATCGACCTCGATCAGTTCGGCGGCATCCTGCGCCAAGGCACGGCTGTCGGCGACCACAAAGGCAACCGCATCGCCGACATAGTTGACGCGGTCCCGGCACAGGATCGGAATGTCGCGCGTCGGCGCTTTGGTGCCGTCCGGCTGTGCCTGCATGACGCCGGACTTGAGATCGCGCAGATGGGTGAGATCCCCACCGGTCAGCACGAGATGGACGCCGGGTGCCGCCTTCGCCGCCTCAATCGAGCCGATGGTGAAGCTCGCCTTGGCGATCGGCGAGCGCAGGACATAGCCGTGCAGCACGCCGTCCGGCTTGATATCGTCGGTGTAGCGGCCTTGGCCCTGGATGAAGGCGGTATCCTCGCGCCGCAGCACGGAAGCGCCCATGCCGAATTTCGGTGTGACGACGGTCATGGCTGCCTCGCGGGGATGTGGAGAACGAATGCCTGAAATAGGCATCGGCCGAGTTTTGTCGAGGGACCATTTCGTGTAAAGAGCGCGGACTTCAAATTTCTTGGACCAGCGGGAACTCCGCGTCCAACGCAATCGACAGGAAAAACAACGGAATGCGCACGGACACCGGCCAGGTCTTCAAGCTCGAAGACTATCGCCCCAACGATTATCTCATTCCGCAGACCAACCTCACCTTCCGCCTTTCGCCCGAGGCCACGATCGTCACCGCGACACTGACGGTCGAACGCCGCGACGGCGTAGCCGCGGCGGCGCCATTGGTGCTCGACGGCGATGGGCTGACGCTCAAGCGCGTCGAGATCAACGGCAAGAAGGCAAAACCGGCGGACCTGCTGGTGACACCTGATCAGCTCACCATTCTCAAGCCGCCGGGCGCGCGCCGCTTCCAACTGCTGATCGAGACCGAACTGGCCCCGGCGGGTAACGAGGCCCTGATGGGTCTCTACCGCTCGAACAACGTCTATTGCACGCAATGCGAGGCCGAGGGCTTCCGCCGCATCACCTATTTCCTCGATCGCCCCGACATCCTGTCCGTCTACACCGTGCGGATCGAGGCGCTCCGTGACGAGGCGCCGCTGCTCCTGTCCAATGGCAATCCGGGAGACAAGGGCGATATCGGCGACGGTTGGCATTATGCCGTCTGGCATGACCCCTTCCCCAAGCCATCCTACCTGTTCGCGCTGGTGGCCGGCAATCTTGGCCAGGTCGCCGACAGTTTCGTCACAATATCGGGCCGCGAGGTCGAACTCGGCATCTATGTCGAGCGCGGCAAGGAGAAGCTGGCCGGCTACGCCATGGACGCGCTGAAGCGGTCGATGCGATGGGACGAGGAGGCGTTTGGCCGCGAATACGACCTCGATGTCTTCAACATCGTTGCGGTGTCCGACTTCAACATGGGCGCGATGGAGAACAAGGGCCTCAACATCTTCAACGACAAATATGTGCTGGCCGACGAGGAGACCGCGACGGACGCCGATTTCGCCAATATCGAGGCGATCATCGCGCATGAGTATTTCCACAATTGGACAGGCAACAGAATCACTTGCCGCGACTGGTTCCAGCTTTGCCTGAAGGAAGGCCTGACGGTGTTCCGCGACCATGAATTCTCTGCCGACCAGCGCTCGCGCGCGGTCAAGCGCATCGCCGAGGTGCGCACGCTGCGCGCCCACCAGTTTCCCGAGGACCAGGGTCCGCTGGCGCATCCGGTGCGGCCGCGCCGCTACCGTGAGATCAACAATTTCTACACGGCGACGGTCTACGAAAAGGGCTCCGAAGTGGTGCGCATGATCCGCACCATCCTGGGAGCAGATGCGTTTCGCGCCGGCATGGACCTGTATTTCGAGCGGCATGACGGCGAAGCGGCGACCATCGAGGATTTCATCAAAGTGTTCGAGGATGCATCCGGCCGCGACCTGTCGCAGTTCGCGCTCTGGTACCATCAGGCCGGCACGCCCAATCTGACGGTCAGTTCGACGCACAATCAGGCCGCGCAGGAATTCACGCTCGAAATCGAGCAGTCGGTGCCGCCGACACCCTCCGAAAGCCGTAAGCGGCTGATGCATATTCCTCTCGCCTTCGGGCTGATTGGCGCCGGCGGCAAGCCTGTCGCGTTTAGCGGCGTCGAGGGCGCCAGCGTCGAGGACGGCGTCATCCATCTACGCAAGCGCCGCCATATGGTGCGTTTCTCGGGCGTTGCTGAACGTCCGGCGGTGTCGCTCAACCGCGGCTTTTCGGCGCCGGTGACGCTGTCGGTCGAGCAGAAGGCCGACGACCAGTTCTTCCTTGCCCGCCATGACAGCGATGCCTTTTCGCGCTGGCAAGCCTTCAACACGCTGCTCACCGATGCGCTGATCGTTGCCTTCCGCGAGTTCCTTGGCGGCAAGCATCCGGTCTTCGCGACACGACTGACGGAGCTCGCCGGCAGCATCGCCGGCGATGAGACGCTGGAGCCTGCTTACCGGGCGCTTGCGCTGGCACTGCCGGGCGATGCCGACATCGCCCGCGACATCGGCAAGAACATCGACCCCGATGCCATTCATGCAGCCCGGCAGACCCTTGCGCTGGCGATCGCTACGGCCAATGGCGAGGCATTTTCCGAACTCTACCACAGCCTTGCCGACAAGGCCCCCTTCAGCCCGGACGCGGCGAGCGCGGGACGACGCGCCCTGCGCAACACTTTGCTGGACTATCTCTCGCTGCTGCCGGGCGGAGCGGCATTGGCGGCCGGGCATTTCCAGTCGGCGACCAACATGACCGACCGCGCGGCCGCCCTTGCCGTGCTCGCGCATCGCCACCACGCCTCGCCGGAGGCAAACAAGGCGCTGGCGGCTTTCGAAAAGACCTATGCATCCGATCCGCTGGTCATGGACAAATGGTTCCAGATCCAGGCCAGCGTGCCGGGGCCGCAGGCTGTGGACACGGTCCGGGCTCTAACCGCCCATCCGGCCTTCTCGATGGTCAATCCGAACCGGGTGCGTTCGCTGATCGGCACATTCTCCAGCGCCAACCAGACCGGCTTCCACCGCGCCGACGGCGAAGGCTACCGATTCTTCGCGCAAACGGTGCTCGAGGTCGAGAAGCGCAATCCGCAAGTGGCGGCAAGGCTGGCGACGGCACTGCGGTCGTGGCGTTCGCTCGAGCCGGGCCGGCAGGCCAAGGCCAGGGAGGCGCTGCTTTCGATCGCCAATGCCGAAAACCTGTCGGCGGACCTGCGCGATATTGTCGAGCGCACGCTGGCCTAGGCGCCCTTGCCTTCTCCCGTGTGGGAGAAGGCCCAGCCGCCGCACCCGCAGAAGCGCATTATTTTAGTCGATTTTTAATCTTTTTTCGCCGGGCCACTGGACAAGGCGAATCACGTTTGATTCTTTACTGACGATTCGGAAGTGCGGCGTTTGCCGGATCACAAAGCAGCATAGGCAATTCGGGGAGTGCCATTTATGGCAAAGGCGGACGCGTGGGGCGCGCCCGGTGGGATGGTTTTTGCGCGTCGCGAGGCGCGCAGCGACGGCCTTGCCGGGAATACGCGGCTCATTGCCGAACCGGCCTACAAGCGGCTTCTGGCCGCCGAACCGCTGCTGCGCCGGTCGATACCGGCCCTCATCATCATCTTCCTGCTCGTCATCGCGGCGCTGCGCGTGCTGTCGCTGATGAATGAGCGCGACGATGTCGAACGCGACGCCAAGGCGATCCTGACGCTGGCGGCGGGTCAGCTGGCCAGTTCGCTGGCCACCACCTCGGACACCGTGCCCGGCGCTGTCCAGGACCTGCTGGAGACCACCAGCCGCCAGGGCGCGATGGGCCGCAGCCATGTGCTTGTCATCACCGACAGCGCTTTCAGGATCACCGCGGTGACGCCGCGCTCGATGCCCTGGCAAGGCCATTCGCTCGACGGCCTCGTCCAGGGCGGCCAGCCGCTGTTCATGTTCGGCGACCGTGCCGGCGTCATGGAGGTCAACATCGGCGGCCAGGACTGGTACGCCGCGGTCAGCGTGGCCAAGGATCGCAAGGGAGCCGCGGCGGCGCTGGTGCCGCAAGAGGCGGTCTTCGACACGTGGCGCAAGACCGTCTCGCTCAACGTCACCTTGTTCGTGCTGACGGCCGGCGTGCTGATCATCATCCTCTACGCCTATTTCGGGCAGGCGGCGCGCGCCCAGGCCGCCGACCGCATCTACCTCGAAGCGCATCAGCGCATCGACATGGCGCTGGTGCGTGGCCGCTGCGGTCTGTGGGACTGGGACATGGTGCGCGGCAAGATGTACTGGTCGCGTTCCATGTACGACATGCTGGGCTACGAGCCCTGCGATACGATGCTGTCCTTCGGCGAGGTCGACGAGATCATCCATCCCGAAGATGGCGACCTGTTCGAGCTCGCCAACAGAATCGTCGCTCGCGAAATCGACCACATCGACCAGGTGTTCCGGATGCGGCATGCCGATGGCCAATGGGTGTGGATGCGTGCTCGTGCGCAGGTCATGGATCCGGAGGCGCCGGAAATCCAGCTGATCGGCATCGCCGTCGACGTCACCGAACAGCGCCATCTGGCGTTGCGGTCCGAAGCCGCCGACCTTCGCCTGAGAACAGCGATCGAGAACATCAACGAATCCTTCGTGCTGTGGGATTCGGCGCAGCGGCTGATCATGTGCAACTCCAAATACCAGCAGGACAACGGACTGTCGGATCGCGACGTGATGCCGGGTGTGACACGCGCTTCGCTGGAAGGGCGGATGCTGGCCTTTGCGTCCGAACGCCGGCTTGCCAACACCAATGGTCCGCAAGGTGGCGCCACTTTCGAGCGGCAACTGTCCGACGGCCGCTGGCTGCAGGTCAATGAGCTTCGGACCCGGGACGGCGGCATCGTCTCGGTCGGCTCCGACATCACCCAGATCAAGCTGCATCAGGAGAAGCTGGTCGACAGCGAACGGCGGCTGATGGCGACGATCCATGATCTCAGCCTCGCGCGGCGGGCCGAAGAGGAGCGGTCGCGCGAACTCGTCGACCTCAACCGCAAATACATGAAGGAAACCGAGCGCGCCGAGGCGGCGAACCGGGCCAAGTCCGAATTCCTGGCCAACATGTCGCATGAGTTGCGCACGCCGCTGAACGCCATCATCGGCTTCTCCGAGTTGATGGAACAGCGGCTGTTCGGTCCGCTGGGGTCGGCGCGCTACGAGGAGTACGCCACCGACATCAACAGCAGCGGCAAATACCTGCTCGGCGTTATCAACGATATTCTCGACATGTCCAAGATCGAGGCCGGCCAGTTCTCGCTGGACCAGGAGCAGATCGACCTCGGTCCGCTGATCAGCGAGACGGTGCGCGTCGTCTCGTTGCAGGCAGCGCAAAAGGCGATCACGGTGGAAACGCGCATCGCCGACGCTCTGAGTCTGTTCGCCGATCGCCGGGCGATCAAGCAGATCGTCATCAACCTTCTGTCCAACGCGGTGAAGTTCACCGGCCAGGGCGGCCATATATCGGTCAGGGCCCGCAACACATCGGGCGCGCTGGTGCTGACCATCGAGGACAATGGCTGCGGCATCCCGAAAGAGGCGCTCGGCAAGCTCGGCCGACCCTTCGAACAGGTGCAAAACCAGTTCTCCAAGAACCATGCCGGGTCCGGTCTCGGTCTCGCCATCTCACGTTCGCTGGCCGAGCTCCAGGGCGGCGCGCTGAAGATCCGTTCGACCGAAGGTGTCGGCACGATCGTGTCGGTGCGCATTCCAGTGAAGAAGGCGCCGCCGGCCGTCAGGGCCGCCGCTTGAGCAGCAGGCTCCGAGCGATATCGCCGGAGCCTTGATCAAACAATGTTATTGGACGCCGTCGTCATCATCCGATTGGCGGTGATGGCCAAGGCGATGGCCCTTCGGCAGTTCGCTCTTCTCGATCTTGCCGTCATTGTTCTTGTCGAGCATGGCGAACACCTTCTTCTCACGACCGGTGATGTCATCCGTGGTCAGCGTGCCGTCGCCCTTGGTGTCGTAGCGGGCGATGATGCGCCTGGCCATCCGCTCGAAGCGCGCCTTCTCCAGCGCGTCGGCGAGTTGGGCGACGGTCAGCTTGCCGCCATTGTCGGCAACGAGCTTCTTCAGCCGCGCGTTCATGGCGTCGGAAAACTGGTCGAAGGTGATGGCGCCGCCTGAATAGGTCATCGCCTTGTCGAGTCGGGCCATCATGCCGTCGCGCATTTTCGCGCTGGCATTGTTTTCGGCATAGGCGGTGGTGCCGACGGCGCCGGCAAGTGCTGCGAAGGCGAGGGCAAGCTTGGTTGACTTTCTCATGGTCTTCTCCTGTTGCATCGTCACCCCCGATGCGAGAGCGGCGGATCTTCGATCCTGTTGCCGCTCGATCTCATTGTTCGAGCATCGGATTTTCCCAAAACCGGCTTCCACTTTTGGGTCCGATGCTTCGACAGTTATTTCATGGTCGTCCGGCATGAAGCAAAAGATCAAAGTCCTTCCTGACCTTCTGCGACGTCTCCTTGAGATGTGCTTCCAGCACACCGAAATCCGGCAGGTCGGTGACCGCCAGAAGCAGATCCGAAAGCCCCGGCGGAACGTCGTCGCGCTCGAACGGGCCGGTGAGGCACAGCCGGGTCATCTGGGTCAGCGCCAGATAGAGTGCGAAGGCGGCACCAAGCTCTTGCCTGACCCCGGCACCGGCGAAGCCAGGCGCGAGGCGGGACAGGATCTCCGCCGTACCGGTGACACGCGGCCCGGCCTCGACCTTCCCGGTGATGACAGCCACCTGGGCGATGAATTCGAGATCGATCAGCCCGCCGGGAATCAGCTTGATGTCCCAGAGATCGCGTGCCGGCTTTTCCTTCTCGATCATGGCGCGCATGTCCGAGGCTTCGGTCTTCACCTTTGCCGCGTCGCGCGGCTGGCCAAGCACGGCTGCGACTTCCGCTTCGACCTCGGCGCACAGGCCGGCATCGCCGCCAATGGCGCGTGCCCGCGACAGCGCCATGTGTTCCCAGGTCCAGGCCTCCTGGCGCTGATATTTCTTGAAGGCATCGATGTGGGTGGCCACGGGCCCCTTGTTGCCGGACGGCCGCAGCCGCAGGTCGAGTTCGTAGAGCACTCCTTCCGCCGTCGGCGCCGATACGGCCGAGATCAGCCGCTGCGTCATGCGGGTGTAGTAGTGGGAAGGCGCCAGCGGCTTGTCGCCGTCGGAGTCCTCGGCGTCCGCGTCATGGTCGTAGAGCAGGATGAGATCGACGTCCGATCCCGCGGTCAATTCGCGGCTGCCGAGCTTGCCCATGCCGAGCAGCGAAACCACGCCGCCGGCGATCGTGCCGTGGCGCGCCGCGAATTCGGCGGTCACCGCCTGCAACGCCGCCTCGATGGTGAGATCGGCGAGATCGGAAAAGGCGCGGCCGGCGCGGGCCGGATCGATCGAACCGGCAAGCAGCCGCACGCCGATCAGAAACTTTTGTTCCGAGGCAAAGATGCGCAGCCGGTCGAGCACCTCCTCATAGGCCCTGTCGCCTTCAAGGAAGGCGGAAAGCCGTGCCGAGAGATAGGCGCGGTCGGGGAGTTCAGTCAGCAAGGCCGGGTCGAGCAGGCCGTCGAAAACATGCGGCCGGCGCGTGATGATCGCCGCCAGCCGAGGCGCGGCGCCCATGATCGTCGCCATCAGCTTGAGCAGCGCCGGGTTGGACTGCAACAGCGAGAACAGCTGGATGCCGGCAGGCAGGCCGGCAAGGAATTCGTCGAAACGGATCAAGGCTTCGTCCGCCCGGCGCGTCTGGCCGAAGGCCTTGAGCAGCGCTGGCGTCAATTCCGTCAACCGCTCACGCGCTTCCGCCGACTGGGTGACGCGATAGCGGCCGAAATGCCAGCCGCGGATGACGCGGCAGATGTCGCTCGGCCGCTGGAAGCCGAGACCCTGCAAGGTCTGCAGCGTGTTGGGGTCATCGACATCGCCGGTGAAGACCAGATTGCCGATCCCCGCCGAAAGCTCCGGGGCCGTTTCAAACAGTGCTGCATAATGGCGTTCGACCTGCTGCAGCGAGGCGCGGAACGCCAGGGAAAACGCCGCCGCATCGGCAAAGCCCAGCATGTGGGCGATGCGCTCCAGCCCTTCATCGTCTTCCGGCAGCGTATGCGTCTGCTCGTCCGCCACCATCTGAACGGCATGCTCGACACGGCGCAGGAACCAGTATTGGCGGGCGAGTGCGTCACGCGCATCGGCGGTGATCCAGCCGCGCGCGGCGAGCTGGCCAAGCATCGGCACCGTTTCGCGGCCGCGCAGTTCGGGGAAGCGGCCGCCGGCGATGAGCTGCTGGGTCTGGACGAAGAACTCGATTTCGCGGATGCCGCCGCGGCCGAGCTTGACGTTATGGCCCTTCACGGCGATCTCGCCATGGCCCTTGTGGGCGTGGATCTGGCGCTTGATCGAATGGACGTCGGCAATCGCCGCGTAGTCCATGTATTTGCGCCAGATATAGGGCTGGAGTTCCCTGAGGAATGCAGCACCCGCAGCCAGATCGCCGGCCACCGGACGCGCCTTGATCATCGCCGCGCGTTCCCAGTTCTGGCCGCGCGCCTCGTAATAGCGCAGAGCCGCTTCAACCGGAATCGCCAGCGGCGTCGAACCGGGATCGGGACGCAGCCTGAGATCGGTGCGGAAGACATAGCCGTGCTCGGTGCGGTCCTGCAGGATGCGCACCAAGCGCCGCGTCAGCCGCGAAAACAGCTCCGTGGCGTCGAGCGGGTCGACCACGGCAGGCGCTTCCGGATCGAAGAAGACGACAAGATCGATGTCGGAGGAGAAATTCAGCTCATGCGCGCCAAGCTTGCCCATGCCGAGCAGGATCCAGCCCGATTGCAGCGACGGGTTGTCGAGATCCCGCAGTTTGAGCTTGCCCTGGCCATGCGCGTCGCGCAGCAGGAAGTCGACGGCCGCGCGAGAGCAGGCATCGGCAAGATCACTCAACCGCCGCACGGTCAGCGACGTTTCCGCCTCACCGGCAAGGTCAGCCAGCGCGATCAGGAAATGTGCCTCGGCCTTGCACTGGCGCAGTTCCATCATCAGGCTGGATTCGGAGACCGCCTCGGCCAACGGCGCCTGTTCGATCGCGGCGGTGATCGCCTCCAGGCGCGCCTCGACCGGCTGGTCGAAAAGGGCATCCAGGATACGAGGCCTGCGCCGCGCCGCGTCACGCAAAAACGGCGAGAGGTCGAAGACTGCGGCCAAGAAATCCCGGCCCTGCCCCTTGCCGGCCAGGAATTTGGCCAGCCGCGTCAACCCTTCTTCGCGTGCCGCCGCGGCGATTTCGGCCAGTTCCTGCCGCGACCTGGCTTCGTCGAGAGGGGCGAGCCCAAGGGCAGGCTTCAACTGCCAGTCCGTGACCGTCCGCTTCGCAGCCGCAGCCATCAGTGATCCTCCCGTGCGGGGAAACTCATGACCACGGATAGTCCCGGATTGCCAGGCAAGAGATCAAGCCTTCCATGATGGAAACTCATGACCGCCTTAGCGAGGCTGAGGCCAAGGCCGGAGCCCGGTTGCGAACGGCTCTTCTCCAGCCGCACGAAACGTTCGGTCGCCCGGGCCCGATCGGCATCGTCCGGAATGCCCTGGCCGTTGTCGACGACACAAAGCCTGATCTCGCCATGGGTCCGCTCGAGCGTCACGCGAACGGCCGGCTTGGATGTGGAGTCCGTCGAATATTTGATCGCATTGTCGACGATGTTGGACAGCGCCTGGCCGATCAGCTCGCGGTTGCCGTCGACAAGAAAAGCGCCATTCACGTCGGCTTCGAGCGAAACGCCAGCCTCTTCCGCCACCGGCTCGTAGAGCTCGGCGACATCACGCACGGCCGCCGCCAGATCGACGCGATTGGTGTGCTCTGACGAATATCCGGCCTCGAGCCGGGAGATCATCAGGATGGCGTTGAAGGTCTTTATCAGCTGGTCGGACTCGGCGATGGTGCCTTCCAGCGCCTGGCGGTAATCGGCGGGCTTGTGCTTGCCCGAAAGTGTCGCTTCGGCGCGGTTGCGCAGCCGGGTCAGCGGCGTCTTCAGATCATGCGCGATGTTGTCGGAAACCTGCTTGAGGCCTTCGTTGAGCGTGGCGATCCTGGCCAGCATGGAATTGAGATTTTCCGAAAGCCGGTCGAATTCATCGCCGGCGCCGGTCACCGGCAGCCGGCCCGAGAGATCACCGCCCATGATGCGACGACTGGCCTCCGACACGCTGTCGATGCGCTTCAGCGCGGCGCGGCCGACAAAGAACCAGATTAGCAGTCCGCCGAGCCCCATCATGCCGAGCGCCAGCGTCAGCGCACGGCGGATGACGGCACGAAAGCGCTCCGGTTCGCCAAGATCGCGGCCGACCAGCATGATCATCTGGTTAGGCAGCCGCAGCACCAGCGCAATGGCGTTGTGGCCCTTCTCGCCTTCGGCCGGCACCGCGTTCTCGCCGGTCGCAGGCGGCGGCGTCTGGTCTGACGTTCCGCTGCGCAGGCGATCAAGCTCGCCTTCGCCAAAGCGCTTGTAGGAGAACGGCTCGGTCGTCCAACCCTCGGTGTCGATCACCCCCGGCTCGAGGCTCTGTACGTTGCCGGTTAGAATCTGGCCGTTGGCATCGGCGATGAGATAGAGGTTGGCCCCAGGCTGGCGGGAGCGGTTTTCGACCACGCGCACCAGCACGGGCAGGCCGCCGCGCTGATAGGCGCGGGCGAGGCCCAGCACTTCGTCGTTGATGGTCTCCTGCGTCTGCGCCGTCAGCATGCGCGCCGAAAGCGAGGTCATGTAGAAGACGAGCAGCACGGCGCAGAGCGCGAAGAGCAGAAGGTAAAGCGCCGAAAGCCGCGCTGCCGTCGTCCTCATGATGGCCGGCACGGAGAGAGCCATGCTGTCGCCTAGCCGCCCTTCAGCATGTAGCCGGCGCCGCGAACCGTATGCAGGATCGGCTTGTCGAAGCCTTTTTCGATCTTGCCGCGCAGCCGCGAGACGTGGACATCGATGACATTGGTCTGCGGGTCGAAATGATAATCCCAGACATTTTCGAGCAGCATGGTGCGCGTCACCACCTGGCCGGCATGGCGCATCAGATATTCGAGCAGGCGGAACTCGCGCGGCTGCAGGGTGATCTCGCGCGCCGCCCGGCGCACCGAATGCGACAGCCTGTCGAGTTCAAGGTCGCCGACCCGGTAGACGGTTTCGGCTTCCTTGGCACTGGCACGGCGGTTCAACACCTCGACGCGAGCCAGAAGTTCGGAAAACGCATAGGGCTTGGTCAGATAATCGTCGCCGCCGGCGCGCAGGCCGGTGACCCGGTCATCGACCTCGCCCAGCGCCGACAGGATCAGCACGGGCGTGGTGTTGCCGCGGGAGCGAAGACCGGCAATGACCGACAGACCGTCGCGGCGCGGCATCATCCGGTCGATGACCATCACGTCATAGTCGCCTGCATCCGCAAGCGCAAAACCGGTCTCGCCGTCACCGGCGACATGGGCGGTATGACCAGCCTCGGTGAAGGCTTTCTGCAGATAATCGGCAGCCTCGCGATCGTCTTCTATGACGAGAATCTTCATAGGGCCGTTATACGCGATTTCGCTGGAAGGTTGAGTGGCAGACATCTGCATTTTAGCCTTTGCCAAAGCGCATCGCGATCAAGATGATCGAGGTCCCGCGCGGAAGAATCTTACTCTGTGATTGTCTTCATCCTGGACACGCCCGCTTCGAGGCATGATCGGGCAAATCATCACATTCTCTCGGCTCAGGCCCGAGGCAGCGTTTTTGGGCGGCTTTTAGAATGTGCGGCAGCGGGCGATGGGAGGCCCGCTGCCGCTGGAGGAGAGCACGATGACTGACTAACGTACCCGGCTCCATGCTTTCCCGTGCGGCGGCTCGGGGGTGTTTGATACCGCCGCACCGGAAAAGTCGTTGTCAGCCCTTGGCGACGGGCAGCGCGACGAAACGGTTGTTGTTGTCGCGGGTTACCTGCATCAGCACCGCCTTGCGGCCGGACTTCACCGCGTCGGTCATCGCCTTGGTGACATCCTCGGTGCCATTCACTTCGTTCGAATTGACCGCGGTGATGATGTCTCCCGGCTGAATGCCGCGGTCGGCCGCAGCGCTGTCGGGATCGACATCGGTCACCACAAGGCCCTTGCCGTTTTCGGATTTGGTGACGGTGAGGCCGAGATCGGCCAGCGTATCAGGCTTCGCCGGAGCGGCGGGTGGCTGCTGCTGATCGTTCGAGGCCTGCTTGTCGCTGGCCGGCAGCTTGCCGAGATCGACCTTGATCGTCTGGCTCTTGCCGCCACGCCAGACGGTGACGTCAACCGACTTGCCGGGCGAATAGGCGCCGATCAGGCGGGCGAGTTCCTTCGGCGAGGCAACATCCTTGCCGTCGACCTGGGTGATGACGTCGCCAGCCGTGATGCCGGCCTTCTTGCCGGGACCTTCGTCCTGGGCACTCGACACCAACGCACCATTGTTGGACTTCAGACCGAGCGATTCGGCGATGTCCGAGGTAACCGGCTGGATTTCGACGCCCAGCCAGCCGCGCTGCACCGCGCCACTCTTCATCAGGTCCTCGACAACCTGCTTGGCGGTCGAGGCAGGAATGTCGAAGGCGATGCCGACACTGCCGCCCGAGGGCGAGAAGATCGCCGTGTTGATGCCGACCACCTGACCGTTGAGGTTGAAGGTCGGGCCACCCGAATTGCCGCGGTTGACCGAGGCGTCGATCTGCAGGAAATCGTCGTAGGGGCCGGCGCCGATATCGCGGCCGCGCGCCGATACGATGCCGGCGGTGACGGTGCCGCCGAGGCCGAACGGATTGCCGACTGCCACGACCCAGTCGCCGACGCGAACCTTGGAATCGTCGGCGAAGTCGACATAGGTGAACTTGCCACCACCTTCGACCTTCAGCACGGCGAGATCGGTGCGCGGGTCGGTGCCGACCAGCTTGGCGTCGAGTTCCTTGCCGTCATTGGTCACCACGGTGAAGGCGGTGCCCTCTTCGACGACGTGGTTGTTGGTGACGAGGTAGCCGTCCTCGGAGATGAAGAAGCCGGAGCCCTGCGCCACCGGGCGCGGCTGGTCATTGCTGTGGTCGCGGTGACCGAAGCGGCGATGGCCTTCGTCATCCTGGCCGCCCTGGTCGCCAAAGCCCCGGAATTCCTTGAAGAAGCGGCGCAGTTGCGGATTGTTGGGAAGATTGTCGAAGCCGTCCTGGCCATCGGAGCCATCATCGGCGGTCGGCTGGATCTTGGCCTTCACCTTGACGCTGACCACGGCGGGCGACACGCGCTCGACGACATCGGCGAAACCTTGCACCTGCGGCGCCTCGACGCGTACGGCATCGGCCAGAACGGGGCTGGTTCCGCTAGTCAGCGCGCCAACGCCGATCACGCCGGCAACGGCGACGGAAGCGCCGGCAGCCAGGAGACGCTTGCGGGTGCGGGAGTATGAATTGGGGGCAATATTCATGGGGTCTCGTATCCTCTTTCAAAGGGACGCGGCTTGATCGGCATCCTCAGGAAAGGAGAATTAGAGCGGCGCACATTACCGCGCCATTTCCGACGCGTGAAACTTTGGTAATGTTGGCGGTCGAAGGGAGCCGTCAGTCGCGGTGCAGGATAGCGTCCAATGCCGCCTGTTCATCGGCGGACAGGCTCTTTGTCGCCAGGGGTCGGCGCGAGCGCGCGGTCAGCACGATGAACACGCCTCCGACCAGCAGCAACAGCGCCGGCGTGCCCCAAAGCAGTGCGTTGCGCAGGTCGAAGCGCGGCTTCAGCAGCACGAATTCGCCGTAGCGCGAAACCACATAGTCCATGACCTGCTGGTCGGTATCGCCGGCGACGAGGCGCTGACGCACCAGGATGCGCAGGTCGCGGGCAAGGTCGGCGTCGGATTCGTCAATCGACTGGTTCTGGCAGACCATGCAGCGCAGGCCTTCCGACAGCGCCCGCGCCCGCGCCTCGAGCGCCGGATCGGCCAGCATCTCGTCAGGCTTCACCGCCAGCGCCATGCCGGCAAAGCCGAGCGCCAGCATCAGGACGAGCAACGCGGCGCAGAACCTTGCCTTCATGGCAGGACCGCGGGCGTCTCGGCGCTCGCCTGCTTGCGCCGGCGCGAGGGCGCGCCGACACGCAGACGCCTGTCCATCAGCGACATGGCCGCACCCGCCATCATCACCAGACCGCCACCCCAGATCAGCGTCACCAGCGGCTTCCACCACAGGCGCACCACGACCGAGCCGTCCTTGGCCTCGTCGCCAAGCGATAGGTAGAGCTGGGAAAGACCAAGGGTCTTGATGCCGGACTCCGTCGTCGTCGTCTGCCGCACCGGATAGAAACGCTTGGCGGAACTGATTTCGCCGACAGGACTGCCGCTGACACCGATCAGCTCGAAGCGGCCACGGTCCTCGCTGTAGTTTGGCCCCTGCGCCGGATAAAGCCCGACGAAACGCAGCGTATGGCCAGACAATTCCACCGTCTCGCCGGCGCGCATGGTGAGGATCTTCTCGGTGCCGAAAGAGAGCGTGGCAACGATGCCGAGCAAGGTCAGGCCAAGGCCGAGATGGGCCAATGCCGTGCCGAAGACCGAGCGCGGCAGGCCGGCGAAGCGCCTGACCATGACGGCCGGCGCAACCGATCCGACGCCGGACTTGACGGCAAGGTCGGTGAGCGCACCGGCGACCAGCCAGACCGCAAGGCCGATGCCGAGGGCGGCGAACACCGAGGCGCCGTCGATAAACAGGCCGGTGACGAGCATCGCCGCCAGCGCCGTGGCAAAGGCCGCCATAAGACGCTGAGACGCGGCGATGATGTCGCCGCGCTTCCAGGCGAGCAGCGGGCCGAACGGCACGAGGACCAGAAGCGGCAGCATCAATGGGCCGAAGGTCAGGTCGAAGAACGGTGCCCCGACCGAGATCTTGTCGCCGGTGAGCGCCTCCAGCGCCAGCGGATAGAGCGTGCCGACAAGCACTGTGGCGGTCGCCGTGGTCAGGAACAGATTGTTGAGGACGAGCGCGCCTTCACGCGAGATCGGATGGAACAGGCCGCCGGCGGTCAATCGCGAGGCGCGCAGCGCAAACAGCGCCAGCGAGCCACCGATGAACAGCGTCAGGATGCACAGGATGAAGACGCCGCGCGCCGGATCGGTGGCGAAGGCATGCACCGAGGTGAGCACGCCCGAACGGACCAGGAAGGTGCCGAGCAGCGACAGCGAAAAGGTGAGGATGGCGAGCAGCAGCGTCCAGATCTTCAGGGCCGAGCGCTTTTCCATGACGATCGCCGAATGCAGCAGCGCGGTGCCCGCCAGCCACGGCATGAAGGAGGCGTTCTCGACCGGATCCCAGAACCAGAAACCGCCCCAGCCGAGTTCGTAATAGGCCCAGTACGACCCCATGGCGATGCCGCCAGTTAAGAACATCCAGGCGACCAGCGTCCATGGCCGCACCCAGCGCGCCCAGGAGGCGTCGATGCGCCCCTCGATCAGGGCGGCGACCGAGAAGGAAAAGCAGATGGAGAAGCCGACATAGCCGAGATAGAGCAGCGGCGGATGAATGGCCAGGCCGAGATCCTGCAGGACCGGGTTGAGGTCGCGGCCCTCGATCGGCGCCGGATTGAGCCGGATGAAAGGATTGGACGTCGCCAGGATGAACAGGAAGAAGGCAGCGCCGATAGCGCCCTGGACGGCCAGCACATTGGCGCGCAGCGTCGCCGGCAGATTGGAGCCGAAAGCGGCGACAAGCGCGCCAAAGAAGGTCAGGATCAGCACCCAGAGCAGCATCGAGCCTTCGTGATTGCCCCAGGTTCCGGTGATCTTGTAGATCATCGGCTGCAGCGAATGCGAGTTTTCCCAGACGCTCGCCACGGAGAAATCGGAGTTCGCATAGGCGCTCGCCAATGCGACAAAGGACAGCGCCGTCAGCGCGAAGCCGGTCACGGCGACAGGACCGCCGACAGCCATCAGGCGCTGGTTGTTGAGGCGTGCGCCGAACAGCGGCACGATCGTCTGCACCAGCGAGAGCGCAAACGCCAGGACCAGGGCGAAATGTCCGGTCTCAACCATGGTTGTTTCCGCAATTCACTCTTGCTCTCCCGCCAGGGCTATTCACTCTTGCTCTCCTGCCAGACGCCCTTGGCCTTCAGCCCGTCGGCCACTTCCTTGGGCATATAGCGCTCATCATGCTTGGCAAGCACGCTGTCGGCCACAAAGACGCCGTCCGGACCGAAACTGCCCTCGGTGATGACGCCCTGCTCCTCGCGAAAGAGGTCGGGCAAGATTCCGGTATAGGTGACCTTGACCGATTTGTGCGTGTCGGTGACCGAAAAGGCGACCGTCGCGCCCTGCCCGCGCTGGATGGTGCCTTTTTCGACCAAACCGCCGAGCCTGATGCGCTGGCCGGGCTGGACGCTCGCCGTGGTGAGGTCGGCCGGCATGTAGAAGTAGGAGGCCTTCTGGCCAAGCGCGTAGAAGGTCAGCCCGGTGGCGGCACCCAGGAAAGCCAATCCGCCCACGATGACCGACAATCGCTTCTGCTTGCGTGTCATGACACGTTTTACTCCGTCGCCGTCAGGCCGAGCGAGGCGGCAAAGGCGGTGAATTTCTTGGCTTCGTCGCTGCCGGCGCCAAAGACGGCGATGGCGCGACCGAGCGCCTCGCGCGCCTGATCGGTTTTGCCCAGCACGACATAGGAACGAACGAGCCGCATCCATCCTTCCGTGTCTCGCGGATTTTGCCGCAGTTTTTCGTCGAGGCCGGCGACCATGGTGTTGATCATGGCTTCGCGATCCTGCGGCGACATGGAGGATGCGGCGTCGACATCTGCGGCATCGGGGCCCTTCGCGGCCGCGCCGGAAGCGACTTCGGGGCTAGCGGATTTTGCCAGTGCCTGCTCGACGGCACTGCGCCATGGCGAATCCGGCGGCAAAGTGCCCAGCATCGCCTGCCAGGCCGTGATCGCTTCCTTGTTGCGCCCCTCCTGCGCCAAGGCCACGGCCAGGTAGAAGCTGGCCTTGGCATTGGCGGGATCGAGCTTCAGCGCCGCCTCGAAGGCATCCTGGGCATCGGCGGAAACGATACCGCCCGCGGCACCGGCGATTGCCTCGCCGAGGCCGGCCTGGCGAACAGCGCTGTCGCCGGCGAGGCGGATGGCATTGCGGTACGCGGCGACCGCGTCGGAGAAGCGCTGCATGCGCAGATAGACCGGGGCCAGCACGTCCCACCCCCTGCCGTCGGACGGGTTGGCGGCAAGGTGGGCCTCAGCGCGTGCAACCAATTCGTCGACCGAACTGTCGGCCGGGTTCTTGGTCAGCCGTTGGCTGAGCGGCTGCGCCGGCAAGTCAGGCGAGCCGATCTGGCTGTAAACACCCCAGCTGACCAGCGGGACCGCCAGCACCGCCACGGTCGCGACAAGCCGCGCCGTGACCGAAGCCGGCCGGGCCGATGCCTTGCCGGCCGTATCGGCATTGTCGAGGCGCAGGATGCGGCGCGCGATTTCGGCGCGCGCCTCGGCCGCTTCCACCGGCTGGATCAAGCCGCGCCCGGCGTCGCGGTCAAGCTCGGACAACTGGTCGCGATAGACTTCCAGATCGTGATCGCCACTCGACGACGTGCCCTTGGCTCCCGCGGCCAGCGGCAGCAGCACCGCCAGGCTCGCGCCGAGCGTCAGTATCGCGGCTATGACCCAGAACAGCATGGTTCTTCCAATAACGACAGAGCCCCGCCCTGCCAACACAGGCATCCTGCGACGCTTTGACGGTCAGCGCGCCTGACGTCCTTGATCGACATCAACCGGAGCTGGGCCGGTCCGTTTTTGGTGCATGTCATTGTCCCAAAACCGCTGCGCACTTTTGGGCGACATGCAGCCGTCAGGTTAGCGGCGTCCAGCTGCCATCGGCATTGCGGCAAGCGGTTCCGCGCGCCGTCACCCCGGCGCCGCCGGTGAACACCGTCTGCGTGTATTGGCGGCAGTCCTGCGAACCGACGCGATAGGGCTGGGCCGGAACCACCTCGCCATAGTGCGAAGCCTGATCGCCCTTCCACGCCACTTTCTGACCGCTCGTCGTATATTCAAGCGCCTTGTATTCGGCCTCGAGCGCACTGCGCTTCTCGGCGTCGCTGAGGCCATTGCCGATCGAGCCGCCGACGAGGCCGCCGTCCATCGCCGAAATGATCGACTTGGTGACCTTGCCGCTTGTCGGAGGCGTCGAGGCCGGTGTCGGAGTCACGGTAGGGCCCTTGCCGCTCAAGGTGGTGCAGCCGGAAACGGCCAGCAATGCGGAAACAAGCGCGACGCGAATCTTCATGCCAACAACCGGTTTTCTTGAGTTGGAGCCTGCCATGGATGCGCCGGGGGCCGCGTCATCGGAGAAGTAGGCGTGGCCATAGTATTGATATTTGTCGGAAATTTGGCCGCTGCCGGCAAGTTCGAGAGCAATCGGCATTGCTCCGGGATCAATCGATATGCCGCCATGACAAACGCCTTCCATCGCTGTCGATTGGTCCGGGATCATCAGTGAAGGGTCCGCAAGCGCACCACTGCCTTCAATCCACCCAGGTCGGACCGTTCGAGCGCGAGAACGCCTCCATACTCGTTGACGAGGTCGGCGACAATGGCAAGTCCCAGACCTGTTCCCGGTTTTGTCTCGTCCAGACGCCTTCCACGCTTCAGCGCATCGCGCGCCTTGTCCTCGGGAATGCCAGGACCGTCGTCGTCGATGCTGATCTCGAAAAGATTGTCGTCCTTGCCGGCCAGGGGCGCCACCGTGACCGATACCGCGCTTTTTGCCCATTTCATCGCATTTTCGAGAAGATTGCCGAGCAGTTCCTCGAGGTCCTCGCGCTCCCCGGCAAAGACGATCTCGGTGGCCGGCAGGGACAGCGACAGGCTGGTCTGCGGATTGAGCTTCTGCAAGACCCGCACCATGCGCTGCACCAGCGGCGCCACCGGCGTACGATACACGACGCTGTCGCGCTGCGCCGCGACGCGGGCGCGCTGCAAATAATGGTCGACCTGCTTCTGCATCGAGGCGGCCTGCTCGGCGATCAATTGTCCCTTGGCGCCGCCAAGCGCCCGGCCCTCATTGAGCAGCACCGCCAGCGGCGTCTTCAGCGAGTGGGCGAGATTGCCGACCTGGGTTCGCGAGCGCTCGACGATGCGTTTGTTGTTTTCGATCAAGGCGTTGGTTTCGTTGGCTAACGGCTCGATCTCGGCAGGAAAGCGGCCGTCGAGCCGCTGCGCGGTGCCTTCGCGCACCATGGCAAGGGCGTTGCGCACCCGGCGCAGCGGCTGCAGGCCGAGCAGGATGGCAATGGCGTTGATGGCGATCATGCCGACGCCGAATAGGCTGAGATAGGTCAGCAGGCGGCGCTGGAAGGTGGCGATTTCCTGTTCGAGTTCGCTCTGGTTGCCCATCACGCGAAAACGCGCGGCGCGGTTCTTGGCATCGAGCACGAATTCGCTCTCGAACACTTCGAGCTGCTCGCCGTCTATCCCTTCGGCCGAATAGCTGCGCTGGAAGCTGGCATTGAAGGGCACCTCGGCGACGCTTGGCGACGGAATTTTGCTCGTCATCGACGACGAATGAAGGTCACCATGCACACCTTCCGAGGCAGGCTCGACCGACCAGTACCAACCGGAATTCGGCTCGGAGAAGCGGAGGTCGCCAAGGTCCGGGGCGCCGGTGAGCGCACCGGTGTCGGAAATGCCGATGGACCCGATCAGGTTGAACAGATGCGCCGAAAGCAGGCTGTCGAAGCCGCGCTCGCTGGCCTGGCGGTAGAGCGTGGTGATCAGGGTGAAAATGACGACAAGGGTCAGGATCGCCCACACGGTGGAAAAGGCGATCACGCGGAACGTCAGCGAACGGGGCCACAAACGCAGCGAAAGCGGCGCCCTTGCGGTTGGTTTGAGCGGTTCCGAGTTACGCCTCCGGCTCGCGCATGCGGTAGCCCATGCCACGCACGGTTTCGATCATGTCGATGCCCATCTTCTTGCGCAGCCGCCCGACAAAGACCTCGATGGTGTTGGAATCGCGGTCGAAATCCTGGTCGTAGAGATGCTCGACCAGTTCGGTGCGCGAGACCACCTCGCCCATATGGTGCATCAGATAGGCAAGCAGGCGGAATTCGTGCGAGGTCAGCTTCAGCGGCACGCCGTCGACATCGGCTTTCGAGGCCTTGGTGTCGAGGCGCAGCGGCCCGCAGGTGAGTTCCGACGAGGCATGGCCGGCGGCGCGGCGGATCAGCGCCCGGAGCCGCGCCAGCACCTCCTCGATGTGGAAGGGCTTGGTGACATAGTCGTCAGCGCCGGCATCGATGCCGGAGACCTTGTCGCTCCAGCGGTCGCGCGCGGTCAGGATCAGCACCGGCATCTTGCGGCCGCCACGGCGCCAACGTTCGACCACGCTGATGCCGTCCATCTGCGGCAGGCCGATATCGAGCACGACGGCGTCGTAGGGTTCGGTGTCGCCGAGGAAATGGCCTTCCTCGCCGTCGAAAGCACGGTCGACGACGTAGCCGGCGTCGACCAGCGCGTCCGCTATCTGCCGGTTGAGATCCTTGTCATCCTCGACGACGAGTACGCGCATGCGGAGATCGATACCTTTTGAAGGACTTGTTCAGATATAGGCCGATTCCGGCAGCCTGGGAAACGGGTGGGTCAGTTCTGCGGAACGACGATCTCGGAACGGCGCGGACGCTGCCCGTCCTTGCCAGGCACCAGCACGACGATGACGCAGACCGGCTGGCCACCGCGTGTCGACTGCGAGGCCTTGGCCAGCGTCCCGCCATTCTGCTCGGCCACCTGCTGGCCGATCGCGTAGCAGTCGGATGCGGCCAGGACGATCGGGCTGGACTGGTCGGGCGCGATCACCGACATCGCCGTCGCCTGCGACGCCAACAGCCCGGCCGCACAGAGCGCCAGGGTCGCGGTTCGAAAGTGGGAGCGAAGCGTTTTCATGGTCGGCGTTGTAACGCATCGGTGCTGAACGTGAAATGAACGGTGATCGATGCGAAAACCATGCCCGCTACACCCCCTGAAACGCCAGACGACCGATGTCATTTCGACGCCCCAACCCGACGAAATCCCGCAGACGCCAGTCTAGACTCCGTTTCGGCCAGATTGAAAGCGTGTCAGGCATTTTCCTGTGTCAGCGCGCGAAACCGCAGCAGCCCGTGATGCACAAGGAGTTCCTCGTCGTAACGGGCCTCGGTGAATTCAAGCGACAGCCGCGTCTTGCCGCGCCGGCCGACCACCAGTGCGGCGTTGGCAAGGCGGGCCTTGATGGCGGCCATGATGGCAAGGGTTTCGTCTTCACCATGGGCTTTCGACCAGACATGCAGCGTAATCAACTGATCGTCGTCGTTCTCGGCGCCGGTGTCCCAGTCAAAGGCACTGGTCTGACCAAAAGTCACGTAGGGAAAGGCGGCATTCTCGGTCGCCCGCTCAAGCAGCCCGGCGCCACCAAGCAGCGCAGACAGCGACTTATCGCTTTTGAGCCTCAGAAAAAGTGCCTGCAGCAAATCGCCGGGCGCGGTCATTTTTCGTCCCCCCTCGCCTGTCATGCCTTGAGCAAGCGGTTCGTCATATTGGCAAATTCACGCGCAGCGTACCGGCTCGTCAAGCCTGCGCCATATCGCATGATTCGTCTCGTCGCGATCATGATCGCCGATGATCTCGAAAATACGACCCCTGTGATGAACAGATTGCCATGCCGAGCAACCTTGGAGAGCCGATCTGCTCAGCCGGCATGTTGCCCGGGGATACTTTCCCGCGATCTCTGTCAGTATCGGGCTCGGCCGCCCGACATGTCGAAAACAGCGCCGGTGTTGAACGCACTGGCATCCGAGCAAAGCCACACCACGAGCGCCGCTACCTCGTTCGGATCGCCGAGCCGCTTCAGCGGACTTGCCGATATCATCGCATCGACGGTTTCATTGCCGAGATCGCGGATAAGGCGCGTATCGATCGGTCCCGGAGCGATACAGTTGACGCGAATATCGGTATCGCTGATCTCACGCGACAGTGCTTTGGTAAAAGCGATGACACCGGCGCTGGCCGCGGAATAGGCCGCAAGGCTCGGCAGTCCCTCTTTCCCGGCAAGGGATCCCATGTTGACGATACGACCCTTTCCCGCTCGTCGCATAAGCGGGAGCACGCGATGCGTTACTTCGAACGTGCCAAGAAGGTTGACCTGCAGGATTCTCTGCCATTCCGCCGGTTCGAATTCCTCGAACGGCTTATAGCCACCCAGCCACCCCGCATTGTTGACGAGAATGTCGACCCCGACTTCACCCATGATGGTCAGCGCTTGCATGACGTTATCGCGTTTCGTCACGTCCACTGAAAGAGATCGTGTGCCTTCAAGCTCGACGGGCTCAATATCCCAGATCCAGACGTCCGCTCCACTCAAAGAGAGCTTGTGGGCTATCGCTCGACCGATACCACGGGCGCCTCCTGTGACGATTGCTGTTCGGCCCGAAAAATCATACGTCACCGACATCATCACCTCCCATGAAACGCCAGTGCTTTGTATATATTTAGTATATTTAGCGCCGTATCGTGAATGAAGTCGAGGAGACGGGCGAGGCTAGGCCGCATCTCGGTGCGGTTTGTCTAGGACGTAGACTCATTACCGCGTAGCCAGAGGCGGATTGCGACGAGTTTGAGGGCGGCAAGATAGTTCTCAGCCAGCTTGTCGTATCGGGTTGCGATACGACGGAATTGCTTGGCCTTGTTGAAG
>NZ_QZXA01000008.1 GCF_003601985.1 Mesorhizobium jarvisii
CGATGATGCGGTCACGATAGGCCTCGCCGTCTGAAGACAGCGGATCGCACTGCGCGGTGACCAGCACGGTCGGCGGCAGCTTGGCGAAGTCGGTGTCGGCAAGCGGCGCCAGTGTGGCATCGCCGCTGCGATCCTGCCCGCCGGTGCGGATATGCTTGTAGAATTCGAGATCGCGCATGGTCAGCATCGGCGCTTCGGCATGTGTCACATACGAACCCTTCGAGCGGTCGCCGCCGAGGCCGGGATAGATCAGCACCTGGCCTGCCGGCCGTTTCGCATGGCCGCGCGTTGCGTGCGCAGTGGCGGCGCAGAGATTGCCGCCGGCGCTGTCGCCGCAAAGCAGGATGGGTCGGTCGTGGGTGGAGGCAGCCCATGCGAAAGCGCTCATGGCGTCGTCAAAGGCGGCCGGATGCAGATGCTCCGGCGCCAGCCGGTAATCGACGGAGACAATTTCGTAGCCAGTGCGGGCGCAGAGCTCGGCGCAGACGTCGTCATGGCTGTCCAGCCCGCCAAGGATGAAGCCGCCGCCATGGATGTAGAGCACTGTCGCCGCCGGTCGCGGGGCGCTTCGGTAGGTGCGGATCGGGATATTGTGCGTTGGTGTTGTAATGGCCGAGGTTTCGACCGTCACGCCCTGGGGATAGCCAGCAAAGAATTCCCGGCACATACGGTCATAGATCTCGCGCTGCTGCGCGATCGTGTAGTCGATCGTATCGGGCGGATAGTAGGAATTGGTCCGCTCGATGAAGGCCCAGGTCTCTGCGTCGATGAGTTTTGTGTAATCGGTCATGCTGGACACGCCGACTGCAAAGGTCGAGCCCAGTCACCCCCCTCTGTCCTGCCGGACATCTCCCCCGCAAGGGGGGAGATTAGCAACTTTGATCGCGGCGCTTTTCTTGCGGCGCTGGTCATTGGAGAAAGCAGAGATAACATCCGATCTCCCCCCTTGCGGGGGAGATGCCCGGCAGGGCAGAGGGGGGTGCTTCGCGCTGTCATCTCCGCGGAGTCACTTCCCCTTCCACACCGGATCGCGCTTTTCGGCGAAGGCGCGGAAACCTTCCATATTGTCTTCCGACCCATACAGCGCATCGACCGTCGCCAACTGGCGGCGCGTTACCTTGTTCATGGCGTCCTGGAAGGTCAGCGCTTCGGCCACGCGCGCGGTCTCCTTGATCGCGGCGAAGACCAGCGGCGGGCCGCTGGCGAGCAGGCGGGCGATCTCCCAGACGCGGTCCTCGAGCTTTTCCTTGGGCAGCACTTCGTTGACCAGGCCCCAGCGATGCGCCTCAGTGACATCCATCCAGCGGCCGGTGAGCAGAAGGTCCATGGCGACATGATAGGGAATGCGCTTCGGCAGCTTGATTGTCGCCGCGTCGGCCAGCGTGCCGGCACGGATTTCGGGCAGCGCGAAAGAGGAGTGGTCAGAGGCGTAGATGAGGTCACAGGACAGCGCCAGTTCGAAGCCGCCACCCACCGCCATGCCGTTGACGCAAGCGATGACCGGCTTGTTCAAGTCGCGCAATTCCTGCAGGCCGGCAAAGCCGCCGACGCCATAGTCGCCGTCGACCGCGTCGCCGCCGGCGGCGGCCTTCAGGTCCCAGCCGGCGCAGAAGAACTTGTCGCCGGCTGTCTTGACGATGGCGACGCGCAGTTCCGGATCGTCGCGGAACGCCTTGAAGGTTTGCCCCATCAGCCGCGAAGTCTTCAGGTCGATGGCGTTGGCCTTGGGCCGGTCGAGCGTGACCTCGAGGATAGAGCCTTCGCGGCGCGTCGAAATGACGTCAGACATTCTTGTTCTCTCCCAGCACCAGCAGCGCGTCGGCGATCCAGGCACCCTTGCCCTCGACGCAGACGATCAGCGGGTTGATGTCGAGTTCCTCGATCTCGCCGGCATTCTTCTGCACGAAGCCGGCAATGCCCGCGATGGCGTCGATGGCGGCCGCGACATCGGCCTTCGGCCGGCCGCGATAGCCTTCGAGCAGCGGGAACAGCTTCAGGCCGCGCAAAGCCGCCTCGATGTCGTCGCGGGTCGCCGGCAGCATCAGCGTGACGCTGTCGCGCAGCAATTCGACCAGCACGCCGCCAGTGCCCAGTGTCATGACAGCGCCGAACATCGGATCCCTGGTGAAGCCGACGATCAGTTCGGCGACGCCGTCGCGCACCATGCGCTCGACATAGAGGCCGGTGCCGAGCGGCAGCAGATCATGCGCCGCCGTGCTGACGGATTCGGCGTCCTTGAGATTGAGCCGGACGGCGCCGACCTCGGATTTATGGGTGACGCCCAGCGCCTTCAGCGCCACGGGAAAGCCGAGCGCCATCGAGGAGATCACCGCCTCGACCGCATTGCCGGCGCGCTCGCCCTTGGGCACCGGAAGCCCGGCCTTGATCAGCCGCGCCTTGGCTTCGGCTTCGTCTGGCGTGACATGCTCACCGCCGGCAGCACCTGCAGCGGATGTGTCGACCGGCTGCGCCTGCGGTTCAGCCCATGCCCAGCCGATGAAGGCCGCTGCACCTGCGGCATCCATGGCCTCGGAAATGCCGAACAAGGGCACCATGCCGCGCGCCATCAGTTCGGCGGTGTATTCCTCGGGCAGGTTCTCCGGCAGCGAGGAGACGATCGCGCCATGCGCCCTGTTGGTCTTCAGCGCCGATTCGAAGGCGCGCAGCGTCGCCCACCAGTCGGTGACCGAACAGCGGTCGGGGCGCGGAAAGTCGAGCACCAGCATGTTGAGGTCGAAACCGCCCGACACCATGGCGGTGAAGGTGGCGGTCATCGCCGGCTCGTTGTTCCAGATGAAGGTGTGATAGTCCAACGGATTGGCGACCGCGACCAGCGGCCCGAGCGTCGACTTGACATGGGCGCGATGGCTCTCGGTCAGAACCGGGAAATTGACCCAGCGGCCTTCGGCGCTGTCGGCCATGACGGAGGCCTCGCCGCCCGAACAGCTCATCGACGACAGCCTGTAGCCGGGCAGCGGCCCGGTGATGTGCAGCAGCTTCAGCGCCTCGATGAAGGCGGGGATGGAATCGACGCGCGCAATGCCGAGCCGCCTCAGGAAGGCACCCGAGGCCGCGTCCGAGCCGGCCAGTGAGGCGGTGTGCGAAACGGTCGCCTGCCGCGCCTGTTCGGAGCGGCCGACCTTCATGGCGATGATAGGCTTTTTCAGTTCGCGTGCGCGCGCCGCCAGCCGCTCGAAGCCGGCTACCGAATCGAAGGCCTCGATGTGCAGGCCGAGCGATGTCACCCGCTCATCCTCGATCAGGCCGAGCGCCATTTCGGAGAGGCCGGTCTGCGCCTGGTTGCCGGCGGTCATCAGGAAGGCGATCGGCAGGCCGCGCTTCTGCATCGTCATGTTGATGGCGATGTTGGAGGACTGGGTGATGATGGCGACACCCTTGCCGCCCTCCTCCAGCCGGATGCCGCCATGCTGGTCAGGCCACAAAAGCGCGCCGTCGGCATAGTTGATCAGGCCGTAGCAATTCGGCCCGATGATCGGCATCTCGCCAGCGGCCGAGACCAATTCGGCCTGCAGCCGCTCGCCGTCATCGTCATAGGCTTCGGTCTCGAGGAAGCCGGCGGCAAAGCAGACGGCGCCGCCGGCGCCGCGTTCGGCCAGCGCCTTGACGACCTCGATGGTCAGATGCCGGTTGACGCCGACAAAGGCGGCATCCGGCGCGCCGGGCAGATCGGCGACGGACCGGTAGGCCTTACGTCCGGCAACCTCGTCCTTGGTCGGGTGCACCGGCCAGATCTCGCCGGCAAAACCCATCTTGATCGATTGCGCGACGACGGCGGCGGCCTGCACGCCACCGAAGACGGCGATCGATTTCGGGCGCAGGAGACGTTCGAGTTTATGCATGGTCATCTTTTCGTTGGAGCATCTCAGGACAAACGATCTCGTTTGCCCGACAAAACCGAATCTCGGCTTTGGGGATCATGCTCTAAGCACCGAACGGACGCAGCAGCGCCCGCGAAATAATATGTCGCTGAATCTCCGACGTGCCCTCCCAGATGCGTTCGACGCGAGCGTCGCGCCAGATGCGCTCCAGCGGCAGGTCGTCCATCAGCCCCATGCCGCCATGGATCTGGATCGCCTCGTCGGCAACGTATGCGAGCATTTCGGTGGCCTTCAGCTTGGCCATGGCCATGTCCTGGTCGGTGACGGTGCCTTGATCGTACTTCCAGCCGGCTTCGAAGACCATGAGGTCGGCGGCCTTCAATTCGGTCGCCATGTCGGCGAGCTTGAACGACACGCCCTGGAACTTGCCGATCTGCTGGCCGAATTGCTGGCGCTGCGCGGCATACTCCACCGCATGGCCGAGCGCCCGCTCGGCGCGGCCGAGACAGGTGGCGCCAACCTGCAGGCGCGTGGCGCCCAGCCAGGAATTGGCAACATCGAAGCCCTTGTGCACTTCGCCGAGAACCTGGCTTGCCGGCAGCCGGCAATCGTCGAATTCGAGGATGGCGTTGGTGTAGCCGCGGTGGGAGACGTTGCGGTAGCCATCGCGCACCGTGAAACCCTTGGTGCCCTTGTCGACAAAGAAGGCGGTGATCTTCTTGCGCTTGCCACGCGGCGAATCCTCTTCGCCGGACGCCATGAAGACGATGGCGAAATCAGCGAGATCGGCGTGAGAGATAAAATGCTTGGTGCCGTTGAGCACCCAGTCATCGCCGTCCTGCACGGCTGACGCCTTCATGCCGCGCAAATCGGAGCCGGCGCCAGGCTCGGTCATCGCCAGGCAGTCCCATTTCTCGCCACGGATGCAAGGAAACAGATATTTTTCGCGCTGCTCGGGGGTGCCGGCCAGGAGGATGTTGGAAGGCCGCGCGACGCAGGTCCAGTGCAGCGCATAATTGGCGCGGCCGAGTTCCTTTTCGTAGAGCAGCCAGGTCACCGTATCGAGACCCGCGCCGCCGACGTCCGCCGGCATGTTGGCGGCATAGAGCCCGGCCTCGATCGCCTTGGCCTTGATCTCCTCGATCAGCTCGCGGCGCAGCACGCCGGTGCGCTCGACCTCGCGCTCATGCGGATAAAGCTCGTTCTCGACGAAGGCGCGCGTCGTCTCGACGATGAGTTTTTGTTCCTCCGAAAGACCGAAATCCATGGCCTCAGCCCTTCTTCTTTTTCTTCGGCTTCTCCGCCTTCTTCACCGGCTTGGAGGCCTTGGCCTTCTCGGCGGCCGTGGAAGCCGTCGGCTTCTTCGCCGCCAGCTTGGCCAGCTGCTTCGTATAATCCTTATGCAGCGCGCCGGCGCCCCAGCCCTTGCCCTTGTTCTGCTTCGACAGCGCATCCATGATCGCGACAAGATTGTCGTCGCGGATCTTTTCCAGCTCGCGGATCGACAGGCCATGCGCCTGGTCGTCCGACTGGGTGGCGATCAGGTCGACCAGCTCGTCGTTGAATTCCGGCACGTCCATCAGCTTGGTCCACGGCCATTTCAGGCACGGCCCGAACTGCGCCATGAAGTGGCGCATGCCGGCCTCGCCGCCGGCGACGCGGTAGACCTGGAACATGCCCATCTGCGCCCAGCGCAGGCCGAAACCGTAGCGCATGATGTCGTCGAGTTCCTCGACCGTGCAGATGCCGTCCTTGATCAGCCACAGCGCCTCGCGCCAGGCTGCTTCCAGCAGGCGGTCGCCGACGAAGGCCTCGATCTCCTTGCGGATGACGACAGGCTTCATGCCGATCGAGGCATAGATCTCCTTGGCGACCTCGATGGCCTCGGGAAAGGTCTGCTCGCCGCCGACGATTTCGACCAACGGCAGGAGATAGACCGGGTTGAACGGATGGCCGACGACCAGCCGCTCCGGGTGCTTCTTCATCGCCACCTGCATGTCGGTCGGCTTGATGCCGGAGGTCGAGGAGCCGACAATCGCGTTGGCCGGCGCATGGGCGTCGATCTCGGCCAGCACCTTGTGCTTGAGATCGAGACGCTCCGGCACGCTTTCCTGGATGAAATCGGCATCGGCGACCGCCTCGGCAATGGTCTTGGCGAAGGTGAGCTTGCCCTCTTTCGGCAAGCCGCCGGGCACCATCTGCTTGTAGGCGCGGCGCGCGCCCTTCATCACTTCCGAGACCTTGCGCGAGGCTTCGGGATCGGGATCGAAGATCGACACGTCGATACCGTTGAGCAGCAACCGCGCCACCCAGCCGGCGCCGATGACACCGCCGCCAATGGCGGCCGCCTTGTTGATGATGCTCATGCGGAAGCTCCGGTTCTTGTCCTGGCTGTTTCGGGATCGACGAGAGGCACGCGCTCGCCGGCGCGGATCACGGCCGGGTCGTAAGCCTTGCGGGCAAAGACCTCGAGCACGAAGGGTCGGAAGAAGTCGATCGGCAGCGTCTCGTAATCGGGATCGAAGCTCGACTGGTCCCAGCGCTCGCAAAACTGGTCGCAATCGTCGAAATAGGCGTGGCCGGCAAAGCGATCGCGCGCATGGCGGTTGCCGCCGAGATGATGGGCGTAGTAGAGCCGCTGGAAGTCACCGTGCTTTTCCACCACCCAGGTGCATTGCTCGCGCACGAAGGGCTTCAGGATCGAAGCGGCGTATTCGTCGTGATTGTAGGGCGCGTAGATGTCGCCGATATCATGCAGCAGCGCGCAGGCGATCCAGTCGGTGTCGGCGCCGTCGCGCCAGGCGCGCGTCGCCGCCTGCAGCGAATGGCCGAGCCGGGTGATCTTGTAGCCGGACAGCCCCTCGTCGAGCTGGACCAGCGCGTCGAGCAGCCGCTCGCCGGTTTTGGCGGCATAGTCGATTTCATGGGCGGTCAGGAACTCGTAATCGTCCCTGTCGCCATCCTTCATCGCGGTGAACTTGACGGTAGCCATGATCAGACCCCGTTTTACGCCGCGGCTGCGATCGGCGCCCGCTTGGTCAGGTTGAGCTTCTTGCGCACTTCCTCCGGCCCCAAGATCCGGGCGCCGAGATTGGTGACGATGCTGGCGGCGCGCTCGACCAGCTGCGCGTTGGTGGCCAGCACGCCCTTGTCGAGCCAGAGATTGTCTTCCAGACCGACGCGGACGTTGCCGCCGGCGAGCACGGCCGCGGCGGCATAGGCCATCTGGTTACGGCCGATGGCGAAGGCCGACCAATTCCAGGTCGACGGCACATTGTTGACCATTGCCATGAAGGTGTTGAGATCGTCGGGCGCGCCCCACGGCACGCCCATGCAGAGCTGCACCAGCGCATCGGGGTTAAGCACCTTTTCCTCGACCAGTTGCTTGGCGAACCAGAGGTGGCCGGTGTCGAAAGCCTCGATCTCCGGCTTGACGCCGAGCGCCGTCATCATGCCGCCCATGGCGCGCAGCATGCCGGGCGTATTGGTCATGACATAGTCGGCTTCGGCGAAGTTCATGGTACCGCAGTCGAGCGTGCAGATTTCCGGCAGGCACTGGCGCACATGTTCCATGCGGTTGGTGGCGCCGCCCATGTCGGTGCCCTTTTCGTTGAGCGGAAGCGGCGCTTCCGGCGAGCCGAACACCATGTCGCCGCCCATGCCGGCGGTGAGGTTGAGCACCACGTCGACATTCGCGTCGCGGATGCGCTCGGTCACTTCGCGGTAGAGATGCACATCGCGCCTGGGTTTGCCGGTCTCAGGGTCGCGGACATGGCAGTGGACGATTGCCGCACCGGCCTTGGCCGCGTCGATGGCCGAATCGGCGATCTGCTTGGGCGAACGCGGCACATGCGGAGAGCGATCCTGCGAACCGCCGGATCCGGTCACGGCACAGGTAATGAAGACCTCACGGTTCATCGCAAGCGGCATGGAATTCTCCTCCCAATCGAAACAGAAGCACAGCATTGCGCGACTTGCACGCGACTGTTTTGCGCTTTACGAAGGCTGCATGCCAAAAAACGAAAAAACGACAATCTTTCGCGCCGAGCAGTCGCCGCTCAAGGTGACGTTGCTGGTGTTTTCCGGGGCATCCATCATGTGCGTGGCGTGCGCCGTCGATCCGCTGCGCGCCGCCAACCGCATCGCCGGCGAAACCCTGTTCGACTTCAAGCTGGTTTCGGTAACCGGGGAGGCGCCGGTCACGACATGCGGCCTGCCCGTGGCGGTCAGCGGCCGATTCGATGCGACGGAACCAACCGATGTCCTGGTCGTGGTCGCGGGCTTCGGCACGCAGAACTATGCCACGTCTGCCTTGCTCGCCGGGCTGCGCCGCGCGGCGCGGTCGGCCCGCGCCTGCGGCGGCGTCGAGGCGGGCACCTGGCTGGTGGCGCGCGCCGGCTTGCTGGAAGGGCGCAGCGCCACCACCCATTGGGAAGACATGGAAGATTTTTCGTCGGCCTTTCCCGGCGTAGACGTGCGCCCCGATCGATACATCATCGATGGGCCGGTGTTCACCACGGGCGGCGCATCACCGACCCTGGACCTGATGCTGCACCTGATTCGCACCCGGCTCGGCATGGCCGTTGCGCTCGATGTGGCAAGCGCATTCATCTACGATCAGGCGCGCGTGGCGACGGATGCGCAACCGCTGGTCTCGCTTGGTCGGCTCGATGGCTACGATCCACGCCTGGCGCAGGCCATCCGGCTGATGGAAGCGCATGTCGATCAGCCGCTGACCATCGAAGCAATAGCCAAGCGTGCCGGCGTGACGGCGCGCACCCTGGAAAGCATCTTCCGCAAGTCGATTGGCGAGACGCCGGGCGCCTATTATCTGAGGCTGCGGCTAGGGGCCGCGCGCCGGCTGGTGGTCGACACGCGCGTGGCCATGGCGGATATTGCCGGGCGGACGGGATTCTCGTCCGCCGCGGCATTTTCCAGAGCGTTTTCAAGAGCTTTTGGCGAAGCCCCGGTCAGGTTGCGCCGGGGCTAAGTCAGTTCAGGGAATCAAGCAGCGTTCTGGCGATCGCTGCCGGCGTCGATCTGCGAGCGCATCTGTCTCACCAGCCGGACTTCAAAACGGTTGCTGACGGCGCGATCCCATTGGTTTTTCACGTCGTCGGTCGGCCGCGGCAGCGCCATCAGCCGGTCGATGATCGATCCGGTCTCCCCAGATGAGAGCAGGGCGTCGATTTCGCGTTCGTGCTGCATATCGGTTCGCCTCCTTCCTTTTCACCCGCCACAGGCCCCTCTTATACGAGATACGTGACGGCAGTTTGAAGGCAAGAGCGAGGTCATTGAGGGGCGGCCAAGGGCAAAACCTTGTCGCCGGATGAGCGCTTCGGCGCAAAGCCGTTCCGCGCGCCAAAACCCGAGTCAGGAAGATCAGCCGGGCCGTTTCACGAACAGCACGGTGGCGAAGCCGCTGTCCCATTCATCATCGGGATAGCGGTCTTTTTCGGATGTAGCCGACCGCCTTGTAGACATTGCGGGTGCGCTCGTTGAACGTGTCGGTCTCGACATAGCGCCGCGCCGATGCCTGGGTGACGTGCGGCAGCCAGGTGCCTTCAAAGGTTTCCCGCAGCGCCTGTGTCAAGGCTGCGACGTCGCCCGCCTGCGCCTTGCGCACCGTGATCCGCCCGTTTGCCATCGTCATCTCCCTTAGGAAGAGCGGATTAGCAAAAGGCGATCACGGCGGCTTTCGGCCACATCGGGCAGCTGTCTGTCCAGCGTCCGCCCTCAGACGTAGCGGTTGACGATGTTTTCCAGCAATTCCTGACGGCCGGAGCGCGGCTGCGGTTCGATCTTCTTCTTGACCACGCGCTCGGCGATGTCCTCGAGCGTGCGCTTGCCCGACAGCATTGCCTTGCCCTCTGCCGTGTTCCAGCCGGCATAGCGCTCGGCCAGCGGCGCCGACAGCGCCTTGTCCTCGACCATGCGGGCCGCGGCCTTGAGGCCGCGCGCACAAGAATCCATGCCGCCGATATGGCCGATCAGCAGGTCCTGCGGGTCGAGCGACTGGCGACGCAACTTGGCGTCGAAATTGGTGCCGCCGGTCTTGAAACCACCGGCCTGCAGGACCTGGTAGTAGGCCAGCGCCATTTCCGGCACGTTGTTGGGGAACTGGTCGGTGTCCCAGCCCGACTGGTAGTCGTTGCGGTTCATGTCGATCGAACCGAAGACGCCAAGCGCATTGGCGAGCGCCAGCTCGTGCTCGAAGGAATGGCCGGCGAGGATGGCGTGGCCCTGCTCGATGTTGAGTTTTACTTCCTTCTCCAGGCCGAAGCGCTTGAGGAAGCCATAGACCGTGGCGACGTCATAGTCGTACTGATGCTTTGTCGGCTCCTGCGGCTTTGGCTCGATCAGGATGGTGCCCTTGAAGCCGATCTTGTGCTTGTAGTCGACGACGAGGCTGAGGAAGCGGCCGGCCTGTTCCTGCTCGCGGGCAAGGTCGGTGTTGAGCAGCGTCTCATAGCCTTCGCGCCCGCCCCACAGCACATAGTTCTCACCCTTCAGCCGCTTGGTGACGTCGATGCAGCTCTTCACCGTCGCCGCCGCATAGGCAAAGACATCCGGATCGGGGTTGGTGGCGGCGCCCGACATGAAGCGGCGATGCGAAAAAAGGTTTGCCGTGCCCCAGAGCAGCTTGACCCCGGTCTGCTTCATCTTGCCGGCGAAATAGTCCGCGATCTCGTCGAGGCGGGCGGCACTTTCTGAAAAGTCCTTGCCCTCGGGCCGGACATCGGCGTCGTGGAAGCAGAAATAGGGCGCGCCGAGCAGCGAGAACATCTCGAACGCAACATCGGCCTTGAGCTTCGCCAGTTCCATCGTGTCGATGCCGCCGGCCTTGGGGAACCAGGGGCGATCGAAGGTCTGGCCGCCGAACGGGTCGCCACCCGGCCAGGCAAAGGAGTGCCAATAGGCGACGGCGAAGCGAAGATGGTCTTCCAGCCGTTTGCCGGCGACGACCTCGTCAGGATTGTAGAAGCGGTAGGCCAGCGGATTGGTCGAATCCGGCCCCTCATATTTGATCTTCTGAATGTCGCCGAAAAATCCGCTGCTCATGATTTCTGTCCTCTCTCGAATAGTTCGCCCTGATTACCTCAGGTAATTCGCCTTGATTACCTCAGGCGTAATTGGTTTCGCACTGCCGTGGGGTGAAAAGGGTTGCGTCAAAGCCACTCAACGAAGGAGACAGACCATGACCGACCTCAACAAAATCGCCGAGGGCTACATCACCGCCTGGAACGAAAGCGATGCCAGCCGTCGCGCCGAATTGCTGAAGGCCACGTTCACCGAAGACGTCAGCTATCGCGATCCGCTGATGCAGGGCGACGGCCATGACGGTGTCGCGGCGCTGATCGACGGCGTGCAGCAACGCTTTGCCGGCTTCCGCTTCTCGCTGAAGGGCACGCCGGACGGCTTCGCCGACAAGATCCGCTTCTCCTGGAACCTCGGGCCTGAAGGCGTTCCTTCGGTCATCGAAGGCACCGATATCGGCGTCATCGAAAACGGCCGCCTGAAGAGCATCACCGGCTTCCTCGACAAGGTCCCGGCGCAGTGAGGCCGGAAGTCGCGGCGTGGGCGAGAAATCGTTCACGCCGTGGCACCCCTGATTGCCGGATAGAGCGTCCGGTAGCGATGATAGGCATCGGCGTAGGCGCCGCCGAGCTTGGCATCCGGTTCGATCGTGGCATCCGTCCTTGGGGCGGAGCAGACGGCCAGCGGATCGGCACCCGTCGCCGCGATCAGGCCAAGCCTGGCGGCACCGAAGGCGGCGCCGAAATCGCCGTCGGCGGGAATATCCACCGGCACCTGCAGCGCGGTGGCGATCGATTTCAGCCAGTAGCGCGAGCGTGAGCCGCCGCCGATCGCCGTCACCCGCGTCAATGTGGTGCCGGCTGTCTTCAGGGCTTCGAGACTGTCGCGGAAGGCGAAGGCGACACCTTCGAGCACCGCCTGCGTCAGGACTGCCCGGCTCGATTCATGCGCCAGCCCGGTGAAGGAACCGCGAATGGCGGAATCATTGTGCGGCGTGCGCTCGCCCGAGAGGTAGGGCAGGAAGGATACACCGGTCGGCGCCTTCAGCGCGTCGCCGAGTTCAGCGGTCAGTTCACCCGCGCCCTTTCCAGTGATCTCCGACAGCCAGTTGAGCGAATCGGTCGCCGACAGGATGACGCCCATCTGGTGCCAGGTGTCGGGCAGCGCATGGCAGAAGGTGTGGACGGCACTTGCCGGGTTGGGCAGATAGGACGCGTTGGCGGCAAACAGCACGCCCGACGTGCCGAGAGAGACAAAGGCATGGCCAGCGCCGACCGTGCCCATGCCGCAGGCCGAGGCTGCATTGTCGCCGGCGCCACCGGCAATCGGGATGCCGGCCTCGACGCCCCATTTCGATGCCAATTCGCTGCGCAAACCGCCGGCCTTCTCGGTGCCTTCGACCAGGGACGGCATCTGCTTCTCGTCGAGCGACGTTGCCGCCAGCAATTCGGCCGACCAGCGGCGCTTGCCGACATCGAGCCAGGACGTGCCCGCTGAGTCCGACATTTCGGAAATGTGCTCGCCAGTCAGCCAAAGCCGCAGGAAATCCTTCGGCAGCAGCACCTTGGCCACTTTGGCGAAGACGGCGGGTTCGTTGTTCTTCACCCAGGCGAGCTTGGGCGCGGTGAAGCCGGGGAAAACGATGTTGCCGGTGAGCTTGCGGAAGCGCGGATCGGCGTCGAGCGCTGCTGCCTCGACATGGCTGCGCGTGTCGTTCCACAGGATGCAGGGGCGCAGCACATGATCAGCCGCATCGAGCAAGGTCGCGCCGTGCATCTGGCCGGACAGGCCGATGCCTTTCACCGCCGCGAACTGCCTGGGGTGCGAAGCCTTGAGTTCGGCGATCGCGTCTTCGCAGGCGCGTATCCAGTGGGACGGGTCCTGTTCGGACCAGCCGGGATGCGGCCGCGAAACGTCAAGCGAACCATGGCCGGAGCCGACGACGGTCTGTCCGGCATCGATCAGCAGCGCCTTGACGCCCGACGTGCCCAGGTCGAGGCCGAGATACATATCATCCTCCCATGCCAATTATTTTTTTCGGATCTCGAAAAAATTTGGCTGAGCCAGTTTTTAAGGCAAGATCGGCTTGCGGTCAATTCTCTGACAAATCGGCCGCGCGTCGCGCAAGCAGCACAGACAGCGGGCTATCCGGCCGCGCCATCGAACGCTCCGCCGTGAGCGCCCCGGCGAGCGCGCGGTCACCGGCCCGCAAGGCCGCTTCGATCAGCGTCAGGTCGATGACGTCGCGCTGTGCGTGGCTGCCGCCGAAGCGGTTGGCGATCGCCCGGATCGGCCGGATCAGGTGCACGGCCTCGCTGTAGTTGCCCTCGCCGAACGCCTTGATTGCCAGCGTCAGTGGATGGCCGACATCCCGCGTGAAAGCGACGTTGTCGCCGCCGCCATGCATCGCCTCGCGTTGCGCCTCGAGCAAGGCAAGGGCGGGTCCGTCGAGCCCGGCGCCAACGAAGGCCATCATCGCATGCGCATCGTTGAAGGCATAATCGCCGGCGCCGGCCTTGGGCCAATTGGCGGCGAGCGCCGTCCAGCGGTCACCGACATCGATGCCGCCGAGATGCAGCCGCCACAGGATTGCCGACGCATCGACCATGTTCAACGCCATCGCCGATGGCGTGCCATAGATCGGTCCGTCATAGAGCGCCAGCACCTGGTCGATCTCGCCGAGATCGTAGTGGAACAGCGCCAGGTGCCACCAATTGTGCACCTGCAGGAAGCTCTCCTTTGTCCAGGCTTCGGGATTGGCGCGCATCCAGGCGATACCGTCCTTTTGCCGGCTTTGCATTTCCATGACATGGGCGACCGCATGTTGCGCCCAGCCGTCGCGCGGCTCGATCTCGACCGCCGCGCGACCAAGCTTTTCGGCCCTGGTATAGTCCCCCATTTCCTCCAGCCCGAAGGCCTGCATGCCGAGGATGGCGTGGTAGCCCGGCATGCCGCTCTGCCATGACGGCAAGGCGCGGGCGATGCGATCACGCAGCATGCGGGCATTGCCGGTGAAGAAATCGATCTGGTGCCCGACCTGCAGCGCCAGCGCGTCGAGCGGGGTCTGGATGGCGATATCCTCGAGGATCCTGGCGGCGTCATGCCAGCGCCCGTTGGCGAGGTGGCCGAGGGCCAGAACATGCGCCGCTTCGCGCGCCGTCGCGGCAAGCGGCAGCGCCGCCTCGTGGCAAGCCCTGGCCACCGCCGTCGCGTCGCGCTCGGTGGCAAGGCCGAAGAGATAGCCCTTGAAGACATGCGCCATGACGAAACCGGGATCCGCCGATATGGCACTGTCGACGGAAGCGACGGGATCGCCGATGAAGCACAGCAGTTCACGCACGGCCTGGCTGTAGGGCGTGAACCCCGCTTCGGTGGCGCCCGAAAATGTCAGGCCGAATGTGTCCCTGATTGCCATGCAACATCCCTCTGATCGACCTGGAACAAGCCCCGGACCCTTCGGGCCAAGGCGATCTTAAATCATGGGCCACGGACGTGCCAATCGTGCACTGCATAAGGTCTATGCCAGCAGCCTTTGCAGTTCATCAACCATGGAATGCAGATTAGGCTTTGTAAAATCGAACGAATTGTGGCTTCATTGCGGCGCGGCGAAGGGCTTGTAATCGCGATCTGAGAGGGGACGCGATGCGGCATCTTGAAATACAGCGTCCGAACAGCCGTTCGGAAAACGTTGATGAGTCGATTTCTTTGTTGTGGCGAGAACCACGGCAAATCCATCCATGGTTTATTAGCTTACTTGCAACTACCGCGCTTGTGTTGCTGCCGAATTCCGCGGCCCTGGCGGCCTGCGTGCTGGTTCCGTCGGCTGGAAATACCACCTTCACCTGCGATAGCGGCGATTCGGGCGGCGGCCTTACTGATACAAGCGGCGACAACACGCTGACCTTTCCCGCCGGCGGCACCGGGCAGGTGAGCGGCAACGTCACCTTCGGCGCCGGTACGGATCGCATCGACATGCAGTCCGGCACCATTACCGGTACGGTCAACCAGGGCGACGGCACGGATTTCTTCACGATCGGCGGCGGCACCGTCTCCGGCAATGTCCAGCAGGGCGCCGGCATCGACGATTTCAACATGAGCGGCGGCCAGATCGGATCGCTCAACCAGGGAGACGGACTGGACACATTCACCATGACGGGCGGGCGCATCGTCGATTTCTTCGACGATGGCGACAACGCGGTGATGACCGGCGGCCGCATTGGCCGGGTCAACATGAAGCTCGACAAGAACTATTTCAACATGTCCGGCGGCACCATCGACCGCAACCTCGTCACCGGCTTCGACCAGGACACCATCATCCTCTCGGGCGGCACGATCGGCGGCAACATCAGCGTCAGCGGCGGCAATGACAGCGTGACGATATCAGGCGGCACGGTCGGCGGCGATGTGCTGATGAGCTTTGGCTCCGACAGTTTCGTCTGGAATGGCGGCGGCATCATCTATGGCGCCGTCGATCTCGGCGCCGACAACGATACCGCCAAGCTCAGCAACCTCACCAACGCCAATCTCGGCGACACGGATGCCCTGAATGGCGGCCTCGGTACCGATGCGCTGACCTTCGACAACGTCAAGCTGGAGGGGATCGCCAGAGTCCAGAACTGGGAAAGCATCAGCGCCACCAACGACACACAGCTGATGCTCGACGGCAATCTCAAGCTCGGCGACAGCGGCACCGGCACGGGCTCGCTCGGCGTCGATGCTTCGAGCACGCTCTATGGCGGCGGCTTCAACGCGACGATCCAGGCCTTCACGGCAGGCCAGTTGGCGGAAGTGACCAATGCCGGGCGCATCGACCTGACCAACGGCACCACCGGCGCGATCGATCGGCTGACGATTTCGGGCAATTATGTCGGCGCTGGCGGCGTGCTGCTTGTCCAGACCGAACTCGGCGACGATTCTTCCGCGTCCGACAGGCTGGTGCTTTCGGGCGGCACGGCTTCCGGCTCGACCGGCATTTCCGTGGTCAACGCCGGCGGCGCGGGTGCCGCGACCGCTCAGGACGGCATCATGCTCGTCCAGGCAGTCAACGGCGCCACTTCCGGCGCCTCGACCTTCGCGCTCGACGGGCCGGTCGCCGCCGGCGCCTTTGAATACTATTTGTTCAAGGGCGGCGTCAGCGCCGGCAGCGAGGAGAACTGGTATCTGCGCTCGACACTGATAACACCGACGACGCCGGCCGCGGCGCCACCGACGGTCGAGCCCTCCCCGCCGGTGGAACCCGTGCCGCCGGCGGCCGAGCCGCCACCCCCGCCGCCCTCCGAACTGCCGCCGACGCCACCGCCGAGCGAGGGTGACATCAACAATCCGCCGGTCGACCCGACACCGCCCGTGCAGGCCAGCGACCCGCAACCTGAACCGCCGCCGCCGCCGCCACCGGCGCCTCCGGCGGATCCGCCACCGCCACCACCGGTGGTGCCGACCGAAGCGCCGGCGCTTCCGGTGCCGACACTGCCTGGCCCGCCGCCTGTCCAGCCGGCGCCGCCGACACCCGGAGCGACCGCGGTGCAGGCAGCCGTGATCCCGCTCTACCGCATCGAGGTCCCGGTCTATTCGGCCTTGCCGCCGGTGGCCGAACACCTGGCGATGACGACGCTCGGCACCTTCCACGAACGGCGGGGTGAGCAAAGCCTGCTGTCGAACCCCGAGCTATCGCCGGTCTGGGGCCGCATCTATGGCCAGGACGCCAAGATGGGCTGGTCGGGAACGGTGTCGCCCTCCTTCGACGGCACGCTGTTCGGCCTCCAGGCGGGTTTCGACGTGTTCGGCCGCGACACCGCCTCGGGCGGAATCGATCGCGCCGGCCTGTTCGTCGCCTATGCCAGCATGAAGGGCGATTTGCGCGGCCAGGCGCTGGGATGGAACGATCTGTCCGTCGGCAGCCTCAACGTCACCGGCACCAGCGTCGGCGGTTACTGGACCCGGATCGGCCAAAGCGGCTGGTACCTTGACGGCGTCCTCATGGCCACGTTCTTCGGCGGCCACGCGACATCGTCGCGCGACATCGGCATCGATGTCGGCGGAACAGGCGTCACCGCTTCGCTGGAAGGCGGCTATCCCATCGCGCTGGCGCAGGGCTGGACGCTCGAACCGCAGGCGCAACTGGTCTGGCGGCATCTGTCGCTCGACGACACCAACGACCGCTTCTCGTCGGTTTCCTTCGACACCAACGACAGCGTCAGCGGCCGGCTGGGTGCGCGGCTGCAGGGCGAGACCACCATCAACGGCATGGCGCTGCAACCCTACCTCAAAGCCAACATCAGGCACGATTTCGGCGGCACCAGCCATGTCAATTTCGACACCACCGACATCTCGACCGAGGGCCGGTCGACCTCCTTCGAGTTCGGCGGCGGCGTGGTCGCCAAAGTGACCGACAAGGTCAGCCTCTTTGCCACCGGCGACTACACGACCAATCTGGGCGGCGACAAGCGCCGCATCCTCGAGGGCAATGTGGGGATCAGCGTGAAGTGGTGAACCACCATCCGAAACCGGTTCCGGTTCGGATGGTGGAATAAAGGGTCGCCTAGTTCCCCGAACGCATCGCCACCGTGGCGATGCCGGCGCCGACCAGCAGCGTGCCGCCGGTGCGGTTGAAGATGCGGATCGCCTTGGGATTGCGGACGACGTTTCGGGCGCGGGCCGCGACCAGCGCATAGCCGAAGGCATTGGCGAAGGCGAGCGCCAGGAAAGTCGTCTCGAAAATCAGCATCTGCGTCCAGAAATCGGCGTGCCGGTCAAGGAACTGTGGCAGGAAGGCGACGAAGAAGGTGATGCTTTTCGGGTTGAGCGCGGTGACCAGCCAGGCATGCGCCATCATCTTGGCCGAAGACACCACGTCGGTGCGCGGCTCGGCCTTCAGCGCGCCGCCGGCGCGGAACAGCTTTACGCCGAGATAGATCAGATAGCCGGCGCCGATCAGCTTCAAGATGGTGAAGACCGTCGCCGAAGCGGCGAGCAGCGCGCCAATGCCGAGCATCGACAAGGTCATGGCGGTGAAATCGCCGAGTGCCACGCCAACCGCCATCGGCAAAGCGGTGCGCCAGCCCTGGCCAAGCGCATAGGACACGACCAGCAGAATCGTTGGCCCCGGAATGATGAGCAGGATGGTAGACGCGGCGGCGAAGGCGGCCCAGTTCTCGAAGGACATGTCTGTCTCCCTTGGGTTAAGGAGAAGGATAAATCCTCAGCCCAGGGGCAATGTAAAGAGGCCTGATTTTTGTTTTTACGAAAATCCGGGCGGAAGACCGCCACGCACTTTCCTTGGAATTGCCGCGCCATCAATTGCGCCAAAGGCAGGTCGGCGTCAGTTCGCGCCGCTCAGCGTGCTCACGATATCGGCCAGGCTGACATCGGCACCGAGAACCAATGCGGCCGCGACAATGGCAGCGGCAAAAAGCGTGATGTCGGTTTTTAACGTCTTGCACATGGAGGCCCCTCGCTGATCGCCCGATGGGTAGGAAAGACCGGTGCCGGGATTATGACCCGGCCTGGGTCTTTTTGTGCAGGAACGCCCGGTTGCCAGTTCATTCGGCACGGTCAGGTGCCGCCAGGCCAGGCGCAAATCCAGGCAGCGCAACGCATTCACGCTTTATCAACCATGAATGATGAAAATGCCCGCTATCCGGCCGGACCGTGCTTCCCGCCGACAGCGTAGGGTTTGGGTATATGCGTGAGTTGCCGCAAGGTCTGACGCCGCCACGATACGGCGACGCAATCGATACCGATCATCATCTTTCCCGCCGCGCTATCCTGTCCGGGGCAGGCGCGCTGGCGCTGCTCAGCGCGGCCGGCTGCTCGACGTCCGGCGGCGGCATGCCGGCGCTCGAACTCGACAATACGGTCACCGGTTCCGTGCCGCCGATGCGGCCGGCGATCAGCGTCGACAGGAATATCACCAGCCCCGACCTGATGTACGCCGCCTTGACGGACAATGGTTTCAACGTGCCTGAAGTGCCGTATCTGAAGGTCAAGCCGGAATTCCGCCGCCAGATCGTCGTCGACACGACCGGCGAGGCGCCCGGCACCATCGTCGTCCATCTCAAGGAGCGCATGCTCTATCTCGTCCAGCCGGGCGGCGACGCCATCCGCTATGGCGTCGGTATCGGCAAGGACGGCTTCCGCTGGTCCGGCCGCGCCAACATCCAGTATGGCAGGGAATGGCCTACCTGGACGCCGCCGCCGGAGATGATCCAGCGCAAGCCCGAACTGGTGAAGTGGCAGGGCGGCCAGCCAGGCGGCCTCACCAACCCGCTCGGCGCGCGCGCGCTCTACATCTACCAGGACGGCAAGGATACCGGCTACCGCATCCATGGCTCGCCCGAATGGTGGAGCATCGGCCAGGCGATGTCGTCTGGCTGCGTGCGCCTGATCAACCAGGACATCATCGACCTCTACAGCCGCGTTTCGAAGAAAAACCCGGTCGTCGTCATGTGATCGTTTTGGGCGGCTCAGGCGGCCGCTTCCATCTTCCTGTTCGCGCATGAACTTTTCCCGAAAACCCGTTTCCACTTTTCGGGATCATGCTCAAGACTCTCCCGTTGCGTGACGCGGCAAGACAGGCCAAGGTGCCTTGAAAACCATCGCTCGGGAGACGTCAGGAATGGCCGGTACTTTTGTCATCGCACAAGGCGGCGGCCCGACCGCCGTCATCAACCAGACGGTGGTCGGCGCCACGCTGGAGATCCGCAAGCGGCATCCCGGCGCCAAGGTGCTGGGTTCCATCCATGGCGTGCGCGGCATCCGTGACGGTAATTATGTCGACCTTTCGGCCATTCCCGAGGATCGGCTGCGGCTGATCGCCGGAACGCCAAGCGCGGCCCTCGGCTCGACACGCGACAAGCCGGATGCCGCCTATTGCGATGTCATCCTCAACGGCCTGAAGAAGGCCGGCGCCGACGCCTTCATCTATATCGGCGGCAACGACACGTCGGGCACGCAGCAGATCCTGACCGATGCCGCCGGCGGCTCGATCGCTTTCGTCCATGCGCCCAAAACCATCGACAATGATCTGGAGGAGAACGACCATACGCCGGGATTCATCTCGGCGGCCGAGTTCGTCGCCGGCGCCTTCCTCTCGGTCGATCTCGATTTCCGCGCTTTGCCCGGCATCTATGTCGGCATCGTGATGGGCCGGCATGCCGGTTTTCTCACGGCAGCGGCGGCCGCCTGGCAGCTCGATCCCGACAGCGGCCCGCATTTGGTCTACGTGCCGGAACGGCCATTCTCGGCCGCGGGCTTCATCGACGATGTGCGTGCCACGCTCGACCGCCACAAGCGCTGCATCGTTGCCGTGTCGGAAGGGGTGAGCACCGCCGACGGCAAGGCGCTGGTCGAAAGCCTGGTACCGCCGGAGAAGCTCGAGCGCGACGCGCATGGCAACGTCAAATTGTCGGGCAGCGACCTGCCGGCAGCTCTCGAGCGCGCATTGGCCGAGGGCCTGCCGGGCAAGCGGGCCCGCGTCGACGCGCTCGGCTACATGCCGCGCGGCTATGTCGGCGCCATCAGCGCCGTCGACGCACAAGAGGCGTTCGATGCCGGCGCCTTCGCCGTGTCCGTCGCCGAACAGGGCGGCGGCTCCGTGGCGCTGCAATATGACGGCGCAAAGACCGTTCTGAAGAAGGTGCCGCTGAAGAACGTCGCCGGCAAGACCCGCCACATGCCTGACAATTTCATGAAGCCCGACGTCAACCAGCTGTCGGAGGCCGGCATGGCCTATCTCAAGCGGCTGGTGCCGGAAAAGTACAAGGTCGGGAAGCCTTTCGTTTGATGTCAGGCTTCCACCTGATACCGGGCTCACAAGTGATGCCGGAGTGGTTCAGCAAGAGCATCGTCGATGACAGGACGACGATGCTGACCGAGCCGTTCGTGCATGACTATGTGCGCGCCAACATCTGGCATCTGCGCGGCCGCGACGCCGACCTTTTGGTCGACACCGGGATGGGCATCTGCCCGCTGGCGCCGCAGATAGAGACGCCGCAAGGCAAACCGCTGCTGGTCGTCGCCACCCACATCCATCTCGACCATGTCGGCTCGCTGCACGAATTTGCGTGGCGGGCCGGGCCGAAGATGAGTGCGGCGCAATTCGAAAGCATGGATGAGGCGGCGACCTACGCCTACATGTTCCACGATCTCGAAGGCGCCGTGTCGATATTGCCGGCGCCGGGCTGGAAGGCCGCCGACTACAAGATCCCATCGGCGCCGCTGACGCGGACGCTTGACGAGGGCGACGTGGTCGATCTCGGCGACCGGCAATTGCGCGTGCTGCACCTGCCCGGGCATTCGCCGGATTCGATCGCGCTTTTCGACGAGGCCGACGGGCTTTTTTTCAGCGGCGATGCCATCTACGACGACACGCTGATCGACACGCTGCCGGATTCCGATCGGGCCGCCTATGCCAGCACCATGCAGCGCCTGCTCGACCTGCCGATCCGCATCGGCCATGGCGGCCACGGGCCGAGCTTCGACGGCAAGCGTATGCGCGAGATTGCGGCCGACTATCTGCGCCGGCATGACGATCCGTAAGCGCTCCCTGAATTAAATCTTCGTAAGGTCGGCCGAAAACCCTAATTCGGGCCGATCGGCACCCTAGATACCTCGGTGTCGATCCGGCCGGCCGCCATGTACGGCGAGACAGGCAATCCGGTCGTCGACACGCCGGCGGGCGCTTCTCCCAAGGTGCCCGCAGCGCCCGATCAACTCTCGCCCGGACAGAACGACCATGTCACCTCTTGGTATTCTTCGTAGGCATCGCGTCGCCGCCCTGCTGGGCGCTGCGCTGATCATCTCCCCCGTCGTCGTCTCGTTCGCCCAGAGCGCGAACAGTACCGGCGTCAGCAAGATTGTCGCGACGACCCAGACCCCGGTCGCCGGAATAACGGCCCCGAACGGCTCCTTTGCGCCGATCGTGGCGGCCGACAAGCCGGCAGTGGTCACGGTCACCACCATCATGAAGGCGCAGCCCACAGGCGCCGATGACGGCATGCCTCTCGGCAATTCGCCGTTCGACCAGTATTTCCGCCAGTTCTTCGGTGACCAGGGCATGCCCGCTCCGCAGACGCCGCCTCAGCAGGCACAACGGGCCGAAGCGCTCGGTTCCGGCTTCATCGTCAGTGCCGACGGCACCATCGTCACCAACAACCACGTCGTCGACGGCGCCTCTTCGATCAAGGTGACGCTCGATGACGGTACCGAACTTCCCGCCAAGCTCGTCGGCCGCGATGCCAAGAACGACCTTGCCGTGCTCAAGATCAAATCCGACAAGCCCTTGCCGACGGTCAAATGGGGCGATTCCGACAGGCTGATGACCGGCGACCAGGTGCTGGCGATCGGCAATCCGTTCGGCATCGGCACCACGGTCACCGCCGGCATCGTTTCGGCACGCGGCCGCGACCTGCATAGCGGGCCGTTCGACGATTTCATCCAGATCGACGCGCCGATCAACCATGGCAATTCCGGTGGCCCGCTTGTGGATGTGAACGGCAATGTCGTCGGCATCAACACGGCGATCTATTCGCCCAATGGCGGCAGTGTCGGCGTCGGCTTCGCCATCCCGTCGGACCAGGCGCAAAAGGTCGTCGCCAAGCTGATGAAGGACGGTTCCATCCAGTACGGCTATCTCGGCGTCGAGATCCAGTCGGTGACGCCGGACGTGGCAAGCGCCATCGGGCTCGATCACCCCGGCGGCGCGCTGGTTTCCAAGGTCAATGACAGCTCGCCCGCCGCCAGCGCCGGAGTCGAGGCCGGCGACGTCATCACCGGCTTCGCCGGACAGGACGTGAAGGATCCCAAGGATCTGTCGCGGGCCGTGGCCGATGTCGCGCCCGGCGCCAAGGAAACGCTTGATGTCTGGCGCAAGGGCAAGGCGATACAGATTTCCGTCAACGTCGGGCAAAACAGCGACGATGTTAAGACGGCATCGAGGGACGATTCCGGCGCACCGAGCACCGAGCAGGGCTCGCGCGCACCGGCGATCGGCCTCGGCCTGATGGACATCACGCCCGACATTCGCCAGGAAATGAACCTCGCCGACAATGAGCATGGCGCGGTGGTTGCGCGCGTCAATCCCGACAAGGCGGCCGCTGCTGCCGGCATTCAGCCCGGCGATGTCATCGTCGCCGTCAACCAGGCCCCGGTGAAGAGCGCCAGGCAGGTCACGCAGGCGATCGCGCAGGCGAGCAAGTCGGGCCGCAAGTCGGTGCTGCTTTTGATCGAACGCGATGGCAGCCAGATCTATGTCGCCGTGCCGTTCGCCAATGGCTGAGCCGCGATGCCGATGACATGAACGTCGAAGTGGCGGGCCTGCCGGAGGCGGGGCCGCCACCTCGGTATCTGGCTGGAGCAATTCCAGAAAAAGTGTGCGGTTTTCCCGGGAAAAGCGCGTAGCGCTTTCCCTTGGGAATTGCGCCAAAACAAAGAGTTAGAGCATTTCGCCGTTTCCATGAAACGGTGAAACACTCGGGTCTAAAGTTTGCGCAGCGCCACTTCCTCGACCAGATGGTCGGCGCCCTTGCGCAGGATGAGGTCGGCGCGGGCGCGTGTCGGCAGGATGTTCTCGCGCAAATTCTTCAGATTGATGTTGGACCACAGGCCTTCGGCGATGGCGCGCGCCGCTTCCTCCGAAAGCTGCGAGTAGCGGTGGAAGAACGAGTCCGGATTGCGGAAGGCGGTCTCGCGCAGCCGCATGAAGCGCGCGATGTACCATTCGTGGATCAGCTTCTCGTCGGCATCGATATAGATGGCGAAGTCGAAAAAGTCGGACAGGAAGGGCACGATCTTGCCGTCCTGCGGCAGCTTGCCCGGCTGCAGGACATTGATGCCTTCGAAGATCAGGATGTCGGGCCGGTCGATGGTGACGAACTCGCCGGGAATGACGTCGTAGGTTAGGTGCGAATAGACCGGCGCGCGGATATCGGGCAGCCCCGACTTGATGCCCGAGAGGAAACGTAGCAGCGCGCCGACATCGTAACTGTCGGGAAAGCCCTTGCGTTCCATCAGGTTCTCGCGGCGCAACACCTCATTGGGCAGCAGGAAACCGTCGGTGGTGATGAGATCGACCTTGGGGCTCGACGGCCAGCGCGCCAGAAGCTCCTTCAGCACGCGTGCGGTGGTCGATTTGCCGACGGCGACGGAGCCGGCGATGCCGATGATGAACGGCGTCTTGACGATATCGACGGCGTTGAAGAAAGCCTGGCGCTGCCGGAACAAGAGCTGGCTGGCCTCGACATGGGCGGACAAAAGCCGCGACAGCGACAGATAGATGCGCTTGACCTCCTCGAGGTCGACCGGATCGTTGAGCGAACGCAGGCGGCGGAATTCGTCCTCGCTCAGCGTCAGTGGTGTGTCGGCGCGGAATTGCGACCATTGCTCGGCCGAGAAGAAACGAAAGGGGGAATATTTCTCGGTTGGCGCGAGCTGATCCATCGAGATACCTGCCCTCCCTCGCGGTCAGCCCTGGGGCCGTGACGCCTTCTCGGCGATGCCCGAACGCCCGGTGCGGCTTTCGAGCTCCTTGAGCACGTCGCTCAGCGGAACACCCGAGAGGCCGAGAACGACGAGCCAATGATATATAAGATCGGCACTTTCGGAAACGAGGCCCTGTCTGTCGCCCTGGACGGCGGCAATCACCGTCTCGACCGCCTCCTCGCCGAGTTTCTGGGCCGCCTTGTCGATGCCGCGCGCGAACAGTTTCGCCGTCCAGGAGTCCGGGTCGCCGGAATGGGCGCGGTCCCTGATGATTGTCTCCAGATCGGAGAACGAAAATTCAGCCATGGCGCCTGGGGCCCTTTTCTTAGCCGGAACAGCCTCTAGGGCCGATCACCCGAGGAGTCCAGCCGCATCGGCAGGCCCGCGGCGGCCATATGCGCCTTGGCCTGGGCGATTGTATAGGTGCCGAAATGGAAGATGGACGCCGCAAGCACCGCGCCGGCATGGCCGTCGCGAATGCCTTCGACCAGGTGATCCAGCGTGCCGACGCCGCCCGAAGCGATGACCGGCGCGCGCACCGCATCAGCGATCGCACGCGTCAGCGCGATGTCGTAGCCGGCCTTGGTGCCGTCGCGGTCCATCGAGGTCAGCAGGATCTCGCCGGCGCCGCGATCGACCATTTGACGCGCGAATTCGACCGCGTCGATGCCGGTCTTCTCGCGCCCGCCATGGGTGAAGATCTCCCAGCGGTCGGCCTCGCCGGCGCCGGAGACCTTCTTGGCGTCGATGGCGACGACGATGCACTGGTTACCGAACTTGTCGGCGGCTTCGGCGACGAAATCCGGGTTCTTCACCGCCGCCGTGTTGATCGACACCTTGTCGGCGCCGGCCAGAAGCAGCTTCCTGATATCGGCGACCTGGCGCACGCCGCCGCCGACGGTCAGCGGCATGAAGCACTGTTCGGCGGTGCGGGCGATGACATCGAAAATGGTTTCACGGTTGTCGGACGAAGCGGTAATGTCGAGAAAGCAGAGCTCGTCGGCACCAGCGGCGTCATAAGCCTTGGCCGCCTCGACCGGGTCGCCGGCGTCGATGAGGTCGACGAAGTTGACGCCCTTGACGACACGGCCGTCCTTGACGTCGAGGCACGGGATGACACGGGCTTTCAGCATCAGCGGCCCTCTATCGTGGCGATGAGATCGTTTAGCAGCTCGCCGACCAGCGGCGGGACGTCGCCCTGCGCGTCGAAGGCCGGATCGTAGGCGGAAACGGTGATGCCGACGACCGGCACCGCCAGCGCCATGGCGCAGGCCGCGTCGCGCAACTGTTCCGGGCTGGGCCCGCCTGACGTGACGTATCGATTGGCCTGCAGTTCCTTGGGGTCGTGCACGTCGAGATCGAGATGCATGTGCACGCTTTTGGCGCCTGCGGCCTTCAGCTTCGCAGTTGCTGGTCCAATGCCTGGACATTCGGTGCGGATGACCGGCAAGGTCTTGAGCAGTTCTTCCTCGGCCGGATCGAGATCGCGGGCGTTGACAAGCACACAGCGTGACGGATCGATCGGCTTGAAACCTGGAATGGCCGCTGCCATCGGACGCCAGCACAGGCCAAGCACGGTCGCCAGCGCCATGCCGTCGAGAAAGCCGTATACCGAGGTCTCGGGCGTGTTGAGATCGCCATGCTGGTCGGCCCAGATGATCGCATCGGCACCCTCGCCGGCGACCGCGCCGGCCGATGTCAGGCAGTTTCCGGCCAGCACGATGGGGAACCGCCCCCTGTCGATGGCAATGCGGACCTCGCCCGAGACGACATTGCAGACGGCGAAACCGGTGGCGATCTCGCGTTCCTGGTCGTCACCGACCCTGCCGATATCCGCGACCGCGACCTCGTGGCCGGCAATGGTCAGGGCGTCGACCAGACCGCCTGCAATCAGCGCATCCGGGCCCTGTCCCATGCCACCGTGATAGTGGCCGCTGTCATAGGAGGCGAGGATGATGGTGATCTTCACGATTTCGCCTCCGCCGCCGGCCGGCCCTGCAGGATCGCCAGCGCCTCGGCGGGATCGATGCGGCCGTCATAGAGCGCGCGACCGGAGATGGCGCCTTCAAGCTTCTTTGCATCGGGCATCGTCATGCGCACGATGTCGGCGATCGAGGCGAGGCCGCCAGAAGCGATGACCGGGATCGATACGGCCTCGGCGAGGTCGATGGTGGCGTCCCAGTTGATGCCGGTCAGCACGCCGTCGCGATCGATGTCGGTGTAGATGATGGCGGCGACGCCGGCACCCTCGAATTTCCTCGCCAGTTCAATGACGCCGAGGCTCGACGCCTCGGCCCAACCCTCGACCGCGACCTTGCCGCCCTTGGCGTCGATGCCGACGGCCACCTTGCCCGGGAAAGCCTTGCAGGCCTGCCTGACAAGGTCGGGATCGCGCACCGCCACCGTGCCGAGGATGACGCGGGCCAGCCCGCGGTCGAGCCAGTCCTCGATCTGCGCAAGCGTGCGGATGCCGCCGCCGAGCTGCACCGGGTTCCTCGTCGCCTTGAGGATGGCGCCGACCGCCGCGCTGTTGACGCTCTGGCCCTTGAAGGCGCCGTTGAGGTCGACGACGTGCAGCCATTCGAAGCCTTGGTCCTCAAAGGCTTTTGCCTGCGCGGCCGGATCATCATTGTAGATGGTCGCGGTCGCCATGTCGCCGTGCTTCAGGCGCACGCACTGGCCGTCCTTGAGGTCGATGGCGGGAAACAGGATCACGATTCAGGCGCCCTTCTTGCTCATGCTCTAGGGCCTCCAGCGCAGGAAATTGGTGATCAGCGCCAGCCCCAGCGCCTGGCTCTTTTCGGGATGGAACTGCGTGCCGACGAGATTATCGCGGGCGACAGCCGCCGTCACCGGACCACCATAGTCGGCGACGGCCAGAACCTCGGCCGGCTTTTTCGCGTCGAGATGGTAGGAATGGACGAAATAGGCGTGCAGCCCCTCCGGTCCGGTCGGAATGCCGACAAACAGCGGGTGTTGGCGTCTGAGCTCGATCGTGTTCCAGCCGATCTGCGGGATTTTCAGAGCCGGATCGGCGGGCGTGATCTCCTTGACGTCGCCCGAGATCCAGCCAAAGCCATGGGTGACGGTCTTTTCCAGGCCACGCTCAGACATCAGCTGCATGCCGACGCAGATGCCGAGGAAGGGCCGGCCCTTGGCGATGGCGACGTCTTCGACCGCGTCCCACATGCCGTCGACCGCGCGCAGACCGGCCGCGCAGTCGGCATAGGCGCCGACGCCGGGCAGGACGATGCGGTCGGCGCTGCGCACCCGGTCGGCATCGGCCGTCAGGTCGATTTCGGCCGATATGCCGGCTTCGCGCGCGGCGCGCTCGAAAGCCTTGGTGGCCGAGCGCAGATTGCCCGAGCCGTAGTCGATGATTGCTACCCGCATGTCAGGGCCGTCCCGGTATGTGGGTCAGGCCCAGCGCCATGCCCGGCTGCGCCGGACGCGCCTGGGCGGCATCCGGAACGATGCGCGGCGGCGGCGCGGCTTCCTCCGCATGCCCCTCGATCTCCAGCGCATAGCGTATGTCGGCATCGTCGAGCCGGCCGGCCTGAACCGCGCCCCATTCATGCCAGCCGCGCCGGCGCAGGGCCGCGATGCGCAACCCCTGCCCTTCCAGGCCGATATAGAACGAAACCAGCGTCGACAGCAGCGAACTTGCCAATCCAAGGCCAAGGTTTTGCCCAGCCATCGAAAGCGCGCCCATGACGACGAAGGCAAGTCCGGCTTCGATCCACAGCCGGTGCCAGGCGAGCCAAAGCGGCGGCACCAGCAGGCCGAGCCAGGTGAAGCCGTCGCGGATAAAGGCCGTTGCGTCGACCTTCTCGCTGCGGCCGGGCGGTTCCATCACGACATAGGTGGCCATGGCCTATCCCTTCAACGATCCCTTGGTGGAGGGAACCGCGTCCGGCTGGCGCGGGTCGGGCTCGAGCGCGGCACGCAACGCGCGCGCCACCGCCTTGAAGCAGGTCTCGGCGATATGGTGGTTGTTGGCGCCGTAGTGGTTGGTGACATGCAGCGTGATGCCGGCATTTTGCGCCAGCGCCTGGAAGAATTCCCGCACCAGCTCGGTGTCGAAGGTGCCGATCTTGGGCGACGAGAAAGACACATTCCAGACCAGGAACGGCCGGCCCGACACGTCGATCGCCGCGCGCGTCAGCGTCTCGTCCATGGCAAGGTCGATCGAGGCATAGCGCATGATGCCGCGCCGTTCGCCCAGCGCCTTGGTCAGCGCCTGGCCGAGCGCGATGCCGGTGTCCTCGACCGTGTGGTGGTCGTCTATGTGCAGGTCTCCCTTGGCCCTCACCGTCATGTCGATCAGCGAATGGCGCGACAGCTGGTCGAGCATATGGTCGAAGAAGCCGACGCCCGTGGCGATATCGGATTTGCCTGAGCCGTCGACATGGACCGACACCGAGATGTCGGTTTCCTTGGTCTTGCGGCTGGCTTCGGCGGAACGGGGCGCCATGACCTTGTCCTTGTCTCAGGGTTTCAAAGCTCCGCAGACGAGCTTCGAACATTCACCGGCTTGAAAACGAAAGCCTTCTATCAGCATGATCCGGCGATTGCCAGTTGCCTCGGACAGAGGTATCGGCCTTGCCGGAGTGGCGATTTGCAATCATGGGTCCCGTGCATACATATGGCCGATAAAATCACTCGTACCGCGCCAATCGCCTTTTGGGATCGCGCGAATCGGAGCCAATAAATGTCTGATAATCTGACCATGCACGCCACGACCATCGTGACGGTGCGCAAGGGCAACAAGGTGGTGATCGCCGGCGACGGCCAGGTCAGCCTTGGCCAGACCATCATGAAGGGCAATGCCCGCAAGGTCCGCCGCATCGGCAAGGGCGGCAATGTGATCGCCGGTTTCGCCGGCGCCACCGCGGACGCCTTCACACTGCTGGAACGGCTGGAAGCCAAGCTCGAACAATATCCCGACCAGCTGACGCGCGCCTGCGTCGAGCTCGCCAAGGACTGGCGCACCGATCGCTATCTGCGCCGGCTGGAGGCGATGATGCTGGTGGCCGACAAGTCGGTCTCGCTGGCGCTGACCGGCACCGGCGACGTGCTCGAACCCGAACATGGCGTCATGGCCATCGGTTCTGGCGGCAACTATGCGCTGGCCGCGGCGCGGGCGCTGATGGACACCGACAAGGATGCCGAGGAGATCGCCCGCAAGGCGATGCAGATCGCCTCCGACATCTGCGTCTACACCAACAACAATTTCGTCGTCGAAACGCTCGATGCCGCCTGAGAAGGGTGTGCTCTACGATTTTCGGCCGGTTACCGAAAAGGACCTGCCGATGATCGCCGGCTGGCTCGCCGAGCCGCATGTTGCCCAGTGGTGGAACGATCCGGAGACGGAGATCGCCGAGATTCGCGATCATATCGACTCGATTTCGGTCGAGCCGCTGATCGTGGAACTCGACGGCAAGCCGATCGCCTATCTGCAGAGCTACGACCCGCATCTGGAAGACGACCATCCCTATGCCGACCAGCCGTTCGGCACGCTCGGCATCGATTTGTCGATCGGGCCGCCGGAGCTGGTCGGCATCGGCCATGGCTCGGCGATCGTACGCCAGTTCGTCGAAGATCTGTTCGAGGAAGGTGTGCCCCGCGTCATCATTGATCCCAACCCCGCCAACATCCGGGCCATCCGCGCCTATGAAAAAGCCGGATTCCGGGCCATAGACCGCAGGCAATCGGTCTATGGCGACGTCGTGCTGATGGCGATCGATGCCGACGATGAACAAATGGGGGAATAACCAGATGAGCAAGCCGACCGCGGATGATGGCTATTCGGCCTATGAAGACAGCTGGCGCATGGGTCTTCTGCTCGTCCTTGGCCTGCTCATCTTCCAGGCCGGGGCTCTCTATGGCATGGGCCGGACGCCGATCTGCACCTGCGGCTACGTGAAACTCTGGCATGGCGTGGTGAACAGTCCGGAGAATTCCCAGCACATTTCCGACTGGTACACCTTCTCGCACATCATCCACGGCTTCCTGTTCTATGCCTTGGCGAGGTTCCTGTTTCCGCGTTCGCCGATCGGCTTGCGGCTGGCCTTCGCCGTCCTCATCGAGGGCGGCTGGGAGCTGCTGGAGAACAGCCCGTTCATCATCGACCGCTACCGCGCCGGCACCATCTCGCTCGATTATTACGGCGACAGCATCATCAATTCGGTGTCCGACACACTGGCCATGGTGCTGGGATTTGTGATGGCGCGAAGGCTACCTATATGGGTGATCGTCAGCCTCGCCATCCTCTTCGAACTCGGTACCGGCTATCTCATCCGGGACAATCTGACACTCAACGTGATCATGCTGCTGCATCCGTTCGAGGCCATCAAGCAGTGGCAAAGTGGAATTTAGCTATGACGACATTTTCTCCCCGCGAAATCGTTTCGGAACTCGACCGCTTCATCATCGGCCAGAAGGACGCCAAACGCGCCGTAGCCATCGCCTTGCGCAACCGCTGGCGCCGCCAGCAGCTGGAAGGCCAGATGCGCGAAGAGGTGATGCCGAAGAACATCCTGATGATCGGCCCGACCGGCGTCGGCAAGACCGAAATCTCGCGCCGCCTGGCGCGGCTGGCCGGCGCGCCTTTCGTCAAGGTCGAGGCCACCAAATTCACCGAGGTCGGCTATGTCGGCCGTGACGTCGAGCAGATCATCCGCGATCTCGTCGAGATCGCCATCGGGCTCGTCCGCGAAAAGATGCGCGAGGACGTCAAGGCGCGCGCCCACATCAATGCCGAGGAACGTGTCCTGGAAGCGCTGGTCGGCAAGACCGCCAGCCCGGCGACGCGCGACTCTTTCCGCAAGAAGCTGCGCGACGGCGAGCTCGACGACAAGGAAATCGAGATCGAAGTGGCCGACACCGGCAATGGCGGCATGCCCGGCTTCGAGATCCCCGGAATGCCGGGCGCCAATATCGGCGTGCTCAACATCAACGACATGCTGTCGAAGGCGATGGGCGGCAAGAAGACCAAGCTGCGCAAGACGACGGTGAAGGAGTCCTACGATCTGCTGGTCAGCGACGAGTCCGACAAGCTGCTCGACCAGGACGAGGTGGTGCGCCGGGCGCTCGATGCCGCGGAAAATGACGGCATCGTCTTCCTCGACGAGATCGACAAGATCGCCGCCAGATCCGACATTTCCGGCGGCCCTTCGCGCGAAGGCGTGCAGCGCGACCTGCTGCCGCTGGTCGAAGGCACCACGGTGGCGACCAAATACGGGCCGTTGAAGACGGATCACATCCTGTTCATCGCCTCGGGCGCGTTCCACGTGTCGAAGCCGTCCGACCTATTGCCCGAATTGCAGGGCCGCCTGCCGATTCGCGTCGAACTGCGGGCCTTGGAGAAGCAAGATTTCGTCCGCATCCTGACCGAGACGGAAGCGAGCCTGATCAAGCAATATATCGCGCTGATGAAGACCGAGGGTGTCGACCTGACCTTCACCGACGACGCCATCGATTCGCTGGCCGGCATTGCCGTCGACCTCAATGACAGCGTCGAGAATATCGGCGCCAGGCGGCTGCAGACGGTGATGGAGCGGGTGCTGGACGAAATCTCCTACGACGCGCCCGACCGCAACGGCACATCGGTCACCATCGACGCCGCCTATGTGGAAAAGCATGTGGGCGACCTGTCGCGAAACACAGATTTGTCGCGATTCATCCTTTAAAGCACGGCGCCGGCTGGTCCGGCGCCGGTTCAGGCAACCCGGCAGAACAATCATGTGTGGCCAGATGGTACCATCTGGCCACCTTTCGTCTTGCCGGGTGAAGGGGCGCTCTCGACTCGAACGGGAGCACTACCCTAGTTTGCCCGCAAGATTGCAGGCGGCGGACGCATGAAAAAACTCATCCCAATCATTCTCAGGCCAGTCATTCTCGGCTTGACGCTGGCGGCGACGCTGTTCGCGGCTGAGGCGGCGACATTGGTGCCGGCGGGAAACCGCAATGCCGAGCAGCCCGATATCCCCGGCGCGTCGAGCCGGCGCACGCAGGCGACCAACACCACCTTCCAGGCGAAATACCGCAAGGTCTATGCCTTGCTGCAGAACGACCCCGACCTGCGCGGCAAGATCAAGAAGGCCGCTGCCGCCTATGGCATCGATCCGATGCATATCGTCGGCGCCATCGTCGGCGAGCACACCTACAATGTCGACGCCTATGACCGGCTGCAGACCTATTACGTCAAGGCGATCTCCTACCTCTCCAGCAAGCTCTCCTTCGCCTATGATGGCGAGGACATCACCGATTTCGTGCAGCGGCCGGAATTCAAGAAATGCGCCGGGATGTCGGACAGCTACGACCTCTGGGAATGTCGTGAACAGGTCTGGAACCATACGTTTCGCGGCAAGAACGTCGGCGGCGAGGACTTTCCCGATGACCGCTTCGGCGCCACCTTCTTCCAGCCCTATTATGCCGGCCAGACTTTTGGGCTCGGTCAGCTCAACCCGCTGACCGCGCTGCAGATGAGCGATCTCGTGCACAAGGTGTCGGGCCTGCCGAAGCTCGATGTCGGTGACCCCAATTCGGTCTACAAGACCATCATGGATCCCGATCTGACACTGCCTTATGTCGCCGCGACGATCAGGAAATCGATCGATGCCTACAAGAGCATTGCCGGCTTCGACATTTCGGGCAATCCTGGGCTGACCGCGACTCTCTACAATGTCGGCAATCCGGAGCAGCGCGCCGATGCGCTGAAGGCGGAGAACGACAGGCGTCGCGCCGCAGGCGAGCCGGAAAAACTGCCGGAGGAGAATTATTACGGCTGGCTGGTCAACGACAAGCTGCCGGAGCTGAAGGCGCTTTTTTAGACCGGTTCACGCCGCCAGCAACGACTTCAGCTTGACGGCCTGCGATCCCAGCGCCTCCGGTGCCGGCTTGGCCCGCTTGCCGATCAGCATTTCGGCCAGCCGGATGTCGCGGGCGACCGCATTGCCGGGGCCGATGCCGCTGGCCGCCACCAGCCTGCCGTCTTCGGCGAGATGGAAAAGTATGAAAGCGCCGTCACCGAGATCGCGGCGCACCGTGTTTCGGCCTTCGTCCGAAAGTCCGGCTATCTGCAGTGACAGGCCATACTGATCCGACCAGAACCACGGCACCGCCGCATGCGCCTCGCCGGCACCGAGCATGTTCTTTGCCGCCAGTGCGCCTTGTTCCTGGGCGTTGCGCCAGGCCTCCAGCCGCACGCGGCGGCCGCCATAGACGGCAAGCGGGAACGAACAGCAGTCGCCGGCGGCAAAGATGTCGGGATCGCTGCTGCGCAGCTCGGCATCGACAGCGATGCCATTGTCTATCGTCAGGCCGGCCTCGGCCGCGAGCCCGGTCACCGGCACGGCGCCGATGCCGATAATGGCGAGGTCGGCTGATATCTCGCGCCCGCCGGCGAGTGTCAGGTACACTTGCCTGCCGTCGTCGGCGATGGAGGCAATACCTTGACCACACACGATGTCGACGCCTTCGGCGACATGGGCCTGATGGATGATTTCGGCGATCTCGGCCGGCACGCCGCGCATCAGGATGCGCGGCTGCGCCTCGATGACCGTGACCGCAGCACAGAGCTTGCGGGCCGCGGCGGCGAGTTCGAGGCCGATGAAGCCACCGCCGATGACGGCAATGCGGTTGCCGGCGCCGAGATGGCCGCGAATGGCCAGCGCATCGGCGAAGGTCCTGAGATACACGCAGCGCACGCCAAGGCCCGGCATCGGCAGCTTGCGTGGGGTCGAGCCGGTGGCCAGCAGGAGCTTGTCGTAAGGCAGGACCGAACCATCCGACAGGCGCACCCTATGTGCGGCGCGATCGATCGCCACGGCCTGGACGGAATGGATATGGCGGATCGACCTCTCGACCAGCACCGCGTCGCTGGCGATCGCCTTGATTTCCGGCGCGTCGCTAGCCATCGCCTCCTTGGAGAGCGGCGGCCGTTCGTAGGGAAGATGCGGCTCGTCGCCGACCAGCGTCACCGGCCCATCATAGCCGAGATCGCGCAGCGCAAGTGCTGCCCGCCCGCCGCATTCGCCGGCGCCGATGATGACCATGCCCCGCGCCATCTCCGTCACCCGATCTGAACGAGGACTTTGCCGGCGTCGACCTTGACCGGATAGGTTTTCAGATTGACGCAGACCGGGGCGCCACGGGCCGCGCCCGTCTTGTAGTTGAAGCGGCCATTGTGCTTGGGGCATTCGATGATGTCGTCCATCACCAGACCGTCGGCGAGATGCACCTTTTCATGCGTGCAAAGCCCATCGGTGGCGAAATAGTCATCGTCGGGACTGCGATAGATGGCGAAGGTGCGGCCGCCATGATCGAAGCGCATCACGTCCTCTTCATCGATGTCACCGGCGGCACACGCCTCGACCCAGTCGCTCATTCAGTCCTCCCCTGGAAGATCGGATAGCCAGCGCGCGATCATTCCGCAGCGGCGGCGACGACATCGTTGTGGAATTCCTCGCGGTATGGCCTGGCGGTCGGCGGCAGTTCGCGCTTGAGGAAATAATCCTCGTTGCGCAGCTGACGCAGGAAGACCGGGACCATCTCGCGATAGCCGGCCAGGATCGACGGCGTCGGCGCCGGCAGATCATGCTTGATCAGTTCATGCAGCCTAGGCAGCGCATGGTAGGGCACCATCGGGAACATGTGATGCTCCACATGGTAGTTCATGTTCCAGTAGATGAAGCGGCTGATCGGGTTCATGTAGACGGTGCGGCTGTTCAGCCGATGGTCGATGACATTGTCGGCGAGGCCGCCATGCTGCAGCAGGCCGACCATGACGTGATGCCAGGCGCCATAGAGCCTGGGCAGGCCGACCAGCATCAAGGGCAGGAACGAGCCGGAATAGAGCGCCAGCGCGATGGTTGCGGCATAGATCGCCGTCCAGATGCGGGCAATGCGGATCGCCTTGCCCTGCTCCTGCTCGGGAACGAAGGTCTTTTCGGCGGCGCTGATGTTGCCGGCAGCGTTGCGCAGCATGTCCGACATCGCATGCCAGGCGTCAAGCACGCCGACAAAGCCGAGCAGCGCGCGCACCAGGTCCGGCGGCCGCATGACCGAGATTTCCGGGTCACGGCCGACCATGATGGTGTCGGTGTGATGGCGCGTGTGGCTCCAGCGCCAGGTCACCGGATTGCGCATGATCATGAAGCAGGCGATCTGATAGACCGCATCGTTCATCCACTGCGTCCGGAACGCCGTACCGTGCCCGCATTCATGCCAGCGTGAATCCGTCGATGAGCCGTAGAGGACGCCGTAGACGAAGAAGAACGGCACGCACCACCAGCTGCCCCAGAACCAGGCGCCACCGGCGCCGCTGGCGATGAGCGCGGCCAGCCAGATCGCGGTGTCGCGGATCGCCGGCCCGTCGGAGCGCTGCATCAGCTCCTTCATCTGCTTGCGGGACACGTCGGTGTGATACCACTCGGCCGCCGACAGGCCGGTTTCCACGGCAAGTTTGGCGTCGCGGCCGATCAGGCTGTAGTCCCGCCGGGACGGCGCAGTGATCATGATTGCCTCCTCGGCAGGCACTCGCCCAGGCGAATGCCGGTTGCCCATATGGCTTCTAGCGTGAAAGTACCGCTTGCCCATGATAGACTCAATATCACAAAGATAGTTTCTATCATTTCCTATCAGAATGATGTATCGTGCCCGGCAACGCAACCGAGGGCGACCATGGCGAAACGGCCGACCATATCCGATCTGGCACGCATCTCCGGCGTAAGCGTTGCCACGGTGGACCGCGTGCTCAACAATCGCCTGCCGGTGCGCGAGGAGACCGCGCGGCGCGTCTATGAGACCGCGACCGAGATCGGCTACCACGCGGCCGGCCTGATCAAGCAACGGATGCGCCATGAATTGCCGGAGTACCGGCTCGGCTTCCTGCTTTTGCGAGGCAACGATGTCTTCTACGGCGATTTCGCGGCGGAGCTCGAACTGGCGGTGTCGCAATCGCAGCGGTTCCGTGGCGCCGCAACCATCGACTTCGCCAGTTCCCTGGTCCCCGACGAGATCGCCGCCCAGATGCGCAAGCTGGCGGCAAAATCGAGGGCCATCGCCGTTGTCGGCCCGGACCATCCGACCCTGACGGCGGCGGTCGAGGTGTTGAAGGCGAGAGGGCAACCGGTCTTCTCGCTGCTGTCCGATTTTGCCGCCGGTATCCGCGAGGGCTATGTCGGCCTCGATAACCGCAAGGTCGGTCGTACCGCGGCCTGGATGATCGCCAGGGCGGCGCGGCAGCCCGGCAAGGTCGCCCTCTTCGTCGGCAGCCATCGCTTCCATGGCCACGAGTTGCGCGAGATCGGCTTCCGCTCTTTCTTTCGCGAGCATGCACCCGACTTCAGCGTGCTGGAAACGCTGGTCAATCTGGAGGCAAACCAGGTGACCCACGATGCGATGATCGATCTTCTGGCGCGCTATCCGGATCTTGCCGGCTGCTACGTCGCGGGCGGCGGCATGGAAGGCGCGGTATCGGCGCTGCGGGCAGCAAGGCCGGTGCATATGCCGGTGGTCGTCTGCAACGAGATCAACGCCGAGTCGCGCGCGGCACTCGCCGACAACATCCTCACCATGGTGATCTCCACGCCGCTCGCCGCGCTCTGCCGCGAACTGGTCGATCGCATGGTGCATGCCATCGAAACCGGCGCGGCCAATGCGCCTGGCCAGACCTTCCTGCCCTTCGACATCTATCTGCCGGAAAATATCTGACCTTTGCCGGGCGGGAGCAGCCGCCGGAAATGATAGAATCCATCAGGACGATCCGAAAATCCGGCGGCAGGCCGCGGAATCGCCCTTGACGTTCCGCTGGAATGGAATAAATATTTCACCCACTGTACATTTTGGTTCTTTCGTTCCGGAACGTCGGTTTCAAACAGAGGGTTTGGCATTCCAGCTCAAGCAGGGGCCAGCCCAAGTAGGGGATGCGACACGGAGCGAAGCGATATCAGGGAGAGATTCCCCGGGGAGATCGGGGATTCCGGATAGATCGGTGCAACCGGACACCAAAAGTGGAGGAGAGATACAATGAAGAAACTGCTTTTGGGCGTCGCCTTCGCGGCGCTGATAAGTTCATCGGCTTTTGCCGCCAAGATCGGCGTATCGATGGCCAAGTTCGATGACAACTTCCTCACCGTGCTGCGCAACGGCATGATCGCCCAGGCCAAGGGCATGAGCGGCGTCGAACTGCAGGTCGAAGACGCACAGAACGACGTTGCCAAACAGCTCGACCAGATCAAGAACTTCGCCGCTTCGGGCGTCGACGCCATCATCGTCAACCCGGTCGACACCTCGGCCACGCAGGCGATGTCCGACGCTGCCGCCGCCGCCAAGATCCCGCTGGTCTATGTCAACCGCGAGCCGGTCAACGTGAACTCGCTGCCCGACAATCAGGCCTTCGTCGCCTCGAACGAGGCCGATTCCGGCACGCTCGAGACCAAGGAAGTCTGCCGCCTGTTCAAGGAAGCCGGCAAGAAGGAAGCCAATGTCTATGTGATCATGGGCGAGCTTTCCAACCAGGCCGCCGTGCAGCGCACCAAGGACATTGAAGAGGTGATCGCCACGCCGGACTGCAGCTTCATCAAGATCATCGACAAGCAGACCTCGAACTGGAACCGCGACGAGGCGCAGAACCTGATGACCAACTGGCTGTCGACCGGCAAGAAGTTCGACGGCGTCATCGCCAACAATGACGAAAGCGCCATCGGCGCCATCCAGGCGATGAAGGCCGCCAACATCGACATGAAGTCGGTTGTCGTCGGCGGCGTCGACGCCACGCAGGATGCGCTTGCCGCCATGCAGGCCGGCGACCTCGATGCAACCGTGTTCCAGGACGCCGCCGGCCAGGGCGCAGGCGCGCTGGATGCGGCGCTGAAACTGTCCAAGGGCGAGAAGGTCGAGCACAAGGTCTACGTGCCGTTCCAGCTTGTCACCCCGGCAAACATCGACAAGTTCCTGAAGAAGAACTGAGCCGCGGACATAGGAGCGGCGCGCGCGCAGAAGGCAGCGCCGCTCCCCTTTCCCTCGGCGCCTGACGGCGCTCGAGGCGCGACCGCGGCTGACGGAGGATAGAAGATTGGCACAGACATCTCATGGCGTCGGAGGGCTTACCTACGATGCGAAGAAGCGCGCCTGGCCGGCCGAATTCAACGTTTTCCTGGCGCTCGTCATTCTCGTCGTCATCTTCGAACTGATCGGCCGCATCTTTCTCGGCGACAGTTTCCTGTTCAACACCCGCAGCGACGTCTCGGGGATCTTCAATGAGGCCCGCCTGCAGATCATCATCCTGCAGGTGTCGATCGTCGGCATCATCGCCATCGGCGTGACGCAGGTGATCATTTGCGGCGGCATCGACCTGTCTTCGGGTTCGATCGTCGGGGCCACCGCCATGATCGCGATGAGTTTCGCCCAGGTGGCGACCGTAAACGGCAACCCGAACCCGAAGGCAATGTTCCTGGCGCAAGGCTGGACCGACCTGCCCGTCATCGTGCCGCTGCTGGTGGCGATCGGCTGCGGGCTGCTCGCCGGCCTCGTCAATGGCTCCTTGATCGCCTACACGCGCATTCCTCCCTTCATCGCCACGCTCGGCATGATGGTGACCGCGCGCGGCATCGCCAAATGGTGGTCGAAGGGCCAGCCCATCTCGTTTCCCACCGACAGTTTCGCGGCGATCGGCAAGGGCCTGATGCCCGTCATCATTTTCCTGTCGCTGGCCGTGCTGTTCCAGCTCATCATGAGCTACACACGCTACGGCAAGCACTGTTACGCGATCGGCTCCAATGAGGACGCCGCGCGCATGTCCGGCATCAAGATCGCCAACCACAAGATCCTGGTCTACGTCATCGCCGGCATCCTCGCCTCGCTCGCCGCGGTGGTGCTCTCGTCCAAGAACCTCACCGCCCAGGCCGGCATGGGGGTGATGTACGAACTCGACGCCATCGCCATGGCGGTCATCGGCGGCGTCTCGCTGTCGGGCGGCCGCGGCTCGATCATCGGCACGGTGATCGGCTCGCTGATCTTCGGCGTCATCATCTCCGGCTTCACCTTCCTGCGCCTCGACGCCTACTACCAGGAGATGGTCAAGGGCGTGATTATCGTCGGCGCGGTCGTTCTCGACCAGTGGCGCCAACGCCTGCGGGCATTGAGGGCTTGACCATGTCAGACATCGTCCTGAAGACCGAAAACCTGACCAAGCGCTATGGCGGCGTGCACGCGCTGGAAGGCGCCAATTTCGAGCTGCGCAAGGGCGAGCATGTCGCCATCATGGGCGACAATGGCGCCGGCAAATCGACCTTCGTGCGCCAGATCACCGCTGTCGAGCAGCGCACCAGCGGCCAGATCTGGTTCGACGGCAAGGAAGTGAATTTTGCAGGGCCGATCGAGGCCCGCACCGCGGGCATCGAGACAGTGTTCCAGAACCTGGCGCTGGCAGACGATCTCGACGTGCCGTCGAACCTGTTCCTCGGCCGCGAAAAGGTGCTGTTCAATCTCGGGCCCTTCTCGATCCTCGACCGCAAATACATGCGCAAGGCAACCGAGGCGGCGCTGGTGCGCACGGCGGTGAAGATCCCCAATCTCTCCAACACCATCCGCCACATGTCGGGCGGCCAGCGGCAGTGCGTGGCGATCGCACGGACCGCGACCTTCGCCTCCAAGCTGATCATCATGGACGAGCCGACAGCCGCACTCGGCGTGCAGGAGACGGCGCAGGTCGAAAACATCATCCGCACGCTGAAGGACAATGGCGAGCCGCTGATCCTGATCAGCCACAATATGCGCCAGGTATTCGACCTGTGTGACCGCATCGTGGTGTTCCGGCGCGGCCGCATCGTCGCCAATCTGCGCAAGGAGAATACCGACGGCCAGGACATCGTCTCCTACATCACCGGCGCCAAGACCGGGGAGGCGGAACTCGCGGCTTGAGGCTAGGCGATCGCCCGCTTCCGGGACGATCTGCCGCGCCAACAAAATACCCCAGGCACCTTTCCCTAACAGGAAGGTGCGGACACAACGCTCTCGAACCCATCCCTCAGAGGAAACATCCATGACTGTTCGTTTCGCCCTCCTCGGTGCCGGCCGCATCGGAAAGGTCCACGCCCGCGCCGTCGGCTCCAACCCCGATGCAAAACTGGTGGCGGTGGCCGATGCCTTCGAGAAGGCGGCGACCGAACTGGCAACGGCCTATGGCGCCGAAGTGCGCAGCATCGACGCCATCGAAAAGTCCAAAGACATTGACGCCGTCGTCATCTGCACGCCGACCGACACCCATGCCGATCTGATCGAGCGTTTTGCCAAGGCCGGCAAGGCGATCTTCTGCGAGAAGCCGATCGACCTGAACGTCAAGCGCGTCGAAAAATGCCTGGCCGTGGTCGAGAAGGCCAAGGCGACGCTGATGGTCGGCTTCAACCGCCGCTTCGACCCGCATTTCGCGGCCGTGCGCAAGGCAATCGACGACGGCGCCATCGGCACGGTCGAGATGGTCACCATCACCTCGCGCGATCCCGGCGCGCCGCCGATCGACTACATCAAGCGCTCGGGTGGCATTTTCCGCGACATGACCATCCATGATTTCGACATGGCACGCTTCCTGCTCGGCGAGGAGCCGGTGGCGGTCAGCGCGCACGCTTCGGTGCTGGTCGACAAGAAGATCGGCGAGGCCGGGGATTTCGACAGCGTCAGCGTCATCCTTGAGACGGCTTCCGGCAAGCAGGCCGTCATCTCCAATTCGCGCCGCGCCACCTATGGCTACGACCAGCGCATCGAGGTGCATGGTTCGAAAGGCATGATCGCGGCCGAGAACCAGCGGCCGGTTTCGATCGAACTGGCCAACGAGAAGGGGTATACGCGCCCACCGCTGCACGATTTCTTCATGACCCGCTATCTCGACGCCTACGCCATCGAGATCGCCTCGTTCATCGCCGCCGCGACATCAGGCAAGAAGGCGGCGCCGAGCGGCGCCGACGGCCTCGTGGCGCTGAAGCTGGCCGATGCGGCGCTGAAGTCGGCGACGACGGGCAAGACCGTCCGTCTCGACACGGTGCGTTGATATTCGGGTGAGGCCGGCCTGACCCGAATCTAAACACACCTTGAGTTGTTTGGAACCTAACAAAGGAGTAGGGCGATGAGCGCATCCGCCGATCGTAATTCACAGACACGCGCCATCGTCACCGGCGGCGCGCAAGGCATCGGCTTTGCGGTCGCCGAGGCGCTGGCCGACGAGGGCTGCCGGGCATTGGCACTCATCGGCCGCTCGCAGGAGAAGGGCGACAAGGCGGTCGCCCATTTCAAAAAGGCCGGCGTCGACGCGATCTTCATCAGCGCCGACGTCTCGAAGGTGGCGGATTGCAAGCGCGCGGTGGCGACCGCGCTCGCTCATTTCGGCACGCTGAACGCGCTGGTCAACGCCGCCGCCACCTCGGCGCGCGGCTCGCTGGTCGAAACCTCGGAAGAGCTTTTCGACCAGATCTTCGCCACCAATGTGCGCGGACCCTTCTTCCTGATGCAGGGGCTGGTCGCCCATCTCCTGGAGCGCAAGGCGCCGGGCTCGATCGTCAACGTGCTGTCGATGTCGGCGCATACAGGCCAGTCCTTCCTGACGCCCTACTCCACAAGCAAGGGCGCGCTGATGACGCTGACCAAGAACGTCGCCAACGCCTATCGCTTCAACCGCATCCGCTGCAACGCGGTGCTGCCGGGATGGATGGATACCGAGGGCGAGGACATCGTGCAGAAGAAATGGCACGACGCCCCGGACGACTGGCTGGCGAAGGCCGAAGCCGCGCAGCCTATGGGCCAGTTGGTCAAACCGGACCAACTCGCGCGGCTGATCAGCTACATGGTCAGCCCGCAATCGGGCGTCATGACGGGATCGCTGGTTGACTACGACCAGAGCGTTGCCGGGTCGTCGCCGGAGTAGCAGCGAGCCCTGCGCAAACGCTCCTCACTTCGTCATCCACGGGCGGAGAAAGGAGCGAAGCGACGCGGTGCAGCCTGAGGATGACGAAATCGGGAGGGCACGGCTCATCCCAAATTGACTGTCGTCGAGGGGACGTGACAAACGCCTCCGCTTCGACTATATGAGCCGCATGATCCACCTGTCCGCCACCTATTGGTACTTTAGCAGCTCGCTGGCGGCGGGAGGATTGCGCTCAATCTGAAGATTGCAGCAACAAGATCCGAACAGCCGCCAGACCTGGCGGCTTTTTTGTTTCAGCCGGCAGGTCTCCTAACAGGAGCAGAAAGCCGTGTTGACCACCACAGACGACCTTCGGGTCAAGGAAATCCGAGAACTGAGCACGCCGGACCAGGTGATGCGGGAGATCCCGCGCACGCTGACGGCGACGCGCACCGTGAGCGCCTCACGTAATGCCATCCACGCCATATTGAACGGCACCGACGACCGGCTGCTTGTCGTCGTCGGACCTTGTTCGATCCACGATCCGGTCGCGGCCGTTGACTATGCCAGCCGTCTGGCGGCGCTGCGCGAGACCCTGTCCGACCGGCTCGAGATCGTGATGCGGGTGTATTTCGAGAAGCCGCGCACCACGGTCGGCTGGAAGGGCCTGATCAACGACCCCGACCTCGACGGCAGCTTCAACATCGACAAGGGGCTCAGGATGGCGCGCAATGTGCTGTCGGCGGTCAACAATCTCGGCCTGCCGGCGGCGACCGAATTCCTCGACATGACCACGCCACAATACATTGCCGACCTCGTCGCCTGGGGCGCCATCGGCGCGCGCACCACCGAGAGCCAGATCCACCGCGAGCTGGCCTCGGGCCTGTCCTGCCCGGTCGGCTTCAAGAACGGCACCGACGGCAATCTCAGGATCGCCGGCGAGGCGGTAAAATCGGCCGCCCAGCCGCATCATTTCATGGCGGTGACCAAGGGGGGACGCAGCGGCATTGCCACCACCACGGGCAATGAAGACTGCCACGTCATCCTGCGCGGCGGCGTCCAGCCGAACTATGACGCGGCAAGCGTCGAGGCGGCCTCGCTCGAACTCGCCCGCCTCGGTGTCGCGCCGCGGCTGATGATCGATGCCAGCCACGCCAACTCGACCAAGAAGCCGGAGAACCAGCCCAAGGTGGCGGCCGATGTGGCCGGCCAGGTGGCGGCGGGCGACGAGCGCATCATCGGCCTGATGATCGAGAGCAATCTCGTCGCCGGCCGGCAGGACGTGGTGCCCGGCAAGCCGCTCGTATATGGCCAGAGCATCACGGATGGCTGTATCGACTGGGCGACCACCGAGACCGTGCTGCACGGCCTTGCCGGCGCCGTCGAATGGCGCCGGTCGGCACGCCGCGCCATGCTGGAAAGCCGGCAAGGCGCTGCCTGACAGGACGGCAATGTGGGAAGGGCGACGCTGGATTACGCCGTCCTCAGCCCTTCCCAGGCGGTGAACACCGAGACCGCAAAGAGCAACAGCCCGGCCGCGCGGCCGGCAAGGATGGTCGCCCGCGGATTGGCGATCAGAAGCTTGCGGCTGCGGCCGGCGGTGATTGCAAGCCCGCCATAGATCGCGGCCTGCGTGATCACCGTCATCAGACCCATGACAGTCGCCTGCACCCAGATCGGGCCGTAGTCCGGCTTCAGGAACTGCGGATAGACGGCAAGCACGAACAGATAGGCCTTCGGATTGATCAGGCAGGTCACCAGCCCCTGGCGAAACGCCTTCCATGCGGAGCGGCTGCCGACAGGCCCGTCCTGACCGACGGTGATGGAGCTGCGCATCAGCGTGATGCCGATGAAGGCCATGTAGGCGGCGCCGGCGATCAGCAGCGGCTTGAACAGGATCGGCACGAAATGCATCAGCAGGCCGACGCCGATCGCCCCGTTCAGCGTGTGCACCATGCCGCCGACCATGATGCCGCCGGTCGCGGCCAGACCCCTGTCGCGGCCGCCGGTCAGCGCATTGGCCAGCACGAACAGCATGTCCATGCCCGGAACGGCGATGATGCCGAACAGCAGGATAAAGAAAAGCCAGAGATTTTCCGCGTAGCCCATGTCAGTTGCCTGTCGCCTCGTTCCACCAAGCCGCAGCGGAACCTGTTGATTTTCAATTCGATAGGCAGTCCTATAGGTCGACCCAACTGACAAGGGTGTGTCAGTTGCGGTCGGAGCCGGGTGAGGAATATGCGCAAGGCGTCACGCCTGTTCGAGATCATCCAGATCCTGCGGCTGGCGCGGCAGCCGGTGACGGCCGCCATGATCGCCGAACGGCTGGAAGTGACGATCCGTTCGATCTATCGCGACATCGCCGCACTTCAGGCGATGCGCGTGCCGATCGAGGGTGGGCGCGGCATCGGTTATATCTTGCGCCCCGGTTTCGACCTGCCGCCGCTGATGTTTTCGATCGAGGAGATGGAGGCGATCGTGCTGTCGCTGGCGCTGCTGGAGCGCACGGGCGACGACGAACTCAAGCAGGCGGCCAAGCGCGTCAGCAGCAAGATCGCCGGCGCGGTGCCGCCGCCGCTGCGCCAGACATTCGACGCCAATGCCCTGCATGCCTGGGGCTTTGCCGCCCCCTCGGCCGGCACGATCGACCTGGCGCTGGTGCGCCGCGCCGTCCGCGACGAGGAGAAGCTCGACCTCTCCTATCGCGACGAAGCAGGCCGGACCACGCAACGCATCATCCGGCCGATCGCGCTGATCTACTACGCCGAGTCCGCCAACATCGTCGCCTGGTGCGAACTGCGGCACGCGATCCGCAATTTCCGCAGCGACCGCATCGAGGACTGCCAGCCGACCGGGCTGCACTTCAAGGGCGAAGGCGACCGCCTGCGCCAAATCTGGGTCGACGGCTGGGAAACCCCGGCCCCCGGCGGCTAGACGAGCAGGTATTACCGCACATCCACCCAGCGCTTTTCCTCGAAGGAGCGTGCCATGGCGTGCACGGTGCGCTCGATCTCCAGACCCTCGGCGAATTCGATGAGGCGCGCCGGTCGGCCGGCGAGCCGCGTCAGCAATTCGTGGCACTCGATGATCTTGAGGTCGTTGAAGCCCAGGCCATGGCCGGGCGCCGGCAGGAAGGCGTCGTAGGGCTTGTGGTGCGGCGCCACCAGGATGGTGCGGTAGCCCTGTTCGGTCGGGCGATCCGCGGTGAGATAGAGCTGCAATTCGTTCATTCGCTCCTGGTCGAACAGGATCGAGCCCTTGGAGCCGAAGATCTGGATGGCGATGCGGCCCTTGCGGCCCCAGGCCGAGCGGTTGACCTGGAGCGTGCCAGCAATGCCGTTTTCCAGATGCATCAAGATGCTGGCGATGTCGTAGGTCTCGACCGCGCGGCGGCCGCCCGCCGCCAGCTTGCGGTCGGCATAGGGCTTGGCCATATCGCAGATGACGCTGGCGACGCGGCCGAACAGGACAGAGACCAGCGACAGCGGATGCACGGCGAAATCGTCGAGGGCGCCATACCCGGAAGCGGCCTCGTGCTTCCAGAAGAACAACGCCTCGGGATCGGCCATGAAATCCTCGTCCATCTCGATGCGCAGATGGTTGACCTCGCCGATTATCTTCTCGTCGAGCAGCGCGCCGATGTGACGGATGGCCGGGCTCTGGATGTAATTGTAGCCCAAGGCAGTGACCTTGCCGGATTTCCTGGCCGCCTCCGCCATCGCCTCGGCTTCGGCAAAGCTCGGAGCCATCGGCTTTTCGCACCACAGATGCTTGCCGGCCTGGAGGATGGCGATGGCCATTTCCGGATGGAACTGGTTGGGCGTGGTCAGCGAGACGATATCGACCTCCGGGTCGTTGACGACGGCGCGCCAGTCGCCTGAGGCCTTGGCAAAGCCGAACTCCCCGGCCTTGCGCCGCGCCAACTCCTCATTGACCTCGCCGAGATGAACGAGCCTGGGCTTGGCCACGTCGGGAAAGACGGCGCCGACGGCACTCCACGCGATGGCGTGGCATTTGCCCATGAAACCCGTGCCGATAAGACCGACGCCGACCATTTTCCGTTTCCTCCGCTGCCTGAAGCACTTCGTGGATGAATTAGTCCATTTTCTCTCCAAATGGAATGTCTGCCTCATTTTTTATGGCGTTCTTGCGCAGGCTCGCTATGATGGGGCAGAGAGGACGCTTCCAATACATGTCGCCCAAAAGTGCGCAGCGGTTTTGGGACGACGACTTGCATGGGATCAAACGGTCTAAAGCGCGCTGACGCGCTTTGGGCAAGCTTGGACGGGCCGACGATGGACGAACGGATACCTCGCGACTTCGAGACGCTGCGCGCCACCATCCTCGACCGGCGCGAAAGCCTGCCGAAGCGCATCGCCCAGATCGCCGCCTACGCGCTGGACAATCCCGACGACATCGCCTTCGGCACCGCCGCCAGCATCGCCGCCTCGGCCGGCGTGCAGCCTTCCACCCTGATCCGCTTTGCCCAGCAGCTCGGCTTCGACGGCTTCACCAGCCTGCAGCAGGTGTTCCGCGAGCGGCTGCGCGAGCGCAACTCATCCTATGACGAGCGGCTGCAGGCGCTGCGCGCCAAGGCCGAGGGCGGCGCCGGTCACCGCGCGATCTTCGACGGCTTCGTCGCCGCCGCCAGCACCTCGCTCAACGACATTTCGCGCACGCTGGACGATGCGCATCTGGAAGAGGCGATTTCGCTGCTGGCAAAGGCGCAGACCATCTATGTCCTGGCCAAGCGGCGCTCCTATCCGGTGGCGACCTATATCGCCTATGCGCTGGGCAAGCTGAAGATCCGCAACCAGCTGATCGAATCGGCCGCCGGCCTGAACGCCGAGATGATCGCCTTCGCCACGCCGGCGGACGCCGTCATCGCCATCTCCTTCTCGCCCTATGCGCCGGCCACCATCGAGGAAGCACGCACCATTTCGGAACAGGGCGTGCCGATCGTCGCCATCACCGACAGCTCGTTTTCGCCGCTCGCCCAGTTCGCCAGGGTCTGGTTCGAGGTTGCCGAGGCGGATTTCGCCGGCTTCCGTTCGCTGTCGGCGACGATGGCCCTGGCCATGGCGTTGACCGTTGGCGTCGGCGAGAAGCGGCGCGATACCGCCCGCAGGCGCAAAGCCTGATCGGGCACCTAAAAGCCAATTTTAGATCCGGGAATGCTCATTCCATATTGACTATGGATTGGAATTATTATTTCATATTCCCGGCACCACGCCGCCGCTCGCGCGTGTTACCCAAACAATGTTGTTCCTGACAACAAGACTGACGGGAGGTTCCAATGAGCGAAGCCGTGGACGCCAGACAGGCGCCGCTCGACGTCATCACCATCGGTCGCGCTTCCGTCGACCTCTATGGCCAGCAGATCGGCTCGCGGCTGGAGGACATCACCTCTTTCGCCAAGTCGGTTGGTGGCTGCCCCGCCAACATTTCGGTCGGCACGGCGAGGCTCGGCCTGCGTTCGGCGCTGCTGACGCGCGTCGGCGAAGAGCAGATGGGCCGCTTCGTCCGCGAACAGCTCAAGCGCGAAGGCGTCAACACCGACGGGCTGAAGACCGACAAGGAGCGGTTGACCGCCCTGGTGCTGCTTTCGGTCGAGAGCGAAGGCGTTTCGCCGATGATCTTCTACCGCTCGGACTGCGCCGACATGGCGCTGGCGCCGGAAGACATTGACGAGGCGTTTATCGCTTCGGCCCGTTCGATCGTCGTCACCGGCACGCATTTTTCCCGACCCAACAGCGACGCCGCCCAGCGCAAGGCGATCCGCATCATGAAAGCCAAGGGCGGCAAGGTTATCTTCGACATCGACTATCGGCCCAATCTGTGGGGCCTTGCCGGCCATGCCGAAGGCTTCGAGCGCTATGTCAAATCCGACCGGGTCTCGGCCCAGCTGAAGACCGTGCTGCCCGATTGCGATCTCATCGTCGGCACCGAGGAAGAGATCATGATCGCCTCGGGCGCCGACGACTGCCTGAGCGCGCTGAAGACGATCCGCGCGCTGTCGGCGGCCACCATCGTGCTGAAACGCGGCGCGATGGGCTGCATCGTCTATGACGGACCGATCAGCGACGATCTCGAGGACGGTGTGGTCGGCAAGGGTTTCCCGATCGAGATCTACAATGTGCTGGGGGCCGGAGACGCCTTCATGTCCGGCTTCCTGCGCGGCTGGCTGGGTGGCGAAGACCATGCGACGGCGGCGACCTGGGCCAATGCCTGTGGCGCCTTCGCCGTGTCGCGGCTGCTCTGCGCGCCGGAATATCCGACCTTCGAGGAGCTGCAGTTCTTCCTCAAGAACGGCAGCAAATACAGGGCGCTGCGCAAGGACGAAGCGATCAACCACATCCATTGGGCAACCACCCGGCGGCGCGACATCCCCTCGCTGATGGCACTCGCCTGCGATCACCGCGTGCAGCTCGAGGATGTGGCGGCGAAGGCCGGCGCCGATCCGGCGCGCATCCGCGATTTCAAGGTGCTGGCGGTCAAGGCGGCGGCGAAGGTCGCTGCCGGCCGTGACGGCTACGGCATGCTGATCGACGAGAAACATGGCCGCGAGGCGATGTTCGAATTCGCCAGGCATTCCTTCGCCTGGCTCGGACGCCCCGTGGAACTGCCAGGCTCGCGGCCGCTGCGCTTCGAGTTCTCGCAGGATATCGGCTCGCAACTGGTGGAATGGCCGGTCGACCATTGCATCAAGTGCCTGTGCTTCTACCACCCCGACGATCCGGCGGCCTTGAAGGAGGAACAGCAGCAGAAATTGCGCACGCTGTTCGAGGCGGCGCGGAAAGTCGGCCGGGAACTGCTCGTCGAGATCATCGCGGGCAAGCACGGCAAGCTCGACGACACGACCATTCCGCGCGCGCTGGAAGAGCTTTATGCGCTCGGCATCAAGCCGGATTGGTGGAAACTCGAACCGCAGGCTTCAGCCGGTGCCTGGACCAGGATCGAAGCGGTCATCCTGAAGCATGATCCGTGGTGCCGCGGCATCGTGCTGCTTGGGCTGGAAGCGCCGCAGGACGAGCTGGAAGCCGCCTTTGCGGCCACCGCCAAGGCGCCGATCGTCAAGGGTTTCGCCGTCGGCCGCACCATCTTCGTCCATGCGGCCGAAGAGTGGCTGGCCGGCAGGATGACGGATGACGAGGCTGTCGCCGACATGGCCTCGCGCTTCGAACAGTTGACCGAGGCGTGGCTTGCCGCGCGCGGCCGCAAGGCGGCATAAGAAGGCGCGGCAGAAGAACTGCGGAGGAAACCTATCATGAGCAAGACAATCCGCCTGACGATGGCGCAGGCGCTGACCCGCTTCCTCAGCCGCCAGATGACCGAGATCGACGGCAAAAAGATGCCGATCTTCGGCGGCGTCTGGGCGATCTTCGGTCACGGCAATGTCGCCGGCATGGGCGAGGCGCTCTACCAGGTGCGCAACGAATTGCCGACCTTCCGCGCCCACAATGAACAGGCGATGGCGCATGCGGCTATCGCCTATGCCAAGGCCAATTTCCGCAGCCGCTTCATGGCCGCGACCTCTTCGATCGGCCCCGGCGCGCTCAACATGGTGACGGCGGCGGCACTTGCCCATGTAAACAGGTTGCCTGTCCTGTTTTTGCCCGGCGACGTCTTCGCCAACCGCATCCCCGATCCGGTGCTGCAGCAGGCCGAGGACTTTTCCGACGGCACGGCGACGGTCAATGACTGCTTCCGTCCGGTGTCGCGCTATTTCGACCGCATCACGCGGCCGGAGCAGATCATCCCGGCGCTGAGCCGCGCCATGCAGGTGCTGACCGATCCGGCCGATTGCGGCCCGGTGACGCTGTCGCTCTGCCAGGATGTGCAGGCCGAGGCGTATGACTATCCCGAAAGCTTTTTCGCCGAACGGGTCTGGCACCAGCGCCGGCCGCGCCCGGACCGCCACGAACTCGCCGCCGCTGTGGCGGCACTCAAGGGCGCGAAGAAGCCGCTGATCATCGCCGGCGGCGGCGTTCTCTATTCGCAGGCCTCCGATGCGCTGGCCAAATTCGTCGAGGGCGCCGGCATTCCGGTCTGCGAGACACAAGGCGGCAAATCCTCGCTGCCGGACGATCATCCGCTCAACATGGCGGCGGTCGGCGTCACCGGCACCTCGGCGGCCAACCGGCTGGCGGAAGAAGCCGATGTCGTGCTCGCCATCGGCACGCGCCTGCAGGATTTCACCACCGGCTCATGGGCGCTTTTCAAGACTTCCGGCAAGACCATCATCGGGCTGAACGTCCAACCTTTCGATGCCGGCAAGCACCGGGCACTCCCGCTGGTCGCCGACGCGGCCGAGGGACTGGCCGAACTCGGCGCGGCGCTGAAAGGCTGGAAGGCGCCTGCCGCCTGGACCGACAATGCGGCCAAGGGCAAGAAGGCCTGGCAGGCCGACGCGGCCAAGGTGACGGCCTCGACCAACGCTGCTTTCCCGTCCGACGCGCAGGTGATCGGCGCCGTGCAGCGGGCCATGGGCTCCGGCGTGACCTTGTTGCATGCAGCCGGCGGTCTGCCCGGCGAATTGCACAAGCTTTGGCAGGCCGGCGCGCCGGGTTCCTACCACGCCGAATACGGCTTCTCGACCATGGGCTACGAGATTGCCGGCGGACTCGGCACCAAGATGGCCAAGCCCGGCGAAGAGGTGGTCGTCATGATCGGCGACGGCTCCTATCTGATGCTGAATTCGGAGATCGCCACGTCGGTGATGCTGGGTTTGAAGCTCACCATCGTGCTGCTCGACAACCGTGGGTATGGCTGCATCAACCGGCTGCAGATGGCGACCGGCGGCGCCAACTTCAACAATCTCCTGAAGGATTCGCGCCACGAAATCCTGCCCGACATCGACTTCGCCGCGCACGCGGCGAGCATGGGCGCAATTGCCGAGAATGTGCCGTCGATTGCCGGCCTGGAAAACGCCCTGCAGAAGGCGAAGACGAACGACCGCACCACCGTGCTGGTCATCGACACCGACCCGCTGGTCTCCACCGACGCCGGCGGCCATTGGTGGGATGTGGCGGTGCCGGAAGTCTCCGCGCGGCCGCAGGTGAACGCGGCGCGCAAGGCCTATGACGAAAAGCGCCAGATGCAGAGCGTTGGCGATTGATGCTAAGTCGGCGCTGCTCCCTACCTCCCCCTTGTGGGGAGGTCGGACCGAGGGTCCGGGTGGGGGTCGGCGTCGCACCCCCACCCCGCTGCTTCGCAGCGACTTGCCGGGGCGAGCCACGGGTCTCGCCCGTCCTTCGGACCCCCACAAGGGGGAGGACAGATACGAACTGAAACTGGAGTGACGACTTGAAAGCCAAACTGGGCATGTCCCCCATCGCGTGGTGGAACGACGATCTTGCGGAACTCAGCGATGACGTGTCGCTGGAAGAATGCTTGCGCCAGTCGCGCTCGGCCGGCTTCACCGGCATGGAGATGGGGCGGCGCTTCCCCAACGATCCCGCTGTCATGCTGCCGATCCTGAAAGCCGCCGACGTGACGCTGTGCGGCGGCTGGTTTTCCGGCACGCTGGTCGATGAGGAGATGAGCAAGAACAAGGATCGCATCCAGCCGATGATCGAGCTGTTCAAGGCGGTCAACGCGCCTTGCATCGTCTATGGCGAGGTCGGCCGCTCGATCCAGGGCGACCGCTCGAAGCCGCTGGCCACCAAGCCGAAACTCACCGGCGACGAGATGAAGGCCTATGCAAGGCGCCTGACCGAATTCGGCGAATGGTGCGCCGAACAAGGCATGCCGCTGTCCTATCATCACCACATGGCGGCGGTGGTCGAGACCGAGCCGGAGCTCGATGCATTCATGCGCCATTCCGGCGAAGGCATTCCGCTGCTGCTCGATGCCGGACACCTGGCCTTTGCCGGCGGCGATGTGCTGCGCGCCATCGACAACCACCACAAGCGCATCAGCCATGTGCATGTGAAGGATGTGCGCATGGATGTGATCGACAGGCTCGACCGCACGAAACAGTCGTTCCTCGACGCCGTGGCGCTCGGCGCCTTCACCGTGCCGGGCGACGGCTCGCTCGACTTCGGCGCCATCGTGCAGCGCTTCGCCGACCATGGCTATGAAGGCTGGTTCGTGGTCGAGGCCGAGCAGGACCCGAAGAAGAACCCGCCGCTCAAGATGGCGCAGGTCGGCCACAAGGAGCTGATGCGGGTGATGACATCAGCCGGCTACACGGTCGAAACCCAGGGTTTTCCGAATGCCTGACGCGACGGGTTCACGGCGAGGCAGGTTGCTGTAGATTGGCCCGATGAAAGATTCCGAGCACCCCTTCTTCCGCCCGTTGTGGCGGCGTGTCGCCGTCGTCGCGGTCTGTATCATCTGGTCGATCATCGAGTTCACCACCGGCACGCCATTCTGGGGCACCATCGCGCTCGGCTTCGCCGGCTATGCCGTCTGGCAGTTTTTTTATCTGTACAAGCCGGTTGATGAGAACAAGGCGCCGGCCGAGTCCGAACCGAAGGAGTAACCCGATGTCGAAGCTGCTGGTGAAGGCCGACAAGGGCCATGGCCGCGTTGCCCATGTGACGCCGAAAAGCGCCGGCTGGACCTATGTCGGTTTCGACCTGCATCGGCTGCAGCCCGGCGAAAGCGCCTCGGGAAAGACGCAAGACCGCGAAGTCTGCCTGGTGTTCGTCACCGGCAAGGGCAGCGCGACAGCCGGCGGCAAGGATCTCGGCCTGCTCGGCGCGCGTATGTCGCCTTTCGAGGGCAAGCCGTGGTCGGTCTATGTGCCCGAGGGATCGGACTGGTCGGTGACAGCGGACACCGAATTGGAGCTCGCAGTCTGCTCGGCCCCCGGCCTCGGCGGCGGCTTGCCGGTTCGGGTGATCGGGCCGGACGATCTCGGCCAGGAGGTGCGCGGCAAGGGCACCAACACGCGCTACGTCACCAACATCCTGCCGGAAGGCAAGCCGGCCGATTCCTTGCTGGTGGTCGAGGTCATCACGCCGGGCGGCCACACGTCGAGCTATCCGCCGCACAAGCATGACCAGGACAATCTGCCGGCAGAATCCTATCTCGAGGAGACCTATTACCACCGCCTCAACCCGCCGCAGGGCTTTGCCTTCCAGCGCGTCTACACCGATGCCGACACGAATGGCCATCGCGCGCTGGACGAAGCCATGGCGATTGAGGATGGCGATGTCGTGCTGGTGCCCAGGGGTTATCACCCCTGCGCCGCCTGCCATGGCTACGATCTCTACTATCTCAACGTCATGGCCGGGCCGAAGCGGACGTGGAAATTCCACAATGCGCCCGAGCACGAATGGTTGATGAAGGCCTGACCGGTCCGAGATTCCTCCTGAACCTGTTGGTCCAGCTCGGAAAAATCGTCGGCTAAGGACCTATTGGGTCGATTTGCCTTCGAAAACCCTTCAAAGCTTCGTCAATCCGTCATGGAAATCACCTATGGCAGCGGTCTGACGAGGATTTTCGATGCGTTATGCCATCTACTTCACCCCCCGGCAGGACGAACCGCTGGCGCGGATCGCCGCCAACTGGCTGGGCCGTGACCCATTCGGCGCGGCGACAATGCCGGTTGAGGCCGTGGCCGATCTGGCGGCGGAGGAAGTTGCCTTCCACACCGCCTCGGCACGCCGCTATGGCTTCCACGCGACGCTGAAGGCACCCTTTCGCCTGGCCGCCAGCGAGACCGAGACGTCGCTGCGCGCCGCAATCGACCATTTTGCCGAAGCGACGCCGGTTGTGACGATCCCGCGTCTCGTCGTCAGCCAGATCGACAGCTTCTTCGCGCTGGTGCCGGAAGGACCGCTGCCGCCGCTCAACCGTTTCGCCGACGAGGTGGTGCGCGATTTCGACCGCTTCCGCGCGCCACTGACCGAGGCCGAGATCGAACGGCGCAGCCCGGATTCGCTGAAGCCGGCCGAGTTCCGCAATCTCTGCCAGTGGGGTTACCCCTATGTCTTCGAGACCTTCCGCTTCCACATGACTCTGTCGGGCCGCGCCGGGCCACAGGAAAGCCCTCGTTTGCGCGCAGCAATCGACAGCCTGTTCGCGGATGTGTTGCGGCAGCCGGTGCTGGTCGACGCGTTGACGCTGTTTATCGAGCCCGAACCGGGCGCGCCGTTCATGGTGCTTTCGCAGCACGCGCTGGGACGCCGCCCGGCAAGGAAAACTGCCTGAACTAACCTGCTCGAAGAACCAAAGGACTGCTCGAAATGACCGCCGAAACCGTTCTTTCCAACGCCCGCATCGTGCTTGCCAACGAGATCGTCGAGGGGTCGCTGGTGCTGCGTGACGGCTTTATCGCCGGCATCGATGCCGGCGGCAGCCGGTCGGGCGAGGACATGGGCGGCGACTATGTCATTCCCGGGCTGGTCGAGCTGCACACCGACCACCTGGAAGGCCATTACGCACCCCGGCCTAAGGTGCGCTGGAACCCGATCGCCGCGGTGCTTGCCCATGACGCGCAGGTGGCGACGGCCGGCATCACCACCGTGCTCGACGCCTTGCGCGTCGGCATGGACGAGGACGCCGACCTCACCTTAGCCGATATCCGCAAGCTGGCCGATGCCATCGAGGACAGCGTCGCGCAGGATCGTCTGCGCGCCGATCACTTCCTGCATCTGCGCTGCGAGGTTTCGGCGCCGGACTGCCTGCAGGCCTTCGCCGATTTCGACCGGGACGACCGGGTCAAGCTGGCCTCGCTGATGGATCATGCGCCCGGCCAGCGTCAGTTCGTCAATCTCGAAACCTATGCCTATTACTACCAGCGCAAGCTGAAGCTGACCGACCGCGACTTCAAACTGTTCTGCGAGAAGCGGATGGCGGAATCGGCGCGCTATTCGGCGCCGAACCGCGCGGTGATCGCGGCTGCCTGCCGTGAGCGCGGCATTGTGCTTGCCAGCCATGACGACGCCACATCGGGCCATGTCGACGAGGCGATCGAGCAGGGCGTGCGCGTTGCCGAGTTCCCGACCACCGAGGAAGCGGCGCGCGCTTCGAAGGCCGCGGGCCTGGGTGTTCTGATGGGTGCGCCGAATGTCATGCGCGGCGCCTCGCATTCGGGCAATGTCTCGGCGCGCGCGCTGGCCGGGGACGGCCTGCTCGACATCTTGTCATCAGACTATATTCCCTTCAGCCTGATCCAGTCGGCCTTCTTCCTCGGCGACATGGTCGAAGGCATTTCGCTGCCGCAGGCGGTCGCCATGGTGTCGAAGAACCCGGCCGAGGCCGTTGGCCTGACCGACCGCGGCGTCATCGAGCAGGGCCGCCGCGCCGACCTGGTGCGCGTGCGCGTCGACGACCATGTTCCGGTGGTGCGCACCGTCTGGCGGCAAGGGCGCCGGGTCGCATGATGGTGTCGGCCTTGATCGAGCGCGAGTTGTCCGCTGAAACGTTCCCTGTGCGTCATGGCGTCTTTGTCGCCGTCGTGGGGCCGAGCGGCGCCGGCAAGGACACGGTGATCGGTTACGCCCGTGCCCTCTTCGCCGATGAGACCCGGCTGGAATTCGTCCGCCGCGTCATCACCCGGCCAAGCGATGCGGCGAGCGAGGATCACGACACACTGGCCGACGCCGCCTTCGTCGAGGCCGAGGCCGACGGCGCCTTCGCCATCTCCTGGGAAGCGCATGGCTTGCGCTACGGCCTGCCTGCCGATGTCGACTGGTCGGTCGCCAATGGCCATGTGGCGGTGGCGAACGTGTCGCGTGCGATCATTCCCACCTTGCGCGAGCGCTATGCCAATCTGGCCATTGTCGAGATCACCGCTTCGCCTGACGTGTTGGCCGAGCGGCTGGCGATGCGCGGCCGCGAGTCGCGCGGCGAAGTGCTGGCGCGCCTGGCGCGCAGCGCCAATGTGACCCTGACCGGCCCCGGCGTGACCACGATCGACAATAGCGGCCCGCGCGAAGTGGCCGGCGAGCGCTTCGCCGAGCTGCTGCGCAAGGCAATGGCCTTCTCCGACATGTCGGGCATGATCTGATTTAGGCGTGCATCCTGCAGCGGCAGCGTGCGCGGCTCAATTGGCCTAAGCGCCGCCCATTGGCGCTCACTTGCTTTCCCGCGGCTTCCGGAGCGCTATGTGGTGCTGACCACAGAAGTGATTCCAGGCCACGCGTCCTGGAACACCCGATCAGAGAATCCGGGGCGAACGAGGACAGGGAGCTTTCATGCAGACGCTGACGCCCATCCTCCCGACGGTCACGGCGGCATTTCTCGCCTCCTTCGTCGAGGTCGTCGAAGCCTTCACCATCGTGCTTGCGGTCGGCGTGACGCGCAGCTGGCGCCCGGCGCTGACTGGCGCCGCCTTGGCGCTGGCGTTGCTGGCGGCGCTGGTGCTGGCGTTCGGGCCGCTGCTGGCGCTGGTGCCGATCACCACGCTGCAGTTCATCGTCGGGGTGCTGCTGGTCCTGTTTGGCATGCGCTGGCTGCGAAAGGCCATCCTGCGCAGCGTCGGCGTCATTGCACTGCATGACGAGGAGGCGGCCTTCTCCAAGGAGACCGCCGCCCTCAGCCAGCAGGCCAATGACCGCCGCGCCGACTACCTCGCCGGCCTGGCCTCGTTCAAGGCGGTGCTGCTCGAGGGTGTCGAGGTTGTGTTCATCGTCATTGCCGTCGGCGCCGCCCATGGGCAGACGCTCTACGCCAGCCTGGGCGCGCTGGCAGCCTTCGTCCTGGTGATGCTTATCGGCCTGGCGGTGCACCGGCCGCTGGCACGCGTGCCGGAGAATGCGCTGAAATTCGTGGTCGGGCTGATGCTGACCAGCTTCGGCATCTTCTGGACCGGCGAAGGCATCGGCGCCGACTGGCCGGGCGCCGATCTAGCCCTACTCGCCATCTTTGCCATCGTCACGCTGGCGTCCTTTGCCATGGTGCGCTGGCTGCGCGGCACCTATCCCGTATCAGCCGGAGGGTTCGCCCGATGAGCGTCATCCGTCTTGTTGCCAGGGAATTCCTCGGCATGTTCGTCGATGACGGCAATCTGGCGCTGTTGGCGCTGGTGCTGGTGGCCGCCGTCGCGGCGGCGGTGAAGCTGCTGGCCCTGCCGCCGCTGCTCGGCGGCGTGCTGCTGCTGGTCGGCTGCCTCGCCATCCTGCTGCAAAGCGTTCGCCGCGCGGCACGTGCGGTCAAACGATAAAGGCGGCCCGCATGGCCGCTACCTCGGGCATCGTTTCGATAGCAAAACGATGCCCCAGCGATGCTTGCTATCCCTTGAACGCCGGCAGGGTCAGGCCCTTGACGCCGACATCGAGCGCGAACAGTCCACCCGGATTCTTCTGGCGGACGAAGTGGCTGGCCGGGCGCTTGAGGACGGCTGACGTGACATAGAGGATGTCGAGGTTCTTGCCACCGAATTCGCAGCAGGTCGGCAGGTCGGTCGGCAGAACCACGGTCTGCATCAATTCGCCATCAGGATCATATCGGCAGACCTTGCTGGTCACCGGGATGGTCACCCAATAGCATCCCTCGGCATCTACGGTGGCGCCGTCGGCGACGCCGCCGGTCGCCGTCATGTCGATGAAGGTGCGGCGGTTTTCGATATCGCCGGTGGCGGCCTCGAAATCATAGGCCCACACCGCGCCGGCATGGCTGTCGGAGAAATACATGGTCTTGGAATCCGGGCTCCAGGCCAGCCCATTGGAGCAACCGATGCCATCGATCATCTTGTGCACGGAAAGGTCGGGATCGAGCCTATAAAGCGCGCCGATGAATTCGATCGGCTGACCCGGCACCTCGAACATCGAGCCCGACCAGAAGCGGCCCTGGCGATCCGGCTTGCCGTCATTGAAACGGGTGTTGGGCATATGAGATTCCGGGTCGACGATCGCCTGGAACGTGCCGGTCGCCGGGTCGAAGAAGTGAAAGCCGTTGGCCATGGTCAGCACAAGGCCGCCCTTCTCGCGCAGGCCGAGGCAGCCGAGATATTCCGGTGTCTCGAAGGTCTCGTCCTTGCCGGTCGCTGGATCATAGCGGTGGATCAGCTTCTTCCAGATGTCGATCCACCACAGCACGCCGGCCTTGGGGTCCCAGAGCGTGCCTTCGCCGAGTTCGGCCCTGGCATCGACGACGCAAGTGATTTCGACCATGGTCAGCCCTCTTTTCTCCGCAGCCTGCCGCCGAGGCCGGCGAAGGTCTCGCTGCCGATCGACACGGTGAGCAGGATGACAGCGCCGTAAACGATGAGCAGCGCTCCGCTCGACAGGTTCAGCGCCGGCAAAAGGCCGGTGAGGATGGTGAGCACCATGGCGCCGGCGACGGTGCCGAGATAATGGCCGCTGCCCCCGAGGATGGAGGCGCCGCCGATGGCCACCGCCGCGATCGAGGTGAACAGATAGGCGTCGCCCATGCCGAGATAGGCCTGACCGGAATAGCCGGTCAAAAGCATGCCGGCGAAAGCGGCGGTAAGGCCTGAGATGACATAGGTGAGGATGGTGGTGCGTGCGGTCGGCACGCCGGAGAATTCGGCGACCGTGGCGCTGGTGCCTAGCGCGTAGAGATGGCGGCCGAACGCCGCCTTGGAGAGCAGCAGCGTCGCCACCAGGGTCAGCGCCAGCCAGATCAGCGCGATGACCGGAAAACCACCGAGCCGCCCGACCGACAGGAACTGGATCAGGGCCGGGGCCGAAGGCGTCGGCGAGCCGCCGGTCAGCACCAGGATCAGCCCTTGCAGGATCACGTTTGTGGCCAGCGTCATGATGATCGGCGGCACGCCGAACTGGGCAACGCCGATGCCGTTGATGAAGCCGATGAAAGCGCCGCCGGCAAGCAGCAGCGGCATGACCCAGACCAGCGGCAGATCCTGCCCGCCGCACAGCAGCGCCATGATGATGGCGGCCGAATTCAGCACCCAGGGTACCGACAGGTCGATGCCGCCGCCGATGATGACGAAGGTCTGGCCGAGCGCGACGATGCCGACGAAGGCGGCCAGCACGACGGTGGAGCGCATGTTGGAGACCGACAGGAAACCCGGCGAGAACAGCGCCGTGACCAGAAGCAGCACCACCATGCCGGCATAGGCGAGCACGATGAGGCGGTTGCGGGCAAGGAAAGCGCTCATTGGACACGGTTCCTTGCGGCTTTCTCGGCGACGGAACTGGCCAGCACCGAGAGCAACAGGATGACGCCGGAGGCGACCGGCTGCCAATAGCTCGACACATGCAGGACGAAGACCAGATTGCCTATCAGGGTGAGCACGAAGGCGCCGATCAGCGTGCCGGCTAGATGGCCGCGTCCGCCGAACAGGCTGACGCCGCCGATGACCGCCGCCGCCACCGAAGGCAGGATATAATCCTTGCCGATGGTGGGCGAGCCGGCGCCGGTCTGTGTCACCAGGAACAGCGCCGCACCAGCCGCGAACAGGCCGGACAGGCCATAGGTGACGAGGTTGACCCTTGCGATCGAGACGCCGGACAGGAAGGCCGACTTTTCGTTGGAGCCGGTCGCCTGGATGGCGATGCCGACCCGCGTCGCGCGAAACCACCACCAGAACAACAGTAGCACCAGCAGCATCCAGACCGGGCTGGTCAGGCCGAGGGGCTGTGCGGAAGCGAAGCCGACCCACCATGAGGGAATGCTGCCGCCATCGGTCGGCAGGATGATCATGGCGACGCCGTTGAGGATCGACCAGGTGGCGAGCGTGACCAGGAAGGGCTGCAGCTTGAGCAGCGAGATCAGCAGGCCGTTGAGTGCGCCGATCAGGAAACCGAGCGCCAGGATGATCAGCGCCCAAAGTGCCGTGGTCGACGCATCGTCGGTAAAGCGCGTCGCCGCGATCACCGTGCCGAGGCTGATCATGCCGCCGATCGACAGGTCGATGCCGCCGCGCAGCAGCACGATGGTCTGCCCGGTCGCCGCCAGCATCAGCGTCATCGCCGCCGCCGTGTCGAGATTGAGCTCGTCCAGCGAGAAGACGCCGGATTGCAGGCTGCCATAGATGCCGACAATCAAGGCCAGCATCAGGCAGGCGACCAGGAACGGCGCGCGGTCGAGCAGGCGGCCGCGCCAGTCGATGGCCGGCTTGGTGGGCTTCGTCTCGGCCGGCCTCTGCGCCATCTCCACAGTCTGCTCCACGGACATCACCATGATTCAGGCCGCCCTGGTTTCAAGCATGGCGGCGCGCAGGATTTCCTCCTCCGAAATGTGATCCCCCTCCAGCGTCGCGGCAATGCGGCCGTTGCGCATCACCAGCACGCGGTCGGCGACATGGACGAGTTCCGACATGTCGCTGGAATGGAACAGGATCGCATAGCCCTTGGCGGCGAGGTCGCGCATCAGCTGGAAAATCTCGCCCTTGGTGCCGACATCCACGCCGCGCGTCGGATCGTAGAGCAACAGCACGCGCGCCTGCGTCAAAAGCATCTTGCCGAAGATCACCTTCTGCTGGTTGCCGCCTGACAAGGTGCCGGCAAGCTGTTCCGACGTGCCGGCCTTGATACGCAGGAAATCGACCATCTCCTTGACGAGCGCCGCTTCCTTTTGCCGGCTTAGCAAGCCGTTTTCAGTGAAGCGCTTGATGACCGACAGCGTCAAATTCTCGCGCACGCTCTTGGTCAAAAGCAGGCCCTGGCCGCGCCGGTCCTCCGGTACCAGCGCGATGCCATCCTTGCCGGTCAGCGCCTGGCGCGGATTGCCGATCGAAACCGGCTTGCCCCACAGTTCGATCGAGCCGCTTGCCTTGGTGGCGCCGAACAGCGCCTGAAACAGTTCGCGCTGGCCATGGCCTTGCAAACCGCCGACGCCGAGCACCTCGCCTTCGCGTAGCGCGAAGTCGACGCCGGAAAGCCGGCTGCCGCTCGAAAACCCCTTTACTCCGAGAGCGATGCGATCGGTCGCGGTGGACACACGCTCGGGATAGAGCCGGTCGAGATGGCGGCCGATCATCTGGGTTACGATCTCATTGTCGGACACCGCATCGGCCTCATGCGCGGCGACGGTGCTGCCATTGCGGAAGATGGTCAGCCGGTCGGCGATGGCGCGCACCTCGGCCATGCGGTGCGAGATGAAGATGACCAACCTGCCCTCAGCGGCGAGCTGCCGGGTAAGGTTCAGCAGCCATTCGGCTTCCCGTGCCGGCAGCGCCGAGGTCGCCTCGTCGAGGATCAGGATGCGCGGGTCCTTGGCCAGGCCCTTGGCGATCTCGACGATCTGCCGTTCGGCCAGGGTCAGCCGCCGCAGCTCCTGATCGGGGCGCAGCGCAGGAAAGTTGTATTTTTCCAGCAGCGCCAGCGTCTTGCGGCGCATCTCCGTGCGGTTGACGGTGCCAAGCCACGTGCGCGGCTCATGGCGAAACCAGATGTTCTGTTCGACGCTGAGATCAGGGATCAGCGACAACTCCTGGAAGACTGCGGCGATGCCGCGTGCCTGCGCCGCATCCGGATTGGCCGGGCGATAATCCTGGCCATCAACCAGGATCGAGCCGCCATCATGCTGCACGGCGCCCGACAGGATCTGGATGAAGGTGCTCTTGCCCGCACCATTCTCGCCAAGCAGGGCATGCACCTCGCCGGCGCGGGCGCTGAATGTCGCCTCGCTCAGCGCGACAATGCCGCCATAGCGTTTGGACAGGCCGTTGACGGTGACGAGGTCCATGCATGCACCTTCGAAAAGCTCTCCCGACATCTTGCGATGCCGGGAGACAGGGTCGTGGTCACGGATGTTACTTGGTGCCGGCGGCTTCCGCAGCGGTGATCTCTACCCAGTCGGGCGTGATCGGCAGCGTCAGGCCGGGCGCCTGGTCCGGGAAGGCATTTTCGCCAATGGCGATCTTGATCATCTTGGTGCCCGGATAGAGCTTGGACTCGAAGGGATCGGTGGTGACGAAATCGCCCTTGACCGAGACGGAACGCTCGGCCGGCTTCTTGCCGGTGTCGAGAATGTCGACGGCCAGCTTGATCGCTTCGGAGGAGAGATAGGCCGGGTTGGAGCCCAGGATGCACTTGGCGCCTTGCGTCTGCGCGCAGGTGACGGCGGCGACATTGTAGGAGAAGCCGACGACCGGGACGATCGGCCGGCCGGCATCCTTCAGCGCCTGGATGGCGCCCGAGCCATAGCCTTGCGTCATGATGCCATCGATCTTCGGATTGGCGGCGAGCAGCGCCGCGACACCCGACTGTTCCGGTCCGAGCGCATAGTTGCCGTTGTAGTAGCCGACGACCTTGATGTCGGGATATTTGGCCAGCACCTTCTCATAGCCCCCCTGCAGCTGCGCCGAGATCGGCGCGCCGGCGAGGCCGCGGTCGAGGATGATGTTGCCCTTGCCGCCGAGCTGCGTGGCCATCCACTCGGCCATGACGGAGGGGATGCGGTCCCAGTCGGAAGCGACGGCATAGGCGCAGGGTTCGGTCACCACCTGGTCGAAGGAGATGACGACGATGCCGGCGTCGCAGGCCTTCTTGATGGTCGGATTCAAGGCCGAGTCCGAACCGGCATCGACGAGGATGGCGTCCGGCTTCTGGCGGATGATGTTGTTCAGCGAGTTGATCTGCGCCTGGACGGTGTTCTCGACATTCTCGATCTTGAGGTCGACGCGGCCCTTCAGCGGCCCTTTGTTGACCGAGACGGTGGCGACGCGCTCCATCTGTTGGCGCCAGTCATTGCCGACGAAATTGTTCGAAAGATAGATGGTGTAGGGCTTCTTGTCCTCGGCGTGGCCAGTCTGCATGCCGGCAGCCATCATGGTGGCGGCAAAAGCTGCGAAGCCGATGTTACGGCTCAATGATTTCATGATTTTCTCCTCCCGTTTTTCGTTTCGCGCCCGATGCGGCGCATTGCAATTCACCAAATCAGGTTCCCGAGGCCTCCTTGGGGGTGATCTCCACCCAGCTCGGCGACACCGGCAAGGAAAGTCCCGGCGCGAGATCGGGAAATACGGTCTTGCCGAGCTCGATCTTCACCGCCGAGGAATTCGGCGCATATTTGGCATCGACCATATCCGTGGTCAGGCCGGGCGAATTGAACAGCACGGTGGTGTCGGCCGGCTTCTTGCCAGTGTCCAGTATGTCGACCGCGAGCTTGATCGCTTCGGCCGACAGCGACGGCGGATTGGCGCCGAGCCAGCATTTGGCGCCCTTGGTCTCGGCGCAAGTGACACCGGTGCCGTTGAAGGCGGCGGCGACGATCGGCACCATCGGCCGGTCGGCATTCTGCAGCGCCTTGATGGCGCCTGTACCGTAGCCCTGCGAGAAGATGCCGTCGACTTCCGGATGCGCGGCGAGCAGGCTGGCGACGCCTTCCTGTTCGGGGCCGGCGGCATAGTTGCCGTTGAAATAGCCGACGATCTCGATGCCGGGATATTTCTTCAGCACGGCGCCAAAGTTCTTCTCGAACTGTTCCGAGATCGGCGCGCCGGCGAGGCCGCGATCCATGAAGACCTTGCCCTTGCCGCCGAGGATGGAAGCCATCCACTCGGCCTGGTTGTTGGCCATGATATCGAAATCGGAATGCATCTTGTAGGCGCATTCGGCAGACACGGTCTGGTCGAAGCTGACGACGATGATACCGGCGTCGCAGGCCTTCTTGATGGTGGGATTGAGCGCCTCGGCCGACGACGCATCGATGAGGATGGCGGCCGGTTTCTGGCGGATGATGTTGTTCAGCGAATTGATCTGCGCCTGAACGGTGTTCTCGGCATTTTCGATCTTGAGGTCGACGCGACCCTTCAGCGGCCCCTTGTTGACGGCGACATTGGCGACGCGTTCCATCTGCTGGCGCCAGTCATTGCCGACGAAATTGTTCGAGAGATAGATGGTGTACGGTTTCTGGGTCGCGGTATGGCCCGGCATCGCAGCCATCGACGCTGCGAACCCGGCAAGCGCCACGAAGCAGGCGCTCAAGCTCCTTAGTTTCATGGTCTTCCTCCCTGTATTTCCTGCCCAGCCGGTGATGGACTGCGCCATCTTAGTCGGATGAAGGCGACAAATTGATACCGGTACCAATCGCTGTTGTCAATTTGCCCAGACTTCCCAAAGGCTGCGTCCGCGAGCCGAATTCGCAGGAGTTCTTCTCTTGCGACGTCTCCCGTGGCCGGCACTTCAGCCTAGCTATCATGCTATTATAATTTTATGGGCCTGTCTATGCGACGTCAGCAGAAAATCCCGCCTCCGGCGCGCTTCAGGACAGGTCGTTCGGCGCGTCGTAAGTGATGCTGAAGATATCGGCGGGGTGGCGGGCGACGGAGAATTCGATGCTGCGCTGGTCCGCCGACTGGTAGAGCATCTCTACCGTCAGCACCGGACTGCCGAGCGTTATGCCAAGGTCGGCGGCAACCGCCTCGTCGGCGATCTCGGCGCGCACCGTGACATGCGCCACGTCGAGCCGCAGGCCGAGATGTTGCTGCACCGAACGGAAGATCAGCACGTCCGAAAAATCCTCCCGCTTCAGGCGCGCGCCGATGTCGGGCGGGAAATAGGTGGTGATCTGCGCCTTGCGCTGTTCGCCGATCGACAGCACGCTGCGCAGGCAATAGCCGGCCTCGTCCTTGCCCATGCCGAAATGCCGCTGGAGCACGGGCGAAACCTCCTTGCGGTAGGATTTCACCGTCAGCTCGGCATCCTTGGTGAAGGCCGCCATGTCGGCGAAATTCTTGAACTTCCAGCTCAGATTGACCGAGGGGCTGCGCGCCGCGACCACGGCAGGCTTGGCCGAGCGCTTGCGGATCAGCCCGTCGGCTTCGAGATCGCGCAGCGCCTGGCGAACCGTGATCAGGCTCACGCCGAAATGCTCGGCAATGGTCGCTTCCTTCGGCAGTTCGCCGCCGACAGGGAAGGTGCCGTTGCCGATCGGTTCGCGCAGAATGTCGGCGAGCTGGCGGTAAAGCGGCCCGTTGGCGCGGCCGAGCGTGCGCCTGGGAAGACTGTCTATGGTGGGGTGGTCCATGTGCCTCGTCGCGTCTGTGTCGAAGCTTTTATAATAGCTTCCTGGGCCCGAGGCTAGGCAAGGCTGTTGACGATCAACCGTCTCAGACAAAGAGCCGAAGCGGCTGTTCGATCACCGATTTCAGGGTCGCGAGCCATGCGGCAGCGGTGGCCTCGTCAACACTTGCCGCATCTATCGTCAGCAGGCATTCGGCATGGCCGCCCGGCGTGTCGGGCGAAACGGTCAGGCGCATGGCACGGCCCGGCAGAAGCGGCGTCATCACCGGCCTGATGTCGCTCGCCGGCAGCAGCCGCAGAGATAGGGTCGCTGGCGTTTCCGTCCCATCCCGGCTGTCGGCCAATGCCGCAAGCCGCATGGCGCGCAGCGATGTCAGCGGCATCTCGGGAATCACTGCGAATACGGTTTGCCGACCCGCCAGTTCCAGCGCCACGCAAGCGCCACCTAACCTAGCTGCCTCCGGCATCTCGACAAATGCGCGACCGGCGGCACGCAGCAGCACGTCGTCGATGGCGAACACATGCCCCGAGCTCTCAAGCGCCGCCAGCAGGTCTTGCAGCGCGCCAAGGGCAACGGAGGTGGCAAAGGCGGCGATCCGGGGCGCGGTCGGGGACAGGGGCGCCGCCGCGGGGGCGACTTTGGGCGAGACGACCGGCGCGGCAACCGGAACGAAGGCCTGCACGTCGGCGGCCAGGATGCGGCCGCCCGGGCCGCTGCCGCGAAGTGTTTCGAGCGGCAGGGAACGCTCGTGCGCCAGGCGGCGGGCATAGGGCGAAACCGCCAGCCGGGTCTGTGCCGTCGCGATGTTCATTTCAGATACTCTGAATTCACGCAGTTGGTCAGCCGCCCCTCGGCGAGATAGGCATGCACCACCTCGATCGATTTCAGCCGGAGGTCGCGCATCGACGCCGGGCTATAGAAGGCGGCGTGCGGGGTGACGATCAGCCGATTGGCGATCCAAGGTTCTCGGGCGCGCCATGCGGTGAGCAGCGGATGGTCGAGATCGCCGGGCTCGTTCGGCAAGACGTCGAGGCCGGCGCCGGCGACGATGCCCTCGCGCATCGCCGCTTCCAGCGCGTCGAGATCGACGATCGGACCGCGCGCGGTGTTGATGAGGACAAGGCCGGGCTTGGCGGCGGCGAAGGCGGACGCGCCAAGCAGCTTGCGGGTCTCCTCGCTGAGCGGCGTGTGGACGCTTACCACATCCGCCCGCTCCATCAATTCACTGAGCGAATGGACGCGTTCGTAGCCGGTCGACAGGTCGACACCGGAGAGAAGATGCGGGTCATAGAACACCACCTTCATGTCGAAGGCGGCGGCGCGGCGCGCCGTGGCCAGCCCGATGCGGCCGAGGCCGACAATGCCGAAGGTGGCGCCCTTGTGCCGGCGCACCAGCGGCGCCTTGGAAAAATGCCAGCCTCCGGCGCCATGGCCGGAAAGCTCCGCGCCATAGGCCGATGTGCCGCGCGTCAGCGCCAGCATCAGGCCAATCGCGTGATCTGCGACCTCGGTGGTGCCATAGTCCGGCACGTTGCAGGCCGGAATCTTGCGCGCACCCCAGCCTGATGTGTCGATGTTGTCGAAGCCGACGCCCGAACGCACGGCGATGCGCGCCTTGGGAAAGGCCGATGGCGCGGCCGCGACATTGTGGGTGGGCGAATAGTTGATGACGGCGTCGACCACCTCGCAGACGGCAGGATCGAGTGCGGCTGCCTTGTCGTTGGTCGAGCGGGCGAGGATGAACTCCACATCGGGATAATGCTGCCGCTCGAGTTCGGCCTCGTCGGCGGCTTGCCAGTTGGCGCAAAGGATCCTCATGCTTGCCCTTCGGATTTCCTCGGTACGATGATTATTTCTTGATGCCGCCGATGCGGCCGCCCATCGGCACCACGGCGCCGACCGGCTGATCGATGGTGTTGAGCGTCCCGCTGACCGGTGCCTCGATCTCGACCACGGCCTTGTCGGTCTCGATCTCGGCGATCAGTTCGCCTTCCTTGACCGGATCACCGACCGCCTTCAGCCATTTGACGACAGTGCCTTCGCTGACGGTGAGATCACCGAACGGCATTGTGATCGGCTCGTCGTCGCTGGGAGCGGCAGCCGCTGAAGCGGCGGGCAAAGGTTTGGCTGGAGCAGGCGTTGGTTTAGCCGGCGCAGCGCTTTTCAGGCCGACCGTGTACCAATGGTCCGGCACCGGCGGTTGGCCTGATATGACATCGCGCACGCCCTGGGCGATGCGCGCCGTGTCGACCAGCATGGCGCGCTCCAGTACCGGCGCGAAGGGATGCGAGGTCGGCGCGGTGTGCAGCCTTCCGGGCGGGGCGTCGAGTTCGTCGAAGGCGAGTTCGTTGATGGCCTGGGCGATCTCGCCGCCAAGGCCGCACATCGCCCAGGCTTCGTCGACGATGAGCAGGCGATGGGTCTTTCGCACGCTGGCGACGATGGTGTCGATGTCGAGCGGCATGATGGTGCGGGGATCGATCACCTCCGCCTCGATGCCTTCGGCGGCCAATACATCGGCAGCTTCCAGCGCGCGCTGCACCATCTGGCCGGCGGCAACGATGGTGATGTCGGTGCCGGCCCGCGCGACGCGCGCGACGCCGAAAGGCACGAAATGCTCGCCGACCGGCACCTCGCCCTTGGAGCCGAACAGCGCCTTGGGTTCCAGCATGATGACGGGATCGCCGGCCCTGAGCGCTGTCTTCATCAGGCCCTTGGCGTCGGCAGGGGTCGACGGCACGCAGACGATAAGGCCCGGCATATGGGCAAAGACCGGATGATAGATGCCGCTGTGATGCGGGCCGGAGCTGCGCAGCGCGCCGGCGCCGACGCGCACCACCATCGGCGCGCTCATCAGGCCGCTGGTCATGTAGCGCAGCTTGGCTGCCTGCAGGAAGATCTGGCCGGCGGTCTCAAAGGCGAAGTCGGCGAACATCAGGTCCGATACGGTGCGCGAACCGGTGGCCGAGGCGCCGACGGCAGCGGCGGTGAAACCCTGTTCGGAGATCGGCGTGTCGACCATGCGCTCGGCGCCGAATTCCTGCCAGAGGTTCTTGGTGTGCGCGAAACTGCCGCCGCGCTCGCCGGTGCCCTCGCCGAAATAGAGGATCGCCGGATTGGCGCGCATCTCCTCGGCGATGCCGTCGCGCACCGCTTCGAGCCAACCTTGCGTGCGCGTCTCGCCGACGGCGCGCGGCTGTAATGCGGCCGGCGGATTGATCGGATCGGCGAAGACATGCAGGCGCACCGTCGCCGGATCGGGCTCGGGCGACTTGCGGGCGAAGGTCAGCGCCTCCTCGACCACCTTTTCGATCCGCGCCTCTATTGCCGCGAGCGCCTCGGCATCGGCGATGCCATAGTCCTCGATCAACCGCTTGCGGAACATGTCGATGGGATCGCGCTTGACCCAGGCGTCGAGTTCCTCCTGCGTGCGATAGGTGCCGATGACCGGATCGCCCTCATGGTGACCGACGGTGCGGTAGGTCTTGGCCTCGATGAGCGTCGGGCCCTTGCCGGAACGGGCGCGCTCGGTGGCCTCCTTCATCGCCTGCCAGACGGCGAAGACGTCGTTGCCGTCGACCGCGACCCCAGGCATGCCGTAGGAGGCGGCCTTGGTGGCGATCTCTGGGTTCAGCGTGACCGACTTCAACGGCGTCGCGGTGGCGTAGAGGTTGTTCTCGCAGATGAAGACCGCCGGCGCCCGCTGCACGGCAGCGAAGTTGAGCGCCTCGTGGAAGCCGCCATGGTTGGCGGCGCCGTCGCCGAAGAAGGCGACGCCGATGTCGTCGCGGCCCTGCTGGCGGGCGCTCATGCCGATGCCGACGGCATGGCCGATGCCGGCGGCGACGATGCCGTTGGTGCCGAACAGGCCGACCGAACGGTCGTAGAGATGCATGGTGCCGCCACGGCCGCCGCAAATCCCGTCAACCTTGCCGAACAGCTCGGCCATCACCCGGCCGGGATTGGCGCCCTTGGCAAGTGCGTGGCCGTGGCCGCGATGGGTCGATGTCACCCAGTCGGTTGGCCTGAGATGCGCGCAGACGCCGACGCCTGTCGCCTCCTCGCCGATATAGAGATGCAGGAAGCCTGGCGTTTCGCCCTTTCGGCAGGCGATCTGGGCGATGCTTTCGAAACGGCGCAACAGCACCATGCGTTCGAACAGGTCGAGCAGGATCTTTGGATCGGGCAGGTTTGGAGCGCCCTTGAAATCGTCGCGTGCGCGCGCCGCAGACATTGCCACCAAAGCCTCCCTGAAATGCGTCCGACGCCAGGCGGCAGAGCGCCGGCGGCGAGCTTGTTGGCCGCTCGCTTTGGCGCATCATAGATTATAATAGCATAATGTCTACTGGCTTCGGACAAAGCCGTGCGACGGCTAGAGTCTGGTGATCCGAACGGTCGCGTCGGGCCGCTGAAACAGCTCCGGCCGCAGGCTGAGACCCAGCCCCGGCCCTTCGAGCGGCGCGACGTGACCGTCCTTGACCGGCGGAATGTCGGCGACGATCTCGGTGTACCAGCCGGTGAAATAGGCGCGCACCGCCTCCTGGTAGTTGACGTTCGGCAAGGTCGCCGACAGCGCGCAGCTGGCGGCATAGACGATCGGCCCGGTGCAATCGTGCAAGGTCACCGGCAGTTCGCTGGCCTCGGCCATGTTGGCGATCTTGCGCGCCTCGGAGAGGCCGCCGCACCAGGCGAGATCGATCATGATCACGCTGGCCGCGCGCTTGTCGATCAGCTGCTTGAACATCTGCCGCGAGGCCAGCCGCTCGCTGGCGGCGATCGGGATCGAGGTATGGCGGGCAAGCTCGGCCATGGCGTCGAGCTCATTGTAGCGGATCGGCTCTTCCAGCCAGGCGACGTCATGGGCTTTCAGCGCCTCGGCAATGCGCAGCACCGGCGGCAAGGTCCACAGGCCGTGCAGCTCGACCATGATTTCCATTTCGCGGCCGACGGCGTCGCGGATTTTCTGGAAAGGCTCCAATGCCTTGTCCAGATCGGCCAGCGAAATGCGGGTGCCGTTCGACGCTTCGGCGGCGATGTCGAACGGCCATATCTTCATCGCGCCGATGCCTTCGGATTTCAGGCTCCTGGCGAGATCGCCGGCATTGTAGCGCCAGGCGAGCAGGTCCTCGTAGGGGCCTTCGTTGGAACCGCCAGGCTTGAGCGACCAGTCCTCGCCCCGCTCGAACAGGGCGTTCTTCTTCGTGGCGCGGACATGCTTGTAGCCGGCGCAGGTGTTGTAGATCGGCACGCTCTTGTGGGTGCGCCCGCCAAGCAGTCGCCAGACCGGGTCACCAAGCGCCTGGCCATAGATATCCCACAGCGCGATGTTAACGGCGGAGTTGCCGCGTACCTCGGCGCCGGAATCGCGCGCGCCGACATAGACGCTGCCCAGCGTGCGATCATGCAGCTCGATGTCGCGCGGATCCTTGCCCAGCAGATAGGACGCGACATTGTCGTGGATGTAGGCGGCGACCGGCCCCGGCGCCCAGAACGTCTCGCCGGTGCCGATCAGGCCGGCATCGGTGTGGACGCGCAGCCAGAACAGGAAGGGAAACTCCGCCAGCTGCAGCGTTTCGAGCGCGACGACTTTCATCTTCTTCTCCCCATTGCAGCGGACCATGCGGTCGATGGGACAATAGCACATCGCCGTTGACAGCCATTTATGGTACCGGTATCAATTCCGTCAAGATGGCCACCGGGAGGGTGTTTTCTTGCCAGCCGAAAATCACAATACGCCGCCACGAAGAACACTCGTCACCGGTGCCGCCGGCGGCCTCGGTCGCGAGGTGGCGATCCAGCTGGCGCGGCGCGGCTGTGTCGTCGCGGTCACCGACATCAATGGCGAGGGCCTGGCCGAGACCGCCAGGCAGATCGGCGAAGCCGGCGCGGAAAGCGAGAGCATCGTCAGCGACTTCACCGGGGAAGGAGCGCCGGAGGCGGCGGTGGAGAAAGTGGTGGCGCGCTGGGGCGGCATCGACATCCTCGTCAACAATGCCGGCTATGGCGTGATCGAGCCCTTCCTCGACGCCACCTTCAAGGCCTGGACGCGCACGCTGGCGCTCAATGTCACCGCATTGGCCATGGCCTGCAAGGCAGCTGGCCGGGTGATGCGCGAGCAGCGTTCGGGGCGTATCATCAACATCACCTCGCCGGGTTCGCGCATGGCGCTGCCCGACTACACCGCCTACACGGCGAGCAAGGCCGGGGTCGATTCCATCACCCGCGCCGCGGCGGTGGCGCTGGCGCCCTATGGTGTGCTGGTCAATAGCCTGGCGCCGGGCATGATGGACACGGACATGCAGCGCTCGACCGAGGTCGACCTCGCCCGCGCCAATGGCCGCAGCGACCTGCAGGCCTTCCTCGACGAGCGCACCCGCCGCATCCCGCTCGGCCGCCGCGCCGAGATTGCGGAAGTCGCGGAAGCCGTCGTCTGGCTGTGCCTCGATGCGCCCAAATACATGACCGCCGAGCGGCTCAACATGTCGGGCGGGCTCGACAAGGACTGATCAGATGCTGCGAAACTCCCCACCCGGCAGCGCCGATATCGGCGCGCTCGAACGCAAGGCGATACAATTGCGCCATCACATGCTGACCATGGCGCGCGGCCAGGGCCAGGGCTACATCGGCCAGGGCCTCGGCATCGCCGATGTGCTGGCCGCGCTCTACTTCCACGAACTGCGCTACGACCCGCACAATCTGGCGTGGGCCGACCGCGACCGCTTCCTGTTGTCGACCGGGCATTATTCGATCGCGCTGTGGGCAGCGCTGGCCGAGGCCGGCATCATCCCGGTCGAGGAACTTGCCACCTATGGCGCCGACAACAGCCGGCTGGAGATGTCGACGCTCGACACGACGCCCGGTGTCGAGGTCATCGGCGGCTCGCTCGGCCATGGGCTGGGACAAGGCGTCGGCCAGGCACTGGGCCTGCGCATCGACAAATCCGAGGCGCGCGTCTTCGTCGAACTGTCCGATGGCGAAATGCAGGAAGGCTCAACCTGGGAAGCGGCGATGTCGGCCAGCCATTTCAAGCTCGACGGGCTGGTGGCGCTGGTCGACTGCAACGGCATCCAGGCCGACGGGCCTGTCGTGCTCGATATGGAGCCGGTGGCCGACAAATGGCGCGCCTTCGGCTGGCAGACATCGGAGATCGACGGCAACGACATGAAGGCGGTGGTCGGCGCACTGGCCGATGCGCGCGAGCGAAACGGCAAGCCGAAGGCGATCGTGCTGCGCACGCTGCCTGGCAAGGGCGTGCCGCGCATCGAAACCTCCGAGAAATCGCATTTCTTCCGCATCGACGTGGCGCAATGGGACGGCATCATCGCCGAGTTCGAAAAAACCGCGGGAGCAGCCCAATGAGCGGCGCGGCGACGGAGGCCGGCCGCACGCTGGCCATGGGTCAGGACGAAGCTGTTGGCGGTGGCCGGCAAAGCGTGGAGGCGCCGTTTGGCAAGGCGCTGGCACGGCTCGGCCAGAACCGTCCCGATATTGTCGGGCTGACAGCCGACCTCGGCAAATACACCGACATCCTGCCGTTCCGCGACGCGTTCCCCGACCGCTTCTTCAATGTCGGCATGGCCGAGCAGAACCTGGTCGCTGTCGCCGCCGGGCTGGCGCGTACCGGCAAGGTGCCGTTCGCCACCACCTATGGCGTGTTCGCGACAAGGCGTGCCTATGATTTCGTCGCCATCGCGCTCGCCCACTCCAACCTTAACGTCAAGATCGTCGCCGGCCTGCCGGGACTGACGACCGGCTATGGCGGCACGCATCAGGCGATCGAGGATCTGGCCCTGATGCGCATGATCCCCGGCCTGACCATCATCGACCCCTGCGACGCGACCGAGATCGAAGCGGCGACCGAGGCGATCGCCGAGCGTCACGGGCCGGTTTATATGCGGCTGCTGCGTGGCAACGTGCCTGTGGTATTTGAAGCCGGCTATCGTTTCGAAATCGGCAAGGCGCGGCAGCTTCGTAAGGGCTCCGATGTCGGCATCATCTCGACCGGCTTCATGACCGAGCGGGCGCTGGATGCGGCGGACGCGTTGCGAAAACAGGGCATCTCCGCCGGCCTGCTGCACGTGCCGACCATCAAACCGTTCGATGCCGAGGCGGTGGCCGCGTTCGCAGCCGGCGTCAGCCACATCGTCACAGCGGAAAACCATGTTGTCGTCGGTGGCCTGGCCAGCCTCGTTGTCGAGACCTTGTTCGACGCCGACATAGCGAAGAAAGTCACCCGCATCGGCTTGCCCGACCGCTACATCGAATGCGGCGCGGTGCCGACCCTGCAAGCGAAATACGGCCTGACATCAGAGGCTGTCGTCGCCGCGATCATAGCCCTGGGTTAGGACACCACCGCGCATGAAAATCACCGAAATCGAGACCTTTGCCGTCGGCGCCGGCTGGAAGAACTGGCTGTTCGTCAAGGTCCATACCGACAAGGGCATCCATGGGATCGGCGAAGGCACGCTGAACGGCTTCATCAAGACCACCGAAGCCGGCGTGCACGAGCTCAAGCATCTCGCCATCGGCCAGGATCCGCGCCGCATCAATGCGCTGGCCAGGCGCATGCTGGATAGTGTCTCGCTCGACGGCGGCCACATCCATCGCACGGTGATCGCGGCGATCGAGGTTGCCTGCTGGGACATTCTGGGCAAGAGCCTCGGCGTGCCGATCCACCAGTTGCTCGGCGGCCAGGTGCGCGACAGCGTGCTCGGCTACGCCAATGGCTGGTACCGCACCGAGCGCACGCCGGAGGCCTTCCTCGAGGCCGCCAAGGCGGTTCTGACCAAGGGGTTCAAGGCGTTCAAGCTCGACCCGTTCGGCACAGCGCAAGGTTTTATCTCGCGCGAGGAATTGGAGCTTTCCTACGCGATCTGCCGAAAATTGCGAGATGAACTGCCTCGGGACACGCTGATCCTGATCGACGTGCATGCGCGTTTCACCGAGATCGCCGCCCTGCAGGCAGCGCAGAAATTCGCCGATCTCGACATCTTCTGGTGGGAGGAGCCGACCTCGCGCGACCGGCAAGAGACGGTGCACGAAGTGGCGCATCGCTCACCGATCCCCGTGGCGACCGGCGAAATGTATGACACGGTCGGGCAGTTCTACACGCTGGCCGCAGGCGGGGGCGTCAACATCTTCCAGCCCGAACCGATGTCGCTCGGCGGTATCGCGCCGTCCATGCAGGTGGCCAACCTCGCGCTTGCCCATGGCAGCCACATCGCCCCGCACCAGAGCGGCGGACCGGTAGCGACAGCGGTGTGCCTGCAGCTGGCGGCCGCGGTGCCGAACTTCCTCATCCAGGAGCACTTCGACGCTTTCAACGACCCGTGGACGCCCGATCTCGTGACCTGGCACCCGACCGTCGATCCGGACAACGGCCATCTGTCGCTGCCCGACGCTCCAGGCCTCGGCATCGATCTCAACATCGAGGCGATCAAGAGCCACCCTTACGATCCCAACGCCTATCTCAACGTCCATGCGGAAGGGTGGGAAAAACGGCTCGGGCGGCGGGAAGAAGCGGGGCAGCGTGCTTTCTAATCCGTCACGCGCTTTCGCGATCGACGATCTCGAAGCCGAGGCTGGTGATGGTCGGCACCTTGGTGTCGCCGCCGAGCCGTGCCAGCAATTGCCGCACCGCACGGCGGCCCATCTCGTAGCGGTTGACCTTCACCGTGGTCAGCGGCGGATAGAGCTGCGCGGCGAGATCCATATCGCCATAGCCGGCGATGGCGATCCTGCCCGGCACCGCCCAGCGCCGGCGGTGGCATTCCTGCACGGCGCCGACCGCGAGCGTGTCGCTGGAAAAGAAGATGGCATCGATATCCCGGTGGCGGGAGGTCAGCGTCACCAGCGCCTCGGCACCGCCCTGCGCGGTGATCGGCACTTCGACCTCCATGTCGGCATGGTTCTTGATCCCGAGTTCCGTCAGGGCGGCGTGGTAACCGGTGCGGCGCTGCCGCAGGCGGTCATTGCCGTGGATCGGCGTCGAGACGAAGCCGATGCGCTTGTAGCCCTTGGCCGCCAGATGCATGGTCATGGCATAGGCGGTCTCGAAGTTGGAGACGCCGACCACCATGTCGATCGGCTTGCGGCCCTTGATTTCGGAAATTTCGACCACCGGGGCGCCGCTGCTCTTCAGCAAGGCGCGCGCGGTCTCGCTTTGCACGAAGCTCTGCAGGATCATGCCGACCGGGCGCCAGCCGAGCAAGTTGCGGATCGACTTCTCCTCGGCCTCCTGCGTGAACTCGCCTTGCACCAGGAGCATCGAGTAGCCGCTCTCATGGCATTCGTCGGACATGCCTTGCACCTGTTCGGCAATGCCCGAATTGATCAGCGGCGGCACGACAGTGCCGATCATGCGGCCGTTGCCGCGCATGCTGGACGCAAGCCGGTTAGGTACGAAGCCGGCCTGTTCGATGGCTTCCAGCACTTTGGCGCGCGTTTCCGGCGAGACCATGTCGGGATTGGACAGCGCGCGCGACACCGTCATCGGCGCCACACCGACACGCTTGGCGATCTCGCGGACGCCGAGGCGTTGCGGCTTCTTTTCGCCCGCCGGCGGCTTGTCGACCATCACCATGCTCCAAGAAAGCGCTATCCACCAAGGCAATGTCCTGCGGATCACGCCGAAACGTCCATTCATAGCGGTTGCCGAGAGTGCTTTCCAGCGATGGACCCAGCTATGCACCGCCAGAAAATTTCAGCGTTGACAAGTTATAATATTATAATCTTAATGGCCGAGAGGAGCGCGCCAGGATCGGCGCGGGCGCATGGGGCCGGCCGCAAGAGCGGCAACGGTCGCTGCCAGGGAGGTCGGGATGAACAGCGCGGCTGAGGTGAGCGCGGCGCCAAGGGACGCGCGATCGTTCCGGCGGCGACTGATCGGCTTGATTGCCGTCGGTGAGGTCGGCGTGCTGGCGGCCATGGCTTTGCTGATCGCCTTCTTCTGGCTGCTCGAGCCCGCCTTCCTGTCGGAGCGCAACATCCGCGCCATTCTCAACGTCGTCTCCTTTGTCGGCATCATCGCCATCGGCCAGACCATTCTGCTGGTCGCCGGCGAGTTCGACCTGTCGGTCGGTTCGGTGGCCGGACTGTCGGCCGTAGTCGCCGCCAAGCTGATGACCGCGGCCGCCCTGCCGGTGAGCGTCGGCATTCTCGGCGGCATCGGCGTCGGCGCGCTGATCGGCCTCCTCAACGGCTTGATCGTCGTCAGGCTGGGCATCCCCGCCTTCATCCAGACGCTCGGCATGCTGTTCATCGGCCAGGGCCTGATCCAGGTGGTGACGGGCGGCTATCCGGTCTATCCGCTGCCCGAGGCGATCAACACCATTGGCGGCACCGATCTCGCCTTCGGTCTCGGCTGGAGCTTTGCCTTCTTCATCGTCGCTGCCCTCGTTGCCGACTTCGTGCTGCGGCGCACCGTGCTCGGGCGCAACATGTATGCCACCGGCGGCAACAAGGAAGTGGCGCATCTCGTCGGCATCAACACCAGCGCCTACAAGATCGGCGCCTTCATCACCGTCGGCGCGCTGTCGGCGATCGCCGGCATGTTCGTCATGGCCGATCTCGGCAGCGGCGGCACTTCGATCGGCAGCGGCTGGGAACTGACCGTCATCGCCGGTGTCGTGGTCGGCGGCGTCAGCCTGTTCGGCGGCGCCGGCACGGTGGCCGGCGGCGTCGTCGGCATCCTGATGCTGAAAGTGGTGCAGAGCGGCCTCGTCGTCATTGGCGTCAACTCCAACTGGCAGCAGATCGCGGTCGGCGTGATCATGGTCATGGCTGTCGGCCTCGACATAGTGCGGCGCCGCTACTTCATTGCCGGCGCCTGAGAGGCCGCGGATATTGCGCCGGCAAAAATGCCGGCGAACCAAGGGAGGTAAGGCATGAAAATCCATCTGAAAAAGCGGCTGATCCGAACCGCATTGGTGGCAGCGGCACTCGCCACCTCGCTCGGCTCGGTGAGCCTGGCCCGGGCTGCGGACATCCACCTGCTCTGGGTGCAGGCGATGAAGGATCACCCGGTGCATCGGCTGATGCAGGCGGGCTTCCTCAACAAGTGCAAGGAACTTGGCTACACCTGCGAGGTGGTCGGCGACCCGAGCGCCACCAACTGGGATATTCCGGCGACCTTGCCGCTTGCCGAGGCCGCCCTTGCCCGCACCAAATACGACGCGATCGGGGTCTACGGTCCCGATCCGGCCATCTATTCCTACATCTCCAAGCTGGCCAAGGAAGGCTTCCCGATCGTCACCTGGCACGTCCTGCCGCCCGAAGGCACCGTCAACGGCCTGAAAGCGGCAACGGGAGAGAACATCGCCGAAGCGGGAACCAACGCAGCAATCGCGATCGGCGACAAGCTCGGCGGCAAGGGCACCGTAGCGTTGACGCAGGGGGCTTCCAACGACACCGAAAATGCCATGTCGGATGCCTTCCGCAAGACCATCGCGGCGAAATATCCAGGCATCAAGGTGCTCGACACGCAGATGGAAGGCTTTGAGCCGTCGGCGGCCGAGGCAAAGGCGGTGGCGATCCTGCAGGGCAATCCCGATGTGACCGCCGCCTTCGGCACCACCGGCAACAGCATCCAGACCTGGTCGGGCGCCGCCCGCAAGGCCGGACGCGACGTCGTCATCGTCGGCATGGACTATATCAGGCAGAATCTCGATCTGGTGAAATCCGGCGCCGCCTACGGCATCGTTGCGCAGCCGCTCTATGAAGAGAGCGCCAAGGTCGCCGAATTGCTCGGTGATCTCGCCCAGGGCAAGACCGTGCCTTACAGCAATCCGCTGCCGGCAAAGGTGATCACCGCAGCTGATCTCGATCCCTATTACAAGATGCTGGACAGCGCCGGCCAGTAACACCTGCCGCCGGGCCCGCGCCTTGCAGGCCCGGCGCTTTCCGAAGGGATGCGTCTTGTCCATCACCACCCAAGCGCCGCTGTTTTCGGCCACCGCCATCGCCAAGAATTTCGGCGGCGTGCAGGCGCTGCGCGGCGTCGATTTCGATGTCGTGCCCGGCGAGGTCCACGCCTTGCTCGGCCAGAACGGCGCCGGCAAGTCGACGTTGGTCAAGATCCTCAACGGCGTGCATCCGGCCGGTTCCTACACCGGCACGATCCAGCTCGACGGCCGGCCCATCAGCTTCGCTTCGCCGGCCGATGCGCGATCCAACGGCGTCGGTTACGTGCCGCAGGAAATCGAGGTGCTCGAACAGCTGTCGGTCGCCGAGAATGTCTTTGCCGGCCGCACCGGGCTGGGCACCGGCATGCTGGTTTATCAGCGCAAGCTCGAGCAGCGGGCCGGCGAAATCTTTGCCGACCTCGGCATCGACATCAACCCCAGGGCCTATGTCGCGTCGCTGACCTCGGCGCAGCGTCATCTGGTGATGATTGCGCGTGCCATCGTCACGAAACCACGCGTGCTGATGCTGGACGAGCCGACGGCCTCGCTCTCCGGCACCGAGGTCGATGCGCTGTTCGCCGTGCTGCGCCGCCTGAAGGCGCAAGGCGTGGCGATGATCTACATCACCCACCGCCTGCCCGAGGTGCTCGCCATCTGCGACCGCGCCACGGTGCTGCGCGACGGGCAGGTGGCGGTACGGATCGCGCGCGAGGACTTCGATGCCGAGACCTTCATCTTCTCGATGTCGGGTCAAAGGCTGCAGCGGCTGTTTCCTGAACATTCAGCACCCGTCGGCGCGCCGACGGCGCTGGAGGTGCGCCATCTCACAGTCGCCGGCCACAGCGGCGCGGTCCATGGCGCCAGGGATATCAACCTGTCCGTGGCGGCGGGCGAAATCGTCGGGCTGGCCGGGCTGCTGGGCTCGGGCCGCAGCGAGATCCTGCACGGCATCTATGGCCGCGTTCCCGTAGAGGGCGAAGTCCGGGTCACCGGCCAGACCGTGTCGATCAAATCGCCCAGGGATGCCCGCGCGGCCGGCATTGCGCTGCTGACGGAAGATCGCAAACGCGACGGCCTGCTGTTCAACCTGCCGGTCGGCGCCAACATCACCATCGGCAATCTCGCGCCTCTGTCGCGTCACGGCATGGTGCGCGGCGGACTGGAGCGGAGCTCCATCCTCACCGCCATGCGCGCGCTCAACGTCAAGGCGTCGTCGCCGCAGGCCGTGGTCACCCATCTGTCGGGCGGCAATCAGCAGAAGCTGTTGTTCGCCCGTGTGCTGATGCGGGCACCGAAAGTGCTGCTGCTCGACGAGCCGACCAAGGGCGTCGACGCGGCGACCCGGCACGAAATCTACCGGCTGGTGGTTGAACTCGCCGAGAAGGGCGTGGCTTTGCTGATCGTCGCTTCCGAACTGGAAGAGCTGATTGGCCTTTGCGATCGCTGCCTCGTGGTCGCCGACGGGCGCATCGTCGACGAATTTGGCCGTGGCGAAGGCGGCGAGGACCGCGTGCTACGCTCGGTGACTGCGGCGCAAGCGGAACGCCACGCTGTGGCTGCACAGGTTTCAGCATGATGTTCGCCGGCAAACGTGTTTTCGTCACGGGTGCTGCGACCGGCATTGGCCGGGCGACCGCGGAGTACCTCGCCGACGAGGGTGCCAGGGTTTTCGGCGCCGGACTGGACGGCGCGGAGGGCAAGGCCCTTGCCGGCCGCTATGGCAAAAGCCAGTTGATCTTCCGCGAGTGCGATCTCACCCGCGAAGCGGAGGTTCAGTCGGCAGCGACGGCAATCACCAAACGGCTTGGCGGGCTCGACGCCGTCGTCAACTGCGCCGGCATCTACCCCACCGGCAAGCGGCTTGAAGACGTTTCCGACGCGGAGTGGGAAAAAACCATCGCCGTCAACCTCACAGCCATTTTCCGGGTCTGCCGCGCGACCTTGCCGCTGCTGCGCGCGGCCGGCGGCGGCTCGATCGTCAACATCGCGTCCGTCCACGCCGATGCCACGGTTCCCGGCGTGCCCGCCTATGCCGCGACGAAGGCGGCGGTCGTCGGCCTGTCGCGGCAGATGGCGCTCGACTATGCCGTCGACCGCATCCGCGTCAACGCCGTGCTGGTCGGCTCGGTCGCCACCCGCATGACGCTGGACGGGCTGGAAGCGGCCGGCGGCGCCGAAGCGCTGGGCCTGTCCTTCGAGCCCAACAGGATTGCCCGCATCGCCAACCCTTCCGAGGTCGCCACGGCAATAGGCTTCCTGATCTCGGACGCCGCGTCCTTCGTCACCGGCAGCGCCATGCAGGTGGATGGCGGCCTGCTGGCGCGGCTTCTCTAAGCCTAAACGCAATCGGCTGGTTGACTGAAGATCCGATTATCCTGCCCTTCAGTTTGCCGCGCACAGGCGCTACCCTGCCAGGGCACGGAATTCCGCAGCCATGGCTGTAGCGGGGGGCAAGCCACCATGAACATGGACTCGACCATTGCTGGTCCGACACCACATTTGACCGCCCCGGCCATCGGTAGCGAGCTTGTTTGCATCGTCGATCGCAGTTCGTGTTTCCATGGCGCGATTCACGTTTCAGGATTCACGTTTTCCGCAAAATCCCCTGTCATTGGGGTCGCCTTGCTTCTGCCGGATGGCCGCACAGTCGTCCTGTCGCAAACTGGCCTTCCCAGTGCGGATTTGAGTCGTCTCTATGGGCGACTTGCGGCGTCGTGCCGATTTGACGAGCGGGTCTTTACGGGGCTGGACAACGCTCAGATGCTGGATGTGAAACTCGAAATAAGATTGGCGGACGGGTCGAAGGAAGTGCGCCCGCTTGCGGCGGCAGATCCGAACGATCCGATACTCCCCCTGGTAAACAGATTCTTTGCCGAGTTGCGGTCACGTTCCGGCGGACATTTGCTGGAGATCGGTTCGCGCAACCGGACCGGTGCAATGTGGCGCAACAGCCTACCGCCGGGCTGGGTCTACACCGGTTTCGATATTCTGGACGGCGAGAACGTCGACATCGTTGGAGACGCCCATGAGGCCAGCCGCTTTCTGCCTCGCAAAACCTATGACGCCGTCATGTCATTTGCGGTGTTCGAGCACCTCCTGATGCCCTGGAAGGCCGCGATCGAAATGAACCGGGTTCTCAAGACAGGCGCTCTGGGGATTATCCTGGCGCCGCAGACATGGGCTCTGCACGAAGAGCCGTGCGACTATTTTCGGTTTTCGAGTCACTCCTGGAAGGCCTTGCTCAACAGATCGACCGGGTTTGAAATCATCGAAGCCATCGATGGTGTGCGGGCATACATCGTGGCCCGAGTGCACAACATATCGACGCATTTTGGCGAGATGCACACCGGAGCGTTGATGTCGGCCGTCCTGTTTCGCAAGACAGGTGAAACAAAATTGGATTGGCCGGTCTCGCTTTCCGACGTTGCCGAAGATCTATACCCTTTTTAGAACCTTTTTAGCGGTTGGTAAGGGCCGTGGTTCTTTACGCGTAGCCTTGGGGCTGCGCCTCGCCAGGATCGACAGCGCCGGACCATGCTCGTTGTCCGCTGTCTCGTGTGCGACCGCCAGATCGTCGAACCCCAGTTTAGCCAGACCCCACAGCAGATCGTCGCGATGTATCCAGCGCGGTACCGGGTCCATGCCTCCGCAAAATGTCGATGCGCCAAGCGGTCCGTAGGGGCGCGGATAAAGCGTCACCGTTCGGCCGTGCCAGTCGCGTTGCTCTGGCGCTCCAAGCGCCGCGCGCCGCCGGTCACCGACCGGCATCGCATTGTCGTCGACGACGTGAGTCCACAAAAACAGGCGATCGGTTCGGTCCGCCAACAAGTCCAGCACGTGCAGCGGGTCCGTCATATGATAGAGAACACCGCTGGCTACGATCAGCGGCCAATGCTTTGTTTCACTCTCCAGGAAGGGCACAAAATTGCCGAGCCGAAAGCTCGCGTCGCGCAAGCCAAGGATTTCCTTCGCGACCAGACAGCGAAGAAAGGCATCGCGATTGGCCTCGATGGCCAGAACCGACCCTGCACCTTGGGACAACAAAGTTGCGGTATGCGCCGCCTCCAAGGGACCTAGTTCGAGGACTTGCTTCCCGTTGAGCCAGCCACCCAGTTTCTCCGCGAGCCAAAGTATGCGTGGGTCCTCGTGCAGATGGGATGTGCCCGCCTGCAAGCCTTGCGCTGCCGGGAACGCGGTGACCCATTGGCCCTTGAATGCATCAATCGCATTTTGGGCTGACGGCGCTGATCCGATGTACACGGGAGGATCGACAACGGCCGCAGCGATGTGTTCAGGCCCGGCTTCGTTGATCGCGTCGAGCGCCAGGGCCAGTCTGTCGGGACTATGCGTCGCCGGATTGGCGGACATCACCGCAAAGAACTCGCACCCTACAGTCGGGTAAAATTGCTCTTCACGAAGTCCCAGGACTCCTGCTGCGTGCAAATCGGCCATGGCCAGGCGGAAACTGGACGGCGTGAAGACCCAGGCGTGACAGTCGACATAGTCGTCTCCTTGCCTGGTTGCCATCGCGTAGCCTGCTTGAGGCGTTCCGGCGAAAGCATACTCTCCCTTGAACCCTTCCAGCCAGACCTGCACACCTCCGCGCGTTCCATGCGATGCATGATGATCGAACATGGCCGCCGTGCCATGCCTTTTTTGCCCTGCCACATAGGCGGCCAACAGATGGCCCGCGGTACAACTGGGCCGCAGATAATCGAAGGTGTATCGACGATCCGGAATCAAGAGATACACCCGCCCACCCGGCTTGAGTGCCCGTTCGCAGCGTTGGAGGAAATGAACAGGGTCCGTGAGATGCTCAAAGACGTGACTGGCCACTATGAAGTCGAAGCCCTCGCCAGTCAGGTCGAGTTGTCTGAATTCGCCTCCATCGTCGATGGCATCTACCGTTTCAAGCCGTGAAACGTCGACGCCGATCGCAGCGTATTTCGAGCGCAATCCGTCGGCATCGGTATGATCGACAACGAGCGTTTTGTAACCTTCGGCCTTGGGCAATATGGGCGAGTATGAAGCGCCAATCTCGATGCCGCGTCCATTCTTGCCGATTGCCGTTCGGATAGTCTTTCGGAAGTCCAAGTTCGCATCCCCCGCACCGAGCGTTGCACGTCATGAGTAGACCATTTCACAGCGTCGACTGAAGTGTTATCTGTCGGGGCCGGGGGGCGCGCGGCCATGAAAAAGATCGGGCAAATTGCGAACTGGGCGGCCGCAGGAGCGTATGTTCTGGCCGCCAAGATAATTCAGTTCCCAGGCATTCTGGCCGAACGCGAGCCGCGATTTGTTTCCGATGAGACCGTGACGCCGGCAATTGGCAATTGTTATGCGATCGTCGTCAAATATCACCTCATTGGGATTACGAGCGACTTTCTCGACCTCCTGGCGACGCTTCGTCGCCAACATGTCAACGCCATTGTTGTCTGCAATGGCGATCTTCGTCCGGATGAACTCGTGACCTTAAGGGCATTTGCGCACCGCATCCTTGTGCGTAACAACATTGGCCGTGACTTCGGAGCCTACCGTGCCGCGACCTTGCATCTGGCGTCGGAGGAACTCCGACCCGAACGTATGATTTATCTGAACGATAGTGTCATTTACATTGCCGGACCTGGCTTGGACTCAATGATCAAAGCTCTGCTTCAGAGCGACTATGACGCCGTTGGCACCTACGAGAACCATGAGTTTGCCCATCATATGGGCAGCTACGCATTTAGTGTAGCCGGCAAAGTATTCGCCGATGCACAGATTCGGCGATTTTGGCGAGAGTACAGGCCCTACGACATTCGCCCCCACGCGATACGGAAGGGAGAACTCGGCTTTTCGCAATGCCTGGAGCGTTGTGGCTACCGGGTTGATGTTATCTATTCCGCCGACAAGCTCGCGCTTCGGCTCGACAAGATGTCGATCTCCGAGCTGGTAGCAACACTTCGTTACGTCCCTTATGGCGCGCTTCGCGGTTACGATCTTGGCCCGCTTCTGAAAGGCGCTCAAAGAACCGGACAAATGCTGGCGGGCAATCCCAAATCAAAAAGGCGTGGAGAAAAACGCGGAAAGGACTCCGCCATTCTCGAACAGGAATCGCGAACGCCTACAATATCGGAGTTTGGCAGGTTTTCGGCCGAAACAAAGGCCCGGCTTGCGGAAGCCGAGAAAAATGCATCCGTGGCCATTCAGATCAAACAAGAGACCCTGGTCAATCATATGATTGGGACCATCATCAATGGCAGCCAAATACACTTCGGCTTCGGGCTCTTTCATCGGGTGATGGATAGTCCTTTGGTGAAGCGCGACCTACTTATTCGGGGGATTTTGCTTGAACATGACTGTGCTCGTATCCTCGAACATCTGACGCCGCCACGGCGGGAGCCGATCATGCGCGAGTTGTTGAACCGTGGGCGGGCCGTCAATGTGCGTGGCATGCGCCGCTTCAAGCTCAGGAATGGGCTTATTTAGACGATCATCGTCGTCAGGCGCACCCGTCTTTTGCCCCGACCTAAAGCGAAAAGGGCGTGAACCAGACGGTGCCGGCAGCACTTTCGCCCTGGGCGAGGACGATCACGCCCTCGTCCGCATCATCCCATCGGCCGCGGTTGAAGGCGCCGGAGGCGTTGGTCTGCGGCTCGACGCAGAAATATGGTTTGGCCGGATCGGCGTAAAACATCAGATGCTTGAAAATCGGGTCGGCCTTCATACGCAGTCCCGCGCCGCGAGCCGGCAAGCGCAGCGTCGCTTCACCGCCCCAGCCGCCATAGTCATTGTTGCGCCAACCACTCGGGAGGGGTCTGCCTTCGGCAAAGTCGAGTTCGGGCGGCAAGGTGACGGCATCGCCTGAAATGCCGTCGGGCTCTTCGAGATAGAAACGCCTGGCGTCGAACTGCACCGTCACGTCCGGATCGCGATCGAACCAGGGATGCAGTCCAAAACCGAACGGCATGGCGACCGGACCGGTGTTAGTCAGGGTCATGGTCACGCTCAGCCCCTCATCCGAAACCGCGAAAGCCTGGGTCGCGCGGTAGGAATAGGGCTCGGCTCCGGCGGCGATGTCCAGCGACAGGGTGGCGTTGGCGGCACCTGCCCCGGTGACATCCCAGGCGTGCTGCCAACCGCTGCCATGGACGTTGAATTTCTCGGGCGGATTGTTGGGCAGGACCTGCCAGCGTCTTGCGCGGAAGTCGAAGGCGTTTCCGGCGATGCGGTTGGCATAGGGCGTCATCGGAAACATGGCGACGCCAAGCACGTTGCCGGATCTGCGATCATCTTCCGAGAGCCGGCGCATGAGATCGATGCCGCGCCAGCGCAGCGAACTCACGGAGCCGCCGATTTGCGGTACCAGCGCGACTTCGAGCGCTCCCGATCCGATGCTCAGCAATTCAGAAATTGCGGCCATAGCCTGCCGTCCAGCCACCGTCGACGCCCAGCATCTGGCCCGTCGTGTAAGTGTTGAGCGGATCGCAGAAGAACAGCACGGCCGCGACCGCTTCCTCGATGCAGCCGGCGCGGCCGACCGGCGTGTGGCTGAGCATCGCCTTGTCGCCCGAGACCATGGTTTCGTCCTCGACCGCGCCGAAGCCGACGGCATTCACCAACACCTTCGGCCCGAACTCCATGGCCAAGGCACGCATGCCGGCTAGAATCGCCGCGTTCTCCATGGAAAAGCGCGGATGACGGCGCATCGGCATGCCGGCGGTGGCCGAGATCAGGAAGACGATGCGCCCGCCGCCGCGCTCGGCCATGGCCACGGCCGCCCTGCGCGCATCGGCATGCTGGCAGCGTGGATCCTGCATCGTCGTTCCCGGGCGCAGCGGGTTGGACATCAGCAGGATGTCGGCGGCACCCCCTGCTTCGAGAACCGTGCCGCCATTGGCACGCAGTGCGGCAAGCACGGCGTCGACGATCGGGTTGGTCTCGCCATCGAGGGCCACCGTGGCGCCGTTGAGATCGATTTCCATCGCGCCACTCACATCATGTATCCCGCCGTCCAGCCGCCATCGACGGCCAGCACCTGGCCGTTGACGTAGCTGGCGGCCGGCGAGGCCAGGAACAGCACCGCCTCGGCGATCTCCCGCGGCTCGGCCGGGCGGCCGAGCGGTACATGGGCCAGGAATTCCTGCGTGCGGCCGGCGAACTTGCCGTCATCCCCGTAGAACAGCTTGGCGGTCAGCGCCGTCATCACCGAACCCGGGGCGACCGCGTTGGTCAGGATGCCTTTGGCGCCGAGTTCGATCGCCATAGACCGCGTCAGATGGATGATGCCGGCCTTGGCGGCGACGAACGGGCTCTGCAGGCGCATGGCGGCAAGGCCGACGACCGAGGCGATGTTGACGATGCGCCCGCCCCTGCCGGCGGCGAGCATGGGACCGAGTGCCGCCCGGCTCATAATGTAGAGGCCGTCGAGATCGATGCCGGTGATGCGGTCCCATTCCTCGGCCGGGAATTCGTCAATTGTGACACGATGCGCCAGCGTATTGACGCCGGCATTGTTGATGAGGATGTCGAGGCGGCCGTAACGCTGCATGATCGCGGCTATCGCGCTGCCGACCGATGCGGCATCACGGATGTCGGTGGCGCAGGCCATGGCATCGGTCAAGCCGGCCGCGACCTGGCTTGCGCCCTCGCCGTTGATGTCGGCGACGACGACCGCGGCACCATTGTCGGACAGGCGCCTGGCGATGGAACTGCCGATGGCGCCAGCCGCTCCCGTGACCAGCGCCACCTTGCCTCGCAAATCGCAGCGCATGTCCCGCACACCCCCCGAGCAATACCGGGTATGCTATTATAATATCTACAGGAGTCGGGCAAGCGGCAGCGTCGCCCCGCGATTATTCCGCCGGCGCGCCGGCAACGTTCTTGCGGGCGGCATCGACCATCAGCCGCCGTGCGCGGAACACACTCCATTGCTGGTCGACGAGCACGCCGATGAGGATGACGCCGCCCATCACCGCGAAGTTGAGCGAGGACGGGATGCCGAGCAGATTGACGAGATTCTGCAGCTCCTGCAGCAGCACGGTGCCGAGGATGACGCCGATCAGCGAGCCCTCGCCGCCACGCAGCGAGAAGCCGCCGAGCACGGCGGCGGCGATGGCGTAGAGTTCATAGAACTGGCCATGGCTGGCCGGCGAGATCGAGCGCGTGTACATGGCGAAATAGATCGCCGACAGCGCCGTCAGCACGCCGCAGATGACGTAAGCCGCCATGACGATGCGGCCGGTGCGGATGCCGGAATATTTCGCCGCCTCCTCATTCTTGCCGATGGCATAGAGATAGCGGCCGAACACCGAACGGTGCAGCACCACCCACATGACGATGGCGATGACGATCAGCGCGATGAAGCTGTTGGGCACGCCATAGGAACGTCCGGCTGTCAGGAATTCGAGCTCGGGAAAATTCTGGCCGAAGGCGAAGCCGGCGGTGCCGTCGGCGGTGTAGAAGCGGGCGACGCCGCGATAGATCAAGAGGCCGCATAAGGTGACGACGAAGGGCTGCAGCTTCAGCCTGGTGATAAGCCAGCCATGCACCAGGCCGATGATGGCGCCAAGCGCGATGATCAGCACGAAGGCCAGCGGCCAGTCCAGCTCGCGCACGGCGATGAAATCGATGAACAGCGTTCCCAGCAGCGCCACCACCGATCCGACCGACAGTTCGATGCCGCCGGTGATGATGACGAAGGCCTGGCCGATCGACAGGATGCCGAACAGGCCGATCAGGTTCGAGGTGTTGGCAAGGTTGATCGGCAAGAGGAAGCGCGGATTGATGATGGCCACGATCGCTCCGACCACCAGGATCAGGATCAGCAGGCCGAGATCTTTCTTGCTCATCGTCGTCTCCCCAATGCCTGCCTGAGCAGGTTGCGCGGTCTCGCAGCGCAAAAACTATTTAGGCTGCTTGCCCACAGCCAGCAGCAGCACGTTTTCCTGGCTGAACTGGTCCTTGTCGAGAATGCCCGAGATCTGGCCCTCATGCATGACGGCGATGCGGTCGGACACGCCGATCACCTCTTCCATGTCGCTGGAGATCATCAGCACGGCGACGCCTGCATCGGCCAGCGCGCGCATCAGCCCGTAGATTTCCGCCTTGGCGCCGATGTCGATGCCGCGCGTCGGCTCGTCGAGGATCATCACCTTCGGGTTCATGGCCAGCCACTTGCCAAGCACGACCTTCTGCTGGTTGCCGCCCGACAGCGTGCCGGTGCGCGTCTGCACCGAAGGCGCCTTGATGCCGAGATTTCTCTTCTGCTTCTCGGCGGTTGCCGTTTCAGCGCTTGCCGACACAAGCGAGCGCCTGGCATGCGCCGGCAGATTGGGCAGCGAAATGTTCTGCGCGATCGACAGATCGAGCAGGATACCGGTCAGCTTGCGGTCTTCCGGCACCAGGAAAATGCCTTGCGCGACGGCATCGGCCGCCGAACCCAGCACGAGCGTCTTGCCGTCGAGCTCGAGCGTGCCGCCAAGGCTGCCGTCGATGCCGAAGAACACGCGCGCCAGTTCGGTGCGGCCGGAGCCGACAAGGCCGGCAAGGCCGAGGATTTCGCCGCGCCTGACATCGAGGTCGACGGGCCGGCTGGGATAGGTGGGGGTGCGGACGGCCTTGGCCGCAAGTGCCACGGCGCCAGGCGCACGCGCGGCTTCCGAGGCCTTTTCGCGCTCCTTCAGCATGCGGCCTATCATCAGCTTGACCATCTGGTCGTGATTGATGTCGCGCTTGCCCAGCGTGCCGGCCAGCATGCCGTCGCGCAGCACGACGACGCGGTCGGCGACCCGCTCGACCTCGTGCAGGCGGTGCGAAATGAAGATGACGCTGATGCCGTCGGCCTTCAGCGCCTTGATGACGTCGAGCAATTTGTCGGTCTCGGCGAGCGGCAGGCTCGATGTCGGCTCGTCGAGGATGACCAGCCGTGCCTTGATCGACAGCGCCTTGGCGATTTCGACCATCTGCTGCTGGGCGAGCGACAGGTCGGCGACCTGCGCATCGGCCGAGAAATTGGCGCCGACGCGCTTCAAGAGTGGCGCCACCATCTCGCGCAGCTTCGAGCGGTCGACGAGTTTCAGCGGCCCGGCGCGCAGCGGCTCGCGGCCGAAGAAGATGTTGGCGGCGACGTCGAGGTTTTCGAACAGATTAAGTTCCTGGTGGACGAAGGCGATGCCCGAGCCCAGGCTGCCTTCGACGCTCAGCCCCTTATGGGCGGTGCCATCGACGGTGATCGTGCCGGTGTCCGGCGTGGTGACGCCGCCGAGGATCTTCATCAGGGTCGACTTGCCGGCGCCGTTCTCGCCGACGAGGCCGATGACCTCGCCCGGCCTGACCTCCATGGAGAAGCCATCCAGCGCGACGACGCCCGGATAGGTCTTGCGCACGCTCTCGAGGCTGAGGAACGGCGTGGTCGCTGCGATGGATGTATCGGAATAGTTCATCATGCCTGACAGCAGTTAGCGGGCCGGCCTTCCGGCAGACTGACGATCCTCGAAGGGTTCGTCAATGCGCGCAGCCGGCTCAAGCGAAGTTGAGCCGGCTGAACTGCCTGTGGTCTTACTTTCCGGCCATCGCCTTCAGATTGGCGGCGTAGGCGTCGACATCATCCTTGCCGATGATCTTGGTCGGGATGATGATGAGATTGCCAGCCGGGATGCCCGACTTGTCGCCCTTGAGATAGGCAGCCATCAGCTTCATGCCCTGATAGGCCCATTCGAAGGGCTGCTGCACGACAGTGGCGGCAACGGTGCCTTCCTTGACGCCGCCCAGCGTGATCGGATCGTCATCGAAACCGACGACCGTGATCTGGCCGAGCTTGCCGGCATCGCGCAGCGCCTCATAGATGCGCGGCGTGTTGTAGGAATAGAAGCCGACCATGCAGGTGACGTCGGGGCTGGCGACCAGCGCGTCCTCGACATTCTTCTTGGCGCGCGCCTGGTCGATATCGTCGCCACGCACGTCGACGAGTTCGATCTTGGTGCCGGCCAGGCCATCCTTCATGCCCTGGATGCGCTCCTTGGCATTGTCGGCGCCGAGCAGGCCGACGAAGCCGAGGCACTTGCCGCCATTGGGCATCGCCTTCTTGGCGATTTCGGCCGCCTGCTTGCCGGCATCGACGTTGGACGAGCCGATATAGGCGACACGCTTGGTCTGCGGCGCATCACTGTCGGTGGTGAACAGCGCGGTTTCAGACGCGATCTTGTTCAGGCCATCGGTCGAGGTCTTGGGATCGACGGCCGAGACCATGATGCCCTTGACGCCGGCCGTCACCAGATCGTCCATCAGCCGCTGCTGGATGGCGACCGAGGATTGTTCGGGATATTTGAGTTCGAGATTGTAGTCGGGCAGTTCGCCCTGCGCCTTCTTGACGCCGGCTTCGGCCGCTTTCCAGAAATCGGAAGCGCCGTTGACGACGAAAGCCAGTGTCGGCTTGTCGTCGGCGCGCGCGATGGCCGTCGCCGTCAGGCCGACAACCAGGGCCGCGGCGGCCACGGATGCATTGCGTATCAAGGACTTCATGTTCAACCTCCCTTTTTGGTTCAGCCGTCGGGCTGGACCGTCTTGCTCACTAGAATTGCGTGCTCACCTGAATTTGCCGTTTGCGGCTTGGATACCCCCTCCTCCTCAGGGTTTCCCGGCACTCACAAGAATGGCCTCGTTCCAGCCACGGTTGCAGACTTTAGAGACTCATCCTTCGTTCGTAAATAGTCCGATTTGTCTGACATATCACATATCCGAGACATGGCTCGCGGAGGCAATCTCCGCAAGCCATCGGACCATTGACGTTCGCTTTCCCGCCGCTCCAGACCCAACAAGGCCGGGCGCGACGGATTGACGTTACCGCGCATTTTTGTATTAGTAAACACTATTAGTTTTCAGCCGATATTCGGGCACAGCATGGCGCCACCGCGAACGGTGCACCGACGAACCCATGCCCTGGCCGCACGACGCAAGAAGCCGTGCAGCCCTTACTGTCCCTGCGCATAAGGAGCCTGATGATCGATGGACCACACGGCCGCTAATAGATATAAACGACGCGACGGTTTCTATAAACCGGCACCGCCGAGCCATCTTGTCGGACCGGCAGGCGGCCGCTAGACAGGCCGTGATTGGGGACACGAACGCCATGAGCGAGACCAGGGATTCGGCCATCGAGACGGTCAAGCGCCGCAAGGCGCCGGCCAAGCCCAAGGGGCGGGTCACCATGACCGATATCGCCCGAGCCGCCGGCTGCTCGCAGGCGACGGTTTCCTTCGTGCTCAACAATTCGCCAGGGATCAAGCTGTCGCAGCAGACCCGCGAGCGGGTAATCGAGGCCGCGAGGACGCTTGGCTACAGCGCACCCGCCTTCTCGGCGCTGCGCAAGCCTGTTGCCGCCTTCGACGGGCTGGACGGGGTGATCGGCTTTGCCGTCGACCAGCTGGCGACCAGCCCGGAGGCGGTGGTGGCGATCGAAGGCGCGCGCCAGGCTTCGTGGAATGCCGGCAACGTGCTTCTGGTGGCGCAGACCATGGGCGACGCCGTGATGGAGCCGCGCGCCATCCAGGCGCTGACAAGGCGGGGCATTTCGGCGCTGATCTACATGACCATCTTCACCCGCGAGATCACCGCGCCCGACTTCCTCTACAGCCTCGACATTCCGGTGATCCTGCTCAATTGCTATACGGCCGACTATGCCTTCCCCGCCGTGGTGCCCTCCGAGATCGCCGGCGGCCAGAACTCGACAAGGCACCTGATCAGCCACGGCCACCGCCGCATCGCCACCATCACCGGCGAGCCCTGGATGCAGGCGGCGCAGGACCGGCTGAAAGGCTACCGCCGCGCGCTCGCCACCGCCGACATTCCCTTCGACCCGGAGCTGGTGGTCGAGGGCGACTGGTCGGCCAGTGCGGGCTACGCTGCGACCGTCAAGCTGCTCGCCCTCAAAGACCGCCCGACCGCCATCTTCTGCCAGAACGACCGCACCGCGATCGGCTGCTACGAGGCGCTGAAAGAAGCCGGCCTGCATATTCCGCAGGACATCTCCGTGGTCGGTTACGACGACGAGGAAATCGCCCGGCATCTGTTCCCGCCGCTGACCACTTCGATCCTGCCGCATATGGCGATGGGCCAATGGGCGATCGAACAGCTGGAAGCGCCGACGGCGCCCGGACAGGGGCGGTATCCGATTACGAAGCTGGAGTGCCCGCTGGTGGAGCGGGAGAGCGTGCGGGCGGTGGCTGGAGGCTGAGGCAAGGCGGCCGAGCCATGCGTTGCGCGGAGCGGCGGCATTCTTTCGACAGCCGACCAAGGTCATCGCATTCCGGTCTGTCTTCGGCCAGTTTGCGGCCAGGCAATTGTCGTTCATACTCCGGCCATGACGCGTCCGGGCTTGCGCTGTGTGCAGGTATTCGCGGCTCTGCTGGCCGCGAGCTGCCCGCGCGCCATGGCCGACGGGATCTTCGAGGCGGGCGCCTACTCCTTCTCCGACGAACGCGGCGGCTTCCGGATCCTTTCGGCCACGGGCGCCGGGACCCGCGCCGACCCGATCGTGGTCACCGAGGAACTGGACACCGCCGACCCGGTGACGCTGACCATACGCGCCGCGCGGCCGATCCAGCCCTTCGGATCGACGGGCAACTACTCGACCGGCTTCTTGCCGCTGAAAATCGTCACCCGCAACAACAGCGGCGAGGCCTGGATCGAATTCGGATTCGAGCTGCAGGCGATCCTGAACGCGCCGAGCGATTATGGCGACGGGCTGTCCTTCGACCAGGCGCGGCGCGTGGACAACATGATCAAGTCCGACAGCTTCGCCGAATTCAAACGCGACTTCGAACCCTATGACCGGTTGCTGTTCAGCAAGGGCAAGGTCGACCCGCAGGAGAGTGCGTCGTTCTCGTTCCTGGTGACGGACTTTTCGCCGAAGGATCGGTTTTACCTGGTGGAGGAGCCGAGGGTGCCTTCGTCGTAAGGGAGTCTGCGGACTGTAGCGCTGGTGCAAGGTCTGGCGCACCCGACAGGATTCGAACCTGTGACCTCTGCCTTCGGAGGGCAGCGCTCTATCCAGCTGAGCTACGGGTGCTTTCAGGATCGACAATCCGGAAAACGAACCAGCCGGTGAACCGGCAAGTCACGGCTTCTTAGCGGAAGCCGGCGCGGGCTTCAACGGGCAATTGGCGATTGAGCGGCGTCCTGTGAAGGGGGTGGGGTGGGTTAGTGCTCTAACGGGTGCGCTTGTTGGATATGGCGCTCCCCCTCTCCGTCTCGGCTTCGCCGAGCCACCCTGCCGGGGCGAGCCACGAGTCTCGCCCGTCCTTCGGACCCCCCACATTCGTGGGGGCGAGAAACCCAAGCGTCACTCCCCCGCCTCACTCTTCACCACCCGCCGCCCGCGCACGGCCCGCTTCACCTTCTTGGTACCCGCAAGCTCGTTCATCGCGTCGAGCTGCATCTGCTGCATTTCGGCCAGGCGCGTCCATTGGCGGGAGATGAGGTAGTCGAGCTTTTCGTGCAGATGGCGAACTTCGAGCTCGGCCTTGAGGTTGACGCGGTATTCGTTGAAGGAGCGCAGGCGGTCTTTCACCTCCTGGCGCTTCTGGCTCATCATGATGATGGGCGCCTGGATGGCGGCGATGCAGGAAAGCAAGAGGTTGAGCAGGATGAAGGGATAGGGGTCGAAGGCGCCGTTCAACCCCTCGAACAAATTGACGCCGATCCAGACCAAGAGCACGGCGGCAAACGAGATCAGGAACCACCAGCTGCCGCCAAAGGCGGCCATATTGTCCGAGACGCGGTCGGGGAAGGTGCGGTGCTCCTCGAATTCTTCTTCCGAGTTCTCGGAAATCGTGTCCTGTCTGGCGATCGATTCCACCACCTGGCGGTCGAGCTCGGAGAATTCGCCGTGCTCCTGCTGCAGCAGCTCTTCCATATAGCGCATGCGGTAGCGGCCGAGCTCCTCGCGGCTGATGCGGGCGCCCCGGGGCAGGTCCGGATGGTCGGAGCGGATGCGGTCGGCCAGGCTCGGGCGCAGCGTGTCGATGCGCACCAGGTCGCGCTTGTGGAATTTGCGGCCCGAGATCGCCGACGGCTTCTTCTTCGGCTTTATGCGCGACGTTCCTAGGCCGGTGGGTTCTGAGTCCGGCACTTCGGGCGTGTCGAAATGCTCGTCCGAAACCTCGTGCAGGTCTTCCGGCGTGATCGGCGCCTCGAAATATTCGCCGCCGCTGTCGTTCTCAGTGTCCGCCGCCTGCTGCTCGGATGCCTTGGGGACAGTGCTCATGGTGCGGGCTCCTGCTGTGGCGCTGCTGGTCTGAGGATACGCCGAGGTGACGGGGCATATCCACTGTCGGTTTGCGCTGCCTATGCCATGGCTTCCCGACGATTGCATGACAACAGGATAACAATAGCCGGCTGCGGGTTTTTGGGGGCGGTTCGCGGGTTCATAGCGGCGCGCCATCTGAGACCCTGGAGATTAGCCGAGGCCACCCCGACTTCGTCATCCACGGGCGGAGCAAGGAGCGCAGCGACGCGGCGCAGACCCTGGATGACGAAGTGAAGCGGTTCCGCCCTTGCTATTGCTGTTCGGCGAACATCAGCCTGGTGTTGGCGTCGGCCGTGGTCGGCGACAGGCTGCGCTGGATCAGCGCCTCGACATGGTCGTTGCGCTGGCGGGCCGAGTCGGCGCCCATCACCACCACGATCAGCTGGCGGCCGTCGGCATTGTAGGAGGTGACGATGTTGAAGCCGGAGGCCCTGATGTAGCCGGTCTTGATGCCGTCGACGCCGCGCACGCGGCCGAGCATGTCGTTGTGGCCGCGCACCAGCCTGCCGCGGAACATGAAATCGCTTTCGGAGAAATAGTGGAAATGCTGGGGGAAGCGCTGGCGCAGCGCCATGCCGAGCACCGCCATGTCACGCGCGGTGGTCATCTGGCCGTCGTCGGGCAGGCCTGAGGCGTTGCGGAAGGTGGTGCTGGTCATGCCGAGCGAGCGCGCCTTGGATGTCATCATGGCGGCGAACTGGTCCTCCGAGCCGCCGAGATATTCGCCGACCGCCACCGCCACGTCATTGGCGGATTTGACGACGATGGCGCGGATGGCCGAATCGACGTCGATGGTTTCGCCGCGCCGGAAACGCATCTTGGTCGGTGGCTGCGAGGCAGCGTGGTCGGAGACGGGGATCTGCGTTTCCTTGGTCACGCGGCCGGACTCCATCGCCTCGAACAGGAGATAGAGCGTCATCATCTTGGTCAGCGAGGCCGGATAGCGCTGCGCCGTAGAGTTGACCTCGAATATCTGCTTGCCGGTCCTGACGTCGACGACGATGGCCGCATATTTCTGCGGCGGCGCGGGCACGGACAGCACCTGGTCCGGCGGGGTCGTGGTCGAGCAGCCGGCCACCATCAGCAACAGGCCGAGGGCGACGAGAACTCTCTGGAGGAGCGGGAAGGAACGCAATTTGGACAAGGGCGGGACTGTTCTGGCGATGCTGTTGCTGAGATAAGGCGAAGCTAACGTAACGCGCTGGATGCGTCCATTTGGTTAATGGCGGTTAGCCCCAGGATTGTCGAGCTCGACCTGGTTCCTCTTCCCCGCTTTGCGCTACGCTATGCACACATCTTCTGTGACTGGCGTGACTGATCGACGCAAGGCTTGATTGCCACGTGGCTCCCCCAATCCGTCGCTGCTTCGCAGCGCCACCTTTCCCCCCTCCGGAGGGAAAGGAAGGGAGCATTGCTGCACGAGCTTTGCCGGCGAAAAAGCCTGGCGCCTTTCCTCTACCCCGTCGATCGGGGGAGAGGTGGCTCGGCGAAGCCGAGACGGAGTGGGGGTCGACCAGCGCTGCCATGCAGGCTATCGCCAAAGACCAGCCTCTTGGAAATGTGTGCATGCCGTTGCACGGTAGTGAGGGCGAGGAACTTGAGGATTTATCCGCCCCGAAAACGCCTGTTTCTGTGTCTTTCCTTGCAAGAGCCGCGTTTCCTGTGGGAAGGGGCGTGGCATTGGCTGGCTTGGGGGGTGGCATGATGAATATCGGGGCCGGGGGCGCAGCGCCCTCGCTTATCAAGGCATCGCTCAGCCGCACCGGCAAATGGGCCGGCAGCGTGGCTTTCATCAGCGGCGCCGTTGGCGACGTGCTGAATCCGCTGGCGCCGTTCGCCGCCTATATCGCGCTGGTCGCGTCGATTGCCGCGGCCATCATCGCCATTGCCATTGTGCTCAGGCTCGTACTGGCGGCCAAGGCGCTGCCGGCGCTGTTGTTCGCCACCAGTGCGGCGGCGGTCGCCGGCGGCGTCTTTGCCGTGCAGAAGGAAACCAATTCGCAGAACGGCGTCATCGCCGGCCTGGTGCCGGCGATCGCGCAGCTGCAGCAGTCGATGGGCATCGTCTCCGAAAAGGTGGCCAAGATCGAGCAGACGGTGACGCAGACGCAGAAGACCGTCGAAGAGGTCAAGAAATCGACCGACACGGTGGCGCAGAAGACGGACCAGATCGCGTCCGCGCAGCAGCAGCAGACGCAGCAGGGCGCGCAGACGCAAAAGACCGTCGAGGCGGTCAAGCAGACCACCGACACGCTCGCCGCCGGCCAGCAACAGCAGCAGGCCCAGGCCGAAAAGCTGCAGGCGACGACCGAGCAGATCGCCGCCTCGATCGACACCATCGCCAAGGGGTTTGCGCAGCTTTCGGCGCAAGGCGGGGCGATCGCCGAGCCGAAGCGGCCGGACGAGTTCTACCACAATGCCCGCGTCTACGAATTGTCGGGCGACATGCTCAACGCAAGACGCTCCTACCTCGCCTTTGCCGGCTTCGATGTCGACGCCATCGACCCTTATACGCGTTTTGCCACGCTGCTTCGGGTGCAGGACGGCAAGGCGGGCGCGCGCGAAGTGTTCGGGCAGCTGGCCGACAAGGGCAAGGCGCTGTCGATCAAGCTGGTGCATATATTGCAGTTTGAGGACGCGCAGCGGCTGGACAAGCTCGACGCCTTCGTCACGGCCAATCCCGACTACGCGCCGGCTTATTTCCTCAAGGCGCAGGAGTTTTCGGAAGACCGCCTCGGCAGCCAGACGCTGGCCGACAAGCGCAGCGAAGCCCAGGCGCTGACCAAGTTCGTGTCCTACGAGAAGGATGGCGGGCTGCTCAAATATTTCGTCGACCAGACGCAGTTGGCCGACTGGCTGGACCGCAGCCGCAGCCGGCTGGCCGCCCTTGGCGACGTGCTCGACCCGGCGCGCTTTGCGCCTTCGCTGACGCCGATGCGCTCCAACCAGGGCTGGTCGATGACCATTTCGCTGCCCGAGCCGGCGACCGCGATCTCCTGGCGTCTGGGCACCGCCGGCCGGTTCACCGACACCGGCTTCCTGGCGATGAAGGACCAGGCCACCGGCAAGCCGATGGCCAATCCGAGCTTCGAATTGCCCGACAGCACGGCGGCGACCACGATCGCGATAAAATATCTCGACATAAGGGGCCGCGAGACCGGCCCGTTCGACATAAGCTTCGATCCGGACGCCGCGCTGCAGCAAGGCGACAAGCAGATCCTCGACCAGTTCTGGACGTCGTGGATCGCCTTCGATTCCGGCGGCAATCACGGCCTGGTCTATTTCACCCAGATGCTGTCCTACCGCTGTGCCATCAAGGAGGTGCGTTACAGCCTGAACGGCGCCGCGCTCGACAAGTCGCTCGAGATCCCGCCTTGCGACAAGAAGGACCCCTACGCCATCCCCTACGACGCCAAGGGCTATTTCAAGGTCGCCGACAGCGTGAAATCGATGTCGGTGCAGGTGACCTACACCGACGGGACGAAATCGCCGGTCAGGGAATACGAACGGAAGTAGGCCTGAGAGCGCTGGTCATGGCGATGGCTTCAGTTTGGCCCTCGTCTTCCCTCGTTTGCGCCGCCCCTCACCTGCCTGCCGGCATCCTCTCCCCGTGTAGAGACGGGGAGAGGGCGCTGTCGTCAACAGTTTCGCCAATCATCAGCGTTGCAGAGAAAGCTCCAGCGTGCGGCCAGTTCCCTTCTCCCCGTCACTATACGGGGAGAAGGTGCCGGCAGGCGGATGAAGGGCAGCGCCGACGGCTTCCATTGTGCCTGATGCAAAATGCCTTATGCAGTGCTTGCGCAATCAGCGCCTACAGGTTCTGTTTGCGCCCGTCAGATTCGGGTGAGAGCGCTATGGATACGATCACGATCAAGGCCAAAGGTATTTCGGTTTCGCTCGACCTCACCGTCGGCCACATCGCCGACATGACCGTCGAAAGCGACGGACGCCAGCTGAAGCCGCTGCACCGCGCGCCCTGGGTCGACGCAAACGAGACGCTACCGAACGACCTGCCGCAAGGCACGGTCCGGCTGTCCGGCGATTTCCTCTGCGCGCCGTTTTCGCGCAGCGATGTCGAGGAGGCGCCGCTGCATGGCTGGACGGCCAACAGTGCCTGGGAGGTCACCGAAAGCAGTGCCACGGACGGCGGCTGGCGCGCTGTCTTCCGGCTGCGGCACGAGGTCATGGGCGCCAGCGTCGACAAGATTTTTACGCTCATCGACGGCCATCCCTTCCTCTACCAGGAACATGTGTTTTCCGGCGGCTCCGGCGCGATTTCCGTCGCCCACCACCCTATGACGGTGATGAAAGGCGGCGGACGGCTAGCCTTTTCGCCGAAGCGCTTTGCCGCGACGCTGGCCGATCCGCTGGAGCCGGATCCCGCGCGCGGCCGCTTCATGCTGGCCTATCCGGCGCGTTCGGCCGAGCTCGGCCAGTTTCCCGCCGCCGGCGGCGGCACGCTCGACCTGACGCAATACCGCATGGAGGACAGGCGCGAGGATTTCATCACCCTGGTCGAAGCCGACCATGCCGGGCCGGGCTGGACGGCACTGGCACGCCAGGCCGAGGAGGACCTGGTGCTGGTGCTGAAGAACCCCGCGGAGCTGCCTGTTACCATGCTGTGGCTGAGCAATGGCGGGCGCAACTATGCGCCGTGGAGCGGTCGCCATCTCGGCGTACTCGGCATAGAGGACGGCCGCACGGCGATAGGCCATGCCGCTTCCATCGGCGACAACTGGCTGAAACGCGAAGGCGTGGCGACCGCCTTTGCGCTCGGCGAAGGCCGGAGCTTTTCGTTCCGCCATGTCATCGGCGCCCTGTCCGGCGGCACCCCGCCGCGAGAGATCACCACGGCCGACGGCCGGATGCGGCTTGCGACCGGCGGCTCGACGTCCGACGTGCCGTTCGACAGCGCGTTCCTGCGCATCGGCCAGCCTGCGGCCGCCTGAGGCGAGGTATGACCTGAGCGCAGGGTTTGAAATTTCCGCCGACTGCCGCCAAAATGCGGCGTAATGTTTCGCCGATCATCCAGGCAAGTGAGGCTCCCATGTCCGAAATCGCCCACCTAGCCGCCACCATCTTCAAACGTGCCGGCAAGGCAAAACGCTTCATCGTCGCCATCGCCGGACCGCCAGGCTCCGGCAAGTCCACGCTGTCGGCCGGCCTGCATGACCTTTTGCCGGAAGGGGCGGTGGAAGTCGTGCCGATGGACGGCTTCCACTATGACGACATCGTGCTCAACGCGCGCGGCATGCGGGCGCGCAAGGGCGCGCCGGAAACCTTCGACTTTGCCGGCTTCGAGACCCTGATGAAGCGCATCCGGGCCGGCGAACCCGACATCGCCATTCCCGTCTTCGACCGCAGCATGGAATTGTCGCGCGCCGCCGCGGCTATCGTCGGCACCGAGACCAAGTTCATCCTGGTCGAAGGCAATTACCTGCTGCTCGACGAGGAACCGTGGGCGCGGCTGGCGCCGCTGTTCGATTTCTCGATCTTCGTCGACGTGCCGCGCAATGAGCTCGAGCGACGCCTGATGGAACGCTGGCACGGCCATGGCCGTTCCGACGAGGAGGCGCGCGCCTGGATCGCCTCCAACGACATGCCCAACATCGAACGCGTGCTGGCCCGGCGCCGGGCCGCCGACCTGATCATTGGTTAACACGCTTAATTTTCGGTATTTCTTGGCGGGAACCTTAAGAGTTTCGCGCCGTTATGCCTGACAACCCATTTGTCCGGCGTAAGGGATTTTCCAATGGCCACCAAGGCAAAAAAACCAGCCAAGACGAGGCCTGCGAAGGCAACTCAAGCGAAAGCCGGTGCTGGCCCCGCGATTGCAGAACGCTCGAAAGACGCCAAGGCCGCTTTCGGCAAGGCCGCACCGCGAAAAGTCGTACCGGTCGCCAAGACCGCCAGCCCGCGCAAACCGGCGCCGGCAAAGGCCGGTGCCGTCAGGACGGCGGCTAATGTTGCCGCCGGCGCGGTGGTCGCTACCGCGCGCGGCGCCGTCTCGCTGGCGGCCTCGGTAATCGGCAGGGGCGGCTCGAAGGCCAAGGCGAAGTAGCAGGCTGCTCCGCCCGACCGTGTGTATTGGGCCAAGGCCGTCGCCTTGCAGCGACAGGCCGCACTAGTCCTTTGCCGGAATGGTCAGGCCCTTCTGGACCGCCGGCCGGGCCAGGCCGCGCTCCAGCCAAGCCGCCACATTGGCGAAATCATCGAAACCGACGAGGTCGCGCGCTTCATAGAAGCCGATCAAATTGCGCACCCAGCCGAGCAGCGAGATGTCGGCGATGGTGTAGTCATTGCCCATGATCCATTTGCGGCCCTTCAGCCTGCCATCGAGCACGCCAAGCAACCGCCGCGATTCGTCGCGGTAACGTTCCAGCGGACGCTTGTCGGCGATCTCGCGGCCGGCGAATTTGTGGAAGAAGCCGACCTGGCCGAAGATCGGCCCGATGGAAGCCATCTGGAAGAAGACCCACTGGATCGTTTCGTAGCGCCGCGCTGCGTCCGCCGGGACGAGCAGGCCGGTCTTGTCGGCGAGATAGAGCAGGATGGCGCCGGATTCGAAAAGGCCGATCGGCTTGCCGTCCGGGCCGTTGGGATCGATGATCGCCGGGATCTTGCCATTGGGGTTGAGCGACAGGAATTCCGGCGTCCAGCTTTCGTCCTTGCTGATGTTGATCAGATGCGGCTCATAGGGCAGGCCGAGCTCTTCCAGCGCGATCGATATCTTCACGCCGTTCGGCGTCGTTGCCGAATAGAGCTGGATCTGGTCGGGATGTTTGGCCGGCCAACGGATGGTGATCGGAAAGGCGGACAGGTCGGCCATCGGGAAACTCCTGAGCGGGGGATTTGGCGCGCCAAGGTGCGCGGTGTTGGCGGGTAGGCCCAAGAACTAGGCCTGCGACCCGCTAGGATCAATATGGCGGCGGCAGTTTCGCCATCCTTATCCTTGGACACCGAATCGAACGCGGTGGATGGTGTCCCCGCCCTGGGGCGGTGGTGACCGCCGAGATCAGATGGCCTTGAATGCCAGCACCGCGTTGGTGCCGCCGAAAGCAAAACCGTTGCTGATCGCGGCGCGCACCTTGCGCTCGCGCGCGACATTGGGCGTCACGTCGAGATCGCAATCGGGATCGGGTTCACGGTAATTCGCGGTCGGCGGCACGACGCCTTCGCGGATCGCCATGACGCAGGCGATCATCTCCAGCCCGCCCGAAGCGCCGAGGCAATGGGCATGCATCGACTTGGTCGAGGAGACCGACAGCGAGCGCGCGTGCTCGCCGAAGACGCGCTTGATCGCGTTGGTCTCGATCTGGTCGTTGGCCTTGGTGCCGGTGCCGTGCGCGTTGAGATAATCGATGTCCTCGGGATTGAGCCCGGCATCGGCGAGACAGAAGCGCATCGCCGCTTCCGGTCCCTCGATGGTCGGGGCGACGATGTCGGAGGCATCGGCCGAAAGGCCGGCGCCGGCGATTTCGGCGAGGATGGTGGCGCCACGCGCCATGGCGTGATCGTAGCTTTCCAGAACCGCCATGCCGGCGCCTTCGCCGAGCACCAGACCCTGGCGGTCGGCCGAGAACGGCCGGCAGGTGTCGGGCGACAGCACGCGCAATGCCTCCCAGCCCTTGAGCACGCCCCAGACCAGCGGCGCATCGGTGCCGCCGGCGACCATCACGTCGGCACGGCCGAGCCTGATCTGGTCGACCGCGGAGGCGATGGCGTGGTTGGCCGACGAGCAGGCCGACGTGACGCCGAAAACCGGTCCACGCAGGCCAAGATGCATGCTGACCTGGCCGGAGGCGGCACCTGGCATGACCCGGGGCACGGTGAAGATGCCGGCGCGATTCTTGCCCTCAATCAGAATAGCGCGATAGTTCTCCTCGACGGTCTCGAAGCCGCAGACGCCGACCCCGACAATGGTTCCCATGCGATAGGTGTTGTCGGCATGTGGGGCCAGGCCGGACTGCTGCATCGCCTCCTTCGCAGCGATAACCGCCAGCAGGCTGAAACGGTCCATCGACACAAGCTGCTTGCGCTCGATGCCATGATCGGGCAGCGCCTTGATCTCGCAGCCGGTCTTGACCTTCAGGTCATGCAGGAAGGGATTGTCGATGGGGCCGATGGCCGAACGGCCGGCCCGCATTTCAGCCCAGATCGACTGCGCATCGACGCCTAGTCCGCACAGCCCGCCGATGCCGGTAATGACGACGCGTTTCAGCATTCGGTCAGGCTTTTTTCGCGATCAGCGCGCGAACGGCCTCGACCATGTCGCCAACATTCTTCAGATTGCTCCAGGCATCGACCGTGTTCATCTCGATCTCGATGTCATACTGCTCCTCGAGGTCGAAGATGATCTCCGTCAGCTCCAGCGAATGGATGCCGAGCGACGTCAATTCGGTGCTGGTGGTGATTTCTTCACCGCCCGGCTCGGCATGGGCCTTGATCTTTTCGATGATGTCCGTTGCCAGCTGGTCAGCCATTCGGTTTCTTCCCCACTTTATCGTTTCCCGACGCCAACTGAACAGCGCCTTCTTATCCTCGATATCAGGCCGCGATCGTCGCCTTCTACCCCCGTCAAGCATCGCCTGACCGTATCGAGGTGGCTCCCTCTATAGAAACGGAAACGCCATCAAGCAACAAGCTATATATCGACAAAACCGCCGCAGTGCTTAACCTGACGGCGTGGATACGACCGAATATACCAAGTTTTCGGCCCCTTTGGCCCAGCGCGCCGCGGGTCTGGCCCAGCTGGGCTGCGCCAGCGCGGACGGGCGCACGCGGCTGCGACGCCTTTATCAGGACGGTTCCGCCAAGATAAGGCTGCCGGCCGTTTTGGCCGACCCGCTGGAGGCAGTGCTGATCAACACCGCCGGCGGATTGACCGGCGGCGACCGCATCGGCTGGGATGTGGATGTCGGCACAGAAGCCTCGGCGTCGATAACGACCCAGGCCTGCGAGAAGGTCTATCGCGCCGCATCCGACCATGCCGAGGTGCGGGTCAAGCTGACGGTCGGCGAGAACGGCCGCATCGCCTGGCTGCCGCAGGAGACCATCGTCTTCGACCGGGCGGCCTTTGCCCGCACATTGGATGTCGAGCTTGCCGCGGGGGCCGAGGCGCTGGTGCTGGAGGCCACCGTCTTCGGCCGCCTGGCGATGGGCGAACGCGCCGCGCAAGGCATTTTCCGTGACCGCTGGCGGGTTCGCCAGGACGGTTTCCTCATCCATGCCGAGGATTTCCGTATTGGACCCGATATCGCTGGTGCCCTGGCACGCCCGGCGGCCGCCGGCGGCGCGATCGCCGTGGCGACGCTGCTGCTGGTGTCGCAGCAGGCCGAGACTCTGCTCGACCCGGTCCGGGAAATCATCGGCGACCAGGGCGGCGCCAGCGTCTGGAGCGTGAAGGCATCTGGCAAGCTTCTTGCGAGGCTTTACGCCGGGGACGGCTACCAACTGCGTCAGCGGCTGGTTCCGCTCGTCGGACTGCTCAACGGAAGGGCGGGGCTGCCCAAATTATGGTCACTGTGATTCTGGAAACCGCATGAACCTGACGCCGAGGGAAAAAGACAAGCTGCTGATCGCCATGGCGGCGATCGTGGCACGCAAGCGGCTGGAGCGCGGCGTCAAGCTCAACCATCCGGAAGCGATCGCGCTGATCACCGATTTCGTCGTCGAGGGCGCCCGCGACGGCCGCCCGGTCGCCGAACTGATGGAGGCCGGCGCCCATGTCGTCACCCGCACTCAGGTGATGGAAGGGATCGCCGAGATGATCCATGACGTGCAGGTGGAAGCGACCTTCCCCGACGGCACCAAGCTGGTGACCGTGCACGAGCCCATCAGGTGAGGAGATCGACATGCTCGAACTGCGCCCAAACTGCGAGTGCTGCGACAAGGACCTGCCGCCTGAGGCGACGGATGCATTGATCTGCACCTTCGAATGCACTTTCTGCGCCGATTGCGTGGAAAACGTGCTGGACGGCGTCTGCCCCAATTGCGGCGGCAATTTTTCGACCCGGCCGATCCGCCCGGCAGCGAAGCTGGAAAAATACCCGGCGTCGACCAAACGCGTCCTTAAGGCCGAGGGCTGCGGCCCGCGTAAGGCCGCGTGACTGCACCATCGCAAACGAAAGGCATGTAGAATGATCCCTGCCAAACGCCTGTGCCTCGCGGCGATCCTGCTCATGGCTGCCGCCATGCCGGCCTATGCCCATGTCGGCATCGGCACGACCTCTTCCTTCACGGCCGGCTTCATGCATCCCTTATCCGGCCTTGATCATATGATTGTGATGATCGCCGTCGGCCTGTGGGCGGCGCTCAAGGGCGGCAGGGCGATCTGGGCATGGCCGGCGGCCTTTGTCGGCGTGATGCTTGCCGGCTCGGCCCTTGGCATGGCGCATGTGCCGGTGCCCTTCGTCGAGCCAGGCATACTGGCCTCCGTGGTGGCGCTTGGCCTGCTCGTGGCGCTGGCAATCGACCTGCCGGTTTCGGCCGGCGTCGCCATCCTCGGCCTTTTCGCGCTTTTCCACGGCCACGCTCATGGCACCGAAGTGCCGGAAAACGCCGGCGGGCTCGAATACGTGGCCGGCTTTGCCGTCGCCACCGTGCTGCTCCATGCCGTCGGCATCGCTGCCGGAATGAGCCTTGGCATGAGGTTCCGTGGTCTGGCTCGTGTCGCCGGTGCTGCCTGCGCGGCGATCGGCGTCGGCCTCGCCTTCGGCGTGGTGTGACATCAGATGATCCCCGGCGAAATCATTCCCGTCCCAGGCGACATCGAGCTCAACAAGGGTCTGCCGACCGTCACCCTGAAAGTCGCCAACAGCGGCGACCGGCCCATCCAGGTCGGCAGCCACTACCATTTCTTCGAAACGAATGAAGGGCTGAAATTCGACCGCGAACAGACCCGCGGCATGCGCCTCGACATCGCCGCCGGCACCGCCATGCGCTTCGAGCCGGGACAGGAACGCGATGTCACGCTGGTGCCGCTCGGCGGCAAGCGCGAGGTCTATGGATTCCAGCAGAAGGTGATGGGCAAGCTGTGAATTCTGTGGCGTCTCGCGCTTGGCCTTCAAAGGCCGCGAACGGCGTTTGGGCAAGCGTGAAAGCAAATGGTGCTTTCGGCTCAGTCCGACGGTTTGGCGGCCGCATAAATGATGATCTTTCCGGGATCGTCGAACGCGACGGCAAGGACGTCCTGCGCGGCCACGCGCCGCGAATCGATGGCGTTAAAGAGCAGGGCGTTCGCCTCAATCTCCTTGCGCAGTTCCGCGACGTCGTCCTGATGCTGCCGGACCTTGTTCTCGATGACCGGCGGCGGGCCGCCTTCGCTGCGTGCCGCGTCGGTCAGGAACACGATATCGACCTTGTCGAGCTTGGAGGTCTTGCGCACCGTGCCGATGTTGTCGCGCGTGCGGTCGATCGCCGAACTGACTTTTCCGATTTCAGCTGTCGTCTTGGCCTGTTCCTCGCTGATTTGCGAGCCGACGATGCGGTCAACGGTCTCCGGGCTTTCAAGGCCTTGCGCATTCAGCGCGGCCTGGGGAAGGCTCGCTGCCAGAAACGCGGCCGCCGCAATGGCATGCAGCCATCGGGCATCGGGCAAGGTGGTGGAGGTCATCGTTCGCTTTCGCAGCTTGTTTCAACAATCAGCAAGCGAAACGACTCCAGCCCTGCCACGGTTCCCATCGCAATACGGCCGGCGGACCGGATACCGGCCCGCCGCGCCAGGCCGTCAGCTGGCCTTCTTGGTGATCAAGGTCAGCGCGCCATTGGGCTCCATGCTGGCCGCGACGACCTGGGCCGAGGTCATTCCCTTGGCCTGGAGGGCGGACTTCACCTTGGGGGTGGCGTCGATCGAGCTGCGCAGTTTCTGCAGGCCGGCGTCACCGCGCTGGGCGATCACCTGATTGACCTGCGTCTGGGTGTCCTTCGGCAGCTCGGTGATGTCGACAATGTTGACGCTCTGGATCGCCGGCGCGGCCTGCTGACCGCTGGGGGCAGGAGTCGTCGCCTTGGGGGCAGGCGTGGCCGGAGCGGGCTGCTGCTGGGCACTGGCGGCACCGGCCAGCATCAGGCTGGCGGCGGCTGCAAGAATTATCGTTTTGCGCATGGATTTTCCTTCCATCGATTTGGCAAACGGTCGTTTTGGGGTGACCTGCCAACCTCAACCGCCAAATGGGATCAGAAGGTGTCGCCCAGCGGGTCATTGCGTGACCATTGGATGGCGGCAATGTGCAGCCCAGCCTCAACCACACCGCATTTCGGGAGCAATCGCTGATGGCCAGAATCTCGCGTGCCGCCTACGCCCAGATGTATGGGCCGACTGTCGGCGACAAGGTCAGGCTGGCCGACACCGAACTCTTCATCGAGGTCGAAAAGGACCTCACCATTCACGGTGAGGAAGTAAAATTCGGCGGCGGCAAGGTGATCCGCGACGGCATGGGCCAAAGCCAGGTGTCCCGCGCCCAGGGCGCGGTCGACACCGTGATCACCAATGCCTTGGTGATCGACGCCAGCGCCGGCATCTTCAAGGCCGATATCGGCCTCAGGGACGGCCGCATCGCGGCGATCGGCAAAGCCGGCAATCCGGACACGCAAGACGACGTCACCATTATCATCGGCCCGGGCACCGAAATCATCGCCGGCGAAGGCAAGATTCTCACCGCCGGCGGCTTTGACGCGCATATCCACTTCATCTGCCCGCAGCAGATCGAGGAAGCGCTGATGAGCGGCATCACCACAATGCTGGGCGGCGGCACCGGGCCGGCGCATGGCACGCTGGCCACCACCTGCACGCCGGGGCCTTGGCACATGGCGCGCATGATCCAGTCCTTCGATGCCTTTCCGATGAATATCGGCCTGTCCGGCAAGGGCAACGCCTCGCTGCCGGCGGCACTGGAGGAAATGGTGCTGGGTGGCGCCTGCTCGCTGAAGCTGCATGAGGATTGGGGCACGACGCCGGCGGCGATCGATTGCTGCCTGTCGGTGGCCGACGATTACGACGTTCAGGTGATGATCCACACCGACACGCTGAACGAATCCGGCTTCGTCGAAAACACGGTCGCGGCGATCAAGGGCCGCACCATCCACGCCTTCCACACTGAGGGCGCCGGCGGCGGCCATGCGCCCGACATCATCAAGGTCTGCGGCCTGCCCAATGTCATCCCGTCCTCGACCAATCCGACGCGGCCCTACACGGTCAACACGCTGGCCGAACATCTCGACATGCTGATGGTCTGCCACCATCTGTCGCCGTCGATCCCCGAGGATATCGCCTTTGCCGAGAGCCGCATCCGCAAGGAGACGATCGCGGCCGAGGATATCCTGCATGACATTGGCGCCTTCTCGATCATCTCGTCGGACAGCCAGGCGATGGGCCGCGTCGGTGAAGTGGCGATCCGCACCTGGCAGACCGCCGACAAGATGAAGCGCCAGCGCGGCTCGCTGCCGCAGGAGACCGGCGACAACGACAATTTCCGCGTCCGCCGCTACATCGCCAAATACACGATCAACCCGGCCATCGCGCATGGGCTGTCGAAAGACATCGGCTCGATCGCCGTCGGCAAACGCGCCGACCTGGTGCTGTGGCACCCGGCCTTCTTCGGTGTGAAGCCGGACATGGTGCTGATCGGCGGCATGATTGCCGCCGCCCCGATGGGCGACCCCAACGCCTCGATCCCGACCCCGCAGCCGATGCACTACCGGCCGATGTTCGGCGCCTATGGCAAGGCCAGGACCAACTCGTCTGTGACCTTCGTTTCCAAGGCGGCACTCGAGTCTGGCCTGCATGGCCGGCTTGGCGTCGAAAAACAGTTCGTCGCCGTGGAAAACACCCGTGGCGGCATCGGCAAGCATTCCATGGTGCTCAACGACGCCACGCCGCATGTCGAGGTCGATCCGGAAACCTACGAGGTCCGCGCCGACGGCGAATTGCTGACCTGCCAGCCGGCGACCGTGCTGCCGATGGCGCAAAGGTATTTCCTGTTCTGAGGCCGGTCGGCCAAATTCCGTTGCGGCTGGTATGCATAGGCCGCAATATGCGGTCGAGCAGAAACCCACCGTGATCAGGCATGGCCACCGAAATCGCCTCTCCCCACGACATTTTCCCGCATATCCGGATCGTCATGGGCATGGTGATCGGGCTTGGTGTCGCCCGCCTGCTGTCGGGGGTGGCGCGCATCGTCCAGCATCCCGGCCAGTACCGGCTGTATCCCGTGCATCTGGCCTGGGTCGCCTCGGTGCTGTTGATGCTGGTGCATTTCTGGTGGTGGGAGTTCGGGCTCTACGCCATCGAGACCTGGACCTTCGGCAAGTACCTGTTCATCATTTTCTACGCGATCACGCTGTTCCTGCTGTGCGCGCTGCTGTTTCCGGATTCGATGCTGGACTACACCAGCTACGAGGATTTCTTCTATTCGCGCCGCGGCTGGTTCTTCGGCCTGCTGGCGGCGACCTATCTGCTCGATGTCATCGATACGCTGCTGAAAGGGCCCGAGCATTTCGCCCGCTTCGGCAACGAATATCTGTTCCGCACGCCGGTCTTCGTGGCACTGTGCATCGCCGCGATCCTGGTGCGCGACCGCCGCTTCCACATCGCCTTCGTCGCGGCAGCACTAATCTATCAGATATCGTTCATCCTGCGGCTCTTCGACACGATCGTATGACTGTTGCGGATGGTCTAGAGTCCAGGAAGAGACAGGATCTAAGCATGTACAAGGCCGTTGGATCACGGGGATCCCGGGTCAGCCGCGTTCTCTGGATGCTCGAGGAGCTCGGGCAGCCCTATGAATTCGTCGAGGTCAAACTGCGCTCGCCAGAAGCCTATGCGCTCAACCCGTCGGGCAAGGTGCCGGTCCTCATCGACGGCGAGCTGACGGTGACGGATTCGGCGGCGATCTGCGTCTACCTGGCCGACAAGCACGCTGACAAAGGCATGGGCGCCAATCCCGGTGTTGCCGGCCGCGCCGAGATGGATTCCTGGATGCATTTTGCCCAGAGCGAGTTCGAGGCGCCGCTGTGGAACAAATTGCGCCACCGCTTCCTGCTGCCGAAGGAAGTACGCGTCGATGTCGGCCCGGCGGCGGCCTACGATTTTGCCTCGGAAGCCAAGGCACTGGACCGCCGGCTCGGCGACAAGCCGTTTGCGCTGAGTGACCGGTTTTCCGCGGTCGACGTGCTGCTCGGCGACATGGGCAACTGGGCGCGCGCCGGAAAATTCCCGATCGAGTCCGCCCGCGTCAACGCCTATTTCGACCGGGTGCTTTCGCGCCCAGCCCGCGCGCGGGCGCAGGCCAACGGAGGCTCCATGAAATGAAACTCAACCTCAACACCGACTTCACCAAATTCCCGCGCGCCGTCACGGTGCTGCTCGCCGGCGAGGCGGGCGCGGCGCCGGCGTTTGCCAAGGCTGTGCTTGCGCATGACGAGCGGCATCTGCGCCGCCGCGCCATCGAACTGTCCGACGGCAGCAAGGTGCTGGTCGACCTGCCAGAACCCGTCGCCCTGAACGATGGCGACCGGCTGGTGCTGGAGGATGGCCGCCATGTCGAGATCATCGCGGCGCCGGAAGAGGTCTATGATATCCGCGCCCGCGACGGCGTGCATCTGACCGAACTGGCCTGGCATATCGGCAACCGCCATCTCGCCGCAGGCATCGAGGCGGATCGCATCGTCATCCTGCGCGACCATGTCATCAAGGCGATGCTGGAGGGGCTTGGCGCCACGGTGCGCGAGGTCTCCGAACCGTTCAAGCCGGTGCGCGGCGCTTATTCCGGCCATGGGGGTGGGCATGGTCATGACCATGGCCACGATCACAGCCATGCCGAGGCGCATGCACATAGCCACGGTGAGGCACACTCCCACTCGCATAGCGAATCGCATTCGCACTCGCACAGCCATACCGGCCACCACCACGATCATGACTGACCAGCCTTCGAACATCGCCCTGCTGCGGCTGATGGCGTGGCTGTCGCCGGCCTTCCCGGTCGGCGGCTTTGCCTATAGCCACGGTCTCGAACGGGCGGTGCATGACGGGCAGGTTGCCGATGCCGCGAGCCTGGCCCACTGGCTGGAAACGCTGGTCGAGATGGGCTCGGGCTGGAACGATGCCGTGCTGTTTTCCGAGAGCTGGCGCCGCGCCCGCACCGCCGGCGATCTCGACGAAGTCGCCGCACTGGCCGAGGCGCTGGCCGGCTCGCGGGAACGCCATACCGAGACCATGCTGCAAGGTGCCGCCTTCCTCAGAGCAGCTGCGGCCTGGCCCAATCCGGTGCTGGCGCGCCTGCCTGCCGAATGCGCTTACTGCGTCACCGTCGGCGCCATTGCCGGCGGCAACGGCATTGCGCTGCAGGATGCGCTGTCCGCCTTCCTGCAAGCCTTCTTCTCCAACCTCGTCCAGGCGGCGATCAGGCTCGGTGTCGTCGGCCAGAGCGAGGCCACCACGCTGCTGGCCGGCTTCGAGCCGTTGGCGCTCTCAACCGCCGACCGCGCGTCCCGATCGACATTGGACGATCTCGGCGGCTGCGCCTTCGTCTCCGACATCATGGCGATGAAGCACGAAACCCAGTATTCGCGGCTGTTCCGTTCATGATCGCCCTCGCCTTTGTCCTCTCCTTCGTCCTGCTGCTGATCACGGCGCTGCATGTCTATTGGGGCATTGGCGGCATCTGGCCGGGCAGGGATGCGGCGTCCTGCGCCCGCGCGGTCGTCGGCTTTCGCGGTGTCGACGAAATGCCGACGCCCTTCGCCAGTTTCGCCGTTGCCGCCTGTCTTGGCCTGGCAACGCTCTGGCCGCTGGCGCTCATCGGCTTCTTTGCCTCGCCTTTCCCGAGGGAAGGCCTTGCCGCCACCTCGCTGCTCATCGGGCTGGTGTTCCTGGGGCGCGGCATTGCCGGCTTCACGCCGTGGTGGCGGCGCCTGGCGCCAGAACAGCCTTTCGCGCGGCTCGACGTGCGTTACTATTCGCCGCTGTGCCTGTTGATCGGGCTCGGCTTCGCAGTCCTTGCCATCATGGAGTTCCCGACATGACCCAAGCCAACGGTCCCCTTCGCATCGGTATTGGCGGCCCTGTCGGCTCCGGCAAGACGACGCTCACCGAAAAACTCTGCAAGGCGCTGCGCGACGAGTTCTCCATCGCCGTCGTCACCAACGACATCTACACAAGGGAAGACGCCATGATGCTGGCCCGGCTGCAGGCGCTGCCGGAGGATCGCATTGTCGGCGTCGAGACCGGCGGCTGCCCGCACACCGCCATTCGCGAGGACGCGTCGATCAATCTGCAGGCGATCGCCGAACTCAACCGGAAGTTTCCCGACCTCGACATCATCTTCATCGAATCCGGCGGCGACAACCTTGCCGCCACCTTCTCGCCGGACCTCGCGGATCTGACGCTCTATGTCATTTCGGTCTGCCAGGGCGAGGAGATCCCGCGCAAGGGCGGGCCGGCGATCACCCGCTCCGATTTCCTGATCATCAACAAGAGCGATCTGGCGCCCTATGTGAACGTCAATCTCGACGTGATGGAGAACGACGCCGGCCGCATGCGCGGCAAGCGGCCGTTCGGCTTCACCGATCTGTCGCGCGGCAAGGGCTTGCGGGAAGTCATCGACTTCATCGTCGAGCATGGCGGGCTGAGGGTTGGCAAGCCACCAGCACGGCGGCCTGACAGGCATCCGGCCCCTCTGCACCAACCGAAACCCGTTGCGGGCAGCGGTGGCTCGCGGCATTCTGGCCAAAACCGGAGGATTTTTCCATGAGCATCGCCCGCCTGCAGAAGGAACCGCTGACCAACCTGCCCTTCTACGAAGAGCGCGTCGATCTCGCCTGTGCCTTTCGCTGGACGGCGCGGCTCAACATGCACGAGGCGGTGGCCAACCATTTCTCGCTGGCGGTCAATGATGACGGCACGCAGTTCCTGATGAACCCCAACCAGGTGCATTTCTCGCGCATCAAGGCCAGCGACATGTTGATGATCGACGCCAACGATCCCAACACGCTCGCCGGCCCCAACGCGCCCGACCCGACGGCCTGGGGCCTGCACGGCGCCATCCACCGCAACGTGCCCCATGCGCGCTGCGTCATGCATGTGCATTCCATCCATGCCACGGTGCTGGCGTCGCTCGCCGATTCGACATTGCCGCCGATCGACCAGAATTCGGCGATGTTCTTCAACCGCCATGTCGTCGACGCGCATTATGGCGGGCTGGCCTTCGAGGAAGAGGGCGAGCGCTGCTCGCAGCTTCTCACCGACCCCAAGGTCAAGGTCATGGTGATGGGCAATCACGGCGTGCTGGTGATCGGCGATACGGTCGCCGATGCCTTCAACCGCATGTTCTATTTCGAGCGCGCCGCCGAGACCTATATCAAGGCGCTGTGGACCGGCCGGCCTCTGCGCACGCTGTCCGATGCGATCGCCGAGAAGGCGGCCAGCGAAATGGACGACTATCCCGGCCAGGCCGAGCGCCATCTCGCCGAGTTGAAGGCGATCCTCGACGAGGAAGAGCCGGTCTACAGGAATTAGAGCCCGAGCTGAGCCCGTAATTCCTCGGCGCTGTTGATGACGATGGCGCCGGGCGGTCCTTCCATCGGCTTTTCCGGCCAGAAGATCGTCTTCATCCCCGCCGCCAGACCCGCCATGGCGCCCGGCCAGCTGTCGTCGACCGCGACCGCGTGCGCGGGATCGACTTCGGCCAGGTACGCGGCGCGCAGGAAAGGTTCGGCGTGCGGCTTGCCATCACGCACATCGTTGCGGCTGATCGTTTTCATGCCTGGATAAAACAGACCGACCATGCGCAGATTGGCGTCGACGATCATCCGGTCCGAATTCGATACCACCGCTTGCTGCACGCCAAGCGCGCGCAATTCATTGAAGACTTCTATAGCGCCAGGACGCGGTTTCAGCCCCTCCACCAGCGGCAGATAGTGCTCGTATTTGCGCATGATCCAGTCGTCGAAGGGAAGATCGAGGCCGAACTCGTCGCGCATCATTTCGTAGACCGGCCAGGCGGCGACACCGAGCACGCGCTCATGAAGGTCGGCGGGCGGCTTGAGGCCTGCATTGCGCATTGCCGCCACAAGGGCTGCCTCGTGCAGCGGCTCGCTATCGACCAGCGTGCCGTCCATGTCCCAGAAAACCGCCTTCGGTGTCATGCAGCGCTCCTTTTGCGATCCCCTTAAAGGGTTTGCGCCGGGAGATAAACCATCGCGATCACAGAAGGTGACTGCCGCCGGAAGCGAAGCCGCCCTGCTTTGCGCGTCGCGATCGTGTCAGCGGGAAAATCCCTGCCGTGCGTGGCCAAACAATTGCCCTTGAGATTGACAATTGCGCAGGAGGCCGTTCCCTGCGAAACTGGGAGCGGACCGCTCCTGTGAGCAGCGGTTTGCGGAGGCAGGACGTGAATACCCGGCAGGATGGCGGCAGCAACAGGCTGGACGACGCGGCGCGCGCCGGATGGCTCTATTATGTCGCCGGTAACACACAGGACCAGATCGCCGCCACGCTCGGCATTTCACGGCAGACGGCGCAGCGGCTGGTGTCGCTGGCGGTGTCGGAAGGCCTGATCAAGGTCCGTGTCGATCATCCGATCGCCAACTGCCTTGACCTCGCCGCCCGGCTGAAATCGCGTTTCGCACTCGACCTGGTCGAAGTGGTGCCGAGTGATCCGAATTCATCCTCCACCACCATCGGCATCGCCGAAGCGGCGGCCGCGGAGATCGAGCGGCGGCTGCGGTCGCCGACGCCGATCGTCATGGGCATCGGCACCGGACGCACGCTGAAGGCGGCGATCGAGCAACTGCCGCCGATGGAATGCCCGCAGCACAAGGTGGTGTCCTTGACCGGCAACATTTCGCCGGACGGCTCGGCCGCCTTCTACAACGTCATCTTCACCATGGCCGACCGGGTCAAGGCGCGCTCCTTCCCGATGCCGCTGCCGGTCATCGCCTCCTCGCCGCAGGAGCGCGAGATGCTGCTCAACCAGCCGATGATCCAGCCAACGCTGGCGCTTGCGGCGGAAGCCGACGTCACCTTCATCGGCATTGGCGATCTCGGTCCGAAGGCGCCGCTCTACGAGGACGGCTTCATTTCCGAAAGCGAGTTGAAGGCCCTGCAGAAGGCTGGCGGCATCGCCGAGATCGTCGGCTGGGTGTTCGACCGGGAAGGCCGCATGATCGAGGGCATCACCAACGACCGGGTGTCGTCGGCATCGCTGCCGTCGCGCGAGAAGTCGCTGGTCATTGCGCTGGCCATGGGCGAGCGCAAGCTGCCGGGCATCCTGGCGGCCGTGAACCGCCGGCTGGTCAATGGTCTCATCACCGACGAACGGACGGCGACCGCTTTGCTGGCCAGCATCTGACCGGGACGCGGCAGCGCCTGCCGGATACGGTCGCGGCGGCTGCCTGGCGATAAAACCAGCAAGTCTATTTGTGCCGGCCGAAAGGGTCGTTGCCATCGAGGAAACCGAGGTCGCGCTGCAGATGGGGCGACAGGTCCCTGATGTCGAGACGGGCCTTTCTTTTGCTCGCGAACCAGCCGAATCCGTCCGCAAGCCACGAAATCCAGCGGTGATCGGGAGCGGGAGTGCATTTTTGCTGCGCCATGGTCATGATCGTCAACCTTCGCTATCCTGGACCCGAATGACGGGTTGACAGTGAATGTCGGTCTTGCTGGCCAGCTTTGCCAATCGAACGTCGATAAGGACCCATAAGGAGCCTTTATGCCGGATCTGAGCTCACCGCAGGTTTCGCAACTGCCACCGCTGCAGGCGATCCGGGTGTTCGAAGCGGTGGCGCGGCATCTTTCCTTCACCAAGGCCGCCGTGGAACTCGCCATGACACAGGCCGCCGTCAGCTATCAGATCAAGGTGCTGGAAGAGCGCGTCGGCGCACCGCTGTTCCTGCGGCGGCCGCGGCAAATCGAGCTGACCGAAGCCGGCCAAAGGCTGGCGCCGGCGGTCAGCGAGGCCTTTGCCATTCTTAGCCAGGCCTATGCCGCCGCGCGCGGTGGCGCGGACGGGCTGCTGTGCGTCACCACCGTGCTGACCTTCGCCTCGAACTGGCTGGCTCATCATCTGGGTTCGTTCCAGATGGCTCATCCAGCACTTGCCGTGCGGCTCGAAACATCGAGCCGTCTGACGGATTTCGCCCGCGAGGATGTCGATCTCGCCATCCGCTCGGGCAGCGGCAAATGGCCGGGTCTGGAGGCCCACAAGCTGCTCGACGCCGATTTCACGCCGATGCTGAGCCCGAAGCTCGCGGCCAGCATTGGCGGCGTCAAGGAGCCGGCCGACCTCTTGCGGCTGCCGATCCTCGATCCGGGCGATGTCTGGTGGACGCAATGGTTCGAGACGGCCGGCGTGCATGCGCATGATCTTGCCAAGCGGCCCGGCAGCAGCATGGGCGCGCAGGCCTATGAGGCCAATGCGGCTATCGCGGGCCATGGCGTGGCGATCCTGACCCGGGCGCTGTTCAAGGCGGAACTTGCCGACGGCCGCCTGATCCAGCCTTTCGACCTGGTCGGCGATGACGGCCACGCCTATTGGCTGGTCTATCCCGAAGCACGCCGCAACGTGCCGAAGATCCGCGCCTTCCGCGACTGGCTGCTGGCCGAGATCGCCTGCTGACAGGCGCGTTTCTCCCGATTCAATCCTCCGGCCCTTCCAGTCCCGCCGCCTGATATCAGGGGCGGACAAGCCTGTCTTTGTCTGTCCATCGGCAGGTCCGGTGCTGCGCTGCAGCATCGAATCCGGCTTGACATAATTCACGGCAAGTGAGTAATTGCTCACAGCCAAGGCAAATGCTCATCTTGGTTCATGGGAGGAATTTGATGAAACTGCGTACGCTCACCCTGGGCTTGTTGTCGGCCAGCGCTCTCGCCTTTGCCGCACATGCCGAATCCATCACCATCGCCACGGTCAACAATGGCGATATGGTCCGCATGCAGAAGCTGACCGACGACTTCACCAAGGCCAACCCCGACATCCAGCTCAACTGGGTCACGCTTGAAGAGAACGTGCTGCGCGAGCGCGTCACCACCGACATCGCCACCAAGGGCGGCCAGTATGACGTGATGACCATCGGCACCTACGAGGTTCCGATCTGGGCCAAGCAGAGCTGGCTGCTGCCGCTCGACAAGCTCGGCGACGACTATGACGCCAAGGACATCATCCCGGCCATCGCCGGCGGTCTTTCGGTCGACGGCAAGCTCTATGCCGCGCCCTTCTATGGCGAAAGCTCCTTCGTCATGTACCGCAAGGACCTGATGGAGAAAGCCGGACTGAAGATGCCCGACGCGCCGACCTGGGATTTCATCAAGCAGGCCGCCGACAAGATGACCGACCGCGCCAATGGCGTGAACGGCGTGTGCCTGCGCGGCAAGGCCGGCTGGGGCGAGAACATGGCCTTCCTGACCGCCATGTCGAACTCCTTCGGCGCCCGCTGGTTCGACGAGAACTGGAAGCCGCAATTCGACCAGCCCGAGTGGAAGAAGACCTTGCAGTTCTATGTCGACCTGATGAAGGCCGACGGCCCCGAGGGCGCCTCTTCCAACGGCTTCAACGAGAACCTGGCGCTGTTCCAGCAGGGCAAGTGCGGCATGTGGATCGACGCCACCGTCGCGGCGTCCTTCGTCTCCGATCCCAAGGCATCCCAGGTCGCCGACAAGGTCGGTTATGCGCTGGCGCCCGACAATGGCCTCGGCAAGCGCGGCAACTGGCTGTGGGCGTGGTCATTGGCCATTCCGGCCGGCACCAAGAAGGCTGACGCGGCCGAGAAATTCGTCTCATGGGCGACCAGCAAGCACTACGCCGAACTCGTCGCTTCCAAGGAAGGCTGGGCCAACGTCCCTCCGGGCACGCGCTCCTCGCTCTACGCCAATGCCGAGTACCAGAAGGCGGCTCCGTTCGCCAAGATGACGCTGGACTCCATCAACGCCGCCGACCCGACGCATCCGACCGTCAAGCCGGTGCCCTATGTCGGCGTCCAGTTCGTCGCCATCCCTGAATTCCAGGGGCTTGGCACCACGGTCGGCCAGCTCTTCTCGGCGGCTCTTGCCGGCCAGTCGAGCGTCGACGATGCGCTGAAGCAGGCCCAGGACGCCGCCACCGCGGCGATGACCGAAGGCGGGTATATCAAGTAAGGCTCCTCCCGGTGCCGAATGCCGGTTGCCTCCTCGACCGGCAACGGCCGCCCGAGTTCCCAGCTCGGGCGGCCGCCTTCAACGCCTCTGAAAATTCAGTCTGACCATTGAAGGGTGACCGTCATGGCTACTCAGCAGACCCGTTCGCTTGCCCGTTTCATGATGGCACCATCCGTCGTGCTGCTGTTCGTCTGGATGATCGTGCCGCTGGTCATCACCATCTGGTTCTCCTTCCAGCAGTACAATCCGCTCAACCCGATCCGCGACGGGTTCGTCGGCTTCTCCAATTACGCGCTGTTCTATTCCAATCCGGCCTTCCTGCAGTCGATCCTCAACACCTTGATCCTGGTGATCAGCGTGCTGCTGATCACGGTGATCGGCGGCATCCTGCTGGCGCTGTTGATCGACCAGCCGATGTGGGGACAAGGCATCGTGCGCATCCTCGTCATCTCGCCGTTCTTCGTCATGCCGCCGGTGGCCGCACTAGTCTGGAAGAACATGATCATGCACCCGCAATACGGGGTGTTCGCCGACATAGCGCGCTTCTTCGGGGCGCAACCGATCGACTGGTTCGGGCAACATCCGATGACGGCGATCATCATCATCGTCGCCTGGCAGTGGCTACCTTTCGCGACGCTGATCCTGTTGACCGCGCTGCAGTCGCTTGACGGCGAGCAGAAGGAAGCCGCCGAAATGGACGGCGCCGGCTTCATCAGCCGCTTCATCTATCTGACGCTGCCGCACATGTCGCGCGCCATCACCGTCGTCATCCTCATCCAGACGATCTTCCTGCTCTCGGTCTATGCCGAGATCCTCGTCACAACCAATGGCGGCCCCGGCTACGCCTCCACCAACCTGCCCTTCCTCGTCTACCAGAAGGCGCTGCTGGAGTTCAAAATCGGCCAGGCATCCGCGGGCGGTGTGATCGCCGTCATTCTCGCCAACATCGTCGCCTTCTTCGCCATGCGCGCGGTCGGCAAGAACCTCGACAAGTAAGGGAGGACAAGATGGCCCGTGCAGTCACCACCCAGCACAAGACGATCGCGACGGTTGCGGCCTGGATCGTCGCCCTGCTGATCTTCTTCCCGATCCTCTACACCATCATCACCTCGTTCAAGTCGGAACAGGAGGCGATCCAGGGCTTCGCGCTGATCCCGTCGGGAACTTTCGAGAGCTATACCGAGGTTCAGGCGCAGAGCGGCTATTTCAAGTTCTTCTTCAACTCGGTGCTGCTCTCTGTCGGATCGACCGTCCTGGCCCTGTTGGTCGCCATTCCGGCGGCATGGTCGATGGCGTTCTCGCCGACCAAGCGGACCAAGGACATTCTGATGTGGATGCTGTCCACCAAGATGATGCCGGCGGTCGCGGTGCTGTTCCCGATCTACCTGATCTTCCGCGACACCGGCCTGCTCGACAGCCGCATCGGCCTGATGGTCATGCTGATGCTGATCAACCTGCCGATCGTGGTGTGGATGCTCTACACCTATTTCCGCGAGATCCCGGGCGAGATCCTGGAAGCGGCGCGCATGGACGGCGCCTCGCTGTGGAACGAGATCATCTATGTGCTGACCCCGATGGCGGTGCCCGGCATCGCCTCGACCATGCTCTTGAACATCATCCTGGCCTGGAACGAGGCGTTCTGGACGATCCGGCTCACCACCACGGAAGCAGCGCCGCTGACCGCCTTCATCAGTTCGTTCTCCAGCCCGCAAGGCCTGTTCTGGGCCAAGCTTTCGGCGGCCTCGACGCTGGCGATCGCGCCGATACTGATCATGGGCTGGTTCAGCCAGAAGCAGCTGGTGCGCGGCCTGACCTTCGGCGCCGTGAAGTAAGTAAGCCGTGACCTAACGTGACGCTCAAGAACGTCGGACAATAACCCCTCGGGGAGGAAACCATGGGAAACATCACGCTCAAGAACGTCTCCAAATCGTTCGGGTCGACGGTCATCATTCCAGGCATTGACCTGGTGATCGAGAATGGCGAGTTCGTCGTCTTCGTCGGCCCGTCGGGTTGCGGCAAGTCCACGCTGCTGCGGCTGATCGCCGGGCTGGAGGACACCAGCGGCGGCACCATCAACATCGACGGCCGCGACGTCACCGGCGAGGCGCCGGCCAAGCGCAAGCTCGCCATGGTGTTCCAGTCCTACGCGCTCTACCCGCATATGACGGTGGCCAAGAACATTGCCTTCCCGCTGAAGATGGCGGGCGAGGACCAGGCGACCATCGACCGGAAGGTGAAGGACGCGGCGCGCGTCTTGAACCTCACCAACTATCTCGAACGCCGGCCCGGCCAGCTCTCCGGCGGCCAGCGCCAGCGCGTCGCCATCGGCCGCGCCATCGTGCGCCAGCCCTCGGCCTTCCTGTTCGACGAGCCGCTGTCCAATCTCGACGCAGCCCTTCGCGGCACGATGCGGCTGGAGATCAGCGAGCTGCACCACCAGCTCAAGACGACCATGATCTACGTCACCCATGACCAGGTCGAGGCCATGACCATGGCCGACAAGATTGTGGTGCTGAACGCCGGCAATATCGAGCAGGTCGGCTCGCCGATGGAGCTCTACAAGACGCCGCGCAATCTGTTCGTCGCCGGCTTCATCGGCTCGCCGAAGATGAACCTGGTGGAAGGCGCGCCGGCGGCCAAATATGGCGCCAAGACCATCGGCATCCGCCCCGAGCATATGCAGATTTCGACCACGGCGGGCGAATGGAAGGCCACTGTCGGCGTAGCCGAGCACCTTGGCTCCGACACCTTCCTGCATGTCCAGGCCGACGGCGTCGGCCCGCTGACGGTGCGTGCCGACGGCGAACTGGCCGTGCATCATGGCGATACCATCTATCTCACGCCCGACAAGGCCAAGCTCCATCGCTTCGGCCCCGACGGCAAGGCGATGGCGACGTGAGGCTGAAAGGCAAATCGGCGCTGATCACGGGATCGGCGCGTGGCATCGGCAAGGCCTTCGCCGAAGCCTATGCGCGCGAAGGCGCTATCGTTGCCATTGCCGACATCAATCTCGAGGCCGCGCAAAAGACGGCGGCAGAGATCGGCGACAATGCCTATGCGGTCAAACTCGATGTCACGGATCAGGCCTCCATCGACGCCGCGGTGAAGGCAGTGGAAACGAGGACCGGCGGCCTCGACATATTGATCAACAACGCCGCTCTGTTCGATCTGGCGCCGATCGTCGAGATTTCGCGGGCGAGCTATGAAAAACTGTTCTCCGTCAATGTCGCCGGCACGCTGTTCATGCTGCAGGCGGCGGCCCGCTCGATGATCGCGCGGGGCAAGGGCGGCAGGATCATCAATATGGCGAGCCAGGCCGGACGGCGCGGCGAGCCGCTGGTCGGCGTCTATTGCGCGACCAAGGCCGCCGTCATTTCGCTGACCCAGTCGGCCGGGCTCGACCTGATCAAGCACCGCATCAACGTCAACGGCATCGCGCCCGGGGTCGTGGACAGCGACATGTGGGATCAGGTCGATGCTCTGTTCGCCAAATACGAAAACCGGCCGAAGGGCGAGAAGAAGCGGCTTGTCGGCGAAGGGGTGCCTTATGGCCGCATGGGCAAACCGGAGGACCTCGCCGGCATGGCCGTCTTCCTGGCCAGCGATGAAGCCGAGTACATCGTCGCCCAGACCTACAATGTTGATGGCGGCCAGTGGATGAGTTGAGGGGGGCGGCCTCTGCTTCTCGTCCCTCCGCGAGGAGCAGAGGCTCACATTACAGGCCGCATCGGCCTCGCAAGGCATGTGTCGTCCCTTTCCCGACAGGACGGAGAGAGGCGGAGTAACGAGGCCGAAGCCCGGCCAAAGGGTAAAACAGATGACCGTGAAACTCTCGTCTTCAAACCTCTCCAGCCTGCCCGGCAATGTTGCCGTTCCTAAATATGATCGCTCGAAGCTCAAGGCCGGCATCGTGCATTTCGGCGTCGGCAATTTCCACCGCTCGCACCAGGCGGTCTATCTCGACGATCTGTTCAATTCAGGTGTCGGCCATGACTGGGCGCTGGTCGGGGCCGGCGTCTTCGAGGGCGAGAAGATCGGTCGCGGCAAGCTCGAAGAGCAGGACTGGCTGACCACGGTGGTCGAGCAGGATGAGGGCCATATGAGCGCCCGCGTCACCGGCGCCATGATCGATTTCCTGATGCCCGGCGATGCGGCGGGCATCATCGAGCGGCTGGCCGATCCGGCGATCAAGATCGTTTCGCTGACCATCACCGAAGGCGGCTATTTCATCGACCCGGCGTCGGGCGTCTTCAACCCGGCCCATCCGGATATCGTCGCCGACGCGCAGCCGGGCGCGACACCGAAAACCGTGTTCGGCATCATCCTGGCAGGACTGCTGCGCCGGCGTGACGAAGGCACCGTGCCGTTTACCGTGATGTCCTGCGACAACATCCCTCACAATGGCCACGTCACCTCGGACGGCGTCATTGGTCTGGCGCGGCTGATCGACGAGGATCTCGCCAACTGGGTCAGCAGCAACGTCGCCTTTCCAAACGGCATGGTGGACCGCATCACGCCGGCCACCACCGACCGCGAGCGCGGCATCCTGGCCAAGGACTTCGGCGTCGAGGACGCTTGGCCAGTGTTCTGCGAACCGTTCCGGCAATGGGTGCTGGAAGACCGCTTTACCGATGGCCGGCCGCCGCTGGAAAAGGTCGGCGTGCAATTCGTCAAAGACGTCGCGCCCTACGAATTGATGAAGATCCGCATTCTCAATGGCGGCCACGCCACGATCGCCTATCCGGCCGGGCTGATGGACATTCATTTCGTCCATGAGGCGATGCAGGAGCCGCTGGTGCGCGGCTTTCTCGACAAGCTCGAGCACGACGAGATCATCCCGACGGTGCCGCCGGTGCCGGACACGGTGCTGGAGGACTATTACCAGCTCATCGAGAAGCGCTTTTCCAATCCCAAGATCGGCGACACCATCCGCCGGCTCTGCCTCGACGGCTCCAACCGCCAGCCGAAATTCATCATCCCGACCATCGCCGACCGCCTGAAGGCCGGAAAGAGCGTTGCCGGGCTGGCGCTGGAATCGGCGCTGTGGTGCCGCTACTGTTTCGGCACATCAGACAGCGGCGCCGTCATCGAACCCAACGACCCGAGCTGGGACCGGCTGCAAGCGACGGCAAAGGCAGCAAAGGAGGCGCCGGCCGCCTGGCTCGCCATGGAGGACATCTATGGCGATGTCGGCCGCGCCACGGCGTTCGTCGAGGCCTTCGGCCACGCGCTCAACGTGTTGTGGGCCAATGGCGCCCGCGCCACGCTGACCCGCTACATCGCCGGCAAGCTCTGAGAGCTATCAACCATCATGGCGCCTGAACTGGTCATCTTCGACTGCGATGGCGTTCTGGTCGACAGCGAGGCGCTCTCCGTCTCGGCGCTGCTCGGCATGATCGAACGTGCCGGCGGCTCTGTCAGTGAGGACGCCGCTTACGAGCATTTCCTCGGCAAGAGCATGAAAAGCGTGCGCGAGATCCTTGCCCGCGACTTCGGCCTGGAGATCAACGATCAGCATCTGACCGCCATGCGTGTGGACCTGATGAGAAGATTCCGCGAGGAGCTCAAGCCCATCCCCGGCGTCAAGGAGATGTTGCCGAAGCTCGGCCTGCCGTTCTGCGTCGCCTCTTCGGGCACGCTGGAGCGCATCCGCTACGCGCTCGACGTCACCGGACTGCTCGGGCTGATGGAGCCGCATCTGTTCAGCGCAGCCATGGTCGCCAAGGGAAAGCCGGCGCCCGACCTTTTCCTGCACGCCGCCGCCAGCATGCGGGCGCATCCGCGCAAATGCCTCGTTATCGAGGACAGTCCGGCCGGCGTCGCGGCGGCGCGTGCGGCCGGCATGCGCGTCCTTGCCTTCACCGGCGGCGCTCATGCCTGCAACCCCGCTTTGAAAGCGCGGCTTGCGTCGAGTGAACCGGACTTTATATTCGCTGACATGCTGCAATTGCCCGATCTGATTGCAGGCCTGGGAGCGAGAGTTAGAGCATCTTGACGAAACAGTTTGTTTGCGCGGTCGATGTCGGCACCGGGAGCGCTCGCGCGGGCATTCTCGACGCCCGTGGTATCTTGCTCGGCCGTGCCGATCGGCCGATCGCCATGAACCAGCCGAAGCCCGATCATGCCGAGCATGATTCGCGCGACATCTGGTCGGCGGTCTGCGCCGCCGTGCGTGCCGCCCGCGAAAAAGCCGGCGTCGCGGCGCAAGACATTGTCGGCATCTCGTTCGACGCGACCTGTTCGCTGGTGGTGCGCGACCGGCAAGGCGATCAGCTCAGCGTTTCGACCACCGGCGAGAAGCGCTGGGATACCATCGTCTGGCTCGACCACCGCGCCATTGCCGAAGCCGACGAATGCACGGCGAGCAGCCACGAGGTGCTCAACTATATTGGCGGCGTCATGTCGCCGGAGATGGCGACGCCGAAGCTGATGTGGCTGAAGCGCAACCTGCCCAAGACATGGAATGAAGCCGGCTATCTATTCGACCTGGCCGATTTCCTGACCTGGCAGGCGAGCGGCTCGCTGGCTCGTTCGCAATGTACGCTGACGGCGAAGTGGACCTATCTCGCGCATGAGGAAAGCGCCTGGCAGCGCGATTTCTTCGAGATTGTCGGCCTTGACGACCTTTTCGAGCACGGCAATCTGCCGGAGCGGGCCAGTCCGGTCGGCGCCGACATTGGTCCGCTGACGGCGCAAGCGGCGGCGGAGCTCGGCCTGAGCGAAAACTGCCGGGTCGGCGCCGGTGTCATCGACGCCTATGCCGGCGCGCTTGGCGTGCTCGGCGGCTTTGCCGGCGACGATCAGGATATCGGCCGGCATCTGGCGCTGATCGCCGGCACGTCGAGCTGCGTCATGGCGATGTCGCCCGATCCGCAGCCTTTCGCCGGGGTCTGGGGCCCTTACTATGGTGCTGCGCTGCCGAAGCTGTGGCTGTCGGAAGGCGGCCAGTCGGCCACCGGCGCGCTGCTCGACCACATTATCCGCTGGCACGGCGCCGGCGGCGAGCCGGACGCCGCCATGCACGCCAAGATCGCCAGGCGGGTCGCCGAACTGCGCGCCGCCGAGGGCGACAACCTCGCCGCGCGCCTGCATGTGCTGCCGGATTTTCATGGCAACCGCTCGCCGCTCGCCGACCCGCATGCCGTCGGCGTCGTCAGCGGGCTGACGCTGGATTCCTCTTTCGACAGTCTTTGCAAGCTCTACTGGCGCACCGCCGTCGGCATCGCGCTCGGCGTGCGCCATGTGCTGGAGGCGCTGAACGAGAATGGCTATCTGATCGACACGCTGCATGTCACCGGCGGCCACACCAAGAACCCGCTGCTGATGGAGCTCTACGCCGACGCCACCGGCTGCACGGTGGTCGAGCCGCTGGCCGACGAGGCGGTGCTGCTCGGCACCGGCATGGTTGCCGCCACCGCCGCCGGGCTTTTTCCCGACCTCAACGCCGCCTGCCTTGCCATGCAGCAAGGCGGCAAGAGGCGGGCCGCCAACCCGGCAGCCGGCGCCCGCTTCGACCGCGACTACCGGATTTTCCTGGAGATGCACCGCCAACGCCAGGCGCTCGACGCCATCCGGTAGGCTTTTGCCTACTGCTTGCGCAGCGACGCGCCTGATGTCGCGTCGAACAAATGGATGGCCTCTTCCTCGAATGTGTAGCGGACAGGGGCATTCAGCGCCGGGCATTCGCGTGCCGGAACCAGCGCGCTAATCTCCTTGCCGCCGGAGCCGAATGTCACCAGCGCGTCATTGCCGTGGAATTCGATGAGATCGGCCGTGCCTTGCAATATGCCGGCGGCGCCGGCATTCGCCGTCTTCAGGTCCGGCGGCCGGATGCCCAGCACGGCGCGGTCGCCATGCTGCAGATGGAAACCCCGGCCCTCGATCGAAAGCACCGTTCCCGCGCCGGTCAACGTCCAGTCATTGCCCGAGCGGCCGACCGTCACCTCGACGAAGTTCATGTTCGGCGTACCGATGAAACCAGCCACGAACATGTTGGCCGGGCGCAGGTAGATTTCCGCCGGTGCGCCGATCTGCTCGATGACCCCCTCTTTCAGCAGCACGATGCGATCGGCCAGCGTCATCGCCTCCAGCTGGTCATGGGTGACGTAGACGGTGGTGGTCTTCAGCGACTGGTGCAGGCGCGCGATCTCGACACGCATATGGTTGCGCAATTTGGCGTCGAGATTGGAAAGCGGCTCGTCGAACAGGAAGACTTTCGGCGTCTTGATCATCGCACGGGCAATGGCGACGCGCTGCTGCTGGCCGCCGGAAAGCTCGGCCGGCTTGCGGCCGAGATAGGGCTCCAGCCCGAGCGTCCTCGACACCGCGTCGACCCGCTTGCGGATCTCGGCCACCGGCACCTTCTGGCGCCGCAGGCCGAAGGCGATGTTGTCGAAGATCGTCATATGCGGATAGAGCGCGTAGTTCTGGAACACCATGGCGATGCCGCGGTCGCCCGGATCGAGATCGTTGACCACCTTGCCGCCGATCGAGACCTCGCCGCCGCTGATGTCCTCCAGCCCCGCCAGCATGCGCAGCAAGGTCGACTTGCCGCAGCCGGACGGGCCGAGGAACACGACGAATTCGTGTTCCTCGATCGAGAGGTTGAGGTCGCGGATGACAGTGGTGGCGCCATAGGCCTTGTCGACATGGGAGCAAACGATCGCGGACATGGTCAGCCCTTCTCGCCGGTGAGCAGGATCTGCAGCTTGACGTCTTCCGGATTGCCTTGGGCAGCGCGCTCGAACGCCTCGATGCTGTCTGAGAAATCATAGGTGCCGGTGATCAGCGGCTTGAGGTCGACCTTGCCGGAGGCGATCAGTTGCAAGGCGCGGTCGAAAATGTTGGCGTAGCGGAACACCGTCTCGATGCGGACCTCCTTCGAGATCGCCGCCGGCACGTTGAGGGCAACCGGCTCCACCGGCAGGCCGACCAGCACCACCGCGCCGCCCGGCCGCACGACATCGAACAGATCGGCGAAGGCCTTCGGGCTGCCGCTGGCTTCGAAGACGATGTCGGCACCCCAATTGTCGGTCGCGGCGGCTACCGCGTCGGCCAGCGAGCGCTCGCCGATATTGACCGGCACGATGCCGGCATATTGCGCGGCGATCTTCAGCTTGGGCGCGGAAAAATCGGAGATCAGCACCTTTGAACAGCCGCCGGCCAGGGCGGCAAGCGCGATCATGATGCCGATCGGGCCGCAGCCGACGACGACGGCGACATCGCCCGGAACGATGCGGGCACGGCTTGCCGCCTGCATGCCGATGGCGAAGGGCTCGACCATCGCGCCCTCGGCGAAAGAGACGTTGTCCGGCAGTTTGTAGGTGAAGGCGGCGGGATGCACCGCATAGGGCGCGAGCACGCCATGCACCGGCGGCGTCGCCCAGAAACTGACGTCGGGATCGACATTGTAGATGCCGAGCTTTGTCGCGCGCGACGACAAGTTCGGCACGCCCGGCTCCATGCAGACGCGGTCGCCGACCTTGAACGTCTCGACATTGGCGCCGGTCTCGACGACCGTTCCCGCGGCTTCGTGGCCGAGCACCATCGGCGCGCGCACGACATAGCTGCCGATGGCGCCATGGGTGTAATAGTGCACGTCGCTGCCGCAGACGCCTACGGTGTGGATGGCGATCTTGACGTCGTCCGGCCCGACATCGAGCGGCAGCGCGATCTCGCGCAACGACAGTTCGCCTTTTTTCTCAAGCACCAGTGCCCGCATCGGGAAATCCTCACATCAAGTCTTTTTTTGCCGGAAAACGGAATTCAGGAAGCCGCTGAGCACGCCGAGGAACAGCAGCGGCGGCAGCGACAGGAGCACGACCGAGGCGTTGAGAATCCCCCATGGCACGTTCATGCCTTGCTGGGAGAGTTCCGAGGCGACGATCGGCAAGGTCTTGGCGTTGGAGCTGGACAGCATCAGCGCGATCAGGAATTCGTTCCAGACCAGCACGAAGCTGAAGGCGACCGCCCCTGCCAGGGAGCGGGCGGCCACGGGCAGCGCGATGCGCCAGAACACCGAATAGGCGCCGTAGCCGTCGACGAAGGCGGCTTCCTCGATGTCTTTCGGCACGCTCTGGAAGGCGGGGATGGCGAGCCACATGATCACCGAGATGGTGAGCAACGAATAGGTGATGATCAGCGCCGGCAAAGTATCGTAGAGGCCGACCTGCAGCCAGATCACCATCAGCGGGATGGCGACCGCCACCGGCGGCAGGAAGCGCAGCGACAGCACGAAGAACTGGATGTCGCCGGCCCAGCGGTTGGGATAGCGCGCCACCGCGTAAGCCGCCGGCAGGCCGAGCACGATGCCGATCAGCACGGCCGAGCCGCAGGCGACGACCGAGTTGTAGAGCCCGGTGAGCACGCTGTCGCGGCCGAGGATGTAGCCGATGTTGGCCCATGTCGGCGTGAACACCAGGCGCGGCACGCGGGTAATGATGTCGACATTGTTCTTCAGCGCATTGAGCGCCGTCCACAGCAGCGGAAACACGGCCAGGAATCCAGCCAGCGCCAATATGGCCTTGCCGATCAGGCGACCCGGTCTCATGCCTGCACCCGCTTCCACAGCATGGTGAAGGTGATGACGGTGGCGATCATCATCAGCACGGCCATGGCCGAGGCGTATGAGACCTTGCCGGACTCGATGAAGCCTTGCGAGAAGGCGTACATGTCGAGCGTCTCGGTGGCCACGCCCGGTCCGCCGCGGGTCATCACATAGATCAGGTCGAAGGAGCGCAGCGATTCGATCATCTTGACGAACATCAGGCTGATCAACGGCGCCTTCAGCATCGGCAAGGTGACATAGGCGTGGATCTGCCAGCGTTTGGCATGGTCGAGCCGCGCCGCCTCGATCGGCTGCGGCGGCAAGGTTTCGAGCAGTTTCAGCACGATGACGGCGAAGAACAGCCCCCATTGCCAGACATCGACCGAAGCGACGGCGAACAAGGCCGTCGCCGGCTTGGACAGCGGGTCGAAGATTAGCCCACCGGTCAGTAGCCTATAGGGATAGGTGGCGATGCCGTAGAGAGGGTGATAGGCGAACTTCCAGACGAAGGCCGCCGAGACGCGCGGCAACAGCACCGGGATGATGAAGAGCAGGCAGTAGATATTGCGTAGGCGTGGGCTGGCGACCTCGAACATCAGCACGCCGAGGCCGATCGCCACCACCATGGTCGCGACAACAGTGACGATCTCCCACTTCACCGACACCCAGACCGCGTTGAGGAAGCGGCGGTCGAGGAAGAGGTCGACGAAGTTAGACAGCCAGACCCAGGAATAATCGGGTGTGCTCAACTCGCGATTCTGCAAGGCGATGACGATGGCGTAGAGCGTCGGCACCATCGACAGCACCAGAAGGATGGCAATGGTCGGAACGACGAAGGTGACAGGGAGCGACGTGCGTCGGGCCATTGGCATCTATCCTCGCTTGCGTCTCGATCGTGTCGGCATGATTTCCTCGTTGGGCAAATTCCCCGTGGCGCGCAGGTCCCGGCGTTGCGGACAATGCCGCGGACCGCGTGCCACGGGCGGGAGGATGGCCCTACTTCTTCTTCGCCAGCTCGTTGGCATAGGCGTCGAGTTCGTTGAGGCCGCCCTTGATGTCGGTCCGGGTGCCGGTCACCAGTTCCTCGAGGATGATGCCCCAGCGGTCGCCGAGATCGGGCCAGCGCGGATCCTGCCAGAAGTTGACCGCGGTGACCTTGCCGGTTTCGGCCAGCGCCTGGCCGAGATCGGCGCCGTAGATGTCGGCGAACTCCTTGCTGGACAGGATGCTGGTGCGGTTCAACTCGCCGAACTGGTGGGCGTCGAGCCGGCGCTTCTCGTTTTCCTTCGATGTCGCCCAGGCGATGAACAGGCCGGCGCATTTCTTCGAAGCGTCATCGGCATTGGCCTTCGCCGCGATGGCAAGGCCATGGCCGTAACCGCCGCCGGGCAGCGGCGAGGGCGGCGGCAGGAAGCCGATCTTGCCGACCACCTGCGAGGTCTTCGGGTCCACCGCCATGCCCGACAGCGGCGTCGATTCGACGAGGATGGCGACCTGGCCCGACAGGAAGGCGCCGGTCGATTCGTCCCAGCTGCCGGTCTGCGTGCCGGGTGCCGAATCCTTGAACAGCTTCAGATAGGTTTCGGTCGCCTTGACGGCGGCGTCCGAATTGAAGACCGGCTTGTCGCCATCGAACCACTGGCCGCCATAGGCCTTGAAGAACGGCATCCAGCGCCAGACATTGGCGCCCGAGCCGCGCGCGCCGCGCAGCGCGATGCCATACATGCCCTTGTCCGGGTTGGTGAGCTTCGGCACGTCGGCGATCAGCTCGTCCAGCGTCTTGGGTGGCTGGATGCCGGCGGCCTCGAGCACGTCCTTGCGGTAGACCATCAGGTCGCCGCCGCCGGTCAGCGGCGCGAACCAGACCTTGCCGTCAAAGGTGGCGACCTTCTGGCGGCCGGGATCGAAGTCGGCATAGTCATAGTCAGCCGGATAATAATCGGTCAGCGGCACGATCCATTTCGACGAGGCAAACAATGCGACATTGGCTTCGTCGACATAGTAGACGTTGTAATTGCCGACGGTGGACGCATCGGCGCGCGATTTCGCCCGGCGGTCGTTTTCGTTCAGATAGTCGATCTGGAAGCCGGCGCCGGCAAGCTTCTCGAACTCGGCCTTGGAGTCCTCCAGAAGCGTCAGGCCGTCGCGCGGCTGCGCCAGCACCTTGACCGGCGCCGAGCAGACCGGCGCCTGTGCCAGCGCGATGGTTGATACGGTAGCGGAAAGCATGAAAGCTGCGCCCAAGCCCGCAGCGAGCCGAATTGGTTTCATTGATTTTCTCCTCCAGGAACATTCGCAGGAAGCGCAAGTCCTCGGGCTTCGCGATCCTCACCATCGCCCGAACGACAAGCCACCCATCGCCAAAATGCGGAGTTCAACCGGGCCAAGCTAGAAGCCCCGTTGCAGCAAACCTGTACTTTTATGCATTGTGCAGCGCAAAATACGGCGCCCTGCAACGAAGTCCGTCACATGAGTATCGATCGCGTGAAAGCCGCTGATTTAGGCCGTGCTTATGCGCGCATCGTCAGCCGCTGCCGCGACAGCTTGCGATAGGAGGACGGCGTCATCTTGTGCTTGCGCAGGAAGGCGCGGTTGAAGTTGGAGATGTTCATGTAGCCGACCTGGAAACAGATGTCGGTGATCGCGACATCGGTGTCGGCCAACAGCTTGCAGGCCTGCCAGAGCCGGAGCTTGGCGAGGTGGTCGCTGAAGGAGTTGCCGGTGTTCTTCTGGAAGAAGCGCGAGAATGTGCTCTCGCTCATCCCGGCGCGTTCGGCAACGTCCGGCAGCTTCAGATCCTCGGCGAAATGCTGGAACAGATAGGTCAGGGTGCGCTGGATGATGTCGAGCGAGGCGGCGTCGAGGAGCGGCGAGAAATCCGGCGACGACAAAAGCTCGTATTCGTCGGTCCTGGCCAGCAGGTCGACCAGTTCGAGGAACAGGCAGAGGCGCGCGAGCCCATGCACGGTTCCCATCCGCTCCATCAGCTCGGCGCCTTCCAGCGCCGTGCGGCCGTGGAAGACCATGCCGCGCAGCGACCGCTCCAGGAACGGCTCCAGTTCGCGCAGTTCCGGCAGCAGGCCCACCGAGCCGCGCAGCCTCTGCGCATCGAATTGCAGGACGATGTCGCGGCCTTCGATCAACTCGCCCGGCTGCACCGCCGTCACCCAGTCATGCGGCAGGCCGCCGCCGACAATGGTCAGGTAGCCCGGCCCGAACTCGCCGATGTGATCGCCGACCAGGACCACGCCGGAGGATTTGCGCAGCAGATGGATTTCGTATTCCGGATGGAAGTTCCAGACATTGCGCTCCCAGGGATAGTCATCGAGCCGCCACAGGAAACTGTCGCTCGCCTCGGTCACGATGTGCTCGAAAGCGGGCGCCGTGCGCGGAATCGCGGCCGTGTTTTTTCGCTGCCTGAACGCCATCCGTTCCTCCCGGCGGGTTCGCTGGCTGCCGGTCTCCACGACAATCCGTAGCAGCCAGCGGCCGGCAAGGGAACGAGGCTACGGTAGCCCCTGGAATGGCGCTGGCTCAATCGGTGCCCGCTCCTCCTCCCTTGCCATCATGTCGCATTTCGTTCAATAGACGGCGCAAACGCCGCGAAACCGAAGGTTTTGCCGTTTGCAATGCGGCTTCCGGCCTATGCCGATGCGCCGCAACCTTGAAAGAGCGGAACAATGTCTGCGATCGAAGCCGGCGCTCGCGCGCCGGAAAATCTTTGGCGTCAGGAAATCAGGGCGACGCTGGCGCTGGCCTGGCCGATGGTGCTGACCAATCTCGGCCAGACCGCGATGACGGCCACCGACGTCATGATGATGGGCAGGCTCGGGCCGGACACGCTGGCCAGCGGCGCGCTTGGCGCCAACCTCTATTTCATGCCGCTGATCTTCGGCCTCGGCCTGATGCTGGCGACCTCCCCGATGATCGCCACCGAGCTCGGCCGCCGCCGCTATTCGGTGCGCGATTTGCGCCGCACCGTGCGCCAGGGCCTGTGGCTGGCGATCCTGATCTCGATCCCGATCTGGATCGTGCTCTGGCACGGTGAGGCGATCCTGCTGGCGATGGGGCAGGAACCCGCGCTGGCGCACCAGGCCGGCATCTATTTGCGCTGGCTGGAATGGGCGGTGCTGCCTTTCTACGGCTATATCGTGCTGCGCTCGTTCATCTCGGCGCTGGAGCGGCCGGGCTGGGCGCTGATCATCGTCTTCGTCGCCGTCGCCTGCAACGCGCTGTTCAACTGGGTGTTCATGTTCGGCAATCTCGGCTTTCCGGCGATGGGCATTGCCGGCTCGGGCCTCGCCACCTCGCTGTCCAGCATGCTGATGTTCATGGGCATGGCTCTCGTGGTGATGCTGGAGAAGAGGTTCCGGCGCTACCGCCTGTTCGGCCGCTTCTGGCGGTCCGACTGGCCGCGCTTCAAGGGCCTGCTGCGGCTCGGCCTGCCGATTGCCGGCATCCTCGCCTTCGAGGTGACGATCTTCAACGCGGCGGCCCTGTTGATGGGCCTGATCGACGCGGATTCGCTGGCCGCGCACGCCATCGCCATCCAGATCGCCTCGATCTCCTTCATGGTGCCGCTCGGCCTCAACCAGGCGGTGACGGTTCGCGTCGGGCTTGCGCATGGCGCCGGCAATCCGGAGGGCGTGTCGCGTGCCGGCTGGACCGCGTTCGTCATCGGCGTCTCGTTCATGGCGCTGATGGGGCTGGTGATGGTGCTGTGGCCGCATCTCTTGATCAGCGCCTTCATCGACCTCGCCAACCCGGCCAATGCCAGGGTGATCGCGCTTGCCGTGTCGTTCCTGGTGTTTGCCGCACTGTTCCAGGTCTTCGACGGCGCGCAGGCGGTGGCCGCCGGCATGCTGCGCGGCCTGCACGACACCAAGGTGCCGATGATCTATGCCGCGATCGGCTATTGGGGCTTCGGCCTGCCGCTCGGCGTGCTGCTCGCCTTCCATTTCGGCTTCCACGGCGTCGGCATCTGGATCGGCCTGTCGTCGGGGCTGGCGGTGGTGGCGGCGCTGCTCCTGGCGCGCTGGCTGCGGCGGGATCGGTTGGCACCGCCGCTGGCGTTCGGGCATTGAACCAGACGGCCGGTGGCCGCCAGCGGTCATCAACACTTGCAGATGTGGGGCAAGCTAGTTCTGTCCGAGAGCCGACCGGAAGTCCTTGGTGTTGTTGCGATTGGGGTACGACCGGTCCGGCACCGGCACACCGAGATGGAGGCAAAGCGGCTCCCATCCGTCTCCCAGATTGTGGACCAGCAGCCTGCCCGGTGGCACTGTCGCAATGACTGCCCTTACATTGGCTTCGTAAACGGCGATGGCATTAGCGCGATCATGCGCCCGGCCGCCGAAGACCTGCCTGGAGATCAAGGCAAGACCGAGCGATTCCTGATCCGTACTCTGGTTGATGCCTGCCAGGATCGTCTCCTCGAAGCTTGCCCACCAGCTTTCCGGCGAGCGATATGTCAGAATGACCCGTGCGTCCGGATAGAAGTCGATCAGCTCACGCCAATAGTGCGCCGAGGGCCAGTCGACGCAGGATGCATAGCCGGCAAACAGCTGATTCCATTCTGGCGCCGCGCCCTGGGCCAGAGCGCGCCAAAGCCGTTTCTGGTCTTCATTGGCCATGACTTCATACATGTGGTGACACGGGCCGAAGCCAAGGATCGTCAGCGCCTCGCGCATCGAATCCGTTCCTGTCCGGCCAAAGCCCGTTCCGATCACCCTTATCACCACAGTTCCCCGATTCAGGTCCGCTGCTGTCAGATCAAATCGCTTGCGAGCAGCACCCGCAGGCGGTTTCCCTCAGGATCGGTGGTCAGCGCTGGAAGATTAGCCGTGAATAATATTCCTGTCTTGCACATAATTCGGGCCGCGTAGCCCCGTAGCCCGGTGACAGTCAGGTTGATCCGATGTCGCCTATTGCTTCAGCACGGCGAGGAAGTCGGGCACGTCCTTGAGCGCTGCTGCACGGGCTGCCGGATTCAGTCCGGCATGGGCCACGCCGTCGCCATTGGCGGTATAGGCCAGCCCATGCAGTTCGTGGAGCTTTTGCGCCTCATTGTCGAAATCATGATAGGCGCCGGGATACAGGATAAGCTTGACGCTGTCGGGATTGGCGTCGGCCAGCGCCTTACACGGCGCGGCCGGTGTCCAGTCGTCCGCCTCGCCCATCACAATCAGCAGAGGCACACGGGTCGCCCAATCGCCTTTTTCGGCCGGAGCCCTGCAGCCGGGATAGAAGGCAACCGCCGCGCGGAAGTCTGGAGAACCAGCCTCCGGTCGGTCCTTCGGCCGGACCGTGTAAAGAACGGTCGAGCCGCCATTCGACCAGCCGAGCAAGGCGATGGCGGCAGGCTTCACATAGGCCAGCGTCTGCAGATAGCGGCGGGCGGCATTGGCATCCTCCACGCGCTCGCGGTAGGGTTCGACCTCGCGGTCGCCGTTCTTGCATTGCGGTCCAAGGTCGCGCGAGCCGAAACTGTCCGGAAAGATCACGACATAGCCGAGAGCGGCCAGGCGCCGGCCCCAATCGGCATGGCGCGGGCTGAGCTCCGCCCCGTTCTTACTGCTCCATAGGCCACTGCAGCCATGCATGGCCACGACCGCCGGAAATGGCCCTTGCCCTTGCGGCTTGAACAGCATTGCGTCCAGCGTCGCCGGCTCGTTCTTGCCGTCGGCCGGTATGCTTATGCGATCGGGTGCCTGGTCGGCGGCCGCGGCCGGCTGTATCATCCAAAAGGCAAACAGGCCCGCGAGAGCGACACGATATTTCGCCTGCATCGCCAACGCCCCTCCCTCCCGAAAGCCGTTGCGCTCACATTGGGGCGCGGCGCGGCTTACCGCAAATCACGGTTGCGTGGTGAAGATAGGGAAACCGACGAGGCCAAAATGGCAAGATCGGTCGAGCGCGACATATCTGGGAGCGTCTATCTGGTGCTGCCACGGAGGAAGAGACGGTGAAGGCGTCCGTTGAAAAATATCATGCCCGGATGCAGCGGGTGCTGGACCATATAGACCAGCATCTGGACGACGATCTGGGCCTGGAAGCGTTGAGCGGCGTCGCGGCGTTCTCGAAATTCCATTTCCACCGGCAGTTCATGGCCACCTTCGGGCTGTCCGTGCATCGCTATGTCCAACTCGCCCGCATGAAGCGCGCTTCGCACAGGCTTGCCGCGAGCGACGCCCAAAGCGTCACCGATATAGCGATGGATGCCGGTTACGACGCACCGGATGCCTTCGCCCGCGCCTTTCGGCAACGGTTCGGACAGTCGCCTTCGTCGTTTCGGAAATCTCCCGACTGGGGGGCGTGGCTCATGGCCTTCGGGCCTTTCGACAAAGCAAGGAACACGCTCATGCAGATAATCTTCGAACCCGACGACGTGACGATCCGCGATGTGCCGCCCACACCGGTGGCGATCATGGAGCATCGCGGAGACCGGGCGACACTCCAGGACACCATCCAGCGGTTCATCGCCTGGCGCAAGGCGGCGGGCTTGTCGCCCGAGACAAGCCCGACCTTCAACGTCTTCCGTTCCGAAAGGGAGCCCGCAATCGCGGCAGACTACAGCATGGACATTTGTGTTGGGACCGATCAGCCGATCGATGAGAATGACGGGCAGATGAAGGCCGGCGTGATCCCCGGCGGACGCTGCGCGGTGCTGCGCTACCCCGGCAACACCAACAATCTCGAACCCGCGGCACTCTACCTCTATCGGGAATGGCTTCCGGCCAGCGGCGAGGACGTGCGCGACTTTCCAGTCTATTGCCAGCGCCGGCTGTCCCGCCTCGCGGAAGGGCCACTGCACGAAGTGGTCGTCGAGCTCTTCCTGCCTCTGAAATAGCCCTTGGGGCGGCTTGTCCCTTCTGATCGCAAGACGCGGACAAGCCGTCCACTCCACCTCGGTTGTTCCGCCTGGATCTAGCGGGCCGCCGCGCGCTTTTCGAGCGAACGGGCATATTGCGTCAGCGGGAAGCACATGAGGAAGAAGATCAGCGCCACCAGCCCGTAGACCTTGAACGGTTCGAAGGTGGCGTTGTTGATGGCGTTGGAGGTCCGCACCAACTCCTCGAAACCGATGATCGAGGTCAGCGCCGTCGACTTGATCAGCTGCACCAGGAAGCCGACCGTCGGCGCGCGGGTTATCGAGAATGCCTGTGGCAGGATGATCAGCCTGAGCTCCTGCAGATAGTGCAGGCCGAGGCTGGCGCCAGCGTCCCACTGGCCGCGCGGCAAGGCATCGACGCCGGAGCGCCAGATCTCGGCGAGATAGGCGCTGGCGAAGAAGGTGAGGCCGAGCACCGCCGCGGTCCAGGGCTCGATGCGCAGGCCGAGCATGGGCAGGCCGAAGAACATCAGGAAGAGCTGCATCAACAGCGGCGTACCCTGGAAGAGGGCGATGTAGCCCGAGGCAAAGCGGCGGCTCCATTTATGCTTGGAGATCCGGAAGAACAGCACCGCCATGCCGACCAGCGCGCCGCCGACGAAGGCGGCCAGCGACAGCAGCACCGTCCAGCGTGTGGCCAGCAGAAGGTTGCGCACGATGTCCCAGAAAGTGAACTCGATCATGACACGCCCGCTCCGAGCGCACGGCGCCCGCCGGTGACCAGAAGCCGGCGCAAGGCCATCGACATTGCGAGATAGACCAGCGTCACGACGAAATAGGTCTCGAAGGACCGGAAGGTGCGCGCCTGCAGCATATCGGCCTCATAGGTCAGCTCGCGCACCGCGATCTGCGACACGACGGCCGATTCCAGCATCATGATGACGATCTGGCTGGTCAGCGCCGGATAGATGATCTTGAGCGCCTGCGGCAGCACGATCTTGATGAACACCTGGCGGGGCCTGAGCCCCAGAGCCAGGGCTGCTTCCGTCTGCCCACCCGGCACGGCATCGAGCCCGGCGCCGACGATCTCGATCGTATAGGCCGCCATGTTGAGCGTCATCGCCAGCATGGCGGCCAGGATCGGGTCGAGCCGGATGCCGAGGCTCGGCAGGCCGAAGAAGATGAAGAACAGCTGCACCAGGAACGGCGTGTTGCGCATCACCTCGACATACCAGCCGATGGCCCGGCGCAGCAGCACGGGACCGTTCCGCCGTCCGGCGGCGCCCAGGATGCTTAGCAGCGTGCCGGCCAGCGTGGTCACGGCGATCAGCAGGATCGTCGTGGCCGCGCCATGCGCGATGTCGCCCAAGGCACCCGGGAGCCAGGCAAAGGCCACGGCGACTCAATCCTTGAGGTTGTCGGGGTTGAGCGGCGTCTTCAGCCAGGCTTTCGAGCTTTCGTCCAGCTTGCCGTCGGCCAGCATCTTGGCGATGGCGTCGTTGACCGCCTTCTTCAGCCCGTCTTCGTTCTTGTTGAGGCCGATATGCGAGGGCGAGGTCAGCAGCTGGAACTTCTGCTCCGGCTTCAGCGCATCCTGCTTGGCCAGCACCTGGGCGCCGACATCGTTGCCGACGACCATCAGCTGGGTCTGGCCCGAGATGAAGGCCTGGATGACCGAATTGTAGTTGTCGAAGCGCTTGATGTCGGCCGAGGCGGGCGCGGCCTCGGTCAGCGAGGTGTCCTCGAGCGTGCCGCGATTGACGGCGATCGACTTGTCGGCAAGGTCTTCCTTGCCTTTGACCGACATCGCCGCCGGACCGATCACCGCGATGTAGTAGGGCGCGTAGGCGGCGGCAAAGTCGATGACCTGCTCGCGCTCCTTGGAGTAGCCGACGCTCATCAGTATGTCGACGCGATGGTCGTTGAGATAGGGGATGCGGTTCTGGCCGGTGACGGCGACCGGATTGAGCTTCACCTTGAGCGTGTCGGCGATGTATTGCGCGACATCCATGTCGTAGCCCTTGAGGCTCATATCGGCGCTGGCCGAGGAGAAGGGCGGGAAGTCGGCGAAGACGCCGACATTGATGGTGCCGGCCTTGGTGATGTCAGCCAGCGCGTCGGCATTGGCCGCCTGGGTGGCGAGACCGAGGCCGGCGGCACCGAGCACTAGGATGGCGGCTATGGATGATTTCAGTGTCGAGTGGATTGTCATTCTTATTCCCCTTCTGGAAGCTCTTGATTGTTTGAGGCGGCTGCCGGCTCCAGCGCGGCGGCCGCCTTTACTGGTTCAGGTGTCAGGCGCGCTTGCCCGTGATGGCCGGGCTGAATACCATCAGGCTCAATATCTCGAACAGCACCTGGGCGCCGGCATGCGCGGTGTTGGTGGTGGCGTCATATTGCGGCGCCACCTCGACGACATCGCCGCCGACGATGTTGAGGCCCTTGAGGCCTCGCAGCAGCTCGAGCACTTCGCGCGTCGTCAGGCCGCCGACTTCCGGCGTGCCGGTGCCGGGCGCGAAGGCGGGATCGACGCTGTCTATGTCGAAGGAGACGTAGGTCGGGCCGTCGCCGACGATGTTGCGCGCCTTCTCGATGATGGCGGGGATGCCCATCCCGGTCACCTCTTCGGCGTGCACCACGGTCATCCCCGACTCGTAAGTGAACTCCCAGAGATATTCGGCCGAGCCGCGGATGCCGATCTGGATGGTCCGCGTCGGGTCGAGCACGCCGTCGAGCACCGCGTTGCGGAACGGGCCGCCGTGGTGGAACTTGGTCATGTCGAACAGGCCGCTGGTGTCGCAATGGGCGTCGATATGGATGAGGCCGACCGGCGCCTTCTTGCCGACGGCCTTCAGGATCGGATGGCTGATCGAATGGTCGCCGCCGACCGACAGCGGGATGACGCCGGCATCGACGATCTGGTTGGTGCGGCGCTCGATGTCCTCATGGCTGGTCTCCAGCCGGTAGCGGCTGCGGAATGGCGTGTCGCCGATGTCGGCAACGCGAAGCTCATGCGTCGGCGCGCATTCCAGCACATGGTTGTAGGGGCCGATGCGTTCGATGGCGCGCAGCGCCCTCGGCCCGAAGCGCGAACCGGGCCGGTTGGTGACGCCCAGATCCATCGGCACGCCGATGATGGCCACCTGCAAGTCGCCGAAATCCGGGTTCTCGGCAGCGATTTCGCGGTAGGGCGCGGCGAGAAAGGTCGGGATGCCGGAATAGGGCGCCAGCCTTGTGCCCGACTTGGAGAAGATCTTGTCGGCGACCTTGCGGAATTTCGGGTCGAACATCTCGCCGCCATGGCTCTCGCCATACTTGCGGCGCAACGCGTCGAGCTTGCCGCGATCGTAACCCATATCCGCTCCTCCTGGGCTGATGCAGTGCCGCCGTCGGCGATCTCAAACGAACCGGCCGTCATCCGGCCGGGTCGCTGTCCCGCTGGCTGCCTGCAGATTTCACGTCTTGGTGTTATTTCGAGCCGAAGTGTCCGGCAGCCCAATTGAAAAAGCAATTGATATTGTTAGGGTGTTTCCTGTGAGAAAATCTCACAAAGAAGCCGAGCGTCCATGGTCAAGCGCCTGCCACCCCTGAACCCGTTGCGCGCCTTCGAGGCAACGGCGCGCCATGGCTCACTGACCAAGGCGGCGAGTGAGCTGAATGTCACGCATGGCGCCGTCAGCCACCAGATCAAGGCGCTGGAGCAGTCGCTCGGCGTCAAGCTGTTCGAGCGTATTGGCCAGCGGGTCAGGCTGACGCCGCATGGCGCGGAGCTGTTGCCGGCGGTATCGACCGCCTTCGACGGCATCGCCGCCGCCACGCAGCGGCTTACGCGGCCGGCCAGCAGCGGCGCGCTGTCGGTGTCCTGCGTGCCGGCCTTGCTGCTTTTGTGGATGACGCCGAGGCTGGGCAGCTTCACCGCGCAATATCCCGACATCCAGCTGACGCTGATCCCCTCCAACGACCCCAGGGATATCCGTGCGCCGCATATCGATGTCTGCGTGCACTATGGCGATGGCAGCTGGGCCGATTGCTGGATGCGCAAATGGTCGGGGCTGGAGCTGTTTCCCGTGGTCAGCCCGACTTTGATCAACAACCGGCCGATCCGCAGCGTCAGGGACTTGGCCGACCATGTCTTCCTGCATGGCGACGACGGCCGCGAATGGCACACCTGGCTGGCGGCCGCCGATGCGCTGGACCTCGAAAAGGGCCGCCGCCATCATCTGGGCGACGCGCGCATGGCGGCCGAGGCGGCGGTGCATGGCCATGGCGTGGCGCTTGGCGATTCCGTGACGGCAAGCGCGCTGCTGGCCAGGGGCATGCTGATCGCGCCGTTCAGCCTTTCGGTGCCGGCGGTCGACGATTTCTATGTCGTCTGCCGCAACGAGATGCGCGCGACGCCGATCGTGCAGGTGTTCATCGACTGGCTGTTTGCCGAGAAGGCCGGAGATGACGGCCGTGCCGACGCCCCGGTCGCCGGCCGCATCATCAGCCGCCGCAAGCGTCCGCAACTCAAGGTCATCGGCGCGAAGGCGGTCGGCTGAGACCGGCTGCTCATGGCCATGCGCAGGCCGTTCTTTTTGTCGGGCCAGCCTGAAAGCGGGCAGCGCTTTGGCCAATTCGATGCTATGAGGCCTGTCGCGGTTATGGATGGCAGGCAGCGAAGGCGGTGTTGAAACATGGCTAAGACCGATATTGCGCGGCGTGTCTACAACCACACCTGGAAGCTCGACCCGATCGTGCGCAGCCTGCTCGACACGGACTTCTACAAGCTTTTGATGCTGCAGATGATCTGGGGCATGTACCCCAAGGTCGACGCCACCTTCTCGCTGATCAACCGCACCACCTCGGTGCGTCTTGCCGACGAGATCGACGAAGGTGAACTGCGCGAACAGCTCGACCATGCCCGCACCTTGCGCTTCTCCAAGAAGGAAATGATCTGGCTCGGCGGCAACAATTTCTATGGCCGCAAGCAGATCTTCGAACCGGAATTCCTCGCCTGGCTGGAAGGCTTCCGGCTGCCCGACTACGAGCTGTCGAAGCGCGACGGCCAGTACGAGCTCTCCTTCAGCGGCCCGTGGATGTACACCACGCTGTGGGAAATCCCGGCGCTCGCGATCATCAACGAGCTGCGCTCCCGCGCCGCCATGCGGGCCTTCGGGCCGTTCGCGCTCGATGTGCTCTATGCCCGCGCCAAGGCCAAGATGTGGGCTAAGACCGAGCGGCTGAAGGCGCTGCCCGGTATCCGCATTTCCGATTTCGGCACGCGCCGGCGGCATTCCTTCCTGTGGCAGCGCTGGTGCGTCGAGGCGCTGAAGGAAGGCATCGGCGAAGCCTTCACCGGCACCTCCAACGTGCTTTTGGCCATGGACAACGACCTCGAAGCGCTCGGCACCAATGCGCATGAATTGCCGATGGTGTTTGCCGCCCTTGCCAATTCGGAGAAGGAGCTGAAACAGACCCCCTACAAGGTGCTGCAGGACTGGCAGCGCTATTATGGCGGCAACCTCCTGATCGTGCTGCCCGATGCCTTCGGCACCGCCTCGTTCCTGCGCGACGCGCCGGACTGGGTGGCCGACTGGACAGGCTTTCGCCCCGACAGCGCGCCGCCGATCGAGGGCGGCGAAAAAATCCTGTCCTGGTGGCGCGAGAGGGGCAAGGACCCCAAGCAGAAGCTGCTGATCTTCTCCGACGGGCTTGAGGTGGAAACCATCGAGGAGACCTACCGCCACTTCAAGGGCAAGGTGCGCATGTCCTTCGGCTGGGGTACCAACTTGACCAATGACTTCGAAGGCTGCGCGCCGACCGAAACCAACAGCCTCGACGCCATATCGCTGGTCTGCAAGGTGACGGAAGCCAATGGCAGGCCGGCGGTGAAGCTTTCCGACAATCCCGCCAAGGCGACGGGCGACGAGAAGGAAATACAGCGGTATCTCAGGATTTTCGGCGAGAAGGACCGGGTGGAGCAACTGGTCAAGGTGTGAAGAACAGGCGGGCTCTTGGATAGGTCGAGTTCCTTGTCGCCTCCCTCTGTCCTGCCGGACATCTCCCCCACGAGGGAGGAGATTGGCTGTGATCTCCGCTTTCGCCAATTTTCAACGTCGCAAGAAGGGCGCCGATCGTGTCAACTGCCGGTCTCCCCCTTTGTGGGGGAGATGTCCGGCAGGACAGAGGGGGGCGCCGTAGAGTGCCGTTGCCTGTCGTTGGCCTTGTTGTTTGTCGCGCTGCTTATCGCCCCCACACCCGCCTTCGCCCACGCCTCCGACCGTGGCCACGTCCTGCTCCTCCCAACAGGCTACTACCTGATCGGCGGCGCATTCGCCGTGGCCGTCAGCTTTCTTGTGCTGGCACTGCTGCCCGCGGCCTCCCTCGACCGTTTCTGGCGTAGGCGCCTGCCGCTGTTCACCCCCGGCGACAGCGCCCGCAGCGCCATCAGCCTGATATGCTTTGCCGGCTTTGCAATTCTCGTCGCCGCCGGCCTTTTCGGCAGCCGCGACCCGCTCTCCAACCCATTGCCGCTGGTGATCTGGACGCTGCTGTGGGCCGGCGTCACGCTGCTGCAAGGCGTCTTCGGCGATCTCTGGTCATGGCTGAATCCTTGGGTTGGACCGTGGCGGCTCGTCTCGCGCCTGCTTGGCACTGGCGATGAGGGACCTTGGCGCCTTCCACGATGGGTCGGCTGCTGGCCTGCCGTCATGCTGTTCTTCGCCTTTGCCTGGTTCGAGCTGATCGATGCGGCGCCCGACGACCCGGCACGGCTCGCCTTTGCCGCCGGCCTCTACTGGCTGTTCTCATTCCTCGCCATGCTGGCCTTCGGCTATCGCGACTGGAGCCGGAGCGGCGAGTTCCTGACCGCGTTCTTCGCCATGGTGGCGCGCTTTGCACCGGTCGAGCGCGACGAGGCAGGCCGGCTAGTACTGTGCTGGCCGGCCGCCAAGCTGCTGGCGGCGGAGCCATTGCCGCCCAGCGGCATCGCCTTCCTGCTGCTGGCCTTGTCCTCGGTCTCGTTCGACGGCCTGTCGAAAACCTTCTTCTGGCTCGGCCTGTTCGGCGTCAATCCGCTTGAATTCCCGGGCCGCACGGCGGTGATCGGTAGCGGCACTTTTGGGCTCGTTCTGACATTCGTGCTGCTGGCAGCGGTGTTCCTTTTCGCGGTCTGGCTCGGCCAGCGCCTGGCCGGCAGCGGTCCGCCACTTGGCCAGGCGGCCGGACTGCTGGTGTGGTCGATCGTGCCGATCGCGCTCGCCTACCATGTCGCGCACTATCTAACGGCGCTGCTGGTCGACGGCCAGTATGCACTAGCCTCGTTGTCCGACCCGTTCGCGCTGGGCTGGAACCTGTTCGGCTCCGCCGACATACAGGTCGAGGCCGGCATCGTCGCCGGCGCGGAGTCGGCCTGGTGGCTGTGGAACATCCAGGCCGGCGCCATCATCCTAGGCCATGTGCTCGCCGTCCTCGTCGCGCACGGCTTTGCCTGGCGCCTGCATCCGCAGCCCGCCCGCGCCGCGCTCAGCCAGTTTCCGCTCACCCTGCTGATGATCGCCTACACGGTCTTCGGCCTCTGGCTGCTTGCCACGCCGACCGTCGGATGACAAAAGGGCGGCCCCGATGTCGTTGGGGAAAGCTCGCTTGCCACATCAGGGCTTTGGTGATTTAGTTTGTACACATGCAATTTTCCGCACCCTCCGAGCGAGGATGCCGAACCCGCACTATCGTTGGTCAAGACTGAAAAAACAGGGGAACGAACATGGCTGACAAGAACGGATTTTTCGACCTCTCCAAGACTGGCCTCATCTCCAAGACCGGCCTCACCCGCCGCACCGCGCTGAAGGGCCTGGCCGCGGGCGCCGGCCTTGCCGTGGCGCCCGGTTTCGTCCGCTATTCCCAGGCGCAGAGCTCGGCGCCGATCAAGATCGGCTTCCAGTCGCACCGCACCGGCATCGGCGCCGCCTATGGCCGCTGGTACGAGAAGACCACCGCTGCCGCGGTCAAGGCGATCAACGCCGCCGGCGGCATCAACGGCCGTCAGGTCGAGGTGATCATCGAGGATGACGGCACCGATCCCGGCCGTGGTGCGGAAGTCGTCGGCAAATTCGCCACCCAGCACAAGACCGATATCGTCTTCGGCACGCTGTTCTCGCATGTCGTCATCGGTTCGGCGCCCGCCGCCGGCGAGGCCAAAATCCCCTACTTCGTCGTCAGCGAAGGCCACCACGTCGCCTCGACCAAGCTCAACCGCTATGTCTTCCAGCCCGGCATCACCGACGTGAAGAGCCAGATCCAGTCGATGGCGCCGTGGATCGCGGCCAATGCCGGCAAGAAGGTGACGCAGATCTTCCCGGATTTCGCCTTCGGCTACGACCATCGCGACTACCTGCCGCCGGCGCTGAAGGCGCAAGGCGCCGAGGTCATCGCGCAGATCGCCATTCCGCCGACGGAATCCTCCTTCACCAAATATTTTCCGCAGATCCCGCCCGAGACCGAGGTGATCTACCACGTCATGGTCGGCCCGGCCGTGCTCACCTTCGTCAAGGAGCTCGGCGAATTCTACGGCTCCAACCGGCCGCAGCTGTTCGGCTTCATCGATTCGCTCGAAGCCACCGACATCAACAGCCCCGGCCTGGAATTCCTGGACGGCAGCCATTTCTGGGAAGGCTCGCCACGCTACGCCCAGCCCGATGATAGCGCTGCGCAGAAGGCCTACCGCGCCGCCGTCGGCATCGACGACAATGGAGCGGCGGTCGGCGATCCCAAGGACGTTTCCACCGCGGCGCACATGTTCGGCTGCTGGGAAACGCTCTATGTCGTCAAGAAGGCGATGGAAGATGCCGGCTACAAGGGTCCGGAGGACCGTGCCAAGCTCGTCGAGGCGACCGAGGCGCTGACCGCCTTCGCCGAAGGTCCGGAGCATCCGCAGGGGCCAAAGACCTTCAACGGCAAGATCCACCAGTGCTTCGGCATCCAGAATATCTCCAAGGTCGAAGGCGGCAAGCTGAAGGTGGTGCACAAGACCAAGATCGAGGACGGGCTTTACGAGGCCGAGGGGGACTATACGAAGCAGGCGCTTTAGGTTTAGCCATCTAGCAAGCGTGAGCGCCAAGGCACCCCCCTCTGTCCTGCCGGACATCTCCCCCGCAAGGGGGGAGATCGGCAGTTTGTGTGGCAGCGCCCATCCGCCAGCGTTGATGATTGGCGAAACCAGAGACGACATCCAATCTTCCCCCTTGCGGGGGAGATGCCCGGCAGGGCAGAGGGGGGTGCCTCGCGCATCCATCGGTGCCTAGCCGATGCACTTCGGTCCCCACCTTCTCCTCGCCGCCCTCGAAGGCCTCGTCACATCAGCCGTGCTGGCGCTGACCGCGCTTGGGCTGTCGCTGGTGTTTGGCGTCATGCGCGTCGTCAATGTTGCGCATGGCGAGTTCTTCATGCTGGGCGCAGTGCTCGCCTGGGCGATCTCGACAGCAATATCGGGCCACCCGGCGGTCGGCTTCCTGGCGGCGCTGGTGATCGCGCCGCTGATCGTCGGCGCCATTGCGCTGGTGGCCGAACGACTGGTGCTGCGCCGGCTCGACTACAATCCGGAAGCCACCATCGTCGCCACGATCGGCATGCTCTACATCATCCAGCAGCTGGCGCTGACCTTCTATGGGCCGGAGGCGCGGCCGGTGGAGCCGCCCTTCAGCTACCGCATCCTTTTGCCGTGGTTCGGCTATTCCGGCTACAAGCTGTCGATCATTGCGGCTTCCGCACTTCTCCTGATCGCCACCTGGCTGGTGCTGACGCGCACCAGGATCGGCCTGATCATGCGCGCCACACAGTATGACAGCGAGACGGCGCAGGCCTTCGGCATCCCGGTCGGCCGCGTCTATGGCGGCGTATTCGCGCTCGGCGCCATGCTGGCGGCGATCGCCGCGGTGCTGATCGTGCCGATCAGTCAGGCGCATTACCTGATGGGGCAGGATCCGCTGCTCTTGTCCTTCATCGTCGTCATCATCGGCGGCCTCGGCTCGCTGCGCGGCACCGTCGTTGCCGCCGTGCTGATCGGCCTTTCCGACGGCATCATTTCGATGTTCTTCTCGCCGACCTTGGCCAAGATAATCGCCACGCTGCTGGTCGCCATGGTGCTCGTGTTCCGGCCGCAAGGCTTGTTCGGGACGGCATCGCGATGAGCGAAGCTTCGCCGGCAAAGGCCTATGCGCTGCATCTCGGCGTGATCGCCCTGCTCTTCGCGCTGAGCTTCGTTCTGCCGGAGTACTACCACGGCCTGCTCGCCCGCATCATGGTGCTGGCGGTGTTCGCGATGGGCTACAACATGCTGTTCGGCTATGTCGGCCTGCTCAGCCTCGGCCACGCCATGTTCTTCGGCGCCGGACTTTACGGCGCCGGCCTTGCCATCATCCAGCTCGGTTGGGGCGTGCCGTTGGCCTTCCTTGTCGGGATTGCCTGCGGCGCCGTGCTGGCGCTGGTGATCGGCCTGCTGGCGTTACGCACCACGGGCGTCGCCTTCATGATCGTCACCATGATGTTCGCGCAGGTGTTTTCGCTGTTGATCCTCTACTTCGCGACGTGGACCGGCGGCGATCAGGGCCAGGTCGTGCCGCAGCCGGCGCGTGTCCTCAATCTCGGTGCGACGTCGCTGGACCTCACCGACCCCACCGTGCGTTACATGAGCGCACTGCTGCTGTTCTCGCTCGTGCTTTTGGTTACGCTGGCCATCGTCCGCTCCCGGTATGGCCGCGTTCTGGTCGCCATCCGCGAAAACGAGGAACGCACGAAGATGCTGGGCTACGACACCTTCTCCAACAAGCTCATGGCCGTCGTCGTCTCCGGCACGATCTGCGCGGCGTCGGGCGCCGCCTACGCGCTGCTGTTCGGCTATGTCGGCTCGAGCTTCGCGTCGGTGCAATATTCTATCCTGCCGCTGCTGTGGGTGCTGCTCGGCGGGGCCGCCACGACGCTCGGGCCGCTGATCGGCACCGTCTTCATGTACTATGTCATCGACGTCTCCAGCGGCTACACCTCGGCCTATCTGCTGATCGTCGGCATTGCGCTGATCCTTCTGGTGCTGTTTTTCCCGAAAGGCATTCTCGGCACCATCCGCCAGCGCTGGCTCGGATGGCTGCCATGACGCCGCTTTTGGCCACCAAGGGCCTGTCGCGCCATTTCGGCGGCCTGCGCGCCGTCGACAACGTCGACTTCACCTTGATGCCCGGTGAAATCCGTGCCGTCATCGGCCCCAACGGGGCGGGGAAGACTACCTTCGTCAGCATGGTCAGCGGCCGCATCCAGCCGTCTTCAGGAGCGATCGTGTTCGATGGCGCCGACATCACCGGCATGCCGGCCTATGTCAGGGTGCGCCAAGGCATCGCCTACACGTTCCAGATTACCAGCATCTATGCCAACCTGTCCGTTTACGCCAACGTCGCGCTGCCCGTGCAACTGACACTGAGGCACGGGCCTTCCAAGAGCGCGATACAGGCCGCTGTCATGACGGCGCTGGAACGCACCGGGCTCGCGGACCGCGCCCATATGCCGGCCGGGCAATTGTCCTATGGCCACCAGCGCCTGCTCGAAGTGGCGATGGGCCTGGCGCTCAAGCCGCGCCTGCTGATCCTCGACGAGCCGACGCAGGGGCTCGCCGACAGCGAGATCGACAATTTCATCGTGCTGGTGCGCGACATCGCCAGGAGCGCCACGGTGCTTCTGATCGAACACAACATGCCCGTCGTCATGCAGTTGGCCGACCGCATCACTGTCTTCAACGCCGGCAAGATCCTGGCGGAAGGCACGCCGGAGGCGATCCGCGAAAACGCGGCGGTGCAGGAAGCCTATCTGGGGACCGCCCCATGATTGAGACGAGCAAGGCCGAGGCATTGCGGATCACGGGACTGAACTGCTTCTACGGCGAGGTCCAGGTGCTCTACGGTCTCGACCTCGTGCTCAACAAAAGCGAGGTGCTGTGCCTGTTCGGCCGCAACGGCGCCGGCAAGACGACGACGCTGAAGGCGATCATGGGCCTGCTTCCTTCGAGCGCGGGCTCGATCAAACTCGACGGCCAGGAATTGACCGGCCTGCCGGCGCACGAAGTGCCGAAGGCCGGCGTCGCCTATGTGCCGCAGGGCAGGCGGCTGTTTGCCGAGATGACGGTGGCGGAGAACATCGAGATCGGGCTGATGGCGCGCGGCAAGGGCAAGGCCGTGCGGGAAAACGTCCTCGACCTCTTTCCGCTACTGCGCCAGCGGCTGCGGCAGCGCTCGGGCACGCTGTCGGGCGGCGAGCAGCAGATGCTGGCGATGGCGCGTGCGCTGTGCCTCGAACCGCAAGTGCTGTTGCTCGACGAGCCGACGGAAGGGCTGATGCCGTCGATGATCGCCAAGATCCGCGAGACGGTATCGAAGCTGCGCGAGATGGACGTCTCGACCATCCTGGTGGAACAGCGCGTCGATGCGGTGCTGTCGGTCGCCGACCGTGTGTCGTTCATCGAGAACGGCCGTAACCGCGAGACGGTGGATGTCGAGGAATTGCGTGCCGACCCATCGGCGGTCAGGCGCTATGTGGGCGTTGGTTGATCAGCCGAAAAACAGAAAGCCGGCGATCAGGAAGGCCGGGATCAGCACCAGGCCGGACCACAGCATGTAGCCGAAGAAGCCGGGCATCTTCACGCCACGCTGCCTGGCGATGGCATAGACCATGAAGTTGGGCGCGTTGCCGATATAGGTGTTGGCCCCCATGAACACCGCACCCGCCGAGATCGCGGCAAGCGTCGAGGCGAATTCGGTCATCAGGTGATGTGGATCGCCGCCGGCAAGCTCGAAGAACACGAGATAGGTCGGCGCATTGTCGAGGAAGGACGACAGCGCTCCGGTCAACCAGAAATAGGCGAGATCGTTAGGCGTGCCTTGCGCCGAGGTGACGAGCGCGACCAGCGGCGCCAGCGCACCCTCGTGACCGGCCCTCAGGATGGCGATGACCGGCACGATGCAGATGAAGATGCCGGCAAACAATTTTGCCACTTCCGCGATCGGACCCCAGTTGAAGCCGTTCGCCGCGCGGTATTCCTTGCGCGAAACCGCCAGCGACACGAAGGCGAGCGCCAGGATGACGGCGTCGCGCACCAGGTTCTGCAGTTCCAGCGCCACGCCTTGAATGGAGAAGGCGACATCAGGCTTCCACGTCGCCGACAGCAGGATGGCGCCGATAACGCCGGCCAGCAGCGGAATGTTGGGCAGGCCGCGGATGCGAACCTTCGAATCCGGCGTCGGGTCCTTGATCTTCGGCGCGCCGGCCTCGCGCCGGTGCAGGATGATGTCGATCGCCAGGAACACGGCCAGCACCAGGCCGCCGACGAACAGCGTCTCGCGCCAAAGGTTGGCGGTTGTCCAGAAGAAGTCGACGCCACGCAGGAAGCCGACGAACAGCGGGGGATCACCGAGCGGCGTCAGCGAGCCGCCAATGTTGGACACAAGGAAGATGAAGAAGACGACGACATGGGCGTTGAACGGCCTGTTATCATTGGCGCGGATGATCGGCCGTATCAGGATCATCGAGGCGCCCGTCGTACCGATGACCGAGGCGAGCAGCGCGCCGACCAGCAGCAGCCCGGCATTGACCAGCGGCGTGCCGTGGATGTTGCCGGCGACCAGGATGCCGCCCGAAATGGTGAACAGCGCAAACAGCAGGATGATGAAGGACATGTATTCGGTGAGCAGCGCATGCAGCACCGCCTCGGCCGCCTGGGGGATCCCGAAGGCGAGCGCCAGCGGCACGACGACCAGCGCCGCCCACAGGGCCGCGATCTTGCCGTAGTGATGCTCCCAGACATGGTGGAACAGCAGCGGGCCGGTGGCGATGGACAGCAGCAGGCCGGCAAAGGGCAGTGCCCACCACAGCGACATCGCGGCACCGGGCAGAGCATGTTCCTCGGCCGCTACGGCTACGTCCGGGAACAGCATGGGGACGGCGATGCCAGCGCCCACCATCACGCCTGCACTGATCCGCGAAAAGCCCCCTCGATGCCCCACCGTTCAGTCCGACAGTTGGTCTTCGAGCGTCACGCCGGCATCGCGCATGCGTTGCAACATCGCGTCGAGCGAGCCGTTGAGATCGATGCCGCGACAGGCGTCGAGCCGCACGGTGGTCTTGAAACCCTGGCTGACGGCGTCCAGCGCCGAAAAGCCGACGCAGAAATCGGTCGCAAGGCCAACCAGGGTGATGGTGTCGATACCGCGCTCCCTGAGGTAGCCCCCGAGGCCGGTCGGCGTCGCGTGGTCGTTTTCGAAGAAGGCCGAATAGCTGTCGATGGCGGGGCGAAAGCCCTTGCGGATGACGAGTTCGGCCTTGGTCCAGGCAAGGCCGGAATGGAAATCCGAACCGAGGCTGCCCTGGATGCAATGGTCCGGCCACAGCGTCTGCTGGCCGTAAGGCATCTCGATCACGGAGAAGGGTTGCGCGCCGGGATGGCTGGAGGCGAAGCTCGAATGCCCGGCGGGATGCCAGTCCTGCGTCAGCACGACATGGTCGGCGTGCCGGATCATGTCATTGACCAGCGGCACGATCTCGTCGCCGCCGGTCACGGCCAACGCGCCGCCCGGGCAAAAGTCGTTCTGCAGGTCGATCACAACAAGCGCTTGGTCGGCCATTGGGCCTCCTTCTTCTCTGCGTTGGGCTCAGGCTCCAGTAGAAAGATGCCGCTGACGCGACCGGAGGCAGAAACTTGACCAGATGGCCGGCCGCGTCAACCTCCGAAGGCGTAACAATCTCGTTGCATGCACCCTGGCAAGCACGGCGGCCCAAACTCTGGCTTTGACAATTTCCACCGGCTTGATATCATTTGCATACGAATGAATTTCCGGTTTGCGGACCGGCAAGATCATGCCTGGGGTAAACGCCCTGGGAGGGCCATTTCGGGGAAGGCCCACTCTCTGGGAAGGCAAAGCGTGATCCGTTACGCGAAACCCACCACTCTCGACGAGGCGCTCGCTTTGCTTGGCGAGGGCGCCTGGCGCATTCTTGCCGGCGGCACTGATTTCTATCCGGCACAGGGCGCGAAGCCGTTCCGCGACAATGTCCTCGACATCAACGGCCTCGCTGCGCTGCGCGGCATCGCCGAGACGGACGACCACTTTGTCATCGGCGCGCGCACGACCTGGACAGACCTCATCCACCACCCCTTGCCGCCAGCATTCGATGCGCTGAAACAGGCCGCGCGCGAGGTCGGCTCGCCGCAGATCCAGAACGTCGCTTCCGTCGCCGGCAATCTCTGCAACGCCTCGCCGGCCGCCGATGGCGTGCCGGGCCTGCTCGTGCTCGATGCCGAGGTCGAACTGCGTTCGGCGATAGCGACACGGCATCTGCCCTTGCCCGATTTCATTCTCGGCAATCGGCGCACGGCCTTGCAGCCTGGCGAAATGGTGACCGCCATCCGCGTGCCGAAGCCAGCCGCCGGTACATCGGCTTTCGTCAAGCTCGGCGCACGGCGCTATCTCGTCATTTCCATCGCCATGGTGGCGGCGCGCCTGGTCGTCGACAACGGCAGGGTTACTGAGGCGGCCATCGCCGTCGGCTCCTGCTCGGCTGTCGCCAGGCGGCTTGCCGGCGTCGAGACGGCGCTGCTCGGATTGCCTAGGGATGGCGGGCTCGCCGGCGCCATTCAATCCGCGCCGATGACCGAACTGTCGCCGATCGCCGATGTGCGTGGCAGCGCCGAATACCGGCTCGACGCGGTGCGCGAGATCGTCGCGCGGGCCGTGCTGACGGCCGCCGGACCGATGAACGATCATATGGTGGCGGCGGCATGAGACAAGCTCAGCCTGACATGAACCAGGTTCTGCCTGAAGTCAGTGAAGCTCGGCCCGAATTGGGCGTAGTCCAGCCCGGTCTCGGCCGCGCCGACATCGCCTTCGCGGTCAATGGCGCCGCCGTCTCGGTCAATGTGCCGCCGCTGCGCCGGCTGTCCCAGGTGCTGCGTGAAGAATTGCGGCTCACCGGCACCAAGGTCGGCTGTGATGCCGGCGATTGCGGCGCCTGCACGGTGCTGGTCGACGGCGATCCGGTCTGCGCCTGCCTGATGCCAGCGGCTTCGGCCGCCGGCGCATCGGTGACGACGGTCGAGGGGCTGGCCAACGGCCGTCTTTCGGCGCTGCAGGCCTCTTTCCTCGCCCATGGCGCGGCGCAATGCGGCATCTGCACGCCGGCGCTGCTGGTGGCAGCGACAGAGCTGCTGGACACGACTCCCAGACCGACCGAGACCGAGGTGCAGGATGCGCTGGGCGGGATTCTGTGCCGCTGCACCGGCTACCGGAAGATCATCGCGGCGGTGATGGAGGCAGGACGATTCGAACCGTCAACCGACAGCGCGGCCCCTCATCCGCCTGCCGGCACCTTCCCCCCGTATAGTGACGGGGAGAAGGGAGAAGCTCCAGCGCTGGCGACCCCCTCTCCCCGTTCTTCACGGGGAGAGGGTGAGGAGCAGCGCGAACGTCATTCGTTCGATCTCGGCCTTGACCGCAGAATGCCAATTTCGGGCAATGCCGTAGGCGCGTCGCCCGTCAGGCTCGACGGTGTGCCAAAGGTGACCGGGGCTGAGAAATTCGGCGGCGATTCCTTCCCGGCCGATGCGCTTGCCGTGCTGGTGGTCCGCTCGCCGCATTATCACGCCGGCTTCGCCTTCGGCGATCTCGACGGCTGGGCAAACAAGCACCCCGGCATGGTTGGTGTCTTCACGGCCGCCGACATTCCGGGCAAAAACTGTTTCGGCGTCATCGGTTCGTTTGCCGACCAGCCGGCGCTCGCCGAAGGGTTTGCGCGGCTGCGCGGCGAGGCGGTGGCGCTGGTCGCCGGCGAGCGCGAGGCGATGTTCGATCTCGATATGTCGGATTTCCCGATCCGCTGGACCGAGTTGCCGCATATCCTGCAGCCCAGCGAAGCGCAGGCCAAGGATGCTGCGCTGATCCATGGGAACCGCCCTTCGAACCTGCTGACCTCCGGCTTCGTCGAGCGCGGCGACCCCGAGACGGCGCTTGCCAATGCGGCCGTTGCCGTGACGGGCGCAATCGAAACCTCCTATGTCGAGCACGCCTATATCGAGCCGGAAGCCGGCCATGCCTATATGGACGGCGATACGCTGGTCGTCGTCGCCTGCACCCAGGCACCCTATATGGACCGCGACGACACGGCGAAGGTGCTTGGCCTGCCCGTCGACAAGGTGCGCATCGTGCCGACCGCGACCGGCGGTGGCTTCGGCTCGAAACTCGACGTTTCGCTGCAGCCGCTGATCGGCCTTGTGGCGCTTAAGACCGGCCGGCCGGCCGCCTTGGCCTACACCCGCAACGAATCGATGATGTCGACCACCAAGCGCCATCCGGCCGAAATGAAGGCGACCATCGGCGCCGATGCCGACGGCCATGTCACCGGCATGATCTTTTCAGGCGATTTCAACACCGGAGCCTACGCCAGCTGGGGGCCGACCGTCGCCAACCGCGTGCCGGTGCATGCTTCCGGCCCCTATGCGACGCCGAACTACCGCGCCGAGGGCCGCGCCATCCATACGCATGGCCCGATCTCCGGCGCCTTCCGTGGCTTCGGTGTGCCGCAGGCGACGATCATGCAGGAGACGCTCTATGATGAGCTGGCCGGCAAGCTCGGCATCGACCGGCTCGACTTTCGCCTGAGAAACTGCCTTCGGAACGGCTCCGAAACGGTTACCGGCCAGAGGCTGGAGTCCGGCGTCGGCATTGCCGAATGTCTTGAGGCCCTGCTGCCGCATTGGGCGCGGGCGCAGGCTGATGCGGATACTTTCAACAGCAACCATGAAGAAAAAAAGCGCGGCGTCGGCGTGGCTTCGTGCTGGTATGGCTGCGGCAACACCTCGCTGCCCAATCCGTCGACCATCCGGGTCGGCATCGCGGCTGACGGCACCGTCATCCTGCATCAGGGCGCCGTCGATATCGGCCAAGGCTCCAACACCGTCATCACGCAGATCTGCGCCGACGCGCTTGGCCTGCCGCTGGAAAAATTCCGGCTGAAGAGCGCCGATACGGCAATCAGCCCCGACGCCGGCAAGACCTCGGCCTCGCGCCAGACCTTCGTGACCGGGAAGGCGGCCGAAAAAGCCGGGCGGGCCTTGCGGGAAAAGATCCTGCGCTTCGCCAATGTCTCCGAAAAGGCAACTTTGCAACTGGACGGCGCGGCGATCGTCATCCGCGAGGGCGAAGCCACGCGCCGCATCGATCTCGCCTCGCTCGACATGGATGCCGACGGCTTCGTCTTCCGCGCCGAGGAGACCTACGACCCGCCGACGCTGCCGCTCGATGCCAAGGGCCAGGGCAAGCCCTACGCCGTCTATGGCTATGGCGCGCAGATCGCCGAACTCGAGGTCGATCTCAAGCTCGGCACAGTGAAGCTGATCAAGATCACCGCCGCGCATGATGTCGGCAAGGCGATCAACCCGCTGCTGGTCGAGGGCCAGATAGAAGGCGGCATCGCGCAAGGCATCGGCATGGCGCTGATGGAAGAATACATTCCCGGCCGCACCGAGAATCTGCACGACTATCTCATCCCGACCATCGGCGACGTGCCGCCGATCGAGACCATCCTGGTCGAGGTTCCCGATCCCGAGGGGCCGTTCGGCGCCAAAGGGCTGGGCGAACATGTGCTGATCCCGACCGCACCGGCGATCCTCAACGCCATCCGCCACGCCACCGGCGTGCTGGTCACCAAGGTTCCGGCGACGCCGACGCGCATCCGCGCCGGCATCCTTGAAAAAGATGGCATCCGCGAAAAGGAGGCACGCGCATGAGCGAGCTTGCCGAGCGTTTTGAGACCCATGACCCCGGCGAGAAGCAGGTGGCGGAGAAGATCCGCTGCGATGCCTGCCCGGTCATGTGCTACATAGCCGATGGCCGCACAGGCGCCTGCGACCGCTACGGCAATGCCGGCGGCCGGATCGTGCGCATGGATCCGCTGACCATTCTCGACCACGCGGCCGAGTCCGGCGGGACAATCGTGCCCTTCGTCGCCGAAGGCGAGGCATGGGACGGCGAACTGGTCAACACCGGGCGCCGCTTCGTCACGGCAATCGGCGCCGGCACCACCTATCCCGACTACAAGCCGGCGCCGTTCATCGTCAGCCAGCAGGTCGAAGGCGTCGATCTCGTCACCGTCGTCACCGAAGGCATTTTTTCGTATTGCGGCGTCAAGGTGAAGATCGACACCGACCGTCATATCGGGCCCGAAACGGCAATCGTGCGCTCGCAAGGCGAGGCGATCGGCCATGTCACCACGGGCGAATACGGCTCGCAGATGCTGTCGCTGGGCGGCGTGCATCATCTGACCGGCGGCTCCAAGGCGGAAGGCCGGGCAACTTGCGATGCGCTGCTCAACCTGTGCAACCGCAAGCCGGTGGAACTGACCATCGATGGCGGCGCCACCATTATCGTCGAAGCCGGCAAACCACCTGTCATCGACGGCAAGCAGGAGCACCGCATGCGCGTCGGCTGCGGCTCGGCCACGATCGGCATGTTCGCCACGCAATGGCGCGGGCTGGTCGACGAGGTGGTGGTGGTCGACGACCATATCACCGGCGTCGTCTCCGAACACCAGGCCGGCAAGGTGCTGGGCTGGCAGGACACCGGCATCAAGATCATCGGACGCCGCTCGACGCCGGGTCGCTATTTCAAGGTCTCCGAGCCCGGCCTCGGCTGGGGCGGCACCTCGATTTCCGACCCGCTCTCGATCCTTGGTGAGTGGAACGCCAAGAAGGGCGCGCGGCCGAGCCTGTCGATGCTGATGGTTTCGACCACCGGCGAGCAGTACGCCTATTACGAACTCGACGACGAACTGAAGCCGGTCGAAAAGCCGTTTCCAGAACGGCTGCAGAAGTCCGTGAACCTGATCGAGGACAATTGCGAGCCGGCGCTATGCACCGTGCTGTTCATCGGCGGCGCCGGCGGCTCGCTGCGCGCCGGCGTCACCGAAAACCCGGTCAATCTCACCCGCTCGGTGCAAGGCCTGACGACCTACGTGACGGTCGGCGGCGCGCCGGTCTATGTCTGGCCGGGCGGCGGCATCACGCTGATGGTCGACGTGACGCGCGTGCCGGAAGGCGCCTTCGGCTATGTGCCGACGCCGGCGCTGGTGGCGCCGATCGAGTTCACCTTGCGCCGCGACGACTATGTCAGGCTCGGCGGCTACGAGGCCGAGATCCGCAGCGTCGAGGACATCGTCGCCAAGGGCGGCGAATACCTCAACCCGCGCCACGGCACCGGTGCGCCGTCCGACAATCCATGGCCGCCGCTGGCGCAATTGCGGCGCGCCGCGTCGAACGGAGCCGGATGATGGACGGCCCGCAAGCGCATTGGCTGCAGGACGGCAAGCGGCTGCATCTCAACCATGGGCCGATCGACCTGATCATCGAGGCCTTTGGCGAGGCGCAGGAATGCCGTCTGGCCTATGAGCAAGCCGTGTCGCGCTTCCAGACGATCCTGATCGAGCTGGTCAGGGAGCTTCCCGAATTGCGGCTCCCGGCATTTTTCCTGGCGCCGCGCGCCTTTGACAGCCCGACGGCGCGCCGCATGGAAGCGGCCGTCATGCCGCTCGCGGAATGTTTCATAACACCGATGGCCGCCGTTGCAGGATCGGTAGCCGACGAAATTCTCGCCGCATTGCTTGCCGACCGCAAACTCGAGCGCGCCTATGTCAACAATGGCGGCGACAGCGCCCTCCACCTCGGCAAGGGCCGGTCGATCGGCCTGGCGGTCGCCGGCACCGGCAACGGCGTGGCCGATCGGATCACGATCCGCGCGGAAGATGGCGTTCGCGGCGTCGCCACCAGCGGCTGGCGCGGCCGGTCCTTCTCGCTTGGCATTGCCGACGCCGTCACCGTGCTGGCGCGGACCGGCGCCGAGGCCGATGCAGCGGCGACGCTCATTGCCAATGCGGTGGACCTTCCCGGCAATCCCGCCATCAAGCGCATTCCCGCACGCGAACTGTCGCCCGACAGCGACCTCGGCGCGCGGCTGGTGACGCAAGGCGTCGGCACGCTTGCGCCTGGCGAGGTGGCGCGGGCGCTGGACAATGGCCTTGCCGTCGCCGAAGATTTTCGTCGGCGCGGCCTGATTGCCGGATCGGCGCTGTTTCTTGGCGGTGAGGCCCGCATCAGTGGTTCCGTGGCGCTTGCCGCGCCCAACAAAAATCCGAGGGAGGAAGTTGCCCATGCCTGAGTTTCCGATCCGCAAGATCGCGGTGCTGAGCGAAGAGATCTTTCATGATGGCGGTCCGGTCGCGGACGTGCCGCGCCGGCGTGCGGCGGCCATGGCCGTGGTCAAGAACCCATTCGCCGGGCGCTATGTCGAGGATCTGCAGAGCGCCATGGACGATCTGAAGCCGCTTGGCCTGCTGCTTTCCGACAGGCTGGTCGCCGCGTTGGGCGGCGACGTCAAACAGATCGATGGCTACGGCAAGGGCGCCATTGTCGGCACGGCGGGCGAACTGGAGCATGGCGCGCTCTGGCATGTGCCGGGCGGCTACGCCATGCGCGAGCGGCTCGGCGACGCCAAGGCGATCGTGCCGTCGGCCAAGAAGGTCGGCGCGTTCGGCTCAAAGCTCGACGTGCCGCTCGGCCACATCAACGCCGCCTATGTGCGCAGCCATTTCGATGCCATGGAAGTCGGCATCAGCGACGGGCCGCGTCCCGACGAGATTCTTTTTTGTCTGGCCATGACCTGCGGGCCGCGGGTTCACAACCGCATGGGCGGGTTGGCGGCAGCCGACATCAAGGCCTGGGACGGGCTGCGGTGAGCGGCGAGGACAATCTGCTCAAGCTGGTCGAGGTCGAAGAGCCCGAGGACCAGGATTACCTCCTGCAGGAGCAGGTCGGCTTCATCCTGCGCAAGGCGCACCAGCGCCATGTCTCGATCTTCGCCGCGCATATCGGCGACCTGACGCCGCCGCAATTCGCGGCACTCGCCAAGCTGCGCGATGTCGGCGAGACCTCGCAGAACCAGCTCGGCACGCTGATCGCCATGGATGCGGCGACGGTGAAGGGCGTGATCGATCGCTTAAAGGCACGCGGCCTGGTCGAGCTCTCCAAGCATGAGGTCGACAAAAGGCGGCTGCTGGTCAATCTGACCGCCGAAGGCCGCGACGCCATCGAACGCCTGATCCCGTTGGCGCGCGAGATCACCAGGGAAACGCTGGCGCCGCTCTCGGCCAAGGAGATCGCCACCTTCATGAAGCTGCTGGCCAAGCTGGCGTAGGTGCCGCCACGATCCATCGCGTCAAATGGCGATCAGAGCGGGAACGCTTCCCTGCACAGGTCCTGCAGCTTCGAAAAGACGCCCTTGCCGCCGGTGATGACCTGCGTGCCGCTCTGCAGCACCGTCTTGGGATCCGCCTTCAGGACGGTGCCGCCGGCCTCTTCGATCAGCAGCATGCCGGCCAGGCAGTCCCAGGCGTTCATGTGTTCCTCGACATAGCCAAGCAGCCGGCCCGAGGCCACATAGGCCAGCATCAGGGCGCCGGACGCATTGCGGAAGAAGACACCGCCTTCGGCGAGGAGCTTCTTGATCAGCACGGCGATGTTCTGGCCCTCGGCCCGGTTCGAGAATCCAATCCCCACCGAGCCTTCTTCCAGGCTGGCCGCGGCACTTGCCTTGATCGGCCTGCCGTTGATGAAGGCGCCGCCACCGAGCCTGCCGTGAAACGTCTCGCCGGTCGACGGTTCGTGGATGACGCCGACGACCGTCTCCCCGTCCTTTGCGCAAGCGATCACCACGCACCAGGCCGGAATGCCGCGCACGAAATTGGCGGTGCCGTCGATGGGATCGATGACCCAGGCATAGCCGCTCGAGCCGGAAACCGAGGCGTGTTCCTCGCCGACGATGCCGTCCTGCGGATAGTCCTTGGCGATCGCCGCGCGGATGAACAGCTCGACCTCGCGGTCGGCTTGCGAGACCAGGTCCTGATGACCCTTGCTCTCGATGGTCAGGCTTTCCAGATCGCGGAAATATTCGAGTCCGCGTTCGCCGGCCCGCCGCGCCAGATCGATGGCAAACTGCGTGCGGGTGTCAAGGTCATGGGTCACGGCAAGGCTCGCTCTGCGGAAGGATGCGCCGCACTTAGAGCAATTCCAGGAAAAGTGTAAGCGGCTTTCCGTCTGGAATTGCGTCAAAACAAAGAGTTAGAGCATCGCTGCCGGCAAAAGCATCTAGCGGATAAATGTCAGGCCGCTTGCGACAGCGATTTGTGAGCGTCAGCCAGGATCTCGAACGACCGCACCCGCGCCGCGTGATCGAAGATCTGCGCGGTCACCATCAGCTCGTCGGCGCCGGTGCGGCGCACGAAAGCATCGATGCCCTGGCGGACCGTTTCGGGAGAGCCGACGACGGCGCACGACAGCGCCTGGCCGAGCATGGTCTTGGCCATTGGGTCGAGATCGCGGTCATAATTCTCGACCGGCGGCGGCAAGCGTCCGGGACGGCCGGTGCGCAGATTGACGAAGGCCTGCTGCAGCGAGGTGAACAGCAGCCGTGCCTCGGCATCGGTGGGCGCGGCAAAGACGTTGAGGCCGAGCATCACATGCGGTCTGTCGAGCTGTTCCGACGGCTGGAAGCGCGAGCGGTAGATGTCCAGCGCATGATCGAGCTCGGCCGGCGCGAAATGCGAGGCGAAGGCGTAGGGAAGGCCAAGCATGGCGGCGAGTTGCGCACCGTAGAGGCTGGAGCCGAGAATCCAGATCGGCACGGTCTGGCCCTCGCCGGGCACGGCGCGCAAGCGCTGGCCTTCCTCCGCGGGCAGGAAATAGCCCATCAGTTCGATGACATCCTGCGGGAAACTGTCGGCGCCGGCCTCGAGGTTGCGGCGCAAGGCGCGCGCGGTGTTCATGTCGGTGCCTGGCGCCCGGCCGAGGCCGAGATCGATGCGGCCCGGAAACAGGGCGGCCAGCGTGCCGAACTGCTCGGCGATGACCAGCGGCGCATGGTTGGGCAGCATAATGCCGCCGGCGCCGACGCGGATGGTTTTGGTGCCGCCGGCAACATGGGCGATGACCACGGATGTGGCGGCGCTCGCAATGCCCGGCATGTTGTGGTGCTCGGCCAGCCAGTAGCGCTTGTAGCCCAGCCGCTCGGCATGGCGGGCGAGATCGAGCGAGTTGGCCAGCGACTGCGAGGCATCGCTGCCTTGGATGATCGGCGACAGGTCGAGAACGGACAGTTCGGTCATGCGGTGGTCTCCACGATCTTCGTCTCACGCACTTTGGCCTCGAAAGCCGTGCGGTCCGGAATGATGATGCCGAGCAGGCCTTGCAGCGTGTCGGCGAGTTCGGCGGCGGTGGCTATCTCTGTCTGCTCGGTGCGGCCGCCAAGGTGATGGATCGACAGGCGGTTTCCGCGCAGCGCGTAACGCCGGTCCGGCGCGGCGCGGGCCGCTATGACGGAGGAGAGGAAATGCGATGTCGGGCTGGTCGACAGGAAGTAATTGGTGACGGAGTAATCGACCTCGTATTGCGGCTGCAGATCGAAGCGGTAGAGCGAGCGCCAGTCGCCGCCGATGGCGGCCTGCAGGCGGAAATGATCGCCGGCCTCGACGATGCGGAACGGCTCATGCGGGGTTTTCTGTTCGCGGCCCGGTTCCAGCTGCAATGGCGCGGTCAGGGTCAGGCCGCCGAAGCCGACATCGGCGATACAGGTCCGGCCATCGAGCTCGACGCGCAAAAGCATGTGGCTGCGCGCGGTGATGGCGTCCTCGCTCTGGCCCCAGAGCACGCGCGCGGCCAGGCCGACGACCTCGAAGCCGAGCGCCCGCAGCGCATGCATGAAGAGCAGGTTGTGCTCGAAGCAATAGCCACCGCGCCCACCAAGGACGATCTTGTCGTGCAGCGCGGCAAGATCGAGCCGAACCGGGTGGCCAAGAAACGGGTCGATGTTCTCGAAGGGGATCGCCTGCGGATGCGCGAAATGCAGCGTCTTCAGCGTATCCAGCGACGCGTCGCGCGGACCGGCGTAACCGATGCGCGCGAGATAGGCGTCGAGGTCGAAGGGGGGAGCATCGCTCATAAGGAAGGCACCGGGCGTTGATCGGCCGGATATAGGCATTCGATCCGGCCGCCGCAAACAGCGCCCTCCTTCTATGCCGTGGCCTTGCCGTTCTCCTCGACGGGTTCGTCCTCGACCACGGCGGTTTGCTGCGCGGCGAGGAAATTGCCGACATGGCCAAGCCCCTCGAAATGGTCGCAGAACACCTTGATGACGACCAGCAGCGGCACCGCCATCAGCGCGCCGACGAAACCCCAGAGCCACGACCAGAAGGCAATGGCGATGAAGATCGCCACCGCGTTGATCTCGAGACGCCTGCCGACCACCATCGGTGTCACGAACTGGCCTTCGACCACGTCGCACAAAAGCACGAAGGCCGGCGCCAGAAGCGCGTAGGAGATGGTGTCGAAGCTGATCAGCGCCATCACCGCGACCAGCACGATGGTCAGCAGCGCACCGACATAGGGCAGGAAGTTGAACAATGCCGCGGCGACACCCCAGACCAGAGGGTTCGGCATGCCGAGCGCCCACAGGCCTAGGCCGATGACCAAACCGAGGCCGACATTGATGATGGTGACGGTGAGCAGATAGTGCGAGATTTCGCGCTCGACGTCATAGACGACGCGCAGCGCCCGCTTCTTCTCGCTTAGGCTGGCGAAGGACTGGATGATCTTCTCGTAGAACATCGTGCCCGAGGCGAGCAGGAACAGCGACAGCACGAAGATGATGGTCAGGCTTGTTCCCGCCGCCAGGATGTTGCCGGCGGCCGACGACAGGATGCCGGACTGGGCGACCGCCACCTTCTGGACGCCAGGCTCCTGCGAGGTCTCGGTCATCTGCTCGACCTGATGCGAGACCTGCATGATCTTTTCAAGCGGACGCCGCAACTGCGCCAGCCGCTCGGTGAGCTGCTGGCCGATCGACGAGGTGTTGTTGAGGAGATCGATGACAGGACCTGAGAGCAAATAGCCGGCGATGGCGAAGACGCAGATCGACAAAAGCACTAGGAGCGTCGCCGAAACCGCTTCGGGAATACCGCGCTTGCGCAGCAGCCGCACGATCGGCGTCAATGTCAGCGCCAGCAGGAAAGCCAGCATGACCGGCATGAAGAAAGCGCGGCCGAAATAGAGCGCATAGACGCTCATGAATATGAATATGCCGACCAGCAGCGAACGCATCAAATGCGTGTCCGCGCGGGCCTCGACGCGCGGATCCGGGCTTTCGGCAACGCCTGCGCCCGTAGCGGCGGGTTCGGCTTTCATCATGGACCCTCAGCGGTGCACCGCAACTGGTGCAGTCCGTTGATGGAAACGCCCGCGTCGCTTCAAGGTTCCTTTAGCCGGCAAGGCCCGCGGGTACGGAGCTTTGCCGTTGGCTCATGCGACGGGCGCTTCCACCGCAGGCGTGGACTTCGCCGTTTCCTTGCGCACGATCGGCGCCACTTTGGTGCCGTAGAGTTCAATCGCCTTCATGATCTTGGCATGCGGCATGGCGCCGATCGCCATCTGCAGCAGGAAGCGGTCATTGTTGAAGATCCTGTGCTGGGCGACGATCTTCTCGGCCACCTGCTCTGGACTGCCGACGAACAGGGCGCCGTTCGGACCACGCGACTGGTCGAAATGCGCCCGCGACGTCGGGCCCCAGCCCCGCTCGCGGCCGATGCGGTTCATCACCTCGGCCTGCGGGCCGTAGAAATCGTCGGCCGCCTGTTCGGTCGTCTCGGCAATGAAGCCATGCACGTTGATGCTGGTGGCGAGACCCGCCGGGTCGCTGCCGGCGCGCCTGGCGGCCTCGCGGTAGAGGTCGAACAGCGGCGCGAAGCGCGCCGGCTCGCCGCCGATGATGGCAAGCGCCAGCGGCAGGCCGAGCGCGCCCGCGCGGGCGGCGGACTGCGGCGTGCCGCCGATGGCGATCCAGACCGGCAACCTGTCCTGGAAGGGCCGGGGATAGACGCCGCGATCGTTGATCGGCGCGCGCAGATTGCCGGACCAGGTGACCTTGACGCTATCGCGGATGGCGAGCAGCAGATCGAGCTTTTCGGCGAAGAGCTCGTCATAGTCTTCCAGATTGTAGCCGAACAGCGGGAAGGATTCGATGAACGAACCGCGCCCGGCCATGATCTCGGCACGGCCGCCCGAGAGAAGATCGAGCGTGGCGAACTGCTGGAAGACGCGCACCGGATCGTCGGAGGACAATACCGTGACCGCGCTGGTCAGCTTGATGCGCTTCGAGCGCTCGGCGGCAGCGGCGAGCGCCACGACTGGCGCGGAGGCGGCGTAGTCGGGTCGGTGATGTTCGCCGAGACCGAAGACGTCGAGACCGACCTGGTCGGCGAGTTCGACCTCCTCGATCAGGTTGCGCAAGCGCTCATGCGGCCCGATGGCGCCCGGGCCGGGCTGCGGGCTGACGTCGGCGAAAGTGTAGAGACCGAGTTCCATGTGATGTCATCCTGGTGTTGGGTTTTGCCGCTAGAAGTAGCCACCGGCTCGCCTCGCCGCCAGAGGGGCTATCGGTGAACAGTGCATGTCGGTTTGGGCGGCAAAAGGCGTCTCCCGGCTGCAACATCGCGGAATTTCATGGCTGGCATACCGATTTGGCGCTTGAACTCTCGGCATTCGCGCGTATGTAAGCCTCGCGAATTGACTTCAGGGAAGTGGACTTGGCTATCTACAGGGAAAAAGACATTTTCGAGCGGCGCAATGCCGCGAACGAGGCAAAGAAGGCGCTTCTGGAGCGCTTCAAGTCAAAGCCGGCGGCAGATGATCCTGCGGTGCTGGCGCGACAGGCCGAACGCAAGGCAATCCTCCAGGCTCGTGAGATCCGCGAAGCCGAGAAGGCCAGGCTGAAGCAGGAAAAGCTGGCACGCGAAGCCGCAGAGAAGGCCGAGCGCGAGGCAGCAGCCGAAGCGGCACGCATCGCCGCCGAAGAGGCAGCCCAAGCCGAGGCCAAAATTCGGGAAGCCGAAGAGACCGAGCGCATTGCCCGCCTGCTCGCCGACGAGGCCGAGCGCAAGGCCAAGCGTGACGCACGCTATGCGGCGCGCAAGGCACGGACCGGCCGAGCTCCTCCGGGCTTCTCGGCCCGCTAGCAGCTTCGGCGCAGCCAAGTTCGAACATTGAATCAGGGTCGCCCCGCAGCGGCCCTGAAGGTGTTTGTGCGGAAGGTGCGCTTTTTTGGGCGACTTCCGCTCAGGCCGCGAATTTCAGCCCCATAATGCCGCAGACGATCAGCGCGATGCAGGCAAGCCGGATGGCGGTGGCGGGCTCGCCGAGCAGCCAGATGCCGAGCAGGGCCGTGCCGACCGTGCCAATGCCGGTCCACACCGCATAGGCGGTGCCGACGGGAAGCGCCTTCAGCGCCAGGCCCAGCAAGGTAAGACTGACGATCATCGAGGCGACCGTGAGCACGGTCGGAACAAGCCTGGTAAATCCGTCAGTGTATTTGAGGCCGATCGCCCAGCCGATTTCGAAGAGGCCGGCGAAAAACAGAAAAGTCCAAGACATCGGAACGCTCCATCCAGCATCGGGCCGGAGACAGGATCCGATCCTCAGATGCCGATCATTATGGCGGGTCGTCCCGACCGAATTGTTGGGGAGGCGCGGGGTCGTCCCCGCACTATCGATATAGGTTATCCAAATACCCGATCAACCCGGTGGCATTGTCTGACGCCGCCGGTGGGATTTGCCGCGCCTGACCTGCCGAGGCCTACTTTTCCTTGATGCGCATCGCCTTGACCGGCGGCGCCTTCAGGACGGGAGCGGGCGCCGGCTTCTTGGCATCCTTCTTCGGCTTGCGGGCTTCCTTGCCTGCCTTCATCGCGCCTTTAGCCATGATTCGTTCCTCCTGTTGCGGGGAGCGAAGTGAAACAAGAGAAACGCTTTGCTGCAAGAGGGCAGCGCTGGCGGGAAGCCTCAGGCTGACTGCTTTCAACCAATTTCTAATTTGCTCGTAAACCATGGCCGTCCGTGCCATTCTCTTCTTCGCACTGCAACATCGACCCGCGCTTTCGCCGGGTGATCGTCGGGCAGGCCGGTCAGGACGAAAATGCGGATCCACATCGGCTGCGAGATGAGCTTCGACTTCCCGCAGGAAACGCCGCTCATCGCGATGCTCAATGTCCACTATTCGCGCGCCTCCGACCTCGAGCGGCCGGATTTCCTAACTTCCAGCCCGCCGGTACCGATCGAGAGCTACCGCGACAGTTTCGGCAATTGGTGCAACCGCTTCGTCGCGCCGCCCGGACGGTTCACCTTCGGCACGGATGCGGTGATCCGCGCGCCCGGCACATTCGAGATGGCCGAGCTGATGGCCTGGCAGCACGAGGTGCGCGACCTGCCGGCCGAAACCCTGCTTTTCCTGCTGCCCAGCCGGTTTTGCGAGAGCGACCTCTTGGCCAGCGAAGCGTGGCGGCTGTTCGGCCACACACCGCTCGGCATCCCGCGCGTGCAGGCGGTGTGCGATTTCGTTCACAACCACATCGTCTTCAACTACGGCAATGCGCGGCCGACGCGCACCGCGGCGGAAGCCTATCGGGAACAGAGCGGCGTGTGCCGCGACTTCGCGCATCTTGCCGTCACCTTCTGCCGGGCGCTCAACATCCCGACGCGCTACTGCACCGGCTACATCAGCGATATCGGCATGCCGAAGCCGTGGTCGAGCATGGATTTCGCCGCCTGGATGGAAGTCTATCTCGGCGGCCGCTGGCATGTCTTCGACCCGCGCAACAATGCCCCGCGCATCGGCCGCATCCTGATCGCTTCCGGCCGCGATGCGGCGGATGTGCCGCTGACCCATATTTTCGGACCGGGGACACTGGCCGGCTTCAAGGTGTGGACCGACGAGATCGTCGAATAGTCGCCGTCTCCGCGGCCGATCCCAAACAAATCGCGTCTTGAACGACCCGGCCGTTGGCGCGTTATGGTGGAACTGCGGCCGTCCGGCCGTTAGACTGGGCACGTTGAAACGGGGACCAGACCGCATGGCCGGGCACGGCGGCTCCAAGATGGTCATCTATGCGGCGCTCGCCGGCAATCTGGCGATCGCGCTGACCAAATTCGCCGCCGCCTTCTTCACCGGCAGCTCGGCAATGCTGTCGGAAGGCGTGCATTCGCTGGTCGATACCGGCAATGGCGGCCTGCTGCTCTACGGCATGCACCGTGCCGCGCGCCCGGCCGACCGCACGCATCCGCTCGGCCATGGCCGCGAACTCTATTTCTGGAGCTTCATCGTTGCCCTCCTGGTCTTCGCGCTGGGCGCCGGCGTGTCGTTCTACGAGGGCATCGTCCACATCATGACGCCGGAGCCTGTCGCCAACGTCAAGGTGAACTATGTCGTTCTCGGCTTGTCCTTCCTGTTCGAGGGCAGCTCCTGGCTGGTGGCGCTGAAGGAATTCCGCCGAGAGAAAGGCAAGCAAGGCTGGCTGCAGGCCGTGCAGTCGAGCAAGGACCCGAGCGTCTATACGGTGCTGTTCGAGGACAGCGCGGCGCTTCTCGGCCTGATCGTCGCCTTTGCCGGCATATTGGCGGCGGAGCTGCTGGAGATGCCGGAGCTCGACGGCGCCGCCTCGATCGGCATCGCACTCATTCTCGGCGCCACAGCGATCTTCCTCGCCCGCGAAAGCAAGGGGCTGCTCATCGGTGAGCCGGCTTCGCCCGAAGTGCAGAAAAAGGTGCTGGCGATCGCGCAGCAGGATCCGGCGGTGCAGCGCGCGAACGGTGTCCTGACCGTCCATATGGGACCGCAAGAGATCGTCGCGGGGCTCAGCATCGAATTCGAGGACCATCTGTCGGCGCCGGAGATCGAAGCCTGTGTCGAGCGCATCGAGGCACGGCTGAAGAAGGAGATGCCGGAGATCACGCGGCTGTTCGTCAAGCCGCAGACCACGGGCACCTGGGAGCAGCGGCGCAAGCTGATCGAAGCCGCTTCCAATTAGTCCTGGACCAGCGCAGCACCGTTGCCCCGTCGCGTTGCCTTGCTAAGATCAGGCGACGGATTTCGGAGGATAGACCATGAAGATCGACGGCGGGTGCCATTGCGGCGCCATCACCTACGAGGCGGAGGTCGACCCAGCAAAGACCTCGATCTGCCATTGCACGGATTGCCAGCAATTGACCGGCACGGCCTTTCGCGTCACCGTTCCCGCGCCCGAGGATCACTACCGGATCACCAGAGGCACGCCAAAAATCTATATCAAGACCGGATCGAGCGGCGCCAAGCGCGCCCAGGCCTTTTGCGGCGACTGCGGGGCGCATCTTTACGCGACGTCGGTTGGCGGCGGCCCGAAGATCTATGGAATCAGGACGGGCACCGCGCGGCAACGCGAGGATCTGGTGCCGACACAACAGAAATGGCACCGGTCGGCCCTGCACTGGCTTCCCGAATTCGAAGGCATGAGCATCGTGGAGGAGCAGTAGCACCTGCCTCCCGGCCGAAAGCCGCCCAAGACAGGCAATTCTGTGCTAGCTTCGCTCACCTCAGACGGGCGGATAATAGCGATGTTGGAAACGGACAAGCTGTTTGCCGGCTCGATCCCGGAAAACTACGACCGCTATATGGTGCCGTTGATTTTCGAGCCGTTCGCCGCGGACCTTGCACGGCGGGCAGTGTCCTTTTCGCCCAAAGCCGTGCTGGAAGTCGCCGCGGGCACCGGGGTCGTCACCCGCGCCTTGGCGCCGAAACTGCTGCGTGACGCAATCTATGTCGTGACCGACCTGAACCAGCCGATGCTCGACTACGCCGCTTCGCTACAGGCTCCCGACAGTCGCATCAAATGGCGCCAGGCCGATGCCATGGCGCTGCCGTTTGAAGACGCGGCCTTCGATCTGGTTTGTTGTCAGTTCGGCGCGATGTTCTTTCCCAGCCGTCCATCCGCCTACCGCGAGGCCAGGCGGGTGCTGAAGCCCGGCGGACATTTCCTGTTCAACGTATGGGACCGCATCGAGGAGAATGTCTTTGCCGATGATGTGACCAATGCGCTGGCTAGGCTTTTTCCGAACGATCCGCCGCGCTTTCTGGCCCGCACGCCGCATGGCTACCACGATACGGCGCTGATCCGCGGAGACCTTGAGGAGGCCGGCTTCTCCGATGTGGCGATCGAGACGAGAGCCGAACAGAGCCGTGCGCCCTCACCGCGCATTCCGGCCGTTGCCTATTGCCAGGGAACGGTGCTTCGCACCGAAATCGAGGCCAGGGATCCCGGGAAACTGGACGCTGCAACGGACTACGCCGCATCCGCGATTGCGGCCAGGCATGGTAGCGGCGCAGTCGCCGCCAAAATTCAGGCACATGTCATCGTGGCGGTGGCCTAGATTAGCCGTTCAGTCGTCGCCTTCGACGACCCGCAGCCTGAGCTGCCCGGTTTTTGAATCGGCAACGCGCGGGCCGGGTTCGAGTTTCGCCGCCGGCACCCGTGACGGCGTCTCCGGGCCGGCATCGCCATCGGCCTGCGCGCCGAACTCCAGCGCCTCGATCTTCTGGCCGCGCTTGGTCACCTTCGACGTCGAGACGAGGATGTCGTCGATGTCCTTGGCCGACTGGCCGAAATGCACCTGCAGCTTGCGCACACGCTCGTCGACGCGCGCGACATCTTCCATCAGCCGGATGACCTCGCCCTGAATCAGATGCGCCTGTTCGCGCATGCGGGCGTCCTTTAGGATGGCCTGAATGACCTGGATCGACAGCATCAGCAGCGACGGCGAGACGATGACAACGCGGGCGCGGTGCGCCTTGTGGACGATCGCCTCGAAATTCTCGTGGATCTCGGCGAAGACCGATTCCGACGGCACGAACATGAAGGCGGTGTCCTGCGTCTCGCCCTGGATCAGGTATTTTTCCGAGATGTCGCGGACATGGATCTCGATGTCGCGGCGGAAAGCCTGCGACGCGACCTTCTGCAGGTCCGCACCGTCGGCGGCGCGGATGGCGTTCCAGGCTTCAAGCGGAAATTTGGCGTCGATGGCAAGTGACGGCGCGCCGTTCGGCATCTTCACCAGGCAATCGGGCCGGCTGCCATTCGACAGCGTCGCTTGGAATTCATAGGCGCCATGCGGCAGGCCGTCGGCGACGATCGCCTCCATGCGCGACTGGCCGAAGGCACCGCGCGTCTGCTTGTTGGAGAGGATGGCCTGCAGCTGCACGACCTGGCCGGCGAGCGACTGGATGTTGCCTTGCGCGGTGTCGATGATCGCCAGCCGCTCCTGCAGTTTCGCCAGGCTCTCATGCGTGGATTTGGTCTGCTCGGTCATGGTCTGGCCGATGCGGCCGGTCATGGCGTCGAGGCGCTGGCCGATCGACTGCGTCAGCTCCGCCTGGCGCGCGCCGAACACTTCGGCAATGGCGCCCATGCGGCCCTGCATCTCGGCCTGGCTTTGCAAGATGCCGGCCATGCGCGCCTCGGCGTCGCGGGCATGGTCGGCGGCTTCCGCCGCAGCGACGGCGCGCGCCTTGGCCGACCGCCACAGCGCGATGACCAGCGCCACGAACAGGCCGAGAAACAACAAGGCGCCGAAGGCCAAGGCGTGGCCCAGCGTGATTGTCGACGCGCCAAGCCGTGCGACAGGCTCGGAAAGGATGGTGCTCAGATCATTCATGTCGACAGCATAGCCGATTCGTGGGGCCGGCACAGATCAAAACGTGAACGAGGCTCAGGTTCACCGGTTGACGCTTTTCGCTGGACGTCTTACGTGGGACGCCATGCCGATCAAGCCGCTCATCATCCTTCCCGATCCCATCCTGCGCCAGGTTTCCAAGCCGGTGGAGCGCATCGACGCGCCTTTGCGCAAATTGGCCGACGACATGCTGGCGACCATGTATGACGCGCCCGGTATCGGGCTGGCGGCAATCCAAATCGGCGAGCCGCTGCGCATGCTGGTGATCGACCTCGCCAAGGAAGACGAAACGCCGGCGCCGCACGTCTTCATCAACCCGGAGATCCTGGAAACCGCTGAGGCGCGCTCGGTCTACGAGGAAGGCTGCCTGTCGATCCCGGACTATTATGCCGAGGTCGAACGCCCGGCTTCGGTGCGGGTGAAATATCTCGACCGCGACGGCAAGCTGCAGGAGATGGAGGCCGAGGGGCTGATGGCGACCTGCCTGCAGCACGAGATCGACCATCTCAACGGCGTGCTGTTCATCGACCACATCTCGAAGCTGAAGCGCGACATGGTGGTGAAGAAATTCAAGAAGCTCGCCAAGGACAAGGCGCCGGGCAAGCTGGTGGGATAGGGGAAAGAATGCCCCTTCGCGTCATCTTCATGGGCACGCCGGAGTTTTCGGTGCCGACGTTGCGCGCGATCGCCGAGGCCGGACATGAGGTATCGGCCGTCTACACCCAGCCGCCACGCGCGGCCGGCCGGCGCGGGCTGGAGCTGACGCCGTCGCCGGTACAGCGCGAGGCCGAGCGTCTGGGCATCGCGGTGCGGACGCCGGCCTCCCTCAAGGGCGAGGCCGAGCAGGCCGCTTTCAGCGCCCTGCGGGCCGATATCGCCGTGGTCGTGGCCTATGGTTTGCTGCTGCCTAAGGCAATTCTCGACGCGCCCCGGCTTGGCTGCATCAACGGCCATGCATCGCTTTTGCCGCGCTGGCGCGGCGCCGCCCCCATCCAGCGCGCCATCATGGCGGGTGACCTGGAAAGCGGCATGATGGTGATGCGCATGGAAGAGGGTCTCGACACCGGTCCGGTGGGATTGCTTGAAAAATGCGCCATCGACCCCGATATAACAGCCGGCGATCTGCATGATCGGTTGATGAGCGTTGGTGCTGCCCTGATGGTGGAAGCGCTGGCGCGGCTGGAAGGGAACATCCTGACATTTACCGCGCAAGCGGCGGAAGGGGTGACTTACGCCAGAAAAATCGATAAATCCGAGACGCGGGTGGATTGGACGCGGCCCGCGGCCGAGGTCCACAACCATCTTCGTGGCCTGTCGCCCTTTCCCGGCGCTTGGTCCGAAATTGACATTGGCGGCCGCGTGGAACGGCTGAAACTGCTTCGCTCGACACTATCCGAAGGCCTGTCGCTTTCGGAAGGTTCGGGCGAGTCGGGAGGAATTCTCGATGACCGGCTGACGGTCGCCTGCGGGGCAGGCGCGATCAGGCTGGTCGAAGTTCAACGTGCGGGCGGAAAGCCCGCCGCCGCGTCGGAATTCCTGCGCGGAGCCAAGATCGTAAAAGGAATGAAGTTCTCATGAGCATGATGTCGATACGCGCGGCGACGCCGCGGGATCGCGAGGCCATTCGCCTCGTCGAGGAACATGCATTCGGCCAGCAGGCGGAGGCCGGGTTGGTCGACGCGCTGGTCACCGGCGGCGACGCCGTCGTCGAACTGGTGGCGGAAGAAGACGGCCAGGCGGTAGGCCACATCCTGTTTTCCCGGCTGTTCGTCCAGAATGGCGGCAAGAGCTTCGCGGCCGTGGCGCTGGCGCCGCTGGCGGTGGAACCTTCGTTCCATGGCAGCGGCATTGGCGGCGCGCTGATTCGCGAGGCGCATATTCGCCTGAAGGATGCTGGCGAGACGCTGGCCGTGGTGCTGGGCGACCCCGCCTATTACGGCCGTTTCGGCTACAGCCATGCGCGGGCCGAAAAATTCGAGAGTGAGTACCAAGGCGAGGCGCTGCAGGCGCTGGCCTGGGGCGACGCTCCGGAGGCCGGCAGGCTGGTCTACGCTTCCGCCTTCACCGCTCTCGCCGCGTAGAGCAGTCCACCGTTTCATGGAAACGGTGACCTGCTCTACCTCTTTGTTTTAACGCAATTCCGGACGGAAAACCGTTTCACACTTTTCCTGGAATTGCTCAAGGCGAGAGCTCTAGCCGCAAATGCCGCGTTTTCGCCTCGACATCGAATATGACGGCGGCCTGTTTGCCGGCTGGCAGCACCAGGCCGACCAGCCTTCGGTGCAGCAGGCGATCGAGCAGGCAATCGAGAAATTCTGCGGCGAGGCGGTGCGGCTGCGCGCCGCCGGCCGCACCGATGCCGGCGTGCATGCGAGCGCCCAGGTGGCGCATGTCGACCTCGCCAAGCCATGGCCCGGCGACAAGGTGCGCGATGCCGTCAATGCCCATCTGCAGGCAGCCGGCGCGCATGTCGCCATCCTGAAGGCGGCGATCGTCCCGGACGATTTCGACGCCCGCTTCTCTGCCACCGGCCGCCACTATCTCTATCGCATCCTCAACCGCCGCGCGCCCGCGGCGCTGGAAAAGGGCAAGGTGTGGTGGGTGCCGAAGCGGCTCGATGCCGGCGCCATGCACGAGGCCGCGAAACTCCTGCTCGGCCGGCATGACTTCACCACCTTCCGTTCGACCCAGTGCCAGGCCAACAGCCCGGTCCGGACACTGGAACGGCTCGATGTGAGCCGGGCGGGCGACATGATCGAGGTGAGAGCTTCGGCCCGTTCCTTCCTGCACAACCAGGTGCGCTCCATGGTCGGCTCGCTCAAGCGCGTCGGCGATGGCGGCTGGACCGAGGCCAACCTCAAGGCGGCGCTCGAAGCGCGCGACCGCGCCGCCTGCGGCCAGGTGGCGCCGCCCGACGGGCTTTTCCTCATTGGCGTCGATTATCCCTGAACAGTGCCCAGAAGCTCTGTTCAGAACAGAGTCCGTAGCCGCTATTCAGAGCCAGGCGGGCTCTACCCCGGGAACGGTCCGGAAAGGCTCTGAGCCCCGATATCGTCCGGCACGGTGATGCCAAGCAGTATCTGCAGCCCGAACAGCACCAGCAGCGAAGCAATGAACATGCCGACGAAAACGGCGGTGCCGACCGCCGCGCCCTTGCCGATTGTGGCATTGGTCATGCGCCAGGTCAGCGCCATCGACAAGGCAAACAGCAACAGCGACACAAGGCTCGCGACCTGGCTTGCCGACGACAGGAAAAGCCTGATCAGCGCCGAGGGCAGCATGAGCCAGGCGGTGATGGCGGAGGCCCAGTTGCTGGCGACGACATAGTGCACGAAGCGCCCACCAATGCCGGCGCGCGGCGCGACCAAGGCGAGCGCGACCAGCGGCAGCACCCAGGAACCGATATCGACCGTCGCCAGGCGCAACAGCATGCCGAAACGGCCCACGAAGGCGTCGGGATCGCCGATCTGGTTGGCGATGCCGACCCAGCCCACGATCAGCGCCGGCGCGGCAACGACGATGGCGAAGAAGGAATTCCAGAAGCCGTCGGCCGACAGGTCGAGCAGGCGCAGGCCGTCGGCCTTGCCGAGCATCAGCCGCCAGGCACCGGTCAGCGAAGCGTGGGTTTCATCCGCCGAAAGCATGCTGCTCAGCCCTGCCCGAACCAGTCTTCGATGAAGCGCTGGTAGATCCGCGTCAGCGTTTCGAGATCGGCAAGGGCGACGCGCTCGTCGACCATATGCATGGTCTTGCCGACCAGACCGAACTCGACCACCGGGCAGTAATCCTTGATGAAGCGCGCATCCGATGTGCCGCCCGAAGTGGACAGCGCCGGCTTCTTGCCGACCGCCGCCTTGATCGAACCGGCAAGCGTGTCGACCAACTTGTCGTCGCGGGTCAGGAAAACATGGCTTGGCCGGTCGCGCCAGACAAGGTCGTAGTCGACCGGCGTCTTCTTGCCCGGCCGGTACTTCTTGCGCTTCGCCGCCTGGTCGAGCCGGTTGTGGATTTCGGCCTGGACGGTCTCGGCCGTCCAGGTGTCGTTGAAGCGGATGTTGAAGGTCGCGGTGGCCTTGGCGGGGATGACATTGGTGGCCGGGTTGCCGACATCGATGGAGGTGACCTCCAGATTGGTCGGCTGGAAATCCCTGGTTCCCTTGTCGAAGACGGGATGCAGCAAGGCGTCGACCAGGCCCATCAAGCCGCGCACCGGATTGTCGGCAAGCTGCGGATAGGCGGCATGGCCCTGGCGGCCATTGACCATGATCGACCCGGACAGAGAGCCGCGCCGGCCGATCTTGATCATGTCGCCGAGCGCATCCGGATTGGTCGGTTCGCCGACGATCGAGGCATCCCATTTCTCGCCCCTGGAAGCGGCCCATTCGAGCAGCTTGACCGTGCCGTTGATGGCCGGGCCTTCCTCGTCGCCGGTGATCAGCAGCGAGACCGAACCCTTGGGGCCGCCATTGTTCTCGACATGGCGCGCTATCGCCGCGACGAAGCAGGCAATGCCGCCCTTCATGTCGACGGCGCCACGGCCATACATCTCGCCATTGGCGATCTCGGCGGCGAAAGGCGGATGCGTCCAGGCGGCTTCGTCGCCGACCGGCACGACATCGGTATGGCCGGCGAACATCAGATGCGGACCGTTGCCGGACCGCCTTGCATAGAGGTTCTCGATGTCTGGCGTGCCGTCTTCCGAAAAGACCGGCCGGTCGACCAGGAAGCCGAGCGGCTTCAGCATCGTTTCCAGCGCGCTCAGCGCGCCGCCTTCGGCTGGTGTCACCGAGGCACAACGGATAAGGGCGGCGAGGTTTGCGGCGGGGTCGGTCGGCAGCGTCATGGCAAAAGCGATAGTCGAAAGCTGAGGGCCTGTCACGGGCAGACATAGGGGCCAGCGCGTGGCAGACGATGCCGCCGACATTATGGTTTTCATGTCGTATAGTCGGGCCGGTGCGGAGCAAGAGATGGCAGACGGGGAAAAACGGATCGTCATCGCAGGCGCCGGCAGCATCGGCTGCTATGTCGGCGGTTGCCTGGCGCTCGCCGGGCGGCAGGTTGTCCTGCTGGCCCGGCCGCGCATCGAGGCAGCGCTACGACAGGGCGGATTGCGTGTCAGCGACCTTGAAGGCCGCGATCGCCTGGTCAAGCCGGACGCGCTCGGGGTCAACGCCGATCCCGCCGTCGCTCTGCCGCAGGCGGATGTGATCCTGGTGACCGTCAAGAGCGGCGCGACACAGGAGATGGCGGCGCTGATCAAGGCCCATGCCCGACCCGATGCGGTGGTGATCAGCCTGCAGAACGGCGTCGACAACGCCGACAGGCTGCGCGCCAGGTCTGGCCAGCGAACCGTGCTGGCCGGCATGGTGCCGTTCAATGTGGTGCAATCGCCTGAGGGCGAGCTGCCGCTGCGCGTCCACCGCGCCAGCGAGGGCAAGGTGATGATAGAGGATGGCGGCCTTGCCGGCCTTCTCGATGTCGCCGGTGTTCTCGATGTTGAAGGGCTGGCGGTCGAGACGCATGGCGACATGAAGGCTGTGCTGTGGGGCAAGCTTTTGATGAACCTCAACAACGCGCTGGTGGCGTTGTCGGACCTGCCGCTGGCGCGCGAACTCGCCGATCGTCGCTGGCGGCTGATCCTGGCCGGCCAGATCGACGAGGCGCTGCGGGCGATGAACGCCTCCGGCATCGCGCCGGCGCGTATCGCCGGACTGCGGCCGGCGCTGCTGCCGAAAGTGCTGCGGCTGCCGGACTGGCTGTTCAAACTGCTGGCGCGGCGCATGCTGGCGATCGACCCTCAGGCGCGCTCGTCGATGTGGGACGATCTGCAGCGCGGCCGGCCGACGGAGATCGACGAACTGCAAGGCGCGGTGCTCGGCCTCGCCCAGAGAACGGGGACGCCGGCGCCGCTCCTGAAAAGCGTTACCGCTTTGGTGCGCGCGGCGGAAGCGGCACGGCTTGGCTCGCCCGGCCTGGCGCCGGAACAGGTTGTGCCGCCGGGTGCCTCTCGATCAGCGTGATCTTCTGCCAGATCTTGCGCGACAGGTTGGACGCCAGGTTCTCGATGTCATTGACGCCGTCGATGACGACATCGTCATTGACCGACTGCGCGAACAGAGCGGCGATCTTGCCGGTGATCGACAGCATTTCGGAGCAATAGTCGAGGTAACGCGCGAGATCAGCGGCATTGGTGATGCGGGCCGGGGAATGCGCCGTCGGCCTGAAATCGGCCGAAAGAGCCGCCGGATCCTTGGTCAGCTGATGCATGTCGATGACGTGGATCAGCGAGCGCAGACCGTGCAGTTGGCGAAACACCCGCTTGCGCTTGATGCGCTCCTCGGTGCGAATCAGCGCCAGCAGGCCGAGCACGGCAAGGATGATCATGTTGATCGTGGCTTCGATGCCTTGCACCGACTGCACCGCATCGTCAGCCTGGGAGATGTGGATGAGCGGCAGGATGGTGCCTACGAACAGGAAGATCAACGCGCCGGCGAGGACGGCGGCGATGATGAGCCCGCGCAGCCACCAGATCGGCGCTTCGAGCGCCTGGGCCGCCTTGGCCAGATCGCGAGACAGCGACACCAGTTCGGCGGCGACGCCGCGCAGCCCGGCCTGGGGAAACCGTTCCGCAACGCGCTCTTCAAGCCGTTCGGCGGTCTCGATGATCAGTTTCGGATCAAGCGTGCGGTAGCGCATGTCCGATCGGCCCTCAGAGCATGATGCCGAAAAATGTGAAGCGGTTTTCGGACGGCATCATGCTCTATCTCTTTGATTTAGAGACGGATTCAGATTTCAGGTCGATTCGACCTGAAATCATCCGGCTCTAGGGTTGTGCCGGCTCGTTGGTGCGCCGGCCATAGCGGTTGGGTCCAGGCTGCCCTGGAAACAGACACAACAAAAGAAAGGCGACGATCGAGACGACCGGTACGAACAGGATCAGCGCGGCAATGCCCGGCTTGTCGAGGTCGTGCAGCCGCTTCACCGCCAGCGCGATGTTCGACCATAGCGAGGCAATGAAGGCGATGAAGAAGATGAACGACCACATATTGCTCTCGGCCGAGCCTTCCGGAACCAGCGTGAAGCGGTAGAGCGGGAAGGCCTGGATGATGGCGACGAGCAGGCCACCAAGAAAATAGGCCGCGCGGCTGACGCGGCCCGATATCTTGAAGAAAAGCCAGGTGAGATTTGAACTGTCAGGCAAGCGGGTCCGGTCCGTATTGATTGGCACCCCTGGCGCCTTCGAGAATGCCGCATTCCACCAGAAACCAGATCGCGCCGATAAAGGGTACCAGGATGATCAGGCTCCACCAGCCGGACTTGCCCCGATCATGCCAGCGCTTGGCGTAGACGGCGAAGACCGAATAGAGCATGGCCAGCCCATAGAGCAAATAGATAAAGCCGTAGGGCATTTGGTTGAATGTCGTGCCCAGTATGTTGTCGAGGATCATCGCGATGACCGCGCCAACGAAAATGATGCCAACGCAGGCCCAGAACTTGGCGCGGTTGATGCGGCCGTCGAAACTTGTGAGCAGATATTTCCAGTCCATGTCACCCCTCCATGTCGAACCAGCGCGACGGATTGTCGCGCCGGCGGAAGGTGCGCCCGCTTTGCGGAAAGATCAATCGCGCAGCAATTCGTTGATCGAGGTCTTCGACCGGGTCTTGGCGTCGACGCGCTTGACGATGACGGCGCAGTAGAGGCCGGGGCCGGGCTCGTTGTTCGGAAAAGGCTTGCCCGGCAGCGAGCCGGCGACGACCACCGAATTGGGCGGCACTTCGCCGTAGAAGATTTCACCGGTGGCGCGGTCGACGATCTTGGTCGACTGGCCGATGAAGACGCCCATGCCGAGCACCGAGCCTTCGCGCACGATGCAGCCCTCGACGACTTCTGAACGCGCGCCGATGAAGCAATTATCCTCGATGATGGTGGGGCCGGCCTGCATCGGCTCCAGCACGCCGCCGATGCCGACGCCACCCGACAGATGTACGTTCTTGCCGATCTGGGCGCAGGAGCCGACGGAGGCCCAGGTGTCGACCATGGTCCCCGTATCGACATAAGCGCCGACATTGACGAAGGACGGCATCAGCACGGCGCCCGGAGCGACATAGGCGGAACGGCGCACGATCGACGACGGCACGGCGCGGAAGCCTGCCTTCTCGAAATCGACGGCGCTCCAGCCATCGAACTTGGACGGCACCTTGTCCCACCAGACGGCCTGGCCCGGGCCACCCTTGATGATCTCCATCGGGTTGAGCCGGAAGGAGAGCAGCACGGCCTTCTTCAGCCACTGGTTGACGTGCCACTTGCCGTCGGCCTGGCGCTCGGCGACGCGCGCCAGGCCGCGGTCGAGCAGGTCGAGTGCGGCCTGGATGGCGTCGCGCGTCTCGCCGCGGGTCGCGGTCGAAATCGTATCGCGTTCGTCGAAGGCCTTCTCGATGGTCTTTTCGAGGCTCGCCAGATCGGGCTTCGACATGAATTCGCTCCATTACCAAGCTGTTAAGGGGCTGCGCCTTAACCTGTTTTGACGTCGCGTGGACCGCAGGCATGCTTCGTCTGCCTGGGTCTTTGCATGTAGCAGGTTCTTGTCGCAAAACCGCCGGACACGTTTGCGCGACCTGCTTATGTTAAGGCTCAGTGAGGGTCAATCGCACCTGCGTCATGGGACGGCGCAGTCAAGGAAATTTGGACGGGTAATTTGATGACACCTATGGAAAAGGCGGGGTGGACGCCGCTGCCGCATTCGGACGAGGATCTGGAGCGGTCGAAAAGCGTGCCGGACACGCCGCAGACGCGGGCCGAGACCTACCGGCTTGCCTGGAACGATCCCGACTTCATGACGCGGCGCGAATTGCGCGCGGTGCGTCTGCAGCTCGAACTCTTGAAGCCGGAAATGATCCTGGCCGAGCGCGGCATCCGATCGACGGTGATCCTGTTTGGCGGCGCGCGCCTGCCGGAACCCGGCGGCGAGGCCTGGGCGGCCAAGAACGAGACGCAGAAGAAGAATCTCGAGGAAAACAGCAAATATTACGAGGAGGCGCGCAAATTCGCTCGCCTGTGCTCGCAGCAATCGGCCGCCTCGTATTACCGCGAATATGTCGTGGTGACCGGCGGCGGCCCCGGCGTGATGGAAGCGGGAAACCGCGGCGCCGACGATGTCGGCGCACCGTCGATCGGGCTCAACATCGTGCTGCCGCATGAACAGGCGCCGAACGCCTATGTGACGCCGGAGCTGTGTTTCAACTTCCACTATTTCGCCATCCGCAAGATGCATTTCGTCATGCGCGCCAAGGCGGTAGCCGTGTTTCCCGGCGGCTTCGGCACGATGGACGAGTTCTTCGAGACGCTGACGCTGATCCAGACCGGACGCATGGAGCGCGTGCCGGTGATCCTGTTCGGTAAATCGTTCTGGAAACGCGCGATCAATCTCGACTTCCTCGCCGAGCAAGGCACGATCAGCCCCGGCGACCAGGACATCATCGATTTCGTCGACACCGCCGACGAAGCCTGGGGGATTGTCAGCCGGTTCTACAAGTTGGGGGAGTAAGGCAGTAGGCAGTAGGAGAATAAGGCGTTTGCAGTCGCTGCTTCCAGATCAATTTCCCCTACTGCCTACTGCCTGTTCTCCCGCAACTATCGCCGTCAGAAACCCCGCCAGATCGTCGGTGACGAAATCGACGTCGTCTTCCTGCGCGGGGTCGCGTTCCCAGATCTCGGCGAAGGTCGGCTCGAAATTGCGCGGCACGACGAGCACGGTGGTCATGCCCAGTGCCTTCGGCACCTCCAGGTTGCGGGCGAGGTCCTCGAACATCACCGCATTGTGGCCGGTAACGGCATGCAGCTCGGCGAACTTCTCGTAGGTCTGGCGCGCGGGCTTGGGATTGAGGCCGGCGGCGACGATATCGAAAATGTCGTCGAAATGGTCGAGGATGCCGAGCTGGCGCGCGGTGCGCTCGGCGTGCCGGCGGTCGCCATTGGTGAAGATGAACTTACGGCCGGGGAGCTGGCGGATGGCGGTGCCCAGGACAGGGTCGGGCACCAGCCAAGAATAGTCGATGTCATGCACCTTCTCGAGGAAATCATCGGGATCGATGCCATGGCGCGTCATCAGCCCGTTCAGCGTCGTGCCATATTCGCGATAAAGCTCCTTCTGCAGCTTGCGCGCCTCCTCGCGCGGCAGCGACAGCAGCTCCCCGACATAGGCGGTCATCTTGACGTCGATCTGCGAGAACAGATTCGAATGATGCGGATAGAGCGTGTTGTCGAGGTCGAACACCCAGTCGGTGACATGGGCGAAGCGGGCGGGATCAGGCTGCGTGGTCATGCGCTCCTTATGGCATGAAACGCGGATACTGAAAGAGACTTTATCCACAACTTCCACGCGCTTTTAGTGGCAGAAATGGCCGCACGATTCAAATTTTATGCAACCGGGAAAGGTGGCCTTCAGGGCTTGCTGGCACAGAGACAGTCCTGTGGGGAGCCCGCGATGAACAGCATCATTCTGAAATCCGCCGCTATCGCTTTCGCCTCCGTCGCCGCCTCGCTTCTTCTGACGCTGATCATCGTTCCGGCCCTGGGATTCCCGGTCAACCGAACGATCTGGCTGAGTTCGACGCTCTGTCCGCTGGTGCTTGCATGGGTGGCCTGCGCCAGCACCTTCTGGCAGAGCGACAGGCTGAAAAACGCGCACCGCGAACTGGCCCGGGCGCACGCCCAGCTTGCAGCCGCACACCGCCGCCTGTCGGAGAAGGCCAGCCGCGACGACATGACCGGCATGCTCAACCGGGAAAGTTTCTTCGCCGCGCTGGACGGTTCGCGGCGCAAGTCCGACCGCGGCGCGCTGCTGATCATCGACGCCGATCATTTCAAGAAGATCAATGACAGTTTCGGCCACCTGACCGGGGACGACGCGCTGCTGCTGATCGCCAGCGCCATCGAGCGCGGCGTGCGCAGCGGCGACGTGCTTGGCCGCATCGGCGGCGAGGAATTCGGCGCCTTTCTGGTCGGCGCCACCGAGCAGGAAGCCAAGCGTGTCGCCGAGCGCATTCGCCGCGAGGTCGAGCTGATCCGCTTCCGACCGGTGGACGAACGCACCATTCCGCTGACCGTCAGCATCGGCGGCACCGTGTGCGGCGAGGACGTCAACGTATCGGAGCTGATGCGCGCCGCGGACCGGCGCCTCTACCAGGCCAAGCATGGCGGCCGCAACCTGACGATCCTCGATACGGACATTTCCGCGGCCGCGTGAGCCGGCCGGTCCGGCACACCTCGCCCGTTAAGGAATTTCTAACCCTGTTTGCATTCGGTTGTACCGCTTGCCCGCCTTTTCACGCGCTGGGGCCGGGCTTGGCACGATACTGGCCTCTGTGACGATGCGTGTGCCGTTCGGGGATTGTCATGCGCACATCGAGGCCCCTATCCGAGAGACCTGGCATGAGTTTCTTCAAAAAAATGTCGCGCCGCACGCTCGTGCAGGCGCTGATCGCCCTGCCTGCCCTGTCCTTGTTCCGCAAGCTGCCTGAAGCCGACGCGGCCCGTGCCGGTCCTTCAAGGTCCGATCCATCACCGGACGACCCGAATGAGATCGTCGAGGTCAATGGCTGGATCCTGAAGCGGAGCGACCTGGCATGATCTTCGACAGCTATGAGGCGTATCGCGCCGCCAACTTCAAACCCAAGGTCTGCATCCTCGGTTCGGGTCCGGCCGGCACCACCATTGCCCGCAAGCTGGGCGCCGCCGGCATCCCGGTCGTGGTGCTGGAGGCCGGCTCGCGGGAGTTCAGCGACGAGTCGCAGGATTTCTACCGCGGCACCACGGTCGGCGATTTCTATTTCGGCCTCGACATCACCCGGCTGCGGTATATGGGCGGCAGCTCCAACCATTGGGCCGGCTGGTGCCGCGTGCTCGACAATCAGGATTTCGAGCCGAAGGCCTGGGCACCCGACACAGGCTGGCCGATCCGCCGTGCCGACATCGAGCCCTATCTGCCCGAGGTGCACGATATTCTCGAACTTCCCGATTTCCGGCCCGATGTGCCGATCTCGGACGACATTCGCTGGGTGCAGCTGATCAAGAGCCCGGCGGTGCGCTTCGGCGAGAAATTCGCCGACGAGCTCGACAAGAGCCGCAACATCGCCGTCGTGCTCAACACCTATGCCACCGAGCTTGCCGGCGACGGCAAACGCGTGAACGGTGCCAAACTATGGTCCAACGGCCAGGAGGCCGGCGCTTTCAGTGCCGACTATTTCATCGTCTGCACCGGCGGGCTGGAGAATTCGCGGCTGCTTCTGTGGTCGAACCAGCGCTCCAACGGCGGCGTCGTCCCGAACGCCACGGCACTTGGCCGCTACTGGATGGAGCACCCGACCTTCGAGGGCGGCAATGCCATCCTGGCCGACTACGGTGAGTTCGAGGTCGATGCCGTCAATGAGGCCTTCTTCTCGCCGACGCTTGCCGCGATGGAGCGCCTGCGGATCATGAATTTCGGCATCCGGCTGATCGAGACGCCCTATGCCGGCGTCAAGCATGTGATTGCCGACCTCGCCTGCACGGCGCCCGACATGGCCGAATGGGTTGCCTATCAGCTCAGCCAGAACCTGCGCTGCGCGGCCCAACTCTACGTCGCCTGGGAACAGGCCCCGCTGGCCTCCAACCAGATCGAGCTGTCCAAGACCGATGTCGACCATGCCGGCGTGCCGCGCATCGAGCTGCACTGGAAGAAATCGGAGCTCGAACGCCGCACGCTTGTCGAAGGCCTGAAGCTGTTCGGCACGACGCTCATCGAAAAGGATCTCGGCCGTGTCCGTCTCATGGACTGGATTGCCAATGGCGAGGATTATCCGACCGACGAGGAGACCGCTGGCCACCATCATATGGGCGGCACACGCATGGGCACCGACATCGCCAGAAGTGTTGTGGACGCCAACTGCAAGGTGCACGGCATGGACAATCTCTATGTCGGTGGCTCCTCGGTGTTCTGCACATCCGGTCAAGCCAACCCGACGACGACGATCACCGCGCTGGCCTGCCGGCTGGGCGATCATCTGAGCAAGGTGGTCGCTGTCTGAACGGCTGGGGTCTTCCGCGCCCGCGACCGGCGCGGAAATCCAGTCAGACCGACGGTTTTTCGAGCGGCGTCAGGTCGGCACGGTAACGCGTCATGGCGCGGTTCGTGCGTGCGCCCAAGCGGACGAAGAACGGCAACATGAGGTCACGCAGGAACAGAGCGACGCGGCCTTTCACCTGTTTTTGCGCGCCGATCCGCCGGCTGACCTTGACGATGTGCTCGACGCGGTCCTGACGCAGCGCCTGAAAGGCGGCGAAGGCCTGCGCCGGCAATGGTGTCGCATCCAGGCACGCGGCCAGCACCACGGCGTCCTCGATGGCCATCGACGCGCCCTGCCCGGAATGCGGCGCGACGGCATGCGCTGCATCGCCCAGCACGACCACCCGGCCGGTGTGCCATTTTGGCAGATGCAGCATGTCGAACACGGGGTAGGCGCGCGGGATTTGCGTGACGGTGTCGACGATCTGGCGGATCGTCCGGGGATCGCCGGCGTGCAACTGGCGAACGGTTGCCGCCAAATGCAAGGGATCAGGTCTCGCCAGGGCGGCATCCTCGTCCAGCGGGAAGGACGAGAACCACAACACCGGTCCATCATGCGGTTTCATGTAGCCGAAGAAGGCTTTCTTGCCGAACACCATATGCATCAGGCCGTCGGTCGGCTCGACAAAGGGCAGTTCCGCCACGCCGCCGACGCCGGTCAGTCCGGTATAGACCGGATCCGGGGAGGCCGGAAAACAGACGCGACGGACGCGCGACCAGACGCCATCGCAGCCCGCGAGCCAGGCGGCATCGACGGTGACGCCATTGCCGAAGGCAAGGCGCACACAATCAGGCTGGTCTTCGATTTCGGCGAGCGCATGGCCAAAACGGATGTCGGCGCCAAGCGCCAGCGCCTCATCCAGCAGCGCGCCGAGCAGGTCCGAGCGCCGCAACGTGACGCTTTCGGCGCCGGCCTCGCGCATCGATAGCTGCTCGTCAAGATGGATGAGCCGGCGCCCGGCGGCGTTCATGATCTCGAAGCCAAGGGTGCGAATGCCCAGCGCGCTTACCCGCTCGGCGAGCCCAAGCGCACGCAGCGCGTTGATGCCGTTGGGGGCCAGAGTGAGGAAGGCGCCTTCGCTCAACGCTTCGCGCGACCGCGCCTCGAACAGGCGGACGGCAAGCCCCTGCCGCCGAAGCATGACGGCAAGGGCCAGCCCGGCAACACCGGCGCCAATGATGGCGACCGGCAATGCCGAGAGGGTGGTGACGGCCATGGTCACAGGCCGTAGATGGCGATGCGCACCAGCACCGCCGCGGCGGCCAGCGCCACGAGCAGGATGCCGAGGCCGATCGGGGAACCCCAGCCATACCATTCCATCGCCAGCTTGGCGTATTTGAATTCATCCTCGTGGGAGAGAGGGGTACGTTGTTGAATCAAGCTCATTTTTTCACTCCTTGTCGGCGGCCGGCTCTTGCCTTGTCGGTGCTACGGCCGCATATTACTGCGATAGTCTAAATGTTAGACGGATTGATAGTTAGATGATCGAAATAAATTCGTCAAGCAGGTATCGCGACGAAATCGCGGCCGCGATCGGCCTTGCCGTGATGCAATGGCAGGACGCCACGCAGGCCTATGACGAGGCGGTGGGTGCGAGGCTCGGGCTGAACATGGCCGAGCGCCATTGCATCGGACTGCTCTATGGCGGCCCGCAATCGGCCGGCGCGATCGCGACCGCGACCGGGCTGACGCCGGCCGCCGTGACGGCGCTGATCGACCGGCTCGAGGCACGCGGGCTGCTGACGCGCACGCGCAGCCTCGAGGACAGGCGCAAGGTGGTGATCGAAGCGACCGAGGCTACGCGGGACCTGTCGGCGCGCTATTACGGCGCCATCGCCAAGGAGGGAGAGAAGGTGATCGCCACCTTCAGCGACGCCGAACTCGCGACCATATCACGCTTCGTCAACGCCGCGCTCGACCTGCAGCGCGCCCAGCTTGCGCGGCTGAAAGCCGAGGGGTCGGACACCTCAGGGCGATAGGGGCGCATTTTTTGTTCGCGGCGTTACCGCAATGTCGGCGGGGAACGCGACTATTTCGGCTGGACCCCATAGACGGCCAGAAATGCCTCCACCGAGGCATCCGCGTGCCGTTCCAGTTCGGCTTTGGAGCGCCGGTTGCTTCCCGTGAACATGGCTTCATTCATGGGGATCCAAAGAAGCATTCCGAAAAGATGGCTGGCTGCCAGATAGGGATCGCTGGTCTGTATCAGTCCTCGATCGGTGAGCTTTTGAAAGCAGGACCCCGTCGAGGCAAGCATGCGCTCAAAACCTTTTTCGTACCAAGCGCGGCCAAGCTGCGGCATTCGATCCGCGTTGGCGATGATCAAGCGCCGCAGCTTCAACAACTCTTCGTCCATGAGAACCGCTATCAGACGTCGGGCAAGCTGCTGCAGGCCGCCTTCCATGAATTTCGCCTCGGAAAGCAGCGTCGTCACGGACTCGATAATATCGTTGACCTGGCCAGCGGTTGACAGAACGACTTCGCCGAACAGCGTCTCCTTGTCGGTGAAATGCTTGTAGACGGTCTGCTTGGAGGCCCCCGCTTTGGTAGCGATTTCCTCCATGCTGGTCCCGTCATAACCCTTGCTGATGAACGCCGCCGTGGCCGCCTGGATGATCTCGCGATCCTTGCGTTCCGATCTGGTCTCACCGTCGATTTTCAAGGCGCTCTCCTGGCCAGTACTAGACGGTACCGTTCCCGCATGGTAGCCATGAAACGGTACTGGACTGACTAGTACCTGTCAACGAAGGCAAGGCTTAGACCGATGACCAAGATGATCTTCATAAATCTGCCGGTGCGCGATCTGCAGGCGGCGACCAACTTCTATCTCGCGATCGGCGGCACGCTCAATCCGCAGTTCTCGAACGACCAGGCCAGCTCGATCATGTTCTCCGACTCGATCGGGGTGATGCTGCTGACGCACCAGCACTACGGCCAGTTCACGACGCGCCAGATCGGCGACGCCAGGCGCGACAGCCAGATGCTGATCGCGCTCACCGCCGGCAGCAAGGACGAGGTCAATGCCACGATCGAGAAGGGCGTGGCGGCCGGTGGCCGCGCCGATCCCAACCCCGCGCAGGACCTCGGCTTCATGTTCAACCGCCACATCGAAGACCCCGACGGCAACGTCTGGGAGTTCCTGTGGATGAACCCTGCCGCCATGCAATAGCCCCGCGGATCAAAGCGTCCAAAGCGCGTCGCGTTGAAACGGATTCATGCGACGCGCTTTGCGTTTTAGACCGTCGCCGGGTCGAGCGCCTTTTGGTCCTTGTGGCGCGCGACAATCGCCTCGAAATCGGCGGTCTGGAAGGCATCGCGCAAGGCGTCGAAGGACGGCAGCACGAAATAGGCGCGCTGGAACTTGTCGATCTCGTAGCCGGTGCGCATCACCATTTCCAAGTCGAAAGGCACGTGATGGGCGTCCTTGCCCTCGACGGCGAACTGCAATTCGGTGAAGGACGACATCAGGCCGGCGCCAAAGGCCTTCAGCGGCTGGCCGGCCTCCTGCATCAGGCCGTATTCGGCCGTGTACCAGTAGAGCCGGGTGATCATCTCGTCGCCGCCGAGCGCGATGATGTCGCCGGCCTTCTTGCCGTACATCTGCATGAAGTCGGCGAAGACCGGCTGCGACAGCACGGGCACGTGGCCGAAGAAATCATGGAACATGTCCGGCTCGACGATGTAGTCGAGCTCCTGCCTGGTGCGCAGCCAGTTGGTGACCGGGAAGCGGCGTTTGGCGAGATGGTCGAAGAAGGGGGCGGCGGGAATAAGACCCGGCACGGCAACGATCTCCCAGCCGGTCAGCTTGCGCAGCTTGGCGCTGACGTCCTCGAAATCGGGAATGCGGTCAAGCAGGCCAAGTTTTTCAACACCGTCGAGATAGGAATGATGGGCGAGCTTGCGCGTCAGCTTCGTCTGGCGATCGCACAGAGTGCGCCACACCGCCTGTTCCTCGTCGCTGTAGTCATAACCCTGGGCCACGGTGAAATCGGCACGGCAGACCGAATAGTCGCCGCGCAACCCCTGCGCCGCGCAATCGCGGGCATATTCGGCAACACTCATCGTCGTCATGGTTTTTCTCCTCGCAAATCGGCAATTGCAGACGTGTGCATAGGATAACCGGATTTGGCGAGGCAATTCGGTTTTGATGATGGCTCATCAGCAATGTTCGGGATAATATTCACTCACAATCCGCATCCGAGGAGTGAAAATGCCTCAATTCGATGATTTCGAGATCAAGATGCTCGATGTACTGCAACGCGACGGGCGCAAGCCTGTCTCGGAACTGGCGCAAGAGATCGGCCTGTCGACGACGCCATGCGCGCGGCGCTTCGAGGCGCTGCAGGATGCAGGCGTCATCAAGGGTTTTGCCGCGGTGATCAGCCGCCGCGCGGTCGGCCTGACGGTCGAGGTGTTCATCCAGGTGCGCCTTGTCAGCCACAGCGATGGCTCGCCGGAAAAGTTCATTGCCGCGGTGCAGCGCATGGACGAGGTGTCTTCGTGCTGGACGATGACCGGCGACCACGACTTCCTGCTGCATGTGATGGTGCCTTCGGTCGACGAGCTGAACGCCTTCGTCATGCACCGGCTGATGCGGCTCGACGGCGTGCGCGACGTCCACACGCAGCTGGTGCTGCAAAACATCAAGGGACCCGGCCACGTGCCGCTCGCGCATCTCAGGAAGTAGCGCCATCTCCAGCGCTCCTGCGGAAAAGCTGCACGCAAACTGCTGAAACGGGCCAATTGGGCGGCTAGATCGCCGGCCAGCATATGCGGACCAACTGCCTAAGAGGTCCGCCATGAAAATCGTCCTGATCAATCCACCGCACACAGCCATCGGCAGCCGGGTGCCGGACGATCATTTGCCGCCGCTTGGCCTGCTGGCGATCGGCGGCCCGCTGATCGATGCCGGCCATGATTTGCGGCTCGTCGATGCCGAACTCGGGCCGATGCCGCTCGAAAAGGTGGTGCGCGACGCCCTGGACTGCTTTCCGGACTTCGTCCTGATCGGCCATTCCGGCTCGACCTCGGCGCACCCGACCGCCTTGCTGATCGCCAAGATGATCAAGCAGCGCGAGCCGGCGACGATCGTCATCTATGGCGGCGTCTTCCCGACCTATCACTGGCGCGACATATTGGCGGCGACCGACGTCTTCGACTTCATCGTGCGCGGCGAAGGCGAGGCGACCGTGGTGGCGCTGGTCGAGGCGCTGGAAATGCACCAGCCGCCGGCGAGCGTCGCCGGCATCGCCTTCCGTGACGATCTGCGCCGTCCCTTTGCCACGCAGGGCGCCATGACCATCGCCGATCTCGACGCTTACCGCGTCGGCTGGGAGCTGATCGACCACGGCCGATATAGTTACTGGGGCGGCAAGCGCGCCGTGGTGATGCAGTTTTCGCGCGGCTGTCCGCATCTGTGCAACTATTGCGGCCAGCGCGGTTTCTGGACCCGATGGCGGCACCGCGATCCCGTAAAATTCGCCAAGGAGATCGCCTGGCTGCACCGCGAGCACGGCGTCAAACTGATCAACCTCGCCGACGAGAACCCGACCGTTTCGAAGAAGGCGTGGCGCGCCTTTCTCGACGCGCTGATCGCCGAGAACGTGCCGGTGCTGATAGTCGGCTCGACCCGCGCCGACGACATCGTGCGCGACGCCGACATCCTGCATCTCTACCGCAAGGCCGGTGTCATCCGCTGGCTGCTCGGCATGGAGAACACCGACGAGCAGACGCTGCAATTGATCCGCAAGGGCGGCAGCACCTCATCCGACCGCGAGGCGATAAGGCTGCTGCGAAAGCACGGCATATTGTCGATGGCGACCTGGGTGGCCGGCTTCGAGGATGAGGGGTTTCGCGACCTGTGGCGCGGCTTTCGCCAGCTCATCGCCTATGACCCCGACCAGATCCAGGCGCTCTATGTGACGCCGCATCGCTGGACGCCGTTCTTCCGCATCGCGCGCGACCGCAAGGTGATCCAGAAGGATGCCCGGCTGTGGGACTACAAGCACCAGGTGCTGCAGATGACGCGGCTGAAGCCGTGGATGCTGTTCTTCAGCGTCAAGCTCATCGAGCTCGCCGTGCAATCGCGGCCGAAGGCGCTGGCGCGCATCCTGTTCCACCCCGATCCCGAGCAACGGCATTCGATGCGCTGGTACACCAAGATGGGCCGCCGGGTCTGGTTTCGCGAGGTCTGGGGTTTCCTGGCCCGTGATGGCAGGGTGAAGGACGGTCCGACGCTTGCCGAATTCTGGGGCGCGCCGCAGGACGCGGAGGAGGAATCGATGATCGTCGCGCGACAGCCGCGCAAGCCGGAGCTTTCCGCCTCCACAAATAGCGGGCTGCCGGCCAGAAGATTAGCCGGCTGAGGCCGACTAAGGCACGATCAGCGTGCCGGCGCCGTGTTCGGTGAAGAGTTCGAGCAGCACCGCATGCGGCGTCTTGCCGTTGAGGATGACCACGCCTTCGACGCCGCGCTCGATCGCCTCGATGCAGGTCTCGACCTTGGGGATCATACCGCCCGAGACCGTGCCGTCCTTGATCAGCACCCTGGCCTCGGCGACGGTCAATTCGTCGATCAGCTTCTTGTTCTTGTCGAGTACGCCCGGCACATCGGTAAGGAACAAAAGGCGCGAGGCCTTGCAGGCGCCGGCAATGGCGCCGGCGAAAGTGTCGGCGTTGATGTTGTAGGTGTGGCCGTCGCGGCCCGGCGCCACCGGCGCCAGCACCGGGATCATTTCGGAGCGGGCCAGAAGGTCGAGCAGCGTGCGGTCGACCTCGACCGGCTCGCCGACGAAGCCGAGATCGAGCACGCGCTCGATGTTGGAATCGGGGTCGATCATGGTCTTGCGCGCCTTTTCGGCGAACACCATGTTGCCGTCCTTGCCGCAGAGGCCGATCGCCCATTCGCCTTCGGCGTTGATGAGCGCAACGATCTCCTTGTTGATCGAGCCGGCCAGCACCATCTCGACGATCTCGACCGTCTTCTGGTCGGTGACGCGCAGGCCGCCCTCGAACTTGGATTCGATGCCCATCTTGGTCAGCATGGCGCCGATCTGCGGCCCGCCGCCGTGAACGACGATCGGGTTGACGCCGGACTGCTTCAGCAACGCGATGTCGCGGGCGAAGGCCTTGCCGAGCTCGATATCGCCCATGGCGTGGCCGCCATATTTCACCACGACGGTCTTGTGTTCGTAGCGCTGCATGTAGGGCAAAGCGCGCGACAGCAGGGCGGCCTGCATTTCGGCGGTGGCGGCGATGTCCGTCATCGGGCGGTTCCCTGGCTTTTTGGTTTATGCATGTCGTTGCTCCAAAACCGCCGGGCACTTTTGGGCGACATGCATCAGGTAAAGACGGCGGCGTCTTAGCGGGATTTGGCCCGGGGGGCAAATGGCATTGCTGTCATATTCGCCGCGTTCACGGCCTCGTCATCATGACGGCACCATCAGCGGCGCCCGCCGTTTCAGCCAACCCGAAAGCTTCTCCATCTGCGCGGCGAAGGACAAAAGCGTCTCCTCGTCGCCCGGGCGCCCGGCGGCCTGGATGCCGAGCGGCAGGCCGGCCTCGGTGACATGGACGGGCAGCGCGATCGACGGCTGGCCGCTGACATTGTGGATTGCCGGCCAGTGCGTGAACAAAAGGCTCTTGTCCATCAGCTGGCCGAACAAGGGTTTCAGCTTGAGCAAAGACGTCAGGTGAAGCTTGTCGAGAAGGTTTTCGACCAGCTCATCGGTGCCTTTCGGGTCCATGGCGCCGCAGGCGAGCGGCGGGTGCGCGATAACAGGCATCAGCACAGCGTCATATTGCGCGGTTTCCTCGATCATCCGGCGCGAGGCGGCATGTAGCCGCTGCAGGCCGGCATAGATTTCGCCGGCCGAGACCATTTCGCCCAACCGGCCGAGCACCCGCGTGGCGCGCTCGACGTCGCCGGTGACGGGACGGCCGACGCGCAGCGCTTCGGCCCGCAGCGTGCCGGCGACGGCGGAAGCAACCGTCCTGCAGAAGTCGGCCATGAAATCGCGGCCGATGAAGGGCAGGTCGATTTCCACGGTGGTGTGGCCGCCCTCGCGCGCAAGCGCCACAGCCGTGTCGAGCGCTTTCATCGTCTCGGCCGAGATCGGCAGGCCAAGCGGCGACTTGCGGTAGACGGCCAGGCTGAGCTTGCCGGGATCGCGCGCGGCGGCGGCGGCGAACGTGCCCTTTGGCGGCAGTGCCGCATAGGGCGACAGGGAGTCGGGACCGTGGGTGAGGTCGAGCAGCAGCGCGCTATCGCGCACCGAGCGGGTGACGGCATGATCGACCACCATGCCGTACCAGCTTTCGCTGACCAGCGGCGTCAGCGGGATTCGACCCCGCGAGGTCTTGAGGCCGACCAGGCCCGTGCAGGCGGAAGGCACGCGGATCGAGCCGCCGCCATCGGAGGCGTGCGCCACCGGAACCACGCCGGCAGCGACGAGGGCCGCCGCGCCACCCGATGAGCCGCCGCTGGTGTGGCCGGTGTTCCAGGGATTGCGGGTGATGCCGAAGGCCTTGGATTCGGTCATCAGCCGCAACCCGTGCTCCGGCGAAGTCGAAGTGACGATCGGGATCAGCCCGGCGGCAAGGTAGCGGTCGGTCATCAGCGAATTGACGTCGGGCACCGAGGCCGGAATGCGGCTGCCGCCATGCGAGGGCACACCCTTGATGGCGATGCCGAGGTCCTTGATGGCAAAGGGCACGCCGGCCAGCGGCAGCGAGCGGTCCATGGTTTTCGCCCGCGCCCGCGCGGCCTCGTAGAGCGGCTCGGCCGTGGCATTGATTTCAGGCCTTGAGGCCTCGGCGCGCGCGATCGCCGCTTCGGTCAACTCGATCGCCGACAGTTCGCCCTTGCGCACCAGACCGGCGAGGCCGGTGGCGTCTTCTTGCCACAGAATGCGTTCGACCGACATCGGCGCCTCCCCGTTCCCGCCAAGCTAGCCAGCGGCTGATCCCTTGGCAATCGAAGCCTGCGCCAGCACGCCGGACTTTAGGTGCACGGAATATTCCAGCGTTGCAAATACAACGCAATCGCCTAACTTGGCGCACATGACGCCGCAGGACATCACCAAGCTGATCGTCCGGACTTCGATGAAGGATCGGGCAGCGTTCGATCTGCTCTACCGGCAGACCAGCGCGAAACTTTTCGGCGTGTGCCTTCGTGTATTGAACGACCGGGGAGATGCTGAAGAAGCGCTGCAGGAAGTCTTCGTGAAGATATGGACGAAGGCGGATCGTTTCGCCGTCTCCGATCTGAGCCCGATCTCCTGGCTGGTGGCAATCGCCCGCAACCACGCGATCGATCGCGTCAGGGCACGGCGCAAGCCTGCCGCCGATATCGATGCCGCGCTCGAGGTGGCCGATCCGGCACCGGGACCTGAAGCGATGGTGGTGGCGGGCGACGAATCCGTACGCATCCATCATTGTCTCGAGGAGCTGGAGAAGGACCGGGCGGCGGCCGTCCGGGGCGCTTATCTCAAGGGCGAAAGCTATGCCGAACTGGCGGAGCGCCACGGCGTGCCGCTGAACACGATGCGTACCTGGCTGCGCCGCAGCCTGATGAAACTGAGAGAATGTCTGGAAAGATGACACTGGCAGAGGACAACGGACCGGAACGTGGAGGCGACGAGCTGTTCGCCGCCGAATACGTTCTCGGCGTTCTGCCGGCAGAAGAGCGGCAGATCGCGTCCAGGCGCGTCGACACCGACACCGATTTCGCGCGGCTCGTCGATGGCTGGGAGGTTCGCCTGTCGCCGCTGGCATCAGCCTATGCCGAGGTCGAGCCGCCGGCTTCGGTGAAGGCGGCTGTCGACCGCCGGCTGTTTGCATCGACCGCCGCCACTCCGGCCGAGGCCCGTGCCGGCCTGTGGTCCAGCCTCGCCTTCTGGCGCGGCCTTGCCGTCGCTGCTGTTGCAGCGCTGGCTCTCTATATCGCCGTGCCCTATGTCAATCGGCCGGCCGAACAGCCGCAGGCGCGGCTTGTTGCCTCGCTGGCGGCCGACGGCAGCGATGTAAAATATCTCGCCGTCTATGATTCCGAGCGGCATGACGTCAGCCTTTCGCACGTTTCCGGCACGCTTGCTTCCGGCAAGGACTTCGAACTTTGGATGATCGAAGGCAAGAACGCACCGGTCTCGATGGGCGTCATCCCGGCCGGCGCGACCGCGCATATCGGGGTCTCGCCCGCCACGCAGCAGAAGCTGGCGCAGGGCGCGGTGCTGGCCGTCAGCCTGGAACCGGCCGGCGGCTCGCCGACGGGACAACCGACCGGACCGGTGGTTGCCGCTGGCGACCTGAAGGGCATCTGACCTGCTGCATCTCGCAGCGAATCCGTTTCCGGAATTTCCCAAATATATCTTATGTAACACCTGCCTAAAATAGGTGTGCGTGCCGGTAAGAAGGTGCGCCATAAAATTTCTTTGCCCGAGCGAAAAATTCAAAAATCCAAAAATATTCTGAAACTCGCGCGTTTGTGTTGCGTATCTCCTCGCGTCCCCAAAAATGGGAAGAGAAAACCGAGGAGTTTGAACATCATGCGTAGATACGCCACCCTTTTGCTTGCCGGTACGATCGCTGTTTCCGCGCTTGCCACCGCCGCCTATGCCGAAAACCCAATGGTCGGCGGCGCCGCCATGTATGCCCAGAAGAACATCGTCGAGAACGCCGCCAATTCGAAGGACCACACCACGCTGGTCGCCGCCGTCAAGGCGGCCGGCCTGGTCGACACGCTGCAGGGCGCCGGTCCGTTCACCGTCTTCGCGCCGACCAACGAGGCCTTCGCGGCACTGCCGGCCGGCACGGTCGACACGCTGCTCAAGCCCGAGAACAAGGACAAGCTGACGAAGGTCCTGACCTGCCATGTCGTCGGCGCCAAGGCGATGGCGGCGGATGTGGCCTCGATGGCCAAGGCCGACGGCGGCACGCACAAGGTCAAGACGGTCGGCGGCTGCGAGCTTTCCCTGAAGGCCGAGGGCGGCAAGGTCACCGTTACCGACGAGAACGGCAATGTCGCCAATGTGACGATCGCCGATGTCGAGCAGTCCAACGGTGTCATCCACGTCATCGACAAGGTTCTTTTGCCGAAGATGTAACAAGGGGCCAGCCGCGGACGAACCTGCGGCAAGAGCTCTCCGCCGATTGCGTCGTCCCGCTCCCCTGATCCGCAATCGACACGCACGCTCCGCGCCGCCCACAGCCAACTGTGGAACGGCGCGGAGTGTCGTTTGGGGGCAACCGTCACCGGCTTTTGATTTTGGCGTGGCGGTATAGTTTGGCAAAAGGAACAACCGGAGGAATGGTCATGAACCGTCGCGACTTTCTTTTGAGCGGTGCCGCCGCCCTTGGCGTCGTCGGGGCCGCCGCAACCATGCTGCGCATGGGCGCTCCGCAGCCCGCGCTGGCGGCCGAAAAATTCGAGATCACCAAGACGGATGACGAGTGGAAAGCCATCCTGTCGCCTGCCGCCTTCGACGTGCTGCGCAAGCAAGGCACGGAATATCCGGGCACCAGCCCGCTGCTCAACGAGCACCGCAAGGGTATCTTCGCCTGTGCCGGCTGCGACCTGCCGGTCTACCCCTCTGAGACGAAATTCGATTCCGGCACCGGCTGGCCGAGCTTCTGGCAGGAGATCGCCAACGGCATCGGCAAGACCGAGGACAGGTCGCTCGGCATGACCCGCACCGAGGTGCATTGCCGCCGCTGCGGCGGCCATCTCGGCCACGTCTTCGACGACGGTCCGGCGCCGACCGGCCTGCGCCACTGCATCAACGGCGTGGCGCTGACCTTCAAGCCGGCCACGGCCTGACGAAATTCGACCGGAAACGAAAAACTCCGGGTCTTGCGGCCCGGAGTTTTTTGCGCGGTCAGAGCTTTCGGGCGTGGACTGGAGGAGCTTCCCGAAACCGCTGCCCACGTCTGTGTTTCTGTCTTGACGCAATTCCTGTGGGAAAACCGCTTCACACTTATCCTGGAATTGCTTAGTGCCCGCCACCTCCGCCACCACCGGGCGCGGCCGGCTTGTTGATCAGCATCGTGAACAGGCCGAGCGTCGCGAACAGCACCGTCAGCATGTAGAACACGTCCATGAAGGACAGCAGCGCCGCCTGCTGCTGGACCATGCCCGACAGCTTGGAGATCGCCGCGCTGGCCGCATCCAGGCCAGTGGTCTGTTCGAAGTTCAGCGTCATGTTCTGCAGCTTGGTCTGCGCGGCGGCACTGCCCCACTGCACATGCTCTGCGAGCCTCGCATAGTGGAAGGCGTTGCGGTCGATCAGCACGGTGTTGATGAGGGCAAGGCCGACAGCGCCGCCGAGGTTGCGGGTGAGGTTGAACAGGCCGGAGGCGTTCTTCAGCCGGTCGGGCGGCAAGGTGCCGAGCGCGATGTTGTTGATCGGCACCATGCACAGCATCATCGAGCAGCCGCGCAGGATCTGCGGGATGAGCAGTTCGTAGAAATCCCAGTCGGCGGTCAGATGCGTCATCCACCAGGTGCCGGTGGCGAAGCCGAAGAAGCCGATCATCATCATCAGCCGCAAGTCCATCTTGCTCGACAGGATGCCGGAGATCGGCGCGGTGACGAACATCGCCAGGCCGCTGACGAACAGCGCCTCGCCGATCATCATCGAATCATAGCCGCGGATACGGCCGAGGAAGACCGGATAGAGATAGGTCAGGCCGTAGAGGCCGATGCCGATGACGAAGGAAAACAGCGAGCCGAAGGCAAAGTTGACGTTGCTGAAGGCCCGGAGGTCGACGATCGGCTCCTCGGCGGTGAAGACACGCCAGAAGAAGATCACCGCGCCGACGCTCATGACAATGGCGCAGATGAACACGCCCTGGTCCTGCAGCCAGTCATTGTTCGGACCCTCTTCCAGCACATATTCCATACAGCCGAGGAAGGCCGCCATTCCGGCGAGGCCCCACCAGTCGAACTTGTTGAACAGCTTGAGATTGGGCTTGTCGAAATCGATCAGCGCCCAGGCGGCGCTCGCCACCAGGATGCCGGGCACGACATTGACCAGGAACAGCCAGTGCCATGAAAAGGCGTGGCTGATATAGCCGCCGACGGTCGGGCCGATGGTCGGCGCCAGCGTCGCCACCAGGCCGATCATCGGCGAGACGACGGCGCGCTTGGAAGGCGGGAAGATGGTGAAGGCCGCGGCAAAGACGCTCGGGATCATGCCGCCGCCGATGAAGCCCTGCACGGCGCGGTAGACGATCATCTGGTCGATGTTGGTGGCGGTCGCGGCAAGCGCGCTGGCCGCGGTGAAGCCGGCGGCGGCGATGGTGAACAGCACGCGCGTCGACAGCATGCGGCTGAGGAAGCCCGACAGCGGGATCATGACCACCTCGGCAATCAGATAGGCCGTCTGCACCCACGGAATTTCATCGGAGCTGGCGCTGAGGCCCGCCTGGATCTCGGCCAGCGAAGCCGAGACGATCTGGATGTCCAGGATCGCCATGAACATGCCGAACACCATCGCCAGGAAGGCGATGACGCGGCGTGTGGAGATGGTGTCAGGGACCGCCGGTCTTGCCGGCGGCGATCCTGCGGTGGTGGTAGCGGTTGCCATTTCATGGGCCTCCTTGAGGCCGGCCGGGCGGCCCAGCGCTTCATCAGCCGCCGAGCCACCCTCCGAAAGCGCTTAGTTGGTCGTCGCGGCAGGTGCGGTGCGGCTGTCAACGTTGACGACAACGCTGAGGCCAGCACGCAGCTTGCCGGTCTTCAGGGCATCGGCCGGCACGTCGATGCGGACCGGGACGCGCTGCACAACCTTGGTGAAGTTGCCGGTGGCGTTTTCCGGCGGCAGGAGCGAGAAGACCGCGCCTGAAGCCGGAGCGAGCGACGAGACGGTTCCCTGGATGGGATGGCCGTCGATGGCGTCGACCGAGATGTTGACCTTTTCGCCCGGAACCAGCCGGGCAAGCTGCGTCTCCTTGAAGTTGGCGACGATGTAGAGCTTGTCCAACGGCACGACGACGGCGAGCTTCTGGCCGGGGCTGACAAGATCGCCCTGCTCGACCGAGCGGTTGCCGACGACGCCTTCATAAGGCGCCTTGAGCACGGTGAAGGACAGGTCGCGCGCGGCCTTGTCGCGGCTGAGCTGCAGCGAAGCGAGCGTGCTCGCCGACTCGGCGCGCTGCGCCTCGAACACGCCGATATTGGCCTGTGCAGCGGCGATCTGCGCATCGGCGCCAACCAACGCGGCATTGGCCTGGTCGAGCGCAGTCTGGGCATCGTCCAGTTGCGCCTGCGTGCCGACATGCGTCTTGACCAGTTGCGCGGCGCGCTGCTGGGCACGGGCGGCGTTGTCGGCCGCGGCCTGGTCGGCGACCTTCTGCGCCTGCGCCTGCTGCAGGGAGGCCTGCGCCGCCTTGGTCTGCGCGTCGATGCGGTCGAGCGTCTTGGACAATGTGGCGATCTGCGCTTCGGCCTGGGCAACGGCGATCTTGTAGTCGCCATCGTCGATCGTCAGCAGCGGGTCGCCGGCCTTGACCAGCTGGTTCTCGCTGACCTTGACCTGATCGACATAGCCGGAGATCTTGGGCGAAACGAACGCCATGTCGGCCTGGACATAGGCATCGTCGGTCGAGATCATGAAACGGCCCGTGGTCCAGTAGTCATAACCGTACCAGGCGCCACCGCTCAGGAGGGCAAGGCCGATGATCGGCAACAGGAAGGAACGCACCGAGCGCTTCTTCTTGGCTGGAGCTTCGGCCGCCGGCGGCGGTGCCACGGGCAGGACGGGAATCTCCGGTGCTTCCGTCGCCGGAGCGACCTTGGCGTTGGGGAAGGGGCGGACTTCGGCTGTGTTGGGCGCGTTCGAGGACATGACATCTCTCTAAAGTAATAATACTGAACCGTTCGGTTCGATCCGGCCGTTGACATAGCGTGAAAAGAGGACCATATCAAGGGGCAATCGAACCGGTTGGTTCGAATTATTTTCGAGGTGTGACTTTTATGGCCGAGACAACGCCTGACGTCGAAACCGACAACTGCAACGACCTGCTGGAAAGCCTGCGCCGCGGCCGCCCGGCGGCCGGACAGGATCCGGCCAAGCGCAGCCAGATCATCGACGGCGCCCGCCGAGTCTTCATAGACAAGGGCTTCGAGGCCGCCTCGATGAACGACATCACGCGCGAGGCCGGCGTTTCGAAGGGCACCATCTATGTCTACTTCGCCAACAAGGAAGAGCTGTTCGAAGCGCTGATCGAGGAAGAGCGCGGCACCATCTTCAAGAATATGTACGACATGCTCGACCGCGCCGACGATCTGCGCCAGACCCTGGTGAAGTTCGGCAAGGTGCTGTCGATGAAGATCACCTCGGCCAGGGTCATCCAGGCGCAACGCACGGTGATCGGCGCCTCCGACAGGATCCCCGACATGGGCGCGCGGTTTTACGAACGCGGCCCCAAACGCGGCCATGACAAGGTGGTGGAGTTTCTCAATGCCGCCATCGAACGCGGCCTGCTCAAGATCGACGATGTCGATCTTGCCGCCTACCAGTTTACCGAACTGTGCCTGGCCGGCCTCTTCCGGCAGTGCATCTTCGCCTACCGCACCAAGGCTCCGAGCGACGAAGAGATCGACCACATCGTCAGGTCGGGCGTCGGCATGTTCCTGAAGAACTATGGCACCGAACGGCTCGCGGAGGAAGAAAGCCATCAGATGATTGCGCTGGAGGCAAAGGCCTAGAGCGTTTCACCGTTTCATGGAAACGGCGAACCACTCTGACTCTTAGTTTGACGCAATTCCCAAGGGAAAACCGCTCACACTTTTCCTGGAATTGCTCTAGCCGCCATTGGCGGCAAGCACGATGGCGGCCTGCAATTCCTCCAGCCCCTCGCCCTTTTCCGATGACGTCGCCAGGACGAACGGAAACGCCGCCGGCCGTTTCTTGATCTTTTGCAGCGTCTCCTCGATCAGCCGCGGCACGCCGGCGACCTTGATCTTGTCGGTCTTGGTCAGCACGATCTGGTAGGACACCGCCGCCTTGTCGAGCAGCGACAGCACCTCGTCGTCCTTGGCCTTGATGCCATGGCGGGCGTCGATCAGCACATAGACCCGCTTCAGCGTGACCCGGCCCTTGAGATAGTCGAAGACCAGCTTGGTCCACTCGTCGACTTTCTCCTTGGGCGCGGTGGCGTAGCCGTAGCCCGGCATGTCGACCAGCGCCATCGGCGGCAGGTCAGCGCCCTCGCCGGAAAATCCGTCCGGCACGAAATAATTCAATTCCTGCGTGCGCCCCGGCGTGTTGGAGGTGCGCGCCAGCCCCTTCTGGTTGACCAGGGCGTTGATCAGCGACGATTTGCCGACATTGGAGCGGCCGGCAAAGGCGATTTCCGGCGGCCCTTCCGGCGGCAGGAACTTCATGGCCGGCACGCCGCGGATGAAGATCCACCCGCGCGTGAACAGGTCGGTGGTGATCACAGTGCTGTTCAGAGCGTTCAAGCTGCTGCCTCCAGAAGAGAGATATCGGCGCCCCTGATGGCATCGAGGTTGCGGCCGATCTTGTCCACGGGCCAATGCCACCATGCCAGTGCCAGCAACCGCCTGATCGTCCTGTCGTCGAAACGCATCTTCACCACCTTGGCGGCGTTGCCGGTGACAATGGCATAGGGCGGCACATCATGCTTCACCACGGATTTGGCGGCGATGATGGCGCCATGGCCGATTTCCACGCCGGGCAGGATAACCGCCTCCATGCCGATCCAGACATCGCTGCCGACTACCGTGTCGCCGCGCACCTCCTTCGACCATGTCGCCGGGTCAAAGCCTTTTTCCCAGCCATGGCCGAAAATGTTGAACGGATAGGTGGAAAAGCCGGACATTGCGTGGTTGGCGCCGTTCATGATGAAGCGCGCGCCTTCGGCGATGGCGCAGAACTTGCCGATGATGAGCTTGTCGCCGATGAAGGGATAGTGGTGCAGCACGCATTTCTGCGCGAATTTGTCCGGTCCGTCCGGGTCGTCATAATAGGTGAAGTCGCCGATCTCGATGTTCGGCTCCGTCACCAGCGGCTTCAGGAAGCCGACGCGCGTGTGCATCGGGATCGGGTGCTTGATGTCGGGGTTGGGTCCGTCCATGTCGGGTCTTCCGGGAATTGGCAGACAGGCGCATCCGAACCGGAGGCGCCTGGTCAAAATAACGTGATCCGCCCTATAGCACCAATCGGCCGGGGTGCGAGTCTTCCGTGCGTGCCAGGCTCATTTGTCGCCGCGGCAGATCACGATCGGATTGGACAGCGCGCTGTCGAAACCGCTGCCCTGGTAGACGGTGACGTTGGCCGCACCTGGCGGCAGCAGGAACGTGCCTTCGACGACCTTCTGGTCGCCCGCCATGGTGTGGAGAGCCCAGCTAAACGTGCAGAATTGCGGCGGTGCCGCGGGTTCGACGTGGCTGCAGTTCAGCTGCGCGCCACCCAGCATGGCGGCGCCGCCGCAGCTCACCGCCTCCTTTGCAACCGCGATGCCGGGACACCCGACGAGAGCCGTCACGGCTGCGATCCTAATCCAGTTCATCGTCGAAATCCTTGCCGGAAAAATTCGCGCCGCAGGGGCGCCTCTTCCGTGTCGTGGCCCATGCGATTTTTGGCCAACGCGGCTTAGTCCGTCTTGCACGCGCCGTCCAGCGGGATTATGTGCATGATGATAATAAGCATGCTCACGAAAACTTGTCCGTAGATCCCGATCTCTTCCCATGTCCTCCTCGCCCCATATCAGCTTCGTGCTGCACAACGTCGCGCGCCTGCTTCGAACGCGGTTCGAGCAGCGTTTGCGGGCGTCGGCGCTGAGCCGTCCCCAATCGCAGGTGCTGGCCTGGCTGCCTTACCTGGCCCCGCTGGTCCGCCGGCTGCTCGAGATCATGCGCGGCAACGGCCGGAGAACGCGAGACGAGGCCTTCGCCGGCCCTTCTCCTGAAGAAACACGGCAGCATCGGCTGCAAACCCCAAACTTTATCAAATCCAATCTGCTCGCGGCTCGCACCCAGCCAGCCGGCGACCGGGAGAAAGTCCATGGCTGAATCAACATCCCCCAAGAAGCCTGCCGAAAACGACCCCGCCACGGGTCGCCCCGGCGACCAGATCATCCGGCTGGACAGCGAGCGCGAACAGAGGCGTGCCAATGTCGTCATCGACAATGACGAGCTGGAAGCGCCGGTTGCGCTGCAGCCGGCGGCACTCGAGGCGCCGACCAAGGAGCCGCAGCCGCAGCCGGCTCCTATCGCCGTTGCCCCTCCCCCTGCTGCCCCAGCCAAGCCGAAGCGCAGTCTGAAGCGGCCGGTGCTGTTTGCCTTGCTTCCCATCGCGCTCGCCGTAGGCGGCTATTACTACGTGACCGGCGGCCAGGTGATGACGACCGACAATGCCTACATCCAGGCCCAGTCGCTCGGTGTGTCCACCAACGTCTCCGGCACCGTGCAGGAGATCGACGTACACGAGAACCAGGTGGTGAAGAAGGGCGACGTGCTGTTCCGCCTGCGGCCGGCCTCCTTCGAAACCGCTCTTGCCGCCGCCCAGGCCCAGCTCGGGACGGTGCGCAACCAGGTGCTGACCCTGCAGGCGAGCTACCAGCAGTCGCTGTCGCAGATCGAACAGGCGCAAGCCGACATTCCCTATTACGAGGCCGCCTTCCAGCGGCAGCAGGACCTTCTCAAGACCTCCACCGCCTCCAAGGCGTCTTTCGATAGCGCCCAGCACGACCTCGTCGCGGCGCGCCAGAAAGTGGCCGTCGCCAAGGCGCAGGCGCAGGCCACGCTTGCCCAGCTGGGCGGCGACGCCAACCAGCCGGTGGAAAAGAACCCGTTCTACCTGCAGGCCCAGTCGGGCGTCGACGATGCGCAGCGCAACCTCGCCGATTCCGTGGTCAAGGCGCCGTTCGACGGTGTCGTCACCAATGTCGATGCGCTTCAGGTCGGCAAATATCTGCCGGCCTCGCAACCGGCCTTCAGCCTGGTTTCGTCGACGGATCTGTGGATCGAGGCGGAGCCGAAGGAAACCGAACTGACCTATGTGCGGCCGGGACAGACGGCGACGATCAGTGTCGACACCTATCCAGGCGCCGTCTGGCACGGCACGGTTGCCTCGATCAGCCCGGCCTCGTCGTCGAGCTTCTCGCTGCTGCCGGCGCAGAACACCACCGGCAACTGGGTCAAGGTCGTGCAGCGCATCCCGATGCGCGTGACGGTCGTTGACACCAAGGGCAAGCCGCCGCTGCGCGGCGGCATGAGCGTGGTGGTCGACGTCGAGACCGGCCATGCGCGCGGCCTGCCGGACTTCGTCACCAACCTCATCGACCGGTTCGGACAAAAATCATGACCAGCGCGACCGCGGCAGGTGCCACACCGGTGGTCGCCAATCGCGGCGCCATCACGGCTTGCGTGATCCTGGCGGTCATCATGCAGGCGCTGGACACGACCATCGCCAATGTGGCGCTGCCCTACATACAGGGCAGCGTTTCGGCCAGCGCCGATCAGATCAATTGGGTGCTGACCTCCTATATCGTCGCGGCCGCCGTCATGACGCCGCCTTCGGGCTACCTTGCCAACCGCTTCGGCCGCAAGCGCATCCTGTTGACCTCGATCACCGGCTTCGTGGTCGCCTCGGTGCTGTGCGGCTTCGCGCAGTCGCTGCCGCAGATCGTCGGCTTCCGCCTGCTGCAGGGCCTGTTCGGCGCCGCACTGGTGCCGCTGTCGCAGAGCATCCTGCTCGACATCTACAGCGTGGAGGAGCGGGGCTCGGCGATGGCGCTGTTCGGCGTGTCGGTGATGGTCGGGCCGGTGTTGGGCCCGGTCATCGGCGGCTGGCTGACCGAGAACGTCTCCTGGCGCTGGGTGTTCTACATCAACGTGCCGATCGGAGCGCTGGCTTTCGCCGGCGTATCGCTGTTCGTGCTCGAAACCAAGCTGGACATCAAGGCAAAGCTCGACTGGCTGGGTTTCGGCATGCTCAGCATCACCATCGCGGCGCTGCAAATGTTTCTCGACCGCGGCGAGCAGCTCAACTGGTTCTCCTCATCCGAGATCATCGTCGAGGCGCTGATCTGCGCGTCGGCCTTCTACATCTTCCTCGTCCACACCTTCACCGCCAAGAACACCTTCGTGAACCCGCGGCTGTTCCTGGACCGGAATTTCGCCGTCGGCATGATCTTCATCTTCATCGTCGGCATCACCTATCTCGCCTCGCTGGCGCTGATGACACCCTATCTACAGACGCTGATGGGCTATCCGGTGGTGACGGCCGGCATCGTCATGGGTCCGCGCGGCCTTGGCACGATGGCGTGCATGTTCCTGGTCGGCAGGCTGGTCGGCAAGGTGGACACACGCTGGCTGCTGTTCATCGGCCTCGCGATCACCGCCTGGGCGATGTACGACATGACCGGCTGGACGCCCGATGTCTCGCAATGGACGATCATCAGCACCGGCTTCATCCAGGGTGCGGGGCTCGGCTTCCTGTTCGTGCCGCTGACCACCATCACCTTCGCCACGCTGGCGCCGGAACGGCGGGCGGAAGGCACCGGGCTTTACAATTTGTCGCGAAATATCGGCTCCAGCGTCGGCATCTCGGTGGTCACCGCGCTCCTGACGCAGAACGTGCAGATCAACCATGCCAACATCGCCACATATGTGACGCCCTTCAACCAGGCATTCGGCAATCCGGCGATCGCGCAGGCGATGAACCCCTACACCGCCGCCGGTCGCGCAGCACTGGACGGCGTGGTAACGCTGCAGGCGACCGTTATCAGCTATATAGACGACTTCAAGCTGATGATGATCCTGTCGCTGGCCGCCATCCCGCTGGTACTCTTGCTGCGCAAGCCAGGCACGCCGGCCAAGGTCGACCATAGTGCCGTGATGGAATGATGCGCTGGAAGCGGTCGAAGTTCGATCGCTGAAGCCAAGCGTCTTCACGGTACGCAAAAAGAAACCGGGGCCCTGTGAGGGACTACAGGACCCCGGCCTCGCCGATAACGACTTCCCCAAGAAACTTGGCACCTCGTCACGAGGCGGGGATGGCAGGCCAAGAAAGCCCCAACGACCTGCCACTGCCCCTTTCACCGGAAGCCGTTACTTCGGCAACAGCACCTTGTTGACGACATGGATGACGCCGTTCGACTGGTTGACGTCGGCGATGGTCACCTTCGCCTCGCCGCCGGACTCATCCATGATGAAGAGCTTGCCCTTCTTGACCTCGGCGGTGAGCGTGTCGCCCGAGACGGTCTTCATCTCGTATTTGCCGCCCATCGCCTTGGCCTGCTTCATCATCTCGGCGCCCGAGATCTTGCCAGCCACGACATGCGCGGTCAGGACCTTGGTGAGCTTGTCCTTGTTCTCGGGCTTGAGCAGCGTGTCGACCGTGCCGGCCGGCAGTGCCGCGAAGGCCTCGTTGGTCGGTGCGAAGACGGTGAACGGGCCGGCGCCCTGCAGCGTGTCCACCAGCCCGGCGGCCTTGACGGCGGCGACGAGCGTGGTGTGGTCCTTCGAATTCACGGCGTTCTCGACGATGTTCTTGGTGGTGTACATCGGCGCCCCACCGACATTGGGGTTCTTGGCGTAGGCGGGGGCGGCAATCGCCACGCCGGCGACGAGAGCGGAAATGGCGATGATCCTGAATGACGGCAAGCGCATGTGGTCTTCCTCCGGGTGAGGGCTGATCGGAATTGATAGCCTTTGGAAATGCACACGCAGTCACGCTCCGCGACCGCTCGCAGTTTCGCCGATCACGGGAACGTGAACGGATATCCACCCAAAGAAAAAGCCCGGACGAACCGGGCTTTCGCGAAGAGAGAGCTTCTATTCCGCCGGTGACGGTTTCTTTTTGAACAGGGCCATCAGATTGTCCCATAGCTCGATCTTGGCGCCCTGGCGCTTCATGATCACACCCTGCTGCAGGATCGACAGCGTGTTGTTCCAGGCCCAGTAGATGACCAGGCCGGCCGGGAAGCCCGCCATCATGAAGGTGAAGATAACAGGCATCCAGGTGAAGATCGCGGCCTGCGTCGGATCCGGCGGCGTCGGGTTCATGCGCATCTGCAGGAACATGGTGACGCCCATGATCAGCGGCCACACGCCGATCATCAGCATGTGCGGCAACGTCACCGGGATCAGGCCGAACAGGTTGAACAGCGACGTCGGATCGGGCGCGGCCAGATCCTGGATCCAGCCGAAGAACGGCGCGTGCCGCATCTCGATGGTGATGTAGAGCACCTTGTAGAGCGAGAAGAAGACCGGGATCTGCAGCGCCACCGGCCAGCAGCCGGCAAGCGGATTGATCTTCTCGGTCTTGTACAGCTCCATCATCGCCTGCTGCTGCTTCATCTTGTCGTCCGCGTATTTCTCGCGGATCTCCAGCATCTTGGGCTGCACCTTCTTCATGTTCGCCATCGACGCGTAGGACTTGTTGGCGAGCGGGAAGAAGATGGCCTTGACGATAACGGTGGTGGCGAGGATCGCCAGGCCGAAATTGCCGAAGAATTTGTAGAGCGTGTCGATCAGCCAGAACATCGGCTTGGTGATGAAATAGAACCAGCCCCAGTCGATCAGCAGATTGAACTGACGAATATGACGGTCCGCCTCGTAGGCGTTGATCTTGGCGACTTCCTTGGCGCCGGCGAAGATCTCAGTCTCCACCGTCGCGGACTGGCCGGCCTCGACATTGATGGCATCGGTCAGGAAGTCGGACTGGTAGCGGTGCCGGCCGTCCTCGAAAAAGGCGTAGCGCGGCTGGAAAGGCTGCTTTTCGGTCGGCACCAGCGTGACGGCCCAGTATTTGTCGGTGATGCCGAGCCAGCCATCGGTCGACTTGCCGGGCGTAATCTGCTTGTCGGATTCGATCTTGGCGTATTTGTACTCGGCCAGGCCCTCGGTGCCGGTAACCCCGATCAGACCTTCGTGCAGCACATAGGTGCTGGCAACGGCGGGCTTGTCGTAGCGCGTGACGCGGCCGTAATTGAACAGCGAAACCGCGCTCGAGCCGGAATTCTGCACCGTGTCCGACACCGTGAACATGTAATTGGCGTCGACGGAGAAGATGCGCTTGAAGGTCAGGCCCTTGTCGTTGGTGTAGGTGAGCGTCACCGGCGTCGATGGGGTCAGCGTCGGGTTGCCCTCGACATTCCACACCGTTTCGGCACCCGGTACCGTACCCGTCTTGTCGTTGCCGACGAAGCCGATCTCGGCGAAATAGCCGGTGGGCAGCGCCTGCGGGTTGAGCAGTTCGATCTCGGGCGAATTCTTGTCGACGGTCTCGGTGTAGTGCTTGAGCTTGAGGTCGTCGAGGCGCGCGCCAGTCAGGTTGATCGAGCCCTCGAGGCTCGGCGTGTCGATCTTGACGCGCTTGGAAGCGGCCAGCGCCTGATCGCGGCCAGCAGCGGTGACGGTGTCACCGCCGGGCGCGTTGGGAATGGTGCCCGGCGCCGGAGCCGGCGTTCCAGCACCCGGATTGGCGGCCTCGGCCGCCTTCTTCTGCTCTTCCACCCGCTGCTGCTCGATCTTGGCGGCCTCGCGCTGCTGCTCTACGCGCGGGTTCATGTAGAAAACCTGCCACAAAGTCAGGATCAGCACCGACAGCGCGATGGTGATGAAGAAGTTCCGGTTGTTTTCCATCGAGAGCCTTTGGCCTATCGTGTTCCGCGAAGTCGGCGGGAGAGTTCAGCCTTCAACTGGCCGAAAGGGGCGCGCAGCGCATCGTCGCGCCCGACGATGACATAATCATTGCCGGGCACCATGTCATCTGCGGCATGGACGCGGACGGCCTCTTTAAGCCGCCGCCTGACGCGGTTGCGCACAACAGCGTTGCCGACCTTCTTGGTGACGGTGTAGCCGACGCGCGGTACCCGGCCATCGCCGCGGTCGAGGACCTCGACGAGGAAAAACCGTCCGCGTCGCTTTTCACCACGACGGACGGCCAGGAATTCCGCGCGTTTCAGAAGCCGCTTGGGATTTTGCCCCACTGGCTTGCCGGTTGCGGGCAACGATATCGTCTCGCTTAGGCGCTGAGCCGCTTGCGGCCGCGGTTGCGGCGAGCTGCGACGACTCCACGACCACCCTTGGTGGCCATGCGGGCACGGAAACCGTGCCGGCGTTTGCGGACGAGTTTGGACGGTTGGTAGGTACGCTTCATTTGTTTTAATACCGCGGGGTGCGGCCCTTCTTGATTCTGTCACTCTGTAACAGGAGCTTTGCCGGGCCGGCTTTGGCGCGATCGAAACCGCGCCGGGACGAGTGGCCCGAGCGTGAGCGGGCTTATAGAAAGAAGGGTTTTGGAAGTCAATCCGGCGTCGGCGCGGCGCGGACGCCGGCTTCATGACGGTAATTTAATGTTCCGGCCAAAGGATGAAATTGGCAAAAATGCCGTAATCGCCTAATCTTGGCCGATCAAGTGATCGTGAAGACAGAGTCGCATGAGCGAAACCAGCCAAGCGGGGGAAGGGAACGGAACGGCGCCCGCCGCCGTCCGCACGGTACCCCTGTCACGCGGCCTGTCGACGAAACTGCTGCTGCTGACCATCGTTTTCGTGCTTCTGGCCGAAGTGCTCATCTTCCTGCCCTGGATCGCCAGCTACCGGCTGAGCTGGCTCAAGGAACGGCTGAGCACGGCGGCGGCCGTGTCGATCGTGCTGGTGCAGGGCGAGTCGACCTCGCTGTCGCGCACGGCACAGAATGACGTGCTGATGGCGATCGGCGCCAAGGCGATCGCGGTGCGCGACGGCGGCGTCTCGCGGTTGCTGGTGGTGGCGGACATGCCGCCGCAGGTCGATGAGCATATCGACCTCGCCAGCGTCGGCATGATCAAAGGCATGACCGGCGCGCTCGACACGCTGTTCTTCGGCGGCGACCGGATGCTGCGCGTCTTCGGACCGGTCGGCGACAGCGACAAGGAATTCGAGCTGATCATGCCGGATTACTCGCTGCGCAAGGCCATGCTCATCTATTCGCGCAACGTCGCCTTCGTCTCGCTGCTGATCTCGCTGTTCACCGCCATGCTGGTCTATGCCGCGATCGACCTGATCATGATCGGGCCGATCCGCACGATGACGCGCTCGATGCTGTCCTTCTCCGAAGCGCCCGACGACCCTGGCCGCATCATCCATCCCGCCGCCCGCTCCGATGAGATCGGCGTTGCCGAACGCGAACTGTCGCAGATGCAGGAGCGGCTGCAAAAGATGCTCTCCGAGCAGAAACACCTTGCCGATCTCGGCCTGGCTGTCTCGAAGATCAACCACGACATGCGCAACATCCTGGCCTCGGCGCAGCTGATTTCGGACCGCCTGCGCCTGGTCAAGGACCCGACCGTGCAGGCCTTCGCGCCGAAGCTTTTGCGCGCGCTCGACCGGGCAGTCTCCTATTCAGAAGGCGTACTTCACTATGGCCGCACGCAGGAGCCGCCGCCTTCGCGCCGCCGGGTGCGGCTGCGCCAGCTGGTCGAGGACGTGCACGGCCTGCTCGACATCGAGGAAGGCATCGAGTTCATCAACGCCGTCGAGGCGGCTTTCGAGGTGGACGCCGATTCCGACCAGCTGTTTAGGGTGCTCACCAATCTTTGCCGCAACTCGGTGCAGGCGATGGCGGCCGACACCGAGAGCGCCGTGGTGCGGCGGCTCGCCGTATCGGCCGAGCGCATGGGCAGCGTCAGCCGCATCGCCGTCACCGATACCGGCCCCGGCCTGCCACCGAAGGCGCGCGAAAACCTGTTCGCGGCGTTCCGCGGCTCGGCGCGCAGCGGCGGCACCGGCCTTGGCCTGGCGATCGCCCACGAACTGATCAGGGCGCATGGCGGCACGGTGGAACTGGTCGAATCGATTGGCGGGCGCACCACTTTCGCCGTCACCATCCCCGACCAGCCGGTGCGGCTCGACCAGGCCCGCGGCAGCCTGCGCCGCCCGGCGTGACGGGCTCGGCGCTGTTTTCCCGAGGCTTCTGCCCCTCAAGTCTGACGCTTTCGATGATCTTCGCCGCGACTTTTCCCCACTCGGCCTGAATCAGACTGGCTTCGCGGCAGCTTCAAAGCCCTGGGATCGGGGCCGTCGTCACCGGATGACACACCCACGACAAAACTTTTGCCGGATCGGCTTGCTTTTCCCAAATTCAGTCGTTAGGGAACTGCACACATTCGCGGCCGGTCCTTGGGATCGGATCGCAGGGCCGTTGAAAACATGGCCTGATGCGCGCCCGTAGCTCAGCTGGATAGAGCACCAGACTACGAATCTGGGGGTCAGGAGTTCGAATCTCTTCGGGCGCGCCAAAAACTCATCCATGTCGTTGGGTATTCGGATCGAGTGGCCCGTCGGAAGCCACGCGAGAGTCGATCTGTCGCACAGGTGTCACACCGAGGCGGATGACAAATCGTGGCGACGATCCGGAAACGAGGTTTCAAGCCCTCTCTGCCGGCGGCATGAGGAGCGCGCGAGGGACGTCACGGGCGTGTCGAGAAGCCGTCGTTCGTTATGCCCTTGCCCTGACGAGCACTCCGATCACAACGAGCATCAATCCGATCAGACGCCCCATGCCGAAAGGCCTTTCGGTTAGTCCGAACGCCCCAAAGTGATCGTAGACCGTGAGGCATCGAGGTCAGGGCGGGTACGGATCGAGCGCCAACTGCCGAGCCTGACCACCAGCAGACGGGCCGCGACGGTGGCTATCAAGAAGGCCAAAAAGACCGCGGCAAGCGAATCGCGGTTCAGTTCCTCGGACAGACGCGCGCAAATCGGACCTTGCGCGGCAACCAGCATTCCGCCGATCACCGCGCTCATGCCAGCGAGAATCAGACCCGCTGGCACCCGGCTATATCCGCCTGAACATGTAGGTCGTCGCGTGCAGCGCCTTGCCGTCCGGGTCCCAGGCGAAGTCGGGGATCACACCAGCCACCTCGAAGCCGACAGAAGCGTATAACGGCTCCGCGGCGTCCCCGGTTCGCGTGTCGAGGGTTACGAGGGTTTTCCCCAGTTCACGCGCGCGATCCAGCGCTTCATTCATCAGGGCTCGCCCGATGCCGAGCCTGCGTGCCTGCGGATGGACGATCATCTTTGCGATCTCGCAGCGATGCGGCTGGTTGGGCGGCATGGCGGTGAGAAGCTGGACGGTTCCGACGATCTCGCCGTCCCGCTCCGCGCCGAAAAGCACTCTGCGTCCTGCAGCGACCTCACGTCGAACATCGCCCGACCAGAACCGAGCCGCGTCCTCGTAGGGCATGGGCGCCATGAAGCTGATAGCCGCGCCATCGGCTACGCTGTCCGCGAGAACCCTGGAAAGCTCGCCCAGCCTTTTTTCGATGGCGAGACCGTCGAGTTCAATGATCTGCATTTCCATGTATGGCGGTTCCTTAAGCCATGGCGATAATGTAGCGGGCCGATTGTTCGCCGGTCTCAAAGGAAGAGGCGCCACGCAGCCGATAGCGCAGGCAGTCACCGGGACGCAGGTCGTGCCGAACGCCATCGACGATCAAAACAAGCGCACCTGCCAAAAGCACGAGGTGGTGTTCGTGCCCCGGAAGAGCGGGCCGATCGTAGACGATGCGCTGGTTGGGCGCGATCTCGCACTCGATCATTTCGAGCTTCAGCTGCCCGCTGGGCGGCGAAAGAGCACGACGAGTGAAGCCCTTCTCCTGATCCGACCATATGCTTTGGTCAGCGTGGTGGACAAGCGGGGGAAAGTCCGGCTCGAGCGGCGCCAGAAGCTGGGAAAGCGGCAATGCGAAAGCCGACGCCAGACGACCAAGCGTTTCCGCTGTGGGGCTGACTTCGCCATTCTCGATCCGCGACAACGTCGCCCGACTGACCCCGCTGTTTGCCGCGAGCTCCTGAAGGGTAAGCCCGCGATCTGCTCGAAGCAGACGAAGATGGTCGGCCAAGGCTTTAACGTGGCGAGACGCTGTGTCCATATGTGGGAAAATATCCCAAGTCAGGGAAATTGCAAGCGCGAGACCAGATCGTAAACATGTCTATCGCACGGCCCCAAAGGCAGCTTCTGGGAACGCTGGAAGCGGCGGTGAATGTCTCGAGGAGCCGGAAGCGACGCGCCATAGCGCATAGCCGGCGGCTCGAAGCCTGGGCCATCTGCAAGAAGGAGGACCTGGAGGCGATAGCGTAGACAAGTGATCATCTTAGCCCGGTGGGGCCCAACCCAAGACCGGACTTCAGCGGCGATTTCATTCGACGGGCCGCGAGCTTATACAGGAACGTAGGTCAACCTGATCACATCCTCGCCGATCCGATCGTGGGTCATAAGGCGCAGCGGTGGCCGGGGTCCGGCAAAATAGGGCTTGCCGTGCCCAAGCACGACGGGATGCAAGTAGATCCGATACTCATCGATCAGGCCAAGTTCGGTGAGGGTTTGCGCCAGGTTAGGGCCGGCAACTTCGATCTCCCCATCGCGGTCGGCCTTCAACTCCCGCATCGCGCCCTCGAGATCATCCCCGACGAGCCTGGCGTTGGGACCAACCGACTTCAACGAGCGCGAGACGACCCATTTCGGCTGGTTCCGCCACGCCGCCGCGAAGGCGCGTTCGTGCGCATTCCATTCGGGATGATCGTCGTCCCAGTACCGCATGATTTCATACATCCGGCGGCCATAGACACTGCCCGCCTGCGCCTGAGCCTCCTCGATGAAGTGGCGGAAGAGCGTGGGGCCTGGCGCAAATCCCATATGGTCGACATAGCCGTCCAGGGACTGGTTCATTCCGAACACGAGCTTGGCCATACCCCTTCCTTCCTCACCGGCACGTCCGCGCGGTTCCGATTGTGTTATGCAATCGGTTATAGGCTAGATCGACTGATTTTGGATCGCAATTGGTTTTTGGCGGGGTCGCGCTCGGCGAGGTCGAGCAAACCTACATGGCCCGGCTCAGCGAACGCGACGCCTTCTGGCGGGCGATGGAAAGCTGTCAGGCCACGCGAGCGTGGGTCGAGGCGTCCGCTAAAGCGCGCCGCGCCTGAACGGATTCATGCTTCGCGCTTTGGTCTCCTCAGGACGCCTTGGCGAGAAAGCTCTGGTAGTCCGACTTTGCCTGCAGCAGGCGCAGCACGTTTTCGCGTGAGCCGCGCACATGGGCGCGGGCCAGGGCGCCGGCCCGGGCGGCATCGCCGGCGCAGATCGCTTCGACGATCTCGGCATGCTCGTCGCGGGCGATCTTCCATTCGTCGAGCCACAAGAGTTCGGTCCATACATAGTGCTGGCACTTGTCGAGGATGCCGCACAGCATGCCGTGCAGCATGGCATTGCCGCTGATCTCAGCGATGACGCGATGCAGGTCGATGCCGACCTCCAGCTCCTGGAATTTTTCCTTTGTGGTGCGGTCCGGAATGGCGGCCAACCGCTCGCATTCGGCCAGCATGGCGCGCAGCCGCGCTTTGTCCTTGTCGGTCGCGGCGGCCGCGGCCAGTTCGGTCGCATGGCCGTCGAGCAGTTCGCGGATGGCGAAGGCCTCGCGGAACATGTTGATGTCGAACTCTGTGACGACATAGCCCTGGCGCGGCCGGCCGGTGACCAGGCCGTCGCGCTCGAGGCGGTTGAAGGCTTCACGCACCGGCGTGCGGCTGACATTGAGTTTTGCGGCTATGTCGCTCTCGGTGACGCGCGAGCCGGGCGGAATCTGGCCGGTCACGATCATCGCCTTCAGCGACGTGTAGACCGAGTCGCGCAGTGTGTTTTTGGGTTGCTTGCTCAAAGATCCGTCCCCACCGGCAATCGATATTTGCCTATCTCTATTCGCAGTCGGCGCGATTTGCCACGCCTTGACGGCGCTGCTCACGCCCGCCTGCATCGTGCCTGTCAGCCAGATTCGGACGGTGTTGACATCGTCGATCCCTAGGCTACACTGAAAATTGTATACAAAATCGCATGCTAAATCAAAACAAATGGGAACACCGGCTGGAGAACCGACATGAAAACCATCAATAGCCTTGGGATTGCCGCGGTCGCGGGCCTCATGGCATCGGCAGCGGCGCCCGCCTTTGCCGCCGATACGATCACTGTCGCCTCGTGGGGCGGCACCTATCAGGAGGCGCAGACCAAGGCGTTCTTCGATCCGACCGCCAAAGCGCTCGGCATCACCATCAAGCAGGACACCACCAACGGCCTCGACGACGTGCGGCTGCAGGTGACCGGCAACGCGGTGAAGTGGGACATCACCGAGCTTGGCGCCGACGAATGCGCGCGCGGCTCGAAGGAAGGGCTGTTCGAGAAGCTCGATTACGGCTTGATCGACAAGAGCGGCATCAACCCGAAGCTGGTCCATGACGACTGGGTCGGCATTTCCTACACCTCCGTCGTGCTGATCTACCGGACCGATGTGTTCGGCGACAAAGGCCCCAAGACCTGGGCCGATTTCTGGAACGTGGAAAAATTCCCGGGGCGGCGCGCGCTCTCCAGCAGCCAGGCGACCGAGACGCTGAGCGTCGCCGCTCTCGCCTCCGGCCTGCCGATCGACAAGGTCTATCCAGTCGACATCGACGGCGCCTTGAAATCGGTCGACAAGATCCGCGGCCATGTCGACGCCTGGTGGACATCAGGCGCACAGGCCATGCAGCTGGTCAAGGACGGCGAGGTCGACATGGCGAGCATCTGGAACGGCCGCGCCGGCACGCTGAAGAAAGAAGGCGCGCCGGTCAGCTTCTCCTTCGACCAGGGCGTGCTGACCGCCGACTGCATGGTCATCCCCAAGGGCGCCAAGAACAAGGAAGCGGCGATGAAGGCGCTGGCGATGTTCGTGAGCCCGCAATTGCAGGCCAACCTGCCGCTCTATGTCGACAATGGGCCGGTGAACGAAAAGGCCTTCGAGACCGGCAAGATCCCGCCCGAACGGATCAAGGACATCAACTCGGCGCCCGAAAACGTCAAGAAGCAGGTGCTGCAGGATGCCGAGTTCTGGCGCGACACGCTGGTCGAGGCGACCGAGAAGTTCAACAATCTGATCCAGCAATAGCTGCCCGGAAGACACTTCACGGCAGGGCGGCGCAAGCCGCAAAGGCTGCTTCGCCCCGCCCTCCTCTTCGCCGCCCAGAGCAGTTCACCGTTTCTCCGAAACGTCGAACCACTCTATCTCTTTGTTTTTACGCAATTCCTGAGGGAAAACCGCTCCTCACTTTCCCTGGAATTGCCCTAAGGAGAAAAGAATCTTGTCCATTGCGCCATCCGCGCTGCCGATCAGCATGCGCCGGATCGAGAAACGATTTGGCAGCGTATCGGTGCTGCGCGACCTGAACCTCGATGTCGAGGCCGGCGAGTTCCTGACGCTGCTCGGGCCTTCCGGCTCCGGAAAGACGACGCTGCTGATGATCCTGGCAGGTTTCGTGCGGGCCGATGGAGGGTCGATCCGGGTCGGCGACGACGAGATCATCACCACGCCGCCGCATAGGCGCAACATCGGCATGGTGTTCCAGAACTACGCGCTGTTTCCGCATATGAACGTTTTTCACAACATCGCCTTTCCGCTGAAGCAGCGCGGCGTGGCGGCCACCGAGACCGCCGAGCGTGTCGAAAAAGCACTGGAACTGGTGAAGCTCAAGGGCCTAGGCGAACGGCGTGTCGACCAGCTTTCCGGCGGCCAGCGCCAGCGCGTGGCGCTGGCGCGCGCCATTGTCTTCGAACCGCGCATCGTGCTGATGGACGAGCCCCTGTCGGCGTTGGACAAAGGCTTGCGCGAGCATATGCAGATCGAGCTGCGCGCCCTGCACCGGCGGCTTGGCATGACGACGGTCTATGTCACGCACGACCAGCGCGAAGCCATCACCATGTCGGACCGCATCGCGGTGATGAATGCCGGACGCATCGAGCAGCTCGACAAGCCCGAGACGCTCTACGCCGCGCCGAAGACGCAATTCGTCGCCGGCTTCATCGGCGAATCGAATTTCATTCCGGTCGAATGCCGCAACGGTTCGGTCTGGTATGAGGACAGGCGCATCCAAACGGCGGGGGCGGCACCGGCCCCCGGCCAACATCTGATGGTGGTGCGGCCGGAAAAGCTGCGGCTGGTCACGGCGGCCGAACCGTCGAGCGGCATCAATGTGCTCGATGCCACGGTCGGCGACATCATCTACCAGGGCGACAGTTTCGTCTGCTACGCGGTCCTGCGCGACGGCCGCCAGCTGACTCTGCGCGACTACTGCCGCAGCGATGTGCTGGCCAGGCTGCCGGCGCCCGGCCAGCCGATCCGCCTCGGCCTCGATGCGCAGGACACCATCCTGGTGGCGGCCGAAAGATGAGCGCGCCATCCGCCCTCCTGAGAGAACCAGCCGGCGCGGGCCGGGACCTCAACGCGCAGGCGCTGCGCGCCGACGCGCGGCGCGAGTCGCTGCGGCTGCTGGCACTTTTGTCGCCGAGCCTGTTCCTCGTCTTCGCCATCATCATCGTGCCGATCGGCTGGCTGTTCTGGCTATCGCTGTTCGACGAGGCCGGCGCCTTCAGCACATCCAACTATGCGCGCTTCTTCGAGCAGGCCTCCTACATCAAGACCTTCGTCACCACCTTCAAGGTCGCCTTCATCGTCACCGGCGCCTGCGTGCTGCTGGGTTATCCCCTCGCCTACATGCTGTCGCAGCTGCCGCGCCGGGCGGCATCGATCTGCCTGATCTTCGTGATCCTGCCGTTCTGGACGTCGGTGCTGGTGCGTACCTATGCCTGGCTGGTGATCCTGCAGCGCAAGGGCCTGATCAACAGCTGGCTGATCGACCTCGGCGTGATCAGCCAGCCGCTGTCGCTCGCCAACAATCTGTCCGGCGTGGTCATCGGCATGACGCATATCCTGCTGCCGTTCCTGGTGCTGCCGCTCTACGCCTCGATGAAGACCATCGACACCGACTGCCTGCGCGCCGGCATGAATCTCGGCGCCGGTCCGGTCGCAACCTTCCGGCAGATCTTCTTTCCGCTGTCGCTGCCCGGCCTTGCTTCGGGCGTGGTCATCGTCTTCGTGCTGTGTCTCGGCTTCTTCGTCACCCCGGCGCTGATGGGCGGCGGCAAGGTGATCATGTGGGCGATGCGCATGGAGCAGACCACCAGCCTCTATTCCAACTGGGGCGCGGGTGCCGCGCTCGGCGTGGTGCTGCTGGTGGTCACGCTGGCGCTTCTCGGCCTTTTCCAATGGCTGCTTGGCGCGCGCGCCACCGGCGTGTGGAGTTCCCGATGAGCGCAGATATCGGCCTGCCAATCTCGCATCGGCAACGCCTGTGGCTTTACGCTCTGGGCGGCCTGGTGTTGCTGTTCCTGATCGCGCCGTCGGTCATCATCGTCATCATGTCTTTTTCGGATTCGACGCTGCTGCAGTTCCCGCCGCAGCAATGGTCGCTGCGCTGGTACGAAACCTATTTCCAGTCGGTGGAATGGCGCGATGCGACCATCGTCTCGGTCAAGGTGGCTGTCATGACCGTGCTGGTGGCGACGCCGCTCGGCACCGCCGCCGCCTATGCGATCAACCGGGGCACGCTGCGCTTCAACGGCACCATCAACGCGCTGCTCACCGCATCGCTGATCATCCCGGTGATCCTGATCGGCATCGGCACCTTCTTCCTCTACGCCCGCATCGACCTCAACAACACGCTGACCGGGCTGGTCATCGCGCATACGGTGCAGGCCTTGCCGCTGGTGGTGCTGACCGTGCTGTCCGGCCTGCGCTCCTACGACATGAACCAGGAGCGCGTGGCGCGCAGCCTGGGCGCCGGGCGCATCGCCGCCTTCTGGCAGGTGACGATGCCGCAGATCCGTTTCTCGATCGTCTCGGGCGGGCTGTTCGCCTTCATCACCTCCTTCGACGAAGTGGTGGTTTCACTGTTCATCTCGGGCGGCGAGACCACCACGCTGACGCGGCGCATGTTCAACGCGCTGCGCGACCAGATCGACCCGACCATCGCCGCCATATCGACCTGCCTGATCGTGCTTTCCGTCCTGCTCCTGTCGGTGGCGCAGATCTTCGGGCGGCGGCATTGATTTCATCAGACCATGGGATATCCAGACAGAATGCGTGATTTCCAGTTTCCCGGCCGCTCGCCGGTTCGTGCCACGCAAGCGGTTGCCGCGACCTCGCACCCGCTTGCGACCCTTGCAGCTATCGACATGCTGCGCGCCGGCGGCAATGCCATGGACGCCGCCGTCTGCGCCGCCGCCGTGCAGGGCGTCGTCGAGCCGCAATCGACCGGCATTGGCGGCGATTGCTTTGTCCTCTACTGCCCGAAGGGACAAGGCGACGTGCTGGCCTTCAACGGTTCGGGCCGCGCGCCCGCGGGCGCCACCGTCGACTGGTATCTCGACAAGGGGTTCAACGAGCTTCCGAAACAGGGACCACACGCGGTGACCGTGCCGGGCGCCGTCGATGCCTGGAGCCGGCTGCTTCAGGACCATGGCCGCAAGGACCTTGCCGAGGTGCTGGCGCCGGCCATCCATTATGCCGAGGACGGCTATGTCGTGCAGGACCGCGTCGCCTTCGACTGGGCGGACCCGGAGATCGACCTTACCGCCGACGAACACGCCGCGCGCATCTTCCTGCCAGGCGGCCAGGCGCCGAAGGCCGGCGACATCCACCGCCAGCCCGAACTCGCCGCCACCTTGCGTGTGATCGCAAAGCAGGGCCGCGCAGGTTTCTACGAAGGGGCGGTCGCCGACGACATGGTGCGCCGGCTCAAGGAATTGGGCGGGCTTCACTCGCACGAGGATTTCGCCGCGACCAAGGGCGACTATGTGTCGCCGGTCAGCACCGCCTATGGCGGCCATGACATCCACCAGATGCCGCCGAACAACCAGGGGCTGACGGCGCTGCTGATGCTGAACGTTCTGTCCGGCTTCAAGCTCGGCGGCCTCGACCCCAATGGCGCCGAGCGGCTGCATCTGGAGATCGAGGCCGGTCGCCTGGCCTATCAGGACCGCGACCGTTTCGTCGGCGACCAGGACCAGGTTCATGTGCCGATAAAGCAGCTTCTGTCCGGCGCCTATGCCGACCGGCTGCGCGCCGAAATCCATCGCGACCGCGCCATGACGCATCTGCCGCGCCTGGAGCTACCGGGCAGCGACACGGTCTACATCTCGATCGTCGACCGCGACCGCAACGCGGTCTCCTTCATCAACTCGACCTATTACTCCTTCGGCAGCGGTGTCGTCGGGCCGAAGACCGGTGTTGTGCTGCAGAACCGTGGCTCGAGCTTCCGCCTCGACCCGGCGCATCCGAACGCGATTGCGCCCGGCAAGCGGCCGATGCACACGATCATGCCGGGCATGGCGACCAGGAATGGCCGCGTGGTGATGCCTTTCGGCGTCATGGGCGGCGGCTACCAGCCGTTCGGCCATGTCCATCTCCTGACCAACATGATCGACTTCGGGATGGACCCGCAGCAGGCGCTGGATGCGCCGCGTGTGTTCTACAATGATGACACGGTGGAGGCGGAGCGCAGCGTTCCCACTGCTGCGATCGAAGGCTTGCGCGAGCGCGGCCATCGCGTCGTCGAGCCGTACCAGCCGCTCGGTGGCGGCCAGGCGGTGCTGATCGACTGGGACAAAGGCACGCTGACCGGCGCCTCCGATCCGCGCAAGGACGGCATGGCGCTGGGATATTGAGGGCCGCCGGCTTCACACTGTGTGTCGCTGCTGGATTTCGACAGATTGGAACAATAGTCGGTGACCATGAGCACGAATTCAAAAGACCTTTCCCATCGCCTCGCCGCAGGCGCCGACGACGCGCCGGCGATCCTGGCGCCCGACAGGGCGACGCTGACCCATGGTGGGCTGCGCAGCCTGATCGCGGGTACCGCTGAGCGGCTGCATGCGCTCGGCATCGGCCGGGGCGACCGGGTGGCGATCGTGCTGCCGAACGGACCGGAGATGGCCACCGCCTTCGTCGCGGTGGCGGCGGTCGCGTCGACGGCGCCTCTCAATCCTGCGTACCGCGCCGACGAGCTGGATTTTTACCTCGCCGACATCGGCGCCAAGGCAATCCTGGTTTCGGAGACCGAGACCGGCCCGGCCGTGGCGGTCGCCGAACGGCTCGGCATCGGCGTGCTCAGGCTTGTCGTGCAAGCCGACGCGCCTGCCGGCTCCTTCACCATCGAGGGCGCGGCGATCGGTCCGCAGGCGGCGCCCGACATGGCAGGGGATGATGACATCGCGCTGCTGCTGCACACGTCGGGCACGACATCGCGCCCAAAACTGGTGCCGCTCAGCCATGCCAATATCGCCGCCTCGGCAGCCCATATCGGCGCCACGCTCGGCCTAAGCGCCGACGACCGCTGCCTCAACATCATGCCGCTGTTCCACATCCATGGGTTGATCGCGGCGGTGCTGTCGTCGCTGGCTGCCGGCGGCAGCATCTACTGCACGCCGGGTTTCAACGCGCTGCGCTTCTTCCAGTGGCTGGGCGATGCCAAGCCGAGCTGGTACACGGCGGTGCCGACCATGCACCAGGCGATCCTGCCGCGTGCGGCGCGCAATGCGGAAGTGCTGGCGGCGGCACGCCTGCGCTTCATCCGCTCGTCCTCGGCATCGCTGCCGGCGCAAGTGATGGGGGAACTGGAAGCGACCTTCGGCTGCCCGGTGATCGAATCCTACGGGATGACCGAGGCCGCCCACCAGATGGCGTCGAACCGGCTGCCGCCGGGCCTGCGCAAGCCGGGCAGCGTCGGTGCCGGCGCCGGACCGGAGGTCGCGGTGATGGCGCCGGACGGGCGGCTGATGGATCCCGGCGAGACCGGCGAGATCGTCATTCGCGGACCCAATGTCACCGCAGGATATGAGAAGAACCCGGAGGCCAATGCCACGGCCTTCGCGCATGGCTGGTTCCACACCGGCGACCAGGGCGTGCTCGATGAGGACGGCTATCTCCGCGTCACCGGCCGGCTCAAGGAGATCATCAACCGCGGCGGCGAAAAGATCTCGCCGCTCGAGGTCGACGACGTGCTGATGGACCATCCGGCGGTGGCGCAGGTCGTCACCTTCGCCATGCCGCATGACAAGCTCGGCGAGGAGGTGGCGGCGGCCGTGGTGCTGCGCGAAGGCATGATCGCCACCGAAAGCGACATCCGCAGCCATGCCGCCACGCGGCTCGCCGACTTCAAGGTGCCGCGCAAGATCCTGATCCTAGACGAGATCCCCAAGGGCGCGACCGGCAAGCTGCAGCGCATCGGGCTCGCCGCCAAACTCGGGCTTTGACGATGAAGATCACCATTTTCGGCGCCGGCGCCATCGGCGGCTATCTCGCCGCCAAGCTGGCGCTCGCCGGCCGTACCGACCTGTCGATCGTCGCGCGCGGCGCGCATCTGGAAGCGATCCAGGCAAACGGCCTGCGCCTGATCGAGGACGGCGAGGAATCGATGGCGCCTGTGAGAGCCGCCACCAACGCCGAAAAGCTCGGCGTCCAAGACATTGTCGTGCTGGCGCTGAAAGCCCATTCGCTGACCCCGGCGCTTGACCAGATCGCGCCGCTGCTCGGGGATCACACATCCGTCGTCACCATGCAGAATGGCGTGCCATGGTGGTATTTCCATCAACTGGGCGGGCCGCTCGAAGGCACAAGGCTGAGCGCGGTCGATCCCGAAGGGGCGATCTGGCAGCGGATCGGGCCGGAGCGCGTCATCGGCTCGGTCGTCTATCCCGCCGTCGAGGTCGACGCGCCCGGCCTCATCCGCCATGTCGAGGGCAAGCGGTTCTCGCTCGGCGAGCCCTCGGGCGAACGCAGCGAACGGGTGACGCGACTGGCGGAGGAAATGGTCAAGGCTGGCCTGCAGGCGCCGGTGCGCGAGGATATCCGAAGCGAGATATGGGTGAAGCTGTGGGGCAACCTCTCCTTCAACCCGATCTCGGCGCTGACCGGCTCCACGCTTGCGGCAATCGTCGCCGACGACGGCACCCGCACGCTCGCCCGCACCATGATGCTGGAAGCACAGGCGATCGGCGAAAGCCTCGGCGTGCGCTTTCCGATCGGGGTCGACCGCCGCATCAAGGGCGCCGGCGATGTCGGCGAGCACAAGACCTCGATGCTGCAGGACCTGGAACGGGGCCGACCGATGGAAATCGACGCGCTGGTGAGCGCGGTGCAGGAACTGGGCCGGCTGGTGGACAAGCCGACGCCGACCATCGACGCGGTGCTGGCGCTGGTGCGCCGGCTGGCGGTGGAGCGGGGGTGTTACGGGTGATGGGGGCACGGCGGGCCGAACCTTGACGCGCTGACGCTCTGCCCAACATATCGTGGGCCGCCCTCGTTGCCGATCCGAGATGGGCGTGCCGAAACAGATATGCCCTGACCCGCATCCAGCCTTTGGTATCAAGGAACCGCCTCCATGCTCCGATATGCCTGCCTCTTCGGAATTCTGGCCATGACAACGGCTCATCCAGCGATGGCGCAGAGCGATGATGAAATGAAAGCGTGCGTCGACCGGTCCGGCGGTGCCACGTCGGAAATGCTGGATTGCGGGAAAGTCGAGATCGACAAGTTCGATGCCAGGTTGAACGCGGCTTACAATACGCTGATGCATCGCGAACAAGGCCCTCAACGTGCCCGGTTGCAGCGCGAGCAGCGCGCCTGGCTGAAACATCATCTGCGGGAAGCGCATCGTCTTGCCGCCGATCCGAACAACGGATCGGCCGCTTTCCTTACATCTCAAAGCTTTGAATTGGACGATTTGAGCGCGCGCACAGCCGAACTCGAAAAACGTGTCCAGCAAAACCCGTAGTCGCTCAACCGGGGGTCATCGTTCGCCGGCACCCTGGCGTGGCCCGATCAATCGCGCCCGGTCGATCTGGAACTGATCAGTGCTTGCCCTGTCGCTTGAGAAGCCGCGCATAAAGTTCGCCGACAATGCCGCGCCGGAAGACCAGCACGCACACCATGAAGATCAGCCCGGTGGCGATGGTCACCGGGAAACCGGAGGTGGCAAGCGTGTTCTCCAGCCCGACGACGAGGCTGGCGCCGACAATCGGCCCGACCATAGTGCCGATGCCGCCCAGAAGCGTCATCAGGATCACCTCACCCGACATCTGCCAGGTGACGTCGGTGAGCGTGGCGAACTGGAAGACGATCGCCTTGAGGGAGCCTGCCAGCCCGGCCAGCGCCGCCGACATGACGAAGGCGCCGAGCTTGTAGTTGGCGACGGAATAGCCCAGCGAAATGGCGCGGCTCTCGTTTTCCCGGATCGAGCGCAGGATCATGCCGAAGGGTGAATTGACGATGCGCCAGATGGCGAAAACGCCGATCAGGAATACCGCGAGCACGAAGTAATACATATTCAGCGAGACGTTCAGGTCGAGGACACCGAACAGCATGCCGCGCGGTACGCCCTGAATGCCGTCCTCACCCTCGGTGAAAGGCGCCTGCACGCAGAAGAAGAAGAACATCTGTGATAGCGCCAGGGTGATCATGGCGAAATAGATGCCTTGCCGGCGAATGGCGAAGAAGCCCATGACCAGGCCGAGCAGCGCGCCGCCCGCCATGCCGAGCAGGATGCCGGCTTCCGGCGGCCAGCCCCACACCTTGACGGCATGCGCGGTGAAATAGGCGGCGCCGCCAAAGAAGGTGGCGTGGCCGAACGACAGCAGGCCGGTGTAGCCGAGCAGGAGATTGAACGCGCAGGCAAGCAGCGCGAAACACAGCATCTTCATCAGGAAGATCGGGTAAACCAGGAAGGGCGCTACCAGCAGCGCCGCTATGCCGAGCCCGACCAGCGTCCATTCGAGCCATGCCGGGGTTCCGGCTGATGTCTCGCGACGCGACAGCCCGGCCATGTCAGATGTCCCTTCCGACATGTCAGGCATCCCTTCCGAACAGGCCGGCCGGCCGGACCAGAAGCACGATCGCCATGATGACGAAGACCACGAGGTTGGAGGCCTCGGGATAGAAGACCTTGGTCAGGCCCTCGGCGAGGCCGAGCATGTAGCCGGTGACGATCGCGCCAAGAATCGACCCCATGCCGCCGATGACGACGACCGCGAAGACGACGATGATGAGATCCGATCCCATCAGCGGGCTCACCTGATAGACGGGGGCGGCCAGAATGCCGGCAAGCCCGGCAAGGGCGGAACCGAGGCCGTAGGTCAGTGTCAGCAGCAACGGTACGTTGACGCCGAAGGCCTGGACGAGACGGGGATTCTCGGTTGCCGCGCGCAGATAGGAGCCGAGCCTGGTCTTCTCGATCAGCGCCCAGGTTCCGAAGCAGACGATCAGCGAGGCGACCACGACCCAGCCGCGATAGTTGGGCAGGAACATGAAGCCGAGATTGGTGCCGCCCGCAAGCAGCGGCGGCACGGCGTAGGGGTTTCCCGACACGCCGTAGTAATAGCGGAATATGCCTTCGAGCACGAGCGCGAGACCGAAGGTGAAAAGCAGGCCATAGAGCGGATCGGTGTCGTAAAGCCGCGACAGCGCCAGGCGCTCGACCACGATGCCGAAGAGGCCGACGATCAGCGGCGCGAGGATCAGCGCGGGCCAGTAACCGATGCCGAGATAAGTGAGCAGCAGATAGCCTACGAAGGCGCCGAGCATATACTGGGCGCCATGGGCGAAATTGATGACGCGCAGCAAGCCGAAAATGACGGCCAGACCCAGGCTCAGCATGGCGTAGAAGGAGCCGTTGATCAGCCCCACCAGCAATTGGCCAAGCAGTGCCTGGACGGGGATTCCGAAGATCATCGTCATGGCGTCCTCATACACCCAGAACGTCGTGGAGCTGCCCCATGCGGTTCGTCAGTTCGCCGACCGGGAACCCGGCGACGACCTTGCCGTGCTCCATCAGGTAGAAGCGATCGGCGACACGGCTGGCGAAGCGGAAATTCTGCTCGACCAGCAGGATCGTCATGCCGCGCTTCTTCAACGTCACCAGCAACTCGCCGATGCGCTGCACGATGACGGGAGCCAGGCCCTCGGTCGGCTCGTCGAGAAGCAGCATCTTGACGCCGGTTCGCAGCATGCGGGCGATCGCCAGCATCTGCTGTTCGCCGCCCGACAGCCTCGTGCCGGGACTGTTGCGGCGCTCCTTCAGATTGGGGAAGAGGTCGAATATCTCCGCGACGCTCATGCCGCCCTCGGCGACGACCGGCGGCAGCACCAGATTCTCGTCGACCGTCAGCGTCGCGAAAATGCCGCGCTCCTCCGGCACGAAGCCGATGCCTTGATGCGCGGTGCGGTGCAGCGGCAGGCGCATCAGATCCGCACCGTCGAAAACGACCTCGCCGGTCCGAGTGCGGATCAGCCCCATGATGGCGCGCAGCGTCGTCGTCTTGCCGACGCCGTTGCGGCCGAGCAGCGTGACCGTCTCGCCCGCAAACACCTCCAGATCGACGCCGTGCAGCGCATGGCCCTCGCCATACCAGGCGTTGAGGCCGCGGACCGCAAGCAGGGGGGCGGCACTAGTCATCGGCGGTGCCCATGTAGGCGACCTTCACGCGCTCGTCGCGGCTGACCGTCGCGTAGTCGCCGGCGGCGAGCACCTCGCCGCGCTGCATGACGGTTATCCAGTCGCAGAGATCGGCGACAACAGTCAGATTGTGCTCGACCATCAGCACCGCGCGATCGCTCGCCACCGAACGGATGAGGTCGGAAATCATGGCGACGTCCTCATGCCCCATGCCGGCCATCGGCTCGTCCAACAGCAGCACCTTCGGGTCGAGAGCCAGGGTCGTGGCGATCTCCAGCGCGCGCTTCCTTCCATAGGAAAGATCGCCGGCCAGCCTGTTCCTGGCGTCGTCGAGACCAACGGAGCGCAACAGTTCGACGGCTCGCGGCGTCAGCCTATCGAGCGCCGCCAGGGAACGCCAGAACTGGACGCCGAGCCCACCCGGCCGCTGCAATGCGACGCGCACATTGTCGAGCACGCTAAGGTGCGGAAAGATCGCCGATATCTGGAACGAGCGCACCAGCCCCATGCGCGCCACCTTTGCCGGTGGCGTGCGGGTGATGTCGTGGCCGAGCAGTTCGATCCTGCCGCTGGTCGGCGCCAGGAACTTGGTGAGCAGGTTGAAAACGGTCGTCTTGCCGGCGCCGTTAGGCCCGATCAGCGCATGGATGTTGCGATGGCGGACGTCGAGATCGACATTCCTGACGGCGACGAAGCCGGCAAAATCACGCCGCAGCCCGCGGGCGGAGAGCACCACCGGCGGCTCGTCGGCGTTGAGATCAGACGGCGCCACGGGCCGCGCCGATCACTGGGCCGCGGTTGGACAGCCGCTTTCCTTCTCGCTCAGGAAGGCCTCGTTGCCGGGGATGGTTGCGAGATATTTGTAATAGTCCCAGTCCTTGGTGCTCTCGTTGGGCGCCTTGACCTGGTAGAGATACATGTCGTGGACCATGTTGCCGTCCGCCTGCACCTTGCCGTTGGTCGTCACGGCGTCGTCAACCGGCATCGAATGCAATTGCTTGGCGACGGCTTCGGTCTCGTCGGTGCCGGCCTTGTCGACCGCCTTCAGATACTGCGTCACCGCCGAATAGGTCGCGGCCTGGATCATGTTCGGCATGCGGTTGGTGCGTTTGAAAAAGCGCTGTCCGAATTCGCGGCTCTTGTCGTCGCGATCCCAGTAGTAGCCCTCGGTCAGCACGACGCCCTGCGCGGCCTGAAGGCCCAACCCATGCACCTCGGCCAGCGTGAACAGAAGTGCCGCAAGGCGCTGGCCGCCCTGAACAATGCCGAATTCAGCCGCCTGCTTGATGGAATTGGACGTGTCGAGGCCGGCGTTGGCCAGCCCGATGACCTTGGCGCCCGACGACTGCGCCTGCAGGAGGAAGGATGAATAATCGGTCGACCCCAGGGGATAACGCACTTCGCCCAGCACCTTGCCGCCGTGGCTCTCGACGAATTTGGCGGTCTGCTCCTTGAGCGAATAGCCGAACGCATAGTCGACGGTGACGAAGAACCAGCTGTCGCCGCCCTGCTGCACGAGGGAGCCGCCAGTTCCCACCGCCTGCGAATGGGTGTCATAGGCCCAGTGGAAGCCGTAGGGCGAGCATTGCTTGCCGGTGAGATCGGTGGTTGCCGCGCCGGTAACGATGTCGATCTTCTTCTTTTCCTTGGAAATCCCCTGGACGGCGAGCGCGACCGATGAGGTTGTCAGCTCCATGATGGCATCGACCTGTTCGGTGTCGTACCATTGCCGCGCGATGTTGGAGGCGATGTCAGGCTTGTTCTGATGGTCGGCGCTGATGATCTCGATCGGCGCGCCCTGTACCTTGCCGCCGAAATCCTCGACCGCCATCTTGGCCGCCTCGACCGACCATTTGCCGCCGAAATCGGCATAGACGCCGGATTGATCATTGAGGATGCCGATCTTGACTTTTCCGTCGGAAATTTCGGCGGCCGAGGCGGGGATAGCGGCCGCGGCAAGAAGCGCGGCGGAAACGAAATAGCTTACCTTCATTATCGACTTCCTCCCATGATGAATCCGACCGTTCCCCCGGACGATCACCAGCAAGCGGTATTGAACATGAGCAAGATGGGGATGAACGGCAAGGGGCCGATGCGGATTTCTGGTTCGAAGCAGCCCTTCCTCGCCGGGAGTTTACCGCCGCGAGGGCAGCCAAGCCGATTGGCGATCACGCCAGCCGGAAACCTCGGAAGCAGCAAGACCATGTGAACCGTGACCGGCGGCTTGGCGAGACCGCGCGTCCATGCCCACGAACTTAGTCGGGAGTATTGACTCGACCGCCGGAGTCGCAACGCTTAGATTGCGTACGGATCACTAGCCTTTCCACGGGGGAAGCCAACTGAGGTATCAGGGTGGCTTTGGCAATGAACAGGTCGATAACTGCCATTACTGTGACGCACAACAGCGCGCATACCGTGCGGGGCGCGCTCGCTCGCCTGCCTCCAGGGGTGGAGATCGTATGCGTCGACAATGCAAGTACCGACGATCTTTCCACCGCTCTGTCCGGCCTTGCCGTTCATCGTATCGACAATCCTGTAAACCTCGGCTTCGGGCGCGCCTGCAACATCGGGGCGGCGGCGGCGACGGGGGAGTTTCTGCTGTTCGTCAACCCCGACGTGCGTCTTGGGACGGACGCCGTCGATGCGCTCATGCAGGCGGCTGAACGCTATCCAAATTGCGGCGTCTTCGTGCCGCGCACCAATACGGTGGATGGCCGGCTCTGGTTTCGCGAGGAGAGCGAGATCGATCGCCTTTCCGGCGTGTCGCTGCCCACACGCATCCGGCAGGTCTGGGGAGATTGTTGCGTCCGCTTCGTCAATGGCGGCGTGTTTATGATCAAACGAACGCTCTTCCTCGATACGGGCGGGTTTGACGAGGATATTTTCCTGTATTTCGAAGATGACGACCTTTCATATCGTCTGCTGCAGCGTGACGAACCCATGATCCTTGTCAGCGGCGCGCATGCTGTCCACGACATTGGCACGTCGGTTGCGCAATCAACCCGGTCGCGCATTTTCCGGTATCGCTCGAAGATGCGATCGGAGATCCACTTGCGCAAGAAATACGGCATCGCCTATAGCCCGTTTGTGGACATACTCCGTTACTCGACGAAAATTGGCTTCTATTGCCTGACGCTTAATCGAAACAGATTGATCAATTCCCTGGGCCGACTGATTGGCATATTCGACAGCATCCTTGACCGATCGCGCGCGAATCGGAACGGCGGCTATGTCGCCTGACGCTGCCGACACGAGGGTCACCTTGCCTGATGTCCTGTCCAGCGAGCCGCGAAAAAGCGACGCCGACCCAAGCAGTGCCGTGAGCGAAATCCACATCCACGCGCCAGGACGCTATATCGTCGAGTTTCGGCCGACAGAGAGGTGGATGCCGTTTCTCCGGCTCGATGTGCGCCGCCCCGGACATGCGGACAGAACCGTCTATGTGCCGGTCACCACGCGGACGTCCTATCTGCTCACAAGCAGCGAAGGCGGCCTGGTGCTGCAATTTGATAGAGGCGACGTCGTTGCGGCGCGTGTTAGGCCCTTAACCATCGGGGATATTGGCGCGCTGCTGCGTCGGCGCCGTCGCCACAAGCGATTTCAGCTGCCGCTTGGCGAAGGCCTGGTCTTGCAGCCTCTTTTCCACGTCTCGGGATCGCAAGGGCGTGAATTGGCCCGGGCGCTCGGCAGTCTTGCCGGTTGGGGCTTTGGCACTGCAAGCGACAATCTGCAGAAGACCCTGTCGCGGCACTTTGATGGTCCGCCAGCCGAGGCCCCCGAGCGCCGGCCCACCGTCGAGCCGAAGATTGCCGTAGCGCTTCACCTGCATTACCCCGATCTCTGGCCCGAGTTCGAGGCGTTGCTGGAAGCAACCGGTCGTCAATTCCAGCTCTTTCTCACGCTGACCCAGCCTGACGCGGCACTTGCGCAACGCGTTCAGGCAAGATTTCCGGGTGCCGAGATCACGGTCTACGAAAATCGTGGCCGCGACGTCGGCCCTTTCATCCAATTGCTTCGCGAAGGAAAGTTCGATCCCTTCGATCTTATCTGCAAGCTGCATGGCAAGAAGTCGGGGCAGAGCGGGCCGCGCATGGTTCTCGGCGAGATCTGGCGCCAGGTGAGCGCGTTCGACCTGATCGGATCCCGCGGCGTGGTCGACCGCATCATCGCTGAGTTCGAGCGTTCCCCCGAAACCCAGATGATTGGATCCAGACGCTTTCGGCTGCCCAATGAATGGAAGGGGGAAAAGGCTGCGTGGGGCGAGAACAGGGCGATGGCCCTCAATCTGCTGGAGGCAATGGGGATGCCCGGTTCTCGCCTCGATTTCTTTGCCGGGACGATGTTCTGGGTCCGCCGCGGCGCGCTGGAACCACTGCGACGGCTGGATCTGCCTTTGGCAGCCTTTCCCGAAGAGGCAGGCCAACAAGACGGCACATTGCAGCATGCCCTCGAGCGTGTTCTTGGAATGATCTGCACAAAGATCGGCGTTGCCTCGGATGGTGACATGACGACGGATTCCCGCGAGGCAGACCCGATTGGATAGATCCGAATTTTTGATCTTTGTAAGATCGCTCACCAGCAGAAGCCGATGGAAGAGATTTCGCCTGCGGCAACGAATTCGGGCCAGCGGCCTGTTCGATGTGTCGTGGTATATGGTTCAAAATCCGGATTTAGCCCGGAGCGGGAAAGATCCGATCCTGCATTACATCAGGTACGGTGCCGCGGAGTCCCGAAACCCGAGTCCGGACTTCGACAACGAATACTATCTGGCGAAAAATCCCGACGTGGCCGCCGCGTCGATGAATCCGTTGGATCACTACATTCGATTCGGCAAGAGCGAGGGGCGCAGCCCCCGACGTGCTCCGGGCACAAATGCCGGCGCCATCCAGAGACCCGACACCTACGGGCCGCGATCCAACGAGAGGCGACCCGCCGCATTAAGAGCGCGCCTCATTGCCTTCTACCTACCACAGTTTCATCCGATTCCTGAAAATGACGCCTTTTGGGGAAAGGGCTTCACGGAATGGACGAATGTGACACGCGCGACGCCGCAGTTCGACGATCATTATCAGCCCAGGCGGCCGGCGGACCTCGGCTTCTACGATCTGAGGGTGAAGGACATCCAGAAGGAACAGATCGAGATTGCCCTTCAGTACGGCGTCTCGGGGTTCTGCTTTCACTTCTACTGGTTCAACGGCAAGCGCGTCCTCGAGATGCCGATCACACAATTTGTCGAAAATGACGCGCACGAACTGGGCTTCTGCATCAATTGGGCAAATGAACCCTGGAGCCGCCGTTGGGATGGGCGCGAGCAGGAGGTGCTGATTGCGCAATCGCATTCACCCGAAGACGACCTGGCCTTCATCGAATATGTATCCCGCTATTTTCGCGACCGGCGATACATCCGCATCGGCGGCAAGCCACTCCTGATGATTTACCGGCCCGGATTGTTTCCGTCAGCCGCTGAAACAGCACAACGCTGGAGAGCCTATTGCCGGGAAGCCGGCATCGGCGAGATTTTTCTTGCCTATCCGCAGTCGTTCGACAAGGACGATCCCGCCAAATTCGGATTCGACGCCGCCGTCGAATTTCCACCGAATCTTGGGAAATTTCGCGAGATCAGCGACAGAATTCCAACGCTCAAGAGCGGCTTCAGGGGAAAGATCTTCGACTGGACGGAGCTCCTCAATCGCAGCCGCGCCTACCCACAGGTTCCCTACACGCTGTTTCGCGGACTTTGCCCTTCCTGGGACAACACCGCACGGAGAATGGAGGCAGCCCACATTCTGATGAACGCATCACCGTCGCGCTACGCAGAATGGCTCGCCAACGCGGTCGCCGATACGTGCGATCGTTTCGCCGATTTCGACAGCCGCCTGATCTTCGTCAATGCCTGGAACGAGTGGGCGGAGGGAGCCTATCTCGAGCCCGACGCCCGCTATGGATATGCCTATCTGCAAGAGACGCGGAACGTCCTGTCGGCTCCGTCAGCGGCCGGTAAATTCCCCGGGGATGCGTCCTGGCGCGTTTTGTTCGTTTCGCACGATGCGGCTCTCGGTGGGGCGCAGGCTTCGTTGATCGACATCGTCCAATGGCTGCAATCGCACACGGAGCTGGAGGTCAAGGTGCTGTGCCTGGCAGGCGGTGAACGGCTCGAACAGTTTCGACGCATCGTCGATACCGCCCTTCTGGACGATCTGGTTTCGCCGACCGAGACGACCGCCACGAAGCTGGCCCGCATCGCCGATTGGTACGGTGGCAGACCGGACCTGATCTATTGCAACAGCCTGGCCACCGGCCGTGTGCATGCGCTGCTTGGTGAACTGGACATTCCTATCCTGACGCATGCCAGGGAATTGGCAGCGAGCGTCGCCCGATACGCCAAGGACGATATGGAGGATGTCGTTTCCCACACGCGGAGATTCGTTGCGTGTTCGCCAAGCGTCCGGGACTACCTGGTGGCCGAGCACAAAGTCGAAACGAACGCCATCGACGTCATTCCAAGCGCGGTTCCGCAGCCCGGCGCCGATCCCGGTCAGACGGAAATCCAGCGTCTTGAACGTCGCCGGCTGGCCGGCTGGCCCGTGGACAAGACCATCGTCCTGGGATCCGGCCTCGCAATGCCATTCCGCAAGGGTGCCGACCTGTTTATCGAGGTGGCCCGAATTCTTCGGGCGCGGGGGATTGAGGACTATCATTTCTACTGGCTCGGCTCGTTTCCGGAGCGAGAACGGGATGAGGTTCTCGGCACCTGGTCGCAGCACCTCGACCGGATGCGGGCGGACGGGTTGGACGAAAAAGTTACATTTCTGGGCGATGTCGACGATGTGAGCGGCTATCTTCGGGCTGCCGATCTGTTTCTTCTGACATCCCGCGAAGAGCCGTTCGGCCGCGTCATGCTGGAGGCGGCATTCGCCGAGTTGCCGGTGATCTGCTTCGCAGGCAGCGGCGGGGCGCCGGATTTCGTCGAGGACGATGCCGGCATCATCGTCGAACGGGTCGATCCGGCCGCCATGGCCGATGCCACGCTGAAACTGATCCGGAACCAGCCGTTGCGGATGCAGCTCGGCAGGCAGGCGGGCGCCAAGGCGCGGCGGCATTTTTCCACCGACCAGGTCTTTCCGCGCCTGCTGTCGACCATGCGGAAGGTTGCAGGCCAGCGGCCCGCGGTCCCGATCATCGTGCCTAACTAAATTATGCCCGCCTATGTACGATCAGCGCCGTGCAACTGCTTCCGCCGCCAGGCGGCAGGCGCTTCGCCGACGCGTCCGCGGAAGAACCTTGAGAAATAGGCGGGGTCGTCGAAGCCGATCTCGTAGGCGATGTCTTCGACCGTGCGCACGGTGAACAGCAAGAGCCGCTTGGCTTCCAGCAACCGCCGCTCGCTGACGACGCGTTTGACGCCGCTGCCCAGCAACATCCGCGCGGCCTTGTCGAGAAGATGCGGCGTCGTGGCCAGCGTCTCGACGTAGCGGTCGACCGGCCAGTTGTCGCGGAAAATGCGCATGACCGTGGAAAGTTCTGCCGCGACGAACCGAACGCCTCAGCTCTCACCCTCGATCAGACCCTCCAGGAGATCGAGCAGCTGCTCCAGCTTCTCATGCCCAAGCCGCCGCTCGATGTCGTCGTAGATGACGCGGCGCTCGGGCGACAGGGCGTCGATCAGGGCGGAACCGGCCGGGGCGATGGTCAGCACGACGCGGCGGCCGTCGCCTTCCGCCTTGTTGCGGGTGATGAACCTTCGGCCCTCGAGCGCCTTGATGATGCGCGTCAGGCTGGGCGGCAGCACCGATGCACGATCGGCGAGCTCGGTCGCCTCGACCGGGCCGGCCTCACTCAGCACGCGCAGCACACGCCATTGCTGCTCGGTGACGTCATGCGCGGCGAGCATCGGGCGAAACCGCGCCATCACCACTTCGCGGGCATGAAGCAGCGCCATTGGTAAGGAGCGGCGGGTGTTCTCGGGCAGCAAGTGAAATTCTCTCCAGCGCAGGCTTGCAATCGGCAGGCTTTGCCGAGCGCTAGCCCTAAAGCCGGTCACCTTCATCCCGTATCGTCGCCTCAGGCCTGATGCAAGGCTTGACTTCCGATGTCCCCGGATCGCGGCGCGCTGGCGCCATGGTCGGTCCGGTGCCGTCTTGTGCTCCGGCCCTTCAAATTTTTGAGAGAATATTCCCGGCTTTGCCGAGAACGGCGAAACACGTTCTTTGATAAAATCGATAGAATTTCTGACGATGTGACCAAGCTTGGGCAATCCGCCTTGCTGTCATGACTTCACAACCGCAGAGATCAATCATGTCCGACGTCAACAACACTTTGCCCTCTTCCCTTTGGTCAACCCTCAACCGGCGCGGCGGCCTTGCTCTGCTGTTCGCATCGGCCGTCGCGGTCGGCAGCCTGATGGCGCCGCATGCGTCCTTCGCCGAGGACAAGAAGGCAATCAAGGTCGGCATCATCAGCGGCGAGGACGAGGATGTCTGGCGCGTCGTGGTCGCCCAGGCCGCCGAGAAGGGCCTGACCATCGAGACCGTGGTGTTCAACGATTACACGCAGCCCAACGAAGCGCTCGAGCGCGGCGAGATCGACGCCAACGCCTTCCAGCACCAGCCCTATCTCGACAACCAGATAAAGACTCAAGGCTATCACATCGTGCGCGTCGGCTATACCGGGGTCTGGCCGATCGGCCTTTACTCCAAGAAGTACAAGGCGGTCGCCGACCTGCCGGGAGGCGCTGTCATCGGCGTGCCGAACGACCCGTCCAATGAAGGCCGGGCGCTGCGCGTGCTGCAGAACGAGGGCGTGATCAAGCTGAAGGACGGTACCGGCATTCTGGCCACCACCGCCGACATTGCGGAGAACCCCAAGAAGGTCGAGATCAAGGAACTTGATGCCGGCATCGTCGGCCGCTCGGTCGAGGATCTCGACGCCGCCGTGGTCAACACCGACTGGGCGCTGAAGAGCGGCCTGACGCCGGAAAACCGCATCGCGCAGGAACCCATTGCCGACAATCCGTACCGCAACTTCATCGCGGTCAAGGTCGGCAATGAAAACGACGCCTGGGTGAAGACGCTGGTGGCCTCGTACCAGAACGACGCGGTCAAGGCCGAGTTCGACAAGGTCTACAAGGGCACCGGCCTCAGCGCCTATTGATCCGCGACCGGACGCCCGGTTCGAGAGCAAATGCGGTCCGCGCCTGAGCGCGGGCCGCACTTGCATTTTCGGATGGCGAGAGCAGGAACACGCATGAACCAGCATATCACGGCATCCCAGGCGATCGCCGATCCGAACCACGCGAGACCCGACGCGTCGCAAGACGTGGTGCGCCTTGTCGACCTGAAGCGCCACTTTGGCGCCACGCCGGCGATCGACGGCATCTCGCTGACGGTGCGCAAGGGCGAGATCCTTGGCATTATCGGCCGCAGCGGCGCCGGCAAATCGACGCTTATCCGCTGCCTGAACGGGCTGGAGCGGCCCGATTCCGGCGAGGTGTTCATCGAGGGTCGCGAGATCAGCCAGCTCGGCGAGCGTGACCTGCAGCCGCTGCGCCGACGCATCGGCATGATCTTCCAGCACTTCAACCTTTTGTCGGCCAAGACGGTCGAGGACAATGTGGCGCTGCCGCTGAAGATCGAGGGCCGTCCGAAGGCCGAGCGGCTGGCGCGGGCGGCGGAGCTGCTTGAACTTGTTGCCCTGTCGGAGAAAGCCCGGGCCTATCCGGCATCGCTGTCAGGCGGCCAGAAGCAGCGCGTCGGCATCGCCCGGGCGCTGGCCGCGCGCCCGGCGCTGCTGTTGTCGGACGAAGCAACTTCGGCGCTCGACCCGGAGACGACGCGCTCGATCCTGGCGCTGCTGAAAGACATCAACCGGCAGCTTGGCCTGACCATTCTGCTGATCACCCATGAGATGGAGGTGATCCGTTCGATCGCCGACCGCGTGGCGGTGATCGATGCCGGGCGCATCGTCGAGGAAGGGCCGGTCTGGTCGGTGTTCGCCGACCCGCAATCGGACATCACCAAAAGCCTGCTCGGCGGCATCCGGCCGCAACTGCCGGCCGAACTGGCGGCGCGGCTGCTGCCGGCTTCCGGCGCGGAGACGATCCTGCGTATCGATGTGGCTGGCGAGGTCGCGCGTGGACCATTGCTGTCCGACCTTGCCACTTCTGTTCCGGGCGCCTTCCGCCTCGTCCATGGCGGCATCGACCATATCCAGCAACAGCCGGTCGGCACGCTGTTTCTCTCCGTTCCCGGCGGCGATGCGAGCCATCTCGCCGAAATCATCACATTCCTGAAGGCCCGCCAGGCGCGGGTGGAGGTGCTTGGCCATGTCGCCAATCCTGTTTGAGCTTCTGCTGCGTTCGATCTGGGAGACGGTGCTGATGACGTCCGCCTCCGGCCTGATCTCGCTGGTCTTCGGCCTGCCGCTTGGGCTGGCCTTGATATCAACCGAACGCGGCGGCATCGCCGAAAACCTGTGGGTGAACCGCGTGCTCGGCGCAATCATCAATGGCTTCCGGTCGGTGCCGTTCATCATCCTTCTGGTGGCGCTGATCCCGCTGACGCGGCTGATCGTCGGCACCTCGATCGGCACCTGGGCGGCGATCGTGCCGCTGTCGATCGCCGCCACGCCCTATTACGCCCGCATCGCCGAAGTGTCGCTGCGCGAGGTCGATCACGGGCTGATCGAAGCGGCGCGGGCCATGGGCGGCAACCGCTGGACGATCATCGGCGAGGTGCTGGTGCCCGAGGCGCTGCCTGGCATCGTCGCCGGCTTCACGGTAACGCTGGTGACGCTGATCGGCGCCTCGGCCATGGCCGGCGCCATCGGCGCCGGCGGCCTCGGCGACCTCGCCATCCGCTATGGCTACCAGCGCTTCGAGACCTCGGTGATGGTGGCGGTGGTGATCGTGCTGATCATCCTGGTGTGTGGAATCCAGTGGGCGGGGGATCGATTGGTGGCGCGGCTGGATCGGCGGGGGTGAGCCGGCGAGCTACGCAATGATGTCTTCGATGAGAGCCTGTAGTGGTGCCTCGGACCCACTGAAACTGTCAATCATGGCCTGAATCACCCGGTCACGGTCGAGGATATCGGCGTTGAACGTGAAGCCTGCGTGCTCGGCGAGCATGGCAAGGAATGTAAGCTGGGTACGGCCATTGCCTTCACGAAATGGGTGAACGGCATTGATCTCCGCGATGATGTGCGCCAGATGCTTCGCAAAGCTGACTGTGTCAAGATCAGCCAGATGGTCGGGGTTGCCGAGTTCGCGGAACACCCGCGCCATCTCACTGGCTATGTGCTCAGGATAACAGAACCAGCTGCCGGCCTTGCCGATGCGGATCGTGCGCGCCTGGCCCGCCCAGCCATATACATCCTGGAACAAGTGCCGGTGCAGGCTGAGGTAGTGAACGTAGTCGAGTTCGCCTGCCGGAAGAGGCTCATCGGCGCGAGTCAGGAACAGGGCGAGTTCAACCTCATCGAGTTCGGCCTGATCGCGGACGTCCAGCAGATTGATGAGCACCGTCGTGCCGGGATAGCATAGCGGATCGAACTCGGCAGCGTAGGCCAATGTCTATTTCTTTTTGCGGATTTCTTCCTTGATGAGCGAGCGCCGCTCATCACCGGAGAGTCCGCGCCGCACGCCCTGGCTAAGTATTTCACCCATGCGAGGGGAGAGCTTCATGCCTTCCACGGCGCTGATTTTCTCGCCGCGCACGCTCGTCAAGACGAACTGGCCTGTCTTGGCCGAACGGATGATTCTTGAATTAAGTGATTTCATTGGAAGATCGTATCATAACCTCAAGGGCGAGACCAAAACGATTCCAGGCAAGCCGGGCTACCCCCTCAACCTCATACCCTCCGGATCGAAAAACGGCATCGGCGCCACGACCGCGCGGGTCGGCACGCCATTAATGTCGATGCTGAGTTCGGTACCGACCGCCGTGAACGGCAAGCGCAGATGCGCGGTGGCCAGCACCCTGCCGAGAGAGTAGCCGTGGTCGCTGTAGGTGACGATGCCGGCATCCTCGCCATCGGCCAGGATCCTGGCGTCCGTCGCCGCCGGTTTGTCGCCGTCGAGGATCAGTCCCGTCCAGCGCTCGTCGAGGCCCTTGTCGCGGATTTTGAGCAGCGCTTCGCGGCCGATGAAATCGCCCTTGTCGAACTTGATCCAGCGGTCGAGGCCGACATGGAACGGCGTGCGGCTCTCGTCCATGTCGATGCCATGCGCCGGATAGGCCTTTTCCAGGCCGAGCGTGAACATCGCCAGCACGCCATAGGGTTTCAGGCCGAAGTCCTTGCCGGCCCGCATCAACGTATCCCAGACGGAGGCCGCCTCGTCGGCCGGCACGAAGAGTTCGAAGCCGAGCTCGCCGGTGACGCCGGTGCGCGAGATCAGGACGCGAGTGCCATTGACATGGCCCGACGTGAACGCCCAGCGCTTGAGACCGTCCAGATCGGCATCCGAGATCATCGCCTTCAACAGTTCGCGCGAGCGCGGACCCTGGATGGTCGGGAAGGCGACGGCGGCGGTGATGTCGGTGACATAGGCCTTGCGGCCCTGGGCATGGTGCTGCAGCCAGGGCAGCATCTTCAGCCGGTTGACCGAGCCGGTGACGAGCATGAAATGCTCAGTCGCCAACCGGAACACGGTGAGGTCGTCCATGATGCCGCCATCCTCGCGGCAGACCGTGGAGTAGCGGACCTGGCCCGGCTTCATCGCCGCCGCGTCGTTGACGATGACATGGTTGACCAGCGCCTCGGCCTCCGGCCCCTTGATGTCCATCTTGCCCATGGTGCTGAGATCCTGCACGCCGACATTGGCGCGCGTGTTCAGGTGCTCGTCGGCGATGCCGGAATAATATTTGGCCGAGATGAAATCGCCGCCGACCCGACCCATGGTCGCGCCGAGCCCGACGATGCTGCTGTAGAAGGGGGAACGCCGCTCAGCCAAGAAGGTCTCCATCATTCATGAAAAGCAGCAGCGCCAAGCGGCGCTGCCGGAAGGCATTGGTTGCCGGTCTCAGTTGCCGTAGACGTCGAAGGCAAAATACTTGTCGTTGATTTCCTTGTATTTGCCGTTGGCGCGCAAGGCGTCGATCGCCGCATTGAACTTACCGGCAAGTTCCTTGTTGCCCTTCTGCAGGGCGATGCCGACGCCGGGTCCGTGAATGGCCGGATCGGCCGTCAGCGTGCCGAGCAGCTTGCAGCAGGCGCCATCGGGCTTCTTCAGCCATTCTGTCAGGATGATCGAGCCGTCCATCATGGCGTCGAGGCGGCCATTGGCCATGTCGGTGCGGGCATCGTCGCCGGTCGGGTAGGCCTTGACGGTCGAGCCCGCATATTTCTGCTCGGCGAATTTCTGGTGGATGGTGGCGGTCTGCACGCCGAGCGCCTTGCCCTTCAAATCGTCGGGTGAGGTGCCCGCGATGGTCGAATCCTTCGGCACGGCGATGGCCGGCGGCGTCTGGTAATATTTGTGGGTGAACTCGACCTTCTCGGCCCGCTCGGGCGTAATGGTGATGTTGATGATGGCATCGAACTTGCCGGCTTGCAGCGCCGGAATAGAGCCGTCGAAATCCTGAACGGTGAATTCGCATTCGGCCTTCATCTCAGCACACAACGCCTTGCCGAGATCGATGTCGAAGCCGCCCAGCGTGCCGTCGGCATTGGCATAGTTGAAGGGCGGATAGGCGCCCTCGGTGCCGATCCTGAGCTTGTCCTGGGCGCTGGCGGCACCGCTGGCAAGGGTAAGGGCGACGGAAGCGGCAAGCACGAAACGACCGAAAAGACGCATGTTCCAGATCTCCGTTGACTGGGGAAGTCTACGGGCTTTGGTGCTTTCGGCGGAGACGGAAGCGACATGTGCTGCGGCGATCACGGCGCCGTGAGCGATCCACGCCGTGGCGGATAGCAGTGCGTTAGCCGGCGCGCTGCCGGTCCGTCGCCTTGCGGTCAATTGTGAGACCGCCCGCCGACAGAACCACGCCGAACTTCTCGCTGGCTTCCTCTGAGGTGTAGTACCCCAGCGCTACGTCGCGAAGCACGAGATTGGCGTCACGCTCTAACGGATCGCCATAGCCGCCACCGCCTGGCGTGCCGACGCGCACGCGGTCGCCGGCCTTGAGCGGGATGTCCTGCTCCTTGGACAGATGCGGCGGCACATGTTCGACGCCGCCACGGAAGACGGTCACGCTGTTGGGTTCGCCATCCTTGCCGCCGAGCGCGCCTTGCGGGCCGAAACGGCCGTGATCCATGACGAAGGAGGCCCGCGCATCGCCGCGCAGGATCTCCACCTCATAGGCGAGGCCAAAACCGCCGCGATGCTTGCCGGCGCCGCCCGAGCCTTCGCGCAGGGCGTAGTGGCGGTAGAGCACCGGGAAGGCCTGCTCCATGATCTCGACCGGCGGCGATTTGGAAATGCCGATGGTCGAGCAGCCATTGGTCAGCCCGTCATGGCCCGAATTGCCGCCATAGCCGCCGCCGGAGATCTGGTACATGACGTAATCGCGGCCGCGCGCCGGGTCGTTGCCGCCCAGCGCGAAATTGCCGCTGGAGCCGGCGGGTGCGGCCGTCACCTTGTCCGGCAGAGCCTGCACCATGGCCGCGAACACCGCTTCGGCGATGCGCTGCGAGACTTCCGCCGCGCAGCCCGACACTGGACGCGGATATTTGGCATCGAGGAAGGTGCCTTCCGGCCGCTTGACGATCAACGGCTCGAAGGCGCCGGCGCTGATCGGCACGTCCGGGAAAATGTGGCGCATGGCGAGATAGACCGAGGACAGGGTCGTCGCCAGCACGCTGTTCATCGGCCCGGTGCAGGGCCTGGACGAGCCGGCGAAATCGAAGGTCAGCGTGTCGCCCTGTTTCTCCACCGCAAGCGCGATGGTCAGCGGCTCGTTGACCACGCCGTCGGAATCGACAAAGGCCTTCGAATGATAGGTGCCGTCGGGAATGGCCGCGATGTTGGCGCGCATCTGCTCGGCGGCGCGGCGGCGCAGTTCGGCGATCGCCTCGACAACAGTTTCGTCTCCGTAACGATCCAGGATTCCATTGAGCCGATCCTGACCAATCAGCAGCGCCGCTGCCTGCGCCCTGATGTCGCCGATGCGCTGGTCGGCGACGCGGATGTTGGAGCAGATGATGGCGTAGATTTCCGCGTCGAGCACGCCCTTCTTGAACAGTTTCACCGGCGGCAGCCGCAAGCCTTCCTGCTCGACCGCCGTCGCGGAAGCCGAGAAACCGCCCGGCACAGAGCCGCCAATGTCGGGCCAGTGGCCGGTGTTGGACAGCCAGCAGAAGATCTTGCCGTCGCGGTAGACCGGCATGGCAAAGCGCACATCCATCAGATGCGTGCCGCCGAGATAGGGGTCGTTGACGATGTAGATGTCGCCCGGCTCAGGGGCCAGGCAACGGCCGTCGGCGATCATCTCGATCACCGTTTTCGTCGAATATTGCATGACGCCGACGAACACCGGCAGGCCTTGCGATCCTTGCGCGATCAGCGAGCCGTCGACGGCCGAATAGATGCCGTCGGAGCGGTCGTTGGCTTCCGCAATGACCGGCGAGAAGGCAGCGCGGGAGAATGTCAGGTCCATCTCGTCGCAGACCTGCTGCAAGGCCGCCTGGAGGACCGAAAGCGTGATGGCGTCGAGCTTTGGCATATCAACGTCAGACATCTCAGGCCTCGCCAATGTCGATGATGATATTGCCGTCGGCGTCCGACCTTGCGCGGTCGCCGGGTTCGAGCACCGTGGTCGCATCCATCTGTTCGAGGATCGCCGGCCCTTCGATGACTGCATCGATCGGTAACTTTTCGCGTGCGTATACCGGCGTGTCGTGCCACTGGCCCGCATACCAGACCGGTCGGATCTCGCGCCGCGCCGCGTCCAGCGTCTCGGCGCGCCCGGCCGGGTCGATCAGGCGCGACAGGTCGATCGCCGGGCGCACGCCGGTAACCGAGGTGTTGAGGTTGACCAGGTTGGCGCGGATTTCCGGCAGCTCGACCTTGAAGCGGGCGAAATAGGCCTTTTCGAACAGGGCTTGCAGCTCCTGCCGGCTCACGGTCGAGGACGGCAGCGGCACGTTGATGATGTGGGTCTGGCCGACGAACTGCATGTCGGCGGAGTGGGTGACGCGGATCGTCTCCGGCTTCACCGCTTCCTTGCCGATCAGCTCCTCACCTTCGTTTCGGTGCCGTTCCAATAATTGGCGCATCTGGGTTTCGTCGAGCACGGCAACCGGCTGGTTGATGGTGTTGACGAAGTCATGGCGCAGGTCGGCGACGACGCAGCCGAGCGCATTGGTGATGCCGGGACGCGCCGGCACCAGCACCCGTGGCAGGCCGAGTTCGCGCGCCAGCGCGGTCGCATGCAGCGGCCCGGCGCCGCCGAAGGCAAACAGGGCGAAATCGCGCGGGTCATGGCCACGCGACACCGAGACCATGCGGATGGCGCCGGCCATCTTCATGTTGCCGAGCCGCAGCACAGCGCCCGCCGCCTCGACGCCCGACAGACCGGTTGCCCTGCCGATCTTCTCCTCGAAAATGCCGGTAACGCGCTCTGATGTGACCGGGTTTTCGACCGCCAGCAGCTTCTTCGGCGCCAGCCGGCCGAGCACCAGATTGGCGTCGGTGATGGTCGGCTCGAGACCGCCGCGGCCATAGCAAATCGGGCCGGGATTGGCGCCGGCGCTTTCGGGACCGATCTGGATCAGGCCGGCCGCGTCGACGCGGGCGATGGAACCGCCGCCGGCGCCGACCGTGTGCACCGCCACCATCGGCACATGGATGGGCATGGCATATTCGATCTCGATCTCGTTCGACACCGCCGGCTCGGCGTTGCGGATCAGCGCCACGTCGGTCGAGGTGCCGCCCATGTCGTAGGTGACGAGGTTTTCGAAGCCGGCGCGCTTGCCCGTATAGGCGGCGGCGATGACGCCCGAGGCCGGGCCGGACATGACCGTCTTGGCCGATTCACGTGTGACGAAGCGCGCCGAGATCATGCCGCCATTGCCGTTCATGATCAGGAAGTCGCGGGCATAGCCTTTTGCCGCCAATTCCTTGCGCAGCCGCTCGACATAGCGCTCAAGGATCGGCTGCACCGAGGCGTTGACGGAAGCCGTGACTCCGCGCTCGAATTCGCGCGCTTCCGACAGCAGCGCATGGCCCGTGGTGATGTAGCCGTTCGGCCAGAGCTCCGCGGCGATCTCGGCGGCGCGCCGCTCATGCGACGGGTTGGCGTAGGAATGCAGGAAGTGGATGACGAGGGATTCGCAGCCGGCCCCGATCAGCGCCTTCACCGCCTCGCGCATCCCGGCCTCGTCGAGCGGCGTGCGCACCGCGCCGGAAGCCTCGACGCGCTCCGACACTTCGAGCCTCAGGTTGCGCGGAATGACGGGGACGAAAGTGCCGGTCATGCCATAGGGTTGCGGCCGCGTGCGCCGGCCAAGCTCGATCACGTCGCGAAAGCCGCGCGTGGTGATCATGCCGGTCTTGGCCAGCCGGCGCTCCAGCACGGCATTGGTGGTGGTGGTCGTGCCGTGCACGATGAGGTCGATGCCGTCGATCGCAAATCCGGTGGCGCCAAGTGCCGAAACCACGCCGAAGGCCTGGTTGTCGACCGTCGTCGGGGTCTTGGCGATATGCACCTTGGCGCCGTGCTTGCCGTCGATCAGAAGCAGGTCGGTGAAGGTCCCGCCGACATCGATGCCGGCCACGACGCTGCCCAGGGAATCCGGCGGCTGCACCGAAAAATTCTCTTTCATTGTCGAAACCCGAAATGCTGGGACTACGGATATGGCACAGTTTGGAAAGGTGTTTCGCGGCGGTATCTTGACGCAAATATCGTTTGTATACTAATAAATTCCGGACACAAGAGCTTACCGCTTTGGAGTGTGCGAGCAGCACGCCGGGACCTGAACGGTCCGGGCGCGCAGGTAAAAGTTTGGCGCCCGCGTCCCCGGTTGGGCCAGAAAGTTGGATTTGATGAACACCACATCCGCCTTCAACACCGCCGGCGCCCGCCTGCTGCAGTTTCCTATACCGGCCAATGTCTATGCCGAAACCGTCGTCTCGGTGAAGCACTACACCGACCGGTTGTTCTCGTTCCGCATCACCCGTCCGCAGTCGCTGCGCTTCCGCTCCGGCGAGTTCGTCATGATCGGCCTGCCCAATGCCGAGAAGCCGGTGTTCCGCGCCTATTCGGTGGCAAGCCCGGCTTGGGACGAAGAGCTGGAATTCTTCTCGATCAAGGTGCCGGACGGCCCGCTGACCTCGGAACTGCAGAAGATCCAGGTCGGCGACACCGTCATCATGCGCCAGAAGTCGACCGGCACGCTGGTGGTCGACGCGCTGACCCCGGCCAAGCGGCTGTTCATGATTTCGACCGGCACCGGCATCGCGCCGTTCGCCAGCCTGCTGCGCGACCCCGACACCTATGAGAAATTCGACCAGCTGATCCTGACCCATACCTGCCGCGACAATGCCGAGCTGACCTACGGCCAGGAATTGGTGGCGGCGCTGGAAAGCGACCCGCTGATCGGCGAACTGACCACCGGGCGCGTCACGCTCTACAATTCGACGACCCGCGAAGAATCAGCTCGCATGGGCCGCATCACCGCGTTGATCGGCTCTGGCAAATTCTACGCCGATCTCGGCATCGAGAAGCTCAATCCGGAAACGGACCGCATCATGATCTGCGGCTCGATGCATATGCTGAAGGACGTCAAGGAACTCGCCGAAAGCCTCGGCTTCCAGGAAGGCTCGCTCAGCCATCCCGCGACTTTCGTCGTCGAGCGCGCTTTCGTCGGCTGAGGGCCTCTGCCCAACCTGAGGACAGGCTGCCTTTCCAGGCGAATACCGAAGCCCGGATAGACTGCCGCAACAGCTCCGGCCACTCCTTCCCAATAGCGAATACGGCAAGCGCGCGCCTGTCGCGTCGTCCCAGCCATATCTGATTTCAGGCCAGGCGAAGTGCCCCGCAATGGCAATGGCGACGTCTCCTGCGTCGACCGGACCGATGTATCCGTGGGCGGTTAACAAGCGCCTCGCATCCCCCCGGTCGATCGAGGCTCAGCCCTGACCCCGGGAGTAACTTTATCGCGATGGTGCATTCAGCGCGGCCTCACGCATCCTTGAATGCTGCGGCGCAACATGACCGACTTGTAACCTGACAGGGCTGGGTCGTCAGGACTACTGTCCCGGTGATCGACGCGGTCGGTCCTAACCCCCAACCATCCCGAAAAAGGCTTGATATCCTTGCCAGCCAGGTGGACGGCACCATGACTAATTCCACGACACAGCAAGCCAGGCGAAAACGACCCATGCGCTCCCGGGGCATCGTCCTGTTGACCACACTCCTCCTGCTCGGCGGCGGTTACGGCATATGGCGCAACCACGCCGAGGCAAGGGCAGCCACTCAATCGACGCCGCCCGCACCCAAGGTGCCGGTTACCGTGGCAACCGTGCAAAAGACCGATTTCCCGCTTTACCTCTATGGACTCGGCACGGTTACGCCGCTGAACAGCGTCAGCATCTCGAGCCGGGTCGCCGGTGTCGTCAACCAGGTTCCGGTCGATCAGGGACAGATGGTCAAGCAGGGCGATCTGCTCGCCGAGATCGACCCTCGCCCGTATCAGGCGGCGCTCGACCAGGCGAAGGCCAAGGAGGCGCAGGACGAAGCGACGCTCAAGAACGCGCAGGTCGTTCTCAATCGCCTTTCCACGCTCCTGAAAAAGACGTTCGAAACGCAGCAGGATGTCGATAACCAGCAAGCAGTGGTCACGACGGCAGCCGCCACGATCGAGGGTGACAAGGCCGCGGTCGAGGCGGCGCAACTCAACCTCGATTTCACCAAGATCACGGCGCCGCTGACCGGCAAGACGAGCTTCCGCACCATCGATCCGGGCAACATCGTGCAGGCCGGCCAGAGCCCCGGGCTTTTCACGGTCGTGCAGCTTCAGCCGATCTATGTGTCATTCACGCAACCGCAGGACGAGGTTTCGACCATCAACAAGGTTTTCGCGGCCGGTCCGGTTGCGATCGATACACTTGGCGCGGATATGAAGACCGTGCTGGCGAGCGGCAGGCTGGAAGCGATCCAGAACGCGGTCGACCAGGCTTCCGGCACGATTTCGCTCAAGGCAACGTTTACGAACCAGGACAATGCGCTATGGCCGGGCCTGTCCGTCAACACACGCATACGCATCGGCACGATGGCAGGCGCGATCGTGGTGCCCGACGAAGCTGTCCAGCATGGCCCTGACGGGCTCTTCGCCTATGTCGTCGGCGACGACGCCAAGGTCCGTCGCCAGACCGTCAAGACAGGCCCTTCCGACGGCGGCGAGACGGTCGTCACCGACGGTCTCGCCGCGGGGCAACGTGTCGTGGTTGCCGGCCAATACCGGGTGGTTGACGGCGCAAGCGTCGACGCATCCACGGCTCCCGGCGCCGGACAGGCGCAGAGCGGCGCTGCCGGAGGTGCAAGCTGATGGCACAGATCGGTGTTTCCACGCCTTTCATCCGCTATCCCGTCGCCACGTCGCTTCTGATGATCGGCGTGCTGTTCGTCGGCGTGGTCGCCTATCTCAACCTGCCGGTCGCGGCGATGCCGAACGTCGACTTTCCGACGATCCAGGTGTCCACCAGCCTGCCGGGCGCCGATCCGATCACCATCGCGTCGTCGGTGACCCAGCCACTCGAGACGCAGTTCGCGCAGATACCGGGCATTGCCGAAATGACATCGAGCAGCCTGTCCGGTTCCAGCCAGGTCACCTTGCAATTCGCGCTCGACGTCGACATCGCATCGGCGGCCGGGCTGGTGCAATCGGCCATCAATGCCGCCGGCGGACAGCTGCCGAAGAACCTTCCCAATCCGCCCACCTACCGGGAGGTCAACCCGACGGATTCGCCGATCATGCTGATCGGGGCCAGTTCGACCGACTTGCCGCTGACAACGTTGAGCGACGACGTCTACACCAAGCTCGCGCAGGTGATCAGCCATGTCGACGGCGTCGGCCAGGTGCTGGTCGGCGGCCAGCAGACACCGTCGATCCGCGTCCAGCTCGATCCGGCCAAGCTCGCGGCAAGGGGCCTGTCACTGGAAGCGGTGCGTCCCCCGCTGTCGATCGGCACGGTGGACCTGCCCAAGGGCAACATCCAGGGCGAAGTACGCTCCTTCACCATCTTCTCAAACGACCAGATGACGGCGGCCGATGACTGGAACAACGCCATCATCGCCTATCGCGACGGCGCGCCGGTGCGGGTCAAGGATGTCGGCCGGGCCGTGCTCGACGCGCAGGACTACACCCAGGCCGGTTGGACCGACACGACACGCGGCGTCGTGCTCGTCATATTCAAGGAGCCCGGCGCCAACATCATCGACACGGTCGACAGGATCAAGGCGGAGCTGCCGATGCTGACCGCCTCGATGCCGGCTTCACTGAAGCTCCAGGTGCTTTCCGACCGCACCCAGACCATCCGCGCCTCGGTGGCGGACGTGCAGTTCACGCTGATGCTCACCATCGGGATGGTGGTGATGGTGATCTTCCTGTTCCTGCGAAATGTCTGGGCAACCGCCATCCCGGCTTTCACCGTGCCGCTGGCGCTGCTTGGCGCATGCGCCTTGATGTGGTCCGCCGGCTACAGCATCGACAATCTGTCGCTGATGGCGTTGACGATCTCGATCGGCTTTGTCGTCGACGACGCCATCGTCATGCTGGAGAACATCGTCCGCTACATCGAGCATGGCGAAAAACCGATGGATGCCGCGATCCGCGGGGCCAGCGAGATCGGCTTCACCATCATGTCGATCTCGATTTCGCTGGTGGCCGTGCTGATCCCGCTGCTCCTGATGAGCGGCATTATCGGCCGCCTGTTCAAGGAGTTCGCGGTGACGCTGGCGATGACCATCCTGGTTTCGGCCTGCGTTTCGCTGACGCTGACGCCGATGCTGGCCTCGCGTTTCATCAAGCCGGCGAACGAGGAGCATCACGGCAGGCTCTACCGGTGGAGCGAAAGCGTTTTCGACGGGATGCTGCGCGCCTATGAGCGCGGCCTCGACCATGCGCTCGGGCATCGTTTCATCACGCTGCTGGTGTTCCTGACCTGTGTGGGATTTACCGGCTATTTCTTCACGCTTGTGCCGAGCGGCTTCTTCCCACAGCAGGATACCGGCCTGATCTTCGGCCAGGTGATCGCCGGGCAGGATGTCTCCACCGGCCAGATGCAGTCCTACATGGCGCGATTTGCCGGGATCGTCTCCAAGGATCCGGCGGTGGCGCATTTTGCGGCATCGACGGGCGGCAATGGCAACACGCAGAACACCGGCCGCATGTTCATCCAGCTGAAGCCACGCGACGAGCGGGACGTTTCCGCCGACCAGATCATCCGGCGGCTGCAGCCGAAGCTTTCGGCCGTCCAAGGCGCGCGCTTGTTCATGCAGGCCTCTCAGGACGTGCGCGTCGGCGGCAAACTATCCGCGTCGCAATATCAATATGTGCTGGAAAGCAGCGACCTCGACACGCTGGATAGCTGGGCGCCCAAGCTGTTGACGGCCCTACAGCGCCTGCCCGAATTGCGGGACGTCTCGACCGACCAGATGAGTTCCGGCACGACGCTGACGCTGCAGGTCGATCGCGATCAGGCTGCCCGCTATGGGCTAACGGCGAACGATGTCGACAACACGCTCAACGATGCCTTCGGGCAACGCCAGATCGCCCAGTATTTCACTCAGCTTTCGACCTATGACGTGATCCTGGAGGTGCTGCCGTCGCTGCGCGGCGACATCAAGGCGCTCAACCAGATCTATCTGACGACGCCGAGCGGTTCGCAGGTGCCGCTCTCGGCGATTGCCAGATGGACCACGAAGCCCGTACAGCCGCTGGTGATCAACCATGAAGGCCAGTTCCCGTCGGTGACGATCAGCTTCAACCTGGCGCCCAATGTCGCGCTCGGCCAGGCCACCGCCGCGATCGACAGAACCGCCGCCGAGATGCGGCTGCCGGCGACCATCCAGACCAATTACACGGGGACGGCGCAGGCCTTCCAGCAGTCGCTGTCTTCGGTGCCAGTGCTTATCCTCGGCGCCCTGGTCGTGGTCTACCTGATCCTCGGCATCCTCTACGAAAGCTACATCCACCCGCTGACCATTCTCTCCACGCTGCCCTCCGCCGGGCTTGGCGCGCTGGGTACGCTGCTCGTCTTCCATATGGAGTTCAACCTGATCGGCCTGATCGGCGTCATCCTGCTCATCGGCATCGTCAAGAAGAACGGCATCATGATGGTCGACTTTGCCATCGCGGCCGAGAGGGACCAGAACCTCAGCTCGCTGGAATCGATCCGCCAGGCCTGCCTGCTGCGCTTCCGACCGATCATGATGACCACCATGGTCTCCATGCTGGGCGCGCTGCCGCTGATGCTGGAGAACGGTACGGGGGCGGAAATCCGCCAGCCGCTCGGCTACACGATGTTCGGCGGGCTGCTTGTCAGCCAGGCGCTGACGCTCTTCACCACGCCGGTGATCTATCTCTACCTCGACGACCTTTCCCATTGGCTCACCTCATTGCGCAGGCATGAGCAGGATGACGGCGAACCCGAAGGCGTGGAGGCTGAAATCGGCCCGGCTCGGCGCAAGCTGGCGGCCGAGTAGGCCTTACGTCAACGCCTAAGGTCGGCATCGGACCGACAGGCTTGTGGCCTCGGTCCAAACGATCGTGTAAGTATCGCCCTAAACGAGAAAGGGCAGGAAATGAGCAACACGATCCGCGAAGCCGAGCCTGGCACCAGCGCGTCCAAGGTGACGCCGCTGCCGGCCCGCGCCGCCGCCAACACCCCCGTACCGCTGGACCATCGCATCGCGCGCAATCCCGGCATGAAACTCGACCTCGGCTTCATGGAATCGGTGCGCAGCGTCAACCGTTCGGCGCTGGAACGGCGCGTCGCCAGCCTGACCAAACGGCGTTCGATCAAGGCCGACAACCAGGCGGCCTGGCTGCTGCGCGCCGTCGCCTGCATGGATCTGACGACGCTGAACTCCAACGACACCGAGGAGCGCGTGCGCCGGCTCTGCGCCAAGGCGATCAACCCGTTCCGCCGCGACATCGTCGAAGGCCTCGGCATTGCGGGTGAAACCATCCGGCCGGCTGCCGTCTGCGTCTACCATCCCTTCGTCGCCACGGCCGTCGATGCCGTGCGCGGCACCGGCATTCATGTCGCGGCCGTCTCCACCGCCTTTCCGCATGGCCTGGCGCCCCTGTCGACCCGGCTGCAGGAAATCGAGGCTTCGGTGCGCGACGGCGCCGACGAGATCGACGTCGTCATTCCGCGCGGACTGGTGTTCGGCGCCAAGTGGCGGGAGCTCTACAACGAGATCGTCTCGATGCGCGCCGCCTGCGGCGACGCGCATCTGAAGGTGATTCTGGGCACCGGTGACCTCGCCACTTTGCGCAACGTCATGCTGGCCTCGATGGTGGCGATGATGGCGGGCGCCGATTTCATCAAGACCTCGACCGGCAAGGAAAGCGTCAACGCGACGCTGCCCGTTGGCCTTGCCATGGTGCGCGCCATCAGGGCCTATTTCGAGGAAACCGGCTATCTCATCGGCTTCAAGCCGGCCGGCGGCATTTCCACCGCCAAGGCCTCGCTCGACTGGCTGGTGCTGATGAAGGAAGAACTCGGCCGGCCATGGCTGGAACCGGAACTGTTCCGCTTCGGCGCGTCGAGCCTTTTGACCGACATCGAGCGGCAGCTCGAGCATCATCTGACCGGTCACTATTCGGCCAATCACCGCCACGCAATGGCTTGAGCACCCACCCCGATCGGCTTCGCCGGTCGACCCTCCCCGCAAGGGGGAGGGTGAAGGAGGCACCCCCATGAATATTCTCGACCGCTATCATGCCATGGAATACGGCCCGGCGCCGGAAGCCCGCAACGAGGCCGATGCGTGGCTTGCCGCGCGCGATTTCGGCAAGGCGCTGTTCATCGACGGTGCCTGGAAGGCCGCTTCCGGCGGCAAGACCTTCGACACCAGCGAGCCGTCTTCCGGCAAGCTGCTGGCCAAGGTCTCCGACGCCAGTGCCGCCGACATCGACGCAGCGGTTGCGGCCGCCACCAAGGCGTTGCCGAAATGGAGCGCCAGTTCAGGCTACGCCAGGGCAAAGGTGCTCTACGCCATCGGCCGCGCCATGCAGCGGCATCAGCGCCTGTTCGCGGTGCTGGAATCGATCGACAACGGCAAGCCGATCCGCGAAAGCCGCGACATCGACGTGCCCCTGGCGATCCGCCATTTCATCCATCATGCCGGCTGGGCGCAAGCGCTGGACAAGGATTTTCCCGGCCACAAGGGCGTCGGTGTCGTCGGTCAGATCATACCGTGGAATTTCCCGCTGCTGATGCTGGCCTGGAAGATCGCACCGGCACTGGCCGCCGGCTGCACGGTGGTGCTGAAGCCTGCCGAATTCACGCCGCTCACCGCCATCCTGTTCGCCGAAATCTGCGAGCGTGCCGGCGTGCCGAAGGGCGTCGTCAACATCGTGCAGGGCGGCCCAGAGGCGGGCGCGGCCATCGTCAACCATCCCGGCATCCAGAAGATCGCCTTCACCGGCTCGTCGGAAGTCGGCAAGATCATCAGGAAAGCCACCGCCGGGTCGGGCAAAAAACTGTCGCTGGAGCTCGGCGGCAAGTCGGCCTTCATCGTCTTCGAGGATGCCGATCTCGACAGCGCCGTGGAAGGCCTGGTCGACGGCATCTGGTTCAACCAGGGCCAGGTCTGCTGCGCCGGGTCGCGGCTCCTGGTACAGGAAGGCATCGCCGAGGCCTTGATCGCCAAGGTCAAGACGCGGATGAGCCGGCTGCGCGTCGGCAGCCCGCTCGACAAGAACACCGATATCGGCCCGCTGGTCGACTTGACCCAGCTTGACCGCGTCAAAGGCCTGGTCGCCGAAGGCGCCAGGCAGGGCGCCGTCTGCTGGCAGCCGGACGCAGCACTGCCGTCTTCCGGCTACTACCATCTGCCGACACTCGCCACCGGCGTTTCGCCGGCTAATATCCTGGCGCAGGAAGAGGTGTTTGGACCGGTTCTGGCGACCATGACCTTCCGCAACACCGAGGAAGCGATCGAGCTTGCCAACAACACGCGCTATGGGCTCGCGGCGAGCGTGTGGAGCGAGAACGTCAACCTCGCCTTGCACGTGGCGCCGCAATTGAAGGCCGGCGTGGTCTGGGTCAACGGCACCAACATGTTCGACGCCGCTTGCGGCTTCGGCGGCTACCGCGAGAGCGGCTTCGGCCGCGAGGGCGGGCGCGAAGGCATGTTCGAATATCTCGCGGCAAAGCTGCCGCTCGGACCGGTCATCAAGCCGGCGGTGGTCTCCGCGCAGCCCGTCGAGCAGGCTGACGGCGCGGCCATCGACCGCACCGCAAAACTGTTCATCGGCGGCAAGCAAATTCGGCCCGATAGCAATTATTCGCTGGCTGTCGCCACCGCCAAGGGCAAGCTGGCCGGCGAAGTCGGCTTTGGCAACCGCAAGGACATCCGTGACGCCGTCGCCGCCGCACGCGCCTGCAAGGGCTGGCCGGAAGCCACCGCCTATAACCGCTCCCAGGTGCTGTATTACCTGGCGGAGAATCTTTCCGGCCGCGCCGGCGAATTCGCCGCCCGTCTCAGTGAGCTGACCGGCGCCAACGCCAAGGCCGCGCGGGAAGAGGTAGAGCAATCCATCGAAAGGCTGTTTCTCTATGCCGGCCTCGCCGACAAGTTCGAGGGGCGCGTGCACCAACCGCCGGCCCGCGCCGTGACGCTGGCGCTGCATGAGCCGGTCGGCGTCGTCGGCATCGTCGCGCCGGATGCCTCGCCGCTGCTCGGCCTGATCTCGCTGATCGCGCCGGCGCTGGCCATGGGCAATACGGTGGTCGCGGTGCCTTCGGAACGCTATCCGCTGCTCGCCACCGATCTCTATCAGGTCATCGAATATTCCGACGTTCCGGCCGGCGCGATCAACATTGTCACCGGCCGCACGGCGGAACTTGCCGGCGTGCTGGCCAAGCATGACGATGTCGACGGGCTCTGGGTGTTCGCCGACGCCGAGACCTGCGCCAAGGCGGAGGTCGAATCCATCGGCAACCTCAAGCGCGTCTGGAGCGGCAATGGCCGCAGCCTCGACTGGGCATCCGACGAGGCGGCCGGCGATGCTTTCCTGCGCCGCGCCGTCGAGGTGAAGAATGTCTGGGTGCCTTACGGCGACTGACATTTCCAGACTGTCGCAATGGTGATCGTGTTCGGGCTTGACGCCCGGACACATGTTCTTTAACGAGAAAAAACATCTTTATCAGTGAACTGGCTGCGACACAGGCCGCACAATCGAGCCTGACTGGCACATGACGCCTTGGCCGGCCGCCGATAAAGGCAGTTGACCCAAGCAGGCGAGGAAAGAAGCATGGCGGATCTGGCAGGCAAGGTGGTTGTCATCACGGCGGCGGCGCAAGGCATCGGCAAGGCGAGCGCGCTGGCCTTCGCCAAGACTGGAGCCACCGTCCACGCCACCGACATCAACGAGACGCTTCTCGCCGAACTCGCCAAGACGCCAGGGATCAAGACCCGCAAGCTCGATGTGCTCAACGACGAGGCGGTCAACGCCGCCTTCGCCGAGATCGGCCGCGTCGACGTGCTGTTCAACTGCGCCGGCTTCGTCCATTCCGGCTCGATCCTGGAGATGAAGGATGGCGATCTCGATTTCGCCTTCAACCTCAATGTCCGCGCCATGATCCGCACCATCAGGGCCGTGCTGCCCGGTATGCTGGAGCGCGGCGACGGATCGATCGTCAACATGTCTTCGGTCGCCGGCGCCGGCAAAGGCGTGCCGAACCGCTTTGCCTATGGCGTTACCAAGGCCGCTGTCATCGGCCTGACCAAGGCGATTGCCGCCGACTATGTCGGCAAGGGCATACGCTGCAACGCCATCTGCCCCGGCACGGTCGAGAGCCCGTCGCTGCAGGACCGCATGCATGCGCAAGGCGACTACGAAGCCGCCCGCGCCGCCTTCATCGCCCGCCAGCCGATGGGCCGGCTCGGTACGCCGGAGGAAATCGCCGATCTCGCCGTCTATCTGGCCGGCGCAACCTACACGTCCGGACAGGCCTATAATATCGACGGCGGCTGGTCGATCTGAGATCGGGCTGCGCCCTAACGTTTGCCGCGGATCGGGAAGTCTGAAATTCCGGCGCGCCGGCCCGCCCAACAGCTGTCCGAGCTTGCCCGGGAAGAGGTCGATGGGTACGGTCCGCCCGGCTCCTCGGGGAGCCATCGCCTCGGGCGGAGAGTTTGCAAAAGGTCGCGAGGCCGCAACCAGGAGAAGGATTTAGATGAAACTGCTGCGCTATGGCGAGGTGGGGAGCGAACGCCCCGGCCTGCTCGATGCGGATGGAACGATCCGCGATCTCTCCGCCCATGTCGCCGACATTGCCGGCACCACGCTTCATCCGGCCTCGCTGGAGATGCTGGGCAAGCTTGATCCGAAGTCGCTGCCGGTGGTTTCCGGCAAGCCTCGCCTCGGCGCCTGCGTTGGCGGCACCGGAAAATTCATCTGCATCGGCCTCAACTACTCCGACCACGCCGCCGAAACCGGCGCCACCGTGCCGCCGGAACCGATCATCTTCATGAAGGCAAGCTCGGCCATTGTCGGTCCGGATGACGACGTGCTGATCCCGCGCGGCTCTGAAAAGACCGACTGGGAAGTCGAGCTCGCCGTGGTTATCGGCAAGACGGCAAAGTATGTCAGCGAAGCCGATGCGCTGGATTATGTCGCCGGCTACGCCGTTGCGCATGACGTCTCCGAGCGTGCTTTCCAGGCCGAGCGCCAGGGCCAGTGGACCAAGGGCAAGAGCTGCGACACGTTCGGCCCGACCGGCCCGTGGCTGGTGACCAAGGACGAAGTCGCCGATCCGCAGAACCTGAAGATGTGGCTGACCGTCAACGGCAAGACCATGCAGAACGGCTCGACCAAGACCATGGTCTACGGCGTCAAATATCTGGTGTCCTATCTTAGCCAGTTCATGTCGCTGCATCCCGGCGACATCATTTCGACAGGTACCCCGCCCGGCGTTGGGCTGGGCATGAAACCGCCGGTGTTCCTCAGGGCTGGCGATGTGGTGGAACTGGGCATCGAGGGCCTGGGCCAGCAGAAGCAGACGTTCAAGGCTGATTTGTAGGCGGCGGCTCCTGACCTTCTCCCCTCGCGGGAGAAGGTGGCCTCGCGAAGCGAGTCGGATGAGGGGTGCTCCAGGGAACGCCGACGCCTCACTTCGCTGGAGCACCCCTTATCCGTCTCGGCGCTGCGCGCCGATCCACCTTCCCCCACAAGGGGGGGGAAGGAAGAGCGCGGTCCCGCGCTACTTGATCGTCTTCCCATCCGCGCCAAATCTATACGTCCTCGCCGGATCCGGCGTCGCATAGAGCGTCGCGCCCGGCTCGGCGTCATAGACGCCGAAAATCCGCACCGTAATCAGTCCGGCCTTCTCGCAATCGAGATAAAGATTGGTGTCGGCGCCGAGATGCTCGGCATGCACCACCGTGCCCTTCCAGCTGCCTGACTTCGGATCGACGGTCAGATGTTCCGGCCGCACGCCGATGGTCTTGGCCGTCTCGCCGAGGCGCGCGCCGTCGATGAAGTTCATCTTCGGCGAGCCGATGAAGCCGGCGACGAATTCGTTCGCCGGTGAATTGTAGAGCTCCATCGGGCCGCCGATCTGCTCGATCCTGCCGGCGTTCAGCACGACGATCTTGTCGGCCAAGGTCATCGCCTCTACCTGGTCGTGGGTGACGTAGATCATCGTCGCCTTCAGCCGGCGGTGCAACTGCGCGATCTCAAGCCGGGTGTTGACGCGCAGTGCCGCATCAAGGTTCGACAGCGGCTCGTCGAAGAGGAACAGTTTGGGTTCGCGCACCACGGCGCGGCCAATGGCGACGCGCTGGCGCTGGCCGCCGGAGAGTTCGGCCGGGCGCCGTTCCAGATAGGGCTCCAGCGACAGCATGGACGAGGCGATGCCGATGCGGCGGTCGATCTCGGCTGCCGGCGTGCCGGCCTGTTTCAGGCCGAGGCCCATATTGTTCTTCACCGTCAGATGCGGGTAGAGCGCATAGGTCTGGAAGACCATGGCAATACCGCGCTTGGCCGGCGGCGTGACGGAGACGTCCTGACCGTCGATGACCACGCGGCCCGAGGTCGAATCCTCCAGCCCGGCGATGACCCTTAGCAAGGTCGACTTACCGCAGCCCGACGGGCCGACGAAGACGACGAATTCGCCATCGGTCACTTCGAGGTTGATGCCCTTCAGCACCTCGACCGGCCCGAAGGCCTTCTTCACATTCTCGATCTTCAGCGAGCCCACAATATTGTTCCTAGCTTTAGAGTTTGACGGCTGCGCCGCTGCGCACGCTCTCGTCGGCGGCAAGGCAGACGGCGAGCGACTTGACCGCGTCGTCCATGTGGCGGGTGAGATCCATGTCCTCGCGGATCGCCTTCAGCACGAAGGCCTGTTCGAGATCGCAGAGGTCCTGGTGGCCGGGTTCGCCTGCCATGGACAGCATCTCGTCCGCCTTGACAAACTTGCCGTCCGGGCCGGTCGCCGCACTGTGCAGCCGGATGGTCGAGGTCTTGGTATGGGTGTCGATGTCGTCGGACTTCACACCTTCCTTCATGACGATCGACACGCAGCCATTCGGCGAGATGACGTCCTTCACGAAGAAGGCGGTTTCGGAAATCATCGGCCCCCAGCCGGCTTCGTACCAGCCGACCGAGCCGTCATCGAACAGCACCTGCAAGTGGCCGTAATTGTACATGGTCGGCGCGACCTCCTGCGTCAGCCGCACGCCCATGCCGCGCACCTCGACCGGCCTGGCATCGGTGATCTGCAGCATGACGTCGAGATAGTGGACGCCGCAGTCGACGATCGGCGAGGTCGTCTGCATCAGCTGCTTGTGCGTCTCCCAGGTAGGGCCTGCGGATTGCTGGTTGAGGTTCATGCGGAAGACGTAGGGGCCGCCGAGCTTGCGCGCCTCGGCGATCAGCCTGATCCAGGACGGGTGGTGGCGCAAGATATAGCCGATCACCAGTTTCTTGCCGTTGGCCTTGGCGGCCGCGACGACACGTTTGGCGTCGGCCACCGTCGTTGCCAGCGGCTTTTCGACGAAGACATGGCAGCCGGCCTCGAGCGCCTTCACCGCATAGTCGGCATGGCTGTCGGAATAGGTGGCGACGCAGGCGACATCGGGCTTTTCGTCGCGCAGCGCCTCGTCGAAAGACCGCCTGATGCCATAGGCTGACAGGCCGTCCGGCAGCGGTACGTCGGAGCGGTTGACGAGGGCTGCGATCTCGAAGCCCGGATTGGTGTGATAGGCCAGCGCATGGCTGCGGCCCATATTGCCGAGCCCGGCGACGACGACGCGAAGAGGCTTTTGCGAACTCACTTGACGGCTCCCGACGTAATGCCGCGGATCAGCTGCCGCGAGAAGATGACGTAGAGGATCAGCACCGGCATGATCGCCAGCGAGAGTGCGGCCAGGATGGCGTTCCAGTTGGTGACGAACTGGCCGAGGAAGAGCTGCGCGCCGAGCGTCACCGTCTTGGTCTCTTCCGACGGCGCCAGGATCAGCGGAAACCACAGATCGTTCCAGATCGGGATCATGGTGAAGACGGCGACCGTCGCCATCGAAGGCCGCACCAGCGGGAGCACCAGCCGGAAGAAGATGGTGTATTCCGATAGGCCGTCGATGCGGCCGGCATTCTTCAAATCGTCGGACACCTGCTTCATGAATTCCGACAGGATGAAGACGGCGAGCGGCAGGCCTTGCGCGGTGTAGACCAGGATCAGCGCCGTCAGCGTGTTGACCAGCCCGCTCGCCACCATCAATTGCAGGATGGCGACGGTACCCAGCCGGATCGGGATCATGATGCCGAGCGCCAGATAGAGTCCCATCAGCGAATTGCCACGGAAGCGGTATTCCGACAGCGCAAATGCCGCCATGGCGCCGAACAAAAGCACGAAGAACAGCGAGGCGACGGTGACGACGAGGCTGTTCTGGAAATAGTGGATGAAGTCGCCCTGGCCGATGACGGTGGTGTAGCCGATCAGGTCGAAGGTTTTTGGCGTCGGCGGCGTCAGCGGCGCGCCGAAAATGCCGGCGCGGGACTTGAACGAATTCATGATGACAAGGATCACCGGAAACAGCGCGATCGCCGTGTAGGTCAAAAGGATCGCGTGAGCGCCGATGGTGCGGGGCAGCGAACGGGTAGCGGTGCTCATTGGAAGGTCTCCTGGACAATCGCGATCCGTGAGGTCGGCGCCCAGGCACCCCCCTCTGCCCTGCCGGGCATCTCCCCCGCAAGGGGGGAGATTGGCAGCTTTTGCGTTGCCGCACGTCTTGCAACGCTGGAGATTGGCGAAGGCCGAAATGACATCCGATCTCCCCCCTTGCGGGGGAGATGGCCGGCAGGCCAGAGGGGGGTGTTCAGCCGTAACATATCCACCCCTCAGAACTGGTAGCGACGCAGGCGCGTCTGGACGAGGAAGAGGTAGACGCAGACGCCGCCGAGGATGATCAGGAACATCATCGTGGCGATCGCCGCCCCCATATTGGGATCGCCGACCTGCAGCTGGAAGCCGAAGAAGGCGCGGTAGAGGAAGGTGCCGAGAATGTCGGTCGAATAGTTCGGTCCGGCGAGCGCGCCTTGCGCGGTGTAGATCAGGTCGAAGGCGTTGAAATTGCCGACGAAGGTGAGGATCGAGATGATGCCGATCGACGGCAGGATCAGCGGCAGCTTGATCTTCCAGAATTGCGACATGCCGGTGATGCCGTCGCATTCGGCGGCCTCGATCACCTCTTCGGGAATCGACAGCAGGGCGGCGTAGATCAGCATCATCGGGATGCCGACGAACTGCCACACCGAGATCAGGCTGAGCGCGGTCAGCGCGTACTGCTCCTTGCCGAGCCAGGGCGTGAACAGGCTTTTCAGGCCGATAAGGTCCATCATATGCGGCGCCACGCCCCACAGCGGCGACAGGATCAGCTTCCAGGCGAAGCCGACGATGACGAAGGACAGGATGGTCGGCACGAAGATCGCCGTGCGGTAGAAGGCCGCGAATCTAAGCCTCGGGCTGGACAAGAGGGCGGCCAGCATGACGCCGATCGGGTTCTGCACCAGCATATGGATGATGAAGAACCAGACATTGTTGCGCAGCGCATTCCAGAAATTCACCGACCAGTTGGGGTCGCCGAACAGGGTGCGGAAATTGTCCAGACCGACAAAGACCTGGTGCTGCTCGATGTTGCGGAACAGCGAGAGCTGCAGCGTGCCGGCAAGCGGCAGGATCATGATCGCCGTATAGACGAGCACGGCCGGCGCCAGGAAGATGGCGATGTGCCAGCGAAACGGTCTTTTCGGGCTGATATCTGCGGCCATGAGTTCGGTTCCCGCCGTCTCTCGGTTCCAGACGATGTTGTTGCTAGATGATGCCTCGATGCACGGCCCCGACGTCCTTGCCCGGTGCGGCAAGAACAAAGGCCTCGACTGATCAGCTAGCGTTCCCCAAGACGAGCAAGGGTAAGGCCGCGAGGCGGTGCCGACAATCGCTATCTGAACGGACTTATTCTGAAGGCCAGGGTATCCGGAACCGGCCAGGCATGCGCCCGGCCGGCTCCGTTGCCTGAGCTCTTACTTCCCCGGCTTATACCAGCTGTCGAGACCGGTCTGCAGCTTCTTGGCCGCGGCTTCCGGCGTGTCGGTGCCGTTGATGACGTTGGCCGATTCAACCCAGGTCTCGTTCTCGAGGTTCGGCGTGCCGCGCGACAGGATCTGGTAGGTCGAGCGGATCGTCGACTTGCACTTGCCGCGCCAGGAGACGAATTCCTGCGCCAGCGGGTCCGCCATCTTCACCGGCGAGGAATTCAGGCTGAAGAAGCCCGGCAGCGCGTTGGCGTAGATGGTGGCGAAGTCCGGCGAGGCCACCCAGGACAGGAAGGTCTTGGCCGCGTCGGCATGCTTGGAGGCTGCATTCAGACCCATGCCGATATCGGTATGGTCGGAGATGTAGCAGGTGTCGCCGGCCTTCTCGACCGGTGGCGGGAAGGCGCCCATCTTGAACTGGGCCTGGGTGTTGAACAGGCCGATCTCCCACGAGCCGGCCGGGTAGATGGCGGCGCGGCCGAGCGTGAACAGGTTCTGGCTGTCCGGATAGGTCTGCGCCTCGAAACCGTCGCCGAGGTAAGGCTTCCACTTGGCCAGCTCCTCATAGGGCGCGACCCAGTCCTTGTCGGTCAGCTTCTGCGTGCCCTTGATCAGCGCGGCGCGGCCGTCCTCGCCCTTCCAGTAGTTGGGGCCGATATTTTGGTAGCCCATGGTCGCGGCTTCCCAGAGGTCCTTGGTGCCCATCGCCATCGGGATGTAGGTGCCGTCTGCCTTGATCTTGTCGAGCGCGGCGAAGAACTCGTCGCGGGTCGTCGGCACCTTGATGCCGAGCTTGTCGAAGGCGTCCTTGTTGTAGATGAAGCCGTGGATGACGGACGCCATCGGCACGCAGAAGCTCGCCTTGCCGTCATCGGTCTGCCAGGCGGACTTGGCGACCGGCGAGAAGTTCTCCATGCCGGGCAGCGCCGAGAGATCGGCGAGGTTGCCCTTCTTGTAGAGCTCGAGCGACTTGTCGAAGGGGCGGCAGGTGATCAGGTCGCCCGCCGAGCCGGCGGCGAGCTTGGCGCCGAGGGCTGCGTCATATTCGGTCGGAGCCGATGGCGCGAACACCACCTTGATGCCGGGATTCTTGGCTTCGAAGGCCGGGATCAGCTTGTCCTTCCAGATGGCAAGGTCGTCGCCGCGCCAGCTTTCGATGTTGAGCGTTACGTCCTCGGCATGAGCCAACCCGGCCGAGCCGAGAATGCTGGTGCCCAGAAGCAGTGCCGTCAGTAATTTCGTTGTCATGCTCAGTCTCCCTGTTGACCTTTTTCAGGTTCGGTTTTGATGAGAACAGAGGTTTTAGGCCCCTTGCTCCCCTCGATCGCGGAAAGCGCCGGTCGCAGCTTCTGGCCGGTTCCTTCCAGCAGTTTCTCCGCCGCATCGGCGCTGTCGGCGCCGGCGGCGAGCAGAATGGCGGTCTTGACCGCGCCGCCGCTCTTTTCGAGCAGCCGGGCGGCTTCGTCCCTGTCGCGCCCGCTGAGGGCGGCGACGATGCGCGCGGCGCGGTCGCGCAGCTTGATGTTGTCGGCCATGAGATTGACCATGTAGCCGTCATGGACATGGCCGAGATGGACGGCGGTCAGCGTCGACAGCATGTTGAGCGCGATCTTCTGGGCGGTACCGGCCCCCATGCGCGTCGAGCCGGCGATCACTTCCGGCGGCGTTTCCAAGAGGATGGCGGTTTCCGCCTGACGCAGCAGCGCCGAGCCCCGGTTGTTGGCGATGCCGATGGTGGCCGCGCCACGGCGCCGGGCGTCCTCGATGGCGCGCACCGCATAGGGCGTGGTGCCGCTGGCGGAAAGGGCGATCAGGCAATCGCCGGCGCCGATGCCGGCCTTGGCGACCGCCGCCGCGGCTTCCTCCGTATCGTCCTCGGGGCCGCCGGCCAGCGTCTTGAAGGCCTCGTCGCCGCCGGCGATCAGGATGGCGATGCGGTCGCGCTGGATGCCGAAAGTGCCGGGAAGCTCCAGGGCGTCGGCCAAAGCCATCAGGCCGGAACTGCCGGCCGCGGCATACGCAAGCTTGCCGCCGCCGTTCAACCGGCTGGCGATGATCTCGGCTGCCCGAGCGATGGCGGGGATGGCGTTGTGGACGGCCTTGGCGGCTTCGATCTGCGCATCGGCCAGCGAAACAAGGATGGCTTCCGGAGCCTGGATATCCAGCCCCTCGGCATTCCTGTGAAGCGCTTCGGTGCGCGTTTCAGCCATCCGTGTTCCTCCAATACCAGAACAATACCAAAAAAATACCACTTGTCCACACGCATTAACGAAATCGCGGAGAGGAAATCGTTCAGCCGACGAAATGTTCAGGATTTTCAATAAAATACGGCTTAATCTTTTTGAAACGGAAATTAACTCTTGGCTATTGGTATTTTATTGGTATTATCCGCCCGGAGGAGAAATCGCGTGAAATTCGTGCTCGGTATCGATGGCGGCGGCACCAGCTGCAGGGCCGCCCTGGCAACGGTTGAAGGTTCGGTCATCGGCCGTGCCAAAAGCGGCGCCGCCAACATCCGCACCGACCTCACCGGCGCGCGCTCGAACATTGTCGACGCCGCGCGGCAAGCCTTCATCGCCGCCGGGAAGGATCCCGAACTCATCCCGCAAACACCGGCCATTCTCGGCCTTGCCGGTGCCAATGTCGGCACCTACCGGCAGCAGCTCGAAGCCATCCTGCCGTTCAGCACAAGCCGTGTCGAGACCGATGCCGAGATCGCGCTCGAAGGGGCCGTCGGCTCCGGTGACGGCGCCATGGCCATCCTCGGCACCGGCACCGCCTATATGGCGCGCAAGGATGGCACGTCGCGCGCCATCGGCGGCTGGGGCTTCCAGGTCGGCGACCAGGGCAGCGGCGCCCGCATCGGCCGCGACCTCCTGGAGCAGACGCTGCTTGCCCATGACGGCGTGCGCGCGGCTTCGCCGCTGACCGACACCATGATGGCCATCTTCCGCAACAATCCCGAGGACGTGGTCGAATTCACCACCAATGCCAAGCCCGGCGATTTCGGCGGCTTCGCGCCGAAAGTGTTCGAGCATGCGCAAAAGGGCGATGCCGTCGCCAACTGGATCGTCGACAAGGCGGTCGGCGATGTCGAGGCGTCACTCGGCGCGCTCGGCCTTTCGGACGATGCGCCGCTTTGCCTGCTCGGCGGGCTGGCGCCGCTCTACGCGCCGCGCCTGTCGGCGCGCTACCGGGCACTGCTCAAGCCGCCGCTCGACGATGCGCTGGGCGGCGCGGTGCAGATGGCGGTCCGGCTTTTCGCCAGACCGGTGGAGGCGGCGCGATGAATGACGCCGCCGACCAGATCTTTGCCACGCTGAAGCAGTCCGCGCAAAGCGGCGCGCCGCTCTATCTGCAGCTGCGCAAAAGCATCGAGGACGCCGTCAATCGCGGCCTGATCGGCCCGGGCGACGCGCTGCCTTCCGAACGCGACATCGCCACCAAGGCCGACATTTCGCGCGTCACCGTGCGCAAGGCGGTGCAGGATCTGGTCAAGGGCGGCATCCTCGTGCAGCGCCACGGCTCCGGCACTTTCGTGGCGCCGCGCATGGAGCGCGTCGAGCAATCGCTGTCGCGGCTGACCTCGTTTACCGAAGACATGGCGCGGCGCGGCATGGCGGTGCGTTCGGCATGGCTGGACCGCGGCCTCTACGCGCCCTCGCCCGACGAGATGATGGTGCTTGGCCTGTCATCGAGCGAACTGGTGGCGCGCGTGGCGCGACTGCGCATCGCCAACGACACGCCGCTGGCGATCGAACGCGCCTCGCTGTCAGCGAGCGTGCTGCCCGACCCAGCTGGTATCGGCTCCTCGCTCTATACGGCGCTGGAATTGACCGGCAACCGCCCGGTACGGGCGGTGCAGCGCATCTCGGCCGCCAATCTCGGCGACAGCGATGCGCGTCTGCTCGAAGTGCCGCCCGGTATCGCCGGCCTGCATATCGAACGCATTTCCTATCTGGCGAGCGGCAAGGTGATCGAATTCACCCGCTCCATCTACCGGGGCGACGCCTATGATTTCGTTGCCGAACTGCGGCTGACAGGGCCGAGCGAAGAGGGCCGACCATGATCTCCAACACCACCCATATGCAGCGCGAGATCGAGGAGATCCCTGAGGCCGTCGCCCGGCTGCTCGACGGCTCCGGCGCCGTGCTCGCCGAGGCCGGGCGCGGTATCAAGGAGCGCGACCCGCATTTCGTCGTCACCGTGGCGCGCGGGTCGTCCGACCATGCGGCCACCTTCATGAAATATGCCGTGGAGCTGACCGCGGGCCTTGCCGTCGCTTCGGTCGGTCCGTCCATTGCCTCGATCTATGGCCGCAAGCTGAGGCTCGACGGCTCGGCGTGTCTCACGATCTCGCAGTCGGGCAAGAGCCCCGACATCGTCGCCATGGCCGAAACCGCCCGCGCCGGCGGCGCGCTGACCATCGCCATCACCAACACCGCCGACTCGCCGCTGGCGCGCGCCTCGGACTATGCGATCGACATCCTTGCCGGCCCGGAGCGCAGCGTCGCGGCGACCAAGACCTTCGTCAATTCCGCCGTCGCCGGTCTTGCGTTGATGGCGCATTCCACCGGCGACGAAGCTCTTCTGGCAGCACTGGCCCGTTTGCCAGAGCATTTCGGCAAGGCGATCGCCTGCGACTGGATGAGCGTGCTGGCCGAAACCATCGAGAAGCAGAAATCGCTGTTCATCCTTGGCCGCGGCCCGTCGGCGGCGATGGCCAACGAGGCGGCGCTGAAGTTCAAGGAAACCTGCGGCATGCATGCCGAGGCCTATAGCGCGGCCGAAGTCATGCATGGCCCGCTGGCGCTGATCGGTCCCGATTTTCCGGTGCTGGCGCTGGCCGCGCGCGATGCGTCAGAACCGTCCATCACTGAGGCGGCCGACGGGCTGGCGGCCAAGGGTGCGCCGGTGTTCGTCACCTCAGCGCTTGCCAACCGCGCCACCCGCCTGCCGCATGTCGCCACCGGTCACCCGCTGACCGATCCGCTGACGCTGATCGTTTCGTTCTACGTGTTCGTCGAGGCCTTCGCGCGCCATCGCGGCCTCGATCCAGACACGCCGCGCAATCTTCGCAAGGTGACGGAGACCGTATGAGCGACCGTTTTGCCCTGACTGGCGCCCGCATTTTCGACGGCGACGACTGGCATGAAGGCCACGCCCTAGTCGTGCGCGACGGCCTGGTCGAGGCGATTTTACCCACCGGCGCCCTTCCCTCGGATATCCGCGCCGCCGACACCGGCGGCGGCATGCTGGTGCCGGGCTTCGTCGACATCCAGGTCAATGGCGGCGGCGGCGTCATGCTCAACGACCACCCCGATGTCGCCTCGATCGAAACCATCTGCCGGGCGCATGCGCCGTTCGGCACGACGGCGCTGCTGCCGACGCTCATCACCGACACGCCCGCGATCACCGCTGCCGCCATCGCCGCTGGCGAGGCCGCCGCGCTGCAAAAGGTGCCGGGCTTCCTCGGCCTGCATCTCGAAGGCCCGCATCTGTCGATCGCGCGCAAGGGCGCGCATGATCCGGCGCTGATCCGGCCGATGACGGATGCCGACCAGGCAATGCTGATCGCGGCGCGGCCGAAACTACCGGTGCTGCTCACCACGATCGCACCGGAATCCGTCGATCCGGCGCGCGTTGCGGCCTTGGCCAAGGCCGGCATCATCGTCAGCCTCGGCCATTCCGACACGGGTTATGCCACGGCAAAAGCCTTTGCCGATGCGGGTGCCGGCGTGGTCACCCATCTGTTCAATGCGATGAGCCAGATCGGCAACCGCGAGCCTGGCCTCGTCGGCGCGGCCGTCAACATCGGCACATTGTCAGCCGGACTGATCGCCGACGGCATCCACGTCCATCCAGCCAGCATCCGGATCGCGCTCGACGCCAAGCAGGGGCCGGGCAAGATCGTGCTGGTCACCGATGCGATGGCAACGATCGGCACCGACATGACCTCGTTCACGCTCAACGGCCGCACCATCTACCGCAAGGACGGGAGCCTGCGGCTTGCCGACGGCACGCTGGCCGGCGCCGATCTCGACATGATCTCGGCTGTGCGGTTCATGCACGATGTCGTCGGTGTCGATCTGTCCGAGGCCTTGCGCATGGCCTCGCTCTATCCGGCGCAGGCGATCGGCCAGTCGCACCGGCTTGGCCGTCTGGCCAACGGCACGGCGGCCGACATCGTTGCGCTGTCGGACGATCTTGGCATAGGAAGCGTCTGGATCGGCGGCGACAAGGTGTTCGAGGCCGGCGCTTCACGCTAAAGGCGGGGCCATGCAGACAATCGATTGTGTCGTCGCCGGAGCGGGCGTCGTCGGGCTTGCCGTCGCCAGGGCGCTGGCCGTGTCGGGCCGCGAGGTGGTGGTGGTCGAGCAGGCCGATGCGATCGGCACCGCCACCAGTTCGCGCAATTCCGAAGTCATCCATGCCGGGCTCTATTATGCGCCGGGAAGCCTGAAGGCCCGGCTCTGCGTCGAGGGGCGCCGGCGTCTCTACGCCTACTGCGCCGAGCACGACATCGCCCATAAGCGCACCGGCAAGCTGATTGTCGCCAGCGAGCCCGGCCAGACCGACGGGTTGCGGAAGATCGAGGCCAATGCGCGACGCAGCGGGGTTGATGATCTCGAGTTTTTGACGCAAAGCGAGGCCGAAAGCCTGGAGCCGGCACTGACCTGCGCCGGCGCACTGCTGTCGCCATCGACGGGCATTGTCGACAGCCATGCGCTGATGCTGTCGCTGCGCGGCGAGGCCGAAGCCGCCGGTGCGTCCTTTGCTTTCCTGACCACCGTTGCAAGGGCGACGGTGGAGGCTGGCGGGATCCGGATCGAAACGCGCGATGCCAATGGCGAGGCCTTCGCCCTGGATGCCGGCGCTTTCATCAACGCTACGGGCCTCGATGCGCAGGCCCTGGCCGGCCGGATCGACGGTTTCCCCGGGGATTTCATCCCCCGACAGTGGCTGGCGCGCGGGAATTATTTCGCGCTTCCCGGCCGGTCGCCGTTTTCGCGGCTGATCTATCCGGTTCCGGTCGAAGGTGGCCTCGGTGTCCATCTGACGCTCGACCTTGGCGGCAGCGCGCGCTTCGGACCCGATGTCGAATGGATCGACCGTGTGGATTATACGGTCGACCCCGGCCGCAGCACCGTCTTCTACGAAGCGATCCGGCGCTATTGGCCCGGTCTTGCCGACGGCGCTCTGCAGGCGGCTTATGCCGGGGTCAGGCCGAAACTGTCAGGTCCCGGCCAGCCTGCCGCCGATTTCATCATCCAGGGTCCGGCCGACCACGGAGCCGGACGGATCGTCAACCTGTTCGGCATCGAGAGCCCCGGCCTGACGGCAAGCCTGGCCATCGCCGACCATGTCGTCGAACTGCTGTACCCGAGATAGCGGTCGCAGCCGGGAATTTTGCCATATCAATCGGGCGACATGAAACCTTTTGATTTCAAGCTCGTTGTCGGGGCGTATGTCCGAGGCGAAACCCAGATCGAAACCGGCCGACGGCATCAAACCGCGCGGCACCCCGAAGCCGCGACGGCAAAAGCCGCGTGACGAGAGACCGCGCGGGGAGGAACCGGGCGAAAAGAAGCCGCGCGACAAGAAGGCATCGACCGTGGAAGCGGCGGCGTCCGAGATTGTCGGCGAAGCCTCACCGCCGGAGGCCGTCGAACCCGATCCCGAGCTGACGCCCGAGCAGGTAGAACAGGCGCGCAAGAAATACTTGCTGAAACGGTTCTGGATCAGCGGGCGCGGCTATTGGGGGCGGCACGGCGACAGGCTCGGCTGGCCATTGACGATCGGGCTGCTGATCCTGATCGGCATCAATGTCGGCTTCCAGTACGGGATCAATGTTTGGAACCGCTCGATTTTCGACGCCATCGAGAAGCGAGACGCCCACACCGTCTATTTCCTGAGCGCGGTGTTCGTGCCGCTCGTCATCGGCAGCATCAGCCTTGTCGTCACGCAGGTCTATCTGCGCATGACGATGCAGCGCCGCTGGCGCGCCTGGCTGACCACCTCGGTGATAGCGCGTTGGCTCGCCAATGGCCGCTACTACCAGCTGAACCTCGTGCAGGGCGACCACCAGAACCCCGAGGCCCGCCTCTCGGAAGATCTGCGCGTCGCCACCGAGGCGCCCGTCGACTTCGTCGCCGGCGTGATTGTCGCCACCCTGTCGGCCTCGACCTTCATCGTGGTGCTGTGGACGATCGGCGGGGCCTTGAGCTTCACCCTGGGAGGCTCGACTTTCACCGTGCCCGGCTTCCTCGTCGTCACGGCGGTGATCTATGCCGCGATCACCTCCACGTCGATGTTCGTCATCGGCCGCGATTTCGTGCGGCTGTCCGAAGAGAAGAACCAGGCGGAAGCCGAATTCCGCTACGTGCTGACGCGCGTGCGCGAAAACGGCGAGAGCATCGCCTTGCTCGGCGGCGAGGAGGAGGAACGCAGCGGCATCGACAAGACCTTTGCCGGCGTGCTGACACGCTGGGCACAACTGACCGGCCAGCACATGCGCACGGCATTGGTGTCGCAGGGTTCGAGCCTGTTCGCACCGGTCGTGCCGGTGCTGCTGTGCGCGCCAAAATTCCTTGAAGGCTCGATGTCGCTCGGCCAGGTCATGCAGGCGGCGTCCGCCTTCGCCATCGTGCAGGGCTCTTTCGGCTGGCTGGTCGACAATTATCCGCGCCTCGCCGACTGGAACGCCTCCGCACGCCGCATTGCTTCGCTGATGATGTCGCTCGACGGGCTGGAGCGCGCCGAGCAGAGCGACGAGCTCGGGCGCATCCAGCACGGCGAGACCAAGGGCGACACCATGCTCTCCCTCGACAATCTCTCCGTGACGCTCGACGACGGCACGTCCATGGTGAAGGAAACGGAAGTCGCGGTCGAAGCGGGCGAACGGGTGCTGGTGTCGGGCGAATCCGGCTCGGGCAAGTCAACTCTGGTGCGGGCGATCGCCGGCCTGTGGCCGTGGGGAAGCGGCAGCGTCAATTTCCATCCCGACAAGCGGTTGTTCATGCTGCCGCAGCGGCCCTACATCCCTTCGGGCACGCTGCGCCGGGTGGTCGCCTACCCCGCGGCCGCCGACAAGTGGAAGCTCGACCAGATCAAGGCAGCTCTCGACAAGGTCGGCCTCGGCCACCTCGGCGGCCGGATCAAGGAGGAAGCGCCCTGGGACCAGATCCTGTCGGGCGGCGAAAAGCAACGTGTCGCCTTCGCGCGCCTCTTGCTGCATCGCCCCGACATCGTCGTGCTGGACGAGGCAACGTCGGCGCTGGACGAAAAGAGCCAGGACCAGATGATGGAAACGGTGATCCGCGAACTGCCTGAGGTTACCATCGTCAGCGTGGCGCATCGCGCCGAGCTGGAAGCGTTCCACACCCGCAAGATCACGCTGGAGCGGCGCAAGGGCGGCGCGAAACTGGTCGGGGATATCGATCTCGTGCCGCGCAACCGTAAACGCGGGCTATTTCAGCGCGCCTTGTGGGGTTCCGGCACCAGGATCAACAAGCCGCGCAAGACGGCGAACGGCAGTTAGGACGCGTAAATATCCTTATAGGCATCGCGCAGAAGATTCTTCTGGACCTTGCCCATCGTGTTGCGCGGCAATTCGTCGACGAAGATCACTTGCTTCGGGTGCTTGTACCTGGCCAGTCGCCCGGCGATGGCGCCGAGGATTTCGGCTCCGGTGATCGCTGCCCCTGGCGCCCGCACGACGACCGCGGTGACGCCTTCGCCGAAATCCGGATGGGCGACGCCGATGACGGCGCTTTCGCTCACTCCATCAAGCGCGTCGATCTCGCTTTCGAGCTCCTTCGGATAGATGTTGTAGCCGCCCGAAATGATCAGGTCCTTGCCGCGGCCGACGATATGGACATAGCCGTCGGCGTCGACCATGCCGAGATCGCCGGTGATGAAGAAACCGTCGGCGCGGAATTCCGCCTTGGTCTTTTCCGGCATGCGCCAGTAGCCGCCAAAAACGTTCGGACCCTTGACCTCGATCATGCCGACCTCGCCCTGGGCCAGTGGCTTGCCGCTGTCGGGGTCGACGATGCGCAAAGCGACACCCGGCAAGGGGAAGCCGACCGTGCCGGCGCGCCGTTCGCCCTCATAGGGGTTCGAGGTGTTCATGTTGGTCTCGGTCATGCCGTAGCGTTCGAGAATGGCGTGGCCGGTGCGCTCGCGCCAGGCCTTGTGCGTGTCGGCCAGCAGCGGCGCCGAGCCGGACACGAACAGGCGGATGGTCTTCGTCGCCTGTCGGTCCAATCCATCCTGCTGCAGCAGCCGCACATAAAAGGTCGGCACGCCCATCAGCGCGGTGGCGCGCGGCAGCAGCGCGACGATCCGGGCCGGATCGAATTTCTGCTCGAACAGCATCGAGGCGCCCGCCATCAGGACGACATTGGTGGCGACGAACAGGCCATGGGTGTGGAAGATCGGCAGCGCATGGATCAGCACGTCGTCTGACGTGAAGCGCCATTGCTCGACCAGCACCCGCGCATTCGAGGCCAGGTTTTCGTGGCTGAGCATGGCGCCTTTCGAGCGGCCTGTCGTTCCCGACGTGTAGAGGATTGCCGCGAGATCATCAGGCCCGCGCGCCACATCGTGAAAATCCGACGGCAGACGCGAGGCCTGGTCCGCCAGCGATCCCCGGCCATTGCGGTCGAGCGTGACGACGACGGCGCCGGATGGCTCGACCATGCGCCCGATATCGGCCGCCCTTGCCGGATCGCAAACGATGACGCGCGGCACCGCATCCCCGAAGAAATAGCCGAGCTCGGTCAGCGTGTAGGCGGTGTTGAGCGGCAGGAAGACAGCGCCGGCGCGCACGCAGGCGAGATAGAGCAGCAGCGCCTCCGGGCTCTTGTCGACCTGCACGGCGACCCGGTCGCCGGGCTCGACATCCAATTGCAGCAGCGCATGCGCGAACTGTGCCGACCGCGCCAGCATGTCGCCATAGCTGAGCGAGCGCCCGTCATCGGTTTCCATCAACAGATGCCCGGGCGCCGGCATCCGGGACTTGAACGCATCGAACAGATGATTGCTCATGAAGTCTTCCCGCAGTGACGGCAATGGCGACGCCGGCAACGCCTTGAGGGCTACATGAGTCGGCGGCGAAGAGTTCGCGTTTCCAAGCCATGCCGTCAAGGCCGCAAACGGCGGTCCAGCACGTCACTCCCGCCGAAGGTCGCGACAAGGCGCCAAGGGAAAGATCGTTACCGCCGGGCGCGTGCGGCCGAGGCGGCGACCTTTGAGACTTCACCTTGCTTGAAACGCTCCATGCATATGGAAGCGGTCAGCTGGTAGTGGTCGATCAAGGCCTGGACCGCGCCATCGGCATTGCCGTCCAGCGCGTATTCGGCGATCAGCCGGTGTTCGGCGGAACCGTCGCGCGGGACGCTTTCGCCGCCATTGGCCATTTGCCGGTAGCGATAGGCGTGATCGGAAAGCTGATCGCAGAAACCCACGAGCCAGTGCGACCGGCAGGCGGAGATGAGCACGCGATGGAAGGTGCGATGCAATTTCTCCCAATCCGGATCGATCGACGAGGGATCTTGCTGCGAAAGACGTGACGCGCGGCCCAGGCGATGCAGCGCCAGCACCAGTTGTTCTTCCCATTCCGCGGTGCGGTGAGCGATGGATTCGCGAAGCGCCCGCTCCTCGAGCCAGCAGCGGGTGCGCGTCAGCTCCTCGAGCTCTGCCGCACTGACCGGCATGATGAAGAAGCCACGCTGGTCGTGGCGACCAAGAAGTCCTTCGGAGGCAAGGCGATTGAGAGCTTCGCGAACCGGGGAAGCGCCGGCGCCATATTTGGAAACAACCCACTCGACCCGCAGTTTGCTTTCGGTTTCAAGAGCGCCGCTGAGAAGATCCTCCCGCAATCGTTGGTAGACCGTACTGGCAAGTGTGCTCTTGGATCCTGTGCCGTCGTCGTTCAGATTGGCAGCTCCGTATGTCAAGGTTGACTCCTTGTCCCCAATTTTCCGGGCAATGCGAGTCCTAGAAGAATCTTCCGTACGTGTACCATACAATGTCTGCGTCAAGGGGCTCAAGCAGAAGATGGCGCTATTGTACTTAAGCACAAAGAAATATACCCCGCTCTGCATCTGATCGTGGAAACTTGCGCATCTCTACAACCAGTAGAAACTTAACGTGTTTTGTATACACGCAGGTTTATCCGTTTCTTGTGTGCCTGTGCGAGCATCTTTTCTGTCGCGCGCAAAGACTGCGGGCGGTTTGCCCCAATCAGGGCTTTCAGCGAATCCGATTCGTGGCGGCGCGTTAGAGCAATTCCAGGAAAAGTGTGAGCGGTTTTCCCGGGAAAAGCGCGGAGCGCTTTCCCTTGGGAATTGCGTCAAAACAAAGCGTTAGAGCGATCCGCCGTTTGCGTGAAATGGTGAAACGCTCTAGCCGGCGGCCTTGTCGGCCGCTGTCCTGATCGCCTCGATGTTGGCGCGGTAGGCTTCGACGCTGCCGCCCTTGAAGATGGCCGCACCCGCCACCAGCACGTCGGCACCGGCTGCCGTGACCAGGGGGGCTGTCTCTGGCGAAACACCGCCGTCGATCTCGATGCGGATCGGCCGGTCGCCGATCAGCGCCTTGACCCTTCTCACCTTGTCGACGATCCCCGGGATGAAAGCCTGGCCGCCAAAACCCGGATTGACGGTCATGATCAGGATCAGGTCGAGCCGGTCGAGCACATATTCGATCATCGTTTCCGGCGTCGCCGGATTGAGCGACACACCGGCCTTCTTGCCGAGATTCCTGATGGTCTGCAGCGAACGGTCGAGATGCGGCCCGGCCTCGGCATGCACGGTCATGCCGTCACAGCCGGCCTCGGCGAAAGCGGCGAGGTAGGGATCGGCCGGCGCAATCATCAGATGGCAGTCGAAGAAGGCCTTGGTGCGGTTGCGGATCGCCTTGATGACGGGCGGGCCGAAGGTGATGTTGGGGACGAAATGGCCATCCATGACATCGAGATGGATCCAGTCGGCGCCTGCCGCCGCGACGGCTTCGACCTCGTCGCCGAGCCTCGAAAAGTCCGAAGCCAGCACCGATGGTGCGATCAAGGTCTTTCTGCTCATCCTGCGGCCTTTCCGGGCGCCCTTTTCATACCGGTCACTCTGGACCGACTGCCTAATGCCCGGCGGGTGACTTGTCGAGGGTGCAGACGTGGCGGCTCCACAGGCTTGGGTGGCGTTGCCGCGTCTGCGATCCCCCATTGCCGGTGCCATGAAGAAAAACCCGCCGGATTGCCCCGGCGGGTTTCTGGTCTGGCGTCGAGCAGCTGATTACTGCTGCTGGAGCTTCAGGATTCTATTTGGTGCTGGATCCTGCTGCTGGTCGACCTGCGGCTGACGCCGTGGCAGCACCTGCTGCAGCAGCAGTCCCGGGTTGATCTCAAGCGATGGTTGTCCCCGGATCGGACGGCAGTTTGGATACCGTCCAATCGTGCCTTCCGGGCAGCGCCGCTTGAAGATCGGCTGGCACTGGCCATTGATCATCTGGGTGCCCGGCGCGCACTCCGTCTGCTGCCTGGGCCTGCGGCATGCGCCGTCGATCACCTCGGTCCCGCGCGGACAGACACACTCGCCGCGCTTGTTGTGGACCTGCCCGCGTATGTCGCATTGCTCCAGTTGCGGCTGCTTGCGCCGGCATGCGCCGTCGATCACCTCGGTACCCCGCGGGCAGACGCAATCGCCATTGGCATCGTGCACCTGACCGCGGACAGCGCACTGCTCAGGCTTCGGCCGGACCGGACGGCAAGCGCCGTTGCGCACCTCGGTGCCCTGCGGACAGACGCAATCGCCATCGCCATTGCGGATCTGGCCGGGGATGCGGCACTGCTGAGGCTTCGGCCGCACCGGACGGCAGGCGCCGTTGCGCACCTCGGTCCCCTGCGGGCAGACGCAATCGCCATCGCCATTGCGGATCTGGCCGGGGATGCGGCACTCCTGGGGCTTCGGCCGGATCGGACGGCAGGCGCCGTTGCGCACTTCGGTCCCTTGCGGGCAGACGCAGTAGCCGTCGGCGTCGTGGATCTGGCCGCGGATGGTGCACTGCTCGGGCCTGTTGGTGCTGACGCACTTGCCGTTCTCCAGCGCCGTGCCGCGCGGGCAGATGCAGCGCCCGTCCTCGGTGCGGATCTGGCCTTCGAGCAGCACGCAGCGCTTCGGCGGCGGCGGTGGCGTCGGCAGAATGTTGGTGCCGCCGCCGGTGCACTGGCCGTTGCGGAAGGTGGTGCCTTCCGGGCAGACGCAGCGGCCGGCATCGCTCATGACGAAGCCCGGCGAGCATTCCTTCTTCACCTCATGGGTGATGATGAAGGGATGGCACGCATAGGCCTTGCCGCGATCGCCCTGCACATTGGCCGCATCCTTGGACAGCACGTCGCCGCCGTCCTGCACTCGCGTGTCGGGAGACAGGACGCCAACGCAGTTCTGGCCATTGACGTTGCCCTGCAGGTTGGCCAGACGCCCGTCGTCGGGAATGACCACGGTGACATGATGCGACTGGCTCTCGCCGGCGCCGAGCGTCAGGTTGGCGATGCAGGACAGAGGCAGGGTTGCCGGTTCGGGCGAGCAGCCGAAGGGCGGATCGATCGAGGTGATCGCGACGCCGTCCAGCCGGCCGAGACCTTCCACGCCGATCGCATCGCCGATGCGGACCGGGCCGGAGAAGGGGCTCGTCCCGTCATTGGTGATCGTGATGTCGAACGAGCAGGGCTGGCCGAGCCGGCATTCGCGATCGCCGGTCTTTTCGACACGGATGGTCGAAGCGCCGCCGCCCTTGGCGCAGGCTTGGCCGATCGGATAGACGATGTCGTCGCCAGGCGCCGGACCATAGGAGCCGCGCGCGCAGTTTTCGAACTCGCCATTGGCCGAGACCGTGACGTCGAAGTGCCTGCTGGTTCCGGGCGTCATGACGGCGCCGGGAATCTGGCACGACAGCGTGTTGGCCGGAACCGGTCCGCACGCCCATTCCGCGCCGTCAGGGGTGACGGTCTGGATCTGGACGGGCGCGCCGCCCGACACCAGCGTGGCGGCATCGTTGACCCGCACCGGCCCGGTGGGGGCGGCCGTGCCGGCGTTGGAGACGGTGATGCGGCAAGAGACGACCGCGGCACCGGCCAGCGAGCCGTTGCACACCTTGGTGATGCGCAGGCCAGGCTTGCCGCCATTGGGACGACGGATGCGTTCCTTGGCGCAGGCCTTGTTGTTGGTGAGATCGACCTCACCGGGAATGGCCTTCACCGCGGCGCAGTTCTCGACCGTATCCGACTGATAGTCGGCCGGCATGACCGCCTTGACGAAGATCGGCGTCGAGGCGCCCGGGGGCAGCGAGATGCCGGCATTGTCGCAGCGGAACTGGCCGGGGCCGTTCGGACCGCATGTCCAGGGCGGGCTCGGCCCGAAGGTCGAGGAGCTCGGTGCGCCGCCAGGATAGTTGTCGATCACCGTCAGCGGCCCGTTATAGGTGGATGTGCCGTTGTTGATGATGTCGATCACGAAGTAGCAGACGCCGTCCGGCGTGCAGACCGGGATGCGCGCGCGCTTCTTCAGGATCAGGTCGACCTTCTTCTCGACCGGCGGCTGGCAGTCGCGGTCACGATCGCCACGGCGGCAGATCGGGATCGAGGCGCAGCCACGATCATTCGACTGGCTGCCGAACAGCGGCTTGCCGCTGGCGGCATAGTTGTAGGTCGCGCAGTTGCGCAGCGCACTGCCTTGCCAGCCCCCGGCCGGCTTGAAGCCGAGCTTGAGGTCGACAAAGGCCCCCGGATTGAGCGTGGTCACCGGATAGGTGCATGTCATCGGCGTGGTGCCGGGCACGCAGACCCAGGGCGGATTGGGCCCTGAACTCAGCGTCGAGCCGGCCGGCAGCGTCACCTCGTCGAGCACGATCTTGCCGTTGTAGGGCGCGGTGCCGACATTGGTGACCCTGATGGTGAAGTCGCAGCCGCCGGCCATGGTGCAGCGTGGGACATCGGCGCGTTTCTCGACCTTGAGATCCGGCTCCTTGTCCTTGGGCGGGCACCGCTGGTCACGCGGGATGACGATGTCGATGGTCTGCGTGCAGCACAGGCCCCAGCCCTCCTTCGGCCCGGCATAGGTCTCGATCCCGGTGACGATGAGGTGGATGACGTCGCCGGGCGACGCGCCGACGATCTTCCAGTTGAGCACACCGCCGCCCACCGGCACCAGCTGGGTGTCGGGGATGATGGTGATGCCAGGCGTGGTGGTCGACACCTGCACCCACTTGCCGCCCATCTCCGGGCCGACCGGCATGTGGTAGATGAAGGCGCCGCCGCCGGGCACGCAATCGACCGTGCCGCGTTCCACCTTGAAGCATTCCTTGCCGGGAGGTGGTGGCGGCGGGTTGCATTTGGTGACATCGATCTTGATCGAGGTCTTCACACCGGTCTTGTAGTCACCATCGTCAGGCTTGCTCGGATCCTGCGACGGGATGATGGTCCCGGTGCCGGCTTCGTTGCTCACCTTGATCAAGCCCTGATTGTCGACGATCGTCGGCGCGGGAAACGCCGCATGGTCGATCTTGGCGGTGATCTGGAAATTGATGACACGTTCATTGGCGGCACCGGCGCCGTCGAGATCGGCGGCGGAGAGCCGGAAATCGGACACCGTGGCGGTATCATTGGGACCCGCCGTATTGCTGATCGTCGCGCTCGGCAGGGGTCCGCCGGAGGCATCCGTGCCGTCGCCGGACACATTGACGTTGACGATGGCAAGGCCGTGCGGAAGCTGGTCCTTGAACTCGATCTTGAGTTTCTTCAGCAAGCCCACCAGGCCCGGATCGGCAAAACCCTGCGGGTCACCGCGCAGGCCGAAGCTCAGGGAGTAGACGACATAGTCGCAGCCTCTCTGGGTGCCTTGCTTGGTGAAGAACGGGACGACCCGCTCCGGCCTCGGATTGACGACGCGCGAATTGTCGAGATCGAGCCTCAGTTCCGGGGTGATCGGAGCGGCGTCTTCCGCGTGGCTCGCGAACGGGGTTAGCATGGCGACCGCGATACCGGCCGCCATCAGCCAGCGCGCGCCGCGCCTGGCGTATGACAGGGGTTTCATGATCGTCTCCATGACGGTTGCGTGGTTTTGCGCGAGCGGGGAGAGTGCGAGATTGTTCATCTTCCCCTCCTCAACGTTCGCAGCTGACGGCTGGGGTGCGGAGCGGCAAGGTCATCTTGCAGCAAGGGTAGTAGCCACCCTTGTCCTTGTCGGACTTCCTGTAGAAGCAAAGTCCAACATCCACTCTGTCGCCCGGATAATGGCCGGTGATGCCGATCGTGTAAGGCTTGCCGGGCGCATGCGACATGGGTGACGTCACCGCGACGCCTGGCGTCCTGGACTGGGCCTTGATCGAATCGCCGCCGAAGCCGGCATGGTCATGGAGATAGAGATCGGCCTCGAGGCCCGAAGGCGTGCAGTAATATTGCACGTCGTCGACATCGAGACAGGGAGGCAGATTGCCGGGCGGTGGGAAGTCCGGCGGGTAGAAGGGTGGCAGATAGCCGCCCGGGATTTCTTCATAGTAGCCGGCGCGGCCCTCGCAGGGGTGCCAGACGGCGACGTCGCCGACATGGCCTTCCACCTCGGGATCCTCGAAATAGCCGTCGAAATCGACGAACCAGGAACCGAAGGGCGGCACGTTGGCCGGCTTGACCAGGTCCTTGGGCGTGATCTGCACGCCGTGCACGGCGAGCGGCCCGCCGGCGGCGAGTTGCTCGGCAAGCGTCGGATTGTCGCGCAGTTTGTCGCCGGTGTTGACCAGCGTCTGCGTGCATGCCGAGGTGTCGAGATTGCCGTTGGCGTCATAGCCATATTGCAGGTCGAGGCCGCCGGCCGACTGCCGGTTGCCTTGCGGGAAACCGACCGCGTATTCCTGCGGCACTTCCACCCAGACCGATTCCGTTGCCGGATCGTCCGGATTCTCACGCCAATAACGGATGACCTCGCCTTTGCCGGAATCCGCGAACTGGCTGTAATCATAACGGTTTTCGACCGGGCCGCGCTGGGCGAGATACATGAAGCCGCTGTTGTCGAAGGCGATGTCGGTGACGGCGTAGTCCTTGTCGGCCTTGACCGTCAGTTCCCAGCGCGGGTCGCCGGCAAAGCTGCCGTCGCGGGCAATGCCCACCGACCAGATTTCCGACTTTTCGCCGACCGAATAGTAGAGCCGGCCGCCATGGTAGGAGACGGCCCAGACGCGGCGCTCGTCCTGGGTGTAGCCCCAGGTCTCGGGGTCTTCGGTGTCGAAGGCAGCACCCTGAATGTCCATCACCGCGCCGTCGTCGGCGACGGGAGCCAGGCCATGCGCCGGGCGCCCGGCGACGCCATGATCGAACGTGTCGATCAATCTGCCGGTGGCGTCGATGCGATGGATCAGGCCGGTGTCGAGATCCGAGGCGAAAAACTGGCGGTGGTTGGGATCGAAGGTGAGATTGCCGATGCCGGGGCCGCTGTTGGTGTCGATGTCGGCGAATTTGGCGACCTGGCCGGTGATGCCGTCGATCTTCCAGATGGTGCCGGGTCCGCCGCCGTTTTCGGTGCCGAACTGGCCATCCATGAAGGCGGCGCCCGCCGTGCCGCGGCGCTGCCGCTCCGGCCTGCCGTCACTGTCGGTATCGGGCGTGACGATGCGGATGCCGTGCAGCGAGGTGGCGGCGGCGTAAAGATTGGGAACGCCAGACGGAACGCCATCGCGCACGCCGTCATCATAGGTGAGGCCGAAAACCTGGCCGATCTGGCCGGCCGTGACCTCGAAGGGCGGCGGCGTGAAGACGAGCTGGCCCGAGGCCGGCCCGCCGAGATGCGAAACGTCGAAAACGCGCAAAGTGGCGCGCGTGGTGTCGATGAAGGTTTCGTCGACCGGATCGACACCGGGCGGCAGGCCTTCGTCGAAATTCGGAATGATGGTGCCGGAAAATCCGGTGACCGCCATCGAGCCGGGATAGATGACCTGGGTGTCCTGCGCCCGGGCGACGCCGCCAAGCCAAAGGCCGGCGGTCAGGGCAAACGCAAGAAGTCCGCCGGTTGCCTTGATCAGGCGGTGCAACCGGCTGATGCGAGAAGACACGAACGGGCCGTGATCGCAAGACATGGAACTCCCCCCGAAGTCTGCGGGAGGAGCCTCCGGCTGTGCCGCGCGAACCAGGGCAAGGCGCGGCGGTCCGGCTCGTTCTTCCCTGCTCGAATTGTCTGCTTTCCTCATTGTCACGATACGCCTGCTCTTACGCAGGGTCAACGGAATCAGCGGGAAGCCCAGCGCATCGACCCCGTCCCGAAGGCGGTGGTCGCGTCGAGCTCCTGTTGTTCCCGGAGACCTCAGAGCCTCTGGGTTGCTGGTCATGGGGGCTTCCTTTCCGGGCCGCACCATGCGGCACCTTGACCTCTGTCGCGGACGGAGGTGGAAAGGTTCATGGAAGCCTTGCGCAGAATGCTTGCGCCCGATGCTGCCTGTTCTTATATACGCGCCAAGCCGTGCGACGCCGGGACACCGGTGGCCGGACGGGATTTCTTATGAACAGGGGCTTTCGTCGGAACGCCTTCATGGGTCCTGAAAGCCTGCTTAGAGGAGAGACTAGAAAAATGGCAAAAGTAATCGGTATCGATCTCGGCACCACCAATTCCTGCATCGCCATCATGGATGGCAAGGAGCCCAAGGTGATCGAGAATGCGGAAGGCGCGCGCACGACGCCTTCCATCGTCGCCATCTCGGGCGACGGCGAACGTCTGGTCGGCCAGCCGGCCAAGCGCCAGGCGGTCACCAATCCTGAAAACACCATCTTCGCGGTCAAGCGCCTGATCGGCCGCCGCTATGACGATCCGGTGACGGAAAAGGACAAGAAGCTTGTCCCCTACAAGATCGTCAAGGGCGACAATGGCGATGCCTGGGTCGAGGCCGGCGGCAAGAAGCAGTCGCCCAGCCAGATCTCGGCCATGATCCTGCAGAAGATGAAGGAAACGGCGGAAGCCTATCTCGGCGAGAAGGTCGAGAAGGCGGTCATCACCGTTCCGGCCTATTTCAACGACGCCCAGCGCCAGGCCACCAAGGACGCCGGCAAGATCGCCGGCCTCGAAGTGCTGCGCATCATCAACGAGCCGACGGCTGCCGCGCTCGCCTACGGCCTCGACAAGAAGGATGGCAAGACCATTGCCGTCTATGACCTTGGCGGTGGCACGTTCGACATTTCGGTGCTCGAAATCGGCGACGGCGTGTTCGAGGTGAAGTCGACCAATGGCGACACCTTCCTCGGCGGCGAGGATTTCGACATGCGCCTAGTCGAGTACCTGGCGGCCGAGTTCAAGAAAGAACAGGGCATCGACCTGAAGAACGACAAGCTCGCCTTGCAGCGTCTCAAGGAGGCGGCTGAAAAGGCCAAGATCGAGCTGTCGTCCACCACGCAGACCGAGATCAACCTGCCCTTCATCACCGCCGACGCGACCGGCCCGAAGCACCTGACGCTGAAGCTGACGCGCGCCAAGTTCGAAAGCCTGGTCGAGGATCTCGTCCAGCGCACCATCGACCCGTGCAAGGCGGCGCTCAAGGATGCCGGCCTGAAGGCCGGCGAGATCGACGAAGTGGTCCTGGTCGGCGGCATGACCCGCATGCCCAAGATCCAGGAGATCGTGAAGCAGTTCTTCGGCAAGGAGCCGCACAAGGGCGTCAACCCGGATGAGGTCGTTGCTCTCGGCGCCGCCATCCAGGCCGGCGTGCTGCAGGGCGACGTCAAGGACGTGCTGTTGCTCGACGTGACGCCGCTGTCGCTCGGCATCGAGACGCTGGGCGGCGTGTTCACCCGGCTGATCGAGCGCAACACGACGATCCCGACCAAGAAGAGCCAGGTGTTCTCGACCGCTGAAGATTCGCAGTCGGCCGTGACCATCCGCGTCTTCCAGGGCGAGCGTGAAATGGCCGCCGACAACAAGGCGCTCGGCCAGTTCGACCTGGTCGGCATCCCGCCGGCGCCGCGCGGCGTGCCGCAGATCGAGGTCACCTTCGACATCGACGCCAACGGCATCGTCAACGTTTCGGCCAAGGACAAGGGCACCGGCAAGGAGCACCAGATCCGCATCCAGGCCTCGGGTGGTCTTTCGGACGCCGACATCGAGAAGATGGTGAAGGACGCCGAAGCCAACGCCGAGACCGACAAGAAGCGGCGCGCCGTGGTCGAGGCCCGCAACCAGGCTGAGGCGCTGGTGCATTCGTCCGAGAAGTCGCTGAAGGAATATGGCGACAAGGTCTCGGAAGCCGAGCGCACGGCGATTTCCGATGCCATCGCGGCGTTGAAGACCGCCGCCGAGGGCGACGACGCGGCCGACATCGAGGCCAAGAGCCAGGCGCTTGCCGAAGCTTCGATGAAGCTTGGCCAGGCCATGTACGAGGCTTCGCAGAAGGAAGCGGCGGAAGCCGATGCCAAGGCGGACGCCGCCAAGGACTCCGACGTGGTCGATGCCGATTTCGAGGAAATCGACGAGGACGACGACAAGAAGAAGTCGGCCTGAGCCGCCTGACGGCAAGATAAAGCGGAAAGCCCGGCATAAAGCCGGGCTTTTTTGCAACCCTTGCCGGAAAAGTGCGGGACCTCCCCGAAAAAACGACAGAAAAACCCGGACAGAGGCACGCCAGCACTGGCATCCGGGCGGCACCGATCCTAAATCGAGACAGCGTGCCGGCAAAAGACGCAACAATGCATCAAGACGTTGAGCATCCGGACAGCGGGAAAAAATGAAAGCTGATTTCTACGAAACGCTGGGCGTGCAAAAGGGCGCCGACGAGAAGGAGCTCAAGAGCGCTTTTCGCAAGCTCGCCATGCAGTTCCATCCTGACCGCAACCCCGGCGATCATTCCTGCGAGCACAAGTTCAAGGAAATCAACGAAGCCTACGAGACGCTGAAGGACCCGCAGAAACGCGCGGCCTATGACCGTTTCGGCCACGCCGCCTTCGAACAGGGCGGCATGAATGGCGGCGCGCAAGGCTTTGGCGCCGGCGGCTTCGCCGACATCTTCGAGGATATTTTCGGCGACATGATGGGTGGGCGCCAGCGCCGATCGTCAGGCGGCCGCGAGCGCGGCGCCGACCTGCGCTACAACATGGAAATCTCGCTGGAAGAGGCTTTCGCCGGAAAGACCGCGCAGATCCGGGTGCCGGCCTCGATCTCCTGCACGGAATGCTCCGGCAGCGGCGCCAAGCCCGGCACCCAGCCGGTGACCTGCTCGATGTGCCATGGCCACGGCAAGGTGCGCGCCACGCAAGGCTTCTTCTCGATCGAGCGTACCTGCCCGCAATGCCAGGGCCGCGGCCAGACGATCAAGGATCCGTGCCCGAAATGCGCCGGCCAGGGCCGCGTCACCGAGGAGCGTTCGCTGTCGGTCAACATTCCGGCCGGCATCGAGGACGGCACCCGCATCCGCCTTGCCAATGAGGGCGAGGCCGGCCTGCGCGGCGGGCCTTCGGGCGACCTCTATATTTTCCTGGCGGTGAAGCCGCATGAATTCTTCCAGCGCGACGGTGCCGACCTCTATTGCAAGGTGCCGATCTCGATGACGACGGCCGCCCTTGGCGGCTCCTTCGAGGTGACGACGCTGGATGGCAGCCAGACCAAGGTGAAAGTACCCGAAGGCACGCAGAACGGCCGCCAGTTCCGCCTCAAGGGCAAGGGCATGCCGGTGCTGCGCCAGCCCAATGTCGGCGACCTCTACATCCAGACCGCTGTCGAGACCCCGCAGAACCTGTCGCGCCGCCAGCGCGAGTTGCTGGAGGAGTTCGAACAGCTGTCCTCGCAGGACAATTCGCCCCAATCGAGCGGGTTTTTCGCCCGCATGAAGGATTTTTTCGAGTCTTTCGGCGAGCGCTGATAGTGCAAGAACGGCGCGGGAATGCATGAAACGCGCCGTGTTTTGAGACGCGACGAAATCTATCTTATCCACGACATGCGTCTCGCAACGCCTTGCCTTGCGTCAACCAGATGTTAAGTAGCTTTGCGGGGAGCCTTGAGGAGAGCTTGCATGACACGTGGTCACGGACTGCGGAAGGCGCTTGCCGAGAAGTTCGACGACGAACTCAAATTCTTCAAGGGCTGGATCGACAAGCCGAAGACGGTCGGTTCGATCGTGCCGACCAGTTCGATCACCGCGCGCAAGATGGCCTCGATCGTCAATCCCAGGTCCGGCCTGCCGGTGCTTGAAGTCGGTCCGGGCACCGGTGTCATCACCCGCGCCATCCTCGCTCAGGGCGTACGGCCCGAAAACCTCTATGCCGTCGAATACAACACCGATTTCGTGCGCCATCTGCGCCAGCTCTATCCCGGCGTCAACGTCATCGAGGGCGACGCCTTCAACCTCAACGCGACGCTTGGCGAGAGGAGCGGGATGATCTTCGATTCCGTCGTGTCCGGCGTGCCGCTGCTCAATTTCCCGGTCGCCCAGCGCATTGCCTATATAGAGAGCCTGCTCGACCGCATCCCGGCGGGCCGCCCGATCGTGCAGCTGACCTATGGCCCGATGTCGCCGATCCCGGCCGGCCGCGGCGACTACACTGTCAAGCATTTCGATTTCATCTTCCGCAACATCCCGCCGACGCAGCTGTGGATCTATCGAAGAGAGGGATAAGGCAGTAGGCAGTAGGGAATAGTCAGGAACCGCTTATCTCCTACTGCCTATTCCCCACTGCCTACTCTCTTTGCGAAGCAATGGCAGTGATCCCGAAAATCCTCGTCTTCGCCGGCTCGGTGCGCAGCGGCGCCTATAGCGGCAGGACCGCCGATGTGGCGCAGAAGGAACTTGCGGTGCAGGGCGCCGAGGTGACCCGCATTTCGCTCGCCGATTATCCCTTGCCGATCCTCGACGAGGATCTGGAGAAGGAGGAGGGTGTCCCCGAAAACGCCGTCAAACTCGGCCGTCTGATTTCAGCCCATGACGGATTGCTGATCGCCACGCCCGAATATAACGGCTCGATCCCGCCGCTGCTCAAGAACACGATCGACTGGGTGAGCCGGGTGCGCCGCGATGGCGGCCGATCGGTCAGGCCGCTTGCCGGCAAGGTCGTCGGGCTGTGTTCGTCCTCCAATGGCCATTTTGCCGGCATACGCTGCATCAACCATCTGCGCGCGGTGCTGGTACGCTGCCAGATGGAGGTGGTGACACCGGAATGCTCGGTGCCGGACGGCGGCGACGCCTTCGACGAAGGCGGCAATTTCCGTGACGAAAGACTGTACAAATCGATGGAGCATTTATGCCGCACGCTGATCGAAACCTCGCGCATGCTGTCGACCCGGATCGAGGCGTGACCGCCACGACCATGCAGGCCAAATCCATCCGGGCCCAGTCCATCCAGGAAAGACTGATCGTCGGCCTCGACGTGCCGACCGTGCGGGAAGCCGAGCAGGCGGTGCGCGAACTCGACGGCGTCGTCTCCTTCTACAAGATCGGCTATCAGCTGGCCTTCGCCGGCGGGCTCGACTTCGCCAGGGAGCTGGCCAGCGGCGGGACAAAAATCTTCCTCGACATGAAGCTGCTCGACATCGACCACACGGTGGCCAAGGGCGTCGAGAACATCGTCAAGATGGGCATGACGATGCTGACCATACACGCCTATCCCAAGGCGATGCGTGCGGCCGTGGACGCGGCCAGGGGCAGCGACCTTTGCCTGCTCGCCGTCAGCGTGCTGACCTCGATGGACGAGCAGGACATGATCGATGTCGGCTATGAATATGACCCGCACACGCTGGTGCTGCGGCGCTCGGAACAGGCGCTGCATGCCGGCATGGGCGGCATCGTCTGCTCGGCCGCGGAAGCCGAAGCGGTGCGCCGCATCGTCGGACCCGACATGGCGGTGGTGACGCCCGGCATCCGGCCGGTGGGCAGCGACCATGGCGACCAGAAGCGCGTGGTGACGCCGGCGCAAGCGATCCGCAACGGCGCCAGCCATCTCGTCGTCGGCCGCCCGATCGTCGCGGCAAGCGACCGCCGCGCGGCGGCGCAGGCGATCCTCGACGAAATGCGCTCTGCATAGAATAAGGGAGAGAACAATGCCCAAGGGATACTGGATCGCCCGCGTCGATGTGCGCGATGCCGAAGGCTACAAGGAGTATATCGCCGCTTCGAAGCTCGCCTTCGACCGTTTTGGCGCGAAATTCCTGGCACGCGGCGGAGCCCATGAGCTGGCCGAAGGGCCTGGCCGCGCCCGCAACGTGATCATCGAATTCGAATCGCTTGCGATCGCGCATGACTGCTACCACTCGCCGGAATATCAGCGCGCGGTCGCCATCCGCCAGAAGGTCGCCGACGGCGAGATCGTGCTGGTCGAAGGGGCCTGAAGCGCTCAGCGCTTTTCCCCGGAACTGCTTCAGACGAAGTCCTGAAGGTTCACATCCCGCAGCTTGGCCCCGCCAAGCAGCGCCCCGACCAGTTGATGCTTGAGGGCAAGGCACTGCGAGCGGGCGAGTTTCACGATGCCGGGAACGTCGCTCTTTTCGCAGGCCTGCAGCAATTGCTTCTGCTGTTCGATGATCAGCGGCATGAAATCGCGCGACTTGAAGCCGAGATGGAGCGCCCGTTCCGACTGGTCGAGGATCTGGCTGAGCAGCTGTGCCAGCCGCAAATTCTCGGAAAGCTCGGCGATCGCCAGGCGGAAGGCACGATCGGCCGCGAGGAACGCAACAGGGCTGCGCAGCGTCTCCGGCTTCAGCACCTTTCTCGCCGCCAGCCTGATCTCGTCCAGCCCGCGCTCGGTGATGCCCGTGGTGGCAACCCGGAACACTTCCGGCTCGACCAGGCTGCGCACGTCGAAGATCTCGTTGACGTCGCGTAGGGTCAGCGTGGTGATGACATAGCCGCGACGCGGCTCGCTCCTGACCAGACCCTCCTGCATGAGCCGGGCAAGTGCGGAGCGGATTGTCGCCTTCTTGATGCCGTAGCGTGCCTCGATCTGCTTTTCGGTCAGCGCTTCACCGGGGGACAGAACGCAAGCGACGATATCGCTCTTCAGCTGTTCGTAGGCCTGTTCGCTGCGCAGCACATCCGCCGTCGACAGCGCCGGCGTACCATCCGGGGACGCGGCCGATTTCGATGGCGTGGCTTTTGTCGGCTTCATGCTTGTCTCGCCTTGCATCGGTCTTGACATTGGCCATCTTAGCTATGCTAACTGAGCATCTCAGTCAGGAGCTGTGGCATGCCTCTATCGGCCGACTCCCCTCTCTACCGCGCGATCAGGGATATCGTCAACGCGGCGGCTGGCGCCAATCCCTTCGAGGACGTCAAGGCTGTCTTGAGCGACTATACCAACCGCTTCCATGCGCTCGGCGGGCTGGTTCACGAGGAGGAGGACGACGAGCTTTTGCTGCATGCCAGCCCGAAGCTGACGATCTACCACATCACGCTTTCGCCCGGGGTGCAGTATCCGCCGCATAACCATCTGATGGACGCCCTGGTCGGCATCTATTGGGGCGGCGAGACCAATTTCATCTACCCGCTCGCCGGCGAAAAGGTCGACGAGCCGGAGCGGCAGGATTTTTCGGCGCCCGCGCTGGTGCACATGTCTTCCAGCACCATCCACTCGGTCGCCAATACCGGCAGCGCCCGCTCCGGCGCCCTGCATGTCTATCTCGGCGATCTGCCGGGCACCGACCGCCAATTGTGGAGCCTGGCCGACAACCGGCCGGAACCGTTCGACAACGCCAGGTACATGGCCGGCGCACGGCCGATATAGGCCAAGCCTAGCCGCTGCGGCGCTGACCGATAGATCGGCTTGCCGCCGTCGCCGCCATGGCATCGGCGAGGCTCAGGCGCCATTGCTGGCGGCAATAGGCGCGGAAATCGAAGCAGGGAAGGCCGGGGCAGACCTCGAATTCGATCAGGTGAACCGTGTCGTCGGCCTCGACGCGCAGGTCGATGGAAAACACGTCGCGCAGGCCGAGCCCGCCGATCAGCCGCCCGGCGATCGCCCTGACCCTGGCGTCGGCGACCGGCTGGGCATCGGCGACGGCGACGAGCTCCGGTTCGGCATAAAGTCCTGCCGCCTTCGCCGCCTCGCCGGTTTCGCCGTAGAGCGCCATGCTGTCGGCCATGGTCTGGAAATCCGCGCCGGAATCGACAAAGGCGATGCCGAGCGCCTCGACACCGGTTTGCGGCGTCAGCCCGAGGAAGCTGGCGCGCACATTGCGGCCGGCGACATAGGGCTGGACGACGACATCGTCGCGATAGGCGGCGAAGACGCGCCGGCTAAGCTCCAGCGCATGGGCCAGCTCATAGCACCGGGAATCCGGCCAGATGCCTATCTTAGCGCCAAGCCGATTGGGCTTGACGAACCAGCCGGCGGCGGAGGCCGGCGGCTCGACCAGCCATTTGCCATCGCGGGCAAGGCCGGCCTGCGGCGCCGGCAGGCCGAGCGCGCCAAGGACGGCGCCGGAGCGGAACTTGTCCTGGCAGAGCGCGAACAGCGAATCGTCGGCTCCGATCGTCCGCAACCCCTTGAGCCGGGCCAGCGCAGGAGCCGCGCCGCCACGGAAATAGGCGACGCCGTCAGACAACGTCCAGACCAGCGTGTTCTCAACATCCTCACCCTCAAGCGCCACGGCGGCATCGTCGAGCGCCACCGGCGCAAAGGCGAGACCGCGCGCCTCGCAGGCGGCGGCGAGGGCCGCGAATTCGGGGGCGATATCCGTCGACTGCGCCAGGTAGGACGAGATTTCGGTGGCGCGCCGCGGCGGGAAGCCGTCGGCGACCAGCCGGTCGAAGCAGGCCTTTTCCGGCTCGTAGACAAGGATCAGCTTCGGCTTGCGGCTCGACATGAGATGGACGATTCCCGGCGATGCGATCGCCTACCATCGCACGGCCGACGCAAACAGCTTTCGCGAAACCGACCCAAGCCGGACGCCTGCGTGACAACACCGCTATGAAGAGGGGCGGCGCCGATCGCCCAGTCTGTTCGGGCGCTCTCTGTTCAGGCGATCAGCACGCGCGGTTCGAACCGGCCGTTGACGGGGATGTCGATAAGGAAGGTCATGCCCGCCTGCGGATCGAGCTTGCGCTGCTTGTCGTCCTTGCCCTTCCAGGCCGAGGTCACCGCCAGACGGTCGGCCTTGGCGCCGACAAAGGCCGGACAGGAGGCCTGCGTCACCGGCATGGGAATTTCGCGCAGCAATGCGCCATCGGGCGAATAGGCCTTCACCGCCGCGCCGCCCCAGACGGCATTCCACAGCACGCCATCGCGGTCGACGACGGAACCGTCGACATAGCCCTTCGAGGAGCGATGGTCGACGAACACTTTCGGTACGCCAACCGGCAGGCCAGTCGCCGGATCGCAGGCGACGCGCATCAACAGGCCGGTCGCGGTGTCGGTGTAATAGGCGATCGTCCCGTCCTGCGAAAAGCAGATCGAGTTCGACACGGTGATGTCCGAAAACAGGCGGCGCAACTCGCCCCTGAAAAACCAGTAGATCGCGCCCGCACCCTTGCTCTCGTCCTTGGCCATCGTGCCGACCCAAAAGGCACCGCAGGGATGGACGCGGGAATCGTTGGAGCGGGTGAGCGGATTGTCGGCCTCGATGGGCGTATGCAGCGTCATCGCACCGGTCGCGACATCGCGGACAAAAAGCCCGGTCTCGGTGGCGATCAGCTGGCGCTGGTCGTCGATGATGGCGATGGCGCTGGCCATCTGGCCAAGCTCGTGGATTTTCAGCGCGCCCGTGAGCGGCTTTTCCAGAAGCTTGCCGTTGACGATATCGAACCAGAACAGCGCATCGCTGGCCGGATCGTAGCTCGGGCCTTCGCCGAGCTGGCAGATGTGATCGGAAAAAACCGAAACTTCGCTCATCATGCTTCTCCGAACACCGCGTCCCATGCCGCGACGGCGGCGTGCGCACGCGCCGCGACGTCGTCGACGCTCATGCCGGGCTTGAACAGGCTTGAGCCCAGGCCGAACACCGTGACGCCCACCGCCTTGTAGCCGGCAAAATCCTTCTCCGAAACGCCGCCAACGGCACCGACCAGCGTCTGCGCCGGCAGCACCGCCCGGATGGCGGAAATGCCGGATGCGCCGAGCGCGCTCGCCGGAAAGAATTTCAAGGCCGAAGCGCCCAGCCGGATCGCCTGGAAGGCTTCCGTCGGCGTGAACACGCCAGGCATGGTCACCATGCCGTAGTGCATAGCGCGCGCCATCACCTCGGCATCGATGTTGGGGCTGACCAGCAGCCGCCCGCCGGCCTGGTGCAGGCCGTCGACATCGGCCGCCGTCAACACCGTGCCGGCCCCGATCAAGGCCGACTTCGGCAGCACTTGGACAATCCTGGCGATCGACGAGAAGGGCTGGGGCGAGTTGAGCGGCACTTCGATCGCCTCGATGCCGGCATCGAACAGCGCCTGCCCCATGGCAATCGCCTCGGCGGGTTTCAGGCCACGCAGGATGGCGACCAGCCCGCGCTTGAGTTTTGGAAAGGCTGCGGTCTCGGTCATGCCAAGGCTCCGGTTCTGGCGATCATGCCGTTTTCGCGCGCGGCTTCGGTGAGTCCGGCGCGCACCGCTTCGTCGGCGTCGACGGCGCGGACGGCAAGCCCTGCGAGGTCGAGTGCAGCCTGGTAGAGCACAGCGAGCGTACCCGAGGCAATCAGCACGACCGGCGCATCGCCGGCGCCATATCGGCGCTTCGCCGAGGCGATCTCGCCGCCGATCAAAAGCCCGGACAGGCAGGCCGCCGCATCTTCCGACTTCAGGTCCTGCAAGAGCCCGGCGGCACGGATGGCAAACAGCTTCGAGGTGACATCGCCACCCTCGCCGAGCGCGCGTTCGCACCATTGCCGGAAGAATGGATTGTCCCCGGTGACGGGAGCCGGATGCTCGCCCAGCGAATGCTTGAGGATGGAGTGCGCGGCCAGCACCGAAAACAACTCGCCGGTCGGCCATGTGCCGAAGCCGGCAACCGCGCCATCCTCGACCAGCACCCATTTCGAATGGGTGCCGGGCATGCAGGCGAGATGTCGCCCCTTTGCCGGCAAACCGGCGCCGGCCAATTGTGTTTCCTCACCGCGCATGACATCGGGCGCATCGGCCAGGCGCTGGGCGAGGCCCGGCACGATGCGGATGTCGCGTTTCTGATCAGCCACGCGAGCGGCACCGCCAAGGATGGCGCCGATCGGCGCCGGTACGGTCACATACGGCGCCTCGATCCAGCCCTGACGAGAGCCGGCCATGCCGCAGATGATGACGGGCAGTGTTTCCGGCGCGCCCATGGCGGCCAGATGGCCTTCCAGAACGTTCGAAAATCCTTTCTCGCGCGCGGTGATCAGGCCGTCATCGCCGCGGCGCTCGGCCAGCACCTTGCCGCTGCCGTCGATCAGCCATGCGCGAAGCCGGGTCGTGCCCCAATCGAGCGCGGCGACCGCCGGAGCGTTGCCGGCAAATTCCGGGCTCACAGAAAACCTCCGTCGACGATCAGCATCTGCGCGGTCAGCATGCGCGAGGCGTCCGAGGCGAGGAACAGCACCGTGCCGACCATGTCGTCCGGGCGCATGACCTCCTTGATGCACTGCTTGGCGACATGGGCGGCAAGCGCCCCTTCGGTCACCCAGCGTTCCTGCTGCCGTTCGGTGATCACCCAGCCTGGCGCGACGGCGTTGACGCGGATGCGGTCGGGCCCGAGCTTGCCGGCCAGCCCCTTGGTGAGGCCGAGGATGCCCGCCTTGGCGGCGGTATAGGCTGGCATGTCAGGGTGGTTGATGAGGTAGGATGTCGAGGTGAAGTTGATGATCGAGCCGCCGCCGGCCCGCTTCATGCCCGGCGCCACCGCCTGCGCGGTGAAGAAATGTGGTCTGAGGTTGATCGCCTGGTTGTTGTCCCAGAACTCCACCGTCACGTCCTCGACGGCGTGGCGCTCGTCCCAGGCGGCATTGTTGACCAGCACGGTGATATCGCCATGCGCCTGTGCCGCCCTGGCAGCCGAGGCGCGCAGCGCCTCGATGTCGCGCAGGTCGGTCTTGAGGTAGAGCGGCCGGCGGCCGAATTCCTTCTCGATGCGGTCGGCAAGCAGCGTGCTCGGCCCCTCGGCGATGTCGATGAAGGCGACATTGGCACCCTGGCGCACGAAACCCTCGGTCAGCGCCGCGCCGATCCCGGAACCGCCGCCGGTGATCAGCACCGAGGCTCCCTTGAGGTCGGCAAAATCCGCCGATGGCATCATATTCTTCTCTCCCGGCGCATGACCCCGAAAATCGGATCGATTTTCGGATAGGGATCATGCGCAAATATAAGTTGCTACAGCGTCTTTTGCGCGTCCCAAGGACGCGCGGTGCTGTAGGCATGAACGGCGCGCATCCTAGCCACGCAAGTCGCGCGGGCAAGGGCGAAACGTCGGATTTGCAGGCTTATGTCGGACAAAACGACAATGCGCCGCACCGGAAGCGCGCCGCGATATCGGCGGAATGTCGATTAGGCCGAAAGCGCCGGTCAGATCGCCTTGGCGCGCAGGGCGCCACGGAAGGAATCGCGGAGATAGCCGAGCGTGGCGTCGGCATCGACCGGCTTGCCGAACAGATAACCCTGCCCGCCGGCGCAGCCGAACTGGACCAGGCGATCGGCCTGCGCTTCCTCTTCTATGCCTTCGGCGACCACATCCATGCCCAACCCTTCGCACATGGCGAGAATGGCGCGGATGATGTGTTCGGACGGGCGGTCGTCGAGAATGGAGGCGACGAAGGCGCGGTCGATCTTGAGCTTGTCGAAATGGAATTCGCGCAGGCGGCCGAGCGAAGACTGGCCGGTGCCGAAATCGTCGAGCGAGACGCGGATGCCGACGCGCCGCAGATCCTCGACGATCTGCGCGGCGGAGGCCGGGTCGTTCATCAGGCCGGTCTCGGTGATCTCGATCTCGAGACGGCGCGGATCGAAGCCGGTGCGGTCGAGGATCGCCAATATGTGCAGGCCGGTGTTCTGGTCGACGAGCTGCGAGGGCGACAGGTTGAAGGACAGGAACAGGTCGCTCGGCCAGCTCCTCGCCGCCTCGGTCGCCTTGCGCAGCACCAGCTGCGACAGCGGGCCGATGATGCCGCGCTCCTCGGCGATGGGGATGAAGACCGTCGGCGGCACGGCACCGAGATCGCGATCGGTCCAGCGCGCCAGCGTCTCGAAGCCGATGGTGCGGCGCGTGGTGAGGTCGACGATCGGCTGGAAATGCGGTTCCACCTCGCCGGCCGAGACGGCGCGGCGCAGCGCCTGCTCGATGCGGGTGACGCGCTTGGCCGCCTCTTCCATCTCGCGGGTGTAGACGACGACGCGGCCACGGCCGGAACGCTTGGCGTGGTAGAGCGCCGTCTCGGCCTTGTTGACGAGGATCTCGGTGGTCTCGTCGCCGGAATAGAACAGCGAGCAGCCGACCGAGGCCGACAGCCTGGCGGTGCGTTCGCCGACATCGTAGGGCGCCGACAGGATCTCGATCAGCATGCGGGCTTTTTCCGCCGCCGCGTCCTCGGAGAACACCAGCGGATAGAGGAAGGCGAATTCGTCGGCGCCGATGCGGCAGACCGTCGAATGGCCGTCCATCGAGGCGCGCAGCCGCATGGCGACCTGGATCAGGATGTCGTCGCCGGCCTTGTGACCGAACAGATCGTTGATCGGCTTGAAGCCGTCGAGGTCGAGAATGCCGACTGTGAAGGGCGCGGGATCATCGGCGCGGTCGCTGATCAGGCGATCGACCTTGTCGAAGAAGCGGCGATGGTTGCCAAGCCCGGTCAACGGATCGGTGAAGGCCAGATCCGTGCTCTCCCTGTTTGCCTGACCGGTGCCAAACGGAGTTTGCATCGGTGTCCCTGTTTTAACGTCGGAATTTGTGTCGGAGACTGCCAGCAAACCCTTTAGGAAACGTATCTCGAAAATCGATTTTTCGCGGCCGGAACGTAATCCGGAAAAACGGAATCCGGGTTTCACCGGCGATCTTGCCGGGGCAGAAAGCCGGATACCCCGGGAAGCCGGCTAAACCAAGCGTCAAGCCTTTGTTTTCGCGCTGATTTTCAGCCGCCGAGCTTGACGCGATAGAGCTCGAGCTGGGCACCCCGTGTCTCCGCCACCGGCTCCAGCCAGTCCGGCAAATTGCCGCGCGTCAGCCCGGCTAGAAAGCCGTCCGGCGCCCTGCCGACGAGCAGGCGGGTTTCCGGGTTGCCGCGGCAGAGCGCGACAAGCCCGACATGGTGGCTTTCGACCACCGACCTGGCATCGGCGGCCGATCCGAGGAAGGTATCGAGTGCAAGCAGGTTTCCTGCGACGTTTCGATGATACGGCCCGGCGAACACGCGATGTCCGGAATAGGCCAGGATGGGCGAGCCAAGATTGGAAATGGCGAGCACGGTGGTGTCCGGCAGCTGGCTGAGCGCTGCGAACGCGGTCTTGCCTTGGCAGTTCCCATCGACACTGGCGGCCTTGACGGCCTCAGCGGTTTCGAAGGCGCTCGATGCGGCCACGGCCGCGCACGCCCAGAGTGCGTTGACCGAGACCAGCCAGGCTGCGGCCACCCTGAGCGCGGCACCGCGCGATGGGCTGGCTTCGGCCCGCTGCCGCCATTTGGCGATCCAGGCGCAAAGCGGGATCACCGCCAAGGCAATGGAGAAGGTCGAGCCGCGCACTTGCCAGGCACTGACCAGGAACGCCACCACCAGCAGCGCGCCAACGAGGCTGTCCTGCCGCCGCGAGCCGCCACGGCCGAGGCCAAGCGCCATCAGCAGGATCGCCACCAGTGGCGTGGCGAAACGCTCCACCACCGCGACCTGGTTGTAGATGACGAGCTTGTACAGCGACTGCGCCTCTTCGATGTTGTCGAGCCACAATTCCTTGAGGCGCGGATCGAGGTTCGCATAGGGGGCTGCCAGGCATTGCGGGAAAAGCGACACCACGACAGCGCCCAGCACGAGCACGAGCAGGCCGAGCGCAAACAGGCGACGGCCGAGCGTGGCGTTGGCCATGTCGAGCGATGCCACGGCGGCAAGGCCGCATCCGGCGAGCGCGGCCATCACGAACTGCACTGTCGAGAAAGCATCGCATTGCGGCTGGCCCCACGCCGATGGGGCGATGGTGGTGAGGAAGACCAGCCCCGAAACGCCGGCAAAGCCAAGGCCGAAATCCCTGGCGATCCGCCCCTCGCCGCTGGGGTCGGCGACAAACAGCAGGGCAATGCACGCGCCGATGGTGGCGACGTAGGGCGCCGTTTCCATGCCGACGGCCAGCATCAGCGCCGCGCACAGGCCCGCGAGCAGCGCCGCCCAGCGCTGCACGGGTGCATCGAGCAGCAGGCTCAGGCAGGCCATGGTCAGCGTCAGCTGGACATTGTGATGATCGAGCGAGCCGGGCGAAAAGATGCCGATGAAATGCAGCGCCGCGGCGCCGATGACGACAGCCGGCAGCACGGCCGCGGCACCGGCGAAACTGCGCGCCGCGCGGGCGGTAAAGAGCAAAGCGAGGTAGAAGAGCAGTGCCGGCCAGAGCACCTCGGCGATGGTCTCGGCCCTGGCCATGCTGCCGGTCAGCGCCGAGGCTACGAGAACGATGGCGGCGAGCGGCGCGTCGACCAGCCGCGACCAGTGCATGACGAAGCCGCCTTCAAGTCCCATCCGGTACTGATGCAGGTCGAACCAGCCCTGGCCGGCCAGCATGTCGCGAACCTCGACCAGACGCAACAGATTGTCATTGTCGCCGCCGGCGTCGGTCAAGTCGCGGAATCCGCTGAGGGCGCTGACGGCAACCATCACCAGCGTGGCGACGAGCACGAGCGCGAGGTCGTTGCGCCGTGACGGAAGTGGCTTGGCCTCGACGGAGATCATGGTATCGGCAGGAGTCACGGGACGGCCTCTGGGCGCTCTTTTCGCGACGGAAGTTATCGCGAACTCACTGCGCAAATCTTAAACCAGCCTTGCACGTCGTCGCATCGCGTCGGCGGGCCGCCGTCGAATGCCTTCACGCGGCTCTTTGATCGTCGCGAAACACCCAGACCGATGAGAGCACATAGCTCGCGGCGCTTGCGGCGACCGTGATAATGGCTGACATGATCAGCGGCGAGGCGGAAAATATCGACACCGCGACATGGGCGGACAGGCCTGCAAACGCTGCGCAGACCAGCTGGGTGACGAGATAGCGTGGAAACGCATGGGCGTGGTCGTGGCGTCCCTCGAACGTCCAGCCACGTTGTGCCGAATATGCCACGACGAAGGCCAGCATATAGGCGATGACGCTTCCGACGAATGGCGGCAAACCGGCCGACACCAAGGCCCATGACAGCATGAACAACAGCAGCGCCGCGCCAACGCCGACGATGACAAACCGGACAAGCCGTACCGCGGCGAATCTTCGTAGAAGCCGGCTCATTTTTCGGCAGTCGCGGCGGCTTCGCCGGATCCGCCGGGCTGGCCGGCTTTCAGCCGCTTGACCGGGATCTCCAGGACACCGAGCAGGAATGCCGAAAAGAAGGCCTGGAACGAAATGACGATCAGGCTCAGGCCCAGCACGACGATGCGCGGGATTTCGGAATCGTTCAGCGGGCCGAAGCCAAGATGCGCCCAGCGCAGCACCGCATAGCCGAAGAACAGGACGCCGCCGGCAAAGCAGATGCCGGCATTGGCGGCAAGACGGTCGGTGCTGATGGTCCTTCTCAGCCAGTCGGACCCGCGGCTGCGCGGCAGGATGCCGGTGATCTCGGCATAGTATCGCGATATGGCGCCGAAGGTGATGAGCTGGATGCCGGTGATGATCATGAAGCAGGCGGCGACGAAAGTGTTGAGGTCGAGCGAAAGATTGTCGATCACCCGCAGCGGTCCAAACACCAGCAGGGCCGCGAACAGCATGCCCAGGCCGCACAACGCCGCGCCCGGGATGAAGAACATCCAGCGCGGATTGTAGACGAGCAGGAATTTGAGATGCCGCCAGCCGTCACGCCAGGTCCTGAGATGCGGCGGCCGGCTGCGGCCGTCGGGCTTGAGCGTGGTCGGCACTTCCTCGATGCGCAGCCCGGCAAGCGCGCTGCGCACCACCATTTCGCTGGCGAATTCCATGCCGGTTGTCTGCAGGTCGAGCTTGCGGATGCTCTCGGCATTGAAGCCACGCAGGCCGCAGTGGAAGTCCCCGGTCTTGATGCGGAAAAACAGGCGGCCGACGAAGCTCAGCACCGGATTGCCGAGATAGCGATGCAGCGGCGGCATGGCGCCGGTTTCGATGCCGCCCTGGAAGCGATTGCCCATGACCAGGTCGGCGCCGTCGCGCAGGCGCGTCATGAAGGCATCCAGCGCGCCGAAATCGTAGCTGTCGTCGGCATCGCCCATGATGATGAAGCGCCCCCTGGCGGCGGCGATGCCGCCGAGAAGTGCCGCGCCATAGCCCTTCTGCGCCACCGGAACGACACGAGCGCCGTCCTGGGCCGCGATCTCCTGCGAACCGTCGGTGCTGCCATTGTCCGCGATCAGCACCTCACCCAGGATTCCGGCCTTGTCGAGGAAGGCCCTGGCCTTGCCGATGCAAACGGCCAGCGTCTCGGCCTCGTTGAGGCACGGCATCAGGATGGTGAGTTCAAGCTGTTTGGTCGCGGCGGCGCGGATGGCGGTGAGCGCGTTCATGGTCGTTGTTCCATCGAGGGCCCCATCCGGCGCCTGCCGTTGGGGTATTCGAGGCCTATTCTTGTACAGCAAGGCTTAAGAAAACGATGACGCGGCCGCTTGTCTTGTCGCGATCGGGCTGGCGGGGATTGTGCCCTGCTGTTGCCGATCTTCAGATGTCGCGATTGGCAGAAGGCGCGGCGACCCTTATATCGCTCTCGTCGACTGCGCTGGGGACCCGCCATGAAGCTGAAAATCGCCGTCCAGATGGACCATATCTCCACCGTGTCGATCGCCGGCGACACGTCGTTCGCGCTGTCGCTGGAAGCGCAGCGGCGCGGCCACCAATTGTTCCATTACACGCCCGACCGGCTGTCGCTACGCGACGGCAAGGTGTTTGCGCGCATCGAGGAGATGCAGGTGCGCGACGAGAAGGGCAGCCATTACTCGCTGGGCGACAAGGTGCCCACCGACCTGTCGGAGATGGACGTCGTCCTGCTGCGCCAGGATCCGCCCTTCGACATGAACTACATCACCACCACGCATATCCTCGAGCGCATCCACCCGAAGACGCTGGTCGTCAACGACCCGGCCTGGGTGCGCAACAGCCCGGAAAAGATCTTCGTCACCGAGTTTGCCGACCTGATGCCGGACACGCTGATCACCAAGGACAGCCAAGAAGTCGCCGCCTTCCGCAAGGAATTCGGCGACATCATCGTCAAGCCGCTCTACGGCAATGGCGGCGCCGGCATCTTCCATCTGCACGAGGCCGACCGCAACCTCGCCTCGCTGCTCGAAATGTTCGGCCAGCTGTTCCGCGAGCCCTATATCGTGCAGCGCTACCTCAAGGATGTGCGCAAGGGCGACAAGCGCATCATCCTGATCGACGGCGAGCCGGTCGGCGCCATCAACCGCGTGCCGGCCGAGCATGATTCCCGCTCCAACATGCATGTCGGCGGCCGCGCCGAGAAGACCGAACTGACCGAGCGCGAGCGCGAGATCTGCGCCCGCATCGGGCCGTCGCTCAGGGAACGCGGCTTCATCCTGGTCGGCATCGACGTCATCGGCGATTACATGACCGAGATCAACGTGACCTCGCCGACCGGCGTGCGCGAAGTGCAGCGCTTTGGCGGCGCCGACATTGCCAGCCTGTTCTGGGATGCGGTCGAGGGGAAGCGGAAGTAACCTCCGACACCCTGCTGCCTAAGCGATCCGGGAGGAGAAATGTGGCAAGCATCCTATATGAAAATGTCTTTTTAATACTCGCCGTTTGTTTCGGTATTGCGGCATCACTGGTGAATTTATTTGGGTTGAACAGCATGCGAGGTAAATTCTTTCGTCCTCTCGACGAGAAGGACCGAAGCCTTACGGACTTGCTTCGATACTGGTTATCCTGGCAGTCATTTTCATGGCTGCTCATATTCACTCCCTGGGTGGATCGAAATGAGACCTGCCGCGAGACTGGGGCTGACAATTCTGTGACGATGTCGCGCCTCACTGCGGTCATAGGCACACAGCGATATTTTCCGTTTTCAGTTCGTATTAACCATGTTCCGCCTTTTCAACCGGGCTCAATCCGGCTGCAACCATAGCGATTGCCTTGTTCTCGTAATGTTCTTGATTTGCCCGGCAATCTGTGATTGTCTTCTGCCGGGGCCACGTTCCAGGCCTATCGCATGGGTTGCGGCCCATATCCGGGGTGGGAAAATGGTGGCGCGGGTTCGCACGGTCGCTTTCCAGGGCATCGAGGCCGTGCCGGTCGACGTGCAGGTGATGATCGCGCCCGGCAAGGTCGGCATGCAGATCGTCGGCCTGCCCGACAAGGCGGTGGCCGAAAGCCGTGAGCGGGTGCAGGCGGCGCTGCATGCGTCGGGACTGTCGATGCCGTCGAAGAAGGTGACCGTCAATCTGGCGCCGGCCGACCTGCCCAAGGAAGGCAGCCATTACGATCTGCCGATCGCGCTCGGCTTGATGGCAGCCCTTGGCGCCATTCCGGGCGACATGCTGGCCGGTTATGTCGTGCTTGGCGAATTGTCGCTCGACGGCACCATTGCCGCCGTCGCCGGTGCCCTGCCGGCGGCGATCGGCGCCAATGCCGAAGGCAAGGGCCTGATCTGTCCGTTCGCCTGCGGGCCGGAAGCGGCGTGGGCCGGCAAGGACTTCGACATTCTGGCGCCGCGCAGCCTGATCGCCATCGCCAACCATTTCCGTGGCACGCAGGTGCTGTCGCGGCCGGAGGCCGGTATCCACGCCGCGGCGCGCGACCTGCCAGACCTCGCCGACATCAAGGGCCAGGAGACGGCCAAGCGGGCGCTGGAAGTGGCGGCGGCCGGCGGCCACAACCTGTTGATGGTCGGCCCTCCAGGCTCGGGAAAATCGATGCTGGCGCAGCGGCTGCCGTCGATCCTGCCGCCGCTGGCGCCGAAGGAATTGCTCGAAGTCTCGATGATCGCCTCGGTGGCGGGCGAGCTCGGCGAAGGCAAGCTGACCGACCGGCGGCCGTTCCGCGCCCCGCACCATTCGGCCTCGATGGCGGCAATGGTCGGCGGCGGGTTGCGCGCACGGCCGGGCGAAGTCTCGCTCGCCCACCACGGCGTGCTGTTCCTCGACGAGTTCCCCGAATTCACGCCGCAGACGCTCGACGCGCTGCGCCAGCCGCTGGAGACGGGCGACTGCATGATCGCGCGCGCCAACCACCGCGTCACCTATCCGGCGCGCATCCAGCTGGTGGCGGCGATGAACCCGTGCCGCTGCGGCATGGCCGGCGAACCGGGCTATCGCTGCCTGCGCGGCGAACGCTGCCGCACCGATTATCAGGCACGCATTTCCGGTCCGCTGCTCGACCGCATCGACCTGCGGATCGAAGTGCCGGCGGTCTCGGCCAGCGACCTGATAAGGCCGGACCGGGCGGAGAAGAGTGCTGATGTGGCGCTGCGCGTCGCACGCGCCCGCACCCTGCAGCGCGAGCGTTTCGAACGGCTCGGCGTGACCAGCGCCACCACCAACGCCCATTGCGCACCTTCTGTCATCGAGGACATCGCGATGCCCGACGCAGCCGGCCTGTCGCTGCTCAAGGACGCCAGCGAGAAACTCGCTTTCTCGGCGCGGGCCTATCACCGCGTGCTGAAAGTGGCGCGCACGCTGGCCGACCTCGACGCCAGCGAAACCGTCGGCCGCATCCATCTTGCCGAGGCGATTTCCTATCGCATGAGTTCGGAACGCGTGGCGCAGGCGGCGTAGAGCGCCTTCCGCCGTCGCCAATCACTTCCGCAGCACCCAGGTACTGTCTCGCCCCAAAGCCGGCATCCATGCCTCGGTACGCGACCTGCTTCGTGAGCGCACCGGCTGGATCCCACGAAGCCGGTGAAGCGAGTGCGCTCCGAATGCGTCGCCTCGTCCGGCTTTTGCGAGATGCGCAGCCTCGTCGGCTGCCGCTCATGAAGGAAGTTCATCCCGCCATTTGATAGCTTCCATCTCGACGCGGACCGCGTCCTGAACGTCGATGACCTGATGGACGTCGAATTGGAACGCCGGGAAGGTCGAACACATTTTGTGGACTACCAGCGGGTCATCTGCCTCGATCAGCATGCTGCCACCCCATTCACCCACCCGCGCCACGAAGGCATGTACCTTGACTTCGCTGGGTATCTGCCAGTGCCGGAAGATTTTCAGGATGCGCTTTTGGACGTTCTCGTATTCGATCGCCGATCCCTGTGGCCGCTCGTTCCAATTTACGAGGTATTTCATAGTCTCCTCGCTCTGGGGTGACCGTAAATCCCCGAGCGGCATTGTAGCTCCCCTCCTTCAAAAAGAGGTAGGCATCACGACAGGAAAGGCGGTGAATCTGTCCGACATTTGAGAACGTATGAAGAACATTCGGCCTGACGGTGGATGCGGCTGATTTTGGGCGTAGAGGGCCTCGTAAAGCACGGTTTTGCCGATTTTCACGCGCGCGACCAGCCCGTCGCTGGGAGCTACAGGTGCGGCTTCGGGGGAGCCACCTATGCTAACATTGTGGTCAATTAAACCGCGCGTGGGGCCGATCCGCCTTTGCCCGGATCAATCGGTCGCGGGGATCAACTTCTGCAGCGTCGGCGTCAGGATCATGCCGAAGGTCAAGACATCGCCATAGGCTCGCGCGGAAAGCATTGCCCCGTGGACGGTCGCCATGAAGGCTTCCGCTTCCACACGCGGCGCATTCGATATTGCCAGTGTCCTCTGTTCTGCGCCGCGCTCGATGACGCCAGTCAGCCATCCCGAGAGAAACTGGAAATACGCCCGGACTTCCATGGCAACCTCCGGCGGAAGGGCGGGCAGCTCGCTGGCAAGCAGCGCGCAGACGCAGAACGGCACGCTCGCATCCTCGATGCATCGGGCCCAGATGCCGGCATAGGTTCGAAGCAACTCGGGCGGTTCGGGGACATCGCGCTCGAGCCCTCCCATGCCGATGACGGCATCCTCGAGGTAACGCTTGAGCAGGGTCTGCACGAGGTCGACCTTGCTGGGGAAATGGTGATGGATGCTGGCTTTGCGGATGCCAACCACCTCGGCGATATCGGCGTAGCTGAATCCATTGTAGCCGCCCGCGACGATGAAGGCTCGCGCGGCGGCCAGGATCTCGTCGGCGGTGTTCGAAGGCTTGCTCATGACTTGCTCCGGCGGAGGGCTCCCCTGCACTTAGAGCGGTTCGCCGTTTCATGGGAACCGGCGAACCGCTCTAACCCGTTTGTTTTGAAGCGATTCCCAAGGGAAAGCGCTCACACTTTTGCTGGCATTGCCCTAACTTGCGACCCGCGGCGACTTGCGAAGGACGTCGCTGACCGACAGCCACAGAGCGGACACGAAAAAGTAGAAGGCGCCGAACGCGGCATAAGGTGCAACATTGGCGATGCCGATGATCTCCGTGCCGCCGGCCATCTTGACGAAGAACAGACCCGCCAGCGCCGATTGGGCGCCGCTCAGGATCATCGGCCATTGCGCACCGTTGGTTTTCCAGCGCCGCGCCGCGGTCAGGAGCTGAAACACGCCGGAGACAACGGCCCAGACGCCGTAGACCGAGAGCACCGCATTCATGCTGTGACCGAGCGCGATGGCGACCGCAATCGTGGCGACGATGCTGACGGCGAAGTTCAGCAATTGCGACTTGTTGCGGCCGAGCCCGCCGGTGCGCCGGGCGTCGATGTAATTCGCAAGCGCATCCCATGCAGGATAGGCAACCAGCATGGCGGCAGCGAGCGGCGGGCTGCTTTTCGCGACGGTGAAAGCCGCCACAACCCAGGCTGCCGATACGGCAAACCGCAGATAGTAATAGCTTTTGAGCCAGCCGTTTGATGACGGGCTCTGATCGTTCATTTGTCCAGGCATGATGGGGTCTCTCGTTTAATCTACCTACCAACTAGTAGGTAGATTGGTGGTCGTCAAGGCGCCTGGAACTGATTGCCGGTCACCTCGACATCGCATTTATGTGATCAGCGTTCGCTTGCGCCTGCGCTGGCGCCAAGGAACGACAGTGGCTGCTTTAGGCATGTTTTTGACTTGAGTGGCAGCCTTCGCTAGCGCGCGCACTGGCCGGCGCCAGCGAGACGGTCGGGCGCATCCACAGCGTCGAGGCGCTTTTCAGGTCCTATCGCGCGCCTTCAGCTCCAGCCGCCGCGCGTGCAGCACCGGCTCCGTATAGCCGTTGGGCTGGCTGGTTCCCTTGAACACCAGGTCACAGGCGGCCTGGAAGGCGATGGAGGTGTCGAAATCCGGCGCCATCGGCCGGTAGAGCGTATCGCCGACATTCTGGCGGTCGACGATGGTCGCCATGCGCTGCAGGGAATCGCGTACCTGGATCTCCGAACACACCTTGTGGCGCAGCCAGTTGGCGATGTGCTGCGAGGAGATGCGCAGCGTGGCGCGGTCTTCCATCAGGCCGACATCGTTGATGTCGGGCACTTTCGAGCAGCCGACGCCCTGGTCGATCCAGCGCACGACATAGCCCAGAATGCCTTGAGCGTTGTTGTCGAGTTCGCGCTGGATCTCGTCGGGTGTCCAGTTCGGCCGCACGGCCACCGGAACGGACAAGATATCGTCGAGTTTCGCCTTCGGCCGGCTCTTCAACGCCGCCTGCACGGCATGGACGTCGACCTTGTGATAGTGCGTGGCATGCAAGGTCGCGGCCGTCGGCGACGGCACCCAGGCGGTGTTGGCGCCGGCCTTGGGATGCGCGATTTTCTGTTCCAGCATCGCCGCCATCAGATCCGGCATCGCCCACATGCCCTTGCCGATCTGGGCATGGCCGGCGAGCCCGCATTCGAGCCCGGTGTCGACATTCCAGGCCTCGTAGGCGGAGATCCAGGCGGCCTGCTTCATGTCGCCCTTGCGGATCATCGGGCCGGCTTCCATCGAGGTGTGGATCTCGTCGCCGGTGCGGTCGAGGAAGCCGGTGTTGATGAACACCACGCGTTCCTTCGCGGCGCGGATCGCTTCCTTGAGGTTGATAGTAGTACGCCGCTCCTCGTCCATGATGCCCATCTTGATGGTGTTCTTCGCCATGCCGAGCAGCGCCTCGACACTGTCGAAGATCTCGACGGCGAAAGCGACTTCCTCCGGCCCGTGCATCTTGGGCTTCACCACATACATCGAGCCGGCGCGGGAATTGGCGCGGCGGCCTTTCGACCCGACATCGTGCAACGCGATCAGCGCCGTCAGCGCGGCGTCCATGATGCCTTCCGGCACCTCGTTGCCGTCGCGGTCCAGGATCGCCGGATTGGTCATCAGGTGGCCGACGTTCCTGACCAGCATCAGCGAGCGGCCGGGCAGCGTCAGCGTGCCGCCGCCGGGCGCGGTGTAGGCGCGGTCGGGGTTGAGCTTGCGGACAAACGTCTTGCCGCCCTTGCTGATCTCTTCGGCGAGGTCGCCCTTCATCAGGCCGAGCCAGTTGCGGTAGACCACGACCTTGTCCTCCGCATCCACCGCCGCGACCGAATCCTCGCAGTCCTGGATGGTGGTCAGCGCCGATTCCAGGAGGACGTCGGCAATGCCCGCCGGATCGGTGCGGCCGATCTCGTTGGCGCGGTCGATGACGATCTCGATGTGCAGTCCGTTCTTCACCAGCAGCACGGCATCGGGGTTGGCGGCATCGCCGCGATAACCGACGAATTGCGTGGGGTCGGCCAGCGTGGTGCCGCCGGCGCCGGCGCCAAGCTTCAGCGCGCCATGCGCCACCGACAGGCCGTTGACCCCCGCCCATTTGCCCGAGGTGAGCGGCACCGACTGGTCGAGGAAATCCTTGGCCCAGGCGATGACCTTGGCGCCGCGCGCCGGGTTGAAGCCTTTACCCTTTTCCGCGCCGCCGGTCTCGGGAATGGCATCGGTGCCATAGAGCGCATCGTAGAGCGAACCCCAGCGCGCATTGGCGGCGTTGAGCGCATAGCGCGCATTCATCACCGGCACCACCAGCTGCGGCCCGGCAACAACGGCGATTTCGGGATCGACATTTCCCGTCGACACGCTGAAGGCCGGCCCTTCGGGAACGAGATAACCGATCTCTTTCAGGAAGCCCCTGTAAGCCTCCATGTCGACCGGCGCGCCATTGTCGCGATACCAGCCGTCGAGCTTTTCCTGCATGGCGTCGCGTTTTTTGAGCAGCGCCCGGTTCTTCGGCGCGAGGTCGTGGACGATGGCCGAAAAACCGTTCCAGAACGCATCTGCGGCGATGCCGGTGCCGGGCACGGCCTCGCCAGCCACAAAATCATGCAGCGCGCGGGCAATCCGCAATCCAGCGATCTCGATGCGATCGGTCATCAGCTTGTCTCCAGACGAAAGGCTCGGGCGGGCCTTTGGCATGTCAGGTCTACAGGGTCAATTCGGCTTAAGGTGAAGGGGACATTTAGGCAAGGTTGGCGAAGCTGCGTCCTTCTCCCCGTTCTATGGGGAGAAGATGGCGGCAGCCAGATGAGGGGGCGGCGCGGCGTTGGCCGAACGGGCGGCACAGTGAAACTGCATTCCCTTGGCTTTGCCCCTCATCCGCCCTTCGGGCACCTTCTCCCCATGAACGGGGAGAAGGAAGGCGCTCACATCGCGATCCTTGGCCGTCCCGAGGCGACCGCCACCACATGCGCCTCGATGAACATGCGCTGGGCTTCGACGGTGGAAACCTTGAACTCGGTCGCGACGTCGATCTCGGCATTGTCGGTACCGGCGTCCCGGGCGCGCTCGGCCACGATCGCTCGCACATCGGCCTCGGCAGCGGCGATCGCCGCAGCCTCGTCGAGGAAATCGCGCACCGTTTCTCCGGAGGCCAGACGGAACAGCCCTTCCCTGGGCTGGCTGACCCGCGCTTCGGCCGAGACCCTGACCTGGCCGACGACGGCGCCGAGCGCGTTGGCGACATCGGTGTCCTCGGGCACCACGCAGTCATTGCCGACCAGGGGCGCCAGGCCGGCGTAGTGCAGCGGCGCGGAAGCGCCGAGGCCGATGACCGGGCGGTCGAGCGCGACGCTCAACCGGGCGATGCCGGGATGGGCATCGACGGCGCGCTGCACCAGCGCGTGCGCCACGGTCGCGGCGCCATCGAGCCCGTCCTCGGCGAAGGCGGTTTCGAGGATGTATTCGGCCGACCAGCGCGTCAGCGTCACCAGCACGCGCTCCGAGATCACTTCCGGCGACGCGGCGATAGGCTGGCCACGGCCATCGCGCTTGCGGGCGAACAGCTCGGCGCCGAGGCGGGCGGTGGCGGCATCCCAATTGGCCTGCTTGCCCAGCACGTGTGCTGCGTCCGACGGGGTGAAGCCTGAGATATGCACCAGTCCACGCGAGACTAGCCGGTTCAAGGTGGCGTTCTGGGCATTGGACGTCAGCAACCTGTCGAGGGCAAGCGGCGTCGCGCCGATCGCCTCGTAAAGCCGCGCTTCCGGAGCGGTGAGGCCCGCCGCAAGCCTGTCCGGCACGCCGGTGCGCACCGCGAAGCGGCCGTCCATGCGGCCGGGATTGGGCGAACGCAGCTGGCGTTCGAGCTCCGATTTGACGGCGTCGCCATGCGCCATGCCGGCCAGCGCCAGCGGCACCAGGCGGCGCGGCCCGAGCAGGATTTTTGGATTGAGCGCGCCGTCCTCCAGCGCCACTTCGGAATCGCCGCCAAGGCCGAAGGTGCGCATGGCGACCGCCTCGACCATGGTGCGGAAGCCTCCGACGGTGGCGCCTTCGGGATCCAGGCGCGGCCGGCCCTTGTCGAGCACGGCGACATCGGTGGTGGTGCCGCCAATGTCGGAGACCACGGCATTGTCGAGCCCGGTCATGTGGCGGGCACCGACCAGGCTGGCCGCCGGACCGGACAAAATGGTCTCGATCGGCCGCTGGCGGGCGAACACCGCCGAGACCAGCGCACCGTCGCCGCGCACCACCATCAGGGGAGCGGCGATGTTGCGGGCTTGCAAAAACCCTTCGGTCGCCGCCACCAGCCGGTCGATCATCGAAATCAGCCTGGCGTTGAGCAGCGTGGTCAGCGCCCGACGCGGGCCGCCGAGCTTGGCCGAGAGTTCGTGGCTCGCGGTGACCGGCAGGCCGGTCTTGTCGCGGATCAGTTCGCGGGCGGCGATCTCATGCGCCGGGTTGCGGGTGGCGAAATAGGCGCACACGGCAAAGCCGGACACCGAGGCACCGAGTTCCGGCAGGGCCTCTTCCAGCCCTGACAGATCGAGCTTGGCGGCATTGCCGTGGACATCATGGCCGCCCGGGCAAAACACCACCGGATCGGTGCCGAGCGCGGTCTTCAGCCCATCGCGGGCGAGGTCGGCTTCGGAAAAGCCGATCATGACGAGCGCGACGCGGCCCCCCTGGCCCTCGACCAGCGCATTGGTGGCCAGCGTCGTCGACATCGAGACCAGTTTGATCGCGGCCGGATCGGTACCGGCCTTTTCGAGCACCGCGTCGACCGCGCCGGAAATGCCGCCAGCGAGATCATGCCTGGTGGTCAGCGCCTTGGCCTTGGCCAGCACCTTGCCCTTGTTCGGCCCCTGCTGCGGGCCCTCCGTCTCGGACCACAGCACGGCATCGGTGTAGGTGCCGCCGGTGTCGATGCCGAGGAACAGAGGTTTTGACTTGGTCTTGGCGGTCATTGGCAGTCCGGGCGGTGGGGAATTTTGCTTCCCGCCCTTAGCCTATCGCGGCCGGCCGATAAAGCCACGAGCGCTGGGCCAACACGCGATGACCGCAATAGGAGCCCCGATCTCCCCTTGGGAGGGGATCGGCGGCTTTGACCGCAACGCCAGGGGCCCTCTGGCGAGGAGGCCGCTATTTGGCTGTGACAATGCCCTTCATCGAGCTGTGGATCGCACAATGGAATGGATGTGCGCCGGCCGCCGATACCTTGACCTTGGCGCTCTTGCCGGTGGCGAGATGGCCGGTGTCGAAGGAGCCATCGAGCGCGGTGGCGGTGTGCGTCATCGAGTCGGCATTGGTGAAAGTGATGGTATCGCCAACGGCGACCGCGATTTTCGGTGGGTTAAATTTCATGCCCTTGATCTGGACCGCATGATTGGCGGCGTAGGCGGGCACGGCAAAGGCAAGCAAAGCAAGAACGAGCATGGTGCGCATGATGGATTTCCTCCTGAGCGCGAACCCTCATCCTACACTAACGCTGGCGAACGGCCTTTTATGCCACGAAGCCGATCTTCTTATGCGTATTGTCACAAAACGGCTTGTTGGCCGAGTGGCCGCAGCGGCAGAGGAAGGTGCGCTGCGTGCGGTCGATCGTGTGGCCGGTGCCGGTGACGATCTCGACATTGCCTTCCAGCTTGAGTGGGCCGTTGGTGGTCGGCGTCACTTTCAGCGGGCCGTTGCGCGCTTCGAGCGCCGGCATGTCCTTCAGCGGCGGTTCGCCGGTGGCGGTGAAGCCGGCCTTGCTGTGGCTGCCGTCGCAGAACGGCTTGTTTTCCGACGCGCCGCAGCGGCACAGCGTGGCGCGAAAGAAGGTTTCGCCGTCGAGCACGATCTCGGCATGCACGGCAAGCGGGCCGTTTTCACGCAGCCGCACGGTGTTGACCACCGGCGGCTGTTCCTGCGGCCCGCCATCCTTCCTGACATAGGTGATGGCACCCGACGGACAGCTTTCGGCGATGGCGACAATCTTTTCGACACTGGCCGCGTCGGGATGGATCCATTGCCCCGGCGCATTGGGCACGAAGACATGCGGGTCGCCGAGCACGCAATTGCGCGAATGGATGCAGCGCTTGCCGGAAAAGCCGACGTCGATCTTCTCACCCTCGACCGTGCCTGCCATTGCCGTGCTCCTCTCGCCTGGGGCGCGGCGCGGCTGAACCGACGCGGCGCGCTTTGGGTATCGGCACAGGCTATCGCTCCCATGGGGGAGACCGTCAAGCTGGCAAACCGATCAGGGGACGAGATTGATCTCCTCGGTCTCGCCGCCGCTGCAGGTGTAGCAGCAATCCTCGCATTTTTCCTTGTTGCCGGGGCCGACGCCCCAATAGGTGCCCTCGTCCCCATCGACCCAGGCGCCGTAGCAGATGGATTCGCCTTCGTTGCAGGAGATCGGCAACGACTTGGTCTCGCCGTCATCGAGATAGAAGTCCTTGCCGTTGCCCGGCCAGACATAATCGCGATCCTGGCTGTAGAGCTCAAGGCGCATGGCGTTGGGATGGCTGTTCTTGATGGCAAAGGTGACGTCGCCGGCATGGGCGGCTGGTGCAAAAAGGATGGCAAGCGAGAACGCGGCGGCAAGCCGGCGCGCTGGTATGAAAGACATGGAAACCCCCGATGAAGAATCGGCCCCCACGGCCGATGGGGTCATCATGCCATGACGGGGGCCGGTGCTAAAGGGGGATGACGACAATCCCTGATAGAATCGCGGGAGCTAAACGACCAACCGGCGTCATTGCAGGCTTCGCCCTATCGTTGCCAGAACGGCAGCTTGGCGATCTCTTCATCGACCTCCCGCCTGGTCAGGCCGATATCGTCGATCAGATGCGGATTGACTTCCGAGATCCGCTTGAGGTCCCAGCGATAGCGTGTCTGTTGACGCCAGGCCGCGATGGTGTTCCGCAAGGTGGCAAGGCTGTAGCGCCGGCGCGATGTCTGCCCCACGCGCGCTCCATACCGCACTGCCTGATGCGGGGCCGAAGCAAAGATATTGGTCATGACAACCTCCATATGTTTTGGCGCCCACAGGCTTGAGAATGGGCGGCCTTTGATCTGAACGAGGTTGAATTCTGCAGGATATGGAGGGCGCCGTAATTAAGCCCTGCCAAATAGTTCTCAAAAGTTCCAAACAGGCTCTAACGCGTTGTTTTGGCGTCATTCCCTGGGGAGACGCCGCGCGCTTTCCCCGGTGAAACCGCCTCACACTTTTCCTGGAATTGCTCTATAGATGCGCCCTATGCAGGGATCGCGCTTTGCCTTTGGTCCGTTCGTGCTTGATCCGGGTGCGGGAACGCTGCTTCGGAACGACGATCCTGTTGCTGTCGGCTATCGTGGGCTGAAGCTGCTTGCCGCCCTCGTCGGACGGCCCGGCGAGATCCTGGAGAAAGCCGAGCTGATGGATGCGGCGTGGCCGGGAACGGCGGTCGAGGAAGGCAACCTCACCGTCCAGATCGCGCAGCTGCGCAAGCTGCTTGGTCCGCCCGCCGATGGCGGAGAATGGATATCGACGGTTCCGCGCGTAGGCTACCGCTTCACGGGCGCCATCGAAAAGCTCGACCGGGCAAAGCGTAAACCCTTGCCGCTGCCCGACAAGCCATCGATAGCGGTGCTGCCTTTCGTCAATCTCAGCAACGACCCCGAGCAGGAGGCCTTCGCCGACGGGTTAACCGAGGATCTGATCACCGACTTGTCCAGGGCCCCGGGCCTGTTCGTCATCGCCCGCAACTCGACCTTTGCCTACAAGGGCAAGGCGATGGACGTGCGCGCGATCGCCGAGGAGCTTGGCGTGCGCTATCTGCTGGAGGGCAGCGCCAGACGCGCCGCGGGGCGCGTGCGCATCAACGCCCAGCTGGTCGACGCGATAAGCGGCGAGCATCTGTGGGCCGAACGCTTCGATCGCGGCCTGGACGACATATTTGCCGTTCAGGACGAGGCCACGGCCAAGATCGTCGAGGCGCTGCTCGGACGGCTGCGGGCGCCGCCGCCACGCAACCGGCCGACAAATCTCGAGGCCTACGATCTGTGCGTGCGGGCGCGCAAGCTGATCGACGAATCACCACAGACGGCAAGGGAAGCGCATCTGTTGCTGACGCGCGCGGTGTCTCTCGACCCGGACTACGCCGAGGCTCATCGCTGGCTTGCCATGAACCATTGGATGGGATGGGTGCATTGGGGCGAGCCGGTCGACCCCAACCGTCGCATCGCGCTGGAACTGGCGCGCAAGGCCGTGGCGATCGATCCCAACGATGCCGGCTGCCGTTGGGTGCTCGGCAATCTGCTCGCCTATGAGCACAGTTTCGAAGAGTCGGAAGCCGAATTCGCCAAAGCGTTCGAACTCGACCCGAACGAGGCCGACGCCTGGGCGACCTTGTCCGACATCGCGGTGCTGGCCGGACGAGTCGCGGAAGGCCTCGAGCACATCCGCAAGGCGTTCCGGCTCAATCCCTATCCGGCAAGCTGGTACTATCTGACGCTCGGCGAAGCCCAATATGCGGCGCGCGACTACGAAGCCGCCGTCGAGACCTTGCGCCGGGAGGAGACTTACCGGACGAGCTCACGCCGTTTCCTGGCGGCGAGCCTGGCGCAACTCGGCCGGCTCGACGAGGCGCGGGCCGAGGTCGAAATGTTCCTCATCGGCAACCCGCACTTCACGACCAGCTACTGGGTCTGGACGGAGCCATTCCGCGACACCGCGATGCGCGATCATTTCGTCGACGGTTTTCGCAAGGCGGGCCTTCCCTAGAGCAATTCCTGACCGAAACCATTTCGCAATTTCCCGGAATTGCTCTGGTGACGCCCGGCCAATCACGGCACCAGATCGATCGTCTCGGTCGTGTGTTCCACGCAGATGAAGCAGCAGGTGTCGCAAGGCTGGTCGTTATCAGGCCCGACGCCGGCCGAGATCCGGTCATTGCCGTCGACCCAGGCGCCATAGCAGATGCGCTCACCCTGATTGCAGGAAAGAGGCACCGATTTCTGGGAATTCGGGTCGATCAGGAACACCTTGCCGTTGCCCGGCCAGACGGTCTCGCGGTCGCGGCTGAACAGCTCGACCGCTACCGCTTCCTTGCGCAGGTTCTTGACGAAGAAGGCCATGTCGGCGGCCTTGGCCGAGGTCGTGCAGACGAGCGCCGCGAGCACGGCCATACGAAACAGCGTCACGATCGGACCTCCCGAATCACCGCCGCAGAATCGCATGACCGCCCATGCCTGTCGCTCGCTTTTGGAACTATTTCACGGAAGAACCTTCCGCCATGATCTGCCGCCCCAGCCGCACCGTTTCGCCGACCAGAAGATCGAGATCGTCGCGCCTTGTGCGGTGGTTGGCGATCGCCACGCGCAGCCAGTGTTCGCCATACAGGGTGGTGTCGGAAAGGGCGGCAATGCCCTTTTCCTGCAGCCGCAGCATGATCTCGGTGTTGAGCGCCTTCAGTGCCTCGCCGGTGACGCCGGGCTGGTAGCGGAAGCAGACGATGTTGATGGTCGGCGCCATCGCCAGCTCCAGCAGCGGCTCGGCCTCGATCAGCCCGGCGAGATAGGAGGCCTGCGCGATGTTCTGGTCGATGAGGCGGCCGAATTTATCGGCGCCATGTTCCTTCAGCGCCATCCAGACTTTCAGCGCGCGAAAACCGCGCGAGGTCTGCAGGCCGTAATCGTGCAGCCATTCGCCTGAGGCGAGGCCGCGCGGCGTCGATTCCAGATATTCCGGCGTCACCGCGAAGGTCCGGCGATGCGCGACGGCGTCCCTGACCAGGGCGCAGCCGACCTCGAACGGCGCGTGCAGCCATTTGTGCGGATCGAGCGCGACGGAATCCGCCCATTCGATGCCGGCGACGCGATGCGCATTGTCGGGCGCGATCGCGATCAGCGCGCCGATGCAGCCATCGACATGGAACCATAGGCCTTCCTCATGCGCGAGCTTGGCGAGCGCCCGCAGATCGTCGATCGCACCGGTGTTGACGGTGCCGGCATTGCCGATGACGCAGGCCGGATTGAAACCGGCTTCGCGATCCTCCGATATCGCCGCGCGCAAGGCCGGTATGTCGATGCGCAGGCCGGCATCGGTCGGGATGCGGCGCAGCGCCCGGTTGCCGAGGCCGAGCGCTTCCATCGCCTTGCGGTGGCAGGAATGGATCTGGTCCGAGCCATAGAAGCGCAGCGGCTTTTCGATTGCGGCGACGCCGTGCTCGCGCACGTCGATGCCGGCCTTGGTGTTGCGCGCCACGGTCAGGCCGATGATGTTGGCCATCGAGCCACCGCTGACCAGCGTGCCGGAGGCGGAAGCGGGAAAGCCCAGCATCTGCTTGCACCAGTTGACCACCTGGCTGTCCATCAGCCCGGCGGCGTGGTTGCCGCCGCCGAGATTGGAACCCTGGATCGCCGCCAGGAAATCGCCGAGCGCGCCGGTGAAGTTGCTCGACCCCATGTACCAGGCCCAGAAGCGCGGATGGATGTTGCCCATCGGATAGGACATCACCGTGCGCGACACCTCGCCGTAGACGGCGGCCAGCGGCGCCGGCGATCGCGGCAAGGGTGCCGCGAAGGCTTCTCGCACCTCCGCCGGCATCTCGCGCCAGGCCGGGCGGTCCCTGATGTCGCTGAGGTAATCGACAGCATCATCGATGACCTGGTGCGACAGGGCTTGCACTGCGGCCCAGTCGGCGGGGTCGAGCGTTTCCTCGGCGGCCACGCCGAGGGTTTCCTGCGCGATGTCCATGACCGGTCTCCGTCAAGCCGCCGGGAACTGGCAGCCGGGCGTCGAGCGCGACAGCGCCATCTCCTCGGCATCCATCTCGGCCTCGATGCCGTCGAACAGCGGCGTCGACATGTAGCGCTCGCCGGTGTCGGGCAGCATGCACAGGATCACCGATCCGGCCGGCGCCTTTTCCGCGACCTGCCGCGCCACGGCGAAGGTGGCGCCGCCGGAAATGCCGGTGAAGATGCCCTCCTTCTGCGCCAAGGCCTTGGCCCACTTCATGCCTTCGGGTCCGGCAATCGGCACCACCTCGTCATAGAGGCTGGCGTCGATGGCTTCCTGCAGCACGTTGGGGATGAAGTCCGGCGTCCAGCCCTGGATCGGATGCGGCTCGAAGGCCGGGTGGCTGGCGGCAGGGGCGCCATGGGCACCGCGCTGCTGCGCCTTGCCGCTGCCGACCAGCTGCGCGTTGGCCGGTTCGGAGAGCACGATGCGGGTCTCCGGCCGCTCGCGGCGCAGCACGCGCGCCACGCCGACGACCGTGCCGCCGGTGCCGTAACCGGTGACGAAGCAGTCGAGCCGCGAGCCGGCGAAATCATTGATGATCTCGCGCGCCGTGGTGGCCTCGTGGATGGCGGCGTTCGCCGCCGTCTCGAACTGCCGGGCGAGGAACCAGCCATTGGCCTCGGCCAGTTCCACCGCCTTCTTGTACATGCCAAAACCCTTTTCGGCGCGTGGCGTCAGCACCACCTTGGCGCCGAGCATGCGCATCAGCTTGCGGCGCTCGACCGAAAAGCTGTCGGCCATGGTGACGACCAGCGGATAACCCTTCTGCGCGCAGACCATGGCCAGCCCAATGCCGGTGTTGCCGCTGGTTGCCTCGACCACCGTCTGGCCGGGCTTCAATGCGCCGCTACGCTCGCCCTCCTCGATGATGTTGAGCGCCAGCCGGTCCTTCACCGAGGCGGCGGGGTTGAAGAACTCGGCCTTGACGTAGATCGTCGCATGGGCCGGTGCCAGATTGTTGATGCGGATCACCGGCGTGTCGCCGACGGTGTCAAGAATGCTGTCGAACAGGCGGCCGCGTCCGGCGGTGGTTCTGATTTTCTGTCTATTCAACATGTTTTGATCTCCTCGATCGTGTTCATCTTCACAGGCCGGTTACAAACCGGCGGCTTGGGCGGCGAGGTTTCGAGACATGGCCGCGCTAGGACTGACATGCCGACGATGCGGCAATGACGGTATCCGGCGCGAGATTCGCCCCGGATGCGCCGTGTCACGTTTGGTGATACAGCAAGGGTCGACGGGCCAGCGTGGGAGCAGGCGTGGAAACGCACGTGGAATCCGCACCATCGAGGCTGGAGGCTGACAGGCCGATCCTGTCCTTGCGCCTGCTCGGACCGCTGGAAATCCTGCGCGACGGCGTGCCAGTGGCGCTGCCGGCGTCGCGCAAGTTGCGCGCGCTCCTGGCCTATCTGGTGCTGGCGCCGCACGCCGTGGGCCGTGGCCGCCTGTGCGAGTTGTTGTGGGATGTGCCCAACGACCCCCGCGGCGAATTGCGCTGGTGCCTGAGCAAGCTGCGCGCCGCCCTCGACACGCCGGACCGGCGTCGGGTCATCACCCCAGGCGATACGGTCGCGCTCGATCTCGAAGGCTGCCATGTCGATGCGCTGGAGATCAGCCATGCCGCCGCGCAAGGGATCGCTACGCTTGATGTGGAGCGGCTGCAGGCGCTGGCAGGACTCTTCGCCGGCGATCTGCTCGACGGGCTGGAGCTGGAGCGGAGCCCGCTTTTCGACGGCTGGCTGGTCGCCCAGCGCCGGCGTTTTCACGCATACCACGCCGCCGTGCTGGAACAGCTTGCCGCAAACCATCCGGCGGGCTCGCCCGAAATGTCCACGCATCTCGATAAATGGGTCGAGCTGGAGCCTTTCGACACGCGCGCTCATCTGGCCTTGCTATCCAATCTGGCCGAGCGCGGCGCTATCGGCGCGGCCGAGGAGCATCTGGCGTCGGCTGCTCGCCTATTCCAGTCGGAAGAGCTGGATTTCGCCCCGCTTCGCGCGGCCTGGCAGGCAATCCGCCATCAACAGTCAAGCAGCCCGCTCAAGTCACAGCCGGCCGGCCTGTCCACACTGCCGCAATTGGTGGTCACAGCGGATGACGTGGCCACGGTCGAGCCAAGCCAGGCGTCGCTGGCGGTGATGCCGTTTGTCGAGGAAAGCGGCGGGCGTGGCGGGCTCGCCGACGGTTTCACCCACGACATCATCACCCGGCTTGCCAAGCTTCGGGATTTCTTCGTCATCGCGCGCGGATCGGTGTTCGCGCTGGCCGAGAAAGCCATCGCACCCGAGGAGGCCGGCAGAAAGCTTGGCGTCGACTATGTCGCCACCGGCACGGTGCGCAGCCTGACCGGCCGCCTGATCGTCAGCGTCGAGCTGGTCGAGGTGCGCACGGCCAGGATTGTCTGGGCCGAAACCTTCGAGCGTCGCCCCGACGACCTCTTCGCCGTGCTCGACGATATCGGCGACAGCATCGTGTCGTCGATCTCGGCCGAGATCGAAACGGTCGAGCGCAACCGCGCCATGCTGAAGGCGCCCAACTCGCTCAATGCCTGGGAAGCCTATCATCGCGGCCTCTGGCACATGTACCGCTTCACCCAGGCCGAGAACGAGCAGGCGCGGCATTTCTTCGACAAGGCCTTGCAGCTCGATCCGACCTTTGCCCGCGCCTATGCCGGCCTGTCCTTCACCCACTGGCAAAATGCCTTCCAGCGCTGGGGCGACCGCGACCGGGAAAGCGCGCTGGCCTATGAGAGTGCCGGCCACAGCCTGCTGGTCGACGACCACAATCCGGCCGCGCACTGGGCGATGGGCCGGGCGCTGTGGCTGCGCGGCGAGCAGGACGGGTCGCTCTCCGAACTGGAGCGGGCGGTGGATCTCAGCCCGAATTTCGCGCTTGGCCATTACGCGCTGTCCTTCGTCCACTCGCAGTCGGGCGACCCGCAGGCGGCGATAAGCTCGTCCGACCATTCGCGGCATCTCAGCCCCTTCGACCCGCTGCTGTTCGGCATGCTGGGGTCGCGCGCCATGTCGCATGTCCGGCTCGGCCAGTTCGAGGAGGCGGCCGAATGGGCGCTGAAGGCGGCGGCGCGGCCCAACGCGCATACCATCATCCTGGCGATCGCCGCGCACTGCCTGGCGCTTGCCGGCCGGCTCGAGGAGGCGCGCGGCTTCGCCGCCGCGATCCCCAGGACATTGCCTGATTACCGTGCCGACGATTTCATCGGCACCTTCCGCTTCGACCCCGATGCCGAGGCGCTGTTCCGGCAAGGCGCGAGGCGCATTGGGCTCAGCTGATTTCGCGTTTGCGGCCCCGTTAACGAAGTCGGAAGGAGTTGCTTAACAGTTCACCTCTATGTGACCCCTCGGGGGGTCCATGGCAAAGTGAGTATGATGAGCGACAGCCCCGACAAGCGCAGCAACGAATGGCGCGCCATTCTTCATGTACAGGCCCGTGTCGCCGTCCTGTTCGTTCCGGTGGTGGCCAGCCTGCTGCTCATAGCCGCGCTTGCCGGCAATGACCGCAAATCCGTTCCCGATGTAGACCGGACGGTCACCGGGTCGGTGCGATAGGCGGCACGACAACCGGCCGCGAACGCCTGTTGGACGGCCGCGCATGTCGAGGGGCCGCCAGCCATCCTGCCAGGCGGCCAGCGTGCGCTATTGGGCGCGTCATCCTTTGGCGCTATGGTCATCCAATGGCAACATTGAGCGAATGGGCCCGGGCGATCAAGCGCGACGTGCATGCGCTCTACCTTGCCGCGCGCGATCCCCGAACGCCATGGTACGCCAAGGCGCTTGCTGTGTGTGTCGCGGGCTACGCCTTGTCGCCAATCGATTTGATTCCCGATTTCATCCCCGTGGTTGGCTACCTCGACGATGCGGTCCTGGTCCCCTTGGGCATCCTTGCCGTGGTCAAGATGATACCGCCCGAGGTCATGGCAGAACACAGGGCGGCCGCCGCCCTCGCTGTCGACAGGCCGGTGAGCCGCGGCGCGGCGCTGATCATCGCCTGTATCTGGGTCGCTTCGGTGGCGCTGGCGGGATGGCTGGGGTATCGGTACTTCGCGGGCTGATCCTGAAGAGCCGTCCCGTCGATCGCGTTCTGAACGCGTCCGTTTGCGGCGTCCTAAAGAACTTTGGTCACCAGATTGTCCAGCCGGGAGTTGTCGCGGTAAGCCAGTCGTACCACGTGGCTGGTTGTGAGGTGGATTGTTGAAACCCGTCGATGAACACCGCATCCATCAGATCTTCGAAGTCAGCGTATGGCTGAAGGGCGCGCATGCCCTGATCGAATGCATCGGCGGGCTTCTGCTCTATGTCGTCACCACCGATACCATCGCCTCCTGGGTCAATGCCCTCACCGCGGAAGAATTGATCGAAGATCCGAACGATTTCATAGCTGGGCATCTGTCGCAGATGGCAAGCCATTTTTCTATCGCCAGCAAAGAGTTCTACGCCTTCTACCTGCTCAGCCACGGCCTGATAAAGCTTGCCCTGGTTGTCGGGCTTTTGAGAGGCAAGCTCTGGTCTTACCCGGCCTCGCTCGCGGCCTTGGGCCTGTTCATGATCTATCAAGTCTACCGCTACTCATACACCCATTCACCCGGCCTGCTGGTCCTGACCGTCTTCGATGCGGTCGTGATGATGTTGATCTGGCATGAGTGGAGGATCGTGCGACAGCACAAGCCGGCATGACGGTGCCGGCACAAGGTGGACCGACGGTAAACGCTGCTGCTGTCCGGCCACAAACGCCTGATTGCAAGGCGCGCCTCCTTTGCCGGCGGAACCGCGTGCCGCGTCGAACATTGTCTTCCAGGACAGCCCTGGAGGACATCATGACCCGAGCCCTCGACGTCAACGAAAACACCGAGCAAAATCCCGAGGGTCCGCCGCAACCGCAGACCGGCGACGATCTCAGGAAAAAGAAGGTCGAAGGAAAGGCCTTCCAGGTGAATGAGAACAGCGTCGACAATCCGGCACGCGCGCCCGTGACGCCAAAGCGGGACTGATCGCGAGATCGGCAGTATCGGGCGAAAACTTGGCCGCGTGCGCGGCGCCTCAATAAAACCTTGGGATCGGCCCGTTCTGCGGCGTCGTGCGGTCGCCGAGGTCGAGAAAGACCTCGTCGACATAGCACCAGCCCCAGCCTTCCGGCGGATCGTAGCCCTCGATGACGGGATGGCTGGTGGCGTGGAAATGCTTTGTCGCGTGGCGGTTGGGCGAGTCGTCGCAGCAGCCGACGTGTCCGCAGGTGCGGCAGAGCCGCAGATGCACCCACCACGAGCCGCTCTTCAGGCATTCCTCACAGCCGAGCGCGCTCGGCGTCACATCCTTGATCCCGGCCGCATGCTTGCATTCGTCCGCCATCACTCTCTCCTGAAATATCTCTTCGTTGAAGCGTGATCTTCTTCCGGAAACCGGTTGCCACTTTTCGGGATCATGCTTTGAGGCGTGACGGCGGGGCTGCCGTCCCGCGCGAGATAGGCATGCAAGGCCGCGACCACCTGGGCACCTTCGCCGACGGCGGCCGCGACGCGCTTGACCGAGCCGCAGCGCACGTCGCCGATGGCAAACACGCCGCTGCGGCTGGTCTCCATCAGGCCATGCTCCGGTCCGAGCTCCGATCCGGTGCGGACGAAGCCCTTGGCGTCGAGCGCCACATTGCATTGCGCCAGCCAGTCGGTGTTGGGATCGGCGCCGATGAACAGGAAGAGGTGGCCGATCGGTCGTGTCGTCTCCTGCCCGCTGACACGGTTGCGCCAGCGGACAGTGGCAAGATTGCCTTCCTCGCCCTCCAGCGCCTCGATTTCGGTCTCGGTCAGCACCTCGATGTTCGGCTGCGCCTTGATGCGCTCGACGAGGTAGCGCGACATCGAGGCATCGAGGCTGCCGCCGCGCGCCAGCAGCGCCACCTTGCGCGCATGGCTGGCGAGATAGACGGCCGCCTGCCCGGCCGAATTGCCGGCGCCGACCAGCGCCACCTCCTGCCCGGCGCAAAGCCGGCCTTCGATCGGCGAGGCCCAATAGTGGACGGACGTTCCCTCAAACTGCGACAAATTAGCGACATCGAGGCGGCGATAGCGCGCGCCGCTGGCGATCACCACGCTGCGGGTGCGCACCGTCTCGCCGTCGCCGACATCGAGCAGGTAACGGGCGCCCGAATTGTCGGTCGCGGCACTCAAAAGCTTCGCCTCGTCCGGGATCACCATTTCGACGCCGAATTTCTGCGCCTGGTTGTAGGCGCGCGCCATCAGCGCCATGCCGGTGATGCCGGTGGGGAAGCCGAGATAGTTCTCGATGCGCGAGGAAGCGCCGGCCTGGCCGCCGAAGGCCCGGCAATCGAGCACGATGGTCGACAGCCCTTCGGAGGCGGCATAGACCGCCGCCGCCAAGCCCGCAGGCCCGGCGCCGACAATGGCGACATCATACAGCGTATCGGCATCGATCGGCCGCAGCAGGCCGATGCAGCGGGCGAGGTCCTTCTCACCGGGATTCATCAGCAGCCTGCCGTTCGGGCACAGCACGACCGGCAGATGGTGCGGGTCGACATCGAAACGCTCGACCAGGGTTTTGGCGCAAGGGTCGCTGCCGGAATCGAGCACGCGGTGCGGCTGGCCGCTGCGAGCCAGGAAGCCCTGCAGCCGCAGCACGTCGGCATTGCCTGATGGTCCGATGATGATCGGCCCGCTTGTGGCGCTTTCCAGGAGCCCTACGCGGCGCAGGATCAGCGCCCGCATGATGCGCTCGCCGAGATTGGCCTCCTGCACCATCAGGTCGCGCACCCGCCGCGAGGGAATGACGAAGGCCTCGACCGGCTCGGCGGCCTCGGCATTGACCAGCGAGGGCCGGGCCGAAAGCTGCGCCAGCTCGCCGACGAAGCTGCCGGGGCCGTGGGTGACGATCGTCTCGCGCCGGCCAAGACCATCCTGCGTGATATCGACCTTGCCCGACAGCACGACGATCAGACCCGGTGCGACATCGCCGGCCCTGATGATGTGCTCGCCGGCCGCATAGGCGCTGGCCTCGCCGAAACGGCGCATGTGGTCGATGTCGGCCTCGCTCAGCGTGGGAAACGCCTGGTCGCGACGGGCGCCGAAGATCGCGGTGCTGGATTGAGACATGGCCGCAAGCGTAGCGAAGCCGCGGCCCGGTTTGAAGTGGTTTGTTCAGCGCCTAGCCGCGAGGGCAGGTTTGGTTGACGGCCGCCGTCGTCCCGTTCGTTTCGAGGTGACGACTGGAGGCTCAAGGATCGGTGCTGTCGACGGTGCCGGGGCCTGACAGCCAATTGTCAGGTGGATCGTGAGACATTGTTTCCGAATAGCCGCGAAGCCGATTCGCCGGCACGGGATTCAAGGTGAAACGAGCCCATGAAACAGATTGCCCTGTCACTTTTCGTGATCGCGTCTTCGGGCGCCTATGTATTGGACCAGGCAGGCAAGGGTCCTGCCGGCGACATGATCGACACAGCGGGTTCCGCCAATGCCGCCGAGGACAGTGTGGTGCAGCCCCCAGCTCCGGCCAGCCCCGTTCGAACCGATCCCACTCCAGCGCCTGCGCCGCCATCGCCTGGGATCCGCCAGCAGAGTGTGCGGTTCGATCCTCCTGCACCCAAGCCAACATCGGTCGGCGATGAAACCACCGCCGCGATCTCGGCGCCCATCCCGAAGCAGCAGGCGATAAAGCCGCCGCTCTCATCCAGCCCTCCGCAGCTTTCTCAAGCGCCCGCAGCCCAGCCCGAACAGGCGCCAGTTCAAATTGGCGCCGATGCCGCGCCACGGACGGCATCCTTCACCATAACCCCGGCCGTCTATATCCCCATTCCCCAGCCGAGGCCGGACTATCCGCAAGCACCCGCCCGCGTCTTCAAGGCCGCCATGAAGCTGGCTGTGAGCCCCAAGCCGGCGGGGCACGGCTTTGCCGACGGTACCTACACCGGTCCTGCCGCCGATGCCTATTACGGCCTCATCCAGATTCAGGCATCCATCCAAGGCGGCCGTCTCACGGCGCTCAAGGTGCTGAAATACCCGAATGACCGCCGCACCTCGGTCAGCATCAACAGGCAGGCGCTGCCGATGCTGCGTGACGAGGCGATCAGTGCGCAGAGCGCCAATGTCGACATCATTTCGGGCGCCACGCTGACCAGCAAGGCCTTCATCCAGTCGCTTGGCGGCGCATTGAAGAAGGCATCGTCCTGATCGATGCGCGACACGAGGATCTTGATGGGCATGCCCATCACCGTCGACATCGCCGGTGCCTCGGGTGCGACCCTTGTAGAAGCGGTCTTCGATTATTTCGAGCACATCGACCGCCGCTTCAGCACCTACAGGACCGACAGCGAGATTTCGGCCATCAACCGGGGTGATCTTCCGATCCGCGACTGGAGCGCCGAAATGATGGAAGTGATGGCGCTTGCCGCACAGACGAAAAACCAGACGGACGGATATTTCGACATCCGCAAGCCCGACGGATCGCTGGACCCGTCCGGCATCGTCAAGGGCTGGGCCATCCGCAATGCCGCCGGGATCGTTCGCCGGGCCGGCGTCGGCGATTTCTTCATCGAGGCGGGCGGCGACATCCAGTCCTGCGGCCGAAATGCTTCGGGTCTCGACTGGAGCGTCGGCATCCGCAATCCCTTCAATGCCGAAGAGATCATCAAGATCGTCTACCCGCGAGGACACGGCGTCGCCACCTCCGGCACCTATGTGCGCGGGCAGCACATCTACAATCCGCTCGGAGCCGATCCGATCACCGAAATCGTCAGCCTGACCGTCATCGGCTCGGATGTGTTGGAGGCCGACCGTTTCGCCACCGCCGCCTTCGCCATGGGCCGGCAGGGCATTCTCTTTCTCGAACAGGCGCCTGGCCTCGAAGGCTACGTCGTCGACAGCAACCGTCGGGCCACGCCGACGAGCGGCTTCGGAGCTTTTTGCCAGCCATGATCAAGACCATCGACCGGCTTCTCGACCATCAGACCATGTACCGGCTGGTCCTCTATTACCTGATCGCCCTGCTGGGCACGGCCTTCGTGCTCGGTTTCCTCAAGCTGGTGCCGCATGACCCGGTCATGCTCGCCTTCACGACGGGGCTGATGCTGGCAGCCTGCTGGATTACCAACAGGGTTTTTGCCGCCGTCTTCAAGGTTCCGGCCAACAACGAGTCGGTCTACATCACCGCCCTCATCCTGGCGCTCATCCTCGATCCGGTGGCCGCCACGGACCTCAAGGGGATATGCGCGGTGGTATTCGCCTGCGTCTGGGCGATTTCATCCAAGTTCATCCTCGCCATCGGCGGGAAACACCTGTTCAATCCCGCGGCGCTGGGCGTGGCGCTGACCGCGCTGCTGCTCGACCAGCCGGCCACCTGGTGGGTCGGCGGCAATTTGCCATTGCTTCCCGTCGTGCTTCTTGGCGGCCTTCTCATGGTGCGCAAGCTGCGCCGGCTCGATCTGGTCGCCACCTTCGGTGTCGTCGCGCTGGCGACAATCCTGGCAACCACCGAGCCGTCGCAATACGCTGCCGCGCTGACGGAGACACTGGGCTCGTCGCCGCTGCTGTTCTTCGCCTTCGTGATGCTGACCGAGCCGCTGACGGCGCCGACCACACGGTGGCCGCGCATCGCCTTCGCCGCCATCGTCGGCTTCCTGTTCGCGCCCAACATCCATGTCGGCTCGTTCTATTTCACGCCGGAACTGGCGCTTCTGACCGGCAATCTGTTTGCCTACGCCGTGAGCCCGAGAGGACGCCTCGTGTTGACGCTCGAGCGCATCGAGCAATCGGCGGTCGACAGCTATGATTTCATCTTCAGGTCACCGCGAAAGCTTGCCTTCCAGGCTGGGCAATATCTGGAATGGACACTTGGGCTCGACCGATCGGACAGTCGCGGCAATCGCCGCTATTTCACGGTGGCGTCGGCGCCCACGGAGCAATCCATACGGCTCGGCGTCAAGTTCTACCCGCAATCGAGCGCCTTCAAGCGAATGCTGGGCGCGATGAAGCCGGGCAGCACGATCCACGCCTCCCAGCTGGCCGGCGACTTCACCTTGCCGGCCAATCCCCAAACCAAGATTGCCTTCCTGGCCGGCGGCATCGGCATCACGCCATTCCGCTCGATGCTGCAATACCTCATCGACAGCCATGAAAGGCGGCCCATCGTCGTCCTCTACGGAGCCGAGACCCAGCAGGACATCGCCTATCGCGACGTGCTCGGCGCGGCGAGACGGGAACTGGGTATAAGGACGGTGCTTGCCGTGGCCCGGGGGGCCGAGCGGGGCCAGTATCCCGGCTATATCGACGCGCGCCTGGTGCGCCTGGCCATTCCCGACTATCTGGAGCGGACCTTCTACATTTCCGGCCCCCAGGCCATGGTCAAGGCGCTGCGCGACACGCTGCTGGCCATGGGTGTTCGCCGCTCGAAGATAAAGGTCGACTATTTCCCCGGCTTTGCCTGAGTGTCGATCAACCCTGGCGGGGTAGGGTGATGGTCACGACCAGGCCGGGATCGGCGTTGGCCATGGTCAGCCGCCCGCCATAGGCTTCGACAATGTCCGAGACGATGGCCAGGCCCAGCCCGCTGCTGCCGCCCTTGCTGTCCAACTGCACCCCGCGCGACAGGGCGGATTCCCGGTCGGCATCGGGGATGCCCGGGCCGTCGTCGGCGACGGCTATGGACACCTCGCCGCCGGTTGCCCACGCACTGACCTTGACCGAGGATCTCGCGAAGCGCGCGGCGTTCTCCACCAGATTGCCGAGGATTTCCGAAAGGTCGCCCTCGTCGACCGGCGCCATGAAATCGTCCGCGACGTCGACCAGGAACGAGAGCTGCTTGCCGCCCGGCGTGCGCTTGATGACGGCGATGACGCCGGCCGCGGCTTCCCTGACGCGGCACGATGCCTTGCCGGAAACGCCGGGCGCCAGACGGGCGCGCGCGAGTTCGCGTTCAACGTGACGTCGGATCGCTCCAGCGCTCTTCTCGATCTCGTCGGCCAACTCGGTTTCGCCCTTCCCGCGCAGGGCCCGGATGTCGGCCGACAGCACCTGCAGTGGCGTCTTGAGGCCATGCGCCAGGTCGGTGGCGCGCGACCGGGCGCGTGCAAGGGCCTTCTCCTGCGCATCGAGGAGGCGGTTGATTTCGTCGGCGAGCGGCTGCACCTCGCTCGGCGCCGCCACGTCCAGTCGCGCCGTCCGCTGCGCGATCACGTTTCGAACGGCGACCCGCAGGCTTTCCAGCGGCGCGAGGCCAACGGTGATCTGGACGAAGAAGGCCGCCATGAGGGCGGCGGCGAGCAGTATGAGCGCCGGGATGAGATCGCGTACATATTCGCGCACCGACACTGTGACGCTGCTATGATCTTCCGCCACGATGGCGCGAAACGACCGGCCGTCTGCATCGGTTATGGTGCGCACGACGGCTACGGTGAGTTCGTCGCCAGGCCCCTTGAGCTCCTCGATCGTTCTCAGTTCGCCGCTCGCGCCTTGGCCGGGCAATGCAAGCTTTGCGTCCCACAACGAACGCGAGCGCACCAGGCCATGGCTGGCCAGGTCTTCCACCTGCCAGTAATGACCCGACAGCGGATTGGTGAAGCGCGGGTCGGTCAGGCCCGGGGCGACCGAAAGCTGGCCGTTGGCCGCGAAGCTGGTCGCGCCGATCAGTTCATTGAGATCGGCGGTCAGTTCGCCGACGATACGCCTCTCGACATTCAGCTCGAACAGATAGCGTAGCCCGACCCCGGCGATGGCAAGGGCGACGAGGATCGAAATGGTGGCCGCCGACCAAAGCCTGAAGCGGATCGAATTGCCCATCAGGACGGCTCGTCGGGTACGAAATATCCGAAGCCGCGCCGAGTCTCGATGACGTCGTTGCCGAGCTTGCGGCGCAGGCGCGCGACAATGACCTCGATTGTGTTCGGATCGCGATCATTGCCGGAATCGTAGAGATGCTCGGCGAGTTCGGTCGGCGCCACCACGCGCCCGGCATGATGCATCAGGAACGCCATCAGCCGGTATTCCAGCGGCGACAGTGCGACGGGAACGCCGCGCAGCGAAATGCGCATCTGGCGCGTATCGAGGACCAGCGGTCCAGATTTCAGCACAGGTGCCGCCTGGCCTGTCGAACGGCGAAGGATCGCGCGCAGCCGCGCCAGCAGCTCGTCCATTTCGAACGGCTTGGGCAGGTAGTCGTCGGCGCCCGCGTTGATGCCTTCGACGCGCTCGGTCCAAAGGCCCCGTGCCGTCAGGATGAGGACGGGAAAGCGGCGCGTGTTGGCCCGCCAGCGCTTCAGCACCGTCAGGCCATCGAGTTTCGGCAATCCGAGATCGAGGATCGCCGCGTCGTAATTCTCGACGTCGCCCGCGAACCACGCGGCCTCTCCGTCGCGCACGGTATCGACGGCCATCCCCGCGGCCTTGAGCACTGCCGCGATGTCGCCCGCGATGCGCGGCTCGTCTTCGGCAAGGAGTATTTTCATCAATCACCACCCCTGTCGCGCATCAGCACGCCGGCGCCGGCGTCGACGTCAACGATCCTGCGGCGTCCGTCAGGGGCGACGACCTGGAAGCGATAGACCCAGCGGTCGCCAATCCGGATGAAATCGACGGCCACGATGTCGCCGGGAGCATCGGCGTGAACCACGCCCAGTATATTGGCCAAGCCCTTTATTTCGCCACGCTCGTAAAGGTCCCGCGCCCGGTCGTGATCGCCGTCGTCATCCTCGTCCGCGCGGGCGTGGAACGGTCGAAGCAGGACAAGCCCGACCAGGCTCGCCGTCGCCAGATGTTTCAGTATCGGTTTCATCCAAGGGCCATGCAGCAGACCTTGTGTTTCAATCCGGCTCGTCACCTGGCCAGTCTCCTGGCCCACAAACACGACAAAGGGCATCGCCCGCCGACGTTTGACTCGCGATCAGGGGCCACTTGTCCCCGGCAGCATACGCTTGAGCACCTCGTCCCGGCGGACATAGTGATGCCAGAGCGCAGCCGCCGCATGCAGGCCGGCAAGGATGAGGATCAGATTGGCGCAGAGGCTGTGCAGTTCTCTTATGGTTCGGGCCGTGGCGCTGTCCGCGGAGACCGGAGCCGGGATGGTGAAGAGGCCGAAGAAACTCAAGGCGTCGCCCCTGTACCAGGTCACCAGGATGCCAAGAACCGGAATGGCCACAAGCAGCCCGTAAAGCACGAGATGCGCGACCTTGGCCACCCATCGTTCCAGCTCCGACATTTCCCGCGGCAGCCCCGGGGTTCCCAAGATCAGGCGCAGGCCAATGCGGATGACGACCAGCGCAAACAGCAGCATCCCGAACGAGATATGGAACCACCAGACGATTGCCCGGCCGGGGTCGTTGTGTGGAAAGATATCCGCGACATAAGTCAGGCCGTAAAGGCCGATAACCAGCAGAAACACGGCCCAATGAATGGCCTTCTGTGCGCTTGTGTAGGTAGGATTCATGCAGGGCTGTCCAATTTCGAATGTTTCTAAACTAGCCGCGATCATGTCAAAGCTTTGTCAGGTCCCTTCGACGGCAATCGAGGGGGCCGTGACGGTTCCCCCGACGAGAGCGGTCCTGGAACCGGGCTTTGGCGATCGTGACCTAGTGGGACATTGGCTGGAGGAACCTGTCAATTCGCTGACAGTCGAACACCGGACAACGCCGATATGCCGGACAAAGAAAAAGCCCGGACGAACCGGGCTTTTTCTTTGGGTCTCTGAACCATCGAACGGTTCGAAACGGGAATTTGGTGCCCAGAAGAGGACTCGAACCTCCACTCCTTGCGGAACACGGACCTGAACCGTGCGCGTCTACCAATTCCGCCATCTGGGCTGGTGCGGGCTCATGTAAGCGGGCAAGCGATTGCTGTCAACGCGCTTTTTGGACCATGCCGCCGAAAGCTGGAAACACAGCTTTGGCAAAAGCGCCACGTTCCAGCCAGGGCCTGGACTTCCACTTGCCGGCTCAGCAAGCGTCAGCTCTCCAGCACTTCCTTCGACGCCACGGTCGAATCGGCGTTCAGCTGGTAGATGACCGGCACGCCGGTGCCCAGTTCCAGCTTGACGATCTCCTCGCCCGACTTGCCGTCCAGCGCCATGATCAGTGCGCGCAGCGAATTGCCGTGCGCGGCGACCAGCACGGTGCCGCCGCGCAGCACGTGCGGCTGCAGATCGTGCAGGTAGTAAGGCCAGACGCGGGCGCCGGTGTCCTTCAGGCTCTCGCCGCCGGGCGGCGGCACGTCATAGGAGCGGCGCCAGACATGCACCTGCTCCTCGCCCCATTTCTTGCGGGCATCGTCCTTGTTGAGGCCGGAAAGGTCGCCATAGTCGCGCTCGTTGAGCGCCTGGTCGCGGATGGTCTTGAGATCGCTCTGGCCGACCGCGTCGAGAATATGCTGGCAGGTCTTTTGCGCCCGGCTCAGCGCCGAGGTGAAGGCGATGTCGAACTTCAGGCCGCGCGCCTTGAGTTTCTGCCCGGCAGCCTTGGCCTCGGCATGGCCCTGCTCGGTCAGGTCGACGTCACGCCAGCCGGTGAACAGGTTCTTCAAATTCCATTCGCTCTGGCCATGGCGCACGAGCACGAGGGTTCTCGACATGTTTGCTCCTTCAGATTGGCAAAATTGGCAGATTGGCCGCTTCAGCTCAGGCCGAGCACGTCCCGCATCGAATACAGTCCAGGCTTCTTGCCACGGGCCCACAGCGCCGCCTTGACGGCGCCGCGCGCGAAGATGGCGCGGTCCTCGGCATGGTGGGACAGCGTGATGCGCTCGCCGGTGCCGGCCAGGATGACGCTGTGATCGCCGACCACCGAGCCGCCGCGCAGCGTGGCGAAACCGATCGACCCGGTTTTTCGCACACCCGTATGGCCGTCGCGTGAACGCACATCGTTGCCGGCGAGCGCAATGCCGCGCCCGGCGGCGGCGGCTTCGCCGAGCAGCAGTGCCGTGCCCGACGGCGCGTCGACCTTGTGCTTGTGGTGCATCTCCAAAATCTCGATGTCGAAATCGTCAGCGTCGAGCGCGCGTGCCGCCTGTTCGACCAGCACCGCCAGCAGATTGACGCCGAGGCTCATATTGCCTGATTTGACGATCATCGCGTGGCGCGCCGCGGCCGCGATCCTGGCATTGTCGTCGGCTGAGCAGCCGGTGGTGCCGATGACATGGGCGATGCGCGCCTGCGCCGCGTAGCCGGCGAATTCGACGGACGAGGCCGGCGTGGTGAAGTCCAGCACGCCGTCGGCCTTGGCGAAGACCGGCAGCGGATCGTCTGATATCGGCACGTTGATGATGCCTATGCCCGCGAGCTCACCGGCATCCTTGCCGAGATGGGGCGAATCCGCGCGCTCGACCGCGCCGATGACGCGGGCGCCCGGAATGGTGTGGATGGCGCGGATCAGCGTCTGGCCCATGCGGCCGGCTGCCCCCACCACCACAAGGCCCATATCGCCTGCTTCGCTCATGTGCTCCTCACCGCCGTCTTTTTCGCACGCGTGGCCCGGACCGGAGTTTGGATCGGCTTGCTGTCATCGACAAGCCCCAGACCCTTCTTGCCCTGCACCCGGTGGAACCGTGCATAGACACTGTGCTGGTCGGCCATCAGCTCGGCATGCGTGCCTTCCTCGACCACCCGGCCCTGTTCCATGACGACGATGTGGTCGGCATTGACCACCGTCGACAGGCGGTGGGCGATGACGATGGTGGTGCGTCCTTCCATGACATGGGTCAGCGCTTCCTGGACACGCGCCTCCGCCTCGTTGTCGAGCGCCGAGGTCGCCTCGTCGAGCAGCAGGATCGGCGCCTGGCGCACGATGGCGCGGGCGATCGAGACGCGCTGGCGCTGGCCGCCGGACAGCGTCGCGCCGTTCTCGCCGACCGGCGTGTCGTAGCCTTGCGGCTGCTGGCGGATGAACTCGTCGGCCGCCGCTTGGCTTGCCGCGCGCTCGATCTCGGCGTCGGTGGCCGAGATACGGCCGTAGCGGATGTTGTCGCGAATCGTGCCTTCGAACAGATAGGGCGACTGCGAGACATAGGCGATCGAGCCGCGCAGCGACTGTTTGGTGACCTTGGAAATGTCCTGGCCATCGACCTCGATGGTGCCGGACTCGACGTCGTAGAAACGCTGCAGCAGCGCCACCAGCGTCGTCTTGCCGGCGCCCGAGGCCCCGACGATGGCGGTCATCTTGCCGGCGGCTGCGACGAAGCTCAGCTCCTGCAGCACCGGTGTCTCCTCGACATAGCGGAAGGACACGTTGTTGAAGCGCACTTCACCCGACGTGAAGTGTGCCTCGACGGCATCCGGCGCGTCGCCCTGCTGCGGCTTGAGGTCGAGCAGTTCGTAGATCATGCGGGCATTGACCAGCGCGCGCTCCATGCCGACCTGCATGCGCGCCAGGCGCCGGGCCGGATCGTAGGCCAGGATCAGCGCGGTGATGAAGGAGAACACCGCGCCCGGCGGCTGGCCGAGAACGAGTGCCCGGTAGCCGGAATAGGCGATGACGGAGGTGACGGCGAGGCCGGCCAGCATGTCGGAAATCGGCGCCAACCGCTCCGAAACGCGGGCGATCTTGTTCGAGCGCTGTTCGGCCGTGTCGGCCAAGGCGCCGATGCGGCTCGCCAGCTGGTCCTCCATGGTGAAGGCCTTGACGATGGCGATGCCTTGCGTGGCTTCCTGGACGGCGCCGATGAGCCGGGAATTGATCAGCACGGATTCCCGCGTGATACGCCGCACGCGACGCGTCAGGTAGACGACCGCCCAGATCAGCGGCGGTCCGATCAGCAGCGAACTCAGCGATAGAACCGGATCCTGGTAGATCATGATGCCGACAAGGCCGACCAGTGTCACCGCGTCGCGGGTGATGGATGTCAGCGTGATCGACAAGAGGTCGCGGATGCCGCCGACATTCTCGTTGACCTGCGCCGCCAGCCGGCCGGAGCGCGTATCGTTGAAGAAGCCGACGCCGAGCTTCATCAGATGGTCGAAGATGCGTTTCTGATAGCGCGCCACCAGATTGTTGCCGATCGTGGCCAGCGCCACCGCCTGGCCGTAGCCGGCGAAACCGCGCACCAGGAAGGCCGCCATGATGCCGGCGCAAATCCACACCACCAGGTCGCCGCGCCGTTCGTAGAAGATCTGGTTGACGATCGGGCTCATGATCCAGGCCGTGAAGGCCGTCGTGCCCGATACCAGCAGCATGCAGGTGATGGCGACGACATAGGACCAGCGATGATCGCGGCCGTTTTCGGAGAGGATGCGGCGCAGCACGGCGTTGACTTCGCCAACGCTGGCTTTCTGCTTGTTTGGAGCTTGAAGTGTCAAATCGGGAGCTTCGTGGGTTTTTCGCCTGGGACCGGGCTGCAATTCGGCACTCCTCTTAGCGCCATGCGGCCGGCTTGCCTATGCCCGCGGCTGATTAACTTCGTCGCGGGCGCCCCGACGCTTCGCGCCGAGGGTTCAGGCCTGCCAGCGCCGGCCGGCCGTCTGGACGCCGAACAGCGACGGGTTCCTGGCATAGGCGGCAAGGCCGAGAAGGGCCGCCAGCGGATGGGTGATGACATAGACGGGCATGGTGCGCATCAGCGCGCTGTGCGGTGCCTTGTCCTCGAAGGCGGCGCGGAAATTGCCCTCCTTCAGCGCCGGCACGATTTTTTGGGCGATGCCGCCGGTCAAGAACACGCCGCCACGGCTCATGAACACCAGGGCAAGATCGCCGGCGGTGCGCCCAAGGCAGGTGACGAAGGTCTCCAGCGCTTCCTGCGCCACCGGATCGGTCTTGGCCAGCGCCGCGCCGGTGATCTCGGCCGGCGTGGTGAAAGGCGCCGGCTTGCCGTCCGCCTTGGCGACAGCCCGGTAGACGTTGACGAGGCCGCGCCCGCACAGGATCTGTTCGCCGGAAATGCGGCCCTCGAGCTTCTCGATATGCGGGAAAACCTCGAAATCGCGCGGCGTGCGCGGACCGATGTCCATATGGCCGCCCTCGCCGGGCACCGGGATCCAGTGGTGCAGCGCATGGACCAGCCCGGCGACACCGAGCCCGGTTCCGGGCCCGAGCACGACGCGGCCGGCATTGGGCTCCGGCGTGCCGCCGCCGATCTTTTCCATATGCTCTTCGCCGAGCGCCACGACGGCCAGCGCCTGCGCCTCGAAATCGTTGAGCACGACGATGTCGCTCAAGCCGACATTGGCGAACATCTGCTTCGGCTTGACGACCCACGGGCAATTGGTGAGTTCGATCTCGTCGCCGTCGACCGGACCGGCCACCGCCAGCACCGCCGAATTGGGGCGGACCGACGAGCGGTCGAGCACCGCCGCCTGAATCGCCTCGTCGATCGTGTTGAAATTTGCGGTCTGGACGATCTGCGGCTCGGTCGGTTCGGAATTGGCGTCAAGCACGATCGAAAAGCGCGCATTGGTGCCGCCAATGTCGCCGATCAGGATCGGAAACCGCAACGACGTGTCGGTATCGCTTACGCTTGGCATGCTCTCGTCCGTCCCCGGCGCCCCCTGACGGCGTGTCGCCGTTCCTCCGTTGACTAGCGCATGAGTTTGAAAAGGGAAACGGTTTTCGAACCCGTCGGTGCGCAGAGAGGGGTTCTGCGGCCAAACGGCCACTATTTCCCGAAAACGGCTGGCTAAACCGATTGAGCCGACCGGTGGCGCGGAGGCAATCAGTTCGCGGGCGGTCGTGGCCTTGGCACCGGCGCGCCCATTCTGGGGGTCGCGGCGAATGCATTTGCCGCGCTCGGCAAATCGCCGCTATCGCTGGCCGGGGTGGCGGGCTGGGACGGCGCCTCCGGTTCGGGTGCCGCGGCCGCGACCGGCACGGCGCCGCCATGAAAGGTCGCCGCCTCGGCTGACACCGGCCCCGGCGCGTCGAGCACGGCGCGGCATTCCTTCGGCAGGTTGGCCATCGTCATCACGTCGCGGGCCTTCGGCGCATCCGGGTTCTTGTTGGGCCGCCACGGTTCTTCGGTGAACCACCAGGCCAGCGGCTTGCCGCAGCCGTCATCATCCGGCGTCGCCTCCTGCGCCTTGCAGTCGGGCGAGCCCGGCTGGCAGCCGATGCGCATGTGGAAATGATAGTCGTGGCCCCAGAACGGCCGGATCTTGCGCAGCCAGCTACGGTCGCCCTTGACGGTGTCGCAGAGCTTTTTCTTGATGCCGGGATTGACCAGGATGCGTTCCACCTCGGGGTAGCTCGCCGCCCGCTTCAAGAGCGCCGTGTGCTGGGGCGTCCACAGCGCGTCCTTCACCAGATGGGTCTTCTCGTCGACCATCAAGGTGGCGCTCATCGAATCGCGCTGCGCCCTGGTCATGGCGCGGTCAGGCATCGGCGTCAGCCAGATGTCGGCATCGAGCCCGATCTGGTGCGAGGCATGGCCTGTCATCATCGGGCCGCCGCGCGGCTGCGAAATGTCGCCGATCAGAAGGCCCGGCCAGCCGTCGGCGGCGGCGTCGCGCGACAGTTTCTCGATCAGCGCGATCATCGCCGGGTGGCCCCAGCGGCGGTTGCGCGAGGGCCGCATGACCTGCCAGGTCGGGCCGTCCATGGGGATGGCGACACCGCCGGCGAAGCAGCCCTTGGAATAGAAGCCGAAGGATTGCGCGGCGGTCGCGGCCGGCAGTTTTTCGGCGCCGAACAGGTCCTTGGCCCGTTCCTCGGCCGCCGCCGGCTGGATGGCGAGGCCAAGCAAACCGAGCACCGCTGCCAGCAGTGATTTCTTGCCAAGCCGCATCGCTGTCTTCATGAAACCGGATCCCCACCGCAATCCCAGGCCGAATCATAGCACGCCGCGCAGTATGCTTCGATCGTCAGCGTTTCATCGGGCTGCGCGCTTCGCCGTCGCGCCAGTCGCCGCTTGCCCACATATGGTCGAAGGCGGCGCGGTAGTCCGGAAAGCGCAGGGAATAGCCCGCCGCCTTGATCGCCGCATTGGCGACACGCTTGTTCTCGCCATAGAAGGACCGCGCCATGGGCGAAAGTTGGGCGGTGTCGAAAGGAATTTCGGGCGGCGGCTCGACGCCCATCAGCGACGCGGCATAGGCAACGACATCCTGCGGCGGCGCCGGCTCATCATCGGTGACGTTGAAGATGCCCCCAGTGTTGCCTTCGACAAGCCGCCACAACGCCCCGGCAATATCGTCGCAATGGATGCGGTTGAACACCTGGTCCGGCTTGACCAGCCGCCGCGCGGTGCCGTTTTCCAGATTGACCAGCGCATTGCGGCCAGGACCATAGATGCCGGACAGGCGCAGGATCGCCACCGGCTTGCCGATTTCCGCGCCGAGCTTCAGCCACGCCTGCTCAGCCTCAACCCGCATGACGGAGCGCTTCGACACCGGCCGGCATGCGGCCGTTTCATCGACCCAGGCGCCGCCATAGTCGCCATAGACGCCGACGGTCGAGAGATAGCCGATCCATTCGAGCGCCGGCATCCCCGTGATTGCCTCCCGGGCGGCATTCAAGACTGGGTCGCCGGCCTCTTCCGGGGCGACCGAAATCACCAGATGCGTCGTTTTCGCCAGCGCCTCGCCGATTTCGCCGGTCAACGCGCCATCGAACAGCAGCGGCGCGATGCCGGCCTGGCGCAGCGCGTCGAATTTTTCATCGGACCGCGTCGTGCCAAGGATCACGGCGGCATCCCTGTTGGCGCGGGCAAAGGCTTTGCCGGAATAACCGGCGCCGAAGATGAATATCTGCTTCTCGCTCATGCATGCGCCCCGTCTGGCGGCGCCAGGCGCCATTCCTCGCGCACCGCCGCATCGTTCTCGGTTTTCAGACCGGTCGCGGCCCATTTGGCATATTCGGCGTCAGGCACCAGCCGCGCCAGCGCCCATATTGCCGCGCCCCGCACCAGCGGCGAGGGATCGCCGAGCAGCGCACGCACAGGGACGGCCAGCGCGGCATCACCGGAATTGCCGGCGGCGATCAGCACGTTGCGGATGAAACGATCGCGGCCGATGCGCTTGATCGGCGAACTTGAGAAGAAGGCGCGGAAGGCCGCGTCGTCCAGTTCGAGCAGGTCGGCGAGCGGCGGCTTGCGCAGATCGTCGCGTGCGGCAAGTTTTGCTTCCGATGCCGCGCGGGCGAACTTGTTCCAGGGGCAGGCGGCCAGGCAATCGTCGCAGCCATAGATGCGGTTGCCGATCTTTTCGCGGAATTCGTGCGGGATCGGACCCTTGTTCTCGATGGTGAGGTAGGAAATGCAGCGCCGCGCATCGAGCCGGTAGGGCGCGGGAAAGGCATCGGTCGGGCAGGCATCGAGACAGGCGCGGCAGGAGCCGCAATGATCGATCTCGGCCCGGTCGGGCGCGAGCTCAACCGTGGTGAAGATAGTGCCGAGGAACAGCCACGAACCATGTTCGCGGCTGACCAGATTGGTGTGTTTTCCCTGCCAGCCAAGCCCGGCGGCTTGGGCCAACGGCTTTTCCATCACCGGCGCGGTGTCGACGAACACCTTCACGTCGCCGCCGGCGCGCGCGACGATCTTGCCGGCGATTTCCTTCAGCCGGCCTTTTATCACATCGTGATAGTCGCGGTTTTGCGCATAGACCGAGATGGCGCCCCGGTCGCGCCTGGCCTGCAGCGCACGCGGGTCGTGGTCGGGGCCGTAATTCATCGCCAGCACGACGATCGAGCGCACTTCAGGCCAAAGCGTGGAAGGTTCGCTCCGCCTTGCAATCGTCTCGGCGATCCAGTCCATCGAGCCGTGAAAGCCGTCGGCGACGAATTCGGCGAGCCGCGCCGGCGCCAGCGGGATCGCATCAGGGGTGGCGACGGCAATGGCATCGAAGCCGGCGCGCTGCGCCTCCGCGTCGATCAGCGCGCGCAGTTTTGCGGCGTCAGAAGTCGAGGTCCGCATAATGCGACACCGGCGACAGACCGCGCACGCGGTCGGTCAAGAGTGGCCGGAAGGAGGGCCGCGACTTCACCCGCGTATACCATTCGCGCGCCGCGGCGTGTTCGCGCCAGTCGATCTCGCCGAGATAGTCGAGCACCGACAGCGTCGCGGCGGCGGCCAGATCGGCATAGGTGACCCTGCCGCCGGCCAGCCAATGGCGGGTGCCGGCCAGCCAGTTGGTGTATTTCATATGCTGGCGGATGTTGGCGCGCGCCGCACGGATCGCGCCCGAATCGGGCGAGCCGCCGCCCGCCGTTTCCGGCATGATCGGCTTCAGCACGCGTTCGCGCACCAGATGGCGGGTGACTTCGCTTTCGGCCTTGTTGAGATACCAGTCGATCAGCCGGCGGATTTCGGCGCGCTGCATCGGGTCCTCGGCGAACAGCCGCTTGTCGCGCTTGAGCACACCGCGGGTCTCGTCGAGATATTCCGAGATCACCGTCGCGCCGACGATCGGCACGTCGCCTTCGGCGAGCAGGATCGGCAGCGTGCCGGCCGGGTTCAGCGCCAGAAACTCCTTGCGCCGCGTCCACGGCTTTTCCTCGATCAGCGCCAGCTCCTCGCCATACTCGCCGAAAGCAAGGCGGACGAAGCGGCAGGTGGCGAACATGGGATGATGGAAAAGCGTCAGCATGGTTCCGCGATGATAAAGCGCACTGGCGAATCGCCGGTCGCACCGGTAAGTCTTGGCCGCCCGGTTAGCGGGCCGTCAGGTGTTGCGACCTATAGGGGGAGTTCAACGCCATGACAAGCAAGCCGTTCTGTTAGCCGTCGCGCAAAGCCGAGGTAGCCATGGAAAGCCAGACCATCGTCGAAGCCCTGCTGCTCGGCCTGCTGGAGGGGTTGACGGAGTTCATACCGGTGTCCTCGACTGGCCATATCCTGCTTGCCGGCCATTTCCTCGGCTTCAACTCGACCGGCAAGGCCTTCGAGATCCTGATCCAGCTCGGCGCCATCCTGGCGATCCTGAGCGTCTATTTCCGCCGCCTGTGGCAGATGCTGCTCGACCTGCCGCACGACCGGCTGACGCGGCATTTCGTCATCGGCATCCTGATCGCCTTCCTGCCGGCGGCCATCATCGGCGCGCTGGCGCATGATTTCATCAAGACGGTGCTGTTCGAATCGCCGAGGCTGATCTGCATCATGCTGATCATCGGCGGTGTCGTGCTGCTGGCGGTCGACCGCATGAACCTGAAGCCGGTCTACCGCGACGTTGAGCGCTTCCCGACCAGGCTTTACCTGCAGATCGGCCTGTTCCAGTGCCTGTCGCTGATCCCCGGCACGTCGCGCTCGGGCTCGACCATCGTCGGCGCGCTGCTTCTGGGCGTCGACAAGCGGGCGGCGGCGGAATTTTCCTTCTTCCTGGCGATCCCGACCATGGTCGGCGCCTTCGCCTTCGACCTGTTCAAGAACCGTAATGTGCTGACCTCGGCCGACCTGCCGATCATCGCCATCGGCTTCGTCGCCGCCTTCGTCGCGGCGCTGGTCGTGGTGCGCTACCTGCTCGATTACGTCTCGCGCAACGGCTACTCGCTGTTCGGCTGGTGGCGGCTGGTGGTGGGCATCGTCGGCCTGGTGGCGTTGATGATCTGGGGGTGAGGAGTGATCCGCGAAGCGGACGGAAAGCCAATTGCTTGGCTTTCCGAACGACGAACGCCCTGAGCTGGCGAAGGGCGAGCAATGCCTCTCTGAGGTCCCCCTAATTCCGTCCATAGAACGCATTTTCGACATGCACCGGCCAGCGCCAGGGCAGCACGGCGACCATGTCGAAGCGCATCGACAGCCTGCCATAATCCGCCTGCCGCGACAGCCAGATGTCGGCCGCCGCTTCAATGCGGCGCTCCGATTCACGGCCGATCGCTTCCATGGCTTCCATCAGCGTGCGCCGCGCCTTGACCTCGACGAACAGCACCAGGTCGCCACGCCGCGCGATCAGGTCGATCTCGCCGAAGCGGGTGCGATGGCGGCGCGCCAGAATCCGGTAGCCCTTCAGCATCAGTGCGGCGGCTGCCAGCCACTCGCCGCGATGGCCGCGCCGATAGGCTTTCTGGCGGCTGGCGCTCGGGCGCTCAGCCACCGTCGCTTTCTCCTGAGGCGTCCCTGAGTTCCAACAGTCGGCGATACAGCGCCTGCTTCTGGCCACCGGTCATTTTCGCGGCCTCGGCCGCTGCCTTGGAGGCCGGCATTTCGGCAGCGAGCGACAAAAGCAACCGGTCAATGTCTGCGGGCTCGTCCGCCTTGGCCTCGGCCGGGCCGACGCAGACGACGATCTCGCCCTTCGGCGTGTCGGCCGCCGCATAATGGTCGACCAGCGCCCGTAGCGTGCCGGTGCGCATTTCCTCGAAGGTCTTGGTCAGTTCGCGACCGATGGCGGCTTTGCGCTCGCCGCCGAGCGCCTCGACCATGGCGCCGAGCGATTCGGCCAGCCGGCGCGGCGATTCAAAGAAGATCAGCGTCGCCGGTACCGCCTTCAGCGCCTCCAGCCGCGTCAGCCGCTGCCCTGATTTGACCGGCAAAAATCCGGCGAACAGGAAGGCGTCGGACGGCAGGCCGGACGCGGTCAAAGCCGCAAGCGGGGCCGACGGACCGGGAATCGGCACGACGCGAATGCCGTGGTCGATCGCTTCCCCGACCAGCCGGTAGCCGGGATCGGAGACCAGCGGCGTGCCGGCGTCGGAAATCAGCGCCACGCTCTGGCCGCCTTGAAGCGCCGCGATCAGCTTCGGCCCGGCCTCGCCGGCATTGTGCTCATGATAGGCCGTGGTGCGGCGGCGGATGCCGTAGCGGTCAAGCAGCACGCGCGACACCCTGGTGTCCTCGCAGGCGACGACGTCGGCGGCGGCCAGCGTCTCCAGCGCGCGCAGCGTGATGTCGGCGAGATTACCGATCGGCGTCGCCACAAGGTAGAGCGCCGGCTCGAGCGGACGGGCGGGGATTTCGGTCTGCCCGACCACATAGCTGCGTCTTCCCGTCTCTTCGGTCACTGATGCCGTCTCCGTTCCGCCCTGTTTGGCCTGCCAAATCTTGTTTGGCATGGCTGGCGCGGCCTTGCAAAAGGTCATGCCGATGTAAGGTGATCGCCATGCCTTCGCCACAGTAGGGAACCAAACCGGCATTGGCAGATTTAGCCCCTGATTCCTAAAGGGAGGACAGGATGGACAGCCTGAAGATACAGGACGCTTTCGAGCCTTACTATGCCGGCCGCAAGCGCGTTGCCGCCGCCAGGGACAAGCGCCTGCCTGCCAAGACCGACACCAGCCTGATCGAGCGGGCGACAACCGCCCTGCCGACGAATGTCAGGCTTTCCGACAACCAACCCGATAGCACGACGGAGCACTGACCGGACGATGCCCAATCGCTTCGATATCTTCATCACCCGTCTTGAAACGAAAAGCGCCAGGGAAGGCGTGCCCCCGCACCCGATGAACGACCAGCACAGCGTTCGCCGCGAAAAGGCCGACGCCAAACCGGCCCGGAACGGCGAGGCGCATGCCGAGAAGGATCGCGGCAAGCGCCGTTTCAAGCACGACGCCTGACCGCCGCGACTGGCCGAGACCGTTCTGCCTTCGTCTGGGTCACCCCAGATAGCGTGAAACGCGCGCCTTCAGAAGGTCAATCAGCTCCAGATCCATGAATTCATAGTTGTCCGGTATATCGAGGCAGATGACCCGGGCCTTCTTCAGGCTGGTCTTGAATTTCTTATGCAGTTTGGTGCGGTGCACCTTTTCCATGACGAAGATGATGTCGGCCCAGGCGACGAGCTCATGAGTCAGCGGCGTGTCGGCATCATGATTGGTGCCGGCCGACGCAACTTCGATATCCCGGCGCGTTGAAAACACCTGCTCGGCGGTCGGGCTGCGCAAGCGGTTCTGACTGCAGACGAAGAGGACGTTTTTCAAGACTTTTGCTCAAGCATGATCTTGACCGAAAACCGGCTTCCACTTTTCGGGATCATGCTTAGCGCGCCAGATCCGCGACCACGGCGTCGAGAACGATCATCCCGGCCGGCGTGGCGCGCAGACGGGCATTGCCGATCGGCGCTACCAGCCCCTCGCCCTGCAGTACCGACAGCCGTGCGCTCGACAGGCCGCGGCCGGAAAACGCCTCGTAGCGCGAGAGGTCGATGCCCTCGGCCAGCCTCAGCCCCATCAGCAGGAACTCGTCGGCCTCTTCCGAGCGCGTCAGGATCTCGCCGCCGGTGACGCCATGGCCCTTGGCCTCGACGAGGTTGGCCCAGGTCTCCGGCATCCGCTCGGCGATCGTCACCGTGCGGCGGCCGTTCTCGACGAAGCGGCCATGCGCGCCGGGGCCGACGCCGACATATTCGCCATAGCGCCAGTAGGTCAGATTGTGCCGGCTTTCCGCGCCCGGCCTGGCGTGGTTGGAAATCTCATAGGCCGGCAGGCCATGCGCGGACGTAATCTCCTGCGTCAGCGCATAGAGGTCGGCGGCGTGGTCATTGTCGGGAATGGCGAATTTCTTTGCCGCGTGCAAAGCGTGGAAGGGCGTACCTTCCTCGATGGTCAGCTGGTAGAGCGAGAGATGGTCGGCGGCGTGGCCGATCGCCTGTTCGAGCTCGGCTGCCCAGGCTTCCGGCGTCTGGCCGGGCCGGGCGTAGATCAGGTCGAAAGACAGGCGCGGAAAGATTTCCCGCGCGAGGCCGATGGCGTGCAGCGCCTCGTCGACATTGTGCAGCCGGCCGAGGAAACGCAAATCCTTGTCGTTCAGCGCCTGTACGCCGAGCGAGACGCGGTTGACGCCGGCCGCGCGATAGCCGCGAAAGCGTTCGGCCTCGACCGAGGACGGGTTGGCCTCCAGCGTCACTTCGATGCCGTCCGGCACCGTCCAGTTCTTGGCCACGGCGTCCAGAACCCTGGCCACGGTTTCCGGCTTCATCAGCGAGGGCGTGCCGCCGCCGAGAAAGATGCTGGTCACCTCGCGCGGCCCGGTGCGCTCACGCATCGTCGCCAGTTCCGCCTCGAAGGCGGCGGCAAAGCGCTCCTGGTCCACCGGCTGGTGGCGGACATGGCTGTTGAAGTCGCAATAGGGGCATTTGGCCGCGCAGAACGGCCAATGGATGTAGACGCCGAAGCCGGGGCTGCGGTCGAGCGGCATGGTCATGCCGGGTCCAGTCATGCCGAGCCCAATCTCGGCAGATCCAACCGTGCTTGGGCGAATTTCTGGAAAGCACGGGCGCGATGTGAGAGCGCCGCAGCCTGGCCGGGTTTCCAGCCGTGCTTTTCCTCGGCGCTCATCTCGCCGAACGTCTTGTCGAAACCATTGGGCAAGAATACCGGATCGTAACCGAAGCCAAGCTCGCCACGCGGCGGCCAGACCAGCGTGCCTTCGGCCTCGCCGCGATAATATTCGGCCTCGCCGTCGGGGAAGGCGAGACAAATGACGGCGACGAAGCGGCCCTTGCGCTGTTCGGCCGAGGCCGCGCCGACTTCCTGCAGCGCCACTTCGGTGCGCTGCATGGCCATGGCGAAATCCCTGCTGCCGTCAGGGGTTTCGGCCCAGTTGGCGGTGTAGACGCCGGGCGCGCCGTCGAGCGCGTCGACGCACAGGCCGGAATCGTCCGACAGCGCCGGCAAGCCGGTCGCCTTCGCCGCGGCCAGCGCCTTGATGTAGGCGTTTTCCTCGAAAGTGGTGCCGGTTTCATCCGGTTCAGGCAGGCCATAGTCCTTGGCCGACTTCGCCTCGAAGCCGAACGGCCCCATCAAATCGGCGAATTCGCGCAGCTTGCCGGCATTGTGGCTGGCGACGACGATCTTCTTGCCATCAAGTGTATGCATCAAAGACCCCAGATTCTCGGCTCGGCGAACTCGATCGAATTGCCCGAGGGGTCGCGTATATAGAGCGAACGGCCCCCTTGCGGCCATTCGAATTCGCTTTCGATGGCGATTCTTTTTGCCCCTAAATGCGCTTTCCAAGCCACGATTTCATCCGCGCTGGCCGCAAAGCAGAGATGACCTTCGCCGACCGCGCCGTGCGGCGGCACGGGCAGCCGGGCATCCGGCGCCGGCGGTATTCTGGTCGCCTCGGCGTTGAAGATGAGCAGCACGCCCGGCCCGCAGCGAAAGAAAAGATGCCTGCCGTCGACCTTGCCGAGCAGGTCGAGGCCGAGCACGCCGACATAGAATTTCTCCGCCGCCGCCAGATCGGTGACGTAGAGGGCTGATTCAAGGATGGCGGAGGGGGTCACCAGAAAATCGATGGCTTATGCCACCGCCATCTGCTGCAGGCTGACCAGGCGCTGGATGCCTTTCTTGGCCAGGCCCATCAACTCGCCGAACTGGTCCTCCGAGAAGGGCTCGCCCTCGGCTGTGCCCTGGATCTCGACGATGCCGCCCTTGCCGGTCATGACGAAATTGGCGTCGGTGCCGGCCGCGGAATCCTCGAGATAATCGAGGTCGATGACCGGCTGGCCGTCATGGATGCCGCAGGAAATCGCCGCGACATGGTCCTTCAGCACCTTGGCGACGCTCGCCATCTGCCGGGCTTCCATCCAGCGCAGGCAGTCATACAGCGCCACCCAACCGCCGGTGATCGAGGCGGTGCGGGTGCCGCCATCGGCCTGGATGACGTCGCAATCGACGGTGATCTGCTGTTCGCCCAGCGCCTGCAGATCGACGACGGCGCGCAAGGACCGGCCGATCAGGCGCTGGATTTCCAGCGTGCGGCCGCCCTGCTTGCCGGCCGAGGCCTCGCGGCGCATGCGCTCGCCGGTCGAGCGCGGCAGCATGCCATATTCGGCCGTCACCCAACCCTTGCCGGAATTGCGCATCCAGCCCGGCACCTTCTCCTCGAGGCTCGCCGTGCACAGGACATGGGTGTCGCCGAACTTCACCAGGCACGAGCCTTCGGCGTGCTTGGAGACGCCACGCTCGAAGGAGATGGCGCGCATTTCGTCGAATTGGCGTTTGGAGGGGCGCATTCAGGCTTCTTTCCCAGTCATTTTTCGGAATCGTGGCCGGCTTTTAGACGGATGGGGGGCAGCGCGCAAAGGAAAACGGACCGGGCGACCCGATACAGAGACCGGGTTGCGCCCACCGTGCCGAAGTCTATATCCTGAACAAGGAGGTTTTTGGCCGAATGACCAAGGCAATCGATCCGGGTTCGCAGCCGCTTGCACTTCAATCACTCGACATGCGCTCTCGCGACATCTTCCGGCGCATCGTCGATTCCTATCTCAGGGACGGCGAGCCCGTGGGTTCGCGCAGCCTGTCGCGCATCCTGCCCTCCTCGCTGTCGCCGGCCACCATTCGCAATGTGATGAGCGACCTCGAGCATCTCGGGCTGATCTACGCGCCGCATATCTCGGCCGGCCGGCTGCCGACGCAGGCGGGCCTGCGCTTCTTCGTCGATGCCTTCATGGAACTTGGCGACCTCTCCGACGAGGAGCGCCGCACCATCGAGGCGCAGGTGCGGGCCTCCGGCTCGGGCGCGACGCTGGAGCACATGCTGACCGAGGCCAGCCAGATGCTGTCGGGCATGTCGCGCGGCGCCGGCCTGGTGCTGGCCGCCAAGAACGAGGTGGCGCTGAAGCATATCGAATTCATCCAGCTGGAGCCGACCAAGGCGCTCGCCGTGCTGGTGTCGCAAAATGGCGACGTCGAGAACCGTGTCGTCGAGCTGCCGGCGGGCATCACCGTCTCGCAGCTGCACGAAGCCTCGAATTTCCTCAACGCCCATATTCGCGGCCGCACGCTGGCCGAGGCGCGCACCGAGATCGCCCGCATCAAGGAAGAGACGAGAGCCGCCCTCGACACGCTGTCGCAGGACCTCGTCGAGAAGGGGCTGGCGGTGTGGGCGGGTGCGGAAAGCGGCCTGCCGGCACGGCTCATCGTGCGCGGCCGCGCCAACCTGCTCGAAAACGTCACCGCCCAGGCCGACATCGAATTGCTGCGGCATCTGTTCGAGGACATGGAGACGCAGGACGGGCTGATCCAGCTGCTTGACCTCGCCGAGCAGGGATCGGGCGTGCGCATCTTCATCGGTTCGGAAAACAAGTTGTTTTCGCTGTCGGGCTCGTCGCTGGTGGTCGCGCCCTATCGCGACAAGGATGCCCGCGTCGTCGGCGCGCTCGGCGTCATCGGGCCGACCCGGTTGAACTACGCCCGCATCGTGCCGATGGTCGATTATACGGCGCAGCTGATTTCACGCATGCTAAGGTAGGGCCCCGAACGGGAAGAGACGGGCAGCAAGGAGAAAAGAATGGCGCTCGAAGAACTCAAGGCCCGGATCAGCCTGCTGCTCGAGGAGATGGTCAACCAGCCGGAAGACCAGCACGAAATCCAGGAACAACTGCGCGAGAAATTGCGGGAAATGCGCGCCATGGGCCTGCCGCTGCCGGCCGATCTGGTCGCGCTGGAAAAACGCCTCGACGACGATTTTTACGCTGCCGGCACGTAAGACCGGATTTTCGCTTCCTCGTCAGGTCGAGCGAGCGGAACCCGGAGACAAGCCGGCCGTTGGTTTCCTTCGCGACCAGATGGAGGACAAGATGATCCGATTGGCCGGACTGGTGATCCCCGCCCTGTTCCTCACAAGCGCGGCGTTCGCACAGCAGGCGGACCAGCCGGTGCTGAAGGGCGCGGCGGCCTTCGGCGACTGGCGTGCCGACAAACCGGGCGTGCGCCGACTGATCAAGCCGGAAGACCTGCCGAAGCCCTATGTCACCAAGTCGGTATCGAACAGCGCCGGGCTTGCCGACATGCCGGCGGGCGCGAAGCCGCAATTGCCGCCGGGTTTTTCGGCCGAGCTGATCGCATCCGGCATCGACAATCCGCGCGCCGTGCGCGTCGCACCCAATGGCGACCTGTTCGTCGCCGACAGCGAAGCCAACCAGGTCCGCGTCTATCGCCTGGCCAAGGACAGCGCCAAGCCCGCCGAGCATGGCATTTTCGCCGGCAATCTCAACCAGCCCTATGGCATTGCCTTCTATCCGCCGGGGGACGACCCGCAATGGGTCTATGTCGCCAACAGCGACAGCATCGTGCGCTTCGCCTACCGCGGTGGCGACCTGAAGGCATCCGGCGAACCCGAAATCATCGTCGCCAACATTCCCGCGAACCATCACTGGACCCGCGACATCGTCTTTTCGCCTGACGGCAACACGCTCTATCTGTCGGTCGGCTCCGGCTCGAACGTCGCCGAGGACATGGGCAAGGCGCCCGATGGCGGCCTTGAAGCATGGGTGAAATCGCAGCCGCTGGGCGCAACCTGGGGCTCCGAAGAGGGGCGCGCCGACGTGCAGGCCTTCGATCCGGATGGCAAGAACGGCCGCATCGTCGCCACCGGCCTGCGCAACTGTTCTGGCATGACCATCCAGCCGGCGACCGGCGCGCTGTGGTGCGTCGTCAACGAGCGCGACGCGCTGGGCGACAATGTGCCGTTCGAATACGCCACCTCGGTCAAGGACGGCGCGTACTATGGCTGGCCCTGGTACTATATCGGCAACCACGAGGACCCGCGCCACGAGGGCGCGCGGCCCGACCTCGCCGGCAAGGCAACCACTCCCGACGTATTGATGCAGGCGCATTCGGCGCCGCTCAACATCGCCTTCTACGACCGCAAGGATTTGCCCGCCGACAGCGGTTTTCCCAAGGAATACAGGGGCGATGCCTTCGTTGCCCTGCACGGTTCGTGGAATCGCGGCAACCGGACCGGCTACAAGGTCGTCCGCCTGCTGTTCAAGGATGGCAAGCCGACCGGCGAGTATGAGGATTTCATGATCGGCTTCGTCGTTTCCAGCGGCGAGGTCTGGGGCCGGCCCGTGGGCGTGGCGGTGGCCCATGACGGCGCGCTGATCGTCACCGAGGACGGCAATGGCACGATCTGGCGCGTGACCTATGACGGCGGCCGTTCCTGAGGGATTTTACTCGGATGGCGCGGTATCTGGTGCAATAGAATCCGACCGCCAGGGAATTCAATCCTGGTCCGTTCCGTGCGAAAAGGCCGCCTGATCCAGGACCACTCGCCATGACCCTCACCGGCTTCCTCGCCTACAGTGCCGCACTCGGCATCGCCGCCGCCATTCCTGGCCCCGGCGTCACCGCGCTTGTCGCGCGGGCGCTCGGTTCCGGCTTCCGCTCGTCGCTGGCCATGTCTTTTGGCCTGATGCTCGGTGACCTCATTTACCTGACCGCCGTGGTGCTCGGCCTCGCCTTCGTCGCGCAGACCTTCGGCATGGTGTTCCTCGCCATCAAATGGGCCGGCGTTGCCTATCTGGTGTTTCTGGGCTGGCGCTTTTGGACCGCCGGCATCACGCCCGAAACGGTCGAAGCCAGGAAGGGCAAGGGCGGACTGGTGTCGAGTTTTGTCGCCGGCCTCACCGTCACGCTCGGCAATCCGAAGACGATGATCTTCTACCTGGCGATCACCCCGACCATCGTCGACCTGAAGACGATCACGCTGGCCGATTACGGCATTCTCGCCGCGCTGACGGTGGTCGTGCTGTTCGTCGTGCTGGTTCCCTACCTGGCGCTCGCCGCCAAGGCGCGCTGGTTCCTGAAATCGCCGCGCGCGCTGAAGCTGCTGAACCGCACCGCCGCCGGCTTCATGGTCGGCGCCGCGGCAGCGATCGCGGCCCGCCAGTAGCAGCCTTTCAGCCAAAACATTCCGGGGCCAGGCTTCCCCGCGAAATGCTTTTCCGGGACTTGGGCGTTTTAGACACAGGCCCCACTCGGATATTTCCGGCCGACAGCTTATGTTGCGCGGCTGAAAGCCCTATCTTGCCGGCTGCAATGCCACTTGCCTGAAATCCTGGGAGCGAAACCAATGAACAAGCCCGTCACCTCCGCCCGCGTCCCCGGCCGCGGCCGCATCTACAGTTCCATCACCGACACGATCGGCGACACGCCCCTGGTCCGGCTCGACAAGTTCGCCAAGGAGAAGGGCGTCGTCGCCAATCTGGTCGCCAAGCTCGAATTCTTCAACCCGATCGCCTCGGTCAAGGACCGCATCGGTGTGGCGATGATCGAGGCGCTCGAGGCTGCCGGCAAGATTGCGGCCGGCAAGACGACGCTGATCGAACCGACCTCGGGCAATACCGGCATCGCGCTTGCCTTCGCCGCCGCCGCCAAGGGCTACAAGCTCATCCTGACCATGCCCGAGACGATGTCGGTCGAGCGCCGTAAGATGCTGGCGCTGCTCGGCGCCGAACTGGTGCTGACCGAAGGGCCGAAAGGCATGAAGGGCGCCATCGCCAAGGCGGACGAACTGGCCGCGACGATCCCCAATGCCGTCATCCCGCAGCAGTTCGAAAACCCGGCCAACCCGGAAATCCACCGTAAGACGACGGCGCAGGAGATCTGGAACGACACGCAGGGCGAGGTCGACATCTTCGTCGCCGGCATCGGCACCGGCGGCACCATCACCGGCGTCGGCCAGGTGCTGAAGAAGCTCAAGCCTTCGCTGCATGTCGTCGCCGTCGAGCCGGAAGCCTCCCCGGTGCTGTCGGGCGGCCAGCCCGGCCCGCACAAGATCCAGGGTATCGGCGCCGGCTTCGCGCCAAAGATCCTCGACACCACGATCTATGACGAGATCGTCAAGGTTTCCAACGAGGATTCGGTCGCCAATGCCCGCCTCGTCGCCCGCCTCGAAGGCGTGCCGGTCGGCATCTCGTCGGGTGCCGCGCTGCAGGCGGCAATCGTCGTCGGCTCGCGGCCGGAGAACAGGGGCAAGACCCTGGTCGTGGTCATTCCCGACTTCGCCGAACGCTACCTGTCGACGATCTTGTTCGAGGGATTGGGGGCTTAGGCCTAACAGCTTCGTCATCCCAAGGGCGGAGCGACGCGAAGCGGCGCGCAGACCCTGGGATCCATGCCGTGATCGCGGCCGAGGAGTGCCGCGGTTCAGGATGAAGCTCTATTTTGCATCGTCGCGGCGCTTTGAAGTCGCGGCATGGATCCTCGGGTCTGCGCCGCGTCGCTTCGCTCCTTGCTCCGCCCGTGGATGACGAAGCGAAGGGCAGCGTCGTGACCCAATCTCGCTGGCCCGTTGAAAAATCCTCCCGTGGCGCCTGTGAGCCGGCTTGAGCAGGACCCTGCTTCCGGTGCATATCGCCCCGGTCCGCTTTGCGCGGATCAGGGGAGAATTTCATGTACAAGCTCTATACCCGTCCCGGCAGCGGCGGCTTCGTCGTCGAGGCGGCGCTGGCGCTCGCCAACGCACCGTTCGAACAGGTCGATGTGCCGAAGACCGACCGCCCCGATCCGGCCTTCCTCGACATCAGCCCGCTGAACCAGGTGCCGGTGCTGACCTTGCCGGACGGCAGCTCGATGACCGAATCGGCGGCGATCTGCATCCTGCTCGCCGAGCGCCATCCCGAGGCCCGCCTGGCGCCGGCGGTCGATGCGCCTGCCCGCGCCGATTTCCTGCGCTGGATGGCCTTCATGTCGTCGGTGCTCTACCCGGCGGTGCTGCGGTTCTACTACGCCCATCGCTACACGGCAGACGCCGACGGCACGAAAGCCGTCAAGCAGGCGGCAGTCGCCGAGATGGACCGTGGCTTCGCCGTCCTCGATGCCGCTCTGAAGGGTCGTGACTGGCTGGTTGGTGACCAGATGTCGCTGGCCGACATCTATCTCGTCATGCTGGTGGCCTGGCATCCCGACATCGACACAGCGCGAGCGGCATGGCCTGATATTGAACGTCTCTGGGCCAGGCTGCGCGGCCATCCGCTGCTGAAGACGCTCAATACATCACATGAGATGTGGCCGGGCTGAAGATCAGTTTCGCAGCGCCGCCCTTTTGCCTTGCAGGAACCGGCGCACCGCCGGGTCGCGTTCGAGACCGATTGCCCTGTCATAGGCCTCGGTTGCCTGCGGCGCCTGGCCAAGCCTGGCCAGGAGACCGGCCCGCGCCGCCCAATAGGGCTGATACTCATTGAGCCGCTTGTCGTCGCCCAACACGTAAAGCGCCGCCAGCCCCGCCACGGCGCCCTCCGTCTCGGCAAGCGCCACCGCGCGGTTGATCGCCACCACCGGCGATCCGACGATCGAAAACAGCGCGTCGTAAAGCGCGCGTATCGCCGGCCAATCGGTGCGGCCGGTCAGCCGCCGCGCCGCGTGGGCGGACTGGACGGCCGCCTCGAGCTGGTAGCGGCCGACGACGCCGCTCATCGCGGCATGGGACAGAAGCGCCTCCGCCTCGTCGATGAGGGCGCGGTCCCACAGGTCGCAGTCCTGTTCGGCCAGCGGCACGAAGTCGCCTTCGGCACTGCGCCGGGCAGTGCGGCGCGCCTCGGCAAACAGCATGAGCGCCAGCAGGCCAAGCGCTTCCGGCTCTTGCGGCATCAGCGTCACCACCAGGCGGCCGAGCCAGATGCCTTCGGTGGCGAGGTTGCGGCGCTGCGTCTCGGTGCCGACCGGATCGGACCAGCCTTCGGCGAAGGCGGCGTAGATCGCTTCCAGCACCGCGCCCAGCCTTTCGCCGAGTTCGGCCCGCTCCGGCACACGGAACGGAATGCCGGTTTCGCGGATGCGCGTCTTGGCGCGCACCAGGCGCTGGCCCATCGTTGCCGGCGAGACCAGGAAGGCGGAAGCGATCGTCGCGGCATCGAAGCCCAGCACGGTCTGCAGGATCAGCGGCGCCCGCACGCCCGGCTCGATCGCAGGATGCGCGCAAGCAAACATCAGCCGCAGCCGTTCGTCGGGCAGCTCTTCGTCGGTCATGCGCGCCTCCATCTCCTCGGCGATCAGCTTGAGATGATCGCGGGCCGCCTCCTGGGTGAGCCGCCGGCGAACCGCATCGACCCGCCGCCGCCGCGCCACGGCCAGCAGCCAGGCTTCCGGCTTTTCAGGCACGCCTGACTTCGGCCAGCGCTCGAGCGCGGCGGCAAAGGCGTCCGCCAGCGCATCCTCGGCCGCGGTCACATCGCGCGTGCGCGCCGCGAGCCAGGCGACCAGCTTGCCGTAGCTCTGCCGGGCGGCGGCCTCGGCGGCCGCCCGGGCGATCTCCGGGCGACTGTCCATCACATGGTCATTTCCTGGCACGTCGTCATTGCTTGGGCATGTAGTCGGCCATTTCCCAGATCGGCCGCAACTCGACCGTGCCGGTGCTGGCCGCCGGACAGCGCGCGGCCCATTCGATGGCGGTGTCGATATCGGCCGCCTCGATCATGTAGAAGCCGGCAAGCTGCTCCTTGGTGTCGGCATAGGGGCCGTCGATCACATTGGTCTTGCCGTCGGCGATCCGCACGGAGGTGGTCGCCTGGGTCGGGCGCAGGCGTTCGCCGGCCAGCCACGCGCCGGATTTCTTCAACGCTTCGGTATAGGCGCCATAGGCCGCGCTCATCTGCTGGGTCTTCTCGATCGGCATGGCCGCCATTGCGGCTTCGTTATTGTTGATCATCAGCATGTATCGCATGGGTCTTCTCCCGTGGTTTCGAAGGCCGCGTCCTTGCGGGGCCAGACGTATGTCGCGCGGCGTCGACCGATTTCGACAGGCGCCAAGAAAAAACTTTCGGCTTCGTCACGCGGTTTCGCAAGGACCAGGTTTCGCCAAGCGGCCGGCGGCGCTGGCCATGATGCCTCGCCGCGCTATCCTTTGTGATCCAGGCACGTCACGCCAGAGATGGGAGATGAGCAATGGAACTCGTGACCCGCAAGAAATTCAAAAGCGGCCGGTTGATGCCGTGGGGCAAGGGGACCGTCGTCAGCGGCGCGAAGGGATTCGTCTACCTTTGCGGAAACACGGCGACCGCCGCCGACTACGATCCAGCCGGCAAGCAGGGCGGCCGTTTCGCCGGCGATGCGGCGGCGCAGTGGCTCGAGGTTCTGGGCAACATCAAATCCGATCTGGAGGAGCTGGGCACCGCGCTTGAAAACCTCGTCAAACTGACCTTCTTCGTCAGAGGACCGTTTCCCGACGGCGGCGTTCTCAGCTCTCCCAATTTTCGCCTGGACGTTCTGGACGCGTTCTTTGCCGAGCATTGCCCGAAGCACTGCAGTTACAACAACCCGCCGCCCTCGGAGGTGATTGGCGTTGCCGCGCTCGCTCAAGCCGACATCGTCATTGAAATTGTCGCGATCGCGGCCCTGCCGGATTGAGCCGGGCCTTGGCGTGCCTCCCTCACCCCCATGCGCACGAGGCCGGAGCGCAGTACGCAGACGCCATCGAAGACGATCAGCGGATGGCTGGTATCGAAAGATGGTTCAGCGGGAGGACTGGGCTTGGCCAGACGTGATTGGGGCGGACTGGACCGAGGAAGGTCGGTCACGCGGTCCTCGGCTGCTCGTGTCCTGGGACACCAGGCCAGCCGGGGGCGGGATCAAAGACGTGGCGATGTCGCACGACGCCTGTCGCTCAGAGCCGGGCGCTCGGAACGATAGGTGGTGGCGCGGGTCGTGGCTCCCGGCCTGCAGATGCGGCTGTTGTGGCGGCTCTCGAACGTCATGGTCAGTGCGCGCCCAGCGACGTGCCGCGACGGGCGCAAGCCGGACCGGGGCCGCGCATGTAGTAGCGCTCCGGCCGATAGGTCGGCGCGACGAATTCGCGGATGGCGGCGGCGTAGCCGATGAGGTGCGTGAGGAAGTTCATTTACCCTGTCCCTGTCCCGATTTTCGGATGTCCCTTCCGAATTGCGCGAAGGATAGCATCGAGGCGTGAATAGTCGGTGAACACGATGTTAATATCTGGTCGAAAACCCGTTGCTTCGTGGCCGGAATGCGGCTGTTTCGGGGTGTTTCCACGCCTTTTGTCGCCATTCCGGCCTGTGTGACTTTTGCATCACATATGTTTCGTTTGAATGTCGCCTGGGCGCGGTTCTGTTTCAATTTCCGGCTGGCTGATGGAATTTCCTTGCTCAGGCTGGAAAGGAAGGAACCGGCATATAGGGCGGACGTTGACCGTCGGGACTGGCGTGGCCGGCCCGCGATTGCCTGCAAGCCGCAGGCACGTACACCAACACCGCAAGAGCAAATGGAAAGGCTAGAATCATGGGCTTCTTTTCGAAGGACATCAAAACGCTGGACGACCTGTTCGTGCACACGTTGCGCGACATCTATTACGCGGAAAAGCAGATCGAGAAGGCATTGCCGAAGATGATCGACAAGGCCACCAACGCGCAGCTCAAAGCAGGCTTCGAAAAACATCTTGAACAGACCAGGGGCCATATCGAACGCGTCGAAGAGGTGTTCGAGCTGCATGGCGTCAAGGCCAAGGCCATCGACTGCCCGGCCATTGACGGCATCCTCGAGGAAGCCGACGAGGTGAGCGGCGACATCGCCGACAAGGAGGTCATGGACGCCGCCCTGATTGCGTCTGCGCGAGCAGTCGAGCATTACGAAATGACCCGCTACGGCACGCTGATTGCATGGGCCAAGCAACTCGGCCGCAGCGATTGCGCCAATGTACTCGCGAAGAATCTCAAGGAAGAGCAGGCGACCGATCGCAAGCTCACCGAGATGGCGGAAAGCAAGATCAATCTCCAGGCTGCCGAATAGGTGAGATGGCAGGCAAGATCGGCGCGGCAACGGCGCCGACTTGCCTTGTCGCGCGGTCGGAACCGGAATGGGCTTTGCCCCGTTCTGGATTGAATCCATTGCAAGGAGTTTGTCATGGCGCCGCGTCCAGCCTGGAAGGGCTACCTGAAGCTGTCGCTGGTCACCTGTGCCGTCGAACTGACCAATGTAGTCACGCATACCGAAAGGGTGTCGTTCCGCATACTCAACCGCAAGACCGGCAACACGGTGAAGCGAATCTATGTCGATGCCGAAACCGGCAAGCCCTTGGACGATGGCGACGAGATCAAGGGCTATGAATTGGACGGCGGCGATTTCGTCCATATCGAGGAAGACGAGATCGAGGCCGTGCAGATCGAATCCTCGCACACGATGAGCCTCGACGGTTTCGTCGACAAGGCCTCGATCCAGCAGATCTATCTCGACACGCCCTACTATGTCGCCCCGGCCGACAAGGTGTCGGAAGAGGCGTTCGCCGTCATCCGCGATGCCATGGCGGGCAAGAAGATGGCCGGGCTGGCGCGCATCGTGCTCTACCAACGCGAGCGCCCCGTGGTCATCGAGCCGCTCGGCAAGGGCATGGTGCTGACGACGCTGCGCTACGACAACACGGTGCGCCAGCCGGACAGCGTGTTCGGCGAGATCAAGGCGGTGAAGACCGACCAGGAAATGACCGATTTGGCCGAGCTGATCATCGACAAGAAGAAAGCAAAATTCGACCCCTCGAGATTCGACGACAAATATGAGGACGCGCTGCTCGAACTGATCCGGGCCAAGAAGGCGGGGCACAAGGCGCCCAAGGCCAAGGCGGCCCCCAAACCCTCCAACGTCGTCAATCTGTTCGACGCGCTGAAGAAGAGCCTGTCGTCGGATTCGGGGTCAACGAAGGCTTCATCGCCGGCGGCCAAACGCGCCAAGCCGAAAGCCACCGCGCCGAAGCGCAAATCCGCCTGAGGACGTCATATGGCCGGCCTCGAACAATATCACGCCAAGCGCGATTTCAAGAAAACGTCGGAGCCGGCGGGCAAGGTCGCACGCACGAAAAAGAGCGAAGCGGGCGGAATCTTCGTTATCCACAAGCACGCTGCGACCAGGCTGCATTACGATCTTCGCCTCGAGCATGGCGGCGTGCTGTGGAGCTGGGCCGTGACGCGAGGGCCGAGCCTTGATCCGCACGAAAAGCGGCTCGCCGTCCATGTCGAGGACCACCCGATCGACTATGCGCCGTTCGAAGGCACGATCCCGAAGGGCGAATATGGCGGCGGCTCGGTCATCGTCTGGGACGAGGGAACATGGGTACCCGAGACCGACCCGGCTCAGGCGATGAAGAAGGGCCATATCAGCTTCGAACTCAACGGCCACAAATTGCATGGGCTGTGGCATCTGGTGCGGCTGAAACCCCGCGCGGGCGAAAAGCGCGACAACTGGCTGCTGATCAAGTCGGACGACGCCGCGGCGCGGCCGGGCGAGGACATTTTGAAGGAGAAGCCGGAATCGGTGAAGTCGGGCCTGACGATCGAAGAGGTCGGTGAAGGCAAGACCGCCAAGGGTAAGAAGCCTGAAGTCTGGCACTCCAACAAGCCGGCCGCCGGCAAGGCGAAGGCCGCAAGCCGCAAACTCGATTTCATCGAGCCGCAACTGGCGACGCTGGAGCGGAACGCACCGCCGGGCAAGGACTGGCTGCATGAAGTCAAATTCGACGGCTATCGCATGCAGGCGCAGATCGCCGGCACGGAAGTGCGGCTCTTGACCCGCACCGGCCTCGACTGGACCGACAAGTTTGGGAGCGAGATCATCGCGGAACTGGCCGCGCTGAAATGCAGCGACGCCATCCTCGACGGCGAGATCGTCGTGCTGGCCGACAGCGGCGTCTCGTCCTTCGCGCTGCTGCAGCAGGATCTGTCGGCGAAGCGGAAGAACCGCTTCCTCTATTACGTGTTCGACCTGATGCGTCTCGACGGCAAGGATTTGCGCGCCGAGCCGCTGGTCGAGCGCAAGCAGGCCTTGCAGGAACTGCTCGGCAAGCAGTCGGAAAATGCGGCGGTGCGTTTCTCCGACCATTTCTTTGAACCTGGCAAGATCATGCTGGAGCATGCCTGCCGCATGGGGCTGGAAGGCGTCGTCTCAAAACGCGCCGATGCGCCCTATCGCAGCGGGCGCGGCCCGACCTGGGTGAAGTCGAAATGCACGGCACGGCAGGAATTCGTCATCGGCGGCTATCTGCCGTCGGACAAGACCGGGCGCGGGCTGCGCTCGCTGCTGGTCGGCTATTACGAGGGCGGCAAACTGCAGTATGCCGGTCGTGTCGGCACCGGCTTCTCGGCCAAGGGCGCTATCGCGCTGAAGAACAAGCTCGATGCGCTGAAGGCGAAGGCTTCGCCCTTCGACAAGGCCGTGCCGAAAGGCAAGGGGCTGGTCTGGGTCAAGCCGGAATTGGTCGGCGAAGTGGAGTTTCGCAGCTGGACGTCGGACCGTATAATACGTCATGCCTCGTTCCAGGGGCTGCGCGAGGACAAGCCGGCGGAGGACGTTGTGCAGGAAAAGCCCAAGGCAGCGACAGGCAAGGCCAAGCCGGCCTCGAGCGGCGGCGGGACGATGACGACCAGCGTAAAACTCTCGCATCCCGACAAGCTGCTATGGCCCGACGAGAAGATCTCCAAGCAGGGCCTGCTCGACCATTACGCCGAGGTTTGGCCGCGCATGGAGCAGTTCGTCGTCAACCGGCCGCTCAGCCTGGTGCGGGCGCCGGACGGCATCGGCGGCCCGCGCTTCTTCCAAAAACATGCCTCGGCCGGCATGAGCGACAGAATAGCCCGGATGAAAGACCCGACGGATGGCGAGGAAATCCTGTTCGTGCGAGATTTCGACGGGGTGGCGGCGCTCGTCCAGTACGGCGTGGTCGAAATCCACATCTGGGGCTGCACGATCGACAAGCTTGAACAGCCGGACCAGATCATCTTCGATCTCGACCCCGATGAAGGTGTCGACGTCAAAGCGGTGCGCGAGGCGGCGCTCGATATCAGGGGCAAGCTCGACGAGCTGTCGCTGCCAAACTTCGTCAAGACATCGGGCGGCAAGGGCTATCATGTGCTGGTGCCGCTGAAACCGTCAGCGGACTGGGAGGCGGTGAAGACCTTCGCCCATGATTTCGCCAAGGCGCTCGAACAGGGTGCCCCCGACCGCTACACGGCGACGCTGTCGAAGAAGGCGCGCACCGGGAAAATCTTCGTCGACTATCTGCGCAATGGCAGGGGCTCGACAACGGTCGCGCCGTATTCCTCGCGCGCCAAGAAGGGCGCCACCGTATCGATGCCGGTGACCTGGGCCGAGATCGAGGCCGGCCTGGCGCCGAACGCTTTCCCCATAGGCGACAAGACGACGCTGAAGCAGTTGGCGGAAGCCGATCCTTGGGTGGATTTCTTCAAGCAGGGCAAGGTGTTGAAGCGGGGGTAGTTCTCGGCGCTCAGCTCAAAAACACTTTCTCGAAGGCCTGCTTGCCCGGTGGCGAGAAAATCACCGCGCGGCTGTCCTTTTCGCGGCGCGCCCATTTTTCCAGAAGGATCTTGTCGAGGATGGCGGCGCCCAGCGTGCCGGCGAGGTGCGAGCGGCGCACGCTCCAGTCGAGGCAGGCGCGGCAGACCGGGCGGCGCGGTTTGGCGTCGACATCGATGCCGATCGCGGCAAAATGCGACGACGCGGATGGCCCAAGCCTGATCTCCCTGTCGTCGCGCAGCAATATGTCTTTCTCGACCAGACGGTCGAGCATCGCCACCGCCTGCTCGCCGGCGAGATGGTCGTAGCAGACGCGGGCGACGCGCATGGCGCCGTCGCGCGGGCCAGGCCGCACGCGCTTGGGGCCGACAGCCTCGGCGACACCGGTGATGGCCTCGATCATGCCCGCCACTTGCGGCCCGGCAAGGCCGTAATAGCGGTGCCTGCCCTGGCTGGCCAAGGTCAGCAGCCCGCCCTCCATCAGTTTCGACAGATGCGAAGAGGCGGTCGGCAGCGACACGCCGGCTTCCAGCGCCAATTCGCTCGCCGTCAGCCCCGTGCCGCCCATCAGCGCGTTCAGCATGTTGGCGCGGGCCGGGTCGCCGACCAGGCTGGCGATGCGGGCGATGTCAGGTCCTTCACGCATAGTTCGTCCCTCATCGAAGCATTCTTGTCAGATAGCCATTATTCTCCGGCCAGATCAAGGAGACGGCGACGCAAGCGACGATGGCTCCTTACACGAACTGCCTAGCACACCAATGCGTATGACGTTTCGACCGCGCTCGAAGCCTCGATGCAGAACCCCAAGGAGACGACCGTGACCATCACCTGCTTTATCCGCTATGAGATCGACCCGTTCGGCAAGGCCGCCTTCGAGGAATACGCCCGCAACTGGGGCCAGGCCATTCCGCGCTGTGGGGCCGATCTGATCGGCTACTATGCCCCGCATGAAGGCTCGGCGACGACGGCCTACGCCGCTTACAACATCGAGAACCTGGCGGCCTATGAAGCCTATCGCGCCCGGCTTGCCGCCGATCCCGCCGGCAAGGCAAACTATGAGTTCGCCAAGCGCGAACGATTCATCCTCAAGGAGGACCGCATGTTCCTGAAACACGTCTCCGGGCCGCACGCCAAGCTGGTGCTGCCGTGATCGCCGTCATCTTCGAGGTGCAGCCCGCGGAGGGCAAACGCGATGCCTATCTCGGCATCGCCGCCAATCTGCGTCCCTTGCTCGACGGCATTGACGGCTTCATCTCGATCGAACGTTTTCAGAGCCTCGCCGACCCGAACCGCATCCTGTCGCTGTCGTTCTGGCGCGACGAGGACGCGGTGAAGGCCTGGCGCAACACCGAAGAGCACAGGCAGGCGCAGCAGGCCGGCCGCGGCGGCATCTTTGCCGGCTACCGATTGCGCATAGCGCATGTGGTCAGGGATTATGGGCTGACCGAAAGGGACGAGGCGCCGGCGGACAGCCGGGCCGTGAATGGGTAGTGGAGAGGCGCGTTTCTTCCTTCTCCCCTTGTGGGAGAAGGTGGCCTCGCGAAGCGAGGTCGGATGAGGGGTGTTCCAGGGAATTCCAACGCCTCACTCCGCTGGAACACCCCTTGTATCTGCACGGAGGAGACTTTGTGCGATGGAAGCGACTGAGCCTCGAACCGGACGGCCATCCGATTCGAGGCTTGGCGAAGTCGCCCGACACCCCTGCGGCTACAACCGTGGATGAGC
>NZ_QZXA01000009.1 GCF_003601985.1 Mesorhizobium jarvisii
GCTCATCCACGGTTGTAGCCGCAGGGGTGTCGGGCGACTTCGCCAAGCCTCGAATCGGATGGCCGTCCGGTTCGAGGCTCAGTCGCTTCCATCGCACAAAGTCTCCTCCGTGCAGATACAAGGGGTGTTCCAGGGAACGCCAACGCCTCACTCCGCTGGAACCCCCCTCATCCGTCTCGGCGCTATCGCGCCGATCCACCTTCTCCCGCAGGGGGAGAAGGAAGAAAGGCACCCCAATCATTTGGAGTATCGTCACGATTGCTGCACTATATCAGTGCATAACGGGGAAAGGTGTTTGGGAGAGACGGGCGTTTGAAGGAATCCAGGATGCAGAAACCGGAACGGCAGCAGCGCCTGTTCGGCCTGTCGACGCCGCTGCGGTCGGCTGTCATTCCGCCGCTGTCGGCGGCCCGCTGGCTGCTGGTGCTGATCGTCGCCGCCGGCGTCTATTTCTTCCATGGTTTCCTGTTCCCGGTGCTGGCCGCGCTCGTCATCGCCTTCGCCAGCTGGCCGCTTTACCAGCGGCTGCTGACCGGCGTCGGTGGCAACCGCACCATCGCCGCCACTCTGGCCATCCTGTTCATCCTCGCCTTCCTGGTGATACCGATCGGGCTTGCCGGCACCTACGCCATCAACGAGGTGCGCGAGTGGGTCGGCTGGGCGATCGAGACCAATCGGCATGGTGCCGTGACGCCGCACTGGATCGCGACGATGCCTGTCATAGGCGACTGGCTGAACGAGCAATGGACCACCAATTTTGGTCATCCCGGCGGCATTGGTGAACTGATCCAGCTGATCAGCGGCGCAAACATAGGCAGCATCTATCGCGGCGCGCTCGCCGCAGGCGGCAGTGCCTTTGGGTTGCTTCTGACACTGCTGTTCATGATGATCGCCCTGTTCTTCGCCTATCGTGACGGCGAGCATTTTGCCGGTCAGGTCGATCGCCTGGGAGAACGCATCCTGCCGACGCGATGGGAGCGGATTTCGCGCGTCGTCCCGGCGACCATTTCCTCGACTGTGACCGGCATGACCGTCATCGCCATAGGCGAGGGGTTGGTGCTGGGCATCGCCTACTGGCTGGCCGGCGTGCCGTCGCCGGTGACGCTTGGCGCCCTGACCGGCGTCATGGCGCTCATCCCCGGCGGGGCGCCTTTGTCCTTCACCCTTGTCTCGATCTATCTCGCCGCCAGCGGCTCGCCCATGGCCGGTCTGGCGCTGTTCCTGTGGGGCGCGGTCGAACTGTTCATCGTCGACAAGACACTGCGCCCGAAGCTCGTCGGCGGGCCGATAAAGCTGCCCTTCCTGCCGACCTTTTTCGGTCTGATCGGCGGCGTCAAGACGATGGGGTTCCTCGGCCTGTTCATCGGCCCGGTGCTGATGGCGCTGCTGGTCGCCATCTGGCGCGAGTGGCTGCGAGAGGTGGAACTGGTCGACGAGTTGACCGCCGACTCGGCGGCCGAGATCGAAGGCGGGCCGCCGCAAATCGAAATCCTGCCGGAACCCGGCGTGGCGAAGAAGGCCAGCGCTTGATCCCGAAACGCAACTTGCGCTGGGCCCATCAATTACAGGTTAGACCGGATGGTGCACCGCAAGGTCACCCCGCTGCCTACGGCCGTCATGCAGTTGCCAGAGCGAATGGGCGACCAGCGTGACGATAAGGATCGCGCCACCGATCAGACTGTTGCGGGTCGGTGTCTCGGCAAAGATCATCCACACCCAGACCGGCGCCAGCACGGTTTCGAGCAGATAGAACATCGCCACTTCCGGCCCCGAAATGTATTTCGGCCCGGCGGCGAGGCAGAAGAACGAGATCGGCATGATGACGGCGCCGTTGAAGATGATCCACCAGGGCGCGTTCACGTGAAAGCCTTCGCCTGACACCATGAGGGCGGCGAGCGCCATCGGCAGAAGCACGCCGACGAGTGAGGTGAAGCCCATGTCCTTGCCGCTGGCGCGCGAGATGGTGATGGCGACCGCGATGAAGAAGGCCGAGCACAGCGCCATGAAATCACCGAACAGCTTGCCGGTGCCGACCGAGCCGCCGACGATGACCAGCACGCCCAGGATCATGATCAGCATCGCCGCGATGGTCACCAGCCGAGGTCTTTCCCGCAGGAATATCCAGGACAATAGCCCTGCGAATACAGTGTTGAAGGCCAGGATGAACACCAGGTCGGCGGTCGAGGTGTGATAGACGGCGGTGACGAAGCTGATCCCTGTCAGCCCATACAAGGTCGCCACGATCATGCCGGCCCAGCCGGGGATGAGCGGCGGGGCATTTCGGCTGAGTGCCCGCCAGACCGACCAGATGATCATCGCCGCGACGAATGTGGTGCTGGTGCGCAGCAGCATGATGGTCCATGCGCCGCCATCGGCGAGGCGGATCAGTGGTATGTCGACGGTCAGCGTCAGCCCGCCGATGGCGGTTATCAAGAGACCCTTCTGGTGATCGCGGTGCGGGGACATGCAGCAACTTTCGCAATGAGATGCAGGCCGAGGGCTGACCGTTGCAATGGCGCACTCTCCCCAGCCGACCGGCTGAAAGACCAGCATCCCTGCCTTGAAGTTGTTTAAGCGTGGATCGTGGAAAAACTCAGCGTGAAACCGCTTCGTTGGTGTAGCGTTCCCAGCCCTTGGGGCCGAGATGCTCCTGCGGCATGAAGCGCATCTTATAATTCATCTTGCGCGAGCCGTTGACCCAGTAGCCGAGGTAGACATGGGGCAGGCCCATCGCCCTGGCGCGGGCGATGTGATCGAGGATCATGAACGTGCCGAGCGAACGCTCCTCGAAATCGGGATTGAAGTAGGAATAGACCATCGATAGGCCGTCGGCCATTTTGTCGGTGAGCGCCACCGCGATGAGTTCACCCTGACCCTTGCCGGTGATGAAGGTGTCGGGCCCACGTCGCCGGTATTCGATCACCTTGGTGTCGACATGGGTATCCTCGACCATCATGGCATAGTCGAGCACCGTCATGTCGGACATGCCGCCGCGACGGTGGCGGGCATCGAGATAGCTGCGGAACAGCGAATATTGTTCGGTCGACGGCTCGGCATTGTGCATGGCGCCGACGAGGTCGGAATTGTGCTGCAGCACGCGCTTCATGTTGCGGCTGGCGGTGAATTCCTGGGCGAGGATGCGCACCGAAACGCAGGCGCGGCAGGTCTCGCAGGCCGGCCGGTAGGCGATGTTCTGCGAGCGCCGGAAGCCGCCTTGCGTCAAGAGGTCGTTCATCTCCGACGCCTTGTCGCCAACCAGATGGGTGAACACCTTGCGCTCGAACTGGCCGTCGAGATAGGGGCACGGCGACGGCGCTGTCAGGAAGAACTGCGGCGACTGGGTCGGATGCTGCGTCATTTAAGTCTTGGAAACACTCCTTCGAGTCGCTCTACCTTTGGCGCGGAAAGCGAAAAATTCAACAGGATTGTGAAGATGCGGGCATGCGAACGCCTTCACATTTGCGCCGACAAGGCGGAAGCGCTCCCGAAAACGCCTTCAGCGGCCGGTGCGGCTGACCACCGTGCCGAGCAAAAGGTCGTGCAGCGTGCGCTTGCGGTCGGAGAACAAGGTCACCAGCAGAACCAGCGGCGACAGGATGACGTTGCCCGCCCAGAACAGCACGGAATGGACGACCGCGGTCAGCCCGTCGATCGGCCGCCCGTCAAGACGATCGAGGCGGATACCCATCATCTTCATGCCGGTGGTCGCCTGGTCGGCGCTGCCCAGCGTGTTCCAGATGTAGAGAATGGCGACGGCCGGCACGAGGACGCCGAACAGCATCCAGCCGAGACCGAGGGTCAAAAGCCCGAGGAAGAACACCAGTATGGCAAAAGGAATGGTGAGCAGGGCGACGATGATGTAGTCGACCACGAAGGCCAGCATGCGCCTTGTGCGCACGCCTTCATAGGCCCTGACATCGTCAAGCCGGGTGTTGATGATTTCGCCGTCGAGAACGCGCGCGTTCATGTCATTTCCTCGTAACAGGGCCCGACATAGGGTGCGGGCCGCTCGTAAATGAAATGGTAAAGGCCTGTGTCGGAATCAAGGTCGGGGTTCTCGCCCGGGCGCAAGGCAAGAGCGACGCGAGACACAATCCGAATCGGTTGAATTTGCCGTGCGGATAGCATTAGCTTGCTGCGGCGCAACAAAAGCGCTCAAGGGCAGAGGGACGGGGCACTATGGACTATGACATGCTGGTCATCGGCAGCGGCCCCTCCGGCCGCCGCGCCGCGGTGCAGTCGGCCAAGCTCGGCAAATCGGTGCTGGTGGTCGACCGCGGCCGGCGTCTTGGCGGCGTCTCCGTGCACACCGGCACGATTCCCTCGAAGACGCTGCGCGAAACCGTGCTCAATCTCTCAGGCTGGCGCGAGCGCGGTTTTTATGGACGCGGCTATCGGGTCAAGCAGGACATTTCCGTCGGCGACCTCATCGAGCGCCTGCACAAGACGCTCGACCACGAGGTTGAGGTGCTACAGCACCAGTTCATGCGCAATACCGTCAAGAGCGCACGCGCCTCGGTAAAATTTCTCGGCCCCAACAAGGTCAGCCTGACATCGGACAATGGCGACTACAGCGAAGTCGGATTCGCCAATGCGCTGATCGCGGTCGGCACCAGGCCGCACCGGCCGCGCGATGTGCCTTTCGACAAGACCCGCATCTTCGACAGCGACGAGATGCTGGAACTCGACCACTTGCCGCGCACGCTGACGGTTATCGGAGGCGGTGTCATCGGCGTCGAATACGCCACGATCTTTTCCGCGCTCGACGTGCCGGTGACGCTGGTCGAGCCGCGCAATTCCATCCTCGATTTCGTCGACCGCGAGATCGTCGACGATTTCATCCACCAGATGCGCGATCGCGGCATGACGATAAGGCTTGGCAGCGCGGTGAAGGAAATCCGCTCCAAGCCCGAGGCGGCCGAGGTGGAACTGGCCGATGGCCGCACCATCCGCTCGGAGGTCGTGCTCTACGCTGCTGGCCGCACCGGCAATGTCGGCAGCCTGGGTCTCGACGTGGTCGGCATCGAGGCTGACTCCCGAGGCCGCATCAAGGTCGATCCGCAGACCTTCCAGACCAGCGTCCCCAACATCTACGCCGCCGGCGACGTCATCGGCTTTCCGAGCCTCGCCTCGACCTCGATGGAGCAGGGCCGGGTGGCCGCCTGCCACGCTTTCGGCGTGACCCTGCCGCCGCCGCCGGAAACGTTCCCCTATGGCATCTATGCGGTGCCGGAGATCTCGACCGTCGGTCAGTCCGAGGAACAGGTGCGTGAAAGTGGGGCCGCCTATGAGGTCGGCGTCGCGCGTTTCCGCGAGACCTCGCGCGGCCACATCATGGGCGTCAACACCGGCTTCCTCAAGCTGTTGTTCTCGATCGAAACACGCCGCCTGCTCGGCGCGCACATTGTCGGCGAGGGCGCCACCGAGCTCATCCATATCGGCCAGGCCGTCATCAATCTCGGCGGCACCGTCGACTTCTTCGTCAACAACACCTTCAACTATCCGACGCTGGCGGAAGCCTACAAGATCGCCGGGCTTGATGCCTGGAACAGGATGGGGCGGTAGGGCTCTGGCGCTCCTGACGATTGCCGGAGCGCGGGCACGGGTCGCGGCCTGTGATTGGGCCTACGCCACGGCAGCCGGCCCCACCATCCATTGCCTGACGATGGCGGCGTCCGGATCGCCGATTTCATGGCCCGAGGGAATGATCCGGGCGTCGATCTCGGCGCCGTGCCGGCTGAGCAGCGTCACCAGCGCCGGCGCGAAGGGCCCGTAGGTTTCGTCGGTGGCACCGGCGATGATCAGCGTCCTTGTTCCCGCCAGGTCCGTCGCGGGCACATGGTCGAGCACGGGCATAGGCCGCAACAGCGCCGCTCGGCGGACGATGCCTGGATGTAGCAGCATCAGGCTGGAAACCAGATTGGCGCCGTTCGAATAGCCGAGAAAAGTTGCGTGATCGAGATTAAGCCCATGGCGGCTGGTGGCCTCGCTCGCGAATGTCGCGAAAGCCGCCGTTTCGGCAAGGATGCTCTTCTGTTCGAAGCGCGTCGGGTCTATCCGCTCGAACCAGCGGAAACCGTCTTCCTGGGGGATGCGGCCTCGCGCCGCGACCAGCGTGGCGGTGGGCGCGATCCGTCTTGCCAGCGGCACCGAAGTGGTCTCGTCGACACCCGACCCATGCAGCAGGAACAGGCACTGACGGCTGTCTCTGCCAGCGCCCAGGAGGCGGTAGGCAAAGGCCATATCCGTGACCAGGGGGGCGTTTTCGATGCCGTCGCCGATCATCCCGCATCCTCTTGATTATATGAGGTTCCGCTCAATTTGCCGGCTTCAAAACGCAATATTTTCATGCTCCGCGAAAGTTGATTGAACCGGGCGCATTCCGGCCCGTTTATGCGCCGATATACTCCGCGTGGGAGGAATCGAAGCGGTGCGCCGGGGGTCGCATTGCTGGACATGAACAACCAGCTTTGAGGCCTTTTGTCGATGACTACTCCTGTTTTGTCGGATCGCAATTTGCGTATCCCTGAACGCGATACGCGTATCTCGGATCGCGATACGCGTATCGATGTGCTGCGCGCGCTGGCCCTGATCATCATTTTCATCGACCATGTGCCCGGCACGGCTTTCGAAACCCTGACCTACAAGAATTTCGGTTTCTCGGACGCGGCGGAGGCTTTCGTGCTGATTTCCGGCATCTCTGTCGCGCTTGCCTACGGCACGAAGTTCCGGCCGGGTGACCGGCTTCTGGCCACGTTGAAGATGTGGCGGCGCGCAGGCGTGCTCTACGTCGCCCACATCGTCACCACGATGGTGGTGATCGGTTTGTTCTGCGCCGTGGCGGTGTTCACCAGGCGCCCGGAGCTGCTGAAGCTGATCAACATCGAACCATTGATGAAAAACACGCCGGAAGTGCTGGTCGGCATCGTCACGCTCGGCCATCAGCTTGGCTACAACAACATCCTGCCGGTCTATGCCGCGCTGCTTTTGATGGCTCCGGCCTTCGTCCTGCTCATCAGCTACCGGCCTGCCGCGGCACTTGCCGCGTCCGGTGCGCTGTGGCTGATTGCCGGCATCTGGCAGATCGCTCCGCCCAACTATCCCGAACCCGGCTTCTGGTTCCTGAACCCGCTGTCCTGGCAGTTCCTGTTCAATATCGGCCTTGCCGCCATGCTGCATGTCAGGCGCGGCGGCGTCATTCCGGTCAACCGTTGGCTGGTCGGCGCGGCCGCGGCCTATGTGGCGACGGCGCTGGTCTGGGTGCACAGCCCACTTTGGGGGCAGATAACGTGGTTCAAGCTTCCCGTGGTGATCGGTGGCTTCGACAAGACCTTCCTGTCGCTGCCGCGGCTGTTGCATATACTGGCGGTCAGCTACCTCATCGTCGCCTTGCCGGCACTGTCGAACCTGTTCCGCACCAGCCACGACCACCCACTGGCGATACTGGGAAAACGGTCGCTGCCGGTCTTCATCGCCGGCACGGTGATCGCCATGGTCGCGCAGGTGATGAAACTGATCAATCCGGGCGGGCTTGCCTATGACACCCTGCTGCTTTCGGCCGGCATCGCCATGCAGTTCGCGCTCGCCTTCTATCTCGAATGGCTGTCGACCATCGGCGGCTCGGGCAAGGTCCGCACGTCGCAAAAAGATGTCACGCCGGTGCGTGCGTCTTTCGGCATCTCGGCGGTGGCGAGGGCCAATCGTTGAGTGGCGGGTGGGTCAGCCGCGTGGAGGAGCCGACGAGGCCCTCACGATCAGCTCGACCGGCAGTTGCCTGCGATTTGTCGTGCCGTCGTTTTCCAGGATCGCCTTGACGGCGAGACGGCCGATTTCGGCAATCGGTTGGGCGACGGTGGTCAATGGCGGCTCGGACACCGCAGCTTCCGGAACGCCATCGAACCCGACGATCGAAATATCGTCGGGGACCTTCAGTTTGCGCGCGCTCAGCCATTCGAGCGCCACCAAAGCCATCCTGTCCGACATTGCCAGGATCGCCGTGGGCGGTTCGGCGACGCCGAAGATCGCCTCGAGTGCCGCGATCGTGCTGGTCGCATCGTTGGCGGTCTCGTAGACGGGCACTTTGGATGTGTCGACGCCAACCCGCGACAGCTCCTGGAAATAGCCGGTGAGCCGGTCTCGCGTCCCCGCATAAACCGCGGTCTGCACCTGCTCGGGGGAAACGGGGCCTGTCCTGCCGTCGACAAACTGTAGCGCCAGCACGGCAAAGCGGCGGTGCCCGAGGCCGGTGAGATGGCGCGCCGCCATGGCCGCGCCGGCGACATTGTCGATGCCGATTGTCGCGACCGACCCATCCTCGGAAGCGAGGTCGAGCGCCACGAAAGGCAATTTGCGCTCGCGTGCCAACTGCACCAGGCGTGAGCCGCCTTCGATACAAAAGACGATGAAGCCGTCGACCAGGGCGCTCTGGATGTTCCAGGCAAGCTGCTCGTTGTTGGCGGCCGAGACCAGCGAGATGCCGGCGCCTGTCGCGTCGCAAGCCTGCGAGATGCCCGCCATCATGACGCGTGCGAAGGGATCGTCGAAGAAGTAGGAGAGGGGTTCGGCCGTGGCGACGCCAATGGCGTTGACCTTGCCCGCGCGCAACAGGCGGCCCTTGGGGTCCGGTCCGCCATAGCCCATCGCCTCGGCCGCCGCCTTGACCCGTTCGCGGACTTCCTCGCGCACGATCTCGGGGCGGCTGAAGACATTGGATGCGGTGCCGTGCGAAACACCGGCGGCCTTGGCGATGTCGGCCAGCCGGACGGGTCTTCGATTGCCTACGGTGAGTGACGCCATTGTGCGTGCCTCCTGACATGCATTTAGCACGTTCCCGATCTGCATCTAGCACTTTCGTTGGATCGATTCAAATTTGCTTGACCGAAGATGCATGAAGACTTATGTTTGAATCGGTCCAAGTCGCAGATTTGTGCTGCTGAATGTCAAGGGGAGGTGCGCTATGCATCCCGTCAATTATCTGTTCGAGGACATCTATCGCAACCACTGGAGCATCGGGCCGGGCGCCAACGGCTCCAGGCTCCGGGGCAGGGCCGGACCATGGATTCGCGACCTTCGCTTCCTTGTAGAGCGCAGGCGAAAATGATCGGCGTTTCTTTGCTTACCGATTGGATCGATTCAATTCCGTGGAGAAAGACCATGCACCCCATCAAACATCTGTTCGAGGACATCTATCGCAACTACTGGGGCATCACGCCGGCCGCGGAGCGGCCGAAGATGCGGCGCCTGACGAAGCCGGCCGCGCGCAATCGCGATCTTTGGCTTCGTACCGAACGTCTCAGGGATTGATGCCTGCGTAGTTGGCCTAGGAACGCGGGCGTACGAGGGCGGAAATCGCTATCCCCAGCCAGCCGGCGATGAGCAGTGTGCCTCCGATCGGCGCCGACATCGGAAACAGTCTCGATCCGAGGAAATCGCGGGCGAGGAGATCGCCCGCGAAAAGCAGGAGCCCGACAAGCAGGACGAGGCTTGCGACGCGCAGGCAGCGATTCGCGCCCATGAGGCCGACGGCGACGAAGACCGGCGCGTGCATCAAGAGGAACGACGCGGCCGTGCCGGTGAAGGCGCCGCCGCGGTGCGCGGCCGCTGCCGACAGCGCCACGCCTGCCGCTCCGACGAGACCGCCGGCAAACACGAGGAGACGGCTGGCGGTTGGTTCGGCGGCATTCATGTCGGCCAGCTCCCTCTAACGCTCTCAGGACTCACTTGCTTCCAGCGCCATATGCCGTGTGCGCCGCGACTGGACAATCCAGTTGTAGACGGCGCCGCCGGCCATCAGTGCCGATGTCCCGAGGAACACCGCCCGCATGCCGAAATGACCGCCGACGAAGCCGCCGGTCAATGGTCCCGCAACCTGCCCGACATACTGCGCCGAGATCGCCAGGCCAAGCACATTGCCGCCGACGCCGTCTGGGATGTTGTGTCGGATGACGCTGGTGATGCAAGGCAGCAAGCCGCCGAGCGCCAGACCCATCAGGAAGCGCAACCCGATCAGTTGCCAGCCATCGGTGACGAAGGCTTGCGGAATGAGCAGCAGGGCTGAGACGGCCAGCGCTCCGACGACGACGTTCCAGTGGCCGACGCGGTCAGCGAGCTTGCCGAGCCAGGACGCCGACAGGATGGTGCCCAGCGCCGCCGCCGACATCACCACGCCGGCGACCATCGTCACCCGGCTCGGATCCTCGATGAGCTGCTGCACATAGACGGTGATGATCGGCTCGATCGACATGTTGGCGAAGGCCAGCAGCATGCCGGTTATCAGCATGGCCACGACCGGGCGCTTGTCCAGAATCCGTGACCAGCCGCTTTTCGACCTGGCTGCCGATCCCGCCTTTACCGGCTTCAGGCGCGGTGTCTCCTTGATGAGGAAGGTCGTTGCCAGGAAGGCAAGGAAGATGACGCCTCCGGACAGAAGGAAGGTGGCGCGAATACCGATCACTGGCGGCAGCGTACCGCCAAGCAGGGGGCCGACCAGCGAGCCCGCCGTTATTCCTGCCGACAGCACGCCCAGCGCCCAGCCGGAACGGTCCTTGGGCGTCTGCATGGCCACCAGTATGGTCGACCCCGAGGAATAGCCGCCGGCAAAGCCGATCAGCAGGCGCAGCAGCACCAATTGCCAGACCGTCTCGACCATGCCGGTCAGCGACATGCAGATCGCCATGCCGAAGCTGGCGCGCACCAGCATCACCTTGCGGCCATAGCGATCGCCCAGCCGCCCCCACAATGGCGCGACCAAGGCCGCGGCGAAGAAGGTGGCGCCATAGGCGACGCCGGACCATTGCACGATGGCGGCATGACCCTGCGCGCCGAGCTGTTCCACATAAAGCGGCAGGAAGGGCAACAACAGGGTCATGGCGATGAGCGTGCTGAACGAGCCAGCGAAACAGACGGCGAGATTGCGCCGCCAGTGGATGTTGTAACCGCTCTGTTGCGTGTCTTCCTGTGTCATGTCCTGCCTGCTCGATATCAGCGCTTGTTGCGGATACCATTTTGGGATACCAAACTGGTATCCGTCATGAACTCCAACCCAGCTGCTGTCAATGCGGCTTCGGAACAAGGAAGCGCTATGTCGCAGATGCAGAATGTCGAACGGCAGTTGCGCGAGATGATCCTGGGGCTCGAGATCGGTCCAGGCGAGAAATTGACCGAGCGTTGGATCGAAGGCCGCTTCGGCGCCTCGCGCACGCCGGTCAGGGCAGCACTTCTGCGGCTGGAAACCGAGGGGCTGGTGGGCAGGGATGGCCGCGGCTGGACGGTATCGCCTATCAACCTTGCCGAGCTCGAGCAGATCGCGGTCTATCGCGAAGCAGTCGAGGTCGCGGCTGTCCGACTGACATGCATGCATGCCGAAAGCAGCGCCATCGACGTCATCGAGGCGATGCTCGATTCCTGCGACGACAATACGCCGCGCGAGGAGTGGCATCGTGTCGGCATGGATTTTCACATCGAGCTGGCGCGCCTGTCGGGCAACGAATTTCTGTTCAGGGCCGTGCGCGATGCCATGACGCGCCTGTCGCGCGCTCGCTGGCTGGAAGTGCGTGACGAAGCGGCCCTTGGTCGCGCCTGGGCCGAACACCGAGCCATTCTGGCCGCGGCACGCCTTGGCGATGCCGATCAGGCAGCCCGCCTGCTTTCTGCCCACATCGTCGGCAGCCGCGACCGGCTTGTGACGTCGCTCGCCAACGACCGACGCGGCCTTCGCGCCAGGGGATTTGCCGTCGTGGCTGCTTAGCACCGCTATAGGGCAGGGCGCTCGCCGGCAAAAACAGGCGACGCCTCACGCCAAGCCCACTTTCGGTCTCGCTTCACGGACGCCGATGGCGTAAGAGCGGCGATGGAAAACAACCGATTTGAAACACCCGTGACCGTCAAGTCCGTCACGGCGGGAAGCACTCAGCTCTTGCGAACGGCCCGCGAGGCATCCGAATACCTCCTCAACAGCTGGCCCGGCAAGCGCAGTCCCAAGCATCGCGCGGCGCTGCAGGCATGCCACGATGCGCTGGCCGGCGACAAGCCGGCCATGAACGCGCGGCGTGCCTTTATCGCCGCGGCGCGCGAAGTGGACGTTTTTGTCAGCGACAAGGCTCCTGCCTGACGCAGAGCCATTGGCTGGATTGAGGCAAGGCCCGCATATGCGGGCCTTTTGCCGTCATTCCGCCGTTTCGTTTTCGATCTCTGCCTCGGGCTTGGAACGTTCGCGCGCGGCAACCTTGGCCGCCAGCTTTTCGGCCTTCTTCGCCGCCTTCTGCCGGTCGCGTTCCTTGCGTTCCTGATCGTAGTTTGGTGCTCGCGCCATATCGGCTCCTTTTGACCTGCCTTGCGGCTCTGATCCTGCCTAGGAGCATTAGCCGTCAAACACAACAGCTGAAACGACAGTGCGCGTGCACGGCCCCGGAGATCCGTGGGGGCTTGCCAGATCGGCGCCATAATGATGTAGGAAACGCGGGGCGCCAGCGTATTTGAGAGCTGCCCGTTTGTTTTGACCAAGTGAATCATGGCCACAATTGCGCGGACGTCGGCACGGGTTTTCTACTATGCGCGAAACGTCGTGCGCGATGTCATTCCACAAGCCCTGTTCCGCCTCAGGCTGGCTGCTCGCCTCGAACAGGCCATGCTTTCCGACGAGGCGGCGCGGCGGCGGCTGAATGACTACAACAAGCTGCAGGATGGTTTCGCGCCAAGCGCCAATGCGGTGCACATCAGCAAACTGCCCTTCACGCCGACCATGTACTATTACGACCTGAAGGAATTCGCCCGCTATTTCGATCCCGGATTGCTCATCGACGTCGAATTCGGCGACGTCAGGGACGTACCGAAGGTGCCGACGATCGTCAAGGATCGGCCGATCCGTGATGACGACCAGAACGCGGTCATCATGAAGCTCGACAAGTTCCGCCACTTCCAGATGCCGGCTGACGCCACCTCGTTCGCCGACAAGTTGCCTATGGTGGTCTGGCGTGGTGATCTCAACAATCCGATCAGGACACGGTTTCTGCAAGCGGTGCGCGACCTGCCGTTCTGCGATGCCGGCTCGCATAAGCCGAACGCACCGGCCGAATACGCCAAGCCCTTTCTCAGCATCAGCCAGCACCAGCGCTACCGCTACATCGTCTCGCTCGAGGGCAATGACGTGGCGACCAACCTCAAATGGATCTTGAACTCGAAGTCGCTTTGCCTGATGCCGCCACCGACATACGAGACATGGTTCGCGGAGCGGCAACTCGAGGCCAATGTCCACTATGTGCCGCTCGATCCGGATTTTGCCGATCTCGGCGAAAAGGTGCGCTATTTCGAACGGCATCCGGCGCAGGCCGAGCGCATCATCGCCGCAGCCAACGCCTATTGCCGGAAATTCTCCAATGAGCGGGACGAGCAGGCGATCTCCCTGCTCGTGCTCTACAAATATTTCGTGCTCAGCGGCCAGATCGAACCCGGTCCCGAACTGTGGCGCTTCATCCAGGGCTAGCGCCTCCGCCTGGTGGTTAGATCACGCTACGGTCGAGAACCATGTCGGCGGGGCCGAAGCGATCCTTTGCCGTCAGTTGCTGGTGCCAATAGGGGTAGAGCACGGGCGGCCGGCTGACCGCGTCGAGGCGCTGGCGTTCCTCAGGGCTGAGCGCCAGGCTTGCGGCAGCGAGATTGTCCTTGAGCTGGGCATCGTTGCGGGCGCCGATCACCAGCGAGGAGACGGCGGGGCGGCCGAGCAGCCAGGCCAGCGCCACCTGAGCGGCCGATACGCCGCGAGCCTTGCCGATCTCGACCAGCACATCGACGATCCGCCAGAGCCGGTCCTCGTCGCGGATCGGCGGCTCGGACCAGCCAGCGAGTTGCCGTGCGGTCGGGCTGTCGCGGTGGTATTTGCCGGACAGCAGGCCGCCGGCGAGCGGGCTCCAGACCAGCACGCCCAGTCCCTGGTCGACCGAGATCGGCAGCAGTTCATATTCCGCCTCTCGCGCCTCCAGCGTGTAGTGGATTTGCTGGGTGACGAAGCGCTGCTGGTGGCGGCTGTCGCTGATCGAGAGCGCCTTCATCACCTGCCAGCCGGACCAGTTGGAGCAGCCGATATAGCGCACCTTGCCCTGGTTGACCAAAGTGTCGAGCGCCGCGACCGTTTCCTCGACCGGGGTAAGCCCGTCCCACTGGTGGACGAAATAGATGTCGATGACGTCGGTCCTCAGCCGCTTCAGGCTCTTCTCGCATTCGCGGATCAGATGGTGGCGCGACAGGCCTTCGTCGTTCGGTCCGCTGCCGATCCGCATGCGCGCCTTGGAGGCGATGAGCACGTCGTTCCTGCGCTTGCCGCCGAGCGCTTCGCCGATGATCTCCTCCGACAGGCCGTTCGAATAGACATTGGCGGTGTCGATGAGGTTGATGCCGGCGTCGATGCACATGTCGATCATGCGCCTGGCTTCGGCAAGATCGCTGTTGCCGACCGCGGCGAAAGGCCCGGTGCCGCCGAAGGTCATGGTGCCCAAAGTCAGTGTCGAAACCTTAAGGCCCGAACGGCCAAGGGTGCGGTATTCCATGTCAGTCCTCGCGATTGTGTTGAATGGCGGCGGGGCCAAGGGGGAGCCCGGAATGCGACCGTGGATTTGTAGGACAATTCGGGCGGCTTGTCGCCATGGCATGGTGATGGATCGATTGGACAGAGCAGACGCTCCGGCGGCATATATCGCGCCCGAGCTGCAATAAAACCGTCACTGCCGGTCTATATTGAAGTCGGCTCAGGTGTTTCCCTTTCCAGGCTGCTGGCCAGCAATTTGGGCGCCGTACGGGAACCGACAGGGCTTGCAAGCGGAGCAGTGCAAATGACTGAGCTAAGACAGAATTCTCCCGCCAAGGACTGGCTCGAAGCCGAGCTCGCCGACACGCTCGACGAAGACTATGAGCTCGAAATGTCGGAGCCGGCGCTGTCGATGGAGATCGCCAAGATCTACAAGAACGCGCATCCGCCTTCGATCGACCGCATGCAATATTTTCGCGACCTGATCACGCTGCAGTCCGAATTGATCAAGCTGCAGTCCTGGGTCGCCTACCACAAGAAGAAGCTGGTGGTGATTTTCGAGGGCCGCGACTCCGCCGGCAAGGGCGGCGTCATCAAGCGCATAACACAGCGGCTCAACCCGCGCATCTGCCGCGTCGTTGCGCTGCCGGCGCCGACCGAACGCGAGAAGTCGCAATGGTACTTCCAGCGCTATGTTCCGCATCTGCCGGCAGGCGGCGAGATCGTGCTGTTCGACCGCTCCTGGTACAACCGCTCCGGAGTCGAGCGGGTGATGGGCTTTGCCGATGCGGGCCAGGTCGAGGAATTTTTCCGCGACGTCCCCGAGTTCGAGCGGATGCTGGTGCGCTCGGGCATCACAGTGGTCAAATACTGGTTCTCGATCACCGACGAGGAGCAGCAGATGCGCTTCCTGATGCGCATCCATGACCCGATGAAGCAGTGGAAACTGTCGCCGATGGATCTGCAATCGCGCGTGCGCTGGGAGCAGTACACCAAGGCCAAGGAAGAGACCTTCGCCCGCACCAATATTCCCGAGGCGCCCTGGTTCATCGTCGAGGGCAATGACAAGAAGCGGGCGCGGCTGAACTGCATCGATCATCTGCTCAAGCAGATGCCGTATGAAGAGGTCCCGCACGAGGAGATCACGCTGCCGGAACGCGTCTTCAATCCCGAATACGAGCGCCAGACGCTGCCGCGCGAGCTTTACGTGCCGGAGAAGTATTGAGCGCCTTTTCATTCTCCCCGTGTCACGGGAAGGTGAGGAGTGGTCTGCGCAGCAGACGAAAAGCCAACTGCTTGGCTTTTCGAACAACGAACGCCGAAGGGCGGCGCTGGCGTTGATGAATTTATTGCCATCGGACGCTCTAACCTCCAAACGTCGGCGCCGCCACTCATTGCCCTGCCGGGCATTTATCGCCGTGGAACGGGGAGAAAGTGGCTAACCCCGCTTGATCACCACATGCGTGGCAAGCGCCGTCGCCACCTGCTCGGTGCATTGATAGCCGAGCTTCAACATATCCAGGCCGGCGAAGAGGTGCTCGCCCTTGCCAAGCAGCACCGGCGAGATTGCCAGATGCATCTCGTCGATCAAGCTCTCCTGCAGATATTGCCGGATTGTGGCGACGCCGCCACCGATCCGCACATCCTTGCCGCCAGCCGCCGCCTTCGCCTGCTCGAGCGCCGAATGGATGCCGTCGGTCACAAAATAAAAGGTCGTCCCGCCTTCCATCGTGATGGGTGCCCGCGCGTGGTGCGTCAGCACGAAAGTCGGCACGTGGTAGGGAGGGTTGTCGCCCCACCAGCCTTTCCAGTTGTCGTCAGGCCATTCGCCGCGGATCGGCCCGAACATGTTGCGGCCGAGAATCCAAGCGCCGACATTTTCGAAACTGCGCTCCGCGAACCCATCGTTTACATCGGCGGTGCCGCCATCTTTTCCGAGCACCATCTTGCGGAAGGTGCGGGTGTCGACAAACCACTTGTGCAAGGATTCCCCGCCGATGCCGAGCGGATTTTGCAGATCTTGATCGGGACCGGCGCCATAGCCGTCGAGCGATAGGGTGAATGCGTTGACACGCAGCTTGGACATGAAAGCCTCCTCGATAACCAGTTGTATTTTGCAATCGGTTGTTGTTTAGCAAACCGGTTGCGAATTGCAAGCGCTATTTTCTAAGGCGAAAAGACACATACCCGGATCTCGCCGCCAAGCGGTGTCCCCTATTGTTTCGTGATGATCGGTTCGGATGACAACCGGCCGCTGGGACGGCCGCCGATCGCCCAACCATGAAATGGATCAGAAGCATCCTCTGGAGGCGTCCGCCATACCTTCGGGCGAGGTGCGGCTGCCGGCCGCCTCCGGCCGTGCGGCTATCATAGCCGCGGCTGCCGGTTTTTGTCTGCTGGAATTCGAAAGAACCGCCGACCGGTCGACAGACTGGTGACGTCTACTGAAAGGCTTTGCCGGGGAGGCCGGTCTACCCCTTCAGCATTTCGGCCACTTCGGGCGCGAAATAGGTCAGGATGCCGTCACAGCCGGCGCGCTTGAAGGCGAGCAGCGATTCCAGCATCGCCTTCTCGCCGTCGATCCAGCCATTGGCGCCCGCCGCCTTGATCATCGAATATTCGCCCGACACCTGGTAGGCGAAGGTCGGCATCTGGAACTCGTCCTTCAGCCGGCGGATGATGTCGAGATAGGGCAGGCCGGGCTTGACCATCAGCATGTCGGCGCCCTCGGCAATGTCCTGTTCGGCCTCGCGCACCGCCTCGTCCGAATTGGCGTGGTCGATATAATAGGTCTTCTTGTCGCCCTTGAGCAGGCCGGCGGTGCCGACCGCCTCGCGATAGGGGCCGTAGAAGGCCGAGGCGAACTTCGTCGCATAGGACATGATCGCGACGTCCTGAAAGCCGTTGGCATCGAGCGCGTCGCGGATGGCGCCGATGCGGCCGTCCATCATGTCGGATGGCGCGATGATGTCGGCGCCGGCCGCTGCCTGGATGACGGCCGCCGCCGCGACCTGTTCGACCGTTTCGTCGTTGACGATGATGCCGTCGCGCAGGATGCCGTCATGGCCGTGACTAGTGAACGGGTCGAGCGCGGCGTCGGTGATGATGCCGATCCCGGGCACCGCGTCCTTGATCGCACGGGTGGCGCGGTTGATGATGTTTTCCGGATCGAGAATGTGCGAGCCGGTCTGGTCGCGCAGGGCCAGTTCGACATTGGGGAAGGTGGCGAGTGCCGGAATGCCGAGCTTGGCCGCGCGTTCGGCCTCCTTGACGGCAAGATCGACCGACAGGCGGAAGACACCCGGCATGGCGGCGATCGGCTCGCGTACGTTCCTGCCCTCGACAACGAAGATCGGCCAGATCAGGTCGTCGACCGAAAGCCGGTTCTCCTGTACCAGGCGGCGCGACCAGTCGGCCTTGCGCATGCGGCGCAGACGGCGGCTGCCGGTCACGTCGTCGACGCTGCGCGCGCCGGCTGGCTTTGTCGGGGTGAATTTGTTCATGGCCAATACTCCGGATCAGCGGGTTTTACCACGAGCCCTTGCCGCTGACCAATGCGACACGATTGTGCCAGGCCGAAGTCGCCAATCTCCGCCTTGTAGGCCGATGCTCGGCAAAGCAGAGATGGGCGCGTCCCGCCATATCTATCCGGTCAGGGCTGGCCATTACCCGAAAGAATCTGCGCAGCGCCTCCGATTGCCACGCGGAACGCCTCGTCGAAGCTGACGCCACGCACCTGCCAGCGATAGGTCTTGCCGTGATCGGCGAGGCGCCAATCGGCGATCCAGCCGAGATCCTTGTCGCTCCAGACGATGCTGCCGGCGAGCGCTTGCGCGCCACCGGCCTGTTTGGCCAGCAGATCCAGCCTTGCCATGTCGTCGGTGCGCAGCCCTTTTTCGTCCAGCTCGGCCAGCTGTACCGCCTTCGGAAATACGACATGCATCAACAGCGGATCGGTGGCATTGACGAAAGACTCGCGCATCGTCTTGCCACGCTCTTCCTCGGCGCTGAGCGCGAAATGCCTCGCGCCCTGTTCGACGGTGAGAAAGACGGCGAGCGTTGGCCGCTCGCCAAGCCAGGGCTTGCTGCCCAGCTGCGCGAGCAGCTTGTCGACCGTGGTGGGCTTGTAGAGACAGGTCAGATCATGCGGCCGGTCATGCGTGCCTTGCTCGTCATGGATCGGAATGCCCTCCAGCCGGTCGTGGTAGCGGAAGGCGTCGACAAAATCGCCGGCCTTGTCGCGCAGAGCCGCCATTTCGGGTTTCTCCAGCAGGCGTTGATCGCCTGAAACCCTGACCAGGACCCGGTCCAGGCAATCCTTGAAGCCTATCCGGCGGTTCACCTCGCCCTGGCCGGTGACGATGGTCCGAGACTGGTAGAGATCGTCGGTCGTGATGGCGAATGCAGCACGCGGTGCAAAGCCGGTTGTCACAAATACGACCGTCAAAAGCACGGCACGAAGAAATCCGGGCATGGCCAACTGTTCTCCGACGCCGTCTGCGCGCGATATCGGCGCGTCGCTTGCAACGGCGGCGATCTTCGTAGCATCGGCCGGCGCCGGTCGCCAAGACCACGGTGCACAGGCTGCTGCCATTGACGCACCCATGCGGCGCCTTTAGCACTTCAGTCCCGCAGGCGCGGGGGAGGGATTCTCTGGCGATGGATTTTGATGGAGGCGACGAAATTCGCTTCGAGCGCTCGGGCAGGGCCGGTGTCGTCACGCTGACGCGGCCGCAGGCGCTCAATGCCGTCACCCATCGCATGGTCAGGGCGCTGGGCAAGGCCCTGCATGCCTGGGAGTGCGACGATGGCGTGGACGTCGTCCTGGTCAAGGCCGAGGGCAGGGCGTTTTCGGCCGGAGGCGACATCCTGCACATTTATGAAGCCGGCCGGGCTGGAAAGCCGCCGGTCGAGTTCTTCGCCGACGAGTATAGGCTCAACGCCCACATCAACAGCTTCAAGAAACCCTATGTGGCGCTCATCGACGGCATCGTCATGGGCGGCGGCGTCGGCATTTCCTTTCACGGCTCGCACCGGGTGATGACCGAGAATGCCCAGTTCGCCATGCCGGAGGTCGGCATCGGCTTTTTCCCGGATGTCGGCGCCAGTCATTTGCTGCCCGACCTTGGTGGCTCCTTCGGCATATACCTGGCCCTGACCGGCAACCGCATCCGCTATGGCGATGCGCTGTGGTCGGGGCTGGCCACCCACACCATCAAGGCCGAGGACCAGGCCAGCTTTCTTGATCGGCTGGTGCTGACCGGCGATCCGGAATCGGTGCTGCGCGGTTTCTTCGTCCCGGCAAAGCGGGAGACCGACAGGGCGGCGCTGGAAGCGATCTCTCGCCATTTCGCTCAGCCGTCGCTGCAGGATGTCATCGACAGTCTTGACCGCGCGGCGGGCACCGACGAATTCGCGGCAAAGACGCTGGCGACGATGCGCACGCGCTCGCCCACCAGCCTTCGCGTCGCCTGGCGGCAGATCAGCGCCGGGCAGACCTTGTCGATGGACGAGTGCATGAAGATGGAGTTCCGCATCCTCAACCGCATGGTTGCAGGCCACGATTTCTACGAAGGCATCCGCGCCGCCATTATCGACAAGGGGTCGAAGCCGCAATGGCGGCCGGCAACGCTCGACGCGGTCGGCGAGGCGGATGTCGAGGCCTATTTCGCCCCGCTCGGCGAACGGGAACTCCTGCTATGAGCGAGGTGACGTCGAGACGCGTCGTGCTGCAGCCCTCGACGGTCGAGGTGATCTTCGCCTGGTTCCAGCGCGTCATCGCCGGCTACTGCCTGCTGTTCGGCATCCTATACTGGATCAAGCTGATCGGCTTCTATCCCGGACCGCTGTGGCGCTTCGACCTGATGCCGGTGCATTGGCAGGTGGCGGCGGTGATGCTCGCCGTTTTTTTCCCCTTTGCCGCGGCGGGGTTGTGGATGCTGGCCTCGTGGGGCCCGGTGATCTGGTTCATCTGCGCGGTCACCGAGACCGTCATGTATGCCGGTTTTCCCGAGCTTTTTGGCCATCGGCCGCTGATCGTCGTCTCGCATGCGGCGGTGGCGCTGCTCTACATCGTCTTTCGCGTCGTCATCTGGCTGCAGAAACGCCCCGTCCGGCACTAAGCCATTGAGGCCGTTGACGACTTGGCAAACGACCGGATTGAGCCCTGCGATAAGTGCCTAAGCCTTTAGGTTAATTATCCTTACTCGGGTGACCGTTCGTTAAGCCTCTTCCGAAACCTCTTACCGGTAAGCTCTTGTTAGCCCTAGCGTTTAAGTCGAATTTTATGAGTATTCGATAGTGTCGCGATCAAGGTGAAAAACAAAAAATCACCAGGGCGACAAACGAGAGGCAAAGACAATGATCAATTCGCGTCCGGCGGCGAAGACCGCCAACGTTTCCGACGATCGCCGCGAGGCTATCCGTTCGCTGTACATGGAATCGCTGCAGCTGGTCGAGCGGCTGCACCGCCGTCTGCTTGATGTCATCAAGGACGAATTCGACCGCAACGGCCGTTCCGACATCAATGCCATCCAGGCGCTGCTGCTCTTCAACATCGGCAATTCCGAGCTGACCGCCGGCGAGTTGCGCTCGCGCGGCTACTATCTCGGCTCGAACGTCTCCTACAATCTGAAGAAGCTGGTCGATCTCGGCTTCATCAACCACCAGCGCTCGCGCATCGACCGTCGTTCGGTCCGCGTTTCGCTGACCCCGAAGGGCAATGAGGTGGCCGACGTCGTCGCCGGTCTCTACGAGCGCCATGTCGGCTCGATCGAGCAGGTCGGCGGCATCAACACGGACGAGTTCAAGCAGATGAACCGCGCCTTGCAGCGGCTCGACCGCTTCTGGAACGATACCATCGCCTACCGGATGTAAGCCATCCACGAACGGCAGCCGTGCCGCAGAAGCACGGCCCGAACAGCGACCTTCAGTCAGGGGCCGGTGCCGAAAGCACCGGCCCTTTTTCTGATCATGGACAGCCGGCCAGCAGTTGGCGTGGCCGTCGCTTGACCGATGCAGCACTTGGAGCCGTGAGCGGCGAGTTCCGCCGCGCACTTTGCTTTCGCCTCCACAATGCTAGTGTCGCCGTACAAGGGGGCATGATGGGTCGGAGCAGCTGTTGCAAAATCTGTTCGGTTGCCGCGGTGCTCTTGGCGGCACCGGCGATGGCTTTCGCGCAGGAATGGTGGAAAGATTCCTTCGCCATCGAAGGCAGCAGCCCCTGCGAGAACAATGATTCCAGGGTAACCTTCACCGACAAATCGGTGGACATGTGGGAAGTTGGGTGCACCCTCGACAGGTCCAGAAGCTCAGGGGCCTGGACGCCGTCATCCTGGACATGACCTGCTCGGATGATGAGCAGAGTGTCGAGAAGCGACGCGCGCTGTTGCTCAAGCTCGATGACAACAAGATATTGCGGTATCCCGAGTACCAGGTGCTGCAACGGTGTTCGGAACTGGAAGCCAAGACCAACCCAGGGCCCTAGCCGTCTGCGCGGATGAAACGCCTCGGTTCCTGCGCTTCCCGGCCCTGACGATGCGCGACAGGGCGGCTTCGATACCGAAAAACCACGCCCCTTTCATTTCGCCATGCCGGGCGGCGCAAATTGCGGGCCAAGGCCACGTTGCCGCCATATTCCAATGGGACCGAGGATCCCGGTGAAGCTGCGGTCAAGGCCATGTGTTCACCTGGAACCGGACGGTGCGTCACGCGTTTGTGGCCGAACCGATGCGGACATGGTTGGCTAATTGTTAAGATTGCCAACTTTAGAGTGCGGGCAAAATCGCCCCTGATCGAATGCTACAAGAATGTCTGGAACGTCCATGAGAACCAGCCGCCGCTTTTTCCTTTCCGGAGCCTCGTTGCTCGCCGCCACCATGGTGGCCGGCCGCGCGAGCGCGCAGGACGTGATCGGGGATATCCTGAAATCCTCGGCCCGCGGCAATTGGGACGACCAGTTCGATGCCCGCGCCAGCGAAGGCGGCAAGGTGGCCTCGACACTGCCGATCTTCAGCACGCAGACCGTTGCGTTTACCGAGCAGGCGGTCGCGCAGTATCAGAACATTGTCGGGCAGGGCGGCTGGGTAGAGGTTCCCGCGACCAAGAAACTGGAACTCGGCGTCGATGACCCGGATGTCGTCCCGCTGCGCAAGCGGCTCATCGTCTCTGGCGACCTGTCGCAGAGCGCCGGCATTTCGACGGCCTTCGATTCCTATGTCGACTCGGCCGTCAAGCGCTTCCAACTGCGCCATGGCTTGCCGGCTGACGGTTCCATGGGCAAATACACCTATGCGGCGATGAATGTTTCGGCGCAGGTCCGGCTTGGCCAGCTGCAGACCAATTTGCAGCGGCTGAAGGAGAAGGCCGGCACGCTCGGCAGCCGCTATGTGCTGGTCGACATTCCGGCCGCACAGATCGAAGCCGTCGAGAATGACCGTGTCGTGCTCCGCCACACCGCTATCGTCGGCAAGATCGATCGCCAGACGCCGATCGTCAATTCCAAGATCAACGAGATCATCGTCAACCCATACTGGAACGCGCCGGTCTCGATCGTGCGCAAGGACATCATTCCGCTGATGCGGAAGGATCCCAACTATCTGAAGAACAGCCATATCCGCCTGTTCGCGCCGGATGGCAGCGAAGTCGATCCGATGAATGTCGACTGGTCGACGGATGATGCGGCCAAGTACCGGTTCCGCCAGGATCCCGGTTCGGAAAACGCCATGGCGTCGGTCAAGATCAACTTCCCGAGCCCGGACGGCGTCTACATGCACGACACGCCGCAGCAGAGCCTGTTCGGCAAGATGATGCGCTTCGATTCCTCGGGCTGCGTGCGCGTCCAGAACGTGCGCGATCTCGTCACCTGGATCCTGCGCGACACGCCCGGCTGGGACCGTCAGCATTTCGAGGCGGCGATCAAGACCGGCCAGAACACGCCGATCCAGGTCACCAACCCGGTGCCGGTGCACTTCCTCTATCTCTCGGCCTGGTCGACCGGACCCGGCGTCGTCCAGTTCCGCGACGACGTCTACGCTTTGGACGGCGCCAGCGAACTGCAGATTACCTCTTCGCTCTAAAAGACTGATAATTCTGACGAAAGGCCGCCCGAATGGGCGGCCTTTTGTTTGCGGGATCGTTAGATCAGTTGCTGGTTGACCAGCCGCGCCACCGCCTTTTGATTCCGGCCATACGGTCTGCTGCCCCATCGGTCACTGCCGTCCCGGCGCTGTCTGGACGCGAGACCGGCGATTGCGCATGGTTCGTTAAACAGCCGGAATCGCGCCATGCAAGCCGCCATCTTCGTCCTCGTCGTGTTGGTCTTCGTCGCCGTTTCAGGCGCGCTGGTGCGGGTGCCGCTGCCGGTCCTGCAGATCGCCATAGGTGCTGCCCTTGCCTGGCCGGTGCGCGGCATCCATGTCGAGATCGATCCGGAACTGTTCCTACTGGTGTTCATTCCGCCGCTGCTCTTCAGCGATGCTTTCGGCGCGCCCAAGCGCGAGCTGATGGCACTGCGCGGGCCGATACTCGACCTTGCCATCGGCCTCGTCTTCTTCACCATTGTCGGTTTCGGCTATGCCTTGCACTGGCTCGTGCCGAGCATTCCGCTGGTCGTTGCCTTCGCGCTCGCGGCCGTGCTGTCGCCGACCGATGCGGTGGCCGTCTCCTCGATCGTCGACAGGAACGTCGTCCCGGCGCGGCTGATGCACATTCTGGAAGGCGAGTCCCTGCTCAACGATGCGTCGGGCCTGGTCATGTTCCGCTTTGCCGTCGCGGCGGCATTGACCGGCAGTTTTTCCTTTGCCGCCGCTTCGCTGAGTTTTGTTTACGCTGTGGCGGTCGGTATCCTCGCCGGCGTGGCGGCCTTGTTCGTCGCCGCCAAGGCGCTGCAACTGTTGAACCGCATAGGCGGCGTGCCGGCCGAGGCGCAGGTGCTGATCACCATTCTGCTGCCCTTCGTCGCCTATCTCGGCGCCGAGCATTTCGGGGCCTCGGGCATCCTGGCCGCGGTGACCGCCGGTCTCTTGACCGGGAGCACCGGGATATTCCGCTTTCTCGGCGTCTCGGCGCGCATGCAGACGATCTCGCTCTGGACAACGTTTTCCTTCGTCTTCAACGGCGCGCTGTTCATCGTGCTTGGCCTGCAGCTTCCCGAAATCATTCGCAAGGTGCCGCCCGAACTGTCCAGCCGCCATTGGCTTCTGGAGCCGGTCCTGACGGTTCTGCTGCTGACCCTTTGCCTGATCGCGCTCCGCTTCGTCTGGATCTGGATTGGCGACATCACAGCGGGTTTTGCGGCGCGGCTCGGCAAGCGGCAGGCCGAACCGTTCGGCCTGCGGGTGCGGCTCGCCGGATCGGTTGCGGGCGTGCGCGGCGCCATCACGCTGGCCGGCATATTGTCGCTGCCGCTGGCCCTCCGGGACGGTTCGCCATTCCCCGCGCGCGACCTGGTCATCTTCCTCGCCGCCGGCGTCATCATCTGTTCCTTGGTCATCGCCAGCCTGGCGTTGCCGGTGATCGCGCGCGGCCTGGTCGAGCCCGGCGAAGACGCCGGCGCCGCGGAGGAACGCATGGCGCGTGTCGGCGCGGCGAAGGCGGCGATCGCCCACCTCGAAAGCATCGCGCAGACCGATGAAGAGGAGGGCGATGTGCCAGGCCTCAAGCTCGCTGCCGCCAACGGCATTGTCGCTGCCTACCGGCGCCGCATCGCGGCGTCCGACGAGGCCGATGAGGCGCGCGCCGAGGTGCGCGAGGCGGGAAGGCTGGAGATCGATCTGAGGCTCGCCGGCATCTCCGCCGAGCGTGACGCCTTGCGCGCCATGCTTCGCCGCGGCGAGATCAACGACCACACAGCGCGGGCGCTGTTCACCGAGATCACCCTGACAGAAGCCCTTTTGAACGGCAGGCAGACACGGAAATAGCACCGGCGGTGCTCAGCGGCCGCGGATTTGCAGTCTCTGCCGCAAACCGGCCAGCAAATTTCGCGCCGCAAACGTGGCGGGTCGAAAACAACTGTGTTAATGGCGCGGCAATGCGTGTCGCCCAAAAGTGTGCAGCGGTTTTGGGGCAACGATAAGCATAAGCAAATTGCCCCGAACCGGAGGATTTCAGGCCATGGCAACAGCAGCGGCAGCGTCGAACAAATTCGAATCCTTCTTCGAAACCACGCTGGAAGACGCCGATCCGGAGATTTTCGGCGCCATCCGTAACGAGCTTGGCCGCCAGCGTCATGAGATCGAGCTGATCGCCTCGGAAAACATCGTTTCCCGTGCGGTGCTCGAGGCGCAGGGGTCGATCATGACCAACAAATACGCCGAGGGCTATCCGGGCAAGCGCTACTATGGCGGCTGCCAGTTCGTCGACGTGGCCGAGGAACTGGCCATCGAGCGGGCGAAGAAGCTGTTCGGCTGCAATTTCGCCAACGTCCAGCCGAACTCCGGCAGCCAGATGAACCAGGCGGTGTTCCTGGCGCTGCTGCAGCCCGGCGACACCTTCATGGGCCTCGACCTCAATTCCGGTGGCCATCTCACCCACGGCTCGCCGGTCAACATGAGCGGCAAGTGGTTCAAGGTTGTCTCCTACGGCGTGCGCAAGGAAGACCATCTGCTCGACATGGACGCGATCGAGAAGACCGCGCATGAGACCAAGCCGAAGCTGATCCTGGCCGGCGGCACCGCCTATTCGCGCATCTGGGACTGGAAGCGCTTTCGCGAGATCGCGGATGCGGTCGGCGCGTATCTGATGGTCGACATGGCGCATATTGCGGGCCTGGTCGCCGGCGGCGTGCATCCCTCGCCATTGCCGCACGCCCATGTGGTGACGACCACCACGCACAAGTCGCTGCGCGGCCCGCGCGGCGGCATGATCCTGTGCAACGACGAAGACATCGCCAAGAAGATGAACTCGGCGGTGTTCCCCGGCCTGCAGGGCGGCCCGCTGATGCATGTCATCGCCGCCAAGGCGGTGGCCTTCGGCGAGGCGTTGAAGCCGAGCTTCAAGGTCTATGCCGAGAGTGTGGCCGCCAACGCCAAGGCGCTGGCTTCGAGCCTCAAGGAGACGGGCCTCGACATCGTCTCCGGCGGCACCGACAACCATCTGATGCTGGTCGATTTGCGCCCCAAGAACGCCACCGGCAAGCGCGCCGAGGCAGCGCTTGGCCGCGCCAACATCACATGCAACAAGAACGGCATTCCCTTCGACCCGGAAAAGCCCTTCGTCACCTCGGGCGTGCGTCTCGGCACCCCGGCCGGCACCACGCGCGGCTTCGGCCAGGCCGAATTCCGCGAGATCGGCAAGCTGATCGCCGAAGTGCTGGATGGTCTCAAGGTCGCCAATTCGGACGAGGGCAATGCCGCGGTCGAGGCGGCGGTCAAGGCCAAGGTCGTGGCGCTGACCGATCGGTTTCCGCTCTATCCCTACCTCGGCTGACATCCTTATCGATTGACCAGGCGCGAAGCGTCATCTTTTATCCGCCGGCGGTGCGCCACCCCTGATCGGGTGGCGCATGGAACTGGAGAAACGATGATGCGCAATTTTCGTATCGCCTTGCTCGGCGCTGTGGGATGGCTGGCCGTCTATGGACCTGCTTCGGCGCAGACACAGCCCGCTCCGGACATGCCTGTCACAAGCACCTTCGGCCGATGGACAACCATGGTCGATACACTCGATACCGGCCAGGATGCGCACAAGACCTGCGCGGCTTCGACGGCGTTCTACGATGCGAGCGGCAATTCGGGTACGCTGACCTTGTCGATCTCGACCGGCGATGCGCTGCCGCCTAATGCCTATCCGGCCATCATGCTCACCGTCGACAACAAGCAACTGCCGACCGGCAAGAAGATCGCGGCGACGTTCGGCGATCCCGGGGTCAAGGTTTCGGCAACGGTCTATTCCAACGATGCCGGCATCGGCCGTCCTAGCTGGACGGTCGACAATCAGGCCAAGACCAGTCTCGCGCTACTGCGAGCCATGCGTCAGGTCGTCTCGCTCGACGTGACTTTCGGCAAGCAGGCCTTCGCCAGCATCCCTATGGACGGCTTCACCAAGGCCTACCGCAACCTCGGGACGTCTTGCGGCTTCCCGACCAAGGACGTCGCGCCGTGACGGCCTGGTCGCGGTAGGGACCGCGGATGGACATCGTCTGGAAGGGTGTGGTCGGCGGGCTGGTGACGGCGCTGATCGTCTGGGCGTCCAAACGGGGCAATGTCCTGCCAGGTATCCTGCCGCTGGCGCCGACCTTTGCCGTCATTGCCTTGCTCGCCGTCGGCGCCAAAGGCGATCCGGGCGGTTTTCGCGATGCCTGCCTTGCCGGAATGAAGACAATTCCCGCCTATCTTGCCTTCCTCGGCGCCTGCTGGTTGTTCATAGACAAGGTCGACTATCGCCTGGCTGTTGCCGGCGGCATCGCCGTCTGGCTGGTTGCCGCGCTGGCAATCTTCCTCGCGCCTCGCTATCTCTGATGCTGCAGTCCGTTGAAGAGACGCAACGGCTTCAATCCCGGTCGGAAAAGCTCTAAGCCTTTCGCCTCACCAGATTCGCGAACCCAAGGCTCTCCATGCGCTGTCCCTATTGCCAGTCCGAAGATACGCAGGTGAAGGACTCGCGCCCCGCCGAAGATGGCGCGGCGATCCGCAGGCGGCGTATCTGCCCCGATTGCGGTGGCCGGTTCACCACCTTCGAGCGCGTCCAGTTGCGCGATCTGGTCGTGGTCAAGAAGTCGGGCCGGAAAGTGCCGTTCGACCGCGACAAGCTGCTGCGCTCGGTCGAGATCGCGGTGCGCAAGCGCAATGTCGATCCCGAACGCATCGACCGCGCGGTGACCGGCATCGTGCGCCAGCTCGAAAGCTCCGGCGAGACGGAAGTGGCCTCCGGCGAGGTCGGCCGGCTGGTCATGGAGGCGCTGAAGTCGCTCGACGACGTTGCCTATGTGCGTTTTGCCTCGGTCTACCGCAATTTCCGCGAGGCCAAGGATTTCCATGAACTCCTGGGCGAGCTGAAGGGCGACGAAGACAAGAGTGAAGAGGACGCCGGCTGAGCATGGCAGCATCGCAACTGAGCGAGGCCGAACAAGCGGCCCTTGATCGTCGTTTCATGGCCGCCGCCTTGCGGCTTTCGCGGAGGAATGCCGGCCGCACCTCCACCAACCCTTCTGTCGGCACGCTGATCGTGCGCGATGACGGCGAGGGGCCGATGATCGTCGGTACCGGTGTCACCGCCATTGGCGGCCGGCCGCATGCTGAGACCGAGGCGTTGGCCGAGGCCGGCGAGCTCGTGCGTGGTGCCACCGCCTATGTCACGCTAGAACCTTGCGCCCATCACGGCCGCACGCCGCCTTGCGCCAATGCCCTGGTCAATGCCGGCATTGCGCGCGTCGTAGGGGCTGCCAGCGATCCGGATCCGCGTGTCTCCGGCAAGGGCTATGCCATCCTGCGCGCCGCCGGCATCGAGGTGGTGGAGAAGGTGCTGGCCACGGAAGCCGCCGAGCAGATGGCAGGCTATTTGATTCGATCTCTGCGAAAACGCCCGGAAGTGACGCTGAAGCTTGCGCTTTCGAGCGACGGCAAGATCGGCAGGAAAGGCGCCGGCCAGGTTGCGATCACCGGCGAGATCGCGCGTCGCGATGTCTATCTGATGCGCGCGGAGTCCGACGCCATCCTGATTGGCATAGGCACGGCGCTGGAAGACGATCCGGCGCTGACTGTGCGACTGCCGGGGCTGGAAAACCGTTCGCCGGCGCGCATCATCCTCGATCGCCAGATCCGGCTGCCGGAAGCCTCGAAGCTGGTTTCCGGTGTCGACCGCGTGCCGCTCTATGTCGCTGCGTGTCTTGAGGCCGATCCGCACCGTCGGGCTGCACTCGAACGCGCCGGCGTACGCTTCATCGGCACCGAAACCCATGACGGCGTCGTCGCCTTGCCGGAACTGCTCGAAGACTTGGCGGCGCTCGGCATGGCAAGCGTGCTGGTCGAGGGCGGCGCCCAGGTCGCCAAGGCATTCCTCGACGAAGATCTGGTCGACCGCATCGTGTTGTTCCAGGGGCCGGAGGCGATCGGCGAGGATGGCATTGCATCGCCGGTTGATGCAGACCATATCCCGGCAGGCTTCCGCAAACTGCGCGAGATGCGTTTTGGCGAGGACAGCTACGCCGAGTGGGTAAGGGACCTCTAGGGATCAGCATCGATGTTTACCGGAATTGTCACCGATATCGGCACCGTCGCGGCTATCAAGCCGCTCACCGAAGGCGTCGGCTTGCGTATCGATACCGCCTATGACCCCGAAACCATCGCCATCGGCGCCTCGATTTCCTGCGGCGGCGTCTGCCTGACGGTCACGGCGCTGCCCGAACATGGCTCGAACGCGCGCTGGTTCGAGGTCGAGGCCTGGGAAGAGGCCTTGCGGCTGACCACGGCTTCGAGCTGGAAATCCGGCAGCAAGGTCAATCTCGAACGGGCGCTGAAGATCGGCGATGAGCTCGGCGGCCATATCGTGTCGGGCCATGTCGACGGCACCGCCGAGATCGTCGAGCGCAAGGACGAGGGCGACGCGGTGCGCTTCACGCTGGAGGCGCCGCGCCATCTGGCGAAGTTCATCGCGCCAAAGGGCTCCGTCGCGCTCGACGGCACGTCGCTCACCGTCAACAAGGTCGAGGGCACCCGCTTCGACGTGCTGTTGATCCACCACTCGCTGACCGTGACCACCTGGGGCGAGCGCAAGCTCGGCGACCGCGTCAATCTCGAGATAGACACCATGGCCCGCTACGCCGCGCGGCTGATCGAGGCGGCGAAAGAGGGGCTCTAGCAAGTCTGCCGAACCGGCCGGTCCAACGCGTCTGGCACCCTCCAGCAATCTTCTGCTTGCGATCAATCTGGCTTCGGCCTAAGTCACCGGCAACCCCCCGGAGACTTTTATGGCTGGTACATCCCAACACGGCAAAGCCTTCATTCGTCCGAAGGCGAAGGCGCATCTGCTGATTGTCGAAGCGCGCTTTCACGACGACCTTGCCGACGCGCTGCTCGACGGCGCGACGAGCGCGCTCGAGGAAGCGGGCGCGACTTACGACGTCGTCACCGTTCCAGGTTCGCTCGAAATTCCCGCAGTGATTACCTTCGCGCTGGATGGCGCGGCGGAAGGCGGCACAAATTACGATGGTTTTGTCGCGCTCGGCACGATCATCCGGGGCGACACCTATCACTTCGATATCGTCGCCAATGAATCCAGCCGCGCGCTGATGGACCTGTCCGTGCAGGACTCGGTCTGCGTCGGCAACGGCATCCTGACCACCGAGAGCGATGCGCAGGCATGGACGCGGGCCAAGCGCTCGGAAGGCGACAAGGGCGGCTTTGCCGCGCGTGCGGCGCTGACCATGATCGCGCTCAAGGAACAATTGGGAGCGCGATCGTGAGCGAACCCGCTTCGCCCGGACAGCCCGCTGTGCGCCATGCCAACAAGCGTGGCGCGGCCCGTCTGGCCGCCGTGCAGGCGCTCTATCAGATGGATGTCGCCGGCAGCGGCGTCTTCGAGATCACCGCCGAATATGAGGCGTTCCGGCTTGGCAAGGAAGTCGACGGCGCGCTTTATCGCGAGGCGGACGCCCAATGGTTCCGCGCCATCCTGACCGGCGTCGTCGAGAACCAGAAAACCATCGATCCAGTCATCCGCCAGGCGCTGACCGATGATTGGCCGCTGTCGAGGCTCGATTCGACGCTGCGCGCCATTATGCGCGCCGGCGTCTATGAATTGATGAAGCGCGAAGACGTGCCGGTGGCGGTCATCGTTTCGGAATATGTCGACATAGCCAAGGCCTTCTACGAGGAAGACGAGCCGAAGCTGGTCAATGCCGTGCTCGACCGCGTGTCACGCCGGGTGCGCGGCGAGGGGCGCGGCAAGGACGCATCGTGACGGCTATCGCCATTGAGACGGGCAGGGAGGCGCGGCGCACCGCGCTGATTCTCGCCGCCTCACAGGCGATCATCGGCTCGGCGGCGCCCATCGCCATTTCGATGGGCGCGCTGGCCGGCCAATACCTGCTTGGTGCCGACAAATCGCTGGCGACGGCGCCGATCACCGGCTTCAATGTCGGTGTCGCTCTCGGCGCCTTACCCGCCGCGGCCATTATCCGCCAACTGGGCCAGCGGGGCGGCTTCATGACCGGGACTGTCGTCACCGCGCTTGGCGGTCTGATTGCCACGCTGGCGCTTTTCCACGGTAGTTTCTGGTTGTTCGCGTTCGCGTTGCTGGTGATCGGCATCGGTGGAGCCTTCGTCCAGCAATTCCGCTTCGCTGCCGCCGACAATGCGCCGCCGCAGTTCAAGGCGCGCGCCATCTCCTTTGTGCTGGCCGGCGGCATTATCACCGCCATCCTCGGGCCACAGATCGTCATCTTCACCCGGGAACTGTTCGCACCGGTGATGTTTGCCGGATCGTTCGCCTCCATCCTGCCGCTGGCAGCCGTGGGCGCGATTATCCTGTCGTTTCTGCGCCTGCCGGCGAAGGCGGCGAGCAAGGTTGACGTTTCCGGCGGCGATGCCAGGCCCCTGTCCGAAATCGTCACCAAGCCGCGCTTCGTCGCCGCACTGTTCTGCGCCGTCGGCAGTTATGCGCTGATGAGCTTCGTGATGACCGGCGCGCCGCTGGCCATGGTCGGCTGCGGCCTGTCGGAGGACGATGCGACGCTTGGCATTTCCTGGCACGTCATGGCGATGTTCGCGCCGAGCTTCTTCACCGGCTCGCTGATCCATCGCTTCGGCGCCGAGCGCATCGTCGCCATCGGCCTGATCCTGCTCATCGGCTGTGCTGCCGTTGCCTTGTCGGGCCTGGCGCTGTGGCAATTCTGGACGTCGCTGATCCTGCTCGGCCTTGGCTGGAATTTCGGCTTCATCGGCGCCACCGCCATGGTCGCGGCCAGCTACCGGCCGTCGGAAAAGGGCAAGGTGCAGGGGTTCCACGACTTCGTCCTGTTCGGCTCCGTCGCCTGCGCGTCGCTGCTGTCGGGCATGGTCTACAACGCCTGGGGTTGGGAGATGCTGAACTGGATGATCTTTCCGGTCACAGTTCTGTGCTTCGTGGCCCTCGGCGCGCTCAAGGTGACGGCCCCGCGCAACGCGCGCACCTGATCCCTGAACTGCTGTCGAGCTGACATGATGCTGTCAGGATTGCTTCGGTTGAATTTGCCGATCTGAAACAAAATTATTGCGTCTGTGCCTATTGTTATGAAACCGTGTGCCCCGACTGGCCGTTGAAGCCATGCTCATATGCGGCCGCCGCATTCCGGTTCACAGCAAAGGGTTTTCACAATGTTTTCAGTCAAGGGTTTCGCCGGCGCGGCATTGGCGCTGGCCATCACGGCAACTTCCGCCAGTGCTCAGGTGGTCGTCTCTTCGAAGATCGATACCGAGGGTGGCGTGCTCGGCAACATCATCCAGCTCGTTCTCAACGCCAACAACATCAAGACATCGGACCGCATTCAGCTCGGCGGCACGCCGGTGGTGCGCAAGGCGATCACCGCCGGCGAGATCGACATCTATCCCGAATACACCGGCAACGCCGCCTTCTTCTTCGAGAAGGCCGATGACCCGGTCTGGAAGGACGCCGCCAAGGCCTATGAGACGGCCAAGAAGCTCGACTACGACGCCAACAAAATCGTCTGGCTGTCGCCGGCGCCGGCCAACAACACCTGGGCGATCGCCCTGCGCAAGGAAGTGACGGACCAGAACAAGCTCGTCACGCTTTCGGACTTCGGCAAATACGTCGCCGGCGGCGGCAAGGTGGTGCTCGCGGCTTCCGCCGAGTTCGTCAATTCGGCGGCCGCCCTTCCGGCCTTCCAGACCACCTACGGCTTCACGCTGAAGCCGGACCAGCTGATCACGCTTTCGGGCGGTGACACGGCGGCGACAATCGCCGCGGCCGCCAACCAGACCAGTGGCGCCAACGCCGCCATGGTCTACGGCACCGATGGCGGCATCGCGCCATCCGGCCTTGTCGTGCTTGAGGACGACAAGGGCGTTCAGCCTGTCTACCAGCCGGCGCCGATCATCCGTGAATCCGTACTCAAGCAACATCCCGAGATCGAGACGCTGCTGAAGCCGGTCTTCGCCAAGCTCGACCTGGTCACGCTACAGGAGCTAAACGGCCGCGTGCAGGTTGGCGGCGAACCGGTCAGGGGCGTCGCCGAGGACTTCCTGAAGAAAAACGGCTTTCTGAAGTAGGACGATTCCGGCGCGCCGCTCGCGTGGCGCGCCGGAACGACCGACGGGGAAGGGCGTGAAGATCCGTTTCGACAAGCTCGGCGTGGTCATTGCCGCGATCGCGGCCTATGCGGCGTTCCTCGCTCCCTTCGCCACGTTCCGCGCCAATCGGATCGTTCCGGGCCAGGCGCGCTCGATTCTCGAGGCGCTGCCAGCAACCGCCGGGCCATTGCTGATGGCTATCGTGATCGTCGCGGCGCTCATGGCGCTCTTCAGGACACCGCTTATGCTGCGCCTTGCGGCCAGTGTCGTGGCGCTTGCCGCGCTCGCGCTGCTCGTCGGAGTTGCCGGCACATTCTTGACGCCGGCCGGCAACACCCTTGCCAGGGTATCGCCGGCCTCCGGGTTCTGGGTACTCATCTTCGCCTTCACGCTTTTGCTGGCGGACGTGCTGACGCGCCTGAACTTGTCGCCTTGGGCCCGCGTCGCTGTACTGGTCGCCGCCGCCGTGGCCATCGGGCTGCTGCTAGTGTCGGGAGCCTGGAACGACCTTTCCATCCTGAAGGAATACGCCAACCGCGCCGACAGTTTCTGGGCCGAAGGTTCCAAGCATGTGACGCTGGCGCTTGGCTCGCTGCTTGCGGCGGTCGTCGTCGGCCTACCGCTCGGCATACTCTGTCATCGTGTCGAAAGGCTGCGGGCCGGTGTGCTCAACGTGCTCAACATCATCCAGACCATTCCTTCGATCGCGCTGTTTGGCCTGCTGATCGCGCCGCTCGGCTGGATCGCCACGCATGTGCCTGGAGCGGCCGCGCTCGGCATTCGTGGCATCGGCACCGCGCCGGCCTTCGTCGCCCTGTTCCTCTATTCGCTGCTGCCGGTTGTGGCCAACACCGTGGTCGGCCTCGCTGGCGTGCCGCGCGCCGCCAACGACGCGGCGCGCGGCATGGGCATGACCGACCGCCAGCGCCTGTTCGGCGTCGAATTCCCGCTGGCCTTTCCGGTGATCCTCACCGGCATCCGCATCGTGCTGGTGCAGAACATCGGCCTCGCCACCATCGCAGCGCTGATCGGTGGCGGCGGCTTTGGCGTCTTCGTCTTCCAGGGCGTTGGCCAGACCGCGATGGACCTGGTGCTGCTCGGCGCGGTGCCGACCGTGGCGCTCGCCTTCGCCGCCGCCATCATCCTCGACGCAGTGATCGAAATGACCGCCACCAAGCGCAGGGTTGAAACGGCATGATCGAGATCGAAGGCATCACCAAGCGCTATGACACGACCACCGTCGTCGACGACGTCTCGATGGTCATCGAACCACGTACCATCGCCGTCATTGTCGGCACCTCAGGCTCGGGCAAGACGACGCTGCTGCGCATGATCAACCGGCTGGTCGAACCGACCGCTGGCATTATCAAGCTCGACGGCGCCGACAATCGTTCGGTGCCGGGCTACGAACTGCGCCGAAGCATCGGCTATGCAATCCAAGGCCACGGCCTGTTTCCACATCGCACCGTGGCGCAGAATATAGCCACCGTGCCGGTCCTGCTTGGCTGGGAAAAGAATCGCATCAGGGCGCGTGTCGATGAGCTGATGACACTCTATCAGCTCGACCCCCAGGAATTCGGACCGCGCTACCCGCACGAACTGTCCGGTGGCCAGCAGCAGCGGGTCGGCGTGGCCCGCGCGCTCGCCGCCGAACCCAACGTGCTGTTGATGGACGAGCCGTTCGGCGCGCTCGATCCGATCATCCGCACCAAGGCGCAGGAGGATCTGTTGGCGATCCAGAAGCGCTTCGGCACCACCATCATCCTCGTCACCCACGACATGGAAGAGGCCGTGCATATGGGCGACAAGATCGCCGTCATGGATGCCGGCAAGCTCGTGCAATACGCCAAACCCGCCGAGATCCTGGCAAACCCGGCCAGCAGCTTCGTCGAGACCCTGGTCGGCGCCAGCGAAAGGCCATTCAGGCTGCTGTCGCTCGGACGGGTGCGTGACGCGGTGGAAAACGGCGCCGCCGAGGGCGAAGCCATCCCCGGCGATGCCAGCCAGCGCGATGCGCTGGCTGAACTCCTATGGACAGGCCGGCCGGCGCTGCCGGTCAAAGGCGCCGACGGCAAGCCGCTCGGCCGCGTTACGGTGGATGGGCTGGTCAAGCGGGCGGCGAGGCCGGCATGAAAGCCTGGCTGCCTTTGCTGCTCAGGCTTGCGCTGGTGGTGTTGCTTGTGGCGTTCGTCACCAGTCCGGGCTGGTTTGAGCCGATGCTCAAGCCGCTGACCGAGAACAACGCGCCGGTGATCTACAATCAGGGCAGCCTGCTGACGCTGACGCTGCTGCATTTGCGCACGGTGCTGATCGCCACCGTCGCCGCGACCATCGTTGCGGTGGCTCTGGCCATCCTTGTCACCAGGCCGGCGGGCGCCGAATTCCTGCCGCTGTCGCGCAGCCTGGTCAATATCGGCCAGACTTTCCCACCGGTGGCGGTCCTGGCGCTCGCCGTGCCGGCTGTCGGCTTCGGCGAGAAGCCGACTTTGATCGCGCTGTTTCTCTATGGCCTGCTGCCGATCTTCGAGAATGCTCTGACCGGGCTGACGACGCTGCCGGCCAATGTCGTCGAGGCGGCGCGCGGCGCGGGCATGACCGGCTGGCAAAGGCTTACCAAGGTCGAGCTGCCGCTCAGCGCGCCGATCATCCTGGGCGGCATCAGGCTCTCGGTGGTGATCAGCCTGGCCACCGCCACCATAGGCTCGACGGTTGCCGCCAAGACGCTGGGCGAGGTGATCATCGCTGGCCTTCTGTCCAACAATCTTGCTTTCATCCTGCAGGGCGGCCTGATCGTGGCGGCCCTTGCCGTGCTGATCTATGACGGATTGTCGGCGATCGAGCGCTATGCGGCGCGGCGCATGGGACGTGAGGCGGAGTAGTCCTTCGGGATGCTGACGGCCTGTCGGCACGATCCTTTGGGTCATTTCAATCGATCTAAATGAGGACCGCGCCAGGCAGGGTCGTCGCGACTTTTGTCTTTTGGGCGAAAGCCGGGCAAAAACTGAACAATATCTTGACGTTCGCGGCACTGTTTCGCATACACCGATGCGAAGAGGCGGATTCCGTGCGCGGGATTCCATCTTTGTCTCATCGGCCCAGGGAGGGGTTCATTTGGGCCAACAATCGAGGAAAAATCGGCAATGACCATTATTTCCGCCGTCATCGCCTGCGGCTTGCTTTCTGTCCTATACGCTATCTGGGCGACACGTTCGGTCCTTGCGTCCGACCAGGGCAACGCACGCATGCAGGAAATCTCCGCCGCCATCCGCGAAGGCGCGCAAGCCTATCTGGCGCGCCAGTACACCACCATCGCCATCGTTGGCGTGGTCGTGCTCTTGCTCGCCTGGTGGCTGCTTTCGATCACCGCCGCGATCGGCTTCCTGATCGGCGCCGTCCTGTCGGGCGCTGCCGGCTTCATCGGCATGCATGTTTCGGTGCGTGCCAACGTGCGCACCGCACAGGCGGCCTCCAACAGTCTGGCCGCCGGTCTCGACATCGCCTTCAAGTCGGGGGCCATCACCGGCATGCTGGTGGCGGGCCTGGCGCTGCTCGGCGTCTCGATCTACTACCTCATCCTGACTCATTTCATGGGCCTGCAGCCCAATGACCGTATCGTCATTGACTCGCTTGTCTCGCTCGGCTTCGGCGCCTCGCTGATCTCCATCTTCGCCCGTCTCGGCGGCGGCATCTTCACTAAGGGCGCCGATGTCGGCGGCGATCTCGTCGGCAAGGTCGAAGCCGGCATTCCCGAGGACGATCCGCGCAATCCGGCCACCATCGCCGACAATGTCGGCGACAATGTCGGCGACTGCGCCGGCATGGCCGCCGACCTGTTCGAGACCTATGCGGTGACGGTCGTTGCCACCATGGTTCTCGGCGCCATCTTCTTCGGTGGCACCGCCATTCTCGGCGCCGCGATGCTCTATCCGCTCGCCATATGCGGCGCCTGCATCCTGACCTCGATCGTCGGCACCTTCTTCGTCAAGCTCGGGGCCAACGGTTCGATCATGGGCGCGCTCTACAAGGGCCTGATCGTGACCGGCCTGTTGTCGATCGTCGGCCTCGGCGTCGCCACCTCGGTATGCCTTGGCTGGGGCGAGATCGGCACGGTCGCCGGCATGGTCATCACCGGCAAGAACCTTTTCATCTGCGGCCTGATCGGGCTTGCGGTGACGGGTTTGATCGTGGTGATCACTGAATACTACACCGGCACCAACAAGCGCCCGGTCAACTCGATTGCCCAGGCGTCGGTCACCGGCCACGGCACCAACGTCATCCAGGGCCTCGCGGTCTCGCTGGAATCGACGGCGCTGCCGGCCATCGTCATCGTCGGCGGCATCATCTCGACCTACCAGCTCGCCGGCCTCTACGGCACGGCGATTGCCGTCACCACCATGCTCGGCCTCGCCGGCATGATCGTTGCGCTCGACGCTTTCGGCCCGGTCACCGACAATGCCGGCGGCATTGCCGAAATGGCCGGTCTGCCCAAGGAAGTGCGCCACTCCACCGACGCTCTCGACGCTGTCGGCAACACCACGAAGGCCGTGACCAAGGGCTATGCCATCGGCTCGGCCGGCCTCGGCGCATTGGTGCTGTTCGCCGCCTACTCGAACGACCTGAAGTTCTTTGCCGCCAACGGCGACAAATATCCCTACTTCCAGGGCATGGGCGAGATTTCCTTCGATCTCTCCAACCCTTACGTTGTCGCCGGCCTAATCTTCGGCGGCCTGATCCCCTATCTGTTCGGCGGCATCGCCATGACGGCCGTTGGCCGCGCGGCGGGCGCCATCGTCGAGGAGGTGCGCAAGCAGTTCCGCGAGGATCCCGGCATCATGGCCGGCACCTCCAAGCCGAACTACGCACGAGCCGTCGACCTTCTGACCAAGGCGGCGATCCGGGAAATGATCATCCCGTCGCTGCTCCCGGTGCTGGCGCCGCTCGTCGTCTATTTCGGCGTGCTCTTGATCTCGGGGTCGAAGGCCTCGGCCTTTGCCGCCCTCGGCGCCTCGCTGCTCGGCGTCATCGTCAACGGCCTGTTCGTCGCCATCTCGATGACTTCGGGCGGTGGCGCCTGGGACAACGCGAAAAAGTCGTTCGAGGACGGCTTTGTCGACAAGGACGGCGTCAAGCATCTCAAGGGTTCCGAAGCGCACAAGGCTTCGGTGACCGGCGATACGGTCGGTGACCCCTACAAGGACACCGCCGGCCCCGCGGTCAACCCGGCGATCAAGATCACCAACATCGTCGCGCTCCTGCTTCTGGCCGTGCTCGCGCACGGCTGAACGGAGCCTGGCCGTTAGATAAAACCCGCGGGGAGCGATCCCCGCGGGTTTTTTGTTTGGCCCGGATCAGGCCCATTGCTCACTTCAAACCCCAAGACCCGCTGGTTTTTGACGCCGGCTTGCCCCGTGCTGGCCGTCCTGGCTCACCTTGGCCAAACAAAAACCCGTGAGATCGCTCCCACGGGCTTTTGGTCGCCTGAGATGTTGCTGCCTTCCCGAGGGAAGCAGGATCTGATGATCAGGGAGTGCCGCCGCCGGGGATGCCGGGCGCCAGCTTGCTGGCGCCGTTGATGATCTGGCTGAGGAAGTTCTGGTCCTTGCCGCCAGTCGGCGTGGTGCGCGAGATGAAGTCGAAGATCTTGCCATCCTTCATGCCGTAATTGGCGATCTGGGTGACGCGGCCATCGGCGCCGAAATAGACCGCCAGAACTTTCTGGTCGACGAGCCTGGGCTTATCGAAGGCGACATAGCGCTTGCGCGTCTGCGAAATGTAATAAAAGGCCTCGTTGTCGAAAGTCGCCGTGGTCGACGGCGTGCCAAGCGCCAGAAGCACCTGCTCACGGCTGGAACCGACGGGCACCGAATCGACGGCCTGCTGATCGTAGACGTAACCTTGCGTGAACGTCTCGCTCGGATTGAGGTCGCCGATCATCTTGTTGGTGTGACACGCCGAAAGCGCCGAAACGACGAGCAGCAGCGAGATTGCGCCGGCAGGCCTGGACGAGAAGGTCGACTTGAAATTCAGCGCGCGCAACAACAATTCTCCATTATATCGCCGCAACTTGCGCTGGGCCGCAAAACCGGTAAACCAGCTTGCCTGCCGATGCAACAAGGCCAATTCAACAAACGGTCCCCGGGAGACCATCCCCATGTTCCAGCGCCTTTTTGGTCGCGAACGCCACGCCAACCGCGCCATAACGGACGCGCTTTACGCACAAATCGTGGCGGCGGCGCGGCAGACTGTATTTTATTCCCACTGGAATGTGCCGGACACACCGCTCGGCCGTTTCGAGATGCTTTCGCTGCATATGTTCCTGTTCCAGCATCGCTTGCGTGGCGAGGGCGGCGTGGCGCAGGAGATCGCCCAGGTGCTGATCGACGAGTTCTTTCTCGACGTCGATCATTCGCTGCGGGAACTCGGCATTGGCGATGTCGGCGTGCCCAAGCGCATGAAGAAACTGGCGAAGATGTTCTATGGCCGCACCGCCGCCTATGATGATGCGCTGGAAAGAAGCGATCGTGACGGGCTGACCGCGGCGCTTGCCCGCAATGTCCGGCCCGATACCGGTCCATGGCCGGAGGCGTCGCAACTGGCCGACTATGTCGCCGACGCCTGCCGGCAACTGGCCGCGCAGCCGTCGCAATCGATCGTTTCCGGCACGGCGGTGTTTCCGCTCGCCAAGGGAGGTGCTTGATGAAACATGCTGATCCGCCTAGCCCGGTTTCCTTTTTCGCGAATGTCGCCCGGCTGCCGCAGAAGGGCCTGCCGGTGGTGATCGAGGCCGATGCCGCCCAGCGCGCCGCGCTTGCCGAGGAGCACGGGCTGCTGTCGGTCGAAGCCTATCGCGCCGAACTCCTCGTCGCTTCCTGGAAACGCAATGGCGTCAAGGTCAGCGGCCGTGTCGAGGCCGATATCACCCAAGCCTGCATCGTCACGCTCGATCCCGTTGAAGCGCATATCGACGAGCCAGTCGAGGCGCTGCTGCTGCCCGAGGATTCCAAGCTTGGGCGGCAGGGGTTCGAGGGCGGTGGCGAGATCCTGCTCGATGCGGATGGTCCCGACAGCCCCGAAACATTCTCCGGCGACACGATCGATGTCGGCGCTCTCGCCGAGCAGTTCTTCGGACTGGCGATCAACCCCTATCCGCGCAAGTCGGGCGCGTCGCTGGATGCCGGCGGCGAGACCGAAGCGGTGGAGAATGAATTTCAGCAAAAACTGCGATCCTTGCTGGGAAAATCCTGAAAACCTCGCCCGCGATGGAAAAGTCGGTTGTGTGAAAACCCAAAACCGCTATTTTCGCCGAACCTTCGCGATCACTAAAGCGACCTGCCGCATAACCGTGAGATAAATACCGCGTGATCAGGATTTCCATCGATGCCATGGGCGGCGATCACGGACCAGCCGTGGTCATTCCGGCGCTCATGACGGTCGCGACTCGCCGTCCCGACATCCGCTTCGTCATCTACGGACGTGAGGAACTTGTGCGCCCCGAACTGGCCAAGTTCCCCAAATTGGCCGAGGTGAGCGAATTCTTCCATTGCGAGATCGCGGTCAGGATGGACGACAAGCCCAGCCAGGCGTTGCGCCATGGGCGCTGGAAGTCGTCGATGTGGAAGGCGGTCGAAGCGGTCAAGTCGGGCGCCGCTGACGCCTGTATCTCCGCCGGCAACACCGGCGCGCTGATGGCGATGTCGAAATTCTGCCTGCGCACCATGGCCACCATCGATCGCCCGGCGATCGCGGCATTGTGGCCGACATTGCGCGGCGAAAGCGTGGTTCTGGACGTCGGCGCCACCATTGGCGCCGATGCGCAACAGCTCATTGATTTTGCCATTCTCGGCACCGGCATGGCGCGCGCCGTATTCGGCATTGCTAGGCCCACCGTCGGCCTGCTCAACGTCGGCGTCGAAGAGATCAAGGGCCAGGAAGAGGTCAAGGAGGCAGGGCGCATGCTGCGCGAGGCCAACATGGCCTCGATGAACTATCATGGCTTTGTCGAAGGCGACGATATCGGCAAGGGTACGGTCGATGTTGTGGTGACGGAGGGCTTCGCCGGCAACATCGCGCTGAAGACCGCGGAGGGCACCGCTCGCCAGATCGCAGGCTATCTGCGCGCCGCGATGAGCCGCACCCTGATGGCCAAGATCGGCTATGTCTTCGCCAAGGGCGCCTTCGATCGCCTGCGCGAAAAGATGGATGTCGGCCGCTCCAATGGCGGCGTCTTCCTGGGGCTGAGCGGCATTGTCGTCAAAAGCCATGGCGGTGCCGATTCGGACGGGTTCGCCGCGGCGATCGAGCTCGGCTATGACATGGTGCGCAACAATCTGCTCGACCGCATCGAAGCCGACCTGGACCTGTTTCATGCGCGCAACCCGCGTGCCCTGTCATCCCGGAAATCCGACGTCGTTACCGACGCGAAGGAATAGGAAAGAACTTTGATCAGATCAGTCGTGCGCGGCACGGGCGCCGCGCTGCCCCGCCGCATCATGAAGAATGCCGATTTCGAGGGCATGGTTGAAACCTCGGACGAGTGGATCGCCCAGCGTACCGGCATCCGCCAGCGTCATATCGCGGCCGACGACGAGACGACGGCTTCCCTGGGAGAGGCCGCGGCACGTGCCGCCCTTGCCAATGCCGGGCTGACGCCTGATGACATCGACCTGATCGTGCTGGCAACGTCGACGCCCAACAACACATTCCCGGCCACCGCGGTCGAGATCCAGAACCGGCTCGGCATGCATCACGGCTTCGCTTTCGACATGCAGGCGGTGTGTTCGGGCTTCGTCTATGCGGTGACGACAGCCGACCTCTACATCCGTGGGGGGCTCGCCAAACGTGTGCTGGTGATCGGCTCGGAAACGTTCTCACGCATCCTCGACTGGAGCGACCGCTCGACCTGCGTGCTGTTCGGCGATGGCGCAGGGGCACTTGTCCTGGAGGCGGGCGAGGGAGCTGGCACGATTGCCGACCACGGTGTCCTGGCGGCCAGCCTGCGCTCCGACGGCGTGCACAAGGACAAGCTTTTCGTCGACGGCGGACCGTCGACCACAGGAACGGTCGGTCACCTCAGGATGGAAGGCCGCGAAGTCTTCAAGCATGCGGTCGGCATGATCACCGACGTCATCGAGGCAACCTTCTCGGCCGCCGGCATATCGGCCGACGATCTCGACTGGTTCGTGCCGCACCAGGCCAATAAACGAATTATTGACGCATCTGCCAAGAAGCTCGGGATAGCAGAGCAAAAAGTGGTGGTTACGGTCGATTTGCACGGTAACACCTCGGCGGCTTCCGTGCCGCTGGCGCTGGCGGTGGCCGTTGCCGATGGCCGCATCAAGAAGGGCGACCTCGTCCTCCTGGAAGCGATGGGTGGCGGCTTCACCTGGGGCGCCGTTCTGGTTCGCTGGTAAGTGCCGAACGGCTCGGTTTCGGTCCTTGACCTTGCCGGATCAATTACTTAGGCTCTGCCGTTGTTGTGCCGATTTTACGTTTTGAACTGATGGGACGGTCGCATGGGGGGAAAGACACTTACGCGTGCCGACCTGGCGGAGGCCGTCTACCGAAAGGTCGGCCTGTCGCGCACTGAATCCGCCGAACTGGTCGAAGCCGTGCTGGACGAAATCTGCGAAGCCATTGTGCGTGGCGAGACGGTCAAGCTGTCGTCTTTCGCGACGTTCCATGTCCGCTCCAAGAACGAGCGCATCGGGCGCAATCCCAAGACCGGCGAAGAGGTGCCGATCCTGCCGCGCCGGGTGATGACGTTCAAATCGTCCAACGTGCTGAAGAACCGCATCTTGCGCTCTCACCAGAACAGCAAGGCAAAGGGCGGCAAATAGCCTTCATTGTACGGTTGAAAACCTGCCCCGCGATCACGCCGGGCTTGAATATTGCTTCACAAACCGCTGAAATAAGGCCCGATTCGGCAGCATGGCCGGATTGGTGTTCCGCGTATGATCCATTCCGCGCAAACGGAATGAGCTTCTCTTTGTTGAGCCTGATCTCGCTGAAGACCGTTCCGGATCACGCTCCAGCGTGAGGATTTCGCCCATGGACAAGAGCCCTGACGCCTTCCGTACCATCAGCGAGGTCGCCGAAGATCTCGACCTGCCACAGCATGTGCTGCGCTTCTGGGAGACACGCTTCAACCAGATCAAGCCGATGAAGCGCGGCGGCGGCCGTCGCTATTACCGGCCGCAGGATGTCGAACTGATCAAGGGCATCCGCCACATGCTCTACGACCAAGGCTACACCATCAAGGGCGTGCAGAAGCTGCTGCGCGAGAACGGCAATCATTTCCTGGTTGCAATCGGCAATGGGGACATGGCCGCCGTCGAGGCGATCTCGCAACGAAAGCAGGCCGATCAGGTGCCTCTGACGCCGGCGGCACAGCCGCGCGGCGGCGATGACGAGCTGGTAGGTCAGCCAAGGGTCAAGCCGAGCCGCCGCTTTTTCGGCCTGGGCAAGAGCGATGAGGAAGGCCCGGTTCAGCCGGACTCGTCGAAACTCTCGCGCGACAATCGCGCGCTGCTGCAGGAAGCGCTGTTCGACCTCCTGGAATGCAAGCGCCTGCTTGACCAGGTGCGCTGACATCAGCGCGAAGCGCATTGAAGCCTCGATACCGGAACCCGCCTCGGGGTGAGGCGTTACGTTTCCTTCTGCAAGACGTCGTTCAGCAAGACGACGTCGCATGGCAAGACAAGGAAACGCATGATGGCATCTTTTTCGACCCTTTCGGACATCGACCTCGAAAAGCAGGTCGCGGCCCTCTCGAGGGAACTCGCGGCGTTGCGCAAGGCGGTGTCAAAGCGGGGTGGCGCCTACTATGAAGATGGCCGCGATGCCGCTTTCGACACGTATTCGGATCTCGCGGGACGCCTGCGCGATGCGATGCCGGCAATCCGCAAACAGGGCAGGGTGGTCGAGAAATCGGCTCGTGACCATCCGGCTGCGGCCGCCGCGGTTGGGCTTGTGGTGCTCGGTCTGGTCGCCAGCCTGCTGTTCAGCCGGCGCTAAGGGGCGCTCTCGGTCATAAGACAAGGAATTCAAACAAGAAAATGGCGGCGGGCCTTGGAGGGTGAGCCGCCATTCTCTTCGCTGTCAGTGGTTACTTCGCGAGCTTGATCTTGGCCTGGGGCGAAACCTGCGCGGTCTGGCTGCATTTGCCATAGACCGTGCCATTCTTATCGGTGGCGTCGGTATAGGTGCCCTTGCACTCGATCGAGAGCACCAGACAGTGGCCGGCGCCCTTGCAAACCGCGCCGCCGTCGCCGGTGGGGTGCGTGCCGTTGGCGAAAGCCGGATTCGTCATCGACATCGAGCCGATTGCCGAAATGGCGATGGCGGCAGCGAGCGAGAGGCGCTTGAAGCTCGAGATGTTGGTCATTTCTGCATTTCCTTCCGTTTGATTGGGGATCGCCTTTCCGGCGTCCGTCTGGTTGGGGATCGCCTTGCCGGCGTCCATGCAGGCTTAGTGCCGCCCTCGAAGGAAAGGTTCATGCGGAGATAAAAATGCGCGCCGCCCTCGGCAGGGGCTTTGCGCGCCAGTGATCAGCCGTGCTTTGGCATCCCGTACGGAGCGCGTCGGCATGGACGCGCGGGGGATGTCATCGGCATGGGCGTGCGGGGATGTGATCAGAGCGGCAGCCGCCCCAGCACGCGTCGGCATGGCGGTCTCGGGGCAGGTATCGCGGCTCATGGCGAGCGCACGGACGCGGCCGGATTGGGCAGATAGCTCAGCTTCAGGAAAAATCGCGTCACAAGGGCGGGTTGGCGAAGCGTGAGCTGCAATCGCGCGACCGGCAGAACGATGCTGTCTGTCCAGGAGATATCGGCCTGGCCATCATCGGGATGCCTGGCCCTGTTCGCGAAAGCCCGGTCTCGGGCTTGGCATTGCATGACCAGGAGAAGACCAGCCTTGAACAAGAAACCAAGGCCGGTCTTCTCGTTGGCAGTCTGTATTTAGTAGGCCTTCTTCACATGGTGGCGGTGATGAACGTAGTGGTGAACGCGGTGATGACGAACATGGTGATGATGGACGCGGTGATGACGATGATGCTTTGCCATCGGGGCCGCATCGGCGCTCGTCGCACCGATGACCGGCGCCGTGAAAGCGAGTGCAACTGCAAGCCCGAGGGCCGAGAGGAGGGACTTCTTCATGGATCGTTTCCTTCTTTCGCCGGCAGATCTTAAAATCGGGTCGATGGCCCGATCGCCGCGAATGGAATTACGCTCCTGATTTTTTTCGTCAGTATTTCCCGATTGTAGAATTTTGTTTCCGGCGTGTTTCTGGGGAACCGGCTTCCCGACACTTTATTGTGAGGGCCGAAAAGCCGGCTCTTGCCGCTGATTTCGGCTACATCGGCGGGATCACGCCATTGTTTCCCACCACGACGCGGCTGGAACTCAGCGTCCCGTCAGCCTCGCGCTGGGCGGTGGCGAAGACCGTCGCGCCCGGCTTGAGATCGGCCGGCGTGGCCGGGGCGAAGGTCACGACGGGCGTGTCGTCGGGGATGGAAATCTTCTTGGTCTGCCCGTTATCGTAGGTCAGCGTCACGGCGCGCCCGCTTATGTCGGTGACGTCGGCCACGGTGCCGTTGGTCATGCGGCTGTTCGGCTGCAGATCCCAGGGACGGTCGCCTTCGCCGGTGCCTTTCAGGGCGGCTGGGAAAATCACCACCTCCAGCGCGCCGCTGCCGCCATCCGCCTTCGAGACGGAGGCGATGCCGAGGAAGTCGCCCTGCTTGATGTCCTTTTGCGAGGCGCTGGCGACGCCGGAGATCTTCCACCCGGTATTGAGCTTGATCGCGGAGGTGTCGCCCTGGCGGGTTTTGACGGTCAGCAGCGACGGCTCGAAACTGACCACCGTGCCGCGCACGCGTAGCGTGTCAGCCGCCTGGGCGGTCGCCGCTCCGGCGATGAAAAGGCTGGAAATCGTGCCGAGCACGAGGAGGGACGTCTTGAAGTTCATAGTGGGGATCCTTCTGGGAACGGGCCGGCTGGAACCGGATGGTTTCACGCCGGCGCATCAGAACAACGAACAGGTGGGTCTAAACCTCCGGGCAAAAAGGTGCCGGGCCGTTCAAAAGAACTTGATGGGCGTCGATGTGCGTGGACCGCCTTGCGGGGTCCGGTTCACGATAGCGTGACGGCCTGTTTGGCTCTTGGCAAATCGCTGGCGAGCGGGCATGTTCCTGCTCGTCTCAGGCAACGCTCCATTTTGATCAAACTCTTTCAGCCAGCGGAGTTGCCAATGCCCAACAATGCAAAAAGCCACGCCCTCTCCGAACCGTTAGCCAGTGAGATCGGGCCGAATTACACCACCCTCAGAGCCATGCGGGAAACCCGCGGATACAGTGTGGAAGAGCTTTCCCTGACCTGCGGCCTGTCGGTCGGCGAGATCGAGGACATCGAGAACGGCCGGGCGGCCGATCCGTCGAAGCTGCGTCGTATTGCGTCCGCGCTTCGCCTGCCTCAGGACGCCCTCATCGCTGCCGCCGTGCCGATGCCGGCCGCGCAAGGCCGACCCCTGGCATAGGCCTGGACCAGCCATGCAAAAGAACCCGCCAAGGCCCGCCTGGCGGGTTTCTTGTTGATGTGACGGCGTTCTCCACCAGGTCGGGCTTGCCGATTTACAGATCGCGCGTGTTTATACCTGCGGCATCCAAATCCGCGCCAATCGCGCCTGCCGTGTATCGAGGTTGAACCGTGGTTTTTTCGATATGAGCCTGGACTCCGTTCGTGCCTTCTTCGCCGCTCATGCAGCTGACATCGAGGTCATTGTCACGCAAGCAAGCTCGGCGACGGTGACGCTGGCGGCGCAGGCGCATGGCGTCCTGCCGGCGCAGATTGCCAAGACGATCTGCCTGCGCGTCGGCGAGCGCACCATGCTGGTGGTGACCAGCGGCATCGCCAGGTTGGACAACCGCAAGTTCAAGGACCAGTTCGGCGGCAAGCCGCGCATGCTGGACGCGGACGAAGTGGTTGCCGCCACGAGCCATCCTGTCGGCGGTGTCTGCCCGTTCGGCCTGCCGGCACCACTGCCTGTCTATTGCGATGTCTCGCTGCGCGAATTCGAAGAAGTGGTGCCTGCCGCCGGAGCCACCAATGCGGCCGTGCGGCTCAGCCCGCAGCGCATGGTCGACCTCACCGGCGCCGAATGGATCGATGTCTGTCAATAGCGATCGAGCGATGCTCCGCATGGCCGAAAAGCTGACGACCCCACCCCATAGACGTAGATTGTTTGCCTCAGCGGGCAGGAGTATGCTGTTTGGTCGCCGAAAACGGCGAGATTTCCAGGAGAAACCGATGGCACGCAAATACATTGACTGCCGAGAATTCCCGAGCGAAATGAAATGCACCGTTGCTATCTCCGCGGATCGGGAGGATGAACTGATCGAGGCTGCGGTACAACACGCTGTGTCTGTTCATGGGGAACACGATACGCCTGAGTTCCGTTCCGAGGTCAGGAAATCTATTCACGAAGGCGCACCTGCTCCCTGAGCCCAGGCGGCTCTGGGTAAAGCTCCGCTCGGCTCTGGCCGCGCGTCCGACGCGACCTTGGTGAAACTTGCGATCGGTCGGCCCCGACGCGCAGGCAACCTCTCGAAGGGGGGCGGGCAATGACCGACAAAGGGCCCGCATACCGGTGAGGTTTTCTTCTATGGAGCGGCCAGCGGCTTGGTCGTAGCGGGGACTAGCAGCAGTGGCCGCTGGGCCTGACCAGTCTGGCTCGAGGAAGCGCTGTGCTGGCTGACCCGAAGCGTCTGCTCACTCCGATGTAGAGCCAGAGCGCATCCGCATGAAAGGGCTATCGCCGAAAGGTGTAGTGTCTCAAGCGCAAGGTGCCTGACGAATTTCAGTGTCACTTCCGCAGCCTCATTCCGCGCCAGCATCCGCTGCCTCACGGTGGCGGGCTTTTAACGGGCACAACGGGAACAAGAGGCTGACGATTCGGTTTCCTTCTTGCAGCGCCGCGGCTACTCCCGCGGCCGGCAGGGGCTGGAAACTTGATATGCAAAACAGAAACAAAGATCCTCCTCCGAAGGAGCCCGACCAGAAGAAGACACCAGTCCCTCATCGCGGCAATCAAGCGCCCTCGGAGCTTGAACATGTCGATCCACCACCGCGAGATGTCCGAGAGGCACCGGTGCCAAATCCAAACGGGGATAAGAAGTCCTGACCGACCGCCAGACGCGAGCGATGCGCCGCCAGCTCGCTGGACGCCACCGAAAGGGAGAGTGTTACCCCCCTGAGTTACCCTAGAGATGGAAAATGAAGGTGGACTTTTGGGGGCAAGTCCTTGTCTTAAAATGGTCGGAGTGGCCGGATTCGAACCGACGACCCCTTGACCCCCAGTCAAGTGCGCTACCGGGCTGCGCTACACTCCGGACCGAGCGCGATGTATCGTGATAACCCTGCCCGGGTCAACCGAAATTCGGCGTTTATTACGCGGGTGTGGATGCGATCGCCGGCGCGCCTCGAAATGCCGGCCGCGACAGCCGCTGATGGCGGTATTCGAGCGCGATGGCGCCCCACACCAGCCCGAGCAGCAGATACATATGGCGCCAGTGGTCGATGTCGATGAAGGTGCCGAGGCCGATATTGCCGATGAAGGCGACATAGGCGCACAACAGATAGGGCTGCCACGGCCGGTCGCGCAGCAGGATGCGGAACCCGGCCACCATGGTCCAGACGACGAGCGTCAGGAACGACACGAAGCCGAGCCAGCCATAGTCCATCAGCATTTTCAGCCAGATGTCGTGCGTGTCCTCGCCGAACATCTTGCCGAAGACCAGCGGCCCGATGCCGAACGGATGCTCCATCGCCATCTGGAAGCCGATTCCGTAGCGGGCGAAGCGGCCGAGGCGGGCGGTGTCATAGCTCTGTTCAAGATGCGCGCGGCTGGAGAACATCTCCGACACACCGGGCAATTGCAGGATGACGATGATGGCGACCGTCAGCAGTGCCAGCGCGGCGATGGTCATGATCACCACGCGCAGCCGGAACTTGCCGCTAGCGCTCTGCAGGAACAGGCAGCCGGTGAGCAGCACGGCAGAGACGGCGAACATGCCCCAGGCGCCGCGCGAGAAGGAGAAGAAGATGCCCAATGCGATGATCAGCAGCGGCACCGCCAGCAGCGGCATGCGCGCGATCGATCCTGTCAGGATCAGATAGAGCAGATAGATGCCGGGCAGCACCAGGAACGGCCCAAAGACGTTGGGATCCTGGAAGGCGCCGGCGGCGCGGTCGTATTTGGTGAACATTTCGGCGCCGGGGAAGGCATGGAAATAGCCTGCTATGCCAAGCAGCGAGGTGGCCACTGCCGAGACGACATAGGCATTGAAGATCGGCCGGTAGAGGCCTGGCTGCGTGGCGGTGACCGAGGCGAAGAACACCGCGCTGAAGGCGAGAAACAATGACACGGAGAGATAGAGCGGCGTGAAGGCGAGGTCCGCCATCTGCGTCATGGAGATCATCCCGCCGATGTTCATCGTCACCAGCAGCACCAGAAGCGGCATGGCCGCGCGCGAAATCCGCAGGCCGAAGAGCGCCCAGATGGCGATCAGCCCGGCCATGTAGATTTCGTAGGGCGCCGGTTCGCTGATGACGAAGCCGGACAGAAGGATGCCGACCACCACCGCACTGGAGGAAATCAGGGCGATCAGCTTGGCGTTGACCGCGGCCTGCGGCACCTCATGGGAAATCGCGCTCAATAGGCGTTTTCCGTGTTGAGCAGCCGGATCGGCGTCAGGAACAGGATTCTGAGATCGAACAGCAGCGACCAGTTCTCGATGTAGTAGAGGTCGTATTCCGTCCGCATGCGGATCTTCTCGTTGGTGTCCATCTCGCCGCGCCAGCCGTTGATCTGCGCCCAGCCGGTGACGCCGGGCTTGACCTTGTGGCGAGCGAAATAGCCGTCGACCACCTCGTTGTAGAGAAGGTTGTGCGACTGCGCGGCGATCGCATGCGGGCGCGGGCCGATCAGCGACAGCGAGCCCAGCAGCGAATTGACGAACTGCGGCAGTTCGTCGATCGAGGTCTTGCGAATGAAGCGGCCGACGCGGGTGACGCGCGGATCGTTCTTGGTCACGGTCTGCTTGGCGGTCGGATCCGACCGGTCCGTGTACATCGAGCGGAACTTGTAGACCTCGATGATCTCATTGTTGAAGCCGTGCCGCTTTTGCTTGAACAGCACCGGCCCCTTGCTGTCGAGCTTGATGGCGATCGCGGTCGCCAGCATCACCGGCGAGAAGACGATGATGCCGATCAGCGAGAAAACGATGTCGAAGGCGCGCTTGGCGACCGAATCCCAATCGTTGATCGGCTTGTCGAAAATATCGAGCATCGGCACCGAGCCGATGAAGGAATAGGCGCGCGGACGGAACTGCAGCGCGTTGGAATGCGCCGAAAGCCGGATGTCGACCGGCAGCACCCACAGCTTCTTCAACAGCTGCAGCACGCGCGTCTCGGCGGTCAGCGGCAGCGATACGATCAGCATGTCGATGCGGGCGATGCGGGCGAACTCGATCAATTCCGAAATTGTGCCGAGCTTGGGATAACCGGCAACGATCGGCGGCGAGCGCTTGTCGGAGCGGTCATCGAAGATGCCGCAGATGCGGATGTCGTTGTAGGGCTGCTTTTCGACAGAGCGAATCAGGATTTCCGCCGCCTTGCCGCCGCCGACGATGACGGCGCGCCGCTCCATGCGGCCGTCGCGCGCCCAGCGCCGGATCAGCCTCGACATCACCAGCCTGAGGCCGAACAAGAGAACGAAGCCGACGACGAACCAGGTGCCGAACAAAAGCCGTGAATAGTCTTCTGACATCTTCGTGGCGAAGGCCGTCAATGCCATCAGGGCGAAGGCGCCGGCCCAGACCAGCAGGATGCGGCCGAAATTGGCGATCGGCCGCATCAGCGAGACCACCTGGTAGCAGTCGGTAACGTCGAGCAGCACCACGGCGAGGAACGACGCGGTGGCGATGGTCACCGGATATTGCCAGGCGAGATAGTTGAAGAAACCGACAAAGTAGAAATAGACGCAGAGCCCCGAAAGGAACAGCAGCCCGAATTCGACCATGCGCAGGACGCCGCTGACCATGATCGGCGACATCGTATCGCGCCGGTATTGCGACGCGACCTGCCGGGCGACATCGTTCATGCCGCCGGGCGCATCGCCATCGGTCGGGCCGTCGAATTTACGCACCGCTTCGGGTGAAAAGCGGCGCGCGGGATCGATCTCATTCATGGAACAGTCCGCAAGCTTCCCCAGGGTGAATAGCAAAAGAGAGCTAAGAAACCCTTGAAACAACGCGTGGCTTTGGAAACGCTCAGGCGTTACCTGCCGAGCGCGGCGAAATAGGCCTTCTCGATTTCTGCGGCCATCACGTCGGCACCGAAGCGCGCCCTGAGGCCAGGGCCATCGGGCATCAGGGCGCCATAGGCGGCAAGGTCGGCCAGCGCCTCGCTCATCTTGCCGGCCAGTTCGGCCGGATCGGGGCGGATCAGGGCAGGGGAGCCGGAACCGAAGATCTCCGGTATGCCGCCGACGGAGGTGGCGATCATCGGTCTTGCCGCGGCAAGTGTTTCCAGCACGATATAGGGCATGGCTTCCGCACGGGATGGAACGACGACGAGCTCGGCAAGTGCGAAGGCTTCCCTGGCCGGCATCGGCGACAGGAAGCGGACATGGCCTTGAAGTCCCAGGCGCTTTACCTGCGCGTGGTAGCGCGGCAGGTCGTCGCCGTCGCCGACCATCACCGCGCTCAGTGCGCGGCCAAGCCGCGGGCCGGCGGCGGCCAAAGCGTCGATGAAGATGTCGGGTCCCTTCAGGTCGCGCATCATGCCGATATAGAGCAGATCCGCCGCATCGGGTCCGATGAGTACCGGCTCGAATTCGGCGGCGCGCAGTCCGTTGTAGACCAGTGTGTTGGGGATCGGCGGCTCGCCCACCTTCCTGCGATAGGTTCGCCGCTCGTAGTCCGAGACGAACAGCAGGCAATCGGTGAAATGCGCCATGGAGCGCTCCAGCGCGAAGAACAGCTTCCCCGTGGCTGTCGTTTCGTCATAGTGGAGGGAGCCGCCATGCGGCGAATAAAGGCGGGCTACGCGAGACCTTGATACCCGCAACAAGGAGCCGAACAGACGGGCATAGGCGCCACCCTTGGCGCCGTGCCCATGCAACACGTCCGGCCGCAATTCCTTGATGATCCTGTAGGTGCGCCGGGCCGAGGCGAGATCACCCGGGCCGACATGGCGCTGCATTGGCGTGCGATGGATGCCGAGCGCCAGCATGTCCTTCATCTGCTCGAACAGGCGCTCTTCGAATTCCCCGCCTGTGGTCGAATCGCAGACGATGCCGACCACATGGCCAGCGGCGACCTGTGCTTCGGTCAGGTCGCGCACATGCCGGAAAATTCCTCCGACCGGTGAACGAAAGCAGTGGACGATCCTGAGCTTGTCCGCCACGTGGTGTCTGTCAGAACAGGCGTTCGCGGACGTAGACGGTATCTCCGGGCAGCAGCGGATCGGATGTCACCACGCGGCCGGTCATCACCTTGCCGTTGATGTCGCGGGTGATGTCGACGCTTTCCTGGTTGGCGCGCGGCGAGAAGCCACCGGCAATGGCGATGGCCTTCTGCACGGTCAGGCCGGGCACGTAGGAATACTGGCCGGCGGCACCCACTTCGCCCATGACGAAGATCGGCCGGTAGCGATCGATCTCGACCGAGACGTCGGGGTCGCGCAGATAGCCTTGCCGCAATTTGTCGGCGATCTCCTTTTCCATCTGCTGCGCGGTGTGGCCACGCGCCGGAATGGCGCCGACAAGCGGGAAGGAGAGGTAGCCGGATTGGTCGACGCTGTAGGTGTTGGTCAGGCCCTCCTGCTCGAACACGGTGACGCGGACACGGTCGCCGGCACCGAGACGGTAAGGCTGGTCGAGGACCTCGTGGAAGGCTGCCGGCGTCGGGCGGTAGCTGGAGCAGCCGGCAAGCATCGATACGGCAAGCAGAGCGTGAAAGAGGGAAGCAGTGCTTTTCATGATCGGATACGTACCTTCGACTGGCCGCTGCGGCGTCGCAGCAAACATCTGGGATCGGGTCCGTTATCATCCTGTTAGGGTTAATGGCCGGTAAAGGAGCCGGCCGATAGCGCTGCACGAAGCAGGGGTCTTGCCATTTTTATCGTTTTTCTTGGGGCACCCGCAGTAATCCCAATGGAGGATTACCGTGATCTTAACGGCTGAGTTACCATAGTTGTTTACGGTACGTCCTGACCCAGTTTCGGAGTAGGAATGCATGTCCGTTCAGTCCGCGGCCGCAGATGTCGACGTTGACCTCAGGCAGCTCTTCGCCAGCCTGGCGAGGAACTGGCTGCGCATATTGCTCTTCGTTCTGGTGGTGACCGGTCTGGCGTTTGCGTTCGCTTCATTCGCGACCAAGCATTACAAGGCCCAGACGCAGGTGGAAATCGCCCCGCGCGAATCCATCTATACCCGTCCGGCCGGCAGCAACAATGATGGCGACAAGCCGATCCTGGATGAACAAGGCGTCGCCACCCAGGTCCAGATCATTTCGTCCAACGAAATCCTCAAGCAGGTGGCGCAGAAACTCGGCCTGGCGCGGCTGCGTGAGTTCGACGAAACGATCAACATGTCGGCGCTCAGCCGCGTGCTGATCCTGCTTGGGCTGAAGAACGATCCGATGGATGTTCCGGCCGACGAACGCGTGTTGAAGAAGATGCGCGAGAAGCTCAACGTCTTCGGCGTTGAAAAGACCCGCATCATCGCCATCGAGTTCTCCTCCGAGGATCCCAAGCTCGCCGCCGCCATCCCCGACGCGATTGCCGCTGCCTATATTGCGGGGCAGGGCGCGGCCAAGAGCGAATCGAACACCGCCGCCGCGGACTTTCTGGCGCCCGAGATCGCCGACCTGTCGAAGCAGGTCAGGGATGCCGAGGCCAAGGTCGCGGCCTACCGCGCGCAGTCCGACCTGCTGATGGGCGGCAACAATGCCACCTTGGCCACCCAGCAGTTGGCCGAGCTGTCGACGGAATTGTCGCGGGTGCGGGCCAATCGCGCCGCGGCCGAAGGCACCGCCGACAGCGTGCGCAAGGCGCTGCAGAATGGCGGCTCGCTGGATTCGCTGCCCGAAGTGCTGTCGTCCGACCTGATCCAGCGTTTGCGGGAACGGCAGGCCGAGCTGCGCGCCACCATCGCCGATCTGTCGACGACGATGCTCGACAATCATCCGCGCGTTCGCGCCGCCAAATCACAGCTCGCCGATCTCGACGCGCAGATACGCAACGAAGCCCAGAAGATCATGAAGGGCCTGGTGATGCAGGCCGATGCCGCCAAGGCGCGCGAAAGCCAGCTCGTCTCCGACGTCAACCAACTGAAGGCGGCTTCGGCGCAAGCCGGTGAGCAGCAGGTCGATCTCGACGCGCTGCAGCGCGACGCCGCCGCCAAGCGCCAGCAGCTCGAGCTCTATTTGACCAATTACCGCGAGGCAGCTTCGCGTCAGGACCGCAATTATGTGCCGGTCGACGCCCGCGTCGCCTCACCGGCTTCGGTGCCCTCCGAGCCATACTTCCCCAAGGTTGGGCCGATCGTTGGCGCGGCTGCTGCGGCTTCGCTTCTGCTGGCAGCCATATTCACGTTGCTCAGGGAACTCTTCTCGGGCCGCGCCATGCGCCCGGCCCCAGGCGCCCGTTTTGCGCCGATCGACGAAGTGGCTATGCCGGCAACTGCGCGCCAGCAGCCGGACGCCCCGGAGCCATCTGCCCGCCTGGAGCCGGCTGTCGCCAGCGCGTTCGCCGATCGTGGCGCCGAGGCGCAATGGCCCGAAGCGGTCACGGAACCGCAGATGGCGGAGCAGTCGCGGCCCGTTGCCGAGCCCGAGCCTGCCGTCAAGGCAGAGCCTGTCGCCGAAGTCGAATCGGTTGCCGAGCCGGAGCCGGTTGTCGAGGTCCAGAGGCCGCGCTCGGTGCTCGGTGAGATCGACATCGAGAAGGCCGCGGAAAAGCTGATCGCCAGCGGGGCCGCCCGCGCCATATTCGTTTCGCCCGAAGGCGACGAGGCAGCCGCGTCGGCGATCCTGGTGGCGCGCGAAGTGTCCGACGCCGGCCTGCGCGTCCTGTTGCTCGACCTCACCGCCTCGGGCGCTGCCTCACGGCCGATGCTGGACAGCGGGCTTTTACCGGGGATCACCGACCTGCTCGCCTCGCAGGCGCAGTTCAGCGACGTGATCCATGCCGATCTCTATTCTGATTGCCACGTCATTCCCGTCGGCACCGCCGATCCGGTCCGCGCCATGCGCGCCGCCGACCGGCTGCCGATCATCATGCAGTCGTTGACCACCGCCTATGATCTGGTGGTGGTCGAATGCGGGCCGGCCGACGCGCAAGGCATCAGCCGTCTGGGAGCCGAAGCCACCGAGGTGTTCCTGTCCATGCTTGAACCGGATGACGAGGTCACCAAGGCCGCGGTTAAGCTGATCGAAAGCGGTTATCCCGACCTGACGCTGGTGACGCCGCTTGGCCACGAGCCGCCGGGCACTCCGGGACGGCGCTCCGCGGCCTGAAACCCGCGCGCTCGGCCTATCCCAGCTCCAGAGTCGTCACGCCGAACACCCTCTTGGCATCGAGCTTCGGCGGCGAGCCCTTGTACATGCGGGTGGTGCTGAAGGTCGGTGAGAAACCGGCCGCCTCGAGCGCCGCGATGAAATCCACCTGGGTAGTCGGCACGTCGATGTTCAATTCGCCACCCTCGCATGCGCCCGCCAGCTCCCCGAGCAATTCAAGCGCGGTCGGCACGTTGTCGGCGAAGAGTGGGCCGATCTTGAAGCCGCTGCGACAGGATCGCGCCACCGCGTAGCCGGCCGTTCCCCGCGAAGTGATCGCCGCCACGGCATGATGTGGCGGCAGCAGCCATCGCTGCATGAATGAGCGCCGGGGCGCAGGAAAACAAAGCGCATCGTAGGCGATGATGTCGGGCACCGGCTGCGCGGTCACGATACGAGGCCGCTCGGCGCCGGCGGGCAGGGAAGCAGGGCGTCCGCTGTAGCGGATGGTCTCGCAGACCGGCATGAACCCCTTGCTCCGGTAGTTGGCCTGCTGTTCCTGGACGCCATCGAGGCCGATGGTGCGCCCGGCCAGCCTGTCCATGCCCGCGGTCCACACCGCCTTGCCGTAGCCCTTGCCGCGCATGTCCGGGCGGCAGATGTAGAGGCCGATGAAACCGAAATCCTGCCCATAGGCTACCGCCGAGATCGCGGCGACCATGTCGTCCCCGACAAAGGCACCGATGAAGCCTTCCTGGTCCGCCGCCTGAAACATCGCAGCATCTTCAAGGCCGGGATTCCAGCCCTCCGCAGCCGCCCAGTCGATGAGGCCGGACAATTCCCCCAGCGACAGCGTGCGGATGGTTCGATTCATGGTGCTCACTCCGCGGCGACTGCTCCGGGCGAGAACGATTTCAGCATACCGCGATAGGGCTTGGCCAGCGGGCTGGCGTAGGCGCCGCGCTTCGATGTCGAAAGGCCGAGCGCGATGAGCGCTTCGGCCTGCTTGATCGCGGCGCCCACACCGTCGATGACAGGCAGTCCGAAATCCGCCTGCAACTGGTGCGCAAGGTCTGCCATGCCGGCGCAGCCAAGCACGATCGCCTCGGCACGATCCTCCTCCACGGCCCGGGCGATCTCGTCGCGCAGCTTGCCGATCGCGCCTGACGCCGGGTCCTCGAGCGCCAGCACCGGAATGTCGGCGGCCCGCACACGCGCCCGTCCAGTCATGCCGTAGCGCTGCACCAGCCCTTCCACCGGCACGCGCGAGCGTTCGGTGGTGGTGACGACGGTGAAGCGCTGGGCGATGAAGGAGGCCATGCTGAGTGCCGCCTCGCAGATGCCGATGACCGGAATGGCGGCCATGGCCCGCGCGGCGTCGAGCCCGGTGTCGTCGAAGCAGGCGATGACCGCCGCCTGCACGCCACGGCGTTCGCCGGCGGCGATCTCCATCAAAAGGCCGGGCACGGCCAGCGCCTCGTCATAATAGCCTTCGATCGAGGCCGGCCCCGTGGACGAGGTGACAGCGATGATTTCGGTCCAGGCGCCGGCGACGCCGCGTGCGGCCGCCGCGATCGTCTCGGTCATGCTCGCCGTCGTGTTGGGGTTCACCACCAGGATCTGCACGGTCATGCTCTCGCCCGGCGGCGGCCGACATAGAGGATGGCGCCCAGCGTCGCCAGGATCACCAGGAAGGAGAACACCGTGGTCACCGTGCCCAGCGCGTAGAGCACCGGCGTCGTGACATTGGTGGTCATGCCGTAGATCTCGAGCGGCAGCGTGTTGAAGGTTCCCGATGTCATCAACGTGCGGGCGAACTCGTCATAGGAGAGCGTGAAGCCGAACAGGCCGACGCCGATCAGGCTCGGCGCGATCATCGGCAGCACGACATGGACGAAGGTCTGCCAGGAGGTGGCGCCGAGATCGCGCGCGGCCTCCTCATAGGCCGGCGAGAAGCGGTTGAAGACGGCGAACATGATGAGCACGCCGAACGGCAAGGTCCAGGTCAGATGCGCGCCGAAGGCCGAGGTATACCAGGCGGGCCGCAAGCCGACTTGCTGGAAGACCACGCCGATGCCCAGCGAAATGATGATGGAGGGCACGACGAGACTGGCGACCGCCAGATAGAACAGGGCGGTGGCACCGCGAAACTTCCGGCGGAAGGCAAGGCCTGCCAGCAGCGACACGACGACGGTAACGATCATCACCATCAAGCCGAGCACCAGCGAGCGCTTGAAGCTGCCGCCGAAATCGCCGACCGACTGGCGCTCGAACAGATTGGCGAACCAGTGCAGCGACACACCGTTGAGCGGGAAGGTGAGGCCACCGGTCTCGCCCTGGAACGACAGGATCAGGATCGCCGACAGTGGACCGTAGAGGAACAGCACGAACAGCGCGAAGAAGGCCGCCAGCACGTAGAATTCGAGGGTGCGTTTTTCGTGGCTCACGTCAAAGCTCCCGGCGGATATCGACGATGCGCAGAATGCCGGCGACCATCAAGAGCACCAGCACCAAAAGCACCACGGCGTTGGCGGCGGCGGCCGGATATTGCAGCAGCGACATCTGGTTCTTCATCATCAGCGCCACGGAAGCGCTCTGGCCGCCCGACATCACTTGCACGGTGGAGAAATCCGCCATCACCAGCGTGACGACGAAGATGGTGCCGATCGCCATGCCGGGCTTGGCCAGTGGAATGATGACGTTCCAAAGCACCTGCCAGCCGGAGGCGCCGGCATCGCGCGCGGCCTCGACCAGCGAGCGGTCGATGCGCATCAGCGTGTTGAAGATCGGCGTCACCATGAACAGCGTGTAGAGATGCACCATGGCCAGCACGACCGCGAATTCGGAATAGAGCAGCCATTCGATGGGCTTTGGCACCAGACCCATATGCACCAGCGTCGAGTTGATCAGCCCGTTGCGGCCGAGCACCGGGATCCATGAGATCATGCGGATGATGTTGGAGGTCAGGAACGGCACGGTGCAGACCAGGAACAGCACCATCTGCATTGCCGTGGTGCGGATGTGGAAGGCGAGGAAATAGGCGACCCAGAAGCCGATGAACAAGGTCAGCGCCCAGACGATGGCCGCGAATTTGATGGTATTGAGATAGGTCTTCCAGGTGACCCAGGAGCCCAGCACGTCGGAATAGTTGGTTGTCAGGAAATCCGGATACATGGCTGCGAAGTCGTAATCCCAGAAGGACACGACGACGATCATGATGATGGGCAAAAGCAGGAACGCGCCGAGGATCAGCGCGAGCGGAGCCGACTGCAGATAGGGCGTGACGGCACCGAGCGAAAAGCGGCGGCGACGCCCGGTGGGACTGGCGGCTATGGTGGGGCGTTCGAGGGCGACTGTCATCTAGGCTCTCGGTGCGGGTTTGCTGTCCGGGCGGAGCTGCCTTCCCCTTCCCCAGGGGGAGAAGGGGAAGAGGAGAGGCGCTTGTTCCTTACGCCGCGATGAACTCGTTCCAGCGCTTCACCATGTAGCGGTCCTCGTCCATCACCGAGTTCCAGCAGGCGACCTTGCCCATGCGCTCCTCGAAAGAGCCGCCATCGCGAACGGCGCCGGCCTTCTCCATGACGGTGCCGTCCGGTGCCTTGATCTCGCCCTTGGCCGGCTTGCCCTCGATCCAGTAGCCCCACTCGTCCTCGGTCATGAACTTCTTGGCCGAGACCATGTTGGCCGAGTAGTAGCCCTGGCGGTTGAGGTAGCCGCCAACCCAGCCCGACGTGTACCAGTTGATGTATTCGTAGGCAGCATCGAGCTCCGCGCCCTTGAGGTGGGCGGCAAGGCCGAGACCGCCGCCCCATGAGCGGTAGCCTTCCTTGAGCGGCTGGAAGCGGCAAGGGATGCCCTTGGAGCGCACGGCGGCCACCGCCGGCGACCACATGGACTGGATGACCACTTCGCCCGATGCCATCAGATTCACGCTCTCGTCGAAGGACTTCCAGAAGGCGCGGAATTGGCCGCCTTGCTTGGCCTTGATCAGGAAGTCGATCGTCTTGTCGATCTCGTCCTTGGTCATGTTGCCCTTGTCGGCATATTTGATGTTACCCATGGCTTCCATGATCATGGCGGCGTCCATGATGCCGATGGACGGGATGTTGAGGATGGCGGTCTTGCCCTTGAAGGCCGGGTCCATGATGTCGGCCCAGGTTGTGATGTCGCGGCCGACGAGGTCGGGGCGGATGCCCAGCGTGTCGGCGTTGTAGATGGTGGGCACCATGGTGAACCAGTTGGTCGGCGCCTTGGCGAAGGTCTTGGAGTCCTGCGCCTCGACGTAGCCCACCGTGTGTGGCGCCGTGCCCTGGGCGATCACGCTGTCGGGAGTGAGTTTGCCGGTTTTGAACAGCGGCACCAGCTCGTCGTAATATTTCAGCTTGCTGACATCCATCGGCTGCAGCACGCCGGTGGGGAACACCTTCTTGCAGATCCAGTATTCGATATCGGCGATGTCGTAGCTGTCGGGCTGGGTCACAGCGCGCTGGGCGGCGGCGTCGGAATCGGTTGCCGTCATCTCCAGCGTGATGCCGAGGTCAGCCTTGCACTTGTCGGCAATGGCGTTGAGGTTCGACACGCCGGTGCCAAACTGGCGAAGCGTGATGTTGGACTGCGCCCAGATGGTCGGGAAGCCCGTGATGACGCCCGAGCCGGCGGCGAAGCCGACCGCGGCCGCACCCGTCTTGAGCAGCGAGCGGCGCGAGATGCCAGTCTTGTTTTGCTTGGGTTGCATTGTGTCTGTCATGTCTATTCCCCTGTCTTGTTTTGCTTGGTTGATCTCATGAATGAAGGTGGCCGAGGACGATCGCATCCTCGGCATCCCAGGCGAGCGGTACGGCATCGCCAATGGCGACGGGTTTGGCGAAGAAGTCGGAATCGTCGATGATGACGGTGAAGTCGTCGATGCCGGCGCCAGTGACGGAGAGCTTCACCGTGGCGCCGCGATATTCGATGTTGGCGACGATGCCGGTGAAGCCGAGCCCGGGCGCGGGTGCCTCGCCGATGCGCACATGGTCGGTACGGATGGCGATGTCGATCGGCGCGCCCACTTCCTGTGCTGCGCCGCTGGTGGCGAGCGAACCGCCGCCGTTGACGTCGAAGACGACCATGCCGTCTCGGCCGCCGGTGACCCGGCCGGAGATGACATTGTGGTCGCCCATGAAGCGTGCGACGAAGGCCGTGGCCGGCCGCTCGAACACGTCGCGAGGCGGCGCTGCCTGTTCGATGCGGCCGTCATTCATCACCACGATCAGGTCGGCAAGCGCCATCGCCTCCTCCTGGCTGTGGGTGACGTGGACGAAGGTGATACCGAGCGACGTCTGCAATTTCTTCAGCTCGGCCCGCATGCGGATCTTCAAGAACGGATCGAGCGCCGAAAGCGGCTCGTCGAGCAGCAGCGCTTCGGGATCGGTGATCAGGGCGCGGGCGAGCGCGACGCGCTGCTGCTGACCGCCGGAGAGCTGCGCCGGGCGGCGGGTCGCATAGGCCTCCATCTGCATCAGCTTCAGCATGTCGAGCGCCTTGGCGCGGCGCTTTTCCTTGTCGACGCCCTTCATCTTCAGGCTGAAGGCGACATTGTCGATGAGGTCGAGATGCGGGAACAGCGCATAGGATTGGAACATCATCGCCGTGCCGCGTTTGGCCGGCGGCAGGTCGGTGACGACGGTGTTGCCGAGCCGGACGTCACCCGACGAAATGCTTTCGTGGCCGGCGATCATGCGCAGCGTCGAGGTCTTGCCGCAGCCGGAGGGACCGAGCAGGCAGCAATAGGTGCCCGCCGGTATCTTCAGGCTGATATCCTCGACGGCGGTCGTCGTTCCATAGACTTTCGAAACGGACACGATGTCGATCTCGGCGGCTTTGGACATTCAGGCTTCCCCGTTTGGTCGCATTAACCAATGCATCATGCGTGCCAATATCGGGGTGACTGGCCAAACATTTGAATTGTCTAGAAAATCAGGCCTGTCGGCCGTTGCCTATCTGGCGGGCGGCTTTGTGCATTGCACAAATTATGGGCGATTGTGCGCGATATGCACAAAAATCGTATGCAATCTTTTTCGGCTTTGTGTTCACTTTGCCTCTCGTGCGCAGACGGCGAGTCGCGTTAGAAGGGTGCGGGAACATCATCGCCATGAATATTGCCGATCACATCTATTCCACCGATAGCGCCAACCAGGATCGCGCGCAGGCGATCCGCGACAATCTGCGCGACGCCATCGTCGACCGCCGGCTGGCGCCGGGCACCAAGCTGTCGGAGGGCGAGGTCGGCACGCTGTTCGATGTGTCGCGCACCGTGGCACGCGCGGCCCTGCAGATGTTGTCCTTCGAAGGCCTGGTGCGCACGGAGCGCAACCGCGGCGCGTTCGTCGCCAACCCCTCGCCCGAGGAGGCGCGCCAGGTGTTCGCCTCGCGCCGGCTGATCGAGCCCGGGATTGCTATTGCCGCCTGCGGGCGCGTCACATCGGCCGACATCGCCGCCTTCAGGGCTCAACTCGACGAGGAGGGCCGCTTCATCGCCGAACGCGGTCCGACCGCGCGGCGTTCCGAGATCAAGGCGTCCGGCGATTTCCATCTGCTGCTTGCTTCGGTCGCCGGCAACGCAATCCTGCAGCGCTTCATGGAGGAACTGGTCGCGCGCTCCTCGCTTGTCATCGCGCTTTATGGGCGGTCTGGCGTGTCAGCCTGCGGGCACAGCGAGCATACCGAAATTGTCGGCGCGCTGGAGAGCAGCGATTGCGAACGGGCCAGCCAGCTGATGCTGCACCACATCGACCATATCGAGGCCGATCTCGATCTGCGCGTCAGGGCGGGGCCGGCGCTTCGCGAGGCTCTCAATTTCTGACGGCTAGTTTTCGTCCGTGGCAGCGTGCGCTGCCTGTCCGGCTGCCTTGCGGCGCAGCACCTTGGTCAGGTTCCAGATTGTCGGGCTGTTCTTGACAAACGCCTTCAGCCGCGCGCCCTGGCGAAGCGTCTGCGCCAGGGCGCGGCCCTTCAGCGTCAGCGGGACCAGCACCTCGAAATGCCGGGTTTCGATATCGCACCACTGCCGCTTGTAGGGCTCGTCGCCGACCGAGAAATCGTAGACGGCAAAACCCGCCTCGCAGGCTTCCTGGATGTTGTCGAAGAACAGGAAATCGCCGGGACTGCTGGATGCGAGATCATCCTCGGCGATCGCTCCGAACTCGCAGATCAGGCGTTTCCCGGAGCGGCTCGACCCGGTGACGGCGCGTAGCTTGCCGGCGACTTCCAAGCCATGCAGCACGAAAGAGGGCGTGTCCTCGGCCAGGGCCTGCGTGAACAGCGCCCTGAAGAAGGCGCGTGTCTGGTCGCCGCCGAAGACATTGGCAATGCCCATCTTGCGAAAGCGGAGCTCCTTCATCTCGAAGAAGGCGTCGAGCAATCTCTCCACCTCGTCCGGGCTGCGCGCCTCGATGCGCCGATGGCTGCCGACGGCGTCGAATTTGCGCATCTGCGACCGATGTTTCTTGCGTTTGCGCTTGCCGCTGGCGCGCAGCAGCAGCGCATCGAAGCCCCCGCCAAGGTCGACGGCCAGCGAAAGATTGGGGCTGGAGAAATGATCGAGCGATGCGAGCGGATTGGCGATGCCGTCGAGATCGGGCAGCAATCGTTCCAGCGCGATGAGATCGATGTCGGGCCTAGCCTTGGCGATGGCCCCAAACACTGAGTCGACGGCCGCGCTCTCCGCCCTGGCCAGCCATTGCGGGTCAGCGGCCGCGAAATTGCCATTGGCATGGCGGCCGCCCATGAAACGGGCGACCCGGAACGGGCCCTGGCTGACAACCTCCAGCGCCAGTGCGATGACCGGCTTGCCTCCGAGAGTGAGCGTCGCCACCAACAGATCGGGCTCGAGCTGCGCGGCCCAGTTCAGGATCCATGTTGCGCCCTGGGCCGGCGCATAAAGCGCCGACCGGCAGAATTCCGCATAGGCCGCCAGCCCGTCCGCACCCACGACGGAGACCGATGGCCCGGCGGCATCCTTCGGCAGGGCGCGTGGCGAAGCCTCGATCGCCGCAAGCCGATTGCCGTCAAATGACGCCATTGCGTCAACCATACCTCAATCCTTAAGGCGTATTGATCCCGATTTGGGGGGCGCGCAGGCGTATTCCGTGCTTGGATCAGCCTAGGCGCAAAAGGTGAATGAATGATCGACGGTGGGGAGGCAATCCGGAAACTGGCGCTCAACGTCGCCCGCTATACCGGCCTCGCACCACTGGCCAGGCCATTTGTCGGCGGCATCGGAGCGATCCTGATGTTGCACCGCGTGACAGCGACACCGGAAAAGCCTGACAGCGTTAACCGGCACCTTAACATCGCCCCCAGTTTCCTTGACGCCGTGATCGCCGACATGAAAGCGGACGGCTATGTTTTCGTCTCGATGGACGAGGCCGTGCAGCGCATCAAGGCAGGCGGCAAGGGCGGCCGGTTCGCCACCATCACCGCAGACGATGCCTATCGTGACAACATGACCGAGGCCCTGCCGGTGCTGGAGAAGCACCGCGCGCCGATCACCATCTATGTGGCGCCGGGGCTGATCGACGGCACCGCCGATCTTTGGTGGGATGTGGCCGAGGATATCGTCAACGCGTCGGACCGCCTGACTCTGTCGACCTCGAATGGTCCGGCGGTGATCGATTGCGCGACCCCGGCCAGGAAAAGCCAGGCCATAACCCGGCTGCACGCCTACCTGGCCACCGAGGTTCGTGAGGAAGATCTGCGCACCGTGCTGCGCGATCTCGCCAGTTCAAACGGCGTCGACGCGGACGCCTCGCGCCTGCGGACGCTGATGAACTGGGATGAGATCCGCACCGTCGCCGCGCATCCCCTGGTTACGATCGGCGCCCATACGATCAACCACAGCAACCTGAAGCGGCTTTCCGAGGCCGATGCACGGCGCGAGATCGACGCCGTGAAGGGCATGTTGCGAGCAGAGCTTGGCAGCGAACCACTCCATTTCGCCTATCCCTATGGCTATGCAAGCGCCGTCGGCTGCCGCGAAGTCGGCTTTGCCCGCGACGCCGGCTATGTCTCCGCCGTGACGACCCGCCATGGCGTGCTGCGCGCCGGACATGCCGGCTTCCTGCATGCCTTGCCGCGCATTTCGATCAATGGCCGCTACCAGAACCTTGCCCATATCCGCACCATGCTGTCGGGCGTGACGACGCCGCTCGCCAATGCTGGCAAGATGGTCGTCACCATCTGACCGGGTTTGCCGTCAATCCGCCTTGCGCGCTGATCCAGCAGCGTATGAGCTGCGAGCCAAGGCAGCCCGTTTCAGCCTTTCGAGCGCGGCTCCAGCATCAGCCACTTGATGATGCCCATCGCCGGCAGCACCCAGAGCAGGCCGCTGAGCAGGAAGAACAGGAATTGCACCAACGCGCTGGACTCCGACAGCCGGGCGACGGCGAAGATCGATGCGACCAGCGCATAGATGATGACCAGTGCCACCAGCACGAACATTCCGATCAGCTTTTTCAGGCGAATGGGCATGGCTTGGCCTCGTTGATCGCTACCGCTTAGGCCGAACGCAGGACACGCGCAACCTGCGACATCGGGCGCGACGGCGTGCCGCGCTGCATGGTCTTGCCAGCACGGGTGCTATGGTTCACCAATCCGCGACATTCAACCGGACTGGACAGATCATGGCTGCCATATCAGCCGCCCACCCATACGTCGCCCGCGACCGCGACCTGCACAACCGCGCGCTTGTGCGCGGCTGGCTTTATGTCGTGCTTCTGGTGCTGTTTGCACTGGTGCTGGTCGGCGGCGCCACGCGGCTTACGGAGTCCGGCCTGTCGATCACCGAATGGCAGCCGATCCACGGCGTTATCCCGCCGCTCAACGAGGCCGAGTGGCAGGAGGAATTCCAGCGCTACCAGCAGATCCCGCAATACACCGAGCTCAACAAGGGCATGAGCATCGAGGCGTTCAAGTCGATCTTCTGGTGGGAGTGGGCGCACCGTCTGCTGGCGCGCAGCGTCGGCCTGGTCTTCGCCCTGCCGCTGCTGTTCTTCTGGGTGAGCCGCCGCATCGAGCGCGGCCTTGGGCCGAAACTCGTCGGTATTCTTCTCCTCGGCGGCCTGCAGGGCGCCATCGGCTGGTGGATGGTGGCCTCAGGCCTGGTCGACCGCGTATCTGTGAGCCAGTACCGGCTGGCGACGCATCTGACGCTGGCGGCGCTGATCTTCACCGCCACCATGGTCGTCGCGCGTGGGTTGGCGCCGCATTCGGAGCCCGCCGCCGATCGCTCGACGCAGCGCCTGGCCGGCTTCATCGTGTTCCTGGCGCTGATCCAGATCTATCTCGGCGGCCTGGTCGCCGGGCTCGACGCCGGCCTGAGCTACAACACCTGGCCGCTGATGGACGGCAAGATCATCCCCGGCGATCTGCTGATCCTCGAGCCGGTATGGCGCAACTTCTTCGAAAGTCCGAAGACGGTGCAGTTCATCCATCGGCTTGGCGCCTATACGGTCTTCGCCGTCGCGCTCTGGCACATGATCGCCACGCGTCGGCGGCTGCCCGGCTCGACCCATGCGCGCCGCGCGACACTGTTGTTTGTGCTGGTGCTGGTGCAGGCCTCGATCGGCATCGGCACACTGCTGATGCAGGTGCCGCTGCATATGGCGCTGACGCATCAAGGTTTCGCACTGATCGTGCTGGGTTTCGCTGCCGCGCACTGGCGCGGCACCAAGGGCGCCTATCCCTTGCCGCAGGAGATCGTGCTCAGGAGTTGATCCCGAGCCGCTTGGCCCGTCCCTCAGGTCAGAAATTCGCCCGCACCGCCCGGATCGCCTTGGCGATCGACAGTTCGCGGTTCTCATCGACCGCGTTGTCGTCCTCGTGGTGCCAGGCCGCGGACAGGCAGCCATAGGCGATGGCATGGTCCAGTATCGCCGGCGGCGACTGCCCCAGCGTCTTGGCAAAGACTTCGGCCATGTGTGCGATCCGCTGGGGATCGAGGCAAAGCGCGTCGCGGTCGAGCGGGTTGTAGAACATGTTGGCGGCGTCGAAGCCGGGATCGCCGAGCACGCCCTTCGGATCGATCACCAGCCAGCCGCGCGATCCCTGCAGGATGTTGTCGTGGTGCAGGTCGCCATGCAAGGGCCTGATATCGTGCGGATTATCCAGCAGCCGTCCGGCGATCGACGCTGCCTCGACATAGATGCTGGCATGACCCGCGTCTCGGTCGGTTGCGGCTTTCCTGAACAGGCTGGCGTACCGCTCCCTGAGCGGCTGCAGCTCGGGCGGAAAGGGGTGATGCGACGGCGAAAACAGTTTCGCCATCACCTCAGCCGCGATTGCGGTTGCGGCATGGTCGCCCTGTTCATCGAGAACCTGGGTAAGCAAGGTGTCGCCGCCATATTCCAGCAGCATGCTGTGGCCGTCGCGGCCAAGCAGGCGCACCGCGCCTTCACCGCGCCGCCAGGCGAGGAAATGCTCGCCGCGCAATTCGTCGGCGACATCGTCGAAAGGCTTGAGCGCCTTGACGACGGCCGGCGAGCCGTCGCCGCGAACAACCTTCCAGATGCGGCTCGAAAAGGTCTCGGCAATGAGTTCGGGCGCGCTGATTTTCCAGCGCGCCGGGAAAACTGGTGCGTCCATCAAAGCCCGAGCATCAGGTCCATGTTCTGGACGGCTGCGCCCGAGGCACCCTTGCCGAGATTGTCGTAGACCGCCAGCAGCAGCGCTTGCGCGCGTTTGTCGTTGGCGAAGACATAGACCTTCATGCGGTTGGTGCCGTTGTAGATCTCGGGATCGATCTCCGGCATGCGCTCCAGGTGCGCATAGGGCGCCACCTCGACCACGCCGCCCTTGATGGCGGCGAAATGGTCGGCAATGGCTGCATGAAGCTCCGCGCCTGTCGGCACATGCTCGAGGCCGCCGAGCTGCAGCGGCACCACTGTGATCATGCCTTGGGCGAAATTGCCGACCGCCGGCTGCATGATCGGGTCATGTGACAGTTTTGCATAGGCCCGCAGTTCCGGCACATGCTTGTGCTGCAGGGTGAGGCCATAGGGCAGGAACTCCGAGGCGTCCTCGCCCTTGGCGACGTAGTCCTCGATCATCGGGCGTCCGCCGCCCGAATAGCCCGAAATGCCGTTGACGGTGATGGGGAAATCCGCCGGCAACAGGCCTGTCGTGACCAGTGGCCTCAGCGTGGCGATCGGTCCCTGCGGCCAGCAGCCGGGATTGGCGACGCGCTTGGCCGTGGCGATCGTCTTGGCCTGGTCCTTGTCCATCTCGGCGAAGCCATAGGCCCAGCCTTCGGCGACGCGATGCGCGGTCGATGCATCGATGACCTTGGTGGTGTCGTTGGCGATCAGCGAGACGCTCTCCTTCGCCGCATCGTCCGGCAGGCACAGGATCGCGATATCGGCCGCATTGAGGAATTCGGCGCGCGCCGCCGTCTCCTTGCGGCGCTCGGTGGGGATGGAAATGATCTCCAGGTCGCCACGCTCGGCAAGCAGCGCCCGGATCTGCAGGCCGGTGGTGCCGTGCTCGCCGTCGATGAAGATTTTCGGTTTCATGACCTGATCAAATTCCCTGATATTCCGAGACTATATACCGTTGCCGTGATTCACCGCGGCACCGTTGTGATTGCCGTTGTTCATCTCTTCCTGCCGTGCCTTTCGTTCAGCCAGCAGGCCGAGATACTGCATGGCCACCATCGAGCCGGCGATCGCCGTTATATCGGCGTGATCATAGGCCGGCGCAACCTCCACGACATCGGCGCCGACAATATCGACCTGGTTGAGCTGGCGCAGCGTCGACAGGATCTTCGCCGAGGACGGGCCGCCGGCCACCGGCGTGCCGGTTCCGGGCGCATAGGCCGGGTCGAGGCAGTCGATGTCGAAGGTCAGGTAGGTCTTCTTGCCGCCGGTGCGGTCGACGATGGCGTAGGCGATGTCGGAGGCACGCATCTCCTCGATTTCGTGGCCGTAGAGGATCTTGATGCCGAACGTATCAGGGGCGTGGGTGCGGATGCCGATCTGGATCGAACGGTCCGGATCGATGATGCCTTCCTTGACCGCACGGCCGACAAAGGATCCGTGGTCGATGCGCTTGCCGTCATCCTCCCAGGTATCCTGATGCGCGTCGAACTGCACCAAAGCGAGCGGTCCGTGGATGGCGGCATGTGCCTTGAGCAGCGGCCATGTGACGAAATGGTCGCCGCCCAGCGTCAAAAGGAAGGCGCCTGATTTCAGGATCTTCGCCGCTTCGCGCTCGATCGTGCCGGGGGTTTTCTGGTGGTTGCCGGAGTCGAGCAGGCAGTCGCCATAGTCGACCACCGCGAGATGTTCGAACAGATCGCGCGAGAATGGATACTGAGGGTCATTGTCGAGGATCGCCGAGGCGCGGCGAATCGCCTGCGGCCCGAAACGGGCGCCGGGCCGGTTCGTGACGGCGGCGTCGAAGGGAATGCCCCACACCACCGCATCCGCGCCCTTCACGTCCTTGGTGTATTTGCGCCGCATGAACGACAGCGCGCCGGAATAGGTCGGCTCAAGGGCGCCGCCCGTTTTGGAGCGGGCGGTGAAGGCATGGTCGATGTTCTTGGTCGCCATTACTGGTCCTCGTTTTCATCGGGGTGCAACAACTACAGAACCGGCATGGAAGATGCCAGTCACAGCTTGGGGAGACGAAACGGCGCCGCCCGGGTGCCACGGCAAGACAGGATTTGTCCCATCATGACGCAGGCCGCGTTTCTTAATCCGTCCGATGGCGTGGTGTCGACCCATGCCGGCACGATAGCCGGCGAGCGCTTCCAGGTTCTCGATTCGTGGCGCGGCATCTGCGCGCTGCTTGTGGCGCTGTTTCATTTCCCGACCGCTTCCGCGATCTCGCAGAGCGCCTTCATCGGTTCGTCCTATCTTTTCGTCGATTTCTTCTTCGTCCTTTCCGGCTTCGTCATCGCCAGCAGCTATGCGGATCGGCTGAGTCAGCCGATAGAGGTCGCCCGCTTCGCGCTGGTGCGGTTCGGCCGCATCTATCCGCTGCATGTCATCATGCTCGCGGCCTTTGCGGGCTTCGAACTGCTGCGGCTGATGCTGCCGCAATTGCATGGCACCGGCGCTGCCCCCTTCACCGGCGGTTTCGATTTGAAGAGCCTGCTTGCCAATCTGCTCCTGCTGCAAGGGATGGGCTTCGAGGATCATCTGACCTGGAATGCGCCAAGCTGGAGCATTTCGGCGGAGTTCTTCGCCTATCTCCTGTTTGCCGGCGTGGTCTTCATCGCCGGCGCGCGTGCCTGGATATGGCTTTTCGCCGCCGCCGTCACCGCGCCGCTGTTCCTGTTTGGTTTCTCCACGCATCATACGGACGTATCCTACGATTTCGGCTTCATCCGCTGCCTCTACGGCTTCTCGCTCGGCGCCCTGCTGGCTTGGTTTCAGCATGATTCCATTGCAGGGGCACGACAGCTCCTCGCCAGAAGCGGCCCGCGGCTGAGCTGGACCCTTGCCGAAATCGTCATGGTGGCGGCCATCGTGTTTTTCGTGTCGCTGGCGGGCAGCAATGATTTCGGCATCGCGGCACCCCTGGTGTTCGCGCTGGCGCTGTTTCTCTTCGCCCATGAAGGCGGCTGGATTTCCGCCTTGCTACGGGCGCCGGTCATGCTGACGCTCGGCGCGCTGTCCTACTCGATTTACATGGTCCACATCTTCGTGCAGGCGCGCCTGATCAACGTTGCCGGGCTCGTCGAGCACAAGCTTGGCCTCGGCCTGGTCGGCGACATCGTGCTGCGCGGCTCGCCGGCGACGGGCTTCGGCACCGGCTGGGCCGGAACGGTTGCAATCGTCATCATGCTCGTCGCCACCATCGCCGCGTCGTGGATCACCTGGCGTTTCATTGAAATGCCGGCGATGGCCTGGTTCCGCCGGCTCTCGAAGCGCATTTGACGCCAGATATCGCGACCATCCGCTAGCCGGCTTCGTTCACCCAGATGTCACGGGCATCGCCTATCCCGGCTTCGATCCGGCAAGGAGCGATTCTCGAATGCGGACGATCTGGCTGAGCCTTCTGCTTTGCACGACCCTTGCGGCCGTCTCCGGTCAGGCCTTTGCGGACGAAAGCCGCGCCAGGCAGATCCTCGACCGTTTCGAGCATGCCAACCAGTGGCGCGACCATGTCATGGTGGCCGCCCATCGCGCAGGCAGTATGCAGGCCGGCAAGACGCTTTATGCGGAAAATTCGCTCGCCGCCGTCAAAGGCTCGATCGCCATGGGCGCCGAGATCGTCGAGGTCGACATCAGGCGCTCGAAGGACGGCGCGTTCGTCGTCATGCATGACAGCTGGCTCGACCGCACCACCACCTGCAACGGCGAGGTGGCAAAATACACGCTGGCCGAACTGAAGACCTGCCGCTTGGTGATCGAGGGCACCCGCGCCGTCACCGACGAGAGGGTTTCGACGCTGCGCGAGATGCTGCTGGCGACCAGGGACCGGATCCTGATCAATCTCGACAACAAGCTCGAAGTCGGCGACCTGCCGGGCATGATCGCGGTGGCGCGCGATCTCGGCATGGCCGACCAGGTCATCGTCAAGGAGAACCTCTGGAACCAGACCAGGATTGCCACGGTGAAGGCCGCCATGGCCGCGATCGGCGGCGGCGTCCAGTTCATGCCGATCATCGCCGATGACGCGGTGCATGATGCCGGTTTCGCCGAAACGGTCGACCACGCCTTCTCGCCGCGCGCGATCGAGCTGATCAACTGGCGGGCTGGCGCCGAGACGCTGACCGAAACCGGCGGACCGCTGTTCAGCACGCGCATGCGCGCGGCCGCGGTGCGGGGCAACTGGCACATCTGGGCCGACACTTATGCCATCGTCAACAAGCCCGGCGGGTTTCTCGCAGGCGGCCGTGGCGACGAATTGGCGGTCCAGGCCAGCCTGCCGCGCGAAGCCTGGGGTTTCTGGGCCGATCGCGGCGCCACCATCATCCAGACCGACGAACCGAAGGCGGCCATCGATTGGCTGGCGGCGAACGGTTACCGCGTGCCCTATGCCGGGACGGGCGAACGCATCGAACCCGCCGCGACCGCCAGCATCAATTGATTTGCCGGGATCGGCATCCCTGACTGGTTGTCGCAGGCTGGCCTCTCCTGACGGAACGGTGTCAGCGAGAAGCCGTTATGCCAAGGCATGACCGACACCATCGTTTCCAAGCCCCGCGCCACCTATGCCGCCACTGTCGCCGCGACCAGTCTCGGGTTCGTGGTGGTGCAGCTCGATGTCTCCATCGTCAATCTCGCCCTCAACAGGATCGGCGCTGCACTTTCGATGGGCATAGGCGGCCTGCAATGGGTGGTCGATGCCTACACGCTTGCCTTCGCCTCGTTGTTGCTAGCCGGCGGTGCGCTCGGCGACAGGATCGGCGCCCGCCGGGTGTTCGTCGGCGGCATGGCGCTGTTCAGCATCGCCTCGCTGGTCTGTGGCCTGGCAGGGAGCCCTTGGGTGCTGATCGCGGCGCGCGCCGTGCAAGGCGCGGGTGCGGCTTTGCTGATGCCGTGTTCGCTGGCGCTGCTCAACCGTGCCTACGCTTCGGACAAGGCGCGCCGCGCGCGGGCCGTCGGCCTGTGGACGGCGGCAGGCGGTGTTGCGCTTTCGGCCGGGCCGGTGCTCGGCGGCTTCATGGTCGGGTCGCTCGGCTGGGCAAGCATCTTCCTGGTCAACCTGCCCATCGGCGCGCTTGCCATCTGGATGGCCTACCAGTTTCTACGCGAAACGCCGCTGAAGGCTGAAAAGCCGCCGATCGACTGGGCCGGGCAGGGGCTTGTCGTGCTGACGCTGTTTTCGCTGACCGGCGCCTTCATCGAAACCGGCTCGTCCGGTTGGGCTTCATTGCCGGTTATCGGCGGACTGGCCGTGGCTGCAGTGGCCGGAAGCCTGTTCCTGCTGGTCGAGAGCCGGACCAAGGCGCCGATGTTTCCACTGAAGCTATTTGCCAGCCGCGTGCCGGCGGCGACCAGCCTCGTTGGACTGGCGGTCAATCTGACGCTCTACGGCACGATTTTCATGCTCAGCCTCTATTTCCAGCAGGAAAGGCATTTTTCGCCTGAAATGACCGGGCTCGCCTTCCTGCCGTTCATGGCGGCGGTCACCGTGTCGAACATTGCCGCCGGACGCATCGCCGCGACGTATGGCCCTCGGTTGCCGATGGCGATCGGCCTGCTTATCGGCGCGGCCGGTTTCGGCCTGATGGCGCTGATCCAGGCCGACACCTCTTATCTGTCGCTGCTGTGGCGGCTGCTGTTTCTGCCGGTCGGCATCGGTCTTGCGGTGCCCGCCATGACCACGGCGTTGCTGTCGTCCGTGCCGACGGCAATGTCGGGAACAGCCTCGGGCGTGCTCAACACGGTGCGCCAGTCGGGTGGGGCGATCGGCGTCGCGCTGTTCGGCTCCGCTTTGGCGCTGGGCACGATCCAGGGCATGCAGCTTGCTTTCCTCGCCTCCGCGCTCGCCGTGGCGTTCTCGGCGCTCTGCGCCTTCCTGTTCATCCGCGACGCGGATCATTCCGCAGGATAGGGATTCGCAATGCAAAAAGGCCGCCCGGAGGCGGCCTTTCGATTGCCCAAACTGCGGAGCGCTTAGCGCTTCGAGAACTGGAAGGAGCGGCGGGCCTTCGCCTTGCCGTACTTCTTGCGCTCGACGACGCGGCTGTCGCGGGTCAGGAAGCCGCCCTTCTTGAGCACGGCGCGCAGCGCCGGCTCGTAGTAGGTCAGCGCCTTGGAGATGCCGTGACGCACCGCGCCGGCCTGGCCGGAGAGGCCGCCGCCGACGACGGTGGCGACGATGTCATACTGGCCCGAACGGTTGGAGGCGATGATCGGCTGGTTGAGGATCATCTGCAGGACCGGACGCGCGAAATAGGTCGCGAATTCCTTGTCGTTGACGACGATCTTGCCGGAACCCGGCTTCACCCAGACGCGCGCAATGGCGTTCTTGCGCTTGCCGGTGGCATAGGCGCGGCCCGACTTGTCGAGCTTCTGGACGTGGACGGGTGCCGCGGCCTGCGTATTGGTGTTGCCGGTGGCGGCGCCCAGTTCTGCGAGCGAGGAAAGCTCAGCCATCTTATGCGACCTTCTTGTTCTTGGAATTCAGCTTGGCCACGTCGAGGACTTCTGGCTGCTGGGCGACATGCGGATGCTCGGCGCCTGCATAGACGCGCAGGTTCTTCATCTGGCGACGGCCGAGCGGACCACGCGGGACCATGCGCTCAACGGCCTTCTCGACGACGCGCTCGGGGAAGCGACCCTCGAGCAGCTGGCGCGCGGTGCGCTCCTTGATGCCGCCGGGGTGGCCGGTATGCCAGTAATAGACCTTGTCGGTGAACTTCTTGCCGGTGAACACCACCTTGTCGGCATTGATGACGATGACATTGTCGCCGTCGTCGACATGTGGGGTGAAGGTCGGCTTGTGCTTGCCGCGAAGATGATTGGCGATGACAGTGGCGAGACGGCCGACGACGAGACCCTCGGCGTCGATCAGGATCCACTTCTTCACCACATCCGCAGGCTTCTGCGAAAAGGTTGTCATGTTTTCTGCTCTCGGTTTTGACCTTCAAAGAGAAGGCGTTTCTTGTTGCTTGGATTGGCGAAGACGCTTGCCCGCCGCCAATAACAAAACGGCGGCCTTTGCGGGCCGCTGCTTCGTGAGGGCTTATAGGCGACGGGGAATTGCGCGTCAAGCCGATCAAAAAGCCATCCAGCGAAGAAACGGAAGTAAAAACAATAGCTTAGTAAAAAGGTATTATTTTACCACATCGCCGGTGCGCTTCGGTGGGATCGAATAGGTGCCGGTGGCGTGCGCGATCGTGTGTGCTTGCGGGCCGGCGACGATGTCGATGTCGAACACCATCAGGCTCTTTCCCAGCTTCAGGATGCGGCAATGGCCATCGATCGGCCCGGCCTCGGCCTTGCGCACGAAGTTGATGTCGAGGTTAACCGTCACGGACAGCGCATCCGGCCCGGCATGGGAAAGCACGCAGACATAGCCGCCAATGTCGGCCAGCGTGAACAGCGATGGACCGGACACCGTGCCGCCCGGACGCAAATGCCGCTCGCCGGCATTGAGCCGCACGGTGCAGCCGCCTGGGAAAACGTCGATGGCCTCATAATATTTGAACTGCTCGTTGAGCTGGGGATAGACGGTTTCCATCAGCACATTGACTTGTGCTGCCGTCAGCATCGGCTTGAGGTTGGTCTGGGCGGGCATGTCGGTCTCTCGCTTTTACGCCAAGCCTGTATGAACGCGGCAGGGCGTTGCTGGCAACATCTTCGGCCTTCTGGCGCAAGCGATGGGTGTTGGATGAAAGCCGATCCGATATTAGATAGTCCGTAAGCCCGACCGGAATCGCGGAGACCTTAGCCATGGCCGAAATACTTGCCATCAAGCCTGTTGCTGCCGAGGGGCCGGTCACGACCAGGCTGGACAAGGGCGTGCTGCGGCTCACCCTCGCCAATCCCCCGGCCAATGCTCTGTCGCTAGCGGTAATGGCGGCGCTGACGGCGGAGCTCGACCGCGCCAGGGCTGACAAGGCGGTTCGTGTCATCATCCTGTCGGCGGCCGGGAAAGTGTTCTGTGCCGGCCATGATCTCAAGGAAATGACCGCGCGCCGCGCCGACGCCGATCGCGGCAAGGCTTTCTTCGAAGAGACATTCGCCGCTTGCGCCCAGCTGATGCAGGCGATCGTGCGCCATCCCGTGCCGGTCATCGCAGAAGTCGACGGCCTGGCGACGGCCGCCGGCCTGCAGCTCGTCGCCAGCTGCGACCTGGCGATCGCCTCGCATGAGGCGACCTTCTGCACGCCGGGCGTCAATATCGGCCTGTTCTGCTCGACGCCGATGGTGGCGCTGTCGCGCAACGTCTCGCGCAAGCAGGCGATGGAGATGCTGCTGACCGGCGAGACGATCGACGCGGCAACCGCCAAGGAGTTCGGCCTGGTCAACCGCGTCGTGCCGCGCGAATACCTGAATCAGATCGTCACCAAATACGCGCAAACCATTGCTTCCAAATCATCTTTGGTGGTCAAGACCGGCAAGGAGGCCTTTTACGCGCAAGCCGAAATGGGCCTGGCGGACGCCTATGCCCATACCGGCCGCGTCATGGTGGAGAACATGTTGGCGCGGGACGCCGAGGAAGGCATCGGCGCCTTCATCGGCAAGCGCAAGCCGGAATGGGCGGACGAGTAGCCGTGGAGCCGCGCATCTCCATCGTCACCATCGCCACGGACGATCTCGATCGCGCCGTGCGCTTCTACGAAGCCATGGGTCTGCAACGGCATGCCGCGATCACCGACGGCGTCGCCTTCTTCCAGATGGGCGGGGTCATTCTCGGGCTGTTCCCGCGCGCCAGTGCCGAGGCGGATTCCGGCATTACATTCGCCGGAGCGCCGTCCGCCGTCTATCTCGCCTACAACACCCGCTCCGACGCCGAGGTCGACGAGGTGCTCGCCATGGCCGAGAAAGCCGGCGGCCGTATCGTCAAGCCGGCCGGCCGCGCCTTCTGGGGTGGCTGGTACGGCTATTTCGCCGATGCGGACGGGCACGTCTGGGAAGTGGCGCACAATCCGGCCTTTCCGATCGCGCAAGACGGCACGATTTCGTTGCCCGGGTGATGGCTTACCGCAAACAGCTGACGCGGCTCAAGGCACCATACCTCAAGCGCATCCTGCTTGAACCAGCGCGGGTCGCGGACTGGGAAAAATATCCCTGGAACCTGCCGCTGTTTCGCGGCCGTGACTTCGAACTTGAATTCACCACGCCGATCACCATCATCGTCGGTGAGAACGGGACCGGCAAATCGACGCTGCTGGAAGCGATTGGTGCTTTGGCCGGCTATGACGAGGCCGGCGGCGGCAAGGGTTACCGCCCTGTCGACCACTCTCGTGCCATCGACAAGAGCGGTGCCGAACTGGCCGACAATTTTCGTTGCCACTGGCTGCCGAAGGTTACCGCGGGTTGGTTCTTCCGCGCCGAATCCTTCTATTCCGTTGCCCGTTACCTCGACGAGGCAGCTAGGGAATCGGGCGGGACGCCGCCGGATTTCCTGTCCTGGTCGCATGGCGAGGGTTTCATCCGCTTCTTCGAGGAGCGCTGCCGCAGGCAAGGCATCTACATCCTCGACGAGCCCGAGAGCGCGCTTTCGCCGTCGCGCCAGATCGAGCTGCTGAAGATGCTGCGGCGCATGGACCAGTCCGGCACCGCGCAGGTGATCATGGCGACGCACTCGCCATTGTTGATGGCTTGTCCCGGCGCGCGGCTGTTCCGCATCAGCCGCTTCGGGCTCGAGCCCGCCGACTTTCGTGATACGGACCACTTCCGCATGTTGCGCGATTTCAGCAACGACCCGGATGGTTTTCTCGCCGAGGCGTTGTATGAGGACGAGGCATGAATCACGATAGCTACGACAACACCTACATCGCCGGCATCCTCAATTCGGTGAAGACCATCGCCATGGTCGGCGCGTCGGCCAATGACGTCAGGCCGAGCTATTTCGTGCTGAAATACCTGCTGGCCAAGGGCTTTTCGGTGTTTCCGGTCAATCCGGGCCAGGCCGGCAAGGAAATCCTCGGCCGGATGACCTATGCCAGTCTGGCCGATATTCCGGAGCCGATCGATATGGTCGACATCTTCCGCGCCGCGACCGCGGTGCCGGGCATCGTCGACGAGGTATTGCGGCTCGATCCCTTGCCGAAAGTCATCTGGATGCAGCTCGGTGTGCGCCATGACGAGGCCGCCGCTCGCGCCGAGGCCGCCGGCATCAAGGTGGTGATGAACCGCTGCCCCAAGATCGAATACGGCAAGCTCTCCGGCGAGATCGGCTGGACCGGTGTCAATTCCGGGGTGCTGTCGTCCAAGAAGCCGCTGATGCGCCAGGGCTTCCAGAGTTTCGGCGTGCGTCAGAAATAGGCCGCGAGCGAGAAGCGCAAAATTATTCCGGCTAGCGCCGTATTTTCCTGCAGCTTGGTCGAAGGTCCCACGCCGAAGGGTATTTTCTTCTTTGCATTCCATGCCCGGCTTCGCCAAGAATGCTCGGCGATTTTCAGAAGGTTCTCGAGGGAGGTTTTAAGTGACCCGTACGCCCGGTTTCAACACGCTCGCCGTCCATGCCGGCGCCAAGCCCGATCCGGCCACCGGCGCGCGCGCCACGCCGATCTACCAGACGACCTCCTTCGTCTTCGATGATGCCGACCACGCCGCGTCCCTGTTCGGCCTGAAGGCGTTTGGCAACATCTACACCCGTATCATGAACCCGACGCAGGCCGTGCTCGAGGAGCGCGTCGCCGCACTCGAAGGCGGCACGGCTGCCCTCGCGGTCGCATCCGGCCACGCCGCGCAGGTCATCGTCTTCCACAATCTGATGCAGCCGGGCGACAATTTCGTCGCCGCGACAAGGCTCTATGGCGGCTCGATCAACCAGTTCGGTCATGCCTTCAAGAATTATGGCTGGGAAGTGCGCTGGGCCGACACCAACGACATCTCGACCTTCGAGAGCCAGATCGACGACAGGACCAAGGCGATCTTCATCGAGAGCCTGGCCAATCCGGGCGGCACTTTCGTCGACATCGAGAAGATCGGCGACATCGCCCGCAAGCATGGCTTGCCGCTCATCGTCGACAACACGCTGGCCTCGCCCTATCTGATCCGTCCGATCGAGCACGGCGCCGATATCGTCGTGCATTCGCTGACCAAGTTCATCGGCGGCCATGGCAATTCGATCGGCGGCGTCATTGTCGATGGTGGCACCTTCGACTGGTCGAAGTCGGGCAAGTACCCGATGCTGTCGGAACCGCGCCCCGAATATGGCGGCCTCGTCCTGCACGAAACCTTCGGCAATTTCGCTTTCGCCATCGCTGCGCGCGTGCTTGGCCTGCGCGATCTCGGCCCGGCGATCTCGCCCTTCAACGCCTTCCTCATCCTGACTGGCCTGGAAACCTTGCCGCTGCGCATGCAGCGTCACTGCGACAACGCCGTCACGGTCGCCGGCTGGCTGTCCAACCACCCCAAGGTCGCCTGGGTGAACTACCCCGGCCTGCCCAGCGACAAGAACAACGCGCTGCAGAAGAAATACTCACCGCTGGGCGCCGGCGCCGTCTTCACCTTCGGCCTCAAGGGCGGCTACGAGGCCGGCGTCAAATTCGTCGAGGCGCTGGAACTGTTCTCGCATCTGGCCAATGTCGGCGACACCAAGTCGCTGGTCATCCATCCAGCGTCAACCACGCACCGCCAGCTCTCCGACGAGCAGAAGGTCAAGGCCGGCGCCGGCCCGGACACCGTGCGGCTTTCGATCGGCATCGAGGACGTCACCGATATTGTCGCCGACCTCGAACAGGCACTCGCCAAGGTCTGATTGCTGATGGCCGCTTTTCTTTCCGTCGACACCAAGAGCGTCGAACCCGAATCCGGCGCGCCCGCGCCGGATCGCCTGATCTCGGGCGATCCAAAATTCCGCACCTGGAACGTCGAGGAGCGGGACGGCGGCCTCTATGCCGGCATCTGGGAATCGACTCCCGGCAAATGGCGCATCGTTTATGACGAATGGGAATTCTGCCACATCCTGTCCGGCGTTTCGGTGATCGCGCAAGACGGTGGGCAAGCGCGCACGGTCAAGTCGGGTGACAGTTTCGTGCTGAGGCCGGGCTTCAAGGGCAGCTGGGAAGTGCTTGAAACCACCCGCAAGGAGTATGTGATCAAGCTGTGATCACTTCGCCGGAAACTGGCTTAGGCAGGCTTCCGACGCCTTGTCATGCGCGGTCAGCAGATCGGCGTCCTGGGCTTCGATATCGGCGTCCGTGATCTCGTCTCGATAATATTGCGCCAGAAGGTCGAGCCCCTGCTGGCTGACGCCATAGGTCGGGATTTCGCGGGCGACGCAGCCGCATAGTGCGAGCGCGCGATCGGGCGAGCCAATCTTGTGGTTGGTCATGATGAAATCCTGCGCCGGGCAGGCGTCGAGAAAGGCGCCGAAATTCAGCTTCTGCTGCGGCTGGTCGCCATGGTCGAAATAGGCCGGCGGCCATTGGCTTTTGCCGCTCGCGACCTCGCAGCCCGTGGCGACGTCCTGGGCGCTTTTCGATAGAGCGAGCCAGGCATCCTCCTTGTCGCCTATCGGATAGTCGAAATCTTCGCCCACGAGTGAGGCCGCATAGGCGTCAAGGTCGGCCTGCGTGAAGCCGACCTTCTGGAATCGGTTGAACTGGCATTGGCAAGCGGCGCTCACCTGCTCCGTTTCACCCTGCGACGGCTGTTCGCTCAACTTGTTTTTCTGGCAGGCCGCCACGAAAGCGGTGCCATCAAGCGTCGAAGCAGGAAGGGTGGAAGCGTCGACATAGCGCTTTCCGCCCCAGCCGATCGTCATCGTGTCGGATTGGATGTCGAAAAAGCCGTTCCGTTTGAAGGGGCTGAGCGCGATCTTGTCCTGCGGCACCAGCCGCGCGCCGGGAATGTCGCCGAGAACCTCCTGATAGCTGTCGCCTTCCAGGACGAACAGGAAGTTACCGCAATTGACGCCGTCGCAGCCCGGCGCATAGCGGTAGGCGAAGATCTCAGGCAAGCCGTCAAGATTGAGATCGACCTCGATGGCGAAGGATGCCAGCGGCAGGCCCTTCGATCCGGTCTGCCGCTCCAGGAGGCCTATCGCCATCTTCTGCGCGATGGCCATGCTGTTCTCCCACGGGATGTTCTCCGGCTGTTGCTGGGCACGCGCCGTGCCCAGGCAGGCGCATAGAAACGCCAATGCGAACGCCGTCGCCGGTCTCCAGAACAGTCTCATCGCGCAGCCCCAGGCCCGCGATCGTTCAGAAGCCGACGGCGAGCATTTCCAGCCCATGGAAGTGGTAAGTGTCGCGGAAGCGGGGCTGTTCGGCAAGATGCAGCCGCGGATGCCGCTCGAACAAAGTCTTCAGCGACACCTGCAATTCGAGCCGCGCCAGCGGCGCGCCGATGCAGAAATGGATGCCGGCGCCGAAGGACACGTTCTTCTGGTCGCTCCGGTCCGGCCGGAAGGCCTGCGGTTCGGCAAAGGCGCGCGGATCATGATTGGCCATGCCGAGCAAAAGCCCGATGGTCTGGCCCGGCTGCACGACGATGCCGGGCGCAATCTCGATTTCCTGGTAGGCGTAGCGCGTGAACATGTGCAGCGGGGCGTCGAAGCGCAGGCATTCCTCGACGGTTGCGGCTGTCGCTTCCGCCGAGGTGAAGAAGCGGCTGGGATCGCCGCCTTGCGCCAGGATCGAGCGCACCGCGTTGCCGGCCTGATGCACGGTCGCTTCATGGCCGGCATTGAGCAGCAGTATGGCCGAGGACACCATTTCGTCCTCCGACAGCCTCTGGCCGTCCTCCTGTGCCGAGATCAGCAGCGACAGCAGATCGTCGCCGGGGTTCTTGCGTCGCTCGATAATGTAGCCGCGCAGGAAATCGGTGAATTCGCCCGCGGCGCGATTGGCCGTCTCCTCGGTCTCGCGCGTGCGGCCATGAACGTACATGGCGACCATTTGATGCGACCAGTCGAGCAGTTGCGGCCCCATCTCGACCGGCATGCCGAGCATTTCGGCGATGATGGTGATCGGCAGGGGGGAGGCGAAGGCGGGAAGCAGGTCGACCGGCCCGGCCGGGTCAAAGCGGTCGATCAGCTCGTTGGCGAGCGCCTCGACACGCGGCCGCAGCCGCTCGACCTGGCGCGAGACGAAGGCCCGGTTGACCAGCGTTCTCAGCCGCGTGTGCACCGGCGGTTCCAATTCGAGCATGGAGTTGGCTTCAATGCCGTCGAACGCCTTGAGATGGCTGCGGTCCTGGCCAACACCACGGCTGTCGGGAATGCCGGCCGGGTTCTGGCGGCCGAAGCGGCGGTCGCGCAGCAGCCGGTTGACATCGTCGAAGCCGCCCAAGCACCAGAAGCCGAATTCCTCCCAGAAGAAGGCGTTCGAAACGCCGTGCAGGAAGGCGTAAGCCTCGTACGGGTTCAGGAAGAAAGCCGGCTCGTGCGGGTCGAGCCGCAACTGGCGAGTGGCTGGATCAAAGGCAAGATAGGGGAGCGTCGAATTGGTCATGCCAGACCCATAGCGCGGCTTGCCAGCCTCATTCCAGACCGTATGTTGGCGCCCGCACTCCAATGAATTGAGCCAGCCAATGCGGCTGCGGAAGGCGTGAACGATGAACGTGATCGTTGTCGGCGCGGGGATTGCCGGTCTTTCCACGGCGTGGTCGCTGGTCAAGGCCGGCCACAGCGTGTCGATCGTCGAGCAGGGGCCGATTCCCAATCCGCTGGCCGCGTCCGGCGATCATCACCGCATCATCCGCCGCGCCTACCGCGCCCGAAGCGGCTATGGCCGGCTGATCACCGAAGCCTACGAGGCCTGGGACGAGATGTGGGCCGATCTCGGCGAAAGCCACCTTGATGCGCGCGGATTCGTCTGCATTTCGCGCGAACCGGGCGACGAGGCCGAGGAATACCGCGAGGGCCTGGAAGAGGGGAATTTTCCCTTCGAACTGTTCGAACCAGACGCCGCCGTCAAACGCTGGCCTTTCCTCGAGCCGGGCACGTTCCGCTATGCCTATTATTCGCCGGAAGGCGGCGCGCTCCATTGCCGCAAGATCGCTTCCGGCCTTGCCGCCTGGCTGCGTACCAATGGCGCCAATGTCTACGAACACAGCAAGGTGACCGCGATAGACTCCGAAACTGGCCGCATCGTGCTCGAAAGCGGCGAAACCATGCAGGCCGACCGCATCGTCGTCGCTGCTGGCGCCTGGGTGCTGAAACTGTTTCCGGAACTGGACGGTGAACTGAAGACCTATCGGACAGCCCTTGCCTATGCCGAACCGCCGGCCGACCTGAAGGCGGCCTGGGAGGCGGCACCGGTCGTCCTCGACGTCGGCGGCGCGGTCGATGGCTACGTGATCCCGCCTTCCGGCGGCGCCGGCATGAAATTCGGCTCAGGTCTGCACAGGGTGCCGACCAGCGACGCCGACTGGAACCGTCAGCCTGTGCCGGGCGAGGGGGAGGCGATCCGCAACCTCTTTTCGCCACCGATCGCCCGCATCCAGGAGTATGAGGTGACCGAGGTGGTCACCTGCGCCTACACCTTCACCGCCGACGAAAAATTCATGGCGCATGCGAAAGGTAAGTGCCTTGTTGTCTCGGCCTGCTCAGGCCATGGCTACAAGTTCGGCGCGGCGGTCGGCAGGCGCGTTGCGGCGGCTGTCGGCGATGGCGATAACGACGGCCTGAAGGCGTGGCTGCGGGCGGAGGTGGCCTAGTCCTGGCAGTGCCTCGGAATATGCAGGCGCCGCCAGCCAGACGACCCTTCTCTGACCACCACGCGCCGCGCGACGGTCAGGTAGGAGGCGGGGACATCGATGATGCGCCTTCGCTCCGGCCGCACCAGCACTTCCTCGGCGATCTGGTCGTATTGCGCCGGAATGACGACGCGCCTTGTGCGCTCCGGCTGGATCACCACCGTCTCGGCGACGCGTTCGTAGCGCGCCTTGTGCCAGATCTTGCACAGAACCCTGCGACCATGGATGACGCGCCATTCCCAGGAATAGCCGGCGCCATCGACCCTCACCGTGTGGTAGACGGTGCGGGTAACGGCAGGCACGACCTCGTAGGTCACTTGTGCCGGAACCGTCATCACCACGCGTTCGCGTGTGCCGTAGATCGGCGGGGTGTAGTCGACCTGCTGGCCGGGCGGACTGACCATCACGTCTTCATAGACCGTGTCGTAGACGTCAGGCGTGTGGACCGGTTCGTAGCATTCCACGGCGCGGCCGCCGGCCGCCGTCTGCGAAGTCGTGCCAAGCATGGCCAGCCCGGCAATGGCGAAGGATGCGATTCTCCTGAACATGACACTCCCCCTGTTTGAACCGTAGGCACAAGTTCAACGTTGAATTGTAGGGGAAGACGCCGCTGAGAAAAGCGGTTTCGGCGCATTTCGTTAAGTGACGCGGTTAAGAAACTGCTACGTTGCGGCCCGGTACCGTCTGCTCCGGAACCGGTGCAGGCGTCAGCGATGCGAATCCTTGGCCGTAAAGCTTGATTCGACTTACCCAGATGGCTAGGACGGGTCGGCCTTGCACAAGGATGAGCCGGCATCCTATCTACGGAACAACGATCCAGAACCGATTCTGCCCGATCTGCCAGCATTCCCGGCGCCGGAATCCCACCGCGAGATAAGAGATAACCGATGAAAAACCCCGTCGAAACCTACATGAACCTCGTTCCGATGGTGGTCGAACAGACCAATCGCGGCGAGCGGGCCTACGACATCTTCTCGCGCCTCCTCAAGGAGCGCATCATTTTCATCACCGGTCCGGTCGAGGACGGCATGGCGACGCTGGTCTGCGCGCAGCTTCTTTTCCTGGAAGCCGAGAATCCGAAGAAGGAAATCAACCTCTACATCAATTCGCCGGGCGGCGTGGTCACTTCGGGCATGGCGATCTACGACACCATGCAGTTCATCAAGCCGGCTGTATCGACGCTCTGCATCGGCCAGGCGGCCTCGATGGGCTCGCTGCTTCTGACCGCCGGCCACAAGGACATGCGTTTCGCCACGCCGAACGCCCGCATCATGGTTCACCAGCCGTCCGGCGGCTTCCAGGGCCAGGCCTCCGACATCGAGCGCCACGCCATGGATATCGTCAAGCTGAAGCGCCGTCTCAACGAGGTCTATGTCAAGCACACCGGCAAGAGCTACGAGGAGATCGAACGCACGCTCGACCGCGACCATTTCATGACCGCCGACGAAGCCAAGGATTTCGGCCTCATCGACAAGGTCATTTCGTCGCGCGAGCCGGCTGAGAGCGCCGTGGCATAAGGGCTTGGTGGCAGTTGGATGACACCATCACGCGCTTTTGGCGCGTCTTGCGGCATTTCGGCCACAATTGGCTGTTCCCTCGACGGTCGGGATTGCCTACGTTAAGGCTATGTTGATTTTCGACGGCTTAGCTTTGTGTGGGGTTGCTGCGAATCATTGCCACGTTTTCTGATTTGTGTTTCGTACGGAATACGTTGCGGGAGCCGGGACACTGGCGGCGGCGGATTCCCGCGATAAATAGAGTATGCGCCCTTTCAGCCAGACCATCGGCGGGCGGCGATGAAAGGACAGGGAAATGAGCAAGGTCGGCAACAACAGCGGTGACTCGAAGAACACGCTTTATTGCTCGTTTTGCGGCAAAAGCCAGCATGAGGTGCGCAAGCTGATCGCCGGTCCGACGGTCTTCATCTGCGACGAATGCGTCGAACTCTGCATGGATATCATCCGCGAGGAGAACAAGACCTCGATGGTGAAGTCGCGCGAGGGCGTGCCGACACCGCAGGAGATCCTCAAGGTTCTCGACGACTATGTCATCGGCCAGCCCTACGCCAAGCGCGTGCTGTCGGTGGCCGTCCACAACCACTACAAGCGTCTCGCGCATGCCGGCAAGAACAACGATGTCGAGTTGGCCAAGTCCAACATCTTGCTGATCGGCCCGACCGGTTGCGGCAAGACGCTGCTCGCGCAGACGCTGGCCCGCATCATCGACGTGCCCTTCACCATGGCCGACGCCACGACGCTGACCGAAGCCGGTTATGTCGGCGAGGACGTCGAGAACATCATCCTGAAGCTCCTGCAGTCGGCCGACTACAATGTCGAGCGCGCCCAGCGCGGCATCGTCTACATCGACGAGATCGACAAGATTTCGCGCAAGTCCGACAATCCCTCGATCACCCGCGACGTGTCCGGCGAGGGCGTGCAGCAGGCGCTGCTGAAGATCATGGAAGGCACTGTCGCTTCCGTGCCGCCGCAGGGCGGCAGGAAGCATCCGCAGCAGGAATTCCTGCAGGTCGACACCGCCAACATCCTGTTCATCTGCGGCGGCGCCTTTGCCGGCCTGGACAAGATCATCTCGGATCGCGGCCGCAAGACCTCGATCGGTTTCGGCGCCACGGTCGCCTCGCCGGAGGACCGCCGCACCGGTGACATCTTCCGCCAGGTCGAGCCCGAGGACCTCCTGAAGTTCGGCCTCATTCCGGAGTTCGTCGGCCGTCTGCCTGTCCTGGCGACGCTGGAGGACCTCGACGAACCGGCGCTGATCCAGATCCTGACCGAGCCGAAGAACGCGCTGGTCAAGCAGTACCAGCGGCTGTTCGAGATGGAAAATGTCGACCTGACCTTCCACGAGAACGCCCTGTCGGCTATCGCCAAGCGCGCCATCGAGCGCAAGACCGGCGCGCGCGGCCTGCGCTCGATCATGGAAGCGATCCTGCTCGACACCATGTTCGAACTGCCGGCGCTCGAAGGCGTGCGCGAAGTGGTGATTTCGGAAGAAGTGGTGACCGGCAGCGCCCGGCCGCTCTACATCTATTCCGAACAGAAGGAAAAGAAGGGCAACGTCAGTGCCTGAAATGGCACTTCACCGCATATTTTTGTGGAACGGCGCCGTCGCGGCGCCGTTTTGCTGTGTAGAGCACGCGACCTCGGCGATGGAGTGGATTGCAGGCGATGTTAACTCTTGATCTTTGCCCTGCTTGCATCCACCTAACACGAGAAGGCCGAGGTGCCCGATTTCTGTGCTGTAAAACTCCCGTCACAAACGGTGGTAGGCGGAACGATCCCCGGTCGTTAATATAAGATTCGCGGTTGGCCTGATGGCGACCGCGACATGAAAGGTTGGACAATGGCCAAAATATCCAAGGCTCCCAGCGACGGCGTCTTCGCAGTTCTCCCACTGCGCGACATCGTGGTGTTCCCGCACATGATCGTTCCGCTCTTTGTCGGGCGCGAAAAGTCGATCAAGGCGCTGGAAGAGGTGATGGGTCAGGAGAAGCAGATCCTGCTTGCCACCCAGATGAATGCTGCCGATGACGATCCCGAGCCCGATGCCATCTTCGACATCGGCACGCTCGCCAATGTGCTGCAATTGCTGAAGCTGCCCGACGGCACCGTCAAGGTCCTGGTCGAGGGCGCTTCGCGTGCCAAGATCGTTTCGTTCACCGACCGTCCCGATTTCCACGAGGCCCGCGCCACCGCGTTGGTCGAGCCGGAAGAGGAGGAGGTCGAGGTTGAGGCGCTGGCCCGCTCGGTCGTCACCGACTTCGAGAACTACGTCAAGCTGAACAAGAAGATCTCGCCTGAAGTGGTGGGTGCCGCCAGCCAGATCGACGACTATTCCAAGCTCGCCGATACGGTTGCCTCGCATCTCGCCATCAAGATCCCTGAAAAGCAGGAAATGCTGGCCACGCTCTCGGTCAAGGAGCGGCTGGAAAAGGCGATGGGCTTCATGGAAGCCGAAATCTCCGTCCTGCAGGTGGAGAAGCGCATCCGCTCGCGCGTCAAGCGCCAGATGGAGAAGACGCAGCGCGAGTACTACCTCAACGAGCAGATGAAGGCGATCCAGAAGGAGCTCGGCGAGGGCGAGGACGGCCGCGATGAGGCCGCCGAGATCGAGGCGCGCATCAAGAAGACCAAGCTCTCCAAGGAAGCCCGCGAAAAGGCGGAAGCCGAGTTGAAGAAGCTGAGGACGATGTCGCCGATGTCGGCGGAATCGACCGTCGTGCGCAACTACCTCGATTGGCTGCTGTCGATCCCGTGGGGCAAGAACTCCAAGGTCAAGCAGGACCTGGCCTACGCCCAGAACGTGCTCGACACCGATCACTTCGGCCTCGACAAGGTCAAGGACCGCATCGTCGAGTATCTGGCCGTCCAGAGCCGCCAGAAGAAGCTGAAGGGGCCGATCCTGTGCCTTGTCGGCCCTCCCGGCGTCGGCAAGACTTCGCTTGGCAAGTCGATCGCCAAGGCGACCGGCCGCGAATTCATCCGCATGGCGCTCGGCGGCGTGCGTGACGAAGCCGAAATCCGTGGCCATCGGCGCACCTATATCGGTTCGATGCCCGGCAAGGTCATCCAGTCGATGAAGAAGGCGAAGAAGTCCAACCCGCTCTTCCTGCTCGACGAGATCGACAAGATGGGCCAGGACTTCCGTGGCGATCCGTCGTCGGCGCTGCTCGAGGTGCTCGATCCCGAGCAGAACTCGACGTTCATGGACCATTACCTCGAGGTCGAATACGACCTGTCGAGCGTGATGTTCGTGACGACGGCCAATACGCTGAACATCCCTGCGCCCTTGATGGACCGCATGGAGATCATCCGTATCGCCGGCTACACCGAGGACGAGAAGATCGAAATCGCCAAGCGGCACCTGATGCCGAAGGTGATCCGCGATCACGCGCTGCAGCCGAAGGAATTCTCCGTCGGCGAGGATGCGATCCGTGCCATCATCCAGACCTACACCCGTGAAGCGGGTGTCAGAAGCCTGGAGCGCGAGCTGATGAAGCTCGGGCGCAAGGCCGTGACCGAGATCCTGAAGACGAAGAAGAAGACGGTGAGCATCACGGCGGCGAACCTCGCCGATTACCTTGGTGTCCAGCGCTATCGTTTCGGTCAGGTCGAGGCTGACGATCAGGTCGGTGTCGTCACCGGTCTTGCCTGGACGGAAGTCGGCGGTGAACTGCTGACGGTCGAAGGCGTCATGATGCCCGGCAAGGGCCGCATGACGGTGACCGGCAATCTGCGCGATGTGATGAAGGAATCGATCTCGGCGGCGGCCTCCTATGTCCGCTCAAGAGCCCTCGATTTCGGCATCGAGCCTCCGCTGTTCGACAAGCGCGACATCCACGTGCACTTGCCGGAAGGCGCCACGCCGAAGGATGGTCCGTCCGCTGGTGCTGCCATGGCGACAGCCATTGTGTCGGTGCTGACGGGCATTCCGGTCCGGGCCGATGTGGCGATGACTGGCGAGATAACGCTTCGCGGCCGCATCTTGCCGATCGGCGGCCTCAAGGAGAAACTGCTCGCCGCGCTGCGCGGCGGCATCAAGAAGGTGCTGATCCCGGAAGACAACGCCAAGGATCTGGCGGAGATTCCGGACAATGTGAAGAACGGCATGGAGATCATTCCGGTCTCGCGCGTCGGTGAGGTGTTGCGCCATGCGCTGGTGCGTATGCCGGAGCCGATCGAATGGGTCGAACCGGTCAATCCGCCGGCCACGACCGACAGTGCCGATGACGCTGGAAAGTCGCTTGCACATTAGATTCTTTCTAAGGTTGCAGTGCACAAACGGAAAGCCGGGCCTCGCGCCCGGCTTTTTCATGTGAAAAACCCCGGATTTCCGGGCTTTTTTCCACTTTTTCCGGGCTTTTCGACTTGGTTGCGGCAGCGCTTCTTTCTAAAGTCCGTTTCCTGCCGGATGAGTCGTTAGTTCCGGTGTTCTCATGGAAGGGAATTTTTATGAACAAGAACGAACTGGTGTCCGCTGTCGCCGACGCCGCGAGCATTTCGAAGGGTGACGCGCAGTCGGCGGTCGATGCGGTGTTTTCCGTCATCACCGGCGAACTGAAGAAGGGCGGCGATGTCCGGCTTGTCGGCTTTGGCAATTTCACCGTGTCAAAGCGTGCGGCCTCGACCGGCCGCAACCCGCAGACCGGCGCCGAAGTGAAGATCCCGGCACGCACCGTGCCGAAGTTCTCGGCCGGCAAAGGCCTGAAGGACGCAGTCAACTAAGCGTTTTTTCTTTTCAGAGACAGAAAAGCCGGGCTTGCCCGGCTTTTCATTTTTTGTGCCCGACGCCGGTACCCGGCTTTTCATTTTTTGGCCCGAATTGGGGGCGGCAACGCTCCTATGCGGTCGGCGCGTCGTCGCGCATCAAGCCCTCCTTCTTGAGGTCGGCCCACAGCGCAGCCGGCAGTTTCGCGTCGAGCAGTGCCCGGTTGCCTTCCACTTCGCTCGGCCGCTGGCCGCCTGGGATCACCGAGACGACAGAGGGATGCAGCAGCGGAAACTGCAGCGCCGCCTCGATCAGCCTGACGCCATGGCGTTTGCAGACAGCCTCGATGCCGGCGACCCGCCCGAGAATGTCCTTCGGCGCCTCGGAATAGTTGTAATAGGCGCCGGGCTTGGGTCCTGTCGCCAGGATGCCGGAATTGTAGGGGCCGCCAAGGACGATACCGATGCCGCGCTTCTGGCAGAGCGGCAGGAAGGACGTCAGCGCCTCCTGTTCCAGCAGCGTGTAGCGCCCGGCAAGCAGGAACAGGTCGAAATCGCCGCGCTCGGCCAATGTCTGGGCAACCTGCCATTCGTTGATGCCGCCGCCGAACGCCTTGATCGCGCCCTGGTCGCGCAGCGACAGCAGTCCATAGTAGCCCGAGCGCATGAATTCTTCGATGCGCCGGTCGGACGCCTCCTTGCTGCCATGGGTGAAGATGTCGACATCGTGCACGAACAGTATGTCGATCCTGTCGACGCCAAGCCGCTCGAGCGAGGCCTCGAACGAACGCATGACGCCGTCATAGCTGTAGTCGTAGACCTCCTGGCGTGATGGCGTGTCGAAGAACTTGCCGATGCCGGTGCGCTGCTCCGGCGGGCAGGCGCGCATGAGGCGGCCGACCTTGCTCGACAGCACATAGTCGTCGCGCTTCTTGCCGCGCAGGAAGGGGTTGAGGCGTGTTTCAGACAGGCCAAGCCCGTAGAGCGGCGCGGTGTCGTAGTAGCGGCAGCCGGTCTCCCAGGCGGCGTCGAGCGTGGCCTTGGCATCCTCGTCCGAAACGGCGCGGTAGAGATTGCCGAGCGGTGCCGTGCCGAAGCCGAGCTCCGTAAAGGTGAGGCCGCCATTGCCGATGCGGTCGAAATGCCGTGTCTTCATGTCTTGCAATTTTCCCGGGGTTGATTTGTCTGACATGACACTATCACGCCTGTGATCAGGCAAAAGCGCTGCGCGGCGTTGGACACGCATTTTCGCGGTTGCTAGCATGAATGAAATCAAGCTGTTCGTAAAAAATCCGAGGAGGATTTCGAGGGTGGGTTTGTCGTGAGCGACCAGGACGAAAATCTGTTCAAGACCGCGCTCGACGAACTCGGCTGCGTGCTGGCGCGCGTGGATGACAGCCAGATCGACGTCGCCTGCAAGCTTCTGGCCGAAGCGAGGCAGATCGTCGTCTATGGCTGCGGCCGCGAGGCCTTGCAGGTCAAGGGTTTCGCCATGCGGCTCTACCATCTCGGTCTGCCGGTCGCGGTGGTTGGCGACATGACCACGCCGCCACTGGGGCCTGGCGACGTCTTCCTGGCCAGTTCCGGGCCGGGAGAAACCTCGACGGTGCTGACCTTGATGCGTGTCGCGCGCGATGCCGGCGCGACCAATCTGCTGCTCACCGCCCAGTCCGGCGGCAGCGCGGCGGGGTTGGCCGATGCCACGCTGCTCATTCCGGCCCAGACCATGGCCAATGATCAGGGGCCGCAAAAGACTTCGGTCCTGCCGATGGGCTCGCTGTTCGAAGGGGCGCTGTTCCTGCTGTTCGAGGTGATGGTGCTGAAGCTCAAATCCCTGATTGGTGCTTCGCCCGAAGCCATGCGCGCACGCCACACCAATATGGAATAGATCATGCGCTATGAACTGATGCTGCCGCACCAGATCCGCCAAGCGATCGCCGAGAATTGGCCGGTCGCCCTGCCGCTCGGCGTGCTCGAATACCATGGCGAGCATATGGCTGTCGGCATGGACACGCTGGCCGTCATCAAGACGCTGGAGCTGTTCGAGAAGGAGAGGGATGTCGTCATCCTGCCGCCCTTCTACTACGGTGCTGCGAGCTACGCAGTGGCGCCGCCGGAAGGCACTGGCTCGGTGCAGGTCGGCGGCAACCAGCTGGCGCCGTTCGGCGAGGAACTGTTCTACAGCCTGCTGCGCGTCGGTTTCCGCAACATCCACGCCATCATCCACCACCAGACCGAGAATTTCGCCGCCGGCATGCCGACCGATCTCGCCTTCAAGACCGCCGGCCGCCAGGCGATCTTCCGTTTCCTTGAGAAACAGCGCGGCGAGGGGTGGTGGGGTTCCGAGACGATGGCCGACTATTATGCCGGACACGCCGCCGGTGAAAATTTCTTCAACTGGGTGCAGGTGCATCCGCTGATGCCGGCCGCCATGAACGGCAAGTACCCGTTCGACCATGCCGGCATCGGCGAGACATCACTGATGCTGGCGCTGTGTCCGGAGGCGGTCGATGCCGCCCGCTTCGCCGACAATACCAGCTGGTATACGGCGAGCGCCAAGGATGCGTCGGCTGAGCTTGGGGACAAGGGCGTCGCCATGATCATGGATCACCTGCGCGCTATCCTGAAGGCCTAAAGGTTTTTTCAGCCGCTCCGCCCGGTAATCGGCAATCGACCTGTCCCCGGATCGCTCTTGGTGGCAACGGCCCAGATGAACGTCCCGGCGCCGGCTATCGCCAGGCCGACATAGAGGGCTATGCCAAGCCCGAGGTGGTTGGCGTAGAATCCCTCCAGGGCCATGACCAGGCCGCCGCACAGCATGGCCAGCACGAAGCCGGCGATGACGGCTCGACCTTGCCAGGCGATCGGCATGACGCCCTTGCCGTAGCGGTCGTAGCCCTTGTAGCCGGCGCGGATGTTGCGTGCGAACCAGTATTGGTTCGTCACTTCACAGCTCCCGCCGTCATGCCCATGATGAGATAGCGTTCCAGCGCGATGCCGATGACCGCCAGCGGCGCGATCGCGGCGGTGGCAAGGGCTGCCATCGACCACCAGTTGATGCCTTGCGAGCCGGTCTGGCTCGCCACCATGACCGGGATGGTCTTGGCATCGGTCGAGGTCAGAAGGGCAGCGAAGAAATATTCGTTCCAGCACAGCACCATTGCCAGGATGAAGGCGGCGACCATGCCCGGCAGCGCGATCGGCATGACGATGCGGAAGAACGCCCCCCAGATCGACAGGCCGTCGACGAGCGCTGCTTCTTCCAGCTCGACCGGGATGGAGTTGAACTGGTCGCGCATGATCCAGATGACGATCGGCAGCACCATCAGCGTGTAGAGCAGGATCAGCCCGATGCGCGTGTCGAGCAGGCCGACTTCGCGGTAGAGCACCAGGAAGGGCAGAGCGAGCACCACGGGCGGCAGGATCAGCTGCGACAGGAAGAAGAAGGAGATGTCCTCGTTCTTGAACCAGGCGAACTTGTAGCGGTAGCGCGTGAGGCCGTAGGCGGCGAGGCTGCCGATGACGATGGCGAGGCTCGACGCGCCGACCGAGGTGATGACCGAGTTCATGAAGCGCTTGAAGAACTCATCGCGCACCGTGGAGGTCTGGAAGATCGAATCCGGCGACAGGCCGAGCGAGCGCCAGCCTTTCCAGTCCGGCTGGAAGTCGACGAAGGGGATCAGATGGCCTTGGGTGACGTCGACCGCCGATTTGAACGAGGTCGTTATCGTCCAGTAGATCGGGAACAGGCAGATCAAGGCCCAGAACACCAGCGCGCCATAGATGAAGACGCGGCTGGTGATGAAGCTCGCCGGAGAGCGGATTTCGGAGACGGTGTATTCGGTGGTCTGAACGCTCATGATCCGGCCACTCAATTGACGTTGCGCACGAAGCGGTTGGCAAGCTTCAACAGCCAGGTCACGAACACGACGATGATGACCAGATAGGCCATCGCTAGCATGGTGCCGTAGCCGACATTGGAGCGGTCGCGGTATTCGCGGTAGATGAAGCTGGAGACGGAATCGGTGGCGCCGCCGGGGCCGCCCGAGGTCACCGTGATGATGATGTCGGCCAGCTTCAGCTTGAAGATGATGCGCAGGATCACCGCCGTCACCGAAACCGGCAACATCAGCGGGAAAGTGACCTGCCAGAAGGTCTGCCAGGTGGTCGCGCCGTCGACGCGCGCGGCCTCCAGCACCTCGCGCGACATCGCCTGCAGGCCGGCGAGCAGCATGATCATCATGAACGGGATGAAGGTCCAGGCATCTAGTATCATGATCGATATGCGGGCGATGATGGGATCGGAAAAGAAGGCGGGATTGTCCCAGCCGAGATGGCGCGCCAGTGTTGCCGCCGGTCCGAACCGGTACTCCATCAGCGATTTGCCGATCATCCATGACACCGCGACCGGGGACAGCATCAGCGGCATCAGGAAGACGACGCGGAAGAATTTGCGCGCCCGGATCTGCGCGTTGAGCAGCAGCGCCAGCCCGAAGGCGATGACATATTCGACCAGCACGGCGAGCACGTAGAGCACCATGTTGAACAGCGCGTTGCGATAGTAGGGATCGCCCAGCATCTGCCAGAAATTGTCGAGCCCGTTGAACCTGCGGCCGCTGAAGGAGGAGAGGTTCCAGTCGGTGAGTGCGATGTAGAAGCCGAACAGCGTCGGGAAGATCACCATGGCGATGGTGAACAGCAGCGCCGGCAGCAGGAACAGCGCGCGCTGGCCGTCCTCGCCGCGCGTCAGCACCTGGCCGATGCCGAGTGCCACGCCCCACAGCACATAGGCATAGACCACCGGACGCCATGTCTCGAAGCCGATCGTGTCGACTTCGCTCTTGTAGAGGATCTGGACGAGGATCGTTGCCAGCAGGCCGAGCGTTGCGGCGGCCATCACCGCCCAGCCCAAGCGTTTGCGGCCTGGCGGTATCAGGTCGGATGGGACGGCGTTTGCCGGCCAATCATTGGTGGGCAAAATCTGGTCAGCCACGCGTCTCATCCAGTTGCAGAAGGCACTTCGCGACCGGCGATGCCGGTCAAGACAGGGTCCGGCGGCTTTCGTCGCCGGACCCTGGTTCACGCTACGATCAGGCCAGGCCGAGCGAGGCCTTGTAGAGCTTGATCTGCTTTTCGCGGCCGATCTGGTCGGTGAGCTTTTCCCAGGCGGCGGCGATGGCATCGGCGCCTTCCTGTGCCTTCATCTTGCCGGCGAAGGTGTTGGCCAGAATGTCCTCGGCGGCGGAATAATACTGGAAGATGCCGGGGATGCGTGGCTCGATCGCCGCGTTCGGATGGTTGTAGCTGTCGCCTTCCGACTTCAGATACGAGGTGATGAAGGCCTCGTCGTAGCCGGCCGCCACCCATTCCGGAATGTCGAAATGCGAATTGCGGTAGGGCTGGAAGCCGGACGGATACATCGCCGTCCAGATCGACAGGTCCTTGCCGCCGAGATGAGCGGCGGCGGACCATGCCGCCTTTTTCTTCTTCTCGTCCTTGTCGACGCGAGCCATGACATAGACGCCCCAGCCGAGATAGGCGCAGTTCGGCGAATAGTTCGGCCCGCTGGCGAGCTTCTCCCATTTGCCGGTCTTGGAATTGTAGACATCGTCCGAACCCGGCAGGATCGAGAAGCCGGTGACATCGCCGATGACCGAGGAATCGTTGGTCTTGACGTTGGAGCCGATGTCGCCCCACCAGGGGATCATCGAACCGGTGCCGGCCAGGAACTGCTGGAACCCGGTGGTGTTCGGGTCGGCGTTGATCTGGTCCGCCGGTTCCGACGGTAGCGCGTCGATCACGTCCTGGATGGCGCGCACCCAGGCCGGATTGTTGATGCGCGGCTTCATCGTGTCGGCGTCGAACAGCCAGGCCTTGTCGTCGGGATGCTTGGCGTAGGCGGTGGCGCGGCTGCCCAGGAAGTAGAAGCCGAAACCGCCCCATGGCTTGGGCGCGTCGAGATAGCCGTAAACGTCCTGGCCCTTGAATTTCTTGCCCTTGAGGAACTTGGTGACGGCCTGCACCTGCTGCCAGGTCTTCGGCACGCCCCATTCGCCTTCACCGCCGCCATCCTTCCACTGCTTGGCGAGGTCGGCATCGGCGAACACGTCGGTGCGGTAGTTGAAATTGTGCGTGTCGCCGTCGATGGTGACGCGATACTGCTTGCCGTCCCAGGTGCCGACCGGCGGCTTCAGGTAGTTGACCAGGTCGTCGAAATCGATCTGCTTCTTGACCCAGTCGGGCATCTCCGAGGTCAGGCCCTTGCCGCAGACATCGCCTTCGAAGGGCGCGCCCATCTCGATGATGTCGAAGTCGACGGTGCCGGTGGCGATCGATTGCTGAAGGCGGGCATTGTAGTCGGCCTGCGCCAGGTCGATCCAGCTGATCTTGGCGCCGGTATAGGCCTCCCACGGCTTCAGGAAGCCGCGGAACAGCACATTGTGCAGGTTCTGGTTGTTGAGGCCCATGAAGGTCAGCTCGACGCCGGCGAATTCGCCTTCCTTGACATTGGCCTTGGTGGCCTCGAGGCAGAGTTCGCCGACCTTCTGGAAATCGGCATCGGTCGGCTGACCTTTACCAACGCCGGGAATCTGCAGGATCTTCGAGCGCAGTTCGCTTGCGGCGGCAGCGGGGCGCGTCAAGGCGCCAAGCCCGGCGCCGGATGCCGCCGCGATCGCGGCCATGCTGGCCGCACCCTTCAAGACGTCGCGCCGCGTGGCGCCGGCCCGGACCAGCCTATCGTAAAGACCTGTTCTCATCGACTATTCCTCCCAGAATCAGTGTGAATGGATGTGGCCACCTGTCGGACGCTGAAGCACAACTGTGCTACCGGCTCGGATACGAATTAGGCAGGACCCCACCCTGCGTCGATTGAAATTCCCTGCGGATCGGTGCCGACATTTGGACCAGCACCCGCCACTATTCTCGCAACCAAACGCCGTGTCAACGAGAACGGTTTTTATCTATAAGAGACCGACTTGCCCTGACAGGGCGCGTTGGTTAGCTTCTGCGCCTACGGCCAGTTGGAGCCGATGGGGGAGAGATGGCTCAAGTCGCAATCAGCAAGGTGGCCAAGGCGTTTGGAACCGTCAAGGTTCTGCACGAAGTCAGCGTCGACATCGCTGACGGACAGTTCGTGGTGCTGGTCGGCCCCTCGGGTTGCGGCAAGTCCACGCTGCTCAGGATGGTGGCCGGGCTGGAGACCGTTTCCGGCGGCACGATCGCCATCGGCGACCGCGTCGTCAACCATTTGCCGCCGGCAAAACGCGACATTGCCATGGTGTTCCAGAACTACGCGCTCTACCCGCACAAGACGGTCGAGCAGAACATGGCCTTTGCCCTCAAATTGCGGAAAACCGATCCGGCCGTGGTCGCCGAGCGGGTCAAGCGCGCCGCCGATATCCTCGACCTCAACCCCTATCTGAAGCGCTATCCCCGGCAGCTCTCCGGCGGCCAGCGCCAGCGCGTCGCGATGGGCCGCGCCATCGTGCGCAATCCACAGGTGTTCCTGTTCGACGAGCCGCTGTCCAACCTCGACGCTAAGCTGCGCGTGCAGATGCGCACCGAGATCAAGGAACTGCACCAGCGACTGAAGACCACCACGATCTACGTCACCCACGACCAGATCGAGGCCATGACAATGGCCGACAAGATCGTCGTCATGCGCGATGGCCGCATCGAGCAGGTCGGTGCGCCGCTGGAGCTGTTCGACCGGCCGGCCAATCTCTTCGTCGCCGGCTTCATCGGCTCGCCGTCGATGAACCTGCTCAAGGGCGTTGTGCGAAAGGGCGACAAGCCCGGCGTCGAAATATCAGGCACATTGTTCCCGATTGCCGACAATGCCGCGCAGGACGGGCAGGCCGTCGTCTATGGCGTGCGCCCGGAGCATCTGGAAATCCATCCCGATGGCGTACCGGCGAAGATTTCGGTGGTCGAACCGACCGGCTCGGAAACGCTTGTGTTCCTGCGCTTTGGCGACCGCGAGATGGTGGCGCTGTTTCGCGAGCGCCACGACTTCAAGCCCGGCGACACGCTGACCCTGAAGCCCAGGCTCGACCACATTCATCTTTTCGATGCCGAGACCGGCAAGCGTCTCTGATTTCAACGGACATCACGAGGACTATCATGCTCAAAGGCATCAATCCGCTGCTCAATGCCGACGTGCTCCAGGCATTGCGGGCGATGGGCCATGGCGATGACCTGATCATCGCCGACACCAACTTCCCCTCCGATTCGGTGGCGCGTCAGACGGCGCTCGGCCGGCTGCTGCGCATCGATGCGCCGGCCGCCGAGGTGGTCAAGGCAGTGCTGTCGCTTTATCCGCTGGATACGTTCGTCGACGACGCGGCCGCGCGTATGGAAATCGTCAGCAAGCCGGACGAGATCCCGCCGGTCCAGAAGGAAGTGCAAAAGGAAATCGACGCGGCTGAAGGCAAGTCCTGGCCGATGCTGCCGGTCGAGCGCTACGCCTTCTACGAGCGCGCCAAGCAGGCCTATTGCGTCATCCAGACCGGCGAACGCCGTTTTTACGGCTGCTTTGCCTTCCGCAAGGGCGTCGTACCGCCGGATGCGGAGTAGGGATATGGCAGCCGGAAAGCCTGTCGTCATATTGGGCGTCTTCGTCGCCGATACCGCCTATCGCGCCGATCGCCAGCCGCGAATGGGCGAGACGATCCTCGGCAATTCGTTCAAGCTGGGCCCGGGTGGCAAGGGGTCGAACCAGGCGGTGGCCGCCGGCAAGCTCGGCGCCGACACCACCTTCCTGACCCGCCTTGGCGTCGACGCCTTCGCCGACATGGCCAAGCGGACCTGGCAGGATGCGGGCGTGAGAAGCGCCGTCATCGACACGCCGGACAGCTATACGGGCGCCGCCTACATCTTCGTCGAGGAGGGCAGCGGCAACAACGCCATCATCGTCAGTCCGGGGGCGGCCATGCTGATCTCGCCGGCCGATATCGAGGCCAATGCCGCCCTGATTCGTGGCGCCGGCGTCTTCGTTACCCAGCTCGAACAGCCGATCGATGCCGCGATGCGGGCGCTGGAGATCGCGCGCGGGGCAGGGGTGACAACCATCCTCAACCCTGCCCCCGCGGCAAAGCTTCCCGACCGTATCTACACGCTCTGCGACTATCTGACGCCAAACGAGACCGAGACGGAGGAATTGACCGGACTGAAGGTCTCGTCGGTCGATGAGGCGCGGGTCGCCGCCGGCAAGCTGCTCGAAAAGGGCGTCGGGACCGTCATCGTCACACTCGGCGACAAGGGCGCGCTCCTGCACTCGAAGGGACGCTCCGAGCATGTCGCAGCCATCAGCGCCGGGCCGGTTGTCGAAACCACCGGCGCGGGCGACGCCTTCAACGGCGGCTTCGCGGCGGCGCTGTCGCGAGGCGTGGAGCCGCTGCAGGCGGTGCGCTTCGCCTGCGCCGTCGCCGGCATCTCGGTGACGCGACCCGGCACCGCGCCGTCGATGCCGACGCTGCAAGAGGTCGAGGCGCTGCTGGCGAAGGGTTGAGGCATGCGGGGCAGCCGGGCCATCAGGCTGTTCCAGTCCCAGCGCAAACCCATGAAAAGTGCGTAGCGCTTTCCCCTTGAAATTGCGCCAATGGAATTGCGCCAAAACAAAGTGTTAGGGCAGTTCGCTGTTTCCATGAAACGGCAAACTGCCCTGGATGTCCATCCAGTGATAGCCCGATCAGCTATTGCCTGACGTAGCAGCGCTTTTCACGACCGGGAGCGGGATCGCCGAACGTATCATTGTCGCATTGGACGCCGTTGCGGAACACGTCCTGCGTGAATTGGCCGCGTGCCCCGTACCTGACCACCTTGCGGCCATAGAAATCGCAGTAGTCGCCTTCATCGGCACAGGCTGCCCATCTCTCGCGGCGGGGTTCGTCGTAATTGTCATCCGACTGGTCCCGGCCGCGCATGACGATGAAACACGACTTTGGGATGCCCGGCGCCGGATCGCCAAAAACGCGATTTGAACACGGCACCGCGTCTCGGTCGAAATAGCGCGAGGTCGTGCGGCCCCGGGCGCCGTAGACCACTTCGGCGGGATACGGCAGACGGCAGAGCCCGCCCTCGCGCGCGCATGGCTGCAATCGGTCGGCCGACGCGGTCGCCGGGAAAAGGGCGGTGGCGACCGTCGTCGCGCCGCCCAGGTACATGAGCGTGAATAATGTGCGCATAGAAATGTTTGGTGCGTTTGACACGATAAGTCCTCCATGCCGTTCAGGCAGCCTACGAATGCAACTCCGCTACCTGCGAAATGAATCCAGCGCTTTGTGGGCAAATCCGCAAGTGGGATTCGCAAGGTCAAACGCGGCTCAAGCCCGAGTCGTTCCAGGAGCTGCTTTTCAGCCTATTGGAGTGGCCTCGCGTTTGCCAGATTGCCGCGCGGGCGTGGCTGAATTTTTAAAGCCGGCGGCGAAACAGTCGGCCGCGCACGATTCGCGCGGCCGCGGCGAATGATCATCGACCGCAAGGCTACAAAGCCGGCGATAGAGCGCAAAAGCCCGCGCCTTGGCCCTTCATTTCTGACAGTGGATTCTGACAATTCATGTCGGCATTTCCCTGTGCCAAGGATTGCGATCCTTGAGGGAAATGGCGCGAGTGACGGGGCTCGAACCCGCGACCTCCGGCGTGACAGGCCGGCACTCTAACCAACTGAGCTACACCCGCGCATTGACGAGCACGTGTCAGCCGTGTTCGTCGTTGGGGCGCTGGATAAGGGGTTCGCCACCGGGTGTCAAGCGCACCAAACCATCATAACAACAAACTGGAGAAGGTTTTTTGACAGCCGGCGTTTTGTTCGCAAATCGGGCCTGCGGACAGGGCGTCACCTGTTCATTTGGCCTTGCGAAGCCGGTCCCGACCGCTTAAAGGTCCGCGCCGGAGCGGGCGATTAGCTCAGTTGGTAGAGCGCTTCGTTTACACCGAAGATGTCGGCGGTTCGAGCCCGTCATCGCCCACCACTTTTTACCAATGAATTCAATGGCGTCTGCCGGCCCGCTGAGGCCGGCTTTGCGCGTTGCGCCCAGCTATGCGCCCAGAAACGACGATTTGTGGGCGCTCAATAGGCATCTGCGGCGGACTGCTGGAAGTCGGGATGATGGTGACCGTAGGTCGATTCCATCTGTTTTACCGTCATGCCGAGCGAGCCGGCGGCGTCCCAGATCGGCACGCGGCGCTGCATCAACCAGGTGGCGCGGGTGTGGCGCAGGATGTGCGGCGTCACCTCCTCGCCGAGCTTGGCCTTGACGCGCGCGGCGTCGAAGGATTTGCGCATCAGGCCGATCGGCTCGCCGCCCTTGGCATGGATCACCGGACCCTTGCCGCCGTCCTTCTGCTTCCACCGCTTCAGATGCGCGATCGCGCGCCGCGGCAGGCGCATCGGCGGCCGGCGCTTCGTCGTCTCGCGCACGCGTTCGCCGCGACGGTAGAGCACGCCGGCGTCGAGGTCGGGCCATCCGCCGGCCGGGCCACGGTTCCAGTTGAGCTTGAGGATCGCGGCATGGCGCGTGCCAGTGTAGAGGCCGATGATGATGAAGCGCGGCAGGCATTCGTAAGTCTTCGGCCTAGCCCGCCGCAACCGCAAGGCGGCGCGCAGCAGCGCGGCGGCTTCCTGGCGCGTCAACCAGCGCTCGCGCGCAACCGGCTTGGCCGGCAGATCGAAGTAAGGGCGGAAGTTCAGCCGTTTCTCCTTGCAGAAAAGATAGACAGCCGCACGCATGTCCTCGAGCTCGCGCCGTGCCGCCGCCGGGCGCTTGCGGCTGGCAGCATATTCACGGCAGGTCTCGCCGTCGATAGAGGATAGTGGCTTGTCGCCCCAGAAGGCGGTCAGGAAGGCGATGCGCCCTTCCAGAGGCTCGGTGTCCGCTTCATCGTCACCATTTTCGGCAGCGGCCTGCTTGGCTGCGAGGTAGTAGTCTAGCGCGGTTGCGCACGAGATGTGATCGGGACCACGTTCGACGGCGACGGGCTTTTGCTTTTTTTGCCCGATGTATTGCGCGAGCTTTTCCGCCGCGATTTCAGTTTCGCCAACAAGGCATCCCGTTCGCTTGTAAACGGCCCCGTCCCGGATGACGAGCCGCTGGACGCCGTCCCGGTCGAGCCGGGGGACGAGGCGGGGAGGACTTTTCCGACGCGGCATTTTAGGCGCATTTCCCTGATGGCAGACGGCGTGACGAAATCCTTGTTGGCAATCTGCTCGATTGTCAAATTGCCCTTGCGCGCCTCGGCCCGCAGCGCCTTCGGCGTCAGCCGGCCGCCGAAGAAGCGGTCGCAGGCCTCCTGGAGACGAATCGGCGTGTCGTCTTCGCTCACGGCTTGGCCCCGCGATTGGCGAGTTTGAGCAAGACGTCGGCATGGCAGGGTGCCCCCGGCTTGCACCAGCAGGCGAGGTTCTTGCCAGTCAATTCTCCGGCGTTCTCGGCGACGAACTGGCGGGTGCGCTCCAGCGCCTGGACGTCGGGATCGCGCCCGACACGCATCAGGCCCGCTAGCAGCGCCTTGTAGAGGTCGACGCAATAGGCAGCGTCGCCGTGCTTGCCGACCACGAAAGGATTGCCCCATGGGCCAGGGCGCGCCACGGTCACGGTGTTTTCTGGCATGCGCCAACCCTTGCGGCGCGACAGCTGGATCCGTTTGGGCAGGTCGCTCATTTCCTGCGCTCCGGAAAGCTGTGCATCGCACGGTCATAGCTGGCCTTCAGATGTTGGAGCATTTGCCGGCGAACCTCCGGGCCCATCTGGAAGGCTTGTACATTGATCGTAGCGAGTGCCGTTCCTATCGCACTCCAGAGTTCAACGACCATCTCATGGGGCGGCATCTCGAACCGGTCTTCTCCCGCATTCAAGGCCTCGATCATGCCGACCGATACGCGCTCCATACAAAACGCCCAAGCCTTCTGTTCCTTCGTCAGTGAGGACTGATCCTGGCTCCAGTCAACAAGCTCTCGGAACTCGTCATAGCCCTTGGCAAATCCCGGTTCGAGAACATCGGCCAACGTGCGCCGCTTCGGCATCTTGGGCATCAGAGAAGGCTCCGTTGCTTCGGATCGGCTGGTGCGCCGGCGCCGAAGCCTTTGGCGCGCAGCTGGGCGATCTGGTCGAGTTTCGCCTGATCGCCCTTAAGTCGGGCCGTGAATTCCGCAGGCCCGTACTTGTCGGTTTCGATCGCGCCGGCGGCGACGGCTAGCGCGCGCTTAGACTGCGCAATGTCGAAATGCTCCCATGTTGCGTCCATACCGGCGACGCCAAGACCGGGCGGACGCTGAAACCATTTGCGCTGGACACCGATGCGGTCGGCCATGGCGAACAGTTCGGCGCGCGTGTTGGCCCACATATGGCACATGAGAAGCCGGCCGAAGGGATGCTTGGCGTTGTCGACGTAGACGGCCATCGCTAGGCGCTCCCGCCCATGGTTTGTGGGCGCGTCACGACGACTTCGAAATCATCCTCGTCCGAAGTGGTAGCCCATTGGACGCGCCGCAAAACGGTTGCGAGGATGTCCTCGCCTTGGTCAACGGTAAAGCCTCGCGCGAAGTTCTCGACCATGCCGCCAATGACGCGAGAACCGGCCTCGAGCAGGACACCGGCGCTCGTTCCGGCGTTGAGTTCATCGGCGATAAACAAAGCGAACTGTACCGACGCCTCGACGGCGCGTGCCTGGCAGGCCAAGACAGGATTACCCTTGGTGACCTCTTCAGGGATGTTGGAAAAGGTTTCGCGAAGCACCTTTTCGAAGGCGTCGCGGTTGATGTGTCCGTGGAAGTGATCGCTCATCAGCGCAACCCCACATAAAAACACCCGGCGGCAATCAGCGCTGTGGCGAGGAGAAGGCCGCGCGCCAGCCAGTCGGCGCGCGGGTTCGACGTTGGATGATTGCAATCGTCGCCGCAGCGGCATTGCGGGAAATTGGGGCAGCGAACCGGGGCTTTGATCATGACGGCAGCACCCAGCCGAGCAGGGCGAACGGCAGCGCGAACATCAACACGCAAGCGAAGGTGAGCCCGGCCGGTCCGTCACCGCCGATTGCGGCGATGACGCGGGAAGGATCGGCCGCGCGGCGAAGGTCGGCCAGGATCTCGGACGGCTTGCGGCCGGCGAGGAGCTGGCGCGTAACCCATGCCTCGGCCTCGCGCGACTTGGCGGCCTCGGCGATCAGGCTTTCGGCGACGGTCTTCATGGCAGTCAGCCCTGATGATGTACGGCGCGAGCCTTGGCAAGGTCGGCGGCTTCGGGGCCGTGCTCCTCGATCTGCGCGCGGGTGAAGTTCGAATGCTCGGCCAGGCTGTCGGCGGTAACCGCCGTGCCGTTCATGCCCATTTCCAGCATCGTGTCGGCCATGCGCTCGACGATGCTAGTGATGACGGCGGTGGGAATGGTCGGCGCCGGGCGCTGCTGTGTGGTGATCATGGATCTTGCCTCCATCGCGGGATTGCGATTGGAGGCGGACGCTACCGCGATAAAAATACCGCGTCAAGAGTGATGCGGTATAAATATCTTAGCCGTCGCCGTGCAGGAACGAATCAAATCGTTCTTGATACGTTCTCGTAAGTGAGTCAGACTGTCGCGTATAACAAGAGCACCAGGGAGCTTGGAATGAGCGCGTTTTTTGTAGTTCAGAGTTTCACGCGAGGCGACAGGGGCGGGCTTCGCCCCGACATTCCTGTCCAAGCCCAGAATACAAGTCACGCAAGGCGAATGGCGGAGAGGCTTGCGGCATCAAAGGCGCTCGTTGTCGCCTTTAAGCGTGAAGGCGATGCCAATACCGGAGAGTTCGGCGAGGCGATGCTGATTGCCGCTCTTGGCGACGTTCCGGATGAAGTCCGGGAGATGCCGCTAGCCAGCTAGCGGGCTTCGTACTTGCCTACAATCCGGTGACAGACGGTCCAGTCGGCGCGGGATACGGTGAAATCCCGTTCCTCGCCCTCAGGAGGATTGTACTGGCGAAGGTGCCAGTCACGATCGTCGAACCGCACCAGGCGCTTGATCATTGCCTCTGCTTCTGCGACGGGCGGAACGTGGTAAAGAACCACGTTTCTGTCCCTTGCGGGAGGCAAATGCGGGTGCACTAGTGCCATATCGCCGGGCTCGAATGCTGGAAGCATGGATTCCCCGACGACATACACGCCATAGGCCGCTTTCACATTTTCGAGGAAGGCCGGCCGTTTCACATACTCAATGGCTTCGAACGTGATGATCTGGTGACCTTCGTTCCCGCCTCTTGCTGCTGCATAGACTGGAAAGTTTCGGTCACCAACGAGTTCCTTGCCGGGAATTATCAGTGGCTGGAAGCCCTGTGCTCGGCTGTCCTCGCCGACTGATTCCGGTCCCTCGCCAGTCAACAACCAGATTGCCGTGGTGCCCAACGCCTTGGCGATGCCTTCGAGGTTTTCTGCGCGCGGAGATTTCGACTTCCCTGTCATGATATTCCGGATCAGGGCGTCGCTGCCAACCTCAAGCGATGCCGAACGCATTGATTTTCCTGTCGCTTCCAAGCGTCTGAGAATTCGCTCTGCGAGCGGAGATGTCGTGTCCGTGCTCATGCGGTAATCTAACCGCGAGATATTGGAGGCCGTTAGCGGTAAGTTTATCGTTGACAATGCGGTAAACATATCTCATTCCTATGCGCCATGACGCTCAAGGACCATCTCGTAAAAGTCGCAACGACCTACGCCGCGGAGAAAGGCTTAAGCCTCTCTCGCGTGTCGACCATCGTCTTTGGAGATGGAAAGGTTCTCGACAGACTGCAGGGCACCGCTGATTTGACCACAAGTCGGTTCGAAGCGGCGATGCTCTGGTTCTCAAACAACTGGCCCGCTGATTTGGCCTGGCCGGATGGCGTCACGCGACCGATTTCGGAGGCCGCATGATCAAGACGCGCCTCGCTTGCCCGCATCTCGCCGATCGTGGCGCCCGCCTTGCCGGCGTCGGCTTCACCGACCGCCTTGTGCCGCGCCAGGTCGGCGCCGCTGATTATGAATTCCCCGCTGCGCCGGTTCCCCAAGAGCCTGACCGCGCAGTTGCTGCCGCCGAGGCTTCGCACCTCAAGGCCTCGGCGGCTTTTTCTTGCTTCACCGAATCCTGCCCGGTTGCCCATCCCTCCGGTCAGGACAGCGCGCCGGCAGTTGCTGCCTCTTCGGCCGGCGCGCTTTCCCACACAAGCAACGCGGTCCTGCTGCGCGACCATGTGATGGTGCTGGTTCGTGCGATCGCGGCCTATGAGCGCTGCACCAATGAACGCGCCGTCGCGCTGGCGCTGACCGAATACGCCACGGCGATCGGGGCGGGTGTGTTGGCTCGCGCCGTCGCCGATCTTGGCGACGAACTGGCCGACGTACCCGCGCATGCGCGCCTGGCGGCAAACCGATTCCGGAGCGGCGGACCATGAGTGCATCTGCTTGCGGGCCTCCATGAAGTGACGCCCGCACACTGAATCCAAAACCCCTTTCCCGCCACGGGAAACGACGCCGGGATTTCCCGGCGCGGGAAACCTTTTGCGTCTGAGGAGGCCAACGATGGTTCCGAATGCCAATGCCCGCCACTTCCTGATCAAGGCCAAGCAGCGCGACCTGATCGCCGCCGCCGGCGGGATCGAGCGCGCCGCCGCCGTCTGCTCCTACTCCAAGAGCGTGGTCGGCCGCTGGTACAATCCGGACAGTCCCGAACTCATGGAACTGCCGGCGATCTTCGCGCTGGAGGAAGAGACGGGGCGCTTCGACCTCAGCGAGGCTATCGCTTCGGCGCGCGGACGCCGCTTCGCCGAAGATGAGGCGACGCCCGTCAACGGCAACGTGATGTCGGCCCATGCCGAGACAGTCGTGCGCATGGGCGAGCTGATGTCGGAAGGCGCGCTTGCCTTCGCCGACGGCCTGCTGACACCAGCCGAAAGCCAGCGGATAGACCGCGCCCTGTCCAAGGTCGAGGCCGGCACTGCCGAATACCGCAAGATCCTCGCGGGTGCGCGCGCCAGCGGCGGGCTGAAGGTGGTGGGAGGCGAGTAATGGCCAGTCTGGCTCTTCGCGATCCTGAAGAACGCGCCGACAGTTTCTACCGGTTCTCGGTCAAGTGCGATCGGCTGACGAACCTCAAGATAGCGTCCGCCGCGCGCAAGGCCGGCATGAGCGTCAACAGCTTCGTGCAGCGGCATTTCGAGACCATCCTCGATGTCGCTCCCGCCAGCCTCGCGGCGCAACCCACACGGTTCGATGCGCCGAGCTTCGCCAGGCGCCACAACGTGACGATCCAGGCCGCGAATCTGTGGCTCTCGCTGTCGACGCACGCCCGCAACGGCCTTGTGCAACGCTCGCTGAAGGATCTCGCCGCCGACGTCGGCGTGCCCCGCGTGGAACTCCTGATCGAACGTCTCGTCGCCGCCGGCACGATTGAAATCGTCGCTCCGTCGTCAGGCCTTCGCCCCGCCATCTACCGCGTCCCCGGCGAGGGTGAAGCCTCGCCACAACCCTCTGGAGAAAGCCCATGAGCCGCGTGCTCCGCACCTTCCGTGAAATGCTTGGCCTGCTGTCGCGTGGCGATTTCTCGCGCCACTGCGACAAGCTCCTGGACGAAGCGATCCTAGCGGTCGAGCAGTGCCCGGCCGACAAGTGCAAGGCCGAGATTATCGTCAAGATCACGCTCGACTACGAACTTGGCCGTATCGACATCAAGGCCGACGCCAAGTCGAAGCTGCCCGACACCGTCAAGTTCATGAAGACGCCTTTCTGGGCTGTCGACGGCCAGCTTTCGGTCGAGCACCCCAACCAGATCGACATGTTCCGCGCGCCGCGCGCGGCCGCCTCGCGCGACAGCGAGGATGAAGACGATGACGAGGAAGCCGCGGCGTCCTGACCAACTCCCTCAATCCTTGAAAGGAAAACCCCATGCCCGATAAAGACACGTCGCTCGATGCGCACGGCATCGATCTGATCAAGACACTGGCCACCGAAGCGGTTGATCCGTTCCTGCTTCTGATCGAAACCACCGGGCTTTCGGCTGGGCTGCCAACCAATCTGCCCGTTGCCTTCGACCGCAAGTCTCAGTCCTTCAAGTCCGTCAAACCTCTGATCGAAGAATTTCGCCAGGCGCCTGACCGGCGCAAGGGCACCGCCACGGTCGAGACGCTGGCGAGTTTCATTGCGCTTGTCGACAGGCATAAGGATGAGGACTCCGTCCTCTTCGGCAAGACCGTCTGGCCGGACCCGAAGCTGACCGCCGTGCTCGATTATGACAGGGAAGGCGTGCCAGCGCGCAATCGCTCGCATCGCGTCGTCTATGCCTTTCCGCTGACCGAGGAATTCAAGGCCTGGGTCAACGGCAACGCCAAGCCGATGGAACAGGATCTCTTTGCCGCCTTTCTCGAAGAGCACGCGGCGGAACTGGCGGCACCTTCCGATGGAGAGCGCTCGACCTATGAGCCTCTGTTCAAGGAAAAGTTCGCGACGCCGTCCGAACTGATCGCGTTGTCGCGGCACCTCGAAGTGTTTGTCTCTGCCCGCGTCAAACAGGGCATCCGCCTGCAGACCGGAGAGCGGACGATCGAGTTTTCGGAGGAGCACAAGGACTCCAAGGGCGAGGTCGTGACCATTCCCGGCATCTTCATGGTGGCATTGCCTGCCTTCGTTGACGGCGATGCCGTGCGCATCCCTGTCCGCCTGCGTTATCGTATCGTGTCGGGCGACGTGAAGTGGTTCTATCAGCTCTACCGCTGGGAATTCTTCCTGCGCGAACAGGTCGGCTACGATCTGAAGGAAGCCGCCGACAAAACCGGCCTGCCGGCCTTCGAAGGCGCGCCGGAGGCCTGATGCCAAAGGCTGTCGCCATAGCCGCAGCCAAGCCGCTGCCGTCTCTCGTCAAGGAGGCGGCGGCGGCGCTTTCGCGCGCGACGACGGCGGCGGAAGTGCTCGACGCCCATGACAAGGCCGGCGTCGTTTATGACTTGGCCAAACGTGCGGCGCGGCTGCACAAGGCCAAGGCCGCACATGATGAACTGGTCGCCGCCACCTATCGCGTGCAGGCCGACGCGCTGGAAATCGAAAGCCAGGCCAAGCGCCGGCTCGCCGACGAATACGATGCCGCGCAGGAACGCGGCGAGGTCGCCAAGCGCGGCAAGCCGGTAAATGTTCCGGAGCGGAACAATAAGGTGACTTCAGCCGAACTCGGCATCCGTCGCAAGGACATCCACGAAGCCCGCCAGGTGCGCGCGGCGATTGCCCGGGATCCGGCGATCGTGCGCGAGGCCCTGGACGATATTCTGGCCAGCGGCGACGAGCCGACGCGCACCGCGCTGAAGCGGGCGATAGCGCCGGCCGTCAAGACACTGCGTGGCGAAGAGCAGGCCGCGAAAAAGGAACGCCGCGCGCTGCGCGAAGTCGTTCTCGCCGCCGGCTACAAGGAACTGCCCGCCAAGAAATACGGCGTCATCTATGCCGACCCGGAATGGAAGTTCGATCCCTATTCGCTGGAAACCGGCATGGACCGGGCGGCGTACAACCACTATCCGACCAGCGATCTCCTGACGCTGATGCGCCGCGACGTCGGCGCCATCGCCGCCAAGGATTGCGTGCTGTTCATGTGGGCAACAGTGCCCATGCTGGTCGAGGCGATCTGCGTGCTCGACGCGTGGGGCTTCGCGTGGATCGAGCGCGACGCGAACACCGGCTTCCTCGCGCCAAACAAGGCGCATGCGCGCTACGTGTCACACTGGGCCTGGCTGAAGAACAAGATCTCCACCGGCTACTGGAACCGCGGCAAGCATGAACTGCTGCTGATCGCCACGCGCGGCAAGCCTGTCGCACCGGCCATGGGCGAGCAGCTCGAAAGCTGGTTTGAGGACATGGCCGTCATGGCCGATGTCGGCCGTCACTCGGCCAAGCCGGCGGTCTTCGCCGAGTGGATCGAAAAGCACTGGCCGAACACGGCGAAGATCGAGTTGAACGCGCGCGAGCCGCGGCCTGGCTGGGACGTGTGGGGCTATGAGGCCGAGCCGAAGACGGTGCCGGCATGAACGCGCCCCTTGTCCATCCGGTCGACGTCGATCTCTATCTCGACTTCCTGCGCTGCAAGATGCAGCTGGCGAAAGCCGACGGCTTCGATGTTGCGCCGGAGGACATCAACCCGGCCGGGGCGCCGCATTGCCAGGCGATCGTGCGTTGGGCGCTGAAGGGCGGCAGTCGCGCCATCTTCGCGTCGTTCGGCCTGCACAAGACCTTCATGCAGATCGAACTGATGCGCCTGGTCGGGAGATTCGCACCGGGCTTGCGGCTGATCGTCATTCCGCTCGGCGTGAGGCACGAATTCTTCGCCGAGGCGGAAGAGCGTTTTGCCGGCGACTGCGCGGTGAAGCTGAAATTTATCCGCAGCGATGCCGAGATACCCTCAACGGAAGATGGGGGCGACGACACGATCTACCTGACCAATTACGAGAGCGTGCTCGCCGGCAAGATCGACGTCGCCCGCTTCGTTGCCGCCAGCCTGGACGAGGCGGCGGTGCTGCGCGGATACGGCACGAAAACCTTCCAGACGTTCCTGCCGCTTTTCGCTGCGGTGCGCTTCAAATTCGTCGCCACCGCCACACCGTCGCCGAACCGCACCAAGGAACTGATCCACTATGCCGGCTTCCTCGGCATCATGGACACCGGCCAGGCGCTGACGCGCTTCTTCCAGCGCAATTCGGAATCGGCGGGCGACCTGACGCTGTTCCCGCACAAGGAAGATGAGTTCTGGCTGTGGGTGCACAGCTGGGCGGTGTTCCTGCAATCGCCGGCCGATCTCGGCTTTTCCGACGAAGGCTATGTGCTGCCGGCGGTGAGCGTGAACTGGCACGAGGTGCCGATCGACCATTCGACGGCGGGCTATGATCGCGACGGGCAGGGCCTGCTGATCCGCAACACGGCGCTTGGCGTGACGCAGGCAAGCGCCGCCAAGCGCGACAGCCTGGCCGCACGAATCGACAGGATGAGCGCGCTTCTCGCCGAGGATCCTGCGTCGCATGCGTTGCTGTGGCACGACCTTGAGGATGAGCGCCGCGCGATCGAAGCGGCGGTGCCTGGCGTCCGCTCGATCTATGGCACCCAGGGGCTGGAAGCGAACGAAAAGAACGCCATCGGCTTCAAGGATGGCAAGTTCAAATATCTCGCCACCAAGCCGGAAATGTCGGGCGCCGGCAATAATTTCCAGAAGCATTGCCACTGGGCAATCTTCGTCGGTGTCGGCTTCAAGTTCCATGACTTCATCCAGGCGGTGCACCGCATCGTGCGGTTCGGCCAGGCTGAGGAATGCCGGATCGACATCATCTATTCCGAGGCCGAGCGCGAAGTGCGCCGCAACCTCGAAGGCAAGTGGGCCGAGCATGAGCGGCTGATGGCGCGCATGGCGGAGATCATCCGCCGCTATGGGCTGGATGGCCTGCCGCTCGACGACGTTCTGTCGCGCTCTATCGGCGTGCGCCGGCACGAGGAGCGCGGCGAAGGTTTCGTCATCGCCCACAATGATGCGGTGCTGGAAGCGCGGCGGACGGAAAGCGCCAGCGTTGGCGAGATCGTCACCTCGATCCCGTTCGCCAACCACTACGAGTATACGGCAAGCTACAACGATTTCGGTCACACCGACGACAACGCCCATTTCTGGGCGCAGATGGATTTCCTGACGCCGGAGCTGCTGAGGATACTGAAGCCAGGCCGGCTAGCTTGCATCCATGTGAAAGACAGGGTGCTGTTCGGTTCGGTGACCGGAGAGGGTGTGCCGACCGTTTCGCCGTTCCATGCCGAGGCGATCTTCCACTACCTCAAGCACGGCTTTCAGTACATGGGCATGATCACCATCGCCACCGACGTGGTGAAGGAGAACAACCAGACCTATCGGCTGACCTATTCCGAGATGATGAAGGACGCCACCAAGATGGGCGTCGGCTGTCCGGAATATGTGCTGCTGTTCCGCCGGCCGCAGAGCGACCTTTCGCGCGGCTATGCAGACGAACCGGTGACGCATGCCAAGCCGCTGGTGATCGCCGGCGACGGCACGGAACGGTGGAGCGACGGCGACCGGCGTCCGCAGGTGCCCGACAGCGGCTATACGCTGGCGCGCTGGCAGCTCGACGCTCACGCCTTCTGGCCGTCGTCTGGCGAGCGACTGCTGACCACGGATGAGCTGGTGCGGCTCGGGCCGAAGCCGCTGCGCGCGCTGTTCCAGAAGGTCAGCGAGGAAGCGATCTACGACTTCGAAAAGCATGTGCAGCTGGGCGAGGAACTGGCGGCACGCGACAGCCTGTCGAAAACCTACATGACGCTCGACCCGCCATCGAAGCATCCGGCGATCTGGACCGATGTGGTGCGCATGCTGACGCTGAACGGTCAGCAGGCGTTCCGCAATCTGGAAAAGCACGTCTGCCCGCTGCAGTTCGACATCGTCGACCGGCTGATCGACCGCTACTCCAACCCCGGCGACATCGTCTATGACCCGTTCGGCGGGCTGATGACGGTGCCCTATCGCGCCATCCTGAAAGGCCGCAAGGGGCAGGCTTCCGAACTGTCGGCCACCTATTTCCGTGACGGTGAGCGCTACTGCCGCGAGGCGGAAGCCAAGCGCGCCATCCCGACCATGTTCGACATGCTGGGCATTGCGGATGCCGGGACGGCGGAGGCGGCGGAATGAGCGCCGACACCTCCATCCTTCGCGCCATGGCGCGCCTGCGCAGGGCACTGGAAAAGCGCATGGGCCTGGACGATCGCGCCGATGAGCTCGCCGCACGCGAGGGCGGTCGGCCGATCCGCTCTGGCACGCTAGCCGCCTATGACACGGCTGCGCTCGGCCGGAGGTTGCGGCCGATGCTGGAATATGACGGGCGCGGCTGGCGGGCACTGGCCGAAGAGATCGGCGTGACCTCGCCGGACCTGTCGCGGGTCATGGCCGGGCAGGACATCGCCACTGGCAAGGTGTTCGCCATCTGCGACTGGGCCGGGCTCGATGCCCGCGCCTTCTACCGCCCGCCGCTCGGCGCGCCGAAGCCGCGCAAGCGCGCAAGGCCTTCGGGGCGCGCGGTGTTTCACGGGAAAAGCACTGAAACAGGAGTTCGCACATGAGCGAGGCTTCTTGGAAATCCGAGCAAGATCGGCGCCGCATCCGCAGGGAACTTCGCCGGGTCATGGAACGGGGCCTGCCACAAGCGATCGCCGCTAATGAAGGCATGAATGGCTCGGTCCAAATCGTTTTCACCGGCCGGAGGGCGGAGGCATGAGCGGGAACACACTCGATCCGTTCATTGCGCTCATACGCAATGCCGAAGGCGACAACGAGCGCGCCACGGTTTTGCTCGAAGCGCCGGTGCTGACGCTGCTGCGCTGGCGCTCGACCTTCGCCGACTATTGCCGCCGCGCCGCCTTCCATGAAGGCATCGTCTATCTCGATTTGCTGGCCGACACGATGGGCAAGCCTCGCCATCGCGGCAACCTCGCCGGCACGATGCCGATGTCCGGCATCACCGCCACGCTGCTCAACATCGCCGATGGCGGTGCCGCATGACCGCGCCGCTGAGACGCCATGCCGATCCCCTGGCCCGCAAGCTGGTGCCTGTGGTTCGCGAGATGCTGCTTGCGGAAGTCGAGCGCGTGGCGGTTTCGCTCGCGCGGCCGAAATCCAGCAAAGCCGACGAAGACATCATGGAGGCGTGCCGGCAGGTGGCCAGTGCCGCCGACAGGCTGGCGCAGGCGAAATATGGCGTCGGCGAGATCACGGCGCGCAAGTCGCTGGAGCGGGCGGCGACGGCGCTTGGCCGCGCCATGCGCAAACACGGGCGCATGCCATGAACGCCGCTGCCCGGTCCACCGATGCCGCCAGGCTGCGTGCAATAAAGGCCTCGCTCGACGCGATCGCGCCGGCAGACTGGACGCGCGCGCATGACGAGCATGGCGGCCTGATCGAGGCGCGCGACGACATGGCGGCCGGCGGGCGCTGCGTGCTGGCGCGCTTCGACGATGCCACGGTCGAGGAAATCGAATTCGCCTGCAATGCGCCCGAAGCGGTGCGTTTCCTGATCGATCTCCTGCGCCGGGCCTTCGACGAGATCCGGCTCCTGCGCGGCGATCCGCCGGTTTCCAACGCCAAGGCTGAACCGCCGGCGGCGAGCGATCCGAAGAACTATGCCGCCGAGTGCGCCATGAAGTGCCAGGAGCCGGCCTTCAAGGTGTTTCTGGAAGAGCGACACGGGCTTGAACGCCCGCTGACCAATGAGCGCGCCGCGCAAAAGGTGCGCTCGCTGCTCGGCATCACCTCACGGAAAGAACTCAACGAAGGCGGGCGAGCCGGCGACGCATGGAAAGACCTGCGCGCCAGTTTCGCCGCATGGCTGAAGGCGCAGAGATGAATCTTCAACCATTCCTCATAGGCGAAGGCTGGGTTGAGGTGCTGGATGGCAACCCCACGGCCCGCGATCTATTCAAGCGCCACTACAGCTACCGGCCGCGCCGTGGCGGGCGCCAAAACGAACTGATCATCGGCCCAGGCTACAAACTGCTGCTGCTCACTGCAGATGCGCGTTCGCTATGCGCGTGGCGCAAGGAACAGCATCGCGCCGACGGGCAAACGGGCGTCGAGTGCGCGATCTTTCGGCGCGAGGGTGGCGACCTAGCGAGCGACTTGCTCAAGACCGCCATGGAGCATGCTTGGCTGCGCTGGCCGTCGTCGCGGCTGTTCACCTTCGTCAATCCGAAGGCCGTCGCCCCGACGATGGTGCGCCGCCATCCGGTGTGGGGTTTCTGCTTCTACAAGGCTGGCTGGAGTTTCGCCGGGCTGACTCAAAAGGGTTACCACATTCTCGAAAAGGTACCCGCATGACCGGTCCTCGTCTTTCCATCATCCCCGCGCGTGCCGCCACCGACAGGTCGCTCAAGCCGCGCGATCTGCAGGTGCTTTGCGTGCTCGGGCGTCATACCGACGATCTCGGCTGGTGCCGGCGCAGCCAGGTCAAAATGTCGGAAGAGATGGGCTGTGCGCGCTCGACGGTGTTCGAGGCGGTCGAGCGGCTGGTGAAGGCCGGCTACCTCGAAAAGCACGAGCAGGAAGAGATCTCCGGCCGCGACAGCGCGCACTGGTATCGCGTCATCCTCGATCCGGTGCACCCCAATCTTGCGCTGGTGAAAGAGGCCGACGAACCGGCTGATTCCTTGGCGGAAATACCCTGCCGGCCAGTCGGCACCCCTGCCGGTATATCGGCACCCCCTGCCGGTCCAGAACCGGCACCCCCTGCCGGTCCAGGACCGGCACCTATTAACGACACTTCTCTAACGACCCCTGTTAACGTCGAGAGAGAGCGTGCGCGGGAAATTGAAAAACAGCTTGAGCGCTGGCTGAAGAAAACGCATCCGGCCTGGCCGAGCTACATCAGCGACAGCGGCCCGAAAGCGCTGGCTGAGGCGCGCAAGCTGACCGACGAGGAACGCGACGCCGCCGCCGATCGCATGGCTGACTACGTGGCCAGCGCCAAGGTGGGCGGGCGCACGGTGATCTGCACCTTCGCGGTCTATCTGTCGGAAAAGCGCTGGGAGAAGCTTCCGGCCAAGGCGAAGGCGCCAGCCGTTGCCGACGACTATGCGCCGCCTTTCGGGCCGGTCTGGATGGCTTGGGTTGTCGGGCACATGCTGGGCGGTCCAGCAAATCCGGACGCCACGGCGTTCCAGCAGCGCTGGCCAGACCTGTTCCATTTGTTCGAGCGGGCAAGGCGCGGCCAGGGTCATCGCTTCGGCGAGCGCTGGCACGCGCTCAAAGGCCAGATGATCGCGGTCCCCGTCGACACCTCGCAATGGAACGACTGGCGCGCCTGCTTCCAGCAGCGTGGCTGGCCATGGCTGCCGGATCCGGGACGCGTCGCCTACTTCCCGGCAGGCGGGCCGGATGGATTGGCGGAATTCGAACAGGCGATGCGAGGACAACATGATGCGGGCGGACGTGAAGCGGCTGAGTGAGCGTGAACACGTCTGGGTGGATCGCTCGACGGGCGAGGTCATCAACGTCGACCGCGCCTGGCAGAAGAGCGACAAGCGAATCGCACTGTCGCGCCGTGAGCAGGCAATGCTCGCCGCGGCTGGTCAGGACGGTCCGGAGGCGCGCTGGTACGTGCTGCGGGTCGAGGATCGCGCCGACATTGCTGTGGATAAGTTGCTGGATGAGGCGAATGTCGAGCGCGTCATGCTGGCGACCGAAGCCGAACCGAAGCGCCGCGGTGGGCGCAAGCATCAGTCTCTGGAGCCGGTTCGCATGCCGTCTTTCCCCGGCTACATCTTCGTCAAAGTGGTGTCCTGCCCCGTCGCATGGGCCGGTCTGCGCACCATCAAAGGCGTGCTTGGTCCAATCGGTGGATGCGACAATCCAAGCCCGGTCGGCGAGCAGGAAATCGTGAAGTTTCAAGCACGTATTGAGAATGACCCTGATGCCATCGCAGTGCTTACCAATGCGCTGAAGAAGGGCGATAGGGTCGAGATCGATAGCGGCCCGTTCGCAGGCTTCGAGACTGTGGTGCTGATGCTGAGGGACCGGCATCGCGTGCAGGTAGAGGCCAATGTATTCGGTCGGCCTGTGCCTCTCGACGTCCATCTTGCCAACGTCACGAAACTGGATTAGCGAATCCCACGCAGGACGAGCTGAAAGAGTCGCACGCCGAACAGGTGGACCGCGCCATCAGCCCCAGGGGAAGCAACCAGCTTACCCGCAATGGATAAGATTCCATACATCATGGCCAACAAGCCGAGGACCTTTCGGCCCTCGCATCTTCCATCGCGTGAGGATGCGGCACGGCTCTACGATCATGACCGTGATCAGCAGCCATGGCGTCGATGGTACAAGACCGCACGGTGGCAGAGGCTTCGTGCTCATCAGCTGGCCGAAGAGCCGCTCTGCCGAAACTGCAAGAAGCACGGTCGCATCACCGCAGCGACCGTCTGTGACCATATCGAACGACATGGCGGCGACCCCGACCGCTTCTGGAACGGACCGTTCCAATCCCTCTGCGACCAGGCGCCGTGGCGCTGCCATTCCAGCGAGAAGCAGCGGCAGGAGCGGCAGGACGGGGGGCGGGTCAAAAGTCTGGACCCCTGAGGGCCTAGACCGGTGGGTGTGCAAGCGTGCATCGCCGCAAAATTCGCTGAAAGTTTTTTTCCGGGCTGGGTTGGAGGCCCCCAGTCTGGCCGGAGGGTCGATCATGGCGCGCGGCAGAAAGCCGGAGACGGCTGAACAGCAGGCGCTGAAAGGCGCACCGGGCAAGCGCATGTCGCAGAAGGCGGCGCAGGCGATCCGTACGGAAACCAAGACGGCAGCGCCGTCGCCGATCGTGATCGGCAATGTCCGTCCGCCGAAGTGGTTGAAGCGCAGCCGCAAGGCGACCGAGATCTGGAACGATCTCGCGCCGCGGCTGGCAAAGCTGAACCTGGTCAGCGAACTCGATGCGGTGCCGCTCGGTCGTTACTGCCGTTACATCGTCGAATGGATTGCCGCCGATCTCGCCGTCCAGAAGGAAGGCACCTGGTTTGACACCGTTGGCACGAACGGCGAGCCGACCAAGAAGCGCCATCCGGCGTGGCAGGCCTGCCAGGACCTGGAGAAGATGCTGCGCGAGACCGAAGCCGCCTTCGGCATGCGGCCGGACACGCGCTACAAGATCATGCGCGATCAGGCGCTGTCGCATGGCGTCCTGCCGTTGTTCGAGCGCAACAGCCAGAGCGAGCAGCCGCAGCCGGCCGCGACGCCAACCGCTACCCCATCGCCGGAAGATGATCCGATCGGGTTTCTCGCCGGCTTCGATTCCGCGCCTCCCGGCCGTGCGAACTGAACATGCCGATTGCCGAGACGTCGGCTGCAGCGATCGCCGCCTCTGCCGGTCACCTTTTGTGGCCGGAACCGCAATGGGTGCTCGACGCCGTGGCGCGCGGTTGGGAATGGGCGAGGGTCCAGTGGCGCCGGGCGGCATCGCAGGCCGGCGCCTGGTTTGACGAACGCAAGGCCGACGCCGCAGTTGCGCTGTTCCCGCGCATCTTCCGGCTGACGCTCGACCGTTTCGCCGGAAAGCCATTCCGGCTGACGCTCTGGCAGGAAGTCATTGTCCGGCTGCTGGTCGGCTGGAAGATACCAGTCGAGATCGTCGACGACGAACAGTCGGCACCGCACACCGAGCAGGTTCGTTTGTTCCGCCGGCTCCTGCTCTGGGTGCCGCGCAAGAACGGCAAATCGGAATTCCTGGCGGCGCTTGCGTTGCTGTTCTTCATTCTCGACGGCGTCGTGGGCGGCGAGGGTTACGCCTTCGCCCGCGACGAAAAGCAGGGCAAGATCGTCTTCGACAAGATGAAGGCGATGCTGGCCATGTCGCCGGCGCTGGCGGACAAGGGGCAGGCGTTCAAGAAATCGATATGGATCCCGAAAATCCGGGCCATGTTCGAATTGCTGTCGGGAAAGCCGGAAGGCAAGCACGGCCGCTCGCCGACGGTCATCGTCGGCGACGAAATGCACGAATGGCACACCGCCGAACTTGCCAACACACTGCGCCAGGGCACTGGCGCCCGCCTCGAGCCGATCGAACTCTACGCGTCGACATCCGGCCTCAAGACAAATCAGACAGGCTGGGCGCTGTGGGAGGAATCGAACGCCATCCTCGACGGGCGTATCGACGATCCGACCTCGCTGGTTGTCATCTTCGCCGTTGACCAGGAGGCGGACTGGCGTGACGAGAGCATTTGGTCGCTGGCCAATCCTTCGCTCGGCATCTCGCCGACAATGCAATTCCTCCGGCGCGAAGCCGCGCTTGCCGCCGACAACCCGCGCGCGGAAGCGCATTTCCGCTGTTATCACCTCAACCAGTGGATCGACGCGGTCACCCGCTGGCTGAACCTGAAGAAATGGGACGCCTGCACAGCCGACAAGACCGGATGGCAGGCGTATGCCGTCAAGGAAGGCGAAGACTTCGGCGAGAAGATGCGCGCCGCCGGCCTTGCCGGGCGCCGCTGCTATGGAGCGTTCGACATCTCGTCGACCGACGACATCACCGCGCTTGTCTGGGCGTTCCCGCCCGACAGCGATAACCCGAAATGGAAACTCGTCTGTCGCTTCTGGGTGCCGGAAGAAAGCATCAAGCGGCGCGTCAAGAACGATCGTGTTTCCTATGATCGCTGGCAAAAGCTCTGCGCCATCACGCCGACGCCTGGCGACTATGTCGACCAGGACTATGTGAAGCGCGCTGTTCTGGAAGGACTGGAAGCGTTCGACGTGGCCGCCATCGGTTACGACAGCTGGAACGCCACCAAACTCTACACGGACCTGGTGAAGGACGGCGCGCCGGAGGACCTGTTCCTCAAGATGCGTCAGGGACACCAGACGCTCGGCGAGCCGACCAAGTTCTTCGAAAGCCTCGTTTCCTTCGGGAAACTGGACCATGGAGGAAACCCCGTCATGCGCTGGATGGCCGGCAACACTGCTGTGCGCTTCGACGAAAATCTGAATTTCGTCCCGACGAAGAAGCGCAGCGCCGAAAAGATCGACGGCATCGTTGCAGCGATCATGGCTTGCGGCCTCGCCATCTCGGCGGAAGAGCCGGTCGACCTCGATGAATATCTGCGCGGTGGAGTGATGGCAGCATGAGCTGGCTTTCCATGTGGTGGTCAAAGCCGGCACTGAAGGTGCAGGATCCCGAGAACTCACGTCGCGGTTCACACGACAGCTGGGCCGGCAAAGCGACGACGCCGGATGCGGTGCTCCAGTTGGCAACAGCATGGGCCTGCATTCGGCTTAAGAGCCGTGTTGGCGGCTCTCTGCCTCTAAAAGTGCATACCAGAGGTTCGGGATTGGTGATCGACGATCACCCGCTCTACTCGCTCCTTCATGACAGCCCCAACGCCAACCAGACGGCGATGGAGTTCTGGGAAGGTCAGTTCGCGTGCATGGACCTGCGCGGCAATGCCTATGCCGAGAAGGTATACATAGGGCAGCGTCTGGTTGCCCTGGTCCCGATGCACCCGGACAACACGCATCCATATCGCGCCGCCGACGGATCACGACGTTACAGGTACTATGATCCGGTCACTGGATTTCATGATTGGGGCGAAGACAAGGTTTTCCATCTTCGCAGTTTCGGGACCGGTGGCCTGGTTGGTTTGTCGCCGATCTCGTACGGAAGGCAGACCTTGGGAACAGCCCTTGCCGCGGACGAAGTCGCGGGGCGTACGTTCGCAAACGGTTTGCAGGTCTCCGGCTTTGCGGAAGATCAGCCGAACGCCAAGACCAACCAGAAGCAGCGCGAAGAGCTGGTCGAACTGTTTGATAAATTCTCCGGGTCTGAGCGCGCCGGCAAGGTCATGCCGTTGCCGCCGGGTTTCAGCTTCAAAGAGCTGAGCATGAAGCCGGAGGATGCGCAGCTCCTGGAGACGCGTGGCTTCCATGTCGAGGAAATATGCCGATGGTTTGGCGTGTTTCCGATCCTAATTGGCCATGCTGCCCAAGGCCAGACGATGTGGGGAACCGGCGTCGAATCGATCAATCTTGCTTGGTTGACGCTCTACCTCGGACCGGAACTTCAGCGCGTCGAGCAGGCGATTGAAAAGCAGCTTATGACGGCCGTCGACCGGTCGAAGTTCTACGTCGAGCACAACGTGGACGCTTTGTTGCGTGCCGACAGCCAGGGCCGCGCAGCGCTCTATTCCGTGCAGGCTCAGAACGGTCTGAAAACCCGCAACGAGATGCGACGTCGGGAAAACGATCCGCCGCTTCCCGGCGGCGACGTTCTCACCGTCCAGTCAAACCTCCTGCCTCTCAACATGCTTGGCAAAACCCCGCCGCGCGCCGTTCAGCCCGCGCCTGGCGAACCGATCTAGGAGACGGCCATGAAAACCAAGGATTTCCCGCTACAGGTCAAGGATGTGTCGGATGACGGCACGTTCGAAGGGTATGGGTCCGTCTTCGGGGTTCGCGACAGCTACAACGAGAGCGTCGAGCCCGGTGCCTTCGTCGAGAGCCTTGTGCGCCACAAGCGCGAGGGCAGCTCGCCGCTCATGCTCTGGCAGCACGACCCTTGGACGCCGATCGGCGTTTGGGAAGACATGGCCGAAGACAAGAAAGGCCTGTGGGGCAAGGGTCGCCTGCTCGGCGGTGTCCAGAAGGCCGACGAAGCCAAGATTCTGTTGAAGGCCGGCGCCATACAGGGTCTTTCGATCGGGTACCGCGAGGTCGATACGACGCCGTCCGAGAATGGCGGACCACGCAAGTTGGTGAAGCTCGACCTCCTCGAGGTGTCGATCGTGTCGTTTCCGGCCAATCGCCGGGCACGCGTCGAATCCGTGAAATCGGAAGTCATGGAAGAATTCGCTCGCCGCCTCCGCGATGGCGACCCCATGCCCGTGAAAGAATTCGAGGACATCTTGCGCGAAGCAGGGGTCCCGAAAGCCATGGCCGTACAGATCGCCTCTGTCGGCTATGCGAAAGCCATTCGGAGTGAGTCCGAGGGCGAGGCGAACAGCAAAGCCACCGCTGCGCTTAAGGCGCTGCGGGCAGCTACCGACCAGTTCAAAACCCTCTAGAACAGGACAATCTCCATGAATAATCACCTCCGCGTCGCGGCGGGTGGCATTGCGCTGCTCGCTTGCTCCATGCTTGGCCCTCGCATTTGCTTTGCTCCTCCGAGCGAAGGCGGCGATGCCGATCTCGCTGCGCTCGCCGTCGACCTGAAGAAGGCGGCGGATGACGTCAAGAAACAGGCCGAGACGACATCGACCGAGATAAAGAACCTCGGCAAGGTCACCGAAGAGACCAAGAAGGCTGCTGATGAAGCCTTGATCAAGCACAATGAGATTTCGGCTCGCCTGACCGAGATCGAACAGAAGATGGCGCGCACGCCGGGCACTCCGGAGCGCCGCAAGTCTCTCGGCCAGCAGTTCACCGAGAATGACGAGGTCAAGGCATTCCTCGCCGCCAAGAAGTCCAAGGGCAGCGTCAGCTTTTCGACCAAGGCGATCATCTCCGCTTTGACCACGGATGCCGACGGTTCCGCCGGCGATCTCATCGTTCCGCAGCGCGTCGCCGGCATCATCGCCCCGCCGCAGCGTCGCATGACGATTCGTGATCTGCTCACGCCCGGCAACACCGACAAGAACGCCATTCAGTACGTGAAGGAAACCGGCTTCACCAACGCGGCGGCGACCGTTTCCGAAACGGCGGGCGGTGCCAAGCCGCAGTCCGACATCAAGTTCGACATCATGACGACTTCGGTCACCACGATCGCGCACTGGGTGTTGGCCACCAAGCAGATCCTCGACGACGTGCCGCAGCTCCAGTCCTATATCGACGGACGCCTGCGTTATGGCCTGATGTATGTCGAGGAAAACCAGCTCCTCAATGGGGGCGGTACCGGCACCGATCTGAACGGCATCTATACCCAAGCCACCAACTATGCCGCGCCGATCAATCCGACTGCCGCCGGCAACCTGACCAAGATCGATGTCATCCGCCTGGCAATCCTGCAGGCGTTCTTGGCCGAGTATCCCGCCAACGGCATCGTTCTGCATCCGTCCGACTGGGCGGACATCGAGCTGACCAAGACCGACGTTGGCGACTATCTCTTCGCCAACCCGCAGAACGGCACCGAGCCGCGTCTGTGGCGCCTGCCTGTCGTGGAAACCCAGGCGATGACGGTCGACCGATTCCTGACTGGGGCGTTCCAGCTCGGCGCCCAGATCTTCGATCGCGAGGATGCGAACGTCGAGTTGAGCACCGAAGACAGCGACAACTTCCGCAAGAACCTCGTCACCATCCGTGCCGAGGAGCGCCTTGCTCTCGCGGTCTACCGCCCCGAGAGCTTCATCAAGGGTGCCTTCGCCACCGCGCTCGCTGCCTGATCGTTCGGCTGATCAAGGCGGGCGGCTCCGGCCGCCCGCTCTATGAGCCGAAGGAGACAAGCGATGAAACTCAAGTCAATCGACCAGATCAGCATAAGCGCGGTGAAGGCCGACAGCCTTCGCCCCGGCGAGGAATTTGAGGTCGGCGATGCCTATGGGGCGGAGCTGATCAAGCAGCATCCCGACAAATTCGAGGTTTTGGAGGCGGCTGAAGAGAAGTCGGAAGCCGCCCCCGAAAACAAGGCCGAAGGCGCCGCTCCGGCGAACAAGGTCATCACCGGTCGCAAGACCAAAGCAAAGGCCAAGTAGGCAGTCATCTGGCGCTGCGGCGTCGATCTGAGGAGAAGACCATGCGTCGTTACAAGCTTTCCATCACCACGGATGCCGGAGGTGCCGCGACGGCCTACAGCCCGCGTATCGCCGGCAAGATCCACAGCATCCAGTACGTGAAAACCGACTTTGCGAACGGTGTCGGCTTCACCGTGACCGCCGAAGCAACCGGTGAGAGCATCTGGTCCGAAGCCGCCGTAAATGCCTCCGCCGTCCGCTATCCTCGCGCGCCGACGCATACCCAGGCGGGCGCCGCCGCGCTTTATGCGGCCGGTGGCGTGGCTGTGCAGGACAAAATCGGTCTCGCCAGCGACCGCGTGAAGGTGGTCATTGCTTCGGGCGGTGCGACCAAGACCGGCACCATTCATATCCTGGTCGACTGATCCATGGCCCTCCGCGTCATCACCCCGCCATCGCCCATCGTCACGCCGGCGGATATCGCCGGCGATCACGCTGCCGACGATGCGGCAGTGGCGGCGATGATCGCGGCTGTCACCGAAGAGATCGATGGTCCGACAGGCTGGCTTGGCCGGGCCATCGGCCCGCAGACGCTTGAACTGACGTTGCCGGCGTTCTGCCATCGCAACGTCCGACTGCCGTGCCCGCCGATCATCGGCAACATCTCGCTGAAGTATCTCGACAGCGCAGAAGTCGTGCAGACAGTCGAATCCGCCGACTATCGGCTGTTCGACGATCAGCTTTGGCTGGCGCGCGGCTTTTCGTTTCCCCCGGTCGCCAGCGAGCCTGATGCGATCAGGATCCGCTATGACGCCGGCTACAACGGCACCGGTGACGGCAAGACCGGCGCCATTCCCGAACGCGCGCGCCAGGCGATCATCCTGTCAGTGCAGCATATGGCTTCGCTCGATGTCGAAAGCCTCTATCTGCGCGTCGACGAGGTCGACGGCGTCGGCCGTCGCGAATTCACGCTGTCCGACCAGGCGAGCAGCATCATCGAGCGCACCTGCGATCGGCTGCTCGACGGCTTACGGGTTTTCATATGACGCCTGCCGAGGCCATTGCGTCGCTCGACGGTCAGCTTGCCGCCCATGGCGAGGACTGCACCTTGCGCCGCAAGGAAGGCTCGCCCGTCGTCGACAAGGATGTCGCGGTGCGGGCATCGGTGCGTGGCCTTCGCGCCGCCGAGATCGTCGGCACGGCGACGCAAGCCTATTCCATGGCGGTGATATCGCTGACCCAGATCCTGGCCGCAGGCTGGCCGACCGGTCACACCGTCACGCCTGGTGCCGTCGATCCGCGCATTCCACGCGAAAACGACTTCCTAGTCGTCAAGGGCAAGGTCCGACAGATCAAGTTCGCCGACCCGATCGCCGTCAATGGCGTCGTGGTGCGCGTCAATCTGACGGTGGCCGGCTGATGGCGACCGGCTTCGAATTCTTCGAACGCGATCTGCGTGTCGCCACGGCGGGCCTCGAACCGGATGAGATAAACCACCAGGTTGCGGCGTTCGCCAAGGCAGAGCTCGCCCGCGTCATCGCCGAAGGCCTAGCCACGCCGAATTACACGCGCATCGTCAACGGCGTCGCCGATGCCGCCGAGGAAAGCTACCGGGCGCCGGGCGCGATCGTCTACGAATTCACCAACTGGGACCTCGTGATCAAGGCGGCTTTGGAAGAGCTGCAGAAGCGCTCGCCGCGCAAGTCCGGCCGGTTCGCCTCGTCGTTCATCGTCATTGTGAGCGGGCGCACCGTCGTCACCGATTTCACCAGGATCCGGCCTGATGCCGAGATCATCATCACCAATTTCCAGCCCTATGTCCGCAAGGCTGAAGTCGGCATGCTGGGCGTGGCGGAACGCGTCCTGTTCGCCGGCACTGCGCGGGCAATGGCCAATCGCTTTCGCGGCGCCTTCACCTTCACGTCGAAGTTTCTCGACGTGCCGGCCGGCATCCATTCCGGAATGCCATACCGGCTGAAGGGGCGCGGCAGCCATGACCGCATTAGCCGCAAATCGGGCGTGTTGAGCTATCCCTCCATCATCATCAACCCGGTGAACTGATGTCCAGCCCCGAAGCCTTCGACGCGTTCAAGGGTGTGCTCGACGACTACGCCGCCGGCGATGGCGCCTTGCCGGTCCGCTATGAAAATGAATTCGTGCAGGACCTGCTCGACGCCAATACGCCGGCATGGCTCTACGTCGAGGTCTACGGCGATACCTATAATCAGGACACGATGGGCGCGCCTGGCGCCAATGCGTGGGAAGAGCGCGGCGTCACCTATCTGCATGTCATGACGCCGAGCGGCAGCGGAAGCAGGGCAGGGCGCGTCCATGCCAACCGGTTGCTCTACCTCTTCCGCGAAAAGCCGATCGGCAACCTGTTCATGCCGGAAATGTCGATCGGCGAAGGCTCTCCCGGCCAGGACTTCCCGAACTACTATTCCACCGCGGGAACCATCTTCTGGACCCGTCGTGACATCACGTCGACCCCGACGACCTAACCCCGGCATCGACCGGTCTTTCTGAAAACCAAAGGAGAAGCACCATGTCGTTCGCTGACGGCAGTCAAGTCCGTTTGGCCGACGTGTCGGAAGCGACGCCCGGCACCATTCCGGCCACCCCGGCATTTCAGGTAACGCGCTACCGCACGGCCAGCGTGCGCATCAACAAGCAGACCGACATTTCCGACGAGGTCCGCTCCGATCGCAACGTGCCCGGCATCACCGATGTCGGCCGTGCGGTCACCGGCACGATCGAAACCAGGTTTTCCTACAATACCTACAACACCTGGCTGGAGCGTCTGCTCTGCTCGACCTTCGTGACAGGCGTGCTGAAGAACGGCATCACCCACAAGACCGGCGCGCTGGAATTCACCTATGAGCAGGGCACGACCGACAGCTATATCAGGTACACCGGCTGCCGCTGGAACACGCTCGACCTCAACATGCGCTCCCGCGCCCCGGTGCAGGCGTCATGGGGCATCATGGGCATCGACAGCCCGACCCCGACCACCGCCATCATCGCCGGCGCCACCTATGCCGCCCCGACCACGACGGAAGACTTCAACGCCGGTCTCAATGTCGCGGCCCTGTCGATCACCTCTGCGGCCCTGGTGTCGTCGCCCAAGGTGCAGGCGATGAGCCTGCGCATCACCAACAACATCTACCAGGTCGACGTCGTCGGCTCCTACGCGCCGTATGGCCACGGCCTTGGCCGGTTTGAAGTCAGCGGCACCATGACTGTGCTGTTCGAGAGCCTGGCCGCCTACACCGCCATCCTCAATCATGAGGACGTGACGATCGGCTTCACCTTGCAGGACAAAGCGGGCAACTCGCTGCAGTTCGCCCTGCCGAAGGTGAAGTTCCTCGACGGCGGCCCCGCCGCTCCCGGCAACGGCCAGCCTGTCGTCATCGAAGTTCCTTTCCAGGGCTTCTATGACTCGAGCTCGGCCGCGACCATCACCATCACCAAGACGGATGCACCATGATGCGCAAGCCAAATAAAGCCGTCCAGCCGACCGGCGCTGGACCTGTAGCCATCCTCCCGCTCACTGACTTCCGTGCCGATCCATGGGGCACAGGGAACGAAAAAGCCGTTGCGTTCCGCGCCGGTATCCTGTCCTCGCCGGTGCCGGCCGAATTCGCACAAAAGGCGCGCGATGACGGCAGGGCCGCTCCGGCCTCCGAACCTGCCCCCGAAAAGCAGGATTGATCAGTCCTCAAGACTGGTTTCTGCGCAGAACGGCCGGAGCGTTCGGGCGCTCCGGCCACAATCCTCCCGAAAGGATAGATCAATGACCAACCAGACCGATGGGCAAAAGCCCAGAGACCTTGTGAAGCTTTCATCGGTGAAAGCCGATCTCGAACGCGAGGAAAAAGGCGACTGGATACCTTCACCGGATTTCCCCGGCGTCGAGTTCAACGTGTCATCGCTGCACCTTCCCGCCTACCAGACCGCGCTTGCGCTCATGGAGCAGCGGCTTGCCCGCGCCTACAAAGGTAGTCCGGTGCCGCCGCACATCCGCACCGTCGAGGTCGGCAAGCTGCTTCACAAGCATATCCTGCATGACTGGCGCGGTTTCGATGAGCCGTACAGCAAGGATGTCGCCCGCGGGATGATGTGCGAGCCGGAAGGCCGCAACTTCATCGCCGGCGTCCAGAACTGCGCCGCCATGGTTTCGCTCACCGACGTCGAGTTCGTCGAGGAAGCGGGAAAAAACTCCTCGAGGCCTTCCGCGACAGGATCTGGCGAGAAGGCCTAGACCCCGAACGGCAGGACTGGCTTGAAGAGCTGGCGGCCGAAGAAGACGCCGAAGACTGGGTCATCAAGGCAGCGTTTCCCGCCGGGCGCATAGAGTTCGAGCCGGAGCCTTGGCATCGTCTTTATTGGCAGGCGTGGGAAGCGATCCGGTTTGACCGCTTCTATGGCGCCATGGGTGGCGAGGGTCCGATCCCCTACATGGTGATCAGAACCTATGCCGACGATCATGGCATATCGGGCGACGACTTCAAGCTGTTCCGGGCCTTTCTCAAGATCCTCGACGACGCCTGGCTGTTGCATGTCGCAAAGCGCGACAGGCCTCCGCCAGAAAGCGTTCCTCCATCCTCATAGGTTTGCGGGAATCTCATGGTCCAGCAATTGTCATCCCTGCGGGTCGCGCCCGAGCTTGACGCCACCAAATACACGGCTGGTGCCCAGCAGAAGGTCGCGGCCGACAAGGCCATGGCGGCGTCCAACCGCGAGGTTGCCGCCACCGCTGCGCAGACGGATGCCAAGATCGTGCAATCCGGCGACGTGCTTGCCCGCCTGTCGCGGCAGTTCGTCGACGGCTATGCCTCGGCGCAGCGCATGAATTCGGCGCTGAACTCGCTGTCGCGCGGGATCGACAGCGGCAAGATCAAGATGGAGCAGGCGGGGCCGATTCTCGACGGCATCTATCGGAAATTCCAGCTTGCCGGCGACGCGTCGCTGTTCATGGCGCGTGGCCAGACCGAACTTGCCGCCGCGGTCTCTGCCGCCAATGCCAAACTCGCCGCGCAAAAACAGATCGCGCCGGCCAACAGCAATGGCGGCAGCGATACCTTCCGCCGCACCAATCTCGGCTACCAGGCTTTCGACATCGGCCAAGGCCTCGCCGCCGGCACGCCGCTGGCGATCATCGCGGCGCAGCAAGGGCCGCAGATTGCTCAGATGTATGCCGCACAAGGCGGGCTCAACGCGCTGCTGAAGGATAGCGCCGGCATCCTTGGCGGCGTAGCGCGCGCCGCCGGGCCGTGGATAGCTGCTCTCGCCGCCATATACGGGGCCTACAGGCTCATCGCCTCCTTTTCCGCCGAGGCGTCGCTTGGCGTGGACAGTGCGACCCGTGCACTTGCCGCACAGGCTTCTTCGGTCGAGTCCATCGACGGCAAGATCAAGGATCTGGTTTCGATCCAGAGCGAGTACCAGAAGGCGATCACCACGACTGCCGACGCGCAGTCGGCCGCGTCGGCGTCGATCGTCGCCAGCACACAGCGGGAATTCGACGCCAAGAAACAGTTGCTGGAACTGGAGCTAAAGCGGCAGGAAGCGTCGATCAAGCTGCAGGAATCGGAGCTGGCGATTGCCGGCCTTCAACTGCGCAAGAGCGTCAACCAGCAGGTGTTCACGCGCAGCGACCTCGAGCGGCAGGGCTATGCCGATCCTCGCATCAATGGCGGTATCCCCTTCGTGCGTCTGCCGGACGATGTCACCGGCCTGCAGAAGACGCAGGACGTACTCGAAAACAATCCGCTGTTCGACAAAATCAAGGAATTGCAGGCAAACCTGCAACTGACCGAGCTGGGCGCCGAGCGGCTGCGCGAAGCGGTCAAGAAGGTGTTCACCGATGCCGGCGGCGTCGGCGGCCCGACCTTCGCCGGCGGCAACATCCCCATCCCGCATTTTCGTGGGGTCGACGACAATCCGGCCGATCAGGATTTCATGAATGATTTCGGCAAGTCGTCGTCGCGCCAGATATCAGACCTGCAGAACCAGGCGACGGCGCTCGGCCTGACGGGTGCGGCGCTGGAGGCCTTCACGTTCAAGCAGCAGGCGCTGAATGCCGCGCTTGCGCAGAATATCGAACTCGGCCCCGACCAGGTCGCCATCATCGACAAGCAGGCCAAGGCCTATGGCGCGGTCGCCGAGGCCCTGGCACGCGCGCGCCTTGACAAGGACCTTGCCTTTGAGCGCGACCAGATGTTCCGTTCGGCGCAGGATCAGCAGATCGCATCGCGCCAGCAGGGTGCCGGTCTCGCCGTCGACCTCAATTCGCCGGCGGCGCAGCAGATGCGCGATATCGCCAAATTCAGCGATGCCAAGGAATTGGCAACCGGCTTCCTGACCGATTTCAAATCTGAGCTGCTGCGCAATGGCGGCGATGTCGGCAAGGCGCTCGGCACGTCGATCCTCAACGCGCTGACCAAGTCGATGGACGATCAGCTGGGCAAGATCTTCGACACCATCGCGTCCTGGCTTGCATCGGCGATCACCGGACAGCGGCCGGGTGCGGGCGGCGCGGCCTTCGGGACCGCCGGCGGCTTCGCCGACATGATCTTCGGTTCGGCCGCCAACGACAACTATGCGGCCGGCGCGGTCACGCGTGCGCCTCTTTCCGCCGTCGGCAACATGGCATCCTATGCCGCGGCGATCCGCTCGATCGAGAGCGCAGGCAGCGGCGGCTATTCGGCGCTCGGTCCTGTGCTGAAAAATGGCAACCAGGCGCTCGGCGCCTACCAGGTCATGAAGAGCAACCTGCCGTCATGGTCGAAAGAGACCTTCGGCGAGGTGATGTCGCCAAAAGACTTCCTGTCCAATCCAGGCGCACAGGACGCGATCTTCGAAAAGCAGTTCGGCAAATACCTGTCCAAGTATGGCAATCCGCAGGACGCCGCGTCGGCATGGTTCACTGGCGGACCCCTTTCCACCGGCGCCAATTCCAAGGATGTCTTGGGCACGTCGGGATCGGTCTATGTCGACAAATTCAACGCCGCCGTCGCCAAGGCGTCCGACAGTCTCGGCGGTCTCGACAGTACCGTCACTAACACGGTCAAGAGCCTTGCCAGCGGCATTGACGGCAAGGGCGGTCTTGCCTCCATCCTGGATGGGCTCAAGCCGCAGAATTTCCAGGCCAACACCACGCTGTCCGACATTCTCGGCTATACCGGCGGGGGCACGGCATCAGGATCTTCCGGCGGCGGTTTTCTCGGCTCGCTGCTCGGCTTCATCCCGAAACTGTTCGGTTTCGCCGGCGGCACGGATTTCGCGCCTGGCGGCCTGGCCCGGATCAACGAGCAGGGCGGCGAGATCGTCGACCTGCCGCGCGGCTCGCGTGTCATCCCGCATGATGTTTCGATGCGCATGGCGGCCAATGCCAACCGGCCGGCACCTGCCCAACCGACAAAGATCGAACTCCATACGCACATCTATGGCGCCAGTGGCGATGACCATATCCGCACGCTGTCCAGGCAGGGTGCGCAAGAGGCGATCAGCGAGTATCACCAGGGCCAGATCAGCGGCGGCTTTGGCGAGACGCAGCGGCGCTACACGTCGCAGAAGGGTTGAGCGATGGGGCGCTATACAGATCTCCCCACACTCGACATCGACTTCCTGAAACCGGCCCGTCTGTCCTTCGACACCAAGGGCGGCGGACTTGAGGGCGGACGCAACGGCCTCGGGGAATCAGTCACCATCGAAACCAGCGGCGGCGGCGTGCTTGTCGGCTCCTATGAAAGCTGCTTCATCCAGGCGCGTGAAGAGCACGAATATATCAACTGGGTTGCTGCCTGGATGAACAGCGGTGTGCGGTTCATGAATGTGCCGATCAAGTCGGACTGGATGGGGCCGTTTCCAGTCGATTCCCGCAACATCCCGCGTCCCATCATCGGCGGCATTCCGCATTCCGATGGCGCCCTGTTTGCCGATGGCGCCGGCTACAGCCAGACGACAGTGATTGCCAATATGGATGCCGCCGCGCTCAATGCCGGAAAGATCACGCTTCGAATCTATGGCGCCGCCCGCAATCTGCGCTGGTCCGACTGGTTCTCGATCTACCATCCAAACAAGGGTTGGCGCGCCTATCGAAATTGGGATCACACTGACCCCGTTCCGGCCTTTGAGACCATCGACGGCGTGGCGCGTGCCGGCCAGCGCTACACGCTGTCGCTCGATCGTCCGCTGCGCGAGGCGGTGACCCAGGGAACCCGTGTCGAATTCGCGCGGCCACGCTGCGTCATGAAGTTTCCGCCCGGCTTCACGCTGCCCTGGGAGGTCCAGGGGTTCTGGCGGGCGTCGCCGACACTGCAATTCGTCGAGGGCTTCTGAACCATGGCCTGGCAGGACCTTGTCGGCTCCTACAGCCTGCAATATGTGCCGCAATCCGTTCTCGACCGTATGGCGTCGAGCCATATGCTAGGCATCTTCTTTCGACTCGATACGGACCCCGGCCTGCACATATGGGCCGGTGTCAACGACATCCCGGCCGGCTTCGACAGCCTCGACGAGAACGGCACGGTCTATCTCGGCGGCGGCCGGCTGCTCAACGTTCCGACGCTCGAGGTGCTGGTCAACGGGCAGAGTTCGAGCGTCGAATTCGGCATCTCCGGCATCGATCCCGATACCGCGGCCAAAGTCCTCGACACCATGCCGGATGTGCGCGGCAAGGATCTTAAGATCGGCATCACCACGCTCGACGATTATTACCAGCCGACGAGCCCGATCATTGCGCTGTGGACGGGAACGGCATCACATCCGACGGAATCGAGCCTGGCAGTGTCCGGCTCTGAAAACCCGACGACGACGATCACGCTGGCCACGGTATCTGGAAACAACACCAGGTCGCGGGCGTCGCTGGTGCTGTGGTCGGGGCCACACCAGAAGGCGATGTATCCGACCGACAAATTCTGCGACGGCACGGCGCGCCTGGCGCGCGGCGTCGCGCCGGCTTGGCCGAATTACTGAGGCATCCATGACGCTGCAAGAATATATCCGGCTGCCGCATCGGTGGCAGTGGGGGTACACCGACTGCACGCTGTTCGCGGCCGACTGGGTTGTCGCCGCGACGGGCAAGGATCCCGGTGCCGAATTGCGCGGCACCTATTTCGACGCTGATGCCGCTGCCGCCATCCTGCGCGCCTCTGGCGGCGCCGAACGGCTGGTCGGTGCGAAACTCTCCGCTCTGGGCTTCCATCGCGTCCAGACAGCGCGTGACGGCGATATCGGCATGGTCCTGGCTATGACCGGCTTCGACGCTGCCGGCGCCAGGGTGAAGGAAATCCCGGCCATCCGCTTCGGCCCGCTCTGGGCCGTCATGTCGGCGCGCGGCGTCATGGTCAAGCATCTCCATTGGACCGGCGTAGCATGGCGCATAGCGTGAACCCGTTCGACGATGCGCTGCGCAAGGCGCTGACGACAGCGTCGCGCAAGGGCACATACAATCCCGGCATCGGCGCCTTCGAGACGGCGACGACGCAGGAGATCGTCGCGCAGGGCTGGAGCGGCGAATATCGCTGGCCCGTTCATCGTGACCCGATCTTCACGCCGATCTTCACCGCCATTCTGGGCAGCGGCGGTTTCTCGCTCTTCGGCGCAACTATTTCCTACGCGGCGATCGCCTCGGCGATCGTCACCACGGCGATCGTCGCCGGCGTGCAATATCTCCTCACGCCGAAGCCGCCGAAACCGGAGGATGGCCGTGCGCCGCTGACGCAACCGATCCCCTATCGCTTCTGGGGTGTTGGCGAGGCCAGGCTGGCCGGCGCGATGATGCTGTGGGAAGCGCTCGACAACCGGATGTTTTCGGTGCAGGCCATCGTCGGACATCGCATCAATGCCTACACCGGCTTCTATCTGAACGATGACAAGGTTGAAGTCATCGGCGGTCACGTTCAATCCCCCGGCGGCGGTCGCTACGTCGACGACGACAGGGATCTTGTCTTTGTCTACCCCGTCCTTGGCCTAGTGCCAGAGACGCCGATCGCCGATTTCGTTACCATCTTAAGCGGCCAAGGCATCTGGACGAACAATCATCGTGGCGACGGACAGGCCTCCATCGGCATGCTCTGCGTCGGCCCCGGGGCTGATAATTTCCTGAAGTCCTTCCCCTATGGCAAGCCGGCACTGTCCGTCGTTGCCGAGATGGCCCTGGTCTGGGATTTCCGCAACCCGTCGCAAAGTCCGGAAGACCCATCAACCTGGGCGTTCTCCCGCAATCCGATCCTTCACCTCGCCTGGCACGAATGCTTCAATCCGTTCGGCACCAAGCGCGACTTTCGCAAGGCGCTGCTGCCTGTTCTCGACATGTGGCAGGAGGAAGCCGATGTCTGCGACGAGGACGTGCCAAGGGCTTCCGGCGGCACGGAAAAGCGCTACGAGTGCGGCGGTTTCGACACAACCGAACACGATCCGAAAAGCGGCACCAATGCCATCCTGGCGACCTGCGACGGCTGGATGTGCGAACGCGGCGATGGCGCCTTGCTTGTCGTCGCCGGCAAGTTCCGCGAAAAATATGTCGCCACGCTGACCGATGCCGACATCGTCGGCCACACCGTGCAGCATGACGTGTTGCCGGAGGAAGAGGTCAATCAGTTCATCCCGAAATTCACCTATCCGGCGACCGATTACACGACGACGGATACCGACTATTTCGAGGATACCGCAGCACAGATCGCGGCTGGTCGCGTGCTGCCGCAGGATGGCAATTACATCTGGTGCCAGCAATGGCGCCAGGCGCGCCGGCTGGGCAAGCGCGAATTTGCCCGTGCGCGGGCCAAGAAGCGCGGCACGCTTGACGTCAGGTTCACTGGCATCAATGCCATCTACGCGCCATGGGTTCGGCTGAACACGCCGCGTCGGTTGCCGTCGCTCACCGGCAAGCTGGTCAACAACCGGCGGTCTGTCCTGTCGGTGTCGCGCGGTGGCTTCCAGATGACCTTTGTGATGATGCCCGACGATATCGACGCCTGGGACCCGGCCGTCGACGAGGGATCGGCGCCGCCTGTGCCGCCCAAGCCGGTATCGGATGGCATTCCGATCCCGATCATCGACACAGCGGTTGCAGTCTCCGGGGGCGGCAGCGTGTACATCCGCGTCGCGCTGATCGATCCGAACCGGATCGATCTCACGCCGGTTGTCCACTACAGGATATCGGATGTCGGCGGTGGCGTTCCCGGCGCCTGGGTCGAACAGAAGTTCCCTGGCGCGACGCCGTCGGCCGGCCTGCTCGTCCTCAACACCAATCCCGTGCCTGCCAACAACTCGATCGACGTCCAGGCCGCCTATATTGGTGCCGACAATAGCTACGGCACCTGGACTAGCACCGTGACGCTGGTCTCGACGGTCGATACGACGCCGCCCGGGGCGGTCACCAGCGTTGTCGCCACGGGCGGCGTCGGCCAGGTCGCGCTGACCTGGAACACGCCGAATTCCGGCAACTATGTCGCGACCAACATCAGGCGCAACACCGTCAACAATGAGGGCACCGCTACCCTCGTTCGCACCGAATACGGCGCGCCGTCATCGGCCGACGCCTGGACGGACACCGGGCGCGCGGCAGGCACCTATTACTATTGGCTGCGCTCGGCGAACGGATCCGGTGTGGAGAGCACCACAAGCGTCGCCACCGGGCCGAAGGTCGTCACCTAAAGCCCCTCGATCATTCTCATTCGCCGTTCTTCGCGAAAAGGAAAACCATCCATGGCAGTCGTACCCTTCAACACGCTTTTCGCTGACGGCCCTGCCGGCAACCCGTATCAGCCGCCGAAGCAAGACCTTCGCGACACCTTCAATGATCTGAATGGGCGGATCAGCACCGTCAGTGACTCGGTCCACTACTCGACCGAATTCGGATTTGTTGATGACGGCGTGGCCGGCGTTAATACTGGCACCAACAATGACGCCGCTTGGGCTGCGGCAAAGGCAGCGCTCACGAATGGCGAAACCCTTGTCATGGTCCGGCAGAACACCGGCGTGTTCTACTTCGCGACGACGAGCGATTTTACCGGCATCCCTATCGATGCCACGAGCAATCCGACCTTCAACGGACCGAACGTCTACAACGACAGGACGTCAGCGGAAGTCGCTGCCGGCGGACCCCCCATTACGATCGTAGGGGCGGGTAGGCTTACTTCGATCAGCACATCGCTGAACGTCACATACCGTCGCCATGCGGAGCCAGTGGCAAAGGTGGATTTCCTCACCGATGGCGATGTTGCTTACGACGAGCCGACTGTGGTGGACATGTCGGCGGCGGCGGTCACTATGCTGAAATACGCATGGCCGAACGGCAACACTACTTCTGCGACGTCAACTGGCATCACCAAGACGACAAACGACATTCAGATCAACAGGGCTACGGCTGACAATTCCGTTCTTATGTTCGCTGGCGTAGTGCCTGAAGCCGCATGTCAATACTCGTGGGTGGTTGGTCCAAACGTCAATGACGTTCCCTTTGCGGTGCTCGCCTTTGATGGCGGCTACCATGCTGTCTATGCGGCCCTCAACTCGCGTGCCATCCACAAGAAGCTGACGGCAGCCAGCACGTTCACAGAGGTCAATGTTCCAGATTTCGGCGCGAATATTACGCCAGAGACGTCGTACACGTTCGCTCAAGGATCGATCACGGTAGACCTTATCACCCCCACGAAATACCAGGTTGGCCTAAACGGCGTGGTGTTCGCGGAGGGGGACCTCCCTTCGCCTGCATTGTATGTCGGGCCTGGCCTGTTTTTTGGGCCAAGTCAGACGGGCACGTCTCATTTCTTCAATATGGTGAAGGTGAAGAACCCTAGCCGCCTAGCGCCTCGCCCAATCCGCGCGTTGTTCGTCGGCGACAGCAAAATGGACCCGGTTTTCCAAGGGTGGCCAGACGATATTGCGCGAATCATGCAAGGTTCGATGGGGGTGCAGTGGGAATATACAAAAAACATCGCTGTAGCGGGCGAGACCTTGGCTCAGCAGCTTACTCGCATCCTTGCTCTAGACATGACGGGTTATACCGATGTGTTCATTGGCCTTGGCACCAACGATGCCCAAGGTATCACCTCGCAAACCACATTCGATACCAATTTGGGTGCTATGTTTGACCAAGCCCGCAGTTTAGGCGCGCGAGTTACAGTCTTGCTTACGCCCGCATTCTACAGTCGCGCCGACGCATACGGGGTGACGGGCTTCGTCAATCAGGGTCAGGCCTCGGTCAATGGCGCAGCTGTCCCCGCGTATCGAGAGATCATCAGACGCAAAGTTGCTTCTTATCGAGATTTAGGCTTCAAATTTGCCCTCGTGGATGCCGGGAAGATATGCGGTCCTACTCTTGCGCAGTATCTGACTTGGGCTTCCACGTGGAGTGGGAGTCGTGTCGACACCAACGTCTTTGACAATATCCACGAGGGGCGCACCGCTCGCACCAAGATAGCCCAGGCGTGCGCAAGAGCTGCCTTTGGGCTGGCGACGCCGGCAAGGACGAAGAAATATCCTAGTCTTTTAACGTCGGCCGTCCCGGCTTCCTGGTTCGCAAACAGTTGGACGGCTTCGTCTCCTGCAGCGGTCTTTTGGATTGATGAGCGCGGCTATAAACACCTTGACGGAGTGATCCAGGCGAATGCTGGCCCTCTCGCAGACGCTACGGTGGTTATGACCCTGCCGACCTACATGAAGCCGGTGCGGAACATTCAGCTTTCTGCCGTTGGTTCCAAGGTGGCGACGGCAGGGCAGGCAAATCAGACTTGGGTTGAAATCCTGGCAACCGGCGATGTCCGCGTCTACGGCGTTGATCCCACGAACAAGTTCGTCCGCCTGTCAGACGCTCATTGGGAGTGAAAGTTGCCGCCTCGGCTCTGTGCTGCTATGCCACCTGCCGTCAGAAATAGTCAGGTGGCATGTTTTACAAGAATGTCCAGGGACTCCGCGCCATCGCGGCGTTGATGGTGGTGTTCACCCACTCTTTCTACCCGCTCGTCCCTATGCGGAATCATTGGTCGCAGTACGTCGGGGCCATCGGCCCCTCCGGCGTCGACCTCTTCTTCGTGATTTCCGGCTTCGTGGTTTTCCTGTCCGCTGACAGGCTGGGGAGGAAAGCCAACGTCACCGGAAGGTGGCGGGCCTTGCGAGAATTTGTGGTGAGGCGGGTTTTCCGAATTTACCCCGTGTATCTGACAGCGTTCCTCATCGCATCGCTGGTGCTAGTTCTGATGCCTGCTGCTGAGTTATCCCCGGCGGGCATGAAGCAGCAACCATGGTGGAAGCTGGCGCTGCTCATTGCCCAGCCGAACAATCGCATTCTGGCTGCTTGGACATTACAGTACGAGATGACGTTCTATGCGGTGTGCGCTCTGGGTATTTTGCTATTCCCGCGCCGCATCGTGGCCATCATCGCTCTTTGGATGGCAACTGTTCTCTACATCTGGAGCGCCGGCATCTACGTGAATTCGGTGTTTACCGCGCCTATCGTGCTCGAGTTCGCGTTCGGAATTATCGTCGCGTTGCTGGTCGAGAGGAAATTCTCGGAGTACGCCTTGTCGTCCTTGGTCTTAGGGTTTGGCGGGCTGATCATCGGCGCGATCTGTTATCGTTTCCACGATCCGAAGGGCGCGTGGGCTTTGCCTGTGATGTGGCGGACTGTGTGCTTCGGCTTACCGAGTGGTTTCATCGTCTATGGCTTGGTCGCTGTCGAGATGAGGCGGATATGGACGTTCTCAAAAGCTTGGACAGACCTCGGCAACGCTTCCTATTCGCTCTACCTGTGGCATCAACTGCTATTCGCGGTGATGGCGGCCAGCTATGTGCAACTGGGCCTTGTTGGGAAGGTTAGCGAATGGGTTTTGTGGCTGTCCCTGTTCGCGGCGATCTTCCCGGTTAGCTTCATCAGCTATCAATGGGTCGAGCGATGGTTCAACGAAGCTGAATGGGTGGCTCGGTTGGCCGGCGCCACGCGAAAGAAGCCTGCCGCAACGGTAACTGATCTCAAGGCCGAGACGGTGTAGGCATCGGCGGCCCGCCGATCAAATCGTTGAAGGCGATTTCCTCATCCTGGGTCATATGCCGGTATTCCCATGCGCTGCCATTCCATCGGCTCATGATGGGACTTCCAGCGACCTCAGTGCCGTCGCTGACAACGACGGGATCAGATGGCGCGTAGAAATGCCATTCGCCGTCCTTGATCTGGCTCTCGCCTCGGCTGATCCACGCAAAAAAGACCAAGACCGCCAACACGCCGGCAATACGCGCTGCAACCAGTTCGGCCCTGTTCTTAACCATAGGTCTGATATAGCCACTTTGACGTTGCCTAGTCCACCTTCCGCAGCGCTTCGCGCACTACGTCGGCATCGTTGCTCTCGCCGCTCTTCAGCACGACCCAGACACCATCAACAAGCACCAGCCGGCCGCCGTCATAGGTGTTGATCTCTGATGTCCGTAAGGCCCTCGCCAGAATGCTGGCGCTGGCTTTTGCCCAAGGCATGCTGAGATAGGTTGAGTTCCCCGTTGGCCCATCATTGTCGGCGGCAGGCGCCCTGAGATCCAACGGGATTTCATCCGGCAGTTCATCATCGTCCGGCTTCCTCGCCATCGCATCGGCCTCCTCTGCGGCCGGCAACCATAGCCAAAATCCGAAACCAAACAACCTGCCCGATTAGGGCGGAAAGGACCTGTCATGGACCGCAACTTCGCGCGGGCGCTTGCTCTCGTTTTGAAATCCGAAGGTGGCTGGAGCGACAACCCGAAGGATCCCGGCGGACCGACTATGACGGGCGTGACGTTGGCCAATTTCCGCCGCTATGTGAAGGCCGACGCCACCAAGGCCGACCTGAAGAAGATCACCGATGCGCAGATCGCCACGGTCTACCGACGCTTCTATTGGGATGCGGTGGCCGGCGCCGAGTTGCCGGATGGCGTCGACTATGCCGTGTTCGACTTCGCTGTGAACAGCGGGCCGGGCAGGGCGGCGAAATACCTGCAGGCGGTTGCCGGCGTCGCGCAGGATGGCCGCATTGGTCCTGCGACACTTGCCGCGGTCGAGGCCAAGCCGGCTGGTGTTATTATCGACGGCGTCTGCGACGATCGCCTGGCGTTCCTGAAGAAGCTGCCGACCTGGGGAGAGTTCGGCAAGGGCTGGTCCGATCGCGTCAAGTCGGTGCGCGCCAATGCGCTCAAGATGACGGCACAGTCAGCCGGGGCTTCGCCAGTGACGCCAACCGCTCCGGATCCTGCCCCGGTCGACCTGGCTGCCGCTGTGCCGGCCGTCGCCAAGGATACGATCGCGCGCGTGCAGCAGCAGCTCAAGGATCTCGGTTATACCGAAGTCGGCGGCGTCGACGGCAAGACCGGCACAATGACAGCGACCGCCATCCGGGCTTTCCGCGCCGAGAATGGCCTACCGCCTGGCGACGGCATCGACGACGATCTGCTGCTCGCCTTGCAGAAGGCCAAGCCGCGCGTGCTGGCGCCGGCGCGCACCGACGCCACGCCCGAGGTCGTGCGCGACAAGGTGCCGGAGGTGCGCACCAACTGGCTGACCAAGGTCGGCGCTTTCTTCACCGGCCTCGTGGCGCTCGTCGGGAGCTTCTTTGACGGCATCCTCGGCAACCTCGGCGCGGCAAGCGGCTACATCCAGCCGGTTAAGGACGCCGCCGGCGATTTGCCCGGCTGGGTCTGGATGTTGGCGATCGCGGTGGTCGCCGGCGGGCTCTACCTAGTCGCGCGCCATGGCGAGGCCAAGGGCGTCGAGGCGTTCCAGACCGGGGCGCGCCGCTGATGGGCGCCCTGGTTGCGGCGGGCGAGGTTCTGTCGCTCACCCTCAAGTACTGGAAGCTCGTAGCGCTCGCAGCGCTCATCGCCGCCGTGCCGATCGCCTACCTGGTCGGACACGGCCGGGGTGACAGCTCCGGATATTCCCGCCGCGTTGCCGAAGTCGCGGCAGCCGATCTCAAAGCCGAACTGGAAAGGAAGGGCGACAATGCGAAGCTCGCTGGTATGTCTGACTATGATCTTTGTGTTTCTGGCCTGCGCGGGAGTGGCATGCCAGTCGACGCCTGCGAGCAGCTGCGCGGGCTTCCTGAAAGCAAGCCTTAGCCCGGCCGGCACGGTGGCGCTGATCGACGCCGACCGGCCCGGCTATGAACGCGTGCTGGGCAACGACCGCAACGGCCAGCGCCGCGGCTGCTGGCGCTAGCATTGAGGGGCGGGGCTGATGCCGACATCGGGAACGAAAAGCTTGGAAATGATGATCGGCGGCCTGCTGCAAGCCACGCAGGATATGCAGCGGGACATCACCGAGATCCGCCGTGACATCAAGGACAGCGATGCGCGAGCCGCGCTGAGCTACGAACAATCGGAACAACGTGCCGCAGCCAGCCGCGCGAAAATGTACCAAAAGACCGATGAGCTGGTTGAACGCGTGACCGCCACCGAAAGCGCGGTCAGCAAGCTCAACGCCGACATGACCAGCGTCAAGGAAGTGACTGCCGAGGTGACACGCTGGAAGCTGATGGGGCTTGGCGCTCTTGGTGTTACCGGGATGGCAGCGGCGGCGCTGGCTTCGCTGGTCACCGCCTACTGGGGCGATATCTGGCGCGTGCTGCGCGGCGGTTAGCCTACTCGCACCCGACCCCATCATGGTCGCGGTCCAGTTTGTTTGTATCGGGTCCGATGATCCTTACGGGGCCGACAACAACCGGATTGTTTCCCTTGCCGCCAGCGCAGTCCAGGTCGCCTCCACTGCGAGAGGTCAAGCGCCGGTAGTTGTTGACAACGGCGACAGCGCGGGCGCCATCGCCTTCGATGTGAGTGTTCTGGCTATTGGGATTGAACGGATCGACCGTCTGCATAATCGCGTTGGCGTGGTTGGCGTCTCCAGATGCCAGTGTCACGCTATCGTAATGGTTTAAGTAATCGGCTGAGCAGCCGGATACGAATAGGGCAGCAGAAATTGCTGCTACGAAATAAAAGCGCATGAAAATTCCCCCATCACTTGGGGATACTATGCGCCTAGTGCGATTTTGTCGAATCGCGTGCTTGCCCGCTCCGGTTCGCCGGGGCGGGCTTTTGCGTTTCATTTGTGCGCGATGTTCGGCGCTGGCGGCTTCGTGGCCGCGCGAAGCTGCAATCGCTCGACCGTAGCGACAATCGCCGCGGCGATGGCTTCCGCCTCATCAATCAAGCCAGGGCCATAAATGCCGTTCACGGCTTCCTCGCTTGGCAGCACGCCGGGCGGGCAATGCTCTTCCACCGTCTCCCTGATCAGCCGCAAGGCGGCACGTCCTTCGGGATCGTTCTTCATGCTCGACCGAACACGCTGGCGCGTTGAAAGTTCCGGAACTATTTTAGCTCAATCTTATTTAATGGCGGTCTGTCAGAGTTCCGTGCATGCGTTTGAAGTTCGTCGCGCCCTTGATGCCGACCTTGGTCAACCAGCCGCCGGAAGGCGACGGCTGGATTCACGAAGTCAAGTTCGATGGCTACCGCTCGCAACTGATCATCGACGAAGTCGGCACCAGGATCTACACCCGCAACGGCCATGACTGGACCGCGAAATATCGCGACCTGGTGCAGGAGGCGAGGGGCCTCGGGGCGGAAAGCGCCATTGTCGACGGCGAGATCATCGTGCTCAACGAAGCCGGGCTTTCCGACTTCGGCGAGTTGCGCAAGGCGATCACCCGCCGGCAACATGACCTCTATTTCGTCGCCTTCGATCTGCTGCACCTCAATGGCCACGATTTGCGCGACATGGCGCTCGAGGAACGGCGCGAGATCCTGGCCAGCATGATCGAGCCTGGCGGCCGGATCCAGTTCAGCGAGCCGCTGCCGGGCGAAGCCAAGGCGATCTTCCACCTGGTCGACCAGGCCGGCCTTGAAGGAATGGTCTCGAAGCGGCGCGAGAGCAGATACCGCAGCGGCCCGTCAACGAACTGGCTGAAGGCGAAATGCTATACGGTCGAGGAATACGAGCTGCTAGGCGTCGAGCGTGAGGCCGGCAAGCCGGCCTTTGCCCTGATGGCGGATCGGGCGACAGGCCGCTATGTCGGGTCGGCCTTCATCAACTCCAGCCGGGCCATCCGCGAGCGGCTATGGAAGCGCGTCCAGGAGCACGCCGCGCCGGCGCCGAAGGGCATGAAGCGGCCGGCGACGCAATGGGTAAAGCCTGGCATCATCGGCCGCGTGAAACACTTGCGCGGCGAGGAGGATTTGCGGCATGCTTCCCTCCAGGACTTTCGGGAGGAAGATGGTGCCAATCCGACGAGTGGCGAGTGACGCCGGTATATTCGACGAAACCGAATTAGCACTCCTCGGCAGGGTTTTCGACAAGCTGAAACTTGAGCAACGGTTACCGGACACCCTCGATGCGATCGCATCGCGGGTCATCGCAAACTATATGGCCGGCATCAAAGACGAGGCTGAACTCCTCTCGCTTTCGCGATGGCCGCTCCGTCGCTAGGATTGTCAAGGCGGCCCGGCCAGCCTTCAGGTTGACACAGGGCGACTAGCCGGGCCAAGCCGGCCATTTGAGGAAGCCGGGCGAACAGCAATCCTACTCTCCCGTCGTCTTCTTTCAATTGAAAATGAATGTACGATTTTTACGGAGTCGTGATTCGCTAGAACGGCTTGCCCGCACGCATCATCGCCCGAGCAATGGCAAGCTCAGCTTCCGTCCTAGCGTTCTCTTTCTGGGTCATGTTGTCGGCCGCGATCAGCCGCTTCAATGACCGCAGCGTTTCGCCGCGCGACCATCCGGCCTCCAGCATGCAATCGACGATGGCTTGGAAGCCGGGCTCCATCGCCTCCTGGCAGTCGATGGAGCGGTCTGGATACTCGCTAGCTTCTCTTGGTCGACCAATCATCTCGCCCCCGCCAAATAGCTGTCGCCGCGTTCGCGATGCTCGAAGCAAAACCAGTGCGATGCCTGCCTCGGCTTCGCGTATCCGAACGGCGCGCGTTTTCGCACTCGTCAAACTCGCAGACGTGATTTTCGATCCGCTCATGCGCGAACCGCAGTGCGGGTAAGCCGTCAGTTTGGCGGGCGGGTTCATCACTCATGGCTAAAAGATTCCATAAGCCGTCTTGACGTTCAAGGAAAATGTTCCTTTTCTGTTCTCATGGCGCACGACCCGATCGACACGCTGGGCAAGGCCACCCGGCACAATATGCTCGTCAAGGCGGAATGCAGCTGTGGCAACGTCCGCTACTGCCGTTCCGCCGATCTGATGATGGTCTATGGCGGCGGCGTTGATCCGCTGAAGCTCAAGTTCGACTGCAACCGATGCAAGCCCGACATAAAGATCACGCTGCTCGAGGTGCATCCCGAGCACCTTCCCAAGAAGCTGATGATCCACAAGCCGATGAAGGTCGACGGCAAGATCACCTGGTACACGGAACGGTTCCGTGGCTAGCGACCGTCTCCTAGTCCGATCCGCCTATCAACGCGGCTGGCAGATAGTCGATGGCAGCGCGATCGTGGAAACGTTCGAGACGAAGGAAGACGCCTTCCAATGCCTTGTCGATCGCGGCGCGCGAGTTCACCTCTCTTGGAAACGGACCGTCATCGCCGGGGCCGAGGTGCCATATGACTTCTGTGCCGAGTTTCAGAGCAAGTATGCAGGCCGCATCAGGAAAGAGCTGCATGGCCCTGGCGTTGGCAAGTGGTTCTGGTTCAGCGGCTCGTCCAGCGGCAGCGTGGACACGAAAGATGAAGCCGTGTTCGGCGTTGAACGCGCATACACCCGCAAGATCGCCGGCGCGGACTTGCCTCGATAGCCGTCCGACGGTTTTGCATTTCGGACCTAACTTATTGAAATCAACGAGCAGGTTTTCATCGATTTTACAGCAAAATCCTTGGATTACTGTCAAAGGGCTAGCTTCCCAAGCTGACAGCATAGACCCTGCTATTGCTTTGAAAACAGCATTCTGCAAAGTGTTGCTGGGGATAAAGGGGGGGAGCGATGGAAATTGGCACTTACAGGATAGTTCGGTCCGTTCTTCGAGATCGCGAGTATGCGCCAGGCGGCCCGAACGCCAGAGAGGCCATCTCCCTATACTCTAGTCGTCAGCTCAATGTTTATCAGGCCATTATCAATGCATTCTACCAGAAATCGGAAGACAAGAATTCAGATGATAGCAATCACATAATTAAGAGGGTAATAGAGGGAATCGTCCAAAACGCGACAGCTAATGCCCCTGCCCAAATACTGGAAGAGCAGTCCACGCTTGCGCTGAAATCAACTATCCCTGTTGTCACGAATGCAAACGTTGACGTCGTCAGCGCCCTGAAATTATCTGATTTTGGGGAGGACAACCCACTAGTTGCATTTGCAGGTGGCTTAGTTTTTGAAATTAGAAACTCTTATAGTCCACAACCTACCAACACGCCCATTGCAATCGTTCGCGAAATGGCGAGTTATGCGGCATGGCGCGCTATTGACGAAGGATCCAGAGATCAAACTGGTGCTATATTTGACCGACTAAATCAAATAAGTTCTGAGGCTGATCAGGCGGTTCAAAAAGCCAACAAAGACATGGGAGTGGCCGCCAATAATTTTGCGGTCTTAACTGAGCAGCTTCGAACACGCTCAACGACGGCCATTGAGGCTGCGGAGCGGGCCGCGGAACAGGTAGCAGCCTTCCAGCTGCATGCGAAAGACCTACAAGCTCGGTTGGATGGGTTCGAGGCTGATATCCAAGCTAAAAGCCTGGATGCTGAAGAGAAGCTTTCGAGCTTCTTGAATGCAGCGCAAGCTCGCACGGCTTACCGACAGGTTGTCAGTTATTGGTCTGATCGGGCGACAGATTCTTGGCGTGCGTTAGTAATATCTAGCCTAGCATTAGCAGTATTCTTGATTGGTCTTCCGATATTGGCTGTTCTTGAGAATGATACTGTAATTAACTTTCTAAAACATTTGACCGACGCCACCAACGTTCCGCTAGGCTCTGAACCAAACGCAGTCGTGCTGACCGTTGCAACAGTGAGCCGGCTAGTGGTGATCACGATTCCGTTAGCGCTTTACTTTTGGCTGATCAAACTTCTTGTGCGCTTCAACATACGATCGATGCTGCTCATGGATGACGCTCGTCAGCGAGAAACGATCATCGAAACTTACTATAAGATGATCGAGCAGGAAGCGGCAACGAAGGAAGATCGATCGATGATCTTACAGGCTCTTTGTCGCCCGCCTCCCGGCCACGGAGGCGACAATGTCGAGCCTCCTAGCGTGACAGACATAATTGAAAGGGCGGTCGGCAAATCCGTCTCTTAATGTTCTGGCTGCTAAGTGTGCTCTATGTGGAACAACCCATGGATACGAAACGGCCTCCCGCTACCATCGCTCCAGATGGCGGTAAGAGACTCAAACTGCGCCCAGAAAGCGCTCAGATAATCCACCCAAGTGCTCGGTTTCGACGGTAATGTTCGGGCATAAACGGCGTAAAAAAGCCCGGAAATGCGCCGTTCCTGCGGTTTGAACGCTCGTTTACACCGAAGATGTCGGCGGTTCGAGCCCGTCATCGCCCACCATTCCACGTCGTCTTGAAGATGCGATTTGGCCCTTCCTGGAGGCAGGACGATGGGAGCCTGATGCTTCCGAGGATTGAACCTAGATCCGTTTGAAGTCGGTAAGCCCCGCACGTATCCTCTGGCCCTCTGCGAAGGCGAGGGCGAAAGACTCCAGACAGAATGATCGGGTTGGTTCCTCGTCACCGTCGATCATGCGGACGGACCATTCTCCGCAGGCTTTTCGCAGGTTGCGATTTCGCCGATGGGAACGTTAGCAGGGCTTCGAAGTTTCTTGACCGCTAAGGCGACCTTGCGCGGAGGTGGCGGATGAAGACGACAGTTGGACCGGATACCGTCGACGTGGCCAAGGCGGTCGAAACGATGCTCACGGAGCATGACGGCCCTGCCTTTCTATCGATGGCCGAATTCATCGAAGTGCTTCGTCAAAGGACGGGAACGGACCGTTCTGACGCGGATCTGAAAGCCCTCGTCACAAAGAAGGCGGCTGTGCTTGGTATCGTTATGGAGTGAGGGAGGCCAAGCTCGGCTACGCAGCTTGTGCCCGGATGCTGTTTGCGTATCGGCGCGCCTGCATGAGCCATTTCAGTGCTCTTGTTTGCGCGGCGTACAACCCACAGTCAACGCTGCGCGCAAGATCGATTGAACAAGGCCGGCGCGTTACAGCTTGTTCTGCCGCTTTTCGATAGCATAGGATGTCCAGCGGCAGCACATGCCCGCAATCGATGTGGTGGCGCCACCGAACAGGCATGCGGCAAGCACCGGGTCTTGCGAGGCATTTTTCCAGCTGACCACCGCCAGCAATATGACGCTTACCGTCGAGACCACATAGCCGATACCCTTGAGCGCATGCGGCGAAACCTTGACCATTCACACTCTCCCTTCGCTCCAACGTTGAACATTTGTATCGGCACCGGGTTCCGTTCGTTGGTTGCCACGCGGGAACCTTTTGCCTGTTCGCGCGTGCTACTGCGATCTGGGCGCTGGATGGACGAGCCATGACAAACTTTCTGAAACTCCCGGCGAAGTCGCGGAACCTGTTTCGCGTTGTCGTCGAAACGCCGCGCGGAGCAGCCGCCAAGCTCGCCTACGACCCCAAGACGGGCGTCTTTCAATATTCAAGGCCGCTGCCGGTCGGCAACACATACCCTTATGATTGGGGGTTCGTACCTTCCACCGTCGGGGAAGATGGTGATCCGCTCGACGGGATGGTGATCCACCAGGCCGCTACAGCACCTGGCGTGGTCATCAAATTCGATCTGCTCGGCGCATTGCGGGTGAAGCAGAAGGAGCCTGATGGGGCGGTCATCCGCAACGATCGTTATATTTTCTGCCCGCGCAAGGAGGATGCGCCGGACAAGCCCGTGACTGCCGACCATTTGTCGCAGGATTTGCGCCAGGAGATCGAGCAGTTCTTTTTGTCCTCCGTGCTGGGCACGGGCAAGACGATCAAGCTGAAAGGCTGACAGGACGCCAAGGAGGCTGCCAGGTCTCTCGGCAAGGGCGCGAGGGCTTTTCGGCGCAATCGCAAGTGATGGCCTTGTCTTCCGCGATCACACCATAGGCTAACACGGTGACGCGGTTCACAATACAATTGCAAGCGGTCGATTCCTCCGGGATGTAGCCACTCCAAAAGCCCGCCGCGGGTCGCTCCCGTGGCGGGTTTTTCATCATCAGGGGTTGCAGGCCATAGGGGGTGCGAGCTTCCTGACGCCTCTACCCGGCGGATCGCTCCTGCGCCGTCCGAAAGACATGGGCGATCAAGGCGGCACCATCCGGAAATCCTTGCCCTCGGGCAGCAATTGCCCACCATCGACGACAATGGTCGTGCCGGTGATGTAGCTTGCGTCGTCCGAGGCAAGGAACAGGAAGGCATTGGCGACATCGCGCGGACTGCCGAGCCGGCCGAGCGGGATCGAATCCTCCATGTTCTTGATATAAGCGGCGCCGCGATGCTCCTGGATGGCTTCGGTCAGGATGTTGCCGGGCTCGACGCCGTTGACGGTAATGCCGTAGCCGGAGAACTCCAGGGCTGCTGCCCGGATGAAGCCGTTGATGCCTGCCTTTGTCGCCGAATAATGGCCGTGGCCGGGGCTTGTGACATGCGGTCCGGTGATGGAGGAGGTGTAGAGCATTCGTCCGGAGCGCTGCGCCTTCATCGGCACCAGGGCTGCGCGAGTGGCATTGAAGGTGCCGCGCAGATTGACGGCCATGACGCGATCCCAGTCGTCGGTGCTGGTGTTCTCGATCAATTGCCAGGGATAGATCCCGGCATTCTGCACGATGATGTCGAGGTGGCCGTAATGGTTCAGCGCCAGTGTCACCGCGGCCTCGGCGTCGCGCATTTGCGAAATGTCGGTGCCGATGAAGGGGACACCGAGCTCGCTGGCGGTCGCTTGCCCGGCCTCGGCCTCGCTGTCGGCCAGCACGAGTCGTGCGCCTTCTTCGGCAAAGCGCAGTGCGGTGCCCTTGCCGATGCCGCGCGCGCTGCCGATGATCAGCGCCACCTTGTCTTTCAATCGTCCAGCCATGCGAGCCGTCCTGTCATGCCAGTCTTTGGCGAATGGTTTGCTTGAATGCGTCGAGCAGCACGGCCGCAAGTACCAGCAGGCCGTGGATGACCTGGGTGAAATTGGCCGGCAGCCCCATCAGATTGATCGCCGTGTTGATGGCCGAGAGCAGCAGCACGCCGGCGTAGACGCCGGGCAGGGTGCCGACGCCGCCCTTCAGGCTGACGCCGCCGATGACGACCGCGGCAAAGGCGTTGAACAACAGGCCAACGCCGAGATTTGCGGTGGCGCCCGAGGTACGGATCGCCAGCAGCCAGCCGGCAAGGCCGGCGATAGCGCCGGCAAGCACGAAGGCGATGATGAGGTTGCGGTTCACCCGGATGCCGGCGCGGAAGGTCGCCGTCTCGTTACCGCCGATCATCACCAGGTGCCTGCCAAACGGTGTCTTGGCCATGATCAGTGAGAAGACGACGAAACAGGCAATGGCGATCCAGGCGGTGAGCGGCAGGCCGATCAGCCGCTGGATGCCGAACCAGCGGATCGCCGGTGCAAGATCCTGCGCCGAGCGGCCGCCCGAAATCACCAGCACCAGGCCGCGCACCCAGATGTAGGAGGCCAGCGTGATGATGAACGCGCTCATCTTCACCTTGACGACCAGAAACCCGTTGAAGGCTCCGATCAGGCCGCCCACGGCCAGCGCCAGCAGCAGCGACACCGGAACCATCAGCCATTCCGGATGCAGTTGGACGCCAAGCCCGATTCCGGATGAGCAGAACAGGATGCCGACCGCCATGGCGCTGAGTGCGGCGACGGATTCGACCGACAAATCCATGTGGCCGGCGATGATGACCAGCGCCAGGCCGATCGACATGACGCCGAGCACGCTCGAAGCCTCGATGATGTTGGCGAAGATTCCGAGCTGGAAATAGTTCGGGATGAAGATGGAAAAGACCACCAGCACGAAGACCAGCATGAACCAGACGAGGTTGTCGAGGATGAGCTCCAGGGCATGGCGGGTGCGGGGGTTCATGGGGCTGATCCGACTGGTGCATGGCCCGAAAGAATCAATTCGATCTTCCGAATGGCGCGATTTGCGAAGGATTGGCTCCAGGCCGCGATGGCCCGGAGCGCTCCGTACGACAGGACTACTCGACGGGTTTAATGGCGTCCGTCGGCGGCTTCTGGTTGCCCCAGAAAGCCGGGTTGTCGACATTTTCCTTGGTGATGGCGGCGCCGGGGATCTTGATGTTCGGTCCCCAGGCTTCCTTGGTCACGGTCGATTTCAGGCCGATCACGTCATATTCGCCGGGCTTGATCTCTTGCTTCTTGACCACCTTGTCCATGAACATGGCGACGGCGGCGGCCTGCGCGTAGAGCGGCTGCTCGACTTCGACGTTGAGCCAGCCCTTGCGGATCAGGTCGAGGCCGACCGGCGCGCCGTTCGAGCTCATCAGCATGACGTCGCCCGGCTTCTTGCCGGCGGCCTCGAGCGAGGCGACGGCGGCCACCGAGAGGTGCGCGGCATGGCTGAAGATCAGGTCGATGTCGGGGTTGGCCAGCATCTGGTCGGCGACGATGGTGCCGGCGTTGCTGGCTTCCCACTGCATGGCCGGAAGCGAGATGATCTTGACGTCCGGAAACGCCTTCATCTTCTCTTCGAAGCCTTTCTGGATGTCGAGCGTGTAGGGATCGCCTGGATCGCCGAGCACCTGCAGCACCTTGCCCTTCACCGAGCCGTTTTTGGCCTTCAACAGTTTTTCGGCCTGGTCGGCGGCGACATGGCCGATTTCGACCGTTCCGGCGACTGACGTGAAGTCGGATGGTGTCGAAGTGATCTGGCGGTCGAACTCGACCACCGGGATACCGGCGGCACGGGCGGCCTCGATGGACGGTTTCAGCGCGTTGAAGTCGACAGCCGCGAGGATAATGGCCGCCGGCTTTAGTGCGATGACGTCGTTCATCTGCGATTGCTGGGCATCGGTCTTGTTGTCGGCGTTCAGTGACTTGAACTCATAACCGGCCTGCTTGAGGAACAGCTCCAGCGCGGTCACCGAGCCGGTCTGGAATTCATCGAGTAGTGTCGGCACAAGATAGTAGACGACACCCTTGGACTGGGCGAATGCCGGCGTGAGCGTGGCAAAGGCCAGTGCCAGGATGCCGAAGACAGCAAGAAGTATTCGCTTCATGTCGTTGGCTCCCTGTTAAGCCGGACCCCTCTTTTGTCCCTCAGCCCGCCGGTCCGGCACCGGCAAGCGTCTCCCCGGTGATCATGTTGATCACCGCATCGGGACTTGTTTTGTTGCGCGCCACATCGCCGGCCACGACGCCTTGCCGGATCACCACGATCCGGTCGGCGACCTGAAAGGCCTGCTGCATGATGTGGGTGATGATGACGACGCCGATGCCCTGGCTCGCCACCTGGCGGATCATGTCGAGACCGCGCCGCGTCTGCTCGACGCCCAGCGCCGCGAACGGCTCGTCGAGCAGCACCAGCTTGCCGCCCCAGTGCACGAAGCGGTTGAGCTCGATGGCTTGCCGCTGGCCGCCCGAGAGATGCTCGACATTGGTGCGCAGCGACGGAATGCGGGTACCGGCGCTGGCCAGCGCCTTGGAGACGACGGCTTCCATGGCGCGCTCGTCGAGCACGGGAATGCCGAGCACCTTCCTGGTGATCTCACGGCCCATGAAGAAATTCGCCACCACGTCGACATTGGTGCAGAGCGACAGGTCCTGGTAGACGGTTTCGATGCCCGCCGCCTTGGCCTCGGCCGGCGACCTCGCGAGAAACTCCTTGCCTTCGAAGAGCATGCGGCCCGAGGTCGGCTCCAGTCCGCCTGATATGATCTTGACCAGCGTGGATTTGCCGGCACCGTTGTCGCCCAGCAACGCCACGACCTCGCCCTTGCCGATGGAAAAGCTGATCCCCTTCAGCGCTTCGATCGCGCCATAGTTCTTGGTGACGTTGTCGAGCACCAGCAGCGGTTCGCTCATGCCGCAACCTCCTTGGCTGTCAGAAGATCGCGGCCGCGTTCGCGCTCGGCGGCGAACATCTGGCCGAAGCGCGGCGACAGGACCCCGGAAACCGCGAGGGCAGCGGCGCCGCGCAGCACCGAATGTTGCCCGCCGCGCGCGACCATCAGCCGGGGCGCGATGCGGTCCTTGCGCGCCGAGACGGAGTTGTGCAGGCCTCCGGTCGAACCGGCCAGCCGTTCCAGCAGGTCGGTGGACGCCAGCCCGCCGAGGATGACCGTTTCGGGGTCGAACAGGTTCTCGATGACGGCGACGGCATTGTGAAAGATCGGCGCGACTTCCGCGATCCAGTCGGGCTCTGTGCCGTTCCAGCGCCGAAGCGCCTCGAGAGAGAGGTATCTTTCGAGGCAACCCCGGTTCCCGCAGGGACAGGCCTCGCCGGCAGGAACGACAGGGATGTGTCCGACCTCGCCGGCATTCCCCCAGGCGCCGCGCTGCACGATGCCGTCATGAACCATGACGCCGCCAAGGCCGACGCCGAAATAGAGGTAGTAATAGTCGGAGAATTGGGCGCCGAGGCCGTAGAGCCGCTCGCCCATGGCGGCGGCCGCCATGTCGGTTTCGAAGAAGGCAGGCAGTCCGGTCGAGGCCGCCAGTCGCTCGCGCAGCGCCACATCCTGCCAGCCAGTCATGGTGGTCGGGCCGACGAAACTCATGGATTCGACGCCGAACGGTCCGGGCAGGGCCAGGCCGACCCCAAGCACCCGACCGCCGGCCCGCAATCCGGTCAATTCAATCACCATCGCACCGATCAGCTCGAAGGCATGGTCGGGCGTCGCGTTCGGGGCCTCGCGGTAGGTGCTCTCGATCACGTCGCCGCTCAGATTGATCAGGGCGGCATCGATGCCGAACGGGGTGATGTGAATACCGACGGCATAGCCTCCCTCGGGATTGATGCGCAGCGTCGCCGGCGGCAGGCCGCGCCCCTTGGGCTCCACGCGCAGTGAGAGGATGTAGCCCTGTTCTTCCAGTTCGCGAACGATGGTCGATACGGTCTGGACGGTAAGCCCGACACGGCTGGCGATCTCGCCGCGGGCGATCGGCCCATGCAGGCGGATAGACTCAAGCACGATGCGCCGGTTGTACGGCCGCCCGAACTCCTGATTGGTCCCCCGCAATGCCATGCCTTGCGTCCTCGACTGACGTAAGGTTCGCACCAAAGATTTATTCAGTCAAATGGAATTCAAAAATAAACGAGAGCAACATTCCGCCCAAGAGAGCCGCAAGCCGCACCGGCTTAGGACCTGTTCACCTGCCGCCCTTGGCCGATTGCCGCCATAGCGAAACCGCCTCAATGGTGGCGAGGTTCGCAACCGTCGAAAAATGCATGGAGCAAAAATGATTGAACTGCCGTTTGCCCGCGACGAGTACCAGCAGCGGCTTCGCAAGATCCGCGCCGAGATGGCGAAGCGCGGTCTCGAACTCCTTGTCCTCAACGACGTTGCCAACCAGCACTACATCACCGGCTATGATGGCTGGTCATTCTACACGCCGCAGGTGGTGCTGGTTCCGTTGGAGGAGGTCGAGCCGGTCTGGATCGGCCGCGCCATGGATGCGGCCGGCGGGCTGCTCACGGCTTGGATGAAGCCCGAGAATGTCGTTGGCTTCCCGGAGGATCACGTTCAACGCGCCGATCGCCACCCCATGGACTGGATCGCGAGCTGGATCGTCGCCAAGGGATGGGGAAACAGGCATGTCGGCATCGAGCTGGAAGCCTATTATTTCTCGCCGAAAGGCCATGCCCGGCTCGTCGCCGGACTCCCCAATGCGAAATGGCATGACGCCGATCTGCTGGTGAACTGGATCCGCGCGGTCAAATCGGCGCCCGAAATCGCCTATCTGCGCAAGGCGTCGACCCTGGCCGAAGCGGCCGTCGTGCGGGCCTTCGAGGTGATCGCGCCAGGCGTGCGCGAATGCGACGCCATTGGCTCCATTCAGGCGGCGCAGATCGCCGGCAGCCCGGACTTTGCCGGCGATATCACCGCCCTTCCGCCGACCATCCTCGGCGGCGAGAACGCTTCTGCCCCGCATATAATGTGGAGTGACCGGCGGTTTGGCGACAACGAGACGATTGCACTGGAGCTCGCCGGTGTCTGCCGCCGCTATGCCGCCGGGCTTGCAAGAACGATGCAGCTCGGCAAGACGCCGACCCGGGTTGCGGACACGGCAAAGGCGGTGATCGAAGGCATGGACGCGGTGCTCGATGCGGTGAGGCCGGGAACGACTGCCGAGGCGGTCGAGGCTGCATGGCGCAAGGTCATCCAGCGTTACGGGCTGAAGAAGGAATCGCGCATCGGCTATTCCATAGGAGTCGCCTATCCGCCGGATTGGGGCGAACACACGATCAGCCTGAGACCCGGCGACAAGACGGTGCTTCAACCCGGCAATGTCGTCCACTCCATCCTCGGCATGTGGATGGACGGTTGGGGCATCGAGGTCAGCGAGACCATTTTGGTGACGGAAACCGGCCAAGAAACGCTGACGAAGTTCCCGCGAGAGATCCATGTCAAATCCTGAGGGCGTCGTCGTGGCAGCCAGTGCTGAAAGTTCCGGCACGGTCGCTATCGATGCCGGAATTCTCGACCAGATGATTGAGATCCGCCGGCATCTGCACCGCAATCCGGAACTGTCGAACCACGAAGCCAACACGCAGCGTTATCTCAGGCAGATGCTGGCCGGCGAGGGGATATCAGACATTCGCGATGTCGCGGGCTTTGGCCTCGCGGTCGACATAGTCGGCACCGGCAAGCCGTCGAACCGGAAGATTGCCATTCGCGCCGACATCGATGCCTTGCCGATCGAAGAAGAGTCCGGCGTCGACTATGCGTCGGCCAATCCCGGTGTGATGCATGCCTGCGGCCACGACGCCCACGCATCGATGGGCTTCGCAGTTGCCGCGCATCTGCATAGATCAAGAGCCGATTTTGGTGGCACCGTGCGCCTGATCTTCCAGCCGGCAGAAGAGGATTCGCCCTCGGGCGGCAAACGCGTGGTGGAGGAGGGGCTGCTCGACGATGTTGACGCCGCGATCTGCCTTCACGTCGATCCGTATACGCCATCCGGCAAGATCGCGGTCCGTTCGGGTCCCTACACGCTGGCATGCGATACGTTCGACGCCGTCGTAATCGGCGAGGCGGCACATGCGGCAAAGCCCTATGAGGGTATCGATGCTATCGCCGTGGCCTGTTCCATGGTCGGCGAATTGCAGAAGATCGTCTCGCGCGAGATCGACCCTTACGATCCGCTGGTCATTTCCGTCACCGGCATCAATGGCGGCAGCGCCTACAATGTCGTCGCCGGCAAGGTCGCCTTGAAGGGCACCATCCGCAGCGGCAGCGACGCCACCCGCGAGCGGGCCTGGCGGCGCGTTGGCGAAATCCTGGAGGGCATGGCGGCGAGCCACGGGGCCGATGTGGAGCTCACCATCCACAAGGGCGAGCCGGGTGTGGTCAATGACGGCGAGATGGCCGAGCTGATTGCCGCCAGCGGCAAGGCCTGCATCGGCGCCGACAATGTTCTCGATACGCCCGGATGGACCATTGCCGACGATTTTGGCTATTACAGCGAGAGGCGTCCTTCGGTCTATTTCCGGCTCGGCATCCGCAACGAGGCGGTCGGATCGGTCTTTCCGCTTCACCATCCCAAATTTCGCGTCGACGAAGCCGCCTTGAAGGTTGGCGCGGCCACCCTGGTTGCGGCGGCGACCGGATTTCTGTCGGCGCAGCCGGAAAATACCGACTGATCAAAGCGGTCCAAAGTCGGCTCGTGCAAGCCTGCACGAACCGGTTAGATGCCTGCTCAGTATTTGATGACCCGGCGTTCGACCAGCACCACGGCACAGAACAGCACGATCGACAGGCAAGATGACAGCACGATCGCCGCGTAAAGTCGGTCCGACTGGTAATTGAAGCTCGCCTGGATAATCAGCGCGCCTAGGCCCTTGTCCGAGCCGATCCATTCGCCGACGATGGCCCCGATCACCGCCGTCGCGGAGGCGATCCTGAGCGAGGAGAACAGCATCGGCAGTGCGCGGGGCAGGCGCAGGCTCCAGAAAATCTCCGAACGTGTCGCCGACAGCACCCGGAACAGTTCGTGCTCATTGTCGCTGGCCGAATCCAGGCCGCGGATCATGTTCACCAGCGTCGGGAAGAAGCAGATCACCGCGGCGATAACGATCTTCGGCGTCATGCCGAGCCCGAAGATCAGGATGATGATCGGCGACAGTGCCAGGATCGGAATGGTGTTGAAAAACAGCACGATCGGAAAATAGGTGGCCTGCAGGATGCGGTTGTGCACGAACAAGACCGCCAGCAGCACGGCGGCCAGATTGCCGATGACAAAGCCGGCCAGCGCCTCGATCAGCGTCGGCCTCAAATTGTCCATGAGCAGCGCGAAATTTTTCTGGAAGACGCCTGATATGGCTGTCGGCGTCGGCACGATATAGGCCGGGACGCCGAGAAGCGGCAGCAGATACTCCCAGGCGAGCAGCAGCGACGCAGCGCCAAGAACGGGCAGGGCTATCGCCAATTGCGGCGACAGCGGCGCCGGCCTCATGATGCCTGCTCCAGCGCGGCCCGCAGCTCCGCCATGGCGGCGACGATTGCCGGGTCTTCGCGCTTACAACGGTTGCCGTCCTGCTTGAGCGGCCGCATGTCCAGATCCTTGACCAGCCGCCCCGGATTGGCGGCGAGGACAATGACACGCTCGCCGAGATAGGCGGCTTCGGCGATCGAATGGGTGACGAACAGGATCGTCGTTCCCGTGCGCCGCCACAGGTTGAGAAGCTCGTCGTTGAGCCGGTCGCGGGTGATTTCGTCCAGCGCCCCGAACGGTTCGTCCATGAGCAGCAGCTTCGGCTGGCCAAGCAGCGCCCTGGCGATCGCCACACGCTGGCGCTGGCCGCCGGACAGCTGGTGCGGCAGGCGTTCGCCAAAGCCGGCAAGCCCCATCAGCTCTAACAATTCTTCGCTGCGATCATCGATCTTGCGCGTCAGGCTGCCTTGCCCGACGCCAAGCGGCAGGCGCACATTGTCGCGCACCGTGCGCCAGGGCAGCAGCGTCGAGTCCTGGAAGACAAAGCCGACATCGCGGCGCGAGCGCACCGCATGCGGCGTGTCGCCGAGCACGCTGATCGTGCCGCCGAGCGGGCCGAGCAGGTCGGCGACCACTCTGAGCAAGGTCGACTTGCCGCAGCCGGACGGTCCGAGGATCGACAGGAAGGAGCCGGCCTCGACGCTGAGGTCGAGGCCGGAGAGCACCTTGACGGCCGTCTGGCGGCCGCCATAGCCGACGTCCAGCCGGCTGGCTTCGATCGCGTTCGCCATCAGGCGGCGGGCGCGTCGAGCTTCGGCCGGTCGGCAGCCGAAAGTTCGAGGATCTTGGTGGTGTAGACGTCGGCGGCCTTGGGGCGCCCGTTCGGGTACTGGCCGACCTTGTCGAGCAGCGCCAGCTGCTCTTCGATGGAGGCGGGGTCGAACGTGCCCCAGCCGTCCTTTGCCGTCGCGGCGTCGAACGAGAGCCTAAGCACGAGGTTAACTGTCTTCTCTTCCCAGCCGAGGTCCATTTCGGGATAGGCGGCGACCATCTTCTTCACCGCCTCCTGCGGGTTGGCGTGCACCCAGCCCCAGCCCTTGGCGACCGCGCCGATGAACTTGGCCAGCGTGTCCGGATCCTTTTCGATCGCCGCGTCTGTGGCGAAATAGACATCGGCATAGGAATTCAAGCCGAGATCGCGCACCAGAAGATCGATGCGGTCGTCGCCGACGACGCTGAGCGCCTGCGTGTTGGTGATCCAGCCGCCAATGGCGTCGACATCGCCGCGCACCAGCGGTCCCTTGTCGAAGCCGACATTGATGACGGTGAGGTCGGATGCGCTCATGCCGTTCTTGGCGAGGATCTCGTCCAAGACGAAACGCGCCGTCGGCTGGATGCCGATCTTCTTGCCCTTGAGGTCGGCCACGCCCTTGATCGGATTCGAGGCCTTTGAGGTGAGCGCGTAGGGGCCGGTGCGGAATCCGCAAGCGATGATCTTCACCGGCACGCCGCTGGCACGCGCCGCAAACAGTTGGGGCGTTTCGGAGAATTGGCCAAGCTGTGCCGCGCCCGATATCACCGGCGGCACGGTCGAGGCGTTCGGGCCGCCCGGGCTGAATTCCACGTCGAGCCCGGCATCCTTGAAGTAGCCATTGGCGACGGCGACGATGTCGCCGATCTGTCCGTTGGACATCAGCCAGTCATACTGGATGACGACCTTGCCGGCGGCCTTCGCGCCCGGAGTCAGCACCAGCTGCATGCCGCCCGATGCCATGGCAACGGCCGCCAGGCCGGATTTCATGAAGCCGCGGCGGTTCATGTCGTGATTCCCATTCATTTTTCGCTCCTGTTGCAAGACTGTCTCGTCTCTTCATTGCGCGCCGTTCCCTTGGCGCGGGTGGTCTACGGCTGGTCGTCGTGGTAGTCGCCGGGGCCGCCGTCGAGCCAGGCGTAGAGTTCCCAAAGCGTGTCGTCCGGGTCGGTGAAGTAGGCGCAGCGCGCGTTCCAGACATAGTTTTCGGGCGGGCCATAAAACGGCACGCCCTTTGCCGTCAGCTCGGCATGCAGTCGGTCGATCTCGTCGGGCGCGCCGAGTTGGACGGCGACGCAGACCTTGTGCGCATGGCGCGGCGACCGCAGTTTGGAGACGCCGGCATGCTGGCTGATGTGGTCGATTTCCCAGGCGGCCAGCGTCACGCCTTCGCCATGGAAGTCGGCGAAACCTTCGGCGCGGCGGCGCAAGCGAAAGCCGAGCTTGTCGACATAGAACGCCACCGTCCGCTCGATATCCTCGACGAGAAGGCAGACGTCGGAAATGCGGGTAATGCTTGCGACAGCCATGCTCATTTCCCTCCGCCGGTGCGTTCGCCGCGGGCAGAAGGCAGCTTGACGCCGACACGGTTGGCAGCGCCGATAATATGCGCGCGCATCGCGGCTTCGGCTGCTGCCGGATCGCCGGCAACCAACGCCTCGTAGATGCGCACATGCTCGCCGACATTGACCTCCACCAGATCGTGCAAGGGATTGGTCTGCCGCGCGTAATAGATCGAGCGGCGGATTTGTTCGCAGACGAAGGAAATGAAGGTGTGGATGTAGCTGTTGCCGGTCGCGCGGGCGATTTCGCGATGAAACAGCAGATCGGCGTCGATGCTGCCGTCTTCCCAGCGCTCCTCGCCGCTCATCCGGTCGAGCGCGCCCTTGATCGCGTCGAGATGCTCCTGCTCGCGCCGTTCGGCCGCAAGTGCCGCCGATTCCGCCTCGAGGATGCAGCGTAGCTCGAACAGCCGCTCCATGTTCTGCCCCTCCTTCAGCGTCTCGCGGTCGATGCGGATTGCTGCGCGCTGCTCCGGCGCCAGGACGAAGGAGCCGATGCCTTGTCGCGCCTCGACCATGCCGTCGGCGCGCAACTGCGCGATCGCCTCGCGCACGACGTTGCGGCTGACGCCGAATTTCTCCGAAAGTTGCTGCTCCGTCGGCAGCAGGCTGCCCGGATTGAGATCGCCGGACTCGATCTCGCGGCTGAGGAACGCCGCGACCCGGTGCGGCAGCGCCTCGACAGTGCCGATGGCGGCCAGTCTTTGTTTCATGAAGAAGTCTCCGTCGCGGGAAAGAGGCAGCCGGGGTTCATCAGCCCGCCCGGATCGAGCGCATCTTTGAGTGTGCTGACGAGCCGACGCTGGACTGCTGACATTCCCGCCCAATAGACACGCTGGCGGGTGCGTCCGATGCCATGCTCGGCGCTGATCGAGCCGCCGAGGGCGTTGACGATGTCGTATAGGCCAGTGGTGATGGTGGCGCCCGTGGCGCGGGCGGCGGGCTCGGCAAGGTCGAGCGGCGGCAGGACGTTGAAATGGATGTTGCCGTCGCCCGCGTGGCCGTAGGCCTGGGAAATCCAGCCCGGATGCTGCAGTTCGATAAACTGGCGGGCCTGGGCGATGAGCGTGGGGATGTCGGAGATGCGCACCGAGAGGTCGGTGCGCACATGGTAGCCGCGCTTGGCTTGGCCCTCGACCAACCCCTCGCGAATGGCCCAGAATGCTCTGGCCTGCGCGCCGCTCTCGGCCAGGACGGCGTCGGTGACGAGGTCTTCTGCCATCGTGCCGGCAAGGAAATCCACCAGCAGGGCGCGCAAATCGATCGCGGCACTCGACGACAATTCGATCAGCACATGGACCGGCGTGGTGACCGGTGCCACGATGTTCGGGTCGGCGAGGCGCGCAAGCTCCATGCATTCCGCGCCGATGATCTCGAAGGCGGATATCAGGTCGCAGCATTGGCGTCGGGCGCGCCTGAACAGCGATATCGCCGCTTCGAATGAGGGGAGCCCCAGATAGGCGGTCTCGACGCGGCCGGGTTTTGGAAAGAGCTTCATCTCGACACCGGTGATGATGCCCAGCGTGCCCTCGGCGCCGATGAAGAGCTGCTTCAGGTCATAGCCGCGATTGTCCTTGCGCAGGCCGGAAAAGCCGTTCCACAACGCGCCGTCCGGCAGCACCGCTTCCAGGCCGACGATGAGGTCGCGGGCCATGCCGTAGCGCAAGACGTTGACGCCGCCAGCATTGCTGGCGGCGTTGCCGCCGATCTGGCAGCTGCCTTGTGCGCCGAGCGCCAGCGGAAACAGGCAGTCCTGCTCGTCGGCGGCGTCCTTGATGTGCTGCAGGATGCAGCCGGCATCGGCCTGTAGGATGAAATTGTCGGCATCGACAAGGCGGATCCTGTTCAGCCGCTCCAGGCTGATCACCACCGCGCCTCGGGCTGTGCCGATGTCGATCGCACCTGCTACAAGTCCGGTGTTCCCGCCTTGCGGGATCATCGCCAGCCCCAGCGTGCCGCACAGCCGGACCGCGGCTTGAACCTCGGCGACCGACGCGGGCTTCAGCACGGCAAGCGCGCCGCCATGATGATCGCCAGACCAGTCCACGAGGTATTTCGCCATGTCGGCCGCATCGGCAGCCACGCCGCTCTGCCCCAGCACATGCTCCAGGGCGGTGAGAACGTCAGGCGAGATGCCGTGGATGGTCATTGTTGGGTCGGCGTTGATGTTGTGGTATATGGTTATACATATCATCCTACAACCTGAATTGTGTCAACACCGACAGGGCCGAAGGCCGTGCACTAGTCGCCTTGCCGGCGCGTGGGGATGATACGTCTGCTGGGAGGCAAAAGAGGCGAAACAGGCGGCCGAAAGCCGCACGGATGGCGATCACTCACCTCGAAATCGAAGCGGGAAGGTCTATTCGAGAGGTATTGAGTGCCAATCAGGTCAGGACTGGCGCCTCAGAGATACTGGGCGACCTTCCTGCCGACGGTGAGGAAGCGCAAGGGATCGATCGCTTCGCCATTGTGGCGCACCTCATAGTGCAGATGCGGGCCGGTCGAGCGGCCGCTGCTACCGGTCTTGCCGATGATGGCGCCGGCGTCCAGCTTCTCGCCCACGGTCACGTCGATTTCGCTGAGATGCCCGTAGCGGGTCGCAAAGCCGTTGCCGTGGTCGACCTCCACCATGCGGCCATAGCCACCGTTCCAGCCGGCCTTGGTAACGATGCCGGGCGCCGTGACCTTGGCCGCCATGCCGATGGGCGCCCTGAAATCCATGCCCGAATGCAGTGCCGCGGTGCCGAGGATGGGATCGGTGCGCACTCCGAACGGGCTGGTGACGGAGTGGCCGGGGGCGGGGTTGGCAAGCGGCAGCTGGCGCGCTTCCTTCTTCAGCTGGTCGAGCGTGTCCAGGGCTTCGTCCAGTTCCTTGACCTTGCTGTCGAAGATCATCGAACTGTCGAGCGGGATCAGCGGACCGCCGACATCGCTTTCGTTCTTGCCGAAATCGCTGTCGACCGGCAGTCCGGCCGCCTGCAGCGCCTGCTGGATGGCATCGGCGCTCTTGTAGGCATTGTCCGCGAGTGTGCTGATGCGGGTGAGCTGTTCGTTCTCGATGGATTTCAGCGACTGGTTGATCGAGACGAACAGCTTGTCGGCACGATCAGCGGCTGTATCGCTGGGCAGCGGATCGGTGCGGGTCGACCACAAGGAGAACGGCCTGGTATCGGCAGCACCCAGGTCGGCACCCAGGCTCGCGACCGCATAATTCCGCGCGGGCTGGCTGATGCTGCCGGTCACCTCGGCGTGCTTGTCCGGTTTGGCGGCCGCGGCCGGATCCTCGGCGGGCGCTGCTCCCACCTCGTTCTCGGCGCGCTCGAGCAATGGTCCAAGACGGCCGTGGCGCTGGCTGAGCTGCGTCTGGCGTTCAATCAGTTCGCTGACCTTGTTTTCCATCAATTGCTGGTCGAGCAACTGGCGGCTGGTGATGCGGTCGACCTGGGCGCGAAGCGCCGAGATGCGGTCTTCGTAGGCCTGCTGCATGCGCGCCTGGCGCGCGGTGGTGGCGCCGATCAGGTCGTCGCGCAGCACGAGATAGGAGGTGGCCAGGAGGTAGCCGATGGCAATGGCGGCGAGTGCCGAGCCGATGAATGCCGCGAGCCAGGGCCGGATCGTGAAATGCCTGATCTCGTTGCCGCGGGCTATGATGACCGTGTGGGGTTCCTTGCGCCTGCCGAAGACTGCGGACTGACCGGTTGCGTTCACGGGACCAAGCTTTCGTTTACGACACCACGACAGCTTGATTACACATTATTAGGGTTAACAAAGGCTTGCCTGATCGATCGCCTGGCGCCGAATGCATGCGGCGCGCGCAGAGGGTTGTATGAAAATGGCCAAAGAAGCGTGCCTAATGCCGCGAAATCATTGGCGATGAGCGCCAATCGGCTGCCAGCAGAGCGGCCTGTCGGTCGCGATCAAGGTCTAGGTTTCCTTAACTGTCTTCGATCGCTTTTAATTGACGGTTTTCGATTAGAAGCGGTACCGGGGTTTGGGATTCACTATGGCGGCAGGAATGCTGGGCGATCTGGTTGGCAAGATCCTCGACAAGATCTCGGGCACCAGTTTGCTGGCGACCGGGCTTCTGCTGTTGACTGCTTTTGTCAGCGCGCTCGTCGCCTATTGGCGCACGGTCGAGGAGAAGAGCTGGAAGGAGTTCTTCGAGTTCGTCATCCCGCACGAGGTCATCACCCATCCCTCGGCGAGGGCCGACCTGCTTTTCTGGGTCACGAAAAAAGCCCTGATGCCCTTCCTGATGCTGCCCGCCGGAATAGTCTTCGTCTCGGCGGTGGGCTACGCAACCAACTGGCTGTTTTCGACACTCTTCCAGTTCCAGCCGCCGCTGGTCCAGGGACCGGCAGGCCCGGTGACGGTGCTGATCTTCACCATCACCATGCTGCTCGCCTACGATATTTCCTATTATCTCTATCACGTCGCCCAGCACCGCTATCCGGTGCTCTGGGAATTGCACAAGGTGCATCACTCGGCCGAGGTGATGGTCGGGATCACCAAGGACCGGGTCCACCCGCTCGACGAACTGATGAATCGCGCCTGGGATGGCCTCATCGTCGGCGTCTGCTTCGGCATCTGGTCGCTGATTTCACTGAACCTTGTCGAACTGACCGTCTTTGGCGTCAACGTCTATGTCATGCGCAACATCCTGATGATGGATTTCGTCAGGCACACCCATTTCAAGATTTCGTTCGGCCCGCTCAACAATGTGATCCTGTGTCCGCATTGGCACCAGCTGCATCACAGCACCGATCCGCGCCACTATGACAAGAATTTCGGCCTGCTCTTCTCCTTCTGGGACCGGCTCTTCGGAACATTGTGCGTGCCGAAACCTGACGAGGACTTCAAGTTCGGACTGGTCGACCGCAATGTGCGCGACTACCAGTCCCTCGCGGGCCTTTATGTGATGCCGCTGAAGCGGATGTGGGGGCATATTGCCAGGCGCATCCGGCCTGCAAAACCACGGACCGTACAGTCATCGGAAGAGGGGACGCGGCCATGAACGCTCCCTTCGTGCTCGCGATCCCGCGGACACGCACCTTCGAAGTCGTGACATCAGCGGCGCGCCTGGCCGAGATCGCACCGGCCTGGGCCGCGCTCTGGCAACGCGCCGGCGGGCTTGTCTTCCAGCACCCGGACTGGATCGCGGCCTGGTGGCGCACCACTCCGCATCAGCAGCGGCGCACGCTCAGGATCGGGCTTGCCTGGAATGGCGATCGGCTCGACGGCGTGATCGCGCTCGCTACCTTCAAGCGCTCCGGCATCCGCATGCTCGAATGGGCAGCGAAAGATCACAGCGACTATGGTGACGCGCTGGTTGCGCCCGACAGCGATCCGCATGTGATCTCCCGCCTCTGGCAGCATGTTTTTGATCAGGGCGGCTTCGACCTCGTCTATCTCAACCGGCTGCTGCCGGATGCCGGTGTCCGAGGCCTGCTGGATCCGGCCTCGCACCTTCGACCCAACCACCGCAGTGAAATCAGCTACCGTGTCGTCGGCCCCTGGCAAAGTGGGGCGGAATGGTTCGAGACGCTGTCCAAGAAGGCCCGGCAGAACTACCGTCGCGGCCGCAAATTCATGGAGGAAGGTGGGGCGGTGCGTTTCCGCCTGCTGGGTGCGGACGACCCGCGCGAGCCGGTGCTCGCACGGGTCGCGGTGCTGAAGCGCCTCTGGCTCGCCCGGCATGGCCGTGCCTCCGACCTGTTCGACGAGGGCTCGCCCGTTCTCGCCGCGCTGGTTTCGGTGCTGGCTGAGCTCGGGCTGTTGCGCATCTTCGTGCTGGAACTCGACGACACGATCATCGCCGTCTCGATCAATTTCGAGCAGCACGGCACGATGATGGCTTTCGTCACCACCTATGATCCCGAATATGAGCGCGCCTCGCCGGGCATGGTGCTGATGATGGACTATATCCAGTGGTCGCTCGACCGTGGCCTTGCCAAAGTCGATTTTCTCTGCGGCGGCGAGGATTTCAAGCGGCGCTTCGCCACGCAATCAGCCAGGCTGTCGTCGATGATCGGCGCGCGCGGTCTGCGCGGTCATCTCGCCGCGCTGGCTGATCGTGTGGTCCATGTCACGGAATCCTGGCGGGCACAGCCGCAGCCGAAAGCGCAAACGTCGGACGAGTAAGCCCATTCCCGCGCGACCGGAATTGTCGATAGCGTCCTGAGCTTTGACGCTCAAAGCGCGCGAACGGCTTCCAGCACTTCCTCGGCATGGCCCTTGACCCGGACCTTGCGCCAAATCCTGGCAATCCGCCCGTCACGGCCGATCAGGAACGTCGCTCGCTCGACGCCCATATATTTGCGGCCATACATCGATTTCTCGACCCACAGATGGTAGGCCTCGATCACCTTGCGCTCCTCGTCGGCGGCGAGGTCGACGGTGAGGTTGTATTTCGATTTGAACTTGTCGTGCTTCTTGACGTTGTCGGGTGACAGACCGATCACGACGGCGCCTGCCTTCTCGAATTCCGGTTTCAGCTGCGAAAAGCTGATCGCTTCCTGGGTGCAGCTTGTTGTGTCGTCCTGTGGATAGAAGTAGAGCACCACGGGTTTGCCGGCCGACGCGGTCAGGCTGAGCGAGCCGCCGCCGTCCCGCGGCAGATCGAATTGCGGCGCAAGATCGCCCACGTCGAGGTCAGCCATATCGATGCCCTTGTTTGAGGTTACGCGCGACGCCACACCGATATAGTGTCGACCGGGGATTCGTCCACGAGCGAATTTGTACAACGGAAGATTGCGTGGATCAGGAGCAACCGCAGCACGAGAAGATCCGGTTCAGGCGTGACGAGATCACCGACCTGGGGGCTTTGCCGTCCGCGTGCCGCGTTCCACCACTCGGCCAGGCGTCGATCGGCCGCGGCTTCCGCATCCTTTCGCGCGTGTTCGCCGGCATGGTCGCGTTCATGGTGCTGGCCGCGGTCGTTGTCTATCTGGTCGGGGCATCCGGGGTCGGCTCCGAGCGGCTTCGGGCGGAAGCGGAGACCGCCATCGAGAAACTCGCCGGTGTCGATGTTAATGTGGCGGTCGGGCCGGCGCGCATCACGCTCGACAGTTCGAGCTTCGTCGCGCTCCAGGTCAGCGACGTCAGCCTGAGGACATCAGACGACAAACCTATGGCGGACGCTGGTCGCGTCCGCTTCGGCATGCGCCTGATCCCGCTTCTTTGGGGAGAGGTGCGGCTGACCAGCGCCAGGATATCGGACGCACACATCGTTGTGGCGGCGATGCCGTCCGGCGGCGACTGGACAGCGCAATTGCGCAACGAGGACGGCCTCGTCGATCCGGAGAGACTGTCCGACGCGCTGTTCGGCAACATACATCGCGCGCTCGACGCCGTACGGGAAGATTCGATGCGCCGGATCGATCTCAGCAATGTCGAATTCCTGCTGCCCGACGCGGGGGCGATCAAGTTGGTCAAGATCGCCGACGCAACCGTCTTACAATCGGGGCCGGGCGCTGTGGAGTTTTCCTCGGAGGCGGATGTCGACGGCAGAAAGGTAACGGTTGCCGCCTCCGCCACCCGAGATGTCGCTGCGCATCGCGTGACGGCGCTGAATGCGAGCGTCGATCTGGTATCTGCCGACGAAACCGCTGCCGGCGCCGGGAAGCTGGGCGCGATCGCGTTGAAGCTGACAGGAGCTGAAGGGTCCGGCACCAATGAATCACGGCTGACGGCCTCTCTGTCGTCCGCCGGGTCGGTGCTCGATCTTGGCACGCGCGGCTTGCTCCCGGCCGATGTCGATGTCGACGCGACGCTTGTCCACGGCAGCAACAAGATCCAGGTCGACAGGCTGCTGCTGAAAACCGGCCGGTCTTCTTTCAATTTCGGCGGCTCGATAGGGCCAAAGCCGGCGACAGGGGCGGCGGGCGAGGAACCCTCCTATCGCTATGACCTGACCAGCGACGGGTCGACCCTGGCGCCATCGGAATCGCCCGAGCCCGCGCTGACCTTCCTCGCCCGCATTGCCGGCGTCTATCAGACCAAGAGCCATAAATTGGTGGCCGAGCAGATCGCCGTTCGGTCCGCTGCCTCAGGCGAGGTGCTCGGCACCGCGGCCGTGGCGTTCGTTGACGGCAAGGCCCCCGGGGTCAATCTGGCGCTCAACGTCCATGACATGCCGGTCTCGCACGTCAAGCAGCTGTGGCCATGGTTCTCGGCGCGCAATGCGCGGTTGTGGGTGCTGGATAATCTGTTCGGCGGCCGCGTCGTCGACGCCGACCTCCAGTTCCAGGTCGTGCCGGATCGCCTCGGCAACGGCGTGCCGCTTTCGGCCGAGGAGGTGTTCGGCCGCTTCCAGATCGAAGGCTCGCGTTTTGATACGGCCGGCCGTATTCCGCCGATACGCGACGCCGTCGGCGTCGTCGCCTTCCACGGCAATGACGTCGACATTTCGCTCTCCTCGGGCACCGTTTACATGCCCAGTGGCCGCACCGTGGCGGCCAGCAACGGTACGCTGGCGGTCAAGGCGGCGAACCGCCCGCCGGTCATCGGCGCCCTCGACATCGATGTGGAGGGCGAAGCGCCGGCTGTCGCCGAACTCGCCTCCTACGAGCCGATCAACGCCATGCGCCATGTCGGCTTCCTACCGGAGGACCTGTCCGGCAGCGTCACCGGCCATGTCCGGGCGGACATTCCGCTGCAGTCCGGCGTCGATACCTCGAAACTCGACTGGCTGGTGTCGCTCGACTACACCGGCCTGTCGCTGGCCAAGCCGTTCGAGGGCCAGACCGTGACGGATGCCGACGGCTCGATCACCGTCGATCCCGAAAAAGCGGTGATCTCCGCCAAGGCAGCGCTCAACGGCATTCCTGCCGAACTCGACCTGATCGAGCCGTTGGCGGACAACGGGCCGGCGCGCAGCCGCAAGGTGGCCATGGTGCTCGACGACAAGGTCCGTGCCGCGGCCATGCCAGGCCTGACGCCGCTGCTTGGCGGAACGGTGAAGGTCGCGATCGACAAGAGCGGCGATGGCAACCAGAACGTGTCGGCCGACCTGACCAATGCCAGGCTGGACATTCCCTGGGCCGGCTGGAGCAAGGGGGCAGGGGTTCCCGCTAACGTCACCTTCGTCATGACCAAGGCCGGGGACACCACGACACTGTCCGATTTCAGCCTCGACGGCAAAACATTCTCGATCGACGGCAGCATCGTGCTGATCAACGGCGCCCTGTCGTCGGCCAAGTTCGGCAAGGTCACCTTGAACCGGGGTGACGATGTCGCGATTTCGGTGAAACGGTCAGGCAAGGGCTACGCCGTCGACATCAATGGCAACGCGCTCGACGCCCGTTCGCTCATCAAGCAGTTCACATCCGATGTGGACACCGCGACCAAGACGACCGGAACAGACAACATTTCCGTCAGCGCCGACGTCGAGCAGCTCACAGGCTTCCATGACGAGCAATTGTCCAATTTGAAGCTCGACTACAGCGCGGCCGGCTCAAGGGTGAACGGGCTGAAGGTCAGCGCCACGGCAAGTTCGGGCGCGGCCATCACCATCAGCAACACAACCGGCGACGGCCGGCGCTCGCTCAACGTGAAGTCAGCGGACGCCGGCGCGATATTGAGGTTCCTGAACGTCTACGAGCATATGGAAGGCGGCTCGATCATGCTGGCGCTGACCGGGGCCGGCGACGGGCCGATGAAGGGCAAGGTCGACACCAGCAACTTCTTCATCGTCAACGAACCGAAGCTCGCCTCCATCGTCTCGACCACGCCGGCCGGCGACAACCGCAGCCTCAACCAGGCGGTCAAGGGCAATCTCGACACGTCGCGGGTCAAGTTCGAACGCGGTTATGCCGAGATCGAGAAAGGCAGCGGCTATCTGAAGCTGGCCAATGGCGTGCTGCGCGGTCCGCGCATCGGCACGACGTTCCAGGGCATCCTCTACGACCAGAACAACAATATGGACATGACCGGCACCTTCATGCCGGTCTATGGCCTCAACCGCATCTTCGGCGAATTGCCCATCGTCGGCGCGCTGCTGGGCAACGGCCGCGACCGAGGCCTGATCGGCGTCACCTATCGGCTCAGGGGCAATGCCAACAAGCCGGTGCTCGACGTCAACCCGCTGTCGGTGATCGCGCCGGGCATATTCCGGTCGATCTTCGAATATCGATGAACGGCCTCAGGCCGGCCGCACCAGAACGTGTTTTTTCTTGCCCAATGAGAGCTTTACGACGTTTTCCGGACTCAAATCCTGTAGCGTGACCATACGGCGGTCGTCATTGACCGTCTGGTCGTTGATGCGAACCGCTCCGCCTTGGATGTGGCGCCGCGCCTCGCCATTGGACGAAGCCAGCCCGGCCGTGACCAGCAGCGACAGGATGCCGATGCCGGCTTCGAGTGCTGCCTTGTCGGCCCCGACGGTCGGCAATGTGTCGGCGAGCGCCCCTTCCTCGAACGTCTTGCGCGCGGTTTCCTCGGCCTGGTTTGCCGCCTCGCGGCCGTGGACGATCGCAGTCGTCTCCGTGGCCAGGATCTTTTTGGCCTCGTTGATCTCGGAGCCGCCAAGCGCGGCCAGGCGCGCGATCTCGTCGAGCGGCAGGCGGGTGAATATCTTCAGGAAGCGCTCGACATCGGCATCCTCGGTGTTGCGCCAGTACTGCCAGAAATCATAGGGCGAGAAGAGGTCGCCGTTGAGCCAGACCGCACCCTTTGCCGACTTGCCCATCTTGGCGCCTGACGATGTCGTGAGCAGCGGCGTGGTCAGGGCGTAAAGCTGCGGCGTGCCCATGCGATGGCCGAGATCGACGCCATTGATGATGTTGCCCCACTGGTCCGATCCGCCCATCTGCAGGCGGCAGTTCTGGCGCCGGGCGAGCTCGACGAAATCGTAGCCCTGCAGGATCATGTAGTTGAATTCGAGGAACGACAACGACTGCTCACGGTCGAGCCTGAGCTTGACGCTGTCGAAGGTCAGCATGCGGTTGACGGAGAAATGCCGGCCGACGTCGCGCAGGAACTCGACATAGTTGAGCTTCATCAGCCAGTCGGCATTGTTGACCATGATGGCGTCGTTCGGGCCGTCGCCGAAGCGCAGGATGCGGCCGAAGATGCGCTTGATGCCTTCGATGTTGGTGGCGATCGCCTCGGGCGTCAAAAGGCTGCGCTGGTCGTCGCGGAAGGACGGGTCGCCGATCATCGACGTGCCGCCGCCCATCAGTGCGATCGGACGGTGTCCGGTTTCCTGCAGCCAGTAAAGCATGGTCGCCGAGATCAGATTGCCGATATGCAGGCTGGTGGCGGTGGCGTCGTAGCCGACATAGGCGGTGACCGTTTCCTTGGCGAAAAGCTCGTCGAGGCCGGTCTCATCCGAAATCTGGTGGATGAAGCCGCGCTCGCTCATCGTGCGCAGGAAATCGGATTTGAAGGCAGGCATGTTTTCTTTCCCGAAAGCGTCCGCCCGGTCCGGCGGGGGCATATGTGAACGGGCGCGTTTAGCATCCAAGCGCGATCAGCAAAAGTGGAATCCGGTTTTGCGTCAGATCGCGCGCCAACCGGGAGGTTGCGATCAGCAAAAGTGGAATCCGGTCTTGCGCCGGATTGCCTCTGCGCCAAGGATCATGAGTTCCTGACGATCACCGGTTGTTGAAACGGTGCATCGCGCCTTACGGCACGAATGCTTGCTTCATCGTTTCGGCTGGCGTAATGAGGCGCCGCGCCAAAGGTTCTTGCAGCCCACGACCTCGAGCGGCACCGCACGGCATCCATCAATGCCACATTCGACGACAGAGCCCCGACGCGACATGCCGGACGCATTGATATCCATCGTCATTCCTTGCAGGAACGAGGCGGCAAACCTGCCGCTCTTGATCGACGAGATCGAGGCGGCGATGGCCGGGCGCGACTTCGAACTGATCATCGTCAATGACGGCTCGACCGACGAGACGGCTGCCGTGCTTACCGAACAGGCGGCGCTTCGTTCCTTTCCGGTGCGGGAACTGCGGCACCAGAAATCCGCCGGCCAGAGCCTTTCCGTGCGCTCGGGCGCCTGGGCGGCTCGCGGCGGCATCGTCGCCACCATCGACGGCGACGGCCAGAACGATCCGCAATACATTCCGGTGCTGGTCGACGCCCTGCGGCAGGCCGGGCCGGATTTCGGCGCCGCCCAGGGGCAGCGCCTCAAGCGCCGCGACAGCAAGGTCAAGCAACTGGCGTCGCGCTTCGCCAACTGGCTGAGAAACGCCATCCTGCATGACGAGACCCGCGACACCGGCTGCGGCCTGAAGGCGGTTCACACCGACATCCTGCGCAAACTGCCGTTCTTCGACGGCACCCATCGCTTCGTCCCGGCCCTGGTCATCCAGGAAGGCTATCGCGTCGTGCATTGCGATGTCGTGGATCGCTCGCGCCGGCACGGCAAGTCGAATTACGGCATTTTCGACCGCGGCCTGCAGGGCGCGCTCGATCTCGGCGGTGTCTGGTGGCTGCGCCGCAGGCGCCGCAGAATGCCAAAAGTAGAGGAAATCAAGCGTGTTTAACGTGCTTCAGGAACTGGGGACCTGGCTTCACCAGGTTTTCATCAAGCAATTCGATGCGTGGATCCTGCTCGGCTTCGTTGCGCAGTTCTTCTTCACCATGCGCTTCGTCGTACAATGGCTGGCTTCGGAAAAGGCCAAGCGCAGCGTCGTGCCGGTGGCCTTCTGGTTCTTCTCCCTGTTCGGCGGCGGCCTGCTTCTGATCTATGCCATCCAGCGCCAGGATCCGGTCTTCATCGCCGGCCAGGCCATGGGCATGTTCATCTATATCAGAAATCTCTGGCTGATCGCCAATGAGCGCAAGGCGGCGATGACCAAGGTCGATTGAGCGGCCCGTCACTGCGAGAAAATGGTTAGAGAGGCTGATGCATGGCGCTGAACAGGAACTACATTTTTCTCTTCCTGTTCAGCCTGGCGATGACGCTTTCGGGGCTGGCATCGCTGCCGCCGATCGACCGTGACGAGTCGCGCTTCGTTCAGGCGACCAAGCAGATGGCCGAGAGCGGCGACTATGTCGACATCCGCTTCCAGGAGGCCTCGCGCTACCAGAAGCCGATCGGCATTTACTGGCTGCAGTCGGCGGCGGTGACGCTGAGCGGCAAAGGCGCCGAGGCGCCGATCTGGGTCTATCGCACGATCTCGGCACTGGGCATTGCCATCGCGGTGCTGGCGATCGCCTGGACGGGAACCAATCTTTTCGGCGCCAATGCCGGCATCGCCGCCGGCCTGGTGATGGCGGCGATCTTCGCCACGGCCTTCGAGGGGCGCGACGCGAAGACCGATGCGATGCTGCTGGCCTGCTGCGTGGCGGCGCAAGGCGCGCTGGCGCAGATCTATTTCGCGTCGCGCCGCAATGAACCGGTCGCCGGTCATCTCTGGTGGATTTTCTGGATCGCGCAAGGCGCGGCGATCCTCATTAAGGGGCCGATTGCGCCGCTGTTGTCGGCGCTGACCATCGCGGTGCTGTTCGCGTTCGAACGTGACGGTCGCTGGCTGGCGAAGCTCAGGGTCGGACGCGGCCTGTTGCTCGTCGTGGTCATCGCACTACCCTGGCTTGCCGCGATCACCTGGAAAAGCCATGGCGCCTTCCTGCAGCAAGCCGTCGGCAAGGACATGCTCGGCAAGGTCGCGTCGGGCGAGGAATCACACGGCCTGCCCCCTGGTTTTTACATGCTGACCTATTCGCTGTTCATGTGGCCTTTCGGGCTGATCGCGGTCGGCGCCGGCCTCCAGGCCCTCAACCGTATGCGCGACGATGTCAGGCTGCGCTTCTGCCTCGCTTGGTACATCCCGTTCTGGCTGGTGTTCGAGCTGATCCCGACCAAGCTGCCGCATTATGTGCTGCCGGCCTATCCCGGCATGGCTCTGCTGATCGGCTGGCTGCTGATGTTGCAGCCTGAGGACGCCAATGCACCGCTCAAGCGCTGGCAGCAATGGCTGTGGTGGTCGACCGCATTTGGTCTCGTCGTGGTCAGCCTCGGCCTGGCGGCGGTCTGCATTGGAGCGCCGATCTATCTCACCCACAGCTTCTCCTGGTGGAGCATACCGGCGGCCGCCGCCGCACTGGGCACGGGCTATTTTGCCTTTTCGCGGCAGTTGCAGGTGCCGCTGCCCCGCATCGGAGCCACCGCCGCCTGTGCCGGCATCACCTATGCCCTGCTGTTCGGCGTCATCGCCCCATCGCTGAAGCCGATCTGGCTGAGCCCGGCGATCAAGCAGGCGGTGCTTGCCAACAAGCCTTGCGCCACGACGGTGCTGGCCTCGGCGCGTTATCAGGAGCCGAGCCTGGTGTTCCTGGTCGGCACCAAAACGGTGCTGACCGATGTCGGCGGCGTGGCACAGCATCTGCTTGCCGATCCTGCCTGCGCGCTGGGGCTGGCGCCGATCGAGGACGAGCAGAAACTGAATGGCATGCTGTCGGTGCAAGGCAAATCGATGAACCGGGTCGCGGAAGTTGATGGCCTCAACTATTCGTCGGGAGACAAATTGTCGCTCGGCCTCTATCGTGTGGCCCCATGACGGCTCGTCGATGCCCATGACGGCAACAATGGGGTCGAATTCCCAATGCTCGTAAAATCGCGCCCTACAGTTTCCGGTCGGCTCCTTGGGGTAGGGCGCCGATCCCTGAGCAATTTTCGCGACACCACGCAGATCGTCAGAAGGCGCTTTGCCGCTCGTCCCGCGCGCTACCCCAACATCGCATGGCCGGTCTGGCTCGTCGTTTGGGTGTTGCTGACGGCGGCGGCCTTTGTTCGCCTCGATACACCGGCAGGGATGGTCCACGGCCAATGGTCGGGAGCCGGGGTGGCTGAATTCCTGACCCAGTTCGCTCTCGGCGGCTGGTACCTGATCCCGTCGGCACTTTTGCTCGTTGGGGCCAATCTGACCGATTGGCGCAGCCTTTCACGGCGATCGCTGATGCTCGTCTACAACTGGACTTGCCTGGCTTTTCTGGTGCTGAGCGCCGTCGGCCTGTCGGGCCTGCTGGTCAATGTCCTGAAATATGCGATCGGCCGGGCCCGCCCGCTCTACTTCCAGGACTTTGGCGTGCTCGCCCTGCACCCCTTCGCCTTTGACGCGCGCTTCGCCGGTTTTCCATCCGGCCATGCCACGACGATGGGGGCGGTGTTCGGCGTTCTCCTGCTCTTGTTTCCGCGGCGTTGGTACATCGCCCTGGTGATCACCGCCTGCCTCGCCTCGACCAGGGTTTTCGTCGGCGCGCACTATCCGAGCGATACGGTGGCCGGCTTCGGCCTTGGCTGCACCTTCGCGCTGGCTTGCGGGCTGGTCTTTGCCCGGCTCGGCTTCATCTTCCGTCCGACGCCCTCAGGGTTGCCGGTCCGCAAGGCATCGTTCCGGCTGATTGCTCCGGAAAATAAGTCGTTGCCCGATTAATTGCTGTCCAGGCCGCCGTAGGACCTTACCAGGCGAGCCATGTCGGACGCGTCGGCGACTTCGCTTTCCAGCCCCTCCGCCACGCCGGCGCGATCGGCGACGGGGCGGTTCTGGCTGACCTTCCACTTGCCGTGGATCTCGCTGATCTCGATCTCCAGTCCGATGATGCCCTTGATCTGCGACTGGATGAAGGGCGGCGGCGCATCGGTCACCGCCCAGGGCGCCTCGCGGGCACCTTCCTGGGAAGCGGTCAGATCGCCGATCTGCCGCGCCAGCCACTCCTGGTCGTCGATTACCTTGGCCGCGCCGCGTACCTGCACGATGGCGTAGTTCCAGGTAGGCACCACCTTGCCGGTTTCGCGCTTGGTCTCGTACCAGGAAGGCGTCACATACGCGTCAGCGCCCTGGAAGACGATCAGCACGGGCGACGCCGGATTGTCGGCAATGAGGCGCCAGTGCGGGTTGGCCTTGGCCAGGTGAGCCCGCAGTCTCCCGTTCGGCGCCGCTGCGGCGTCGAGCAGGAAGGGAATGGCGTTGGCGACCGGGCCGTCAGGCCCGTTCGAGATCAGCATGCCGAGCGGATGCGCCCTGATCAGTCCATGCAGCACGTCGGGCCGCGTTTCCTGGAAATGGGGAGGCTCGTACATCGGTGCTGGCGCCTTTCCTGCTTATCTCAGCCGCTTGGGCCGCGGATCGGACAATTCGCCCGCCAGCCGGCGATCGAGATAGTCCGCGCATTCCTCGATCAAAAGATCGGCGTGGTTGGCGAAGAAGTGGTTGGCGCCGGGCAGGGTCTTCTGCGTGATGGTGATGCCCTTCTGCGTGTGCAGCTTGTCGACCAGGCCTTGCACATCCTTCGGCGGCGCCACCTTGTCGGCATCGCCATGGATGATCAGGCCCGATGACGGGCAAGGCGCCAGGAACGAGAAGTCATAGGTGTTGGGCTGCGGCGCGATCGATATGAAGCCCTCGATCTCCGGCCGGCGCATCAAAAGCTGCATGCCGATCCACGAGCCGAATGAATAGCCGGCGACCCAGCAGCTCTTGGAATCCGGGTGCAGCGACTGGACCCAGTCGAGTGCGGCGGCGGCATCCGACAATTCGCCGGTGCCGTGGTCGAATTCGCCCTGGCTGCGGCCGATGCCGCGGAAATTGAAGCGCAGCGTGGTGAAATCGCGCTTCTGGAACATATAGAAGAGGTCGTAGACGATCTTGTTGTTCATCGTGCCGCCGAACTGCGGATGGGGATGCAAGACGATGGCGATCGGCGCGCTCTTTTCCTTGGAGGGCTGGTAGCGCCCCTCCAGGCGGCCGGCCGGACCGGTGAAAATGACCTCAGGCATGAAATACTCCACTTGGGTAATACGAATGCGCGGCGCCCGGAACGAGTCTTCCTCTGGCCTTGACGCAGGGCGAGCGTCTTCTTAGAAGCTAGTTTAGAACTATTCAAAACTGAGTGACCAGACGTCGAGCCCGGCCACCCGCGCCGCAAGCCGCGTAAATAGGACGGCTCGCCTTGGAATTTCAAGGAAATAACGCCATACGACGACCGAATGGCTTCTGACGGGATCAACTGGACGAAAATGGCCGCAAAACGCGCCTATCTCGACTATAATGCCAGTGCGCCGCTGCTTCCAGCGGCACGCGAGGCTATGGTCGCGGCGCTTGACGTGGCGGCCAACCCGTCATCGGTCCATGCCGAAGGCCGCGCCGCGCGGCGCCTGATCGAGACGGCAAGGCGCGAGGTCGCGGCTCTGGTCAATGCCAGGCCCGAACATGTCGTTTTCACCTCGGGCGCGACGGAAGCCGCTTCGACTTTGCTGGCCCCTGAATGGCAGATGGGGCGCGGCAGCGTGCGCATGAGCCGGCTCTACGTCTGCGAGGCCGATCATCCCTGCCTGTTGAATGGCGGGCGCTTCCCGGCGGGGCAGGTGACGCGCATCGGCGTCGATGCCAACGGCATTGCCGACCTTGCGGCCTTGGCCGGGGCACTTGCAGGTCATGACAAGGCCGATGGCCTGCCGCTGGTCGCGATCCATGGCGCCAACAACGAGACCGGCGTGATCCAGCCGATCGATCGCATCGCCGAAATCGTCAAGGCCGCTGGCGGCATTCTTGTCGTCGACGCGGTTCAGGCCGCAGGCCGCGTTTCCATCGACATGTCAGCGGGTTACGCCGATTATTTGATTCTGTCTTCGCACAAGATCGGCGGTCCCAAGGGCATCGGCGCCATCGTCGCCGCCGCCGATCTGATGATGCCGAAGCCCCTGATCAATGGCGGCGGCCAGGAAAAGGGCCATCGCGGTGGCACGGAAAACCTCGCCGCCATATCAGGCTTTGGTGTCGCCGCACGCGAAGCACTGGCCGGACTGCCGGCGATCGATGCGGTGCGCCAGCACCGCGACGAGATCGAAGCCATCGTGAAAATGCTGGTGCCAGACGCGGAAATCTTTGGAACCGACGCGCCAAGGCTTGCCAACACGACATTCTTCGCTATTGCGGGCATCAAGGCCGAAACCGCGCAGATCGCCTTCGATCTCGCCGGTGTGGCGCTGTCGGCCGGCTCCGCCTGTTCGTCGGGCAAGGTCGGGCCGAGCCACGTGCTGAAAGCCATGGGCTATGGCGACAGTCTTGGCGCCTTGCGCGTGTCGATCGGTGCTGCGACGGGCGCCGAGGACATTGAATTGTTCCGAACCGCGCTGGCGGGAATTGCCCAGCGCCGTGCGGGCAGGGAACAGGCCGCCTGACGCGGTGAAAGGGAATTCAGGCTTCGCAGCCTGGTAGAGCCGTGCGTTTGCAAGTGGCCGGGTGAATTTCCGGTCGAAACGCACTATATGGAACTTACGCCACTTCGGCGCCTCCAGGGGCTGCCGTTCGCGGTGCCATAGTTTGAAAACTGCCGGGCCTTGACCCCGGCGTGGATGGAGAACGCATATGCCTGCTGTGCAGGACACGATCGATCGGGTCCGAAAGATCGACGTCGACCAATACAAATACGGATTCCAGACTGAAATCGCTGTCGACAAGGCCCCCAAGGGCCTGAGCGAAGACATCATCCGTTTCATTTCGGCCAAGAAGGACGAACCGTCCTGGATGCTGGAATGGCGTCTGGAGGCCTATCGGCGCTGGCTGACGCTGGAAGAGCCGACCTGGGCGCGCGTCCACTATCCGAAGATCGATTTCCAGGACATCTACTACTATGCCGCGCCCAAGAGCACGCCCGGCCCGTCCTCGCTCAGCGATGTCGATCCGGAACTCTTGAAGGTCTACGAAAAGCTCGGCATTCCGCTGCGCGAGCAGGAGATCCTCGCCGGCGTGCAGAAGACCGACGCCTCGGAGCTCGAGGAGCCCAGCGACAACGTCTACAAATCCGGCCGCGTCGCCGTGGACGCGGTGTTTGATTCCGTCTCCGTCGTCACCACCTTCAAGAAGGAGCTGGCGCAGGCCGGCGTCATCTTCTGCTCGATCTCGGAAGCCATCCGCGAGCATCCGGAACTGGTTCAGAAATATCTCGGCTCGGTCGTGCCGACCTCGGACAATTTCTACGCCACGCTGAATTCGGCTGTCTTCACCGACGGCTCGTTCGTCTTCGTGCCCAAGGGTGTGCGCTGCCCGATGGAGCTGTCGACCTATTTCCGCATGAACGAGAAGAACACCGGCCAGTTCGAGCGCACGCTGATCATCGCCGAGGAGGGGGCGTACGTCTCCTATCTCGAAGGCTGCACTGCGCCGCAGCGCGACGAGAACCAGCTGCATGCCGCAGTCGTCGAACTGGTGGCGCTCGACGACGCCGAGATCAAATATTCGACCGTGCAGAACTGGTACCCCGGCGACGCCGAGGGCAAGGGCGGCATCTACAATTTCGTCACCAAGCGCGGCGACTGCCGTGGCGACCGCTCGAAGATTTCGTGGACGCAGGTCGAGACCGGTTCGGCGATCACGTGGAAGTACCCGAGCTGCATCCTGCGCGGCGACGACTCTTCCGGTGAGTTCTATTCGATCGCCGTTTCCAACGGTTATCAGCAGGTCGACTCGGGCACCAAGATGATCCATCTCGGCAAGAACACGTCGAGCCGCATCATCTCCAAGGGCATCGCCGCCGGCTTCTCGCAGAACACCTATCGCGGCCAGGTCTCGGCGCACCGCAAGGCGACCAACGCGCGCAACTTCACTAACTGCGACAGTCTGCTGATCGGCGACCAGTGCGGCGCGCATACTGTACCTTACATGGAAGCCAAGAACTCGACGGCGCAGTTCGAGCATGAGGCGACGACTTCGAAGATTTCCGAGGACCAGAAATTTTACGTCATGCAGCGCGGCATTCCCGAGGAGGAAGCCATCGCGCTGATCGTCAATGGCTTCGTCAAGGATGTCATCCAGCAACTGCCGATGGAGTTTGCCGTCGAGGCGCAGAAGCTGATCGGTATCTCGCTTGAGGGCTCGGTCGGCTGACCGGACAGATATTCAGGAAACAAAAGAATGCTTGAGATCAAGAACCTGCATGCCCGCATCGTCGATGACGGCACCGAAATCATCCGCGGCCTGAATCTGACGGTGAAAGCCGGCGAGGTCGCCGCGATCATGGGCCCGAACGGCTCGGGCAAATCGACGCTGTCCTATATCCTTGCCGGCCGCGAGGACTATGAAGTCACCGAAGGCGACATCCTCTACAACGGCCGGTCGATCCTCGAAATGGATCCGGCCGAGCGCGCCACGTCGGGCATTTTCCTCGCCTTCCAGTACCCGATGGAGATACCGGGCGTGGCGACCATGGAATTCCTGAAAGTGGCCATGAACGAGCAGCGCAAGGCGCGTGGCGAAGAGCCGCTGAAAATCCCCGAATTCCTCAAGCGGGTGAAGGAAGCCGCAGCCTCGCTCAGCATGGACATGGCGATGCTGAAGCGCCCGCTCAATGTCGGCTTCTCCGGCGGCGAGAAGAAGCGCGCCGAGATCCTGCAGATGAAGCTGCTGGAGCCGAAACTGTGCGTGCTCGACGAGACCGATTCCGGCCTCGACATCGACGCGCTGAAGATCGTTTCCGACGGCGTCAACGCGCTGCGGGCACCCGACCGGGCCTTCCTGGTCATCACCCACTACCAGCGCCTGCTCGAGCACATCGTGCCTGATAGCGTGCACGTGCTCTATAGAGGCCAGGTCATCAAGTCCGGCGACAAGTCGCTGGCGCTCGACCTCGAAGCCAATGGCTATGCCGGCGTGATCGGCGAAGCCGCGTGAGATGCCAGAGGCAAGACTGATGAATATGCACACACAACCGCAGCGGACACCGGCCGAGACAGCGTTGATCGACGCGTTCGGCGACCGGCTCTCGCTGCTGCCGGGCGACGGCGCGGTGATGCTGAAGCGCGACGACGCGATTGAGGCGATCAAGCACGGCCTGCCGACGCGGCGCGTCGAATCCTGGCATTACACGGACCTGCGCCGGTTGTTGAGCGTGGTGCCGGACTTCGACCCCGCCGCCATGGCCAAGGCCATCGCGCCGATCGTCGAAGGCTCCGCCGTCCTGCCGGTCCTGAACGGCAAGTCCGACGCGAAGGTGCCGGCCATCGAGGGCGTTGCCGTCCAGTGCCTGTCGGAAAAGTTGATTGATGGCAGCATCGCGCCGGGGCTCGATCCCTATGGCAGCGACGATGCGATCGGAGCGCTGAACACCGCCTTCGTTGCCGATGGCTATTTTGTCGACATCGCCGATGGCGCCGAACTTGAAAAGCCGATCGAGCTGCAGAATGTGCAGGCCGGCGGCCAGACCCATGTGCGCCTGGCCGTTCGCGTCGGCGCCGGCGCCAAGGCCGTTATCGTCGAGCGTCAGGCGGGTGATGGCGCCGCGCTGGTCAGTTCCGTCAGCCAGCTGGTGCTTGGCGAGGGTGCCGAGGTGACATGGCTGATCGTCCAGGAGCAGCCGGACACGGCGACGCATCTGGCGCAGTTCAAGGCCCATATCGGCAAGAACGCGAAACTGACGCTTTTCGTGATGAACGCTGGCGGCAAGCTTGTGCGCCAGGAGGTCATGGTCAAGACGACGGGCGAAGGCGCTGATTTCAAGCTGCGCGGCATCAACCTTCTGGCCGGCGACACCCACTCCGACGTGACGATGGTGCTCGACCACGCCGTGCCGCATACGACCTCGACCGAGGTCATCCGCAACGTGGTGACGGGCAAGGCACGCGGCGTCTTCCAGGGCCGCATCAACGTCCACCAATATGCGCAGAAGACGAATGCCAAGATGGCCTGCAACACGCTGTTGTTGTCGGACGATGGCGAGTTCTCGACCAAGCCTGAGCTCGAAATCTTCGCCGACGACGTCGTCTGCGGCCACGGCGCGACGGTGACCGAGATCGACCACGACCATCTGTTCTACCTGATGGCTCGCGGTGTCGACGAGAAGTCGGCTCGCGGTCTGCTGGTCAAGGCCTTCGTGGCCGAGGTGATCGAGGAACTGGACGACGAGACGATCGTCGAGGCGCTGGAAGCGAGACTCGACGAATGGTTTGTGACGCACGGGTGAAATGATGAACGCTCCAGGCAAGATCGGAGATTTCTACGACGTCGAGGCGATCCGCCGCGACTTCCCGATCCTGTCGCGCGAAGTCTATGGCAAACCGTTGGTCTACCTCGACAATGGCGCCTCGGCGCAGAAGCCGCAGGTGGTGCTGGACACGATCCAGCATGCCTATTCCCAGGAATACGCCAACGTCCATCGCGGCCTGCATTTCCTGTCCAACGCAGCGACCGATGCCTATGAAAAGGCGCGCGAGACGGTGCGCCGCTTCCTCAACGCGTCGAGCACCGACAACATCGTCTTCACCTCCAACACGACCTCGGCGATCAACACCGTCGCCTATGGCTATGGCATGCCCAATATCGGCGAGGGCGACGAGATCGTGCTGTCGATCATGGAACACCACTCCAACATCGTTCCCTGGCATTTCATCCGCGAGCGGCAGGGCGCCAAGCTGGTCTGGGTGCCGGTCGACGATCTCGGCGTCTTCCACATTGAGGAGTTCGAGAAGCGGCTGACCGACCGCACCAAGCTAGTCGCCATCACGCAGATGTCGAATGCGCTGGGCACGGTGACGCCGATCAAGGAGATCGTGCGCATCGCGCACGCGCGTGGTATTCCCGTCCTTGTCGATGGCAGCCAGAGCGCCGTGCATATGCCGATCGACGTGCAGGATCTCGACTGCGACTTCTTCGTCTTCACCGGCCACAAGGTCTACGGTCCGTCTGGCATCGGCGTGCTCTACGGCAAGAAGGACATTCTCCAGGGCATGCGCCCCTTCATGGGCGGCGGGGAGATGATCGAGGAGGTGACGGAAGACATCGTTACCTACAACGAGCCGCCGCATCGCTTCGAGGCCGGCACGCCGCCGATCGTCCAGGCGATCGGGCTGGGTGCCGCCCTCGACTACATGGAAAAGATCGGCCGCGAACGGATCGCGGCGCACGAGGAAGACCTCAAGACCTACGCGCACGAGCGGCTGCGCGCCATCAACTCGCTGCGCATCTTCGGCGATGCGCCGGGCAAGGGCGCGATCATTTCCTTCGAACTGCAAGGCATTCATGCCCATGACGTGTCGATGGTGATAGACAGGCAGGGCGTGGCAGTGCGGGCCGGCACCCATTGTGCCCAGCCGCTGTTGAAACGCTTTGGTGTAACCTCCACATGCAGGGCATCGTTCGGCATGTACAATACCAGGGCCGAAGTCGACGCTTTGGCCGAGGCGCTTGAAAAAGCGCGAAAGTTCTTTGGGTGATGACGACCATGGACGATGTGAGCACAACCGAAGAGACCGCGCCGGAAACGGCTGCAAATGGCATCGTATCGGCCTCGGCCATTCCCGCCGACGAACTGGCGCGGCTGACCGACGACATCGTGTCGGCGCTGAAGACGGTCTACGACCCGGAAATTCCGGCCGACATCTACGAGCTCGGCCTCGTCTACAAGATCGACATCGAGGACGACCGCTCGGTCAAGATCGACATGACGCTGACCGCGCCGGGTTGCCCGGTGGCCGGTGAAATGCCGGGCTGGGTCGAAAATGCCGTCGGCGCCGTCGAAGGCGTGTCCGGCGTCGAGGTCAACATGACCTTCGACCCGCCCTGGTCGCCCGACCGTATGTCGGAAGAAGCGCAGGTGGCGGTGGGGTGGTACTAGCGTCGAGCCTGGTACACTTGCGCCAGGGGTAAAACTTCACCATTTTAGGTGAGGAATCATTCGGCAGGCCTTTAACCTGCATGGAATGGAGAAGGAAAGAGAATGGGACGCTTCGCCGTCATCACGATGACCGAAAAGGCCGCAGACCGGGTGCGCGAGATCGTGGCTACCCGTGACAACGCGCACGGCATCCGCCTCGGCATCAAGAAGGGCGGCTGCGCCGGCATGGAATATACGGTCGACCTGGTGACCGAGCCCAACACCAAGGACGACCACATCGAGCGCGACGGCGCCCACGTCTATGTCGCGCCGGAGGCCGCGCTTTTCCTGTTCGGCACCGAGATGGATTTCGAGCAGACGACGTTGCGCACCGGCTTCACCTTCCGCAACCCGAACCAGAGTTCGGCCTGCGGCTGCGGCGAGTCGGTCGAACTCAAGCCGGCCGACCTCAAGGCGCTGGCCGAAGCACGCGCTTCGGCCTGATCTTCCTTCGCCCCGTCTGCGGGGAGAAGGTGTCACGAAGTGACGGGTGAGGGGCAGCACTGGCCCCTCCAAGGTTGGCACCGCCGCGGCTAGCCTCATCTTGTCCCCGTAAACGGGGCGAAAGCCGCTAATCCACCCACATCCCCATCCGCTTGTGCCAGTCGGCGATCGATTCCTCGGGGTAGACGTCGAACGTCTTGTCGCCCTTGCCGATATCGGGTTCGACCCAGTTCGCCTTGTATTTCAGCATCAGATGCACCTTTTCAGGCGGCCTCGGCAGGTCGCTGTCGATGGCCGAGGCGAAGGGGTGCACCAACTCCGGCCAGGTCGGGTCGTAAAGCCAGAGCGCCGACCCGCATTTGCGGCAGAAATTGCGCTCGCCCGTCGAAACCTCGCAATGCGGATGCTCGTCGTCCTCGATCTCGGCACGGTATACGCCAAGGCTCCTCTTGCCCCTGATGTTCAGCGTCTCATAGGCGGCGCCGAGATTGATGGCGAACCCGCCGCCGCCCTGCTGCTTGCGGCAGATCGAGCAGTAGCACAGCATGAACGGTACGGGCGTGTGGCTCTCCACCTCGAAACGCACCGCGTTGCAGCGGCAGGACCCCTTGAGCAGAAGCGGCATGACAAAAACTCCGATGGAATGGTCTTAACCTGTCAGCATGGTTCTGGTTGCGCGATGACAATGTCAAATGCCGGTGACATGATCGCGGCATGGACAATGAACGCATCGCCGAACTGTTCTCAGGGCTGGGCCCGGTCAGCATCCGCAGGTTGTTCGGCGGCAAGGGCATCTATTTCGACGGCGTCATCATCGCCATCGTGCTGCGCGGCGAGTTGCTGCTCAAGGCCGACGAGCAAAGCGCGCCCGATTTCGAAGCCGAGGGCTGCAAGCAATGGGCCTATACCGGCAAGCGCCACGGCAAGCTGGTCGCCATGCCCTATTGGAGCATTCCCGACAGCGCCTTTGACGATCCCGACGAGATGACGGTGTGGGCGCGCCGCGCCTATGAGGCAGGGCGGCGCGCAGGCAAGTGAACTACAGCGCCTTGGCGATCTCGGCAGCCAGCCGCGCATTGTTTTCGACCAGCGCGATATTAGTCTTGAGGCTGCGGCCGCCGGTCAACTCCAGGATTTTTCCCAGCAGGAACGGCGTCACCGCCTTGCCGGTCACGTTGAGCGCCTCGGCCGCCTTTTGCGCGGCGTCGATATAGCCCGCCATCTCTTCAGCAGGGATTTCGTGGTTTTCCGGCACCGGATTGGCGATCAACATGCCGCCACCCAAGCCCAGTGCCTGCCGCGTCCGGAAGAAATGCGCGATCTCTTCGGGCTTATAAAGGGTCAGCGGGGCGCGGAACGGCGACTGCCGCGACCAGAAGGCGGGCATGGTCTCGCAGCCATGGCCGACGACAGGCACGCCTCGCGTCTCCAGCACTTCCAGCGTCTTTTCGATGTCGAGGATCGCCTTGGCGCCGGCCGAGACGACGATGACCGGCGTGCGCGCCAATTCGTCGAGATCGGCGGAGATGTCGAAGCTCTTCTCGGCGCCCTTGTGCACGCCGCCAATGCCGCCGGTGGCGAACACTTTTATCCCGACCATTTCAGCCGCGATCATGGTGGCGGCGACTGTCGTGCCACCCGTGCGCCCTTGCGCGACTGCAAAGCCGAGGTCGGCGCGCGACAGCTTCATGGCGTCACCGGTCATGGCCAGCGATTCGCGCTCGCCGTCGGACAGGCCGATCTTGATGCGGCCGCCAACCACGGCGATCGTCGCCGGTATGGCGCCGCCGTCGCTGATGATCTTCTCGACATTGGCCGCCATGGCGCCATTGTCGGGGTAGGGCATGCCATGGGTGATGATGGTGCTTTCCAGCGCCACAACCGGGCGCCCGGCGGCCAGGGCTTGCGCCACCGGTGCGTGGATGTCGATGAAGGGGCGGGCGGTTTCGGGGCTCATCTGGATCTCCAACTCGCGGTGCGGCGCATGCCGGCAATACAGCGGCACTATGAATTTGCCGGTCTCATGCCACTTCCTGCGCGTCCGGCACAAGTGCCAGCGCTTCCGCGAAGCTTGCCGCGGTAAAATCAGGGATGGCGTCGGCGCTTTCGATGGCCAGCGTCGCCGCCGCGACGCCTTCGCGCAAGGCCTGGCGCAGCGGCAGGCCGCGCAGCAAGGCTGCCACCGTCGCACCCGCCAGCGCGTCGCCGGCGCCGGTGACGTCGGCGACTTTTCTGGGGGCAGGCGGTTGGATCGAAAAAGCGCCTGTCTCGTCGAAACCCAGCACCGGCGCGCTGCCTGCCGTCACGACGCCGCTGGCAAGGCCGCTGCATCGCAAACCGTCGACGACGTCTCGCTCGGCGGCATTTGCATTGACGCCGGCCAGCGCGACGGCCTCGCGCCGGTTCATGAAGACCAGCGCCAGCGCGCCGAGCACCGGTATCAGCCGCACGACCTTGGCCGGCGAAATGGCAATGGCATAGACCGGCTTGCCGGCGGCAAGCGAAACCAGCCGCTCCAGTGCCGAAGACGGCAGATTGGCATCGCACAGTATGGCATCGGCGGCTGCGATCGCCTCACGGACCTTGGAGCGCCTCATCTGCTTGGGAAACGCCAGATCGTACAGCGCCATGTCGGCGAAGCCGACGATCAACTCGCCCTCGCGATCGATCAGCGCCGTATAGCTCGGCGTCGTGCGGTCGAGGAAGACCGCCGACAGGTCTGCGATGCCTGCCTCGGCGATGGCTCGCGAAATGGTGTCGGCCCCGGCATCGCCGCCGCGCATCGACATCAGCGAGCCCGATACGCCGCGCCGCACCGTGCTGCGCAGCGCGTTGAACACGCCGCCGCCGACATCCTCGCGCATCGTGCCGGGATTGGACGCGGCCGGCACGTAGGCGCCGGACACCTGGCCACGCCGGTCGATATGGGCGCCGCCCACGGCCAGTATCTCTATGGATTTCACCATGCTGGCGATATGCCCTTTGTTATTGCGACTGCACAAGCGCTAGACTGCGCCGCAGACCTTCGCCAGCAAGATGGCGATTCGGCGGATCGATACAATCGAACAGTCTGGCCCAATGTGGGGCGCGTTCCTGTTCGATCTCTTGGTACGAAAAAAGAACAAATCCGGATATGACTTGTTTTTCAGATATTTGATCCCTCTTGCCAAACGAGAACAAAAAAGGTACAAAATGGCAGGGATTACGGATTGTCCGGCCTTCATTGACGACCAAGGGGTGATGTATCATGGCTCAGAATTCTTTGCGGCTTGTAGAGGATAAGGCAGTGGACAAATCAAAGGCTCTGGATGCGGCGCTGTCGCAAATCGAGCGGGCTTTCGGCAAGGGCTCGATCATGCGGCTCGGCGCGAACGAGCAGGTCGTCGAGATCGAAACGGTGCCGACCGGCTCGCTCGGCCTCGACATCGCGCTCGGCGTCGGTGGCCTGCCGCGCGGCCGCATCATCGAGATCTACGGGCCGGAAAGCTCGGGCAAGACGACGCTGGCGCTGCACACGGTGGCCGAAGCCCAGAAGAAGGGCGGCATCTGCGCCTTCGTCGACGCCGAACACGCGCTCGACCCGGTCTATGCCCGCAAGCTCGGCGTCGATCTTGAAAACCTGCTGATCTCGCAGCCCGACACCGGCGAGCAGGCGCTGGAGATCTGCGACACGCTGGTGCGTTCCGGCGCCATCGACGTGCTGGTGGTCGATTCGGTTGCGGCACTGACGCCGCGCGCCGAAATCGAGGGCGAGATGGGCGATTCGCTGCCCGGCCTGCAGGCCCGCCTGATGAGCCAGGCGCTGCGCAAGCTGACCGCCTCGATCTCGCGATCCAACACCATGGTCATCTTCATCAATCAGATCCGCATGAAGATCGGCGTCATGTTCGGTTCGCCCGAGACCACGACCGGCGGCAACGCGCTGAAATTCTACGCGTCGGTGCGCCTCGACATTCGACGCATCGGCTCGGTCAAGGACCGCGACGAGGTCGTCGGCAACCAGACCCGCGTCAAGGTGGTCAAGAACAAGCTGGCGCCGCCCTTCAAGGTGGTAGAGTTCGACATCATGTATGGCGAGGGCGTGTCCAAGACCGGCGAGCTGGTTGATCTCGGCGTCAAGGCCGGCGTGGTCGAGAAGTCCGGCGCCTGGTTCTCCTACAATTCGCAACGCCTCGGCCAGGGCCGCGAAAATGCAAAACTGTTCCTGCGCGACAATCCCGATACGGCACGCGAGATCGAACTGGCGCTCAGGCAGAATGCCGGGCTGATCGCCGAAAAGTTCCTCGAAAATGGCGGGTCTGAAGGCGGCGACGACGGTTTTGAGGACGAAGCCGGCGCGATGTAGGGCAACGGACAGAGTTCGGCCATAAAGTCGGCCTATGACCTGATGCTTAAGTAATCGAGTTCTTTAGTACCGCGTCCAAAACCGCCGGCCTTCGCGCCGGCGGTTTTCGTTTTTGGGGCCAATAGACTCCCAGGATTGGCCCAGTTCCGTGTTTCTGGACAGGCTGGAGCGTGCCCGCTAAAAGGCCAAGTCTATTTCTGGAAAGCAGACACCAGTTTCCGCCGGCCGCGCCGGCGGTTTTCGCGAAAAGGCAGCAGTCATGAGTGGCGTGAACGAGATCCGGTCGACCTTTCTCGACTATTTCCGCAAGGAGGGCCACGAGGTCGTGGCCTCGAGCCCGCTCGTGCCGCGCAACGATCCGACATTGATGTTCACCAATGCCGGCATGGTGCAGTTCAAGAACGTCTTCACCGGTCTGGAGAAGCGGTCCTATTCGCGCGCCACCACCGCCCAGAAGAGCGTTCGCGCCGGCGGCAAGCACAACGACCTCGACAATGTCGGCTACACCGCGCGCCACCTGACCTTCTTCGAAATGCTCGGCAATTTCTCCTTCGGCGATTACTTCAAGGAGCGTGCCATCGAGCTTGCCTGGAACCTGATCACCAAGGAGTTCGGGCTGAAGAAGGACAAGCTGCTGGTCACTGTCTATCACACCGACGATGAGGCGGCCGGCTTCTGGAAGAAGATCGCCGGCTTCTCGGATGATCGCATCATCCGCATCGCGACCTCGGATAATTTCTGGGCGATGGGCGACACCGGTCCCTGCGGGCCGTGCTCGGAAATCTTCATCGATCGCGGCGAGCACATCTGGGGCGGTCCTCCCGGCAGCCCCGAAGAGGATGGTGATCGCTTCCTCGAATTCTGGAACCTGGTGTTCATGCAATATGAACAGGTGACGAAGGAGGAGCGCATCGACCTGCCGCGCCCGTCGATCGACACCGGCATGGGGCTGGAGCGCATGGCCTCCATCCTGCAGGGCGTGGAAAGCGTTTTCGAAACCGACCTGTTCCGGCATTTGATCGATGCGGCGTCCTCCGCGCTCGGGCGCGCGCCTGACGCGGAAACGGTGGCCTCCTACCGCGTCATTGCCGATCATTTGCGCTCGTCGTCCTTCCTGGTCGCCGACGGCGTGCTGCCTTCGAACGAAGGCCGCGGCTATGTGCTGCGCCGCATCATGCGCCGCGCCATGCGCCACGCGCAGCTGCTCGGCGCGAACGAACCGCTGATGTGGAAGCTGGTGCCGGCTCTGGTGCGCGAGATGGGCCAGGCCTATCCCGAGCTGCTGCGCGGCGAACAGCTGATCACCGAGACGCTGAAGCTCGAGGAGACGCGCTTCCGCAAGACGCTGGTGCGCGGCCTCGGCCTGCTCTCCGAGGCGACGGAAACGCTGCATGCCGGCGACATGTTGGATGGCGAGACGGCTTTCAAGCTTTATGACACCTACGGTTTCCCGCTTGACCTGACGCAGGACGCGCTGCGCCAGCGCAACATCTCGGTCGATCTTGCCGGCTTCACCAATGCGATGGAGCAGCAGAAGGCCGAGGCGCGCAAGCATTGGACCGGGTCTGGCGAGGCCGCCACTGAGACGGTGTGGTTCTCCGTGCGCGAACAGACCGGCGCCACCGAATTCCTCGGTTACGAGACCGAGCAGGCGGAAGGCCTGATCCAGGCGCTGGTCAAGGACGGCAAGACCGTTGACAGCGCCGGAAAGGGCGACGCCGTTGCGGTGGTCGTCAACCAGACGCCTTTCTATGGCGAGTCCGGCGGCCAGATGGGCGATACCGGCATCATCTCCGGCGAAGGGTTCTCGATCGAGATCGCGGACACGCAGAAGAAGGCCGACGGGCTGTTCGTGCATCTGGGCAAGGTGGCGAGCGGCACGGCCAGGACGGGCGCTGCCGTCGAGCTCAAAGTCGACCATGCGCGCCGCACCAGGCTGCGGGCGAACCACTCCGCCACGCACCTGATCCACGAGGCGCTGCGCGAGGTGCTAGGCACTCATGTCGCGCAGAAGGGCTCGCTGGTCGCGCCCGAGCGTCTGCGCTTCGACATCTCGCACAACAAGCCGATCTCGGCCGAGGAACTCGAAGAGGTCGAGCGCATGGCCAACGAGATCGTCGTGCAGAACGGCCCGGTGACCACGCGCCTGATGTCGGTCGACGACGCGATTGCGGAAGGCGCCATGGCGCTGTTCGGCGAGAAGTATGGCGACGAGGTGCGCGTCGTGTCGATGGGCACGGGCCTGCACGGCGCCAAGGCCAACCGGCCCTATTCGGTCGAACTCTGCGGCGGCACGCATGTCAGGGCGACCGGCGATATCGGCCTGGTCCGCGTCGTCTCCGACAGCGCGGTCGCCGCCGGCGTGCGCCGTATCGAGGCGCTGACCGGCGAGGCGGCCAGAAAACATCTCGACGAGCAGGATCGGCGTCTGAAGGCGGCGGCAGCCGTGCTGAAAATCTCGCCCGCCGACGTGCCGGCCCGCGTCGAGGCTTTGCTCGAAGAGCGCAAGAAGCTCGAGAAGGACCTGACCGAAGCGCGCAAGAAACTGGCGCTGGGCGGCGGTGCCGCGGCGGGTTCACCCTCGGAGAACGAGACGGTCGCGGGCGTTGGCTTCCTCGGCAAGGCGGTCTCCGGCGTCTCGCCGAAGGATCTGAAGCCGCTGGCCGATGCCGGCAAGACCTCGCTCGGCTCCGGCGTCGTCGTCTTTGTCGGTGCCGGCGAGGACAACAAGGCAAGCGTCGTCGTCGCCGTTACCGACGACCTCGTCGGCCGCTTCAGCGCCGTCGACCTGGTGCGCGTCGCCTCCGCCGCCTTGGGCGGGCAGGGCGGTGGCGGGCGGCCCGACATGGCCCAGGCCGGCGGCCCGGATGCCTCGAAGGCCAATGATGCGATCGCGGCTGTGAAGGCGGCGCTCGAAGCCGCCTGAAAGCCATGACATGAATGTTCTCGTCCTCGGTGGCTATGGGTTGATCGGGGACGCCGTCATTGGCCGTTTGCTTCGCGACGGTCATGATGTGACCGGCCTCGGTCGCGATGTTCAGGATGCCGGGCGACGCCGGCCGGCGGTTCGCTGGATCGCGGCGGATATGTCGAAACTGCTTGCCGCTGAAGACTGGCTGCCGGCGGTTGCGGGTATGGACGCGGTGGTCAACGCGGCGGGCGCCTTGCAGGACGGCCCACGCGACCGCCTCGACGCCGTTCACCGGGGCGCGGTGGTGGCACTCGTTGCTGCCTGCGAACAGGCCGGTGTGCACCGCTTTGCGCAGATCTCCGCGATCGGCGCCGATCTCGCTTCGGCAAATCCTTTCTTCAGCACCAAGGCGCAAGGCGACCAGGCCGTCGCAAGCTCCTCGCTGGCGTGGACCATCCTGCGGCCGGGCCTGGTGATCGCGCCCGCCGCCTATGGCGGAACGGCACTTCTGCGTGCCCTTGCGACATTTCCGGGTTTTGTTCCGGCCGTCATGACGCGCCAGCCGATCCAGACCGTGGCGGTCACCGACGTTGCCGAAGCGGTGTCACGGGCGGTCGCCGGATCGCTGCCGCCCCGACTTGCCGTCGATCTCGTTGAAGCCAATGCCAGACCGCTCGCCGAGGTCTTGACCGCCTTGCGTGCGTGGCTTGGCCTGCAGCCCGCAAGAGTGGTGCCGATGCCTGCCATTCTCGGCCGGCTTGCGGGCGCGGTTGCCGATATGCTTGGCATTCTTGGCTGGCGGTCCCCGCTGCGCAGCGCAGCCCTTGCTGCCGTGGCGCGCGGCGTCACGGGCGACGCAGCGGCTTGGAACCGAATTTCCGGCCGTCCGCTTCAGCCGCTGGAAGCAACGCTGGCCGATATGCCCGCCAATGTCCAGGAACGATGGTTCGCCCGCCTCTGGCTGGCAAAGCCTGTCATCTTCGCTTGCCTGTCCTTGTTCTGGCTTGTTTCGGGTGTCGTCGGCCTGATCCGGCAAGAGGCAGCGGCGGATATCCTTGTTTCGCACGGCGTCTCGGCGAGCCTCGCTCACATCTTGGTTCCGGTCGGAAGTGCTGCGGATATCCTGGTTGGCGCGGCTGTCGTGGTTCGATCCCTGGCCCGGCACGCGCTGCTGGCGATGATTGCGATCACGCTGTCCTATCTGGCGGGCGCGACGCTCCTTGTCCCCGGCCTATGGCTCGATCCACTGGGACCGCTGGTCAAGACGATCCCGGCGCTTTGCCTAGTGCTGGTGGCGCTCGCGGTGCTCGACGAGCGATGAGCCTCTGGGCCGACATATTGCGCTGGGCGCATGTTATCGGCGCCACAGTTCTGTTCGGCACTGGCGCCGGCATCGCCTTCTTCATGCTAATGGCGCAACGCAGCGGACGCGCCGACCTCGTCGCCCATGTCGCGGGCACGGTCGTCATCGCCGACACGATTTTTACGGCGACCGCCGTCATCGTGCAGCCGATCACGGGCGTGCTGCTGGCTCAGGCACTGGGCTGGCCGCTCAACGAAGGCTGGATCGTTCTGTCCTTGCTGCTTTATGTCGTCACCGGCCTGTTCTGGCTGCCGGTCGTCTGGATTCAGATCCGGATCCGCAACCTGGCGCGGCAGGCGGCCATCGAAAACGCGCCGCTGCCCGCCGAAGAGAAACGCCTGTTTCGCATCTGGTTTGCTTGCGGCTTGCCGGCTTTCGCCGCCGTGCTTGCCATTCTCTGGCTGATGGTGACCCGGCCCGAGATAGGGTTTTAGCGCCGCCTTGGTTCTCAATCGGCCTTTTCGGTCATGGCAAAGGCTTGTCTGGCCGCGATGCGGTCCCACCAGGCCTGAATCTCGGGAAACTCGGCCAGCAGCTTCTGCCCGTCGGCAACCTTGAGGAAATAGGCGATGATCGGCGCGGCATGCAGGTCGGCCAGTGTCACGTGATCGCCGAGCAGCCAAGGTCCGGGAGCCTTGAGTGAGGTGAGTACCCTGAGGACCGTTTGGGCCTGGCTCAGGCCGCTAGCGATCAGGGTCTCATCCGGCTCTGGCTTTTCGAGCCGCTCGACGGCAACGTCCCAGACCATGGCGCGGTAGCCATAAGCGTCGAGCATGCCCGTCATCTGGCCCATCCTGGCGCGGCCACGCGTATCGGCGGGCTGCAGCGCCGGACCGTCGAAAGCCTCATCGACATAGCGGGTAATCGCATTCGTCTCGAAAAGGCGAAAACCGTCATGCTCGAAAGCCGGGATGCGGCCGAACGGGTGATGTTCGAGATACCAGGCCGGGATGCCCTCGGCGGCGAAGATGTCGAGCGGCATGAGTTCGTAGTCGATGCCCTTCTCCTCCAGCGCCATCCGCGCGATGCGCACATAGACGCTGTAGTCCGCGCCATAGAGGATCGGCTTGGTCATGCTGTCAGCCCTTCGCTTTCGCTGGCCCAAAAAAGGCGAAGGCTCCTTTCGGAGCCTTCGGCATGTGTAAAGCTGGGTTCTTAGGCCATCGCCTTCTGCAAGTTCTCGTCGATTTTGTCGAGGAAGCCGGTGGTCGAGAGCCAGGGCTGGTCGGGGCCGATCAAGAGCGACAGGTCCTTGGTCATGAAGCCGGACTCGACGGTCTGGATGCAGACCTTTTCCAGCGTCTCGGCAAAACGCTTCAGCTCGGCATTGTCGTCGAGCTTGGCGCGGTGCGCCAGCCCGCGCGTCCAGGCGAAGATCGAGGCGATCGAATTGGTCGAGGTTTCCTCGCCCTTCTGGTGCTGGCGGTAGTGGCGGGTGACGGTGCCGTGCGCGGCTTCGGCTTCCACCGTCTTGCCGTCGGGCGTCATCAGCACCGAGGTCATCAGGCCCAGCGAGCCAAAGCCCTGCGCCACCGTGTCGGACTGCACGTCGCCGTCGTAGTTCTTGCAGGCCCAGACATAGCCGCCCGACCATTTCAGGCTCGAGGCCACCATGTCGTCGATCAGGCGGTGCTCGTACCACAGCTTCTTCGCCTTGAACTCGGCCTCGAATTCAGCCTCGTAGACTTCCTGGAAAATGTCCTTGAAGCGGCCGTCATAGGCCTTGAGGATGGTGTTCTTGGTCGACAGATAGACCGGATAGTTGCGCAGCAGGCCGTAATTCAGCGAGGCGCGGGCGAATTCGCGGATCGACTCGTCGAGATTGTACATGGCCATGGCGACGCCGGCGCCGGGCGCGTCGAACACGTCATGTTCGATCACCTTTCCGTCCTCGCCGACGAACTTGATCGTCAGCTTGCCCTTGCCGGGGAAGCGGAAATCGGTGGCGCGGTACTGGTCGCCGAAGGCGTGGCGGCCGACGATGATCGGCTTGGTCCAGCCCGGCACCAGGCGCGGCACGTTCTTCATGATGATCGGCTCGCGGAAGATGGTGCCGCCGAGGATGTTGCGGATGGTGCCGTTCGGCGACTTCCACATCTTCTTCAGCTTGAACTCCTCGACGCGCTGTTCGTCGGGGGTGATCGTCGCGCATTTCACGCCGACGCCGTATTTCTTGATGGCGTTGGCCGAATCGATGGTCACCTGGTCGTTGGTGGCGTCGCGATGCTCGATGCCGAGATCGTAATATTCGAGCTTGAGGTCGAGATAAGGGTGGATCAGCTTGTCCTTGATGAACTGCCAGATGATGCGGGTCATCTCGTCGCCGTCGAGTTCGACGACCGGGTTCGCCACCTTGATCTTCGCCATGGAAAGAATGCCTCGTTCAACAGTTGGGGGATGGCGGGTCGGCCCCGCCAGGATAGGGACTTCGCCTATAGCAAAGCGATCCGGGCGGCGCAAACCGGGGCAATGCGGAAGCAGGCTGCTGCTGGCGCAATTCCAGGAAAAGTGTGAAGCGGTTTTTCGTTCGAAATTGCCGCAAAACAAGGGGACGGAGCGGTTCGGCGTTTCCGCGAACGGTGAACCGATCCTGCAATCGTGAACAAAACCGATGCCGCACCGCCCATCGAGAGGCAGGCGGCATCGCCTTTGTTTCATGCTGCCGCACGCAGGCGGCAGGCGCTTATTGCAGCGGCGTGCCGCCAGGGCCGGGGAAGGCCGTGATCGGCGTGCCGTCGGCCACGTTGCCGGAGATCATGTTGTTCTTGAACGACTGGACGGCGCCGCTGCCGGTGTTGCTGACACCGCTGACATTGCCGAACACCGTCGAGGCGCCGAGAAAGGCGATGGCGCTGCCGGCGCCGCTGGCGGCGGCGCCGTTGGCGTTGACGCCGACGCCGGCATCGGAACTGATCGTGGTGTTGACGATCGTCGCGCGTACCGACGATGCCGCGGCGACGGACTTGACCGCCACTCCGTTGCCGGTGTTGCCGCTGACCAGGCTGTCGGTCAGTGCCATATTCATGGCAGAGGTGTTGCCGGTGCCGTCGACAAGAATGCCATTGGCGCTGTTGGTCAGTTCCACCCTGGACAGGATGGCATTGATGCCAATGGCGCCAGTCGTTTTGATGAGAATGGCGCCACCGGCCGCCTCGGCTATCCGCGTATTGATTATGTAGAGTTCGCTGGCACCGTTGGGAAGAAATTCGACGCCATTGCTGGTCACCCGCTCGATGTTGCAGTCCTCGATATGCAGTTGACCTTGGCCGGTCATCCGCACGCCGTCGAGTCCGGTGCCCGCGCCGTCTATGTCGAGACCGCGAAGATGCACGACGGAGCCGACAGGCGTGTTTATGATGATGCCGTTCACGAGCGCCGAAAGCACACCGCCTTCAGTCGTTCTGCAGTCGATGGTGATGGATTTGGTGATGGTGACCGCGCCAAATCCGCCCGGGTCCAGACAGTTGATCTCGCCGGCCGTCGCCGTCTTCGAGATGGCGCCGGCAAACGTCTTGCAAGGTGCCGTTCGGCTGCATGGATCGGCATCGTTGCCGACGCCGGAAACCCAGGTGCGGGTCGCTTGCGCGGAAGCCGGAGCAATCAGGAAGACTGATGCCAGAAGCAACACAGCGATTAAAAGGAAAAATCGTAAGACGTTCATTTGCCCCTCCTGACGTTTGGCCAACACCCGTGTCGGCCATTGAAAACCCGTGTCGAGACGCTTGGGGCATAGATAAATGACAGGAGCGTGCAAGACACGCTCCGTCTTCAAAATGCATTCTCCGATACAGCTTGACCCCAAGCGGTTTTGATATTGCAATTTCCTAAGATTATGTCACAGCGACAGGCGCATCGCTGTATTTAAATATACATATAGCTAATAGGTTATTTCTTTAACCGGAAGATGTTGCCGATAAGAAGAGTAAGGCCGGGCCATCAGGGAGTATAGGGTTGGATAGCTTGTCGTCGCCAGAGTGCCGCGATGCCCACATCTCCACCATCTCTTGAGAAGAAGGAGCACATGGCTGGTCTGCTTGTACGGGCGCGTGACCATTTGCTCGAGCCCGCCGATGGAGCGAATTTGGATTTCTTGCGCAAACACAGGGGTGGCGAGACAAGGCTATTTGTCGCCAGGTCACCGACAACTCTTCAAAAAGCCGTATCGATATGGCAGGACGCGGTGACCTCGTAGCGCAATCATCTGGAACACATGACCGGAACAGACTTTCAGCGTGGCCCCGGCGGTCCGGCGATCATCCTCGTCGAGCCGCAGCTCGGCGAGAACATCGGCATGGTCGCGCGCGCCATGGCCAATTTCGGCCTGTCGGAACTGCGTCTGGTCAATCCGCGAGACGGCTGGCCGAGCGAGAAGGCGCGCGCCGCCGCCAGCCGTGCCGACCATGTCATCGACGCCGTGAAGGTGTTCGACGATCTGGCCTCGGCGCTTGCCGACCTGAATTTCGTTTTCGCCACAACCGCCAGGCAGCGCGACGGCTTCAAGGCTGTGCGCGGGCCGGTGGAAGCGGGCAGGGTGCTGCGCGCCCGCCATGGCATGGGGCAGCGCACCGGCATCCTGTTCGGCCGCGAGCGCTTCGGTCTCTACAATGACGAGGTCGGGCTCGCCGACGAGATCGTCACCTTTCCCGTCGATCCCGATTTCTCCTCGCTCAACATCGCACAGGCCGCGCTGCTGATGTCTTATGAGTGGATGAAGTCCGGCCTCGAGGACGAGACCAAGACCAATTTCACCGGGCCGCAGATGAAGCCGGCCAGCAAGGAAGAGCTGCACGGCCTTTTTGCCTATCTCGAAGGCGCATTGGAAGCGCGCGGCTATTTCCGACCGGCGCCGAAGAAGCCCAAGATGGTCGACAATCTGCGCGCCGTGCTGACGCGCGCCGGCTTTGCCGAGCCGGAGCTGAAGGTGCTGCGCGGCATCATCTCCTCGCTTGACAGATTTTCGCCGGCAATGCCGCGCGGCGACGGCTCGCCGGGCGATGATCCAAGGCGGCTTCCGGCCGCCGCGCGCGCCGGCAAGGCAGAGGCAGATCGCCAGGCGCACAAGCCTATGGGTGACGATGAGGACACGCCGCCGCTGGGCGGCAAGGGAACCGACAATGACTGACCAGCCGATCCTGATGTTCGATTCCGGCGTCGGCGGGCTGACTGTGCTGCGCGAGGCGCGCGTGCTGATGCCGGACCGGCGCTTCGTCTATGTCGCGGACGATGCGGCCTTTCCCTTCGGCGCCTGGGAAGAACCGGCACTGCGCACCCACATACTCGAACTCTTCGCCAAATTGCTCGACCGGTTTGCGCCTGCGATTTCCGTCATTGCCTGCAACACCGCCTCGACGCTGGTGATCGATGCGCTGCGCGAGAGATTTCCCGGCCATCCCTTCGTCGGCACCGTGCCGGCGGTCAAGCCGGCGGCGGAGCGCACCCGCTCCGGTCTGGTCTCCGTGCTGGCAACGCCGGGTACGGTGAAGCGGCAATACACGCGCGACCTGATCAGCAAATGGGCGCAGAAATGCCATGTCCGCCTGGTTGGCAGCGACAGGCTGGCGGGCCTTGCCGAAGTCTATATGCGCGAGGGCTTTGTCGACGAGGAAGCCGTGCGTGCCGAGATCGCGCCCTGTTTCATGGAACATGAGGGGCTCAGGACCGACATTGTCGTGCTGGCCTGTACGCACTATCCGTTCCTGGTCAACCGCATGCGCAAGACCGCGCCATGGCCGGTCGACTGGATCGATCCGGCCGAAGCGATCGCAAGGCGTGCCCTTTCGCTCTTGCCGCCGGTCGACGGGGCGCTGCCGCAAGGCGAGCCTGACATCGCCGTCTTCACGTCAGGCAAGGCGGATTTCGCAGTCGGCCGGCTGATGCAAGGCTTTGGACTGTCCGTGAGCTAATGCATGTCGCCCAAAAGTGACCTCGGTTTTGGGAAAACGACATGCATAAAATCAAGACCAAAGCGGCGGAACGCCAGCTGCTCAAACAGGTTCGAAGACGACGCTGCGTTGATCCGGATCGGCCGAGGCCAGCTTTAGCGTCACGCCGTCGCCCTGCCTGAGACCGGAGGCCGTTATGGTGGCAACGACAGGCATGTCGGCAAGCTGAACGCGCACGCCATGGTCGACGAAGTCGGTGACGACGGCCTTAAACGTTTCCCCTTCGCGCCCCCTGAGCATCACCGCCTCGGCAAGATCGATGGCCGCATGGTTGATTTGCGAAGCGCGGGCATCCCCACGTCCCATCACCTTCGGCAGTCCGGCGAACGCATCGGTGACAGCCTGCGGCACGGGCTGGCCGTTGGCGATAGCCAGCGCGCAGCGCACGACATAGCGATCCGCCAATCGCCTGAGTGGCGCGGTTGCATGAGCATAGGTCGCAGCCATCGCCTCATGCCAGGGAACGACACCCTCCTGGTAGGGCTGGTAGGACGCGCCATTGCCCGCCCGGCGGATTTCCAGCATCAACGCCGCCTGTTTCGGATCAGCCGGATCGAGTGTGTGCTGGTAGTCGCGCAGGCTGGTGGAGGCCGGCCAGGACAGACCGAGCGCCCGTGCCGCGTTGCGCAGTCTCTGCACCTTGGAAGCATCCGGCCCAGACATCACACGGAACAAGCCGGTCTTGTGCGCGAACATGGCGTCGGCGATCGCCATATTGGCGGCCAGTGAAAGCGCGGCGTTGTCTTGTTCGGATTGCAGGATCGGTCTGAACGAAAGCCGGAAGCTGCCATCGGCAAGCCTTTCCACCTCCTGCTCGGGCGGGTCGACGCGCGACGCGCCGCGACGCTCTTCGTTTGCCGCCATGCGCCGCGCCATTTCGGCGAAGTCGGCCGGAACGTCGGAGGCCTTTACGCTGTCATAGGCGAGCTTCGCGCGGCTTTGGATGATTGCCCGCTCCGCGCCGTCCAACTTTACCGCGCCATCCTTAGCGACCCGAACGGTGAAGATAACGGCTGGACGTGGTCCGTCCGGCAACAGGCTCGCCGCGCCCTCGGCAATTGCCGGCGGATAGAGCCCGGCCTTGCCGTCCGGCAGGTACAGCGTCTCGCCTCGCGTCCAGGCTTCGCGATCCAGCGCGTCGCCGTCCTCGACGAACCATGCAACGTCGGCAATGGCATAATACAAGAGAAGATCGCCGCCGCTTGCCTCGATCCAGAACGCCTGGTCAAGATCGGTGGAGGCCGCCGGATCGAGCGTAACGAAGGGCGTGTCCGTTCGATCGGCATGCTGGTTCGGCACGCGTCTGGCCGCCGCCTCCGCTGTGGCCATCACGTCAGCCGGAAATCCATCCGGCACGTGGAATTCGGTGCGGATTTTCGCCAGGCCGGTGGAGAGCGCTTGTGAGGGGTCTGTCAGAGACTTCATTCAGCCGTCCTACACCAGGGTTTCGGACACGGGAAGGCTGCCGACGAATTCGCCAAAGCTGGCTGCCTGACCGGCGGCGATCGGACGAGAAACGGGGCCATCGGCACTGGAACCGCCGCCGAAGAGCGGCGTTTCCCTGCCTGATAGCAAAGGAGAACCGCCATGCCAGCCACCTCGAAAGCCCAGCAGAAAGCCGCCGGCGCCGCACTCTCCGCCAAGCGCGGCGAGACGAAAAAGAGCGAGCTCAAAGGCGCTTCCAAAGGAATGTACGAATCCATGAGCGAAAAGCAGCTTGAGGAATTCGCCGAGACCAAGCGCAAGGGGCTGCCTGAAAAGAAGTCGAAAGACTGAGTGTCGTTCGTGAAACGCCGACCCAAGCAAACAAGGCCCGCAGCGGAACCGCGGGCCTTGTTTCTAGTGCAAAGTCCCTAGGCGGATGTTTTGCCTTACCAGCGATGGCAGCGCCGTATCCGCTCGACGATCACCCTGCGGTGGCCATGCCGCCACACCACCCTTTTCTTCACGATGATGCGGCAGACCTGTTTATGGCCGTGCCAATGGCGCGCCATGGCCGGTTCCGGCGCAACCGCCATCGATCCGGCCAACACCGCGGCACCGGCCAAGGTAAGGAAGAACTTCTTCATGCTGATTGGACTCCTCTAGCTCCAGATCCCTTCCTGGTGCCGTTGGCGCAAACCTCCCGCCACATCCGGCATCGCTCAACGCCGGGAACGCTATAGGGTTGCGTTGCGCCGCGCCACTCACAAGCTTGACACCGGTTAAATCTCGGTTTAACCAGCCGCCAACGCCGGGCAGCGATGTCCGGTGTTTGTTTTGTATGCGCAAGACCGGTTGCCTTGGTTCTGGTTTTGTTTGAACTGACGTGTCCCGTGGGTTTTCCGCCGCGTTGCGTGGGAAAGCCCTGTCAGGTCTCGAAAACGGAGGCCAGAGGAGGGCGCGTTTCCTTCACCCGGACCATGAGGTGCCGGGTGTGTTGTTTTGAAAAGGGAATGCGATGAGCAAGCGCGAATCCGCGAAATACAAGATCGACCGTCGTCTCGGCGAAAATATCTGGGGCCGCCCGAAGTCCCCGGTCAACAAGCGTGAATACGGCCCCGGCCAGCACGGCCAGCGCCGCAAGGGCAAGCTTTCCGACTTCGGCCTGCAGCTGCGCGCCAAGCAGAAGCTGAAGGGTCACTATGGCGACGTTTCGGAAAAGCAGTTCCGCAAGGTCTATGAAGAGGCCGACCGCCGCAAGGGCGACACCTCGGAGAACCTGATCGGCCTCCTCGAATCGCGTCTCGACGCGGTCGTCTACCGCGCCAAGTTCGTGCCGACCATTTTCGCGGCCCGTCAGTTCGTCAACCACGGCCACGTCAACGTCAACGGCAAGCGCGTCAACATCGGCTCGTACCGCTGCAAGCCGGGCGACGTCGTCGAAGTGCGCGAAAAGTCGAAGCAGTTGGTCATCGTCCTGGAATCGGTCGGCCTCGCCGAGCGCGACGTGCCGGACTACATCGAAGCCGACCACAACAAGATGGTCGCGACCTTCTCGCGCATCCCTGGCCTGGCGGACGTTCCGTTCGCGGTCCAGATGGAGCCGAACCTGGTCGTCGAATTCTATTCGCGCTAAGCGAACGCTTTTTAGCGATACCGAAAAGGCCGCCCTCGAGGCGGCCTTTTTGTTTGGCGCATCCGCTTTGCCGTTTCGATTTTCCGGCCAATGCGCTAATCCGGGCGGACATCACATTCCGGGGCCGCCGCGCCATGAACATGCTGCCAGACATCGAGACGCTTGAGCCGACCGCCGAAGGCGGCTTCCACCCGCTGTTCGCCGATGTGCCATCCTCGGTCGAGTTCAACAAATTGCGCAAGCGGCTGCTGCGGCTGACCCGCCAGGCGATCGAGGATTTCGCGATGGTGGAGCCGGGACAGCGCTGGCTGGTCGCGCTGTCGGGCGGCAAGGATTCCTACGGCCTGCTTGCCTTGCTGCTCGACCTCAAATGGCGCGGGCTGCTGCCGGTCGAATTGCTGGCCTGCAATCTCGATCAGGGCCAGCCGAATTTCCCCAAGCACATCCTGCCCGACTATCTCAACGCCAACGGAATTGCCCACCGCATCGAGTACCAGGACACCTATTCGGTGGTCACCGACAAGCTGCCGCAAGGCAGCACCTATTGCTCGCTCTGTTCACGGCTGCGGCGCGGCCATCTCTACCGCATCGCGCGCGAGGAGGGGTGCTCGGCACTGGTGCTCGGCCATCATCGCGAGGACATTCTCGAAACCTTTTTCATGAACTTGTTCCATGGCGGCCGTCTCGCCGCCATGCCGCCAAAGCTGCTCAACGACGAAGGCGACGTCATGGTGCTGCGGCCGCTGAGCTATTGCGCCGAGATCGACCTCGAAAAATTCGCCGCGGCGATGCGGTTCCCGATCATTCCTTGCGACCTCTGCGGCAGCCAGGAAGGTCTCCAGCGCAACACCATGAAGGCGATGCTGGAGGATATCGAAAAGCGCATGCCCGGCCGCAAGGACACCATGATCCGCGCCCTGTCCAACACCAGGCCGTCGCATCTCCTCGACAGGAAACTGTTCGATTTCGCCGCCCTGAACCAGACCCTCATCACAGGATAAGACGCATCCGATGACATTTGACGACAACGCGATCGACTGGCTGGCCAACCTGCTGGCCGAGGCCGCCGACACCGAAATCATGCCCCGCTTCCGCCGGCTGGGCGATGGCGACGTCAGGCAGAAGACCTCAGCCGCCGATCTGGTGACGGAAGCGGACGTCAACGCCGAGCGGCTGATCACCGCCAGGCTGCGCCAGCGTTATCCCTCGGCCATGGTTGTCGGCGAGGAAGCCTGTCCCGACGACCCGACGCTGCTCGATGGCCTGGGCGACGCCGATCTGGCCTTCGTCATCGACCCGGTCGACGGCACCTTCAATTTCGCCTCCGGCGTGCCGCTGTTCGGCGTCATGCTCGGCGTCGTGGTCAAGGGCGAGACGGTCGCCGGCATCATCCATGATCCGGTCGGCAAGGACTGGCTGATCGGCGCCAAGGGTGCGGGCAGTCATATCCGCCATGCGCATGGTACGCTGGAGACAGTGCGGGTTGCGGCGAGCGCGCCGATCTCGCAGATGACCGGCGCGGTTTCCTGGCAGTACATGGCCGAGCCCGACCGCACGCGGCTGGCCTGCAACCAGACCAAGACGCTGTCGCAGTTCAACTACCGCTGCGCCGCCCACGAATACCGCTTGCTGGCGAGCGGCCATGGCCATTTCGTCGTCTACAACAAGCTGATGCCATGGGATCATCTGGCCGGCGTGCTGATCCATGCGGAGGCCGGCGGCCATGCCGCGCGCTTCGACGGCACAGCCTATCTGCCGTCGCATGTCGGCGGCGGCCTGCTGGTCGCCCCCGATCCTGAAAGCTGGCAGGAGTTGCGCCGAGAGCTGTGGGCTGGGTAGGATCACTTCCAGAGGCCGGCGCTTGACCGTGCGCGGCCGAAGAGTTGGTGCTTTCGCGCAGGCCCTCGGATGAAACCTCGGTTCGCAATTTTCGCGGCGGCTCTCGCTGCCGTCTTGTTTGCAAGCGCCAACACGGCAATCGCGCAAGAGCGCCCCTGCCACAGCACCGATCCGGTCGACACCCTCAAGGAGATGTCGGAGGCTATCTATGCCTGCTGGATGCCGCCAGCGGGAACCGCGGGCATGTCCCTGACGCTGCAGTTCTCGCTGCGCCGCAACGGCACGCTGATCGGCAAGCCTCGCGCCACCTATTCGGATCTGGGGACCGATCCGCAACTCAGCCGGGCCTTCGTGGCATCCATACTGAAGGCGCTCGACGATGCGCTGCCATTGCCCTTTTCGGACAGTATGGGCGGTGCAATCGCCGGGCGCATGCTTGCGCCTCGATTCACGGCGGCACTTGTAGGTGCATCCTGACGCACGTGGTCTAATGCAGGTCGGTGACATGCCCTGAAATGGGTGGATTGTGCGGCTGGAACATCTTGCCGCGCTCAGCGATGAGGATCATCAGCAGCGCCGCGACCGAGACGCTGCAGAATCCGGCGGCAAGCGGCGTCACCGTGCCGTTGAAAGCCTGGCCGATCAGCGTGCCGAGAATGCCGCCGAGAAACGTCTGCATGAAACCCAGTATGGACGATGCCGTGCCGGCCAGTTGGCCGAGCGGCTCCATCGCCAATGCGTTGAAATTGGCGCCAAGCGCACCGAAGGGAAGCATGGCGCTGGCAAAGAAGGTGATGAACAGCCAGAGCGGCATCTTGATTTCCAGCGAAACCACCAGCCAGGCCAGGCTGATGACCAGAAACAAAAGCAGCGCGCTCTGCGACAGCCGGCGCATGCCGATGCGGCCGACAAGCCGCGAGTTCAGGAAATTGGAGAAGGCGAGCACGCCGGCGACCCCGGCGAAGATGACCGGGAACATCTCGCCGACGTTGAAGATGCCGACATAGATCTGCTGCGCCGAGGCGATGAAGCCGAACATGGCGGCGAAGATGAAAGTGCTGGCAAAGGCGTAGCAGAGCGCGATGCGGTTGGTGAGCACGATGCGGAATCCGCCGAGGACGGAGGAAACCGTCAGTTGCCGGCGATATTCGGGCCGCAGCGTTTCAGGCAGGCGCAGCAGCGACCATGCCGACACGATCAGCGCGCCGACGGCCATGGTAACGAAGATATAGTGCCAAGTCGCGAACAGCATGATGAACTGGCCGATGCCCGGCGCAATGACCGGTATGGCCATGAACACCATGAAGATCAGCGACATCACCTCCGCCATGCGCCGGCCTTCGAACGTATCGCGCACGATCGAGACCGCGATGACGCGCGTGGCCGCCGCGCCGATGCCTTGCACGGCGCGGCACATCAAGAGCGTTTCAAAGCTTGGCGCGATGGCGGCGGCGGCGGCTGCCGCCACATAGATGATCAGCCCGGCGACGAGCGGCGAGCGGCGGCCGAACCGGTCGGAGATCGGCCCGAAGAACAGCTGGCCGCCACCAAAACCCAGAATGTAGGCGGTGACCACATATTGCCGGTGGTTTTCATTCTCGACGCCGAGCGAGGCGCCGATCTGCTGCAGCGCCGGCAGCATGATGTCGATGGCCAGCGAATTCAGCGCCATCAGCGCCGCGCACAGCGCAATGAACTCCCAGCGCGGAATAGGCAGTTTGCTTGCCGATTGCGGCGCTGTTGATTGCTGGTCCACGGCAAGTCCGATCTCTCAAACGAAAACGCGCCGGCGGGCCGGCGCATTGGCTCGTCTTGGTCCCGATACCGGGACATAAAGATTGCCGAGGTGGGGCTGCCCCGGTGTTCAATGCAGTCGTTACGACATGCCCAAAATCAGGCGGCGCCTTTGACGCCGACGCCCTTTTCGACCAGGAAGGTCTGCAACTCGCCGGCCTGGAACATCTCGCGGACAATATCGCAGCCGCCGACGAATTCGCCCTTGACGTAGAGCTGCGGGATCGTCGGCCAGTTGGAATAGTCCTTGATGCCCTGGCGCAGTTCAGCCGAATCCAGGACATTCACGCCTTTGTAGTCGGCGCCGATATAGTCGAGGATCTGGACTACCTGTCCGGAAAAACCGCACTGCGGAAAACCGGGCGTGCCCTTCATGAAAAGCACGACGTCGTTGCCCTTCACTTCATTGTCGATGTAGTCGTTGATACCGCTCATGGAATATCCTTTCACGCCTGTGTGAGTCAGGCTCGAAGCATGTCTTTCAAATAAACCCATAGGTTGCCCGAAACAAGACATTAGCCGCGCCATGGCCGAAATGGCGCAAAGGATGGGCGGGTTTGGGCCAAGCGGGTGTTGGCCGGAACGGCCTCAGTCGGGAACGCTGGTCTGCAGCGCAAGTGCGTGCAGCACGCCGCCCATATTGCCCTTCAGCGCATCATAGACCATCTGGTGCTGCTGGACGCGGCTTTTTCCCCGAAAGCTCTCGGCGACGACTTCAGCCGCATAGTGGTCGCCGTCGCCGGCGAGGTCGCGGATCGTCACCTTGGCGTCCGGAATGCCGTCCTTGATCAGTTTTTCGATGTCGTGGGCATCCATTGCCATTGCAGAATTCCTATTTCGGGCGGGCGGCAATGTGGCCGCCCTTGCGATGAGAGTCGGGGTAAACCTAAAGCCTTTCCGGCCGCGATTGAAGCCGTTCCATCCGCCGCCGGCGCGATTGTCGCCTAGGACGCATTCTCCTCCGGATCGACCGCATCGGACGCTGGGTCGTCTTCGCGCATCGAGAAGGTGCGGCCAAGACTGAAAACCAGGATATAGAGGGGGATGTTGACCGCAAGATTGGCGATCGGCAGGTAGCCGGTGATCTGCCAGACGGGCGAGAAGAACGGTTGGCCATAGCCGTCGCAGACAAGCGACGAGCCATATTCCCACAAGGCGCCCAGAACGGCCGCGACGGCGAAAAGCTTGATGCAGGTGACGATCCGGTTTGTTCGTGCCGGGTCCGGCAGAAGCCGGTTCCAGAACACCAGACAGACGATCGGAACCGCATAGATGAGGTTCTGCAGCACCAGCATAGGCAGCGTGCCGTTGGCCGCGTCAAGGAACTCGGCGCGCGTTTCCAGCCGCGGGCAAACCTCGCTCGAGGTTGTCGACAACAGGAAAAAGACGAACGGCCCGAGGAACCAGAAGAAGAACAGCGACGGCCAGAAAACGACTGCAAGCAGCGCCCGGGCAGCCAGTGTGCTCAACTGGCCTGGTCCATGAAGCGCGGGAACCAGCCTTCATGGGCGGCCTTCAAATCGCTGACCGGGATTGCCCTGGCATCGCCGAGCTTCAGCGCATCGCCTCCGGTCGAGCCGATCCACGGCGCGAAGATGCCGAGTTCGCCCTGCTGTTTGCGGATGGCGTCCCATTCCTCGCCATGCGGGTCGATCGACAGCGTCAGCAGATAGCGGCCCTGATCCTCGCCGAACCACACGGGGATCGGATCGGTGCCGACAAGGCCGGGAACAGTCGCGCCGATGCCCGACGCCATCGCCATTTCGGCCAGCGCCACGGCGATGCCGCCATCGGAAACGTCATGCGCCGCAGTGACGATGCCGGAGGCGATCAGCGTGCGCACATGGTCGCCGACGCGCTTCTCATGCGCGAGGTCGACCGGCGGCGGCGGACCGTCGGTGCGGCCATGGATGTCCCGGAAATAGACGGACTGACCAAGATGCGTGCCCCAGGAGGCTGGCGCGCCGACCAGCAGGATCATCTGGCCCTCAGCCGCAAAGCCGATGCGCACCATCTTCGACCAGTCAGCGATCAGCCCGACGCCGCCGATGGTCGGTGTCGGCAGGATGCCCTGGCCGTTGGTCTCGTTGTAGAGCGAGACATTGCCCGACACGATCGGGAAGCCGAGCGCGCGGCAGGCGTCGCCGATGCCTTTCACCGCGCCGACCAGCTGGCCCATGATTTCGGGCCTTTCCGGATTGCCGAAATTGAGGTTGTCGGTCGCCGCCAGCGGCAGTGCGCCGGTGGCTGTCAGGTTGCGCCAGCACTCGGCCACGGCCTGCTTGCCGCCTTCATAGGGATCGGCTTCGCAATAGCGCGGCGTCACGTCCGACGAGAAGGCGAGCGCCTTGGTCTCATGGCCTTCCACCCGCACCACGCCGGCATCGCCACCGGGAAGCTGCAGCGAATTGCCCTGGATCAGCGTGTCGTACTGCTCCCAGACCCAGCGGCGCGACGACAGGTCCGGTCCGCCGAGCAGCTTCAGCAGCGCATCGGCAACATCGGCCTGCGGAATGTCGTTGGCGGCGAGCGGCGCCGGCTTCTTCGGCTCGATCCAGGGGCGGTCATATTCCGGCGCCTTGTCGCCGAGATCCTTGATCGGCAGATCGGCGACCTGGTCACCCTGATGCAGCACGCGGAAGCGCAGATCGTCGGTGGTCTTGCCGACAATGGCGAAGTCGAGGCCCCATTTGTGGAAGATCGCCTCGGCTTCCTTTTCCTTCTCCGGGCGCAGCACCATCAGCATGCGCTCCTGGCTTTCCGACAGCATCATCTCGTAGGCGCTCATGCGCTCCTCGCGCACCGGCACCTTATCGAGATCGAGCTCGATGCCGAGGTCGCCCTTGGCGCCCATCTCGACCGCCGAACAGGTGAGGCCGGCCGCACCCATGTCCTGGATGGCGATGACGGCGCCCGAGGCCATCAGCTCGAGGCAGGCCTCGAGCAGGCACTTTTCGGTGAAGGGGTCGCCGACCTGCACGGTCGGGCGCTTCTCGTCGATCTTGTCGTCGAACTCGGCCGACGCCATGGTGGCGCCGCCGACGCCGTCGCGGCCGGTCTTGGCGCCGAGATAGACGACCGGCAGCCCGACGCCCTTGGCTTCCGACAGGAAGATGGCATTGGTCTTGGCGAGGCCCGCGGCAAAAGCGTTGACCAGGATGTTGCCGTTGTAGCGGGCGTCGAAATTGACCTCGCCGCCGACTGTCGGCACGCCGAAGGAATTACCGTAGCCGCCGACGCCCGAAACCACGCCGGCGACGAGATGCCTGGTCTTGGGGTGGTCAGGCGCGCCGAAGCGCAGCGCGTTCATCGCCGCGATCGGTCGTGCGCCCATGGTGAAGACGTCGCGCAAAATGCCGCCGACGCCGGTCGCCGCGCCTTGATAGGGCTCGATGAAGGAGGGGTGGTTGTGGCTCTCCATCTTGAAGACGACGCAGTCGCCGTCCCCAATGTCGACCACGCCGGCATTCTCGCCCGGCCCCTGGATGACCTGCGGTCCTGTCGTGGGCAGCGTGCGCAGCCACTTCTTGGAGGATTTATAGGAGCAGTGCTCGTTCCACATTGCCGAGAAGATGCCGAGCTCGGTAAAGCTCGGCTCGCGTCCGACGAGGTCCAGGATGCGCTGATATTCGTCGGGCTTCAGCCCATGCGCGGCAATGAGCTCTGGGGTGATCGGCACGGAATTGGAAATGGTCATGGGCGGTGATTTATGTCCATGGAGCGGGGATTTTGAGTCCCCTCTTATCGCAAGCTTTGCAGCCGATACACCCGTCGACGAGCGAAAAACGCACGAAAACCCGACAAAGCCACAGGGCAGTCCGAATGGGTGGTATTCCCAGGCGCCCAAGGCGCTCGAGGTTCAGGAGAAGCTGTCGTAGCCGGCGCGGCCTTCGTCGAGGAGACGGCGGATGACGGCGACGCCGTCGGCGACATCGCCGCGCTGTTTCGGCTGCGAAGTACCGAAGCGGACGCCATGAAAGACCTGTTCGGAGCGGCCGGCCTTGAACTCGTCCTCGTCGTCTATCAGCACGCCATGTTCGAGACAGGCATTCTTGAAGGTGCCGGAAAGCCATGGGTCGGGCAAAGTCAGCCAGACAAAGGGCACCTTGTCGTGTGACTTGAACGCGAAGCCGGCCAAGGTCTCGCGCACGATCGCGATGCGGGCGCTGATTTCGGCGATGCTGCGCTTGCGGATATCGCCGGCCTGACCGGAAAGCACCAGCCTTGTGTTCACCTCCGCCAGCAGGAAGGGCATGCCGCCAGTGATCATCTTGTGGGCGATGCGGATCCGGTGGCGATAGGCGGGAGGACAGGAGAGCCAGCCGCCGCGGATTCCGGCCGCCACCGATTTCGACAGGCCGCCGGCGACGATGGTTCTCTCCGGGGCATATTCAGCGAGCAACGGTGTCGGATCGTCGGTCAGGTGGCCGTAAAGATCATCCTCGATCAGGATGACGTTGTATTCGCGCGCGACACGCGCGATCGCCTCGCGGCGCCCGGCGGACAGTGTCGTCAGGGTCGGATTCTGCGCCGTCGGCATCAGGAAGATCATCCTCGGGTGCTTTTGCGCGCAGACGCGCTCGAAATCGGCCGGGTCGAGGCCTTCGTCATCCGACGCCACCAACGCCGTGCGCCGGCCGATCAGTCCGGCGCTACGCGAGATCTGCGAATAGGTGAGGTGTTCGAAGGCGACATAGTCGCCCGGCGTGGTGAGTGCGGCGATCGCCGCCATCACCGCGGCATGGGTACCAAGCGTCGGAACGATGCTGTCGGCGGCCGGGCGGAAGGTGTTTCTCGACAGCCAGCGGGTGCCGGCTTCGTACCAGCGGGCAGGAAAATCGCGCGTATAGCTCGAGATTTCATGGGGATGATCCTGCGCGGTGCGCGACAGGACTTCGGCGACGATAGCGCCCTGGCCGACATCGGGCGCCGCCGTGCTGTCGAAACGCAGCTTGTCCTGGGGCGCATCGACATAGCGCGTGCCTTCCACGCTGACGTCGGGTGTCTCCGGTTTCACGCCGTCGGCGCGCCGGCCAAGCACATAGGTTCCACGCCCGACTTCGCCGCTCACCAGCCCGCGCTCACGCAGCAATTGGTAGGCTCGGCCGACCGTGCCAACCGTGGCGCCGATGTCATAGGCGAGGTCGCGCTGCGGTGGCAGTTTTGTCCCAGCGCCGATCACGCCCTGGTCGATGCCCGCTTCAACGGAGTCCGCAAGGCGTTGGTAGAGCGGTCCGGCGCCGCCGGTCAGATCTGGAAGCCAATTTGTCATGGTGACAATTTTCTATATTGCACCGAAATATGAGTCAATACATATCATCGCGCACCAAAATGGGTGCAATTGAGCGTCTTGGCAGAAAGAAAATGGATACAATCGCGACAATCCGCCATTCCAGAGCCGCGGTTCCAGGCGAGGCGCTGCGTCCGGCCGGCCAGCGAGGCTTTGTCGGCAGTCTGGTGCGTCTGGTCAGCTCGCTGGCACGATGGATCGGCCATTTGCTGGAGCGCCGGCGCGGCCGGCTGGCTTTGCTGGAGATGACCGACGATCAGCTCAAGGATATCGGCATCTCTCGCTGTGATGCCCATCGTGAGGGCATCAGGCGCTTTTGGGAATAGAGGCCAATCTCAACGGACCCTTTTGGCCTCGCGATGGCCGATGCCGCGATCGATAAAAGCGGCAATGATAGAGATCACCAGGAACAGCGCGGTGATGGCCAATGCCGCAATGGCTACGCTGGCGGCGCCGTTCTTGGCGACATCGAGGAAAGGGTAGGGCACTTCACCCGCGATCGGTGCCCGTACCAGCGCATAGGCAAGATAGGCGATGGGGTAGAGCATCCACCAGGAAATGTCGCTCCATCTCGTTCTGCCGTCGGCCCCAGCTACCAGCCACCACAGCACGAACAGGACTGGCGTCACATAGTGCAGCAGCACATCACAGAGCAGGAACAGGCCTTGCGGCTGCCAGAGCCGTGCCAGAACCGTGGCATAGACGATGAAGACGACGGTGATCGAAACCGCAACACCCGCACGCATCCGCGGCCCGGCGAAAGCCGGCAGCCAGGCATAGCCGGTGGATGACAGCAGGGATGTGTACACCAGCACAGCGCCGATGTTGGTCAGGATGGTGAAGAAGCTGAACAGGAAGACGATCGAGCCGAGCAGGCTGCGGCCGGCTTCCATCGACGCTGGGATGCTGATGCAGAACTGCAGGACGAGGCCGACCAGACCAATGGCCAGACCCGTCACCTGCAGGAAGCGGCCCATGCTCAGGCGGTGGCGGCGCAGGCCGGATTGCCCGTCTGCCAGCGGGCAATGTCCGAGCCGATGCGTGCGCCGAGCGGGTCGTTCATCAGCGGTCCGAACACGTCGACGCGGCTCGAATTGCCTTGCGCTTGCACAACCAGCAACGGCTTGCCGCCATAATGCTTGGCCGGCACCAAAAGGAAACGCGGCGTGCCGCTGAACGAGTTCAGTTCATTGGCCATCTGATATTGCTTGAAGGCCGGGTCCTTGCTGGCGATCCAGCATTTGTGGGCCGCGATTGCCACTTGTTCCATGGCCAGCAGTGCCGCACTTTTGCCTGAGGGCGCCGGCGTGCTCTTCGGGGTCGATTGGCATGACGCCAGGGCAAAGCCTGCGGCTGCGACGAGAACGATCGTCTTGCTCTTGATCAAGCGGCACCCATCTCGAGTTCGGTCAGAGAGATCTTCAGGCCGTCGGTCATCTCGCCCCAGACCCGCGACAAGGCCGGATGCTGCGAGGCGATCTGCTGATAGGCATCGAATTTGGGATAGGCGTCGAGCAGGTCGTGGCGACCGGTCATGGCGCGGAAATTGTTGAAGATGAAACGGGTCGGCGTCAGCCAGGCGTCGGCAAAGCTGATGTCGTTGCCCAGCGCGAAGGGGCCTTGCGCCATGCGTGCCTCGATCGCCGCCAGCCCGTGATGCAGGCGGGCGAATTGGGCGTCGATCTCGGCATTGTTGCGCTTCGGCACGAAATGCAGCTCGAATAGCTTCATCATCGGCGTCAGTACGTCGAGATCTGTGATGCGGGCGAACATGCGTACCAGCGCGCGGTCCTTGGAATCGGGCGGCAGCAGCGCCGGTTCCGGAAACCGTTCCTCGAGATATTCGGCGATGACAACCGATTCGACGATGGTTTCACCCGAGCCGGTGATCAGCACCGGAATCCGGTTCATCGGCGAAATGGCGCGAAACGCTTCGGGGATTGGAAAACCCGGCGGCGGCGCGATGATCTTGAGGGGCACGTCCTTGATATAGGCCAGAGCCCGCACGATCGACGAATAGGGCGACAACGGCCGCGAATAGAGTTTCATGACCGTCTCTCTCCCCAGAGCAATGGACTCGATGTCCGTGTAAAGCTTGCCGCATTCGCGGCTGAGATCGTCAAGCGGCGAGACCGAGCGCGCCTTCGAACAGCGCCCGGCCGTCGCTGCCGCCATGGGCGGCCTCGATCAGGTTTTCCGGATGCGGCATCAGGCCGAGCACATTGCCTTGTTCGCTGATGATGCCGGCAATGTCGTTGATCGAGCCATTGGGATTGGTGCCCTCGGCATAGCGGAACACCACCTGGCCTTCGCCTTCGAGGCGGGCAAGGGTTTCGGCATCGGCGAAGTAATTGCCGTCATGATGCGCCACCGGCGAGCGGATGATCTGGCCCGGCTGGTAACGGCGGGTGAACATGGTGTTGGCGTTGGTGACCTCGAGCTTGACCTGCCGGCAGACGAATTTCAGCGAGGTGTTGCGCATGAGCGCCCCCGGCAGCAGGCCGGCCTCGACCAGGATCTGAAAGCCGTTGCAGACGCCGACGACTGCGACGCCCTTGGCCGCCTTTTCGGCGACGGCCCGCATGACCGGCATGCGCGCTGCGATCGCGCCGCAGCGCAGATAGTCGCCGAAGGAGAAGCCGCCTGGGATGGCGATCAGGTCGACGTCAGGGATTTCCGTGTCGGTCTGCCAGACGGTAACCGGCGGTTTTCCTGAAATCTTGGTCAGTGCCGCGATCATGTCGCGGTCGCGATTGAGGCCAGGCAGGAGGACGACGGCTGATTTCATTTTGGTTCAAAAGGCCTTTGAGCTTCGGCAAGTTCGCGCAGGTCGAGACGGCGGTCAATACGTTCGAGTCGATCATCCTGACGGGCGAGAATTCCGTAGATGTTGTGGATATCGCTTTGCGTCGCCACCATGTGACCCCGCATCACATTCAATTCCCGTTTCGTTTCAGAAACATCCTGACGAAGCTCAGCAATCTCGTGATGAACGCACTTCAGAAGCTCGAACATCAGCTCATTCGTAACTTCCGGCATAGTGGCTCCGGCACAACCTCAGGTTATGGCCACACTATAGTTCTCGATCACCGTATTCGCCAGCAGCTTGTCGCACATGGCTTTCAGATCGGCCTCGGCCTTGGCCTTGTCGCTTTCCGCCAGTTCGACGTCGAACACCTTGCCCTGCCGCACCGCGCCGACGCCGCCGAAGCCCAGACCGGACAGTGCGTGTTCGATCGCCTTGCCTTGCGGGTCGAGGACGCCGTTCTTGAGGGTGACGGTAATGCGGGCCTTGATCACGCTGGACATGCTCCTGTTCTAAGTATCGGATCGCAAGCCGCTATCAGTGCGGCTTGCCTTTGACGACGTCGGTCGAAGCGACAAGCACCGGGCCGGTCGGGCGCGGCGGCTCGTTCTCGTTCATGATGCCGAGGCGGCGGGCGACTTCCTGGTAGGCCTCGACGAGGCCCCCCATGTCGCGGCGGAAACGGTCCTTGTCGAGCTTGTCTTGCGTCGCCACGTCCCACAGGCGGCAAGAGTCCGGCGAAATCTCGTCGGCGACGACGATGCGCATCATGTCGCCCTCGAACAGGCGGCCGCATTCGATCTTGAAGTCGACGAGCTGGATGCCGACGCCCATGAACAGGCCGGAGAGGAAATCGTTGACGCGGATGGCGAGCGCCATCACGTCGTCGATTTCCTGCGGACTTGCCCAGCCGAAGGCGGTGATGTGCTCTTCCGACACCATCGGATCGTCGAGCGCGTCGGCCTTGTAGTAGAATTCGATGATCGAGCGCGGCAGGACGGTGCCTTCCTCGATGCCGAGGCGCTTGGACAGCGAGCCGGCGGCGACGTTGCGCACCACCACTTCGAGCGGAATGATCTCGACTTCCTTGATCAGCTGCTCGCGCATGTTGAGCCGGCGGATGAAGTGGGTCGGGATGCCCATGCGGTTCAAGTGGTTGAAGATGTGCTCGGAAATGCGGTTGTTGAGCACGCCCTTGCCGTCGACGACCTCGTGTTTCTTCTTGTTGAAAGCGGTCGCATCATCCTTGAAGAACTGGATGAGCGTACCCGGCTCCGGGCCCTCATAGAGGATCTTGGCCTTGCCTTCATAAATGCGGCGGCGATTTTTCATCTGATTTTTTCTCTGGATTTGCGGGCAGGCGGCAAGCGACCAGTTCCTGTCCGTCTGCCTATATTAGTGCGGCGACGGTTGGGTTCAATGCCGGGTCTATCCCAATCACACCGTTTGCTCAATCGGCAAATCCGTCCAATCAACCGCTTTCGGGACTGAAATGCCGCAGCGCAGCATATGACGAAGCGTATTGACCGGCTCGCGACCTTTTGGTTTGTGCTTTGGCAACACACATATCTCTTGCCAACGAATCGGATTTGACCCGGAGGGACGCCATGAGCAGCATGAAAGATCGCGAAGAAGGCTTCGAGCGCAAATTTGCATTCGACGAAGAGCTTCGTTTCAAGGCGTCGGCGCGCCGCAACAAGGCGCTCGGCCTGTGGGCCGCCGAAAAGCTCGGAAAGTCGGGTGCCGACGCCGATGCTTATGCCAAGGAAGTCGTTGTTTCCGACATCGAGGAAGCCGGCGATCACGACGTGTTCCGCAAGATCCGCAAGGATTTCGATGCCGCCGGTGTCGAGCAGTCTGACCATCAGATCCGCCGCACCATGGACGAACTGATGGCGCAGGCGATCGAGCAGATCAAGAACACCTGATCCGGGAAGACGCAGGTTTCGCAAAAATGTCCCGGTTTTGCGACGGAACCTGCGGCAAAGGACTGACTGGACCAATCGACCGCCCGGCCAAGCCGGGCGGTTTTTCTTTGCCTTCGCCGTGGTTTCCGGCTGAAACTGCCGACATTAACGAGGAAAGAGATTAGATGTCCCTGAAGTCCCGCCTTGCTGCCGATGAAACGCTGGTCACCGCCTGGTCCGGAGTGCCGGACGCCCTGACCGTCGAGATCCTCGCCAAACAGGGCTTCGATGCCATCACGCTCGACATGCAGCATGGCGGTCATCACGAGGACAGCGTGCTGCGCGGTCTTATGCCCGTGCTTGCCGCAAACAAGCCGGCGCTGGTGCGCATCCCCGTCGGCCGTTTCGACATGGCAAGCCGGGCGCTCGATTTCGGCGCCGAGGCGGTGATCGCGCCGATGGTGAATTCGGTGGCCGATGCAAGACTGTTCGCCGCGGCAATGAAATATCCACCGCTCGGCGAGCGCTCGTGGGGACCCACCTACGCCTTTCCGCGCCACGGCAAGGGCGACTATGCCGAATGGCTGCGCGACACCAATCAGCGCACCATGGCCTTTGCCATGGTCGAGACGCGCGCCGCGCTCGACGCGCTCGACGGCATTCTCGACACGCCCGGCATTGACGGCATCTTCCTCGGGCCGTCGGATTTCTCGATTGCCTGGACCAATGGCGCCACAGTCAGTTCGACGCTGGAGAGCATGATGGAGACGGTGGCGGCGGTGGCCGAGCGCACCCGCAAGGCCGGAAAACATGCCGCGATCTATGTCGTCGAACCAGCAATTGCCGGCCGTGTCGTCTCGATGGGCTATCGCCTGCTCGCCACCGGGTCCGAGCATGCGTTGATTTCATTGGGGGCAAAGACACTGTTGAAAGATATCAAGGATTCGATCGGAGCCTGAACCCGAACCGGACGAGCTGCCGTCGCGGCGCCGGGCGGTCAGGCGCTCGCTGCAGCAGGCGCCGCGGCGATAGGGCCGCCGCGCCTGAACCTGTTGAACAGGGCGCCGAGCACCTGGACCCACCAATTGTTGAAGATCACGAGCGGCAACGCCGCGAGGATCGAACCCAGCATGGCGGCGGCGGCACCAAGTGCGGTGGAACCGCTGACCAACAGAACCCATGATGCCAGTGAGCAGATAACGGGGAGATGCACGAGGTAGAGCGGGAAAGACAGGTCGCCCAGGAAACGTGCCGCCTTGCTCGAGAGCCATGCTGGAGGCTCGTCCACACTTAGCATAGCGTAGACCAACATGATGCTTGCCGGGATGGCCACGCAGGCTTGCCTCAGGCCGACATCATCAGAAACCGCGGTCTCAAGCAGCGCAAAGGGCCGGTATATGCCGACAGCACTCCCCGCGTAGCCCAGCAGCGTAAGGGAAACGATCACCATGGCGCCTCTTACCCAGCGATTCGGGCGCAAACCCATGGCGAGAAGCGGATAGAGCATGAGGCTGGCCGGAAAGGCACAAAAAAAGAAGCTGACTTGCAGCGCCAGGAACACGCCTGTTGCTATGCAGAACCAGGAAAGCAGCGTCCAGCGGCCCAGGAGGAAAAAGACGATGGGGGCGAGGGCGAAGGTCAACATGCTCCCCCAGAACTCGACCGTCATGGTCCACAGGCTGCTGTCATAATATTTGTCGCCGTAGATAAACGTCCGCCAGGCTCCTTGCTGGAACGCGTCGGCGAAACTCGCTGTCTCCGGCGAGAGCACCCTTGAAGCATTGCCGAATCTGCTCAGCCACTCGGATTGGGTGACCGCAGCCGCATTCTTGAAGAAATACAGATCGAGCTTGAAGATGAAACAGGATGCCAGAACCGTGACAAGCACTGGTCCGGCCAGACGAGGCAAACGCTTTATCGCACCCAGCAGCAGATCTTGCGCTTCGCGGGTCTGGAAATAGCGCTTCACAAGCACATAGGAAGAGAGGACGAAAAACAGGTAGACGGCAGAGCCGCCATTGAAGGCGATGAAAGCCAGACTTGTCTTGAGGGATTGCGCGGCGTTGTCTCCGTCTCCGCCCGCCGCCGACGGGGCGAAAGCACGCAAAATATGCCCATTCAAAACGACCAGCGCTGCAGCACCCCTCAAAAATTCGAGTGAAGCGTCCTTGCGCAAGCAAATACCTTCGTTTGAGCGTGAAGAATTGTTATTGAGCAATATCGCATATACGCGGTGAACAGAGTTCGCCGCGTATAAGAAGTATCGCGAGCCACCTTAAATTATTGTTTATTGGAGCTCGGGGGTTTCTTCGGGGACTCTGTGCGTCGACTTTGGGTCTGAATCACAGATCCGTCAGGAACTTGGCGAAGGTCATCGAGCCTTCGGGCCAAGGGCCGAAGCCGGAATCCTGGTTGAGATGGCCGGTCTCGCCGGCATCGATGAACAGCGAACCCCAGGCGCCGGCTATGTCCTCGGCGACATCGAAGGCACAGAACGGGTCGTTGCGGCTGGCGATCACGATCGACGGAAAAGGCAGCGGCTCGCGCGGGTAGGGGCCGAAGGTCATCAGGTGCTTCGGCTTGATCCCTGGGTTGGCGACATCGGGCGGCGCCACGAAGAAGGCGCCGGCGACCGGTTTGACGAATTGCGGGATGGCCTGCACGGCCGCAGCCACCCCTAACGAATGTGCGACGATGACCACCGGCTTCTCAGCCTCGTTGACCGCTTTGGCCACGCTCGCCGTCCAGTCCTCGCGCACCGGCTTCGACCACTCTGCCTGCTCGACGCGACGCGCCGTCGACAGTTTCGATTGCCAGCGGGTTTGCCAATGCTCGGGCCCAGAATTGGTGTAGCCCGGAACGATCAGGATATCTGCATCTTTGACTTTCATGGCGCTGAGATAGCGAGCGCGATTGCCTCATGCAACCGTTGATGGACGCGTTCCTGCTCGTAATGGTGAACACCATGTTCGCTTTTCGCCGTCTTGTGTGAACGATCGCGATCGACGATCTGTCGTTGGGAGAGAAACAGCCGTGGAGGACCGCGATTTTGGCGCTGACACGACGTACAATGATCGGCGGCGCCGGGCTCCTGGCATTGGGAGCTTCATCAAGCGTTGCCGCAATGGAGATTACGATGAGCGAACTGCCATTTGCCGCCACCACGCCGGTGAGCGTTGCCCGCGTCGGGCTGAAGGCGCGCGATGCCGAAAGCCTCGCCGCCTATTACCGCAGGGTCGTCGGCCTGCAGGAATTGAGCCGTGCCGATGGCGCGATCACGCTCGGCGCCGGCAGCCGTCCGTTGCTGGTCCTTGAGCCGGATGCTTCCGCCAAGCCGGACGATCCGCGCAGCGCCGGCCTGTTCCACACGGCCTTCCTGCTGCCCAGCCGTGCCGATCTCGGCCGCTGGATCAACCACGCCATATCAGACAAGATCGCCATCGAGGGTGCGTCCGACCATCTGGTCAGCGAAGCGCTCTACCTGACCGACCCCGAAGGCAACGGCATCGAGATCTATGCCGACCGTCGACCGCAGGACTGGAAATGGAACGGCGACAAGATCGCCATGGCGACCGAACGGCTCAACATTCCGGCTGTCGTCGGCGAAGTGCCGGCCGGCGATGCAGGCTGGCAAGGCGCGCCCGAAAACAGCATTGTCGGCCATGTCCATCTGCGTGTCGGCAGGCCGGAAGAGGCGGAAGCCTGGTGGAACCAGGAATTCGGCTTCGACACGGTGGCCAGATATGGCGGTCAGGCAGTGTTCCTGTCGTCAGGCCATTACCATCATCACATCGGCGCCAATGCCTGGCAGAGCGCCGGCGCCGGCCGTCGCGACCCGTCGCGCTCGGGCCTCGCCTGGGTCGAGATGCGTTCGAACAATGTGACCGGCGAAGCGACCCGTGAGGATCCCTGGGGCACGGTGATCAGGACCGTTCCTGGAAAGGCGTGATCGGCTTTGTCCCTCGCAGGTTCGGATACGAAAAGGCCCGCCGGAAAGGCGGGCCTTTTTCTTTGGCGCGTTTAGGTTCTCAAGCCTCCCCAAACACCCGCCTGAAGATCGTGTCGACGTGCTTGGTGTGGTAGCCCAGGTCGAATTTCTCGCGAATTTCCGCCTCGGGGAGCGCGGCGGTGACTTCCTTGTCGGCCAAAAGTTCCTCAAGAAAATCAGCGCCTTGCTCCCACACCTTCATGGCGTTGCGCTGCACCAGCCGGTAGGAGTCCTCGCGCGACAGGCCGGCTTGCGTCAGCGCCAGCATGACGCGCTGCGAATGCACCAGGCCGCGGAACTTGTTCATGTTCTTCAGCATGTTCTCGGGATAGACGACCAGCTTGTCGACGACGCCGGTCAGGCGTGACAGCGCGAAATCCAGCGTCACCGTGGCGTCCGGCCCGATCATGCGCTCGACAGAGGAGTGCGAGATGTCGCGCTCGTGCCAGAGCGCCACATCCTCCATCGCCGGCAGCGCCATGGAGCGCACCATGCGGGCAAGGCCGGTGAGGTTTTCCGTCAGCACCGGATTGCGCTTGTGCGGCATTGCCGACGAGCCTTTCTGGCCCGGCGAAAAATACTCTTCCGCTTCCAGCACCTCGGTGCGCTGCAGGTGCCGGATCTCGGTCGCCAGCCGCTCCATCGACGAGGCGATGACGCCGAGCGTGGCAAAGAACATGGCGTGGCGGTCGCGCGGGATCACTTGCGTCGATACCGGCTCCGGCTTCAGCCCTAGCTTTGCCGCGACATGCTCCTCGACATAGGGTTCGATGTTGGCGAAGGTGCCGACTGCCCCTGATATGGCGCAGGTGGCGATGTCTTCGCGTGCGTGCACCAGCCGCTCGCGGCAGCGCGAGAATTCGGCATAGGCCTGCGCCAGCTTGATGCCGAAGGTTGTCGGCTCGGCATGGATGCCGTGGCTGCGGCCGATGGTAACGGTGTCCTTGTGTTCGAAGGCGCGGCGCTTGAGCGCGGCAAGCAGGCCGTCAATGTCGGCGAGCAGAATGTCGCTGGCGCGGGTAAGCTGGACGGCAAAGCAGGTGTCCAGGACATCCGAAGACGTCATGCCCTGGTGGATGAAACGCGCATCCGGTCCGACGAACTCGGCAAGATGTGTGAGGAAGGCGATGACGTCATGCTTGGTGACGCGTTCGATCTCGTCGATCTTCTCGACGTCGAATTTCGCGGCACCGCCCTTTTCCCAGATGGTCTTTGCCGCTTCCTTCGGGATGACGCCGAGTTCGGCCAACGCGTCGCAGGCATGGGCCTCGATTTCGAACCAGATGCGAAACCGGGTTTCGGGCGACCAGATGGCGACCATTTCCGGCCGGGAATAGCGAGGGATCATCGGTCAGTCCTGATGTGTCTAGAGCAATTCCAGGAAAAGTGTGCAGCGGTTTTCCCACAGGGATTGCGAAAAAGAAGGAGTTAGAGCGGGTCGGCGGTTCTACCAAGCGCTGAACCGCTCAAGGTTAGCCCGCCTCCTAACAGAGACAGACAAAATGCTCAACGCCGCTGCTGTGCAAACCAGAGGCTGGCGGCAAACAAGGCGATGAACCCAAGCGGAAAATAGAGCCTGATGCCCAGCACCATGAACTGGTAGGACGCCACCGCCATCGTGAAGGCGAGCTGAAACCCCCAGGTGAGGGTGAAGACCGGTGCATGCCATTCGGCATAGTAGGACCGGTATTGCAAGGCATAGAACCCGGCGGTCAGCCCGATCGTCGCGGCGACAAGGCACACCATTGCCGCCGCGAAGGCGACCTCCCGGCCCCTTCCGAGCGAGACCAGCCGTGCCGCGAACAGGCCGACCGGAAAGGCCAGCGCGCCGCCGCCCGCAAACAGCAGCGACACGGTGCGGATTTTCTCCGGAGTCACCCAATTATCCAGCAACAGGTTGATGAGCGCGCTCGTGCCCATGGTTGCGGCCCACAAGAACGAGCCGAAAAGCGTCGCGCGCCACCCTGGCAAGGCGCGGCGGACGTAGTTCACGTTGAGTGTGGCGGCGTAGGGTGTCACAGGCGGCCGGTCACGGCGATCCAGCGGAAGTCCGGACCCTCGAAGCCATATTGGCGCACCGCGATCAGCACCGCATAGGCGCTGAGGCTATCCATGGAGAATGTCTGGACCGCACCGATGCGGTAGCCGTTCGGGCAGCCGCGGCTTTTGGGGATAGACTTATCCTCATGCAGCAATTTGGTGGTGCCGCCATCCTGCGCTTCGATGCGCAGCAGCCGGAAGCCATTGATCTCGCCCTGACTGTCGCAGCCTTCGGTGTTGTTCATGCCGATCTCGTCCAGCCGAAACTCGAGCGGTTGGTCGACCGGAGAGAAGATAGGGCGCGGATTGACCGCCATGCGGTGCGGATCGGCCGAAAGCTCGGTCACCGGGTTGAAGCCGGCGGTGATGCCGCGGTTGGCGCTCAACTCGGCCTGGCTGACAATGGCCTCGCCCTTTTGCCGGGCCTGGAGGCGCGCCGCGTCGAGCTTGGCGTTCTCGTCGTCGAGCCGGACCCTGATCGGCGTGCCCTTGAGAAAGCTGTCGGTGCTCGTGTCGATGTAATAGCGGTTGGCATAGGGGAAGCCCGACCCGTCCTGGACGCCGTATTCCTCGAAGGCGAACACGCCGCCATCCTTGCTGAAGCCAAGGATTTCAAGCTCGGCGACATCGCCGGCCTGGACGGCGATCGACGCTGAAAGCTGTACTGCCAGGGAGATGGCAAACAGGAAAAGCATTCGCATCTTTTTCACTCCCGCAGCCGTGATCGTTGCAATCCCTAGCACGACGAAATCAAAACGTCGTGCAGGACGAAGCCGATGCATCCAATCGGCTTGTCATTTGTTATTGTCGGCAGTCCCAATGGAGAACCAACCATGACCGACACCAGCAAAATTCGTGAGCATATGGAAGTCGTGGGCGCCGATGGCGTGCATCTCGGCACTGTCGACAAGGTCGACGGCCAGCGCATCAAGCTGACCAAGGCCGACAGCGGCGAGGGCGCTCACAAAGGTCATCACCACTACATTCCTCTGGCCCTGGTTGCAGAAGTCGATGGCAAGAAGGTGTGGCTGTCAGCGAATTCCGACGTGGCGGTAACGTTCGAGGAAGAAAAATCCGATCCGGTCTGATCGATCGATTCAGCCCAAACGCGACGACCAGACGGGAAACAGGTCGTTGTCCGCCGGCGTCGCGGCAAACACGCCGCGGCTGATGGCGCGCGCCATGGTGGCGCCGGCTGCGGCATAAAGGTCGATTGCCGCATCGGCCTCGAGCCGGATGCCGCTTGTTCCCGTCGCCAGTGCGAACACAAGATCGCCGTCGGCCGGCGTGTGCGTCGGCCAGATGGCGCGCACGAAGCCGTCATGCGCCGACATTGCCAGGCGTTTCGCAGCGGCCTTGGTGAGAACCGCATCCGTCGCGATGACGGCGATCGTGGTGTTGCCGCCGGATTCCATCTGCCTGTCTGCCTGCCTGTCGCGGTATTTCAGCAAGATCGCCTTCGCATCGTCCGGCATGGGCGCGGGATAGCCGAGCCCGCCGTATTCGTCGCTGATTTCGAAGGGCGCCGCCCAGAAATGACGGGTGCGCCCGACGGTCACCGATCCGGTCGGATTGACGGCGGCCAGCGCACCGATGGTGACGCCAGTGTCCAGCAGCGTCGAAGCGGAGCCCAGGCCGCCCTTCAGCCCGGCGGTCAGCGCACCGGTGCCGGCGCCGACCGTGCCCAACTGGAAATCGGTGGCGGCAGATTGCGCTGCCTCATAACCGAGGTCGCGATATGGGGGATAACGACCCCACTCCTTGTTCCCACCGTTGCGCAGGTCGAACAGGATCGCCGCCGGCACGATCGGCACGCGAAATCCGCCCACCTCGAAGCCGATGCCGCGCTTGCGCAGTGCCGCCTGCACGCCAGACGCGGCATCAAGGCCGAAAGCCGAACCGCCGGACAGCACCACGGCGTGGATCGCCTCGATCGAATTGTGCGGTTCGAGCAGGTCCGTCTCGCGCGTGCCTGGCGCGCCGCCCAGGATCTGGACACCGGCCACCGCTGGTTCGTCGCAAAGGATAGTCGTCACGCCGGATTTCAGCCGGGCGTCGGAAGAATTGCCGACGCGCAGGCCAGCAACGTCGGTGATCAGATTGCGCGGACCGGTGCGGAACATCAATTGCTTTCCAAAGGCACGAAGCGCGTGCCGTCGAAGCGGAAGACGCGGTAGGGGCTCTGGCTGAGGTCGCCCTTGGCATCGAAGCGGACCGGCCCGATCGCCGTGGTGAAATCATGCCCGCTCAGCGCCTCGGTCAGCGGCTTGCCTGGGGACAAGGCCGATGCCGCCTTGGCTATCTCCACCGCCGCATAGGCCGGCAGCGTGTAGCCGTCCGGCACGATCTTTCGCGCGGAGAAACTTTCCAGCACCTTTGCGTCGGCGACATCGGCCCATTCGGGCGGCGCGATCATCAGCGTACCCGTCGCATAGGGCACGTCTCCGGGCGGCGTGCGCAGATTTTCGCCGCCGGCAAAGACGATGCCGGCCTGCAGCTGCGCGGCGTCGCGGCCCATAATGGCGATGTCGTCACCGTCGCCGCCGGCAAAGACGTGCGTGGCGCCGGCCTTCTTCAGCCGCCCGATCATCCCTATCTGGTTGTCGAGCTGCGGCCGGAACGTGTCGACGAACACCGGCTTCAGCGCCGCTTGCTCGGCCGCCGCGCGAAATGTTTCCGCCATCTCGCGCCCATAGATGGTGCCGTCATCGATGATGGCGAACAGCTCCTTCTGCCACAGGCGGGTGAGGGTGGAGGCGACGGCGTTGCGCTCATCGTCGCCGCGCGGCCCCAGGCGATAGACCGGCCAGCCGGTCTTGGCGCGGCGGTCGGTGAGGCTTTCGGTGCGCACGCCGACGGTGATGACCGGGATATTGGCGTCCTTGAGGATCGGCATCGCCGCCTCGATGGCTTCGGTGCAAAGGAAGCCGACCGCGACACTGACCTTGGCCGCGGCAAAAGCCCTGGCCGCGGCAGCGCCGCCATCGGCGGTGCAGGCATCATCCTCGGTCTTGAGTTCGACGCCGTTTGCTTGCGCCGCGAGCCCGGCACCGGCCTCGATCTGCTTGCCGAGGATGGCCGACGGTCCCGACAACGGAGCAGCAACGCCGATCGTCAGCCTCTGAGCGCTGGCGGCGCCGGCCAGGAATAGCCAGGCCAGCGCGGCCGATATCGTTGCCCCGGGTCGCATTCTGAGAAGAGTTCCTCCCAAGCCCGCGATAACAGCGCGAGCGCCAATTCCGCCAAGACCTAAAGGCTGCCCGGCCTTGGTGCAACACGCGAATTCGGGGATATGGGCCAAGCACTTCGCTTGTGGCATGTCATGTCTGGCCATATATAGCGGTAGGGTTCTGGCTATGGACAATTTCCGGTGCTGAAGAAGAATGACATTGGGCCACAGGCCTATCGCGACGCGATGAGCCATTTTGCCGGCCACGTCCATGTGGTCACGACCGACGGGCCGGCCGGCAAGCGCGGCACGACGGTGATCGCTGCCTGCTCGGTGTCGGACACGCCGCCGACCATCTTGGTGTGTCTCAACCGCGAAAATGCCAAGAATGAGCTGTTCGTGAAAAACGGCCGGTTTGCCCTGAACACGCTGGCCTCGCACCAGGAGCCGCTGTCGGTCGGCTTTTCCGGCATGACCGGCCTGCCGGTCGAGGAGCGTTTCGCGCTCGGCGAATGGGACGTGATCTCCACTGGCGCGCCAACGCTGAAGGGAGCACTGGCCGTGTTCGACTGCGAACTGATCGACACCAAGGACCTGGCCACGCATCGTGTGCTTTTTGGCAAGGTGACAGGCCTTCGCATGGGCGATAATTTGCGGCCGTTGATCTATCACGCCCGCGGCTACCATGTCCTGGACAGCGGAGCGGCGGCGTTCACGGAGAAAGAATGACCGAACTGAAACCGCGCCCCGTACCGCGGACGATCGACGAGACGCTCGATCTCCTGACCGGCGCGGATTATGTGGCGGACCGATCGCTGGCGACCGTGCTTTTCCTGTCGCTGCGTATGAACCGGCCATTGTTCCTCGAGGGCGAGGCCGGTGTCGGCAAGACCGAGATCGCCAAGGTGTTGGCGCAGGCGCTTGGCCGCCGGCTGATCCGCCTGCAGTGCTATGAAGGGCTCGACGTTTCGTCTGCTGTCTACGAGTGGAATTATGCCGCGCAGATGATCGAGATCCGCATGGAGGAGGCGGCCGGCAAGGTCGACCGCACCGCGATGGAGCGCAACGTCTTCTCGGAAAAATACCTGATCCGCCGCCCGGTGCTCGATGCGCTGACCGGCAAGACAGGGGCGGCTCCGGTCTTCCTGATCGACGAACTCGACCGCACCGACGAAGCCTTCGAAGCCTTCCTGCTCGAAATCCTCTCCGACTACCAGGTGACGGTGCCCGAACTCGGCACCATCAAGGCGGAAGAGCCGCCGATCGTCATCATCACCACCAACCGCACCCGCGAGATCCATGACGCGTTGAAGCGGCGCTGCCTGTATCACTGGGTCGACTATCCCAATGCCGAGCGCGAATTGGAGATCGTGCGTCGCAAGGTGCCGCGAGCCAATCAGCGGCTTTCGGCGGAGGTAGTCTCCTTCATCCAGAAACTGCGCCAGATCGAATTGTTCAAGGTGCCGGGCGTTGCCGAGACCATAGATTGGGCCGGCGCGCTGACCGAACTCGACAAGGTGGCGCTCGATCCGGAGACCGTTTCCGACACGATCGGCGTGCTGTTGAAATACCAGGACGACATTGCCCGCATCGGCACGGGCGAGGGCCGGCGCATCCTCGACGAGGTCAAGGCCGAGCTCGCGGCGGCGGAGTAACGCGATGAAGGCGCCGGGTGCTTACCCCAAAGAGGCGACGGCGGACGGGCGCATCGCCGACAACATTGTCTATTTCGCCCGCACCTTGCGCAAGGCAGGCATGCGGGTCGGGCCGGCCTCGGTCAAGGATGCCATCGAGGCGGTGCTGGCCGCAGGCATCGGCTCGCGTGACGATTTCTACTGGACGCTGCATGCGGTGCTGGTGTCCAGGCACGAGGATCACCCGGTCTTCGACGAGGCTTTCCGGCTGTTCTGGAAATCGCGCGAACTGATCGAGAAACTGCTGGCGATGTTTTCGCCGGTGGCGCCCGACATCAAAGAGAAGCAGAAGCCACGCGCGGCCGAAAACCGCGTCAGCCAAGCCATGTTCGAAGGCCATCAGAAAAACCAGCCACCTCAGGAAGTCCCTGAGATCGAGGTTGATGCCCGCTTCACCTTTTCCGGCAACGAGGTGTTGCGCGGCAAGGATTTTGCCCAGATGAATGCAGCCGAAATGGCGGACGCGAAGAAGGCGATCGCCGAGCTGCGGCTGCCTTTCGACATGGTGCGGACCAGGCGCTTCAAAGCCGATGCGCATGGCCGCCGCATCGATCCGCGTGCCATGATGCGCTCGGCCGCGCGCACCGGCGGTGAATTGATCCTGCCGAAATTCCGCTCGGCCCGCGAAGTCCACCCGCCGCTGGTGGTGCTGGCCGACATTTCCGGTTCGATGAGCCAGTACACGCGCATCTTCCTGCATTTCCTGCACGCGCTGACGGAAAAACGCCGCCGCGTCCACACCTTCGTCTTCGGCACGCGGCTGACCAATCTGACCCGGCAGATGCGCCACCGCGACCCCGATGCCGCCCTTGCCGATTGTTCGGTGGCGGTGAAGGACTGGTCCGGCGGCACGCGTATCGGCGACACACTGGCCGAGTTCAACCTGATATGGTCGCGGCGCGTGCTGGGACAGGGCGCGGTCGTGCTTCTGATCACCGACGGGCTGGAGCGCGACGATGTCGCCGGCCTTTCCGAAGAGATGGAGCGGCTGCACAAATCCTGCCGACGGCTGATCTGGTTGAACCCGTTGCTGCGCTTCGACGGTTTTCAGGCACGCGCCCGCGGCGTCAAGGCGATGCTGCCGCATGTCGATGAATTCCGCTCGGTACACAATCTCGAGGCGCTCACCGACCTCTGCGCGTCGCTGGACAAGAAGTCGGCACAGTCCGTTGATCCGCGACGATGGATGGAAGCTGGCGCGAGGCACGCCGCATAGCCATATGTTTTCCCGGCTCCCTGGAAAAACAGACCCTGAGAGAAGCAACCATGAACGACAGTCTTTATCTCGATGAGGCCCGCGATCCGCTGATCATCGCGGAAGGTTGGATGAAGGATGGCAAGGATGTCGCCATTGCCACTGTGGTCGAGACCTGGGGTTCGGCGCCGAGGCCTGTCGGCAGCCATCTGGTCATTGACGCCGAAGGCAATTTCCACGGCTCGGTCTCGGGCGGTTGCGTCGAGGGCGCCGTGGTGAGCGAGGCGATTGACGTCATCGACTCCGGCAAAGCCAAGATGCTGGAATTCGGCGTCGCCGATGAAACCGCCTGGCAGGTCGGCCTGTCCTGCGGCGGCCGCATCAAGGTGTATGTCGAGCGGTTGGGCTGATCTCAGATGGATCCATACGCCCTGAAGACTTTGAATGCCGAGCGCCGCGCCCGGCGCGCGGCGATCCTCGTCACCGATCTCGGTGATGGCCGCGACCGCATCGTGCGTGAGGGCGACCAGGTCGCCGGCGATCTTGGAGCCGCGATCGCCAGAGCTTTTCGGTCGGGCAATTCCGGTTCGGTCGAGGCCGAAGGGCGGACCTTCTTTCTCAACGCGCATCTGCCGCAGCCCCGCCTCGTGGTGATCGGCGCCGTCCATATCAGCCAGGCGCTGGCGCCGATGGCGAAGATCGCCGGCTATCCCGTCGAGATCATCGATCCGCGCACGGCTTTTGCCACGCCGGACCGGTTTCCCGATGTCGCTCTGCATGCCGAGTGGCCGGAAGATGTGTTGAAGCGCCATCCGCTCGACAGCTACACCGCACTTGCCGCCGTGACCCATGACCCGAAGATCGACGATTTCGCGTTGAAGGCGGCACTCGACGCCAATTGCTTCTACGTCGGCGCGCTTGGCAGCCGCAAGACGCACGCCAAGCGGGTCGAGCGCCTGCTGGCGCTGGGCGCAACTGCCGACCAGATCGCCCGTATCCATGCGCCGATCGGGCTCGATATCGGTGCCGCCAGCCCCGCCGAGATCGCCGTCGCCGTTCTCGCGCAGACCATCCACGCCTTCCGCTCGCGCGGCCTCGATGCCAAAGGCGCAGTGGCGTGAAATTCGGTCCGATTGCGATTGAAGAGGCCGAAGGCGCGGTGCTGGCGCATGCCACTACCGCTGGTGAAAAGCGCTTTCGCAAGGCGCACAGGCTGAGCGCCGAAGATGTTTCCATACTCAAGCGGGCTGGCGTCTCGCAGGTCGTTGCGGCGGTGCTGGGCTCGGATGATCTCGGCGAGGACGCCGCGGCGCAGAGAATTGCCGAGAGCATGAGGTTCAGCGGCATCGAGGTGAGGCCGGCGGCCACCGGCCGGGTCAATCTCCACGCCAAGGCATCAGGCATCTTCACGGTCGATGCTGGGATGATCGACGCCATCAACGCGGTCGATCCCGCCATCACCATTGCCACGCTCGCGCAGCATGCTCCGGTCGAAAAAGGTCAGATGGTGGCGACGGTGAAGATCATCCCCTTTGCGGTCGCCTCCGCCTTGGTCGACACCGTGATGAAGATCTGCGCCGGCGGCGCGATATTTGCCGTCAACGCCTATCAGCCGGTGCGCGTCGGCGTCATCCAGACGGTTCTGCCGGGCATCAAGCCCAGTGTGCTCGACAAGACGCTACGCGTCACCGAAGCGCGGCTGGCGCGTTCGGGCGGCAGGTTGACGGCGGAGCGCCGCACGCCGCACGAGATCGCGCCCGTGGCGGAGGCTGCTGCCTCGCTGGCGCGCGACAATGACCTGGTGGTGATCTTCGGCGCCTCGGCGATGAGCGACTTCGCCGATGTGGTGCCGGCAGCGATCGAGAGGGCGGGCGGAACAGTTGTCCGCGCGGGCATGCCGGTCGATCCCGGCAATCTGCTGGTGCTCGGTACACTCGGCGGCAAGCGCGTCATCGGCGCGCCCGGTTGCGCCCGCAGTCCCAAGGAAAACGGCTTCGACTGGGTGCTCGACCGGCTGGTTGCCGGCCTCGACGTCACCGCGAAGGATATTGCCGGCATGGGGGTCGGCGGGCTGCTGATGGAGATCCCGACGCGGCCGCAGCCGCGCGAACCGCTGCCGGCCAAGAGCCGGCTCAAGGTCGCCATCGTGCTTCTGGCGGCTGGCCGGTCGAGCCGCATGGGCGGCCCGAACAAGCTCATGGCGCTGTTCGACGGCAAGCCGCTGGTGCGTCGCACCGTAGAGCGCGCGCTCGCCTCGAAGGCGTCGGGCACGATCGTCGTCACCGGCCATCAGCGCGAGCGCGTACGCGCGGCTTTGCCTGGCCTCGACGTCACTTTCGCCGACAATCCCGACTTCGCCGATGGCCTGTCGACGTCACTGAAGGCTGGCATTGCCTATCTCCCCGAAGACACCGCCGGCGCGATGATCGTCCTCGGAGACATGCCTGGCATCGAATCTGACGATCTTGACCGGCTGATCGATGCCTTCCGCGAGGCCGGAGGGAATTCCGTGGTCCGCGCCTCGCATCAGGGCAAGCGCGGCAACCCCGTGCTCCTGCCGCGCGCGCTGTTCCCGGCCATCGCTCATCTCGAAGGTGATACCGGCGCACGCCATCTGGTTGAGGCCGAGGGGCTCGATGTCGTCGATGTCGAGATTGGCGAGGGCGCCTCTGTCGATGTCGACACCCGCGAGGCGCTCGAAGGCGCCGGCGGCGTGCTGCAGGATTGACAAACCCAGGCTGAATTACGCAAGCCTGCGGTATGGCTTTTCGTTTTCTTTCTCCCCTCCACGGGTTTCTGGCTGCGGTTTTTGTTCTTTGCCTTGCCGGCCAGGCCGATGCGCTCGAACTAAAACCCTTCAAGGACGATCTCTTCGCCTATCCGGCGACATTGTCGACCGGCGACGGCGGCGCTTACACCGTCATCGACTACCGCGAGATGCGCGATATCAACCAGCGCGACGAAGTGCCGGAAAAGCGCGTGCATCCGCAGTACACCGACACCGGCGTGCGCAAGGTGCAGCAGGATTTGATGCTGAAGACGGACGCCGGCGATGTCAGGCACGTCGCCGTCGGCAAGACGCAAGACGCCGGCCTCATCGTGCTCTATCTGCACGGCCAGGGCGGCAGCCGCAAGCAGGGCGTCGACGACTTCACGTTCGGCGGCAATTTCAACCGACTGAAGAACCTGATGGCCGGCAATGGCGGGCTTTATCTCTCGCCGGATTTCCCTGATTTCGGCGACAAGGGGGCCGCACAGGTCGCGGCCTTGATCGATCATTATGCCGAACAGTCGCCGGGCGCGAAAATCTTCGTCGCCTGCGGCTCGATGGGTGGCGCGCTGTGCTGGAAGCTTGCCGCGCGCAACGATACCGGCCGGCGCATCAACGGGCTGCTGCTGCTCGGGTCGCTATGGGACGAGAGTTTTCTCGCAAGTCCCGCCTTCAGGCGCCATGTCCCGGTCTTCTTCGGCCAGGGCAGCCATGACGTGGTGTTTCCCGTGGCGAACCAGGAAGCCTTCTTCCGCTCCATCATCGCCAGGTCGAAGGCCTATCCCTATCCGACCCGTTTCGTGCGCTTCGAGACCGGCACGCACGGCACGCCGATCCGCATGGTCGACTGGCGCGGCACGCTGAACTGGATGCTGTCGAAGGCGCCTTGACCGGCGCTGTCTGGCAGCCCCGGCGCTCAGGGCGCGGTGTTGTAGTCGACGACCGTCTGTGGGTTCTCCTCGCCGTCATAGGATGCATCGACGTCATACTGGACCAGCGAGAAATCGCCGTTGCGGAACAGATAGGTTCCCGAATCGGAGGCATCGCCGACGCCACGCCACTTGTCGAAGGTGGTGATTGTGTGGGTGTCCGCGTCATAGTTGGAATTGACAGCCCAACCGGTCGTCTCGAAGCCGACGATGCTCATGCCCAGCAATTTGCCGTCGCTGTTATTGTTCTCGTAGCGGATGTCCATCTTGGGTTCGGCGAACTGCAATTGCCGCACTTCAGACAATTCGTCGGTCATGTAGTAGACCGAACTTTCATTGTAGGCCGCCGCCGAACAGGAGAAATGGAACAGCCGCGTTTCCTTGTCGGGATCGCCGGGCTGCGCATCCTTGTCCTTGTACTTGATCGAAAATACCTCCGGCTCATTGCCCAGGAACTGCTTGTCGCACTGGTCGCTATAGGTCGCCAGGAAGGCTTTCTTGGCCTTCTCGAGTGCCGTATCCTTCTTCGGCGGCGGCGGGCCGTCGCCGCAGCTTGGCGGCAGCGCCGCCTCGAAATCCGCCGTTGAGGGTTTCAGCGCGCCTTTTTCGATGTGGATCGGATCGAAGGGCGGCGCGGCCTGGATCTGCGCATTGACCTGGCGCAGTGTGTAGCAGCCGGCAAAGACCTTTTCGCCGCCGCTCTTGTCGGTGGCACGGATGGCGACCGGGACGTTGTAGAAGATGCTGCCGGCGGCCCCGTCGTCGGAAATAGCTCCGGTCGTGACTTCCACCTTGTCGGTCCCGTCATAACCCTTGACGAAACTGTCAAAATCCTTAGCCGGCTTTGCGTCTCCGTAGTAACCCCAGGCGCGGGCGAATTCGTGCCGGTTGATTGCGCTGTAGAGCGAGCGAATGACCGCCTCGGCGCTCGATCGGTCGTCGACATAGGGTGCTTCGGGCGCGTCGTCGGCGGCCAGCGACGCTTGGCCTGATATGGCAAGGGAGAGAAAGGCAGCCGCTGCAAGAAGGACGCGTCTCATCGGGAATCTCCGGTCGATAACGGAAATTCTACCATGGCGATTGCGGCGGCGTGGTGACGCGGAGCCCACGGCGCTTGAAGAATCGCGCGCGCAGGCGCTACGTCGCTGCGCCGGCGTTCCGACCGGACAGGAGATCTGACGTGACGATATCGATGTATGAGGCATCCGTGCCCGTGTTTTCAGCCAGGCTGAAAGCACTTTCCAATGTGCTGGCGGCTGCCGAACAGAATGCGCTTGACCGCAAGATCGACCCGCAGGTGTTTTTGACGGCGCGGCTCGCACCCGACATGTTCGCCTTGACCCGGCAGGTGCAGATCGCCACCGACCACGCCAAGGGCGCGCCGTCGCGGCTGGCTGGCCGCGAGGTACCAAAATACGAGGACAATGAAGCAAGCTTTGCCGATCTCGAGGCGCGGATCGCCAAGACGCTCGCGCTTCTGGCGACGTTCTCCGCCGCCGATATCGACGGCTCCGACGACAAGGTGATCGAACTGAAACTCGGCGGACGCGAAACGACGTTGGGTGGCATGCAGTATCTGCTGCACGTGGCCATGCCCAATTTCTACTTCCACCTCACCACCGCTTACGACATCCTTCGCCACAATGGCGTGCCGCTGGGCAAGGCGACATTCCTGGGATCGCGTTAAGGGGCAGGCATTCCGAGATGTCCCGGATCCGTCCGGGACATCTCGCGAGACGCATCTAGCGAATGGACATTTCGCGGGCGACGCGCGGAAAATCGGCGGGCTTGATGCCGATATCGGCGCGATCGGCATTGCTCATCGCATGAAGCAGCGCGAGCGCCGCGCGGTATCGCAGATGTTCCTGCGGGCGCGGCCGGGCGAACATTTCCGTGAAGAAACCCATGAATCAGGCTCCTGGTTGGTCCTCCACGCCAGCCAATATAGGTGAATCGTGACAATTGTGCAGTGCAGCATTTGCATGCCTGCTATGTCCGGATAAGTTTCCTAATTTTCTTGCGGCCACTGAAACTTCCGCGTCGCACCAACCGTAGGCTTCGACGCTGGCTCATGGCCAGTTTTTCCTCGCCACTCCTGGCGAATTTCCGGACTGCATGAAAATGCAGTCCGGCTTTTTGTTTTGAGGGACCGGTCGCGATCCTCGAATGGCTAAATTCATTAAGATCGGTGGTATGTATTTTTAACGAGCCGGTTCTATGGTCTGGAAACTTTGACAGTCAGGCAAGGGGGAGGCTGACATCGCTACCAGCGCCAAGCGTGATTTCGCTTCGCTGCTCGACGACCTCTTCGTTGCCTCCGACAAGGGCGACGGTATCGAGGGCGACGAGGCTGGCGCGCGTCCGTCAATTCCGTTCGATTATCTGTCGGTCGCCGATGAACTCCATTCCGGCCGTATCAAGGTATCCGCCGCCGAGTATCGCGAGGCCGGTGCCGACCTGGCGAGCGAATTCGCCGCCTTGCTCGAACACGCTAAGCTGGCGCTGGCTGCCGAGGACCCGAAGCCCGAGGAAAAACTCCCGCCGATCGATCCGGAGTCGATCGCGGCCGAACTGGGCCTGAACCAGCCCAAGAGCGCCGTCGATTTCGGCCGCATGCGCCGCAGCTTTGCTTTCACCAACCATCCCGATCGCGTCGCCCCGCATCTGCGCCAGCGCGCCATGATCCGCATGCAGGTGGCCAACATGCTGATCGACGAGGCCAAGCGCCGCGCCGTTGCTGGTGTCCGCCGCTAGCCAGGCCCGCTGGCTCACGCAAAAGTCGGCTTGGTGAGGCTTGGAGAGCGGCATGGCTTTCCCTATACATGCAGCCTCCTTCCCGCGCAGACTTTCCCTCCGGAGCAAAATTCCATGCACAAACGCCGTCTCGGTCGGACCGATCTCCTTGTTACCCAGATCTGCCTTGGTTCGATGACCTGGGGCCAGCAGAACACCGAGGCCGACGGCCACGCGCAGATGGATCTGGCTTTTTCGCGCGGCGTCAATTTCATCGACACCGCCGAGCTCTACCCGATCCCGCCCAAAGCGGAGACGCAGGGGCGGACGGAGAAGATCATCGGCAGCTGGATGAAGGCCAAGGGCAACCGCGACAAGGTTATCCTTGCCTCCAAGGTCGTCGGCCGCACCGCCAACAGCTGGTTTCGCGGCGATAGGCCGTCGCAACTGGTACGCGCCGATATTTTTGACGCCGTCGACAAATCCCTGACCAAGCTCGGCACGGACTATCTCGACCTCTATCAGATCCACTGGCCAGAGCGGGATATCCCCTGGGGTGCCAATCCGACGCGCGTCGGGGCGGTGGCGCCCCGTGCTGATGCAGTCGGCGCACCGGCCGACGAAACGCCGATCGCCGAGACGCTTGCCGTCTTCGACGAGCTGGTGAAGGCGGGAAAGATCCGCCATTTCGGCCTGTCGAACGAAAGTTCCTGGGGCGTCATGCGGTTTCTTGCCGAGGCCGACAAAGGCGTTGGTCCGCGCGTTGCGTCGATCCAGAACGCCTACAATCTCGTCAACCGCACCTTCGAGGTGAATCTTGCCGAGGTCTGCGAGCGCGAACAGGTGTCGTTGCTGCCTTATTCGCCGTTGGCGCAGGGTTACCTCTCAGGCAAGTACGACCATGGCGCCCGACCGCAGGGCTCGCGCTCGCAATTGTTCAATCGCGGCCAGCGCTACGAGACGCCGAATGCCGCTGAAGCACTGCTCGAATACAATGAACTGGCGCGCACCTTTGGCCTAGAACCGGCGCTGTTCGCCAACGCCTATGTCTCGAGCCGGCCCTTCGTTACCTCCAACATTATCGGCGCGACGACCATTCCGCAGCTCGAAATGGCGTTGTCTTCGGTGGATGTCGTCTGGACCGAAGAGATGCAGAAGGCGGTGGACGCGATCCATCAGCGGGTCGGCAATCCCTGTCCCTGACCGGCGGGGATAGATTATCATGGAATAACAAAGGGGTGGAGAGAATGGTGGGTTTTTCGATCGAGGCCGTGCGGGGACAATTTCCAGCGCTTTCCCTGACCGACAAGGGCCGCCGTCGCATCTATCTCGACAATCCCGCCGGCACACAGGTGCCGCAGGCCGTCGCCGATGCGGTGTCGCGCTGCCTGCTCACCACCAACGCCAATCTAGGCGGCTATTTCGAAACGACGATCGCGGCTCAATCCGTCGTCGACGAGGCGCATCAGGCGATGGCCGATTTCCTCGGTGCGGCGAGCCTCGAGGAAATCATCATCGGCGCCAATATGACGACGCTGACCTATCACATGTCGCGCACGCTCGGCCGCGCGCTGAAGCCCGGTGACGAGATCATCCTCACTCGCATGGACCATGAGGGCAATGTCTCGCCCTGGCTGCAACTGGCCGAGGATTTGGGCCTCGTCGTGCGCTGGCTGCCATTCGATGAAAAGAGCTGGCAGGTCGAGGAGGCGACGCTGACCGGGCTGTTGTCCGACAAGACACGGCTGGTCGCGTTGAATTATGCCTCGAACCTGACCGGCTCGATCAACCGGGTTAAGTCGCTGACTGCCATCGCAAAACGGGCTGGCGCCCTGGTCTATGTCGACGCCGTCCAGTTCGCGCCGCATGGCCTGATCGACGTGCAAGAGCTCGGCTGCGATTTCCTGATCTGTTCGGCCTACAAATTCTTCGGTCCGCATATGGGCATTTTGTGGGGGCGGCGCGAAATCATCGATGGCCTGAAACCCTACAAATGCCGTTGTTCGTCCAATGGCCTGCCGGAGCGGTTCGAACTTGGCACGCCGCAGATCGAGCTGATGGCCGGTCTTGCGGCGGCCGTCGACTATTTTGCCGGGCTGGGTGCGGCAGCGGGCGAGGGCGGCTCGCGCAGGCAGAAGATCGCCAGGGCGTTCGAGGTTTCCATCGCCTACGAGAATCCGCTGGCGCAAAGGCTGATCGACGGCCTGTCCGACATTCCGGGCCTGACTATCCATGGCATCACCGATCGCAAGCGGCTCGCCGAGCGCGTGCCAACGGTGTCCTTCACCGTCGACGGCATCGTACCGGAGACGATCGTGCGGCAGATGAACGCCGAAAACATCTTCCTTTGGTCCGGCCACAACTACGCCTGGGAGATCGTCCACCAGCTCGGCATTCCAGCCGAGCAGGGCGTCGTGCGCATCGGCATCGCCCACTACAACACGGCGGCTGAGATTGATGAGACGCTGGAGAGCGTGCACCGGGTCGTCGCCATGCTCAGGCAGCAGCGCTCCTGACGCCAGGAGAAACCGTCACCGCATCCTGCCACCGAAGCCGGTGAGGAAGGCGGTGAGATTGTCGCCGAGTTCGTCGCAGAGATAGCCGCCTTCCTGGACGATGACGCTCGGCAGGCCGAGTTTGCCAATCGCCTCGCCAATGCGGGAGAAGCCGGGCGTCGTCACCGAGAGCCCGCCGAACGGATCGCCCTGGAAGGCGTCGAGGCCGAGCGCGACCACCAGCGCGTCCGGCGAAAAGGCGCGAATGCGCTGGAACGCAACGCCAAGCGCCTCCAGAAACGCCGCGTCGGCGGATTTGCGCGGCAAGGGCAGGTTGAAATTATAGCCGAGGCCGGGTCCTTCGCCGCGCTCGTCGGCATGACCCCAGAAGAACGGATAGAAGCGCACCGGATCGGCATGCAGCGAAACGGTAAGCACGTCAGGGCGCGCATAGAAGATGCCTTGCGTGCCGTTGCCGTGGTGCAGATCGACATCGAGGATCGCCACGCGTGCCGCCTGCTTGCGCAGCACCTGCGCCGCAACGGCCGAATTGTTGATGAAGCAGAAGCCGCCGGCGACATCGGCAAAGGCATGGTGGCCGGGCGGACGACACAGCGCATAGGCGGCCGGCGCGCCAGCCATCACCGTTTCCGCTGCCTCGACCGCACTCCAGGCGCTCCACAGCGCGCTTTGCCAGGTTTCGCCTGAGATCGGGCAAGCGGTGTCGGCCATATGGTAGCCGGCCTGGCTGACCGCCGAGGCAGGGTAGGAACCATTGCGCGCGATCGGATGGATGTTGGGGATCACTTCCGCCGAGGCGCCTTCGATGCGCTGCCAGCGCTCGAAAATATGTTCGAGGAAGTCGAGATATTCGGGCGTATGCACCGCCGAGACCGGGCCGAGACCGTGATCGCGGGGCCGCTCGATCGTGCAGCCGGCGGATTTTGCGCCGGCTAACAATCTCTCGACGCGCTCCGGTTTTTCCGGGTTGGGCTGCGCCGCACCACTGGAAAGAAACGCCTTCGGGTCGTGGCGCTTCTGCTCTTCGGCGTAAAAGGCCTTCATTCCTGCTCCCCATTGACCGGCGCGTCGGCGAAGGCAAAAAAGGCCTCGCCGATGATTTTCTGCGTCTGTTCGTAACTCGACCAGGCGATGCCCAGCCTTTCATAGAAGGCCTTGGCGCCTTCATTGTCGGTGTCGACCGACAGCCTGAGATAGACGCCGCCGTCCTTCCGGCATTCCGCGGCCACGCACCGCAAAAGCCGCTCGCCGATCTTGCGGCCACGGAACCTGTCCTCGACATAGAGGTCCTGCACATAGACGCCGGGCCGCCCCATCCAGGTCGAAAAGATCGGGAAATACAGGCAAAGACCGGCGAATTCGCCGCTCACCTCGGCGATCAGGGTGAAGAAGGCCGGCTTTTCGCCGAAGCCGTAGCGGCGGAGATCATCTGAAGTGGACGTGATCTCCTGATGCGCGCCGATATGGGTGCCGAGTTTAAGAAGCGCGGCGTGGATGGTGTCGACGTCATCGATGGTGCCGGGACGGAGCGTAATCGCACTCACGACAGGTACGGCGCCAAGGCACCCCCCTCTGTCCTGCCGGACATCTCCCCCGCAAGGGGGGAGATTGGACGGCCGCCAGGCTTTCGCCAATCACAAACGTTCGAGCAGGAGCGGCGAGACTGAAGCTGCCGATCTCCCCCCTTGCGGGGGAGATGGCCGACAGGCCAGAGGGGGGTGTGACGAAACGCAATCATTTCAGATTGTCATCATCTCAAAACGCCACCCGGTCGCCGCCCTTCAGCGCCAGCATCTCACGCGCCTCGGTCGGCGTGGCGACCTCCAGCGACAGGCCGTCGAGGATGCCCCGGATGCGGCGCACCTGGTCGGCGTTGGATTTCGCCAACTGGCGGCCATCGTAGAGACTGTCTTCAAGCCCGACACGGACATTGCCGCCCATCGCAGCCGCGATCGAGATCAGCGGGATCTGCTGGCGGCCGGCAGCCAGCACCGAGAATTGGTAGCTATCGCCGAACAATTTGTCGGCGATGCGCTTCATGTGGATGAGATTGTCCGGATCGGCGCCGATGCCGCCAAGAATGCCTAGCACGAACTGGATGAACAGCGGTCCCGACACCAGCCCTCGGTCCCGGAAATGCGCCAGCGAATAGAGATGGCCGACATCGTAGCATTCGAATTCGAAGCGCGTGCCGCAACCCTTGCCGAGCCGCTCAAGCACGCCTTCCATGTCGGCGAAGGTGTTCTTGAAAATGGTGTCGCGCGTCGCCTCCAGCAGCTTCGGCTCCCAGTCGTGCTGCCATTCCCGTGGCTTGTCGAGCATCGGGAACAGCGCGAAATTCATCGATCCCATATTGAGCGAGCACATTTCGGGCTCCGCTCGCAATGGGGCCGCCAATCGCTGGTCCAGGGTCATCAGGGAAGAGCCGCCGGTGGTGATGTTGATCACCGCATCGGTCGCCTGCTTGATGCGCGGCAGGAACTGCATGAAGACATCAGGATCGGCGGTCGGCCGGCCATCCCTGGGGTCGCGGGCGTGCAGATGCAGGATCGACGCGCCGGCTTCCGCTGCAGCAATGGCATCCGCCGCGATCTGGTCCGGCGTCACCGGCAGATAGGGCGACATGGACGGCGTGTGGACCGAGCCGGTGACGGCGCAGGTGATGATGACCTTTCGCGGCGCCATTCCTTTACCCCCGGCCTTCGACCGGCAGGTCGAGCTCTGATGCCAGAACCTCCAGCGAGTCGCCGATGATGGAGATGATCTCGCCGACCTGCTCGCTGGTGACGATCATCGGTGGCGCGACCATGAAATTGTCGCCGTCGACGCCGCCCTTGACCCGGCGGCCATAGATGATCAGCCCGCGCTCATAGGCGAGGTCGAGCAGACGCTGCGTGGCTTTCCTGCTCTGGTCGATCGGCCGCAGCGTTTCTGGATCGGCAACCATCTCGGCGCCGGTCAGTAGGCCCTTGCCGCGCACGTCGGCGATGAAGGGAAAGCGCTTCGCCAGTCCCTTCAGACCGTCCATCAGCACGCCTCCCATGGCGGCGGCATTGGCGATCAGGTCAAGCCGATCCATCTCGCCCAACACGGCAAGGCCGGCGGCGCAGGCCAGCGGATTGCCGGCATAGGTGTGGCCATGCTGGAAGCCGCCGGAAGCCAGCAGCGGCTGCACCAGCCGCATCGGTGCCGCCAGTGCGCCGAGCGGCGCATAGCCCGAGCCCAGCCCCTTCGACAGCGCGACGATGTCGGGCTTGCAGTTCCAGTGGTCGCCGCCGAGGAATTTCCCGGTGCGGCCGGCGCCGCACATCACTTCGTCATGGATGAGCAGAATGCCGTAGCGGTCGCAGATTTCGCGAATGCGCGCATAGTAGCTGTCCGGCGCTACCAGCGCCGCGGTCGCCGCACCGCCGATAGGTTCCATGATGAAGGCGACGACGCTCTCCGGGCCTTCGGCGAGGATCTTCTCTTCCAGCATGTCGGCATAGCGGATGCCGCGCTGCTCCATCGAAAGGTTGTCGCGGTCGCGCCAGGCGGTAGGCGCCGGCACGGTCGGCATCACCCGCATCATCGGCGTAAAGGTCTCAGCCAGGGCGTCGTCGCCGGTGATCGAGAGCGAACCCAGCGTGCCGCCATGATAGGAGGGGAAGCGCGTGATCACCTTCCATCGGCTGGCCTGGCCGGTGGCAACGGCCCATTGCCGCGCCAATTTGATGCAGGATTCCGTCGCCTCCGAGCCGCCCGAGACGAAGAAGATGCGGTCCATGCCCTCCGGCAGCTTGGCCGCAAGCTCACGCGCAAGCTCTTCCGCCGGCTCGTTCTCGAAATGCAGCCGGTAGGCGAAGGTGGCGCGGTCCATCTGCCGCTTCATGGCGTCCAGCACATTGCGGTTGGAATGGCCGATATTGGCGACCATCGGCCCGCTCGATCCGTCGATGAAGCGGCGGCCGTCCTGCGTCCACATATAGATGCCCTCGGCGCGATCGATCAGCGGCCGGCGCAGGCTGGACAGATAGAACAGATGCGATTGGCGCCGGGCCTCGGTATCTCGAGCAGCGGTCTGGGTCTTCGACATGTCAGGACTTTCCAAGGTAGCGATCAAGGACATTTTGGGTGACGCGTTTGACCATCGGGTCTTGTCTTAGCAGGCCGGCGACCCATTCGCAGCTTCCGGCGTGGAACACCTCGCCCTTGCCGCGCGGAAAATTGACGATCATGCCGTTGCCGCGTTTGACTTTTTCGAGATTGGCGTCGCTCGCCTCGCCGAACAAAGTCTCGGCGGTGAAGCGGCCATCCTCGTCGGTGAGGAACTGATCCTCGATCGGAATGTCGGCGCTTTCCTCGACCTGGCTGGCCATGCCGACGGCAAGAACCTGCAAGCCGTCAGGCGCGCCGCTGTCTGATGTGGGGTAGGGCAGGCCGCCGCGGATTTCGAAGTCGAGCCCGTCGACCTCATAGCCATAGACATGGCTGTCGGCGCCGAGCAGGTCGCCATAGTAGATGCCGGTGCCGGCGAACGCCCAGTGTTCCGGCCGGTAGACCGGAAAACCACGCACGCCACGCGGCGCGCAGCCGCCCCAGCCGGCATAGACGCCGCGCGTCGCGTTGAGCCCGAAGGTCGCCGAACCCGGCCGGCCGATTTCCGGCGCTTCCCAGGAATTGGTGGCGCGGGTGACGTCGCCGCCGCGGTAGGCCGGGTCCTCGGTCCGGGCACGATATTTGTAGCAGACCTGCCGCCCGCCTTCGTCCTCGAGCCGCGTCTGCCACATGAAATTGCCGGCGAAACGAGCCGCATGCCCGCCGCGCTCAACATAATTGTCGACCGCATCGCGCATTTCCCATGTCCAGTACTCGTCATGGCCGACGAAGACGGCGCAGTCGTAGCCGTCGAGAATGTCGGGCGAAAAATGCAGATCGTGCTGGCTGGCGAGATCGACATGATAGCCGGCCCGCTCGGCGAAGCGGAAGAAGTGGCTGTCGTAGCTCGCCCAGCCTGACGAGGCGTATTTCTTCGAATGGCCGGTGGCCAGCGCCCATTCCATATGCGGATACCGCGGCACGGTCTTCGGCGGCACGGCGACCTCCAGCGGCACGCGCGGCGCATCTTTGGGCAGCGCGACGAAGCCGCGGCACCAGGGGCGCTGCGTCGACACGATGGGCGAATACTGGTTGCGGTCCGGCCCGGTGATGCCCTGATAATGGTTGGAGCCGCCCCAGGTGTTGTAGGCAAGCCAGGTGCCCGTCGCCGCCACCTGCAGCACACGGCCTGGCTTCCTGCCGGGTTGGGGAGAGACGATGAAGAGATGGTGGCTGTGAATTGGCTTGCCGTCCCGACCATCGGCAATCAGCGTTATCCGATAGGCACCGGACGGCCAGTCGCTCCCGACACGGAATTCGAAGGACGCTTCCCAGCCGCAGCCCTCGGCCGAGCACTGGTCCGGGCTTTCCTGCCAGCGCGATGCAATGCCCGATTTCTCGAACAGTTTTGTCTCGCTGCCGCCGTCGCGGGTAATCGTCACGCTGAACGACGGCGCCGTCGAACTGACATGCAGCGCCACCGTCTCGCCGGCGCGATAGGAAAAGCGGTCCGAGTAGCACCAGATTTCGCCGCGCGCGCCATCCATGCCGGGCCATTCATAGTAATGACCGCGCACCGCGTGGCGACGCTGCTCGGGCGTCAGCCCGAAATCGGGGAATTCGGTCGGCAGATGGGTCATGAACACCGGAAAGGATCGAAGGTCGCCATTTCGGCCATCTGCCGGCCAAGCGTCAAATGGAAACGATCGGGCCAGCAATTGCTTAGCCGCTCTTGGCCGCACAAGGCAAAGCGACTATTTCAGGCGAGGCGGTATGTTCCGCCCGGGGAGCCAGCATGCTCAGAGTGCAAAAGGTCAAGGTCGACGACATCTACGTGCCGACCGCGCGCAAGAAGACATTGCACCCCGAGACCGTCCGCCATCTGGCCGAGGACATATTGGAGAACGGCATGAAGACGCCGATCCAGGTCCGCCACGATGGCAAGCGCCATATCCTTGTCGAAGGCCTGCACCGGCTGGAAGCGGCCAAGTGGCTCGGCGAGACCGAGATCGACGCCTACCTGGTGCAAGCCAAGCGCCATTGACTCCTCCTTCGTCCTCTCAGCATTGAAAGCCTGCCGGTAGTTTTCACTGGTCTTTGTCGGGTTGCGTTCTGTCGGCTCGTCCTTGGGACGGAAGCCAGATCAAACGCAGGAGACCGCCTTGACCACCAAGCTCGACATCGCCCCCGCCAATGACCGCGAACTGGTTCTCGCCCGCATCATCGATGCGCCGCGCGAGAACGTCTATCGCTGCTGGACCGACACCAGGCTTTTGACGCAATGGTTCGCCCCGAAGCCTTGGACGACGCCGCGCGCCGAAATGGATGTGCGCACGGGCGGTTCGAGCCTTGTCATCATGGCCGGCCCCGACGGCAATGAATTTCCGAACCCCGGGGTGTTCCTGGAAGTCATTCCGGGCAAGAAGATCATCTTCACCGATGCCTACACTCAGGCATGGGAGCCTTCGGAAAAGCCGTTCATGACCGTCGTGCTGACCTTTGAGGACGAAGGCGAGGGCCGGACCCGCTACATCGCGCGCGTCCGCCACTGGAGTGTCGCCGGCCGCGAACAGCACGAGCAGATGGGTTTTCACGCGGGCTGGGGCCAGTGCACCGACCAGCTCGAAGAGCTCGCCAAGACGCTTTGACGCCAACGCACGGAGGAGATCGATATGCCCAAGACCTTGCTTTTCGCTATTCTCGCTTCGGTCGCAGCGCTTCTCAGCTGTCCGAGCACCACAAATGCCGAGGAGGCAAAACCTGCCATGACCACCGAAACGAAATTGGCGAAACCCGAAAAATCCGGCCTGCTGCCGGTCAACGGCCTGAATTACTACTACGCCGTTTACGGCAAGGGCGAACCGCTGCTTCTCCTGCATGGCGGTCTCGGCTCCATCGACATGTTCGCCCCGATCCTGCCCAAGCTCGCCGAAAACCGCACCGTGATCGGCATCGACCTGCAGGGACATGGCCGCACCGCGCTCGGCGACCGGCCGTTCAGCCTGGAGGCGATCGGCGACGACATGGCCGATATCGTCAAGGCGCTCGGTTATCGCCAGGTGGACGTGATGGGCTATTCGCTGGGCGGCGGTGTCGCCTTCCGCATGGCGGTCCAGCATCCCGAGACCGTGCGCCGGCTTGTGTTGGTTTCGACCGGGTATGCCGCCGACGGCTTCTATGACGAGATGCGCCCGCAACAGGCGCAGGTGAGCGCGGCGGCGGCCGAATTCATGAAGGACACGCCGATGTATAAATCCTACGTCGCGGAGGCGCCGCACCCGGAGGATTTTCCGAAACTGCTCGATGCGCTCGGCAATTTCATGCGCCAGGACTACGATTTCTCGGCCGATGTTCCCAAGCTGAAGATGCCGGTCATGCTGGCCTATGGCGACAGCGACATGTACAAGCCCGAGCACGAGATCAAGTTCTACCAGATGCTCGGCGGCGGGCTGAAGGACGCCGGCTGGATGCGCGAGAACCTGTCGCAGAATCGCCTGGCAATCCTGCCCAACCGCACGCACTACGACGTCTTCTTTGCTCCCGAACTGACAGCCGCCGCTTTGCCGTTCCTCAACGGCGAGACCAAGGTGAAGAGCTGGGACGAGGTGGTTAGCGAAACGGAATGACAGCATGCCATTCCCGCCGGCTGTCTCGAGAGGGATGGCCGGCGGATTGTCTAAGAAGCTTTTGCCCGACGCGGCTGCCTGAGATGCTTGATGCCGCTCATCTCGACGAAATTCGTGGCCGCCTCCCAGAGATAGTCGCCGTAGAGAAACGGCTCGAAGGGCGCGGCGCCGCTCAGCGGCAGCGGCGCGATCTCGGCGTCGACACGCGGTTCATAGAAAAACGGGATCGAGAACCGCGCCGTCTTCGGTGCGATCACCCGGTGCCGCGTCGCCCGCACACGCCCGCCGGTCCAGCACTCCAGCAACTGGCCGAAATTGACCGCCAGCGTGCCGTTGGCGGGCGGCACGTCGATCCATTCGCCGGCGAGGTTTTTGGCCTGCAAGCCCTCGACGCCGTCCTGCGCCAGCAAGGTGACGAAACCGGAATCGGCATGCTCGCGGCCGATGATGGTGCGGGTCTCCCCTTTGTGGATCACCGAGAAGTCAGGCCCGCTGATATCGATGCCGGCATTGCCATCACGCAGCGGGTAGCGGATCAGGCGCAGCGTCGAGATGCCATGCTCGAAATACGGATCGAAGATCGTTTCCGGCAGGCCAAGCCCGCGCGCGATCGACCGCATCAGCGCGTTGCCGACCGTCTCCATCGCGCGGTAATAGTCCGCCGCTGCCGCGCGCCAACCAGGCAAGATATCTTCAGCTGGCACCGGCGTCGGCTCGCACAGCGGATCGTCGGAGGCCGAAAAGCCGGCTGCATCGGCGATATCCGGCCCCATGTCGATGCCTTCCTTGTATGAGACGGCTGTCGGCTGCAGCGGAAACCAGCCGCGATAGACATTCTTGCTGGTGCGGTCGAAATTCCAGCGCAGCAATTTCTGCTTCTCGGTGTCGGGAAGAGCGAAGATGCGCAGCAATTGCGCCCGGCGTTCCGGCATCAGCCAGGCGTCTCCGGGAAAATCCCGAACCGCCATGAAGCCTATTCCGGACGCGGCGGCCATGATGCTGATGTCGACGCGGTCGCGGCCGGGCGAGGGCGGCCCGAACAGATCCGCAATGCCGATGGTTTCGATGTCTTGCGTCACGGCTCCACCCGCATCACGGTAATCGATGAAATTGTATCAAAGCTTTTCAATTGACCCAATCCGTCCCGCCATTTACCTCGGCCGTACACTCTCGTCATGGATCACGGTGATGGCTAAACATCAGGGCGGGTGCCTGTGCGGAGCGGTGCGCTACAGCACCGACGCGGCGCCTATCAACGAACGCATCTGCCATTGCCGGCTTTGCCAGAAGGCGATCGGCGCCGCCTTCAACGCCCGCGTTCTGTTTCGCATCGATGATGTGACCATCGAGGGGCCGCTGGCGACAGTGAACACCTCGCCCGATCTCAAGCGCGGTTTTTGCCCGAGCTGCGGCACGACGATGTTTTCGCGCCGCGATTCCGCCGGCATCATCGGCATCACCACCGGCTCGCTCGACGACCCCACTTTCTTCAGGCCGCAGATGCATATTTTCACCGCCTCGAAACAGCCCTGGGTGGTGCTCGACGACGGCCTGCCGCAATATGAAGGCGCTCCGCCGCCAGGCTAGGTCTTCCTTCTCCCGCAAGGTGAAAGGGAAGGTGAGACCATGACCAAAAATTGATCCAAATCATCACGCGATAGCCGGCAAAACGTCATTGGCGGGCCATCATTGTCTTCTTATCTATGCTGCGCGGGCCGGCATCGAGGAGACGACGGATGAACGACAGCATCAGCACCCTGGACGAGCTTTTGAGCGATCCGATGGTCCTGCTTGTCATGGAGCGCGACCGTGTGCGCCCGGAACAGGTGCGCATGCTGCTCGAACGGGTGCGCAGCCGGGCGCCCGATGACGCACGCTCCGATCAGCCGGTCGTTCCGCCAGCCCATATAGTGGCCAGAAGTTGCTTCCAGCAATGGCTGCGCAGTTAGGCGCGGTCAGTTGGAGCTAGGCGGCAAATAGCTGTAATGGCTGCGGAAATAGGCAATCCTGAAGCCCAGGCGTGCGTAGTTGCGATAGGCCGGACCGTCGCGTTCCTCGTGCGGTGCCTCGATGTCGGCGACGAACAGTTTCGCGCCGGCCGCAATGCCGTCGCGCACCAGCGCTTCTCCAAGCACCGCGTCGAGATCGAAGCTCGGCGCCATGATGCCCGGCACCGGCGCTTCGATGCCGCTCCAGGCCGCGCCGTCGGCGCCGATGAACAGCGAGCGCACCGCCGCCACTGCGCTATCCCTTTTGGCCATGTAGTGATGCCAGCCCTGTCGGCCGACCAGAGCCAGCAGCCAGGGTGAGGTGGGCAGCCGGTAGCTTTTGTCGATGAAGCCGGCCCATTCGCTTGCCGATGCCTTCGTCACGCGTTCGACCGAAACCCCATCAACCGTGAAGAGCGGCTCGGACGACAGCGGTTCGGCCTCGCGGTAGATCCGCTCCCAGCCGCCCTGGCGCTGCAGGCCGCGTGCCTCGAGCCAGCATCTGAGGCGTGAGGGTTCGCTGTGTGGATTGACATAGAACCAGGGCCGCGAAATGCCGGCGGCGCGGTAGTGCGCCAGCAGCGCGTCGAGCTGGCTTTCGGAGGCCGGGCTGTCGACGCCGAAATTCTTCACGCAGTTGAAATGGACGAACGGGATCGTGGTGCAGGTGGTCCAGGCGAGGTCGCCTTCTCCCGCTATCGAAAGGCTCTGCCTTGCGGCGAAATCGGCCGGCGCGGCGGCATAGAGGTCGAGCCAGGCGTTCACCTCGGCGCGCTCGATAATACGGCTGAGGTCGCGCGAGACATCCTCGATCGCGATGGCTGGCGAGTGCGGTTCGGGCAAGGGCTGTAATTCTGACAGGGCGGTCAGCATGGCTCTCCTCCGTCATTTAACTTACAGTGTAAGATTAGCGGAGAATAATATGAACGGGCGGCTTGTCAAGCGGCGCCTTACAAATCCGTAAATAGGATTCCGCGCATCGCGAGTCTATTGCTCGCGCGGATCGCTCTTCAAGATTCTCCGACGGAAAGGCTCGACATGGCTGACATCTGCACCCAGGGCGTGGATACGGGCTTTGTCGGCCTGGGATATGCCAAGGTCGCCTTTCTCGGCCTGGTGCAAGGCATCACCGAATTGCTGCCGATTTCCTCGACCGCCCATATGCGCATAGTGCCGGCGGTACTCGGCTGGCAGGACCCGGGCTCCGCCTTCTCCGCCGCCATGCAGCTTGCCGCCCTTGCCGCCGTGATCAGTTATTTCTGGGGCGATGTCAGGGATCTCCTGTTCGGCTCGCTCGACGCGCTCACGCGGCGCGATTTTTCCGACCGGCATTTCCGGCTGGCGTCCTGGATCGTGCTGGCGACGATCCCCATCGTCATTGCCGGCGTCGCGCTATCGGGTGTTCTCAATGCTTGCAATTCGCCGCTGCGCAGCCTGAGCGTGATCGGCTGGTCGTGCATCGCCATGGCGATCCTGCTGGCGCTGGCCGAGATTTTCGCCCGCCACAAGCGCACCATCGCAGAAGCGTCGCTCGCCGATGCGCTGCTTGTCGGCGTCGCCCAGATCGGCGCGCTGATCCCCGGCGTCTCGCGCTCGGGCTCGACCCTGACGGCGGCGCTGGGGCTCGGCTTCAAGCGGGCCGAGGCGGCGCGCTTCTCGTTCCTGCTCGGGCTGCCGGCGATCGCGCTTGCGGGTCTCAAGGAACTGTGGGAACTGCACAAGGTTCATCTCGACGCCCATGGCTGGTCGGTTCTTGCCACCGGGTTGGTCGTCGCCTCGATCTCCGCCTTCTTTGCCATCTGGGGCCTGATGCGGGTGCTGGAACGCTTCTCCGCCTGGCCTTTCGTCATCTATCGCGGCCTGCTCGGCGTCGTCCTGTTGCTCGGCCTTGCGATGGGATGGCTGGCTTAGCGGGCCTAGTGTTGCGTGCCGGCAACCACTTTAGCGCATGAGTCGATCCCTCTCAGATGTGATCGCTAGGGTTGATTGACTTCGGAATGTAACCGCCCTTAACATTCTGTTAACAAAACAGATGGGTGGGGCCGGATGGCATCCTCGAAGGGTTGGCGCCGCAAGGCGAAGGGGCTGGCGGTTGCCGCGGCCGTTTTTTGTTCGGTGGCGGGTTCGGCCTATGCCGCGCCTGCCTCCATGGTTGTCGGCGGCTCGACCTCCCAGCCGATCGGCCACTATGATTTTTGCAAGATCCATGTCACCGAATGCTCGATCCGCTCGCCAGACAGCGTGCCGGAACGCCTGACCAGCAAGCTGCTGCACGATATCTCGGCGGTGAACCTCTCGGTCAACACGCGCGTCAAGCCGATGAGCGACATGGACAATTACGGCAAGGACGAGTGGTGGGCCTATCCGGACAACGGTTTTGGCGACTGCGAGGATTACGCGCTGGAAAAGCGGCGTGAGCTCAACAGCCTGGGCATTGCCATAGCCAATCTTTTGATGACGGTGGTTCGCAAGCCTGATGGCGAGGGTCACGCCGTGCTGACGGTGCGTACCGACAAGGGCGACTTCATCCTCGACAATCTGACCGACAAGGTCCGCCTTTGGAACCAGACGAGCTATCGCTACCTGAAGCGTCAGGCGAGCGACAACACCGGGCACTGGGTCTCCATTCTGGGTGGCGACGAACAACTGGTCAGCGCCGTCAAATAGTCTCGCCGGCTCCGCCGCGTCCGAGCTTGAACCTCGATCCGATCCTTTGGTGCCGGTCTTCCATCGTGCCGGCAAGTGGTGATAACCACGACAGCTGATTGAGGCTGGCATCCGCGGGCGCATGGATTTTCTGACACTTCTGAACTCGGCGCCCCTGCTTGCGGGCCTGGTCAAAGCCGCGCTGCCGCAGGCCGTCGCCGGCACGATGGCATTCAGCCAATGGTTCGTGTCGCTGCCGCCGTGCCGCGACTTCGCCTTCGAGGCGACCAGCTATCTCGTCTGCGAGGTCGATCCGAAGCTGTATTCGATCGAGCTGTTCTGGAAGGATCCGGCCGGCAAGCCATTTCAGTCGCTGCACAATCTCGACGCTGCCCAGCGCGCGGCCGGCCGCATCATGCTTTTCGCCGTCAACGCCGGCATGTATCATCCGGACCTCAGGCCGGTTGGCCTCTATGTCGAGCGTGGCCAGGAAATGGCCGGCGTGAAGACGGGATCGGGAAGCGGCAATTTTTCGCTGCAGCCGAATGGCATCTTCTACGTCAGCGGCGGCAAGGCAGCGGTCCGGGCGACCAGGGACTTCGTCAGGAACCGGCCGTCCACCGACTATGCCACGCAATCGGGACCGATGCTGGTGGTCGACGGCCAACTCCATCCGAAATTCCAGTCCGACGGCACCTCGCGCAAGACCCGCGACGGCGTCGGGGTGCGCAAGGACGGCGTCGCGGTCTTTGCCATTTCGAACGGCAGTGTGAATTTCCATGCATTCGCCCGGCTGTTCCGCGATGCGCTCGACTGCGACAATGCGCTGTTTCTCGACGGCACGATATCGAGCCTGTTCGCGCCTGCCATCGGCCGCAACGACGACTACTGGAATCTGGGGCCGATGATTGGTGTGTTCAGGAAGCGCGGCTAGGCGCGGGCGGTTCGTCTGCTCCGGAGCTTGAGCGCGATCACTGCTATGATGATCAGGGCGACCACGCCGATCGCCGCCAGCCCGAACAGGCTCGTCACGTCGAGTTCGGGGATGCTGCCGGCGCCCTTGGCAACGAGCCAACCCGGCGACAGCACGATCGGCGCCCAGATGATCGCCGACAGGATGTTGGCGATCTGGAAGCGACGCCGGTGCATGCCCATCATGCCGGCGACCAGCGGTACGGTGGCGCGGACCGGGCCGAAGAAACGGCCGACGAAAACCGCTGCAAAGCCATAACGATGGAAGAACAGCCGCGCCCTGGCGACCTCGCGGCGGTAACGGTTGAGCGGCCATTTGTGGACGACGCCGCGCCCCAGCCATCTGCCGAGAAAGTAGGAAATGGTATCGCCCAGCGCCGCCCCGATCATCGCGGCAAGAAGGACCGGCAAAGGCTGGACGATGCCGGCCCCGACCAGGCCGCCGACGATGATGAGCACCGTAGTGCCGGGCAGGAGGATGCCGACCAGCACGAGCGACTCGCCGAAGGCCAGCAGCCCGACCACGAGGCCGGCCCATGCCTGATGGTTCTCGATGAAACAAACGCTCTGGTCGATGAACGCCTGCACGCAAGCTCCTGTTTAAAAGCGTTTCTCAGCTGCCACTGTCGAGCAGGCTTCTGAGTTCGTCGAGCTTGTCATTGACGAGCCAGCCGTAATAGTTCTCGACCGGCAATTTGCGGCCCTTGACGCCGGCAAGCGCCGCGTGCAGGTCGGCCGCCCGCTGCCGGGGCTGGCCGACATTGTAGAGCGTGGCGGTGATGCCTGGATTGCCCGAGATGTCGAAGCCCTGTTCCTTGTAGGCGTCGATGGCGTCGCGCACGATCGCGGCGATGTAGACGATGCTGCGATCGGGATCCATGACATCGCGATAGATCGCCTGCGGATGATCCGGCGTCAGCCTGTCATAGCCGCTCACCTTATTGACCAGATCGGTCACCTCGAGCGCGGTCAGCGGGCTGATCTGGCCGAGGCCGAATGTCTGGCCGGCGAAGAAGGGCTGGAAGAAGGCCTGCTGGAAGGTCATCGCGTCATAAGTGACGCCGTCGACCGTCTTGCCGCGGAAATGGTCGACCCACACTTTGTCGCGGCAGCTCCACAGGGAGGCACTGTCTTTCGCCTCGGCGCAGGCCGCGAATTCCGGCCGCTGGACAAAGGTCTGCACCGGCACGCCCTTGTAGCGGAACGCAAAGTCGAGGCCGGAATAGGACAGCGCCTTCACATAGTAGGTCTGGACCGAGCCGACGGCCGTCACATTGTAGGTGTGTTCGCCGACCAGCGCGCCGACGATATGGATAGGGTCGATATCGTAGCCCGCCGCGACCTGCTTGATATGCGCCACCAGCTTCTTCTCGCGCTTCAGCAGCGCGACGATCTTCTCGTATTTTTCCGCATAGGTGGTCTTGAAGGCGCGGGTTCGCGTCGCCGATGCATCCGGGATCGGCGGCTGCGTCTCGGAGCGATTGCCAGGGGGAACGACGATCAGCGGGCTGGCATGCGCGGCCTCGGCCAGCAGGGCGCCGCCGCAGGAGAGGGCCGCGAGCAGGGGGACCAGGAGAAGCCCCTGCAACGCAATCATTGGGCGCCTTTTGTAAAAATCGTGTGGAAAATGCCTGCGGCAAACACCGCCTTCCGTCTCAACAGCCACATCATGGCACTGTCAAGGCTGGGCCGGCGGCGTCGACGGCGAATGTCTGAAACGGGTCACAGTCATGGTAAAAAACTTGATTCAAACTTTATTGGTAATTTCTCGTTCATAACTGGCCCGGTTGTCCGTCGGCCGTTGCCTTCGGTCTGTTGTGTTTTGAGTACAGGTCCAGATGCGGTTATCAGGCGCCATCAGTTTCGTGATCGCATCGCTGTGCCTCGCCGGCTGCTCTTCGACATCGGGCAAGGACGCGCTCGACGTGCAGAAGCCCTCGAATGAGACCACCAGTTCGGTGGTGCGGCCAAGCGCACCGATCGGATCCGTTCCGGTGAGTAAAGCCGGCAATGCGCGCAAGCTGGCCGAGACCGCGCCCGAGGACGGTCCTGATCGGCCCTTTGGACTGGCGGAGGAAGAAACCGTGGCGCTTTCGGCGCCCGAACTGCCGGACAATGTCGATCCGCCCATTGAACCCGCGGCCTTGGTGTCGCCGCCGAAACTCTTGTCGCGCGCTGCACCGGCGATGCTTGCCGGGCCGGTCACGCGCTACGGTTTTCGCGATGCCAAGCCGATCAATTTCGGCCGGGCCTCGCCCCGGCACCTTGCCGTGCACGGGGTCGACGTGTCGCGCTGGCAAGGCGACGTGAACTGGGAGAAGCTGCGCACCCAGGGCGCCAACTTCGCCTACATCAAGGCGACCGACGGCGGCGACCATCTCGATCCGATGTTCATGAGGAACTGGCGCAATGCCGATGCCGCCGGGCTGAAGCGCGGCGCCTATCATTTCTTCTACTGGTGCCGCACCGCCGGCGAGCAGGCCGACTGGTTCATCCGCAACGTGCCGAAGGTCGATGGCGCGCTCCCGCCGGTGATCGACGTCGAATGGAATGGCGATTCCAGCTGCAAGCGGCGCCCATCACGGGAAAAGGTGCTGGAGAAGATGCAGGTGTTCATGGACAAGCTTGAACGCCACTACGGTCAGCGCCCGATCATCTATACCTCCCCCGATTTCTATCGCGACAACCTCCAGGGCGCTTTCCTCGACTACCCGTTCTGGCTGCGCGCGGTGGCGCGGCACCCGTCAAAAGTCTATCCCGGCCGCAAATGGCTCTTCTGGCAGTATTCCGGATCCGGCCTGTCGCACGGTGTGACCGGCCGCATCGACCTCAACGTCTTCCATGGCGACGAGCGGCAATGGCGCGCCTGGGCCGGCGGCGGCGGCCGTCAGATGATGGCCGACGCGGATTAGGGTTCGCGTCGCCATTCGTTCCGGTCCTGCCGTCTATTGGAGCTGATTGCTCCCGTCATTCCTTTCCTCGCTCAGCCGCAGCTTTCTCCGCAGCGCCATGATCTCGGCAATCGCAGCATCGATCATGGTGAGAAGCGTAATCGTATCGTGCTGGGTGGGATCGGCTCTGACGTAGGCGAGCTGGTTGACGATGTCGGTGTCGTCCTCGTTTTCGTCGCTCATGACCGCTTTCCGGTTGTTATCTTCCAGACGTTCTCATTCGATCCGATCCGCCGTCAAATTGCACCTATATCACTTCGTCGTGTGAATGGTCGCCCGACCGCCCATCCAACCGGTCCGACTGCCTTATTTTGGACGACGGCGACGCGATTCGTCGAAGGTGGCAAAAGCCAGAACCGCGGAAAATGATGCGAAGCTGAACAGGACTGCGGCGATAACCATGAGGTCGTAAGTCGACACGTTCGTTCTCCCTGGGATGATAGCCAAGGAGCAAGGAGACAGCACGGGCGATGCGTCCGCGTTGATCTGGATCAACCGATGGGCCGATGCCGGCGCCGTGCGCAACAGGGGGCGACTGTGGCCGAGGCGGCGGCTGGCGGGGCGAGATGTATGTCGTCCCTTCGTCATCCTCGGCTCTATCGGGGCTGCCGCGTCCTAGGATGAAGCCGGGGGCTCGTTGATCATTGCCTCGATATTGTAGCCATCGGGGTCGAGCACGAAGCAGGCGTAGTAATTCTCCGCATAGTCGGGACGCGGGCCGGGTGCGCCATTGTCCTTGGCGCCGGCTGCCAGCGCCGACTGGTGGAACGCGTCGACTTCTGCCTTGCTGCCGACGCGGAAGGCAACATGCAGATGGGTGTGCGGCGGCGCCTCGCCGGTTCGCTGGATCTCGAACAGGCAGCCATTGCCAACATCGAAGGCCCAGAACACGCCCTCCTTGCCGAAGGACAGGCGATAGCCCAGGGGCACGAAAGCGCGTTCGTAGAAGAGCTTGCTCTTCTCCAGGTCAGCCACTTCGATGGTTATGTGATCGATCATCTGGTCCTCTGTTGCGAGTGAACCCCGTAGGCCTATGTCTGGCGCGCTTCCTGTTCTCGAATGTCCGCGGTCTGGGCCAGCACCCAATCCCTGAACACCTTGATCTTCGGGACGTTGCGGCGGCTTTCCAGGTGAACCAGCCAATAGCCGTCGCCGTCGGACCCGACGATGTCAAAAGGCTTCATCAACTGCCCCTTGGCCAACAGCGCGCTGTAGAGGTTTTGCGTGAGGATTGCAGCGCCCTTATCGGTCAGTGCAGCCATGGCGTCATAGGCCTGCCCGCCAAGCGCCGGACCAGGGATGACCCGAGCGGGATCGAAGGGCACGCCGGCTGCTTCGAACCAGATTTTCCACCAGGGATCGTTGGGGCCGCACAGCGCCACCTTGTAGAGATCCTCGGGGTGGCGGATGCCGCCGATGCTCTCGGCCAGTTTTGGACTGAGCATGGGCGTGTAGTCCGCCTTGAACAGATAGTGGGCGGTCAGGCCGGGCCATTTGCCGGTGCCGGTCCGGATCCCGATATCCATGGCCTCGCGCCCGAAATCGACCAGCCGGGACGATGTATCAACCTTCACGGCGAGGTCCGGATGCATCAGTTGGAATGTTCCGAGCCAGACGGCCAGCCAGTTCGATGCAAATGTCCCCATGGTCGTCACCGACAGCACGCCGGTCGCTCCGCCCTTTGTGGCGACCCACGCATCGGCGAGGGCCGAGAACGCGCCCGATGCATGCGGCGCCAGCTGCTGTCCGGCCTCGGTCAAGGCGATCTGCCTTGTTTTTCTTATGAAAAGCGGCGTTCCGGCGCGCTCCTCCAGAACCTTGATCTGATAGCTGGCCGCCGACTGGGTCATGCCGAGCTCTTCGGCCGCCTTGGTGAAACTGCCCAGCCGCGCGGCGGCTTCAAACACCCTGATAGCCCCTAATGGCGGTAGCTCCCAACTCATGATGCATCAATTCTCCTGATGCATGGTACGCGACGTTCGATTGGAATCCAAGGCCGCGACCAGGCATGATCTGGTCATCAACCCGAACCCGAAAGGACCACGTCAATGACCACCACCCTCTACAGCACGCTTCGTCGTCCGATGCTTGAGCTCTTCACCGTGCCGTTCAGGTCCCGCAGGCGCGGCCTGCTTGACCAGCGTTCGCTGTCGGATCATTTCCTGCGCGACATCGGCGTCCTCGACGGACACGTGCCTCCCGGCACCCTTCGCTGAAGAAGCTGTTTTGACTCACATGGATGCAAGGGAGGGCAAGATGGATGTGTTGTCGCAGGCTCTGGCGAAGAGCCGTCAAACGATCAGCGCCTATGAGGATTATGCGGATCGCTACGATGCCATCGTGCGGCATGTTCCCAACGAGAGAGAGCAGGCATCGCTGAAGCGCCTTGTGGCGATCGCCGGCACGTCAGGCCGGGTTCTGGAAGTCGGGTCCGGAGCGGGCTACGATGCGGACTTTCTGGAGGGCCTGGGCGTCAAGGTTCGCCGCACCGACGCGACAAAGCGGTTTCTGGAGCTGCAGGCCGCGCGCGGCAAGCATGGTGAGCTTCTCGATCTCCTCACCGACGATCTCGGCGGCCCCTATGATGCCGTCCTGGCGCTCGCCGTCCTGATCCATGTGCCGCGCGACCAGACCGACCAGGTGCTTGCCAAGATAGCTGGGTCACTGCGGCCAGGCGGCGCCTTGCTCGTATCGATGCGCAATGGCGACGGCGAGACATCAGGCAACTACCATACGGTCTTGTGGCGCAGGGACGACTTCGCCGCCCGTCTCGAAGCCGCCGGGCTGATCCTTCTCAGGGACGATTTCAACATTGGCCGCAACACCGAGGAATGGAACACCTTCCTGGCTGTGAAGCCGGCATGAAGGGATCTTGTCCTTCTCCCGCAAGGAGAATGAGAGGGCGCGCGTTACGCCCGGTCGCTCATCTCTCGACTTTGCGAATAAGCGAGACATTGCCGCCGTGGTGCTGTCTAGTGCCTGTTCCTGCACTCCGGGGGGATCAGGGTGGAGCTGGAACTCAAATTTCTGCTTGTCGACTTTGCCTGCGCGGTCTCCGGCATGCTGTCGCTCATCACCTTCGTGAAATGGCGAGAGGTGCAAGCGCTCAGCCGCTGGTTGCCGACGCCGGGAAAGATCATCTCGTCGCGCGTCGAGGCGCGTGAGGTCAGAAGCTCGGGCTCTGGTTCGGACAGCACCGATACCACGGAGATGCGGAATTTTCCGGCCATCACCTTCGAATACAAGGTCGGCGGCAAGAAATTTCAAAGCTCGCGCTACAGCGTGAAGGAGAATTTGGGGAACTTCGAGGTCCGCGAAACCCTTGCGCAGTTTCCCCGCGGCGCGGAGGTGACCGTCTTTTACAATCCGGCCGATCCGAGCAAGGCCGTGATCGAGCGCACCATGCCGGACGGCGCCTTCAAGTTCATGTTCCAGCTTTCGGCCGGGTTGGTGATCGGCACGGCGGTTCTGGTGTTTTCCATCGGCGGCGTGCTCGAGGCGATCCGGCCACATCTAGCCAAGCCGCAGAATCTCGGTGCCGCGGCATTGTTGCTGTTCATGGGCCTGTTCGCGCTACGCATGGGCTTCGCCCAGAAATCGCTTGCCGAGCAGGCGGCAAAATGGCCGGTCGCCCCCGGCCGCATTGAGTCCTCAGGTCTGCAGGCGCTGCGAAACTATAGCAGCTATCGACGCTGGCGCACCGTCTTCAAATCCCGCATCGTCTACAGCTATGGCGTCGCCGGCCAGCGCTACAGCGCCGACCGCGTCACCTTCGGCGCCACGGTCACGGCTTCGCTGCCCGGCCTCGTCGGCGGTCAGGCGCGAAACTATGTCGAGGGCAGCAAGGTCGACGTGCATTATGACCCCGTCAATCCTGGCTCGGCGGTGCTCGAATGCCGGGTGCGCGGGCTCTGGCTGCTGTGGGTCTGTGCGGCAGGATTTCTCGGCGGCGCTGCCTTTCTGGTCGGGCTGGTGTGAGGACAGGCTTTTGGCTTCCACAACGCTTTCCCGGAGATATCCTGTGATCCTTCGCAAACTGGCTTTCGTTTTCCTGGGCCTGCTCGGCCCGATCCAGATGGCGAATGCCAAGGAATGCCTGCTGAGCCACGCCACCTACCGCGAGCCGCGCTCGGGCGCTGTCCTGCAATTCCGGCCACTGGACAATGAGCCGGCGGCGCTGACGGCGCAGGTGTTCTCGCTGAGCGTACCCAACACCGACAAAAACCTGCCGGCCGACATCACCTGGACCAACGGCAAGAATTCCTTTCCGCTCGGCACCATCCGCCACGCCTGCACCGACGACGATCGCGAAGCGGGCCTGCAGGATGGCAGCGGACTGTGCAGGATATGGGAAGGTCAGGTCTATGCCTTGACCGGCGGCGGGGCCGAACAGTTGAATTCGCGCGAAGCGACACCGGCGCCGAAAGGGCTGCTGTTGCCCGATTTCGGTGTGGCTTTCACCGAATGGGCCGATTTCGCCAACGCCAATCCGGACGGCTCGGCCTGGGATGCCTTCACTCTGACAGGATGCGGCGATGGCTAGCGCCGTGAGATCGATCAGTTCGCGTTGCGTGCAGGCGCCTAGAACAGTGCTCCTGCCGCTGCCGACCCACCTCCTGGCCCGCCCCCGGAGGTTACGCTAAGTCCGCGCCACTGGGCGGTTCCTTCTGGCGTACGCCGATCCAGCTGATGCGATGTGATCGATGGCAGACGTCAAACCGCGGATAAGCGGCTTGCGTAGCGGCGTTTCGACAAAACGCCAGATCAAGAACGAGGCAAGGAGCACCGCGAGCAAAACGACAAAGAACGCAGCGTTCTTGCCGATTAATGGGGCCAGTGCGTTGAGAGAGAGATAACCTATGTACTGGTGCAAAAGATAAAGTGGGTAAGTCAATCCGCCGAGCATCAGAACGGTTTTCGAAGGGGCCACGAGGGAGCGGATCAGGAGTGCACCTGCGAAAATCCCAAAGACAAATCCATTGGCGACCAAGAGAGCGGGATAGGGAATGGCCATTCCGTAATGTTCCTGCATCCAGCCCTGATTGAATGTGATTGTCTGGCACGACAACAGGAATGCTGCGACGAGAAGGATGAGCGCCGCCGGCGAACGACCTTTTGCGACGACCTGTTGAGCCAAAATACCGACGGCAAAAAAAGGCGCGTAGCTCGTGATAAGCAAAATTCGTATCGCCGTGTTCCCGAAGAAGAGCTCATTTCCTGCCGAAATCACGAGCCAGATGGCAACGATCGGTAACTTCCAACGCTGGAAGGCACCCGCAAAAATAAGCGCCGCAACCCAGCCATAGAATACGATCTCGAGCATGATCGACCAATAGACACCATCCATGGACGGCCTGCCGAATGCGCGGGCGAACATGGAAAGATTGGCGACATAGGTCGAAAAATTCGTCGGAAATCTAGGGTTGTTGGCGATTGAGAGAGCGACAAACGTCAATGTCATGCAGAGCAGAAATCCAGGATAGAGCCGCACGAAGCGCGCGACGGCGAAATCCTGCCACTTTCGCCCCTCAGCCGACCACGTGATGACAAAACCGCTGATCAGGAAAAACAGGCTGACACCGAGATAGCCATAGATGGCAAACGGGGCAGCCGCAGGATATCCAGCGTCGATATCTCCGGTAATCGGCCCCCGATAAAGGTAGTGAAAGCACACAACCGCCAAGGCTGCGATCAATCGCAGAAGGTCGAGTGATGCCAGGCGCGATGAGTTGGTGTTGCCAACCATTTCCATTGCCCCTCTTCGCCGTACAGGACCCTTTGACCCTGACCAAAAGCCTGGTCCCAAGGCTTCAGCGTCACAGAGAGAGGTCTATCGAGCGCGTATCGATAGTGCTTGTCGCTTCGGGCTAAATCATCGTGCGTTTGCATGAGTTCGGCCCCGCCAGAACGGGACTGAAGGTTCACAACGCTCTCAGAATAAAATGCGCGTGACGATATCACCGTGACCGCTTGAAGCCGATCAGGGTCAGGGTAAGAACCAATTCCGTGCCGGCTCTTGACCGCGCGCATGTTCAACAATGTCAACAACGCATAGACCAGCCCAGGCAAGGTCTTCAGCCGCTTTCGGATGTAGACCGCCATTGCAACGTTCCATACAACCGGAGCAAGCGCGAGCCCTATCGCGGCACCCAATGGGCCGTAGATCTGTATCCCGATAACGCAGCCGATGACGCCAATAGCCGCGCCCACCATCATCGTCCCAGCGGCCGCCCTCTTGTTCCCAGTCATGGTCAAGAGATTCAATTGCGGTCCGCATAAGGCCACGAATACGTACCCAGGCATGAACACCCGGGCGATGGGCGCCCCTGTACCGAAGTCGTCACGCACCAGCTCTAGAGCGGTCGAACAATCACTGGCAAAGGATTGCCCATTGCCAGTGCGACCCCTCCGGCTGGTTCCGAGCGCTCACCCCCGGCTTCAGCCTAGACGTGAACCAGGAGGCCCCGACATTGATCCAGGCCTCCTGCCTTTTTCCGTTTGCTCACCTCTCAAAAACGAGGGTGAGCAAACTTCGTGTGTCGAATGAGCAGTTTACCTTTACGTCGAGCGAGATACAGTGACGCGTCGTCAGTCAGTCAGGGCGCGCTTCAAATTCTCAGCTGCACCCGCTTGTGGCGCCGCACGTGTCGCACTTCTCGCAAGTCCCGTTCCGCACCATCGTGAAATTCTGGCACTCGGAGCAGGAATTGCCGGTGTAGCCTTGCAGCAGCGACTTGGCGCGGCGGTCGGCGGCGAGTTTCTTCGCCTCGGCGGCTTCGTTCGCTGCCGCGTCGGTGAACAGCGCCGCCGTGGTGTCCGAAGTCTCCGAAACCGTTTCCTCGAAGGCGATGTCCTCGGCCAGTTCCTTGGCCCGCTCCTCATAGTCGCGCTTGTAGGCGACCGCCTCGTCGCTGGCCGGCTTCAGCGCCAGAACGTTGGAGCCGGAGAAGGCGGTGGGTGCGGAGCGGGCAGGGGTGCCGGCGGCGCCGGCAAAGCCTTTCGGCTCGTTGCCGATGGCCCTCGACACCAGCTTCACCGGCGAACCACGGGTCAGGCCCTTGGAGACGGCGTCGGTCTTGCCTTCGCTGATGCCGCGACCAAGCGCGGTGTTGGAGAAGTCCGACTGGTCGACATGGGCGAGGTCGTTGCGGCCGAGATAGGAGATGGCCAGTTCGCGGAACACGTAGTCGAGGATCGACGTCGCGCTCTTGATGGCATCGTTGCCGATGACCACGCCGGCCGGCTCGAACTTGGTGAAGGTGAAGGCGTGCACATATTCGTCGAGCGGCACGCCGTATTGCAGGCCGAGCGAAATGGCGATGGCGAAGTTGTTGAGCAGGCCGCGCAGCGTGGCGCCTTCCTTGTTCATGTCGATGAAGATCTCGCCGAGGCGGCCATCATCATATTCGCCGGTGCGCAGGAAGATGGTGTTGCCACCGATCTTGGCCTTCTGCGTGTAACCCTTGCGGCGGCCAGGCAGCTTTTCCTGCTCGCGCGACACGCGTTCGATGATGCGCTCGACGATGCGTTCAGTGATCTGCGCAGCACGCGCCGCCTGCGGCGCCGCGATCAGCTGTTCGACGGCCTCGTCCTCATCCTCCTCGCCATCGGCGAGCAGCGAGGCGTTGAGCGGCTGCGACAGCTTCGAGCCGTCGCGGTAGAGGGCGTTGGCCTTCAGCGCCAGCTTCCACGACAGCATGTAGGCGCCCTTGGCGTCTTCCACCGTCGCATCGTTGGGCATGTTGATGGTCTTGGAGATGGCGCCCGAGATGAAGGGCTGTGCCGCCGCCATCATCTGGATGTGGCTGTTGATCGACAGCGAGCGCTTGCCGATCTTGCCGCAGGGGCTGGCGCAGTCGAACACGGCGAGATGTTCGGCCTTGAGGAAGGGTGCGCCTTCCAGCGTCATGGCACCGCAGACATGGATGTTGGCAGCCTCGATGTCCTTCCTGGAGAAGCCCATCGCTGGCAGCATCTCGAACGAGAAGTCGTTGAGCTGCTCGTCGGTGAACCCAAAAGTCTCCTTCACCCAGTCGGCGCCGAGCGTCCACTGGTTGAAGACGAACTTGATGTCGAAGGCCGACTTCAGCGCCGCATTGAGCGCGGCGATCTTGTCGTCGCTGAAACCCTTGGCCTTGAGCGAGCCGGGGTTGATGCCGGGCGCCTGGTTGAGATTGCCGTGGCCGACCGCATAGGCCTCGATCTCGGCGATCTGGCTCTCGGAATAGCCGAGCGTGCGCAGCGCTTCCGGCACGGCACGGTTGATGATCTTGAAGTAGCCACCGCCGGCGAGCTTCTTGAACTTCACCAGCGCGAAATCGGGCTCGATGCCGGTGGTGTCGCAATCCATGACTAGGCCGATCGTGCCGGTCGGCGCGATCACGGTCGCTTGCGCATTGCGGTAGCCATGCTCCTCGCCGAGCTCGATGGCGCGGTCCCAGGCGGCTTTCGCATGCTCGGCAAGCGCCTGCTGCTTGAGGTCGGAAGCGACCAGCGGCACCGGGTTGACGGCGAGCTTCTCATAGCCGTCCTTGTCGCCATAGGCGGCGCGGCGATGGTTGCGCATGACGCGCAGCATGTTCTGGGCGTTGCGGTCATAGTCGGGGAAGGCGCCGAGTTCGGAGGCCATTTCCGCCGAGGTGGAGTAGGCAACACCGGTCATGATCGCGGTGAGCGCTGCGCAGATGGCGCGGCCCTCGTCGGAATCATAGGGAATGCCCGAGGTCATCAGCAGGCCGCCAATATTGGCGTAGCCGAGGCCGAGCGTGCGGTATTCGTAGGAGAGCTTGGCGATCTCCTTCGACGGGAACTGCGCCATCATCACCGAGATTTCGAGGACGATGGTCCACAGCCGCACGGTATGCTCGTAGGCGGCGATGTCGATCGTGCCGTCGGCATTGCGGTAGGGCAAAAGGTTGATCGAGGCGAGGTTGCAGGCCGTGTCGTCGAGGAACATGTATTCCGAGCACGGGTTGGAGGCCCGGATCGCGCCGGCCGAAGCGCAGGTGTGCCAGTCGTTCATTGTCGTGTTGAAATGCAGGCCCGGATCCGCCGACGCCCAGGCGGCGTAGCCGATCTTTTCCCAGAGGTCCCTGGCCTTCAGCGTCTTCAGCACCTTGCCATCCTTGCGGGCGGTCAGGTGCCAGTCGGCATCGTCCTCGACGGCGCGCAGGAAATTGTCCTTCAGCGACACCGAATTGTTGGAGTTCTGGCCCGAAACGGTCAGGTAGGCATCCGAATCCCAGTCGGTGTCGTAGGTCTTGAACGACATCGACTTGTAGCCCTGCTTGGCGAACTGGATGACGCGGTAGATGTAGTTCTCTGGCACGGCCGACTTCTTGGCTGCCTTGATCTCGCGCTTCAGCGCCGTGTTGATGGCCGGATCGAAGCAGTCCTCGCCATTGCCTTCGCAATTGATGCAGGCCTTCATGATGGCTTCGAGATGTTTCTTGACGATCTTCGAGCCGGTCACCAGCGAGGCGACCTTCTGCTCTTCATTGACCTTCCAGTCGATGAATTCCTCGATATCGGGGTGATCGGCGTCGACGATGACCATTTTGGCGGCGCGGCGCGTCGTGCCGCCCGACTTGATGGCGCCGGCGGCGCGGTCACCGATCTTGAGGAAGCTCATCAGGCCGGACGAGCGGCCGCCGCCCGACAGCTTTTCGCCTTCGCCGCGCAGCAGCGAGAAGTTCGAGCCGGTGCCGGAGCCATATTTGAACAGGCGCGCCTCACGCACCCACAGATCCATGATGCCGCCCTCGTTGACGAGGTCGTCCTGCACGCCCTGGATGAAGCAGGCATGCGGCTGCGGGTGTTCGTAGGAGGACTTCGACTTGGTCAGCTTGCCGGTGAAGGGGTCGACATAGAAGTGGCCCTGGCTCGGACCGTCAATGCCGTATGCCCAGTGCAACCCAGTGTTGAACCATTGCGGCGAATTCGGCGCGACACGCTGAGTGGCCAGCATATAGGCGAGCTCGTCGCGGAAAGCCCGCGCGTCTTCCTCCGACTTGAAGTAGCCGCCCTTCCAGCCCCAATAGGTCCAGGTGCCGGCCAGACGGTCGAAGACCTGGCGGGCGTCGATCTCGGAACCGTAGCGCTCGGCTTCCGGCAGCTTGGCCAGTTCAGCTTCGTCGGCGACGGAGCGCCACAGGAAGGAGGGGACGTCGTTCTCCTCGACCTTCTTCAGCCGCGCGGGCACGCCGGCCTTGCGGAAATATTTCTGCGCCAGGATATCGGCGGCGACCTGGGAGAACTGCGCCGGCACATCGATGTTGTCGAGGCGGAACACCACCGAGCCATCCGGATTCTTGATCTCGGAAAGCGCCTTGCGGAATTCGATCTCCGCATAAGCCGATTGCCCTTGCTTGGTGAAGCGACGCTCGATGCGCATTGGTCCGGTCCTTTTGTCTATATATAGCGCTTTTCCCCAGGGATTTCTCCCCCTGATGCGAAACGCGCATGTCCGCCGTCTGCCGGCGTTCGAAAACGGCCGGCTCTCCATTCCGCGATCTCCCCCAGCATTTGCAGCCTGGGCTTCTCGTGAAGCCCCTGTCACAACGCGCCGGCGAACCCCGCGGGTCCCTCAAATCTGATTTTTTCGATTCCCTCACTCGAGGGAAATTCACACTATCTAGCGTCGAACCTACCTGCAAACACTAAATATAGTATTAACAGACAATTTATTCCAGTCCGACAATTCTCCCTTTCGTCGCCCCACCACCCCACAACCCCAACGCTTCCGCCGGCCTCGTAAACGGGCGGAAATGCGGGCAAAAACGCACATAATCCGGGAAAAAGACCGGGCTCAGAACTTTCCGGTCGCGCTCTCAACAGGAGCACATGGCCTATAAAAGGCGACTCGTTTTGCGCCGTCAAGGATTCGTTTGCGTAGCTTTTGTGACCCCAACATCTTGTGTGTCACACATGTGGATAACGGGGATAGAACTGCGCCGCCGCGATTGCCGTTTCGACCGGCGGATCTGCGGCCTTTGACCGCCGGGAGGCGTCCGTCGTGAGCAAATCTGGTCGGCCTCGAAAGCCCTGTCGGGCCGATATGCCAGATATCAGCCGTAATGCAGCTTCGGCTTCGGCTCGGTGCCAGTGAATTGTACGCCGACCCGGTCGTTGCGGCGCCAGCGGACCTCGCAGCGATAGGCGACGCCGTCGAGCGGCACATAAAGCAGGAAACGATCGGGCACTCGCGCCTCGAGCGGTATTTTCAATTCGGCGCCGCCCGCATGCTGGTTGCGCAGCATCACGGCGATTTCCGAGTTTTGAATCCCGGTGATGACGGTTCCACCCTTGAGCACGCGTGGACGGTGCTCGCGCTCGGGCTCGCCGGTATGTTGCTGAAGTGGGTCTACAGGATTCGCCATAATCAAACGCCAGAAAGGCCGATTCTTAGCGAATAAGGATTAGCAAACCTTTCATGCTCGACACATCACAGGGTTGTGAATCTGCCCTGGAGAATGCCGAGGTCACCTAGGAGAATCTGTGCGGGTCGGCGCAGAAATAGGCGATGATCTGGCAAAGGTCCGGCTCATTGATCATACGCACAGCTTCGCTGGAATTGACCCATTTACGGGTGCGGGAGTGCTTTTCCTTCCAGCGGTCGGCGATCTTGTCGACGTGCAGCGGAAACACCAGCACTTCGCAGGGCACTTCTTCACCCGAAGCCAGAACCTTGGCATAGAAGTAGCGGCCGGCTTCGAGATGCGAGACGGTTCCGCGCAATCCGGCTTCCTCGCCGGCCTCTCGCGCCGCCGCCTCGCAGAGCGGCTCCTTGGCTTCCGGCCAGCCCTTCGGCAACACCCAGCGGCCCGTGTCGCGGCTGGTGATCAGCATGATCTCGACGCCATTCCCGGTATCGCGCCAGGGCAGCGCGGCAACCTGCAGACGGCACGGCGCGGTGCCGAAGAGTCGCCGGACCCTTTCGGCCAGATGGTTGTGCGTCGTTGGCCTTGTCAACATCGGAGAAGCTAGCCCCAGCCTCCAGAATCGTTTGCCGCCTTACGAATCTTACGGCTAATTCTGACCAATAAAAGTAAAAACTTTGATCAGCCTAGCCGATTCCCGCCAATAGAGGTCGATTTCACAGGATATCCTGTCCCGGGGAGGCCGCCCACGGAAGCAAATATTGTCGTCGGTGGCGGCTTAGTTGGAAAAAGCGCGTGTCGCGAATCAGCCGGCGTGGTCGTCGGCGATCGGCTTCTGGTAGGTGAAGCCCATGTCCCAGGGGAAATAGATCCAGGTATCCTGGCTGACCTCGGTGACGAAAGTATCGACCAGCGGCCGGCCCTTCGGCTTGGCGTAGACGGTGGCGAAATGCGCCTTGGGCATCATTGCGCGCACGATGCCGGCGGTCTTGCCGGTGTCGGTCAGGTCGTCGATGATCAGTACGCCGGCGCCGTCGTCGGCGAGCAGTGCCGGCGTAATCTCCTTCAGCACCTGCAACTGCCCTTGGCTGGTGTAGTCGTGGTAGGAGGCGACGCAGACTGTCTCGATGACGCGGATGCCGAGTTCGCGTGCGATGATCGCCGCCGGAACCAGCCCGCCGCGCGTGATGCAGACGATCGCCTTCCATTGCCCCTTGTTGGCGCCGGAAAGCCGCCAGGAAAGCGCGCGGGCGTCACGATGGAACTGGTCCCAGGAGACCGGGAAGGCTTTTTCGGGAAGGGACATTTTTCGCGCACTCCACAGCACGCGAAGACCGCGTGCACAAAAACAGGGGAATGCGCGCGGAATTAACTGGAAAGCCTCGGCCTTGGCAAGGGCGGCTGGCAGCGATGGCTGTGGACTTATCGCGACAGGAAGGCCGCTACCTGTCCCGTGCGCAGCACCGTGCGCGTCACTCCGCCGAACAGCAGCTGGCGCAGCCAGGAGTGGCTGTAGGCGCCAAGCACCAGCAGATCGGCGCCGGTCTCGGCGACCCTGTTCTGGATCATGTCGTCGACCGAGGTGCCGCCCGATTTCTGCACCGAGACGCTGACATTGGCGCCGTGGCGTGACAGCGCCGACGCGATTTCGGCGCCGGCGGCCTCTGGGCTTTCGTCGAACGTATCGGGCGGATCGATGACCAATATGTCGGTCTTCTCGGCCTCGATGATGAAGGGCAGGGCGTCGAAGGCGGCGCGGGCGGCCTCCTTGCTGCCGTTCCAGGCGAGCAGGACACGTTTGAACGTGGTGACCAGCGGACCGGCACTCGGCACCACCAGCACCGGCCGGCCGGCGTCATAGACCAGCGTGTCGACATCGGCGCTCGGATCGCCGCCGGTTTCGCGCTGGGCGGCAATGATAAGATCGGCGGCGCGCACGCTTGAAATGCCGGTCAACGCGCTGTCGCCGGAGAAGCTCTCCAGGCTGCGCCACTCGAAGGAGAGGCCGGAATCCTCGATGCGCCTGAGGAAGACGGCCTGCAGCTTGTCGGCCCGCTCCCGGCTCATGTCGGCCGAGACCTGCAGGAACTCGGTATCGGGAAAGCCGGTCGCCGACGTGTAGGGCACCGGAAGCGCCTCGGCGTGGATGCCGATCAGATGGCTCTCGTAGCGGTTGGCGAGCGGAATGGCGCAGTCGAGCACGCGCTCGGCGTCCTGCTCGTTCTGCAGAATGGCAACGATGGTCTTGAAGCGCATGGTGATCCCTCAATCTGGCGAGTGTTTGAACTCGCGTGAAAGCAACGCCGGCGCGCCACGCTTTGTTCCGGCCAGAACCGGTTCAACTCGCCTTGGCGGCGAAACCCGCCACCATTGCCTCGACATCGGCACGCGCGGCGTCGAGGACCTCCTGGCTGCGGGCGCGAACGACCAGTTCGGTCCAGAACTTGCCGTCGCCATACTTTGGATAGGAGCCGATGATCGTATCCGGGTGCGCTTTCTGGATCTCACCCAACGGCCCGCCGACAAGGCCTTCGCCGAACGGACAGTGCACCGTCGCCGACAGCATCTTCGTGCCGGTCTTCAGCGTCGGCACGACGTTGTCGAGCATGGCCTGGAAGATCGAGGGCACGCCGGCCATGACGTGGACGTTGCCGATGCGAAAGCCGGGCGCTACCGACACCGGGTTATCGATATGGTCGGCGCCGCGCGGCATCCGCGCCATGCGCTTGCGTGCCTCGGTGTATTCGATACCGCGCGCCGCATAGCTTGCCTCCAGCAGCGCATAGGCCTTGGCATCGTATTCGCAGGGCACGCCGAACGCCTTGGCAATCGAATCGGCGGTGATGTCGTCATGCGTCGGGCCGATGCCGCCGGTGGTGAACACATAGGTGTAGCGCGCACGCACGGCATTCACCGCCGCGACGATCTCGTCTTCCTCGTCGGGAACGATGCGCACTTCCTTGAGGTCGATGCCGACGGCCGTCATGATGTCGGCGAGGTGGCCGATGTTCTTGTCCTTGGTGCGGCCGGAGAGAATCTCATCGCCGATGACGAGCATGGCGGCGGTAACGATTTCGGTCATGGAGGGCTCCGGCAGGACGGGTCGCTTGAAATAGCGCGGCGCGTGGCTATCGGCAATGCCACCTCGGCGGTGAACATCCGTGCCTGGACGATGCGAGGTTACAGCATGACCGGATGCAGGTAAGCTCAAACGGGTTCTGGTCCGGGTGAACAATGCCGATATCGATCCTGTCGTGGCTGCTGGCCCTGCTGTTCCTGCTGGCGGTCCTGGGGATCGCCTGCCTGGTGCTGGCGACGCTATGGATCGCGGCGAAGGCGCAAAGGCTGGTACCGCCGGTCGGAAAATTCATCGAGATCGACGGCAACCGCATCCACTATGTCGATGTGGGCGAGGGGCGGCCGATCGTCTTCCTGCATGGGCTTGGCGCGCAACTCCACCACTTCCGGCACACGCTGTTCGGACATTTCGGCCCAGGCTATCGGCTGATCGCGCTCGATCGTCCGGGATCAGGCTATTCGACGCGCGCGAACGGTGCCACCGGCCGCTTGCCTGAACAGGCAGCCCTGGTGCGCCGCTTCATCGAAAAATTGGAGCTGGAAAGGCCGTTGGTGGTGGGCCACTCGCTGGGTGGCGCCGTCACATTGACCCTGGCCGTGGAACATCCCGAGGCAATTTCGGGCATCGCCTTGCTGGCGCCGCTGACGCATCTGGAAACCAGGGGGCGGCAAGGATTTGACCTGCTCTATATCCCCTCTCGCCTGCGGCGCTGGATCATGGCCTATACCGTGGCGATACCGCTGAGCCTGCGCTATGCGCGGCCGACAATGGAATTCATCTTCGCGCCGCAGGTCTTTCCCGCGGACTACATGGTCGACGGCGGCGGCTGGCTCGGGCTGCGGCCAGTCCATTTCCAGGCAACATCAGCCGATGTCGTGGCCGTCGAACAGGATCTCGGCCGCATCGAACAGCGCTATGGCGAGCTTGTCATGCCTGCCGGCATCCTCTTCGGAACCGCCGACCGCGTCATCGACATCCGTATCCATGGCGAGCCGATGCAAGGCAAGATCGCAGGGCTTGACTTCGAACCCGTCGACGGCGTCGGCCATATGCCGCAATTCGTCGAGCCCAAGCGTGTGATTGGCTTCATCGAGCGGATTGCCGCCCGCGCGTTTCCATCACCACAGCCTCACGACAATTTCAATGAACCATTCGGCTGACTGCCGGGTTTACCCCGTGTCGCACCCAAGGCGACCAAGACACGGAGTAATGCAATGTACAGGAAATTTATCGCAGCATCGGTTCTGACGATCGGTCTCGCCACATCGGCGATGGCCCAGCCATCGGAAGGCACATATTCCAACCATCACAACTGGTTCGGCAACGAACAGTCTTCCGGTGTCGACCAGAACACGACCGGGAGCATCAATGGCGACCGCTCAGGGCTGGACAGCCTTGGCAATTCGGGGCCTGCCGGACCTTGTGCCTCCAATACAGCTGGTCCTGATGCCAATGCTGGATTGAACGTCAACGATCACTATTGCGGCAAATAATTCAGCCGCTGGGCAGCCGCTGACCGTGGGACGTCGTCTCTCCAGACGTCCGCGGTCGGCGCCCTGCCTGTTCCTGCCGGAAAATTGTCTTCTGAGGAGAGACTAGTCGGAAACCTCGGTCTGCGGCCGATCCCGACCGTCGGCCAGTTCCTCGTGCCATTTGCCGTCGGCATCCTCATACTGGATGCCGTCCGTCGCGCCCGCCACCTGCTGCTCGGCCGAGGCGATCTCGGCGGCGCGCAAAGCATCCTGATGGGTCGGAAATGTCTCCGAGAAGGTCGAACCGACCTTGTAGGCCCAGCCGCCGTCATGCTCGACGATCTTGTAAGTCAGCTTCGCCATAAAAACCTCCGGTTGAAAGGTCCGCCTGCTCAATGCAGCCGGTCGTCGGATAGCCGGTCGTCGGGCACCAGCACTTCCGATTCCCTGGCGGCCTCGATCAGTGCCCGTCGCGCTTCCGCTGTCGAACGATAACCTTCCAGCACTTTGAGGCAAGTGTCGAGGGCATCACGATGACGCGGGCCGCGATTGAGTGGCCAGACCGTCATGAGGCACTCCGCCGCTTCCTGGGTGCTGCGGATATGGCGATATTTGCCGACATGGCCGAGTTCGACCACGACCGGCGTTTCAAAAGGTTTGTTGTCCATCATGGCCGCAACGCAAAGCAGCCAATTTGGTTGCAAAAGTGGCCCGGAACCTGCGCCCAAAAGTCGCGTCTCGTTTCGCGGCGCGCTTTTTGGGTGACATGTTTCGGCGTACTCAGTAGCCGCAGTCGTTGCGCAGCCAGCGTGCGTTCGCCCAGCCGGTGGTCCCGCCGATTTCGACCTTGTACCAGTTGCCGCGCCGGTCGAAAATCTCGACGTGGTCTCCATTGAACAGCTGGCCGATCATCCGCGATGACGAGTTGGGCCGTGTCCGCACGGCGAGAAAGCCGCTGCCGGTCGCCAGATTGTAGCGGCCAGACAGGCCGTGCACCGTCCCCTCGCAATATTGCGCCACGCTCGGCGTCGATGCGCCGAGCCAAAGGCCGGCGACAGTCACAAGCATCGCAGCCGGCAAGAATGCCCTGAACGACATGATCTCCTCCCAAGCCCGGCCGCGCCCGCCGCAGCCTCGCCCAGCGTAACAGTTTGCCGCCAGAATTGAAGCGGGCTGTGGCAAAACGGGCTGGGCGGGATCGCGCCTGTGTCAGGAGGGCGGGCCGGTTCAGCCCGCAGCCTTCATCCAGTGCTCCATCGTCGTTACCGAGCGGGCGAGCTGCGGCGCCGGATGGATCTTTTCCTTGAATGTGGCGGCCGCGCGCCAGCCCCAGCGCGGATCGGCGAGGAAGGCGCGCGCCAGCGCCACCATGTCGGCACGGCCTTCGGCGATAACAGCCTCGGCCTGCTGGGGATCGTCGATCAGGCCGACCGCGCGGGTCGGAATGCCGGCGCCCTTGCGCACGGCTTCCGCCAGATGCACCTGATAGCCGGGACCGGTGGGCAATTTCTGCGACGGCGAATTGCCGCCGCTGGAGCAGCAGAGATAGGCGATACCCTCGGCCTTCAGGGCCTTCGCCACCTCGATCGCATCCTCGACGTCGAAGCCGCCGTCCACCCAGTCCTTCACCGACAGCCGCGCGCCGAGCATCAGCTTCGGCACCGCCTTCTTCACCGCCCTGGCGATTTCGACGACAAGACGCATCCGGTTTTCCCGCGAGCCGCCCCAGCGGTCGGTGCGCTGGTTGGACAGCGGCGACAGGAACTGGAAGATCAGGTAGCCATGCGCTGCGTGCAGTTCGATGAAGTCGAAGCCGGCGCGTTCGGCCCGCCTGGCGGCTTGGGCGAACCGCTCGATGAGCTGCAGGATCTCTTCCTCATCGAGCGCGCGTGGCACATTCCAGCCGGTGTCGTAGGCTATGGCCGAGGCCGAGACGGTCTGCCAGGCGTCTTCGTTCGGCTGCAGTGGCCCGCCGCCCTCCCAGGGCTTGCGGTTCGAGGCCTTGCGGCCGGCATGCGCAAGCTGCGTGCCGAATTTCGTGCCCGGCGCGGCGACGCGTCGTGCCGCATCCAGAGTGCGGCGCGCGGCGGCCTCGTTGTCGTCGGAGTAAAGCCCGAGGCAACCATGGGTGATGCGCCCGCGGCGCTCGACATCGGTCATCTCCACCGTGACCATGCCGGCGCCGGACATGGCCAGGTTCATCCAGTGGTAAAGATGCCAGTCGCTGGCTGACCCATCCGCGGCGGAATACTGGCACATCGGCGCCACGGCGATGCGGTTGGGGAAGGTGACGCCGTCGAGGGTAATCGGCTGGAAAAGCGATGCGGTCATGAAGAGGGCTCCGGGGAGAGGGAAGGCGTTATTTAGGCGACGGATATCTTGCATACCACACACGAGAGAGTGAAACGCTGGACCAATCGCTTCCCCAATTGCGCAGGCGTCGGTTCGCGGCTACGCCTGCGCCCGGCGCCAAATACCGAGGTATCCAATGGAAGATCGTATTCGTATCCGTTCGGAAGAGGTTCTTTCCGACGACTGGGCGGTGCTGAAAAAGACCGTGCTCGACTATCGCCGGCGCGACGGGCAGTGGGAGACGCAGGTTCGCCAGACCTATGATCGCGGCGACGGCGCGGTGATCCTGCCCTGCGACCCACAGCGTTCGACGGTGCTTCTGGTGCGCCAGTTCCGCTATCCCGCCTATGTCACCGGCCACCGCGAACCGCTGATCGAGGCCTGTGCCGGGCTGCTCGACGAAAACGACCCCGAGACCGCCATCCGCAAGGAGGCGGAGGAAGAACTCGGCTACCGGCTGAAGGACGTAGAGCGGTTGTTTTCGCCTTATATGAGCCCGGGCAGCGTGACCGAGCGGCTGTGGTTCTTCGTTGCACGCTATTCGCCCGCCGACCGCATCTCCGCTGGCGGCGGCGCGCCGGAGGAGGGCGAGGACATCGAGGTCCTGGAAATGCCGCTCGACGAAGCGCTCGCCGGCATCGCCGACGGCCGCATCGTCGATGCCAAGACGATTATCCTGATCCAGCATCTGAAGCTGAACCCGATGAAGGCTTGACCGACATTCCGGCATGAGTTGGCTCCATCCCTCGCATCACGGAACCAAAGGGGTCAGCGGCGGTTTAACTCTCGAAGGGACCGCAACGGAAGCGGAACAATGGTTGAGCTTTTCAATATGGAACTGGCCAAGGCCAGACAGCGCATCAATCGAGCGGAACTCGCTCTGGAACGCGCGGAAGAAATGCTGGACGAGGACTGCGGCGTCGGGATCAATATCGCGCTTTGCAGCCGGATCAGGACCGCGCAGCGGCAACTGGTCGAGGCCAGGGAGCGCCTAACAAAGATTGATCCGCCAATTATTTTTGGTGGCTCCCAATGATGATCGCGGCATTTCACCACGAAACCGCGAGAGGCGGTGAGGTGTATCGCGCCGCCAGGTTCGCGCTTCTGACACTGCGAATTATCCAGGGTATCAAGCGCACCGATGCCGCGGCCGAGAAAGTCGAGCGAATGCTGACCAAGTTGGCTAAAGCAAGCGCTCTCGATGAACCAGCCGGTATAGGGTCACTCGATCCGCGCCGTCCTGGCTAGGCTTCGCCTCACGCCGTCGGCGTAAGGCTGGGTCGTTACGACATCGTCGATACCAAAAACGCTTCGGGCATCGTATATTAGCAATATACGATATATTAATGGCTATAATGCAGCCTTTGGCACGGGACGGAAATACCGCCCATCGACGTTCCGACATGCGCCCTGAGCGCCGGAACGCTAGACCAATGCGGAGTAAAACGCATGAGTGTCGGAGCCGCTCTCGAACAGTTGCTGCGGCTGATTTATCGCCGGGCCATGAAACTGGCGATGTTGCCGGAGGATGAAAGGGATTCCCACTACGATCACATCCGCCTAGCATGTTGCGCGGCCGCCGAGCACATTGGGCAAGATCCCGACAGGGCAGCCATCACGGCGAACGATATGGTTGAGTTTGTTCGCGCGCTGGTCGGAATCATCGAGGTAGGTTCTGGGCCAGACCATGAGCGAAGCGCCGATCAGCCACCACCGGTGCCACATTCTGGCGGCCGAGAGAGTGGCGCTACGCGCATCTAGCAAACAGGGGAGAACGCCACCGTGGGGCAGCGGGAACGAGGCGGCTAACGCTGGCGCTGTACGACGTAGCTGCTGGTGATGGCGTCGTCGCCCCGCCCACGAGTCACAAAAACCCTTGTATAGCCGACCGGCAAGCCATCTGTGACGGTCGCATCGACGAGGCGACACCGGCCGACGGTCTCGCCGTTCGGAGCGCTTGCCAGCCTGTCCTTCAGCGAAGCCATGCATAAGTCGAGCGACGCATACATGGTCGGCGCCATATCGACGGGTTTGCAGACAGAACCCTCAACCGGGCTGCACTGGAGCAAAACCATCACTGCCGCAGTTGCCGGATCCATTTTCAAAGATCTCCCGCGTTTTGACGACCCTCAACGCGGAAATGCATCCTTTGTTTCGCCTTTGCTAAAAAACGAATGCGGATGGCCGTTCTCGATACGGTTGCCCCGGAAGAGGGCGAGGACATCGAGGTCCTGGACAATGCCGCTCGACGAGCCGGCCGGCATAGCCGACGACTGCATCGTCGATGCCAAATCCAGCATCTGAAGCTGAACCCGATGAAGGCCTAGCCTCTCGAAGCTGGCCGAGCATTTGCCTTACGAACTGTGCCGCGGACAGGCCGGCACGTCCATTTCGCGGATGAAGTTGCGCAAGGCTTCCATGTCCCGGGACAGAGGCCGATCGTCGGAATAGTGCGCGATATTGTCCCGGACCATTCGATAGATGGTGTCGGTACCAGGCGCACGCGCACCGCGCACGGCCAGAAAATCATGGGCCTGCGCGGCCGCCATGAGCTCGATCGCCAGAATGTATTCGGCGTTGTCGATAACCGCCAGCAGCTTGTTGGCTGCGACGGTTGGATGAGCCAGAAAATCCTCTTGCAGGCCGGATGTGACGCCGCCGTCGGTCGCCGCCGGGGCGGCCAGACGCCGGTTGACGTTGCTGAGCGATGTGGCCGTGTATTGCGCGATCATGAAGCCGGAATTGGCTCCGTCCTCATCGGCAAGGAAGGCCGGCAAATTGTTGACAAGCGGATTGACGAGACGATCGATGCGACGCTCGCTCATTCCAGCCACCTGAGCCAAGGCGATGGTCAGGCCGTCAGCTGCCTGCCCGAGAGCGGGCGCTACCGCATGCGCCTCTGAAACGACCTGAGGATCGTTCGGAGACCCGAATACCGCGGGATTGTCGGTGACGGCTGCCAGTTCGCGGTCGACAAGCTCGGCGGACCGGTCCAGCACCTCCCGGGCGGCGCCATGAACATGCGGCACGGCGCGAAGACTGAGTGCGTCCTGCGTGCGACTGCCATGAGCCAGCGCGATAAGTTCGCTGCCATGAAGCCAGCCACGCAGCGATTTGCCCACGTCCTGAATGCCGGGTGAGGGCCTCATCGCCAGGATTGCCTCGCCAAAAGCCGGCATTTGCGCGCCTGCGGCTTCAAGAGTTAAAGCAGCCGCCGCGTCAGCCCATCCCAACAAACGCTCCGCGCGCAGCACGGCGATGCTTGTCAGGCCGGTTGCGCATGCGGTTCCGTTGACGAGGCTCAAGCCCTCCTTGGCGCCAAGCTCCAATGGTTCCAGACCCATTTCAGCCAGGGCCGCGAGCCCGCTCATAGAGCGGCCTGCCACGGTTGCACTGCCTTCGCCGATCAGGACCAGTGCTACATGCGCGTTGTGCGTCAAATACCCGGCCGATCCCCGGGACGGCACGTCGGGAACGCAGTCGCGCTCGATAAAGGTGAGCAGATTGCGAACGATCGTAGGGCCAACGCCCGAATGGCCATGCGCGAAATTTGCCACTTGAGCAGCAATGATGGCGCGCACGCCGCGTCTCGGCACGAGGTCGCCGACGCCGCAGGCGTGACTGCGAATGATATTGCGCGACAACTTCTTTTGCAGGGCAGGCGCCACGATCTTGCTTGCCAAGGCGCCGACCCCGGTATTGACGCCATACGCGCGGATACCTTTTTCGACGATGGCCGCTACGATCTGGTTCGCAAAAGCGATCCTCTCCCACGCTGCCTGGCTAAGCGCCAGGGATTCGCCTTCGCTCACGCGTGCGATGTCGCGCCAGCTGGCGTTTCTATCTATGGTTATTGTCATTGCTCGTTCCGAATAGCTTTGCGAATGCGCAGGCGGCTGCTGGCCCGCTCGAAAGGCGGCGTGAGAACCGCTGCTTCGGCACCGTACCGCCCAACCGCGGGCATAATGGCGATGGAATTGCCGGCTGATGCGACTGTAGCGACGTCGTTGGCCATAAAAGACATGCCGCCTGCGATCCGGCGCTGAAAATCCGGCGCCCCTTTTGAAATCACTTCGAGGATGACGTCGAAGACTTATCGGATCAGCAGCTCACGCGGCATATGCGGCGGCCAGCCCGTGCGTGCGTTTTTGACGGAGCCGAGCTTTGGGTGGCCTGCCACCGAAGCTCGAAGAGCGAAGGCTGGTGCGGACGACGGGAATCGAACCCGTACGATCAGAGATCGAGGGATTTTAAGTCCCTTGCGTCTACCAATTCCGCCACGTCCGCAGATCAGCCCTTTTCAGATGCCAGGCACAGGCCGTCAAGTCGTGTTCTTGGCCATCCTGAACGCACACCCCAGAGGAGTGGGCGCAGTGATACTGGTGTGATCGCGGAATTTAGCGCGGCGCTCGCAATGCTTAGGGTGTTTGCAAGGCGGACTTGATCCGCCGAGGCCGGCGTCTACCAGGCCCAACCCATTCCCCCGCCCACTGGGGGCGCCGGCCGCCCCTCATCGACTTTGCTGATCACGTCACAGCTGTCGCTCGCCGATCGATGCCGGCGAGGCTCAGAACTTGTAGCTGAGATTGATGCCCACGGTGTTCAGCTTCGTATCCTGGTCGCGGCCGACGAAGTCGCTGGACCCGTCATAGTGCTCGGAACCGAAATCGTAGTAGCGATACTGGGCGCCGACGACGAACTTGTCGGTCAGCGCGTAGTCGACGCCGGCGCCTAGGGTCCAGCCGACATTCGGGCGTGTCTCGGAGAAGGCGGAGCCTGCCGATTGCGAGGTTTCGATCCCGGCGAAGGCAATGCCGCCTATGCCGTAGACCAGCACACGATCCATCGCATATCCGGCCTTGGCGTTGACCGATCCGAACCATTTGATGTCGGTGCCGAAATTGTTTCCGGGTTCCGCTTCCGCCGTGCCGTTGACCGAGGAATAGTTGAGGTCGGCCTCGGCGCCGATCACCGCCTGGTCGAACTGCCATAGCCCGGCGACGTGCCCGCCGACAAAACCGCCATTTATGTCGGGCGAGACGGAAAATGGGTCTCCTTCCGTTCCTGAGATGTCCGACCGGCCCCAGCCGTAGCCCGCCTGCAGGCCGGCATAATATCCGGTCCAGTCGAAGCCGGGCGCGGTCATCGGCACATCGACCGTCGGGTCGGCCGCGAAAGCCGGCATCGACAGGACGGCAAGAAGACCGGCACTTGCGACGACAAGGCGATACATTCGAACTCCCCGGATGAAGAGTCGGAAGAAATCTTGGCGGCCAGGCTAGACCGATTTACGACAAAACGGAATCCTGTTTCTGGATGCGGCCGTGTGTCGCTTGCAGAAGCACGGCCTGCCAGCCGAGAACAGCTAGGCATTGCCCGAGGGATGTTCGAGTGCAAAATGGCCGTCTTGCGGGGAAAAAATCCTGATGAACAGCCTGGTTCGTCTCATCGCTGGAACAGCCATGGTGCTGCTAGCCTGCGGCCTCGCTGTGGCCGAGCCATTGGCGCTCGCCATCGCCACGGCAGCGGTCGTATCCGATCAAGCGTCGGGACAGAGGGCGCTCAACCTGAAGATGACACCGGACAGCGCGAAGGCGTTCGCCGACTTCACCAAGGCGAATGTCGGGAAGGTGGTCGACCTCAGCGTCGACGGTGTCGTGGTGGCGTCGCCGCGCCTGGTCGAACCCATCCTCGGCGGCGAGGTGATGCTCAGCGGCAGCTTCGCCCCGGGCGAACTCCAGCGCCTGGCGGAACGGATTTCGGCGGGCGGTGCGAAAGTCACGGTCGAGGTAAAGGCTGAACAGCCATTGTGAAGGCTGGACGGGTCTGTCCGCTGTTTGGCGCTGGTCAAAACCAGGCAGGCTTGGCACAGTCGCGCAAACAGGAGTCCCTTCATGGCAAAGAAGCCGGCGGCGCATGCGACGAAACCCAAGCCCTGGACCGAGATGGCGACGCATCTGGTTGACGTCGCCATGGGCCGCAAGCCCGCCGATCTCGTCATCCGCAACGGCCGCTGGGTAAACGTTCACTCCGGCGAGATCATTGCCGGCACCGACATCGCCATTGCCGGCGGCCGCTTCGCCTATTGCGGGCCGAATGCCAGCCACGCTATCGGCCAGGGCACCAAGGTGGTCGATGCCGGCGGGCGCTATCTGGTGCCTGGCCTCTGCGACGCGCACATGCATGTCGAGAGCGGCATGGTGACGGTGACCGAGTTCTGCCGTGCCGTCATCCCGCACGGCACCACCTCGATGTTCATCGATCCGCACGAGATCGCCAATGTGCTGGGCTTGCCGGGCGTGCGGCTGATGCATGACGAGGCGGTGGCGATGCCCATCAACGTGCATGTGCAGATGCCGTCCTGCGTGCCGTCGGCACCGGGGCTGGAACATGCCGGCGCCGAGCTGACGGTCGCCGATGTTGCCGAGGCCATGACCTGGGAAAACATCATCGGGCTCGGCGAAGTGATGAATTTTCCAGGCGTCGCCGCCAATGATCCTGTCATGTCCGGCGAGATCGCCGCGACGGTTCGTGCGGGTAAGACGGTTGGCGGCCACTATGCCTCGCGCGACCTTGGCTTGCCGTTCCACGGCTATGTCGCCGGCGGACCCGAGGATGATCACGAAGGCACGCGCGCCGAGGATGCCATCGCCCGCGTCCGCCAGGGCATGAAGGCGATGCTGCGGCTGGGTTCGGCCTGGTACGACGTCGCCTCGCAGATCAAGGCGGTGACCGAAAGCGGCATCGATCCGCGCAACTTCATCCTGTGCACCGACGACAGCCATTCCGGCACGCTGGTGCATGAAGGCCATATGGACCGGGTGGTGCGCCACGCCATCCAACAGGGGCTGAAGCCGGTGACGGCGATCCAGATGGCGACGATCAACACTGCCCAGCATTTCAGGCTGGAACGCGAAATCGGTTCGATCGCGCCGGGACGGTTGGCCGACCTGCTGATTGTTTCCGACCTCGCCGCAATGACCATCGATGAGGTTTATGCGCGCGGCGCCAGGCTGGCCAAGGGCGGCAAGCTCGACATCGACATTCCGGCCTATGATTACCCGAAGACGGCGAAGAACACCGTCAAGTTGGGCAAGAAGTTCAGGGCTGGCGATTTCGACATCACAGCTCCCAAGGGCGCCAACGAGGTGCGGGTGCGCGTCATCGGCGTCATCGAGAACCAGGCACCGACGCGGGCGCTGGAGGCCGATCTGCCGGTCGAGGACGGTCTGGTCGCCATGGACCGCCGCAACGACGTCTGCCAGATCGCGCTGGTCGAGCGGCACCGGGGCACGGGCGGTGTCACCAACGCTTTCGTCTCCGGCTTCGGTTATATGGGCGATTGCGCCATGGCCTCGAGCGTTGCCCATGACGCCCACCACATCATCTGCGTCGGCACCAACAAGCAGGACATGGCGCTGGCTGTCAATCGACTGGGCCAAGTCGGCGGCGGCGTCGTGCTGTTCTCCAAGGGCAAGGAATTGGCGCTGGTCGAAATGCCGATCGCGGGCCTGATGTCGGACGAGCGCGCCGAGATCGTCGCCGCCAAGGCCGAGAAACTGACCGAGGCGATGCGCAAGATGGGTTGTTCCCTGAACAACGCCTACATGCAGCACTCGCTGCTGGCCCTGGTGGTCATTCCGGAGCTGAGGATTTCAGACGTCGGGCTGATCGACGTGACGACTTTCCAGAAGGTCGACCTGTTCGTCTAGGCGAATTCCGGCGCGGGTGACTCGCTCACCCGCCGGTGACGATGGTCAGCACCTTGAACGGCGTGGTGATGACGACCTCGGCGACCGAACCAACGGCCTTGCCGAGGCCCTGGCCGAGATTGTTGAGCTGCGCCGGATCGGGTTCGTCCGAGGCCAGACCGGCGGGGGTGCGCAGGCGGTCGCCGAGCAACTGCACCAGGATCGGATTGTCGGCGAATTTCGCATGGTTGAGGCCACCGTCGCCGCCCTTGATCTTGGTCAGGTCGACCACGGACACGCCGTAGCTGGCGAGATCGGCGGCATTGCCATAGTCACCGACACGCGGCTTGTCGCCGGAGATAAGTGAAGACAATTTGAGCGCCCGGTCATCGCTTGAAAGCAGCACGGCAAACGGCTTGTCCGGCTTGCCGTATCGCATCATCTGCTTTTTGAATACGTCGACATCGATGTCGGGCGAAGCCAGGACGACATAGCCGAGCTTGCCGCCGAGATCGCGGTCGCCGGTGATGGCGAGCTGGCGCAGCGCCTCCATCGTCAACCAGGTTCCCATTGAATGGGCGATGATGTCGATGCTCTTGACCCGCGTCTTGGCGAGCATTCTGAGCGTCGCCTCGAGATCGTCACGCGCGGCGTTGGCGCTGTCCTTGTCGTAGATATAGCCCGTCGTCTTGGCGCTCGAAGCCCAGGAGAACAGCACCGGCGTGCCGGGATATTTCGTGTCGTGAGCGATCTGCGTCAGCCGGTAGATGCCGTCGTCGAAGCCATTGTTGAAGCCGTGCACGAACACCAGTGCCCGATCGCCGCGCATGGCAATGTCGGCGCCGACCGCCTTGGCAAATTGCGGAGCATCGCCGTAGTGGACGACATTGGTGGCGGTGAATTGCTTTGCCGGGTTCGAGTTGGCCGAGCCCTTGGCCCGCTCGATGGCACCGACCTGGTGGACCTTCGGCACGGTGACGTCGACACGGGCGTAGCTGGTGGTCAATGAGCGATCGCCGTCAAACACCTGCCGCGGATCCTTGGTCGCCTGCTGGCGGGTGGTGGCGACGAAAATCTCGTGCGTGGCCGCGATGTCGGAGGCTGGCGCCGAGACGCTCGTCTTGTTGAGCAGATCATGCGTGTTCTGGCCAGCACAGCCGGCAAGGGCGAGCGCCAACGCCACGACGAAACTGTTCAAGCGCAAGCTCAAGCGCCGGCTCCCGTAGAGGGGGACGTCAAAAGCATGACGTCACCGCTATTCCGATAGAGCCAGAGACCGGCGCGGTCCAGTTCAAAGTGGCCTGACACCTCGTGAATGGTGAACAGGCACCGCGAAATTCGCGGCGCTGCATTTACTGCCCGAGCAGGCTGATGCGGTCGGTCACGTCCCTGTCGCTGGCAAAGCCGTCATCTTCGCGCAGTCGCTGGCCGATCATCTTCACCAAGGCCGGATTGTCGGCGAATTTCGTATGATTGAAGCTGTCGCTGCCCTTGACCTTGGAGAGATCGACCACCGTCACGCCGTAGGAGGCAAGATCGGCGGCATCCTTGTAATCGCCAACGCGTGGCCGTGAACCGGCGATCAGGCCGGAAAGCCTCAGCGCGCGGTCGTCGTCGGACAACAACAGGATGAACGGCTTGTCGGGCTTGCCATAGCGGCGCATCTGGCTCTTGAACACGTCGACATCGATGTCCGGCGACGCGAGCACCACGTCGCCGAGCTTGCCGCCAAGGTCACGGTCGCCGCTGATGGCCATCTGGCGCAGGGTTTCCATGGTCACCCAGGTTCCCATCGAATGTGCGACAATGTCGATCCGACGCGCGCCGGACTGCTCCAGCATGCGCAAAGTCACTTCGAGCTGGTCGCGGGCGGCGCTGGCACTTTCCTTGTCATAGACATAGTCGGTGGTCTTGGCGCCCGATGCCCAGGAAAACAGCACCGGCGTGCCGGGATAGCCGGAATCGTGGACGATCTGGGTGAGACGGTAGACCGCATCGTCGAAGCCGGTGTTGTAGCCGTGCACGAAGACCATGACGCGGCCGCCGCGCGCCGCGATATCGGCGTTGAGCGCGCTGGAGAATTTCGGCTGCGTGTCGTAGCCGACAACCTCGGAAGCCATGAAATATTTGGCCGGATCATCCGACTTGCCGCGGGAGCGCCGTTCGATCTGACCGGTCGTGTGGATGCCCGGAACGGTGACGTTGACGCGCGCATAATTCAGCGTCGCCGAGCGCTCGCCGTCGAAAACCTTGTTGGGATCGTCAGACTTCTTGCGTGTCGTGGCGATGAAGATCGAGTGGTTGCCGGCGATTTCCGTCACCGGCGCGGCGACGATGGCGCTGCCAAGCAATTCCTGCGTTTGCGGGCCGGCGCAGCCGGCGACGAGCAAGGCGAGACAAACAGTAACTATCTTCTTCAAAGGCACGTCTGAAATTTCCACTCCGGCCAAAAGGCCCATCTACCCCCGCTGCACCTCCCGGACAGGGAGAGTGCGGCAGAACTAAGTCGTGTCCAGTCGAAATGTGGTCAGCGGCTGGTTACAGCCATCGCACTGTTGCGCGAAAGCCAAAATGGCGGAAGGAATGCCGGAATGTTTGAGAAGGGCAGCACCTCCGGCCTGAGGCGGACGCCAAGCACATCCGCCATGAAGGCGCGGCGCGCTTCAATACGGCTCCAGGTTTCGGGATAGCGCGCTGCGATCTCCTCGCGCAGTGCCTCGTCGGCGAGTGCGATGCCATCCTCGATATTGGTGGTGAAATAGTCGCTGCCGGTTGCCGGGATGATGTCGACCTGCAACGCCATGCCGGATCGCAACTTGATGTCTGAGCCGGAAAACACTGGCGAATGCATCCACTCGTCGATATGGACGAGATGGCCGGGATTGAGGGATACGCCAAAGAACGGGTCGCCGATGCGATCATGCACCGCTTTCCACAGAGCGCCACCGGTCGTGCCGATACCGATCGCCTCGTACCAGTCGACAACCGCGGCGAAATAGGGCGCGACGAGCTTTTCGACGTAGTCGCGGATGGCGGGTGGCAACTCTGACGCATCCTCGGCCAAAAAACCGGCGCGGGCGTTGAGCGCGCCCTGGATGCCATAGGCCATGGTGATCGGATCACCACGCCGGATGATGTCGAGGCGGGGGCTGGGCAAGCCATAGGCGGCGCGCTTTCCCGCCGACAACATGGGATGGCAACCATGCGGCAGGCCGTTCATGCCCATCAGCCGCGCCGCCTGCAGTTCGGTCATGCCAGGCTCGATGGCTTGCAGGACATTGCGCAGCCCTTGCGAGGTGAAGGTCGCGGCAAATTCAAAGCTGGCCAACTGATCGGCCTCGTTGAGGGCGCGCAGACCGTCGGTCGGGTTCATCAGCAGATTGGCGGCATTCACAACTGCGCCCTTGTTGCCGACAAGCGTGCGCAGCGTATCGGCAACGAAGGACGGCAGGTCGAGCGTCGTCTCATCGAAACCGGCATCGCCGGCACCAAAAGGCTTCCAGCCGATGGCGCCGATCCTGTGGCCGGGCTTCAGGCCGCAGCCGGCAAGGATGTCAGGCAGCGCATCCGAGCGGTCGCGCGGCTGCGCCGGCAGCGAGAAGGTCTGGTAGAGCACGCGCTCGTAGGGCCCATCGCAGATTTCGGCATAGCCCCAGCCCTCATTGCCAACGAGAAGCCTTGGCTGGCTGCCGGGAACGATGACCAGCAATGTTTCCTCGAAACGCGGATCGTAGCCTGAGAGATAGGCAACATTGGCTGCGTGTTCGCGGTCGCCATAGATCGCGAAGGCATCGAAACCGGACTTGGCGCCGCGCGCAATCAGCGCTTCGACGCGCGCTCCATAGGTGTTTCGTGCAACCAACGGCATCACCGTCGGTTCGCCGAATTCGGGCAGCGACATGGATTTCAGACCAACCGATGCGACAGGCATGAACAAACGCCCCCAAGTGCTTGCAAGGATTCTGCGAATGCCCTTTGCGCATTGGCATGAAGGGCCGGACAATGGCGTTGCGGGGCCGAATATGCAATAGGCAGGATCGGCCGCGACAGACAGAAGCTGTGCGGCCGGATCGATGGCAGGTCTGTACGAAACATGCGGCACAAGGTGGCTTTCCAATGAGCAGTTTTTCCTCCCGCGTCGCCGTCGCGGCCGCCGCGATCCGCCAGATCTTTCCGGAAACGCCGCTGCAGGAAAACGACTACCTGTCGAAGAAGACCGGCGCGCGGGTGCTGCTGAAGCGCGAGGATCTGAGCCCGGTGCGCTCCTACAAGATCCGTGGCGCCTTCAACTTCTTCCGCAAGGCGCTTGCCGCCGGTAACCAGGCCGAACTGTTCGTCTGCGCGTCGGCCGGCAACCATGCCCAGGGGTTTGCCTTCGTCTGCCGCCATTTCGGCAAAAAGGGCGTGGTGTTCATGCCGGTGACGACGCCGCAGCAAAAGATCGACAAAACCAGGCTGTTTGGCGGCGATTTCGTCGAGATCAGGCTGGTCGGCGACTTTTTCGACGACTGCTATCGCGCCGCCTTCGAATTCACCGAAAGCTCAGGCGCCCACATGGTGCCGCCTTTCGACCACAAGGACATTATCGAGGGCCAGGCAACGGTCGCCTATGAGATCGCGGACCAGATGCCTGGCGCGCGCATGCCCGACATCATCATGCTGCCGGTCGGCGGTGGCGGGCTCGCCGCCGGCGTGACGCATTATTTCGCCGACCAGGGCCGGGAGGCCCGTTTCGTCTTTTGCGAGCCGGCCGGCGCACCGAGCCTGCATGACAGCCTCGAGGCGGGAAAACGGCTGAAGCTCGCCAAGGTCGACAACTTCGTCGACGGCGCGGCGGTGGCCGAGATCGGCCGTGAACCCTTGCGGTATCTCAAGGAATTCGCGGCCGACACGGTGCGGCTGGTCCCGGAAAACCGGCTCTGCGCGACCATGATCGAGATGCTCAATGTCGAAGGCGTCGTGCTTGAGCCCGCCGGCGCATTGGCCATCGACGCGTTGAAGGATTTTTCCAGGAAGGAGATCCGCGGCAAGACCATTGTCGCCGTGGTTTCGGGCGGCAATTTCGATTTCGAGCGGCTGCCGGATGTCAAGGAACGGGCCCTGCGCTTCGAAGGCCTGAAGAAATACTTCATCATCCGCTTCCCGCAGCGGCCGGGCGCGCTGCGCGACTTCCTCGAAATGCTGGGACCGGACGACGACATCGCCCGCTTCGAGTATCTGAAGAAGTCGGCGCGCAATTTCGGCTCGGTGCTGATCGGCATCGAAACCAAGGACCGCCGCAATTTCGACCTGCTGAAGGCAAATTTCGAGGCGGAGGGCGTCCAGTATCAGGACATCACCGACAACGAGACATTGGCAGGCTTCATCATATGAGCGCGAAGGTCTTCATCGCCCTGTTTTCCGGCATCAATGTCGGCGGCAACCGCATCGTCAAGATGGCGGAGCTGCGCTCGTTCTTCGAGGATCTCGGCTTTTCCGGCGTCGCCACCTATGTGCAGAGCGGCAACGTCGTGTTCCGAGCCGGCAAAGGCGACGCCGCCGCGCTGACCAGACAGATTGAAGCGGCCTTCGAGAAGAAATGGGGTTTTCATTCCCGCATCATGGTGCGCGATGTCTCCTGGTTGGAACGGCTGGTGAGCGAAAATCCCTATCCGGAAGCGGCCGCCGACCACACCAAGCTCCACGCTTATGCGCTGGAGCGTGAGCCGACCGCCGAAGAGGTGGCGCGGCTGGCTGAAAAATGCACGGGCCCCGAGCGCTTCGAAGTCAAGGGAGACGTACTTTACCTCAGCGCGCCGGACGGGCTCGGCAAGTCAGTCTTCGCCAACCTCATTCCGCGCGCTCTGAAGGTGCCGGGCACCGCGCGCAACTGGCGCTCGGTGCTGGCGCTGCAGGAGATGGCAGGGCAGACCGGCGGGAAAGCATGACCCCGAAAAGTGCGTGCCGGTTTTCGGAAACGGTCATGCTCGAACAAACCTACGCTGCCGTCGCCGGCTTCCAGTCGAAGTTCAGTTCTTCGCGGAAGGCAAAGCGCTTGATGTGGTCGGCCACGACACTCTCCAGGCGCTCGAGCGATCCCGCTTCGTTGGTTGATACCACAATGTGCAGCGCTGCCGCGTCCGCATCCATGACGGTGCGGCCGAGCGACGTCAGGTCGATGGTGCCGTGGGTCGGGTTGAACTCAACGGGGAATTTGTGTGCCCAGTGCTTGCACAACTGCTGCAGGTAGCGGCTGGCGTGCTCAGTGGCGACGTCGGCATGGCTGGATGGCATGAATGACTTCTCCTGGTCTGGGCGCTGGCCTGCCGGCCAGGCGTGATGACCGGTCAGATAGGTGGCGTGGTGCGAAACGGCAAAGGCGGCCGGCTTTTACCCCGGCCGCCTCGCTGAAAGATGGCGTGATTGCTACCAGCTTCCGGTGTTGGCCATCGAAGCCCAAGGTTCAGCCTTGGCTTTCGCGGGGCCCTTCTGCAGAAGCTCGATGGAGATGCCGTCCGGCGACCTGATGAAGGCCATGTTGCCATCGCGCGGCGGCCGGTTGATGGTGACGCCGTTGTCCATCAGATGCTGGCAGGTGGCGTAGATGTCATCGACCTCGTAGGCGAGGTGGCCGAAATTGCGCCCGCCCTTGTAGTCTTCCGGATCCCAGTTGTAGGTGAGTTCGATCAGCGGCGCCTTGTCGTTGATGCCGCTCTGCTCGTCTTCGGAGGCGGCGAGGAAGATCAGCGTGAAGCGGCCCTGCTCGTTTTCGTAGCGGCGGACCTCCTTCAGCCCGAGCTTGTTGCAGTAGAAATCGAGCGAGGCATCGACATCGGCGACGCGGACCATGGTGTGCAGATAGCGCATGAGTTTTCCTCGATCTGTTGGGGTGCGGCGCAACATAGGGTCGCCCCGGTGAAAGGGCAATCTCCTGCGCTTGGCGATGCCGGCAAAGAACAAATCCGGTATTCCCGCAATGAACCGTGAAAAAAGGCAGGGAAGGTCTTGCACACACCGGAAGCCGCGGTGTTAATCTGGTGTCAAGAATCAGTTGCGGTGTTCTTGAAAAAAGGGGGCATTCTTATGGGGGAAAAGGCCTCTTTGACGGGGCGGGCCGGAACCCTTGGCGACGCCTTGAAGCGCGACGAAGGCGGCGACGCCGCCGACCTGACCGAAATTGCCGGCGCCATCAAGTGGTTCGATGTGGCCAAGGGTTACGGGTTCATCCTACCCGATGACGGTGTCTCGGGCGATATCCTCCTCCATGTGACATGTCTTCGGCGGGACGGTTTCCAGACTGCCTTGGAAGGCGCGCGCGTGGTTTGCCTTGTCAAGCAGGGCGATCGCGGTCTGCAGGCCTTTCGTGTGCTTTCCATGGATGTCACCACCGCCGTCCATCCCGCGGAAATGCAGGAACAGCGCACCCATGTGGCGGTGACGCCGGAGAGCGGGCTCGAACGCGCTTTGGTCAAATGGTTCAACCGCACCAAGGGCTTTGGCTTCCTGACGCGCGGCGAAGGCACCGAGGACATTTTCGTCCACATGGAGACCTTGCGCCGCTATGGCATCACCGAGCTTCGGCCGGGCCAGGTCGTGCTCGTCCGTTTCGGCCGCGGTGACAAAGGCCTTATGGCCGCCGAAATTCACCCCGATATGGGCACCTTGCCGGTTTCGCACTAGGACGATTTCGGCCGAGGATCTTGGATGACTCGCAGGAACTGGCTGACGGCGGGCGTGTTTTGCGCCATTGCGGCCGTGATCGTGGCCGCAGGTGCTTTCTTCTATTCGGAACGGCCGACCTCGGCAGACGGCCGGGCGATGATCCTTCCGGTCGACCCGACGCCGCTGGTCGTGGTGACGAAAGATGGGAATCGCTCTTTTTCCATCGAGATCGCCGACACCGATTTGGAGCGCGAGGCCGGCCTGATGTTTCGCCAGGACATGGCGGACGATCACGGCATGCTGTTCGTCTTCGAAATACAGCAGCAGGTCAGTTTCTGGATGCAAAACACGCCAATGCCGCTTGACCTGATCTTTGTCGGCCAGGATGGCAAGATCCGCGCCGTCAAGCATGGCGAACCGCAATCCCAGGCCATCATTTCACCTGGCGTGCCTGTGCGCTTCGTGCTCGAGCTCAAGGCCGGCACCGCCGCCAAATACGGCATCGGGTATGGCGACCTGTTGCGCCACCCGGCAGTCGGCACCGTATCCGGACCCGGCATGCCACCGCCGGACAATGGCGATGCACCCAACGGCGGCGGCTGAACGCGAGGTGGGGCAGCCGATGCAGTTCTTCTCTCATGACGGGTTCGATCTTGCCTTCCTCGACCGCCAGCCGGCATCGGGGCAGGGCGATCCCGTGCTCATGATCCACGGCTTCGCCTCGAGCCACTACGTCAACTGGGTGTCGCCCGGCTGGTTCAAGACGCTCAACGATGCCGGGTATCGCGCCATCGCCTTCGACAATCGCGGCCATGGCTCGTCATCGAAGAGCTATGACGAGGCCGACTATACGCCAGCGAAAATGGCCTCGGATGCCGCCGCCTTGCTCGACCATCTCGGCATCGAACGGGCCCATGTCATGGGCTATTCGATGGGTGCTCGCATCGCGGCGTTTCTGGCTCTGTCCGATCCGCACAAGGTGGCGACGCTGGTCTTTGGCGGCCTCGGCATCGGCATGATCGACGGCGTCGGCGATTGGGATCCGATTGCCGCGGCCCTGCTTGCCGACGATCCGGCGGCGACCAGCCATCCGCGCGGCCGCTCTTTCCGCGCCTTCGCCGACCAGACCCGCAGCGATCGCCGGGCGCTTGCCGCCTGCATCGCCACATCGCGGGAGCTGCTGAGCGAGGATGATATTGCCCGCATCGCCCAGCCGACGCTGGTCGCGGTCGGCACCACGGACGACATTGGCGGCTCGCCGGACGAACTCGCCGCCCTGATGCCGAACGCCAGAGCTTTCCACATCGGGGGCAGGGATCATATGCTGGCGGTCGGGGACAAGACCTTCAAGCAACGCGTTCTGGAGTTTTATGCCGAATATCCGCTTTGAGCGGTCCGCCGGGGAGCAACAGCGGTACAATGGGGAAGAAGCACGGCCGCCATGCCCGGCGCGTCGCTCGAGCGACAATCGCGTCCTTGGAGTGCTGGGGATCGTTCTCAACGGGCCGTCGGTGGCGGCGGCTGGCCATCCTCGCGGCAATGGCGTCGACCATAGGCGCCTTTACCTGATCCCCGCTAGCCTGTAGCGAGGGCCGCCAGCGACCGCGCCATGTTCAGCCTGGCCTGCGGCTCGAAGCGCCGGCGAAATTCCTCGGTGAGGAAAATGCGCGGGCGGGCAAGGAAATCCTTCAGCACGGCACCCCGCCCGGCACGCCACATCGGCTCTTCCACCCAGTCATATTCGCGGCGCACCGCGCGTTCATAGGCGTCGAATGCATCCGGCGCGGCGCCCAGGATCGACAGGTCCATGTCGAGGAAGAGGCTGGTGTCGCGCGTGGCCTTCGCATCGTCGAACTGGGGCAATTGGTGCGCAGCCGTGGCCAGGATCATCGCGCCGATGCGGTCCAGGCGCTCCGCGTCGGTGCGGCCCGCGAGCTTTTGCGCGGCAAGCGCGGCACTTCTGGCCTCATTGTCCTTGGCCTTGCTGTCATAGATGGCGTCGTGGAACCAGATCGCCGCTTCGACGGCCTGGGGATCACCGAGCAGCGCTCGATAATCGCCGGCCAGCGCCAGCATCGCCTCGATATGGGCAAGGTTGTGATAGTGACGGCTTTCGGCGCGGTAGAGCGCCGCGAGTTCCTGTTTCAGCGGTTTGTCGACCAGGGGCTGGTCTTCCATGTTCGTCATCCGTCCAGTTAATCGATCTCAGCCTCTTCGAGCCAGTCACTCCGAACCTTGCATAGGCCGGAGCTCTGGGGAATGCTGCCATTCCCGGAATACTCGACCCAGGAGGCCGACATGACCAATACGCCAGGCAGCGAGAACCCCAGACCGGGGACGATCGACATGAAGCTGGAGGCCGTCATCATCGCCGTTGCGGATGCCGATCGGTCCAAGCGCTTCTACAGCGGCCTGGGTTGGCGGCTCGATGCGGACTTCGTCGTCGGCGATGCGTTTCGCGTCGTGCAGTTTACGCCTCCCGGGTCGCCGTGCTCGATCCATTTCGGCAAAGGGCTGACATCGGCCGCGCCGGGCTCGGCGAAGGGACTTTATCTCGTGGTGTCCGATATCGAGGCGGCGCATGCCGAACTCGTGGCACGCGGCATCGAGGCGAGCGAGGTGTTCCACCGCACGGGGCCTGGGCAGCCGGCGATCAGTGGCCGGCATCCGGAGGGGCGCAGCTATTCATCCTATGTCACGTTTGCCGATCCGGACGGCAACAGCTTCATACTGCAGGAAATCACCCAGCGACTGCCTGGACGCGTGGATGCCAGCGACACGATATTCACGTCGTCGGGCGAGCTTGCCGCGGCGCTGCGCCGTGCGGCGGCGGCACATGGCGAACACGAGAAACGGACCGGCGGACAGTATGATGTGAACTGGCCCGACTGGTATGCCGAATACATGGTGGCCGAACAGGCTGGCACCTCGCTGCCGACTTGAAATGAGATCCATCGCAGCGCGGCGTCATTGGCGCCGCGCCGGCCTTGAGCCCGCCATCAGATCGTTCCGGCAGTGGGCGCGGCAGGCCGCCTCCAGCAGCACGGCGATCAAGGGTTCGTTTTCCATGGCCGCTTGAATTCCTGCGAACCAAATCCATTTGACACAGCACTAAGGAAAATTGAGTTCAATCGTGCTATGATCTGGCCTATATGTGCGGCCGGACAACAGGCAAGCCAGCAGGACGCAGGACGAGACGTCGATGAACAGCATCAGCATTTCCCGCCATAGCGCGTTACAGCCGGTCGATCCGATCTGGCGTTCGATCCGCGACGAAGCGATGGACGCCGTCAATCGCGACCCCCTGCTCGCTGCCTTCCTCTATTCGACGATCCTCAACCAGGAGAGCCTGGAAGAGGCCGTCATCCACCGCATCGCCGAGCGGCTTGCCCATCAGGATATCGGCTCCGATCTCATCCGCCAGACCTTCAAGACCATGCTGGCTGACGACAAGGAATGGCCGACCACCGTGCGTGTCGACATCCAGGCCTATTACGACCGCGACCCCGCTTGCGACCGTTTCATCATGCCTGTGCTCTATTTCAAGGGCTTCCACGCCATTCAGACCCATAGGCTGGCGCATTGGCTGTGGAGCCAGGGTCGCAAGGATTTCGCGCTCTATCTGCAGAGCCGCTCGTCCTCGGTCTTCCAGACCGACATCAACCCGGCCGCGCGCATCGGCAAGGGTATCTTCATCGATCACGCCACCGGCCTCGTCGTCGGCGAAACCGCGGTCATCGAGGACGATGTGTCGATCCTGCACGGCGTGACGCTGGGCGGCACCGGCAAGGCCGGCGGCGACCGCCATCCCAAGATCCGCCGTGGCGTGCTGATCGGTGCCGGCGCCAAGATTCTCGGCAATATCGAGATCGGCCATTGCTCCAAGGTCGCCGCCGGATCGGTGGTGCTGTCGCCCGTTCCGCACAACAAGACGGTTGCCGGCGTGCCGGCCCGCGTGGTCGGCGAGACCGGCTGCGACCAGCCTTCGCGCCAGATGGACCAGCTCCTGCCGTCGCAATCGATGGACCAGGTGATCAGCTTCGACATCTGATTTCCGCGCCGGCGCGCCGTCCGGCGCGATTGCGATTTTGTCCGGCGGCGCTGCCGCTTCCGGTGCAATACGGCCGGCTTGCCTTTACATCGCCATTGTCGACGTGCCAGAAGCGCCCTTCAAACCAGCAAGCCCGATGATCGGAGAAGACTGTTGAAGCCGGACGAAATCAGAAAGCTGGACGCCTATTTCAAGCGCGTCTTCCAGAACCCCAAGCTTGAGGTCAAGGCACGGCCGCGCAAGGAAGATTCCGCCGAAGTCTATGTCGGTGACGAGTTCCTCGGCATCGTCTTCAAGGACGAGGACGACGGCGACTACAATTTCTCGATGGCGATCCTCGACATCGATCTGGGTTGAGCCCGCATCAAATGGCAGGCCGCGTCTGGCGCGGCCTGCCATTGTCCCTCAATGTCCGCTCTTCAGCATTTGCCCGGCCTCAGCCGTCATCGCCGCGTCGAGTGCCTGCCAGTCGCCAAGGAATTCCTTGGGAAAGCGGTAGGTAAGGCTGAGATCGTCGCCGACATGCACGTCCCGTTCGCACGGCGCCAGTGATTGACCGGCACTCGGCCCGCTCAGGCAGCGGGCCACGAAAGGGTCCTTTCCCCCGCGCTTGCCGACCACCAGCACCTCATTCAGATAGCCTGATTTCTCGTTGAAACCGTAGACCGTCGTGCCGCCCGGTCCTGGAACGCCGGGCTGGACGATCAGCGCGCTGTAGATCGGCGCGAACCGGCCGCTCATGTCGCGCGACATCATCTGCTGTTCGAAGGACAGGAAGATGATCTTCCCATTGGCTTCCGAGTGGTTGAAATCGTCGCGGGCCGCCTCGCTGTAACCGTCCATCTGGGGATAGCGCAGATAAAGGTCGAGACGCGAAGCGATGCCGTCGCGCCGGGCCTGGTCGAAACGGATGAAATTGGCCGGCACGGAAATCACATTGTTGCCGATCACCACCCGGCGCACCGTCGGGTCGTCGGTATATCCGGCCATGGCGATGCTATGGCCGAACCATTTGCCGCCAAGGCTTATCGCGACCGACAGCAAGGCAAGTGCGGCGAAGGCATAGAACACCCGCTTCATCAGCATGGAATCGACCACGGTGAGTTCAGGGCCGTCGGCGGTCGCTGCCTGCTTCATCTCCATCCTCATCCCAGCCGCCATTCCCAGTGTCCCTCGGCGGCACACATCGCGCGGCACGGCTCTTGCAGCCTTCCTGAAACGACTGTGCGATTTCATGGTAAATGGAAGGTTAAGATGGTTCAGATGGAACTCTTCCTGTTTGCTTTTGTCGTCGGGCTGACGGTGTGCGGGCTGACGGGCACGACGATGGAGCTGGTGTCGGGCCGAAAGGTCGCCTTCACTGAGCCCTATGTGTCGCCCGCCCATGTGCTGCGCTCGCTGGCGGCCACCGCTGGCGCCGGGCCGTTCATGCTGGTCAACGACGCCCTCGATGCCCGCCGCGAGAAGCGCATTTCGACGATGGCGCTCCTGTCATGCGGCTGCACGGCGATTGCCTGGTCCCTGGCGCTGGGCATCTTCGTGCTTGCCATTGCCTCATGGACGATCGGTCTCTTAGGGTCCGGCGTCTGAGACGATTCGGAGGCCGACAATGCCGCTTTATGCGATCGACGGAACGCAGCCCAGCTTCGCGGATGCTGACACAAACTGGATCGCGCCCGATGCGACGCTGATTGGCGACGTGCGCGTCGGCCGCAATGCCGGTTTCTGGTTCGGCGTCGTCATTCGCGGAGACAATGAGCCGATCACTATCGGCGCCGACACCAATGTGCAGGAACACACGGTCATGCACACCGATCCCAGCTTTCCGCTGACCATCGGCGAGGGCTGCACGATTGGCCACCGGGCCATGCTGCATGGCTGCACGATCGGCGACAACAGCCTGATCGGCATGGGCGCCATCGTGCTGAACGGCGCCAGGATCGGCAAGAATTCGCTCGTCGGCGCCGGCGCGCTGGTCACCGAAGGCAAGGAATTTCCGGACAATTCGTTGATCGTCGGCTCGCCGGCCAAGGCGATCAGGGTGCTGGACGACGCAGCCGTCGCCAGGCTGCGCGGCTCGGCCGCACACTACGTCGCCAATGGCAAGCGCTTCAAGGCAGGGCTGAAGAAGGTTTGAGGCCAGTTTCGGCCGATCCCGGTCGCCGACGGTTCTATCGTGGGCCGAGCCATTATCTATTAGAGCCGCGCCTTGCCATGGCATCACGCAGCAATGAAGCGCCGGCTTCAAAGCCGGCATTGTCGGCTTCCTCGATGGCTGTCGTATAGTCATCGATGCGGGTTGCGAGAGTAGGGTCGGCGCCAGCAGCCAAAAGCAGACGGATCGCTTCGGCGCTGCGGATAGCCACCGAATAGTGAAGAGGCGTCCAGTCGTTCACGCCCCGCATATTGGGATCGGCGCCGGCCTCGATCAACATCTGGATGATTTCCAGTCGGTCGGCCCGGTCGGTGGACAGCGCGGCAATGATTGCCGGAAACCCACCGTGATCCCCGTAATTCGGATCCGAGCCTGCATCCAGCAACGTCGAGATGAAGCCGACCGGGCTCCAATAGATCGCGTATTCCAAAGGATGTCCGAGGCCGAATTCGAACGGCATACGTTCGTCAAACCAGCGGGGCGAACCGCCCAGCGCTTTGCCAAGGCCATCGAAGTCACCGGCCTTGAAGGCATCGTCGATCGCCTTGAACAGACGATGACGCTCGCATCGATCTTCCGGGATTTCCAGCATCGCCGTGATCCAGAGGACGAAACCAACAGCCTATGATGCCTCGATCCGCTGTCCGTGCAAAGGAGGCGGTGGATAGTCGGATGCGCCTGCCCAACCCTGATTGGGTTTCGAGCATCGCCAGAAATGGCGGAGCCGGCCCGGGGACGGGGCCGGCTCCTTAGACCCGGTCGTTGGGGACGGGGAGGGTGGGGACTCGACCGGGTTTCTCGTCACGTCCTAGCGGACGCTGGCGACCGCGTCGGAGCGGCCGTCATTGATCGTCACCCAAACGCCGGAATTCTCCGTCGATTGACGCTTGAGATAGGTGTAGTCGGTGTCCGTCCAGGACAGCACCTTGGTTTCCAGATTGTCGAGGATGAACTCGCCGAGGCTGGTGCGCACGGTCAGCACGGCGTGGCCGTCGCCATTCGGCTGGCGCGCAACCGTCATCAAGAGATCGCCCGCCGGCACGCCCGCGTCCATCAGTTCGCGGCGCTTCTCCAGCGCATAATCCTCGCAATCGCCATAGCCATTGTCGGGATACGCCCAGTACTCCTCGACACCGTAGTTTTCCATGTCGGTGCGCGGCTTGATGCGGGTGTTGACCGTATTGTTGATGTTGACGATCGTCGCCCAGAGCTTGCGGGTCAGGTCGACAGGCGCGCCCTTGGGCGTCTTCTCGTTGCATTCGCCAGGGATGCGCTGGCAGAATTCATAGTGGCCGACAGGCTGTGTGGTACGGCCGCCAGTGTGCATATAGGCCGGTCCCGCGGCATATGCTGATCCCCAAGCGGAAAGCTGCATCGCCATTGCCATAAGCAACAGCTTGCCCCTCGTTTTTTTCATTTTCTAGTCTCCCCGTTCGAAGGAGACATTGCCACGACTGGATTTATTTGACGCAAAAGCGCGAAGCAGACTTTAAGTAAAACGCCAATAGAATAAACATAAAATTTGAATCATTTGAGTATTGAATTGTTTGGATTGCCCGGGCTGGCATCGGAGCGCATGCCCGGCGCCTCGAATGGCAGCCTGCCTGTTGGAAGACAATCCGGCCACTTGCAAAGGGACAAATCGCTGTCGCCCGGAAACAAAAAACCGGCCACGCAGGGCCGGTTTGCTTGCAGCGTCCGTTGGACCCGGTCAGGCGCGTGGCGTGTTGAATTCAGAATCGAGCGTCTCAGGGCGCTGGATGACGGCGAATTCGATGGCGACGCCATCCTCGAAATGACGAACGATCTGGCCGCGCATGGTGCCGAGCATGACTTGGACGCCTATCGCCGGCTTCACGTCGATCTCGATCGCGGCGCCCGACAGCGACAGGTCGATGATCCGGCACTGGTATTGGCGGCCATCGGTGAGCTGCAGCACGCTGGTCGGGTTGCGCGGCGCGACGCGCTCGTGGCGGCGGTCTTCCGGCAGGTCGAGTTCGTGTTTGTTGGCAAGCCAGGTCAGTTGCGCCGCCAGCTTGTCTTTCTTGCGGTCGGACGCGATCACCGTCATGGCGAAGCCGTCCTGCAGCGTGCGCGTAACGACGCCTTCGATGCGGCCGATATGGTCGATATAGGCGATCACCTTTTCACCGGGCATGCCGATGCGATCGGTGCGGAACGCGACATTACCGGGCGACATGTCGACAACCTGGCAAGGATGCTCGGTGCGGTCTTCCAGCATGAATCGCCCGTATATCTTGACCCGGACGCGCTGAAAGTTACGCCTTTCAGCTTGGGACGGCGCGTAGTCGACCGCCGCTGACCTCATGACTGCCTACACCCCGTTTGGCATTCCCGCGCGTCAATGCGAGGGACTTCATCACAGAAGTACAACAAAGCGGGTTAACAAAGGGGAAAAACGAGCCTGCGAGACCGTGCGATCATCAACTATTCCTCGCGCCCGCCGTCGAAGACGACGAGATGGCGGATGCGGCGCGCCCGGCCAAGCGCCGAGATCGTATCGGGCGCCTCGAGTTCGGCTGGAACAAGCGAGGGAACGTCGATCGCCGGCCGGTTGTTGAGCATCTCTTTCTCCGGATCGATGACACGAATCGAATCGATCATTGCGTCCGTGATTGGGTCGGCGCCCAGCCAGAACGGCTTCTCCGCGGCACTGATCACGCCAAGGCAGCGCGGGTTCTCGATGCCGCCGTCGAGCGGCAAGGCAAGCAATTCGAACTTGTTGGAGCGGCCATTGCGACTGAAGCCCTCGAAATTGATCAGCACCACCGATTTCTGGTCGAAAACCCCGTGAATCAGCCGTGAGACCAGACGCTGATCCTTCTCGCGCCACAGCGACGGGAAGGAGAACCCCTTGAGTTCGCGGCCATAACAGGCGCAGAGCCTGGTGCCGGCTAGGCGGAAGATGGGTTGGCCGCGCGTGTCTCTTTCCAGGATGAACGTGTCGGCCAAAAGCGACTTGATATCGGCCGGCTCGACTTCCGAACGCTTCGGAGCGGGGCGTCCGTCACGCAGGCGGTTCCAATAATGGAACAGCGTGATCGATCCGTTTTGGTTCATGGTATGCTGCTCCGCGCATTCTGTCGTCTGATGTCCCATCGGTGAACAGAAGGGCGCCCTCCGATGACCTACATGCGTTGCGGAGCAGGAAGCGTGCCAGCGTCGTTAACACTTGTTCACGGGTCGGGGGCGTTAAGGTTAACAACTGGTTTACGTTGCTCCCAAGCAGGCCCTGTGGCACATCAAAACCACTCCAGAAGCGGTCGTTTCGCGACGATCGGCAGCACTTCAGTCAAGAGTTTTAGGGGAGCAGGGGGCTCGACCGGCCGTTCAGGGGAAACCTTGGACGGCTTCTTTTTTGATTCGCACTGGGGCGATTCGCCGTTTGCGGTTCCAATGGCCGTGATCTAGATGCTCGCCAGATCGAACAGCACCGAGTGCGATTGCAGATGAGCGAACAGCAAAATCCAACCGAGGCCGAGCCGGCCGAAAGCCTGCCGCCGCCTGCGCGCGAACCGGTGTTCAACCTGCCGCCGATCGTGCTGGCGGTGATCGGCATTTGCGCGGCCGTCTTCCTGCTGCAGCAATATGTGCTGAACGACACGCAGCAGATGACGCTGCTCTACGATGGAGCCTTCATTCCCGTCCTCTATACCGGGCAATACGGCTTCGACTGGTTCCTGTTCACGCGTCCCTTCACCTATGCCTTCATGCATGGGGGCTTTGCCCATATCGCCATCAACATGGTCTGGCTCGCCGCGTTTGGTTCGCCGTTGGCCAATCGCCTCGGCGGGCTCCGGTTCGCTCTGTTCTTCGCCGTCACCGGGCTGGCTTCCGTCGCGCTGTTCTGGGCCATGCACCCCTATGGCGAGGCACCGCTGGTCGGCGCCTCCGGCGCCATATCGGGCATGATGGGTGCTGCGGCGCGTTTCGGTTTCCGCACCGACCGCTCTGCCGGCACGGCGGCCTTCGCCGGCCCTGTGCTGCCGATCGCGACTGTCTTGCGTTCGCGCGGTGTCGTGATTTTCCTTGCCGTGTGGATGATCATCAACCTCGCCACCGGCCTGCTCGGCTTTGCGCCTGGAGCAGATGGGCAGATCGCCTGGGAGGCGCATATTGGCGGCTTCGTCGCCGGCTTCTTCGGCTTGCGCTGGTTCGATCGGCGATGGCAGCCGCCGGAATGGGAGAGCACCGACCACCGCACTTGAAATGCAACCGATCACGGCGCACGATGTTCACTCTTACGTGAAAGCCGGTCTGGGCAGGGAACCGGCAGGCGAAGCAGAGGAGGACGCCATGACGGTTAAGGCAATTCTGGAAAAGAAGGGCCACGACGTGTTGACGCTCGGGCCGAACGAAAAGCTCAGCGAAGCCATCCGCATCCTGGCCGAACACAAGATCGGCGCGCTGGTCATCACCAATGGCGATCACAAGATTGTCGGCATCCTGTCGGAGCGCGACATCGTGCGGGTTGTCGCCAAGGAAGGTGCCGCCGCGCTCGATATCGCCGTGCGTTCGGCAATGACGCCGAAGGTGAAGATCTGCAACGAGAACCACACCGTCAACGAGGTGATGGAGATCATGACCAGGGGCCGTTTCCGCCATCTGCCGGTGGAAAAGGACGGCCTGCTCGATGGCATCGTCTCCATCGGCGACGTGGTCAAGCGCCGCATCGAGGATGTCGAGCGCGAGGCGGACGAGATCAGGGCCTACATCGCCACGGCCTGAGCGGTGAAAGGAACCGCCGGCCGGAAACCCGGCCGGCGGAACCGTAGCCTATCGATTGTCGAGTTCGGAGCGGACGAGTTCGAGGCCGCGCCTGGTGATGCGGTAAGGGCCACCACCCGACGACGAAACCGCCTTCTTGCGTTTCAGCTTTCGAAACAGGTCGAGATCGACGCCCGGATAGTGCCAGCCATCGCGGGTCAGGCATTTGACGGAGGCGATCCGTTTCTTCTGGTTCTTTTCGATTTCAATGCGTCCGCCCTGCGCAAGCAGGTGCAGGATGCGCTGTTCAGTGCGCGAAATATCCATGAGGAGAAATTCCCGGGAAAACGAAAAAAGCCGCCGCCGCAAAGCTTCGCGGCACGGGGTTTCAGGTCTTCTTGCCCTGCCTCGCTACGAGGTCAGGGCCTTACCGGGACTGAGCGTAAGTGGACATCCACTCTCCATTGGGATGGGCGTCCTATAGGCGAAAGCGGCTGAAAAGGCCAGCCTGCGGCTTTGCGCTTGTCTCTTTTGGCGGTTTGCACTAGCGAGAATGCACATCAAAATATGCATTTTTGCATATTCCGCAGTTTCCAATTTGCAGGCCCCCATGTCTCTGATCGATACCCGCACGCCCGACGCAAAACGCCTGATCCCCGGCGCCACCGGTGACTGGGAAATCATCATCGGTCTCGAAGTGCACGCGCAGGTCATCTCGGAAGCAAAATTGTTTTCCGGCGCTTCGACCGCTTTCGGTGCGGCCCCCAACGCCAATGTCAGCCTGGTCGATGCGGCAATGCCCGGCATGCTGCCTGTCATCAACGAGGAGTGCGTCAAACAGGCGATCCGTACCGGTCTCGGGCTGAAGGCGCAGATCAACCACAAGTCGGTTTTCGACCGGAAGAACTACTTTTATCCCGACCTGCCGCAGGGCTACCAGATCTCGCAGTTCAAGCAGCCGATCGTCGGCGAGGGCACGGTGATCGTGTCAGTCGGCCCCGACCGCCAGGGCGAATTCGAGGACATCGAGGTCGGCATCGAGCGGCTGCATCTGGAACAGGATGCCGGCAAGTCGATGCACGATCAGCATCCGACCATGTCCTATGTCGACCTCAACCGCTCCGGCGTGGCTCTGATGGAGATCGTCTCCAAGCCTGACCTGCGTTCGGGCGATGAGGCCAAGGCCTATGTCACCAAGCTGCGCACCATCATGCGCTATCTCGGCACCTGCGACGGCAATATGGATGAAGGCTCGCTGCGCGCCGACGTCAACGTCTCGGTACGCCGGCCCGGTGGCGAGTTCGGCACCCGCTGCGAGATCAAGAACATGAACTCGATCCGCTTCATCGGCCAGGCCATCGACTTCGAGGCGCGCCGCCAGATCGCCATTCTCGAGGACGGCGGCAAGATCGATCAGGAAACGCGCCTGTACGATGCCGTCAAGGGCGAGACGCGCTCGATGCGCTCGAAGGAAGAAGCGCACGATTACCGCTATTTCCCCGATCCCGATCTGCTGCCGCTGGAATTCGATCAGGCCTATGTCGATGCTTTGGCCAAAGGGCTGCCGGAACTGCCCGACGACAAGAAGGCGCGGCTCATCTCCGCGCTTGGCCTCTCGACCTACGACGCTTCGATCCTGGTGTCGGAAAAGTCGGTCGCCGATTATTTCGAGAAGGTGGCCGCCGGCCGTGACGGCAAGCTCGCCGCAAACTGGGTCATCAACGATCTCCTCGGCCAGTTGAACAAGGTGGGCAAGGACATTGAAAATGCGCCGGTTTCGCCCGATCAGCTCGGCGCGATCATCGACCTGATCAAGGACGGCACCATTTCGGGCAAGATCGCCAAGGACCTGTTCGAGATCGTCTGGAATGAAGGCGGCGACCCGCGCCAGCTGGTCGAAAGCCGTGGTATGAAACAGGTCACGGACACCGGCGCCATCGAGAAGGCGGTCGACGAGGTGATCGCGGCCAATCCCGACAAGGTGGAACAGGCGCGCGCCAAGCCGACCATGGCCGGCTGGTTCGTCGGCCAGGTGATGAAGGCGACGGGCGGCAAGGCCAACCCGCAGGCGGTCAACGACCTCGTCAAGGCCAAGCTCGGCATCGAGTAAGGCCATGTTCGTCCGCACCGCAGGCGAACGCGATCTCGCTGCCATCCGCGCACTGTTGGTTGAAACCTGGCACGCGACCTATGACGCGCTCTATGGCGCTGCCAGGGTCACCGAAATCACCGATGCGTGGCACTCGATCGCCTCGTTGAAGGCGCGGCTGACCAAGCCGAACAGCGAGTTCCTCGTCGCCGATGACGGCAAGCGTATTGGCGGCGTTGCCTTTGCCGAGGGCATTGGTGGCGGAGAAGAAGTTGTCCTGAAACAGCTCTACGTGCTTCCAGCCCTGCAGGGCAGGGGCATCGGCGGCATGTTGCTGGACGAGATCATCGAGAGTTTTCCGGAAGCCCGCGCCATCCGCCTGGAAGTGGAGGCGCAAAACGCCCGCGCCATCGCCTTCTACGAAGCCAATGGCTTCGTGCGATCCGGCGATGCCGGCGAGCACGCGGGTGCCTCCGGCGAGCCGACACTGGTCTACATCAGGCCTCTTGCCGGCTGATTCCTTCGAAGTCGACCTCTCTTGATCACCTTCGCGCGAGCGGCGCCGCATGCGCCCGTTTTCGTTTGACGGCCTGAGGGCTCCTCACCAAAGCTGTCGGTGCTGAACGCGCGGAAGCCGGAATGGACCGGCACGCCGGGTAGCGCTGGGGGAAACCATGCCAAGCTTGCCGGAACTGATGCCGACGCAGGTGTCGGACGAAACTTTTGGTGGCGTCACCTACCACATAGCGGGCGAACTGGTGCCCGTGCTTTCGGTCGATGTGACGCAAATGCCGGTCTATTTCGAGCATCACATCCTGTTGTGGAAGAACTCGACCATCACCATCGGCCTGAAATCGCTGAAAGGCGCCCTGAAGCGCATGATGGCCGGCATGCAGATCTTCGTCACCGAGGCGTCGGGAGCGGGCATCATCGCCTTCAGCCGTGATGGACCCGGCCACATCGTGCCAATCCATCTCAGGCGTGGCGAGGAGATCCAGGTGCGCGAACACCAGTTTCTCGCCGCCACCGGCAATGTCGACTACACATTCGAGCGTGTGCGCGGCCTGGCGACGATGCTGTTCGGCCAGAGCGGCTTCTTCATCGACCGCTTTCGCGGCGATGGCGGCGATGGCATCGTCTGGCTGCATGGCTACGGCAATGTCTTCGAAAAGACGCTTGCCGCCGGCGAGACCATCGACATCGAGCCGGGCGGCTGGCTGTTCAAGGATGCCTCCGTCAGGATGGAAACCAAGATCGACCGCCTTTCGAGCGGCTTCTTCGGCGCCAATATGAATTTCATCGTCAACCGCTTCACCGGTCCGGGTCGGGTCGGCATTCAGTCGATGTATCTGCATATGCCGACGGAGGAATAGGCTCGAGGAGGATATGGATCAGCGCTGGCGAACCGCCGCAGTCGTACCAGCCGGCGCGGCATAACCGACGGGACTCCGCATCGGCGGCGAAGTCCCTATCGGTCCATTCGGGCATGCGTCATTGTCGCATTTGCTGCGCCGGCTCACGACGGATATTCAGGGACATGACCAAACTGTCGCGCATTGTAGCCCTGGCGCTGCTCGCCATCATCGTTTTTGCAACCTTGTCGCCGATCCAGGTGCGACCGCACATAGCCGATGCGAATGTTGAGCGCGCCTTGGCTTATGTGTTGCTTGGCCTCGCCGTGGCACTCGGCTTCCCCAATCGCCTGTATCAAGCCGTGATCTTCGTGGTTGCGACCGCAGGCATACTGGAATTGCTTCAGATCATCGATCCCAGCCGTCACGCACGTCTCATCGATGCCCTTGTGAAGGCCTTTGCCGGAGTGGCTGGCATCGTGGCGGGACAACTGCTCGTCAGGACCGGCGGACGAAAGAGCGAGAGCTAGCGCAATTCCAGGAAAAGTGTGAGCGGTTTTCCGTCCGGAATTGCGTCAAAACAAAGAGTTAGCGCGGCGGCAAACCGCCGCATTGTCACCTAGACGGTGGGAACTTCCACATTGTCGATGAGCCGCGTCTTGCCAAGCCAGGCCGCGGCAAGCACACGCCCGGCGTGGTCGCGGCGCCAGGGCGCAAGCGTCAGGCTTTCGCGGGCCTCGACATAGTCGATCTTCTGGAAGCCGGCAGCGATAAGGGCTCGGCCGGCTTCTCCAGTTGCGTCGTCCTGGTGCGTGCCGGCCGCCAGTGCGGCTGCCGCCCTGCGCAGGATCGCGTTGAGCTGGCGAGCGACAGCGAGTTCAGCCTCGTCGAGATAGGCGTTGCGTGATGACATGGCCAGGCCATGCGCGTCGCGTATGGTCGGGGCGCCGATGATCTCGACGGGAAGGTCGAGGTCGCGGCAGAGCTGTCTGACGACGCAAAGCTGCTGGTAATCCTTCTCGCCAAAGACCGCACAGTCAGGCGTCGCCTGCAGAAAAAGCTTGGCCACCACGGTGGCGACGCCCTCGAAGAAGGTGGGGCGGAAGTCCGATTCGAGCCCGGCGGACGGGCCGCCGACCGAGATCCTGGTGGCGAAGCCGGCGGGATACATCGCGCCGACCGTCGGCGTGAAAGCGAGATCGGCCTTGACCGTCGCCAGCAGGTCGAGGTCGCGGGCGAGCTGGCGCGGGTACTTGTCGAGATCTTCGCTCGGCGCGAACTGCGCCGGGTTGACGAAGATCGACACCACGCAGCGCTCGGCTTTTTCCCTGGCGATCCTGATCAGGGAGAGATGACCCTCATGCAGCGCGCCCATGGTTGGCACCATGGCGACGCGCAGGCCGTCGCGCCGCCAGTCACTGACCTGCGCGCGAAGTGCAGCGACGCTGTCGACGACCTCGGGACGGCTCATGATTCGTCCCCGCCGTTTAAGCCCGAAGAGGCTTTTGAACCCGAAAAGACATGGCCAGGGCCGGGGAAAGTCCGGTCTCGCACCTCCGCTGCGTAGCGCTCGGCGGCGTTCGCGATCACGCCGCGCAGGTCGGCATATTCCTTGACGAATTTCGGCACGCGATCGACGGTCAGCCCGACCATGTCGTCGATGACCAGGATCTGGCCATCGCAGTCGCCGCTGGCGCCGATGCCGATGGTTGGAATGGCGATGCGGCGTGTGATGTCGGCGGCGACCGCCTCGATGGTGCCTTCGATGACCACGGAGAACGCGCCGGCCTTTTCGACGGCACGCGCGTCCGCCATAAGCGCCACGACAGTCTCGTCCGTGCGGCCCTTGATCTTGTAGCCGCCATCCTTCTCCACCGATTGCGGCAGCAGGCCGATATGACCCATGACCGGAATGCCGGCGGCGACGATTGCCGCAATCTGCCCGGCCATGTCGACGCCACCTTCAAGCTTCACCGCTTGGCAGCCGGTCTCGTCAACGATGCGCTGCGCGCAGGCCACGGCCTGTGCCGCCGAATCCTCGTAGCTGCCGGCCGGCATGTCGACGACCACGCAGGCCCTGGCCGAGCCGCGCATCACCGCTTGCCCATGCGCGACCATCATCTCCAGCGAGGCGCCGAGCGTCGTCTCGTGACCATGCAGGACCATGGCGACGCTGTCGCCGACCAGAAGCAGGTCGACATGCGGGTCGAGCAGGCGGGCGACTGGATAGGTGTAGGCGGTCAGGCAGACCAACGGGATGCCGCCCTTGCGGCGGCGAATCAGCTCGGTGCCGATGCGAATGTCGGTGGTCGGCAGTTTCGTGGCCAATCGTCACCTCCCTCGGCCCATGGCTGGATTGGATATCCGCATGGGCGCGCTGAGCTTTAGAAAGAGCCGAAAGGCTTGGCAAGCGCACATCCTGTCGCCTCTCGGGATCAAAGGCCTGTGTCGGTACCCCGGCGCGCCATTTGCGCGCTCCCCGTGGCAAAACCCTTGCCTTCCCGAAGGCCTGACGCCATAAGCAGGAAACAGGCGCCGCCAGCGCAAAGGGCTCTGAGATGAAGACTTTCCTGACGCAGTTTTTCACCTGGTGGAACAGCCAGACGCTGGGAACACGTCTGCACACCTGGCGGTACGGCAAGAGGGTCGGCCAGGACGAGGTCGGCAATGTCTATTACGAAGGTGGCATCGATTCGGAAGGTCGCACGCGCCGCTGGGTCATCTACCGGAACTATTCGGAAGCTTCGGCCATACCGCCCGGCTGGCATGGCTGGATCCACCACCGCGTCGATCTCGCTCCGGCCAGCGAGGACTACAAGCCGCGCGACTGGCAGAAGCCGCATCAGCCCAATCTGACCGGCACGCCGGCGGCCTACCGCCCGAAGGGCTCGGTGCTGACCAATCAGCATCGCCCGCAGGTTACCGGTGACTACGACGCTTGGACGCCCGGGTCGTAACGCCCCCGGCTTGTACGACGCCCCGACTTTGTCTCAGCACGAAGTGCAGGCCGGTCCTTTATCGCCACAATTGGTGTTTAGCTGCTTGCTGATCAGAAAACGGCGACTAGCCTTGGCGATCGACGGAATCACCCGGGCGCGAACCACCGGTACCCCTATATGAGCTTTTTCAATCGGATATCGACGGGCGGTCTGACGCTAGCCGCCGGCCTCGTCGTCAGCACCGCGGCCTTTGCGGCTTCGCCCGCACCGGCGACACCCGCCGCTCCCGCACCGGCCGCGCCCGCGGGATCGGATCGCATCACCAATCCGGTCGCCGAGTTCGCCGGCATCGACAAGATCACCGGCCGCATCATCACCTTCGACGTCTACATCGATGAGACCGTGCAGTTCGGCGCTTTGCAGGTGACGCCGCGCGTCTGCTATTCCCGGCCGCAGAACGAGGAGCCGAAGACCGATTCCTTCGTCGAGGTCGACGAGATCACGCTCGACCGCAAGATCCGCCGCATCTTCACCGGCTGGATGTTCGCCGAAAGCCCGGGCCTCAACGCTGTCGAGCATGCCGTCTATGACGTCTGGCTGAAGGAATGCAAACAGAAGTCCGATGTGCCGGCGCCAGATGCCACCAAGGCCGATACCACCAAGGCTGACGCTTCGAAGCCGGCCGCGACCGAACCAGCCGCCGCCAAGCCTGCGGCCAGCCCGGATGCGGAACAGTCCGATCCCGCCGAACCGGATACGTCAGGCACCAACTAATCCCTGGGAACCGTCGTGGCCACCATGCGTTGGACCACAGACGACCGCGCATCGATGCGCCCGGAGGATATTTCGATGTCGGACAGCAAGCGAATCACGGCCAGCAAACAAGAACTGCTGGAGCTTGAAAAAGGGTTCTGGACCGGCGATGCGGCCTATTACGCCGCCAATGCCGATACGGAATGCCTGGTGGCCTTTCCGCGAATGGCGAAGGCCATGGACAATGCCGACTTGGCCAAGACCGCGACCAAACCCAACCGCTGGCGCGATCTCGATATCGAGCTCAAGGGAATAATCGAGCCTGGCAGCGACATCGTCATGCTGACCTACGAGGCGCATGCGACACGCGAGAACGGCGAACCCTACGCCGCGCTGGTCAGCACCGGCTATGTCCATCGCGTCAACGGCTGGAAGATGATGTTCCATTCGCAGACGCCGCTGGAGACTGCAGCGAAGAGCTGATCCTCTGGTGGTCCGATGGATAGTTCACTCGGTGATGTGTATTCCATGCTCGGAGAGAGCAGCCATTATGTCTTCGATCTCGGCTGAACTGAATTCGCGCTTGGGAAGCAGTTGGTTGAGCTGACCCATTGTGACGTCTCTGCCATTTTCGATCAGCGCTTGAACAATTGGCCGCATATCCGCTCGAAGGTGGTTTTCGCTCGACATCGAAGCTCCCCAGTCACGGAAAGAAGATCGCCTCGCCCTTCAACGCATCGGCGAGCATTCTCTCATACTTGCCGCGTGGCACGTCGACAGCCCCGAAGCGCTTGAGGTGCTCGGTGGTGAATTGCGTATCAAGTAGAGCGAAGCCGCGTGCCTTCAAGCGCTCGACGAGATGCACGAGGCAGATTTTCGACGCATCCGTCTCCTTGGAAAACATGCTTTCGCCGAAGAACACCCGTCCGAGCGACACGCCATAGAGGCCGCCGACCAACTTGTCTTCATGCCAGGCCTCGACCGAATGGCAGTGGCCCATGCGATGCAACTGCACATAGGCCTCGCGGATCGGCGCGTTGATCCAGGTCGAGCGCCTTTCCTCCCGCTTTTCCGCGCAGCCGTCGATCGTCGCCTCGAAATCGAAGTCGAAGCGGATGTCGAACGGGTTTTTGCGGACCGTCTTCCTCAGGCTTTTGGGCGTGTGGAACCCGTCGAGCGGGATGATGCCGCGCGTCTCCGGCCGTACCCAGAACACTTCTGGGTCGCTGGCGCTTTCCGCCATCGGGAAGACGCCCGAAGCGTAGGCCTTGAGCAGAAGGTCGGTGGGGATGCGATAGCCGGGCGCGTAGGGACGGGTCATCGCGTCCCCGGACTACTCTTCCTTGGCCAGGTATTTTTCCAGCCAGTGGATGTCATAGTCGCCATTGGCGATGTCGGCATTGCCGACCAGATCGCGAAACAGCGGCAACGTCGTCTTGATACCGTCGACGACGAATTCATCCAGCGCCCGGCGCAGCCGCATCATGCATTCGACGCGGTTGCGCCCATGCACGATCAGCTTGCCGATCAGGCTGTCGTAATAGGGCGGGATCTTGTAGCCGGAATAGACGCCGGAATCTACTCGGATGCCGAGACCGCCTGGCGTGTGGAAATGCGTGATGGTGCCGGGCGAGGGGGTGAAGGTGCGCGGATCCTCGGCATTGATGCGGCATTCGATGGCGTGGCCATTGAACTTGATGTCTTCCTGCCTGACGGAAAGGCCGCCGCCGGAAGCGACGCGGATCTGCTCATGCACGAGATCGATGCCGGTGATTGCTTCCGTCACCGGATGCTCGACCTGCAGGCGTGTGTTCATCTCGATGAAATAGAACTCGCCATTCTCGTAGAGGAACTCGATCGTGCCGGCGCCGGAATAGCCGAGATCGGCAATGGCCTTGGCGCAGATGCCGCCGATGCGGGACCGTTCCTCGGCGTTGAGCGCCGGCGAATTGGCCTCTTCCCAGACTTTCTGGTGGCGCCGTTGCAGCGAACAGTCGCGCTCGCCGAAATGCACGCCGCGGCCAAAGCCGTCGCCGAACACCTGCACTTCGATATGGCGCGGCTTCTGCAGATACTTCTCGATGTAGACGGCGTCGTCGCCGAAAGCGGCGCCTGCTTCCGAGCGCGCCGTCTGCAGGGCGACCTCGAGGTCGGCCTCGGAGTGCGCGACCTTCATGCCGCGCCCGCCACCGCCGGCCGAGGCCTTGATGATCACGGGATAGCCGATTTCGGCGGCAATTCGCTTGGCTTCCTTCTCCTCGGTCACCGCGCCGTCGGACCCGGGCACGACCGGGATGCCGAGGCGCTTGGCGGTGCGCTTGGCCTCGATCTTGTCGCCCATGACGCGGATATGGTCGCCGGTCGGGCCGATAAAGGTGATGTTGTGCGCGGCCAGTATGTCGGCGAACTTGGCGTTCTCCGACAGGAAGCCGTAACCCGGGTGCACTGCGTCGGCGCCGGTGATCTCGCAGGCGGCGACGATCTGATGGATGTTGAGATAGCTGTCGCGCGATGGCGGAGGGCCAATGCAGACGCTCTCGTCGGCAAGCCGCACATGCATGGCGTCGGCGTCGGCGGTCGAATGCACCACCACCGTCTGGATGCCGAGTTCCTTGCAGGCGCGCAGCACCCGAAGCGCGATTTCGCCGCGATTGGCGATGAGGATCTTCTGGAACATCCGGCCCGCTCTACTCGATCACGACGAGCGGCATGCCGTATTCGACCGGCGTCGCATCCTCGAACAGGATCGCCGTTACCGTGCCGGCGCGCGGCGAGGGGATCTGGTTCATCGTCTTCATCGCCTCGATGATCAGCAGCGTCTGGCCTTCCTTGACCGTCTGGCCGACCTCGATGAACGGCTTGGCGTCGGGCGACGGCGCCAGATAGGCGGTGCCGACCATTGGCGAGGCCACCGCGTTCTTCGACACGTCGACCGTGGCCGGGCCGGCCGCGACCGCGGGCTGGGCTGCTGCCGGCGCATAGCTGGGCTGGGGCGCCGCGATCGCATGGACGGCAGGGGCCTGCCGCGACACGCGCACCTTCAGGTCGCCCAGTTCAACCTCGATCTCGGTCAGGTTGGTGTCGTTCAGTATGCCCGCCAGATCGCGGATCAGTTGCTGGTCAACACCGGTCTTCTTTATCGACATTTTCGAGCCTTCTGTTTGTTGGCCGGTCATAGGCGTGCGGCCAGCGCCTGTAGCGCCAGCGTGTAGCCGAGCGGCCCAAAGCCACAGATCATGCCGACGGCGACCGGCGCGACCATGGAGACGTGGCGGAATGATTCCCGCGCATGGATGTTGGAAAGGTGAACTTCGGCGACCGGCAGCGGTGCGACGGAACGGATGGCGTCATGGATGGCGATCGAGGTGTGGCTGTAGGCGCCTGGATTGATGACGATGCCGGCAGCCTTGTCGCCGGCTTCCTGGATCCAGTCGACAAGGTCACCCTCATGGTTCGACTGGCGGAAATCGATCTCGAGCCCGAGCGACGCGCCGGCCTGCTTGCAGTCGTCGGCGATCGCGGCAAGCGTCTTGCCGCCATAGATGCCCGGCTCGCGCTTGCCGAGCGCGTTGAGATTGGGACCGTTCAGCACGAAAACCGTTTTCAAAAAAACCGACCTTTTCCCGCGCCGGTATCAAACCGGCGCGCTGGGCCTCTATACCGGGCATAGTCGTCCGCGAAAAGAGCGCAAGTGCGTTCTTTCACTGTCCACAACAGGCAGAAATGCGCCCGTGAAGAAAACCGCGGGCCGATCAAAGCGCGGCTTTCGCCGCCTTTATCTTTTCCGCCAACACGTCCTGCCCGAGAGCCCCGAACACGACCTCGTTGCCGACGACGTAGGACGGCGTTCCGGTGATCGCCAGCTTGTTGGCAAGATCGTAGGTCTTGGAGAACGCCTCGGGGATCGAAGCATCCTTCATCTTCTCGCGCAGCGTCGCCTCGTCGGCGCCCAGCGAAAGCGCGACCTTGATCGCGGCCGCCTCGGTGGCGCGTCCCTGGCCGCCGAGCAGCGCATTGTGGAACTCGCCGTACTTCTCCGGCATCATCAGGTGGAACGCCATCGAAACGACGCTCGCTTTCTGCGAATCCGGGCCGAGGATCGGGAATTCCTTGAGCACGAAGCGCAGATCCGGATCGGATTTGGTCAGCGCCCGCATGTCCTCGATGGCGCGTTTGCAGAAGCCGCAATTGTAATCGTAGAACTCGACGATCGTCACCTTTCCGTTCGGATTGCCGACGACGCCGTCGAAGGCGGAGTTGAAGATCTGGTCCTTGGCGCCCTTGATGACGCCGAGCGAGGCGATGCGCTGCTCTTCCTTCTGCTTGGCCTCGAGCGCGTCCTGCACTTCGAGCAGCACCTCGGGGTTCTTCAGGAGATAGTCACGGATGATCCCCTCGACCTCGGCACGGTCGATCTTGGTATCGGCGATCGTCTGGACAGGCTGCGCCGTACCGGCCTTGGCCATCTGTGGGCTGCCGGCCACGAAACCGAAAGCCAGCATGGCAAGGACGACAGCGACCCCCGTGGTGCCCAGCAGCAGTGCCTTTTTCATCGTTCTCGTTCCTTTTGCCTGTTTCCTGGTCCGGCTGTGTCGCAGTGCGTGACCGGAAGGTTCACTAGATCTTGTTTGACGATTTGTAGTTTATGATGTCCTGGGCGCGTATCCAGCGCGGCTCGCCGCGCTTCATCTGCTGCTGCGCCCGCATGGCGAAGATCTTCGCATCCTTGTAGTTACCGGAATAGAAATGACCTTCCGCGGTGGCAAGCTCGGCGCCCGGTATGTCACCTAGCTCGCCATAAGCCTGCGCCAGGTAGCGATAGCCGGCGGAATTTTCCTTGTCGCGTCCCAGGCCATTGTTGATTTGCACGACGGCTTTTTTCAGCGAGTCAGGCGTGCCGACCGCCATCAGCGCCTGGCCGAGCGAGACAGGCAGCAAGCCGGACCGCGCCGGATCGAGGCTGACCGCCTTGGCGTAGGCTTCCGCCGCGTCCTTGGGCTTGTTGGCCTTCATCAGGATGTCGCCGCGCAACTCCTGGAAATAGGCATTCTTCGGCTGCGCCTTGATCAGGGCATTGGTCTTGGCGAGTGCGCCGGCGATGTCGCCGTAGAGGTAGGTCGATTGGGCGTCGCCATACTGCCCGGCGAGGCTGCCTCTCATCTTTTGCATGAGCCGCGCGGCGGTGGCCTGGCCTTCCATGTAGACGGCGATCTTCACCCGCATCATGTCATGGCGCTGCTGCAAGGCCGGCGGGTCGGGCTTGTCGACATTGGGGCTCTGCTTCACCAGCACTTCGAGATTGGCGATGCGCTCCTGCGGCATCGGATGGCTGATCCGATAGGGATCGACTTGCGCACCCGACAGCGACAGCGCGGTCTGGAAGCGCCGGAACGTCTTCAGCATGCCCATGCCGGACTGGCCGGTGGCGTTGAGATAGGTGATGGCGGAGCGGTCGGCCGTTATCTCCTCGGTGCGCTGGTAGGCGAGGATGCTGCGCTGTGCCATCTCGCCGCCGCCGGCGGCCACGCCCATGCCGGCGCCGGCAAGGCCGCGGCTGTTGGTGGTCGCGCCAGCGACCATCGCGCCCGCGCCGAGCAAGGTCGCAATGATGGCCATCGTCTTGGCGCGCTCGAGCTGGTCACGCAGTTTCTGCTGGTGGCCGCCGGCGATATGGCCGGCCTCGTGCGCGATGACACCGATGATCTCGTTGGGTGTTTCCGCCGTCATCAGCGCGCCGGTGTTGATGAACAGCCGTCGCCCGGTGACGAAAGCGTTGAAGCTGGAATCATTGACCAGGACGATGTCGATGCCGTCATTCGCCAGCCCTGCCGCCTTGAAGATCGGCCGCGCATAGTCGCGCACCAAAGCCTCGATCTCGGCATCTCGCACCACCGGAACGCTCTGGGCGAAGGCGGTGACCGAACTTGCCACGCCAACGGCAAGGCCAAGCGAAAGCGTCGTGAAAACACGCGCAATCCTGGCAATCGTCGATCTGGGTCGGCTCAACATGACGTGTCCACTGGTAGACGAGCGGGCGAAAGATGAAAAGTCGGCACCGGAAAACTTCCTCAACTTGTGATCCTCACATCAATCGGGCATTTGTGCGGCGCATGTATTTGGGGGCGTGGCGCGCCAAACCGTCGGGATAGGGATAAAATGGTCGTTTCACTCTCGCGTCGTGGCAATGTCGAACCATTCCACGCCATGGATGTGCTGGCCGAAGCCAACCGGCTGAAGGCGCAAGGCGTGCCGGTGATCTCCATGGCGGTCGGCCAGCCGTCCGACCCGGCGCCCGCGCGGGTTCGCGCCGCCGCGGCCGAAGTCTTGCAGGTCGGCCGCATCGGCTACACCGACACACTGGGGCTGGCCGGCCTGCGCAAGGCGATCGCCGCGCATTACGCGGATCACTATCAGCTCGAAGTCGAGCCCGCCCGGATCGCGGTGACCACGGGTTCGTCGGCGGCGTTCAATCTCGCCTTCCTGGCGATGTTCGATCCGGGCGATCGCGTTGCCATCGCGGCACCCGGCTACCCCGCTTATCGCAACATCATGGCGGCACTCGGCATCGATGTGGTCGAGATCGAACTTGGCGACGCAGCCTATCTGCATGCCGGTCATCTGGAGGCCGCGCATCGCGAGAAGCCGTTGAAGGGTGTGCTTTTCGCGAGTCCCGCCAACCCGACCGGTGCCGTCATACCGGCCGACGAACTGTCAGCGCTGGTCGATACGGCGGAGGCACTGGGCATCGCCGTCATTTCCGACGAGATCTACCACCGGTTGGCCTATGGCGCGCCGGACACCACCGCACTTGCCTTCGGCAACAGCGTCACGGTGATCAATTCCTTCTCGAAATACTATTGCATGACCGGCTGGCGCATCGGCTGGATGGTGTTGCCGGAAGCGCTGGTGCGGCCGGTCGAACGCATCGCCCAGAGCCTCTACATTTCGCCCCCCGAACTGTCGCAGATCGCCGCTATCGAAGCCTTTGCCGCGACCGAAGAGCTGGAAGCGATCAAGGGCCGCTATGCCTGGAACCGTGAACTGCTGATGAAACGCTTGCCGGAACTCGGCTTCCCGCTGGCCGCGCCCATGGACGGCGCCTTCTATGCGTTTTGCGATGTCACCCGCCACAGCAATGACAGCATGGCCTTCGCGCGCAAGATGCTGGCCGAGGCGCATGTCGCGGCGACGCCCGGCCGCGACTTCGACACCCAGGCCGGACATCGCACGATGCGGTTTTCCTATGCCGGCAGCCACGACGACATGGTCGAGGCGATGGCGCGCATCGAACGCTGGTTGAGGTAGCCCCGATGCCGGAACTCGAACAGGCTCCCAAACTTGAGCAGGCATTGGCCGAAGTCGCCGCCGAAATGGCCGAACGCACCGATCGCGGCGATGTCGCCACCTACATTCCCCAATTGGGCAAGGTCGACCCGAGGAAATTCGGCATTGCCGCCGTCACCAATGACGGCCGCGTGCTGATGGCGGGCGATGCCGACCAGGCTTTTTCGATACAGAGCATCTCCAAGGTGTTCACCTTGACGCTGGCGCTCGGCAATGTCGGCGACGCGCTGTGGAAAAGGGTCGGGCGCGAGCCTTCGGGCAACCCATTCAACTCGATCGTCCAACTCGAGCACGAGAACGGCATCCCGCGCAATCCGTTCATCAATGCAGGCGCCATCGTCATTTCCGATATCCTGCTTGCCGGCCATCAGCCGCGCGAGGCGATCGGCGAGATCCTGCGCTTCATCCAGTTTCTCGCCGACGACGAGACCATCATCATCGACCGTGAGGTCGCGGCGTCCGAACGTGCCACCGGCTATCGCAACTTCGCGCTCGCCAACTACATGAAATCCTTCGGCAATCTTCATCATGCTCCGGAACTGGCGCTGGGCGTCTATTTCCACCATTGCGCCATAGCCATGAGTTGCCGGCAATTGGCGATGGCCGGCCGCTTCCTCGCCAATGGCGGCAAGAACCCGGCGACCGGCCATTCCGTGGTGTCGGCGGAGCGGGCGCGGCGCATCGGCGCCATGATGCTGACTTGCGGCCACTATGACGGCTCCGGCGATTTCGCCTTCCGTGTCGGCATACCCGGCAAGAGTGGCGTCGGCGGCGGCATATTGGGCTGTGTGCCGGGTGTGGCGTCGCTTGCGGTGTGGTCGCCCGGCCTCAACGCCAACGGCAATTCCAAGCTGGGTTCGATCGCGCTGGAAAAGCTGGCCAGGATGATGAACTGGTCGATCTTCGCGCCTTAGCCAGCGCGTCGCCACCTGTTGGAACGCGCAATGTGAAAAATCCCGCGCCGTCTTTCGATCGGCGTGGGATTTTTTTATTAGAAAGTCACTTCAACCAGTTGAAATGCTTAGAAAAAGCCCTTCCGCTGCCACCAGCCGGCGCGCTTCGGCTTTTCTTCGGTCTTGGCTTCCGGCTCATCGGCGACGGTCGAGGACACCACCGGCACCACGGGCGCGTCGATGGCCGCCGGCTTGCGTCGTGACGGCCGGGCCTTCGAAGACTCTTGCGCAACGGGTGCAACCACCGCCTCTTCAGCAGCCGCCACCGGAGGCTCGACTGGCGCTTCTGCGGCCGCTTCGACAACAGCGGTGTCAGCGACCGCTTCGGCGGCTGCCTTCTTCGGCTTGGCTGCGCGACGCGGCTTCTTGGGCTTCTCGGTGCTTGGCACCTCTTCGCCCGCCGCGGCCACCGGTTCTTCCGTCACCGCGGCAACAGCCACCGGTTCGATCGAGGCAGGCTCGCTTTCGGAAGCATCGGCTTCCGAAGCCTCGGTCGCCTCGCCGGCGCTTGCCTCGCTCTCGCCTTCACCGTCTTCGCGACGGTTGCGCTTGCCGCCGCGCTTGCCGCGCCGGCGCTTCTTGCCCTGGCTGTCATCCGCGGCCTGCACCGCCTCGTCGGACGCGCTGGCAGCGATCGGGGCGGCATCGTCCTGTTCGCCATCGTCATCGCCTGCCGCGTCTGCCGCGCCGGCGAAATCGCCGGCCTGAGTGGAGATGGATGAGCCGTCCGCCGGAGCGCCATGCTCGCGGTCGCGATCCCTGCCGCCGCGACGTCTGCGGCGCTTGCGACGCTTGCGGTCGCGGCCTTCGCCATCTTCGCTGCCGGCAGGCCGCGGCTGCTGGTTCTGCTGCGGCTGCTGGCGTGGCTGCTCGGCCTGGACCACGACCTCATCGTCTTCCTCGACGACGGCAATCTCGTCCTCGGGCTCCTCAGGCTCGACATAGGCCGGCAGGCTGCGGACCTCGACGAAACCCTCGGGCTTCTCGGCCAGCGCGCCGCGGAAGATCGCGTAGTGCTGCGCGCCAACCGTATCGTCGGCCTCGATGGTGATGGTCAGGCCGAAGCGGCTTTCCAGTTCCACCAGCGTGCCGCGCTTGTGGTTGAGCACGTAGAGCGCGGTTGCCGCCGGCGTGCGCACGGTGATGTGGCTGCGCGAATCCTTGAGCAGGAATTCCTCGATCGCCCGCACCACCATCAGCGCCACCGACGAATCGGACCTGACATGGCCGGTGCCGCCGCAATGCGGGCAGGGCTTCATGGTCGATTCCAGCACGCTGGCGCGGATGCGCTGGCGTGACATCTCCATTAGGCCGAAATGCGAGATTCGGCCGACCTGGATGCGCGCACGGTCGTTCTTGAGGTGATCCTTCAGCCGCTTCTCGACGGAGCGGTTGTTGCGGTTCTCCTCCATGTCGATGAAGTCGATGACGATCAGGCCGGCGAGATCGCGCAGCCTGAGCTGACGGGCAACTTCTTCGGCCGCTTCCAGATTGGTGTGGAGCGCGGTGTCCTCGATCGAGTGCTCCTTGGTGGAGCGGCCCGAATTGACGTCGATAGCGACCAGCGCCTCGGTCTGGTTGATGATGATGTAGCCGCCGCTCTTCAGCGTCACCTGCGGCTGCAGCATGCGGTCGAGCTGCGCCTCGATGCCGTTGCGCACGAAGATCGGCGTCGTGTCGCGGAACGGCTGAACCACCTTGGCGTGGCTCGGCATCAGCATGCGCATGAAGTCCTTGGCTTCGCGGTAGCCTTCCTCGCCGGAGACAAGGATCTCGTCGATATCCTTGTTATAGAGGTCGCGCACCGAACGCTTGATCAGGCTGCCTTCTTCATAGACGAGGGCAGGGGCGGTGGACTGGAGCGTGAGATTGCGCACGTTTTCCCACAGCCGCATCAGATATTCATAATCGCGCTTGATCTCGGCCTTGGTACGGCTCTCGCCGGCCGTGCGCAGTATGACGCCCATGCCTTGCGGCACTTCGAGATCGGCAACGACCTCCTTCAGGCGCTTGCGATCGACCGCGCTGGTGATCTTGCGCGAAATGCCGCCGCCGCGCGCCGTGTTCGGCATCAGCACCGAATAGCGGCCGGCAAGCGACAGATAGGTGGTGAGTGCGGCACCCTTGTTGCCGCGCTCTTCTTTGACGACCTGAACCAGCAGGATCTGCCGGCGCTTGATCACTTCCTGGATCTTGTACTGGCGGCGCACCGGTTTGCGACGGTTGCGCACTTCTTCCAGAGCGTCCTCGGCGCCGACCGATTCGACCTCGTGATCATCGGGATGCGAGGACTGTACTTCCTCCAACATGCCACGATCATTGTCGCTGGATGTGGTTTCAGTGGCCTGTTCCGTCTGCGAGACAGGTTCGGAAATCACATCGCCTTCGACCGCGGCGGCGATCGATGTCGGACCACCCTCGCGGGTTTCGGTTTCGTCCTGATCGGCGGAACCTTCATCATGGCCTGATGTATCGGCATGCCCCGAGGGCTCGGAATGTTCCGATGTATCGGCTGCGTGTTCGATGATCTCGGAGGTGTGTGAAATCTCCTCGACAACGATGTCGCCGCTGTCGTCGCCTTCGCTTGGCTCGCCGGAGCCTTCGCCTGCCTCGCCGGTATCGCGCTTGTGCTCACCGCGCTCGCGGCTCTTGCCGCCGCGCCGGCGTCCGCGCCGACCGCGATCGCGGCTCTGGCGGTCATCGCCGTCACCATCCTCGTCCTCTTCGTCCTCGGCCTCCTGCGCTTCGGCGCGCAGCAGTGCCTGACGGTCGGCGACCGGGATCTGGTAGTAGTCGGGGTGTATTTCACTGAAGGCGAGAAAACCGTGACGGTTGCCGCCATATTCGACAAAGGCTGCCTGAAGGGAGGGTTCGACGCGCGTTACGCGGGCGAGGTAGATATTTCCTTTGAGCTGCTTCTTGTCCTGGGATTCAAAGTCGAATTCTTCGATACGGTTACCGCGTACGACGACAACGCGTGTTTCCTCCGGGTGGGAGGCGTCTATCAGCATTTTGTTGGGCATTATTTCGTTTCCCCCCGGCAGCCGTCAGCCGCAGCTGGCGGGGCAAAGCCCGCTGCTGTGTGTCTGGAGAGTGGGTGCCGGATAATTGAATGTCCGCCGGACGGTGCCTGCGTGTCATGGCGGTGCCGCCCGCTGCCATACTGGCGCGGTTTGATGCGGACCTTTCCATGATTGCGCTTGAAGCCATCGTCACCAGCGGAACCTTTTGAACCAAAGCCCGGAAACCGGACCAGCTTGTTTGCTCATACAGAGCCGGCACGGGGACAAACCCGGCCGTTTTCCTCACGCAGGTGATTCCCCAGCCACGGGAGCACACCTGCGAAATTCGTCGCAATCACCTGAAGCCTTTTCGCGTGAAGCGAAAGGAGCCGCCTTTCATCTGACCCTGTAGCAGGAAGCTGCGGAGGAGGGCGGTTCCAGGATTGCAGTGATCCACTATCGCTTTTATGATTTGGCGGGTTGGAAGGCAACCCCGATTTCCGATGCCGGCAAAAAGCAGTTCCGTAACGTAAGCCTGGGGTCCAATCCTTGCGTGAAAAGGCTTGGTTAACCTTCTCTGGATACCAATCGTTAATCGAGTTCGCGGCCTAACCGGCACTTCGACGAAACGAGCGGGCGCCTGGCGCCAAACCGGGAGCGACTGGAAGAGAGATGGGACTGGCGGACTTCACAGACAAGGGATGTCGTGTTGGCGGTCGGATTCTTGCCGCTCTATGTCTGTCGCTGCTGGTGGTGATTTCCCAGGCCTTTTTTTCCGTTGCCGACGCCGCCGATGCGCCGCTGGTGGCAAAGGGCTACAAGATGGCGGGCGATGCCACCAAGATGCGCATCGTCATGGATTTCGATCGCGAGCCTGATATCAAATGGTTCCTGCTGCGCGGACCCAATCGTCTGGTCATCGACCTGGCGAATACCAGGCTGGCCATCGACGCCAAGGATTTGAAGCCACGCGGCCTGGTCAAGGGCGTGCGCCTGGGCGCACTCGGCGACGGTGTCTCGCGGCTGATCCTTACCGGCAAGGGGCCGTTCGCCGTCGACAAGCTGGATGTGCTCAAGAATGAGGACGGAACCGGCTACCGCATTGCCGTCGACATGTCGGCGGCCTCCGAACGGGAGTTCGACGCCGCCCTTGCCAACCAGGCACTGACCACCGGCTCGACGGTTTCGACCGACAAGGGCGGGCGGGTTGGCACCGGGCCGGTCTCCAATCCCGGCCACCGCTTCACGGTCGTCATCGATCCCGGCCATGGCGGCGTCGACGGCGGCGCCGAGGGTCTGAACGGCACCATCGAGAAGAACGTCACGCTGGCCTTCGCCACGGAACTGCGCGACAAGCTCGCGGCCATCGGCAAATATGATGTCTTCATGACCCGTGACACCGATGAATATCTGCGTCTGGACGACCGCGTGCGCATTGCCCGCCAACATGAGGCCGATCTGCTGATTTCGATCCATGCCGACACGATCAGCGTCAAGGGCATCCGCGGCGCCACCGTCTATACCGTCTCCGACAAGGCGTCGGATCCCGAGGCGCAGGCGCTCGCCGACCGAGAAAATCTCTCCGATCAGTTCGCCGGTATGGTCATCAAGGACGATAACAAGGAAGTGACCGATATCCTGATCGACCTGATCCGCCGTGAGACACACACCTTCTCGATGAGTTTCGCACACACATTGGTCGGCCAGCTGTCGACCAGCGTCGGTCTCATCAACAATCCGCAGCGTTCCGCGGGCTTCAAGGTATTGAAAGCGCCGGACGTGCCATCCGTGCTGGTCGAACTCGGCTATCTCTCGAATGCCAAGGACGAGGCGCAACTGCTTAACGCGGAATGGCGCGGCAAGGCCGCACAAAGCATCACCAACGCCGTTGCGCTGTTCGCGTCCGCCAAGGCCGGGGCTGGAACCGGAGGTTGACATGCCTTGCGGCGCCTGCAACCAGAGGCGGCGTTGCTGGATGACAACACCCGGTGCCTTTATTTGCGGCGGGCGGTCACGAAATCAGGCCTTGCCGTATTTTGTCCACATGGTGGCGACATGGGTTTTCGAATACGGATTGGGACCGGCTCGAAAGCTTGCGTGGAAGGCGGCTTCGTTTAGGAAATTCCCGAACCAAGGACTGGAGCGGGTATGATTCGTCTCATTGGCTATTTCTTCGGCATCGGCACGACGCTGGCCCTTCTGGTCGCGGCGGGCGTTGCCATTTACATCAGCCATCTGTCGAAGGATCTGCCCGACTACGAGGTGCTGGCCAAATACGAGCCGCCGGTGACCACGCGCATCCACGCCTCGGATGGCTCGCTGATGGCCGAATACGCGCGCGAGCGGCGCTTGTATTTGCCGATCCAGGCTATCCCGGATCGCGTCAAGGCGGCCTTCCTGTCGGCGGAAGACAAGAACTTCTACAACCACCCCGGCATCGACGTGACCGGCCTTGGCCGCGCCATCATCGTCAACTTGCAGAATTTCGGGTCGGGCAGGCGCCAGGTCGGCGCCTCGACGATCACCCAGCAGGTGGCCAAGAACTTCCTGTTGACCGCGGACCAGACCTACGAGCGCAAGATCAAGGAAATGATCCTGGCCTTCCGCATCGAGCAGGCCTATCCCAAGGATCGTATCCTCGAGCTCTACCTCAACGAAATCTTCTTCGGTTTCGGCGCCTATGGTGTCGCCGGCGCAGCGCTTACCTATTTCGACAAGTCGGTGAACGAACTGACCGTGGCCGAGGCCGCCTACCTGGCGTCGCTGCCGAAAGGCCCCAACAACTACCATCCCTTCAAGCATGCCGATCGAGCGATCGAGCGCCGCAACTGGGTCATCGACCAGATGGTCGAAAATGGCTACGTCACGCGTGAGGAAGGCAACAAGGCCAAGGCCGAGCCGCTCGGCGTGACGCCGCGCCGTACCGGCACCTATCTGTTCGCCGGCGAATACTTCACCGAAGAGGTGCGCCGCCAGATCATCGCCCGTTACGGCGAGAACGCGCTCTACGAAGGCGGCCTGTCCGTCCGCACCACGCTTGATCCGAAAGTCCAGCTCATCGCCCGCAAGGCGATGCAGAACGGCTTGATCAAGTACGATACGCTGCGTGGCTATCGCGGGCCGGTGACGTCAATCGACGTGTCCGGCGACTGGGGCGTCCCGCTGGGCGCCGTCAAGGGATTGGAAGACGTCCCTGAATGGTCGCTGGCCGTCGTGCTCGACTCCTCCGCATCAGGCCTCTCGATTGGCCTGCAGCCCGCGCGCCAGGCGTCGGGCGACATCGTCAAGGAACGCGTCGAAGGCACCGTCAGCAAGGACGACATGGGCTTTGCCATGCGCCATATGGTCGACGGCAAGACGGTCAAGGCCAAGTCGCCGGCCGACGTGCTCAAGCCTGGCGACGTCATCTTCGTGCAGAAGAACGAAGGCTCCGACAATACCTACAGCCTGCGCCAGGTTCCCGAGGTGGAAGGCGGCCTGATCGCCATGGATCCGCACACCGGCCGTGTGCTGGCCATGGTCGGCGGTTTCTCCTATGCGCAGTCCGAATTCAACCGTGCCACCCAGGCGATGCGTCAGCCGGGCTCCTCGTTCAAGCCGATCGTCTATTCGGCGGCGCTCGACAATGGCTATACGCCGGCCTCGGTGATCATGGACGGACCGATCACCATACAGAGCGGCAACACGACCTGGACGCCCAAGAACTATGACGGCACCGTCGCCGGGCCGGCAACCCTGCGCTCCGGCATCGAGAAGTCGCGCAATTTGATGACAGTGCGGCTTGCCAACGACATGGGTATGAAGCTGGTCGTCGAATATGCCGAGCGCTTCGGCGTCTACGATCATCTGGCGCCGTATCTGCCGATGGCGCTGGGCTCCGGCGAGACCACCGTCATGCGCATGGTTTCGGCCTATTCGATCATGGCCAATGGCGGCAAGTCGATCAAACCCTCGCTCATTGACCGCATCCAGGACCGCTACGGCAAGACAGTATTCAAGCAGGATGAGCGTGGCTGCGAAGGCTGCAACGCGAGCGAATGGAAGAACCAGCCGGAGCCGGAACTGGTCGACAATTCCGAGCAGGTGCTCGATCCGATGACCGCCTACCAGATCACCTCGATGATGGAAGGCGTGGTCCAGCGCGGCACCGGCGCCACTATCGGGGAACTCGGCCGCCACATTGCCGGCAAGACCGGCACCACCAACGACGAAAAGGACGCCTGGTTCATCGGTTTCACGCCGAACCTCGTGGTCGGCCTCTACATGGGCTACGACACGCCGCGCGGCCTTGGCCACGGCGCCACCGGTGGTGGTCTCGCCGCTCCGATCTTCAAGGATTTCATGCGCGTGGCGCTGGACGGCACGCCCAATGTCGACTTCAAGGTTCCGGACGGCATGAATCTGATCGCCATCAATCGCAAGACCGGCATGCGTGCCGCGTCGGGCGATCCCGGCACCATCATCGAGGCCTTCAAGCCGGGCACCGGTCCCGCCGACAGCTATTGGGTGATCGGCATGGGCGCCGACGGCTCCAACGCGTCGGGCGGCGCACTGTCGCCGCAGGCCAACCAGGCCATCCAGGACGGCGGCGGCGGGCTCTACTGACGGGGCCGGATGCGGATCGCTGGGCTGGCCTTGGGGCCGGCCCATTTCGCTTTACACATGGCGGCGCCGTCCCTATGTATCGCGCCGACCGAAGTGTCACTTCAGCAACAGGACAAAATACCAGGCCATGCGCGCGGAAACGCAGAATATTGTCGACGAGATCAGGCAGGCGATCACCCTGCTGAGGAGGCATCTTTGACTGGGACCAGGCCATAAAGCGGCTTGAATACCTCAATGTGCGGGCCGAGGACGCCAGCCTCTGGAACGAACCGCTGGAAGCGCAGAAGCTGATGCGCGAGCGCCAGGGCCTCGAGGAAGGCATTGCGGCGGTCAAGGGCCTGACCCAGGCGCTGGAAGACAATATCGCCCTGATCGAGCTCGGTGAGGAAGAGGGTGACGAAGGCGTCATCGCCGAGGCCGAAGCGGCGATCCGTTCGATGCAGGGCGAGGCCAAGGCCCGCCAGGTCGAAACGCTGCTGTCGGGTGAAGCCGACGCCAACGACACCTATCTCGAAATCCATGCTGGCGCCGGCGGCACTGAAAGCCAGGACTGGGCCTCGATGCTCTTGCGCATGTACACGCGCTGGGCCGAACGCCGCCGCTTCAAGGTCGAGGTGCTGGAAGTGCATGACGGCGAAGAGGCCGGCATCAAGTCCGCCACATTGCTGATCAAGGGCCACAATGCCTATGGCTGGATGAAGACCGAATCCGGTGTCCATCGCCTGGTGCGCATTTCGCCCTATGACAGCAATGCGCGCCGGCATACCTCCTTCGCCAGCGTCTGGGTTTATCCCGTTATCGACGACACGATCGAGATCGATGTTTCCGAATCCGACGTACGCATCGACACCTATCGCTCGTCGGGTTCCGGCGGCCAGCACGTCAACACCACCGATTCGGCCGTGCGCATCACCCATATCGCCACCGGCATCGCGGTCGCCTGCCAAGCCGAGCGTTCGCAGCACAAGAACAAGGCGAAGGCCTGGGAGATGCTGCGCTCGCGCCTCTACGAGGAAGAGCTGAAGAAGCGTGAGGCCATCGCCAACGCCACCGAAGCCTCGAAGAGCGACATCGGCTGGGGCCACCAGATCCGTTCCTACGTGCTGCAGCCCTACCAGCTGGTCAAGGATCTGCGCACCGGCGTCGAAAGCACCAGCCCGTCGAGCGTGCTCGATGGCGACCTCGACGATTTCATGGAAGCCTCGCTGTCGCAACGCATCGAAGGCGGCGCAGGCGAGGCCGTGGCGGATCTGGACTAGCACGGTCCGCCACTAGACCATAGCACCCGCTCGCACTTTCTTGGGGACCAAGCGGTCCATTGCTCACGGCAACCTGCCGTGGTCATGGAGGGCACGTTTGCGGCCTTGGGCGGCCAGCAACGGGCGCAGCCTCCACGCAGCAATTTCTTGCACCGACTCACATTTCGGCTCACCATTTGCGGCAGGAGGAGACAAAAGCATTTATGGCCGGTCGCGGCATATCTGCTGACGATTGGCCGCTGGGAAGACACGTTCCGGGAACGGGCAAGCGAAACGCTTGAAACCTCGTTTGAAAGGAGCGTTGCCATGTTTGCTGCCAGTTCCAGATCGGCGATCGCCGTTCCGTCGGTTGGCCAGCTTGTCCTTCCCCTTTGCGCGGCGTGTGTGATCGCGCTCCTGTCGGCGTCGGCCATGGCGCACGACGCCAAGCCGACCGCGGCCAAGCCGCAAGGCTGGAGTTATCCGTTCGCTTGCTGCGCGAATTACGACTGCCACGAGGTGTCGCAGACCTCGATCAGCGAGCGTCCGGAAGGCTATGTAATCAAGGACACCGGGGAGGTGCTGGCCTACAGCGACAGGCGCATCAAGAATTCGCCGGACGGCGAATACCATTGGTGCGCGCATGAGGCCGGGCTTGATGCCGGCAAGACGATCTGCCTGTTCGTGCCGCCATCGTCCTACTGAGTTCGCGGCCTGCTGTTCAGGGGTAGAGCCTGCTGACAGACAGTTGTCAGGATCGCTTCTTTATGGTGCCCTGCCGCATGGGCGGCGGACAATGGAGAGGTGATGTTGATGACCATCAAGGGAAGCTGTCACTGCAAGGCGACGACATTCGAGGTTTCAGAGGCACCGGAAACGGTGACGCAATGCACCTGCTCGTTCTGCTCGAAACGTGGCTCGCTCTGGGCCTATTATACCCCCTCGCAGTTCAAGCTCATCACGCCTCTGAAAAACGTCTCCTTCTATGAGTGGGGCTCGAAAACCGTGAAACATGGTTTTTGCGCCAACTGCGGCTGCGGCACGTTCACCGAGACGCCGGATTGGTCGACCGGCGAGCCGGATTTCGACAATCCGAAGATCAGCGTCAACTCGCGGCTGTTCGACGACTTCAATCTCGACAAGGTGGAAGTGGTGGTCATTGACGGCAAGAATCTCTGGTAACTGATCCCCGGAAAAGCCGTCGCGGGTGCTTTTCCCGTTCCGCTTTTCGCCGCAATTCATGGTACAAGTCGCGCGAAGGGCTGATTTGGCGCCGTCGAAAAAGGCGCGACTTGGAGAGGGACCATCTATGAAGAAGACCGTGCTCGTCGCCGTGGCGACGGCCTTGCTCGTGAGCGCCTGCACCACCACGGATCCGTATACGGGCGACCAGAAGATTTCCAACACGGCCGCAGGTGCTGGTCTCGGTGCCCTGGCAGGTGCCAGCCTCGGTCTGCTTGCCGGCGGCAATGACCGCCGCAACGCGCTGATCGGCGCTGGCATCGGTGCGCTGGCCGGCGGCGCCATCGGCGCCACCATGGATCAGAACGAAGCTGAACTGCGCCGGCAGCTCGAGGGTACCGGTGTCAGCGTCACTCGCAGTGGTGACCAGATCATCCTCAATATGCCGTCGGACATCACCTTCAATGTCGATCAGGATGCGGTGAAGCCAGGCTTCTATCCGGTGCTGAACTCGGTTGCGCTGGTGCTGAAGAAATTCAAGCAGACCACGGTCGATGTTTTCGGTCATACCGATTCGACCGGCGGCGACCAGCACAATTTCGATCTGTCGCAGCGCCGCGCACTGGCGGTTGCCAACTATCTGTCCGGTCAGGGCGTCGATCAGCGCCGCTTCGCCGTCACCGGCTTCGGCAAGACGCGGCCGATCGCATCCAACGCGACGGCCGCCGGCCGCGAGCAGAACCGTCGCGTCGAGATCCAATTGTCGCCGCTCACCTGACGATCTGTACCGCAACGAATGTGAAAACGGCCCCAATGCGGGGCCGTTTTTGTTTGAGCGGCCATCGCACCCTGCAGCTGTCGCGCTTAAGAATTAGCAACAGCTAAATAACTGCTTTCCTACAGTCACGGAAAGGAATAGCATCATCGCTGTTCCAGAGGGGATGAGGCGGTACAACTGGCCGCGTAACAAGCATTTTCCCGCCTCGGTCTTGCACGGCCAGATGAAATGTCTGGGAGGAATGCATGACAAGAACAACCTGCCTCGGGCGCTGCGGCGTCCTCGCTTTGACCAGTATTGCGGGTCTGTGGTTGGGGCTCGCCACGGCTCAGGCCGAGGACGCCAACAAGGCCGACATCGAAGCCTTGAAGAAATCATTGGCCAAGTATGAAGACTATACCGCAGCTGTCCGCGACCTCTATCTGTCGACGGTCGGCTGCGTCTTCTACAGTGGGGAAAAGATACCGGGCTCGATGGATTACCCGAAAGGCGCCATGGGCGTCCATTTCGTCAACGTCCCAAGCGTCGGCCAGAAGCTCGACCCGATGAAGCCCAACGTGCTGATCTACGAGCCGACCAAGAAAGGCCTGAAGTTGGTCGGCGTGGAGTGGCTGGTGCCGTTGACACCGAACGTCAAGGAAGTCCCCACACTGTTTGGCCAGAAATTCATGGGTCCGATGGAAGGACACTATCCGCTCATCCCGAGGGAGTTCGTCCACTACGATCTTCACGCCTGGCTGTTCAGGGACAATCCGAACGGCATGTTCAGTCCGACGAACCCGAACGTGAAATGCAGCAAGGCCGATTTTCCGATGCTGGAGAAGCCGACCAAGATGATGCCTGGGCCGATGTAGCGGCCGGCCAAGCCAATACATGTCGGCGCTGAATTCCGTTGCGTCGGTCCTGAAGAAGTTCCGCCGGACGACCGTCGACGTGTTCGGCCATGCCGATTCGAACAACAGCGACCAGCACAATTTCGATCTGTCGCAGCGCCATGCGCTGGCGGTCGCCAACTATCTGTCCGGCCACAAAACGGCCCCTCGCGTGGGGCCGTTTTTGTGTTGTGAGCCCACTTAAGATATTGCGTCAGCCCGCTGTCATCGCGTCGGTGAGAATGGAGCAGATACGCGAGATTGCTTCATCCGAAAGATCTGTCCAGCAAGGCAGGCCCAGTTGAGTCGCAACAAGCGTCTCGGTGACCGGCAGCGGTACTTTGGGAAAATGTTCGAAGGCTGTGTGCCGATGCAGGCCGCCGCCCCACCATCGACGGACACCAATTCGGGCTTGCGTCAGCACATTGAGTGCCGTTTCCATCGAATCCGACGGCAGGCCAACGGTAACGGTGGAGGATATCCAGCGTTCGCCAAATCCATCCTGCACGTTCACCCCGGAAGTCGAAGCAAGCGAGCGGCAATAGCCTCTGGCAACACGCTGGTAGGCGGCACGTGTAAGTGTCCAACCGTCCAGTGCGGCGAGGCCGACGGCCGCGCCATACTCACTGAGCTTGCCATTCAACGCCGGCGATGCCGCCTCGCGCGAATTTGCAAAACCAAAATTGGCCTTCTTCACAATTTCGTCGATCAGAGCACCGTCGTCGGACGCAATGAAGCAGCCTTCGCCAACGCCGAGTGCCTTGGTGGCATGCAGGCTGACGACTGCCGGAACCCGCGATGGCGTCAGCGAGTCGAAGGCCGCGGCCGCGTCAATTGCCACGGCAAGACCGGTATCGCTCTTGAACCGGTCCCAGTTCGCGGCATCCATCGGGCCGCCGAACGGCATAACCGGCATGACGGCACCGACCTTGCCAGGAGCCTGCCTGAGGAGTTGTATCGCCGCCTCTGGCAACAATTGCTGGGTGTCGAGGTCGACGTCGACAAGCCAGGGAACGAGCCCTGCGAGGACCGCCGCGTGCGCGCTGGCGGCGAAGGTCCAGGACGGCATCATGCAGAGACTGCCCTTTGCCGGTTTCTGCGCCATCAGCGCCAGGGCCAACCCCAGCGTTGCGTTTGCCAGGCACACGACATGACCCACGGCGATGCGAGCCCTGAGACCTTCCTGGAAGCGCTGATTCAGCGGACCGTTGTTGCTGTACCAGCGGTTCGCGTCGATCTCGCGCAGATAGGGCAGAATGTCGTCCGCTGTTGGCAGGCGCGGGCGCGCGACCGGGACATCAGGCGTCGGATCGGGATCGGCATCCCATAATTTGCTTGTCATGAAGCTTTACGGCCGTCGGCAATCCTGAGGTATAAATCTTCATTGGCCGGCAATGGCCGCAAGGTTTCGGGCCGGCTGCTGCCGATCTGGAACCGGGTTGAGTTTTGCGAGACGGTATAGAAATGCCAATGATCGGCGCATAGAAATACGAAGCTGGCAAAGGATATAGCTTCCTGGCCACAGAGGCGACGGTTACGGCGCCAGTGCCTCACATACGCGCTGCCAAGCGACATCGCCTCTCGCTTGGCAATGATGGTTCGAGCAAGGCGTGCAGCCATCAGAGCCGCACCGGCCAACTCAGCGAGCCGGCTAAGGCTGGAATGTTTTCTTCCAGCCAGGGCCGCCTGGGACGCCCGGCTGCGGCGGAACCCTGGCGACCCCACGTAGCCATTCACCAGGCGATCGAAATAGGCATCCGGCTGGTACAGGCGCCGCACCAGCCTGTCGTAGCCGGCCTTGAGGACTTCGCGCGTCATGTTCTTGGGATGAAAGCTGACATGTGGGTCGCTGAGATCCAGCCGACCTTCGGTCTTCAGCCGATCGTAAAGTGGCGTCGTTGGAATTGGACACAGGACGGCCACCGACACCAGCGCGATGCCGCTTTGCTGAATGAATTCAAACTGCTCGTCGAAGATCGCTTCGTCGTCGGCGTCGAACCCGACGATGAAGCCGGCGTGGATCACCAGCCCCTTGTCGCGGATGCGCTGCAGCTTCTCAAGCATGGAGTCGCCGCGAACGTTTTGAACCTTCCTGGTTTCGGCCAATGACGAGGCGCGAGGCGATTCGATTCCGACAAAGACCTGGCGGAAATTGGCCATCCGCATCAGGTCGAGCATTTCCTCATCGTCGCCCAGATTGATGCTGGCCTCGGTGGAGAAGATCAATGGATAGTTGTTGGCCCGCTGCCAATCGATCAGCACGCGCAGCAACTCCTTGGCCTTGGCCTTGTTGCCGATAAAATTGTCGTCGACCAGGAAGCAGGTGCTGAATCCGGCTTTCACGATCGCCTCGAATTCGAGGACCATCTGCGCGGGTAACTTGAGACGCGGGCGGCGACCGAAAATGGTGATGATGTCGCAGAATTCGCACATGAATGGACATCCGCGCGAAAACTGCAGCGATGCTACCATATAGCGTCCGGGTTTCAGCAGGTCATATCGCGGCGTCGGCACGGTCTCCATGTTGGTTTTGGCGTCTTGCTCGTAACGCCGTTGCACCACCCCGTCTTGCGCGAAAGCCGTAAGGAATCGCGGCCATGTCTCCTCGGCTTCGCCGATGAAACGCACGTCGCAGCGATCGACGAACTCCGATTCAGCCACTGAAACGTAGGGGCCACCGACCACCGCGGTGACCGGAAGATCACGCAGCCTATCCAGGATCTCGAACATGCGGTCGCGCTGCACGATCATGCCGGTCACGCCAACGATGTCGAAGTCGCCAAGCTGCTCGAAATCGATGTCCTCGACGTTCTCGTCGACCAGCACGACATCGCAATGCTCCGGAGCAAGGGCCGCCAGCGCCGGCAACGAGCCCGTCACGATCCAACTGCGCTTGCTGCCTGGTAAAATGGAAAGGACTTCATCACGGGTCCAGATGGAAGGGTGGAAGCGCGGATTGATGAGACAAACGCGAAGCCGGCGCGGCGAAGGGATGTGCGAACTGTGCATCGTGTTGGGCCGATCTGACCAGAGGTACTGGGGCGCATCGTTTCATGTCGTTGATGGCGTGATATACAGGGCCATGTCGAACGTATAGGGCAATTCCATGAGATATTACAATTGACTGACATAGATCCGTACAGCGCGCTTGTTGCGCATTATGAGGCGTGTTTTGCGCGACACGGAGACACATTTAAAGGAGTCGACTGGCCCGATGCCGAAGGGGCAGCGACGCGTTATCGCGTGATGGCAGAGGTGATGCGTGAGCGCGGCTCAGTCGACCTGCTCGACTTCGGCTGCGGCGCTGGTCATTTCCTCGACTATCTGCGCCAGACTGATCGCAAGGTGCGCTACCGGGGGCTCGATCTGTCGGCGCGGTTTGTTGACCTGTGCCGGCGCAAGTATCCCGGCGTGGCGTTTGACTGCCTGGACGTGATGCAGGACGGGGCAGCTGTGCCCGAGGCCGACTACATCGTCATGAACGGTGTCTTCACCGAGCGCTGCGGCATCGCCTACGAGACGATGTTCGGTGCAATGACTGGATTGCTGGCAAAAATGTTCCCGTATGCACGCAAGGGAATGGCCTTCAACTTGATGTCCAAACACGTCGACTGGGAGCGAGAGGATCTCTTTCACGTGCCCTATGACCAGATCAGCCGCTTTGTCGTCGGTCAATTGTCGCGCCATCACGTCATTCGCGCCGACTACGGGCTCTACGAATACACTGTTTACGTCTACAAGGCTGCCGCATAGCCGGACAATCCACGGTGATGACGAGCAGACCAGGGATGCAAGGCAAGGGCGCACGGGGGCGGCATGGCGGATGTGGTCATTTTCGGGGCAGGGCAGCTCGCCGAAGTTGCCAAGGCCTATCTCGACAGATTCGGCGAGGATCGTGTCGTTGGGTTCACTGTCGACGAAGCCTTCCTCACGCAACCCGAGTTCAAGGGCCTTCCCGTGGTCGCCTGGGAAAGGCTTGAGGAGCGCTTCCCGCCTGATGCCGTCAAGCTGCTCGGTCCGCTCAGCTACCAGAATCTCAACGAGTTCCGCAGGAATAGGCACGCGGAGGGCAGGGAGCGTGGATACGGCTTTGCGCGCTTTATCCATCCCTCGACCCACAATATGGCGGAGACGGTTGGCGACAACTGCTTCATTCTGGAAAACTGCACGCTGCAGCCGTTTGTTCGCCTCGGCGAGGGCATCATCATGTGGAGCGGCAGCCATGTGGGTCATCACTCCATCCTCGAGGACTTCTGCTTCGTGTCGTCGCAGGTGGGCTTGGCGAGCGGCGTCCGTATCGGTACGTGCAGCCTGATCGGCGGCCAGGTCGGCGTCGACAACGGCATCACGATCGGCGCGGGAAGCTACATTGAGTCTCGTTGCATGATCCGGCGCGATGTGCCGCCCAACAGTGTGGTTCGTCATCCCTCGGATCTGCCGAAGCCCTATTCCAGCGCCCGCATCAAGTCGATGAAGTTCCGCTGATGCCCGACCATCAGAGGAAATGGACCCGGCGGGGATTGCTGGTGTCGGTAAAGGCGGGAGGGTGGTGGGCCAGTCACGCACAGTCCCCAACGGTTCTCGCCCTTTCGCCTCGGCTTTGGCGTATCTATTTCGCAGGACGCAACAGGGACAACCTGTCATCCATTCTGGCCGTCGACGTCGACCCGCAAGACGGCATGCGTGTGTTGGACGAGCATCTCGATCCACTCCTGGAGTGGGGCCCGCCAGGGAGCTTCGATAGCACCGGGCTGGGGCCGTCTTGTGCGCTGACAATCGGTGGGCGCGTGCACCTCTATTATTCGGGTGTTTATCCACGCAACGATGTCAGCTTCCAGATCGCCATCGGGCTCGCCATCAGCGATGACGGGCTGAGTTTCAAGAAGGCATTCGCCGGTCCGGTCCGGGGCATTGGTCCGGCAGATCCGTATTTCGTGTCGACGCCCTTCGTCGGAAAGACCAAGTACGGCTATCGCATGTGGTATGTGAGCGGCACCGGCTGGGCGCAGGTAAACGGCGTTTGGGAGCCTGAATATGTCCTGCGCAGCTGTGATTCATTAGACGCCATCGTGTGGGAAGCGGAATCGATCGCCGTCTCCGCTGACGACCTTGGTGACGGTATCAGTCAGACGCGCCCCTGGATCACGAATGAGGCTGGCGGCATGCGCCTGTGGTACAGCCGGCGCGGGCGGGACTTTCGCGCTGGCGGCAAAGAAGCTTACCGACTGTTTTCTCGTCGCATGGACACCCGGAACGGAACCGTCGGTGGAGCCGAGCCTGTGATTTTCAGCAATCCGCCGGCCGCCGGCGAATTCGACAGCTCGATGCAGGCCTATTGCTGCATCATGCAGCGCCCCTCCGGCGACGTGATGTTCTACAATGGCAACGGGTTTGGCGAGGCCGGCATCGGCTGGGCAACTCGCGATTTGACTTGAGCAGGCTCGAATGACTTTCGAATTTCGCATCCCGATCCTGCCCGAACAGGAGTTTTTTTCAAACGTCAAACTGGCTGCTTTGTCGCTGGCCAGTCTCGGCGGCACCTATGCCACCGCCCCCATTTTGGTCTCCGTGGGGGGGCATGCCGACTTCGGCGAAATCAGTGCCGTCAATCGATGGTCATCGGCCTACCCGGTGACGTGGCGTCCCGTGCCTCACGCTGTCAGCGATCGGGGCTTTTCCTCGGGCTTCGACCGCTATGCCGAACCGCCAAGCGGCGATGTCATCATCCTTGTCGATGCCGATGCCTGCCTGATGCGGCCTATCGACGGCCTTCTGCAAAGCATGCGCGACGCCGACCGTCCTGCTGTGGCCGGGCTGCCGGCGCATTTCTCGCCATTCTCGAGAAATGGCGCCGAAAATGACGCCGCGTGGCGCCGACTTCTTGGGGCATTCGGCTTCGGCGACACGCCCCTGAACTTCCGATATTCCCAGTCGCCTGATGAAGCGTTCGGTGGCTGCCCGCCGTATTTCAACTATGGTTTCGTCGCCTTCAACAAGATGGCATTCACCGCTATTCAACCATTGATCCGCCCACTGACGGCGCGCGTGTTGGACTATTTGAAGGATACGCCCTCCATTTTCTTTTCTGCCCAGATCGCGCTGTCATTGGCGATCCTGACGGTTGGAGCCGATCCTTTGCCGCTTGGGCCGGAGTACAACTGCCCGAACTCGGACGAGATGCTGGCTCACGGGCTGCACGACGCGGCTGATATCAGGGTGCTGCATTATCTTCGCCGCGAGCAGTTCGACCGTCACAGCTTCCTGCGCAAGCGCGATGAATTCGACGCTTTCTGCAACAGGTCATTCGCATCTCCGGTTCTGCAAGCCTTCCAGCAGCACGTTCGAAGTCTGCCTCGCCTCTTCTATGGCGAAGGGGGAACATAGTGACGGGCAAGCTCACCATTGCCGTCATGCAGCCATACTTCTTCCCCTATGCGGGTTATTTCCGCCTGATGGCCGCGAGCGACATCTTCGTTGTTTTCGACGATGTTCAGTTCGCGCGCCGGGGAAGGGTGCACCGCTGCGAAATGACGCCGGGACACTGGCTGACATTGCCGGTTGCGCCGATGCCTTTCGACGCGCTGATAAAGGACCTGCGCTGGGCGAACGATGCCCGAACCACCTTGGACAAGCGGCTGGCTGTCTTCGGCCTGCCAGGCCAAGCGCGGACGACAGCGGCAGAGCAGATCAACGGCCACCTGACCGGGGCCCTTGGCGACGTGACAGATTTTCTCGAGGAGGGCCTTCGGCTAACGGCCGATGCGCTTCAGCTCAGACCGGATGTCGTACGCAGCTCCCGCCTCGGCATCGATCCTGCCTTGCGTGCACAAGCCCGCGTGATCGCCATCGTTCAGGCACTTGGCGGCCAGCGCTACATCAATGCTCCAGGCGGACGTAGCCTTTATTCACGCGATGCCTTTCAGCAGGCAGGTATAGATCTTCGATTTCTCGTGCCCTATGCAGGAAGGTTCCCGCACATCTTGCCTGCCTTGTTAGGCAACGGCCTTGCCGATCTTCGCGATGATATCCGAAAGACGTGCCAATTGGCCAATTGATCGTTTGCCGATCACTTGGCGGCTATTTCAAGCTTGGCCCAGTCAGACCTTGGCGACGATGCGCATGAAGGCCGGCATGTCGTCGCCGAAGCCAACGGTGGTGTCGTTGTCTTCCTGGTGGCGATGGCGGGCAGGACGACTGTTGTCTCGCTGCGGCCTGGTGTCACCGCGTTCCGGTGCCCGCTGTTCGTTGCGATCGGAGGATTTGCGTTCGGTGTTTTCCGAACGGATCGCCTCCTTGCGTGCGCGCCGCTCGCCGATATCGGCGACGGCCGTCGCAGCCACATCGGGCTGTTCTTGCTGTGCGACCACGGTCGAGGCGTCTTCCCCGGTGTGTCTGGCACGGCGTTCGCCGCCCTTCTTGCGCTCGCCTCTGTCCTTGCGATCGTCGTCCTTGCGGCCGGCGCGACGCGGCGCGCCTTTGCCACGGCGCGGAGCATCGTCCTCACCGCCTTCGCTGGCCACGACCGTCGACAGGTCACCGTCATGCCATTCGATCTTGTTGCCGATCAGCCGTTCGATGGCGTCGATGTATTTGGTGTCGGACTTCGTCGCGATGGTGAAGGACTTGCCGGAGCGACCGGCACGGCCGGTACGGCCGATGCGGTGGACATAGTCCTCGGCATGGATCGGCACATCGTAGTTGAAGACATGGCTGACATCGGGGATGTCGAGGCCGCGCGCGGCGACGTCCGATGCCACGAGGTAGCGCAGCTTGCCATCACGGAAATTGGCCAACATCTGCATGCGGGCGCGCTGGTCCATGTCGCCATGCAGGGCGCCGGCATCGAAATCATGCTTCAGCAGCGAGCGGAACAGCTCCGACACTTCGACCTTGCGGTTGCAGAAGATGATGGCGTTCTTCAACTCAGCGTCTTCGGCCTTGATGAGGTTGCGCAACGTCTCGCGCTTGTCCCAAGGCTTCGATCCTGATTTGACCAGCCGCTGGATGATGTTGGTGGCGGCCGACGCGGCCTTCGAAACTTCGACGCGCACCGGCGCGTGCAGAAACTTTTCGGTCAGCTTGGTGATTTCCGGCGGCATGGTCGCCGAGAAGAACAGCGTCTGCCGGGTGAACGGGATCATCTCGCAAATGCGCTCGATATCGGGAATGAAGCCCATGTCGAGCATCCGGTCGGCCTCGTCGATGACGAGGATCTCGACGCCGTTGAGCAGAAGCTTGCCGCGCTCGCGATGGTCGAGCAGGCGGCCAGGCGTCGCGATCAGCACGTCGGCGCCGCGCTCCAGCTTCTTGTCCTGCTCGTCGAACGACACGCCGCCGATCAGAAGCGCGATGTTGAGCTTGTGGTTCTTGCCGTATTTGACGAAGTTTTCCTCGACCTGCGCGGCAAGCTCGCGCGTCGGTTCGAGAATCAGCGTGCGCGGCATGCGGGCGCGGGCGCGGCCCTTTTCCAGCCGGGTCAGCATCGGCAGCACGAAGGAGGCTGTCTTGCCGGTGCCGGTCTGGGCTATGCCCAGCACGTCCTTGCCGAGCAAGGCGTGCGGGATGGCACCGGCCTGGATCGGTGTCGGCTGCGTGTAGCCGGCATCGGTAACTGCGGAAAGCACCTTCGGCGACAGGCCGAGGTCTGAAAAGGTCAACGCTTCTTGAGCGATCGTGGTGTCTGAGGACAAGTGTTGTTGTCTTTGGCTGGTTCGGGGAGGCGCAACGTTATTCGTCGCGGCAAGCGCCACGCGCTTGCAAGATTGGCATTGCGATTAGGCGCAAGTCCGCGATTTGTCAACAGAAACGGGCGGGATTGGCGCGATTGTGAAGCTGTAACCTTAATCGCGATGCTTAATCCGGCCGCTTGTCTCTGTGTCGGCTCAGTAACGGAACTGCTCAGCAAGGATGCGCTCGTTCCAGGAGTGATTGGGGTCGAACAGCAAGGTTGCCGTCGCCGCCGGCGACTCCCGCACCGTTACCGAGGTCACCGCCTTGACCTCCGTATGGTCCGCCGCGGCGTTTACCGGCCGCTTTTCCGGCTCCAGAATATCGAAGCGCACGGTCGCCTTGTTGGAGAGCAATGCGCCACGCCAGCGGCGCGGGCGAAACGGGCTGACCGGCGTCAGTGCCAGGAGCGGCGCGTCGAGCGGCAGAATCGGGCCATGCGCTGAAAGATTGTAGGCGGTGGATCCGGCCGGTGTCGCGATCATGACGCCATCGCAGCTGAGTTCCTCGAGCCGTATCTGGTCATCGACGCTGATGCGGATCTTGGCCGTCTGGTAGGATTGCCGCCACAGCGCAACCTCGTTGATCGCCAGCGCCGAGACGGTTTCGCCTTCCGAGGTGACGGCCAGCATTTCCAGCGGCCGGATGGTTTCGGCGACCGCGGCCGCGATACGCTCGGTGAGCCCTCCGGAACGGTACTCATTCATCAGGAACCCGATGGTGCCACGGTTCATGCCGTAGACCTTCTTTCCCGTTCCCATCGTGTCGCGCAAGGTCTGCAGCAGGAAGCCGTCGCCGCCCAGGGCCACCACAACCGCGGCCTCGGCGACCGAACACTGGCCATAGCGCGCCGACAGACTTTCCAGCGCCGCCTTGGCGTCTGCTGTGTCGGACGAGACGAAGGCGATGCTGTTGGCGGCTGTGCTCATGGCTCCCCGATCGCGACCGATTGGCGGCGGCAGTCTGGCCGCATCCGCGCCGGGGTAGCACGGGGTGGGCAGGTCTGCAAAGAGAGCCGTTGTGCCGGCACGCTAGGCATGCCGCGCGGGCATCGGCCGAACCTGCGGATCGCGCTTCATGACAGGGCACGAGCGAATGTGATGGTTAAGGCGGGGCTTAAAGTCTCGTAAAGGCGGAACGATCATGTTAGCCGGCATGAATGGCGTGGGGGCGCCCGCAGCACCGCTGTATCCTTTGGGATGCCAAAAGGACGTTGCGGCAGTTTTGTTTTGTGCGCATGCCTCCTCCGGGGACACGCACCAGCCAGACGAGGCCGACATATTGCCGGTAGCACGCCTGATCATCGTCTTTGTCATGCTGGGTAGCTTCGCCCTGGTCTTCGCCGAGCTTGTGCGCCAGTCGGAAAATATGAGCATGAGACCGCTGCCGACAGCGTCGCGCTGCGGCGATGCCGCCGGAATGCCTTGCCCGCAACGGGCACTGTAGGTCGCCGGAATACGCCATTCGTCTGTAGATACCGCCGACGCTCGGCCGATCCCGAGCGACAGTTTCATGCTTGGGCGACCGGAGCCCTGGCTGGCGCAAGTTTGATCGTTGCAATTGCGGCATCGACGAAAGCACTGGTAGAAGGCGTGTCCTATCCGGATAGGATCCTGTTCCCGTCGTTTTGGGAAACAAGCGTTGCGGCGCGTTGACCGGCCGTGTTTCTGAAGGGGAGCGCGCATGCCGCACAGCGTGTTGGTTTCTGGTGGCTGCGGCTTTCTCGGCTCCCATCTTGTCGATCGTCTGCTGCTGCGTGAGGATCTGGAAACGCTGGTCATCGTCGACAATCTGTGGACCGGATCGCGCGACAACATTGCCCATGTCTCGGACCCGCGGCTCAGCTTGCGGATTGCCGATGCCGAAAGCTTCACGACCAGCCAGCATTTCGATGAGATCATCCATCTGGCGTCACCGGCTTCGCCCGTATGGTACATGCGCGAGCCGGCGCGCACGATCAAAGCCAATATAGGCGGCGCGCTCAATCTTCTGTCGCTGCTCAGGCCCGGCGGTCGCTTCTGCTTCGCCTCGACCTCGGAAGTCTATGGCGATCCCCTGATGTCGCCGCAACCGGAGAGCTACCGGGGATCCGTGGACTGCACCGGGCCACGGGCCTCCTATGACGAGAGCAAGCGCTGCACCGAGGCGCTGCTTTTCGAAGAGCAACGCGTCAGCGGGCTCGATGTGCGCGTCGTCAGGCTGTTCAACACCTATGGGCCGCGAACGCGCATCGATGACGGCCGCGCCGTTTCGAATTTTGTCTGCCAAGCCCTGACCACGGGAATCCTGACCGTCCATGGCGACGGCTCCCAATCGCGCAGTTGGGGGTATGTGGACGATATCGTCGATGGCCTGGAACGTTTCTTTTGGCGCGACAGCATCGCATACCGAGGACCCCTGAACATCGGCAACAATCGCGAGGTTTCGGTTCTCGGTATCGCGAAATTCGTCTGCTCGCTTGTTCCTGGCAGCCGCATCGAACACCGTGCGCCAATTCCGCAGGATCCGACAAACCGCTGCCCGGACTTGACCCTGGTAAGGCAGGTTCTTCCCGGATGGGAGGCGACGACCGGCTATCAGGAAGGGATCCGGCGCACCTTCGAGTGGTACCGGCGACGGATTGTGACTGAGGACAGATCGGCGGCAAACGCCTGAAATGCCGAAATTCTGGGCGGTCATACCGAGCGCGAAAGAGATACCCGTGCCGCCTGCCATTCCGGTCTCAGCTTGCTGCGTTGTCCAGGACAACTGGGCCAGCCGCGGCAATGTCCGCGAAAAGATATTGACTGTATAGTTAGTTATAAATAATCGTAACGCAGACGACCAAGTCGGCCAGCTGGCATTCCGCCGGTGAATGGCCGCGAAAAGGGGAATATTTTGACAGCCAGCCGGCCCGCCTTGGGCCGAAGGGCACAGCCAGGCTTGTTCATCAGCAGGAGACGGACCGAGGCGGCGACGCGGCCGGTCCCAACAATGGGAGCACTAGCATGAACTGGAAACTGACCGCGGCGGCCGTCGGGCTGTCGCTGCTCGCCGCAACCGGTGTTGCCCGCGCCGATGGCGAACTCAACATCTACAATTGGGGCAACTACACCAGCCCTGACCTCATCAAGAAGTTCGAGGAGACCTACAAGGTCAAGGTCACCGTCACCGACTATGATTCCAACGACACCGCATTGGCCAAGGTTCGCCAGGGTGCGTCCGGCTATGACATCGTCGTGCCGTCGGCCAGCGTCGTGCCGGTCTGGATCAGCGAAGGCCTGCTCCTGGAGACCGAACCCAACAAGATGGAGAATTTCAAGAATGTCGATCCGCGATGGGTCGACGTTCCCTTCGATCCGGGCCGCAAATACACTGTTACGTGGCAGTGGGGCACGACAGGCATTTCGGTGAACAAGTCGGTGTATTCCGGCGACCCGAACACCTCGGCGATTTTCCTCGACCCGCCGCCGGAGCTTGTCGGCAAGATCAATGTCGTGCCCGAAATGGGGGACATCATGTTCCTCGCCATCGCCTATGAGGGCGGCAAATATTGCACCAACGATATGCAGGTACTGAAGAAGGTGCACGACAAGCTGGTCGAGGCCAAGGCGAAATGGCTCTCGCTCGACTACGCGGCCGTCGACGGCCTGGGCAGGGGCGACATTGCCGCCGGCGTCAACTGGAACGGCATTTCGCTGCGCCAGCGGCTGCAGAACGACAAGATCGTCTACGGCTATCCCAAGGAAGGTTTTCCGATCTGGATGGACAATGTCGCCGTGCTCAAGGACGCCAAGAATGTCGAGAACGCCAAGCTGTTCCAGAATTTCATCATGGATCCGAAGAATGCCGCGATGATCTCGGCTTTCGCCCGCTACGCCAACGGCATCAAGGGGTCCGAGGCTTTCATGCCGGACGACATGAAGACGGCGCCGGAAGTGGACGTTCCGGCTGAATTTGCCGCCAAGGGCCAGTTCATGCCGGCCTGTCCATCGGATGTGCAGGCGCTCTATACGAAGATCTGGACCGACCTCCAGAAATAGCGTCGCCGGACCAACCCACCACAGTCATCGGGCCGCAGCGCGGTCCGGCACCCTCCATGCCAGGTGCGGTCTCGCGATCGCAGGAGATTTCCGATGTCCGATCTCGACCTCTGCTACATGCCGGCCCATGAGGCGCTGCGGCTGTTCAAGGCGAAGAAACTCTCGCCCGTCGAATTGATGCAGGCCACGATTCGCCGCGCCGAAGCCACCAGATCGGCGATCAACTGCTTCACCTTCACGCATTTCGAAGAGGCGATGAAGCTGGCCGCCAGGGTCGAGGCGAAATACGCCAGGGGCGCCAGGACCGGCGCGCTGGAAGGCCTGCCGATCGGCATCAAGGATGAGAGCTACATCAAGGGCAAGCCGACCTCGCACGGCTCGCTGCTGTCCAGGGATGCCGTGGGCGGCCACACCTCGACAATGAACGAGCGCATCATGAAGGCCGGCGGCATCGTGCATGCCCGCACGGCGACGCCGGAATTCAGCTGCGCGGGCTACACCTGGTCGAAGCGGTGGGGCGTCACCCGCAATCCATGGAATCGCGATTTTACGCCGGGCGGTTCGTCGGGTGGTGCTGCGGCAACGCTCGCTTCGGGAACATCATCGATCGCCACCGGTTCGGATATTGCCGGATCGATCCGCATTCCGGCCTCGGCCTGCGGTCTCGTCGGCTACAAGCCGCCTTACGGCCGCAATCCCGACGAGCCGCCCTTCAACCTCGATTTCTACTGCCACACCGGGCCGCTGGCGCGAAACGTCAGGGATGCCATCCTGCTGCAGAACGTCATGGCGGGACCGAGCCCGCTCGACATCGCCACGCTGCGTCCCAAGCTGCGCCTGCCCCTCGACTACAAGCCGATCAAAGGCTGGAAGATTGCCTTTTCGATGGATCTCGGCTCCTTCGAGGTCGACCCCGACGTGCGCACGAACACGCTCGCCGCCTGCGATGTGTTCCGCTCGCTCGGCGCCACGGTCGAGGAAGTCGATCTTGGCTGGGACGGCGGGGTGCTCAAGGCTGGAATGGCCTATCTCGAGCACCTGTTCGGCGCGTCGCTGTCGCAACTGCTTGCGGAGCACGCCAGCGACATGACCAGCTATGCCCGGCGCTTTGCCGAGGACGGGCAAAAGTCCAAGGCCACCGACTTCGTCGCGACACTGGACGTGGCGGCGAGGATGTACCAGACGCTCGGCCCGCTGCTGGAGACCTATAATGTGCTGATCTGCCCGACAAACGCGCTGCCCGCGGTACCGGCGGAGTTCGACCAGACCAGGGACAGGGTGGAGATCAACGGCAGGGAGGTGAACCCTTCGCTGGGCTGGGTGATGACGACGCCGTTCAACATGCTGAGCCGTTGCCCGGTTCTCTCCATACCGTCGGGCCGCGCCGCCAGCGGCGTGCCGACAGGCATCCAGATCGTCGGCCGCACCTATAGCGACGCCGATGTCTTCCGGGCCGGACTGGCCTATGAAACGGCTCGGGGGCAATGGTATGGGAACACCGGGACACGCCCGTCGCTCTGAGCGATTTTCGGGATCAGCCGGCGTGGCACATGGCAAGGCAATCTGTGCGGCGGGATATTCCGCCGTGGGTCCGAAAGGCCTGACGAAAATGGCGCAACGCAAGGCAACCGCAAAGCCGGAGAAACGCAAGCTCGCGACGACCAAGGGCGCGGCAAACGATGCCGCGCCGCCCAAGGACCGCCGACGCGAGCGCGGCGAAGCCAGCGTACAGCGCATCATCGACGCCACGATCGAGCTGATCGCGGAGGAGGGCCTGGCAAGCCTCACCATGCAGCGTATCGCCGAACATGTCGGCTCGTCCAATGCGCTGGTCGTCTTTCATTTCCGCAGCAAGGAAAACCTTTTCCGCGCCGTGCTTCAGTATCTCAGCGATCAGTATGACGCGCTGTGGATCAGCCTGGTGCGGGCGCCCGGCCTGTCGCCGGTCGAACGGCTGCTGGGCGCCGTCGATTGTGCGCAGCGTTTCGCCCGGCAGCATCCCAAATGGGTGTCGGTCTTTGTCGTGTTCTCAAGCGACCGCAAGAGCATGCAGATCTACAACGAGATCGGCCTGCCGAGCGATCTCGCCTACACCGCCGAAGCGCGCGAACTGCTGATCGAGATTTCGCGCGGCGCAGGGTATACCGGTGTCGACATCAACACCTTGTCGGAGAGCCTGAATTATCTGGTTCACGGCGCATGGTACTGGGACCATCTGAACCCGTCGAGCCGCGACACCAATGTGCTGCGCAAGACCATGCTGCTCCTGCTGCATCAGGCATTTCCGCGGCATTTTGAATTGATGCCGTAGCTGTTCTCAGGGGCGCTGCCGCAGGTGGCAGCCGGCCTGGCGTTTCTGCGCCAGGTACTCGTCGATCAGCTGGCAGTAGCGCACCTTGCCGAAACTCGGGAAATGGCCGCCATGCACGACCGAGACGTCGAGATCGCGCATGGCGAGCAGTGTCTCGACATAGTCCGACATATCCGAATGGTAGACGTCGTCGATCAGCGGGCCGTCATAGATGATGTCGCCGGACAACAGCATGCCGGTCTTCTTCTCGTAGAGTGCGATGCCGCCGGGTGAATGGCCCGGTGTGTGGATCACCTCGAAGGCGCGGTCGCCGAGATCGATGACATCGCCATGGCCGAGCAGGCGGTCAGCCGGGGCGGGCACGATCCGGTAGCGGGACGACTCCCAGCCTTGCGGCAATCCGTCGAACATATCGTCGGTCGCATAGCGGTCAGCCACCGTCCACTCGTTGCGCGGATCGGCGAGGATTTTTGCTTCGGCTCGGTGCACGCAGCGGTCAGGAAATTCGTGATTGCAGCCAATATGGTCGAAATGCGTATGGCTGGCGACGCAGGTCAGCTTGCGTTCGGTGACCAGCGGCACATGTGTGCGCAGGCTGAAATGGCCGAGACCGGTGTCGAACAGAAGGTCTCGGTCGCGGCCGCGCACATGCCAGATGTTGCAGCGGAAGAACGGTTTTATCCACGGCTCATGGATCAGCGTGACGCCGTCGGCCATGCGGATGGTCTCGTACCAGCCTGGTGCACCGATGACCGGAAGAGATCCCATTTCAGTCCGCCAAGACGATGATCTGGTCGGTATCGCACGAAACGGCAACGGTGTCGCCGGGCTGGACGGTGGCTGATGCTGGCAGCTTGGCGATGAATTGCAGCGAGGCGTCTTCGACGGAGACGGCAAGCACGCGCTTGAAACTGCCCTGGAAGACCACATCGCTCACCTTTGCCATGCCGAGACTTGCGGTGCCGGCAGTCCCGCCGAGCATGAGATGCTCCGGCCGGATGGCCAATGCGACGGCCGAACCCACAGGCAAGGCGCCGCGCACCAAAACCGGGCCGGCCGGCGTCGTGACGGTGCTTGTCCTGTCCTTGGCTTCCGTGACTTTGCCGGCAAGGATCGTGCTTTCGCCCATGAAGGTCGCCGAAAAACGCGTCGCCGGCCTGGCATAGACGCGCTCGGGCGGCCCTTCGTCCTCGATGCGGCCGTCATTCATCACCACGCAATGGTCGGCCAGCGCCATCGCTTCTTCCTGATCGTGGGTGACGTGGACGAAGGCGGTGCCGACGCGCTTCTGGATCGCCTTCAGCTCGTCCTGCATCTGCCGGCGCAGTTTCAGATCAAGCGCGCCGAGCGGCTCGTCCAGCAGCAGCACCGCCGGCTCGATGACCAGCGCCCGCGCCAGCGCCACGCGCTGCCTTTGCCCGCCGGAGAGCTGGTGCGGCTTCTTGTCGAAGGCGGAGGCCAGCCCCACCAGCGCCAGCGCCTCGCGCGCCTTTGCGGCGCGTGTCGCGCCGTCGACGCCCTGCATGCGCAACCCGAAGCCGACATTGCCGCCGACGCTCATATGCGGAAACAGCGCATAGTCCTGGAACACGGTCGTCGTCGGGCGCCTGGCCGGCGGCACCGCGGTGCAGTCCTCGCCGCGGATGAACACCTTGCCTTCGCTGGGCGTGACGAAGCCGCCCAGGATGGACAACAGCGTCGTCTTGCCCGAGCCCGACGGCCCAAGCAGGATGGTGTAGCTGCCGGGCTCGATCCGCAGCGAGACATCTTTTAGCACGGCCAGCTGCCCGAAACGGTGCGAGACCGCGCGGATATCGACCAGAGGCGCGGTCATGTCTTTCTCCGGCGCAACAATGTCAGTTCGAACAGCACGACCAGCACGATGGAAACGGCGAAGACCAGCGAACCGACGGCGTTGGTCTTGGGATTGAGGCCCGAGCGCAGCAGGTTCCAGATCTCCACGGGCAGCGTGGTGTCGAAGCGGGTCAGCAGGAAGGAGATCACGAACTCGTCCCAGGAGAAGGTCATCGACAGGAAGAAGCCTGCGAAGATGGCGGGCGCCATCACCGGCACGGTGATCAAGAGCAGCACCTTCCATTCCGGCGCGCCAAGATCGCGCGCCGCGCGCTCGATGTTGATCTGGTGATCGCCCATCTGGCTGTAGATGATGGCAAAGCATAGCGGCAGGTTGATCACGACATGGCCGATGCCGGCGGCAAGCAGCGATTTCGGCAAGCCGGCCCAGTTGAACAGCACCAGCAGCCCCATGCCGATGATGAGATAGCTGACCGTCAGCGGCAGCGTGATCAGGCCGCGCAGCAGGCCGGAGCCCGGCAGCACGAAGCGCGCGAAACCCCAGGCGGAGAGAAAGCCGAGCGTGACGGCGGTGGCCGAGGAGATCGACGCCACCAGCAGAGAATTGACCAGCGCCGAGGTCAGCCTGACATCCGAGAGCACCGCCTCATACCAGCGCAGCGACGGGCCGGTGAAGGGAGGAATGGGGAAGGAGGTCGCTTGCAGCGAGAACAGCACCAGCACGACAACAGGCACGAAGATGAAGCCGTAGACGGCAAGCGCATAGAGCCAGGAAACAACGCGGACCACCTGGCGCATCTCAGGCCCGCTCGATCTTCAGCCAGCGGGCGCAGGCGAGGTAGGCGATGGTTACGACCGCCATCAGGATGATCGACAGCGCCGAGGCCAGCGGAAAATCGCCACGCCGGCCGATCTGCATCATCACCAGCTGCGGCATCAAAAGCTCGTTGTTGCCGCCCAGGATCTGCGGCGTGATGTAGTCGCCGATGCACAGCACGAAGGTGAGGAAGGCGCCGACCATGATGCCCGGCAAGGTCAGCGGCAGGATGACATGCAGGAAGGTGCGCACCGGCCCGGCGCCGAGATCGGCGGCCGCCTTGCGGTAGCTCGGACTGAGCTGCTTGAGGTTGGCGAAGATGGTCAGCGTCAGCAGCATGACGAAGAAGTGCACGAAGCCGGTGACGGTGGCCAGCCGCGTGTTGGCGAGCTGCAGCGGCTCGGTGATCAAGCCCGAACCGGTGAGCGCGCGGTTGATGACGCCGTTCTGCGCCAGCACCAGCAGCCAGGAATAGGAGCGCACGACATAGGACGTCCAGAACGGCAGCACGGCCAGCATCAGCGCCAGCCGTTGCCAGCGTTCCGGCACCTGTTCGGCGAGGATCAAGGCAAAGGGATAGGCGAGCAGCACAGAGAGCAAGGTGACGATCGCCGTCACCTCCAGCGAGTTCACCATCGCCTGCCAGTAGGATGGGTTGGTGAAGAACTGGCTGTAATTGGAAAGCGTGAAGCCGCCGCCTTCATGCGCCGTGAGGCTGGAAAACCCCATGGCGACGAAGGGCAACACGAAGAACAGCAGCGTCCAGCCGAGGGCAGGCGTAACCAGCGCCCAGGGAAGGGCGCGGCCCGTCCCGGGCAGGGCGCGCCCGCTGTTTCCGGTTGAGCTCACGAACGGTATCAGCTCATTTCGCCTGCAGCATTTCGGTCCACATATCCTGCATCTTCTTGTTGAGATCGCCGTTCGGTGCCGGATAGGCCTGGGCGCGGGCGAGGAAGCCCGGCTGCTCATCGAAGCGCAGGACCTTTTTCTGGTCGTCGGTCAGCGCCGCCTTGGTGTTCGCCGGCATGCCCCAATAGCAGGACGAGGTGGCAAGGCGCGCCTGGCCTTCGGGACTCATAATGTACTGGATGAATTTCAGCGCCATGTCCTTGTTCTTGGAATCCTTGAACATGGCCAGCGACTGCGACCACAGCACCGCACCCTCCTTGGGGATGGAGAAATCGAGCGCGGGGTTCTCCTTGGCCAACCCTGCCGTCACCCATTCGCCGCCGCCGACCAGTATGTCGACCTCGCCGGTGGCAAGCGCCGTCTGGCTGGCGGTGACCTCGCCGACCAGCTTGGCGTTGGCCTTCATCTTGAGAAGCTCTTCCTTGAGCGCGGGCAGGTCGGCTTCGGTGAGCTCGGCCGTCTTCTTGCCGATGGCCAGTGCCGCCATGCCGATGACCGGCAGGTAATAGTCGTAGATGGCGACCTTGCCCTTGTATTTGTCGCTGGTCAGCGATGCCAGGGACTGCATGTCCGCCGGGTCGACCTTGGTCTTGTTGAAGCCGATCGTGTTGTAGCCGAACTTTTCGGTGATGCCGTAGCGCTTGCCGCCGACCACGGTGGAGCCGTCCATCTTCACCTGCGGGAAGAGGTCGGCGAAGGGCAGCTTGTCCTCGGGCAGCGGCTCGAACAGGCCCTTTTCGACGCCGCGCGGCACGTCGATGCTATCGATCACCATCACGTCCCAGTCGCCGGGCTGCGACTGTTCGACGATGGCGAGACCAGCGCCGGTGCCTTCGAACTCCTTGACGTTGACCTTGACGTTGTTGGCCTCTTCGAAAGGCTGCAGCAGCGCCGGATCGGAATGGTCGCACCAGATCAGCGCGTTGAGATCGGCGGCCTGGGCGAGGCTGCCCACGCCAAGCAGCAGGGCCGTGGCGGCGCAGGCGGCGTGCAGATGCAGCTTCAGGATGGAAAGCGGATTCCCGGATTTGACGGACATCGAGTGTTCTCCCTTGCCTTTGTGGCTTCTTGCAAAAAATTGAACCAATTCTAAAATTGAGTCAATTCTGTTTTTGTGGCAAGAGGCTGCTATGAGCGGATTGCGGGCAAGGCAAAAGGCGGACCGACACAGGCGCATCATCGAGGCGGCGGCGGCACTTTTCCGCGAGGCCGGCTACGAGGGCGCCAAGATCGAGGCGATCGCCGCGCAGGCGGAAGTGTCGATCGGCACGATCTACAATTACTATGAGAACAAGGGCGACATCCTCGGCGCCATCGTTTCGCTTGAGGTCAACGAGGTGCTCAATGCCGGGCGCGGCGTCGTCGCCAGGCCGCCGGCCAATGTCGGCGATGCGCTGGACACGCTGATCGGCATCTATATCGAGCACTCGCTGCATTATCTCAGCAAGGAGATGTGGCGCCAGGCCATGGCGATCTCGACGCAACTACCCGACAGCCCGTTCGGCCAGGCCTACACCGCGCTCGACCGCTCGCTCACCGAACAGATCCGCGCACTGATCGCGCGGCTGCAGGAGATCGGCCTGGTGCGCCAGGACATAGACGGGGCAGCGCTCGGCGAACTGATCTTCAACAACATGAACATGATGTTCATCGAATTCGTGAAGCGCGACGAGGCCAGGATCCCGGAACTGCGCGCGGCGATACGAAGGCAGAACCGGATATTGGTGGCGGCGATAGGGGTGTGATTGGTAGCATCATACTGGCAACCAAACCGTCCGGCGAGACTGGTGCCCCCGGACGGGATCGAACCGCCGACCTTCGGTTTACAAAACCGCTGCTCTACCAGCTGAGCTACAAGGGCACGGCGCTCCGGTAGCATATTTCGTGCGCCAGTAAAGACAAAACTCCGTTTTCGGTTACCCCGGCGGTGGATGACGCCGTGGACGCCCATGCTGAAATTCGCGAGCGCGCTTCCTACATATCAAGAAGATGCAATCGCTTCGGACTGGAGTGTCGCATGATCAGGCTTGTCATCATTCTGCCCCTCGTCGTCATCGCCTGGATGCTGCTGGTGAAGCTCATCGGCGACATCAAGAAGGCCAATGTCGACTGGACCGGCGTGACCACGATCATCGGTTTTATCGCGCTGGCGTTCTGGCTTCGGCATGTCACGGGGATGGGGTGAACGAGGGAGTGAGTAGGGAATAGTCAGTAGGGAGTAGTCAACAGTGGGCCAAGCCCCTGCATACCCACTACTCACTCTTCCCCCACCCGCCAAGAT